>NZ_QGGR01000010.1 GCF_003148685.1 Actinoplanes xinjiangensis | reverse complement strand
GTTCGTCCTGAGCCAGGATCAAACTCTCCAACAAAATCTTTGGAAAAGCGTCCCGGCAACAAACAAATGTTGCCAAAGGAATCTCCAACCCATCCAATAAAGGACAGGCCGGGGTATTGCCATAATTGGCACTGGCTTATCAAGCACCCTGTTGAGTTCTCAAAGAACAACCGCACATCAAGATCCGAGCCCTTGACGGACTCGCTCCTGAGGCAACCGCTCAAATATACCCGGTCGTTTTCGTCGCCCGAAGTTGACCCTCGTCGACAACGCCCAAGTGTTTCCCCGCGATGCGGGAAGTGACCTAGCAGAACCGGCCTCGATCGCTAAGCGATCTATCCGCCCGGCTCCCTGCTGGCTTTGCCACTCTACCCGGCCGGCTTCGCAACCGCAAATCCAATTTCTTGGATTCTTCGTCGCACCACCCGGTGCCAAGTACGAGCATAGCTCGCTCTCGACCGCCCCCGTGGCACCTTCTGGATTGTCACTTTCGTGCCGCTCCGTACCGGTTTCCCGTTGGCAGAGAGAAAGTTACGCGACCCATGTGGCTCTCCGCAAATCGACGTCCGTGCCCATCGAGCGTGCCGAGGTGGCACACGATGGAGGCAACCCATGACACAGTGGTGGCATGGCCACTTCCCCCACACTGGCGGCCGACGCGGTCCTAGGCCTGCTCGTCCCGCTCTGGCAGTGGGTGATCGGGCTGCTTGTGCTGGTCACGGTGGTGGTGTCGTCCCGGAAGCTGCTGATGCGCGGCCCCACCCGGATGGGCGGCGCGTTGCTTCTGGCGGGCGCAGCAGTGCTCGCCCTGACCGCGATCAGCTACCTCGTAGAGAGTCTGTGACGCCGGATACACCTGCGATCTCATCTGCCTTCGGCGGAGTCGCGGACGGCTGGCCCCACGGGCCGAGACGCTCTTGGAGTCGGGCCCAGCCGGCCCGCACCGGCCCGAGGTAGATCAGGCCAAGGCCGGGCGGCGCGAGGCAGGCCCGGGCACCGTGCCAGCCCGAGATGCCCACCCCGGATCACGGCTCGCGACGTTGAGCGGCTCGGCGAGGGCGCACCATCCGCACCTCACCATGCCCACCGTCGACGATACGGCCGGGCGTCAGAGCCTGCGGTTGGCGAGGCTCGGGACCTCGGTACGGATCGTCTCCAGGCGGGCCAGGTCCAGGTCGGCGAGGGTGACACCGACGGTGTCGGCGGCCTGGGCGATCACCGTCCCCCACGGGTCGACGACCATGCTGCGGCCGAAACAGGTACGACCCGGCTCGTGGTCACCGACCTGCCCCGCCGCGAGTACGTAGCACTGGTTCTCGATCGCCCGCGCTCGCAGCAGCACCTCCCAATGATCACGGCCGGTGTGCAGCATGAACGCGGCCGGAACCACGAGGATCCGGGCACCGGCGATCGCGAGCCGGCGGTACAGCTCGGGAAAACGCAGGTCGTAGCAGATACTCAGACCGGTCGGCACGCCACCGACCTCGGTGACCACGGTCGCCTCTCCGGGCGCCACGGTGCGCGACTCCTGATAGGAGACGCGGCCGGCGATCTCCACGTCGTACAGATGGATCTTGCGGTAGACCGCCGTTCTCTCGCCCTCGGGGGCGAAGAGCAGCGAGGTGTTGTAGGTGCGGGCGGCGTCCGGACCGGTCTCGTGGAACGAGCCGGCGTGCACCCAGAGGCCGAGCTCACGCGCCGCCGCGGCGAAGAAGGCGGCGAACTCACCGTCGATCGGTTCCGGTTTCGGAGCGTCGGCGGAGCGACCGAGAAAGTCGACGTACTCCGGCAGCACCGCGAACTCCGCGCCGCCGGCGGCGGCACGTTCGAGCAGTTCACGAGCCACGGCGAGATTGTGGGCACGGTCTTCCCGTGAGTTCAGCTGGCAGACGGCGACACGCATGGATCGAGCGTACGGCGACCCGCCGCGATCCGTGACAGCCCGCGGACCCGGTGGCCGCTCCCACCCACTGTCACGAGCAGGGCTGACGCACCGATGGGGTGCCGCCGGTCCCTGAGAGCCGCCACGACCCCCGAAGACAACACTGCCGTCGCCCGGTGTGGGCGACGGCAGGATGACGGGGCAGAGAGCCGGTCAGGCCGACTTCTCCTCACGGTCGGGACGGCGACGCCGGCCGACGAACTCGCGTGGCACGATCGTCGGGATCACGTTTTCCACGACGACCTCGCGGGTGATCACGACACGTGCGGCGTCGGGGTTGCTGGGCACCTCGAACATCACGTTCTGGAGGACTTCCTCCATGATCGCCCGAAGACCACGGGCACCGGTGCCCCGCAGCATGGCCTGGTCGGCGATGGCTTCCAGCGCGCCCTCGTCGAACTCCAGCTCCACGCCGTCGAGCTCGAAGAGACGCTGATACTGCTTCACGTAGGCATTCCGCGGCTCGGTGAGGATCTTGATGAGCGCATCACGGTCCAGGTTGCGGACCGTGGTGATCACCGGCAGACGGCCGATGAACTCCGGGATCAGACCGAACTTCAGCATGTCCTCCGGCATGACCTTGCCGAAGATGTCGTCGGTGTTCCGCTCGGAGATCGACCGGAGACGTGCGCCGAAGCCGACGCCGCTCTGCCCGACCCGCTGCTCGATGATCCGGTCGAGGCCCGCGAAGGCGCCGCCCACGATGAACAGCACGTTCGTCGTGTCGATCTGGATGAACTCCTGGTGCGGGTGCTTGCGACCGCCCTGGGGCGGGACGTTCGCGACCGTACCCTCGAGGATCTTGAGCAGTGCCTGCTGGACACCCTCACCGGAGACGTCCCGGGTGATCGACGGGTTCTCGCTCTTGCGGGCGATCTTGTCGACCTCGTCGATGTAGATGATGCCCTGCTCGGCCCGCTTGACGTCGTAGTCGGCGGCCTGAATGAGCTTGAGCAGGATGTTCTCGACGTCCTCGCCGACGTAGCCGGCCTCGGTGAGCGCGGTGGCGTCCGCAATGGCGAACGGCACATTCAGCATGCGGGCCAGCGTCTGCGCCAGATGCGTCTTACCGCACCCGGTGGGCCCGATCAGCATGATGTTGGATTTGGCCACCTCGACGTCGCTGCCCCCACCGGGAGCACCGTTCGACTCGGCCTGGATCCGCTTGTAGTGGTTGTAGACCGCGACGGAGAGTGCCCTCTTCGCCTGTTCCTGGCCAACGACATAGTTGTCCAGGAACTGGCAGATCTCCATCGGCTTGGGAAGCTCTTCCCACTTCACCTCGCCGGTCTCGGCCAGCTCCTCTTCGATGATCTCGTTGCAGAGGTCGATGCACTCGTCGCAGATGTAGACCCCAGGGCCTGCGATGAGTTTCTTGACCTGCTTCTGCGACTTCCCACAGAAGGAGCACTTGAGTAGGTCGCCACCGTCGCCGATCCGTGCCACCTACGTTCTCCCTGCGTTCATTGGCCGGCCGTCGACCGGACCTTGTACGAGACTTGATTGCCTCGTTGCCATCTATCGTCCGCCGACCCGCCTACCTGAGGCTGCAGTCTCGACGTTACCCGCAAAGGGGCTGTTCTCCGACCCCCCAAAACGGGCGTGTCAGGGGTCGGCCAGTCTAGCGTCAGCCGGCCGACCCCTGACACCGAGCTCCCCGGGTCAGACGCCGGCCGTCTGGAGGCTCTTCTTACGAGTCGCCAGAACGACGTCGACCAGCCCGTACTCCTTGGCTTCGTCGGCCGTCATGATCTTGTCGCGGTCGATGTCCTTGCGAACCTGCTCGATCGGACGGGTGGAGTGATGTGAAATCAGCTCCTCCAGCTGGGTCCGCATCCGCATGATCTCGCGCGCCTGGATCTCGATGTCGGATCCCTGACCGTAACCACCCTCGGTGGCCGGCTGGTGGATGATGATCCGCGAGTGCGGCAGCGCCATCCGCTTGCCCGGGGTACCGCCGGCGAGCAGCACCGCGGCCGCGCTGGCGGCCTGGCCGAGGCAGACCGTGCTGATGTCGGGCCGGACATACTGCATGGTGTCGTAGATCGCGGTCATCGCGGTGAACGAGCCACCGGGCGAGTTGATGTACATCAGGATGTCGCGGTCCGGGTCGGTGCTCTCCAGCGTCAGCAACTGGGCCATCACGTCGTTGGCCGACGCGTCGTCCACCTGCACGCCGAGGAAGATGATCCGGTCCTCGAACATCTTGTTGTACGGGTTGGACTCCTTGATCCCCCACGAGGTGCGCTCGGAGAACGAGGGCAGCACGTAGCGGTTGTGCACCGGAGCGAACCCGGGAGGCATGGAAAGGTCGGTCATGGTTCAGCTCCTCAGTTCAGCGTTCCGGCACCGTCCGGGACCTGTGTGGCCCCGGTGATCACCTTGTCGATGAAGCCATAGTCCTTGGCCTCCTCGGCCGTGAACCAGCGGTCCCGGTCGAAGTCGGCCGCGATCTGCTCCTGAGTCTGACCCGTGTGAAACGCGATCCGCTCCTGGAACATCCGCTTCGTGTAGAGCATCTGCTCAGCCTGGATGGCGATGTCGGCGGCAGTACCGCCCATGCCACCGGACGGCTGGTGCATCATGATGCGCGCGTGCGGCAGAGCGAAACGCTTGCCCGGGGTCCCGGCGCAGAGCAGGAACTGGCCCATCGAGGCGGCCATACCCATCGCGACCGTCTGCACGTCGTTGTCGATGAACTGCATCGTGTCGTAGATGGCCATACCCGAGTAGACAGAGCCGCCCGGCGAGTTGATCCAGAGGTGGATGTCCGCCTCCGGGTCCTCGGCGGAGAGCAGCAGCAGCTGCGCGCAGATGCGGTTGGCGCTCGCATCGGTCACCTCGCTGCCGAGGAAGATGATCCGCTCTCGCAGCAGGCGGTTGAAGACCGAGTCGTCGAGGTTGCCACTCAGGGTGTCACCGCCGCCGCGCCGCGACACGGGCCCGGTGGGAATGTGGAGATCGGTCATGGCAGCCCTTCACAGCTTGCTGTGTCGGCCGTTGGTGCGGCCGGCAGGTTGTCCGTCGTACGACCAACCTAACTGGTCGGATGCGCATCAGCTTCCCGCTCGGGCAGGTGTTCGCTGACAGCGCATCGGGTGGCCGTACCCCTGGAAAAGACACCGGCCACCGCGCACCGTGAGCGGTGCGCGGTGGCCGGTCAGAAGCTATTCAGATCAGTGGTTGTGACCCGCGTGCTCGTCGCCGTCGCGCAGGTCCTCCAGCGAGAGCACGTTGCCCTCGCTGTCCTTCATCGTGACCTGCTCCATGACCGAGGCCAGCGCCTTGCCCCGGCGCACGTCGCCGAAGACGGCGGCCGCGGCGCCCGAGCGCACCAGCTGGTCGTAGTACTGCTGGGGCTGCATCTGGGCACGCTGCGCCCGGTGCACGATCTCGTGGCCGAACTCGTCGTCGGTGACCTGGACGTCCTCGGCGTCGGCGATGGTGTCGAGCAGCAGCTGAATCCGGACGCCCTCCTGGGCGGCCTCGGTCAGCTCCTCGTCGATCTGCTCCTCGGTCTTCTCCTCGGAGGCGAGGTAGTCGGCGAGGGTCGCGCCGATCCGCTCCAGCTGGTCGGTCATGGCCTGCTTGCGGCCCTCGACCTCGTCCTTGACGACACCCTCCGGAGCGGGGATCTCCGCCGCCGCGACGAGCTGCTTGAGCGCCTCGTCACGGGCCGCGTAGATCTGCTCGACCTTCTTCACCTTGGCGAGGCGGGTCTTCAGGTCCTCGCGGAGCTCGTCGAGGGTGTCGAACTCACTCGCCAGCTGGGCGAAGTCGTCGTCGATCTCGGGGAGCTGCTTGTCCTTGACGCTCTTCACGAGGACCTTGACCTCAGCGTCGCGGCCGGCGAAGTCGCCACCGACGAGCTGCGTGGTGAAGGTGGCCTCCTCGTCGGCGGACAGGCCGACGAGCACCTCGTCGAGGCCCGGGAGCAGCTGCTTGCTGCCGACCTCGTGCGAGATGTTGGTGGCCGAGCCGCCCGGAACGTCCTCACCGTCGACGGTGGCGTTCAGGTCGAGCTGAACGTAGTCACCCTCCGCAGCGGGACGCTCGACGGTCTTGAGGGTCGCGAAGCGCTCACGCAGGCCGTTGATCTGCTCGTCGATCTCGTTGTCGCCGATCTCGACAGCCGGGACCTCCACGGTGATCGCGGCGAGGTCAGGCACGTTGATCTCCGGGCGGACGTCGACCTCAGCCGTGAACTTCAGCGGCGCGTTGTCGGCGAACTCGGTGATCTCGACCTCGGGACGACCCAGGGTCTTGACGTCGTGCTCCTGGACCGCGGCGAGGATCTGCTGCGGGATCGCCTCCTGAACGGCCTCGTTCAGCACGGCGCCACGGCCGACCCGCTGGTCGATCACCGCTGCCGGAACCTTGCCCTTACGGAAGCCCGGCACCTGGACCTGCGAGCCGATCTCCCGGTACGCCTTCTGCAGGCTCGGCTTGAGCTCCTCGAACGGCACCTCGATGGCGAGCTTCACCCGAGTCGGGCTCAGAGTCTCGACGGTGCTCTTCACAGGCGTACTCCTTGTTGCTGCGGATGTTGGTATCAGTCGGGGTGGCGGGATTTGAACCCACGGCCCCTCGCTCCCAAAGCGAGTGCGCTACCAAGCTGCGCCACACCCCGTGGCGACGGCCAGTGTATGCGGTCGGCTCGCCTGCGTGTGCGCTGGAGTCACCTGCTGGGGAATCCGGTTCGCGCGGACGGCAGATGATTCAGTAAGCTGTGCACGAGCCCCGAGCTTCTCGGGGGTCATGCGGGCGTAGCTCAATGGTAGAGCCTCAGTCTTCCAAACTGATTACGCGAGTTCGATTCTCGTCGCCCGCTCCAACACGAAGGCCCAGGTCAGCGATGGTTTCGCTGGTCTGGGCCTTCGTCATTCACCCGCCCGGATGATCTTGCGTGCCATTAGCGTGCCATTACGTATCGGACCTCGGGCCGCGGTCGCGCTTGGCCGCCTTGCCGGTGCCAGCCGCGGTGTCTGTCGGCTTGCTGCGCTTCGCTCGCTTGCCACCCGCGGCCTTCGCCGGCTTGCTGGCCGAATCCTTGGCCGGCTTCCCGGACTTCGTGCCCTTGGTGATCCGCTTGTCCATCGTGTCGGCGATCTCGCGGTCCCGCTCGCTGGTCGCGTGCTGGTAGATCAGCGCGGCCCTCATGCTCGCGTGACCCATCCGGTGCATCCGCTCCCGCGTGCTGGCGCCGCTGGCCGCCGCGATGTTGTTGCCGGTGTGCCGGAGGTCATGGAAGTGGAATCCCGCTGGCATCCCCGCGTCCGCCAGCGACTTCGCCCACTTCACCGCCCGTCTGAAGTTGCCGGTTCGCAAAGGCATGTCCTTGTCGCCGGTGAAGATCAGCGCTTCCGGGTGCGCGCCGGTGAACTCGCCCAAGTGGCTGATCAGAGCCTTGCGGGCAACTGCCGGAAGAGCGACGACGCGGATGCCTGCCGCCGACTTCGGCGGACCGAACTCCAAACCGCTTTTCAAAGCCGCCAACTTCCGGGGTACGCGTACGGTCCCGGCCGCCACGTCGACGTCGCATCGCCGCAGCGCGGCCAACTCACCCCAGCGGAGGCCGGAGAACGCAGCGACCGTGATCAACGCCACGTATCGCGGCGGCATTTGCTCGGCGAGCGCGAGGACCTGGGCGACGGTGGCCACCGGGCGCTCCGGGGTGTGGTACCGGTCGTAACCAGGGATCCGGCATGGGTTCTGCTTCAAGATCTCGTCTTCACGGACCGCGGTATTGAGGATCGCCCGCAGCAGCGAATACGACTTCACAGCCTGCGGTTCGGTTGTGCCACCAGCCAGCAGCTTGCCGCGCCAGGAGCGGATCGTCTGCGGCTTGATGGCGCCGAGCGAGAGGTGGCCGAGGATCGGCTCGATGTGCAGGCGGAACAGGTCCTCGTAGTTCTCGCGGGCGCGGCTGGAACTTGCGGTGCGCGATCCACTCCTTGCCGTACCCGGAGAGATGCACCTCGCCGGCCTCCGGTGCCTGCCACTCCCCGCGGATGATCTCCGACTCGACCAGGGTCAGCCACTGGGCCGCCAGCTTCTCGGTCTCGAAGGTGTGGTCGGCGTTGCGGGTGATGCCGTCCGGGCCGAGATAGCGCGCTTGGAAGCGGCCCGACGGCAGCTTGCGGATGTTGCCGAAACGGCGGTGGCGTTTCTGGTTGGCCATCAGTGCGCTCCCCGTACGTAGGCGCGGATCGCCGCCCGATCCGTCGGGGCGACGCGGTGGGAGTCGATGTAGTGGACGACCGCGGCCGGGTCGAAGCGGACCAGGCGGCCGACTTTCACGAACTCGATGCGGCGCTCGGAGACGAGACGGCGCACGAATCTCGGTGTGGCACGAAGGCGAGCGGCGACCTCATCGGCGGTCAACAGCTCGTCATCCATTCGGGTCCTCCTCATGTCGGGATCAGGCGGCTTGTTGCGTCGGGACAGTTGCCGAAAGAGTTCTGACCTGGGCTCGCCAGCGGATTCGCTCCGAGACGGTCCTCAAGATCCGGTGCTCCAGGGGCAAGACGTCCGGGTCTTCCGGGCGAGCCAGCTCGAAGCGGTACCGGTCCTTCTCGTCCGGCGTTGCCTCCTGCTCGGCGTCGCCGCCGAGGGCCGCGCGGATCCACACCCGGTTGTCGGCGCGGTGGTCGGCCAGCGTCTTGCCGGACCACTGCCGAGAGACCAGGACACGGCGGCCGGTGAAGCCGAGCGTGGCCCGCTGGTGGACCTTGCCGGTGCAGCGGCCGGGGACCAGGCCCGGCTTGGCGCGGTCCGGCTGGACGCCGTAGAGCAGCCAGTTCGCGCACGTCGGAGAGCAGGGCAGGACGGCCAGCTCGGCGTGCAGCCGATCCGCGTGCGCCTTCTGGGTGGCCGAGTTCGCCGGCGCGTGCTCGGTCAGATCCTTGGTGACGTACTTCGTCACGTACCGGATCGAGCGCTCGGCGTCCTTCGAGCCTTGGGCGATGCCGCGGGCGTCGACACGGCCCAACCTTGCGACGTACGCGGGACGCGCGTCCGGGTCCTCCAAGGCGTCCAGCGCTTCGCCCCACGTGGGCAGGGTTTCGCCGGTTGCCGGGTCGACGTAGCCGCCCAGGTCGGCGCTCCAGATCGGCGGGCGGTCGACGGTGTAGACGAACTCATCGAACGGGGGCCACCACACCTGGTGGTACGTCGCCGCCGCCACCTGGTTGACCAGGCGTCGGGGCAGGGTGCCCCGCACGGCGAAGTGCGCGTGCGGGGCGAGGCGGCGTTGGAGCTCGATGGCACCGGCGTACTGGACGTTCCAGCCCGCGGCCCGGCGGAGGTTCTGCCACCAGCGGTCGAGCACCCGAGCGAAGTGGATCGCATCGAGCGCTGCCCGTCGGTAGTCGTAGGCGGCCGGGTCGACGGGCGTGCCGAGCTTCGGGTCGTGCGGGTGGTGGCGCTCGCCGCAGGCACACGGGACCACGTAGGCGCCGCGCCGCATGTGGGAGTGGACCTGTTCGTGTGAGTCGAGGGTCAGCGTGACCAGCATCGACGGGCGGTAGGTCTGGCCGGCCTTGCCCTGGAAGGAACGGCCGACGGTGCGCGGGTCGACAGGCAGTCGCGGCAGGTCCGGGGAGTCGTGCCGGCGCTTCGTCGAGCGGGCACGGCGCGGGCGGTCGTCGCGCTCTTTCGGGGTCAGGTGACCACGTAGGTCCGTCTCGGCCAGGACCTCATCGACCTCAGCGATACGGGCGTCCAGTTCGGCCAGTTGCTCGACGCGCTCGTCCGGAGTCATCGGCTGGTAGTGCACCGCGGCCCGGTCGAACTCCAGGTGAGCCCGGGTCTTCACCAGGTCGAGAGCGTCCTCCCCCGGGCGGTCGGGGCGCACCGCTGGTTCGTCGGCCAGGTGCCAGCCTTCCCGGATCTGCTGGATCCGGAGACGACGGTTGCGTTCGGCGCACGGCTTGCACTTGGCGGCCAGCCGGGCACCGCACGGGATTTCCACGACCTCGTACATCTCGGATTCCCCGATGGCCTAGCCGTCTGGCCACCATTAATTTCGACGAGAGCCGGCTCCTCGGCCGACCACTACCTCTGGCTGCAATGGACGGCAAAGTACCTACTACATCAGCGGAAAAGCGAAAGGCTCGTCGTCGCCGGATGCCAGGGCCTCGATCTTTCCCTTCATTTCGTTGGCCGCTCTCGCAAAATCTCTATTATCCCGCACCACGGCAGAGCCAAGCTGAAGCATGTCACGAATCCTAATTGCAATTTTCTGCCTTTCGGCGTCTCCGAGAACACGCGAGTCTTGCAACCACTCTGTGCCGTGCCGGA
Organism: Actinoplanes xinjiangensis; assembly: GCF_003148685.1. GTDB lineage: Bacteria > Actinomycetota > Actinomycetes > Mycobacteriales > Micromonosporaceae > Actinoplanes > Actinoplanes xinjiangensis. The sequence goes on along the minus strand of NZ_QGGR01000010.1, from coordinate 316,747 downwards.
TTAGAATGGTGAACGTATGAGGTGACCTCGCTCCTTCCCGTCGCGCGATTTGTTCTAGCTCACCAACCGCTCTGATAGCTTTCGTTTGCTCTAGTCTATCGTCGGCGTTCCTTCGCGCCTTCTTGAGCCGCATAAACCCCCATTCAGTGATTACCTTAAAGTCAAGGTCACCGCCCTCACAGGCTCGTGCGCTTTCCAGGTATGAGTCGGCCAGATCGAGATCACCACGTTCAACTTCGAAGGCGCCACGTTGAAGCCAGAAGTGGAAGTCTCTGGAAAGAAGCGGTTGCACCTTTTCGTAAATTGGCCTCACGAAGTCAGGGCCGAGCCGCAGATCAACCATGTGGGAATGACTGAGTAGGTGGATAAGCTGCCGGCGATCAGGATGTGTGGGGTCCTTGATATGAACGGCGCGACCAGCGTAGAAGACCAGCATCACAAGAACCATTTCAGCCATCTTCTTATGGTCGAAACTTTTGACCACAGCGTCAGCAATAGCTCGATGCCGTACCCTCAACCCCAGTGGATCCCGTACGATCAGTCTGCTATCGACTAGCGCCTCGATATGCACGATGAAGTTTCCGTATGGAGGCGCAGGCGTGAGCATTTGAAGCAAGTCTTGCTCGGGAAGGTACGACGCCTCGTAGACGCGTGACGCCCCGAAACAAATCAATGAATATGCATGCTGCTCGGGTGGGTCCAATTGATCGTACTCGGATTGAATACGAGCCTCAAAGGGCTGCCCAGTCACAATCTGGATCAACGCTGCCAGCAAATCACGCTTCGAGAGTTCACGAAGTCGATGAACACGATCCGGTTCAGCAGTACGATTTAGCTCACCGAGCAGGCCAGCGTCCCTTAATTTTTCGAGCAGGCTCTTGAGATCCTTATCGCTAAGGTCTGCGTCACCATCGACGATATCCGCGTTAGGCGGCTTTTCAATCGCCCATAGTCGAGTAGTTCGAACTGTCGCTACAACCAATGTCCGTCCGCTCCGGTTAAGCCTGCGCACAAAGTCTGCACTGGAATCTCCGAAGATATCCAAGTCATCTATTAGAACGGCATCTGGGGCGAGGCTCTCAACTTGTTTAACTATATCTGAGACTCGGTCGCTTGCCGATCGGTCGATCCACGCAACGACCAACCCCTTCGTCTCCAATTCAAAGGCCAACCTCATCAATAGCGTGGTCTTCCCAGAACCAGATCTTCCCTTGAGAAGAACGAAGTTCCTACGACCTTTCTCAGTTGAAAGGCTTTGGTAGAGGCGTGACAGTCGGCTGAGCCGAACTGTACGGTCGGCCGATATATCACCCCACGAAGGATCATGCCCGCGGAGAAATTCCCATGATGGGGTCTCCTGCCTACGCAGGAAGTTCGTGACTAGTTGTGCCCCGACTCGTAGATCTTGGCCGTTGCGAATTCGGGTAAGCATTCGGTGCCCGTCTGACACTTCCTGAATATTCGAGGCAAGACACGTACGATCCAGATCGGAAAATGGCAGATCGATACTGGCAATGGAATGATTACCGGCTCGCAGCGTATCAGTGAAGCTCCTCTGTTCGAAACAGAAGAATCCGGGAGACATCGTGCCGTTCGATTCAGTTACCGTCCTAGACCGAACGAACATCCAGAGATCATTATTGGACTCAGTAGCAAGTATCAGAACTGGACGACTCACAACATCGGCCGCGAACTGTCTATACCAATGGTCTGCTGGACCCATCCCGGATCCATTCGGCACCGAGAATTCCTGATCGACGCCTGCGGAAGACCTAAATCCACAAAAATCTACAAGCTGATTCTTGTTATGCTCGACACGGAAATCCGTCCGCGCATCTACGTAAGAGATACCACCTGACGAAGGAATCTTTTCAAGGATCTGCGGAAGGTCAATAGGAGCAAGGTTGTATATACGCTCCCATGGTCCTTGAAAGAGCCTTCGGTAGAATTCCGAGACTTCCGCCGTAAAGTCAGCTGCGTCTTTAAGCGCGTCGATAACGGCCTTGTGGTCTTCCCGTTTTGCAGCCTGGAGTGCCTCGTCTAGCCTCGCGCTGACGTCATCATCCTGCGCACCCTTTGTGGCGATCCTAATGAGGGCACTTCTCAGAGCGTTGGTCCCAACTCTCCTGCCATCAATCTGACTGCAGAGGTCGCCGATTACAAGGATTGTTCGACCCGACGCGATGGCCCGTTTAAGGGCATGTACAGGCTCACCCTCAGCGAACAAGCCGTCTGCCTCAACTGTCATCTACAACAATCCCTTTCACGTCCCTCTTTGGCAAAAGAAGAAGGCTCTCCTTCTCCCCGCATTTAATCACAAACTCAAGCATGTCAGTTTTCAAGGATTCAGTTCGCAGTTTGCCGGAAATATTTACAGTTGTTCCACAATCATTTTTTTCCACCAGCACAGCTTGATCACTTGAAAGTATTAGAGTAGCCTTCTTCTCTTCGTGATAGTCGGGCAATAGTACGGCGGCCGCAAATGTGAAAGCCGTCAAAACTGCCCCAGCGGCGGCAGCTATATTCCCCCATTTTTGGCGCCCGTCGACACTCTTACGTTCCTCCCTGGACCGTTCGAGTACAATCTTTATCAAAGAGTCCGGGTCATTGACGCCACGGAGCTTGTCGATGTCGGGCGCGGGAGCGCCGACAGCCCGCATGTACAAGATTGATGCGACAGTCCACGCCAAAATGGTGACACAGCCTACAAGACGCAGCTTCGGATCGAGCTGTTTAAAGTTGCTCAAAGTTAGCGATGCGACTGCCGCTCCAGCAAGGGCGGTTGCAACAGATTGGGCGGCTTGAGCGCGAAGGCGTGCCGATGTACCAGCCCTGACCGCATCTGGATAGTAGCTCTCAACGACAGAGGCTAGGACCGCTTCGTTCAGCGTGATCGTTTGTCGAGGTACCTCGGCGTCACTCGTCTCGTCGGGCGAGCTAGTCATCTCTCTCCTGTCGCCATGCGGGCGTCACAACATGTTAGAGCGACAGCGCTGCCGTATGTCTTGGCCAACGCGCATGTGTTCCGTCGAACTGGACGATGACAGGTCTCCAGAGGCGTGGGCCCGCAGCCGAGTTGAATGCTACTAAGGGAAGCCACGCTGGATCGCTCAGGCACGCATCACGAAGCCAAAGAGTCATCGCAGCAGCCTTCGCTGAGTTTCATCGCGGGCTAGTGATCCAGCAACCGCTGCCAGCTGCACCTTGGGATAGCGGCAACGGATGGATGATTGCCGAGTTGTTCTCTTCTGGATCAAGGCGCCGCGCAAGCGCGGCGCGGCCGGCCCCCTCGGCCTGCTGGCGGCCTCCGGCCGGCATCGGCCGGCGAGCCGGCCACCTTCGGATATCGCTCGGCATGGCAGGAGAAGGCTGCGATCATCCGGCGATGGAGATCTGGTCCCACGACGGCAAGCTGTACCAGCTCACGTCGGGATATAGCTTGCATGACGACGCTTGGCAGTACGAGTTGGCGGGTCTGACGGGGCCTTCTGGCACTGGACCCTTCCTCTCCGTCCTGATTCCGGACGCCACTCTGGATGGGCCGTTCACGCCGAAGCCGGCTTCGGACATCGTCGTTCATGCAGGCGGCGGTATCGTCCCTTGGCCGATCCTGGAGAAGCTGGTTGGCGTACTCGACTCCAGCGGCGACCTGGTCGATGAGCTACGGGATCTGTCGGCGGAGGCCACCTCGCTGCCGCTGACACGCAACGTCTGGTCACACGGGGACCGGCGATACGAGGTCAACCACTTCCACTACGGCGACATCGAGTCGTGGTGCTACGAGCTGTACGAAGTCAACTGGGCAACACCGAGAACAACTACATCGACGTTCGCATCCCCGACGCTTCACCCGAGTCCGGTCCGTTTGTTCCGCTGCCTGCCGACCACGTGACCCTGACGATGCACAGCCGATGGGAACTTCCCTGGCCGGTCTTCCGCCGGTTCCTGGATGCCATCCGCGCGGCCGGCGACATCGTCGAGGCCGTCGGCGACGAACCCAAGCCGGTGGACTGACCCTGCCGATCGCTGCGGCGGTCACCCGCCGTTGCGCTTCCGGAGATTGCTGCCGCGCCGCTTCGCGGCTTGCCCTCGACTCAGGTGGTCGCCCTAGGCAGGGGTCCAGGAGGGTGGTCCACGTACGCCCAGCCGTGCCAGGCCCGTGCCATCTCGGCGTGCCGCGGACGGTCTCCAGCGGTCATGATCGGGTAGTCGGGCACGGCCTCTGAGCAGGCAATCCGGGCGGATCATGACATGCGGTAGCGATCTTCCAAACTGATTACGCGAGTTCGATTCGCGTCGCCCGCTCCAAGTGTTCAAGCTGGTGACAGCGTTTTTGATCTAGCAAAGCATCGGGGATCTTCGATTGTCAGACCGGATTGCTAGGGATCTTGCCCCGCGCTACCCTGCCGGCCGGGGAACCACGGCCGCCGCCGCTTCGGCGGCGGTTTGCCGACGGACTCCACCAGATGACCGTAGGTGTCGCTCGTCAGTCCGATCTTGGAGTGGCGGAGCCTCTTGGACACCACGGCGATGTCAACGCCGGCCTCGATGAGGAGCGATGCCGACTCGTGCCGCAGATTGTGCAGGGGGACGTCCGGCATGTCGTGCAGTTTGATCAGGCGCCTGAAGACCCGGTAGACCTGGGTCGGATCGAGGGGCGATCCGTCGACCTTGGTGAAAACACGATTTTCGGCATTCCGATATGCCGCCCGCGAGCCAGCCGCCCCTTTACCTGTGTCCTTCGCCACGCGCGAAGGACCGCAATCGTTTCCGAATCGAGATCAACTGACAGATCCTCGCCTCCGCTCGTCCTGAGCCGGACTCTGTACTGAAATCTTCAGTCCTTCTTTCTCTGCCTTCCGTGCCTTGCGGTAGCTCATGCCGGTGATCTGCCAGCCGACGATGGCTGGTGGGAGAAGTTCCACGACGAGATGGGACCGCGGCAGGCTCTGTACGCCGACTTGAGGTCGGCGCGCGCTCGATCACCGAGTTCCACCTGACCCTGCTGCCGGGCTTACTCCAGATCCCGGAGTTCACCGAGGTCCGAGCTCGCGCCAATCGCGGCATCCGCCCTGAGGCGTTCGATCCGACCTGCGCGGATGAGCGTGTCGCTCCGGGTGGGAGATTCCGCTGAGGTGCCCGGACCAGCCGACACGGATGGCTATATCGGATGGCATAGAACTGCCTCCGCTTGTAGCCGGATCCGCTGTGGCGCAGCCGCTGCGACAGTGTTTCCATGCAGGAATCGTCCGCTACACGTCGTCAATGGACTCTTTACCTTCTGGTGCCGTTCCTGGTTCATCTCGTGCTGAGCGTGCTGGCCCGGACTCCGCAGTTCACTGATGGCCCTCTGGAGAACTTCTACGTACGCTTCGGCATCGCAGCCGTCGTGACCATGATCGTCGCCGCCGTGGCCTCCCTCTGGCGTTCCGCCGCCCGATGATGGTGGCCCCCGCCATCATCGAACGGCCTCTCGAGTCGGAGTCGGACAGCCTCCCCGATCTGCAGGTTCGAAGTCTGCCGGGATGATCGGGATTCTCGGATCGCTGCTGGGCGGGCTGGGGCCGCGCCGGCCCGGCCTCTGACGCTGGCGATCCTCGGTGACTCGTTCGCGGCCGGGTACGGGGCCGCGAGGCCACATGAAACCGCGGGGAATCTGGTCGCTGGCTCCCTGTCCCGGCAGGCCGGGCGCCGGGTGCTCCTGCACCGGCCGGCGTTCGCCAGCGCGATGTCCTCGGACCTCGTGCACCAGGTGGACGCGGCTCTCCGGCATGCCCCGGACGTGGCTGTCATCTACATCGGCTACAACGACGTCACCCATTTCGCGCCGCTGAAGCAGGCGGCCCGGGAAGTGGGTGGCGGTGGCACGGTTGCGGGCCGCCGGGTGCCGGCTCCGTCGCGGGGACCTGTCCCGACCTGACGATCCTGCCGCCACTACGCTGGCTGGCCGCCCTACGCAGACGCGGCCGGCGGTCACCCGGCGGTGTCAGCGGCGTCCGTGGCCGGACGTTCGGCGAGGGCGAAGGCTTCGCCGGACGTTCTCACGGCGAAGCCTTCACCCTCGCGTCTGTTCCGCTTGCTCAGGAGAAGCGATAAGCCCGGATGACCGTCTGGGTGACAGCCGTTCCGTTGCCGTCGGCCGCGTTCAGGCGTACCGAGACGAAGCCCTTGCCGTTCGGGTACGTGACCGAGGCCGTACCGTTCGGCGCGACGGGGACAGCGCGCCACGTCTTGCCGTCGTCGAACGACAGCTCCGCACCGAGCGTACGGGCCGAGACCTTCTTCCCGGTCTGGTCCTGGACCCACAGCGGTAGATCTCCGCGCTTGCCGCGCACGCTGCCGGAGGCGTCGAGGGACGGCTGGTAGCGCACCGCGAGTGCCGGCAGCGCCACCTGTCGGTCGGTGGCCGGACGAGCTGAGCGGAAGGTGAACACGACCGTCTTCTCGGTGGCCAGGCCGGCGTACCCCGGTCCTGCCATCGTCTGTTCGACCCGGTAGGTCGACTCTGCGTCCGGCAGATCGGACGCTCCGGTCGTGTTGCCCTCGTAGTCGCCGATCAGCTCGCCGTCCCGGTAGAGCCTGGAGAACATGGCCTGGGAGTTGTCGAATCCCACGTGGCCGGCCGCGTCACCGACCTGGGGGACGACCGCGACGATGGTGTCTGCGCGGCGGGAGATCCAGAGGTTGTCCGGGGAGAAGGCGACCCCGTAGGGCGCGGCACCCCACTCCCGGCGGCCGGTGCTGTTCGCCCGGTGGGTCTGCGCCGAACTGCTCCAGTAAGGCCCGTCGAGGAAACCCTGTTCGTCGGCGGTTCCCACCTGTGTCTGCAGCGCCCAGCGCACCGCGGGGCCGGTGGTGTAGAAATTCACCCGGGTGGCCGGCGCGTTGGCGGCCATCCGCAGCGTGCCGATCACCGAGCCGGTGTCGTCGATCGCGATGGCGGTCTGCCGGGCGCTGAGGCTCTTGGCATGACCGTGGATGGTCTGCACTTCTGAGGCCAGCTCACGGGCGTTGAAGACGCGCTGATAGCCGCCGGCCACCAGGGTGGAACCGGGCACGAACTCGGCCGCGTAGTAGGCGTAGGGGCTGTTCACCCCGCCAGGCCCGGACCCCTTCCTGGCCCAGCCGCTGAACACGACCCCGCTCATCGCCGGCAGCCCCGGGGCGGCCGGTTCGGCCAGCCCGAGCCGCATGTCGGGGAAACCGCCGGCGCTCACGCCGAAGGCGACGTCGTTCCCGTCGATGTTCATGGACACCGAGGCATTGGCGCGGGTGGTGATCACCGTGGAGTCGGGCACCGCCTGGCTGACGCGGGCAGCCTTGCGGGCGTCGAGGGTCACGGTGGTGTCCGCCGCGACCTCGATGACCGGCTGGAACACGGCCGCTGTCTGCGTCCCATCGGCGGCAGCCGACGTATCGATGGTGGATTGAACAGCGTAACGGCCCCTGGGCACCCGGATGGTGACCTCGCCGCTCGGGTGCCACGGCGCGGCCTGGAAGTCGCCGCCGGGAGCGAAGACCTCCGTGTAGGTGTTCGCGGCGAGGTTGCCGTCGAGACCGATGTTGCGCAGGGTGAGCGCGTAGCGCTCGTCCTCCTTCTCGATGGCGATCGGCGTGGAAACGCGCATGTCACCGGCGGTGGCGATGATGCGACCGGCGTAACCGCCCGGCGATACCGGTCCCGTGGTGTCAGCTGTCAGGGTGACGCTCGCCGAGTCACCGGCGCGGACGGTCAGCGTGGTTTCGCTCAGCCGGAACACCGTCGTCGTGTCACCGGTCAGCGCCAGGTGGAGCTGCACGTCAGCGACGCCGGTGTTGTGGTAGGTCACCGTTCTGGTCAGCGCGGTGTCCCTGTCGTGGGGCCAGTGCTGCAGGCCGAAGGAGACCGACGCCGGCTCGCTGGTGACGGCCTGCGACCCGGCGCGGCTGAGGTCCACACGGCCGGCGCCCTGCTCGAACGGATGGGCGGCCGGGTCCGGCTTCGCCGAGGCCATCAGCACCGATTTCAAACGTGCGCCGTCCCAGTCGGGGTGCTGCTGCGCGAGGAGCGCGGCGGCACCGGCGACGTGCGGCGTCGCCATCGAGGTGCCCTGCAGGCTCTGATAGGTGCCGGGAAAGTCTGCCGCCGGCTGCCCTATGGTGGATCCGGACGAACGGGCAGCGACGATGTCGACTCCCGGCGCGGCGATGTCCGGTTTGATCGCTGCATCGAAGGAGCGCGGGCCCCGACTGGAGAATTCGGCCGTACGGTCGGACTCGTCGACCGCGCCCACCGTGAGTGCGGCGTCCGCGCTGCCCGGGCTGTCGATGGTCTCGTCGGCGCCGTTGTTACCGGCGGCGATCACGAACAGGGCGCCGGTCTGTTCCGACAGGGTGTTGACCGCTTCCTCGAGCGGACTGACCCCGGCGTAGTCGGTGCCGCCCAGACTCAGGTTGATGATGCGGGCCCCACGGTCGACGGCCGCCCACTGCATGCCTGCCAGAACAGCGGAGTCCGTACAACCGCGGGGTTCGCAGACCTTGCCGTTGAGGATGGTCGCTTCCGGGGCGACTCCCTTGTATTTGCCTCCCGACGCGGCGCCGGTCCCGGCGATGGTGGAGGCGACATGTGTGCCGTGGCCGTGGACGTCCGCAGCGGTGGCCTCCGTCGTGAAGTTCCTGGAGGTGACCTTGCCCGCCAGGTCGGGGTGGGTCTCGTCGACGCCGCTGTCGAGCACCGCGACAGCCATTCCCTTACCGGTGTATCCCGCCTGCCAGACGCCGGGCGCTCCGATCTGCGGCACGCTGACGTCGAGCGTCGGCCGGGTTCTTCCGTCGAGCCAGACGTGCTGCACGTCAGGGCGCTGCTCACCCGTCAAGGCTTCCCACAGGGTCGTCGCGCGGTCCTTGCGGGCGCTGACCGCCACACCCCGTACCGCGGGGAGATCCCGGCCTGTCCGGCCACCGGCCGCGGCGAGCGCGCGCTTGGTCTGCGCGGCGGTCCCGGCCGAGCGATAACGGACGATCATCGGTACGGTCGGGCGCTGCGCGTCGTCGTAACCCAGCGCCACGAGTTCGGTCACGTCGAACAGGCGCCGGTCGAGCTGCTGAGCCCGCAGCATGGGAGCGGCATCACCGGGCACCACGTGCAGGTGACCGCGTACCACCGAGGTGGTGAACGACATGCGTTCCCGACCGGCCGCCGGCTCGATCGTCGCGGTGGTGGCGTCGGCGCGAGGGATGGTCACCCGGTCCCCGCTGACCAGGGTCACGGTATGCGGCCGATCCGCGGGTGCAGCCGCCCCGGTGTGGTCAGGCGCCGGCCCGGCGGTCACCGGCGTGGCGGCGAACCCGGAGAGGACGACCACGGCGAGGCTGCTCGCGGCTGCTCGACGCCAGCTCACCGGTCGATCACCACAAACAGAGATAAATGTGAGTACGTCATACCCAACCGACTGCCTGAGTCGCCGGAAAGGTTGAGAGGACACTGTGGAATTGCGGCATCCGGCCACGACGATCGTCAGGCGTAAAAATGACCCACCCGCGTCCGTCCGGAAGACGGTGGGCGTGCTGACGCCCGACGCGGATGGGTACAGCCGGCCGAGGTGTGCCGGGGCGGCTCCTGACGGGTGGCGGCCCGGCCCTCGGGGAAGGGCCGGGCCGCTTCGGTGCTATCCGACGCCCTGGACCGCGGTTTCGTGGACGTGAACGCCGGCGGCGAGTTCGATCATCTGGTTCTGGCTCATGCCCAGCTCTTCGTCGAACTGGGTGATCAGCCAGATGCCGGACGGCTGCTCGACCCAGAGTGCCCATCCGGTGTCTCCGGCGGGGTCCGCGGCGGGCCGGCCGGGGATCATGGCGGGAAGGCTCTTGACCAGGATGCCGGTGCGGTCACCGACAGTGACCTCGGTGCCCTTCCGGGGCGGGCCGCTCTGGTCCTTCGACTCCAGGTAGATGCTGATCCTGCCCGGGGCGGTGCCCAGTGGCGCCGCGGACGCCGTGACGTCGGGGCCGGCGTTCTTCGCCGTTTCCGGAGCCAGCGTCAGCTGGTAGTTGTCGCCGGACTGGACGAACCAGCCCGCCGGCACCTTGTCGATGGTGAAGCCTTTCGGCTGGGTGCCCTGGTAGGCCACCAGGTTCACCGGAACGACGGCGGCGGGTGGGGCGGCGGCTGTGGGTCCGTGCGGGCCGGCGCCGACACCGCCGGACGGGACCGTGAACGCGACCACGAGGGCGGCGACCGCGAACAGCGAACCCGTGGTCGTCTGCAGGAAGCGGCGCTGGCGGACCGCACGGCGGCCACGCAGGACGTCTTCGTCGATCTGACCGGCTTCGACCGGTGTGACCGGTCCGGCGATGTCCTCGAGATGATGACGCAGGTCCATCATGACTTCACTCCTTCGGGAACGTACGAAACGGTGGGCTGGTGCTGCTCCAGAACGGCACGCAGCCGTTCGAGTCCTCGGGCGGTCTGACTCTTGACCGTGCCTTCGGAACACTTGAGGGCATCCGCGGTCTGCGCGACGTCGAGGTCGTAGAAATAGCGGAAGACGACCGCGGCACGCATCCGGGGCGGGAGATCACGAAGAGCCTGCCGGACCGCCTGGCCGACCGGGTTGACGAGGCCGGCGACCGCGGCCTGGTCGGGTAGTTCCGCGACCGACTGCTCACGGCGGCGCCAGACCCGGCGACGCTCGTCGATCAACGCGTTGACCAGTGACCGGCGGATGTAGGCATCGGGATTGTCGGCGCGCTGGAATGCCGACCATCTGACGTACAAGCGGGTGAGCGTCGTCTGTACCAGGTCCTCGGCCAGGTGCGGGTCCCCGGCGGCCAGCAGCACCGCCGTACGCAACATGCCGGGCCGCCGGCGGGCCACGAGCTCGTGAAAGCTGCTCTCTCGCTCGGATGTGGCCGAGCCTCCGTCGTGTCTCACGCTCCGAAGACGGATTCGTGTGGCACGACGTTGCATCGGCCGAAACTTTCCGCCATGACTTTTCCGGCTGCCCGCTTCCCCGGTGGTGGCCGGCCGTGAGTCGTTCGGTCGGCAGGGGCCGTCATGATCGAGTGTTAGCCTCGGGCCGGTGCTCAACCCATCACCGGACATGACGACACGGCTGTCGAGGGCTCGCGAGACGGCTTTCGTCGGGCGCGCTCCGGAGCTGGAGAAGTTCCGCGCCGCGGTCGAAGGCGAGCCGGACGCTCCCGTTGTGCTCTTCGTTCATGGCATGGGTGGAGTGGGCAAGACAACCTTGTTGCATCGGTTCGCGGCCGAGGCGGAGCGGGCACACCGCTGCGTCGTGCGGATCGACGGGCGGTCCATCGAGCCGTCACCGGCCGCCTTTCGCGCCGCGGCGGCACCGGCATGCAGGCCGAACGCGGTACTGCTGGTCGACGGGTTCGAACACTGCCAAGGACTCGAGGGTTGGCTACGCGACCAGTTCCTGCCGTCCCTGCCCGAGGAAACCGTCGTCGTGGTGGCGGGGCGCCGGCCGCCGGGCGCGGACTGGCTCGGTGATCCCGGCTGGGACGGCGCCTTGGCGACTGTCCCGCTGTCGTTGCTGGACGAGGAGACGGCCGTCGAGATGTTACGGCGGCGCGGCGTCGATGAAGCGACCAGCATGAGGATCGTGGCGTTCGCCGGTGGGCTTCCCTTGGCGTTGAGCCTGTCCAGTTCCGTTGCGGCCGGTCCGGAGCCGGCGACCGCGCCGTGGACACCGGGCCCGGACGTGCTGGCCGGGCTGGTGACGCGGCTGATCGGTGAGCTGCCCTCCGCCCGGCATCGAACGGCGCTGGAGACGGCTGCGCATGTCTTCGCCACGACGGAACGACTGTTGGGCGCGGTACTGGGCGAGGAGCACGCCGCCGCGATGTTCGCCTGGTTGCGGGAGTTGTCCTTCGCCGAGTGGAGCAGTCACGGGCTGACCCTGCATGAACTGGTGGCCGACGCGCTGGACCGTGACCTACGTTGGCGAAACCCGCAAGGCTACGAGCAGATGCACCGCGCGGTCGTCACTCATCTCCTGGACCGGGCTCGCACGGCGAGTCCCGCGGACGCGACGGCTGCGACGCGGGCGCTGTTCCACCTGAAGCGTCATGGTCCGATGAGGCGATACTTCGAAACCATCCGGCACGAAGGCGAGGTGTACGAGAGTCCGCTGCGGCCGCAGGACCATCCGGTCGTCCTGGACCTGATGGCGCGGGCGGAAGGCGCCACGTCAGCACGTGTCGCCGGCCATTGGCTACGGCATCGGCCGGACGACTTCCGGGTCTACCGGGACGCGCGAACGGACGCTGCTGTCGGATTCATGCTCTGCCTGCGGCTGACCGGGCAGCGGGAGTGTGCGCCCGACCCGGTCGCCGAGATGTGCTGGCAGTGGATCACGCGGGTCGGGCCGTTGCGGGCCGGCCAGCGGATCATGATCTTGCGTTTCGCCGTCGCCGTCGACGAGCGGGGTACGGCAGCAAGCATCAACGGCGGTGTCCCGAACGTCGACCTGACGGCGCAGTTGCGCGTCGTCCGCTCGTGGATCCGCGAAGCGCAGGTAGCCGCCTCGTTCGTGGTCACCCCGGATCCCCGGATCTGGAGTCCGCTGATGGAGGTGGACGGGCACCGGCGCATCACGGAGGTCGCCCAGCCGCCGGGACGGCCCGTCACCGTCTTCGGTCACGATTGGCGGGCGGAGCCGGTCGAGGCATGGGCTCAGCGAGCCCTGGCCGCACAGCCCATGGATCCTGCCGATGCGGATGTGACAGCGGCGGCGCCGGCGATCGGCCGTGACGCCTTCGACCGTGCGGTCCGGGAGGCGCTGCGTCACCTGCATGATCCTGTCGCCCTCGGTGCCAGCCCGCTGCTGACCAGCGGCCGCATGCGCGCTGGTGAGGGCACGGCGTCGGCGGTGGCTCTGCGCAACGCGGTGTTCACCGCGGTACGGGAGATCTTCGATGAGCCCCGGCATGCGCAGCAGTACCGCGCCCTTGCGGTGACCTATCTCGAGTAGACCCGTACCCAGCAAGCCGCGGCGCTCCGGCTGGGACAGCCGCTGGGAACATACCGGCGTCACCTCTCCCGGGGGATCCAACGGCTCTGCGACCGGCTCTGGCAGTACGGGATCAGCCTTTGACGATGATTTAACCGGTGCCGCCGATACTCGTCCGCGGGGATGTGGCAGGAAGAGGGGCAGTGACGTGAGCGGCACCGTGCGGAGCATGGCGGCACGCCTGGCGGAACGACGCCGATCGGCGTTCGTCGGCCGGGACCGCGAATCGGCGGTCTTCAGGGCTGCCTTACGGCAGGAGCGGGGTGCCCCTTCGACGCTTTTCGTGCACGGCATGGGCGGGATCGGCAAATCAACGCTGGTACGGCGATTCGCCGATGAGGCCGAGGCCGCGGGGCGAACCGTCGTACTCGTCGACGGGCGGTACATCGATCCCTCACCGGACGGCTTCCGGACGCAGACCAAGGAAGCCTTCGACGATGACCACGCCGTGCTGCTGATCGATGCGTTCGAGCACTGTCAGGGCCTGGAACACTGGCTGCGCGACCACTTCCTGCCCACGCTGCCGGAACGGACGGTCATCGTGCTCGCTGGTCGTTGTCCGCCCAGCCGCGACTGGACGACCGACGTGGCATGGACCGGGTCGCTGGCCGTCATGAGCCTGGAACCGTTGGACGAGCAGGCCGCGCTGGATCTGTTGTCGCGTCGCGGGGCCGACGACTCCACGAGCCGTGAGATTCTCGCCTTCACCGGGGGCCACCCTCTTGCGCTGAGTCTGGCGGGCGTCCTTGCGGCAGCGGGACCGCCCGGACGTACCCCGTGGACTCCCGGACCGGACGTGCTGACCGCACTGCTCAACCATCTGGTGGGGGATCTTCCGTCGGACCGGCACCGCCTGGCGCTGGAGACCGCAGCGCACAACTACACCACGACGGAGGATCTGCTGGGGGCGGTGGTCGGCAGGCAACACGCCGCGGCGCTCTTCGCCTGGTTGCGGGACCTCCCGTTCGCGGAGCCGGGCAGGAACGGACTGACCGTCCACGAACTGGTCAGCGAGGTGCTGGACCGGGACCTGCGCTGGCGTGACCCGCAGGGATACGAGCAGATGCACAACGCCGGCGTCCGTCATCTGATCGACCGGGCCCGGAACGCCGATCCGCACAACGTGCTCAGCGCCACCCGGGCGCTGTGTCATCTGAAGTGGCACGGTCCCGCGAAGCGGTATTTCCCGACGACCCGGCAAGACGGCGACGTGTACGAGAGCCCGCTGCAACCGGAGGACCACGCCTTCGTGGTGCAGCACCTGGAGGAAGCCGAGAGCCCGGCGGAGGCCCGGGTCGCCCGCCACTGGCTGACGCATCGGCCTGCCGATTTCTGGATCTACCGCAGCACCCACGACGACGCGCCTGTGGGTTTTCTTCTCTGGCTGCGGCTCACCGATGCCGGACAGCACGCCACCGCCGATCCGGTCACCGCCGCCTGCTGGAAGTGGAGTGAGAGATCCGGCCCGGTGGCACACGGACAGCAGATCATGATTCTGCGCTTCGCCGTCTCCCGCGGGCCGTCCGGCCGGGCAAGGAGCATGAACGGCTCTGTCCCCGGCGCCGATCTGGCGATGCAGCAGCGCGTGATCCGTTCCTGGCTGCGTGAGCAGGCGGTGGCCTGCTCCTTCGTGGCGACGGCGGACGCCCGGGTGTGGACGCCGTTGATGAGGATGGACGGCCACCTCCCGTTCGCCGAGGTGACGCTGCCGCCCGGGCGGCCCTTCACGCTGTACGGGCACGACTGGCGCCGGCAAGGGCTGGATGTCTGGCTTCAACAGGCCCTGGCATTGCACGAGGCGGACCCGGCCGGCACCGCCACAGCGGTGAACAGCTCCAGCCTCGACAGGGATGCGTTCGACCAGGCGGTCAGGGAGGCGCTGCGGCATCTGCATGACCCGATCGCCCTCAGCGCCAGCCCGTTGCTGCAGCTCTGCGGTGCCCCGGACGCAGCGGGCGCCGACCGGATCGAGGCGCTACGGCAGATGTTGACCAGCGCGGTCGCGGAGATGCTGGACGAACCGCGGCACGCCAGGCAACACAGGTCTCTGGCCGTGACGTACCTCGAGCAGCCTCGCACCCAGGAGGCTGCCGCGCACCGGCTCGGACTTCCTCTCGGCACCTACCGCCGCCATCTCGCACGCGGCGTCCAACGGCTCTCCGACCACCTGTGGCAGCGACAACAGTTGCGGTCCTGACCGGGACTCCTCCCGCTCACTGTCGTTCACCTGCGCTCAGATGCGTTCCCCGAGAAGCCGTCGGTTGATCTGATTGCCCCTGGCCCGCCGGGTGAGCGGAGCGCATGCAGAGCGGAGTGACTGTGGCATCGATGGCACCGGGCGTACTGGCGCTCGGCGTGGGCGTCGTACTGGCCGTCGCGGGATTCGTGCCATGGGTGGCGGCCCGGTACCGGCGCCGCGGCAGGATGTCGGCTGGATCAGCGATCCTGGCCTTCAGCGTTCTGGTGTATGCGCTGGCGCTCCTGGCCTACACGATGCTGCCGCTGCCGGCGGAGCCCGCGGACATGTGCGTGAGCGGTGGGAAGGCGCCGCAGACAAGGCTGTTCGGGTTCCTGAGCAACATCGAGCGGCACGGCGGATACCACGGACCGGCATCCCTGCTGAACAACTGGGCGATCGCTCAGGTGCTGCTCAACGTCGTGCTGTTCATCCCTCTCGGTATGTTCGTGCGGCATGCTCGGCGCCATCGTCGCGCCGCCGGAGGCCTGGCGGGTGCCGCAGTGGCCGGCTTCCTCGTGTCGCTGCTGGTGGAGTGCACTCAGGTGACCGGGGGCTGGTTCGTCTATCCCTGCGCCTATCGCCAGTTCGACGTGGACGACCTTCTCGTCAACACGTTCGGGGCGCTGTGCGGAGCATTCGCCGCGCCGCTGGTCGCCGTGGTGTCGAGCCGGCGGGACGACCCTGGCGAGGTGGGACAGCCGGTGACCGCCGGGCGACGGCTGGCGGGGATGCTGTCCGACGTGCTCCTGGTCGCTCTGGCCGGTGGGGTGCTGTCCGCGGTCGTCGATACCGTCGCGGTCGCGGCCGGCGGGGACGTGCGGGCCGGCGGATCCGGCACCACGAGCTATCTGGTGGCCCTGCTCCCGGCGTTCGGCCAGCTGGCGTGCATAGGCGTCACCGGTCGCACGGCAGGGGAGGCAGTGGTACGCCTGCGGCCGGCCCGGATGCCGACAGCCGGCCGCGCGGTGCTGCGCTGGACGCTGGGAATCGGCGGCTGGTCGATCCTGGCGCAGGCCGACTCGATGGTCTCGTTGCTGGCGTACCCGCTCGCCGTCGTCACGGTGGTCAGCGTCTGGACGACTCGCGGGCATCGGGGTCTCGCCTATGCATCGGCCGGCCTCGAGGTTCAGGACGTGCGCTCGGCGGCCGCGTGAGCGGGACCCGCGAAGGGATCATGTCGGCCGCTCGCCTTCCGCGTCGACACCACCACGGCGCCGGGTACGGGACCCCATCGTCAGCCCGGCCGTCGCATCGGCCGGTGGGAACCGCACCGTGGTCTCCAGGCCACCGTCGCGGCGCGCGGTGGTGGTGATGCGAGCGTGGTGTGCGGCGGCGATGGATCTGACGATGGACAGTCCCAGGCCGCTGCCCCGGACGGAGTCGATCCTGTCGGTGAGCCTGCGGAAGGGCTCGTACAAGCCGTCGATCTCGTGGTCGTCGATGAGCGGGCCGGTGTTCCAGATGGTGAGCGCAACGGTGCCGTCGAGCTCTTCGCATCGGATGCCGACCACACCGCAAGCGATGTTGTAGTTGACGGCGTTGGTGAGCAGGTTCTGTATCAGCCGTTCCAGCAGTACGGCATCACCGATGACCCGTGCCGGTTCGATGACGGGCCGGATTTCGACGCCGGCGCTCCCGGCCGCCGGGCGGCCGGCGGTGATCAGCCGCTGCGTCACCTGGTCGAGCCGCACGATCGTCGGGTCGGCGATCTCATGCTCGGAGGTGGCCAGCAGCAACAGACCTTCGATGAGCCGCTCGTGGCGATTGTTGACGTCGAGCAGTTGAGTCCCGAGACGTACGGTCTGATCGGGGACGTCGGGGTGGCTGAGCGCGACCTCGATGAGTGTCCGGTTGATCGACAGGGGTGTGCGCAGCTCGTGGGAGGCGTTCGCCACGAACCGCTTCTGCGAGTGGAACGCGGCGTCCAGCCGGCTGAGCATGTCGTCGAACGTGTCGGCCAGATCACGCAGCTCATCGTGGGGGCCGTCGAGCCCGATCCGCTCGTGCAGATTGCCGTGCGCCACTCGCTGGGCGGTAGTGGTGATCTGTTGAAGCGGCCGCAAGGTGCGCCCGGCCACGCCCCAGGCCAGCCAGACTCCGACGACACCGACGGCCGAAAGGGCCAGCGTGCCCTGCTGCAGCAGCGAGGCCATGGTGCGTTCCCGGAAGTCGGCCTGTAGTTTCTCGGCGAACTGAAGGCGTTCAGCAGCGTCCGGAAAAGGATCGGGCGTTCCCCGTACAGCCGTTCCGTCATCGGGCGCGATGGCTTGTGTGGCGGGTGCCGAATAAACGATTCCGGTGTTGATCGCCTGGTCGTTCAGCCGTTCGTTGAGCAGAATGGCGGTGATGCCCAGCAGGACAGCGCCGATGAGGAGAAAGAGTAGGCCGTACAGGGCTGTCAATTTGGCCCGTACCGTTCGGCGCCGTCGGTTCATCGGATCTGGTATCCCAGCCCGGTGACGGTTTCGATGACCATCGGGTCGCCCAGTTTACGGCGTAGATTGAGCACCGTTACCCGGACCACGCCGGTGAACGGGTCGATGTTCTCGTCCCAGGCACGTTCCAGCAGCTGTTCTGTCGTCACCGGCGCCCCCTCGGCCCGCAGCAGCTCCTCGAGCACGGCGAACTCCTTGCGGGACAGCGAGATCCGGCGACCATCACGAACCACTTCATACCGGGTGGTGTCCAGCTGGATTCCGGCACGCTCGAGCACCGGCGGCGCCGCGGGCCGGGAACGTCGCCCCAGGGCACGCACCCGCGCGACCAGCTCGGCGAAGGCGAACGGCTTGGTGAGGTAGTCGTCGGCACCGAGGGAGAGCCCACCCACCCGATCGATGACCGAGCCGGCCGCGGTCAGCATCAGAACGCGTACATCCCCCGGGGTCGCGACTATGTGCTCGCAGACCTTGTCGCCATGCACGCGAGGAATGTCCCGGTCGAGCACGCAGACGTCGTACTGGTTGACGACGAGCCGCTCCAGGGCGGCCTCGCCGTCGTAGACGACGTCGACGGCGAGCGACTGCAATCGAAGGCCTTCAGCGATCGCGTCCGCCAGTTGAACCTCGTCCTCGACCACAAGTATCCGCACCCGGACATTATGACCGGCCAGCCTGTTAAAAGAACGTTAGCAGTTTCGTTAACTCTCACTTAACTGTCTTTCTGGTTCTGTTTCCGGCATCGACCAGAAAGGACGACCCATGTCTCCTGCACTCCGATTCTCTGGCTTGGCATTCATGCTTGCTTTGACGGCCGGCAGTGTCGCAGCCTGCGCCGACAAGGAGGCCACCGTGCCGCCGAACGCCGGCTCTTCCCAAGGCGGGGCCGACGAAGGCGTCACATTCGCCAAATGCATGCGCGATGAAGGGGTCGACATTCCTGATCCGGCGCCCGGTTCGCCGGTCCTCCTCCCCGCCCAAGGCCCCGGGGAGGAGGGCAGCGCGTCGGCGAAGAAGATGGCGGCCGCCCTGGAGAAGTGCCGGCAGTACATGCCGAACGGCGGAAAGGCCGACAAGCCCGATCCCGAGTACACCGAGCAATTGCGTGCCTTCGCGAAATGCATGCGGGAGAACGGTGCACCGGACTTCCCCGACCCGGACCCGGAGACCGGACGCCTGAACTCGCCCGGCAAGGGCCTGACCGTCGATGAGAACATGGGCAAGATCATGGAGAAGTGCAAGTTGCCCGACGGCGCCGCGGTACCGCCGGTCATCGGGTCGGCGAAGTGACATGGCGTACCAGGGTGACAGTGAGTGGCGCGGCTGTCACCGTCGCTGCCGGCGTCGCGCTGGGGGTCAACCAGTGGGCTCCCCGGCCCCATGATCAACCACCCCCACCGACGCCCCACCCGACCACCGTCATCAAACGGGAAAGCATCGCTCAGGTGGTCACCGTCGAAGGCCGGCTCGGCTATGGCACGGAGAACCCCCTCGACGGGAAGACGCCCGGCACCATCACCTGGCTCGCCGGAGCCGACACCATCATCAAGCGGGGCGGAACCCTGCTGCGAGTCGACAACGAACGCGTTGTCCTCCTGCATGGCGCGATGCCGGTCTACCGGGCACTCGCCCCGGGCCTGACCGGCCCGGACGTGAAACAGCTGGAGAGAAACCTCTCCGCCCTCGGCTATGCGGGTTTCACCGCCGACGATGAGTTCACCTCCGCCACCGCGGACGCGGTGCGGCGCTGGCAGCACGACCTCGGCCGCCCCGAGACGGGCCGGGTGGACTCCTCCTGGGTCGTCATCGCCAAGGGCGACGTGCGGATCAGCGAGGTGCGCGCCCGGGTCGGGGATCCCGGCACCGGCCCGATCTACACCTGGACCGGCACGCAGTCGGTGGTGACCGTCAAAGCGGAGGTCGGCAAGGCCGGCTGGGCCCGGACCGGCACGAAGGTCACGGTCTCCCTGCCCACCGGTAAGGACACGAAGGGCACCGTGACCAGCGTCGGCGCCAAGATCAGTCCCGGTACGGACGGCGGCGAGCCCACCATTCCCGTCACCATCCGCATCGACGATCGCAAAACGGCCGGCGGGCTACGCGACACGCCGGTGGAGGTCGGTTACGTGAGTGAGGAACGCAAGGACGTGCTGGCGGTACCCGTCGCCGCGCTGCTCGCCCTGCCGGAAGGTGGCTACGGCCTGCAGCTCGACGGCCCGGGTGGGACGCGCTATCTCCCGGTGAAACTCGGCATGTTCGCCGGGGGGAAGGTCGAGGTCAGTGGTGACGGCGTCACGGCCGGTCTGCAGGTGGTGATGCCCCAGTGATCTCCATGACCCACGTGCACAAGGTCTACACCGGCGGCGTCCACGCCTTGCACGACGTGTCCCTGTCGGTGACGGCCGGCGAGATGGTGGGCATCATCGGCCCGTCCGGCTCAGGGAAATCAACGATGCTGCACCTGCTCGGTGCCCTCGATCGCCCGTCCGACGGCTGCGTCCGGATCGACGGCCAGGACCTGTCACAGCTCTCCGACCGCGGCCTGGCCCACCTGCGAGCGCGCACCCTCGGCTTCGTCTTTCAACAGTTCCACCTCGCACCAGGCGTGTCCGCGCTCGACAACGTGGCGGACGGACTGCTGTATTGCGGTGTGCGACGGCGGGACCGACGTCGCCTGGCCGTCCAGGCGCTGGTTCGAGTCGGGCTCGAACACCGCGCTCACCACCGGCCCCACCAGCTCTCCGGTGGTGAGCAGCAGAGAGTCGCGGTGGCCAGGGCCCTGATCGGCGACCCGCCGGTATTACTCGCCGACGAACCCACCGGCAATCTCGACTCGGCCGCCGGCCAGACCGTCATGGGCATTCTGCACGACCTCCATGCGGCCGGAACGACGATCATCATCATCACCCACGACCAGGAGATCGCTTCCGGGCTGCCACGACGGGTGCGACTGCGCGACGGCCGATTGTCCGAGCGATGAGCCGGCTCTCGATCGCCGACACCGTCCGCGTGGGCGGCGCGGGCCTCCGCAGCCGTCCACTGCGCATCGCCCTGTCGGCCCTCGGCATCGCGATCGGCGTCGCCGCCATGGTGGCGGTAGTGGCCATCTCCGCGTCGAGCAAGGCGGCGGTCACCCGGGACTTGGACGCGCTGGGCACCAACCTGCTGATCACCCAACCAGGCGACAAGCTCGACGGTACGAAAGCGAAGCTGCGCCCCGAAGCATCGTCCATGGTGGCCCGCATTCCGTCGGTGCAATCGGTCTCCGCAACGGGCCGGCTCGACGAGAAGGTCTACCGCAACGAGCACATCCCCGTGGGTGAGTCGGGCAGCCTGCAGGTTCAGGCTGCCCGGCCCGACCTGCTCGGTACCGTCGGCGCCCGGCTCGCACGTGGCCGCTGGCTCGACAATGCACCCGACGGTCCGGTACTGGTGCTCGGCTCGCTTGCCGCCGACCGGCTGGGTATCGACCGGCCCGGCCCGAGCGTCTGGTCGGCCGGCCGATGGTTCACCGTGGTGGGGATCCTGCATCCGGTCCCGCTTGCCCCAGAACTCGACGCATCGGCCCTCACCGGATGGGAGACGGCCAAGCGGCTGCTCGACTTCGACGGCTCGCCGACGACCATCTACACCCGCTCCGAGAAACGAGACGTCGAGAAGGTACGCGCGTTGCTGGCCGCCACCATCAACCCGGAGGCTCCGCTCGAGGTACGCGTCTCCAGGCCATCGGACGCGTTGGCCGCGGCCCGGCGTACCGATGAGGCCTTCAGCGGCCTCCTTCTGGGCCTCGCCGCGGTGGCCTTGCTGGTCGGCGGGGTGGGCATCGCGAACACCATGGTCATCTCCGTGCTGGAACGCCGACGTGAGATCGGGCTCCGCCGAGCACTCGGAGCCACCAGAGGGCAGATCCGGACCCAGTTCCTGGCCGAGTCCCTGCTACTGGCGGCACTCGGCGGCACCGGCGGAATGCTGACCGGAGCCATGGTGACCGGCGGATACGCCTGGTACCGCGGCTGGCCCCCGGTTCTACCGCTGTGGACAGTGGCCGGCGGCTTGGCGGCCACCGTGGTGGTCGGAGCTGTCGCGGGATGGTATCCGGCCGCTCGTGCCGCCACGATGCCTCCCACCGAGGCACTCGCCACCTGACAGAGGGCATCTCGCCGGGCGAACCGGCGGCACGTCCATCGCGTTCCGGCTCCACCATCAGAGAGGACCATCATGCACCGCCCGTTGTCCCGCGCCGGCATCCTCGCGGCCGTACTCGGCATGGCCTTCACCGGAGGGCTGCTGTACCCGTCGCCCGCTCAGGCGAGCACCTTCGAGGGGCAGTTGCAGAACCACGCGACGGGTCGCTGCCTCGACAGCAACGACCGCGGCGACGTGTACACACTGCCCTGCGAGAAGGGAAATCCTCACCAGAAGTGGTACTTCGACTCCAATAGCGACCAGCACATGGACACACCGATCGGTCTGCGGAACGCGGCGACCGGCAGATGCCTCAGTGGCGACCTCGACGATGCCGGCAATCCCCAGCTGACCACGGGCGAGTGCTGGTCCGCCTTCCGCCCCGCGGGACCCAGCTGGGACGACATCACCCTGAGCGGCAGATTCCTGGAGCTCACCGGACGATCCTGCATCGACGGCAACCACGGGGGCGAGGCCTACTTCCTGCACTGCAACGGCACCGACCACCAGAGGTGGCGCGTCGTCTTCGGCTGAGCCCACCGGCTCCACCCTTGCCGGTGCCGGTAGTGATCAGTTCGGTGAGGGTGGGTGCCGGCACCGCGAAGACACCACGCCGGTTCTGGACCGGTCCGCTCAGATCTCGTTCCCGGCCTGCCCGGCCGCGAGGTCCAGGACGGCGAGCAGCTCGGCACGGTCCGGCCCGGGGAGCGGATATCGTGGGCCACCAGTCCCCTTCGAGAGGACCCGGCGCAGGACAGCCTCGTCGCCGGGGCCCGCCTCGAGCATGGCGGCCGCGGTGAGATAGACGCGGGCGCTGTCCGGGTCCAGGAGCCCGTCCGCGTAAAGGCTCCGCGCCAGATCCCATCTCGGATCGGCCGGCTGGTAAAGACGGCCCGCGATGTCGGCGTCGATCTCGGCGAGCCGATGCTCGTTCATCCAGGTGGTGTTGCGGTACCACGGATCGACCACCGCGCTGCCACGCTCGTCGAACTGCAGAACCAGTTTCTCAGGGTCGTCGAACCCGGTTTCCCGGATCACGTCGCGCAGCACCTGCGCGTGCAGAATGCCCATCGACGCACCGCGCCCGAGTGCCGGATTGGT
Source organism: Actinoplanes xinjiangensis (assembly GCF_003148685.1). Classification (GTDB taxonomy): domain Bacteria; phylum Actinomycetota; class Actinomycetes; order Mycobacteriales; family Micromonosporaceae; genus Actinoplanes; species Actinoplanes xinjiangensis. The sequence continues at coordinate 293,768 of NZ_QGGR01000010.1, read as the reverse complement.
GAAGTACGCGGCATCACCGAGCGCCACGACACCGGTCGCCACCGGACGGCCGTCGACGACGTAGCGCCGGCTGCGGTCGTTGAGCCCGCCCATCACGTCGACGGCGGTGATCGGATCTCCGTCCGCCCAGTGCGCGGCCGCCGGATAGCGGGCCAGCAGAGCATTCCAGGGGCCGACATCACGCAACGCCCGCAGGGCGGTGTCCCGGCTGCTGACGGCGAACACCACCGCCCAGGTGCCGTTGTCGCACGGCACGGTGAGGATCGAGATCGAGTTGTGCCGGTGGGTCAGGGGCACCTCCGAGGAGGGCAGTGCCCCGTGGAAATGCCGGCCGTAGTACACGAATCCGGCGTCGGCTCGTTCCTCCTCCGGCTTGCCCAGATCGTCGTCGGCCAGCCAGGACGGCAAGGGTGACCGCCGGCCGGTGCAGTCCACGACCAGGTCAGCCATCACCTTGAAGGTCCGGCCCCCGGAGTCGGCGCGAACACCGACGACCCGCCGTCCGACAACGACCAGGCCGGTGGCACGGACACCGCGGCGGATGGTGACCTGTGGCGTGCGCGCCGCTACCGCGGCCACGGCGCTTTCCAGTACCGGCCGCCGGGCAGCAATGGTGTCGAAGCGGCCGTCGTCCGGACGCCGCTCGCACCGCGCGGCCGGGAACACGAGATCGAGGGTGTTCGTCGGGCGCCCACCGGCGGAGACCAGTTCGTCCAGAACTTCCGGCAGCACGGTACGCATCTCGGCGTGCCAGCGTGGCTGCATGAAGTGAGCACCTTGAAACTGGCTGACACCCGGGCGGTCCCAGTGCGGCAGCACCGTCCGTGGCGGCGGTGGAGCATCGTCGCGCTCGAGGACGGTCACGCGGTGGCCGTCCTCGGCCAACAGCATCGCGGTTGTCAGCCCGTTGAGGCCCGCACCAAGAACGAGGATCTCAGTCATGGGGAGATCGTCCGATGACCCGTCTGCCGGAGGCCAGGTCAAACACGTCTCATCACCGCTCTGTTCCGCTCACTCCCGCCCACGACGGCGGCTCGGAGGACAGGGTGAAGCTGCTCCAGAAGTCGTGCAGCGGCGCCACGACGTCCGACGTCGTGGAGAAGCAACTCGGTGACCTCAGCGACAGGACGAATCTCGTCACCATCACCGCGGGTGCGAACGACCTCGATCTCGTGGCGGTGCTGACGGTCTGTGCCGACCCCGGGCAGGCCGAGGCGTGCGGCGCCAAGCTTCTGAAGACCGAGGCGGTCCTGACGACCGAGCTGCCCGGCCGCCTCGCGAAGCTGCTGACGTCGGTCAAGGCGGCCGCCCCGAAGGCCAGGATCGCGATCACCGGCTATCCGGTGCCTTTCGAGGACGTCGCCGAGTGCGCCGGGCTGCCGAAGTCCCTGCGTGACAACGGTGTCCGCGCCGTGACCGGGCTGAACCGCGTGTTGAGCGTCGCGGCGGCATCGACCGGGGTCACCTTCGTGGACGTGGCCGAGCGTTTCGCGGGACACGGCCTGTGCTCGACATCGCCCTGGCTGGTCGGCATCGAGGGCATCCAGAACCGGACTGTGCTGCACCCGAACCGCGATGGTCAGGTCGACGGCTACCTGCCCACGCTGAAAGCGGCGATCGGCAGAGTTGAGTCGGCATGGAGTGCGGTTCCGGCGTCACCGCCGGCCCGCTTCTCCAGGCCGGCTCCTCCGCCGGTGCCTTTCGCCTCCGCTCCCGACCAGGCATCACCCGTTCAGGGAGACGAGCCGAAGTGAGTTGCGCTCTGATCAGGTGATCGTCGCCTGAGCCGGACGGTCTGCGGGTAGAACGACTGCCAGGCTGTGACCGCCCATGGTGGTGATCACCCATGGGTGGCCTACGAAAGTCGGCTGCTGGCGGGCGTCTCCGCTGTCGAGGACCAGGTAACGCTCCCTGGCCCCCTGGTAGTCCAGCCAGTAGATGACAACCGACTCGTCCCTGTGGTTGACGAAATCGATCTCGGTCCTCTTGTCGGTCTCGATCGAGCGCAGATCCTTCTCTCGTTGCGCCGAGAGAACAGTGACCATGGCCGGAGCGGTGGTCGGCTTGGCACTCGCCTCCGATGATGAGGGCGTCCGACCGGGTGCGGACGGCGAGCCGGACGGAGGTGTGGTCCGGCCCGAACCGACGGAAGGCGAGGACCCGACGGAAGGCGCGGACCCGGCCGAAGAAGAGGAACCGGCCGAAGAAGAGGAACCGGCCGAAGAAGAGGAACCGGCCGGCCCCGCGGCCGGGTTGAGCCTGCCCGGATCCGTGACACCGACGGCTACCGAGTCGGCGTAGAACTCAGCCGGCTCCGCGGTAGGCCGCAGCAGGGCCGCAACCGATCCGGCCGATACGACACCCGTCAACCCCATCGCGAGCAGCCGGCGCCGTCGCCGCGACAGGCGACCGGATCGGCGGGCGGGCGCCGGCGCCCTCTCCGGGGTCGGGGCGTGAACGGCCGGGTCATGGCGCACCGGCGCGCGGCGCTCGGTGTGCCGGCGGGCGCCGTGACGAGACGTCGTGTCCGCCACATCGGGCACCCATCGACCGATGCGCAGGCCGGTGTCCGGCGGCAGGTCGTCGGCGGATGTCACGGGAGCGTCCTCGAACAACTTCGACCTCTAACAGGCGTCTCGACAACAACGGCCCTTGATTCTGCACATGGCCGAATACGTCGTCAACGTCGATGCATCACGAATCGGCGGCGGCCTGGCGCGTTTGTCGTGCCCTTGCGGTTCAGTCATCGTTGCGACGTTTCGCCGTCGATGAGCGATTCGCAGAATTGGTGCCCGCCGAGCGTTGGACTGAGGGCATGAGGCGACCGTTCATAACCTTTACTAACCAATCGATTTCTGGGAGGGCTCCCATTATCGCGGCGCATCTCCCACCCCTTTCGGAACGGTCGCCCGGTGTCAGATCAGTTGATCCACAACTCGATCCGGCGCGTACTCCCAGCCGCTGGAACGCCAACTGTTCGCTGTTGAGGAGAGTGACTTTGTTCGCCGTTGATGGGACGCCTCGATGGTGTCGGCAGTTGATGGGCGGGGCACTGACCGCCGTCGCGCTGGTCCTGCTGAGCCCCGGGAGTGCGCACGCCGAGCCGGGTGTGCCGGAACCTCCGAGTGGATTGTTGTCCGATCGCGGTGAGGGCGATCTTTCGGAGGCGGACCGAGACTTTCTGACGAAGGTCCGGCTCGCTGGACTGTGGGAGACGCCTGCCGGGAAGATGGCGCAGCAGAAGTCCCAGAGCCAGCGGATCCAGTCCATCGGACGTGATATCGCGGCCCAGCACGACGCGCTCGACACCATGGTGGTCGACGCGGCGGAGAAGCTCGGTGTCGTGCTGCCGAATCAGCCCAACCAAGACCAGCAGGGCTGGCTCGAAGAAATGCGCCAGGCGCAGGGGAAGACCTTCGATCAGATATACATCGACCGATTGCGGGCGGCGCATGGAAAGATCTTTCCTGCTATCGCCTCGATCCGGGCCGGTACCCGCAACGACACGGTTCGTAAGCTCGCGCAACGCGCGAATCAGTTCGTCATGACCCACATGACGCTGTTGGAGAGCAGCGGCATCGTCGATTTCCGGGCACTGCCCACCGTGCCGGCGCCGGCCGTCGCCGCCAATGGGCCGTCCGCTCCCGCGCGGGCCCTGTCCGGTGCGGAGCGCAGCGTTGCGGCATCGCCGCTCATCAGCACGCCGGTGCTCATCGTGCTCCTGGTCACGGCCGTCGGGGCGGGGCTCTTCGTCACCAGGCGGTTCCTCCCGGCCGGCCGCCGGGCCGGATCGCGATATCGCGGCAGGTATCGCTACACCTCATCACCGCCGCCCGGCGGGGAACGGACCTTCGCCGGCAGGACGGCTGAAGTCGCTGGGAGGTACCTGAATCTCCTACGCCGGGCAGCCCGCCGATCATGACGGCCTGTGGGGCGCCCCGTGGCAGCAGAGGGGCGTCCCGCACCCGGCCCGGACCCGGTTCGAACAATGCGAGGAGCCGAAGTGTCATTGAGCCCCGCCGAGATCCGCAATGTGGCCTTCAGCTCGCCCCCGCCGCGTGTGCGGAGCTACGACAAGGGCCAGGTCGACGCCTTCGTGGAGAAGGTGCAGCGGGAGATGATCCGCCTGCGGTCGCAGAACCGGGGGCTGCGAGAGGAACTGCAGGGCGGTCCCACCAGGGATGAACTCGCCGCCCGGCTGGAGCGGCTCGAAGACGATCTGGCACGAGCCGAGCAGCACGCCCGGGACGTGCGGTCGGAGCTGAAACGCCTCCGGTCATCGGAAGGTGGTGAGCTGCCGCCGTCGCCCGACGGCGCCGGCGACTTCATCGACCTCGCTCAGCGGTTCGCCGACCAGCACGTCCGCGACGCGGAACGGGAAGCGGAGGCACTGCACAGCGCCGCCCGCACCAGAGCCGACAAATTGATCAGCGAAGCGCAGTTACTGGCCTCCACGATCGACAGCGACGCCAGGGCCCGGCACGCCGAGGCGATCAACAGTCTGTTCGGCGATCGGGCCGCCGCACTCGAGGAGATCGACCGGCTCAACCGGGAGCTGGACGACCTTCGTGAGTCGCTGCGCAGACAGATCACACGACCCGTACCCGAAGTGCTCCCCCGCGGCATTCCCTGAGGGTCTCCGCCGCCGTGCCCGGGACGCCGGGGCAGGTGCCCGATACGGACTGGATGTCCGCCACTGCCCGATCGGAGGCCACTACCGTTCGCCCCATTTGCCCCCCGTGTAAAAGGAGTGGATAGATGAGGGCACGTCACGTCTTGGGTGCGATTGCGCTGTCCGCGCTTGCGGGCTGCTCCAGTTCCGCCCCGGCCGACAAGGCCGCACCGCCGGCGCCGGAAGCGACGCTCGCGTCGCCGGGCGCCGTCCGTGCCTGTAGCGACGTGTTCGTTCCGGACCAGCCGGTCACCGGGTTCGACGAGCAGAAGGGGTGCACCGACAAGGCGGGCACGGTTCAGTTCATCGGCGCGGTGGAATGCGCCGACGGGACGAAGCTGTGGCCCGTGGACGCCGCCACCGGCGCGCCGGCCGGGTTCGGGCGCGAAGGCACGGCCTACCGCGTGGTGACGGGGGAGGTCGCGGCGGACAAGACCTACAAGGCGGCGTACGAGGAGTGCGTGGGCGACGACGACGCGGGCGCCAGCCCGGCACCGTCGGCCGCCAAGTAGAGGGGTGTCGCGTCGGGCCGGCGGCGATCCTGGCCGGCCCACCCCCAGACACCACGCGGCCCGTGGCGCGAGGTGCGTACCGAGCCCGGTCAGTCCAGATTGTCCTGGGTGTAGGTGCGCGACTTGAGGAAGAAGTCGATGTCGTCCCACGGGTGCTCGGTGATCCAGTCGGTGCCGATCACCTCGTAGAGACTCCACGCCGGCTTGTGGAAGTCGCCGTAGGTGAACGCGAAGGCGAAGTTGTTCCAGACGATCGGGGTCAGCAGGGTCTCCCGGTAGTCGTCGTGCCAGACGGAGAGCTGGGCGGCGTCCCAGATCTCGTCCATCACCTTCTCGGACTCGTAGTAGGTGAGGTCGAGAGTGCGGTCACGGTCGCCCGGCTTTCTGGCCCTCGCCAGGTTCCACGTGTGGGCGCGGTGTGCCAGCGCGACCAGGGCCGGCACGTGGGTGCCGGGGCACGCGAGGGCCCTGGTCCGGGCGAAGTCGAACATCGCCGGGGTGTTGCCGCCCCAGTCGGGGCGCAGGCACCAGAGCATCTCCTCGTGGCCGTACCAATGGGTGGGGTCGATCGCGACCAGGCGCTCGAAGCGCCGCCATCGCTCCACCAGCGGCAGATGCAGCGCCCGGCTCGCCTCCAGCTTGTACATCCAGGCGTCGGCATCGCCGGGGCTCCGCTCCAGCACCTCGTCCAGCAGCTCTTCGGCGCGGGCCAGGTGCCTGGTCATGATCGCGCGGTCCTCGTCGGTGGCGGTGCCGTCGGTGGCGGCGCCGGGCAGCTCCCACGACCAGCTGACCATGTGGACGGCCTTGATCAGCAGGGGCAGGACCGAGCCGGGCTCCTCCCGGATGGGGCCGCTGATCCACTTCTCGATGCCGAGGGTGCCGGCCGCGACCCGTACGTAGTAGGAGCGGTGCTCCGGGTCGGCGGTGGTCAGGATCTCCCGGGCCGTGTCCCAGTCACGTTTGCGGAGCACGAATCGCAGGCGCTCGGCAGCCGGGTCGCCGAGGAAGTGGCAGAACTCCGGAACGTCCTCGTCGGCGGCGGACCGCCCCTTGGTGAAAGGCCACACGGGCGGAGCGTAGCCCGCGCGATGATCGGTTTCCGCCGAAGCCCACGGCTTGACAGGTGACCAAATGGTCACCTAACTTAGAGTCATGACGGACGACGATCGGGTGTTCGACGACGCTCTGGTGTTCAGGGCGCTGGCCGACCCGAGCCGCCGGTTCCTGCTCGACCTGCTCTTCGCGCGTGACGGCCGCACGCTCACGGAGCTGGAGGGTGAGCTGGAGATGACCCGGTTCGGCGTCGCCAAGCATCTGCGGGTGCTGGAGGAGGCGGGTCTCGTCGTCGTGCGCCGCTCCGGCCGGGAGAAGTTGCACTTCCTCAACCCGGTGCCGATCCGGCAGATCCACGACCGGTGGATCGACAAGTTCACCGAGCACCACGTCACCGCACTGATCGATCTCAAGCAAGCGCTGGAGGAAGAGTCATGAGCGACACCCAGGTCTTCCGTATCTGGATCAAGGCACCGGCCGAAAAGATCTGGACGGCCATCACCGATCCGGAGTGGACCGCGAAGTACGCGTATGCCGCGCCCCAGTTCTACGAGCTCAAGAAGGGCGGCCGGTTCTACTCGACGGCCACCGACGAGATGAAGGCCTACTCGGAGGCGAACGGGTGGTCGCTGCCCGAGGTGATCATCGACGGTGAGGTGCTGGAGGCCGAGCCGCCGCGGCGCCTGGTGCAGACGTGGCGGATGCTGATGGACCCGACGGCGGCCGCCGAGCCGTTCACCACGCTCACCTACGAGATCGAGGACTCCGCTCCCGGCGTCTGCCGGGTCACCATCACGCACCACACGCCGGGTGCGCCGGCCACCGCCGCGATGATCGCCGGCAACACGGCGGCCGACGCCGACGGTGGCGGTGGCTGGGCCTGGGTGCTCAGCGACCTCAAGTCGCTGCTGGAGACCGGCAAGGTCCTCGCCGAGGCCTGACCCACTCCGGGGCCAGCCCGTGCCGCATCGGCGCGGGCTGGCAGACTTGCGCGGGTGAGCGACGGTGAGTTGGAGACGTACAGTCTCGTCGAGCTCGCCGTCGAGCGCCTGCGGCGGGACATTCTGAGCGGCCGGAGCGATCCGGGTGAACGCCTGGTCGAGGAACAGCTGACCCGACGGCTGGGGATCAGCCGGGCGCCCTTGCGCGAGGCCATGCGCCTGCTCGCCGAGCAGGGGCTGGTCGAGCACATCCCGCGGCGCGGCGCGCGGGTCGCCACCCTGTCCGACGACGACGTGCGCGAGCTGTATGAGGTCCGCGACGTTCTGGAGCGGCACGCGGTGACGACCACTCCCCCGGGACGCGACCTGAGCCGGCTGCGGTCCGCCCTGGAGTCGATCCGCACCGCGACCGAGACCGACGACCGGCTGGAGCTGGCCAACGCGCACCGGCGGTTCCATGTCGAGGTCGTGGCGCTGAGCGGAAATCGGCAGCTCACCGGGCTGTATGAGTCGATCCTCGTGCGGATCCAGCTCTACATGGCGGTCAACATGCGGCGCGAGGCGGAGACCGCCCGAGCGCGGGACGGCGTGCTGCGACACGAGCGGCTGTTCGCCGCGGTGGAGCACGGCGACGCGGGCGCGCTGCTGGAGGCGCTGAACGGGCACGGCGCCCGTACCTACCTGAACTGACCGGTCTCCCCACCACCCGCGCCGCCGGGAAATCGGGCCGTTACACAACGTGGTTCTGGCCGAAACAGAATTGTCGACAATCGACGATGTGGACGCACACGCGAACGTCGATGAAGTGCTCGCCGCACCGGTGCCGGACGGCGTCTGGATCAGCCGGTTCGAGGCGGCTGATCTGCACGAACGTGCCGACGCCGTGGATCCGGGGCTACCGCTGGCCGGAATGACGTTCGCGGTCAAGGACAACATCGACGTGGCGGGGCTTCCGACGACCGCGGGATGCGCGGACTTCGCCTACCGGCCCGAGCGCAACGCGCCAGTGGTGCAGCGGCTCGTCGACGCCGGGGCGATCGTGATCGGCAAGACGAATCTGGACCAGTTCGCCACCGGGCTGACCGGCGCCCGGTCGCCCTACGGCGCGCCGGAGAGCGTCTTCGGTGGCGGGCTGATCTCCGGCGGCTCCAGCTCCGGGTCGGCGGTCGCGGTCGCGAACGGGTCGGTGCACTTCTCGCTCGGCACCGACACCGCCGGGTCCGGGCGGGTTCCGGCGGCGCTCAACGGCATCATCGGGATCAAGCCGACCCGTGGGCTGCTCAGCACCCTGGGAGTGGTGCCGGCCTGCCGGTCCCTGGACTGCGTCTCGATCTTCGCGCGGGAGCCGTCCCTGGCGGACCGGGTGATGCGGGCCGCGCGGGGCTTCGTACCGGAGGATCCCTGGTCGAGGAGGGCGCCGGGTGAGGCGCGGCAGATCCGGCGACCTCGGATCGGGGTCGCGGAAGGCCTCGACTTCTTCGGGGACAGCGGGCAGGAGAAGGCGTACGCACGGTTCGCCGGCGACGTCACGGTCGATGCCGGGCCGCTGCTGGAGGCCGGTGACCTGCTCTATCGCGGGCCGTGGGTGGCGGAGCGCCTGGCCGATCTCGGTGAGTTCCTGGCCACCCACCCGGAGTCGGTGCTGCCGGTGACGCGCCGGGTGCTGGAGACGGGGCTCGGATACACCGCGGCCGACGCGTTCCGGGGGCGGCATCGGCTCCAGGAGTTGCGGGCGGCCGCGGACCGGATGTGGGAGCGGATCGACGTGCTGGTCCTGCCGACGATCGGCACGACGTTCACCCACACCGAGATCGCCGGGGACCCGATCGGCCGGAACCTGATCCTGGGGCGGTACACCCAGTTCGCGAACCTGCTGGACATGGCCGCGGTGACGGTGCCGAACGGGTTCACCGCCGACGGACGGCCGGCCTCGCTGACACTGTTCGGACCGGCGTTCAGCGACGACATGCTGATGACGCAGGCCCGGTCGCTGTACGAGACCGCGGCAGACGGCGCGGGCATGACGATCGCCGTCGTCGGGCTGCATCTGAGCGGCGAGCCGCGCAACGGGGAGCTGCTGGAGCGCGGCGGAACGCTGCTCGGCGCCACCCGGACCGCACCGCTGTACCGGATGTACGAGCTGCCGTCCGGCGCGCCGGGTCTGGTCCGGGTCGGCGCGGGCGGGGCCGCCGTGGAGATCGAGTTGTGGCGACTGCCGGCCGCGACGGTGGGCGGACTCCTCGCGGGCATCCCGGCGCCACTGTCGCTGGGCCGGCTCGTGCTGGAGGACGGCGCCGAGGTGACCGGGTTCCTGTGCGAGGCGTACGCGGTGGGCGGCGCCCGGGACATCACCGCCAGCGGCGGCTGGCGGAATCACCGCACGAAGGGATCTGACTCATGACCGCACGCATCGGCCCGGTGCCGGCCAACCCGTACGTCTGGCCCTACGACGGCTCGGTTCCGGTGGACCGGACCGCACTGCTCTGCATCGACTGGCAGACCGACTTCTGTGGGCCCGGCGGCTACGTCGACGCGATGGGCTACGACATCGGTCTGACCCGGGCGGGGCTGCCGGCCACCGCGAAACTCCTAGCCCACGTCCGTGAGCTGGGCATGCTCGTCATCCACACCCGGGAGGGGCACGATCCGGACCTGTCCGACCTGCCGGCCAACAAGCGGTGGCGGTCGGCGCGGATCGGGGCGGAGATCGGCGGGCCCGGGCCGTGCGGGCGGATCCTGATCAAGGGTGAGCCGGGCTGGGAGATCGTGCCCGAGGTCGCCCCGGCGCCCGGTGAGGTCGTCGTGGACAAGCCGGGGAAGGGCGCCTTCTACGCGACCAATCTGGATCTCGTGCTGCGTACCCATGGGATCACGCATCTGATCCTGACCGGCATCACCACGGACGTCTGCGTGCACACGACCATGCGCGAGGCGAACGACCGTGGCTACGAGTGCCTGATCCTCAGCGACTGCACGGGGGCCACCGATCCGGCCAACCACACCGCCGCCCTGCACATGGTCACCATGCAGGGCGGCGTCTTCGGCTGCGTCGCCACTTCCGACGACGTGATAGCGGCCACGGAGGTCTGAATGCCCACTGTCGACGCCCGACCCGGTCCCTTCGCCTTCGATCCGGACACCACCGCGCTGCTGGTCATCGACATGCAGCGGGACTTCCTCCTGCCGGGCGGCTTCGGTGAGTCGCTCGGCAACGACGTCGCCGAACTCCGCCGCACCATCGGGCCGCTGACCGCCCTGATCAGCGCCTGGCGGACCGCCGGACTGCCGATCATCCACACCCGCGAAGGTCACCTGCCAGATCTGTCCGACTGTCCGCCGGCGAAGCTCAGGCGGGGCCCGATGATCGGGCAGAAGGGCACCTTCGGGCGCATCCTCATCCGCGGTGAGTACGGCCACGACATCATCGACGAGCTTCGCCCGGAACCAGGCGAGGTCGTCATCGACAAACCGGGCAAAGGCGCTTTCTACGCGACCGAGTTGTCCGCAACGCTGGAGAAGCTGGGCACCAGGCAGCTGGTCGTCACGGGGGTCACGACCGAGGTGTGCGTGCACACCACGGTCCGTGAGGCGAACGACCGCGGCTTCGAGTGCCTGGTCCTGGCCGACTGTGTCGGCTCCTACTTCCCCGAGTTCCAGCAGGCCGGCCTCGAGATGATCGCCGCGCAGGGCGGCATCTTCGGGTGGGTCGCCGAGTCCCCCGCGCTGCTGAAGGAGATCGCCCGATGAAACTCGCCTACTGGGTCCGGGGTGACACCAACGCCTTCTTCGGCTTCGGTGTCAACGTCCTGGTCAACGTGCTCACCCTGACCGGCCTGTGTCTCGCCGTGATCCAGATGCCGGCCGGGAACGTCTTCGGCGTGATCCTTCCGGCGCTGGGTGTCGCGCTGGTCGCCGGCAACGTCTACTACACCTTCCTCGCGCGGCGGCTGGCGGTGCGGGAGAACCGGACCGACGTGACGGCCCTGCCGTACGGCCCGAGCGTCCCGCACATGTTCATCGTGATCTTCGTGATCATGCTGCCGATCTACCTCACCACGAAGGACCCGATCGCGGCGTGGACGGCCGGTATCGCGTGGGCGTTCATCATCGGCGTGATCGTGCTGATCGGCGCATTCGTCGGGCCGTACATCCGTAGATACACCCCGCGGGCCGCTCTGCTCGGCACCCTGGCCGGCATCTCGATCACGTTCATCTCGATGAACCCGGCCGGCAACATGTGGAACTACGCGTGGATCGCGCTGCCGGTCTTCGGCCTGCTGCTGATCGGTCTGCTCACCGACGTGAAGCTGCCGTTCAACTTCCCGATCGGCCTGGCCGCGCTGCTGGTCGGCACGGCGATCGGCTGGCTCGGCGGTGCCATGTCGGTGCCGGACGTGACGAGCGCCGCGCGGGACATCGCGTTCGCCTTCCCGCATCTCGAGTTCGGGCTGCTGGTCGACGGCCTGCGGGACATGGCGCCGCTGCTGGCCACGGCGATCCCGCTGGGGGTCTACAACTTCACCGAGGCGATGACCAACGTGGAGAGCGCCGCCACCGCCGGCGACCGGTACAACCTGCGCAGTGTGCTCCTGGCCGACGGTGCGGGCGCGGTGATCGGTTCGTGTCTCGGGTCGCCGTTCCCGCCGGCGGTCTACGTCGGGCACCCGGGCTGGAAGGCGGCGGGTGGCCGTACCGGATATTCGATGGCCACCGGCGTGGTGATCGCGCTGCTCTGCTTCTTCGGGTTGTTCGGTCTGCTCGGCGCGATCTTCCCGACCGCGGCGATCGTCCCGATCCTGCTCTACATCGGTCTGCTGATCGGTGCGCAGGCGTTCCAGGCGACGCCGCGGGCGCACGCCGCGGCGGTGGTGGCCGCGCTGATCCCGAACATCGCCTCCTGGGCGACCGGCCAGATGGACAACGCGCTGGCCGCGGCCGGGACGAGCGCGGCGCAGGTCGGCACCGAGGCGCTGGCCGGGGCGGGCGTGGTCTACGACGGGCTGAAGACGCTCGGTGAGGGCGCGATCCTGGCCGGCCTGGTGCTGGGCGCGATCGTGGCGTTCATCATCGACAAGCGGTTCTGGCACGCCGCGGTCTTCTCCGGAGCCGGCGCGGTGCTCACCTTCGTCGGGCTGATCCACGCCGAGAAGGTGCAGTTCAACGCGGACGGCCCGGTCTCGCTCGGCTACCTGTTCCTCACCGTGGTCTGCGTGCTCTTCGCCCTGACCCGGCCGGCGCCCCGGGTGCCCGAGCCCGACGAGGCGTCCCTCGAGGAACCGGCGCCGGTGGCCTGAATGGAACGCGACCTTCCGGAGGTGATCGCCGAGGTCACCGCGGCGTTCGAGGCCTACGAGCGGGCCCTCGTCGCCGACGACGTCGACGCGATCATCGGCTTCTTCGCCGCCGAGGCGATCCGGTTCGGCATCGCCGACCAGCAGACCGGCATCGAGGAGCAGCGCAGGTGGCGGGAGACGCAGGGCGGCCTGCCGCCGGGCCGGCGGCTCAAGGACACCACGATCCGGGGGTACGGCCGGAGCACCGCCGTGGTGACGACGTTGTTCGGCTACCCCGGCAGTGCGGTGCTGGGCCGCCAGTCACAGACGTGGGTCCGGCTGCCCCAGGGGTGGCGCATAGTCACCGCCCACGTCTCCGAACCCGCTGTTCCGCCCGCGTGAGCCCCGCCCGGTCGCCCCGCCGTCCCGCATTGTGGTCGGCCGGGCGACCGGGCATGCCCCGGGTGCCCACCCGGCGCGGGCCGGCGGAGGCCCGTCCCCGCTTCGCCGGGCCGCAGTGAACCGGCAGTTCAGCGTGCCGCCCGATGGACCGTGCCGCGGGCCCCTTCACCGACCATGAAGATTGTTGCCGCCACGAATCACACTTCAATCGCCGAGTACTGACTGCTCGGACCCTATCCCGCGCGCCTTCCTGCGATTACCTTGAGCGACGGTCGTCAATAATCGCACGGGGGCGGGGAAGGATGTCTGGAAATTCTGATCATCCGGCGCGGGTGCTCATTCTGGGGCCGGTGACCATCGATTCATCCGAAGCGACGGAAACAAGACTGTCCGTTCAATTACGCAAGGTCATCGCATTGCTCGCGGAAAACCGCGAGGTACCGCTCACCGCCCGATACATCGTGGACCGCGTGTGGGACGACGACGCCCCGGACAGCGCGGTTCAGATGGTCCGTAATCACGTCGGGATGATCCGCCGGCTGGCGGGCGGCCGGGGGGAGGCCGTCACCAGCATCCGCGGCGGGTACCGGCTGAGCCTGGAGACCGACGCGGACCGGTTCCGGGTCCGGGCCCGGCAGAGCCGGCTGCTGCACGAGGCGGGCCGGCTGCCCGAGTCGCTGGCCGCCGTCACCGAGGCGCTGGCCCTGTGGCGCGGCGCCGAGGCGATGACCGGCGTCCGCGACGTGCTCGACCTGGAGATCGCCGCACGCCGGCTGGAGGAGACCCGGTTCCGGGCCGAGGAACTGGCCGCCCAGTGCCATCTGCGCCTGGGCCGGCCGCAGGAGGCGCTGCCGATCCTGCACTCGATGACGATCCGCTACCCGTCCCGGGAGCTGCCCTGGTTGCAGCTGATGGCCGCGCAGGCGTCCATCGGCCGCCGGGTGGAGGCGTCCACCGAGACGTTCCCGCAGGCCAGGTACCACTTGGTCGAGCAGTCCGGACTGGACATGCCGCTGCTCAACCGCTTCCACCAGGAACTGTTACGCGGCGCCGAGGCGGCGGCGCTGCTGAGTCTGACGGGATTTCCGCGGGTTCCCTGAAATGCCCGGGCCCGCAGCGACATGTAGAGGTGTCGGCACCGCTCGCCGCAGCGAAGGAGGCATGCCGTGGAGGAGGACCGGACGAGCCGGTTCGAGGCCCTGTACGCCGCCACGTTCCATCATCTGCTGGGGTATGCGATGCGCCGCTGCGACTGTGCCGAGGACGCCGCCGACGTCGTCGCCGAGACCTTCGCGGTCACCTGGCGGCGGCTGGACGTGGTGCCGCCCGGCGAGCAGGCCCGCCTCTGGATGTACGGGGTGGCCCGCAACGTGCTGGCGGAACACCGCCGGGGCGCCGCGCGCCGCCGGGACCTGTCCTATGCGCTGGCCGGCGACCTGGCCGGGTTCTACGTGCCGAGCGCCGAGGACAGCGCCGATCTGGGCGGCCTCGGATCGGCCCTGCGCCACCTGCCGGACGAGGAACGGGAGCTGTTGTCCCTGGTCGCCTGGGAGGGACTGGATCACGGCCAGATAGCGGCCGTGCTCGGCATCTCCCGCAACGCGGTCCGGATCCGGCTGCACCGGGCCCGCAGACGCCTGGCCCGGCACCTCGCCGAGTCCGGCGACACCCCCGACCGATCGGCCATGTCAGGGAGGCCGCGATGACCGAGGAACTGGACACCCGACTGGCCCGCCTGGCGCGGGCCGGCGATCAGGAACTGACCGGACTGCACCGCGGTCCGGGATCGTCGTCGCTGCTGAGGGCGGTGACGGCGGAGCCGTACGAGACCGTCGCCCGCCCGTCGTGGCGGTGGTCCGCCCGTCCGGCCCGCACGCTGGGGCTGGCCGCGGCCGCGCTGACCGTCACCACCGCGGTGGTGGTGCTCGGCCCGGGACCGCTGGGCGGGGCCACGTCGTATGCGAACTCGGCGATCGCCGTGGACCGGGAGGGCGAGTTCTTCGTCGCCCGGATCAAGGATCCGCTCGCCGACCGGACCGCCTACCGGGAGGCGTTCGACGCGGTCGGGCTGGACGTCGCCATCGATCTGGTGCCGGCCCCGCCGGACCGGATCGGCGTGCTGCTGCGGACCAGCGGCGGTGACGGCACCGCCTCGTCCGAGCTGGTACCGACCGGCCCGGAGGCGGTGGACTGCCGGCGGGAACCGACCGCCTGCACCATGGTGATTCGCATTTCCGCGGACACCGGCGGAGCCGTCCGTTACACGCTCGGGCGGGCCGCCCGGCCGGGCGAGCAATATCAGGATCCGTCCGTCGACGACGGCGTTCCGGATCATCCACGCGGGCCCGGAAACTGACGGGGGACACCGAATGTGAATCAGCTTATCCCCCGCTTATGAGAGCGCTTATCCCCAGGCTCGATGCTTCTAGCAGGAAATGCGGATCACGCATTTCCGCAAAACCATCGACAGCCGCCCTCCGGCGGCAGACGACAGGAGCATCGACATGTCGGGTAGGACACTTGGCCAGAAGCTCGCCGGCGGACTGGCCGCGACCGGCCTGCTGGTCGGCGGCACCGTCGCGGGGCTCGCGATCGCGAGTCCGGCACAGGCCGCCTGCGCGTCCGACTCCCGGACCGCGAACATCAACTACGCCTACGCCGAAGCCCACACCGAGGACTGCTCGTACTGGAGCAACTCCTACGCCCAGCACGGTGGCACCAGCCGCTTCTCCGGCTGGTACAGCGGCTCGTCGTGGGCTCGCGCGGACAGCGGTGTCTCGCTGAGCTACTCCGCTCGCAACTACTTCGAGTAATCACCACAGGCCGAGCGCGGCGGGTCGTATCGACCGTCCCGCCGCGCTCCGCCGTGTCCGGAATCGGGGACAGCATGAGAAGAACGAGGATGTGGATGGCCGTCGCCGCCGTCACGCTGGCTCTGGCCGGCGGCTGCGGGGTCAGCTCGACCACCGAGGCCAAGCCGCCACAGGGCTCCGGCGAGCAGATGAAACCGCTCGTCGACCAGTTCCGGGACGCCCGGGCGCGGGCCACGTCGGACTTCGAGAAGGCTGCCCTGGACCGGGCCGTCGAGACCGGGCGGATCGACCCGGCCGACTACGAGGAGGCGTTCAGCCGGTACCGGCGGTGCGCCGAGGACTCCGGGCTGGCGGGCACCTACACGAAACAGCCGAACGGCATCTACTCGATCACACCGCCGTCGAACCTCGGGGACGGGATCGACGCGTACGCCAAGACCATGCGCGACTGTGCCGCCAAGGCCGGCCTGATGAGCCTGGAGGCGCTGCTGCGCACCCAGGTGGACAACCCGGACCTGCTCTCCGACCCCAAGCTGGTGACGGTGCGCTGCCTGATCAAGGCGGGGCTGGTGCCGGCCGGGTACACCCCGGAGGACCTGATGACGTTCGTCCGCGGCGACATGGAACCCGGTGGCGACTTCGACCCGATGAACGCCGAGGCGCAGAAGTGCCTCACCGCCGGCGGCATGGCGATCCAGGTGGACGCCCCGAAGGGCGGTAGCTGAGGTGGCGGACGCACGGTTCGCCGGCACCGCGGTCCTGGCCGGGCTGACCCTGCTCGGCGCGGCCGGTGCCACCGGGTTCCTGCTGCGCCCCGCCCCCGCCCCGGAACAACTGCGCTCCGCGGGACAGCTGTCGGACGCTCCGGTCGGGCACGAGAGGCTGGCGGACGAACGTACCGTCAAGATCTCGCTGACCCGGGCGCCCGCCGCACCGCTCACTGTCGGCCTCGCCGGACGGGTGACCGAGGTGTCCTGCCGGCCCGGCCGGCCGCTGGCCTCCGGGCAGCGGGTGGCCCGGATCGACGGCGTCCCGGTGGTCGCGCTGGCCACCCGGGTGCCGCCCTACCGGGACCTGACCCGCGGCGACAAGGGCGGCGACGTCCGGGCGGTGCAGCGGGAGCTGCGGCGGCTCGGATATGCGGCGCCGGACAACGGGCGCTACGACCGGCGTACCTCCGCCGCGGTCCGGAAGCTGCAGAAGGCGGCCGGCAAGGCCGCGCCGGACGGGAAGCTGGCCGCCGCCGAGGTGCTGTGGCTGCCCGCCGCGTCGGTCCGGCCGGGCTCCTGCGAGCAGGTCCTCGGCGCCCGGATCGCGGCCGGGCAGCAGTTCGCCAAGGTGCCCGCCCGGCTGACCGCGGTCACCGTCGACGCGCTGCCCGGCAACCTGGTGGCCGGGCCGCGGACGCTGACCGTGATGGGCGCGACCGGGCCGCTGGGCCGCGAGGGCGCCGCCACCGACGTGACGTTCCTGGGCCGGGTGGCGGCGAGCGCCGAATACCGGCTGCTGGAGTCGAGCGGCAAGGACGCCGACGTGACCGGCAGCGTGGCGCTGCGCGAGCCCCTGGACACCCTGAAGATGCCGCCGGGTGCGATCTTCGGCCTGGCGGGCGACACCGGGTGCGTCCGGTCCGGCGGGCAGACCTATCCGGTACGGGTGGTCAGCTCCCGCCTCGGCGCGACCCTCGTCACCGTGGAGGGCCCGGCACCGCAACGCGTCGACCTCGGCCCGTCCGTCGCCACCGGAGGTTGCGAGTGAGCGCCCCGCACGCCGGGCCCAAGATCCTGCGGGGTGAGGGACTCGGGCACCACTTCCCCGGCGCGCCGTTCCTGTTCCGCGGACTCGACCTGAACCTCGAACCCGGCGAGATCACCGGCCTCTGCGGGCCGTCCGGGTCGGGCAAGTCGACGCTGCTGTCCCTGCTGGCCGGCTGGGTCACGCCGGTGGAGGGGCGGATCGAGCGGATCGGGGTGTCCCGGACCGGCTGGGTGTTCCAGAACCCGTACGGCGTACCGGCCCGCACCGCGCTCGACCACGTCTGCCTGCCGCTGCTCGCCGCCGGCCGGACCCGCCCCGAGGCCCGGGAACGCGCTCGGGAGGTGCTCGCCGCGTTCCAGCTCGACCGGGCCGCGTGCCAGCCGTTCCGGGAGCTGTCCGGCGGGGAGGCACAGCGGCTCATGCTGGCCCGGGCCGTCTGTGCCGCCCCGGACCTGCTGCTCGTCGACGAGCCGACCGCCCAGCTCGACATCACCACCGCGGCGACCGTCAACCGGACACTCGGCGCGGTCGCGCAGGACGGCACCATCGTGGTCATCGCCACGCACGACCCGCACACCCGGGACGCCTGCACGCGCGTGGTCGACCTGGCCGTGCACGGGCGTACCGGCCTGACGGCAGGGGCACCGGCCTCATGAGATTCCGGTCGATCCTGTCCGAAGCCGGCCGGAACCTGGCCACCGGCACGTCCCGGGCGCTGCTGTTCGCCCTGCTCCTGGCGGCGATCACGGCCGGGGCCGCGATCATGGACGCCCGCTCGATCATCGGCGTGCAGAGCCGGGCCGCGGACTTCGTCGCCTCCGGCGCCTCGATCCGGGTGATGGTCGCCCCCGCCATGACCGACGCCGCCGCCTGCGAGCGACTCGGCACGATCGGCGGGATCCGGGCGGCCGGCGCACTCCGCGAGGCCGACGCGGTGGTGCTGCGCACGATGAACGCGAACCCGGTGCCCGCCTACGCGGTGACGCCCGGGCTGATCGCCGTCCTCGGGGGCGACCCGGCCGCACCCGCCGGGGCCTGGCTGCCCGCGCCGCTGGCCCGCACCCTCGGCGTTCAGGCGGGGCAGGAACTGCCGACCGGCAGCGGGACGCTCACCGTCGCGGGGCTGTACGAGTACCCGGACGACGGGCGGGACAGCCGGCTGGCGTACGCCGCCCTCCTCCCTCAGCCCGCGGCCGGCTCCTTCGACGAGTGCTGGGCCGACATCTGGCCGCTGTCCCGCGACCGGGAGCAGCTGCTGCACGCCGCGCTGGCGGTGGACAGCTCCGCGGCCGACGCCGTGGCCGTCGGCCAGCTCAACACCAGCCGGGGCACCCGGTTCGACGCGCTGGGCGAGTTCACCGCCCGGCCCACCCGCTTCGCGCTGCCCGCCTGCGCGCTGGCCGGGCTGCTGCTCGGACTGATCGCGGTCCGGATCCGGCGGCTGGAACTGGCCGCCGCGCTGCACCTCGGCGCGTCCCGGCGCGATGTGCTCGCCATCCAGGTGATCGAGACCGCCGCCTGGGCCGCGGCCGGAGTCGTGCTGGCCGCGGTGGCGCTGCTGGCCGGGGTGGTGGCGGCCG
This sequence comes from Actinoplanes xinjiangensis, assembly GCF_003148685.1. Taxonomy (GTDB): domain Bacteria; phylum Actinomycetota; class Actinomycetes; order Mycobacteriales; family Micromonosporaceae; genus Actinoplanes; species Actinoplanes xinjiangensis. The sequence continues at coordinate 274,761 of NZ_QGGR01000010.1, read as the reverse complement.
GATCCACGGACGCGGCCGCGGTCTACCTGGTGGACGTCCGCGGACCGGCGGTAGCGGCCTGCGCCACCCTGATCGGGGCGGTGCTGGGCGTGCTGACGGTCCGCGAACGGCACCTCTTCCGCTATTTCAAGAACCGTTGACCCTGGTCGCCGCTCAGCCCACGTAACGCCGGGCGGTCGACCGCCGCTGCGCCTCGTCCAGCCGGCTCAGCCGGGCCTCCACCACGGCCGGGCGGGGCCGGCGGGCGGCGAGCAGCCACCCCAGGCCCCGGACCGCGTCGACCGCGCCGAGCAGCGAGGTCCGGTCCCTCGGGACGGTCCGGGCCAGGAACATCGTGCGGCGTACGGCCGGACCGAGCGGCCGCCGCAGCCAGGTGAACCAGAGCGTGTTTCGCAGCCCGACCCGGCGCCGGTGGGTGCTGTCGCGCAGCTTCGACGCCCGGTGATGCACCGTCAGCTCCGCCAGATAGCACAGCTCCCAGCCGGCCGCGATCAGATCGGTGGCGAGCAGCTCCTCCTCACCGCCCAGCCACAGCCGCTCGCTGAACCCGCCGGCCCGCACGAACGCGTCCCGCCGGACCACCGAGGCGCCGGCCAGGAAACTGCCGAGCGCCGGACCGGGCAGCCACGGTGGGGCGGGCACCGGCGAGTCCCGGAGCTCGGCCACGATCGGGTCCTCGGCGCCGGACGGCTCGACCACGATGCGGGCGTTCACCAGAGCCAGCCGCGGACAGGCGTCGAGGGCGTCGGCGGCCCTGGCCAGCGAGCCGGGGCTCCACCACGTGTCGTCGTCGCAGAAGGCGACGTAGGGGGTGCTCGTACGGCGTACCCCGATATTGCGGCCGACCGCGCCGAGATTGTCGCGCAGGGCGACCACCTCGACGTCCGGGAATCGTTCCCGGACCGCCTCCGCGGTGCCGTCGTCCGATCCGTTGTCGACCAGCACCACGTGCGGCCGCTCCGGCAACTCCCGCAGCCGGCCCACACAGGCCAGCGCCTCCTCGCGCCGCCGCCAGGTGATGACGACGACGCTCACTCGTGTGTCCCCCATGGCGCGCGCATACCCGAAATCGGGTTATCCGCACGTGTTCCGGGAATGCGGAGGACATCGGACCCCAGCATCAGGAGGCAACGACGTGAACCCGCGTGATCTCTACCCGAAGCCCGAGCTCGACGGTGGCGACCAGCAGCCGCCCGGCCTCACCTCGGCCATGCCGGACCGCCCGGATCACGGCGAGGAGAGCTACCGCGGCAGCGGACGGCTGACCGGCCGCAAGGCGGTCATCACCGGCGGTGACTCCGGAATCGGCCGGGCCGTCGCGATCGCGTTCGCCCGGGAGGGAGCCGACGTGCTGATCTCCTACCTGCCCGAGGAGGAGTCGGACGCGGCGGACACCGCCCAGTGGATCGAGAAGGCCGGCCGCAAGGCGGTCCGCCTGCCCGGTGACATCCGTGACGAGGCGCACTGCCGGGCCGTCATCGACACCGCCCTGACCGAGCTGGGCGGACTCGACATCCTGGTGAACAACGCCGCCTACCAGATGGCCCAGCCCGGCGGGATCACCGACATCACCGACGAGCAGTTCGACCGGGTGATGAAGACCAACCTGTACGCCATGTTCTGGCTGTGCCGGGCCGCGGTGCCGCACATGCCGGCCGGGTCGGCGATCCTCAACACGGCGTCGATCCAGGCGTACCAGTCGTCGAGCGCACTGCTCGACTACGCCACCACCAAGGGCGGCATCGTGGCCTTCACCAAGGCGCTCGCCGAGGACCTGGCCGAGAAGGGCATCCGGGTGAACGCGGTCGCGCCCGGCCCGATCTGGACCCCGCTCATCCCGGCCACCATGCACGAGGAGAAGGTCAAGTCCTTCGGGGCCGACACCCCGCTCGGCCGGGCCGGGCAGCCCGCTGAGTTGGCTCCCGCCTACGTCTACTTCGCCAGCCGGGAGTCCAGCTACACCACCGGCGAGGTGCTCGGCGTCACCGGTGGCAAGCCGGTCAGCTAACGGAACAGGCCGATCACCCAGTCGACGGCCTGCATGACCCAGCCGGTCTGGCGCAGGAAGGCGATCCCGACACCGGCCAGGAAGAGGCCGGCGACCATGTGCGCGCCGCGGGCGGTGTGCCGCACCCGGCCCATCCGCTGCTCCAGCACGAGACGGCCGACCAGGCGGGCCAGCGCGAAGACGCCCGCGGCGACGCACAGCGACACCAGGAAGATGATCAGTGGGCCGCCGAGGTCGCCACCGCCCTCGGAGATCGCCCAGATGCCCCAGCCGACGAAGGCGAACAGCACCGCGGCGCTGCTCCACTCGCCGCCCCGGCGCCACTGCCGCATGTGCCAGCCGAGGCTGCGCTGTGGGCGCTCCTCGTGCGGGTCGGGCCAGCCGGTGCCGGTCGGCTCGTGCCCGGCGCGGAACTGCTCGGTCCGCGGAGTGGGCGGGGTGACCCGGGCCCGCCCCTGACTGAACGGGGACGGGTCGGGCGCCGGAGCGGGCCCCGGCGACGTGGGCGCGTGCGGGGCCGGCACCTGCGAGGTGGCGGCGCTCTCCGGGGTCGTCTGCCTGGTCGGCTGATCGCCCCACGGATCCTGCGGTGGCATGTCGAGCGTCCGCTCGGACCACTGCGGTTGCTCCGGCATATTCCCCTCCCGGCTTGCGGTCGCCGGCCGGCGACAAGTTCGAGAGTAGCGAGCCAACAAATCGGTCGCCGCAGCACACAGCAGTCCGTTACACACAGCTTATGAAGGATGAGACACAACTCCGGCCCAGTACCGGCGATGACTTCGCGGCCATCTTCGGGCTCCTCAGCACGGTCTTCCACGAGGAGATCGAGGGAGAACTCAGGGATCTCGAGGGAGTCGTCTACGAGCTGGACCGCTCACTGGTCGCCGACGACGCGGGGCTGGTGGCGGGACATGTCCAGGCCTTCAGCCGCGATCTGACCGTACCGGGAGCGGTGATCCCGGCCGCGCACGTCTCCGGGGTCGGGGTACTGCCCACCCACCGGCGACGTGGTCTGCTCACCCGGATGATGCACCGGCAACTGCACGAGATCGCCGACGCCGGCCGGGAAGCGGTGGCCGTCCTGTGGGCCAGCGAGACCTCCATCTACCCCCGCTTCGGGTACGGCCCGGCCGCCTCACGCCTGTCTCTCAACATCATGAATCGTGAGGTACGTCTCCCCGTACCACCGGCGGAACCGTCCGGCCGCCTGCGGATGGGCGACCCGGGTGACCTGCTCGCCGAGATGAGCGGGGTCTACGAGCGGCTGCGCCCCGATCGGGTCGGCTGGTCCAGCCGGGACGACAACTGGTGGAAGTGGGTCCTCGGCGACCCGAAGGACCATCGGGACGGTGCCACCAGGCGCTACGCCGTGGTGCACGAGGGACCCGGCGGCCCCACCGGCTATGCGCTGTGGCGGATCAAGGACGACTGGAACAGCCACGGCCCGAGCGCCGAGGTGCAGGTGCGTGAGGTGGTCGCCGCCGACCCGGAGACGTACCAGGCACTCTGGCGGTTCCTGCTCGGCATCGACCTGACCCGCAGCGTCACCATGCGGCTGGCCGCCGTCGACGAACCGCTGCTCTACATGGTCGACGAGCCCCGCCGGCTCGGCGCCGGCTACGTCGACGCCCTGTGGCTGCGGGTGATCGACGTGCCGGGCGCGCTGACCGCCCGGCGGTACGCCACCGACGTCGACGTGGTCCTCGAGGTCACCGACCCGATCCTGACCCGGAACTCCGGCCGCTGGCGGCTCACCGGCGGGCCGGGCGGAGCGACCTGCACCCCGACCGGCGACCCGGCCGACGTCGCCCTGTCGGTGACCGACCTGGGAGCGGTCTACCTCGGCGGGACCGCGTTCAGCACGCTCGCCGCCGCCGGCCGGGTCCGCCAGGCGACCGGGAACGACCCGACCGTCGCGTTCCGCTGGAACCGGCTGCCGAGCCCCACCGAGGTGTTCTGAGTTGATCGGTACGGCGGTACCGTCGGATGCATGGGCCAGCCCGAACGCCGACGCCGCCGTGTGCGTCCCTCCTCGGCGGCCGCCGAGACGACCGCCGACGAGACGATCGCCCCGGCCGGGGCTGCTCCCGTGCCCAGCGGGTCACCGGCGGTTCCCGCTCCCCCGCCGCACCACCCGGTGCCGGCTCGGCCTCCGGTGCCGGGCCCGCCCTCGGGTGTCCCCGGCCCACCGCCCGTTCCGGCCCCGCCTTCGGGCGTTCCCGGCCCACCACCGGCTCCGCCTACCGGAGTCCCTGGCCCCCCGCCGGCCCCGCCTTCGGGCGTTCCCGGCCCACCACCGGCTCCGCCTACCGGAGTCCCCGGCCCGCCGCCGGCTTCGCCTTCGGGCGTTCCCGGCCCACCACCAGCTTCGCCCTCCGGTGTGCCTGGGCCGCCGCCGGCTTCGCCTTCCGGTGTGCCTGGGCCGCCGCCGGCTTCGCCTTCGGGTGTTCCGGGTCCGCCGCCTGTTCCGGCTCCTCCGCCGGCCGTGGTGACGCCGGACGGGTCACCGGCCGTCGGTGACCGATCGGCCGGGCGGCCGAGCCGTGGCGGTATGCCGAGACGGCCCGGTGCCGCGGGCGGCGACGAACGCGAGTCCGAGCGCGGGTTGCGCGGCCTCGTTGGCTCCGGGTCGTCGCAGGTCAGTGTCGGTGCGGCGCTGCGCGCCCGGGACGCGTCCCGGCCCAGCGACGACGACCTGGCCGCCGCCGAGCGGGACCTGCCGATCATCCGGCGCAACTGGCTGCCCCGTGAGGATCTCCCACGCCGCTGAAGATCAAATCCGGCTGGTCGTCACCGCTGTCTCAGCTCCGCTGAGACAGCGGTGACGACCAGCCGAACGGGAACGGACCACCGCCCGGGCCGGTGAGCGGCGGAGATCAGGCGGTGGTCGCCGACGACGGCAGCTCCGGCAGCTTTCGGGCCACCTCGTAGTCGGCGAGCTGGGTGATCCGGCGGGCGTGCCGGGCGTTGCCGGAGAACGACGTCGCGATGAACGCCTCGACGAAGGCGGTCGCCTCGTCCAGGGTGTGCTGGCGGGCGCCGATGGCGATCACGTTGCTGTCGTTGTGCTGGCGGGCCAGCTCGGCGATCTCGGTCTTCCAGACCAGGGCGGAGCGGACACCGGGGACCTTGTTGGCGGCGATCTGCTCGCCGTTGCCGGAGCCGCCGATCACGATGCCGAGCGAGCCCGGGTCGGCGACCACCTTGGCACCGGTGTGGAAACAGAACGCCGGGTAGTCGTCCTCGGCGTCGTAGACGTGCGGTCCGACGTCCACCACGTCGTGCCCCTGCTTGACCAGGTGGTTCACGAGGTGGTTCTTCAGCTCGAAGCCGGCGTGGTCGGAACCCAGGTAGAGACGCATGAAAAGAAGTCTTTCAGAAGGTGAGGGCCGAACGCAGGGCGGACGCCACCTGATCAGCCGCGGCCCGGGCGGCGTCGATGGTGGCCAGTTTGCGGGCGAAGCCGTGGTTCACGCCCATGTAGCGGGTGTGCACCACCGGAACGCCCGCGGCGATCAGTGCGTTCGCGTAGTCGGCGCCCTCGTCGCGCAGCGCGTCGTACTCCGCGGTGATCACCAGGGTGGGCGGCATGCCGGACAGGTCGGCCACCGCGAGCGGCGACACGTCCGGGGTGAGCCGGCGCACCGGATCGGGGACGAACGTCTCCCAGGCCAGCCTCATCGAGGCCCGGTCCAGCCCGTACTCCCCCACCTCGTCGTAGGACTCGGCGGAAGTTAGCGGGTCGAGGGCCGGGTAGATGAGCACCTGGAAGTCGAGTGGGGTGGCCGCGTCCCGCTGGCGGCGGGCGGTGACCGTGGCGAGCTGGCCGCCGGCGCTGTCCCCGCCGATCGCCAGCCGGGAGACGTCCACGCCCAGGCCGGCGCCCTCGCGCCGGAGGTAGGACAGGACCGTCTCGGCATCCTCGATCGCGGCCGGGAAGACGTGCTCGGGCGCCAGCCGGTAGCCGGCCGACACCACGGCGCAGCCGGAGCGGTCGGCGACCCGGCGGCAGAACCGGTCCACGGTCTCGATGCTGCCGTAACACCAGCCGCCGCCGTGCAGGTAGACCAGAACCGGGGCGCCGGCCTTCGTGGCGTAGAGGCGGCAGGGCACCCCGTCGGCGTCGAAGTCGGCGACCACCGGCAACGGCAGCGCCGGGCCGGTCTCGGCCTCGTTGGCCTCCTCCATGGCGGCGCGGACGCCGAGCAGCCGCTGGTACGGGTCGGCGGCGAGTTCCTCGGGGCTGGGCCGCCGCCGGAGCTGGGCGGCGGCCTCGACCTGCGGGTGCAGCATCAGCGGATGTCGGCCACGACCAGGCCGCCCCGCGCCTTCGGCGTGAACCAGGTGCTCTTGCGCGGCAGCTTGAGCCGTTCCAGGTTGACCTCGACGAAGTCGTCGACGGTCACCGGGGCGATCAGGATCGCCAGCTCGGCGCGGCCGGCGTCGACCTCACCGCACAGCCACTCGACCGGGTAGTCCCCGCCGATGTAGGAGATCCGTTTGTCACCCGCGTCCAGGCCCAGCGAGTCGCGCAGCAGGATGCGCTCGACAAGGGCGTGGTCCAGGTTCTCCACCGAGGTACCGGCCGGGTCGGACGGTAGCCGGACCGCGAACGAGCGGCCCGCAGCGTACAACTCGATGGTGCCCTTGGCCGGAAGCTGCGCGACGCGCGGCAGCTCGGTGACCGTCGCGCCGGCCGCGCGCAACCGCCCGAGAAGCTCGTCGAGCGACGCCGGCAGCTCGCTGACCAGGCGGTTGTAGGGCTGGATGAAGACCGAGGCCGGCGTGGTCACGACGGCCAGGAAGCGCTCCAGGCCACCGGTCTGCGCGGCGAGGCTGCGGTGGTTGCCGTCGGCGACCACCAGTTCCCCGCCGCCGGCCAGCGCGAGCAGCCGATCCTGGAGGTCACCGGGACCGACGGGCCAGATCGCATGGGTACGCCCGGAGGCGTCCACGTCGGTGGCGGCCGGCTCACCGGCGGCGTCGGTGGCCTCGGCGAGCGCGGCGTGCAGCTCCTCGCCGCGGCCGGTCTGCAGCAGCAGGACCGGGGAGAGCAGGGCGCCCACCGACTCGGCGAGGGCGACGCGCTCGCGCACCTTGCTGATGAAGACGTCCTCGTTACGGATGACCAGACCGGGCTCGTCGGCGCTGGTGGAGATCTGGCCGGTCTCGACCATGCTCCACAGCCCGTAGGCGGGTGCCTCGCCCGGCGCGGTTATGCGGTAGAGCACCACGACGTGCTCAGCCTGCCGGTACTTCTCCTCGGCCTGATCGCGCTGCAGACGGACGACGGCGTCCGGCAGGGACTCGAGGAAGGACTTCCCGAGGGACTCGGGCGCGAGGTGCGGCATCTCCACGGCAAGCGCGCTGTGCGGGTTGCCCTTGATGATGTCGGTGATTTCGGCGTCGTCGGCGAACTCGTCGTAATTCTGGGCCCCGGTACCTCCGTTGGTGATCCAGGCCAGTTTGATCGGGTGCACGACCGTCATGGCAGGCAACTTACCCGGCGAAGCTCGGGTACCTAACCACCGGCACAGCCCCTCGTGACCTGCTCAACTGAGCGGCGCGGTGCGGGTTCACCACACGCTCGGCGGGCCTTGCCGTCACGGTCACCGGCGGAGCGAGCATAATCGCCACGTCAGGGGGCAAATCGACCCAGACGCCCCGCTGGACGCTGAAGCTCGATCCGACTGATTCGTTCTCCGGTGATTCACTGTCCGGCATTGCCCGCCTCCGCGTTGGGTGAGGTGTAGGTCACCTCATCCAACGACGGATCTTGGGCGGAGAGTCGTGTTTCTGTGCGACCGCCCCCGAATGGCAACCTGTCAGTCGAAGATCGGGCCGAGATCGCGGCTGCGCTTCAGCTCGTAGAAGCCGGGCGTGCCGGCCACCAGCATCACGCCGTCCCACAGCCGGCCGGCGGCCTCGCCCTTCGGCGCCGGGGTGATGACCGGGCCGAAGAAGGCGACGGTCTCGCCCGCGACGGGACCCGGCGCGTGGATCACCGGGGTGCCGACGTCGGTGCCGACCGGCTTCATGCCGGCGTTGTGACTGGCCCGCAGCGCCTCGTCGCGGGAGTCGGTGTGCACAGCCTCGGCCAGCTCCGCGTCGAGGCCCACCTCGGCCAGCGCCTCCTGGTAGAGCTTCGGGTCCTGGGTGTCGTACTTCTGCAGGTGGATGCGGGTGCCGAGGGCGGTGTAGAGGTCACGCAGGACGGCCGGGCCGGCTGCCTCGGCGGCGGCGATGCAGAGCCGGACCGGGCCCCAGCCCTTGGCCAGTAGTTCCTTGTAGTTCTCCGGGAGCTCGTCGCGGCCCTCGTTGAGGACGGACAGGCTCATCACGTTGAATCGGACGTCCAACGGACGGACCTTCTCCACCTCCAGCAGCCAGCGGGAGGTGATCCAGGCCCACGGGCAGAGCGGGTCGAACCACATGTCGACGGTGGCACGTTGAGTCATCCTTCGATCCTCCTCCTTCTTGCGAGCCCGGTCGGGGTGAGTTACGTCGCCGTGTCCGCATAGGCTTCGGGTAAAGCAATCAGCTGTCAGCTCGAAGGAGAGTGCACGTGGCCGGTGTTCACAACCTGACCCAGGTCGAGGCTGCGGAGCGTGGTCGATTGCTCGAGGTGACGGGGTACGACATCACCCTTGACCTGACCGACGGGCACGGCAACCCCGGCTCAGACACGTTCCGGTCCACCACAGTGATCAACTTTCGGTGCTCCGAGCCGGGCGTGTCGACGTTCATCGAGGCGGCCGCGGTGCGGATCAACTCCGCGACGCTGAACGGGACGCCGCTGGACCTCAGTGCCTGGACCGCGGAGAAGGGCCTGGCACTGCCCGGCCTCGCCGCGGAGAACACCCTCGTCGTCGACGGGGACTTCGGATACTCCGCGAGCGGGCAGGGGCTCCAGCGCAGCCTCGACCCGGTCGACAAGGAGGTCTATCTCTACAGCCAGTTCGAGACGGCGGACGCGCAGCGGGCGTACGCCTGCTTCGACCAGCCCGACCTCAAGAGCGTCTACACGTGGCACGTGACGGCGCCGGGGCACTGGAAGGTCGTCTCGAACATGCCGGTGGACTCCGAGGAGGCCGCCGCGTTCGGCGCCAAGACGGTCCACTTCACCACCTCCCCGCGGATGAGCACCTACATCACGGCGATCTGCGCCGGGCCGTACCACGAGGTCCGCGACTCGCACGACGGCATCGAGCTGGGCGTCTTCTGCCGCGCCTCGATGGCCCGCTACCTGGACGCCGACGACCTGTTCCTGATCACCAAGCAGGGCTTCGACTTCTTCCACGAGAAGTTCGGCGTGCGGTACCCGCTGCCCAAGTACGACCAGCTGTGGGTGCCGGACTTCAACGCCGGCGCGATGGAGAACTTCGGCTGCGTCACCCACGCCGAGTCGCACTACATCTTCCGCTCGCAGGTCACCGACTACGAGTACGAGCAGCGCGCCAACACGATCCTGCACGAGCTGGCCCACATGTGGTTCGGCGACCTCGTCACCATGCGCTGGTGGAACGACCTGTGGCTGAACGAGTCGTTCGCCGAGTGGGCCAGTCACTGGTGCAACACCGAGGCCACCCGGTTCGCCGACGCCTGGTCGACGTTCCTGTCCATCCGGAAGGCCTGGGGCTACCGGCAGGACCAGCTCTCCTCCACCCACCCGGTGTACTGCGAGATGCCGGACCTGGAGGCGGTCGAGGTCAACTTCGACGGCATCACGTACGCCAAGGGCGCCAGCGTGATCAAGCAGCTGGTCGCCTACGTCGGCCTGGATCCGTTCCTGACCGGCCTGCGCGCCTACTTCACCAAGCACGCCTGGGGCAACGCCACCTTCGACGACCTGCTCACCGAGCTGGAGACGGCGTCCGGCCGCGAGCTGCGCAAGTTCGCCGCGCAGTGGCTGGAGACGGCGCAGGTCAACACGCTGCGCCCGGTCGTCGAGGTGGACGCGGCGGGCAACTACACGAGTGTCGTCGTGCAGCAGGAGGCACCGGCCGACTACCCGACTCTGCGTACCCACCGGGTCGGCATCGGCCTGTACGACCTGGACGGTGACCGCCTGGTCCGGCGTGAGCTGATCGAGGCGGACGTGGCGGGTGAGCGGACCCCGATCACCGCGCTGGCCGGTGTCAAGGCACCGGACCTGCTGCTGGTCAACGACGAGGATCTGACGTACGCGAAGCTGCGGCTGGACGAGCGCTCGATGGCCACCCTGGTGCGGCACATCGCGGGCTTCGACTCGGCGCTGCCGCGGGCGCTGGGCTGGGCGGCCGCGTGGGACATGCTGCGCGACGCCGAGCTGGCCGCCCGTGACTACGTGGCGCTGGTGGTGGCGGGCCTGCCGGCCGAGAGCGACATCAACCTGACCACGGCCACGCTGCGGCAGGCCGGGATGGCGCTGACCAGCTTCGCCGACCCGGAGTGGGCGCCGGAGGGCTGGGCGCAGGTGGCCGGGCTGGCACAGCGCCAGCTGGCCGCGGCCGAGCCGGGCAGTGGCTGGCAGCTGACCTGGGCACGGGCCTTCATCACCGCGGCCCGGACGCCCGAGCAGGCGGCCGCGCTGCGGGGCTGGCTGTCCGGCGAGGCGAGGCCGGCGGGCCTGGTGGTCGACACCGAGCTGCGCTGGTCGCTGCTGCAGGCGCTGTCCGCGCTGGGTGCCGCCGCCGAGTCGGAGATCGACGACGAACTGGCCGGGGACAAGACGGCCAGTGGCGAGCGGGAGGCGGCGATCGCCCGGGCGCTGCTGCCGACTCCGGAGAACAAGGCCCGGGTCTGGGCCGAGCTGACCGGCCCGCAGGCGCCGCCGAACTGGCTCAACCGGTCGCTGCTCCAGGGCTTCCAGAGCACCCGGCAGGTGGCGCTGACCGCGCCGTACGCGGAGAAGTTCTTCGAGTCGGTGGCGCACGTGTGGGCCCGCTCGGACAGTGAGCCGGCGCAGGAGTTCGCGACCATGGCGTACCCGGTGTTCCAGATCAGCGAGGAGACGGTGGCGCTCACCGACGCCTGGCTGGCCAAGGAGGGGCACCCGGCGTCGCTGCGGCGGCTGGTGGCCGAGGGCCGGGACGGTGTGCTCCGGGCGCTCAAGGCGCGGGCGACGGACCGGGCCGCTTCCTGACCGATAGTGATTACCGGCCCGTCCCGCGCAAGTGGGGCGGGCCGTTCACATGCCAGAACTTACCAGCGCATAACCCATCGGAAACAACTCTGTGTGAGTAGGCTGGCACTCCGCGGTGATGGAGGTGGCCCGTGACGATGATGAGCCATGGTTCCCCGGTGCGCTGGGGTGCGCCGGACGGCCGGTGGACCCAACCGGACCTCCAGCTGTTCCCGCAGGACGGCCATCGGTACGAGATCCTCGACGGCAGCCTGCACGTCACTCCGCCGGCGACCACCCGGCACGACTCCCTCGTCGAGTCGATCGTCGCCACGCTGCGGGCCGCGGCGCCGCCCGGCTGGTGGGTCTGTGCCCGCCTCGGCATCGAGCTGGAGACCAGCAACCTCGTACCGGACGTCACGGTGCTGCGGCCGCACTCATCCGGCGCCATCTGGGTGGACCCGGCCGACGTCGCGCTCGCGGTGGAGGTCGAGGCTGACGAGACCCGGCGTTACGACCGGTTGCTCAAACCGGCCGTCTACGCGGCGGCGGGGATCCCGGCGTACTGGCGGGTGGAGGACGGACCGGTCCTGCGGGCGTTCGCCCTGGACGGGACGGCCTATCGGCCCGCTCGGGACGTGGAGTCCGACGAGCAGGCCAAGCTGGACGCGCCCTACCCGGTGCGGGTCAACCCCGCGGCCTGGCACTGAGGTCGCGTCAGCGCCTACCGGCGTGCGACGCCAGCTGGTCGATACCGATCATCAGGCCGCCGGCCAGGTCGCCGCCGCCGAAGGACGCGGCCATCGACAGGCCGGCCAGTTTCGCGTCGCGGTCGGAGATGCGCCGGCGCGCGTCGGCACCGGTGATGATCTCCAGCTTCCGCTGGTCGGGCGAGACCGCGATCAGAACCGAGCGCTGCGGGTGACGGGTCTGGGCGTGCAGTTTCGCCGCCGTCTCGCGCGACGGGTCCTCGAGCGGGCCGAGGTAGATGCTGAAGTGGAGCCCGGTCACCTGGTCGGCGACACGGAGGGCCTCGTCGAGGCGGAGCAGCTGCCGGGTCGAGAACGGGCCGTCGACGGGCTGCTCGAGCGGGGTGACATCACCAACTGTCACTTGCGCCTCCTGTAGGACCGGGCCGGACGGGTGCGCCGGAGCTGTCCTCGATGATCAGCCCTGCGGAGTGGCCGTCGCCGGCCGGGACGACCTGCTGCGGCGTAGCGGTGAACCACATGGCCGGGAAGTCATAGGGACGGCCCGGGCGGTAGCGGCGATCCGGCTTCGACCGGTCGGAACCGGCGAGCACGAGAGCCGCGATCGTCCCGATGACGGCGGCCGGAATGATCACGAAGACCAGAACGGTCATGATTACTGACAACTCAACGCCCCCAGGCGCCAACATTCCCTATTGATTCCGAACATCAATCACCGTAGCGGAGCGCATGTCGTCCCGGACCGTCGGGTCTCGAACCGGGGTCTCACGCCGTCGGGATCTACGCGGAATGTGCGCGGAGGTGCGAAAATCACCCTCACGCGCCGTCCGCGTACTTTCCGTCGCGAACGGCAGGAGGGGGATCTCATGCGCACGTTCGTCCCCGCCGTCGTCGCGGGTCTCGCCTGCGCCGTGACGGCCGCTTCACCGGCCGCCGCCGCGGCCGTCTTCGTCGAACTCAACCCCAGCACGGTCCGGGTCGGCGACGAGTTCGCACTGCGCGCCTCGTGTGACGACAACCTCAAATCGGCCACCGTGCGGGGCGAGCCCATCGGCTCGGTCACCGTCGAGCCGGAGTTCGGGTTCCTGACCGCGACGGTACGGGTGCCCGCCGACACGAAACCCGGTGACTACCCGGTCGCCCTGATCTGTCCGGAGGGCGCCGGCGCCACCGGTGTCCTGCACGTGGTGGCCAGGGTGCAGCCGTCCCGCGGCCCGGCGACCGGTGGCGGCGGCACCGCTCCCGGGCCGGTGGGTCCGCTTCTGATCGGCGGTGGGCTCGCCCTGGCGCTGGCCGGGCTGGCCCTGGGCGCCGTGTCGCTGCGCCGGCGAGTCGGCTGAGGGGCCCGGCGTGGCCAGCGGGGACCAGAGGCCGCCCCGGGCGCGCGTGCCGGAGGCGGTGGCACGCAAACGCCCGGCGCAGATCATCACGGCACCACCGCCCGGGTCCATCACCGGGCCCCTGCCGCCGACACCGGAGATCCGCGGCCGTTCACCGTTCCGGCTCGCGCTCCCGGGCCGGATGCCGAAGCCGCAGCCGATCCGTGGTCGCAAGGGCGGGATGGCCGGGGTGGTCGCGCTGGTGCTGCTCTTCGTGGGGCTGTTCGTGGTCGGCCTGGGGCTGGGCTTCGCGACCGGCTTCGACGTCGGCAGCCTGTTCCGTGGCCCGGACGAGCCCCCACCACGGGCGTTCCCGGTGCTGGAACCGAGCCGGCCGCAGCGGCTGGAGATCCCGGCGATCCGGGTGTCGGCGCCGATCCTGGAGGTGGGACTGGCCGGTGACGGGTCGGTGGGCGTGCCGCCGCTGCGCCGGCACAACGAGGCCGGCTGGTTCGAGGGCGGGCCGACGCCGGGACAGTTCGGGCCGGCGCTGATCGTGGGGCACGCGGACACGCGTACCGGACCGTCGGTCTTCCATCGTCTCGACGAGTTGCGGCCGGGCCAGGAGATCCGGGTGAGCCGCCAGGACGGGTCGATCGCCGTCTTCAAGGTCAACTCGGTGGAGACGTTCGACAAGGGTTCGCTGCCCGCCGAGCGTGTCTACGGTGACTACACCCGGCCGTCGCTGCGCCTGATGACGTGCGGCGGCAGATGGCTGGGCGGGGAGGAGGGCTACGAGGACAACATCGTCGTCTTCGCCTCTCTGGTCGACTCCCGCGACGCCTGACCGGTCAGGCGGCCTCGGCCTCGACCGGGGCGGTGGGCAGGTCGAGCCAGTCCCTCCAGCGGGGGTCCGGGGTGCGGTGACCGAGGACCCGCCACGCGACGCCGCGCGGGGCGGCCGGCGGGGCGTGCAGGCGCCAGCCCAGCTCGGCCGGGGTCTTGTCACCCTTGCTGTGGTTGCACTTGGCACAGGCGGCCACCACGTTGTCCCAGGCGTGCAGCCCACCGCGGCTGCGCGGGAAGACGTGGTCGATGGTCTCGGCGGAGCCGCGGCAGTAGGCGCAGCGGCCGCCGTCGCGGGCGAAGATGGCCCGGCGGGAGAGGCCGACGTGCGTGCGGTACGGCACCCGCACATACCGCGTGAGGCGGACGACCGAGGGAACGGGGACGGTCTGGTGTGCGCTGTGCAGGAGGCCGTCACCGTCGGAGACGCACTCGGCTTTGGCGGTGAGGAGCAGGATGGTCGCTCGACGCACCGATACGACGCACAGCGGCTCGTAGGTGGCGTTGAGAACTAACGCGGAAGAGCCAACCGTGGGTCGTATGTCAGGCATCGCGATCACCCTTCCGGTGTCAGTTGCTGTAAACCGCTCCCATAGCCCATACGTGTGTGAGATCGGCCTCGTCGAACGAGGCCGTTGCGCCAATAGTCCCTGATGGATGACCAAATTGCGAGCAGAATCCGTAGCCGTTCGGTAAACGTCTGAGGTCTTCACCCGGCCCGACCCGGTACCTTGACTACCCGTGTTCCCCTTAGCCCCGACCACGCCATCACCGGTGCCCTCGGATGTCTTCAAGACTCCCGAGTGCAAGGAGGATGTGCTGTGCACCCAGATCTTCGACTGGACCCAGAGCGTCTGGCTGGCTAACAGCAGTTACGTCGTGGTGATCAAGCCTCTGCGGATCGCGATGATCGTCCTGATCTCGCTCCTGATCCGCTGGCTGCTGCATCGCGCCATCTCCCGGCTGGCGACGACCAGCTCGCGGGCCTCGATGCCGGCGCTGCTGAAGCCGCTCAAGGAGAAGGTGACGGTCACCGCCGAGGAGGGGACGTTCATCCCCGAGCGGCGGCGGCAGCGGGCCGAGGCCATCGCGTCGGTGCTGCGCAGCTTCGTCAGTGCTGTGATCTTCACCATGGCCGCGCTGCTGGTGATGGGCGAGCTCGGTTTCAATCTGGCTCCGCTGCTGGCCAGTGCCGGAATCGTCGGCGTGGCCCTCGGTTTCGGCGCGCAGAGCCTGGTCAAGGACCTGATCGCCGGCCTGTTCATGCTGCTGGAGGACCAGTACGGCGTGGGCGACACGGTCGACCTGGGCGAGGCCACCGGTGTGGTGGAGAGCGTCGGCCTGCGGATCACCACGGTCCGCGACGCGCGCGGTGTGCTCTGGTACATCCGGAACGGCGAGATCGTCCGGGTCGGCAACAAGAGCCAGGGCTGGGCGATGGTGGTGGTGGACATCCCGATCGGCTTCGTCAACTCGGAGGAGGCGATCGCCGTGCTCAAGGCCGCGGCCGAGACGGTCGCCCACGATCCGGAGCACGAGACCGGGTTCCTGGAGCCGCCGGACGTGATCGGCGTCGAGCAGCTCACCGTGGACGGTGCGGTGATCCGGACCATCGCCAAGACGACCGCCGACGGCCAGGTGTCCATCCAGCGTGACCTGCGCCGGGCGCTGACCGAGTCGCTGGAGACGTCCGGTCTGTCCGAGCGGATCGCGGCGTCCCGGCTGCTGCCGCGCAGTGCCGTACCGCCGTCGTGGATGGGTGGCGGTGCCTCGGCGCCGGAGCAGCCCGGCGGCGCGACCTAGGATGGAGCGGTGAGCGCACCGACCTTCTTCGACGCCGTGGGCGGCGAGCCCACCTTCCGGCGCCTCGTCGACAAGTTCTACGAGGGTGTCGCGGGGGACCCGCTGCTCCGGCCGATGTATCCCGAGGAGGACCTCGGGCCGGCCGCCGACCGGTTCACGCTCTTCCTGATGCAGTACTGGGGCGGCCCGACGACGTATTCCGACAATCGCGGTCATCCGCGGCTGCGGATGCGGCACGCACCGTTCCGGGTCGACGCGGCGGCACGGGATGCCTGGCTGAGCCACATGCGGGTGGCGGTCGACTCCCTCGGCCTGCCCGCCGAGCAGCGCGACCAGCTCTGGGACTATCTGGAGCGCGCGGCCTATTTCATGGTGAATGCGATGGATCCCGCGGAGCCTCCGGGCTGACAGTGTCGCGGCGGCCGATGGCTCGTTGATCGGATTGTCACTCACAATCCGGGAGCCCTTCCATGCGCCGTCGTCTGCTCGCAGCCGCCGCCGTCGCGGCCGTCGCCATACCCGCGGTGGCCAGCGCACCTCCGGCGACAGCCGACACGTATCACCCGACCGTGGTCTCGGCCGACCCGGTGGACTTCACGCCGCACGTCCTCGACGGCACGGTGTGGTCGCTGGCGCTGGTGGGCGACACGGTGGTGGTCGGTGGCGCCTTCACCAAGGTGTCCGACGCGAGCCGGCGGGTGACGTTCGCGCGCAAGAACATCTTCGCGTTCGGGTTGCACGACGGGCAGATCCGGACGTTCGCCCCCGAGGTGGACGGCGCCATCTATTCGCTGGCCACCGGGCCGGACTACTCGGTCTACCTGGGCGGCGCGTTCAAGAGCGTGAACGGCGCGGCGCAGCGTGGACTGGCCCGGGTGTCGCTGCACGACGGTTCCCGCTACTCCTCCTTCGGCGCCCGGGTCAACTGGGGTGACGTACGGTCCCTGTCGAGCCGGGGCGGCAGCCTCTACGCCGGTGGCACGTTCTCGGCGGTCAGCGGGATCCGCCGGTCCGGGCTGGTCCGGCTCAACGCGCTGACCGGTGTGGTGGATCAGGGGTTCGACGCGCGGCTGGCCGGGCCGGGGCTGAAGCGGGTCCGGGTCGAGCACTTCGACGTCTCCCTGGACGGCCGGAAGCTGATCGCCGTCGGCGCCTTCCTGAAGTCGGGGACCGCAGCCCGCAACCAGATCGCCCTCTTCGACGTCGGCGGGCCGGGCGCGAACCTGACCGGCTGGTACACCGACGCTTTCGTCCCGACCTGCATGCAGGGCTTCGACACCTACCTCCGGCAGGTCAAGTTCTCACCGGACGGTTCCTACATCGTGGTGGCGGCGACCGGCCGCGCGTCGTCGGCGCAGAAACTGTGCGACTCGGCGGCACGGTTCGAGACCCGCGCCGCCGGTAAGCAGAACCCGACCTGGGTGCAGCGGACCGGCGGTGACTCGCTGTACGCGGTGGCGATCACCGGGCCGGCCGTCTACCTGGGCGGGCACCAGCGGTGGTTCGACAACCCGTACGGCACCGACGGGAACGGCCCCGGGCCGGGAGCGGTGTCGCGGCCCGGTATCGGCGCGGTCAACCCGAACACCGGCAAGGCCCTGGAATGGAATCCGACGCGGTCCCGCGGGGTCGGGGTGCGCGCCTTCCTGGTGACCCCGCACTTCCTGCTGGTCGGCTCGGACACCGACGAGCTGGGCCGCGAATATCACGGCCGGGTCGGCATGTTCCCGCTGCCGGGCGCCTAGCGGCCCCGGGTCAGAGGAGGGCGCCCTCGTCATGGAGCCAGTCCACGAACGAGGTGGCCACGGCCGCGCCGCAGTCGAGCAGCTCGACGAGCAGCGAGTCGTGGACGCCCGCGGCGAGGGGCACCTGGAGCTCCGCGTAGATCGGCAGCTGGCCGCGCTCGGTGGCGTCGCCCACGTAGGCCTTGCAGAAGCGCCGGGTGTGGTTCCACTCGTTGACCACGCGGTAGGCGCGGTCCGCCCAGTCCGGCGGGACCGTCGCGTGTGGTCGGGCCCGCATGACCAGGATCTCGTCCTCCGGGCCCTCCAGGGTGAACAGCACGGCGTGCCGCTCCCACATGGCCAGCAGGCTGCCGCCGCCGTCGGCCAGGAACCGGATGTCGAGCAGGTCGAGCGCCTTGCCGACCCGGGCCAGCTGCACCGGCATGACCGGATCGGATGCGCTGGTCGTGGACAGTTCGGACGAGACCCCGGAGCGGCTCGGCTCACGCTGGGCCGGAACACCGACGCGAACGGTGCTCTGCACCGCAACCTCGCCGCCGCCGGCATCCGTCTGCTCGTTTCCCGCAGCCGATCCCGGACGCCATGACCACCACGGCATCGTGTGCACCTCACTCCCCAACAGACCCACGCCGGACGTTGCAGTGGATCCGAGGGCCGACGGTACCCGCACCCTTCGTGAAGGTCATCCCCCTAACGGGAGGGCGGGACCAGAAGAACGATCCACCGTCACCCTTTCGGGTGAGCCACCATCGGCATAACGGTCAATTTGTGGACGCTCTGTCGCCACGCTACTCCATATGGTGCAGAAATTCCCACCCAGCCGCCGGCCACGCGAACCCTGGCCTCTGCCTGGTCCCCATCTCTCGGACCGAGGAAACCCATCCGGGCGACCGCCTGCACGAGCCGCTGGGAGATCCGCACCGGCTCGCCGGACTCCGGGGTGACCACCATCGCCACGTGGTCGAGGAGGGCGTCGCGCACCGCCCGCTGGCCGACCGCACGCCCGGACATCCCGCCCGAGGCGATCTCCCGCAGGGTGCCGGCCGCGGCATCGGCGAGCTGTGCCAGCTCCGTGCCGGAGATCGACTCGACGGCCCGGCTGGCCGGCGGCGGCAACGGCCACCGCCACTGGGTGTCACGCCGCTCCGGCAACGATCCGCCACCGGCGGCCAGGACCGCGAGCAGCGCACTCGCCGAGACCGTGGCGTCGCCCGGCCCGGGACCGGCCACCTCACGGGTGACCAGCACGTCCCACGGGAGGTGGGCCCAGAGAGCGGTCCGCCCACCGGACGAGCGGAGCCGCACCGGTGCGGCCGGATCGAGCCGGGTGAGCCGCGCCAGGAACGCGCCTGCGTCGGGAACCCCGAGCAGGCCGTGCTCACTCATGACCGGTCAACGTTCATCGCAGACACCTCGGTGTACGGCTTGAGAAAGGCCCGCTCGGCGTCGGACAGCCGGCGCGGATGGCCCTGGGCCAGGTTGTACGGCACACAGACGGACTTCGCCCGGCTGGCCAGCACCCCGTCGTCGAACATCTCGTACGACACGGTGAACGACGCGACCCGCAGCTGCGACACCCACATCTCGATGCGGACCGGGTCACCGAAGTCGATCGGCCGCAGATAGTCGATCTCGTGGCGGGCGATCACGATGCCCTCCTCGAAGGAACCCAGGCCGTGTGCCCTGGCCCCGACGAAGAACATCGCCACGCGCGCCTCCTCGTAGAGAGTGAGGAAGCGCGCGTTGTTGACGTGCCCGTACGCATCCATGTCGGACCAGCGCACGGGCACGTCGTAGACGAACCGCTCGGTCACAGGGTCAGTCTCGGGTGAGCTTGCGGTAGGTCACCCGGTGCGGACGGGCCGCCTCGGCACCGAGACGGTCGATCTTGTTCTTCTCGTACGCGTCGAAGTTGCCCTCGAACCAGAACCACTTGTCCGGGTCCTCCTCGGTGCCCTCCCACGCGAGCATGTGGGTGGCGACACGGTCGAGGAACATCCGGTCGTGGGAGATGACCACGGCGCAGCCGGGGAACTCCAGCAGGGCGTTCTCCAGGCTGGAGAGGGTCTCGACGTCGAGGTCGTTGGTCGGCTCGTCGAGCAGGATCACGTTGCCGCCGATCTTCAGCGTCATCGCGAGGTTGAGCCGGTTGCGCTCGCCGCCGGACAGCACCTTGGTCGGTTTCTGCTGGTCCGGGCCCTTGAAGCCGAAGGCCGCAACGTACGCCCGGGAGGGCATCTCGACCTTGCCGACCATCATGTGGTCGAGACCGTCGGAGACGACCTCCCACACCGTCTTGGTGGGGTCCAGGCCGGCGCGGCTCTGGTCGACATACGACAGCTTGACGGTCTCACCGATCCGCACGCTGCCCTCGTCCGGCTTCTCCAGCCCGACGATGGTCTTGAACAGGGTGGTCTTGCCGACGCCGTTCGGGCCGATGATGCCGACGATGCCGTTACGGGGCAGCGAGAACGACAGGTGGTCGATGAGCGTACGCCCGTCGAAGCCCTTGACCAGGTCGTTGGTCTCGATGACGGTGTTGCCCAGACGCGGGCCCGGCGGAATCTGGATCTCCTCGAAGTCCAGCTTCCGGGTCTTCTCCGCCTCGGCGGCCATCTCCTCGTAGCGGTCCAGACGGGACCGGCTCTTGGTCTGGCGGGCCTTGGCGTTGGACCGCACCCATTCGAGTTCCTCGGACAGGCGCTTCTTCATCTTGGCGTCCTTGCGGCCCTCGACGGAGAGACGCGCGGCCTTCTTCTCCAGGTACGTGGAGTAGTTGCCCTCGTAGCCGATCGCCCGGCCGCGGTCCAGCTCGAGGATCCAGCCGGCCACGTTGTCCAGGAAGTACCGGTCGTGGGTGATCGCCAGGACGGTGCCCGCGTACTTCGACAGGTGCTGCTCCAGCCAGTGGACACTCTCCGCGTCCAGGTGGTTGGTGGGCTCGTCGAGCAGCAGCAGGTCGGGCGCCTCGAGCAGCAGCTTGCAGAGTGCGACCCGGCGGCGCTCACCACCGGAGAGCTGGGTGACGTCGGCGTCCGGCGGCGGGCAGCGCAGCGCGTCCATCGCGAGGTCGAGTTTGGAGTCGACGTCCCACGCGTCGAGGTGGTCGAGCTCCTCCTGGAGCTTGCCCATCTCGTCCATCAGCTCGTCGGTGTAGTCGGTGGCCATCTGCTCGGCGATCGCGTTGAAGCGGTCGAGCTTGGCCTTCGTCTCCGCGACGGCCTCCTCGATGTTGCCGAGGACGGTCTTCTCCTCATTGAGCGGCGGCTCCTGCGCCAGCATGCCGACGGTGTAGCCGGGCATGAGCCGGGCCTCGCCGTTGCTGGTCTTGTCGAGCCCCGCCATGATTTTGAGCAGGCTGGACTTACCGGCGCCGTTCGGGCCGACGACACCGATCTTGGCGCCTGGCAGGAAGCTCAGCGTCACGTTGTCGAGCACGACCTTGTCGCCGTGCGCCTTGCGCGCCTTTTCCAGGACGTAGATGTACTGGGCCACGGTGTGCCCTACCTCCGAGATCGTGGATTTGTCGGTGCCGGGATCAAAGGACAATCTTTCCACCCGGCACGGCCGCGCCCAACGGCAACCCCGGGCACTTCAATCCTGGACGACGTCCTGCTCCTCGACCGTGCCGTCCCGGTGCGTGATGACGAGCCGGGTGGAACTGACCGTGAAGGTGGCCCCGTCCGTCGCCGTGGCGGTGAAGGCGCCGACACCGTCGTACTGCACGTGGGCCAGGAACAACGCGGTCTGGTTCTCCACCCACGGAGCCTCCGCGCCGCCCTTGTTGGCGTGGTAGTAGAGAGTGCCGCCGGCGTCCTGACAGACCCAGACGACCGCCCGGCTCTCCGTCCGTACCCGCAGGACCTGCCGTAATTCTCCGTCGGCTCCGAATTGAGCACCCATCTTCTGGGTACGGTCCAGGCACGCCTGACCGGTCGGGAGGAGTCCCGCGGTCGCGTCCGGGTCCGGGCGGGTGACGCCGCGCCGTTCGGAGAGCAGATAACCGCCGATCAGACCGATGATCGCGAGCAGCGCCGTGGCAATCACCACAGGAAAGAACAAAGGTTGCCGTCGCTGGGAATGATCATCAAGCGGGGTCACCGGCACAGAATGGCACCCCGTCCCGACCGGGTCCATCACCGTCGATCACGGCGGTGAAGCCGGAGCCGGTGAGAAAGCGAGAGCTTACACACAGTAGGCTCACGTTGGGAACAGAAACCACTCGGAGGTGTACTCAGCGTGGCCCAACGAAGTTCCTTCGTCGTCGTCGCCAACCGTCTGCCCGTGGACGAGGTCACTACGCCGGACGGTGAGAAGCAGTGGCGGCCCAGTCCGGGCGGCCTGGTCACAGCCCTGCATCCGGTCCTGGTCGAGCATCAGGGCACCTGGATCGGATGGGCCGGTGGTTCGGGTGAGGCACCCGAACCGTTCGACCTCGAAGGCATCCACATCCACCCGGTTCCGCTCAGCGACGAGGAGCTGGAACGCTATTACGAGGGTCAGTCCAACGCGACCATCTGGCCGCTCTACCACGACGCCGTCGAGACCCCGGTCTACAAACGGCGCTGGCGTGAGACGTACCGGGTGGTCAATCACCGGTTCGCCCAGGCCGCGGCGGAGGTGGCCGCGGAGGGCGCCACCGTCTGGGTGCAGGACTACCAGTTGCAGCTGGTCCCGTCGATGCTCCGGGAGATGCGTCCCGACCTGAAGATCGGGTTCTTCCTGCACATCCCGTTCCCGCCGATCGAGCTGTTCATGCAGATGCCGTTCCGGGCCGAGATCCTGCGCGGTCTGCTCGGCGCCGACCTGGTCGGCTTCCAGCAGCGGCTGGCCGCCCAGAACTTCGTCCGCCTGGCCCGGCACCTGCTCGGCCTGCGCTACGAGGGCCAGTCGATCCAGGTCGACGGGCGCAAGGTGAAGGCCGGGGCGTTCCCGATCAGCATCGACACCGCCGAGATGGAGCGGCTCGCCGCCGATCCGTCGGTGCAGGCGCGGGCCAAGCAGATCCGCGCCGAGCTGGGCGATCCGAAGACGGTGATCCTCGGTGTCGACCGGCTCGACTACACCAAGGGCATCGAGCTGCGCCTCAAGGCGTTCCGGGAGCTGCTCGCCGACGGCAAGCTCAACGTCGGTGAAGCGGTCATGATCCAGGTCGCCACGCCCAGCCGGGAGCGGGTCGAGCACTACCAGACCCTGCGGGTGAAGGTGGAGCGCGAGGTCGGCCGGATCAACGGCGAGTTCGGCCGGGTCGGCACGCCGGCCGTGCACTACCTGCACCAGTCGGTCGACAAGCAGGAACTGGCCGCGATGTATGCGGCGGCCGACGTGATGATGGTGACCCCGCTGCGTGACGGCATGAACCTGGTCGCCAAGGAGTACATCGCCTGCCGCGGCGACAGCGGCGGCGCACTGGTGCTCAGCGAGTTCGCCGGTGCGGCCACCGAGCTGCGGCAGTCGTTCCTGTGCAACCCGCACGACCCGGACGGGGTCAAAGACGCGCTGTTGCGTGCGGTCGGCGCCGAGCCGTCCGAGCTGAAACGGCGGATGCGGGTGATGCAGCGGCATCTGCGCACCCACGACGTGGCCCGCTGGGCACGCTCGTTCCTCGACGAACTCGGCGTCGAAGAGGACTGAGGTCACCGAGAGGACGCCGGGCCGAAATCGGCCCGGCGTCACTGCGTGCGGCTGGTACGGACGGTCTGCGCCGATCAGCCCGCGACCGGGGTGAACTGCTCCCCCACCGCGACGACCTCGCCGATCACCACGACCGCGGGTGGCCGGATGCCGGCCGCCGTGGTCTCCCCCGCGACCGCCCCGAGCGTGCTGGTCAACGACCGCTGGTGGGCCGTCGACCCCTCCTGGACCACACCGACCGGGGTGTCCGCGGAACGGCCCTCGGCGATCAGCCGCTCGGCGATCAGCGGCAGGTTCTTCAGGCCCATCATCACCACGAGGGTGCCGCGCAGCCGGGCCAGGGCGGACCAGTCGACGAGCGAGTCCGGGTGGTCCGGTGGGATGTGCCCGGAGATGACGGTGAACTCGTGCGCCACCCCCCGGTGGGTGACCGGGATCCCGGCCAGCGCGGGAGCAGCGATCGAACTGGTCACGCCGGGCACCACGACCACCGGCACACCGGCCTGGGCGCAGGCCAGCGCCTCCTCACCGCCGCGGCCGAAGACGAAGTTGTCGCCGCCCTTGAGCCGGACCACGAACTTCCCCTGGGTCGCCCGGTCCACCAGGATCCGGTTGATCTCCTCCTGGGCGGCCTGCGGACCGTAGGGGATCTTGGCGGCGTCGATCAGCTCCACCTCGGGGCGCAGGTCGCCGAGGAGCATGCCGGGAACCAGCCGGTCGGCGACCACCACGTCGGCGGCCGCGAGCAGCCGGCGGCCCTTCACGGTGATCAGCTCGGGGTCGCCGGGGCCGGCGCCGACTAGGGCCACGCCCTTGAGCTCGGGTGCGGCCGGCGGGGAGGCCTCCAGGACGTTCGCCACCATGTCGCGGACCGCCATCGCACGGCGGCGGTCACCACCGTCGGTGACCGCCACGGTGACCTGACCGTGCCGGGTCACGGCCGGGGTCCAGGCGGTAGCGGCGTCGCGGTCGTCCGCTCGTACACAGAAGATCCGATTCTGCTCTGCCGCCACGCTGACCTGGGCCGCCGCCTCCGGGTCGTCGATCGCGACATGGACCACCCAGGCACCCTCGACGTCGCCGGGCTCGAAGCGCCGCGGCGTCCAGACCGCCCGGCCGGCGTCGACGTGCCCCTGCAGGGTGGGGGTGAGCTCCGGGGAGACGATCTCGAGCCGGGCACCCGCGGCGATCAGGGCCGGCACCCGGCGGGTGGCGACCGAGCCACCGCCGACGACCAGCACGCGACGGCCCTCCAGCCGCAGGCCAAGGGGGTAGATGCTCATTTCTCCGACACTCCCGCGCTCATTTCTCCCGCACTCCCGCGCTCATTTCTCCGACACTCCCGCCGAGTCGAACGTCGCCACCTCGTGCAGCACGCGCACCGCGGCCTGCACGACGGGCAGGGCCAGCACCGCTCCGCTGCCCTCGCCGAGGCGCATGCCCAGGTCGAGCAGCGGCTCCAGACCGAGATGGGCGAGCGCCACCGAGGCACCCGGCTCGGCGGAACGGTGCCCGGCGACCATCGCGGCCACCGAGTCGGGGGCGAACGCCGCGGCGGCGACGGCGGCCGAGGCGGCGATCACGCCGTCGATGATCACCGGCACCCGGCACGCGGCGGCACCGAGGATGAACCCGGTCAGCGCGGCGTGCTCCAGGCCCCCGACCGCGGCGAGCACGCCCAGCGGGTCGGCCGGGTCCGGGGTGTGCCGTTCCAGCGCGGCGGTGACCACGTCGACCTTGTGGGCGAGGGTGTCGTCGTCGATACCGGTGCCGCGGCCGGTGACCACACCCGCCGACGTACCGGTGAAGGCCGCGATCAGCGCGGCCGCGGGCGTCGTGTTGGCGATCCCCATGTCGCCGGTGAGCAGCGCTCTCGCGCCCTGCTCGACGAGCGTCTCGGCGACCCGGACACCGACCTCGATCGCGGCCAGGGTCTCCTCGCGGGTCAGTGCCGGGCCCACGGTCATGTCCCGGGTGCCGCGCCGCACGTTCGCGTCCAGCAGGTTCGGCCCGCCGTGCAGCGGGATCGCCACCCCGACGTCGACCACCATGACGTCGGCGCCGGTCTGCCGGGCGAACGCGTTGACCACGGCACCGCCGGCCACGAAATTCGCCACCATCTGTGCGGTGACCTCCTGCGGCCACGGGCTCACCCGCTGGGCGTGCACCCCGTGGTCACCGGCGAAGACCGCGACCGTGGCCGGCTCGGGCAGCGGCGGTGGGCACACCCCGGACAGGCCGGCCAGGCGCACCGACAACTCCTCCAGCGCGCCCAGCGAGCCGGCCGGCTTGGTCAGACGGGCCTGTAGGTCGCGGGCCGCGGTCATCGCCTCGGCGTCGGCCGGCCGGATGGCCGCCAGGGTGGTCTCCAGCGTCACGGTCGCTCCTCGATCACTTCGCTCAGAGTCTGCACGAATCGGTCTGTGGTGGCAGTGTCGCGCACCGCAATCCGCAGCCAATCCGCACCCAGCCCCGGGAAGGTGTCGCCACGGCGCACCGCGTAGCCACGTTCGCGCAGGTCAGCGCGGATCTGATCGGCACCGGGGAGGCGTACCGGAACGAATGCGGACGCCGGATCGCCGGGAACCGTGACGCTCGGCACTCGCCGCAGCCGTTCCACCAGATGGGCGCGCTCGGCCGCGAGGGCCGCGGCGATGTCGCGTTCCGCGGCGACGGCGACCGGCGAGGCGCACGCGCTCGCCGCGGCGAGCGCCGGCGTGGAGACCGCCCAGAGGGGCTGCGCGGCGGCCAGCCGCCGCAGCAGATCGGCCGGGCCGAGCGCGTAGCCGATCCGCAGGCCGGCCAGTCCCCACGTCTTGGTCAGGCTGCGCAGCACCACCAGACCGGGCAGGTCACGGCGCTCGGCCAGGGATTCGGGCTCACCCGGCACCCCCGGCCGGAAGGTGGTGTCGGCGAACGCCTCGTCGACCACCAGCACCCGTCCCGGACGGGCCAGTTTCGCCACGTCGGCAGCCGGATGCAGCACCGACGTCGGATTGGTCGGATTGCCCACGAAGACCAGGTCGGCGTCGTCCGGGACCAGGGCCGGATCGAGCCGGAAGCCGTCCGCCTCACGCAGGATCACCCGCTCGACCCGGTGGCCGGCGTTGCGCAGCGCGGCCTCCGGCTCGGTGAACTGCGGATGCACCACCACCGGCCGGCGGGCATCGCGCAGCGCCTGGGCGAGCAGCACGAACGCCTGTGCCGCACCGGCCGTGAGCAGGACCTCCGCCGGATCCCGACGGTGCCGGGCGGCGACGGCCGCGGTGGCCTTGCGCTCGTCCGGGTACGCCGACAGCGCGCCCAGTGACTCCGCGATCGGCCCGGCCAGCCAGTCGGGCATCCGCTGGTGCCGCACGTTGACCGCGAGATCGATCAGGCCCGCACCCACCTCGGCGTCGCCGTGATGATCGAGGTCGAAACTCATGCGCCCAGCATGCCGGACGGGACGGCCCGCCTGAGTTCGGCCGTTCCGTCCGAACATGAGGCCCTTTGTCATACCTTCAAAGAGTGACGAACCGACCTCCCACCGTAGCCGGAAGAGTCGCCCTCCTGATCCGGGCCGGTCTCATCGCGGGACTGGTCATCACCGGCCTGTCCTACCCGTTCGCCGCACTGGCCGGCATGGGAGTCAAGGCGGGCGCCGAAGCCCTGGAGAACATGCCCGAACAACTCACCGAACTCCCACCGGCACAGACCACCTACGTCTACGCCGGCGACGGCAAGACCCTGCTCACGATGTTCTACGAGGAGCACCGCAAACACATCGCCCTCAAAGACATGTCGCCGTACGTGATCAAGGCGATCGTCGCCTCCGAGGACTCCCGCTTCTACGAGCACAACGGCGTCGACGCCAAGGGCGTGGCCCGTGCGTTCGTCGCCAACCAGAAAGCCGGCGGCGTCTCCCAGGGCGCGTCCACGCTCACCATGCAGTACGTCCGGATGGCGCTGCGGGACAGCGCGCGCACCCCGCAGGAGGCTCTGGAGGCCACCGAGCAGACCGCCGCCCGCAAACTCCGCGAGATGCGGCTCGCCATCGAGGTCGAACAGCGGCTCAGCAAGGAGGAGATCCTCGAGCGGTACCTCAACGCCGCCTACTACGGGCACCGCGCCTACGGCATCTTCGCCGCCTCCCAGATCTTCTTCTCCAAGGCGCCGCGCGACCTCACCCTCACCGAGGCGGCGCTCGTCGCCGGACTGGTCAAGGCGCCGTCCGCCTACGACCCGGCCACCAAGAACCAGAAGGCCGCCCTGGAACGGCGCAACTACGTGATCGACCAGATGCTGAAGAACAACGCGATCACCGCCGAGCAGGCCGCCTCCGCCAAGAAGTCCAAGATCAAACTCAAGTTGAGTACGCCCCCGAACGGCTGCATCTCGGTCGCCCCCAAACACAACGACTGGGGCTTCTTCTGCGACTACTTCATCAACTGGTGGCGCGAACAGCCGGCCTTCGGCCGAACCCCGGTGGAACGCGAGGAGCGCCTGCGACGCGGCGGCTACCGGGTGGTCACCTCCATCGACCCCAGAATCCAGCGGTACGCGATGGGCCACGTCCTGGAGAAGGAGAGGCGCAGTAGCGCCATCGCCCACGGCCAGGTCGTCGTGCAGCCCGGCACCGGCCGGGTACTCAGCATGGCGGTCAACCGCACCTACTCCCTGGACCAGGAGAAGAACGGCCGGCACAGCGACTGGCGGCAGGACGACGACGTCAAGGGCAACTACCCGAACACCGTCAACCCGCTGCTCGGCGGCGGCGACATGGCCGGATACCAGGCCGGATCCACGTTCAAGATCTTCACGATGCTGGCCGCCCTCGAAGAAGGCCTGCCGCTGTCCACCTCCTTCTACTCACCGCAACGGTTCGTCACCCGCTACATCACCGCCCCCGGGCCCGCCACCTGCGGCATCTACTGGTGCCCCAAGAACTCCAGCGCGTCGATGACCGGCACCCAGAACATGTGGACCGGCTTCGGCAAATCGGTCAACACCTACTTCGTCCAGCTCGAACAGCGCGTCGGCGCCGAGAAGGCGGTCCGCATGGCCGAACGGCTCGGGCTCCGCTGGCGCACCGACATCGACCGGAAACTGGCCACCAAGGAGCACGCCTCCGGCTGGGGCGCCTTCACCCTCGGCGTCAGCGACGCCACCCCCGTCGAAATGGCCAACGTCTTCGCCACCCTCGCCGCCGAAGGAAGACACTGCGAACCGATGCCCGTCCTGAGCATCCGCAACCCCGACGGCTCCCACGCCCTTCACCAGGACCGGCTCATCGCCGAGCCCCGCTGCCGCCAGGAGATCAAGGTGAACGTCGCCCGAGCCGCCACCGACGCGGCCCGCTGCGTCACCGGATACGGCTCGGCCCGCGGCGGCTGCGGCGGCTGGGGCACCTCCTCCATGGTCTACGGCACGCTCGGGCGGCCGGTCGCCGGCAAGAGCGGCACCACCGACGGCAACAAGACCGCCTGGTTCAGCGGATACACCCCGCAGCTGGCGGCGGCGGCCTTCGTCGCCGACCCCGACAATCCGGAACACCTGGTCGGGGTGGGGCGCTCGACGATGTCGAAGTACACGGTCGCCCAGACGTTGCGGGACGCCCTCAGAGGCCAACCGCGCGAGGACTTCAAACCGCCCACCGACAAGTACGTCTGGTAGCCGCCCGATGGGCCGCCACCGCGCCTCGTGCCCGGTCGGCGGCCCGTCACCGTCTCTCCCGGCCCGACCGTCCCGTCCCGCCGCCTCGCCGCCTTCAACGCCTCGCCGCCTCGCAGCGTTCAACGCCGAACCGGGATGTCGACGCACTTGCCGGTGCCCAACGGACCCCGTGCCAGGCAACCCTTGCAGCACGGACCGAATCCGCGTCAGGCACCTCTCGCAGCACGGACGGAACCCGCGCCAAGCGCGTCCCTTGCCGCACGGGCCGGGACGAGCGGCGTCAGGCGCCTGTCGCGGCGCGGGTCGGGACGGGGCGGCGGCGGGGTGGTCGCCAGCGCGGGTCTCGGCCCGCCAGACCGATGGTCCTGGTCAAGAGGTCTTCCTCGGGGTCGACCGGGACGCGGGGACCGAACAGGCCGGGAGTGCCCTCGGCCGAACCCTGACCGAGGAACTCGATCAGGACCTCCAAGACCCGGGGATCGGCCGCATAGTCCTGCTCGGTGGCACGGGCGAGATCCCATCCATGCATGATCAACTCGTTCATCGCGAAGGCACCCATCGCGGTGGCCGGCAGGGTCACACCGCCCGCCTGTGCCGTGCCGGTCCAGGCGCCCGGATCGCGCCAGGCGATGCTGAGCTCGGCGAGGAGCACCGGCAGGCGGCTGCGCCAATGTGGAGACAGATGCCCGGCCGAGGGCTGTGGGGGCGGGCCGTCGATGCCGGGGACACCGGCGCGCTTGCGGGCGGCCATCGTGAAGGCCACGGACAGGCCCATCAGATGATCGAGCAGGGCCGCGACCGGCCAGTCGGGGCAGGGGGTCGGCGCGGCGAGATCCCGGTCGTCGACACCCAGCAGCAACGCTCTGATCTGACGAACCGGCGGGTCGAAATCCAGCGGCACGCGGTCGGCCACGGTCTCCTCCTTCGGTTGTCGTAGACCTCACGGTACGAGGGGGGTACGACAATTTCGGAGGCGGCGAAACGACCTTTCGCACGCTGGGCCGCTTCCGGCGACCGGGATCGGTCAGGTGTGCACGGAAAGGTCGACGGTGTGACCGTCAGGACCGTTCGACGTTCCCTGGCCGGGGTGTTGCCCGGGACCCGCCGGCCTGCCCGTCCCCGGCCCCGCCGGCTGCCCGTGATACTCCGGCTGACCGTGGCCACCCGCCTGCCCGGGGAACTGAGACTGGCCGCGCCCACCCGCCTGACGGGGGAAGTCGGACTGACCAGCCCCACCCATCTGGCCGGGGAAGTCGGATTGACCACGCCCACCCGGCTGACCGGGGAAGTCGGACTGCCCGTGGCCGCCCATCTGCCCGGAGAAGTCGGACTGACCACGCCCACCCGGCTGACCGGAGAAGTGGGACTGCCCGGGGCCATCCATGTGTCCACGGAAGTCGGATTGACCCCGGCCATCCGCCTGGTGATGGAAGTGGGAGGCCCCGTGGCCGCCCACCTGGCCATGGAGGTCGGACTGGCCGTGGCCGCCCACCTGGCCATGAGAATCGGACTGGCCGTGACCGCCCGCCCGCCCCTGGAAGTCGGACGGGCCCTGGCCACTCCCCGCGCCCTGGAAATCGGACGGACCGTGGCCGGCGGGATGGTGGAAGTCCGACTGGCCTTGGAAGCCGCCTCGATCGTGGGAATCCGACGGGGCCCGGCCATCGTCTTGCCCTTGGAAGTCCGGCGGACCCTGGTACTCAGCCTGGCCCCGGTCACCCGCGGGCTCACGGAAGTCCGGCGGGCCGAAGAAGCCCGACTGGCTGGGATAGTCGGACTGACTGTGACCGGCGGACTGGTGGAAGTCGGACTGGCCGTGTGAATCAGACTGGCCATGGCCGCCCGCATCGCCGTGGAAGTCGGCTTGGCCGTGGAAGTCGGCTTGGCCGTGGTTGGCGGACTGGGCGTGGTACCCGGGCAGGGGTGGCAGCACCTGTCCCATCAGGGGCGGCTGGCTGTCGTTTGACGAATGGCCGTGGTAACCCGGGAGCGGCGGCAGCACCTGACCGGACAACGGCTGCTGAGCGCCGGGGCCCTGACGGCCGGACATACCCGGCGACATGGGCTGGCCCGAGGAGACGTAACCGGGATTCGCGGAGCCGGGTGCCGGGTTCCCCCCACCCGGACCGCCTGCGCCCGGGATCCCGGAACCGGGAATCGGCTGGCCAGGCGGCACCGAACCGGGGTCGTGCAGCATGCCGGGCGGCGAGCCGAGCGGGACACCCGGGGAGCCTTGGCCCGGCAGGACGCCCGGAGAGCTCGGGCCGGACGGCATGGCCTGGCCGACGGGAACGCTCTGCGGCGGCGCCGGGTGGCCGGCGGGCGGACCGGACGGCATTCCATCCGGAGGGCCGGACGGCGGCCCCACCGGCACCCCCGCCGGAGGGCCGGACGGCACTCCCGGCGGCATCGAGCCCGGCTGGCCGGCGCCCTGCGAACCGGTCGAGCCGGCAGAGTTGTGCGAGCCTGCAGAACCGTGCGGACCGGGCTGACTCTGCGGGCCGGCAGAGTTGTGCGAGCCGGGCTGGTTCTGCGGGCCGGCGGCGCCGGGCGGGCCGGCGTGGGCGGCGGCGACCAGGCGGCGGGCGATCTCCGGGGCGGCGGCCCAGTGCAGGCCGAGCTGGGAGGCGTGCACCTGGCGCCAGACGAAACCCTCGGGGTTGCCCCCCGACCAGGTCCAGGCAGGGGTGGCGCCGGCACGCGGCGTGACGACGGCGCGGTGCTGCTTGTAGCCGGTGATCCGGGCGCCGGCCGGGGCCAGTACCGACGTGCCGGGGGCGGTGGCCTCCCGATAACCGGCGACGGTCTGCTCGGCGGTGGTGGCGGTCGCGTCCAGCACGCCGCACATCGGGCGCCCGTCCAACTCGTGGCCGAGCCAGGGCAGGGCGACGCCCTCGGCGATCACGGGCCAGCCGTCCCGGGCGAACTGGGCGACGGCCGCGCAGAGCCGGCGGTTGGCGGAGAGCTCTTCGGCGTACCCCTCGGGAAGTCCGGCACCCACCACCAAGGCGCGCGTGCCCGGCGGCAGTGCCTCGTCGCGCAGCGGATCGACCACCGCGACGTCGGCGCCGGCGGCGGCGAGAAGCTCGGCCGTCTCCACATAGGTGTAGGGGGCGCCCTGGCCCCCGGCCAGGGCGATCACCGGCCGGTAATCGAACTGCTGGTCGCCGGCCGCCTCGGCCGGTGTCCAGATGGGGCCGGGGATCGGCGGCGCGGACGAGGCGAGCGCCACCAGGCGCTCGATGTCGAGGGAACCGGCGACCGCCTCGCCGAGGCGGCGCACCGCACGTCCCGCCTCGACGGTCTGGTGCGCCACCGGGACCAGGCCGTGGGTGCGGGCCGGTAGGGCGTTGGGCAGGTCACCGCGGTGCAGGGCGCCGAGGACCGGCATGCCGATGTCGTCCATGGCGCTGCGCAGCATCTGCTCGTGCCGGTCCGAGGCGACCCGGTTCAGGATCACGCCGCCGAGGTGCACCATCTCGTCGAACATCCGGAAGCCGTGCACCAGCGCGGCCAGCGAATGGCCCATCGCGGCGACGTCGACGACCAGGACCACCGGTGCGCGGAGGGCGGCGGCGACGGAGGCGGTGCCGTCGATCTCGGGCTGGCCGGTGAGACTGTCGAACAGGCCCATCGCGCCCTCGATGACGGCGACCTGGGCGCCGGAGGCCCCGTGGGCGAAGAGCGGCGCGACACGCTGCGCACCGACCAGGCGCGGGTCCAGGTTGCGACCGGGCCGGCCGGCCGCAAGACCGAGGTACGCCGCGTCGGTGTGATCCGGGCCGACCTTGAAACCCGCCGTCGGGACGCCCCGGCCACTGAGGGCGGCGAGCAGTCCCACGGCGATCGCCGTCTTGCCGTGACCTGATGACGGCGCGCTCACGACCAGACGAGGCTGGGCGGTGATCAATGTCTCCCCCGAAGTTTCCGCAGGCGGCCGCCACGTGTTCTATCGACTGCCGGATGTCGCAGACTACCTGGCTGCGGCCGGAGCCACCGCTTCGCCAGGTAGCCTCAGGGGGTGTACCGGTTCCTGCTGACCCCGCGCTGGCTGGGTGCCGCCGCGCTCACGATCGTCGCCTCGGTGGTCATGGTCATGCTCGGCAACTGGCAGCTGGATCGTTATCGGGAACGCACCGGCATCAATACCCGGATCGACAACGCCAATGCCGTCGCGGCCGTCCCGCTGACCGAGGTGCTCACCGCTCCGACCGTGGCCGGCACTCCCGGCCCTGATCCCGGCGAGGGCCTGGCCTGGACAAAGGTGACCGTGAGCGGCCGCTATGACCCGGCCAACGAGATCCAGGCCCGGGGGCGGACGGTCGGCAGCGAGGTCGGCTTCGAGATCGTCACCCCGCTGATCCTCGACGACGGGACGGCCGTTCTCGTGGACCGGGGCTGGGTGCCCGCGCCGCCCGGTGGGGCCCTCGAATCACCCGAGGTGCCCGCCGCCCCCACCGGCCGTGTCACGGTCGTCGGCCAGGTACACCTGTCGGAAAGTCGACCCGCTCCGGTGGAACGCCGCGACGGCCGCCTTGACACGCGCCGTATCAGCGTGCCTCGGTTGGCGGGCGAGCTGCCGTTTCCGGTGTACGGGGCGTATGTGCTTCTGACCGAGCAGACCCCGGCGGCCGACCCCGCCTTCGTGACGGTCCCCATCCCGCATGAGGACTCGTGGCAGAACGGCGGCTACGCCGTCCAGTGGTGGATCTTCGCCGGCATGGTCTTCGTCCTGTTCGGCTGGCAGGCCCGCCGTGAGGCTCAGGAGGCGTCCGGCGGCGCCCGGCCGGTCAAAGCGGCGGCGGCCCGCCCACGGGATCGGGTCGCCGACGCCGACAGCCGGGACCGGGTCGCAACAGCTGACCGGAAAGCCACCGCGAGCGGGGACCGCGTCGCAGCAGCGGATCGCAAAGCCGCTGAGACCACCGACCGTGTCGCAGCAGCGGACCGGAAAGCCACCGCAAGCGCGGACCGCGTCGCAGCGGCAGATCGCAAAGCCGCCGAGGCCGGGACCAATTAGCTTTCCGGGCACCGTCCCTCTGCCGTGGGGTCGGCCGCTTCCGGCGGCTATGTCGGTGACGGCGAGCGGCGCGGTGTGCGAGCGTCGCCTCGCGACAGAGGGCGGCGCCGATTAATGTCGCGGGCATGACCTTCCCGTCGGGTGATCCGTGGGGCACGCCGTCGCCCCCGGCCGCGTCCGCGACGCCGGGCTCGCCGGAGAACCTGGCGATGCCGGAGCCGTCCGGGCCGGTGATCGTGGAGATCGCCGAGATGCAGATCACCTCCACGTTAGTACTCACGCCGGTGGGAGATCTGCCGCTGGCCGGTTCCCGATGGCTGGTCACCGATCACTGGCTCAGCCAGCGGCGTACTCCGACGTGGGCGAAGATCGTGGCCTTCGGCGGCATCTGTTTCACCGCCGGGCTGAGCCTGTTCCTGCTGCTGTTCAAGGAGCCGGTCGCGCAGGGCACCGTGAATGTCACCGTGACGAGCGGGCAGCATCAGTACGTCGCTCGCGTCCCGGTCCAGCACGAAGACGATGTGGCCGCCATCAACCAGCAGGTCAACTACATCCGGAGCCTCGCCGCCCTGTAGCAGCCGAGGGAGTTTAGGAACGCTCCCGCCGACCCGGGGCAACCCAGGCCGGGGGCAATTCGGGCCGGAGGCAATCCGGGCCAGCAAGCCGGGCCGAAGGCAAGCCGGACCGAAGGCGAGCCGGACCGAAGGCGAGCCGGACCGAAGGCGAGCCGGACCGAACCCAAGCCGGACCGGGCGGCCCGCCGGATTATGGATGACGGCGACGAAACCGCCGACGAGCCGAAGCGCTCAGGACGGTGGCGGTGGGTGGCCAGCCCCGATGGCGCGGACCGTGTCGAGGGTGTCGGCTTCGTCGGCGGACTTGTCGTCCCGGTAGCGGAGGGCCCTGGCGAACCGCAAGGCGACACCACCGGGGTAGCGGGGTGAGGTCTGGACGCCGTCGAAGGCGATCTCCACCACCTGTTCGGGGCGGACGGTCACTCCCCAGCCGTTGTCGGCGACGGCCAGCTCCTTGAAGCGTTCGGTCTGCCAGCGGAGCAGCTCGTCGGTGAGGCCTTTGAAGGTCTTGCCGAGCATGACGAAACCCCCGGTCTGCGGGTCCCGGGCGCCCAGATGCAGGTTGGACAGCCAGCCGTGGCGGCGGCCGTGGCCCCACTCGACGGCGAGGACGACCAGGTCGAGGGTGTGGCGGGGTTTCACCTTCACCCAGGCGGAGCCACGACGGCCGACGTCGTAGGGCGTCTCCGGATCCTTGATCACGACGCCTTCCTGACCGGCTGCCAGGGCTGCGGCGAACGCGGCTGCCGCCTGCTCCTCGGTTTCGGCTATCGACCGGCCGACTGTCGCGGCCGCGGGGACGGTCTCGGCGAGGGCGGCCCAGCGGACCCGGCCGGGTTCGTCGAGCAGGTCGACCCCGTCCAGATGAAGAAGATCGAAGAAGTACGGCCGGAGGCCACTCACCGACGCATCACCGGCGCGCCCGGCCTGAACGGAACCGGCGCCACCGCGGACAGCAGAAGCACCGTCGCTCCCACCGGGCTCGCCGCCGGCCACGAGGGAAGACCCGCCCGGGGCGGGCGACACCGTCGGGACGGTCGCCCCCATCGAGACGGGCGACCCGGCTAGAGCGGCAGACTCGCTCGAAGTAGGCGACCCGGCGGGAGCAGGGGCCTTGCTGCTCGCCGGAGGCGTTCGGCGCGTGGCTGTGCGGGCTCCTCGAGTCGCGGCGCGGCTGGAGGTCTCCTGGAACGGGCGGGGGCGGCCGGACTCGTCGAGGAGCATGGCCTCACCGTCGAGGATCACCTCGCGCAGTGGCATCGCCCGGACCTGGGCGACCACTTCGGGCAGCCGGGCGGTGATGTCGTCGAGGCTCCGGGTGAAGACGGCCACGTCGTCGCCGGAACGGTGCACCTGGATGCGGATGCCGTCGAGTTTGGTGTCGACGACCGCGGGTGAGCCGGTGGCGAGGAGGGCGGCCGCGACGTCGGGGGCGCTGCTCGCCAGCATCGGGCTCAGCGGTGTGCCGACGCGCAGGTGGATCCGGGCCAGGGCGGCGGCGCCACCGGTCAGGGCCGCCTCGGCGACGAGTTTCAGGTCGCCGGAGAGCAGCAGTGCGCGCCGGACCGTGGTGGCCGGCACCTCGGCTGCGGCGGCGATCGCCTCGGCCAGGAGGCCGGCCTGGGCCCCCTGGCGCAGCTCGCCGCCGAACAGGCCGATGAGCAGCAGCTGCTCCGTGGCCGTGGCCGCGCCGAACAGTGCGCCGAGGAGCTGTTTACGGCGGGCCTGCGATCCGGTGCCGGAGACGGCGGAGATCTCCGCGATCGCCGCGTCGACCGCCGCCACGGTCAAGGTCGCCTCGGCTGCGGGCTCGGGCCGGTCACGCAACGAGGCGTAGCCGACACCGGTCTGCCGTTGCCGCAGTTCACCAGCAAGGTAGGCGGCCCCGGCGACGATCTCGCCGGGGCCGAGGCGCCGCAACGCCGCGCCGAGCAGCTCGATCTTCGCCTTGCGGCCCGAGGTCGCGGCGACGGCTGCCGAGGTGGCTGCTATGTCAAGGAACCGCACGATCTCCATCCTGGCAGCCGATCACGCCGTCTGGTGCCCCGTAGACGCACGACGAAACCATGGGCGACCAGTGCGGAAGCCATGCCCGCTGAGGAGCCGGGTGTGAGAAGCGTGGTGGGGGCGGGATCGGGACGGGAGTGCTCACCCCGTACCCCCCGGGAAGTTGTCGGATCTTGATCCTGGGTTTGGGGTCGGCGTCATGCGGCTTTGGGCTCCTCGATGCGGAAGCCGCGGGCGCGGACCGCGTCGGCGACCCGGGCCAGCTCGGCGTCGAGCGTGCAGAGGACTCTGGAGAGATCGTCGAGGTGGTCGGTGAGGGTGGCGTCGTCCCACCCGGAGACGTCGACGTCGCCGAGGGCGCGGGCCGCGGCGCGGAGCCGGGCGATCGACTCGATCCGGTCGCGTGTGCGAAGCCGGTCGAGCGAGTCACGTGGGCCGGCGGGGGTCACCCGGGCCGCGCGACCGGCCAGCGCAGCGGAGAGCTGCGTGGCAGGCCTGTTGGTTGCAGGCATGTTCGGTGCAGGCGAGGCAATCGAACGCATGTTCGAATCCTAACAGGAATGATCGCCTCCGCGAGCGCTGATCCACCCTGTGGACATCGAAATTCACCTACCCAGGGCATGCCGGAACAGCGTGTCGGCGTCGGCCGGTGCGGCGCTCGCGGCGACGAAGCCGTCCGGCCGCACCAGGTAGAAGAGGCCTGGTCGCAAGCCCGTTCCGAGGACCGCCGGGAAGACGTGGACCGGAATCCCGAGGTCGGGCGCGTCGGAGACGCCGACCTCGCCGTACCCATGGATCTGCCAGCAGGCCGCGCGTAGCACCACATGGTTGTCGCCGGTCCAGGGCAGGCGCCGCCCGATCACCGGGTCGCGTGGGCTCGTCGGCTTGGCGTTCGGGTCGAGGCGGTAGTGGATGCGGATCTGCGCGATGTACTGGAACAGGCGGGAGCCGCCGGACGAGCCGGGGAGCAGGCGCACCGCGATCGGGGCGACCAGCGGGACGACGAGGCGCCGCAGCACCCGGACCGGCAGCCGCGTCGAGGTGATCATGTTGAAAAGCCGGTCGGTGGTGGCGACGAGTTTGCGGGCGACCGGACGGCGTTCCGCCTCGTAGCGATCCAGCCAGCCGTCGCGGCGGGTGCCGCGCAGCACGTCGGCGAGTTTGAAGGCGAGGTTGTGTGCGTCCTGGAGGCCGGTGTTCATACCCTGGCCACCGACCGGCGAATGTACGTGGGCGGCGTCCCCGGCCAGGAAGAACGGGCCGTCCCGGAAGGCCGCGGCGACCCGGTGATGCACCCGGTAGGTGGCGAACCAGCGGGCCCGCTCGTAGGTGACGCCGTAGGTGCGCAGCAGCCGCTCGCGGGCGTCCTCCTCGTCGAGGTCGCCGTCCCCGTCGGTGTCCCGGACCAGGCCGATCAGCCGCCAGCGACCCTCGCCCCGCATCGGGAAGCCGAGCAGGAAATCGGTCCGCTCCGGCCGGACGTTGACCGCCTCCGGAACCAGGCCCCGGGCCCCGATCGCGTCCAGCACGAAGAAGCGGTGCGGGTTGGTGACCCCCTCGAAGTCGATCCGGCGGGCCTTGCGGACCACCGAGTTCGCCCCGTCGCAGCCCACGCAGAACCGGGCCCGCACCGTGTGGTTCCCGACTTTCGCCTCGACGCCGTCGTCGGTCTGCACGACCGCGGTCACCGGCGACTCCCAGAACACGTCGCCGCCGAGTTTCCGCAGGTTGTCGTAGAGGATCTCCTCGTTGCGGCTCTGCTCCAGCACCTCGATGAACGGGTACGGCGTCAGGCGCGCGCCGAGCCGGCCGAGCGGAATCCGCCCGAAGGACCGCGCACCGAAGCCGGGCGCAAGCGCCTCGGCCCGGTGCGCGGCCTCGAGAACCTGGTCGCCGATGCCGAGCTGGTCGTAGATCTCCAGGCTGCGCGCCTGTACGACGAGCGCGCGGGACTCCGCCGTCGGGCCGTCCTTGCCGTCCGCGACGATCACCTGCACCCCGAGCCTGGTCAGCCAGTTGGCGAGCATCAGCCCGGTCGGACCGGCGCCCACCACGAGGACCTCACAAGAGAGCTCGGCCATCGGCCACCCCGTTTCCTACCTCGTCAGAGTCTCCGCAACGTTCTTGAGCAGCAGTGCCTCGGCCACACAGACCCGCTCGAACTCGCCCAGGTGCAGGCTCTCGTCCGGTCCGTGCGCCGCCGAATACGGGTCCTCGACGCCGGTCACCAGGATCGCGGCGCCGGGGAAGAGCTCCTGGAAGGTGGCGATGAACGGGATCGACCCGCCGACACCCATGTCCACCGGGTCGGTACCGTCCCACGCGGCGCGGAAGGCGGCACGGGCCGCGTCATACACCGGACCCGTCGCGTCGATCACGCACGGGGAGCCGTCGCTCTCCAGCGTCACCTCCAGGCTCGCGCCCCACGGCACGTTCTTCTCCAGGTGCGCACGGATCGCCTCGAACGCCGACTTCGGGTCCTCGCCGGGCGCCAGCCGCACACTGATCTTCGCCTTGGCGGTGGGCTGCAACGCGTTCGCCGCCTCCAGGGTGCGCGGGGCGTCGATGCCGAGCACCGAGACGGACGGCTTGGTCCAGATCCGGTCGGTGATCGTGCCCTTGCCGATCAGCTCGACACCGTCGAGGATCCCGGCCTCGTGCCGGAACCGGTCGGCCGGGTAGTCGACGCTCGCGCCCTCACGGCCGACCAGACCGGCCACCGCGACCTCGCCGTCGTCGTCGTGCAGGGTCGACAGCAGACGTGCCAGGGTGATCAGCGCATCCGGCACCGGGCCGCCGAACATGCCGCTGTGCACGGCACTCTTCAGCACCCTGACCTCGGCGAACAGGTTGACCAGACCGCGCAGAGAGGTGGTCAGCGCGGGCTGCCCGATATCCCAGTTACCGGAGTCGGCGATCACGATCACGTCGGAGCGCAGCTCCTCCAGGTGCTCGTGGATGATCGTGTCGAGGGAGTCGGAGCCATACTCCTCCTCGCCTTCGACGAACACGACGACACCGACCGGAAGCCGGTCGCCGAACGCGCGCAACGCCGCGACGTGCGCCATCACACCCGCCTTGTCGTCAGCCGCACCACGGCCGTAGAGGCGGCCGTCACGCTCGACCGGCTCGAACGGATCGCTCGTCCACAACGCCGGGTCGCCGGCCGGCTGCACGTCATGATGCGCATACAGCAGGACGGTCGGAGCTCCGGCCGGGGCCGCTTTCCGGCCGATCACAGCCGGCTGGCCGCCGTGGCGCACGATCTCGGTGTCGAGCCCGCAGTCACGCAACAGCTCGGCGACCGCCTCCGCGGACCGCTCCACGTGCGAGTGGTCGAAACCTTCGAAGGCGACACCCGGGATCCGCACCAGCCGTTCCAGGTCGGCGCGGACACCGGGCATCTCGCGCCGGATCGCGGCGCGCAGATCGGATTCACTCAGGCTCATGCCGCCGATCGTAGGCCGGAGTGGTGACAGGTTTCCGGCCCGACCGGTGGATCATGCGTCCGGCGTACCCTCTTCGCTGTTGTCGCGGCGCCCACGTCGGGCCGCCTCGCTGGCCCAGCCATAGGCCTTGCCGGCGGCCGTCCCGGCCAGGTCGGCGGCACCGCCGCCGAACCGCCGCACCAGCCCGACCAGCGGATCCTGCGAGTTGGTGAAGTCTTCGCGGTACGCCTTGGCCGCCGCCTTCACGTCCTCGCTGACCGACGTGTCGCCGTCCGAGTCGCGGCGCGGATAGTCGCCGGATACGATCTGCGCATACTCCCCCGAGTCGATCCACTTGCGCAGCTCGGAGGCCCGGGCGACCGGAACCGGGTGGCTGCTCCACGCGGTCAGGCCGATCTTGTGGATGCTGTCGCGCAGGTCGCCGCCGCTCTCATACTCCGCGGCCTGCTCCAGGAACGCCGCGGTGTCGATCTGCGACAGGTCGCCGCCGCCGGCCATCTTCATCAGCAGGCGCAGCGAGGCTGCCGGGTCCTGACCGGCGAGCAGGCCGGCCCGGTCGGCGGACAGCTCCGCCTTACGCCACCACTCGAACATCGCCGCGATGATCGTCCGCAGTGCCAGCACCCCGACCGGAAGCCAGCTGATGTTGGCCAGCCAGTCGGTCAGGATCCTCATGATCGTCTTGTAGACGGCGTGACCGCTGCGCACGTGCCCGATCTCGTGACCGAGCAGGGCACGCAACTCGTCGTCGTCGAGCTTGTCGACCGCGCCCGTGCTGATCACGATGAACGGCCGGTCCAGGCCGATCGCCTGCCCGTTGATCCGCGGATCCTGCGTCACATACAGCTCTGGGAGCTCCGCCACGTCGAGCGTGCTGCCCGCCTCGGCGAAGAGCTGGAACACCCGCGGATACTGCCGATGGTCGACGCGGATCGCGCCGGCCAGGAACATGAGCCGGAAACCCCGCTCGTTCCACATACCGAAGAACGTCTTCACCACGTCGTCGAAGCCCCGCAACTCACGCAGCGCGGACAGCGCGCCACGGTCGGCCGGATGCTCCCACGCTCGCGAGCTGATCCCGGTCAGGGTCACGCGACGGCGTGCCGGCCGGTTGTCATCCTCGGTCGTCATCTGCCTCACCCCGTTCTGCCGCTGCCGCGGCGCCGGGCCGCGCTTCCGCGCCCAACGTACGCCGGGGACGCAACGTATGTCCCCTGCCGGCGACCCGGAGAAGACCCCTACGGGGCACCCGGGGGCAGGAACGGCAGGCCCGAGGTGGGTCCCTTCTCGATCAGCCGCCACAGCGCATCGGTGTCCAGATGCTCCTCGACGAGATCGCCGAGTACATCCAGGGCACGTTCGCGGACCTGCGCATACCGGGTTTCCCCGGCGGCCGTGAACCCGTGCCGCCCGGCCAGACGCGCCGCCTCGGTCAGGAATCGGCGGCGGAATCCGTCCGACTCGAACGCCCCGTGCCAGTGCGTGCCGAAGACGGTCCCGGCGACAGCGCCCTCCGGCCGGCCGTCGTCGTAGCGCAACAACGGCTCCGGGGCGCCGGCCGACACGTACCCGTGATGGATCTCGTAGCCGTCCACCGGCTCCCCCAGACCGGACCCGGACGAGCGGGCCAGTGTCTTGCGGGCCGCGAAGGTGATCTCCACCGGCAGCAGGCCCAGCCCCGGAACCGTTCCGCGACCGCTCTCCACTTCGTCGTGGATGCTCTCGGCGAGCATCTGAAAACCGCCGCAGATGCCCAGCAGCGGCTTACCCGCCGCCGCGTGGGCGGTGATCGCGTCGGCCAGGCCGGTCTCCCGCAGCCAGGCGAGGTCACTCACGGTGGCCTTCGAACCGGGGATCACCACCAGGTCGGCGTCGGCGATCTCGGCCGGCTCCACGGTCAACTGCACCCGCACCCCGGGCTCGGCGGCCAGCGCCTCGGCGTCGGTGGCATTCGAGATCCGCGGGACCCGGATCACCGCGACGCGCAGCCATGCGGTCCCGCGAGGCGGTCCCGGACGTCCGAGGACTCTGCCGTACGCGAGAGAGTCCTCCGCGTCGAGCCAGACATCCAGGTCGAACGGGAGGACGCCGTACACCGGCCGTCCGGTCGCCGCAGTGATCATGTCCAGCCCGGGGCGAAGGATCCCCAGGTCACCGCGAAATTTGTTGATCACGAATCCCGAGATCAGATCCTGGTCCTCCGCTGACAGCAGCGCCAGCGTGCCGAAGAACGCGGCGAACACCCCGCCCCGGTCGATGTCACCGACCACCACCGTCGGCAGGCCGAACCGGCGGGCCAGGCCCATGTTCACGAAATCGCCGTCCCGCAGGTTGATCTCGGTGGGGCTGCCGGCGCCTTCACAGATCACCACGTCGTAGTCGGTCCGCAGGTCCGCCAGGGCGGCATGGGCCGTCTCCGCCAGCCGCGGGCGCAGCGTTCGATAGTTACCGGCCGTCACGGTGTCGACGGCCTCGCCCAGCAGGACGACCTGGCTGGAACGGTCGCTGCCGGGCTTGAGCAGAACCGGGTTGAAACGCAGGTCGGGGGCGATTCCGCACGCCGCGGCCTGCATGGCCTGGGCTCGGCCGATCTCGCCGCCGCGGCCGTCGGCCGTCACGACGACCACCGAGTTGTTGGACATGTTCTGCGCCTTGTACGGGGCCACGCGGACACCCTGGCGGTGCAGCCAACGGCAGATGCCGGCGGTCAGGACGCTCTTGCCGGCGTCCGAGGTGGTGCCGGCGATCAGGAGGCCGCCGGTCATGATCGGCGACTGGGGGTGGTCGGCGTTCGGGCTGGTCGTGGCGCTTTCAGAGCTCTCCGGATTCGCGAGACTCTCGGCCCTTCGGGCCCCGCCCCGCCCCCGCCGCCTCCACCGGCTGTGATCTTGCTTCGTGCCGCTGCCCCGGCAGCCGCCAGCACGACGGCCACCGCCCCCACCGCTCCCGAGATCCGCGCCGCCCGCCGCAGATGCACGGCCGACGGCCGGGGCCCGTCCCCCAGGAACGGCCGGGTCTCACTACGTCCGAGATAGACGTTCCTCCCCCCGAGTCGCACCCCGAGCGCCCCCGCCATGGCCGATTCGCACTGCCCGGCGTTGGGCGACGGATGGTCGTCGCGGTCACGCCGCCACACCCGCAGCGTCTCCTTCGGTCTCCCGCCGGCGATCGGGGAGACGGCCACGGTGATCAGCCCGGTGAGCCGGGACGGCCCGAGGTTGAGCAGGTCGTCGAGCCGGGCGGACGGTGTCCCGAACCGGGCGTACCGCGGCGACCGGTGCCCGACCATGGCGTCGAGTGTGTTGGCGGCGCGGTATCCGAGGAGTCCCGCCGGGCCGAGGAGCGCACCCCA
This sequence comes from Actinoplanes xinjiangensis, assembly GCF_003148685.1. Lineage (GTDB taxonomy): Bacteria > Actinomycetota > Actinomycetes > Mycobacteriales > Micromonosporaceae > Actinoplanes > Actinoplanes xinjiangensis. Next base: position 231,535 of record NZ_QGGR01000010.1, on the reverse strand, counting down.
GACGAGTGGTGCGACGACGGCGTCGGAGGTGTTCTCGGCGACGGATTCGACGGTGGCGCGGGCGAGTTCGGGTTCGTCGAGTGCGGACGGGTCGCGGCCGCACAGGTGGTTGAGCCGTCCACGGGCGGCTGGTAGGTCGCCGGCGTCGAGGTGGCGGGCCATGGTCCGGGCTTCGCGGCGCAGGGTGCGGCCGCCGAGGACGGTCCAGGTGGCGGCGGCGGTGAGAGCGAATCGGGCGACCGGGTGGTTGCGGGTGGCGCGTCCGGCGGCGAGCCCGGCGAGGACGGGCACGCCGACGGCGATGGTGGTGAAGAGGGTGCCGGCGGTGCGGTGTGGCCGGTGGATGCGCCGTTCGAGGGCGCCGGCGGCGGTGCCGTAGCCGGCGACCGGGTGCAGGCGCCGGGGGTCTCCGATCGCCGCGTCGAGCAGGTATCCGGCGATGAGGCCGGCCGCGTCGGCGGCCCAGCGTGGCGGCACGTCAGCCGCCCAGCGTGGCGGCACGTCAGCCGCCCAGCGTGGCGGCACGTCAGCCGCCCAGCGTGGCAACACGTCGGCGACCCGGCGTGGTGACACGTCTTCGACCCGGCGTGGTGACACGTCTTCGACCCGGCGTGGTGACACGTCTTCGACCCGGCGTGGTGACACGTCTTCGACCCGGCGTGGCGGCACGTCAGCGGCCGAACGGGGTGAGGTCGAACGCCCAGACCGCGAGGGTCGGGGGTTCGTCGTCGGGGCCGTCCGGGAACGGTACGGGTTCGAGCTCGCCCCAGACGATGGAGCCGGGGGCGCGGTCTTCGAGGAACTCGACGACGATGGCGCGCAGGTCGTCGGTGACGTGGTACTCGGTGGTGAACGGCAGGTCGCTGGGTTTGCACGTGCCGGCTGAGCAGCGGAGCTGCCCGGCGATGGCGTCGTGCCAGACGTAGAAGGTGGCGGTGCCGCGGTGGCCGAGGGCGGCCACCCGGTCCCGTAGTCCGGCCGCGGTCTCTTCGAACGCGGTCACGACCTCGTCCGCGGAGAGGCCCAGGCGCTCGTGCGGCGGGGCGCCGAACCAGCTGGTGTTGGTGTTCTCAGCCGACTGGTCCTCCGGCGATAGCACCATCGTCTCGGTCGCAATGGCGCGGATGTCCTTCAGCAGCACGGGTTCAGTTTGCCGGTTGGTGGTGTGTGAAGCCCAGCCGGGCCGCTCCGACTGGTGGTCGATTCGTGTGGCCCGATCGGTCGGTCCCGATGAAGGTGATCCATGAATGTCGGGGTAAGGCCGGATCTGTGCCGTTGGGTCGCTGATGTAGTCGTCCTCCTTTCGGGGGACCACGCAGGGGTTCCGTGGAGGGACCGCGGCGGCCCGGCCGGTCGTCCCGCGACCCGGGCGGGGGTGGGGACGGCTGCGGTGCCGGTCGGGCCGCCGGGTGCCGCCGCGCCGGCCATCCGCAGGGATGCGATGGCCGGTGGCGGCGGCGCCGGGAAAGGTCTCAGGCCGCGACGGGTTCGCGGCGGGTGGTGCGCCGGGTGCGGCGGGTGTCGGCGGGCGGGGCGGAGACGGGAACGGCCGGTTCGGGCTCGTCGCCGGCTTCGGCGGTCTCGTCGGCGAGGCCGGCGACGACTTCGAGGAAGGTGGGGCCCTCTTCGTCGGGGGCGCGTTCGGGGAGGCCGTCGCCGAAGCCGACAGGGATCTCGTCGTCGTCGAGGGCGACGGTGGCTTCGCCGCGGATCATGGCGTCGGTGTCGGGGTTCTCGATCATGCTGTTGGCGGCGGGCTTGTTGCGGTAGAACCGGGCGCGGCCGCGGGCCAGGTCGTGGCCGATGGCGAAGGCCTCCATCTCGTAGGAGACGCGGTTGTTGTTGTCGTCGTCGACCCAGTCGCGGGTGTAGATGCGCCCGTAGACGACGATCGGGTCGCCGACGCTGACGGATGAGGCGACGCCTTCGGCGAGGCGGCGCCAGGCGGTCACGCGGACGCGCAGGCTGTTGCCGTCGATCCAGCGGCCGGTCTCGCGGTCGAAGCGGCGGGCGGTGGAGGCGATCCGGAAGTTGGCGACGAGCGCGTTGCCGGTGTTGGTGCGCCGCCACTCGGGGGCGGTGAGGACGTTGCCGACGACGGCGAGGTTGGTTTCGAACACGACGTTGCTTCCTCTCGAGGAGGTGGGTGCTGCGGTCGGGTTCGAGATTGCGTCACGGGTGATGATCTTGCGGTGACCGATTGTGGAGGACGGCGGATTGTGGACGGCGGGCGTTGAGGATCACGGATCTGATATAGCGCTCCCGGTAGTACTCATGGGTAACCTGTGGGCGTGGAGACCGACGTCCTCGGATGGCCGTACGAGCGGCACACCATCGAGCTGGGCAGTGACGACGAGGGGCCGGTGGTGGCGACGCTGGTGCGCCGCCGGGCCCAGACGCCGTCGCGGCGGGCCGTGCTGCACGTCCACGGGTTCGTGGACTACTTCTTCCAGACCCACCTGGCCGACTTCTTCGTCGAGCAGGGCTGGGACTTCTACGCGCTGGACCTGCGTAAGTACGGCCGGAGCCTGCTGCCGCATCAGACGCCGAACTTCGCCCGCAGCCTGACCGAGTACTTCCCGGAGCTGGACGAGGCGGTCCGGATCATCCGGGAGGACGACGGTCACGACCAGGTGCTGATGGCCGGTCATTCGACGGGCGGTCTGATCACCGCACTGTGGGCGCATGCGCGCCGCGACCGGAAGCTGGTCGAGGGCCTGTTCCTGAACAGTCCGTTCTTCGACTTCAATCTGCCGTGGCTGCTGCGCCGCCCGTTGATGTCCCTGGTGCTCGCGGCGAGCGGCCGGTCACCGTACAAGAAGATGCCTGTCGCTTCTCTGGGTCTGTATGGCAAGAGCCTACACAGTGATCATGACGGTGAGTGGAGCTATGACCTGTCGTGGAAGCCGATTCTCGGTTTCCCGGTGACGATGGGCTGGCTGGAGGCGATCCGCCGGGGTCAGCAGAAGCTGCGGTCGGGTCTGACGATCGACGTGCCGGTGCTGGTGGCCTGTTCGACGCGGACGTTCCGGGGGCGTGACTGGCACGAGGATGTCCGGGTGACGGATTCGGTGCTTGATGTGGATCACATCGTGCGCTGGGCGCCGGGGCTGGGCCCACTGGTGACGATCGCCCGGTTCGACGGCGGCATGCACGATCTGACGCTCTCCGGCAAGGAGGTACGCGCCGAGGTGTTCCGCGAACTGGGACGCTGGGCGGACGGTTTCCTGCCGGTCCCGGGCGCTGTGGAGCGGGAGATCCCGCCCGCGCCGGAGGATCAACCGGGCATCGCCACCGCTCTCGAGGAGGCGGAGGCCGTGGTGGAGCGGGCCGCCGCGGACGAGGCGGACGACAAGTCCGGCACGACCGCCTAGGATGTGCTGGCTAGGCCAGCGCTCGTAGCTCAGCGGATAGAGCAGTGGACTTCTAATCCACCGGTCGCAGGTTCGAATCCTGCCGGGCGCGCAATTCTTCCTCGGTTGATCCGTCGGCTTATCGTCTCAGCGTGATCGCCGCAGGTCACGACCGTGCGTTGCGCGGATTTCCCTGATCAGGAGTTCTGATTTCGTTGTTCGTCTTCGGTGTTCTTCTCGCCGGTGTGTCGGTGTTCGCGCTGCTGGCGGTGATTTTCGGCAAGTCCGACAAGGTACGCCGCCCGGCTGGGCTGACGTTCGCGGTGAGCCTGTTCCTGGCGGTGGCGTCGATCGTGACGGCGTCGATCACGGTGGTGCCGACACGCAATGTCGGCATCGTCACGAGCTGGAACAAGCCGACCGGCCGGACTACGGGTGCGGGCCTGCAGTGGACGTGGCCGTGGCAGGGTATCGACGAGTGGGACGCGTCGGGTCAGACGTACGCCCATCTGGGTGACCAGTGTGTGTGGGTGACGATCGCGGCGCAGCGGCGGGCGTGTATCCCGGTGCAGATCGAGTGGTCGGCCCTGGCCGAGAAGGCGCCGGAGAACTGGGCGGCCTACCGGGAGGTGGGTGACCAGACCCGGTTCGAGGTGTTCGTGGAGCGGCGGGTGAATCCGCAGATCAACGGGGCGATGACGTCGATCTTCGCGTCGTTCGATCCGTTGGGGGCGGTGGATCCGACGAGTGGGGACGCGCCGGCGCCGGATCTGAACAAGACGTACAAGGACACGCTGGTCACGGCGCTCAACGCGGAGTTGGGTGACGAGATCGTGGTGAAGTCGGTGGCGTTCGAGTCGCCGCGTTACGACGAGCCGACGACGCAGGCGATCTCCGCGTACGGGCAGAAGATCCTGGAGGCCCGCAACCTGGAGATCGACAAGGCGAACGCGAAGACCCGGGCGGAGATCACCCGGACCGACGCGAGTGTCGATCAGGTGGCCCGCTGTCTGCAGATCGCGGAGAAGCTGGGCAAGGAGCCGGGTCTGTGCATGGGTGGGACGGTGTCCCTGACCCGCCCGGTCCAGACGGACTGAGCGGGTCAGGGCCGCGGTCAGCGGACCTGCACGCGTACGGAGTCGAGGGCGGGCGTCTGGTTGGCGCGTTCCATCATCGGGATGCGGTGCGAGCCGTCGCCTGCCCAGGCGGAGCACTGGAAGGTGCCGGGCTGCGCCAGTCCCGGGATCTGGATGGCGATGGTGTCGGGGGTGGCGCCGCCGCGGCTGTCCTCGGTGGCGACGAAGAAGCCGGGGACCGGGTCGGGTGCCGGGGCCTGCTGCTGGCTGTCGAGGATCCGGCAGGCGGTGTGGAAGTGGCCGCGGACCAGGCCGCCCTGGAGGACGCTCGACTCCACGTAGTAACCGCCCTGGCCGGCCGCGAGGAACCGGTCACGGATCAGGTTGCGGGTGCTGACCTGGAGGGTGAACGGCTGGTTGCGGTTGACCTGGCGGGGTGCGTTCGTGATCAGCAGGGTCGGGTTGTTGGCGGCGTTGCCGACCTCACCGAACTCGGTGGAGACGCACCGGTTGCCCTTCTGGAACCCGTCGTGCGGTTCGAGGCGGCTGGTGTCGCAGCTGTCGGTGAGGATGCCGAGGTTGTTGCCGGGCTGGGCGGCCGGCGGCGTGCTGACGACGGGTGCGGCACCGTTCTGGTTCAGGGTGCAGGTGGCGAGGCGCTCGGCGTTGAGGTTGGGCCGGGCGGCGTTGCGGGAGATCGCCGTCTCGATCCGGCTGATCGCCGCGAACCGCTTGTCCTTGAGCGGGCCGAGGATCGCGTTCTGGATGAAGTTCGCGCCTCCCTGGCCCTGGGTGGCGGCGATGCGGTTGTTGGCCTCGTTGATCTGCTGGTCGATCTGCCGGAGGTTGTTGTCCACCTCCGCCTGGGCCTGGGCGGGGACGTTGACGGTGATGTAGACCTGCGGGCAGTTGACGGTGGGCACCGCGGCCTGGGCGGCCGAGGCGATGCCGATTCCGGCTCCTGCCATGGTCACGGCGAGCCCGACGGTGATGACGAGTTTCCGGTGCATTGGCCTGCTGCTTTCCCCAGATCGCGATGAACCCTACGGCGATCGATACGGGAACGCTCCCAGAATGGATCAACCCGGTGGGAAGAGTTTGCCCACCGGGAGGATCTCTCAGGCGGCGCCGAGGGCCTCGGTCGGTGCGAGACGCGCCGCCCGGATCGCCGGGTAGAGCCCGGCAACGGCGCCGATGAGCAGGGTGGCGCCGAGTCCGCCGGCGACGGCCCAGAGGGGTACGACCGGTGGCCACTGCTGGGTGCCGGCGTAAACGACGGTGACACCGGCTCCGGCGAGTACCCCACCGGCCCCGCCGAGCAGGGACAGCAGCAGCGATTCGGAGACGAACTGGGTGCGGATCTGGCCGCGGGTGGCGCCGAGTGAGCGGCGCAGCCCGATCTCGGCGCGGCGTTCGAGGACCGAGATGACCATGGTGTTGGCGACGCCGATGCCGCCGACGAGCAGTGCCACCGCGCCGAGCCCCAGCAGGAGGGCGTTGAGCGTGCCGGCGGCGGCCCGCTGGGCGATGAGCGCGTCGGACGGGTTGGAGACGTCGACCTGGTCGGGGTTCTGCGGGTTGGCGGTGGCGGCGAGTACGCCACGGACCGCTTCGACCTGGGATTCGATCGACCGGGTGTAGACGCGGGTGGCGTGCCCGTCGAAGTCGAGGTGGGACTCGGCGGCCTCCCAGCCGATCAGGACGGCGGTGTCGAGTTCGGGGGCGAGCGGCACGCTGTCGAGGACACCGATGACGGAGTAGTGGCGTCCGTCGATCCAGACGGCCGGCACGTCGCCGAGTCGCCGGGCCGCGGCGGCACCGAGGACGACGGCCGGGTAGCGGGCGGTGGCCGCGTTGAGCCAGGTGCCGCCGGCCAGCCGGGCGTTGACGGTGCCGGGCAGGTCGAGTTGGGCGGCGACGACGGCGAGCCCGCCGGTCTCGCCCTCGGGGATCCGGTCGGTGCGGTAGACGGGCGTGTCGCTGACGGTGCCGACGGCGGTGGCGGCGGTGACCGGCCCGATCCGTTCGATCATGGGGAGGGCGTCGTCGGGGAGGGTCGCGTCGTCGCCGAACATGGTGCGGCCGGGTGCCACGGTGAGCATGTTGGTGCCCAGGGCGGCGAGTTGTTCGTCGAGGTCGGCCCGGCCGGAGGTGGAGATGCCGACGACGGCGACCATGGCGGCGATACCGATGGCGATGCCGAGGGCGGACAGGACGGCCCGCAGGGGGCGGGAGCGCAGGCCGTACCCGCCGAGGCGCAGCAGGTCGGCGGGGCGCAGCCGGGCCGGGTCGAGGGAGGCCATGTCAGATCACCCGCCCGTCGAGCATCGGCACCTGGCGGGGCAGGGAGCCGGCGATCTCGTGGTCGTGGGTGATCACCAGGACGGTGGTGCCGGCCATGTTGAGTTCGCGGAGCAGGTCCATGACGCCGGTGCCGGCCACCGAGTCGAGGTTGCCGGTGGGTTCGTCGGCGAGCAGGACCGCCGGGTCGCCGGCCACCGCGCGGGCCACCGCGACGCGCTGGCGTTCGCCGCCGGACAGCTGGTGCGGGCGGTGCCCGAGCCGGTCGCCGAGGCCGACGCGGGTGAGTGCCCGGTCGGCCCGGCGTTCCCGTTCGCGGCGGGGCAGGCCGGTGTAGAGCAGCCCGTCGGCGACGTCGGTGCGGGCGTCACGGCCGGTGGCCAGGTGGAACGACTGGAACACGAACCCGATCCGGCGGGCCCGCAGGGCGGACAGTCGCCGGTCGGTGAGGGTGGCGACGTCGTGGCCGTCGATGCGGACCCGGCCGGAGGTGGGCCGGTCGAGAGTGCCGATCAGGTTCAGCATGGTCGACTTGCCGGAGCCGGACGGGCCGACGATGGCGATCAGTTCGCCGTGCTCGACGCTGAGGTCGACGTCGCGTAGCGCGGTGACCCCGCCGGGGTAGCTCCTGGTGACCCGGTGCAGCTCGATGACGGCGGTCATGTCGGGATCCCCACTTTCCAGCCCTCGGCGAGCCCTTCTGCGGACACCTCGACCCGCCCGGACGCGAACAGGCCGGTCTCGACGGCGACGATGCGGGTCGATGTGCCGTCGACGATCTGGAGCCCATAGCCGCCTTCGGCGAGAGCGAGAAGAGCGTTCACCGGTACGGTGAGCACGTTCTCCCGCCGCGAGGAGACGAATGCGACGGTGACCGCCGCGTCGTCGAGCCCCTGGGGTGCCTTGTCGAACCCGACGGTCACCTGGATCGCGGTGGTGTCCTGCTGGCCCGGGTTCTCCGCCTCCTCGACGGTGGTCACCACCCCGGTGATCTTCGCGGGTACCGTCTTCCCGTCGGGCAGGGTCACGTCGACCCGGGTGCCCTTGCGGGCGAGCCGCTGGTCGTCGATGCCGAGTTCGACCACGGCGACCCGGCCGGTGGCGGTGGTGGACAGCAGTTCGGTGCCGGGCTGCACGGTCGCGCCGAGGTCGACGCCGCGGGAGGCGATCCGGATCGGGCCGCCGGCGTAGACGACGCGGCCCAGTTCGACGGTTCCGGTCTCGTCGAGGCCGAGGTCGTCCTGCCAGTCCTCGACGGCGTCGGCGGTCGCCGGGGTGTACTCGTCGTCGACGGTGAACCCGCGGTGGCCGAGCGCCCACAGGTTCTTCTCGAACTGGGTGACGTCGGTGCCCTCGTCGCCCGGGGACAGTGTCCGGTAGGCGGGCAGGGAGCCGTACAGCAGCACCACCGGATCGTTGTCGACCTGGTAGAGGGTGCCGCCGCGTCTGATGGTGGCGCCGGCGGCGGGCAGGGCGGTCACCGTGCCGGAGAGCCGGGTGGTGAGTGAGGCGGTGTCACCGAATCCGAGGGAGCCGCCGTGGCTCTCCTTGTCGACGAGGGTCTGCCGGGTGATGTCGGCGGTCGCCGCGGGCTGGTTGCCGGCGGCCCGGGCTCCGGTGCCCTCCGCCTCGGGCAGCCCGCCGGTGAGCAGGTACGCGGCCACGCCGCCCACGGTCAGGGCCACCGCCACCGCGGCGGTCGTACCTCGGCGTCTCATGTCGTCTCCGTGCGCTCGCTGCGTTCCCGGCCGCCTTTCGGGCGGTACTGGGAGCACGCCTTGTCCGCGGCGTCGAAGACCGGGTCGCCGGGGCCGGTGCCGAGTTTGTTGCCGTCGACGCCGAGGTGGCCGTTCGCGTCCGGGTCGGGGAAGTTCGGCACCCCGTTGTCGCGCATGCACCTGGACAGTTGCCGGTTCTTCTCGATCTCCTCGGCGGTCAGCTTCGGCGGCTCCCCGCCGTCCGGCAGGAACCGTCTGCACGACTGCTGGGCCCTGTCCACCGTCGACGGGTCGACACCCTGCGGCAGAGACAGTTCCATCCGGCCGTCGGCCTGCGGGTCGGGGAACCAGTCGAGGCCCTGTTCGCGCATGCATTTGGAGAACTTGAGCGACTTGTCGCGGTCCGGGTCCCCGTCGACGGCGCTGTTCGACGGTTGCGGTGTCGCGTCTGCTGCGCTGGCCACTCCCCCGCCGTCGTCGGGGGCCCGCGAACAACCCGCGGTCGTCGCCGCGAGCAGGACGCCGAGCGCGGCGATCGTCCTGATCCTCATCTCGTCTCCTCCGCCGGCGGCCGGGCGGCCGCCACGCCCTGAAGTACAGCGACGGCGAGGTATCCCCGGCGTCACGGAAAACCGTGACGCCGGGTTGACGGCAGCCGGGTTCAAGATGGAGACATGCGGATCCTGGTGGTGGAGGACGAGCCGCTGCTCGCCGATGCGGTGGCGCAGGGGTTGCGGCACGAGGCGCACGCGGTCGACGTCGTCTACGACGGCGGGGCGGCCCTGGAACGGATCGACGTCAACGACTACGACGTGGTGGTGCTGGACCGGGACGTGCCGGTGGTGCACGGCGACAAGGTGTGCCAGGTGCTGGCCGAACGCAAGGCCGACATCCGGGTGCTGATGCTGACCGCGGCCGCCGGGATCGACGACCGGGTCACCGGGCTGGCGCTCGGCGCCGACGACTACCTGCCGAAACCGTTCGCGTTCCGGGAACTGTCGGCCCGGGTCGCCGCCCTCGGCCGCCGGGCCCGGCCGGCCGCACCGCCGATCCTGCGCCGGGCCGGGATCAGCCTCGACCCGTACCGGCGGGAGGTGTACCGCGACGGCCGCTACGTGCCGTTGTCGCGTAAGGAGTTCGCCGTCCTGGCCGAGTTGCTGCGCGCCGACGGGACGGCGGTGTCCGCGGAGACGCTGCTGGAGAAGGCGTGGGACGAGAACGCCGACCCGTTCACCCACACCGTCCGGATGACGATCCTGAAACTGCGGCGCAAACTCGGCGATCCGCCGGTGGTGCTGACCGAACCGGGCGTGGGGTACCGGATCCGATGAGACTGACCGTGCGTGCCCGGCTCACCGCCGTCTACGGTGGCCTGTTCGTGTCGGCCGGCCTCGTGCTGCTGGGTGCCATCTATGTCCTGGTCGGACGGGACAACGCGCCCGGCAAGGTGGGCAGCACCACGTTCCAGCCGCCGGCGACGGAGACACCCGAGCCGGGCCAGGGCAGGGTGCACTACGAGGAGGTCCTCGAAGGCACCCGGGCCGACACCCTGCACACCCTGCTGACCCAGGGTGCGATCGCTCTGCTCGTGGTGAGCGCGGCGACGATCGCGCTGGGATGGCTGATAGCCGGGCGGATGCTGCAGCCGGTGCACCGGATCACCGACACGGCCCGGCGCATCGCCGAGTCACCGCTCGCCGACCGTGGCCTGCCCGAGCGGATCGCCCTGGACGGCCCGAACGACGAGCTGAAACAGCTGGCCGACACGTTCGACCTGATGCTGGCCCGCCTGGACCAGTCGTTCGACGGCCAGCGCCGGTTCATCGCCAACGCGTCGCACGAGTTGCGGACCCCGCTCACCCTCAACCGCACCCTGCTGGAGGTCGCGCTCGAACCGGAGAACACCTCCCCCGAGGTGCGCCAGCTCGGCACGACCCTGCTCGCCATCAACGACCGGCACGGCCGGCTCATCGACGGCCTGCTGCTGCTGGCCCGCTCGGAACGCGAGGTCACCGAACGCTCCTACGTCGACCTGGCCGACATCGTCGACCACGTCGCCGTCTCGGACACCGTCAAGGTCTCGGACACCGTCAAGCTCTCGGACACCGTCGCGGACACCGTCAAGGTCGTCGCCGAAGCGGAGGAGGCCGCCGTCCTCGGCGACCCGGTCCTGCTGGAACGCCTGGTGCAGAATTTGGTCGAGAACGGTGTCCGGCACAACGTCCCGGCCGACGGCTGGGTCCGGGTGACCACATGCACCCGCCCGGACGGCTGGGTGGAGCTGCAGGTCAGCAACTCCGGCCCGGTGGTGCCCCGCTACGAGGTCGCCGGACTGTTCGAGCCGTTCCGCCGCTACCACCGCGAACGCCTCGCCGCACCCGGCGCCGGCCTCGGCCTCTCCATCGTCCAGGCCGTCGTCGGCGCCCATCAAGGCCGGCTGCACGCCGACGCCCGCGACGAGGGAGGCCTCACCGTCACCGTCCTCCTCCCCCGAGCCCCCTGAAAAAACCTTCTTCCGGTACGGCCCACGTCATGAACCGGGCCTACACCGCGACGCCGCCGTCACTCCCGGCACCAACGCGCCTTCCGGGCTGAAGCCGCTGGTCACCGCCCGGACCGTCCCGCGGCCTCTGCTCCGGCCGTCGACGAGGTTGCGCTACGCCGTGCCAGTCCGACCACGCCCCAGCTCATGACCAGGGCCGCGACCGCCACCGTCACGAACCCGGCCGCCCCGAAGCGGACGCCCTCCCCGAACAGCACCACCCCCGCCACCGCCGCGACCAGAGGATTCGTGACGCTGACCGTGGCCAGCGGCGCTGCCAGCCCGACGCCCCGATAGGACAGCTGCCCGAGCAGATAGCCGCACACCGCGAACGCCGCCACCAGCGTCGCCGCCGACACCGACACGGCGCCGAGCCCACCGGTGGTGAACGATGTCAGCACCGCTTTCGACAGCACCGACGAGATCCCGAACGCGGTGCCCGCACCGGTGGCCAGCAGCACCGCCCGACTCCGCGGCCCGGCCCGGCGGGCAGCCAGCGCACAGACGAACACCGCTCCGGCGGTGATCAGCCCGAGCCGCCGCACGACCGGCTCGGGCAGCAGCGCCGGCGTCTCCGGCGCCACCGACAGCGACAGGATCAGCGCCAGCCCGGCCACCGTCGCCGCCGCGTCGCGCCAGGACGCCGCGCTGATTCTCGTCCGGTAGCGGACCACCTCGATCGGCAGCGCGAACAGCAGAGTGAGGGTGCCGAGCGCCTGCACCACGGCGACCGTCCCGAAGTTGAGCGCCACCACGTGCAGGCCTGCACCGACGGCGGTGAGCAGTAACGCCGCCGCCCAGCGCGAGCGGCCCCGGTGCCCGCTCCCCGCCAGCCGCTCCTGGGCCACCGCGGCGGCCGCGTAGGCGGTGACGGACAGCAGAGAGAGCACGACAGCCCACCCCAGCGATCCCATCGCCCCACCTCGAGACAGGTCCTGCATCGACGATACCGAGCCGGAAGCGCCGGTGAACCGGGCCGTGATCTACCCGCGGATCGGAGCCGGTAACCGGCGGGTCGGGGCCGGCAGCCGGCGGATCGTGGTGGGACCGGCGGACGCGTGCGCGGGCGAGCCGGGCCGCCTGCCTGTCGATCAGGCCGTGGTCGCGGCGGCGGGTGACCGCACGCCGGGCGCCGGCCCGCAGCTCACGCCGCGCCGCGGCCCGCTCCACCCGGTCGCGGAGGGCACTCTGCCAGTCGTGTCCGGATCCGCCGGTGCTCGCTTCCGTCATGCCCCCCATCTTCACCCTCCGGTGTGACGCCCCGGCCCGTTGTCCACAGCCGCGAGTTGTCCACAGGCCGTGGGAAATCCGGTTGGGTGCCACGGCCGGTTCCTGCCACGATCGCCGGCATGGTGGTGGCGAGTGGTGTACGGATCGGCTGGCACGACCTGCCCGGCCCGGCTCAGCGGGAGATCGAGCGGATCATCGGCGGCGGGCCGGTGGTGACGGTGGAGTCCCAGGCCGGCGGCTTCTCCCCGGGCACCGCCGACCGGGTCCGCACCGCCGCCGGCAGACGAGCGTTCGTGAAGGCGGTCACGCCCGCCCTCAACGCCGATTCGGCCGCGATGGCCCGTGCCGAGCTGCGGATCAGCGCCGCGATGCCGGCGGGCGCGCCGGTGCCCCGTGTGCTCGGCGGGTTCGACGACGGCGAGTGGGTGGTGCTGGTTCTGGAGGATGTGGCCGGCGCGCATCCGCGTACACCCTGGGTCGAGGGTGAGATCCGCGGCGCCGCCGCCTCGCTGCGTGACCTGGCCGCCGCGCTCACCCCGGCGCCGATTCCGGACCTGCCCACGGCGGCCGACCGGCTGGCGCCCGCGTTCGGCGAGTGGCGGGAGATCGCCGCCGACCCACCCGTCGACCTCGATCCGTGGGCGGCGCGGCATCTGGATGATCTGTGCGCGGTCGCCGGGCGGGGGATCGCCGCGCTCGCCACGGGCGACACCGTCACCCACACCGATCTGCGGGCCGACAACATCCTGATCCGCCCGGACGGTCGATACGTCTTCATCGACTGGCCGTGGGGCTGCACCGGCCCGGACTGGCTCGACTCGGTGCTTCTCGCGATCAACGTGGTCGTGCACGGCGGCGATCCCGGGCCGCTGCTGGCCGGAGTCGACCGGGAGATCGTGGTGGGCGTCTTCGCCGGCGCCGCCGGCTATTTCCTGCACCGCGCCCGCCAGCCGGCACCACCCGGGCTGCCGACGCTGCGGGAGTTCCAGCGTTTCCAGGGCGTCGCCCTGCTGCCCTGGTTGCGCGACGCACTCGGCGACTGACCGCCGCACACCAACCGCAACCACCGTGACCCGCTCAACGGCCTGCCCGCCGCACACCAACCGAAGACCACCGTGACCCGCTCAACGACCCGCCCGCCGCACACCAACCGAAAACGACCGTGACGCGCTCAGCGGTCGCCCGCCGCACATCGACCGAAGACCACCGTGGCGCACTCGGCGACCGACCGCCGCACATCGACCGCACAGCGGCCCGGCACCGTCACCGAAACGGGGCTGAACCACACCCGCTGCCGTCCCGTAACAGTTACGGGGTCGACCGGTAGATGGGACCTCAAGCACACCGCACCGGGCCCGGCGCGCCGGGGGACTAGGCTTGACGCCCGTGAACTGGGCTTCGGCGTGGCGGCCCGGGCGCCCAACCGAATCATGGAACGGAAGATGATGAGCGACCAGCCCAAGGTGCGAGTCCTGCTTCTGGAGAGCATTCACCCCGACGCGGTTTCCCGCCTCGAGGAGGACGGTTTCCAGGTCGAGTCCCTGCGCAACGCTCTCGACGAGGTCGAGCTGATCGAGCGGATCTCCGGAGTCAATCTGCTCGGCATCCGCTCCAAGACGCAGGTGACGGCGAAGGTGCTGGAGGCCGCCGACAAGCTCGTCGGTATCGGCGCGTTCTGCATCGGCACCGACCAGATCGATCTGGCCGCGGCTTCAGCAGGTGGTATCGCGGTGTTCAACGCCCCGTTCTCGAACACCCGCTCGGTGGTGGAGCTGGCGATCGCCGAGATCATCGCGCTGACCCGGCGTCTGACCGAGAAGAACACGCTGATGCACGCGGGCGTGTGGGACAAGTCGGCCGACGGCGCGCACGAGATCCGCGGCCGTCGCCTCGGCATCATCGGCTACGGCAACATCGGCACCCAGCTCTCGGTCCTGGCGGAGAACCTGGGCATGTCCGTGTCGTTCTACGACACCTCGGACAAGCTGGCGCTGAGCAACGCGCACCGCTGCGCGAGCCTGGACGAGCTGCTGGAGTCGAGTGACATCGTCACCATGCACGTCGACGGCCGTCCCGGTAACGCCGGTTTCTTCGGCGCCGAGCAGTTCGCCAAGATGCGGCCCGGCAGCCTGTTCCTCAACCTGTCCCGTGGCATCGTCGTGGACCACCTGGCGCTGCGTGACGCGCTCAAGAGCGGCCACCTGGCCGGCGCCGCCGTCGACGTGTTCCCGGCCGAGCCGAAGGGCCGCGGCGACGAGTTCCTGTCCGAGTTGCGTGGCCTGCCGAACGTGATCCTCACTCCGCACATCGGTGGTTCGACCGAGGAGGCGCAGTCCGACATCGGCGGGTTCGTGGCCAACAAGCTGGCCAAGTTCGTGACCGAGGGCAACACCTCGCTGAGTGTGAACCTGCCCGGCGTGACCCTGCCCGAGCTGCCCGGCATGCACCGCATCGTGCACATGCACAAGAACACCCCCGGTGTGCTGGCGCAGGTCAACCGGATCCTCGCGGAGCACAACGTCAACGTCGAGGGCCAGATGCTGAGCACCCGCGGGGAGTATGGCTACCTGATCACCGACATCGCCCGGGGCTACCCCGACGAGGTGCTGGACCAGCTCCGCGACATGGAGCAGACCGTCCGGCTGCGCGTCCTGAACTGAGCCGACGAAAATGAGCTGACGAGGGCCGGGACCGCCCGGAGCCCTTTGATGCAGCGGCGGAGACCACCTGACCGGGCCGGTCAGGTGGTCTCGACCGTCAGGAGGGTCACCGGCGCGATCGCGTCGACGTCGTACCGGTTGCCGGTGGTCCAGTCCTTCGGGGTCAGCGTCGAGCCGGGCGCCACGTCGCGCAGGGTCCGCGATCCGGCGGTGACCGTTCCGGCGCCACCGCCGACCTTGATCCGCACGGGGCTGCCGCTGGGCGCCCGCAGGACCAGCTCCTCCACCCCGCCGGTGATCTTCATGGGCACCGTTCCGGCCGCCTGGGCCAGGGTCAGCTCGGCCCGCCGGGTGCCGCCGACCATCTCGATCCCGCGGATGCGGCCCGCGCTGAGGTCGACGATCCGCTCGGCCGAGTAGCCGGAGAAGCGGATGGTCCACCGCACCTTCGCGGCCAGCAGCACCTCCACCTCACCGCCGGTTCCGGCGGCGTCGCGGGTCACGTCCACCCGCAGCCGGTCGTCGCGCATCTCCGCGCTGGGCCGGATGCCGGCACCCTCCGGCGAGCTGATCCGGTAGAGGTCGTCGCCGAGGTCGGCGATCCGCAGCTGTACCCGGTCGGTGGCGGCGAGCAGTTCGAACGTCGCGATCGTCCGGTCCTCCAGCGGACCGGTGGCGACCCGCTGATCCTCACCGCCCCCACCGAGCACGTCGGTGATCTGGTTGTTCTCGCCGGAGTAGTAGACGACTCCGGTCAGCACGACCACCGCCAGAGCGACCACACCGAGCACCGCCATACCGGCCGTGACGAACCGGGACTGCCGGCGGGGCGGGCGCAGGGCCGGCGGCCCGGAGACCGGACCGTTGGAGAGCGTGGACGCGGCGGGCAGGGTGTCGGCCCACACGACCGGCTCGTCGCGACGGTCCCAGCCCGCGCCGGCCGGAGCTCCGGAGCCGCTGTCCGGCCACAGCGGCGCAGCGGGAGCGGCCTGCGGCCCCCTGTCGGGAGAGGCCGAGGGAGAAGAGGGGAAGGACGCAGCCGAGGCGGTGGGGAAGGAGGGCGACGCGAAGGGTGCGGACGGCCCGGAGGAACCGGCCGAGCCGGTCTCGAACGGATCCGGCCACGGTGCCTTCCCGGCGGCGTCGGCCGGCAGTGACCCGATGCCGACGCTGAACGGGTCGGGGTCGCCCCACGACGGCCCGTCGGCGCCGTTGCCCGACTTCCGCACGATGGGCAGGTCATCGGGAAGGGGAGCCGAGCTGCCCCGGCCGGAACGCCGGGCCGACGACGGATCCGGGGAGGAGGCCGCGGCTCCGCCACGCCGGCGCTGGGGCAGATCGTCGCCGCCATCGTCCACGCCGGCCTTGCGGAATCCCCCGGTAGAGGACTCGTCGGAAACCTTCCGGATCCCACCGGTGTCATCGGAGACCCGCCGCATGCCCCCGGTGTCGTCGGAGACCCGCCGCATACCGCCCGTGTCGTCGGAAACCCGCCGCATGCTGCCGGTGTCGTCGAGGCCACGCCCCCGCCCGGCCCGCGACCCTCCGATCGGCCCGTCACTGAACCCGAACGAGACCCGCCCGGGACCACCGGGCGACGCCGGCCCGAACTCGGGCGCGGACGCGTCGTCCGCACCGGACAGCTGCGAAGAGAAGCCCGCCTGTGAAGAAGAGCCCGCGGGTGAGGAAGAGCCCGCGGGTGAGGAGGAACCCGACTGCGAAGGGGAGGCCGGCGGCGAGGAGGAGCCCATCTGCGAAGCAACGCCCGACTGTGTAGAGGAACCCGACTGCGAAGAGACACCTGGCGAGGGTGAGGAGGCACCAAGCGACGAGGAGGCACCCGGCGCCCCTGAAGGCGCGGCGGGCGACGAGATCGACCCCGATTCGGATGGTTTCGGGTCGCCGAACCATCCGAGCGACTTGTCGTCTCCGTCGGCCTCCGGCGCCCGAGCCGGCTGCCGTCGAAGTGGCAAGGCCGAGCTCTCCTCCCCCTGCGCTCCGCCCGAAGCGGTACGGTCCACGA
Source organism: Actinoplanes xinjiangensis (assembly GCF_003148685.1). Classification (GTDB taxonomy): domain Bacteria; phylum Actinomycetota; class Actinomycetes; order Mycobacteriales; family Micromonosporaceae; genus Actinoplanes; species Actinoplanes xinjiangensis. The sequence continues at coordinate 214,632 of NZ_QGGR01000010.1, read as the reverse complement.
TTCCTCCCTGCAGCGCACCACGGTGTGTCCCCCGAAGGAGTACGTAAGGAACCGCTCTTGCGGATGAGTGACCGGAAGGTTTACCGCGGGTCAGGTCGAACAAGTCCCCGCCGGGTGGCGATCGCGACCGCCTCGAGTTGGCTGTGCGCGCCCAGTTTGGCGAGTACCGCCTTCTGGTAGCCGCGGCACGTGTGCACGCTGATGCCCAGCCGCCGGGCCACCGCGCGGGCGTCCAGACCGGCTGCCATCAGCTGTAACACTTCGTCTTCGCGCTGGGTGAGACCGCCCGCGGTGAGCCCGTTGCCGCGCTGGCCGGCGACGGCCGGGGTGGTGCTGCGCAGCAGTCGGGCGAGGATGTCGGTGGAGACGGTCATGCTGCCCCGGTGGGCGGTACGCAGCGCGTTGAGGACGTCACCGAGCGCGCCGTTCTTGGACAGGAATCCGGCGGCTCCCGCGGTGGTGGCCCGCCGTACGAGTGTCTGGTCCTCGCTGGCAGTGAGGATCACCACACGTGAGGCGGGCTGTCGTACCCGAATGAGTTCGGCGATGGCGATGCCGTCGGCATCGGACAGTTCCGGGTCCATCACGATCACATCGGGCAGCAATTCGGCCGCGAGACGCAGTGCCTCCGCACCGGTACGCGCGTGCCCGACCCACTGAAGGTCGGCCTGACCTGCAAGAGCGTGCCCCAGGAGCTCGGCGAAGGTCTGGTGACCGTCGACGACGAGCACAGTGATCGTGTCGCCGCTGTCCATACGTCACCTTCCTCGATGTGCCCCCGACGGGCTCCGCGCAGTCTAAGGATTACCCGACGGACTGCCTTCCCTACCAACAGGCTGCCCACCCGTACGCCCGACGGCCGGACGGGTCCGAGCGGACCCGATGACCAGTCTTTCGGTCAACCCGCCCCCCTCGCTTTGGGGCTTGCCGCCGGTACGGCCGGAACAGCAGAGTTCTGGATCATGCACGACATCCAGCTCTTCGGTGTTCTCGAGGTCCGTACCCGTGGCATTCGCCTGTCGGGGGAAGACTTCGGCGGCGCCCGGCCGCGTCATCTCCTCGCCCTGCTGGCGTTGCGGGGCGAGTGGTCGCTTGTGGAGTTGGCCGGCACGCTGGGTGTCTCGCCGACCACGCTGAAGGACGATCTGGGGATTCTGCGGGACCGTCTGGAGCCGGGGGTCGGCCGCCGCGATTCGGTGATCACCTCGGACCGCGACCGGGTCGCCCTGGCGCGGGAGCGGGTGCACGTGGACACCGCCACGTTCGACCAGCTGGTGGCGATGGCCGCCGAGCGTCCGCCGGCCCGTGCGGCCCGTCCACTGGCCGCTGCGGCCTTTCTGGCGTCCCGCCCGCTGTTGGAGGACGAGGACGCCCCGTGGGCCGCGGAGGCCCGTGCCGAGTACCGCGCGAAACTGATCATGGCGAGCGATCCGCAGCCGATCAGCTAGGTCGAGCACAATCACGGGGTGCTGCCCACCACCCTGTCGCCGGTGCCGCTGGCCCCGGAACTCTCCCTGTATCTCGTCACCGAGCCGGTCGGCCTGTTCGATCTGACCGGCGGCGAGTTCCACAGCGACCGGCCGCCGCCGTTCTGGGCGTTCGCCTGGGCGGGCGGTCAGGCGCTGGCCCGTTTCCTGCTGGATCACCCGTTCGAGGTGTCCGGGCGCCGCGTGCTGGACGTGGCCACCGGCTCCGGGGTGGCCGCGATCGCCGCCGCCTATGCCGGGGCCGCCGCGGTGGCCTGTTCCGACATCGATCCGGCCGCGGTCGAGGCGGCGCATCGCAACGCGTCCGCGAACGGCCTGTCTCTGGTGGGCCGTCTCGACGATCCCGAGGTGCTGCTGGCGGGGGACGTCTTCTACAGCCCGACGGTCGCCCCGAAGATGGTCGCCGAGTTGCGCGCCGCCCGGAACCGGGGCGCGCAGGTGCTGGTCGGCGACCCGGGGCGGGGTTTCTTTCCGGGGCATCTCTTCGATCTGGTGGCCGAGTACGTCGTCCCGGTCCCCACCACCCTGGAAGACACCGAGACGCTCGTCACGGGTGTATGGCGTATGCGTTCATCACGCAACTAGTTGTAAGCTACACGCATATCTCGATCCGGAGGAACCACGCCCGTGCACGACCACGAATCCAGCCGGCTGGCCGACGAAATCGCGCGGTTGGTCCGGATGGGCGCGCGATTCCGGGGCATGCTCAAGACCGGAGATCTCGGCGCCGAGTTCTCCGCGCTGATGCTGCTGCCACCGTTGCGGGCGATGGGCCCGATGCGGGTCACCGACCTCGCCGAGGTCAAGGGGGCCGATCCCTCGACGGTCAGCCGCCAGGCCGCCCAGCTGGTCAAGGCCGGCCTGGCCCGCCGTGAGGCGGACCCGTCGGACGGCCGTGCGTCCCGCCTGGCCGTGACCGAGGCCGGGGTGGCCGCCTGCGAGCGGATCCGGCAGGCCCGGGTGGACATGCTCACCCAGGTGCTGACCGACTGGCCCGCCGACCGGGTCGCCGCCTTCACGGATCTCTTCGAAGAGTTCAACAACGCGGTCGAGGCCAGCCTGCGCTCCGACCCGGCATCACCCCCACGGGAGACTGCGTGAGCCATCCAGCCCCACCGGCGCCGGCGCCGGTGGAATTCACCCACCGCCAGATCCTGACGATCCTCGGCGGCCTGATGATGGGCATGTTCCTCGCCGCGCTGGATCAGACGATCATGGCCACCGCGACCCGGACCATCGCCGACGACCTCCAGGGCTTCGACCTTCAGGCCTGGGCCACCACGGCCTTCCTGATCACCTCGACGATCTCCACACCGCTGTACGGCAAGTTGTCCGACATCTACGGCCGGCGCCCGTTCTTCCTGCTGGCCATCGGTGTCTTCATCGTCGGCTCGTTCCTCTGCGGCCTCTCCGACAACATGTGGCAGCTGGCCGCCTTCCGGGCCATCCAGGGCCTCGGCGCCGGCGGCCTGATGTCGCTGGCCCTGGCCATCATCGGTGACATCGTCCCGCCCCGGGAGCGCGCCAAGTACCAGGGCTTCTTCCTGGCCGTCTTCGGCACCGCCAGCGTCCTGGGCCCGATTCTGGGCGGCTTCTTCGCCGGCGCCGACACGATCCTCGGCATCGACGGCTGGCGCTGGGTGTTCTACCTCAACGTGCCGATCGGCCTGGCCGCGATGGCCGTCGTCGCCCGGGTCCTGCACCTGCCGCACCACCGCGTCGACCACCGGATCGACTGGCCCGGCGCGATCACCCTGATCCTCGCCCTGGTCCCGCTGCTGACCGTCGCCGAGCAGGGCCGCGAGTGGGGCTGGGACTCCGGCCGTTCGATCGCCTGCTACGTGATCGGCGGGATCGGCCTGATCGGCTTCGTCCTGGCCGAGCGCGCCTACCGGGAGGAGGCGCTGCTGCCCCTGGCCCTGCTCGGCAAGCGCACCGTCGCGGTCGGCGTCACCGCCAGCACCATCCTCGGCATGGCGATGTTCGGCGGGCTGATGACCGTCCCGCTGTATCTCCAGATCGTGAAGGGTTCCTCGGCCACCATGGCCGGCCTCCAGATGATCCCGTTCGTGGTGGGCATCATGACCGGCTCGATCATCTCCGGCCAGCTGATCTCCCGGACCGGCCGTTACCGGATCTTCCCGATCGTCGGCAGCGTCTTCATGGTCGTCGCGCTGTTCCTGTTCTCGCTGGTCGGCGCGGACACCCCGCTGTGGCGGACCATGCTGATCATGGTGCTGATGGGCCTCGGCCTGGGCAGCAACATGCAGCCGATGATCACCGCCGTGCAGAACGCGGTGTCACCCCGCGAGATCGGCACCGCCACCGGCGCGGTCACGTTCTTCCGCTCGATGGGCGGCACGCTCGGCACCGCGGTCTTCCTGTCGGTGCTGTTCAACGTGCTGCCCGGCAACATCAAGGAGGCGTACACCGCCGCCGAGCCGACCGCCGCCTTCCAGCAGGCGGTCGCCGCCGACCCGTCCCAGCTCAAGACCGTGCAGGCGGCGACGGAGACCGGCCTCAGCGACACGTCGTTCCTCAGCCGGCTCGCCGACCCGATCGCGCACCCGTTCAAGGTCGGTTTCGCCGACAGCGTGCACGTGGTCTATCTGATCGCGTTCTTCGTGATGATCATCGGCCTGATCGTGGTCTTCTTCCTGCCGGAACTGCCGCTCTCCCAGCGCTCGGCCCAGCAGGCCCGCGCCGAGGCGGACCGGGAGGCCGCGGAGGCCGGGGCAGGCGGCGGGGGTCCCGCCTGACCCACTTGCGGGGGTACGGGCGAAGCACCGCGCCCGTGCCCCCGGTGCTGTCGCGTCCCCTTCCCAGGGACGCGCAGTAGCGTGACCGTATGGCTGTTGTGAAGATCAACGCGATTGAGGTCCCCGAGGGCGCCGGCCCCGAGCTGGAGAAGCGTTTCGCGGCCCGGCACGGTGCCGTGGAGAACTCCCCCGGTTTTCTCGGATTCGAGCTGCTGCGCCCGGTGGCCGGCGAGAACCGCTACTTCGTCTACACCCGCTGGGAGTCCGAGGAGGCCTTCCAGAACTGGGCGAACGGCGGCGCCAAGGAGGCCCACGCCGGGGAACGGGCCAAGCCGGTCGCCTCGGGCGCCAGCCTGCTGGAGTTCGAGGTCATCCAGTCGGTGCAGAAAGCCGGATGATTTCCCGGATGGCGTACCCCGGCACGGGTACGCCATCCGTCGCTCAGGAGCTGTTACGGGCGGCCGCGGCCACCAGGCGGGTGGCGACGGTGCCCCGGTCCAGGCCGAGGCGCTGGGCGCTCTCCTGGAGGACGGCGTAGGCCTCCTGGACCCCGCAGCCCCGCTGGGCGATGATCACGCCGACCGCCCGGTCCACCTCGGCACCCTCGGTCAGGGCCTCCCGGCGATGCAGCTCACCCAGCAGGACCTCGGCCTGACCGGCCAGCGCCATCGCGGTGACCAGGGCCTCCGGGTCGACCGCGCCGGCCCGGTCGGGGTAGATGCTGACCGCGCCGACCGCGGTGCGCCGCACGTCGAGCGGGATCACGGCGACCGCCCGCAGGCCGTCGGCACGGGCCGCGGCGGCCAGTTCCGGCCACCGCTCGTCGGCCGCGAGGTCGTCGGAGGTCACCACGGAACGGGTGCGGGCCGCCTCCAGTCCCGGGCCGGTGCTTCCGGCGTACTGCAACTGATCGAACGTCTCACCCGCCGGCCCGGACGAGGCCGTGGTGATGGGCCCGCCCTCGCCGATCAGGGCGACCGAGCAGCGGACGACGCCCGGCACGGCGGCCGTCGCGAACGCGGCGAGCCGGTCGAGGGCCTGGTGGAGCGAGTCCGCGGTGAGCAGGCGGACGGTCAGTTCGTGGAGGAGGCCGGCGAGTTCCACCGGGTGCGGCCCACCGGCCGGGGCGCCGGTGACGGGAGCCGCGTGCCGGGAGGTGCGACGCGGCGGGGTGAGCGATGACGTGCCGTCTTTGGGGGTGCGCCGGGCCAGCCGGGCGCCACGCTGCGCGGCCGGGACACGACGTTTCGGGGCAGACACTCGACGGATATTGCCACGTCTATCCGCGATCGTGCGCGATCAGGTGCCACGTTCGGGGGGTGTTGCCTGGATAAACCCGGTGCGGAAACTTTCCGGACCGGGAAAAGTACTGCGCCGCCCCCCGGTTGCCCGGGAGGCGGCGCGAATGCCGGTGTGCAGGTCGCCTCGCGGCGAGTGGCTCAACACGGCTCCAGCCGAACGGTATTCCGTGCAGGCGTTGAGTGAGGCCCGGGGACACTGGGCACACCGGCATTCGTTCACAACCGTCGGCAGCATCCGGCGATTCCATGAGCGGGTGTGACCTGAATTACACCCGCGGGTTTGGTGGGATCGCCTGCGGGTAGACCACCCGCCGTGACCGACGACATCCGTGAGCTGGACTCTTTCCTGGACACCGTCTACGACGCACAGGAGCGCCTGACCAGCGGAGACCTGCAACGCCGGGCGATCGCCGCGGACCTTCCGGCAGCCGCTCTGACCCGCATCGACGCCTTGCCCGAGGGCGAGTACGCCCAGGACGAGGCCGCCGAGGCCCTGCGGGCCCTGCACCCCTGAGCCGGCCGGTTCAGGCCCTCTCCGCTTTCTCCTTGGCGATCGAGTACGCCATCTGGAGGAAGTCGGAGACGGCCGTGGCGGTCAGCGCGGTGGCGGCCAGGCGGGTCAGCCGCGGTGCCAGCACCAGTCCGCCGGTGAGCCCGGTGGAGACCCAGACCGCCAGACAGAACGGGCAGGTGATCAGCTCACCGATACCGTGCCGGACGGTGCTGCCCTCGTCGCGGACCTCCTCGTTGAGCTCGGCCGCCCCGGCCGGTTCGGCGTAACGGGTGAACGGCGCCCGCAGCGGGCTCGTCACCGCGTCCTTGGCGACCAGCCGGCTCAGCTTGTGGGTGGCGATCGACAGCAGCGCCACGTCGGCCATGGCCGGGCGCTCCGGGACCGGCCGCCCGGTGAGCCGCACGGCCGCGGCGAGAGCCCCGGCCAGCGCCCCGAACGCCCCGATGGCGACCAGGTAGCCGTCGAGCGGCCGGTGCTCGTGCGGCGCGTACGTCCGGGCCAGCCGCGTCAGCACCGCCATCAGAAGTCCCGGGTGAGCCGGTCCGGGTCGACCTCGCGGCCCGGGTAGCGCGCCATGTATTCGGTCTCCAGTTCGGCGGTCCGCTTGAAATGGTTCTCCAGTGCCGGGTCCGGGCCGTGCCGCAGGGTGTGCAACCGGGTCCGGTAGAGGCTGGCCAGTTCCCGGAAGAGATCGTCGTCGGCCAGTCCGGCCGGATCGATGCCGGTGTCGAACACCACCGCCGCACCCTCGTCGTGCCGCGCGTTCATCGTCGTGCGCCTCCCGTTCGCTGTCGGCTTCACTCGCCTGCACCGGTTGCCCGACGGGACCGCCGCCAAACCCGCCGGTACGCTCGGGGTATGAAAGGGCTGTGGACGCCGGCGTGGATCGCCCGGCATCTCCTGGCGCTCGTGCTGGCCGCCGGCTGCCTGGCCCTGGGCTGGTGGCAGTACAGTCGCGCCGCCGACGGCAACTCGATCAGCTGGGGCTACATGTTCCAGTGGCCGGTGTTCGGCGGGTTCGTCGTCTTCATCTGGTGGCGTGAGGTCCAGCTGGCCCGCCGCGGGCCCGCCGGCGAGCCGGTGTCCCCACCGCAGCCGCCCGCAGCACCGGCCACCCCGGGCGCACCGGTGACGCTGGGCCGCCCGGTCCGGGTCTCGGTCGAGCCGGCCACCGGCCCGGCCCACGATCCGGAGCTGGACGCCTACAACGACTATCTGGCCTGGCTGGCCGCCCACCCCGGTGCGCGCCCGTCCGACTACCCCGGCCGCATCACCACCTGAGTCAAGGAGTCACCCGTCGTGCAGGGAGCCCTCACCCGTTACCGGATCATCGCCTGGATCGTCGGCATGTGTCTGCTCGCCCTCACCTTTGGCATGGTGCTGAAGTACGGCCCGGCTGACAACCCGACCGTGGTCGAGACGGTGGGCCAGGCCCACGGCTTCCTGTACATGATTTATCTGGTCGCGACCTTCGACCTGTCCCGACGCGTGCCGTGGCCGTTCAAACGAATGCTGCTCGTCATGCTGGCCGGCACGATCCCGTTCCTGTCGTTCTGGGCGGAGCGTCACGTGAGCCGGCACTGGGTTCCCACCGCTGCCCCGGCACTGGTCGAATAGTCCGTTCACCGCTTTGAGATAACGCTCAGCGGCGGTCAAATAACAGCCCGTTATCGGGACTATTCTCGCAAGCCCGGCTATTGGTAGAAATCACTCTGCCAGGCCTTGATTTCTTTTCTTCCGTCGATAGGTTAATGCGGTTGGTCCGGTCCGCAGCCACAAACCCTCGGGTGGCGCCGGCCAACGCCGCCGATTGACGAGCGGTGATCCGGCTTCCACCCCCCAGGGGCGCCGGGCACCGCAACCGGACCGGATACATACGCGGACAGGGTCTCTCTTCCAGCCCTACGGTCCCGCCGACCCGGTAGGCGGCCAAGCGGAAGAAAGGCCCCTGACCAGTGCCACACCCCCGTACCCGGTTCCGGGCGCTCGTGGTCGCGCTGACGGCGTTCGCGATCACGACGTCGGGAGGGACGGCCGCCCATGCGGCGCCGTCCGCGAACGAGATCAAGAAGAAGATCGAAGCGGCCTCGGAGAAGCTCGAGGACGTCACCGAGCAGTACAACAAGCTCCGGCTCGACGTGAAGGCCACCAAGGCCGACGCCGCCAAGCTGGAGGCCTCTCTCAAGCCGGCTCAGGCTGCGCTCGCCGACGCCACGGCCAAGGTGCAGACCATCGCCACCACCACCTACATGCAGGGCCGTACCGGCGCGATGACGGTCCTGGTGAGCGGCGACTCGCGGACCCTGCTGGAGCGCCTGGCGGTGCTCGACCAGATCACCAAGTCCAACCAGCAGGACATCGACGCCTTCACCGTGACCACGACGACCTTCGCCGAGCGCAAGGCCGCCCTCAAGGTGACCCAGGACAAGCAGAACGCCCAGGTCACCGAGCTGGCCAACCGCAAGAAGAAGATCGAGGGCGACCTCGAGAAGCTGTACGACATGCGTGAGGCCGCTTTCGGCAGCCCCACCGAGAACAGCGGCTCCTACACCGGCACGATCCCCGACATCCCGGGTTCGGCCGGCAAGGCGGTCACCTTCGCCTTCAACCAGATCGGCAAGCCGTACGGCTACGGCGACGCCGGCCCGAACTCGTACGACTGCTCCGGCCTCACCTCGGCGGCCTGGGCGGCAGCGGGCAGGTCCCTGCCCCACAACGCCGCCGCGCAGTACAGCGCCACCGCCCGGATCAGCCGGGCCGACCTGCAACCCGGTGACCTGGTGTTCTACCGGAGTAACGGGCACGTCGCCATCTACGTCGGCGGCGGCAAGATCATCGACGCGCCGTCGGCCGGCCGGGACGTACTGCACCGGACGATCGACATCATGACCCCGAACGGCTACGGCCGGATCAGGTAGCGGAATCCGGCCGGTTCTCGCTGCCGTCCCGACGACGTGGGGGCGGCAGCGGACAACCAGCCGGAGGTAGTCCCGGAACACACGAGAAGGCCGGCACCCCGCGCGGGGAGCCGGCCTTGATCGTTTCAGTCAGACCCTGGTCAGGCGGCCTGAAGACCCTCGGCCCGGGCCAGCTCACGCAGCCGGCCGAGCGCCTGGATCTCCAGCTGGCGGATCCGCTCCCGGCTCAGCGAGAAGCGGGACGCCACCTCGGTCAGCGAGTGCTCGCGGCCGTCCTCCAGCCCGTACCGCGCCCGCATGATGCCGGCCGACCGGTCGTCCAGGTGGTTGAGCAGGCCCTCGATGCGCTGCCGCTCGAGCGCGTTGAGGACGATCTCCTCGGGGCTCGGGGCGTCGCTGTCGGCGACCAGGTCACCGAGATTGGTGTCGCCGTCGTCGCCGACGGGGGTGTCCAGGGAGACGGTGTCCTGCGCCCAGCGGGTGAGCTCGTTGACCCGCTCGACGGTGACGCCCAGCGCGGCCGCGATCTGGTCGGGCTCCGGGTCGGCACCCAGCTCACGAACCAGCTGGCGGGTGACGTTGCGCATCCGGTTGACGTCCTCGACCAGGTGGACGGGGAGCCGGACGGTGCGCTCCTGCTGGGCGATGGCCCGGCTGATCGCCTGGCGCACCCACCAGGTGGCGTAGGTGGAGAACTTGTAACCGCGCTCGTAGTCGAACTTCTCGACCGCGCGGACCAGGCCGGTGTTGCCCTCCTGGATGAGGTCCAGCATCGGCATGCCGGACCGGACGTAGCGGCGTGCGATGGAGACGACCAGCCGAAGGTTGGCCCGGATGAACAGGTCCTTCGCGCGCTGGCCCTCGGTGACGAGACGTTCCAGTTCCTCCCGGCTGACGCCGCGACGCTCCTCGCCCGTCTCGAGCAGGTGCTCGGCGTAGAGGCCCGCCTCGATTGCCTTCGAGAGTTCGACCTCCCGTGCGGCGTCCAACAACGGCGTCCGGGAGATCTCGTGCAGGTAGACTCCGACGAGGTCGCGCTCTTCGGCGACCTGGTCGGTACGCATCACGGTGTTCTTCTCCACGTGGCCCACGGTCCCCTCATTGCCGTCACTAACCCTGTTACGGGCATTACCTGCGTCCATCAGCCCTCTCCCGTAACGTCCGCAGCTCGTGCATTGCGGTTGCTGACACATCTACACAACAAATTGCTGGCCGCACTGATTCCGGCTGGTGGATCGAAAGTGTCACGAATGTCTGGGTGGTACCTGAGAGCCCAGTGCGTGAAAGCTGGATGCGGCATCGTCGCGATCGTCGTGCTGACGATCGGATACCCTCTACCCGCTTCATAACACCATCGGCCTCTCATCGTCACAGCGACGGGCATCACCCTGCGCTGCGCGATGCTCGTCACCCCCGAGTACGGGTTTCGCGCTCCTGGGGTTCATGTGCAGCATCGGCCGGGCTTCGACGAGCCTGAAACAAACGCCTCCGCGAAGATCCCGCGTCCGGGGGCCGAACGGGACCACCGGTCACAATGCGCCACGCCACGCCACACTTCACTCGCCCACACGGGTGACGCCGGAGGAGCGCGAGACATTCCCAGGTGGCGGCCAGGTTCGAGGGATAAGTGAGGAACAGCACACCCACGACGGTGTGACAGGCTGCCCCCATGATCTCCATGCGCACGGCTCTGGTGACCGGCGGCAACGGCGGGCTCGGCACCGCCACGATCAGCGCCTTCCTGGCCGCGGGCTGGCGGGTGGTGGCACCGGTGCGGCCCGGGACGGCCGATCGGCTGCCCGCCGGGGTGGTCGCCGTGGAGGCGGATCTCACCGACGAGGCGGCCGTGCGGGCCGCGGCCGGGACAGCGGCGAGCGACCCCGAGGCGCCGCTGCGGGCGGTGGTCAACCTGGTCGGCGGGTACGCGGGGGCCGGCCTGATCGCCGACACCCCGGTCGCCGACTTCGAGGCGATGCTCGCGATCAACCTGCGGCCCACGTACCTGACCACGGCGGCGGCGCTGCCGTACCTGATCGGGGCCGGCGGCGGCTCGGTGGTGTGCGTCTCGTCGCGGGCCGCGGTGTCCCCCTTCCCCGGCGCCGCCGGTTATGTGACCGCCAAGGCCGCCGTGCTGGCCTTCGCCGCCGCGGTCGACGTCGAATACCGCAAGAAGAACGTGCGCTGCAACACCGTCCTGCCCAGCGTCATCGACACCCCGGCGAACCGGGCCGCCATGCCGGACGCCGACCACGGCCGCTGGGTGAGCCCGGCCGAGATCGCCGAGACCGTCCTCTTTCTCGCCTCGGACGCGTCCGCCCGGATCAGCGGCGCCCAGATCCCGGTCTACGGCCAGGCCTGAGAACCCGGTCAGCCTGAGAACCCGGTCAGGCCTGGCCCAGCTCGGCGAGGATGGCCTTGGTGACCTGACCCGGAGTGCCGTTGGCGTCGATCACCACGAACGTGGGGTATTCGCGCAACGACCGGTAGGCGGCATCCGCGGCCCGGAGATACTCCATGGTCTCGGTGTCGTAGCCACGGCGCTCGATCCGGTCCTGCGCGATCTCCGGATCGACGGCCAGGAAGAACGTCACGTCCGGCCGCGGGAACAGCCGGTAGGCGAGGCGGGCGAAACGCTCGGCGGACGGGCGGGCCCCGTGCGCGTGCAGGCTGGCGAACTGGCAGACCGCATACCGGTCCATCACCGCGATCTCCCGGCGGGCCGCCCGGCGCAGCAGGGTCCGGGCGATCGCCAGCCAGCGGAGCATGGACTCGACGACGAGGGTGCCCCGGCGGCCGAACAGGTCCTCGGCATCGGTCCGGCCGATCATCAGCGCGATCCGGCCGAACCAGTGGCGGCCGCCGGCGTTCTGCCGGTATGCCGCCGGGTGCCCGGCGGCAGCCAGTTCAGCGGCGACGACACGCGCCTGGGTGGTCTTGCCGGAGCCGTCGATACCGACGAGGGCGATGGTGCGCGGCATCCGGCGGGGCCCGCTGGAGGGGACGGGGGCCGGTCCGGACTGCGCGAGGAGAGCCATACCAAATGACGGTAGTCCCCGTCGGCACCTTCTGTTCCGCACCGGCGGGCACGAATGGTCACCCAGAATGATCGTGTTGGTTCAAGGTGCCGCAACTCCGGGTAGTCGTTCACGAACCGGACACGGGACAGGAGGACGGCATGCCACACCGTGTGGACGAGGGTTTGGCCATCACTTTGAAGCGGGTCGCCTCGACTCTGAAGAGCGCGGACATCCCCTTCGCGCTGGGCGGGAGCTTCGCGGTGTACGCCCGCGGCGGCTACTCCAGCGATCACGACGTCGACTTCCTGATCCGCGAACAGGATAAGGATCGGGCGTTGCAGGAGCTGGCGGCGGTGGGGTTCGAGACCGAGCAGCCGCCGGAGGACTGGCTGGTCAAGGTCTATGACGAGGGCCGGATGGCGGATCTGATCTACCGCCCGGTCGAGTCTCCGGTCGACGAGGAGACACTGAAGGACACCGAGCAGATCTCGGTCGAGGCGATCTACATGCCGGTGCTCTCCGCGTCCCGGCTGATGGTTCACAAGCTGCTCAGCTACAGCCAGCACTACTGCGACTTCGCCACCGGACTGCCCGTCGCCCGCTCGCTGCGGGAGCAGATCGACTGGGAACGCGTACGCCGGGAGACCGTCGCGTCCCCGTACGCCGAGGCCTTCCTGGTCCTGCTGGACCGCCTGGACGTGGTGCCGTTCCCCGGGGCGACGGAATTGAGGGTAGGGGGATGAGATGACCAATCAGATCGATCTCGAGGCCGAGATCCAGCGGCTGCTCACCGAGCACGACCGCGTCGCCGAGCAGGGCATCACCGTGCACCGCCGGGACAACGTGGTGGTGCTCGGCGGGGAGGTGGAGAGCGTGCAACGGCGCGACGAGATCTGCCGGCAGATCGGCAGCCACTTCCCCGAGATCGAGATCACGTGCGACATCGGCATCACCCGGGCGCAGGCCCCGAGTGAGGTGGAGGAGATTTCATGATCCGGATCGCCGCCGTGGGCGACGTCCACGTGGACAAGGATGTGGTGGGCCGCTACCGGCCCGCCCTCGAACAGCTGCCCGATCGCGCCGACGCCCTGCTCATCGCGGGCGACCTGACCCGCCACGGGACGGTCGAGGAGGCGCGGTGCTTCGCGACCGAGTTCGGTGGTCTGGCCGTGCCGGTCGTGGTGGTGCTGGGCAACCACGACCATCAGAGCGACCAGGAACAGCAGGTCACCGAGGTGCTCACCGACGCCGGGATCACCGTGCTGGAGTGCTCGTCGACGGTCCTGGAGATCCGCGGTCACCGGCTCGGCATCGCCGGTGCCAAGGGGTTCGGCGGAGGGTTCGCCGGGGCGTGCGCCAGTAATTTCGGCGAGCGCGAGATGAAGACGTTCGTCGGCGTCACCGAGGACATCGCGGCCCGGCTCGGCGAGGCGCTGCGCTCGGTCGAGTGTGACGCCCTGGTCGCGCTCACCCACTACGCCCCGGTGCCGGAGACCCTGGCCGGTGAACCGCTGGAGATCTACCCGTTCCTGGGGTGCTACCAGCTCGGCAACGCCGTCGACTCGGCACCGACCGCGCTGGCCCTGCACGGGCACGCGCACCACGGATCGGAGCGTGGCCGTACGCCCGGTGGGGTGCCCGTACGCAATGTCGCCCACCCGGTGATCAAGCAGGCGTACAACGTGTACCAGTTGCTCTCCGAGTCCGTGGATTCCGAACTCGTGTCGGCCTGATCCCAGGTTTCCGATTTCGAGGCACCGGGTATCCGAGATGACATGGACCTTCTGCTTTGGATTCTCGCCGTAATCCTCGTGGTCGCCGGTGTTCTCGCGCTGTTCCGGCGGCAGATCCTCTGGGGTGTCGTGCTGATCATCGTCGGTCTCCTGGTGGGCCCCGGCGGCGTCAGCATCTTCACCTGATCGTCCTGAGCCCCCTCGGTAACCTGCGTAATCTGCACACCCGATCCTGAACCGGGGTCGCCGCGGCTTGGTCCATAACGGACACAGCCTCGGTGGCCCCGGTTCTTCTCTTTCGTGCGCCGCCGCACACAACGTGCGATGTACGCCCGCGGATATCTGACTCAATCCCGGCGTGGCTGACGTCCATCACTTCACCTATGGCGCTTACAACCCGATAGCCGCGTACCTGCTGGCTTTCCTCGGTTCCTTCCTCGGGCTGCTCTGCACCGCCCGGGCCCGCGACGCCCACAACCGGGGCCGGCGCAATCGATGGCTGGCGATCGGCGCGTTCGCGATCGGGGGTGGCGGGATCTGGCTGATGCACTTCTCCGCCATGCTCGGTTTCGACGTCCCGGTCAGCCCGGTCCGGTACGACCTCCCCCTCACCGTCCTCAGCCTGGTCTTCTCCGTGGCGACCGTGGGCATCGGCCTGATGATCGTCGGGCACGGCGAACGCAGCGTCACCAGGACGGTGGCGGCGGGCCTGCTCACCGGCACCGGCGTGATCGCCATGCACTACACCGGCATGGAGGGCATCCGGGTCTCCGCGACCATCCACTACTCCCCGGTGCTGGTCGCCGCGTCCGGGCTGATCGCCATCACGGCCAGCACGATCGCGCTCTGGTTCGCCGTCTCGGTGCGGGGGTGGGCCCAGGTCACCGGCGCGGCCGCGGTGATGGCCGTCGCGGTCTGCGGCATGCACTACACCGGCATGGCGGCCATGTCGATCGAGCTGACGCCGGGAGCGCCGGCCGCGGGCGGCATCCGGCCGCTCACCATGCTCGTCCCGATCATCCTGATCACCACGGCCAGCATCGTCGGGGTGGCGCTGAGCGCTCTGCAGGCGATGACCGAGGAGGAGTTCACCGACGGGGCCGGAATCCAGAAGCGGGGGGTGCACGCCGAGACGCCGCAGCCGTGGATGACGAAACACACGTCGATGGGAGCGATGCGCCTGACCCCGGCCGCCCGGGCGGTCGCCGCGAGCCGCGCCGCCGGTGGCCGGGCCGCCGGGAGCCGTCCCTCTCCCGGGCCACGTTCGTCGCCCCGCCCGTCACCCTCTCCGGCGCAGGCCGCCCCACCGGCCACATCCGGCAGCTGATCGAAGCCCATCCCCGCCCGTCATCCGGTATACCTGTTCGTCATGGCGCCAAGGATGCTGCTCTCGATGCCACTGCACGCCATCACCGAGGTGTACGGCGAAGCCGGCCTACGTGACCGATTCGCCCTGGAACTGGAGTCCTTTCCCGTCGACGAGCGCAAACAGCTCGTCGAGGCCCTCGATCTCGCGTCCGTGCTGCACGCCGCCGACCGCCGGGTCCGCGAGCCGTACGTCAACCATCTGCTCCGGGTCGCCATCCGGATCATCCGGTACTACCAGGTGCGGGACGTCGACGTACTGGTGGCCGCGCTGCTGCACGACGCGGTCGAGGACCACCCGGCCGAGCTGGCCGAGCTGGAGGCGGGCGCCTCGCATGCGGAGCTGACCGACGCGGCGGTGGCCGAGCTGGCCCGCCGGTTCAACCCGCGGGTCGCCGAGCTGGTCCGGTCGGTCACCAACCCGCAGTACGACCCGGACCGGGACAAGCACGAGCAGTACCGGCTGCACGTCGCGGAGAACCTGGAGAACGACCCGTGGGCCCGGGTGATCAAGATCTCCGACTTCACCGACAACGGGGTCGGCGTGATCCACACGACGCTGGAGAAGGCGACCAGCTCAGCCCGCAAGTACCGGCCGCTCGTACCCACCCTGCGCGAACTCGTCGGGCGGCCGGACACGCCACTGTCCACGCAGGCCAAGGAACACATCCTGGACCAGATGGACCTCGCCGAGGAGCGTTTCGCCGCGATCCTCGACGAGTAGGGGCCGGCCCCGAACTACCGTGGGGGCCATGCCTACTGACGCCTGGTGGCGGGACGCGGTCATCTACCAGATCTATCCCCGATCGTTCGCCGACGCGGACGGCGACGGCATGGGCGACCTGCCCGGTATCACCGCGCGGCTGCCCCTGCTGCGGCGGCTCGGCGTCGACGCGGTCTGGTTGTCGCCGTTCTACCCCAGCCCGCAGCACGACGCGGGCTACGACGTCGCCGACTACCGCGGCGTGGACCCGCGGTTCGGCTCGCTCGGTGACGCCGACAAGCTGATCGCCACGGCCCACGAGCTGGGGCTGAAGATCATCGTGGACCTGGTGCCCAACCACACGTCCAGCGAACACGCGTGGTTCCGGGCCGCGCTGGAGGCCGGTCCGGGCAGCCCGGAGCGGGCGCGCTACATCTTCCACGACGGCGAGCGGGGCGGCGAGGA
Organism: Actinoplanes xinjiangensis; assembly: GCF_003148685.1. Classification (GTDB taxonomy): domain Bacteria; phylum Actinomycetota; class Actinomycetes; order Mycobacteriales; family Micromonosporaceae; genus Actinoplanes; species Actinoplanes xinjiangensis. Next base: position 198,370 of record NZ_QGGR01000010.1, on the reverse strand, counting down.
TCCGCCCAACTCGTGGCAGAGCGTCTTCGGCGGTTCCGCCTGGGAGCGGCTGCCGGACGGCCAGTGGTATCTGCACCTGTTCGACGTCTCCCAGCCCGACCTCAACTGGGACCACCCGGAGGTCCGCGCCGAATTCCTGGACATCCTGCGGTTCTGGCTGGACCGCGGTGTCGACGGGTTCCGGGTGGACGTGGCGCACGGCCTGATCAAGGACGCCGAGCTGACCGACTGGACGGCCCCGTCGGTGATCCTCGGCGGGCTGGACCCGGTCGGCCCGCCGCCACCGATGTGGGACCAGGAGGGCGTGCACGAGATCTACCGGCAGTGGCGGGCCGTCCTCGACGAGTACCCGGGGGGCCGCATCCTGGTGGCCGAGGCGTGGGTGCAGCCGGAGGAGCGGCTGGCCCGCTACGTGCGCCCGGACGAGATGCACCAGGCGTTCAACTTCCCGTACCTGGAGGCGCCCTGGTCGCCGGCCGAGCTGCGCGAGATCATCGACACGTCGCTGGCCGCGAACGACGCCGTCGGCGCGACCACCACCTGGGTGCTCTCCAACCACGACGTGGTGCGGCACGCGTCCCGGCTCGGTTTCCCGCCGGGTGAGGGGCGCAAGCCCGGCATCGGCGCCGGCGACCCGCAGCCGGACGCCGGCCTCGGGCTGCGCCGGGCCCGGGCGGCCACCCTGCTGATGCTGGCCCTGCCCGGTTCAGCCTACCTCTACCAGGGCGAGGAACTGGGGCTGCCGGAACACACCACGCTGCCCGACGAGTTCCGCGAGGACCCGGCGTGGGAGCGGTCCGGGCACACCGAGCGGGGCCGCGACGGGTGCCGGGTGCCGATCCCGTGGGAGGCCGACGCCCCGTCCTACGGTTTCGGGCCGGGCGACGCCAGCTGGCTGCCGCAGCCGAAGATCTGGGCCGAGTACGCCCTGGACCGCCAGATCGACGTGCCGGGCTCCACCTGGGAGCTGTACCGGACGGCGCTGGCCACCCGGCGTGACCACGAGCTGGGCTCCGGGGAACTGGTCTGGCTGGCGGGCGACGAGAGCGCGCTGGCGTTCCGCAACGGCGACGTGACCGTGGTGACCAACTTCGGCGCCGAGCCGGTGACCCTACCGCCCGGTGCCCGGGTCCTGCTGAGCAGCGAGCCCCTCGACGCCCAGGGGCGGGTCCCCACCGACGTGACGGTCTGGTCGGTGTTCTGAGGCGACCGCCAGCAGGGCGGCGTGCGTGTCGGCCATGTCCACCGCCACCGTCCTGCTGGCCAGCCAGTACATGATGCCGGTCGGCACGAAGAAGATCTGGAAGGCGGCCAGCCCGACCGCGTAGTTCAGCGGCGGCGGGTAGGCCCCGGCCAGGCTCGCGAAGGCGACCGCCACCAGCACGTTGCCGCCGGCCCGGCCGGCACCGTTGACCAGGTTGCCGAGGCTGTAGACGGTGCCGCGATGCTGCGGCGGATTGACGTCGGCGATCATGGCGAACCAGTTCGGTGAGTTCGCCGACGTCAGCATCAGCGCGAACACCGCCACCACCAGGCAGATCCCGACGGTCGGCTCGGTCACCACATTGGCCAGCACACCGCGGACCACCGCGGCGGTCCCCTCACCGTCCGGCACGGTGATCTTCATGGGGACGAAGAACAACACCACATACAGGGGTACGGCCGACAGCACCCCGACCGACGCGACGAGGGCCCGCCCGCGGGGCGTACGCCGCTGCAACCGGTCCCCGGCCAGGCCGCCGAGGATCGACAGCGCCGCGCCGAGCTGGAAGATCGTGGCGAACACGCTGCCGATCAGCACCGCCGTGCCGGTGGTGTAGCCCTGGTCCTCGGCCCGGGCCCGGAACAGCACCGGCAGCCACACCATCGAGCCGAACGCGATCTGCGCGGTGCCGCCCTGGAGGATCAGCCAGATGTTGGTCCGCCGTTTCAGGATGACCGGCAGGTCCTCGTGGTGGATCCGCTCCTCGTAGTCGATGCCGGCCAGCTCGGGCTGGCTGTCGCCGCGCGGCACGTTGAAGGTGAACAGGTACGCCGCCGTGGCGATCAGCCCGGCCACCGCGGTCACCAGGAACGGCCGGCGCCAGTCCGCATGCCCCAGGAGGCCGCCGATCAGGGTCCCGGCCAGCGTGCCGACCCCCTGCGACAGCCCCCAGAAGCTCATCACCAGCCCGCGCCGCCGCGGCGAGATCAGATCGCTGACCACCGAGAAACTGACCGACGCCACCCCGCCCAGCCCGAACGCGGCGAGCACCTGCCCGGCCAGGAACGTGCCGTAGCCGTCGGCCAGTCCCGACCAGGCGGTACCGAGCACCCAGATCACCGTGCCCGCCACCAGGACCGGTTTGCGGTCGGTGCGGTCGCCGACGTACGCGAACCCGATCGCGGCGACCGCACTGATCAGGAACATGATCGTGGTGGCCAGCGCGATGTGCGCCTCGCTGACGCCGAGTTCGGCGCCGATGCTGCCGTAGAGCGGCGGGACGATGCCGATGGCGATGTTGTCGAGAGCGGCGAGGACGACGAAGACCACCACGCTGTATCCGCGGTGCACCGTGCCGCCCCTGCCCATCACCGGAGAAGGTTAGCGTGGGTGAATGCGGAGGTGGCGCCACCTCCGGGCGGCGCCACCTCCTCGGCTCACCCGCCGATGCCGGCCTGCGGGCCGGCGTACTTCGCCAGCAACGCGGGGACGTCGGCGGCCGCGTCCAGGGTGTACGGGTAGAAGCTCTTCGGGTCGAAGGCCGATCCGTTGGTCTGCTGCTTGCCCGAGGAGTTCTTGACGATGCTGCCGCTCTGCTTGAGCTGGGCGGCCGACGTGTCGTTGTAGAACGGGTTCGCGACGTTGTCGAAGTAGCTGTTCTCCAGAACCATCTTCGTGCCACCGCGCGACAGGTTGCCGTACGAGGTGATGTTCTGGAGGTGGTTGTTGTAGAGGTGGGCGTACGCGACGTTGTCGGTGCTGGGGTTCCGCTGGTTGGTGCCCTTGATCCAGTTGTGGTGGATCGTCATCCGCGCGGTCACGTTCTCGGTCCAGCCGATGCCGAACGCCTTGTTGCCGGTCTCCAGCACGTTCCAGGACACGGTCAGGTACGTGGTGTCCTTCCGGCTGTCGATCATGCCGTCGTTCATCCGGGTGATCCGGTTGTGGTCGATCCAGATGTGATCGGCGGTGTCCATCTGGATGCCGTCGAAGTCGTACGTCTTGTCGTCCGGGTCGTCGTCGGTCATCTGGGTGTCGCGGATGGTGAGGTTGCGGATGATGACGTTCCTGACCCCGGCGCCGAGGAAGAAGCCGCCGCCGACGATCTCACCCTTCGTGCCGACGCCGACGATGGTCTTGTTCGACTTGACCTTGAGTTCGGTGCCCTTCGGGGTGACCGTGATGGGGCCACCCACCTTGATCACGTAGGGCTCGGTCGCGGTGACGTACTTCGTCAGGTCGGCCAGGGTGGTGACGGTGACGGTGGTCCCGGCCGCGCCGCCGGTGGTGCCGCCGCCGGTCGAGGCGAAGCCGTCCGGGGTGGACGGCCAGGTCCGGTCCGGCGAGGACGACACCGGGGTGAACGCCCACTGCTTGTTCGAGTTGGCGGTGCACGTCTCCTGGATGATCGCGGCGCCGTTCGCGGTCGACGCGCCCTCGTCGGAGACGCACAGCCCGTTGCCGACGTTGATGATCTGGAACGTGTCGGTGCCCGACGCCGCGACCTTCCACTGCTGGTTGGTCTGCGAGCCGGCACAGGTGTACTGCTGCAGCCGGGCGCCGGAGGTGGCCGACGCCGACGGCACGTCGAGGCACTTACCGCTGTTCACGTTCTGGATCAGGAAGTTGCCGCCGGACGCGACCAGCTTGAACTGCTGCCACGCCGAGTTCGCGGTACAGCCCCACTGCTGGAGCAGCGCACTGTTCGCGGTCGAGGCGGACGGCACGTCGAGGCACTTGCCGCTCTTCTTCACGATCAGCTGGTACGTGGTGCCGGCCGTCGGCGCGGTCGCCGCGTTCGACGGGAGGATCGACCAGCCGACGAGGGCGGCCGGAACGGCGAGGACGGCGGTCGCCAGGAGGATGCGCTTCTTCTTCATGATCAGCCCACCGGGTTCCAGTTGTCGGTGCCCGCCAGGTACTTCTGCGGGGTGTAGTTCGCGGCCTGCGCGTCACTCAGCTGCGGCCGGTTGCTGTTGGTGGTCGCGCCGGCGCCGGTGTTGCGGTACTCGAGGAACCGGGCGTTCTGCCAGACGTTGCCCGACATGTCGGTCCAGGGCTGGGCGGTCTTCATGGTGGCGCTCAGGCTCGACTCGCGGAACAGCACCTGCGCGTTCGGGCCCCACGGGCGGCCGAGCTGGGTGGTGTTGTTCGTCGCGCCGGTGATCGTGCACCGGTAGAAGAGGAAGCCGTACGGGTTTGCCGCATCGGTCCGGGCCGCCGTGATCGGACCACCGGTGGTCCGCTTCTCGTAGACGCTGGTGGCGTTGAAGACACCGGTGCCGGAGCCGAAGATGAAGTCGACGGTGCCCTCGACGTACGAGTTGCTGACGTACGTGCGGCCGCTGTTGAGCAGGAACGTGTCCTGGTCACCGAGCAGGCGGACGTTGTCCAACCGGGTCCGGTCACCGCCGACGTTGAGCGCCACGGCCTGGTCACCGGTCTCGTAGGTGTTCTCGTCGTAGTCGTTCGAGACGGTCAGGTTCTTCGCGACGAAGTCCTTGCCGTTGACGAACATCGTGGCGCTGCCCGAGGTTCCGCTGGTGTAGGCGGAGTTGTTGTAGACGATCACGGTCTGTGCGGCGGAGCCACCGCCACCGGTGAGCGTGATGAACGGCTTGTTCGACGGGATCGTGACGACCTCGCGATAGGTGCCCGGCTTGATGGTGATCTCGACCCGGCTGGTGTTGTTCGCCGGAACCGCGTTGATCGCCGCCTGGACGGTCCGGTACTTGCCGGTGCCGTCGGCCGCGACGGTGAAGGAGCCACCGGTGACGGCCGTGAACGCCCACTGCTTGTTGCTGTTGGCGGTACACGTCTCCTGGATGATCGCCGCACCGTTCGCCGTCGACGCGCCCTGGTCGGAGAGACACAGCCCGTTACCGGCGTTGATGATCTGGAACGTGTCGGTCCCGGACGCCGCCAGCCGCCACTGCTGGTTGGTCTGCGAGGCGGCACACGTGTACTGCTGCACCTGCGTGCCAGAGACCGTCGACGCGGACGGCACGTCGACGCACTTGCCGCTGTTCACGTTCTGGATCAGGAAGTTGCTCCCCGACGCGACCAGCTTGAACTGCTGCCACGTCGAGTTCGCGGTACAACCCCACTGCTGCAGCAGGGCACTGTTCGCCGTCGACGCCGACGGCACGTCGAGGCACTTGCCGCTCTTCTTCACGACCAACTGATAGGGGGTACCTGCCGTCGGCGCGGTCGCCGCGCTCGACGGCAGGATCGACCAGCCGACGAGCCCGATCGGCACGACCAGTGCGGCCGCGACGCCGAGCATCGCCCGTTTCCGGGATTTCTTCTCTGCCACTGCGGTCTTCCTCACGTGCGGGGATGACGGCCGAGGGGGATGTCGGCCGGTGTTCCTGTGCACGTAGATGCCGCAACAGAGCAGAGACAACAAAAACTTCAAAAACTTTCCGGGATACGAGCCACGCCCCCCAACCACCCACGCAAAAGGCACCCGGCTGGCTCCCACCGCTGTCTCAAGGCCCTTGAGACAGCGGTGAGGACAGCCGGACCAGATCTTGCACAGCTGGCTCCCACCGCTGTCTCAGGCGCCCTGAGACAGCGGTGAGGACCAGCCGGACCGGATCTTGCACGGCTGGCTCCCACTGCTGTCTCGGGCGTGCTGAGACAGCGGTGGGAGCCAGCCGGGGGTTCAGCCGCGGGCGGTGGCGTACTGCTCGCGGATCGACGGGACGCTGTCCGCCTCGTACACCTCGGGGGTCTCCGCCGACCAGACCGGCGGGAGGTCGCCGCCGACGGTGACCCACGCGGCCTGGCGTGCCGCGCCGTCGGCGACGTATTCGCCGGGCGGCGGGACGACCACCGGCTTACCGAAGAGCGCCGGCGCGATCCGGCGGACCGCCTCGCTACGCGCCCCGCCGCCGACCAGGACGATCCGGTCGGCCACCGCACCGCTCGCGGTGAGCGCGTCCAGACCGTCGGCGAGAGCGCAGAGCATGCCCTCGACGGCCGCCCGGGCCAGGTGCGCCGGGGTCGACGTCCGCAGGGTGAGCCCCTGGATCGTGCCGGTGGCGTCCGGCCGGTTCGGGGTCCGCTCCCCCTCCAGGTAGGGCACCAGGACCAGCCCGTCGGCGCCGGCCGGAGCGGACAGCGCGAGCCGGGACAGCTCCTCGTGGTCGACGTTCAGCAGCCGGGCCGCCGCGTCGAGGACCCGGGCGGCGTTGAGCGTCACCACGATCGGCAGGAACCGGCCGGTGGTGTCGGCGAACCCGGCGACCGTGCCGGTCGGGTCGTTCGGCGAGACCTCCGAGGAGGCGAAGACCGTGCCGGACGTACCGATCGAGACGATCACGTCGCCGGGGGCCGCGCCGGTGCCGAGTGCGGCCGAAGCGTTGTCCCCGGCGCCCGGGCCCAGCGGGGCACCGTTGGGCAGGTGCCCGGCGATCCCGGTCGGGCCGAGCACCTCGGGCAGGATCAGATCCCGGCCGAAGCCGAGTTCCAGAAGGTCACGCCGGTACTCGTTGGTCTTCGCCGACCAGTAGAGGGTGCCGCTGGCGTCGCTGCGGTCGGTCCGCAGGTCACTCAGCGAGGTCGACCCGGACAGCTTCCACGTCAGCCAGTCGTGCGGCAGGCACACCGCCGCGACCCGCGCCGCGTTGGCCGGCTCGTGACGGGCCAGCCAGCGCAGCTTGGTCAACGTGAAGCTGGCCACCGGCACGATGCCGACCGCGTCCGCCCAGGCCGCTCCGCCGCCCAGTTCGGCGATCAGATCGGCGGCCGCGCCGGCGCTGCGGGTGTCGTTCCACAGCAGCGCCGGCCGGACCACCTCGCCGTTCTCGTCCAGCGCGACCATGCCGTGCTGCTGCCCGGCGACCGAGGCGGCGGCCACGTCGTCCAGGCCGCCGGCCTCCTCGATCGCCTGCCGCAGCGCGGTCCACCAGGCATCCGGGTGCACCTCGGTGCCGTCCGGATGCGCGGCGCGGCCCTGCCGGACGAGCTTGCCGGTCTCGGCATCGCGGATCACGACCTTGCACGACTGCGTCGAGCTGTCGATCCCGGCTACCAGCGCCATGGTTAGCGGGCCCCGATGAGGTGCTCGATGGCGAGCTGGTTGAGCCGCACGAAGTGGTAGCCCTGCGCGCCCGCCGCGTCGGCGTCGAAGTCCTCGAAGGCACTGCGGTCGGCGAGCAGGTCGGTGTAGCTCTCGCCCGGGTTCAGGGTGGGGACGCCCAGCTCGGCGACCTTCGCCGCGGCCAGCGCCTCCTGCACCTCGGGGTCGGCGCGGAACGCCTTGGCCCGCTCCTTGAGCAGCAGGTACATCCTGACGTTGGCGCGGGCCGACTCCCAGACGCCGTCGAAGTCCTCGGTCCGGGACGGCTTGTAGTCGAAGTGACGCGGGCCGTCGTAGGCCGGGGCGCCGTCGACGCCACCGTTCTCCAGCAGGTCGACCAGGGAGAAGGCGCTGAGCAGGTCACCGTGGCCGAAGACCAGGTCCTGGTCGTACTTCGGGCCGTGCTGGCCGTTCAGGTCGATGTGGAAGAGCTTGCCGTGCCACAGCGCCTGGGCGATGCCCTGGGTGAAGTTGAGCCCGGCCATCTGCTCGTGACCGACCTCCGGGTTGATGCCGAACAGCTCGGGACGGTCGAGTTCCTGGGTGAACGCGATGGCGTGGCCGGCGGTCGGGAGCAGGATGTCGCCACGGGGCTCGTTCGGCTTGGGCTCGATCGCGAACCGGAAGCCGTAGCCACGGTCCTCGGAGTACTGCGCGAGCAGGTTGAGGGCCTCACGGTAACGGTCGAGGGCGGCCTGCACGTCCTTGGCCGAGTCGTACTCGGCGCCCTCACGGCCGCCCCACAGCACCAGGGTCTTGGCGCCCAGCTCGGCACCGAGGTCCATCTGGCGCAGCACCTTGCGCAGCGCGTAGCGCCGTACGTTGCGGTCGTTGCTGGTGAAGCCGCCGTCCTTGAACACCGGGTGGGTGAACAGGTTGGTGGTGACCATCGGCACGACCAGGCCGGTCTCGTCGAGGGCCTTCTTGAAGCCGGCGACGATGCCGTCCCGGGTCTGCGCGTCGGCGCCGAACGGGACCAGGTCGTCGTCGTGGAACGTGATGCCGTAGGCACCGACCTCGGCGAGCTTGTGAACGGCCTCGACCGGGTCGAGGGCCGGGCGGGTGGCGTCACCGAACGGGTCGCGGGCCTGCCAGCCGACGGTCCAGAGGCCGAAGGAGAACTTGTCGTCGCGTGTGGGCTGGACGGACACGGGTAACCTCCCGGAAATTGTTTAGTGGTTGAATTATTTGACTGCGGTATGGCACTGTCAAGAGCGTGTTGGCCGCCTCCACAACTCCGGTGCGCCAGGCGAGCGTGCGCGCCCATAATCTCGCGCTGGTGCTGCACACCGTGGCAAACAGCACAGATCCGCCATCTCGGGCATGGGTCGCCGGGTCAACCGGATTGACCCGCGCGACCGTTTCCGCCCTTGTCGACGACCTAGTGGCCGGCGGCCTCCTGATCGAGGTCGACCCACCCCCGCGCACCGGCGCCGGACGTCCCGCGGCCGGCCTCGCCCTCACCTCCGCCGGGCCGGCCGGCCTCGGACTGGAGATCAACGTCGACTACCTGGCCGCCTGCGTGGTCGACCTGACCGGCGCCGTCCGCCACCGCCACGTCGAACACGCCGACCAGCGCCCAGCCGACCCGGCACAGGCCCTCGCCGCCCTCGGTCGGCTCGCCGCCACCGCGCGGCTCGCCGCCGAGGCCGACGGTCTCATCGTCGCCGGCGCCGCCCTCGCCGTGCCCGGCCTGGTCGCCGGCGGTGTGGTCCGGGTCGCACCCAACCTCGGCTGGCAGGACGTCGACGCGGTCGCCGCCCTGCGTGCCGTCCCGGAACTGGCCGACCTGCCGATCACCGTGGACAACGAGGCCAACCTGGCAGCCCTCGGCGAGCTACGGGTCGCCGGCGGCGCCGCGGCCGGCACCGTCGGCCACCCGGCCTCGCATACTTCCGGCGACATCCCGGGGGCCGCCGATCCCTCCACCGTGCCGTCACCCTCGGCCGCCTCTTCACCCGTCGCCTCTTCGGCCTCCGCCGCCTTCTCTCCTTCAGGTGGCGCGTCTCGCCGTGAGGTGAGGAACTCGTTCCTCTATGTGTCCGGGGAGATCGGCATCGGGGCGGGGCTGGTGCTCGACGGGGAGCTGTACCGCGGTGTGCGCGGGTGGAGCGGTGAGATCGGGCACGTCACCGTCTATCCCGACGGGCGGCCCTGCCGGTGCGGCGCCCGCGGTTGCCTCGAGCAGTACGCCGGGCAGGAGGCACTGGCCCGCGACGAGCAGCTCGCCGCCGCCGCGCTGGGCATCGCGCTGTCCGCGGTGGTCAACCTGCTCGACGTGCCGGTCATCGTGCTCGGTGGCGCCTACGCGCCGATCTTCGGTTCGCTGCGGGCGGGCATCGAGGCCGAGCTGCGGCGGCGGGTGCTGACGGCCGGGCTCGCGCCGGTCACGTTGCGGGCGGCGGCACTCGGAACGGACGCGGCCATGCGGGGCGCGGCGGACGTGATCATCCGCGGAGTACGCGAGGATCCCGCGGCCTGGCTCCGCCGCGTCTCCTGATCGGTCCCCGGCCAGCCGACCCGACCGCGTCATCTTCCTGACCAGGCGAGCCGAGGGTCGGGGGTGTGCAGGGGCGGCCGGCCTGCGGACGGTGCGCCGTCCGGACCTTTTGCGCGGGGTGGGGCGCCCGGGCCGTACCGTCGCGGGATTTCTGATCGTCGGGAGGTGCGGCAAAGGCGGCGGCCGCCGCCCTCGGGTGAGGGACGGCGGCCGCTGAGGTGCCTGTGGCGCGGTGGTGCCTAGATGACGCCCGTCCGCGAGCCGATGGCCTGCGCGAAGATGCTGGTGATCAGCGTGGGGTCGGGTGCCAGGAAGACGCCGCTGTTGCTGTTGGGGAGGGCGTCCCGCAGCATCTTGAGCTCGTCCACGCTGACCTTGTCGCCGATGCCGATGAGCACCAGGCGGATCGGCTTCTTCGGGTCCTGCGCCCTCTTGAGCCCGGCCACGACCTGCTCCTTGGTGAGGCCGGCCTGGTTCTCGTTGGCGCCGTCGGTGAAGAGGATGACCGAGTTGATCTTCTGCGGGGAGTAGTTCTTCTTCACGTGGTTGTACGCGTCGAGAACCGTGTCGTAGAGCCCGGTGCCGCCGTCCCGGTTGGGGTCGAGCCTGGCGATCGAGTTCTGGAGCTCCTCGCGGCCGGTGGTCAGCGACGTGATGCCGACCAGCGACTTCCACGGCTTCGTGCCGTTCTCGTTGGTGGAGAACCGCCAGACGCCGACCGACCACTTGTTACTGAAGAGCGAGAGGCCCACGCTGGCGGCCGCCTGGGTCACCTGCGCCCGGGTCTTGCCCCCCGCGGTCGGCACCGCCTCGGCCATCGAGCCGGACGTGTCGAACACGGTGAGCGCCTGGCCCGGCTTGGTGGTGGCGATCCAGCCACCGACCACGGCGCTCAGGTCGCCGCCGGTCAGGGCCGCCGAACCCGCGGTGCCCTCGGCCGACTTGGTGGCCGCCGGGGTGACCGCCGGGGACGCCTTGGGGGCGCCCATCGGGGCCGGGAAGTTCGCGCCGTAGGTGCCGTCCGGCGCCCGCAGACCGGCCGTGGCCAGCGCGTTCTTGGCACCGGCGGCGGTCAGCTGCTCGAGCAGCCCCTCGGCGGCGTCGGACTTCTGCTTGTCCACCACCTGCGGCATGATCGTGTACGGGTAGTCCAGCGGCGCCGGGCTCGGCTCCATGTAGATGGCGCTGAGCGGGATGGCCGGGCGCTCGGCGTTGTAGGCGACCACGTCCTCCTCGGACAGCGGCGCCGCACTCACCGTGTTGCTGCTCCCGATGTCGGTCTCCGACTTCGGGAACCTCGCCACGAGTTCCTCGCGCAGGACCGCCTTGTTGGTGTCCAGCGCGGTGAGCGCCCGCGACTTGGCCTTGAGGGCCTCGATCGGGTCACCGCCGGCCGCACCGGAGGCCTGGCTGAGCGCCAGCAGGCTGGTCAGACCGGACGCGTCCTGCGTCGGGTCCATGATGCCGACCTGAAGCGGCTCGCCGGTGTTGAAGTTCGCCAGCAGATCGGTCCAGCCGATCGACTTGTTCGGCCAGCCGAAGGTCTTCGCGATCGGCTCCGGCATCGCCAGCACGAGGGGGCTCTGGGCGACGGACGTGGCCGTACGCGGCAGGAAGCCGGCGGCCTCGGTCTGGATGCGCAGCAGCCAGGTGGAGGAGTCCGGGATCCAGACGTCGGGGACCTGAACGGCCTCGGGCGCCGGGTTCAGACCGATGAGGGCGACCGAATGGTCGCGGGTGACCGCGCTCGCGATCGTCGCCGGGAGTTCGTCGGTGACGTCGACCGCGATGCAGGTGCCGTCGACTTCGGCACCCGCCTTGGTCCACTGATCGGCGACCGACTGCACGGCGGGCACGATCTCTGGAGCGGCGGCTACCGCGAGTTTCACGGACCCGGAGCAACCCGAGGCGGCGAACTGCTGATAGCCGAGGTACGTCCCCGCAATTACGACGACTATCGCCATCGCACCTCCGACGACGCCCGCTCCCTTTGAGTTGAAGTTTCTACGATGGCGGCCAGACACGCGTCCCATAGTGCGCATGTCCGAAGCTGAATGCCATATACGTTCGGACGAAAATTACTCAGATTGGCGCTTCCCGATCTAGAAAACACCGAGCGTGATGACGCCGTCTCGATCTGTATCAAAGTTGACCTGCGACATGCCGGTTTTGAACATGTTTCGCAACCGACACGCCGCAATGTCCGAACTTCTCTATGGCCTGATCATCGGCGGATTCCACCGGAGTAGGCAGGTCGGAGTCGGTTCGCCGGTCGGTTCGCCCTGGAGACCGGGAATTCCGGTCTCCGGGTCGATGCGGAAAATGGTCACGTTGTGTGAACGTTGATTGGTTACGTAGAGGTGATCCCCGAGCAGCACCATGTGCCTCGGCCACACGCCGCCCACCGGCACCTCGGCGACCAACGTCACACTGTCGCCGTCCCACGCGAAGGTCGAGACGGTGTCCGGTCCACGGTTCGCCACATAGACGAACCGGCCGTCCCGGCCCATCGTGATCTCCGACGGGAAGACCTGGCCGTCGGAGGTGCTCGCGGCGATCTCGCCACGCGGTTCGAGCACCGGAGTACCGGCCGGGCGGTACCAACTGAGCGTGCCACTCAGCTCACCGACCAGCAGCAGGGCGCCGTCGGCCGATCGCAGCAGATGCCGCGGACCGGTGCCCGGCTTCGCCTCCACCGCCGGCTCGGGAAGACCCAGACGGCCGGTGTTCGGGTCCAGCCGGGATCGCCACACCCGGTCCGACCCCAGATCGGAGATCAGCACGTCGGCACCGTCCGGAACCACCTGATGCGCGTGCGGGCCGGCCTGACGCTCCGCATCCGGGCCGGTACCGGACAGCGTCAGCGAGTCGCAGCGCTCACCCGGCACACCCTCGGCGTCCAGCGGGTGCACCGACACCGATCCGCTCGCGTAGTTCGCCACCACCAGGTGCCGGCCGTCGGCGGTGACCGCCAGGTGACACGGATCCGCGCCGCCGGTCGGCCGGACCGTCAGCGGGGTCAGGGAGCAGTCCGGTGCCACCGAGAAGGCGGAGATCGTGCCCTGTTCCAGCTCGTTCACCGCGTACAGGACCGGGAGAGTGGGGTGCTGCGCCAGGAAGGAGGGCGACGGGGTACGGGCGGCCAGCCCCAGCCGGGTCAGATCCCCGGTCACCGGATCACGCCGCAACAGCGTGATGCCGTCCCCCTCACCTCCCTTGTCACCGGTGTAGCAGCCGACGAAGACGTACTCATGGCTCGAACCCATGCGTCGATCCCACCACATGACGCCGGGAACGCACGGCATGACACCGCCGCCGGCGGCGCGGACCCCCGTTAATCGCCCGCGCAGCCGGCGGCGGTGCCGCCGGTCCTCCCCGATCAGCCGTTCAGGAGCTCGTAGGCGTCCGCGGGGGCGGCGACCGCGCCCGACGGTGCGGTGATCGGGGACGCCTTGCCATACTGGTCGTAGACGACCTCGTAGGTGCTCGCCTTCGCCTTGCCGGCGGCCGGGATCCGGACGACCGCCTTGATCACCCGGCCTTCGCCGTCGAGGGTCACCTCCAGCGGTACGGCCTTCGCCTTCGCACCGAGGGCCTTGAGGGTGTCCGCGTCGACGATCTCGGCGTCGGTCGCCCGGGTCAGGTCGGTGGTCCCGGCGTACGTGCCGCTGCCGGTCTCCTTGAGGTCCGCGCCGGCCGTCAGCAGCGTGCTCACGAAGCCGGGGTCGGTCTCGCCGGCATAGGTGAGGTCCTCGGACGAGTCCTTGGAGAGTCTGCCCCGGTCCAGCTTCATCCACTTCTTCGGGAACTTCGGCAGGCCGGCCCCGGCCGGGGCGTTGTCGAAGGAGATCTTCGCCCAGGCCTGCTTCTCGATGACCAGGAACCTCATCGTCAGCGTCATGTCGGAGTCGGGGATCTTCTCGAAGAAGTCACTGGTCACCGACTTGTTCGGGGCGTCCAGCACACCGGTGAACGACTGCTGCGCGCCCTTGACGGAGTAACGGAACGCCGGGGTGGCGCTGCCCGGCACGCCCTTCGCCAGGGTGGTGGCGGCGGAGACCTGTTCCACGGTCTCCTGCACGGTGCCGGTCGCGCCGCACCCGCTCAGGCCGGCGCCGGCGATCAGCAGGGCGCCGGTCAGAGCCAGGCGCTTGGTGAGAACGTTCATCGTCTTGTCTTTCCTCACGGGGTCCGCGGTGCGTTGATGGACAGAGACTCCTGGGAACGACTGCCGATGCGCTGCGGCTATGCTGCTGCCGGCTGCCGTTCCGCTGCCGTCGACGGGAAAGAGCAGGTCAGACAGGGGGTGCCGGTGACCGACCAGTCCGGGTCCGGCCCGCTGCGGTTCGAGGTGCTGGGCCCCGTCCGGGCCTTGAGGGACGGCCGGCAGATCGACCTCGGTCCGGCGAAACAACGTGCCGTCCTCGCCGTGCTCCTGCTGAGCACCGGCAGGCCGGTGCCGACGCACCGCATCGTGGACGCCGTGTGGGGTGACGATCCCCCGGAGAACGGCACCAACGTCGTGCAGAAGTATGTGGCCGGCCTGCGGCGCGTGCTCGACCCCGACCGGTCCCCGCGCACCCCCGGCGAACTGCTGACCCTGACCGACGGCGGGTACGTGCTGCAGGCCGGCGCACTCGACGCCGAGGACTTCCGTAACCGGCTGGCCCGCGCCGACGCCGAGCGCCGCGCCGGTCGCCTGGAGGAGGCCGCCCGGATCGCCCGCGACGCGCTCGACCTCTGGCACGGTGAGGCCCTCGGCGGTCTGACCGGCACGATCTTCGACTCCGCCCGGACCCGGCTGATCGAGGAGCGGGCCAGCGCCTGCGAGCTGTGGGCGGAGATCGAGCTGTCCCGGGGCGGCTTCGCCGGGCTGGTGTCCGAACTGTCCCGGCTGGTGCAGGAGTTCCCGCTGCGGGAGGCGCTGCGGGCACAACTGATGATCGCGTTGTACCGCAGCGGACGACAGGGCGAGGCGCTCGCCGTCTTCCGCGATGCCCGTGAGTACCTTCTGGACGAACTGGGCGTCGAGCCGGGCGAACGGCTCCAGGAGACACACCGGCGGATCCTGCGCAACGAACCGGTCCCGGCCGATCCGCTTCCACCGGCACCGACCGCCCCGGTACCGGTCGCCGCCGCACCGGTGTCCCCGGCTTCGACCGCGGTGCGGCCGCTCTCACCGCAGCCGTATCCGCCGCAGCCCCATCCGTACCCGGTGCCGCTGCCCGGCGTCCCGCTCCCGCCGCGCCGGGACGGTGTCCCGTGGGCCGAGGTCGTCCTCGCCGGGCTGCTTCCCGTCGTCACCTGCGCACTCGGTAGCTGGGTGTACTTCGCGTACGCGACGTTCCAGCGGCGGACCCTCCGGGAGGCGATCACCCTCGCCTGCTACCTCATCGTCTGGGCCACCGTGATCTTCCTGTACACGGTCGACCCCAGTCCGTTGGAGGCCGAATACACCAGCCCGTCCGAGGACGCCGCCCTGATGCTGCACCTGCTGCTCGTCCCGGTCTCCGCGGTGCACGGGGCGATCCTCGCCGCGCTGCCCGGCGACAGCCGGCGGGCCCGGGCGCAACGGCACATGGCGCGCCAGTTCGCGCTGATCAACCCGGCCGGCGCCCGACAGGCCGGGATCGGGCGGCCCGACCTCCTGCGCACCTTCGACGACGGCGGGCTCGTCGACCTCAATCACGCGCCCGGACCGGAACTGGCCCGGCTACCCGGGATCAGCCCGATCGAGGCGCATCACATCATCCTCGACCGGTATCAGCGGGGGCCGTTCACCAGCCCCGGCGATCTGGCGCAGCGGGGCCTGCTGCCGGCGAGAACGGTGCGCCGGCTCACCCCGTGGCTGGTCTGCGTCCCGCCGGAGCAGGTCGCGCTCTAGCGGGTGGCCGCGGCGGCCATCTGGCGCCGTGCCACGTACTCCACCAGCTCGATCAGCACGTTGCGCGCGGCCACCTGGTCGCGCGCGTCGAAGAGGACGACCGGGACACCCGGGTCCAGGTCGAGGGCACGGGCCACCGCCTCCGGCGCGTGCTGGAGTTGGGTGTCGAAGCAGTTCACCGCCACCACGAACGGGGTGCCGCGCTGCTCGAAGTAGTCGATCGACGGGAAGCAGTCCGCCAGCCGGCGGGTGTCGGCCAGCACCACGGCGCCGAGCGCACCCTGCGACAGTTCGTCCCACAGGAACCAGAACCGGTCCTGGCCGGGCGTACCGAACAGGTAGAGCTGAAGGTCCTCGGTGATGGTGATCCGGCCGAAGTCCATGGTCACCGTCGTGGTGGTCTTGGTCTCCACGCCGGAGACGTCGTCGGCGCCCTCGGCTCCGGTGAGGATCTCCTCGGTCTGGAGTGGCCGGATCTCACTGACCGATCCGACCATCGTGGTCTTTCCCGCCCCGAACCCACCCGCGATGAGGATCTTGAGAGCGACGGGAATGCGCGACGATCCGCCGTTACGGTCAGAGCGCACGGAGTCCATTGACAACCGCCTTGAGTACGTCGACGTCATGCGGCTGCGAGGCAGCCGGGGGTTCGTACAGCGAGATCAAACCCGCTGAGCGTAGATCACCGAGGAACACCCGGACGACACCGACCGCCAGGTCGAGCTGAGAAGCCAGCTCGACCACGGAGATCGGCTCCCAGGCCGCTGCCACGATGGCGTGGTGCTCCGGCTGCAACTGCCGGCCGGAGGTGAGGTCGGGCACCGTCGCCACGACGAACGCGACCAGGTCGAAGTCGCAGTCCACCGGAGCGACGCGTCCCCCGGTCATCGCGTAGGGACGCACCACCGGGCCCGCGTCATTGTCCAGCCAGTCGTGAGTCACACGCGGCTGCTCAGTAGACGTCGGACGGTGTCATTACCGACCGTTCCGGGGCAGCCATGGTCTGACCGACCCGGGTCACCAGCATCGCCATCTCGTAGGCGATCAGGCCGAGATCCGCGTCGGCGGAGGCCAGCACCGCCAGGCACGCGCCCTGACCGGCGGCGGTGACGAAGAGGAAGGCCTCCTCCATCTCCACCACCGTCTGGCGGACCGGCCCGGCCTCGAAGTGCCGGCTGGCCCCTTTCGCCAGGCTCTGGAAACCGGCCGCCATCGCCGACAGATGCTCCGCGTCCTCGCGGTCCATCGCCGCCGAGGCCCCCAGCATCAGGCCGTCGGCCGACAGCACCACCGCCTGGTTCGCGGTTGGCACGCGTTCGACCAGGTCGTCGAGGAGCCAGGTGAGATTCGCGCTCTGCTTCGTCTGTGCCACTTATGCGTCCTTCTCCAGCATGAGGTTCTCCCCGGGACCATCGGCGTGCTCGCCGTTCACGCCGGCCTCCGGCCCGGATGGTGCTTTCTGCCCGTCCGCCGCGGGGTCCGCGGAAGCCGGGAAACTGACGTTAGCGGCATCGGTGATCGTCGCGTCGTCAGGCTGCGCGGTGTGTCCGGCGGCCGGCGGCACGGACCCGGTGGGTTCGGTGCGGGCCGCATCGGCGCGGCCCCGGGTGGTACCGGTCTGCAGGGCGCTCATCAGGGAACGCACCTGCTCGGGGCTGCGGGTCGGGGCGGTCGGCTCCGGTTCGACGACCGGCTTGCGCAACTGCGGCGCCAGGTTCGCCTGCCGGACCCGCCGGGGCAGCCCGTCGTCCCCGATGATCTCACCGGTGGTCTCGCCGGGGATCTCGGCGGTCTTCTCCTCGGCCGGGGCGGCCGCGCCCATCATCGGGATCACCTGCGTGACCTCGGCCGGATCAGGCTCCACCTCGGCGGGTGCCGCCGGCGCCGAGTTGCGGGGCACCGCTCGGGGCATCACCGGCAGACCCGCGGCCAACTCGTCGAGCACCGACAGGTCGACCTTCTTGTCCGTCTGGGCGGAGCCGTTCACCGCGGGCGCCGGCAGCGTCGGTTTACGCACCCGTCGCCGCTGCACCAGGCCCTCCGCGCTCAGCTCGGCGGCGACCGTGCTCGGTGCCGGACCGGTGATCTCCGGCGCCGTACGGTGCTGACCGTTCAGCGACGATGCCTCCGCCGGCGCCGCGGCGATGGCCGGGACGTCGTCGGGCGCCGGGCCACGGCCGGTGCCGGTGAGCTGCGGCAACTCACCGCTGCCGGGCCACGGCGGGGTGGCCGGCTCGTCGGTGCGGCCACCGAACCCGGCCACCAGTTCGCCGGGGACCAGCACCACCGCGGTGATGCCGCCGTACGACGAGGCGCGCAGCGAGACCCGGATGTTGTGCCGCTGGGCGAGCTGGGCCACCACGAACAGGCCGAGCCGGGCACTGTCCGCCGGGTCGAAGTCGGGCGGCTCCACCAGACGGCGGTTCGCCTCGGTGATCGCCTCCGGGGTCATGCCCAGGCCGCGGTCCTCGATCTCGACGACATAGCCGTTGGGCAGCGCCTGGCCGGTCACCTGGACCCGGGTGTGCGGCGGGGAGTAGGACGCCGCGTTCTCGATCAGTTCGGCCAGCAGGTGGATCACGTCGCCGACGGAACGTCCGACGAGTGACGAGGAGGCGATCGTGCGGATGTCGACCCGCTTGTAGTCCTCCACCTCACTGATGGCGCCACGCACCACGTCGATCACCGGGACCGGGTTGCGCCAGCCGCGGCCGGGCGCCGCACCGGCGAGGATGACCAGGTCCTCGGCGTGGCGCCGCATCCGGGTGGCGAGGTGGTCGACCCGGTACAGGTCCTCCAGCTCGCGCGGGTCGGTCTCCCGGCGCTCCATCTTGTCCAGCAGGGACAGCTGGCGGTGCAGCAGCGTCTGGCTGCGCCGGGCGATGTTGAGGAAGACCTCGTTGATACCGCGCCGGACGTTGGCCTCCTCGACCGCGGACTGCACGGCCGTCCGCTGCACGTCGTTGAAGGCGCGGCCGAGCTGGCCGATCTCGTCCTGGCCGTACTCCAGCGGGGGCGTCTCCGCACCGACGTCGACCATCTCGCCGCGCTGCAGCCGCCGTACCACCGTGGGCAGCCGCTCGGAGGCCAGCTCGATCGCGTCGCGCCGCAGCCGGATCAGGCGCCCGACGAGCGAGCGGCCGAGCCGGACCGAGACGTAGACCGAGGCGCCCAGGGCGACCAGGCCGAGCAGGGCGGCCAGACCGAGCTTGCCGAGGATGTCGACGGCGAACGGGGTGGCGTCCTTGGACACCTGCGCGATCGTGCGCTCGCCGAAGAGCCGCAGCTCCTGGGCCGCGTAGTCGTACGCGTGCTGCCACTCGGTGCCGGAGACCGGGGGTGCGCCGCCCGCGTAGTTCTGCGCCAGCAGCTTGTTCTGAAGGATGTCCAGGTCGATGAAGGTCGGGTGGATGATCAGCCGGGCGTAGTCGTCCTGTGAGCTCTCCGGCATGTCGGCCACACCGGAGCCGAGCAGGTACCGCTCGACGCCGATGTACTCGATGAGGGTCTCGCGCGTCTTGTTGTCGATCCGGCCGCCCGCGTTCGCGCCGGCCAGCAGCGCGTCGATGCGACTCAGATACTCCAGGCCGCGGAAGGTCGCGATCAGGCCACGGATCTCCCGGTCCACCCGGTCGTTGAAGAACACCGCGGCGGTACGGGAGACGTCGAACGCCAACTCGATGATCGAGTCGTACTTCTGCACCAGGTAGAGGTAGCTGGTCCGCCGCTCGTCGACCTCCTGGCGGAGCGGGCCCAGCTCGTCGACCTTGGTCAGGAACTCGCCCACCTCGATGCGCAGATTGTCGGTCATCTCGGTCTCGGCGGCGGCCCGGCGGAACTCGTCGATGATCCGGTCGGTGGTGTCGCGTTCCCGGCCCAGCTCGGTCTTCGCCGGGCGGGTGGTGGCCTGGTAGATGGCCGAGAAATGCCGCTCGCGCTGCAACTGTGCGATCAACCGCAGTCCGGGATCACCGAGTTTCTGCACCGCGTCACGCGCGTTGAGCAGGGTGAAGGCCGGGCCGGCTGTCACCGCGGTCGCGAAGATCCAGATCGCGAGCAACGCGGACAGCGGCACCGCGACCATCGCGATGATCTTCGAACGGATCGACCAGTTGCGGCTTCTCATCAAGCTCCGCCAGAAGGGGTTCGGCAGGGAACGATCAGCGGACCACCCGTGGCGCCGGCCGCCGTGAACGGGGGAACGACCGGTACGCCCGTGGCGAACGCTGGCAAAGAATACGTAATGACGTCCGTCTCAGCTAGCGCCCGACCCCGCCGGATCGCGGCCCTCTCTCCTGTTTGTCCAGGCAGAACGGGTCGCGATCTTTTTCTCACTGATCGTCGGGCTTACGACACTGTGCCCCCGCACACTGCCCGATTACGACCCTGGTGCGCGCAGTTCGCGCGGACGGGATTGGCGCGTGGTGCCGGATGGGAATACAGGGACCGAAGAAGGAGGAACCTGATGTCCGACACCGCCACCATCGTCCTGATCGTCGTCGTCGTCCTACTGGTGCTGGCCGCGATCGTGTTCGGTGTCCAGGCCGCGCGCCGTCGCCGGCTGCGGCAGACCTTCGGCCCCGAGTACGACCGTGTGGTCGCCGACACCGGCAACCGCACCGATGCGGAGAAGGAGCTGCTCGAACGCACCAAGCGGCACGCGCAGCTCGAGCTCAAGCCCCTCTCCCCCGAGTCGCGCACCCGCTACTCCGCCGCCTGGGAAGAGGTCCAGATCCGTTTCGTCGACGACCCGCAGGAGGCGGTCTCGACCGCTGACGAGCTGGTCACGGCACTGATCGCCGAGCGGGGCTACCCGACCGGCGACTACGACGAGCGGTTCGCCGACCTGTCCGTGGAGCACGCCGCCACCCTGGAGCACTACCGCTCGGCGCACGACATCAGCCGGCGCAGCCGCGACGGGCAGGCCGAGACCGAGGACCTGCGCCAGGCGCTGGTCCACTACCGGGCCCTCTTCGCCGACCTGCTCGGTGAGAACCCGGTCGCGCACACCACCCCCGCGCCGCGGCCGGCGGCCGAGGACACCACCCGCCCCGACACCACCACCGAACCCAGCCGCTGAGGAGGCACCGACGATGCGCTTCTTCTCCAACGAGGCCCAGGACAACGTCGACGACAAGACCGACCGCCCCGCCGACCCCGACACCACCGCCCCCCTCCCGCAGCAGCGGGCCGGTTCGCCCTGGCAGCACGACACCGACCCGGCATCCCCGTCCGCCGCGGCGGACACCTCCACCGTGGGCGACACCCCGGCCGGCACCGTCCGGCCGGACGACGACCCGGACCGCACCCACCGGATCCCGGGCAGCGCGGACCCGACCGTGGCGTTCAGCGACGAGGTGGCCCGCGATCGCGGTATCGACGGCGACCACGACACGGCGCCCAAGCACAAGCTGCCGGACGACACGGCACCCAAGCACAAACTGCCCGACGACGGCGAGCCGGACCGGAACGAGCCGGTCGTGGGTGAGCACCTCAAGGACACACCGGACAAGGGCGACCCGGACGAGGTCCACCCGGACCGGGACGAGCCGGTCACCGGCGAGGAGCGCAAGGACGACACCACGGTCGACGCGGCGCTGGACGACCGGGGCACGTTCGACGACCCGCACCTCACGCACGAGGCCGACGCCGACTCGCGGCCGGAGGTGACGCCGGTGGCGGCTACACCGGCCGGAACCGGCCCGCTGCCGTTCTTCCCGTCCGCCGACACCCAGCCGCTGCGCGACCGCTGGCGCGACGTGCAGCTGCGCTTCGTCGACGACCCGAAGGGCGCCACCACCGACGCCGCCGGTCTGGTGGACGAGGCCGTGGACAAGCTGTCCCAGGCTCTGCGTGACCACCGCGGGTCGGTCGCCAAGGGCACCGACGACACCGAATCCCTGCGGGTGGAGCTGCGCGGCTACCGCGACATCCTGGATCGCCTGCTGGGGCTCTGACCCCCGGCCGACGAGGAGGGGGAGCCGGCCGGCTCCCCCTCCTCGCTCATTCCGGGACCGCGGACGCCGAGCCCATTCCGGAACCGCGGACGCCGAACTCACTCCGGGACCGCGGACGCCGACGACGAGACGGAGTTGCTGGGCTCGACCGACGGCGTGGTCGAACCGCCGGCGGACGGGTCGGCCGACGGATTCGACGAGGACGACGAGGACGAGGACGGGGGCGTGGCCGAGGTGGGCGTCGGCACCGGTGGCGGAGGCGCGGGCGGCACGGTCCGGCTGGGCAGAGACTCACCGGTCGCCACCGGGGACGGCTTCACCGACGTGGCCGAGGTGGCCGGCGTGAGCGGCGTGTACGTGTACGTGATCAGTGGCTCGTCGTCGTCCGGCAGCTCGCCCGCACCGGCCCCGCCGAAGTCCATGTCGACGCCGGGGAACTGCTCACCGACCGGCGCGGGACGCTGACCGGGGGCGAGATTGACCGCGCCGAGCTGGGCACCGAGCCACAGAGCGGGACCGACGCCGACCGCGAGTATGGCTCCGAAGAGCGCCAACGGCCCTCGCTCCATGCCGGCCCCTTCCCGCGTCGCCCGACGATCGTCTCGCCTCGTCCGGCAGCATGCCTACCCATTCCGGACGTACATGAAGCGAACAAATCGTTGGGGTAATTGTGACCCGAAGTGACGTTCCGGTTACCCATCCGTCGCACACGCGACTGCGTGCACTTTCGGGTACGGGAGCGGGCCCCGACGGGTTCAGCCGATCACCTCATCGGGTTGGAGCGGGCCTCAGCGGGTCCCGGCGAGGAAGGTCACCGCCTCGTCCCAGGCCGCCCATCCGCCGGGCAGTTCATCGGTGTCGAACGCCGAACGCAGGCTCAACTCCCCGCCCGCGCGCATCCCGAGCGTCCAGCCCTTACGCCGACCGGGCACTGTGGTCACCCCGGCGACGTCGGCGAACGGCACGAACCGTCCCCCATGGGGCGGCGCAAGCCCGTCACCCGCGGGGGCACCGGCCGGTTCACTCTCCGGCGCCGCCATCCCGCCGACCGGCACACCGTCCGCCGCGATCCTGGTCAGCCGCCGTTTCGACTCCGGTCCCCGGCCTCGCGGCAGCCCCGGCACCAGCAGCAGGCCGAGATCGGTGATCAGCACGTCGGTACGTGCCCCGTCCGCCGACAGGTTCACCAGTCCACCGAGGACCCGGGCGCGCGCCGAACCCGGCCTGGACGCCGCCGCGGCGAGGTCCACACCGGCCTCGGTCAGACACTTCCGGACCGCCTCGGTGGTCTCCGGGTCGGCCGCCCCGGCCGCCAGCTCGGCGAGGTTGAGGTAGGTGCCGTCGGCGCCGACCACCTCGGCCGCGCCGGTCCAGCTGTGCCGCCAGCGGGCCACCCCGCTGCGCAGCGCGGCGAGGGCCAGCATCAGGCCGAGCAGCTCGACGATCCGCGCGGTGGTCTCCTCCGCCGGCGCCTCCGGGAACACCGCCTCGGCGGCTGTCCGGAGCCGGCCGTCGGCGGCGAGGTCGAGCAACCGCCCGGCGTCCGGGACCGGGCTGCCGACGGCCCGGGAGATCGACGTCAGCGCCGCCTCGGCTTCCCGTTCCATCTCGGACGTACGGGCGACGCTGAGACATTCGTCCCAGCTCACCACGGCCCGCCCGCCCGGCGGGAAGGCGACGGCCTGCAGCGCCCGCCCGAGCGCCGGCAGATCCGGCACCAGATCGTCGGCCGGCTTCTCCTCGACCGCCGCCGGTGCAGAGGACCCGGCCGGGTCCGGCGAGGGCGACCCGGCGGCATCCGGCTCCGATGCCGCGGGCGACGGCGCGGCCGGGATATCCGCAGTGGACGACGAGGAAGGCGCGGAGGCCGTGGGCGGTGCGGAAGGCGTCGACGGTGCAGAAGATGCAGACGATGCGGCAGGCGTGGAAGGCGAGGCCGACGAGGGTGACGTGGAGAGGGCGGCGATCCGCTCGGCCAGCGGCGGATGGGTGTCCCACGGCCCCGACGGCTCCGGATCCCGGGCGCGGAGCATGGTCATCTCGGTGGTCCGGGCCGCCAGCACCCGCAGGAGCCCGCCGAACACGTCGTCCGGCACGAATCCGGCCTGCCATCCGGGCCCCACGTATTCGGCGTGGAACAGCCGCTGCATCCCGGCCAGCGCCGGCAGGTCCCGCAGCGCCGCGACGGTGGCCGCGGTCCCGGCGTGCGCCGCGGCGATCCGGTCGGCGGCCAGTTCCTGGGCGCGGCTGAACGGCGTGTCCATCCGGCGGTAGAACCCGGCGTACATCCGCAGCAGGATCCCGGCCGGCCCGCGCCGGGAGATCCGCGGCATGGCCCGGCCGACCGCGATCCGGCCCCGGTAGGCGAGCGGCGCCCACCGCCCCAGCGCGGCCGACCCGTGTGCCAGCTCGTGCGTGACGACGGCGGTCAGCCGGTCCGGCTCGAGCGCCTGGAGCAGCGGCAGGCCCAGGTAGAGGTCACGGCGCCCGCCGATCAGGCCGAGCAGGTGGGTGCGCTCGCCGAGGGCCACCGTGGCGTCGGCGACGACGGTCATCCCGGCCGGCGGGGCGACCCCGGCCGCCTTCGCGGCATCGTCGACCAGTTCCCACAGACGGGGCGCCTGGTCGCGGCCGACGGCCACGCCGGCGGGGGTACGGTGCCGGCTGTGCAGGGCGCGCCAGGTGGCGTACGCCAGGGTGCCGAACGTGGCGAGGCTGAGCGGCGCGCCGATCCGTAGCGCGAGTGAGCCGGGCAGCAGCCACAGCACCGCCCAGAGGGCGGCCAGCACGACGGCGAGCTGCGCTCCGGCGACGACGAGGAACCCGGCCAGCGCGGCAGCCGACCGCCCCGCCCCTGGTGCACCCTTGCTCAACCCGCGCTCCTCCCGCCCGGTGGGCCACCCAGACTAGGGCCAAAACCGTGCGTAACCGTTTCGTGCCCGCGCTGTGGGTAATACGACGGCTATGGCTGACCTAGATCAGACACTGGCCGTCGCTCTGAAGGGGTACGCGTGGCTGCCGGATCTCCGCCGCCGGGCGGGTGGCGGACCGGTCCGGACCCGGGTGATGGGACAACCGGCGGTGGGCGTCTGTGGTGCCGCCGCGGCCCGGTTCTTCTACGCGCCGGGCAACCTGGAGCGGCACACGGCACTGCCGGGCCTGGTGGTGCACACCCTCTTCGGTGCGGGCGCGGTGCACACGCTGGACGGCGACGATCACCTGCGGCGCAAGGCGCTGTTCACGTCGCTGCTGTCGGGTGACGGCATCGACCGGCTCGCGAAGATCGCCGGTGAGGAGTTCGACGCGGCGGCCGACGGCTGGCGTGGCGGGCCGCCGGTGCGCCTGTTCGACGAGTCGGCGCGGGTCATCGCGCGGGCGGTGTCGCGCTGGGTCGGCATGCCCTTGGAGGATCGCGAGATCGTGACCCTCGCCCGGGACTGCGTCGCGATGGTGGACGGGTTCGCGACGGCCGGTCCCCGCGCGGCGCGGGCGCTGGTGGCACGACGGGCCCAGGAACACCGTCTTTCGAAGATCATTTCAGGGGTACGCGAGAAGCCGCTCACCACGAGCCCGTTGTCGGTGATCGCGCACCACAGCGACGACGGCACGCCGCTGGACCCGCGGGTCGCGGCCGTCGAACTGCTGAACGTCATCCGCCCGGCGATCGCCGTGGCGTGGTTCGTCGCGTTCGCCGCGCACGCCATGGACATGTGGCCGCGGCACCAGTCCCGCCTACGGGCCGGCGACGACGAATACACCCTGGCGTTCACGCACGAGGTGCGGCGCTTCTACCCGTTCGCCCCGTTCCTGGGCGGCCGGGCCACCCGTGACCTGTTCTTCCACGGCGAGCCGATCCCGGCCGGGACGCTGGTGCTGCTGGACGTCTACGGCCAGAATCACGACCCCGAGCTGTGGACCGATCCGTACCGCTTCGACCCGGACCGTTTCCTCGATCGCGAGATCGGCGAGTTCGATCTGATCCCCCAGGGCGGCGGCGATCCCCGGACCGGGCACCGCTGCCCGGGCGAGAAGATCACCATCGCGCTGCTGGGCACGCTGTCGCGCCGGCTCGCCGCACTCGACCACTACCTGCCGCCGCAGGACACCGGGATCGATCTGTCCCGGATCCCGGCACGGCCCCGCGACCGGATCCGCCTCGTGGTGCCGGAGCACCGGATGTCGGCACCGGTGCCCGCGGTCAGTGCCAGTCGATCTCCGGTGAGCGGTGAAAGCTGATTCCGCCGGCGGTCCAGCGGGGACCGAAGGCGGCCAGCCGCTCCCGGAAGGACTGCCAGTCCCGGCCGTCCCGCGGTGACCAGGCCACCTCGGCGACCGCGGGCAGCCGCGGGAAGGTGAGATAGCGCAGGTCGTCGACGCTGCGCAGGGTCTCCGACCAGAGCGGTGCCTCCACTCCGAGGATGGCGTCCTCGCCGACCCCGGGCAGGCGCTCGGCCGGGTCCCAGTCGTAGGCGCGCTCGACGCTCAGATGCCCGGCCCAGTCCAGCCCGAGCGGGGTGTCCGCGTCGTACTTCATGTCGAGGTAGGTGCGGTCGGCCGGGGAGACGATCACCCGGCGGCCGTCGGCGGCGGCCCGCGCCACGGCGTCGTCGGTGGCCTCGATCCGCCAGTACTGGACGACCGCGTCCTCGGGCAGGTCGACGCCGGCGATCTCGTGCCAGCCGATCACGCTCTTGCCGAACCGGCCCGGGATCGGCAGCACCCGCTCCAGGAACGTGCGGTAGTCCTCCGGCGGCGTGGAGAGGCACTCGTCGCCGCCGATGTGCAGATAGGGGCCGGGGGTGAGGCCGGCGACCGTCTTGAGCACGGTCTCGACGAAGGTGTACGTCTCCTCGCGGCCGGCTACCAGTGAGGAGTAGCCGACCTCGGCGTCGGTACGCGGCGCGACCGGCCGGCCGTCGGCGGTCAGCTCCGGATAGGCGACGTGTACCGCGTTCACGTGGCCGGGCATGTCGATCTCAGGAACGATCGTGACGAACCGGTCGGCCGCGTACGCGACGACGTCGGCGTAGTCCCCGAGGGTGAGAAAGCCCGGCCCGGCCCCGTCGACGCCGGTGCCCGGGCCGCCGCTGACCTCGGTGAGCCGGGGCCAGCCGGGGATCTCCAGCCGCCAGCCCTGGTCGTCGGTGAGGTGCAGGTGCAGGTGATTGATCTTGAACTGGACCAGCAGGTCGACGTGCGCCTTGATCTGCGCGGGGGTGAAGAAGTGCCGGGCCAGGTCGAGCATCGCGCCGCGGTAGGCGTACCGCGGGTGGTCCTCGATGACACCGCCGGGCAGCTCCCGGCCCAGCTGGCGCAGCGTCTGCACGCCCCAGAAGACGCCCTGCGGGGAGCCGCCGGCCAGGGTCACGCCGGTGGCGGTGATCTCCAGGCGGTAGGCCTCGGCGGGGAGCGCCTCGTCCAGCGCCAGAGCGATCGCGCCGTCGGCGGCCAGGGGCAGGCCCAGGTGCGCGGCGACGCCTTCGAGGGGTGGCGGGGCGCTCACCGCCGTACCGCCGTCGATGATCGCGAACGATGCGGCCGGGACCGGCCGCACCGAGGCCGGTCGGGGGATAACATCGCCGAGTCGTTGCGTCCGATCGCTCACTCTGAAGATTGTAAACAGTTAGGCTATGACGACCATCACACGTCTCGCTCGCGCAGGTGACGAACCGGTCCTTCACGACCTGGCCGCACGGACGTTCGGGCTGGCCTGCCCACCCGGCACCGCCCAGGCCGACATCGACGCGTTCGTCGCGACGAACCTGTCGGTGGCGAGCTTCGCCGGCTACCTGGCCGACCCGGCGCGCATCCTGGTGATCGTCTCCGTCGACGGCGAGCCGACCGGCTATTCCATGCTGGCCGGCGGCCCGATCACCGACCCGGACGTGGCCGCCGTGGTCGAGCAGGCCGGCAGCATCGAGTTGAGCAAGTTCTACCTGGCGCCGGAGCGGCACGGCACCGGGGCCGCGTCCGCGCTGATGACCGCGACGCTCGCCGCCGCCTCCGGGACCGGCGCCGCGAGCTGCTGGCTCGGCGTCAACCAGCGCAATGTGCGGGCCGCGAAGTTCTACGCCAGGCACGGCTTCGAGATCGTCGGGGTGAAACGGTTCCGGGTCGGCTCCGAGTGGCACGACGACCACATCCGGCAGCGCGCCCTATCCTCGGCGGATGGCAGTGGTACGAGCGGCTCGTGACGAGGACGCCGAGGCGATCGCCGACATCTGCGCACGGGGTTACCGGCGGACCTATCCGGCCCTGCTGAGCAGCGCGTTCATCGAGCGCATGATCGCGGAGTTCTACCAGGTGGAGCGGGTGTCCAAAGAGGTCCCCGCGGCTCCTCCCGGCTGGCTGGGCTACCAGGTCGCCGAGGAGGACGGACGGGTCCTGGGCGCGGCCGGCGGCGGTCTCCTCAGGCCCGGCGTCGGCGAGCTGTTCGTGCTCTACCTCGATCCGGACGAGCGCGGCCGCGGCCTCGGGACCCTGCTGCTGGACCGGGTCACCGGGCAGTTGCGCGAGCTGGGCGCCACCGAGATGTGGGTCGCCGCGCTGGACGGCAACGAACTGGGCATCCCGTTCTACGAGGCGCGTGGCTTCCGCAAGGTCGAACGGCGCCGCACCTACGGTTCCACCGAGGCCGACAACGCCTGGTCGTGGCGGTTCTCCCGGCCGATCTGACAGTCGGCGTGAACCGGATCGGCCGTTGCGGGCATCAACGGGTGTGAACGACCTACGCTCGTTACCGATGCACCTCGCCGACGACGTGCTGATCCAGGAATCGGTGCGGGAGCCGGAACAGTTCGCGCCGCTGTTCGACCGGCACGCCGTGGCGATCCACCGCTATCTGGCCCGCCGGATCGGGGCGCCCGCGGACGACCTGCTCGCCGAGACGTTCCTGATCGCCTTCCGCAGACGGGCCGCCTACCAGCCACTCGGCCTGGAGGTACGGCCCTGGTTGTTCGGCATCGCCACCAACGTGCTGCACCGGCACGTACGGCAGGAGGAGCGGCACTACCGGGCGCTGGCCCGGGCCGCCCGGGAGCAGCCCGCCCCGCACGACGACGAACGGGCCGACGAGCGGGTCGACGCCGCGGCCCTCCGCGCCGATCTGGCCGCGGCGCTGGCGAGACTCAAGCCGGGCGACCGCGACGCGCTGTTGCTTCTGGCCTATGCCCAGCTCTCGTACGCCGAGATCGCCACCACCCTGGGCATCCCGCTGGGGACCGTCCGCTCGCGGATCAACCGGGCCCGCAAGGTGACCCGTGCCGTCCTCGCTGTCGCCATGCCCTCGGAGGGAGAGAAATGAACGACCTGGAGCTGCTCGACCGATACGGCCCGGACGCCGCTGACGTGTCCGATGCGGCGCTGGCCTCGGCGCGGGCCCGGCTGCTCGCCGGCATGGACCCGGCCGCCGTCCCGGGCCGCCGGTCGTTCCCGGCCCGCCGTCTGGCGATCGCCGGGCTCGCCCTGGCCGGTGCGGTGACCGTCGCCGTCGTGGTGATCCCCCGCCCCGCCGCCCGCCCGGACGCCGCACCCACCACCACGCCGCCGACCACGACCACCGCTCCCGCCAGTCCCGGCACCGGCACCGGCACCGGCACCGGAAGCGGAACCGGGACCGATGCGATCCGCCTGGTGGCAGCCACGGCTCCGGCCTTCCCGTACACGATCTCCGGCCTGGGCGACGCGGTCTTCACCGCCGACCCGGGTGGCCCGGTGATCGCGGTCTACCTGGCCGAGGACCGCAGCGACGTCTATCTGAACAGCACCACCGAGGACGATGGTGGCGCGCTGTCCGGTGCCGGTGTGATCGACGTCGAGATCGACGGCCGCCCCGGCCGCATCGTGGCGTTCAACGGGACCGCCGACGACGGCCGCCCTCCGCTCACGCTGGTCTGGGAGCATCGCGACGGCGTGTGGCTGCGCCTGACCGGCCAGGGACGGTACGGCACCCCCGGCGCCCTGATCGACCTGGCCGGAAAGGTCCGGGACCGGCCGCAGCGGCTGCACTTCGAGGTGACCGTGGGACTCGTCCCGGACGGCTGGGAACTGGCCGCCTTCAAGGACGAGGCGATCCTGATGTACCGCGATCCCGTGCACCCGGAGACCGACTTCCACGTGCAGTGGGCGCCGAGGTCGAAGCCGCTCTTCCGGGCGGCGGAGATCGACGGCCTGGAGAAGGCGACGAAGGTGACCGTGCAGGGCCGCCCGGCCGACCTCTTCCGGGCCCGCGACTTCTGGATGGTGCAGACCCGTCTCGCCGACCGCTCGATCGTCCGGGTGATGACCCCACGGACCTTCACCACCGAGCAGGTTCTCCAGCTCACCGCGTCGGTGCGCCGCAGCCGGTGACATCTATATAAGCGCTCACTTAAACATGACAGAAATTTGTCGTACCCCGTCGCTAAGTTCTTCCCTGCGGACCGGCGCCACGGGGGCGCCGGTCCGTCCATAGTCGTCAGCCCGCGTGCCGCACCAGGGCCTCCCCGGTGCGGCGCGCCAGGTCACGCAGCTCATCGGGCGACTCCACGGTGAAGGGCACGGCCAGCACACCGAGCACCATCACCGGCCAGCCCAGGTCGTCGACGTTCATCCGCAGCCGGCAGCCGCCCTCCGGCAGCTCCTCGGCCCGGCCCCAGTTGCCGACGAAACCACGGATCGTCGCGGCATCGGTCTGGATCACCACCGACACGTCGTAACGGCTGGGGATGGTCCGCATCCGTGAGCGCAGCCACTCCACCGGATCGCCGCCGGGCAGCTCGCGCGGGCGGAACCGCGCGCCGGTCGGCTCCGGGGCGGTGAGCCGGTCCACCCGGAAACTGCGCCAGTCGCCGCGATCCAGATCCCAGGCCACCAGATACCACCGGCGGCCCAGCGACACCAGCCGGTGCGGCTCCACGTGCCGGCGGGCGGCCTCGCCCTCCCGCGGGGCGTAGTCGAACCGCAGCCGCTCCTCACCGCGGCACGCCATGGCGAGGGTGGTCAGGGTGAGCGCGTCGAGAACCGGGCCGCCACCGAACACCCCCGGCGTGGTGACCGCCTGGAGCGCGTCGATGCGGCGCCGCAACCGGGGCGGGAGCAACTGGATCACCTTGGCGAGCGCGCGTACCGAGGTCTCCTCGAAGCCGGCGACCGCGCCCGCCGCGGCGCTGCGCAGGCCGACCGCGATGGCCACCGCCTCCTCGTCGTCGAGCAGCAGGGGCGGCATCGCCGCCCCGGCCTGCAACTGGTAGCCACCGGCCACGCCGCGGGCGGCGTCGACCGGATAGCCCAGCTCGCGGAGCCGGTCCACGTCGCGGCGCAGCGTCCGGGCGCTGACCTCGAGGCGGTCGGCGAGTTCGGAGCCCGGCCAGTAGCGATGGGTCTGCAGCAGCGACAGCAGCCGCAGCATCCGTGCACTCGTGTTCGCCATGGCTCCAGACTCTCTTTCATTGCGGTCAGAAAGTGGCCGCAGTGAATCCTATCGTCGGAGCATGATTGAGACGCGAGAGCTGACGAAGCAGTTCAAGGACGTCCGGGCGGTCGACGGCATCGATCTGACGGTGGCCCGGGGCGAGCTGGTCGCACTCCTCGGGCCCAACGGAGCCGGCAAGTCGACCACCCTGCGGATGCTCACCACTCTCATCCCGCCGACCAGCGGCAGCGCCCGGGTGGCCGGTTTCGACGTGGCCCGGAAGCAGCGCGAGGTACGCCTGCGGATCGGCTACATCGGACAGGGCAACGGCGCCGGGCACAGCCAGCGCGGCCGGGACGAGCTGATCAGCCAGGGACGGGCGTACGGCCTGCGGGTCCCTGCCGCCCGGAAACGCGCCGACGAGCTGATCGACTCCCTCGGGCTCGGCGAGGTCGCGAACCGTACCGTCTCCACCCTCTCCGGCGGTCAGCGCCGCCGCCTGGACATCGCGATGGGCCTGATCCACGCGCCGGAGCTGCTCTTCCTCGACGAGCCGTCGACCGGGCTGGACCCGCAGAACCGGGCCAACCTCCAGGAGCACATCCTGCGGCTGCGCGCCGAGCACGGCACCACGATCGTGCTGACCACGCACTACCTGGACGAGGCCGACTCGATGGCCGAGCGGGTGGTGGTGATCGACCACGGGCGGATCATCGCCGACGACACCCCGCAGCAGCTCAAGGCCAAGCACGTCGGCGATCGCGTGATCCTGGGCTTCGACTCCGAGCAGGCGGCCGCCCGCGTACCGGACGGGACGCGGGACGGCACCGTGGTGCGGATCACCAGCGACGACGGACCGCGGCTCGCCGCCCGGCTGGCCTCACTCGGGCCGGTCTCGATCGAGGTCGTCCGCCCGACCCTGGACGACGTCTTCCTCACCCTGACCGGCCGCAGCCTGCGCGAGGACGTCGCGGCTCCCGCTCCCGCCCTTCTGGAGGCCTGATCATGACCTCGCTCCTCACCGACACCCGCGTCGTCTTCAGCCGCGAGCTGCGGCCGGTGGTCCGCGACCCGTTCTCCGTGATCTTCTCGATGGTCCAGCCGCTGTTCTTCCTCGGCCTGTTCGCGCCGCTGCTGCCGGGTGACGGGTCGTTGCAGTGGTTCGTACCCGGGATCATCGTGATGTCGTGCCTCTTCGGCTCGTCGATGACCGGCTCCAACCTGCTCTTCGAGATCCAGACCGGCTCGCACGAACGGATGCTGGTCACCCCGCTGCGCCGGCCCGCACTGCTGATCGGCCGGGCGCTCAAGGAGATCGTCCCGATGCTCGCGCAGGCCGTCCTGATCGTGGCCGTCTGCATCCCGTTCGGCTTCCGGCTGCATCTCGGCGGGGCGCTGCTCGGGCTGCTCATCCTGGCCGGGTTCTGCATCGGGCTCGGGGCGCTGTCGTACACCCTCGCCCTCGCCTCGAAGAACACCGAGTGGCTGTTCTGGACCGTGCAGCAGACCCTGCTGTTCCCGCTGCTCCTGCTGGCCGGGGTGCTGCTTCCGCTGGACGACGGGCCGGGCTGGCTACAGGCGCTTTCCAAGATCAATCCGATGACGTACGTGGTGAACGCCGAACGCGCCCTCTTCAACGGTGAGGTGCTCACCCGGCACACGCTGGCGGGTCTCGTCGCGGCCGTACTGGTCGGCGCGCTCGGCCTGTTCGTCGGAGTCCGGGCGATGCAGCGCTCCGACTGACCGACCCGCCCGGCCGACTCCCGGGGCCGCCCGGCCGGTTGCCGGGGCCGTCCGGCCGGTTGCCGGGGCCGCCCCGCCGGCTGTCGGGTCCCGCCGGTTGCCGGGGCCGTCCCGCTGGCTGTCGGGTCCCGCCGGTTGCCGGGGCCGTCCCGCTGGCTGTCGGGTCCCGCCGGTTGCCGGGGCCGTCCCGCTGGCTGTCGGGTCCGGGTCCGGGCTGGCTCTCACCGCTGTCTTAAGCGCGCCGAGACAGCGGTGAGAGCCAGCCGGGACCCGGACCGCTACCTTGTCCCTCGCAGCTCACGGCGAGGTGGAAGGTGGCGGGCCGATGCTCGGTCGCTCACGGGAACGGACCGACGGACGTCGGAGGTTGCTCCCCGGCGCGGTCAAGGAGTTCCTGACCGCACTGACCCGGCCGGCCGAACCGGGGGCGGGCCCGCGCTCCGGCAACCCGGACGCCATCGTCGACTGCGCGGTCTACGCCGGCGGCCTGCGGCACGGCGGTGCGGCGCAGGTCCCGTTCGCGGACGCGGCCCGCGTGGCCCGGCGCCGCCGCGGCGCGTTCGTCTGGCTCGGCCTGCACGAGCCCGACCTGGCCACCATGCGCCCGGTCGCCGAGGTGTTCGGCCTGCACGAACTCCTCGTCGAGCAGGCTGTCGCGGGCGGCCACCGGCCCGGCGTGCAGACCCTGGGCGACGTCACCCGGCTGGTGCTGCGGACCGCACGCTACGTCGAGCACGACCGGCTGACCGCCACCTCCGAGGTGGTGGAGACCGGCGACGTCACCGTGCTGATCGGCCCCTGGTTCGCGATCACCGTGCGGCACGGCCCGGTCGGCCCGCTCTGGGCGGTCCGCAACGAGTTGCAGAGCCGCCCGGAGGTGCTGCGCCAGGGGCCGTGGTCGGTGGCGTACGCGGTGGGCAGCCGGATGGTGGACAGCTACCTCGACGTGGCCGAGCACGTGGAACGGGACCTCGAGCGCATCGAAGAGGAGACCTTCGCCTCCGTCCGGAGCTCCGAGTTCGCCCACATCTACCAGCTCAAACGGGAGATGGTCGAGTTCAAGCGGGCGGTGCTGCCCCTTGCCGACCCGCTGTCCCGGCTGATCGATTCGCCGGATCTCCCGGCCGGGCTCCGGCCGTACCTGGAGGACGCGCGCGGGCGGCTGGCCCGGGCCGTGGACCGGGTCGGCAGCTTCGACGACCTGCTCAACTCGGTCCTCCAGGCCCGGCTGGCGCAGGTGTCGGTCGACCAGAACCACGACATGCGCAAGATCGCCGCGTGGGCGGCCATCGCCGCGGTGCCGACCGTCATCGCCGGCATCTTCGGGATGAACTTCGAGGTGATGCCGGGGCTGAAATCGCCGTACGGCTTCTACGCCTCGATCGCCGCGATGTCACTCATCGGCGGTGGGCTATATCACCGTCTGAAGAAGTCCGGCTGGCTCTAACTACCCAGAGTCACTACGCCATCGTCCGCCGAATCGCCCTTTTTCCGAGCTAGACGGACAGGCGACGGCGTGCGTACCGCCCTACCGATGAACACGGCGAGTTACTAAGTTTCGTAACTGAGTCGATCATTGGGGGGAATCAGCGTGACGGCAACCCACGCCGCACCACGGCACGCCGGGCCACGACCGCCGGGTGGCCGCGGCATCTTCACCGCTCTCAAGGGCCACGTCGACCTGTTCCTCAACGCGGGCTCGCTGATGGCGACGACCCTCGTCACGTCCGCGTTCGGGTTCGCCTACTGGTGGGTCGCGGCCCACCTGGCCCCGCAGGCGGCCGTCGGCCAGGCGTCCGCCGCGGTCTCGGCGATGACCCTGATCGGCACGATCGGCATGTTCGGCATGGGCACCATGCTCATCTCCGAGCTGCCGTCGGTGGCCCGCGGCAAATGGGACCTGATCTCCACCTGCCTGCTCACCGCGGGAACCGCGGCCACCGCCGGTGGACTCTTCTACGTCCTGGCCGCCCACCTGTGGGCGCCGAGCCTGAAGGACGCGCTCGGCGGTGGCCTCGGCACCGTCCTGCTGGTCGTCGGCATCGCCCTGAACGCCATGACACTGGTCCTCGACGAGGCCATGGTCGGCCTCCTGCAAGGCCCGCTCCAGCTGATGCGCAACGCCTGGTTCTCCCTGATCAAGCTGATGCTGCTCGGACTGGTGGCGATCATCCCGGGCCTCGCGCTGACCGGCCCGGTGCTGCTGCTGACCTGGGTGGCCGGCATCGTCACGTCGACCGCGATCCTGTTCCGGGTGCTGCGCCGGCGCGGCATGATCGACTCGCTGCGCCCCCGGCCGTCGCTGATGCGCGGCCGCGGCCGGGCCACCTTCGACCACAACCTGCTGAACCTGGCCACCTACCTGCCCCGGGCCGCGCTGCCGCTGATCGTCACCGCGACCCTGTCGGCGGAGGCCAACGCCGCGTTCTACACCGCGTTCATGGTGCTGTCGTTCATGGCGATGGTGCCGGGCAACGTGGCGCTCACGCTCTTCGCGGTGACCGCCGGCGACCGGGGTGCCCTACGCGGCAAGGTCCGGGTGGGCCTGCTCATCTGCCTCGGCGGCGGCCTCCCGGCATCGCTCGTGGTGTTCCTGCTGTCCGAGCAGATCATGGGCCTGTTCGGGGCCGGCTACGCGCAGTCGGCGGGCCAGGCGCTCGCCATCCTGTCGCTCACCTACATCCCGTTCGTCTTCCACCACTTCTTCCTGGCCATCTCCCGGGTGCAGAACCGCCTGCGCGGCGCGGGGATCTTCTCGGTCTTCGCCGGCGTGACCGAGTTGCTGGCCGCCTGGTGGGCCGGCACCCACGGCGACCTGAACGACCTGGTCACCGCGGTGGCCGTGGTGATGGCCGTCGAGACGGTGCTGGTCGCCCCGACCGTGCTGAAGGTCGTCTTCGCCCCGGTCGCCGACATGTCCGCGGTATCAGAGGGAGTCAACGTCATGTCCACCACCAGCCTGACCCTGCACGAACGTGCCTGGCTGCCCCTGGAGTACATCCGTACCGTCGGCCCGCTGACCGGCGTCGACGCGGCCCGCGTCCGCAACGCGCTGATCGGCCTGCACGCCGCCGACCCGACGCACCGGGCGGTCTCCCGGCTGGACCGCTCCGGCGCCAGGTGGCAGCACATGGACGCCGCGTCGTTCGCCGGCTGGGTACGGGACGCGGTCACCGACCTCGGGCCCGGCCCGGTCGACTTCGACGCGATGACCCGCCAGTTGCAGGCCGAGCCGCGCGCCCACCACCCGGTGCGGATCCTGGTCGGCGGCGGATACTTCGCCCTCAAGGTGTCCCACGCCTACGGCGACGCCGGCCCGGTCAACACACTGGTCCACGAGCTGGTCCAGGCGGCGTACGAGGGTCGCGCGGCCCGGATCGCGCCGTCGAGGCGGCACCGGACCGCGCTGCCGAAGGCCTGGTGGAAGCAGTTCGGCCGGCAGCCCGCCCGCTGGAAGGACGGACTGAGCTTCGCCCGGCCGCCGCACGTCGAGGAGGGCCCGGCCCGCCCCTGGCAGGCGGACCTGACGGTGACGACGGCCCGGTCCGGCCAGGTGCTCGGCCAGATGCGGACCTGGCGCGACCAGTACGCCCCGGGCGTCACCACCTCGGCGATCACTTTCGCGGCGTTCACCTCGGCGCTGATCGAACTCGGTCTCAACCCCGACCTGCGGGGCGGCACGTTCCTCGCCGACGCCCGCCGGTACCTCGATCCCGGTGTCAGCATCGACAGCAACTTCTGCATGGGCCCGTACCTGACGCCGCCGAGCCTGACCGACCCGCTCGCCATCCACCGGACGCTGAAGGCGGAACTCGCCACCGGGCGGATCCTGACCATGATGCTGCTGCGCGAGGGCAAGATCCTGCTGACCGGCGCGCCCGGCATGCCGGACCCGTTCCCGTCCGAGATCACGGTCGAGCCCCGGCCCCGGCTCACCTTCAGCAACCAGGGCCGGCACGACATGCTCAGCGACCTGCCATGGGCGGTCGAACCGGCGAGCCGGATCAACCAGAGCGTGCCGACACTCAACGGCCCGGAGGGCATCACGCTGACCACCAGCGAGATGAACGGCGTCCTGCACCTGGAGGCGACGTTCCACGCCAGCACCTACCACCCGGCGATCGTCGCCCGGGCTCTGGAACTGGTCTGCGCCGACCCGGCCGGATTGATCATGGCGCGTCGCTGAAATGCATTAAAGATCGACCGGCAATCGTACGGCTACGTGAAGTGACGCCCGATCGGAATTCCTGATCGGGCGTCACTTCATTCGGCGTTCAGCCCATGGTCGTCAATTGCGCGGATCGTTCGAGTCGTCCCGCGGACCGCCGCCGTTCTGCTGGTCGGTCTGCGACTGGCCGCTCGGCTGCTGCTGGTCATCGGTCCGCGACTGACTGTCGGACGCGCCCTGGCCACCACCGGGGGTGTGCTGGCCAGGGCCGCCCTTCCCCGGGCCCTGGGGCCCGGCCGGACCCTTCGGACCCTGGCCCGGACCACCGTGTCCCGGAGCGCCGGGACCGCCGTGGTTCGGGTCGCCCGGCCGGCCGTGCCCGGGATCGCCCGGACCGCCCAGGCCCACCGGGCCGGTGTTGCGCAGCACGGGCAGCGAGAGCACCGCCGTGCGCGTCCTGGTGCGGGCGTTGAAGCCGCACTCGTCGTAGGAGATCGTCGCCCACAGCTTGGCGACCCCGGGCCGCTGCAGGTACGGGGTCACGCGGATCCTGGTGAAGTCGGTGCGCCCGGGCCGCAGCGTGTCGCCGCGGGAGAAGGATGCCGAGTTCCGGATGCCGAGGTAGTCGACACGGACCCGCTCGCCGCGGACGCGGACCTCGGCGTCGCAGATCGGCCGGTCGGTGCGCCACTGGATGGCCACCCAACTGCCGGTGTGGGCACGGACGGACTGGAGCCAGTGGGACACCGGCTGGGGACCACGGGGTGCCGCACCGGCCGGGGCGGTCGCGACTGTCGCCGCGGCACCGAGAGCCGCTGTCGTCAGGGCGATGACGGCCCCGATTCGCCGTGTCTTCTGCATCGAGATTCCTCCAGTGCCTGCGAGTCCGCCGGTCACCTTCGACCGGCCTGACAAAACGGACACTATGCGGAATTCAGGCGTGCGCCATTACTCGGAACGGCGTTTCGGGGCCAGAAGCATATTCCAGACAAAATGTTTAGATCACGTTATCCGAAAAGATGATGTTGGCCAGGCCGGTCGAATCATCCCGTGGACGGGGTAATGCGACGACATGACGCAGCACACCGCACCAGAGGATCTCGGCGCCCCGGTGTCGTACCTCGTCCTCAAGGACGGCACGGCCGTCTACGACCGCTCCGGTGACGAGGTCGGCACGGTCGACCACGTGCTCGCCGACGAGCCCGCGAACGTGTTCCACGGCCTGCTGATCAAGACCGGCGACGGCCATCGCTTCGCGGCCGGCGACCAGGTGGACGGCCTGTTCGAGCATGGCGTGATCGTCGCCGAACCAGCCGATCGCCTGGCCACACCGAGCGCCGACACCCCCGCCGAGTTGGCCGAGAACCGCGCCACCGGCCTCAAGCGCGCCTGGGAGTGGCTGATCCAGCCGAAGTAGAGCCCCGCCGCAAATCGGGCTGGTTCTCACCGCTGTCTCAGCAGGCGCGAGACAGCGGTGAGAACCAGCCCGAATCGAACGCGGCGCCCGCGCAGGCCCGAGACCCGCGAGGCGAGCCGGCCCAGATCGAACGCGGCGCTTGCGCGGGCGCGAGACCCGCGAGGCGAGCCGGCCCGAATCGAACGCGGCGCTTGCGCGGGCCCGAGACCCGCGAGGCGAGCCGGCCCGGATCGATCGCGGCGCCCGCGCAGGCGCGAGAGGAGCCGGGCGTAGGTCAGCCTCGGCCCCAGCGGAGCAGGCAGGCGCCCAGCGACATGCCGCCACCGAACCCGGCCAGCAGCACCAGTTCGCCGTCACGCAGCGAACCGTTGTGATTGGCGTCGTCCAGGGTGACCGGGAGCGAGGCGCTGCCCACGTTGCCGTACCAGGGCAGGGTGAGGTGGGTGTGCGCGTTCCGGAGGCCGGCCGCGTCCACCAGCTCCTGGAGCATGATGCCGTTGGCCTGGTGCGGGACGAAGTGGTCGACGTCCTCGGCCTTGAACTCGTTGCGCCGCAGCAGGGCGTCCAGCGCCGGCGGCACCCCGGTGGCCACGAAGTCGCGGACACCGCGGCCGTTCATCCGGAAGTAGTGGTCCCCGTCGGCGACGGTCTGCGCCGACGCCGGGAGCCGGCTGCCGCCCGCCTTCACGTGGATCAGGTCGTTCGCGTCGCCGTGGGACGCCAGTTCGAGGTCGATGATGCCGTAGCCGTCGGGCACCCGGCCGACGACCGCCGCGCCCGCCCCGTCGCCGAAGAGCACCGCGGTGCGCCGGTCGCCGAAGTCGAGGATCCGTGAGTACACGTCCGACGCGATCACCAGCACGAGGGCGTCGGGTTGCGCCTGGAGCAGGCCGTTGGCCACGCTGAGGGCGAAGACGAACCCGGCACAGACCGCGTTGACGTCGAAGCAGGCGGCGCCGGTGGCGCCGATCGTGTGCTGCACCAGGTTCGAGGTCGGCGGCTGTGGGGAGTCGCCGGTCGAGGTGGACACGATGATGTAGTCGATCTCGGCCGCCGTCACGCCGGCCCGCCGCAGCGCCGCCCGGGCCGCGTGGGCCGCCAGGTCCGAGGCCGCCTCGTCGGGGGCGGCGAACCGGCGGGCCTCGATGAGGGTCTTCCGGGACACCCATTCGGGGTCCGCGTCCGGCACCAGAGCGAGCAGGTCCACGTTGGTCACGACCCGCTCCGGCAGGTACGACCCGGTACCGAGAATGCCTACCGACACGTCTGTTCTCCCAGCTCTCCGCACGTTTCACG
Organism: Actinoplanes xinjiangensis; assembly: GCF_003148685.1. Taxonomy (GTDB): domain Bacteria; phylum Actinomycetota; class Actinomycetes; order Mycobacteriales; family Micromonosporaceae; genus Actinoplanes; species Actinoplanes xinjiangensis. The sequence goes on along the minus strand of NZ_QGGR01000010.1, from coordinate 158,725 downwards.
TTTCTCGCAACCGCCCTGCAAAGGTAGTTCTGCAGGGCGGTGACGTGCGGATCGATCAGCTGGCGGTTCGGGTGGTTAAGAACGGACAGTCGACAGGCCGCCATCGGCCCGGTGTGGTGTCTACTGGCGACCGCGGTCGCGGTACGTCCACGACCCGTCACCGAGCGTGGTGCGTCCGGCGCGGCCCTGCGGCTGCTGCTGTTGCGGCTGCTGACCGGCGGGCTGACCACCGAACGGCGCGGGTGCCGGTGCCGGGGTCGCGCCCTGGGAGTGCCGGTGGTCGATGCGGGCCTTGAGGTACTCGGCCGCGGCGCGGTCCTCCTCGGTGGGCGCGGAGACCAGGGCGTAGCCCATGCCGATGATCGCGAAGACCACCGCGGCGCCGACCGGTACGAGCAGGCCGGCCGCGGTGGCGCCCTCGACCGAGCCGAACTGGCTCTCCGGGACGACCGACATGGCCATCATGCCGGTGAAGTGCATGCCGTTGACGGCGATGCCCATGACCAGCGCGGACACGAAGATCGCGATCGGCTTGGTGACGACGAGCGTCAGCCAGAGCGCGACGGTCGCGGCGACCACGGCGATCGCGATCGAGGCGATCACCTCGCGGCCCGCGTAGTGGATCTGGCCGCGCAACTCCATCGCCGCCATGCCGGTGTAGTGCATCGCCGCGACACCGAGGCCGGCCAGGACGCCGCCGATCAGGATCCGGACCTTCGAGCCGGTGTTCCCGAGCAGGGCGATGGCCAGGCCGAGGCCGACCGACGCCAGCGCGATGATCGCGCTCGCCACGGTCAGTCCGATGTCGTAACGGATCGGGGTGCCGTCGACGTCGAAGCCCATCATGGCGACGAAGTGCATGCTCCAGATGCCGGTCGCACCGATCGCGACCGCGGCCAGGGTGAGCCACCAGAAACGCTCGCCGCCGGTCTTCGCCGACCGGAGCCGGACAGCGCTGGTGAGTCCGAGTAGTGACCCGAGCACGGAGAGGATGTAGCTGACCGTGGGGGTCAGAGCCCCGTACTCGAAGTGATGGATCTGCGCCATTCCGCGCCGTTCCTCTCGTTCGCGATTCCGCCGAGGCTGCATACTGCCCGCACCAACGCCGTGGGCGTGACTGATTGTGACGCAGGTTTCGTCAAGAGAGAACGTGCACAGCATCTCGATTTGGATCACGGGAAACGGGAGCGCGACCAATAGTTGCACCTAAAGCGACATACGCGTGCAGAACGTGACACAGCGATCACTCAGGAATTATGTCGCCGAAAATAACCTTCGGTAACACCGGAGAAAACCTCACCAGGGTACGGATCACCCGGCGCGCGCCAGCATCATCAGCGCCTTCGCCCGCTGCGAGTGCAGGATCTGCACGGTGTCCTCGGTGCAGGTGCCCGGCTCCTCGTCCATCACGCAGAGCGTGCCGACCACGTGCCCCTCGGCGGAGTTCAGCGGCACGCTGGCGTAGGAGCGCACCCCGCTGACCGAGAAGAGCGGCGAGGTGGCGTACTCCTCGTCGGCGGCGCTGTCGCTGATCAGGACCGGCACGTCCTCGGCCACCACGATGGTGTCCGGCGACCACTCGACCGGTACGCCGCCGGCCTCCCGCACCCAGCGGGGCATGCCGTGTGAACCGGCGACCACCACGCTGTCGTTGAGCACCAGCGTGATCGCCGCCGCGGGCACCCCGGTCAACGTGGTGAGCTTCTCGGCGAAGGCGTCCAGGATGTCGGCGTGGGCCGGCCGGGTCAGGTAGTCGGAGACCGCGAGCAGCCGTTCCACGTCGACCAGTTGGTGAGCGGCGTCGTGCTGGGGGTGCTCGCCCCGGGCGGCCAGCAACTCGTTGGCGGCCTCGACGACGTGCTTCGGGCGTACCGGCTTGGAGATCGTCACATCGCACAGCCCGCGGGCGGCGGCCGGCGCGGCGGCGGACAGCATGATCAACGGGATCGAGGCGGTGGTCGCGTCGCCCCGGAGACGGCCGGCCACGTCCAGCCCGCTCATCCCGGGCATGTGATGGTCCAGGATGATCAGGTCCGGGCCGGCCTCGCTGATCATGTCGAGCGCGACCGGGCCGGTCGGTGCGGTGCGGACGCTGTGGCCCGCGTTGCTCAGCACCGTCGCGAGCAGCTGAGCGATGTCGGTGTCGTCCTCGGCGACCACGATCGACGCCATTCCGTATTCCCCCAACGCTCGTTCCGCGAGTCGCCCGACGATAACCCGGATGCTCTGCGCCGTGGCCGTGAACAGGCGATACACGTAGGGTGTAGCAATGCCGGAGCGTCTGACCAACTGGGCGGGAAACATCGAGTTCGGTGCACGGCGGCTGCACCGTCCGCGCACCCTCGACGAGCTGCGTGAGGTGGTCACCGGCACGAGCCGCCTGCGGGTCCTCGGCAGCGGTCACTCGTTCAACCGGCTCGCCGACACCGACGGCGATCTGATCTCGCTGGCCGACCTGCCGCGTGCCGTCGAGATCGCGGCCGACCGTGCCACGGTCCGGATCGACGGCGGCATCCGGTACGGGGAGCTGGCCGCCCGGCTCGCCGCCGAGGGCCTGGCCGTGCACAACATGGCCTCGCTGCCGCACATCTCGGTGGCCGGGGCGGTCGCCACCGCCACCCACGGCTCGGGCGTGCGCAACGGCAACCTGGCCACCGCGGTCTCCGGTCTGGAGATCCTGCGCGCCGACGGTGAGGTCACGGTCCTGGACCGGTCCGGCCCCGACCTCGCCGGAGCGGTCGTCGGTCTCGGCGCGCTCGGCGTCGTCACCGCCCTCACGCTGGACGTCGTGCCCGCCTTCGAGCTGCGGCAGTACGTCTACGAGGACCTGCCCGAGGCCTCCCTGCACGAGCACCTCGACGAGATCCTGTCGGCCGGCTACAGCGTCAGTCTCTTCACCCGCTGGTCCGGCCCCGGTATCGATCAGGTGTGGCTCAAACGGGCCGAGCCGATGACGGGCGACTTCTTCGGCGCCCGCCCGGCGGACGGCCCGCGGCACCCGGTGCCCGGCATGCCGACGGTCAACTGCACCGAGCAGGGCGGGACACCGGGACCGTGGCATACCCGGCTGCCGCATTTCCGGATGGAGTTCACCCCGAGCAGCGGTGAGGAGCTCCAGTCCGAGTGGCATCTGCCCCGTTCGGCGGCACTCGCCGCGATCGGGGCGGTCTCGGGTCTCCGCGACCGGGTCGCCGCGGTCCTGCAGGTCTGCGAAGTCCGGACGATCGCCGCCGACGACCTGTGGCTGAGCCCCCACTACGAGCAGGACAGCCTGGCCCTGCACTTCACCTGGATCGCCGACACCGAGGCCGTGCTGCCGGTGGTCGCCGACCTGGAGAAGGCGCTGGCGCCGCTGGGCGCCCGCCCGCACTGGGGCAAGGTCTTCACCACCGCCCCGTCCGACCTGCGGGCCGCCTATCCCCGGTTCGCCGACTTCGCCGCTCTGACCGCCCGGTTCGATCCCGCGGGCGTCTTCCGCAATCCGTGGCTGGACGCCCTGCTCGGCCGGGTGTGACGCCCCACCGGGTCAGCAGCCGCAGGCGGCACCGGCCGGCGCGGTCAGGTCGTCGGCCGGGCGGGACCATTCGCCCGTCCGGTCCTGGACGGCGAAACCTTCGCGCACCCAGTACTCGTACCCGCCGATCATCTCCTTGACCTGGTATCCGAGCTTCGCGAACTCCAGGGCGGCCCGGGTCGCCCCGTTGCAGCCGGGACCCCAGCAGTAGGTGACCACCGCACTGCCGGACGGCACGGTGGTGGCGGCACGGGCGGCGATCTCGCGGGTCGGCAGGTGGATCGCGCCGGGCAGGTGGCCCTGGTTCCAGGCCTCGGTGCTGCGGGAGTCGACGACGACGAGGCCCGGGGTGGCGGCTTCCAGGTCGTGGTGGACGTCGCTGACGTCGGTCTCGAAGCGGAGCCGGTTGCTGAAGTGTTCGATCGCGCTGGTCATGTCGTCGATCGTGCCGTCCGGCCGGACCGCGTCCCAGTGGCGGTGGCGACACCGGTCGCTAAGATCCCGCCATGCACACCGTGGCCGTTCTCGCCTATCAGGGGATGTCCGTCTTCGAGACCGGCATCGTCACCGAGGTGTTCGGGCTGCCCCGCCCCGAGTTCGACTTCCCCTGGTACGGATTGACCATCTGCGCCGAGACACCAGGGCCGGTCCGTCTGGTCGGCGGCGCCACGCTGCACACCGAGCACGGCCTGGACGCCTTCGCGGCCGCGGACACGTTGATCGTCCCGGGGGTGCCGGACGTGCGGGCCGACCCGTCACCCGGGCTGGTCGCCGCCCTGCGACAGGCCCACCGGCGGGGCGCGCGGGTCATGTCGATCTGCTCCGGAGCGTTCGCGCTGGCCGGTGCCGGTCTGCTGGACGGCCGCCGGGCGACCACCCACTGGCGGTATGCGGAGTCCCTGCGCCGCCGCCACCCGGACGTCCTGGTCGACGCCGACGTGCTCTACATCGATCTCGGCGACGTGCTGACCAGCGCGGGCAGCGCGGCGGGCCTGGATCTGTGCCTGCACGTCATCCGCCGCGACCACGGCCCGAAGGCGGCGAACATGGTGGCCCGCCGCCTCGTCGTGCAGCCGCACCGGGACGGCGGGCAGGCGCAGTTCATCGAGGCCCCGATGCCGGACGATCCGGCCGACGACCGGTTGGCGCGCAGCATGGAGTGGGCGCTCGGCAACCTGGCCACACCGATCTCAGTCGAGGTGCTGGCCCGGCGGGCGCACATGTCGGAGCGCACCTACCTGCGGCATTTCGCCCGCGCCACCGGGACGACCCCGATCCGCTGGCTGATCGGCCAGCGGGTGCACGCCAGCCTGGCGCTGCTGGAGACGACCGGGACACCGATCGAGGAGGTGGCGGCCGCGGTCGGGTTCGAGAGCCCGGTCACCTTCCGGCACCATTTCGCGCAGGCGATGCGCACCTCACCCTCGGCCTACCGGCGGGCCTTCCACACCGTCGGCTGACCGGATCCGCACCCCGCCGGGCGGCAGCGTGACCCTGTCCACGGTGGCCGGCTGGTCGCCGTGGTTGAAGAGGAACAGCAGGTCACCGCGCCGGACCGCCTCCACTTCAGACGGCAGGCCGGGCAGCACCGGCTCGGCCCCGGCCTCCGCCGCCACCTGTCGCAGCAGCGCCTGGAGGGAGTCGTCGGTGAGGCCGGCCGAGACGTACCAGGCGGAGCCGGCGCCGTACCGGTTGCGGGTGATGGCGGGGGCCCCGGCCATCGGACCGTCGGCGTAGCGGCTGATCGTCGCGGCGCCCGCGGTCTCGACCCGTTCGATCCAGCGTTCAGCGGTGAGACCGGCGGAGGCGACGGAACCCGAAAAGGCGACGGAACCGGAAGAGGCAGCGAGCCCGGCGGAGGCGGTGGCACCGGCGAGGCCGTCTTCCAGGGTGATCACGGTGCCGGGTGCCTGCGGGTGCCATTCGACCACCCGTACCCCCAGGATCTCGCGGAACGCGCCGGGGTATCCGCCGAGCCGGATCCGGGTGTCGGGTTCCGCGATCCCGCTCAGGTAGGTGACCACCAGGGTGCCGCCGGCGGCGACGTAGTCGCGGAAGGCGGCGGCCGCCTCGTCGGAGACCAGGTAGAGCTGCGGCACGACGATCATCCGGTAGTCACCGAGGGCGGTGGAGACGCCCGGGAAGACGAAGTCGGCCTGAAGCTTGGCGCGGTACAACGCGCGGTGCGCCTGCCGCACCGCGGCCAGGTAGTCGATGTCGGCGGCCGGCAGACCGGGTCCCTGTAGGGCCCACCAGGAAGGCGCGTCCCAGGTCACCGCGACACTCGCGGCCGGCGGTGGGGCGTCGGCCGCCTTCGGCGAGAGAGTGCGGAGGGTACGCCCCAGCGCGACCGCCTCGCGGAAGACGGGCGTGTCCGGTCCCGCGTGCGGCACGAGCGCCGAGTGGAAGAGTTCGGCCCCACCGCGCGGCTGCCGCCACTGGAAGTACATCGCCCCGCTGGAGCCGCGGGCCACGTACCCGAGGCTGTGCCGGGTCAGACGGCCCGGTTCCTTGGCGTGCATCCGCCCGCGGGTGTAGATCAGGTTGGGCCCGGTCTCCATGAGCAGCCAGGATCCGCCGCCCCAGCCGCGGGCCAGGTCGGCGGCGAAGGCGGTCTGTTCCTCGGCACCGGGGCCGGCGTCGTCGGGGTAGTGGTCGACGGCGACGACGTCGACCTCCTCGGCCCAGCGCGCGTGGTCGACGCTGACCCAGCCGCCCTGCACGAAGTTGGTGGTGACCGGCACCGCCGGGTTGGCGGCGCGCAGCAGGTCACGCTGCTCGATGAAACCGTCGAGCAGTTCGTCGGAGAGGAACCGGCGGAAGTCGAGCACGTGCGCCGGGTTCGGCATGTACTGGGTGGCACGCGGTGGGGCGATCTGCGCCCAGTCGGAGTAGCGCTGACTCCAGAACGACGTGGTCCACGCCTCGTTGAGGGTGCCCAGGTCGCCGTGCCTCTTCTGCAGCCACAGCCGGAACGCGGCGGCGGTGACGTCGCAGCGGCAGTCGGTGCCGTACTCGTTGTGCACGTGCCACATGGCCAGGGCCGGGTGGTGGGCGTAGCGTTCGGCGAGCCGGCCGGCGACGGCGCGGGCGGCGGCCCGATAGGCGGGCGACGACACGCAGTAGGTGTCGCGGCTGCCGTGGCTGAGCCGGATCCCGTCGGCGGTGACCGGCAGCGCCTCCGGGTGGGCGAGGGTGAACCAGGGCGGCGGCGACGCGGTCGGGGTGGCCAGTGCGACCTTGATGCCGCCCTCGTGGAGCAGGTCGAGCACCCGGTCGAGCCAGTCGAACTCGTAGCGACCCGGCTCCGGCTCCAGGTCGGACCAGGCGAAGACGCCGACCGTGGCGATGTTCACCCCGGCCTGCCGCATCAGCGCGACGTCCTCCGTCCAGACCTCCTCCGGCCACTGCTCCGGGTTGTAGTCGCCGCCGAAGAGAAGCAATCAGACCACCTCTTGCTATTAGTTTGAACTCTAAACAAAATATGAGCCGTGCAGAGCAACGTCAATCCGTCGTTTCATGACGCCGAGGCCACCGAGGACTGGGAGCGCGCGCTGATCAGCGGCAACGGCCGGCAGGGCGCGCTCTGCTACGGTTCGCCCGCCCGGCTGCGGTTCACCCTCGCCCACGAGGACTTGTTCCAGCCGGTCACCGAGCCGCTTCCGGCACCGCTGACCGCCCCGGCGCTGCCGCGGCTGCGCGAGCTGCTCGACGCCGACCGGTTCCGCGACGCGGCTCGCGCGGTGTGCGACCTCGCCGTTGCCGAGCATCCGGGGTACGAGCAGACGCGCTGGATCGATCCGCTGATCGGCGCCGGAACATTGACTTTCACGCCGGCGAACCCGGGCGACGGCTACCTGCGCGGCACCGACTTCAGCACCGGCGTGGTGCGGCAGGAGTGGACCGGGGTGACCGTCGACGCCTTCGTGTCCCGCCCCGCGGACGTGCTGGTCATCCGGGTCACCGGCACGGACGGCACGGTCGGCGTCGAGCCGATCGACGGCGAACCGGAACGGCCGATCGACTACACCGTCGACCGGTTCGGCGACGATCTGGTGCTCACCGGACGGTTCGCGCTGCCGCTCTGGGCGGGAGCGCTGGAGGGCTGGACCGTGGCGGTGCGCGTACGGCGTACCGATGAAGGGATCCTGATCGTCGCCCGGACCGCGACCGGAACGCGGGAGCCGGCCGACGCCCTCGCCGCGCTGCCGTCGGGCAGCTTCGACGACCTGCTGAAAGAACACGCCGCGCAGCACGGTGATCTATTCGGCCGGGTCCGGCTCGACCTCGGCGGGCATCGTGCGCAGCAGCTTTTTGACGCCGGCCGGTACGCGATCATGTGCAGCACCGGCCGGCGCCCCCCGACCCTACAGGGGGTATGGAGCGGCACCTATTCGCCGCCGTGGCGCAGCGGCTGGACCATCGACGGCAACCTCCAGGCCGCGCTGCTCGCCGTGCACCCGACCGGCACGCCGGAGCTGATGCCACCACTGTTCGACCTGCTCGACGACCAGCTCGACGACTTCCGGGAGAACGCGCGCCGGCTCTACGGCGTGCCCGGCCTGTTCGCGCCGGCGCATCTCGGCACGCACGGCCGGCAGAACCATTTCGGGCCGATCTGGTGCCTGACGTTCTGGACCACCGGAGCCGCCTGGCTGGCCCGCCTCTACCTGGAGCACTGGCAGCACACCGGTGACCTGGACTTCCTGCGGGAACGGGCGCTGCCGTTCCTGCGCGAGGCCGCCGAGTTCCACCTGTCGTTCGTGTCGATCACCGACGGGCGCGCACGGTTCAGCCCGTCCTATTCCCCCGAGAACGACCCCGGCCGGTCCGGTGATCAGGCGACCGTCGACGCCACCCTCGACGTCCAGGCGGTCGGCGCGCTGCTGCGCGGCCTCCTGACGATCACCGAGGTGCTCGGCCTGTCCGGCCCCGACGTGCTGCGCTGGCGTTCGCTGCTGGCCGCGCTGCCGCCGATGCGCGTCAACGATGCCGGCGAACTGGCCGAATGGGTCGACCCGCGGTTCCCGGACAACCACGAGCACCGGCACTGCAGCCATCTCTACCCGCTGTACTACGGCGGCGATCCGGCGTTCGACGAGGATCCGGTGCTGCGCGCCGCGGCGGTGCGGGCGGTGCGGGCCCGGTTGCGGTGGTGGCTGAGCGAGGCCTCCGACGAGATGGGGTACGGCCTGGCGCTCCTCGGTGTGGCCGCGGCCCATCTCGGGCTGGCCGAGGAGGCGTACGCCGCACTGACCCGGATCTCCGAGGCGTACTGGCGGCCCAACCTGGTGCCCACCCACAACCGCGACCACATGTTCAACGTGGACCTGGCCGGCGGTCTCCCCGCCCTGGTCGTGGCGATGCTGCTGCGCAGCCGCGACATCGGCGCCGACGGCACGGCCCAGATCGACCTGCTGCCCGCGCTGCCGCCCGCCTGGCCCACCGGCAGCGTCCACGGCCTGATCGCCCGCGGCCCGGTGACCGTCGACCTGACCTGGTCCCCCGACTCCGTCGAGGCGGTCCTGACGTCCACCACCGACCGCACCGTCCACCTGGGACTCCCCGACGGACGCACCGCCCCGATCACCCTCCGGGCGAACCACCCCCACCACCTGACCACCCCCCGCTGACCGGCCCGGCCCTCCGGGCCGGCCGGCTTCGCCGGATCGCCCGCTCCCGGTCGGTCCCGGCGCAAGGTCAAGTCAGGCTGGTCCTCACCGCTGTCTCAAGACGCTTGAGACAGCGGTGGGAGCCAGCCTGTATTGATCTAGCCCTTCACCGCTCCGATGATGACGCCCTTGGTGAAGTGACGCTGGACGAACGGATAGATGATCAGCGCGGGCACGATCGTCACGACCACGACGGCCATCTTGATCGCCAGGCTGGGCGGGACCGACGAGCCGAGACCCGGGATCGCGACCGCCGCACCCGACGTCGACGGGGACTGACCGGCCAGGATGAACTGCTGGAGCACCCGCTGGACCGGCTGGAGGTCGTTCCGGTCGATGTAGAGGATGGCGTTGAAGAACGCGTTCCAGTAGCCGACCGCGTAGAACAGCCCGACCACCGCGGTCACCGCCTTGGAGAGCGGCAGCACGATCCGGGTCAGGATGCGCAGTTCGCCGGCGCCGTCCATCCGGGCGCTGTCGTACAACTCCCCCGGGATGCTCATGAAGAACGCCCGCAGCACCACCAGGTTGAACGCGCTGATCGCGGTCGGCAGGATCAGCGACAGCAGGTTGTCCTTCAATCCCAGGCCGGTGACCACCAGATAGCTCGGGATCATGCCGGGGTAGATCAGGAACGTCAGCAGGAAGTAGAACAGGATCGGCTTGTGCCCGAGGGTGCCGGGCCGGGACAGGCCGTACGCGGCGAGCACCGTGACGACCAGACTGAGGGCCGTGCCGGCGACCGTCACGATCGTGCTCACCAGGATCGCGTCGGTGATCTGCCCACCCGAGAAGATCACCACGTACGCGGACGGGTTGAATTCCCGGGGGATGAAGACGTACCCACCGGCGCTGTTGATCGTCTTCTCGGACGACAGGCTGGTGACCACGACCACCCAGAGCGGCACCAGCACGACCGCCACCACGACGGTGAGGATCGTGCCCTTGCCGAACTGGCCGAGCAGCGACGGCTGCTCCTCCCACACCGGCCGCAGCGTGTTGCGCCGGGGCCGGACTGTCGTGTCTGCGCTCATGACTTCGAATAGATCCCTTGTTCGCCGAAGCGGTGCGCCATCTTGTTGGCCCCCACGATCAGGAGGATCCCGACCACCGCCTTGAACAGGCCGGCGGCCGCGCCGACACCCCACTGCTGGACCGCGATGCCCTGGTAGTAGACGTAGGTGTCGACCACCTCGGCCGCCTCCCGGCCGACCATCTCCCGTTGCAGCACGAACTGCTCGAAGCCGACGTTGAGCGCGTCACCCAGCCGCAGGATCAGCAGCAACACGATCACCGACCGCAGGCCGGGCAGGGTGATGTGCCACATCCGCCGCCACCGGCCGGCCCCGTCCGCGGCGGACGCCTCGTACAGCGCGGGATCGATGGCCGCGAGCGCCGCCAGGAAGACGATCATGCCCCAGCCGGCGTCCTTCCAGACCGCCTGCGAGGTGATCAGGAACATGAAGGTGTCCGGGTTGGTCATGATCTCCGGCGGTGTGTAGCCGGCCTGCCGCAACGTCTGCGCGAGTAGCCCCGCCCCGCCGAGCATCATCTGGAACAGCGACACCACCAGCACCCAGCTGAAGAAGTGCGGCAGGTAGACGACGCTCTGCACCAGCGCCCGGATCTTCGGCGACAGGATGCTGTTCAGCAGGACGGCCAGCGCGATCGGGATCGGGAAGTAGAACAGCAGCTGGAACGCCGTGATCGACAGCGTGGTGATCACCGAGTCCCAGAACGCCTGGGTCTTGAACAGGTACTCGAAGTTGCCGAACCCGATCCACTCGCTGTAGAGGAACGCCTCCAGCGGATCGTCGCCGACGAACGGGTTGTAGTCCTGGAAGGCGATGACGTTGCCGAGCGCCGGCACGTAGTGGAACACCAGCAGCAGCACCATCGCCGGGACGCACATGAGCAGCAGCGGCCAGTCCCGCCGCAGCCGCTGCCCGAAGGACAGCTGCTGCCGCGGGACCGCCTTGGCCTTCTTCTTCGCCGTCACCGCGGTGCGCGGCTCGGCGACGGGTGGCGCGCTCATCGCCCGTTGTCAGCCAGGACCTTGGCGTAGAAGTCACGGCCCGCGTCGCCACCGGCGGCCCGCCATTCCGAGACGACCTTGTCGAAGTCGCTGATCGGCGTACGGCCCCGCAGGATGTCGGTGATCTTGTCCTCGGTGGGCTGCGCGATGGCCGCCATCTGGGTCGGCGTCTCCACCTTGATGCCGTCCCACGGGTTCGTCTCGAGGTACTTCGAGGCGTCGTTACCCCAGTTCACGAAGTCCGCGGCGTACGTCGGGATGTCCGGGCCGCCGACGACGACCGGCGGCCGCCCGCCGAGGAAGACGAACTGGTTGGCGAACTCCTTGACCCACAGATCGTTGGTGACCGGCGAGCCACTCGCGTCCCGCTTGAAGTGCGTGCCCTCGACCCCGTAGTTCTGCAGCTCCCACTCCTTGGTGCCGAACGGCGCCGCGGTGTAGTTCAGGACACGCAGCAGTTCCTGGGTACGCTCCTGGCCGAGCCCCTTCTTGACGAACGTCCAGAGGATCGACGGGCGGGTCCGCCAGCGCACCGGGTTCTGTCCCTTGTCCGCGCCGAACACCTTCACGGCCTGCATGTTGAACTTCGGGTTGACCTGCACGGCCGGACGCCACGTCTCCTTCCAGGAACCGCCGCCGGTCGCGTACATGAAGATCTTGCCGCCCTTGAACAGGGTGGTGACGTCACCGCCCTTGCTGGCCGCGATCTCCGGGTGGATGAGCTTCTCGGCGTAGAGCCGGGCCATGAACTCGACGGCCCGCTTGTACTCGGGCAGCTCCATGCGGTTCACGACCTTGCCGTCGGCGGCCTTCAGCCAGCCGTTCTCCGAGCCGCCGGCACCGCAGATCTGCTGCACCTCCCACCAGACGTCGCCGAAGGCCCACTCGCCCTTGTCGGCGTTGGTCATCTTCTTGCCGAACTCGTAGAGCTCGTCCAGGGTGGTCGGCGCGGCGACACCCCGCTCGTCGATGACGTCCTTGCGGACGAACAGCACCGACGGGTACGGCGCGTCGGTGGGGAACGGGACGCCCATCAGCTTGCCGCCCCACACCGAGTCCTGCCAGGCCGCGGTGTCCAGGCCGGCGAGCAGCGGGTACGCGTTGACCTTGTCCCCGGCCAGGTGGGGGGTCAGGTCCTCGAAGAGGGCGTGCACACCCTCGGAGAACCGGGCCAGCTTGTTGACCTCCCAGCCCGGGATGCACGTCAGGTCCGGCACGTCCCGGGCGCCGAGCATGGTGTTGAGCTTGTCGCCGTAGGTGTTGCCGTCCTGGATGCTGAAGTTGACGGCACCGCCGAGATCGGCGTTGACCGCCTCGTTCAGCTTGTTCCCGGCCGGCGGCGCCGGACCCCACCACGGGGTGGTCGCGGTGATCGGCTTGCCGCTGGTGATCGGCTTCTCGGAGACGGCGTCGACGAGCGACGTGGGGTACTTGACGTAACCGTCCGCCATCGGGCGGATGCCCTTGACGTCCGGCTGGATCAGGGTGGAGTCCTTGAACTGGGGAACCAGCCCGGCCGCCTGCTGGGCGTTGGTCGCCGTGCCCTTGGCGCTCGGGTCCTTGCTACAGCCCGCGAGCGCTCCGCCGCCCGCCAGGGATGCGGCGCCGAGGCCGACCAGCCCGAGGAAGTTCCGCCTGTTCGTCGACGCGCCCGGAAGCGTATTCGCCACGGCGCACCACCCTTCCGTTATGGGTTTAGTTTGGTTAGCGTCTAAACTAAGTACATCGAAGACAAGCTAACTGACGTGGTGCCGAGCCGACAAGCATCGAATGGGAGCGCACCCACCGTCAGGCGCCGATCAGGGGAGACGACGAACCGCGGTGATGCGGCAAGATGACCAGGCGGACAGCACGCGACGCGCCGAGAGCGGGGCTTGATGTGAAGACCACCCGGGCCGACCCACAACCGGCCGACTTCACCGACGTGCGCGCCACCAACCTGGCCGTGGTGCTGCGGCACCTGCGCGCCAACGGGCCCAGCTCACGCGCCTCCATCGCCGCGTCGACCGGGCTCAACAAGGCCACCGTCTCCAGCCTGACCGGCGCCCTGATCGAGCAGCGCCTGCTGCGCGAGACCGGCCTGAGCGGCAACCGGATCGGCCGGCCCGGCACCGCGCTGGCGCTGGACGGTTCGGCGTACGCCGCGATCGGCCTCCAGGTCGCCGCCGACCACCTCACCGCGCTCGCCGTCGACTTCGCCGGCGACCAGCTCCTGCTCTGGCACCGGCAATTCGACGGCGGCCCCGGCAGCGGCACTCCCGACGGCCCGGCCATCGGTTCCGCCATCGGTCCCGGGCGGGCGATCAGTGCGGTGGCCGCGCTGGCTCAGCGGGCCGCGACCCGGGTGCGCCGGCAGGGCCGCCAGGTCCTCGGCCTCACCGTGGCGGTGCCCGGCCTGGTCACCGACGGCGGCACGGTCCGGCTGTCGCCGTCACTCGGCTGGTCCGACGTGGACCTGCGCGGCCTGCTCTCCGGCTCGCTGCGCCAGCCCGACCTGGACGTCACCGTCGCCAACCATGCGGGCCTCGCCGCGGTCGCCGAGCTGCGGCACGGCGGTCATCCGGCACACGATCTGACGTACGTCAGCGGCGCCGCCGGGATCGAGGCCGGCATCGTCGTCGGCGGCCGTCTCTTGCGCGGCTCCCGTGGATTCACCGGCCAGATCGGACGGTTCGGCCTCGGCCCGGCCGGCTCACCGACCCTCGCCGACCTGGCCGGGATCGAACAACTGGTCCGGCAGGCCCTGCCCGGTTTCGACCCGGCGGCCCTGGCCGACCTGGCACCCGCCGTCGACCAGGTCGCCGCCCTGGCCCGCTCCGGCGACACCGGCGTGCTGACCGCGCTGCGGGACACCGGGTGCCACCTCGGTCAGGGTCTCGCCCTCCTGGCGAACCTGGTCAACCCCGAGGTGATCGTGCTCGGCGACCACTACGCCGCGCTGGCCGAGTGGATCCTGCCGGCCGCCGAGGCGGAACTGGCCCGCAACACCCTGGCCCCGGCCGCCGGCGGTGCCCGCCTGACCGCCTCCACACTGGGCCTGCACGCCGCCGCCCTGGGCGGAGCGGTCTCCCACCTGGACCGCATCGACACCGGGGCCCTGCCCGCCGCCCCCTGACGACCGCCGCTCCGCCCTCCCGGCGACGCCCGCCCCGCCCCCTCTGAGCACCGCCTCTCCGTCCTCCCGGCGACGCTGGCCCCGCCTCCCTCTGACCACCGTCGGTCTCTCCTCGCCGGAATGCCCGTCCCACCCCCTCGACCACCGCTGGTCCCCCATCCACCGGCGGCCGGCGGCAGCGCAGGTCCGATGCGGACCGACCCGTTGCATGCGCCGGGGTCAATGCGGGCGAAGTGGACTCCGACCAGCCGGGCGGCGGCGGATCCGCGGTAACAATCGATGACCAAACATGCCCGCAGCGCCTTGACCGAGGCGTAACTGTGGTGCGAGCCTCAGGGAACTCCGTCCGAAACATTCGCGAAACCACTCGCGGAGGCTTCTTCCGCCGCGCTGTCGAAGCGCTTCGACGACACGGCTTGGCCCGAAGGAACACGTTGTGACCGAATCCCCCTCTCGCATCGTCTTTCGCGACCCGCAGCAGAAGCTCGCCGCACGGGTGTCCGACCTTCTGGGCCGGCTCGACCTGGCGGAGAAGATCGCCCTCCTGCATCAGCACCAGGCCGCCGTCCCCCGGCTGGGAATCGGGTCGTTCCGCACCGGAACCGAAGCTCTGCACGGCGTCGCCTGGCTCGGAACGGCAAGCGCTTTCCCCCAGGCAGTCGGGCTAGCCACCAGCTGGGATCCGGACCTGCTGCGCCGGGTCGGGACAGCGGTCGGCACCGAGGTACGGGCCATGCACCACCGCGACCCGGAGAAGGTCGGGCTCAACGTCTGGGCGCCGGTCGTCAACCTGCTGCGCGACCCGCGGTGGGGCCGCAACGAGGAGGGCTACGCCGAGGACCCGTGGTTGACCGGGGTGCTGAGCACGGCGTACTCGGAGGGGCTGCGCGGTGACGATCCGCGCCGGCTGCGCACCGCGCCCACCCTCAAGCACTTCCTCGCCTACAACAACGAGACCGATCGTTGTCTCACGTCGAGCAACATGCCGCCGCGGGTGCTGCACGAATATGAACTGCCCGCGTTCCGGCCGGCCATCGCCGCCGGGGCCGCGGTCGCCGTGATGGCGTCCTACAACCTGATCAACGGTCGGCCCACCCACCTGAGCCCGCTGATAAACGAGGTGCTGCGAGGCTGGTGCGAAGACGACGTGATGGTGGTCGGCGACGCCTACGCGGTGCAGAACCTCGCCGGTGACCAGCAGATCTTCGACGACCATCCGGCCGGGTTCGCGGCCGCGTTGCGGGTCGGCATCGACTGCGTGACCGAGCCCGGGCCGCTGTCCGAGAGATCGTTCGCCACGGCGCTGGAACGCGGGCTGATCACCGAGTCCGACGTGGACGCGGCGGTCCGGCACATCCTCTCGGTACGGGTCCGGCTCGGCGAGTTCAACCCGGACGAGGACCCGTACCGCAACATCGGTCCCGAGGTCATCGATTGCCCCGAGCATCGCGCGCTGGCCCGGGAGGCCGCCCGCGCCTCGGTCGTGCTGCTCGGCAACGACGGGATCCTGCCGCTCGACCCCGCCGTCGTGGGCCGGGTGGCGGTGATCGGCCCGCTCGGCGACACCACGTTCGACGACTGGTACAGCGGCACTCCCCCGTACCGCCGGACCCTGCGTGCCGCCCTCGCCGACCGGCTCGGCACCGATGCGGTGCTCTTCCACGAGGGCGTCGACCGGGTGGCGCTGCGCTGCGCGTCCGGCCTGCTCGTGGCGGGCGACGGCCCCCTGCGGGTACGGGCGGCCGACGACATCCCGGACGCCGCCCTCTTCGACGTGTTCGACTGGGGCGAGGAGACGATCTCCCTGCGATCGGTGCCGACCAGGACACGCACCACCGTGACAGAGGCCGGCACCGCGACGGGCGGCGGGTTCGTCGGGGCGGAAGGGCTCGGCCCCGAGTCTCATCTGCTGGTCAGTGACCGTCCCGGCCCCCACGGCTGGGAGGTCCGGGAGACGTTCCGGCTGGAGCCGGCCGACGACGGCGTGGCCATCCGGCATGTGCAGAGCCGCCGCTACCTGGTAGCCGGCGAGGACGGTCTGGTCCGTACCGCCGCCGAGACCGCCGCCGACGCGACCGTCTTCACCGTGGACCTGCTCGTCGACGGGGTGGCCGGCGCCGCCGCACTGGCCGCGGAGGCCGACGTCGTGGTGCTGGCCCTCGGCAACCATCCGCTGGTGGCCGGCCGGGAGACCGAGGACCGCCGCGACCTGAACCTGCCCGGCACCCAGGATGCGCTGCTCCACGCCGTGCACGCCGCCAATCCCCGGACCGTGCTGGCGCTGACCAGCAGTTACCCGTACGCGATCGGCTGGGCCCGGAACCATCTGCCGGCATTGTTGTGGTCGGCGCACGGCGGCCAGGAGCACGGGACCGGTCTCGCCGACGTGCTGTTCGGCACGGACCGGACCGGCGCACCCGTCGACCCGGCCGGCCGGCTCACCCAGACCTGGTACACCGACGCCGCCGAACTTCCCGAGCTACTCGACTACGACATCATCGCGAGCGACGCCACCTACCTCTACTTCCGCGGCACGCCGCTGTTCCCGTTCGGCCACGGACTGTCCTACACCCGCTTCGCCTACGAGAACCTGCACGTCACGGCGGACACGATCGACCCGGACGGCGAGGTGACGGTCAGCGTCGACGTGATCAACGTCGGCGACCGTCCCGGCGTGGAGATCGTGCAGTTCTACACCCGCCAGCAGAGTTCCCGCGTCAAGCAGCCGCTGCGCCGCCTGCGCGGTCACCGGCACGTGCGCCTCGCTCCCGGCGAACGGTCCACGGTGGAACTGCTGCTCCCCGCCGCCGACCTGGCGTTCTGGGACGTCACCCGTTCCCGCTGGGTGATCGAGGACGCCACGCACACCCTGGCCGTCGGCTCGTCCAGCGCCGATTGGCGCCGGACCACGACGCTGCGCGTGCGCGGCGAGAGCATTCCGGCCCGCTCCCCGAGATCCGTCCTCCGGATGATCGACAACGATGGGTACGCCGGAACGACCCCCGTGTCCATCCCCACCGATCCCGGCGAGGCCCTCCGCAGCGAAGACGCCACCGCATGGGCCGTCTTCGACGACATCGACTTCGACCGGGCCGTCTCCCGGGTGACCGTCCGACTCGCCACCGGCGACAGCGGGGCCACGATCGTGCTGCGCCTGGACGACCCGCTCACCGGCGAGATCCTGGCCACCCTGCCCGCCGAAGCCCCCGGCGAGACCACCGCCCCCATCCCCCCGCTGACCGGCAAACACGCTCTCTTCGTCCTCTTCGGACACCCCGGTCTAACCGTGACTTCCCTGTCCTTCACCGACTGACCACCCCCGCTCCTCCGGCCCTCCGGCCACCACTCACCCAAGACCCGCAACAGAACCACCCCGCACACCGCCCGACCACACCCAGCTGGCCCTCACCGCTGCCTCAAACGCCGCGAGACAACGGTGACGACCAGCCGGATCTTCCCGGCTGGTTCCCACCGCTGCCTCAAACGCCGCGAAACAGCGGTGACAGCCAGCCAGACCTTCCCGGCTGGCTCCCACCGCTGCCTCAAACGCCGCGAAACAGCGGTGACGGCCAGCTGGATGTTTTCGGCTGGTTCCCACCGCTGTTTCGAAGGGCGTGAGACAGCGGTGACGGCCAGCTGGATCTTTTCGGCTGGTTCCCACCGCTGTTTCGAAGGGCGTGAGACAGCGGTGACGGCCAGCTGGATCTTTTCGGCTGGTTCTCACCGCTGTTTTGAAGGGCGTGAGGCAGCGGTGGGGGCCAGCTGGTCGGTGACGAACAGGTCTGCGGGAACTGGGGCGGGGTCGCCGGGGATCGGCGGGGCGGGTGAGGATCGGGGCATGAGTGATGTGGGGCAGGCGCTGG
Source organism: Actinoplanes xinjiangensis (assembly GCF_003148685.1). Classification (GTDB taxonomy): domain Bacteria; phylum Actinomycetota; class Actinomycetes; order Mycobacteriales; family Micromonosporaceae; genus Actinoplanes; species Actinoplanes xinjiangensis. The sequence continues at coordinate 140,526 of NZ_QGGR01000010.1, read as the reverse complement.
CGTTCGCGGGTGTGATCGGGCTGGCGGCGGCGTCGCCGGGGCCGGACTTCGCCGTCGTGGTGCGTCGCTCGGTGGTGGCGGGGCGGCGGCACGGGATGGTCGCTGCGGTCGGGGTGGCGGCCGGCATGTTCGTGTGGTCGGTGGCGGCCGCCGTCGGGGTGGCCGCTCTGCTCACGGCGTCGGCCGTCGCGTTCACCGTGGTCAAGCTGGCCGGTGCGGCGTACCTGCTGTGGTTGGGGGTGAGTGCACTGCTCGCCGCCCGGCGCGGCGGCCCGGGGCCGGACGAGTCGCTGGCCGGGCGTGTCGAGGGGCGTCTGTGGGGTTCGTTCCGCGACGGTCTGCTGACCAACGTGCTGAACCCGAAGTGTGGCGTCTTCTTCGTGGCCGTGCTGCCGCAGTTCGCACCGGTGGAGGGCACGACCGGTGACGTCCTGCTGCTGTCGATGGTCGCGGTGGCCGTGACGATCGCCTGGTTCGTGGTGGTCGCCAACCTGGTGGCCGCGCTGCGCCGGGTGCTGTCCCGGCCGGCTGTGCGCCGTTCACTGGACGCCGTCACCGGCGCCGTCCTGGTAGCCCTCGGCCTCCGCCTGGCCACGTCCTGACGAGAGCCTGGCGGGTCCGACTGCCGAAGACCTGGCGGTCCGACTGACGGGAACCCGCGGTCCGACTGACGGGAACCCGGCGGTCCGACTGAGGAAAACCTGGCGGTCCGACGAAAGGCGGGCGGCTCGACAAGGACCAGGCGCACTGATCAAGGACGGGGCGGCCTGACCAGGACCCGGCGCGCTGGACAAGCGCCGGGCGGCCGGATGAGAACCGGGCGGCGGAGACGGTGGCCCGACCGTCGCCGCCGCCCGGGGGCCGGGGTCAGGCCGGAGTTCCGGTGACCGAGTCGCCGGTGCGGGTGATCCGGTAGGTGACGGTGTCACCGCTCCAGAAGACGAACGTCACCGTGACCGGGGCGCCGTCGGTGACCTCGGCGAAGAACTCCGGGGTCAGCTTGATCGTGCCGGCTGCGTAGTCGGGGGCGAAGGCACGGTCGAACTCCTTGTACGGGGTCCAGTTGTGCGGGCCCGCGTTGCCGCCGTCGGCGTAGGTGGCGGTCATGGTGGCGAGCCGGTCACCGTTGAAGACGGTGGGTACGGCGTACGCCGCGGTCGTCCCGGTGGCGGCGGACACGACCGGACTGTCGTAGGCGACGATGTCCAGCCGCCACGGGACGCCCCGGGAGAACCGCAGGGACAGGGAGGCCTTCACCCCGTACCCCTCGGCCTTGGTCAGTCGGGACAGCAACCCCGCGCTGAGGGTGAGTTGATCGCCGGACACCTGGTAGTCGGGACCGCGGCGCAGGGTCGTCGCGCCGAGCCGGACGTGGGTGAAGCCGGTGCCGTTGGGGTTGAGGGTGATGGTCCGTGCGGTGACCGGGGCGCCGCGCCGGACGAACAGCAGGTCGCTCGCCGCGGTGCCGGAGCGGGTGCGCCAGCTGGACGCGATCTGCCCGAACAGTTCGGTGTCGCGCCAGATCCCGGCGGTACGGTCGAAGTGCTGGCCGTTGTCCCAGAGCATCGTGGTGACCCGGCTCGTGCGGGCCTGGTGGCCGAAGAGTTCGAAGAACTTGAGCTTCTCGCCCTGTTCGATGGTCCCGGTGTGCCGGTCGAAGCCGAGCAGGCCGTATTCGCCGAGGATGACCGGGATGCCCTTGCTGATCAGCGAGTCGCGCAGGCGCTGGAAAGTGCCGAGCAGTTCGGCCTGGGCGGTCGCGTCGAACCGGTAGCCGCCGGCCACGTTGACGCTGAACGGCCAGTAGCCGTAGTAGTGCACGGTCGCGATCAGGTGGGGGTCGTCGAGTGCGGTGAACTCGGCGGTGAGGGCGTCGAGGCGGCCCTGGTCGGCGTTGGTGTGCAGGGTGGGCAGGACGAGCAGGCGGGTGGTGTTGCCGCCGCCGCTGGCGCGCACGATGCGGTGGAACGACGTGTTCAGCTCGGCGAGCAGGGCGTAGTTCTGGGCGTCGCCGCTGCTTCCGGAGAACTGGGGTTCGTTGACGCTCTCCAGGACCAGGCGGGGCGACGCGTCCCGGAAGGCGGCGGCGACCTGGGTCCAGATGGCGTTGTAGCGGGCGAGCACGTTGTCGTGGTCGGTGGGCATGGTCGCGATCCACTGCCACGAGTCGTGATGAATATTGATCATCACGTAGAAGCCCTCGTCCAGCGCCCAGCCGACGACCTCCTGGACCCGCGCCAGGTAGGCGGGGTCGATGGTGTGGTCGGCCGCCTGGTGCTGTCCCCAGGTGACCGGGATGCGGATGCTGTTGAAGCCCTGGTCCCGGATGCCGGCGAGCAGTTCGCGGGTGACCCGCGGGTTGCCCCAGGACGTCTCGTCGGCGCCGGTGGCGTCGAAGGTGTTGCCGAGGTTCCAGCCGGGCTGCATGGCGGCGACGGCCTGGGCGGGGGTGCGAACGGGCTCTCGCGCGCCTGCCGGGGCGGCCGCGGACAGGCCGGTGGCGAGCAGGACGAGGACGAGCAATCTGCCGAGCAGTCGCGACATGACGCTCCTAGGAGGACACGCGGGGAGGGAGCAAGCTGGGAGCGCTCCCGCTCTGATCTGGGCAGACTATGTATGGACGTCAAACTATGTCAATCGATGAACGGGCCGCCCCGGCAAGAGGGGGGACGCTCTCTTCGCCCGGACGGCCCGGCCCGTGCGGCCCGCACCGATCACCCGCTGCGTCGTCGAAGGGTGATCCCTCGTCGCGCGCCGACCATTCGGCAAAAAGGCGAACACACGACGTTCCATGCACGGAGGCTAGTACTCGGTGCATTCCACTAAAAGGCTGACTCACCGAATCATGCGCTTCGAGTGAACCGATTAACCTGCGTCCGGCGCAGAACTGCGACAAGGGTTCGAACGGGTGGGATGTGGCCGTCTACCTGCAACTATGCAAGTTGCATACTGGCTGTTTCGAACGGCGTACCTCCAATCAGGATTGGCACACAATTTCCGCGACTACATATTGTCGCGACGCCAAAACCCTTCGTACTCTAAATCCCAACATCATCGATCGCCTTGAGTACGATGAAGCGGGGAGCAGCCATGCTTGTCAAGATCATCGACCAGATCACCGACGATGAGATGCACAAGGCAGCCTGGGAACTCTATGAAGGCGCGTTCCGCGACCTCCGCTCCCTCGCCGTGCAACGTCACCTGATGTATCGGTCAGAGTTCGAAGAGGTCATGCGCGACCCGAGAGTCGACAAGTACCTCTGCCTCAACGACGACGGCAAGCTCTGTGGTCTGTCCACGTTCACCAACGACCTCTACGCGGTCCCGCTGATCGCGCCGGAATACTTCGAGCGCCGATGGCCGGAGATGTACGCCGAGAAGCGCATCTGGTACGTCGGGTTCGCCGCGGTCGGCACCGAGGCCCGTGACACCCGGGCCTTCTCCGAACTGGTGACGGCCATGCAGCAGACCGCCGCCGCCAGGAACGGGATGATCGGGATCGACTACTGCCGGTACAACGACGACGAACGCAATTTCGGCCGGGTGGTCCGGCTGATGCTGCGCCGGCTGTCCGGTGGCGCGATGCGCGCCGAGTGCCTGGACCAGCAGTCGTTCTGGATCTACGAGTTCCCGGCCGCCGCGTAGGCCTTCAGCTGAGGCGCATAGGCGCCCTCCACATGGCCCAGAGCGGTGGCCCGTCGGGAAGGTCGATCACGGACCGGACCTGGTATCCGTGCCGGAGGTACAGATCGCGGTTACGCGGGTCGTTGGCCTCCAGATAGGCGGGAATCCCGGCCCGGTCCAGGCGGGCGTGGTGGCGGCCGAGCAGCGCGCTGCCGATGCCCTCGTTCTGGCGGCCCGGCCGGACCGCGAGGAAGGCCAGGTAGTGATGCGGCTCCAGGGGGTGTTCCGCCTCCAGGGCCGCGTCCAGCTGCTGCACGCGATGAAAGGCCGTGTCGGACGCCTCCTTGACCCGGCGCTCGTAGTCCATCGGCGGCGGGATCATCGCGGTGAGCGGGAACCAGAGGGCGACCCCGCACATCCGGCCGTCGTCGGCGTCGGCGGTGCTGTAGACCTCGCCGTACTGGAGCGCGTACTCGACGAAGATCTCGAAGTAGCCGGGTGACAGACGCCGGCGCGCGGCGGCGTCCGGATGCAGCCAGCGGGCGACCGGGCCGTCCCACATCGCTTCGGCCACGAGGTCGGTGATCTCCTCGGTGTCGAACGGCGACACATGGCGGATCACGAGTTCCTGGATGGCGTACGTCATCGGGAGTCCCTACCTGAGCTGGTCGTCGAATAGTGGTCCTGGAAGGCCGTCGAGTGCGAGTGCGGCCGGGGTGGCTCCGGGAACTCGAAGACGGTCCGCCGTTCCACACCGCGGCCGATCACCGCGTACACATCCGGCTTGGTGTATCGGACGATCGCCGCCCAGCCGGCGCCGAGCACCGCCAGGACCGCGTAACCGGCCGCGAAGGCCCAGTTGAAGATGGAGTTTTCGGCCAGTCCCAGGACGTCGCCGAGCCCCACCACGGTGGCGAACAGAATGATGCTGAGCAGGAAGAACGCGATGACCGGCGTGACCCGGCCCCGCCACACGTTCTCCAGTCTCGGGTGTTGCACGAAGAAGGCGATCACCGCTGCCGAGGTGCCCCACATCAGGATCAGCACGCCCAGGCCGCCGACGACGGTGAGGTAGCCGAAGAGCTGCACCAGCGGGTCGGCCCCGGTGAACCAGTAGGCCAGGATCGCGATCAGGGACAGCACGCTCTGGGTGATCGAGCCGACCACCGGCGCACCGGTCCGCGGGTGGGTGTAACCCCACCGGCTCGGCAGCATCCGCTCGCGGCCGAGGGCGAACTGGTAGCGGGAGACCGCCGCGTGGAAGGCCAGCAGCGCCGCGAAGATACTGGTCATGAAGAGCAGATAGCCGATGGTGATCATGACGTCGGGTACGTGTGGACTGACCAGGCTGAAGACCAGGTTCGTCTCCTCCCGCTGGGCGTCGGCCACGATCCGGCCGGGACCGGCGCCGACCGACATCGCCCACGCGGACACCGCGCACATCAGGCCGGCGAGCAGCACCGCGAGGTGGGTCGCCCGGGAGATGGTCCGTTTCGGGTCCTTGGCCTCCTCGGAGAGCACCACCGTGGCCTCGAACCCGGTGAACCCGCCGATCGCGAGCACCATCATCGCGACGACCTCGGGTGTCAGCAGCTGCGCCGGGTTGAGCATGGCGACGCTGACCTCGCCGTCGCGCGGGTTGGCCACCATCACCAGGTCGTAGACCAGGACCACGGCGATCTCGGCGATCAGCAGGACGCCGAGGACCTTGCCGCTCAGGTCGACCCAGAGCATGCCGAGCACCGCGATCAGTCCCCAGGCGACCAGGGCGCAGGCCACCCAGGGAACGGCCAGCCCGAGCGAGCCGAGGATGCCGGCCGCGACCACGCCGAACAGACCGAAGAGACCGATCTGCATCATCGCGTACGCCGGCAGGGCCACGAAGGCCGCCGCGACGCCGAGCTCCCGGCCGAGACCATGACTGATGTACGAGTAGAACGCCCCCGAGTTGACGATGTGCCGGCTCATCGCCACGAAACCGACCGTGAAGATCGACAGGATGGCCGCGACGACGATGTACACCAGTGGCAGCGCGGTGTTGCCGACCACCGCGTAGACCGTCGTGATGGCTCCGATGATCACCGTGAGCGGGGCGGCTCCGGCGACGCCGAAGAAGACCACCGACGAGACGCCGAGCCGGTTGTTGGCCAGGGCCGCGCTGATGATGTCCGAACCGGGGCCGCCACGCTTGGCGGCCGCCTCCCGGTTCAGCTCGTTCAGCATCGTGCCGGCCCAGCGGTCGACGTTGTCCCGTCGTCGTTGATGCCGTCCCGGGCTCACCGCCGACCGACCGCCAGTGCGGACCCGACGAGGGCCTCGGTGCACTCGACCAGTTCCCGGAGATCACCGGGCAACGAGGCGATCATGCTGGGCAGTGCGTGGTAGATGTGCGGGTAGTTCTCGAAGCCGTACATCACGTGCCGCGTCAGCCCGGTGGAGACGACGAGCCCGACGAGCATCCGGTCGGTGACGTTCAGCTCCATCCCGCGGACCAGCATGTTCGCCACCCGGGTGGAGGCCCACGCGGCGGCGTTGCGCTGCCGGGCGGTGTTGGGCATGTAGAGGGTCTGGGTGGTGCCGAGCATCCGGCGCCGGGTGACCAGCTCGACGGCGCCGACCCGCATCAGCCGCTCCGCGACCCGCAGTGCCGAGTCCTGCGCGAGAAAGGCGAGCCAGGTACGGATGTCGCGGTGCTGTGGCTGGGCGTTGAGGAGGTCGAGGATGTCGTGGTTGAGAGCGTCACGAGGTGGGCGCCGGTCCAGGATGTGCAGGTCGCCGTCGTTGACGGCGATGCGGCCTTCGAGGACCAACTCCGCGAGTAATGCGGCAGCCAGCCCCAGGCCGGTCGCACGAGGATGCAGACGTGACCGCCCGGTCCGGTCCTCGTGTGCGATCAGGTAATACTGGTCAGCCAACACTCCGTCCACGCCCCTTAGACGCAAGTTCCAATGATCTTTTACCTAGGAATGTAGGAAACAAGACAGAACTCGATGTCCGCAGCATCATGTACCCAACACCAAGGTCAATACAAGAAGGACTAGACTTCTTATTCAGTCCTCGCGGTATTTTGATCTCTCGGTAATCGCGATCTTGAATGGGGTTCCGGGATCACGAGGTAGCGGTCGTAATATCGACTTCATCAGGACCGTAGGGAGTCCAGGTGTCCGATATAGAGGGTCCGACGCTGCGCCGCCGCCGACTCGGGGCGGAGCTCAAACGATGCCGGGAAGCCGCCGGCCTCACACAACAGGACGTGTCCCGGCACTTCGAGTGGCACTCCGCCAAGGTGACCCGCATCGAGACCGCGCGGGTCGCGGTCACCCCGCGGGATGTCCGTGACCTGCTCACCCTCTACAACGTGCGGGATCAGACGATGCGCGAGGCGCTGGTCGAGCTGGCCCGTCAGTCCCGCGAGCGCACCTGGTGGACCGACTACCGCGACATCATGCGCCCGGGCAACTTCGTGGGCCTGGAGGCCGCCGCGTCGGCGATGCGCACCTGGGAGCCGGTGCTGATTCCCGGCCTTCTTCAGACGCCCGATTACATGCGGTCACTGATGAGAAGCGGTCGGCCCACCGACCCCGAGGAGCACATCGACCGGCGGATCGCGTTGCGCCAAACCCGTCAGGGGCGGCTTACCAGCGATCGCCCGCTGGAATTGTCGGCGTTCATGGACGAGGGTGCGCTGCACCGGGTGATCGGCGATCGAGAGGTCATGGCCGATCAACTTCGCCATTTAATCGAGATAGCTAAATTGCCAAATGTTTTCCTGCAGATACTGCCCTTCACCGCTGGTGCCCACCCCTTCCTGAGCGGGCCGGCGGCGCTTTTGGAGTTCCGAGAGACCACCCATTTGGATGTTGTTTATATGGAAGGTCTTGCGGGAGACTTGTACGAGGAACAACCAGACATGGTTGACTGGTATCGGCAGGAGTTCGAGCGATTGAGCGCCATGGCGCTCGACCATCGCACGACTATCAAGATGATCGAGAGTCTGCTCGTCGCTTAGCACTCCCGAAGAAATCTCACATCGAAGGGAGGTGCTTGAGTTGCTCGCGCACCAAATCAACGGAGCTGTCTGGAAGAAGGGCAGCCGTAGTAACGGAACCGGCGGCAGCAACTGCGTCGAGGTCGCATTCCTCGACGAGAGAATTGCCGTCCGTGACAGCAAGGACCGGATGGGACCGGCCCTCATGTTCACGTCGGCGGAGTGGACCGCCTTCGTGGACTCGGCCAAGGACGGCGAATTCGACATCGTTTCGTGAAAGCCTACCGATAGGTGCGCAGCGATGGAAGCCCCGAGCTGAGCCCGGACTTTCACGATGTGCACCCGGAAGGCATCGCCCGGTCGCGTCCAGCGATCGGGCGATCACGCATTCCAGAAACGTGAAATAGTCTCCGTCATCCATTTCCGGAGTGGATCGGGGACAGCCGGTGAGCACGGTTTCCGACAGTGAGCGGTGAGTCACCCGCAGCCATGATGAAGATCGGCCAGGTCGCCACCCGCGCCTCGGCGAGCTCCGCCTCCCGTCGCAGACTGTCCCGGCCACTGCGGGCCAGCTCCATGTCGTGCCAGGCGGCCCGCTCGGCGGTGACCGCGGCCCGGTGCACCCGCCGCAGATAGTCCGCACACGCCCGGTGCAGGACGACCTCCTGCTCGGCCGGGTGCAGTCGCGGGTCCCACCCGGCACGGCCGGCCAGGACGTCCGCCGACGCCGACCCCGGCAGCTCGGCGCGGGACACGGCGGCGCGCACCGCGTCGTGCAGGAACCGCTCACGGGCGGCGTACTCCGCGGGGTCCCGGGGTGTCCACGGCGTGCCGAAGGACGCCGCCGCCCGGCTGCGCACCCGGCGCGCGTCGGCCGCCCGGAACGCCGCCCACGTGGCGTCCACCCGATCGGCGGCCGCCCGCCAGTGCGCCTGCCACCGGTCGACCGCCTCGGCCGCCTGCGCGGCCGCGACCCGCACCTCCAGCGCGTAGCGCACCGCGGCCTGCGCCTCGGCCGCCTCCGCAGCCCGCCGCTCGGCCCGTCGCTGCCGGGTCCGCCGCACGAAGTCCGCGGCCTCCAGCAGAGCGGTGCCCGGGTTGCGCACGCCGTCGGGATTGGCCAGGACGACCAGCGCGGGCAGGGTGAGCAGCATCAGTGCCGCCCAGATGGCCATCGGGGCGGGCTCGGTCAGCAGCATCTCGGCAAGGATGTTCATGGCGGGTTCCGTCCGCTCGTGGGGGAGTTCGCACAGCGCAGGCGTCGCCCCGGGCGCCCGGACGGGCGTCCGCGGGGTCTCAGGCGGCGGGCGGAGGTGCGCGGGAGACCGCGGCGCGGGCGGTGTCCTGCGAGATCAGCGCGGGAGCGCGGTCCGCGGCCGGAGAGGTCGCGGCAGGCGGATCGGCGTCCGGTTCGACGGCGGCCGATGCGGCCTCGGCGGTACGGGCCACCGGCTCGGTCCGCGCGCAAGAGGCGATCACGGGGCCGGAGGACGCCGCAACAGTGCCGGGCACCGGCGCGAACAACGTCAGAACCAGGGCGACAAGGACGGGCAACGACCGCAGCAGTGCACTGCCCCGACCCGTCGTCATGTCCACTAACGTACCGTATTGTGGTGGATTGTCCGATCAGCCGCGCCGCAGGTCAGGGCCGGTCAGGTGACGGCCGGTGATCGGTTGCACACCCACAGGCTCCCCCTGACCGGAACGGATCACTCACCTCCACCCGGCGACGGCCGATGGGCAGTACCGACCCGGAAGCCATCCGGAGCTGTCGCCGACAGGAGCCGCCATGCCGAAGCGATCCGTGGTCACCGACCCGGTCCTGCTGGGTCTCGTGGCCGTCGGGATCCTCCTGGTCCCCTGGTTCCTGCGCCACGGCGACCAGCGGACCGCCTCCTGGGGACTCCAGACCGGCATCGACATGGCCAACACCTACTTCACCTTCCGCACCGCCACCCACCCGGCCATGTCGGCGGTGGGCCGGCGGTTCTGGAGGGCGGCCGTGATCGCCTGCGCCGGCTGTGTGGTGGGGGACGGCTACCAGACCGTCCTGCTCCTGCTGGATCCCGGGCGGACCGCGGTCAGCCCGATACAGACGGCCCTGATCGTGACCGGCATGACGATCGTCGTCATCGCCATGCTGCGGCACCCGCTCGGTGGCGCCGGACGGCAGCGGTTGCGCCTCTGGTTCGATGCGACCACGGTCCTCACCGGCGTGGCGGTCTTCCTCTGGTACTTCGTGCTGGCCACCGACCTGAGCGGACGGCAGGCAGCCGACCGCTGGGGCGCCGCGGCCACCGCCGTGGTGATGCTGTTGATCACGTTCGGGCTGCTCAAACTGATCCTCAGCGGAACCGCCCCGTTCACCCGCTCAGCCGGGATCGCGGCCGCCGTCGGTGTCTCCGGCACCGCCTTCGCCGCGCCGGTGGCACTCGGGCTGGTCGGCGACCCCGGACCCGGTGGCACCATCGTCATCCAGCTGCTGCCGTGTGTGCTGGCCTCGGCGGCCTTCCGGCTCCAGCAGCTACAGGTGTGGCGGCTGGCCGTGGACCAGCCCACCGGGATGGGCGGCCGCTCGAGCCGGCTGCCCTACCTCGCCGTGATCGCCACCCAGATCCTGCTGGTCGTCTCGCTCCGGGAGGACGAGGTCGACCTGCGGGTGTGGGGTGTCGCGATCGGCGCCGTGGTGATCACCGCGCTGGTGCTGGGCCGGCAGGTGGCCGCGCTGCGCGACAACGAACGGCTGCTCACCGAGATCGACGGGCAGGCCGAGCGTTTCCGGGCCCTGGTGCAGAACACCTCGGATCTGACACTCGTCGTCGATTACGACGCGACCGTCCAGTACGCCAGCCCGGCCGCCCTGCGGGTGCTCGGGGTGCCGGACAGTGAGCTGGTGGGCACCTCGTTGCACGACCGTACCCACCCGGCGGACATGGCGACCGTGGCGGACCTCGAGAAGCGGCTGGCGGCCCACCCGGGCGCCGGGATCAGCACCCAGGTGCGCTGGCAGCATGCCGACGGCTCGTACCGGTGGCTCGACGTGGTCACCACCGACCTCGGAAGCAACCCGAACGTCGGCGGTGTGGTGCTCAACGCCCGGGACGCCACCGAGGCCCGCGCCCTGCACGACGAGCTGCAACGGCAGGCCACCCACGACGCCCTGACCGGGCTGGCCAACCGGGTGCTGCTGCACCGCCGGCTGGACGCCGCGACGCAACGGGTCAGCATGCTGCTGATCGACCTGGACGGCTTCAAGGAGATCAACGACCGGCACGGGCACCACACCGGCGACCAGGTGCTGAAGGAGGTCGCGCAGCGGCTGACCGGACTGCTGGGCGCCGGGGAACTGGCCGCCCGGCTCGGCGGTGACGAGTTCGCGGTCCTGCTGCCCGGCACCGGCGCCACCGCCGCCGGCCGGCTGGCCGAGCGGATCACCGCGGTGCTCGCCGAGCCGATGCCGATCGGTGGCATGCTGCTGTCCGTCGGCGCCAGCGTCGGCGTCTCGGCCGGCGAACCCGGGGACGGCGACAGTCTGCTGCGCGCGGCCGACGCCGCCATGTACGAGCGCAAGCGCGAACGACGGCATCTCACGACGAAGCCGGTGTGACCCCGAAAGGTCACACCGGCTCGTCAGCCGATCCTCAGATCACCAGTACCTGCGGTAGTCGGTCTGGGTCTGCGGGTTGAACTGCCACGTCTTCTCCCGCTCCGCCTTGTCGATACGGCGGTCGCTGACCTCCAGAACGTCGAAGCCCTTCTGGATGTCGTTGGAGTAGATGTAGCCGTTGTACCAGTACGCCGACCAGGAGCCGCCGGTGATCAGGCGTTCCGTGCTCAGCGGGCCACGCTCCCAGTAGGCGATCTCCACCGGCTTGCGCGAGTTGGTGAAGTCCCAGATCGAGATGCCGCCCTGGTACCACGCCTGGACCATGATGTCGCGGCCCTTGACCGGGATCAGCGAGCCGTTGTGGGCCACACAGTTCTCGGTCGGCGCGTTGTCCCGCGGGATCTTGAAGTAGCTGCGGAACTCGAGCTTGCGCTTGCTGCCCTTGCCGGTGATGTCGTAGATCGCGTCCGCGCCCTTGTTCTTGCCGATCGTCGGCAGACACTCGGCGCCGCCGCCACCACCGAGCTCGTCGGTGAAGACCACCTTGGTGGCGTCGTTGTTGAACGTCGCCGAGTGCCAGAACGCGAAGTTCTCGGCGTCGCGGACGGTCGTGATGACCTTCGGCGCGGCCGGCTTCGAGATGTCCAGCAGCACGCCGTCACCCATGCAGGCGCCGGCCGCGATGTTCTTCTCCGGGTACGCCGTGATGTCGTGGCATCCGGAGGTGGTGCGGGAGTCCGCGTCACCGGGGAAGCCGCCGTCCGGGAAGAGCACCGGCGCCGACACCAGGGCCGCCTCGGCGGGCTTCTTCAGCGGAACCTTGACGATCGAGATCTTGTCGTGCGGCTGCGCGCAGTTCGGCAGGTCGACGACGTCCAGGTTGTACGACGACACGTACGCGTACACCGAGCGGTCGCGGCCCTTGCCGGGAACCAGCGTCAGGGTGTGCGAACCGCAGTCGGTCTTGACCGCCTTGACGTATTTCGGGTTGCGCGGGTCGCTGATGTCGAAGATCTTGACACCCTCCCAGCGCGGGGTCTCGGCGGGCGCGCTGCTCGGCACACCGACGCTGTTGCAGGAGTCGTCACTGCGGATCGAGTCGGTGCCGAGGAACAGCAGGTTCCCGTAGACGGAGACGTCGTTCTGGGCGCCCGTGCAGAGGACCTGGACGGCCTGGACCGGGTCCTTCGGGTTGCTGATGTCCCAGACGGTGAAGCCGTTGTAGTTACCGGCGAACGCATATTTGCCCTGGAAGGCCAGGTCGCTGTTGAGGGCGTTCTCCGGGGCGAACGGGCCCGTCTTGGGCTCGTTGGCGATCAACTTGATGTTGGGGCTGCTGACGATCTCGTCCACACCCGGGATCGTGGCCGGGTCGGCCTGGGCAGGCGCGGTGACCAGAAAGCTGGTCAGAACCGCTGCCGCCCCGATACTCGCCAGGCGCTTGAACCGCCCTCGTGGGGCAGGATGCCTCATGAAGATCCTTCCGCACTGCTTCCGGCTGGCTGGCACCGGAAAAGCACGGCGAGTCGTGTCGCCAAGTACCCCCGGTGATAGCGATGTCGATCGCTACGATAGTCGTCGTGACCCTCTCATGGGGACGCTTGCCGGAAAGGAAATACATGCAACACCGCCGCGCATGGGCTCTGACCGCCGCAACCCTGGTCCTTCTCGGCGCGGTCGGACTCGCCCTTTTCGCCCGGTTCTCCACCGATGATCCCAAGCCGGCGGCCGCGCCGTCCGTGTCCTCCTCGCCGGTGCGCGTCCTGGTGCCCGGCAGGCCCGGCGAGTCGGCGTCCGTCACCGACTCCGACCATGTGCAGGCACCCGACGCCTCCCCGTACAACAAGGCCGACGTCACGTACGCCCAAATGATGATCGCCCACCACGCGCAGGCTCTCCAGATGGCAGATCTTGTACCCGACCGGGCAGCGGATCAGGGCGTGAAGAACATCGCGAGCCGGATCACCGCCGCCCAGGGGCCGGAGATCGCTATCCTCCGCACCTGGCTGAGCGACCGCGGGCAGCCCGAGTCGGACCCCGCCCACGATCACGCCACCATGCCGGGCATGCAGTCCACCGCCGCCCTGGCCGAGCTGACCGCGGCCCGCGGCGCCGACTTCGACCGCCGGTTCGTCGCGATGATGACCACCCATCACCGGGGTGCCCTCGAGATGGTGAACGTCCTGTTCCGGAGCGGCTCCGAGGAGCGGCTGTCGAAGATGGCCAAGGAGACCGCCATCGAGCAGGACATCGAGATCCGCCGGATGGCCGACCTCGGGGTGAGCTGACCCCCGGGCCGGCCGGCGGCGTCAGAGCAGCATGCCGCCGGAGGCCTCGATCCGCTGGCCGGTGACCCAGCCTGCGCCCGGACCGAGCAGGGCCGCGATCACCCCGGCGATCTCGGCCGGCTCGCCGACCCGGCCGAGCGCGGTCAACGCTCCGATGTGGGCACGGACCTGCTCGTCGTCGCGCAGCGCTCCCCCGCCGAAGTCGGTGGCGACCGGTCCCGGCGCCACCACGTTCGCGGTGATACGGCGCGGGCCGGCCTCCTTGGCCAGGTAGCGCGTGAACACCTCGACGGCGCCCTTCACCGAGGCGTAGGCGGCATACACGCCGTCGCCGGTGAACCGGGCCAGCCCGGTGGAGAGGTTGACGATCCGCCCACCGTCGGCGATCAGCGGCAGCAGTCGCTGGGTCAGGAAGAAGACGCCACGGAAGTGCACGTCGAGCAGTTCGTCGAAGACCTCGACCGGGGTCTGGGCGATCGAACCGGCGTGGCCGACACCGGCGTTGTTGATCAGGAAGTCGAAGTCGGTGCGGTCGTACCGGTCGGCGAGCACCCGCCGCAGCTCGATCTCGAAAGCGGCGTACGACCCCAGGTCGCCGACGGTGAGCGGGAGCGCGACCGCGTCGATCTTCTCCCCGGGGTCCCCGCGGTGCGTGTAGATCACCTCGATGCCGGCCTCGATCAGGGTCAGGGCGGTGGCCCGGCCGAGTCCACGGTTGCCACCGGTGATCAGAGCGATTCTGGGCATGGCGAAGCCTTCCTTCGTACTTTTCGATCGGGAAAAGGGGTTTGTCAGGCGCCGACGGCGGCGAGCAGCTGGAGCTTCTCGTAGCTCGGTGAGCCGGGCGCCGCGGTGAAGACCAGCAGCGTCTGGAGCTGGCCCGGATCGTGCAGGGTCTGGCACCACAGGTCGAGCGGGCCGAGTTGCGGGTGCAGCAGCGTCTTCTGTTCGGTGTGCGCCAGACCGATCTCGTGCTCGGCCCAGATCACGGTGAACTCCGGACTCGCCGCCAGCAGCGCGGCCACGATCTGACCGGCCCGGCTCTCCGGCACCGCCGCGTAGGCGTCCCGCAGCTGCGCCGCGAAGATCCGGCTCTGCCGCTCGTGGTGCTCGTCCGGGTAGAGCCGCCGGGCGGCCGGGTCGGTGAACCAGCGGTACCAGCAGCTGCGGGCCAGTCCGGTGAACCGGGTCTCGCCGCCGACCAGGGCGACGGCCGGTGCGGTCTGGAGCAGCGTCTCGCCGTACCGGGAGATGACCATGGCCGGGGTGTCGCCGAGCCGGTCGATGATCCGCATCATCCCGGGGGCGATGTGGTCGTCGCGGGACACCCGCTGCGGTGCCGGATGCCCGCCGAGCCGGAACAGGTGGTCCCGCTCGGCCAGACTCAGGTGCAGCGCCCGGGCCAGGGCGGCGAGCATCTGCTCCGACGGCCCCGGGCCGCGTTGCTGCTCGATCCGCCCGTAGTAGTCGACGGACATCCCGGCGAGGGCGGCCACCTCCTCGCGGCGCAGGCCGCCGGCGCGGCGCCGGGGGCCACGCGCCAGGCCCACGTCCTCCGGCTGGAGCGACTCCCGGCGGGTGCGGAGGAAGTCCGCGAGCTGTGCCCGGTCCATGTCCCTGCTCCTTCCGGCTCGGCCTGACGGATCAAGCTTGGCTCGCCGCGGCGACCGGATGAAGGCCGAACACATCCCCGGACAGGTGATCCCTGGACGCGGGTCAGCCCCGCAGCGCCGCCGTGATCTGTTCGGCGCCCGGGCTGAGCAGGCTGGACGCGTCACCGCTGAGCTCGTCGTCCTTACGCAGGTCCCGCAGCTTCCTACGGAACTCCTCGATCTTGCGGAGGGCGCCCTTGGTGTCGCCTCGGGAGAGCCGGATCGCGCCGCCGTCTCCCGGGGGCCGGGAGACGGCGGTGCGGGCACCGGAACTACAGGAGTACGGGCAGGTGGTGCAGGCCGCGCAGCAGGGTGCCAGGACGCCAGGGCAGCTCGTCCGGGTCGGTGGCGAGCCGCAGGTCGGGGAAGCGGTCCAGCAGGGCGGTGAACGCGACCTGCGCCTCCAGCCGGGCCAGCGGCGCGCCGAGGCAGTAGTGGATGCCGTGCCCGAAGGCCAGGTGGGCGTTGTTGGGGCGGTCCAGGCGCAGCTCGTCGGCGTCCGGGAAGCGGTCGCCGTCACGGTTGGCCGAGAGCAGGACCACCACCACCGGGTCACCGGCCGCGATGGTGACACCGCCGATCTCCACAGGCTCGGTGGCGACCCGGAACGTGGAGGTCTCGACCGGCCCCTCGAACCGCAGGAACTCCTCGATCGCGGCGGGCAGCAGAGTGCGGTCGGCGCGCAGCCGCTCCCAGCGGTCCCGGTCGCGCAGCAGCAGCCACACGCCGTTGCCGATCAGGTTCACGGTGGTCTCGTGCCCGGCGATGAGCAGCAGGAAGACCATCGAGGACAGCTCCTCGGCGGACAGCCGGTCGCCCTCCTCGCGCACCTGGATGAGGCCGGTGAGCAGATCGTCGCCGCCGTGCTCGCGGCGCTCGGCGAGCAGCGTGGAGATGTACTCGATCATCGCGGTGATCGCCGGGGCCAGCCGGTCGCCGGCTAGCGCGCCGGAGACGATCACGTTGGACCACTCGCGGAAGGCGTTCTGGTCCTCGGCCGGGACGCCGAGCAGCTCGCAGATCACCTGGATGGGCAGCGGGAACGCGAAGGCGTCGATCAGGTCGGCCGACCGCTCGCCGTCGAGCGCGTCCAGCAGTCCGGTGGTGATCTCCTCGATCCGCGGCCGCATGCCCTCGATGCGGCGGGCCGTGAACGCCGCCGAGACGAGCCGGCGCAGGCGGGTGTGGTCGGGCGGATCCACGGCGAGCATGTGCCGGGAGATCGGGGTGGTCAGGTTGGATTGCCCGGCGCCGGCCGACCCCACCGCGAGCATCGACTTGGACAGCCGCGGGTCGGACAGCGCGCGCCGGGCGTCGTCGTAACGGGTGATCAGCCAGGCGTTCAGCCCGCTGGGCAGTTTCACCCGGCGGACCGGGCCGGTGCGGCGCATCTGCGCATACACCGGATGGGGGTTGTTCTGGAACGCCGGGTCGGTGAAATCGAGCTGGAGATCCTGCGTCATCGCGCCCTCCGGGCCGCCGGGAACCGGGTTCCGACGATACCCGTCGATACCGATCCCGGTGGCCCGTCCGGGTTCAAACCGGGCGGCGGCGCGGCGCCCGTGGTGACCGGGGCGGACGGATCGGCAGGTGCGGACGGCGGGTGGTCGGGCGGCGGGGGCGTCGCGGTCGCGGCTCCACCGAGGCCACGACGATCACGACGTACGCCCGGGGCTGCGCGGTGTCGGCCACTGGCATGGATCACCTCCAGGGAAGGCGTCCACTATCCGCCGGACCGGCCGCCGATCGGGGTCCGTTCAGACTTTCTTAATGATCATCTGTGCGAGAGGTAAGCCTCCTGACGAAACCGGTGGGCGCTCCGGCCGACTAATCTCCTGAAGACCTTTCACTGATGGAACCGATGGAGTAGCCGCGCCACCATGAGCCTCCGCACCCTCGGGTACCCCGCCCTCGTCGCGATGTCGCTGGTCCTGGCCGGATGCAGCGCGGATCCCACACCGCCCGGCTCGCCCGCCGCGGCCCGCCCCGCCACGTCGGCGTCAGCCGTCGCCGTCCAGCCGGCCCCGGCCGCGCGGCCGAACATCGTGCTGGTGCTCGTCGACGACCTGTCGATGAATCTCGTGCAGTACATGCCCAACGTGCGCAAGCTCCAGCAGGACGGCACCACGTTCACCAACTACACGGTCACCGACTCGCTCTGCTGCCCGTCGCGTGCCTCGCTGCTCAAGGGCCAGTTCCCGCACAACACCGGGATCGTGAAGAACCACGGCTCGGACGGCGGCTTCCTGCTGTTCCACAGCCGCGGCCAGGAGCGTTCCACCTTCGCCACCGACCTCCAGGGCGCCGGCTACCGCACCGCGTTCCTCGGCAAGTACCTCAACGAGTACCAGCCGGGGCTCCGGATGGGCGGCACCCGGCCGTACGTGCCGCCGGGCTGGGACCAGTGGTTCGCCGGCGGCAACGCCTACCCCAACTTCGACTACAAGCTCAACGAGAACGGCCGGATCGTCTCGTACGGGTCGAAGCCGCAGGACTACCTCACCGACGTGCTCGCGGCCAAGGCGTCGAACTTCATCAGCACCACGGCGGCGACCGGTCAGCCGTTCCTGGTCGAGGTGTCCACGTACACGCCGCACCACCCGTACACCCCGGCACCACGGGACGCGAACCTCTTCCCGGGGCTGCGGGCGCCCCGTACCCCGGCGTGGGACCGGGCGCCGGCCGGAACGGTGTGGCTGGCCGGCAAGCCGAAGCTGACCACGGCGCAGAAACTGCGACTGGACCAGGAGTTCCGGTTGCGGGCCCAGTCCGTGCAGGCGATCGACCGGATGATCGGCCAACTGCGCACCACCCTGGCCCAGGCGGGAGTGGCCGACCGGACCGTGGTGATGTTCACCTCCGACAACGGCTACCACATGGGTGAGTACACCCTGCCGTCCGGCAAGCAGACCGCCTTCGACACCGACGTCAACGTGCCGCTGGTGGTGGCCGGGCCGGGGATCGAACCCGGGCGCAGCGCCGCGCAGGTGGTGGCGAACGTCGACCTGCGGCCCACCTTCGCCGACTGGGCCGGTCTGCCGGCACCGTCGGAGACCGACGGCCGCAGCATCACGCCGCTGCTGTCCGGCAGTGCGCCGGCCGAGTGGCGCCACGGCACGCTGATCGAGCACCACGACCCGGCCACGGATCCGAAGGACCCGGACTACGAGAAGAACAGCCTGAACATCCCGCCGTCCTACGACGCGCTGCGCACCGGCACGTTCACCTACATCGAGTACGTGAACGGCGCCGTCGAGTACTTCGACCGGACGACCGACCCCCACATGATCAAGAACGTGGCCGGGACGCTGAGCCCGGAACGGCTCGGCGAACTGCGTGCGGCGGTACGCGGCCTCGCCACCTGTGTCGGCGCGGACGCCTGCTGGGCCGCGTCGCGGACGGTCAGCTGAGTGCGGTCAGCTGAGGGAAAAGCCGGCTGAGCGAGGTCAGCTGAGCCAGCTGGGCGCGCTCTGCCCGCTCGGGTGGCCGGACCCGCCCCCGCCGTACGGCGAGCCACCGGACCCGTCCGGGCGCCGCACCACCGGGTAGACGCTGGAGTGCGCCTGCCAGGACGGCTGCGGGCGGGGCCGGGCCTCCGACAGCGCGCGGACCAGCGTCTCCAGCATGTCCTGGAGGGCCACGTGCAGGCGGTCGTCGGCGATCAGGCCGGTCGCGTCGATCGAGGCCATCTCCAGTGGCAGGCGGATGCAGGCGGCGCGCAGCAGGCGGGCGCCGCCGTGCTCCAGGACCGACTCCAGGCCGGCCCGGGCACCCTCGTCGACACCGGGCCGGACCACGGACAGCCAGGCGGCCGGTTTGCCACCCAGATCACCGCCGTCGACGAGCCAGTCGAGCAGGTTCTTCAGGCTGCCGGGGAGCGAGCCGGTGTACTCCGGGGTGCTGAACAGCACGGCGTCGGCGGCGTCGACCATGGCGCGCAGCTCGGCGACCACACCGCGCGGGGTCTCGCCCGGCACGAACGCGGGCAGCTCCCGCAGATCCTCGTAGAGGGTCGCGGTGATCTCCTGCGGGGCGAAGCGGGCCGCGGTGCGCAGGGCGGCGGTGTGCAGGGAGCCGGACAGGGTGCTTCCCGAGATCAACAGGACGCGCGTCATGTCGCCGACGATACGACCCCGCGGGGCCGATTCCGGACGTCTGGAAGGCTTGTCGACTGCCCGGTTTCCGACCGGAGAGCAGCGTGAAGTGCATCACGATCATGGGAGTGTGAGGCGCCCCACGAAAAGGTCCGCACAAGCAACAAGGCCCCACCGTAGCGGTGAGGCCTTGTGATGCTGTGCGATGCTGTGCGCCGCGTAGGACTCGAACCTACAACCCGCGGATTAAGAGTCCGCTGCTCTGCCAGTTGAGCTAGCAGCGCCTTTCGACGGAAAACATTAACACACCCGTCGGTCGTTGGTCGGGAGAGTGCGCCGCGTAGGACTCGAACCTACAACCCGCGGATTAAGAGTCCGCTGCTCTGCCAGTTGAGCTAGCAGCGCTCTGCCGTACAACGAGGAAAACGTTAGCACGGGCTGGGAAGATCCTTGAAATCGGCCGCTGACCCCCGGAAGGGGGACCCGTCACTTGCGCCGGTGCGTCAGTATGTCTGCGCCGAGAACTAAAGAACGGGGCCCGACGATGTTTGACCTCCGCCGCTCACTGGCGACGATCATGGCGATCGGCCTGATCGCCTCCACCGCCGCGTGCAGCGACGAGTCCGAACCCGCGTTCGCCGAGCCGCCCACGGCCACCAGCGCCGGGGCCAGTGCCGGGGCATCCGCTCCGGTCACCGAGAGCACCACCGCCGCCGGGCCGGTCACCCTGACCGTCACGCCGGCCGCGAACAAGAAGGACGTACCGGTCAGCGCCGAGATCGGGGTCAAGGTCAGCGGCGGCGAGGTGTCCTCGGTCACGCTCACCGACGCCAAGGGCAAGGCGGTCGCCGGCCGGCTGCGCGAGGACAAGTCGGCGTGGGTGCCGGACAAGCCCCTCAAGACCAGCCAGAAGTACGCCGCCAAGGTCGTCGCCACCGGCGCGGACGGCACGAGCACCACCGCGACCACGTCGTTCACCACGATGGGCGCGCCCGGCCGGGAGACCGGGACCGGTCTCTACCTGTTCGACGGCAACACCTACGGCGTGGCGATGCCGGTCGTGGTGGAGTTCAACCCCGGTATCAAGAAGGCCGACCGGGCGGCGGTGCAGAAGCGGATGTTCGTCGAGACCTCGCCGGCCCAGCCGGGTGTCTGGTCGTGGACCGAGGCCGGCACGCAGGCCTACTACCGGGCGCCGGAGTACTGGCAGACCGGCACCACGATGAAGGTCCGGATCGCGGTCGGCGGCCTGCCCACCGGCGGCGGCCGCTACGGCGACCAGGACCGCTCGGCGACCGTGAAGATCGGCCGCAAGTTCGAGATGAACGTCGACAACGCCTCGAAGAAGATGACCGTGGTGGAGAACGGCGCGAAGGTCCGGACCATCCCGGTGAGCCTGGGCAAGAAGAGCACCCCGTCGTCCAGCGGTCACATGGTGGTGATGGAAAAGAAGGCGGCGACCGTCTTCGACACCACCGACACCGACGGCGCGGCCGGCTACCGCACCGACATCGAGTACGCGCAGCGACTGACCTGGAGCGGTCAGTACATCCACTCGGCTCCGTGGTCGACCGGCGCGCAGGGACGCACGAATGTGTCACACGGCTGTGTCAACGTGTCCCCGTCGAACGCCCGCTGGCTCTTCGAGAAGTCGCTGATCGGCGACCCGGTCGTGGTGAAGGGCACCGGCGACAAGCTGGGCTACGGCAACGGCTGGACGCCGTGGGACGTGAGCTGGGAGAAGTTCAAGGAGGGCAGCGCCCTCTAGGAATCTGCTCGTGGTTTCTTCTCCCCGGCGGGGTACATCGATGGCGTAAGGCCGGTCACGGCACGAAACCGGGATTGGTGCGACGCTGTTTTAGGAGCACTATTGGGCGCCGGGGAGAACGACGCCGTGAGGGGACCATGGAGATGGATGGAATTCGGTCGGCAGAGCGATCCGCGCCGGCCGGCCGCCGTGGCCGGAGCCGTCTGCGCCTCGCGGTGGCGGCGGTGCTCGCGGGCACACTGCTGCTGACCACCGCGTGCAGCGGCAGTGACGAACCCTCCTGGCAGGGCGGCGGCAACAGCACCCCCGAAGGGACCACCGCCGCGTCGCAGGCCCCCGCGGCCGAGCCGGCGCTGAGCACCGTCGCGGTGACCTCTCCCGCGGCCGAGGCGAAGAGTGTCGAGCTCTGGTCCGAGGTGAAATACAACAGCGAGGACCCGGCGAACACCGAGGTCACCGTGACCAACGCCAAGGGCGCCGAGATCAAGGGCACCGTCGACAAGGACGAGAACGTCTGGCGCCCGGCCGAGGGGCTGGCGTGGAACACGAAGTACACGGTGAACGTCAGCACGCCCACCGCCGAGGGCAAGACCAACAGCGTCACGAGCACCTTCACCACCATGAAGGAGCCGTCGAACCTGGTGCGGGTCACCAGCTTCCTGGCCGACGGTCAGAAGGTCGGCGTCGGCATGC
Organism: Actinoplanes xinjiangensis; assembly: GCF_003148685.1. Lineage (GTDB taxonomy): Bacteria > Actinomycetota > Actinomycetes > Mycobacteriales > Micromonosporaceae > Actinoplanes > Actinoplanes xinjiangensis. The sequence goes on along the minus strand of NZ_QGGR01000010.1, from coordinate 118,812 downwards.
CGCTGATCATGAAGTTCGGGCGGTCCATCCCGGAGAAGTACCGGGCCGAGGTGGAGCGGCGGATGGTCGTCACCGCGACGCCCGCGCAGGAGGGCACCTGGCGCTGGATCAGCGCGACCGAGGTGCACTTCCGGCCGAAGACGTACTGGAAGGCCAACTCGAAGGTCTTCTACAGCGTCAACCTCAAGGGCGTGAAGCTCGGTGACGGGTGGTATGGCCGGTCCAACCTGACCGTCGACATGAGCATCGGCCGCGAGATGATCATGACCGTCTCCAACAAGACCAAGAAGATGACGGTCAAGCAGGACGGCAAGGTCATCAAGACGATCCCGGTGAGTCTGGGCAAGGCGAGCACCCCCTCCTCCAGCGGCACCATGGTCGTCATGGAGAAGGCGGCGCACACCATCTTCGACACCACCGACGAGGATCCGGTCAACGGCTACAAGACGCCGATCGACTGGGCGCAGCGCATCACGTACAGCGGTCAGTTCATCCACGCCGCCCCGTGGTCGGAGGGTGTGCAGGGCCGGCGCAACGTCTCGCACGGCTGCGTCAACGTCTCCGAGGCGCTGGGCGAGTGGCTCTTCCAGCGGACCATGATGGGTGACGTGATCACCGTCTCCGGGACCGAGGAGAAGCTGAAGAACGGCAACGGCTGGACCGACTGGAACATGAGCTGGGAAGAGTACAAGAAGGGCAGCTACCTGAACTGACGGCTCCTCCCCCGGCTTGAAAGAGGCGGGCCCCCGATCACCTCGGGGGCCCGCCTCTTTCACGTCGCCGGGAAGGCCCCCGTCACGCCGGCCCGTTCCGCACCCGCGGTGGCCAGTGCCCCGTAGGTGTCGTGCGCCGGATCCCGCTCGCCGTCGGCATGGGTGTACTGCACCGCGAAGACGTAGCTGCCCGGGGCGAGAGTGCCCTGCCGCAGCGTGAACCGGTAGACGAACCGGCTCTTCTCCTCGGTCACCGTCATGGTGATCAGGTCGGCCGGGATCGTGGTCCACTTACCGGCGTCCTCGACACCCGCGGTCTTCGCCACGTTGATCACGACGTCCAGTGCGGTGATCGTCTCGGTGGTGGTGAGGGTGACGTTGCCCTGCGCCCACGTGCCGGCCGAGTGCCCGTCGATGACGGCGGCCGAGCTGAGGAAACCGTCCACCGGCCGCATGCTCGGGCTGGTGATCGCCGGCCGCGGCGGTGGTTTCTCCACCGGCTCCCGGTGGCCGGGGTCCTCGCGGGGTGGCGCCTTGCTCCGGGCCGGTGGGGACGGCGAGGTGGACGGCGACGTCGAGCCCTCGGTGGCCGCCGGTGCCCGGTCGTGCTCCGGCCGGTCGCCGGCCGCCCTGATACCGGCGAACCCGGCCACCAGGGTCGCCACCACCGACGCCGCCGCGGCGACCGGGCGCAACGACGGGACCCACCGGCCGGCGGCCGGTTCGGTGCGGCGCTGGACGATCCGGGTCAGCATCACGTCCCGGTCCGGCAGGTGCCGCTCGGCCTCGTGGCGCAGCACCGAGCCCAGGTCGGACGGGGGGTGCTCAGCCATGGTGGCCTCCCATCATCAGCGGCATCCCGCGCAGGAACTCACTCAACTGGGCAGCGCCCCGCGAGGTGTGACTCTTCACCGCACCGACCGAGATGCCGAGGATCGTGGCGACCTCCCGTTCCGGCACGTCGAACGCGTACCGCAGGACCACGCATTCGCGGCGCCGCTGCGGAAGCCGCTGAAGCGCCGCCCGTACGTCCAGCACCGCGGGGGTGTCGCTCTCGCCGCGCTCGCGGCGCAGCAGGCCCAGCCGCAGCAGCCCGGACCGTTCCCTGGTCTGTTTCCGGATCCATTGACGGGCCAGGTTGGTCACGATGCCGCGCGCGTACGCGACCGGGCTGTCCGCGGCCTGGACCCGTTCCCAGTGCCGCCACACCTCCACGAACGCGTCCGCCGCCAGGTCGTCGGCGGCCTGTGGATCGCCGGTCACCAGGTAGGCGAGCCGGGACAGGTCGGCGTGATGGTCGTCGAAGAACCGCCGGAAAGCGTATTCGATGCCAAGGTCGGACAACTCACTGTTCCTGACCGTCAGGGGATACGGGGAGTACCGACCGCCCCGGGCCGTGGGGACGAGCCCGGGGCGGCCGAGATCAGCCGGCCTTCACGGAGTACGCGGTGGTGGGAGCGGTACGACGATGCGGTTGGTGAGCATGAGGGGGCTCTGGAAGGCGTCGAGTGATCCACACCCCTGTGGCTCGGCGGCCGCGAAAGGTTGCGCGCTCACACGAGAAATTTTTCGGCTTTCCAGATGATGGGAGCGAGCCCACAGGAAATCCGGCTTTCCGGGCGCAAAACGAAAAGGCCCCGTCTCGCGACGAGGCCTTTCACATGGGGTGATCGACGGGACTTGAACCCGCGACCCCCGGGACCACAACCCGGTGCTCTACCAGCTGAGCTACGACCACCATGCCATCACGGGTAACCAACCCCGTGGTGCCAGCCAATCATAACGACTGCCCCGGGGGCCCCGTCGAGCGGGTTACCTACAGCTCGGCGGCGACCGCTTTCGCCGCCTCCACATCCGGGCCGGGCTGCGGGACGAAGATGGTACGGCGGTAATACTCCAGCTCGCGGATGCTCTCCCGGATGTCGGCGAGAGCCCGGTGCGAGAGCCCCTTGGCGGGCTGACCGAAATACACCCGGGGATACCACCGGCGGCACAGCTCCTTGATCGAGGAGACGTCGATCATGCGGTAGTGCAGGTGGGCGTCGAGCGCCGGCATGTCACGGGCCAGGAAGCCGCGGTCGGTGGCGATCGAGTTGCCGCAGAGCGGCGCGGTCCGCGGGTTCGGCACGAACTCCCGGATATACGCCAGGACCGCTTCCTCCGCCTCGGCCATGGTGACGGCCGAGCGTCGGACCTCGTCGGTGAGCCCCGATTTGGCATGCATGTCGCGCACCACCGGGGGCATCGCGTCCAGCGCCGCGTCATCGGCGTGGATGACCAGATCGACGCCCTCACCCAACACGTTCAGCTCCGGATCGGTGACCAGGGCCGCAACCTCGATGAGCTTGTCCTTGCCCAGGTCGAGACCGGTCATCTCACAGTCGATCCACACCAGAAGATCCGCCACGCCGACAGCCTACGCCCGGCGGCACGCCGTTGTTCGGCACGTACGCGGCCACACCCGCTCTACGTGCTGTTTGTCCGGTTTGTGGCCCCGACTTCCCACTTCGCCTATTAGCGGGTAAAGTGTACTTAACGGACGAAGACCCCCTTCGGTTACTCCGTTCCCCCCGGTAATGGGCCCTCCGTGTCGGCAGCGCGGAGGGCCCGTTCACGTCCACCGGACCTCCGGCGTCTCCCCCGGCGCGACGAAACCCACCACGCGCTCCGCCTCGGCCTCCACCGCCGACCGGTCCACCGGGCGCAACGGCCTGAACGGGGCGATCTCCACCAACGGCCCCTTGCGCGACCAGGTCGCCGCCACGAAGCCGTCCACCAGCACCGTCGGGTGCACCATCGACCAGCCCGGCATCACCAGCGACCGGTCACCCGGATGCAGGATCCGGGACCGATCCGAGTGCCCCAGGACCGCGTTGTCGAACTCGGGCAGGAACACCACCGGAGCCGGGGCGTCCGCGTCCTCGATCGGCGCGTCCGGGAGGTCGTACAACTCCATGCCGTTCTCGTCACGGAAGACCCGCAGCCGCGGCCGCAGCGTCGCGAACAGCGCCGCCAGGCGGGTCAGACCCGACCAGACCTGAACGTCCTTCACCGACGCCGGCCCGAACGCCGCCAGATACCGCAACACCAGCGTCTCCGCGTCCGGCCCGGCGGCCAGCGGCCGCCCCAGCCAATCCTCGGCCAGGACACACCCGACCCTCCCGCGATGCCCCCACGTCCCGGCCGGCGGCGGGTGCAGCAGAGCAAATCGCAGATGTACGACCAGCGCCAGCTCCCCGAGTTCCGCCTCCGGAAACCGTGCCGCGATCCGCCGGGCGATCTCCGGGCGGGTCAGCGTCCCCTCCGCGAGGATCTCCCGCCCCACCGCGTCGAACGCCTCCGGATCACAGCCGCCCAGCCGTCCCGCCCGCCCCGCCATCCGCTCCAGGGCCGGTTGCAGCGTCGGCCGCAGCCACCCGTAGTCCGCGCCGGAACACAGATGCTGGGTGCCGCGGAGCAGCGCGCTGCGCACCACCGTCCGGTCCTGCAACAGCCCGGTCAGGTCCGCCATCGCGAAATCCGACGACCTCGCCCACAACCCCAGATACGGCGCGTCCGGCTCCTGGCCCTGCACCGCCACCAGATGCTCGACGATCGCGGCGGCGGGGCGCGGAATCCGCTCGGCGAGCAGCTGGCGCCGTAGGTAGGTCCGGTTCAGGACGCGCGTGGAGAGGACTGTCATAGCCTGACGGTAAATGCCTTTGCGGCCACTTCCTGACCGCAAAGGCAAGCGGGCCGCCCCTCTCGGGACGGCCCGCTCGCCTTACTGTTCGTGACTCTTGCCGTCTCCCCGCGCCCCGCCGGTAGCCGCTCGGTCTCGCGGGCGGCGGTTTGCCCGGCCCTACGGGGTGGTCGGCTCGGCGGCTTGCGCGACGCCTGTCTCGCCTTGTGGGCGGGCCTTCCCGCCAGCCTTTGGGCTGGCCTCCTAGTCCTGTGGACCGGCCTTCCCAGCGGCTTCCGGGCTGGCCTTCTCATCGTGTGGGCCAGCCTTCCCGCCGACTTCCGGGCTGGCCTTCTCGTCCTGCGGGCCAGCCTTCCCCCCGGCCTCCGGGCTGGCCTTCTCGTCCTGCGGGCCAGCCTTCCCGCCGGCCTCCGGGCTGACCTTCTCGTCCTGCGGGCCAGCCTTCCCGTCGGCTTGCGAGTCCGTGGTCGGAACGGTCGGGGGTTCGCCTTTCGGACGGTTCCGGCCGGCGACCGTCCGCCGACGGCGACGCTCGCCGCCTCCCGCCGCGGCCAGCAGTTCGGCGGCCTCCTCCCGGTAGCTGAGCGGCCGGTTCGCCGGGCCGTCGGCCGTCTCTGCCGGGTTTCCGGTGGTCGCGCCTTCTTCCGGTACGCGCGGAGCAGTTCCGCCACCGGCTCTCCCGGCACGTGCGGCCACCGACTCCGCGGCCTTGATCCAAGCCGCCGGGGCTCGCCGCGCCGCCGGAGCCGGCCGAGCCGGAACCATCTTGCCGTCGGCGCGCTCCTGAGCTCGGGCCAGCAGGTCGTCGCCGCTGCTCCTGCCACCGGTGGCTTTCCGCGGCCGGTTCGTCCCGTCGGCCTTCCCGGCGCCGGCTGCGGCAGTGCCCTTGACCTTGGTAGAGCCTTGCCGCTCGGCAGTGGTCTGCTCCCCGGCAGCGGTCTCCTTCCCGGCAGCGGTCTCCTTCCCGGCAGCGGTCTCCTTCCCAGCAACGGTTTCCTTTTCGGCTGCAGGCCCATTTGAAGCGGTGGTCTCCTTTTCGGCCGCGGTGCCCTTCCCTGCCGCGACCGCGGATTCCCTGGCCGCATCGACCGTCGGCGTCGAGGTGACTCCGTTCGTCATCGCCTCGGGTCCGCCTGAACCGGCTCCCGCCACCGGCGAAATGGTCTCGGCAGGCATCTCGGCCGGGCCACCGGGGTTCTCACCCGCCGTGTTCATTCGCACCTCCGCGACCGGCTTCGGCATGCGGTCGGAGGCTGCGGTCGCAGCTCCGGCCAACGGCGCTGCGGGCAGTTCGGTGACCTTTGAACGCGCCTTCACCTCCGCCGGCACACCGGCGTTCTCGGCCGGGATCGTTTGAGCGGAAGTCGCAGTGCCGCGGGTAGGAACCGGGGACGGCTTCGTCGGCAGAGCGGCCGGGCTCTCCACCTCCACGGCGTGCACCGCATGCCCGCCGGCCTCGGGGTTCACCGCACGCCCGCCCGCCTCGGCGTTCACCACACGCCCGCCGGCCTCGGCGTTCACCAGATGCCCGCCAGTTGCGGCGTTTACGGGACGCTCTTCGATCCCCGGCTTCGCGGCACGCTTATCGGCCTCGGTCTTCAGCGCCTGGTCGCCCTCCTTGGTGGACGGCACCGGGCGGGCCGGGAGGGGAGCGCTGGGTCGCTTGGTGGCGGGCGTGTGCGCTTCCGCGTCGGCGGCGTTGGAAGCCCGCTCCGATGAAGCGCTGTCCTTTTCGGTCGGGGGCTGCTGCTGCGCCGCTGATGTCTGGCCAGGCTTCGGCGGTGCATCGGCGATTGGTCGACCCGAAACCGGCGTCGCTCCTTCCCCGGCGAGGGCCTGTTCCGCTGGAACGGATCCCGGTCCGGTCGCCGCTTCCTCAGCCGGGCGGGAGCCGGCTCGCGACGCCCACAGCGGCCATTCCGGCGGCGAACCGGCGGACACCGCCCCGGCAGCCTCGGCCTGGCGGTCACTCGAGGCCCGCGGGGTTCCTGCGGCCTCGGATTTCTTCTGCTGCGGAGCTTGAATGCCGCCCTTCGCCATGGCCGACGGGCGGCTCTGGGCGGGCTTCGGGGCGGGAGCCGGCTTCGGGGCGGGGTGCGGCATCGGACGGGGTGCGGGGGCCGTGCCGAGCCGGCTGATGCCGGTGGCAGTCCAGTCGGTAGCCGCCGGGCCGGTGTGCAGGGCGATGCGGGTGCCGCGGGGATCCGGGTCGTCTGCCGGGCCGGTTGCGTTCGGCTCCGTCCAGGACTGCGTGGCCGTCGCTTCCTCACCCGCGGAGTGATCTGAAATGGTCATGCCGACGCGGGCAGATGCCTTCTTGTCGGTGCCGGGAACCGGAACGCTCAGACCGCCGATTCGAACACGCTCCTGCTCGGCGTTGGGAGCCGGAGTAGTCGGGGCCTCGCCGCGAACGGGCTCATCCACGGCGGTGCTGGAAGCCGGAGCGGCCGGAGCCTCGCCGATTCGGGCGGGCTCCTCCCCGGCAGTGCTGGAAGCCGGAACGGTCGGGGCCTTGCCGATTCGGGCGGGCTCCTCCCCGGCGGTGCTGGGAGCCGGAGCGGCGGGGGCCTCGCCGATTCGGGCGGGCGGGACGGTCTCGGATGTGACGGCACCGCGGGGTGAGCCGGCGGTCAAGGAGCCACTTGTTCCGGTGGTCGGCAGGGACTCGGCGGCACCGGTGGACTGGACGGTCACGGACTCGCCTGTTCCGGCGGGCGGGACGTCCTTCGAGTCGGTGGCGGGACGGGACGGGGCGGTCGGGCGTACCTCCGTGCCGGTGGCCTTGCCTGTGGGCTTGGTGTTGTCTTCCGTCGATGACGGGGTGCCGGCGGCGGAGGTCTTCGTGGCCTCGGTGGGAGTGTTCCTGGTCGCCGGGGCCGCGGTCTGTGCGGGAACGTCGCCGTTGTCGCGGCGGGGAGGCGCGATCGGGATGTGGACGTTCGTCGGCATGTTGCGGCTGCCGGGTTGGGTGGGCGCGAACTTGCCGGCATTGCGGCGGGCGGCCTCGGCCAGTCGGGCGGCCGCGCGGGCCTCGGTCTGGCGGGCGCGTTCGGGGGCGGTCGCGGCCACCCAGGCGCCGACCGCGGTGGCCTGGAACTGCGGCACCTCGGCCGGAGGCTGCGGGCGACGGCCGCCGCGGCGGTTCGGTACCTGGCCGACCTGGAGGCCGGCGAGGGCGGAGGGTTCGCCGAGCATGCTCAGCGGCTTCCCGGGAGCCGGCGTGCGGGCACCGACCGAACCGGCTACGGTCGTGGCCGCTCCCGCCGAACCGACTCCCGACGTGGCCACTCCCGCCGAACCAACTCCGGACGTGGCCGCTCCCGCCGAACCGACTCCCGACGTGGCCGCTCCCGCCGAACCGGTCTCGGCCGACCCCGCAGCGGGTGAGCCGGCGATAGCCGAACCGGTCGTGGCCGGCCCGGCAGCGGGTGAGCCGGCGATAGCCGAACCGGCCGCAGCCCCGGGAGAACCAGTCACAGCCGAACCGGCCGTGAGAGATCCGGGCGCCGTGGGAGACCCGGACACAGCCGAACCGGTCGTGGGTGACCCGGGCGCAGCCGAGCCGGTCAGGGGAGAGCCGGGCGCGGGCGAGGCGGGCGGGGCCGTCAGAGTCGTGCCGGCGGGCATGGGACGTGAGCCGGTCGCCGGGCCCGCCGGCGGGACGGCCGGGCCGGTGAACGGGCCGGCGGGCGCGCGTCCCGCGGGATATCCGGGGCCGGGCAGGTCCTCGTCGTCGTCGAAGAGGTCGTCGGTGGGCGTACCGCCGGGGGTGGGGTCGAGGGTTGCGGTGGAGAGGGTGACCGGCTCGCCTGCGGGGAGTGCGGCAGGGCGGGTCGCCGGGGCGTTCGGGGGCCAGGCGAACTGCGGGAGTGCCGGCGGGCGGGGGCGCATGTCGGCGAGGGTTCGGGGGCGGTGGGCGCCGCCGCTGCGGGTGCCGGCGAAGTAGGCGACGCCGCCGGGCAGGGGCAGGGGGGCGCCGATGGCGTGCATCAGTTCGGGGACCTGGCTGGGTTCGACGACGTAGACGACCTCGCGGCGGCGGCCCGGCCAGACCAGGACGATCACGCCGGCCATCACCAGCAGGGTGCCGAGGGTGAGCAGGCCCCAGGTGCTGGAGTTGAGCCAGCCGGGACGGACCTCGGCGACGACGGCGAGCCGGAGGACGGCGGCGCCGTCGGGGTTCATCAGGACCAGGCTGTACGGGCGGTCGGTGAGTTCAGCGGGGTTGAGGCTGATCTGACCGGCTCCGCCGGCGGTCCAGAACGGCTGCTGGACGGGTCCTCCGGTGGGGGCGCGCCGGCCGCCGACGCGGGAGGTGGTGACCGGTAGGAGTCCGGTGCCGATGTCGATGGCGTCGATCTGGGTGTGCGGGACGCCGGTCAGGTAGCGGGCCACCTCGTCGGACGGGGCGAGGCCGAGGAAGGCCCGTCCGTCGACGGTGGCCGCGGAGAGCCGTATCCGGGTGTCGCCGATGCGGGCGAACGGGGCGTCGTCGCGCAGGAGGCGGTCGATGTCGGGGATGACGACGGCGTATCCGGGGACGGTGAGCCGTTGCAGCTCTCCGGTGAACGCGCCGCCGGGATCACGATGCTGCATGACCGCCCACAACCCACCACCGCCCAGCAGTGTGGGCAGTCCGATGGTCAGTAACAGCATGCCGAGGATCGTGCGGAACACCCGCATCTTCTCTCCCCCTTCCCGGGCCCTACCTCGCGCACCATACAGACGCAAATAACCCCAAAGTGGTCAAATCAGCACGCGTTCCCCGATAGATGTGAAACGAGGCCCGAACCCCCGCGGGGGCCGGGCCTCGTGGCGCGTGCGAGGTCAGGAGATCTTGGCGGTCATCGTCAGGGTGTCCTGGTCGATCTCGCTGGTCCGGGCGGTGAACTTGAACGTCCAGTCACCCGGCTGCGGCAGCCCGATGTCGCCGATGGCGTGGGAGTCGGTGATCCGCAGCAGCGGGATCTCGATCGCCTCGATCCCCTTGGCCGGCAGCGAGGCGGTCGCCTTCCACTCCACGACCGGCAGCGGCTTGCTGTCGAGCGTGTACGCGTACAGGTGGATCGAGTTGTTGCCGACCGCCGCCGGGAAGATGCTGACCTGGAGCGACATGTTCTTCGTGGTGAGCGTCTCGGCGAGGGTGGTGCTGGTCGGCCCGGTCTCGGAGGCCTGCGCGGTCCGCGGCGGCGGCTCCTGCACGAGGAACGACGTCACACCGAGGATGACCGCGATGATCGCCAGTTCGGCCGCGACGATCCGGCGCAGCGGGCCGGGTGAGTCGTCCTCGGCCCGCCGGCTCACCAGCTTGCGGGAGAAGGCCGCGACACCGATCACCAGCGCCGCCAGGCCGATCTTCGCGAGGATCATCCGCCCGTACGTGCTGTTGATCAGCCCGTCGACGTCGGACACCTCGATCAGCGCCTGCACGACGCCGGCGAGGACCAGCACACCGACCGCGGTCATCGCCCAGCGTGACCAGATCGGCAGGATGGCGCCCAACTCCCGGCCGGTCGCCCGGGGCAGCAGGAAGCCGAGGAGCATCACCAGGCCACCCACCCAGACGGCCATCGCGCCCAGGTGCAGGGCATCGATCACCACCGACACCCCGGCCACCGGCGAAGCGGACGGATGACCGGTCAGAGGCCAGGTCGCGAGGGCAGCCACGCCGAGTACGCCGAGCAGCGCCAGGTCGAGTCGCGACTCGCCGCCACCGGGGCCGTCGAGCAGCGGGCGCAGCAGGAACGCGGCGGCCACCACCACCCCCAGACGGACCAGCATGACCGCCCCGAAGGTGGTGCCGAGCACGTCTCGGATGTCACTCACCGTGACGTCGAACAGGCCGGTTCCCAAGGTGTACGGCGCCTGCAGCCACACGCCGAGCAGCGTGCTGCCGGTGACCAGGCCGATGCCGGTCCAGACCAGCCGGCCGGGTGCCCGCCGGTCCAGCCGGTGCGGCCACAGCAGGGCCAGCACCAGGACCGGGCCGACCAGGAGCACGAGTCCGGCGTACCCCAGATATTTGCCGACCGGGATCAGGGCCTTGACCAGCGGGTCGACCGTGACGTCCGTCTCCGCGCCGTCGCCCGGGGGTGTCGAGGCCGCGCCCACCGAATAGGTGATCGTGCCCGCCACCGGGTGGCTGTCGGCCGAGGTGACCCGGTAGGTGATCAGATACGTCCCGCGGGCACCACCGGAGCGCAGCGGGATCGTCACCTCGGTGCCGTTGACCTCCGGGTCGCCCTGATCGGCGCGGGAACCGTCGGGCGCGAGCACCCGGATCTTGCCGGCGATCAACTGGACCGACTCGCTGAACTTGAGCGTCACGCGATTCGGCGCGTCGGGGACGACGGAGTTCGCGGCCGGGTCGCTGCCCACCAGGGCGGCGTGCGCGCTCGCCGGAGCGGCGGCGAGCATCGACCCGAAGAGTCCGATCAGCAGCCCGACCAGCGCAGTTGTCACCCGGCGTCGGTCCATGGTCATGACTGGCATCCCTGCATGGTTCCAGATCGCCACCCGCGCTGCCGGAGCGCGTACCATGACGCCTCGTGACGGCAGGTGACGCAGAAACGGACGAGACCACCGCGCTGGCCCTGGCCGCCCGCGACGGGGACCGGGCGGCGCAGGCCGCGTTCGTGCGCGCCACCCAGGCGGAGGTCTGGCGGTTCACCGCCGCGCTCGTCGACCCGGGTGCCGCCGACGACCTGACCCAGGAGACGTTCCTGCGGGCCTTCCGGGCTCTGGACACCTTCGCCGGCCGCTCCAGCGTGCGGACCTGGCTGCTCGGCATCGCCCGCCGTGCCTGCGCCGACCACCTGCGCTCGGTGGTGCGCCGGCGGCGGCTCGACACCCGGCTCGCGGCGCAGGCCGCCGTCGAGTCGCCGGCACCCGATCCGGCGCACCGGCTCAGCAGCAACGATCTGCTCAGCCGTCTCAGTGAGGACCGGCGGACGGCGTTTCTCCTGACCCAGGTGCTCGGTTTGTCCTATGCGGAGGCTGCCGAGGTCGAGTCCGTTCCGGTCGGCACCATCCGCTCCCGAGTGGCACGCGCCCGCGACGAACTCATGGACGCGGTGGCACAAGCCAGGGCAAGTTAGGACTTTCTCCTCTGGTCCTGTGAAGTACCTGCGGATCACCATGGTCGGGAACTCCAGTGGAACGGACTCCGACTACCCGAGGTGCCCATGGAAACCTCACCGCAGAGCCGCATGACGGTCGCCTGGCCGTGGATCGCCACGGCGGCCCGGCTCGGTCTCGCCGCGGTCTGGCTGGTCGCCGGTGCCCTCAAGGTCGGCGACCTGGCCGCCTCCGCCCGGGCCGTCAACGCCTACCAGGTGATGCCCTACGACACCGCCGAGGTGGTCGGCGCGGTCCAGCCGTTCCTCGAGATCGCGCTCGGCCTGCTCCTGCTGATCGGCCTGTCGACCCGGCTCACCGCCGCCATCTCGGCGCTGCTCATGGTGATCTTCATCGCCGGCATCGCCTCGGCGTGGGCGCGCGGCCTGCGCATCGACTGCGGATGCTTCAGCACCGGCGGCGAACTGGGCCGGGGCGAGGACACGGCGTACGGCATCGACATCCTGCGCGACCTGGCGTTCCTGGCACTCTCCGGACTCCTGGTGTGGCGCCCCCGCACCAGGTACTCACTCGACGGCATCCTCCTGGGGGAACGATGAGCAGCGGTAAGAACCGTGCCGCCAAGGCACGGCAGATCGTCGCCGAACAGAAGGCGGCCGAACGGCGCCGCACCGTCACCCTCTGGACCTCCGTCGGTGTGGTCCTGGTGCTCTTCGTGGCCGGCCTGATCGGCTACACCGCACTGAGCGGGCAGGACGAGGGCAAGCTCGTCATCCCGAGCACCGCGGTCGACGAGGGCACCGCGTTCGCCGTCGGCACCGGTCCGGTCGTCGTCGACGTCTACGAGGACTTCATGTGCCCGGCCTGCGGCACCTTCGAGGCCGCCAGCGGACCCACCCTCAAGCAGCTCGCCGACTCCGGCAAGATCACCATCCGGTTCCACCCGGTGGCGATCCTCGACCAGTACTCCAACGGCACCGAATACTCCACACGCGCCGCCGCCGCCTCCGCGGCCGCCGCCCAGGAGGGGAAGTTCACCGAACTGCACGACGTCCTCTACGCCAACCGGCCGGAGGAGAACTCCACCGGCCTGAGCGACGCCAGGATCATCGAGCTGGCCGCCTCGGTCGGCCTGACCAGCGACACTTTCGTCACCGCCGTGAACGAGGGAACCTACAAGGCGTGGGCGACCCAGGCGACCGAGACGTTCTCGAAACGGGACTTCACCGGCACCCCGACGATCCTCGTCGCCGGACAGCAGCTCGAGAACCCCACCACCGAACTGCTCACCGAGGCCGTCACCACGGCAGCCGGGTGAGACGGCTCCTCAGCGGCATCCTGGCGGTGGCCGGCGCGATCCTCGTGCCGGCCGGCCCGGCGTCCGCCCACGCCGGCGACACCACCTCGGTCAGCGACTACCGGACCACCGTCACCGGGCTCAGCAACCCCCTCGACGGCCTCACCGTCCGCGTCGTCGAAGGCGGGGCACGACTCGAACTCGGCAACGACAGCGGCCGCACCATCGAGATCCTCGGCTACTCCGGCGAGCCGTACCTCGAGGTACGCCCGGACGGCACCTTCGAGAACGTCAACTCGCCGGCCACCTACATCAACCAGACCCTCGGCGGCGAGACCCCGGTCCCGGCCACCGCCGACCCGACCTCCGCGCCCACCTGGCGCCGCGTCTCCGGCGACACCACCGTCCGCTGGCACGACCAGCGCACCCGCTGGACCGAACCGGCTCCCCCGCCCCAGGTCACCGCCGCGCCCGGCGAGACACACCGCCTGCGCGAATGGGCGGTACCGCTGCGCGACCAGGTGCGCACCTTCGACATCCAGGGCACGCTCGACTACGAACCACCCCCGGCGGCCTGGGCCTGGTGGCTCGGCTCGGCCCTGCTGGGCCTCGCCGTCACTCTTCTCGCCCGGCGGTGGCCCCGGTCCGCGGGCCCGCTCGCGCTCCTCGGTGGCCTGACCACCGGGGGGTACGTCGTGACGAGCGCCCTGGACGGTGCCGGCTGGGCGCCCGTGCCGATCCTCGCCGGACTGCTGGCCTGCGCGGCCGCCTGGCGGCACCCGCCGTTCTACCTGACACTGTCCGGTTTCATCCTGGCCGCGTTCGCCGGGTTCGGCAGCGCCGACGTCTTCTTCGCCGCCGTCGTCCCGTCCGCCGGCCCCACCTGGATCCCCCGGATCGCGGTGGCCTGCGCCATCGGCGTGGGCGCCGGTCTGGCCCTCACCGGCGTCCTGCGCCTCCGCGCCGCCACCCCCGAGCCGGTGGCGGCCTAGCGTCCGGTCAGACGCCGGCGATGTCGTCGACGTTGACGTTGACGGCCAGGACGTTGAGGCCGTAGCCCTGGAGAGCGGAGGTCACCGCCTGCTGGACCGCCGCGGTGACCTCGGCAACCACCCGGCCGGCCTCCAGGACCAGCACCACGGTCACCGTCACGTCGCTGCCGGTCACCTTCGCGGTCACGCCGCGGCTCCCGTCGCCGACCTGGTCCAGGCCGACCTTGTCGAGCACGCTGTTGAAGAAGCGGGCCACGTCACCGCCCAGCTCCGCCACACCCGGCACGGCCTTCGCCGCCGCGACCGTGATCTTCTCGACGACCTCGCTGGAAACCGTGGTGGTGCCCGCCGGGGTCGTGCCGTCCGTCGCCTCGCTCATTGCGCTGATCTCCACTCTCGACGCCTGTGCCGCGCAGCGTACTTCCGGTCGGCTCGCCGGTGCCATCCCGGACGGCGTGAAATTCTCGCGAAGGCTGGCACTCGATGTGCAGAACACGCTGCGGAACGCCGCCGTTTCCGTTCCCGAACGGCATTCGGATCATCCGAAAACCGGTTTCTGAATGGCCTGCGAAACGGAATCCACAGCACTCGATTATTGGCATGAACCATTGCGGACACGGGGCGTGAACAATTGCTAACGTACGGTTATGGCAAATGCTTGAGGAGGAACGATGCTCGACCATTACGGTGACGAACTCACCCTCCGGCTCTCCCGCATAACCGAGACCCGACTCCTCGACGACGACGCGGCCCTCACCCGGTTCATGCGCGACCTCGTCGACCGTATCGGCATGACGGTCCTCGCCGGACCACTCGTCGCCACCGAGAACGGCCCGCCCGAGAAAGCCGGGAAATCAGCCGTCGTCATCCTCGCCGAATCGCACGCCGCGATCCACACCTACCCGCACCTCCGCGAGATCTTCGTCGACATCTTCTCCTGCAAACCGTTCCGCGAAGCGGACGTACTCGACGAATTCCACCGCCTCGTCGGCGACTACGAGATCACCGAACGCACCCTCACCCGCCGCGGCGAGGAATGGCCCCGCGACCTCGCCGCCGCCCGCGAACTGTGGAGCACACAACGAATCCCCGGATGACCCGCACTATCGTCGGTCCCATGACAGACAACGTGCGTCTCAGCGCCGGCGACGCCGCGCCCGACTTCACCCTCCCCACCGACACCGGCGACAGCCTCTCCCTCAAGGACCTGCGCGGGCGCAAGGTCGTGCTGTACGCCTACCCGGCCGCCATGACGCCCGGCTGCACCAAGCAGGCCTGCGACTTCCGCGACTCCCTGGCCTCACTCCAGGCCGCCGGATACGAGGTCGTCGGCATCTCGCCCGACAAGCCCGCCAAACTCGCCAAGTTCCGCGAGAACGACGCGATCACGTTCCCGCTCGTCAGCGACGAGGACAAAAGCGTCCTCATCGCCTACGGCGCCTTCGGCGAGAAGCAGCTGTACGGCAAGACCGTCACCGGCGTCATCCGCTCCACCTTCGTCATCGACGACAACGGCGCGATCGAACACGCCTTCTACAACGTCAAGGCCACCGGCCACGTCGCCAAACTGCGCCGCGACCTGGGTCTCGACTGATCAACCGTCCCACTGACCGAAAAGTCAGCGGAAAAGCCCTAACTCCGGGCAACCCCGGCCGATGGTGAGGACGAACCTCTTCCCCGGCAAGCGGAACCCGGACTCACGGCGGCCGTCATGCGGTACTAACCCGCAAGGCGGCCGCCGTGCGCGTTTCCGGCCACCCCTCGCCGGAACCGTGCGAGCTCCCGCCCACTTGGCTAGCGCCTACTGTCGTAGGTATAGTTGACTCATGTCACCTAGGGCCAAGTACACCACCGAAGTCCTGACCGCCGCAGCCGCGCGATCCGTCAGCGTCGCCGGCGTCCTGCGCGCGCTCGGCATCCGTCAATCCGGCGGTTCACACGCGCACATCAGCCGAAAGATGAAGCGTCTCGGCATCGACACCTCACACTTCACCGGCAAGGCCCACAACCGCGGCGACCGCGGCGTGTGGAACATGCCGCCCCATCAACGCCTCGTACGACTCCCGGAGGGGTCGCGCCGCATCCCCGGGAAGCGGTTACGCATTGCGCTGCTCCGCATCGGCCTGCCCGAACACTGTGAGAAATGCGGGTGCGGCACCCAATGGAACGGACGTCCCCTCACATTGCACGTCGACCACATCAACGGGGACTTCCTGGACAACCGTCCACGCAACCTGCGCTTCCTCTGCCCCAACTGCCATAGCCAGACGGCCACCTATGCGGGCACGAAGCGGATACCGGGCCAAGACGACGAGGAGGTCATCTACGACGACGACGCGGTCACCCCGATCGGGATTCCCCTGGGACGACGTCTCCCGCCTCCACAAGATTGCCGACCGGATGTGTACATTAATGCCGTCGGGGGGCCGTAGCCCAATTTGGCAGCAGGCACACGGTTTAGGTCCGTGACAGTGCGGGTTCGAGTCCCGTCGGCCCTACGAGAGCGACGGGTCGCCCACTCGGCTATACGCCAGGCGGGCGACCCGTCGGTGTATCCGCTGCGTCAGCAGGTGGCGGCGGCCGGCTCGGCGGCGGCCAGGTCGACCAAGGGCTGGTCGGTGGCGGGGGCCGTGGTGCCGGGAGCCGTGGTGGCTTCCAGGAGCGGGGCGACGGTGGTCGCCGACGCCGACGGGGCTGCCGACTTCGCGGTCTTGGCGGGGGCGGACGTGGTGGCCTTCGCGCTGGGGGTGGCGGCCTTCTCGGCGGCGGTGACCGTGGAGGAGCCGCCGGTCATGCGGGTGCCGGTCTTCTGGACGGTGCCGGGTGACATCTTGATGCCGGTCACGGTGGCCGTGTTGCCGTACACGTCGGTGATTTTGATCTTGAAGGGTCCGGGGCCTGCTCCGGCGTCGATGAGCCAGTAGTTGTAGTCGGTGCGGTAGGCGGTCTTGAAACCGCCGCCGCCGGCCACCTGGACCTTCGAGAGCAGGTTGCCGTAGTTGTCGAGGCGGGCCGCGAACCAGTACTGGGAGGCGCCCTCCTTGATCCGCACGCTGATCGGCGCGGGGGTGGAGGGGTTCGTCACCAGCTTGTACTTGATCGGGATGATGCCGTCGATCTCGGTGCCGATCTTCTTGAACGCGGTGCGGCTCAGGTCGATGTGGCCGGCGGGGCATTCGGGGCAGGAGTCGAAGACCTTGACGCGCACCTTGCCCTTGGGGCCGGTGACGTCGAGGTAGGCGCCGCAGGAGGCGCCTTCGGAGTATTCCGAGGGGCCGAGGGCGACGTAGAGGTCGTCGGCGGGGACCTCGAGGGAGCAGTTGCCGGAGGTGCCGGCGAGGTCGTAGAAGGTGGCCTTGCCGCTTTTCTGGGTGGTGCCCGGTGGGGCGGCGCAGGCGGCTCCGCTGTCGTGCAGGAGCATGGCGACGCCGAGGATGCCGGCGAGGACGGCTGCGCCGCCGGCGGCGAGCCATCGGGAACTGAACCGGGATCGATGAGCACTCACGATTCGGCATCCTGGTCGCCCGATGGGGGTGGGGGCAAATCTTCTAAGACACTCCTAAGGCGCCGTCACTCTGCACGGTGACCTGGTCACCCACGCGGAGGCGGCCGGTCTGTCCGGCGGTGAGGTCGGGGATGAGGTTGACGGCGAAGTGGAGGCCGTCGCCGAAGCGGCGGTGGCGGCCGAGGACGTGCAGGGGTTGTCGTCCGGTTTCGCCGGTTTCCTGGTCGATGGTGGTGACGCGGCAGCGGCCGCAGGGTTTGGCGACGCGGAAGGTGAGGTCGCCGATCCGGAGCCGGTGGCCGAGCCAGTCGTCCTCGGCCCAGGCGGGTGCGCCGGTGACGACGAGGTTGGGGCGGAATCGGTGGATGGGGACGGGGTCGTCGCCGGTTTCGGTGAGCCAGTCGTTGACGGCGTCGAGGGAGGCGGTGTTGGCGAGCAGGACGGGGTAGCCGTCGGCGAGGCTGACGCTGTCGTCGGGCCCGGCGTGGTCGGCGATGGTGCGGGTGGTGGGGTCGGCCTGCCAGACGAGGCGGGCGTCGCGGTCGAGGAAGGCGGTCACCCAGGTGGTGTCGGCGATGCGGGCGGGGACGGGTGTCTTGCTCCGGAAGATCCGGACGTGGATCTCGGGTCCGCCGGCGGGTTCGGGCAGGTCGATGTCGGGCATGCCGGGTGCGCTGAGGCGGAGGCCGCCGGGGTGGGGGCGGGCGGTGAGCCCGGTGAGGGCGGTGGTTTCACGCTGGGTGATGCCGACACCGTCGGCGTCGACGATCATCCAGCGGCGGTCGGTGGCCAGGCCCCACGGCTCGACGGCGGCTTCGTCGTGGTCAAGGCGGTGACAGCCTTTGACCGGGTACGTGTGGAGCGAGGTGATCCGCATGTGGTCAGCCTGCCACAGTGACGTTCCGTCGTGACTTGGCCGTTGTCGGCCGATGCGGGGTGTGCGGCCGGGTGTTGAACAGACGTGAAGTCTGGTTTTCTGAAAGATATTATGCATAAGCTGCTGGGGTGAATGACGGAGCGGTCAAAGCAGCCGGGCGGGTGCTCGATCTCTTCCAGGGCGCGCGCCTCACCCCCACCCAGCGGCGCATCGCGCACAGCCTGGTGGAGCATGCGGCGAAGGCGGCCTACCTGTCCGCGGCCGAGGTGGCCGAGCTGGCCGGGGTGAGCCAGCCGTCGGTGACCCGGTTCGCGATGGCGCTGGGCTACTCCGGCTATCCGGCGTTGCGGCGGGAGCTGCGCGCGCTCACCGACGACGCGCCGGCCGAGCCGGCGGCGCGCAACGCGATGCAGCGGGCGGTGCATGCGGAGACCGAGCACCTGCGGCGGCTCGAGGAGCAACTGCACGACCCCGAGGATGTACGCAAGGCGGCGGCGCTGCTGATCGGAAGCCGTCCCCTGCCGGTCCTGGGCCTGCGGGCCGCGGCACCGCTGGCGGCGTACTTCGGGTATTTCGCCGCCAAGGTCTTCGGTGGGGTGCGGGTGCTCGACGGCGGTGGGACGAGCCTGCTGGACCGGCTCGATCAGGCCCGCGCGGACGGCGCCGGTGCGATGCTGGCCATCGTGCTCCCCCGCTATCCGCGCGAGTCGGTGGAGGCCGTCCGCGAGGCACGGGCGGCCGGGCTGTCGGTGGTCGCGATCACCGATTCGGCGGTCAGCCCGGTGGCCGAGCACGCCGACGTGGTGCTGCCCGCCGCGGTGGGTACGCAGCTCGTCTTCGACCTGCACACCGGCCCGATGGCGATGGCCATGGTGCTGTTGCAGGCGATGTGCGACGCGGCTCCGGAACCGGTGCAGCGGCGGCTCGAGGAGTTCGAGGCCACCGCGGCCCGCCGGCACATCTTCCTGGCCTGAGGCACTTTTCCCGGCGTGAAAGAGGAGACGACGATGTCCGAGATCCGGGCGCCGCGCGGTACGGCGTACACCGCCCAGGGTTGGCCGCAGGAGGCCGCCAAGCGGATGCTGATGAACAACCTCGACCCGGAGGTGGCCGAGAGGCCGCAGGACCTGGTGGTCTACGGCGGGACGGGTAAGGCCGCCCGGGACTGGCCGTCGTTCCACGCGATCGTGCGTGAGCTGGACGAGCTGAAGGGTGACGAGACGCTGCTCGTGCAGTCCGGCAAGCCGGTCGGTGTGCTGCGCACCCACGAGTGGGCGCCGCGGGTGCTGATCGCGAACTCGAATCTGGTCGGTGACTGGGCGACGTGGCCGGAGTTCCGCCGGCTGGAGCAGCTGGGCCTGACCATGTACGGCCAGATGACCGCCGGCTCGTGGATCTACATCGGTACGCAGGGCATCCTCCAGGGCACCTATGAGACGTTCGCCGCGGTGGCCGCCAAGAAGTACGGCGGTGACCTGGCCGGAACGTTGACGCTGACCGGTGGCTGCGGTGGCATGGGCGGTGCGCAGCCGCTGGCGGTGACCATGAACGGTGGCGTCTGCCTGATCGTGGACGTGGACCGCACCCGGTTGCGGCGCCGTGTCGACACCCGCTATCTGGATGTGGTCGCCGATTCGCTCGACGAGGCGGTGTCGGTCGCGCTGACGGCCAAGGCGGAGCGCCGGGCACTGTCCGTCGGTGTGGTGGGCAACGCCGCCGAGGTTTTTCCGGAGCTGCTGGCGCGGGGTGTCGCCATCGACATCGTCACCGATCAGACCAGCGCGCACGACCCGCTCAGTTATCTGCCGGCCGGCGTCGAACTGGACGACATGGCCGAGTACGCGCGGACCAAGCCGGAGGAGTTCACCGACCGGTCCCGGGTGAGCATGGCCCGGCAGGTCGAGGCGATGGTCGGGTTCCAGGACGCCGGTGCGGAGGTGTTCGACTACGGCAACTCGATCCGCGGTGAGGCGAAACTTGCCGGGTACGAGCGGGCCTTCGACTTCCCCGGGTTCGTGCCGGCGTACATCCGGCCGTTGTTCGCCGAGGGCAGGGGCCCGTTCCGGTGGGCGGCGCTCTCCGGTGACCCGGCCGACATCGCCGCCACCGACCGGGCCGTGCTGGAGCTGTTCCCGGACAACGACCCGCTGGCCCGGTGGATCCGGATGGCCGGGGAACGGGTCGCGTTCCAGGGGTTGCCGTCGCGGATCTGCTGGCTCGGTTACGGCGAGCGGGACAGGGCCGGGGTGCGTTTCAACGACATGGTGGCGCGGGGTGAGGTGAGCGCGCCGATCGTGATCGGGCGTGACCATCTGGATGCCGGGTCGGTGGCGTCGCCGTACCGGGAGACCGAGGCGATGCTCGACGGCTCCGACGCGATCGCCGACTGGCCGCTGCTGAACGCGCTGGTCAACACCGCTTCCGGGGCCAGCTGGGTGTCGATTCACCATGGTGGCGGGGTGGGGATCGGGCGCAGCATCCACGCCGGGCAGGTGTGTGTGGCCGACGGCACCGCGCTGGCCGGGCAGAAGATCGAGCGGGTCCTGACCAACGATCCGGCGATGGGTGTGCTGCGGCACGTGGACGCCGGGTACGAGTCGCACTCGGCCGGCGGCGTGCAGATCCCGATGGCGCGATGAGCGGGTTCGCCGGGCTGTGGGCCGAGATCGCGCCGATCGGGCGGGCGGACGGCGGTGGTTATCTGCGGTTCGCGCTGACCGAACCGGAGCTGGCGCTGCGCGACTGGTTCCGGGGGCAGGCGGCGCGGCGGGACATGACGGTCACCGAGGACGGGAACGGCAACCTGTTCGCGTGGCGGGGTGAGCCGTGGGCGCCGGGGACCGTGCTGACCGGCTCGCATTTCGACTCGGTGCCGCACGGGGGCGGGTACGACGGGCCGCTGGGGATCGTGAGCGCGTTCCTCGCCGTCGACCGGGTGCCGGCGGACCGGCCGATCGGCATCGCGGCGTTCGTCGAGGAGGAGGGTGCGCGTTTCGGCGTACCGTGCCTGGGGTCCCGGCTGTTGACCGGGGTCATGGATCCGTCGCGGGCCGCGGCTCTGACGGATCGCGACGGTATCTCCTTCGCTGAGGCGCTCGGTGCGGTGCCGGCCGGGCGGGATGCGCGGATCGGGCAGATCGCCGCCGTTGTCGAGTTGCACATCGAGCAGGGTGTCGCCCTGTCGGCGCCGGTCGGGGTGGCCAGTGCGATCTGGCCGCACGGCCGCTGGCGGATGGACTTCACGGGCGTCGGTGATCATGCCGGCACCACCCGGATGACCGACCGGCGCGACCCGATGCTGACCTTCGCGTTCACGGTGCTGACCGCGAACAAGGAGGCCCGGCTGTCCGGGGCGCACGCCACCGTCGGGCGGGTCCAAGCCGAACCGAACGCCACAAACGCCATCCCGTCACTGGTCCGCGGGTGGCTCGACGCCCGGGCCGCCGACACCGCCACCCTCGACCATCTCGTCGACACGGTGGTGAAGACGGCGACCGAGCGGGCCGGCCGGGACGGCACCCAGCTCGTGGTCACCCCCGAGTCGGTGACCGCGGAGGTGTCCTTCGACACGGCGCTCGCGTCCCGTCTGAGCGCACTGCTCGACGGGGCGCCGATCCTGCCCACCGGGGCCGGGCACGACGCCGGGGTGCTGTCCGCGCAGGTGCCGACCGCGATGCTGTTCGTCCGCAACCCGACCGGGGTGTCGCACTCCCCCGCCGAACACGCCTCCGACGCCGACTGTGAAGCCGGCGTCGAGGCTCTGGCGCGGGTGCTGGCGGACCTGACGCGGACCACGCCCGCGAACGGCCCGTCATGAGGACGGTGTTCCATGCGCGGCACGCGTGGATCGGTGACGGGGTGGCCGAGGACGTGCGGATCGAGATCGAGGACGGCCGGTTCACCGCGGTCACGCCCGGGTCGCCGGCCGAGGGCGAGCCGCTGCCCGGCCTGGTGCTGCCCGGCCTCGCGAACGCACACTCGCACGCCTTCCACCGGGCGCTGCGCGGCCGTACGCACAGCGGCCGGGGCAGCTTCTGGACGTGGCGGGAACAGATGTACGCGGTCGCCGCGACCCTCGACCCGGACGGCTACCTGACGCTGGCGCGGGCGGTCTACGCCGAGATGGCGCTGGCCGGGATCACCTGCGTCGGCGAGTTCCACTATCTGCACCACGCGCCGGGCGGGGTCCGTTACGCCGACCCGAACGCGATGGGCGCCGCGCTGATCCAGGCCGCCGACGAGGCCGGGATCCGGATCACCCTGCTCGACACGCTCTACCTCACCGGCGGGGTGGACGGCACGCCCCTGGAGGGTGTCCAGAAACGGTTCGGTGACGGCGACGCCGCGGCGTGGGCCTCCCGCGTGGCCGGGCTCCGTGGGGGGTCGCATTCGCTCATCGGGGCAGCGATCCATTCGGTACGGGCGGTGCCCGCCGACCAGTTGGCCGAGCTGTCCGGTCGCGGGCCGCTGCACGTGCACCTCTCCGAGCAGCGGGCCGAGAACGAACAGTGCCGGGCCGTGCACGGCTGCACCCCGACCGAGCTGCTCGAACGGCACGGTGTCCTGGGGCCGGGCACGACCGCCGTACACGCCACCCACCTCACCGACGGTGACATCACCCTGCTCGGCGACAGTGGCACCGGCGTCTGTTTCTGCCCCACCACCGAACGGGACCTGGCCGACGGCATCGGCCCGGCCCGGCGGCTCGCCGACGCGCACGTGCCGCTCAGCCTCGGCAGCGACAGTCATGCGGTGATCGACCCGTTCGAGGAGATCCGCGGACTGGAGATGAACGAACGGCTGGCCAGCGAAAGCCGCGGCCATTTCACGGCCGCGTCGCTGGTCACGGCGGCGGCCGGTCATGCGGCCCTCGGCTGGGACGATGCGGGGGCCATCGCGCCCGGCATGCGGGCCGACCTGGTGGCGATCTCCCTTTCCAGCGTACGGACCATCGGCGCCCGCCCGTCGCAGGCGATCCTCGCCGCCACCGCCGCCGACGTCACCCACGTGATCTCCGGCGGCCGGCGGATCGTCGCCGACGGGGTCCACACGCTGGTCGACGTGCCCCGCGAACTGGCGCTCGCCCTCGCCCACCCGCCCGTCTCCGGGGCGTCGGGCTTCGGGTCACCGCAACCGGAGGAGGCGTCGTGAGCGTGCTCGTCACCAACATCGGAGAACTGGTCACCAACAGTGACCGCCGTCTGGGGCTGGCCCGGGACATGGCGGTCGTGACCGAGAACGACCGGATCGCCTGGGTCGGCCCGGCCGGCCGGGCACCCGCCGCCGACTCCGTCCTCGACGTCGACGGTGCCGCGGTGCTGCCCGGTTTCGTCGACAGCCACGCCCACCTCGCCTTCGCCGGGGACCGGGCGGCGGAGTTCGCGGCCCGGATGGCCGGCGAGCCGTACACCGGCGGCGGCATCCGCACCACCGTCGGCGCGACCCGCGCGGCCTCGGACGCCGACCTGCGCCGTAACGTCACCCGGCTGGTCACCGAGATGCGGCGGCAGGGCACCACCACCGTCGAGATCAAGAGCGGGTACGGCCTGAACGTCGACGACGAGGCCCGCTCGCTGCGGATCGCCGCCGAACTGACCAGCGAGACCACGTTCCTCGGCGCGCATGTGGTGCCCGCCGAACACGCCGGCGACCCGTGGAAGTACGTCGGCCTGGTCACCGGCCCGATGCTGGCCGCCGCCCGCCCGTACGCCCGGTGGATCGACGTCTTCTGCGAACGCGGCGCCTTCGACGAGGACCAGTCCCGCACGATCCTCGCCGCCGGGCAGGCCGCCGGACTCGGCCTGCGGGTGCACGGCAACCAGCTCGGCCCCGGCCCCGGGGTGCGGCTCGCCGTCGAGATGGGCGCGGCCAGCGTCGACCACTGCACCCACCTCGACGACGCCGACGTGGACGCGCTCGCCTCGACCGCGATGGACTGCATGTGCGCCGAGGGCGGGCACTCCACCACGGTCGCCACGTTGCTGCCGGGTGCCGAGTTCTCCACCCGCTCGCCGTACCCGGACGCGCGGCGGCTCCTCGACGCCGGGGTCACCGTCGCACTGGCGACCGACTGCAACCCCGGGTCGTCGTACACCTCCTCGATGCCGTTCTGCATCGCCCTCGCCGTCCGCGAGATGCGGATGACCCCGGCCGAGGCGGTGTGGGCGGCGACCGCCGGCGGCGCGCACGCGCTGCGCCGCGGCGACGTCGGCCGGATCACCGTCGGCGCCCGCGCCGACCTGATCGTCCTCGACGCGCCGTCCCACCTGCACCTGGCCTACCGGCCCGGTGTCCCCCTCATCCGTTCCGTACTGCACAACGGAGTGCTCCAATGATCGTCACCGTCCAATCCACCGGCGTCTCCGCGGCCGACGTCATCGCCGTCGCCCGCTCGGGTGCCTCCGTCTCCTCCGCCGCCGACCTCGGCACGACCCGCGGCGACGTCCGCGTCGAGATCTCCCCCGAAGCCGTCGAGGCGATGGCCCGGAGCCGGGCGATCGTCGACGGCATCGAGGCGTCCGGGCGTCCCGTCTACGGCGTCTCCACCGGGTTCGGTGCCCTGGCCAGCACCTCCATCGAACCGGCCCGCCGAGCCGAACTGCAGCACGCACTGATCCGGTCGCACGCCGCCGGCATCGGTGCACCCATGCCCCGCGAAGTGGTCCGGGCGATGATGCTGCTGCGGGTCCGGTCGCTGGCGCTCGGCCGCTCCGGGGTCCGGCCGGTCCTCGCCCAGGGCCTCGTCGACCTGCTCAACCACGACATCACACCGTGGGTGCCGGAACACGGGTCGCTCGGCGCGTCCGGTGACCTGGCACCGCTGGCCCACTGCGCGCTCGTGCTGCTCGGCGAAGGCTGGGTGCTCGCCAAGGACGGCTCCCGCATCGCCGGCGCCGAAGCGCTGCGCGCCGCCGGCCTCAGCGCTCTCGACCTGGCCGCCAAGGAGGGGCTGGCGCTGATCAACGGCACCGACGGCATGCTCGGCATGCTGCTGCTGGCGATCGCCGACGCCCGCCACCTGTTCACCATGGCCGACGTGACCGCGGCCCTGGCCATCGAGGCGATGCTCGGATCGGACCGCCCGTTCCTGCCCGAACTGCACGACATCCGGCCGCACCCCGGCCAGGCCGCCTCGGCCGCCAACATCCACCGGCTGCTCCAGGGCTCAGCGATCATGGATTCGCACCGCGACGACCTGGCGCACGCGGTCCAGGACGCATACTCCATGCGCTGCGCCCCCCAGGTGGCCGGCGCCGCCCGGGACACTCTCGACTTCGTCAACACGACCAGCGAGCGTGAACTCGTGTCGGTGGTGGACAACCCGGTCGTGCTGCCGGACGGTCGGGTCGAGTCGACCGGCAACTTCCACGGGGCGCCACTCGGTTTCGCCGCCGATTTCCTGGCCATCGCCGCCGCCGAGGTCGGTGCCATCGCCGAACGCCGGGTCGACCGGCTCCTCGACGTCACCCGCTCCCGCGAACTGCCGCCCTTCCTGTCGCCGGACGCCGGCGTCAACTCGGGGCTGATGATCGCCCAGTACACTGCTGCCGGGATCGTCGCCGAGAACCGGCGCCTCGCCTCACCGGCCTCGGTGGACTCACTGCCGACCAGCGGCATGCAGGAGGACCACGTGTCGATGGGCTGGGCCGCGGCCAAGAAGCTGCGTACCGTCCTGGACAACCTCACCAGCCTCCTCGCTGTCGAACTGCTCTCGGCCGTCCGCGGTCTCCAACTGCGGGCCCCGCTGACACCGTCGGCCGCGGGGGTGGCCGCGCTGGCCGCGGTCACCCCGTTCGCCGGCGCACCCGGGCCGGACATCTTCCTGGCGCCGGTCCTGGAACAGGCCCGTTCCGTCGTGGCCGGACCGTCGCTGCGGGCGGAGATCGAGGCGGAGATCGGCACCCTTCGCTGACCTGTGGCTCTCCGCCGGTCGTTGGCGCGGCCGGCGTTGCCGCCGGGCCACCCCCGGCCCGGTGCCAGCCAGGCGGGGCCCGGCACTGGGCGGGGCCCAGCACGGGGCAAGGCACGACGCCGGGCGAGGCACGACGCCGGGCCTGGGCCAGCGCTGTCGCCGGACCAAGCCGCCGTTCGGTTCGACGTCGCCCGACCCAACCGTCGCCCCGCCCGGTTCGTCGCGGATCAAGCCGCCGCTCGACCCCGACGCGTCTCCCGAACCAGGCCGTCGCCCGTCGGCTGGACCCCGCTCGGGTGTTCCGCCGCCGCTTCCGTTAAGTGGCCGGCTGTCTGGTGCGCTACACGCTGCCCAAGGGGTGGCCCTTCTGATTGGTTACTGCACTCCGCCGTTATTTGGCTAGCCGTCGGATGTGCCCTCACGCCGTCGCTACGCGGTCGACTGGTGGGTCTGCTCCACAGTGCTCAGTTCGGGGGCGGCACGGACTGTGGCCGCCACCGCGACGATCGTGAGCAGGCCGCCGGCGATGATTGCCGGACGTGGGCCGATCACCGCTCCGGCAGCACCGTGCAACAGGTTCGCCAGCTGTGGGCCGCCCGTCAGCACCACCGTGAGCAGACCCTGGACCCGGCCGAGGAGAGCATCGTCGGTGTGCGCCTGCGTGATCGCGTTGCGATGCGTACTCAGCACGAAATTGACCGCGCCACCGAGCACCAGGGCTGCCAGCGCCACCCACAGGTGAGTCGTCAGGCCCAGCAGAATCACCGTCGCGCCCCAGGCCATCGCGGCGAAGGCCATCGTCCGGCCGGGACGGCGCACCCGGGTGAACCTGCCGGAGAACAGCCCGGCCATGATCACTCCCGCTGGGTAGGCGGCGTAGAAAAGGCCCAGCACCGGACCGCCGCCGACCGGATCGCCATAGGTGTGCCGGGCCAACTCCGGAAAGAGCACCACCGGCATACCGAGAACCATCGCGGCCAGGTCCACCGCCAGAACTGCCATCAGCAGACGACTCGTCCGCAGATGGCGAAGGCCACCGCGGAGGCCACGGCCGGCCCGCGCCGATCGGTCTACGCCCGCCACCGAACCGTCACGAGACCCGCCCGCCGCCGTGGATGGTCGAGACCGCACCACCGAACCGTCCCGCGATGCGCCCGCCGCCGCGGATACCGGAGACTGCGCCACCGAACCGTCCCGACATTCGACCGCTGCTGCGGCGGGCCAGGACTGCGCCACCGAACCGTCCTGGGACCCGCCCGCCGCTGCGGCGGGCCGGGACTGCACCAAACTTCCGCCCGCTGCTGCGACGGGCCGAGACTGCTCCACCGAACCGTCCCCAGATGCACTCGATGCCGCAGGCCGGGGCGTCGATGCCGCGGGCCGGGGCGTCTGTGCGGTCGGTGGCATAGGGGGTAGGCGGAGCACCGCCCAGAGGACGGCCAGCAGGGCGGCGGCGTCGCAGAGGTAGAGGGTGTTCAGGCCCGCTACCGGGATCAGCAGGCCGCCCAGGAGTGGGCCCAGGATCCAGCCGCCGTAGCGGACCAGGGAGTTCAAGCTGTTCGCGGCGGCCAGCAGCTCGGCCGGCAGCAGGCGTGGGAGGACCGCGCCCGCGGTGGTGGAGATCGCGCCGAAGGTCAGACCCTGGCAGGTCACCAGCGCCAGCAGGATCGGCAGCGGGCCGTCCAGAGAGGCCTGCACCCACAGGCCCGCATAGGTGGCCGCGAGGCCGGACTGTGCGGCCAGCAGGACCACCCGGCGGTCCCAGCGGTCGGCCAGGGTGCCCGCGGTCAGTGCGCCGATCACCAGGCCGGCGAAGGACAGGATCGCCGAGCCGCCGAGCGCCGCGGATGTGCCGGTCATCGCGTAGAGCTGGGCGGGGACGGCGACCACGCTGAACGAGCCGCCGACCGCGGTGACCAGGGACGCCACCCACCAGCGGCGGAAGGCGGGAACGTGCAGCGGGCGGCGGTCGGCGAGGGCCGCTCTCACGCCGGCACCACGTCGGCGACGACGGCGGCGACGTTGTCATGGGCGCCGGCCGCGTAGGCACGGGTGAACAGGTCGTCGAGGATCTGCCGTGGGTCGCCCGGACCGGCCAGCACCGCCCGCAGCTCCGGCTCGGGCACCGTCGTGGCGAGGCCGTCGGAGCAGAGCAGATAGCGATCACCGGCGGCGGCCTCGTGCAGGGACAGGTCGGGGGTTTCGTCACCCGTACCGGTAAGGGCTTTGACCAGCAGTGACCGCTGTGGGTGGACGGCTGCCTCGGCCTCGGTGAGCCGGCCCTGTTCGACGAGCGACCGCACATACGTGTGGTCGACGGTGATCAGGCTGAGCTCGCCGTCACGCAGCCGGTAGGCGCGGGTGTCGCCGATGTGTACGAGCGCCAGTCGTGACCCGGACCAGTAGAGGGCGGTCAGCGTGGTGGCCGTGTCGCCGTCGATCTCGCCGACCGAGCGGGCCGCCGCCCGCACCGCCTCGGCGAGTGAGCCGAGCAGGTCGTCGGCCGCGACCGTGGCGGTCTCCAATGTTTTCAGCGCGTCGACCGCCGCCGCGCTCGCCCGGTCACCGCCGGGGCCGCGCATCCCGTCGGCTACCGCCATCAGCCGCGGCCCCGCATAGGCGGTGTCCTCGTTGCTGTCACGGACCGGGCCGGTCTCGGAACGTGCCGCGTAGCGGATCCCCAGTGTGCCCATCGCGCTGCCCCTCCCGGAGAGATAGTCGACGAGGAAGGTGGCGAGCCGGCCGCGCTCGGCGGTCTCGGCGAGCACCTGCTCCCAGTAGGCGCCGATCTGCGCCGCCTGCTCCGGGGTGGGCAGCTCACCGATCTGCCGGATGCGCTCCAGCGGCATGCCGAGCCGGCGCAGCCAGGCGATCAGGCGGGCCTGGTCGAGCTGCTCCGGTGCGTAGAGCCGGTAGCCCGAGTCGTCGTCGACCTGGGCGGGCCGCAGCAGACCGAGATCGTCGTAGAGCCGCAGCGCCTTCGGCGACAGCCGGGCCGCCCGGGCGAACACACCGATCGTCAGCAGCTCAGGCACACGTCCCCCTCACCCCGAATCCCCGTCCCGGCCACCGCGACCAGATCTGATCACCGTGACCGGGTATCGGATGCCGGCCACCGTGACCGGTACCGAAATGCTGGGCCCTCCCCCAAGGGCAAGGTCAAGCCGACTCCCAGAGGGCACTGATCGGGACGGCGCGCATCCGGTCACCGAACGGCAGCGTGCTGGTCCCGGTGTAGAGCACGATGCCGGCGATCAGGTCGTCGCCGAGCCGGTCGGCGATCCGGCGCAGGCCCGCGAAATCGTCGGAGCGGACCGTGGACGCGGCCTTGACCTCGATGGCGACGACCTGGCGCTGCCGGTTCTCGAGGATGACGTCCACCTCGATCTTGTTCTGGTCGCGGTAGTGGTAGAGGTCGACCATCTCGTCCGACCAGGTGGCCTGCCGGGCCAGCTCGGCCACGACGAAGCCCTCCAGCAGCGGCCCGAACGGCTGCCCCGGGCGCAACAGCGCGTGCGCGTCGACGGCCAGTTGCTGGGCGGCGATGCCGGAGTCGACGAAGACCAGTTTCGGTGCGCGGGTGACCCGGCTGCCCAGGTTCCGCGACCAGCCGGGGATCCGCTTGATCAGATAGACCTCTTCGAGCAGCTGCATGTAGCGGGCGATGGTGGGGCGGCTCAGCCCCAGGTCGGACTCCAGGGCGCCGGGCACGATCAGGGACGCCGACCGGGCGGCCAGCAGCCGGATCAGTGTCCGCAGCTGGGGTGCCTGCTCGATGCGGGCCAGCTCACGCACGTCCCGGTCGATCAGTGCCTGCACGTATCCGTCCAGGAACCGGCCGCGGCGGCGCGCGTCGGTCCGGGCGACCGCCTCCGGGAGGCCGCCGCGCACGATGCGGCTCGCGTAGTCGGCGCGGGTCACCGTGGACTCGTGGCGCAGGTCCGGGCCGAGCCGGAAGACCGTGTCGATGAAACCGTCCGGGGTGCCGTCGATCTCGCCCTGCGAGAACGGCCACAACTCGACCGTCTCCATCCGGCCGGGCAGCGCGTCCGGTGCGGCCCGCAGGCCGAACAGGCTCGACGATCCGGTCAGCAGGAAGCGGCCGGGCCGGGGGTCCTCGTCGACCGACACCTTGATCGCCAGCAGCAGGTCGGGGACGCGCTGGATCTCGTCGATCACCATCAGGTCGTCGAAGGCCACGAAGCCGGTCGGGTCGGCCCGCGCCGCCGCCCGGTCCTGCTCACGGTCGAGGTCGCGGCGTTCGGCGGCACGATCGCCGGCGGTCAGGCGGACGAGGGTGCTCTTGCCGCACTGGCGGGCGCCGCTGACCAGCACCACGCGGGTGTCCTCCAGGGCGGCCGCGATGAGCTGCTCGGCGTGTCTGGGGAGCAGGTCAGTGGGGTTCACGGCCCTCACGCTACCGGGTTTCGGTTACGTTTCGCGAGCGCTGGACTTTCGATCCGCGGCGAGATTCTCTTTCGGTTCGCGACGGGCCGGCTTTCGAGTTGCGGGCTGGTCAGAACCGGGGTGCCGATGGTCGCCGTCGATACGGCAGGCTCGGAGGATGATTCATCGTCACTCCGGGCTCGTCTTCGCCGGGCACACTCTGGCCGTACCACTGAATCATGCGGAGCCGGACGGACCGCGCATCGAGATCTTCGCGCGGGAGGTGCGGGAGGCCGGGTCCGCGGCGGAAAGCCGGCCGTTCCTGCTCTATCTGCAGGGTGGTCCGGGGCACCGGTCGCCGCGGGAGCTGCCGGTGTGGCTGCGCCGGGCGGCACGTGACTACCGGGTGGTGCTGCTCGACCAGCGGGGCACCGGGCGCAGCACCCCGCTGACCCGGCAGACGCTGGCCGGGGTCGAGGATGTGGCCGGTCATCTGGCGCATTTCCGGGCGGACAGCATCGTGGCCGACGCCGAGCTGTTGCGTGCCCATCTGGCCGGGGATCGGCCGTGGAGTGTGCTGGGGCAGAGTTTCGGCGGGTTCTGCGCGGTCACGTACCTCAGCTTCGCGCCGCACGGGCTCCGCGAGGTGATCATCACGGGTGGCCTGCCGGGGCTGACCGCGACGGCGGAGGACGTCTACCGGGCCGCCTATCCGCGGGTGCTGGCGCACAACGAGCGGTATTTCGCACGGTATCCGGAGGACGAGGCGATCGCCCGGCGGGTCGTCGACGCGCTGGGGGAACAGGATGCCCGGCTGCCCGCCGGGGACCGGCTCACCCCGCGCCGGTTCCAGACGCTCGGCATCCACCTGGGTTCGAACGCCCGCTTCGACCTGCTGCACCACCTGCTCGAAGAGGCGTTCGTCGGCGGAGATCTGTCGGAACTGTTCCTGCGCCGGGTGGACGCCGCGATCTCCTTCGCCGAGCAGCCGTTGTTCGCGGTGCTGCACGAGGCGATCTACGGTCAGGGGGCGGCCACCGGGTGGGCGGCGCACCGGGTGCGTGCCGAGTTCCCGGCCTTCGATCTGGCAGCCGGCGGACCGGTCCGGTTCACCGGGGAGATGATCTACCCGTGGCTGTTCGGGGAGGACCCGGCCCTGGTCCCGCTCGCCGGCGCGGCGTCCCGGCTGGCCGAGAAGGCCGACTGGACGCCGCTGTACGACATCGACCGGCTGGCCGCCAACGAGGTGCCGGTGGCGGCCGCGGTCTACTTCGACGACATGTACGTCGACCGGGACATGTCGCTGGCCACCGCGGCGCGGATCGGGAACCTCCGGCCGTGGGTGACCAACGAGTACGCCCACGACGGCCTGGGACGTGAGGAACACGTCTTGGACCGTCTCCTGACGATGGTGCGGGACTAGCGGGGCAACTCCTTGGCGATCACCTTCGCCAGCTCGCGGAACGCCTTGCCACGGTGGCTGATGGCGTCCTTCTCGGTGGGGCTGAGCTCAGCATTCGTACGGTCCTGGCCGTCCCCGACGAAGATCGGGTCGTAACCGAAACCGCCCTCGCCGCGCCGGCTGCGCAACAGCCGGCCGGTCTGGCGGCCCTCCACCAGGTGCTCGCGTCCGTTCGGCAGGACCAGGGCCGCGGCGCAGACGAACGCCCCGCCGCGGTGCTCGTCGGCCACGTCGGAGATCTGTGCCAGCAGCAGATCGAGGTTGGCGTCGTCCTTGCCGTCGCCGGTCGTGCCGGACCAGCGGGCGCTGAACACGCCGGGCATGCCGTTCAGTGCGTTCACCGCGATGCCGGAGTCGTCGGCGACCGTGGGCAGGCCGGTGCGCTTGGCGCCCTCACGGGCCTTGATCAGCGCGTTCTCACCGAAGGTGAGGCCGGTCTCCGGCACGTCGGGGTAGCCGGGGAAGTCACCGAGACCGACCAGCTCGATCCGGGCCATACCGAGCGCGACATCGAGGATGCGCTGCAGTTCGACGAGCTTCTTTTTGTTACCGGTGGCAAGCAGAAGTCTTGCGCTCACGCGGCGAGCGCCTTCTGCTGCAGAGTGGCCAGCTCGGCGCAACCGAGCACACCGAGATCGAGCATCGCGTCCAACTGCGCCCTACGGAACACGCCGTTCTCCCCCGTCCCCTGCACCTCGACGAAGTCACCCGCGCCGGTGCAGACCACATTCATGTCGACCTCGGCCGTGACGTCCTCGTCGTAGTTCAGGTCGAGGCGGGCCTCACCGTCGAGCATGCCGACGCTGATCGCCTGGATCGAGGTGTGCAGCACTTTCTCCACCTTGCCGGCGAGCGACTTGCGGTCGGCCAGCCAGGTGACCGCGTCGTGCAGCGCCACGTACGCGCC
This sequence comes from Actinoplanes xinjiangensis, assembly GCF_003148685.1. Classification (GTDB taxonomy): domain Bacteria; phylum Actinomycetota; class Actinomycetes; order Mycobacteriales; family Micromonosporaceae; genus Actinoplanes; species Actinoplanes xinjiangensis. The sequence continues at coordinate 86,002 of NZ_QGGR01000010.1, read as the reverse complement.
GGTGATCGCGGCCGTACGGGTACCGCCGTCGGCCTGGAGCACGTCACAGTCGAGGACGATCGAATTCTCGCCGAGCGCCTTGAGGTCGATGCAGGCGCGCAGGCTCCGGCCGATCAGCCGGGAGATCTCCTGGGTCCGGCCACCGACCTTGCCCTTGACGCTCTCCCGGTCGCCACGGGTGTTCGTGGCGCGGGGCAGCATCGCATACTCCGCGGTGACCCAGCCGAGCCCGGAACCCTTACGCCAGCGGGGCACCCCCTCGGTGACGCTCGCGGTGCACAGCACCCGGGTGTTACCGAACTCCACCAGCACCGAACCTTCGGGGTGGATGCTCCAGCGCCGGGTCAGCGTCACCGGTCGCAGCTGGTCGGCCGTACGGCCGTCGGGTCGCGCCATGCTACGTACCTTATGCGTAGCGTGCGGCGCCCGCTTCGTCCGCCCCGGATTCACGGCCCGGGGAACCGACCCGCCGAGGTGAGGGCAATCCGTTGAGGTACGCCCCGGACGGCACCGCCGGCCTGATGAGACCGGCCGCCGGTGCCGGATTCGCCTCATGGGCCTGGAGGAAGCCGTCGACCGATTTCGGCCACCCGTACTGCTCGGCCTGGGCCCGTGCGGCGGCCCTGCGCTCCACCCGCGGCCGCTCCATGATCCGGCTGACCGCGTCCGCGAAGGCGTCGGCGGTGCCGGGCACGGCCACGCCCGCGTCGCCCACCACCTCGGGCAGAGCACTCTGCTCATTCACCACCACGGGCGTCCCGCACGCCAGCGCCTCCAGGGCGGCCAGCCCGAACGTCTCGACCGGGCCCGGCGACAGGACCACATCGGCGCTGGCCAGCAGCGCGGCGACATCGGAGCGCTCAGAGATGTGCCCGGCGAACCGGACCGGAAGCCGGGCGGCACGATAGGCGAGCGCGGTCCGCCGGGTGCCGTCACCGGCCATCACCAGGACCGCCGGGACCTTGCCGTTGCGCAGCGAGGCCACTGTGTCGACGGCCAGCTCGGGCCGCTTGGCCGCGGAGAGCCGGCTGCAGTAGACCATCAGCAACTCGTCGGGCCGGGCATAACGGGCCCGGACCGAGACGTCCATCCGGCCGGGGTGGAAGAGGTCGAGGTCGACGCCGAGCGGCACCTCGACCAGGTTGGGCACCCCGATCCGGCGGAACTCCTCGGCGGCGAACGCGGTCGTGCATACGATCGTGTCGAACGCCTCGGCGGTGCGCCGGTTGAACCGGTCGGCGAGGGCGTCGCGTTTCGGCATTCCCCAGACGCCGAGGAGGCCGGCCAGGCTCTCGTGGGAGACCATCATGGACCGGACCCCGCGCTGCCTGGCCCAGCTACCGGTCCAGCGCAGCGTGGTGCGGTCGGAGACCTCGATCCGGTCCGGCTCCAGACTGTCCAGCAGTTTGACCAGCTCACGGCGGCCGGCGAGCACACGGTATCCACCGGTGCGCGGCAGCGGGGCGCTGGGCAGCGTGATGACGCGGCCCTGACGGGTCATCTTGTCGGAGTGGCGACGGCCGGGAATGACGAGGACGGCCTCGTGACCGGCGTTCTGATAGCCGCGGCCGAGCTGCCGCAGCGCGGTCCGCAGGCCACCGGTATGAACCGTGACGAAGTTGGCCAGGCGAACGATGCGCATGCAACAACTCCAAGGTCACGACAGCCGGTCCCTGACCCCCCGCTCCGGCTCAGAGATCGTATCTGGCGCCGGGGCGGACCACTTCGACCGGTCCCGCATAGGCGGCGGTAGCCGCCTCCACAATAGATGCCTCACTGGCCCAAGCTGGAACGAGATGAGTCAACAGGAGCCTGCCGACGTCGGCCTTCGTCGCCGCCTCGCCCGCTTCGCCACCGGTCAGGTGCAGGTCAGGCGGGTTGACCAGACCGTCCTGGTAACTCGCCTCACAGAGGAACAGGTCGGCGCCGGCGGCCAGGCGCAGCAGGGCCTCACAGGGCGCGGTGTCCGACGAGTACGCCAGCACCCGGCCCTGGTGCTCGATGCGCACGCCGTACGTCTCGACGGGATGATTGACGCGGTCGACGGTGACCTGCAGCGGGCCGATCGGGAACGTGCCGGGCTGCAGGCCGTAGAAGGTGTAGACGTCGTCGACCGGCTCGCCCTCGGTGCTGTAGGCCGCGGCGATCCGCTCGGCCGCGCCCAGCGGGGCGTAGACCGGAACCGCCGGCAGCGGGCCGGCCGGATCGTAACGGCGCACCACGACGTAGGTGCACGCGTCGAGCATGTGGTCGCAGTGCAGATGGGTGAGGAGAATGGCGTCGACACGACGCATGTCCGAGTACCGCTGGAGAGCGGAGAGCGACCCGGAACCGAAGTCGATCAGGAGCCGGAACCCTTCGGCTTCCACGAGGTAGGCCGAACACGCCGACTCGGGGCCGGGGAAACTGCCGGCACAACCGAGAACGGTTAGTCGCATCCGGATCCCTCTGGCTCACAACGGGTTGCCCCACCCGACCGGCCGCTGCCCGACCTCAACCTGGCCGAGCCGGACTTGTCAGACCAGTCAATCACGGAGCGAAGCGTACGCCGCGACCAGCGCTCGACGTTAACAACTGATCGATTTGTCGCTAAATCGACAACGCACATCGCAGCCACGATGACCAGGCTCATCACGTTTGCACCGTCACGTCCGGTGATCCATTCGCGTTGCTCAGGGTGAGTGCCTTGAAGATCATCGGATGGAGGCGACGTGACCGCGCTCGAGCAGGTCCCCACCACCCGGGTCGTGATGCCCGTGGACGCCCCCCGCCCGTCCGCGCCCGAGGAGCCGGTGATCTTCCGGTTCCCGGCACCGGACGACCCGCCACCGGGCTCCGCACGGATGTTCGCGGTCGCCGTCTACAGCGCGGGACTCGGCCTGTGCGGTGTCGCGGTCGGCCTCTACGCGGTGCTGGCCGTCGTCAGCGGAGCACCGGTGTGGTACCTACCGGCGCTCGCCGCACTCACCCTGCTGAGCGTGGCGCTGGTGGTGGCCGCGTTCCTCGCCATCCACCAGCGCGCTCTGCCCTGGATGTTGCTGCTGGCCGCGGCGCCGCCGATGGCCGCGAACCTCTACCTCGCCGTGTCCTACTAGCCGCTAGGCCCAGAGCTGACCCTCGAGGGCCTCTTCGGCCTCGTTGAGCGTGCCGCCGTAGGCGCCGGTGGACAGGTATTTCCAGCCGGCGTCGGGCACCACGAAGGCCACGTCCGCCCGGTTGCCGGCGCGGACCGCCTCGTGCGCCACGGCCAGGGCGGCGTGCAGCACCGCCCCGGTGGAGAAACCGGCGAAGATGCCTTCGACCTCGATCAATTGACGGGTACGCAACACCGCGTCCCGCGTGCCGACCGAGAACCGCCGGGTCAGCACCGAGGCGTCGTACAGCTCCGGCACGTAACCCTCGTCGATGTTGCGCAGCCCGTAGACCAGCTCGCCGTACCGCGGCTCGGCGGCGATGATCTGGATGCCGTCGACCTTCTCCCGAAGGAACCGCCCGGTGCCCATCAGCGTGCCGGTGGTGCCCAGCCCGGCCACGAAATGCGTGATCGTGGGCAGGTCGTGCAGCAGTTCGGGGCCGGTGGTCTCGTAATGCGCCCGGGCGTTCGCCGGGTTCCCGTACTGAAAGAGCATCTTCCAGTCGGGGTGCTCGGCGGCGATCTGCTTGGCGGTGGCGACGGCCTGGTTCGAGCCGCCTGCCGCCGGCGAGAAGATGATCTCCGCGCCGTACATCCGGAGGATCTGGGTGCGTTCGGCGGACACGTTCTCCGGCATCACACAGACCAGCCGGTAGCCCCTCAGCTTGGCCACCATGGCCAGCGCGATACCGGTGTTGCCGCTGGTCGGCTCCAGGATGGTGTCACCGGGGCGCAGGTGCCCGGACTCCTCGGCCTCGCGCACCATGAAGAGCGCGGCACGGTCCTTGATGCTGCCGGTCGGGTTGCGGTCCTCCAGCTTGGCCCAGAGCCGCACCGGCGGCGCCCCCTCGGGCACCGCCGGAGAGAGGCGGGGCAGGCCGACCAGCGGCGTGCCCCCGCACGCGTCCAGCAGGCTCTCGTAACGAGCCATCGAACTTACAGACCGCCGAGCAGCGCGGCGGCCGCGGCGAAACCGAGCGCGCCGCCGGCGACGGCCGGGAGGATGGTGATCGAGTCGCCGTCCTTGACCTTGGCGTCGAGCGCGCCGAGGAAACGGACGTCCTCGTCGTTGACGTAGATGTTGACGAACCGGTGCAGGCCACCCTCGGGGGTGATCAGCCGGCCCTTGAGGCCGCTGTGCCTGGTGTCCAGGTCGTCGATCAGCTCGGTGAGAGTGTCACCGGCGCCCTCGACGATCTTGGCGCCGCCGGTGTAGCTACGCAGGATGGTGGGAATGCGAACTTCGATGGCCATGGCTGAATTTCTCCTAGAGGAGTCGTCGTGAAAGGAAGAGAGAGAGGGTCGGTCCGGTCGGGTCGCGTTAGCGGCAGCGACACTCGTAGAAGACCGACGCCGGGCTCTGCCCGAACATGAACGACTGCACTGCTGCGGAAATCACGCCTTCACCGTCGCATCCACGATGTTGACCTCTTCTTCGGTCACCACGCCGTCCACGATACGGAACGACCGAATCTCCTCGGAGTCCGGCTCGCGGGTCGAGACCAGGAGGTAGTGCGCGTTGGGCTCGCCGGCGAACGAGACGTCGGTGCGGGACGGGTAGGCCTCGGTCGCGGTGTGCGAGTGGTAGATGACCACCGGCTCCTCGTCGAGGTCGTCCATCTCGCGCCAGACCCGCAGGTGCTCCATCGAGTCGAACTCGTAGAACGTCATCGAGCGCGCGGCGTTGTCCATCGGGATGTGCCGGGTGGGCACGTCACTGTCGATCGGGCCCGCGACGACGCCACAGGCCTCGTCCGGGTGGTCCCGGCGGGCGTGGGCGAGGATCGCGTCGACGATCGCGCGGTCGATGGTCAGCACGGCATTCACATTACCGTGGCATTTCGCCACCTGGCCGGTGGCGGTGCACACACCCGCAATCATTGAATGTCGGGTAGCGCGTTCAGCAGGGACTCCTGTAGGTAGCCGAGATACGCGTACACCGACAGCTGGAAGACCCGGCTCGACCCCGGATCGTCGAGCACCGCGCGGTCCAGCTCGTCACCCAGATCGGTGTCGGAGTTGATCTCCAGCCTGGTGCCCATGGCGAGGCGGGCGTCGTTGATCGCACGGAGCCAGGCCTCGGCGGCCTCGCCGTCCAGCCGTACCTCCCCCTCGCCCTCGTCCGGAAGGGCGGCGAGGATAGCGCCCGCCTGGTCGATCTTGCTGGTCTTCAGATCGCCCTCGGTGTAGAGACGGAACTCCTGCGAGTCCTCCGGGCGATCGGGGTAGATGTCCGGGAAGAGGCGGGAGACCACCGGATCGGTGTGGTCCATCCCGTCGGTCAGCAGACCGACCACCTCAGCGGCCACCTTGCGCAGGACCCGCACCTCATCGTGCGCGAACGTGGCAACACAGTGGCTACCGCTGCGTCGGAACATGTGCTTTACCCCACCCGATCGCCGATTTGTTTCTCCGGCCCGCCAACGGTCAACCCCGGTCGACCGTGGCCCAGAGACCGTATCCGTGCAGTTGATTGGCGTCCATCTCCATGCGCTCGCGTGCGCCGATGGAGACCACCGCCTTCCCCTTCGTGTGCACGTCCATCATCAGCCTCTCGGCCTTTTCCTTGCTGTAGCCGAAGAGCTTCTGGAAGACCCAGGTCACATACGACATGAGGTTGACCGGGTCGTCCCAGACGATGGTCACCCACGGCCGGTCCTCGGCCGGTACTTCCTGGATCTCCGGCGTCTCGACGGGAGCAACCTGAGGCAACGCCATGCCCACCATGGTGCCACCGGATTCGGCGAACCGGTGAATCAGGCATCCAACCGCTGGTCAGCGGCCGCGTCGAGCCCCACGGAGGACAGCGGGGCGGCGGGCGCAATAGGGTGGGACCGTGGAGACGATCGCGCCGGCCCTGATGACCGATCAGTACGAGCTGACCATGGTCAGCGCCGCGTTGCGCGACGGCACCGCCGACCGGCGCTGCGTCTTCGAGGTCTTCGCCCGGCGGCTGCCCACCGGGCGCCGCTACGGCGTGGTCGCCGGCACCGGGCGGCTGATCGAGCTGATCCGCGACTTCCGGTTCGAGCCGGGTGAGATCGAGTTCCTGCGCTCGGCCGGGGTGGTCGACGAGTCGGCCGCGCAGTGGCTCGCCGACTACCGGTTCAGCGGCGAGATCGAGGGCTACAGCGAGGGCGAGCTGTTCTTCCCCGGGTCGCCGATCCTGACCGTCTCCGGCAGATTCGCCGAGTGTGTGGTGCTGGAGACGCTGATCCTGTCGGTGCTCAACCACGACTGCGCGATCGCGGCCGCCGCGGCCCGGATGGTCACCGCGGCCCGTGGGCGGCCGATCATCGAGATGGGCTCCCGGCGCACCCACGAGCACGCCGCGGTCGCCGCCGCCCGGGCCGCCTATCTGGCCGGGTTCGCCTCCACGTCGAACCTCGCGGCGGGCCGCGCCTACGGCATCCCCACCACCGGCACCTCGGCGCACGCGTTCACGCTGCTGCACGACGACGAGCCGGCCGCGTTCGCGTCCCAGGTGGCGGCGCTCGGCAAGAGCACCACGCTGCTCGTCGACACGTACGACATCAGCCAGGGCATCCGCAACGCGATCGCGGTCGCCGGGCCGGACCTGCGGGCCGTCCGCATCGACTCGGGCGACCTGTCCGTTCTCGCCCAACAGTCCCGTGAGCTGCTCGATTCGCTCGGCGCGACCGAGACGAAGATCATCGTCTCCGGCGACATGGACGAGTATTCGATCGCCACCCTCGCCGCCGAGCCGGTCGACATCTACGGCGCCGGCACCGCCGTGGTGACCGGCTCCGGCGCCCCCACCGCCAGCCTCGTCTACAAGCTCGTCGAGGTCGAGGGCCGCCCGGTGGTCAAGCGCTCGGAGAACAAGGCGACCGTCGGCGGCCGCAAGACCGCGATCCGTCGTCACAAACCCACCGGCACCGCCACCGAGGAGATCATCTACTCCCAGTGCGTGCCCGATCACCAGCCCAACGACCGGCTGCTCCAGCGCACCTACGTCGCCGGGGGCGAGATCCTCGAGACGCCGACGCTTGCCGAGTCGCGCGATCACCTCCGACAGAACCTGATCTCCATTCCGTGGGAGGGCCTCAAGCTCTCCGCCGGCGACCCCGCCATTCCGGTCGTCATCGTTCCCACCGCCTAGGGGGCATCCATGTCACGCGCACTGATCATCGTGGACGTGCAGAACGACTTCTGCGAGGGCGGCTCGCTGCCGGTGGCCGGCGGCGCGGCCGTGGCCAAGGGCATCTCGCTGGTCCTCGACAAGGCCGGCGACCGCTGGGACCACGTGGTCGCCACCAAGGACTACCACATCGACCCGGGCGCGCACTTCAGCGAGCACCCCGACTTCGTCGACACCTGGCCGACCCACTGCGTCGCCGGTTCCACCGGCTCCGACTTCCACCCGGAGCTGACCACCGGGCGGATCGAGGCGATCTTCCACAAGGGCGCACACCAGGCGGCCTACTCCGGCTTCGAGGGCGCGACGGACAACGGCGAAACCCTCGCCGGGTGGCTGCGGGCCAACGGGGTCACCGAGGTCGAGGTGGTCGGCATCGCCACAGACCATTGCGTACGAGCCACTGCGCTCGATGCCGCGAAAGAGGGATTCGCCACCACCGTGCTGCTCGAACTGACCGCCGGGGTGGCCCGTGCCACCACGGACGCCGCCGTCGAGCAGCTCCGCGCCGCCGCGATCGAGACGACCGGAAGTCCCGTCGTTGACGCCTGAGATCCGCCCGTTCGCCGAGCCCGACTGGCCCGCCGTGTGGGCCATCGTTTAGGACGTGATCACGGCCGAGGAGACGTTCCCCTTCGATCCGGCGATGCCCGAGCCGGTGGCCCGTGCCGTGTGGGTCGAGCAGCCACCCGGCCTGACCGTCGTCGCCGTCGTGGACGGGCAGGTCGCGGGCACCGCCAAGATGGGCACCAACCGTCCCGGCCCGGGCGCGCACGTCTCCACCGCCAGCTTCATGGTGGCGGCCACCGCACGCGGCCGCGGCGTGGGCACGGCCCTGTGCCGGTTCGCCGTCGACTGGGCCCGCCGCCAGGGTTATGCGGGCATGCAGTTCAACGCCGTCGTGGAGACCAACACGAGCGCCGTCGAGCTGTACCGTCGCGAGGGCTTCGAGGTGATCGGCACCGTTCCGCGCTCCTTCCAGCACCCGGTCCACGGCCGGGTCGGTCTCCACGTGATGTATCTGGAGTTCGACGCGCCATGAGCTTCCTGCTGCTGCACGGCTGGCAGAACAGGCGCCCACCCGGCCACTGGCACCACTGGCTCGCCGGTGAACTCGCCGCAGCCGGCCACCATGTCGTCTATCCCCAGCTCCCCGAGCCCGACCAGCCGGTCCTCGCCGACTGGCTGGCCGCGTTGCGGACCCACCTGGGCGCGCTGCCCGCCGGCGAGCGGACCGTCGTCTGCCACAGCCTCGGCTGCCTGCTCTGGCTGCACGCGGCCGCCACCGGCCAGGTGACGGCGCCGGTCGACCGGGTGCTGCTCGTCGCCCCGCCCGGCCCGGACGTCGCCGCCGGCATCCCGGAGATCGCCGGCTTCCATCCGCCGCCCGTCACCGGTGAACAGCTCGGGGCCGCGGCCCGGCACACCCGTCTCGTGTGCTCCGACAACGACCCGTACTGTCCGGCGGGTGCCGCCGCCGACTACGGCGTCCCACTCGGCATCCCGACCACGATCCTGGACGGCGCCGCCCACCTCGACATGGCCGCGGGGTACGGCCCGTGGCCCTCGATCCGGGACTGGTGCCTCAGCGGCTCGCCGGACACACCTCTCACCCATCGGCCGGCCTGACCCTCCGGCTGCGTCCGAGACAGGTCGTGCTCGCGCAGCCTCGGGTCGACGCGGCCGGCGTCTCCCCGCTCAGCGCCTCTGCCGGTCGCCTCCACCTGGATCAAGGCTGAGCCGGACGCCCGCTTCCGGCGGCCGCCCTCTCTTCACCGGGCCCGGACACCGACTTCCGGTTGCGGCTTCGGCTTCGGCTTCCGGTCTCGGCTTCCGGCTTCCGGTCTCGGCTTCCGGTCTCGGCTTCCGGTCCCGGCTTCCGGCTTCCGGCTTCCGGCTTCCGGCTTCCGGCGGCGGCCCCCTCTTTCATCAGTGGATGTCGATAGCATGGGCCGATGGCGCGACGGGGCCGCTTGTCCGACAGTAGATACCGGCTGTCCTATCTGTACGCGGCGATCGGCGCGCTGCTGCTCGTAGCCGCGTTCGCGCTGCTCTACCCGGTGCGGCACACCACCGGATTCGCTGACGAGCTGCGGATCGGCATCGGCGCCAATCTGATCGACCTCACCCTCGCCGTGCTGGTCCTCCAACCGCTCGTCCTCTACCTCAGCCGCAACGCCGTCCGGCGGCGCAACCGGCTCGACTACCGGGCCGTCATCGGGCGCATCGAAACCGCCGACGACCGCGTCGACCTGTGGAAACACTGGACCGGGCTACTGGAGGGCCCCCACCGGGCACGCTTCACCGAAACGGTCCGGGGAGCCCTCGACCGCGGCGTCCGCTTCCGGATCATGCTGACCGACCCGTCGTCCCGCGACGCCGCCGAACGCGCCCGCCAGGTCGCGCCCACCGACGCCATCACGGCGATCCGGCAGAACATCGAACGACTCGACCACTTCGTCGCCGAACTCCCCGCCCGGCACCGCCCCGGCTTCCAGGTGCGGATCAGCGCGACGGGGCCCGCGCACGCGTTCTACCGGGTCGACGACTGGCTGACGTACGGCATCTTCCGCGACCGGAGGGTCAGCGAGAGTTCCCAGCGTGAGGTCCGTGTCCGCGGTGACCTGGGCGAACTCGCCCTCGAAGCTTTCGAGAACCGTTGGAACGGGGTCGGCCTGCGAACCCTCACCGACCACTACCGGATGCGGCTGCGCGTCACCGTCCACGACGACACCTCCGAGTACGAACTCCGCTACGTCGTCCACGACGGCGAACACTGGGTCAACGTCAATCCGTCCGCCCTGCCGCACGCCTTCCACCCCGACCACCGGGTCACCACCCCCGACGACGGCGCCACCCACTGGACCCTGGTCCCGGCCACTCGGGAAACCCTGGAGCGGGTCACGGCCCTGTATACCGCCAAGTACGGCCCCGGCGAGGGCCCGGTCCTTCTCCGCCTGGCCGCCCCGGACCCGAGCCGGATCACACCAGCGTCTCCCCCGCCCGGCGACCAACCCTGAGAGCGGCCACATGTCGAACCAGGCCGAACTCGGCTACACATCCACCGCATCGGACCAACCCTGACGACCCTGCCCGAAAGGTTCCCAAGTCAGGGCCTACATCGCTCTCCTACGATCTTGTCGATTCCGGTCATCGTGGAAGCCCGAAGATCTGGGTACGGGCCGCAGATCCCATGCCCGGACGTCTCTGGAGCGCTTCCGGAGTCAGGGCGTCGTTTCTACTTGGCGTCAGGCCGGGATCAACGGCGAGCAGCACACATGCGGCGGCTACCACCACCGAGAATCCGCCGGCGCCGGTACCGCCGCCCCACCGCCCGCTTCCACCCGGCTCCAGCACCGCTGCACCACCGCCCGCATAAAATCCGCCCAGCTTTAGCACCGCTGCACCACCGCCCGCAGGAAGATCCACCCGGCTCCAGCACCGCTGCACCACGTCCGAAAGAAATCCACCCGACTCCGGTACCGCCGCGCAGAGGATCCCCCGGTTTCGGTACCGCTGCACCGCCCCGGGCCCCCAGTGGTCTGCGAGCGACGACGGGCGCACACACCACGCTTGTGTGGGCTGCTGCCATCGCAATAGCCGGGTTGAACGCACACGGTCCGCGGATCGTGTGCGCTGGTGCGGGCCATGACGTATGGCCGAGCCCACGTTCCGCGATTGTGTGCGCTGAACACCGTCACCAGCGCCGCCCAGCGTCTCCGAGCTGCGACATTCGATCATCCCTGCCGAAACCGGCGGGCTCGGCCGTGTCAAAGGCGGCCGAAACCGGCAGGAACAGCGAACCGATAGGCACAGCCGACCGAACCGACAGGCACGGCGCCGTGCCCTCATCGCCATCGACGTGCAGCAAAACCGGCGAGCACAACAAATCAGGTCAGCACAGCAAAACAAGTCGGCACGGCAAAATGCGGTACCGCCGGTCCACCGGCACCACGGACACCCTGCACCACGGACACCCGGCCCTACAGGCACCCGGCACCGGCACCACCGCAGCCCCGGGCACGCCCACCAGCATCAGCGACACCACCAGTCAGGAGAGCGGAGGCAACCCAGCTGTTGCCCCAGCACTCGCAGCACTAGAAGGAAACCCTGGTCCAACCAACTCCTGCCCCATCGCCCGCAGCACGGGCCACGAAAGCCGGGACCAACCAACTCGTGCTCGATGACAGCCAGAAACCGTCAGAAAGAAGGCTCATCGGTCAATACCGTCGCAATACGCACCGACTCCGATGGCTATGCGTCAGCGTTCCGGTCCGACCTTCCGGAGGCCACCGTCGGATCAACAACAGGCGATGCGGCGCCATAGCCGGAAACTGTCGGCCGCGTGCCAGAAGCAACGGTCGCATCAACACTCCCGACACCGAAGGCATCGGAGCCCGAACCAGGAGCCGTCCTCGAATTGAAACCCGACTCGGCCTATGACGCCTCCGCGGCGACCGACCGGGCCTCCCTGACTGCTGACCGCGACTTCGTGACTGCTGAACGCGCCTCCGTGCCAGCCAACGGCACCTCCGTGCCAGCCAACGGCGCGTCCGTGACGGCCGAGCCTCCGTGGCCGCTGACCGCGCCTCCGCGTCAACCAATGGCGCGCCGTGACGACCTACCGCGCTTCCATGTCGACCGACGGCGCCGGCAGGCCGGCAGTCGAACCCGGGACCGGGCCGGAACCCGAATCGGAAGCGGCGGCGGAAGCGGCGGCTGGGCCACCGGCGGGAACCGGCGTGGAGTCAGGACCAGGGACCCGGCGGGTGTCGCGGCGGTGGCGGATCTCGGTGGGCAGGACGAGCAGGGCGACCAGGACACCGACCGACCCGACGGCCACGAATCCCCAAGCCGGGCCCCAATGGTCGATGGCCAGGCCGGCCAGTGGGGCGCCGCAGGCGACGCCGACGGTGAGGGCCGAGTTGTGCAGGCCCATGGCCTCGCCGCGGGCGCCGGCCGGGATCAGGCGGCTGATGGCGTCGGTGCTGGCGGTGATGGTGGGGGCGCACAGGGCGCCGGCGGGGATCAGCAGGAGGGCGAGCAGGGCCCAATGGTCGCCGCCGAGGCCGACGGGGATGGTGAGGACCGCCATCGGGGCGAAGAGCAGCAGCATCGGCAGGCCGCGCTTGATCATGCCGTAGACGAAACCGCCGAGCAGGGAGAAGAGGGCCCAGAGGGAGAGGACCAGGCCGGCCCACTCGGTCTGGCCGGTCTCGCGGAGGACGGCGACGACCGCGACGTCGGTGCCGGAGAGGACCAGGGTGGCCGCCATCGTGATGGCCAGGATCGCGACGAAGCGGGGCTTGAGCCAGCTGCGCCGGGGCACCCGCTCACCGGAGACGGGGGCCTCGTGGGCGGCCCGGACCGGTGGGTCGAGCAGCCACAGGCCGATACCGGCGAGGAGGATGCCGATCGCCAGGGTGAACATCGCGAAGCGGGAGCCGGCGGTGGTGACGATCAGGACGCCGAGTGCCGGGCCGGCCATGAACGACAGCTCGGTGGTCATCGAGTCGAGTGCGAAGGCGGGCAGTCGATGCGACTCGGGGGTGAGCGCGGCGATCGCCTGCCGGGCCACCGAGAACGCAGGCAGCGCCAGGAAACCGCCGACCGCGGCGACGGGCAGCAGCACCCAATACGGCAGGGCCTGCGCCACGAGCCAGTAGACGACCTCGGCGACGGTGGTCAGGACGAGGACCGGCCGCAACCCCCACCGGTCGATGAGCCGGCCCATCACCGGGGCGCCGACGGAGCCGCCGATCGTGATGGCCGCACCGACCAGCCCGGCCGCGCCGTAGGACAGGTGAAGCCCTTCGACGACGTGCAGGGTGAGCACCACCGCCGCCGCCGCGATCGGAATGCGGGCGAGCGTGGCGACCACCAGCAGCGACACGATCTTCGGCAGGGCGAGTGTTTCGCGGTAAGGCGTGAGCGACATGTTGGATCCTGACCTCCACCGCCCATCCTGCCGTGGGGGTACGACACAACGCCAACCCGTTGCTGACCGTAACCGCTGGTCACGCACACCATGTGACGAGCGACGCATACAAAACGGCCCCGCTCCATGAGGGAGCGGGGCCGTTCCGGTGGATCAGCGGTCGGTCGACACGTCTTCGGGATACGTGGCGCCGCCGTCGGACTCCGCGGTCAGCGGCCGGGCGCCACCCTCGGGTGGGCCGGCGAGCGAGTGGCCGGCCGCCAGCTCCGGGAACTTCAGGTCGAAGGCGGGACGCTCGGAGCGGATCCGCGGCATCCGGTCGAAGTTACGGAGCGGGGGCGGGCTGCTGGTGGCCCACTCGAGGGAGTTGCCGTGGCCCCAGGGGTCGTCGACGGTGACGAGCCTGCCGACCTTGTACGACTTCCACACGTTGTAGATGAACGGCAGCGTCGACAGGCCGAGAATGAACGAGCCGATCGTGGAGAACGTGTTCAGGAAGGTGAAGTTGTCGGCCGGCAGGTAGTCGACATACCGGCGGGGCATGCCCTTGGTGCCGAGCCAGTGCTGCACCAGGAACGTGCCGTGGAAGCCGATCATCGTGAGCCAGAAGTGGATCTTCGCCAGCTTCTCGTCGAGCATCCGGCCGAACATCTTCGGGAACCAGAAGTAGATGCCGGCGAACACCGCGAACACGATCGTGCCGAAGAGCACGTAGTGGAAGTGGGCGATCACGAAGTACGAGTCGGAGACGTGGAAGTCGATCGGCGGGGAAGCCAGCAGGACGCCGGAGAGACCACCGAAGAGGAACGTCACCAGGAAGCCGATCGCGAAGAGCATCGGCGACTCGAAACTGATCTGGCCGCGCCACATGGTGCCGATCCAGACGAAGAACTTCATGCCGGTCGGGACCGCGATCAGGAAGCTCAGGAAGCTGAAGAACGGCAGCAGCACCTGGCCGGTGGCGAACATGTGGTGCGCCCACACCGACATCGACAGCGCGCCGATCAGCAGCGTCGCGGCGACCAGGCCCTTGTAGCCGAAGACCGGCTTGCGGCTGAAGACCGGGATGACCTCGGTGATGATGCCGAAGAACGGCAGGGCGATGATGTACACCTCGGGGTGGCCGAAGAACCAGAAGAGGTGCTGCCAGAGCATCGGGCCGCCGGTCGCCACGTCGAAGACGTGGGCACCGAGGACACGGTCGGCGGCGAGAGCGAAGAGCGCCGCCGCCAGGAACGGGAAGACCATCACCGCGAGCAGGGCGGTGACCAGCATGTTCCACGTCATGATCGGCATCCGGAACATGGTCATGCCCGGGGCCCGCAGGGTCAGGATCGTGGTGATCAGGTTGACCGAGCCGAGGATCGTGCCGAGACCGGAGAGGGCCAGGCCGACCACCCACATGTTCCCGCCGACGCCCGGCGAGTGCAGCGAGTTGCTCAGCGGCGTGTACGCGAACCAGCCGAAGTCGGCGGCACCACCCGGCGTGAGGAACCCGCCGATGGTGATCAGACCACCGAACAGGTAGAGCCAGTAGGCGAACGAGTTGAGCCGCGGGAACGCCACGTCCGGCGCGCCGATCTGGATCGGCACCACGAAGTTGCCGAACGCGAACACGATCGGCGTGGCGAAGAACAGCAGCATGATCGTGCCATGCATGGTGAACAGCTGGTTGTACTGCTCGGGTGAGAGCAGCTGCATGCCCGGCCGGGCCAGCTCGGCGCGCATCAGCAGCGCCATCAGGCCACCCAGCAGGAAGAACACGAAGGCCGTGATCATGTACATGATCCCGATCTGCTTCGCGTCCGTCGTGCGCAGGATCCGAGCAAACGCCGAACCCTTGACCTGCCGCCGCACCGGGTATGGTCGGCTCGCGATCGGCGACGGCGCAACGGTCGTCACGAATTGCCTCCGTTGTCTCGTTCGTCCCTCTCGGGTTTCCCCGATGATCGGGCGTACCTCGGTGGCAGAATAGTCCCCCGTGGTGGTCCGACCGTCGCGGGGTGACCAAACGTCAGACCGGCGACACCAGGGCCCGGTAATGATCGGCGAAGATGCGGGCGCCCCTGCGGCGCAGCATCGGGTCGCGCAGGGACGGCGGGACGTCGCGGGCCCGGTCCCGCTCGCGGGTCCGCTCGCGCACCTCGGTGCATCGGGGTCGCCGGCGGTCCTCATAGGCCCGCAGCGCCGCCGGGATGTCACCGGCCGCGGTCCGCAGCTCCTGACCGAGCACCCACCCGTCCTCGAAGGACATCGCCGCACCCTGGGCGAGTGTCGGCGCGGTGGCGTGCGCCGCGTCGCCGACCAGCACGACCGGACCGTTCGACCAGGACCGCAGGACGACCTCGTCGGTCCGCGCGACCTGCACCTTCTCGATCTTGTCGAGGATCGCCGGGACCGGGCCGCCCCACGAGCCGAACAGCTCGCGCAGCCGCTCTTTCGGGTCTTCCGGGTTGGGCGTGTCGGGGGCGGTCTCGTCGGCATGGCAATACAGCCGGCGGCCGCCCATCGGCATGGCGACGAAGGCGGCGCGGCGGCCGAGCACCGCGGTCCAGTCGGTGAGCGGCGGGCCGCCGGTGACGACCGAGCGGTAGACGATCTGGCCGGTCGGGGTGGCCGGGCCGCCGAGGCCGGCCTTGTCGCGGATCAGCGAGCGCCGACCGTCCGCGCCGATGACCAGGTCATACTCCGTGACCGCGCCGGTGCCGAACTCGACCTTGGCGGCGCCGTCGACGATCTGCACGTCGCGCACCTCGGTCTCGAAGCGGACCTCGCCGCCCACCCCGGTGAGCAGGACCTGCTGGAGGTCGGCGCGGGACAGGGCGCGGGACTCGCCGACGCCCGCCCACAGCCCGGCGGCGTCCATCTCGAAGAGGTCGCGGCCCCGGGTGTCGAGGAAGGCCTGCCGGAAGATCAGATCGCCGAGCGGGCGCAGCGGGACGTCGAGGCCGAGCAGCCGCAGCGCACGGGAGGCGTTACCGGGAAGATAGATGCCGGCACCGGGCACCACGGTGGCGGGCAGCGCCTCCACCACCTCGGGCCGGAAGCCCGCGATGCGCAGCCCTCGGGCCGCCGCCAGGCCGGCGATACCGGCGCCCACCACGAGGATGCGCAAGCTCATCACACCAACGCTCTCTTGTCGATGGATACGCGTGGGAGCCAGAACACTACCCCCCGCAACCGTCGCGGGGAACACCCGCGATCAGGCCGGGGTCCGATTTGGGCGAATCTCAGGGCGCGCAGGCGGTGAGGACGGTCTCCTGTGGATTCTCCGGCGCCTCGGCCGTCACAGCAGCGAAAGCACGGCCCGCACGGGCGAGGGCGACGGCCCGGCGACGGGCGTAGAAACGGTGCAGGGAACGCGGCGAGCGGTTCATGCCGACAGCAAACCACCGGGGTACGACACTTTCGGCTGACGTCGCGTGCCGAGGCAAGTTACACCGGTGTATTTCTCCCCGCGGCCGGGCAGACAATCGAGACATGACCGACCGCCTCGACGAGTACCGGCGCAAGCGCGACGCCCGGCGCACCCCCGAGCCGGTGCCGGCGGCCAGTCCGCCGGCCACGGACACGAAACGGTTCGTCATCCAGCAGCACCACGCGCGCAGCCTGCACTGGGACGTCCGGCTGGAACGCGACGGCGTGCTCGTCTCGTTCGCCGTGCCGCGCGGGCTCCCTCGCGATCAGGGCCGCAATCACCTGGCCAAACACACCGAGGACCACCCGCTGGAGTATCTGCGGTTCGCCGGCGAGATCCCGGCCGGCGAGTACGGCGGCGGCCGTATGACGATCTTCGACCGGGGCACCTACGAGGCCGACAAGTGGCGCGACGACGAGATCGGCGTCACCTTCCACGGGGAACGTACCCACGGGCGCTACGTCTTCTTCCGGACCGAGGATCGCGACTGGATGGTCCGGCGGATGGATCCGCCCGAGCCGGGCTGGGAGCCGATGCCCGAGACGACGGCGCCGATGCTCGCGACCCCGTCGGCGGGGCTACCGCCCGATGACGCCGACTGGGGATACGAGATGGCGTGGGGCGGGCGCCGCGTCCTCGCGTACGTCTCGGGGGGAAGACTGCGTCTCACCGATGCCGCCGGAACCGATGTGACCAGGTGGTTCCCGGAGGTCAGGCCGCTCGGGCCGGCGCTCGCGCCGGTCGAGGCCGTGCTCGACGGTGAGATCGTCGCCTTCGCCGGCACCCGTCCGGATCAGGGCCTGCTGGCCCGGCGCGAGGCGCCGAAGGACGCCGCCGCGGCGAAACGGGCGGCCGAGCGGACGCCGGTGCAGTTCCTGGTGTACGACCTGCTGTGGCTGGAGGGCCACTCCACGATGGAGCTGGTCCGTTACGCCGAGCGGCGGGAGCTGCTGGACGGCCTGGCGCTGTCCGGCCCGCACTGGCAGACGCCCCCGTTCTTCGCCGGCGGCGGCGAGTTCGCGTGTGAGGCCGCTCAGGCGCAGGGCCTGCCGGGAGTCGTCGCGAAACGCCTGGACTCCCCCTACCTGCCCGGCCGGGCGAGCCGCCTGTGGCGAAGCATCCGAGCCTGAGGAGGGTCGAGGACGTCGGTCCGGAGGACGGCGGTGGCATCGGTTCACCGGCTCTCGCCCGGACCGCCGCCCTCTGTCGGGACCACCCGGCCGACTGTCTTACGCCGGCCTGCGCCCACTACCGGGCGATCAGAAGATCACCACGGAGCGCAGCACGTCACCGGTGTGCATCTTGCCGAACGCCTGCTCGACCTCGTCCAGCGCGATCTCCTCGGTGACGAACGCGTCCAGGTCGAGCCTGCCCTGCCTGTACAGCTCGACGAGCAGGGGGAAGTCGCGGCTGGGCAGGCAGTCGCCGTACCAGCTGGATTTGAGCGCGCCACCGCGGCCGAAGACGTCGAGCAGCGGCAGCTCGATGGTCATCTCCGGGGTGGGCACGCCGACCAGCACCACCGTGCCGGCCAGGTCGCGGGCGTAGAAGGCCTGCCGGTACGTCTCCGGGCGGCCGACCGCCTCGACCACGACGTCGGCGCCGTTGCCACCGGTGAGCGCCTTGACCGCCTCGACCACGTCGGCCTCGCGCGCGTTGATCGTGTGGGTCGCCCCGAACCCGCGGGCCCACTCCAGTTTCCGGTCGTCGGTGTCGATCGCGATGATCGTGGTGGCGCCGGCCAGGGCCGCGCCCGCCACCGCGCCGTCGCCGACACCGCCGCAGCCGATCACCGCGACCGAGTCGCCGCGGGTCACGCCGCCGGTGTTGATCGCCGCGCCGATGCCGGCCATCACGCCGCAGCCGAGCAGGCCGACCGCGGCGGGCCGGACCGACGGGTCGACCTTCGTGCACTGGCCGGCGTGCACCAGCGTCTTCTCCACGAACGCGCCGACGCCGAGTGCCGGGGACAGCTCGGTGCCGTCCTCCAGGGTCATCCGCTGCTTCGCGTTGTGGGTGGCGAAGCAATACCACGGCTTGCCCTTGTTGCAGGCCCGGCAGTTGCCGCAGACGGCACGCCAGTTGAGCACCACGAAGTCGCCGGGTGCCACGTCGGTCACCCCGGCACCGACCGACTCGACCACACCGGCCGCCTCGTGGCCGAGCAGGAACGGGAACTCGTCGTTGATCCCGCCCTCGCGATAGTGCAGGTCGGTGTGGCAGACCCCGCAGGCCTGCACCTTGACGACCGCCTCGCCCGGTCCTGGGTCGGGAACCACGATGGTGGTCACCTCGACCGGTTTGCCCTTCTCCCGGGCGATCACGCCCCGCACCCGCTGGCTCATGCCGTACACGCACCTTTCACCGGTCGGTGGTCCGATCAGGACAGCCTTGCAGATCTCACCGGGAAACGGGACGGGAACGGACCTCCAGCGGGGTCTCCAGCAGCGACTCGGCGACCCTGGTCAACTGCCGGACCTGCGCCGGGCTCAGCCGGTCGAAGATGAGCTGCTGTACCGCCTCGGCGTGGCCGGGCGCCGACTCGACGACCTTGCGCCGCCCCTCGTCGGTGAGGACGGCGATCTGCACCCGCCCGTCCTCGGCGTCCCGTTCCCGGCGCACCCAGCCCTTCTGCTCCAGGCGGGCCACCACGTGGGAGAGCCGGGAGAGCGAGGCGCTGGCCCGTTTGGCCAGCTTGCTCATCGCCAGGCGCCGGTCCGGGCGCTCGGAGAGGGTCATCAGCACCAGATAGCCCATGTGGGTCAGACCGGAGTCGCGCTGTAGTTGCGCCTCCAAAGCGGCCGGGACCCGGACGAGCACCTCCACCACCTGCCGCCAGGCGTGCTGCTGCTCCTCGGTCAACCAGCGGGGCTCGTCCATCCTGGCAGGTTAGTGGCGATCGGCCGTTACGGTAGTGGCCGGACAGCCGGGATCCAGCCGAGGCGTTACGGATGGCCCATCGATTCGATCGACTTCCGTGAACTTGGGCAGGTAGGCTGTCCGGGGACTTTAACCCCGACACGGCGCCGGAACCGGCTGGCTGGGGGGCCTCGGCCGGTTCCGGCGTCGTGACTAATTCACTCGGTCGGCGGCTCGTCCTTGCCCGCCTCCTCGGCCGCGTCGGCCTCTTCCTTGGTCTTGTGCACCGCACCGTCGGCGTGCTCCGGCGGACCGTAGACGGTGTAGAGGACCAGCGGGTTCGGCCCCTCGTTGAGGAAGTTGTGCTTGCGACCGGCGGGCACGACCACCAGATCACCCTGGGCGACCTTGCGGGTCTGACCGCTGATCACGGCGGTGCCGACACCGCTGACGAAGGTCAGGATCTGGTCCACCTCGTGGACCTCCTCGCCGATCTCACCGCCCGGCGGGATCGTCATGATGACGAGTTGGGTGTGCTTTCCGGTCCAGAGCACGCGGCGGAAGTCGGGGCTCTGCTCAGCGACAGTGGCAATCGTGAAGTGCTCCATGACCTTCGACGTTACCCACGTCAGGGTTGGCGCAACCCGCCCGGCTCGACCGGCGACGGCCGGCCGATCAGATAGCCCTGGACGTAGTCGACGCCCAGCTCGCGCAGCATCCGCAGGGTCGCCTCGTCCTGCACGAACTCGGCGACGGTGTGGATCCCGTACGCCTGGCAGACCTGCACCAGTGCGCGTACCAGCACCTGGTCCTGCGGATTGTCGACGAGGTCCACGACGTACTCACCGTCGATCTTGACGAGGTCGATCGGGAACAGCCGCAGGTAGCGGAACGACGCGTACCCGGAGCCGAAGTCGTCGAGCGCCAGCCCGCAGCCGAGGTCGCGGACCCGGTCGGCGAACCGTCGCGCCTCGCTGAGGTTGCCGATCAGCGCCGTCTCGGTGATCTCGAAGGTCAGCTGCGCCGGTTCGACCCGGTAGCGCTCCAGCAGCTTCTCCACCTCGTTGGTGAGCCGCGGATCGCCGACCGAGCGGCCGGAGAGGTTGACCTGGAGGCACAGGCCGGGCTGCTCGGCGGCGAGGCGCATGGCCCGCTCGACCACCCACAGGTCGATGTCGAAGATCGCGTCGAGTCGCTCGGCGGTGTCCAGCACCTGGATCGGCGACTGCGGGCCGTCGGCCTCGTCGAGCACCCGGAGCAGCAGCTCGTGCCGGGTCACCCGGTTCGTCTGCAGCTCCAGGATCGGCTGCGAGTAGAGGGTGAACCGGTCGGTGCCGAGCGCGTCGGCGACCCGGCTGCGGTAGGAGCCCTGCCGATCACGGACCGGCACCGGATGCGCGACCAGGGTGATCGACCGGTCCGCCTCCCGCGACTGCCGCCAGGCCTGCTCGGCGTCGATCAGCAGGCCGTGGCTGCCCGCCTCGGCGTCGCGTTCGAACCGGACCAGGCCACCCCAGCAGTGGGACTGCTCGCTGAGCGCGGCGATCAGGTCGCGCGCCTGCTCGCGGGCGGAGCGCCAGGTGCTCCGCGCGAACAGGACACCGATCTCGTTCGGTCCGACCCGGCCGATCAGGTGCTCCGGGCGGGCCTTCTCCTCCACCAGCCGGGCAGCGCGGTGCAGCAGCTCGACGTTGTGGTCCGGGCGTACCCCCTCGGCGGTGTCACCGGCCTGGACCCGGACCACCAGAAGGGCACCGCCGGCACCGCGCAGCGCGCGGTCGATCTCGTCCGCGAACCGGGCGCGGATCAGCAGGCCGGTCGCCGGGTCCGGCTCGACCAGGGAGGCCTGCACGGTCTCGCCGCGCCGGGTGAGGCGAGCCGACTCGCGGCGGGCCCGCTCGCGGACCGAGACGTCGCGGACCATGCCGCGGATACCGCGGACCGCGCCGTCCGGGCCGGCCATCGGCTCCAGGGTGCAGTCGATGTCGAACCAGCCGCCGTCGGCGCGCATCAGCCGGACTGTGGTGTGCACGGTGGTCTGGCTGGTCCAGGCCTCGGTGATGGCGCCGAGAGCCTTGGCGTGGTCGTCGCGGTGCACGTGGCGGGCCAGGATCTGCCGGGTCTTGCCCTTCTCGGTGGGTGCCCGGCCGATCATCGCGGCGAAGGCCGGCGACCACACGATCTGATCACCGGCGGCGGTGTACGTGAACCAGGCCACCGCCCGCTCGTCGGCCGGCTGGCGTGGCTCCGGGAGGGTGTGCGACGGCGTGACGGTCCAGCGCTCCCGTTCTTCGGGCACCGTCATATACCGCCACCTCCCCCCTTGCGCACGGCCGCTTCCCCTGCCACCCAGGACCCCTTACCTATTACGACCTGTCACCGGGTCGTAGTAACAGTGGACGCAAGCGTCAAACTTCTGACGACTCTGCACGCAAGGCCAGGAGCAGGGAATTATCGCCCATCCAGAGTAACGAAACAACCGAATGGATGACCTCGTTCCCTTACATTTACGTCGAAATACCCTCGCTTACTCCATGACAGACAGTCACTACGAGTATTTGCTGTGGAACCTTCCGCATTTCCCTACCCGGTTCCCACCGTCCACATGCACCCAACGGAGTCATCAATGCACTCCGCGTGAGTGCTACACCGGAGTGATCTCCAACTCACTGATGCGCTGCCAGACCGGGCGCATCGCCACCTCCGGCTCCCGGGCGAAGACACTGCCCCGGATCCGCACGAACACACAGTTACCCACGCGCTCCAGCACCGACTGCCGGCGCATGTCGCTCTCCCACTGCTCCGGCCCCTGATAGGTGTCACCGTCGCACTCGATCGCGAGCCGCCGCCCGTCCGGCGCGTTCAGCACGAAATCGATCCGGTAGCCGCCGATCCGGAACTGCGGAATCGGCCGGAAACCACGGCTGACCAGCAACTTCAGAACCTCACGCTCGAAGTCGCTCTCGCAGTGCGCGGACGGATCGGCCGCCGAGGCCTCCGAGGGCAGATCGATGGCGTACGACAGGAGCCGTCCCCGGGCGTCGTCGGCGAGAAGCGCACCCGGCCGCACCGAGTGGAAGATCCACACCTGGTCGCGTGCCCGGGACGCCGCCACGTTGATCCGCCGGTGGTAGTCGCGCTTGGTGAACGCCGCGATCCGCGGATCCTTCTCGGACACCACCATCGACACCAGCACCACGTCGCGCTCGTCACCCTGGAACGTGTACGCGTCACCGACCCGCAGCCGTCGCGCCTGGATCTCGTCCTCACCGATCGCCTCGTGCAACTGCTCCAGCAGGTAGTTGGCCTGTCCACTACTGCTCAACAGGCTGATCACGCCGAGCGTCCGCCCGTCGTACCGCGGATCGGCGACGATCTTGGTGACCCGCTCGACCAGCGCGGTCGCCTCCTCCAGGTTCACGTCCCCGTATCCGGCGATCGTCTGCCGCACCCCGTCCGCGCAGAACACGGTCTGGATCGGCGGCAGCGCGGGCCGGTCCGCCCGCAACGGCCGGATCTTGCCGTCGTAGTAGTTACGCGACGAGAACTCGATGATCTGCGGTACCGACCGGAAGTGTTCGGTCAGCAGGATCCGCTCCGGCGAACGGCGGACCGCGTGGTCGTAGAGGGACGACTCCGGGTCGAAGTGCTCGGCCGACGGCACCCCGGTCAGATGCCGTTTGATCAGGCCCTCGACCGATCCGACGAACCCCAGCTGCGGGCCGATCTGCTGGTCGTCGCCGACCACCACGGCCCGCTCGGCGAGCGACAGCACCGGCAGCGCGAACAGGTCGGCCTGCGACGCCTCGTCCACGATCACCACGTCGAACCGGGCCCCGCCGGCGAACTGCTCGATCGCCCGGTCCACCGACATGACCCAGACCGGCACGGCGGTGACCGCGGACTCCATCGCCCGCTGCGCATGCGCCTGCCAGGTCGCCGCACTCCGGCCGGTGCCCTTGCCGATCTTGCGCAGCGCCGTGGTCCAGTCGGCCAGCGCGGCGCGGCGCCGGTCATCGAGCGCCCGGGACACCTCCAGCCAGGCCGACGCCACCACCAGCTCGCCGGTCAGTCGCCGGATCCGGTCCCGGGCCCGCTCCACCCGGCGGGCCAGCACCGCCGGGTCGACGTCCCCGACCACCCCGTCGAACCAGGTCTGCGCCCGCCGCCACTCCCAGGCCTCCAGGCAGGCCTGGCCGGAGACGACCGGGTGCTCGCCGCCGCCGATCTGCGCGGCCCACTCCGGCGCGGCCACCGCCAGCCGGCGGTACGCGGCGTCGAACCGCATCACGTCGGGCTGCAACAACACCAGCCGGCGCATCTCGGCGATCGCCTCGTCCCAGCCGTCCAGCGTCCGCCACGCCTCGACCAGGTGCGGCCACGCCGCCACCCGCTCCGCGACCGCCCGGTCCCCGGCGACCGTCCGCTCCATGGCGAACACCTCGGCCAGGGCCTCCAGGACCTCCGCCACCCCGGCCAGGCGGGACGCGTCGACCGCCAGCTCGCGCTGCGGCATCAGCACCGCGATCCGCCGGGCCAGCGGCGGCCACCGGTTCAGGTCGAAGTCGAGGGACTGTTTCGCGTCGGCGAGCAGGCCACCCGCCCAGATCTCCGGATCACCCCAGCCGGTGGCCGGCTCCGGGACGGCCAGCCGCTGCACCCATTCGAACCAGGCCTCGCCCAGCCGTTGGCGGGCCTGGGCACGGCGCACCGCCTTCCGCGCCAGGTCGACGTCGGCGGCCGTACGCAACGGCTCGCCGTCCACCCGCACCTCGTCGGCCAGCCGGTACAGCCCGGCCTGGAGGATCCGGTTCAGTCCACGACCGCCCTCGAACCGCTGATGTATCTCGGACAGCCGGGCGAGCAGCAGTTTCGGCTCGGCCAGGAACTGCTCCGACATGGTGATCCGATGCCCGGACACGTCCCGGGTCAGCGTGGCCAGCTCGGCGAACAGGTTCTCGGTGGCGACCACCTGGTCGTTCCACAGGGTGCGCCAGTGCGGGTCGTCGAGCAGCCGGCCCAGCCGGTCGGTCCAGGTGCCCTCACGCCGCCGCAGCCACGCCACGGCCTCGCGGACCTCGGTCAGCAGATCGGTCATGCCGGCACGGCCCTCCGCCCGTACCGCCGCGATGTCGACGCCCTCGTCCGCCAGCCGTGACAGACTCGCCTCGGTCCGGGCCATCCGCTCCCGCGCCGCGGTCGCCTCCGCGGTGTCCGGAAGGTCGGAGATCTCCGGAAGGGGCCGCTTCGCGGCCGCCCGGTCCTCCGGCGACAGCCGGGAGGCGAGTTTCAGCAGCGTGGCGAACTCCTCGATGGTCAACGGCGGCGGACCCGAGATCGGATCCGGGATGCCACCGTGCGCCGCGGCCCGCTCCCGCAGCCACCCGCCGACCTCGGTGGGAAGAAGAGCAACCCCACCGATCTGGTACGTCTGAGCCTCGCTCTCGGCGATCAGCCGCAGTCCCGCCATCGCCGCGGCCAGCTCCCGCTCCGCCTCCTCCAGGTTGCGGGTCAGCCGGTCCACCCGGCGCTCCTCAGCCTCCTTGTCGAGCGTCGCCGCCCGGTCGGAGAGTTCACGCGCCGCCAGTTGCAGCTGCACCAGCTGATCGGTGGTCCGGCCGAGCACCGCAAGACACAGCGGCTGCACCTCCTCCGGCAGCCCGTCCCGCAGCACCCGCAGCGGCTCCTCCTTCTGAGCCACCACCAGGACCCGCTTGCCGTTCGCCATCAGGTGACAGATCAGGTTGCGGATCGTGTGGGTCTTGCCGGTGCCCGGCGGCCCCTGCACGGCCACGTTGCGGTGATGCGCCAGACGGCGGGCGATCGACTCCTGCGCCTCGTTCGTCGGCAGCGGCATGAGCAGCCGCTCCCCCACCCGCTCCCACGTCTCCGGGGTGTCGTCCGGCATCAGCAGGCGGCTCGGCTCGTGCGCCACCACCGCGGCCAGCGCGCCGACCCCGCCTCCCGCACCTCCGCCGGTACTGCCGCTGGTCAAGCGGTTCCGCATGTTCTCCAGGAACCCGCGCAACTGCCGCTGCCGCGGGCGGGCGAACAGCACGGCCACATCCCGGACGAACGCCTCCGCCGACGGCTTCTCGTCCTCGGCCGCCACCACCGTGCGGTCGAAACCCAGCCGGGTCAGCGCACGCTCGAACAGCTCCCGGCGGTCCGGGTCGTTCCACAGCTCCACCTCGACCGCGCCACCCGGGCCGGTCAGCGCGGACAGTTGCGCCAGATGCCGGTCGTCCAGGCCGGCGAGCGCCTCGGTCTGAAGGCGGGACGGGCCGGCCGGGGACACCGTGATCAGGGCGCGGTCCGCGTCATACTCGATCAGGACCGGCGTCGCCACCAGCGGGTAGCGGATCCGCGTGCCGTCGATCACCGTCTCCAGGATGCCGTGACCCCAGACCAGCTCGGTGGTGGCCGCCGCCATGTCCAGCTGATGCATCCGGTCGAAGAGCCGCCGGTGCAGCTCACGGGTCTGCTCGGCCGCCGCCGTGGCCAGCGACCACGGCCGCCACACCTCGTCGCGCCAGGTCTCGAAGTCGGCACCCGCCTCGTCGAGCTGCGGCTCCTCACCGGCCGTCACCTCACCGCGCAGCCGCCGCCGCAGGGCCACCGGCACCGGCGCCGGACCGGGCAGTTCCGGACGGCCCACCCGCAGCCAGGAGGCATCGTCGGTCGCCGGGCCGACCCGGCAGTCGGGGTGCCGGGGAAGAGAGTTCAGCCAGTGCGCGTCCGACGGCACGGTCCGGGCCGGCCGCTCCATCTGGGCCCGCACCGCGAGCAGGTAATCCGCGACCGCCACAGCCCGATCACGGATCGTGGTGGGCGATTCCCGCTGGTCGGCCATCTCCGGAGTGTAGGGCCTGTGTGCGCCCCATGTTCCGGGGCGGCGCGTGGGGTTCCGGAACCGCTAAGGTGTCGCCGCTGATCTTGCAACGACGGTCCTGGGGAAGCACGTGAATCAAGGTTGGGCGGAGATGGACGGTAACGGGCACTACTGGCCCGGGCAGCCGCCGGCACTCCCGCCGGCGTACTACCCGACACCGGCCGATCCACTGGTCAGTCCGAACTACGAGGGCTGGTGGCAGCGCGGCATCACCCTCGCCCGGCAGACGTGGAAACAGGTATTGACCGTCCACGCGATCACCGCGATCCCGACGACCGCCCTCACCCTGCCCGCCGGCCTGCGCCTCGCCGACGAATCCGACGCGATGACCGCCGCGATCGAGGCCTCCCCGGGCCGGATGCCGGACCTCAGCGGATACCTTCCCGCCGTCCTCCAGTTCGGCGCGCTCAGCATCGTCGCGAGCCTGATCTCGGCGGTCGCCGTCGCCGTCAGCATCCAGCTCGTCGTCCTCGCCGCCACCGGCCGGCCCGTCAGCATCGCGGTCGCCTTCCGGGCCGGAGTCCGCCGTGCGCCGGCCGTCATCGGCTGGGGAGCGCTCGCCGCCTTCGTCTACCTCGGCGCGGCCCTGGCCTGCCTGCTGCCGATCGTCTACGTCGCCGCCGCACTGATCACCCTGCCGGTCGTCGCCACCCTGGAACGGGGCGCCGGAATCGGCCGCAGCTTCACCCTCTTCCACGCCGACCTCGGCACGTCGGTCTCCCGCATCGCCACCATGCTCGCCCTCAGTCTGGGCAGCCTCCTGGTGTTCGGCCTGATCGGCGGTGCCGTGGAAGTCGCTGTCGGCGGCGCTGCCGGGGTGATCGTCTCCACCCTCTTCACCAGCGTCGCCGGCCTGGTCATCGGAATCTTCACCACCCCGCTGCTGGTCGCCACCTACGCCGACATGCGTGCCCGCCGCGAACCGTTCTCCACCGCCTACCTGGTCCCGCCCACCTGATCCGCACGGCGCCACACGGAGAACCGGACCGGCCTTCCGGCCGGTCCGGTTCGCGTTGGGCGGGCCGGCGGCTGGCCCGCCTTTCGCTGGGATAGGTCCGTGGTGACGACGGCGATCGGGCCGGTCCCGGCCGGCACCCGCCGCGCCGGGACGCGGAGAGCCGCTGACCGCCGGGCCGGAACAGCGAGAGCGGTGACCGCTGGGCCGGCTCCGTAAGAGCGGTGACACGCCTGGCCGGCACCGTGGGTGCGGTGACCCGCCGGGCCGGGAGGGTCAGGGGAACTGCATGCGACGCGGGCGCGGGATCACCGGCGGCGGGAGCGGCAGGTCGTCGAGGTGGCTCCAGCTCAGGGTGCCGTTGTCGGTGGACTTGATCTCGCCGAGGCAGGCGCGGAGCAGACCCAGATTGGGCGCGCCCGCGAAGCCGGCGATGACGACCTCCGGTTGCGGCGCGATCCGGGCGATCGCCGCGCAGATCTTGGCGACCTCCCGCTCGTCGACCGCGTCCAGCGGCAACGGGGCCTCGACCGGCGAACGGCGCCAGGGCGGCCCGAACCGGCGCAGCAACTCGCGGGCGAGACGACCGAACGATCGGCCCACCTCCGCGTCGCGCATCGAGAGCCGGGCGGACTGGCCGTAGCACCAGGGCACCACGACGTGACCGTTGATCAGGACCAACTGGTAGACCGAGCGCGGCACGCTGATGATCTCCGCGCCGGGCAGGGTACCCAGGAAGAGGACGAGTTCCTCGTAGGGAAGAGGCCACCGAGGATTCGCCAGTACCCGTTCCATGGTCTGGGTCATGGCCGGATGAGCATGAACCTCACGGTCGATCGCCGTGCTCAGTGCCTCCGGTACGCGGGTCCACAGTTCATCCGCGACCTTGTCACCGAACTGCTCGATCAGCCATTCACTAGGACCGACGAGAACGTCTGGACGCATTCCCCACCACCACCGTCCGTGATGCCGACGTCACTGCTGGCTAGAAGAGTTGCACTTTCATTGATCGACTGGAAGAGGGAAGAACGAGATCACAACAACAAACGTGAATGAACTCGAACATGTCGATCAGCGCTTGGCCACAACGATGGAGCGGCGGGTCGGCGAGAAGCAAAACGTGCAACTTGCGCGGCGTGCCACAGGCGCAAGTTGCACGCCCGTTTCGCTATTCGCCATACCAGCTATTCAAGTCGAGAGATATTTCCTACCGGTGACGTGCGCGCAAACAATGCTTCACCGAGCGTGATCAAATACCGCGCGACCAGCA
This sequence comes from Actinoplanes xinjiangensis, assembly GCF_003148685.1. Classification (GTDB taxonomy): domain Bacteria; phylum Actinomycetota; class Actinomycetes; order Mycobacteriales; family Micromonosporaceae; genus Actinoplanes; species Actinoplanes xinjiangensis. The sequence goes on along the minus strand of NZ_QGGR01000010.1, from coordinate 57,378 downwards.
GATCGGTGAGTCGGTTGATCAACTGGCGGTCCGCCTGCCGACGGCGAGGGAGCTGAAATGAATTGCAGTACACGCGTCCGTTTTCACGTGAACGGCGCCGGCTCCCGCTCACGACGCCCCTGACCCGCAAGGGACAGCCGTCAAGTGTCAGATACCCGTCAGATCGCCGCCGGAGATGTCGAGGTCGGCGGGCAAACGCTCTCCACGGCGTGATCGAGCCTTCCGACGCAGTCCGACTTATCCGACGGTTCGGTTGTGGGCGATTAGCCGGATTGGAGGCATTCATGCCCGCGCGACGATGATGACGAGATCAAACCCGCACCGCCGGTAGTTTGCGGCAGGTGCCAAAAGCACGGCGGATCAATTCCGGCCATGCTTTTGGCGCGCTGCCAATTATCGGTGCACCGCCGGCTGAAATGGCAGCCACGTCTCCCGATCCTCGGCATACGGAGTGACGTTCTCCGGAAACCACACCAACTTCTTACTCCCGTCCGCGGTGCCGAGCAGGAAGTCGTAACCACGCACCAGTGCGACCGGGACCGGCGACACCCCGGCCAATTCGGCGAACAGCGCACGAGCCTCGGCCAGTTGCCGTCCCCGATCACCGATGGTGATGCCCAGGTCGAGGACCAGCGGGAACACGTCGAGGAACGACGGCTCCACCGGATCGGCCAGCTCGTTGGCCCGCAACTCACCGCCGACCGCGCCGCCGTCCGGCAACGGCCGCGACAGGAAGGTCTCCCCACGCCCGCCCCGGATCACCGCCATCCCGACCGCTGGCCCGATCTCCGCGGCGAACGCCGCCGCGCTGTGCCCCGAATGGAAGTAGACGTGCTCTTGAGTGGACACGGCGTCGCTCCTCTCCCCTGCTGGTGATCAGAAACCGGAACGAGACGGAGAAGCGGAGCCGGACGCCGGAGGGACCCCCGCGCCCGGGCCGCCGCGACTTCGCACCGTCCCGGAGAGCCGCGCCTGCCACGCCCGAGGGGCATGAGCACCTGGACGCGCATGTCGCGTTCCACCGGCGCCGCCTTCCGGGCCGGGGCGCGCGCTCGTGGCGCGCCATTCGTCGATCAACCGCCCGGCCTCAGCCAGATCCCGTCCGGTGAAGCCGCGCGGGACCCGCCCCGCGAGGCCGCCGAACCCGCCGACATCGAAGATCCGCCCGTCGAACATGCCGCCTCCTCATTCACCGTCATGACTTCGTGGCAGACGGTAGCGAGAATGGCGGTACCGCGGGGAAGGCCTGTGGATAACTACTCTCCGTTCATCCCAGCACCGGGACCCGACGGTGACGACGATCTGGCACGGCGCCTGCTGGTCCGTCAGGAGCGTCCCGAGTAGCGGCGCGGCGGAGACTTCCCAGCGCCTGTGCCCGCCGGTCGTTTCGGGGAGGCTCGCGGTTCTGTCGGAGGGGGGCGCTAACGTGCCGACATGGGTTCGAACACGCTCGTCAGCCCGGCCGAGGAGGCCGCGACCGTCATCGCCGCGGTCCTCCGCGATCTCACCGAAGGTGATCATCGTGGGGTGGTGGTCGACTCCCCACCCGGCGCCGGCAAGTCGACGCTGGTGGTGCGGGCAGCCGGGGAGCTGGCCGCCACCGGTGCGCCGCTGATGATCGTGGCGCAGACGAACGAGCAGGTGGACGACCTCATCGAGCGGCTCGGTGTGCGTTCGCCGGAGCTGCGGGTGGGCCGGTTGTCGGCTGTCGACTACGAGCCGACGCCACGGGTCCGGGCCCATCCGGCGTGCCGGGTGGCGGCCAAGGTCACCGATCTGGGGTCACCACCGGTCACCATCGGCACGGCTGCCAAGTGGGCCACGGTGACCGAGGGCACCTGGCCGTGGGCGATCGTCGACGAGGCGTACCAGATGCGTTCCGATGCTCTTCTGCGTGTCGCGCCGCGTTTCGCCCGCGCACTGTTCGTCGGTGATCCCGGCCAGCTGGACCCGTTCTCCACGGTGGAGGTGGAGCGGTGGATCGGCCTGTCCTGGGATCCGATGCAGAGCGCGGTGGCGGTGCTGCTGCGGCACAATCCGGACCTGCCGGTGCATCGTCTTCCGGTGTCGTGGCGGCTGCCCGCGTCGGCGGCGCCGGTGGTGGCGCAGGCGTTCTACCCGTTCACCGGGTTCCGTTCGGGGACCGGGCCGGGTGATCGGACGCTGGCCTTCGAGCGGCCGGGGCGCGACGCGTTCGACGCCGTGCTGGATTCCGCGGCGGCCACCGGGTGGGGGCTGCACGAGTTGGCGGAGCGGTTCACCGTGCGTACCGACGCGGAAGCCGCCGCCGCCTGTGCGACGCTCGCCGCACGAGCCTTGACCAGGGACGGCGTCGCGATGTCGGAGTCCGGGACGGGCCGGTTGACGCCGGACCGGATCGCCGTCGGCGCGGCCCACCGTGACCAGGTCGCGGTCATCCGCTCGCTGCTACCGGCGGAGGCGGCCGAGGTCACCGTGGACACCGCGAACCGGCTGCAGGGCCGGGAGTACGACTTGACCGTGATTCTGCACCCGCTCTCCGGCCGGCGTGACGCGACCGCCTTCCACCTGGAGTCGGGCCGCCTGTGCGTGCTGACCTCCCGGCACCGGCACGCGTGTGTGGTGGTGGCCCGGGCGGGCATCGCCGAGCTGCTGGACGCGCACCCGTCGACCGAGCCGGTGCATCTCAATGTCCCGGTGAAGTTCCCGGACGGCTGGGAGGCCAATCAGTCGATGCTCGCCCATCTGTACCGTTCGTGACGGTTCTCCCGTTGACCGCGTGGGCGGCGAGCTGGCCGCTGGATCGCGGGAGCACCACGTCCTCCGCACCCTGCCGGAGGGCGACCGATTGTCGTACGCTTGTTCTAATGTCGCTCACGGCTGCCCTGGCGTACGCCCGGCACGGCGTCCCCGTCCTGCCGGTGCACACGCCTGACCTGACCGGCGCCTGTTCCTGCGACAGAGGAGCCCGATGCGAGCGTTCCGGCAAGCACCCCCGCCTGCGGCACGGCGTGTCCGAGGCGTCGACCGATCCCCGCCAGATCCGGCTGTGGTGGACGTTCTGGCCGCGCGCCAACGTGGGCCTGCGCACCGGTGTGGTGATGGATGTGGCCGACGTCGACTCGGCGGAGGGCTGGCACGGGCTGCGCCACCTGCTCGGTGGCGACGTGCCGCCCGGCCCGCAGGTGCGTACCGGTTCGGGTGGCCGTCATCTCTGGTTCCGCCCGACCGGTTTCGGCAACCGGGTGCGCCTGTTGCCGGGGCTGGACTGGCGTGGCTCCGCCGGCTACGTCCTGGCACCACCGTCGCGACACGCGAGCGGGGCCGTCTATCGCTGGATCCAGCGGCCCGCGGTGACCCTGCCGGCCGGCCCGTCACCGCTGTTGGCACTGATCGCCGGCCCCGCGCCGGAGCCGGTCCGCAGGCGGCTGCCGGCCCACCCGGATCGTTATGCGGAGGCGGCTCTCGACGCCGAGACCGCCCGGGTGGCCGAGGCCGTCACCGGGACCCGCAACGACACCCTGAACCGGGCGGCTTTCGCGCTCGGGCGCCTGGTCGGGGCCGGTCTGCTGGACGAGGCGCAGGTGCGGTGGGCGTTGACGGCCGCGGCCCGGCGGGCCGGGCTGGGCCGGGCCGAGATCCGCGGCACGATCCGCTCGGGGCTGACCGCGGGCCGACGCCAGCCGTTCGGTCACCGGCCATCGAGCGCGGCGTGAGTGGGCCCCCGATCCGGTACGGGTGACGAAAAGCACCGTGTTGGTGACCCCGGAACAGGGGCGTCCCTCAGCGCAGGGGGCGGGTAGTCCGTTCGGGCGGGCCGAAACGGATGATCGGGTCGCCGTGGAAACGGCCCGCATACACGTGACGCCGGTAGCCTGACGGTCGAGACCGCGGGGGGCGATGGTGCTTCAGTGGGGCCTGATCGGTGAAGCTGTGCTCGCTGATCCGCCGCGCCTGCGTTCGGTGCGCCGGATCACCGCGGGTCCGGTGCCGGACGACGCCTTCAATCGGGTCGCGATGCTGGTGCACAAGCTGATCGACGCACCGATCGGTGTGGTCTGCCTGGTCGACGAGGATCGCCAGGTGCTGGCCGGTCAGGTGGGGATGCCGGAGCCGATGGCCTCGGCCCGGGAGATGCCGCTGACCCACTCGTTCAGCAGGCACGTCGTGGTGGCCGGCGAGATGCAGGTGGTCGCGGACGTGCGCGCCGACCCGCGGATGCGGGACAACCCGATGATCCGCGAGATCGGCGCGATCGCGTATGTGGGGGCGCCGATCGTCGATCCGGACGGCTTGATCGTCGGTGCGCTCTGCGCCATCGATCAGGAGCCCCGCGTCTGGACCCCGAGCGAGATCGCCCTGATCGGGGAGCTGGCCGAGGTGTGCTCGTCGGAGGTGTGCCTGCGCATCGCCCGCAGCGCGGCCGAGGAGGCCCGCCGGGCGGCCGAGTCGGCGCATCACCAGTTGGAGCTGCTGGCCGAGTTGACCGAGTCGCTGGCGGCGACGATGGACGTGGAGGAGGCGATGCGCCGGCTCGGCGACATCGTCACGGCGGCCCTGGCCGACTGGTGCGTGGTGGCGCTCGCCGACGATCCGGGGGGCCGGGGCCCGGCGCGGGTCTCGGCCACGCACTGCGACCCGGACCGGGCGGCCGACATGGCCCGGCTCGCCGAGCTGGCCGCCGGCTCGCACGCCGATCTGCAGGCGATGATCCGCGCGGTCCGGGCGCGGGGCCGTCCGGTCCGGTCGGTGGACGGTGACACCGAGATGCGGAGCCGGATCAGCGATGCGGAGCTGTCCGAGATCACCGCACGGGCCGGGTTCGGAGCGTCGATGATCGTTCCGGTGGTGTCGCCGGTGCGCCGGCGGGCGGTCGGGGCGATCCTGCTGGTGAATCGTCCGGATCGGCCCGCCTTCTCGGCCGCCGAGGAGTGGACGGCGGCGGAGGTGGGCCGCCGGGCCGGTCTCGCGGTGGAGAACGGCCGGCTCTACCGGGAGCAGCGGCACGTCGCCGAGGTGCTCCAGCGGAGCCTGCTCACCGAGTTGCCGGTCATCCCGGGGATGGAGCTGCACGCCCGGTATCTTCCGGCGCAGCACGGCGCGGCGGTCGGCGGCGACTGGTATGACGCGTTCGCCCAGCCGGACGGCAGTGTCGTGGTCGCGGTCGGGGACGTGACCGGGCACGACATCGAGGCCGCCGCGACCATGGGCCAGCTCCGCAATCTGGTCCGGGGTGACGCCTACGGCCGTGACGAGGAGCCGGGTGCCCTGCTCACCGCCCTCGACCAGGCGCTGCACGGGCTGCGGGTGCCGGCGTCGGCGACGGCGGTGCTGGCCCGTGTGCGTACCTGCTGGTCGGGTTATGAGGTGGGGTTCGCCAACGCCGGGCATCCGCCGCCGCTGCTGTTGCTGCCGGACGGCCAGGTCCAGGTGTGGTGGGTGCCGCCGGAGCCACTGCTGGGCCTGCCGCCGAGGGACGAGCCCCGCACGACGGCGCGACGGTTCGTCCCGGCGGGCTCGACGCTCGTCCTCTACACCGACGGTCTGGTGGAGGACCGGGAGCAGCTCTTGGACGACGGGATCGCCCGGCTGTCGGCGGTGTTACGGGAGAATGCGGCCCGCCCCGGTGACGAGCTCTGCGCCCGGCTGCTCGAGGTCGCCCCGCACCGCAGCGACGACATCGCGCTGCTGCTGGTCAGGTTGACCTGACGGGTCGTACGGCGCGGGCGGCCCGCCGTGGGTCCAGGGCGTCTCGGCCGGGTCGGGCAGGGTGCCGCCCGGCCGGTATGCCTCGCTGAGTGTGGTGAGGATCAGGCGCTCCCCCACCGCCGGGACGCTGCCGGGCTCGGCGACCAGGCGCCGTCCCATCCCGCCGGACAGTTCGAGCAGGACGTCCTGACCGTCGCCGGCCGGGCTGATCGAGATGACACGTGCCTTCTGGGACGGACGGGCCGGGGAGGTCAGCGAGGCGCCGGGCTCGACCCGGACCGGCTCGGTGGTGTGGACCATGATCCGGGGCCGGAGTACCGGCCGTCTGCCGGTGTCGTCGACCCGGTCCGGGTTGGCGAGGGTGACGGTCCCGGCGAAGGCGGCACCGCTGAGCCGGTACTCGGCCAGGACCAGCGGGTCGTCGAACGCGCGCTGGACGGCATACCGGGAGGCGGCGTTCTCCAGCCGTTGGAGGCGGGCGGCCGCGGCGACCGCACCGTCGCGGCGGGGCTGCGGCGGGCCGCCCTCGGCGAGGTTCTGCGCGAAGGCGGTGAAGACGTCGCGGTCGGCGTCCCAGCGCAGCCGCACCCGCTCGCCGGCGGGCAGGCGCCGCAGCAGGCCGACGGTCCGCCACATCCGTTCCCACGTGGGCAGCAGCAGATCGTGCAGCACCTGCGGCAGTTCCGGCGCGGAGCGTTCGATCAGCGGGGCGAGCACCCGGTTGTCGAAGTCGGGGTCGGTGGCGGGCCCGGCGACCGGCCCTTTCTCGGCCGCACGGGCGGCGGCGGCGCCGGACTCGATCCAGGCGAGCTGTGCACCGAACTGGGCGTCCTCGGTGCCGCTCTGCCCGGTCACCCAGTGCAGCCCGAGCGCCTGCACGGCGTTGACCAGCAACGACGAGCCGGGCACCTCGGCGGTGTTGGCGAAGAAGGTGAGCCAGCGCCCGAGCAGCGGCACGGCGGCCGGGACCGGGTTGTCACCGTCGGTCCGCCGGAACCGGGTGGACCGGCCGAAAAGGCGCACGAAGTCGATGCCGGCCGGGTTGGGCATCCAGATCTGGGGCGCGTCGACGTACCGCTTGCGGACGTCCTTCCCCCGGTCGACGGCGACGTCCTCGGTGTCGATGGTGAACGAGTCGGCGTAGGGCACGAGGATCGCGGCGAGGTCGGCGGCGAAGGCGAACCGTTCGTCACGGTTGCGGGGCTGACCGACGACGAGCAGCCGCGGCCGGGCCGGGTCGGTGCCGGCCATCGCGGCCAGTGGTGCGTTGGCCTCACCGGCCATGACCAGCGGGATCAGCACCAGCGGGTGGTCGTGCACGTGCAGGTGGCGCACGGTGGCGATGGGCTGGGCGCGGCCGGTGGCGACCGCCTGCGCCCGGGCGAGCGCGGTGAGCGTACTCAAGAACGGGCCTCGGGAACGAGGGACAGGGCCTCGGACCGCAGGCGGAGCGCGGCCTGGAGCATCGCGGCCGCCTCGGCCTGGTCCTCGGTGGGCTCGCGGCGCCCCTCGGCGAGGTCGAGCACCTCGCCGACGGAGTCGATGCCGCCGAGCGCCTCCCGGACGGTCCGGCCGAGCGCCGCGGTGCTGCCGGCCGCCTCGTTCCGACAGTAGACGGAGAGTTCGCAGGCGGAGAGGCACTCCGGCGCATACCGGGCCTCGACGTGGGCGAGCGCGGCGACGAGTTCCTCGGGTTCGAGCGCGAGGTCGAAGGTGAGGCCGGCCGGGAGGGCGTCGATCAGGCCGGTGACCGCGGCGAGCCGGGACAGCTGGCGCCGCAGGGTGGAGAGCTGTTTACGGACGTCGAGGACGACCGCGGTGGGGTGGAAGCTGAAGTCGGCCGGGCAGACCAGGACCACCTCGTGGCTGACCGTGGACGGGTCCTGGCCGAGGCGTTCCATCAGGTCGCGCAGGGCGAGGACGTAGACGGCGGCCTGGACCGCGGCGGCCGAGACCTTGGCGCTGTCGGCCTGCCCGTCGACGATCGCGAACGACTTGATCTCGACCACCTGGAGGCGGCCGTGATGGGCGTACGCGATCAGGTCCGGTTCGAGGTAGACGGTCTGACCGGCGACGTCGAGGGTGAGCAGCGGGTGGTCGATGAGCGCGGAGCGGGCGTCGGCGAGCACCTTGACGGTCTGCTCGTGCCGGTCGCTCAGCGTGTCGGCGCCGAGGTCCTGGTAGCCGAGGCCGGCGTCGGCGGCGAGGACCTCGCGCAGCAGGGCGCAGTCGTCGGCCTTGAGCATGGCCTCGAAGGCGTTGCCGCGGGACAGCGCGAACCGGGACTGGCCGAAGCTGCCGGGGTGCCCGACGCGCTCGGCGAGTCTCTGCTTGTCGATGCCGGCCGCGTCGAGGACGGCCCGGCGGTTGCAGCCGGGATTGCCGGTCAGCGCGGCGATGGTGCGGGCGTTGTGGCGTTTGGCCCGACCGGAGCCGCGCAACTGGTCCAGCCTGGTGCTCTGGTCCAGCCTGGTGCCCTGGTCCATCGGAGACTCCATAAGGACATTGACTCTAGATCTTCCACCAGGTCGCGGCAATTCACCCACGGGAGGTGAATAAATCGCACATATCAGACACAAACCCAGCCGCGCGCTACGTTCGGGGCATGCCGAAGGCCATCTGGAACGACGAAGTGATCGCCGACAGCGAGGACACGGTGGTGCTCGAGGGCAATCACTACTTCCCCCTCGACAGCGTCCGTGCGGACGTGCTCGTCCCCTCGGACACGCACACCGTCTGCCCTTGGAAGGGCAAGGCGTCCTACTACTCGCTCCGGGCGGACGGGCACACCGCGCCGGATGCCGCCTGGTTCTACCCCGACCCGAAACCGGACGCCTCGGCCGTACGCGACCGCGTCGCATTCCGCCGAGACGTCTCGATCCAGGCCTGACCGCAACGGGGGCCCGCTCACGTGATCCGCGGGTGGGCCTCCTCGATCTTCGCCACCTCCAGGTAGTCCAGCATGTCCCGCTGCTCCTCCGGGCCGAGCGCACCGAACGCGGCGTACGCCTCCTCGCGGGCGTGGGTGGTCTCCGCCGCCAGCAGCGCAATGATCGCCGACCAGGCCAGGGACACCCGGTCGAAGAGCCGTGCCCGCCGCAGCGAGGTGAGCCGGGACAGCATCCCGACCTTGGTGGCCGCGTCGTCGTCGAGTGCGACCCGGTCGCACAGCTCGAACAGCGCCTTCCCCCGGTAGGGGTGCTCGGACTCGATCAGCCGGGCCAGCTCGGCGTTGTCCATCCGGTCGACCGGCGGGGCCGGGCCGCGCCGGGGCAGTGAGGGGCTGGGTTCACCGTGCACGACTGTCGCGCCCGCTCTCGAAACCGTTGCCCGGCGATTGCTGTGGCAGTCCCGCCGTGCGGGTGAAGGTCGGGAAGTCCGGAGCCGGCATCACCGGCTCCTCGACGTCGACCGGGCTTCCGTCCGATGTCACGCCCTCGGCGGCGCGTAGGACACCGTCGTCGGCGCCCCGTTCTCCATCCAGCACGTTATAGCCCTCCAGCACGTTATAGCCCTCCGTTACCGACTTACCGTGATGAAGTCCCATGAGATCACGCCCGTGCAAACCCCGCGACCCTGGTCACCCAACCCGACGACCGGCGTAACGCCCTGGCAACGCATCGACCGGACCGACCGTCCGTCACCGATTGTGAAGGGTACGCGCAGGCCGTACCCCAATAGATCTTGAAGTAACCGCAGTGCGATGACTCAAGCGGGCCCGGCGTGGACCGATGTGTCTCGCCGGAGGTGGATCGTGGGTCGCAACGCTCTGTGGGACCGGGTTCGGGTCGTCGTCGACGATGCCGTGGTGCTCGCGTCGCTGGTACTGCTCGCCTGGCCGGTGGCCGATCCCGCGCAGCCCGGTGGGCCGGCGGGCCGCATCATGCCGCTACTGGCGGCGCTCTGCCTGGGGCTCGCCGTCCTGCTGCTGGACAGCCGGCGCGGGATCCTGCGGTACATCACCGTGACGGCCGCTCTGGCCGTCGCCGGGATCCGGCACGTCGCCGGTGATCTGCCACCGGCGGCGACCTGGCTGGTCCTGCTGGTGGCGGGCGCCGGGGTGCTGCGGCAGTTCCTCGGCAACCGGATCGACCCGGACCGGAACCGGCAGCAGGCACTGCTCGCGCAGCAGGCCTTCCGGGACCCGCTGACCGGGCTCGGCAACCGGCGGATGTTCGTCGAGTACGCCGAGGAGGTGCTCGCCGAGCCGGCGCGTACCAAGACCGCCGTGATCGTCGTCGACCTGGACGGCCTGCGGGAGGTCAACGACGTGCTCGGACACGCCGCCGGCGACGATCTGCTGCGTGCCGCGGCCGACCGTCTCGCGGTGAACGTACGTGCCAATGACACGGTCGCCCGGCTGGACGGCGACGAGTTCGTCGTGCTGCTTCCCGGCCTGGAGGACGAGCAGGCCGCGGTCGCGGTGGCCGAGCGTGTACTCACCGAGTTGCACCGCCCGCTCCAACTGGCCGGGGTGGCGCTCAGCATCCGGGCCAGTGCCGGCGTCGCGATCACCGACGGCCTCGACGGTCTGGACGGGGTGCTGCGCCGCGCCGACCAGGCGCTGATCCGGGCCAAGCGGGACGGTGGCGGGGTGGCCCGCCGGTTCGACCCGGTGCTGTTCGCGAAGGCGGAACAGCGCCGCCTGGCCGAGCACGACCTGATGCGCGGCCTGGAGGCCGGCGAGTTCGAGGTGCACTACCAGCCGATCGTGGACCTGGACAACGGCGGCATCACCGTCGGCGTGGAGGCTCTCGTGCGCTGGCGTCACCCGGAGAAGGGCCTGGTCCCGCCGGCGCTCTTCCTGGACCTGGCCGAGCAGCTGGGACAGGTGCCCCGGCTCGGCGGCTGGGTCCTGGAGGAGGCCTGCCGGCAGGCACTGGCCTGGCAGGTGCAGTTCCCCGGCTTCGAGATGAACGTCAACCTGTCCGCCTCCCAGCTGACCAACCCCAAGCTGATCCAGGAGGTCCGCGAGGTGCTGGAGCGTACCGGCCTGCCGCCGCGCGACCTGGTGCTGGAGCTGACCGAGTCGGTGGCGCTCACCGACCTGGTCGAGTCGGCCCGGGTGCTGAGCCAGCTCAAGGAGCTCGGTGTCCGGATCGCCCTGGACGACTTCGGCACCGGTTTCTCCTCGCTCAGCCACCTCAGCACCCTGCCGGTGGACGTGGTCAAGATCGACCGCTCGTTCGTCCAGGCGATGCCGGAGACCGGCGGCGCGTCGGTGGCCGAGGCGGTGCTGCACATCGCCCGCACCTTCAACCTGTCGCCGGTGGCCGAGGGTGTCGAGGACGCCGGTCAGGCCGAACGGCTCAAGGATCTGGGCGCGGGCCGGGCCCAGGGTTACCACTTCGCCCGGCCGATGCCGGCGATCGGGGTGACCGAGCTGCTCGACAAGCAGTCCGCCGAGGTCAAGCTCGAGATGTAGCGCCCTGCACGGACTGTTCCAGGAGCGGGAGACGTTTCCCGGCGTAGAGCATCAGGCTCAGCACCGCGCCGAGGATCGCCAGGCCGCCGGCCGCGTACCAGGCGACCGTGTATTCGCCCATCCGGTCACGCACCAGGCCGGCGGCCGTGGCGGCGGCCGCCGCACCGAACTGGTGCGAGGCGAAGACCCAGCCGAACACGATCGGTCCGGCGGCCCCGAAGTACTCGCGGCAGAGCGTCACGGTCGGCGGCACGGTGGCCACCCAGTCCAGCCCGTAGAACAGGATGAAGATCAGCATGCTCGGGTGCGCGGTCGCGGCGAACAGCGACGGCAGCGTCAGCAGCGCCAGCCCGCGCAGCGCGTAGTAGGCGCCGAGCAGGATCCGGCTGTCGACCCGGTCGGTGAGCCAGCCGGACGCGATGGTGCCCACCACGTCGAAGACGCCGACCAGTGCCAGCAGGGTCGCCGCGGTGGTCGAGGGCATGCCGTGGTCGTGGGCGGCCGGGATGAAGTGGGTGCCGACCAGACCGTTGGTGGTCGCCCCGCAGATCGCGAAACCACCGGCGAGCAGCCAGAACGGCCGGGTCTTCGCGGCATCCCGGAGGGCGCGCAGAGCGTTTGCGGCGGCTCCGCCGGCCGGCTTCACCGGTTCTTCGATCTCGGTGGCGCCGAAAGCGGGCACGTTCAGGTCGGCCGGGTGGTCCCGCAACCGCCACCACAGCAGGGGTACGACCAGAAGCGCGGCGATCGACACGGTGAGAGCCGCCGTCCGCCACCCGTCCGACTCGACGACCCGGGACAGCACCGGCAGGAAGATCAGGTTGCCGGTCGCCCCGGCCGCGGTCAGCACCCCGGTGACGAGGCCGCGGTGCCGGACGAACCAGCGTCCGGTGATGGTGGCCACGAATCCCAGCGCCAGCGAGCCGGTGCCGAGGCCGACGAGCACACCCCAGCAGAGGACGAGCTGCCAGCTCTGGGTCATCCACAGGGTCAGCCCGGAGCCGGCCGAGACCAGCAGCAGCGCGCCCATCGCGACCCGGCGGATGCCGAACCGGGCCATCAGGGCCGCCGCGAACGGCGCGGTGAGGCCGTAGAGCAGCAGGTTCACCGACACCGCGGCGGAGATCGTGCCGAGCGACCAGCCGAACTCGTCGTGCAGCGGCTGGAGCATGACGGACGGGGTGGACCGGAAACCGGCCGCCCCGAGCAGGGCGATGAAGGTGACCGCGGCGACAGCCCAGGCGGGATGGAAACGTCTCACGGCATTGATCCTTCTTCGTCGTACGCGTTCGGGCGAGTGGCCAGAGGGCCATCATGCGCAAGAATCGAGCCATGCGTCATCTGATCGCGGTCCTGATCCTGGACGGTCTGGTCCCCTTCGACCTCGGCACCCCCACCCAGGTGTTCCTCTCCGCCCGCGACGACACGATGACGAGGCTGTACGACGTCCGCGTCTGCGGTCCCGCCCCCGTCGTCACCGAGGTCGGCTTCACCGTCGTCCCCGACCACGGGCTGGAGCAGCTGGCGATCGCGGACACGGTGATCGTCCCGGGGATCCACCGGGGCGGCCCGGTGACCGACGGCACACTCGCCACCGACGTGCGGGACGCGCTCGTCGCCGCCGCGGCCCGGGGCGCCCGGATCGTCTCGATCTGCACCGGCGCGTCGGTGCTGGCCGCCGCCGGCCTGCTGGACGGGCGCCCGGCCGCCACCCACTGGGCCTGGGCGGACCGGATCGGCGGGCTCTACCCCCAGGTCGAGTGGGACTTCGACGTGCTGTTCGTGGACGACGGGGACGTGCTGACCTCGGCCGGGGTGGGCGCCGGGGTAGACCTCTGCCTGCACATCATCCGTACCGACCACGGCGCCTCGGTGGCGAACCGGACGGCCCGGCGCTGCGTGGTGCCGCCGTGGCGGGACGGCGGCCAGGCGCAGTACATCGAGCGACCGGTCCCGGCCGCGAACGGCGCCGGCACCGAGGGCACCCGGGCGTGGGTACTGGACCGGCTCGCCGATCCGGTCACCCTGGAGGAGATGGCCGGGCACGCCCGGATGAGCGTACGGACGTTCACCCGCCGGTTCCGCGACGAGACCGGGCTGAGCCCGCGGCAGTGGCTGCTCCGCCGGCGGGTCGAGCACGCCCGCATCCTGCTCGAGTCGACCGACCTGGCGGTCGACGCGGTGGCCCGCCGGTCCGGGCTGGGCAGTGCGACCGCCCTGCGCCAGCACATGCACGCCACGATCGGGGTCGCCCCGTCCGCGTACCGCCGCACCTTCCGCCACTGACACCCCGGGGGTTCCCACGCTCAGTTCCGCCCAGAAGTGTCCGACTGGATCTCTGAGCCCTCTTTTCCGCCCCCGCTGAGGAACCCATGGATCAAACCTTCCGCCCGCTGCTCGACGCCCTCAAGCAGATCGGCGTCGACCCCGACGCGGTGGACCGGGCCGCCGCGGAGGCACAGCGCAGCGGCCGGTCGGTGCGTGCCGTCCTGATCAACGACCAGGTCGTCACCGAGGAGCAGCTGACCCAGGCGGCCGCCGCCGCGTTCGGGATCAACACCCTGGACCTGGTCGGCTTCACCCCGGATCCGCAGGCGCTGAAGCGGATCCCGCTGCCCGTGGTGCTCCGGCACCGGGTCCTTGGCCTGGCCATCAACGACGGCGAACTGGTCGTCGGCGTGACCGACCCGGCCGACGTGGTGGCCCTGGACGACGTGCGGGCCGCGACCGGCATGACGATCCGGCCGGTGGTGGTGGCCCGCAGCGAGGTCCGCCGGATCATCGAGAAGCTCCAGCGTGAGGGTGCCGACCTGGCCGATCTGGCCGAGGCCGGTCTGGACGACCAGGCCGGCATGTCCGCGCAGGCGACCAGCACCGACGACGCGCCGATCGTCCGGTACGTGAACAGCCTGATCGAGCAGGCCGTCATGAACCGTGCCTCGGACCTGCACCTGGAGCCGACCGAGGACGACATGCGGGTCCGCTACCGGATCGACGGCGTGCTGCACGAGGTGGACCTGGTGCCCCGGGGCGTGATGAACGCGCTGATCTCCCGCATCAAGATCATGTCCGGGGTCGACATCACCGAGAAACGGATCCCGCAGAACGGCCGCATCACCGCGATGATCCGCGACCGTACGGTCGACCTGCGCACCGCCACCCTGCCGACGGTCTGGGGCGAGAAGATCGTGCTCCGTGTCCTGGACACCGGCGGCATCGACCTCGACCTGGCCAAACTCGGCTTCACCGAGCACAACCTCCAGCGCTTCTCCGCGTCGTTCACCAAGCCGCACGGCATGGTCCTGGTGACCGGGCCGACCGGCTCCGGCAAGTCGACCACGCTGTACGCCACCCTCGGCAAGATCAGCCGGCCCGAGGTCAACGTGATCACCGTCGAGGACCCGGTCGAGTACCGGCTGCGCGGCATCAACCAGGTACAGGTCAACGCGAAGGCCGGGCTGACCTTCGCGGCGGTGCTGCCCGCCATCCTGCGTACCGACCCCGATGTGGTCCTGATCGGTGAGATCCGGGACGGCAACACCGCACAGATCGCCGTCGAGGCAGCCCTCACCGGTCACCTCCTGCTCTCCACACTGCACACCAACGACGCGCCGGGCGCGGTCACCCGTCTCACCGAGATGGGCATCGAGCCGTTCCTCGTCGGCTCGTCGCTGGACTGCGTGCTCGCCCAGCGTCTGGCACGGCGGATCTGCGACTGGTGCAAGGAGCCGTACACGCCGACCGAGGAGGAGATCATCGGCGCCAACTGGCCGCTGCAGGACCTGGCCTTCCCCGAGGTGCTGTACCGGCCGGTGGGCTGCCGGAACTGCGCGAACACCGGGTACAAGGGCCGGGTCGCGATCCACGAGGTGATGCAGGTCAGCCCGGAGATCGAATCGCTGACCATCAAGCGCGCCTCGGCCGGCGAGATCCGCGAGGTCGCCCTCGCCCAGGGGATGTACGAACTGCGCGCCGACGGCCTGGCCAAGGCGGCGGGCGGCCTGACATCGATCCGGGAGATCTCCCGGGTGGCCGTTTAGCGCTCCCGTTCCGCTACTAAACCCGGTCCCGGTGGTGCCGATTCAACAGGCGTCAGAGACACCGAGGACGGACCGGGAGGGGCCAGATGGACACGCTCCAGTACAACGGACACCAGGCGGAGGCCACCGCCACGTCCGCGGATGATCTGGACGTGCTCGACCAGATGCTCATCACCCTGGTCGAGTCGGGCGGGTCCGATCTGCATCTGACCGTCGGCTCCCCGCCGATGATTCGCGTGCACGGCTCGCTACGGCCGCTCCCCGGCTACGGCAAGCTGAACACCGCCGACACCGAGCTGCTGGCCCGCGCGGCCGTCAGCCCCGCCCAGTGGGAGACGTTCCTCGCCGAGCAGGAGATGGACTTCGCGCACAGCATCGTCGGCGTCTCCCGGTTCCGCGGCAACCTCTACCGGCAGCGGACCTCGTGCGGCGCGGTCTTCCGGGCCATCCCGCACAAGATCAAGCCGCTGGACGAGCTGGGCATGCCGGAGTCGGTGGCCCGCTTCGCGCACCTCCCGCGTGGTCTGGTCCTGGTGACCGGCCCGACCGGTTCCGGCAAGACCACCACCCTGGCCTCCCTGCTCGACCTGGCCAACCGCAGCCGGGCCGACCACATCATCACCATCGAGGACCCGATCGAGTTCCTGCACCCGCACAAGCGGTCGGTGGTGAACCAGCGGGAGGTCGGCACCGACACCGACACCTTCGCCTCGGCACTCAAGCACGCGCTGCGGCAGGACCCGGACATCATCCTGGTCGGCGAGCTGCGTGACCTGACCACCACCTCCACGGCGCTGACCGCCGCGGAGACCGGTCACCTGGTGATGGCGACCCTGCACACGCAGAGCGCCACCCAGACCATCGACCGGGTCATCGACATCTTCCCGCCGCACCAGCAGTTGCAGATCCGCGCCCAGTTGGCGGCCAGTCTCCAGGGCGTGATCACTCAAGCGCTGGCTCCGACCGCCGATGGAAAGGGCCGGGCCGTGATCTGCGAGATCCTCACCGCGACCCCGGCCATCCGCAGCCTGATCCGGGAGGGCAAGACGCACCAGATCCCGTCCTTCATGCAGGCCGGCGGGGCCGACGGCATGCTCGCCTTCGACCAGCACCTGGCCGAGAAGATCCGGGAGGGCACGGTCGCCATGCAGGCAGCACTGGAGATCTGCCACTCCCCTGAGGAGCTCAAGCGGCTCGTGGGAAACGGGTGATCCGATGTCAGCGACCAAGACTTTCACTTATCACGCGATCGATGCCTCCGGTAAGAAGGCCAAAGGCACGATCGAGGCGCCCACCGAGGCTGCCGCCACCCACATGCTGCGCCAGCGCGGCGAGGTCCCGCTCGACCTGATCGAGGCGGGTCAGGGTCTCCAGATGGAGATCAAGATCCCCGGCATGGGGAACCGCGTCAAGCTCAAGGACCTCGCGGTCTTCGCGCGGCAGTTCGCCACCATGACCTCCTCCGGCATGTCGCTGCTGCGGTCACTGTCGATCCTGGAGGAACAGACCTCCTCGCTGCCGCTGAAGAAGGCGATCGGCGAGGTACGCACCGACGTCGCCACCGGCGCGGGCCTGTCCGCCTCGATGGCGAAGCACGACCGCGCCTTCCCGCGCCTCATGATCGCCATGATCCGGGCCGGCGAGACCGGCGGCATGATCGACAAGGCTCTCGAGCAGATCGCCGAGAGCCTTGAGAAGGACACCGCGCTCCGCGGCAAGATCAAGGCTGCACTGACCTATCCGGCCATCGTGCTCGGCTTCACGTTCGTGATGATCGCCGGCGTACTCATCTTCATCGTCCCGATCTTCGAGGGGATGTTCAAAAGCCTCGGCGGCGAACTACCCGCGCCGACCCAGTTCCTGGTCACGGCCAGCAACAACATGGGCTGGCTGGGGCCGCTGTTCCTCGGCAGCGGCATCGCCACGGCCGTGTTCTACAAGCGCAAGATCCGGTCGAGCGCGGAGTTCCGGCTCCGGGTCGACCAGATCAAGATGCGTCTGCCGGTCTTCGGTCCGCTGCTGCGCAAGCTGGCCATGAGCCGTTTCGCCCGCAACCTCGGCCTGCTGCTGAACGTCGGCGTCCCGGTCATGCAGGCCCTCGCGGTGGTCGGCGAGACCACCGGCAACGAGGTCATCAACGCCGCCATGAAGGACGTCCAGGCGACGGTCCGTGACGGCAACCCGATGTCCTCGGCACTGCGTCATCACCCGATCTTCCCGACCATGGTCACCCAGATGATCGAGGTCGGGGAAGAGAGCGGTCAGATCAGTCAGATGCTCGACAAGGTTGCCGACTTCTATGACCGAGAAGTCGACGCCGCAGCCGAGTCACTGACCGCCTCGATCGAGCCGATCATGGTCGTCGTCATGGGCACCGTGGTCGGTGGCATGGTCATCTGCCTCTACCTGCCGATGTTCACCATCGGCCAGAGCATCCAGGGCTGACGACTCCGCCAGGTAACACCCGCAATTCCCCCGGCCGACTCCCGACGGCCGGAGCACCACCGGGCACCCGAGCCCGCGCCTTCTCCACCCCACCCCATGCCTCGGAGGCAACCCCATGCAGCTGCACGACACCATCACCCGACTCCGCGCCGGCAAGAAGAACGACGAGGGCTTCACCCTCATCGAGCTCCTGGTCGTGGTCGTCATCATCGGCGTCCTGGTCGCGATCGCCGTGCCGGTGTACCTCAACTACCGCCAGGGCGCGGCTGACAAGTCGGCCCAGTCGGACGTCCGCGGCGCGATCAGCGCGGTGGAGCAGTACTACACCAGCAACGGCAACGCCTACCCGGCCACCAAGAGCGAGGCCAACGCCGCCGGCACCGTCGGCAAGCTGGAGCTGGGCACCGCCCCCGCCATCGCCACCATCACCCTGTCCGACAAGACCCAGCTGGGCTACGTGTTCGTCGCCACCGCCGGCGCCGTTCCGGCCCACTACCTGATCTGCGCCAACAACACCGGCGGCAGCGGCAAGTGGTACGTCTACAACAGCCTGGACGGTGGCTCCGTCAAGGCCGCCGCCACCGCGCTCAAGTTGTCCGACTGCGCGGCCTGACGCACTGACCCGGGTGGCGTCGACATCGGCGCCACCCGGAACCCCATTCCCGGCGACGACCAAGGAGGAGACCAGCCATGCCCGAGATCCCGCTGTTCGGCATCGTGGCCCTCCTCGGGCTCGCCATCGGATCGTTCCTGAACGTCGTGATCCACCGGGTGCCCCGCGATGAGTCGCTGATCCACCCGGGCTCGCACTGCCCGCAGTGCGCCAACCCGGTCCGGAACCGGCACAACGTCCCGGTCGTCGGCTGGCTGATGCTCCGCGGCCGGTGCGCCGACTGCGGCACCCGGATCAGCGCCCGCTACCCGCTGGTCGAAGCCGGCACCGCGGCACTGTTCGTCGCCGTCGCGGCCCGCTTCGGCTGGTCCTGGGAACTTCCGGCGTACCTCTATCTCGCCGCCGTCGCGATCGCCCTGGCGATGATCGACCTCGACGTGATGCGCCTTCCCGACAAGATCGTTCTTCCCTCGTACGCCGTGGCCGCCGCCCTGCTCGTCCCGGTCTCGCTGACCGCCGGCGACCCGGCTGACCTGCTCCGCGGGTTCCTCGCCGCCGGTCTGCTCTACCTGCTCTACCGGGTGCTCGCGATCTGGGGCATGGGCGGCGGTGACGTGAAGCTGGCCCCCCTGCTCGGCTTCTACCTCGGCTGGCTCGGCTGGGGCGCGGTCGCGGTCGGCGCACTCGCCGGCTTCCTGCTCGGCGGCGTCGTCGGCGGGATGCTGATCGCGCTGAAGCTGGCCTCCCGCAAGAGCCGCATCCCGTTCGGGCCCTACATGCTGGCCGGCGCCTTCCTCGCGGTCTTCGCGGCGGCACCGCTCGCCGGCTGGTACACGAACCTGCTCCTCCCCACCGCCTGAACCACACCGCCTGCTCCGCTACCAGAAGGAAGGAACACCGATGGCTGGCTCAACGCCGATCGGGCTCGACATCGGCTCGTCCTCCATCCGGGCCGTGGAAGTCCGGCGCAGCAAGGACGACTTCACCCTTCTCAACTTCGGCCAGTTCCCCCTCGAGCCGGGCATCGTCTCGGCCGGCGTGGTGCAGGACCCGGGCACCGTCACCACCGCCCTCAAGCAGCTCTGGAACGCCAGCAAGTTCGCCGGCAAGAAGGTCACCCTCGCGGTCACCAACCCGCAGCTGGTGGTCCGCGAGACGTCCGTGGCGAACCTGCCGCAGAGCCAGATGCGCCAGGCCCTGCCGTTCCAGGTCAAGGAGCAGCTGCCGCTCGCGGTCGAGCGCTCGCTGCTCGACTTCTACCCGCTCGAGCAGCCCGGCGACAATCCGACCGTTCGCGGCCTGCTGATCGCCATGCCCAAGGACGCGGTGCTCACCATGGTCCAGGCGGTGCAGAAGGCCGGCCTCAAAGTGGTCGGCGTCGACCTCGCCTCGTTCGCCATGCTGCGCTCCGCCTCCCGGCTGGACGCCCAGGTCGAGGCGATCGTGGACATCGGCGCCAACATCACCAGCGTCGTGGTGCACGCGGACGGCGAGCCGCTGTTCGTCCGCACCCTCCCGCGCGGTGGCGCCGAGATCACCGACAACATCGCCACCCGCCTGGGCATGGACACCGCCGGGGCCGAGGCGCTGAAATGCCGGTACGGCCTGCACGGCGACGGCAACCCGGACACCGTGGCCGCCCTGGTGGACGCGGTCCGCCCGCTCTCCAGCGAACTGCGCAGCTCGTTCACGTACCTGGCCTCCGGCGAGCGCCAGAAGCAGGTCACCCGGATCCTGCTCTGCGGCGGCAGCGCCCTGATGCCCGGCCTCGCCGAGCACCTGCAGGAGCAGCTCGGCGTCGCGGTGATGTACGCCGACAACGCCTCCCGCCTCCGCGACACCCGCAAGGCGCGCGAGCGTGGATTCGACAGTTTCGTGCCATCGGCCGCGGTGTCGATCGGCCTCACCCTCGGAGCGACCCGATGACCACCACAGCGCTGATGCCCGTGGACCCGTCGGTCTCGCCGCAGCAAGCGGCCCGGATCCTCACCATCCGCGCCGACCTGCTGCCACCGGAGATCCGGGACGGCCGGCGGTCCCGGCGGATCCGTTCGCTGATCGTGTTCGTGGTCCTCCTCGTGGTGGCGGCCGTCGGCGCCTGGTACTGGCAGACGACAGTCGCCAAGGAAACCGCCGATCAGGACTACGAGGCGACGTTCCAGGACTTGACCGACACCCGGGCGGCCCAGAAGACCGACGAGTTCCGGGCCCTCGTCGAGTACCAGGACGGCGGCGAGACGCTGAAGACCGAACTGACCGCGGTGCTCGCCGACGACCTGTCCTGGACCAATCTGATCAATCTGATCAGAGAAGAGGCTCGCAAGGAGAAGGTGACTCTCACCGAGCTCAACGCCAGTCTCGCGGAGAAGACCGAAGGTGCCCAGGACACCAGCGGAGTGATCGGCACGCTGAACATCTCCGGTACGGCCAAGGACAAGCGTGTGATCGCCGACTTCGTCAACAAGCTTGGCAGCCTCCAACACGTGACGAATCCGTTCGTCACGAATGCCAACAAGGACAAGACGTTGAACCACTACTCCTTCACAGCCACCGTGGCTGTCACCTACAAGGCGCTCTGCGGCCGCTTCACCACCAAGTGCCCGAGTGGAGGCAAGTGATGACCGCGCGCCGCATGGATCAGATCTGGCTCTTCGGCGGCCTCGCCCTGACCCTCCTGCTCGTCGCGGGCGGCTGGTTCATGCTGATCAAACCGCAGTACACCGCGATCGACGCCGTCAACGCCGACACCGGCGACACGCAGACTCAGCTGATCAAGGAGCAGAAGAGGCTCGCCGAGCTGAAGGCGGAACTCAAGAAGATCAACCAGTACAAGAAGACGCTGCTCACCAACCAGCAGGCCATCCCGCACCGCAACTCGACCAACCGGATCCCGGAATTCCTGAAGCAACTACAGAGTCTCGGTGCCAAGTACAAGGTCGAGGTCAGCGGTTACGGCGCGACCACCGAGGTGCCGTCGAAGTCGACCGACGCGGTGACCCAACTGCCGATCACCCTCAGCATCGAGGGTCAGAGTGTCGACCGGATCCTCAATCTGGTGAAACACCTTCAGACCGAGCAACCGCGGGCCCTGCTCATCGAGACCGCCCAGCTCGGCCAAGGCGAGGGGGGCGGCTGGGAGCTGTCGGTCACCCTCAAGGCGTTCATCACCTCGACGAAGACCGCCACCGTGAAGTCCTGACCCGATCACCGAACGCCCCTGCCCTCTGTGGACAGGGGCGTTCGCCGCACCCGGCCGGCAACGCAACGGCACTCGGAGCCCTGGAGGATCCGGCCGATCTGGCAGACGACACGAGGAGGAACCCCGATGAACCAGAACCTGATCCTGATCGCCGACGACGACAGCGATGTTCGCGACCTTCTCTCCGTGACACTGGAGTCGGCCGGCTACCGGACCCTCGGCGCGAAGGACGGCAACACCGCCGCCCGCATCCTGACCGTCGCCAAGCCGGTCGGCATGATCACCGATGTGCGGATGCCCTCCATGAACGGCATGGAACTGTGCCGGCTGGCCCGCAACACCCCGGCGATCCGCGACATCGCGATCCTGATGGTCTCCGGCAACAGCCACACCTACGACGTCGACGCGGGCCTGGGCGCGGGTGCCGACGGCTATCTGCCGAAGCCGCTCACCCCGCGGGAGCTGGTCACGCAGATGCAGTCGCTGATCAGCAAGCGTCACCTGGCGATGACCCCGGACGGACCGTCCTGACACGACCGGTTTCCTGTGTGATTCCGATGGATCGCCGCTAAACCCTCGCATCTGCCCGAAACGACGGTTATCGTTACGTCCGGCCCGTGCCGTTCCCCCCGTAGCGGCACGGGTCCCTACTTCTTTCCCCGAACGCCGGTGTGCCGGTTTCTCCCCGACTCCGATGCGCCGGTTTCCCCCCGAATCCCATGCGCCGGTTTCTCCCCGACTCCGATGCGCCCGGCGAACGGGAGTCGATCACCGAATCCGGCGCGCCCGATGGGCGGAAGCCGATCAACGCCGTACGTCGATCGCGGCGCGTATCCATTCGAGACGGAGAGCCGCCCGGAGAACCTCAGTGAGGCCGGCCGGTGGGAGCGCAAATGCAAGAAACGCCCGGACTGAGTCCGGGCGTTCGTAAGGGTGGAGCTGAGGGGACTCGAACCCCTGACCCCCACACTGCCAGTGTGGTGCGCTACCAGCTGCGCCACAGCCCCTTACTGACCTGCTCTTACTGCTTTAGCGTCCCCGGCGTTTCCCCCGGGCACGCTGGAAATACTACACACCCTTCTGACCCTCCCTGCGGCACCCCCCTCAGTTCAGGGAGACATCCGGGGGGAAATGGGCGACCGCGGCCAGGATGTCCCCCTGGCGCCGCAGGACCATCGCCCAGAGATCATCCGGGCGCTCCACGAACGGATCGCCGGGCAGCGCGTCGAAGACGAACCACGAACCGGACGCGATCTCCTCCTCCAGCTGCCCCGCCGACCAGCCCGAGTAGCCGGCGAAGACCCGGATGCCGGCGACGCTCTCGCGCATCCGCTCCGGGTCGGCGGAGAGGTCGAGGGTGCCGAGCGCGCCACTGACCGGATGGAAACCGGACAGCCGCTTCTTCACCTCGGGTTTGGTCCGGGCCAGGCAGATCGCCGACTCGGGCTGCACCGGGCCGCCCTCGAAGAGGACCGCGGGGTCACCGGCGAGCTCGCCCCAGGTGCCGAGCACCTCGGCCACCGGGACCTCGGTCGCGCGGTTCAGCACGACCCCCAGGGCGCCGCCCGTCTCGTGGGCCACCAGCAGCACGACCGTACGGTCGAAGTTGGGGTCCTTGAGGGTGGGCGTGGCGACGAGCAGCTGACCGGTCATCGACTCCACCGACCGGCCTCCGATCCGCTGCTGCTCACCGAACACCTGATTACCGCCGTCCGCTCGACGTAGCCATGACTCGCACATTAGCTTGCGATTCCGGCCGCGGATAAGGTCTGGACATGAACCCGCCACCTACGGCAGCAGAGATCGGCGTCATCGGCGGATCGGGGCTGTATGCGCTCCTCGAGAACGCCACTGAACACGAGGTCGACACCCCGTACGGTTCGCCCTCGGACCGGGTCACGGTGGCCGATGTCGGCGGGCGCCGGGTGGCGTTCCTGCCCCGGCACGGCCGTGACCACCGGTTTCCCCCGCACCGGATTCCCTACCGGGCCAATCTGTGGGCGCTGCGGTCGCTCGGTGTCCGGCAGATCATCGCCCCGTGCGCGGTCGGTGGGCTGCGCCCTGAGCTGGGCCCCGGCACGTTCGTGGTCCCGGACCAGCTGATCGACCGCACCAGCGGCCGCGAGCAGACCTTCTACGACTCCGGTGCGGTGCACGTGTCGTTCGCCGACCCGTATTGTCCGGTCGGCCGCGCCACGGTCCTGGATTCCGCCGAGCGGGTGAGCGCCGTCGACGGCGGGACCATGGTCGTCGTCGAGGGCCCGCGCTTCTCGACCCGCGCCGAGTCCCGGTGGTTCACCGCGATCGGCGGCACGATCGTGAACATGACCGGTCACCCGGAAGCGGTCCTGGCCCGGGAGCTGGCGCTCTGCTACACGGCGATCGCCCTGGTCACCGATCTGGACGCGGGCGTCGAGGGCGATCACGGCGTCACCCAGGACGAGGTCTTCGCGGTCTTCGCCGAGAACACGGCCCGCCTGCGCGAGGTCCTTCTGGACGCGGTGGTCAAGCTTCCGGCCGAGCGCGCCTGCGCCTGCAAGGACGCCCTGGCGGGCATCAAACTTCCTTTCGAGCTTCCTTAGTCGTACGGCTACCCGCCGGCGATTCGGGGATGAGGCAGAGGTGGGGAACCCTGCCTCATCCCCGGCTCGTCAGACGACGGCGCAGTTCGCGCCGTTGAGTGTGAACGCGGTGGGCCTGGCCGCGCTGCCGGTGTGGGTGGCCTGGAAACCGAAGGTCTGCGACCCACCGGCCGCGATCGTGCCGTTGTAGGAGACGTTCGTGGCGGCGACCGCCCCGTTGGACGGGCTGACCGCGGCGTTCCACGCGTTGGTCACGGTCTGCCCGGCCGGCAGGGTGAACCGCAGCGTCCAGCCGTTGACGCCGGCGGTGCCGGTGTTGGTGACGGTGACCGACGCGGTGAAGCCCGCGCCCCAGGAGTTGACCGTGTAGCCGACCCGGCAGCCACCGGTCGGGGCCGGTGACGACGGCGCGGGCGACGACGGCCCCGGTGACGACGGCCCCGGTGATGACGGTGACGGCGACGTGGTGTCGAGTCCGAGGAAGTGCACGGCCGCGGCGGCGTCGACCGGGAGGTTGTGGCTGACACCGTTCATGCTGATCGCCTCGACCGGGGCGGTGTCACCGGTGCCGCCGTACCGGGTGCGGGTGTATCCGCTCTGCGGGGTGTCGGTGAACGACGGCGTCTGGGTGAGGCCGTGGACGTTGGTCCACTGGTCGATCTGCTCACCGAAGTTGGGGTATCGCAGCACCTCGTCATTGGTGCCGTGCCAGGTCTGCATACGCGGGCGGCGGCCGCTGTAACCCGGGTAGGCGTTGCGGACCAGATCGCCCCACTGCTGCGGGGTCTTCGTGACCAGGCCGTTGGCGCAGTCGCTGTTCCATTCGGAGCCGTTGGTCGTGGCGAAGCAGCCGAACGGCACCCCGGCGAAGGCCGACCCCGCACTGAAGACGTCGGGATAGAGGCCCAGCAGCACGTTCGTCATCATCGCGCCGCTGGAGACACCGGTCGCGACGATCCGGTCGGCGTCGATCGGGTAGCGGGCCCGTACGTAGTCGATCATCGACTTGATGCCGACCGGGTCACTGCCGCCGCCACGGGTCAGCGCCTGCGGGGAGGCGACGTCGAAGCACTGGCTGCTCCGGGTCACCGACGGGTAGATGACGATGTAGCCGTACCGGTCGGCCAGCGAGGCGAACTGGGATCCGCTGTGGAAGGCCGGCCCGGTGCCGGTGCAGTAGTGGACGGCCACGAGCAGTCCCGGCCGGGGTGCCGGGTTGTCCGGGACGTAAAGGTACATCCGCAGGTTGCTCGGGTTGGCCCCGAAGCCGGTGACCTCGGTCAGCGCGGCCGCGGAGGCGGGTTGTGGCAGGGCGACGGCGGCCACTGCCGTCGCCGTCAGCATGGCGAGGGCGGCGAGCAGGGCCTTGACTTTCGTTCTCATCGGGGATTCCTTGCGGGGGATCGTGGGGACGGGGCGCTTCAGCACGGGGGCTGCCCGGCTCCCCACTTCGCCCCCGACACGAAGCATCGACAAGTATGTATTGGTGGCGGGGGTCAAGCCAGTCCGTCCCACCACCGGCACCTCTCGCACACGAGTCCCACGCGTATGATCCGTCCCACTTCACTGCACAGCGATCTGCCGGTGGACCGTCGCACTCCCCGAAGACGATCCATGGCTGTCGAAGGGACCCCCGGTGACTCGACCGCAACGTTTCCAGGCCGTCGGCGCGCGCGTCGCGTCGGTGACGCTGCTACTGGCCGGCGCGGCCGGCGGTTTTCAGCTGGCACAGCAGAGCGACGCCCGCGAGCGGTCGTCCGCCGAGGCCCGGCAGGCGGTGCTCGCCGCCGAAGAGGCCGCGGTACAGCGGAAGGCGAAGCATGCCGCGGACCGCGCGGCCCGGGCCGAGTCCGAGCAGACCGCCGCCCTGAAGGCGTCGAGTATGGCCAAGACGGCCGCGGCGGACGCCCGCAAGCTCGACGCCGCACAGAAGCGGGACACCGCCGAGAAGAAGGCGGCGGCCGCGCGTGCCGCCCTGACCGGCCCGGTGCCCTACACCGGCACGATCCCGGCCGCCTGCAAGAGCTTCAGCGGCAGCCGTGAGATCGGCTGCGCCCTGATGATCAAGGCCGGTTTCGGATTCGGCGAGTTCTCCTGCCTGAACAAACTGTGGGACCACGAGAGCGGCTGGAACTACAAGGCCACCAACCCCAGTTCCGGCGCCTACGGCATCCCCCAGGCCTACCCCGGCTCCAAGATGTCCTCGGCCGGCTCGGACTGGCGGATCAGCCCGGCCACCCAGATCGAGTGGGGTCTCGGCTACATCGAGGGCCGCTACGACTCGCCGTGCGGCGCCTGGAACCACTTCCAGAGCGCCGGCTCCTACTGACGACGGAACGCCCCGGGCTCAGCGGAGCCCGGGGCGTTCCACGTCGGTGCCGGTGTCAGCCGAGCGTCACGTCGACACGCTTCGTGCCGGAGGCCGGAACACCCACCCGGGTCGCCGAGTCCTGGTCGGTCGCGTGGTCGTACCACCCGGTCTTGAGGACGTCGTTCTCCCCGGTGGCCAACCAGCTGATCTTGACCGGCTGACCGCCGATCACCGGCATGCGGTACGTCCCGCCGGGGCCCTGGCCGTAGCTGTCGAAGTCGGCCATCTGGTCGCCGGTCACCGCGTTGACCACGGTGAGCCGCCAGCCGGTCGCCGGAAGTCCGGCCGGGATGGTGACCTTGCCCTTCACCGTCGAGCCCGCGCTCAGCCTGATGCCGTAGGTCGCCGGGGCGCCCACGGTGACCGGGATGTGCACGGCCTTGAAGCGGTTGCCGACGGTGCCCGACCACTGACGCGGGTGACCGGACGCGGTGAACGAGAGCGGCCACGCGTACGGTCCGAGTTTGCCGATCGTGTACCGGCCCCGGCCGTCGGTGTTCACGCTGTGGATGGGGCCGGGGCCGAAGCCCCAGGCGGTGAACGAGACATCGGCGTCCTCGATCGGGGCGCCGTTCGAACCCGTCACCACACCGGTGATCGAACCGGCCGGGTCGAGCCGCGCGGCCGGGGCCGCCACGGTCCGGTCGGCCGTGACGACTATCCGGGCCGCCGCCCTCTGATCCCCGGTGCCGCCGGCCGTTCCGATCCACTGGTGGCCGTAGCTGTCCGGGGCGATGGCGAAGACCTCGTACGTCCCGGGGGCGACGGCGCCGCTGATCGACGTGCCCTGCGACTCGGTGCAGTCGCCGTACCCGTCCGGCAGGCCGCCCCGGCCGTTCGTCATCAGCGCGAAGCAGGTCTCCGCCACCGGCCGGCCGGTGGCCCGGTCACTGGCGGAGAACGACACCTTGCCGCCCTTGGCCAGCGGGACCGTCATCGTGGCGGTCTGGCCGGTGACCAGCGTGACCGGGTTCTCCCGGTCCCGCAGGAAGTAGGTGGTCTCACCCGGTACGACGTCGATGAGGGCCGCTCCCGGCGTCAGGTCGGTCACGGTGGCCGTCCCGCCGGTGGCACAGCCCTGGTCGAATCCGCCGGCCGCCTGGACCTGGACGCAGAAGTCGTCGACCGCGACACCGGTGACCTCGTCGACCGCCTTGACCTGCAGCGTCGCGCCGGTCAGCCACGTCTCGTCCACGGTGACCTCCGCCCCGGCACCGACGGCGATCAGGTCGGCGGCCTCGCGGCTGGTCTTGCCGTACGCCCACTGGGTACGCGCACCCGACGGGTTGCTGAACGAGACCTGGTAGTCGCCCGGCTGGACGTCGTCGATCCGCCAGGTGCCGTCGGACCCGGTCGTGGTGCCGTAGCTCTGCTGATCGTCGGCCGACGTGACGTAGACCTGGAAGTCCGCCTTCGCCTTGCCGTCCGCGCCGACCAGCCGCCCCGAGAAGGAGGCGGGTTTCAGCACCGAGTCGTCGGCGACGATCGTCTGCCCGGCCGCGATCGTGTAGACCCTGGCCTTGGACCGGTCCACCGCCCCCGGGATGTACTGCTCCGCGCCGTGGGATCCGGCCTGGAACCCGACGACGTAGTCACCGGGCAGAACCGGGAACGAGTAGTCACCGTTGTCGTCGGTGAAACCGCCGTAGATGCGCCGCTCCCCCGCATACAGCAGCACCTCGACCGAGATCAGCGGGCTCCCGTCGACAGCGGTGAGCCGCCCCCGGAACGTCCCGGTCGGCAGCAGCGTCTCGTCGACCCGAACGGTGGCCCCGGCCGCCACGGTGATCGTGTCGGCGTCCTCCTCGCGGGCCGCCCCCGGCACCCACTGCTTCGCGGCATCCGGCCCGAAGCCCACGTGGTGGTCCCCCGCCCAGACGCTGAGCCGGTACCGCCCGGCGTCGTCGGTGTAGGCCGAGGCGTGCGAGTCCCCGGCCAGATCCCGGACGTCCACCTGCACCCAGGCCGCCGGCGCACCGTCGGCGCCGGTGACGACACCCTCGACGGCACCCGCGGGCCGCCGCCGCTCGTCGACGGTGAGCGTCCCGTCGGCGGGAACCTGGTAGACCTGCGCGTCCTCCTGGCTGAGCACCCCCGGCGCCCACTGGATCAGCGACTCGCTCTGGAACGACAGCTTCACCGGGCCCGCCGGCACGTCGGCCAGGCTGTAGCGGCCCTCGGCATCGGTGTTCGACCCGGCGAGATAGGAACCGTCCTCGGCGCCCCAGACGACCACCCAGGCATCGACGATCGGTGTCCCCGTGTGGTCGGTGTAGACGCCGCCGACGTTTCCGGCTGCGGCTACGGCGGCCGCGGGCGCGGCCATCCCTGCCGCCATCAGCAGCCCGGCGGTGAGCACGCCACCAAGCCGGACAAGAACAGATCTGATCATGACAAGCCCCCATGGCGACGACAGGCAACAAGACCGATGTCGATCCGTCGCATCGCCCGCAGCATAGATGACCCTCTCGACAGTCCAGTGAAGACGATTACCTGACCGTCCATATAGGCAACCGACTCTGTCCGGCCGGCCCAGCGGCGCTCCCCGCCCACGGCCGTTCCCACCGACGACCCCGGCCCGCCGCCGCCCAGCGCCTGGAGCGGTCACCGGTCCCGCAAACGAGAGCGCCACCGATGGCGAGTGAAGACCCCGTCCATCGGCGGCATCCGGTCATCCATTCTCATCGGGCCTCGATCTCACTGGGGTACGAACGAGATCTGCCCTCCGGCAGCCGACACCGTCCCGGAGAGATAGAAGGTCACATCGCCGCTGTACGGGGACGTCTGGCTCGACCAGCTCGACACTTCGGTCCCGGTGACGCTCGCCTTGCCCGGCTCCTCGGTGCGGACGCGCAGGCTCCCGCCCTCCTCCAGTTCAACATCCACGACGCGAAGACGAACCTCTCGCGGATCATCGACCGCGTCGAGCACGGCGAAGAGATCATCATCAGCCGGGCCGGCACACCCGTCGCCAAGGTGGTCCCGCTCAACCGCAGGGTCGACAGGATCGGTAGAGGCTCCCTCGCCGGTCAACTCGTCGTAGCAGACGACTGGGACTCCACCGAGGTGAACGAGTCGATCGCGCATGATTTCGGCCTCGGATGAGCCTGCTCCTCGACACGCACGTCGTGCTGTGGTGGCTCACGGACGACCCCACGCTCTCCGCCGAGATCAAGGAACGCCTCGATCATGAACCGGACGTCTACATCAGCCCGGCGACGATCTGGGAAGTAGCCATCAAGCAGTCGCTCGGCAAACTCGAGAAACCGGCCGATCTCCCTGAACGCATCCGTGACAGCGGCTTCCGGCATCTGAACATCACCGCCGAGCACGCCCTCGTCGCAGAACGGCTACCGCTGATCCACCGAGACCCGTTCGATCGGATGCTCATCGCCCAGGCCAAGGTAGAACACCTGACCCTCGTCACGCGCGACGCGCACATCCAGAAATACGACGTGTCCGTCCTTCCCTCCTGACGCGGCCGAAGCGCGACGCGGGCCAGCCGCGACCCAACCGCCCGCCGCGCCCACCACGAGGCCGGGGTAAGCAAAACGAAACCGCCCGCCGCACCACCGTGAAGCCGAGGTAAGCAAAACCAACCCGCCCACCGCACCACCGTGAAGCCGAGGTAAGCAAAACCAACCCGCCCACCGCACCACCGTGATGCGGGGTTTCCGGGGGCTCGGCCCCCGGAGCAGACAACCGAAACGGCCCCCGGTTCGCGCTTTCCGCGAACAGGGGGCCGCAATGCCGTGGAGGTAGCGAGGGCCTACTTGAACCTCACTGACCAGGTCACCACACTGCAAACCGCACTTGCCGACCTTGCCCAGCCCGACGCGCCGGCCAACGAGCCCGATCTCGGTAGGTCGTGACACCTGCCCGGCCTCCGCGGGGCCAAGATGATGCCTCGCTTTCGTCGATCAAATCCAGCCCTCGTCGCGCGCCCACGATTCGAACTGACCCGGCCGCAATGGGAGGCGATACTCCGTTGCCAAGAGGTCGTCCGCGATCCTGGATACCAGCGGGACGGTAAGCATTCCTTGCCGAATCCCGTCACACATCAACGCAAGGGTTCCTTTGATCTCGACACCGTACTCCTCGCCAGCCTCACGTGCGACACGGTCGTCGATAATAGCGATTTGATGCCGCACCTCGGCGAGCGCCAACACACCGCATTCACCTAGATTCTTTCTGCCACTGGCCAACCGCGCCGTATATCGAGCGTGAGCCACAATAAGTTCGACATCGTCGCTACGGTCGGTCTTAATCCAGTCCGCGTCTAATATCTGGGTCAGAAATGGATACAGGTGCGTGGCCTCCGAGACCTCCGTTCGCACGACCTCCGGGATCAACACGAGCCGATCCCCGGCCAAAGCCTGAAGAATTTTAAGCCAGCCAGCTTCGGCGAAGTGACTTAGCGGCCCCGTGTCGAATACATAGGCATCGCTCAAGACACGAACTTCCAAATCTCGCTCTCGTGCACCGGAGGGAGCTGCGGGAGCGCTGCCTCATCGACCGTACCTCTCAGCAATTCGGCCGTCCGGCCCACACTGATTCGCTCGGAGCGGTATAGAGCAAGGACGGCCTTCTCATAGCGCCGAGGCAGGGACGTGCCTTCCAGATCGTGTGCCACGAGCAGGTCGTGCTCGATGATGTCGGCGCGCGTCGTTGTCACAGCACGAACGAGCGATAATTCTTCCTGGTCAGCTAGATTCAGTTCCGACAGCCGGGCCGCCAGAGTAGACATGTCGACGCGAAATTCGCTCGCAGCGCGCACCGCAGACTCACGTATAGATTCACGCGCTCTAAGATCAGCCCAGCGTGACCTCAAAGAATCCACAGGCAACAAAAATGCGCGCGCGAACACATCAATGAGCCACTCAGTCCTTTGGGAATCAGGCCACGCCCCTACCCGCCAATCGACCGTGTATTCGTCAGCGAGCAAGTAGTGCCCAAGCTCATGAGCCAAAGCCAACCTGCGACGCCCGACTGCCCGATCCGAGTTTACGACGCTCACTCCGCCACGGTGCAACAGCGTGGTTGCTGAATCCGGCGCGTCGACTCCCAGATTGTGAGCGAAGGCGAATAGACCGAAGTCAGCGAGAGGAGTAACGAGGTCAGTGATCGGGCCTGCCGGATCAAGGCCCAGCGTCGTTCGCGCCGTCGCCGCCAGGCTCTCTGCTTGGGCGACGTCGGCCGGTTGATCGAACGGCTCGAATTCAATGACATCGAGCACCCCAAGACTCTGGACGAGTTCGACGTCCCTGGCCACCTGCTCGATGAGGCGATCGATGGAGGACGTCGCGGGCGCGCCCACCCCAATACGGTAGGAGACGATTGCAGGCGGCGGATCAGTCACAAACCACTCAAACGCCTCGCCGGTCTCCTCCGCGATACGCGCCAGCTCCAACGCACTGACTCGGCGACCGCCGGTTTCCACCTTGGCCAGCGCACTGCGATCGAGACCAACGACGCGCGCAAGATCAAACTGTGTCAACCCAGCCCGGACACGAGCTTCAGCCACTCGACGACCGATCATCTCGCTATCTACCCGTGTCACGTGTGCGATTATAGAACATCCACGACCCGGCGAGCCGGCCAGCGACGCGTCACCTTCAGGCCGGCACACTCATCGCCAAGGTGATCCCGCTCAACCGCTGGGTTGATCAGGTCGGTAGAGGCTCCCTCGCCGGTGAACTCGTCGCAGCAGACGGCCGGGACTCCAACGAGGTGAACGAGTCGATCGCGCAAGATTTCGGCCTCGCATGAGTCCGGCCCCACACCGGCCGTACCCATCCACCACGCACGGGCTGAGCGGAACGAAACCGCCTGCCGTGCCCACCGTGATGCGGGGTTTCCGGGGGCTCGGCCCCCGGAGCAGACAAACCGAAACGGCCCCCCGGCTCGCGCTTTTGGCGAGCAGGGAGGCCGAATGCCGTGGAGGTGCCGGGAATCGAACCCGGGTCCTTCGTTGTTTTGTCAGGGCTTCTCCGAGCGCAGCTCACTATGTCCCTACTCGGCCCTCCGACTCACGTGAGCAAGTTCGGACGACGGGCCCAGTCACTGATTAATCTCGCCGTGCGGTCCCCGTGACCGGGACCGGTTGGCCAGCCTCCTAGCTGATGCCGGCAGCTGGGACGGAGGCGCTCCCAGACCGACAGACCACGCTACTTGCCTCAGGCGGCGAGAGCGTACTGGTCAGCGTCAAACTTAGAGTTGGCGCTTATAAGTTTCCGACGACCGATTCTCGAGACGACGTCGGCTTCCTCGGCTCGCTTCCCCTGTCTCCACGTACGAAGTCGAAACCAGTCACCCCCATGTCTGTGTCACAGCCCCGCAATCTTAACTCATCCGACAGGAACCACCACTGACGGAGCAGGTGACCGGCTTCACCGCGTCGCCGATGTCCTTGGTGCCCTGGAAGCCCACGGTGATCGAGCCGCCGCCGGCCAGGGACTTACCTCGCAGGGTGACCGTGTTGCCGCTGACTCCGGCGGTGGCGTTCCACGCGCCGCGCACCTCGATGCCGGCGCTGGACGGGTAGGTAAGGGTCACCGACCAGTCGCGGGGCGTGGAGCCGTTGTTCACGATCCGGACCGCGGCGATGAAGCCGTCGCGCCAGTTCGCGCTGGTGGAGTAGGTGGCGGCGAAGACGTCCGGGGTGGGCGTGGGGCTGGCGGCGCGGGACGGGGAGGCGCTCGGCGTACGGCTGGCGCTCTTGGAGGGTCTGGGTTTCACCGACGGGGAGGCCGACGCCGAGGCGGGCGCGGACGGTGAGGGTGACGCGGACCCGGAGGCCCCGGCCGACGGGGTGACCGACGGCGTCACCGTGGCCGACTCGGCCGACGGCGCGGCGGCGGGCAACGATCCCGCGGCGGCCTGGAGGTCGGCGGTCGGCTGGACCAGGAGCGGGTCACCGCTGCCACCCGATCCGCCGGCGACGACGGCGACCCACACGACGAGGGCGAGCAGGATCGTGGCGGCGGAGCCGAGCACGAGGCGGGCCAGGATGAACTGACGGATGGCATGCTTCGCCAACGGGTGGTTCTCCCTCATGCAGCGGAAGATCGAAAATGGCAGCGGAAGAGCGGACGACAGCGAAAGATCGCACGTCGGCGGAGGACGGGGCAACAGCGGATCGGGCGAAGATCAAAGCCTGGCGGGCGAGAATACCCGTCAGTCCATGCCCTTCGCGCGGCGGCCCATCGCCCGGTTGATCTCCCGCTGAGCGTCCCGGCTGGCCATGTCCTGGCGCTTGTCGTAGCTCTTCTTACCCTTGGCGACGCCGAGTTCGACCTTCGCGTACCCGTTGTGGAAGTAGACCGAGAGCGGCACCAGGGTGACGCCGTCGTCACGCATCCTGCCCAGCATCTTGTGGATCTCTTCGCGGTGCAGCAGGAGCTTGCGGACGCGGCGCGGCTCGTGGTTGGTCCAGGTGCCCTGCGTGTATTCCGGGATGTGCATCCCGTGCAGGTAGATCTCGCCGTCCTTCTCGTGGCCGAACGCGTCGACCAGCGACGATCGGCCGGCGCGCAGCGACTTCACCTCGGTGCCGGTGAGGACCATGCCGGCCTCATAGGTGTCGAGGATGGCGTAGTCGTGGTACGCCTTGCGGTTGGAGGCGACGACCTTGCGGCCCTGTTCCCGTGGCATGAGGGAAAAGACTACCCGGGATTCAGCAGAGGCAGCCGGGCAGGTAATTGAGCGGATTGCGGGGCTCCCCGCCGAACCGGGTCTCGAAATGCAGGTGCGCCCCGGTGGAGGCGCCGGTGTTGCCGACCCGCCCGATCACTTCGCCCCGGCGGACGTACTCGCCGACGTCGACGTGGATCCGGGACTGGTGGGCGTAGCAGGTCGTGAACCCGTACCCGCTCAATCGCCCGTGGTTGATGCATGTGTACCGACCGTAACCGCCGTTCCAGCCGGCCTGGATGACACGGCCGGAGGCCGCGGCCCGGATCGGGCTGCCGGACCCGGCCGCGAAGTCCGTGCCGGCATGGAGTTGCCAGACCCGGTAGTACGGGTCGTACCGGTTGCCGTAGTCGCTGCTCTTCCAGCCGCGGACGGGCATCAGCAGGTGCCCGCCGGGGTAGCGGCTGCCGACACCGCCCCGGTTCTCCCAGCCGCGCACGGCCGACCGGACGCGCTGTTCGGCCCGGACCGCGGCCCGGTACTGGGCGAGCACGGTGGTGCGCTGCGCCTCGGCGGCCCGCAGCGCGGCCTGCCGGGCGAGGACCAGGTGGTTGAGCGCCTGCCGCGCGCGGAGGGCGGCGGCCTGGGCGTCCTGCGCCGCGCGGAGCTTGGCGACGGCGGCCCGTTCGGCGGCCTCGGCGGTACGTTGCGCGGCACCGGCCCGGTCCTGCGCGGCGCGGGCCTCCCGCCGGGCGCCGAAGAGGGTACGGACCTCCTCCTGCTCCCGCGTCCGGAGGTGCTCGACGAGCCCCAGCCGGTCCATCAGGTCCTGTGGGCCGGTCGACCGGGCGAGCATGTTGAACCGGGTGAGGCGGCTGCCCATGTAACTGACGCTCGCGATCTCGTCGACCCGGGCGCGGGCCTCGTCGAGCCGTCGGTCGGCGGCCTCGTAGTCGGCGGCGACCCGCTGGTACCGGCTGCGGGCGGCGTCGGCGTTGCGGCGGGCCAGATCCGCCTGGACGCGGGTGGCGACGACCACGCCGCGGGTGGTGGCGATCCGGTTCTGGGCGGCCGGGAGGGCGGCGGTGGCGCGGGCGAGGTTGGTCGCGGCGGTCCGGGCGGCCGCGCTCGCGTTCTCCAGCAGTGCCTCGGCCCGGCGGACGGCGCGCGCCGCGTCGTCGTTGCGGTCCGCGACGGCGGGCCGGGGTCCGGTCAGGACGATCCCCGCGATGCCGACGAGGAAGCAGAGGCAGGCGGCGATCAGGCGATCCAGCTGGCGATACCTCACCGCGCCACGCTACCGCGACTAATCGCCCCAAAGCCCCAAATCGCCCGATGGCCGCATCCCCGGACAGGAATGCGGCCATCGGTACGAACGCGATCGGGTGATCAGACCTTCAGGTAGAAGCGCAGGGTGACCCACGCGGTGACGGCACTGACCAGGGCGCCCACGCCGGCCAGCAACGGCAGCATGAGCATCACGTTGCTGGTCGGGATCGGTGTGAGGATCGTGGTGAGCGCCTGGAGCTTGTTGTCCAGCAGCACCACCTTGGCGATGAAGAGCGCCACGAACCCTAGGATCGCGCCGATCAGACCGGCGACCACCGCCTCCAGGACGAACGGCGCCTGGATGAACCAGTTCGAGGCGCCGACGAGTTTCATCACCGCGACCTCACGCCGTTTGCTGTACGCCGCGACCTGGATGGTGTTACCCACGAGGAGCAAGGCGGCCACCGCCATGAAACCCGCCACGATCAGTGAGGCCAGCTGGATCGAGTTGAAGATGTCGAAGACCTCTTCAAGGATGTCGCTCTGGTCGATGATCTGCCGGATCCCGGGCATGCCCTCGAGCACCTTGGCGAAGTCCTTGTACTGCTCCGGGTTCTTGAGCGTCACCCGGTACGACTCCGGCAGGCTGTCCGCGTTGATCGCGTTCACGAAGTCCGGTGAGTCGGCCCAGAGCTGCTGGAAGCGCTTGAGCGCGTCCTCCTTGGTCTCATAGGTCTTGTCCTTGACCAGGTCGCTACCGGTGATCGCCTGATCGATGTTCGCCTTCTGACCGTCGGTGATGTCCTCGGTCAGGAAGATGGAGACCTGGATGTTCCCGTAGTAGTAGTCCTTCATCTGGTCGACCTGCATATAGAGCAGCACGCTGGCGCCCAGCATGCTCAACGAGACCGACATGGTGATGATCATGGCGACCGTCATCGTGACGTTTCGCCACAGGCCCACCAGGACCTCGTTGAGTACGTACTTCACGCGCATCGGGGGGATCCTTCCAGGACTCCGCGTGTCACAGATTCAGCTTTCGTTACGGGGGCGGAGCCGGGCTTAACCGTAAACACCGCGCGCCTGGTCACGGACGATCCGTCCGCTCTCGATCTCGATGACCCGGCGGCGCATCTGGTTGACGATGTTGGAGTCGTGCGTGACCATCACGACGGTCGTGCCGGTCCGGTTGATCCGGTCCAGCAGGCGCATGATCTCGATGGAGGTGTCCGGGTCGAGGTTACCCGTGGGCTCGTCGGCCAGCAGGATCAGCGGGCGGTTGACGAAGGCGCGGGCCACCGCGACACGCTGCTGCTCACCACCGGAGAGCTCGTGCGGGTAGCGGTGCTCCTTACCGCCCAGACCGACCAGCTCCAGCACCTCGGGCACCACGCGCCGGGCCACGGCCTTGGTCTTGCCGATCACCTCAAGGGCGAAGGCGACATTCTCGTACGCCGTACGGTTCGGCAGGAGCCGGAAGTCCTGGAACACGCAGCCGATCGAGCGCCGGAAGTGCGGCACCTTCCAGGACCGCAGTGTGGTCACGTCCTTCTGGTTCACCATTACTTTGCCGCTGGTCGGGGCAACCTCGTGCAGCAACAGCTTGATGATCGTCGACTTGCCGGAACCGGAGGGGCCGATGAAGAAGACGAACTCACCCTTCTCGATCCCGACGCTGACATTGTCCAGCGACGGCCGAGACCCCTTCGGATACGTCTTCGTCACGTTCTCGAGCTGAATCACGGGACTGGAGTCTACGCGGTGTAACGAAAACGCCAAGCCCGCCGGGGCCGGGAATATTCACGACCTGCGGTAACGGCACATTCGACCGCAACCCGGCCTGACTCACCGTTCAGGACGGGTTGCACTGCGTCACCGACAGATCAGCCCGCGATCTGGTTCTGCTTACGCCAGCGGATACCCGCCTGGATGAACCCGTCCACATCGCCGTCGAAGACCGACGAAGGGTTACCGGTCTCGAACTCGGTGCGCAGATCCTTCACCATTTGGTACGGGTGCAGGACGTACGAACGCATCTGGTCGCCCCACGAGCCGGTGGTGTCCTGCC
The DNA here is from genome assembly GCF_003148685.1 of Actinoplanes xinjiangensis. Classification (GTDB taxonomy): domain Bacteria; phylum Actinomycetota; class Actinomycetes; order Mycobacteriales; family Micromonosporaceae; genus Actinoplanes; species Actinoplanes xinjiangensis. The sequence continues at coordinate 20,046 of NZ_QGGR01000010.1, read as the reverse complement.
GCAGATCGTTCATCTTGGCCTGCTCCTCCTGGCGCTTGCGCTCCAGGAGCCGGGCCTGGAGCACCCGCAGGGCGGCCGCCTTGTTCTGCAGCTGCGACTTCTCGTTCTGACACGACGCCACGATGCCGGTCGGGATGTGGGTCAGCCGGACCGCCGAGTCGGTGGTGTTGACGCTCTGCCCACCGGGACCGGAGGAGCGGTAGACGTCGACCCGGATCTCGTTCTCCGGAATCTCGATGCTGTCGGTCTGCGCGACCACCGGCATCACCTCGACACTGGCGAAGCTGGTCTGGCGCCGGCCCTGGTTGTCGAACGGGCTGATCCGGACCAGCCGGTGGGTGCCCGACTCGACGCCGAGGGTGCCGTAGGCATACGGCACCTTGACGGTGAAGGTCGCCGACTTGAGGCCGGCCTCCTCCGCATACGAGGTGTCGTAGACCTCGGTCGGGTAGCCGTGCCGCTCGGCCCAGCGCAGATACATCCGCATCAGCATCTCGGCGAAGTCGGCGGCGTCCACGCCACCGGCCCCGGCGCGGATCGCGACCAGGGCCTCACGCGAGTCGTACTCCCCGGAGAGAAGAGTGCGGACCTCCATCTCCTCGACCGCCTTGGTCAGCGTGACCAGCTCGTCGCCGACCTCGGCGACCGAGCCGGCGTCACCCTCGTCCTCGGCCATCTCGAGAAGAATGCCGGCGTCGTCGAGGCGGGAGCGCAGGCGCTCCAGCTTGGAGATCTCCCCGGAGACGTACGCCAGGCGGCTGTTCACCTCCTGGGCGCGGGCCTGATCGTCCCAGAGGTCGGGGGCGGAGGCCTGCTCCTCGAGGTCCGCCTTGTCCCGGCGCAGCTTGTCGACGTCCAGGACGTTCTCGATGTTGCGCAGGGTCGCGTCGAGGGCCTTCAGTTGCTCGGGAAAGTCGGCAGCGGTCACGACACTCAAGACTACGCCGCCCGGCCAGATTGCTGGCCGGGGCGGTCCGTTCAACTCGTCGGAGCTGCCTTGAGCCAGCTGAGTGCGGCCTTGTGATAGGCGACCGCGAACTCCAGCGCCGCCGCGCCGAACGGGTCACCGTTCTTCTTGGCCTCCTTGGCCTGCTCCTTCGCCATCGCCATGGCTTCCGAGTGGTACTGGTTGGCATGGGTGTACAGCGTCTGCAACTGGTCGCCGCTGTGCTGCTGGCCGAAGGCGACGCGGAGAGCGACCGGGTTACGCAGCGCGTCCCGGCCCGGCGACTCGGCCAGCCACCGGGTGAAGGCTCGTTTCCCGGAGGCGGTGATGGCGTAGGGCTGACTGGATCGAGGGCCCGGCTTTCCGAGACGGACGTAACCCATTTCGGCCAGTACGGGCAGTTCGCGGTAGACCTGGCTCCGCGTCATCGACCAGTAGGGCCCGAGGCGGCGTTCGGCAGCCGCCATCAGCTGACCACCGGTCATCGACCCCTCATGGAGGAGGCCGAGAAGGGCAGCCGCCGTCGGATTGATTTGGAAGTCGGGCATGCCTAATAAGCTGCCACTTTGTAGCGCCCCCGTCCAGGATTTAGCCCGATCCGTCCAGTTTGCGCCTCCACAAACGACTGTCCCGCACAGACAGTCCGACAACGAGCGTGCGGATCGGGCGTTTCGGCCGTGTAAACGACGTTGACCAGGTAATATGGCGCAGGCAAACGGTCAGACGACACGTTGCGGGCAGGAAATTCGTGAAACCCCGCGATTCGCCATGCAAAACCAGACAATCGGCGCTAACCGCCCACGGTCTCCCCATGTGCGAATACCGCCATCCGAAGAGCCGCCCTTTCGGAGGGTCCCCGGTGGGTTCCCACCGTCCTCGAGCCGGTCCCCGACGGGATTCCGTGGCCTCCGGACCGGCCCCCGGACGGCGACAGTCCATCGTCACACCCCTCCGGACGGCCCGTCGGCGTGCGCGGGCGAGCCGGTTACCCTGAGCCCCATGACTGACCGCCAGACCGCCCCGGAGACCATCGAGGAGTCCCGGCTCACCGTGGCGCTGCTCGCGGTCGCCGCCGTCGGGTGGACCGCCGCGATGCTCTGGTCGGCCCGGGCCAGCATCACCAGCCGGGCGGACGCCGCGATGGAGGTCACCTCCACCGCCTATGCGCTGCCCGGTGCCGTCTCCGCCGACCTGGTCGCCGGCGCGGCGGTGGCACTGCTCGTCCTCACCCTGGTCAGCGGACGGTGGACCCTCGGCGCGACCGCCCGGTTCGCGGTGGCCACCGGGTCCGGGCTGCTCGTCGGCGTGGTCAGCGCGATCCCGATCATCACGATCAACACCCTCGGCACCATCTACGCGGCGGTCGGCGGCACCGTGGCCGCGGCGGCGACCATCGGTGGCGCACTGGCCGGGTTGCGGCTCCCCCGGGTGATCGCGGCTGCCGCCGCGGCGTCGGTCGGTGTCTTCCTGATCGGATTCGTGCTCAACCTCTTCCAGGAACCGGTGCTCAACGCCTTCGGGGCGGGCGACACCGCGTCGTCGGCCAACGCGGCACAGTGGTTCTCGTACAGTCAGGCGGCCCTCAGCGGACTCGCCGCCGGGCTCATCTCCTACGCCCTGCTGCGCCGTGCCCGGCAGCGCGACGCGTCCTCCCCCGCGGCGGACGACACCGCGACCGGCCTTCGCTGGCCGATGTATGCGCTGGCCGGCGCCGGACCGGGCATGCTCCTCGTGATCGGCGAGCTGCTCTCCCGCACCGCGGGGGCGAAGGTGCTGGAACTGGCCGGCAAGGTCAGCGAGCTGGAACGGACGGTTCAGGAGCTCCTCAGCACGGCCCGCCTCAACAACGCGCTGATCGTCCTCTTCGCCGGCGCCCTGACCGCCATCTTCGCGGTCGGCCGGACGCTCGGCTCACCGGCCGACGAGGCCGATTCCCCCGCCGAGGAGGCCGCGGCCACGACCGACACCGGAACCCGAGCCCGCGCCGACCGGGCGAGCTGGGACAGTGCCGAGGTTGAGACCCCGGACGGTGCCGAGCCCGAAAGCCGGGACAGTGCCCAGGCCGAGGACAGTGCCCAGCCAGAGACCCAGGACGTCGGTGGGGCCGGCACCCGAGTGAAGGGCGCAGCCGAGACTCCGCGGGACAAGAGCGAGGCCGGCGCCTAGGAAACGCCAGGTCGACCCGCCTCCATGCCGGAGCGGTGTCGCCCGTCTCCATGACGGAGGGGTGTTAATTCGCCTTCGTACCGGAGCGGTTTCGGTCCGCCTTCGTGCCGGAACGGTGTCGCTTCGCCTTCGCGCCGGAGTCTTGTCGCGGGCGCCGGGCGCCGGGTCTCAGAGCAGCTCGTCCAGCTCGGAGACGGCGTACCACTCGAGCTCGTGATCCTCGGCGCTGTCGACGGTGAATTGAGCATCCGGGTCGCCGGCCAGAGCCTCCTCGACCACGCCTGCGGCCTCCGCAACCGCCTCCTCGGCATCGCCGCCGTCGACGTGGATGCTGGCCACCTCGGCCAGGCGCACCGCCTGCGGCAGGCGGACGGTACTCGACCCGAGCTCGGTGTCCTCCCGGGTCAGACTGGCGGCGGGCACGTCGGCCGAGATCACGACCCGTCGGCGAGGCGCGGCCGGGTCGTGCCGGAGCAGTTGCAGGGCGCCCTGCGCGGCGCGGGTGAAGGCGACATACTCCAGCTCCTCCTCGTCACCCTCCGCATACCACTCCCGCAGTGCGGGCGTCACCGCGTGCGCGGTCGTCGTCTGGTCGCCGAGCCGCCCGTCAGCCCGCAGCGCGGCGAGCATCGGCAACGTGGCCGGCACATAAACCCGGACCAGATCGGTGATCGGCACGTCTTCCTCCTGCACGCGGCGCGTTCTGCGGTCCCGGACAGTACACCGTCCACACGGTTCGCCGAGTGCACCATTTCACCAGGCGTCTCCGAATCGGGGCGGCTCGGGGCCGGGATAGGCGGTCGGCGGCAAACGGTGGCAAACTGAGGCTGTCGTTAGGAGATCTCGTGTCCGAGCCGCGTTTCCTGCTGCTGTCCGACGTGGCGGCCGAGCTCAACGTCTCGGATTCGCAGGTCTACCACATGGTCCGCAGCGGCGAGCTGCCCGCGATCAAGATCGGTGGCCGCGGCCAGTGGCGGGTCGAGCGGACCAAGCTGGAGGAGTACATCGCGGGCAAGTATGCGGAGACCGCGGTATGGGTCCGTGACAACCCACTGGCCGAGCGCGAGACGGACTGACCACGCGCAATGCGGCGCCACCCGCTCTTCTCGGCCCGACAACAGCCGGCCCTGGGCCGACAGGCCTGATGACAGCCGGCCCCGGCCCGACAGGCCCGATGACAGCCGGCCCCGGGCCGACACTCCGACCCCCTCGAACCTCTCCGCCGCCCTTCTCGGCAGGCCTTGCGCCCGTCCTCTCCGCCAACCTTTCTCCTTGGGCCCCGCGCCGGCCGCCTTCTCCGCAGGCCTCTCCACCGCCTTCTCGCGGGCCCCTCCGCCCGCTACTCCCCTGGCCCATCCCCGCCTGCTTCTCGCAGGCCCCTCCGCTCGCATCTCCCTTGGCCTCTCCGCCTGCATCTCCCTTGGCCTCTCCGCCCGCATCTCCCCTGGCCTCTCCGCCCGCATCTCCCCTGGCCTCTCCGCCCGCCCTTCCGGCGAGCTCGACGCGAATCGTTTCCCGGCCGCCGCAGCCACTGCTGCGAGCACGACACGAACGCCACAGGCGGCCAGATGCCGGCGCTTAGCCTGCAAGACACAGCAGCTGCCGCCTGCCCGACACGGGTCCATCCCCTCGCCTGATCGGGACGCCGCCGCCGGCACGACGCGGACACCACCAGCCGCCACCCGCGGATCCTTGCGTCGGCCCTGTGCCGGGCCTGTCCCGTCGGGTCGGCGCCGACGACGATGTCATTTGGCAGCATCATGGCTTTTGCACCTCTTCACGATCGATGAGCGACGGTTGCCGCCGCCGTAGCATCTAGGCAAGACTCGACGCTATCGAAGGCAAACGTAGCCAAACGCAAGAATTGGCGGTGGAGATGCGCTCGGCGGTCGAGATGGCACCCACCGGGTCCGGGGCGACGATTCGCCTGCGCCCGGTTCCCCGGTATGAACCCCCGTTCGACGACGAGGCGACGCCACAGGTCTGGACGTCGTCGCGGCAGCTGACGCTGGAGTGGCCGGCCGACAATCCATCGGCGGCCCCACCGCCCGTCGTCGAGCCACCGGTCGTGGCCGGGGCCTCCGGCGATGCCAAGCTCGCGGTCCGCCGGTTCGTGCGGCTCTGTGTCGAGGTCCTCAACGGATTCCGGCCCGCCGCCCACCTGCGGCGGCTCGCGCTGCCGTCACAGGCGGCCGATGTCGTCGCCCAAGGGCTGGCCGGGGCACGCCGGGCGGCCGACTTGCGGAAGACGCGACAGCCGTCGGCCCGTCGGTCACCGGTGGGCGTGATCAAGGTGGTGCTCTGCGAGCCTCGTGCGGGCGCGGTCGAGGCGGCGGTCACCCTGGTCACCGGGGACCGGACCTGGGCGATGGCGTTCCGGCTCGAACTGCACCAGCAGAGCTGGGCCGCGACCACCTTGTTGATCATCTGATGCCTGCAGCTGAAGCTTGCGGCTGACGCCTTCAGCAGGCCCGGCGGACGCGGCCAGCCGCCGCTCGCCAAGACCCCACCGCGAGCGGCGGCCGTCCACGCAGCATCGCTCTCCGCCGCGGCACAGCCCTACCCACGGGCTCCCCGGAACGAGCGGAGGCGATCAACGTCACTTGGTGAAGCCCCGGCGGCGGCTGACGGCGAACACGAAACGGCGGCGGGGAAGCTCAGCGGGGGAAAGCGGAGAAGCGGCAGCGGCGGGAGTGCTCGGCGGCGCGGAGGACGGCCGGCAGGCGGAGGGCGAGGTGGGAGAGCTCGCGTCGGCCGGAGGCCCCGCGACGGATGCCGGGCAAAGCGAACGGCCCGTGTGGACCGGCCGAAGCCGGACCCACACGGGCCGTCGCGCTGCGAAGGGTCAGACCGCTCCGGGCGCTCCGTGGCAGCGCTTGTACTTCTTGCCCGAGCCGCAGTAGCACGGCGCGTTCCGGGACGGGCCGTTCGACTCGCTGGAGGAGCGGTTCCCCGCTGAGCCGGCCGCGGTGTGGGCCGGGCCGACCGGGACGGGCGAGCCGCCCGGGCCGATCGCGACCGGCGGCTCCTGCTGGACCTGCGGGCGGCCGGTACCGGCTTCGCCGTCGATCGTCGGGGCCGTGTACTGGAGGTTCTGCGGGCGGCTGGGCGTGTTGAGGCCCTTGGCGTGCACCTCGACCCGCTCGGGCTCGTCGTCCGGCACGTCGCCGACCCGGGGCAGCTCGAAGGCCTGGCTCGGGTCCAGCGTGACGGGCGGGGGCGCCTCCTCGACCTGGACCTCCAGGTTGAAGACGAGGCCGACCGCCTCCTCCTTGATGCCCTCCATCATCTGGTTGAACATGTCGAAGCCCTCGCGCTGGTACTCCACGACCGGGTCGCGCTGCGCGTAGGCCCGCAGGGAGATGCCCTCCTGGAGGTAGTCCATCTCGTAGAGGTGCTCACGCCACTTGCGGTCGATCACCGCGAGCAGCACCTGGCGCTCCAGCTCGCGGATCGCCTCGGAGCCGAGCTCGTCCTCGCGGGCCTGGTACGCGGCCTGCGCGTCCTGCTTCAGCTGCGCCAGGAGGTACTCCTGGTCGAGCGTGCCCCGCTCGCCGCCGGACTCCTCGACGATGTCGTCGAGGGTGAGGGTGATCGGGTAGAGCCGCTTGAGGTTGGTCCAGAGGTCGTCGAGGTCCCAGTCCTCGGCGAAACCGTCGGAGGTCGCGGCGTTCACGTAGTCGGCCACCACGTCGTCGATCATGTGGGTGACCTGCTCGTGCATGTCCTCGCCGTCGAGCACGCGCCGGCGCTCGGCGTAGACGACCTGCCGCTGCTTGTTCATCACCTCGTCGTACTTGAGGACGTTCTTGCGGATCTCCGCGTTCTGCGCCTCGATCTGGGTCTGCGCGTTGCGGATCTGCTTGCTCACCATCTTCGACTCGATGGGAACGTCCTCGGGGATGTTGAAGCGCTCCATGACCGCCTCGACGGCGCCGGCCCGGAACCGCTTCATCAGGTCGTCCTGAAGCGACAGGTAGAACCGGGACTCGCCCGGGTCACCCTGCCGGCCGGAACGACCACGCAGCTGGTTGTCGATGCGGCGGGAGTCGTGACGCTCGGTGCCGAGCACGTAGAGACCGCCGGCCGCCGTCACCTCCGCGGCTTCCTGCTCGGTGGCCAACTTCACCTCCGGGAGGATCTCCTCCAGCGCCTTCGCATACTCCTCGGGGCTCTCCACCGGGTCGAGGCCGCGCTGGCGCAGCTCGGCCGCGGCGGTGAAGTCCGGGTTGCCGCCGAGCAGGATGTCGGTGCCACGACCGGCCATGTTGGTGGCCACCGTGACCGCGCCCTTCCGGCCGGCCTGCGCGATGATCGTGGCCTCCTGCGCGTGGAACTTCGCGTTCAGCACGCTGTGCGGGATGCCACGGCGGCGCAGCAGCTGGGAGAGGATCTCCGAGTTCTCCACGGAGACGGTGCCGACGAGGACCGGCTGGCCGGTCGCGTGCCGCTCGGCGATGTCCTCGATGACCGCGTTGAACTTGGCCCGCTCGGTCTTGTAGATGACGTCCGGGTGGTCGATCCGGATCATCGGGCGGTGCGTCGGGATGCTGACGACGCCGACCTTGTAGACGCTGTTGAACTCGCCGGCCTCGGTCTGTGCCGTACCGGTCATGCCGCCGAGCTTCTCGTAGAGGCGGAAGAAGTTCTGGAGGGTGACGGTCGCGAGGGTCTGGTTCTCCTGCTTGACCTCCACCCCCTCCTTCGCCTCGATGGCCTGGTGCATGCCCTCGTTGTAGCGGCGGCCGTGCAGGATGCGGCCGGTGAACTCGTCGACGATCAGGACCTCGCCCTCGGGGCTGACGATGTAGTCCTTGTCGCGCTTGTAGAGCTCCTTGGCCTTGATGGCGTTGTTCAGGTAGCCGACCAGCGGGGTGTTCACCGACTCGTACAGGTTGTCGATGCCGATCCGGTCCTCGACCTTGGCGACGCCGCGCTCGGTGACCGCGATGGTCCGCTTGGCGACGTCGACCTCGTAGTCGCCCTCGCCGTCCTTGCCGGGCTGGAGGCGGGCGACGATCTGGGCGAACTCGCCATACCACCGCTGGGAGTGCTCGGCCGGGCCGGAGATGATCAGCGGGGTGCGCGCCTCGTCGATGAGGATCGAGTCCACCTCGTCGACGATCGCGAAGTGGTGCCCGCGCTGCACCCGCTCGTCCTTCGACCACGCCATGTTGTCGCGCAGGTAGTCGAAGCCGAACTCGTTGTTCGTCCCGTACGTGATGTCGCACTGGTATGCGGCACGGTGTTCGGCGGCCGGCCGGTTCGGCAGGATGACGCCGACGGTCAGGCCGAGGAACACGTGCACCCGGCCGACCCACTCGGCGTCACGCTGAGCCAGGTAGTCGTTGACCGTGATGATGTGCACACCCTTGCCGCTCAACGCGTTGAGGTAGGCCGGGAACACACCGGTCAGGGTCTTGCCCTCACCGGTCTTCATCTCCGGGATGTTGCCGAAGTGCAGCGCGGCGCCACCCATCAGCTGGACGTCATACGCCCGCTGGCCGAGCACCCGTTTCGCGCCCTCCCGGGCGACCGCGAAGGCCTCTGGCAGCAACGAGTCGAGTGATTCACCCTCTTCGTAACGCTCCTTGAACTGCTGGGTGCATTCGCGCAACTCATCATCGGTGAGATCGACATAGTCGTCCTCGATCGAGTTGACCGCGTCCGCGATCGCCTTGAGCCGTCGCACCATGCGGCCTTCGCCGGCGCGAAGAATCTTTTCCAAAATCGACACGGGTCAACGCTCCCCTAGACAGTCTGCCGAACCATCGTAGGCACCTTCGCCCTGGACCTGTGACCCTGGCCTCCGGGGAAGCTCGCAAACCGGGCGAAAGTCTCCCCGAAGTTCGCTGAAAGCGCAGCCTTCGACTTGTCGGAAACGTATTTGATGGCCGGGCGCGTCCCGGAGAGGATGGCCATGTGGATCAGAACACCGAAGTACGGGTCGAGGACGCGGGTGCCGGCGGCGGAATCCGCTTCCGGGGCGACACGATCGTCGACGGGCGCACCGGCGACGTTCTCGGGCGCATCGGGCTCGAACACGGAATCCTGACCTTCGAGGTGATACCGGAGTTCCGCGGGCGGGGTGTGGCGACCACGGCGGTGCGTGAGTTCAGCCGGGTGATGCTCACCCGGCGTGACCGGCTGGAGATGCGGATCGAGTGGGAGAACCCGGTGGCCCAGCGGGTCGCCCTGGCCGCCGGTTACACCCGCGAGTCGGTCCGCCGGGGTCATCCCGAGCTGCTGGTCTACTCCCGCCTGGCGGACGACCCGGAGACCCCCGCGCTGCGCCTGCTGCCCGATCTGCCCGGCGGCGAGTTGTCCGACGGCGTGGTCACTCTCCGACCGCTCGGGGAGCAGGACATCGACTTCTACACCGAGCTGCACAACGTGCCGGACGTCATCGCCACCAGCGTGCCGCCGGAGCAGAAATCGGCCGAGGAGATCCGGCGCCGGTGCGCCCGCGCGCAGGCGCACTGGCTGGCGGGTGACCGGGCCGACCTGGTCATCCTCGACGGCGCGACCGGGGCACGGGCCGGCGACATCGGCCTGTATTACCAGGAGCCGCCGACCGGTCAGGCGATGATCGGGTACAGCATGCTCCCGGCGTACCGGAAGAAGGGTTTCGCCTCTCGCGCCGCGCAACTTCTCGCTCTCTGGGCCTTCGCCGAGACGGGGATCGCCCGTCTCATCGCCGGGACACTGCCGACGAACACCGGGTCGCAGCGGGTGCTGGAGAAGGCCGGTTTCACCCGCGAGGCATACCTGCGCTCGCGTCTGCCCGGTCCGGACGGCACGCGCACCGACGACGTCCAGTACGTGCTCCTCGCCGGAGACCTGCTCGCACAGGCCTCCGGCGGGAGCGCTTCACATACCTAGGCTGAGGATGCCGTAGTCGTAACCGCGGCGGCGATAGACCACACTGGGCCGGCCGCTGTCCTTGTCATGGAACAGATAGAAGTCGTGGCCGACGAGCTCCATCTGGAAGAGGGCGTCGTCGACGGTCATCGGCTCGGCCGAGTGCTCCTTCTCCCGCACGATGCGCCACGGCTGGTCCTCGTCGTGCTCGGTCGGCTCCGTCTCGAGAGCCGGCTCGGTGAGCGTCGCGGTCCGGCCGTGCGTCAGGTCGGTGGGGAGATTGGCGGTGGCCGCGGCGACGGAGACCGGCGCGTGCCTTCCGCGATGCACCCGGCGCCGGTCGGCGGAACGGCGCAGCCGGGCGTCGAGTTTGTTGATGGCGCAGTCCAGGGCTGCGTAGAAATCCTGTGCCTGGGCCTCGGCGCGTACCACCGGGCCCTTGGTCCTGACGGTGATCTCGACCCGCTGGCAGGTGTCGGACTGTCGCGGATTGCGTTCGTGGAAGAGCTCCACGTCCGCCCTCATCAGCTTCTGGTCGTAACGCTCGACCTTGCTCAGCTTGTCGGCGACATGCTCTCGATAATGGTCGGGAACCTCTACGTTGCGGCCTTTGACGACAATGTCCACTCGTGACCTCCCCCAACGCTAAGTGCTTGCCGGCGCCGATTCGCGGCCTGGCCGGCTACTGGGTGAAAACCACCGCGTCATGATCAACTACCGGACGCGGCCCATGAGAGTGAGACGACTCCTTTCCGGTGCGACTGAGGCGCTCCCGGTGGCGGGCGAGTCTGCGTGCTCGCCCTCGTCACCTAGACGCTATCCCGCCTATGCCCGCCAGTCACCCCTCGTTTGGGATAACCGAAGACTGACATCGGCCTCTATCGGCAGACCGGGGCGCGGTCACAGGGGAATGCCGGTGCGAATTCCGCGCAATTCCGTCGCTGCGAGCACTGCGGCACCTGTGACCTGCATGTCCGCCTCCTCAAGCCGGCGCGCCACCGCCGCCAGAGTGGCGCCGGTGGTGACGATGTCATCCGTCACCACCAGCGTGCCTCGTGATCTACCGTCGCGGAGGGGATTGCCGATTCGGGGCATCATTCGCAGCGAATTGACAGCTACAGTCGCCCGTTCGGATGCATCCAGTGACGTTGAGTCAGGACGGGGCAGGGCGCGAAGCGGCTGTACGACATTCACCCGGTAACCGGCGGCCCGCAACCGCCCGGCCGCGTGCCCCGCGAGACGGGCCATGTGGTCGCCGTACCGCTCGCGGCGGGCCGCCGCGGTCGACGGGACCGGAACGAGCGTCACCGGACGGTCCCGCGGTGCGAGCGCCGCCACCGCCGCCGCCAGCAACATCCCGAGCGGCCGGGCGAGCCGGTGACGACCCTTCTCCTTGTACGCCAGCAGCGCGCCCCGCAACGGCCCGGCGTACGCCCCCACCGTCACGCAGTCCGGAAAACCGGCCGGCGGCGGGCTGGGCAGGGCCGCCCGTGGCCGCAGCGACTCCAGCGCCGTCACACAGGCCGCACAAGTGCCGTAGGTGAGCCGTACCCGCTCCGCCCCGCACCCCGCGCAGGCGCCCGGCAGGACGAGATCGGCGAGTTCCGAGAAGACCATGTCACTCGCTCGTCAGTTGAGGAAGAACGGCGCTTCGGGAACCACCTCGGGCCGCGGCTCTCCGGTCGGGCCGGCCAGGTCCTTCGCCGCGATCTGCACCGGCGACGACAGGGCCTCGAACGCGTTCCTCCCGTTCGAGGTGGAGAAGAGAACCGAGCCGTCGCTGTTGGGCTTGACCAACGGGTTCGCCGGATAGGAGGTGAGGTAGGTGACCACGTCGTTGCCCATGTCCTGGAGCACCGGGTCCTGAAGCACACCGTCGATCGACGTGTAGATCATCGAGGTCCGGCCGCCGCGGCTCACTCCGGCCACGGCCAGCCAGCCCTCACCGCTGAAGTCCACTGCGGTGACCGACGTGAGTGGTGAGAAGACCTGCTGGAGGCCGGTGAGGGCCAGCCCGTCGCCGCTGAGGTTGAGGACCGCCCGGTAGAGCCGTCCGCCGACCACCAGTGCCACCCGGTGCCCGTCCGGCGCGACCGTGATCGCGGTGATCTGCCCGGACGTCCCGGGCGCGGAGACCTCCTGCACCGGGCCGCCCTGCGCCCGGAAACGCCAGAGCCGGCCGCCCGACACGATCAGACCGACCGCGCCGGTGACGTCGTTGTCCGGGGTGATCGCCCAGACCGGCGTGCCCAGGCCGGCGGTGAGGCCGGGGATCTCCTTGAGCCCGGCCCGGCCGCCGAGGCCCGCGCTGCCCACCCGGAGCCGCTCGTTCTTCCCCGAGCCGGTCACCAGGGCCGCGAACAGGTGGGTCGCGGAGGTGCTCAGAGCGGCCCGCGAGACGTCCTTGTTGTCCTCCGGCGCGAGGCCCGGCACCGCGTCGGAGGTGGGACGGGCCGCCTCGACCAGGCGCCGGACGGTACGGTCGTAGATCACATACCGCTCCGGGTCGGGCACCAGCCGATACGCCGGGTTGCTGGAGATGAAGTCCTGACCGGAGTAACTCCGCGGCTGCTGGTGGCCGACCGTCAGGTCCAGATAATCCGGTAGCAGCCGGCGCAGCGACCACTGCAACTGCATGCGCAGGCGTTCCATGGCCTCGACCGCGCCCTCGGTCGGCACCGCCTGCGCGCTCAGCTTGATCTGCAGCCGGTCCTCGTCGATGGCCGGCACCTTGTTCTCCAGTTTGGTGCCGTCCGGCAGGGGCTCCACCGCGTCCTGGATCCACGGGGCGGGCCCGCCGATCAGCCAGTTCAGGATGATCGTCGGCTCCTGCTCGATGGGCACCTCACGCAGCAGATAGCGCACGTCGGGGACCAGGCCGGTCCGGTCGGTGTTCCAGAAGTAGATCGTGCGCTCGTCGTAGTACTCCGTCACGGCGGTGTCGCTGAGCAGCAGGAACGGTGGCGCCTGCACCACGTAGAGCCCTTCGCCGGCGACCTCGCCGAGGACCAGCTCGTACTTGTCCTCGACCAGCTCGGGCGACGGCTCCAGCATCCCGTTCTTACCGAGGGTGCCGAGGAGCTGATAGGAGATCTCCACCCGGTCCTCGGTCGAGTTGACCAGCGGCTTGTCGGTCAGGCGGATCACGCGGGGTGCGGCCGGCGGGTTGAAACCGTCCCGGGTGCTGGTCGCCATGAACTGCTTGACCCGGTCCAGGGCCCCGTCGTACTCCCCCGCGGCCGCACGCAGATAGTTGGCGACGAACTGGAGGCGGTCGCTCGTCGAGTCCCGGGTGATCCGGGTCCGCAGACCGCCCTCCCCGGAGGAGGTGCCGGTGGACGGGCCGGGCCCGACCACGGTCACGTCCGAGTCGTCGGGGATGCCGCACCCGGCGAGCAGCAGCGCGGCGACGGCCGCGCCGGCCAGCACACGACGAACCATCTCAGCTCACCTCCGCGGTACGGTCCCGGGGAATCAACGGCAGCGGCGCGGCCACCAGCCGGTCGCCGGCCCGCACCGGCAGCGTGAGCCGGAACTGGGCGCCCTCGCCGGGCGAACCCCAGGCCTCCAGCCAGCCGCCGTGCAGCCGTGCGTCCTCGACGCTGATGGACAGCCCGAGGCCGGTGCCGCCGGTCTGCCGGGCCCGGGACGGATCGGCCCGCCAGAACCGGTTGAAGACCAGGCGTTCCTCGCCCGGCTTCAGGCCGATGCCGTGGTCGCGCACGGTGATCGCCACCGCCGCGTCGTCGGTCGCCATGGTGATCTGCACCGGTTTCGCCTCGGCGTGCTCGACGGCGTTGCCCACCAGGTTACGCAGCACCCGCTCCACCCGCCGCGGATCGACCTCGGCGATCACCGCGGCGTCCGGCAGGCGCAGCTGCAACTCCACACCGGCCCGCTCGGCCAGCCCGGTGAGCCGCTCGGCCACCCGCTCGACGATCGGGACCAGGTCGGTGTGCTCCGCGTCCAGCGCGGCGAAACCGGCGTCGAACCGGCTGATCTCCAGCAGGTCGGTGAGCAGCTCCTCGAAGCGGTCCAGTTCGGCCTGGAGCAGCTCGGCGCTGCGCGCCACCGCCGGGTCGAACTCCTCCCGCTCGGAGAAGATCAGGTCGGCGGCCATCCGTACGGTCGTCAGGGGTGTCCGCAGCTCGTGCGACACGTCCGAGGTGAACCGGCGTTGCAGGCGGGACATCTCCTCGAGCCGGACGATCTGCCGCTGGAGGTTCGCCGCCATCTGGTTGAACGCGGCCGCGAGCAGGGCCAGATCGTCCTCGCCGTCGACCTTCATCCGCTGGTCGAGCAGGCCGGCCGAGAGCCGCTGGGCGGTCCGGGCGGCGACCCGCACCGGGGTCACCACCAGGCGGGTGACCAGGGCCGCCACCACGCCGAGCAGGATGACCAGGGCCAGGCCGGTGGCGAGCACCGTGGTGCCCATCAGGTTCGCGTCCTGGTCCTCGCTGGTCAGCGGAACCATGTAGTAGAGCTCGACCTGGCCGAAGCGGGTGGTGACCGGTGACCCGTACACCAGATATTTGATCGTCTCGCCGCCTATCTCGGCGGTCCGGATCTGTTTGCTGACCCCGCCGCCCTCGCCGGAGACCGCCTTGATCATCCCTGGGGTGATCAGGTCCCGGGTGTCGACCTCCTCGGGCACGACGACGGCCTTGAGATCCGGCCAGCCCTCGGCCCGGATCGAGATCACCGCGTTGCCACGGGCCGTGGACTCACCCTCGAAGAGCTGGTTGACCAGGTCGGTGAGCGCGCTCGGCAGCTCCGGGTCACGCGCCTGGGGATAGAGGGTGAGCTGGGCGCGCGCGAACTTCACCTTGGTGTTCAGCGCCGACAACGCCTCGTCCTCGGCCCGGCTCAGGAGGATCTCGGCGCTGCGGTCGGCGATGTAGCCACCGAACGTGCCGACCAGCAGGCTGGAGGCGACCAGGGTGATCGCCACCACCCGCAGCTGGAGCGACCGGCGCCAGGCCCGCCGGGCCGGCGCCGTGTATCGCGTCGCATATCGCACCATCACGCGCCAGTAGCGCCGCACCACTCGCAGGGCACGGCGCACGGGCATGGGGAGCCAGGCAGGAGCACGCATCTCGCGGCAAGGTTAGCCGCTCGCGGGCATCAGCCGGTGCCCGCCTTGTAGCCGACACCACGGACCGTCAGGATGATCTCCGGCCGCTCCGGATCCGGCTCGATCTTGGCGCGCAGTCGCTGCACGTGCACGTTGACCAGGCGGGTGTCGGCGGCGTGCCGGTAACCCCAGACCTGCTCCAGCAGCACCTCGCGGGTGAACACCTGACGCGGCTTGCGGGCCAGCGCGACCAGCAGGTCGAACTCCAGCGGCGTCAGCTTCACCTCCTCGCCGTCCCGGGACACGGTGTGCGCCGGCACGTCGATGGTGATCTGGTTCCCCGGAGGCCCTATGGTCAGCATCTCCGGCGCGGCGTCCTCGCCCCGGCGCAACCGGGCCCGCATCCGGGCCACCAGCTCCTTGGGCTTGAACGGCTTGACCACGTAGTCGTCGGCGCCGGACTCCAGGCCCAGCACGACGTCCACGGTGTCACTCTTGGCCGTCAGCATGACTATCGGGACACCCGACTCGGCGCGGATCGCGCGAGCCACGTCGATCCCGCTCATGCCCGGAAGCATCAGGTCGAGCAGGACGATGTCGGGGCGGTTCTCCCGGAAGGCGGCCAGGGCCCGTTCACCGTCCGCTACGAAGGACGGGAGGAAGCCTTCGCTGCGCAGAACGATGCCGAGCATCTCGGCCAACGCTGGGTCGTCATCGACGACCAGTACCCGGGCTCTCATGCGGTCCAATATTGCACTGTCCTCCCGGTCTTCGCGTTACCTGGGGGCCGATCTTGCCCGGGAGCCTACCTTCAGCGATAGAAAAACGGGCGGTCCCGGTCCGGGACCGCCCGTGGCACGCGATCAGCGATCAGATGCCGGGCCGGTCGAACTCTCCCGCGCGAACACCGGCGATGAAGCCGGTCCAGTCACCGGAGCCGAAGCTGAGCACCGGGCCGGTGACGTTCTTGGAATCGCGAACCAGCACCGTGGCGGGCGCCTCGGCGACTTCGACACAGTGCCCGGCAGCGCCACTACGGCTGCTCTTGCGCCAGGTCAGTGTGGTGTCCTGCATGATCGTCTCCCTTTACCGTGGAATGCTTCTCCATTGGACCCCACGGCGAGGAGTCAACGGCCGATCCGATCCCTCGACCGGGCGATGGCCGTTCGGCTCTCTTCTGGCGACAATGCGCGTTCCTGCAGGTCATCGAAGGCGTCGCGGTACACGTCGATCTCCTCCGGCTTCACCCGGAAGAGGCCGCCGGTCAGCCCTTCGATGTGCACCACGGGTGACCTGGTGCCGGGCGCGAACTCCAGGACCATGAACGACTCGATCAGTCCGGCGTGCGCGCCCGCCTCAAAAGGGAGGATCAACAACTCGATCCCGGGGCGGCTGCTCGCCTCATGGAGCCGGGTCAACTGGCGCCGCTGCACGGCCGGCCCACCGATCTGGCGCAGCAGGACCCCCTCGTCGACGACGATCCGCAGCGTGGGCGGCGGCACCCGGTTCATCGTGTTCTGCCGGCCCATCCGCAGCGCGAGGCGGCGCTGGATGATCGCCGAGTCGTCGATGTCCGCGCCGGTCTCGATCACCGCCCGGGCATACTCGTCGGTCTGCAACAGGCCCGGGACCACCTGGGCCTCCCACTCGAAGATCCGGACCGCCTCGGCCTCCAGGGCCAGATACTCGTCGTACGGATCCGGCACCGACGACCGGTACGGCGTCCACCAGGCCCGTGCCCGCCCGCGCCGGGCCAGGCCCCGCAGCCGTCCCCGGTCCTCCACCGCGACCCCGTAGAGGGTCAGCAGACGGTCCAGGTCGGGCTCGCTGATCCCGGTGTGCGCGGTCTCGATCCGGCTCAGTTTCGACTCGGACCATCCCAGCGCCGTCGCCACGTCGACAGCACGGCGCTCACCGCGGAGCCGGCGCAGTTCACTGCCCAGCTCCCGGCGTGCTGTCGAAGTCGGCCTCGCCACGTGGTCACCATATCGACGCGGCGACCCTTCGATGCAACTTGCAAACGCTCTTCAGTAGCGGTAGTGCTCCGGCTTGTACGGCCCCTCGACCGCGATCCCGAGGTATGCGGCCTGCTCCTTGGTCAGTTCGGTCAGGCGCACACCCAGCGCGGCGAGGTGCAGGCGGGCCACCTTCTCGTCGAGTTTCTTCGGCAGCACATACACCCCCACGGGGTACTCCCCGGTCTTGGTGAACAACTCGATCTGCGCGATCGTCTGGTTCGAGAAACTGTTACTCATCACGAACGAGGGGTGCCCGGTGGCGTTGCCGAGGTTCAGCAGGCGGCCCTCGGAGAGCACGATGATCGAGTGCCCGTCGGCGAACCTCCACTCGTCCACCTGAGGCTTGATGGTGATCTTCTGAACGTCCGGGCGCCGCTGCAGCCCCGCCATGTCGATCTCGTTGTCGAAGTGCCCGATGTTCCCGACGATGGCCAGGTGCTTCATCCGCGCCATGTGCTCGTGCGTGATCACGTCGAAGCACCCCGTCGCCGTGACGAAGATGTCCGCATACGTCACGACCTCGTCGATCGTGGACACCTGATAGCCGTCCATCGCGGCCTGCAACGCGCAGATCGGGTCCACCTCGGTCACGATCACCCGGGCTCCCTGGCCGCGCAGCGACTCCGCACAACCCTTGCCGACGTCGCCGTACCCGAAGACGACCGCCACCTTGCCGCCGATCAGCACGTCGGTGGCCCGGTTGAGGCCGTCGATCAGTGAGTGCCGGCAGCCGTACTTGTTGTCGAACTTCGATTTCGTCACCGAGTCGTTCACGTTGATCGCCGGGAACAGCAGCGTCCCGGCCTGCTGCATCTCGTAGAGCCGGTGCACACCGGTGGTGGTCTCCTCGGTGACCCCCTTGATCCCGGCCGCGATGCGGGTCCACCGCCTGCCGTCCTCGGTCAGGCTGCGCCCGAGCAGCTTCAGGACCACCGCGTACTCCTCGGACTCGGCGGTCTCCGGCGACGGCACGACGCCGGCCCGCTCGAAGTCGGCGCCCTTGTGCACCAGCAGCGTCGCGTCCCCACCGTCGTCGAGGATCATGTTCGGCGCCTCGCCGTCCGGCCAGAGCAGCACCTTCTCGGTGCACCACCAGTACTCGTCGAGCGTCTCGCCCTTCCACGCGTAGACCGGCACCCCGTCCGGCTTCTCCGGCGTGCCGTCGCGCCCCACCACGATCGCCGCGGCGGCATGATCCTGCGTCGAGAAGATGTTGCAGGACGCCCAGCGCACCTGCGCACCCAGCGCGGTCAGCGTCTCGATCAGCACCGCGGTCTGGATCGTCATGTGCAGCGAGCCGGTGATCCGCGCCCCGCGCAGCGGTTGCGACGGCCCGAACTCCTCCCGCAACGCCATCAGGCCCGGCATCTCGTGCTCGGCGAGTTCGATCTCCTTACGGCCGAACGCGGCCAGCGACAGGTCTGCGACCTTGAAATCACCGTCGGTGCCAGTCATGCGAACCCCCGTGGATGGCCGAAGCAGCGGTTCACTCTAAGACGAGCTTCACCCAGAAAACCCCGATTTGGTACGACCCAGGCAGGCCCATCAAGCCAGGCCGTCACGTGTCTGTCCCGTGGCGAAGCTCACCGGGGCTGCCCCACTCACCGTCACACCGCAATCCGTCACCCGGGCGCCTTCAGCCCGCCCCGCCTAGCCCGTCCCCCGTCGCATCGAGTTGCCGCTTCCCATCGCCCCGCCTCGCCCCGCCTCGCCCCGCCTCGCCTCGCCCCGCCTCGGCCCGCCTCGCCCGCCCCGCATCTCCCCGCCCCTCGCATCGCCCCGCCCCGCATCGCCCCGCCCCGCATCGCCCCGCCCCTCGCATCGCCCCGCCCCTCGCATCGCCTCGCATCGCCCCGCCCGCCCGCCTCGCCGATGACCGGTGCCCGCAACCGCCACCAGGCGGTCCCCGACGGGGGCGGTGGCGGGCGGACCGGCGCGGGCCCTGCTCACCTGGGCCGAGCGTGGCCGGACGGCCGTCACGGCGAGCGCCTGCTACGACAACGGACCGACGGGCGCCTGCCGAGCGTCTGCCACGACCCACGGGGCCGACGGGCGCCTGCCCCGGCGAGAGGTCACAGCGAGCGTCGGCCACGACCAACGGGCCGACGGGCGCTTGCCACGACGACGGGGGCACACAATGCCCGTTCGTGGTCGCCTGCCATCGCGATACCGACGATGAGCGCTCACGCAATGTCGAGTGTGTGACCTGATCAGCGTGATGACGATGGCCGAAGCGCACGATCGCCGATCGTGCGCTCTCACATCGCCAGCCCCAAGGGCCCGGCACACACGCCCAGCTTTTAATGAGCCGGGCATAACGGTCGACACCCCGCCCGACACGGTCGACAGGCTCACCACACGGTCGGCAGCCCTGGCCCGGCATGACCCCGCGGGAGCCGCCTCGGCCCACCGGAGGATCTCACTGGATGTCGCCGCCCATTCGGTTCCCTCAGCTGCACCCGGCGACCTCCACGGATGCAGCTGATGCCCGCCGGGGATGAAGGGATATATCTGAGATCAGCGAGCGTGCCGCGCCGATTGTCCGGACGGCACGGCCTGTCTCGGGCGTAGACCCGCCCACCGTGGGGTGAAATCGTCCAGGCATAGCGAACGGGGCGACAGGTCGAAACCCGCCGCCCCGTTCATCCCCCCGGTTTGGTACCGCGCGCGTCCGTGGGACCCCCCGATCACCAATGACGCTGCGTGCTCTTAGATTCACACTCCGCAACCATCATGTCAAGTTATTTGCAGAAATTTCCGTCATGTCTTCTAGACAGAGCGTCACCGGCCCGCAGGGAGCGGTGACGCGGGCCCAGCACGACAGCCGAGTTCGCCTCTGTCCGGACGCCCCTCAGCCCATGACGTGACGGCCAAGGGGGCTACTAGTACTGCAACCCGGTGTTGCGACTTGAGCAGCGGTCGCTCGTTGACTGGTCATGTTGGGTGGGGCGGTGCTCGCGGAGTGGCAAGCGGGTCTGGAT
>NZ_QGGR01000009.1 GCF_003148685.1 Actinoplanes xinjiangensis | reverse complement strand
CACCATCACCGCCGTCGCAGTCACCGCCGTCACCGTCGCCGCCGCCGCAGTCACCGCCGCCGCCGTCACCGCCGCCGCCGTCACCGCCGCCGCAGTCACCGCCGCCGCCGTCACCGCCGTCGCCGCCGCCGCCGCCGCAGCCACCGCCGCCGCCGCCGCCGCCGCCGCAGCCGCCGCCGCCGCAGTCACCGCCGCCGCAGCCCCCGCCGCCGCAGCCACCGCCGCCGTCGCAGTCACCGCAGGTGCCGTCACCGCCACCATCGCCGCCGCAGCCGCAGTCGTCGCAGTTTCCGTCGCGGTCACCGTCCACCGGGCGGCGTCCGGCGTCCGGATCTCGACGTCCGGCCGGCGGGCTAAAGGGAAGCTAAAGGGAGGCGGTGGTGGTGATCGCGATCGGCTTGTTGAGGGAGCGGCGCGCCAGGAGGGTCGCACCGGCGATCGCGGCGGGCATCAGAAGGACAGCGCCGAGCGGGATCAGAAAGGTGGCGAAGACCGCGGCACCGAAGCCGAGCGTCAGGGGCTTGTTGCGCGCAAGGACGACACGGCGGTCCCGCAGGCGCTGCCCGCGCCGCTGGAACGGAACCCCGGTCAGCTCCAGGGTGAGCAGCCAGCCACCGACGGCACCGGCCACGACCGGGATCACCGTCTGGCCGGCGACCGGGATCAGGCCCATCAGGAAGAGCGGGACCGCGACGACGATCGAGACGCCGACGAGTTTGAGGGAGTCGGCGAGGCTGCGGCGCAGGGACCGCCAGAATCCGACGTCGACCGCGTCGGGGACGCCGCCGAAGCGGTCTTCCACGAGTTCGGAGATCTTCTCGTAGAACGGGTCGCCGATCAGCAGGGTGACCGCAGTGAAGGTGAGCACGGACAGCAGCAGTCCCAGCCCGAGGACGGCGATCCCGCCGAAGATCCGGGTGGTGCTGCGCAGCCAGCCGGCCCAGTCGTCGGCGAACCATGTGACCTGCGCGGAGAGATCCGGCAGGTAGCGGATCAGAAAGACCAGCGCGACGATGTAGAGGATTCCGGACAGCAGGGCGGGCACCAGTCCGAGGAGGAGCAGCCGCGGGCTGCGCAGAACCAGGCCGAGCCCGCGCCCGAGCAGCCCGGCTCCGGTCGCGAACTCACGGAAGGCCGTCACCGGCCGGGTCTCGCTCAGGTCACCGCTCACGTTCCGGGAGCTTAGAGCCCTCGATCCGGTACGGACAGCGCCGGGGCCGGTTTCATCGACGCCAGTAGCGGAAGCGCTCGAAGCCCATCGGGTCGCCCAGCCCCGGTGGGAAGGGGAACTCGGGAGTGGCGCTCGGGTCGAGCGGGAATCCGAACGGGTCCTCCGGTGAGGCGGAGACCTGTGTCGGCGTCGGCACCGGCGGGTCGGTGAGCGGTGGGTCGGTGGATTCGACCGGGTGGGACGGGCCGGCGGTCCGGACGACCGTGACGGTCGTGGTGACGGTCCGGGGACCGGTCGCCGGCACCGGCTGGGAACTGGCCGGGTCGGCGGTGGGGCGGGGCCGTGCCGGGGAGTTGCCGGCGGGGCGATGACCGGAGCCGGGGGCCGAGCCGAGGGCGCCGTCGCCGCCGAGTGGGCCGCCGAGACCGGAGGCGCCCAGCGTCGCCTGACGTACGGTCGGAGCGCCCAGCGCCCAGCCGGCCACCACCGCGAACGGCAGTCCGACCACCAGCAAAGCGAGAAAGACGGTTTTCGGGGACAAACGCACGTACGCTTCACCGGTTCGAGGCCCGGAAAAGTTACGGCTTTCGGACATAAGGGCAGTAAGTCACCGACGCGGGGAACAGGCGCTCAGGGGGCGGTTCAGGAACTCGGAGATCAGGAACAGGCGCTCAGCCGATCCAGGAGATTCGGGAACAAGCGCTCAGGGCCGGTCCAGGAACTCGGAAATCCGGAACAGGCGCTCAGGGCCGGTTCAGGAACTCGGAGATCCGGTCCCGGAGGGCGGCGCGATTGCTCCAGAGGACGGCCGGGCGATCGTACAGCTCCAGCTCGGCGCCGGGCAGCAGGCCCGCGATCCGTTCCGCCCAGGCCGCCGGATGGGTCTCGTCGCCCTGACAGCCGATCACCAGAGCCCGCCCACGGAACTCCTTGAGCAGCCACTCCTCGGCCAGCGCGGGCGCCGACCACACGGACTCGAGCTCCGGCGCCAGGCCGTCGCGCTGCAGCTGCTCGACCCGCTGGCGCAGGAAGCTCCAGCCGGCCGGGGTGTTACGGACCGACGGCGGTATCTCCTGCTCGACCGCGTCGGCGATCATCGCGGCCTCGCCCGACTCGACCGACGCCAGCAGACGCTCCAGACGCCGCACGGATGCGGTTGCGCGAACACCGTCGAGTGGCGCCGGAAGGTAGAGGACGATCCGCTCGAACCGGTCGGGACCGGTGGCGAGCAGGCGGCAGAGCGCGGCCGCGCCCATGCTCACGCCCACCGCCCGGGTGGCGCGTGACAGATCGGCGGTGGCCAGCAGGTCGGTGGCCAGGTCGTCGAAGGACCACGGGCCGGGCGGCACATCGGACCGGCCGTGCCCGCGGAAGTGGAAGAACACCCGGCGGCCGGTGACGGCGCTGCCCAGTGGCCGGGTGCCGGAGATGTCACCGGCCAGCCCGTGCGCGAACACCGTGACCGGGTCGCCGGTGCCGGTGGTGAGCTGCTCCACCCGTACCCCCGAGGGAAGGGTGACCAGCTCGGTGACCGGACCCGGCAGGGTCGGGCGACCGCCTCGCGGCCCGGTCCGGTCGACGCGCTGAAGACGTGGCCCGCCGTCCGGCGGAGGCGGACCGAAACGGCCCCTCCTCACCACGTCACCAGAAGCCCTTGCCGTCCGAGATGTCCTTGAGGCCGGGGCGGACGTCGAGCATGTAGACGAGTCCGACGCCGATACCGATCATGCCCATCAGAAGCACGTCCCACAGAGCGCCGGTCAGCAGCAGGCAGACGGCCAGGATGCCGGCCCACGCGCCTTTCGGCAGGGTCCCGAGGGCCTGGAACGCGGGGCCGCGCTGAGTCAGGCAGTGGATCAGGGCGACCGCCTGAACCCCCAGGGACAGGAACACGAAAGCGATCATGATGGAGACGACGACGTATCCGTAGAAGATCGGCGCTGCTGTGGCCATGAGGGAGAGTCTATGCCGCGGGCCCCGGCAAACGCCGGGGCCCGCGGTCAAGAACGATCAGTGTCGGGTCACTCGGCGGGAGCGGCCGGCTTGGCGCGCTTGCGCGGCTTCGGCGCGGCCTCGACGGCCTTCGCGTCCTCGACGGCGGCCTCGACGGCCTTCGGCTGCTCGGTCGCCTCGATGTCGGAGTTGACCACGTCGGCGGCCTCGACCACACCGGTGCCGACGACGCGCTCGCCGCGGGCGACCAGCTCGTTGTAGACGGCGACGGCGCGCTCCTGGGCGACCTGGGCGAAGCCGAGGGCGGCGGTGGCCGCGCTCTCGCGGAGGGCGACGAGGTCGGCCTCCTGAGCCTTGCCGCGCAGCTCGGCGGCCTTGGTGCCGGCCTGCTCGTTGTAGGCGCGCAGCGAGGCGGCGGCCTTGTCACTGAGCTCGGTCAGCACGGCCGGCAGCTTGCGGAGCTGCTCGTAGGCGGCGTCACCGGCACCGGCGGCGGCGTAGAGCGGGGTCGGGATCCGGGTCTTGGTCTGCTCGGTCATTTCTTCTCCTCAGCGTCTTCGGGCTGCGCGTTTCGCGCGTTCTCATTGCGGAACGTCTCGTAGATCTGCGTCAGGGACTGCTTCTGCGCGATCGTGAGCTCCGGGTCGACCGCGATGGCGGCCAGCACGCCCTGCTGGCCCTCGCCATCGAGCAGCCCGGCCCGCAGATACATCGCGGGCGTCGACACTCGCAAGGCGCTGGCAATCTGTTGCAGCACCTCGGCGCTCGGCTTTCGCAGGCCCCGCTCGATCTGGCTCAGGTAGGGGTTGCTCACCCCCGCCTTGTCGGCGAGCTGCCGGAGCGAGATCTGGGCGGTCTGCCGAAGGTCCCGGATGAAGGTTCCGATGTCCTCGGGCAGATCCTTTGGCGTGGCCATGCTTCGACGTTAGCCCGGGGTGCTAGCTGTTGCAAGCAAAACGCTTGCAATAGCTAGCGTGAACCGGGTCACCCGTAGGGGTCAGAAGACCGCGCGGACCTCGCCGACCCGACGGCCGCCACCGAGGACGGGTTCCGGCAGGTCCGGAACCTCCAGGCCGAGACGGCGCAGGGCTTCCAGCAGCACGGGTACGCGCGCCCGCGCCGAGCCGTCGGAGATCTTGAGTGCCACCGCACCGGCCCCCGCCACCGCGGCCGCGTGCACCCCGTCGGCACCGCGCTTGACGATCAGGCCGGGCATCGCGCCCATCAGCACGGTGTCCTCCGACCCGGTGCCCGCCACCAGCTCCGGATGCGCCCGCATGGCGTCGGCCACCCGGCGTTCCGGGGTGCCCGGTTCCGCCTCGACCAGGCGCAGGAAGGCGCGGGCCAGGCCGAGCGGGGAGATCGCGAAGATCGGGGCACCGCAGCCGTCCACCCCGAGCGCGGCGATCGGCTCGCCGGCCAGGTGACTCACCGCGTCGGCGAGCGCCTTCTGCAGTGGGTGATCGATCTCCAGGTACGAATCAAGCGGCCAGCCGTTGACCACACACGTGGCGAGGAAGCCGGCGTGCTTGCCGGAGCAGTTCATCAGGATCCGCTCGGGCCCGCCACCGCCCCGGAGCCAGTCGCGCCTGGCGGTCTCACCCAGCGGCAGGTCGGCGGGGCAGCCCAGCGCCTCCGGCCCGAGCCCGGCGGCTGCCAGGATGCCGCGGACACGTTCCACGTGGAACGGCTCGGCGTCGTGGCTGGCACTGATCAGGGCGAGGTCGGCCTCCTCCCGCGGAACCAGTCCCGCGTTCAGCAGGCCGACGGTCTGCAGCGGCTTGTTGCACGACCGGGGGAAGAACGGTGTCTCCACGTCGCCGACGCTGTCGCCACCGACGACGGCGACGACCCCGTGGTGGACGCTCTCCACGAAACCCGACCGGATCACCTCGGCGACGATCATCGGGCCGGAACCCCCAGCAGCTCACGAGCCTGGGCCGGGGTCAGCGGCGGGCGCTGGGCCAGCTGGGCGAAACCGACGGCACGGGCCACCAGTTGCATGTTCGACTCGACGGCACGGCCTTTGGCGTACGTCAGGGTGTCCTCCATGCCGACCCGCAGGTGCCCGCCGGCCGCCAGCGACGCCAGCATCACCGGCAGGGTGGTGCGGCCGATGCCGGTCGCCGAGAACGTGGTGCCCTCCGGCAGATCGCGGATCACACGCTCGCAGGCGACCAGGGCGGCCGCCGTCCCGGGCATGCCACCAGGGACGCCCATCACCAGGTCTACGTGCACGTGGCCGCCGAACGGCAGGCCGTACTTGCCGAGCAGCCGCTGGAGGCTGGTGAGCTGGCCCAGGTCGAAGATCTCGTACTCCGGCACGATCCCGCGCTCCTGCATGCGGGTGTGCAGGTCGACGATGAACTCCCAGCGGTTCAGGAACACGTCGTCACCGAAGTTGACGGTGCCCATCGTGCAGGACGCCATCTCCGGCTTCGCGTCCAGCACGGCGAGCCGGTCCGACTCCGGATCGTGCACCGAACCCCCCGAGGAGAGCTGCACGATCAGGCCGGTGGCCTCGCGCAGCCCGGCGACCGTGTCGCGCAGCCGGCCCTGATCGAGGGTCGGGCGGGCGTCGTCGTCCCGGATGTGGACATGAACGATCGAAGCGCCCAGCGCCTCGCACTCCTTGGCGGTGGCGGTCAGCTCGGCCAGGGTCACTGGCAGGGCCGGCACATCCACCTTCTTGCTCTCCGCGCCGGTCGGGGCGACGGTGATCACAGTCCCGGTCATGTCCCGCATCCTGCCACGGCCTCATCGCCCGCCGGCAACCTCCGGACCCACGCCTCCACCTCGGCATCCAGCCACACCCGACCCGGCCGGAGGCCGCGGACAACCCTCGGTCGAAACCAGGTGGAGTACGCGACCACGCGATCCGCCGAGGCACCGCTGGATCACGGCGAGTCCTGGCGGCCTACTCGACGTCGATGGCGGCCGCCGACTCCCCCACGGTGAGGCGGGCGTCATCGGGGACGTTGCGCTTGAGCACCGCCAGCGCGACCATGCCCAGCTCGTGATGCCGGACCGCGGTGCCGACGAAACCGACCGCCCGCCCGTCCAGCTCGACCGCGGCACCCCGGGCCGGCGGATGGTCGGTGGCCAC
This sequence comes from Actinoplanes xinjiangensis, assembly GCF_003148685.1. Taxonomy (GTDB): domain Bacteria; phylum Actinomycetota; class Actinomycetes; order Mycobacteriales; family Micromonosporaceae; genus Actinoplanes; species Actinoplanes xinjiangensis. The sequence goes on along the minus strand of NZ_QGGR01000009.1, from coordinate 352,742 downwards.
CCCGTCCAGGTGCAGCAGCACCTGACGGCGCGGCGGCCGGCCCAGATTGTGCACCCGGGCGACCGTCTCCTGACCGCGGTAACAGCCCTTGTCCAGGTGGACGCCGGGCGCCATCAGCTCGACCTCGGCCGGGATGGTCCGGTGGTCGGTCTCCCAGCCCAGCCTCGGGATCCGGTGGGCGACCCGGACCGCCTCGTAGGCCCAGAGCCCGGCCCGCTGCACACCGAGCTGCTCGATGACGGCGTCCTTCCGGGACCGTGGCACCAGCAGGTCCACCCCGAGCGGCACCCGGCGTGCCAGGCCGCCTTCGAACTCCCGTACCGCATAGAGGCTCGTCGCCCTTGCCGGGACGGACCCGGCGGTGAACCGCGGACCCGGCACCGCACCCACCTGAGGGGCCGCGAGATCCGGGAAGAGGCCGGCCGCGCCGGGGCCGACAAGCGAGAGGACCGCCAGCTCGGCGGTCGCGTCCCGGGGCTCGACACGGGTGAAGAACCGCATCATCTCCAGATATTTGAGCAGGCCCGCGCCCGCGCCGGGCTCGGTGTCCAGCCAGGCCGTCGTCCCGTCCTCGGTGACGTGGGCGTGCTGCTCGATGTGCCCGTTCGGCGAGAGGACCAGCAGCTCACTGCCCTGATACGCGCCCAGCGTGGCCAGGTGCTGGGTGGTCAGCGTGTGCAGCCAGCTCGCCCGCTCCTCACCGGGAACCGCGATCACCTCACGGTTCGACCGGTCGACCAGGCCGACCCCGGTCTCCAGAAGCCGCTGCTCGCGCATCGGATCGCCGAAATGCGCGGGCACCCCGGCATCCGCCGAAGCCGGATCCAGGTCCTCGACCATGACGATGGTCACTCGGTCTCCCTACAGTTGCCGCACAGCCCGAACAGCGAGACGTGCCCCACATCGACCCGGAAGTCCCGCTCGCGCAACAACCGGCCGGTCACCGGATCCATCACCGCCGGATCCACCTCGGCGATCGAACCGCACGTCCGGCACACCAGATGGACGTGCTGATCCTCGCCGGCCGCATGATAGGTCGGCGAACCGTGGGACAGATGGGTGTGATTGACCAGACCGAGCTCCTCCAGCAGCTCCAAGGTCCGGTACACCGTGGTGATGTTGACCCCGGCAGCCCGCTCACGGACCGCATTGTGCACCGACTCGGGTGTCGCATGACCGAGTTCGTGCACCGCTTCGAGGATCAGCTGACGCTGCGGAGTGAGTCGCAGGCCCCGCTCGCGGAGCATGGCGGCTAGCGATGTGGCGGACACCAGACGAGCATAGTTCGGGTGAACGACCGGATCCTTGTCGCGCCCACCGACCTGCTCGGTGACGGCGTCTTCGAAACCGTGCACCTGCGCCCGGCCGGGCCGTGGCTGCTCGACGAGCATCTGGCCCGGCTGTCCCGCTCGGCCGCGATCGTCGGACTGCCCGAACCCGACCTCACCCCGGTCCGGGAACGCGTCTTCGACACGACTGGCGTCCTCCGGATCGTCTACACCCGGACCCTGCTGGACATCTCGATCGCCCCGTTCCCGGAGTCCGCGCTGCGGGAACGCCACGCCGGGATCCGCGTCCTCAGCGCCGACCGGGGGATCTCCGTCCGGCGGCGCCCACCATGGTCCATCACGGGCGCCAAATCACTGTCCTACGCGGAGAACTTCGCGGCCCGCCGCTGGGCGATCCGGCAGGGCGCCGACGACCTGATCTGGCTCTCCACCGAGGGGTACGTCCTGGAGGCCCCCACCTCCTCGGTGGTCTGGCTGACCGGCGACGAACTGTGCACGGTCCCGCCCGCCGAGGCGGACATCCTGCCCGGCATCACCGCCGGCCACCTGCTGTCGCTGGCGCCGTCGGTGGGTCTGCGCCCGGCCGAGCGGATGATCACGCTGCCGGAGCTGGCCGCCGCCGACACGATCTGGCTGACGTCCTCCTTGCGGGGCATGGCCGAGGTGACCGAACTGGACGGGATCCCCCGCCCCCGCTCGCCCTGGACCCCCCGCCTCCTGTCCTTGCTGGGCCTCTGAACTCCCGCCCCAGACAAAGCTGGCTCTCACCGCTGTCTCAGCGTCCCCGAGACAGCGGTGAGAGCCAGCCACACCCCCACGGCTGGTCCCCACCGCTGTCTCAGCGCGCTCGAGACAGCGGTGAGAGCCAGCTGAAATCTCGCGGCTGGTTGCCACCGCTGTCTCAGCACGGCTGAGACAGCGGTGGGAGCCAGCTTGTTTTTCAGCCGCCGATGCGGAGTAGACGTGCGGACATGTGCGGCTTCAGACCACTGTCGTCGACCGCGATCTCGTGCGCGTAGAGCAGCGCGCCCTCGACGACCCCGAACAGCCGGTGACCGCCGGTGACGTGCAGGCCGGACGGCGTGTAGGCCACCGCGTCCGCCGCCATCTCCAGCCGGGTCGTGGCCGCCTTGCCCAGATACAGTTCCGCCACGCCGTCCGGGCGGATCATCGTGGCTTCCATCTCGTCGCCCGGCCGGCCGTCGACCAGCACCGGACGCCAGAACCCGGACTCGACCAGCGCCTGCCCGAGCGGCTTCGAGTCTTCGTCGAGCAGCCAGGCCCGCGACTCATACCGCAGGAAGGACCGGCCGTCGTGGCTGATCCGGATCTCCTGGGCGAAGTTGTAGTCGTCCTCATGCGGGAACCCACCCTGCCCACGCCCACGCCACAACCCGACGAACGGCAGCAGCCCGAGCAGCGACGGATGCAGATCCGGCCCGGACCGCAGGTCGTGGGTGTCCTCATAGGGGTAGCCCTCGACCGGCGGAGCGTTGAGCCACGGCGGCGGTCCCAGCGGGTTTTCCGTCTCGTTGCTCACCAGCGTCCCCTCGAAATGCGCATTGCCAGATAGCCGAAGCCGCCGGCCAGCCCACCGAGGGCGGCCACCAGCAGACTCACGAACCCGATCTCCGTAACCATGACCGGCCCATCTTATGCTGGCCGCTATGGCACGTTTGCTGGTCGTCAAGGCCACCGCCGGAGCCGACGCCCCGGAACGCTGTAACCAGGCATTCAACGTGGCCGCCACCGCCGCGACCGCCGGAGTCGACGTGTCGCTCTGGCTCACCGGCGAGTCCACCTGGTTCGCCCTGCCCGGCCGCGCCGCGACGTTCGACCTGGCTCACGCCGCCCCGCTGCCCGACCTGCTCGAACTCCTCCTGGAAGCCGGCCGGGTCACCGCCTGCACCCAGTGCGCGGCCCGCCGCGAGATCACCCCCGCCGACGTGATCCCCGGCATCCGCATAGCCGGCGCCGCCGTCTTCGTCGAGGAGATCATGTCCGACGGCGCCCAGGCCCTCGTCTACTGACGGCCGCCCTCCCCGCCGACTACGCCCAGCCCCGGCCTCCGGTTCCAGGCGGCCTCCAGTTTCAGCCGGTCACCGGCTTACCAGTCACCGGGCTTACCGGTCACCGCGCTTGCCAGTCACCGGGTTTGCCAGTCACCGGGTTTGCCAGTCACCGGGCTCAGACGGCAACTGGGCTCAGCCAGCAACTGGGCTCAGACGGTCCCGGGGCTTTGCCTCCGGCTTTCAGCCGGCACGACAGGCGGTGGTCACGCTCACCCGGAAACGGTCACGGTCGGCGTTGACCACCACCGACACAGGACCGCTGCGGTACGCCCAACCGCCCGCGTCCGCCCACACCGGAACCGTCCCCTCCGGCACCCCGCGTGGGCCGCTCTCCCCCACGACCGGTCCCGCGTCTCGAACGAAGGTCGACACCGTCCCTCCGTCCGGACAGACGACCGCCCTGGCCTCGCCCGCTCCCGCACTCCCACTCGGGCCGCTCGGGGATGCGGAAGTGGGCGCGCTGGTCGGGCCGGGCGTGCCCGGCAGGCCGCTCGGGGGCGCCAGATTAGGCGTGCCACTCAAGCCGGGCGAGCCGAACGGGGCCGCGGGAGTAGACGTGCCGCTCGAGCCGGGCGGGCCGGACGAAGGTTCGGAAGTGGGTGTGCCGCTCGGGCCAAGCGGGTCCGACGGGCCGGACGGGTCTCCGGCTGCGGTCGCGGTGATCTCGGCGACGACGGTGTCGAGGACGGCCGGCGCTGGACCGGCCGCCGGATCGGTCAGGTCCAGGTCGTCCACGCTCGGCCGGCAGCCGGTGAAGACATGCAGCTTGAGCACCTGGTCGGCGGCGTGCGCCTCGGCCTCGACCCCGACATGTTGTCCCGCGTCGGCGAAGAACGAGAGGCGGGTGCCCCCACGGGCGGTGATCACTCCGGCCCGGTAGGCGGTGGGCAGTCCGGCGGCGACGGTGTCGAGTGCCGTCCGCGCATCGCTTTCGGGGACGTAGAGGGTCACTTCGCGGCTGGCCTCCTGCCCCTGCCACGCCGGGGTGATCGCACATTCCTCGACCTGTGTCGCACCGAGGCTCAGCGCCCACCGCTCATCCTGTGCCGCGGCGGCGACCGCACCGGAGGCGACCCGGAGCACGCCCATCGCCTGCTCGACGTCCTGCTGCTCGGGCACGGTCGGCGGATCGTTACGCACCGACCAGAAGACGGCGGCGACCAGCACCACACCCCAGACCCCGGCCACGACCGGCAACCACCGCCGCGGACCCGAGCCGCCCGGCAGCCACCGCCGCCGCGGACCCGAGTCCTCCGGCGGCGGATACCCATAGCCCGGCCCCGTCACGGCAGCCATGGTGACACGCCACGCTCAAAGATCGAGCGCCGCCCGCAGCGCTATATCCACACTCTCCTGGCTGGCCTGGTCGAGGACCGCCGCCCGTGAGGTCAGATAAGCCTTGCTCACCTGGCCGACGCGGTGGGTAAGGAACGTCCCCAGCGGTTTGCCTTCGCTGTCGTGAACCGACGGCATGACAAGGTCGGGCTCATGGACGTCGGACAGCGGAACGGCGAGCACTCCTTCATGGCGGTCGTTCAGCACATCGTTTCCGACGATGACGACTTTGCGCTCATGGCCGAGACGGACCGCTGTCCAGACGTCGCCTCGCCTCACGCCGCGTCCTGACCGAAGATGCGGTCGAGCGCCGCGTCTTCCCAACCCGGTGGCTCGTCAGGGTGCAAACGGCACTGCCCGGCACTTGTCTCAGCCGCCTCGGTGACGGCCTGCTCCCAAGCCACCCGGGACAGCCACTCGGACAGGGACAGGCCCTTGGCCCGGGCCGCCGCACGCGCGGCGAACAGTGCCTTTCTCTCCAGCTCGACGGTCACCGGCTCGGTTTCCCGAGCGCGGCGCGATGCATCGCTCTCGACGCCGGCCATACGTCCACGGTATGCCGCGGCGCCGACGGGCGCACCGGGTGAATGCGAGAAGCCCGATCCTCTGCTCGTCATGGAGCAAGCTTATCCATGACTACTAGGCGAGGGGAAGTCAGCGGCCATCACTCTTCGGCGAATCGACCTGAGACGCGCTGATGGCGATGCACTCGGGGGAGGCCAGGAAGCGTTCGATGATCTCCGCGCTGCCCGGGGTGAACGGCCGGCCCAGCACCTCGGGGGCCGGGATGAAGAGCATCGCCGCGCCCTCGCCGAGGACCACGTCGTCCTGGGTGGCGGTGGTCGCGCCGTAGAAGTAGTTCTTCACGCGGCCCTCCTCGGGCAGTTCCTGGCGGGCGAAGAGCCGCAGCGGCGCTTCCGGCCGCAGCCGGGTCTCCTCCCACAGCTCCCGGACGGCGGCCTCCTCGGCCGTCTCCCCGTCCTCGATCGCGCCGCCGGGCAGGCCCCACACGTTCGGATGGTAGGGCGCCTTGTCGTCCCGCAGTTGCAGGAGCAGCGCACCGCTCCGGTCGACCAGGAACGTGCACGCGATGTGGATCAAAGGGGTGGTCCTTTCAGGCGTTGGCGAGGCGGCGGAGGGCGCCCTCGGCGACGTCGGGGCGCGTCGTGTACCAGAACGGGGGCAGGGACTTGCGGAGGAACGCGCCGTAACCGCGGGCCGTCTCCAGGCGGGAGTCGAGGACGGCGACGACGCCCTTGTCACCGGTGGAGCGGATCAGGCGGCCGACTCCCTGGGCGAGGCGGACCGCGGCGATGGGGACGCTGACGGCGGAGAATCCGGAGCCGCCGGAGGCGTCGACGGCCGCCGCCCGGGCCGCGGCGAGGGGCTCGTCGGGGCGGGGGAACGGCAGGCGGTCGATCACGACGAGCTGGCAGGCCTCGCCGGGGACGTCGACGCCCTGCCACAGGGACATCACGCCGAAGAGGCAGCTGGACTGCTCCTCCTTGAACTTGCGGACCAGGATCGGCAGGGTCTCCTCGCCCTGGAGCAGGATCGGCAGGTCGGTCTTGGCGCGCAGCAGCTCGGCGGCCTGGGTCGCGGCCTTCCGGGAGGAGAAGAGCCCGAGGGTACGCCCCCCGAGCGCCTCCACCAGCCGGAGCAGCTCGGCCCCGGCCGCGTCGGGCAGACCGGAGGCAGCCGGCCGCGGCAGGTGCGCCGCAACGTACAGAATGCCCTGCTTGGGATAGTCGAACGGCGAACCGACGTCGAGCGAGGTCCACCCGTCCCCGGAGGAGGTGGACGAGGTGGACGAGGCCGGCGGACCGGACGAGGCGGGGGCAGCCGGCGAGGGGCCGGGCGCCGAGACCGGCAGGCCGAGCGACCGCGCCACCGTGTCGAACCGGCCGCCGAGGGTCAGCGTCGCCGAGGTGACCACCACGGTCCGGTCGGCATACAGCTTGTCCGAGAGTGTGCCGGCGACCGAGAGCGGCGCCACGACCAGCGCGCGCCGCCCACTGCCGAGGTCGGATTTCTCCACCCAGGCGACGTCGTAGGAGTTCTCCTCGAGGAGCCGCTGCGAGGTCGTGGACAGCTCGTCGAGGACCGCTTTGGCCTGCTGTTTGCCGACCGGGTCGGGGTCGTCGGACTTGATCTCGCCGATCGCGGTGAGGCCGGCCCGGGTGGCCGACTCGATCATCGAGACGGCCAGGCGCAGACGCTCGGGGAGGCCGTCGGTGAGCCGCCCGGCGGGCAGGTCGGCGAGACAGACGGTGAGCGCGTCGGCGGCCTCGGCCAGCGACTCGGCGGCGGCCGGGGTGATCATCGTGCGGGAGCGGCGGCCGGCCCGCTCGACCACCTCGGGGGTGATCTCGGCCTGCGCCGCCGAGGAGACCCGGTCGGCCAGCTCGTGTGCCTCGTCGACGATGAGGAGCTTGTGCGGCGGGACGATCTGCCGGTCGGCGATCATGTCGACGGCGAGCAGGCTGTGGTTGGTGACGACGATGTCGGCCTCGCGGGCACGGGCGCGGGAGGCCTCGGCGAAGCACTCCGCCCCGTACGGGCATCGGCCCGCCCCGACGCAGTCGCGCGCCGGCATGGACACCTGGCGCCAGGCGAGGTCCTCGACGCCGGGGTCGAGCTCGTCGCGGTCGCCGGTCTGTGTCTTCTCCGACCACTTCCGGATGCGCAGGATCTGTTTGCCGAGCCGGGCGCCCTCGCCGAGCCACTGCCCGGCCTTGGGTGCGGCGGGCTCGGCGTCGAAGAGGGTGTCGGTGGGGCCCTCCTCGTCGGCGTGCTCGAGTTTCGCCGCGCAGAGGTAGTGGTGCCGGCCCTTAAGGACGGCGAACGTGGGTTTGCGCCCGAGCACCGGCTGGACCGCCTCGGCGAGCCGGGGCAGATCGTGCTCGACGAGCTGGTTCTGGAGGGCGAGGGTGGCGGTGGAGACGACCACCGGGCCGTCGACGAGAAGGGCCGGTGTCAGGTAGCCGAGACTCTTGCCGGTGCCGGTGCCCGCTTGGACGAGCAGGTGCTCCTTGTTCTTCACGGCCTTGTCGATGGCCTCGACCATCGCCTGCTGGCCGGGACGGGCGGAACCGCCGGGAACCGCTCCCACGGCGGCGGCGAGGATCTGCTCGGCGGTTGCCTTTTTTCTACTGGCTGCGGGCACGCAGGAACCGTACCCGCCACCACCGACATATCCGGGTCACCGCTAGGGTGCAAGCCATGCCGAGCGAGATGGTCCGGGTCATCTACACGAAGTACGACGGTTCGGCGCATCGTGATTACCCGGCCCGCCGTCTGGCCGAGGACGACCTCGGTGTCTGGGTCGGTGTGACCCGGGGTACAGCGTCTGTCTACCACGGCCGCCCGTCCGTCGAGCAGATCCCGTTCGTCCTGCTCATTCCGCATCACGCCTGGTGGACCGGGATGTTCAACCCACCCCCGCGGACCAGTGAGGTGTATTGCGACATCACCACCCCGGCCCGCTGGGAGGGTGACACGGTTCACATCATCGACCTCGACCTGGACGCGGTGCGGCGCCGCGAGACGGGTCTGGTAGAGCTGCGGGACGAGGACGAGTTCGCCGAACACCGGGTGGAGTTCGGCTACCCGGACGATCTGGTCGAGCACGCGTTCGCGGCCTCCCGTCAGCTGATGACGGCGCTCGGCGACGGCACCGAGCCGTTCGCCTCGCACTACCGCAAGCATCTCCTCGAAGTGACCCCCGCGGAGTGAGCGACGGTGCGGCCGGCTGATCTCAGGCCGGGTCGTCGGCGAACCTGAGCTTCTCCGGGTTCTGCTGGTTGAAGATGCCGGTGATCCGCCCCTCGTCGACGGCGACGGCGGTGACCACGACGAGCCGGCTGCCGTCCGGGCGGGTGCCCTGGAGCAGCATCGCGGCGGAGCCGTTGACGGTGACCGGTTCGACCTTGATATCGGTGATGTCGGCGAGACGGTAGTTGAGCAGCCCGGAGAAGAACCGGGCGACCTTGTCGGCGCCGAGGATCGGGCGCAGGGCGGTGCGGACGACTCCGCCGCCGTCGCCGATGGCGACGACATCGGGTGCGAGCACGGCCGCGAGGGTACGCATGTCGCCGGTCTGTGCCGCGGCGAGGAACGCACTGAGCACCCGTTTCTGTTCGGCGAGCCCGGCGGTGTGCCGGATCCCGCCGTCGGCGACCGCCTTACGGGCCCGGGAGGCGTGCTGCCGGGCGGCCGCGGGTGTGCTGTCGAGCACCGCGGCCACCTCGTCGAACGGCACCGCGAACGCGTCGTGCAGAACGAACGCCACCCGTTGCTCGGGGGTCAGCCGTTCGAGTACCACGAGCAGGGCGACGCTGACCTGGTCGGACAGCTCGGCGCGGTGGGCCGGATCGGCGTCCGGCTCGATCACGAAGGCGGGCAGCCACTCCCCGGGGTACGCGGTACGCCGTACCCGGGCGGAGTTGAGCTGGTCCAGGCAGATCCGTGCGGTGACCGTGGTGAGCCACCCCCGCGTGTCCCGGATCTCCTCGGTCTGATGCGCGTAGCGCAGCCAGGCCTCCTGGACCGCGTCCTCGGCCTCGGCACGACTGCCGAGCATGCGATAGGCGACGGCCATGAGGTAGGAGCGCTGGGCCTCGAACTCGACCGCGGAGGGTGACGGCATGACACGAATTCTGCGCGACATTCCCCGTCTACGGGTATCGGCTGTGCCACAGTATGAAATACCCATAAAGTACGAATCGGACGGTGCTCGGTGCAGGACATGGCGACTATCGCGGGGGGACTGGCCGGGCTGGCCGGAGCCGGCGGTGCGGTCTCGGTCGCGATCATGCGCCGACCCCGCCCGTTCCTTCCGGCCGGGCACGCGCTGATCGGCCCGGACGCCACCGACCCACTGCCGGGCGTGCTGCGGCTCGGGCTGGCCGGCATGACGGTCCGGGTGGCGCCGGGGCCGCACGGCGAGCTGTTCCTCGGCCCGGGCGGGCCGCAACCCGGCCGTACTCTGCGCCGCCTGATCCTGGCCCCGCTCTTCACCCGGGCCCGGGCCGCCGGCGGCCGGCTCTGGCCCGACCAGCGGGCACCGTTCCGGCTGGTGGTCGAATTCGGTGGGACGAGCCGCGACCCGAGGGCCCTGCTGCACGCCTACCGGGTGCTGGACCGGCAGCTGCAGGACCACTCCGCCCTACTCAGCCGATGCCGCGACGGGGTGCTCGCCCCCGGCGCGGTGACCGTCACGGTGACCGGCGTGATCGACGTCCGGGAGCTGCTCGCCGCGCAGGCCGAGCGGTACGCGTTCGCCGACGGCACCTTCGACGACCTGGGCTCCCGCTCCGCCCCGCCGTCACTGGTCCCGATGGTCAGCGAGCCGTGGTCGCGGCGGTTCGGCTGGGACGGTCGCGAGCCGATCACCGCCGAGGAACGCCACCAGCTGCACGCCCTGGTCCGGGCCGGGCACGCCGACGGCCGTACGGTCCGGTTCTCCGGCCTGCACGACGGCTCCCGCAGGGCACGCGCCGCGATCTGGACCGAGCTGGGAGCGGCCGGTGTGGATGTGATCGCCGACACCGACCTGACCGGACTGGCCCGGCACCTGCGCCGCAATCCGGTCGCCGCCGGCACTCCGCTGCCGCACCTTCCGGCCAGGGCGGTTCGCCGTTCCGCGCCGCGTCCGAACGCACCCCGTACAACAAATCGTCACGAGGCGGTTTAAGGGCCGTCGCGAAGGGTGAACCCGCGTGGACCGATAGCATGCCTTCGAGATCCATTCATAAAGCCCGTCGATCGAGGTCCGCGCCGTGAAGTTCTCATTCCGCCCCGTCGAGGGGGCCTTCTACGAACTGTTCACCAGGGCGGCCCAGAACCTGGTCAAAGGCACCGAGCTGCTCAACGAGCTGGCGCTGCCCGGAGTGGACGTCCAGTCGGTCGCCGACCGGCTGAGCGATGTGGAGCACGACAGCGACTCCATCACCCATGAGCTGTACAAGAAGATCAACTCCACCTTCATCACCCCGTTCGACCGGGAGGACATCTACTCGCTCGGCTCCCAGCTGGACGATGTGATGGACCACCTGGAGGCGGCCGGCAACCTGCTCTACCTCTACGGCCTGACCGATCTGCCCTCGCTGCCGCGGGAGATGCACGAGCTGGTCACCGTGCTGGACACGCAGGCCAAGGTGACCGCCGAGGCGATGCCGCGACTGCGCTCGCTGAAGGGCATGGAGGAGTACTGGATCGAGATCAACCGCCTGGAGAACGACGGCGACCGCGCGTACCGGATGCTGCTGGTCCGTCTCTTCTCCGGGGAGTACGACGCGCTGACCGTGCTGAAGATGAAGGAGGTCGTCGACGAGCTGGAGGCCGCCTGCGACGCCTTCGAGCACGTGGCGAACACCATCGAGACCATCGCGGTCAAGGAGTCCTAGAGCGTGGATGCCGAATTCATCGCCGTCGCGGCGGTGATCCTCGCGGCGATGGCGTTCGACTACACGAACGGCTTCCACGACGCCGCCAACGCGATCGCCACCAGCGTCAGCACCCGTGCCCTCACCCCGCGGGTGGCCCTGGCCATGGCCGCGGTCGGCAACTTCATCGGTGCGCACCTGGGCACCGAGGTGGCCAAGACGGTCGGTGACGGGCTGGTCGACCTGCCCCTCGGGATCCCCAGCCTGGGCATCGTCTTCGCCGGCGTGCTCGGCGCCATCACGTGGAACCTGATCACCTGGTATTTCGGGTTGCCGTCCAGTTCGTCGCACGCGCTCTTCGGTGGCCTGGTCGGGGCCACGCTCTTCGCGACCGTGGGTGTCGTCCAGTGGGACAACATCATCAACAAGGTGCTGATCCCGATGGTGGTGTCGCCGCTGGTGGGCCTGGCCCTCGGCTTCGTCGTCATGGTCGGGATCATGTGGGCCTTCCGGCGCGGGCACCCGGGCCGGCTCAACCGCGGGTTCCGCTGGGCGCAGACCGTCTCGGCGGCGGCGATGTCGGTCGGGCACGGCATGCAGGACGCGGCGAAGACGATGGGCATCGTGGTCCTGGCGCTGTACACCGGCGGTTTCCAGTCGGATTCGTCGCACATCCCGGAGTGGGTCTACTGGACCTCGGCGAGCGTGCTGGCGGCCGGCACCTACGCGGGCGGCTGGCGGATCATCCGCACCCTGGGCCGCAAGATCATCGACCTGGGGCCGGCCGAGGGCTTCGCGGCCGAGACCGTGGCCAGCTCGGTGCTCTACTTCAACGCCCTGGTGCTGCACGCGCCGATCTCCACGACGCACACCATCACCTCGGCGATCATGGGCGTGGGCGCGACCAAGCGGCTCAGCGCGGTCCGCTGGAACGTGGCCGGCAACATCGTGATCGCCTGGATCACCACGTTCCCCGCCGCCGCGTTCTTCGCCTGCCTCTTCTACTTCGTGGTGCGGCCACTGTTCGCCGCCTGACCCACACGACGAAGCCGGTCCTGTTCTACTTCGTGGTGCGGCCACTGTTCGCCGCCTGACCCACACGACGAAGCCGGTCCTGTTCTACTTCGTGGTGCGGCCGCTGCTCGCCGCCTGACCGGCACGACGAAGCCCCCGGGAGAAGACTCCCGGGGGCTTCGCTGTGAGTCTCAGGCGACCAGTGCCAGGTCTCCGGTCGTCGCCTTGATGCCGCGCATGAGGGTCAGCACCGCCTGCGCCGAGGGCAGCATGAGCGCGCCGGTGCGGCTGAGGGTCACACCCGACGAGGTCCGGACGAACAGCTTGGCGCCGAGAGTCATCTCCAGGCATTTGATCTGGTAGCTGACCGCGGGCTGCGAGTAGCCCAGCGCTTTGGCAGCGAGATCCATCCGGCCGTGCTCCGCGACCGCCACGAAGGCGAGGAGTTCACGCTCGTTCATTTCGACCCCCGTACGTTCGATCCCGATCAGTTGACTTGTGTCATCGCTAGGCAGTCATGAGCGTAATATCTCGACGCCGGATCGTCAATCACTGTCATCAGTCGATGTTTAGAGCATTCTCCCTGCAAGAGGGCGTTCTCAGCACACTCACAGCAATCTCTCGACAAGCTCGGGCCCGTCATACAACGACCGGGCCCAGTCATATTTCATGACTGGGCCCGGTCGACGGGGGGAGGGATCAGGTACGAGTCACCACAGAGGCACCGCGGCGCCGCAGGCAGACGTACCCGAAGCCGAGCACAGGCGCACGGACGGCGCCTGACCGATCGCCACGGCCTTGAACGTGGTGAGGAAGGACTGCGCCGTCTCGCCGGAACACGTCGTCGGCGACCGCCAGGACGTTCCCTGGGCATCGATCACGGCCTGGAAGCACCCCGTCGCCGAGCCGGTCTTGATGACTCCCTTCACGGTCACGGTCCGAGTGACCCCGAACGGGTCCTGCACATAGCTGGTAGTGCCGCCGGCCTGGGCGCCGGCGTACGACGCCGTCCAGCTCGACGGGATGACGGACGCCGCGAACGCCGGCGCGGCTGTGGTGACCGCCGTTGCAGTCATCACCACCGCGGCGGTCAGGACACGGCGGAAATGGCGGGAAAGGGACATGACCAACCTCCGATACCGATCCGGCAATTGCGGCAGCTCGCCCCTGATCGAGGCATTAGGCGTAGGACGACTTTCGATGCCCGGGTCGCTGCCGGGACAATTGCAACAACGCGGTTACCAGCTCTCAATGCTGTATTGAAACCTTCGAAACACTCGCCCGGGTTCCGCGGGGCGGGCGATCTTACGATGAACCCCACCCGGGTCCGCCACCCCGTACCGGGTCATCCGCAAAGATTTCGATACAGGAACCACCCGGCATCGTCCGGACCGGTAGACATTGAGCCATGACGAAGAACCCGCGCCACCTGGTGATGCCGACCATCCTCGCCGCCGCCGCGATCGCCCTCACCGGCGCGCAGCTCGCCGCCCCGCACGTGACCGCGTCGGCCACCGGAACCACCCCGCCGCCCGTCATCCTCCCGACCGACGGCCCCGGCGTCCCCACCGACCCGAAGCAGCCGATCACCAACGACTGGCCCTGGTAACGACCGGACGCCCGCACCGGAACACCTCCGGTCGGCCGCGGCAGCGAGGGAGCCGCGACCTTCCTACCCGAACGGCCTCCGCGCACACCGCGCGGAGGCCGTTTTCTTTCGTGAACCGAGGAGGTGAACCGAGGAGGGTGTGAGCCCTCGGCAGAGGGTCGGCCGCCGGTGGTGGTCAGCCGAGTTCGGTGACCTCGCGCCAGATCTGGCTGGCCCGCCGGTACGCGGCTGCGGCCTCGGCCAACTGGGCCGCCCGGCGCAACGACGCGGCCGCCTCCGCGGTCCGGCCGCAGCGCCGCTGGGCACGCCCCACGGCGAGCACGAAGCGCACCTGTTCGATACCGGAGAGGTCGGTCTCGTCGACGGTGGCGGCGATCTCCAGCGCCCGTTCCGGTTCGCCGACCGCCACCGCGTACCGCACCTCCAGGCTCGCCGCGGCCGACGGTGTCGCCGCGGTCTCGGCGGCGGCCATCGCCGCCCGGGCGGCCTCCATCCGGGAGGTGATCTCGCTCAGCTCCACGTCCGCGTCCATCAGCGCGGAGACCGCCGCGATGGAGAACCGGGCCCAGTCCCGCAGGGAGGTGGTCGGGTGTGCCAGCATCTCCCGGGCCGACCGCAGGTGCTCCAGCGACCGTTCGACCTCGCCGATGCGGGCCATCGCGATGCTGGCCACCCAGTGCGCCCGGCCGGAGATGGTCAGGCTCTTCACGTCGGCCGCCATCGCCACCATCCGGTCGACGATGCGGGTGACCTCGGCGCCGCCGCCGGCGTCACTGAGGATCGAGATGTGTACGGCGTGCAGGCGGACGTGTTCACTGCCGCCGACGAAGGCGGTCTCGGCGATCTCCGCCTGGGCCTGCTCGATGTGGGTGAACGCCTCGGTGAGCCGGCCCACGTCGCGGGCCGCCGCGGCAAGCGCGATCCGGGTACGCACCAGCGCCTCCGGCACCCCGGCCCGCTCGGCCACCGTGACGAGTTCGTTGAGCAGTTCGTACCGCCCGCTGCGGTCGTTGCGCTGGTCCATGATCCGTTCCAGGGCCAGCCCGTGGCTGAGCATCGCGGCCGGCTGACCGTCGCGCCGGGCCTCCTGGAGCGCGCCGGTCAGCACCTGCTCGGCCCGGGACAGGTCGCCCTGGTCGACGGCGCTGCTGACGATCAACTCCCGGGCCAGCTCGGTGCCGGACACCCCGGGTGCCGCGGGCGGTGGCGCGAAGCCGGTCTCGACACCGGCGAGCTCGTCCACCGGAACTCCGAGGACCTCGGACAAATGGTTGACGACGTCCAGCGTCGGAACGCGGGAGCCTTTCTCCAGCAGCGAGATGTAGGACTGATTGACCACGCCTACGGCAAGATCGCGCTGCGACATTCCACGCTCGATGCGCAGACGCCGCAAACGGCGCCCGAACTCGGGCTGCACAATCTGCGTGGCCATGTGGACTACCTGCAATTCCAGTCGCTGATCTGATGTCGTGATCGGCCGATTCTGCACGATACTCCCGGCTGACTTCGTTCGGGGATACCTGCGTACCGGGCCGTTGTGGGCCACCTGGACGGACAGCCCCGTGGGAAGGCGTCCGTCCAGGTGGCGGTTCGGGGAGTCACCGAAGTGATGACAACGGTGTCATGAAGATGACGTCGGCATTCACGCCGTGTCACCGCGTGCGAGCTGTTTCTCGATGACGTCGGCCGCGGCGGGCGCACCACCGGACAGGAGGATCTCGGCGCGCATGGTGTCCAGGGCGGTACGGGTCGCGGCATCGCCGGTGAGCTCTTCGGCCGCCGCCCGGACCGCCGCCGCGGAGAACCGCTCCGGGGTGATCGTCCGGCCCACCCCGAGCGCCTGGATCCGGGCCGCGGTCAGGAACTGCTCGACACCCTGCGGCACGACCACCAGCGGCACGCCGTGCGCCAGCCCGTCCAGCGCGTCTCCGGCACCGCCCGCGGTCACGACGACCTCGGCCTTCTCCAGCACCGGGGCCGGTGCCACGCCATGGTGCACCTCCACGCTGCCGGCCGGTTCGCCGAGGTCGAGCGGGCCGTCGGTGACGATCACGACGTGCCAGCCGGCGGCCGCCAGTCCTTCGGCGCAGCGGGCCGGAACGTCGGTGCGGCCGTGGTGGGTGGTTCCGAGGGACACCAGCGCCACCCGCCGGCTGTTCGGGGCGGTCCATGTCGTGCCGGCCCGCCGATGCCACGGCACCGGCCCCACGAAGTGGTGCTCCGGCCCCACCTGATCCACGTTGACCTGCAGGGAACGCGGAAGGGCGACCACCGAGGGCACGAGCGGGTCGTCCTCGGCCGACAGGAAGACCTGGGCCGGTGAGAACCGCACCCGCGGCACCCCCCAGAGGTCGGCGAGCGGTGGCGCGAACGCCGTGGCCGTGTCGTGGACGATCAGGTCCGGCCGGTCGGCGCCGTACGCCGCGACGATCTGTGGGAAGGCGGCGTCGCGCTCGCGGCCGAACCGCCGGGCGGTCTGCCGGCCGTCGACGGCCGGGGCCAGCCAGCCTTCGCCGGGTGCGCCGTCGGCCGGGAAGGTCGACAGATACGTCACCGGGGTGGCGCCGGTCTCGGCGATCAGTGAGGCGAAGGCCCCGCCGGAGGCGAACGTGACCCGGTGGCCGCGGGCGACGAGCTCGGCGGCGACGCCCAGCACCGGAGTGATGTGGGCGTGCAGCGGAACAGACATGAGCGCGATGTGCGATCGCATCGGTGCGCCTCCTTTCGTGTGTGCCCGGGACCGGCATGTGGGGTCGGTCGCGTGAGTTCAGGTGAGAACATTTCTACCCACTGACAGGGACGTTTACCAAGCGTGCATAAAAGACTTGAATGCACCCTGGTAGAACCACCCTCTCCGCGACCTGAAGCCGGGATCATGCTGGTCGTTGCGCTGCCGCATATAAATGGCATGGACGTACGCCATTGCCAGGTCGATATCGAATATGTGGAATCAATCCCGGAACGGGCGCCCGATGATAAGAAGTCGGCGCGGTTTTGCAATACCGTTCAGGCGCTGCTTCAAAGGTTTGAATAAGGGGTTTCATCGGGTGCCGCGGGCCCCGTAGAAAGTTGGACATGACGAAGCGCCGCCACAACGGCGGGTCGTCGAGGACCACCCGATGAAGCACTCGCAACGTACGGAAGGGGTAACAGTGGGATCGAACACCGCGCTGCTGCCGGAGAAGAAGGTGGAGCGGCCTCGATACACGCCGGTCGATCTGGATCGGCACCCGGCCGTCGAGGCTCTGCTCGGACGGCTCGGCCTCGGCGCCTTCGACCGTGACTCGCTGGCCGCACCGGTCGGCCGCAACGACACCTGGGCCGGCCGGACCACCGGTGGCCGCTCGGTGTTCGTGAAGCGGCTCGTCGGTACGGACCCGGCCGAGGTGGAGCGGCGGATGAAGCGTCTGCTCGCCTTCCACCTCTGGGCGAGGGACCTGCCGGCCGAGGCGCTGCGCGGCCCGGACTTCCTGGGGTACGACCGGGACGCCGCCCTGGTGGTGTTCGAGCTGGTCGACGGCGCCCGCAACGGCGCCGAGCTGATGGTCGACGAGACCTTCGGCGCCGACCTGGCCACCACGATCGGCGAGGCGGTCGGGCAGCTGCACACCGCTGTCCCGCCGGCCGGTGCCGACTGGGACAGGTCACTGCCCTACCAGCCGCCGCTGGAGGCCCTGCACGGTCTGTCGCCGGCCACCTTCGATTCGCTGAGCTTCGGTGAGCTGCAGGGCTGGCGCCTGATGCAGCAGGACGCCGACCTGCGTGCCGCCGTGGCCCGGCTGCGCGAGTGGGAGGCCGAGGCGCCGCTGGTGCCCACGCACTGTGACCTGCGGGTCGACCAGCTGCTGATCACCGGCGACACGGTCTACCTGACCGACTGGGAGGAGTTCCGGCTCGCCGACGGAGCCCGTGATGTGGGCTCCTTCGCCGGCGAGTGGCTCTATCGCTCGGTGCTCGACATCGTGACCACCCGCGGCGACACCGTCTTCGTCGACCTGGAACTCACCCACGAGATGGTGATCAGTCGCGGCGTGGCGAAGATGCAGCGCCTGATGCCGCTGGTCCGCGACTTCTGGCGCGGCTACCGGACCGCACGGCCGACGGTCGACGACCGGTTCGCCGCACGGGCCGCCGCCTTCGCGGGCTGGCATCTGCTGGACCGGCTCATGGCCGGCGCCTCCCGGTCCTCCCGCCTCTCCGGGATCGAGCGCGCCGCCGCCGGCATCGGCCGGGGCGTGCTGCTCCAGCCGGAGAAGTTCATCGACACCCTCGGACTCGGAGACTCCTGATGACTGTGACGACCTGGCGGATCCCCTCCGCCCTCAACCTGGCGCTGGACTCGGTGACCGTCGCGCCGGACCGTACGTCCGCGACGGTCGGCGACCGCACCGTCGAGTCGGAGAGCCCCCGCGAGCTGCGGCGACTGCTGGCCGAGGCGATCTATGACGTGCTGCACGCCGGTCAGCACGTGGAGAAGAACAAGCTGCCCTTCCGCCTACGGGACGACGAGCTCGAGAGCCGGTTCGCCGCGGCGATGCCGCATCGGGGCACGACCGTGCGGGCCAGGTACCACGGCGCCCGGCGCACCGCGAACAACGGCCGGGAGATGGTGCTGGTCGAGCGGGACGGCGTACGGGTCTGGGTGCCCGAGACCGCGGTGCCGGACACCGATGCGGGTCCCTTCGTCGACCTGACCGTGCCGGCCATGCGTCCCGCGCTCTCCCCCGGGTTCTTCCTGGTCGACGGGTCCACGCCGCAGCCGGGCCGGTCCGAGATGCTGCGCGTCTACGTGCACCTCACCGCCTGGGAGCCGGCCGCCGAGGTCTTCGGCCGGGTGCTCGGTGTGCTGGAGGACGGCGGCGTGCCGTACCGCGCCAAGATCTTGTCCTCTCGTCTGCTCTATCCCCGCCGTGACGCGCTGGTGGTCTATCTGGACCGGCCCTGGTGGCCGGCCGCCCACCTGGTCGCGGAAGCGGTCCGGGACCAGCCCGGCCTGGGCGAGGCGACGTCCGTCTTCACCGAGCCGCTGGGGCCCGGGGTGGCGGTCGCGTGGGAACCGGACGATGCCCGGTCCGCCATGAAGGGCCTGAGTTTCGGGCAGCACCGGGCCACCGCGCTGGCCACCGCGCTGCTCGCCGAGGGCGACTCGTTCTCCGAGGCGCTGTCGGAGGCCTTCGCCGAGGCCGGGATCGACCCGGTCCGGCCGGCCCGTAACACGAGCTCCAGTCCATTCCCGGACTGAGCCGAAACCCGGTTTGAGCAGAGCGCAGGGGACGAGTGTACGCATCCCCTGTTTTCCGCTCAAACCACTATGAAAGGAGTCCTCCATGGACAAGAACACCGAGATCGTCGACCTGGTCGCGCAGTACGAGACCTACGCCGAGGCGAACGAGCTCAACCTGTCGGCGGCGTCGGACGCGCCCGCCACCTCCCCGGTCTGCGCCGCCTCGGCGGCCAGCTCCACCTGGTGCGCGGCCGGCGCGAGCGCCGTCTCGGGCGCCACCTACGAGTTCGTCTGCTGACGAACTTCCCACCCCATCCATCAATCCATCAGTCCATCCAGCAACACCCATCACAGAAAGAGGTAACCCCATGGAGCAGATCGAGACCGTCATGGAGCTCGTCGCCAACTACGAGGCCTACACCACCGGCGCCGAGGAGCTGGCCGTCTCGGCCGCGGCCGACGCCCCCGCCACCAGCGCCCCCTGCGGCGCGGCCGGCGTGAGCTGGATCGTCAGCCAGTTCTCCGGCAAGACCATCTCGGAGGGCTGCTGAGGCACGGGCCCCGGGTGGGGCGGCGGTCCGCCGCCGCCACCACCCGGCCCGGCCCGGCCGGTGAGCTGAGTGCCGAGGGCGAGTACACGCACCCTCCGCCGTCAGCTCAACGGGAGCTGCCGATCCATCACCGAAGGGAATCCACCATGTCGAACCACATCGAGAACACCGAGATCGTCGACCTCGTCGCGCAGTACGAGACCTACGCCGAGGCGAACGAGCTCAACCTGTCGGCGGCGTCGGACGCGCCCGCCACCTCCCCGGTCTGCGCCGCCTCCGCGGCCAGCTCCACCTGGTGCGCGGCCGGCGCGAGCGCCGTCTCGGGCGCCACCTACGAGTTCGTCTGCTGACGAACCCCCCACCAGTCGAGAACGAGAGAAGGAGACCCATGGAGAAGTCCGAGAACCTCAGCGAGCTGATCGAGGGCTACCTCGTCTACAGCGAGACCGACGAGCTGAACGTGGCAGCTGCCGCGGAGGCCCCCGCGACGACCGCTCCGTGCGCCGCCGCCGCCACCGCCAGCTGGATGGTCAGCCAGTTCTCCGGCAAGACCATCGCGGAAGGCTGCTGACGCAGCATCAGGCACGGGGTGCGGCCCCACTCGGGCCGCACCCCGCCCGAACCCAAGGACGGAAGAGATGTCGACCACCACGCTCACCCACCATGAACGCCTCCGGGCGTTGACCGACCTGCTGACCCCGTCGATCATCCGGGCCGCCGCCACCCTGCGGTTGGCGGATCACATCGCCGCGGGAGTCGACCGTACGGACGCGCTGGCCGAAGTGACCGGCACGATCCCCGAGCTGCTCGACATGCTGCTGCGCCGGCTGGCAGGGCTGGAGATCCTGAACCGGGCCGAGGACGGCACCTACACTCTCGCGCCGCTCGGCGAGCCGCTGCTCGACACCGACCCGTCCGGGATCCGTGGTCTGCTCAGGATGGACGGCCTGTTCGGCCGGCAGGACCTGGCCCTGGTCAACGTCCTGCACACGGTGCGTACCGGCCAGCCCAGCCACGCCGCCGTCTTCGGCGCCGGCTACTGGCAGGACATCAACCACAACCCCGAGTTCATCGAGGCTCTGGAGCTCAACGCCCGCAACCCGATCGGCTGGGACGCGAGCATCATCGTCGAGGGCTACGACTGGTCCGCCGTGCGCAGCGTCACCGACGTCGGCGGCCACGGTGGAGCGCTGCTCATCGAGCTGCTCCGCAGCCACCCGCACCTGACCGGCCGTCTGCTCGACCTCAAGAACGTCGCCGAGGTCGGTGGCCGCGCCATCGCCGACGCCGGGCTGGCCCACCGGGCCGAGGCCGTGGTCGGCAGCTTCTTCGAGCCGCTGCCCACCGGCACCGACGTGTACCTGCTCTCCGCAATCCTGGCCGACTGGGACGACGAGCAGGCCATCACGATCCTCCGCAACTGCGGCCAGGCGGCCGGCCCCGGCGGCAAGGTGCTGCTCGCCGAGGTCAACCTGCCGGTCGGCGTGACGGGCAGCCTCGAGACCGCCGGCTTCGAGCTCTACCTCCGGGCGACCATGCCCGCCCCGGTCCGCAGCGTCGAACAGCTCGAGCGTCTCGGTGAGGCGGCCGGGCTGCGCGTCAGCTGGCGTGGACCGGTGACCCAGGTGCGCTCGCTGCTCGAGTTCACTCTCGCCTGAGGAGCCACACCATGCTGAACTTCGATCGAGTGGTCAAGAGCTTCGGCCCCAAGCGGGTGCTCAACGAGCTCAGCCTCACGGTACGTCCCGGAGAGCTCTACGGATTCTGCGGGGCGAACGGCGCCGGCAAGACGACCGCGATGCGCATCGCCCTGGGGGTGCACCCCGCCGACGGTGGCTCGGTCACCATCGACGGCCGGCCGATCGACGCCGAACTGCGGGCCCAGATCGGCTACATGCCCGAGGAACGTGGGCTGTACGCCAAGATGCGTCCCGTCGACCAGCTCGTCTACCTGGCGAAGCTGAGTGGCGTACGCCCGGACGAGGCGTCTCGGCGGGCCGCCGAGTGGATCGAGCGGCTCGGCGTGGTGATGTCTCCGAAGGACCCGCTGGAGAAACTGTCGCTGGGCAACCAGCAGAAGGTCCAGCTGATCGCCGCGCTGATGGCCGAGCCGCGGGTGCTGGTGCTCGACGAGCCCTTCTCCGGGTTGGACCCGGTGGCCGTCGACGCGATGGCGGACGTGCTCCTGGAGCAGGCCCGCAAAGGCATCCCGGTGCTCTTCTCGAGCCACCAGCTGGATCTGGTCGACCGGCTCTGCGACCGGATCGGCATCATCCGCGGCGGCCGGATCGTGGCCGAGGGCACCGTCGGCGAGCTGCGCGCCAAGGTCGCCGGGCGGCTGCTGCAGATCTCCCTGCAGGGCGCCGAGGCGGGCTGGCCGGAGAACGTGCCGGGGGTCCGACGCGTCGACGACCACGACGGCCTCGTCTCGTTCGAGCTGACCGCCGGCACCGATCCGGACGACGTCCTGGACGCGGTCCGCCGGCTGGGCCGGATCGAGCACTTCGGCTGGCGCAACCCCTCCCTGTCCGACATCTTCCGCGAGGCGGTGACCGCATGAGCGTCGACGTCCGTACCGAATCGGTCCACGTGACGACCTCCCCTTCGACCACTACGACGCCGCCGCGCGCCCGGACGCTCGCGCTGATCCGCGCGGTGGCCGGCCGGGAGATCTCCCAGCAGCTGCGCAACAAGAACTTCTGGTCCTCGCTGCTGGCGACCGTCATGCTGGCCGCGATCAGCCTGGGCCTCACCACCCTGCTCGACCGGGACACCGAGCAGCCGACCGTGGCGGTACTGGCCGGTCAGGGCGCGCTCACCGAGGCGCTGCGGGCACAACTGCCGGTGACCGAGCTGCCCGACGCCGAGGCTGTCCGCACGGCCGTCCGCGAGCAGAAGGCGGACGTGGCGATCATCGGCGACGAGATCGTGGTGCTGCGCAAACTGCCCGACGACCTCGGCCGTACCCTCGCCGACACCTTCCGTACCGTCACCTATCAGGAACGTCTCCGCGCGCTGAACGCCGCACCCGCCGACATCGCCCTGCCGGCGATGCGGGTGACCGCCCTGGACGCCGACGCCGCGCGGGTGCAGCAACGCACCATCACCGCCGGCGTGGCGGTGATCGCCCTGGTCCTGCTCATGTTCATGGCCGGCCTCGGCATCGCCCAGGGTGTCGCCGAGGAGAAGTCGAGCCGGATCGTCGAGCTGCTGCTGGCCAAGGTCACCCCTCGTCAGCTGCTGATCGGCAAGATCCTCGGGCTGGGCGTGGCGGCCCTGGTGCAGATCTCGGTGATGCTCGGCCTCGCCCTGGTCGGCGCGACCGTCGCCGGGTTGTTCACCGCGCCCGCCGAGATCCTCGGCACCGCGCTCAACGTGCTGCTCTGGTTCATCCCCGGCTACCTGCTCTTCGTCACCCTCTACGCGGTGGCCGGCTCGCTGGCCTCCCGCCAGGAGGACGTCAACCACGTCACCGGCCCGGTCAGCATGATCCAGATGGCCACGACGATCGGCCCGATCCTCGCCATCACGGCGCCGGCCTCTCCGGCTCTGGCCGTGGTCTCCATGATCCCGGGACTCTCCTGGGCCGCCATGCCGGTCCGCATGGCCTACAGCTCCGTGCCGTTCTGGCAGGTCGCCGTCGCTCTGGCGCTGACCGTGGCCGCCGTCGGGGTCCTGCTCGCCATCGGCAGCCGGGTCTACACCGGGGGGCTCCTCCAGTACGGCGGCGTCATCAAGGTTCGCCAGGCCCTTCGCGCGGCCCGGCACTGACACCCCTCACACAGGAAGGACCGTCGTCATGCCCGAACGGCTCAAGATTCTCCGGGAACTGACCCGCGGCCGCGGGATCCAGGTGGCGCTGATCGCGATTCTGGTTCTCGTCTCCACCAGCTCGTCACTGGCCGTACCGATGCTGGTCGGCCGGCTGGTCGCGGCGATTCAGTCGGACGAGGCGCTGCTCGGGCTGACCGGGCTGCTCATCGCGACCGGACTCGGCACCGCCGCGGCCGGCGCCCTGGCCACCTTTCTGCTGGGCCGGATGGGCCAGCAGTTGATCTACCGGTTGCGGGTCCGCACCGTGGACCACTCGCTGCGACTGCGGATGGCCGACATCCGCCGTCAGGGCAGCGGCAACCTCGCCGCACGGCTCACCATGGACGCCGCCCGGCTGAAGGCCCTCATCGACATCGGTCCGATCCAGCTGCCGATGGCCGGGGTCACCCTGCTCGGCACGCTGATCATCATGGGCCTGCTGGACTGGGTCCTGCTGCTGATCACGCTCGCCGCGTTCGCGGTGGCGGCGACGATCGTGGTGGTCGTGGTGCGCCGGCTGCGCAGCACCTACCAGAACGTGCAGATCGAGGTCGGCGGCTTCGTGCAGCGGTTCGTCAGCGTGATCGAGGCGATCACCGTGATCAAGGCGAACCGCGCCGAGGCGATCGTCGGGGAGCAGCTCGCCGAGAGCGCCGCCCGGCTGCGTGACCTGGAGACCAAGGCCGCGCGGATGGAGTCGCTGATGGTCCCGGTGATCAACCTGGGTCAGCAGATCGCGCTGGCGGCGGTGGTGATCGGCGGTGGCGCCCGGCTGCTCAGCGGGCACCTGACCCTGGCCACCTTCGTCTCCTTCCTGCTCTACCTCCTCCAGCTCGCCGCGCCGCTGCTGATGGCCGCGTCCGGGGTGACCGGCCTGCAGATGGGCCTGGCCGCCCGGGAGCGGTTCGACGAGATCTTCGCCCTGCCCCGGGAGGACCGCGACGACCTGGCCGACGTCATCGTCCCGGCGTCGCCGCGCCCGGTCCGGCCCGCCTCCGCCTCCGCCGTCGAGTTCGACCAGGTCACCGCGGGGTACGACGCACGACCCGTCCTGCGTGACGTCTCCTTCGCCGTACCGGCCCGTGGCCTCACCGCGGTCATCGGCCTCTCCGGCTCGGGCAAGAGCACGGCGCTGAACCTGATCCTCCGTTTCCTCTCCGCCGAGCAGGGCCGGATCTCGGTCTTCGGCGAGCCGGTGCACAGCTGGCGACTCGACCGGCTGCGGTCCGAGATGGCCTATGTGGACCAGGCGGCGACCCTGCTGCCGGACAGCATCCGTACCAACCTGACGCTGGGTTCGGAGCACCCGGCCGACGACGCCGAGCTGCGGGCCGCCCTGGACCGGGTGGGACTGCTCGACGAGATCGGCCACCTGCCGGACGGCCTGGACACGGTCCTCGGCGGTGAGGTCGACCTCTCCGGCGGCCAGCGCCAGCGGCTCGCCCTGGCCCGGGCGCTGCTCTCCGGCTCCCGCCTGATCC
This sequence comes from Actinoplanes xinjiangensis, assembly GCF_003148685.1. Lineage (GTDB taxonomy): Bacteria > Actinomycetota > Actinomycetes > Mycobacteriales > Micromonosporaceae > Actinoplanes > Actinoplanes xinjiangensis. The sequence goes on along the minus strand of NZ_QGGR01000009.1, from coordinate 327,968 downwards.
TGCTGGACGAGCCCACCTCGCACCTGGACGGCGTCAACGAACACCGGCTCCGCGAGGTCGTCGACGAGCTGGCCACCGACCGTGCGGTCCTGGTCGTCGCACACCGGCTCTCCACCGTGCGGGAGGCCGACCACGTGATCGTCCTGGACAACGGCCGGGTCGCCGATCAGGGCAGCCACCAGGAGCTGCTGAACCGCTGCGAGCGCTACACCGAACTGGTCGACGCGCAAGCGCTGGCCCACGCGTGAGCCCGGGAGGATTCCGATGAGCACCTATTCCATCCTGATGCCGTTCGCACCCACCCGCCCCGAGCAGGCGCTGCCCTTCGGCGCCTTCGCCCAGTGGAGTTCCGCCCACCGGCTGTGGCAGGGACAGGCGACCCTGCACGAGCCGCACCACACCTTCACCCACCTCGCCGCCAGCGGGTTCCGGATGCCGGTCGGGCTGGGCGTGACGCTCATGCCGTTCCGTCACCCGTACGACGCCGCGATACAGGCCCAGTCCCTGGCCGTCACGATGGGGCACCCGGTGGTCGCCGGATTCGGGCCGGGGGCCACGGTCCTGCAGGAGGGGCTGCTCGGTGCGCCGTACCGCAGCCAGCTCCGGGCCGTCCGGGAGTACGTCACCATCGTCCGGGGCCTGCTCGACGGTGAGCCGGCACCGCCGCCCGGCGAGTTCTTCACCTGCAAGGCCCGGCTGACCAGAGTGCCCCGCCCGCCGGTCGAGGTCGGCCTGGGCGTGCTCCGGCCGGGCATGGCACGGGTGGCCGGCGAGACCGCCGACGTGGCGATCACCTGGCTGACGCCGGCGTCGTACCTGAGGGACACCGTGATCCCGGCGCTGCGGGAGGGCGCCGAGTCGGCCGGGCGGCCCACCCCACGGGTGGTGGCGATCGTGCCGATCGCCCTGGACCGGCCCGGATCGGACCCGCGTGACGCGGTGCTGACCGCCAACTCCGGGCACCTGTCGCTCCCGCACTACCGGGACATGCTCAGCCGCAGTGGCATCCACGTCGACACCGCGGATCCGCGGACCGCAGCCGAACAGGTCCTCAAGGGCGGGGCGTTCCTCGCCGGGACCTCCGGGCAGGTCGCCGACCGGCTGCGCGAGTTCGCCGACGCCGGAGTCGACGAGATCGTCCTGAACACCACCGCGACGTACGCCCGGTTCGGTGTGAAGCCCGCTTTGGAGGAGTTGGAGAAGGTACTGAGGGAGGTGTCGTCATGACCGATCTCGCCGGACCGCAGGTGCCCGTGCTGGACATCCAGCGACTGGTGCTGGTGGTCACCGGATCGGCCGCCGCCGCGGGCATGCCGTTCTGGGTGTCGTGGCTGCGGACCCAATACCCCGAGCTCCAGGTGACCACCGTGGTGACCCGCAGCGCCCAGCGCTTCGTGACCCGGGCCGCGCTGGCCGGGCGCACCCACGGTGAGGTGCTCATCGACGAATGGCCGCCGGACGAGCACCGGGCCCGCCACGTGGAGCTGGGCGAGTGGGCCGAGGCGTTCGTCGTCTACCCGGCCACCCTGCACTTCATCGCCCGGCTCGCCCTGGGCCTGGCCGACTCGCCGGCACTGCTGGCCGCCCAGTGCACTGCGGCGCCGATCGTGATCGCGCCGGCGCTGCCGCCCGGCGGCATGTTCAGTGCCGCCTTCCGGTCACATTGGAGCACGCTCTCCACCAGGGAGAACATCGTGCTGGTGGCGCCGCAGACCGGAGTCAGCCTGACCACCGGGCGAGCCGAGGCATGGGCCCCGCCGCCGCTGCCCGAGGTGCTGGAGCATCTCGCCGAGCACCGGCTGCGGCTGGTCACACCGGTGGTCCGGACGGTGCCGTCATGAGCATCGACACCTCCCCCCGGCACGCCGGGGAACGGGGCACGGCACTGCTGCGGACCGTCGAGGTACGTGGACCGGGCGGCATCGGCGTGCGACGCCGGCTGCCCGGCCCCCGGGCCCCTCGCCCGTTCGTGCCGCCGACGCCCGGTCTGCATCGCACACTGGCCCGGATCCGGGTTCCCGGCGACGCCCGGCTGGCGCTGGCCCGACCCCGCGGCGACGCCCGGGTCTACTACGTGGACGGTGGCGAGACGGTCGCCAAGGCGCTACTGGCCCGCGGTCCGGTGCCCGAGCTGGTGGAACCGGTGCGCAGCCTGGGCCGGCTTCTGCGGGCAGTGCACGCGGTGCCGGCGCCGGCCGAGCTGGCCGGCGAACGCCCGCCCGGGCTGGACCGGCTCGGCGACTGGCTGTCCGGCCGCCACCGGCAGGCCTACCCGGCATACGCCGAGGCGGTGGTCCGCCGCCGCCTGGGCCCGGCCGGCTGGGCGCTGGTACGCGACCACTACGAGCGGCTCTCCGCCGGGCAGACCGGCCTGGTGCACGGGGCCGCCGGGCTGGGCGCGATGATCGTCGGCTCGGCGCAGGGTGACGTCCTGCTCACCGGCGAGGACCTGGCCGTCGGCGACTGGCGGATGGACGTCGGCTGGGTGATCGGCGAACTGGTCGAGCTGCGCTGGCAACTGGGCGGCGACGGCCCCTCCTGGCAGCGGCTGATCCAGGCCCTCCTCGACGGGTACGGCCGTGACCTGGGCACCGACTGGCCGATGATCGCCGTCCTCCGGATCCTCCTGCACGTCCACGACATCGCCTCGTACGTCGACTGGTTCCAGGCCGGGTTCGACCACTACGCCGGCTTCGTCGCCTTCCTGGTCGGGCTGGCCTCCGACCCCTCTTGAGAAAGGGCAGTTCGATGCGTACCCGTACTCTCGGCAATGGTCTTCGTCTTCAGATCGTGCACGTGCCCGGCGCGCTGCGCACCGGGATCGCCCTGCACTACGGCGTCGGTTTCCGCTCGGAGCGCCCGGGGCAGGAGGGCCTGGCCCACCTCTTCGAGCACCTGATGTTCCGGGGCAGCGCGAGCCTGCCCGACGGCCGCTTCTACGACCACATCAAACGCTGGGGCGGCGCCGCCAACGGCACCACCCACCAGGACTACACCGACTACTACCAGGTGACACCGCTGGTCGCCCTGGAGGCCTCGCTGTTCGCCGAGGCCGACCGGATGCGGTCGCCCCGGTTCACCGCGGCCGGGCTGGCCGAGCAGATCGAGGGCGTCGGCACCGAGATCGACGAGGCGCTGCGGGGCCGGCCGTACGGCGGTTTCCCCTGGCCGCTGCTGCCGTCGGCGCTCTTCGACGGGCACGCCGACGCCCATGACGGGTACGGCGAGCCGAGCCGCCTCGCCGAGGTCACCCTGGACCGGGTCGAGGACTTCTTCGACGCCCACTACACACCCGGCAACGCCGTTCTCACGGTGGCCGGCGACGTCGACCCGGACCACGTCGAGGCCCTGGTCGAGCGGCACTTCGGCGACATCCCGCCGCGCCCCGCGCCGACCGTGCCGGAGAATCCCGCACCGGCGCTGACCGCGGACCGCCGGCTCACCACGACCCGCCCCGGCATCCCGCTCACCGCCCTCGCCCTCGGCCACCCGCTGCCCGGCCCGGAACAGGACCTGGAGGGCTACCTGGCCCACCTGGTGCTGGGCCGGATCACCGCCCGGCACGGCGCCCGGCTCGGCCTGCACAGCCTCTCCGCGGGCTGCGGCTTCTTCGGCGGATTCGACGCGCGTACCCCCGACGTGCTGATCACCGCGGGCCTGCTAGCCCCGGACCGGGAGCCGGACCGGGTGATCGACGACCTGCGGGCGCTCTGGCAGGGCTGGGGCGAGCCGGGCGCGGTGGCCGGCGCGGTCCGCCACGTCGTGCCGCTGCTCGTCGCCGAACACCACCGCAAGCACGCCGACATCGGCGAGCACGCCCGGGCGCTCGGCCGGTTCGCGCTGCTCTTCGACGACCCCGGCCTGCTGGCCCGAATCCCCGGCGCGCTCGGTGCGCTCACTCCGGAGACGGTCGCCGCCACCGCCCGGCGGCTGGCCGGCCGGCCGCACGCCGCGCTGGTGATGGCCCCGGCGGTCGTCACGCCGCGACCCCGGCCCGGAGCCCGTCCGCTGCCCGCGCCCGGCCCCCAGCTGACCCCCGATCTCGGCCCGGTACGCGACCGGGTACTCCCCCGGGGGCTGCACGTGGTGGCCGCCCCGGACGGCCGGGCCCCGCTCGCCGAGGCCCGCCTGCGGCTGCCGGTCGGCGACTTCGACCCGTCCGCGGTCGGCGCCTGGGTACGCTCCGCGGCCACCCGCGCCCCGCTGGCCGAACGTCTCGGCGGCGCCCTCACTGTCACCGCCGACGCGCACTGGCTGGACCTCAGCGGGTACGTTCCCCGGCACCGCGCCGGCGAACTGCTCGACCTCTTCGGCGCCGTGCTGGACGTACCGGCCGGTCCGGCCCCCGCGTTCACCACCGCGAACCCGGAACACGAGATGGACATCGCGCTGCGCCGGCACTGGCTCGGCACGCCCGGGCCCGGCCCGTTCGTCCCGCCGCTGTCCGCCGGTGTCCTGACCGTGGTCGGCGCCGACCCGCGGGCGGTCCTCGAAGCCGCGGCCGTCCTCGACCGGGCGGACGCCGTCCCGGCCCCGCGCCCCGGTACCGCCCGGCCCGGCACGCTCGTCCTGAGCCGGGACGGTGCGACCCGCGTCCACATCACCGTGAGTGTCGCCGAGCCGGACGGCGGCCCGTCCGAGGCGGCCCGCTTCCTCGCCGCGGCGGTGGTCGGCGGCGGCCCGGACGCCCGTGTCCCGGCCCGTGCCACGCTCGGTGACTATCACGCGCGTACCGGCCGGGACGTGGTCGGGAACTTCGCCCGCGCGTACGTCCGGGCCGAATGCGCACCGGATCAGCTGGCCGGCGCGCTCGACGATCTGGCCGCCGAACGGCAGCGGCTGCACGACGAGCCGCTCACCGCCGCCGAGATCGATCCACTCCGTGAATACTGCGCGGCCCAGCTGCTGGCCGCGTTCGACAGCCCGGCGACCTTCGCCGACCTGCTGTCCACTCTGGTCTCCGGCGGGCGCGACGCCCGCTGGCTGCAACAACTTCCGGGCCTGCTGGGCAAGGTGCCCGCCGAGGAGGTCGCGGAGGCCGCCCGAATCCTGTACGGCTCGACCGAATCGTGCATTGTGGTAGACGGCCCCGCCGAATCCGTACGTGTCCTGTCCCCCGATTTCGAAGGAGCCGAACGATGAGCACACTCGCTGAAGACGTCCTGCAGTTGGTCTTCGACGACAAGACCGGCCGCTCGGTGATCAACCAGACCTACCTGGACTCGGTGATCGCGGGCGCGCTCCTGCTCGACCTGATCCGCCTCGGCCGGGTGGTGCCGGGCGAGCCGGAGGGCCGCGACGGCAAGAAGCGCGCGGCGATCGTCACCGACCGCACCCCGACCGGCGACCCGCTCCTCGACGCCGCCCTGGCGACCGTCGCGGAGAAGCCACGAACCCTGAAGAAGGCGGTGGAGGCGCTGGTCAAGGGCAACCGGAAGGCGGTCATCGAGCGTCTGGTGGAGCGGGGCATCCTGCGCCACGACCGGACCCGGGTCCTCGGCATCTTCAAGCTCACCAGCTTCCCGGCCGCGGACACCGAGAACGAGGCCGCGCTGCGCCGGGACCTGGCCGCCGCGCTGCATCAGGGCGCCGAGCCCGACTCGCGTACCGCCTCGCTGATCGCCCTGCTGCACTCGGTGAAGTCGCTGCCGAAGGTGGTCGGCGGTGACAAGGCCGAACTCAAGGCCCGTGCCGACGCGATCGTCTCGCGGAACCCCGCCGACGACGCCGTCCGGGAGGCGGTCAAGCTGGTGTGGACGGACGTCGAGATGAACGCGGCCGCGGTGGCCGCCGCGGCGACCTGACCCGAAGGTGTGGGAGGGGCCGTGGCCCCTCCCACACCCGGTCGGTCAGTAGGTGACGCCGATCTGCTCGCGCAGGGCGTCCAGCAGGGCCATCACCTCGAGGGTGGTGTGGTGCGAAACGATCGGGCTCTCCAGTTCACCGGCCAGCAGGGCACGCTGCACCTCGGCGGCCTCGTACTGGTAACCGCTGCCCTCGAACGGGAACTCGAACGTCTCCGGCGCCGTGTCCGGCCGGTGCAGCGTGAACGAGCGCGGCACGAAGAAGCCGGCCGGCAGATCGATCCGCCCGGCCGTACCGGTGATCGTCGCCGCGTTCCGGCTGGCGCCGTTGATGCTGCAGGTCAGTGCGGCCACCGCCCCCGACGCGTAGCCGAGCAGCACACCGGTGTTCTCGTCGACCCCCTCCGGGGTCAGGTGCGCCCACGCCTGGGCCGACGCCGGCACGCCCAGGATGGTGTGCGCCAGGTGGATCGGGTAGACACCCAGGTCGAGCAGCGCGCCGCCACCCAGCGCCGGATCACGCAGCCGGTGCGACGCCTCGAACGGCCCCTGCAACCCGAAGTCGGCGTGGATGGCACTGACGTCCCCGATGGCGCCCTCGGCGACCAGCTGGGCGATCCGCCGGATGGCCGGGTTGCAGCGCATCCACATGGCCTCCATCAGGAACACCCCGCGGGTGTGCGCCGCCTCGACGATCAGTGCCGCCGACGGCAGGTCCAGGCTGATCGGCTTCTCCACCAGGACCGCTTTGCCCGCCTCGATGCAGAGCAGCGCCGCCTCCAGGTGGAACGCGTGCGGCGTGGCCACGTAGATCACGTCGACGCCGTCGTCGGCGGCCAGCTCCGCGTAGGAGCCGTACGCCCGCGCGAAACCGTGCCGCTCCGCGAACGCCTGCGCGCTCGCCAGGTTCCGAGAGCCCACCGCGGCCAACTCGGCGCCCGCCACGAGCGGTAGATCCGCGGCGAATGTGCTGGCGATCCCGCCGGGGCCGAGAATCCCCCAGCGCACCTTCTGTCCCATCATGATCGCTACCGTATCGCCCGGACCGCGCCCGGAGGCACGATCGTCCGTGACCTGACCGCCCTCCGGTGCCAGGATCAGGCGGTGACCGACTCGATGCAGCTTCCGCCCGCCATGTCACAGCGCGCCCGCGAGTTCACCGGCCCACCGGCCGAGGCCCGTCCGGCCGCGACCGTGGTGCTGCTGCGCCCGCACGGCGACGGCTTCCAGGTGTACGTCCTGCGCCGCGCCTCCACCATGGTCTTCGGCGGTGTCTACGCCTTCCCCGGCGGCGTCGTCGACCCCTCCGACAGCCCGTCGACGATCCGTACCGACTGGTCCGAACGTCTCGGCGTACCCGACGACCAGGCACGGGCCGTCGTCGGCGCCGCCGCCCGCGAACTGTTCGAGGAGGCCGGCATCCTGCTGGCCGGCCCGCTCGCCGAACCCGACCGCACCGTCACCGCCACCGGCACCCCCGACTGGGAGGCCGACCGGGCCGCCGTCGCGCGCCACGAACTCACCATGACCGATCTGCTGGCCCGCCGCGGCCTGCGGCTGCGCGACGATCTGCTGTTCCCCTGGGCCCGCTGGATCACGCCGGACTTCGAACCCCGCCGCTACGACACGTGGTTCTTCGCAGCCCTGCTCCCGGACGCCCAGACCGCCCGCGACGTCTCGGGCGAGGCCGAGGGCACCGCGTGGATCGCGCCGTCCGCCGGCGACCTGCCGATGCTGCCACCCACCCGCCGGACCCTCGACCAGATCGCCGCCTGCCCCACCATCCCCGACGTGGTCGCCGCGTCGGCACACCGCGACGCCGCGACGCCGCTCAACCCCCGCATCGAGGTCACCGCGGACGGCCAGGTCACCGTCCACCTCCCTTAGTTTCTCCGGTACGGGCCACCCCGCCCCGCCGTGCCACATGGGCCCCGTGACCACGCCGCCCCCGGGCCACGACGCGAGGTCGGCGCCACTTGAGGCCCCCAGCGCGCCGCACGGGCAGGTCCGTGGCTCACCGGCTGGTTCCCACCGCTGTTTCGAAGGGCTCGAGACAGCGGTGGGAACCAGCCGAAACAACCCGGCTGGGCGGCACCGCTGTTCGCGTGCGGCGAGGAGTGGCCCGTACCGAAAAAAGAACGCCGGCCCTCGCAACGCGGGGGCCGGCGCTCGAACGCAGAGTTCCGATCAGCCGAAACGACCGGTGATGTAGTCCTCGGTCTTCTTCTGCGCGGGGTTGCTGAAGATCTTCTGGGTGTCGTCGTACTCGATCAGGCGGCCCGGGTCGCCGGTCTTGTCGATCGAGAAGAAGCCGGTCTTGTCGCTGACCCGGGCGGCCTGCTGCATGTTGTGCGTGACGATGATGATCGTGAAGCGGTCCTTCAGCTTGAACATCAGGTCCTCGATCGCCAGCGTCGAGATCGGGTCGAGCGCGGAACACGGCTCGTCCATCAGCACGACCTGCGGCTCGACCGCGATGGTGCGGGCGATGCAGAGACGCTGCTGCTGACCACCGGAGAGGCCGGCGCCCGGCCGGTCCAGGCGGTCCTTGACCTCGTCCCACAGGTTCGCCGACCGCAGCGACTTCTCGGCCGCCTCGTCCAGGATCGCCTTCTTCTTGACGCCGTTGAGCTTCAGGCCGGCGACCGCGTTCTCGTAGATCGACATCGTCGGGAACGGGTTCGGCCGCTGGAAGACCATGCCGATCATGCGGCGGACCGCGGTGACGTCCACATCCGGGTCGTAGATGTTCTGGTCGTCGATCGTCAGGCTGCCCTCGATGCGGGCACCCGGCAGCACCTCGTGCATGCGGTTGACGGACCGCAGGAAGGTCGACTTGCCGCAACCGGACGGGCCGATCAGAGCGGTGATCGTCTTCGGCTCGACGGTCATCGAGACACTGTCGATGGCTTTGAAGGAGCCGTAGTAGGAGGAGACGTTGCTCGCCTCGATGCGCTTGGCCATGGATAGCACCTTCTTTACCGGGACAGTTTGTTGCGGCGGGCGAGCAGCTTGGCGGCGACGGTCAGGATCAGGACCAGTGCCACGAGGGTGAGCGCGGCGGTCCAGGCGCGGTCCGGCGCGTACCGGGAGGCGTCCCCGGCCTGCTGATAGACGAACAGCGAGAGAGACTGCTGGTTGCCACCGAACGGGTCGAAGTTGATCGCCGCGGCACCACCGGCGACCAGCAGGACCGGCGCGGTCTCGCCGGCCGCACGGGCGACGGCCAGCATGATGCCGGTGACGATGCCGGGCAGGGCGGTCGGCAGGACCACGCTGAGGATCGTCTTCCACTGCGGGACGCCGAGCGCGTACGCGCCCTCCCGCAACGGCCCCGGCACCAGGCGCAGCATCTCCTCGGTGGACCGGACGATCGTCGGCAGCATCAGCACCGCCAAGGCCAGGGCGGCGGCGAAGCCGGAGAAACGCGGCTGCCCGTTGTTGAACCACGGGCTGACGATGAGCACCCAGAACGACAGGATGAACAGACCGGCCACGATCGACGGGATACCGGTCATCACGTCGACGAAGAAGCGGACCGTGGTGGCGAACTTGCCCCGGCCGTACTCGACCAGGTAGATCGCTCCCAGCACGCCCAGAGGGACGGACATCAGGGTGGCGATGCCGACCTGCTCCAGGGTGCCGATGATGGCGTGATAGGCGCCGCCCTCGGGGTCCCGGGCGCCGATGTTGTTCATCGACGTGTTGAAGAAGTCGGCGTCCAGGCGCCCGATGCCCTTGGAGACGAGCGTCCACACCACCGACGCCAGCGGCAGGATCGCCAGGACGCAGGCCGCATAGATCAGCGACTTCATGGCCCGGTCGCGGGCGGCCCGCCTACCCTCGATCCGGCCGGCCACGACGTTCAGGCCGACCAGGTAGAAGGCGGCGCCGAGCACCACGACCAGCACCCAGTTGCCGATGGCGAGGCCGAACACGACCGCGGCGGCAACCGCGAACGCGCCGGCGGCGATGGCCAGGTTGACGGCGACCGGAAGCGTCCGGCTCCGGATGTTGTCCGGCGTCATGACGACGCCCGGAACCTCACGATCCAGCAAACTCATGCGGCGGCGTCCCGGAACTCGCGACGGCGGTAGATGATCGCCCGCGCCGTCATGTTGACCACAAGTGTGATCGCGAAGAGCACCAGACCGGAGGCGATCAGCGCGCCACGGCCGGTGTCGTTGGCCTCCGCGAAGGAGTTCGCGATGTTGGCGGCGACCGAGTTGCCGCCGTTCTCGATCAGGTTGAACGAGATGTCGAAGGCGACGCTGAGGGTCAGCGCCAGGGCGATCGTCTCGCCGAGGGCACGGCCCAGACCCAGCATCACCGCGGCGATCACGCCGGGCTTGCCGTACGGCAGGACCGCCGTCCGCACCATCTCCCAGCGGGTGGCGCCGAGCGCGAGGGCCGCCTCCTCGTTCATGCCGGGGGTCTGCTGGAAGACCTCGCGGGACAGCGAGGTGACGATCGGCAGCACCATGATCGCCAGCACCAGGCCACCGAGCATGATCGACTGACCGAACGGGCCGTCGCCGCCGAAGAGCGGGATCCAGCTGAAGTACTTGTTGAGCCAGATCGAGAAGTCGCGGACCGGCTCCTGGAAGACGTCCCGGCCCCAGAGACCGAAGACGACACTGGGTACGGCCGCGAGCAGGTCGATCACGAAGCCCAGCGGCGTGGCCAGCCGCTTGGGTGCGTAGTGCGACAGGAACAGCGCGATACTCAGCGCGATCGGCACCGCGACGACCAGCGCGATGATCGAGCTGAGCACGGTGCCGAAGGCCAGAGCCGCGATACCGAAGGACGGCTGCGTGTCGTTCGGCGCCCACTCGAACTGGGTGAGGAAGTTCCCCGTGTTGGCCTGGAGAGCGGGAACCGCCTTGGAGATCAAGAAGACGGCGATGGCGACGATGATGACCAGCACCATCGCACCGGAGGCCGTGGACAGGCCCCGGAATCCCGCCTCGATCGAGAATCGGGCCTTCTTGGGCAGTGCGCCACCGCCACCGCGCGGAGGCTCGTCGAAGTTACTCGGAGAACCGCCGTAGCCGGCGCCCTGGGCGTGACGTGGAGTCACGCTCAGGTCGCCGGCGGTGGAGTTCACCGAGCGGGAGGGGTAGTCACCCATCTGCGCGCTCGCTGTCGTCTCGGAGGGATTGGCGGGTACGTCAGGCGATGGTGGCGACGGACTCGGCGACCTTGGCCCGGAGCGACTCCGGCAGCGGGGCGTAGCCCAGCTCGGAGAGCTCCTTCTGGCCCTCGGTGCTCGAGGTGTACTTCAGGAAGGCCTGGACCTCCTTGGCCTTCGCGCTGCCCTTGCTGCAGGCGATCTCGTAGGTCACCAGCACGATCGGGTAGGCGCCCGGGGTCTTGGTGGCGTAGTCGAGGGAGAGGGCGAGGTCGCCGTCCTTACCCTTGATCTCGGCGTTCTCGAAGGTCTTGCCGGCGCTCTCGGCGGACAGCTCGACGTACTCGCCCGCGCCGTTCTTGATCTTCGCGGTCTGGAGGGTCTGGTTCTCGGCGAACGACATCTCGATGTAGGAGATCGTGTTCGCGGTGCTCTTCACCTTGGTGGCGATACCGTCCGACTTCGAGACGGCGGTGCCGCCCGGAGCCTTCCACGCCTTGGCGTTGCCGTAGGTCCAGTCGGCCTCGGCGGTCTTGCTCAGGAACTTGGTGAAGTTGTCGCTGGTGCCCGACTCGTCGGCGCGGTGCACCGTCTCGATGTTGGCGTCCGGCAGCTTCGCACCGGCGTTCTCCGCGGCGATGGCCGGGTCGTTCCACTTGGTGATCTTGCCGGCGAAGATCTTCGCGAGCGTGGCCGACGAGAACTGGAGACCGTCCGCGCCGTCGACGTTGTAGACCACGGCGATCGGGCCGATGACCATCGGGAGGTTGAGGGCCTTGCCCCCGACGCACTTGGCGTCGGCCTGCGGCTGCTCGTCCTCCTTCAGGGCCGAGTCGGACCCGGCGAAGTCGGCGGTGCCGGCGATGAACGCCTCGATGCCCGCGCCGCTTCCGGTGCCCTGGTAGTCGACCTTGGAGTCGGCACACTGCGTCTGGTACGCCTTGATCCACTCGTCCATGGCGTTCTTCTGAGCGGTGGAGCCCTGAGCCGTCAGGCTGCCGCTGACGCAGCTGCCCGGAGCAGCGGACGTGCTGCCGCCCCCAGTGGGCACGTTGTCCGAGCCGCACGCGGTGAGCGCGATCGACGCAGTCAAAGCAATGCCGGCCACGAAACCGGACCGCTGGAGCTTCACAATTTCCCCTTCGGGTTTGCCGCCGGTCTTTCACCGGCTCACACCCGAAAAGCTAAGAAGGCGAAGTGACCGGATCCCCGGTCGCAAATGAACTGGGAGTGAACAGGTAAGCGCCGGAAGGTAGCCATCCTCCGGAATAGAGTTGTCCGTTAAGTGAACTGCGCTCCAGCTACCCGAAATGTCGGTTATTTACGGGCAGTCGTGACCGCAGCGAGACAAGCGCTTGACCGGGCCGTTACCGGCTGTAGTTCACGTCCGTCGTGAAAACCTCGAACCCCAGCCCCCGGTACAGCTTCACGGCGGCGGTGTTCGACTCGTCGACGTAGAGGCCGGCGACCGTCAGCCCGGCCTCGGCGAGATGCTTCAGCCCGGCCACACTCAGCGCGGCGCCCAGGCCGCGACGGTGCCCCGCCGGGTCGACACCGAGCACATAGATCTCACCGACCGCCGGCTCGTCGCCGGACGCCGGGTGCACCTTGGTCCAGTGGAAACCGAGCACGGTGTCGGTGATGTCGACGGCCAACAGGAACCCGGCCGGATCGAACCACGGCTCGGCCTCCCGGCTCAGCAGGTCGTCCAAGGTCCAGCGACCCTGCTCCGGATGGTGGGCGAAAGCCCGCGCGTTCACCCCGATCCAGGCCTGCTCGTCCGAGCCGGGCCGGAAACTGCGCAGCGTCACGCCCTCGGGCAGGGGGATCACCGGCAGGGGCTCCAGCAGTGACCGGCGCATCTGCCACAGCACCCGGGCCCGCTGGAAACCGTGGCCCGCGGCGAAGGCGGCCGCACCGGGATCGTCGCCGTGCGCCCAGAACCGCATCGGGCCCGGACCGGCGGCGGCCAGCAACCCGGTGCCCACCCCAGCCCGCCGGAAGTCGGGATGGACGATCAGCTCACCGGAGGCGTCCTCCAGGAACGCGTAGCCGGCCAGCCGGTCACCGGCATAGGAGAGCAGATGCACGCCCTGATACGGAACGTCGCCGCGAACCCGCAGCACGACGTCCTCGGAGAGCGGGTAGACGCCGTCGACGTGACCGGCGGCCGCGGCCAGGGCCAGCACGTCATCGGCCTCGGACGACGACAGCCGATCCGTGGCACGGACCGGCTGTCGACTCGTCATGAAAGGAACTCCGGCTCAGACCGGAAGGGAGACCGGCTCGTTGTCCGGCAGCTGACGGCCGGACGGCGGGACCACGAACTTGTAGCCCACCTGGCGGACGGTGCCGATCATCGACTCGTACTCCGAGCCGAGCTTGGCACGCAGGCGCCGCACGTGCACGTCGACCGTACGGGTACCGCCGAAGTAGTCGTAACCCCAGACCTCGCGCAGCAGCTGGTCCCGGGTGAAGACCCGGCCCGGGTGCTGGGCGAGGAACTTGAGCAGCTCGAACTCCTTGTAGGTGAGGTCGAGCGGGCGGCCCTTGAGCTTCGCGGCGTAGGTGTCCGGGTCGATGTTGAGCTCGCCCGCGCGGATCGAACCACCGGCGCCGGCGGTCGCGTTGTTGAGACGGCCGACCGCCAAGCGCAGCCGCGCCTCGACCTCGGCCGGGCCGGCGCTGGCCAGGATGACGTCGTCGACACCCCAGTCCGCGTTCAGCGCGATCAGGCCGGCCTCGGTGACGACCGCGACCAGCGGGACGCCGATGCCGGTGGCGTGCAGCATGCGGCAGGTGGCTCGCGCTTCCGAAAGCTCGGAACGGGCATCGACCAGAACGGCGTCGGGGCTGGGCCCGGACACCAGAGTGCGCACGTCACGCGGAGCGGTACGAACCGAGTGGGGAAGAAGGTCCAGGGCGGGCAGTACGGCAGAGGGCTCACCGGCACGTGCCGTGACCAGCAGAAGGATCTCCACACTCACCTCCGTCCTCGCGGCGTTGAGCCGCTCGGGTGACCCGGTCTGCGAAAGCTCGGGGGCTTCGCCACCGGAGATTGGGGCCCGGCGTCACCGACGGGTGGGTTGCGCTCACCTTAACCGATGCATCACGGCTGAGACCCTGGTCGCGCCCGCAAGTGATGTAGAGAACGCCCGGTAGGTGGCCGAACGGTGGATTCGTAACCGGCCTTTTACCCGAGAGGCGAGGCCCCCGCGGCAGCGATTGGGACCTCGGTCACCGGTCTGGCACGATCGCACTCGTGTTTCCCTCATTGCCGAACGACGACCCCTGGGACGCCGAGGCCTCTCAGCAGGTCGCCCGCTTGAACCCGGGGCGCCCCAAGGCCGGGTTCTACGGCGCCGTCCCCGAGGACGACGAGGAGAACTCGCCCCCCTCCGAATCCGAGGACGAGGAGGAGTTCGAGGAGATCCCGATCCTCCCGGTGCGGCCGAGACTGTCGGCCGCGATCGGCGGGTTCGCGGTGCTCCTCGCCATCGCGCTGATCGTCGGCAGTCATGTGACCGGGCCGGGCGCGCGGGTGTCGTACGCGATCGTGCTCTTCGGGGTGCAGTTGCTCGGTCTGCTCGCCTGGATCATGGCGTTGCAACCGCCGGCGGCGGGCGTGACCGCCGGCGTGGTCGCGGCGACCGCGCTGGGCGCCGACTACCTGGCGGTGACCGGCCGGCCCAGCGAGTTGCTGCCGCTGTTCTGGGCGGGTCTCGCCGGTTTCGCGGTGGCGATGATCGCCCAGGTGATCCTGGTCAAGGACCGCCAGCACGCCAAGGACTCCTGGCGGACCACGCTGCTCATCGTGTCCGGCACGGTCGCCTACGCCGTCCTGATCACGCTGGTCAAGGAGCCGCTCGGCGCGCCGGCGATCCTGATCTGCTGCACCGGTGCCGGGGTGACCCTGCTGGTCGCCCGGCTCACCGACGCGGTGTTCCCGAAACCACGGATCGCGTTGCAGGTGCCGCGTGGCGCGACCGGCATCGTGCTCGGCGCCATGCTGGGCACCCTCGCCTCGGCCGTGCTCGGCAGTTACATGGTGCTGCCGTTCGACCCGACGAAGGGCGCGGTGCTCGGTCTGATCGCCGCGGTCGCCGCGCAGCTGATCGATCTGGCGGTGAACTTCGGCGAGGCGGGCCGCCGGCTGGCCGGTGAGGCGCCGACGTTCTGGCTGGCCCGGCACATGCAGGGCCCGCTCGGCGGGTTCGCCCTGACCGCCGTCGCCACCTATCTGTCGGTGCACTGGTACCTCTCCTGACTCTTCCGCCCCGCCGAAGTCGTTTCGCTGAACCCTGGGCGCGGGCATGTACGTTCCTCAGGGCAGCCGGGTGATTCGGGAGGAACAGTGGCCGAGGTGTACGGATCGGAGCGTCCCCGCCGTCGCCGGGGGCGTGGACTGCGCATCGTCGTCCTGACGCTGCTCGTCTTCCTGATCGTCGGGGTCGTGGTGCTGGACCGTTTCAGCAACTCCTACGCCGAGAACGTCATCGCCGAGAAGGTGGCCACGGAGGTGGCGAACCAGAAGGCGGAGAGCAGCCGCCCGGTGGTGACCATCGCCGGTGTCCCGTTCCTCACCCAGGTGGTCGCCGGGAAGTATGAGGAGATCCAGATCGAGCTGCCGGACTTCAAGGCGCAGACCGGTACCGGTGAGACCATCCGGATGGACCTGCTGGACATCCGCGCCCGTGACGTGAAGGCACCGCTGAGCGCACTGCGGGGCCAGGGTGACGTGGTGGCCGGCTCGGTCACCGGGACCGGGACCATCGACTACCAGCTGCTCGCCGACGCGACCGGCCAGAAGGACCTGAAGCTGGCCGAGAAGGACGGCAAGCTGGTCGGTTCCGGGGTGCTGGCGATCACGCAGACCCAGGAGTTCCCGGTGTCCGCCTCGGCCGATCTCAAGGTCGCCGACGGCCGGGTGCAGGTGCGTTTCTCCGATGTGAGCACTCCGGGTCTGACGGTCAATCCGCTGATCCAGTCCCAGGTCGACGGATTCGTCCAGCAGATGGCCTTCGAGCTGGACGTGCCGAAGCTGCCGTTGAATCTGGTGATCCAGGAGCTGCAGCCGCTCCCGGAGGGCCTGCGGTTCACCTTCGGAGCGAGCGACGTCAACCTGGCCGCGGCCGGAGTGTGACGACCGTCCGATCCCGGATCGTGGTCGGACCTGTTCCGAGAGTTGGGCCCGCTGGTAGGGTCGTTTCTCATGAGCCTGTTGCTCACGAAAAGGCGCGCGGTCGACCTGTGCCGCGTGGCCGCGTGCCTGTGTCGTCCCGTCATCTGACGGGGCCACCTCGTGCTGAGCACCTTCTGAAGCTCTAGCTAAGCCCAGGGCACTTTCTGCCCGGCAGTGGCGCCGTCGCACAGCAGCCCGTGATCCCACCCACCGATGGGTCCGCGCGGAGTGCGACATCTTGCTCTCTCCGTGCGCTGACTCTCCCTCCACCCACCTTCCACAGGGAGTGAACCGATGAGTCGCGACACCGCACTCGTCTCGGCCGATTGGGCCGAGCAGAACCTGGAGACCCCGGGCCTCGTCTTCGTCGAGGTCGACGAGGACACCACCGCCTACGACGGCGGCCACATCCCCGGCGCCATCAAGCTGGACTGGAAGAAGGACCTGCAGGACCCGGTCCGCCGTGACTTCGTCAACCAGGAGCAGTTCGAGGCGCTGCTGTCCGAGCGCGGTATCTCCAACGACGACACCGTGATCCTGTACGGCGGCAACAACAACTGGTTCGCGGCGTACGCGTACTGGTACTTCAAGCTGTACGGCCACGAGCAGGTCCGGCTGATCGACGGCGGCCGCAAGAAGTGGGAACTGGACGCCCGCCCGTACTCCAAGGACGTACCGGTCCGCGAGAAGACCTCCTACACCGCCAAGGCTCCGAACCTGGAGATCCGCGCGTTCCGTGACGAGGTCGTCCAGGCCATCGGCGTGAAGAACCTGGTCGACGTGCGCAGCCCCGACGAGTTCGCCGGCCGCCTGCTCGCGCCGGCGCACCTGCCCCAGGAGCAGTCGCAGCGGGGTGGCCACATCCCGACCGCGATCAGCGTGCCGTGGAGCAAGGCCGCCAACGAGGACGGCACCTTCAAGTCCGACGAGGAACTCGCCAAGATCTACGGTGAGGCCGGCCTCGACGGCAGCAAGGACACCATCGCCTACTGCCGCATCGGCGAGCGCTCCTCGCACACCTGGTTCGTGCTGAAGGAACTCCTCGGCCACGAGAACGTGAAGAACTACGACGGTTCGTGGACCGAGTACGGATCGCTCATCGGCGTGCCGATCGCCCTCGGCGACGAGCCCGGAAAGGCCTGATCATGACTTCTCCCGCAACGAACGTCGCAGCGAACGTGGCCGCCGGCTGCGCCGCCCCGGACCAGTCCGCGTCCCTCCCCAGCAGCGTGGACCTGGCCAAGGAGACGGTGATCACCGGCATCGTGCGCAACGCGGACGGTGAGGTCGTCGGCGGTGCCTACGTGCGCCTGCTGGACGGCTCCGGCGAGTTCACCGCCGAGGTGGTGTCCTCTCCCGAGGGTGTGTTCCGCTTCTTCGCGGCACCCGGCTCCTGGACCGTGCGGGCGCTGAGCCGGCACGGCAACGGCGAGCTGGTCGTCGACGCCGACCGCGGCGTCAACGAGATCGCGCTCGACGTGGCGACCGTCTGACCCACGCTCTGTTGAGAAGAAGGGGACCCCGTCGGGGTCCCCTTCTTCAGCTGGTCGTCACCGCTGTCTCCGGGGCCCGGAGACAGCGGTGAGAACCAGCTGGAACCTCACGGCCCGCCGGTGGTCACGACCTCCGCATGCGGTGGCACCTCCGGCCGCCGCCGGGACAGCCGCCGGACCGCGGTGTTCAGAACGGCGATCAACGGTACGGCCACCAGCGCCCCGATGATCCCGGCCAGCACCACGCCGCACGCGATCCCGATGATCACCGCGAGCGGGTGCACCGACACCGCCCGGCCCATGATCAGCGGCTGGAGCACGTGCCCCTCGATCTGCTGGACCAGGATGACGGCGCCCAGTGTGATCAGCGCGATCACCCAGCCCTCGTCGACCAGCGCCACCAGCACGGCCACCGCCCCGGACACGCTGGCACCCACGATCGGCACGAACGCGCCCAGGAACACCAGTGCGGCCAGCGGGAACGCGAACTCCACCTCCAGCACCACCAGCGCCATGCCGATGCCGACCGCGTCGATGAAGGCGACCAGCACGGTGGCCCGCACGTAGGCACCCAGGGTGCGCCAGCCCGCGTCCCCGGCGTCGGCCAGCGACCAGCGCGCGTTCACCGGGAACAGCCGCACGATGAACCGCCAGATGGTCCGCCCGTCGCGCAGGAAGAAGAAGGTCGCGAAGATCACCAGCAGCATCCCGGTGACCAGCTCGGCGATGGTCGCGACGGTCGCGATGCCGGTGGACGTCAGCGCCGCCGTGTTCGAGTTCACCCACTCCTGCGCCGTGGAGATGCCCTGGGCCACCTGGTCGTTGGAGAGGTGCAGGGGGCCCGTCTTGGCCCACGTCTGGATCTGATTGACACCGGCCGCGGCGTTCTCCGTCAGCTTCGGCACACCCGCGATGAACTCGTTCACCACCAGGGTCAACGTGCCCACCAGCAGGCCGACCCCCGTCACCAGCACCAGGAAGGTGGCCAGCGAGCGGGGCAGGCGCAGCCGGAGCAGCCAGCCCACCGCCGGGCCGAACAGCGCCGACAACAGCAGCGCGATGGCCAGCGGGACGACCACGATGCTGACCATGCCGATCAGGCGCAGCAGGGCCCAGCCGATCACCCCGACCACGATCAGCCGCCAGCTCCAGGCCGCGGCGATACGTAACGGCTGTGGCACGTCCGCGTCGTCCCGGCTGTTCGTCGACGCGTGCACGATCTCGGGTTCCGTTCGGGGCGGGAGGAACTCGTCATACCGATCGGCTTCCGCCGGACGATCGGCCCGAGCCTGCCGCACCGACTGCCGGCCGGCCTCGTAGGCCCGGGCCAGGTTGTCCCGGACCCGTTGGAAGCGGTTCAAACCGCGTACCCCCCTCGACCTCGAATGCGCAATGGTCACGCTAGTACCCGGACGCCCGCGGCGCCTTACCCGGCGACGGCGATGACAGGCGGCGGCGTACCGTCTGCAACGTGAGTGCCGACACCCGTACCGAGACCGGATTGCCGATCCGGATGCTGCACGACCGCGTCCTCGTCCGTCAGGACGGCGGCGAGGGCGAACGGCGGTCGACCGCCGGCATCGTGATCCCGGCCACCGCCTCGATGGGCCGCCGTCTGTCCTGGGCCACCGCGGTCGGCGTCGGGCCCAGCGTCCGGTCGATCGTGGTCGGCGACCGCGTCCTCTTCGATCCGGACGACCGTTCCGAGGTGGAGCTGCACGGCAAGGAGTACGTCCTGCTGCGCGAACGCGACGTGCACGCGGTCGCGGCCGACCGGGTCGAGTCGGACGGCACCGGCCTCTACCTCTGACACCGCCCGGCCACCGCCGCGGCAGCCGGTCTGCTCACCACTGCCGCGACAGCGGGCTCGATGACCAGCGCCGCGGCAGCCGGTCTGCTCACCACTGCCGGGGCGGGGGTGCGAACGGCGGCGGGCCGCCATACGGGCCCCCGTAAGGCCCGCCGTAGAGCGGCGGCGGAGGAGGCGGCAGGACGATCGGCACCGGCATCACCGGCTCCGGCGGCGGCGCGACGGTACGCACCACGCCGTCCGGGAAGGTGATCCGGTAGTGCTGCCCGTCCCACCACGACGGCGGCGTCTGTGGGTCGCGGCCGGCGAACGCGGACCGGTACTCGGTGATCGCCACCAGCAGCTCCCGCTCCTCGCCGAGTGCCCGCTGCATGTCCACCGGTGTCCGCGGCAGGCCACGCTCCATGCCGTCGCGGATCAGGGCGAGCCGGGTCGCGGCGAACTGGAAGGCACGCATCGCCCGGTGCCCGACCGGACCGGCCACCCGGCGCGCCCACTCGCGGGCGGCGTGCCGGCGGCCCAGCGTGCCGAGCGCGGCCACCTCGGCGGGTGCGAACCAGCCGGCCTCCACATACCGGTACAGCACCCGCTCGGCGAGCCGGCCCTCCCAGCTGCGCAGCGCGATGGCCAGGCCCACCACGGCGAAGAAGAACGGGACCATGAAGCCGAGGTACCCGTACAGCATGATCATGGTTTCGCCGGTGGCCCCGGCCAGTGTGGGCAGCAGGTTGAAGATGCCGTGCAGCATCATCGCCAGGAGCAGGCCGGCGACCGGGGCGAGCCATCGGACCGTCCGGTTGCCGGAGCGCGCCGCGATACCCAGGCCGATCCCGGCCATCGAGGTGAAGAGCGGGTGCGCGAAGCCGGTGAAGAGGATCCGCACGATGAAGATCAGGAAGACGTTCTGCAGGCCGGTCGCCGGGCCGTACTCCGACTCGCCCGCCGCGTAGCCGTGCCCGCCCAGGTAGAGCACGTTCTCCACCATGGCGAACCCGAGCGCGGAGAGACCGCAGTAGACGATGCCGTCGGTCATGCCGGACCACGCGGTGCGCCGCCACAGGAAGAGCAGGAGAGGGCCGAGCACCTTCATCGACTCCTCGATGAAGGGCGCCACCAGCACCGCGACCAGGGCGTCCGGCAGGCCGGCCCGGTCGAACAGCCAGGCCGACCCGGTGTTGACCACCAGGGCCACGGCGGTCGCGATCGCGGCACCCCAGGCGAAGCAGAAGACCAGATACTTCGTCGGCTCCGGCTCGTAGCGGTCCAGCCAGACGAAGGCGCTGGCGAGCAGCGGCACCGGCAGGATGGCCGCGGTCAGGCCGATTGCCAGGCCGGTGATGCCGATCCGGTAGCCGAGGTAGGTGAGCATGCCGATGGCCACCAGCGCGATCACCACCATCGCCACGGTCATCGGCAGCCAGCGGCGCCATCCGGTGGGGCGGCCCGGGACGGCGGCCTTCGCCGCGTGGTCAGCTCCGGGGTACGGCGGGACCGGCTCCGGGCCGGGTGACAGCTGAACCGGCGTGAGCTGTGCCTGCTCGGGCAGCCGGAAATGCGCGACGGGGGGCGACGAAAACTGCGCCGGCATTCCGGGCGGCGCTGACGCGGGCGGCGCCGACGACGGCGGCGCTGAAGCAGGCGGCGCAGACGCGGGGGGTGCCGACGCGGGCGGCGGCGCGAACTGCGTCTGACCCGGCGGCGGGTAGGAAGACTGAGCCGGCGGGTAGAAAGGCGGCGGGTACGACGGCTGGGCCGGTGACGAGGGCCGGATCAGCGGCTGGCCGAAGACCGGCGGCTCGAAGGCCAGCGAGGCCGGAGGTTCGGGCGCGGCCGGGAACCGGGTTTCGGCCGGAGTGTCGGCGGCCGGAGGCTCGGGGGCGGCCGGGGACCCGGGCGCAGCCGGAGGGACGGACTGCGGGCGGTCGGCGGGATCGGGCGTTCCGCTCGGCGAGACATCGGCCATGCCCGCCAGCGTAGTCACCGTATCCGTGCCGGACCGGCCCGAGGAGCGCGAAACCGATCACGACGGCATCGATCCGGACCGGCCCGGCTTCCGGCGGGCCCCGTGCGGCCGCCCCCGCCAGCCGATGGCGTCGCGTACCTGCCGGGTCGCCTCGGCGTATTCGATCCCGGTCGCGCGCAGCAGGTCGGCCACCGTGGTGCGGGTCTGCGCCACCACCACCCCACCGGAGTAGCCGACCCCGGCCTGGTAGGCGCGCCCCGACTCGGCGACCGCCCGCAGCGCCTGTTCCCGCGCGGTGACCGGCTCGTCGCCGCGATCCCACTCCTGGCGCAGCAGCTCGATCGCGTCGCCGAGGTGCCGGACCGAGACCGGCAGGACGTCGGGGATCGGTTCCCGGTCCTCGATCGCCGTCTGTGCCCGCCGCAGCAGCACCCGGACGTTACGCAGCGCGTAGGTGAGCTGGGCGGCACCCTCCACGTACTGGGCGAGGGCGCCCCGGGCCCGCCACCGGGCCGGCGCGAACGCCACGTTCTCCCGGGCGGCCTCGATCGCCGCGCTGAACGCCGCGAACGTCCCCTCGGCGGCCCGCAGCCGTTCCACTGCGGCCCGCACCACCTCGGCGTCCGCGTCGGCCAGTCCGGCTGCCGCGTCGTACAGCCCGCCGGTGAAGGCCCGCAGTGCCGGGTCGGCCGCCCGGCGGACCACGGTGAGCGGGTTCAGCGGCAGCAGCACGGTCATCACGACGAGGGCGATCCCGCCGCCCACCAGCGCGTCCAGGAAGCGGGTCCAGGGCTGACCGGTGGCCGAGGTCAGGGTGGCGACCAGCACGGCCGAGGAGGCGGACTGCACGATCAGTGCCGCCCCACCGCCGGCCACGGTGGCCAGCAGTACCGCGAGCAGCACGATCAGGCCGATCTGGAGGGGGCCGGCGCCGATCAGCAGGATGATCACGTCGCCGAGGCCGATCCCGGCGGCGACCCCGATGACCAGCTCGGTGGTGCGCCTGAGCCGCTGCCCCACCGAGGAGCCGAGGGCGATCACCGCGGCGATCGGCGCGAAGAACGGCATCTCGCGGCCGAACAGGTCGTGCGCCAGGAACCAGGCCAGACCGGCGGCGAGACCGGCCTGCACGGCGAGCATCAGTCCGGCCCGGCCCCGGGACAGCGCGGCGGTCACCCGGTTCCGACCGATCATGACCTGAATCTACGTGCCAGGATGCGGAGGTGACATCTCTGCCCGAAGCTTTCCGCACGGCCGCCCGCGGCGCCGGTGCCACCGCGGCCGACGCGGACCTGGACGCCGCCGCGCAGTACCTGCTGGGCCGCTGGTCCGAGCCGCAGCGCCACTACCACGATGTGACCCACCTCGCGTCGGTGCTCGAGGTGATCGATCGCTTCGCTCACCTCACCCCCCACCCCGATCGGGTACGCCTGGCCGCCTGGCTGCACGACGCCGTCTACGACCCGCGTGCCCTGGGTGACGCGAACGAGCGGGACAGTGCCGAGTTCGCGGCCGGTCTGTTGCAGAGCCTGGGCGCCCCGGACGAGGTGTCCGCCGAGGTGGCCCGCCTGGTGAGCCTGACCGCCGGGCACGCGACCGGGGACGACGACCCGGACGGCGAGCTGCTCTGCGACGCGGACCTGTCGATCCTGGCCGCCGACCCGGAGCGTTACGCCCGCTACGCCGAGGCGATCCGCCGCGAGTACGCGCACGTTCCCGACGACGCGTTCCGCGGTGGCCGCTCCCGGGTCCTCACCGAGCTGCTGAACCTGCCGTCGATCTACCGGCTGGCGCCGATCCACGAGGAGTGGGAGGAACGCGCCCGCGCCAACCTCAAGGCCGAGCTGGCGGAGCTGGCCTGACCAGATGCTTGGGGCGGCGCAGGCCGGAGGCCCGGAGGCGGGCGGTCAGGTCCCGGGACCGCAGCAGGGTGGCACCGAGCCACAACGCGCTGCGGAACCGGGTCTCCGGGATGTCGTAGTGGTCGCGATCGAACCCTCGCCGGGGCACGCCCAGCATCTCCGCGAAGGCGTGCAACTCGGCGTAGGAGACGTCGCTGACCAGGTGCGACCACAGGTGGCCGCGCCCCGGCCAGCGAGGCTCGTCGACGAGGATCAAAGCTCGATCTCGAGCAACGGCATCCTCCGGTCGGCGGCCAGCCCGCGCACGTCCGGCACGCCGATCCGGGCGGCGTCGGCGGTCGCGTCGTCCGGCATGGTCTGGGACTGCCGTTCGGCGGTGACCCGGGCCAGGTAGTGCTCGACCTCCTTCTGCCGGACGGTCGCGTCCCACCCGAGGGCCTCACCCATGATCTCGGCGGCGTGCACGGCCGACTCGGCGCCGCGGTGTGCGGTCTCGATCGAGATCCGGGTACGCCGGGTGAGCACGTCGTCCAGGTGCAGGGCCCCCTCGGCGAGCGCCGCGTACGCCACCTCGGCCGACAGGTACTCCGGGGCACCGGCGAGCGGGACGGCCAGTTCGGGCTGGGCGGCCACCATCGCCAGCAGGTGGACGGTCAGCGTCCCGTACCGCTCCAGGAGATGCTCGACGACGCCCGCCGTGACGCCGTGCCGCCGGGCGATGTCCTGCCGGTCGCGCCAGGCGGCGGCGAAGCCGTCCGCGCCCAGGAGGGGCAGCTGGTCGGTACGCGACGGCCGGGCCGGACCACCCAGGCGGCGGACCGCACGATCGATGACGTCGGCCGCCATCACCCGGTACGTCGTGTACTTACCGCCCGCCACCAGCATGAGCCCGAGCATCGGCTCGACCACCGCGTGCTCACGGGACAGCTTGGAGGTGGAGTCGGCCTCACCGGAGAGCAGCGGGCGCAGCCCGGCGTAGACGCCCTCGATGTCGTCGGTGGTGAGCGGCCGGTCCAGCACCGCGTTGACCTGGTCCAGCAGGTAGCGGATGTCCCGGGCGGAGGCCGCCGGGTGGGCGCGGTCGAGCTGCCAGTCGGTGTCGGTGGTGCCGATGATCCAGTGGCCGCCCCACGGGATGACGAAGAGCACCGAGGTCGCCGTCCGCAGGATCAGGCCGGCCTCGCCGGTGATCGCCGAGCGGGGCACCACGAGGTGCACCCCCTTGGAGGCGCGGACCCGGAAGCCGGGGCGCACCCCGACGTCGGTGAGCATCTGCGACATGTCGTCGCTCCACACACCGGTCGCGGCGACGACGGTGCGTGCCCGTACCTCGAAAGGCTCCTGATCGGGCGCCTCCAGGTCGCGCACCCGGACGCCGACCACCTGGCGGGCCTCGCGGAGAAAACCGACCACGCGGGCGCTGGTGGCGACGGCCGCACCGAGGCTGGCCGCGGTCCGGGCCAGGTTGACCACGAGGCGGGCGTCGTCGACCTGGCCGTCGAAGTAGCGGATCGCGCCGGCGATCCGGTCGGCGCGCAGGCTCGGGAAGAGGTGCCGGGCGCCGTCCCGGGTCAGGTGGCGGTGCAGCGGCATGCCCCGGCCGGAGCCGAAGACCCCGGCGAACACGTCGTAGGCGGCCACCCCGAGCCCGTAGTAGCCACGCTGCCAGGCCCGTTTCGGCAGGCCGGCACTGGGCAGGGGCACCAGGATCGGCACCGGGCGCACCAGGTGCGGCGCGAGGCGGGTGGCCAGCAGGCCGCGCTCGGTCAGCGCCTCGTGCACCAGATGCAGCTCGAGCTGCTCCAGGTAGCGCAGACCGCCGTGGATCAGCTTGCTGGACCGGCTGGACGTGCCGGCGGCGAAGTCACGGGCCTCGACCAGGGCCACCTTGAGGCCCCGGGACGCGGCGTCGACGGCCGCGCCGGCACCGGTGACGCCACCACCGATCACCAGGACGTCGAACTGCTCGTCACGTAACCGCCGCAGGTCGGCGGTGCGACGGATCGGAGAGAGCCGGCCGGCCGAGTTACGGGAGACGGAGGGATCACGCACCCGTCCCACGTTAGCGCTTCAGCCGTTCACCCCGGCGGGGGAAATCCCGGCGGCTAGCGTGAGGTGGTGCGGGGACGGCTGCTCGGCATCCTGCTCCTTGTCCTGGCCGTGCTGGTCACGGCGGTGCCGCGGGGCCCGGCCGCGGCGGCGATCGTCACACCGTTCGCCGCGCGGTTCGACGTGAACGCGAACGGCGCGATCATGCTCCGTGGCAACGCCAGCCTGACCTGCCCGATCGGAGCCGGGACCTGCGCGAACGCCCGCAACGGCACCGGTTCGGCAGCCACCGAGGAGCTGAACGACAACGGCTACGCGATGGTGTACACCGACACCGACGGGGACCCGGCGACCTTCAACGACAGCACCGCGACGGTGGCCACGCCGTCCGGCAGCAGCGTCCTCTTCGCCGGTCTCTACTGGGGCGCCGACCCTCGCGCGGGCAGCAGCGGCGCCGCCGCACCCACCCCGGCGGACAAGGGCAGGATCCTCTTCCGTACGCCGTCCGCGCCCACCTGGACCCCGATCGTCTCGACCGATCTGCTGACGATCTCCCCGACCGGCGCCTTCCAGGGCTTCGCCGACGTGACCGCAGGGCCGGGTTCCAGGGCGTCGACGCGATCGGCTACACGATCGGGGACCCGGCGCGGGCCACCTCGTCGGCCGTCCTCACCGTGCTGGTCCGCAACGCCCCGCCGGTCGCCGTGGACGACGTCTTCGCCGCGCAGGAGGCCACCGCCACGATCCTGGACGTGCTCGCCAACGACCACGACCCGAACACCGGGCAGCCTCTCACGGTCACCGAGGTCCGTACGTCCGGGAACGGCACGGCGATCATCGACACCGGCGGCACCATCACGTACGTCTCCCGGCCGGGCGTGTCGTCGGACTCGTTCACCTATACGGTCGGCGACGACATGGGCCGTACCGACACCGCCTCGGTGACCGTCCACGTCTACCGGCCGTCCCCTGCCGGGCCGACGTCCCCATCGGTCACCGTCCCGGTCTCGTCTCCGCCCGTTTCGCCGTCACCCGGCCTGCCGTCACCCGGGCCGCCGTCGCCCGCCGGTCCCCCGCCCACGTCTGATTCACCGAGGCCCTCGTCTCCGGCACCGAACCGGCCGCCCCTGGTGACGGGTGACCTGACAGCGGTGACCGCGGGAGAGGAGGTGACGCTGTGGCCGGCGGGCAACGACACGGATCCGGACGGCTACGACCTCACCCTCGTCAGCGTCGGCCGGCCGGCGCACGGGAGGGTCCACACCCGTCCAGGGCCGGGCATCGTGGCCGCCGCCGGGGAGGGCGCCGGTGCGGTCACCTACGTTCCCGACCGCGGTTACGCCGGCGTCGACCGGTTCACCTACACGATCACCGACGGGCGGGGCGGCACCGCGACCGGAACGATCACGGTTCAGGTGACCGCGGCCCGGCCGGAGCCGCCCGACCTGCCGGTGAGCGGCCCGGACGGCGACTCCATCGCACGGGTGGGTGCTCTGGTCGTACTCACCGGGGTGTTTCTGCGATGGCTGACCGACGCCCGGCCTGGACGGCACCGCCGGCGATGAGCGACGGAGACGCCGAACGGGCGGGCCGCTTCCGCGACCCGCCCGTTCGTCAGGTATCACCTGGTACTACTCATGGACTCAGAAGTCCATGTCACCGCCGCCCGGGGCGCCGGCCGGAGCCGGGTTCTTCTCGGGCTTGTCGGCCACGACGGCCTCGGTGGTGAGGAACAGCGCGGCGATCGACGCGGCGTTCTGCAGCGCCGAACGGGTGACCTTGGCCGGGTCGATGATGCCCGCGGCCAGCAGGTCGACGTACTCGCCGGTCGCGGCGTTGAGGCCCCAACCCGCTTCCAGGTTGCGCACCTTCTCGACCACGACGCCGCCCTCGAGGCCGGCGTTCACGGCGATCTGACG
This sequence comes from Actinoplanes xinjiangensis, assembly GCF_003148685.1. Classification (GTDB taxonomy): domain Bacteria; phylum Actinomycetota; class Actinomycetes; order Mycobacteriales; family Micromonosporaceae; genus Actinoplanes; species Actinoplanes xinjiangensis. The sequence goes on along the minus strand of NZ_QGGR01000009.1, from coordinate 300,755 downwards.
CAGCGGGGCGTCGAGCGCGACCTTGACGATGTTGGCACCGGTGGCCTCGTCGCCCGACAGGTCCAGCTTGTCGAACGCGGTCTTGCCGGCCTGCACCAGCGCGACGCCACCACCGGGGACGATGCCCTCCTCGACGGCCGCCTTCGCGTTACGAACGGCGTCCTCGATGCGGTGCTTGCGCTCCTTGAGCTCGACCTCGGTGGCCGCGCCGACCTTGATCACCGCAACGCCGCCGGCCAGCTTGGCCAGACGCTCCTGCAGCTTCTCACGGTCGTAGTCGGAGTCCGAGCGCTCGATCTCGGCGCGGATCTGGTTGACCCGGCCCTGGATCTGCTCGGCGTTGCCGGCACCGTCGACGATGGTGGTCTCGTCCTTGGTGATGACGACCTTGCGGGCCTGGCCCAGCAGGGACAGGTCGGCGGCGTCCAGCTTGAGGCCGACCTCTTCGCTGATGACGGCACCACCGGTGAGGGTGGCGATGTCCTCCAGCATGGCCTTGCGGCGGTCACCGAAGCCGGGGGCCTTGACGGCGACCGACTTGAAGGTGCCACGGACCTTGTTCACGACCAGGGTGGCCAGGGCCTCGCCCTCGACGTCCTCGGCGATGATCACGAGGGGCTTGCCGCCCTGCATGACCTTCTCCAGGATCGGGAGCAGGTCCTTCACCGCGGAGATCTTGCTGTTCGCGATGAGGATGTAGGGGTCGTCGAAGACGGCCTCCATGCGCTCGGCGTCGGTCATGAAGTACGCCGAGATGTAGCCCTTGTCGAAGCGCATGCCCTCGGTGAGCTCCAGCTCGAGCCCGAAGGTGTTGCTCTCCTCGACGGTGATGACGCCTTCCTTGCCGACCTTGTCCATGGCCTCGGCGATGATCTCGCCGACCGTGGAGTCACCGGCCGAGATGGAGGCGGTGGAGGCGATCTGCTCCTTGGTCTCCACGTCCTTGGCGAGCTGCGAGAGCGCCTCGGAGACGCTGGCGACGGCAGCCTCGATGCCCCGCTTCAGGCCGAGCGGGTTGGCACCGGCGGCCACGTTGCGCAGGCCCTCACGGACCAGGGCCTGGGCCAGGACGGTCGCGGTCGTCGTACCGTCACCGGCGACGTCGTCCGTCTTCTTGGCGACCTCCTTGACCAGCTCGGCGCCGATCTTCTCGAAGGTGCCCTCGAGCTCGATCTCCTTGGCGATGGATACACCATCGTTGGTGATCGTGGGAGCGCCCCACTTCTTCTCGAGGACGACGTTGCGACCCTTCGGGCCGAGCGTCACCTTCACGGCGTCGGCGAGCTGGTTCATGCCGCTCTCGAGGCCCCGACGAGCCTCCTCGTCAAATGCGATGATCTTGGCCATACGGCGTTGTCCTCCCGGACATCCGCGGTGCCGGGCCTCGTCGGCCCCGCTCTCCGCACGTTGAGGAAGTCTGTGGACGTCACCACCTGGCGATGTGACGTCCTCAGGCCGAGCCGGATAGCCCGCGACGACCGGCTCCGTGCCCCGATGCCGATGGCAGCACCGCGACCGGAACCCCACCGTCCCGACCTGCTGGCACTCAGCATGCGCGAGTGCCAATCACTTGTTTAGCACTCTCCGATGGCGAGTGCAAGAAACCCCATCTTCCCGCGAAACCCCGAAAGGGGCCGCCGTTTCGCCTAAGGATCTTGACGGCCCTGCTCAGCGGGGGTGCGAGCCGGGCTTTCGGCCCCCGGACGCGACGTGACGAGCGCCGCAACCGACCAGCCGACGATGCCGGCCGCCCCCAGGACCATGGGCACCCACGGGATCGGCACCCGGGCCACCGCGAGGAGGAACACCGGCAGCGCCACGGAGGCCGCCAGAAGCGCGACCGGACCCCGTTCGCCCCCCGCCGCCGGGAACAGCCCGCCGGCGAGCAGACCCAGGACCACCAGCTTCACCGCCTGCGCCAGGACGGCCACGAGCACCAGCCACCCGCCGGTGCCACCGGCCACGCCACCGACCAGGAGGGCCGCCAGCCAGACCAGAACACTGAGCACCCACAGCGCCAGCACCCGGCCCACCGTCACCCGGCGTCCCGACAGCACGGCGACCACGGTCAGAGCGCCCACCGTCGGCAGCTCCAACAGCGCCAGGCCCAGCGGCTGGACCAGGCTGAGCAGAAGCCCACCGGTCTCCATGGCCCGGTCCAGCAGCACGCTCCAGAAGGTCGTGGGGCCGATCTGGAGCAGGAACACCGCGAGCACCGTCGCGGCCAGGGCCCACGGGCGGCCACGCACCAGGCGGACGCCGGCGAGCGGTTCGGCGACCGGGCGAACTTCGTTCTTCATCGGCGCATCATGCGGTAAGACCGATGCGGGCGGTATCCGGCTCCCGCTCCCCGCCGGATCCTCCCGCAGGCCGGTCACACGGCTTGCCGACAACCAGGTTGCCGGGCGGGTACGGCGGCGGTAGGGATGGACGCATGGAGAACTGGGACGTACGGCGGGTGACCCCGGACGACGCCGGGCGCATGCGGGCGCTCCGCCTGGAGATGCTGGCGGACAGTCCGCTGGCGTTCCTGGAGACCCTGGCGCAGGCCGCGGCACGACCGCACGAGAGCTACCGGCAGCGGATCCGGCAGTCGTCGGAGGGGCCGGACACCGCGCAGTTCATCGTCGACCCGGGTGGGCCGCTGCTCGGGCACGCCGGCGGGACCACGGTGCCCGGCGAGCCGGGCTGCACGGTCATCTTCGCGGTCTACCTGACCCCCGCCCACCGGGGCGGCAAGATGCTCGGCCAACTCGTCGAAGCGGTCGCCGACTGGTCCGCGGCGGCCGGGCGTGACGAGTTGCTGCTCGAGGTGGTCTGCGGCAACGACCGGGCCGTCCGGGCGTACGAGAAGCTGGGTTTCACCGACACCGGGGTGCGCCTGCCGCACCCGACCGTCCGCGCCCTCACCGAGTTGCAGATGCGCCGGCGGGTCTGACGATGGCCGGGCGCGGGTGGCACGTGACGCGGACGGCGCTGACCGCGGTGAACGGGACGACCCTGGTCGGGCTGCTGGTGGCCCTCGGCACCGGCACGAGGCTCCGGCGCGGGCGCCACGGGGTGCTGATCGCCGAGAACTTCCGGTTCCGGATGCCGGCCGGTTCGTGCTTCACGGTCGGCTCGGTGATCATCACGAACCGCTCCGCCGAGTGGCTGCTCGCCGAGGAACGGGCCCGGCTGTTCGCTCACGAATGCCGGCACGTCGGTCAGTACGCGTTCTTCGGCCCGCTGTTCTGGCCCGCCTACTGGGTCGCGTGTGGCTGGTCGATCGCGCTGACCACGTCCTACGGGGTGCGCAACTGGTTCGAACGGAACGCGGGCCTGGCCGACGGGCACTACCCGCTGGAGCTGCCGCTGCGACCCTGGGCCGTCAGGCTGCTGCGAAAGGAAGTTGGTCGGGAGGACGGACGCACAGCGCCTCCGGGCACGTAGCCGTTTGGGTCAGCGCTGGATCGTTGGGAACCTCGGAGATTGTCGCCAAGCTCTAGTGAGGGGCCTCGTACGGCGTCGCGTCCTCCCGCAGAGAGCATCCTGCCCATCCGGAGATCGGAGTGCAAGTCCTCGGAGGAGGTAATTCTGACAACCGGCTGATCACCCGTGACGGTCAGTGAGAGTTGGTCACGAATTGGTGACCTTCGCCCCTCCGCTCGGGCGACCCGCAACGGGGTCAGCCGAGCAGGCCGGCCTCCCGGGCGCCGCGCAGCGACGGCTTGATCGTGTGCGTCGGTCCAACCTGGCCGGCCACCGCGTCGATCGTCTTCAGGCCCTCGCCGGTGTTGTAGACGACCGTCTCCTTGGTGGGGTCGAGCCTGCCGCTCGCCACCAGCTTCTTGAGCACCGCCACGGTGGTGCCGCCGGCGGTCTCGGCGAAGATGCCGGTCGTCTCGGCCAGCAGCCGGATGCCGTCGCGGATCTCGTCGTCGTTCGCGTAGTCCATCCAGCCACCGGTACGGCGGACGGCCTCGATCGCGTACGGCCCGGCGGCCGGGTCGCCGATGTTGAGCGACTTGGCGATGCCGGTCGGCTTCACCGGCTGGATCACGTCGGTGTCGGCGTGCAGGGCGACCGCGATCGGGTTGCAGCCCTCCGACTGCGCGCCGAAGACGGTCCAGCCGCCCTCCGGGGCCTCGGCCAGTCCGATCTCGACCAGCTCGGAGAACGCCTTGTCCACCTTGGTGAGCAGTTCACCGGAGGCCATCGGGATGACCACCTGGGCCGGGATGCGCCAGCCGAGCTGCTCGGCCACCTCGTACCCCAGCGTCTTGGAGCCCTCGGCGTAGAACGGGCGGACGTTCACGTTCACGAACGCGGTGTCCTCGAACTCGTCGGTCTCCACGAGCTCGCTGCACAGCCGGTTCACGTCGTCGTAGGAGCCCTCGATGGCGACCAGGTCACCGCCGTACACCGCGGTCGTGATGATCTTGCCGGGTTCCAGGTCGGCCGGGATGAAGACGATGCTCGGCACACCGGCACGGGCCGCGTGGGCGGCGACCGAGTTGGCCAGGTTGCCGGTCGAGGCGCAGGAGAACCGGTTGAAGCCCAGCTCCTTGGCGGCGGTCAGAGCCACCGAGACGACCCGGTCCTTGAACGAGTGGGTCGGGTTCTGCGAGTCGTCCTTGACGTAGAGCGGCGCCTCGATGCCGAGCGCGGCGGCCAGCTGCGGGGCGGCGACCAGCGGGGTCAGGCCCGGGTCGAGGGTCACCCGGGTCGCCGGGTCCTGGCCGGCGGGCAGCAGCGCCGCATAACGCCAGATGTTCTGCGGGCCCGCCTCGATCTGGGCCCGGGTCACCCGCGCGAGCGCCGCCTCGTCGTAGGCGACCTCGAGCGGGCCGAAACACTCGTAACAGGCGTGCTGCGCGGCGAGCGGGTACTCGGTGCCACAGGCGCGGCAGATCAGGCCGCGAGCGGGCGAGGCGGAGGTGGCAGCGGGCGCGTCGACGACAGACGTCATTAGAGTTTCCTCTCATCTTTCCCCGCGGCGACCTGCCGAAACGGGGACGGAATTAGCACCTGCCACGCGCGGCTCGTCATCGAGAATCGCTGCGCGGTGGTTGCCGGGGCTTCGTCGGGCCGTATCCCTCTGCCCCTCTGGATGAGGTATTCAGTTGTTTCCCACACCTTACGACGAGATGCCGCGAACGCCACACGTAGTTCCCGAGGTGTGAGCGACCTCCTTCCCACCCGGCTGGCTCCCACCGCTGTCTCAGGAGCCCTGAGACAGCGGCCAGAACCAGCCGAACCCTCGCGGCTGGCCGCCACCGCTGCCTCACGGACGCTGAGACAGCGGTGAGAGCCAGCCGGGCCTTCGTGGCTGGCCGCCACCGCTGTCTCAGGGGCCGTGAGACAGCGGTGAGAGCCAGCTGGGGTTGATCTTCAGAGGGTGGCCAGGCAGGAGAACTGGCTTGCCACCGGGCGGTAGCCGAGACGCTCGTTGACCGCGAGCATCGGCGCGTTCTCCTCGTCGTTGCTGGTGTAGGCGGTACGCACACCCGACGCCGCGGCCCGGCGCAGCGCCGCGGTCTTCACCAGGCGGGCCAGCCCGCGACCGCGATGCCCGGGGACGGTGGCGGTCATGTCCGACCAGATCCGGTCGCCGTCGCGCAGCACCATCGAGAACGACACGATCTCCCCGCCGGCCACGGCCGCGGTGCTGGCGTCCCGGTCCAGTCCCGGCTCCTCCAGGGTCTCGTAGCGCCACAGCGGGTACGGCGTCGGCTGCGGCGGGGTATCACCGGGCTCGTCGGTCGCGGCCGCCACGTCAGCCGCGTAGAGGGCCTGCTCCGTGACCTCCCGCAGCCGGACCAGCTGGATCCCGGGCGGCGCCGGCACCCACGTCCGGTCTCCGAAACCGGTCAGGTCCAGGGCCGAGAAGCGCATCTCCCGGGACTTCTCGAACCCGTGGGCGCCGGCGAACTTCACCGACTCGGGTCTCACCCAGGTGGCGACCCGCCGGACTCCGACGGCCCTCAGGTGATCGACGGCCTCGGCGAGCAGCGCGGTTCCGACACCCCGGCCACGATGGTCCGGATGCACATGCAGCCCGATCCGCCCGAATGCGGGATCCGCCGAGCGGACGTCCCGGAGCGCCGAGACGTTGCCGACGATCGCGCCGTCGCGTTCGGCCAGCAGGAAGATCCGCTCCTCCCCGGGTGGCGGCGAGGCGAACATGCGCCGGGTGGAGGCCTCGCCGCGGACCAGGTACGGGTACACCGAGGCGCGGAGGGCGACCGCCGCGGCGGCATCGTCGGGGCGGGCGGGGCGGATCGAGAAGTCAGCCGTCACGCGGCCATGCCACCGCGCGGCGGCCCCGGCCGTCAATCGAATTGAGACCGGGGCACACCGTCAGGAGGTGACGTCCTTGCGGGTGAAGCGGAAGAACGCGATCCCCCAGAACAGGGTGGCGTAGACGATCGCGGAGATCGCCCCCTTCGCCAGATCCTCGGTCTGCACCGGCGTGGAGAGCAGACCCATCCAGGCGTCCGTGTAGTGGGTCGGCAGGCCGTTGCGGATGCCGCCGAGCGCATCGATCTGGTCCAGGATGCTGGACAGGATCCAGAGCAGCACCGCGCCGCCGACCGCGCCGAGAGCGGCGTCGGTCAGCACCGAGAGCAGGAACGCCAGGCCGGCCACCACGAGCAGGGTGGTCGCCAGGTACGCGCAGATCCCCAGCAGCCGCAGCAGACCCTCCCCGGGCGGGATCTCGGCGGCGATCGTGCTGCCCATCGGGGACCAGCCGTACCGCAACGTGCCGACCAGCAGGCTGGTGCCGACGAGCAGCAGCAGGGCCAGCAGCGAATAGCCGGCGGCGACGATCAGTTTCACGCCGAGCAGCCGGGCCCGCGGCACCGGGATCGCCAGCAGGTAGCGCAGACTGCCCCAGCTCGCCTCGCTGGCCACCGTGTCACCGAAGAACAGCGCGACCACCACGACCAGCAGGAACCCGGCCGACACGGCGAGGCCGAAGAGCGCGAAGTTGAGCCCGCCGGAGGTGGCCAAATCGGCCATGCTGCTGAACGCGCCACCGCCGTTGCCGTCGTCGTCATCGCCGCCGCCGCCACCGAACTCGAAGGCGGCCAGGACGATCAGTGGCAGCAGCACCATGAAACCGAGGGCCATCTGGGTACGCCGCCGGGACGCCTGCCGACGCACCTCCGCCCAGATCGGCATGGTGCGCGACGGCTTGTAGCCGGACGCGGCCTCCAGGGTGCTCATCGGTCTCCACTTCCTCGCGAGTTGTCGCCGACCAGGGACAGGAACGCGTCCTCCAGGCGGCGGCGCGGCACCAGCCGGTCCACCCCGATGCCCGCCCCGACCAGGGAGGCGACCACCTCGGAACGGGCCGTGCCGTTCATGTCGACGATCAGGCCGTTGGGGCCTTCCGTCTTGACCGAGCGCACCCCGAGCTCCTCGAGGACCCGGGTGGCCGCCGGCACGTCGGAGACGTCGAGCTGCACCGACGGGGAGTCCCCGACGATGTCGCTGACCTGGCCGGACGCGACGATCCGGCCCTTGTTGACGACGACCGCGTGGGTGCAGGTCTGCTCCACCTCGGCGAGCAGGTGACTGGAGACCAGCACGGCCCGGCCGTCGGTGGCGTAGCGCTGAAGGACGCGGCGCATCTCGGCGATCTGCGGCGGGTCCAGGCCGTCCGTCGGCTCGTCCAGCACCAGCAGGTCCGGCAGGCCGAGCATGGCCTGCGCGATGGCGAGCCGCTGCCGCATGCCGTGGCTGTACTTGCGGGTCTTGCGGTGCACCGAGCTGCCCAGGCCGGCGATCTCCAGGGCCTCCTCGAAGCGGGCGTCGGCCCACGGGCGGCCGGTCGCCTGCCAGTACGCCCGCAGGTTCTCCTCACCGGTCAGGTGCGGCAGGAACCCGGGGCCCTCCACCAGCGAGCCGACCCGGGACAGGATCGGGGCGCCCGGGACCAGCCGGTGCCCGAAGACGAAGATCTCGCCCGCGGTCGGCTGGGTCAGGCCCATCAGCACCCGCAGCGTGGTGGTCTTGCCCGCCCCGTTCGGGCCGAGCAGACCGACGACCTGGCCGCGCTGGACCGTGAAGTCGATCTCCTGCACCGCCACGAAACCGTCGCCGTACGCCTTGCGGAGCCCGTTCACCACCAGCGGGGTGTCCGCGTGCTCCTCGACCACGGCCACGTCCCGCCGCCGGTGCCGGATCCGGCTGATCACCAGGAGCGCGACCAGGCCGAGCAGGATCACCCCGAGCACGCCGGCCAGCACGAACCACCAGAGGCTGCCGGGGTCGGCGATCGGTGTGCCGGTCAGTGTCGGCAGGGTCAGCACCGGCTCCACCGCGACCGTGTACGTGGCGGGCTGGGCGGGAGTCAGGAAAGCCTGGTCCGAGGTGGCGACGGTGACCCGTACCGTATGACCCGCCTCGATCTGCCGGACGATCGCCGGAAGCGTCACGCTGACCGGTGAGGCCTGCGCGATGTCGGCCGGCAGGCCGGTGAGCCGGATCGGCGCGACCAGGCCGGCGCTGAGCGTCGCCGACCCGTTGGCGTCGACGTCGTAGAGCTTGACGAAGAGGACCGCCTCGCCGGTCGGTGAGGCCGCCCGCAGCCGCAGCGTGGGCGCCCCGGCCACCTCGACCGGCGCGGTCAGCGCGGCCGACTCGAAGACGGCGTGCTGGCCGGGCACGTCGAGAGCGACGCCGCCGCTGAGCACCGAACTGAGCCGGCTGGTGATGCCGGGCATCGACGAGATGGCGCCGGGATTGCCGTTCGGCGGGTTGGCGATCGGCTGTGCCGCGCCCGTCAGGGTGACCTCGGTGCTGCCGGTGCCGGTGAGCCCCGGGTACGACCCGGTGGAGTAGCCGTTGGTGACCAGACCGCGGTCGAGCGCGCTGAAACCGGCCACCCGGGAGAACGTGAAGTCGTCGCCGGGCGCGTCGCCCTCGCCCTTCAGGTAGTGGTCGAGCCACTGGGCCGTCAGGTACTTGAGCCGGTCGGAGTCGGAGGTGGGGCCCGCGCCGCCGTCGTGGCCGCCGGTGAACCAGGCGACCCGCACCGGTGTGCCGGTGGCCGCGATGCCCTTGGCGTTGGCGTCCGCCTCGGAGAGCGGGAAGAGGGTGTCGACGGCACCCTGGATCAGCAGCGTCGGCGCCTTGATCTTGTCGAGGACCGTGGCCGGGCTGGATTTGAGCAGCAGGGCACGGGTGGTCTCGTCGGGGATGCCGGTGGTGGCCATCTGGAGGTACGCCTTGCAGACGTCCTCGGCGAACCGGCCGCAGGCGGGGTCGACCGCGGGCATCTCGCCGCCCCGGCCGCCCGCACCGCCGCCGCCCAGCAGGCCGAGTGCGGAGGCACCGCCGTTGCCGAAGAAGTAGCCGGCCCAGGCCTTCTTGAACACGCCGCCGGGGACCAGGGACGCGTTCAGATCGTTCCAGGTGATCTGCGGCACGATCGCGTCGACCCGCGGGTCCTGGCCGGCCAGCAGCAGCGCGAGGGCCCCGCCGTAGGACCCGCCGACCGCCGCGACCTTCGGGTCGCCGGTGGCGTCGGTGGTCACCTCGGGGCGGGCGGCCAGCCAGTCGAGCAGCCGCTGCGCGTCCTTGACCTCGTGGTCGGGGCTGTCCAGGTGGATCTGGCCGGTGCTGCGGCCGAAACCACGGGCGGTCCAGGTGAGCACCGCGTAGCCGCGCCCGGCCAGCGACTCGGCGTCACTGCGGACCGACTCCTTCGTGCCGCCGAACCCGTGCGCGAGCAGCACGGCGGGCACCTTGCCGTCGCGGTCGGCCGGCAGGTAGAGGCGGGAGTCCAGCTCGACGTCGGCTCCGGCGATCCGGAAGTCCTCGGTGGTCCACGCGTCCGGCGTCGGGCGGACCGCCCAGACGGCCGCGGCGGCGAGCACCACGAGGACGGCGGCCGCGGGAAGGACCCGGCGCCGGTTGAGCCGGGGCAGCGCTCGGCGCAGTCCGGCGATCAGGTCAGGCATGGCGCACACGCTAGCCCGACACGGCTGAGCGGTGCCTGTGAAACCTCTCAGCCGCCTCGAACGCACCCGCTGAGCGAGCGGAGCCGCCCGGCTTCCCCACGGCGGATAGCGTTGACGCCTCAGACCCGTCTTCGGAAAGGCACGCCCGGTGGCTGATGACCTCACGCTGACCGTGACCCTGCGGCCGGCCGCGCTGGACGCGCGACGCGGCATCGTGCGGTTGCATCCGGAGGTGATGGCCGCCCTGGCCCTGCGCCCCGGCGACCCGGTGCGCCTGACCGGCGCCCGGACCACGGCCGGGATCGTGGCCAAGGCCGAGTCGACCGCCGGGCGGGGGCTGCTCTACGCCGACGACCTGACCCTGGGCAACCTCGGTATGCGCGACGGCGGCCAGGTCACCGTCACCCCGATCCCGGTGACCCAGGCCGCCCGGGTGACGCTCGCCGGCCCGGCCGAGGTGGTCGCCGTCGTCTCCCCCGAGATGCTGCGCCTGGCCCTGCTCGGCAAGGTGGTCAGCGCCGGCGACGACGTCTCCCTGCTGCCGCAGGACGTGCTTCCGGAGGCCGGGCACCGGCCCCTCGTCGAGGCCGCCCGGCGCAGCCTCGCCAACCGGGTGGGGTACGCCTGGACCAGCACCCTGCTCAGCGTGGTGGAGGTGGCCGGGGCGGACGCCGCCCTGGTCACCATGGACACCGTCGTCGCCTGGCAGGACGGCCCGGCCGCCGCCGCCCCGGCCCGGCCGGAGGTCTCCCCCGGCACACCCGCCTCGACCGACCCGGACGTGCCGCCGCTCAGCCTCGACGACCTTCCCGGGCTCCGCACCCAGGCGAAGGAGCTGGAGGAGCTGCTCGATCTCGGCTTCCACCACGGGGAGGTGCTGGCCAAGCTGGGCACCCGGGTGACGCTCGGCGTGCTGATCTGCGGTGCCGCCGGGTCCGGCAAGTCCGCGCTGGTCCGTGCGGTCGGCACGGCGGTGGGCGCGGAGGTGCGCACGGTCTGGGCGCCGGAGCTGGCCGCCCTCACCAACAACGCGGCGGCGGCACGGCTGCGAGAGCTTTCCTCGGAGGTACGGTCGAAGCGCCCGGCCGTGCTCCTCATCTCCGACGTCGAGGCCCTGGCCCCGCGCGAGGAACCCGGGCCGATCTCCACGGTGTTCCGTCAGGTGCTGGCCGACACGCTCGCCGACGGGACGGCGGTCGTCTGCACCACCAGCCGACCCGAGTCGGTGGACCCGTCCCTGCGCGCCCCGGAGCTGCTGTCCGTCCAGCTCACGGTGCCGCTGCCGGATGCGGCGATGCGCCGGGAGCAACTGGGTGTGCTGACCCGCGGGATGCCCCTGGCCGAGGACGTGCGGATGGACGAGGTCGCCGGGCGTACCCCCGGGTTCGTCGCCGCCGATCTCGGCGCGCTGGCCCGGGAGGCCGGCGTCCGGGCGGCGCTCCGGCAGAAGGACGCGGAGTCACCGACCGTCACGATGGCCGACTTCGAGGCCGCTCTCGACGTGGTCCGGCCGACCTCGATGGCCGAGTCCACGCTGGAGGTCGCGGCGGTGACCCTGGACGACGTCGGCGACATGGCCGAGGTGAAACAGGTGCTGACCGAGTCCGTGCTGTGGCCGCTCACCTATCCGGACACGTTCGCCCGGCTCGGGGTGTCGCCGCCGCGCGGGGTGCTGCTCTACGGGCCGCCCGGCTGCGGCAAGACGTACCTGGTCAAGGCGATCGCCGGGACCGGCAAGGCGAACGTGCTGTCGGTCAAGGGCGCCGAGCTGCTCAGCAAGTGGGTCGGCGACAGCGAGCGGTCGGTACGGGAGCTGTTCCGCCGGGCCCGGGAGGCGGCGCCGACGCTGGTCTTCCTGGACGAGGTGGACGCGCTGGCCCCGGCCCGTGGGCAGGGCACCGACGGAGGTGTCACCGACCGGGTGGTGGCGGCCCTGCTGACCGAGTTGGACGGTGTCGAGGACCTGCGCAACGTGGTGGTGATCGGCGCGACGAACCGGCCGGACCTGATCGACCCGGCACTGCTGCGCCCGGGCCGGCTGGAGCGGCTGGTGTTCGTGCCGCCGCCGGATGCCGAGGCCCGTACCGCGATCCTGCGGGCGTCGTCGAAGGCGGTGCCGCTCGACGAGGCCGTCGATCTGGCCGCCCTCGGTGCCGACCTGGAGGGTTTCTCGGCCGCCGACTGCTCCGCGCTGATCCGTGAGGCGGCGCTGGCCGCGATGCGTGACTCCCTGGAGGCGACCACGGTGACCGCGGCGAACGTGGCGGCGGCGCGCGCCCGGGTCCGGGCTTCCCTCGACCCCGGCCAGGTGGCCTGGCTCGCCGCCTACGCCGAGTCCCACCAGCCCTGACCCCAGGCCGGATCCTCCCGGCTGGCCGCCACCGCTGCCTCAGCCACGCCGAGACAGCGGTGAGAGCCAGCCGGATCTTGCGGGCTGGCCGCCACCGCTGCCTCAGCCACGCCGAGACGACGCTGAGAGCCAGCCGGATCTTCGCGGCTGGGCGCCACCGCTGTCTCAGCGGCGCTGAGACAGCGGTGAGAGCCAGCCGGGGTCAGCGGCGGCGGGTACGGGCCCGGGCGGAGCGCAGGCGACGGAGGCGGCCGACCAGGACCGGGTCCTTCTCCAGGGCGGCCGGGTTGTCGAGCAGGCCGTTGAGCAGCTGGTAATAGCGGGTCGAGGAGAGGCCGAAGGTGTCCCGGATGGCCTGCTCCTTGGCTCCGGCGTGTTTCCACCATTTGCCCTCGAAGGCGAGGATCTCCAGCTCCCGGTCGGTGAGCGCGGACTCCGTCGCGGTGATCGGCTCCGCCACACGGGGGACCGGGATGTGCTGCTGCTCCTCGACCGGCTGCTCACCGGTCGGTTCGGCGGCGGGCTGCATGGCGCTCCCAGACGGCATCGGTGACCACGGATTTGAAGGATCCTCAGCATAGGACGCGCCGGAGATCCTCGCAGACGCTACCTGAAGCGACCAGTCGACTACGGACCGTCCACATGGCGGCCACCCGATCGGTTACCGCACCGCGGATCCATCGGCTATCGCAGCGCCGATCTGAGGGGATCAGGCCGTGATGACGTCCACTCCGGCGTCCTGGAAGGCGGCGATCGTCGAGGCGGGCGCCCCGGAGTCGGTGACCAGCGTCTCGATCTTGCTGATCGGGCAGATCCGGGCGAACGCGTGGCCACCGAGCTTGGACGAGTCGGCGATCACGACGACCCGCTTGGCGCGCGCGACCATCAGGCTGTTCATCGACGCCTCGCCCTCGTGATGGGAGGCCGCGCCGAGTTCGACGTCCAGCGCGTCGACACCGAGCAGCACGATGTCGAGGGTGACCTCCTTGAGCAGCGCCCCGCCGAGCGGGCCGACCACCTCGAAGGACTGGGGGCGCACCACACCGCCGGCCACCACGATCTTCATGCGCGAGCGCAGCAGCAGCTCGTTGGCGATGTTGAGGGCGTTGGTGACCACGGTGAGCTGGGAACCCTCACCGCCGGCGTTGAGATCGGGGCGGACCGCCAGCGCCCGGGCCACCTCGGTGATCGTGGTGCCGCCATTGAGGCCGACCACCGTTCCCGGGGTGACCAGGCGGGCGGCGGCCTCACCGATGCGCTGCTTCTCGGCGGAGTGTTTGGCGCTCTTGTAGCGCAGCGGCAGGTCGTACGACACCCCGTTGGCGACCGCGCCGCCCCGGGTCCGGGTGATCATCTGCTGCTGGGCGAGCTGGTCGAAGTCGCGGCGGATGGTGGCCTGGGACACGTCCAGACGCTCGGAGGCCTCCTCAACGGTCACCCGGCCGCTCTCCGTCAGTAGCTCAAGCAGGGCATTCCACCGCGCGTACCGGTCCACCCACCACTCTCCGATGCACGTTCCATGATAAGTGTGTGCACATTAGTGCGCGAAAGGCCCGGAAGCAAAGCCATCTGATGCGCGAAGGGCGTTGGGAGCTTGCCCCCGCGGCAGCACTCTGAGCACAATAACGCGCGAAAGACCCGGGAACCGAGCGCGAATGCGCAGCACCTACCGGTGAGGAACCGACATGAGCCATGTCAAAGCGGAGATCGCCACACAGGCCGAGTGCTGGCGGCAGGCGGCGAAACTAGCCGAGTCACCCGGACTCCCGGCCCGTGGGGAGCGCGTCGCCGTCGTCGGCTGCGGCACCTCCTGGTTCATGGCCAAGTCCTACGCGGTGCTGCGCGAACAGCTCGAACACGGGGAGACCGACGCCTTCCAGGCCTCCGACTTCCCGTACGCCCGGCGCTACGACCGGCTGATCGCGATCACCCGCTCCGGCACCACCACCGAGACCCTCGACGTGATGCGCACGGTCGGTGAGCACACCCCGGTCACCGTCTTCACCGCCGACGCCGCCCAGCCGGCTGCCGAGATCGCCGGCCACGCCGTCGTGCTGGACTTCGCCGACGAGAAGTCGGTCGTGCAGACCCGGTTCGCCACCAGCGTGCTCGCCACTCTCCGTGCCCACCTGGGCCACGACATCGAGGCCGCCGCGGCCGACGCCGAGGTGGCCATCCGGCTGCCGCTGCCGGTGCACCCGGCCCTGGTCGACCAGATCACCTTCATCGGCCGCGGCTGGACCGTCGGTCTCGCCGAGGAGGCCGCCCTCAAGTGCCGGGAGACCGCCGGGTTCTGGACCGAGTCGTACCCGGCCATGGACTACCGGCACGGCCCGATCGCGATCGCCGGGCCGCGCCGGGTGGTGTGGGCCTTCGGTGACGTCCCGGCGGGCCTGGCCGAAGAGGTCGAGGCGACCGGCGCCGCGTTCGTGCACTCCCGCCACCACGGTGGGTACGGGTCGATCGGCCGCTGGGTCGGCAAACGCGCCCCCCTCGACCCGATGGCCGACCTGATCCTCGCCCAGCGGGTGGCTCTCTCGCTGGCCACCACCCAGGGTCTCGACCCGGACAACCCACGCAACCTCAGTCGTTCCGTCGTCCTGCCGTGAACGATCCGATAGTCGTCGCCCTCGACGTGGGCGGCACCGGGATGAAATGCGCCCTGGTCCGGCCGGACGGCACCGTTGCGCACGAGGAACGGCACCCGACCCGGGCCGAGCGCGGCCCGGAGGCGGTCACCGAGACGATCCTGGCGGTCGCCGGGGGACTGGCCGCCCGGGCCCGCGCCGACGGGTTCACGCCGGTCGCGACCGGTATCGCGGTTCCCGGTGTCGTCGACGAACGCAACGGCGTCGCGGTGTGGTCGGCGAATGTCGGCTTCCGGGACGTACCGCTGAAGGAACTCGCCGAGCAGCGCCTGGACCTGCCCGCCGCCCTCGGCCACGACGTCCGTGTCGGCGCCCTCGCCGAGGCCCGCCTCGGCGCCGGGCGCGGCCGGCAGCATGTGCTGTTCGTGGCGATCGGCACCGGCATCGCCGGCGGCCTGGTCATCGACGGCCGCGGCTATCCGGGAGCGCACGGCGCCGCCGGAGAGCTGGGCCACGTCGTCGTCCGGCCCGGCGGGGCGACGTGCGGGTGCGGGCTGCGCGGCTGCCTGGAGGCGGAGGCGTCGGCCAAGTCGATCGGGCGCAGGTACGCCGAGCTGTCCGGTGAACCCGGCGCGACCGCCTTCGACGTGGCCACCCGCGCCGCGCGGGGCGACGAACTGGCCCGCCGGGTCTGGCAGGACGCCGTGGAGGCGCTCGCCGACGGGCTGCTGACCGCGCAGGCGCTCTACGACGTCGGAGTGGTCGTGCTCGGCGGCGGGCTCGCCGAAGCCCGCGACGACCTGCTGCTGCCGGTCCGGGCCGCGGTCGCCGGCCGGGTCACGTTCCACCGCTCCCCCGAGATCGTGCGGGCCGAGCTGGGCGACACCGCCGGCTGCCTCGGCTCCGCCCTGCTCGCCCTGGACAGCCTGAAAGGTTCGCCGTGACCCGAATCTCCGGCCGGATCGTCACCCCCGGCGGGGTCGTCCCCGGCCACCTCGACCTGGACGGGGAGCTGATCACGGCGATCGTGCCGGACGACGGTGTGGGCGACGACGTGATCGTGCCCGGATTCGTCGACCTGCACTGCCACGGCGGCGGCGGGCACACGTTCACCACCGGCGACCTCGCCTCCGCCCGGGAGGCCGCGGCCTTCCACCGGCGCCACGGGACGACCACGATGCTGGCCGGCCTGGTCAGCTCGCCGTTCGAGCTGATGCGGTCGGCGACCCTCGGGTACCGGGAACTCGTCGACGAGGGTGTGCTCGCCGGCATCCACTTCGAGGGGCCCTACCTCTCCGAGGTGCGGTGCGGCGCGCAGAACCCGGCCCACCTGCGTGACCCGTCGATGACGGAGATCGAAGAGCTGATCAAGATCGGCGAGGGCGCGGTACGGATGATGACCGTCGCCCCGGAACTCCCCGGTGCCCTCGACGCCATCACCTACCTGGCCGAACACGGCGTACTGGCGGCGATCGGGCACACCGACGCCACGTACGACCAGACCCGCGCGGGGGTGGCCGCCGGTGCCACCGTGGCCACGCACCTGTTCAACGGCATGCGCCCGCCGCACCACCGCGAACCCGGCCCGGTCGTCGGACTGCTCTCCTCGACGATCGTGTGCGAACTGATCGCCGACAACATCCACCTGCACCCGGGCATGCTGGCGTTCGCCGCACACAGCGCCGGCCCCGACCGGGCGGTGCTGATCACCGACGCGATGGACGCCACCGGCATGCCCGACGGGCAGTACGAGCTGGGCGGCCAGGAGGTCGTCGTCGCCGGCCGGGTGGCCCGGCTCGCGCACAACGGCTCGATCGCCGGCAGCACCCTCACCATGGACGTGGCGCTGCACAACGCGGTCGCGGCCGGCCTGCCGCTGGTCGACGCGGTGGCGATGGCCTCGACCACGCCGGCCCGGATGCTCGGCCTCGCCGACCGGGTGGGCGCCCTGGCCCCGGGCCTGCGAGCGGACGTCGTCGTCATGTCCGCCGAGCTCACCCTCAAGCAGGTTCTGCGAGCCGGTACCCCTGCCTAGAGCTCGTTCCGCCTCGGGCCGCGCGAGCCCGGGGCGTGCAGGCGGGTGAGGCGGGAGGCGAACGGGACCGGGAGGGCCAGCGCGGCTTCCCACGGCACCCGCTCGATCAAGCGGGCCAGAACCACACCGAGGAACAGGGCGGCGACCGAGTCGGTCAGCCAGTGGAAACCGGTGTAGACCGTGGTGACGAAGACGATCGCCACCGGCAGGACGCGGACCGACAGCGTCTCCCGCCGGGTCAGGGCACGCCCGAGGACGCCGGCCAGGAGAACGGCGATCACCGCGTACCAGACCAGTGAGTTGGCGACGTGCCCGGACGGATAGCTCACCGACAGGATCCCGGACGCGTCGGGATTGAAGAGGACGGTCCGGTTCTCCAGCGGGAACTTCGGCGCGGCCCGGTCGAAGAAGATCTTCGCGGGGCCGATGGTGAGGGCGGTCAGTGCGGCACCGGCGGCGAGCGGCAGAGCCGTCCAGATCGACCGGGTCCGGCGCCACCACAGGACGGTCAGGACCGCCGCCACCGGCATCAGCACCGATCCGCCCTGGCCGAGGTAGTTGAAGACCCGGGCGGTCCAATAGACCTGCCGCTGGTGGTGCTGGTCGAAGGACCAGTCGGCCACCCGTTGATCGAGATCCAGCAGGTGGCCGCGGGCCAGGGCGACGGTCAGCGCCACGAAGGCGACGACGGCCAGCAGATCGGGCCACCAGCTGCGGGTGATCTTCTCGGACACCCCTCCAACCTAGAGGTGCGCGCGCAACCTTCCGGCGAGCAGATCCCCGCGGACCCCGGAGTTGGGGCATCCGCCGAAGTGATGCAGGGCGACCACCCGGTTGGTGGCGCGGGAGATCACCGGCGAGCCCGAGGATCCGCCGGAAGTGTCGCAGAAGTACGAGATGTCCGAGTGTGCGGCGTACCCGGTGTAGTCGGGGTTGTCGACGGCGCAGTTGCCGGCCGCCTCACCCTTGCTGCCGGCGATCCGGGCCGGTTCACCGGCGGGGTGCTGCGGCACGTAGAGCTCCTGTCCCCGTTTCGGCCGCGCGGTGTCCAGCAGGAGGTAGCCGAACTTCTGGATGGTGGCGAACCCGTCCACGGTGAACAGCGTGTAGTCGTAGGTCTTGTCGGTGGCAAGCACCTTGTCGCCCCAGACCTTGGTCGGCTTGAACACGTCGAAGCCACCACATTTGGCGCACTGGTAGTTGAACCACACCTCGGTGTCGTACGCCTCGTCGGAGTTGGTCAGGCAGTGGTTGTTGGTGATCATGCGGTTCTTGGCGCCGACCCGCCAGCCGGTGCACAACTCGGTCCCGTTGATCAGCAGCCGGGCGATCGCCTTCGACTTGGTGTAGGCGAGCGGGTCGTTCGACTCGTAGCAGACCGCGTCGGTCGACGTGTCGGTGCCGCAGACCGACTCCTCCCTGCCCGGACCGGCCGGGCCCGGACCGCCGGCACCGGTACCGCCGGAGTCGCGCGCGTTCCCACGGGCCACCCGGTCGATGTCGACGCCCAGGCCGGCGAGCACGCCGCTGAGCGATTCGGCCCGCCGGTGCACCTCCACGACGGCGGTGTCCCCGGTGATCGACATGGCCCAGCGGCCGTCGGCGTCGGCCTCGTACCGGTACGACTCGGTGCCGGCCGGATTCGACACGGTCACGTAGTCACCGGCGGGTACGGCGATCCGCTCGAAGTGCACCTTCACGTAGGAGGCTCCGGGGTACGAGAGCTCCTGCCGTGCCGGGCCGGCCTGATAGCCGAGCAGCTCGTCGACGCGGTGCAGGGTGCCGATCCGCTGCCGGCCGGAGGGTGGCGCCTCGGTCGACTCGAGCCGCCGGTCCTGCACGTGCTCCGGGGTCGGCGGCGCCGCGGACGGTGCGGCCGACCCGCCCGAGGGGTCCGATGTGGCCGATGCGGCCGAAGAGGACGCGGTGACCGAGGGGGCCGATGTGGCGGCCGTGGTCAGCGGGGCCCCCGGGGCGGCGCCGTCCGGGACGACGCCGTGCTCCGCCATCGGGGCGGGCGCCACCGCCGGCGCGTCGTGCCATCCGGCCGGTTCGTCGTTCTGCGCCGCGACCACCGCGCCGGCCACTCCGGCCAGGGCCAGGGCGGCGCACGTTCCGATGACGATGCCTGTCTTGCGTCGCATGCCACTCCCGTTACGTCGTGGGCCGTTTCGCACCTGTGTAACGAGCCACGTGCGGGCACGACGCGCCGTACGAACCGGCACACTTGGTCCGTGCGCATCACCTCTGCCGTCGTCGACCCCGCGCTCCTGGATCTGCCGTGGCACATCCCGCTGGAGGAGTGGCCCGCCGATCACCTGGTCGCGCTGCCGCAGGGCATTTCGCGACACATCGTCCGGTTCGTGAAGCTGAACGGCGTCGTCTACGCCATGAAGGAGACCCGGGAACGGATCGCCGAGAAGGAGTACGACCTGCTCCGCGCCCTGGAACGGATCGACTTCCCGGCCGTGCAGGCGGTCGCGATCGCCACCGACCGGCAGACGCCCGAGGGTGAGCCGCTGGAGACGGTCCTGGTCACCCGGCACCTGCAGTTCTCGCTGCCGTACCGTGCGCTGTTCTCCCGGGTGCTCCGCCCGGAGACGATGAGCCGCCTCCTGGACGCTCTCGCCGCGCTGGTCGTGCGGATGCATCTGACCGGCTTCTCGTGGGGTGACTGCTCGCTGTCGAACACGCTGTTCCGGCGGGACGCGGGTGCCTTCGCCGCCTATCTGGTCGACGCCGAGACCGGCAACCTGTACCCGAAACTGTCCGAGGGTCAGCGCAGCGAGGACATCGAGATCCTGCGGCTGAACATCTTCGGCGAGTGCCTGGATCTGCAGGCCGCCGAGCTGCTGCACGAGTCGATCGACCCGGAGACGGTGGTCGACGACATCGTGGCGCGCTACGACCGGCTGTGGCACGAGGTCACCTACGAGCAGGAGGTGGCGAAGGACGCACGCCACCACATCGAGCGGCGCATCCGGCGGCTCAACGAGATGGGCTTCGACATCGCCGAGGTGTCCATGTCCACGGTGGACGGCGGCTATCTGGTGCGGCCCAAGGTCGTCGACGCCGGCTATCACACCCGGCGGCTGATGCGGCTGACCGGCCTGGACGCCGAGGAGAACCAGGCGCGGCAGCTGCTCAACGACCTCGACGCCTATCGCGCCGAGAGCCACCTGAAAGACGAGCAGCAGGCCGCACACCGCTGGCTGACCGAGGTGTTCGAGCCGGTGGTCCGGGCCGTTCCGGCGCCCCTGCGCCGCAAACTGGAGCCGCAGGAGGTGTTCTCGCAGATCATCCAGCACAAGTGGCTGCTCTCCGAGAAGGCCGGGCGCGACGTCGGGATGGGCCCGGCGGTGCAGAGCTACCTGTCCGACGTGCTGGTCAACAAGCCGGACGAGCAGGCGGTGCTGGGCGTGGAGGCCGAGGAGCTAAGCGGGACGCTGTAACGGCGGACTGGCCAGCTCGACGAGCGCGCGCAGCCCACCGCGGCGGGCCACCACCAGGATCCGGTCGCCCTCGGCGAGCACCCGCCGCCGGTCCGGCACCCAGTCGACCCACTGCTGCCCGGCCGACGACATGCCGAGCACCCGCGCCTCACCCGGATGGTCGGCGTGCTCCAGGGGCGCACCGTCCAGGGGGGACAGCGCCGCGACGGTGACCGTGGCGACCAGCACCGAGTGCCGGTCGACCGGGATGGTGGCGTGCACGTCGCGTTCCAGCAGGGCGGCCGCGAAGACCGGTGCGCAGATCCGGGAGACGCTGCGTGAGGTGTCGATCTGGAAGGCCGACTCGACCCGCTGGGCGAAGTCGTCGTCGAAGAGCCGCAGCACCACCCGCAGGTCCGGGCGGGCCAGCCGGGACTGCAACGCGGCCTGGAGGTTGACCGTGTCGTCGGTGGAGAGCACGACGAGCGCCCGGCAGGTGTCGATCGAGGCGGCCCGCAGGGTGGCCTCCGCGGAGGCGTCGCCCACGATCACCGGCACGCCGCGGCGCTGGGCGGTCTTCACACCGCGGGCGTCGGCGACCCGGTCGATCGCCACCACCCGGACGCCCAGGTCGGTGAGCTGGCGCAGCACCTGGGTGCCGACGTTGCCGAGACCGACGAGCACGATGTGGTCGCTCATCTCGCCGGCGATCCCGCCCCGGCTGAGTGCCAGGCGCGCGTTCACCATGCCGTCCACCACGGCCGCGGTGATCAGCGGAATCAGCGCCAGCCCGGCGATCGTCAGGACCAACTGCGCGGCCTGGGCCACCGGGTCCCGGCCGATCTCCACATCGGACGAGCCGACCGCGGTCAGCAACGTCATGTAGATGGACTCCCAGAGCCCGTGCCCGGACCCGTCGTACTCGGCGAGCACCAGCCCGGCGACGAGCGTGGTGGCCAGGGTGATCAGCACGGCGATGCCGAGTTTGCGGCTGAGTGCGGCGCGCAGCGCGTGCCCGATCGCGCGGCCCGGCTGCCGGCGGCGCCCGGCCCGTCTCAGCAGCTTGCGGGTCACGTCCTCGCCGGCCGGGCGGCCGACCGCCTCGGCCAGCACCAGATCGCGCGGCCGCGCCGCCGCAGGCACCGGCTCGGCTGGCAGGACGCTCACCTCACCCTCACCGTTGGTGCTGGTCAGGGTCAGGACAAACGATCGCTCGGGTACGTCTGCCCGCTCAGCGACATAGAGGGTACGCCCGGCGCGCCGGAAGTGGGTCGGAGCGACCTTCCCCAGAGCCGCCGCGACGAACGCCGGCGCGGCCATCTCGGCGTCGGACAGCACCGCACAGTCCGGGAAGAGCCGGACCACGCTCTGCCCGAGCCCGGTGTTGAACATCCGCACCACCACACGCAGGTCCTCCTCGACCTCGCGGGCACAGAGCGCGGCGTGCAGGTTGACCATGTCGTCGGGCATGACGAGCGCAAGCGCCGAGGATCCGGTCAGCCCGGCGTCGCGGAAGGTACGCTCGTCCAGCCGGTCGGCCTTGAGCCAGACGACGTCGCGGTCGGCGAGCTGGGCGAGGTCGGGCACGTCCGGGCGGATCCGGTGCGGAGTGATCACCGTGATGCGGATCCGGTGGCGGGAGTTGGCCAGTTCCTCGGCCAGCGTGTACACCAGCGCATCGGCGCCGCAGAGCACCAGGTGAGGCCGGGTGTCCTCGTCGGACTCGGAACGGTTGTGGATCTTCTCGGTCGGCGCGGCACTCACATTCACGAATCGTAGTCAGCCGGAACCCGCCCGTGGGGCCGCTCGTTGCCCCCACCGACACCTGATGTCCGACTTGTCGGGTACAACCAGCGGGAGAAGATCAGTGCGCAAGTTGTGGTGTACCGGAGTGATCGCGAGCGGCGTAGTCCTCTTCGGGGCCGCGCCGGCCTGGGCCGACGACACCCCCACCGCCGCGGTGATCCGCACCGTGCCGTTCGCCGGTCTGCCGATGCAGGTGGCCGGTGTCGCGCAGATCATGCCGGACGACGGCGCCCTGCCTGCCGTCCCGGCCCCGGGCATGCCGGCCCTGGACGATCCGGCGCCGGGCACGCCGGCGGACCCGTCGGCTCCGCGAGATCCGTTCACCGTGGAGGGCCCGGCCTTCCCCGGCGACCCGGGCGTCTCGCCGGACCTGTCGACCCCGGAAGACCCCTTCACCTCGCAAGACCCGTCCACCTCGGAAGACCCTTCGACCTCGGAGGATTCTGGGACCTCGCCGGACACGGACGCTCCGGGTGCTCCGAAGGTTCCGGCGGCCGCACCGACGATCGCGCCGACCGCCGGCACCGCGTCGGTCTCCGCCCCGCCGCCGGCCGACGACCCGGACACGGCCGCGCCCACGCCGTCGGCGGCCGGCCCGGCCGCTTCGGGCGCCCCCGTCGCCTTCGCCGCCGCGCAGAGGCGCAAGGCTCCCACGCTGCCCGCCGTCGACGACCCCCGCCTGCTCGAGGAACCGGTCGACGGGTTCGTCAACCGGGAGAAGTGGAAGCGGTAGCGGCCTCCGCGCGGAAGCGGAGAATCGGAGGATGCAGACGTTCCTGCCGTTCGCCGACTTTCTGGCCAGCGCGCGTGCGCTCGACCCGAAACGGCTGGGCAAGCAGCGGGTCGAGGCGATCCAGGTGCTGCGGGGCCTGGTCCGGCCGGGCTACGGCTGGCGGCACCACCCGGCGGTCAAGATGTGGCACGGATACGAGGAGGGTCTGGTCCGCTACGGACTCGACATGTGCGCGGTGTGGACCGCCGAGGGCAATGCGGACACCTGCGCGGTGACCCTGGTCACCGATCTGCGGGCCACGATCGACATCGCGGGGGTACGGGACCAGGCCGCCCTCGCCGCGGCCGGCGACCTGCCGCCGTGGCTCGGTGACGCGGACCTGCACCTGAGCCACCGCTCGGCACTGATCCGCAAGGACGCCGCCTTCTACCGTCCCGTCTTCGGCCCCGACGTACCCGACGACCTGCCCTACGTCTGGCCGTCCTCGGACCGCCCACCGACCCTGGTCCCCTCGTGACCCCCGGCTGGCTCCCACCGCTGTCTCACCGCGGTTGAGACAGCGGTGGGAGCCAGCCGGGGATCTTCGGCGGTGCGCTTGAAGATCTTCGGTAGCTTGTGCCCATGCGTCCGCGGGCCGATCTGGCGATTGCTCCGGTTTACCTGCTCACCATGCTGGCCTTCACCGCCCTGATCGTGCCGGTGGCCACCACCTGGGTGCGGTCCGACGTCGACCCGATCGTCGGCATCGTCATCCTGACCGGGCAGATCCTGGTGTTCTACCTGATCGCCACACAGAGCGAGCGCCCTCCACGGATCGTCCCGCTGGTCGTGGCCACCCTCCTCAACGCCTTCCTGATGGGCGTCGTGGCGATGTCCGTGCAGCTGTCGCTGCTGGAGGACGGCCGGCAGGTCCGCGCCACGGTCGCCGTGGTGTACGACGGGCACAGCGGCCCGCCCGACTACGACCTCGCCGTGGACGGTGACCCGATCCCCGGCCGGCTCTCCGCATGGCCGGGCGACGGCACCGGCGCACCCGGCGACGAGGTGCTGGTGGTGCAGGACCGGAAAGGGCTGGCCGATCCGCGTCTGCCGGACGTTCTGGCCGAGGATCTGGAGGACGACGTCCGGATCCTGATCCTGCCGATCGTCGGCATCCTGGCCGCGCTGTGCCTCGCGGCGGTGTGGCCGAGTCGTCGTCGCAGGACCGATGGGTCCACGGCCGGCGGGTATCGGGCGGGTTCGCGGTGACGGTGCGCTTCAGCCCGGCGGACGCGTCACGGCCGGGACGGACCGCCCACCTCGCGGGGTGGCCCCGGGACGGGATCGTCTGCGGTCGGGGGCCCCTGGTTCGTACCGGATGCGGGGGTTCAGTCTTTCGTCAGGTCCCAGCTGAGAAGTGTGAACGTCATCTCCTCGTCGGCGCCGGCCCGGCGGTAGGTGGCGAGGGCGGCCTTGTTGTCGGACTCGGCGGCGACCCACATGCCGTAACAACCGTTCTTGCGGGCGATTGCGGCCAGCGCGTCGACCAGCGCCGTGCCGACACCCTGCAACCGGGCGACCGGCGCGACCCCCAGCTCGTAGATCAGCATCTCGGTGCCCTTGTCCGGATGGGTGGTCTCGACGCCGGTGATCATGCCGACCGGCCGGTCCGCGTCGTCGTAGGCGAGCAGCAGATGATGGGTGGGATCACTGAGGAACCGGCGGGTCACCGAGTCGATGGGTGGCGCGTCGAAAAGATCAGCCGCACGATGAACGTCGGCCTCGACGGTGACACGTTCGATGCGCATGACGCCACGATAGCCACGGATAAATCACGACTCAGCACTTGCCTTCCGGCCGTCGGGCGTCCGGTCGTTCGCAGGACTGATCGTCAATGCCCTGCTCGGTACCATGGCGGGCCGGTAGGGCGGATGAGGGGCGGGAACATGGCAGGTCAGGGGGACGAGACGCAGCCGGCCGAGGCGGAGGCCACGCAGGCGCGCTTCTCGCCGGGTGTCTCCGAGGCGGCCACGCCGACACCCACGCCGGTGACCGTCCCGCAAGGGCCCGTCTATGCCGAGCCGGTCGACCCGTGGGCGACCGCCGAGGCCGCCGCGATCGCCGCGGGCGGTCAGCCCGGTGGCTACACGCCGCATCCGCATCCGGAGGGCACCTGGACCGTCCCGGGCGCCACCGAGCCGACCGTCGAGAAGCCGTCCCGGCGCCGGCTGGCACTGATCATCGGCGGGGCGGTCGCCGCGGTGACCGCGATCGCGACCACCGCCGCGGTCGTCCTGCTGTGGCCGAAGTTCCCGGCCCTCGACTACCACGCGCTGCGCGAGATCAAGCGGATCACTCCGACGGCACCGTTCACGTCGACCTTCATCGACAGCGAGATGTACGGGGAGCGGGCGTTCTTCGCCGGCGTCACCGAGGCCGGCGTGCTGCACACGGTGGCCGCCGACACCGGGACCGGCACGGCGCTCTGGGAGAACGACCTCGCGGGCCGGGCCTACAGCTGGAAGGGGATGTACGCCCGGGAGTCGGTCGTGGTGTTCCTCTCCGGCATCGACCCCACCACCAGCCGGAGCCGGATGGTGGCGCTGAGCAGCGAGAACGGCCGGCTGGTCTGGGAGCGGGACCTGGGCTCCTCCGACGAGGTCCAGGTCACGTCGGACATCGTGCTGTGGGCGGACCGGGAGGCCAAGAAGCTGACCGGCCTCGACATGTCGGACGGAACGGTCGAGTGGTCGGTCGACGACGCCGACAGCACCACCCTGCAACCGGTCACCAGCCCCGGGGACCTCAACGGGCCGGCCGGCTCGGAGGGACGGCCGTTCACACCGGCCGCCGACGAGAAGCAGAGGTTCGTGCAGATCGACGCCGACCGCACGGTCACGGTCCGCGACGTGCACACCGGTGACGTCGTGCAGACACGCGCCGAGGTGGCGTCCACCAGCGACAAGGTCGCCGCCCACGACGGCCGGCTGTACGTTCTGGAGCCCGGCACCACCAAGCGCGTCTTCCAGTACGACCTGGCCCGGTTGACGGAGACCCAGCCGGTCACCCTCTACACGGCCGGGGACTCCGAGGACGTCAGCCGGCTCACCCCGTGCGGCGAACTGCTCTGTTTCGTCGTGACCACCGGCTACGACCGGAAAGCCGCCGTGATCCGGGCGGTCGGCGGGGAGGGCGCGTGGGACAAGGCCGTACCCGGCGCCGAAGAGCTGGTGGCGGTCGGCGACGACGGTCTACTGGCGATCGGCGACGACGGCACCACCCTGCTCGTCGACGGTGAGGACGCGTGGTACCGGCTCGGTGTCGCGGTCCGGCTGGACGCCCGCAACGTGCTGAGCTTCTCCGGAGACATGACCAGTTCGGTGAACGACCGGGAACTGGCCGGCACCCACCTGGGCGAGAACCCGGTGAGTCTCGGCGTGCTGTCGAAGGTCCGGTCCGGCACCTGCTCGTGGAACACGTCCGTGGTGGCCTGCGCCGCGGACAAGGACTACGTCATCCATGCGTTCGCCGGCTGAACGCTCCTGCACGGAAAAGCGGCCCCCCTCGTGTGGAGGAGGGCCGCTTCTCGCGGATCAGCTGGCGATGCGGAGGCCGGTGCCCGCGTTGAAGAGGTGCAGCGCACTGGTCTGCGGACGGATGTAGATCGTCTCGCCCATGTGCGGCATGTAGCGGCGCTCGGTGCGGACCACGAACCGCTCCGAGCCACCCGGCAGGTCGGAGTGGCCGTAGACGTTGGCGTCCGAGCCGAGGTCCTCGACCAGGTCGACGACGATCGGCAGCGCGTCGGCCGACTCGCTGACGACCTCGGCGGCCTCGGGGCGGAAGCCGACGGTGACCTTGCCCTCGCCGGCCTCGCTGGCCGCGGCGACCTGCTCACGGGTGAGCGGGACGTTCAGAGCGCCGAAGTTGGCACCGATCTCGGTCAGCGGAACGGTCTTGATGTTCATGGCCGGGGAACCCATGAAGCCGGCGACGAAGACGTTGCCGGGGGTGTCGTAGAGCGCCCGCGGGGTGTCCACCTGCTGGAGCACGCCGTCCAGCATGACCGCGACCCGGTGACCCATGGTCATGGCCTCGACCTGGTCGTGGGTGACGTAGACGGTGGTGACGCCGAGCTTCGCCTGGAGCGAGGCGATCTGCGAACGGGTCTGCACACGGAGCTTGGCGTCGAGGTTCGACAGCGGCTCGTCCATGAGGAACACCTGCGGCTGACGCACGATCGCGCGGCCCATGGCGACACGCTGACGCTGACCACCGGAGAGCGCCTTCGGCTTACGCGACAGGTACTCCTCGAGCTGGAGCAGGGCCGCGGCCTCCTTGACGGCGCGGTCGATCTCCGCCTTCGGGGTCTTGCGCAGCTTCAGGGCGAACGCCATGTTCTCGTACACCGTCATGTGCGGGTAGAGAGCGTAGTTCTGGAACACCATCGCGATGTCCCGGGACTTCGGCGGGAGGTGCGTGACGTCCTTGTCGTTGATCATGATGCGGCCGCGGTCCACGTCCTCCAGGCCGGCGAGCATGCGCAGGCTGGTGGACTTGCCACAACCGGAGGGGCCGACCAGGACGAGGAACTCTCCGTCGCCGATCTCGAGGTTCAGCTCGTTGACCGCGGGGCGCTCGGAGCCCGGGTAGATCCGTGAGGCCTTGTCATAGGTAACGGTAGCCATGGTGAAGCGACTTCCTTTCCACCGGCAGGAACGTGCCGGACGATCCGAGTAGAAGGAACAGCCCTGCCACCGTATTTGTTTTCTTCCGACCTGCCAAGATGGCGCCCGCATCACAGGACGTTATGCTGATGACCACTGCCCCTGTAGCTCAGATGGCCAGAGCACCCGTCTTGTAAACGGGAGGTCGTCGGTTCGATCCCGACCGGGGGCTCTTTCACAGGTGGGATCCGAAACGCCGGGCTGTCGCGCTCGCCCGGCCGAATTCACCGGACGCGACCCGGACCCGCCCTTCCCGATCGCGGAGCCCGGCGACCAACCTGACGGCCGATCCTGCCGGTGCCGTCGGGTAACCCACGTTTCGCCACCCGGCGTCCACCGCACCCCCGCCGACCGGCGGGGGTATTTCACTTTTCGGCGCTGAAATCATCAGCGAAAACAACAGATCAGCGAACAATGCGAACGCGCGAATAAGAACTGCGCCCCCACCCTTTACCACCCACGCGTTTCATGTATGTTCGGTAATGCCTGCGGGGAGACACGATCCTTTCCGTACGGCCGTCCATCATGTCGCGGGAGATCCCCGGGCTTTTATGGAAGGGACACCGAACAAATGCGTTCCATCACACGTGGCGCCGTCATGCTCGCCACCGTCGCGGCCGTGCTCACCCCGGCCGCCGCGCAGGCCGCCCCGGCACCGGACGCCACCGGGCTCATGGGCACCTACGGCTTCGGCCGCGCCGCGGTCATCGGCGAGGCCGGTCTCCAGGCCGGAGCGTGGCACTCCTACGCCGTACGCTCGGGATACGCCGGTGACGATCTGATCGTCAGCCACCCGGCGCGGACCAGGCCCCTGGCGGCCGAGAGGGTCGTCTACACCGCCGCCTTCAACGAGGTGGCCGACGCCCAGGCCGAGTGCCAGAAGGTCGGCGCGGCCGGCGTCGCGCAGAAGGCGTGGGTCTCGTTCCGCTGCCGGACCGGCTTCGTGCCGAGCTACACCCTGCTCGTTCGCTGACCACCGGCGAGCCTTTTCTTCTTTTCATTCGTTGTTGTCTCGACGTATACCCTCGACACAATTGAGGACCATTCAATGAAATCGTTCGTCACCCGCACCCTGTCCATTCTCGCCGGCGCCGGAACGGTCGTCGCCCTGGCCGCCACGCCCGCTCTCGCCGCGGACAACACGTTCGAACTGGCCGTCGGAAAGGCCAGCGCCTACGGCACCTACGACCGGATGATGAGCATCCCGGAGCGCCCGGTCCCGCCGGTCGCGGTCAACGGCACCCTGGCCGTCAACAGCCGTAACCGGTGCGCGGTCGTGCAGATCGCCTACAACGGCCCGGCCGACGGCATCGAGTGGCGCACCCTGAACAGCCTGTGCCGGCCCGGGAAGACCAACTTCGCGGCACGCTCCGAGTTCCTGTGGGGCGGCGGCCGGCCCGAGGTGCGGCTGTGCGCCGGCAACACGGTGGCTCGCGCCGAGCAGGGCCGCAACTGCGACGTCTTCACCCCCGCAGCGGACCTCTGACCGGCTGCTCCTCCGCCGCCCGGGCCGATACCGGGCGGCGGAAGAGCCCCGCCCATCATCGATCCCGCCCCCGCTCGTTGATCTTGTGTGAACCTCTTCCTGATAGCCGCCCTGACCGCGGCACTCAGTCTGCCCACCCCGCCAGCACCGGCTCCGGCGCCCGTCTCGGAATGGGCCCAGACCGGGTACGGCCCCGGCCTGACCTTCTACAACCCGCACGAGAGCAGGCTGACCGCGTCGTCGGTCGGCGCGCTCACCAGCCGCTGGGAGATGTCCACCCACGGCGCCCCGGAGTGTGAGGTCGGACGGGAACCGCTGGCCGGGTACGGCAACCTCTACACCAGCGATCCGGGCGGGATCGGCGCGTACGACCCGGCGACCGGCGCCCGCCGCTGGCATGTGGCCCTGGAGCGCCGCGGCGTCACCCGGATGGCCCTGTCCGGGGGCATCCTGGCCACCCTCACCTACGCCTGCGACAACCAGCACAGCTTCCTGAGCGCCTACCGGGCCGGCACCGGCGCCCGGCTCTGGGAGATCCCGCTCGGCGCACCCACCCAGGACATGATCGTGGACCGCGGGGTGGTCGTAGTCGACAGCCGACCCGATTTCGAGGCGTCCACCGTCGCGCACCGCCTGACCACCGGCGCCCGGCTGTGGAAGCTCTACGGCACCCGCGGGGACGGGCTGCTGTCGGCGCAGGGACGGATCCTGTTGCGCACCGAGGGCGAAGGGTCCCGCGCGGTCGACGTCAAGACCGGGACGACGATCTGGAAGACCCCGGAGGACTGGTACGCCGTGGGCAGCAACCCGAGCGGCTCGCGGTTCTACATCGGTGGCCGCAACGGCGGGCTCACCGCGATCGACTCGGCCAACGGCAACAAGGCCTGGGAGTCGACCTGGCCGGCGCCCTCGGTCACCGCCGACAACGAGCGGGTCTACTTTCCGCGGTACCGCAGTGTCATCTGCCTCGACGCGAAGACCGGCCGGAAGCTCTGGTCGGTGCACCTGCCGGACGGCGCGGGGCAGCCGGTACGGGCCGGGTCGCTGCTCTACAGCCCGTCCGGCATGGGGGCGGGACTGTCTATCGCCGACGCGACGACCGGCAGAACGCTGAAGGGCGGCATGCCGAGCAGCCAGAACTACCCACCGACGGTGGCAGGCGGCCGCCTCTTCCTCACGGATGGCAACCGCCTGCGCGCATACTCCTGAAGATCAGCCCTGGTGGCGGCGGCGGCTCACCTCGGCGAGAGTGACCGCTGCCGCCACGCTGGCGTTCAGCGACTCCACGTCGGAGGCCATCGGGATGCTCACCCGCAGGTCACACGTCTCACCGACGAGGCGGGACAGGCCACGGCCCTCGGAGCCGACGACCACGATCAGCGGCCCGATCGCGGCCTCCAGCTCGTAGAGGCCGGTCTCCCCGTCGGCGTCTAGACCGATCGCGGTGAAGCCCGCCTTCTGCGCCGACTTGATCGCCCGGGTCAGGTTGACCACCTGCGACACCGGGACGCGGGCGGCCGCACCGGCGCTGGTGCGCCAGGCCGTCGCGGTGATTCCGGCGGCGCGGCGCTCGGTCATGAAGACACCGTGCCCACCGAACGCGGCCACCGACCGGATCACCGCGCCCACGTTGCGCGGGTCGGTGATGCCGTCCAGCGCGACCAGCAGCGGAGCGGTCTGCTCCAGCGCGGCGTTGACGAGATCGTCGAACTCCTCGTACGCGAACGGCGGCACCTGCAGCCCGATGCCCTGGTGCAGCACACCGCCGGTCATCCGGTCCAGCTCGTTGCGGCTGATCTCCAGGATCGGGATGCCCCGGTCGCCGGAGGTGCGCACGATCTCGGTCACCCGGTCGTCGATGTCGATGCCCTGCGCCACGTAGAGCGCGGTGGCCGGAACCAGCGCCCGCAGCGCCTCGACCACCGGGTTACGGCCGAGCAGCAGCTCGGGACCCTCTTTGGTGGGGTTGGACCGGCGGCCCGGCGCGATCCGGGGACCACGCGGACCGCCACCACGGACGCCGCCGCGGGCCGTCTGCGTGCGGGTGAGCCCGGTGGCACGGCCACCGCCCCGGCCCCAGGTGGTGTCCTTGCTGCCGGGGACGCCGACCTTGGGCGCGCGGCCCTCGGCGGCCGCGGCACGGCGCTCCTTGTCCTGCTTGCGCGCGGTCTTCTCGGGCAGCTTCTCGGTGCCCGAGTAGCCCTTGTGCCACGGGCGCTCGTCGGCCGGCAGAGTTTTGCCGCGGCCCTTCAGCCCGGCACGGTTCTTACCGCCGGAACCGGCGACCGCGCCCTTCTTCGAGGTGGTGCGCTTGCTGGCGTTGAACGAATTTCCCGGCATCAGTGCTGTTCTCCTACCGTCCATCGCGGCCCGGCCGGAGTGTCCTCCACCTGAATACCCGCGTTCTTGAGCTGGTCGCGCACCGAGTCGGCGGCCGCCCAGTCCTTACGTGCGCGGGCCTGGGCCCGCTGTTCCAGTGCCAGCGCGACCAGCGAGTCGACCACCGGCTTCAGGTCGTTGCCGCCCTCGCCGCCGTCCCACTTCTCGTCGAACGGGTCGAGACCGAGGACGCCGAGCATGGCCCGCACCGCGGTCAGCGCGCCCCGGATGCCGGCCTCGTCACCGGCCGCCAGCGCGGTGTTGCCCTCGCGCACCGTGTCGTGCACGATCGCCAGCGCCGCCGACGTGTTCAGGTCGTCGTTCATCGCGTCGGCGAACGCCGGTGGCACCTGCTTGGGCCGGCCCGGCCCGACCACCTCGGCGGCCCGCTGCACGAAGCCCTCGATCCGCCGGTAGGCGACCGCGGCCTCACGCAGCGCCTCGTCCGAGTAGTCGATCCGCGAGCGGTAGTGCGGGCTGCCCAGGTAGTAGCGCAGCTCGACCGGCCGGATCCCGGACTCGACCAGCGAGGCCAGATCGATCACGTTGCCGAGCGACTTGCTCATCTTGGAGTCGCCGAGGTTGAGCAGGGCGTGGTGCACCCAGAAGCGGGCGA
This sequence comes from Actinoplanes xinjiangensis, assembly GCF_003148685.1. GTDB lineage: Bacteria > Actinomycetota > Actinomycetes > Mycobacteriales > Micromonosporaceae > Actinoplanes > Actinoplanes xinjiangensis. The sequence continues at coordinate 268,672 of NZ_QGGR01000009.1, read as the reverse complement.
AACCGAGACCGGCCGCCTTGGACTGGGCCAGCTCGTTCTCGTGGTGCGGGAACGTCAGGTCGAGGCCACCGCCGTGGATGTCGAACTCGTCGCCGAGGTAGCGCCGGGCCATCGCCGAGCACTCGATGTGCCAGCCGGGACGGCCCTTGCCCCACGGGGACGGCCAGTAGGCGTCGCGCGGCTCGTCCGCCTTCACCCCTTTCCACAGGGCGAAGTCGCGATGATCGCGCTTGTCCCGGACCGGGGCGTCGCCGGCGTCGCGCATCTCCTCCGGCCGCTGACCGGAGAGCGCGCCGTACTCCCGATAGGAGAGCACGTCGAAGTAGACGTCGGCGCAGTCGCCGGCGGCCGGATAGGCGTGACCGCGGTCGATCAGCTCCTGGATCAGCTCGTGCATCTCGGTGATGTGCCCGGTGGCCAGCGGCTCGTAGGTGGGCGCCAGCACGTTGAGCGCGGTGTAGTCGCGGTCCAGGTGGAGGCGGTTCTCATAGGCGATGGCCCAGAACGGCCGGCCCTGCTCACCGGCCTTCTGGAGGATCTTGTCGTCCACGTCGGTGACGTTGCGGACGAACGTGACCTCCAGGCCGGTGTGCAGCAGCCAACGGCGCAGCACGTCGTAGTTGACGGCGGAACGAAGGTGACCGATATGGGGGGTGGACTGCACGGTGACGCCACACAGGTAGATCCCCACCTGACCGGGCGTCGACGGGACGAAGTCCCGGACCGATCGGGTCGCGGTGTCATACAAGCGCAGAGTCACCGTACAAGGGTACCGGCCCCCGTTCAGGGACGCGTCATCCGGAGGACGTCGAGCGCCTCGTCCAGCTGCTCCTCGGTCAGCGTGCCGTTGCTCACATGCCCGCGCTCGACGACCACCTCGCGGATCGACCGGCCGGAGGCCAGCGCCTGCTTGGCGATCGCGGCCGCCTCGTCGTAGCCGAGGAAGCGGTTGAGCGGGGTGACGATCGACGGCGATCCCTCGGCGTATCCGCGGGTGACCTCCTCGTCCGCCTCGAGGCCGTCGATGCAGCGGTCGGCGAACAGGCGGGCCACCGCGGCCAGCAGCCGGATCGACTCGAGCACGTTGCGGGCCATCACCGGCAGCATCACGTTGAGCTCGAAGTCGCCCTGGGTGCCGGCGAAGGCGACCGTCGCGTCGTTGCCGATGACCTGGGCGGCGACCTGGCGGACCGCCTCCGGCACCACCGGGTTCACCTTGCCCGGCATGATCGACGAGCCGGGCTGGAGGTCGGGCAGGCGCAGCTCCCGCAGGCCGGCCCGCGGGCCCGAGCCCATCCAGCGGATGTCGTTGGCGATCTTGTAGAGGCCGGCGGCGATCACCCGGAGCTGGCCGGACGCCTCGACCAGCGCGTCGCGGGCACCCTGCGCCTCGAAGTGGTCACGGGCCTCGGTCAGTGGCAGGCCGGTCTCCTCGGCCAGCAGACGGATCACCGCCGGCGCGAATCCGGGCGGTGTGTTCACGCCGGTGCCGACCGCGGTGCCGCCCAACGGCAGCTCACCGAGCCGGGGCAGGGTGTCGCGGAGCCGTTCGACGCCGTTGGTGACCTGCCGGGCGTACCCGGAGAATTCCTGCCCGAGGGTGACCGGCGTGGCGTCCATGAGGTGCGTGCGGCCGCTCTTGACGGTGTTCTTGAACTCCTCGGCCTTGGCGCTCAGCGCCACCGCGAGGTGGCCGAGCGCCGGGATCAGGTCGGCGCTGACCGCCTCGGTGGCGGCCAGGTGGATCGAGGACGGGAAGACGTCGTTCGACGACTGCGAGGCGTTGACGTGGTCGTTCGGGTGTACCGGGCGGCCCAGGTCACGGCTGGCCAGGGTGGCGATGACCTCGTTGGCGTTCATGTTCGACGAGGTGCCGGAGCCGGTCTGGAAGACGTCGACCGGGAACTGGTCGTCGTAGCCGCCGTCGGCCACGTGTGCGGCGGCCGTCGCGATCGACTCGGCGAGATCCTTCTCCAGCACGCCGAGGTTCGCGTTCGCCCGGGCGGCGGCCCCCTTGATCCGGGCCAGCGCCCGGATGTGGGACGGCTCCAAGCCGCGCCCGGAGATCGGGAAGTTCTCCACCGCCCGCTGCGTCTGCGCCCGCCACAACGCGGCGGACGGCACCCGCACCTCGCCCATCGTGTCGCGTTCGATCCGAAAACCACTCTCGTCAGTCGTCACCGGACCATCCTCTCTCGACCTCCGCCGGATCGCAGTCGATACCGATCTGCCGGAACAATCCGGCGGCCCTCGCCCGGAGGTTCGCCGCCTCCGGATCGCCCGGGTCCAGGCAGGCGGCAAGTCCGGCCTGGGCACGGGCGATCGAGTACGCCATCTGCCCCGCCGTGGCCAGCCGGAGGGACCGTTCGTACATCGCCCGGGCGCCCGGGACGTCCCCCGCCCGGTGCAGCGTGGTGGCCAGGTCGTGGCTGAACTCGGACTCGTGCCGGGTGTCCCGCATCCGTACCGCGATGTCCAGGGCCCGGCGGTGCTCGGCGCACGCGTCGGCGTACCGGCCGGTGTCGCGGAACAGCCGGGCCCGGTCGTTGTGCAGATCGGCCATGATCGACCGCGAACCGCTGCGGACGGCGAGCCGCCGCGCCACGTCGACGTACCGGTGCGCGGTGTCCACGCCGATCAGGCCGCAGGCGTACTTGAGGCGCTGGAGCAGCAGCATCGCCAGGGCGAGCGGCCCGTCCTCCTCGTGCTCGATCACCGCGAACAGCCGCAGCCGCGCGTAGTGCAGCGCCTCGTCGTACCGGCCGAGCCGGCCCAGCACCTCGGCCAGCGTGCCGAGCGGCCCGGCCGACGAGGTCTGCATCCGCCGGCGGGCCACGATCCGGCGGGACGTGCGGATCGCCTCGATGGCCTCGGCGAACCGCCCCTGCGACTGGTAGATCGTGCCCAGGTTGCCGTAGCTGGTGGCGATCGCACCGGCCTCGCCCAGTTCCCGGCGCAGCCGGATGGCCAGCAGCAGGTACTCCTCGGCCGGGCCGTGCTCACCGCCGCGCGAGTAGGCCGAGGCCAGGTAGTTGGCGATGGTGGCGATGGCCGCCTTGTCACCGGACGACCCGACCCCCTCCATGGCCCGCTGGTGCAGGTCACGGATGTCGTCCATGTAGCCGCGGAAGAAGAGCGGCTGCCAGGCGGCCCGCGGGATCCGCCACGCGTAGCCGAAATGCCCGGCGGCCGCGGCGGCGTCGACGAAGGCGGCCAGGCCGGGCCGCACCCGCTCCAGCCGGGCGTACGGGTCGTCGAGCGCCGCCGGCAGGTCCGGCCGGGCGGGCCGTGGCCAGCCGAGATCCCGGTTCAGGACGTCGTGGTGACTGGACGCGACCGCCGCGATCAGGGCATGCAGTTCCAGGTCGAGCACACCGGTCAGAGCCGCGTGCCGGTCCGGTCCGGGCAGGTCGGCGGCGAGCATCCCGGCGTACTCGCGGATCAGGTCGTGCATCCGGTAGACGCCCCGCTCCGGTTCCTCCAGCAGGTGCACGTCGACCAGCTCGTCGAGCGCGTCCCGGGCCTCGTCCAGCGACAGCCCGGCCAGGGCGGCCACCGCGAGGTCGTCGACGGTGACGCCCGGGTGGACCCCGAGCAGCCGGAACACCCGCTGCAACGGTGCCGGGAGCTGCCGGTAGGTGAGGGTGAACGCGCCGGCCACGGTCCGGTCCTCGGCGGCCAGCTCGGGCAGTGCCGACTCACCGAGCCGGCGCAGCAGGTCGGACACCCGCCAGCGGGGCCGGTGGGCGAGCCGGGCGCCGGCCAGCCGGACCGCCAGCGGCAGGGCGCCGCAGCGCCGGACCACCTCGGCGGCCGCCTCCGGGTCGGCGCGGACCCGCTCCCCGACGATCCGTTCCAGCAGCGCCATCGCCTCGTCGTGCGCCAGCACCGGCAGTGACTCCAGCTGGATGCCGTCCAGTCCGGCGAGCCGGCGGCGGCCGGTGACCAGGGCCAGACTGCCCGGGGTGGTCGGCAGCAGATCGGCGATCTGGGCGCTGGTGGCCGCGTTGTCCAGGACGATCAGCAGGCGCCGGCCGGCCACCTGGGTACGCCAGAAGCCGACCCGTTCGACCGGGTCCGGCGGGATCTCCTCGGCGCTGTGCCCTAGCTGCCGGAGCAGCACGAGCAGTGCGGCCGCCGGGTCGACCGGGGCCTGCTCGCTGTGTCCCTTGAGGTCGACGAAGAGGTGCCCGTCCGGGAAGCGGTCGCCGATCAGGGTGGCGACGTGCAGGGCCAGGGTGGTCTTGCCGCTGCCGGCCATCCCGTCGAGGACGGCGACCACCGGTCCCGCCGGCTCGGCCGTCCCGATCCCGGCGATCAGCCGGTCGACCTGCTCGGTACGGCCGGTGAAGTCGCTGATCGTACGGGGAAGGCATCGGATCGCCCCGTTGGCCGGCATCGCCGGTGCCGCCACCAGGACCTCGGGCGCCGCATCGGCCAGGATGTCGCGGTGCAGGTCCTGAAGCTCCCGGCCGGGTTCGATGCCCAGCTCGTCGCGCAGCACGTCACGGGCCCGCCGGAACTCGGCCAGCGCGTCGGCCCGCCGCCCGGACTGGAACAGCGCCAGCATCAGCTGGCCGCGCAGCCGCTCCCGCAGTGGGAACCGGTCCACCAGGGCGGCCAGTTCGCCGAGGAGTTCCCGGGCCCGGCCGGCGGCCAGCTCCAGGTCCATCGCGTCCTCGTGGGCGACCGCCCGCCGCTCGTCGAGCATCGCCGCCGCCTGCCGGACCGCCGACGCGTCGATCTCCGCGCACGCCGGGCCCCGCCACAGGTCGAGGGCCTCCCGGTACGCCGCCCGCGCGACCTCGGCCCCGGACGCCGACCGGGCCGTGTCGACCAGGGCGAGGAACCGCTGCGAGTCGAGTTCGCCGGGTTCGACCCGGATCCCGTACCCCGCCGGATCGGTCATGATCGCGTCGACCGGGAGACTGCGCCGCAGCCGGGACACGCAGGTCTGCACCTGACCCCGCGCGGTGGCCGGTGGATCGGCGCCCCAGATCGCCTCGGTCAGCTCGCCCAGGCTCACGATGCGCCCCGGGTTCAGAAGCATCATCGCCAGCACGACACGGTCACGCCCGGCCGTCACGGCTACCGGACGTTCATCTCTCGTCACTGAGAGTGTTCCTAAAATGTGGTAGCGCAAAGTAGCCATCCCCGTCCTGTGCGCTCGCGATCGAAGCCTACCGAGATCTACGAGAGCGGATCGACAGAGAATCGATAGCGGCCTACGGCACCCTTCTCCCCAGCGCCGTCTCGCCGCCGATGCTTCCAGGAGCGCCCCCAGTGCGTGGCGAGACGGCCCGGCTTCAACGGGGGAGGTACAGCCCGCTCGCGGTACGCCGCGAGCGGGCTGTTCGTACTTCAGCGATCACACAGAGTTGGACGTCGCTGGCTTAGTTACGTACCGTCGGCTGAGTTTGGATGACCCCGACGAAGAGGAATCTCCGATGCGACGCGCCATCCTGGCCGTGATCGCGGGCGGTGTGCTGGTTACCAGCGCCGCCTGCGGCGACGACGCGAAGAACGAGGACACCGCGGCGCCGGCCGTCACCACCCCCGCCGCGGCCTCGGCCCCGGAACCCGCCGCGTCGTCCGCGGCCCCCGATTTCACCGCCGACAACGTCAAGGTCTGTGACCGCCTGGACAAGGCGTTCAACACCGAGTTCGGCGATTTCGGCGTGGCGCTGGGCAGGATGATCGCCTACAAGGAGGCGAAGGACACCGCCAACGCGACCAAGGCGGAGAAGCAGGCCGCCACCGAACTGAAGGCCCTCGGCACGCAGATCCGCAAGGAGACCGCGAACGCCCAGGACCCGGAGCTCAAGGCGATGGCGACGGCCTCGGCGCAGCGGATCGAGACGAGCGCCAAGGACCTCGACTTCATCCAGGACATCAAGACCACCAAGGACCTGGACCGGTCGTCGCAGGAGCAGTTCACCGAGTGGATCAGCCCGGTCGTGGGCTACTGCGCCGTCAGCCGGGCCGCCGCGTCACCGTCGGCGTCGTCGTCCGGGGTGCCGTCGGATCCGCCCGTCTCGGCGGTCCCGTCGGCTTCCTGAACGTCGGCCTCCCTGAGCGTGCGTCCCTGAGCGTCAGGGTTTCCTGACGCTCAGGGGGTCCTGACGCTCAGGGCTTCTTGAGCGTCGGCTTCCCCGGCGTCAGCGGCGGCCGATGTTCAGGACCGGCTTCGGCTTGGTGACCTCGGCGAAGAAGTCGTTGCCCTTGTCGTCGACGACGATGAAGGCGGGGAAGTCCTCGACCTCGATCTTCCAGACCGCCTCCATGCCGAGTTCGGGGAACTCCAGCACCTCGACGTGGCGGATGCAGTCCTGAGCCAGCCGGGCGGCCGGGCCGCCGATCGAGCCGAGGTAGAAGCCGCCGTACGTCTGGCAGGCGTCGGTGACCTGCTGGGACCGGTTGCCCTTGGCGAGCATGACCATCGACCCGCCGGCCGCCTGGAACTTCTCGACGTAGGAGTCCATCCGGCCGGCCGTGGTCGGGCCGAAGGAGCCGGACGCGTACCCCTCGGGGGTCTTGGCCGGGCCGGCGTAGTAGACCGCGTGGTCACGCAGGTACTGCGGCATCGGCTGGCCGGCGTCGAGCCGCTCGGCGATCTTGGCGTGCGCGATGTCCCGGGCGACCACGAGCGGGCCGGTCAGCGACAGCCGGGTCTTCACCGGGTACTTGCTGAGTTCCTCGCGGATCTCGGCCATCGGCCGGTTGAGGTCGATCTGGACGACCGGCTCGGCACCGAGGTCGACGTCGGGCAGGTAGCGGGCCGGGTCGGTCTCCAGCCGCTCCAGCCAGACCCCCGACGGGGTGATCTTCGCAACCGCCTGCCGGTCGGCCGAGCAGGACACCGCGATCGCGACCGGGCAGGACGCGCCGTGCCGGGGCAGGCGGATCACCCGGACGTCGTGGCAGAAATACCGCCCGCCGAACTGGGCGCCGATCCCGAAGTCGCGGGTCAGCTCCAGCACCGCGGCCTCCAGCTCCAGGTCCCGGAAGCCGTGCGCCAGCATGGTGCCGGACGTGGGCAGGTTGTCGAGATACTTCGCCGAGGCCAGTTTCGCGGTCTTCAGCGCGTGCTCGGCACTGGTGCCGCCGACGACCACCGCGAGGTGGTACGGCGGACACGCGGACGTGCCGATCAGGCGCAGCTTCTCGTCCAGGAACTGCATCATGCGCTGGGGGTTGAGCAGCGCCTTCGTCTCCTGGTAGAGGTACGACTTGTTCGCCGAGCCGCCGCCCTTGGCCATGAAGAGGAACTTGTACGCGTCGGGGTGACCGCCCGGGTCCTCGGCATACAGCTCGATCTGGGCCGGCAGGTTGGTCCCGGTGTTCTTCTCGTCCCACATGGTGATCGGCGCGAGCTGCGAATACCGCAGGTTGAGCCGGGTGTACGCCTGGTAGACGCCGAGCGCGACGGCCGCCTCGTCGGTGCCGTCGGTGAGCACGTGCCGCCCGCGTTTGCCCATCACGATCGCGGTGCCGGTGTCCTGGCACATCGGCAGCACACCACCGGCCGCGATGTTCGCGTTGCGCAGCAGGTCCAGCGCGACGAAGCGGTCGTTCGCCGACGCTTTCGGGTCGTCGATGATGGCGCGCAGCTGGGCCAGGTGGGCGGGCCGCAGGTAGTGCGCGATGTCGTGCATCGCCTCCGCGGTGAGCTGCGTGAGCGCGGCCGGCTCGACGGTCAGGAACCGTCGCCCGCCCGGGCCCTCGACGACATCGACACCCTCGTCCGTGACCAGGCGGTACTCGGTGAGGTCCGCTCCGGTCGGCAGGAGCGGCGAGTACCTGAAATCGGCGCTGGAGCTCATGAACCGAAAGATTAGGCCAGCGGGGCGGCGCGACGCGAACCCATCCCCGGCGGTCCGCTTTTCAGGCGAACGGCAGGTACGCCATGTCACGTCCGGCGACCAGGACCATGCCGTCCGGGCCGACGGCGAAAACCTTCGCATCGGTACGCACATCGGCACGAACCGTCCCGCTGCTGAGGCTGAGTGCCGTCACCCGCCCTTTCGAGGCCACGATCGCGGCGTACGGGGTGAGCGCCGCACCCGCGTCCGGACGGTCGTCCTGCCGCCACACGTTGCGGTCCCGGGTGAACGAGAACCCCCGGATCGTGGCGTCCTTGCGGATCACCGCGTACGAGTCGTTGACGGCGAGGACCGTGGACTCCTTGTCGCCGTACCAGAGATTGCGCCCGTCGTAGCCGTTGATCAGGACCTCACGGCCGTACGGGTCGACGCCGAGCACCACGTTGTAGCCGCCCGCCGGGTCCTGGTCCTGCTCGCAGGCCGAGCCGTTGTCGGCGGTCCGCAGGTTCAGGCCGTCGCGCTGCCACACGACCTCGCCGGCCGGGCTCCCGCCCACCACGGCGTAGTAGCAGGTGCCGTCCCGGGCCGTGCCGGTGACCGTGAGCACCCGCCCGCCGACGACCGCCACCCGCTGGTCCCGGGCCGGGCGCACGGTCTGCACCAGCCGCCCGGTGGCCGTGTCGATCACCCGGACCTCGCCGTCGTGCGGCAGCCCGAGCAGGCCGGGCAGCACCGGCGGCCCGGCGACGTCGTCGTCCACGGCTCCGGACACCAGCCGCCGGGTGTCCGGCAGGTCCGGGTTGGCGGCGTCCAGGACGAAGCCGATGCCGCCGGTGCCCACGCTCCACAGCTGGGTGCCGGCCCGCGGGTCCCAGGCGGTGAGCCGGCAGTCATTACCCCCGCTGCAGCTCAGGTCCACGATCGCGTCCTGGTATGTCCAGACCGCCGACGCCGCGGTGTCGGAGCGCCGCACCGCGCCGGTGGACGGGTCGAGTACCTGGTAGCCCTTGGTCAGCAGGCGCCCGGTGACGACGACCGCGCCGGCGCCCTTGCCGGCGACCGCGGCCCAGTCGGCGTCGGAGGCCCACAGTTTCACGGCCGCGGTCAGGCCGTACGCCTCGACCGACGTCCGGTATTCGACGATCACCGCGTCACCGGCGATGGCCACGCTCTGCGGGGTGCCGCCGAGGGACTGCTGCCAACGGGTGCCCGGTGCGACCGGCCCGCTCGTGGTGATCCAAGCCCAGAGCTGCGGAAACGGGTTCCAGGTGTGGGTGGCGGCCAGCACGGTGAGGGCCACCGCGGCGACGGTGACCACCCAGAGTCCCTTCCAGGAACCGCCTCCCGAGGCCATGCGGGCAGGGTAATGACCTTCGATCCCGGAAGGGTCGAGCGCGGAAAGTCCGTGTCGTCACACTATGCGTGACTTGCCGACCGGACCAGCGGCACGGTCCGGTACGGGATCAGCTCCGCGAGCGCGATGATCGTATGCGCCCGGACGATCCCCTCGTAGCCGACGATCTGATCGATCACCCGCTGCAGGTCGGCGTTCGAGCGGGCCACGATCCGGCACAGGATGTCCCCGCTGCCGGTGATCGTGTGCGCCTCCAGGACCTCGGGGATCTCCGCCAGGTGCCCGGCGACGGCGTCGTGCCCGTACCTCTGGCTGATCTCCAGCGTCACGAAGCTCATCACGCCGAACCCGATCGCATCGGGTGCCACCTCGGGCCCGAAGCCCTTGATCGCGCCCCGCGCGATCAGCTTGTCCAGCCGCGCCTGCACCGTGCCGCGCGCCACCGCGAGCCGCCGGGAGAGTTCGAGCACACCGATCCTCGGCTCGGCCGCGAGCATCGTGATCAGGCGCGCGTCGAGCGCATCGAGCTGGACAGTCTGCTCACCCACATCCGGAACCTACCGCACCGATTGCGCACCTTGACCATCGATGATCGGAAGGGTTGCTCATGGCCATGGGCTGCGTCACTGTCAGGCGACCTGTGACACTGTGATCAGGCCCTCGCGGTGGACGACCACTGCGCAGGGAAGTGTCAGGCTGTCGTGGTAAAGGTTTGCGCATGAGTTCCGTTCCCGCGGGTTGGTACAAGGACCCGGCCGACACCAGTACCCAGCGCTATTGGGACGGTGAGGGCTGGCTGGGCAAGGCCATCCCGGCGGACGCCGTGCCGCCGGACGGCCCACCCGCGGCCGAGCCGGAACCCGTCGTCGAGCCGTCCGTGTCACCGGTCACCCCTCAGGCCGCCCCGCCCGGCATGCAGCCCCCGCCCGGCGCGCAGCCCCCGCCCGGCTGGATGCAGCCGCCACCCCCGCCTCCGCCCGGCTGGGCGCCGCAGCCCCCGCCGCCGCCGGGATGGCAGCCCCCGCCCGGCATGCAGCCCCCGCCGGGATGGCAGCCGCCGCCCGGAGCACAACCGCCGCCCGGCTGGCAGCCGCCGCCGCCCGGAACGCAACCGCCGCCCGGCTGGCAGCCGCCACTCGGAACGCAGCCGCCGCCCGGCTGGCAGCCGCCGCCCGGCTGGCAGCCGATGGCCGGGGCGCCGCCGATGGGCGCCTATCCGTACCCGTATCCGTTCCCGATGCCGGAGGCCCGGCCGCACGGCATGGCCCTGGCCGGGCTCGGCAAGCGGCTCACCGCGCGACTCATCGACATCGTCGCCGTGCTGCTGCTCAACGCCGTGGTGAACGGCTATTTCGTGTACCTGTACCTCCAGGACTTCATGCCGATCTTCCGCAACATCATGGATCAGACGGCGGCCGGCTCCAGCGTGCCCATGGCTCAGCAGGGCACTCCGCGGATGCAGACGCTGACCGTGGCGATCGTCATCATCGCCACACTGCTCTGGCTGGCCTACGAGGCGCCGGCGATCAGCAACAGCGGGCAGACCCTCGGCAAGCGGATCATGGGGATCAAGGTCGTCCCGGTGGAGAAGACCGGGCAGCTCGGCTTCGCGCGGGCGTTCACCCGGTGGGCGCGACTCGGCATGTGGACCCTCTTCTGGTCGTGCGGCGTCGGCGTGGTCATCCAGTTCCTGTATGCGCTGTCGCCCGTCTTCGACCCCCGCCTGCGCCAGGCGTGGCACGACAAGGCGGCGGCCACCGTCGTCGTGGACGTGCCCGCGGGCGGCGTACCACCGACCATCAAACCCGGAGGATCCCGATGACCCGCCTCACCCGCGCCGACCTGGACGCGTTACCCGCCTACGTGCCCGGCCGCAGCGTCGCCGACCTGGCCCGTGAGCTGGGCATCGCCGAGGCGGTGAAGCTGGCCAGCAACGAGGTGCCGTACGGTCCGCTGCCCGGCGTGGTGGAGGCGGTCACCGAGGCCGTCCGGACCGTCCACCGGTACCCGGACATGGGCGTCGTCGAGCTCCGCGACCGCATCGGCACCTGGCTCGGCGTCGACCCGGCCCGGGTGGTCACCGGCTGCGGGTCGGTGGCGCTGGCCGAGATCCTGGTCAAGGCCACCTGCCTGCCCGGTGACGAGGTCGTCTACTCGTGGCGGTCGTTCGAGGCGTACCCGATCATCGCCGCCGGGGCGGGTGCCACCAGCATCCGCGTGCCGAACACCGCGGCGCACGGGCACGACCTGGCCGCCATCGCCGCCGCCATCACCGACCGCACCCGTATCGTCTTCGTCTGCAACCCGAACAACCCGACCGGCACGTTCCTGCGCCGGGCCGAGCTGGACCGCTTCCTCGCCGACGTGCCCTCCGACGTGCTGGTGGTGCTCGACGAGGCGTACCGGGAGTTCGTCACCGACCCGGACGTGCCGGACGGCCTCGACACCTACGGCGACCGGCCGAACGTCGTGGTGCTGCGCACCATGAGCAAGGCGTGGGGTCTGGCCGGCCTGCGGATGGGCTATCTGGTCGCCCCGCCGGAGGTCGCCGCCGCCGTCCGCAAGGTCGTCACCCCCTTCTCCACCAGCCTGGTCGCCCAGGCCGCGGCGCTCGCCGCCCTCGATCAGGAGGAGGAGGTACGCCGTCGCTGCGCCTTGGTCGTGTCGGAGCGGGCCCGGGTCACCGAGGCACTGCGCAAGCTCTCCCTCGACGTGCCGGACAGTCAGGCCAACTTCGTCTGGCTGCCGCTCGGCGACCGGACCGCCGGGTTCACCGGGGCCTGCGAGAGCCGTGGCGTCATCGTGCGCGGTTTCCACCCGGAGGGCGTCCGCGTCACCATCGGCACCCCCGAGGAGAACGACCTCTTCCTGGCGACCGCCGAGGCCGCACTGAGCTGACCGGCTCAGTGCAGGGCCGCGGCCTCGGTCCGGTGATGCTCCTCGGAGCTGATCCGGGCCGGGAAGACGCCCCGCCAGCACGCCACCAGCACACACGCCAGCAGCACGAACCCGGCGCCGAGCACGGGCAGGGTTCCGAGTCGCCCGGCGCTGACGAACCGCTCCCCGACAAACGCACCACTGCCGATCCCGATCTGGAACGCGACCACGTACACCGCCGACGCCGCGTCCCGTGCGGCCGGTGCGACCCGCAGCGCCGCCGACCCCAGGAACACCGGGATCGCGTTGAACGCGCCGCCCCAGACGAGTACCGCGGCGATCGTCGCGGCCGGCCCGAGCACCGGGGCGAGCAGCACCATCGAGCCGGCCGCGGCGGCGGTCAGCCCGATCACGAACGGCCCCGGCCGCCGGTCGACGAACCGGCCCACCACGAAGTTGCCGATCAGCCCGACCGCGCCGTACCCCAGCAGCAGTGCGCTGAGTGCCGCCCCGTCCAGTCCGGCGTCCCGGCGGACCAGCGGCGCGATGTAGGTGTACGCCGCGAAGTGCCCCACCACCAGCACCACGGTGATCACACAGAGCCCGGTGACCCGGCCGTTGCGCAGGATGAGCACCGCGTCCCGCAGCCGGTTACCGAGTGCCGCCTCCCGGTCCCGCGGCAGCGGTTGCATCGGTGGCAGCAGCAGGAGCAGGGCGACCAGGCAGACCGCCCCGGCGACCGCCATCAGCCCGATCGACAGCCGCCAGCCCAGCCACTGCCCGAGAGCGGTGCCGAGCGGCACGCCGAGCACGATGGCCAGCGAGTTCCCGATGAAGACCAGTGAGGTGGCCCGGCCCACCTGACCGGGCGGCGCGAGCCGGGCGGTGATCGGCCCGATCACCGACCAGAACACCCCGTGCGCGAGCGCGCAGACGAGCCGGGACAGGACGAGGACGAGGAAGGTGGGCGCGAGTGCCGCGGCCGCCTGGGAGACGACGAAGACGGCTACCGTGGCGGCGAGCAGACTGTGCCGCGGCAGCCGCATGGTGAGCGCGGTGAGCGGGATCGTGCTGACCGCGGCGACCACCGCATAACTGGTGAGCAGCAGGCCTACCTGCGCCTCGGTGACGTCGAGGCCGGCCGAGATCTGCGGGAGGAGACCGACGGGCAGGGTCTCGGCGGTGACGTAGCAGAAGGTGGAGGTGCCGAGGACGACGAGCGCCGGGCGATTGAGTCTCACCCCTCGCACAATAAACTCTAAGGCAGAGCTTAAACAGGGAGAACCGATGTGACGACCCGCTCCACCGCACTGCTCCGCATGGTGCACCGGCATCCGGGCGTGACCCGCGCCGACGCGGCCCGCCTCCTCGGCATCGGCACCGGAGCGGCCACCGAACTCGTCACCCGGCTCAGCCGCGCCGCACTCCTCACCCAGGCACCCGCGGCTCCCAGCGGCACCCGCGGCCGCCCCACCACGGTCCTGCTGCCGCACCCCGACGGCCCCCTCGTCCTCGCCCTGGCGATCACCCACGAGGCGTGGCGGCTCGACGTCGTGGCCCTCGGCGGCGCCACCCTCGCCTCCCTCTCGGAGCGGCACGGCGGCGCCCCCTGGGCCGAGGTCCGCGCGGCGGTCACCGTCGCGATCATGAACTTCCTCTCCCGGTACGGTGGCCGCCTGCACGCCATCGGCATCTCCGTCCCCGGTCCCGTCTCCCGTGACCTGCGCCTGGACGCGTTCAACTCCGACTGGCACGGCATCGACCTGAACGAGCTGTGGCCCGAAGCCGGCCTGCTCGTCGCCGGCAACGACGCCACCCTCGCCGCCACCGCCGAACACCGCCGCGGCGCCGCCACCGGAGCAGCCGTGGCACTGCACCTGCGCATCGAAGCCGGCCTGGGCGGGGCCGTCATCGACGACGGTCACCCGGTGATCGGCGCCCACGGCGCCGCCGGCGAGTTCGGCCACATGCCGTTCGGCGACCCCACCGTCCGCTGCGGTTGCGGAGCCCACGGCTGCTGGGGAAGCTCCGTCGACGGCACCGCACTGGCCCGCCTCCTGGGCGATCCCCGGCCCCGCGACCCGGTCACCTACGCCCGCCGCGTGATCAGCACCGCGACCCGGGCCCTGAGGTCCCAGCGCTCCCGCCAGGAACTGGCCGGCCTCCCCCCGCCCACCCCCACCGGCAGCTCAACCGACCCGGCCGCGCTCCCGGACGATCGGGCCGGGCTCTCAGGCGCTCCGGCCGGGCCCTCGGGTGGTTCCCCGGGGCTCTTGGGCAATCCGGCCGGGCTCTCCGGTGGTCTGGCCGGGCACTCGGACGGTTTAGCGGGGCTCTCGGGCAATCCGGCCAGGCACTCGGACGGTCCAGCGGGGCACTCGGGCGGACCCGTGGGGCTCTCGGGTGATCCGGCCGGGCCCGTCAGCCCTTACAGCGCGGGTGAGAGCGGCCCGGACGTCGATCCGGACGCCGCCGTAGAGGCGGTCCGTGCCGTGGGCATCGCGCTCGGCCGAGGCATCGCCGGCCTGGTCAACGCTTTGGATCCCGACCTGGTGACGCTCGGTGGCCTGGGCGTCGACCTCTTGGCCGCGGCCCCCGAAGCCATCGACACCGCCTACCGCGACGGCCTCATGCTGATCCATCGAGAGTCTCCGCCCCCGATCCGCCCGGCTACCCTGCCCGATGACGAGGGTCCCATCGCCGGCGCGGCCGAAGAGGCCTGGTCAGCCCTGATCCCGCACCTCGCCTGACCGACCCTCGCCGCCCGGGTGGCCCTCAGTCGGGAAGCGCGACGAGCAGCACCGTGTCGAGGGTGAGGTAGTAGATCGGGGACTCCGGATCGTCCGGCGCATCCCGATTGAGGCGTTCGATCGCGAGGAACCCGTCGGTCACGTGGAAGAGACCCGGCTTCCATTTCAGGGTGTCCTCCTTGTCCGGCACGAAGAGCAGCCGATACGAGTACTTCTCCCGCCCGGTCCGGGCGTCCACCCCCTTCAGCCGGTTGCCCGGCGTCAGCAGCAGCACCGTCTCCGAGTCTCCACCCAGCACCCGTACCGGCCCCGGCGTTGTCCACAAGGCCGCTCCGTCCACAGACCGTCCGACGACCGCCTCGAAATAGGAGGAGGGTGAGGTCCCGGCGGGCGCCGACGGCAGGGGGCCGGCCGGAGCGAGGCTGGAGGGTGCCGTTCCGGCAGCCGGAGTGGAGGACGAGGTCGAGGCCCCGGCCGAGGGAGGAGGCTCCACCGGAGCGGAGGTCGAGGGAGAGGGATCCACGGCCGGCGACCCGGGGCCGGGTGTGACAGCCGGCGAGGCGGGCGACGACGGAAGGAGGGCACCGGCGTGCGTGGCGGTGATGACGACCCCGGCCACGATCGTGGCGAGCGGGTCGTCGAGTGCGGGAGCCCGGCGAGGCTCCGCGGTGGTGACGAGCCACCCCTGTCCGGCTCCGTCTCGGAACGCCTCACACCCGGAGGTCCCGCAGCCGACCGGGCTGTAGGGGCCGGCCGGCCAGCCGGTGAGCGCTGCCCCCGACGTCGTGTCGTAGACACCGGTCGCACAGAGGTAGGCGTTACCGCTGGTGGTGAAGCCCTCCACGCACCCGGCCGGGACGGTGGCCGTCCAGAGCGACTGGCCGGTGCTCACGGCGTACCCGGAAAGGGTCTGCCCTTCGGTGACCAGGACGGTGCCGGTGGCGGTCCGCAGACCGGGCGGGTCCCAGACGGCCGCGGCCCCGGTCCGGTGTCCGGCATAGCCGGGCGCGTCCGGCCCGTCGGCCCGCCAGATCTCCTTGCCGGTACGCGCGTCGATCGCCACCAACTTCCCGTCCGACCACCGGGTGACGACCGTCGTGCCGCTCGCCACGACCGCACTGAGCTGCTCCGGCCACCGGCGGAACGACCACCGCGCGGTGTACACGGCGCGCGCCGTGACCGGCCCGTCCGCCCGCACCTGGTGTTTCGCCGCGTAGACGCGGACGGTCCCGTCGACGATCAACGGCGCCACGTTCAGACGGCTGGTCACGCCGAGCAGTTCGGTCGACGGGGTGGGAGGGGTCGGCGTCCTGGCGCTCGCCGACAGCTCCGCGGGAGCCAGCACACGCCAGCCGATCAGGCCGCTCACCACCAACAGAAGCGCGGCCGCCATGATTCGCAGCAGCACCCGGTTCACGGCCGAGAGTATTCCAGGTCGAGTCCAGTCGGCTCACCTGCGGGCAACCCACGTCCCCCACGGGCCAGGCAACGTGCCCGGCCGCGGGCCGGCCGTGAGCCGCTGGAGAGCTTGCGCAGTCCCGGCCTCGTTTCCGCGTGTGAAGTCGAGTCACGAACAGCTGTGAGCTGCACATATGCGGCTGCTATTGCTCGCAGAGTGGCCGGTCCGGCGCCGACGGCGGCGATACCGACCGGCGCAGCTGCGAGCGACACCGCTCCGACGCCGATGCCGCAGGCACTGGACTACAAGCCGCACCGCTCCGATCCTGACGTCGGAGGCACTGAACTACGAACCGCACCACCCCGACCCCGAGGCCGCAGGCACTGAACTACGAACCGCACCACCCGGACCCTGACGCCGCGGGCACTGGACTGCGAGCCGCACCGCCCCCACCACCGCCTGGGGCAGTGATCTGCGAACGCACCTGTCGGCCGCACCGCCTGGGGCGCGATGTTCTGCGAGCGACGATGGGGGCACACGTAACGCTTGTGTGGGTTCCTGTCATTGCCATGACCTCGGTGAGCGCACGCAATCGACGGATCGTGTGCGCCTATACGTCCCATGGACGAGGCGAGAGCCCACGTTGGGCGATAGTGTGCGCTGATCGACGTCGCCGGCGCTGCTGTCGGCGCCAGGTGGCGCGTCGATCATCCCGGCCGGAAACCGCAAACGTGACGGCCAGGGTAGGCCGGCGGGCGCTGCAGACCGGCGGGCGCTGTGGACAACCCGCAGGCGCTGCGAACCGGCGGGCACTGCGAACCGACGGGCACCGCTAACCGGCGGGCACTGCGAACCGGCGGGCACCGCGAACCGGCGGGCACCGCGGATCAGCGACGGCTGCGAACAGACGGGCACCGCGAACCGACGGGTGCCGCTGAACGGCGGGTGCTGCGGGCCGACGGGTGCTGCGGACCGGCGGGTGCTGCGGACCGGCGGGTGCAGGCCATCGATCGCCGGCGACGTCGGCGGCGTGCCCGGCAGTCATGCGGAGACCGGTCGGCGGCGATGCCGGCTCGCGGTAAGTCGGGCTCGGGCGAAGCTGTTCGAGGACCGCGAGGTCTCACGGTTCCTGGACCGGCACGGACACCGCATGACACCCGGCCCTGACTGCGAAGGCTCTCTAGCATTCCGCTGATGAACCTGAATGATCTACAGGCCCGCGCGCTGGAGATCGCCGAGCTCTACGACCGGCAGCGCACCGCGGCCGGTCGTCGGATCTGGAGCACCGGCGATCTGGCGCTGGGTTTCGTCGGCGATGTCGGTGATCTCGCGAAACTGGTCATGGCGGTCGACGGGCGCCGGATCATCCCGGACGCCGAGGCCCGGCTCGGCCATGAGCTGGCCGACTGCCTGTGGTCGGTGCTCGTGCTGGCCGGCCGCTACGACGTCGACCTGGTCGCCGAGTTCACCCGGATGACGGACGGCGTCGAGCAACATCTCCGGACGGAGGAGAAGCAGGCCGGCATACGGACGGAGGAGGAGCAGGCCGGCGTACCTACGGACACGGAAACCGACTGATCACCCGGCCGTCACTCGTAACCGCCGCTGATCAGGCCGAGGCGGACCAGCTCCGTCAAGGGCTCGACGACGTTAGCGGCACCGAAACCGACGAAGAGCGGGCGGGGCCCGTCGCGGTGGCTGCGGGCCGGCTCGACCAGCGGGACCGGGTGGGTGGCCGCGAGGGCTTCCGCAACCTCCGCGACCTCGCCCCCGTCGGCGGCGATCAGGGTGGCGACCAGCACGTTGAGGAACCCGTGGTGGGTGAAACCGGTCTCCGGGTCGGTGTGCCGGGTGGCGTGCCGCAGGCCGGCGGCGAGTTTGAACGGCAGCTGCCGGTCTCGGCAGGCGCAGATCACGGCCGCCAGCTCGACCGGGGTGGGGAACAGTTCCGCGGCCAGCCCGCCGACCCGGAACTTCGGCGCGATCGACAGGCCACCGGCCCGGGCTTCGGCGACCGTGTCCAACGCGGAGAGCAGGCCCCAGCTGAGCGGGATCTCGGCGTACAGCGGCAGGCCGTTCTGGGTCTCGGCGAACCTGCACAGGGTGGCGACGCCGGGTTGCGGGTCCTCACCGCGGCGGGCCACGGCGGCCTCGATGTGCTCGACCACGACACCGGACGCGCGGAGTTTCTCGACGGTGGCCGGCAGCGCCGCGGCCGGCACGTCGCCGATCAGCCCCGCGGTGAGCCGGGGAATCTGCTCGATGCCGACCGTCGAGGCGGGCACGAGCAGGGATCCGACCAGGCCGCTGTACCAGGCGGTGCCGTGTTCGTGGTGTTTGGCGACGGCGTCGGCGAGGCCGATCGGGCTGGGTGGGAGCAGGGAAGCGTCATCGACCAGCCCGGCGTAGAGCGGAGGCACCATCGTTGACACGAATCCGAACCTAATAGACGGCGCGAGATACGGACAACCAAGTCCGTTATGTCACTTCCCAGCCCGATCGGGCAACGCGACGCCGACCATCCGACCCGAGACGCCTCCGGAGCCGGAGCCGGAGGCAGGGCCGGAGTCGGAGCCCGACGCAGTGCCGGACGCAATGCCGGTGGCGGCGCTGGAGCCGGAGCCGGTGGCAGTGCCGGTGGCAGTGGCGGTGGCAGTGGCAGTGGCGGATCAGGGACGGCGGCGGATCAGCATCAAAACTTCGGCCACCGCCGCGGTGAGCATTCCGGCGACCAACGGCACCGGGCCGCCGACCACCGCGTACGCCAGCAGGAACAACGGCGCGGCGAAGGCGAGGTAGACCGCCACGGCGAGTTTCCGGTCGCTGCCCCGCAGACGACGCAGGACGACGCCCGCCGGTTCGGGTAGACGACTGCGGAACCAGAAGACGACAGCACCGAAGACGAGCACCCCGATCAGGCCGGCCCACACCCGGGAGATGCCGGCGCTGATGAGGGTCATCGCGGAAGTCAGGACGGCGGCGACGACGACACCCCCGGCGCCATAGCCGACGGTCTCCCGAACCGCCGCGGCCGATTCCTCGGAGATGTCGAGAACCGGCCGGCTGGGCAGGCTCACCGAGGGCGGCGGCGGTGCGGCCGGTGACGGCTGAGCTTTCGGTGACGACGGGCCTTCCGGTGAAGACGGGGCGTCCGGTGACCGCGGGGCCTCCGGTGACTGCGGGGCCGGTGACGGCGGGACGGACCCGTCAGACTTCGGTGCGGCGGGCGTCTCCGGCGACGGCGGGATCGGCGGCGCCTGCGGACCGCTGAGTGACGCCTCCTCGGCGAGATCCTCGATGGCCCTGGCCCATCGGCGCCGCTCGAAGCGGACGATGCCGGTCTCACGGCCGGCGTCGCCGATCGTCGAGTCGAGATCGAGAGCCTCGCCGTACGCCCTCTGCGCCAGGTCGAACAGCCGCAGCCGGGCGGCGACCACGGCCAGCACCAGGTGCGCCTCGGCCTCGGTCGGCGCGACCCGGACGCCGTTCCAGGCGGCGTTGAGTGCCTCCTGGCCGTTCCGGGACTCGCTGAGCAGGGCGGCCCCGGTGCGCTGCGCATACGGATCTTCGGGCCAGTCCCGCAGGATCTCGCCGGCGATCCGGGCGGCCTCGGCGTATCGGCGGATGTCGACGAGCGCCATGGCCCGGACCACGAGGGCGGGCAGGGCCTTCGGGTCGGCGGTGACCGCCCGGTCGGCGGCGGCCAGGGCCTCGGTGGGCTGCTCGGCGATGAGGTGGATGCGGGCGAGCGTCGCCAGGAGGTTGACCTCCAAGGGCTCGGCGGTCAGGCCGGCAGCGATCTCGTCGGCCGCTTCGTCGTAGCGGCCGAGGTCGGCGAGGAGGAGGGCACGCTGGCGGTACTCCTCCGGGGTGGTGTCGGGCTCCAAGGGGGCGGGCACCTGCCGACTGTAGGCCGTCTACCTGGAAATCACGCGAGTCGGGGTGACCCTGCACACCACACGGGCGGTGCCGGGCGTGTCGGCGGTCCACGGGGCGTTGGCGTACTTGTAACTGAGCTGGCCGATCAGGTCGTCCTTGTCGTCGGTGAGCCCGACGATCCCCTCGACGGTGATGTACGCGTACGGCTGCGCCGGGTCGAAGGCGCAGATCGACACACGCGGGTCCCGTTCCATGTTCCGGGTCTTGATCCGGTCACGGGTGGTGGAGAAGAGGACGTCGTCACCGTCGCGCTTGACCCAGATCACGGTCGATTGTGGGCTGCCGTCGTCGTTGATCGTGGTCAGCACCGCATACGTGGGATTGTCGATCAGCGTCCGGGCGGGTCCGGGCAGCGCGACGGTCATGGCAGTGATCATGCCCGATGCGGCTCCTCCCTCTCCCCGTGACGCTCACCACCGGCGTAGACGATCGCCACGGCGGTGCCGGCGAGTCCCTCCCCGCGGCCGGTGAGCCCCAGTCCGTCCGTGGTGGTGCCGGCGACCGTGACCGGCGCCCCGACCGCCTCGGAGAGGACCTTCTCGGCCTCGGCGCGGCGTTTCCCGATCTTCGGACGGTTGCCGATGACCTGGATCGACACGTTGCCGATCATGAAGCCGGCGGCCCGTACGCGGCGCGCGGTCTCGGCGAGGAGCGTGATGCCGGCCGCGCCGGCCCATTCCGGCCTGCTGGTGCCGTAGTTGCTGCCGAGGTCGCCGAGCCCGGCGGCGGAGAGCAGGGCGTCACAGGCGGCGTGTGCCGCCACGTCGGCATCGGAGTGCCCGGCCAGACCGGGTTCGCCGGGCCAGTGCAGGCCCGCCACCCAGCAGGGACGCTCCGGGTCGAAGGCATGGACGTCGGTGCCGATCCCGGCGCGCGGAATGATCACCCCGAGAGCCTATCGCCAGGCCGCGCCGAGGTCCGCCGCCGGCGACGAAGGCAGGCCACGGCGACGAACGGCGCGGCGCATAAAAGGCACGGCGAGCGAACAGCGCGACCAAGGCACGGCGCACAAGAGGCAAACAGCGCGACCAAGACGCGCACCAGCGGCGCCCCAAAGAACAGCGCGACCAAGACGCAGCGCACCAGCGGCGCGCCCAAAGAACAACGCGACCAAGGCGCCGCGCATAAGGGAAGCGGCGAACGAACGGCGCTAGGTCTCGAGGGTCAGCAGGTGGGTGGCGAGGGCCAGATCGAGCGGCCGGGTGACCTTCAGCGCGAAGTCGGACCCGGGCACACAGATCACCGGCCGGCCCAGTTTCTCGACCGCGCCGGCGTCGTCGGTGTGCAGGTCGGCGGCGGCGGCGTGGGCCGCCCGCAGCACCGGGGCCCGGAAGCCCTGCGGGGTCTGCACCGCGCGCAGCACCGACCGGTCGACGGTGCCGAGCACCCGGCCGTCGGCGGCCACCTCCTTGATCGTGTCGACCACGGGCAGCGCCGGGATGACCGCGTCGGCCCCCGCACGCACCGCGGCGGCGACCCGCTCGAAGAGGTCGGCGGGCGCCAGGCAGCGGGCCGCGTCATGGACCAGGACGATGTCGATGTCGTCGGGGACGACGGCCAGTGCCGCGGCGACGGAGTCCTGCCGCTCGGCGCCGCCGGCCACGACGACGACCGGGGCGACCGGGCTGAGCAGCGCGTGGACGGCTTCGACGTCGGCCGGTGGCGCGGCCACCACGATCATGCGGACCGAGGGGGCGGCGGCTGTCCGGCGGACGGCGTGGACGAGGAGCGGTTCGCCGTCGAGCAGGCGGAGGGCTTTGGGGGCGCCGGGGCCGAGGCGCACGCCGGCGCCGGCCGCCGGAACGACGACGGCGACGTCACCGCGAGCATTGAGCTGCGCGGTCACGTCGCCGTCGTTGTCGCCGGACACACCAGGTGAGTCAGACACAGTGAAGAGGGATGGCGTCGATCGGATCAGGCCTCGGTGAGGACCTTGTCGAGCAGGACCTCGGCCTCATCCTTGGTGCTCTTCTCGGCGAGGGCGACCTCGCCGACCAGAATGTCACGAGCCTTGGCGAGCATCCGCTTCTCACCCGCGGACAGACCACGCTCACGCTCACGACGCCAAAGGTCACGAACAACTTCCGCGACCTTGAGCGGGTTACCGGAAGCGAGCTTCTCCAGGTTGGCCTTGTAGCGCCGCGACCAGTTGGTCGGCTCCTCGGTGTGCGGTGCGCGGAGGACGTCGAAGACCTTGCCGAGGCCTTCCTCGCCGACCACTTCGCGCACGCCGACTTCTTCGGCGTTCTCAGCGGGCACCCGAACAGTCAGATCGCCCTGGGCGACACGCAGAACGAGATACTGCCTTTCGACGCCCTTGATGACCCTAGTCTCGATTGCCTCGATGAGTGCGGCCCCGTGGTGGGGGTAAACAACGGTCTCGCCGACACTGAAAACCATAGGTTCGAAACCCCTTTCGCTGTGTCTAGGGTAACACGCTCAGGCGGCCGTGTCTCGCCCTGACGGTCACTGTTAGTGCAGCTCAGAGGCCCTGTGACGGGGCTTTCTACCGCTTGACAGCGAAGCCGGAAGCTGCCTAAGTAACGTAAAGTGACATTACTGTCACGGCCCACGCCGGTGAGCCCGCGCCTACCAAGTCGGGAATTCCGGACCTGATGGCTTTGTGAGATCAAGCTTATCGCTAAGGTCCGCATCAGTGCAGCACTGGCGATGCGGGCCGCCGTGCGGGACGCTGGACGAAGGTTCCCCGACCGAAGCAGGATCTGGTCGGCCAGGGGGGAGGTGAGTCATGGCTGGCGCGAGCGACAACGGCGGCAGGCCGCCCGGGGGTGGTCCCCCCGGCGACCTCCCGGACTTCCCCGAGGAGTGGGGCGTCATCGTCATCCCCGACGACCTCTCGGAGCTGGCCGACGAGGTCGAGGCGGTGCGCGCCGAGCTGCACACCGGCCCGCCGCTGACCGGCTGGCAGCGCTTCGTGCGCCGGTCCGCGATCCGGCGGCTGCGCAGAGCGGGCAGCCTGCTCGTGCGTACGCCGGCGCTGATCGTCTCGATGGCCGTCCTGGTCACCGTGGCCAGCCTCTTCGCCTCGGCCTGGCCGGGCCCGCCCCGGCAGCCGGCCACCCAGCGGACCTCCGGCATGACCGAGACCCACAGCGACACGCTGCCCGCCCTCGATCTGATCAACACCGACGGCGGCGCCGTGCCGATCCGCGGCCGCCTGCCCGCCGTGCTGCTGCTCACCGAGGGATGCGACTGCGCGAGGCTGATCGCCGACACGGTCGCGGCCGCGCCGTCCGAGGTCACGGTCCTGGCCATCTCGTCGATTCAGGCGTCGGTCAGCGCCACCACCGCGGCCGCGCCCCCGCCCGCCCGGACCCCGGCGTCGGACGGCAGGAGCGTCACGTATCTGCACGACCCGACGGATACTCTCCGTAATCATCTGCACCTGAGCACCCCGGACGGAACCGCCGCGGTGATCCTGGTCGACAAACTCGGCAAGATCGTCCGAACCCACCCGCGCACCGCCTCCATCGAGACGATCCGTCCCGATCTGCTCCGCTTATAACGACCAAACCCCTGATTCGGTACGAGCCAGGCCGAACCCCACCGCAACCACCCGCCCCGAGCTACGACCCGACGCTCCGGGCCGTCGTCTGCATGACGGCCCCGCGGGGCCGGATCACCCTTTCGAGCGCTGGAGGGCGTAGCGGAGGACGATCGGGCCCGGGGACTCGACGGCGACGCGCAGGTGGAGTTCGCCGGAGAGACCGGCTGAGAAGACCTCCGGGGTCCGGGAGCCTGAGCAGCGCAGGTCACGGCCGGAGTCACCGGCGCCGAGGCCCACCCGGATCCGGCTGCCGTCGTCGCCGGCACAGACCACCGAGATCAGGAAGTCGCCCTGCTCGACGTCGACGACCTCCTCGTGGCCGGTGCCACCCTCCAGGGCGAGGGTGTTCGCCAGCTCCTGGTCGCCGACGTCGGGCAGCAGTTGTTCGGCGCTGTGCCGCCAGGCGACCAGCCGGTCGTCGGCGGTCTGGCGGGGTGCGGCACGCCACCACCACCAGACGCCGACCACCAAGATCAACGCGACCAGTGCGTACAGCACGGCGCCGCGTCCCCGTTCCCCGCTCACGCTCCGAGAGTAGAGCCCTCCAGAAGAGTGATGTAGAGCGTGAGCCCGGGCCCGAACGCGAGCATCACCGTCAACCTCGGCGGGACCGGACGGCGACGGAGCTCGTCGAGCACCAGCAGGACGGTCGGCGACGAGCAGTTGCCGTGGACGGCGAGGACCGAGCGGGACTCGGCCAGGGCCGCGGCGGGCAGCTCGAGTTGCTCCTGGACCACGTCGAGGATCTTGGGGCCGCCCGGGTGCACGGCCCACCCGTCGACGTCGGCGATGCTCCGCCCGTGCCTGGCGAGGACCTGCTCGACGAGGCCCCGGACATGGGTGGCCAGCACCGCGGGCACCCGCGGGGACAGTCCCATCCGGAAGCCCTGGTCACTGATCTCCCACGTCATGTGGTCGGCGGTGGAGGTGTCGGTGATCGCGGCGACCTCGCGTACGGCGTACCCCGAAGGGCTGTCGGTGACCACGACGGCGACCGCGGCGTCGGAGAAGAGGGCGTGCGAGACGATCTGCTGGACGTCCGTCCGGGAACCGGGCGGCTGCAGGTGCAGGCTGGTGAGTTCGGCGCAGAGCAGCAGGGCGGGCCGGCCCCGGGCGGCGACGAAGTCGCTGACCGCACCCAGTCCGGGTAAGGCCGCGTAACAGCCCATGTGGCCGACGACGAGCCGTTGCACGCTCGGCGACATGCCCATGTCGCGGGCGAGCAGGATGTCCGCTCCGGGGGTGGCGTATCCGGTGCACGAGCAGACCGCGAACAGGCCCAGATCGCCGGCGGCGAGGCCCGCGTCGGCGAGCGCCCGGCTGATCGCCGCCTTGCCGAGCGGCATGATCTCGGTCTGGTAGCGGCGCATCCGGCGCTCGGTGGACCACTCGGACACGTCCTCGATCAGCGGGCTCACCGCGGCGTGCCGGGTGGTCACCCCGGAGTTCGCGAAGATCCGCCGGGCCAGGCCGCGGCGTGATCCGTCGTAGTGCCGGCTGAAATAGCCGTCCCACAGCTCGTCCTGCGCCGTCGACGGCGGGAGCGCCACTCCCAGGCCGGTGATCGCGGGGGCGGTCACCACCGCGGGGCCGTGCCGTCGGTGTCCGGGTCGCCGCCGAGCGCGTCCACACCGAGCCAGTCGGCGCAGACGTCGCTGGTGGCGGGTTGCAGTGACCCGGCCCGGGCGTCCCGGTAGAGGCGTTCGAGTGGATGGCCACGGCGCATCGCGGAGGTCCCGGCGGCCTCCAGCATCGACGCCGCCACCTCCGCCGCGGTCGTCCCGGCGAGCAGTTTCGCCCGCCACACCCAGCGGTTCGTCTCGGCCTCGCCGGGTGACGCGTCGACCCGGCGGGCCGCCTCGCCCACCACGAGACGGGCGGCGGCCACCGCGGCGTCGGCCCGGCCGATCCGGGCCCGCACGGCGGGCAGCCGTCCCAAGCCCCGGGACTGTACGTGCTCGACGGCGGCGTCCACCGCGG
Source organism: Actinoplanes xinjiangensis (assembly GCF_003148685.1). GTDB lineage: Bacteria > Actinomycetota > Actinomycetes > Mycobacteriales > Micromonosporaceae > Actinoplanes > Actinoplanes xinjiangensis. The sequence continues at coordinate 242,982 of NZ_QGGR01000009.1, read as the reverse complement.
CCCGGGCCACACCCACGTAGACCGCGGCGTAGCTGGCCACCATCCAGTGCGGTGCCAGCTGCGCCACCGCCAGGGCGAGGCCCTCGACCCCGCCGAGCAGGGCCTGCGCCGGAACCGTGACGTCGACGTGCAGGTCGTGCGAGGCGGTGGCGCGCATGCCGAGTGCGTCCCAGGTCGGTTCGACCGTCAGCCCCGCCCCGGCCGGGACCAGGAACTGGGAGACCTGCGACGGATCGTCGGCATTGCGGGCGGCGATCAGATACGCGTCGGCGTGCCCCGCACCGGAGCAGAACGTCTTCGAGCCGCGAATCCGGTAACCGTCGCCGTGCCGCTCATAGGTGGTGGCCAGCTGGGACAGCCGGGAGCCGGCGCCGCGTTCGCTCATCGCCACCGCATACCAGCTGCCGGCTGCGGCCTCCTTGAGCGCGTCGTCACGGGCGGCCAGCGCCTCCGGCGGGAGCCCGAGTGCCTCGGCCAGCTCGTCGGTGACGCCACTGAGGGCACCGGTCACCGACGCGTGCATGTTGAAGACCAGGGCGGTGGCGCCGTTGCCCCGGGCCAGTTCGTAGGCCACCTCGGCGTACTCGCTGAAGCCCGCTCCGGCACCGCCCAGCCGGGCCGGAACCATCAGGCCGAAGAATCCGCCGTTTTTCAGATCGGTGAAATCGTCCACCGGGAAGGCGCCGTCCCGGTCGGCAGCGGCCGCACGGGCCGCGAACCGTGGTGCCAGCCGTCGCGCCTCATCCAGCATCCGGAGCTCCTGTGTCGTGGTCACGCCCTTCGATACCCCGGATTTTCGTGCCGACGCCTTGATAGAGCACCGCGGTGGACGGCACCGGGACGATCCGCCGGCCGTTCGCCGCCTGCCGCAGCACCAGCCAGCGGAACAGCCCGGTCAGGCTGGGTCGCACCCCGCGGATCCGCAGGCGGACCCCGTGCCGGGCGAACTCGGCGACGAGCCGGCGCGGCGGCACGAACAGCGCCGGGTCGTGCAGACCGACCGGGGCGACGCCGAGCCGCTCGCCGAGGGTCACCGTGATCAGCCGGCTCAGGCCGGTGTCGTTGATCGTGTCCAGCACCACCAGGCCGCCCGGGCGCAGCACCCGGCACAACTCGGCGACCGTGCCCGGCAGGTCGGTGACGTGCTCGAGGATCTCGCCGGCCACCACCACGTCGGCGCCGCCGGCCTTCAGCGGCAGCGCCGTCACGTCGCCGTTGACCGCGGTCACGCCGCGCGGCACGGCCTGCTCCAGTCCGGTACGGCGCAGATCGACGCCGACGTGCCGGTAACCCTTGCCGTGCAGGTGCGGTGCGAGCAGGCCCCCGCCGCAGCCGGCGTCGACCAGGATCCGGCCGGGTGCGGCCGCGGGCGGGACGAGAGCGGCTCGCGCGGCGGCGAGCCAGTGCAGGAGGGCGAAGGTTCCGGCGGGTTGCCACCACTCGGCGGCGAGGTCGTCGTACTGGCGTGGATCGTTGCGCTGCATCGATCGCATGCGATCAAGCCTGGCACGGGTTCGCCTCAGCGGCCACACTTGTCAGACATGTCCCGAGTGCTCGCGCTGATCAGATCGGCGCATCCGGAACCGGGTGGCGCGGTCACCGTCGCCATCACGCTGCTCGCCCTCGGCGCGGGGCACCGCGGGTGGCGGCTCGCGGCGGTCGCGGCGACGGTGGCGGCCTCCCAGCTCGCCGTCGGCTGGGTCAACGACCGGCTCGACGCCGAACGTGACAGGCTCGCCGGGCGGCGGGACAAACCGCTGGTGGCGGGGGTGGTCTCCGGGCGTACCGTCGCGATCGCGGGGTTGATCTCCGCCCTTGCCGTCCCCCTGCTGGCGCTTCCGCTCGGCGGCCGGGCGACGGTGGCGATCACGGTGGCCACCACGGTCGCCCTGCTCTACGACTGGCCGCTGAAGAGCACCGTGTTCTCGGTCCTGCCGTACCTGATCGCCTTCGGTCTCCTGCCGGCCTTCGTGGTACTCGCGCTACCCGGCTCCCCGGCCCCGCCGGTGTGGCTGGTCGCGGCGGGCGCACTGCTCGGCGGCGGCGCCCACTTCGCCAACGTGCTGCCGGACCTCGCCGACGACGCGGCCACCGGGGTGCGCGGCCTGCCGCACCGGATCGGTTCCGCGGGTTCACAGCTCGCCGCCGCGGTGTTTCTGCTGGGTGCGACGGCCGCCCTGGTCCTCGGACCGCCCGGGCCGCCGTCGTGGTCCGGGCTGGCGGCGGGCGCGGCCGCCCTCGTGGTCCTGCCCCTCGGGTGGTACGCCGCACGCCGCACCGCGGGACGCCCGGTCGCCCTCTTCCGGGCGGTGATCGTCGTGGCCCTGATCGACGTCCTGCTGCTGGTTCTCAGTGGCCGCGTCACCTGATGGACGGGTCCCCGCACGCGCGTGATCGCCGCCCACTACGCTGATCTAACACCTTGGTGTCTCTATTTGGAGGATCGTGATGCGCTCCCTGGGAACCCGTCGCGCCGCTCTGGTCGCGGGTGCCGCCACGGTCGCCGCCCTGGCTCTGGGCGGGTGTTCGGCCGGCCAGGTCGCCGAGACCGCCATCCTGGACACGCCGATCGCCGGCGTCAACGCGGCCTCCGAGTCCGAGGCCGGCAAGGTGCTGGTCCGCAATCTCCAGGTGGAGTACAACGGCATCGAAGGCTACGAGGCCAACGAGAACGCGCCGCTCGAGGTGAGTCTCTTCAACGAGACCAACGAGGCGGTCACGGTCACGATCAGCAGCCAGCCCGCGGCGAACCGGCCCGACGTCCTCACCGCGAAGCAGGTCGGGTTCGTCAGCACGGCGACGGTGACCACACCGGGCGAGGTCGCGAGCGCGTCCGCCGAGCCCGGTGCGTCCGCCTCGCCGTCGGCGAGTGCCGAGCCGGCCAGCTCGGTCCGCCCGGCTCAGATCAAGATCGGCCCGCAGGGTTCGGCGGTGTTCCGGCCGACCGACGCCGCCCAGCTCCAGGTCGTCGGCCTGAGCGGTGAGCTCAAGCCGGGCATGACGGTCAACCTGGTCTTCGAGTTCAGCAACAACGCGACGCCGCTGGTCCTTCAGGCCCCGGTCGCCTCCCCGCTGACCCCGGCCCCGCGCGGCTCCGCCGAGATCCACGAGGAGACCGAGGGCGGCGGCCACTGAGCCGGTCCCTCCCGGACAGGCTCGTGCCGAGCCGGGAAATGTCGGACCCCCGAGCTAGCGTGTCGGGGTGACGACCTCCCGTTCGGCCGCCAAGGCTCCCCGGGCCGCCTACGTCTGTGACGCGTGCGGCCACCAACCCCCCAAGTGGCTGGGCCGGTGCTCGGAGTGCGGCGAGTGGGGCTCGATCATCGAGTCCACGGTGACCGTTCCGGTCTCCGGGCGCGTGGTCAGCTCCCGCATGCCGTCCGAGCCGGCCCGCCCGATCGCACAGATCAGCGCGGCTCCGGCACGCGCGGTCGCCACCGGTGTGGGCGAGCTCGACCGGGTCCTCGGCGGCGGTCTGGTGCCCGGCGCGGTGGTGCTGCTGGCCGGCGAGCCCGGTGTGGGCAAGTCCACCCTGCTGCTCGACGTCGCCCAGCAGTGGGCGGCCGGCGCGGGCACCCCGTCGCTGGTGGTCAGCGGTGAGGAGTCGGTCAGTCAGGTCCGGCTGCGGGCCGAGCGGCTCGGTGCCCTGCACGAGCGGCTCTATCTGGCTTCGGAAAACGATCTGGGCACCGTCATCGGTCATCTAGACGCGGTCAAGCCCGGCCTGCTGGTCCTCGACTCGGTGCAGACCATCTCGGCGCCCGGCACCGAGGGTGTGCCCGGCGGTGTCACCCAGGTCCGCGCGGTGACCGCCGCGCTCGTCGCGATCGCCAAGGAGCGGGGCATCGCCACCGTCCTGGTCGGTCACGTGACCAAGGACGGTCAGGTCGCCGGTCCCCGTGTGCTGGAGCACCTGGTTGACGTGGTGCTGCACTTCGAGGGTGACAAGCATTCCTCGCTGCGCCTGGTCCGCGGTGTGAAGAACCGGTTCGGCGCCGCCGACGAGGTGGGCTGTTTCGAGATGCACGAGGGCGGCATCAGCAGCCTGCCCGACCCGTCCGGGCTGTTCCTCACCCGCTATGTCGAGCCGGTGCCCGGCACCTGCGTCACCGTGGCCATGGAGGGCCGGCGCGCGCTCGTCACCGAGGTGCAGGCGCTGATCGGCGCCGAGGTGCAGGGCTCACCCCGGCGCACCGTGTCCGGCCTCGACCATGCGCGGCTCGCCATGGTCCTGGCCGTGCTGGAGCGCCGCACCAAGCAGCTCAAGCTCTACAACCGTGAGGTGTTCGCGGCCACTGTGGGCGGCATCCGCCTGATCGAGCCGTCCGCCGACCTGGCGATGGCCCTGGCCGTCGCGTCCGGTGGGCTCGACCTGGCGATGGCGCCGACCCTGGTGGCGATCGGTGAGGTCGGCCTGACCGGTGAGATCCGCCGGGTCGGGGCGGTCGGCCGCCGGCTCGCCGAGGCTGCCCGGCTCGGTTTCACCGTCGCGCTGGTCCCCCCCGGCTGCGGGCCCGACGGGACGTCCGGTCCGCCCAAGGGCATGCAGGTGATCGAGGTCAACAATCTGCAGTCAGCGTTGCAGAGCGCAGCGCGCGCCTCGGCGGAACACGGCAACCGATGACGGAGAGTCACGTTTCATCACGCTACGGAGCATTCATCAAACCACGGCTCGTTGGCGTGGATGACAGTCCGTAGAATGTCCGGGTGCCGCTCGACCGCGATGCCCCCAAACCCGCTGCCAGTTCAACGCCGCGTCCCGGCGTCAACGGCGCGGGACATCGCGCGATGACGCCGTCCACAGGCCCCGGCCTGACCGGAGGCGCCAGCGATCCGCTGCGGGCCAACCTCGCCCTGATGGCCCCTGGTACAGCGTTGCGCGACGGTCTGGAGCGCATCCTTCGGGGCCGTACCGGCGCGCTGATCGTCCTCGGCTACGACGCCGTCGTCGAGACCATCTGCACCGGCGGTTTTCCGCTCGATGTGGAGTTCTCCGCGACCCGGCTGCGTGAGCTGTGCAAGATGGACGGCGCGGTGGTCCTGTCCAGTGACGGCACCCGGATCGTCCGGGCCGCCGTCCACCTGATGCCCGACCCGTCGATCCCTTCGGAGGAGTCCGGCACCCGGCACCGGACCGCCGAGCGGGTGGCGAAACAGTCCGGCTACCCGGTGATCTCCGTCAGCCAGTCGATGCACATCATCGGCCTCTATGTGAACGGGCAGCGCCACGTCCTCGACGACTCGGCCGCGATCCTGTCCCGTGCCAACCAGGCCCTCGCCACGCTGGAGCGTTACAAGCTCCGGCTCGACGAGGTCTCCGGCACCCTGTCCGCGCTCGAGATCGAGGATCTGGTGACCGTCCGGGACGCCGTCGCCGTGGTGCAGCGTCTCGAGATGGTCCGTCGTATCGCCGACGAGATCTCCGGTTATGTCGTCGAGCTCGGGACCGACGGCCGGCTCCTCGCGCTTCAGCTCGACGAGCTGATGGTCGGGGTCGACGCCGACCGGACCCTGGTCATCCGTGACTACCTGCCGACCGGCCGCAAGGCCCGCACCCTCGACGAGGGTCTCGTCGAGCTGGACCTGCTCACCGCCACCGAGATGATCGACCTGGTCGCCGTGGCGAAGGCCATCGGCTACCCCGGCGCCTCCGACTCGCTGGACGCGGCGGTCTCGCCGCGGGGGTTCCGCTTGCTGGCGAAGGTGCCGAGGCTGCCCGCCCAGATCGTCGACCGTCTCGTCGACCACTTCGGCAGCCTGCAACGCCTGCTCGGCGCCACCGTCGAGGATCTGCAGGCCGTCGAGGGTGTCGGCGACGCCCGGGCCCGTGGCGTCCGTGAGGGCCTGTCCCGCCTCGCCGAGGCCTCGATCCTGGAACGCTACGTCTGATCCGGCTCCGGCCGCTCCATCCATCGCCGTGTCCCGCCCGGGAGCAGCTGTCGGGCGGTTTCCGGCGGGGCCGGAGGTGGGACGGACCCGGCAACGGGGATGGCAATCAGCACTCGGTCAGTGAATTTCGCCACTCCCGAATGGGAGTGGCGGGGAACCGTTTTTCCCGCAGATGTGACGGACAGGCATCGGTGGCGCAAATGGGGCACCCCTATGCGTGAGGTGGAAATTCGGATGGCACAAAAACCTCGGCGCCTGAGAATTGCCGCGAAAAACCTGTTCTCCTCAGCGGAAGTGTCGGCGCGTAGCCGGTGATGCGGGTTCGCAGCCCGACGGTCGCGGCAGGGCCGGGACCCGGCAGTCACCTCGCGGGGTAGCCACGGGCGTCCTTCTGCCGCGTACGAAATAGGGATTTTCAGAGCGGATGACTGATGTCGTTGACGTGATCGGCCACCGCGGCACCGACGACCGTGGCCCGCATCGGGAGGTATTCGAGGCAGCGGCGGACCGCCGGGGCCATCATCGGGTTGGGCACGCGCAGCGAGACGGTGCAGTGCGGCACCCACCGGCCCGGCCGGTAATGCTCCCAGATGTCGACGCCGCCGGCCGTCAGGCGTTCGTGGACCGCCCGGTGATGGGCTAGCAGCTCTTCGGTGACGGTCACACCGAGCCACAGCACACGGCCCACGAACTGGCCGACGAAGTCGATGCCGACGGTGAGGTCGCGGCCGGCCGGGAAGCCGTCGAGGGCTTCGGCGACGGCGTGCGGGTCGATGCGATGGGCGGCGGCCAGGGAGATGTGTGGACGGTGCTTCTGGTGCAGCGAGCCGAGCGACGGGATGCCGTCGGCGTCCAGCGCGCGCCACAGGGTGCGCACCCGGCGTGTGGTGTCGACGTCCAGGTACAGCTCCAGCGCAGCGACCAAGGTCAGTTCACGATGGTCAGCACGACCGGGGCGCTGACGATCGTGTCGAGGCGGCCGAGCAGCTGGTAGGCACCGGTCGGCGGGACCGGGCCGGAGGCGGAGGCGCCGGTGCACTGGTTGGACTGCTTGCCGTTCCAGGTGACCTCGAAGGTCTGCTCGGCGCCGGCGGCGAGGGTCTGCACGTCGCTGCCCTTGGCGGCGGCGCACTGGTCGGAGGACCAGACGCGCTGGGCGCCGTCGGCGATGTAGAGCTCCTGGGCGCTGGCGCCCAGGTCACGGGTGCAGCTCCGGTTGCCGATGTTCTTGATCTTCAGCTTGATCTGGGTGGAGGCGCCCCGCTGCGGCGACGTGTCCACCGGGACCGGGGTGAGCGACATCTCAGCGTCGGTGCATGCGGCGCCGGCCGCCGGCGGGTTGTTCACGGGGGCCGCCGAGTTCGCCGGGGCGGGCAGCACCTCACCGTCGTCGGGCTCCTGCGACAGCAGGTCGTTGGGGTCCGGGTACGCCGGGCCGACACCCGGGTCGGCACTGTCCTCCAGGGACGGCGTGGGGGACGCGCTCGGGTCCTTGGCGTCCGGTGTCGGATACTGCGAGGCCTCCGACGACGCCTTCTTCGGGCCCGATTCGTCCTCGCCGGAACAGGACATGAACAGCACGATGACGCCGAGCAGAACCGCGCCCAGCACGACCAGACGCCGCCGCCAGTAGACCGCGGGTGGGAGGGGACCAACCGTCGCACGCATGATGCCGCCCACCGTAAACCCGGACGACCGTCACTATGTGCATGACGCGCCGGTCGTACGACACCAACTCGCGGACGGTTCGTTAAAGATGGACCTTGCGCTCCGGCCGCCTACAGTTGACGGGCTATGACTCTCGCCGACGACGCCATCGCCTGGTATGCCGTGAATGCCCGTGATCTGCCCTGGCGGCAGCCGGACACCACCCCGTGGGGGGTGCTGGTCAGCGAGGTGATGCTCCAGCAGACCCCGGTCGTGCGGGTCGAACCCGCGTGGCGCTCCTGGATGACCCGCTGGCCCACCCCGGCCGCGCTCGCCGACGACCCGCCGTCGGAGGCGATCCGCATGTGGGGGCGGCTCGGATACCCGCGACGGGCGATGCGGTTGCACGCCTGCGCGGTCGCGATCGTGGAACGCCACGGCGGTCGCGTCCCCGACGATCTGGACGAGCTGCTGGCCCTGCCGGGCGTCGGGACCTACACCGGGCGGGCGGTGGCGACGTTCGCCTACGGGCAGCGGCACCCGGTCGTCGACACCAACGTGCGGCGGGTCGTGTCCCGGGCTGTCGAGGGCCGACCGGACGCCGGCCCGGCGACCACCGCCGCCGACCTGACCGCGATGTCCGAGCTGCTACCCCAGGACCAGGCCACCGCGGCGAGAGCCAGCATCGCCTTCATGGAGCTCGGCGCGATCGTCTGCACGGCACGGGCGCCGAAATGCGTCGACTGCCCGTTCCACGACGTGTGCGCGTGGCGGCTCACCGGGCAGCCGCTGCCCGCGGGCCCCAGCCGCAAACCGCAGCGCTACGCGGGCACCGACCGGCAGGTTCGCGGCCTGCTCCTGGAGGTGCTGCGGCACACCACCGGGCCGGTCCCGCAGCAGCGCCTGGACGTCGTCTGGAACGACGAGATCCAGCGGGCCCGGGCGCTCGCCGGTCTCGTCGAGGACGGGCTCGTCGAGGCGCTCGGTGCGGGCGATTTCGTCCTGGCGGGCGATGCACCTGCAGGCGACGTGCAGACCCTCTAGAGGGACGCGCCCACCCGCGCGGCGATCGGAGCGGGCAATGGATAGGGCCGCTCGGCCGGCAGCAGCGCCCCCGCGGCCTCGTCGTCGCCAGCGTCCAGGTGTCCCCGGATCTCGCGCACCAGCGGCGTCACGTCGGTGATCCCGGTGATCCACTCGTCGGCGTAGAGCGGCGCCGCCGCCCCACCCAGCCCCAGCTGCAACGACCGGTACGGCAACTCCCGCAGCCGCAGATCGCGCTCCGGGTCCCACTGCACCCGGGTCGGCGCCCGTTTGAGGTTCCGCTGCCAGGTGACCCGGTCGGGATGGACGTCACGCTCGTAGTGGCTGAGCTCGGCGTGCGAGAGCGCCCACTCGAAGCCGGCCCGGGTGATCGTGACAGCGAGGACGTGCTCCTGGCCGGGCTTGGTGGCCCAGCCGCAGCGGTACATCATCCACAGGAACGACGGCTTGATCCACGTCATCCGTTCCCGGCGGAACGGCGGCACGAACCGGCCGGCGGCCACGGCCGGCACCGCGATCGCCGGTGAGTAGGCCTGATAGACGGTGACGGTGCGGTCGTCGTACACGGCACGGATCTGACGCTTCATGACCGGCATGATCGCGCTCGGCGCCCGCCCCCGTAAACCGAAAAAGCCCGGCCGCGTCACCGCGGCCGGGCTTCTCGTCAGAGCTGTTACTCCTCGGTGGTGGTCGCCGTGCCGAGGTCGGCCGGCACCGCGTCGGGCACCGTCACGCCCTTCTCGGCGCCGCGGAAGACCAGCTTCGCCTTCTCGAACTTGGCCGGGTCGCCCTCGCAGTCCACCACGACGATCTGGCCGGGGCGCAGCTCGTTGAAGAGGATCTGCTCGGACAGGGTGTCCTCCAGCTCGCGCTGGATGGTCCGGCGCAGCGGCCGGGCGCCGAGGACCGGGTCGAAGCCCTTGGCCGCCAGGTAACGCTTGGCGTTGTCGGTCAGTTCCAGGCCCATGTCCTTGTTCTTCAGCTGCCCCTCGATGCGGGCGGTGAAGATGTCGACGATCTGGAGGATCTCCTTCTCACGCAGCTGGTGGAAGACGATCGTGTCGTCGATACGGTTCAGGAACTCGGGGCGGAAGTGCTGCTTCAGCTCGTCGTTGACCTTGATCTTCATCCGCTCGTAGCTCGACTCCTCGGCCTCGGAGGCCTGGAAGCCCAGCGACACCGCCTTGGCCACGTCACGCGTGCCCAGGTTGGTGGTGAGGATGATGACCGTGTTCTTGAAGTCCACGATCCGGCCCTGACCGTCGGTGAGACGGCCGTCCTCCAGGATCTGCAGGAGCGTGTTGAACACGTCCGGGTGGGCCTTCTCGATCTCGTCGAACAGCACCACGGAGAACGGCTTACGGCGCACCTTCTCGGTCAGCTGGCCGCCCTCGTCGTAGCCGACGTAACCGGGAGGGGCACCGACGAGACGGGACACCGTGTAGCGGTCGTGGAACTCGGACATGTCGAGCTGGATCAGCGCGTCCTCGGAGCCGAACAGGAACTCCGCGAGCGCCTTGGAGAGCTCGGTCTTACCGACACCGGACGGGCCGGCGAAGATGAACGAGCCGGACGGGCGCTTCGGGTCCTTCAGACCGGCACGGGTACGCCGGATCGCCTTGGAGACGGCCTGGACCGCGTCCTCCTGGCCGATGACGCGCTTGTGCAGCTCGTCCTCCATGCGCAGCAGGCGGGAGGTCTCCTCCTCGGTGAGCTTGTAGACCGGGATACCGGTCCAGTTGCCCAGCACCTCGGCGATCTGCTCGTCGTCGACCTCGGACACCACGTCCAGGTCGCCGGCCTTCCACTCCTTCTCCCGCTGCGCCTTCTGACCGAGGAGGGTCTTCTCCTTGTCACGCAGCTGGGCGGCGCGCTCGAAGTCCTGCGCGTCGATCGCGGACTCCTTGTCGCGGCGCACCTGGGCGATGCGCTCGTCGAAGTCGCGGAGGTCCGGCGGCGCGGTCATCCGGCGGATGCGCATCCGTGCGCCGGCCTCGTCGATCAGGTCGATCGCCTTGTCCGGCAGGAAGCGGTCGGAGATGTACCGGTCGGCCAGCGTCGCCGCGGCCACCAGGGCAGCGTCGGTGATGCTGATCCGGTGGTGCGCCTCGTAGCGGTCGCGGAGACCCTTGAGGATCTCGATGGTGTGCGCCAGCGACGGCTCGCCGACCTGGATCGGCTGGAAGCGGCGCTCGAGGGCCGCGTCCTTCTCCAGGTGCTTGCGGTACTCGTCGAGGGTGGTCGCACCGATGGTCTGGAGCTCACCACGCGCGAGCATCGGCTTCAGGATCGAGGCGGCGTCGATCGCGCCCTCGGCGGCACCCGCACCCACCAGGGTGTGGATCTCGTCGATGAACAGGATGATGTCGCCGCGGGTACGGATCTCCTTGAGCACCTTCTTCAGGCGCTCCTCGAAGTCACCGCGGTAGCGGGAGCCGGCGACCAGGGCGCCCAGGTCGAGGGTGTAGAGCTGCTTGTCCTTCAGCGTCTCGGGCACCTCGCCCTTGATGATGGACTGCGCCAGGCCCTCGACCACGGCGGTCTTGCCGACGCCGGGCTCGCCGATCAGCACCGGGTTGTTCTTGGTGCGGCGGGAGAGCACCTGCATGACCCGCTCGATTTCCTTCTCCCGGCCGATGACCGGGTCGAGCTTGCCCTCGCGGGCGGCCTGCGTCAGGTTGCGGCCGAACTGGTCGAGCACGAGCGAGGTGGACGGCGCGGCCTCGCCGGTGGCGGTACCCGCGGCGGCCGGCTCCTTGCCCTGGTAGCCGGAGAGGAGCTGGATGACCTGCTGGCGGACCCGGTTGAGGTCGGCGCCGAGCTTGACCAGCACCTGGGCGGCGACGCCCTCACCCTCCCGGATCAGGCCGAGCAGGATGTGCTCGGTGCCGATGTAGTTGTGGCCGAGCTGGAGCGCCTCCCGCAGGGAGAGCTCCAGAACCTTCTTGGCGCGCGGCGTGAACGGGATGTGCCCGCTCGGTGCCTGCTGCCCCTGGCCGATGATCTCCTCGACCTGCTGCCGGACCCCTTCGAGGGAGATGCCCAGGCTCTCCAGAGCCTTGGCGGCGACGCCCTCGCCCTCGTGGATCAGGCCGAGCAGGATGTGCTCTGTCCCGATGTAGTTGTGGTTGAGCATCCGGGCCTCTTCTTGGGCCAGGACGACAACCCGTCGCGCTCGGTCGGTGAACCGCTCGAACATGCCCTCGTGCTCCTCACGTGCCGTGCGCCAATGCTGAGCCTGTCTCAACAGCTGGCGGGGCCAGCGCACGGGCATCGGTGATGCCCGTGCTGTAACTCTATCGCCGCTGAAGCCGTCCGCTGGGCCTCCGCAGCCCCTCGAAACGATCCGCAACGTTGATTTAGCCAACTTCGCACGCTCAGCGGCTGTTCCCCCACCCGAACGTGTACGCGTACAGCGAAATCCTGCCGATCCACAGCCTGTGGACAACGCTGTCCATCCCTGTGGATAACGGTAGTGACCGCGGCGCGCGCCCGGCGGGTAAACGCGGAGAGGGCGCGCCGACGTCGTAGTCGGGGCGCCCTCTCCGAGGTCGTGCCGTAGATCAGGCCCGGCCCGGGCCCTTCGCGTGGAACTCGTCCACGATCTCCTGCGGGATCCGGCCCCGGTCGGAGATCTCCTTGCCCGACTTCTTGGCCCACTCCCGGATCGCCTTGTTCTGCTCCCGGTCGGCGGTCGCCCCGCCACGGCCACGAGCCGCCCGGCCGCCGACCACGACACCGCCGCGGGCGACCTTCGTGCCGTGCTTCAGGTAGGGCTCGAAGACCTCCCGCAATTTCGCGGCGTTCTTCTCCGAGAGGTCGATCTCGTACTGAATGCCGTCGAGCGCAAACTTCACGGTCTCGTCGGCGTCGACACCATCGATGTCATCGACCAGCTTGTGAATGATCTGCTTGGCCACGCGCCGTTATCCTCCCGAACACAGGTTCTCTCCCCAGCAATGGGAAGACAATAACGCCAGGGGCGCATCACCCGTCAATGGCGGGTGGGTAATTGTTACTCCGGGCGGACCAACGGGAAGAGGATCGTTTCCCGAATGCCGAGGCCGGTGAGCGCCATCAAGAGCCGGTCGATTCCCATTCCCATGCCACCGGACGGCGGCATTCCGTACTCCATGGCACGCAGGAAATCCTCGTCCAGCTGCATCGCCTCGGGGTCGCCACCGGCCGCCAGCAGCGACTGCGCGTGGAACCGCTCGCGCTGGATCACCGGGTCGACCAACTCCGAATATGCGGTGGCGAGTTCGAATCCGCTGACGTAGAGATCCCACTTCTCGGTCAGGCCGGGGGTGGTCCGGTGCGGCGCGGTCAGCGGGGCGGTCTCCTCCGGGAAGTCCCGGACGAAGGTCGGCTGGATCAGGCTGTCGGTCACCAGATGTTCGAACAACTCCTCGGCGAGCTTGCCGGCACCCCACTTCGGGTCGGCTGAGAGCTGCACCTTGTCCGCGTACCGCTGGAGCTGGGCGAGATCGGTGTCGATGGTGACCTCCTCGCCGAGGGCCTCGGAGATCGCGCCGAACAGGGTGATCTGCGCCCACTCGCCGCCCAGGTCGAGCTCGGTGCCGTCCTGGTGGGTGACCACATGCGAGCCGGCGACCGCGAACGCGGCCTCCTGAATCCACTCCCGCACCTGCGCCTGCATGACGTTGTAGTCGGCATACGCCTGATAGGCCTCGAGCATGGCGAACTCCGGCGAGTGCGTGGAGTCCATGCCCTCATTCCTGAAGTTGCGGTTGATCTCGAAGACCCGATCGATGCCACCGACCACGGCACGCTTCAAAAACAGTTCCGGAGCGATCCGGAGATAAAGATCGGTGTCGAGTGCGTTGCTGTGCGTCACAAACGGCCGTGCCGCGGCGCCGCCGTGGAGCAACTGGAGCATCGGAGTTTCCACCTCGAGGAAATTCCGGCGGAACAGCGACTCACGCAGGCTGCGGACCACGGTGGCCCGGGTACGCACGACGTCACGGGCCTGCGGCCGGACGATGAGATCGACATAGCGCTGCCGGACCCGGGTCTCCTCGGAAAGCGGCTTGTGCGCCACCGGAAGTGGCCGCAGCGCCTTCGCACTCATCGCCCAGGAATCGGCGAGAACGGAGAGTTCCCCACGCCGGCTGGTGATCACCTCGCCGGTGACCGCGACCAGGTCGCCGAGGTCGACCACGCCCTTCCAGTCGGCCAGCGCCTTCTCCCCCACCTTGTCCAGCGAGAACATCGCCTGGATCTCGGTGCCGTCGCCGGCGCGCAGGGTGGCGAAGCAGAGCTTGCCGCCGTTGCGCACGAAGATCACCCGGCCGGTGATCGACACCTTGTCGCCGGAGGCGGTGTCGGTGGGCAGGTCCGCGTAACGCGCGCGGATCTCGGCGATCTCGGCGGTCCGCGGGACCTCGACCGGGTAGGGCGGCACACCCTCGGCGAGCAACCGGTCCCGCTTCGACCGGCGGACCCGCATCTGCTCGGGGAGATCCTCGGCGGGGTCGATCGCTGGCGTGTTCTGCTCGGTCACGGCAAGACTTCCTTCTCGGTGCTGGGACCTCGAAAGCCTACTCAGGCGGGATCAGACGTTCCGCTCATATACCATCCGCAGCCCGATCAGCGTGATCATCGGCTCGTGGGCGGTGATCGTGCGGCACTCGTCCTTCACCAGCCAGGCCAGACCACCGGTGGCGATCACCGCGCGGACCGGGCCGATCTCCTCGATCATCCGCTCGACGATCCGGTCGACCTGGCCGGCGAAGCCGAAGTAGAGCCCGGCCTGGAGACACTCGACGGTGTTCTTGCCGATCACCGAACGCGGCTTCGTCGGCTCCACCTTGCGCAGCTGGGCGGCACGGGCGGCGAGCGCGTCGAAGGAGATCTCGATACCCGGCGCGAACGCACCGCCGAGGAACTCACCCTTCGCGCTGATCAGATCGAAGTTGGTGGTCGTACCGAAATCGACCACGATCGACGGTCCGCCGTAGAGGGCGTGCGCGGCGAGCGTGTTGACCACGCGGTCGGCGCCGACCTCCTTGGGGTTGTCGATGGCGAGCTGCACCCCGGTCTTCACACCCGGCTCGACGACCACGCTGGGCACGTCGTCGTAGTAGCGCTTCAGCATGGTGCGCAGGTTGCGCAGCGCCGCCGGGACGGTCGAGCACGCCGCCACCCCGGTGATCTCCACGGCATCGCCGGCGAGCAGGCCACGGAACTTCAGGCCCAGCTCATCGGCGGTCGAGGCGGCATCGGTCTTGATCCGCCAGTTGTGCACCAGCTTGTCGCCGTCGAAGGTCGCCAGCACGGTGTTGGTGTTACCGATGTCAATGCAGAGCAGCACGGAGGCCCCTAAGAATCACAATCAAGACCCTTATCTTGTACGGCCACGACTCCCCCGAACGCACCGGGACCGTCCCGCGGCCTTCGCGACCGCCCGGCCCGGCCGCGACCCTCGCGACCGGCCCGGTGGCCACGGGGACGGTCAGCGCGCCCGCAGATCCAGCGCGATGTCCAGAATCGGCGACGAATGGGTCAGCCCGCCCACCGACAGATAGTCCACTCCGGTCGCCGCGTAGGCGGCCGCCGTCTCCAGGGTCAGGTTGCCGGTCGCCTCCAGCTCGACCCGGTCGCCGACCGCACGGACCACCTCGGTCAGCAGCTCCGGCGTCATGTTGTCGCAGAGCAGGAAGTCCGCCCCGGCGGCGACCGCCTCCTCCGCCTCGGCGAGGGTGGTCACCTCGACCTGCACCGCCACGTCCGGGAAGGTGGTGCGGACCAGCTGGTACGCCGCGGTGATGCTGCCCGCGGCCAGCTTGTGGTTGTCCTTGATCATGGCGACGTCGTAGAGCCCCATGCGCTTGTTGGTGCCGCCGCCGGCCCGGACCGCGTACTTCTCCAGCACCCGCAGGCCGGGTGTGGTCTTGCGGGTGTCGAGCACGGTGGCGCTCGTGCCCTCCAGGACGTCGGCCCACCGGCGGGTGTGGGTGGCCACCCCGGACATCCGGCACAGCAGGTTCAGGGCGGTGCGCTCGGCGGTCAGCAGCGCCCGGGTCGGGCCGGTGATCACGGCCAGGACGTCGCCGCGGCGCACCCGGTCACCGTCGTCCACCCGGGCCTCGAAGGCGGCCCGGCCGGCGCTCGTCGCCGCGAAGACCTCGGCGGCCACCAGCAGACCCGCCACCACACCGTCGGCGCGGGCCACCAGCTCGGCGGTGTCGGTCTGCGTGGCCGGGATGGTGGACTCGCTCGTCACGTCACGCGGTGGGTCACCGAGGTCCTCGGCGAGCGCGGTGAGCACGATCCGCTGAACCTCGGCCAGATCGAGGCCGAGATCGCCGACCGGAACCTCGTCCCCGGGAAGGTCCTCGCCGGGAGAGAGGGTGCCGCCGTCGGTAATGGTCACGCCGAGCCCCCTTGCTTCGCTGCGGTGCAGTCGATCACGCTGTGCCCTCCTGGAAGTCCTGGGTCAGCACGCCGTCCGGGCCGACGGCGTTGAGCAGGTGGCCGCGCCACTCGTCGGCCGCGTTCGGGTGGTCCTCGCGCCAGTGGCAGCCGCGCGTCTCCCGGCGGCTGCGGGCCGCCGCCACCAGTGTGGCCGCCACCGTCAGCAGATTGGTGACCTCCCACGCCGCGGTGTCGGGCGTGGACCGCTGCTCGGCCAGGCGGGCCAGCTCCTTGGCCGCGGTGTCCAGCGAGTCGGCCGAGCGCAGCACCCCGGCGCCCCGGGTCATCGCGCGCTGCAACTCGGTGCGGATCGCCGGGTCGGCGACCCAGGCCGGCCCGATCGCCGCGGCACGGGCCGGCTCGGCCTGCCCGGGCAGGTCCCGGGCGATGTCGTCGGCGATCCGGCGGGCGAACACCAGGCCCTCCAGCAGCGAGTTGCTGGCCAACCGGTTCGCGCCGTGCACGCCGGTGCAGGCGACCTCGCCACACGCGTACAGCCCGGGGATGCTGGTGCGGCCGTGCAGGTCGGTGCGGACGCCGCCGGAGGCGTAGTGGGCGGCCGGGGCGACCGGGATGAGGTCGGTGGCCGGGTCGACGCCGGCGGCCCGGGTGGACGCCATGATGGTCGGGAAGCGGCCCTCGAGGAACTCTCGCCCGAGGTGCCGCGCGTCCAGGTAGACGTGGTCGGCGCCGGTGGCCCGCAGCACCCGGTAGATGCCCTTGGCGACCACGTCACGGGGCGCCAGCTCGGCCAGCTCGTGCTGCCCGACCATGAACCGCTCGCCGTTCTCGTCGACCAGATGCGCGCCCTCACCCCGAAGCGCCTCGGAGATCAGCGGCCGCTGCACCGCGTCCACCGCCGGAGCCGCGGAGGCCTCTCGGGCGGAACCCGCTTCCGCGATGCCCGCGGTGACGAACGACGTCGGATGGAACTGCACGAACTCGACGTCGGTGACCTCGGCGCCGGCACGCAGCGCGAGCGCCACCCCGTCGCCGGTGGAGACCGACGGGTTCGTGGTGGACGAGAAGATCTGGCCCATCCCGCCGGTGGCCAGCACCACGGCCCGGGCCAGGATCGCGCCCACGCCGTCCTCGGAGCCCTCCCCGAGCACGTGCAGGGTGAGCCCGCAGGCCCGCCCGTCGGCGGCACGCATCAGGTCCAGCACGAGCGCGTGCTCGACCAGCCGGATCCAGGGGTCGCGGCGGACCGCCTCGTGCAGGGCCCGCTGCACCTCGGCACCGGTCGCGTCGCCGCCGGCGTGCACGATCCGGTCGGCGCGGTGGCCGCCCTCGCGGGTCAGCATCAGCGAGCCGTCCGGGTTGCGGTCGAACTCGGCGCCCCGGCGGATCAGCTCCCGGATACGGGCCGGGCCCTCCTCGACGAGCACCCGCACCGCCTGCGGGTCGCAGAGCCCGACGCCGGCGATCTCGGTGTCATACGCGTGGGCCTGCGGAGTGTCCAGCGGGTCGAGCACCGCCGCGATGCCGCCCTGCGCCCACCGGGTCGAACCGTCATCGATGTTGACCTTGGTCACGACGGTGACGTGCAGGCCCTGCTCCCGCAGGTAGAGGGCGGCGGTCAGGCCGGCGATGCCGGAGCCGACCACGACGACGTCGGTGGTCTCGGTCCAGCCGGGCTCGGCGGCGGCAAGCCGACGCGGCAGTGCCGGTAGATCCGCGAGAGATGACATGAGGTTCAGTACACTCCGCGGCCGCGGATCCGTCGCGCCGGGGGCGGCATCAGTGGTCACCGTTACTTGTACTGGACCGGGAGGGCCTTCGTCCCCTTGCCCTTGAGCGAGCCGGTCAGCTCGGCACCGTCCATCCAGAGGTAGCAGCGCACGCCGTGGTCGCCCTGTGCCCAGACGTCGGCGTTGCCGGGCAGCGACACCACACCGGTGCGGTACTGGAGGTCGCCGTCGTCGGGCACGCCGACATATCTCGCGGCCAGGGTGCGGCAGCCGCGGTGGAACTCCTCCCACGCGGCGTCGCCCTTGGGATAGGCCACCTTGTCGCCGGCCGTCCACACCCCGACGAACTCGGCGTTATGTTTGCTGCCGCACGGGGCCGGCGGCATCCGCGTGATCGCGCCGGCGTCGTCGAGCTTGATGGCGTAGCAGGTCAGGGCCAGCGCTGAGGCCGCGTCGGCGAGCGCACCGCGCAGGCTGCCGGTCCGCTGGATCAGGGCGCCGTCGTTCTCGATCGAGTCGAGTTCCACCACCTCGCAGCGGAACCAGCGGCTGCCACCGCTCCATGCGGCCGGCGACGGGTGGGTGACGCCGATCCACAGCCGGGCGTGCCGCCACGGGCCCCCGACGTACTGCGTCGTCTTCTGATCGCAGATCCGGTAGGCGGCGCGGGCTCCGGCGGAGGCGCCGGACGGCGGTTCGGCCGCGTCGGCGGCGGGCCCGGAGTACTCGCCGACGAAGACGGTCTCGGTGCGGTGCAGAACGCCGCAGTCGGTCTCCTCGTAGGTGGAGCGCGGGCCGGAGACGGCGAAGTTGGAGAGATGGCATGTCTCGGCGACCGGCACGAAGCCGGTCGCCGGAGACATCGCACCCCAGTCGTTGGTCAGGTCCCCGTCGACATCGCCACCGCTTCCGCAGCCGGCGACGGCGAGAAGAGCTGCCACAGCGACCATCCCCCATCGGAGTCGCATGAACCGTGCCTCCCGAGCCTCGGCAGCTGTATCCGATTCGCCCACTGTATGGGCATATCTCAGGCTCGGGAGGTGGAATGCCGAATTATTGGACGGAAGCCAGCGTCAGGTCTCCACGTACCAGGTCACCGGCCATGCCCTCGGCTGCGGCGGCCGGATCGGCGCCCAGCTCGATGATCCGGTTATCGGCGTCCACGTGCACGATCCGCGGCTGCCAGGCCCGCGCCTCGGCGTCCTCCATCTGCCCGTAGGAGATCAGGATGACCAGGTCGCCCGGGTGCACCAGGTGGGCGGCCGCGCCGTTGATGCCGATCACGCCGCTGCCCCGCTCACCCGGGATCACGTAGGTCTCCAGGCGGGCGCCGTTCGTCACGTCGACGATCGCCACCTGCTCCCCCGGGATCAGGTCGGCCGCCTCCAGCAGATCCAGGTCGACGGTGACCGATCCGACGTAGTGGAGGTCCGCCTGGGTCACGGTGGCCCGGTGGATCTTCGACTTGAGCATGGTCCGGAGCATCAGGCGCCCTTCTGGAGAGTCAGCGGAACGTTGTCGATCAGACGGGTGGCGCCGACCCGGGCGGCCACCAGCAGGCGCGCCGGGCCCTCGTCCGGGGCCGGGCCGAGGTCCGCCCCGGTCAGGGAGAGGTAGTCCGGGCGTACCCCCGGCTCCTCGGCGAGAACCTTGTGGGCGGCCGCCAGAACCGCCTCGGCGTCGCCGTGCGCCGTGCCCTCGCGCAGGGCGCGGGAGAGGACCAGCGCGGCGTTGCGCTCCTCCGGCGAGAGATAGCGGTTGCGGCTGGACAGGGCGAGACCGTCTTCCTCGCGTACGGTCGGAACGCCCACGATCTCGGCGGGCAACTCCAGGTCGCGCACCATCCGGCGGATCAGCGCCAGTTGCTGGTAGTCCTTCTCCCCGAAGTACGCCACGTCGGCGCGGGTGAGCATGAGCAGCTTCTCGACGACCGTGAGCATCCCGGAGAAGTGCCCGGGTCGGCTGGCGCCCTCCAGGATCTCGCCGAGCGGCCCCGGGTGCATCGTGACCGACGGCGCCCCGTGCGGGTAGACGTCGTCGCGTCCCGGGGCGAACACCACGGCCACGCCCTCGGCCCGGCAGGCCGCCAGGTCCTCGTCCAGAGTCCGCGGATATCTCTCGAAGTCCTCACCCGGCCCGAACTGCAACGGGTTCACGAAGATCGTCACCAGCACGAACGCGGACCGCTCCCGGGCCACCCGCATCAACTGCCGGTGTCCCTCGTGCAGCGCGCCCATCGTCATCACCACGGCGATCTCCCCGGTCGCCGCGTCCAGCGCGGCGGCCAGGTCAGCGCGGGTGTGCGCCAGAACGGTCACGCGTCGTCCCCTTCTCGTCGTGTACGGCGGCGGTCCGGGAGTCGTGTCCGGCCCGGGACAGCACGTCCAGCAGCGCGGTGGCGTCCTGCGGCCGCAGTCGCCCGGAGGCGATCGCCCGGTCCGCGGTGCGCCGGGCCATCGCCAGGTAGGCCGGCACCGCGTCGGCCGGCATCCGGTCCAGGTGCTTGGCGACCGTGCCGGCGTCACCGCGGGACACCGGGCCGGTCAGGGCGGCGTCGCCCATCCGCAGCGCGTTGTCCAGCGCCGCGGTCAGCAGTGGGGACAGCACCCGGCCCGGCTCGCCGACCCCGGCCGCGCGCAGCAGGCCGGCGGCCTCGTTGACCAGGGTGACCAGGTGGTTCGCGCCGTGCGCCAGGGCGGCGTGGTAGAGCGGGCGGGACTCCTCGGCCACCCACTCGGGCACCCCGCCCAGGTCCGCCACGAGCCGGGTGGCGAACACCCGGTCCGGAGCGGTCACGCCCCAGGCGATGCCGGGCAGGCGCTCCAGGTCGGTGTCCGCCCCGGTGAAGGTCATCGCGGGGTGCAGGGCCATGCCGTTCACATCGCCCAGCACGTCCAGTCCGTGAGCCCCCGAGGTGTGCGCCACCACCTGGCCGGCGCGCAGGGCCCCGGTCCGGTCGAGGCCGGCGATCACGGCGGCCAGGGTGTCGTCGGGAACGGCGAGCAGCAGCAGATCGGTGGCGGCGCGGGCCACCTCGTCGGCCGGGAGGATCGCGGCGCCCGGCAGGAGGCGGGCGGCCCGCTCCCGGGAGGCGGCGGAGACGGCGGCGGCGGCGACCACCCGGTGCCCGGCCGCGTTCAGTGCCGCGCCCAGCACGGCACCGACCCGGCCGGCGCCGACGACGCCGACGGTCAAAGCGTTCATCTGGATCCAGTCCTCGTTGCAGGGGTACCGGTCGAGCGCCAGTATGCGCCGTTTTAACACGCCGGTGACAAGCACGTGTGAAGAACAGCACCGGCGTCGATGCACCGCCCCGGCACGCCCCTCCCGATCGGCCACCGCCCCGCCCTCCTGAGACAGCCGGCGGTCTGCGGGCGGGGCTTCGGCTGGCCCTCACCGCTGTCTCAGGCCGTCCGAGACAGCGGTGACAGCCAGCCGGCCCGCGGTCTGCGCGCGGAAGTTCGGCTGGTCCTCACCGCTGTCTCAGGCCGTCCGAGACAGCGGTGACAGCCAGCCGGCCAACGGCCTGCGCGCGGGAGTTCGGCTGGCCGGCCCGCGCCGTGCGGTGGATCACGGGACGGGTGGTGCGGGTGGGTGCGGCGGGCGGCGTACCGGAGAAGGGTGTTGAAGTTGGGCCTAGGGTGTCGGGATGGGTGTCGGGTGGCGGTTGGCCATGCAGGCGGCGCTGTACGGCGGTGACGGCTTCTTCGTCCGCGAGCGCGAGGGCCCCGCTGATCACTTCCGGACCAGCGTGCACGCCTCGCCGCTGTTCGCCGGCGCACTCGCACGCCTGGTCGAGCGGGTCGACGCCGACCTCGGCCATCCCGACGTGTTCGACCTGGTGGACGTGGGCGCCGGCCGCGGGGAGCTGATCACGGCGCTGCTGGCGTCGTTGCCGGGCCCGCTCGCCCGGCGGATCGTTCCGGTCGCGGTCGAGGTGGCGCCGCGTCCGGCCGGGCTGGATCCGGCGGTGCACTGGCGACGGGACGTGCCCGCGGAGATCACCGGGGTGCTGGTGGCGACCGAATGGCTCGACAACGTGCCGCTGGACGTGGTCGAGACGGACGAGCACGGCCGGCTGCGGAAGGTGCTCGTGGACCGGGCCACCGGGGTCGAGACGCTGGGAGCCGAGGCCGACCCGGCCGACCTGTTCTGGATCAGCCGCTGGTGGCCGGGGCCGGGACGGATCGAGATCGGGTGGCCCCGGGACGCGGCGTGGGCGGATGCGGTCGGCTCGATCCGGCGCGGCGCGGCCCTTTGCGTGGACTACGGGCACGTCAGGGCGGAGCGGCCGGTGCTCGGGACGCTGACCGGGTTCCGGCGGGGCCGGCAGGTGCACCCGGTCCCGGACGGCGGCTGTGACGTCACGGCGCACGTGGCGATGGACGCGGTGGCGTCCGCGCCCGGGGTTCCCTATCGGATGGTGCGGCAGCGGGAGGCGCTGCGGGCGCTCGGTGTGGACGGTTCGCGGCCGCCGCTGGAACTGGCCCGTACCGATCCGGGCCGCTATCTGCGGGCGCTCGGCGAGGCCGGGGCGGCCGCCGAGCTGACCGATCCGGCGGGGCTCGGCGGTCACTGGTGGCTCTGGCACACCATCGGCCTCGGCGATCGTGGCACGATGCTCGGGTGAGCGACGCCCTGCGGGAGATGACAGTAGGCACCGGAGCCGGGCTGGACACGGCCGACATGGTGCTCAACATCGGCCCCCAGCACCCCTCCACGCACGGTGTGCTCCGGCTCAAGCTCACCCTCGACGGTGAGCGAGTGATCGCCTGCGAGCCGATCGTCGGCTACATGCACCGCGGCGCCGAGAAACTGTTCGAGGTGCGCGACTACCGGCAGATCATCATGCTGGCGAACCGGCACGACTGGCTCTCCGCGTTCTCCAACGAGCTGGGTGTCGTGCTGGCCGTCGAGCGGCTGATGGGCATCGAGGTGCCCGAGCGGGCCACCTGGCTGCGGATGGCCCTAGCCGAGCTGAACCGGGTGCTCAACCACCTGATGTTCCTCGGTTCCTACCCGCTGGAGATCGGCGCGATCACGCCGATGTTCTACGCGTTCCGCGAGCGGGAGACGCTGCAGGCCGTCATGGAGGAGGTCTCCGGCGGCCGGATCCACTACATGTTCAACCGGGTCGGCGGCCTCAAGGAGGAGATCCCGGCCGGCTGGACGAAACGGGCCCGGCAGGCGGTCGCCGCGGTCCGGCGCCGGATGCCGGACATCGACAACGTGATCCGGCGCAACGACATCTTCATGGCCCGCACGGTCGGCGTCGGCGTGCTGAGCGCGGCCGACGCGGCGGCCTACGGCGCCTCCGGTCCGGTGGCCCGGGCGAGCGGTCTGGACTTCGACGTACGCCGGGACGAGCCGTACCTCTTCTACGACCAGATCGACGTGCCCGTGGTGACGCGGACGTCCGGGGACTGTCACGCCCGGTTCGAGGTGCTGCTGGAGCAGGTGATGGTCTCCCTCGATCTGGTCGACGAGTGCCTGGACCGGGTGGACCGCACCGGCGGCCCGGTGAACGTGCGCCTGCCCAAGGTGGTCAAGGCACCGGAGGGGCACACCTACGCGTGGACCGAGAATCCGCTCGGCGTCAACGGCTACTACCTGGTGTCGCGGGGCGAGAAGACGCCGTGGCGGCTCAAACTGCGGACCGCGTCCTACGCCAACGTGCAGGCGCTGGCCACGCTCATCCCCGGCTGCCTGGTGCCCGACCTGATCGCGATCCTCGGGTCGATGTTCTTCGTCGTCGGCGACATCGACAAGTGAGCGGTCACCAGTTCTCCTGGCTGCTGTAACCGGGGTAGCCGGCGAAGTCGTCGAGGGTGCCCACGTTGGTGTCGTTCGCGGACGGGCGGTGGCGGCGGGCCTTGTACTCGGCGCTCATCTCGGGGTCGTCGCCGCCGGCATAGCCGTTGGTGGCCCCGAAGTCGCCGTCGGGGGCCTCCGGCCGGCCGTACTGGGTGCCGCCGGGGCGGACCGTGACGGCCGCACGGGCCGGCGGGGGCGCCATCATGCCGTTCGGGCCGGGCGGCATCGCGCCGGGGACCGACGCGGCGGCACGGGGGCGCGGCACCGGCCGGCCGATCGGGGGCCCCGGGACCGCGGCGGCACGGGCCACCGGCACGGCGGGCGGAACCGCGGCGGCACGGGCCACCGGCACGGCGGGCGGAACCGCGGCGCTGGCACGACCGGCGGGCACACCCTGCGCCGCGAAACCCTGCGCCGCGAACCCTTGCGACGTGACACCTTGCGCCGCGAACCCTTGCGACGTCGTGCCCTGCGCCGCGAAACCCTGCGACTGGGCCGGGGAGACGGGCTGGACGATGCCGGGGACCGAGGCCCGGCCGCCGGTTGCTCGCGCCGGCACCGGCGCCGGTGCCGGCTGCTGGTAACCCTCGTCCTGGTAGCCGGGATCCTGGTAAGCCGGATCCTGGTAGCCGTCGTCCGGATACCCGTCCTGGTAGCCGTCCTCCTGGTACCCGTCCTGATAGCTCTCCGGCTGGTACCCCTCCTGGTAGCCCTGCTGCTGGTAGCCGGTCGTCTGGTCGTCGTACCCGTACCCGGTCTCCTCGTAGTGGTACTCGGGTTCGGGCTCGTCGAGGACCACCGGCTCCGGCTGGTGCACGAACGTCGGCCGGCCCGGCGGCGGAGTGAAGGCGGCCGGCGGCGCGACCTGGGCCCGCCCACCGGGGTGGTGCGCCGGCGGCGGTGGTCCCGGGTCCACCTCGGGACCGGCCGGGGCAGCGGTCGCGAACTCGGCGCGCAACTGCCGCCGCAGCCCGTCCACCTCCTCGGCGACCCGGTCCTCGACGTCCATCCGGAGCAGCACCGGATCAGCGCGGACCAGCATCGACGCGCCGATCAGCACGACGCTGACCGCCATCAGCAGGACCGCGAAGCGGATCGAGCTGGAGTCGCCGCCGATCAGCACGACGGCGGCTGCGATCGGGGCGAGGACCACACCCGCCCAGACGAGGCCACGGAGCAGTCGCGCGCTGTGTCCTGATTGGGTGTCCCGTTCCGGCATGGCCGCAGATGTTACCGAGACCACGTCTCTGACAAAACAGCCGAACGTGGTACGGCACATTCGGCCGGTGACGTGGGGACCCCGCGGCTACGGGGTCCCCACTGGTCAGCGGGTACCGCGCCAGCCGCCGAGGGAGGCCAGACCGACGATCCAGCCGACGAAGAAGCCGTACCCGGCGCCGGATCCGGCCGCGTTGAAGGCGCCCAGCAGCGACGGGTTGGTGAGGAACAGGGTGGCCAGGAGCGCGGCGAACGCGCCCGCGAAGATGTACGCGGCCCAGCCGGCCAGGAACTGGCTGACCGTGCCGCGGGCCCGGGCCAGTTGGGAGCCGGGCAGCAGGTAGAGGAAGACGAAGGTCAGGACGACCACGAGGATCGCCTTGAGGTCGCCGACGATCACGTCACGGAGCGAGTCGTCGGTGTCGAAACTCCACGACGGCCAGGCCAGCAGCCGCAGCCACCAGCCACCGGCCGTGTTCGGGTTCGTGTTGTCCTGGGCCCAGTCCGAATACCACGGACTGCCGAAGACCAGGACGAGTATGAGCGCGGCGAGAGTACCCGCACCGGGTGCGGACTTGTAACGGTTTCCGAGAGCCATTCCCAGCTTTTTCCCAGCCGGGTCCGGCTTTCAAACGACAGCCGTCACTACCTGCTCGAACGTCCCGACACTACCTGCTCAGATAGTCGATGAACGCGGCACGTAGCAGCGGTTCCCGGTCGCCGAGGTCGCGGCCCTCGAACTCGCGCCACAGGGCGACGGCCTCGTCGACGGTCGGGCCGATCGAGTTCGGCGCACCGTCCAGGGAGGCGGCGTCACCGGCGTCCGGCAGGTTCTTGAACACCGACCAGAAGAAGCCCACGTCGTGCTTGGCGCGGGCCTTGGCGAAGGCCTGCTCCCGCAGCGACTCGGTGGTCAGGGCGTCCAGTTCGGCGAAGCTGGGCGAGGTCATGTCCGAAAGCATACTTTCAGCGGGTGGCGCCCCACGGGCCGTCGTCCCATCGGTCGCTGCGGGGTGCCGGGGTGGCCGGGGTGTTCCAGGTCTCCGGCAGGGTCGGCGACCAGTTCGCGCCGCCGGACGGTGCCGCGTTCCAGTCCTCGCCGGCACGCGAGGCGTACGGGCTGCCGTACGACTCGACGAAGCGGGTCACCACCAGACCGGCGGCGAAGACGGTGCCGGCGATCGCGAACAGCGCGATGTCCAGGTCGCGGAGGTTCTGGTACCGCAGGAACAGGGTGAGCGCGGTGACCGCGAACAGGGTGCCGAAGATGCCGCCGCGCCGACCGTACGCACTGGTGCCGGCGAGCAGGGCCAGGCCCATCGCGATGCCGGTCCACTCGAACCCGGTCCCCGGGACGATCGGGCCGTCCGCGCCGGCCGCGATCAGCACCCCGGCGCCGGTGGCGAACAGCGAGGACACGACGAGCGTGAGGATGGCCGGTACCGCGGCCGCGGTACTGCGGCGCTGGGCCGGGTCGCCGGTCGGGCGCATCCGGCCGAGGAACCGGCGCACCGGGCCGAGCGCGCCGAGCGCCGCACCCAGCACGGCGAGCACCGCGAACGCTCCGAACAGCACGAACGCCTGGCTGGTCGGATCCCAGTCGCCCTGCACGGCCACCGGCTCGGGACGCAGCTGGACGTAGACGATGACACCGCAGGAGGCGGCCAGCGTGGCGGCCCAGGCGGGCACGTGCAGGACGGTCACGATCAGGCCGGCCACGAGACCACCGGCCGCGGCGAGGATCAGCGCGGGGACCACGGCCTGGGCCAGTCCCTTGTCGCTGTTCTCCGCATACTGCATGGCGGCGGCCAGGGCGATCGGGCCGAGCGCGAGGTTGGGCACGCCGGCCCGCAGGGTGAGGCCCGCGCCGAGGGTGAGCAGCCCGATCGCGGCGCCGGTGACGAGCAGCGCGTCCAGAGCCGGCCGCTCGAGGGCCGCCGGGTCCTCGCGCTGGAGCAGGAACCCGAGGACCGCGGCGAGGACCAGGAGGATGACCTCCCAGCCGAGGTGGATGCCGAGCCGGTCGCGCCCGTCCTCCTCCACCGCGGGGATCGCCCCGGTCGTGGTCACCGGGTTCTTGAGGGACTGGTCGAGCGTGGTGCCGGCGGTATCGTCGTACTGCACCCGTCGCCGGTAGGCGGCCGGATCGGGATCGGTCGTCTCGTCGCCGGGCCGGCGGAAGGTGGTGTCGTCGTACGCCATGGTCCGCGCCTCCTTACGCCTCCACGAGCGGTCCGAGGCGCACGCTACTCCTGGCTCATCCCCGCCCGCCGCAAAGCATACGGAAACGAGACCCGCTCAGTTCAGAGCGGAATATCGTTCGAAGATCGTCAACGGACTATGGCCGACGGAACCGTCGACGAGGTCACCGCCGGGGCGTCGGCCGGTCCGAGTCGTCGTCCTCGCGGTCGGGCCGGTCCGGGACGCGGCAGGCCCGCTCCAGCCAGAGTGCGGCGGCGATCAGGGCGATCGCGGTGACCAGCGTGGTCGCCGCGGTCGGCACGCTCGACCCGGCCTCCTTGGTCGGCTCCAGCAGCAGCCAGATCAGCAGCCCGGCGGAGAACCCGGCGGACAGGGCGCCGACGAGCGAGGAGGCCTTGGCCAGGGCGGCGAAGCGGGCGACGGCCAGCGGCTGGACCGGGAGCGCGCCGGGCCTGCGCTCGATCCGGGCCGCGGTGTTCTGCGCCAGGTAGGCCTCGGCGATCGCCAGCACACCGAGCACGCCGGCACCGGTCCACGGCAACGGCGAGATCCGGTAGAAGAGGTCGTTGGTGGAGATCAGCAGCCAGGCCACCGCGGCGGCGGCGAGGGCGGCCACCACCAGCGTCGACATGCTCGTCGGCCGCAGCGAGGGATCGGTGTTCCGCGGGGATCCGGGGTCCGGGTTGACGCTCACTCCATCGACTCTAACGACAGCTCCGGACAGAGCGTGACACCGGCGACGTCGGCCGCCACCTCCGGCGACGTCAGCAGCGCGGCGATCGGGCCGTACCCGGGCAGTTCGGCGTCCGGCCGCACGGCGTGCCACGGCACCAGCACGAAGGCCCGCAGGTGGGCACGCGGGTGCGGCAGGGTGAGTTCGGGGTCGCCGCTGACGACCGGGGTGCCGTCGTCCGACCAGACGGCGATGACGTCCACGTCCAGGGTGCGCGGCCCGAAGCGGCGGTCCGGGTCGCGGACGCGGCCCCCGGCCGCCTCGCACGCCCGGGCGCGGGTCAGCCAGTCCCGGGCGGTCGCGGTCCGATCCTCGACCAGGACCACGGCATTGAGGTACGGCGGTTGGGCGCCGTCTCCCCAGGGCGGCGTCCGATAGACCCCGGAGACTCCGACGACGGCCGTGCCCAGTCGTTCGACGGCGGCGCGGAGGTGGGCGTGGGAGTCGCCCAGGTTGCCGCCGATCGAGAGGACCGCCCCGGTCATGACGCGGCCCCGCCGGGCTGCCGACCGCTCACGACCGGCTCCGGCGCAGGGTGACCGCCACGTCGGCGAACTCGTGCGGGATCGGTGCCTGTGGTTTGTGCACGGTGACCTCCGCGGACTCGACCCGGGCATCGGCCAGGCAGACGTCCAGCAGCCGGTCGGCGAGGCGTTCCAGCAGATTGACCGGTTCGCCGGTGAGCACGCCGACCAGTGCGGTCGCCAGCTCACCGTAGTGAACGGTGTCGGCCACGTCGTCGCTGCCCGCCGCCGGGCCCAGGTCGAGATCGAGGGTGACGTCCACGACGAAGTCCTGGCCCTCCGCACGCTCGAAGTCGTAGACACCGTGGTGGCCCCGGGCCCGCAGGCCGGTCAGCGTGATCCGTCCGGTCATCTCTTCTCCCCGGTGTCGGTCGGCCCGCCGAGGGTCGTGGCCGCGCGGGACGGACCAGGCCGGGCGGGAGCGGTGGTTCGCGGTCGGGGGCGGCTCACGGCGTACCGCGGAATCGTGGGGAACCCGTCGCCCGCCAGACGGCGAGCGCGTCCGCGGTCGCGCCCACCTGGTGGACCCGGACGCCCCAGGCGCCGGAGGCGACCGCCAGCAGTGAGGTGGCGAGGGTGGCCGCCTCGCGGCCGTCGACCGGCCGCGGCATGCCGTCCGGACCGGCCAGCAGACGACCCAGATAGGTCTTGCGGCTCGCCGCGAAGAGAACCGGGAAGCCGAGGCCGACAAGAGCGTCCAGGTGGGCGCTGAGCGCCCAGTTGTGCTCGGGCAGCTTCGCGAAACCGAGTCCCGGGTCGAGGACGATCAGGCCGGGGTCGACGCCGGCCGCGATCGCCGCGTCGGCCCGCTCCCGCAACTCGTCGCGGACCTCGGCGACCACGTCGTGATAGACGGCCAGTCGCTGCATGTCGCGCGAGTGACCGCGCCAGTGCATCAGGATCCAGGGGCAGCCGGCCGCGGCCGCGACCGCCGCCATGCCGGGGTCGGCGAGTCCGCCGGAGACGTCGTTGATCACCACGGCGCCGGCGGCGAGGGCGGCCTCGGCGACCGCCGCACGGGTGGTGTCGATACTGACCGGTACGCCCTGGGCGAACAGCCGCTCGATCACCGGTACGACCCGGGCGATCTCGGTCGCCGCGTCGACCCGCTCGGCACCCGGCCGGGTGGATTCTCCGCCCACGTCGATGACGTGCGCGCCTTCCTGAAAAAGTCCGACGCCGTGCTGAACCGCGGCGTCGACGTCGGTGTATCTACCACCGTCAGAGAAGGAGTCCGGCGTCACGTTGAGGACACCCATCACGACCGGGTGATCCACACGTAGCAGATCAGCCCCCGTGAGCTGCGCGTCTGTCGGCGAATTGGACACAGGTGAAGGGTACGGGGCAGCAGTGATTCGAACAGGCGTACGATGCCATGTGACTGTGAATCACGCACTCCTTCACCTTGGGTAACGAAACGGGCGCTTGTTGCTCGCAAGTACGAGCCGTACTCTTCGGATCTGGGCATCATGAAGTGACCGAAGAGAGCAGAGACGAGCATGGCAGTGCCCGAACGACTCACTCGACGCGGTGAGTCAGAGGTAGCACCATATGGGCGTTGCCGTACGGCTTCACAACTGCAGCGTGTCCGTACCCCCCACGGACACCGGGAGGTTTACCGATGATCGCCACCGAGTTCCTCATCCTGGCGGCCGAGCCGGCAGGCAACATCAATACCGAAGGCATCGTCACCTTCTTCGCGAGCAACATCGCACCGATCCTGCTCGCCGTGCTCGGCGTCATCTTCATCGGCCGGGCCAGCCGTGGCGAGATCTCGAAGGTCCTCACCAGCTCGGCGATCGCGATCGTGGGCCTGGCGTTCATCGCCGGCGCCGCGACGCTGTTCTTCGTCGGCGAGTCGATCATCGACCTGATCTTCAACTGAGATGCGGCTCCGGACCGACGACGACATCTACCGGGCGCGCCTGGTCTACCTCGGCCCGCCCGGTTACACCCTGCCCGTCCATCTGCCCTACGCGCAGTACGGGATGTTCGTGGTCCTGGTGCCGCTCTTCATGGCGATCCACTATGCGCTGACCCTCGAGTTCGACCCGTTTCCGGCCTGGGAGATCGCCCTGGCCATGGTGACGACGTCGTACGTTTTCCGGCATGTCGACCCGGACCGTCCGGCTCGCGTCGTCATCCGTACCGCGCTCACCGACTGGCGCCGCACCCGCGAGCCCGCCGTGGAGCAGCGCGATCCCAGGCTTGTCGCCACTCGCATCCGGGTTCGGGAGGAGTTGGTATGACCAGTTGCCAGGTCGTCCGCGCACGTGAGGCCCACGCATGACCGGAACGTATCCGCACGGGCATCCCCGGGCGGCCGCCTCGTCCCCGGGCAGGCAGAGTAACGGTGTGCGTTCGGACAACTACTCCTCGCCTGATTCGCTCGACGACGCGGAAGACCTCGTCGCCGCGCCGGGACACGGTGGAGTGGGCGTATTCCAGGCGCCACAACCCGTGCGGCCGCGCGCCACCGTCGTCGACTCCAGTATGGACATCGACTCGCCGTTCCTGGACCTGTTCGGTGGAGCCGCTGTTCCCCGTACGAGTGATCCGCAAACCCCGGCCGCCCCGCCGGCGGCCTCCGCGCCCCCGGCTCCCGTGCCGGTCCCGTTGCCGGTACCGGTGCCAGTCCCGGTGCCAGTCCCGGTCCCGGTCCCGGACAGCGCGCCCTTCACGCGGGCGCCCGCCGGACCCGAGCCGGACTTCTTCCGGGAGAACGGGCACGCCGCCGCGCCGGCACCCGTCGATCCCGATCCGGTCGACGACGACGACCACGAGTGGACCGACTTCGAGGAGTGGCCGCCGCCCGCCGCGCAGCCGCCCGCTCTCTGGCAGCAGCCCGAGCCGGTGCAGGCCCCGGTTCCGCTTCCGGTCCCCGCGCCCGCCCCGGCACCGCTGCCGGTCCCCCCGCCGGAGAAGGCGCCGGCCCGGCGCTCCGAGAAGGCACCGGCCCGTCGCAAGGAGAAGAAGGAGCCGAAAGCGGCCCCGCTGCGGCCGCAGAAGCTCAAGTTCAAGGACCGCGATCCCTCGGTCGAACTGGCCGTCAGCGAGATCGCCGGGCACCTGACCTTCACCCAGAGCACCGTGACGGCGTGGTATCACCTGCCCGAGGTGCGCTGGGCGTTCCGGCCCGACGCCGAGCGGGAGGCGCTGCTCAGCGCCATCTCCGAGCAGTATGCGGGCCTCGCCGGCTTCCGCCTGCACCTGCGCCGCACCACCCGCCCCTTCCCGGCCGACGAGTGGGCCCGCACGGTCGACTCGTTCACCCCCAAGCCGCTGCCCGACGTGCACGGCGCCACCTCCTGGTCCGATCACCTGGTCGCGGCACAGCGGCACCTGCTGTCGGTCAACCACGCCGAGGGGCAGACGTTCCTCGGCGTGACGTTCGCCCGGCGCTCGCTCGGCGACACGTTCACCGAGCGGATCCTGCGGGCCTTCGGCAAGGGCACCTCCGACGGTGAGCGCCGCAAGCTCGGCCGGACCGTCGAGCAGTTCGACGAGGTGCTCAACGCGTTCGGCATGCGCGGCCGGCGGGTCACCCCCCAGGAACTGGAGTGGCTGCTCTACCGCTCGGTGGCGCTCGGCATGGCCCCGCCCGGACTGCTCTCCCCGGTCACCAACGGGCACTGGGAGACCGGCGACCTGCTCGCGCTCACCGAGGCGGTCGAGCGGTACCGGACGCCGTACGGGTCGACGGTGAAGCTGGTCAACCGGATGTCCGGCGAGGAGCGGCACGTCGCCGTCCTCTCCGTCGGCCGGATGGAGCCGCTGGAGATCCCGGAGAAGCACGAGCCGTGGATGCACTTCCACGAACGGCTCCCGTGGCCGATGGAGCTCTCCTCGCGGATCGACATCCTCGGCTCCAACAGCTCGTTCAAGAATCTCGA
The DNA here is from genome assembly GCF_003148685.1 of Actinoplanes xinjiangensis. Lineage (GTDB taxonomy): Bacteria > Actinomycetota > Actinomycetes > Mycobacteriales > Micromonosporaceae > Actinoplanes > Actinoplanes xinjiangensis. Next base: position 210,890 of record NZ_QGGR01000009.1, on the reverse strand, counting down.
GCACCGGCTCCGGATGATCCGGTCCCAGCAGCTCGACTACGCCGAGCACGGCATCGACGCTCCGCCCGAGCTGGAGCGCCTCGCCAAGCGGGCGCTGGTGATCGGCGACGAGATGACCACCGGGCTGCCGACCGACTCCGCCCGCGCGCACGGCTGGCACCGGCTGGCGGTCAGCGGCGCGACCCGCGAGGAATGCCTCGAACGCGCCCGGCGGCTCATCCAGCTCTACTCCCGGGAGCTGCGGATCTCCCTGCAACACCCGAAGAACCAGGACCAGCTGGCGCGGGAGTTCATCCCGGGCGAGCCGATCGCCAACACCGGCTACGTCCGCCGGATGCCGGTCAAGCTGATGGCCGCGGCCCTGCCCCAGGCGGCGTCCACGGTCGGTGACCGGCGCGGCGACCTGATCGGGCGGACCGCGGGCACCTGCCGCCGGCCGGTCTTCCTCGACCTGCACTTCCCGATGGAGGTACGGGAGCGTTCCGGGCTCGGCGTGCTGGTCGCCGAGCCGGGTGGTGGCAAGTCGACCCTGATGGGCGCCCTCGGCTACCTCAACGCCCGCCGTGGCGTCCAGGTGACCCTGCTCGACCCGTCCGGACCGCTCGCCCGGCTCTGCCAGATGCCGGAGCTGCGGCCGTACAGCCGGGTCCTCAACCTGACCGGCTCCGAGCAGGGGACACTCGCACCCTACTCGCTCATCCCGACGCCGGTGCGGTCCGAGTTCCCGACCGGGCCGACCGGCGACCGGGAGTTCGAGATCGCGGTCTCCAACGCCCGCGCCGAACGCCGCATGCTCGTCCAGGACATCTGCTCGATGCTGGTGCCGCCGCAGGTGGCCAAGGAGGCGTCCACCGCCACCCTGCTGCGCCACGCGGTGCGCCAGGTGCCGGCCGAGGAGACGTCGACCCTCGACGACGTCGTGCGTACCCTGCAGGCCCTCGACAACGATGAGGGCAAGGAACTGGCCAACCTGCTCCTCGACACCGCCGAGATGCCGCTGGCGCTGCTCTTCTTCGGCCACCCGCCGGCGCACCTGCTCGGCGCCGACGCGGCCCTCACCGTGATCACCATGGCCGGGCTGCGACTGCCCGACCTGAAGATCGAACGCGAGTACTGGTCCGCGGAGGAATCCCTGGCCCTGCCGATGCTGCACACCGCCCACCGGCTGGCGGTCCGCCGCTGCTACGGCGGATCGATGGCCTCCCGCAAGATGGTCGGCCTGGACGAGGCCCACTTCATGGAGGGCTGGCGCTCCGGCCGGTCCTTCCTGGTCCGGCTCGCCCGCGACTCCCGGAAATGGAACCTGGCCGCCTTCGTGGCCTCCCAGAACCCGCGCGACATCCTCGGCCTCGACGTGCAGAACCTCGTCTCCACCGTCTTCGTCGGCCGGATCGCCGAGGACCAGGAGATCGCCTCCGAGGCACTACGGCTTTTGCGGGTCCCCGTCCACGACGGGTATGAGGCGACGCTCGCGTCGCTCTCCCAGGTCGACTCCGCCTCCCAGCACCGGCTCGGCTTCCGAGAGTTCGTGATGCGGGACGTGGACGGCCGGGTCCAGAAGGTGCGCGTCGACGTGTCGTACGTCGACGGACTGCTCGAACACCTGGACACGACACCGGGCGTGGCGCCGCCGACGACGGCTGTGTCACTTCCGTCCGACCTGGAGGTTTGAGATGGTGCGGCGGGGGCTGGCGTTTCTGGCGGCGTTGCTCGTGCTGACGGTGGCGTCGATAGCGTGGGCGGTCGCCACACCGGCAGCGGCGGCGGCCGCCCCGCCGGCTCAGGTCCCCGGCGGCGCCTGCAGCGTCGAGGAGTGGCAGCAGAACTTCAAGGGCTGCGTGGACCGGCTCGCCGAGGTCGTCGACACCCGCGTCGGATGTCTCAACCCGCCGACGCCGAACACCCCGGACTCGGGGCTCGCCGGCTGGTTCGCCGAACGCCCCGCCTCGTCCACCAAGAACAGCTTCCCCGGCATCTACAGCGACTACGGCTACGCCGGCTACACCTTCGTCACCTATGACCTGGAGGGTGGCTGCGCGTCGCCCATCGTCGACGCGGATCAGAAGTTCGAGACCACCATCGCCAACGGCGAGTTCATGATCGCCACCGCGGTGATCGGGGCCTCGAACGCTCTCCGGGAGCGCGCCTGGAACCCGGAGACCCTGTGGGGCTGGGCCGATCCGCTGGTCGACCAGGCCACCAAGGCCGTCTACCAGAAGGTGTTCACCGTCTTCGGCGTGGTCACCCTCGCCGTGGTCGGCCTCTACCTGCTCTGGCGGTCCCGGCAGGCGGAGATGGGCGCCGCGACGACCACGGCCGGCTGGGCGATCTTCATCATGGTCGTGGTCACGGCCATCGCGGCGTGGCCGGTGCAGTCCGCCAAGCTCGCCGATCAGAGCCTGATCACCTCGCTCAGCGTCGTCCATGATGCGGTGGGACCGCAGCCCAAGGAACTGGTCGGCGAGTGCGCGCTCGGGCCGGAGGCCTGCAAGGACAACCGCCCGCCCGCGGTACGTGCGAGTGACACCGCGACCGAGACCATGCTCTACCGCAACTGGCTGCGCGGGGTCCTCGGCTCCGCCGACAGCGAGACCGCGAAGAAGTATGGGCCGGCGCTATACGACGCCCGCTCACTTCGGTGGGACGAGGTGGAGAAGATCCGTTCCAACCCGGCTACCCGCGATGCGACGCTGGAACGGAAGAAGACCCAGTGGATGAAGGTCGCCGAGCAGATTCGGACCGAGAATCCCGAGGCCTACGAATACCTTCAAGGTGCCAAAGGCATGGAACGGGTCGGCGCCGGCTTCATCGCGATGCTGGCGGCGTTCATGTACGCGATGTTCGACATCACCGCGTCTATCCTCGTCCTTCTCGGCTTCCTGATCTTCCGCTGGGCCGTGATCGCGGCGCCGATCCTGGGCACCATCGGTCTCCTGCGACCCGCGAGCGGCGGTGTCCGACGGCTGGGTAACGCGGTGGTCGCCGCAATCTTCAACATCGCCATCTTCGGCACCGGGGCGGCGATCTACCTGTTCGCCGTCGACCTGGTGATGAACACCGCGAGTCTGGCCGGCTGGCTCCAGGTGGTCCTGGTCTGGCTGTGCGGCGTGGTCGGCTGGCTGCTGCTCCGGCCGTACCGCCGGATCACCCAGCTCGGTGGCAAGGACGGCGCCGGCACCATCGCCTCCGGCGGATCCTGGCACCGGCGGTTCTTCCGCGACATGCGCGAGGCCGCGAAGCTGGAGGTCGCCGAGGGCGGCGGCACCCGCGAGCCGACCTTCGGCAAGGGCATGCTCGAACAGCGCAGCCTCCGGCCGGAGGCGCGCCTGGAGGATGCCTCGACCGTTCCGCGCCGCGAGGTCGAGGTCGTTCCCGCCGCGGCCCCGACCCGTCCGGACGGCAACGAGACGGTAGGCGATCAGAGCCCGGCGCCCGTGACGGCCGAAAAGGATCGGGCCACCCCGGCCCGCGCCCGCGGCGGCTCCGGCTGGACCGAACCCGATGTCTCCGAGCGGCCCGCCTCCTACGCGATCTACCGGCCCGAAACCGGGGCGACAAGTGAGGAGCCGGCCAGCCCGCGGGTACGTTCCGAGGCACGGTGAGTGGAATGTCCGGGCTGATCACACGCACCCTCAACGGGATCTTCCGCTCCCGCTGGGGAGTCGCCATCGTCCTCGGTGCCATCGTGCTGGCGGTCGTCGGGATCGGGCGGCTCTTCTCGGACGGGGCGGCCACCGCGCCCCTGGGCGGGAGCAGTCCGGCACCGGCGATCAGCATCGATCCGTTGGACGACGACAGCATCGCCTCGTCCGATCCGCCGCCGACCCCGAAGACCGAGCCCGGGCGGGCGCAACCGGAAGCGGTGGCGTACGCGTTCGCCTCCGCCTGGGTCGACCACAGCGACATCACCGCGAAGAAATGGCTGAGCCGCCTCCAGCCCAACGCCACACAGACCCTCACCGAGCAGCTGCGGGGAGTCGACCCGGCCGCGGTGCCGGCCGACCGGGTGATCGGTAAGCCCAGCCTGGTCGCGGTCAGCGACACCCTGGTGAACGCGACCGTGACGATGGACAACGGCAGGCTGGTCCTGCGGATGGTGGCGCCGGACGGCGCCTGGCTGGTCGACGGCATCGACTGGGTGCCGGCATGAGCCTCCGGCGCCCGCGCAAGGCGGTCCTCATGGTCGCCCTGGTCGTCACGCTCGCTCTGCTCTGCTGCGGTGGCAGTGTCACCCTCCTGCTCTGGAACGGGCTGCGCAACGACAGCGGCGACCGTTTCATCAACGCCTCGCTGGCCTGCGGAAAGGGCGGAGCGCTCGACCCGGACACCGCCCTGCCGGAGATCAGTCCCTACGACACGGGACAGATCCGCAACGCGGCGATCATCATCAACGTCGGGGCGGACATGAGCCTGCCGCCGCGGGCGTGGGTGATCGCGGTCGCGACCGCGATGCAGGAGTCCAATCTGAACAACCTCGGGCATCTCGGCGAGCGGAACGACCACGACTCGCAGGGCCTCTTCCAACAGCGGCCGAGTTCCGGGTGGGGATCACCGAAGCAGGTCCGCGACCCGATCTACGCGAGCACCAAGTTCTACGCGAAGCTCAAGACGGTCCGGGGCTGGGAGAAGATGGCCCTGACCAGAGCCGCTCAGGCGGTGCAGATCAGCGCCTATCCCGACGCGTACGCCAAGCACGAACCGGTGGCGACGCAGATCGTCAACCTGCTCGCCAACGGCGCCGCCAACGCCGTGGGTGATTCGGTGACACCGCAGTGCGCCGTGTCCGGAGCGATCGCCGCGTCGGGCTGGACCATTCCGCTGAAGGGCCCGGTCGGCTCCGGGTTCCGGACCGCCTCCCGCCCCAGCCACCAGGGTGTCGACATCAGCGTGGACAAGTACCGGCCGATCTATGCGGTGGCCAGCGGCACGGTCTCGGTGGTCAAGTGCGACGAGGACTTCCGCGGCCGCAAGTCCTGCAATGTGGACGGCTACCCGGGTAAGGGCGGCTGCGGGTGGATGGTCGAGATCGTCCATGCGGGCAACGTGATGACACGCTACTGTCACCTGGTGCAACAGCCCTTCGTGCGGAGAAACCAGCAGGTCGTGGCGGGTGAGCAGATCGGGCGCGTCGGCAGCAGCGGCAACTCGTCCGGCCCGCACCTCCACTTCGAGGTGCACCTGGGCAACGACCGGTCGAGCACGGGCGCGGTCGACCCGGTCCAGTTCATGCAGGGGCAGGGCGCCCCGTTGGGCAACGAGGGATGAGCAGCGGATCGATGCCGGACCCGTTCAGCGGCCGGCGTGACGGAGCGCTGGACTCGCCCCGTCCGATAGTGCCCACCCCGGCGACCATGGCCGGCGATCTGCGCGGCCGACGCGTCCTCGTCGGGCTGCCCGGCCACGGCTGGCGGGGTGATCTCCGGGCCGACGAGAAGGTGATACAGGGCAGCCGCACGTACGTTCCGGTGATGCCCGAGTCGGAGTGGTACCGCGCGGAGGCCGAACGTACCGAGGTCTTCGCGGCCCTGGTCCCCGTCGAGCGGGTGTGGGTCGAGGAGCTGGGCTTCGCCGGCACCACGACACCCGGTGCGAAGGTGAATCAGCTGGTCTCCCTCGACGAGCCGCCCCGCCGCCCGCCGGTGTCCGCCATCGACGCCGACACGCTGACCGGCCGCCGGGTGACACAGATCCTCGATGACGGCAACGAACGGCGTGATCTCCGGGCGGTGACCGAGTCGCACGTCAGCGACGACGGGACGGTCAGCGTGCGGGTGGCGCAGGAGCTCGACTGGTACCGCTGGGGCTGGAGCGGCAAGCTGCCCCGCACGCTCGAGGTGCCCGCGCACCTGGTCTGGGTCGAGTAGTACTCAGCCGATCTTCGTGGCTCCGCAGACACGCCACCCGTCCTCTTCCACCACCGCGAACTGCCAAGAGGTGCTGTCCCGGCCGGCCCGGCCGGAGATCGTGCGCGTCAGATCCGCGCTCACGGTGCCACTGGTTCCCGTGACGTTGACGTCCAGACTCGACCAGGTGACCGAGATACCGACCGCAAAGTCCTTCTCCCGTTTCACCGTGTCATCCCGGAACTGCACGATCTGCTGAAAATCACCGCCCGATTTGCACTGGTAGAGCAGCGCCTCCTGATCGTTCCTGGCCACCAACGTCGCCGCCAGGAAGCTGTCCACCACCGCGTCCGGCTCGGTCCGCTTGACCTCGGTGGCCTCGTCGTAGAGAACGAAGAAGGCGCCCACCCCGCCCACGCACAGCAGAGCCAGGAACCCACCGGTCAGAGCGAGAGCCAGCCGGGCCCGGCGGCTCTGGAGACGCCCTCGCCGCACACCCGGCCGGCTCCCCGGCGGTGCCGGCTTGATCACGGCCTCACCATCCGTCCGGGGCGCCGGTGGCGTGAAGCCGGCGTCGGTCTCAGGCTCTCGCGGTCCCATGTGTACGACAGTAGTTCGTCCACCGGCCCCGTCCATGATCGACATAGCGCGTGGGCCGTCATCATCCCCGATCGAGGGTGATGAACTCGGTCTCGGATCCCCAGTACCGAAGCACCTCGACCACCGCGTCCTTGATGACGGTGAGATCCGCCGCCGGGATCGGCTCGCCGTCCTCCCAGGCCGGAATCACCGGCAGATAGATCCCGTGACTTCCGATCCCCCGATCGACCGGCAGAATCATGCTGCGGCCCCGGTAGTCGGCCCGCAGAGTCTCCCGGTCGACGCTGCGCAGCACCACGCCCGTGTCCGTCCGCGCAGCCTGGCTGCGGATGTTCTCGACGCCCATCCCATCTCCGTCCGACGTCACGCTTCGGGATCGATGACACCAATCTTCGTCACTGCGGGATTCCGATCCAAGGCCGGCCTCTCCACGGTGTTCCAGATGCTGTTCACCCGCGGGTTGTGCGACCAGGCCGTCACCTCGCCCTGAGCGCCTTCGGCGTACCTCTCGGAAAGCCTTGCCCAGACCCCTTCGGCCTGGTCGGACCGGATCGGCGAGCGATCCTCGAAGAGGAGCATGTCGTCGAATCGTGAGCCGCCCGGCGTCTGTTCCAGTGTCACCCGGGTGACGCCGTCGGTGTGTTTCTCGGCGATCTCACGCATCCGGGTACCGTCCTCGAGCTTCCCGGAGTAGAAGTTGGCGCCGTCGACCGGGCTGCGGACGTCGGCTCGTTCGACCTCACGCATGAGCCGGTGGAATTCGGAGTTCTGGCCGAAATGGCGGGCCAGTTGCCCGGCGTGCTGAGCCGCGGCTTTGGTCCCGGCGGTGCGCAGCAGCGCCGCCGCCTGGGTGAACATGTCCGCGATCTCGCCCTCGACGACCTGTAGCGCCTTGTGGACGAGTTGCCGGCACGCGACCCTGCTGGCGGCGACGAAGATCGGGATCTCGGCGAGGGTGACGCCGGCCGTCGCGACGGAGGTGGCGAGCGCCTGACCGACCTGGAAGGCAAGGAGGGTGAGCTGGGCGAGGTAGGCGGTCTTGAGGGCGACGGTGACGCCGGCCATGGCGATGAGGCCGGCGCCGATGAGTTCGACGGCGGTGGCGGCGTCGTCGAGGTGCCGCCCGGGCCCGTCCTCACTGTTCCACCACTGTTCGAAGGCGTCCACGGAGGCGCCCTCGTTCTCCAGCCAGACCCGGCGGGCGGCTGTGTCGGCCTCGACCGCGTGCCGGCGCAGCCGGGTGGCGTGTTCGATCCAGGCGAGGCCGTCGGCGTGCAGGCGGTCCTCGTCGGCCTGCGGCCAGCTGAGCCCGAGCCAGGACAGCGGCTCGGTGAGCTCAGCGGGCAGCTCGATGGTCATGACGGCCCCCCGGGGCGCGAGGCGGCCGGCTCCATGGTCATGACGGGCTCCCGGGGCGCGAGGCGGCCGGCGCGGTGGCCGTGACCGGTTCCGCGGTGAGCCGGGCGGCGGCTTCGGCGTCGACCGCGGCGATGGCGCGGGCCTGGGTGTGCAGGTCGATGGCGGCCTCGCCGATCTGCTGGACGTGGCTGCCGAGCGCCTGCAGGGCATGGCCGAGCACGGACTGGTAGGCGAGGGCGAACATGCTGCCGCTCTCGTCGTCACCCCAGGGCGCGGCCGGTCCGGTGACGGTGGTCTCCAGGGCGGCGATGTCGTCGGCCATCCGCTGGGCGATCCCGGCGAGGGCACTGCCGGCGGCGGCCACGGTCTGCGGGTCGAGATGCACGCGTACGTTCATCGCCGGCCCGCCCGCCGGGAGAGGTCGTGCAGGGCCGCGGAGATCTCCGCGAAGCGCCGTTCGGCCGCGGTGTTGACGTCGGCGACGGATGCCTCGAAGTCGGGTACCGGCAGGCCGCCCTGGGCCGCGGTGATGGCGTCGAAGAGGGCGGTGCGCAGTTCCTCGACGGTGAGTTCGGTGACCTGCGGGTCGAGGACGACGTCCCACAGCCGGCCGGTGCCGTCGAGTTCGATGCGGACGAGCCCGTCGGCTCCCTCCCCGACGGAGGCGATGTAGTCGGGGGAGGTTTCCGCCTCCCGGGTGGATCGGGCGTGCTCGTCGTACCCCTGGGTGACGTCCATCTCGGCCTCCCTTCGTGCGGTTCCTGTGCAAGCGAGTACCGCTGTTACACGCTCCGAGTTCAAACCGGCACGCAACGTTTCGCCGGAAGTCGAGATTGGACGGATGCGGCCGGGTCCGGCACGAAAGTCACACCGGGTACGCAACGCGGTGACCGGACGGGTCTGGGATAGGTTTTATTCCGCGGACAGGAGGTGATGGCAGTGGCGGATTCGACTCTGCGGGTCCGGCAGGCCGCTGCTCTACACCGGCAGGCGGTGGCGACGGCGGATGCTGCCGCGGTCGCACTGGAGGCGTTCGCGCCGGCCGCTGCCGACCCGCGTGAGCAGCATCGCCTCGCCGACAGATTGCGGGCGGCCGCGGCGCAGCTGGCGCCGGGCTGGCTGGGCTCGACGCTGGGTGCCCTGTCGACGGTGGCGCCGCTCGGCGGGACGGCCATTCCGCAGTTCGTGCGGGTGGGCCTGGCCCAGCCGCTGGACGACGTGCGGTTCCCGGCGGTGGTGCCGCTGCTGGGCACCGGCCATCTGACGGTCGACGCGTCGGCCACCGATCCGCGGGTGTTCGGGCTGCTGCGGTCGCTGCTGCTGCGCCTGCTGGCGACCGCTCCGGCGGGCTCGCTGCTGGTGCGTGCGGTGGACGGTGTGGGCGGCGGCGCGGTGTTCGCGCCGTTCGAGGAGCTGGCCGATGCCGGTCTGATGTCACCGCCGGCCACCGATCGCCAGGGTCTGCGCGACGTGCTGGCCGAGGCGGAGAAATGGCTGCGCCCGGCGCGGGCCGGGGCGGGCCGGCGGACCCGGCGTGACCGGGTCCTGCTGGTGGTGATCGCGAGCCTGCCGGAGATGACCGAGGGCGAGGAGCTGCGGCGGATCGCGGCGCTGGCCCAGCAGGGCCCCGACTCGGGGCTGCACCTGATCGTGGCGGGCTGGCCACCACCCCCGCTGACCGCCGAGACGACGCAGGCGCCGCTGCCGCGGACGACGGCCATCTCGGTGCGTAACCCGTATGCGATCGTCGGCGATTCGCCCGGCGGCACGTTCGGGTCGGCGCCGGAGACGCGGTGGCTGAACGCTCCGGTGTTCCTGGACGAGGATCCCCCGCCGCATCTGATCGACGCGGTCTGCCGGGAGCTGGCGGCCGATTCGGCGGAGGCGTCCCGGGTGGCGCTGGCCGATCTGCTGCCGGAGCCGGCCGAGGAGCTGTGGTCGCAGGACGCGGCGGCCGGTGTGGAGACCGTGGTGGGACATCACGGTGACGTGCCGCTGGTGCTGCGGTTCAACGACCTCACCCCGCACTGGATGGTGGGTGGCCGGTCGGGTGCCGGCAAGACGGCTTTCCTGATCAACGTGCTCTACGGGCTGGGCGCCCGCTACAGCCCCGACCAGTTGGCGCTCTACCTGCTGGACTTCAAGGAGGGCGTGTCGTTCTCCGAGTTCGTGCCGACCCAGCGGGACCGGACGTGGCTGCCGCACGCGCGGGCCGTCGGCGTCGAGTCCGACCGGGAGTACGGCCTGGCCGTTCTGCGTGAGCTGGACGCCGAGATGGGCCGCCGGTCGCTGGCGTACAAGCGGGCCGGGGTGTCGCGTTTCGCGGATCTGCGGGCGGTCGCCGAGGAGGAGGGCCGGGGCCGTCCGATGCCCCGGGTCCTGTGTGTGATCGACGAGTTCCAGGTGCTCCTGGCGGGTAACGACCCGATGGCCGCCGAGGCGGTGGCGCTGCTGGAGTCACTGGCGCGCAAGGGCCGGTCGTATGGGATACATCTGGTCCTGGCCAGCCAGACGGTGCTGGGTGTCGAGGCGCTGTATGCCAAGCGCGACTCGATCTTCGGTCAGTTCCCGGTCCGGATCGCGCTGCCGGGTGGCGGTGACGTGCTGGAGCCCACCAACGACTCGGCGGCGGGCCTGCCGATGGGCAGCGCGGTGGTGAACACGGCGGGCGGCCTGGGCGGTCCCCGGGGCGCGACCCGCGGGCACGAGCGGGTGGTCCGGTTCCCCGATCCGCACGCCGACCAGACGCTGCTCAGTGACCTGCGGCACCGGCTGTGGACCGGCCGGGACCCGGAGTCGCAGCCGCCGAAGGTCTTCGCGGGTTACGCGCAGCAGCATCTGGCCGACGACCCGACCTATCGGGCGGCGCTGGCGGGCCGGGTGGCCCGGCCGGCCGCGATGCTGGGCCGGGTGATCGACGTGGCGCTGTCGACGGCCGCGTTCCCGGTCGACTCGTCGCCGGGCCGGCATCTGGCGATCCTGGGCTCCCAGACGGCCGGCGCAGAGGCGCTGGACGCGGCGGCCCGCAGCCTCGCCGCCTGTCATCCGCCGCGGACCGCCCGGTTCGTGATCGCGTCGCTGGTGGCCGAGGGGGACGCACGGGCGGCGGCGCTGACCGCCGAGGTCGGGCACCGGCAGGACGTCGAGGTCGTCGACGCCGCCGGTCTGGCCGCTGAGCTCGCCGCGGACCGCCCCGGGTACCGCGTGGTGTTCGGGATGGACGCGGCTCCTCCGGGCACGCTGGGCGGCCTGCGGCAGCTGTTGCGGGAGGGCCCGAGCCACGGGGCGCATCTGCTGTCGTGGTGGCGCGGTGTGCGCCGGTTCAGTGAGGAGACGGGCGGCAGCATGGGCCGGGAGGACGTGGCCGGGCTGCTCTTCCTGAACGTGCCGCAGTCCGAGGTGTCGCTGCTGCTGGGCCGGCCGGTGGACTGGCAGCCCCGGGCCAACCGCGCGTTGCTGCACGACAGGCACGCCGACCGCACGGTGACCGTGGTCCCGTTCGTAGACCCGGAGAGTGACGAGCCGTGACCGAGCAGGCCGAACAGCACGGTGTGATCCCGGTGCAGACGGGGCCGCCCGTGCCGGGCCCGTGGGAGGAGTACCTGGCTGCCGCGCAGGAGCTGGACGCGGTGCGCCGTGCGGCGAGTTCGGTGGCCGGGGAGCATGCCGCGACGGTCGCTGCCGCGCGGCAGGAGCTGACCTCGGTGCGGGCGCGGCTGGCACCGCAACGGGCGAGGCTGGCACGCGATTTCCGCGTACCGGAGAATGATCTGATGCCGCACCCGGCGGACCAGGCGGCGGCGATGGAGCGGGTGGCCGGTGGGCCGCCGGCCGTCCTGTCGGCGCTGCGCGAGGCCCGGGCCACCGCGGACGCCGCGGACAATGCCTTCGTCGGGCCCGGTCCGACCGGTCCGGAGCGGCCGTGGGCGCGCAACCTGGTGGTGTACGGGCCGTTCGCCGTCGCGGTGCTGCTGGTGCAGGTGCTGCTGTTCGTGGTGGCCCCGTCCGGGTCACCGTCGACGCCGGCGCTGCTGTGCGGGTTGAGCATACCGCTGCTGGCGTTCGGGCTCGGCTGGGCGACGATCGGGTTCGTCTACGGCGGTGAGGGTGTGCCGGTCGACCGGACGCCGGTGGTGGGCCTGATCACGTGCCTGACGCCGGTGCTGCTGACCTGCGCCGGCACCGGCCTCGAGGCGCTTTTCTAGAGAGGGGACGCGGTGGCGAACGTCGAAGAGGTCAAGGTCAACGTGGCTGCCACGGTGGACGGTGCGCAGCGGGCCGTCGCCGGGATCAAGGCGGTGTCCGACCAGCTGGACGAGGCGCTGGCCCGACTACGGGTGACCGCGGTGGGTTCGTTCCATCCGGCCGCGGCGGCCGCGATCGCGCAGCTGGAGCAGGCCCGGACCCGGCTGGACGAGTCGGTACAGCTCACCCACGCGGCGATCGACTCGGCCAACCAGTTCCGCAGCACGATCTGACCCCCGCTCCGGGCAGGACCCCCGCTCCAGGCAGGGAGAAGGCCGGCCCTGCGGGCGCGGAGAGCGGCCCGCCGGCACGGAAGAGGCCGGCCAGCGGCCCGCCGGCATGGAAAAGGCCGGCCCGCGGGTGCGGACCGGCCTTGACGAGGCTGTTCAGCGGGCGTTTATCAACGCCATCACTTCGGCGCGGACCTTGCCGTCGGTCTGGAAGCCACCGCGGACCGCGCTCGTGACGGTACGGGCGCCGGCCTTCCGGATGCCGCGCATCTCCATGCAGAGGTGCTCGCATTCCAGGACGACGATCGCGCCGCGGGCACCGAGCTGCGCCATCAGCAGGTCGGCGATCTGCGACGTGAGGCGTTCCTGGACCTGCGGGCGGCGTGCGAAGACCTCGACGAGCCGGGCCAGTTTCGACAGGCCGGTGATGCGCCCGTCGGTGCCGGGGATGTAGCCGATGTGCGCCACACCCTTGAACGGCAGCAGGTGGTGCTCGCACATGCTGTGCAGCTCGATGTCACGGACCAGGACGAGTTCCTCGTGGTCCGCCTCGAACGTGGTGGTGAGCACGGTGGCCGGGTCGACCCGGAGCCCCGCGAAGAGTTCGGCGTAGGCCCGCGCGACCCGGGCCGGCGTCCGTTGAAGCCCGTCACGGTCCGGGTCCTCACCGACGGCGATGAGGATCTCCCGGACCGCTTTCTCGATCCGCCCGAGGTCGACGGCCTGCTCGACCGGTGTACCGGTGAGCTTGCCGTCGACCAGCCGGGCGGCGAGATAGTCGAGTTCATCCGACAAGTTGATCAGTTGCTGCTTTCCGAACCGTTCGCATTCGGGTTGTGCCCGACCGCGATCTGCCCGTCGGCCTCGGCCTGAGCCTTCAACTTCTCCCGCTCGGCGGGGGTGACCACCGGCGGTGCCTCGGAGGGGAGCCGCTTGCCGAAGCCGTTGAACGGCGACATCGGCGGGCGCTTGGCCACCCGGGCACAGATCCGGTTCATGTCGTCCTGAGTGATGGTTTCCTTCTCCATCAGCTCGAGGACCATGCTGTCGAGCACGTCGCGGTACTCGACGAGGATCTCCCACGCCTCGTCGTGCGCCAGCTCGATCAGGGCCCGGACCTCGCCGTCGATGTCGGCGGCGACCGCGTCCGAGTACGACTTCTCGTGCCCCATGCTGCGGCCCATGAACGGCTCGTCGCCGGTGGTGCCGTACTTCACGGCGCCCAGCTTGGAGCTCATGCCGTACTGCGTGACCATGGCCTTGGCGAGGTTGGTCGCCTTCTCGATGTCGTTGCCGGCGCCGGTGGTGGGCTCGTGGAAGACGAGCTCCTCGGCGGCCCGGCCACCCAGCGCGTACGCCAGGGTGTCGATCATCTCGGCCCGGGTCTGCGTGTACTTGTCCTCGGTCGGCAGGACCAGCGTGTGACCCAGCGAGCGGCCACGCGGCAGGATCGTCACCTTGTGCACCGGTGCGGAGTGCGGCAGAGCGTAGGCGACCAGCGCGTGTCCACCCTCGTGGTACGCGGTGATCTTCTTTTCCTTGTCGCTCATCGCCCGGGTGCGGCGCTCGGGGCCGGCGATGACCCGGTCGATCGCCTCTTCGAGGTACTCGTTGGAGATCGCCCGCTTCTCGTGCCGGGCGGTCAGCAGCGCGGCCTCGTTGATCACGTTGGCCAGGTCGGCGCCGGAGAAACCGGGCGTGCGGCGGGCCACCGAGTCGAGGTCGACGTCGGGCGTGAACGGCTTGCCCTTGGCGTGCACCCGCAGGATCGCCTTGCGGCCCTCCATGTCCGGGTTGTCCACCGGGATCTGCCGGTCGAAACGGCCCGGGCGCAGCAGCGCGGGGTCGAGGATGTCGGGCCGGTTGGTGGCCGCGATCAGAATCACGCCGCCCTTGGTGTCGAAGCCGTCCATCTCGACGAGCAGCTGGTTGAGCGTCTGCTCACGCTCGTCGTGGCCACCGCCCATGCCGGCGCCACGGTGCCGGCCCACGGCGTCGATCTCGTCGACGAAGACGATCGCCGGAGCGTTCGACTTCGCCTGCTCGAACAGGTCGCGGACCCGGCTGGCACCGACACCGACGAACATCTCGACGAAGTCGGAACCGGAGATGGAGTAGAACGGCACACCGGCCTCACCGGCGACGGCCCGGGCGAGCAGCGTCTTACCGGTACCCGGGGAGCCGAAGAGCAGCACACCCTTCGGGATCTTGGCGCCGAGAGCCTGATACTTCGTGGGGTTCTGCAGGAAGTCCTTGATCTCCTGCAGCTCCTCGACCGCCTCGTCGGCACCCGCCACGTCGGCGAAGGTCGTCTTCGGCGTGTCCTTGGTGATCATCTTCGCCTTGGACTTGCCGAAGTTGAGCACCCGGGAGCCGCCACCCTGCATCTGCGACATGAACAGCAGCAGGAGGACCACGAGAATCGCGATCGGCAGCAGGTTGATCAGAATGCTGAGCAGAATGTTGTCGCCGGAGACCGAGACGTCGACCGGGCCGGTCACGAACTTCTGGGCCCTGGCCTGCTCGGCTTTCGCGAAGACCTCGTCGGTCAGCTCATAGGGATACTGAGCCTCGATCTGTTTGGTGGACTTGCCGTCGAACGTCTCCGAGTTGGCGAGATCGATCTGGAGCGTCTGCTCCTTGTCCTTCTGGACGATCTTCTCGATACCGGCGCTGTTCAAACGGTCAAGCGCAACCGATGTCTCGACCCTCTGGTAGCTCGGACCACTGGTGAAGAGCATGCTCAGCCCGAGTACGCCGATGATCACCAGAATGATCCAGACCACCGGGCGGCGGAAGAAACGCGTACGTTCCATACTGTTGTCGGGCGCCAAGCGCCCGGACCCTCCTGATCGGCCGTCCTGGTCACCTCAACGTCGCCGCCCACCGGCGGCTGCCGAGGCCGTTTCCGGCCCCAGCCCCTCCGGCGCTTGTGACACCACGCCATCGGTCACTCGACCGTACACCGTAGGTACCGACTACGAACCCGTGAGCCCGCAGGGCGAACTAGGCATACGCCCGGTTCAATCAGGGCGGTTCAGGTGCAAAAACGCCCATAATGAACCAATACTGAGAACACGCTGAGAAAGCGGTTCAGCTACGGGCGTACACCTCAGGCTTGAGAACGCCCACATAAGGCAGCTCCCGATACCTCTCGGCGAAGTCCAGGCCGTAGCCGACCACGAACTCGTTGGGGATGTCGAAACCCACGTACCGAACCGGGACCTGCACCTTGACCGCGTCGGGCTTGCGGAACAGCGCCACCACCTCGACGCTGGCCGGCTGCCGCGACTCCAGATACTTCATCAGCCAGGAGAGGGTCAGACCGGAGTCCACGATGTCCTCGACGACGAGCACGTGCCGTCCGGCGATGTCCCTGTCCAGATCCTTCAGGATCCGCACCACGCCCGACGAGGTCGTCCCCTGCCCATACGACGAGACGGCCATGAACTCCATCTCGGTCGAAGGGCCGTGCTTGCCCAGCGCCCGGGCGAAGTCGGCCATGAACATGACCGCGCCCTTCAGCACACAGACGAGCAGGATGCCGTCGTCGGCGCCGGTGTGGTCCACGGACACCTGCTTGGCCAGTTCGTCGATCTTCTCCCGGATCTGTTGCTCCGAGATGATCACGTGGTCGATGTCGGTGTCGTACCAAGAGCCATCAGCCATGGCCCTAAGCCTGCCGTATGGAAGTTACCGTTCAGCGAACGGGGCCGGTATCCGAACCGGAGGCCTCAGCTGATACCGGCGGGAACCACCCGCACGAGGTCATCCGAACGGCGTGCCACCCCGATTCCGGCGGGCAGGAACACCGGTCCCTGACCGTGCCAGTCGGTCACCAGCGCGTCCAGGGCGACCACATGCCCGTACGCCAGAGCCCCGCCCGGCGCACCCAGCTCCCGCGCCCACCGGTGCAGCGCCCGGCCCCGGATCGCCGGCAGCATCGCGGCCAGCACCGGCACCGACAGCCCCACCTCCGACCGGGCCGACTCCAGAGCCTGCGCCGACAACTCGTCCAGAGCGGCGTTGTCCGCCGCGACCAGCGCCGCCGTCCGGGCCAGATTGGGCAGAACGGCCGGGCCCAGCGCGTCGACCAGGGCCGGCAGTGCCGAAGCGCGGACCCGCGAACGCGCGTACGCCGGATCGGTGTTGTGCGGATCCTCCCAGGGCGCCAGGCCCAGGGCGGCGCACGCCTTCCGGGTGTCCGCCCGGGCCACCTCCAGCAGCGGCCGCCGGAAGACCCCGCGCCGCGCCGGCATCCCGGACAGCCCGCGCGGCCCGGCGCCCCGGGCCATCGCCAGCAGAACCGTCTCGGCCTGGTCGTCGCGGGTGTGCCCGAGCAGGACCGCGGCGGCACCCAGCTCGTCGGCGGCCGCGCTCAGCGCCGCATACCGCGCGGTCCGGGCGGCCGCCTCCGGGCCACCGGGCAGGCCGGCCACCGAGACGGTCTCGATCCGCACCGGGTCCAGCCCGGCGTCACGCGCCCACGCCGCCACCGACCGGGCACGCCGGTCCGAACCCTCCTGCAGACCGTGGTCGACCGTGACGAGGCCGACACGGCGGCCACCGAACCGGGCCGCCGAAGCGAGTGCCAGAGAATCGGCTCCACCCGAGCAGGCCACCAGGATCAGCGCCTCTCCGGGAAGGTCGGCCAGGCCCCGGCGCACCGCCATGCGCACTGCCGCCACCGGCGGCGGGATCCTGGCCATGGTCAGCCGTGCACCCGCGCCACCCAGGCGTCCGGGTCGCCGAGCTCCTCCAGCCGGGGCAGCGTCAGCGGGGACTCGAAGATCTTGTTGAAGCCGGCCATGCCGACCCGCTCGTGCACACCGTGGACGAACTTGCGGCCCTCCGCGTACTGCCGCATCTTGACCTCGATGCCCAGCACCCGGCGCAACGCCTTCTCCAGCGGGTTGCCGCCCTCGCGGCGCCGGTTGAACTTGGCCCGGATCGACTCGACCGTGGGGATCACCTCGGGGCCCACCCCGTCCATCACGAACTCGGCGTGCCCCTCCAGCAGCGTCATCAGGGCGGTCAGCCGGTCGAGCACGGCACGCTGCCCCGGGGTCTGCACGATGTCCAGCACGGACACCCGGCTCTCCTCGTCACGCAGCGCCTCGGAGAGCGTGGCCACGCCGCGGCGCAGCCGCTCCAGGACGTGCTCGCCACCCTGCGAGGCGTCGACGAACGCCTGCACCTCGCCGAGGAAGTAGCCCCGCATCCACGGGACCGCGGTGAACTGGGTGCGGTGGGTCACCTCGTGCAGGCAGACCCAGAGCCGGAAGTCACGGGGATCGGCGTCGATCTTGCGCTCGACCTCGACGATGTTCGGCGCGTTCAGCAGCAGCTGACCCGGCTCGCCGGAGAACACCTCATACTGCCCGAGGACACGGCCGGACAGATACGCCAGCACCGTCCCCGCCTGCACCCCGGTCACCCGCGAACCGATCGCGTCGACCAGCGGGCTCGGCTCCTTGTCGCCCGACAGCCGGGTGACCAGCGGGCCGATCACCCGTTGCAGGCCGGCGATGTTCACCTTCGCCCAGTCCCGCCGGTCCACCACCCGGACCGGCGGCACCTCGGTCTGTGAGGTCAATCCGGTGTACGCCGCGACGTGCACCGCCGCCTCGTCAGTCAATGCCCGCAGCTCGGACACCACCTGAGTGGCCTCCTCGAAGGAGACCGCCGGCCCCGATTTCGACAGCGCGCCCGCGGTTGCGGCGGCCAGATCCCAGTCAACGAACTGCGCCATGCAGCCCACCGTACCCGCGCGGTTCCAGACCGCACTCAGGTGAAACCCCGGATCAACGGGGACTCACCCGGAGATCAGCAGCCGCACGCCACCAACCTGGCCGCCACCTGGTCGATCGCCGCCCGGGCCGCGAGGACGTCCGCACCGCCCTTCGCCATGATCGCGAAGGCGAGCACCCGCCGCTCCCGGGTGACCAGCACCCCGGCCAGCGTGTTCACCCCGCTCAGGCTGCCGGTCTTGGCCCGGACCACACCCTGCGCCGTGGAATTGTCGCTGGGGGTGGCGAACCGCGTCTCCAGGGTCCCCGACCAGCCGGCCACCGGCAGCCCGTTGAAGATGTTGCCGAGCACGGGTTCCGAGCCGCCGGCCGCCAGCGCCAGCGTCTCCACCAGCAGGGCCGGCGTGATGACGTTGCGGTTGGAGAGGCCGCTGGCGTCGTACAGCTTCGCCTGGTCCGAAGGAAGCCCCAGCTCGCCCAGCTTGCCGGCCATCGCCTCGGCCGCACCGGCGAAGCTCGCCTCCTTGCCGGCCGCCAGCGCCACCTGCCGGCCCAGCACCTCGGCCAGCACGTTGTCACTCTGCTGCAACATCCAGTCGACGACCTGCACCAACGGCGGCGACTGCACCTTGCCCAGCTCGGCGCCGGGCGTCCAGGGCCCGGCCGGATCCGCCGACGGCGGCGCATCGGCGGCACGGCCCGGAGCCGTGCCCTTCCGCGTCTGCGGGGCACCGATCATCTTCGCGAACAGCTTGCCCGCCGACAGCGCCGGATCGGTGTAACGCGGATCCCCGCCGAACTCGTTGTGCACCGGCTCGATCCGGCCGGCGTTGGTCATCAGCGACTGGATCCGAGCCACCTGACCGCCCGGCGAGACGTCATCGTCGCTCCAGCCCAGCGCCGTCTCCGGCCCCTCGAACAGCGACGTGTCCACCAGCACCCGGGTCGGCTTGACGCCGCCGAGCGCCTTCTTCACCTGCGCGGCCAGGTCGTCCAGACGGGCCGCCCCCGGGAACAGGTCCTCGTCGCCCTCCCGCACCGCGAGCGTCGCGTCACCACCACCGATGATCACCACCTCGCCGGGACTGCTCCCGGCCACCACCCGGGTCTCCAGCCGGTAGGCGGCCCCCCGCGCGGCCAGCACGGTCGCCGCGGTCAGCACCTTCGTGGTCGAGGCCGGCGTGGTCGCCGACGCCGGATTACGCTCGTACAGGATGGTGTCGCTCGCCACATCAAGCACCTGGATGTTCACGGTCGGGCCGAGCGCCTTCGCGTTCACCAGCGGATCCAGCGCCGCCTTGACCGCCGCCGCGTCCGGCACCGCGCCGTCCGCCTCCGCGGCCACCAGAACCGGCGTGGGCGTCGGCTCCGGCGTGGTCGGCGCGGGGGCCGGCGTCGTCCGGGCCGGCTCACCGGTCAGCGCGTCCAGCCATCCGTCGACCGGTCCCGGCCGCACGATGACGCCGACCGCGCCGGCCATCACCACCAGGATCAAAGCCGCAACCACCCATTTGGTACGGGACCCGCGCCCCGAAACCACGGCAGCCGCCGGCGCGCCGTCACGCGATCCGGCCTGGGTTCCGGAAGGCGCGGTGGGCACACTCGCCCGAGCAGCGTTCGACGGTACGACCGCACGCCCGTACTTCCCGGCGTCAGCCGATCCGGCCTGCCCGGCAGCCCCCGCACCCCGCGCGGCCCCGCCGGCGAACCCGGCCTGCCCAGCCCCGGGCACCGCCGGCCGTCCGACGCCGGGCGCAGCCGCCTTCGCCGTCGCGGACCCACCGGCCACCGACGCGGCTCCGGCGACCGGCGCCGCACCACCCGCCGCCCTGCCGACCTGCGCGGCACCCTTCGCCGTCGCTGAACCACCACTGGTCGGCGCAGATCCCTTCGTGGCCGACGAACCGGCAACGGATGCTGCACCCGACGTCGCCGAGCTGCTGCTCGACGCTGTTCCCTTCGCCTGTGCCTGTCCGGCGGCTCCCGCGGCCCCGGCCTGGCCGAGGTTGACGGTGCGGTCCGGGTCCACCGGGCGCTGAAGGCTGACGGTGCGGTCCAGGTCGACCGGCTGCTGCGGACGCGCGGGACGGTTCGGATCCACCGGATGCTGAAGGCTCGCGGTGCGATCCAGGTCCACCGGACGCTGAAGGCTCGCCGTGCGATCCGGATCCACCGGGCGCTGGAGGCTCGCCGTGCGGTCTGGATCCACCGGGCGCTGGAGACTCGCGGTCCGATCCGGGTCCACCGGACGCTGAAGATTCGCCGTGCGACCCGGATCATCGGAACCGGGAGTCACCGGCCGGTCCGCGGCTGCGGTTCGGTCGATCATGGCGGTCTGATCAGGGTCGATCGTCTTGCCCTGATCCGCGGGCCGACCGCGGCCGGCAGCCGATCCACCCGGCTCGGCTGCCTGACCCGCCGTCTCCGAGTCGCGTTGCACCGCCGGCTGACCCGCACCGGCGGCATTGCCGCCCTGTTCCGGTGCGCGGCTCGGCGCGGCTTTCCGAACGGCCTGCCCCTCGGCAGAACCGGCACCCTGATTACTCAGATTCGTGGCGCGGCCCGAACCGGCACCCTGATTACTGAGATCCGTGGCACGGCCCGAAGCGGCGCCCTGATTGCTCAGATCGGTAGCACGACCCGAACCGGCGCTCTGATTGCTGAGGTCCGACGCGCGACCCGAACCGGCACCCCGGTTACTCAAATCCTTGGCGCGACCCTTATTGGTGAGGTCCGACGCAGCGCCCGAACCGGCGCCCTGATCGCCGAGGTCCGGCGCACGACCGATGTCACCGTCCTGGTCGCTGGGGTCCGACGCGCGACCGGAGCCGGCGCCCGAGCCGGACCCAGCGGCCTGACCTGCCTTGATGCCGGGTCCGCTCCCCGAGCCCGACTCGACCGGACGGCTCGGAACAGCACTCCGTCCGGGATCGTCGGCCTGAACCGGCAGGGGGCTCGCACTCTGCTCACCGCCGCCGGTGGGCTCGGGAGTGCGGGCGGGATCGCTGCTGGAGGCGGAGGCACTTATTGGCCCCGGTGGGCCAGCCGCCCAAGCACCAGGCGTTGCACCCTGACCCGATTGCCCACCCGGCCAGTTCCCGGCCGGTCCTGGCCCACTCGGCGGATATTGCCCGGGCTCACGAACCTGCGGCGCGGCAACTCCCTGCCCGGCGTGCCCGACCTGCGGCACAACAGCACCCTGCCCGGCACGCTCCACCGGCGCAGCCACCACAGCGCGACCGCCACGCTCCACCGGCGCGGCCGCCACAGCGTGCCCGGCACGCTCCACCGGCGGAACCGCCGTAGCCTGCCGGGCGCCCTCGACCTCGGGAGCCGTCGCCTGTCCCGGCACGGAAGGGATCCCCGCCCGGCCCGGAGCCACGGGAGTTGTCGGAGCCGCGGGACTGGCCGGACGGACGGGACTCGAGGAGACCGTCGGTTGGCTGGAGGCGGCTGTTGCTCCGGACCCTCCCGGAGCCGTCACCGGACCAGCAGCAGGTCCGTGCGAGCCCGCCGAAGCCTGGGCCGGAACAGAAATCGGTACCCCCGCCGCCGACGCCCCCGAGCCTTGTCCGGGTATGGGCGTTTGTGCACCAGAAGAAGACGCTGGGGATGGCGCCGTGGACGGCGGAACGGTCGAGTTCCCCGAGGCCGACTCGCCGGCGGACTTCTCCCCTTGGAGGAACGTCAGCGGCAGCGGCCCTTGGCCGGGTCGATTCGCTGCGGCGGCCTGCCCTGCGGCGGGGGCCTGCCCTGCGGCCCCGGTTCCGGCAGACGGCATCGACCGAGCGGTCCCCTGGGCGGCATTCCCCGAGGATGGCGGCACCTTCGTCGACGGCCGGACATCGGCACGCCCGGACGCCTCGGACGAGGTAGGCGCATCCGAGGGCTGGTCAGCCAGCGGCCGAGCCACCGACGAGGAGGCGCCCGCAGAGCTGGCGGACGGCGACTCAGGCACGGAAGCCTCGGCGCCGACGGATGCCGGCCCTGCCGCCGGCGTGCCGGCCCCGGCGGTCGCCAGGCCAGATGGCGGAGCAGTAGACGCCGAGCCAGATGGTGGAGCAACAGGCTCTGAGCCGGCCAGCGGCGCGGCAGACGCCGGGCCAGCCGGCGGAGCGACAGGTGACGTGGACGCCGACGGCGCGCTACCACCTGGGGGCTCTTCCTCCTGCCACGGGAAGGGCCGGCGGTCGTCGGTCGTCGATGTCGGAACCGTTACCCCACCGGGCGACGCGGCCGAATCCGGGCGCGACGGATCCACCTTGCCCGTATTGTCAGGCAACGTCGGGGTTGAGGGTGACGAATCGGTCGTTCCCTTACCCTCCATAGGGTCAGGTTGCGAACCCGACACGCCGTCTTTCTCCGGACCGTCATGTGAATCTTGCCTCGTCACACGCCCCTCCTCGCCCGTGGCGTCAGACTTAGGGGAGACTAGCGACATCCGGCACACCGTTGCGCGCGGATCCTGCGGGCCCTTGCTTCCATGCCCCGCTTCCCCGCCCGGCGGACCACCGGTCTATTCAAGCGGGCAAGCAAAAGGGGAGCGAATAATGGATTTCGACGTCTTGGTTGAGATCCCCAAGGGGCAGCGCAACAAGTACGAGGTGGATCACAAGACCGGACGTATCCGCCTGGACCGGACGCTCTTCACCGCGACACAGTATCCGGCGGACTACGGCTTCATCGAGGGCACCCTCGGCCAGGACGGCGACCCCCTGGACGCTCTGGTGCTCATCCAGGAGCCGACCTTCCCCGGATGTCTGGTGCGTGCGCGCGCCATCGGGATGTACCGGATGACCGACGAGAAGGGCCGCGACGACAAGGTCATCTGCGTCCCCTTCGAGGACCCGCGTCAGGAGCACCTGCGCGACATCCACCACCTGGGCGAGTTCGACCGCCTGGAGATCCAGCACTTCTTCCAGGTCTACAAGGACCTGGAGCCGGGCAAGTCGGTCGAGGGCGCGACCTGGGTCGGCCGGATCGAGGCGGAAGCCGAGATCCGCGCCTCCTTCAAGCGTGAGGAAGCCGCCCAGGCCGAGGGCGAGCACGGCGAGCACTGACCGCAAGCTCCCGCGAACCGCTGACGACCGCACCTGCGGGGCCCTGGGCCTCGCAGGTGCGGTCGTATCACGCAACGGTCAGAGCCTCCGGCCGGAACCAGCGCCGTTCACGCAGCGGTCAGAGCCTGCGGCCGGAACCAGCGCCGTTAACGCAGCGGTCAGCTCAGGCCGGAGACGGCGCCGTACAGGCCGAGCACGGCGCAGGCGACCGGGATGACCGAGACCACGATCAGGGCGTCCACGATGTCGGCGGTCCGGCCCAGGTAGGGCGAGGGCGGCCGGTCCGCGTACCGCGCTCCGGCGACGACGGTGACCAGCGCCACCACGACCGCCCCGGCGATCACCGCGGGCAGGGCGTCGCCCGCGCCGCTGAGAAGATCGACGCCGAGGGCGGCTCCGCCGGCGAGTCCGGCGGCGAGCACCGGCACCCGGTGCCGCTGGGTGACGAAGAGGCGCGAGCGCAACAGCAGCGCGAGTGAACTGACCGCGATCAGGGCACGGGACGCGAGCGTCCCGGCGGTGGCGAGCACGGCGAAGGCGCCGACGGCCAGCACGGCGTGGCCGAGGAGCAGACCGGCGAGAATCTCATCGGTACGGGCCACCGAGGCGAACACCGCGCCCCGTTCGGGAAGTTTGCGCACCGGGTCGGACACGGGCCGGGGCGTCTCGTCGGTGATCGATTCGGTGCCCGGCGGCAGGGCGATCGGTGGTAGCGGGGTACGCCCGAACCGCACCGCGAGCAGCGGCAGCATCCCGATCCCGCAGACCAGCACCGAGATCAGGATCGCCGCACCGCCCGCGGCCGTGGTGAACAGCCCGGTGGTCGCGGTGACCGCCCCCAGCAGTCCGACCGCGACGCCGGCGGTGAAGAACCGGGCTCCGGCGGCCACTCCGGCCCCGGCGATCGCCGACACGAGCAGCACCGCGACCGAGCCGGCGAGCAGTTCCGGCCCGCCCATCCAGGGAACCGGGGTGAGGACGCCGCCGGTCTCGTACGAGGTGATCAGAAGGGCCCCGCCGATGAAGGCGTAGGGCAGGGCGTATCCGCCGAGGGCCATGCCGGCGCGGGCGTCCCCGTAAGCCCGCGAGGCGACCGTCCCGACCAGGGTGAGCAGAATCGCGACGCCGAGCCCGACCACGCCCGGTACACCGCCGGAGCCGGCCGCGAGCAGGGCCGGGATGCCGAGGCCGAGGGGCACCGCGGCGGCTGCCAGGGTGGCCGTGCGGCTGGCGTCGGGGGTCCACACGCCGCCCCGTCGGCGGGCGCCCTCGGCGATGGCCTCGACCACGTCGTCGTATTCCAGTTCCGGCCACTCCTCGCCGGCCGGCACCAGGTGGAGCACCTCTCCGTCGCGTACCCCCTGGGGGTGCAGTCCCTGAGCGGTGGCCAGGGCGACGCCGTCGCCGCGCCGCAGCACCCACCCGCCGTGCCGTTCGCCCTCGTCGGCGAGACCCTCGCCGGCGTGCCGCAGCACCTCGGGCAGCAACTCGGCCAGGGGCACCTGCTCGGGGAGGGCCACGTCGACCCGCCGTTGCGGCGCGCTGATGGTCACGCGGGCCAGACCGACGCTCACCTGGTAGTCCTTCCGTTCGTCCACAGCCAGTGACGGAGGTTATGCACATCGACCGGGACGAGGCTGCGGGATCGACGGAACTTTACCTAGAGTGGGCCGGTCGTGAAGTCCCGAGATCTGGCGGGGCTGCCGGAGCCGGATTTCAAGGGGGCGGGGATGGGCACCGTGATGATCAAGCGGGCGGCCCGTCGAGCGGCTCCGGAGATCCCGGAGGGGCAGCTGACCGTCGAGCCGCCGCCGGAGATCCCGGAGGCGACGGGTTCGCGCTGGCAGCAGTGGCTGATGGCCCTGCCGATGCTGGGCGGCACGATGGCCATGGCGATGATGATGGGTCAGGGGCGCGGGGGCGCGTACTCGTACGTGATCGGTGGTCTTTTCGGGGTCTCCTCGCTGGCCATGATGATGACCTCGTTCGGCGCCTCGGGGGCACCGCGCAAGGCGGAGATGATGGCCGCCCGCCGGGAGTATCTGCGGCATCTCGCCTCGCTGCGCAAACGGGTCCGGGAGACCGCGCGGGTGCAGCGGCTCGGCCTGCTCTACCGGCATCCGGATCCGGAGCGGCTGTGGTCGACGGCCGACAGCCACCGGGTGTGGGAGCGGCGTCCCGGCGACCCGGATTTCGGTGTGGTGCGGGTGGGCCTGGGCCCGCAGACGCTGGCGACACCGCTGGTCCCGCCGGTGACCCGGCCGCTGGATGAGCTGGAGCCGATGACCGCGGGCGCGCTGCGCCGGTTCCTCGACGCCTATTCGGTGGTGCCGGATCTGCCGGTGGCAATGTCGCTGCGCGGGTTCGCCCGGGTGTATGTCCGCGGCGACGCGCCGGGCGCGGAGGGGCCGCGGGCGCTGGTCCGTGCGGTGCTGACCCAGCTCGCCGTCTTCCACGCCCCGGAGGATCTGGTGATCGCGGTCTGCGCGGGCCGGGAGGCGCGGCCCTACTGGGAGTGGGTGAAGTGGCTGCCGCACGCGCAGCATCCGACGCTGACCGACGCCCTGGGCCCGGTCCGGCTGGTGGCCGGTGACGAGCCGCGGCTGGCCGAGGTGCTGGAGCAGGTGATCGGTTCGCGCCCGCGGTTCCAGCCCGGTGGCAGCGGCGGGAGCACCCCGCACGTGCTGGTCGTGGTGGACGGCGCGGAGCCGGCCAACACCCGGCTGGACGACGCGCTGGACGGGTTGACCGTTCTCGACCTGGACACCATGCCGCCCCGGCTGCTGGACCGGTCGTCGCTGGTGCTGGAGGTGCGCACCGACGGCATCCTCGGTACCTGGACGATGGATCACGAGAGCGAGGCGGGGCGGGCCGACGGGCTGACCGTCGACGAGGCCGAGTCGGTGGCCCGGCGGCTCGCGCCGCTGCGCCTGGCGACCGCACCGGACCCGGGCGGCGGCACCCCGGCCGCGGCCGAGACCGGTCTGCCGGAGCTGCTGGGCATCCCCGACCCGGAGAACTTCTCCGTAAGCCGCGGCTGGCCGGCCCGCCCGCACCGGGACCGGCTGCGGGTGCCGATCGGCGTGAGTGACGAGGGCATGCCGGTCGACCTGGACCTGAAGGAGTCGGCGCAGGACGGCATGGGCCCGCACGGCCTGCTCGTCGGGGCGACCGGCTCCGGCAAGTCGGAGCTGCTGCGCACGCTGGTGCTGGCGCTCGCGGCCACCCACTCGTCGGAGATCCTCAACTTCGTTCTGATCGACTTCAAGGGCGGCGCCGCGTTCGCCGCGTGTGACCGGCTGCCGCACACCGCCGCCCTGGTCACCAACCTGGAGGACGCGCTGCCGCTGGTCGACCGGATGGCCGACGCGCTGGAGGGTGAGCTGAGCCGGCGGCAGGAGCTGCTGCGCAAGGCCGGTAACTACGCGGGCCAGTTCGACTACGAGAAGGCGCGTCTCGGTGGGGCTCCGCTGGCGCCGCTGCCGACCCTGTTCGTGGTCTGTGACGAGTTCACCGAGATGCTCGAGAAGCGGCCGCACTTCATCGACATCTTCCTCCAGATCGGCCGGCTCGGCCGGTCGCTCGGCGTGCACCTGCTGCTGGCCAGTCAGCGGCTGGAGGACGGCCGGCTGCGCGGTCTGGACACGCACCTGTCGTACCGGATCGGCCTGCGGACGTTCTCGGCGCTGGAGTCCCGGGCGGTGCTCGGTGTGCCGGACGCGTATGAGCTGCCCCGCTCCCCCGGTAACGGCTACATGAAGTTCGGCACCGAGCCGCTGATCCGGTTCAAGGCCGCCTACGTGGGTGGCCCGGTGCGCCGGACCGGCCGCTCCGGTGGGCGCGCCGATCAGGGCGGGGTCCAGGTGCTGCCGTGGACCACCCAGCACGTGGCGGCTCCGGTGGCCGCGCCGAAACCGGTGCGGGCGGCCGACGAGGACGGGCCGAAACTGGCCGACGTGATGATCGAGCGGATGGTCGGGCAGGGGCCGCCGGCGCACCAGGTGTGGTTGCCGCCGCTGGACGAGTCCGCGGTCCTCGACGAGCTGCTCGGCCCGGTCGGTGTCACGCCGGGCCGCGGGCTGACCTTCACCAACCCGGCGTTGCACAACCGGCTTCAGGTCCCGATCGCGGTCATCGACAAGCCGCGGGAGCAGGTCCGCGACGTGATGTGGCTGCAGCTGGCCGGTGCGGCCGGGCACGTCGCCGTGGTCGGTGGCACACAGAGCGGCAAGTCGACGGCGCTGCGGACCCTGGTGTGCGGGCTGGCGCTCACCCACACTCCGACCGAGGTGCAGGTCTACTGCATGGACTTCGGTGGTGGCGGTCTCGGGACGCTGCGCGATCTGCCGCACGTGGGCGGGGTGTTCGCGCGGCTCGATGCGGAGGGTGTCCGGCGTACGGTCGGCGAGATGGTGACCCTGCTCGCCGAGCGGGAGGCCCGGTTCGCCGAGCTGGGGGTCGAGTCGATGGCGGCCTACCGCAGCCGGCGTGCGGGCGGCGGCAACGATCCGTTCGGCGACGTGTTCCTGGTGGTCGACGGCTGGAGCACGGTCCGCAAGGACTTCGACGAGCTGGAGCCGGTCCTCACCGACCTGGCCACCCGCGGCCTGTCGTACGGCATCCACCTGGTGGCCGCGACCTCACGCTGGATGGACTTCCGGCCCGCCGTGCGGGACCTCTTCGGATCCCGGCTGGAGCTCCGGCTCGGTGACCCGTCGGACTCGATCATCGCCCGGCGCGCGGCCGAGTCGGTGCCGGACGCGGCGCCCGGCCGCGGCATGATCCCGCACCCGGCCGACCGGGCCAAGGGGCTGCACCTGCTCACGGTCCGGCCGGAGGTCAGCTCGATCGGTGACACCTCGGCGCTCGTCAAGTCGATCGCGGCGGCCTGGGAGGGGCGGCCCGCTCCGCGGGTGCGCCTGTTGCCGGCGGCGGTGCCGTACACGTCACTGGACGTGGACCGGGGCAGCGGCCTGCGGATCCCGATCGGCATCGCCGAGGCCGACCTGCAACCGGTCGAGATCGACTTCGCGTCCGACCCGCACTTCCTGCTGTTCGGCGACGCCGAGTCGGGCAAGACGTCGTTCCTGCGGTCGATCGCGACGACGCTGACCCGGCGGTTCCGGCCGGAGGAGTGCCGGATCATCCTGGTCGACTACCGCCGCAGCCTGATGGACCTGCCCGAGTCCGAGCACCGCATCGGGTACGGCATGCAGGCCCAGCAGACCCAGGATCTGATCCTGTCCGCCGCCGGTTACATGCAGCGGCGCCTGCCCGGGCCCGACGTGACCGCCCGCGAGCTGCGGGAACGCTCGTGGTGGACCGGGCCGGAGCTGTTCGTCCTGGTCGACGACTACGACCTGGTCGTGTCCGGCCCGACGAACCCGCTGACGCCCCTGGTGGAGTATCTACCCCAGGCCCGGGACATCGGACTGCACCTGGTGCTGACCCGACGGTCCGGCGGGGCGGGGCGGGCGCTCTACGAACCGGTCATCCAGCGGCTCCGGGAGCTGTCGGCGCCCGGCCTGGTGATGTCCGGGTCGCCGGAGGAGGGCGCGCTCATCGGCAACGTCAAGCCGTTCCCCCTGCCACCTGGCCGTGGTCGCCTCATCACGCGACGTGAGGGGACGCGGCTGATCCAGGTCGCCCACGTCCCGCCGTTCCGTGATCCGGGTAAATGAACAGACACCCCGTGCGATTGAGCGGGACGGACCGCAGCGACACGCCGGTACGAGGGAGTAATCTCCCTCCATCGACTGACGATGCGATCCACCGACCCCGCTGCGATTGACCGAAGCCACGACCGACCCGTCTGGAGAATGGCGACGCCGACCCGTGACCAGTGAGCATCGAAAACCGGCCGGACCGGCCGCGTGGGGTGGCACCCTCCGGCGGCCCGCGGCACTGAGCCGCGGCGGACAGCGTCTCGGGGCGGCCGCGCTGGCCGGCCTCATCGCCTTCGGCGTGCCGGCCGGCGCGGGTGCGGCGCCGCTGACGGCTTCCCCATCGCTGGCCGAGCCGATTCTCAACGGTGACAACGTCCGGTCCGACCAGTGGCATCTGGACGCTCTCCGACTGCGCGAGGCGTGGACCTATTCGGACGGTGCCGGTGTCACGGTCGCCGTCATCGACTCCGGTGTCGACGCCCATCACGTCGATCTGGAGGGGCAGGTGCTGCCCGGCGTCGACCTGGTCGACAGCAAGACCGGCGGGGAGAGCGACCCGGTCGGTCACGGCACCACGGTGTCGGCGATCATCGCGGGCCGCAACGACGATCAGGCCGGTGTCGTGGGCATCGCCCCGAAAGCCCGGATCCTGCCGGTCCGGGTGCTGGATGAGGACAATCGTTACGACGACGCCCTGATCGTGGCCAAGGGCGTGCGCTGGGCGGTCGACAACGGCGCCAAGGTGATCAACCTGTCGCTCGGTGGCAGCGGCTCCAGTCCCACTCTCGCCGCCGCCATCGACTACGCGTTCGCCAAGGACGTCGTGGTGATCGCCTGCACCGGCAACGCCACCGGCACGAGCACGGCGAAGACGTCCAACTACGGGGTGTGGTATCCGGCTCGCGAACCGGGGGTGATCGCCGTCGGCGGTACCGAACGCGACGGTGAAGGCCTCTGGGCGGGTTCGATCCGCGGCAAGGAGACCGTGGTGACGGCGCCCGCGACCGACCTGGTCGGGGCCCGTCCGCGCGGCTACTGGAAGGTGCAGGGCACCAGTTTCGCCTCGCCGATGGTGGCCGCGACGGCGGCACTGATCCGGTCCCGCTGGCCGGACATGTCGGCGCCCGAGGTGGTCAACCGGATCATCCGGACCGCGTCGGACCGGGGCGCTCCCGGGCGGGACGCCGAGTTCGGGTTCGGCGTCATCGACCCGGTCAAGGCGCTCACCGCCGACGTTCCGTATGTCACCGGCAACCCGCTCGACAACACACCGTCGCCGGGGGTGGCCCGGTTCGGCAGTGCGCCGGCGTCCGGCCAGGCCCAGTCGGCGCCGCAGGAGAGTGTCGAGCCGACCGGCACCGCTCCCGCGGTTCCGGGCGGCAACACCGGCGGGTGGGCCGCGCCGGCGGATCCCGAGCCGGCCGGTTCGCCGGTGGCCCGCTGGATAGCGATCGCCCTGTTCCTGGTGTCGGCAATCGCCGCCGCGATCACCATCCGCCGCTTCGCGGCCACGACTAACTGACCGCCACCGGGAACTGACCGCCACCGGGGCACGTGGACGGTCGCGAGGTGCCGCCTCAGCCCGGAAGTCGCGTTCGGGCCGTGCCGGGCCGCTCCGGTCGCGTGGCCGCCACGGAAGGATCAGCTGCGGTCGGGGAGGTGTGGACCGTACAGAATGGGTATGGGTTGAATCATGCGCGGGACGGGCGGTGAAGGCTCAGGCGCACTCGCCGGTGCGGACCTCGCGGGTGTTGACCCGGCCGTTCTGGGCGACCGGCGCGGCCTCGTCCGCGGTGAGGGCGAAGCCGACGTTCTTGTCGTCGGCCGCCGCCGCGAAGATGACGCCGAGGACGTTGCCGTTCGGGTCGATCAGCGGGCCGCCCGAGTTGCCACTGCGGACCAGCGACTTGATCGTGTAGATGTCGCGGGTCACGTCGCTGGACTCGTAGATGTCCGGGCCGGTGATGTCGCCGACGTCGCGGATCCGGGCGGACTGCGCGTTGTAGGGCCCGTCCTGCGGGTAACCGAGGACGATGGCGCTGGCGCCGGTCGCGGCCTCCTTGCGGACGAAATTCATCACCGGGGCCTTGAGGCCGGGCACGTAGAGGACGGCCAGGTCACGTTTGGGGTCGTAGACGACGACCTTGCCCTCGATCTGGCGGCCGCCGCTCTCCACGACGACCTCGCGGGTGCCGGCGACCACGTGCGCATTGGTCATGACACGTTCGTTCGCGTAGACGAATCCGGTGCCCTCGATGCGGCGGGAGCAACTCGGCGCCGAGCCGAGGATCTTCAGCACCGAGCTCTTCGAGTCCTTGACCACCTTGGAACCGGCGAGCGCCGGGTCGGGGGCGGCGACCTCGCGGGCCTGGGTACGGGCGAGACCGCCGAAGACGTCGGGGAAGCCGTTGGTGTCGAGGGTGTCGCGCAGCCCGGAGGAGAGGGCCCGCACCTCCTCGGGGACGAGCTCGGTCACTCCACCGAGGATCGCGCTGTCCCGGACCGCCGCGTTGATCCCCGGGAACGGCGTCGAGCCGAACGGGACGGCGACCAGCCAGGCCGCGAAGAGGACCGCGATCACCGAGACGAGCGCGCCGCCCGCGTCGTCGAGATACTGCACCGGCTTGCTCTGGATGACCTGCCGCAGGTTGGTGCCGAGCCAGCCGGCCAGGGTCTGGCCGAGGACCGCGAGGATGAGGATGACGCCGAGCGCGACGACCAGCCGCACGGTGCCGTTGTCGAACTGGCGGGCCAGCAGCGGACCGAGTTGCAGACCGATGAGAACACCGCTGAAGAAGCCACCGAGCGACAGCGCGCCGATGACGAAGCCCTGGCGGTATCCGCTGATCGCGAACAGCACCATGACCACGATCAGGAAGATATCGACCACGGGCACTCACTCAGCGTAGAAGTCGGGAGCCAACTCACGGCACCACCTCATCCGGCGCACCGCCGCGGGCGGCCGGAACGGGGGCGGTGGCGTCCGGCAGTTCGACGATGCGGCCCGGCTCCCAGGGGAGCGCCCAACCGGCCATGTCCAGCAACGCAGCGATCACCCCAGCCGTGAAACCCCAGACGAGCAGCCCCCGGACCTGGAACGCGGGCCCGATCCAACCGCTCGGATGTCGCACCCGAATACGGTTCGCAGGGTCGGTGAGTTCACTGATCGGCAACCTGTCGACGTGAGCGACCTCGGCCGGCTGCAACGGATGCACCGGATGTGGCTTTCGCCACCAGGCGAGAACCGGGCTCACCACGAAGCCGCTGACCGGGATCCACAGTTCCGGCAGGAGCGCCAGGACCTCGGCGGAGGTGGGGTCGAGACCGACCTCCTCCTGTGCCTCGCGCAGCGCGGTGGCCGGGGCGTCGGCGTCCTCCGGGTCGGTGGCGCCGCCCGGGAAGGCGGGCTGCCCGGCGTGGTTGCGCATGGTCGCCGCCCGCTGAAGGATCAGCAGGTCAGGGCGGTCGGGATGCTCCTCGTCCTGACCGATCAGGACCAGGACGGCGCTGGACCGGCCACCGGCGCCGGTCGGCCGCCGCAGCGCGGTGAAATCCTCGGTACGGCACTCGCCGATCCTGGTGAGCAGCGGCTCGAACCAGTCGGGCAGACCGTCCGGTCGCCCCAGCACCTCACCCCGGCTCATCGGGCCACCGTAACGCCGAACTGTTTCCTGACCTGGTCGATCAACTGGTCGACGTCCATGGCGTTGCGATGCACGTACATCCCCCCGTCGGCCTTGATGAAGACGGTGGCGGGCAGCATGGTGACGCCGAGGGCGCCGATGAACCGCTGCTCCGGATCGAAGAGAGTCGGAAAGGTGACACTCCGGTCGGTGGCGAATGCGGCGGCCTTGGACCGGTCGTCGTGGGTGTCGACGCCGATGACGGCGAACCGGCCGTCGGCCCGGTCGGCGAGCCCCTGCATGACCGGAAGCTCCTCGCGGCACGGGCCGCACCACGAGCCCCAGACGTTGATCACCGCGGGGCCGCGCAGGTCGGGGAGTCGTATCTCGGCACCGCCGGTGAAGCAGGGCAGCGTGACATCCGGTATCTCGGATCCGGACCCGCCGGTGAGGCCGTCACATGCCGCGAACGGCGACGGTATCTCCGGCTCCTCCACGGCGTCCGCGCAGCCGGCGAGCAGCATCGCGGCGGTCAGCGCGGGAAGGAGCCGCCTCACGGTTCCTCCGGGGCCGCGACGGCGGCGGCCGGGACCAGGCCGGGATCGACGCCGGCCGCGACCGCCAGGTCGCGTGCCCGCGGGCCCTTGAGCAGTTTCGCCGCCGGCACGGCCTCGGTCGGGCCGGTCCCGTACGACGGGCACATGCTCGCCAGCGTGCAGGCCCCACAGGCGGGTGTCCGCGCGTGGCAGACCCGCCGCCCGTGGAAGATCACCCGGTGCGACAGCATCGTCCAGTCGCGTTTCTCGATCATGCCGGCGACCGCGAACTCGATCTTCACCTCGTCCTGCTCGTCGACCCAGCCGAAGCGGTTGGTGAGCCGCCTGAAGTGGGTGTCGACGGTGATGCCGGGGACTCCGAACGCGTTGCCGAGCACCACGTTCGCCGTCTTGCGCCCGATGCCGGGCAGTTTGACCAGCTGATCCAGCTTGCGCGGGATCTCGCCCCGGTGCCGTTCCAGCAGCGCCTGACCGAGCCCGATCAGCGAGTTGGTCTTGGCGCGGAAAAAGCCGGTGGGCCGGAGCAGCGCCTCCATCTCGGCACGATCGGCGGCGGCGTAGTCGGCAGCCGTCCGGTAGAGCCGGAACAGCTCCGGGGTGACCTGATTGACCCGGACGTCGGTGGTCTGCGCGGACAGGATCGTCGCGACGGCCAGCTCCAGCGGGTTGCTGAAGTCCAGCTCGCAGTGCGCGTCCGGATGGGTCTCGGCGAGCACGCGGGCCATCTTGCGGGCCCGGCGCTTGCGGCCCAGCTCCGTCTCGCCCGCGAGGCGCTGGGGCGCGAGCGTCGCGGCGCGGGGTCGGGTCACCGGTAAAGAGTACGTCGGCCGGTCAGGCCGACGGCTTGATGCTGCCGTCGGTCCCGATGACGGCCGCGGTCTCGGCGAAGTCGGCCTCGGACAGCTCGGCGACCATCTTCCGCCCGCGGTCGTCGGCCTTGTCGCGGGTCGGCACGCCGGCGTCGTTCAGGTAGGTGGAGACGAACTTCCCGTCCACGTACTCACCCTCCCTGGTGAGCGACACGTGCAGCACGCCGGAGTATTTGAGGACGCCGTTGCGGGACAGGGTCCGTCCACCGCCGGCGAAGTTCCCGAGGCTGTACGCGATCAGCTTGCCCTTGTAGAACTCCATGCCCCGGAGCACGTGCGGCCCGTGCCCGACGACCAGGTCGGCCCCCGCGTCGATCACGGTGTGGCTGAACTTGATCGGGTCGCCCCGGTTCTCGCCGAAGTACAGCTCGCTGCCCGGTTTCACGTGCGTCCGGTCGGAACCCTCGGCGCCCATGTGCACCTGCACGACCACGAGATCCGCCTGGTCCTTCGCCTTGCCGATCACCGACGCGGCGGCGTCCAGGTCGTTCAGATCGTTGGCGCCGGCGTACGGCGAGAAGCCGACCACCGCGACCTTGACGCCCTTGACCTCGACCACGGTGATCTGGTCCTCGGCCCCGGTGTGTTCCAGGCCGGCGGCCTCCAGCGCCTCCACGGTGTTGCGGTAGCCCTGCGCCCCGTAGTCCTTGGAGTGGTTGTTCGCCGTGTTGAGCAGCTGGAAACCGGCCTCCTTGAGGTGCTCGGCGTAGGCCGGCGGCGACCGGAAGGCGAAGCAGTTGGGCCGTTTCGGCGTGCCGCACTTGGAGGTGCCGGTGTCGCCGGTGAGCGGCTGCTCCAGGTTGCCCATGACGAGGTCGGATTTCAGCGCCTCGGTCACCGAGTCGAAGAAACCCTCGCCGTCGTTGGCCGGAAGCTTGCCGGGCGCATCGCCCATGATGATGTCGCCGGTCGCCGAGAGACTGATCGACTCGACCTGCGCGGACTCCTCGACCGGTTTCCCGCTGACGCCGGCGGCCGGCGCCGAGGCGGCCGGCGATTTCCAGACCGGGTCGGAGTCACCGCCGCCGCCGAGGCCACATCCCCCCAAAGCGCCACCGGATAGGACGAACGTAGCGATAGTGGCCGCCAGAAGGGGCCGACTTCGCCGGCGGGACCGGGAGTACGAATTCATCGATGCGGACGATACCGTCGTCTCGCAAGCGGTATCGACAGACGAAAGGCCTGTCCTGATATGCCCGGACCGCTGATTTGTGACCGCGGTCAGGGCATTTCCGGTTACCGTCCAGTATCTGGATCAAGGGGTGGCCGCCCGTTTCCCGCCCGCGTGCGCCTAGACTGATCGAGCGCAGACGTTGCGCGTTTTCGAAAGGTGCGGCGATGGATGAGGTACTGGCCCGGAGCGGAATCTTTCAGGGTGTAGACCCGGAAGCCGCTGAGGCGCTCGCCAAGGAGATGGACACGATCGAAGTCCGCAAGGGCGACGTGGTCTTCAACGAGGGCGAGGCCGGCGACAGCCTGTATATCGTTCTGTCCGGCAAGATCAAGCTCGGTCGCCGAGCCGCTGACGGCCGGCAGAACCTCGTTTCCATCATGGGGCCCTCCGACATGCTCGGCGAGCTTTCCCTCTTCGACCCCGGGCCGCGTACGGCCACCGCCACCGCGGTGACCGACAGCCGCCTGGCCCGGTTGAAGAAGTCGTCGCTGCGCCCGTGGCTGAACAACCGGCCGGAGATCGCCGAGCAGCTGCTCCGCGTCCTGGCCCGCCGGCTGCGCCGCACCAACGACGCGCTCGCCGACCTGATCTTCACCGACGTGCCCGGTCGCGTCGCGAAGAACCTGTTGCAGATGGCGGGCCGCTTCGGCACCCGTGACGGCGGTGTCCTGCGGGTGACCCACGACCTCACCCAGGAGGAGCTGGCCCAGCTGGTCGGCGCCTCCCGGGAGACGGTCAACAAGGCGCTCGCCGACTTCGCGTCGCGTGCCTGGCTCCGCCTCGACGGCAAGAGCGTGATCATCCTGGACCCGGAGCGCCTCGCGCGCCGCGCCCGCGTCTGACCACCGCCTGATAAGGGGCTGTTCTTAACCGGACAGCCCCTTAGTCGTGCTGTTCCACCTGTCCGTGTCGCATCACCTCGGCCACTCGTTACGGAGGTGGCCGAGAGGCATCGGTACGGACAGGAGAGGGCGCGGCATTGAAGGCAGGCAGGGGTGTGGCGAGATGACCGTGCTCGACACCACGCTGGACCCGCGTGACCCCGCCTATCTGGAGGGGCGCGGGACCACCCTGGAACGCCTCGCCGCGCTGGAGTCCGCTCTCGACGAGGCCCGGGCCGGGGGCGGCGAGAAGTACGTCACCCGGCATCACGCACGTGGCAAGCTGCTGCCCCGGGAACGTATCGAGATGCTGCTCGACCAGGACAGCCCGTTCCTGGAGCTGTGCCCGGTCGCGGCGTGGGGCTCGGAGTTCCCCGTCGGTGCCAGCGTGGTCACCGGGGTCGGAGTGATCGAGGGCGTCGAGTGCGTCGTGGTCGCGAACGATCCGACCGTGGACGAGGGCGCGGTCAACCCGTACACGGCCGAGAAGATCCGGCGCGCGACCGCGATCGCCACGACGAACCGGCTGCCCCTGATCAATCTGGTCGAGTCGGCCGGTGACAGCGGCTCGGCGGGCGGCCTGTTCCCGCCGGACCTGGTCCCGTCGATCTGCGTGGTCTTCGGCGCCACCACCGGCGACGCCGCCTACCTGCCGGCGCTCTCCGACTACACGATCCGGGTACGCGGGCACGCGAAGGTGCTGACGATCCACCCGCAGCCGATAAACGGTCACGCGGGTGTCGACGTGCGCGCCACCCCGGTGGTGCCGGCCGGTCCGACCGGGCCGGCCGACCAGCTCGCCGAGGACGAACGGGACGGGCTCCGCCTGGCCCGGCAGTGCGTCCGCCGGCTCAACTGGCGCAAGCTCGGCCCGGCACCGCGGACCCGGCGTCCCCTCCCGCCCCGGCACGATCCGGAGGGCCTGCTCACGCTGGCGGCCGCCGAGCCGGCCACGTTCGAGCCGCGCGAGGTGTTCGCGCGGGTTCTCGACGACAGCGACTTCGACGAGTTCAAGCCGGGTCACGGCGCCGCGATGGTGGCCGGGTGGGGTGAGCTGCACGGATACCCGCTGGGGGTGCTGGCGAGCCCGGTCCGGTCGTGTTCGGCGGCCGAGGCGCAGAAGGTCGTCCACTTCCTGCACCTGGCGAACACCACGGCCACCCCGGTGCTGTTCCTGCGGCACGTCGGGACATCCGGCGAGGAGGAGCAGGACACCCGGTACGACGCCCCGATGGCGCACGCGATAGCCCGATCGACCGTTCCGCACCTGGTCCTCACCGTCGGTGACGTGACCGGCGAGCGCACCGATGAGCCACGGTTCCGGTTCAGCTGGCCGTCGGCCGACAGGAGTCGAGCCGATGACGGCGTCATCGATCCACGCGACACCCGTACCGTCCTCGGCCTCTGTCTCTCCGCGGTGCACAGCGCGGCCGTGGTGGGTGCCGGTCACGTCGGCGTGTTCCGATCTTGAAAGGTAGACCAGTGATCCGACGACTTCTGGTGGCCGACCGGGGAGAGGTCGCCCGCCGGGTGTTCGCCACGTGCAGGCTGGTCGGCATCGAGACGGTGGCCGTCTACTCCGACGTCGACGCCGACGCGCCGCACGTCATCGAGGCGGACTACGCGGTACATCTGCCGGGCAACACGCCGTCGGCGACCTACCTGCAGACCGAGGCACTGATCGCGGCCGCCCAGCGGGCCGGGGCCAACGCCGTGCACCCGGGGATCGGCATCCTCGCCGAGGACCCCGACTTCGCGAGCGCGGTGGTCGAGGCCGGGATGATCTGGGTCGGGCCGCCGCCGGCCACGTTGCGCACTCTGGCCGACAAGATCGAGACGAAGAAACTGGTGGCCGAGGCCCAGGTGCCGGTGCTGCCGACCTTCACCGCCCCGGACCAGGTGCCCGGTTTCCCGGTGCTGATCAAGCCGGCGGCCGGTACCGGTGGCCACGGCATCCGGGTGGTCCGGGACGCGAGCACGCTGGCCGAGGCGATCGCCTCCACCCGCCGCGAGGTCGGCGGGGAGGTGTTCTGCGAGCCGTACGTCGGCAACGCCCGCCACATCGAGGTCCCGATCCTGGCCGACGCCCAGGGGGCGGTCGTGCCGTTCGGTGAGCGGGAGTGCTCGGTCCAGCGGCGTTACCAGAAGATCATCGAGGAGACCCCGTCCCCGGCGGTCGACGCGGCCCTGCGTGAGGACCTGTGCCGCGCGGCGATCATCGCGGTCCGGGCGCTGGGTTACGTCGGGTCGGGCGCGGTCGAGTTCCTGCTGGACGCGCAGGGCGACTTCTGGTTCCTGGAGCTCACCCCGACCCTCCAGGCCGACCACGCGGTCACCGAGTGCGTCTCCGGCTACGACCTGGTCCGCCTCCAACTGCTGGTGGCCGAGGGCGGCACCGTGCCGATGCCGGGGCCACCGCCGATCCGCGGCCACGCCATCGAGGTGCGGATCTGCGCCGAGGACCCGGCGTACGCGTGGCTGCCCGCGACCGGCACCCTGCACCGGTTCGCCGTGCCGGACATCGCCGGCTGGTTCCGCCCGCTCGCCCAGCCCGGCCTCCGCCTCGACGCCGGGGTCGCGGACGGGTCGGTGATCGGCATGCACCACGACCCGATGCTGGCGAAGCTGGTGGCCTGGGCACCGAGCCGGCAGGAGGCCGCCCGGATGATCGCGTCGGCGCTGGCCCGTACCCATCTGCACGGGGTCGTCTCCAACCGCGACCTGCTGGTCCGGGTGTTGCGGCACCACGCCTTCCGCGCCGGTGACCTGGACACCGGGTTCCTGGACCGCCACCCGGAGGTGTTCGCGCCGCTGCTCTCCTCGGTCGACGCCGTGCGCCTCTCCTGCCTGGCCGCCGCCCTCGCCGGCGCCGCGGCGCGGCGAGCCGCCGCTCCGGTGCTCAACTCGCTGCCGTCCGGCTGGCGCAACGTCCCCTCGGGTTCACAGACCGCGGTGTACGACGGCCCGACCGGCCCGGTCGAGGTCGGCTACCGGATGAACCGCCGCGGTGACCTGGCCGGCTGGTGGGTCCGGGCGGTCGACCCGGAGGAGCTGGATCTGGCCGGGCTGGGGCAGGCCCCGGTCGCCGGCGAGCACCCGGCGGTGGTCGTGGTGTCGGCCGACAGCGACCGGGTCGTCCTCAACGTGCAGGGCAT
The DNA here is from genome assembly GCF_003148685.1 of Actinoplanes xinjiangensis. Classification (GTDB taxonomy): domain Bacteria; phylum Actinomycetota; class Actinomycetes; order Mycobacteriales; family Micromonosporaceae; genus Actinoplanes; species Actinoplanes xinjiangensis. Next base: position 171,878 of record NZ_QGGR01000009.1, on the reverse strand, counting down.
CCGGATGGCCGTGCACGTTCACCGGGTCGGCGACGTCTCGTATGTGGACAGCCCGGAAGGGTCGGTCGCGCTCCGGCAGATCTCCCGTTTCCCGCTGCCCGCCCCGGAGGCGGTGGAGAGCTCGCTGATCGCGCCGCTGCCGGGTGCGGTGCGCCGGATCCTGGTCGTGCCCGGCCAGCGGGTCCGGGCCGGTGAGCTGCTGCTCACGCTGGAGGCGATGAAGCTGGAACATCCGGTGCACGCGCCGTCCGCCGGGGTCGTCTCGTCGGTGCCGGTCCAACCCGGGGCCGAAGTGGACACCGGCGAACTGCTCGCCGTTCTCGATCCGGAATAAACGGACATGCATCGATAGCGTCGATCCGGTATCGTCCCCCCGTCTTTGATCGACGGGGGAAAATGGAATGGCAGCACGGCACCACGGAGCGCTGATAGCGCTCACCGCAACGCTGGCCCTGGCCGGTTGCGGCAGTGCCCCGGCGGCGCCTCGGGAGAGCGCGACGCCACTGGGCAGCACGACGCCTCGGGAAGGTGCGACGCCCCCGGTGAAGGCGGCGCCTCCAGCCGCTCCCAAGATCGCGCCGACCGCGGCCATCGGTGCGGCGAAATCCGAGATCCGCCGCAACGGCAAGGCCGTCAAGTCCGCGCCGGGCGAGAAGTACCAGGCCGTGGACGCCGTCGTCGACGACGGCGGTGAACAGCACGTCCGCTTCCAGCGCACCCACGAAGGTCTGCCCGTCCTCGGCGGCGACTTCGTCGTCCACTCCACCGCCGACGGCTCCTTCCGCAGCGCCACCGTGGCCCAGGACCAGGCCATCGACATCCCGGCCACCACGAAGATCAGCCGCGCCGACGCGATCGAGACAGCCGGACTGACCGGCAGGACCGAAACCCGCAAAGTCGTCGACGCCCTCGACGGCAGACCGGCTCTCGCCTGGGAGGTCACCGGCCACGCGAAAGTCGTGATCGTCGACGCGACCACCGGGAGGGTCCGCCTCGCCTACGACACCGTGCACACCGCCGAGAAGGGCACCGGCCACGGGCTTCACGCCGGCGAGGTCGAGCTGAACACCACCCGCCGGGCGGACGGCACGTATGCGCTGGTCGACACCGAACGCGGTGGCAACACCGTCCGCGACGCCCTGAACGACTACTACTACTCCGGCATCGGGAAGTACGCCGAGTTCAGCGACAGCGACAACGCCTGGGGTGACGGCACCCGCGCCGACCGCGCGACCGCCGCCGTCGACGCCCTCTACGGCATGGCCCAGACCTGGGACTATCTGAAGGACACCTTCGGCCGCCGGGGCATCGGCGACGACGGCAAGGGCGTCACCGCGTACGTCCACCACTCCACCGACCAGGCCAACGCCGCGTGGTTCGGCACGTCGTGCGCCTGCATGACCTTCGGGGACGGACGGGCGACCGGTGCGCCGTTCACCGCCCTCGACGTCGTGGCGCACGAGATGGCACACGGTCTCACCGACCACACCGCCAACCTGGTCTACCGTGGCGAGTCCGGCGCGCTCAACGAGGCCACCAGCGACATCTTCGGCACGCTCGTCGAGTTCTACGCGAACAACCCGGTCGACCCGCCGGACTACCTGGCCGGTGAGCAGACCCGTACCCGGGAGCCGGCCCTGCGCCGGATGGACGAACCGAGCCTGGACGGCAAGTCGGTCTCCTGCTGGACACCGACCGCCAAGGACCTGGACGTGCACCACTCGTCCGGGATCGGCAACAAGTTCTTCTACAACCTGGCCGTGGGCAGCGGCACCTCACCGTGGGGCCAGAGCACCCCGTGCGGCGACGCCGGCCCGGTCACCGGCATCGGCAACGACAAAGCGGCGCAGATCTGGTACCGGGCGCTCACCCTCTACATGGTCTCGAACACCGATTACGCCGGTGCACGCGTGGGCACGCTGCTGGCCGCCACGGATCTCCACGGCCAGGACAGCGTCGAGTGGAGCGCGGTCGACGCCGCCTGGCGGGCGGTCGGCGTGGACGGGTCGCAGCCGGGCTGGGGCACCCCCGAGTTCGGGCCGATCCCGGACTCCGTGCCGACCCCGCGGGCCGGGGAGACCGTCAGCTACCAGCTGACCGCCCGGGACCCGCAGCGTCAGGAGGTGACCTTCAGCGCCACCGGCCTGCCGCCCGGCGTCTCCATCACCCCGGCCGGTCTCATCTCCGGCGCACCCACGACGAGGGGCGAGTACCGGAGTTCGGTCACCGCGACCGATCCGGACGGCAACAGCACCGAATCGTCGATGCGGTGGGTGGTCAAGGGGCCGCCGCTGGTGGATTCGGCACCGGCGGACATGATCATGCAGATGGGCGCCATCACCACGGTGGGCATCTACCACGTGACCTTCACCGACGCCCCCGATTGGCAGGTCGATCCCACCAACTCGTTCAAGGCGTCCGTCACCGGTGCGCCCGACGGCTTCAACGCGCGCATCCGCTCCCAGGCCCAGGGCACTTTCATCGCCGAGGTCTCCGGCGTCGTCCGTACTCCGGGTTCGGGAACCGCTGTGGTGACCGGCACCGACGCCGACGGTGACCAGGTGACCGTATCGATCCCGTGGGAGGTCCGGCCGGCCAAGACGCCCAGCGCACCGATCGGGGTCCAGGTGACCGGCGGCAACGGCACCGCCCTGGTGACGTGGGACCGGCCGACCCCGGGAATCGGGAAACTGCTGCCCGAAGGCTACGTCGTGCGGGTCTCGCCGGGTGCCGAGACGAGGGTCGGCGAGGACGCCCGGTCGCTCACGCTGACCGGCCTGGATTCCCGCCGCGCCTACACGGTCGGCGTGCGGGCGACCAGCAAGTCGGGTGACGGTCCGGAACAGACGATCACTCTCGCTCCCACCGGCCTGCCGCTGTCCGCGTCGCCGGCGGCGATCACCTACGGCCAGGCGTCCACCGTCAGCGGCCGGGTGCTGCGTGACAACACCACCCCGGTCGCCGGTGCCACCGTCATCGTCGAGCACCGGCCCGCCGGAAAGACGACCTGGAGCCGGTTCGCCACGGTCAGGACCGACAGCAAGGGCGTCTGGCGAGCCACCGCGAAATCCGCCACCACCAGCGCCATCCGCGCCCGCTACACCGGCTCGGCCGGCCTGTGGCCCGCCACCTCCGCCCACGCCTGGATCTCGGTCCGCTACACGATCACCGCCAAGGCGAGCACGACGAAACCCAAGGCCAACAAGAAGATCAACGTCTCGGGTACGGCCAAACCGGCCCGTGGTGGCGTCAACGTCACCCTGCAATACCGGAAGGGCACCCGCTGGATCACCATCACCAGCACCAGGACGACCGCCACCGGGGCGTACACCTTCTCCCGCGCTTTCAAACGCGGCACCTGGCACCTGCGCACCGTCATCAGCGGCGGCAGTTACAACACCACAAGCACAAGCGCATCGGTGAAGATCAAAGTCACCTGAATCGACGTCGATCCGCTATCGTTCCACCGTCTTCAATCGACGGGGGAAGATGGATATGGTCGTACGGCATCGCCGTGCCCTGATCGCAGTCACCGCAACGCTGGCTCTGACCGGCAGCGGCTGCGCGATCACCGAGCAGGAACCCACAGTGGAGTCGGCACAGCGACTCGCCGCAGCCACCCGGGAGCCGGCGCCACCGCCGGCTCCCGGCACGACCGTTTCGGCGACCCCGGCGACGCCGAAACCACGGGCGACCCGCGCCGCGGCGGTCGACGCGGCGCGTACCGAGGTCCGCCGCAACGGCAGGGTCGTCAAATCGGCGCCGGGCGAGAAGTACCAGGCCGTGGACGCCGTCGTCGACGACGGCGGTGAACAGCACGTCCGCTTCCAGCGGACCCACGAAGGTCTGCCCGTGCTGGGCGGCGACTTCGTCGTCCACTCCACCGCCGACGGCTCCTTCCGCAGCGCCACCGTGGCCCAGGACCAGGCCATCGACATCCCGGCCACCACGAAGGTCAGCCGCGCCGAAGCGATCGAGACAGCCGGACTGACCGGCCGAACCCAGGCCCGCAAAGTCGTCGACGCCCTCGACGGCAGACCGGCTCTCGCCTGGGAGGTCACCGGACACGCGAAAGTCGTGATCGTCGACGCGACCACCGGGAAGGTCCGCCTCGCCTACGACACCGTGCACACCGCCGAGAAGGGCACCGGCCACGGACAGCAGGTCGGCAAGGTCGAGCTGAACACCAGCCGCCGGGCGGACGGCACCTACACGCTGATCGATCCGGATCACGGTGACACCACCATCCGCGATGCGAAGAACCAGCACTACTACCTCGACATCGGGACGTACGACGAGTTCAGCGACGCGGACAACGTGTGGGGCGACGGCACCCGCACCGACCGCGCCACCGCAGGCGTCGACGTGCTCTACGGTCTCGGAAAGACCTGGGACTACCTGCGGGACACGTTCGGCCGCGCGGGCGTGGCGGGCGACGGCAAGGGCCTGATCGCGTACGTCCACCGCTCCGTGAACGAGGCGAACGCCGGGTACCGTCCCTCCTGCAACTGTCTGATGTTCGGAGACGGCCTGGCCACCGGCGCCCCGTTCACCAGTCTCGACGTGGTCGGGCACGAGATGGCGCACGCCCTGGACCGGCACACCGCCAACCTGATCTACTCCGGCGAGTCCGGGGGTCTGAGCGAGTCCCACGCCGACATCTTCGGCACGCTCGTCGAGTTCGCCGCGAACAACCCGGCCGACGCCCCCGACTACCTGGTCGGCGAGAAGACGCTGACCCGCCAGCCGGCCCTGCGCCGGATGGACGAACCGAGCCTGGACGGCAAGTCGGTCTCCTGCTGGACACCGACCGCCAAGGACCTGGACGTGCACCACTCGTCCGGGATCGGCAACAAGTTCTTCTACAACCTGGCCGTGGGCAGCGGCACCTCACCGTGGGGCCAGAGCACCCCGTGCGGCGACGCCGGCCCGGTCACCGGCATCGGCAACGACAAGGCCGCACAGATCTGGTATCGCGCGGTCACCGTCTACATGGTCTCGACCACCAACTTCGCGGGTGCCCGGGAGGCGACCCTGCGCGCCGCCGCCGACCTGCACGGCGCGGAGAGCATCGAGCGGAACACGGTCGACGCCGCCTGGCTGGCGGTCGGCGTGGACGCCGCGCAGGTCCCGAACGCCGCACCGGCGATCACCCCGCTGCCGTCCTTCGTGGCGGTGCCGCGGGCCGGGGCGGAGGTCCGGGTCCAGGTCCTCGCCCGGGAGCCGCAGGGCCAGCCGCTGACCTTCAGCGCCACCGGTCTTCCGGACGGCATGTCGATCGATGTGAACGGCCTGATCAGTGGTGCGCCCACGACCCGGGGCCTCTACCCGGTCCAGGTGACGGCCACCGACCCGGACGGCAACACCGACACCAGGAAGACGGAGTTCGTCGTCAAGGGACCGGTGCTGCTCCAGTCGGCCTCCCCACCGGTGATCGCGTACCTCGCCCCCTCCAGTAGGCCCATCTTCCAGGCCCTGTTCGCCGACCGGCCGGACTACTCGATCGACCGTTCCGACACGTTCACGGTGACCGCCACCGGATTACCGGACGGCCTGGCCCTCCACCGCGTGGAGATCGCCGACCTGGGCGTGTACCGGGCCGTCATCGACGGGAAGCCCACGACGGCCGGTTCCGGCACCGCGCTGCTGGTCGCCACCGATGCCGACGGCAACCAGGCGACGGCCTCGATCCCGTGGGAGATCCTGCCGCCGGAGAAGCAGGCCGAACCCACCGCCGTGCTGCTGACCGGTGCCAACGGCACCGCCCTGGTCGAGTGGGACCGGCCGTACCTCGACCCGCGGAAGTTCCCGGTCACCGGCTACGTCGTCCGCGTCGCCCCGGGAGGCGAGACGCGACTCGACGCCGGCGCCCGGTCGCTGACGCTGAGCGGTCTGGACCCTCGACGGGCGTACACGGTCGGCGTGCGGGCGGTCAGCGTGGCCGGTGACGGCCGGGAGAAGACGGTCACGCTGACGCCGACCGGTCTACCGGTGGCCACGTCGCCTGCGGCGATCACCTACGGCGCTACTTCCGTACTCAGCGGCCGGGTCCTGCGGAACAACACCTCAGCGGTCGCCGGGGCCACCGTCGTCGTCGAGCAGCGGCCCGCAGGGAAGACCACCTGGAGCCGGTTCGCCACGGTGAAGACCGACGCGAAGGGCGTCTGGCGGGCCACCCCCAAGCCGGCGATCACCACCGCCTACCGGGTTCAGTACACCGGTTCGCCGGGCATGTGGCCGGCGACGTCGGGCAACGCGTGGACCTCGGTGCGCTACGCGGTCACGGCCAAGGCGAGCACGACGAAACCCAAGGCCAACAAGAAGATCAAGATTTCCGGTACGGCCAAACCGGCCCGCGGCGGCGTCCAGGTCACGCTGCAGTACAAGAAGGGCACCCGCTGGATCACCATCACGGGCACCAGGACGACCGGCACCGGGGCGTACACCTTCTCCCGCGCCTTCAAACGCGGCACCTGGAACCTGCGCACCGTCATCAGCGGCGGTGGCTACAACACCACCGGCACGAGCACGACGGTCAGACTGACAGTCAAATGATCACGCGGGGCGTGGGCCGGTCCGCCGGTCCGCGCCCCGGGTGCGTGTCTCAGCCGCCGAACCATTTCTGGAAGAAGCCCTTGCGGCCCGGAGCGTGCTGCACCGTCGGGGTCTCGTCGAGCGTGGGCGTGCTCGGCGGGATCGGCCGTGGTCGCGGTGGTGGCACGTGGTTCGTCGACGTCGACGTCGAGCGGTAGACGGTCGGCGGCGGCTGCGGTGTGCTCGGGTCCAGGTGCAGGTTGTTGAGCAGGTCGCGCAACTCCTCGGCGGTGGGCCGGGAGGCGGGGTCGTTGTTCATCCCGTAACGGAGCACGTCGGTCAGCGCCCGCGGGGCCGACGGCAGGTCCGGGATCGGCTGGTGGAAGAGGTCCATCAGGGTAAGCAGGCTGGGACTGCGGTTGGTCGCCCAGCGCGGCGGGCGGCCGCTCATCACCGCGTAGAGGGTGGCGCAGAGCGCGTAGACGTCGGCGGCGCCGGACGGGGTGTCGTGGCGGAACATCTCCGGCGGGGCGTAGGCCGGGGTGAGCACTTCCAGGGTCACCGACGAGTCGCGCATCTCGCCGAGCACGGCGAGGCCGAAGTCGGCGAGGACGGCCGCGTTGAATTCGGAGTAGAGGATGTTGGCCGGCTTGACGTCGCGGTGCAGCACCCCGTTGGCGTGTGAGTGCACCAGCGCGTCAGCGATCTTGATGCCGACGTCGCGGGCCTCGACGGCGTTCAGCGGCGCCACCCGCATACGGTCGAGGTACGACCCGTCGCACAACTCCATGATCAGGTAGGGGTGCTGGTCGACCGTGACGCCCACGTCGAACAGGTCGACCACGTGCGGGTGCGACGACATGCGCCCGGCCGCCCGCGCCTCCCGGAGGAAGCGGGCCTGATCGCGGGCGTTGTCGAGGGTCCGGTTCTCCATCTTGATGGCGACGTCACGCCCGACCGAATCCTGAGTGGCGCGATACACGGTGGCATAACCACCGCGCGCCATGACCGACAATCCGGACATGCCTGGCACGTAGGGTACGGGCAGGGCGCCAGGCGGAGTCTCCGTCACGGAATAGAAAATACGCCAGGCCGAGCGAAGATCATCCGGGCACGTCAGACGCGTACGCGACAGTTTCCTCGACGACCGTCACCGCAAGGGTTTTCCGCAGCTCCTCGGCGGCCGCCCGCTCGCTGGCCTGCTCGGTCGAGTGGGCCAGTCGGACCGCTTCCTCGGCCGCGGTCCTTGCCTCCTCGCAACGATCGGCGGCGGCCAGCACACGGGCCCGGACCATGGCGCAGATCACACCGCTGCGGACGTCCTCGGCCGGTGCGGCGGCGGCCCGCTCGATCCAGGTGAGCGCCGTGTCCACCCGGCCCTGGGCGAGCAGCGCCGAAGCGTACGACGCCAGCGCGTGCCGCCGGGAGAAGAGCAGCGACGGCGTCGACGTGTCACTGGCGATCGGCGCGAGCAGCCCGACCGCGGTCGCCGCGTCACCCGACCTGGTCCGCGCCTCGGCCAGCAGCACCCGCGGCCCCACCTGGGCGGGCGCCAGCGGGTTGTGCGGCTCGACCGCGGTCATCACCCGGCGCGCGTCGGCCTCGGCCGTCTCCAGGTCGCCCCGTTGCAGGGCGACGAACCCGCGCAGTGTCCCGGCCATGCCCAGCAGCAGCGGATGCCCGGTGCGGTCGGCATAACCCAGGGCGTCGGTGAGCAGATCGGTGGCGTGGTCCCATTCGCCCAGCCCGCGCGCGATCGCGCCGCGCACCACCAGCGCGAGACCACAGCCCCAGTCGTCGGAGACCTCCAGGAACTCCCGGTACGCCCGGCGTGCCTGACCGTCGGCCGCCCCGAGATCGCCGAGTTCGGCCGCCGCGTACGCCTCGACGACCCGCAGCGTGCCGACCGCCCAGCCCTCGCCGACCCGGTCACCGAACGGCAGGAAGAGCCGGGCCAGCCTGCGTGCCTCCTGCAACCGGCCGGCCAGCAGCCGGGCGAACGCCGTGGTGCCGCGCAGCCAGGCCCGGCCGACCGGGTCACCGAGCTCGGCGAAGAGCCGTGCGGCCCGGCCCAGCACCGCGTCGGTGCCGGCGAAGTCTCCGCGGGTGGTGGTCACCCAGGCCAGGCTCTGCAGCGCCCAGGCCTGCCCGTGCCGGTCCCCGGCCGCGAGCGTCACCTGGTATGCCGCCGCGAACCGGCTGCTCGCCTGGCTGAGCCGCCCGTTCAGGAAGTCGGCCATGCCGAGCCGGCGCATCGCGTTCGCGCGCTCCGGCAGCAGCTGGGCCTCGGTCGCCACGTCGAGGGCCTCCTGCCAGGAGGCCACCGCCCGGCCGGTGTCGCCGAGCGCCTCGTAGGCCCGGCCCACCACGATCATCGCCTCGGCCCGGCAGACCGGTTCCTCGGCGGCGGCCACGGCGATCTTCTCGCCCAGGGCCAGCGCCTCCTCGGCCCGGCCCAGGCGCAGCTGCGCGCGGGCCAGCACCAGCTGGTCGGGCAGCGGGAGGTCGCCCTTGGCCAGGACGGTCGCGCGCTCCGCATACTCGATGGCGGCGGCCGGCTCGATGTCGGCCAGGGCCCGCCGGGCCAGCCGGCCGAGCGCCGCGACGCCGAGCGGGGCGACCTCGCGGGCCGGCGCGTCCGGCCGCAGCCGCACCGCGTCGGCCAGTTCGACCGCATGCTCGGCGTGCAGGGCGATGAACGCGTCCCGCTCGCCGCCGGTCAGGTTGAGCCGGACCGCACCGTCGTGGCCGGGCTGTGGCACACTCTCCGGCGCCGCCCAGGAGGCCAGGTAGGCGTGCCGCTCGGCCAGGTCGCCCTTGCCGATCCCGGCGTACGCCGCCTCCCGCATCAGCGGGGTGCTGAACTGGTAGCCGCCGGACCGCGACCGGTGCAGCATCCGGCGCTGGAGCAGTTCGTCGACGGCGCGTTCGAGTTCGACCGCGACCACCACACCCGGCCGGGTGTCGGCGACCGCCCGGCGCTCCTGGAGCGCCTCCAGCACGCCGCTGGGCACGGTCGCCCCGGCCACCGAGGCGTCCCGCAGCACCGATCGCGGCTCCGGGGAGAGTGCGTCGATCCGGGCGGCGAGGACCGCGGCCAGGTCGCGGGAGAGCAGCCGGCTGCCGAGCGATCCGGCGGCCAGCTGCCACCGGCCGGCCGCGTTGGCCCCGACCGCCGGGGTTAGCGCGCCCCGCTCCATCAGCAGGGTGACCATCTCGGCCAGGTAGAACGGGTTGCCCTGGGCGGTGGCGAGCAGCCGGTCACTGTCGGCCGGGGGCAGCTTGCCACCGTGCAGATAGGAGGTGAGCAGCCGGGACGCGTCGGCGCCGCGCAGCGGGGGCAGACTGTGCACCTCGGCGTCGGCGAGGCGGGTCATCGCGCCGGCCGTCCGCACCAGCTCGGGCCGGCCGAGCAGCAGCGCCACGACCGGGCCGTCCAGCTGGTTCAGCGTGAGGCCGATCGCCTCCAGTGTGGTGTCGGTGGCGTCGTGCAGGTCATCCACGATCACCACCAGCGGCTCCTCGGCGGCGAGCGCGTTGAGCAGGTCGGCGACGGCGATCGAGATGGCCTCGGCGTCGATGCGGCGGGCGGTGGCCGGGCGGTCGGTGGGCGCGGTCGGGCCGACCGTACGGTCCGGGGCCTCGCCGTAACCGAGCAGCACCAGCAGCCGGTCGTTGTCGAGCGTGACGTTGAGCCGGCCGGCCAGTTTGCGCAGCCGCTCGTCGGCGACCGTGCGCGCGACCGTGGTCGCGACGTCCTTGGGCATGCCGGCCGCCTTGCGGACCAGGTCGGCGAGCGGCGCGTACCGCCGGCGCTCGCCGAAGGCCCGGCAGCGCACCCGCAGCACCCGGGCGGCATGCCCGGAATAGCCGGTGGCCAGGCGCTTGACCTCGCCGGCGAACCGGGACTTGCCGATACCCGCCTCGGCGGTCATCACCAGGATCTTGGGAACGCCGGTGTCGATCGCCTCGCCGAGCCGGCCGGAGAACCGGCCCAGTTCGGCCTCACGGCCGACGAACGGCGCCTCGTCACCGAGGCCGGAGCGGGTGCCCGGAGCATCATGCAGACCGAGCAGCTCGTACGTCGGAACCGGCTCCCGTTTGCCCTTGAGGCGCAGCGGCCGCAGCTGTCGCCAGGAGGCGACGTGCCGGGTACCCCCACTGGTCCGCTCGCCGGCATAGACCGTGCCGACCGCGGCGGCGTCGGCCAGCCGGGCCGCGGTGTTCACCGTGTCGCCGATGACCGTGTACTCGATGCCGGCCTGTACGCCGGCGACCACCTCGCCGGTGTTCAGCCCGACGCGCAGCCCGAGCGGGGCGCCGCCGCCGCGCTCGTCGTCGAGCACCCGGCGGACGGCACGCTGCATGCTCAGGGCGGCCCGGACCGCGCGCTCGGCGTCGTCCTCATGGGCCACCGGGGCGCCGAAGACCGCCATGATGCCGTCGCCGGTCAGCTTGTCGACGTGCCCGCCGAAGGTCTTGACCGCCCCGGCCAGCGAGGCCAGCACCCGGTCGGTCACCGCACCGACCCGTTCCGGGTCGAGGTCCTCGGAGAACGAGGTGAAGTCGGAGAGGTCGCCGAAGAGAACCGTGACGATGCGCCGCTCGGCGGCCGGCAGCAGGGCGGCGGCCGGCAGCCCGGCACCGCAGTGATGACAGAAACGGGCGCCCGGAACCGGGACGGTCCCGCAGACGGGGCAGGTCACGGCTGCTCCCGGCGCAGATACTCGATCTGCGCCGCCGCGGACCACTCGGCGGCGAACCGCAGCGCCGGATCCAGGTCCGGATAGACCAGGTCGACGACGGCGCCGGGGGTCTCCGCTCCGGCCGCCATGGCGGCCCTCACCTGCGCCAGCCGCTCCCGGCGATGCCCCAGATAGAAGCGGGCACGCTCGGCGGTGTCGCCGCGGGCCGGTCCGTGGCCGGGCAACATCAACACCTCGGGGTACGCACTGAGCAGCTCCAGGCTGTCCAGGTAGGCCCCCAGATCGCCGTCGGGTGGGGCCACCACCGTGGTGCCCCGCCCGAGCATGGTGTCACCGGTGAACATGGCGCGATCGTTCCCACACTCGACGAGAAAGGACACCGAGTCGCTGGTGTGACCCGGAGTCTCCATCACCCGTATTTCCAGCCCGTTCCCGTCCAGGGACTCGTGCGGGTCGAAAGGCTCACCACCCAGGCAGTGGACCGGTGAGCCGGCCCGCACCGGGGCCCCGCCGAGCAACTCGGAGAGGCGGGCGGCACCCTCGACATGGTCATGATGACCGTGTGTGATCAGAATGCGCTCGATCGGGCCGTGCTCGGCGATCCGGCGCAGATGGCCCTCGTCCAGGGGCCCGGGGTCGACGACGGTGGCCCGCTCGGCGCCGGGCGCCCGCACGATCCAGGTGTTGGTGCCGTCCAGCGTCATCGGCCCCGGGTTGGGCGCCAGCAGCAGCGTCACCCAACCCGGTAGCCGGTCGACCTCGGCCGACTCGGGCTCAGCAGCCCCCATGACCCGAATCGTACGTCGGCCCGGCGACGATGACCGAGACACGATGTCCGATCCGGTCACCATCGGTGAGCAAATACGCTCGAATCACCGCAAGATCACGCCACTTCGGCGATGACCTCGACCTCGACCGGGGCGCCCAGCGGCAGTTCGGCGACGCCGACCGCGCTGCGGGCGTGCCGGCCCTGCTCGCCGAGAACCGCGCCGAACAGGTCGGACGCACCGTTGACCACGGCCGGATGACCGGTGAAGCCGGGTGCCGACGCGACGAAGCCGACCACCTTGACGATCTTCACGACCCGGCCGAGCCCGACCAGGGCGTCGATCGCGGCGAGCGCGTTGAGGGCGCACAGCCGGGCCAGACCGGCCGCCTCCTCCACACTGACCTCGGCGCCGACCTTGCCGGTCTGCGGCAGCTTGCCGTCGACGAACGGCAGCTGGCCGGAGGTGTAGACGTAGTTGCCGGACTGGACCGCCGGCACATACGACCCGACCGGCGCCACCACCGTCGGCAGGGTCAGCCCCAGCTCGGTGAGCCTGGCGTAGGCGTCGACGGCGCCGTCACCCGCGATCGGGGCGGGCGTGGTCACGACTTGGGCCGCTTCAGGTAGGCGACGAGCTGCTCCGGGTTGGGCCCCGGGACGACCTGGACGAGCTCCCAGCCGTCCTCGCCCCAGTTGTCGAGGATCTGCTTGGTCGCGTGGACCAGCAGGGGCACGGTCACGTACTCCCACTTCTGCATGGCTTGCGCTCTCCTGTTCGTCGGATACCGGCACAGCTTAGGACCCGGGCGACCGGCCGGTTGGCTAGGCTGAGCGGAGTCGTGTACGCAGCGCGCACATGCCATCACTTAGTGCAATGAGCGGAGGGTGACATGACGCAGAACGCACGGAATGAGCCGGGCGGGCATCCGGAACCACCGCCGTCACCGGAGCCGGAACCACCCCCGCCGATGCCGCCGGACGATCCGGTCCCGCCCGAACCGCCACACGTCGCCGCCTGGGAGCAGGCCGGGTCCGGTCATCCCGCTTCGCCGGATCACCCTGCTTCGCCGGGCCGGCCCGCTTCGCTGGAACACACCGCCGAGATGATGCCGATCGCGGGCGGGCCGCCACCGGACGTCGACACCGCCGAACATCCGGTGGTGTCGGCCGAGGTGATCCCGCCCACCCCGGTGTGGCACCAGCCGCCGCCGGCCGGGCCCTGGCACGCCCAGCACGAGAAACCCGGCGAGTGGCGGCATCCGCCCCCGGAGCACCTGGCGTACCAGCACTCGCCGCCCGCGGAGATCCAGCCGCAGCCGGAACCGATCTGGATGGGCCCGCCGATCGGCCGGCTGCCGTCCGGAAGCGACCCGCGCCGCCGCGCGACGATGTTCCTCTCGATGGCGTTCGTGGCCACCCTGGCCCTCTGCGGCGGCGGCGCGGTCTCGGCGTACTACCTGCTCCGGGACGCCGACAACCCCGGCTCGCCGGACCCGACCACCGCGGTCAACCGGTTCCTCACCGCGGTCTACACCCAGCAGGACCCGGCCGCCGCGCGTGATCTGGTCTGCAGCAAGTCCCGGGACGAGGCGAGACTGGCCACCCGGGTGGAGCAGATCAGCTCGTACGCGGACGGATATCAGGGCCCGGTCTTCCGCTGGGACGAGCCGGCGGTGACCGATCGGGACGAGGAACGGGCCCGGGTCGACGTCCGCGTGATGATGTCGACCGAGGACGAGAAGGCCGCCGCCCAGGATCTGCGTTTCACCGTCGTACGCAAGACCGGCTGGCTGGTGTGCGAGGTCGCAGGCTGACGGATGCCCGTCCGGCTGACACGTGCCCGTAACGTGGGACGTATGGGCGAACACCGCAACTGGCCGGAGCGGCTGCACGTGGTGACCGGCAAGGGCGGCACCGGTAAGAGCACCGTGGCAGCGGCTCTGGCGCTGGGTCTGGCGGCCGGTGGCCGGCGCACGCTTCTCGTCGAGGTGGAGGGCCGGCAGGGCATCGCCCAGTTGTTCGGGCTGGAGCCGCTGCCCTACGCGGAGCGGCGGGTCGCGCAGACGACCGGCGGCGGTGAGGTCCGGGCGCTGGCCGTGGACCCCGAGGAGGCCCTCCTCGAGTATCTCGACATGTTCTACAAGCTCGGCGCGGCCGGGCGGGCGCTGCGCAAGGTCGGCGCCATCGACTTCGCCACCACGATCGCCCCGGGTCTGCGTGACGTTCTTCTCACCGGCAAGGTGAAGGAGGCGACCACGCGGTCGCGCGACGGCAGCCGGGTCTACGACGCGGTGGTGCTGGACGCACCGCCGACCGGCCGGGTGGGCCGCTTCCTGAACGTGACCGAGGAGACCGCCCGGCTGGTCAAGGTGGGCCCGATCAAGACGCAGAGCGAGGGCGTGGCGTCGTTGCTGCGCTCGCCGATGACCGCGGTGCACGTGGTCACCCTGCTCGAGGAGATGCCGGTCCAGGAGACGCTGGACGCGATCGCCGAGCTGACCGCGCTGCACATCCCGGTGGGCCGGGTGGTGGTGAACGGCGCACGTCCCCCGCTGCTGGCCGGCGGGAAGGTGACGAAGGCGGAGATCAAACGGGGGCTGACCGCGGCCGGCCTTCCGGCGGCCACGGCCACGGTGAGCCGGCTGACCACCGAGGCCCAGGCGCACCTGACCCGGCGCGAGCTGGAGGAGTCACTGCGACTGGAACTGGCCGAGCTCGACCGGCCGATGGTCGAGCTGCCGCTGCTGCCGGACGGCGTGGACCGCGCCGCTCTGGGTGAGCTGGCGGCGCTCCTCATGCGAGCGTGATCCGGGCGACCTCCGATCAAGACGCACTACCCTGAAACGGTGGCTGAATTGACGGCTCCACGGCTCGACGTCGACGGTCTGCTGTCCGACCCGTCCATCCGCATCGTGGTCTGCTGCGGGGCCGGCGGAGTGGGCAAGACGACCACGGCCGCCGCCCTCGGCCTGCGGGCCGCCGAGGTGCACGGCCGCCGCACGGTGGTGCTGACCATCGACCCGGCCCGGCGGCTCGCCCAGTCGATGGGCCTGACCGAGCTGGACAACACGCCCCGGCATGTCAAGGGCATCGACACCGAGCGGACCGGTGGCGAGTTGCACGCCATGATGCTGGACATGAAGCGCACCTTCGACGAGGTGGTCGAGCAGCACACCACCCCGAAGCGCGCCGCGGAGATCTTCGCCAACCCCTTCTACCAGGCAATGAGCTCGACCTTCGCCGGCACTCAGGAGTACATGGCGATGGAGAAACTGGGCCAGCTGCGGGCCGGTGACCAGTGGGACCTGATCGTGGTGGACACCCCGCCGTCCCGGTCGGCGCTGGACTTCCTGGACGCGCCGGCCCGGCTGTCCCGTTTCCTCGACGGCCGGATGCTGCGGATGCTCCTGGCTCCGGCCCGGACCGGCGGCCGCAGCGTGTTCAGCCTGGTCACCGCGTCGTTCGGGCTCTTCTCCAAGACCGTACAGAAAGTCCTGGGTGCGCAGCTGCTGACCGACCTGTCCGGCTTCGTCGCGGCGCTGGACTCGATGTTCGGCGGGTTCCGGCAGCGGGCCGATCAGACGTACCGGATCCTCCAGGACCCGCAGACCGCGTTCCTGCTGGTCGCCGCCCCCGAGCGGGACGCGATCCGGGAGGCGGCGTATTTCGCGGAGCGGCTGGTGGCCGAGCGGATGCCGCTGGCCGGCCTGGTACTGAACCGGATGCACCCCATCGAGCCGGCCGGGCTGAGTGCCGCGGACAGTGAGGCCGCCGCCGACCGGCTGGACGAGACGGGCGACCAGCAGGTGACCGCGGACGTGCTGCGGATCCACGCCGCGCTGCTGCGCCAGGCCGAGCGGGAGGCCGGCGTGGCGACCGGCTTCACCGGGGCGTTCCCCTCGGTGCCGACCACGTCGGTCGCAGCGCAGCCCGCCGACGTCCACGACGTCGACGGGCTGCGAACGATCGGAGCGTTGCTCGCCTGATCACCAGGTTCGCTGATCAGGCGGGCCCCGCCTGATCAGCGGGTGGAGACGAGCACCTTGTCGGCGCCCTTCTCCCGCAGTGCGGCCTCGAACATCTTCCGCCAGCTCGCCACATGCGGGTGACGGCGGAGCAGGGCTCGCCGTTCCCGTTCCGTCATGCCTCCCCAGACGCCGAACTCGATACGGTTGTCCAGGGCGTCGGCGAGGCACTCGTAGCGGACCGGGCAGCTGCGGCAGATCCTCTTCGCCACGTTCTGCTCGGCGCCCTGCACGAACAGCGCGTCAGGGTCGCCACTCTGACATGCCGCCATGCTGGGCCAGTCGCTGATCATCCCCACGGTAAACGTCCCCCCTTGTTTCACCCCCTGACGCCGGGCGGCCCCTGTTCCCCCGTGCCGCATCGGCGTCCGTGTCTCGCCGCACCATCATGCTCTGTAGTTGGGTGATTACGCAACGTTGTCCCTCAAATACGTATAGGCCGGTAGTTCCGGGCATACCGGCAAAGTCAGGGGGGCCGAACGGGGGTATCTTTGGTGCAGAAGCGGGAAAACGGTCCGCCGTGAAGGGTGACAGGTCACACTCGTATCGGGCGGAGTCGTCCTTTCCGACGGGCGGTCGCGTGCATGCTTCGCGTACCCTGCTCGGGTGACCTCCTGGTTTCGCAGACGCGATCACAACATCTTCACCAACGCGACCTCACTACTGGTCTGCGGCCTACTGGCCGGCGTAGTGGTGGCAGCCGCGGCGTTCCCGGCCGCGGCGATGACCGGGCTGGCGGCGAAAGCCGGCGGCCAGACGTTCGCGGGTCTGCCCAGTGAGCTCAAGGAATTCAGCTCCCCGCAGATCACCCGGGTCTACGCCTCGGACGGCAAGACCCAGATCGCGGTGTTCTACGACGAGTTCCGCAGCGACGTTCCGCTGAAGGACATCTCGAAGAACATGCAGGCCGCCATCCTGGCCGCGGAGGACCGCAAGTTCTACGAACACAACGGCGTCGACCTCAAAGGCGTCGCGCGTGCGTTCGTGAGCAACAACCAGGGCGGCGCACAGCAGGGCGCCTCGACTCTCACCATGCAGTACGTGCGGATGTCGCTGGCCTACTCGGCCACCAACCCGCAGGAGGTGATCGACGCCACCGAGGACAGCCCGAAGCGCAAGATCACCGAAATGAAGTACGCGCTGCAGATCTCGAAGCAGCTCTCCAAGGACCAGATCCTGGAGCGCTACCTCAACATCGCGCCGTTCGGAAACCAGACCTACGGCATCTTCGCCGCGAGTCACGTCTACTTCAACAAGAAGCCGAAGGACCTTTCCGTCGCCGAGTCGGCCATGCTCGCCGGCATGGTGAAGGCGCCGAGCAGCTTCAACCCCACCACGCCGAGCGGCCATGAGCTGATCACCGACCGCCGCAACAACTACATCATCCCGGCCATGGTCGAGATGGGCGTGGTCACCGCGGCGGACGCCGAGAAGGCCAAGAAGCAGGCGGTCCCCACCAAGGTCAAGCAGGTCGGCCGTGGCTGCGCCTGGGTGGCGAAGAACAACTGGGGCTTCTTCTGCGACTTCTTCTACCGCTGGTGGCTGGAGCAGGAGTCGTTCGGTGCGACCACCTACGACCGGGAGCGGCGCCTCAAGAGCGGCGGCTACCGGGTGGTCACCACCCTCGACCTCAAGGGCCAGGCGGGCGCCCGCCGGGAGATCTCCGAGCGCCAGTCGGACAACAGCCAGAACGCGCTGCTGCTGGCCGGTATCGAGCCGGCCAGCGGCAAGGTGCGCCTGCTCGCGACGAACCGCAAGTTCAAGCTCGACGACCCGGACAACCCGCAGAACAAGGTCTCCTCCGACCCGAGGAAGGCCAGGGAGGGCATCCGGGGCACCCACCCCAACACGACGAACCCGCTGATGAGCGGTGGCGGCGACATCACCGGTTACCAGTCCGGCTCGGTGTTCAAGATCTTCCCGATCATCGCGGCCCTGGAGAACAACTATCCGCTGAGTTACCCGATCATGGCGGAGAAACAGTACGTCTCCGGCTACATCGTGGGCCCCGGCCCGGCGACCTGTAACGGGCACTTCTACTGCCCGAAGAACGCGGGTGGCGGCGGCGGAAAGATGTACAACATGTGGTCCGCGTTCGCGAACTCGATCAACACGTACTTCATCCCGCTCCAGGAGCGGGTCGGCGCCGACAAGGTCGTCGCGGTGGCCAAGCGCTTCGGCGTCCAGTTCCGCGTTCCCGACCCGGACGCGAAGTTCGCGAACGACCCCGCCTCGGCGAAGCAGTGGGGCGCCTTCTCGCTCGGCGTGTCGGCCTCCACCCCGCTCGACATTGCGAACGCGTACGCGACCCTGGCCGGCGACGGCAAATACTGCTCGCCCACCCCGATCGAGCAGATCAGCACGCAGGACGGCCAGAAGATCGACGTCGGCAAGCCGTTCTGCAACCAGGCCACCACCACGGACGTGGCCCGGGCCGCCCTGGACGCGGCACGCTGCCCGGTCGGCGACTCGGCCCAGCTCGGTTCCTGCAACGGCGCCACCGCCCCGGACACCCGCGGCATCGTGGGCCACCCGGTCTTCGGCAAGTCCGGCACCACCGACGCGGAGAAGACCGCCTCGCTGGTCGTCGGCACCACGAAGATCGTCGTGGCGGGCTACATGGCCAACCCGGACTGGCCGGACCACCGGGACCAGATGAAGCACGGCATCATCAACCCGACCGTTCAGTACACCGTCAAGGAGTACATGAAGGACCGGGAGAAGGCGCAGTTCAAGAAGCCGAAGAGCTCGAAGATCATCTTCGGTGAGCAGCGCTCGATCCCGAACGTGGAATGCGACTCCGTCTCGTCGGCCACCAACCGCCTCGAGGACCTGGGCTTCCACGTGTCGAAGGGCGCCGAGGTCGACTCCGACTGCCCGGCCGGCACCGTCGCCGGCACCGACCCGTCCGGCCGGACGATCCGCGGCGGCGCGGTGGTCCTCCAGATCAGTAACGGCAAGCCGACCACACAGGTGCCCACACCGGGCAACAGCGGCCCACCGGGCGGACCGGGTGGACCGGGTAGGCCCAACTAGCCACAGCACCGGAAACGGGCGGGAGATCGAATCTCCCGCCCGTTTTCCGTACCCCTGGAAAGGTTTTTCGTCAGACGAGCCGGCGCCGCACCTCGGCGGCGACCCGGCCGCCCTCCGCACGCCCCGCCACGGCGGCCTGCGCCGCCTTCATCGCCGGGCCCATCTGCGCCTTGCCGGTGAATCCGCCGGCCGCCAGCGCCCCGGCCACGATCTCGGCGATCTCGGCGTCGGTGAGCTGCTTCGGCAGGTAGCGGTCGAGGACCTCACCCTCGGCCGTCTCCTTGGCCGCCTGGTCGGCGCGCCCCGCGCCGGAGAAGGCGGCCGCCGCCTCGCGACGCTTCTTCGCCTCCTTGGTGAGGACGGCCAGCACCTCGTCGTCGGAGAGCTCACGGGCCTCGTCACCGTCGACCTCAGCGATCCGGACGGCGGACAGGGCCATCCGCAGCGTCGACGTGATCAGCTCGTCCCGGGCCTTCATGGCCGTGTGCAGGTCCTCGTTCAGGCGGTCTTTCAACGTTCCCATGGCGGAGAAACTACCCTTGCGGGCATGCGTAAGCGCTCCCTTATTTCCGCCTTCGCCGCTCTCTCCGCCGCCGGCGCCGCGACGCTCGCCTATGCCGCCCTCGTCGAGCGCAACATGTTCACCCTCCGGCGCTTCGACGTCCCGGTGCTCGAACCGGACGCGGAACCGCTGCGCATCCTGCACCTCTCCGACCTGCACATGATGCCCGACCAGCGACGCAAGCAGGAATGGGTGGCCGGCCTCGGTGGCGCCGACCCGGACCTGGTGATCGTCACCGGCGACAACATGGCCGACCCGGAGTCGCTCCCCGGCGTCCTGCGCGCCCTCGACCCGCTCCTCGGCGTGCCCGGCGCGTTCGTCTTCGGCTCCAACGACTACCGCGGCCCGGTCTGGAAGAACCCGATCCAATACCTGATGCCCGACCGGGAGTACGTCCAGGGCGTCGACCTGCCCGCCGACGAACTGCGCGCCGCCCTGATCGACGCCGGCTGGGCGGACCTCAACAACGCACGGACCGTCCTCAAGGCCGGCGGCCGCTCGATCGAGCTGGCCGGCGTCGACGACCCGCACATCGAACGCGACGACTACCCGTCCGTGGCCGGCCCGATCAGTGCCGGCGCCGACCTGCACCTCGGCGTCACCCACACCCCCGCCTCCCGGGTCCTCGACGCGATGGCCGCCGACGGTTTCGCCCTCCTGCTGGCCGGCCACACCCACGGCGGCCAGGTCTGCGTACCCGGCGTGGGCGCCCTCACCACCAACTGCGACCTGCCCACCTCGATGGCGAAGGGCCTGCACCGCTGGCCCGGCTCCGACGCCTGGCTGCACGTCTCGGCCGGCCTGGGCACCCACCCCACCGCGCCGATCCGCTTCGCCTGCCGCCCGGAGGCCTCCCTACTCACCCTGATTCCCCGCTGAGCTGTGGGTTTGCCTTTCGGGGATACCGGTTGTGGAGGCCCCCTGGGCCTCCGCTAGTATTTATCTCGCAGCAGCGGGGTGTGGCGCAGCTTGGTAGCGCGCTTCGTTCGGGACGAAGAGGCCGTGGGTTCAAATCCCGCCACCCCGACCACAGTTGCAGCAGGTGAGGGCCGGTCTCCGGAAACGGAGATCCGGCCCTGAACTGTTTCTGGGCCCTCCAGGGATGGCTCGCCAGCGGCATTGTTCCCCTCTGATTCCCTCCGCCATCCTTGGGCTACCGCGGACGGCTCGCCACGAACTCGGACATACTGCTGGCAGCCCGCACTACGCCGCATTCAACGGACCTGTCGCATCCACGTCGGCGGTGGCGCCCGACGGCCCGGTCAGCGGCCTCCGGGAGCCGATCTTTCGAGGTGAACAGCATGTCGAAGTCCCTCAAGATTCTTGCCATTGCCGTGTTCGCCGGACTGTCCACCGGAGCCTGCACATCCTCGACGACGGACACCGCGGCTCCCGCGCAGGAGGGAACTGCGTCCGCCACGCCGGCAGGAAAGATCGACACCTCGGTATTCCGAGGAAGCGAATACGACTACATGGTGTTCGAGAGCCCGGAGGAGCTGGCGGGGACGAAGGGCACCACGGCGGTATTCACCGGCGATGTCGAGGGCTTCTCGCAGGGTCGTGTGGTCTCCAGCCCCGGCCTCGAGGAGAAACACGTGGTCATGAAGGTTTCCCTGAGCGAGACCTTCAAGGGAACGCGTGACGGTGACGGCTTCGCCTACGTGGAACTCCCGCAACCCACCTGCGCCGGCGACGTGCCCTGCGCCACCATCGCGGACTTCACCAGGGCCATCCCGGCCGGCACTAAGGTCCTGGTGTTCGGTGAGCCCGCCCCCGAGGCGGCACCTCCCGGTGGACGGCTCCTCGACGACGACGCGGGACGACCGGCCGGTGCCCGCCTCATCCAGCCCCATCCCCAAGGACTGCTCTTCGAGAGCGCGACCGCAACCGGAGCGACCGTTGTCGGGGCCTACGAAGAAGTCGAGAACATGCCCGAAGCCTGGCGCAAGAACCCCTCATCCGGAATCGGCGGCCTGACAGCACGACTCAAAACCGCCGAGATCAGGGACTGACATCCGGCCGATCGGCGATATCGATCATTGCGTCGCGAGTCTTGCCGAGCAGGGCTACATCTACCCACGTCGCCTGTCCCGGCCGGCAGTCGGCCCGCGTGATCCCCACCCGAGTGATCAACGCATCAGAGGGCCAACTGTGGGCCGACCGTGCGAGGGGCCATCTGTTGGGGTACCGCGTACGGGCCGATCATCGACTCCACGACCGGTGCGATGGAGGGACGCTCGTTGAGCTGCATGAGTCTGGTCGCGCGGGCCAGGGAGCCGGTCTCGCCGTCGCGGAAGCCCTCGCGGTAGCCGCGTTCGTAGCGTTCACCACGCCCCAGAGCACGGCCGAGGGCGAAGCAGGACGATCCGGCGAGAGCGAGCAGGAAGAGCATCGCGAAGGGCGTCACAGAACTATCCTTCCGGGGCACAAGCCACTAATTAGGCGAAAATTACCCTAGACAGGCATACTTTGCGCTAGGGCGGAGATCAAGTACGCCAATGGGTGACCGTTTCGAGCCCTTCGCGAGCCCCGTTCCACCGACGCGGGGCGTGCTGCCCGATCGCCGGCAGCTGAGCTCGATGAGCGCCGTGCTGCCCGATCGGCGGGCTCAGCTCGATGAGCGCCGTGCTGCCCGATCGCCAGCAGCCGAGCTCAATAAGCGCCGTGCTGCCCGATTGCCGGGAGCCGGGCTCGATGAGCGCCGCACCGTCGGCTGGAGCGGTCTTCACCGGCGCGCCAGGCGAGATCGCGGGCCGGTGTCGTCCGGGTGGCCCGTGAGCCGGGACCGAGGGCACCGGAGCGGAAGCAGGGGTGCCGTTCGGCGGGTCCGGCCAACCTGACAAGGTGAGACCTTGTGACTGACTCCATCGACCTCGCCCGCAAGGTCCGCAGCGTGAGCCGCCTCACCGGCGAGTTCACGCTCCGCTCCGGCCGCACCGCCACCGAATACTTCGACAAGTACCAGTTCGAGGCCGACCCGGTCCTGCTCGACCAGCTGGCCGAACGCCTCGCCGTCCTCATCCCCGAGGGCACCGAGGTTCTCGCCGGCCTGGAGATGGGCGGCATCGCCGTGGTCACCGCGCTCGCCCGGCACGCGAAACTGCCCACCGCGTTCGTCCGCAAGCAGGCCAAGAAGTACGGCACCGCCCGCCTAGCCGAAGGTGCCGAGGTGGCCGGCCGCCGCGTCCTGATCGTCGAGGACGTCGTCACCTCCGGCGGCCAGGTCGTCCTCTCCACCGGCGACCTGCGCAAACTCGGCGCCCACGTGGACCACGCGCTCTGCGTCATCGACCGTCAGGAGGGCGGCTCCCAGGCCCTCGCCGCCGAAGGCATCACGCTGCGCGCGCTCCTGACCCGAGCCGACCTCGACGCCGCCGCCTGACGGCCCTCCGTTCGACGGTCACCCCACCGGGCGGTGCCGCACAGCCCGGTGGGCCTTCCCCACCACCGCACCCCACCCACGGCAGACGCTGTCCCCGGCCCCGCCGCGCAGGCGCTCCCCACCCAACGGTCGCGCACCGCAGGCGTTCCCCACCCGCAGCCCTGCACGGCAGGCACTCCACACACACGACCCCGCACGGCAGGCACTCACGAAGGGGTCACCAACCCTTCCGCCGCTCCTGAGGGCTCACGCTGGTAGGCGCCCACGACGCCGCTTCTCGGCGCATGCCGGTGGCCGCCGATCTTCTTGGCTGGCCGCCACCGCTGTCCCACGATCCTCGATACAGCGGTGAGCACCAGCCGGCGTTATCCACCGTGTGCGCTCGCGAGCCCTGGACCGGCACGGCCGCCCACGGCGCGCGGTCTTGACTCCGGTAGGGGCATTCGATCTTCGTGGCTGGGAGTCACCGCTGCTTCCAGCGCGGTGAGACAGCGGTGACGACCAGCCGGATGAAACGGTGACCGACCTCGATCGGGCGCGCCCCAGAACGGTGACCCCGGGCTTCCGCCCGGCGGGCGCGCTGCGGTCCGGACCACCGGGGACCTCGCGTGGTAGCCCGGGGACGGGCTGGTTCGGCGGGACGGGCCGGCGCGTACAAGAAAGGCGTCGCCACGCAGCAGGGAGCGCCTGCCGGGCCGTGGACGGCTACCGGGTGGAAGGAAAGGCCCCACGAACCGGAAGACACCGGCTGCCGGGCGGGACGGAGTACGCCGCGACGCGGACGGGGGGTCAGGGGGTGCGTTTGGCGATTTCGGTGGCGATCAGTTCGGCGATCTGGACCGTGTTGAGGGCCGCGCCCTTGCGCATGTTGTCGCCGGTGATGAAGAGGGAGAGCGCCCGCGGGTCGTCCATAGCGCGGCGGATGCGGCCGACCCATGACGGGTCGGTGCCGACGGCGTCGATCGGCATCGGGAATTCGCCGGCTTCCGGGTCGTCGACGAGGATGACGCCGGGGGCGTTGCGCAGCACCTGGCGGGCGCCGTCGGCGGTGACCTCGGAGGCGAAGACGGCGTGCACGGCGACCGAGTGGCCGGTGACGACCGGGACGCGTACGCACGTGGCGGAGACCTTGAGGGCCGGCAGGGCGAGAATCTTGCGGGACTCGTTGCGGAGTTTCATCTCCTCCGACGACCAGCCGTTGTCCGCGAAGTCGCCGGACCAGGGCACCACGTTGAGTGCGAGCGGGGCCGGGAAGGGGCCGAGGTCGTCGCCGACGGCCTGGCGCACGTTGCCGGGGCGGGAGCCGAGCAGGCGGTCGCCGGCGACCTTGGTGAGCTGGTCGTGCAGGGTGTCGATGCCGACCTGGCCGGCGCCGGACGCGGACTGGTAGGAGGCCAGGACGAGTTCGCGCAGACCGTACTCGTAGTGGAGCGGTGCCAGCGCGATGATCATCGCGGCGACGGTGCAGTTGGCGCTGGACACGATGCCGGCCGGGCGGTGGGCGGCGTCCTCGCGGTTGACCTCGGGCACCACCAGAGGCACGTCGGGTCGCATGCGGAAGGCCGACGAGTTGTCGACGACGACGGTGCCGCGGCCGACGGCGATCGGCGCCCACTGCTCGGACACCGCGTCGGGGACGTCGAACATCGCCACGTCGACGCCGTCGAAGGCGCCGGGGGTCAGCTCGTGCACCTCGAGACGCTCGCCGCGGCAGGTCAGCGACTTGCCGGCGGACCGGGCCGAGGCGAGCAGGCGGATCTCGCCCCAGACGTTGCGCCGGGACGAGAGCAATTCGAGCATGACGGAACCGACGGAGCCGGTGGCTCCGACGACGGCGAGCGTGGGCTGCGCCATCGCTCGGGTTACCGGCCTGTACCGCCGTAGACGACGGCTTCCTCGTTGCTACCGAGCTCGAACGCGGCGTGCACGGCACGCACCGCGGTGTCGAGGTCGGTGTCGCGGCAGACGACCGACACCCGGATCTCCGAGGTGGAGATCATCTCGATGTTGACGCCGGCGGCACCGATGGTGGCGAAGAACTCGGCGGCGACACCGGGGTGCGAGCGCATGCCCGCACCGACCAGCGAGACCTTGCCGATGTGGTCGTCGAAGAGCAGGCTCTTGAACTTGACGTCGCCCTTGATCTTGTCGAGCGCGTTCATCGCGGTCTGGCCGTCGGCCTTCGGCAGGGTGAACGAGATGTCGGTCCGCCCGGTGCCCTCGGTCGACACGTTCTGCACGATCATGTCGATGTTGATCTCGGCTTTGGCGACCGTCTCGAAGATGCGGCCGGCCGCGCCCGGCTCGTCGGGCACCCCGACGATCGTGATCTTGGCATCGCTGCGCTCGTGCGCGACCCCGGTGATCAGTGCGTTCTCCACGTCAGGGTCCTCCATCGAGCCGGTGACTAGCGTGCCTTCTTTGTTCGAGTACGAAGAGCGTACGTGGATCGGGACGTTGAAACGCCGCGCGTACTCCACGCATCGCAACATCAGCACCTTCGCGCCGCCGGCGGCGAGGTCCAGCATCTCCTCGTAGGTGATCTTCTTGATGTGCTTGGCGTCGGGCACGATCCGCGGGTCCGCGGTGAAGACGCCGTCCACATCGGTGTAGATCTCGCAGACGTCGGCGTGCAGGGCCGCGGCCAGGGCGACCGCCGTGGTGTCCGAGCCGCCGCGGCCGAGCGTCGTGATGTCCTTGGTGTCCTGTGACACGCCCTGGAAGCCGGCGACGATGGCGATGGCGCCCTCGTCCAGCGCGGTCCGCAGGCGGCCGGGGGTGACGTCGATGATCCGGGCCTTGCCGTGCACCGAGGTGGTGAGCACGCCGGCCTGGGATCCGGTGTACGACCGCGCCTCATACCCCAGGTTGTGGATCGCCATGGCGAGCAGCGCCATCGAGATCCGCTCGCCCGCGGTGAGCAGCATGTCCAGCTCGCGGCCGGGTGGCAGCGGGCTCACCTGGTTGGCCAGATCGAGCAGCTCATCCGTGGTGTCGCCCATCGCGGAGACGACGACCACGACGTCGTCGCCGGCCTTACGGGCGGCGACGATGCGCTCGGCCACCCGCTTGATGCGTTCAGCGTTCGCTACCGACGAACCACCGTACTTCTGCACCACTAGAGCCACGGCGAAACCATTCCTTCGGCGATACGGAACAACGACGCCGGTCAGGGCAGTCGCCACCACACTAGCCGCGCGGCGGCACAGCCTCGACAGGCGATCCCAGAATCCGGCCAACGTCACCGCGACACGCCGGTGACTCATCGGCGGCCGTGTCGCGTGCGGCGTGCCGTCCGGGGGTGAGAATGTCGCGATGCGCCTTCCCTCCGCGTTGCCGGTCGCGCTGTTGACGGCCGTTCTGGCCGGCTGCGGTGTCAGCGACGCCACGCCGGAGCCCGCTCCCGGCCCGCCGTCCGCCTCGCCGTCCGCCGCCGCCCCGGCTCCCGAGGCCAGGAACGAGTTCGCCGGCCTGGCCGCGCTCGCCCTGGACCGCCGGTACGCGGCGCTCTACACCCTGGAGTCCGACGGCTCCAGCCGGGAGATCGTGGCCGCGGTCGCCGACGACGGCACGTGGCGGGTGGACATCCCGGGCGGTGCGCTGGGCGGCACCGCGGGGGTCACCGTCATCAGGGTGCCGGCCGGTCTGTATCAGTGCACGCTGTCCACCCCGAGCGCGCCGGTCAGCCCGACGTGCGTCCGGGTGGCCGAGCGCGGTGACAAGGTGCCCCGGCGGTACGACCCACGCGTGCAGCGCCTGTTCCGGCAGTGGCTGCCCGTCTTCATCGACCGTAAGGCCCCGCTGGCGGTATCCGCGGTGCAGCCGCTGGCCGGTGTGGAGGGCTCCTGTTACGCCGTCGACTCGGTGACCGCCGCACTGGACCGGCCGGTGGACGTCGGCATCTACTGCTATTCCGCGGACGGCATGCTGACCGGGGCCCGGGTGGACTTCGGCCTGCTCAAGCTGGTCCGGCAGGTGGCCGGGCCGAAGTCGTTGCAGCTACCGGGCCCGGAGGTGGCCGGCGAGCCGATGGGGTTGACCGCCCCGCCACCGGCGCCGGTGCCGAGCCTCGTCGCCCCGTCCTGACCGCTGCCGGCTTCCCACGATCCGGGCGTTCGGTTAGCCGATGCGATTTCGATGACGTAACGTGGCTGGCGACATGTGGCAGGTGACTCTTCTCCTTCGCTGCCGCGACGAGGCCCCATTCCAGGCCGGCACCTCGTCGCGGAGGTGACGCGCGCCGCCTGCTCGTCTTTCTCTTGACTGGAGCAGTCCCACATGTCCGTTTTTGATACTCAGCGTCCCAGCGCCATGCCTTTCCAGCGGTACGAGTCGTACCAGAAGCAGTTCCCGGTGAGCCTGCCCGATCGGCAGTGGCCCTCCCGGGTGACCGAGAAGGCGCCCCGCTGGTGCGCGGTCGACCTGCGTGACGGCAACCAGGCCCTGATCGACCCGATGTCACCGGAACGCAAGCGGCGGATGTTCATGCTGCTGGTGAAGATGGGTTACAAGGAGATCGAGGTCGGCTTCCCGGCGGCGAGCCAGACCGACTTCGATTTCGTACGGCAGCTGATCGAGCAGGACCTGATCCCGGACGACGTCACCATCCAGGTGCTGGTGCAGTGCCGCGAGCACCTGATCGACCGCACGTTCGAGTCGATCCGGGGTGCCAAGCGCGCCATCGTGCACTTCTACAACTCGACGTCGACGCTGCAACGGCGTGTGGTGTTCGGTCTGGACCGCGACGGCATCACCGACATCGCGACGACCGGTGCCCGGCTCTGCCAGAAGTATGCGGAGATCCACACCCCGGACACCGAGATCTTCTACGAGTACTCGCCGGAGTCCTACACGGGGACCGAGCTGGAGTACGCGCTGGAGATCTGCTCGGCGGTGATCGACGTGATCGACCCGACGCCGGACCGCCCGCTGATCATCAACCTGCCTGCCACGGTCGAGATGGCCACGCCGAACGTGTACGCCGACTCGATCGAGTGGATGCACCGCCACCTGCCCCGGCGGGACAGCGTCATCCTGAGCCTGCACCCGCACAACGACCGGGGCACCGGGGTCGCGGCCGCCGAGCTGGGCCTGATGGCCGGCGCCGACCGGATCGAGGGCTGCCTGTTCGGCAACGGCGAGCGCACCGGCAACGTCGACCTGGTGACGCTGGGGCTGAACCTGTTCTCGCAGGGCATCGACCCGCAGGTGGACTTCTCGAACATCGACGAGATCAAGCGGACCGTCGAGTACTGCAACCAGCTGCCGGTGCACGAGCGTCACCCGTACGCGGGCGATCTGGTCTACACCGCGTTCTCCGGCTCGCACCAGGACGCGATCAAGAAGGGTTTCGTGGCGCTCCAGGCCGACGCCGACGCCGCGGGCACCGAGATCGACGACTTCACCTGGGGTGTGCCGTACCTGCCGATCGACCCGAAGGACGTGGGTCGTACCTACGAGGCGGTCATCCGGGTCAATTCGCAGTCCGGTAAGGGCGGCGTCGCGTACATCATGAAGGAGGAGCACAAGCTGGACCTGCCGCGGCGGCTGCAGATCGAGTTCTCCGGGGTGGTGCAGCAGCACACCGATTCCGACGGCGGCGAGGTCTCCCCGCAGCAGATGTGGGACTACTTCGCCACCGAGTACCTGATCGAGCACCAGGCGACGACCGCCTTCAAGCTGGAGAGCTACAGCACCGCCACGGTCGACGGCAAGGTGGAGATCGACGCGCAGGTGTTCCACCGCGGTGTGCGGCGGCCGCTGGTCGGTGTCGGTAACGGCCCGATCGACGCGTTCGTGCAGGCCATCGCCCCGCTGGGGATCACCGCCCGGGTGCTGGACTACAACGAGCACGCGCTGACCTCCGGTGGCGACGCGCAGGCGGCCGCCTATGTGGAGGTCGAGGTCGGTGACGTCACCGTCTGGGGTGTCGGCATCGACGCCAACATCGTGAGCGCGTCCATCAAAGCGGTGACGAGCGCGATCAACCGCGCCCGCTGATTGGCGCACTGCAAGATCCGGTACGAGACTGAGCTACGTGCCCCCACGTAGCTCAGTTCTCGTCGCCGCCCTCGTCACTCTGATCACCTCCGCCGGTTGTGAGGTCACCTCCGCCGGCGACCCCGGCAACCCGGACCCCGGCGCCCCGCCGAGATCCGGTGGCGGCGCTGCGGCTCTCGACACCCTGACCGTCGCCGAGGCCCGTTCGATGAAGGGCTACAGCCGGGAGAAGTTCCCGCACTGGCGGGATGCCGGCGAGAACTGCGACGTCCGCGACACCGTCCTCAAACGTGACGGTGACAAGGTCAAGTTCTCCGGTTGCAACGTCGTCGCCGGCACGTGGGACAGCTGGTACGACGGCAAGAAGCTGGACGTGCCCACCCAGGTCGACATCGACCACATGGTTCCGCTCGCCAACGCCTGGCGCTCCGGCGCCGACGGATGGACCAACGACGAGCGCGGCGACTTCGCCAACGACCTGGACCGGCCCCAGCTGTTCGCCGTCTCCGCCTCGTCGAACCGGTCGAAGGGCGACCAGGACCCGTCCACCTGGAAGCCGCCGGCGAAGGACGCCTGGTGCACATATGCCGAGGACTGGATTGAGGTGAAGAGCTACTGGAAACTGACGATCACGCAGAAGGAGAAGGAAGCTCTCACCGACATGCTGGGGACCTGCTGATGAGCAAGACCACCGACATCGTGCCGGGACCGGGCGGCGTGATGACCGACGAGGCCGGCGTCGTCACCGGCGACCTCACCCTGCGCACCGAGCTGTCCGAGGCGGGCGAGGCGGTGCTGTCCGTGCAGTACAAGGACGCCGAGGAGTGGTATGCGGTGACCGGCGGCCGGACGAAACTGACCGACCCGGCCGACCTGGACGCCGTCCACACGATCGCCGTCGGCCTCCTCCACCGCCCGGAAGGCTGACGGTGGCCCCTGGACCGCGCTGGCTACGGTCGGGCGGGTGCGTCTCTTCCGCCTGACCCTCGCCCTGGTCGTGGCCCTGCCTCTGGTCACCGCGACGGCCTCGGTGGCCTCGTTCCGGGAACGTGTGCCGATCGCCCTGACCGGTGTCCTTCCCGCGGTGGCCGACGCGGTGCCGGCGCCGGGCGACGACTTCCAGATCACCGAGGACACCGTGATCGTCGGTTCCGGCGACGTCGCCGGGCAGCTCGCGGCGATCCTGCGACCCGCGACCGGCTTCGTCCTGCCGGTCGTGACGCGGCCGTCGAGGAACGCCGTCCTCCTGCGGCTGGAGCCGGGCCACGGTGACGAGGGCTATCGGCTGGTGATCCGCCGGGAGAGTGTGGAGCTGCTCGCGACCGAGCGGGCCGGGCTCTTCAACGGGGTGCAGACGCTGCGCCAGCTGCTGCCGCCGGCGATCGAGGCGGACGTCCCGCAACGCCGACAGTGGATCGTCCCGGGTGGGACCATCACCGACCGGCCGCGGTACGCCTACCGCGGCACAATGCTCGACCTGGCGCGCCACTTCCCCACGCCGGACGAGATCCGCACCCACATCGACCGGATCAGCCGGTTCAAGATCAACCACCTGCATCTGCACCTGAGCGACGACCAGGGCTGGCGGATCCGGATCGACGCGTGGCCGAAGCTGACCGAGATCGGCGGCGCGCCCGGGACCGGGGTGGGCGGTCACGGCGGCGGCTTCCTGACCAAGCAGGACTACCGGGACCTGGTCCGTTACGCCGCCGACCGGAACGTCACGATCGTCCCCGAGATCGACATGCCCGGTCATGTGAACGCCGCCCAGACCGCCTATCCCGAGCTGACCTGCGACGGTGTGGCGCCGCGACGGCGTACCGACATGCGGGTCGGTTACAGCACCCTCTGCGTCGGCGAGGAGGTCACCTACCGGTTCGTCGAGGACGTCATCCGGGAACTGGCCGAGATGACGCCCGGCCCGTACCTGCACATCGGCGGTGACGAGACGTTCGCCACCTCGCACGGCAGCTACCTGGCCTTCCAGCGCCGGGTGCTCCCGCTGGTCCACAAATACGGCAAGATCCCGTACGGCTGGCACGAGATCGGGCAGTCGCCGGCCGCCACCGGCGCGGTGCTGCAGTTCTGGGGCCGGGAACGCAACCACCCGTCGGTGGCCACCGCGGTCGCCGCCGGCGCGAAACTGATCATGTCGCCCGCGAACCGCACCTACCTGGACATGGAGTACGACCTGCTCACACCCGGCGGTCTCGACTGGGCCGGCGCGATCGAGGTGAGCACCGCCTACGGCTGGGATCCGGCGACCCTGCTCCCCGGCATCCCGGAGCCGAGCATCCTCGGCGTCGAGGCGCCCCTCTGGTCGGAGACCCTGCGCACCCAGGACGACATCGAGTTCCTGGCCTTCCCCCGCCTGGTCGCGATCGCCGAACTCGGCTGGTCCCCCCGCGCCACACACGACTGGAACTCGTTCCGTGCACGTCTCGGGGCCTACGGCCCGCGGTGGGTCCGCGACGGCGTCCGATTCCACCGATCTCCCGAGATCCGCTGGTTCTGAGACCCTCCTCGGGTACGACAGGAGGCCGCCCCGAATCCGGAGCGGCCTCGTCGCGTACCCATGAATGGTGTCAGACCACCGGACCGCCGGGCGTCTCCAACGCGGTCTCCAGGGCGCCGTGGGCGTCCCTCGCCCCGGCGCCGTCCGCGATGAGCTCGGCCTTCACCGCGTGCGACCGGATCTCGCCGGACTCGATCTGCTCCGCCCAGTGGCAGGCCACCCGGTGCGTGCCGGTGCCGATGATCCGCAGGCCCGGCCGTTCGTCGCGGCACCTGGTGGGCTGCGCCCACGGGCATCGCGTGTGGAACCGGCAGCCGGTCGGCGGGTTCGCCGGTGACGGCAGATCACCGGCGAGCAGGATGCGTTCCCGCCGGTCCTCGATCTCGGGGTCGGGCACCGGGACCGCCGACATCAGCGCCCGCGTGTACGGGTGCAGCGGCTGGCGGTACAGGTCGTCGCTCGACGCCTCCT
This sequence comes from Actinoplanes xinjiangensis, assembly GCF_003148685.1. GTDB lineage: Bacteria > Actinomycetota > Actinomycetes > Mycobacteriales > Micromonosporaceae > Actinoplanes > Actinoplanes xinjiangensis. The sequence goes on along the minus strand of NZ_QGGR01000009.1, from coordinate 139,878 downwards.
CGACCAGGGCGCCCAGGTACATGACGCCGACCGTGTCGGAGATGTGTTTGACGACCGCCAGGTCGTGGGCGATCACCAGGTAGGTCAGGCCCAGTTCCTCCTGCAGATCCTCCAGCAGGTTGATCACCTGTGCCTGGATGGAGACGTCCAGCGCCGAGACCGGCTCGTCGGCGACGATCAGGTCCGGGTTGAGCACCACGGCCCGGGCGATGCCGATGCGCTGCCGCTGACCGCCGGAGAACTCGTGCGGGTAGCGCGACAGCGCCCACTGCGGCAGGCCGACCGCGTCCAGTGACTTGGCGATGATCTTCCGTCGCTCGGTCCGGTCGCCGCCGAGGCCGTGTGCCTGGAGGCCCTCGGTGAGGATCGACTCGACGTTCTGCCGCGGGTCCAGGCTGGACATCGGGTCCTGGAAGATCATCTGCATGCGCCGGCGCATCGACCGGAGCTGCTTGGCGGGCAGGGTGGTCAACTCGGTGCCGTCGAAGTTCACCCGGCCCCCGGTCGGCGGGGTGAGCTGCAACAACGCGCGGCCCAGCGTCGACTTGCCGCAGCCGGACTCGCCGACCAGCCCGTACGTCTCGCCCTTGTTGATCCGCAGGTCGACACCGTCGACCGCCTTGACGTGCCCGACCACCCGGTCCAGGAAGACACCGCGCTTGATCGGGAAATGCACTTTGAGGTCGTCGACCTCGACCAGCGTTTCGGTCACGACGGCACCTCCACGGTCCGCGACTCGGGATTGACACAGCGGTACGCGTGCCGGTGCACACCCTCGACCAGCGCCGGGGGCTCCCCGACACAGGCGTCGACGCGGCGGTCGCACCGCGGGGCGAAGGCGCACCCGTCCGGCCACGGCAGGACATCGCGCACCGAGCCGCGGATCGCGTGCAGCCGCTCGCCCTTGCCGGCGTCGAGACGCGGGACCGAACCGAGCAGACCCGTGGTGTACGGGTGCCGCGGGTCGGCGAACAACGGCTTGCGGCGGGCCGACTCGACGACCCGGCCGGCGTAGAGCACGTTGACCGTGTCGCACATGCCGGCCACCACACCCAGGTCGTGCGTAATCATGACGAGCGCGGTCCCGGAGTCACGGACCAGGCCGCGCAGCAACTCCAGGATCTGCGCCTGAATGGTCACGTCCAACGCGGTGGTCGGCTCGTCGGCGATCAGCAGCTTCGGCGCACAGGCGACCGCCATGGCGATCAGCGCCCGCTGCCGCATACCGCCGGAGAGCTGGTGCGGGTACTCCTTGAGGCGCCGCGTCGGGTCCGGGATGCCGACCCGGTTGAGCAGGTCGGTGGCCTCCGCGGTGGCCTTCGCGCCGGTCAGGCCGCGGTGCCGGGTCAGGACCTCGGTCACCTGGATGCCGATCGGGATGACCGGGTTCAGCGAGGACAGCGGATCCTGGAAGATCATCGCGACGTCCCGGCCCCGGATGTCGCGCATCGTCCGCTCGTCGGTCTTGAGCAGGTCGGTGTCACCGAACATCGCGGAACCGCCGATGGTCACGCCACGCTGCTTCGGCAGCAGCCCCATCAGTGCCAGCGACGTGACGCTCTTGCCGCAGCCGGACTCGCCGACCAGGCCGACGACCTCACCGGCCTCGACCGAGAACGACACCCCGTCGACCGCCCGTACGGTGCGCTGACCGCGTCGCGCGAAGGTGACGGACAGATCCTTTACATCGAGCAGTGGCATCGCGGCCTCACTTCCGCAGTTTCGGGTCGAGGGCCTCGCGCATCGCCTCACCGAGCAGGGTGAAACCGAGCGCGGTGATGATGATGCCCAGCGCCGGATAGATCGCCAGGCCGGGCCGGATGTCCAGGAATCGCTGCGCCTCGGCGAGCATCAGACCCCACTCCGGGGTCGCCGAGTCCGGGTTGCCCAGGCCGAGGAAGGACAGGGCCGCCGCCTCGATGATCGCGGTGGCCAGGGTCAGGGTCGCCTGCACGATCACCGGAGCCAGCGAGTTCGGCAGGATGTGCCCGATCGCGATCTTGGTGCGCTTCACGCCCAGCGAGGTGGCCGCCAGCACGTAGTCGCTGTTGGCCTGCGCCACCATGGCGCCGCGCAGCAAGCGCGCGAAGATCGGCACCGAGACCACGCCGACCGCGATCATCACGGTGGTCAGGCTCGCGCCGAGCAGAGCGGCGATGCTGACCGCCAGCAGCAGGCTCGGCAGGGCCAGCAGCATGTCGACGATGCGCATCAGCACCGAGTCGACGGCCCGGCCGACCCGGCCGCCGAGGCCGGCGGCGGCACCGGCGATGCCACCGACCAGCGCGCCGATGGTGAGACCGATCAGCGTGGAGATGATGCCGACCAGCAGCGTCTGGCGGGCGCCGACCAGCAGCCGGCTGAGCTCGTCCCGGCCTTGATGGTCGTAGCCGAGCCAGTGTTCGGCGGACGGGCCCGGAATGATGCCCTGCCCAGACCTGACCTCGCCTTTGCCGATGAAATCGGTCGGCGAGTACGGGGCCACCCACGGTCCGATGATCGCCACCAACACGAAGATCACCAGAATCGCGATCCCGACCAGGGCGGTCGGGTTGCGGCGCACCCGGCGGAACGCTTCGGTCCACAGGCTGACGCCGTGCTCGTCCTGCTTCGCCGCGGTCAGTTCGCCGAGGCGGTCGATCTTGTCGGTCTTGGTGCTCATCGGACCCTCACCCTCGGGTCGATCAGGCTGTACGACACGTCGACCAGCAGGTTCACCAGGACGTAGAAGACCGCAATGATCATGATGAAGCCCATCAGCACCGGATAGTCACGGTTGCTGATCGCCTCGTAGAGGAACGCTCCGATGCCGCTGAATGCGAACACCGTCTCGGTCAGCACCGCGCCGGAGAGCAGGCCACCGGTGAGCAGGCCGATCACCGTGACGATCGGCAGCATCGCGTTGCGCAGGATGTGCCGGCCCCGGATCGTACGCTCGTTCAGGCCCTTCGACTGGGCCGTCCGGACGTAGTCCTCGCTCAGCACCTCGAGCACGCTGGCCCGGGTGATCCGCACGATGATCGCCAGCGGAATGCTGGCCAGCGCGATGCCGGGCAGGATCAGATGCCACAGTGCGTCGAGCGCGGCATCCCACTCCCGGGTCATCAGCCCGTCCAGGACGAAGAAGTTGGTGATACGCGTGGCACCGAGCGTCGGATCCTGCCGTCCACTGGACGGGAACAGCTGCAGGTTCTCCGAGAAGATCGCCTTCAGCACGTACGCCAGGAAGAAGACCGGGACACAGATGCCGATCAGTGAACCACCCACCGAGGCGCTGTCCAGAAAGCTGCCACGGCGGCGGGCGGCCAGGTAGCCCAGCGGGATGCCGACGCCGATCGCGATGATCATCGCGGTGATGGTGAGTTCGACGGTCCCCGGGAAACGCTCCAGGAACTCCGTCATGACCTCGCGCTTCGTCGAGATCGAGGTGCCCAGGTCGAGCTTGAGCATGCGCTTCATGAACCGGCCGTACTGGATCAGCAGCGGCTCGTCCAAGCCCAGGTTCTTCCGGATCTGCGCACGCAGCTCCGGGGTGCCGCGCTCACCGAGGATCGCGGTCTCGGGGCCGCCGGGCAGGCGGCGCAACCAGATGAACAGAAGAATCGACAGACCGAACAGCGTCGGAATCAGCTGTAGCAGTCGTCGCACGATGAACCGAATCAAGGCCGCCTCGTAAGGTGGGAGGTCGACAGCGGGCGAGCGTCAGGGTATGACGCCCGCCCGCCGGTAGAGCAATAGGAAGATGCCGGATTACGGCTACGGCTCAGGAGAAGGTGGCCCCGACGAAGCGCTCGTCGGTCAGCGGGCTCGGCGTGATGCCGGTGAGGCCCTTACCGAAGACGATCGCCGGCGGCGAGTGCGAGATCGGGACACCCGGCGCGAACTCCGCGATCGCGGCGTTCAGAGCCTTGTACTTCTCCACCCGCTGGGCCTGGTCGGCCGTGCTGTCGGCGTCCTTGAACTGGGCGAAGAGAGGCGCGTTGTTGAAGCCCCACTCGTCCTTCTGCCGGTCGAACATGGTGCCGATGAAGTTGTAGGCGTCACCGTAGTCACCGGTCCAGCCCAGCAGGTGCAGGTCGTGCGCGCTACCCGAGGTGGTGGCGTTGAGGTAGTCCGGGCTCCACTTCAGCGGAATGCCCTCGACCTCGATACCGACCGCCTTCAGGTCGGCCGCGAGCAGCTCGTAGATGTCCTTCGGGCTCGGCATGTACGGCCGGGTGACCTCGGTCGGGTAGTGGAACTTCAGCTTGAGGTTGCTCGCACCGGCCGCGGCCAGCAGCTTCTTGGCTTCCTCGACGTTGTAGTCGTACTTCTTGACGTCCGCGTTCCAGCCCTCGACCGTGTCCGGCATGAACTGGCTGGCGGCCTTGGCGCCCGGGGGCAGCTTCGAGTCGACCAGGGCCTGACGGTTGATCGCGTACGAGATCGCCTGGCGAACCTCGGGCTTGGCCAGCGCCGGGTTGCCCTTCTGGTTGATCGCCATGTAGAGGATGTTGAACGCCGGACGGGTGAGGACGTTGAAGCCCTCGCCCTTCAGCGGCTCCACGTCCGCCGGGCCGACCAGGTCGAAGCCCTGGATGTCGCCGGAGCGCAGCGCCTGCTTACGGGCGTTCTCGTCGGAGATCGTACGGAAGACGATGGTCTTCAGCTTCGCCTTGTCGCCCCAGTAGGCGTCGTTCCGCTCGATGGTCAGCGACTTGTTCGGCTTGTCCCAGGTCTTGAACTTGAACGGGCCGGTGCCGGTCGGGTGCTCCATCGCGTACGACGGGTACTTGATGTCGTCGGCGGTGCCGGTGATGTTCGACGCCTCGTACTGCTTGAGGGCGGCCGGGCTGTGGATCGCGAACGACGGCAGCATGAGCGCCGACGGGATCTTGCTGGTGACCCGGGTGAACGCCATGTCCACGGTCGTGGCGTCCTTGGCGGTGCACGACTTGAAGAGGCTCGGCGGCAGCTCGGCGCTCTCGTTCTTCGCGAAGCCACCCATCACGTCCTGCCAGTACGGCGTGACGTCCGGGCTCTGCATCAGACCGGTCGAGTTGTACCAACGGTCGAAGTTCGCACAGACCGCCTCGGCGTTGAAGTCGGTGCCGTCGTGGAACTTCACGCCGGACCGGAGCTTGAACGTCCAGGTGGTGCCGGCCGCATCCGGGGTCCAGCTCTCCGCCAGACCGGGCGACGCCTTGGTGCCGCCCTCCTCCGGGCGCACCAGCGTCTCGAAGATCTGCCGGGCGACGCGCAGCGACTCACCGTCGCTGGCGAGGCTCGGGTCCAGCACCTTGGGGTCACCGGCGACACCGAAGACCAGCGTGTCCTTGACGGCGGTGTTGCCACCAGATCCGTCACGCTCGCTCTCGGCGCAGCCGGAAGCTGCCAGAACAGCGACTGCGGCAACCGCGATAGCGGCCCTCCGCCTCGATGTACGCATCGTGCTTCACCTCTGCCTTGTGGGGTGGTCAACGCGGTGGAGTGTGCCACCGATGCGACGGACATTAACGGCCCGGTAAGTTTCCTGGGAGCCGTTGGTATCCAATCGTGTTGTTACAAGGCTGCTTCGTAACGCAACCACCCCGGCACAGAGCGCTCAGACGGCGCGCCGCCCCTCGAAAGCTCGACCCAGCGTGATCTCGTCGGCATACTCCAAGTCACCGCCGACCGGCAGACCACTGGCCAACCTGGTCACCGTGAGGCCCATCGGTTTGATCAGCAGCGCCAGATAGGTCGCCGTGGCCTCACCCTCCGTGTTCGGGTCGGTGGCCAGGATCAGCTCCTTGACCTCACCGGTCCCCACCCGGAACAGCAGCTCCCGGATCTTCAGGTTGTCCGGCCCGATGCCCTCCAGCGGGTTGATCGCCCCGCCGAGCACGTGATAACGCCCCCGGAACTCGCCGGTGCGCTCGATCGCCACGACGTCCTTCGGCTCCTCCACCACACACAACACCTCGTTGGTGCGGCGCGGATCCCGGCAGACCCGGCACTGCTCCGACTCGGCCACGTTGAAGCAGGTCGTACAGAAACGCACCAGGTCCTTGACCTTGCGCAGCGCGGTGGCCAGCCGATTCACATCAGCCGGATCCGCGGAGAGGACGTGAAAGGCGATGCGCTGCGCCGACTTCGGGCCCACACCCGGAAGCCGGCCCAGCTCATCGATCAAATCCTGGATGGCGCCTTCATACACGGGATCAGAACCCCGGCAGGGAGAGGCCGCCGGTCGCCGGGCCCATCTTCGTCTCGGCCAGCTCACGCTGCTTCTCGGCCGCGCTGTGGATCGCCGCGAGCACCAGGTCCTCCAGCGTCTCCACGTCGTCCGCGTCGACCACCTTCGGGTCGATCTTCACCGACTTGAACTCACCCAGACCGGTGATCACCACGGTCACCAGGCCGTTGCCGGCGGTCGCGGACAGCTCGGCCTCGGCCAGCTCGGCCTGCGCCCGGGCGACCTGCTCCTGCATCTTCTGCGCCTGCTTCATGAGCTGCTGCATGTTGGGCTGTGCACCGGGCCGCATGGCACCGCTCCTCGTCTAGTCGGTCAGTTGTCCACCGTCGATACGGCGCGGCGGTCGAAGTTACCGCGCCAGCGTAGCCGCCACCCGATCCATGCCCGCTGCGGCGCCACGACAACCACGCCCGCCCGTCCGGCGCTCGCACCGGGCGCCCCGGTGACGCCCTTCGGGCCGACGGGACGTGGCCGTGGGCATCAGCATGCTGCCGATGACCGGTGGATGCTCCACCGGCGACCTGCATGCCCAGGTCGCCGGGTCCTTCGACGCCTCGGTTTCGCCGGCACCGGTCAGAGTTCGGCGATCTTCTCCGCGCCGAACGCCTCCCGGAGCAACTGCATGGCCAGTTCCTCGCTGCTCTGCCGCGCGGTCTTCTCGTCGATCACGTCGTCGAGCGGCTCGTCCCCCGGGTCGAAACCCTCGTAGGCGGTGGGCGGGCCGTCATACTCCGGGTCGTAGGGCGCCTCCTCGACCGGCGGGGCGTCCGACCAGGAGCGTGCCGCACCACCTCCGGCCGCCACGGCCGGGCGGTTCGGCGCCGCGCGACCCGCCGGAGGCGCGGCCCCGCCACTGCGGGCGTTGGCCAATGCGGCCCGCGCGGCCGCCGCGCCACTGGAACCCTCGACTCCGGTACGCGCAGCCGCCCGGGCCGCCTCCATCGCAGCCGACCTGGCCGGCGCGGCAGCGCTCCGTGGTGCCGCAGCACTATGTGATGCCTGTGGTACCGCCGCCGGTGCCGCAGCACTCCGTGGCGCCGCCGCCGCTGCCGGTGCCGCCGCACCCGGCGAAACCGCGCCTTGGTGAGTAGCGCCCGGTGGAACCGCGCCTTGATGAGTAGCGCCCGGTGAAACCGCGCCTTGGTGAGTAGCGCTCTGCGGAGCAGCCGGAACTGCCGCCCCGCCGAATGCCGAGCCACCGCCGAGCCCGCCACCACCGGAAACCGGCGCCGCCGGTCCACCCCGCGTCACCGCAGAGGCCGGACCTGCTCCGGCGACAGACGCGCCCGCTCCCGGCCGGGCAGGCTCGGGCCAACTCTCCGCCGAGGCATCCCCCGGCGCCCGGGCCGTGGCACCGGTCGCATTCGCCGCTGCCGAACCGGGCCGCACAGGCTCGGGCCATGCGGTATCCGCATCGGCGGCTGCCGCCCCACCGGGCCGAGCCGGCTCCGGCCACCCGGAATCGTCACTCGGTGCCGCCACGGACCTCGCGCCACCCGGGCGCGCCGGTTCGGGCCAGCCGGTATCCGCATCGGCCGAGGCGCCGCCACCCGGACGGGCCGGCTCCGGCCAGCCGGAACCGCCACCCTCAGTCGCAGGCGTGGAGCCCGGCCGAGACGCCTCCGGCCGAGACGCCTCCGGCCGAGACGCCTCCGGTCGAGACGCCTCCGGCCGCGCCGGTGCCGGCCGGTCGACGGCGTTGGGGTTTGCCGGGACGGCGGGAGATGCCGCCGCCGGCCAATCCTCGTCGGCGTCCGCGGCCGGGGGCCGCTGCGGCCGGGACGGGCGTGACTCGGTGCGGCCCGTGTTGCGTTCCGGCGCCGACGCGGCGGCGGCTGCTTGCGGGGCCGGGCGTTCGGAACCACCGGACGGGCGACGACCCGCCGGCTGGTCACGGCCGTCGGCTCGCGACGGTCCCCGGGCCGGACCGGCCTCGCCGACCTCACAACGGATCCGCCACTCGCCGCCCGGAGACTTACGGAACTCGGTGGCGATCGCCTCGCGCCAGTTCAGGAACCGATCCACGAGCGCCTGGGTCGGCGCGGCGAACACGACGGTGTCACCCTCGACGTCGCGGATGCCGATGCCGTACTCCTGCATGGCCCGCACCTTCGGCTGCTGCTGACCGAGGGTGTGCCACGCGGCGCGAACCCGCTCCGATCGCTCGTCGACCGGCTCGCCGCTGTCACCGCCGTCACCGCCGGTCGCCCCGGCCCCCAGGTGGTCTTCCGGCTGCACGCCGGCGGCGGGACAGCTCTCCGTCTGCCCGCTGGCAGCGGGACGGCTCTCCGTCTGCCCGCTGGCAGCGGGACGGCTCTCCGTCTGCCCGCGAGTGGCAGACCGGCTCTCCGGCTGAGCGTTTGCCGCGGGAGGGCTCTCCAGCTGCGGTGAGGGCGGCGCGTCGTGGGCCGGTTCGTCGTCCCAGGGCGGCTCCTCGTCGTAGTCGCCGGAGTCGACCGGGTCGGGATGACCGCCGTCAGCGACCTGGTTCCAGTCCGGTTCGCCGTGCCCACCGGGTTCGCCGGCCGTCGAAGGCACCCCCGGAGCCATCACCGGACCGGACGGTGCCGCGGGACCCGCGGACGGCACGGTCCCAGCGGTGGACGGCACAGTCCCAGCGGCACCGGCAGCGGGCGAATCCGGCTCCGCAGCAACGGACGGAGCGGAGCTTCCCGGCGCACCGGCGTGAATCGGGCCGGTCGTAGCCGAGGAGGTCGGACCCGCCCCGGCTGCCGCCGGGCTGGTCGGGGCCGGGCTGGTCGGAGCCGAGGCGGTCGGAGCCGAGGAGTTCGTGGTCGGGGCGGCTGGTGAAACCGGCCGCGCGGACCCACCGCCGGCCGGACGACCGGAACCGGAGCCGGCCGCCGCCCGGGCAGCGGCGGCAGCAGCCATGGCGGCCGCCTTCCCACCGCCCCCGACCCCGCCACTGCCCTGGGAACCGCCACCACCGCTGTGCGAACCGCCACCGGCGTCACCGACAGAACCGCCAACACCGTGAGAACCCACACCCGCAGAACCGCCGCCATCCCCGGCGGCACTGTCGGCACCGGCCGTCGGGCGGGGCGCCGCGACACCGGTGTCCGCAGCGGGGCGCTCAGCTCGTACCCCCGAACGCTCCAATCTCTCCAGGCGCTGGAGCAAGGCGGAAGCGTCCGCGCCCGGCAGCAGCATGCGGGCGGTGACCAGCTCGAGCAGCAGGCGCGGCGCGGTCGTGCCGCGCATCTCGACCAGGCCGTTGTGCAGGATGTCCGCGCAGCGGGAGAGCGTGGCCGCGCCGAGCCGGGCGGCCTGCCCGGCCATCATCTCCAGCTGGTCGGCGGGGCCGTCGATCAGGCCTTTGGCGACCGCGTCCGGCACCTGCTGGAGGATGATCAGGTCACGGAAGCGTTCGAGCAGGTCGGACGCGAAGCGGCGGGGCTCGTGCCCGGCTTCGGCGACGCGGTCGATGGTGGCGTAGGCGGCGGCACCGTCACCGGTGGCGATGGCGTCGCACATCTCGTCGATGAGGGTGACGTCGGTGACGCCGAGAAGGCCGACGGCACGGGCGTAGGTGACACCCTCCGACCCGGAGCCGGCGATCAGCTGGTCGAGGATCGACAGACTGTCCCGGGCGCTGCCCCCGCCGGCCCGCACGACCAGCGGAAGCACCGACGGCTCGACGGTGACGCCCTCGGCGTCGGTGAGCTGCTGAAGGTACGGCCGGAGCACCGCGGGCGGGATCAACCGGAAGGGATAGTGGTGGGTCCGCGAGCGGATGGTGCCGAGAACCTTGTCGGGCTCGGTGGTGGCGAAGATGAACTTCACATAGTCCGGCGGCTCCTCGACGAGCTTGAGCAGCGCATTGAAGCCGGCCGACGAGACCATGTGGGCCTCGTCGATCACATAGATCTTGAAGCGGCTGCTGGCCGGTGCGAAGAACGCCTTCTCCCGCAGCTCACGGGCGTCGTCGACACCACCGTGGCTGGCCGCGTCGATCTCGATGACGTCGATCGAGCCGGTACCGTCGTTGGCCAGCGACTTGCAGGACTGGCACACCCCGCACGGGTCGGGGGTGGGGCCCTGCTCACAGTTGAGCGAGCGGGCCAGGATCCGGGCGCTGGACGTCTTGCCGCAGCCACGTGGACCCGAGAAGAGATAGGCGTGGTTGAGACGCCCGCTGCGCAGCGCCTGCGACAGCGGCTCGGTGACGTGCTCCTGGCCGATGACCTCGGCGAAGGTGCGCGGCCGGTACTTGCGATAGAGGGCGAGTGCCACTCCTGCCACCTCCTGAACGACCGCGTCATTCTCCGTCGGGGGTCCGACAAGAACAAACGACGTGCCCCGGAAGTGACCGGAAAGCAAGGACCCCCCGTGCACCCGCCAGAGCCCGCTTATCCTTGCTGCCTTCCGGCCCTGGGGAGGTTCACAGGATGACGCCGCACGAGGGGCTGACCAAGAGCCTACCTGGCCGCCCCCAGCCGCGCACGGACCCCCTCCCCGCGGGCGAGCCCACCGAAAGAGTCTGTATTCTGGCGCACGGAGGATTCGCCTAGAGGCCTAGGGCGCACGCTTGGAAAGCGTGTTGGGGGAAACCCCTCACGAGTTCGAATCTCGTATCCTCCGCCAGCTTCACCAGCGGAAACATGCAAGGCCGGACCCAGCGGGTCCGGCCTTCTTGCTGTGGCCGCTTCGACCGGCGTTTGCCGGCCGCTAGATGACCCCGCAGACTCACTCCAACTTGCCCGCCCTACCGGGATCGGGGCCATCGTGCCACCAGCGGTAGCACCCAAGGTACTACCGCTGGTAGGATCCGAACATGAAGATTAGTGTCAGCCTTCCCGAAGAGGATGTCAGGTTCCTCGATGAGCAGGGCGCGAATCGCTCCGCGACCCTCCATGAGGCTGTCACTCTCCTTCGCGACCGGCGACTGGCCGACCAGTACGCAGAGGCGTTCAGTGAGTGGAACGACTCCCCCGACTCGGCTCTGTGGGACACCACGACTGCCGACGGCCTCGCCTCGTGAGGTGGGGCGACATCGTGCGAGTCGATCTGAACCCGGCTACCGGGAGCGAGGCGAACAAGGTCAGGCCCGCGGTCATCGTCAGCAATGACGGTGCCAACCGTGCCGCAGAACGGTTCGGACGCGGCGTCATCACGGTCGCACCGATCACGTCCAATGTCACCAAGGTCTATCCATTTCAAGTGCTGATCGCGTCTGATCAGATCGGTACAGGCCTCACCGCCGAATCCAAGATCCAGATCGAACAGATTCGCGCCGTCGACGTGGCACGCGTCAGCCGGCACCTGGGGCGGCTTCCCACCACCTTGCAGGAGCCACTCCGCGAAGCTCTGGCGCTGCATCTAGGATTGCGAACCGGTCGATCTACCTAGGTCGACGGCGTCAGCCCGTCTCGGTCTCCGTCTCGTTCGGGCTCGACCGCTGATGACCGGAGACATCCGGTTGCCCCACCTCAGCCCTTGAGACGTGCAGGTATGGAAGCGGACGGACGGAGAGACACAGAATTGGAAAGCGTGTTGGGGGAAACCCCTCACGAGTTCGAATCTCGTATCCTCCGCCAGCCTGAACAGGGCAGACGTTGAAGGCCGGACCCCAGGGTCCGGCCTTCACCCGTTGTGCCCCGCGTATCAACGGCCGGTGAGGTGGGTCTATCCTCGGTCCTGAAAACAGTGCGGGCGAGGGCCGGCTCCCGATCGGAGCCGGCCCTCGCCTCTTTCGTTCCGGAGAGCTACTTCCGTTCCGGCGAACTACTCCCGGTCCGGCGAACCACTCCCGGTCTGAAGAGCTACTTCTTGATCTTGACGGTGCCGCTTGTCGCACGGCCGTAGTAGTGACCGGTCCGCTGGGCGACCACGGTCACGGTCAGCTTCCTACCGGCCCACGCCTTCTTCAGCTTTGCCGACGCCGACGTGGCCACCAGCTTGCCGTTGACGCGCCACTCGTACCGATAGGACGTCGCCCCGGGCGACCACACGCCGACCGAGGCCTTGACACTCTTCCCCACCCTGGCCGTCCCGGTGATCTTCGGCCGGGCGGTCGCCCTGGGCGCCGCGCCGTATCCGACGGTCACCCCAGCCGACGACACCGGCGTGTCAGCCCGATGGGCACGCCTGGCGGTCACGGTCACCGTGAGCCGTTTCCCGCGGAGGGCGGCGGGGATGACGTACGCCGCCCCGGTCGCTCCCTTGATCGCCACCCCACCGGCAGCCCACTGGTAGCCGTACGAGCCGGGTGCCGGGCTCCACGTGCCTTGCGCGACCCGGACCGTCGCGCCGACCCGGGCGGTGCCGCTGACCGACGGCGCCCGGACGACGCCGAGCCGGGCGGCCCGCACGGTGACTCCGCCGGCGAGCGTGACGGTGACCGGCCGGAGCCCGGAGGTGGCGACGACGTCCCAGGCGCCGGGTGCCACGCCGGTGACGTCGGCCCGCACGGTGACACTGGCACCGCCGGTGCCGACGGTCAGCACCTGCGCCTGGATCGGTGACGCGCCGGCCCGGGTGAGCTGGATCCGGTCGGAGGAGCCGAACCCGGTACCGGTCAGCACGACGGTGGCGGCTCTGTCGTTCGGCAGGGCGGCCGGTGACACCGAGCCGAGGTGGTAGGCCGGGGTGTCGTCGGTGCGGGTCATCCGGTAGGTCGAGCCGACGGCGGCCACCCGCAGCATGACCGTGTAGTCCTCGGCGGCGGCGAGCCGGCAGCGGACGACCCGCTCCGCGTAGACCTGGCCGGCCGTGAACGGCTGGCCGCAGACGACGGCACCGGCCGCGTCGAGCACGTTCAGGGCGGCACCGGCGGTTCCGGCCGTCCGGGTGAAGGCGAGCGTGGTGAGGGCGCCGGTCCCGGTCACGGTGTAGCAGGCGGCGATCCGGTCGGCGGTGGTGGTCACGGTGGCGCCGTCGGTTCCGGCCGGCAGGACCGGGCAGCCGGTGTCCCGGTCGATCCGCTGGGCGGCCAGCCCGTAGGCGGCGGTGTGGTCACCGTCCACGGCGCCCCGGACCGGGGCGAGCAGCAGCCGGTACGGGGCCGGCCCGCTCAGGGTGCAGGCGGCCGTACCGCAGTCGACGACCGCGCCGGTCGCGTCGATCAGCCGGGCGCTGGGCTCGGGGCCGTCGGTCCGGGGCGGCCGGATCAGGCTGACCACGGCGCCGGCCGGGCTGGGCAGGGCGAGGCAGTGGGTCTGGCCCGGTCCGCTGAACGCCGCCCGGTGCGCGCCGGTGGTCAGGCCCTGGTCGCTGACCGGTTCGCAGCCGGCCGCGGTGACCGGCACGAAGACGGTGCGGAACTGCTCGTCCCAGCGGTTCCAGGCCGCCCGGGCGACAAGCGTGTGGGTGCCGGCCCGGAGGTCGCAGATCTCAGCCGCGATGCAGATCCGGGTGCCGTCGGGGGCGTACAGGTCGTGGCTCTGCTTGGCGTAGTCGGTTCCGACCGCACCCACCAGGTAGCGGCCGGCGGCCGGCACGTGGAGCGCCCGGCAGCGGATGCCTCCGGCCACCGGGCCCGGCACCGTGCCGAACCGGGCCGGCTCGACGACCGGGCAGCCGACCGGAGCGGTGAGGCCGCCGATCCGGACCGTGATCGGTGCGGTGCCGGCCGCTTCGCTCAGGATCCGGTACGGACCGGCCCCCGGGAGCACACAGCCGTCCTCGGGCACGAAGTACTGCGGCCGGCCGCAGACCGGGTCGGCGGCCGCGTCGGCGAACCAGTGGCGGTCGCCGGTGGAGGCGACGACGACCCGCTCGCCCGGGGTCGTGGTGATCGGCTGACAGAGGATCTCCACACCGGTCGCCGGTTGGAAGGTGACGTCCGGGGTGGCCCAGGACGTGCCGACCGCGGGCGCGCAGCCGTCGGCGGAGTTCAGCCGGATCAGGGCGGCCGTGTAGGCGGACGGCGCGTCGAAGTGGTCCGGGCTGCTCAGGTTCAGCGTGTAGGTGCCGGCGGACGGCAGGTCACACTCGACGGGGACGGTGGTGCTCTCGCAGGTGTAGCCGCCGGGGCCGGTGAGCGCCCAGGCGATCTGGGAGATCGTCGTGGACTCGACCAACCGGACCACGTGGGCACCGGCCGCCGCGTCGATGGTGCGGCAGGCGGTCGTACCCGGTGTCAGCTCGCCCTGTGCCAGTTGGGCGGCGGCGAGGTCACCGAACGAACCCACAGCCAGCGTGCCGCATCCGGCGGCCAGCGCCGGTGCGGCGGGCCCGGTGACCGGCAGGCCCAGAAGGAACAGCAGGCCGCCCAACAGGGCGGCACCCCGACGTCTCACGATGACCCCCGCCCGACATGGATCTTGGCAGGGGAGGTTATCAATGACTCGGGCGTACGTGGTGACGGCCCCGTATCGATCTAGATCCGGGCGGCCGCTATCGCGTCGTCGACCTCGGGAAAGATGGCGAAGTAGCGGCTCAGCCCGACCGTTTCCAGGAGTTGCGCCAGGAACGGGTCGGCACCGGCGAAGCTCAGCCAGCCGCCGCGCGAGGCGATCACCTGCTTGCTGACGATGAAGGCGCTGAGTCCGATCGAGTCGCAGAACTTGAGGGCGGTCAGGTCGACCACGATGCGGGGCACCGGCCTCTCCAGGAGGCCGGCCAGGGTGGCATGCAACTGACCGGCGGTGTCGGCGTCGAGTTCGCCGCGGAGGTGCAGCACTGCGACTTCGGCCCGGTGGTCGGTGACTGTTGCGTGCATGATGATCGGCTTCCTACCCGTGCGATGGAGATTCAGCCTAGATCCCGACCATCTCCGCACATCGGACAGCACGTGTGTCAGACAAAGCGAACGGGCCGGACCCACTGGGGGTCCGGCCCGTTCGAGGCTGGCCGGGGTCGGTCAAGCATTTGCGGCGCAGCCGGGGGGCTCCTGGCGCGACCTCAGAGTTCGCGCCACCGCCAGCGTGGACCACGCCACGCGTCGGCCAGGATCATCGCTGATGCCTTGCCGGGGCACTGCTGCACCTTCGACTTGCCCTCGGGGCCGCCCATCTGGGCCTCGACCTCCCATTGCGCGCCGTCGGTGCGGACGTAGACGTCCCGGCGCGCGAGCCGGACGTCGCCATTCCACCAGTGATGCTCAACTCTCACATGACAAATCTAGGACAGACATCGAAGAATCTGCGTAGGCGGTTCTGTGAGAGTTTCTCGACGCCCGGTCGGAACCACATTGTCTGATCCGGTGTATTTGGCTCGCGTGACTTGCGCAACACCCTACGTATTAGGGCCGTCCGCACTCAACTACATACCGTAATTCCTAGCCGTGAGCTGGGACGAAACACCACCGTTACATCCGTGGCGCTGATCATGGAGAACAACCGAACGGACGAGTCTCCACTCCGGCGCTCGGTGGACCCGGCCGACGGGCACGGACAGTAACAGCCCGCAGGGCAGAAAACCAGAGAGCCCGATCCGGGGGATCGGGCTCTCTGTATGGCGGTGGCGGCGGGATTTGAACCCGCGGAGGGCGTAAACCCTCACACGCTTTCGAGGCGTGCTCCTTAGGCCACTCGGACACACCACCGGGAAGTACGTTACCGGACGCCGCAACGGCTTTGCCGCGGGGTCACCCATAACCCAGCGCGACCGCGCTGACCTGGCAAGATCGACGCTCTGGCAACAGAAAAACGGAGGATTGAGATGAGCGTGCACATCGGCGGCAAGCCGGGCGACATCGCCGAGCGGGTGCTACTGCCCGGTGACCCGATGCGGGCGAAGTGGATCGCCGAGACGTTCCTGGAGGACGCGGTCTGCTACACCCAGGTCCGCGGGATGCTCGGCTTCACCGGCACCTGGCAGGGCGTGCGGGTCTCGGTGCAGGGTTCCGGCATGGGCATGCCGTCGGCCTCCATCTACACCCACGAGCTGATCAACGAGTACGGCGTGAAGTCGGTGATCCGGATCGGCTCCTGCGGCGCCCTCGCCATGGACCTGAACCTGGGCGACGTGATCGCCGCGATCGGCTCGGCGACCGATTCCAACATGAACCGGACCCGCTTCGACGGTCTCGTCGACTACGCGCCGGTCGCCGACTTCGGCCTGCTGCGCACCGCGGTCGACGCCGCCGAGGCGCTGGGCACCCCGATCCGGGTCGGCCCGATCCTGGCCGCCGACGCCTTCTACACCGACCGCCCCGACCTGTACGACAGCCTCGCCGACTACGGCGTGCTCGCGGTCGAGATGGAGTCCGCGGCCATCTACACGATCGCCGCCCGCTACAAGGCCAAGGCCCTGACCATCCTCACCGTCAGCGACCACATCAAGCGCGGCGAGGCGATGGATTCCGCCCAGCGCGAGCAGGGCTTCAGCAACATGGTCAAAATCGGCCTGAACACGGCGATCGCCGACGCCTGACCGCGTCGACGGTGGGCCAGGAGCCTCCTCTTGTACGAGCCACCCCGCCCACCACCGCCCTACACCGCCCCGTGGCGGCCACGCGACGTGGCTGCCCACTCCGGCCCGCACCGCGACCGCCGGGCGTATGCGACGGTCACCGGCTGTTTCCCACCGCTGTCTCACCCGCCCCGAAACAGCGGTGGGAACCAGCCGGCCCTTCGCGGCTGGACGTCACCGCTGTCTCGGCTGTGCTGAGGCAGCGGTGGGGGCCAGCTGAGGGGGAACGTCTACCGGAAGAAGTCGCGCATCAGGGTGGCGCATTCGGCTTCGAGCACTCCGGCGTAGACGTCGGGGCGGTGGTTGAGGCGGGTGTCGCGGACCACGTCCCAGAGGGAGCCGACCGCGCCCGTCTTCGGTTCCCAGGCGCCGAAGACCAGCGTCGAGATCCGGGCCAGAACCAGTGCGCCGGCACACATGGTGCACGGCTCCAGGGTGACCACGAGGGTGCAGCCGGCCAGCCGCCATTCGCCGATCCGGGCCGCGGCCCGGCGGATCGCCAGTATCTCGGCGTGGCCGGTCGGGTCCCCGCTCAGTTCACGTTCGTTCCCGGCGGCGGCCAGCTCGGTGCCGTCGGGCCCGAGGATGATCGCCCCGACCGGGACGTCCTCGGGTGAGGTGGACGCGACGGCGAGTGCCCGTCGCATCCACTCCTCATGCTGCACACGGCGTATCACGCCTCGCGCAGCTCCTCCATCTCGTCGCCACACCCGATCTTCTGGCAGATCTCGGCGGTGACGTCGGACGGCAGCATCCCCTCCCTACCGCAGAGGGCGAGCAGCCGCTGGGCGTTGAGCCCCAGATCGCCGAGCAGGTCGGCGTCACCGACCGGGTCGGCGTCCGGGTCGGCCGGCTTGTCCTCGTCGTCCTCCACGGCCAGGTCGTCCAGCCCGAGGGCCGGGGTCTCGATCTCGCCGAGCAGCACGGAACCGATCCGCGACTCCTCGGCGAAGCCCGAGTCCGAGCCGAACACCCGCAGGTCCTCGCCCTCGTCCAGGCGCAGGATGGCGAGGTACTCGTCGTCGCTCTCGACGAACAACAGCGCGAGGTCGGCGTCCGGCTCGGTGTCCCGGAGCGCGTCCACCACCTCGTCGATGTCGGCCAGGACCGCAAGGTCCAGCTCCGACGCCGTCCAACCGTTCTTGCTGCGGGCGACGGCGGCAGCGAAAATCGACACGATCTCCCCCAACACGACTCTTAACTCTCAGCGCCTGACGGTAGCGGGTGCGAGGGCGGGCGCATCGCGCCACGCCTTGACGAAACCGAAGTCAGTTCACCGGGCGGCGGCGATTCGCGATCAACTCGCGGATCCGGAGACCACGCAGACGAGGCGACGGTATCGAATCACGTGTCGATTTCGCCTGGGCCAGAGCGGCCAGCAGCTCTAGGCGGCGACGGCTGCGATCAGGGTCCAGCCGTGGTGGCGAGGGGGCCATGCGACCGAGAGTGCGTCAGCCGCGCGGCGTTCGTCAAGAGTCGATGAGCATGTCGGCAGACCCACTGCTCAGGGCTACCGAAAGGGCACGTCCGGTGGCGGAAATCACCACAGCGGCCAGTCCAGGGTGACGGTCCAGTGGAGGGTGACGAAGAACATCGCGATGGACAGGGCGACCCCGCTGGCCACGGCCACACCGACCGCCACACCCCGGTCGCCGAGGAGCGCCAGGACCACGGCGACGGCCCAGGCGACGAGGGCCGCGCCGATGGTCCACCACGCGTACGACCCCAGACCGCTCCCGAGACTGCCGAACAGCACGAACCACACCGTTGTGGCAGCCAGACCGCTGAGCACCGGCCCGGCCGAGACGGGGTAGGGCTCCCGGTAGACCGGCCGCGGCGGCAGCCCGGTGAACATCGGTGAGGGCGGCAGATCACGGGGTGGCAGATAGCCCGGCGGCGGTGGTGCGGCCGCGGGCCAGGAAACCTGACGGTCTGCCATCTCGTTCCTCCTCTGCACACCTGCCCTGCCAGCCTAGCCATCGGCAGGTCTGCACGATCCCCGGTCTTCTGCCAGGATGGCGCGGTGCGCCTACTCCGTACCCTCTCCGGTCTGACGATCGCGGCCGTGTGCCTCGCCGGCTGCGGTGGCGCCGGTGGGTCGTCCTCGCCGGCCGCGACCCCGAAGTTCGTGGATCCGGCCGCGCAGGCGTCGAGCGCCGGGCCGGCCGGGACGAGCGCCGCTCCGGAGGTGTCCGCGCCGGCGAGCGCGAGCCCGAGCGCGCCGGTCAAGGCGAAGCCGAAACCGAGCGCGGCCGCCACCACGAAGCCGGCGTCGGTGAAGTATGTGTTCCCGGTCGACGCGTCGAACGTGGACTGGAGCAACACGCACTCGAAATACCCGGCGACCGACCTCTTCGTCGATTGCGGCGAGCGGTTCGTGGCCACCACGAGCGGCACGGTGCTGGAGCTCAGCCTCACCGACCGGTATGTGGAGGGCAACCCGGACGGCCCGAACAACGGCGGGCTGTCGGTGGCGATCGAGGGTGACGACGGCGTCCGCTACTACGGCTCGCACCTGAGCAGGATCCAGTCCGGTATCAAGGCCGGGGTCCGGGTCAAGGCGGGGCAGCTGCTCGGCCTGACCGGTAAGACCGGCAACTCCAGCGGCGTCTGCCACGTGCACTACGGCATCTCGCCGCCGTGCGCGAAGACCGGCGACTGGAAGGTGCGGCGCGGGGTCGTCTGGCCGTACACCTATCTCGCGTCGTGGCGTAAGGGTGGTCAGAAGAGCCCGGTCGCCACGGTCACCGCCTGGGCGAAGGAGAACGACTGCAAGGCCTAGAGTCGTCGGAGTGCGGATAACGGTCATCGGGCTGGGACTGATCGGCGGATCGTTGCTGCGGGCGCTTGCGAAGGCCGGGCACGAGGTGGTGGGCTTCGACGCCGACCCGGCCACCCGTGAGCTGGCCGGGGAGAGCGGGTTCCGGGTCGCCGGTTCGGTTCGCGAGGCGGTGGCCGGCAGTGCGGTGGCGGCTCTGGCCGTACCGCTGCCGATTCTGCCGGAAGTGGTCGCCGACCTGGACGGATTCGACGGCCTGGTGACCGATGTGACGTCGGTGAAGGGTCCCGTCCGGGACCTGTTGGCGGGCCGCCGGTTCGTCGGCGGACATCCGATGGCCGGTAAGGAGACGTCCGGTTTCGCGGCGTCCGAGGCCGGGTTGTTCGAGGGTTGTGCCTGGGTGTTGTGCCTGGAGCCGCACGGGACCGACCTCGGCGACTGGCTGCTGCTGGCCGGATTGTTCACCGGGCTGGGCGCGCGGGTGGTCCCGGTGACCGCGGCCGAGCACGACACCGCCGTGGCGCAGATCAGTCACGTGCCGCACCTGTTCGCCGCCGTCCTGGCCCGGCAACTGCTGGCGAATCCGCTGGCCGGAACGCTGGCGGCCGGATCCTTCCGGGACGGCACCCGGGTGGCCGCGACCCGCCCGGAGCTGATCGCGGCGATGTGCGGCGGCAACGGGAGTGCGGTGCGGTCGGAGTTGCACCGGCTCATCGGTGAGCTGCGACAACTGGAGGCCGATCTCGAGCTTCCCGATCCGATCGGCGCGATCACCGACCACCTGCGCCCGGCGTCCGAGGCACGCCGTGCCTGGCCGGCGGCCCCAGGCCGGCCGGAGCCGGTCGCGGCGGACGTCCAGGCACTGTTGGCCCTGGGCCGATCGGGTGGATGGGTGACCGCGGTGAATGGCACGGAGCTTGTCGGAAAGCGGCCAGAAACTGACCGCTTTTCTCCCTAGCGTTAGGGGTGTCCACGACACCAGCCGCAGGGAGTCTCCGATGCCCGGTCAGGTCCGCCCCGTCACCGACGAGCAGGACGGTCTGCTCGCCTACCTCGCCCAGATGCGTTACGTGCTGAAGCTGACCGCGTTCGGGCTGACCCCGGAGCAGCTGCGGGCCACCCCGAGTGCCAGCGCCCTCAGCGTCGCCGGCCTGATCAAGCACTGCGCCTCCACCGAGGAGGGCTGGATGGCGACGGTACGCGGCGAGCAGCAGCCGATGGACTACGGCGCCTACGAGCGCAACTTCGTGCTGGCCGAGGACGAGACCGTCGAGGACCTGTTCGCGATGTACGAGCGGGTGGCCGAGGCGACGGAGAAGACCGTCCGGGACATCGCGGACCTCGACCACCGGGTGCCGATCGACCACTCGGTGCCGTGGAACCCGCAGGAGTACGACTTCTGGTCGCTGCGCTGGGTCCTGCTGCACCTGATCCAGGAGACCGCGCGGCACACCGGGCACGCGGACGTCATCCGGGAGACGGTCGACGGCGCCACGGCGTACCCGCTGATGGCGGCCGCCGAAGGCTGGCCGGAGTCCCCGTGGATGACGCCCTGGAAGCCCGCGGCCTAGGGTTTCTCGCCCCGGTCCACCCGGATCACCCGGCGGTCCGTGACGATGGCGGTGACCAGGTCGAACGGCGTGATGTCGAAGGCCAGGTTCACCGCCTCGCCCCAGGCGGTGACCTCGGCCGCGCCGCGGTCCTCGATCTCCACGTGCGCGCCGGACGGGGTGTCGTGGTCGACGGTGGACTCCGGTGCGACCACCACGAACGGGATGCCGGCCCGCCGCGCGCCGAGGGCGTGCGAGTACGTCCCGATCTTGTTGATCACGTCGCCGTTGGCGCAGATCCGGTCGGCGCCGAGGATCACCGCGTCCACCTCTCCACGGGCCATCAGGAACGGCCCGGCCGAGTCGACGGCGACCCGGTGCTCGATGCCCCAGCGGGTCAGCTCCCACGAGGTGAGCCGGGCGCCCTGAAGCAGCGGCCGGGTCTCGCTGGCGATCACGCCGGCCAGCCGGCCCCGCTGATGCAGCTCGCCGACCACGCCGAGGGCGGTGCCGACGGTCACCGCGGCGAGCGCGCCGGTGTTGCAGTGGGTGAGCAGGCGGGGCGGGGCCCCGCACAGCTCGTCGACCAGGTCGGCGCCGAGCCGGGCCATCGCCGCCGAGGCGGCGATCTCCTCGTCCCGCACGGCGCACGCCTCGGCGAGGACGGCCTCCGGCCCGCGCGGGATCAGGGCGGCGGCCCGTTGCGCGCCGCGGGCCAGATTGACCGCCGTCGGGCGCGCGGTCTCCACCTTCTGTACGGCCACCGCGAGCGCCGCCGGATCGTCGACGTGGATCCGGGCCGCCAGCGCGACGCCGAAGGCACCGGCCACCCCCAGCGCCGGCGCGCCGCGCACCGCCAGCGACTGGATCGCCGCGATCAGCTCTCCCACGGTGTGCAGCCGCAGCACCCGTTCCTCACCCGGCAGCGCCGTCTGATCGATGATCTCCACGGCGCCGTTGACCCAGTCGATGGTCCGCAAGCTATCCCGCCCGTTCGTTGATCCGGTTCAGCACGGTTTCCAGTGTGTCGCGGCTCTTGCCGAGTTGGTCGCTCGCCCACCGCTCCTTGATGGATACCGTGACACCGCCGTGCAGGTCCAGTTCCGCGTTGATCGGGACGGCCTTGGTGATCCGGGTTCCGGTCACCTCCTCGTATGGGACGAACCGGTAGTGCTGGGCCAGGACGGCCGGGTCGTTGTTGGACAGCAGCTCGTGCAGCCGCTTCTCGCCCTCGCTGCTGCTCTTCGGCGCCGGGACGAACAGGAAGCCGCGGTCCAGCAGGATCAGGTCGTGCTCCTGGTCGTCGACCCGCATGTTGGCCATCGCGCCGATGACGTCGGAGCCGCTAGCCGTGGCCCGGGTCTCGACGACCCGGGCCGCCTCGACGTGGATGCCGATGTCGGCGAGCCGCTGCCGGGCCTCGCCGACGGTCTCCGGGGAGACGGCCAGCTTGGCGATCTCGGCGTAGTCGACCGGCCGGCCGTGCCCATCGATCAGCCGGGCCGGTGCGGCCCAGGAGTGCTGCCAGTGGGCCGCGCCGGAGCGCACCGCGGCGAGGGTGATCAGGTCGTCCATCGGGTCGGCGAACGCGGCGGCCGCCTCGTCACGGCCGGCGTCCGGGTAGAACTCGGCGGCCAGCTCGCCGAGCCGGCCGCTCGCGACCAGCTCGAAGATCTCGGCCAGGCCGGCCTCCGGGACGCCGAGACGCCGGGCGGCCGAACGGAACACCCGGTCGGCGCGGCGCTGCTGCACCGCGATGATCGAGGCGGCGGTGAAGTCGGACCAGGGCAGCACGGTTCGCGGGCCGAAGTCGACGACGGCGGCCTGGAGGGCGAGGCCGGCACCGTCGAGCTGCGGCAGCAGGGACGAGGCCGCACGCCGGTCGGGTGCGTGCCGCGTCGGCGGCAGGGCCCGCATGGCCTCGATCCGGACACCGATCGCCGGGTGGGTGTCCCAGCGGGAGGTCTCGGTGTCCGGCTCCTCGTCGCGCAGCCGGGCCAGTTCCTCGGTACGGGCCGCGTAGAGCTGCCCGAACCCGCCGAAGATGTCGTCCGGGGCGTACCCGTGCTCCCAGCCGTAGGCGACGTACCGTCCGAAGTAGAGGTCCCAGGCCGCGGCGACGACCGGCAGCTCCCGCATGGCGCTGACCGCCGCGTCGACGCCGGCCACCCGGACCGACACCTGGTCGGCCTCGAACTCCTGCCGCCGGGTCACCGCGTTGCTGACCAGCAGGTAGAGCCGGCCGTAGCCCTTGAACACCCAGCCGAACACGTTCCATCTACCGACCCGGCCGAGGGTCTCGTGCATGGCGACCCGGCCGCGGTAGGCGACCGCGGAGAGCCGGGTGTGCGAGCCGGAGTAGTGGCCGAGCTCGTGCGCGAGCACCGACCGCAGCTGGTCCACGGTGAAGGTCTGGAGCAGCGGCATGCCGAGGTAGAGCCGCCGGGTGCCACCGATCAGCCCGAGCGCCTTGGTGTCCTCGCTGACGGCGGCGTTGACCTCGGGGACCAGGCGGATCTCGTCGGGTGGCCGGGTGCCGGCCTCGGCGGCCATCTCGCGGACCGTCCGCCACAGGTCGGGCGCCTGCTCGGGGTGGAGGAGCAGGCCCTCGGGCTCGCCCGGCTGCGCGCGGATCGCCTTCCACAGGCCGACGAGCACCGCGCCGACGGCGGCGAGCAGCAGCCAGCTCAGTTTGGCCGCGCCCGCACCCTGGAAGTGCGTCCAGATCTCGTAGAGCAGCCAGCCGACCAGAGCCAGCTGGAGGAGGCCGAGCAGATAGAACCCGACCAGCATGGCCACCGATACGGTGGCGCGTAGCGCGGTTGACATGACCTTTGGTTTCCTCCCCGTGTGGCCGCCCGATCGGACGGCCGTCGGAAGGTACCGATCTCGATATCCGCTGGGCAAGACCAATAGGATCACCACATGTGGCCGTTCTCCCGGGTACCGGACATCGACCCGACGCACGGTGACCCGCGGGCCCGGGCGCTGATCACCGCGATGAGCACACAGGACCGGGAGACCATCCGGGGGGTGTTCGCCTCGCTGCCCGACCCGGACGGGCGGGCCTACCTGATGGAGTTCGCCAGTGAGGTCCCCGGTGTGCAGGACTGGATCGGCCGATGGGTCGCCGACGAGCCCGGGTCGACGCTGCCGCTGCTGATCCAGGGCTGCCACGCGGTCTCCTGGGCGTGGGCGGCACGCGGTTCGGCGTACGCCGAGAAGACGTCGACGGAACAGTTCGCCGGTTTCTTCGAGCGGCTCGCGTTCGCCGAGAAGTGCCTGACCGAGGTCACCGAACGGGACCCGGCCGACACCACGGCGTGGACCTGGCTGACCACCGCGGCACGCGGGTCGCAGGTCGGGCGGGACGAGGCGGCGGCCCGGTTCAACGCGGTCGTCAAGCATGCGCCGGAGCATCTGATCGCCCACGAGCAGCGGCTTCAGTTCCTCTGCGACAAGTGGTTCGGCAGCCACGCCGAGATGTTCGCGTTCGCGCGGGAGGCCCTCGCCCGGTCGACGCCGGGCGGGCTGCTGCCGACCCTGATGGTCGACGCCCACCTGGAGTACTGGCTGCGCCTGCCCGCCGGTGAGGACGAGGCGCACATCCGGGGCGCGGAGGCCCGCCGGGACCTGGTCGTCGCGGCGCAGCACTCGGTGCTGAACGCGGCTTTCCGGCCGGTCTTCGGCTGGCCGGCGCGGGCCAACGGTCTGGCCATGATGCTGTTCCTGGCCGGCGAGTTCGGCTGGGCGGCCCGCGTCTTCGATCTGATCGGCGACCACGTCACGACGTTCCCGTGGCACTACATCACGGAGAGCGGCAACGAGGCGAAGAGATTCGTCGCGGCCCGCAAGGATGCGTACGCCTTCGGCCGCTGACCCCTAGGCTGGCGGCATGCCCTCGTCTCGTGATCCGGTCGCCGACCTGCGGCGTATCGCGTTCCTGTTGGAGCGGGCCAACGAGGCGACCTACCGGGTGCGCGCGTTCCGGTCGGCGGCCGCCGCGGTCGCGAAGACCCCGCACGACGAGCTGGTCGCCCGTGCCGAGGCCGGCACCCTGGCGAAACTCGCCGGCGTCGGCGAGGTCACGGCCCGCTGCGTGACCGAGTCGCTGGCCGGTGAGGAGCCGGTCTATCTGCGCCGGATCGCCGCGACCGAGGGCACCGACCTGCCGGCCGCGGCCGCCGAGCTGCGGGCGGCGCTGCGCGGCGACTGTCACGTGCACTCCGACTGGTCCGACGGCGGGTCGCCGATCGAGGAGATGGCGCTGGCCGCGGCCGACCTCGGGCACGAGTATTTCGTGCTGACCGACCACTCGCCACGGCTCACCGTGGCCCGGGGGCTGACCGCCGACCGGTTGCGCAGGCAGCTCGACCACGTGGACCGGCTCAACGCGGCCCTGCCCGACGGTTTCCGCATCCTCACCGGCATCGAGGTGGACATCCTCGAGGACGGCGGGCTGGATCAGGAGGACGAGCTGCTGGCCCGGCTCGATCTGGTGGTCGGCTCGGTGCACAGCAAATTGCGCGACGACGCGGCGCGGATGACCCGGCGGATGGTGACCGCGATCGCCAATCCGCATCTGGACGTGCTCGGGCACATGACCGGGCGCAAGGTGGCGGCGGCCGGCGAGGGCGACGCCGCGCACCGCAAGGCACGCACCCGGCCGCCGAGCGACTTCGACCTGGACCGGGTGATCGCGGCCGTTCTGGAGCACGGCAAGGCCATCGAGATCAACTCGCGCCCGGACCGGCTCGATCCACCGAAGCGGATGCTCACCGTGGCCCGCGAGGCCGGCTGCCTGTTCAGCATCGACACCGACGCGCACGCGCCGGGCCAGCTGGACTGGCTGGATTTCGGGTGCGAGCGGGCCGCGCTCTGCGGTGTCCCGGCCGAGCGGATCGTGAACACGTGGACCGCCGAGGGCCTCACCCGGTGGACCGCGTCACACCGGTGACGTCCCGTAGGGTCGGCACCTGTGGGACGAATTGACGAACTCGCGAACCGCTACGTCGACGAGTGGGCGGCACTGAACCCGACGGGTGCCACCGCGGCCGGCATAACCGGCTACGACGACAAGACCGACGACCTCTCACCGGAGGGCTTCGCGGCGCAGGCCGACCTGATCCGCCGGACCGTCGTCGAGCTCGACGTGATCGAGCCCGAACACGAGTCCGAGCAGGTCGCCAAGGACGCCATGATGGAGCGCCTCGGGCTTCAGCTCGCCCAGTACGACGCGGGCTACGTCAGCACCGACGTCAGCGTCATCACCAGCGGGCTGCACGAGCTGCGCATGGTGTTCGACGTGATGCCGACCGAGGGCGAGGAGGCCGTCGCCAACATCACCGCCCGGCTGAAGGCGTTCCCCCGCGCGCTCGATCAGTACCGGCGGACCCTGCTGGAGGGTGCCGCCGACGGCCGGGTCAGCGCCCGCAAGCAGCTGCTGGCCGTGGCCGAGCAGTGCGAGGCCTGGACCGACCCGGCCCGCGACGACTTCTTCCACTCCCTCACCGGGCGGCTGCAGGCCTCCGGCGCCCTCGCCACCGAGCTGCGGCGCGGCGCCGAGACGGCCACCGCCGCGACCGCCGCGTTCGGTGCCTTCCTGCGCGACGAGCTGGCTCCGCTGGGCCGGGACAAGGAGGCGGCCGGCCTGGAGCGGTACACGCTGGCCTCGCAGTACTTCCTCGGCGCCAAGGTGGACCTCCAGGAGACGTACCTCTGGGGCTTCGCCGAGCTGGACCGCCTGGAGCGGGAGATGCGTGCGGTGTCGGCGCGGATCGCCGGTCCCGGCGCGTCGATCGACGAGGCGGTGGCCACGCTGGACGCCGATCCGGCTCGGACGATCGACGGCAAGGAGGCGTTCCGGGACTGGATGCAGGCGCTCTCCGACCGGGCCATCACCGAGCTGAACGGCACGCATTTCGACATCGAGCCGCCGGCCCGCAAGCTGGAGTGCCGTCTCACCCCGACCAGTGACGGCGGCATCTACTACACCGGCCCCAGTGAGGACTTCTCCCGGCCGGGCCGGATGTGGTGGGCCGTGCCGGAGACGCAGCAGCAGTTCTCCACATGGCGTGAGGTGACCACCGTTTACCACGAGGGTGTGCCGGGCCATCATCTCCAGATCAGCCAGACTCTGCTGCGGGCCGATTCGCTGAACCGGTGGCAGCGGCTGCTCTGCTGGTCGTCCGGGCACGGCGAGGGCTGGGCGCTGTACGCCGAACGCCTGATGGACGAACTCGGCTACCTGGGTGATCCGGGTGACCGGCTGGGCATGCTCGACGGCCAGTCGCTGCGGGCGGCCCGGGTGATCGTCGACATCGGCATGCACCTCGAGCTGGAGATTCCGCGCGACAATCCGTTCGGTTTCCACCCGGGTGAGCGATGGACACCGGAGCTGGGCTGGGAGTTCCTCCGGGCGCACTGCCGCATGCAGGAGGAGGTGCTCCGCTTCGAGTGGAAGCGCTACCTCGGGTGGCCGGGCCAGGCGCCGGCGTACAAGGTCGGCGAGCGGATCTGGCTGCAGGCCCGCGACGAGGCAAAGGCTCGCAAAGGAAGTGATTTCGACCTCAAGGCCTTCCACCGCGACGCCCTGAACCTCGGCTCGCTCGGCCTCGATCCGCTTCGTAAGGCACTGGCCAGGATTTGAGTCATTCGGGTCTCTCCGTACCGAAACCGGTCGGAGGGGCCCGCTTTTCTGTATCGGCTCGACTACTGTGCGTTGACTAATTCCGCAGAGCAATCACGCAGGCACGATCAGTGAATGCAAAGTCGCCGAGACGTAACAAATCCGAAGTAGAACTCATATTCACGTCTCGCCAGGGCGGCGGATACGATCTCCCGCGGCACCCCTTCCTTGGCCCGAAAACCGCGTGGACTGCAGCGTGGCCGCTCGTACAGCGAAGTCGGGAGTGCCGCGTATCCCCCGATCAGCCGAGCGAACTCTGACCCTTGGAAAGGGGTTTTCTGAGGATTTCTCGGATAGATTGACCCGGATCGGTGCGCCCGCATGGCTACTCTCCGTAGCCCCCCACTGGCCCATCGCGTGTGCATGGCGGAGGACTAAAGCAATGTCAGTCTCGGTGAACAGCCGGCGATCCCGTTTACGCTCCGCCCTCGCGGTGGTGCTGACGGTGCTTGTCGTGCTGCCGACCGCAGTCCTGTTTCTGCGCGTCCTGAACGAGAACAAAACTCAGCGGGACGAGACGGCCCTCAAGCAGAAGGGCATCGAGTATCTCGCCGAGCTTGCGCCGCTGATCAGCGCGCTCGCCGAGTCGCAGTCCTCGTCACTCCAGGGTGTCACCCAGGAGCCGGCCGCGCTGACCGCCGCCGTCGCGCGCGTGCAGGGCGTCGACGCGACCCTCGGCGGCGAGCTCGACACCACGAGTCGCTGGTCGGGGCTCAAGGAGAAGATCGGCCGGCTGCCCGGCGTCACCGGCACCGCCGGGGACGTCTACGAGGCGCACGTCGAGGTCGGTGACCTCGCGCTGGAGCTCTACGGCGCGGTCCGCGAGAACTCGAAGCTCAACCAGGACGCGCAGAGCGACATCTGGTTCCTCCAGGAGACCGTCACGGTCAACATGCCGGAGGCGGTCACCCACGTCAGCCGGATGGGCGACCTGGCGAACATGCTGGCCGCCGCCAAGAACAACCAGCGTGCCCCGCTGCAGGTCCAGTTCGGCGCCGAGGTCCTGGCCGTCGAGGAGAGCGTCGCGGAGCTGACCGACAATCTCCAGGCCGCCGCCGAGGACACCGACAGCTCGACCCTCGCCAGCAACACGGTCAACAACCTGGACTCGTTCCGCCGTGGTGTCGAGGCCGCCAACCGTGGCGCCAACATCGGGCAGGCCCCGGACGTCTCCATCCTGGTGACCGCGCAGAGCACCCTGACCAACGCGCTCAAGGCGCTGGCGACGGTCCTCCTCAAGGAGATGTCGACGCTGCTCGACGAGCGCATCGACGAACTCGACTACCGCCGCGCCGAGGCCTGGGTCATGCTCGTCGTCTCGATCGTGCTGCTGACCGTCGCCGCCTTCTGGACCCGCGTCCGCACCGTCCGGGCCGGCCGCGAGACGGCCTCCGAGAGCGGTCGCGACGTGTCGGTCCAGGGTGACAACCCGCCCGGCTTCGCCGGGGGCGGCTTCGGCGGCCAGCCGGCCTGGGAGCGATAAACGTGCTATTCGGAAAGTTCCGCATCCTGGGCAAGCTGGCCCTGCTGATCCTCGTACCACTGCTCGGCGTCGTCGGCCTGGCCATCCCGGTCATCTACGAGCGCATCGAAGCGGCCACCACCGCTCAGGACACCGCGAACACCGTCGCCCGGGCCACCGCGGTCAGCGCCTCGCTGATCGAACTCCAGGAGGAGCGCCTGCTCTCGGTCGGCTACCTGCTCGGTCTGGTCGAACGGCCGGCCCTGGTGCTCCAGAGCGCCGAGGCCGCCGACTCGGTGGCCGGCCTCGCCGACGACGAGGACGCCCCGCTCGCGCTGCGCCGGGCCATCGCCGGCGCGGCCAAGTTGAACAGCACCCGGCAGAACGTGCTGAACCGTTCGATCCAGCCGCCGACGGTGATCAGCGACTTCACCAGCGCGATCAACCCGCTGATCGAGGGTCTGGGCCTGTCCACCGGTGCCGACCTCACGACCAGTGTCGGCCAGCAGGTCTACGCCCTGGACCGCGCCATGCGCTCCGACGACCTGATCAGCCAGGCGTCGTGCTGGCTGGCCTCCGCGGTGGTCGCCGGCGCCGGCCGCAGCCCGCAGGATGCGGCGCTGCTGCTGAGCCAGTTCACCTCGACCTTCGCGCAGATCCAGTCGATCATCACGTCGTCGCGGGTGTACTTCACCGACGCGCAGTACAAGCTGTACCTGAGCACCCAGCAGGCGTTCACCGCGCGTGTGGGTCCCAAGTTCACCGCCGCGCTGGAGACCAACCCGGCGCTGGCACTGAACGACCTGAAGATCAACCTGCTGTTCCCGTCCCTCCAGTCGGTGACCATCCTCGGTAGCTTCGTCGAGAAGCGCGTGGCGCAGGACGTGGGCGTGGCCGTGGCCGACAACCGGTCGAGCGCCATCCGGCAGTCGGCGCTCATCGGTGGTGGCGCGTTCCTGCTGCTCATCCTGGTGATCACGCTGTCGATCCTGATGGCCCGCGCGGTCGCCCGGCCGCTGCGGCGCCTGACCGTCTCGGCGGACCGCATCGCCCGCGCCGCCGAGTCCGAGCTCGAGCGCGTGGCCGACGACGAGGCCGAGGCCCAGGTCCGGCCGATCCGGCTGGACCCGGTCGACGTCGAGGCCCAGGACGAGATCGGTGACCTGGCCCGGGCGTTCGACCGCGTGCAGACCACCGCCGCCCGGCTGGTGGAACGTCAGGTGCTCGGCCGCCGTAACGTCGCTCAGATGTTCGGCCACGTCGGTCGTCGTACGCAGAACCTGGTCGGCCGCCAGCTGTCCCTGATCGACACGCTGGAGCGCAAGGAGACCGACAGCGACCGCCTGCGCGAGCTCTACCGTCTGGACCACATGTCCAGCCGTCTGCGCCGGAACGCGTCCGCGCTGGTCGTGCTCTCCGGTGGCGCCGGTGCGAACGAGCACATGGCGCCGCTGGGTCTCTCCGACGTCGTCCGTCTCGCCCTCGGTGAGATCGAGGACTACACCCGTGTCGAGGTGGACATCCCCGAGGACATCGTCGTGGCGCCGGCCGTCCTGGCCGACCTGACGCTGCTCCTGGCCGAGCTGCTGGAGAACGCCACCACGTTCTCTCCGCCGCACACCAACGTCACGGTCAGCGCCGACGAGCTGCGTGGCGGTGCCCGCCTCGCGATCATCGACCACGGCCTGGGCCTCGCCCCCGAGCGTCTGGCCGAGGAGAACGCGCGACTGACCCGCCGTGAGCGTCTCGACCTGGCGCCCACCGAGGTGCTGGGTCTCTTCGTGGTCGGCCGGCTCGCCCGCCGGCACGGCATCGAGGTGACCCTCACCGACACCCCGGACGGCGGTCTGACCGCCTGGATCGACCTGAGCCCGTCGCACCTGATCGGCCGCGTGGAGAACCTCTCCCCGATGGCCCCCGCGGCGTACCCGTCGGCAGCGCCGGTCGAGGCCTTCCCGGCCGGTCCGGTGCCGCAGCAGCTCCAGGCTCCCGAGATGCCGATGGCGCCGGCCTACGCGGCGGCGCTGCGCGGCAACACCACCGAGGTGGCCATCGCCAGTGCCGGTGTCCGGTCGGTGCCGGGCAGCCAGCAGCCGTTCGACCCGATCAAGCTCAGCCGGGCCACCCAGGTGGTCGAGGCCGGCACCTCGTGGAACGCGTTCGGCCCGGCCGGGATGCCGGCTCTCGGCAGCGCCCCGGCGAACGCCGACCCGTACGCGGGACAGCCGGTCTACGACGCCGAGCCGGTGTACTCGCCGGGCCCGGCGTACCAGGAGCCGGCGTACCCGTCGGCCGGCAGCTACCCGGAGCCGGTCCAGTCGTACGACCTGGGCACTCCGGTCGCCGGCCGGGTTCCGTCCGCGCTGCCCGAGCTGCCGCCGGCCCAGCCGGCCTGGAGTGCCGAGGCGGCCGTACAGCCCAGCTGGAACGTCCCCGCCCCGGCCGCCCCGGAGATCCCGGTCGCCCCGCCGGCCCCGGTCACGCCGGAGCCGCAGCGCAACGGGACCGGCGCTCCCCTGCGCCGCCGGGTGCCGGGCAGCCAGCTCCCGGCCGAGAGCGTGCCGCACCAGCTCGCCGCGCCCAAGTCGCAGGACGACGCCCTCGCCGCGCGGGCCGCGTTCGACGCCTTCGAGGCGGGTGTCATCCGCGCGCACGACACGAGCGTGTCGATCCCGGCGCCGGACTTCTCCGCACCGAGCTGGAACTCCCCGGCTCCGGTGTCGCCCCCGCCCGCCCCGCAGCAGTGGAACTCCCCGGCTCCGGTGTCGGCCCCGCCCGCCCCGCAGCAGTGGGACGCCCCGCGGTGGGAGACTCCGGCACCGCCCGCCCCGCCCGCGCCCCCGTCCTCGAACGGTGGTGCCCCGTTGACCCGTCGAGTGCCGGGAGCAACCCTCCCGCGCGACGAGATGCAACCGATCACCCCGCCGGCCCCGTCCACGCTGGACCCCGAGGCCGCCCGGGCTCTCATGGATCAGTTCGAGTACGGAGTCGCACTCGCACTGAATGAAAGTCAGCCACAACACGAGGGACAACCGCGATGACTTCCCCTTACTCCCCCGCGCAAAGTCAGCTCAGCGCTGAAGCCAAAACCTTCAACTGGCTGCTTGACTCGTTCACCTCCGGTACCGCGGGTGTGATCGAAGCCATCGCCGTCTCCTCGGACGGTCTGCTGATGGCCATGTCGGCGATCAAGGACCGGCCCAACGCCGAGCGCCTCGCGGCCGTCGTCTCCGGCCTGACCAGCCTCTCCGGTGGGGCTGCGAGCTGGTACCGTCTCGGCGCCCTGAACCGGGTCATCATCGACATGGCGGACGGCTACCTGCTGGTGACCGCGATCAGTGCCGGCTCGGTGCTGGGTGTCATCGCGGACCGTTCGGCCAACCTGGGCACGCTGGCGTACGAGATGACGCTCTTCGCCACCCGCGCCGGTGGCGCCCTGAGCCCGCGCCTGATCGCCGAGCTTAAGAACGCTGTTCAGCAGTGACGTACCCGGACCCCGACGAACCGGTACCTCCGGCGCGAACCGGAGTCCGGCCCTTCCTGCAATCCGGTCCTCAGCACTCGACCGGTGGTTACACCCCTACCGGGGAGCACCCGCCGGTCGAGTCATCGACCAATACGCTGCGCCCGTTCGTCATCACGTCCGGGCGGACCGATGGAGGCGACCCCGACATCGGTATGGAGACTCAGGTGACGTTGGTGCCCGGTGCGCCACCGTCCCGGCTCTCTCCGGAAACCAGGGCGATCGTGGCTCTCTGCGAGGAGAGCCCGATCTCGGTAGCCGAGATCTCCGCACGCCTTCGTCTGCACCTGGGCGTGACCCGAATCCTGGTCGGCGACCTCCGCGCCACCGGCCAGCTCGATGTCCATGTGTTGGACAACGACACACCTGACCCCGACACCATCATGCGAGTGATCCGTGGACTTCGATCCATCAGCTAACCGCGTCGTCGGTACCGCGCGCATACCCGGCGCTCCGGCGCCCAAGAAGGCGCCGGTCCCGGTCAAGATCATCGTGGCCGGCGGCTTCGGGGTCGGCAAGACGACCACCGTGGGCGCCATCTCCGAGATCTCGCCTCTCACCACCGAGGCCGAGATGACCTCGGAGTCGGTCGGTATCGACAACCCCGGCCAGGCCACGATGAAGACCGGTACGACGGTCGCGATGGACTTCGGTGTCCTCACCATCGACCAGACCCTGAAGCTGTACATCTTCGGCACGCCGGGTCAGACGCGCTTCGCCTTCATGTGGGACGACCTGGTCCGGGGCGCTCTGGGCGCCCTGGTCGTGGTCGACACCAACCGCATAGACGACTGCTATCCGGCGGTCGACTACTTCGAGCGGGCCGGCCTGCCGTTCGTGGTCGGTATCAACACCTTCAACGGGCAGATGAGCTACAGCGTCGAGGAGGTCCGGTGGGCCCTCGCGGTGCGTGAAGACGTCCCGGTCATATCCTTCGATGCGCGCTTCCGTGCTTCGGTACGGGACGCTCTGCTCGTGGTACTGGACCAGGCTCTCGACAAGGCCATTCGGATGAAGTCGTAGGGTGTGATCCGGGTCGCCCGGAGACGGATTCCCATGGAACCCGGGGCAGGGCGGTTCCCAAACCGGCCCGCGGAGGGGCACAGTTGGGGTACCGGGCGACCGCGTAGGAAAGAGGACGGTGACGTGCGAGGCGGACTGGACGACGCGCTCGACAAGCTCGCCCGGCGGGACGAGCTGAGGCGCCGGGCCGCCGGAGAGACCAGCGGCACCCCGCCGGCGGTGACCGAGCTGGTCGAGGCGATCGCGGGTGTGGTGTCCCGTAATCCTCAGATGACGGTCACGGTCGGTGTCGAGGGTGCCGGCGATCCGGTGCTGCTCCATTTCGCGATGGCCGACGGCGTGGTGCAGGTGACCGCCGACAATCCGGTCGCCCCGCGGGCCACCGAGGCGGCGCCCCGGCATGCCGACTTCGAGATCGAGGTCGAGGAGCCGGTCGAGGAGCCGCCACCCGCGGCGCCGCCACGGGCGAGCCGCGACGATCAGGACCGGTTCGGCCCGACCACGGACTTCGAGTATGCCGAGCCGACGACCGCGGAGCAGCCGTTCGTCACCAACCGGCACGAGCAGGCCTTCGGGTACGACCAGGCCGGCTACGCCGATCAGGGCAACATCACACCGCATCCGTTCGCGGCGACACCGCCCCCGCCGGTCCCGCCGCATCCCTATGCGGCCGCGCCGCCGCCGTACGCGGAGACCCACGAGCCGCATCCGTACGCCCAGTCGTACCCCGCGCAGCATGCCGAGCAGCAGCAGCCCGGTTTCCCGGAGCCGCTTCCCGAGCCGATCCCGCTACAGGTGGAGCGCCCGGAGGAGACCGAGATGGCGGCCCGCCGCCTGGCGGCGATGCTGCGCAGCGATCCCACTCTGCTCGACGGACCGCAGTAGGTTTTTCTCACTCTCAGTAGCCGCGTAGTCGCGCTCGGGTGAATCACTCTCCGCAATGGTTTGACTCCGGGCCGGAGTGAGGCCCATTTGCCAGAATGGCGCCGATCGCGCCCGGTTTCGCCTGCTTAACGCAGTCTGAGATGTCTGGGTTCGCCCTTTTAGCCGGTCTCCTCCTCCGTTCCGATGATCGCTCTTGAGTGACGCTCGGTAGTTCCCTAATGTCCTATTACGTCCAGGGCAACAGCACGGACGGTAACGACTACGGGGGAGGTTCCGATGACCGCGTCGGACAGCTGGCAGTTCGCGGTCGCCGGTTACGCGGTCCTGCTTGCCTGGCCGATCACCACGGTGGTCCTGGTCTGGTTCGCACTCCGCTACCACGGCACGCACCGCGCCAAGGTCGTCAACCGCTCGCTCGCCGGCGGCAACGGTCGCCCCGACAACTTCTGGATCATCGTCCCGGCCCTGAACGAGGAGGCCGTCGTCGCCAACACGGTCGGCGCCGCCCTCAACCTGCGCGGCCCGGCCGGCACCCTGTCCCGGGTGCTGGTCGTCGACGATGGATCGGACGACCGCACTCCCGAGGTGCTGGCCGCCATCGACCACCCCCGGTTGCACATCATGCGGCGCGAACTGCCGGAGGCCCGGCAGGGCAAGGGCGAAGCGCTGAACGCCGCGTACCGCCACATCTCGATGCTCACCGCGCAGGCGGGTGTGGCACCGGAGAAGGTGGTCGTCGGCATCATCGACGGCGACGGCCAGGGCAGCGAGAACATCCTGGTCGAGGTGTCCCGGCTGATGCGCGACGAGCGCGTCGGTGCGGCCCAGGTGCAGGTACGCATCCGCAACCGCAACCGTCTCCTCGGCGCCGTGCAGGACCTGGAGTTCGGCGCGATCGTCGACGCCTGCCAGAACATGCGCGACGCCCTGGACACCGTCGGCCTCGGCGGCAACGGCCAGTTCAGCCGGCTCTCCACGCTGCAGACACTCGGCACCGCCCCCTGGTCCAGCTGCCTCGTCGAGGACATGGAACTGGGCCTGCGGATGCACCTGAACGGCGTCGGGATCCGCTACACCTCCCGTGCCTCGGTGACCCAGCAGGCGGTGGTCGACGTCCGCCGCCTGACCCGGCAGCGGACCCGCTGGGCCCAGGGCAACATGCAGTGCGCCCGCTACCTCGGCCGGCTCTTCGAGTCGCCGCGGGTGGCCCGGATCGCCCTGGCCGAGATGCTGCACTACCTGCTCTCGCCGTGGGCCAACGCGATCGTCACGGTGCTGCTCATCGGCACCGGGATCGCCGGACTGGGCGGCCTGCTGGTCGGTCACCCGATCGTCTTCATCCCGACCTGGGCCGCACTGGCCGAGAGCCTGGGTGTCTGGCTCGGCGTCACCACCTTCCCCGGCGTGCTCTGGGCGCTGGTGCACAAGCGCAAGCACGGCGACGAGGGCATGCCCCGAATGCTCACCGCCGCCCTCGCGTACCCCGCCTTCCTGGTCCTCGGTCTCGCCGCCACCTATCGCGCTCTGGGCCGGCAGGCCAGCGGCCGCCAGGCCTGGGCCAAGACCGAGCGCCTCGTCGAGGAACCCATCGCCGTCCCCGCCTGATCCCCCTTCACCACAACGAGAGAAAAGGCTCCCCCCGTGTCTCGTGAAGTCCACCTCGTCGGCGGCACCCGCCCCGAAGCCGTCAAGCTCGCCCCCGTCGCCCTCGCCATGCGCGAAGCCGGTCTGCTCACCCCGATCCTGCTGGCCAGCGGTCAGCACCCGACGATGGTCACCCAGGCTCTCGCCGCGTTCGACCTGAAGCCGGACATCACCCTCCAGGTCGAGCGGGAGACCGGCAGCCAGGCCGAACTGCTCACCGCGATGATCCGCGAACTGGACGAGCTGTGGTCGGTACGCACCCCGGCCGCCGTGATCGTGCAGGGCGACACCACCACGAGCCTGGCCGGCGCCCTGGCCGCGTTCTGGCGGCGCATTCCGGTCGTCCACCTGGAGGCCGGCCTGCGCTCCGGTGATCTGGAGTCGCCGTTCCCGGAGGAGGGCAACCGCCGCCTGGTCGCCCAGGTCGCCGCCCTGCACCTGGCGCCGACGCCGCTGGCCGCGATGAACCTGCTGGACGAGAAGATCCCGGTGACCGACGTGCTGATCACCGGCAACACCGTGGTCGACGCGACCCTCGCGGTGGCCGCCCGCAAGCTGCCGTTCGAGAACGCCGACGTGGCCGCGGCCCGGGCGACCGGCGTCAACCGCCTGGTCCTGGTGACCGCGCACCGTCGCGAGTCGTGGGGTGAGCCGCTGGACCGGATCCTGTCCGCGGTCAAGGAGCTGATCGCCCGCTACGACGACATCGACGTGATCCTGCCGAGCCACCCGAACCCGGCGGTCCGCGCGCAGGTGGACGCCGCCCTGGCCGGGGTGGAGCGGGTGACCGTCACCGACCCGCTGCCCTACCCGGACCTGGCCCGGTTGCTCTCCGAGGCCTACCTGGTGCTCACCGACTCGGGCGGCATCCAGGAGGAGGCGCCGTCGTTCGGGGTGCCGGCACTGGTGCTGCGGGACGTGACCGAGCGGGTCGAGTCACTGCACGCCGGCTGCGCCAAGCTGGTCGGCTCGGACCCCGCGCTGATCGTGTCGGAGGCGTCGCTGCTGCTGGACAGCCGGATGCGCCGGGACGCGATGACGGCCGGCGGTAACCCGTACGGCGACGGTCTCGCCGCGCAGCGCACCGCCCAGGCCACCGCCGCCCTCCTCGGTCTCGCGAGTTTCCCCGAGGCCATGCCCGTCGCCCCGTCCGCCCTCAAGACCGGAGCTGTCGCCTGATGCGTACCGCCATCGTTTCCCGCCGCAACGTCCTCGTCGCCGGTGCCGCCGCGGCCGCGGTCGCCGCGGTCGGCTTCAGCACCATGGAGGCGGACGCCGCCACCGCCACCGCCACCACCGCGGGGGGCCGGACCGGCAAGGCGGCTCCCGGTGGGGGCACGGCCAAGACCCTGGTCCTGTACGACACCACGGGCGACTACGGCTGGCTGGGCGAGGTCTACGCCACCCAGGTGGCGAACCTGAGCTCGCACTTCGGCTCGTGGACGGCCGCGCCGGTGACCGGCTACAAGTCCGGTGACCTGGCCGGCTACTCGGCGCTGATCTACCTGGGCTCGACCTACGACGAGCCGCTGCCGGCCGCGTTCCTGGCCGACGTCGCCGCCACCACCAAGCCGGTGATCTGGGTGCGGGACAACGTCTGGCAGCTGACCAAGGTGGACGGTTTCGCCGCGAAGTTCGGCTTCACCAGTGGTCTCTTCGACTTCGCCGACGTCGCCGAGGTGTCCTACAAGGGTCGTTCCCTGACCCGAGGTGCCGACAACAAGTCGGGCCTGATGAACCTGACCGTCTCGGACGCGTCGAAGGTCACCACGGTGGCCGCCGCCAAGCGCGCCGACGGCTCCACGCTGCCCTGGGCGGTACGGTCCGGGAACCTGACCTACGTCAGCGAGATCCCGTTCTCGTACGTCACCCACGACGACCGCTACCTGATCTTCGCGGACCTGCTGTTCGACGCCCTCGCCCCGAACACCAGGGAGCGGCACCGTGCCCTGATCCGGATCGAGGACATCGGCCCGGACTCGGACCCGGCCGAGCTGAAGGCGATCGCCGACTACCTGTCGTCGATGAAGGTGCCGTTCAGCGTCGCCGTCTACCCGCGGTACCGGGACCCGAAGGGTGCCATGAACGGCGGCAAGGCCGAGGACTACACCCTGGCGAAGAGGCCGCTGGTCGTGGCCGCCCTGAAGTACATGCAGGCCAAGGGCGGCACGCTGCTGATGCACGGCTACACCCACCAGTACGGCTCGGTGGCCAACCCGTACGACGGGGTGAGCGCGAACGACTTCGAGTTCTTCACGGCGCACGTCGACGGCAACGACCGGGTGATCTACGACGGCCCAGTCAAGGAGGACTCGGTCGCCTGGGCCACCGCGCGGATGATCGCCTCCGGCGCGGTCTTCGCGGCCACCGGGCTCGGCGCCCCGAAGATCTTCGAGTTCCCGCACTATGCGGCCAGCCCGGCCGACTACCAGGCGGCGAACACGCTCTTCGGCAAGCGGTACGACCGGGGCCTGTACTTCCCCGGCGTGCTGACCGGCGCCAAGTACCACTACGCCCGGCAGTTCGGCCAGTTCTTCCCCTACACGGTGCGCGACGTCTACGGCTCGGTCGTGGTGCCGGAGAACATCGGCAATGTGGAGCCGGACGCCTACAACGGGCACCCGTCGCGGCTGCCGGCCGACCTGATCGCCAGCGCCGAGCGCAACCTGGTGATCCGGGACGGCGTGGCCAGCCTCTTCTACCACGGTTATCTGGGCACCGACTACCTCAAGCAGTTGGTGCCGGGCATCATCAAGGCGGGATACACCTTCGTGAGTGCCGAAACCATGCTGAACGGCTGAGAACCTTGGACGTAGTGGATTTCTGGGTCAGGTCGTGGACCGCCGACGACCTGACCGGGGCCCGCAGACTGCTCGCCCCGGACGTGGAGGCCGAATGGAACCTCGACGCGCCGGTGGACGAGGAGGAACTGCTCCAGGTGCTGCACCGGATCGCCGCGTTCGCGGACGGCGTCACCGTGGTGGCCCGGACCGACGCGGTGGACGGTGCGGCCCTGGTCTATGACCTGGCGGCGCCGTTCGGCACGGCCCGCCTGGTCGAGTTCCTCGGGGTGGAGAACGACAAGATCAATGAGGTACGGCACGTGTACGACGTGACGGCGATCGACCGGTACTTCCCGGGTCTCTACGCCAATTAGGCCGGATACCGTCCTGAATCGTCGGTAGCGTGCGGGTCATGGCTTACGACTTCCAGGTCACCGTGGACTGCACCGAACCGCACACGCTCGCCGACTGGTGGGCCGAGACGCTCGGGTGGAATGTGGAGCCCCAGGACGAGGCGTTCATCAAGGACATGGTCGCCAAGGGGTACGCCACCGACGACGAGACCACCCACCACCGGGGCAAGCTGGTCTGGCGGGCCGGCTCCGCGATCCGCCACCCCGAGACCGAGCGCCGGATGCTCTTCCAGTTCGACGCGTCGGCCAAGACCGTGAAGAACCGGGTGCACGTCGACATCCGGGTCGGCGAGGAGAACCGGGACGCCGAGCGCGACAAACTGGTCGCACGCGGCGCCACCTTCCTCTGGGCGGCCAGTCAGGGACCGCACTCGTGGTTCACGCTGACCGACCCGGAGGGCAACGAGTTCTGCATCACCTGAGAGCCCGCTCCAGCAGCGGCAGCAGCGCCGCCCAGTGCCGCTTCTCGGCCTCCGGGTGGTACATCGACGTGTCGCTCATCGTGAAACCGTGTGGGGCGCCCTCGTAGAGCTCCGAGGTGTATTCCACCCCGGCCTCCGCGAGGGTGATCTCCAGGGCCTTGATCTGCTCCGGCGTCATCGAGCCGTCGTTGTCGGCGTGTCCGAAGTAGACCTCGGCGGTCAGGTTCGGTACGCCCAGGTGCGGGCTGTCCGGCTCGTCGGTGACCACTCCGCCGGCGTGGAAACTGGCCAGCGCGGCGAACCGGTTCGGGTGCTCCGAGGCCGCGACCAGCGCGTTCCGGCCACCCATGCAGTAGCCGACGATCCCGGCCGGTCCGGCCGCCGCCTCCTCGCGCCCGTCGAGGAAGTCCAGGTAGGCGGCCGTGTCCGCACTGATCCGCGCACGCGTGAGACCTCTGATCATCGGCATCAGCCGGCCGAACGCGGCACCGCGCTTCTCGGCGTCGAGCATCTCCTCCGGCTCGACGAGCGGCCCACGGGCGTCGCGGTAGAAGAGATTCGGGACGAGTACGGCGTACCCCTGCCCGGCGATCCGGACGGCCATCTCCATGAGCCGCGGCCGCAGGCCGAACGCATCCATGAAGATCAGCACCGCCGGGAACGGCCCGGGGCCCTCCGGCGTGACGAAGTACGCCTCGGCCGTACCGTCCGCGGCCGGCACCTCGACCTCGATCTGTGGCATTCCCGCCCCTCTCGTCCCGTTCGCGTCGATCATGCGGACGGTAACATCGGATCTCTGCCTTTCCCGCGGAACGTCGTATCCTGTGGCGCATGGCCACCCGGCTGCGCGCGGACGCGCGGCGTAATCGCGCGGCCCTGCTCGCCGCGGCGCGGGAGGTCTTCGCCGAGCAGGGTCTCGATGCCTCGCTGGACGAGATCGCCCGGCGCGCGGGCGTCGGCAACGCCACTCTCTACCGCCGTTTCCCCAGCCGGCGGCACCTGATCGCGGAGGTCTTCGCGAGTCACATGACCGCCGCGGTCCAGCTCGCCGAGCAGGCGCTCGATCATCCCGACCCGTGGGCGGCGTTCGTCGGCTACCTGACCCGCGTCTGTGAGCTGCAGGCGACCGACCGCGGCCTGGCCGAGCTGCTGGTCACCTCCGCCTTCGACGACGACGAGCGGCTGGCCGGGCTGCGTTCCACCGCCTACCAGCGGGCCGTCGACGTGCTGACCCGGGCCCAGCGGGCCGGGCGGTTGCGCTCCGACTTCACCGGGCGCGACTTCGCGCTGCTGATGATGGCGAACGCCGGCGTCGCCCAGCACTCGGCCGATCCCCAGGGCTGGCGGCGCGCTCTGACGCTGGTCATCCACGGTCTCGGCACCCGCTGAACCACCCCGTCATGTCGGGACGGCGAAACCCCGGCCCGCCAGATCCAGGGAGTCGCGGGCCACGTCCCAGAACCTGCGCTCGGCCGGATGCTCCAGCCAGACGTTGAGGGAGACCCGCAGCACGGCGAGGAAGGTCGCGGCGACGAGCCTTGCTCGTACCCCCGAGGGGTCCTGATCTTTGAATCGGACCGCGACCTGGTCGCTCAGCTCGCGCTCCAGCGCGGCGAAGGTCTGCACCTGCGCCGCGGCCAGGGACGGATGCCGCCGCACCAGACGGCTCTGTGCCACCCACTCCGGATCGAGATCGCCCAGCTCGGTGTAGAACTCGGCGGCGGCCGCGGTCAACGCGGTCCACGGCGGCTCGGCCGCCGGACGTGCCCGGACCAGGCCGCAGAGCAGGAGCATCCGGCGCCGGTCGGCGTGGAAGAGCGCCTCCTCCTTGTTGGCGAAGTAGTTGGAGAAGGTCCGCCGGGAGACGCCGGCCCGGTCGGCGATGGCGTCCACGGTGATCCGGTCCGGCCCGAACTCCAGGGCCAGCCGCAGCGCCGCCTCGTAGAGCGCCTGGCGGGTGGCCTCCTTCTTGCGCTCACGAAGGCCCTGCTCAATCGCCGCACTCATGATCTGAGCCTACCGGCGTGTGATTCAGTTCCCAATGGGCAAAGTTGCGCAACAGGCAAGTTCAGGAAGATAGTTGTATGCAGCAAGCATCACGAGGAGAGGCGTCCCGATGACCGCACCCACCGTCGATCGGGCGGAGCCGAGCCCGATGAGCCACCGCGAGATCATGGAGGCACTCTCCGGTCTCCTGCTCGTGCTCTTCGTCGCGATGGCCAGCTCCACCATCGTCTCCACCGCACTGCCGAAGATCATCGGCGATCTCGACGGCACTCAGACGCAGTACACCTGGGTGGTCACCGCGACCCTGCTGACCGCCACCGCGTCCACCCCGATCTGGGGCAAGCTGGCCGACCTCTACAGCAAGAAGGTCCTGGTCCAGGCCTCCATCGTGATCTTCATCCTGGGTTCGCTGATCGCCGGGTTCACGCAGAACACCGAACAGCTGATCGCCGCCCGGGCGTTCCAGGGCCTCGGCATGGGCGGCGTGCAGGCGCTGGTGCAGGTCGCCATCGCCGCGATGATCCCGCCCCGGGAGCGCGGCCGCTACAACGGCTACCTCGGTGGGGTGATGGCGCTGGCCACGGTCGGCGGCCCGCTGCTCGGCGGCCTCATCGTCGACACCGACGCGCTCGGCTGGCGCTGGTGCTTCTTCATCGGCGCGCCGTTCGCGGTGCTCGCCCTGATCGTCCTCCAGAAGACCCTGCACCTGCCGGTCATGCGCCGCGACGACGTGAAGATCGACTACCTGGGCGCCTCGCTGATCGCGGCCGGCGTCAGCGTCATCCTGATCTGGGTGTCGTTCGTGGACGGGACGTTCGCCTGGCTGTCCTGGCAGACCGGGGTCATGGTCGGCGGCGGTGTGCTGCTGCTCGCCCTGGCGGTGTGGGTCGAGGCGCGGGTCGCCGAGCCGGTCGTGCCACTGCCGATCGTCCGGGAGCGCACCACGACGCTGGCCATCATCGGCAGCCTCGCGGTCGGTATGGCGATGTTCGGCGGCTCGGTCTTCCTGGGCCAGTACTTCCAGATCGGCCGGGGCTACAGCCCGACCGAGGCCGGCCTGCTGATGATCCCGATGATGGCCGGGGTGCTGGTCTCCTCGACCGTCGCGGGCCGGCTCATCACCCGGAGCGGCCGGATCAAGCCGTACGTGGTGGCCGGCACGATCACCCTGGTCGCCGGGTTCAGCGCGCTCTCCTTCCTGGATCACGACACCCCGCTCTGGTACATCGGCACCGCGATGGCCGTCATCGGCGTCGGTGTCGGCATGTCCATGCAGAACCTGGTCCTCGCCGTACAGAACACCGTCTCGCTCAAGGACATCGGCGCGGCCAGCTCCACGATCGCCTTCTTCCGCTCCCTGGGCGGCACGATCGGCGTCTCGGTGCTCGGCGCGGTCCTCGCCCGTCACGTGGCCGACTCGATGACCGAGCAGCTCACCGCGCTGGGCGTGCCGGCGGAGTCGGCGTCGAGCGGAGCCGGCAGCCTCAACCTGAGCAGCCTGCCGGAGCAGATCCAGCACGTGGTACGGATCGCGTACGGCGACGCCACCGGGCACATCTTCCTGATCTCGGCCGCAGTGGCCGTGGTCGGTGTGATCGCCGCGGTGGCGATGAAGCCGACGACGTTGCGGTCCACGGTGGACCTTGCTCCGGAACGGCCGCTCGTCTCCTCCTCAGTCGAATAGGGCA
Source organism: Actinoplanes xinjiangensis (assembly GCF_003148685.1). GTDB lineage: Bacteria > Actinomycetota > Actinomycetes > Mycobacteriales > Micromonosporaceae > Actinoplanes > Actinoplanes xinjiangensis. The sequence continues at coordinate 96,417 of NZ_QGGR01000009.1, read as the reverse complement.
CAGATCACGCCGCACTCCCTGGGGTCAGCTCCTCACGCAGAGCTAACCTCGGGGAGCCCGGCGTTTCCCTCAGCCTCGGCTCTCACCTGCCGAATGGCGTCGCTGAGGAAGCACGCGCCGGGAGAGGGAGGCGGTTGATGGACCACCCGATCGACGCCGACGCGCTTTCGGCAGCCCTTCTCGACATCGAGGACCGGCGCTCCTGGGACGCCCACGCCGAGCTGGCGCGGGCCATCCGCCTGGAAGAGGCGGCTCAGGTGCTCGGCGATCCACTGCTGATCGCGCGAGCCCGGCTCTGCCAGGCCAACATGCGGATGCGCCTCGGCGACATCAGCGCGGCCACCGAGCAGATCTGGCAGGTCCACGAGTGGGTGGTGGCCAACGACGCCCGCGTGCTGATGGCCCGCATGCACATGCTCTGGGCCTACATCCACCAGCACCTCGGCGACGCCGAGCAGTCGCTGGAGCATGCCCTGCTGGCGGTCGAGCTCCTCGACGACGACTGCACCACCCACATGCACATCTGGCACCGCACCAAGCTGGCCGACGCCTTCTGCATGGCCGGCTCGATCGACGCGGCGCGCGTTCGCTACGCGCAGGCGGAGGAACTGGCCGTGCTCTCCGGCCACCCGGCCCTGCTGTGCCTGCTCAACAACCACGCCTACGCGGAGTACGACTCGGGAGATCAGCAGCGCGCCCAGGAGGTGGCCGACCGTCTGCTGCGGCTCGCCGACCAGTGGGACATGCCGCTCGAGCCCGCTTACCTCGACACGGTCGGCTCGATCCAGATCGGCAACGGGCGCTACGCCGAGGCCGAACGCACCCTGACCCTGTGCCTGGAACGGCATGCCGAAGGCCGCTGGGACGACGCGAACGATCTCTCCCAGTATCTGGTGACCCTGGCGCAGGCACAGCGCGGCCTCGGCCGGTTCGACCTGGCGCAGGCCAGCCTCGACGACGCCCGCCGGCACTGCATCGAGCGTGACCTCGGTGAGTCGCTGGTCCGCCTGCACCAGGAGCAGGCCGAGCTGCACGCGGCCCGGGGCGACTTCGCGGCCGCCTTCACCGCGCACAAGACCTTCTTCACCGAGTATCAGAACCTGCACTCCCTCCAGCGGGAGGCACGGACCCGGACCAGGCAGGCGATGTTCGAGACGGTCGAGGCCCGGGAGGAGGCCGAGCGCTTCCGGGAGCAGGCCCGCCGTGATCCGCTGACCGGCCTGCACAACCGCCGGTACATCGACGAGAGCCTGCCGTCCCTGATCGGCTCCGACCCCGCGCTCATCGTCGCGCTCGTCGACCTCGACCACTTCAAGCAGATCAACGACCGGCTCTCGCACAACGTGGGCGACCAGGTCCTGATCCGCGTCGCCGGGCTGCTCGCCGACGGGGTGACAGCCGGTTGCCCGGCCGGATTCACCGCCCGGATGGGTGGTGAGGAGTTCCTCATCGTGCTGCCCGGTACCACCCCCGGCCGGGCGGTAGCCCTGCTCGACGGGATCCGCCGCACGATCCGCGACCACGACTGGCACGGCATCACCCGCGGCCTTCCGGTCACCGTGAGCATAGGCGTCGCCACCAGCGCGGAGACGCCCGTTCCGACCCAACCGGCCCTTCTGTCCACTGCGGACGGTCGCCTGTACGCTGCGAAGCACGCCGGACGGGATCGCGTCGTCTCGGCCCCCCGCCGCGGCTTCGCCTCCGCCGCCTGAAAGCGGATTCCGGGGGTTAAGCCGGTCGATCGTTCGGGCTAGGCTGAGCGGGGTCGTAACGCGGGGTATTGGAGGCGGTCGTAACAGTGGACAATTCCGCATCTTCCGAGGTCGCTCCACCCGGGGTCAACATCAACGTGCCCCATTCCGCCCGCATCTACGACTACTGGCTCGGCGGCAAGGACAACTTCGCCGTCGACCGCGGGGTCGGCGAGGCGATGATCAAGGCCATCCCCGGCATGCGCTACATGGCCAAGGAGAATCGGAAGTTCGTCCACCGGGTGGCCCGCGACCTGGTGCGGAAAGAGGGCATCCGCCAGTTCCTCGACATCGGCACCGGCATCCCCACCCGGCCCAACCTGCACGAGGTCGCTCAGGACATCGAGCCCACCACGCGGGTGGTCTACGTCGACAACGACCCGATCGTGCTGGTGCACGCCCGCGCGCTGATGCTGAGCCACCCCCAGGGCCGCAGTGAGTACATCGCCGCCGACATCCGCCGCCCGCGGTCCATCCTGGAGGATGAGGCGCTCCAGGACACGCTCGACCTGAAGGAGCCGGTCGGGCTCACCCTGATCGCGATCCTGATGCTGCTCGCCGACGCCGACGACCCGTGGGCCCGGGTCGCGGAGCTGCGTGACGCCCTGCCGTCCGGCAGCTGCCTGGCGATCACCCACCCGACCGCCGACTTCAACCCCGACGAGGTGACCGCTGCGGTCGCCGCCGCCACCGGTGCGGGGATGACGCTCGTCGTCCGTACCCGCGAGGCGGTCGAGCGGTTCTTCGGTGACTGGGAGATGCTGGAGCCGGGCGTGGCGCCGGTGTCGGCCTGGCGGCCGGACGAGCCGGCGGACAATCCCGAGGCGGCCTACTACTGGGCCGGGGTCGCCCGGAAGCCGTGAGCCGGCTTTCCCTTCGGTCGGGAGCAGGTCCTCGGACCTCGCCTTTCGGCGTCTTCTCCGGCAGCCTTTTCGGCGCCTTCTCGCCGCGGTGAGTCTTCTCGCCACGGTGAGTCTTCTCCCGCCGGCAGCAGCGATGGGGGACCGGGTGGGCGGCCCAGCACGGGGAACCGCGCCGCCCACCCGGCGTCACACGGATGTGCTGCTGCGCAACACCCGTAAGCGTGGCCGCTTGGCAGCCGGCGGGACGGGTATGCACGCCGCACGGACGAGCATCTCGCGCACCGCACCCTCACGTCCGTAACGATCGATCACGACACCGCGCACGCCGAGCCAGTAGTCACCCTCGTGCGGGATGGGCTGCGACCAGTTCACCCGCTCCAGGCGCAGACGAATGGGACCGATGCCGTAGCAGTAGTCCGACTCGGCGAACTCGTACACCGGCCAGGACGGCCCACTGGGCCGCAGCCGGTTGCCGCGGACATGCGGGCCCCGCGTCTGCGGGGGCCGGGCAGGTCGCTGCTGGCGGTGGCAACGAACGAGCTCAGTCACGCGCGTCGGACTCATCCTCCTCGGCAGGCGGCCTCCGGACGGTCGTCCCGCCGGGCCGGCTCAACGCATACCTGACCCCTCCGAACCGGTGTGTCACCATGGTCGCCCGCGTCGACGCGGCGAACACCTCGTCGGTGAACGGCGCGTCACGGTGAACCAGCGAGTTACCCCAGCGTGGGCCGTCGGCCACGCCGGGGTCACCCGGTCCGGGGAGTTCTGGGCCGGCGTTCGGAATCGACATTGCTTGTCACCTCTCGCTAAGGACGCCCCCGCCAGGGAGCCTCGCGCCGAGGCCGCAGACTGTCGCTCCGCGACCGACCCGTCACCTAAAGATGTCACCCTGAGTGACACCCCTAGGGAGTAGTACGTGCGTTATCATGCTCAGAATCCCGTGACTACGCAAGGCCAGATGCACGTGCATTTGCATCGCCGCCATGTTGTGGGCACGCGGACACCACCGACTCCGGATCGATGGGCGATCCGGGGGCAAATCTAGGGAGCTTGGAATGACCAACGTGGTCAACGGCATGCCTGCCGGCGAACTGCAGGGAGTCGCCTGGCAGAAGAGCCGCCGCAGCAACCCGAGTGGCAACTGCGTTGAGTGCGCCGTCCTGCCCAACGGCGACGTCGCTGTGCGTAACTCCCGGGATCCCGAGGGTGCTGCACTGATCTATAACCGCGCTGAGATCGAGGCCTTCCTCGGCGGCGTCCGCGACGGAGACTTCGACAACCTGATCGCCTAATCGCTTCGACGTGACGATCGGCCGCTCGGTCTCAGACCGGGCGGCCGACCTCGTTCAGGAGCTTGCCGAGAATCTCGGGCGTGTGGTTCGGCGGCTCGGCGTCGATACAGACGCGCTCCATCGCCATCGCGTAGTGATCCACGTCCTCGCGCTTGTCCAGGTAGATCGCGCTGGTGAGCTGCTCCACATAGACCACGTCCGGCAGCTCCGGCTCGGGGAAGCGCAGGATCGCGAACGGCCCGCCCGCCGCGGCATGCCCGCCGACCATGAACGGGATGATCTGCAACCGGACACCCGGCAGCTTCGACGCCTCGATCAGCGACTCGATCTGTGCCCGCATCACGTCGACGCCGCCGATCGGGCGGCGCAGCACCGCCTCGTCGATCACCGCCCACAGCTGAGGGCCACCCGAACGGGTGAGGATCTGCTGGCGCTGCAGCCGCACATCGACCCGGCGGTTGATCTCCTCCGCGCTGGCACCCGCGTGGCCCAGCATGATCACGGCCCGCGCGTAGTCGGGCGTCTGCAGAAGACCGGGGACGAACTGGATCTCGTAGGTCCGGATCAGCGAGGCGGCCGCCTCCAGACCCAGGTATGCCTGGAACCAGGTCGGCAGGACGTCACCGAAGTGCTGCCACCAACCGGGATTGTTGGCCTGCCGGGCGAGGCCGATCAGCGCGTCCCGCTCGGCGGAGTCGGACACCCCATACATGGTCAACAGGTCGGCGACGTCGCGTTCCTTGAAGCTGACGCGGCCGAGCTCCATGCGGCTGATCTTGGAACCGGAGGCGCGGATCTCGTAGCCGGCCGCCTCCCGCGTGATCCCTTTCGACTCCCGCAGCTTACGAAGCTGGGAGCCGAGCAGGATGCGCAGCACGGTGGGGCCGCCACCCGGCGCCTCCTCCTGCGAACCCGCGCTCACCTGACTCCTTGTCGCTGCTCTGTGACTGCCCGGCGCAGTCCTACGCATCCTAGAGCGGAGATCGTCAACAACGAAACCGGTCCGGATCGTCGTCCCCGTACCGCTCGGTCGCTGCCTGGCGCACCGCTCGATCGATGCTTCAGCACCGCTCGATCGATGGCCTTGCGCCGCCCGATCGGTGTCTCCCGCGCCGCTCCGTCGTCGTCTCCGTCGCGCCCGTCGTTGCGGATGCACGTGCAGACGGCCTTGCGGACGCACTTGATGACGAGCATGATAGCTGACAGACACGATCCGACCGCTGACACAGCGTGCCGAAATCTTCGCCTGCTCAGATGTTGCGTCGTGCTCCGGCAAGAGTCCGCCTCAAGCCATTGGAGGCATTTCCATGCCGAACCTGACGGCGTCCACACCCACCGTGACCCCGGTGCACCGCGATCCGTCCGACGTCGCCCCGGCCGAGAGTTACCGGCCGGCCGATCCGGTGTGGGTGTATAGGGATGGCTGGCGGGCCGGCATCATCGAGGCGGCGTCTCCCCGGGCGGTCACCGTCACCTACCAGCCGGGAAATCATCGCGGCACCGGTGTGGACACCTTCACCGCGCCGTATGTGACGTTTCGCGCCGACAGCGCACCCGACCTGGACCAGCGCGGCCTGCGGCTGGTCCGCCGGAGCCCTCTGGCATGACCGGGGCGGTCACCGTCTCGGCGCTCGCCGGCCTGCTCAGCCTCCTGGCCGGTGTGGCCCTCGGGTGGTATCTGCGCAGCAGCAGTGACTGGTGCGCCGACTGCGCCCGGACCGAGCAGTCACCGAACTCCCTACAGCGCCCCCGGCGTGTAGTTTTACGTCTATGGCGGCAGTGGACGAGCAGCACGAGTCGTGCGTTCGCCGTGATGCCGCCCTGTCCCGGGCCTTCGAGTTCCTGGGCCGCCGGTGGAACGCCGCGGTCCTCGGCAAACTCCACGACGGCCCGGTCGGTTTCCGGGACCTCTCCCGCAGTATCACCGGCATCAGTGACTCGGTGCTCTCCAATCGCCTGTCCAGTCTGGCGGCGGCGGGCCTGATCGTCCGCTCCGTCGACGAGGGGCCCCCGGTGTCGGTCTCCTACACCCTCACCCCGGCGGGGCACGCCCTCATGCCGGCCCTCGAGCAGATCGCCTTCTGGGCCGACGAGCACATCCCCTGACGCCTTCCCGGGCGCTGCCTCCCGCGCGAGCCTTATCGCCGCGTTCCGTCCTGGTCCCGCGGGCTCGACCACGGCTTCGGCGGCCCTCTGCCACCGCGCGAGGGACGGGCTTCAAGCCGCCACGGGTCGTGACTGAGTTCACCGGGCGACGAGTGGCTTTCCATGAGTTAGTCGCTAGCTTTTTAGAAGTGGATACTCTTTCTGAAGCGGATGTGAACGCGGGCACACCGGACCGGCCGCGACTCGGTGACGACGGCCGGGCGCTGCTGTTCACCGAGGCACGGACCGCCTCGTCGTTCGCGCCGACGCCGGTGTCCGATGCCGAGCTTGCGGAGATCTGGGACCTCGCGAAGTGGCCGCCGACCGCGGCGAACACTCAACCGCTACGGGTGCTGTTCGTGCGTACCGAAGAGGGCAAGAGGCGGCTCATCCCGCACCTGGCCGAAGGCAATCGGCCCAAGTCGCAGAGCGCCCCGGTCGTCGCGGTTCTCGCGCTGGACACGTCGTTCCACGAGTACGTGCCCGAGGTGTTCCCGCACAACCCGGGCCTCAAGGACGTCTACGAGGCGAACGAACCGCTCCGCCTGACCAACGGCACGTTCAGTGCGGCGCTCCAGGCCGGCTACTTCATCCTCGCGGCCCGGTCGGTCGGGCTCGTCGCCGGCCCGATGACCGGGTTCGACAAGGCCGCCGTCGACGCCGAGTTCTTCCCGGACGGGCGGTTCAGGTCACTGGTCGTGGTGAACCTGGGTCACCCGGGCGAGACCCCGTGGCGGGACCGTCTTCCGCGGCTGTCGGCGGAGACCACCGTTCAGTGGGCGTGAGCGCGCCTTCACCCGTACCGAAGCGCCCGTGACGTTTCGGCCGTACCGCTGTGGGCCGTGCCGCTCGGCCCGCACTGCACTCTTCGTACCGCTCTCGTGTCCCTCTCCTCGTACCGAATCAGAAAAACGGCCCGGCGGATGACCGCCGGGCCGTTTCCCGTCGCATGGTTGTGGGTACGCCCTCGCCGCCCGCCCCTCGGATGGAGGTGATCATCGTGCTCAAACCCGAAGAACAGCAGGTCTTTGCCGGTCTGGTAGCCCGGATCGAGATCGACGACCCCGGATTCGCGCAACGCGCCGCCCGACCGCCGCTGTGGTGGGCGGTCGTCGCCGTTCTGCTGTGGACGATCGCCCCGATCTGCATCGTGTTCGGCGGATGGACCGGCCTGATCGAGGGGATCCTGGCCGGCGGTTACGGCGCCCATCTGATGCGCAAACGCCAGCGGTGGACCCTCCTGATCAGCGGTAACCGCCCGGATTGAGCAGCGGCCGCGGCTTCGATCAGCGCCAGCGGTCTCCGGTGATGCGCTCGTAGACCTCGACGTACCGGTTACGGGTGGCCTCGGCGACCTCATCCGGGATGACCGGGCCGGGCTCGGTGCGGTCCCAGTCGGTGTGCTGCGTCGACCAGTCACGGAGGAACTGCTTGTCGAGGTAGCGCGGCACCCTGCCGGGCTGCCACTCGGCGGCCTCCCAGAAACGCGACGAATCCGGCGTCAGCAGCTCGTCACCGATCTTGAGGACGCCGTTCGCGTGCCCGACCTCGATCTTGGTGTCGGCGATGATGATGCCCTTGGCCGCCGCGATCTCCGACCCGCGCCGGTAGATCTCGAGCGTCACCCGGCGCAGCTCCTCAGCGAGCTCCTTGCCGACCCGCTCGACCGTCTCGTCGTACGTCAGCGGCGCGTCGTGCCCTCCACCGACCGGTTCCTTGGTGCTGGGCGTGAAGATCGGCTCAGGCAGCTTGGACGACTCCACCAGCCCGTCCGGCAGCCGGTTGCCGGAGACCATCCGCTCCCGCTCGTAATCCTTGAGCCCCGACCCCGCCAGGTATCCCCGGGCGATGCACTCGACCATGACCATCTCGAGCCGCTCACACCGGATGGCCCGCCCCGCGAACTCGGCGGGGACATCGGTGGCCGAGATGACATGGTTGGGGATGACGTCGCTGAGCTGGTCGAACCACCAGAGGGACAGCTGGGTGAGAATCTTCCCCTTGTCCGGAATCGGCGTCGGCAGGATGACGTCATAGATCGAGATCCGATCCGAGGCGACCAGGATGAGGTCATCCCCGTCGGCATAGACGTCCCGGACCTTGCCGGAGTGCAGGAGCTCCACGTGTTCCCCTCGATGCTGGCGGGTGCAGGCACCCTCACGCTATCGAACCGCGATGTGGCCTGCGGAAAGCCACCGGGGCACACCTCCAGGGTCGCGGGACCGCGTTCCGGCCGAGTACGCCGGACACCGGCGTGAGGTGCCGGTTTCCGGCCGCCATCGCCTGACGCACGGTGCCGGCCGGTCGAGAGATCGACCGGCCGGCAACGGGGCGTTCATAGTCAGGCGGGTTGTTCGGCGGGGCGGCCCAGCAGGACGGACCAATTCAAGGCGCGTCCCTTCAACCGGACCAGCGCAACCCCACCCACCACCGCCGCGACGGTGGTGACCGCGCCGGCCGTGACCAGGGCCCCTCGGGCGCCCATCGAGTCGCAGAGCCAGCCGATCGCCGGGGCTCCGACGATGCCGGACAGCGACGAGACGATGCCGACGGTGGCGAGGACGCGGCCGCGCATCTCCTCGCGCGTGTCCAGCTGGATGCGGGTGGAGACGACGGTGTCGAAGACGACGGCGCCGGCGGCGATCGGGAGGATCAGGGCGGCGAAGCCCAGCACGGAAGGGGCCAGCCCGGAACAGAATTGCAGGGCGCTGATCAGGAATCCGGTTCCGACGAGGACCCGCAGCGTGGAGCGCCCGGTACCGGCCAGCAGCAGGCCGCCCGCGACGGCGCCGACGGCGAAGACCGTCGACAACAGACCGTACGAACCGGACGATCCACCCAGCGGGCCGGAGACCATGGCGGCCATCGACACCTGGTAGTTGCGGCCGAGGGAGCCGAGCACGAACGACAGGGCCAGGACGACCAGGATCACCGGCTGGCGCAGGAGGTAGCGGAAGCCGGCCAGGACACCGCCCTCGGAGGCGGCAGCGACGGCGAGCGGCCGCATGTCGCCGAGGCGCATGGCGAGCAGGGCGAAGATGACGGCGAGGTACGACAGCGCGTTGATCACGAACAGCGCGTTCGGGCCGGTGACGCCGATGAGCACACCGCCGAGAGCCATGCCGCCGATCCGGCCGGCGGAGCTGAGGACGGAGCCGAGTGCCAGCGCGGACGCCAGCGCGTCCTTGGAGACGAGGGCGGAGCCGAAACGGCCGAGGATCGGGCCTTCGAAGGAGCCGATCACCCCGGAGGCGAAGGCGACCGCGTAGACCGTCCAGTTGCCGCCGGGCAGCAGGAGAGCCAGTGCGAGCAGCGCCCGCGTGGCCTGGAAGGCGATCAGCAGGGGCCGGGCCGGCAGGCGGTCGGCGAGAGCGCCGCCCCAACTGCCGAGCAGCAGGACGGGCAGGGACTGCAGCATGACGACCGCGCCCATGGCGGTCGCCGAGCCGGTGGCCGACAGGATCAGCCAGTTCAGCGCCAGCACCTGCATCCACGTGCCGCCGACCGAGATGAGGTCGGCGGCCGCCCACAGGCGGTAGTTTCGCTCTCGGAGCGGCGCGAACATCGGAGCCAAGGCGGCGGCACCTCCACAAGGAAAGTGGCGCCGTCCATCGGCGCCACCTCCTCCTTCGGATCAGGTGGAAGACCGCAAAGTCCGAGACTCCAGGAACAACCCAACGGCAACCCCGGGCGGAGGTACGGCCCACCGCTCCCCAACCGCACCCGCCCACGCCCGCGGCGATCCGGAGGGCCGGCCGATACTCCGCCTCAGGCGAGGGTTCTGAGTCGTCCGGTCACCACCTGGTGGATCCGCCCGCCGGCAACGATCACCCGGCCGGTGAGGTCGGGTCCGGCGACCTTGCCGTCCGCAGCGTTCAGTACCGCTCCACCGGCGTAGATCAGCCCTCCGGCCGTGACCGGCTGCACCCCGTCGACCTTCTGCCGGACGGCCCAGATCCGTTTCCCGTCGGCGACGCCGAGCGCTTCCACGTCGCGCCCCGACACCCGGTAGACGCGTGCGGAGTCGACCGCGATCGTCTCCGACGGGCCGGCCGGGGAGGTCCATTGCGGTTGCCCGTCGGACACCCGTACCGAGCTCAGCACTCCGGTCTTGTCGGTGACGAGGAACCGTTCGGCGCCGGGTGACGCGGCCTGCGCGGTCCAGTCCGCCTTCCTGGCCCATCGCACGGTCCCGGTGGTGATCGTGATCGCGGCGGTGGTGCCGGTCGCCACCTGGTAGCCGTCGGTGACCCTGGCCAGGATCGTGCCGTCGGCCGACACTCCCGCCGCCAGGTACTTGTCCTTGCGCCACGCCTCCCGGCCGTCGCGGACGTGGTGGGCGATGATCGCGTCCTCGTCCGACGGCGATCCTCCGGAGATGACGACGAGCCCCTTGTCGACGACGACCGCATGGATCGGGATGTCGACCTGAAGCTTCCACCGGGGCAGCCCGGTTCCGGCGTCGAGGGCGATGATCTCGCCGTCCGGGTCGCTCTGTGAGTGGCAGTCACCACCGGCGACGATCAGCAGCCCGTCGCTGAGGGCGATGCGCGGTGTCTCGCTGTCGCCGGGGTACGCCCAGTCGTATCGCCAGCTCACCGCGCCGGTGGCCGCCGTGTAGGCGGAGATCCCGAGCTGGTCGCTGACGTAGACGCGCCCGCCGGACAGGATCGGCTCGCCGAATCCCGAGCAGCTCTCGTCACCGGTGCGCAGGCTGACCTGCCATTTCTGTGTGACGTGCCGGATCCGGTCGCTGGTGATCACGGTCTCGCCCGGGTTGTGGTGGCTGTCCTCGGCGTCGTACCCGGGGTGGTCCCACAGGGGCGTGGCAGCCATGACGAGCGAGACGAGTACGGCGGAACCACTGTGCAGAATCATCATTCTGTAAGAAAACCGGAAAACGGGGCAGTCCGTGATGGACTGCCCCGTATACGGAACGAACGTCAGCCCGCGAGCAGCTTGAGCATCTGCTGGACCTGGTCGGTCCGGGACTGCTTGACCCGTTCCGCGAAGGATCTGGCCAGTTCGTTGCCGCCCTTGTCGAGTTCCAGCTGGGCGAACTCGACGGCGTTGTGCTGGTGCGCCAGGAAGAGGTTGAGGAAGGCGGTCTCGAACTGTGCCTTCTTCACCGTCGTCAACGAGGCGATCTCCTTGTCCCCGGTGCTCGGCATACCACCGTGATCCGCGTGCAGGCTGATCCGTTCGTCGAGGGTGGCCGGCTTGTCCCACTCGGCGAGCCAGCTCTTCATCAGCTTGATCTCGTCGGCCTGGGTGACCTGCACGGCCTTGGCGAGTTCGGCGACCTGGGGGCGGGTGGCCCGCTTGGCCGCGGTCCGTGCCATCTCCTGACCCTGTTCGAGGTTGTCGATCAGCATCTGCAGGAACATCACGTCGGTGTCGTTGAACGTCGAGCCCGCGGTGATCTCGGCGACGTTCTTGACGTCGGCCTGTGTCGCGGTGTTCGACGGCGGGGCCGGCTTGTCGACCGCGGTGCCACAGGCGCCCAGCAGCAGCGGGGCGGCGGCGAGTGCCAGGACGGCGGCTACCCGGCGCTTCACAGCGGCAGCCAGAGGGCGAGCGTCCAGATGCCGGGCTCCCAGCTGCGGATCGACTGGTGCGCCTGGCGGCACTTGTAGGACACGCCCTCGTAGGTCACCACGTCATTGATCTTGTACGCCACTCCGGGTGCCCACGCTGTGCCGGTCGCCGGAACCGTGCCGGTCGGCGCGGCGGTCGCGGTCGGGGCCGCGGTGGTGGGTGCGGTGGTCGGCGCGGTGGTCGGCGTCGTAGCCGGCGGGGTCGTCGGCGCCGCGGTCGCCGGCGGAGCGGTCGGGGTCGCCGAGCCACCGCCGGAGCCACCGATGTTGACGTCCACGCAGTTGTAGAAGGCCATCGGGGTGTCGCCGATGTTCCACACCGCGAGGACCGTCTTGCGGCCCGAGAAGCGGCTCAGGTCGACGGTGTGCGAGACGGTGGCCGACGGGATGGCGTTCTTGTCGTCGAAGGTGGCGATCGGGTTGCCGTCCACGTAGTACACCCAGGTGGCCGTCCGGTGCCGGGCGGTCAGGACCCAGTTGAAGGTCGCCGACTTCCCGACGTTGGTGGCCCGCCAGGGCAGGGAGTCGTTGTTCAGTTCCGGGAAGGCGGCGACCCCGCCGTTGCACTGCTTCGACCCCTTCGGGGCCTCCGCGCTCTGCGGCTCGAACTGGATGGCGCCACAGTTCGCGACCGCGCCGGCGGCACACTGCGCCTGACGGCTGGGCGGCGAGGAGACGTAGCCGTGCGCCAGGGCGGGCGACGACGCGACCGCCAGGGAGGAGGCGACCATCCCGAGGGTGGCCAGCGGGTAGGCGATCTTCCTGCGCATGTCAGCTCTCCAGTGTTTCGACCTGGCAGTTACAGGGCGGAACATTAGGAGCGGCTGCCATAACGGGGCCTTAACGGAACCGGAAACCCCTTTTAAAGCCGTGATCAGCGGCGTTTGCGCTGTTCAGCGGACTCGAGAACGGGCGCGTGCAGCAGGAATCCGATGCGGGCACCCCCCAGCGGACTACGGTCCATGACGAGCTGACCACGTACCGTCTCGGCGGCCCGGCGCACGATGTCCAGACCCAGTCCGGTCGAGCCGGCGCCGCTGAACCCGCGGGTCACCGCCCGTTCCGGGTCGGGGATACCGGGGCCGGCGTCGTCGACGAGCAGTCCACTGGCCGAGACGCTGACCCGGAACGCGGTGCCGTCCGGGGTGTGCGAGAAGACGTTGCCGAGCAGCGCGTCCACCACCAGGATCACCTCGCTCGCCGGCATCGGGAGGAGCACCGGCTCGTTGCCGCCGACCACCTCCCAGGGCCGTTCCTGGTCCTCGGCCAGCACCGACCAGAAGGCCAGCCGGTCGGCGAGCACCTCGACCAGGTCGCACTGCTGCGAGCCGCGTTTCTCGATGCTGCCCAGCCGGGCCCCGGTGATGATCGCCTCCAGCTCCTCGTCGAGCAGGTCGCAGGCCTGGCGCATCCGTTCGGCGATCGGGCCGGGCGGCATCGCCTCCACATCGAGACGGAGGCCGGTCAGCGGCGTACGCAATCGGTGGGAGAGGTCCGCGGCCAGCTCGCGCTCGCGATCCAGCAACCGCCGCAGATCGTCGGCCATGGTGTTGAAGGCCTTCGCCGCGTCGTGCAGTTCGCGCGGCCCGGTGGGGGTGATCCGTTCGTTGAGTTCGCCACCGCCGAGGCGCCGGCTCGCGGCCGCGAGCTGGCGGGTGGACCGGACCAGCTGGCTGCCGAGCCGGTCGGCGAGCAGCGTCGAGCCGCCGACCAGCACGATCGCCAGGCCACCGAGGGCGAGCCAGGCGAAACCGACGCCCCGCCGCGTCTCGTCGCCGGGCACGAAGACCTCGACCACGACGGTACGTCCGTCGGTGAGCACGGTCGGCTGGAGGTACGCGACCCCGCCCTCGATCTCGGCGGTGGCGGCCCGCCGTTCCTCCGCGGCGCGCCGCACGGTCGCCTTGGTCAGGTGCGACGTCCCGATCGGGTCGAGGCCGGGCAGGTGCAGGGCGAGCCGTCCGTCGCTGCCGGCGGCGGTGCTGGCGACCGCGTTGGTCAGGGTGAACAGGTCACTGTCGACGCCGAGCACGGTCACCATCGAGGTGGCCTGCTGGCGGGCGTCGGAGATGGCCCGGTCGTAGGCGATCTGCCGGGTCGCGACGGCGAGCGGCACGAGGAAGGCGAGTGCCACCATCGAGGTGATCGCGAGTGCCAGGCGGTTGAGCGCCCACCTCATTGCGGATCGACCATCATGACGCCCACTCCCCGTACGGTGTGCAGGTAACGCGGTTTCGCGGCGGTCTCGCCGAGTTTGCGGCGCAGCCAGGAGATGTGGACGTCGATGGTCTGCTCCTCGCCGATCCGCGCCTGCTGCCACACCTGGTTCATCAGCTCGCGCCGGCTGATCACCTGGCCGACCCGTTCGGCAAGATACGCGAGGACGTCGAACTCACGCCGGGTGAGTTGCAACGGCTCGCCGCGAAGCTCGACCCGGCGCTGCCGCGGCTTGATCACCAGCTCACCGACCGTGATCGCGTTGGGTTGCTGCTCGATGGTGGTCCGGGCCCGGCGCAGCACCGCCGAGATGCGCGCGAGGATGTGCCCACCGGAGAACGGCTTGGTCACGTAGTCGTCGGCGCCGGCGCTCAGCAGCGCGATGATGTCCGCCTCGGACCGGCGGGCGGTGGCGACGATCACCGGCACGTCGGAGACGGTACGCATCATCCGCAGCGCGTCGGTGCCGTCGATATCGGGTAGTCCGAGGTCGAGAATCACCAGGTCGGGCCGCTCCTGGGTGACGATCTTCAACGCCTGGGCGGCCTGCCCGACCGGGCGCACCACATGCCCCGCATCGGTCAGGGCCCTGGTCAGAGCGGCCGTGATGATGCGGTCGTCCTCGACCAACAGGATCATCGCCATGGCGATTACCTTAGGACCAGGTGAGAGGATGGCCTCGTGCGATCTTCCAGGTGGGTGCCGATAGCCGGGTGGTGTGTGGCCACGGCGACCAGCATCGTGCTCTCCTCGGTGGCGCTGTCGCCGGTTCTCAATGCGGCCCGCGCCGACTCGGGTGAGCTGCCGGACATCGACCAGCTCCCCGCGCCGGCCGCCGTGGCGGAGACCAGCGCCGCTCCGCTGCCGGAGACCGCAGGCCCGACCCGGACGACGAGGCCCACACCGTCGCGCACCCGGTCGTCGGCGGCCGATCCGAAACCTCCGAGCAAATCGCCGTCCAGTTCCGCGCCGGGGTCCGCGAGCACCACCACACCGCCGGCGACCTCCACGGAGAACGGCTGGACAGTCACTACGAGTGACGGCGTGAAGACCTATGTGAAGTCGTTCTCCACCGAGGGCGGCATCGCGGTGATCCGGATGACGAGTAAGGGCACCGTGTCCCTCGTCACTGCGACGCCGGCTGACGGCTACCGGGTGGAGAAGCAGGGGTCGGACGTCAACCTGGCCGTCTACTTCGTCAGGACCGAGAAGAGCTTCATCGTCCACGCTCAATGGTGGAACGGCGCGCCCTTCGTCGAGGTCAGCGAAGTCGGTTCCTGAACACCTGCTGAGAAGCGCAAGGGTTTTCCCCGATTCGGTGACGCCCGTCGATCCATAACGTCTCCCCTCAAGTCACCTCGGTGTGACCTGCCGTCCCCCCGGACGGTTGAAGCCCGCCCGCCAGTCCCCCGGGCGGGAGAGGAGAAGGCGTGAAATCCCGTACCCCAGTCGTCATCGCCCTGGCCGCCGCGACCGCGGCGGCGTCGGCGATGGTGGCGGTCTCCGGACCGGCTACCGCCCGGGCACCGATCCCCACCGATCCCGCCGCGGTCGCGGCGCTCGCGAAGGACTCGGCGGCGGCGCTCATCGCCGATCGGCCCGCGGTGCTGCTGGCCGGCGCCGACGAGGCGTTCGTGCAGCGCCCGGTGATCTCGACCGACAGTCTTCAGTACGTCCCGTACGAGCGCACCTACAAGGGCCTCCCGGTCGTCGGTGGTGACTTCGTCGTCGTCACCGACCGCACCGGTCAGACCCGGTTCACGTCGGTCGCGCAGGATCGGCCGATCGGACGGCTCGCGGTCACCCCGAAGCTCTCCGCGGCCGACTCGATCCCCCTCGCCAAGGCTGAGCTCACGACCGTGAAGAACGTCGAGAGCACGCGGCTCATCGTGCTCGCCACGACCGGCACACCGGCCCTGGCCTGGGAGTCCGTCATCAACGGCACCCGGATCGACGACCACGGCGACGAGAGCGCCAGCCGCCTGACCGTCGACGTCGACGCGCTCACCGGCAAGGTGCTGCGCACCAAGGACAACATCACCCACGTCAGCGGTACGGGGACCGGCTGGATCACCGGCGCGGTCGCACTGGACACCACGCTGTCGGGCAGCACGTACAGCCTGAAGGACCCGTCTCTCACGACGCTGACCTGCCAGGACTCGTCGACCAACACGACGTTCAGCGGCACCGACAACGTGTGGGGCAACGGCACCGGTACCAACAAGGAGACCGGCTGCGTCGACGCGTTCTACGCCGCGCAGAAGCAGAAGGCCATGCTGTCCAGCTGGCTCGGGCGTACCGGCTTCACCAGCAGCGGCGGCGCCTGGCCGATCCGCGTCGGCCTGAACGAGACGAACGCCTACTACGACGGCACCCAGGTCCAGATCGGCAAGAACAGCGCCGGCCAGTGGATCTCCTCGCTGGACGTGGTGGGTCACGAGATCGGCCACGGCATCGACGACAACACCCCGGGCGGCATCTCCGGCAACGGCACCCAGGAGTTCGTCGGTGACGTCTTCGGCGCGGCCACCGAGGCCTTCGCCGCCAACCCGAACGACCCGTTCGACTACCAGGTCGGCGAGGAGGTCAACCTGGTCGGCAGCGGCCCGATCCGCTACATGTACAACCCGTCGCTCGCCGGTGACGACAACTGCTACTCCAGCAGCACCCCGAGCCAGGAGGTGCACGCCGCGGCCGGTCCCGGCAACCACTGGTTCTACCTGCTCGCCGAGGGCACGAACCCGACCAACGGGCAGCCCGCCAGCACCCGGTGCTCCGGTACCGGCGCCCTGACCGGCGTCGGCATCCAGACCGCCACCAAGATCTTCTACAACGCGATGCTGATGAAGACGTCGAGCTCGTCCTACCTGAAGTACCGCACCTGGACGCTGACCTCGGCCAAGGCCCTGGACAGCACCTGTGGTCTGTTCAACAAGACCAAGGCCGCCTGGGACGCGGTCAACGTGCCGGCCCAGACCGCCGACCCGACCTGCACCGGGACCACCCCCACCGCGTCGCCCTCCACGACGCCGACGACCGCGCCGGTGAGCTGCACCGGGACCAACGCCACCGATGTCTCGATCCCGGACGCCGGCAGCGCGATCCACAGCGACATCACGGTCAGCGGCTGCGCCCGCAACGCGTCGTCCACCTCGACCGTCGCGGTGAACGTCGTGCACACATACCGCGGTGACGTGAAGCTCGACCTGGTCGCACCGGACGGATCCACCTACGCCCTGAAGGCGACGTCCAGCTCCGACGGCACCGACAACATCAGCACCACCTACACCGTCAACCTGTCGAGTGAGGCGGCGAACGGCACCTGGCGCCTCAAGGCGCAGGACGTCTACTCGTCCGACACCGGCTACATCAACACCTGGACCCTCACCCTCTGATCCACCTGACCGTTTTCGGGGGGTCGCGACGATGCGGCGCCCCGAAAACGATCACTTCCACATCACAGTTCCTTCTTCGTGACTGCCGCTGGGGCACGGAGGGACCTATGGTTCCTCCTACATGTACGGATAGGAGGGCCTTCCGTGACTTACAGCACTTTCGGCGTGCACCCCGGGAGATCCACCGGTGTCCTGGCCGATGTGTGGGGTCGTTCCGCCGTACGTGATGTGCTTCTGCCCCTGGGTGCGGCCGTCGCCGTCGGCCTCGCCGCACAGATCGCCATCCCGGTTCCCGGCTCGCCGGTGCCGATCACCGGGCAGACCTTCGCCGTGCTGCTCGCCGGCGCGACTCTGGGTGCCACCCGGGGTGCCGCCGGCATGCTGATCTACGTCGTGGCCGGTGTGCTCGGGGTGCCGTGGTTCGCCGCCGGCGCCTCCGGCTGGCCCGGGGCGACCGCCGGTTACCTGTTCGGTTTCGTCTTCGCGGCGGCCCTGGCCGGCCAGCTCGCGGGCTTGGGCGCGGATCGCCGCCCGTCACACACGATCGGGCTGATGGCCGCCGGTAACGCCCTGATCTATCTGGTCGGGGTGCCGTGGCTGGCGTTCTCGACGGGTATCGATCTGACCGCCGCGGTCAGTGCGGGCCTCGTGCCGTACCTGATCGGCGACGTGCTGAAGACGCTCTTCGCGGCCGCGCTGCTGCCGGCCGCCTGGCTGCTGATCCACCGGCGCAGCGACGCCAACGACCGTTACTGATCACTCACCGGCCCAGGGGTCGGTGATCTCCCGGAGCCGGCCGAGCGCGTCGCGCAGCTGTGCCATCCGTCGCGCGCCCAGGTGCGCCGCCCACTCCGCCTCCACCTCGGTGACCACCGCGGCCGCGACCTCTCCGGCCGCCCGGCCCCGCTCCGCGATGCGCACCAGCCGCGCCCGGGCGTCGGTGGGATCCGGGACCCGCTCGACATAGCCGGCCCGCTCCAGCTGGTCCACCAGGAAACCTGCCGTCTGCTTGGTGACCTGCGCCTGCTCGGCCAGCTCCCCGAGGCGGGTGCCGGCCGGCCCGATCCGTTGGAAGATCCGCGCCTGGGCGGCCGTGATGTCGAAGCCGGCCGCGGCGACGGCGTCGAGCACACGTCTCTCCATCGCGCGGTGGGCGGTGAACATCAGCAGCCCGGCATTGAGCGCCATGTGCACACCCTAGCGTGAAAGTCAGATTCTCTGACGAATGTAGTCAGATAATCTGACTATGAACCGAGACGAATCCTGGACCGTCATCGCCGAGCAGCGTGGTGCGGTGGCCGATCTCCTCGCCGACCTGACCGATGCGGAATGGGACATCCCGTCACTCTGCGCCGGGTGGCGGGTGCGTGACGTCGCCGCTCATCTGGCGCTGGCGCCGCAGCCGCCCGGCCCGTTCACCATGGCCGCCGAGGCGATCCGGGCCGGTGGCCGGTTCCACCGGCTCAACCACGACATCGCGGTGCGGCACGCGAGCCGGCCGGGCGCCGATCTCGTCACCGAGTTGCGGCAGCATGCCGGCTCACGGCGACTGCCCGCGGTGACGAACTATCGCAACACCCTCTTCGACGTGCTGGTGCACGCCCAGGACATCGCGGTCCCGCTGGAACGCCCGCTCGTCATGCCGATCCGGGCGGCGGCGGCCGGAGCGACCCGGGTGTGGACGATGGGGTGGCCGTTCTGGGCACGACGCCGGCTGCGGGCGGTGCGACTGGTCGCCACCGACACGGACTGGTCGGCCGGCGCCGGTGCGGAGGTGCGCGGGCCGATCGCGGCGCTGCTCCTGCTGATGACCGGCCGCCGGGCGGCGCTGCCCGCGCTCTCCGGCCCCGGAGCCGCACAGTGGTGAACCCGAACCCACAGGCTGTGCACACAGCCTGTGGATAACTCGAACACCTGTGCGAATGCGGTCAGCGGACGAGGCGCGGGAGCCCGATCCGGGTGCGCACGCCCGGTGACGAGTGCACCAGCGGGGCACCGTGCGGCGGCGGCAGGCCGGCCGCGGTGGTCAGGTCCTGCTCCAATTCCAGCACCTCGGCCCGGTACAACGCCCAGGGCGGATGCCACACGTCGACGCTCACCAGCCGGCCGGCCACGACGGTGTAGAGGCGGTACTGGGTGGTCAGGAAATGGTCGATCGGTCCCAGCTCCGGCTCCGGGAACGGCTCGCCGGAGCGCACCCGTAGCCGATAGCCGGCGCCCCGTGGCTCGGCGAAGCGGCTGCCCCGGTACTCGGTCAGGTCACCCTTCGTGCGCATCGACATCCGGGACCAGCGGTACGGCAGATTGAGCCCCGCCCGCGCCATCACCACCGCGGGCAGCCGGGCCGCGTCCAGGGAGAAGAAGAAGATCCCGGTGCCGCCGTCCGGCCCACGGACGTACGTCCGAAGGTTCGTCTCCGGGAAGGTGGACAGCCACGGGACCGATGGGAGCCGGGGCGGGCGCACCTCGTCCATCAGGAACGGGAGCAGACCCACCCAGACCCGGTCGTCGTCGGTGTCCGGCGTGAGGCCCTCCGGAAGCAGCGGGCGCACGTCGTCCACGGGATATCGCCAGTGCAGGAACGTCATCCGCCGCCACTGCTGGATCATCATGGCGGTGGGGACCTCCGCCATCGGGGGCGCACGCACGGCCCCAGTCTAGACGTCCAGACCACCCTCGATCCGCTTCAACTGGTGACGGGCCAGTGCCAGGTTGGCCCGGTCCTTGTTCAGCGCCAGATAGAGGAACAGGCCCTGGCCGGAGCGCCCGGTCAGCGGCCGGATCAGGTGGTACTGGGTGTCCAGCGTGATCAGGATGTCCTCGATCTTCTCGTGCAGGCTCAGCATCTCCATCGTGCGCAGCTTCGCCCGGACCACCTCGGTGTTGGCCGCCGACGCCACCTGTAGATCGAACTCCCTGCCCCCGCCGGCGATGCCCAGTGCCATGCCACTGGAGCGGTCGACCAGCGCGACGCCGATCGCGCCGTCGATCTGCATCGCGTCCTTGAGGGCTACGTCCATGTCCGGCATATCGGTCCTCCACTCGGTCCGGGTCTGCGCCGAGCGTGTACGACACCGGCCGGAACCGGTCGCACACGATGTCCGCCTGCGGTCACCGGGATCGTGGGTTCATGGATCGTGTAAGCGCCCACTTGACGATTTCTTCAACTACGAAACTGCACATCACTTCATTCAGCGGTACGCCGTAACCGAGCCCGAACCTCAGCGGTTGGACGCCGGTGGAGCCGGATTCTCGGCGGAGGGGACGAAACGTGTCAGTGCCGCTGTACCAGGCGAAGGCCGAGATGTTCCGGACGCTCGGCCATCCGGTCCGGATCCGGGTGCTGGAGCTGCTCCAGGACGGCCCGAAGCCGGTCCGGGATCTGCTGGCCGAGATCGACGTGGAGGCCTCGAACCTGTCCCAGCAGCTCGCCGTCCTGCGCCGGGCCGGCATCGTCACCTCGTTCCGGGACGGGGCACTCGTCATGTACGCGCTCAGCACCCCGGACGTCGCCGACCTGCTCGCCGCGGGCCGCCGCATCCTCGGGGCCGTCCTCACCGACCGGGACGGGCTCCTGGTGGAACTCCGCGCCCAGGGCCGGCGCCGCTGAGCCGTCAGAGCCCGTCCGCGGGCGCCGGGTGCTCGTCGCGGCCGGACGCGGCGATCTCCGCGATGCCGGTCTCCGGCAGCGCCGCCCGGTAGGCGCGCACGTCGTCGATCGCCCCGTGGAACCGGTCCGACCAGACGCCGTCGTACCAGGCTCGGCCCGCCTGCACCGGGCCGGTCGCGTTCCAGCCGACCGGGTGATCGGCGCTGTCCTCGGCCACCCCGTCCACGAAGATCGTGATCTTCCGGGTGGCGGTGTCGAAACTGGCCGCCAGGTGCGTCCACGTGTCGATCCGGGGCCGGGTCGTCGACGTCGCCCCGTCCACCACCGGCGACCGGCTGTCGGTCTGCGGCATCGTGAGCCGCCACGAGTCGGTCGCCCGCTCGTACTTCAGGATGAAACCGCTGCTCACCGTGCCGGGCTGGGACAGCACCCCGTGCGTTCCGTCGGTGTCGCCCAGGTTCACCCAGGCCATCACCGTGAAACTGCCGTCGGTCCGGACCGCCGGGGCCAGCCCGCTGGCGTGACCGCCCGCGGCCTCCGCGGTGAACCGCATGGCCGCACCGGCCGACGACCAGCCGGCCCCCGTGCTCAGCGTCGCCCGGTTACCGCTGCCGGAGACGTCGCACACCGTCGTCCCGGTGCCCTCGTCGGCCGGCCACCACAGGACCGCCGAACCCGCGTCGCCGGCCGCCGTCGTGGCGCAGAGCGGCGGCACCACGGCCTTGTCCGGGAACAGGTGGACCGCGCCGTACCCCAGCGGCAGCAGCGCCACCAGGGCCAGCATCGAGAGGGAGCGCTTGCCGGCGTACCCCTCGGGCTTGTGCATGTCGGGTTTGTGCATCTCGGGCGGCGCAGCCGGGGTGATCTCGCCGGGCGGCGCGGCCGGGAGCGGATCCGCCACATCGGCCGCGTGCCACACCTGCCGCAGCCGGGCCGCGAACACCGCCATCGAGTCGATCGCCGGAACCGGCGTCAGCACCTCGTCGAGCAGGCCGGTCAGGCCCGGCCAGGCCGCGATGGCCCGGTCGTCGGGTTCGCCGCGACCCGGCCAGGGGTTGCCGGTGAGCGCGTGGAACAGCAGCGCCGCCAGGTCGGTCACGTCACCGCTCGGCCTCGGCCCGGGAGCGCCGGGCGGGCGCGGCGCGGAGAAATCGGTGATCATCGGGATGCCGGCCGGGCTGACGACGACGTGCTCGGCCCGGATCCGCCCGTGCAGCATCGGCGGGCGCAGCGAATGGGCCCAGGTCAGTGCGTCGGCCAGCAGAGTCACCAGGCGCAGGGCCTCGGCCGGCGGCGGACCGTCCCGGAGCACCTCGCTCAGGAGACGGCCCTCGGCCCGGTCGAGAGCCAGCCACGGACGGCCGGTCGCGGTGATCCCACCGGCCCGGACCGGCACGATCGACGCGTTGCCGACCAGCCCCAGCGAGGCGGCGACATGCGTGGCGAACGCCGCCTCCTCGGCCCGCCCGGCGACGAAACGGTGGAAGAGCCGCAGCATGGCCCAGCGGCCGGCACGCTCGTCCCATGCCTGGTAGACGTCGGCGTCGGCACCGGTACGCACCCGATCGAGGCGGGTGTAGCCGGCCGGAGTGTCGATCCCCGCCACCAGCCCCTCCCCTCGCGTAGCCCTCCGTAGTGTGAACTACGGATCTCACCCGACCGGGCCCGCCTCGGCAAGCCCGTGCGGGCGGACTCCGGTCCGCTACCCGGGGTGTCCGCCGGAGGACCGGTTCGCGGGCGTCGTTGACCGCGAACCGGCAGTCATCTCCGGTCGAAGACGCGGCGCCCGCCGGCGATGGCGTCGTCGATCGGCGCGGCGTCCCGGTACCAGCGGGCCTCGTGTTCCAGCACCACCGGGCCGGTGAACCCGGCCGCGCGGGCCAGGGTCAGTACCTCGGCGTTCGGCACCGCTCCCGTCCCGGGCACCAACGGCACCAGGTCGGCCGGGCCGGCCACGTCCTTGATCTGCACCTCGCCGAGCCACGGGCCCAACTCGACGGCGGTACGCACCGGGGGCTCGCCGGACCGCCACGGGTGCAGGGCGTCCCACACCGCGCCGGCCTCCGTGTGGCCGGCGCCGGACAGTTCGAGCAGCCGGCGCACGTCGGCGCCGCGCAGGAACGCGTCGTGCGTCTCCACGAGCAGGCGGACACCACTGCCCCTGGCGGTCACGACGGCGTCGGCGAGCACGGCGGCCGCCCGGTCCAGCAGCGGCGCCGGGTCGCCGGTACCGCCGGGCATCAGGCGCAGGGTGGTCGCGCCCAGGTCGTACGCCAGATCGAGGTGCCCGGCGAGACCGGCCGCACCGTCGGTGAGCCGCACATAGGTGGCCAGACCGACGAGCCGGAGGCCGTCGAGCGTGTCCCGTGCCGCCCGGCGGTCGGCGGGGCTCAGACCGGTGTGCACCGGCTCGTCGTCGGCGCAGCGCAGCTCCACGGCGCCGACGTCGTGCCGGCGCAGCAGCCGGGCCACCCGGTCCAGGGGCAGACCGGGACAGCCCAGTGTGGACACGCCGAAGAACATCAGATGCTCTGGTACCCGGCCAGGGTGTCGGCCAGGATCTCCGGTCCGGGACGCTGCCAGAGCTCCTCGTTCATCACCTCGACCTCGATCGGGCCGGTGTAGCCCGCCTTCTCCACCGCGGCGTGGAAGGCCCGGAAGTCGACGCAGCCGTCGCCGGGCAGGCCACGGCCGGTGAGGACGCCGGCCGGCAGCGGGGTGATCCAGTCGGCGAGCTGGTAGATCGCGATCCGCTCGCCGGCCGCCTCGATCTTCGGCAGCACGGTGTCGTCCCACCACAGGTGGTAGGTGTCGACGGTGACGCCGACCTGACCGACCGGGTGCTGCTCGGCGATCGCCATGGCCTGGTCCCAGGTGCTGATGACGCAGCGGTCGGCGGCGTACATCGGGTGCAGCGGCTCGATCGCCAGGGTGACCCCGGCGGCGGCCGCGTGCGGGACGAGCCGGGCGATGGCGTCGGCGACGTGGGCGCGGGCACCGGCGATGTCCCGGGAGCCCTCTGGCAGCCCGCCGGACACCAGCACCAGCACCGGTGCGCCGAGTGCGGCGGTCTCGTCGATGGCCCGGCGGTTGTCGTCGAACCAGCCGTCGAGCTGGAAGAACCCGCTGCGGCAGAGGGTCGTGACGGTCAGTCCGGCGTCACGGACCAGGGCGGCGGAGCGCTCCAGGCCGTACTCGGCGACCGGCTCGCGCCACAGTGCGACCTTGTCCACGCCGGCGTCCACGACGCCCTTGACCAGCTCGGTCAGCTCCCAGTGCTTCGCGGTGATCTGGTTGAAGGAGAAGCGGCTCATCGGATGCTCACCCCTTCACCCGCGGTGACCTCGAAGAAGCGGTTCGCCCGGTGGGCGGCCAGGTCCGGGTCGGTCAACAGGCCGGCGGCGTCGGCCAGCTCGATCAGCTCGGCGAAGTGCGGCACCGAGCGGCCCGACTGGAGGCCACCGACCATGGTGAAGTGGTCCTGGTGGCCGTTGAGCCAGGCGAGGAAGACGATGCCCGTCTTGTAGTAGAACGTCGGCTTCTTGAAGATGTGCCGGGACAGCGGCACGGTGGGGGCGAAGATCCGCTCGTACTCGTCCAGGTCACCCCGGTCCAGGGCGGCGAACGCGGCCGCCGCCGCCGGGGCGATCGCCGCGAAGATGCCGAGCAGCGCGTCCGAGTAGCCCTGCTCGTCGCCCCGGATCAGCTCCGGATAGTTGAAGTCGTCGCCGGTGTAGAGGCGGACCCCCGCGGGCAGCCTGCGGCGCAGGCTGATCTCGTGATCGGCGTCGAGCAGCGAGATCTTGATGCCGTCGACCTTCGCCGGATTGCTGTTGATCAGCTCCAGCACGGTCTCGGTGGCCTTGTCCACCTCGGACGAGCCCCAGTAACCCTCCAGCGCCGGGTCGAACGCGATACCCAGCCAGTGCAGAACGACCGGCTTGTCCGACTCGTCCAGCAGCTCCCGGTAGACACCCAGGTAGTCGTCGGCGTCGCGGGCCGTCGCGGCGAGGTGCCGGCTGCACATCAGCACCGGTGCGGCACCCGCGGTGAGCACGTCGGCGAGCTGCTCGGAGTAGGCCCGCCGGACCTGGTCGAGAGTGACCTGACCGGGGGCGAGCTGGTCGGTGGCCACGCCGGCCACGATCCGCCCGCCGGCCGCGGCGGCCTCGGCGGCACTCCGGCGGATCAGCTCCCGGGTGGCGGTGTAGTCCAGGCCCATGCCGCGCTGTGCGGTGTCCATCGCCTCGGCCACGCCCAGGCCGTGCGACCACAGGTGGTGGCGGAAGGCGAGGGTCCGCTCCCAGTCGAGAGCGGCGGCGGCGCCGGGGGCGTTCTCGGCGTGCGGGTCGGCGACGACGTGCGCGGCGGCGTAGGCGATCCGGCTGGTGGGGGCGTTGTCCGGCTTGACCCAGTCACGCGCCGAGAGGGTCAGGGTGCGCCCGCCGGGCAGGTTGACGGTGCTCATACCGAGATCCGCCGGCCCTCACGCGCGGACTGGAGACCGGCCTCGGCCAGCCGGACGCCGCGGGCACCGGACCGGAAGTCCCAGTGGAACGTCTCGTCCGCGACCACGTGCCGCAGGAACGCCTCCCACTGCACCTTGAAGCCGTTGTCGAACTCCTCGTTGTCCGGCACCTCGGCCCACTCGTCCCGGAACGACTTCCCGGTGAGCGGCAGGTCCGGGTTCCAGACCGGCTTCGGCGTGCCCGCCCGGTGCTGGATCTTGCAGCCGCGCAGACCGGCCACCGCGCTGCCGTGGGTGCCGTCGACCTGGAACTCGACCAGCTCGTCCCGGTTCACCCGGACCGTCCAGGAGGAGTTGAGCTGGGCGATGATGCCACCCTCCAGCTCGAAGATCGCGTAGGCGGCGTCGTCGGCGTCGGCGGCGTACTCCTCGCCGCGCTCGTCGACCCGCTTGGTGATGTGCGTCGCGGTGGTCGCCTGGACCGTACGGACGTTGCCGAACAGCTCCTCGAGCACGTAGTTCCAGTGCGGGAACATGTCCATCACGATGCCACCGCCGTCGGCGAGCCGGTAGTTCCAGCTCGGCCGCTGCGCCACCTGCCAGTCGCCCTCGAACACCCAGTAGCCGAACTCGCCGCGCACCGACAGGATCCGGCCGAAGAAGCCGCCGTCGATCAGGCGCTTGAGCTTGCGCAGGCCGGGAAGGAAGAGCTTGTCCTGGACGACGCCGTTGCGGATGCCCGCGGACTCGGCCAGCTCGGCCAGCTCGAGCGACGCCGCCGAGCTCTCGGCCAGCGGCTTCTCGGTGTAGACGTGCTTGCCGGCGGTGATCGCCTGACGGATCGCCTTCTCCCGCTGCGCGGTCACCTGGGCGTCGAAGTAGATCTCGACCTCCGGACGGGCGAGGGCCGCGTCGAGGTCGGTGGTCCACTCGGTGAGGCCGTGCCGGGCCGCGATGGCGGCGAGTTTGTCGGGGTCACGGCCGACCAGGATCGGCTCGGGCCAGATGTGGCCGCCACCGGCGAGCGGCACGCCGCCCTGCTCACGGATGGCCAGAAGGGAACGGACCAGGTGCTGGCGGTAGCCCATC
Source organism: Actinoplanes xinjiangensis (assembly GCF_003148685.1). GTDB lineage: Bacteria > Actinomycetota > Actinomycetes > Mycobacteriales > Micromonosporaceae > Actinoplanes > Actinoplanes xinjiangensis. The sequence goes on along the minus strand of NZ_QGGR01000009.1, from coordinate 69,990 downwards.
CGGCCGGTGACACCATTGACGACGATGCCGATCGATCTACGCGCTGCCATTCGGTATCCCTCCGGAATTTACTAGGAAAGCGCTTTCCTGCTGCTGGCAGCGTAGGCGTCTTCCGCGCTCCGGACAAGAGCCAGTTGATCTCGGGTGACGGTCAGCCCTGCCAGGCCCGCTTCACACGTGTCCACCATGTGGACGGTTGCTCCGGCTGCGGCTCGGGGCCACCGCCGGCTCCGGCTCCAGGAGCCAGGTCAGCAGCCAGGGACGGCAGATGTCCGGAGCGTTCCACTCGGCGAACGGGTCCGGCACCGGCGGCGACTCCGGGTACGGCCCGTCGGTCTCCTGGTCCCAGCGCATACCCGGCGACGGGAAGTAGAGACCGAGCCGCTCACCGGCCGGCTCGGCACCGCAGACCGCCGGCGATAGCACTCGTCCCCGCTCGGCAGGGTCCCGCCGATCCGGCACACCTCCGGATACAGCGGGTGGGACGTCGACTCGACCACGGTGCTGTAGCGCGCGTATCGCTCGGTGCCGTCAGGGAATCGGATCGTCGCCAACCAGGTACCCACACGCACCGATCCTCGCGCGCCCCGCGCCTCAGGTGAGCTCCGCCAGCAGCCGCGCACCCACCTCGGCGACGTCGGCGGCGGTCCACTCCAGAGCGTGCCCGGCGATCGTGACCTCGGTCACCGCATAACCGGGCACATCCGCGTCCTGCCAGCCACCGGCGAACCAGACCCCGTCCCGCTCGGCCATCGCCAGAACGGCCGCGCCCAGCTCACCCGCCGGAAACGGCAGCCAGAGACGGAACTGATGGGTGTGCGGCGGCTGCGGGAAGACCTTCGCCCCCGGCAGAAGCGACAAAGCGTCAGCAATGGTACGGGCATGGCGCACATACTCCGGAAGCCGAGGCAGTTCCCGGTCGAGCCCGGCCAGCGCGGTGAGCACGGCCGGCCACTGCTGGAAGATCGTCCCGCCGTACCGGTGCCGCCACGCCCGGGCGTAGTCACCCAGGTCGGCGGTACCGGCGAGCACCGCCCCGCTGATCCCGTCGAGCGACTTGTAGAACGACACGTAGACGCTGTCCGCGAGCGCCGCCACCTCCCGCAGCGAGCGGCCCAGGTACGGCGTCGACTCCCAGATCCGGGCCCCGTCGAAGTGCACCCGGGCATCGATCGCGCGAGCCGCCTTCGCCACCGCCACCAGCTCGTCCCAGGACGGCAGCACGAACCCGGCGTCCCGCATCGGCAGCTCGATGACGACCGTGCTCACCGGCTCACCCAGCCGGGCGATCTCGGCCGCCGTGGGATTGCGCCGCTCGATCGTGGAACGGACCCCGCGCAAGCCGGTGAGCTCCGCATACGCGTGCCGTTCATGCACCTCCTGGTGACCCAGCGGGTGCAGCGCGGCCGCCGGGACACCGCTCCGGTCGGCGCCGTAGCGCAACGCCACCTGCTGGGCCATCGTGCCGGTCGGGAAGAACACCGCGGCCTGGGTGCCGAGCAGCCCGGCGACCCGTTCCTCCAGCACCTCGACCGGCCCGTCACCGTAGAAATCCGGCCATCCGTCCAGGTCACCACCGGCTTCGAGGTCGGCGAGCCGGTCCCGCATCGTCTTCGGCCGGACACCGGACAGAATCCGGTCACAGTCACGCATCGCGTTGAGTCGGCGCAGCCTCTCGTCGGACATCTGCGGATGATCGCATGATCTTCAAATCTTGTCGGACCCTGTCGATACTGTGCGCGCCATGCGGAGTTTCGAGTTCGTCGACGGCAGCTCGGCCAAGTTCTGGGCGATCTCGCGCGAGGGCAGCGAGGTCACCGTGCGGTTCGGCCGGATCGGCGCGCAGGGGCAGACCGGCGTCAAGACGCTGCCCGACGAGACCACCGCGGTGGCCCACGAGACGAAGCTGATCAACGACAAACTCCGCAAGGGGTACGTGGAGACGACCGCCGCCTCGCCCGTTCCCGCTCCGGTCGCTCCGGCCTCGGTCGCCTCTGCTTCGACCTCGGCTGCTCCCGCCTTCGCCTCGGCTGTTCCGGTCTTTGTGGATGAGGACGCGCTGGTGCTTTCGTCCGCCTGGCTGCGGCATCGGTCGCCACGCCGGGGTGGCTCGCGGGTGGGCATGTTCGCCCCCGATCCGAAGGCGCGCGGCGTCGTCGATGCGAAGCTGGTCGACGCCCGAACCCATCTCGACCGGGTGCTCGGCGCGCCGACGACCGCCGAGTCCACCTGCCATGTCGCGAGGCAGTGGCTGAGCGGTTCACCGGATGCCCCTCCGCTGGGCGCGGCCGCCGTCGCCGCCACCGCGTATTCGTATCGATGGGCCGGCGACGAGTGGGCGAATCCGTTCGCCGACGTGTGGATCGCCGAGCGGGGGCTGCCCTTCGCCGCCGAGGCCGCGATCACGCTGATGGCGCTGACCGTGATCGACGACAACGCGCCACCGTCCACGGGCCGCCGGCCCGGCCACTCGCCGGGCGTGCGCCATCTGCGCCCCTACGAGACCCGCCCGGGGTGGTATGCGGATCCCGCGATGCAGGCACTGCTCCGGGTCCGGCACGCGCTCGCGGCCGCCCCCGAGGAGGATCACGCCCGGGTGGTGGCCACTCTGGAGGGTTACCGGGAGGCCGTCCTGTTCGCCCGCTCCGCGACGTCCGTGCTGCTCCCGGAGCGGCGCGACTGGTTCGAGCAGGACCGGGCGGACGCGGTGCGCCTGGCCGACCCCTATCTGTCGGCGCTGCTCCTGACCGCCGCGTCGACCGGGGAGGACGTGCGGCAGCTGTTGCCTCTGGCCGATGCGAACATCATGACGGGCTCGATCGGCCTGCTCGCCACGCTGGTCGAGGGAGTCGGCCCGGCCGCGGCCCCGGCCCTGTTCCAGTGGCTGGACGCGGCCGGGGAGGCGGACGCCCGCAGACGTCTGCTGTCGGTACTGACCGTCCTTCCCGGTGACGAGGTCACCGCCGGCCTGATCGAGCGCGCCGACGCCAGATACGTCACCCCCGCCCTGGTGACCCACAGCGACCGTTTCCCGGCCCGGGCCCTGCGTCTGCTCGCCGCGTCCACCGGCCGCCACGGCGCCTCCGGCCTGCTCCGCGGCCATGTGCTGAAGCACCGCGCCCTCGCCGCCCAGGTCGTGCCCCAGCTCGGCCCGGCGGCCGCGGACCGGGTCCGCGAGATCCTCTCCGACGCCACCCCGGTCGCCCCGGCTCCACTGGCCGCGGTGCCCGGGGTGCTCGCCGACCCGCCGTGGAAGAGGACACCCCAGCGCGCCGAACCGATCATCGTCACCGGCCTCACCTGCGACGACCCACCCGCGACCGTCTGGGCGAAAGGTGAGCGCGAGCGATGGGGCGCGTTGACGGCCCGCAACTACACCCCCACCGTGGTCCGCGATCCGCGGATCCCCCGCAACGCGGTGATCCCCGACCAGCTGTCGCTGCGCGAGGCGGTCGCCTTCCTCTTCGAGCTGCCGGACGACCTGGCCCGCCGGGCCCTGGCCGAGTGGCGCCCCGACGAGGCGTGGGCGGCGGAGAGCTACCTGCGCCCGGTCGCCGCCCGGTTCGGGACCGATGCGCTGCCGATGTTCCTGGCGCTCGGCAGGCGCGCGCCGGGTGAGACCGCCGGACTGTTCCGGCCGTTCACGTCACCGCAGGTGGCCACCCTGATGGCGGACTGGCTGTCCCGGCTCAAGACGGTCCGCGAGGACGCCCTCGACTGGCTGCGCCGGCATCCCGCCGCCGCGGCCCGCGCCCTCATCCCCCCGGCGCTCGGCAAGGCCGGTGTGGCCCGGCGGCAGGCCGAGACCGCACTGCTCGCGATCCGCGACAACGACGACGTCGACGTGCTGCGCGAGGCCGCCCGGGGATACGGGGCGGAGGCCGCGGCCGCCGTCGAGGCTCTGCTCGCCACCGACCCGGCCACCCTCGCCCCCGTCAAGATCCCCCCGGTCCCGGGCTGGACGGCGGTGGACGCACTCCACCCGGTGCTCCTGCGGGCCGGCGCGGGCGCACTTCCCGCGGCGCCGGTCACCAACCTGATCACCGTACTGGCGATGTCCCGGCTGGAGACCCCGCATGCCGGCGTGGCCGAGGTGCGTGCCGCATGCGAGCCGGGCACTCTCGCCACGTTCGCGTGGGGCCTCTTCGAGCAATGGCGGGCGGCCGGTTCACCGTCGAAGGACAGCTGGGTCCTGGACGCGCTCGGCCTGCTCGGCGACGACGACACGGTTCGCCGGCTGTCCCCGCTGATCCTGGCCTGGCCGGGCGAGGGCGGCCACCACCGGGCGATCACCGGGCTGCACGTGCTGGCCCGGATCGGCAGCGACGTCGCCCTCATGCATCTGCACACCATCGCGCAGCGCGCCAAGTTCAGCGCCCTTAAACACGCGGCGCAGCAGATGATGGCGTCGGTCGCGGACGGGCTCGGGCTGACCGCCGAGCAACTGGCCGACCGGCTGGTGCCCGACTTCGGGCTCGACGTGGACGGCAGTCTGCGCCTCGACTACGGGTCCCGGCAGTTCGTCGTGGGGTTCGACGAGCAGCTCCGGCCGTACGTCACGGATGCCGCCGGAAAGACCCTCAAGACGTTGCCGAAGCCGGGGGTGCGGGACGACGCTGTCCTGGCGCGGGCCGCCTACCAGCGGTTCACCGGCCTGAAGAAGGACGTCCGCACGATCGCGGCCGACCAGGTCCACCGTCTGGAGCGGGCGATGGTCACCAACCGCAGGTGGACCGGTGCCGAGTTCCACCGGCTCTTCGCCGGCCATCCGCTGCTGTGGCACATCGTGCGGCGCCTGGTCTGGGTCACCTTCGACGCCGACGGCACCCCGGACGGGGCGTTCCGGGTCGCCGAGGACCGCACACTCTCCACCGTGGACGACGAGGAGACCACGCTCGCCGACGACGCCGTGGTCGGGGTGGCGCACCCGCTGCATCTTGGTGGGGAGGTCGCGGCGTGGGGCGAGGTGTTCGCCGACTACGAGATCCTCCAGCCGTTCTCCCAGCTGGGTCGGGAGGTGTTCGCCCTGGCCGAGGGCGATCTGCGGGCCGGCCGCCTGATCCGGTTCCACGGCACGAAGGTGCCGGCGACGAAACTGCTCGGCATGGAGAGGCGCGGCTGGCACCGGGAGGCACCGCAGGACGCCGGTGTGCAGAGCCGCCTCGAAGTCGCCGTCGGCGACGGCATGCAGATCATCGTCGACTTCGAGCCCGGCATCGCGGCCGGCGGCATCGGCTACTTCCCCGAGCAGGAACTGAAGGACGTCTGGTTGCAGAGAGGCACCGCACACCGCTGGAGCCACAACGGCAAGGGGCACGTCGCCCTGGACCGCCTCGACCCGGTCACCGTCTCAGAGCTTCTCCGCGACCTCACCGACCTCACCACCTGATCCCGCAGCGCTCAGATGATCTCCAGATCTTTGTCGGACCCGGTCGCTAATGTGCGCGCCATGCGGAGTTTCGAGTTCGTCGAGGGCAGCTCGGCCAAGTTCTGGGAGATCAGCCGGGCCGGCTGTGCGGTCACGGTCCGGTTCGGCCGGATCGGCACGCAGGGCCAGAGCAGTGTCAAAACCCTGGCCGACGAGACTGCCGCCGCGGCACACGAGACAAAGCTGATCAACGAAAAACTGCGCAAGGGGTACGCGGAGACGACCGGCCCGTCCACGTCGGCCGCCACTCCCATCCCGGTCTCTTCCGGCCCGGCCGCCTCCAGCCCGATTGCCTCCCGCCCGGTTGCCTCCGGCTCGGCCGTTGGGGAGCTCGTTGATGAGGACGTTCTTGTTCTTCCGCAGGCCTGGGCCCGGTCGCGCACACCACGTCGCGGCAGTGCCGGGGTCGGCAAGTTCACGCCGAGCGCCAAGGCTCGCACCGCCGCCGAGGCCGAGCTAGCGCGGCACTCGCAGCGGACCGTGGCCGTTCTCGAGGCGCCCACCACCGAGGAGGAGACCCGCCGGGAGGGACTCGCCTGGCTGGCCGGTGAGCCGGATGCGACCCCGCTGGGAGCGGCCGCCGTCGTGGCCACCGCCGACCACGGCCACTGGGACTCGAGCGACTGGGCCAACTGCTTCGCCGACATGTGGATCCGCGAGCGTGGGCCGGTGTTCGCCGCCGAGGCCGCGGTCAGGATGAACGAGCTGATCGTGGTGGACGACGACTCGTTGAGCGCGTACGCCCAGCGTCCGGGTGTGCGGCACCGCCGACCGGGCGAACGGCACCCGGTCCGGTATCCCTCTGCCGCGATCCGACTTCTGCTGCGGGTGCGCCAGGCGCTCGCGGCCGCCCCGGATCACACGTATGCGGAGGTGGTGGATGCGCTCCGGCCGTACCGTGCGAGGGGTTCCCATGCCCGTGCCGCGGTCGCCGTCCTCGTCCCGGAGGAGCGGGCCTGGTTCGAGCAGGACCGCGACGAGGCGGCCGCCGCGGGTGACGACCATCTCGGGACCCTGCTGCTCCTGGCGGCCGGCACCGCGGAGGACGTGACGGCGCTGGCGCCGATCGCCGAACAGGACGCCTTCATCAACTCGATGAATCTGCTCGTCACCATGATCGACGGGGTCGGTGGGGCCGCCGCTCCGATGCTGTTCAGCTGGTTGGACGGCTCCTACAATTTCGCCGACGATCAGCGGCGTCTGCTCTCGGTGCTGGCCGTGCTCCCCGGCGACGAGGTGACCCGGGGCCTGATCGAGCGGATCGGCACCAGATACGCCAAACGCGCCCTCCTGGAGAACACCGAGCGATACCCGGCACGGGCGCTGCGCCTGCTCGCCGAGAGCGCCGGGGATCCGGCCGTCACCGACCTGTTCCGCGGCCACCTGCTGAAACACCGGGACTTGGCGAGCCGGGTCATCCCCCTCCTCGGCGTGGAGGCCACCGAGCGGGTCGAGCAGATCCTCGCCGAAGCCGACACCGTGTCGGCCGCCCCGCTCTCCGCGGTGCCCCCGGTCCTCGCCGACCCGCCGTGGCGGCATCTCCCGGAACCGGTGAAACCCCTCGTCATCAAAGGCCTGACCTGCGGCGACCCGATGACCTTCAGCTGGTTGCCGGGCGAGCGTGAGCAGTGGGCGGCCCTGCCGTTCCAGCGGTATGACCACGACGGCCGATGGGATCCGGAGGTTCGGCGACAGGCCGTGCTCGGCAACCAACTGCCGCTGCGGGATGCGTGCCTGTTCTTCCTCGACACCGCCGAGGAGATCACCCGCCCGGCGCTGGCGGCGTGGCGGCCGTACGACCCGTGGATGGCCGGCACCTACATGCGCCTCATCACCGCGCGGTTCGGCAGCGACACGCTGGCGGCACTGCTGAGCCTGGCGCCACACTCGCCGGTCGATGTCGCCCCGGCGTTGCAGCCGTTCGCGACGCCGGGGATCGCGGTGCTGATGGCCGACTGGCTGGCCCGCCTCAAGGGTGTCGGCGACGATGCGCTGGCGTGGCTGCTCCGGCATCCGGCCGAGGCCGCCCGCGCCCTGATCCCACCGGCGCTCGGCAAACCCGGCCCGGCCCGGCGGCAGGCGGAGGGCGCGCTGCTCGCCCTGCATGCCAACGGCCACTCCGAGACCGTGCGAGCTGCCGCCCGGGGCTACGGCGATGCGGTCGCGGCCGCCGTCGCGACCCTCGTCGACACCGATCCGGCCGCCCTCGACCCGTCCACCATTCCCTCGGTCCCGGTGTGGGCGACGCCCGGTGTGCTCCAGCCGATCCTGCTGCGGGACGGGTCCGGGTCGCTGCCCGGCGAGGCGGTGGAGAATCTGTTCGTTCTGCTCGCGCTGTCCCCGCTGGACGCGCCCTCGCCGGAGCTGGCAGCGGTTCGCGAGGCGTGCGAGCCGTCGAGTCTCGCCGCCTTCGCGTGGAGCCTCTTCGAGTTGTGGCAGACGTCCGGATCCGTCTGGAAGGAGAGGTGGGCCTTCGAGGCGCTCGGGCACCTGGGTGACGACGACACGGTCCGCCGGCTCACACCGCTGATCCTCGCCTGGCCGGGAGAGAGCGGCCACAACAAGTCGGTCATCGGGTTGCAGGTGCTCGCCTCGATCGGAACCGATGTGGCCCTCATGCACCTGCACACCATCGCGCAACGGTCGAAGTTCACCGGTCTCAAGAACGCCGCCGTGCAGAAGATGGACCAGATCGGCGCCACCCTGGGTCTGACCGCCGAGCAACTGGCCGACCGCCTGGTGCCCGATCTCGGCCTGGACGCCGACGGCAGCCTGCGGCTCGACTACGGCCCCCGGCAGTTCGTGGTCGGCTTCGACGAGCACCTCCAGCCGTACGTGGCCGAGCCCGCCGGCAAACGACTCAAAGCGCTGCCCAGGCCCGGTGCCCGTGACGACGCCGCCCTGGGCCCGGCCGCGTACCAGCGGTTCACCAGGTTAAAGAAGGACGTCCGCACGGTCGCCGCCGACCAGGTGCGCCGCCTGGAACACGCGATGGTCACCAACCGCCGCTGGTCCGGCGCCGAGTTCCGCCGCCTGTTCATCGACCACCCGCTGCTGTGGCACCTGGTCCGCCGCCTGGTGTGGGCCCGCTTCGACCCACCCCTTCCCGAGACGGTGGCCGGCACACCGGAGGTGGCGGTCGGCGCACCCGAAGTCGCGGCCGGTGCGCCCGAGGTGGCGGCCGGTGCGTTCCGAGTCGCTGAGGACCGGACGTTCTCCACCGTGGACGATGAGACGACCACGGTGCCGGATGACGCCGTGATCGGCGTCGCTCACCCACTTCATCTGGGAGAAGATCTCGCCGCGTGGGCCGAGGTCTTCGCTGACTACGAGATCCTGCAACCGTTCGCGCAGCTGGGCCGGCCCGTCTTCACGCTGACCGAGGAGGAGGCCAGAAGCAGTCGGCTGGTCCGGTTCCAGGGTGTCAAGGTGCCGACCGGCCGACTGCTCAGCCTGGAGCGTCGAGGCTGGCGGCGCGAGACACCGAAGGACGCCGGCCACCAAGGCAGCATCAGCTTGGTGATCGATCCCGGCCGCGAGCTGATCGTCGAGTTCGAGCCCGGCTTCTCCATCGGATACATCGACATGTCGGCAGATCAGGAGCTGACCGACATATTCCTGTACGCCGGAAGCGACAACCGCTGGCGCCGAAACGACAGCGACTACAAGCCCTTCGCCGAACTCGACCGGGTCACCATCTCCGAACTGCTCCACACCCTGACCGACCTGGCGCCCGCATAGTCAGCCAAACCCGGCCGCGGCCCTCGTGCAATCGGCTGCCGAGTGCAATCGGCAGCCCAGCCCCACGCCCAAGCGGATCCAGCAGTGGGGTCTTGCCCCAGCTGGTTCCCACCGCTGCCTCACGCCTCCCGAAGCGACGCCGAGAACCAGCCCGACCTGCGCGGCTGGCCGCGACCGCTGTCTCGCGCCACCCGAGACGACGGTGACAACCAGCCCGACCTGCGCGGCTGGCCGTGACCGCTGTCTCGCGGCGGCTGAGGTGGCCGTGCGGATCGGTTGTCAGGATGGGACGTGGCGTGCGCGGGCCGTTGGTGAGCGGACGCGGTCTTGGGGTGGGCGGTCTGATGGGTCAGGCGGCGGGGGCCAGGTCTTCGGGATTCTCTGGGTAGAGGGTGCCCAACTCGACGAAGACGGCCGCGTTGAAGCGGAAAGCCAGCTGCGCCTCGTCGATCAAGATGGTCGCGTCGTCGTCCGGGAGCGTGAGAGCGTCAAGGCGCTGCCGGTAGGAGATCTTGTAGGCGCGGGCGTCGGTGATCTTGTCGAAGCGGTAGAACGACGTGCCGGCCTCGCCCAGGCCGTAGAGGTTGGAGAGGGTTCGGCCGATCATCTGGCCGCCACTGAGGTCGCCGAGGTAGCGGACGTAGTGGTGGGCGATGAAGTGGGTGGGCGAACCGGCCGCCAAGTCGCGGAGACGGTCGGCGTAGGCACGGGTGGAATCCAGGACGGTGATGGTCGACTCCCAGTCCGGTCCGTACAGGTGGGCCAGGTCGGCCTCCAGGGACGGGACCCGGATCAGGGCCGGATCGGCGAAACCCGCGGCGGGGCCGGCTCCGGCTCGCATCCGGTCGGCGGCGGCCTCCAGTTCCCGGTACACGGCCAGGTACTGCGCGGTCAGGGCGGCGAAACCGGCCATCGGGACGTCGCCGGCCATCAGCCTGGAGATGAAGCCGCGGGTCTCGGCCTCGCGGTGCTCGACCATGGTGGCGCGGCGGAGGCGGGTGGAGAACTCGGTCATGTCGGCTCGTCCTTCCTGATCATCGAAGTGGTGGCGCGGTCGGGAAGTCGGTCGGTGAGTTCCCGAAGCCGGTCCACGAGCCGGAACCTCTGCCGGTCCAGGCCGGGGACCTGTCCGGGCGGTGGACCCGTCCGGGCCGTGAACCTGTCCGGGCCGTGGACCCGTCCAGGCCGTGGACCCGTCCGGGCCGTGAACCCGTCCGAGCCGTGAACCCGTCCGAGCCGTGAACCCGTCCGAGCCGTGAACCCGTCCAGGCCGTGGACCGGTTCCGCGGGTGGCGGGAACCGGTTGTCACCGGGTGGCGACACGACGTCGATGTCGTACTGATCATCCTCATTGCGCGGGGGCCGGGTCCAGTGTTGTGGGCAGGTTCTTCGGCCGCCGCCGGGACGACCGGTGGCGGATGAATCGGAAAATCAGGTACAGGAGGGCCAGGGAGAGCAGTACGACCAGCGCCCATGGCCACGCCCAGACCGTGGTGCCGCGGGTTACGGCGGGGAGTTTCTGGTCGAAGTTCGCCGGTTCGATGCTGATCTCGGCGTTGAGGCGGACGGCCGGCTGGAGTCCGATGATCTTCTCGGTGACGGTCACTGAGCCGCCGGGTAGGAGTTCGGGGATCGCCATGGCCTCGGTGCGGGCCAACTCCCAGCCGAGCGGGCCGGTCACCCGCACCGCGCCGGTGCCGCGGAGGCGTAGGTTGCCGGTGTTGCGGACCAGGTAACGGACCGTCATCTCACCGCCGTCGGTCGGGTTCGTGGACTGGGTGTACTCCAGCCGTACCGTATCGATCTTGAGGGTGGGTGCGACCGCACCGGCGACGGTGAGGTAGACGCGGGCCGCGACCCGGCGATCCACCAGGACCTTCTGGCCCTGGGCGTCGAGCGTCTCCTCGGCGATCGACGTGATCACGCCGCCCGCGTGGTCGCCGGGAGTGGCGTCGACCGGAACCTTGATCGAGAACGGTACGTCCAGGCGGGTGTTCGCCGGAACCGTGTACTTCGCGGCGCCGAATCCGATCCACGAACCGATGTCGGTGGCCTTCTCCGCGGCCGGCAACAGCGCGAACGAACCGTCGTCGGTGTTGTAGGCGTCGGTGCCGTACACGGTGAAGGCCAGCGGCCGGGTGGTCAGATTGGTGATACCGACGTAGTCGGTGAGCGTCTCGCCGGGAGCCGCCCGCCGGATGATGAAGTCGCGGCCGTCCGGGCCCTTGGCGCTCGACGGCTGCACCGACCAGCGCACATCCGACGTGCCCGGTGCGACGGCGGACAGGCCGGTGGGGGCGGCGCGCGCCGGGGCGGGAACGAGGATCAGCAGAAGAACCGCGGCCAGCACGCCTCGGACGGTCATGTTGCTCCTTACGATGGGGCGGGCCGGCCGGGAATTGTTGCGGAATTCCCGGCCGGTTCCCTCGCCCGGAAACCGGAACCACGAACCGGACCGGACCGGATCCGACCGGTGGCCCAACCGGACGAAATGAAGCCGGACCGAACCGAACCGAGCGGAACCGAACCGAGCGGAACCGAACCGAGCGGAACCGAACCGGAAGCCGGACCGAACCGGAAGCCAGACCAAACCGGAAGCCAGACCGAACCGGAAGCCAGACCGAACCGGAAGCCGGAACCGGACCCGACCGGACCCGGGACCCGAGCCTCGAGGGGCCGAAGGCTCGGGTCAGGGCCGTGGGATCAGGCGAGCGTCAAGGTGAGTACGGCGCTGTACTCACCGGCGGCGCTCGATTCCGGAATACCGAGGTTCAGGGCCGCGCCGCAGGTGGCGCTGCCCAGGCTGTTGCCGGTCTCGGCGCTGCACAGGGTGCGGCTGGTGCCGAGTCCGGCGCCGGGAGCGATCGGACCGCCCGCGGCGACCTTGTTGGTCACGCCGTTCGCGGCTACCAGGCTGGTGGCCGCGACCTGGGCGGTCGGGGTCCAGCCGAGGTTCGCGGCCGGGATGGTTCCGCCGCCGGTGGACTTGAACTCGGTGACCTGGCCGACCAGGTCCCAGCCGGCGTTGGTGCCGCGCAGGTCGCTGACGGTGACGGCGTTGAGGGCGCCGGTCGCGGTCTGACCGGGCGACGCCGCCGACAGGTTCACGGCCGCGCCCGCCGACGTCAGGGTCAGGGCGCCGCCACTGACGGCCGCCTTGATCGTCTGCGCCGCCGAGCCGTTGCCCGTGCCGGGGTCGGCCGGATCGGTCGGGTCCGTCGGGTCAGTGGGATCGGTCGGGTCGGTCGGGTCGGTCGGGGTGGTGGAGTCCGATGCCGTGGCGGTCACCGGGTCGAGCGCGGTGCCCGCCTGGTAGAAGCCGGCGAACGCGGACGCCCCGGACGCGGTGAGCGTCGCGGCGAGCGCGTTGAACGAGACGTCGCCGTCCGTCACGGTCGGTGCGGTGGTCACCAGGGTGGCGATCTCCGCTTGGTCGAGGTGACTCTCGGTGGTGCCGTTGTTGGCGATCAGGTCCACATCGGCCAGCAGTGAGCCGGTGCCGTCACCGTCGACGACCAGGGTCGGGTTGGAGACGGTGATTTCGAACATGTGCAGGGGGTACGAGAACACGACCGTTCCGCCGTAGCTGACAGTTGCGGTGCCAGCTGCGGCGTCGTAGGTGCCCCCGGTGGCGGGGAAGTCGAAGGTGCCGTCCGTGTTGCGGCCGGCCCCGTTACTGGCGGCGATCGGCGGGGTGCCGTTGCCGGCTCCGACGTAGGCCCGGAACGAGGCCTTGAAGCCCCAGTCCAGGCTGCCACCGGCCACGTTGACCGGCGCGGCGAACGCCGGGGTGACTCCGGTGAGCGCCGTGGAGGCGCCGAGGGCGATGGCGCTCGCGAACAGGGCGGCCCGATGCGAGCCGTTCAGTGTGCCCACGCTCTTTCCTTCCGATGAGCTTCGAAGTGATGAGGTCCGAAGAGGGCGGTGACCCACGATTGCGGGTTCAGTTAGGGTAGCCTCACCTAACTCTCGCGATCTATCAAGGTCATGTGAGATCGAATTCGTTGGAGGAGGCCGCGATGCGGATCGGGTCGCGGGTGGCGGTCGCCGCCATGGCACTGCTGATCGTCGCCGTCACCGGGACACCCGCCGTCGCCGCGAAGCGTCTGACCGTCTCCAAGACCAAGGGCATCGAACGAGCCGGCGAGACGGTCACCGTCACCGGCCGGGGGTACGACGAGACCAAAGGCATCTACGTCGCGTTCTGCCTGGACAACGGGCCCGGCGTGATGCCGTCGCCGTGTGGGGGCGGCGCTGACATGTCCGGCGGTTCCGGGGCGTCCGTGTGGATCTCGTCGAATCCACCGTCCTATGCCGAGGGACTGACCACGCCGTACGGGAGAGGCGGCAGTTTCCGCGTCTCGATCCGGGTCGGTCAGATGATCGGGGACGTCGACTGCGCGGTCCGCGGCTGTGCCGTGGTGACTCGCAATGATCACACCCGGACCGGCGACCGGTCCCAGGATGTGCGCATCCCGGTGCGGATCGCGGCCCCGGAATCAGGTGTGGCCGATCCCGCACCGACCGCGGCGCCCGTCACCGGCGGGCCCGCGACCGGGACCGGCGGCGGCAGGCCCACCGGAAAGCAGAGCACCCCGGCCGGACCGCCCACCGGGAAGCTGGCCACCGCCGGGCCGCCGGCCACCGCCGCCGTGGTCGCCCTGGACGCTGCCGAACCGGCACTGAGCCGCACCAGCAGCGCCACCCCGCTCGGCCACTGGTGGGCGATCGGCGGCGCGTTCCTGGTCGGGGTCCTCGTGACCGGCCTCGCCGGCCGTATCCGCAACCGCCGCCGCAGCGGCTGACGAGAGACCGATGGCAGAGCCGGCCGCATCCGCAACCGCGCCGCCTGCCGGGAGAGACCGCCGGAGACCGACGGCAGAGACTGACGGGAGAGATCATGCGAATCGTCGCGAGGGTTCTCGTGCTGGCGAGCCTGGCGCTCGCGGGCTGCACCTCGGTCAGCGAGGTCGGGCCGGAGCAGACGGCCGGCGGCTGCGGGGTCACCACCGCGAAGCTGGCCGACGAGGACGTCACGCCGCTCGACCCGCGGCCGGTTCCGCACCTGCCGGTGACCGTGAAGTCGGCGGACGGGCGGGATGTCACGGTCCGGTCGGCCGACCGGATCCTGGCCGTCAACCTGTACGGATCATTGGCCGAGATCGTCTTCAGCCTCGGGCTCGGGGACCGGGTGATCGGCCGGGACACGTCGACCGCGTTCCCGGCGGCGGCCGCGCTGCCCCTCGTCACACCGCAGGGCCATGACCTGTCGACGGAGGCGATCCTCAAGCTGAACCCGACGGTGCTGATCGCGGACGACAGCATCGGCCCGGCGACGGTGTTGCAGCAGCTCCGGGACTCCGGGATTCCGGTGGTCATGGTCGATGACGAGCAGACGCTGGAGGCGGTTCCGGCGCACATCCGGGCCGTCGCCGGTGCGCTCGGGGTAGCCGAGGCCGGGGAGCGGTTGGTCGCCCGCGTGCAATCGGAGATCGACACGGCACGGGGGTCGGCGCCGAAGGACGGTACACCGCCACGGATCGCGTTCCTCTACGTGCGGGGCACGGCGGGGGTGTATCTGATCGGCGGGGACGGCGCCGGGTCGGACGCGATGATCGAGGCGATCGGGGCGGTGGACGCCGGGACCGAGGCGGGGCTCCAGAAGTTCCGGCCCTTGACCAGCGAAGGACTGATCAACGCGGCACCCGACGTGATCCTGGTGATGACCGAGGGACTGCACTCGGTCGGCGGGGTGGACGGGCTGCTCAAGCTGCCGGGCGTGGCGCAGACGCCGGCCGGGATCAACCGGCGGATCGTCGACATGGAGGACGGCGTCCTGCTGAACTTCGGGGCACGCACCGGCAGGGCCGTCGAGGCGCTCGCGACAGCGGTCTACGGCCAGTGCTGACCGAAAACGACCGGAGCGACCAGACGGGGCCGATGTCCGAGGATGATCGGAGCGGCCGAGCGGGGCCGACGTCCGGAAAGGATCGGCGTGGGCGCCTCAGCTCCGGCCGGAGAACCCCGTGGCCGTACCGGAAGACGGGGTTGATCCTGGGGTTGGCGGTGGGGCTCGCGGTCGTGAGCCTGTTGGCCGCCGGGCGCGGGCAGGTGCCGATCTCGCCGGCCGAGGTCGCCGGTTCGGTGTTGCACCGGCTCGGCATCGATCTGGGCCCGCTGCCGGCCGCGATGCAGGGCGAGAATGCGTTGTGGCTGGTCAGGTTCCCGCGAGTGGTGCTCGCACTGATCGTCGGCGCGGCGCTCGGCTGCGCCGGCGCACTGATGCAGGGCGTGTTCGGCAACCCGCTCGCCGAACCGGGTGTGGTGGGCGTCTCGTCCGGAGCGGCGGTCGGCGCGGCCGCGGCGATCGTCAGCGGGATCACCGTCGCCGGGATCTGGACCACCGCGGCGGCCGCGTTCGCCGGGGGCGTGCTGACCACGCTGATCGTGTACGCGATGTCGCGCGCCCAGGGCCGGACCGAGGTGGTCACGCTGGTCCTGACCGGTGTGGCGGTGAACGCGACGGCCGGCGCCCTCCTGGGCCTGCTGATGTTCATGACCGATGACGACGGGGTCCGGGCGATCGCGTTCTGGCAGCTGGGCAGCCTGGCGCAGGCCACCTGGGGTGCCGTCGCGGTGGCCGGCCCGTGCGCGGTGACCGGTCTGACCGTGGCCGTCGTGCTGGCCCGCCGTGTCGACCTGCTGGCTCTCGGTGAACGCCCGGCCCGGCACCTCGGCGTCGACACCGAACGGCTGCGGATCGTCGCGATCGTGACGACCGCTCTGCTCACCGCGTCGGCGGTGGCGTTCACCGGGATCATCAGCTTCGTCGGTCTGGTGGTGCCGCACCTGATCCGGATGGTCGCCGGGCCGGGGCATCGGGTGCTGATCCCGGCGAGCGCGCTCGGCGGCGCCCTGGTGGTGGTCACCGGGGATCTGATCGCCCGGACCGCGATCGACTACCAGGAGTTGCCGCTGGGGGTGCTGACCGCGGTGGTCGGCGGGCCGGCGTTCTTCTGGCTGCTGCGCCGGACCCGGGCGCGGGCGGGAGGCTGGGGATGAGGGCGGTCGGCACACATGTCGATCTGGGCGGCACGACCGTCGTCGACGGTGTGGATCTGCACGTCGACGCCGGTGAGGTCGTCGCGCTGGTGGGGCCGAACGGTGCCGGCAAGTCCACCTTGCTCGCCGCCCTCGCCGGGGACGTGCCGGCAGGTGGCCGGATCGAGATCGACGGCCGGGAGGTACGCGCCTGGAAGCCGGTCGAGCTGGCCCGGCGGCGTGCGGTGCTGCCGCAGAGGGCGATGGTGTCGTTCCCGTTCACGGTCGGTGAGGTGATCGCGATGGGGCGGGCGCCGTGGACGGGCCGGCCGGAGAGCGCCGAGGACGAGGACGCGGTGGCCGAGGCGATGCGGCTGACCGAGACGACCGGATTCGCGGGGCGGACGTTCCCGGCGCTGTCCGGTGGTGAGCAGGCGCGGGTGGCGCTGGCCCGGGTGCTGGCGCAGCGTACGCCGGTGCTGCTGCTCGACGAACCGACGGCCGCGCTCGACCTGCGGCATCAGGAGCTGGTGCTACGGGCCGTGCGGGAGCGGGCCGGGAACAGCACCCGCGTCGTGGTGGTGCTGCACGATCTGGGGCTGGCGGCGGCGTATGCGGATCGCACGTATCTGCTGGCCGCGGGCCGGGTCCGGGCCGAGGGGACGCCGCGTGAGGTGTTCACCGCGGACCTGTTGAGCGACGTCTATCAGCACGAGGTCGAGGTGTTCGAGCACCCGCGGACCGGGGCGCCGATGGTGGTGCCGCGACGCTGACCCGCATCGATCAGGGCGGCCTTCTCGCGGTTGATGATCGCGGCGGCGCCGTCCCGGCCGCAGAGGGCGAACGTGCGGGGGCGGACCGCGGTGAGTATCGCGGCGATCGTCCGGCGGGTGAGGCGGGTGAGCTCGGCGAGTTCGCCGACCGGATCGAGCATCCGGTCGGTGGTCACCGGGTGGATCCGGGTGCTGTCCGCGGTCTGCACGACGTACTGCCGCGGCGCCAGGCCGTCATCGAGAGCGGCCACACACCGCGCCACCAGTTCGGCGGAGTCGAAGGCCACCCGATGGACGGCGGTGCGGGCGGTCCGGGCGACCGGGGCCGGGGAACGCCGCACCCGCCGCCCGTCGGTGATCGCCCGGAGATCACCCTCGGCCTGCAACCCGGCGACGAAGGACGCGTACGACTCGTCCGCCACCACGGTCAGCTCGTTGATCCCCTCCATCCGCTCGCCGTGCCGGTCGACCGCCAACCGCAGTCCGCGGCCCACCTCCTGCCGGCGCGAGACGATGTCGTCGCTGCTCTTGAGCATCCCGATGACGAAGACGTTCGGGTTGTCCCAGCCCTCCCGCAGCGCCGAGTGGGAGAACACGAACCGCACCGGCTCGTCGAGGGAGAGCAGGCGTTCCCGGTCGCGCAGGATGAGGTCGTAGGCGTCCACATCGGAGGCGGTGCCGTCGATCATGCGCCCGGTCCGCCGGTCGATCGCGAAATAGCCCTGGTGGGTCCGTTCGACCGGGATGCCGTCGAGGTAGCGCCGGTACGGTCCGTCCGGTTCGCCGGCGGTCAGCGACCGGTACTCCTCCGCGAAGATCCGGGCGTAGTCACCGAGCTGGTCCTCGCGCGAATAGTCGCGATATCTGATCACCTGGTCGATGAAGAGCAGCGACAGCACCTTGACGCCCCGGGCGTACAGCTCGCGCTCCTTGTCCAGGTGGGCGCGGATCACCTCGCGGATCTGGACACGCCGGCGGGCCGGCCCCGGCTCCCCCTCGATCCCCACCACGGTGATCCGTTTGACGAGCTTCCTCCGGTACGCCGTGAGCGCGTCCAGCCGGTGCACGAGGTCGTGGCGAACCCGGTGGGTCGCCGAGTACCGCAGGACCATGAGCGGCGCGAACCGGCTCAGCGACTCCAGGGAGCGGGCCGATCCGATGCGCTGCGGCTCGTCGATGATCACGATCGGGCGGGACGCGCGGATCACGTCGATCGGCCGGCGGGACCCGAACCCGTCCTGCTCCTCGTAGATGCGCCGGTTCTCGCGGGACGAAGAATTGAACGCCTGCAAGTTGATGATCATGACCTGTACCCCGGCACCGGAACGGAACCGGTCCAGCTCGTGCAGTGCGGAGGAGTCGTACGTGAAGGGGCGCGGGCGGGTCCCGTACATCTGCCGGAAGTGCTCGGCGGTGAGCTCGAACGCCTTGCGCACGCCCTCCCGGATGGCCACCCCCGGCACCACGACGATGAACCGTGACCAGCCGTAACGCCGGTGCAGCTCCATGATCGTCCGGATGTAGACGTAGGTCTTGCCGGTGCCGGTCTCCATCTCGACGTCGAGGTGCGGTGCGTCCGGCGCCGCCTCACTGGTGGCGAGCGCGGTGGAGAGCGGCAGCCCGCCCCGGCGCTGCACGGCCCGCACGTCGTCGAGCAGCCGCTCCGTCCGGAGCGGGGCGTTGCACGGGCCGGGCGCGGACCGGGGCTGGCCGGCGAAGCAGTCGACGACCGCGGCCACCGCCTCGGTCTGGAACCGCTGGACCTTGAACTGGAGCCGCACCGGTCACAGGACCTTCACGTCGGTCGACGGCGACAGCTCGGCGAAGATCTGATCGGCGTTGATCCGTGCCGCGTCGTCGACGAAACCCGCGTCCCGGAAGACGGCACGCCGCGGCCGGCGGGCGGCGATCGCCCGGACCACCTCCTCGGTGGCCCGTTCCCGGAAGCAGGCGATCAGTTCGTGGTCACCGGCGACGTACATCCCCTCGCCGGCCGTGATCGGCAGCCCCGGGTCGAGACCGGAGTCGAGCAGGACCTGAAACAGCAGATCCTCGTCGGTACGGTCCGGTTTGACCCGGTCCACCAGCGACGCCACCTGAGCCTGCGCGAGATCATCGGGCGGATCGGCGAGGTTCGGCGAGTCCCACCGCAACACCCGGAACCCGAGATCGCCCGGCACGCCGGCGGCCCGCAGCTCGGCGGCCACGTTCCGGAGCCGGGTCAGCCCGATCTCGAAGATCGACGCCAGACCGTCCTCGGCGACCGGGAGCGGCTCGGGGATCTGCACGCTGATGAACCGCCGGTTGCCG
Source organism: Actinoplanes xinjiangensis (assembly GCF_003148685.1). Taxonomy (GTDB): domain Bacteria; phylum Actinomycetota; class Actinomycetes; order Mycobacteriales; family Micromonosporaceae; genus Actinoplanes; species Actinoplanes xinjiangensis. The sequence goes on along the minus strand of NZ_QGGR01000009.1, from coordinate 50,697 downwards.
CCGTCCGCCCGGTTCTGCGCCAGCACGGCGTGCGCGGTGGTCGCGCTGCCCCCGAAGAAGTCCAGGACGATGTCGCCGTCACCGGGCCGGCCGGCCAACTGGAGGATGCGCTGCAACAGCTCGACCGGCTTCACCGAGTTCAGCACGTTGGCGGTGTGCTCGAACGGGACATACCGCAACAGGCTGCGCTTGGCGTCCTGGGTGTGCCCGACCTCGCCGTAGAACCACAGCGTCTGCGGGGTACGCCCGGCCGACACCTCGGACAGGAACCGCTTCACCGCCGGGGAGTTGTCGCCGCCGCTGCCCCACCAGATCCGGTCGTCCGCGTTCAGCTCGTCGAACCGCTGCCGGGAGATCCGCCAGTAGCTGCCGCGCGGAGGGCCCTCGATGAGCCGGCCGGACGGGGTGGTGATCGGGTAGACGCCGGCGTCGTACCGGTTGCGGGCCGACATGTTCTCCGGCTTCCACGGCCCACGCGGGTCGTCGTCCGGATTGCGGTACCGCGCCTCCATCTCCGCGGTCCGGGCGAGCGGGCGCGGCTGCCAGCGGTCCCGGTTCCGGGCGAAGACCAGGATGTAGTCGTGGTCCTCGGAGAACCACCGGGCGGAGTTCTTCGGCGCGTACACCTTCTGCCAGATGATCTGGGCGACGAAATTGCGCTCCCCGAAGATCTCGGCGCAGATCTTCCGCAGGTTGTCGATCTCGTGGTCGTCGATCGAGATGAAGACGACCCCGTCGTCGGTCAGCAGATTCCGGGCCAGCGCCAGCCGCGGATACATCATGCTCAGCCAGTTCGAATGGAACCGCCCGCTCGACTCCGGATTGGCCACCAGCGGTATCCCGGCCGCGTCGACCTGCCCCGATCCGGTGAGATAGCCGGTCCTGGTCTGCGAGAAGTCGTCGTCGTAGAGGAAATCGTTGCCGGTGTTGTACGGCGGATCGATGTAGATCACCTTGATCCGCCCGAGGAACGACTCCTGCAACAGTTTCAGCACGTCGAGGTTGTCGCCCTCGATGAGCAGATTCCGGGTGCCGTCGAAATCCTCGGACTGGTCCCGCCGCGGCCGCAGCGTCCCCGCGACCGGCTCCCGCGCCGCCCGCTGCGCCCGGCGCTTCCCCGGCCAGTCCAGCTGATAACGCTCCGGCGCACCCTCCGTCACCTGATCACCGAGATACTGCCTGAGCAGGTCGAAGTCGATGACCCGGACCGGTCTCCCGGAGGCGTCCGCCACCTCGGTCACCGCCGCGGGGAACAACTCGGCGAGCCGGTCGACGTCGTGCGTCGCCGGATCGGGACTCGTCAGTTTCTCCACGGAGCCGTCCCAGGTGGTCCTACGCGTCCTAGGTGCTGGAAACCAGCACCCTACCGCCCTTCGACGACAAAAGTCCCATTCCTCCAACGGAAAGGCCTTAAAACCCTTTTTAGGTACGCTCCACCACGGCACCGTGGCTACCCCGCGACGTTCCCCCGGCGCCCGGCCGAAGCGCGGCCGCCGGGCTGAATGCGATGGTCACCGGCAGTGTTGTGCCATGATCAGCCATCGATTCCATCCGACGGGGTTTGGTGGATGTCTCCCTTCCTGAAACGCACCCTTTCCACGGCCGCGCTCATCCCGGCCCTCCTTCTCGGCACGACCGGACCTGCGGTCGCCGCCACGAACACGCTCACCATCACCGCGATCAACCGTTCCGGCGCCAAGGTCTCGATCTGGACCACTGCGGTCAACCTGAGCACCTACGAGGATTTCCAGATCCGCACCAACGTGAAGCGCAAGCTTCCGAAGGGCAACTACGCGGTCCTCGCCGCCATCACGACCGGAACCACCGATACGCTCGGCGGCCGCACCGTGAAGGTGTCCGGCGCGTCGACATTGACCATCGATGCCCGGCACGGCAAACCGGTCAAGCTCGCCCTGAGCCCGGCAGTGGCCACCCAGGGCCACCGGATCAGCGCTGTGATCTGCAGCAACACCGGCGGCGGCGCCGACTACAAGGTCGACGGCTGGGCCGGTGACGGCCGCACGCTCTACGCCATCCCGACCGCGTCCAAGAAGATCGCCTTCGCGGCGATGGGCTCCTGGTACGACCACTACGGCCTTCAGGACAGCTACGCGGTCCTGCACCGGACGGTCGGCGTGCCGAGCAACCCGAGCCGCACCTTTCACCGGTCCCAGCTCGGAACCATGACCGTCGAGTCGCGGCGCGGCCCGACCGGGACCGAGTACAGCGACGTCGCCGCCCAGCCGGCATACGAGGGCTGCGGCGGATACATGCACGCACCACTGTGGAGCCGGAGCGAGGCGAGCACCTCGAAGATCCACTTCTCGCCTGGGAGGTGGAGCGTTCGCGCCGATCTTCCGGCATATACGAAGACCGGCGAGTACCGCTCGCTCGGCGAGGAGTCCGCCGTCCGGAGCATCGCCTCCGGACGGCCCTACTTCGTGCGCTTCTTCGGATCGGCCTGGGGACCGGGCTTCCATCTGCCGATGACCAGCTACGGCCGGATCATCTTCCCTCTCTACGACATGTTCCGGAACCCGGCCTACAACGACCTCAACGGCAACCACGCGAGCATCGCCGGCGAACGGTCGAAAGCCACCCTCACGTTCGGCGGCAAGGTGGTCAAGACCGCCTACAACCGGGGCCTCGGCCACTACGCGCCGGTACTGGAGTACAAGGTCAAGAAGGCCGGCTGGTACACGGTCACCAACACCGCCAACCGTTACCACACCGACGTCACCCTGCAGAGCGGCATGCTCTCCACCGGCTCGACCGTCACACACCGGTTCTACGCGAAGCCGAACACCAGCCTGTTGGCGCAGGCCGCCACGATCCAGCACATGCCGACCGGCCTGAACAGCTACAACCGAGCCAAGCCGGGCAGTGTCACCACCGTGGCGATCAAGCTCAATCGCTACCTGATCTGGGGTGACGTCAAGCGGGGTGCGAACCCGACGCTGAAGTCACTGACCACGAAGGTCTCCTTCGACGGCGGCCGGACGTGGAAGGCCGTACCGGTCAAGAAGATCAACGGCGTGTGGGCCGCGGTCGTCACCAACCCGGCCTCCGGCGCGGTCTCCCTGCGGACCCGGGCCGGCTACACCAGCGGCGGATACACCGAGGCCGGCATCCAGCGGGCCTACGCCATCGGCTGACCCGGGGCGGCCCGGCAGTCGCCGGGCCGCCCTTCACGGGTGTGACGCCCGCAGGGTCATGCCGCCACGGATCAGGGCGCCGATCGCGTAGCCGAGAAGGAGCACGCCGACACCGGTGCCGACCACCTTGCCCGGCGGCACCGACGACGTCATGCCGGCGATCAGGCCGACCATCGCGGCCAGGCAGATCAAGCCGGCGAGGACCCGCAGAGCCGGGTCGCGCAGGACCGGGGCGAGCGGCCAGAAATGGAGGCCGACGACCGCGCCGACGAGCACCGGAACATACGGGGCGTGCCCGGTCACCGCGAGCAGCACCGCACCGAACCCGGCGGCGGCCAACTCGCCCGCGAGGATCACCAGATAGATCCGATCGGCGATGGCGTCCCGCCACAGCGGCCCCTCCGCCCGGGACCGGACCGCGAGCGCGCCACCGGCACCCGCTGTGAGCAGGGCAGCGATACTCGCCGTCACCAGGAGCACGCCGAATGGTGGCTCGGTCTCCGGCACGCTGAGCCAGACCGTCGCGAAGATGCCGAGGTACAGCGCCGTGAGCCCGGCTCGCCGCCGGGCATCCGCCATTGCCGTCACCAGTGGTTCTCCTTCCACAGCCCCCGTCATGACCGCCCGCCGGGCGATCCAGCGATTATCACGAATGGTTACGGATCGTGGGCCCCCGCGGATGGGTCGTCTCGTTCTTGACACTCAGCGCTACCAACCGCGTGCCCGGCAGCACCCGGTGTGTGCGGTGCACGACTATGATCTTCGACTGAGCGCCATCGATGTCCGCCGGATCCCCTGGCGCGGTCCACTGTGGCTCCGGGGGACTGCACGGTGACGGGCCGGACACACCGTGCACGTCGATCGGCGCCGGCCGGCCGGGTGGTCCGGCGACCGCTCAGTTACGGGGTTGCGGGGTCAGCCGGCGCCACAACCAGGACGGGAACACGCTCAGGCCGGAGCCGAAGGCGCTCTGCAGGAACAGGTCGGTGCCGATTCCCGCACTGCCCGGGGCGTGCCGGACCACGTGCAGCATGTGCCGTGCCCCGCCGCGCCGGCCGGTCAGTTTGAGGGCGACACCGAGGGCCAGCTCGGCACGGAGTGTGTTGGCGTGGATGTCACCGAGGGCGGCCCGGAAGCCGTGGAAGGCCCCGGCGAAATGGTCGGCGGCGTCGGCGTTGCGGCGTCCGCGGGCGGCGGCGAACCCGAGGATCAGCTCGGCACGGAACCGGACCGGATGCTCCGGGGCGAACCGGTCGAGCACGTCGTCGCGTACCCGCTGAAGGGTGTCGCCCGGACGGCCGAGGGCGGTGAGCGCCTCGCCGTGGGCGACCGTGAGGGCCAGGGTGACGCTGTGCCGCGACCCGTGCGTGGCGGACCAGTGGTCGCGGAGCCGGCGCAGCTCACGTTCGGTGTCCGCCCAGATCGGCCGGTCCTCGCGGGGATCGGTGAGCGGCGGGGTCAGGCGGGCGTCGACGAGCACCCGGACCGCCTCGGCCACGGTCGGATGATCCTGCAGATCGGGGCCGGCATACGCGGCGATCACCCGGGCGGCCCGGCGGCGGGCCTCCGTCTGGGCGCCGTCCTCGATCTCGGTACAGGCCAGCTCGAGCCGGGCCAGCTGCACCAGGTCGAGCATCGAGTACCGGATCTCGTGCCGGTCGATGAACTCGGCCAGTCCGTTCCGTGCCTCGTCGTACCGGCCACGCAGCCGCCGCGACCGCAGGAACCGCAGTTCGGTGTCGGCGCCCGGCGCGGTGCCGGCGGACCGGGAGGTATCGGTGGCCGGTGAATCGGTGCGCAGCAGGGTCCACAGGTGCTCGGCACGGCCGGTGTCGCCGAGTTCGTCGAGGATCTCGGCGAGCATCAGCCGCGCCCGGTGCCGCAGCTCCGGGTCGACGGCGAGCGGCACGGCGCGGTCGGCGAAGTCGCGTGCCTCGTCGAGGGCGCCGACGGTCCGCATCAGTTCGGCCGCCTCGACCAGCACCACCGGGTCGTCGAAGTGCCGTTCGGCCAGCTCCCGGTGGTGCGGCGCGGTGAGGGCCGGCTCGCGCAGGGTGATCACCCGCCGGTGCAGGCGGTCCACTATGGCCAGCGGCAGGTCGGGTCGGCCGGCGAGCCGGTCCGCATGACGGATGACCAGGAACGATTCCGCCGGGTCGGACCACGGGTGGTCGATCACCGCGTCGGCGAGCCGGCGGGCCAGCGCGGTCCAGTCGACCGGCGGCAGGTGCTGCCGGGCCGCGTCGCGGACCACCGAGTGCACCTGGAGCGCGTCGCCGACCGGGGTGGCCAGCAGTTCCCGGTACAGCTCGTCGACCGCCTCCTCGGTGCCGGGCCGGCCGAGCAGCAGCCGCAGCACGCCGGGCGGCAGGGCTGCGGGCGAACTGAGGGCGGAGAACCGCAGCACCCGGGACGCGGCCTCGCCGAGGCCGTCGAACCGGTCGCGCAGCAGCACGGTCAGCGGCGTGGGGCCGTCGGCGATCCGGTCGGCCAGGTCGGCCGGGCTGTGTTTGCGCAGTGCCGGGCCGGCCAGCCGGAGTGCCATCGGGTGCCCGCCGAGGAGTGCGAGGAGTTCCGGGTCGTCGTTGCCGAGCAGCTCGGCCGCGTCGGCGTCGGCCATCGGCCCGAGTTCCAGGACCGGCACGGGGATGCCCGGCACCCGGCGGGTGATCAGGACGGTACGCAGACGCCGCCCGGCCGCCCGCACGACGAGACGCTCGACCAGTTCCTCGGTGAGCGCCGGGATGTCGTCGACGATCAGCAGGCTCGGCTCGGGTTCCCGCGCGACCTGCTCGGCGAAGACGCCGACGATGTCGGCCTCCGGTGGGTTCCCCATCCGGGCACGCAGCGCGGCGGCGAGGGTGCCGGCCATCTCGTCCGGGTCGGCGCTGCTGCCGGCCAGGCTCACCGTCCACGCCTCCGGTGGCGCGTAGGCGGCCGCGAGCGCGGACTTGCCGATGCCCGCCGGCCCGGTGAGCACGCACATCCCGCTCTCGGTCAGCGCGGTGCGCAGTTCCCGCAGTTCGTCCTGGCGTCCGATGAACACGCGCAGGAACATACCGAGCCTCCGGCCGGTTCGTGCGGCTGGCTCTCCGCGCCGTTACCAACATGATCCGCAATCGCCCGCCGGCCGGGGTGACCGGGCCTGACCTGCGTGATCGTTCACCTCCAGAGGTGGCGCCGCCGGGCGCCCCGACCGTCGCCGACGGCGGTCTCAGGACCGGTGTCGTCGGCACGGCCGGCGGCAGCTCACCGGGTCGCCGGCACCGGCGCGACGCCACGGCCGACGCCAGCGGCCATCAGCCGCCTCGCGATGACGAGTCCGATCTGGATGAACACCGTCGTGCTGCCGAACAGCAGGACGAAGAAGCCCGCCTGCGCCGCGGTCGTCATGTCGTCGATGTTGAAGTACGCGTAGGCGCTGATCGCGTAGTAGACCTGGAACAGGGCGCCGGTCAGGAAGAACAGCCAGGGCCGCCAGACCCGGTAGAGGGTGATCAGGAAGCCCAGCTCCAGCGCGGCGCCGACCATCAGGTTCGTGAGAATGGCACTCGGGCCGGCCGGGGTCGCCACGTTGATGATTCCGGCGAGGAACATGGTGAGCACCGCCGCGCCGGGCCGCCGCAGCACGGCGAGCGCGACGACCGGGCCGAGGAACCACACGCCGGCCATCGCGGCGTAGGCCAGCGGGACGGTCGCGGAGATCGCGAACGACACGAAGAACGCGGGTATCAGCAGGACACCGGTGGCCGCGCCGATCGCCGCGCACGCCATCAGGTAGCGGGTGGTCAGATTCTTCATCCGAGGACTCCAGACAACAGGTGGGGAACGAGACACACAGCGAGTAGCCAGAGCGCCAGGACGGCGTCGCGGAGGCGCAGCGGGACGTGACGGCGCTCGGTACGGGTCCGGAACGCCCCGAATCCGCGCGCCTCCATCGCGAGCGAGACCCGGTCCCCGTGCCGCATCGCCCCGGCCAGCAGCGGTACGGCGTACCCGTTGTACCGGCGCAGCGTGGCCACCGGCCCGCGCCCGCCGTCCACGCCGCGTACCCGGTGCGCCAGCCGGATGATCTCCAGGTCACGCCGGAACCGGGGCACGAACCGCATCGCCGCGAACCCCGCGTACCCGATCCGGTAGGGCATCCTCAGGTGCGCGATCATCGACCGGACCAGGTCGGTCCCGTCGGTGGTGAGGCCCGCGATCAGGGCGAGCAGCATCACGGCCACCACCCGCAGCCCGGTGGCGAGCCCGGTCTCCAGCGCCCCCGACCAGAGCGTGAACGGCCCGAGAGTCAGCAGCGCGGTGGTGTGGTCGACCAGACCCGGATCGGTCCACACACCGAACGACACGGTCAGCAGTGCCACCAGCAGCGGCGGCCCGGCGATCGTCCACAGCAGGGCCCGGCCGCGCAGCCCACCGCCGACCAGCAGCATGACCAGCGCGATCACCGCGAACACGGCGGGCGTCCACGGGTCCCGCGACAGTGCCGTGACGATCATCGCGGGCACCGGCGCGAGCACCTTGACCACCGGGTTGTACGACCGCAGCGACCCGATCGAGTCGCTCATCGGGTCGGCTCCAGCACGGGCAGGTCGGCCAGCCGGGTCACGCCGTGCCAGCCGGGGTGGTGGGTGAGCGCGCGGGCGGCCTGCGCGATCGGTGGTGGCCGCAACCCGGCCGCGGCCAGCACCGCGTCGTCGGCGTAGACGTCGGCGGGGCGGCCGTCGGCGATCACCCGGCCGTCGGCCAGCACGATCAGCCGGGTCGCGTACTCGGCGATCAGGTGCATGTCGTGGCTGACCACGACCACGGTGGTGCCGTCGGAGTGCAGGCAGTCGAGCAGGTCGAGCAGTTCGGTGGCGCGTTCCCGGTCCTGGCCGAACGTCGGCTCGTCGAGGACCAGCACCTTCGGCCTGGTCACCAGGGCGGTGCCGACGGAGAGCCGGCGTTTCTGGCCGCCGGACAGCAGGAACGGGTGCACCTCCCGCAGCTCGCGCAACCCCAGCCGGTCCAGCAGGTCGCCGACCCGGGCGTCGATCTCGGCCGGCGGCCTCCTCAAGACCTTCAGGCCGTACGCCAGCTCGTCCTCGACCCGGTTGGTGAGGAACTGGTGCTCCGGGTTCTGGAAGACGAACCCGGCCTGCCCGGTCACCCGGACCGTCCCGCGCCGGGCACCGGTCACCCCGGCGATCGCCTGGGCCAGCGTGGTCTTGCCGGCCCCGTTGGCCCCGGCCACCGCGACGAACTCGCCGGCGGCGACGCTCAGCGACACGCTGTGCAGAACGGGCCGGCCGCCGCGGTGGACGGTGAGGTCGCGTACCAGAATCGCGGTCCCGGCGGCGACGTCGACGGCCGGCCGGTCCCGGGGAGCCGGCAGCACGGGCACCGTGTCGAGGGCGGTGGCCAGTTCCCCCGGGGTCAGCGGCAGCGGCTCCAGCGTGATCCCGGCCGCCCGCAGGCGCAGCGCGGCGAGGGTCGCCACCGGCAGCCACACGCCGAGCGCGACCATCTCGTCGACGTGCCCGGTGAGGGTGGCGCGGGCCGGGCCGTCGAAGGCCACCCGCCCGTCGGCGTCGAGCACGAGCACCCGGTCGACGAAGCCGATCGCCGCGTCGAGGTTGTGCTCGACCAGCAGCACCGCCCGGTCACGGTCGGCGGCGATCTCCCGCAGCGTCCGGTAGACCTCCTCGACGCCGGCCGGGTCGAGGTTCGCGGTCGGCTCGTCGAGCACCAGGACGGGGGTACGCAACGCGAGCGCGCAGGCGATGGCGAGACGCTGCCGTCCACCGCCGGACAGGTGCTCCGGATCGTCGCCACGGCGCTCCCAGAGCCCGACGCGGCGCAGTGCCTCCTCGGCCCGCGCCAGCACCTCGCCGGCCGGGAGCAGCAGGTTCTCCGGGCCGAAGCAGACCTCGTCGAGCACGGTGGCGGTGACGATCTGGGCGTCCGGGTCCTGGAACACCATGGCGACGTCCCGGGCCAGCGCGGGCACCGTGGTCGCGGTCGTGCCGGTACCGGCGACGGTCACCGTGCCGTCCATCCGGGAGCCGACGACCTGCGGGATCAGGCCGTTCAGGGTGAGCGTGAGGGTGGATTTGCCGCACCCGGACGGCCCGAGCAGCAGCACCACCTCGCCGGCCCGCACCTCGGCCGTCACGTCCCGCGGGCGTGGCACGCCATGGCTCACCGCACCGGCCTCGTCGTACACCTCGTGCCGCACGGACACCCCGGTGAGCCGCAGCAACACTTCGGACATGCGGATAAGGATAGGCATACCTCATATCGACGGAAGGCCGTGATCAAACCGGGTCGCGTAGCGCTCCTTCCAGCCGATACCCTTCGGTGTTCCGTTTCCGACCAGGGAGTCCCTCTTCGTGAAGTTCATCGTCGCAGCAGCATTCGCGACCTCTGCCACTGTTCTCGCCGCCACCCCCGCGCTCGCGGGACCCTCGCTCCACACCCGAGCCGCCTCGATCGCCCCTTCGGCCGCCGCGGGGGCCGCCGGAGCCGTCTCGATCGTGACCGGCACCGGGCTCACCGAGGGCCAGCTCCTCCCGCAGTATCCGCAGGTTCGCCCGGTGTTCGCCGACGGCGTCACCGTCTCGACGGCCGAGGTGCTGGTCAACGGCGTCCTCGCTGAGACGTTCACCGCGCCGGTGCCGGCCGACCTGCGCTTCTCCTGGCCGGATCCGGTGAAACTGCACGACACTGATGCTGCGGTCACCATCCGGGCTTCCGGTACCGACGGCTCCCTCGGGGAGGCGAGCACCCGGGTCCGGGTCGACATCCTCGCCCCTCAGGCGACCCTGACCCCCGCCGACCGGGCGATCGTCAGCGGCGTGGTGCCGCTTCAGGTCGCCAGCCGCCACCCCGACGTGGCCCGCGTCGAGGTGCGCGCGTGGGGCGGGCGGATCGTCGGGACCGCCGACCGTGCACCGTGGATCGTGAACTGGAACACCGCCGGGCTCAACGGCTCGACCTTTCTCATGGTGAACGTCTACGACCACGCCGGTAACGCCTGGCCGCTGGGGCGGGACTATGAGGTCGACAATGCCGGCCCGTCGGTGAAGTCCATCACGCCGGCCCACGGCTCGCTGGTCCGCGGCGCCGTGCGCACCAGCATCAGCGCCTCCGACCCGAGCGGCATCGCGTCCGCCTCGGTCCGTGGCGGCCGGGCCACCGCTTCGCCGTACACCTGGACGGCCAAGCCGACCGCGCAGGGGCCGTTCACCGTCGAGTGGACCGTCACCGACAAACTCGGGCACCGCACGGTCGCCCGGCGGACGGTGATCAACGACACCGTCAAGCCGGCCGTCCGGGTCACCAGGGCGCCGAAGAAGGGCGCGAAGCTGACGAAGTCCGTCACGGTGACCGCCGCGGCGGCCGACCGTTACGGTGTCGCCCGGGTCCAGCTGCTGGTCAACGGCAAGGTGGTGGCCACCGACACGAAGGCCGCTTACGCCTTCACGCTTAACCCGAAGCGGTACGGGAAGAAGTTCACCGTCCAGATCCGGGCGTACGACCGCGCCGGGAACGTCACCACGACCACCAGGGTGACGTACCGCCGCTGAGGCGGAAGTTGACCTCAATCCAGGTTGAGGTTCTAGCGTCGTCCCGGACGGTTGCGAGGGGCGAGGGATTTTGTTGAGCAGCATCGATACCGGTATCGGGGAGCGGATGAAGGCCGCCTTCCGCCGCTTCCCGACCGGGGTCGCGGTGATCGCCGCGGCCGGGCCACGGGGGCCGGCCGGGCTCACCGCGTCGAGCGTGGCGTCGGTGTCGCTCGAGCCGCCCGCGTTGTCGTTCTCGGTGATGGGCGGACGCTCGGCGCGGGTGATCCTCGACGCGCCGAGCTTCACCGTCAATCTGCTGGGCTCGGCGCATGCCGGACTGGCTCACGACTTCGCCCGCGACGGCGGGTCGCGTTTCACCCCGGAGCAGGGCTGGGACGTGCTGCCGACCGGTGAGCCGTTCCTGCCCGGCGCGCAGGCGAACCTCCGGGTCGCACCGCTGCATCTGATCGGAGTCGGCGACTCGACCGTCGTCGTCGCCGCGATCCTCGACGTGCTGCTCGGCCCCGCCGGTGGCCGGCTCGTCCACCACGACCGCGAGTTCCTTGTCCACGAAGACGGAGACGATTACTGATGCGACTGCCCCGCCTGTTCACCCCGCGCACCGTCGTGAGCGCCCACTGCGACCTGCCGTGTGGCGTCTACGACCCGGCCCAGGCCCGGATCGAGGCCGAGTCGATCAAGGCGATCGCCGAGAAGTACCAGGCGAACGAGGACCCGGAGTTCCGTACCCGGGCGCTGATCATCAAGGAGCAGCGGGCCGAGCTGGTCAAGCACCACCTGTGGGTGCTGTGGACCGACTACTTCAAGGCCCCGCACTTCGAGAAGTACCCGCAGCTGCACCGGCTGTTCAACGAGGCGACCAAGCTGGCCGGGGCCGGCGGCGCCAAGGGCTCGGCCGACCCGGCCGTGGCCGATCAGCTGCTCGGGAAGATCGAGGAGATCTCCAAGATCTTCTGGGAGACCAAGCAGAACTGACCTCAGCGTGGCCGGCACCGGGTACGCCCGCTGCGTCCGCTGATCGTCAGTTCCCCTCGGGGAAGTCCTTGACGTCCTCGTATCCGGCCGGGGCGGGCGGCTCGACGGGCGCGTAGATCACCCGGATCACCCCGGTCGGGAAGGCCTCGGTCGCGAGCACCTTCAGGTGCTGGACCGGGGCGCCCTCGACGAACAGCTTCTCGCCCTTGCCGGCCGCCACCGGGTGGATGAGCAGGCGCAGCTCGTCGATCAGGCCGGCGGCGAGCAGCTGGTGCACGACGTCGAGGGAGCCCGGGATGACGATGCCCTTGATGCCCTCGTCCGCCTTCAGCGCCCGGACGGCGTCGGTGAGCTCGCCGTCGATGAGCTCCGAGTTGCGCCAGGTGAACTTTAGGTTCTGCCGGGACGCGACCACTTTGCGCATGTCGCCGAGCTGCTTGGCGAACGGTGCGTCGTCGCCGCCGGCGGCCTCGCGATCGGGCCATGCGCCGGCGAAGCTGTCGTACGTCGTCCGCCCGATCAGCAGCACGTCGGCGGTGTCGTAGTCCTCGCTGACCGCGCGGCCCATGTTCTCGTCGAAGTACGGGAAATGCCAGTCCGGGTCGATCTCGGCGACGCCGTCGGCGGAGATGAACAGGGTGGAGATGACCTTAGCCATGATGGCGGCCCTTTCGTGTCGGCAGTCTCGGTTGAGTAGACCGGGCTGCCGACACGAACTCATCGGTCTCGCCGAAATCAGTTGAGGGCGTTGAGGAACGGCTCGTGGCTGTTCTTGAACTCCCAGCCGTAGAACCGGTCCCAGTTGATCGACCAGGTCATCAGACCCCGGAAGTCCGGGTTGAGACCGCTCCGCGGCGTGTAGCCGCCACAGTTCGAACCCTTGACCAGGCAGTTCACCGCCTGCTGCACACCGGCCGGCGCGACGTGTCCGTTGCCCGCGCTGACCGAGCTGGGTGCGCCGAACGCGATCTGATCCTCACGCAGCCCGGGGAACACGTTGGCGGTGTTGCCCGCGACCGGGAAGCCGGCCAGCAGCATGTCGGTCATCGCGATGTGGAAGTCGGCGCCACCCATCGAGTGGTACTGGTTGTCCAGGCCCATGATCGGGCCGGAGTTGTAGTCCTGCACGTGCAGCACGGTGATGTCGTTGCGCAGCGCGTGGATGACCGGCAGGTACGACCCGGCGCGCGGGTCCTGGCCGCCCCACGGGCCCGAACCGTAGTACTGGTAGCCGAGCTGGACGAAGAACGTCTCCGGGGCCATGGTCAGGACGAAACCGGCGCCGTATCGGGCCTTCAGCGACCGCAGTGCGCTGATCAGGTTGACGATGACCGGGGTGGTCGGGTTCTTGAAGTCGGTGTCGCCGGTGTTCAGCGACAGCGAGTGGCCCTCGAAGTCGACGTCGACGCCGTCCAGCCCGTACCTGTCGATGATCGCGCTGACCGAGCTGACGAACCTGTCCCGGGCCGCGGTGGTGGTGAGCTGCACCTGACCGTTCTGGCCGCCGATCGAGAGCAGCACCTTCTTGCCGGCCTGGCGCTTCGCCTTGATCGCGGCGATGAACTCGGCCTCGGTCTCCACGCCGGGGCACTCGGTGGCCGGGCAGAGCGTGAACCGGATGTCGCCGGAGGTGACGCTGGTCGGTTCGCCGAACGACAGGTTGATGATGTCCCACTCGGCGGGCACGTCGGCCATCTTCAGGTAGCCGGCGCCGTTGGCGAAGCTGGCGTGCAGATAGCCGATGAGCGCGTGCTTCGGCAGGCCACCGACGGGGATCGGGGTGCTCGGCGAGGTGGACGGACTCGGCGAGGTGGAGGGGCTCGGCGACGTGGAGGGCGATCTCGACGGTGACGGGCTGGACGGTGACGGGTTGGTCGTGCCGCCACAGGTCCCGTTGTTGATCCAGACGTCCCACTGCCCGCTCTTGGCGACCGGGTCCTCACCCTGGGTCCACCACTTGGCGGTGTAGTTGTTGCCGCCCTTGGAGGCGACGTTGTCCTTGACGTAAACGGCGGAGGCGCTCCAGGACGGGGCGCACGCCACGGCGGCGCTCGCGGTGGAGGCGACATAGACGAGGGAACATGCGGCGGCCAGCGATACCGCCGACGCGAGGAGTACGGATCGACGCATGGCTAATTATTAGGACTGTTAACTGTATAAGTAAATAGCGCCGATCGAACCCGGTGGGGCTTCGGGCCGTACTGCAACTAAGGTGGCACCGGTCACCTCGGCCCCGGCGATGGTTGCCTCGGTGTTGCCAGAGCGTGGGATCATGCGTGTTCGATGTCGGAGCGGGGCTAGGAGACGGGTTGCCCAAGTCAACGAAACGCCGCACGCCACTGTGGGCGAGGCTGTGTGCCGCCTTCGGCGCCGTCCTGCTCATCGTCAGCGGCGGCACGCTGGTCACCGGCCAGACCCTGATCGCCAAGTACACCAGCGGCATCACCAACGAGGGCCTGCTCGACGGCGACGCCGCACAGGCGGCGTCGAAGAAGGAAGACATCGAGGGCCCGCTGACGATCCTGCTCGTCGGTATCGACCCGCGTAAGCCGGAGACTCCGCCGCTGTCCGACTCGATCCTGATCGCGCACATTCCGGCCGACATGAGCACGGCGTACCTCTTCTCGATGCCCCGCGACCTGTATGTGGAGATCCCCGCCGACTCGAATTCCGGTGTCCGGGCACACCGCGGGAAGATCAACTCAGCGATGGCGCTGGGCAGCCAGGTGGACGGCAAGATCGACGTCACCAACGGCTTCAAGCTGCTCTCCAAGACGGTCCGCAACTACACCGGGATCGAGCAGTTCGACGCCGCGGCGATCATCAACTTCGGCGGCTTCAAGGACATGGTCGAGGCGCTGGGCGGCGTGTCGATGGTCATCGACATGGACGTGAAGTCGGAGCACCTGACGCCGGAGGGCAGACAGCGGCCGCGCAAGGCGAGCTGCCCGGTCACCTCCAAGTGCGAACACCCGTACACCGGGCCCCAGGCGTACTACAAGAAGAGCACCAAGCCGGTCCGGCTCCAGCCGTGGCAGGCGCTCGACTACGTCCGCCAGCGGTACCCCAACGTCGAGGGCGTCGCGATGAGCGACTACGACCGGCAGCGGCACCAGCAGCAGTTCATCAAGGCCATGGCCAAAGAGGCGATGAGCAAGGGCGTCATCACCGACGTCGGCAAGATGACGAAGATCCTGGACGCGGCGGGCAAGTCGCTGACCTTCGCCGGTGGCGGCAACAGCCCGATCGAGTGGGCGCTGGCGCTCAAGGACGTCAACGTCGACGACATGGTCACGGTCAAGCTGCCCGGCGGCGGCAAGTACGAGAACCCGGCGAACAACACCGGCTACCTCGGTGAGGAGTTCCGCCCGGTATCGGTGGCCGAGGACTTCTTCGCGGCCGTCAAGGAGGACCGGGTCGCCCAGTTCCTGCTCGACAACCCGGGCATCGTCAACATGGACAGCTAGCCCTCCACCAGAACCGGAAAGGGGCGCCGCGGAGAATCCGCGGCGCCCCTTCGGTGTCTCCGGTCAGGCCCGGGTCCACTTCTGGTTGGCGGTGCCGCCGCAGTCCCAGAGCTGGAGCTGGGCACCGTTGGCGTTGTTCCAGCCGGCGATGTCCACGCACTTGTTGGCCGAGACGTTCACCAGGTCACCGGCGGCGGAGAGGGTGAACCGCTGCACCGGGTTGCCGTTGCAGGTGACCAGCTGGACCGGGGTGCCGTTGGTCAGCGCGCCGCCGGCCGGGTCCATGCACTTGCCGAGCGCCCGCATCGTCCCGTCGCTGTTGGCGGCCCACTGCTGGGCGGCGGTGCCGTTGCAGTCGTACATCTGGAGGCGGGCGCCGTCGTTGGCCGTACCGCCGGGGATGTCGATGCACTTGCCGTTGAGGTTGCTCTTCAGGGCGTTGCCGCCGGCCGGGGGCGGAGTGGTCGAGTCGTTCCAGGCCGAGACGCGCACCCAGTCGACCAGCATGGTCTGCGGGAACGAGGTGGAGGCGTCCGGGCTGCCCGGCCAGTTGCCGCCGACCGCCACGTTGAGGATCAGGAAGAACGGGTGGTCGAAGACCCACTGACGGCCGCCCAGCGAGGCCGGGGTGACCCGGAAGTACTCACTGCCGTCGAGGTACCAGACGATCAGGTTCGGCGACCATTCCACCGCGTACGAGTGGAAGGCATCTCCGAGCGGCGCGGAGAGGGTCCGGCTGCCCCCGATGGCGCTGCCGCCGGAGTAGCCGGGTCCGTGGACCGTGCCGTAGAGCTTGTTCGGCTCCTTGCCGACGTTCTCCATGATGTCGATCTCGCCGGACTGCGGCCAGCCGACGCTGCCCAGGTTGTCGCCGAGCATCCAGAACGCGGGCCAGATGCCCTGCCCCCGCGGCACCTTGATGCTGGCCTCGAACCGGCCGTAGCGCTGGGTGAACTTGCCGGAGGTGAGGATCCGGCCGGAGGTGTACTGGCACGTGCCGTACCAGCACTGGAGGTTGGACGGGTTCTCCTTGCGCGCGGTGATCGCGAGGTGGCCCTGGCCGTCCTGGCGGACGTTGTTCGTGGAGTTGGTGTAGTACTGGAGCTCGCTGTTGCCGAAGCCGCCACCGCCGACGTCGAAGTTCCACTTCGCACCGTCGATCGCCGCGCCGGCCGCGCCGTTGAACTCGTCGGACCAGGTCACCGGCCCGACGGCGGCGTCCGCCGTGTCGCTCTGGGAGGCGATGGTCAGGCTGCCGGCCAGCGTTATCGCAACGACGGCTGCGCCCAGCAGAGTGCGTAACCCACGCATGGGGATCCTCCTGGGGGAGAGGCGTCAATATTGAAAATATTGTTAATAGTTCGATGGTCGCCGGTCAATGGGGACGGGTTCCGGAACCGTCGATAACACCTTCTTCCTGCGCGATCCCGGCACACCGGCGCTCACTCTCCGGATTCGGACCATTTCAGCGCTCGAAATATGCCGTCGATTAAACAATCGTTAAGGCATTAAGAACGCCTATCTGTGGGCTACGCCACCATTCCGGAGAAGGTTGCGGTGCTGCTGTATGTTCGGTTGCGCCGGAGCGGTGGGGGACCCGCTCCGAGCTGCCCAAAAGGCATTGCAAAACAATTCTTCGGAGAGTCATACAATGACGCCATCAACGTCGGTCAATAGACGCGATGTTCTTCGCTATGGCGCCGCCACCGCGGCCGTCGTCAGTGGAGTCGCCGGCGCACAAATGCTCGCCACTCCGGCGGCCGGTAAGGACCCACGCGACTTCGAGCTCGAATACCGGGGCAAGCGGATCCGCGGCGTGCACGTCGGCGCCCAGGAGGTCCGGTCGCTCGCCCGGGGCCGGTCACGGTCGCACGAGGTCTGGATCAACGACCGGAAGCTGTCCGTCATGGAGGTCGATCTGCCCGGCGCGACGATCGGGTTCATCAGTGCGATCAACCACTACCAGCCGGTGCTCATCGACACCGACCGCAACCGCGGCGGGCTGCTCGAACTCACCAAACGCGCCGTCGACGTGCTCGGCGACACCGAACTGACCGCCCTGGCCGGCGTCGGCCACGAGCACGGGAGCTGACCATGGGCGTACGCAAGAACGCACGTGACCTGACCGCCGCCGAGAGGGCCGCGTTCGTCGCCGCCGTGAAGCGGCTGAAGGCGCAGACCACCGGCCGTAACTACGACTGGTTCGTCACCACGCACATCAACTACTTCGCCGCGGTCGGCGGGATCCGGTACGCCCACCAGTCCCCGTCGTTCCTGCCCTGGCACCGGCAGTACCTGATCGAGTTCGAGAAGGCGCTCCAGGCGATCGACCCGGCTGTCAACGTCCCGTACTGGGACTGGACCACCGACCGGACCACGAGTGGCGTCCCGTTCACCGCCGACTTCATGGGCGGCAACGGCTCCGGCGGCAACGGCGCGGTCACCACCGGCCCGTTCGCCGGCTCCGCGAACTGGCGCATCACCGTCAGCTCGTCGTCGTCGACGTCGCTGCGTCGGGCCATGGGGAACACCACCCTGCCCACCTCGACGCAGGTCAACTCGGTGCTCAACATCTCGGCCTACGACGCCGCGCCGTGGAACAGCTCGGCCTCCGGCGGCATGCGCAACCGGCTGGAGGGCTGGCAGACCCCGAACCTGCACAACGCCGTCCACGTCTGGGTCGGCGGGCACATGGGCCAGCAGGACTCCCCCAACGATCCGGTGTTCTGGCTGCACCACTGCAACATCGACCGGCTGTGGGCTCGGTGGCAGACCCGGTGGGGCTTCGACGGCACCCACTACATGCCGGCTGCGAACACGTCCGGCGTCATCGACCTGAACGAGACCATGCAGCCGTGGGCGGGTGTCACCCCGGCGACCGTTCTCGATCATCGGAGCGTCTACACCTACGCCTGAGAGTGCGCCGGATCCGTCACCCGGTGGACGGGTGACGGATCCGGCGGACGATCACTGTTGGGGCGCTCCGAACTGCTGCGGCTGAGCCTGCTGCGGATATCCCTGCTGCGGATATCCCTGCTGGGGATACGCCTGCTGCTGCGGATACGCCTGCTGCTGGGGATCGCCCTGCTGGGCATACGGCTGGGGCTGCGGCGGGACCGGCGGGTGACCGTCGCCCGCTGCCACCGCCTGGTCGCCCTTACCGGCGTCCAGCACATGCCGCTTGACGATCAGGCCGGTGCCCACGACGAACATCAGCGCACCCACGCCGATCGCGCCGTACCGGAACAGCTGGTCGTGCGACTTCTGCTCCTCGAAGCTGCGCGTCGTCGAGTTGCCCTTGCGGGTCTCCACGCACTCGTCGCCCGGCTTCATCACCGAGGAGCCGCACTTCACCTCGCCGCCGTCGAGGGCGAACATGCCGAAACAGAAGATGGCGACACCGCCGATGGCCGCGCCATATCGATTACTGAGTAGTCTGCCGATCACGGCGGTGACCATAATCGATGGGAAAGCGCGCCGCCGCCCCGTCGGCTTTCGGGTAAAAGTCCGCTTAAGGCCGATGCTGCCGCTTTACTTACGTTCGTGCACGCTTTGGCCCGTACCTTTGCTGTGGCTCTCCTCCTCGCCGCCGGCACGCCGGCCGGTGCCGCGCCCGCGCCGGCCCTCTGGGATCACGTCGGCTACGACGCCGAGGACAGCTGGTTCAACCCGCGGGAGACCGCGATCACCGCGAGCACCGTGCGGCGGCTCGTCCGAAAATGGTCAGTACGGCTGCGATCCGCGGAGACGTGTTCGTCGTTCAGCGGACCGATCGTCGCGGGCGGGCGGGTCTTCGTCGGCGACCTGGCCGGAATCACGGCGTACGACGCGGCGACCGGCGCCCGGCGGTGGAGCCACGACTGGGGCGGCTCCACCGAGGGCGGTACACCCCGGATGGCGGTCGCCGACGGGCTGCTCGTCGTCGGCTACAACGACTGCACGTCGGTCAGCGACCCGAACCCCGTGCTGCTGGCGCTGGACGTGCGCAACGGGCTGCGGCGCTGGTCCGCGGACCCGCCGCTGATCGGGACGATGATCGTCGACAAGGGCGCGGTCCTCGCCTCCGGCACCGACGTCTCCGGGGACTCGCGGACCGTGGCCTACCGGGTGCGCGACGGCCGCGAACTGTGGCGGGCACCCGGAAGGCGCATCGGCGGCACCTCGGCGAACGGGACCGTCGCCGGGTTCGCCGCCGGCGGCGCGAAGGCGTACGACATCACCACCGGCACGGTGCGGTGGACCGTGAAACGGCATCTGCTCCCCGGCGCGGCCACACCCGCCGGCGACACCTTCTACGGCACCGGGGACAAGGAACGCCTGGTGGCGGTGGACGTCAAGAACGGCGCGGTCCGCTGGACGGCACTTGGCCCGAGCGAGTTGATCGCCACCGACGGCACCCGGCTCTACCGCTCCGACGGGGAGGCGATCGTGGCACTGGACGCCCGCACCGGGAAGCAGGTGTGGCGCCGGAACCTGCCGGCCTACGGCGGGCAGCCGGTCGTGGCGGGCGGGGTCGTCTACGCCGGGGGGATCGCGCTGGACGCCGCCCGCGGCACGGTGATCACCGGCCCGCCCCCACTCGGCGGCGACCTCGTCGTGACCGGCGGCGTGCTCTACCAGTCGCACGAGGGAGCACTGACCGCGTACACCGTCGGCGGATAGCGGCTCGCACCCCGCAAGGCCCGGCAGCGGCCCGCGCGCGGAAGCCCGGTCGTTGCCGGCGCCGCGGAAAATCCGTCAGCGGTTCCCACCGCGGAGATCGGTCAGCGGTTCCCACCGTGGAAAATCCGTCAGCGGTTCGCGCCGCGGAAGATCCGTCAGCGGTTCGCGCCGCGGAAGATCCGTCAGCGGTTCGCGCCGCGGAAGATCCGTAGGAAGAACAGGAACACGTTGAGGATGTCGAGGAAGATCGAGGCCGCCAGCAGGGGCGCGGACCCGATGTCGCGCGATCGGCGTAACCGCTGGAAGTCGAACATGATGAAGCCCGCGAAGATGACCAGGCCGAGCACGGAGTAGATCAGCGACCCGTTCGGGATGTTGACGAAGATCAGCACGATGCCGAACAGCAGAAGCCCCACCAGCGCCCAGAAACAGATCCGGGCCAGCGCGGACAGGTCCCGGCGGGTGGCGTACCCGGCGGCACCGAACCCGGCCACGAACAATGCCGTCGCCGCACCGGCCTGCCACAGCGCCTGCGGGTCGGTGCTCGCGTAGTAGACCAGTGTCGGGGCCAGTGCCACTCCGGTGAGCAGCCCGAATGCCCCGAGCAACACGACCGTCGTGGACGACGACCGGCGGACGGTGAAGTACATGGCGATCAGGGCGGCGAACGAGGCGAGGTACGCCAGGAAGGCGAGGAAGGCCGGAAGGTTCCGGCCGAGGTAGGCGCCGAGGGCGAACATGGCGGTGGTGCCCGCGACGTAGCCCATGGTCCGGGCGAACAGGATGTGGCCGCGGTCGCGGGTGGCGACCACGGCCGGGCGGTCCGCATAGGTTTCGTCCATCACCTGACGATGGCCCCCCACGTTCGGCTCGGCACCGTCCGCCACGGATGATCCGCGACGTCACGACGATCCGGTGCCGACTCGTCCGTTCGGTTGATCAACTTCACTGGCGACGTCGCATAGGCTGCCCGGGCCCGCCATCCGCTCCGACCGATCCGAGGTGCCCATGCGTGTCTCCCGGGCCGTGCTCGCGGTGACCGTTCTCGCCGGCTCCTCGGCAGTGGCGTTCGCCGTCTCGACGGGATCCGCCTCCGCCGCCGAACTGGAACCGCAGATCCTGCCGGCGGCGGCCGCCCGGCTGCTGCCGGTCACGAGCGTCAGTGACGTACTCGTCGACCCCGCGCACCGGCACATCCTGATCAGCGACCACGAGGCCGGCCGCCTGGTGGTGACCAACTACGGGGGTACGGTCCTCGCACGCCGCGACGGGCTGGCCGGTATCCGCGGACTCGCACTCTCCAGCGACTCGTCGACGATCTACGCGGCCCGTACCGACGCGCGCGCGATCGTGGCCTTCGACGCCGCGACCGTCACGCCGAAGGCGAGTTACCCGCTCGGCGACACGGTGTATCCGTACGACGTGGCGGTGGCCGGCGGCAAGGTGTGGTTCGGCTACATGGGCGCCTGGAGTCCGGACGGTGATTTCGACGGCAACTTCGGCTCGGTCGACGTCGCCGCCGCCGAGCCCGTGGTCCACCTGCACGACAAGGCCGCCGACGGCAGTGCCTTCGACATGGCGCCGCTCGTGGTGTCGTCGCCGGCCGCCCCGGATCGCCTGGTCGTCTCGGACATCTCGCACCACGAGACGACCTCCGCGACCGCCGCGTCCTACGACGTCTCCGGTGGCACCGAGCGCCGGATCAGCGCGGGCACGGTCGTCAACGGCTACACCAACGAGGCGGTCCTGAGCGCCGACGGGTCCGCGCTCCTGACCGCCGGGTTCGGCATCTGGAGCAGCGGCCTGGGCGGACTGGGCACCCGGACCCGGCTGACCGCGGACAACTCGGCCACGAGCAGTCTCGCTCTCCTCGCCGACGGCCGCCTCGCCGCGGGCCTCCCGAACAGCATGGCGACGGAACCGGACGTCGCGGTCTACCCGGCCGGATCGACGACACCGGACGCGGGCTTCAAGCTGAGCCAGGTCGAGAGGTACGCGCTACCGCTGGTGCACCGCGTCCTCGCCGAGCCCGAGGGTCGCCTGTTCGCCGTGTCGCGCGGCGATCAGTACCACTTCTGGCAGCTCAGCGGGCCCGCGTTCGCGGCGCCCACGATCACTGTGGACGCACCGGCGACCGGCGTCCGCGGTCAGGCTCTCACCGTGACCGGGACGATCGGCGGCGCGATCGGGCTGCCGGACGGCACCGGGCTGGCCGTCACCCGTACCGATGTGGAATCGCCCTACGGCAAGGCCGTGACCACGGTGAAGGTCGAGTCCGGGCGCTTCGGGTTCGACGACGTACCGCTGGCCGGTGGCCCGGTGAAGTACACGGTCTCGTACGCGGGGAGCGAGGCGGCCGACGCCGCCACCGGCAACGACACGGTGCAGCTCCCGCGGGCCACTCCGGCGCTCGCACTGACCGGCGACAAGTCGGTCCACACGACCGGTGACACGGTGACGGTCACCGCGACGCTGGGCACCACGTACACCAACCGGACCGTCGAGTTCTGGACGCAGCGGGCCGGCGACGGGGTGAACACCCACCCGGCCTCGACGGTGAAGGTGACCAGCGCGGGCAAGGCGTCGCTGAAGCTGGCGCTCAGCCGGAACACCACGGTGACGGTCCGGTTCGCCGGTGACGGCCGGTATGCGCCGCGATCGGCGGCCGCCCTGGTCTACGCCAAAGCCAAGATCAACACTGGTCTCTACAACCACTACAAGACCGGCAGGATCGGATCCCAGACGTACGGGTACCTGCGCACCTCCAAGGACCCGAAGTTCGTCCACATCGTGACGCCGTACCCGAACCGCACGGCCCGGACCGTCGTGCAGTACTACTCGGGCGGCAGGTGGAAGACGTGGCGCACGGTGACCACCAAGCTGTCCTCGACCGGCAAGGCCACGCTGACGCTGACCGGCACCTACAGGGCCGGCGTGAAGTGGCGGGCCCGCGCCGAGTACCTCTACGGCACCTCCGGCGACAAGGTCAACGCCACCGCGGCGGGCGCATGGAAGTACTACACCTTCACCCGGTGAGCATCTGAGCACCACGGGGCCGGTCGCCGACCGGCCCCGTTCTCGATTTCAGGATGTTTAAGGTTCGGCCTCTTTACTTTCACTGTTAACAGTCCTAAACATTGATGCATCCCCAGATGCATCCATGGAAGGACTCCGATGAGGCGTTCCCGATCGTTAATATTCGCCACCGTCACGGCGCTGGCCGCCGGTGGCGCGGCGACCTACTTCGCGGGGAACGCATCGGCCGCGACGGCCTGCGCCCCCGCCTGGAGCGCGTCCGCGGTCTACGTCAAGGACAACGTGGCCTCGCAGAACGGTCACAACTACACCGCCAAGTGGTGGACCCAGAACGAGTCGCCGTCCGTCCGCAGTGGTCAGTGGGACGTGTGGGCGGACAACGGGGTATGCGAGGGCGGCACCAACCCCTCACCGTCACCCAGTTCCTCACCGTCGTCCTCGGCCTCCCCCTCGACCTCGCCTTCGACCTCGCCGAGCACGTCCCCGTCGCCGAGCAACCCGGCCGGGCCGCTGCCCAAGCACTTCCTCACCGGCTACTGGCAGAACTTCGACAACGGCGCCGCCCCGCTCAAGCTCGCCGCCGTCCCGGCCACCTACGACCTGATCGCGGTGGCCTTCGCCGACGCCACCGGCACCGCCGGCGCGGTCACCTTCAACCTGGACCCGGGCCTGGCCACCGCGGTCGGCGGCTACACCGACGCCCAGTTCAAGGCGGACATCGCCACGCTGCACTCGCGCGGCAAGAAGGTCGTCATCTCCGTCGGCGGCGAGAAGGGCACGGTCGCCGTCAACAGCGCGGCCGCCGCCACCGCCTTCGCCGACTCGGTCCACCGGTTGATCCAGACCTACGGCTTCGACGGCGTCGACATCGACCTGGAGAACGGGCTCAACCCCACCTACATGGCGAGCGCACTGCGCAGCCTGCGGGCCAAGGTCGGCAGCAGCCTGATCATCACGATGGCACCGCAGACCATCGACATGCAGAACCCGCAGTCCTCGTACTTCAAGCTCGCGCTCGACATCAAGGACATCCTGACCGTCGTCTTCACCCAGTACTACAACTCCGGCGCGATGCTCGGCTGTGACAACAACGCCGCGTACGGCCAGGGCAGCGTCAACTTCCTGACCGCGCTCTCCTGCATCCCGCTGCAGAACGGGCTCCGCCCCGACCAGATCGCGCTCGGTCTGCCGGCGAGCACCCGCGCCGCCGGTGGCGGCTACGTCGCCCCGTCCGTGGTCAACGCCGCGCTCGACTGCCTCGCCAAGGGCACCAACTGCGGCACCTTCAAGCCGCCGGCCACCTATCCCGGTATCCGCGGGGCGATGACCTGGTCGATCAACTGGGATGTGACCAACGGCAACGCCTGGGCCAACACCATCGACCCGCACCTCGCCACTCTTCCCTGATCGGGGTCCCCCATGAAGCTGAGCAGAAGAATCGCCCTCGTGGCATCGGTCGGCGCGGTCGGTACGGCCGCCGCGGTCCTCCCGATGGCCACCTCGAGCGCCGCCGCCGCGTGTGCCCCGGCGTGGAGTGCGTCCGCGGTCTACGTCAAGGACAACTCGGCCTCGCAGAACGGCCACAACTACACCGCCAAGTGGTGGACGCAGAACGAGTCGCCGGCCACCAACAGCAGCCAGTGGGCGGTCTGGACCGACAACGGCGTCTGTGGCGGCACCACCCCGCCGACGACGCCGACGACCCCGCCGACCGGTCCGACCACCCCGCCGCCGGCCACCGGCACCAAGATGGCGGCCGCGCCCTACCTCTACCCGGGCTGGGGCAACCCGCCCGCCCCGGCGACGGTCGTGCAGGCCACCGGCATCAAGGCCTTCACCATCGCGTTCGTGCTGGCCAGTAACGGCTGCAACCCGGCGTGGGACGGTTCGTCCGGACTGACCGGCGGCGCGCACGCCGGCACCATCGCGGCGATCCGGGCGGCCGGTGCCGACGTCGTCCCGTCGATCGGCGGCTGGAGCGGCAACAAGCTCGGCCCCAACTGTTCGACCGCCGAGGCGCTCGCCGGCGCGTATCAGAAGGTGATCGACACCTTCCAGCTGAAGGCGATCGACATCGACATCGAGAACACCGACGAGTTCGAGAACTACGTCGTCGCCGACCGGATCGTCGACGCGCTGAAGATCGTCAAGCAGCGCAACCCGAGCGTGAAGACGATCCTCACCTTCGGCACCACGACGACCGGCCCGAACGCCCACGGCATCCGGCTGATCCAGCAGGCCAAGGCGAAGGGCGCGAACATCGACATCTTCACCCAGATGCCGTTCGACTTCAGCGGCGGCGCCGACATGTACGCCTCGACCGTCGGCGCCACCGAGGGCCTGAAGAACGTGCTCAAGTCGACGTTCGGGTACACCGACGCCCAGGCGTACTCGCGGATCGGGATCTCCGGCATGAACGGTCTCTCCGACCAGCAGGAGGTCACCTCGGTCGACACCTGGACCCGGATCCGTGACTACGCCAGGAGCAAGGGCCTGGCCCGCTTCTCCTTCTGGGCGGTCAACCGCGACCGTGGCTGCGCCGGCGGCGGCGTGGTCAGCGACTGCTCCGGTATCGCCCAGGCCGACTGGGCGTTCACCAGGGTGAGCGCCGGCTTCTGAGAAAACGCCGACGCGCGGTCGCCCCGGTGGGCGGCCGCGCGTCGTGGTTTCCCGGTGCGGATCAGGGCAGGTTGATCGGGCGCAGCACCCGGTCGACGCCGTGGGCGATCTGCCGGTTGTTCTTGTTGATGTCGATCCGGACGACGCGCGCGTTGCGGTCGCTGAAGTCGAGGTCGATGATCGAGATCTTCCTGCCGTGCCCGTAGACGTTGACCTTGATCGGGGAGCCGGCGGCGGTCTTCAGCTTGGCGTTGTCGGACTTCAGCGCCGTCCTGCCGTTGATCCGGGCGCCCGGCACGACGTGGTAGAGCAGCACCGACTCGACGGTGTCGATGCCGAGGCCGGCCACCGCGGTGAACGCCTTCTTCTCGCCGGGCAGCTTCTTGGACCTGGTGATGTCCTTGACCAGCAACTGGAAGGCCCGGTCGTTGGGCAGGAACGCGGTCAACGGGGTCTTGCCGTCGGCGAGGACCTTGACCGCGCTGGACGGCTTGGCCTTGAGCACCGCCTTCACCGCGGCGGTCAGGATGTCGTAGTCGTGGCCGTTGTGGTCGAAACCGCTCTTGTCAGCGGTCAGGACGGCGGCGAGTGACTTGGTGCCGAGCGGCTTCTTGCTGTGCGCGGCGGCCGGAGCGGCGGACAGGGCGGTGGCGACGACGGCCGCGGTCGCGACGGCGACGGCCCGGGCGCCCACTCGGGTGAACCTCATCTTCAGACGTCCTTTCCGGTACGGGGTGGCGGCTGCGGTGCCGCCACCCCGTACTTCGCTCGGTCTGAACCCGGTGGATGCAGCAGATCCCAGATTTCTTCCGGAACCCGGTCTGGGCCTAACCGGTCATCGCGTCACCTTGACCGTGATCGGTGAGCCGGCCGACCTGGTGACGGTGCCGGAGCCGCTGTACGTGGCGGTGATCCGGTAGGTGCCCTTCGGCAGCGAGCCGAGGTGGAGAACGGCCGTGCCGCGGCTGTTCAGGCGGACCGTGCGGACCACCGTGGTTCGGCCGCGGGCCGCGACGATCCGCACGGTGCCGGCCGGCGTGACCCCGGAGGCGGTGACCTTCACCGTGAGCTGCTTGCCCTTGACCGACAGCGTGGTCCTGGAAGCCGCCGCGACGACCTTCAGCGTCACCTCCGTGGCGGAACCGGCGTACCGGCTGTCGCCCTGGTAGACCACCCGCAGCTTCCGGGTGCCGACACCGATGTTCCGGGCCAGCTTGACCGTGGCCTTACCGGCGGACAGGGTGCCGGAGCCGACCGCGGTGGAGCCGAGCAGCACCCGTACCGTGCCCGACGGTTTGGCCGGAAGGGCGCCGCTGACCGTCACCTGGACCACGGGAGCCGTGCCGTAGGAGACCTTCGCCGAGGTCAGCGCGGCCTTCGTGGTGCTCGGGGCGAGGACCACGCCGGCCGGTGGGAGGACCGCCTGATTCGTCGTCTCGACGTTGCCGGCCACGTCGACGGCCCGGTAGAGGACCGTCGCGTTCAACGGCACGGTGTACGGCTGCCACGTCGAGCCGCCGTCCCGCGAGTACTCGACCCGGCTGACCCCGGACGTGTCGTCGGCGGCCCGCAGGGTCACGGTCCGGCCCTTGACGTCGACGGTCGCCTGCGAGACCGGGGCGGTCCGGTCGATCCGCACGGTCAGCGAGCCGATGCCGGAACTGTTGCCCGCGGCGTCGACTGCCACGTATTCGACCAGGTGGATGCCGTCGCGGTCGATGGTGAGCGGCACGCTCTGGTCGGTCCACGCACCGGCCGGCTCGCCGGAGCGGGTGACCCGGACCTTGGGGACGAGCGGGCCGTCCACCTCGTCACCGGCCGTGACGGTCACCGTGACCGGTCCGGTGAACCAGCCACCGGCGGGCGCGGCCGGTGTGGCCGTGGCGGTCACCGTCGGCGCACCCTCGTCGGGCACGGTCACCACGGCGGTGGCCTTGACGTTCTGGCTCTCGGTGATGGTGCCGGAGACCGAGAACCGGCCGGGCCGGGCGTACGCGGATGCGGGCACGGCGTCCCAGGTGACCGCGACACTCGACGACGAGCCGTCCGCATACTTCGCCGTGACCTGCGCGGGAAGGGTCGGAGCGGTACCGGCCCGGGTGGTCAGCGGAACCTCGTCGACGCCGGTCACCAGCAGGTTCGGCTGGTAGGTGGTGAGCAGGCGGTCGTACTCCTCCTGCGTGACCGGCAGGACGGTGCCGTGCCGGGGCCGCTTCGGCAGCGAGTACGAGGTGGCCTTGGTCCACACACCGGTGTCGAGGTCGGTCGAGGTGAACGGCACGTAGCCCTGGCCGCCGTACTCGTCGACGAACAGGTACCACCGGTCCTCGGTGTTCGACTTGAACACCAGCGGGCCCTCACCGGCGCTGACACCACCCGCACCGATGCAGTCCTTGACGAAGCTGTAGGCGGTGCTGCGCAGCTCGGTGGACTTCTCCTCGATGATGAACTTGCTGCACGGGGAGGTGGACGAGTTGTTCCGCTCGTCCTTGGTGAAGCGGTAGTAGGTCCCGTTGTGGTCGATCATGGTCGAGTCGATCACCGAGTACCCCGGGTCGACCCACACCTTCGCCTCGCTGAAGGTACGGAAGTCGCGGGTGGTCGCGTACATCATCTTGTTGTAGGTGCCGCCGGTGTGGTTCGGGTCGTTCGCGGCGTAGAGCTTCGACGCCCAGAAGACGACGTAGGCGCCGAGGCCGGAGTCGTAGTAGGCCTCCGGTGCCCAGGTGTTGCCGGCGGTGTCCGGCGAGACCTTCACGAGTCGCTGGTCGGTCCAGTTGACCAGGTCGGTCGACTCCCACACCATGATCGACTTGCTGCCGGTGCGCTGGGAGGCGTCCCAGTCGCCGTTGCCGTAGATCTTGAGGTCGGTGGCGATCTGGTAGAACTTGTCGCCCTCCGGCGAGCGGATGATGAACGGGTCGCGCAGTCCCTTGGTGCCCAGCGACGAGGTCAGCACCGGCTTGGCGTTGTTGACCTCGCGGTAGGAGAGCGGGTCGTTGGCCTTGCTCACCGCGAGGTAGATCTGCTCGCCGTCGGCGGTGCCCTCGCCGGTGAAGTAGCTGAACAGGTAGCCGGCCTTGGCCCGCGCCGGGGGCAGTTCCGGCACGGTGGCCGTCATCGTCCGGGTGGCCGAGGCCGCGCCCGTGCTCACCGTCGCGGTCAGCGCGACGGTCGCGGCACCCTGGCCGGCACCCGGCCGGTGCACGATACCGGTGCCGTCGATGACGTCGGGCCGGTCCGAGGACCAGGTGACCGTCGTGCCGTGGATGCCGGTCGCCGGCAGCGTCAGGTTGCCCCGGACGTCGTCGATGTCGTGCACGACCAGCCCGGCGGCCGCGGCCTGTACCGCCTCCGCCGCGGTGAGCGCCGGGCGCACGGTGACGGTGAAGGACTTCGTGGCGGTCAGCGAGCCGCGGGTCAGCGTGGCGGTCAGTGTCGCGGTGGCGTCCGGCTGACCGGCCGCCGGCCGGGTCACCACACCGGTCGAGGTGATCACGGCGGCGTCGCCGGTGGTCCAGGTGACCTTCGAGCCGTACGGCGCGGTCGCCGGCAGTGTCAGGTCGGCGGTGACGGCGGAGGTGTCGCCCAGGTCCAGGGCGGCCCGGTCGGCGGCGAGTTCCGTGGTGACGACCGGCTCGGCCAGGGTCCTCAGCTCGGTCCCGTCGAGCGCCCGGTCGTACATCCGGAAGTCTTTGATCTTGCCCTTGAACAGCCTGTCGCCGTTGTAGTTGGACTTGCCGATGTAGTTGGCCGTCGTCTTCCCGGCGCCGATCGCGCTCGGTTTGATGGTGATCGCGTTGTTCGTGGCGATCGGCGTCCCGTCCTCGTAGAGGATCCCGGTGGTGCCGGTCTGCGTGTACGCGATGTGTTTCCAGGTGCCGCGGTCGAGGAGTCGTGCGGGCGACGGCGCGGTGATCTGCTCGGTGGACCAGTTCCCGGAGGCGATCCCGGTCCGGAGGCTGTTGCCGGTGGCGAACAGGTAGCCGTCGCCGTACCCGGTGGAACTGCTGGTGTTGCCGAAGCCGTACAGGAAGTACGGCGCGGCCTGCTGCGGATCCATCAGGACGTCGAAGGAGATCGAGACCGAATCGAGTCCGGACAGGACGTTGTCCGGCGCCTTCACGTAGGTGCTGGATCCGTCGAAGGTCAGCCCGTCGCCACCGGTCCAGGACGCCGCGCCGGTGACCGTCCCGTTCCGGTCGTGGCCGGACGAGTCGGTGGCCCGCGCCCCGGACTTCTCGTCGAGTTTGTACCAGAGGACCAGGCCGTCGGTGATCGGCGCGGCCTCGCCGGCCCGGGCCGGCGACGGAGCGACCAGGGGGAACAGCAGGAGAGCCACGGCGGCGGACGCCAGTCTCCCGATGGGTATGCGCATCTGGGGTTCCTTCGAGCGGGCAGAAGGGCGGAGAGAAGGGGGAAGCACGCCGGCCGGGAGGACGAATCCCGTACACCGGCGTGAACCGCGAGTGTGAGCGCTAACACACTGTTGGTCAACTTAACGGTTAAGTTCTCCTGCCCGGATCGTCACCAGCCCAGGTAGCTCCTGGTCACTGCGGCGATCTGCTCGACCGACCCGATGCCCTCCGCACGGGTCCGGTGCCCGTGCGACAACACCGACAGAGCGACATCGGTCTTCTCCCCCAGGATCCGGCCGGTGCTGTTGACGATCCACCGATTGTCCTCGGTGGACCGCGACATCCAGCCGTTCTTCTGCGCCGTCGACTCGCCCTCGAACGAGGCGGCACTGACGCCCCAGGTCTGATCGGCGTTGACCGACCCCATGAGCTGCAGGATCAGCGCCCGGGACTCCGCGGTCAGCGGGCCTGTGGAGCCGGTCAGCGCGGCCACCATCCGGGTCTGGTCCTTCGCCGTGGTGGTGGTCAGACCGAACCGCGGGTCCGGGTCGGTGTCGCCGAGGCCGAGCCGGCCCAGCGCCTCCTGCAATCCGCTCGCGCCACCGATCGCGGCGTACACCTGGACAGCGGCGTCGTTGTCACTGGCGACGATCATCCGGCGGACCCGCCTCTTCTCGGCGGCGGTCAGAGCACGGCCCTCGTCCTGCGCCTTCAACAGCAGCGCGGCCAGCATTGGCAGCTTCACCACACTGGCGGTCTCGAAATCACGGTTGCCCCGGTAGTCGTACCGCTGCCCGGTCCTGCGATCGGTGAGAGAGACCGCGAAGTCCAGCCCGGACGAGGTGTACCTGTCCAGCACGGCGTCCAGCCGGGCCGCCCGCTCGCTCCAGGTGCCGACGGCCAGCGACCGGTCGACCTGGTCACCCTTGCGCGGGCCCTGGTAGATCTGCCCGGGGACCATCTTGACGTCGCCCTCGATCGTCTCCAGGTCACCCGACTCCGGGCGTCCCACATGCGCCGCCCGCGGCAGATCGCGCACCGGCTGACCGGCGAGGGCACCGGAGAGGAAGTTCCGGAAGATCTCGTACGGCATACCGTCACCGTTGATCGCCCGGCCGCCGCTGGTGCGGATGGGCCCCGGCTTGTCACGGCCCACCCAGACGGCCGCGGCGAGACCGGAGGCCCACCCGGCCGTCCAGGCATCCGAGGAGTCGGCCGTGTCGCCGTACTGCTGGGAGCCGGTCTTCGCGGCGGCCTCGACTCCGGGCACCCGGCCCTCCTCGTCGACGACCTGCGACAACACGGCGCCGACATCGGCCGCCACACCCGCGTCGAGCACCCGGTCCGGCCGCACCTCGTGCCGGTGCAGGACGGCACCGCCGGCCGCGGTGACCGACACGACGAAGTGCCGGTTCACCCGCTCACCACCACCGGCCAGCGTGGCGTAGACGCTCGCCATGTCGGCCGGGGCGACCGCGTACCGGCCGATGGCGATGTCCGCGCGGGTCCGGCCGGGAGCCGGCTCGCCCTTCAGGTCGACCATGGTGACCTGCTTGCCGTACCGCTCCGGTACGCCCAGCCGCCGGGCCAGGTCACGGATCCGGTTCGGGCCGATCTGCTCGGCAACGGCGTAGAACGGCGTGTTGAGCGAGTGCACCATCGCGATGTCCAGCGGGCACACCGGGCACTGGAGGTTGTCCTGGTTGTAGAGCGGCGCACCGCCACGATCGGAGAACACCCGGGGAGAGGTGCCGTTGTAGTACGACTGGAAGCCGATGCCGCGCTCCTCGGCGGCGGCCAGCACCAGCGGTTTGAAGGTGGAGGCGGGCGGCCGGGCGGCGAGGGCGTCGTCGTAGAAGCCGCGGCCCCGGTCGCCGCCGTAGTAGGCGCGGACCCCGCCGTCTCGCGGGTCGATCGCCACCAGGGCGGTCCGCAGCACGTCCGGCTGACCCTTCAGGGCTTTGGCGATGCTCGCGGTGGCGGCCCGCTGCGCGGGGGCGTCGAGCGTCGTCGTGATGTTCAGGCCACCGGTACGGATCTGCTGCCGGGTGATGCCCGCGGCCACCAGTTCGTCCTCGACCCGGTCGGTGATCAGCCCGATCGGGCCGTCGATCGCGGCCGCGGTGACGGACTCGTCCGCGACCGCCGGGTACGGCGTCTGATCGGCGGCCCCGTCCGGCAGCCAGCCCGCCTCACTCATCGCGCGCAGGATCCACTTCCACCGGTCCAGCGTCCACTCGGGATCCTGTGCCGGATCACCACGCGTCGGGTCCTTGACCATCGCCGCCAGCACCGCACCCTGGGCGGTGGAGAGCCGGTCGACGGACACCCCGAAGAAGGCGTGTGCCGCGGCCTCGATGCCGTAGGCACCCCGGCCGAAATAGATGGTGTTGAGGTAACGCTGGAGGATCTCGTCCTTGCTGTACCGGTTCTCGACCTTCACCGCGAGAGCCGCCTCCTTGGCCTTGCGGCTGACCGTCCGCTCCTGGGTCAGGTAGGCGTTGCGGACGTACTGCTGGGTGATCGTCGACGCACCCTGCCCGCTGTCGTCCACCACGTTCGACCAGAGCGCCCGGACCAGACCGCGCACCGAGACGCCGTAGTGGTCCTGGAACCCCCGGTCCTCGGCGGCGAGGAACGCCTGCCGGACCCCCTCGGGAACCCGGTCCAGGGTGACGTCGGTGCGGTCGGTGAGGCCGATCCGCGCGAGAACCGTCCGGCCGTCGCGGTAGTAGAGGACCGAGGCCTGCGGGGGCGCCGCGTCCGGTGGCAGGTCCACACTCACCACGTA
This sequence comes from Actinoplanes xinjiangensis, assembly GCF_003148685.1. GTDB lineage: Bacteria > Actinomycetota > Actinomycetes > Mycobacteriales > Micromonosporaceae > Actinoplanes > Actinoplanes xinjiangensis. Next base: position 18,057 of record NZ_QGGR01000009.1, on the reverse strand, counting down.
GCCGGCGGCGGCCGTCACCAGCGCGATCTGCACCGCCACGAGCGCCGCCACCGTCCGGCGGCACCATCGGGGCCACCGCCCGAACCAGGCCTTGACCGAGCGCGGCCCCTGCCGTAGCGCCGCGCCGATCCGTGCCGGCATCGGAGACCCTGACATGCGTTCTCCCTCCACGACCTTTTTCGGCATCGACGCCCATCCGCTCTGGGGACGTATCAGGAGGCCGCTTCGGGTGCATGACGACAGAGAGAGTGCTAAATGTCTCTATTCCGGCTTCGAGGTAACCTGCGAACACATTTGGGCCGGCATCCTGCTGGATGCCGGCCCACATGCGGTTACTGCTACTTGGTGAACTTCAGGTAGGAGTAGGGGGTGTACGTCGTGTAGTTCACGTTGTCGCCCGAGCCGCCCTTGCGGTAGGCCGCCCGTACCCGCAGCTTGTAGCCGACCAGGCCACCACCACTGAGCGCGACCAGCGCGGTGCCGCCGGACGTCGGGAAGTAGTCGTACGCCAGGTTCTGCCACCTGCCGTTGTGGTGCACCTGGAGCTGCACGAACGCCTTCCGCCCGGAGTGGGCGGGCATCCGCACGGTGAACTGGGCGGCGGTCTTCTTGCGGAAGAGCTTGTAGCCGCCCGACGACCGGTAGTGCCTCGACAGCTTCAGCGACACCGGGACCTTGACGTAGACCGTCGCGCCCGCCGTCTTCGGAGCCGTGCGGGCGTCACCGGTGAAGGTCGCCGTCACCGCGGTGTTCCGGTACAGCTTCAGGTTCACCGCGATGGTGCCCTTGCTGTTCACCACGGCCCGCTTGAGCAGGCGACGGCCCAGGTCGCCACCGTACGGATCGGCCCAGATCTCCACGGTCCGGTTCTTGTACGTCGTACCGAGGCGCGCCGTGAAGGTGGCCGTCGACCCGTACCCGTACACCTTGCCGTTGTTGTTGATCGCCAGCGACGGTGCCGTCCGGGAGACCGCGACCGCCTTGGTCGCCGACACCGCCGCATGCGTCGCGTCCCCGGCGTAGGAGACCCGGTAGGTGACCGTGCCACCGGCCGACGTGGTGTCGGTGAACGAGAACGACCCGTTGGCGGCGGTCGTCCTGGTGCCCAGCGCCTTGCCGGACGGGTACTCCAGGTCGGTGCGGGTGACGGTCACCGGGGTGCCGGCGGGCAGCGGGAGCGAAGCGGTCAGCGAGCCGGTGATGGTGATCGGCTTCGCCCGGGTCGCCGACGCCGGACCGGACAGCTTCAGAGCCGGCAGTGACTTCTTCGGCTCGGTGTAGACCCGCAGGTGGTGGATCTCCGAGTAGTTCTCGGTGACGGCGAACAGCCGGTTGCCGCCCGGCTCCCAGGCGAGCCCCCGCTCGGCCACCCGGTCGTTGCCGGAGGAGACCGGGTCGGTGTCCGGGAGCGAGTACTCGCGGATCGGTGCGGTGCCTCCGGGTGCGAAGACCTTGAGGGTCGGCCCGGCGGTCGCCACGGTGCCGTCCGAGGCGGCGGCCACCGCCCAGCCCCAGTCGCCGATCGGGTAGGAGCCGGCCTCGGCCAGATCGGCGCTGCCGGCGATCGTGACGCCGTCCGTGTCGGCGACGAGCACCTGGGCGGCGTCCGGCGTGAACGCCACCGACCGGGTGTAACCGTTGCCGACCTGCCCGGCCCTGGTCCGGGTGAAGGTGCCGCCGGAGACGTTGTAGACACCGATCGTGCCACCGGAGGAGTGCGGGTCGAAGGCGGCGAGCAGCCCGCTGTCGCCCGGTGCGGACGTCAGCTCGGGTGCACCGTGCCAGATGCCGTAGGCGCCGGTGGTGTCGAGCGGCGCCGTCACCGCCGGCTCCGCGCCGCTCAGGTCGAGGGAGCCGATGTTGCCGTCCGCGCCGGCGTACGGGAACGAGCCGAAGTCGTCGTAGGTGAACCAGAGCTTGCCGGCCACGTTCTCCAGCGCCACCGGGTAGACGCCGGTGCCGAGGTCGTACCGGACCGGATCGGTGAGGCCGGCGGCCGAGAGGGCGACGATCGCCCGGCTCGACTCCAGCGCGCCGTAGAGCTTGCCCCCGTCGGCGGAGAGCGCCAGACCGGTGACCCGCGGCAGGCCGGTCGCGGTGGCGACGATCGTGCCGTCATAGGTGGTCGCCACGATCTTGCCGCTGTCCGGGTCGCTGACGAAGACCCGCTGGTGGACGCCGTCGACGACCAGGTCGCCGACCGATTTGATGGAAAGGTTCCTGCTCGAGTCGGCCAGCGCCGGGGCGGGCGCCGTCGCGACGGTGCCGAGCAGAACGGAGAACGCGGTGGTTGCAGCCCCCGCGAACCGCATCTTCATGTGGTCCCGCACTCCTCTGAGGAGATATCGGCCGCGATCGTTCGAGGCCGGGCGCTGATCATAGCTGGCGACGTGACTGGACCGTAACGACGAATCGGCATCGGTCTGCCGTACGATCGGCCGACGCCGATGCTGAGAATGGGGAGCGGAATGGTTCGTGGGAAGTCGGGTCTCGGTCGCCGGCTGATGGCGGGAGCCACCGTGACGGCGGCTGTCGCGGGCGGCATGGCGCTGACGTCGGGCACCGCCCGGTCCGCCGAGCAGGACCATGCGGCTCATCAGGCACTCGCCGCGGCCACCGGCGCCGCGCAGGTGACCGTCGGGTCCACCCGGATCGCGCTGAACCAGCCCGCCGATCCCTACTTCGGCAAGGTCCGCCCGCGGGCCGACGCCCACCTCATCGGGGCGTATTCGTCGCAGGTGGCGTGGCCGCTGGTCGGCATCCACACGGCGCTGCTGCCCAACGGCCACGTGGTCAGCTACGGCACCCCACCGGGCGAGGCGAAGCAGGGCGGATTCTCCTACGACGACTGGGACCCGGCCGCCGGCATCGGCACCGGCGCGCACCGGCAGACGGCGTCCATGCATTCGTACGACGCCTTCTGCAACTCGCTGGAACGGCTGCCCGACGGCCGGCTGCTGATGGTGGGCGGCAACTCCACCACCGCGACCATGATCTACGACCCGGCCACCGGCGCGCAGGCGATGGGCGCCCAGCTCAAACGCCAGCGGTGGTACGCCTCGGTGCTCCGGCTCCCCGACGACCGGATGCTGGTCCTCGGCGGCGGGAACTCGTACAACGTCGACGCCTTCCAGAAGCCCGACGACAACTCGACCGTCGCCACCACCCCGGAGATCGGCAACGGGAGCGGGGCGTGGACCCGGCTGACCGGCGCGGACAGCACCGTGGCGTTCGGCGCCCGGGACAACCGCTGGTGGTACCCGCGGGCTTTCGTCGCACCGGACGGCAAGGTCTTCGGCGTCTCGTACGACCGGATGTGGAAACTCGACCCGTCCGGCGCCGGTAAGGTCACCGCGCTGGGCACGCTGCCCGCCCCGATCGGCGTCTCCGGCTCCTCGGTGATGTACGCGCCCGGCAGGCTGCTGTTCGCCGGCGGCGGTCAGTACAACAACGGGAGCAACCAGGTCGCCACCGACCGGGCCACCCTGGTCGACATCAACGGCACGACCCCGAGGACCAGCGCGACCCAGTCGATGCGGCTCGCCCGCAACTGGCTCAACCTGACGGTCCTGCCCAACGGGGAGGTGCTGGCCAACGGCGGCACCCGGGTCGGCACCCAGGCGGGCGCGGCCAACTCCACCTACGACTCGGAGATCTGGAACCCCGCCACCGGCCGGTGGCGGGACGCCGCCAGGGCGCAGCGGATCCGCAGTTACCACTCCACCGCGGTGCTGATGCCCAGCGGCTCGGTGCTGACCGTGGGCGGCGGGGTGCCCGGGCCGGAGGACAACTTCAACGCCGAGATCTACTACCCGCCGTACCTGTTCACCAAGGGCACGGACGGACGGGTGCGCTGGGCGAACCGGCCGCGGATCACCGGGATCAGCGGCTCGCTGGCCTACGGCGGCACGGTGTCGCTCGGCCTCGGGGACAGCCGCAGGCTGACCTCGCTGTCGCTGATCCGGGCCACCAGCGTCACCCACTCCTACAACACCGACCAGCGTCGGGTGCCACTGTCGTTCCGGCAGAACGGCGCGACCGTGACCGCCACCATGCCGGCCAACGCGAACCTGCTGCCGCCCGGCTCGTACCTGCTGTCCGGAGTGGACGAAAACGGCGTGCCGACCCCGGCCCAGATGGTCACCGTCAAGCGGTCCGGCGCCGGCACGGTCACCGTGTACGAGAAGGACCGCACCGCCGCCGACCTCACCGGCCCGAGTGTCAAGGTGCGGTTCCCGGTCACCGACGGTCACGTCAAGGCGGGCGCGAGCCTGCGGGTCGAGGCCACCGACCCGCGCGGGATCGCCGGCACCGAGCTGTGGATCAACGGCCGGCGCCAGACGTCGCTGCGCTGGGACCCGGCGGCGAAGGACGGCACCGCCACCATGACCGTCCGGGTCTACGACTCGCTGAACAACCTCACGCAGATCTCCCGCAAGGTGGTCGTCGACAACCGCAAGCCGACACTGCGAATCACCGGCGCTCCGGCGAACAACAGCAGGCTGCGCGGCAAGGTGACCATCACCGCCACCGCCGCGGACAAGAACGCCGTCACCCGGGTCGAGATGCTCGTCGACGGCAAGGTCGTGGCCACCGACAAGAAGGCCGCCTACCGCCTGGCCCTGGACCCGAAGAAGTACGGCAGGAAGTTCACCGTGCAACTGCGGGCGTACGACCGCGCCGGGAACGTCATGTACAGCACGAAGCGCACGTACCGGCGCTGAATCATGGGGGATGTCGTGAAGCACACCGGACTCGTCACCGTGGCCGCCCTGGCCGCCTCGCTGGTCAGCGCACCACCCGCCTTCGCCGCCGGCGTCGCGCCGAAGGTATACGCACGTACCGCCGGGCACTGGGTCGGCGGTGTCACGCCGGTGACCTTCGAGACGCAGCCGAGCGAGGACCTGTCCGCCGTCACCGGCCTCACCGTGTACGCCGGCGGCCGGGAGATCGGCACGGACACCGCCGCGCCGTGGGGCATCGACTGGGACACCACGGGCTTCGACGGCCTGGTGACCCTGACCACCCGGGCGACCACGGCCGACGGCTCACTGACGACCGGCGGTTTCACCGTCCATGTCGACAACCGGGCGCCGACCGGGCTGACCGTCCGCTTCCCGCGGAAGGACGGCTACATCGGCCAGGGCGGTGAACTCGCCGTGGACGCCGCCGACAACGTCTACGTGATCGGCTCCGAGCTGATCGTCGGCGGACAAACGATCGCGTCGAAGGACCTCATGGGCGGCGGCAACCTCGATCTGCGCTGGAACGTCAAGGTCCCGAACGGCAGGACCCCGATGACGGTCCGGGTACGCGACCAGGCCGGCAACGTGACAGCGGTGACCCGGACCGTGACCGTCGACAACGACCGCCCGGTGATCACCGGCCGTACCAGCGCGGGCCGCGCGGTCCGGGGCGACTTCACCGTCTCGCTCAGCGGATACCGCGACGCCAGCCCGTTCGCCTCCTTCGAGGCCTCCCTGAACACCCCGAGACACCTGCGCTCGTACGCCCAGGAGAACTCCCGCACGGTCACCATCCGCAGCCGTGAGGTGCCGGACGGCTGGTACACGCTCGGCTGGCACGCCGTCGACGCGGCCGGCAACGAGACGGTTCTGAAGCGGTCCCTCCTGGTCGACAACCGGGTGCCGTCGGTGTGGATCACCAAGGCGCCCCGGAACCGGGCGAAGGTCACCAGGACGTTCACGGTCACCGCGGCGGCGAGCGACACGTACGGGATCGCCAAGGTGCAGCTGCTGATCAACGGCAAGGTCGTGCGGACCGACACCACGGCCGGTTACACGTTCGCGATCAACCCGAAGAAGTACGGCAAGAAGTTCACCATGCGGTTCCGCACCTACGACCGGGCCGGCAACGTCCGGTACACCACCAGCCGCACCTACCAGCGGTAGCCACATCGCCGAGCGGCCGGGCATGCGACACGGGTGCCCGGCCGCCTCGTGCGGGAACGCCCCGCCAGTGACGTCGGTTACCGGGCGAACGCGGAGGATCGGCGGCACCGAACCGATTTTGTGCTAGTGTGGCCGAGTTGCAGTTTTGATTTCCATAGACGTTTTCGGCGCCTGCTGGGTTTCAGATAATCCAGCCAGGCGCTTTTTCGTTTTTCGTGTCGTTCCGACGCGGGTGATCAACGCGGCGGCGTAAGGGCCCGCACGGTGCGGTCCCTGACAGCCTGCGAAGGAGTAGACATGGTTACAGGAACTGTGAAGTGGTTCAACGGTGACAAGGGCTTCGGCTTCATCGCCCAGGACGGCGGCGGCCCCGACGTCTTCGCCCACTTCTCCGCGATCTCGGCGAGCGGTTTCCGCAGCCTGGACGAGAACCAGCGGGTGGAGTTCGACATCACCCAGGGCCAGAAGGGCCCGCAGGCGGAGAACATCCGCGCGCTCTGATTCATCTCTCGTCAACGGCGGCCCGACTGGTTCAGCGGGCCGCCGTTCGGCGTTCACCCCACGATTCCTCGTACCCCGGGAATCGCCTGCGTGCCGCATTCACCACCGGCCCAGGAACGGCGTTTACGATCGTGAAACGGCATGGGCCTGGATTGATGAGGGTGAGTCATGGAGCTTAGTCGTTCTACCAGCCGGATCCCCCCGGTCTACCGAGCGGTCATGGCGGCGGCGGGGCCGATCGTGCGCTGGTGGGGCCGCCTCGAAGTGGTCGGCCTGGACCTCCTCCCACTGGAGGGCGCGACGATCGTCCCGGCCAACCACGACAGCGCGTGGGATCCGGTGGTGATCGCCTTCGCCGCCCGCCGGCAGCGGCAGATCCAGGCCCTCGCCAAGGACACCCTCTGGCGGAATGCGCTGCTGCGCCGCGTACTCGACGGGATGGGCCAGATCCCCGTCCGGCGCGGGAAGGCGGACATGGACGCGCTGGACGCCGCGGTGCAGTGCCTTTCGCACGGCGGTTGCCTCGGCATCTTCCCCGAGGGCACCCGTTCCCAGGGCCGGCAGCTGCGCGCCCGGAGCGGTGTCGGACGCCTCGCTCACGCTGTGCCGCAGGCCCGCATCGTCTGCGCGGCGGTCTCCGGAACGGTGGACATCGCCCGTTTCCCGCGACGCCCCCGGCTGAAGGTCACGTTCTTCGAGCCCACCCCGGCGCCCCCGGCGGAGTCCGCGATCGAGCTGGCCGCCAGGCTGACCGCCGAGCTCCGTGCCGTCGCCCCGGTGCCGGCGGCCGGGCAGGACTCCTGACCGACCGCCTCGGCCCGGGTTCGGGCATCACGCCTGTGGGAGGGCGGCGACCAGCTTCTCGGTGAAGGCCGGCAGGTCGTCCGGCTTGCGGCTGCTGATCAAGGGGAAACCGTCGGCGTCCACCACGATCTCCTGATCCACCCACGTGGCGCCGGCGTTGGTGAAATCCGTGGCCAGTGACGGCCAGGAGGTGATCGTCCGGCCCTCGACCACGCCCGCCTCGATGAGCACCCAGCCGCCGTGGCAGATCACGGCGATCGGTTTGCCGGCGGCGGCGAACGCCTTCACGAACTCGACGGCCGGCTGCTGGGTGCGCAGGAGATCACCGTTGGGGACGCCACCCGGAAGAACCAGCGCGCTGTAGTCCGCCACCCGGGCGTCGTCCAGAGTGATGTCCACGTCGAAGGTGTCGGCCTTGTCGAGGTGGTTGAAGCCCTGCACGGTGCCCGGCTTCAACGAGATCAGCGCCGGTGTCGCACCGGCCTTCTCGACAGCCTGCCAGGGGGCGGTCAGCTCGACCTGTTCGATGCCCTCTTCCGCGACCAGGAATGCCACCCGCGTACCTGTGGAGATCGTCATCATCGTCCTTTCCGCGATCCGATACGGCTGCCATGCCCGTCCCGGAACCACCAAAACGTGACTCTCCCCGCGGCAGGGAACTCCCGCGTCCCCATGACGAGGGCCCCGGCGCTTTGCGCGCCGGGGCCCAGGGTTACGGGTTTACTACACCATCTACCGACAGTTAAGTCGGCTTGTCGTATCCACACCGGCCGCGCACTTCAACGGCTTGCGGTGTGAGGATCGCATACGCGTGACCGGAGACCACCTCACGTTCGAAGAGACTGCGGTGTCCACCCCCAGAACCAGAACTGCATCCTGACGGCAGGCGATCCAACGGTGCCGAACCCTCCCTTTCCTCTGCTTCCATTACCTGTGCTGTTGTACTGCAACCTGCCGGTGCCGGAGCCCCACGCAAACTTCACGGCCCCAAACACGTACGACAGAAACCTGCCTCTCAGGCAGAGCCCCGAACGCGCATCGGCCCTACCTGCATGTGCCCTGACCTGGAACTACGTCAAGGTCTTGACTACAACTTCTACTTCCACTCTTGGTTGCATCAGGCGGAGCCCTGAACCCGCATCGGCCCGGCCTGCTCTCGTCTTGCCACTACTTGCCTTGCCACTTGCTGGGGTGCGGTCATGCACTCCATCGCAGTCCCGAGCGAGCCACGAACTTCCGGGCCCTACTTGACGCTCGAACCGCTACGTCTGCGTCTTCAACGATCTTTGCTGTCAACGAAAGAAACACTAACCGGCCCTGCCAAGAAAGTCTAGTAACTTCGACCCAGATTTTCTGAGCCTCTGCTCCCACCTTGTACAGCGAGTAATCCGGCCGCGGTAGCGCCTGGTCATGCGCCGCAGCGGGGAGCCGCGCGGAGCCCTACGTGGACCAGGTCGGCTAGACCTGCCCAGCGCCGGCAACCTCTCGAAGTCGCGCACGGTCCAGCGCACCACCGGCCGGAGTCGCTCCAGGCCGGTCGCGGGTACGACAAACGGTCCCTCTCACGCAGGAGAAGGACCGTAGGGCGATGGAATCAGGCAGCGTCCGCGTGCTGTCGGCGCTGGTAGCTCTGATGGTGCCGGAGAGCGTCTTCGAGCTGGTCTTCGAGGATGATGATCCGACAGGCCGCCTCCAGGGCGGTGCCGCGGTCGACCATCTCCCGAGCCCGTGCGGCCAGACGCAACTGATAGCGGGAGTAACGACGGTGCCCGCCTGCGGACCGGAACGGCGTGATCAGTTTCGCCTCGTCGAGTCGGCGCAGGAAGTCGGGCGAGGCGCCGGTGATCTCCGCGGCGCGACCCATCGTGTAGGCGGGGAAGTCCTCATCGTCGAGCAGGTCATGCGGTGGGGCCATACAGGTACCTCCGTGACGAGGGCCCCGGCGCAGAAGCGCCGGGGCCCAGGGTTACGGGTTTACTACACCATCTACCGGCAAAAACGCCGGCTTGTCGTATCCACACCGGCCGCACACTTCAACGGCTCGCGGTGTGAGGATCGCATACGCGTGACCGGAGACCACCTCACGTTCGAAGAGACTGCGGTGTCCACCCCCAGAACCAGAACTGCATCCTGACGGCAGGCGATCCAACGGTGCCGAACCCTCCCTTTCCTCTGCTTCCATTACCTGTGCTGTTGTACTGCAACCTGCCGGCGTCGGAGCCCCACGCAAACTTCACGGCCCCAAACACGTACGACAGAAACCTGCCTCTCAGGCAGAGCCCCAAACGCGCATCGGCCCTACCTGCATGTGCCCTGACCTGGAACTACGTCAAGGTCTTGTCTTGCCACTTCTACTCTCGGTTGCATCAGGCGGAGCCCCGAACGTGCATCGGCCCGGCCTGCTCTCGTCTTGCCACTACTTGCCTTGCCACTTACTGGGGTGCGGTTCATGCACTCCATCGCAGTCCCGAGCGAGCCACGAACTTCCGGGCCCTACTTGACGCTCGAACCGCTACGTCTGCGTCTTCAACGATCTTTGCTGTCAACGAGAGAAACACTAACCGGCCCTGCCAAGAAAGTCTAGCAACTTCGACCCAGATTTTCTGGGCCACTGCTCCCCACTCTGAAACACGTACCGGGAGCCGGCGTCCGCCGCGTCAGTGCGCAGCGAGCAGACCGGCCGCGGTTGCACTGATCATGCGCTGGAGGGTGGGGCGGAACGGCGGGAACACCCGCGCGATCTCCGGCTCCCGGTCGTACAGCTGCTGCAGCGCTTCCGGGGGACGAGTGATCGGGAACAGTTTCGCGACGAACGCGCTGGCCGCCATCACGAGCGAGGCCCCATCGGTGTCGGTCAGCTGCGGGCAGGCGAGGGTGATCTTCCGCCCGACGGTGAAGTAGGTGTCGATGGCCCAGAGTTTGTAGACCTTCAGGGCCGCTACCGACACGTTGTGTTCCAGCATGGTCTCGGCATGCGTGGTGAGGTCGCAATACAGCGGACGGTCGACGTAAGCGTCGGTGAGTGCGGCCGCCACCGCGAGGTGGCCACTCGCCTTGTCCAGCGCGCTGCCCGCCGCGGCTGCCCAGTCTGTGCCCTCCCGCATCGTGAGCTGCAGGTAGATCTCCTCACGGGTGCCGAAATAGCGCAGGATGTTGGACTTGGCCAGCCCCACCTTCGCGGCGATGTCGCCCAGGCTGACCTGGGCTACCCCGGAGTCATGTGCGAGTTCGGCGGCGATGGCGAGAATCGCCTCGCGCCGCTGATTCTTCTGCTCCGGGCGCCGCGCCCGCTGAAACGACGTGTCCATGGCAGCCCTCACCATAGCCCGCCGCAGTAAGAGAACGATGTTCTGTTGTTAAGAGAACATCGTTCTTGTATGGTTCCGCCATGACCGTCACCAGCACCGATCTCGAACGAACCATCGACGCGTTCGTAGCCGCCTTCAACGAGCCGGAGCCGGATCTCGAACGGGTCATGTCGTTCTTCGCCGAGGACGCCCGGTATCTCCCCGGCCGCGCCCCTGAGCGTCGGGGCCCGGCCGAGATCCGGGCGGAATTCGCGCCCCAGTTCGCCGGGCGGTACGGCGCCATGACCTTCGACGTCTACGACAAGGTGATCGATGCGGAGCGCCGCCGGGCGACGATCCGGTGGGCGTGCCGGCTCGACCTCTCCGGCGCCCACGGCCGGCGTGCCATGCCGGTGCTGCGATGGTTCGCCCGCCTGCGCTTCGGCGGCCGTTTGCAGTGGCACGGACTGGACGTGTTCCATTTCGATGCCGACGGCCGCATCACCGGCAAATACACGTATGCCACGTTCCGCCTGCCGCTCATGCAGCGCGACGGGCAACGGATCGGGTAGCAGGAATCGGCGGATCCAGCCGTCGACGCGGGCACGGCGAGCGCCAGTCGTCCCGGTACCGGAACGCGCGCCGGGGAGGCCCCGGGTGACCCGGCGATCTACGGGTTCGCCCCGGGGCCTGCCCTCGACCGCTCCGCTTGGGTGGTCAGGCCTTGGCGGCGTTGGTCACCACGGCGTCGACGATCCGGTCCCAGGCGCGCTCGGGCAGGTCGTGGCCCATGTCCGGGATCAGGACCAGCTCCGCGCCGGGGACGGCGGCGGCCGTTGCCCGTCCGCCGCTCACGTCGACCAAACGGTCGGCCTCGCCGTGGATGACCACGGTGGGTACCTTCAGCGTACGCAGGCTGGGGGTGCGGTCCGCAGCCGTGACGATCGCGGCGAACTGCCGGGTCGTGCCGGCCGGATGGTAGGCACGGTCGACCTTCGCGGCGGCGCCGCCGACCCGGTCGTCCTCGCTGATCTCGACACCGGGCGAGCCGATCAGGCGGTAGAGGGCGACGTCCGCGGCGATCGCGGCCTCACGGTCGGCGCCGGGCCGGGGCATCAGGACGGAGACGTCGTCGAGGGTGGCCTGCCCGACCGCGCGGTCGCCGGTGGTCGACATGATCGAGGCGAGGCTGGCGACGAGGTCGGGCCGCTCGACGGCGACCAGCTGCGCGATCATGCCGCCCATCGAGACGCCGACCAATGCGCCCGGTGCACGCCGAGGGCCTCGATCAGACCGGCGGTGTCGGCGGCCATGTCCGACAGCCCGTACCGCACCGAGGACCGGTCACCGGTGAACAGCGCGGGCACATCGACGTCACCGAGGTCGTCCAGCCAGGTCGAGAGGCCGACGTCGCGGTTGTCGAAGCGGATCACGTGGAAGCCCCGGGCGGCGAGGGCCGCACAGAACCCGTCGGGCCAGGCGATCATCTGCTCGCCGAGGCCCATGATGAGCAGCATCGCCGGGTCTGCCGGATCACCGAAGGTCTCGTAGCAGAGGTCGACGGCGTTCGAGCGTACGAAAGGCAAGGTGTACTCCCATTCTCAGGACCCGGCTGGCCACCACGCGGACTTTCCGCACCGCATGCGGAAGTCGATCACTGGATCGTTCCACGCTCCGTCAACGCAGCACAGTGGACGCTCGCCGGGTCGGCGGTGCCCATGTCCCCACATGGCACCGGGTTACGCGTCCGGCGTGATGTCGGTGGAGAAGGCCAGCTCACGGCCGTTCTCGACATCGGCGGTCAGCGCCTCGATGCGGGCCTTCGCCAGCCCGTACGAGTCGGAGCCGAGCAGCTGGTGCAACGGGGCCTTACCGGCGGTGGCCACGTCGATGATCGCGGCGGCGGCCTTGACCGGGTCGCCGAGCTGGGTGCCGGGCATCGCCAGATGCGCCTCGGTCATCTCCCGGATCGCCTCGTAGCCGGCGATCGTGGTCGACGGCAGACCGAGAGAGGTGGTGCGCAGGAAATCGGTACGCGTGTACCCGGGCTCGACGAGGTTGACCTCGATGCCGAAGCCGGAGACCTCGGCATCGAGTGCCTCGGTGAGGCCCTCCAGGGCGTACTTTCCGGCGCAGTAGAGACCCCAGCCCGGGAACGCGGTCATGCCGAGGATCGATGAGATGTTGATGATGCGGCCGCCGCGCCGGGCCCGCATGGCCGGCAGCACCGCCCGCAGCACGTTCCAGACCCCGAAGATCTGTACGTCGAACATCTGCCGGGCCTCGACGTCGGAGACCTCCTCGACCGCGCCGAGGAAGCCGTACCCGGCGTTGTTGACGACCACGTCGATCTGACCGAAACGCCGGGTGCACTGGTCGACGGCCGCCGCGACGGCCGCCTCGTCGGTGAGGTCGAGCTCGAGGGTCAGCAGCCGGGACCGATCGACTCCCCCGAGTGCCTCGTCGAGGCGCCGCGCCGTACGGGTGGTGGCGGCCACGGTGTCGCCGCGGCGCAGCAGTCGGGTGACCAGTTCCAGTCCCAGGCCACGCGACGTGCCGGTGACGAACCAGGTGGTGGGGTGCGACATGGCGTTCTCCTCATGGTGTTCGGATCTCGACAGGTTCCATCCTGCGAGCGGCACCACCGCCGCCGACAGGTCCGAACTGGCCCAGCGCTACCTGGGAACGCCATGCCCCCTCACGCCCTTCTCGCAGGCAGACGGACCGCGCCATAATTTCCGGCATGGCGGCGAACACGGACCTGAGCGACTTTCTGCGGACGTGCCGAACCAACACGGCCCCCGAGACGGCCGGGATCGTCGCACCGGACGCGACGGCCGGGCGGCGGGTACGCGGGTTGCGCCGGGAAGAGGTGGCGCATCTCGCCGGAGTGAGCGTCGACTACTACACCCGTCTGGAGCAGGGCCGCCACAGCACCCCGTCGGACGCGGTCGTCGACGCCCTGGCGCGGGTGTTCCGGCTGGAGCCGGCCGCCCGCGCACACCTGGCCGATCTGGCGCGACCGACCCGGCAACGCACCAGGCAGACACCGCCACAGCGTGTGCGCCCGGCCATGCAGCAGATGATCGCCTCGATGACCGAGCACCCGGCGATGATCCTGGGCCGGCGCACCGACGTACTGGCCGCGAATCTGCTCGCCCGGGCCCTGCTCACCGACTGGACGCGCCTGCCGGCCCGGGACCGCAACTACACGCGGTGGATCTTCCTCGACTCCGGCGCCCGCGCCGCTTTCCTCGACTGGCCGTCCGTGGCAGCCGACGTCGTCGGCACGCTGCGTCTCTACGCCGGCCGCAACCCGGACGACACCAGGCTCAACGAACTGGTCGGCGAACTGACGATCAAGAGCCCTGAGTTCCGTACGTGGTGGAACAGCCACAAGGTGCACGAACGCACCCACGGCACCAAGCACATGATCCACCCCGCGGTCGGGCCGATCACCCTGCGGTACGAAGCGTTGACACTGCCCGGCGACGAGGACCAGACGCTCTTCCTTTACACCGCCGACCCGGGCAGCTCGTCACAGGAGAACCTGCGACTGCTCGGCCTGACCGTCAACCCCGGTGATTGAGCCCGGCACCCTCCTTCCCTCCCTCGTCATCTGCTGACCGCAGATCGGCTTGGCCGGCGGGCGCCGTCGCGTCGATGGTGGAGACGGCACGCAGGGCCGAGCCGGAGGAGAGAACCATGCATCCATTCACTGCCGCGACGCCGGGCGGGACCGGGTCCGTCGACGACCAGCTGTCCATCCAGCTGCTGCACCAGCGCATCATCGTGCTCGGGTCCGAGGTCGACGACCCGATCGCCAACCGGATCTGCGGGCAGCTGCTGCTGTTGTCCGCGGAGGACCCGCTGAGCACCATCAACCTGTACATCAACTCGCCGGGCGGTTCGGTCACCGCCGGGCTGGCGATCTACGACACCATGCGGCTGATCCCGAACGACGTCAGTACGCTGGCCCTCGGGCTCGCCGGGAGCATGGGGCAGTTCCTGCTCACCGCCGGGACTCCCGGCAAGCGGTACGCCCTGCCGCACGCCCAGATCCTGATGCACCAGGGCTCGGCCGGGTTCGGCGGCACCGCGGCGGACGTGGAGATCTACGCCAACCAGCTGGAGCGGCTCGGCCAGACGCTGCTGCGCCTGACCGCCGAGCACACCGGCCAGCCGATCGACACGGTCGAACGCGACAGCCGGCGGGACCGCTGGTTCACCGCCGAGGAGGCGCTCGAGTACGGCCTCATCGACCGGGTGCTCGACAGTGTCGACGACGTGCGCCCCGAGATGGCCCGTCAGCCGATGGGACTGGGCGCATGAGCCACTACACCATCCCGACCGTCGTGGAGAAGACGCCGAGCGGGGAACGCGCCTTCGACATCTACTCCCGGCTGCTGTCGGACCGGATCATCTTCCTCGGCACCGAGATCGACGACGGGGTCGCCAACGTGGTGATCGCCCAGCTCATCCACCTGGAGTCCACCGGGGAACAGGAGATCGGGCTGTACATCAACTCCCCGGGCGGATCCTTCAGCGCACTGACGGCGATCTACGACACCATGCACTTCATCCGTTGTGACATCGCCACCACCTGCGTGGGACAGGCCGCGTCGGCGGCCGCGGCGCTGCTGGCGGCCGGCACCCCCGGCAAGCGGTCGGTGCTACGGCACGCGAAGGTCACCCTGCACCAGCCGTCCGGCCAGGCCCGCGGCACGCTGCCGGACCTGGCCGTGGAGGCCAAGGAGGTGGCCAAGGTCCGCGCCGAGATGGATCAGATCCTGGCCGAGCACACCGGTCATTCGGTCGCCAGGATCCGGGAGGACACCGACCGCCGGATGACGCTGGCGGCCCCCGACGCCGTCGCCTACGGCCTCGCCGACCGGGTCATCACCCGGCGCGAGCCGCGCGGTTACCGCCTCAACGCCGCCTGATCAGGCGGCCAGCAGGACGACATCGCCGGACCGGGAACCGCGTGGCGCCTGTGCCGCGCGACGCAGCCGGGCCGTCTCCAGCCGGAGGACCGGGGCGCGATGCACCGTGAGGTCGCGCCCCACCTCGGCCAGCAGGTCGCCCAGCCCGATGCCCAGCGAATCGCAGACGGCGGCCACGATCTCCGAACTCGCCTCCTTGCGGCCGCGCTCGACCTCGGACAGATACTGCACCGAGACGCACGCGTCCCGGGCCACCTCGGCAAGGGTCCGCTCCTGCTCCAGCCGGCGGCGCCGCAGCACCTCGCCGAGCAGGGTGCGCAAGAGAGGCCGGGGTCGGTACGTCACGTCTGCCATGCGCCGACGGTAGTGAGCCGTCGCCGTCCCCGACACCCGATCCGGCCCGGTTCTGCCAGCAGCGTAGGAGCCGCTTCGGCTTCGAGGCGCCCTCCGTCAGCGGCGGCCCGGTCCGAGCCGCCGATCTCTTCCGCGAAGTGCTCCGTGGTCGCGGGTCCGCGGTGTGACACGAAAACGGGAGATGCCCCATCGACCGTCCTCATAGGATTCACGTATCAGCAGCCAGGGACGGGGTTCACATGTTCAGTCTCCACCGTAGGAAGCTCGCCGCAATCGGCTTCGCGGCCGCCGCCACCACCGCGCTGTTCGCCTCGCCGGCACAGGCCGCCTCGGCCGCCAAGGCCGAGGTCGTGGGGAAGAACAGCACCGTCGTCCGATTCACCGCGGCCGCTGGTCAGGCCAACTCGCTGGTCATCACCGTCTCCGGCCGGACGATCACCCTGAACGACACGGTCGCCATCAAGGCAGGCAAGGGCTGCAAGGCGGTCAAGGGCGACAAGACCAAGGTCAAGTGCACCACCGCAAAGAAGCCGACGGGACTCGACGTCACGCTCGGAAACATGAACGACTTCGTCGACAACGACACCGCGGTCCCCCTGACCGCCAACGGCGGGACCGGCGACGACACGGTCTTCGGCGGAACCGGAAAGGACACCCTCACCGGCGGCGACGGCATCGACGACGTGCAGGGCGCCTCCGGCAACGACACCCTCCGCGGCGGCCGCGGCAACGACCACGTCGAGGGCGGACCGGGCAAGGACAGGATCTACGGCGAGACCGGCCACGACGACCTGATCGGCGGCGACCTGGACGGCGAACTGGCCGACAGCGGCGACACCATCTACGGCGGCGCGGGCAACGACTTCCTGCTCGGCGGCTACGGCAACGACACCCTCTACGGCAACGCCGGCAACGACAACCTGTCCGGCGGCTTCGGCAACGACAAACTGGTCGGCGGGCCCGGCAACGACACCGCCACCCAGTAACAGCCAGACGAAGGCGCTGGGCGACCTTCGCACCAACCGCCGGCACCAGGAGCGCCAAAGGCCGTGACCTATGTTTCCACAGGTCACGGCCTGATTGCGCGGGGGCCAGCCGCGCGGGTGGCGCTGTGTCAGGCCGGCGTCGCGAAGTTCTGGGTCCAGTACTGGGTGCCCGAGGACGACTTCGCCAAGCCGACGCCGATCTCCGTGTAGGCGCAGTTGAGGATGTTGGCCTTGTGGCCGGGACTGTTCATCCAGCCGTTCATGACGCTCGCGGGGCTGGTGTAGCCGGCGGCGACGTTCTCGGCGACGCCTCGCCACCGGTAGCCCTCGGCGGTGACCCGGTCGCCCATGCTCGCTTCCCCGGGCAGCTGGTGCGACATGCTGTTCTGCGCGGCCTGGAGCTCGGAGTGCTTCTGCGCCGCCGCCTCCAGGCGCGACTCACCGCTGAGGCCGGAACAGCCGGCTTTCTGCCGTTCGATGTTGACCAGCCGGATCACTTCGGCCGTGACCGAGGAGGAAGCGGTGCCGTCGCTGGCCGGCGTCGAAGTCGCCGGCGTGGAGACTCGGGGCCGCCGCTTGATGGACGACGTCGGCTGGGTCGACGGCCGGACGGTCGTCAGGGTGCTCCGTGGCGGCACTACCGATGCGGATACCGACGGCCCGGCAGACTTCGACACCGCGGGCGTGGCCGTCGGCGACGTGTCCGGTAGAGCCTCCACGGTCTCGGCAGGCGCGCCAGTGGCGGTCGTCCGCTCAGCGCCGGGAGCAGCCGCGGTCAGGCGAACCTCACCGTCACCGGAAGCGGTCCCCGCGACGATCGATGCGGACCCGGCGGCGATCAAGCCGAGTGCGCCTACGACAGTCAGGGTGTTGCGGATCCGCCGGTTTGGGGGGATGGGCACGGACTTTCACCTCGTCGGCTCGCGGCGCAGCGGTGCTGCTGCTGGAGCTTCCGGATCTCGGAAGCAGCCGACTTACTATTCATGCCTGAACCGGACAGAGATCGATAATAAGGAATCATTAAGGTTCGCTTCATCGAGAACTAACGGTCACCGACCCACCATGATCGTCACCTTCGGCAGGCTACGACCCGCTGATTGCCTTCGCCGGCAGCTCGGAGCAACTCCCCCACTCAACTGACTCGACGTCTTTCCGTAGAACAGAGTGAAGCCGAGCTATAGAGCCTGTTTCTGATCTATATAACTGGTCATCTGGTACGGGTGACAACGGTCGGCGTGGCGGCCATCGATAGCAGACGGGCTCTTGGTAA
>NZ_QGGR01000008.1 GCF_003148685.1 Actinoplanes xinjiangensis | reverse complement strand
CTTGCCGAGCCAGTCGTCGATCTTCACGTAGAGTGCGGTGAGAAGGGTGTGGATGTCTGTCGTCACAAACAGATCATCGACACCCTTCACCTTTAACCCGGCCAACTACCGGACATGGCAGTTGACGCGCGTACAGCCGCAGCTCAGCTCATCAGATCGATGAGTTAGGACTTACTCGTCTAGTTGTCACAATGCATCGGCCAAGCATGTCGGCAGGGGTGACTTTGGGGTAGCACCCGGAGTAGGGCCAAGTTGATGTGATGCTGAAACGCAGTGTCCAGTGGCTGGTGTACGGTTTGAGTTGACGTAGCCGCGGTTCGTGGAAGGCCAGTGCGACAAAGGGCTGTAGTCGCGTCTCTATCCGATCTTTGCGGTGGTTCTCGTACAGGCGCAGCCAACTGGCTTCCCGGTGATCGCCGCGTTCACACGCTGTTACCAAGGCGACGGTTCCGAGGAACGGCCGCAACGACTGGCGGTCGTACACCGGACAACCACGCATGGGCCGCGTCGGCGGCGATGGCCAGATCCGGTGCATGATCGTTGAGCATGACCGTTCGTTCGATGCGCAGACCGAGACTGAACTTGCGCATCCACGGGCTGAGGATCAGATACGTGTTACATTCCGGGCGGGAGTAGGTGATCGCGTCGATGGATTTTGATGGAGGGCTGGCGGCGGCGAGCCTGTCCCGGATGGTGACGAACAGCCTGAAAGCCATCGGGTTCGTTGTGCATCGGCGTGGTCAGGCCCCAGTCGGGGAATACGTAGGGGTCCTGGTGGAGGAAGGTTTTCCCGACGAGGAGGGCGGGGTCTTCGTCTCATGGCATACGTCGAAGGAAATGCGGGTTGCATGCCGGGCCGCGATCGATCAAGACGATTTGAAGGCACCGGCCTTCCGGATGTCAGCCGGAGTTGAGTACACGATATTCCAGATGCTGCTCAGCGTTTTGACGGAGGCTGGATTTGAAGCTGCCGAGGCGGATGGTTTCCGTCATATGCAGATTCACGTCATAGGGGTGACCGGCCCCACTCTCGGAGACTTGGTTGAGCCCATCTGACGAGGTGCGCACAGGCCTGAGCCGGCGACGATGTGTGAATAGCCACCTCCCCACGAGAATCGGACGAAAATAGCTTTCTGGGTCCAGGCCCCTTAAGGTCGCTTGAGAATGGAAGATTTAACCGAACCTACTCCGCGGATCCCACGGAAGATCGGATTCATGCGAAATCGCCCCTCAGGGCACCGCTAGATCGTGCTTTCCGAAGCTCCGTCCGAGCCTGTTTGGTATCGAGCTTCTCCAGCCCGCGGTGGGCCCAAAACTAAGAATCGAATCGAGTGAGTAAAGCTGCTCCACAAGAGTAAGCAGGGCGGCCTCCGATCTGCTCTCGCTGATCAGCTCCAGGAGCCAGGAGCGCATTGCAAGATTGGGCTCAGGGCTGGCGAGCTCAGCATTGGAACGCGGTAATCAAGTCCTCGGTGTGCTCATTGACATGCGCCAGGAGGTCGGCGAAACCTTCCTCCGCAGTCATCCCGTCGCGGCTGTACATCATTCGCTGCCGCTGCTCGAACTTCTTGCTCACCCGCCGACACTATCCAGGACTGGAGATGGTGTAACCGATAACCCCCGATCGATCTGGACACGCACTGAACTCGGCAGTTCAGCACGGCTGAAAGTCCGGAGACCGGTCACCCAGCGTCACGGCCCGGCGAGTCGTCGGCGCACGCTCGGCGGCAAATGAGTATGACGAGACGCTCCGAACGCCAACCATGGTGAATGCGCCTGGAGATCTCGAGGTGTTCTGCTGGGTGGCTGTCTCCGTCGCTTCGGGCGCCAGTGGGACGCGGCATTCGACACCGCTTGATCGGCTTCTGTGGAGGTGTTCGGTGATGTCGCTGATGGTGGGCTCCGTGGAGCGGTACCTTGCGGCATGGGCAGGATCGATCGTCTGCGCGCTGCGGTCGCGACGGCGGAGGAGTCGTTCGGGCCGGATGATCACCGTACGCTGGCCGCTCGGCTGGCTCTCGGCCGCGGCTTCTACGAGGTCCCTAACGAAGCGGAGGCCTATGCCGAACTGGCGGCATTGGCCGACGACTGCACGCGGGTCCTCGGGCCGGAGCATGCGGACACGCTGATCGCCCAGTACGAGGCGGGCATGGCCTGCCTCGGCCTGCACACCTTCCAACGCCACCCGGATCCGCAACGGCTTCCCGAGGCCATCGGGCGACTGGAGAAGGTTGCCGCCGACCGGGAACGGCTGCACGGGCCTACCCACCCGGACACCCTCCGCACCTGGCGAAACCTGGCCCACGCCTACAGCACTGCGGAACGCTACACCGAATCCAGACCCTTGAACGAGCGGATCCTCGCAGGCTGGAAACAGTTGGTCACCGACCGGAAACGAGAACTCGGCCCCGATGCCCCGGGAACCCAGACCGCACGCATGGGCCTCGCCGGCTGCCTGGGATTCCAGGAGGGCCGGGTACTGGAGCAACAGGTTGCCGAATCGCGGGGCAGGCTGGTGGCCGAGCGAATCGCAACGCTCGGCCCGGTGCATCCCGACACCGTCGACGAACGCGTGCGGCACGCCTACACCGTGTTCGACCCCGCCGAGAAGGCGCGAGTGCTCGAGGGGATCGCCGCGGATCTGCTGGACGCTTTCGGGCCGGCCGACCCACGCACGTTGAACGCCCAGGTGGATCTCGCCTTTTGCTATTACCTCAGCACACGCGATCTGACCGCAGCCAGTGATCTTGCCGGGCGAATCATCAATGAGATCCGCCGGGTGCTCGGTCCGGAGCACGACTACTTTCGGCGGGCCAGGGCCGTGTTGATAGGCGTACACCAGGCCAACGGCCGCACAGAAGACGCGGACGCCGTGACCGCCCGCTACCCGATACCAGACGACGAGGACGAAGACGGCGGGATGAGAGCCCACTGAGAAGGGCGCATCATCGCTAGGTTCGGATCGTGCCGATGAGGGAACGTGTAGATCGACCGACGTTGCTCTTCGGAAGGCATGACGGGCCATGCGTAGGCTGCTGTTCTTTCTCTGCGGCGTGGCCTTGGGCGTCAGCTTGCTGATCATGCTGAGCGCCGGTACCGGCGCGGGAGCCCCATTCGGCATAGCGTTCTGCGCCCTCTTGGTCGTGGGTACGGCGATCGGCGGCCGATGGGGTCGTGGGCCGGTGGCCAGGGGAGTCCAGGCTCCCTACCTGGCAAGGGCTGGTATCGCAGTCGTAGTGCTATGCGCCTTGATGGTCGGCATGCTTATTTGGAAGCCATTTTTAGGAGACGGCCTGCCGATGGGATGGTTTCTCGCCTGTATAGCAGCCAGCGGGCTTCTTATGGTGCCTGTCGGCTTGATGGGCCGAAAGCCGAAAGGATAACGGACAACGTCTTCTCATCGGCACGAGCGGACACCGGCCGGCGCCAGGCAGCCCGTGACGCTCCGTCGCACGCGACTCGCGGCAGATCCGGACGTCTGATCTATGCAAGCCGCGCGACTCGGCTACCGGCGCATATCCGCAGTCCGCTCCGTCACGAAGCTGTGCCGAGTGACGCGTTCATTACCGCGGTCCACGCAAAGCGCATTGCGTTCAAGGTCGATCCAGAAGGTCTGCCCAGGGCATGCGTAGGTCGGCTCTTGCAGGTAACACCACTCCACCGCACTGATGAGCGTCAAGCGGTCAACCGTCACACGCTCGAGAAGTTCCTCAAACCGAAGGGCAGACACCTGCTGATCCTAACTCGGTTGGCACTACGGGCGTGCACGCTCATCGGCACGACAAGACGCCGGGCCGTCACAGCGGGCCAGCCACCGACCGTGCCGGCGGCGCCCGGCCCGCGCGCGGGCAGCGGCTAGATCAGTAGGTTGAGGCTGCTGAACCTCGCTACCTCTGCGTTGCCTTGGCGAACTCGTCGGCGAGCAAGGCGTAGACCGCTACGTCCCGGTGGCCGTTCGGGAATCGGACCGCCCTGCGCAGGACACCCTCAAGGGAGAAACCGAATCGCTCCGCCAGACGGTGGCTGCGGTCGTTGGTGGTCAGGGTCCGCATCTCGACTCGGTGCAGACCGAGGTCGCCGAAGGCATGGCCGAGCACAGCGTCCAGTGCGCGGCTGACAACCCCTTGGCCTTCGGCGGCGGCGTCGATCCAGAACCCGATCTCGGCGGATCCCGCCGAAGTCTCGATGGCCAGGTTCATTGCTCCGACCAGGCGATGACCGTTGTCGGCGCGAATGCTGATGGCGAGTGGAAGGCGGGTACCGGCGAGCCAGGCATTCCCGGAGCGTTCCAGAGCGGTGCGGGTGGCCTCCAACGTCGGTTCTTTGATGCCCGGCGACCAGACTGCCAGCCGAGCATGATTGGCGGCCAGGAGGGCGTGGTACGGGACAGCGATCTCCGGAGTGCGCGGTATCAGGACGATGCCGTCCCCGATCGGCCAGGTGAACCGGGTATTGGTGATCGGCATGCAGCGGATCCTAAACGTCTATAAATCGAATGTCCGGCCGGGCAATGGCCTCTCGTCGGCACGACGATACGTCGGTCCGCGTGAGCCGGCGGCCGGCCGTGACGGCGGCTGGTCCCGAGTGTGGACAGCGGCGTGTGAGCACGCACGGCGCTGGATCGTTCCGATCTCAGTCCAGAGCCAGCATCCATTCCAGGGCATGGCGGGCAGTCACGATGCCGGGCTCACGGGACTGCGCGGTGAAGACGAGTACGCGGCCGCCCTTGCGCGGGAGTAGGTAATGTTCCTGCCACCATCGTTCGCCTTCGTGCTCGTATGCCAGCTCGATGACCTGCACGTCACCGGGCATCGTGCGGCGCTCGACGACCGTCTGGCCCTCGGCAATCAGTATCTCCGGGTCGGGGATATGCGCCGGGCCCTGCACGGAGATCGACGCGTCATTCTCGCCCACCAGGCAGTACGGCGGCAGCGTCGACTCGATGTCGAAGTGCAAGGGCCATGCCACATCGAAGCTGCTGGTCTCGATGACCCAGAACGGATGGTCCGGGCCGGGACTCACGTCGACGATGCCAGGCGCCGAGTGCGGTTCTGCCGGGTCGACGAGCGCCGTGGCTGGGCCGTCTTCCCGCCAGTTCGTGACGAGCACGGCGTCGGCCGCTGCTTCGGAACGCGCGAACGTGTATGGCCAATACGGCACCAGCACCACGCCATAGCCGGCGAGGCGGGCCATGACGTGTCCCATGGACGCGCACTGTAGTCAGAGGACCCCACCGCTGGCGCACCAGCCCCGCGTATCCACGCGACGTTCCGCGCGGTGAGCTGACGATGCCGTTCCTGCATGCTCTCCCGGTCACCCGGGGATTGCGCCGCGCTGGCGCTCGATCTGGCGCACCTCGACCGGGAACGCGATCGTGTCACCTACGTCGAGGAGAATCCGAGGTCCAGCAACGCTGCACGACGAGAAACGGAAGGAGCGAACCATGGTGACCTGGGTGGACGGGGCGATCGATGACCCGGGGCCGGCGTCGGAGACGGCGGTGCGGCAGGCGCAGGACGAACTGGAGGTCGACCTGCCTTCGGAGTTCCTGGCTGTCGCACAGGTCCATCAGGGCGCCGCTCCGGTCCCCGCCTCGATCGACCTGCCCAACGGTTTCCGCACCGCGGTCGATCATCTCCTTCACTTCGAGGATTCGCCGTTCGTCAGCAACATCGTCGCCGCCATATTCCCTCTGCTCGACGTACTGGAGGAGGGGATCATCCCGTTCGCCGCCGACGCGGGCGGCGACTTCTTCTGCTTCGACTACCGCGCTGACGACGATCACCCGTCGGTCGTCTTCTGGAGCGTGGACTGGGGAGTTTTGCCGCTGGCGCCGAGCTTTGCCGCCTTCCTCGGCATGCTGCGAGATTAGGGATGGCGATTCAGAATGGCTCGAGCCGCGCGCCGAGCAGTGCATCTTCGCGGCAGCGAGGTCTTGCCGCGTGCCGGAAGCAACTCCGATGACGCGGACCATGTGGTGCTGGGAGACGCATCGTGCTCCGCGTCCGCGGGGACCGTTCAGGGAGAGGGTCTGACGGCCCCGCTCAGGTGATCGAGTTGTACACCGGGACGAAGCCCAGGCTCGCACCGGTCGGGGAGAATACCTCGATCTTGCGGACCACCGTGCCCGGCCGGGACGCGGCGGCGCTGTTGCCCACGCCGATGCCGCCCGTGGCGAGCATCTTGCCGGTGGTCTTGATCGTGCCGACCGCGGAGATCTCCGCGTCCCCGGTCCGCTGCATGATGACTGCGTCGGCAGGCGCGTACCAGTCGACCGCGGCCTCGACGTTGTTCCAGGCGACGGTGACCTCTGTCGCACCCGGAACGACCGTGCCGTTCACGGTCTCCACCGGCTTCACCCAGATCGCCGCCCGGTCCGGGTCGTCCTGGCGACAGTGGTTGCCGACGACGACCACGTGGTGGGAGCCCTGGTTGACCGCGATGCATGTCGACTTTCGCTTGTTGTGCACCCGGTTGCCGGTGATGGTGACGTCCAGGGCGTACAGAATGTTGATGTTGCCCAGGTTGTCCATCAGTGTGTTGCCGGTGATCGTCACCCCGTGTGCACGCAATTTCTGCGCTTCCGGCACGTTGTCGGACGGCTTTTCCAGATGCTTGCGCTGACCATCGATCTCGATGCCACGAAGGACACATCCGGTAATGGTGTTGTCGGCGACGACGAGGTTCTTCAGGGACTGGGTGTAGATGCCGGACTGGCCGCAATCGGTGACGGTGTTGCCGGAGACCACCGTGCGGTCGGAGCCCGCCAGCACGTTGATGCCGTCGTAGTAGTCGGAACTGTCCTGCCACGGGCCACGCTCGGCCTCGTCGGTGGACCACCAGTCCATCGCCACATGGTTGCCGATGATGCGGATGTCACGGCCGTTGACCGAGATGCCCTGCCGGGTGCCCTCGGTGACGCAGCCGGTGATCAGCACGTCGTCGGAGGCGCCCGGCGGGTCGTCGAAGACCGAGATGCCGGTGTACCGCACATCGATCACCCGGACGTTGCGGATCACGCACCGGTTCGCCTTGGCCAGCAACAGACCGTTGTAGACCTGGGTGCGGTCGGTGTCGCGGATCGTCAGGTCCTCGACCGTGACCTCACGCACGTCAGCCAGGCGCAACACCGTGCTGATGTGGGCGGCGGTCGGCTTCGCGCCGGCAAGCTCGAGCGTCGCCCCGTTGCCGGCGATCGTCGCGTTCGTGTAACCGGCGAGGCTGAGTTCCTCGCTGACCCGGAACACCCGTCCCGGCGGGAAGTACACGCTCCTGTGCGGCACACTCGCGTTCGCGGCGTTCAGCGCCGCCTGAATCTTCGCCGTGTCGTCGGCGACCCCGTCACCGACCGCACCGTGGTCGAGGACCGAGACCCACCCCTCGTCCCGAACGGCCGCCTGGGCCGCCGCCGGCGCCACGACTGCGGCACCGGCTGCCGCCGCACCGCCGACCATCGCGGCCCGCAATGCGTTCCGCCTACTGAGCATGTCCGTCACGCGGCACAAGATAGCGAAGATCGGCGATGCGCGAAGTCCCGCCCGTGCTGAGCCCGGAGCTGGAGGCGCGCCAGCCGGGCAGTTACGGCGGACTTCGCAGAAGCAGGTTCTCTGGGGGTGCCTGCACTCGCCGCCCTGCACTGTCGCCGACGCCGTAGACGGCGAGTTGCGGGAGGGGCCTACCAGGGCTGGGACGACATCACCGCGGCGCTCGGCTGGCCGTCGTTGCCAGGCGAAAATCCCCAGGCTGTTTCCCTGTATCCGTACGGCCGCGATGACGCCGACCCGATCGCGTACGTCGTGACCGCGGGCGACCACGCCTACGCCTTCGACTACAACGCCTCGCAGCCCTGGCGTCTCGGTGCCGCTCTGCTCGACGAGTTGCCCTCGTCCCGGAGTTTCTCCGCGGAGGAAGCCATGCCCGTGGCCGGCCTGCACCTCGACATCCCGGCGAAACGGGCCGGAGTGTGGTGCATCGAGCCGCTGGACGGGCTGGAGTCATGGTGGCCGTCGTTGTGGCCCGGGTGGGAATTGTCGCTGTGGGACGACGACGCCGGGCACCAACCGGTCCGCTTCCCGGCGTTCGACCTCGATCGGTGGCTGTACGAGCTGGCCGAACGAGTGCACCGGCACTGGGCGGTGCGGGAGACCCTGATGGCGCACGGGCTGGATCCCGATGGGCCGGAGTCGGTCATCGGCTTCGTACAGAGCCACCTCGCGACCGGCCTCACCGTGCAGGACCGCGACGCTGTGCTCGACGCGATCCTCCCGGGCTCCGCGACGACGATCAACGCCGCCGACGCCGCCCTGTTCCGCTGACCGGCCCGACCCGTACGGCTGCGGCGGAGAAGGACCGTGCAGTGGCCCGCTGACTCGGAAGCGGCTCCCCGGCACGAGAAGGGGCACCAAGCCCCGCCGCTCTGGTGGAAACGACCAGCTCAGATGATGTGACGGATGCGGTGGGTGGGTACGCCGGCGGCCGTCAACAGCAGGGCGATGCCGGCGGACGTGTGGTCGACGAAGACGGTCACCTGATGGTCGTCGCCGAGGTGGCAGGCCGCGGCCAGGACGCCCAGGTTGATCGGGTCCAGTTCGCGGACGTCGGCCAGGTCGAGGACGAGGTGGGCCGGACGGATGTGCCGGATGGCGTGGATCAGAGCCCGCCGCAGCTCGGTCGTGTCCTCGTCGGCGCGCAGGCAGCGGGGGTGGATGACAAGGGTTCCGTCGGAGGTGGTGGTGACGTCGAGCGTGCTGGCGGCCATGCGAAACCTCCAGTTACCCGAATGTTTCCGGGCCGTCCACGGTAGGTCCTTGCGTCGTCGACGTCGACCCATTGTGCGTCCGATTCACCGCAGTCATGGGGAATTCACAGGTTCGTGTCCCGCCATCAGGTGACGACCGGGCTGCGGCGTTCCAGCAGGACCACGTCGCGCCACCGGCCATGCAGGCGGCCGACCCGGTCACGGGTGCCGATCACCCGGAAACCGCAGGCCGTGTGCAGGGCGAGGCTTCCGGTGTTCTCCGGGAAGACACCCGACTGGATCGTCCAGATGCCGGCCGCCTCGGTGGAGTCGATCACCGCGTGGAGAAGGGTGCGGCCGACGCCCCGCCGGCCCGCACCCGGGTGCACGTAGATCGAGTGCTCGACCACACCGGCATAGGCGACCCGGTCGGAGACCCGGCGGCAGGCGATCCAGCCGGCGACGTGGCCGCTCTCGTCCAGCGCCACGAAACGATGGCCGGGCAGTTTGCCGGCGACGAACCGCTCCCAGGTGGGCGGCTCGGTCTCGAACGTCGCGTCGCCGGTGGCGATGCCCAGGCGGAAGATGTCGAGCACCTGCTCGGCGTGTTCGTCGGCCATCACGGCCAGGCGGATCCCTGTCATCGGGCCGTCACCTCCGGTCTCCCCGCCGCCCGGCACGGCCGCGGTCAGACCGATGATCCTGCCTGGCCGTTGCGCGCCGGTGACACCCACCTCACCGAAAGTCCGGCCGTGCGGTGAGCCGGAAGCCCGGCCGTGCGGTGAGCCGACAGGGCGGTGCCCGCTCACCGGGAGCGGGCACCGCGGGGGAGAGGGGGACAGGGGGAGACGGAGGAGGGCGAGACGGGGGATCAGATCTTGCCGGTGCCGGCTCCGGCGACGACCGTGGCCTTGACCGTGTTGTTGGCCTGCGGGGTGTACGAGTAGGGGATCGCGGCGACACTGGCGCCGTTGCGGACCTGCTCCGTACCCGAGTTGACCTTGTAGTTGTTGAGGACCTTGATGTTGCCCGGGTCCGAGTCGCCGGTCTGGGTGACCGTCGGTTTGGCGACGTTCTCGAAGTAGTTGCGCTCCACGAAGACGCCGGCGTTCATGGTCGAGGCCACGCCGTACGATCCGATGTTGCTGTAGTAGTTGTTGAGCACGTGGACCGGGTTGGCGAAGCGGACCCGCGGATGGCGCTGCCCGGTGCCCTCGAACCAGTTGTGTTTGTAGGTGACGCGCAGCTTGCCGAGGTCCTGGCCGGAGTTGCCGTCGTCGTGGCCGAGCAGCATCGACTTGTCGTGGTTGTGCAGCCGGTTCCAGGAGACCGTGATGTAGTCCGAGCCGCGCTTGATGTCGATCAGGCCGTCGGAGCCGCTGGCCAGGTCGTTGTGGTCGATCCAGATGTTGGTGGAGCCCTCCTGGACGTTGATCGAGTCGTCGCTCGCGTTCCGGAAGACCAGGTTGCGGATGATCACGTTACGGACGCCGGACAGGTTCAGGCCGCCGCCGGTGATGCCGGAACCGGCGCCGACGCCGATGACCGTCTTGTTCGAGGCCACGCTGTACATGCCGGAGATCGTGATGAGGCCGGACACCCGGACGGTCTGCGACGTGCCGGAACTCAGCGCCGACTTCAGCGCCGCCGCGGTCGTCACGGTGACGACCGCCGAGGACGAGCCGCCGCTGGTGCCGCCGTTGAGGCTGGCGTACCCGACGGGGCTGGACTCGGCGGCCCAGACCGGGGCGGGGGTGGCGGCGACGAGCCCGCCGGCGGCCAGGACGCCGGCGGACAGGGTGGCGAGGACGGTTCTCCGTGTGGGCATGGGCTTCCTCCGTGGGGGACGGATGCCGCCCGGGGCGGCGGCACTGGGGCGGACGGCACCGACCCTCGCCCGGGGAATGGCGACCGGCGTACGGCCGGATCGGTGGGTCCGGCCGTACCCTGCGGGTAAGCGCTTTCCTGAGGTGACGGTAAGCGCGCCGATCGAAGTATGTCAATGAATTCTGGGAACGCTCCCGGTCGGATTGCCGACGGGCCGCACCTGCTGGCTGGTCCCGGCGTTGATCCTGTCGGCGACCTGCTTCGCCGACAGGCATGTGTCCGGGGCGTTGCGGCCCCAACCGCGCCGGGCGATCGGCAGGACACCCCACAAGGTGAGGAACCAGGCCGCCGTCACAGCGGTCAGGGTCAGCGCCGCGGGCGCCGGCAGCAGAAAGTCCATGACCAGCAGCAGCGACGCCACCATCGACACCAGCATGCAGGCCAGGCCGGTGCTCGCCATGCGGTGGGCGAAACGGACCAGCTCAGGCTTGCGACCGCGCCGGAACAAGACCCGATGGAACGCCACCGGCGAGATGTTCGCACCGGTGGCGAACGCGGCGGTCAGCAGCGCCACCACATAGATCGTGCGCTGCACTCCGGTGGTCAGCGCGAACTGGGCGCCGAACGGTATGACCAGCAGGAAGGCGAACAGGATCTGCACACCGGTCTGCGCGACCCGCAACTCCTGCAGCAGGTCGGCGAAATTGCGGTCCCACCGTTGCTTCTCCGTCTCGTGGCTCATCCGGGTCGGCCCTTCGTTCTGCGGTGAACGACGACGGATGCCCGGGCCGTCCGCGATGAAACGGCGGACCGATGAACCAGCCGGATGGAGGGAAGCCCGTTTGTGGTGCGCAGTGCGGGGTAGCCGGACGCCCGGCCTACCGGGACGGCGGTGCTGTTGCGATGACCCACGATGTTGATCCGGCCCAGACGTATGTGCCCGACGCCGGGCGGGTGATGTGTGCCGACAGCCTCGGCCGCGCCCTGCTGGCCATGGCCGTGCCGCCGGAACATCGCCGAGACGGCATCCTCACGCGAGTGCCGGTGCCGGGCCGGCGCGGCGAACTGCCGGAGAGTGTGCGCCGGCTCGTGCTGGCCGCGGAGGCGGTCGACGAGGCGGTACCGGAGGACCAGGTCGCCCACCTGGACGCGGAGGCGGTGGCCCGGTGGATCGCCGGTCACCACCGGGCCGAGACCTACCCGGCGGTGGTGCTCGGGTCGCCACACGGTGCGGCCGTCCACCTCGCGGTGGCGTGCGGTGCCGCCTGGCTGCCGACGTCCTTCGCCGTCACCGTGCCGTGGACCGGCGGATCTCCCGGGGACTGGGCCGCCGCCCGGGACCGGGGCAGCCGGCTGGCCGCGCGGATCCTGGCCCGCAACCCGGGAGTCAGCGTGCGGCAGGTGCACGATCCGGTGCTGCGCGGGGCACTGTGCGGTGTGACGGTGACGCTGCACATCCAGTGGCGGACCCTGCCCGCGGCGTATCTCGAACTCCTCGGCTCACGCCTCGCCCCGGGTGGCGCCGCCGTTCTGGTGCGTGACCTGCGGACCTGGCCCGTGCTGGCCGGGC
Organism: Actinoplanes xinjiangensis; assembly: GCF_003148685.1. Lineage (GTDB taxonomy): Bacteria > Actinomycetota > Actinomycetes > Mycobacteriales > Micromonosporaceae > Actinoplanes > Actinoplanes xinjiangensis. The sequence goes on along the minus strand of NZ_QGGR01000008.1, from coordinate 352,975 downwards.
CGGCGGGATTCTCCTTCCAGGTCGGTACGCCGACGAGCGGCTGGAGCGCGGCCGACCACACCCTGGACAACCACGCCTTCGGCCGGCTGCTGCGGGGCATCGGCGCCGGCGACTGGCCGGATCCGCCGACCGGCCGGACCAGGCGCTACGCCGAGACCAGCGGTGACCCGGCCCTCGATACGCAGCTCCGGGAGATCGTCGCGGCGACCGGATCAGCCGGTCACCGGATGCTGTACACCGACCCGCAGGCGTTCAGCGCCGGTGTCGCCGACCTGTACCGCGCCTGGCTGCGACCGGCGGGTGGACGACGGGACGCGCTGGTGGGCACCGGCCGGATGATCGATCCGTGGCACGCCGCCGACAGTGGCGTGGTGCCCTACTGGTGCGAGTCGTCGTCGCGTGCGGTCGCCGACGCCGCGGAACTGTGGCTGGCCGGCAGTCCGTCGTTCGACCGGATCAGTGTGCTGCCGGAGCCTCCCGGGACGCTGCACGACGAGACCGCCGCGCTCGGGCACTGGCGGTCGGTGGCCGCCTTCGCCCTCCGCGACGGCACCGTCGACAAGTTCCTCGCCAGCCGGTATCCGCTGCTGCCGACGGCACCCGGGCATGCGAGCCGGGCCCTGGCGCCGTCGGCGGATCACCGCCGCCCGCAGCCCATGCCGATCAGCCAGGCGGTACGACAGATGGCCGGCAACGGCTCCGTGCCGGGACTGCTCGTCGTCTGACCAGCCGAACTCCGGAACCGGCCGGCGGCCGACCGGGTGCACCACTCACAGGTGTTCCCGCAGGACGGCGGCCGCGGCGACACTCAGCGAGGTCCCGTTCTCCGCGGCTTGCGCGCACAAGACGGTGTAGGCGTCGTCGATGCCGCCGGCGGTCCGGCCGGCGAGGATGTCGACGGCGAGCCGGATGGTGGCGCGTACGGCCAGCGCCCCCGCGTACCCGGTGAGCAGTTCCTCGGCACCCGGGTCGGCCACCGGCGGGCCCGGGGAGTCCAGCTCCAGTTCGCGGCTCGTCGCGTACAGCTCGGCGACCCCGGTGATCAGCGGCTCCATCGCGGCGTCGTCGCGGCCGTAGAGATTCAGCACGGCGATCGGTGTGCCCCGCCCGCTGTACAGCGGAACCGAGATCGACGCCCGCAGCCCCAGTGCGGGAGCGACCTCGTGAAAACTCGGCCAGTCCATCGTGGCCGCCGCGATGTCCGGGACCCCGACCGGTTCCCCCGTCTCCAGCGCCTGAAGGCAGGGACCGGACCGGTCGGCGAACTGCGCCTCGTCGACCGCCAGGGCGATGTCGCTGCTGGTCGCGACGGTGGTGTACTCGCGGCCCCGCAGGGTCGTGACCGACGCATAGTCAGCGGCGGCGATCCGGCCGGCGGCCATCGTGGCGATCGCGGTGAGCCGTCCGGCGAAGCCCGAGACATGGTCCGGTGTCTCCGCCAAGGAGACGAGGGCCTCGGCCAACGGGCCGCGCCGTCGGGGTGATACCCGCTTCGAATGCTGCGACGTCGCCATGAACCGGTCCCCCTGCTCAGCGTTCGGCGTGTGCAGGTCCGGCATACCCGGCCGGTGCGAACCTACGCGGCGAACCGGACTGTTCCACGGGTTCCACGGGTTCCACGGCCGGACGTCCCGGATCCGGACCGTTTGCCCGATCCTCCGGCGGGTAGCCGCACCGCACTTGAAGGGTGCGGCTGGTCCGCGGCGCGGCTCGGCGGGTGGTATTTCCGCAGCGCGGGTGAGCCGGCCGAGACCACCGACGGCGCGTTGTTCGAGGTACGTCCCGGGCCGGTCAGCGGCCGGGGCGACTGGGGCCGGCCACAGCGGATCCGGGCGCGGGCGGTGACCGCCGGCCTGGCGGTGGCGGCGGTCGCGGCCGCCACCGCGCGGCACCGGCGTGCGGCCCGACGGTAGAGACGGGAGGTGCGGTGGGCCGGGCCCGGCCGGTGCGGCGGGCCCGGCCACACCGTCAGGACGCCGCGGTACTCGCGTCCGCGTACCGCAGCACGGCACCGATCCCGTGTTCCAGTCGCACGTCCTCGGGGCTGACCAGCACGAGGTCGGCGCCCGTGCCGGCGATCGCCCGGATCAGAGCGGCGTCCGCGCGTACCCGCTGCGGGTCCTCGACGCCGGACTCCCGCAGCAGGCGCTCGTCCACCGCGATGAGCGTGGGATCGTCGGGAGCGATCCACAGCATGTCGGTCGAGGACGGGTCGTCGGCCAGCAGCACCGTGTCGACCTGGCCGCGTTGCAGCCGGGTGACCACGTCGGCCAGCCCGGTGCCGGCCTCGTCGGCGCCGCGCTGTGCGCCGTACCGGTCGATGGCCTCGCGGAGCTGACGTTCGGCGATCTCGGCGATCGCCTGGACCGTGACGTCGTCGAGCGCGCCCTGGTCGGCGCCGGCATGCCGCGATCCGGCGTCGGTGCTGACCAGCCGGTCCCGCCACACCCGCGGCAGCCGGTCGGTGAAGGTCTGCACCGCCCGCACGTCGCCGCCGACCACGATGACCTCCGCGCCGACCGCCTCGGCGAGATCGACGGCCGCGGCGGCCACATCGGTGGCGTTGCGCTTCCACGCCTCCTCGACGGCGAGCTGGAAGTGCCGGTGCGACCAGCCGCCGGCGTGGACCTTACGCAGCGGGAACGTCTCGCTGCCGGTCACCGTGTGCCGGCGCGGTGCGCCACCGACGGACAGACCTTCCAGATCGGCTCCGGTACGGTCGGCGAGCACCCGGACGTACGGCACGTCCTCGCCGCGCTGGGCCAGCAGCGGCATGACGTGCGGCAGCGGTCCGTGGTGAGCCAGGTCGGTGGCCGGTGGAGCCGACAGCGTCTCCAGCAGGACGACCTCACCGGCGTTGGCGAAGATCGCCAGCCCATATCGTCCCGGCTGATACGGGTGTTCGGCGAGAGCCGTACCGGCGGCGTCCACGGTGGCCGGGTCGGCACCCTGCTCCAGCAGCCTGCCGCGGAGGGCCTGCCAGCGCAGGTCCACCTCGTGGCCGGCGTTCTCGCTGGCCCGGGTGGCGTCCAGATAAACGGAGACCCACGGTCCGCGCCGGTCGTAGAGCGGCCGGAGGAAGTTCAGATTCATCACTTCTCCCTTCTGGTCGGGCAGCGTGACTACCCGTTCAGGGCGGCTTCTCCCCTCATCTTCCGGACAATTCGCCGCGGGATGCGGGCATAGGGGGCGTTCGGCGGGGTACCCGGTCGGCTCCGACGCGGACACCGGGGAACCGGACGACCGAGAGGATGTGCCATGACGAACGTTCAGCAGCCGGAGATGCGGCGCAGCGGGGAGTCGCCCACCACCAAGCAGCGCACCGAGGACGCCAACCCGACCGATCCGCCGCACGGCGGTCACGACAAGACCGGCAACCGCCCGACGCCGGAGGGCCAGACCTCACCGTACGGGCCGTCGGGTCACGTCGCCGCCGACGGTTCCTGAGCGGTACCCGGCCCGCGGTGACCGGGCGGCTGACGGGCCGGACTGGTGGCGTCCGGCCCGTCGCGACCGGGGCTCAGTCGGTCACCGCGCCCTTGATCTTGTTGACCACGTTGGCCACGCCCTGGGCGTGCGCGCCGGCACCGGTACCCGGCTTGCCCTTGCCCATCGAGCCGTCATAGGTGACGAACAGCTTCGGGTCGGGCGCCGGGCCGAGCGGCCGGTCGTCGGTGAGCGGCTGGGCGTCCGGCACGTAGATGATCTCGTCCTTGCCGTTCAGGGCCGGACCGCGCGCCCATCGGCCCTCGCCCGCCGTGCTCTCCGGGTCGAAGCTGTAGAACGTGTGGTTGGCCTCCGGGTGCTCGAACTCGGCGTTGGAGTCCTCGATGCCGTTCTCGGTGAAGCCGTCCGCGATGAGCTGCTCGATGCCGAGCAGCCACTGCTGCTGGTGGTAGGTGTCGCGGGCCAGGTTGAACTGGAGCATGTCCTTGACCCCGCGGTCGTCGGTCATGTTGTAGATCCGGCTGGTCTGCAGGCGGCTCTGCGCCTCGGCGGCCACGTTGGACCGGAAGTCGGCGAGCAGGTTGCCGCTGGCCACGATGTAACCGGCGTTCCACGGCACGCCCTGGCTGTTGGTCGGCATCGCGCCGCCGCCGGTGACGATCGCGTGCTGCGGGTTCTGCCCGCCGAGCACTGCGGCCAGCAGCGGGTTGGCCGCCGCCGCCTTCTCGGTGGCCTCGGCCGGAGCGCCTTCCAGCAGGCGGGCCAGCATGGTCGTGAGCATCTCGACGTGACCGATCTCCTCGGTCGCGATGTCCATGATCATGTCCTTGTACTTGCCCGGCACCCGGCACGACCAGCCCTGCCACAGGTACTGCATCATCACGGTCATCTCGCCGAACTGGCCTCCGACCAGTTCCTGCAGTTTCGCCGCGAAGAACGCGTCCGGCTTCTCCGGCTTGGCCTGGAACTGCAGGTAGTCGACGTGCTTGAACATCGGTCCTCCTGTGTGATCGGGATGCGTCGATCAGTTCGGTACATCGCTCCGGCTACCCGTGACCGTGACCCCGCCGGGACTGCCGTGGCACGGACAGGTCACCCGTGCCGGGAACCCCCGGCGCATGGTGGTTCTGGACGTCGCTCTACCGATCCGGCGACACGTCGCCCGGGTCGCGCCCTGGTTCGGCCCGGCCTTCGTCGCCGCTATCGCCTACGCCGACCCCGGCAACTTCGCGACCAACTTCACCGGCGGGGCGACCTTCGGATATCTGCTGGTCTGGGTGATCGTCGCCGCCAACCTGATGGCGATGCTGATCCAGTCGCTCTCCGCCAAACTGGGCCTGATCACCGGCCGGGATCTGCCGGAGATGTGCCGGGCCCACCTGCCCCGGTGGGTGTCCCGGATCCTGTGGGTGCAGGCCGAACTCGTCGCCATGGCCACCGACCTGGCCGAGATCATCGGTGGCGCGCTCGCCCTCTACCTGCTCTTCGGCATTCCCCTGCCGGCCGGCGGACTGATCACCTGTGTCGTCGCGTTCGCCCTGCTGGGACTGCAACGCCGCGGCGCACGCCGGTTCGAGACGGTGATCGGCGGTCTGCTCGCCGTGATCCTGCTCGGCTTCCTCTACGACGCGCTCCGCGCCGGGGCGGACGGCCCGGCCCTCGCCGCCGGACTGGTCCCGTCCTTCGCCGGCACCGACAGCCTGCTGCTCGCCACCGGGATCCTCGGCGCCACCGTCATGCCGCACGTCATCTACCTGCACTCGGCACTGACCAAGACCCGCGCGGTGGCCGCCGCCGACCCGCAGCGCCGGCGCGAGGCGCTGCGCTGCCAACGCGCCGACACCCTGCTCGCGCTGGCACCGCCGGCCTGGTCAACCTCGCCATGCTGGTGATCGCGGCGCAGCTCTTCCACGGCTCGGGGATCGCCGGAACCGACACCCTGGAGGGCATCCACCAGGGTCTCGCCACGACTCTCGACGGGCACGCCGCCCTGGCCTTCGCGATCGCCCTGCTCGCCTCCGGCTTCGCCTCGTCCAGCGTCGGGACCTACGCCGGCCAGGTGGTGATGCAGGGTTTCATCAACCGGACCATCCCGTTGACCGTACGGCGTCTGCTCACCATGGCCCCGGCGATGGTGATCCTGCTGATCGGCGCCGACCCGACGACGGCCCTGGTGTGGTCGCAGGTGATGCTCTCGTTCGGCGTTCCGTTCGCGCTGGTGCCGCTGATCTGGCTGACCCGCCGCCGCGACGTGCTGGGCGAACACGTCAACCATCCGGTCACCACGGCGGTCGCCGTCGTCGTCGCCGCGCTGATCATCGCGCTGAACGTCTTCCTCGTGGCACAGACCTTTGGTTGAGGCGCCGTCATCGGGGCACCCGGGGCGCCATGGTGACCTACAGCAGGCCGGCGCTGCCGGCGAGGGCGGCCGCCTCGGTGCGGCTGGAGACCCGCAACTTGCGCAGCAACGAGGCGGTCAGGCGTTTCACCGTACGGTCCGAGACGTGCAGCTTTCCGGCGATGTCACCGGTCGAGGCGCCGGCCGCGATCAGGCCCAGCAGCCGGCGGTCCTCCTCGGCGAGGTCGACGGCCGGCTGCGGTGCACGGGTACGGCCCTGGTCCACCAGCACGTCGAGCAGGCCGGCGGGCAGCACCGCCCAGCCGTCGATCGCGGCCAGCAGCGGCTGGAGGACGGAGGACGCGTCACTGCTCTTCGGCAGGAAGCCCGCCGCACCGGCCCGCAGCGCCTCGACCGCCACCGCCGGGTCGTCGTCACCCGACATGGCGAGCACCCGGGAACGCGGTGCCGCGGCCCGGACGGCGGCGACCGCGTGTCTGCCGCCGGGCGCCGGCATGTGCAGGTCCACGAGCACCACGTCGGGTACGGCGTTGCGTACGATGCTCGCCGCGTACGCCGCGTCACCGGTGGAGGCCACCACGGTCGCGCGACCACCGCTGACCTCGGGGAGCAGGAGCTCCAGTCCGCGTACGAAGAGCGCGTGGTCGTCCACCACGGCGATCCGGATTCCGTTCTGCATGGCGGCCGCATGCCCGTCCGTGACCGAGTCATGCGCCTGAATCGAAACCGGGCGATCCCGGACCCGGGCCTGCTGTTGCTGCGCAGTGTCTGTCACGAGCTGCGGCCGCCGATGGCGACGCTCACCGCCCTGGTCGGTGCGCTGGAGAACCAGCCGGCGGAGGAACGCCGCAGTGAACTGGCGCGGCTCGCGATGGAGCACGCCGTACACGCGCAGGCTGTTCTCGGCCATGCCGCGGCGGCGGCACGAGGACTGGCCGCCACCGGAACCGACGTGGTCGCCCTGGGCCGGATCCTGCCCTCGGTGGCGGCCACCGCACCACCGGGACGACTCGCCATGTTCGCCAGCCCGGCGGCTCTGGGCCGGCCGGTGCCCGCGCGGCAGACCCGGCAGATCCTCATCAACCTGGTGGGCAACGCCGTCCGGTACACCGGCGGTCCGGTTCGCCTGAACGCCCGGCTGACCTTCCGTAGGTTGCGGGTGACGGTCACCGACCAGGGTGGTGTCACCCCGCAGCTGATCACGGCACTGCGGTGCCCTGCGCCGCCGGAGGACGACCGGGGGCTCGGGCTGTGGGTGGTCCGTCAGCTCACCGCGCAGTGCCGTGGAACGCTGCGGGCCCGGGCGCTGTCCCCGGTGGGGCTCGCCATGGAGGTGACCCTGCCCTGCCCGCGGAATTGACCCCGGGAGACCACGGTCGGGCCCACCCGGGCCAGTGCGATGGGTAGTCCTGCGGCATGTCCATCGCGCTGATCACCCGCAGCCTTGTTCTCGTGGCCTGGCTGGCCGCGCTGCTGATCCACGCCGGGCCGGACCTGCGTACCGGCGCGCTCGCCGCATCGATGGCACTGGTGTGGGCGGCCCCGCTGATCCGTGACCGGATGCGGTCCCGGACGCGCCGCGGCCTGCCCGGCTGGCAGATGAAGCAGTCGCGTCCGGTCTGAGCCGGACCCGTACCGGACGGGCCCGGCTCACGGGGTCGTCACCTGGTGGCGCGGCCGGTGAGCTTGTCGCGCAGCCGGTCGACCAGTCCCACGCCGGGGCCGACGAGTTTGTGGAACAACTCGCTGTTCGGCGCGGCCGGGTGCGGGCGGGTCGGCGCGAGCTTCTTCGCGGTCTCCACCTTGCCGGCGAGCTCGACGAGTTCGTCGTGCGGAATCCGGCGGCGCAACTCGGGGAACTGCTCCGTCTCCTCGTCTTGGACGTGGTCGGCCAGGATGGTCTCCAGCTTGCGCAGCGCCTCCTCGAACGCGATGTCGGAGACGTCGACGTCCTCCAGCCGTTTCATCGCCTCCTCGAGTTCCTTGTGCTCCTCGACGTCGTGCTCCACCGCCTTGTCGCCCTCCGGCAGGTACTTGCGCATCGCCGGATAGACGTACATCTCCTCGGCGACCGCGTGCCGCACGAGTTCGCTGATCGCCGTGTCGGTCAGATCCCGGCGGATCATCGGGTCCTTGATCGTCCAGATCTCCGAGATCAGGGCGGTGACATCCCGATGGTCGCTGGTCAGGACATCGAACACGTCACCGGTGGTAGGACTGCTTGTCATCGAGACTCCTCGAAGTGTCGGGGTGGTACTCCGGACAGCGCGTGACTACCCCGGGCCGGGCGGTGTATGCGCCGGAACCCGGCGGCGCGGGCGCCCCGGTGCCTCCGGCGGGGTGATCGGCGGCAGAATGCCGGTATGGCGAAAGCGATGACGACGGCCGAGATCCGCGACTTCCTCTCGGCGGGCACGCGGACCGGAAAGCTGGCGACGGTACGCGTGGACGGGTCCCCGCATGTGGTTCCGGTCTGGTTCGTGCTCGACGGCGACGACCTGCTCTTCAACACCGGCGCGGACACGGTGAAGGGCCGTGCCCTGGCGCGCGAGGGCCGGGCCGCGCTCTGCGTCGACGAGGAGGCGGCGCCGTACGCGTACGTGACCGTCCGTGGCCCGGTGACCCTCTCCACCGACCTGGCCGACGTGCGCGCCTGGGCGACCCGGATCGCCGAGCGTTACATGGGCCCGGACCTGGCCGACAGCTACGGCGCCCGCAACGGCGTCGAGGGCGAGCTGCTGGTCCGGCTGCGACTGGAGAAGGTGAGCGGCTTCACCGCGGTGGCCGACTGAGCCGCGCGCCGATTGAGCCGCGCGCCGATTGAGCCGCGCGCCGACTGAGCCGCGCGCCGAGGTCACGGCAGGTTCGCCGCCGACCGTAGGGTGGGCGCCTTGAGGGCGGCCGGCGCGCCGACGGTGCGGCGGCCCATGCGCTCCCAGAACCGGTCCGGGCACCGGCCGCGCACGCTGCGGAAATCGGTGTACGGCACCGCCGTGATCTGCAGTGACAGCCAGGCGTCGTCGCTGAGCACCCGGTGCCATTCGGCGAGCGGCAGCCGCATGTGCTCGCGTACCCCGTCGCTCGAGGTCACCGCCAGCACGTAGGCGCAGTGCCGTTTGAGTTCCCACACGACGACGGGCCGGTCCTCGCGGTCGACCGTCGCGTTCCACACCTGGCCGGGCTGGGGCGGCCAGGTGGCCGGACCGGGCGGCCGCGGCCAGGACGGCGGGCCGTGCCGCAGCCAGCGCACCAGCCGCCACATCCCGGCGAGCAGCGCCGAGACGCCGACCGCGGCGACGGCGGCGACCAGCAGGGTGGTGGCCGGCCCGTCCAGGCCGGAGCGCCGCTGCCACCAGGCGCCCGCACCGGCCATGGCCAGCAGGACCGCGCCGTCGCGGATGAGCAGCAGCGGCCAGTAGCCGGTGTCCACCACTCGCCAGCAGGCGAGATAGCCGGCCGTCACGATGAGCGACACGATCCAGATCAGGGCCGCCTGCCCGGTCGCCGGCACGGACCGGTCGACCAGGGTCAGTTCCGTGCCCGCCACCAGGAACAGCAGCAGCGCGGCCCGGCCCGCGATCCAGCCGTGCCAGGGCCGCCACCAGGGCGGGCTGACCCGGCGGGCCATCGCGTACGCGGCGACCGGCCCGGTCGCGGCGAGTGCCCACTGCCACGGCCGGGCGCCGGCCAGCAGCGGCACGATCGGTAGCGGCGTCAGCAGCGACCCGCCCAGCACCGCGAACGGCGCCCCGAACCCGGCCCACGGGTACCGCCGGCCGGCCCGGTTGCCGGGACCGGGCGTGACCAGGGCCACCAGCAGCACCATTCCCAGCACCGCGCTCAGCAGCAGCATGTGACTCCTCGCGATTCGCCGACCGTCGATGTTGCGAGCGTCGATGCGCGGGCTGTCGCACAGCGGGTGCGCCGGGGCCGGCCGACCCCCGGATCGGGGGACCCGGTGGGTGGGCCGGCCCGGGCTTCCGCCGGTGATGGCGGGAGTGGCCTGCGGGACGGGGAGTCACTTGCCAGACTCACGGTCATGGACCCTGAGCTGGTGGCGGCATTGCAGCCGATCCTGAAGGACCTCGCGGGCCCGGCCGGCGTCCTGCCCGAGGTCCGGGACGAGCCGTGGCAGGACTACGAACGGACCGCCAGCGCGATCCTCTACGAGGCCGACGGCTCGGGTACCGGGGTGTTCATCCACCTCGGGTCGCCCTTCTCCGCCCAGGTCGCCGCCCTCGCCGAGCAGGTCCAGGACTGGGCCGTGGAGGCGTTGTGTGCCCTGGAGCGCTCCACCAGTTGGCCACCCTGCCCGGAGCACCCCGACCGGCACCCGCTGGCGGCGGTGGAGCAGGCGGGCCGGGCGGTCTGGGTGTGTCCCGTCACCGGTACCGAGGTCGGGGAAGTCGGCACCCTGACCACCTGAGCGGCTCCCCGGCCCGGGCGTCTACCGGGGTCCGGCGATCCCGGCGTGGGCGTAGGCGCCGGCGGCCAGGTCCTCGGCCAGGGTGGGGCCGGCCGGTTCCCAGCCGAAGGCCGCCCGGGTGACGGCGCTCGACGCGGACATGTCCAGCGCGAAGAAGCGGCCGAGGAAACCGAAGTGCTCCACCGCGTCCTCCGGGGCGACCGGCTTGACCGGCACGTTCAGGTAGCGGCCGATGGACTCGGCGATGTCCCGGGTGCTCACCGCCTCCTCCGCCACCGCGTGCAGACGGGTGCCGGCCGGTGCGCGCTCCAGACCGAGCCGGACCAGGCGAACCGCGTCGTGCACGTGCACCGCGGACCACGCCGAGGTGCCGGCACCGACGTGGCCGGAGATGCCGGTGCGGCGGGCGGCGGCGACCAGCAGGGCGATGAAACCGTGGTCGCCGGCGCCGTGCACGGTGGGGGCGAATCGCGCGGCGATGGCACGGACACCGCGTTCGGCGTACTCGAAGGCGAGATTCTCGGCGCCGCCGCGCGGTGCGTCCGGGCCACTGAACGGGGACGGATCACTTTCGGTCAACGGGCGGCCCAGCGCCGGCGCGGCGAGACCGGAGGCGAAAACGAACGGCCGGTCCGAGCCGGTGAGCGCCTCGGCGAGAGTCTCCACGGCGGCCCGTTCGGCCCGGTTGGACTCGGCCGGATTCGCCCAGTCGTGTTTGTTGGCCAGGTGGACGACGGCATCGGCGTGCTCGGCGCCGCGGTGCAGCGCGCCCGGGTCGTCGAGGTCGCCACGCAGCGAATCCGCGCCCTTGACCCGCAGTGCCGCCTCGGCGGCGGCGGTGCGGGCGAGCCCGACGACCTGGTGGCCGGCGGTCAGCAACTCGTCGACGGTGTGTGAGCCGATCCATCCGGTGGCTCCGGTGACGAACACGCGCATGGCGTGCCTCCTCCAGTGACGCAGGTGATGTCAGTAACTGACATGACACTACACCGTGATGTCAGCTTCTGACATCACTATGATGGGGGCCATGGGGAGATGGCAGGGCGGCGCTTCCGAGCGCCTCAGGGATGCGGCACTCGGCCTCTTTCTCACCCAGGGCTATGACGGGACGACCGTCGCCGAGATCGCGGCGGCCGCCGACCTGACCGAGCGCACCTTCTTCCGCCACTTCGCCGACAAGCGTGAGGTGCTCTTCGTCGACGGCGACGAGTTCGAGCGGGTGTTCCTCGGTGGCCTGCCGGATCAGGCCGACGATCCGATGACCTTGATCGTGGGAGCCCTCGACGGCGCGGCCGGCCTCTTTCCCGAGGAGCGCCGGCCCTGGTCGCGCGCCCGCCAGTCGGTGATCGCGGCCAACCACGCGTTGCAGGAGCGCGAGCTGCTCAAGATGTCGTCGCTGGCGGTGGCGCTGACCCGGGCGCTGACCGCCCGCGGTGTCGACGCGGCCAGCGCGGCCCTCGCCGCCGAGACCGGCGTGACCGTCTTCCGCACGTCGTTCGCGCTGTGGGTCGCCGAGGGCGAGCGCCGCACGTTCAAGGAGATCCAGAACGCGGTGCTCGCCCGTCTCCAGGCGCTGCTGGCCTGAAGGAGACCTTCTCCGGGCGCTGCCGGCCCGGCCGGCTCAGTGGCTCCCGGCGGCCCGCTTCAGGGCCATCGCACCGAGGACGTCGTCGTGCCGGGCTATCTCGGCGCCGTCGCGGTAGATGGTCACCCCACCCACCCAGACGCAGTAGGTGACCTGCTCGTACCGGCTGACGCGGTCGTCGTGGTGGCGGACCTCCAGCAGGTCCGCCCGGGTCGCGGCCATGATCGCTCCTTCACGGGCGGGTGGATCGGGCTCAGCTTCCAGAGACGGCGAGCGCCCACCGGATACGTACTGTCAGTGATCAGACGCATACGATGGGCGTCGCCTAGGCAGCAAGCACCCAGCGGCCACGACCCTGCTTCTTCGCCTCGTACATGGCCATGTCAGCGCTGCGCAGCACGTCGCGGTCCGGCGCGTCCGCGGCGATGCCGATGCTCGCGCCGATGTCCAGGACCGTCCCGCGGAACGTGATCGGCTGGGCCACGTCGGCGAGGACCCGCTCGGCCAGCCCGATCGCCTCGGCCTGCGGCAGGCCGGGGCAGAGCAGCACGAACTCGTCGCCACCGAGGCGGACCACCAGGTCGGTGGCCCGCACCGCCGCGGACAGGCGCCCGGCGACGGTCGACAGCACCAGGTCGCCGGCCTCGTGGCCGTGCGTGTCGTTGACCTCCTTGAACCCGTCCAGGTCCAGGTAGAGCACCGCGACCGGGCCGGGGCGCTCCAGTTCGTCGCTGAGCACGCTGCGGTTGGCGAGCCCGGTCAGCGGGTCGTGGCGGGCCTGGTGGGCGAGCTGGGCCTGGGCCCGCTCCTGCTCACGGACCGCGATGGTGAACCGGGTCAGCACGAACGCGGTGCTCAGCGCGGTGGCGGCCAGGGCGATGACCGAGTTCCGGTCGACGCCCGACTGGAGCAGGCTCAGCGTCGGCGCGGTCAGGAACGCCAGGCCGAGGAAGAGCACCCGCGACGGGTGCAGCACGTTCACCCGCTGGCCCGGACGGGTCAGCTCGGCCCGGTCCGGGTGCAGGCAGGCCGCGATGAGCAGCGCGTTGCCCAGCATGATAAGCGGGCCGATCCGGGCCACGACGTCGTACTCGAGGAACAGCGGCAGCACGTTGTAGGAGATGTCGATCGTCAGGTACAGCCCGACGGCGCCGAGCAGCAGACGGGTCGGGGTGCCACGGCCACCGGGGGACAGGGCGATGAACAGCACACCGGCGAGCAGCGCCACGTCGGCGATCGGGTAGAGCGGCGGCACGATCGACTCGGCCAGGCTGAACCCGGTGCCGAGCACCGGCAGGATCAGGAACTGCCAGCTGGCCAGGCCGGCGGCCACCGTCAGGGTGAGGCCGTCGAGCACGGCACTGCGCAGCTGACGTGGCGCCCGGCGCCGGGCCATCATCGTCAGGGCCACCGCCAGCAGGGGGTATCCGGCCAGCCAGAACGCGTCGGCCAGACCCACCGGGGGCACCGCCGCGGCCAGGTAGAAGTAGGCGAGTTCGATGGCGTCACCGGTCAGCCACAGCACCTGCGCGGTGGCGACCAGCGCCCACGGGCGGCGGTCCGGCCCGGCTCCGATCCGGGCCACGGCCATCCACGCCATCACGCACATCGTCACGTAGGTGATCATGTACAGCACGTCGCCCACCGTCGTGCCGTACGTCATCACCAGCCCGGTGACTGCGGACGTCGCCCCGCCGAGAAAAACCCAGATCCTGCCGGTCGTCATGTGCAACCAGTCGGCACCCGGGCGCCGGACCTGTGCGTCTTCGGCAGTGACCCGGCGCATATCCGTGCCGCGCCGGGGCATTCTCCGGCGCATGAAACCGCCCTCCGCCCGCGGCCCCGCCTCAGCCGCACTGCTCACCGCGCTCACCCACGCGCCGCACGACCTCGCCCCCATCCGGTTCGCGACCGGCGACCAGGACCCCACCGCGGCCCTGCGTGACGAGGATCTTCAGCTCAGCCTGTTCGTGATGTACGAGCTGGCCTACCGCGGATGGGACGGCGTCGACGACGCCTGGGAGTGGGAGCCCAGCCTGATCCGGCTGCGCACGGACGCCGAGACCCGGTTCGAGACGGCGTTGCGGGCGCTCGCCGCGCCCTACCGTGACGAGGTGCCCGCGGATCCGACCGCCACGGAGATCGCCCGGACACTGGTGGCGATGACCGAGGACGACGACGGGCCGTCGCTGTCGGGATATCTGCGCGGCCGCGCCACCCTCGAACAGTTCCGGGAGTTCGCGGCGCACCGCTCGGTCTACCAGCTGCGCGAGGCGGACCCGCACACCTTCGCCGTCCCGCGGCTCGCCGGGGCCGCCAAGGCGGCACTCATCGAGATCCAGATCGACGAGTACGGCAACGGTCGCACCCCGCACATGCACCAGGAACTGTTCAAGAACACCATGACGGCGCTGGGCCTGGACACCACGTACGGCGCGTACGTCGACGTCGTGCCCGCGCTGACCCTGGCCACGAACAACCTGATGTCGCTGTTCGCCCTGCACCGCCGCCGGCGCGGCTCGCTGCTCGGGCACCTGGCCGCCTACGAGATGACGTCGACCGGACCCAACCGGGCGTACGGCAACGGCCTGCGCCGCCTCGGCGGGGACGCCGCCGCGACCCGGTTCTACGACGAGCACGTCGAGGCGGACGCGGTGCACGAGCAGGTCGCCGCCCACGACATGTGCGGGGTGTTCTGCGCCACCGAGCCGGAACGGGCCGCCGACGTGCTGTTCGGCGCCCGCTGCGCGCTCGCACTGGACGCGATGTGGGCCACCGGCGTCCTGGCCGCGTGGGAGCGGGGCGAGAGCTCGCTACTCGGGTTCGCCTGAGCGAGGGGCCGGCGTCTCCCGGCCGGCCCCCGCCCGGAACCGGGCCGCTTTGTGGGTGCCGTCGCAGAACGGCTTGATCGCCGACTTCCCGCAGCGGCACAGCGCGACCGTCGACCGCCCCGGATCGATCTCCTCACCGTCCGGGGTGCGCAGGGTGAAGTCGCCGCGTAGCAGCAGCGGGCCGTTCTCGTACACCACCACGTCAGTCATGCCGGGCGGGATGCCCGCCGTCGATCTTCCGAAACGTTCAGCCGTCCACCGACTGCCGGGACAGCACACCCAGCATCGACAGCAGGTCTCCGCTATCGGCGAGGAGCCGGCGCTGCCGGTCCGCGCCGGTGCCCTCCGCGCGCAGCCGGGCCAGCCCCGCCTCGATCGTGTGCCGGTCACCACTGCGCTCCAGGGCGGGGCCGATCGCCGCGGTCAGGTCGGCGATCAGGTCCCAGGCCGGGCGGGCGCGCTCCCGCCGTACGTCCAGAAGGGTGGCGCTGAGGCCCTGGTGCGCGGCGTTCCAGTGGGCCGCACGCACCGTATGGTCCGGGATCGGCGGCGCGAAGCGCCCGGCGGCGACGTCGTCGATGGCGGTGGCCACCAGGGCCCGCACCAGACCGGTCAGCAGCACCGTGTCGGCGGTGGTGGGGCAGACGTCGGCGACCCGCACCTCGACGGTCGGATAGGCCGACGACGGGCGGGCGTGCCAGAGGATCAGGCTGTCGTCGAGCATCATCCCGGACGCGACCGCCAGGGCCACCGTCCGGTCCAGGTCCTCGGCCGAGGCCAGCCACGGCGACGGGCCCAGCCCCGGCCACCGGTCCAGTTGCATCGCCCTCCAGCTGGCATGTGCGGTGTCGGCGCCCGCGTACACCGGTGAGTTGACCGCCAGCGCCTGCACTACCGGCAGCCAGGGCCGCAGCTGATTGCAGACCTGAACGGCCAGCTCCCGGTCGGGCACCCCGACGTGCACGTGACAGCCGCAGACCGCCGGATCGTCGACGATGGGACCGTAGTGTTCGGCGATCGCCTTGTACCGCGGGTTGCCGGTGACGGTCCGCTCCGGCTCACCGACCGGGGTCGCCGCGACCGCGACCAGGCGGGCCCCTGCCGTCCGGGCGGCCTCGGCGGCGGCACGGCGGTGCCGGCGCAGGTGCTCGCCGGCCTCGTCGAGGCTCGCGCAGACCGGCGTCACCATCTCGATCATGCTGTGCCGGAACTCCATCCGGCTCTGCGCCCGGACGTCCGCGGGAAGCGCCTCCACCACCGCCGTGGCGGCGTGCGTGTTCGCCATGGTCGCGGGATCGAGCAGCAGGAACTCCTCCTCGACCCCGACGGTGAGCCGCGACGTGTCGACCGCGCGGGCCGCGGCCACCGCCGACGACGTCACCGGCGCCCCCGGTTCGCGGTCAGGACCACCAGAGCGATCCGGTCGGCGTGCGTGTACGCCGGCCCGTCCAGTTCCTCGCCGTACACATCCGGATCCACCTCCCGATAGGACCAGGCGAGCCCGGAATCCGCCAGACGTTCGGCGGCCTCGTCGAGGAACGGGTCGCGGCCGTCGATGATGCCGGTGCCGGAGAACAGCACCAGCGTGCCGTGCTCGGCGAGCCGCCCGGCCGCCGCGTCGAGGATCGCCAGTGGCAGGTCGTGGCCCTGCGGGCCGCCGTCCCGGTAGGCCCGCCCGGCCGGATCGATCATGAACGGCGGATTCGAGATGATCAGGTCGAAGTCACCGTCCACACCGGTGAGCAGGTCGCTGTGGCACGGGCGGACCCCCGGTGTGCCCGCCAGCGCGGCGTTGACCTCGGTGAACCGCAGCGCCGCCGGGTTGATGTCGACGCCCGCCACCTCGGCACCGGGTGCCCGTTTCGCCACGGCGATCGCGCCCGCGCCGGTGCCGCAGCCGATGTCCACCGCCCGCCGCACCGGCCGGTCCCGCGCCTCGACGGCCGCGATCGCGGCATTGACCATCCGGTACGTGTCCGGCCCGAAGAACACCGAGTCCGGATCGGTCGTCGGGTACGCCGAATGCACGAACAGTTCACCGTCGAACGACGAGAACCGGACCGTGCTGCGCCACGAGTCACCGTTGCGCTCCAGCACACCGGCGGCGTCCATCAGCGCCACCATGGGTTCGGGCAGCACCCCGGGACCGAACGGCCGGCTCCAGCCGAAGACGTCGCGGACGCCGCGCGCCTGTTTGTTGCCGGGCCGGCGGTTCACCCGTTCGTGGGTGGCCGGCGTGGTCGTGGTGAACAGATAGCCGTCGGCGGCCAGCATCCGGCCGAGCTGAACGAGCGGAGCCTCGGTGATCGTCATCCCGGCCGGGTGCCCATGAATCGCCGCCTCAATCGCCCGATTTCGTCTCCCGCTGAGCGTCGAAGTACTCCCGCTGTGCGGGGAAGTAGTCGTCGAATTCCGGCAGCGGGCGGCCCTCGCGGGACGCGACCAGCGCATCGAGGTAGTACTCCCAGCCGGGGCCCACCTCGCCGACGTTCTCCGTGCCGGTCAGGTGCTGGGTGAACCGCAGCTCGGTGACCCCGTCGCTCTCGGTCAGGGTCAGATCCAGATCCCACGAGCCGTAGTCGTCGACCGACGACAGCGCCAGCCGGCGCGGCGGCTCACACGCCTCGATCGTCATGTCCGTCCACGGCGCGCCGTCCTCCAGTGACATCTGCACCTGGACGGCGTGGCCCGGCGCGGCGTCACCCTTCCACGGGCCGAACCAGCGGGCCGTACGCTCCGGCTCGGTCAGGCTCGCCCACACGTCGTCGATCGGCGCACGGAACGTACGGGTCAGGACCAGGTCGTCGCCGAACAGGCGTCCGGTCGGTGTCGGGCTCACGCGATCTCCTCTGCGGCTGTGGTGGGCGCGGCATGGCGCCGCTCCCGCCGGGTGCGGTGGACCTCGGTCTCCAGGGCGTCGAACCGGTGCTGCCAGCCGGACGGCCGGCTCAGCCGCCCCAGCCAGCCGGCCAGCTCGTCGAGAGGCCCGGTGACCAGTGTGTAGACGCGGCGGCGACCGTCGGCGGTGTCGCGCACCAGCCCGGCGTCACGCAGCACCCGCAGGTGCCGGCTGACCGCGGGCCGGCTGATCGCGAACCGCCCGGCGATCTGCCCGGCCGACAGCGGCTCGTCGCGCAGCATCAGCAGGATCTCCCGCCGCACCGGATCAGCGATCGCGCCCGCCACCTCGTCCACCCGGGAAGCGTAACCCATTGGTTACGCTTTTGCTCGCCCATCAAGCCCGTCGATGGCTCGTCTATGGTGAGGCGTGCCCGAAGCCCGCCGCGCCGTGTTCGACACCGTCCCCCGCCGGCACCTCGACTGATGTCGCGGCGCCGGAAGATCGCCGAGGTGGCCGGCCTGCTGGCCTGGTTCGTGGTGTTCACGTGGCTACACAGCCTGATGGGCCGCGATCATGCGGCGGCCACCGGCAACGCACTGACCCTGCAGTCGATCGAGCGGACCCTGCATCTGGACATCACGCTGCCGGTCAATCAGTGGCTGGCCGCCCACGTCCCGCTCGCTCACGTGGCGGCCTGGTTCTACCGCGCCTACTACCTGGTGATCGTCGGTGTGCTGGTGTGGGCGTTCCGGCGTGACACCGGCGTCTACCGGCGGGTGCGCCGCACCATGATCGCGATGATGGTGCTGGTGCTGCCGGTCTACTGGGCGGTCCCGATGTCGCCGCCCCGGTTCGCGCTGCCCGGGACGGCCGACATCGTCGCGCTCTACGGCACCCTCGGTGACGCGTCCCGCGCGGGTGGCTGGACGGCGATGCCGAGCATGCACGTGGGCTGGTCACTGTGGTGCGCGTACGCGGTGTGGACCGCCCTCCGGCCCACCCGCCCACGCCTGGCGCCGCTGGCGTGGATCTTCCCGCTGCTCATGGTGGCCGACGTGATCGCCACCGGGAACCACTACGTTCTCGACATCGTCGGCAGTGTCCTGCTGGTCTGCGCTGCGATCGGCCTCACGGCGCTGCTGCCCCGGCCCGGCTCGCCGAGCCCGCCGACCAGCCGGCCCGGCTCCGCCCGGGTGAACCTCGGCGCTCCACCCGGGTAACCGGCGCCGAACGCGGCCGGGTCGTTCGGCCACCGGCCGTGATCGAGGCGGTGTTCGAGCACGTGCAGGGCGGCCAGATCCTCGCTGACCCGGAACGTGCAGTGGCCGGCGGCGTCCACGTACAGACCACGCAGCAGATCACCGCGCTGTTGCGCGTGTTCCTCGTACCACTCGCTGTGCTCGGCCGGCACCAGCTCGTCGACCAGGGTGTGGATCGTCAGGTGCGGCACCCGCAGGGCACCGTTCGGCATCGAGGACCTGCGCAGATCGGCGACGGCCCACGGGTCGGCGGTGATGTCGGCGGTGGCGGTCAGTCGGTTCAGGTCGGCGCGCAGGTCCAGGCCGGCGTCCCGGTACAGCGCCCGCACCTGCCCCGACCGGGTGCTGCCCGCGAGCAGCGCCCGGTAGTCGACGCCCCGGTTCCAGGCGCTGTTGCCGCCCGCCGACAGCTCGATCTGCTGCCGTCCGGTCACATACCGCTGGAGCGCGCCACCGGCCACCAGCTGCTGGAACTGCCGCTCCTGCTGGGCGGCCGGCGTCCCGGCTCCGCCGGACACGTTGAACAACGCGGCGGCCAGCGCGATCCGGGCCCGGCCCTGCGGCGTCGCCTGGGCGGCGGTCACGGCGGCGATGACGTCGGTCGCGGCCTGCGCGGCCTGTTCCGGTGATTCATAACGGACAACAGGGATGGTACGGCCGGAGGCCAGCAATGCCGTGATCGCGTGCAGGCCGTCCAGTTGGTAGTTGTTCAGATTGAGGCCGCCCGCGACGATGCCGCAGGTCGAGAGCACCCCGTCGATCGCACCGCGCGGCCCGTGGGCCTGCCGCGCGCTGACCAGCCCGCCCATCGACCGGCCGACGGCGATCGTGCGCCGTGGCTGCGCGCCGAGCACACCGGTGAACGCGTCCAGTGCCGCGAACTGGTCGTCGACCGCCGTCTCCAGAGCCCACATGGTCGGCCCGGAGTAGGAGGAGCCGACGGTGGCGTACCCCTCGGCGAGAAGGATCTCCCGGGTCTGATCGTTGGGCGCGTCCTGCGGGCGCAGCGGGCCGAACCCGTGGGCGAAGAGCAGGACCGTGCCGTTCCAGTGCGCGGGGATGTGGCCGAGCCACGTCGCACCGTTCGCCAGGGTGCCGTGGTATTCGCCGGGCGGTGGTGCCGCGGACGCGGCCGACGGGATCCCGGCCACCGTGGCGGCGGTCAGGACCAGGGTCAGGAGCAGGCGTTTCATCGCATTCTCCGAACGGGGGAGGGGATCAGATCAGTGGGTGACGGTCGCGAGGTCGTGGCGGCGGCCCTCGCGGATCAGCAGGACGGCGACGGTGCTGACGACGGCCGCCGCGATCAGGTAGGAGGCCACCGGGGTGATGCTCGTGCCGCCGGTGCCGGCGTAGAGCGAGGCCAGGACGGCCGGGGTGAAGCCGCCGCCGAGCAGGGTGGCCAGCTGGTAGCCCAGCGATGCCCCGGTGTAGCGGGCGCCGGTGCCGAACTGCTCGGAGATGAAGGCGCCGAGTGGGCCGTACATCAGCGATTGCAGACCGAGACCCACCGCGAAGCCGGTGAAGACCAGCAACCCGTTGCCGGATCCCCAGAGGGCGAACAGCGGGAACGCCAGCAGCCCCCAGCCGATCGCGCCGGCGAGCAGGACCGGGCGGCGGCCGAAGCGGTCGGAGAGCCAGCCGGCGCCGATCACCGCGAAGATCGCCAGGAACGAGGCGGCGGAGAAGCCGGGCAGCACCGATGGGCGGGCCGTGCCGTGGGCGACGGCGTAGGTCTGCGCGAACGTGGCCATCCCGACCTGGAACGCGAACGCCGCGCCCGCGCCGAGCGCGGTCAGGATCAGCGCGCGGGGACGGCGCAGCACCGACAGGATCGGCAGGGCCGGGGGCCGGCGGGTGGCGTCGGCGAGCGCCTGGAGGAAGATCGGGCTCTCCGACACCGTGCTGCGCACCCACAGGCCGATCACCAGCAGGACCGCCGACAGCAGGAACGGGATCCGCCAGCCCCAGGACAGGAACTGCTCCTGCGGCAGCAGCGAGAACAGGCCCAGCATCAGGCTGCCGAGCACCGCGCCGCTGGGCGCCCCGGCGTTGACGAACGACGCCGCCAGACCGCGGCTGCGGCCGCCGGAGTGTTCCAGGGCCATCAGCGCGGCCCCGCCCCACTCGCCGCCGACCGCGAGGCCCTGCACGACACGCAGGGTGATCAGCAGGACCGCGGCCCAGCCGCCGATGACGGCGGCGCTCGGGATCAGCCCGATCAGGAACGACGCGACGCCCATCAGGAACATCGTGACGACCAGCATCCGCTTGCGGCCGATCCGGTCACCGAAGTGGCCGAACAGGATGCCGCCGACCGGACGGGCCAGATAGCCGGCGGCGAACGTACCGAACGAGAACAGCACCGACGTCAGCGGATCCAGGCCGGAGAAGAAGACGGCCGGGAAGACCAGGGCGGCGGCGGTGCCGTACAGCAGGAAGTCGTAGAACTCGATGGTGCTTCCGAGGTAGCTGGAGAGGACGACCCGGCGTACCTCACCGGTTTCTTTCGCTGCAAGATCCATATTGGCCTGCCTCGATGGGAGGGGTCTCGGGCCATCGTGGACCCAAATAGTTGAGAAAGTCAATGATTGAAGTTCTCAACTCTCCTGCGTGACTCGGATAGGCTCCGCACCATGACCGAGCCCCTCCACCGCCTGCTCGGCTCGGACCTCGCGGCCGACCCGGCGTTCCTGCTGGCCCGGGCGAGAGCGGTCACCAGCGTTGTGGCCAACGCGCGGCTCGCACCGTTCCAGCTCAAGGTCCGCTCCCTGTCCGTGCTGTGGCTGGCCGGCCAGGGCTTCGGGCCGTCGCAGCGCGAACTCAGCGAGTTCCTCGGGCTCGACCCCAGCCAGGTGGTCGCCCTCATCGACGACCTCCAGGGACGCGGGCTCGTCGAGCGGCGACCGGACGACCGCGACCGCCGCTCCCGGATCATCGTGGCCACCCCGGCCGGGCGTGAACTGCTGGAACAGGCACTCACCGAGGTCCGCGCCGCGGGTGACACCAGCTTCGCGGGCCTCACCGACGACGAACGCAAAACCCTCACCGGGCTGCTCACCAAAGTGGCGTTCGGCGGCCGGTAGCCTGCTCGGGTGGCGCAGGGGTTCCGGTGGTTGTGGGCGTCGTACGCGGTCAGTGCCTACGGATCGGGGCTGGCCTTCGGAGCACTACCGCTGATCGCCGTGACGGTCCTGCACACCGGGGCCGCGCAGGTGTCGGCACTCGCGGCGATCGGGCCCGCCGTCGGCGCGCTGATCGCGGTGCCGCTCGGCCCGTGGATGGAGTTCCGGCGCAAACGGCCCGTCATGATCACGATGGACCTCGTACGGTTCGCGGTGCTGCTGACGATCCCCGTCGCGTACGCGTTCGAGATGCTCACGTTCGTCCAGCTGCTGATCGTGTCGGCCGTCGTCGCCGCCGCCAGGATCGCGTTCAACGCCGCGGCCGGTGCCCACCTCAAGGCACTCGTGCCACCCGGCGACCTGCTGGTGGCGAACTCCCGGTTCGAGTCGACCAACTGGAGTTCCATCGCCGTCGGGCCGCCGCTCGGCGGAGCCGCGATCGGACTGTTCGGGCCGGTCATCACCGTGATCGCCGACGCCGTCAGCTACCTGCTGTCGGCGCTGTTCCTCACCGGCATCCGCGGTCGCGAGGCGGCCCCGGCACCGCGGGCACCGTCGCCGCGCGGCCGTGAACTCGTCGACGGGTGGCGGCACCTGCTCGGCCACCCCGGACTGCGGGCGCTGTTCCTCAACAACCTGGTCGTCAACGGGCTGATCATGGCCACCGAACCACTGCTGGCCGTCCTCATGCTCGGTGAACTCGGATTCCCGCCCTGGCAGTACGGGCTCGCGTTCGCCGTACCCTGCCTCGGCGGCCTGATCGGCTCCCGCCTGGCCCGCCGCGTCGTCGCCGCCCGCGGACGGCCGTGGGTCCTCCGGGTCGTCGGCACGCTGCGTGTCGTGTGGCTGGCCGGGCTCGCGTTCGTGCAGCCCGGAATGGTCGGCCTCGGCACCGTGATCGTGCTCGAAATGGCGATCATCATCTGCATGAGCCTGTACGGCCCGGTCCTCGCCACCTACCGCCTCGAACACACGCCCGCCCCACTGCTGGCCCGCACCCTGACCGCCTGGTCGATCAGCGGCGGGATGGCCATCGCCGTGCTCAGCGCACTCGCCGGGGTTCTCGCCGACCTCACCAGCCCACGGATCGCGCTGGTCACCGCCGGGGTGCTGATCCTGTTCAGCCCGCTGCTGCTGGTCCGGCTACCACCTGAGGTATATGCCGAGATCCAGCCACAGCAAGATCCGCCGAAGGCCGCCGCTTAGCAGAATCAACGCCATGACCGACAAGGTGACCTGGAAGGACTGGACCGTCGAGATCAGCTGGCTGGCCGTCGTGTCCGTCCTCAACGTGGTGTTCCGACTGGACCGGTTCCAGGACACGCCGCTGAGCCGGTGGTACGTACAGCTGGGCGTCTCCGTGGCCGTGATCGCAATCTTCGAAATCGCCGGATCACGGATTCGCCGGGAAATCCTGCCGGACTGATGTCGAGAACGCGGGTGCGGCTCCGTCCCCGGGACGAAGCGCGACCAGAATGGGTCGCACACCATTGCCGAGGAGACACCCATCATGGCGAAGTACCTGCTGCTCAAGCACTACCGGGGCGCCCCGTCGGCCGTCAACGACGTGCCGATGGAGAAGTGGACGCCGGAGGAGATCTCCGCCCACATCAAGTACATGAACGACTTCGCGGCGCGACTCGAGGAGAGCGGCGAGTTCGTCAGCGGTGACGCCCTCGCCCCCGAGGGCTCCTGGGTCCGCTACGACGGCGAGGGCCGTCCGCCGGTCACCGACGGACCGTTCGCCGAGACCAAGGACCTCATCGCCGGCTGGATGATCATCGACGTGGACAGCCACCAGCGGGCCGTCGAACTCGCCGGGGAGCTGTCGGCGGCACCAGGTCACGGCGGGCTGCCGATCCACGAGTGGCTCGAACTCCGCCCGTTCCTCCACATGCCGCCCACGGTCACGGAGTGACCGACCCCGCACCCGGCCCTCCCGGCCAGGCCGCGCCGGGTCCGGGCCAGGCGTCTCCCGGTCCGGACCAGGCGTCTCCCGGTTCGGGTCAGGCGTCTCCCGGTTCGGGTCAGGCGTCTCCCGGTCCGTGCCGGGCCCTCTCGGGTCCGGGTCAGGCGCTCTCGGGTCTGGACCACGCCCGGCTTCGGGAACTCACGCCCGGGGTGCTCGCCATCCTCGTCCGCCGCGGAGCCGACTTCGCGGCGGCCGAGGACGCCGTGCAGGACGCCCTGGTGGAAGCCATCCGGGTCTGGCCGGGCGATCCGCCACGGGATCCGAAGGGGTGGCTCATCACCGTCGCGTGGCGGCGGTTCCTGGACGCGGCCCGCGCCGACGCCGCCCGGCGCCGGCGCGAGGACATCGTCGACCAGGAACCGCCGGCCGGCCCGGCACCGCCCATCGACGACACGCTCCAGCTGTACTTCCTGTGCGCCCACCCGTCGCTGACACCGGCGTCGGCGGTCGCGCTCACCCTGCGGGCTGTCGGCGGGCTCACCACCCGGCAGATCGCCGACGCCTACCTGGTCCCCGAAGCGACCATGGCCCAGCGCATCAGCCGGGCGAAACGCACCGTGTCCGCGGTGCGATTCGACCAGCCCGGCGACGTCGCGACCGTACTGCGCGTGCTCTACCTGGTGTTCAACGAGGGTTACACCGGCGACGTCGACCTGGCCACCGAGGCGATCCGGCTCACCCGCCGGCTCGCCACGGCCATCGACCACCCGGAAGTCGCCGGCCTGCTCGCACTCATGCTCCTGCACCACGCTCGCCGCACGGCCCGCACCGCCCCCGACGGCAGTCTCATCCCCCTCGCCGAACAGGACCGCACCCGCTGGGACACCACGATGATCACCGAGGGCGTCGCGATCCTCCAGATGGCGCTCTCCCGAGACCGGCTCGGCGACTTCCAGGCGCAGGCGGCCATCGCGGCGCTGCACGCCGACGCGCAGACCGCCGCCGAGACCGACTGGGTACAGATCGTCGAGTGGTACGACGAACTCACCCGCCTCACCGACAACCCGGTGGTCCGGCTCAACCGGGCGGTCGCCGTCGGCGAGGCCGACGGCCCACACGCCGGCCTCGCGGCCCTGGCAGAACTCGACCCGACCCTGCCCCGCCACACCGCGGCGGCGGCCTACCTGCACGAGAAGGCAGGCGACCAGATCAAAGCAGCCCAGCTGTACGCCGTAGCCGCCCGCCAAGCCGGCAACCTCGCCGAGCGCGATCACCTGACCCGGCAGGCTGCCCGCCTCAACGCCCGCGATCACCCTCCCCACTAGCGTGCCCGTTTCCGCCGCCCACCGGTCGTCCTCGCTGTCTCCGCCTTCTCTCTTGCATGCGTCCTTGCGCCGTCCCAGCGCCGTTCCGTGGCGTCGCCCGTCGCTCGTCGCCTCGCCTCCCGTCCTCCGTCCTGCGTCCGTCCGCTCGCCGCCTTGCCTTCCGCCGCCTCGCCGCTCCTCCACCCGTCGCCGTCCGCCGTCCCTGTTCACGCTGTGACCTGAAACGAGCCGGGGAAAAGTTCAGTTCGCTGGGCGCCCTGCCGATGCACGCCAACGCGTGTCACGGGAAAGAGGGAGCAAATGGTGGAGACCAGACGGTGGCTTCGGCGAACCGGATTCGGTGTGGTGGCGGCAATGCTCGCGACCACACCGTTCGGCGCCGCACCCGCGCAGGCGGCCGAAGCAACGGGGGAACTGGCCGGTAGCGCCTGGCTCGACATAGGCGGGGTCAACGCCGCCGTCACGGCGGTGAGGGGAGCCGCCGGCGGCAAGGTGAGAAACGGAACAGTCGACACGGCGTCGCTGACCGGCACGGGTATCGGCGTGGCGCTCATCGACTCCGGGATCGCTCCGGTTCCCGGGCTGAACCAGCCCGGGAAGGTGATCAACGGCCCGGACCTGTCGTTCGAATCGCAGACACCAGGCCTGCAGCACACCGACACCTACGGCCATGGCACTCATATGGCCGGCATCATCGCCGGATCCGACCCGGCCGGCGGCTACGAGGGTGTCGCCCCCGGCGCACACCTGATCAGTCTGAAGACCGCCGCCTACGACGGTGCCGTCGACGTCTCCCAGGTCATCGCGGCCATCGACTGGGTGGTCGCGCACCGTAACGACCCGGGCCTCAACATCCGGGTCCTCAACCTGTCGTTCGGCACCGACTCGATCCAGCCCTCGCTGGTCGACCCGTTGTCGTTCGCGGTGGAGACGGCCTGGAAGAAGGGCATCGTCGTGGTCGTGAGCGCCGGCAACGACGGCGCCGCCCGGATGACCATGCCGTCCGCCAACCCGTACGTCCTCGCGGTCGGGGCCGCCGACCCGAACGGCACCGAAGCCCGCACCGACGACACGATCGCCACGTTCAGCAACCGGGGCACGGCGGCCCGGCACCCCGATCTGATCGCGGCCGGCCGCTCGCTGGTCTCGCTGCGGGTACCCGGCTCGTACATCGACACCCAGTACCCGGCCGCGCGCGTCGGTGACAGGCTGTTCCGCGGCAGCGGCACCTCGCAGGCCGCCGCCGTGGTCTCCGGATCGGTGGCGCTGCTGCTGCAGCAGCGCCCGGGCCTCACCCCGGATCAGGTCAAACAGCTGCTGATGAAGACCGCGGACCCGCTGGCCAAGCCCGACCCGATCGGCTCGGGCGCTGGCCAGCTGGACATCGCCGGGGCCGCCACCCTGATCGCGCCGCTCGGTGCCACCCAGACGTGGCAGGCCGCGACCGGGCTCGGAACGCTGGAGGCGTCCCGCGGCACCAGTCACCTCGTCGACGGCGTCACCGGTATCCAGCTCATCGGTGAACGAGACATCTTCGGCAAGCCGTGGGTGCCGCTCACCTGGGTCACCGCCGCCCGCAACGGCAGGGCATGGACGGGTGGCACCTGGAACGGCTCGGTGTGGTCCGGACAGGCCTTCACCGGCACCTCCTGGGCGTCGAGCACCTGGGCGATCGTGACCTGGACCGGCAGGTCCTGGGCGGGGCGGTCCTGGGCGGGCGACTCCTGGGCCGGACGATCCTGGAACGGCGGCACCTGGACGGGTCGCTCCTGGGCGTACGGCACCTGGGCCGGACGCTCCTGGGCGGGCCGAAGCTGGGCCTGATCCGGTCGCTGCCGCACACGTTCGCTCATGCCTGGCGGAACACAGCCGACAGGGAGGACGAACAGCCGGGAGGGGAGAGACATGGCAGGCGAGGGAGTACGCACACCCAGCGCACGTGTCCTCGCCCTCTCGGCGGCGCTGACACTGGTGGTCGTGGTCGTCCAGGCGGCGATGTGGCGGCTCCTGGGGCCGCCCTCGCCGCAGGGCGCCGGGCTGCTGCTCCTCGGCACCCTGGCGGTGCTCTTCGCCTTGGCCGAGCGGTTCACCGTCAAGTTCCCGGTCCGCCGGGGCGCGCACACGATGAGCCTGAGTGAGATCCCGCTGGTCCTCGGCCTGCTCATGATCCATCCCGTGCTGTTGGTGCTGGTCCGGCTCGTCGGCGCGCTCGCCGGGCTGATCGTGCTGCGAAGCCAGCGGGGCAGCAAGCTCGTCTTCAACACGGCTCTGTACCTCACGCAGGCCACCATGGCCGCGGTGGTCTTCTACGCGCTCGGCGGTGCCGCCGACCCGTACGGGCCGAGGGGCTGGGCGGCCGCGTTCGCCGCCACGTTCGTCGCCGACCTGGTGTCGATCGTGTTGATCAGCGCGGTCATCGCGTTGCACGACGACAGCCAGGAATGGCGGCGGCTGCTGAGCGCCGACGTCAAAGAGCTGCTGCAGATGCCGCTGGTCGCGGTCTCCACCACGCTCGCACTGGTGACGGCGCTCCTGGTCCGCCAGCAGATCTGGGCGGCGCTGCTGCTCGGTGTGCTCGTCTTCGCCACCTACCGGGTCTTCGACCGGTATGCCCAGCAGACCCGCACCCACCAGCAGGTCGAGGACCTCTACCGGTTCACCAGTTCGCTGGACGGGCTGACCGATGCCGGCGAGGTGGCCCGCACGGTACTGGGCCAGGCGCGCGACGTGGTCCGCGCCGAGGAGGCCGCCCTGATCGTCCCGCAGGACGGTCGTCTGGTTCGCGTCCGTCTGCACGGCCGCGAGCAGTTCGATCTCGCCACCGTCACCGAGCGCCTCGACAGCCACGGGGCGGGCAGCGCAGGCGGCACACCGACCGCCACTGCCCCTGGCGTATGGCGACCCGGCGACGAGCCGGTCACCTCCGCTTCCGGAAGCCCTCGGGCTGACGGCGAGCCGGTCACCTGCGCTTCCGGAAGCCCTCGGGCGGAGGATGAGCCCGTCACCTTCACTCCCGGAAGCCTCCGGGCTGACGGCGAGCCGGTCACCTCCGCTTCCGGAAACCCCCGGGCTGACGGCGAGCCCGTCATCGCCGCTCTGCGAAGCCCTCGGGCGGGCGGCGAATCGGTCTCCGACGCTCGCGTCGCCGAACACGTATCCGCCGGGTCCGGCGCCGGACCGGTCTCCGGCAGTTCCGGCATCGACCGCGATGTCGTCGCTCCCGGCGTGAATGGGCATGTCAGCGGCTCGGCTGACGACGCTGCCCCGGACGGTGCGGATTCGGAGGCGGTCGGCGACGAGGAGTGGTGGCAGCCTGCCCGCACGGGCACGCCGGTGCTGCGTCCCGATGCGATCGCCGTACCGGTCCGTCTCGGCGATCTGACCGGCGTGCTCTACGTCGCCGAGTGCATGGCGGACACGCCCGCTTTCACCGACGACCACCTGCGTCTGCTGCAGGCGATGGCGTCGCACGCCGGTGGCGCGCTGTCCGAGGTGCGATTGCTCGAACGGCTGCGGCACACCGCCGCGCACGATCCCCTCACCGACCTGCCGAACCGGCAGCGTTACCTCGCCGATCTGCAGGAGGCCACCGACGCCGCGGTCGCCGACGGTGGGACGGTCGGTGTCCTGCTGCTCGACCTGGACCGCTTCAAGGACGTCAACGACGGCCTCGGCCACGACACCGGTGACGACCTGCTGCGCCAGATCGGCCGGCGGCTGGAGGAACGGTACGGCCGGCACGGCACCGTGTCCCGCTTCGGCGGCGACGAATTCGCGCTGATCATCCGGGACGGCGCCAGTCAGGAGGCGATCGTCGCGCTCGCCGAGGACGTCCGCCGGACCGTCGAGATGCCGGCACCCGTCGGGGACCTGGACTTGGACGTGCAGGTCAGCATCGGCGTCTGTGTGGCCCCGGAGCACGGCGCCGACGCCGACCTTCTGCTGCGCCGCGCCGACCTCGCCATGTACGCCGCCAAGGACTCCCGCTGCGGTATCCGCGTCTACCGTCCGGAGGACGACCACGACACGGCTCGCCGCCTCGCCCTGATGGCCGGCCTGCGCGTCGCCGTCGACGCCGGCACGCTGACCGTCGTCTACCAGCCGAAGGTCGACCCGGCCACCGGCCGTGTCCTCGGTGCCGAGGCACTGGTGCGCTGGCAGCACGACGGCCGCCCGGTGCCGCCCGACGAGTTCATCCCCCTCGCCGAGCAGGCCCGCCTGATCGGCCCGCTGACCCGGCATGTGCTCGACACCGCACTCGCGGACTGCGCGACCTGGCGGGGTCTCGGCCACCCCCTCACGGTCGCGGTGAACCTGTCGCCGGACATGCTCACCGACTCGGCCCTGACCGGCCAGATCGAGCAGGCTCTGCGCCGGCACGGGATGCCCCCCGAGGCCTTGACCCTGGAGATCACCGAGAACGCGATCATGGCCGACCCGACAAACTCGCGGCGGACCCTCGACGCGCTGCACGGCCTGGGCGTGAAGCTCTCCATCGACGACTTCGGCACCGGTCACTCGTCGCTGGGACGGCTCGCCCACCTGCCGATCCACGAGGTCAAGATCGACAAGAGTTTCGTGCGGCACATCGTCACCGACCGCACCCGGCGTGCCGTCACCGACGCCGCGCTGCAACTCGCCCGTGCTCTGGACCTCACCGTCGTCGCCGAGGGCGTCGAGGAGCAGGATGAACTCGATTACCTGCGCCGTCACGGCTGCCACGCCATCCAGGGATATCTGATCTCGAAGCCGATCCCACCCGTCGAATTCCTCACCTGGCTGACGGCGGCCCGGGCGGGTGGGCGACTCCCGGTCTGAGGCGGGCCGCGCGAGTTCCTCACCTGGCTGACGGCGGCCCGGGCCGGTGGGCGACTCCCCGTTTGAAGCGGGCCGCGCGGACCGCCGCAACGCTTTACACATATCGCCCTCCTCGTTCTCGGTCTTCCGGGGATCGCGGCCGCCCACGTCTTCCACCGGCGGGCGAACCGGTGGCCGGGGCCGCCGAACAGGTCAGCGGGATCGGTAGTGCTGCACGGCCAGGACCGCGGCGCACGCGAGCGCGGCCAGACCGAAACCGGCGGCGATGAACAGGTTGACGCCGAGGCTGGACGTGATGCCGTTGGCGGCGAGGCTCACGATCAGCAGCGCCCAGAGCGTCGGCCGTAGCCAGGTGCGTGTCTCTTCCATGCCGGTCACGTTATGAGCCGGCGGTGGGCCGCAGCCATCCCGCCAGGGCGACTCTTGGAGGTATAGCCTGCGCTACTGTCGCGCGCCGGCCGGCGGCCTATCGTTCGTCGCATGTCACAGGAGAACTGGCGCAGGCTCCGCGCCGCCGTCGATGCTCTGGAACGCATCGTCGGCGGCCTCGGCACCGCGCTGCTCGCCCTCGGCGCTCTGATCTGGGCGGCCGTCGTGGCGGCGTTCTGCCTGGTCGGCATCGGCCTGTTGCTGATTCCCACGGTGTTCCGGGTCGCCCGAGCGGTCGCCGACCGTGAGCGCGCCCGGCTGACCCGCTGGGGCCCCGCGCTGATCGGTCCACCACCACTGCCCGATGGTGTCCGCGAGGCGTGGCGCGACCCCGGAGTCCGCCGTGAGCTGGGCTGGCTGGCCTGGCACGGCACGGCCGGATTCCTGCTCGGCGCCATCGGCATCAGTCTGCCGGTCTACGCGGTCGAGGACGGCACCTTTCCGCTGTGGTTCTGGGCGATCGACCCTGAGCTGGGCGCACCCGGGATGGTCTGGTGGCGGGTCGACGGGCTCGCCGACGCGCTGGGCGTCGCCCTGGTCGGCGTCGG
Source organism: Actinoplanes xinjiangensis (assembly GCF_003148685.1). GTDB lineage: Bacteria > Actinomycetota > Actinomycetes > Mycobacteriales > Micromonosporaceae > Actinoplanes > Actinoplanes xinjiangensis. Next base: position 322,069 of record NZ_QGGR01000008.1, on the reverse strand, counting down.
ATTCGCCGTCGTCGCCGTGCTCCTCGGCCCCGGGATCGCCCGGCTCCAGGCCCTTCCCGGCCGCCGGCTGCTCCCACCCCGGGGTGACGTCGACCTGTCCCGGCGGGTGGCCGAGCTGACCATGACACGCGCGGCGGCTCTCGACGCGCACGCTGTCGAGCTGCGCCGCATCGAGCGTTCCCTGCACGACGGCACCCAGAACCGGCTGGTCGCTCTCAACGTGCTGATCGGGGCCGCCCGCCGCGCGCAGACCCGCAACCCGGATGCGGTCGCCGACATCCTCGACCGTGCGCAGGAGGCCACCGAGCAGGCGCTCGCCGAGCTACGGACGGTCGTGCGCGGCATCCTGCCGCCGGTGCTCGACGATCGTGGCCTGACCGGGGCGCTGGCCGGTCTGGCCGGCACCTGCGCCGTGCCGTGCGAGATCGATGTCGACGTGCCGGGCCGGTGCGCCGTCTCCGTCGAGGCGACCGCCTACTTCGTGGTCGCCGAGGCCCTGACCAACGTGGTCAAGCACAGCGGCGCGACCGCGGTCGGAGTCACCCTGCGTCGCGAGGGTGACCGGCTGCGTCTGCGGGTCACCGACGACGGGACCGGCGGCGCCGACGAGGGCGGCGGATCGGGGCTGGCCGGAATCCGACGGCGGGTCGAGGCCTACGATGGCCGCTTTCTGATCTCCAGCCCGCCCGGCGGGCCGACGATATTGGAGGTGCAGTTGCCGTGCGGATCGTGATCGCCGAGGACGACGCCCTGCTGCGCGAGGGCCTGGCCCTGCTGTTGCGCGCCGAGGGCCTGGACGTCATCGCCACCACCGACTCCCCGGGTCCGTTCCTGGCCGCCGTCGACGAGCACCGGCCAGATGTCGCGATCGTCGACGTCCGGATGCCGCCGACACACACCGACGAGGGCATCGTCGCCGCGGTCGAGGCCCGTCGCCGGCAGCCCGGTCTGGCCGTGCTGGTGCTCTCGGCGTACGTGGAGCAGGCCTTCGCCACCGACCTGCTGGCGAACGGCTCCGCCGGCCTCGGCTACCTGCTCAAGGAGCGGGTCGGCCGGGTCGAGGAGTTCCTCAGCGCCCTGCACCGGGTGGCCGGTGGAGGGACCGCCGTCGACCCGGAGGTGGTCGGCCAACTGCTGGCCCGATCCCGGCCCGGCGACACGCTCGGATCCCTCAGTGCCCGGGAACGGGAGGTGCTCGCCCTGATGGCCGAGGGTCTCGGCAACTCGGCGATCGCCGAACGCCTCTTCGTCACCGACGGTGCCGTCCACAAGCACATCCGCAGCATCTTCGCCAAACTCGGGCTCGCCCCCGACGACAGTGCCGATCGGAGGGTGACCGCCGTGCTGCGTTACCTCGAGAAGTAGTGCCTGCTGTACCAGGGTTGGGCAGGCCGCTTCATTCTCCGTGGCTGCCGCAGACAACAGACTTCTCCGCGAACAGCAAAGCACACGGAGAGGCCAGCGAATGTCCGTCCACACCGAGCCCGCAGTGCGCGTCACCGGGCTCACCCGCACATATCAGGCCGACGGGGAGCCAGTACACGCTCTCACCCGTGTCGACGCGACGTTCCATCGCGGCACGTTCACCGCGATCATGGGACCGTCCGGGTCCGGAAAGAGCACGCTGCTACAGGTGGCGGCGGGCCTGGACCGGCCCACCGACGGCAGCGTGTGGATCGGCGCGACCGAGCTGTCACGGCTTTCCGAGACCAGGCTGACCGAGCTGCGCCGTGGCCGGGTCGGGTTCGTCTTCCAGGCGTTCAACCTGATCGGCGCACTCACCGTCGAGGAGAACATCCTGCTGCCGCTGCGCCTGTCCGGCGTCCGGCCCGACCCGGCGTGGATCGCGGAGATCGTCGAGCGGACCGGCCTGGCGCAGCGGTTGCGGCACCGGCCGTCCGCCCTCTCCGGCGGCCAGCAGCAGCGGGTCGCGATCGCCCGTGCCCTCGTCTCCCGGCCCGAGGTGATCTTCTGTGACGAGCCGACCGGCGCGCTCGACACGAACACGGCAGCCGAGGTCCTTCTCCTGCTGCGCGGGATCGTCGACGAGCACAGCCAGACCGTCGTCATGGTCACGCACGACCCGGTGGCGGCCTCCTACGCGGACCGGGTCATGGTGCTGGCCGACGGGCGGATCGTGCACGACATGCCGCAGCCCGGCGCCGACCGGATCGCCGAGCACCTGGCCGCTCTCGGCCGCAGCCGGGTGGTGACCCGATGATCTCGCTGGCCATGCGCATGCTGCGCCACCGCCCCGGGTCGTCCGTCGCCACCCTGCTGGCCCTGGCCCTGGGCGCTCTGATCCTCACCGCGATGGGGGTGCTCGTCGAGTCCGGCCTGAGGTATCACCCCGAGCCGGTTCGCTATGCGGCCGCCGATCTCGTCGTGGCGCGGCCCGACACCACGTTCACCAGCAGGCAGTTCGACGGCGAGATCACCCGGAGCACGGTCGCGCTGCCCGAGGGCGGCACCGTGCCCGCCGACCTGGCCGAACGGATCCGGGCCGTCGAGGGCGTCACGACGGTCGCGGTCGACGACGGCATCCCGGTGCACACCACCACCGGAATGGCGCTGGCCGGCCGTGGCTGGGCCAGTGCCGTGCTAACCCCGTATGAGCTGACCGACGGCCGGGCGCCGAGCCACGCCGACGAAGTCGTCCTGGGTGCGAACCTGCACGACGGGGTCGTCCTGGATGCGAACCTGCACGACGAAGTCGTCCTGGGTGCGGAACCGGCGGGCGGACGGACGTCGGAGCAGGACGCCGGGCCGGCACGGGTGGGTGAGCAGGTGCGACTGCTCGTCGGGGGAGCGCTGCGGACGTACCGGATCAGTGGTCTGGCGCGGGGTGCCGGGAGTGCCGCGGTGTTCTTCAGCGACGCTCACGCCGCGGATCTCGCGCCGCATCGTGGGGCCGTCAGCGCCATCGGCGTGATCACCGCCCCCGGCGTCGACCTCGACCGGGTCGGTGACCAGATCGCACAGGCCGCCGGAGACGCCCGGGTGCTGAGCCGAGCTGACAGCGGGCGCGCGGAACGGTCGGCGGACGAGGCTGCCGCCGGGCTGCTGGTCCAGGTCGGGGCGTCGTTCGGCGGCTATGTGGTTCTGCTCATCGTCTTCGTGGTCGCGGCGACCGTCGGCCTCAGCGTGCGGCACCGGCGTCGTGACCTGGCCCTGGTTCGCGCCGTCGCGGCCACGCCGGGACAGGTACGTCGCATGATCATGATGGAGGCGGCGCTTGTCGGACTGGTCGCCTCGGTGATCGGTGTGCCCGCCGGCCTGGCAGCCGCGCATCGGCTGGCCGATGAACTGACCGGCCGGGGCTTCCTGCCCGCCGGCTTCCCGATGTCACCGGGCGTGATCGCGGCGGCGACCGCTGTGATGATCATTCTGGTGTCTGCCGTGCTCGCCGGGCTTCTCGCCGCGCGCCGGGTCAGCGGCATCAAGCCGGCTGAGGCGCTCGGCGAGGCGGCGGCCGAAGCGGCGCCGGCCGGCCGCGCGCGATGGATCGGTGGGCTCGTCGCACTGATCGCCGCGGGTTCCTCGGCGTTCGCGGCGGTCGCCGCGGGTGGGCAGGCGGCGCTCGGTGCCGCGCTCGGCATGCTCTACCTGTTCGTCCTGGCGGTCGCCCTGCTGGCACCGTGGATCAACGCCACGGCCGCACGACTGCTGGCACCGTTGCTGACAGTGATGTTCGGAACCAGCGGATACCTGGCGGCCGCCAACCTGCGCGCCAATGCCCGCGGCGCCGCCACCGTCCTGACGTCGCTGGTGCTGGCGGTCGGATTCGGCGGATCGGTGTGGTTCCTTCAAGACAACCTGGAGCGGCAGGCGGTCGCGCAGAGCCGGTCCGGGCTGCTCGCCACGCGGGCGCTGGTCGCCGGCACGGGCCTGTCCGACACCGCGGTGGCCGAGGTTCGTGCGATCCGGGGGGTACGCGCGGCGACCCCCGTCCGCAACACCAGCGTCGTCGTGTCCCTGCTGGGCGACGGCGAGTCGATCGGGGCCCGCGCCGTGGACCCCGCCGCGCTGGCCGAAACGCTCGACCTCGGGGTGACCGACGGCAGCCTGGCCGACCTCCGGGACGGGACCGTCGCCGTTTCGCAGACGCACGCGTCCACGTTCGGCTGGGAGGTGGGGGAGAAGGTCGCGCTGCGGTTGGGTGACGGCACGCCCGCCGAGGTGAGGGTCGTCGCGATCTACGAGCGTGGGCTCGGGTTCGGCGACGTGATTCTGTCCCGGTCCGCCGTGGTGGGGCACACCGCCACCAACCTCGACGACCAGATTCTGATCAGTGCCTCGCCCGCCGCCGACGCCGCCCTTCAGGAGGTGGTGGCCGCGCACCCAGGCAGCGCCCTGGTCGACACCGCGACCCTGACCGGCGGACTCGCGAAGGACCTCGCGCTCAGCGCCTGGCTCAACCGGCTGCTGATCGCCGTGATGGTCGGCTACACCGTGGTCGCCGCCGCCAACACGATGGTCATGGCCGCCCTCGCCCGGCGGCGTGAATTCGCCGTGCTGCGCCTGGCCGGGGTGACGCGCCGCCAGGTCAAACGCATGATTAACGCGGAGCAGGCCGGCCTGCTGGGTGTCGCGGTGCTTCTCGGCGGCGCGATCGCCGCGCTGACCCTGAGCAGCGCGGTGCGGGCGCTCACCGGCAGTCTCGTGCCCTACGTGCCGCCGCTCGGCCTGGTCGCCGTCCTCGGTGGTACGGCAGTCCTGGCCATGGCGACGACGATCCTGCCGGTCGCCCGGCTCGTACGCGTGCCACCCCTCGAACACATCGGCATCAGGGAGTAGCGGCGGCTGCCCGGCCACCCGCCTGGAGCGCGTGGGCGTGTCCGGCTGGCGTCCGCTGGGCGAAGGAGTAGCGGCGGCTGCCCGGCCACCCGCCTGGAGCGCGTAGGCGTGTCCGGACTGGCGTCCACTGGGCGTATGCGGGAGTGGGAGCGGATGGGGGGTAGGCGGTGGCTGGGCATTGGCGGGAGCGGTTGAGCAGGCGAAGAGCGGACGTCGGCGGTGACCGGGCAGGGGTGGGCGAGAGTGAACGTCGGCGATGACCGGGCAGGGGTGGGCGAGAGTGAACGTCGACCAGACGTGGGCCGCCGCCGTCCACCGTCCGGGCGTGGAAGTCAGGGCGGCCGGAGCGGGCCTTCAGGACTTGAGGACCCGCTGGTGCAGGGCGGTGACGACGGCTCGGGCGGAGAGGAACGCGCCGTGCTGCCAGGCGACGGCCTGGCTCAGCCAGTCGCCGGCGAAGTAGACGCGGCCGGCCGGCTGGAGGAGGAGGCGGAAGGCGGCCGGGTCGTCCCAGGGGGCGTAGTTCCAGGCGGCCTCCAGGTGCGGGGTGCGGTGCCAGGCCATCGAGAAGGCGCTGGCCAGTTCGGTGCGGTATTTCGGGCCGTGGATCTTCACACCCTGGGTGATCGCGCGGGCGGTTCGCTCCGGCGGGGGCAGCGCGCCGTAGGCCTCGGCCGCGTCGGCGAAGTGGTAGTAGCCGACCAGCAGGCCGCGCGGGGCGTGGAAGTCGTGCGACGGATACCAGATCTGGCCGATGTCCAGATCGGTCTGGGTGCTGCCGCCGTAGATGCGCTCGTCGTTCTCCCACCAGCGGCTGCGGTACTCCAGGCCGATCTTGCCGGCGGCGAACGGGAAGAAGGCAGCGAGTGCGGCGGTGATGTTCGTGCCCAGGTTGTGCGGGATGCGGGCCATCAGGTGGGGCGGCAGGGTGGCGATGCAGAAGTCCGCGGTGATCGTCTGCTCCCGGCCGCCCTGCCGGTAGGTGACGGTCACGTCGGAGGGGCCACCGGTGACCTTCAGGACCTGGGCGCCGAGCCGCACCCGCTGCCGGCCGACCCGGGCGGTGAGGGCGGCGGCGATCCGGTCCATGCCGCCGACCGGCTGGAACATCATCATCGCCTGGTCGTAGCCGAACTCGAAGCTGAGATAGCGCCCGACCTCGCTGGCGAACACGTCCGACAGCGACGGCGGTCCGGGCAGCGGGGACCCGCGGTCCTCACCGGCGCCGGGGTACGACGCGAAGCCCCGTCGCGGGGAACCGGCGTAGTCGTGTTCGGGCCCGATGTCACCGAAGTCCTCCAGGAAGGACAGCAGCCGCGCCTTGTCCTCAGCGGTCAGGACGGTGTCGAGCGCGCCCTGATCGGTGGCTTTGGCGAGCAGCTCGGACACGTACCCGTAGAGGTCCGCTTTGGCGGTCCGGAATCGGACCGGTGCCCCGGCCGCCTGCTGGTAGATCAGCGTGTCGGCGTTGGCGTTGACGAAAGGCTGGATCGGCACGCCGAGTTCGCGGCAGTAGTCGAGGGTGACCATCCACTGTGCGATCCGGGCCGGGCCGGCGTTGAGATAGGTGCCGGAGGAGAAGTCGGCCCGCTGGGTGTGGCCGTCGAGGTCCTTCTCCACCCGCCCGCCGCGGATCGTGAGGTTGCGGCCGCCGCTCACGTCGCGGGCTTCGAGGACCGTGCAGTCGTAGCCGGCTTTGCCCAGTTCGTAGGCCGCGGTGAGCCCGGCGATGCCGCCGCCCAGGATGACGATCCTGCGGGTGGAACGGCCGGTCAGGTGGAAGTCGGCCCGCTGTGGTGCCTGGAAGTCGGGTGTCGCGACGCGCACCGGCGCGTGCCCGAGCGCTCCCATTGTGGCGAAGAGGGCGCCGGCGCCGCCGGTGACACCCACCGAAGTGAGGAAGGTACGCCGTGTGAGTTCCCCGTTACTCATCGCCTGAGCCTCGCGTCGATGAGTAACACCGGCATCTATCGAACATTGCGGATTGGTAACCAGGTGGGCGCCGGGAAGGCCGAAGAGGGAGAGGGGGGTCGGCGGGGGCGGGGTAGCGCGAAACATGCCCGGTATGTCAAGTTGAAGCCCCGCTGAACGTTTTCGAGGAGCTTCAATGTCGTCCGGCGATCTGCAGACCGACCGCCCGCACTCCGCGCGGATCTACGACTACCTGCTCGGGGGCAAGGACAACTTCGAATCGGACCGGCAGGCCGCCGAACAGATGTTGAAGCACACCCCGGGGCTGCCGATCTCGATGCGGGCCAACCGCAGGTTCATGGCGAAGGCGGCCGGGTTCCTGGCCGACCGCGGGGTCCGGCAGTTCCTCGACATCGGCACCGGCCTGCCCACCTCGCCGAACCTGCACGAGGTCGTCCAGCGGATCGCCCCGGAGGCGACGGTCGTCTACGTCGACAACGACCCGCTCGTGCTGACCCACGCCCGTGCTCTGCTCACCCCGGTCGGCACCGGCGCGGTCTCATATCTGGACGCCGACCTGCGGCAGCCGGAGACGATCCTGGAGGCGGACGCCGTGGCGAAGGGTTTCGACCTCTCCCGGCCGGTCGCCCTCACCCTGATCGCGGTGCTCCAGCACGTGATCGAGGACGACCCGGCACGCGACATCATCGGCCGGCTGATGGCTCCGCTGGCGGCGGGGAGCGCGCTGGCGCTGTCCGCGGTGACGGTCGAGAACGACCCGGCGGGTGCGGGCACGGTCCGGACGTACAACCAGAACGGTGTGCCGGTCATCGCCCGTACCCGCGTGGGGGTGGAGGCGCTGTTCAGCGGCTTCGACCTGGTGGAGCCGGGCGTCGTCCCGGTGCACCGCTGGAAGCCGGTCGACGCCGACAAGGGCGTCGACGACGCAGCCGTCTACATGTACGGAGGCGTGGCCTTCAAGTAGGGCACGGCCATCGAAGACAGCGGCGGGCCTCAGGCCAGGCGCGGGTCGATCATCGTCATCCCGGCGACGGTGGCCCGGTCGAAGACGGGTAGCAGTTCCGCCGCGGCGGACAGCCCGATGGTCCGCTCGATCAGCCGCTGCGGCTCCAGCCGGCCCGCCGCGATGAGCGCCATCACCTCCGGATAGTCGACGGCCGCCATGCCGTGACTGCCGAGCACGTCGATCTCCCACCCGATCACCCGGGCCATCGGTACGCGAGGGTGCCCGTCGACCGGCGGCAGCAGCCCCACCTGCACGTGCCTGCCCCGCCGGCGGAGACTGAGGATCGCATCGGCGCACGTCTGCGCACTGCCGACCGCGTCGACGGTGACGTGACTGCCGCCGCCGGCGAGGTCCGCCACCGCGGCCGGCACGTCGGGAACGGCCGTGGTGAGCAGGGTGTGCTCGGCACCGAGGGTGGCGGCGACGGCCAGGGCCGCCGGGTTGCGGTCGACGGCGATGACCCGGCCGCCGAGGGCACGGGCGATCATCACCGCGCTGAGCCCCACCCCGCCGGCGCCGATGACGGTCACCCATTCCCCCTCGGTGACCTTCGCCCGGCCGGCGAGTGCCCGGTACGCCGTGGCGAACCGGCACCCGAGCCCGGCCGCGGCCTCGAACCCGACCGGGTCGGGGATCGCCACCAGGTTGGTGTCGGCGGCGTGCAGGGGCACGTACTCGGCGAACGACCCCCAGTGGGTGAACCCGGGCTGCTGCTGCTCGGGGCAGACCTGCGCCTGTCCGGTCCGGCACCAGTCGCACCGGCCGCACCCGCACACGAACGGCACAGTCACCCGGTCGCCGACCGCCCAGCGCTCGACGCCGGCACCGAGCGACGCGACCACGCCGGCCAGTTCGTGGCCCGGCACGTGCGGCAGCGTGATCTCGTCGTGGCCCGCCCACGCGTGCCAGTCGCTGCGGCACATCCCGGTCGCCATCACCCGGACCACCACCCCGCCCGGCGGCGCGGACGGCTCAGGCACCTCCCGCACCTCGGGCTGACCCTCGATCGCATCGAACACCACGGCACGCATCGGCACATCCTCTCAGCCGTCATCGACGCCGCATGCCGGTTCCTCGCCGGAGCCGGCAGCGGCGGGTCGGCGACGATCCGCCGGCGACGAACCCGGGGCGGGCCGGCCGCTGATTCGCTGGTGCCGGCAGCGGCGGGTCGGCGACGATCCGCCGGCGACGAACCCGGGGCGGGCCGGCCGCTAATTCGCTGGTGCCGGCGGCGGCGGGTGGGCGACGATCCGCCGGTGACGAATGCTCCCGAGGGATTCACCTACCGGATACGCAAGAACGGCGACGTCGAGATGCTGCATCACGGCCGCCCGGCCGGGGTGCTGCGCGGCGCCAAGGCGGCCCGTTTCCTGGCCGATGTCGACAACGAGGATCCGCAGGAGCTGATGGCCCGCCTGACCGGCAACTACCGGCACGGCAACGAGCGCGCCGCGAAGAACCATCCCCGCAACCGGCATCCGTAGACGTCAGTCCTCACGGTCCGGTGGCGGCGGTGGCGTCGTGTAGTAGTGGTTGGTCATCGTGGCGCTCGTGCCGTCGCCGATCTGCACGTTGCCGCTGCTCTGGAAGTTCTTGACGGTGATCCGGCTGCCGGTGGCCGGTGGAGTGTCCTCCGGGGCGCGCCGGCGCACGGCCAGGACCGCCGTCATCCCGAGGGTGATCAGTGCCAGCAGGAAACTGCCGATGCTCGCGTACTGGTCGGCGTCGCTGAGTGAGTCCCGGGTCCGGAAGAAGACGCCGGCGAGCACGAACGCCACCGCGAACCCACCCGCGGTCAGCCACAACTTCACTGCCGTCACCACCATCCCTGATCGAGTTCGTCATCCAAGGATGACGCGACAGGGCGAGCGGGCGGCGGCGCCGGGGCGGGGTCTGGAAAAGGCGCCGGGGTGGAGTCTGGAAAAGGCGCCGGCGCGGGGTCCGGAAAAGGCGCCGGAGGTACGGGGGAAGCCGCGGCCCGGAGCTCATCCAGACGCTGTGACAGCCCGTCGTCGAGGCGCATCCCCGGGCTGGTCAGGTCGAGTTCCGCGTGCAGCTCGTTGCCGGTTCCGATCATGATGCCGGTCATGTCGTCGACGGTGGACATCCCGAACAGCCCGAGCAGGGTCGCCGGTCGGCGGGGCAGTCCGTCCGCGTACCCGAGCACGTTGTCGTCGCCCGCGTTGTCCGCCGCCCCGACCAGGTCGCAGAGGAAGTCGGCGAGCGCACCCGGATCGCCGTCCGTCCCAGTGACCAGGTCGACGTAGCGGCCGGCCAGGTCGGCACTGTCGGCGAGCAGCGCACCGGCCGGGATGACGGTCCGCTCGACCACGTAGTGCGAGTCGAGCCGGGTCATCGTGTCGTCGCCGAGCTGCACCGACTCGCAGTCGTGGATCCGCGCCGTGCAGTCGGCGCGCAGCCTCCGCCCGGCCCGCGCCGGCCCGGTCCCGGCGGGTGGCTCGACCAGCCGGGCCAGGGTCGCCCGCAGGTCACGCACCACCCGGGAGTTGTCCGAGCCGGGTACCACCTTCGCCAGGATCCGGTGGACCCGGTGTGACCGCAGTGCGTCGTCGTCCGCGATCACCGCCTGCCGGATGTGCACGTGGTCGACCTGGGTGAGTTCGCAGCCGTCGCCGACGACGACCGCCGCCGAGTTGCGGGCGTGCACGGTGTGCGCCGGGAACATCAGCCCGAGCCCGCGGGTGCTGATCTCGTCGTGTGCGTGCGTGGCGACCTGGAGCGTCCCGACCCCGTGATAGTCGAGGCGCACCTCGTCGGCACGCGCCGATCCCGGCCACTGCCGCCGGTAGGCGCGTTCCGGCCGGCTCTCCACCTCGAGTCCGCGCGCGCCCAGCTCGTCCTGTCCGATCACGTGCTTCAGGTCGAAGATCGGTGGGTCCCCGTCGGCCGGACCCTCGTCGGCGATCCTCCGGTTGCGCTGCCGCCAGGCGGCGAGGGCGCTGCCCAGACCGGTCGCCCGGCCCGGCTCGCGAGGGTGGACCGGCTCGGCCACCTCGCGTCTGCGCAGCAGCCAACCGCCGGAGGAACCGCCGTCGGTCCCGGAGACGGTGCGATCCCTCTGTCGATGGTCTCTGAACACCGGGCACCCCCAGACTCCACCCGCCCGCATCGAGACTGGCATTCCACGAGCGGCGCGGACAGGGGAGGACCGTGCCACTTCGGGTGGCAACTAGAGTGCGTTCGTGCGGGTAGTGGTCACGGGGGCGGCGGGGTTCATCGGCAGCCACCTCGCCGGGGCGCTGGCCGTCGCCGGACACGATGTGCTGGCGGTCGACGCACGGTCGCGCGGCGCCTCCCCGGCCAACATCGCCGAGCTGGCCCGCGCCGGCATTCCGGTGACCGAGTGTGATCTCGTCACCGGCGACCTGGCACCACTGGCCGACGCCGACGTCGTGCTGCATCTCGCGGGGCGCCCCGGCGTGCGCACGTCCTTCGGGGCCGGTGCCCCGGACGCGCACCGGGACAACGTCACAGCCACGGCACGCCTGCTCGACGCGTGTGCGGCCCGGCGGCCCCGTTTCGTGCTGGCGTCCAGTTCGTCGGTCTACGGCGATGCCGGCCGGCCGTGCACGGAGGACGACCGGATCGACCCGCGTAGCCCGTACGCGCGATCGAAATCGGACGCCGAGGCGCTCGCACAGCGAGCCGCCGCCGATGGTCTCCCCGTCGTCGTCCTGCGGTATTTCTCGGTCTACGGGCCGCGGCAGCGCCCGGACATGGCCTTTCACCGGTTCATCGAGGCGGCCCTCGACGGCACGCCCGCGCCGCTCTACGGCGACGGCGGTCAGAGCCGTTCCTTCACGTTCGTCGGCGACGTGGTCGACGCGACCGTCCGTGCGGCGCGGACGCCGCTGCCGCCGGGAACGGTCCTCAACGTCGGCCACCCGGTCACCGTCCGTCTGCGGGACGCTCTCGATCTCATCGGTACGCTGCTCGGCACCCCACCGCCCACGGTGCCGAAGGACCGCGCCCCGGGCGACGTGACCCGCACCTGGGCCGGCACCGACCGGGCCACCGGCCTGCTCGGATGGACCGCGACGACCGGCCTGGAGGAGGGCCTGACCCGGCAGATCGCCTGGCACCGGGCACGGCGTCGGGGATGATGCGCCGGTGAGGCCGCCGATGGGGCACGCCGGGCGGGGAGGATCTGGATGAGGCGGGCGGACGCACCGAGGGGGACACCGTGACCGACGCGCACCGCGCGGCCTACATCGCGTTCGACAGGTTCCCGTCGGCGAAGGGGTCGGCGGTGCACATCCGGCACATGGCCGCCGAGCTGTTCGACCGGCACGGCGGCGGCCTGCTGTGCGTGCTGGGCGGCGGCGACCTGCCCGCCTACCAGCGCGAGGGCGGTGTCGAGATCGTCCGCTTCACCGACGTGGTGCCGAACCTGCTGGACCGGGCGCGGGCCTTCTCGGCGTGGGTGGCCGACCGGCTCGAACCCCATCACGACACCCTGGAGATCTGTCACGTCCGTGACCCGTGGAGCGCGCTGCCGGCCCTAACCACGGGCGCGCGGCTGGTCTACGAGGCCAACGGGCTGCCGTCGATCGAGTTGCCCTACGCGTGGCCGATGGCCGCCCCGTCGACGCTGGCGAAGATCCGTGAGATCGAGGAGCACTGTCTGCGTCGGGCCTCGGCGGTGGTCGTTCCGTCGTACGTCATCGGGACCGCCGTCACCGATCGCGGTGTGGCGCCGGACCGCGTGCATCTCGTCCCGAACGGCGCCGATCCGGTGGCGGCCGACGTGCCGCGCCCACCGGACGCGCCCGGCCGGTATGTCGTCTACGTCGGCGCGCTGCAACCGTGGCAGGGCGTCGACGTGCTGCTGCGGGCCTTCGCCCGGCTGGCCGATCTGACCGACCTGTCGCTCGTGGTGTGTTCCTCGGTGACGCCGTCGCGGTCGCGCCCGCTGGTCCGGCTCGCCGAACGGCTGGGTGTGCCGGTGACGTGGCGGTTCCAGCTGCCGCACGAGGACGTCGCCGCCTGGCTGGCGCACGCCGAGCTCTCGGTGGCGCCGCTGACCGCGACGCCGCGCAATCTGGAGCAGGGCTGCAGCCCGATCAAGGTGTGGGAGTCGATGGCGGCCGGCACCGCCGTCGTCGCCTCCGATCTGCCGGTGATCCGTGAGGTTCTGGGTGATCTGGGCCGGTTCGTGCCACCGGACCGCCCGGCCGAGCTGGCCCGCGCCGTCCGGGTCCTCCTGGAATACCCGGAGATCTGCCGTGACCTGGGCGAACGCTCCCGCCAGAAGATCATCGGCGGATACACGTGGAAGCACGCGCGATCCCGTCTCGCAGAGGTCTATGACCTGGTAGTGGCCCACTGATAGGTTCCGGTCATGTTCTGGCGCAAGCAGAAGGCCGCGATCGCCGGTTTCCATCCGCTGCACCAGGCGCTGATCCACGAGCGCGCGTTCTCCGCGACGCAGCCGGCCGCCGGATGGGAGGCGCTGGCCGCCAGCCTGAACCGGCATGCCGGCCTGGTCACCCGGCAGAAGTGGGCGCTCCCGCCGCGGATGCTGGAGGTGATCGTGCCGCTGATCGCCGAGATCTGCACCGACCTCGGCCGCCGGGACACCCTCACGGTCACCGCCGACCTGCGCGGCCACGAGGCGCCCGGCAAGAGCCACCCGCCGCGTGACCTGCCGGTCCGCCCGCCGGTGAAGTCGGCGACCGACACCTGGACCGTCGACCCGTGGCTGCGGCTGCGCGCCGACCTGCGCGACGGCAGCGTCCTGGAGGTCCTCGTCGTCGACCGCCTGCGCACACGCCGGGTCACCAAACGCAACCCGCGCGGCAAGACCAAGATCAAACGCAAGACCAAACAGATCCAAATCATCAAGGTACGGCGCAAGCTGCCCCCGGGCGTCCCCGGACAGCGGCCCGCGTCCCGTCCGCCGAGCTGGATCCGGACGGTCGTCCGTGACGGCCCGCGCCGCAGCGTGACCGCCGCCGCCAAGGTGGACCGCCGACCGCAGAGCCACCACGAGCAGGTCGACTGGATCCTCGCCGTGGCCACCGAACCGTTCCGCTGGAGTGCACGATGACGCCCTGCGCGGTCACCACCGGGTTCTTCACCCTCGGCAAGTGCGGCCTGATGGCGGTCGCCGGCTGCCCGGCCTGCGGGCGGGCGATCTGCGCCGGCCACATCGCCGACGGCGGTCTCTGCCCGGAGTGTGCGGCCGCCCGCGGGCAGTTCGGCCACCCGGCCGCGGCCGCCGCCGGCCGCCGCCGCGCCTACCGGCAGCGGTCGTCCGAGCAGTATGCCGACGCCACCTGGTACACCGGATTCGACACCTACGACCGGGCCGCCTTCGACCCCGGCGCGGGCGCCTCGCCGGACTACCTCGACGACGGCGACGACGCCCTGGTGGACAGTTGATGCGGCTGCTCTGGGTGACCGAGAACCACCCACCCAGCCCCGGCGGTATGGCCAACTCCTGCGACCGGATCGTCCGCGGCCTGCGCGGCGCCGGCGTCGGGGTCGACGTCGTGCACCTGAGCCGCCGCGCCGGCCGGCACCGGGAGAACGGCCTGCGCACCGTGCCGCTCGGCGACGACCCGGAACACGCGCTGCGGCATCTGTGGACGGTCCTCGAACCGGCGATCGGCGACTACACCCACGTCGTGGCGTTCGGCGGGACCTATCCGATGCTGGCCGCCCCCGTCTACGCCCGCTGGGGTGGGCTGCCGCTGGTCACGCTGCTGCGCGGCAACGACTTCGACACCGGCGTGTTCTCGCTGCGCCGCCAGGCGGTCGTCCTGGAGGCCCTGCGCTCCTCGGCGCACGTCTGCATCGTCGCCTCCGGCACCGCCCCGCAGGTCACCGCCCTCGCCCCCCGGGTTCCGGTCACGTGGGTCGCCAACGGCATCGACACCGGCGAGTGGCGGATCCTGCCGTCCGAACAGCGCGCCGCCGCGGCCTGGCGTGCCGCGAACGTGGCACCCGGGCACCGCACGATCGGCGTGATCGGGCAGCTGAAGAACAAGAAGGGCGTACGGCTGCTGCTCGACGCCCTGCCCGCCGACCGTTTCCACCTCATCCTGGCCGGTGACCTGGAGCCCGGCATCGGCGAGTGGCTCGCCGGCCATCCGCAGGTCGCGCACACCGTCCTGCCGTTCCAGGACCGCTACCAGCTGCTCTCCGTCTACGCGGCCTGCGACCTGGTGGCACTGCCGTCGTTCTACGACGGCCTGCCGAACGTGGCCCTGGAGGCCGCCGCCCTCGGCATCCCGCTGCTCGCCTCGGACGCCGGCGGCCTCGCCGACCTGGTCGACGACGAGATCGGTTTCCGCTTCCCGGCCGGCGACCCGCACGCCTGCCGGGCCGCCGTCCACCGCGCCGCCATCGCCACCGACGAATCGCTGACGGCCCTCGGCGAGGCCGCCGCCCGGCGGGTCCGTGACCGGTTCGGTGTCACCGGCGAGACCGACGGCTACCTGAAGGTCCTGGAATCCGTTCTCGCGGCCCCCACCTACGGCGCATGATCGTCTGTTATGTCCAGGGCGGCGGGCTCGGTCACCTGACCCGGATCCGCGCCTACCTGCACACCCGCCACCCGGGGGAGACGGCGACGATCCTGACCACGTCGCCGTTCACCGCCGATCCCCGCGTCCTCGGCCCGCACCGCCTGCTGCCCGCCGCCACCCTGCCGTCCCTGCGCCCGTCGACGCTCGTGGTCGACGCCTTCCCGGCCGGTCTCGACGGCGAACTGTCGGCGGCGTCGATCCCGTCCGGGACCCGGACCGTTCATCTGGCCCGCCTGCTGCGCTGGGACGCCTACCGGCGGGTGCTGCCCGCCGACCCGATCACGTTCGACCAGACGTGGCTGCTGGAGGACCTGTCGCCTGCGCATCGCGCCCACCTGGCGGGCCCCTCCGCGCCGCTCACCCTGACCGACCCGCCGTGTCCCGCCCCGCCCGGCGTGGCCGGGGACGCCTGGTTGATCGTGCACTCCGGCCCCTGGGCGGAGACCGGCGAGCTCATCGGGTACGCCCGGGACTGCGCCGCCGCCGAAGGGGTGCGTCCCCGGCTCGTCCTGGTCTGCCCCGAGCGTCCCGCCGGCCTGCCCACGGACGTCGCCCACCTGGACGCGTACCCCGCATGGCCGCTGTTCCGTACCGCCGGCCGGGTGATCACCGCGGCCGGGTTCAACGCCGTCCGCCAGATGCGCCCGTGGCCGGGCCGGCACCTGATGCTCCCGTTCCCGCGCCGCTTCGACGACCAGTTCGCCCGCGCCGCCGCGGCGCGGCGGCTCACGACCGGGCCCGCAGTCGCCTGATCGAGTCGCGGCGCCCCCAGGCGATGAACACGCACATCGCGCCGATGATCACCGGGGTCAGGGCCAGCGCCCCGCCGTGCAGGACGAACAGCTGGGTCGCGGTGGCGCCGACCATCAGCAGCGCGAGCCCGGCCGCGGCGAGCCCGGCCAGCCGGGGGACGAGCAGCCCGATCCCGCCGGCCAGTTCGACGAGGCCGACGAAGTACCGGAACCAGGTGGCCGCGCCCATGTCGTCGAAGGTCTGGACCGCGTTGGTCTCGCCGGCGAGTTTGGGTGCCGCCGACGCGACGATGAGGAACACCCCGAGCAGCCCCTGAAGGGCCCAGAGGGTCCGGTGGAAACGGACGGCGGATACGGCGGGCGCGTTCTCGGCAACAGTCATGATCAAGTCCTTCGCTCCTAGTGGTACCCGTACAGACCGGTGAGCCCACCGGAACTAATCGGCCGCTTCTGAAGAACGGGCCCGGACGGCCGAGTTCATAGATTCTTTTAGATGTATTGGTACGTTCTCCCCGATCGGAACTCTCCGTGAAGGGAGACACCCTTGCTCCGCAGAACCGTCACCGTGACGGCGGCCGTCCTCGCCGTCGTCCTCGGCGTCCAGGCCGGCGTCCAGGCCGCACCCACGCCTGGCAGCCCCGGCGCCGGCGACGTCTACTACCCCGACTACGGCAACGGGGGCTACGACGTCGCGCACTACGACATACGCCTGCGCTACCACCCGGCCACCGACCGGCTGACCGGCACCACCACCATCCTCGCGTCGGCCACCCAGGACCTGTCCCGTTTCAACCTCGACTTCGCCCTGGCCACGCAGTCGGTGCGGGTCAACAACCGGGCCGCGACGTTCACGAAGCAGGGCGACCACGAACTGGTCGTCACCCCGGCCCGCACCATCGCCCGGGGCGCCCCGCTGACGATCGTGGTCGAGTACGACGACATCCCGTCCACCGTCGTCGCCGCCGGGTTCACCTCGTGGAACCGGACGCCGGACGGCGCGCTGGCCGTCAACGAGCCGGAGATCGCCTGGTGGTGGTATCCGAGCAACGACCACCCCACCGACAAGGCGAGTTTCGACGTGTCGGTCCTGGTGCCCACCGGCGTGGAGGCGATCTCCAACGGCACGCCGACCCGCTGGGCGGTGCCCGCGTTCGGCGGTTGGGACCGCTGGTCGTGGCGGCAGGACAAGCCGCAGGCCACCTATCTGACGTTCCTCGCGATCGGGGACTTCGACACCTACCAGGACACCTCGGCCGACGGCAGCCCGATCGTCACGGCGTACAACACCCGTCTGGACGCGGCCACCGCCGCGGCGGCGAGGACCAGTGTCGAACGCTCCGACGAGATCACCGACTGGCTGGCGGGGCTCGTCGGCCCCTACCCGTTCGGCGCCCGCGGCGGCGTGGTCACCGGCGCCGGCGATCAGGGCTTCGCCCTGGAGACCCAGACCCGGCCGGTGTACGACGGACGCTCCTTCCTCCGCGGCTCGAACAACTCACTGGTCGTACACGAACTGGCACACCAGTGGTTCGGCGACTCCGTCTCGGTCGGCCAGTGGAAGGACATCTGGCTCAACGAGGGCTTCGCGTCGTACGCCCAGTGGCTCTGGTCGGAGGAGCAGGGTGAGGGGAGCGCCGCCGAGCTCGCCGACTACGTCTACTCGACGGTGTATCCGGCCGACGACCCGTTCTGGCAGGTTCTGCCGGGCGATCCGGGCCCGACCCGGCTGTTCGACGGCGCCGTCTACGACCGGGGCGCGCTGACCGTGCACCACCTGCGTGAACTGGTCGGCGACGAGGACTTCTTCGCGATCCTGCGCGCCTGGACCGACACCCGGCGCCACGGCGACGGCACCACGCCCGAGTTCCAGGCGCTGGCCGAGCGGATCTCCGGCGTCGACCTCGACGCGTTCCTCCAGGAGTGGCTCTACACACCCGGCCGCCCCGACCGGGGGGTGAGCACCCTGTCCGTCCCGGCCGAGCCGAAGTCCTGGCCGAAGATCGTAGCCGCGCACCACTGACCGAATCCGGGCGATAACCCAAGATATCGCCTGCAATGCCGCCTACCGTGGGCCGATGAGACGCATCATCGCGCTGATCTGCGCCGTCCCGGTCCTGGCGGCCGCCGCTGCCGTCACCGGCACGGCGGCCGCCACCGACGGACTCGCCCCGTCCCCGGCCGCTTCACCGCCGCTGGGCGACGAGTACTACACGGCCACGGATCTGCGCCGCGGTCTGCTCGACGTGGGGCACCTGCCGAAGGGCTACACCGTCGACGGCGACGACGACGGCCGGATCAGCATGGTCGACACCGACGCCTGTTCCGTCTACGGATACAGCGAATTCGGCGGCAGCGGCTCATTCGAGATCACCGCCGTACGCCGGGCCTTCCGTCACGCCGACGGCAGCCGGCTGGCGATCCAGCTGCTCGCCTACGGCCCGGAAGCCGTCCCCTACTGGATCGGCCGCACCGCCGAGCCGCCCACCAGATGCCCGGTCGTCACCGAAGAGGGATACACGATCAGGAACACGCGACTGCCGCTGCCCGACGTCGGCCTCCCCGCGGCCGGCATGGTCCGGATCAGCCGATACGAGCAGGGCGTGCCGAGCCGCCGCCACTCGGCGGTGACGGGCTGGGGGCCGGTCGTCGTGACCATCGAGGAGACGCGGACCAGCGAGAGCAACCAGGCGCGCTTCGGCGACATCGCGAAGGCGGCGGCACAGCACGTGAAGAAGATCGCCGACGGCCCGTCGCTCGACGACCTGAAGAGGGGCCTGCTCACCCTGGCGGAGCTCCCGACCGGCTTCCGGATCGTCGCCGACGATACCGTGGCGACCCGCGCCGTATTCACCGAGCACGACTGCGACGGCACCGTCCAGCGGTTCGGCGACGAGCGGACCGCGGCCCGCCGCACGTTCGCCAGAGGTGCCGCCACCGTCACGGTGGCGGTCGGGATCAACGCCGGCGCGAGCGGCATCATCGGCGCCATGGACAGCCGGGTCGGCGAATGCCCGACGACGGCCGCCGGGAAGGTCGCCGCGCCGCCGACCATCTCCACCGACATGACCGTCGGCGGCATCGTCTACCAGGACGAGCCGCCGCGCCTGCGGGGCATCACCGTCTACCGCGAGGTGATCTCGGACGTGCAGGTGACCATGACCGACGGCATCGACCTGGCCGAAGCCGAGGAGATCCGCGAATCCGCGCTCCAGGCCACCTGGAGGGTCCACGACTGAGACGGGCGGTGGCCCTCGGTGCGGAGGGCCACCGGCCTGCTCAGCTGTGCTCGACCGCGGCCCGCTCGACCGGCAGCGCCGCCACGTACCGCTGCATGAACGCGTTGAAACCGGCCACGTCGTCCGGGTCCGGTGCCGCCGTGTCCAGCTGCGCGCCGGCGAACACCGACGTGTTCAGGAAGTCGGCGAGGCTCTGCCCCGGCTGCCGCGCCGTCACGAACCCGGCCAGCACCGCGATACCCCACGCCCCGCCCTCGGCGGCCAGGTTGCCGACCGACACCGGCGTGTTGATCGCGGCGGCCAGCAGCTTCTGCGCCACACCCTCGGTCTTGAACAGGCCGCCGTGCGCGAACATGCTGTCCAGCTGCACCGACTCGGCCTTCTGCAGCACGTCCATGCCGAGGCGCAGGGTCGCCAGAGCCGCATACAGCTGGGTCCGCATGAAACTGCCGAGCGTGAGCGCGCTGCCCGGCTCCCGCAGGAACAGCGGCCGCCCCTCGTGCAGCTTGGTGATCGGCTCACCGGACAGGTAGTTGAACGCCATCAGCCCGCCACCGTCGGCGGCACCGGTCAGCGCCGACTTGAACAGCGTCTCAAAGATCGTGTTGGCGTCCGCGGTGGCGCCGAGGGCCGTGGCGAACTCGGCGAACAGGCCCGCCCACGAGTTCAGCTCGCTGGCGCCGTTGTTGCAGTGCACCATGGCCACCAGGTCCCCGGCCGGGGTGGTGACCAGGTCGATCTCCGGGTGCATTCGGCTCAGCGGCCCGTCCAGCACGATCATGGCGAAGATGCTGGTGCCCGCGCTGATGTTGCCGGTGCGGCGGGCGATCGAGTTGGTCGCCACCATGCCGGTGCCGGCGTCCCCCTCCGGCGGGCACAGCGTCGCGCCCGGCTGGAGCACACCGCTCGGGTCGAGCAGGCGCGCACCCGCCTCGGTCAGCGTGCCGGCCGCCTCACCGGCGGGCAGCACGGCCGGCAGCAGGTTGGCCAGTTTCAGCGGCACCCGCCCGGCGGCCAGCTCGTCGAACTGCGTCAGCATCCGCGCGTCGTAGCCACCGGTGGCCACGTCGATCGGGAACACGCCGCTCGCGTCGCCGACTCCCAGCACCTGCCGGCCGCTGAGCTTCCAGTGCACATACCCGGCGAGCGTGGTCAGGTGGGCGAGCCGGCCCAGGTGCTCCTCGTCGTTGAGGACGGCCTGGAACAGGTGGGCGATGCTCCAGCGGTGCGGGATGTTGTAGCCGAACAGCTCGCTGAGCTGCTCGGACGCGTCACCGGTGTTGGTGTTGCGCCAGGTGCGGAACGGGGTGAGCAGCTCACCGTCGGCGTCGAACGCCAGGTAGCCGTGCATCATCGCGGAGACGCCGAGCGCCCCCACCGACCGCAGCTCCGTCCCGTATCGGTTACGGACGTCCGCTGCCAGGGCGGCGAAACAGCCCTGAAGGCCCTCCCACACCGCCTCCAGCGAATACGTCCAGGTCCGGTCGACGAACTGGTTCTCCCAGTCGTGGCTGCCGACCGCGATCGCCGCATGATCCGGTCCGGTCAGCACGGCCTTGATCCGCGTCGACCCCAACTCGATCCCGAGAGCCGTCCGGCCCTCGTCGATCGCTTCGCGCAAGCCGGCCGGCGGCCGTGCATCCGTATCAGTCATGGTCATGTCATACCGCACGCCAACAGGTGGAACGTGACCGGCCCGGTACACACCTGAAATCCGTTTGGACTCTTTGCAGCGCTGCAAGGCTGATCGGCTGCGGCGCCTGCCGCGCCACCAGGTCCGACGGCGGCACAGAACCCCCCTGGCGGTACGGCTACCCGCCCCCACCCATCAGGTCCACGGCAGGCGCGACCGGGTCGTCCAATAGCGCTCGGGCGACTCGGCGAGATCGGGCAGTCGCGTGGTGTCCAGGGACACGCCGGCCGCGTGCACGCCCACCGCCACCTGCTCCCGGGTCACCGCCCCGGACAGCACGACCGTCGCCCACGGCTGCGCCAGCGCCGCGGCCAGCGCTGTCACCTCCGGGTGGATGCCCAGGTCCGGCAGTGCCGCCAGGCGCCCGTTGGCCAGCGCCTCCTTGACGATCACCGCCCGCCCCGACGCGTGCGCCTCGGCCAGCGCCGGGCCCGCGCTCGGCTCCAGGAGGTTCCAGGTGGCCTGCACGCTGCGGAACAGCGGAACCCCCTCCACCTCGATCGCACACGCCGCCCGGATCGTGTCGGCCTGGCGGGGCCCGCTCGTCGACAGCCCGACGACGGCACCCTGCCCGGTCAGCGCGCGGTGCAGCTCCCGATCGGTGAGCACCGGGCTGTCCGGGGTCACCGAGTGGACCTGGTAAAGCCCCAGACGGTCGCCGAACAGGGCCCGCGTCTCGCCGAGCTGCCGCGCGAACGTACCCGCGCTGTGGTCCTTGACCTCGTGCACGTCGGCGGTGACCCGCCAGTCCGCGGTGTAGGTGTAACCCCACTTGCTGCCCACGATCGCGTCGTCGTGCCCCGGCAGCCAGCCGGCCAGGAACTCCTCGGCCCGCCCGTACGACCGGGCCACGTCGAAGTAACGCACCCCGGCCGCGTAGGCGTCGTCGAGCAGCGCGTGCGCCCGCTCCCGCATCGCCTCGACCGTGCGCCGCGCCGGCAGATCGGCATCGCGCTCGAGAGTGATGTAGCCGGGCCGGCCCACCGCGGCCAGCCCCAGGCCGAGCCGTGCCACACCGCTGATTCCGTCGAACAGTTCCACGATCACCATCCAACACCACACCGCCGGGGACACAGTGGATCTGGCGTGGGGTGCATCGTCCGTGTTAGATAGCGGGCGTGGATGACAGGACCGCCGCCGCCCGGGGCATCGACCCCACCCAGCCGCACCCGGCCCGGCGCTACAACTACTGGCTCGGCGGTAAGGACAACTTCGCCGCCGACCGGGCCTCCGGCGACGAGTTGCAACGGCACTTCCCGAAGGTGCGCGACGGCGCCGTCGCCAACCGGGCTCTGCTCCAGCGGGCCACCCGGTTCCTCGCCGAGGAGGCCGGCATCCGGCAGTTCCTCGACATCGGCACCGGCCTGCCCACGGCCGACAACACCCACGAGGTGGCGCAGCGGCACGCTCCGGCGAGCCGGATCGTCTACGTCGACAACGATCCGCTGGTCATGGTGCACGCGCGGGCCCTGCTCAACAGCAGCCCGGAGGGGCGTACGGCGTACATCGAGGCGGACCTGAACGAGCCGGAGTCGATCCTGGCCCACCCGGTGCTGCACGAGACCCTCGACCTGAAGCAGCCGGTCGGCCTGATGCTGATCGCCGTCCTGCACTTCATCCACGGCAACGGTGCGGCCCAGCCGATCGTCGGCAAGCTGCTCGACGCTCTGCCGTCCGGCAGCTTCCTGGTCGCCACGCACGCCACCTCCGACTTCGGCACCCCCGAG
The DNA here is from genome assembly GCF_003148685.1 of Actinoplanes xinjiangensis. Taxonomy (GTDB): domain Bacteria; phylum Actinomycetota; class Actinomycetes; order Mycobacteriales; family Micromonosporaceae; genus Actinoplanes; species Actinoplanes xinjiangensis. The sequence continues at coordinate 299,373 of NZ_QGGR01000008.1, read as the reverse complement.
CAGCAGGCCCTCTACCAGCAGCTGATCGCGCAGGGCCGGTCCGACGTGTGGACCCGTCCGCGCGAGGAGTTCGCGGCCCTCTTCGACGGCCTGGAACTGATCGACCCGGGCGTCGTCCCGGCCAGCGAGTGGCGCCCCGAGCCGGACGCCGTGATCCCGGCCCGCTCCGACATCAACATCTGGACCGCCGTAGGCCGCAAACCCTGACCGCCGGGGCCGCCGGAGTGCTTCCGGCCGAACCGCCGACGTTCTGGTGTCGTTCCGGCTGGACCGTCGCGGTCGCTGGTGTGGTTTCGGCTGGCTCTCACCGCTGTCTCAAGCACCGCGAGACAGCGGTGAGAGCCAGCCGGTTTGATTCGGTCGGCGCCTTTCAGCGGCTCAGAGCCTTCTCCCAGATCAGGCGGACGGCGGGGAGGACCTCGGAGACCGCGGGGATGCTGGGGCCCGGCTCGCGGACACCCACGGTCAGCGCCGGTGCCGAGCGTGCCAGCGAGCCGGCCATCCGGTCGATGTCGGTGATGATCGAGCCGGTCAGGACCAGGACACCGGTGTCGTCGATCTCGGTGCGGACCTTGCGCAGCGTACGGTGGCGTTCCTCGCGGAGACCGTCCAGCAGCTCGTGCAGCCTTTCGGTGTCGTGGCCGGCGTCGGCGCGCCGGTCGGCGACCAGTGCGGCATGCGCGGTGAATGCGTCCGCGGCGGTCGCCAGCACCTGGCCGATCTGCTCCGGCACGCCGGGGGAGCCCGGCGTCGCGGCCGCGTCGAACATCGACCGGGCCACCGAGTTGACCTGGTGCACCCCGTGCTCCAGCGCGCGCAGCGTCTCGTCCAGCGGCGTCACCCGGGCCACCGGGGTGGTCAGCGACCAGCGCGCGTGCCGGGCCGATTCGTCGACGGCGGCGACCGCGTCCTCCAGGTCCTCGTCCAGCTCGCGGGACCGGGCCAGCCACTCGGCGGCCTGCTCCCGGTCGTAGCCCTCCCGCACTCCGGCCCCGAGACGTCCCAGCAGGGCGGCGATCTCGGTCGACAGGTGGGACAGCTTCCAGCGCGCCCGCTCCACCGGAGTCATGCCACTGACCAGCGGCGAAACGATCACACCGACGACGATGCCGAGGACCGTGGCGCCCACCCGCTGCCAGACGAACGCCTCGGTGACCGCGGTGCCCCCGACCAGGATGCCCAGCGACGTCAGCGGCACCGTGGCCGAACTGTCGCCCAGCCGCAGCAGCCGGCCCAGCGCCAGGCCGCAGCCGGCGATCAGCGCGATACCCCACTGGTCGATGCCGAACACCCCCCACACGGCCACTGCCACCGCGATACCGGCGAGGGTGCCGATCAGGCGTTGCGCGCCCTCACGTACCGAGGCGTGCGAACTCATCTGCACCGACAGGGTCGCCGAGATCGCCGCGGTGACCGGGCCGACCAGACCCAGCGTGTCCGCCGCGGTCCAGGCGATGCCGGCGGCCGCCGCGGTGACCAGCACCGACCGGGCGGTGTCCGGTTCGATCCGGTCCCGGCATCGGCGGGCCAGCCGCCGCACCGGAGCGGGAAGGTGCGGAAGCAGCCGGGCGAGCAGCGCACGAACGGTGAGTTCGACGGCCGGCTTGACCTTGCGCCGCAGCAGGGTCGCGACGACCGCGCAGAGCGTGAGGCCGACAGCGACAACCGTGATCGGATCGGTGGACTGGACGAGCGACTGAAACAACGACAAGACTTTCTCTTCGCGTACGGGTATCCGACGCAAAAACTATCGGCGGCCATCCCGGCCAATCGCCTGAATCGGGCAAATGTGATCACCGTCGCCCTCGTCGGAGTGGCGCTCCGCCCGGCGGCGTCGCCGACAACGGATGTCAGTTGGCCGCCCGCTCCCGACCGAGATGATCACGTGTCGCGAGCCGCCGGCGACGTGGGTCAGCGCCCACATTCGCTGAACGTGGGGCTCCCGCTTCGTCATGGCGCAGACAAACGCACACGATCCGTCGATCGTGTGCGTTCAACCGGGTATGGGCGTCGGCAGGAGCGCACGCAAGCGTTGTGTGAGCTCTCGTCGTCGTCGTCGTCGTCGTCGCCGCCGGTGCCGGTTGCCCGTCGCTCGTCGCCGGTTGCCGGTCGCTGGTTGCCGGTCGCTCGTTGCTCGTCGGCCGTCGCTTATTGGCCGTCGCCCGTCAGCCGTCGCTCGCAGCCATTGGCCGCTGGGCGACGCCCTCCAGACTGGAACCGGGTCGCCGCTGCGGCTGGTACTCGCAATACGGCAACTGCGCACCGGCATCCGCGCCTCGACGCCATGCGCAGAAACGAGACTCCGACTCCGGAGGATCTCCGGTGCTCCTCGGCGTCAGGTGCTCTCGCGGTGCTCGGTCAGTTCGAGTTCGATGAACGCGGTGATCATCGCCCGGTAGACGCGTTCCACCACCTCCGGTGAGGCGTTTCGTTCGCCGGCCAGGGCACGCACCTTCTCGATCACCTGCTCGACGCGGGCGGGTGCTCGTACCCCCTGCTCGTCCTTCTTGAAAGAGGCGGCCCGTCGGACCAGCCGTTCGCGCTCGGCAAGCAGGCCGACAACCTGCACATCGACGGCGTCGATCGCCCGCCGAACGTCCTCAAGAGATTCCTCGGGCCCGGCCATCTCCCCATCCTGCCAGGCGACGAATCACCGCGTTGTCCCGAGCGGTCGCGGCCCGGGCTGGAGGCTCGACGGGAGGCCCGGCGGGAGTGCTGGCGGAGGCTGGCGGGAGCTCTGGTGGGAGGGCTGGTGAGAGACCCGGTGGGAGCACCGGGTGCTGCAAGGCAGCCGGTGGGGCGGCGGGACGGGTGCGCGGTGTGGCAGCTGATGGGCGTTTCGACCGCCTTGCGTGTGTAGCGCGGTACCGGACCGGGCAGAGATCGGAAATGCAGAGCAAATCGATGCGGATCGCGGCAAGTGCCGGACTTCTGTGCGTCTCGATGACGGCGTGCACCACCGCCGACCCGGCCGTGACCACCAGTGCGGCCACGGAGAGCAGTCCGGTTGCGGCGACGAGTGGCGCCTCGGCCGCGACCACCGACGGGATCCCGGCGAGCGCGCTGCTGCAACCGGCCGACGTCGGCGGGGCGCAGGCGGAGCCGCTGGAGCGGGGAGACTTCGCGCACGTGCGCCCGCTGCGCCCGTGTGGCGCGGACCGCTATCCCAGTGACGGTTCCCGGACGGATGCGGTGGCCGTGCGGTACGCGGTGCCCGGCGCCCAAGAGGCCAGTACCCCGAGTGTGGTGGTCGAGTTCCTGGGGCGCCACGAGTCCGGGGGAGCGGCCGAGCAGTTCCGGGACATCGGCGCCGCACTGAAACGCTGCCCCGGCGGGCTGGGCGAGGGACAGCACAAGTGGGAGATCGTCGAGTCGGACGGCGACTCGATGCTGATCCGGATCGGTCAGCGGTTCGCCTACGCTGACGAGGAGCCGGCGACTGTCAACCACTACGCCGCGCTGTCCCGGGTCAATGACGCCGTCGTCGTGGTCGCCGACCTGGGCTGGGAGAACATCGACGGCTCCGAGCAGTTGGTCCGGGACCTGATCAAGAAGGCCGAGCAGCGCGCCGCCTCCCTGACCTGACCCTCCCGCGTCGCGCGGGCCTACCGTGCCGGGGACGCGCCGAGTGGGCCTCCCTGCCGCGACGCGCGTTCACCCTGGTCGGCGTGAGCGTGCCACGGGAAGCGTCCGAGTGGGCCTACCATGCCGCGACGCGCGTTCACCCTGGCCGTAATGAGGGCGGCGCCCGATATGCCATGATCAATGCGTGCATGACAGGCGACCGGTTCTCCTGGCGGCCGCGGCGTCCGGCGCGGTGGCGATCGTGGCGGCGCTGTTCGGGGCGGATCAGTTCGCGGCTCAGGCCGGATTGCTGGCCCTGGGTTCTCTCGGCGTCCTCGTCGCCGCGCGGCAGCAGGCCGTCCGCCGTGTTCGATGGTCGCTGTTCGCCGGTATCGCGGTTCTGGCGGTGGCCGTCGCGGTTCCGGACATCTTCAACCCGTCCGTGGCCGGGCCGCAGCGACTTGCACCAGCGACCGCCGGTACGGACACGTTCGTGCGAGATGTGGTCGTCAGCGAATGGCTGACACTCCTCGCAGTCCTGCTGGCGTGCACCGCGTTCCTGTGGACGGCCGCGGGAACGACCGGGCCGGCCGCGGCGAAGACCGGGCGGGCCGCGGCGATGACGTGGACGACCGCGGGAACGAGCGGGCCTGCTGCGGCGCCGATCGAGACGGCCGCGGTGATACCGGCGCCGCCTGAGCCCGTGACCGCGGTGGGGGATTCGATACCTGCGGAAACCGCGACCGCGGTGGCGGATCCAATGTCGGCGGAGCCCGTTGCCGCGGTGGCGGATCCGCTGTCTGGGGAAACCGCGACCTCGGTTGTGGATCCGCTGGATGCCGAACCCGCGGCCCCGGTGGGCGAGGTATCGGATCCGGCGGTGACGGCGCACCGGAGAGGTGATCCGGTGATCGTGGCCGCGGCGGCCGGTGCGCTGCTGATCGTTGTCACTGTCGCCGACCTGGGACTGGTCACCGCCGGCCAGAAACGGAGCGGCGCAGCCGGCCAGTTGCTCATCGCGACCGGGTTCCCGCTGGCGGTGGCACTGTTCGCGGTCACGTCGGCGGTGCTCGCTGCCTACCGCATGACCGGCCGGACAGTCGCCGCCAGTGCGACGGTCGCTGCCGGTGGGCTGCTGCTGGCGGTGTCGGCACTGGCCGTGGTGTACATGGGGGTGCTGTCGGCCCCGCTGCCGTACGGATACGCGCGCAACCTGATCTTCGATGCGGCGATGGTCCGTACCGGATGGGGCGATCTTGATCTGCTCGCCGCGCTGAAGGTAGCCGGCATGCTTGCCGGCGCGGGATGCCTCGTCCACAGCCGCACCCGGTGACGGCACCGCCCGCCCGAGCCTGTGCACAGGCGCGGACGGGCGATCCCGAAGAGGCCCCAGGCCCCACGGGGGAAACCGAAGGGGTCCCGCAGGTGATGCCGGAGCGGTGATGTCGGGCAGGTCAGGCCGGGCGGGCGGCCAGGGTGGCGAGGACGTCGCGGGCGAGCGGCGCCGCCAGCAGTTCCTCGACCGGTGCCGGGAGGGCGATCCGCCAGTTCGGGTATTCGTCGACGGTGCCGGGCATGTTGGGCCGTTCGGTGACGCCGGCCGCGTCGTCGAGGGTGGCGACGACGATCCGGGACGGGCTGGCGGCCAGTTCCCGGTATTCGGCGAGGATCACCGCTCGTACCTGCTCGGGCCCGAACGGGCCGGCCGGGTCGACGCCGGCCTGTTCGCACAGTTCGCGCCGGGTGCCGGCGACGAACACCGGGTCGTGGCTCTTGCCGATCCGCTCCATGTCGGTCTCGTCGGACCCGGTGAGGATGCCGGCGATGGTGGCCTGGTCGTGGGTGCTCGCCGCGCCCATCGAGTTCGCCGGGTTGAACCGGGACAGCCGGCCCATCTCGGTGCGGTAGCCGAGCATCCCGATCGCCGCCATCGTCTCCCGGACCTCGGGTGCGACGGTGCCGATGTCCTCGCCGACGATCCAGGCGCCGGCCCGGCACGCCTCGATCCGCAGGACGGCGAGCAGCGCGTCGACCGGGTAGCGGACGTAGGCGCCGTGGGCGACGGTACCGTCGACGGGCACCCAGAACAGCTGCCACAGCTGCATGACGTGGTCGATGCGCAGCGCACCGGCGTGGCGCAGGGCGGACCGGATCAGCGCCACGAACGGCGCGAACTCGGCGGCCGCGAGCTGGGACGGGTCGAACGGCGGCAGCGACCAGCGCTGGCCCTCGCGGTTCCACGGGTCGGCGGGGCAGCCGACCTCGAAGTCGAAGGCGAGCAGGTCCTGATACCGCCAGGCGTCGGCGGACCCGAAGTCGAACCCGACGGCCACGTCGACGCAGACGGTGACGCCGCTGTGGCAGGCGACGGCGAACTGCCGGTCGGCCACCCACTGGCACCACATGTGGAAGCGGATCCGGTCGGCGTGCGCGGCGGTGAACGCGGTGACCGCCGTGGCGTGCGGGTGCCGGTACCGTTCGGGCCACTTGCGCCAGTCGCCGCCGTACAGCTCGGCCAGCACCGACCAGGTGGCGAACGCGGTGAGGTCGGCGCCGCGCTCGTCGGCCCAGGTCTGGAACTCGGCCGGCTCGTCGCGGCGGGTCACCGTCCAGACCCGTTCCAGGGCGGTGGTCTTGAGCCGGGCGACGGCGTCGCGGTCGATGCGGCGCTGGGCGTTGAGTGCCCGGCCGGCGGCGGCCAGGTCGGACAGGTCGATGCGTTCCGCGCCGGGGGCGTCGCCGGGGGCGATGTGCAGGACGTTGAGCCACTGCCGGCTGGCCGGGCTGTAGGGGGAGTTCATCGCGGGGATGACCGGGGCCATGGCGTGGACCGGGCTGACCATCAGCACGCCGGCGTTGCGGGCGGCCGTGGACCGGGCGATCTGCGCGAGGTCGCGGAAATCGCCGATGCCCCACGAGTCACGGCTGCGTGCCGCGTACAGCTGCACGGCGAGCCCGCCGGTGCGCGGCGGCTGCGGCAGCTGCTCGGGGGCGGCCAGCACCAGGTGGGTGGACCCGTCGTCGGTGGTCAGGCGGTGGTAGCCGGGCCGGTCGACGACACCGTCGGCGTGGACCACGCCGCCGTCCTCGAACTCGACCTTGCCGTACAGGCGGGGATGCCATCTGCCGGGTGTCGCGATGATGACGCCGGCGTCGGCTTCGCCGCGCCGGAAGCGCGCGGTGAGCGTCTCCCCGGTCCGGTCGGCCACCCCGCGGACGATCCCGAAGGCGTCGGTCCAGCGGGGGACGACCCCCAGCGCGGCGTAGTCGCTGTCGGTGCTGGCGTGCGGCGTGACGGTCATAGGAGAACGGTCCCGGCCGGGCGGTGCGGGACGTTTCCGGCGGCGGTGCGGCAGGGTTGCAGATCATTCCGGTACGAACGACCGCGCCCACGACCGGCGCAAGAGGCGGTCAGGCCGCGCTGACCCGGTCCCGGCCGGCGTGTTTGGCGGCGTAGAGGCTCGTGTCCGCCCGGCTGAGCAGGAGATCGGGGGTGACCGGCCCGTCGGTGTGGGAGGCCACGCCGATGCTCACGGTCACCGGTAGCGTGCCGGTCAGGCCACTCCAGTCCGTGCTCCGTACCATCGCGGCAAGGGTTTCGCACCGGTGCTGGGCGGCGGTCGCGCTGACACCCGGCAGAAGCAGCAGGAACTCCTCGCCACCGATCCGGGCGGCGACCTCCGAGCCGGTGACGAAACGGTTGAGCAGGGCGCCCAGCTCCCGCAGGACGGCGTCGCCGGCGGCGTGGGTGAGCTGATCGTTGATCCGTTTGAAGTGGTCGGCGTCGACCACCGCCACGGAGAGCGGCTCGCCACTGCGGCGGGCGGCGGCGACCGCGGCGGCCAGGCGCTCGTCGGCGTAGCGGCGGTTGTACAGGCCGGTGAGCGCGTCCTGGTAGGCCAGGGCCTCGAAGCGCTGGGACGCCCGGCGTGCCTCCTCGGCCTCGAAGACGGCCTGCATGGCGTAGGCGCGGGCCTCGCGTTCGGCCGAGTGCAGCGCCTCGGACCGCGCGTGGAACAGGCGGTACTCCTCGTACGCCTGCTGGAACCGTCCGGCGCCGGCGTGCCACTCGGCGCGGGCGCGGTGCACACTGGCCGCGACGCCGGCGAGTCCCCGCTGGTCGCAGACCTCGCCGGCCCAGTCGAGGGTCTTGCCGGCCAGGTCGTGGCGCCCGGTCCCGAGGTAGATCTCGACCAGGGTGAGGAGGCATTCGGGCAGGCTGTCGGCTTCGCTGAGGAGCGGGCCACGAGGATCGTCGAGGACCGGCTGGAGCGCGGCCTCGGCGTCGTCGTAGCGCTTCTGCATGATCGCGATCCGGGCGAGCGTGTCCAGGTAGAGGCCGTCCAGCCGGATGCCGTGCTCGGCGGCGATGGTCCGCATCTGCCGGGCCAGGTCGTTGGCGGTGTCGACGTCCTCGTTCTCGTAGGCGGTGAACGCCATGTTGTTGATGACGGTCAGTGCCTGGTCGGGGTCGTCGTTCTTCTCGGCGAGCAGTAGCGCCTCACCGAACCGGCGTTCGGCCTCCTCGAACTGCCCGTTGAGGTCGAGGAGCAGGGCCAGCGTGATCAACTGGCTGCAGCGGAGCCGTTCGGGCAGGTTTTCGGCGTGCTGGAGGCCGGTGACGGCGTGCGCGAGCGCCTGTGCGCTGTCGCCGAGCCGCCGGTAGAAGATCGCCTGTAGCCGGTGCCCACGGGCCAGCAGGACATCGTCGTCGTGCTGCTCGGCCCAGAGGGTGACCGCCTTGGCGACCCGGCCCTGTTCGGCGATGTCGCCGCGGCGGCCGGCCACGTCGGCGAGGATCAGCTGGGCCCGCTGGGCGAGGTCCTCGAACCCCTGGTGGCGGGCCTCCAGCTCGACGATCGCGGCGGGGGCCGACACACCCTCGAAGTTCTTCGGGGTGAGCAGCTCCAGCTCCTGGAGACGCGCGATCAACTGGTCACGGATCGAGAGCTGGTCCGGCGGGGTCACGATCACCGGACTCGTTTCGGCTTCGAGTCCCCGCATCTGAGACGTCTCCCAGCCGTTCACGAGATCCATTATCGAATGCTGCCGCCCGAACCGGTGACGGCGTATCAGCCGAAGATGTCGCCCCTGTCGCCGATCATGCCGGGTCGCATAGGCCGACCACCCGTGACCTGGTGATCCTTTCCCCGGTTCTGGTATCAGACCACCGCGGAAGCGTTCCTTTGGACGGAAGCCGGGATCCACCCGGCCGCAATGTGAACGGCTTTCTCGACTCCCTGGAAAGGCTGCACTCGTGACCAGCGCTGCGAACATCGAACGTCTCGAACGCCAAGGCCGCCACCTCGAGGCCGCGCGTACCGGCGACCCGGATCTCGGGCCCTTCCGTCTGCTCCCCGGCACCTGGGCGAACAAGCCGGGCCTGCCCGGACGCGGCTGGAACATGATCGCCCTGCCATTCGCCCCGGCCGACGGCCAGGGCGGGCCACCGTTCCGTCTGCTCGTCAACCAGTACAACGAGGAACTCAGGTTCCAGCTGGTCGACAAGGCCGTGCCGAACCGCGGTATCGACCTGACCGGTCCGAAGAACACCGACCAGAAGATCGTGGCCATCGACTACGAGCAGGCCATCGCGCAGATCGTCGCCGACGACTTCCCGCAGAGCGGGCTGGCCGGCCGCCCGGATCTGGCGATCCACCACGAGCCCGGGCTGCTGCTCAACCTGCTCGACCAGATCGACATCGGCGGCCCCCGGATCGCGCGCCTGGCCACCATCCCGCACGGCGACTCGGTGCTCGCGCTCGGCGACTTCCAGGTCATCCCGGGGGCGCCGGACATCCCGACGGTGAACTCGCTGCCGATCGGGGTCAGCCAGGATCTGAACAGCCCGTACCTGGCGGCCTACAAGCACTTCCACGACAACCCGTTCGAGAACCTGTTCGACCCGACCGACCCGACGGCGCTGCTCAAGGTGGCCAACCAGGGTGTGAACATCAAGCAGACCACGGTTCTGGAGTTCGACACGACCGTGGAACGGGCCGGGATCAGCAACATCCCGTTCATCGTGAAGCAGGCCAACGCCTCCGAGATGAAGTCGACCTTCTTCCTCCAGGAGATCGAGGACGAGCGGGGCCGGACCCGGCTGCGCCTGCAGTACGTGCAGGTCGTGCAGCTCGACTTCTTCCCGCGCCGTGACGGCGGGCCGGGCCGGATCAAGTGGCCGCACGTCAGCATCAACACGATGGAGAAGGTGTCGGACCACGTGGACACCGGCTCGTACGCCAAGATGCCCGGCTAACGGTGTGCGGGAGGTGACCGCGGTCTGCCGTCTAGCCGTCGGCGGCGCTCAGGGCTCCTCGGTGGGGGTGGCCAGCAGCTCCCGCAGGAGCCGCTCGTCGTCCTCGTCGAGGGTGCTCACGAAGCGCCGCAGCACGGAGGCCCGGTCGGGTTCGACCGCCATCAGCCGGCTCATCCGGTCGGCGACCAGCCCGGCCGGGTCGGCGAGTGCGCCGTAACGGAACGCCCGCCCGTCGCGGTGCCGGGCCACCGCCTCCTTCTCGTGGAGCCGGGTCAGCGTGGTGACCACCGTGCTGTAGGAGAGGGCGCCGGTCGGGTCGAGGGCGTCGCGGACCTCGCCGGGGGTCATCGGGGCGGTCGCCGAGGCCAGCACGGTGACGATCTCGGTCTCCAGCTGCCCCGGCCGCCGCCGGCCCGATGCGGTGTTCACCATCCGACTCTATCGATCAGGAGAGAAGCACCCGTCCCCAGTGGTCGTCGGCGGCGAGCAGGCCGGGCGGGCAGGCGAACACGCCGCTGGACACGTGCCGGATGTACTCGTTGAGCGCGTCGGTACGGGCCAGCGCCTTCTGCACCGGCACGAACTGCCGGTGCGGGTCACGCTGGTAGGAGATGAAGAACAGCCCGGCGTCGAGGCGGCCCAGCCCGTCCGAGCCGTCGACGTAGTTGTAGCCGCGCCGCAGCATCCGGGCGCCCTGGTTCTGCGAGTGGTGGGCGAGCCGGACGTGCGAGTCGAGCGCGATGACCGGCGCGTCGTCCTTCTTCACCGTGAAGTCGGGTTCGTCGAACTCGTCCTTGCCGGTCAGCGGTGCTCCGGAGCCCTTGGTCCGGCCGATGATCGTCTCCTGCTCACCGAGCGGGGTCCGGTCCCACGTCTCCACCAGCATCCGGACCTTGCGGCTGACCAGGTAGGAGCCGCCGGTCATCCACGCCGGCCCGTCGCCGTCACGGACCCAGAGGTGCTCGTCGAGCAGCTGCGTCTCCTCGGCTTTCAGGTTGGCGGTGCCGTCCTTGAAGCCGAACAGGTTGCGGGCGGTGACCTGTCCGGTCGACGTCGACGACGTGCGCCCGAAGCCCAGTTGCGACCACCGGACACTGACCACACCCATGCCGATCCGGGCCAGGTTGCGTACCGCGTGGACCGCGACCTGCGGATCGTGGGCGCACGCCTGCACGCAGATGTCGCCGCCGGAGATCTTCGGGTCGATCGTGTCGCCGGGGAAGTGCGGCAGGTCGGCCAGCGCCTCCGGCTTCTTCGACGCGATCCCGAAACGGTCGCGGCCGGTGGCGTCGCGGAACAGTCCCGGCCCGAACCCGATGGTCAGCGTCAGCCCGGACGGTGGCAGGCCGATCGCCTCGCCGGTGTCGTCCGGCGGTGCCTCCGGGATGCCGCCGACCGCGCCGATGGTGCCGGCGTCGAGGCCGGCGGTCATCCGCGCGGCGGCGGCGGTCCACGCCTCCAGCATGGCGAGCAGTTCCGCCTTCTTACCGGTGATCACGTCGAAGGCGACGAAGTGCAGCCGGTCCTGGGCCGGGGTGACGATCCCGGCCTGCCGCACGCCGTAGAACTCCACGGCGTCACCGAAGCCGGCGACCGGTTCCGGCCGCGGCTGCTCAGCCCGGCTGAGCGCCAGGGCACCGCCGGTGGCGGCGAGTCCGGCGACTCCCGCTCCGGCGAGCCCGATCATCCTGCGCCGCTTCACGATCACAACCTTCCGACGACGGTACGGGCTACTTGCCGGCCACCAGGCCGGCGACCTTGCTGATCGGCTCGGCCAGCGCGTTGATGTCATCGCTGAGCTGCTTCAGGTCGGCCTCGCTGAGAGTGTTGTGCAGCTTCCAGCCGTCACCGGCACGGTGCTTCTCCAGCGATGCGACGACCGCCGCGAACTTCTCGTCCAGCGTGGTGACCAGCGCCGGGTCCTTCTCCTCCAGCGTCGGGCGCAGCGCCGCGATGGCGGCCTTCGACCCCTCGACGTTGGCGGCGAAGTCCCACAGGTCGGTGTGCGAGTAGCGGTCCTCCTCGCCGGTGATCTTGCCGGTGGCGACCTCGTCGAGCAGTTCCTTGGCGCCGTTGGCCAGCTGGAGCGGCGACAGCGGGGTGCTGTTCGCCAGGTCGACGATCTTCTGCACGTCGACCAGCAGCTTGTCGGCGATCGGGCCGGACTTGCTGATGTCGCCGGTCTGCCACAGGTCCTTCTCGATCCGGTGGTATCCGGTGAACTCCTGGCCCGGTTCCAGACCGTCTTCGCGGCCGTCGATCGCCGGGTCCAGGTCGCCGAAGATCTCCGCGACCGGCTCGATCCGCTCCCAGTAGGTGCGCGCCACCGGGAACAGCGCCTTCGCCTTGTCGGCCTCACCCTTCTTGACCGCGTCGACGAACTCGGTCGTCTTCTCGATCAGGGCGCCGGTCTGGCTCTTCACGTACCGCTGGTAGTCGGCGGTGGCCTGGGCCAGCTTGGCGTCCTCGGTGAGCGGGGCGCTGGAGCCGGTCACGGTGAACCCGTTGCGGATGCCCTTGCCGATCATGCCGGGCTTGCAGGCGGTCTCGTACCGGCCGGCGGTCAGCTCGACGATCAGCTCACGGGACAGGCCGGGCGCGATGTTCTCCACCTCGCCCATCACCCGGTCGCCGGTCGCGTACACGTAGAACTCGGTGACCTTGGCGCCCTTGTTGGCCACGGTGAAGGTGACCGTACCCGCGGCGGCCTCGGCCTTGGCGACCTGGCAGGCGGTGTCGGAGGCGGCCACGGTGATCTTCCCGTCGCCCGCGGAGGGCGCCGTCGCTGCGTCGTCGGCGCAGCCGGTGAGCAGCAGCGACGCCGCGGTGGCGACGGCGAGAGGGGTGCGGCGCATGGTTCTCCTAGGAGGCGTTCTGGGGAGTGGGCGTGACGGCCGGCGTGCGGGCCGGCCAGAGGAAGAGCACGAGGACCGGGATGCCGTAGGCCAGCCAGGCGACCGTCTCCAGGACCGTCGGCGCGGGGGTGAAGTTGACCATCCCGCGCAGCAGCTCGGCATACCACGTCTCCGGTGGGAGCGACCCGGAGATGTCGAAGGCCAGGTTGTTGAGCCCGGGGAGGATGCCGGCCTCCTGGAGGTCGTGCACGCCGTACTTGGTGATGCCGGCCGCGACCAGCACCAGCAGCGCGCCGGTCCAGGCGAAGAAGCGGGACAGGTTGATCCGGACCGCGCTGATGTAGAGCAGCCAGCCGAGCGCGACCGCGGTGGCCAGGCCGAGCGAGACGCCCAGCAGCGGGCGGACGCTGTCGGCGGCACCCTGCGCGGCGGCGTAGAACAGGATGGACGTCTCCAGGCCCTCCCGGATGACCGCGAGGAACGCCACCGAGGCGACCGCGACCGGCCCGAGGGCGATCGCCTCCTCCATGCGCCCGCGCAGCTCAGCCCCGAGCCGGCGGGCCATCCGCCGCATCCAGAAGATCATCCAGGTGACGAAGGCGACGGCCACGAACGACGCGATCGCCTCGAACAGCTCCTGCTGGGTGAAGGTCAGCCGGGCCACGCCGACCTGGAGCAGCGCGGCGAAGCCGATCGCGATCGCGGCGGCCACCGCCACGCCGGCCCAGACGTATTTCAGCAGGGCCGTGCGATCGGTTCTGACCAGGAAGGCAACCAGGATGGACACCACCAGGGTGATCTCCAGGCCTTCGCGCAGACCGATCAGGAAGATGGCGGTCATCGCGCTCCCAAGGTAAGCCAAACCTAACTACCGGTGAGGCCCACCTTCTTTTATTCCGTTGTAGAAGTCAAATCCCTAGCCCTGGCCGAGCGCCGCCGTGATCAGCTCGCCCAGATCCCAGGCCGCCTCCACGGTCCAGACCATCGAGAACAGCGCCAGCGCCACCGGCACCGCACCGACCACCGCCGCCACCCGGGCACGCGGATTCAGCAGACTCGCCACCCGGCGTGGCACCACACCGCCCGGCGCCGCCGCGTGCAACCCCGCCGGAGCCATCGGGGCGGCCGCCGCCAGCGCCGCCGCCCCGATCGCCTGCGCCACCGTCCGCCGCGAGCCCACCTCGGTCGCCGCCCGCTCGTCGGCGGCACGTTCCACCAGGTAGTCGACGTGCCGCGACACCCACCACAGTGCCGGGTGCGCCGCCGCGGCCAACTCGGCGACCCGGATCAGACGGTGATGCCGGGCGGCCAGATGCGCCCGCTCGTGCGCCAGCAGCGCGACGAACTGCGCGGGCGACAGGGCGTCACGCATACCCGTGGTCACCACCACATGACCGGGCCTCCCGGGTACGGCGAACGCGTGCGGCGCCGGGTCGGGCACCACCACGAGCGCCCCCGCCTCCGCGGTACCGGCCGTGGCCAGGGCCAGCAGACGCCGCTGCCGCTGCCACGTCACGGCTGTGGACACCGCCGCCGCTGTCAGCAACACCACACTGGTCCACGACACCCACGGATAGTGCGCGGTGTCGTTCACCACAAGCTGCACCGACCAGCCGAACCAGCGCGCGACCGGGGGCAGCTCGGCGACCGCCTTCAGCGCGAACACCAGCAGATTGATCAGGCTGGCCACCGCGGCACCGGCCGCCGACCAGGCCACCACCGGCGCCGCCACCCGCGGCGAGAGGCGGTCGGCGAGCAGCCGCACCAGCACCAGCAGCACGGGCGGCACGACGACGACCGAGACGAGAAAGTGGTCGAACATGAGGGCAGGCTAACCCCGCGCCGCCCCGATCGGCCCCGGCCATAGGTCCCGGCCTGCGCCCCCGCCCTCTCGCGCCCACAGATCCCGGCCGCTCCCAGCCGTCTCGCACCCACAGATCCAGCCGCTCTCCCGCCCGTCTCGCGCCCACAGATCCGGCTGGCTCTCACCGCTGTCTCAACGCCCGTGAGACAGCGGTGAGAGCCAGCCGGAAGTGGCCTCAGCGGCCCGCATAGGGTGTGGCGGGACGGAAGGGGAGATCAGCTTGGGCTGCACGGTGACGGTGTGCCGGGACTGCTGTTGCGGGAGCCGCAGCAAACATCCGACGGTCGATCATGACGCCCAGCTCAGCGCCCTGCGGGCGACGCTGGAGCCGGGCCATCGCGTACGCACCAGCCTCTGCCTGGACGTCTGTGCCCAGTCGAACGTCGTCGTGGTCCAGCCGGCGCCGGAGGCCCGACGGGCGGGTGCCCGTCCGGTCTGGTTCGGCCTGGTCCTCGACGACGCCGTGCTCACCGACCTGACCACCTGGGTGCACGCCGGCGGGCCGGGTGTGGCACCCGTCCCGCCGATCCTGGAGCTGTCGGTGATCACCCCGCCACCCGCGTCCTGAGACGCCCGGTCAGGCGGCGCAGTCGTCCAGGCGGGTGCGCAGCTTGGCGAGGGCCCGGGCGAGAAGCCGGGACACGTGCATCTGGGAGACGCCGATCTGTTCGGCGATCTCCGACTGGGTGAGGTTGCCGTAGAAGCGCAGGCTGATGATCTTCTGCTCGCGTTCGTCGAGCGCGGCCACCGCCGGGCCCAGGGCGATCCGCAGCTCGGCCAGTTCGAAGGCGGAGTCCTCGCCGCCCAGGGTGTCGCCGAGCGACATGCTGCCGTCGGCGTTCGCCGGGGTGGACAGGCTCGTCGAGTTGTACGCCCGCGCGCCTTCGAGGCCTTCGAGGACGTCCTCCTCGCTGATCCCCAGGTGCGCGGCGATGTCGGCGACCGTGGGGGCGCGGCCCAGCGTGTGGGTGAGGTCGCTGTTCGCGCCGGTGATGGCCAGGCGCAGTTCCTGGAGACGGCGGGGCACCCGCACCGACCAGGTGCGGTCGCGGAAGTGCCGCTTGAGCTCGCCGACGATCGTCGGGATGGCGAAGCCGGCGAACTCGATGCCCCGTTCGGCGTCGAACCGGTCGACCGCCTTGATCAGCCCGAGGACGGCGACCTGGTGCAGGTCGTCGGCCGGCTCGCCACGGCCGGCGTACCGGTTGGCCAGGTGCCGGGCCAGCGGCATCCACGCCTCGATCGCCCGGTCCCGGAGGTTCGCGCGGGACGGGTGGCCGGCCGGCATCGCGGCCAGGTCGTTGATCAGTTCGCTGGCGCGGTCGGTGGTGGCAACGGCAGACATGGAACCTCGCCTTCGGCGGTCGCGTTCAGGTGCGGCAGCCGCTTCTTGACTGCAGGTCCAACCCGGGTGCCCCCTGGACCGGGGTGGCTAAACCTCTTTCACCCGCGAGAATGACGGGGCAGGCGGACCACGATGCGGGTGCCCGGCCGGTGCCCGGGATCCAGGTGGACGGTGCCGCCGTGTGCCTCGACCAGTCCGCGGACCAGCGGCAGGCCCAGCCCGTTGCCGGGGATGGCCGTGTGCCGGGCGTTGGTGCCCCGGTGGAAGCGGGTGAACAGCAGCTCCCGGTCGTCGTCCGGGATGCCGATGCCGGTGTCGGCCACCGCCAGTTCGACCACGT
This sequence comes from Actinoplanes xinjiangensis, assembly GCF_003148685.1. Lineage (GTDB taxonomy): Bacteria > Actinomycetota > Actinomycetes > Mycobacteriales > Micromonosporaceae > Actinoplanes > Actinoplanes xinjiangensis. Next base: position 283,146 of record NZ_QGGR01000008.1, on the reverse strand, counting down.
CCGGGCCGTCGCAGGCCGCGGTGACCCGGACGTCGCCGCCGCCGGGACAGTATTTGACGGCATTGGACAGCAGCTGGTCGACGATCTGGCGCAGCCGGATCGCGTCGGCGTCGAGGATCAGGGTGGGCGGCAGGTCGGCGTGGATCCGCACGCCGGCGGGGGGCCGCAGCTCGTCGACGGCCGCTTCGACGACGGCCGTCAGATCGGTGGGCCGGGGCGAGATCCGGTGGTGGCCGGACTCCAGTGCGGTCAGTTCCAGCAGCTCGTCGATGATCCGCTGGAGGTGTCCGACGTTACGGCGGATCGCGGCGATCATCTGCTGCTGGTCCGGGTCGACGAGGTCGTCGGTGAGCAGCGTCGTGTAGCTGATGATCGAGGTGAGCGGGGTCCGCAGTTCGTGCCCGGCCAGGGTCAGGAAGTCGTCGCGGGCGCGCTCCAGCTGCATCGTCAGCTCACGGCTGCGCATCCGGGTGAGGAACTGCCCGAGCTGGGCGGCCACGCTGTCGAGGAGTCCGGTGAGCAGGAACTCGTCGTACTCGGTGGTCGCGGAGAGGGTGGCCAGCACGCCGAGGACCTGATCGCCGTCGCAGACCGGCACGGTGAGACTGGCCCGCAGCCCCCGGTCGGCGGCGGCGTGCGCGAACGCGTACGCCTCGGGGGTCTCGGTGTAGCGCTGATCGGTGAGGTCGGGGATCCACAGCGGTTTACCGGTCGCCCACACGAACCCGGGGCCGGCGTCACCGCGGGGGATCCGTTCCGGCACCAGATCGTCGACGCGCACGCCCGGCGCGCTCCAGTAGCCGGCCGTACGCAGCACGCCGGCCACGTCGTCGACCACGAACAGCGCGATGTGCGGCCAGTCCAGGGCTTCGCCGATCGCCTTGAGCAGCGGTGGTGCGGCCTGGTCGATCCCGTCGGCGGTGGCGAGCAGCCGGGTCATCTCCAGTTCGCAGTCGCGGAACCGTTCCCGGCGCCGCCGTTCGGTGACGTCGCGGACCGTGGAGACCGCGCCGAGCAGCTCACCGGCGGCGCCGTACACCGGTTCGGCGTTCGCCAGCGCGTAGCGGTCCGGGAGGCCCGGGGTGTGCACCACCGCCTCCATGTCCCGGACGCTGCGCCCGCTGAGCGCGCCGACGACGGCCATCTCCTCCGGCCGGTACGGGCGCCCGCCCGGGTGGTACAGCAACGACCCGGCGGCGGTCAGCGCCTCGGCCGGCGGCATCGTCTCGTCCAGACCGCAGAACCGGCGCAGCATCCGGTTGACCAGCACCGGCCGTCGATCGGTGTCGATCGCGACGACTCCGACCTCCAGACTGTCCAGCAGGGCGCTGATGAACCCGCGCTGGGCGTGTGCCATCCGCACCTCGTCGGCGTCCGGCCCGACCAGCCCGGCCAGGGGGGATTCGGCGCCGTGGTCACCGGATCCGAGCATCGCGGCGACCTCGGCGAGCGCGGCGAGATCCTGTTCGACCCAGGTGCGGGCGGTCGTGTCCAGCACCGTCACCGTCCGCACCGGACGGTCCGGGCCGGCCGGCACCGGAACGGCGGCCATCGACCGTACGCCCAGATCGGTTATCAAGGGATGTCCGGCGAAGCCGGGCTCGGTGAGCAGGTCGCCGGCCGTGACCGGGCCGCCGGACCCGAACCGCCGCACCGGGCAGGCCGCCGGGAACCCGAACGTGCCGAGCCAGGTCTCACCCGCGCTGATCACCGCCATCGGCGTGCCGAGCAGGCGGGCCGCCAAGCGGGCGGCGGCATCCCAAGGTACCGGCACATGAGAGGCCGTCACACCCACCACCTCGCCCCGCTCGTCGTTGAGGGAAACGACATCCTGCGGATCGGCACCGCACCTCCGGGGATGAGCCTTTCCCCGAACTTCGTGTGCGGTGCTCCCGGCCGGGGCTGAGATCGGTGTCAATCGTTGCGGAGCAGCGCTTTTCGTCTGACATCCAGGACCGCGATCAGGGCGACGGCGGCGCCCGCGGCCGCGACGGCGGCCACGTAGCGCCAGGGGAGGGCAGGTGGTTGGCAGCCGTCAGGAGCGTCGGCCCCCTGCCGGTGAACACCCGGAAGATGATCGCCATCGGCCCGGGCGTGCCGGGCCCGCGCCTACCGGGCCCGCCGGAATCCGCCGGTTCCCGACCCGCCCCGACCGGCCGGCGCCGCGAGATCGTGGAGGCGGTCTGGCGCATCGCCGCGAGCCGGGGCCTGCAATCGGCCAGCGTCCGCGAGGTCGCGCGATCCGGCGCTCGCGGCGGTCTTCCTCGCCGAGGAGAGCCCGCTGGAGGACCTCGTCGCCGCTCTGATCACGGCCGCCGGCCCGGCTCCCGGCATCGATCCGGTCCGTGAGGCGGACCTGCTGGTCAGCGGCATCACCGGCCGCGGCCTGGACCTGCTGCACCGCCGCCGGCCCTTCGCCGACGTGCGCCGTACCCTCGACTACCACCTGAGCCGCATCCTGGCCCGGCGGGAGTCCTGAACGAACTCAGGTTCGCATTGACCCGGTCACGGGAGCGGGCGAACCTCTCCACCGGGTCGCCGGGATACGGCCACGGCCATCCGGCGACCCGCCGGTTCAGCAGGCGAAACCGCGCCGGAACAGCCGTCCGCAGCGGGCAGCAGTGACGGGACCCGGCGCAGGGAGGTCGCCAGCAGAGCGCCGGCCACCAGACAGGCCGAGGCCAGCAGCACCACGCCCGGCCAGGCGCCCGACGACCACGCGGTCCCGGCCAGGTTGCCGAACACCGACGACCCGGCGTAGTAGGCGAACAGGTAGAGCGACGCGGCCTGGCCGGCCGGCACCCCGTTGGCGTGCGCCCGGACCGGCACCCAGCCGCTGGCCACCCCGTGCACGCAGAAGAAGCCGGCGGTCATCACGGCCAGCCCCACCACGGTCAGCGCCAGCACGTCGGGCACGGTGAGCGCGAGCCCCGCCGCGGTGAGCAGGCATCCGAACGGCATGACGGCGCGGCGCCCGTACCGGTCGGCGAGCCGTCCGGAGACCGCCGAACTGAGCGTGCCCGCCGGGTAGACGAGGAAGACCGCCCCCGCCGCGGCCGCCCCGAGCGCGAACGGTTCGCTGGTCAGCCGGAACCCCATGGCGTTGTAGACGGCGACGAACGCGCCCATCGCCACCGCGCCGATGCCGTACAGGCTGAGCAGCGCCGGGTCGGTGAACGCCCGCCGGGACAGGGCCACGTGCGGCCCGGCCGCGAAGTTCCGCGACGCCGGCAGCAGCGACGCGACGATCACCGCGCAGACCAGGCCGACAGCGGCGACGGCCGCCAGAGCCAACCTCCAGCCATACGCCTCCGCGACCACCGAACTGAGCAGCCGCCCGGTCATCCCGCCGAGCGCCGTGCCGCCGATGTACAGGCCGGCGGCCCGCGCCTGACGGCCGGCGGGCAACTCCTCGCGCAGGTAGGCGGTGGCGACCGCGGGCAGCCCGGCGAGCGCGACACCCTGCGCCAGCCGCAGCCCGAGCAGGGTGTGCCAGGTCGGCGCGAACGCACAGGCCAACCCCACCATGGCGGACAGCGTGAGAGACAGGTGGATCAGCGGGGTGCGGCCCACCTTCTCCGACAGCGGCCCGGTGACCAGCAGCGCCACGCCGAGCCCGAGCGTGGCCAGCGACAGCGACCAGGAACTCTGCGCCGGGGTGACACCGAACGCCGCGGACAGCTGCGGCAGCAGTGCCTGCGTGCTGTACAGCAGGGCGAACGTGGCGACGCCGGCGGCGAACAGGGCGAGGCAGGCCCGGTGATATCTGCTCACGGCACTCACTGTTCGCCGGGCACACCGCATACGTCCAATGCATCAGGATCATCAACCTCATGCGTACGGCGTATGCTGGGCGCGATGCAGCTGGAAGACCTCCGCGCCCTGCTCGCCCTCGGTGATCATCGCCACGTGACCGGGGCGGCCGCCGTCCTCGGCACCACCCAGCCCAGCCTGTCGCGCCTGCTCGCCCGGGTCGAGGCGGAGCTGGGGGTGCGGTTGTTCGAGCGTGACGCCCGCGGCGTGCACCCGAACCCGCTCGGCGACCTCACCCTGGCCGCGGCCCGCGATCTGGTCGGCCGCTACGACCGGTTGCGCCGCGACCTGGCCGGCCTGCTCGACCCCGAGTCGGGGACGGTGCGGCTGGCGTTCCTCGACTCGATGGCCACCTCCCTGGTGCCGCGGATCCTGCACGACGTCCGCGAACAGGCCCCGCACCTGCGGGTGGAACTGCGACAGGAACCCGGCCACGTCATCCTGCCCGACCTGGAGTCCGGGGCGGCCGAACTCGCCCTGATCTCTCCGCAGCCGCGCGGGCCGTACGGCTGGCTGGCTCTCCAGACGCAGAAGCTGGTCCTGATCGTGCCGCCGGATCACCGCCTGGTCTCGCGCCGCCGGGCCCGCCTGGCCGACGCCGCGGGCGAGGACTTCGTCACCGTGCCACCCGGGTTCGGGTTCCGGGCCCTGGTCGACGGCCTGTTCGCGGCGGCCGGCGTGACCCCGCGCATCGCCCTCGAGATCGGCGACCTGGCTACCGTCGAGGGCCTGGTCGGTGCCGGTCTGGGCGTCGCCCTGGTGCCGGAGAGCTTCGCCGGCGCCACCGGCACGGTCGGCCTGCCCCTGACCGCCCCCGGCGCCGAACGCGTCGTCGGCCTCACCTGGCGCACCGACCGCCCGCTGGGCCCGGCCGCCGACCGCTTCCGCACCATCGTGCAGGCCGCCGCCCCCTACCCCTGACCCCCAGCTGGCCCCCACCGCTGCCTCCCGCCCCCCGAAACAGCGCTGGAAGCCGGCCCACTCCTCTCAGCTGGTCCCCACCGCTGTCTCAGGACGCCCGAGACAGCGGTGGAAGCCAGCTCGCTCCTCTCGGCTGGTTCTCACCGCTGTCTCGCGCCATCCGAGACAGCGGTGGGAGCCAGCTCGCCGGCTCTGGCTGGTTTCCACCGCTGTCTCGCGAGGGCTGAGACAGCGGTGGAAGCCAGCTCGCTCATCGCGGCTGGTCCTCACCGCTGTCTCAGGGCGCCTGAGACAGCGGTGAGAGCCAGCTGCCTGGTTCTGGCTGGTTCTCAGCGTTGTCTCGCGCGGGGTGAGCGCGGTGTGAGCGCGGGGTGAGACAGCGGTGGGGAGCCAGCTGGGGGATCGACCTAGAGTCGCGGGATGGGGCTCACGGTTCCGCGGGCGTTTCTGGAGTCGCCTCGATGGTGGCGTGGTGGGGGCGCGTGGCTGGCCGGGCTGCCGGAGCTGGTCCGCGTGCAATGTGCCCGGTGGCGGCTGACCATCGACGGTGAGCCGGCGCACGGCTCGAACGCGCTCGTCGTGCCGGTCACACGGGACGGCGCGCGGTTCGTTCTCCGGCTCAGCCCGCCCGGCCCGGACGTCGCGGATCAGGCCGGGGCTCTGCGGTTCTGGGACGGGCGGGGCACGGTACGGCTGGTCGAGGCCGATGCGGACGCCGGCGTGATGCTGCTGGAGCGGCTGTCGTCGGCCTCGCTGTCGGACGTTGCGGTGGACGAGGCCATGCACGTGCTGGGCGGCATGATGCGCCGGCTGGCGGTGCCCGCTCCCGAGCACGTGCCGAGCACCGCCGCGGCGGTCGCCGGGCGTACGGCCGGGATGGCGGGGGAGTGGAAGCGGCTGAACCGGCCGTTCGACGAGGGGATCCTGCGGTTGGCGCTGGACATCGGTGCCCGGCTGTCGCGGGATGCCGGGAGTGACGCGGTGAACGGCGATCTGCATGCGGCGCAGGTGTTGCGGGCCGACCGGGAGCCGTGGCTGGTGGTCGATCCGGTGCTGCTGCGCGGGGATCGGGCGTTCGATCTGGGCCGGGTGCTGTGGACCCGGCTGGACGAGATGCCGGGGCCGGATGACGTCGTCCGCGGGTTCGACATCGCGGTGCGGGCGGCCGGGCTGGATCGCGATCACGGCCGGGACTGGGTGCTGTACCGGGCGGTCGACTACTGGCTGTGGGGTCTGGGGGCGGGACTGACCGAGGACCCGTACCGCTGTGAGCGGTTGGTGTCGGTCTTCCGATCCTGACGCCACGGTGATGCCACGGTCTTGCGCATGGCATCACGGTGATGCCATAGTGGTGCCATGGAACTGCGCCCCTACATCGACGCGCTGCGTCATGAGCTCGCGCTTGCCGCCGCCGCCGGTGGTGAGGACGCCCGGGAGCTGGCCGACCGTCTCACCGCACCGCTGGAGTCGGCAACCCGCCTGGCCCTGCTGGACGCCCTGTCCGAGGCGGCCGCCGAGATCACCCGGGACCTGGCTCCCGGCTCGGTCGACCTCCGGCTGCGTAACCGCGAGCCCAGCTTCGTCGTGACACCGGCTCCCGCCGATCCGTGGACCGACCGGGCACCGGCGCCGCCGCCGCCCGATCCGGTTCCCGCCCCGGCGCCCGCGCCCGGCGAGGACGAGGCGACCGTCCGGATCAGTCTGCGCCTGCCGGAACACCTGAAAGGCCGGATCGAGCAGGCCGCCGCCCGTGACGGTGTCTCGATCAACACCTGGCTGATCCGGGCCGCGGCCGCCGCCGCCGACGGTGACCGGCCGCCCGCCACGACCACGACGGTCACCGCGACCACCGGTGGCCAGCGCTTCACCGGCTGGGTCCGGTGAACCCCCCGACCGAACGGAGCCATGCCATGCCCACCTTCGACACGCCCGGCCCCATCATCGCCAACGTCGACGTCCTCGCCGGTGAGCTGCGCGTGGTGGCGGGCGACCGGCCGGACACCATCGTGCACGTGCGCCCCGCCGACGAGAGCGAGGAACGTGACCGGCGCGCCGCCGAGCAGACCCGCGTCGAGATGGCCTCCGGCACCCTGACGATCCGCGGCCCACGGCATCCGGCGTTCGGCGTCTTCGGCAAGGTCGGTGTCGTCGACGTGCTCGTCGAACTGCCCGCCGGCTCGGAGGTCGACGCCAAGATCGGCGCCGGCGGCATCCGCTGCTCCGGCGAGCTGGGCGACTGCCGGCTGCGCAGTGGTGCCGGTGACGTGCAGGTCGAGCAGTCCGGCAGCGCGGACCTGACGACCGGGTTCGGCCTGGTCGCCGTGGAGAACGTGACCGGTGACGCCAAACTGACGACCGGCTCCGGCAAGCTGCGGATCCGGTCGGTGGCCGGCCCGGCCGTGCTCAAGAACGGCAACGGGGAGAGCTGGGTCGGACATGCCGGCAGTGAGCTGCGGATCCACTCGGCCAACGGCGACATCGTCGCGGACCACGCGGCCGGCTCGTTGACCGCGAACACCGCGAACGGCGACATCCGGGTCCGTGAACTCGTCCGCGGCACGGCGACGCTGCGTACCGCGGCCGGCCGGATCGAGATCGGCATCCGGCAGGGCACCGCCGCCCGCCTGGACGTGCACACCCACTACGGCCGGGTCCGCAACGAGATGACCAGCACCGACGGCCCCGCGACGACCGACGAGCAGGCCGAGGTGCGAGCCCGCACCAGCTTCGGCGACATCGTGATCCGCCGGGCCTGACCCTCCCGATCCACCCCCTGACCCACCCCTGACCGGCTCCGGCCGGCCCCCGCCGGCTCGGCCGGCGATGACTCCCTTCCTTCTCACCGGCCGTGTCCCCGAGTGGCCCGGCCGGCGATGACCCCTGCCCATCGGCCCGGACGTGCCTCTCATGGCACGTCCGGCGATGGAGCCTGCCCGCAAACCGCCTGGAGGCGCAGATGTCCACAACCGTCACCACCCGGCCCGCCGTCTCGGTGGCCGGCCTCCGCAAGAGCTTCGGCACCAAGACCGTCCTCGACGGCATCGACCTGACCGTCACCGAGGGCACCGTGTTCGCCCTGCTCGGCCCGAACGGCGCGGGCAAGACCACCATGGTGCGGATCCTCGCGACCCTGCTGGAGGCCGACGGCGGCTCGATCCGGGTCGCCGGCCACGACCCGGTCCGCGAGGCGGACGCGGTGCGGGCCGCGATCGGCCTGACCGGGCAGTTCGCGGCGGTCGACAAACTTCTGACGGTACGGGAGAACCTGCGCCTGATGGCCGACCTGAACCGGCTGGGCCGTACCGAGGGCAGGCGAAGAGTCGACCGGCTGATCCAGCGGTTCGACCTCATCGAGTCGGCGCCGAAGCCGGTGTCGCAGCTCTCCGGCGGCCAGCAGCGCCGCGTCGACCTCGCGATGACTCTGGTCGGCAACCCGCGGCTGATCTTCCTGGACGAGCCGACCACCGGGCTCGACCCGCGCAGCCGGGTGGAGATGTGGCAGATCGTCCGGGAACTGGTCGCCGAGGGCGTGACCGTCTTCCTCACCACCCAGTACCTGGAGGAGGCCGATCAGCTCGCCGACCGGATCGCCGTTCTGGACCACGGCCGGATCGTCGCCGAGGGCACCCCGGACGAGCTCAAACGCCAGATCCCGGGCGGCCACCTCGTGCTGCGCTTCGCCGATCCGGGCGCGTTGCGTACCGCCGCCGCGGTCTTGAACGTCACCAACCGTGACGAGAACGCCCTGACCCTCCAGGTGCCCAGTGACGGCGACATCGCCTCGCTGCGCGCCGTGCTCGCCACGCTCGACGGCGTGCACGTCGCGCCGGACCACCTGACCATCCACACCCCCGACCTGGACGACGTGTTCTTCGCCTTCACCGGCAACCCGGCCAGCACCGACGAGGAGACCCGATGACCACCCTGGCGCACACCCTGACCGACTCCCGGACCATGTTCCGCCGCCAGCTGCTGCACCTACGGCGTTATCCCTCGCTGACCGTGATGCTGATCGGCCTGCCGGTGATCTTCCTGCTGCTGTTCGTCTACGTGTTCGGCGGCGCGGTCGGCGCCGGGCTGGGCGGCGGCCGGGACGCCTACGTCGACTACCTGACCCCCGGAATCCTGCTGTTCACGGTGGCCGGGGCGGTCGCCGGCACCGCCATCTCGGTGGCGATGGACATGACCGAGGGCATCGTCGACCGGTTCCGCAGCATGGCGATCGCCCGGGCATCGGTGCTGACCGGGCACGTGCTCGGCAGCATGGTGCAGATCTTCATCGCCCTGTTCGCGGTGCTCGGCGTGGCCCTGCTGATCGGGTTCCGGCCGACCGCCACCCCGCTGGAATGGCTGGCCGTAGCCGGTGTGCTGACCGCGACGTCGTTCGCGCTGACCTGGTTCGCGGTGGCGCTCGGCATCGTCGCCGACAGTGTGGAGACGGCCAGCAACACACCCATGTTCCTGAGCCTGCTGCCGTTCCTGGGCAGCGGGTTCGTACCCACCGACACGATGCCGACCGCGCTGCGGCTGTTCGGCGAGTACCAGCCGTTCACGCCGATCATCGAGACGCTGCGCGGCCTGCTGCTCGGCACCGGCATCGGCAACAGCGCGGCGATCGCGCTCGGCTGGTGCGCCGGGATCTCGCTGCTGTCCTACGTGTGGGCCAAGCGGAAGTACAACAAGCGCGCCGCCAGCTGAGAGAGCGTGCGCAGCCCGTCCTCCGATCTCGTGGAGTCCGCACACCGTCATCGCGGACGTCCACGAGATCGGGGGCGCGCCGCAAGCGGTACTGCGGGTGGGGGGCGACGCGGCGGGGCGTCGGCGCGGCGGCCGGCGGGGTCAGCGGGTGCGGGCGGACAACCGGTCGCGGAGGCGGGTCAGGCGGGCGATCTCGGCGTTCAGCGTCGCGATCCGGCGGGAGGCGAGTCCGGTCGGCTTGGCGCAGGCGCCGGGTTCGCCGTACCCCCGAGGCCTTTCGCTTTCCAGAAGGTGCAGGCGGTCGGCGCAGTCGCGCAGATCGGCGACGGTCAGGCCCAGGCAGAGCAGTTGCCGGATGATCCGCAGCCGGGCCACGTCGCGCGGGCCGTAGATCCGCTGCCCGGTGACGGTTCGCTGCGGCGGCGGGAGCAGCCCGTTCGCCTCGTAGAAACGCAGTGCCCGGGGTGTGGTGCCGGCCGCCGCAGCGGCGTCGCCGATCCGCATGTGCCCTCCTCAGACGGCCACGATCACCGTGCCCAGATGACGTCCGGTCAGGACATCGTGCAACGCCCGCGGCGATTGCGCGATCCCTTCGATGCGGGTGTGCGGAAACGATATGGCCCCGTTCCGAAGCCATTCGCCGAATCGCTCGATCCACTCAGCACGTACCGAAACGTCGCCATGTGCGCTGTATCCGGTCAGCCTGACCTGCTGGAGGATCAACAGGGAGCGACGGGCCGGTCCGGGTGCGGTGGACGGCCCGGGAACGGTGCTCCCGCGAATTCGGTTGTCGGCCGCAGTCCGGCGGCCCAGCATGGTCGGCATGCCGGAGGTACGCGTGTGAGGTCACCGCTACAGGGCGGCCTGCCGCCGGCCGGGACGCCCGCCGGCGCCGTCGTGGAGATCGCCTGTGACGAGTCCGGTTTCTCGGGGGCGAACCTGCTGCGTACGACCGAGCCGGTGATCACGCACGCCAGTGTCGACCTGTCGGTGGCCGAGGCCGTCGACCTGATCGCCGCGTTGCGCCTGTCACCGTTCGAGGTGAAGTCGGGCCGGTTCCTGCGCCGTCCGGACGCCGACGAGGCGCTGGCCCGGCTGCTGGCGGCGCTGCGGGGCCGGGCCCACGTGCACCGGATCGACAAGGAGTTCTTCCTGGTCACCCAGGTCGTGGACCTGCTGTTGGGTGCGCCGTCCTACCGCTCGCTGACGCGCGCGGACCGGCCCGAGGCGCACGATCTGTATCAGGCCAGGGCGGCCGGCGCGGACTGGCAGGTGTTTCTGGCCGCCTTCGCCGACATGGTCCGCACCCGGCGGCGGATTCCCGGTGATCCGGGCGCCGGACGGTTCCTGCGGGCCCGCGACACCCTGGCCGGGATCGGTGGGCCGGCCGGCGCCGTGCTCGCCACGATCACCGACGACCGGGTCGCGGCGATCGTGGCGCGGCTCGACGACGGTGACCGGTCGATCCCGCCGCCGCTGGAACCGATGCTCGCGGCGCTGGCCGGGACGATCCTGCACTGGAGTGCCGAGCGCCGGCAGGTTCTGGTGACCCACGACGAGCAGAGCGCGCTCACCGCGGACCGGCTGGCCCGCCTGCAACGGGCACTGACCGCCGGCGACGGGCCGTCGCCGCTGGCCGGGCTGGTGATGGCCGACTCGCGCGACGATCCGCGGATCCAGATCGCCGACCTGCTCGCCGGGGTGGCCCGGCGCCGGCCGGACGGGCTTGTCGGCGCCGGCTGAGACGGCGCCGCCCGGACGCGGTACCGGCCGCCTGAGGCCGAAGAATCCGGCTGGTCCTCACCGCTGTCTCAGGCGGGTTGAGAGAGCGGTGAGGACCAGCCGGGGGTGACCCGGCGGAGGGCGTTCATCCACTCCGGATGAGGCGGTGCGGGCCCGGGCGCGGCGACGCTCGGGGCCGGCAATCCGTGTCTCGCGAGGAGGACTCATGTCCGGATTGAACACGCCCGGTGATCCCCGGCCGAGCCCCACCATCAACGCCGGGAAACTGTGGGCCGGCGGTGCGGCGACCGCGGCCGTGGCGGCCCTGATCGCGATCGCCGGCATCCTGCTGGGGCGCGGCCTGTTCGGTATCGAGGTGCTGGCACCCAAGGGGCAGGGCGTGTGGGGGGACGCCTCGACCGGCTGGTACGCGCTCGGCGCCGCCCTGTCCGCGCTGGCCGCCACCGGCCTGATCCACGTGCTGATCCTGACGACGCCCCGGCCGATGCGGTTCTTCGGCTGGGTGCTGGCGCTGGCGACGGTCGTGGCCATGCTGGCGCCGTTCGTGACCGACGCGTCCCTGGGTGTCCGCATGTACACGGCCGGTCTGAACTTCGTGCTCGGTGTCGCGATCGGCTCGCTGGTGGCGGGCACGGCGAAGACGTCGATCGTTCCGGTGGCCTCTCGCCCGGCGACCCGGCCCTATCCCCGTCCGTACCGGTAAGGAGAACCGATGGCCACGATGACCGAGCCGCCGAACGCCCCGGAGGTTCCCGTTTTCCACGTGCTGTCCGTCCCGGAGGCTCTCGAGGCCGAGAACGTCGACCGGCATCGCGGCCTCAGCGAGGAGGAGGTCGGCAGGCGCCGGGACAAGTACGGTCCGAACCGTTTCGCCGAGGCGAAGAAGGAGCCGTGGTGGCGGTCCTTCGTCCGGCAGTACGCCGACCCGATGCAGATCGTGCTGCTGGCCGCCGGTATCGGCAGTCTCTACCCGCTGAAGCAGTACGGCACCGGCATCCTGCTGATCGCGCTGACCCTGCTGAACGCGGCCCTCGGCCTGCACCAGGAGGGCAAGGCGGCGGCCGCGATCGACGCCCTCCAGAAGATGATGATCATCAAAGCGAAGGTACGGCGGGACGGCACGCTGGTCGAGATCCCGGCCGAGCAGCTGGTCCCCGGTGACGTCGTGGCGATGGAGGCCGGTGACGTGGTTCCGGCCGACGGCCGGCTGCTGCGCGCGGCGACCCTGGAGATCGACGAGTCGGCGCTGACCGGTGAGAGCCTGCCGGTGGCCAAGGACATCGCCGCGGTGGCGGAGGCGGACACGGCGCTGGGCGACCGGTCCGACATGGCGTACATGAACACCAACGTGACCCGCGGCGCGGGGGAGTTGCTGGTCACCGCGACCGGCATGAACACCGAGGTGGGCCGGATCTCCGGCATGTTGCAGACCGAGAAGGACGCGGAGACGCCGCTCACCCGTCAGCTCAGCAGGCTCACCAACCAGATCCTGCTGATCGCCGGTATCGCCCTGCTCGCCTCGGTGATCATCAACCTGGCCCGGGGCAGCGAGTTCGGTGTGGTCTTCACCGCGGCGGTCGCCTTCGCGGTGTCGGCGATCCCGACCGGTCTGCCGGCCGTGGTCACCACCATCCTGTCGCTCGGCACCCAGATGCTGGCCAGGTCGAACGCGATCGTGAAGCGGCTGCGCTCGACCGAGACCCTCGGGTCCACGTCGGCGATCAACTCGGACAAGACCGGCACGCTGACGCTCAACCAGATGACCGCGGTGGAGCTGGCCGTCCCAGGCCGGCGCTACACGATCTCCGGCGGTGGATACTCCACCGACGGCGTGATCAAGAAGGTGGCCGGGGAGCCGGAGGTGCCCCTGGAGGAGTACCTGCTCCCGATGATCCTCTGCTCGGACGCGGTGGTCCGGGACGGGGACATGATCGGGGACCCCACCGAGGGTGCGCTGGTGGTGCTCGCCGAGAAGGGCGGGCTGGACTCGGAGGCGACCCGCCAACGGTATCCGCGGGTGGCGGAGCTGCCGTTCGACGCCACCTACAAGCTGATGGCGACGTTCCACCGGATGACCGGCGACGACGGCCGCGAGGTGGTCCGCTGCTTCGTCAAGGGCGCCCCGGACCAGCTGCTGGCCCGTTGTGAGGTCGCCGACGCCGACGCGGTGAAGTACCTGGCGGAGAACACCCGGCTCGCCCAGCAGGGCCTGCGGGTGCTGGCCACCGCCCGCAAGGACTTCGACCCGGCCGGCTTCGACCCGGATGTGGATCTGCTCCCGCTGCTGAGCGGGCTGACCCCGCTGGCCCTGATCGGGATCGTCGACCCGCCCCGCCCGCAGGCGCAGGCGGCGATCGGTCAGGCGCATGCCGCCGGCATCGAGGTCCGCATGATCACCGGCGACCACGCGGTCACCGCCGCGGCGATCGCCGGCAAGCTCGGCATCCGCGGCCGGGCCATCACCGGCGCCGAGTTCGGCGCGATGAGCGACGAGGAGGCGGACCGGGAGATCGACGGCATCGGCGTGATCGCCAGGGTCACCCCGGAGCACAAGGTACGCCTGGTCGAGGTGCTCAAACGCAAGGGCCACATCGTCGCGATGACCGGTGACGGGGTGAACGACGCGCCCGCTCTGAAGAAGGCGGACATCGGCATCGCGATGGGGATCACCGGCACCGAGGTGAGCAAAGAAGCCGCCGCGATGATCCTCACCGACGACGACTTCGCCACCATCGTGAAGGCCGTCGAACTGGGCCGCGCGCTCTACGCGAACCTGAAGAAGTACATCTTCTTCCAGATGGGCGTGCTGGTCGGCATGATCATCACGTTCCTCGGGGCGAGCATCGCCAACGTCGCCGCCGGGGTGCCGTTCCTGCCGTTGCAGAGCCTCTGGCTGAACTTCACCACCCAGGTGTTCCAGGCCGTCGGACTCGGGTACGGCAAGGCCGAGCCCGACATCATGAAGGACAGACCGCGTAAGTCCGACGAGCCGCTGCTGACCCGGGCGACCCTCGGCTGGCTGAGCCTCCTCGGCCTGGTGATGGGCCTGGTCACGCTGGTGGTGATCTGGTGGGCCGACGGCGAGTACGACCTGGACACCGGCCGGACCATGGGCCTGACCGCGTTCTCCATCGCCAACCTGGCCTTCTCCCTGACCGTGCGCAGCGACATCCGCTCGGTGTTCAGCCTGGAGACCTTCGGCGACAAGCGGTTCCTGATCACCACCGGTATGTCGGCGGCGGCGATCGTGCTGGCCACCGAGTTCGGGCTGTTCCAGAAGATCCTGCAGACCGTCAGCCTGGACGTCGGTCAGTGGCTGATCTGCCTGCTCGCCGGCGCGCTGGTGGTGGTACCGACGGAGATTCGCAAGATGGTCGTCCGGAGGCGGCGATGAGAGTCCCCGGCCTGCTCCAGTGGGGTGACGTGGCGATCGGGGCGATCTCCCGGGCCGCCGAGGCGCTGGCCGACCAGAAGGAGCTGGCCGAGCGCGGCGCGGCCCGCCGGACCCGCCTGGTCGACGCGCTGATCACCGCGATCGCCACGTCGCCGCTTGTCGAGCGGGTCGTCGAGATCCAGCTCGACCGGGTGCTGGAACTGCTGGAACGCGAACCGGAGCGGATCCGTGCCCTGGTCCGCGGCCAGCGCGACAACATGGTCGGCGAGGTCGTCGGCCGGGTCCGTGCCGGGGCGGCGGCCGGCGACGACGCGGTGGACCGCCTGACCCTGCGCTGGACCCGCAACGGGAACACCGAGCCGTCGCCGTGAACCGGTACGCCGGGCTGGTCAGCCGGTCGGCGGCGTACGTGCTGGACGGTCTGATCGTGGCCGTGATGGCCGGGGCGGCGACGTTGACCTTCGCGCTCGTCGCCTCGGTCCTCGGCAGTCAGGGCCGGGAACTCGCCTGGATGGTGCTCTCGACCTATGTGGTGTTCCTGCCCACGATCATGGCCCTGTACTGCTCGGCCTTCTGGATCGTGGCCGGGCGGACGCCGGGCCAGGCGGTGTTCGGCTTGCGGGTGATCGGCCGGGACGGGCGGCCACCACGCCTGATCGCGGGGCTGGTCCGGGCGCTGCTGCTGGCGTACCTGCCGGTCGTCGCCCTGTGGTTGCTGTTCGACCGCCGTCATCAGGGCCTGCACGACAAACTGGCCCGTACCTCGGTGGTCCGGAGCTCACCCCGCGGGGATGAGGTGCCCGGAGGACCTCACCACGCACCTTCTAGTGGTGCTGACCATGGGAGTCGAGGAAGAGTTCCTACTACTTGATCCGTCCGGGGCGGTCGCACCCGCCGCCCCGGACGTGATGCGCCGCGTCGGCGACGACGCCGGCATCACACCGGAGTACATGGCCTATCAACTGGAGACGGCCACGGCCGTCTGCACCGGGCTCGACGAGCTTCGGCGGGAGCTGACCCGGATGCGCCTGACCGCCGCGGAGGCCGCCGAAGCGGCTGGGGTCCACCTGGTCGCGAGCGGGGCGCCGCCGTTCCGGGCCGGGCCGCTGGACGCGTTGAGCGACGGGGAGCGCTATCGGCGGCTCGCCGAGCGGTTCCCGGAGTCGACAGTGGCCGGCGGCACCTGCGGCTGTCACGTCCACATCGGCATCCCGGACCGCGAACTGGCGACCGCGGTGCTGTCCCGGATCCGGCCGTGGCTGCCGGCCCTGCTGGCGCTCACCGTGAACTCGCCGGTGTCCGGCGACGGCGACACCGGCTGGTCCAGTTTCCGCTACCAGAACCAGCTGTGCTGGCCGACCTTCCGGCTGCCCGAGGTCTGGCCCAGTGCCGAGAGCTACGACCGGGAGGTGCGCTCGCTCGTCGCCGCCGGCACGGCCGTCGACGCCTCCGGCATCTACTTTCTGGCCCGGCTCTCCGCGCGGTACCCGACGATCGGTACGGGTCGCGGACACCGGCCTGAACGTGGCGGACACGGTGCTGTTCGCCGGTGTCACCCGGGCACTGGTGGCCACCCTGATCGAGGACATCCGCACGCGGGAGAAGGTGATGCCCGTCCCGGGACCGGTGGTCAGCGAGCAGTTGCTCGCGGTGGCCCGGGGCGGGGCCGGGCAGACCGCCCGGCTGCTGGAACGGATCACCCCGCAGCTCGATGCGGCCGGTGACACCGGGGAGGTCTACGCCGGCGTCGAACGGCTGCGGCGTACCGGCACCGGCGCGCAACGCCAGCGGCACCTCTGGAAGAAATACGGCCCGACCAGGGGTTTCATCGGGGCACTCGCCGCCGAGACGGTTCCGGCCCGGATCTGACCCGGAGCCGGTCCGGTCCCGGACACGGCGCACCGGCCACCGTGGCGGGCATGCACGACGGTGACCGGCGCGGGCGTGTGGAGTCCGGGGGTCAGGCGGCCAGGATGCGGGCCTTCTGCTCCTCGAACTCGGCTTCGGTGAGGACGCCCTGGGACTTGAGCTCACCGAGCTGTCGCAGCTGGTCCAGCTTGGCCGACGTGGGATCGGGTTCCGCGCCCGGCTCCGGCCCGGCGTAGTACTGCTGCTCGGCGTACTGCTGGTCGGCTTGACGGGACCAGCGGCCCGACTGGCGGCGGGACACCCGGTTGGAGACCGCGGTCGCCGTCCCGGCGATCGCCGCGGTGCGGGCGATTCCTCTCAACAGCGTCATCGTGATCACCTTCCGCCGGCGGAGACGGTCTCGGACTCCGTGTCGTCCAGGGCCGAGATCAGCGCCTGTACGGGAATCCGCCCACCCGCCACCAGATGGGCGCCGTTGCGCCGCAACCGGATGGCCAGCGGTGCCGCCCACGCGTTCTCGTAGACCAGCACCACCGCGGCCGACCCGGGCTCCAGCACACTGCCGGCCTGTCGCATGTCGTCTCCGCCGAGGATGCCGGAGGCGGCACCGTGGAAGACGCCCAGCCCGGCCAGTTCCACGTCGTTCGAGTCGAGCATCGTCACCGCCCCGTCGCGTTCCCGGCGGACGAACAGGATGTCCAGGACCCGGATGGTCCCCCGGTCCACCAGATCCACCAGCAGCGGGAACGCGGTCCCGTCGAGGCTGCCGTCGGGGAACTCCACACACAGGTAGTCGACCGGTCCCATCTCTTGCAACTCCATACGCACTCCCTAGGTCAGGGACGTCACCGGGACACGGCTGTGCCACGGCGCTCCCGGAATGTGGGTGAGGGCCACGATGCAGCCGCTGGAGGCGGCCACCGGCCCGGCCAGGTCCTGAACCCAGCGGTGTTCCAGAAGGACGGCGAGGGCGTCGGTCTGCCCGTCGACCAGTCCCGCCACGTCGTCGATGTCCGACTCGGTGATCAGGCCGCTGGCCAGCCGGGCCAGATGCACCTCCCCGTGCAGGCACGGGAGTTCGCTCAGCTCCACCGCGCACGCGCCGCCGGCGCCGTCGGTACGGATCACCAGCACGTCGACGACACGCATCTCGCCCGCCACGGCCAGCAGGGCGAGCGTCGCGCGGACACCCTCACCGAGCCGTTCCGCGGGAAAGGACAACACCATCAGTTCGAGCGGCCCCAATGCCATGTGACCAGCGTGCTCGGTGTCGGCGGCCGGAACGTCATCCGCCGCGGATGAGTCTGCCCGCCCGTTCATCCGCGTCGGATGAGGCTGGCCACCGCCGGCTCGGGGAGCGTCGAGCGGGATCCGGCCAGCGGAGGAGGAGCGATGACGAGCCAGCCGACCACCGGCCCCGGCGCACCTGTGGAGACGGCCCCCGGCCCCGCGGAGGAGACCGCGCCACCGGTGGACACGACGGCCGTACCGGAGAGGGAGGAGGAGCTGGAGCGGCTGCGAGCGGAGGTCGCCGCATTGCGCGACCGGCTGGATGTTCGGCGCCGGAGGCTGCCGCTGAGAGGCATACTGGCCGCCGTGCTCGCCGCCCTGGCCGCCTTCGCCCTGGTCACCAGCGTGGTGGGGCTATGGGCGGCGCGGACGACGCTGAACACCGACCGGTGGGTGGCGACCGTCGCGCCGCTGCCGCAGGATCCGCGGGTGAACGCGGCGGTGGCACAGTACGCGACGGCCGAGGTGTTCCGGATGCTCGACGTGGAGCAGCGGCTGCGCGACGTGCTGCCGCAGCAGGCGGCGTTCGTGGCCGGCCCGATCGCCGGGCAGCTGCGCGAACAGGTCCGCGCCACCGTCGTGAAGGTGATGGACAGTGATCGCTTCCAGGCCATCTGGGTCACCGTCAACCAGGAGCTCCACCAGCGGGTGCTCGCGGTGATCGAGGGCACCAGCGCGGTCGTCACCGCCGGCCGCGATCGCATCGAGATCGATCTGCTGCCGCTGATCAACCAGGTGTTGCGGGAGCTCAGTGACCAGCTGCCGACGCTGTTCGGTAAGCAGGTCACGCTGCCGGACCTGAGCAGCGGTGCCATCCCGGAGAACCTGCGGCTGCGTGTGGAGGAGGCGGTCGGCGTCAGCCTGCCGGCGAATTTCGCCCAGTTCACCGTCTACGACTCCGGGCAGCTGTGGGAGGCGCAGCAGGCGGTCGCCGCCGCCAAACGCTATCTGCTCCTCTTCGCCGCCGGCACGATCCTGCTGCTGATCGCCGCGTTCGTGGTGTCGCCACACCGGCGCCGCACGGCCGTCCAGTTCGGGATCTGGCTGGTGGTGGCGTCCGTCGCGATCACCGCGCTGCTGCGGGGGGTCCGCGCCCAGATCCTCGAGCAGGTGCCGGCCGGGACCTATCGCGACGGTGTGGACGCGGCCATGACCACGGTGTTCAGCCTGCTGCGGACACGGGGGGAGCAGCTGATCTGGATCGGGGTGGCGGTGGCGGCGCTGGCGTACCTGGTGGGGCCGGGCCGGTTCCCGGCGTGGCTGCGCGCGACGATCCGCACGGGTGCGGGCGCCGTCCGGCGGCGGTCGGCCGTGGTGGTACGGCGGGCGCCCGGCTTCATCACCGGGCACCTCGACGCGGTACGCGTGGGCGGGCTGATCGTGGCGGCGGTGCTGGCGCTGATCCTGTCGTCCTGGACCGCGCTGCTCGTGATCGTGGGGCTGCTGGCGGCGTACGAGATCGGCGTGACCCTGATCGCGCGGTCTCAGCAGGTGGCCGCGAAGGCCGCGTGATCGGCTTCGGTCTGATCCGCGTAGGCCTCCGCGAACGGCACCATCGCCCGGTCGAACCGTTCGCCCGAACCCAGGTAGGCGGCGATCGCGATGCGGTCGCCGCCGCGGGCGTGTGCCCGGGCCAGCGTCCACCCGCAGAGCCGGCCGTAGGTGAGCAGACCCTCCGGGTCCATCGACGCGACATCGGCGCCGCCCTTCCAGTCGCGCAGCTGGCGCACGTAGAAGTCGCGGGCCTGCCCGTCGATCCCCTCGGCGCTGTGCCAGCCGAGGAAGATGTCGCTGGTGGCCTGGAGGATCCGCTGGCCGGAGACGACGCGGCGGCCGTCGCTGTCCCAGTCCGGCACCGGGATCGGGCCGACCTTGCCGGCCAGCACCGACGGTCCGGCCTCCTTGACCTGGAGCAGCAACGGGTCGGCGTCGTCGCGGCCGGTGAGCAGGACCACCCAGCAGCGGGTGCCGACGCTGCCGACGCCGACCACCTTGCGGGCCATGTCGACGAAGTCGAACGCGTCGAACAGCCGCCGCCGGTCGTCGGCGAGGCTCCGCCGGTACCCGGCCAGCAGCTCCCGGATCTGGTCCTCGAGCAGCTTGCGGGCCACCCCGGGCATCAGGTCGCCGATCGGGACGAGCAGCGGAGGGTCGGCGGCCAGCCGCCGGCGGTCGCCGTCGACCACGGTCAGCCGGTGGTACGCCTGGAGACCGTCCCGGGAGCGGGCCTTCGCCCCGGCCGCCGCCACCCGCCGCCCGCGCCGTCCGGTGAGCCGCTCGCGCAACTCGTCCATGTCGGCGCGGGCGTACCAGACGTCCAGCTCGCGCATCGTGGCGAAGCCGCGCATCGCGTCCCGGTAGTGGCGGGCGGTGGCCTGCACCACGGCCGCCCGCTGCCGGCGCTTGAACCCGTTCTCCCGGCCGGCCAGCGCCAGGCTCGCGACCAGGCGCTTGACGTCCCACTCCCACGGGCCGGGGTGGGACTCGTCGAAGTCGTTGAGGTCGAAGACGAGGCGGCGCTCCGGTGAGGCATAGGCGCCGAAGTTGAGCAGGTGGGCGTCACCGCAGAGGCGGCTGACGAGCCCGGTGGACGGGAGGGCCGCCAGGTCGGCGGCCATCGTCGCGGCGGCGGCGCGGTAGAACGCGAGCGGTGACGCCGTCATCCGCTGGTGCCGGATGGGCAGCAGCTCCGGGACGCGGCCGTCCTCCTGCGCACGTAGTACGGCGACCGGATCGGGGCGGTCGGCTGCCGGGACGAACTCGGCGTGGCCGTCCAGCGGCGCCCGTTCGCGGGCCGCCTTCCCGGCCGCGGCGCGCGCGGCCGGGTCGCGTGCGACGGTGCCGGTCACGGGTTGCCACCACTGAACGTCTCGAGCAGGATCTCCCGCTCGCCGTCGGTGAGGTTGGTGGCGATCAGCCGCTTGTGCATACCGTGCAACCGTTCGCCGAGCCGGTCCAGGTCGCCGTGGTCGGTGACCAGGAACAGCGCCGACGTGCCCTCGGTGATCTCGGTCCGGATCGTCTCCAGCTGATCCCGGTCGATGCCGGTCCCCTCGGTGGCCCTGACCAGGGCGCCGATGCCGGCGCCGACCGCCGCACCGGCGATCGGCACCAGGAACAGCCCACCGACGATGACGCCCCAGAAGGCGCCCCAGCCGGTGTGCCGGCGGCTCGATTCGTTCTCGTGGTGGGTCTCCGGTGTCGCGGCGCCGTACGGCCAGGTGACCACCGCGTGGTCCACGACCTTCACCAGGCCCTCGGCCTCGGCGTGCTTGAGGATGTAGGCGGCACGTTCCGCCCGCTCAGGTTCGTCGAACTTCCATACCGTGAACGTGGTCATGGCCGTCATCGTCGGCCGGGGCCGCTTCCGGCGCCTCATCCCCGGTGGGCGAGGGTGTTCCGGAGGCGAGCAGACGGTTCAGCCAGCGGGTCGATGGATCGACGTCGATGAGGAGGCCTTTTGTCAGTAGGGTCAGCGGGATCGCCAGCAGGGCGCCGAGCGGGCCCAGAACCCAGCCCCAGAAGACCAGGGACAGGAACGTGACCGTGACCGACAGGCCCACCGCGTCGCCGACGATCTTGGGCTGGATGATCTCCTGAATGATGAAGTTGACGACGCAGTAGAGGGCGATGACCCACAGCATCAGATCGAGACCGCCCTGCAGCAGTCCGAGCAGCGCCGGCGGGATCACGCCGATGATGAACCCGATGTTCGGGATGTAGTTGGTGATGAACGACAGCAGCCCCCACAGCAGCGGCAGCGGGATGCCCAGCCACCACAGCAGGGCCGTGTCGAACACCGCGACGATCAGTCCGAACGCGGTGGTGACCAGCAGGTATCGCCGGGTTCCGGAGGCGAACGAGCGGAGCGCCGCGACCACCTGGGGCCGTTCGGGCGCCACCGCCGCCAGCCGGGCCGGGAAGCTCACCACGTCCAGGCACATGAACAGCAGGACGGCCAGCAGGAACACCGCGTTGCCCAGGACACCGGCCAGGCCGCCGAAGAGCGCCTCGACGAACCGGGCGAACGAACCGGGCTCCACCCCGGCCACCGCGGCGCTCATCTGTTCCGCGTCGATACCGAGTCCGCTGAGCCCGCTCGTCAGGTCGCCGCGCAGCTGAGTGAACTGCTCCTGGTACTCCGGCAGCAGATCGATCAGCCGGGCCACCGACACCGCCAGCGCGCCGCCCAGGGCGAACAGCCCCAGGTAGACGGTGATGATGGTGACCGTCGCCGCCAGCCAGACCGGCGCACCCCGGCGGCGCAGCCACCCGGTGAACGGGCTGGCCGTGACCGCCAGCATCAGGGCAAGGAACACCGGCCCGACCAGCTCCGCGACCGCGTGCATCCCGCCCACGACGACGACCAGACAGGCCGTGCCGAGCAGGACCAGCACACCGCGGGGAAGCATGGCCGGGCCGGTTCCTTCCTCAGGCCTTGACCTCACGACCGTGGGCGGTGAGGGCGTAGATGATCAGGACATCCATGGCGATGATGATGACGGACCAGATCGGGTACGCCGGCAGGAACGCCAGGTTCACCAGTGAGCTGAGGACGGCGACGATGATGCCGACCACCCGTGCCCACATCTGCCCGGCGAGGATGCCGAGGCCGGTGCACACCGCGATCAGGCCCAGCAGCAGGTGCGTCCAGCCGTACGTGTCGAAGTCCACCGGCACCACGAGTCCGGTCTTCGTGGTCAGGTAGAACTCGTCGCGGAACAGGGCGATCACCCCTTCGACCGCCTGGAACGAGCCGAGCATCAGCAGCATGACGCCGGCGAACACCACCATCCCCACCCAGCCGGAGGCCCGCCGCGGGTTCGGCGGCACGTACGGGTCCTCATAGGACTTACGTGCCTCAGTGTCGGTCATTGTCTTCTCCCTAGTCAGGGGGTCGGGCGTTGCGGGTCGATCCTGTGGCCCGGTGTTGGGCGGGCACGCCATCCGTGACGGATGAAACGCACACCACCTCCACTCCGGACCGGTCCAGCCGGGTCAGCAACCGCTCCAGGCCGGCGTCGGACAGACGCCCGCGGATGGTGCTCTGGTGGGGCAGCGCCCGGCAGCGAAGATCGCCGAGCGCCCGGCGGAGCAGTGGCCCGAGAAAACCCCGGACCCGGATCTCGTAGCGCTCGTGCATGACGTCTCCTCTCCTCTGGTGTCGAGACTCGCGGGCGGCCGGGCCGCATACCTCCTCCCGCAGGGATGAGGACCGTCGATGCCGTCCCGTGGCTGACTGGACCGGACTTCGCAGGGCACGAGAGGAGATTCGACATGGCAACACTGGTCGCCATCGGGTACCCCGACGAGACCACGGCCACGGCGGCCTCGCAGGAGGCGAACCGCCTGGCCAAGGACCTGATCATCCAGTCGGACGCGATCGCGGTGATCACCCGCGACCGGGAGGGGAAGTTCCGGGTCACCACCAACCATCACGCCGTGGGAGGCGGTACGAGCTGGGGCATGTTCTGGGGACTGCTGTTCGGGATGCTGTTCTTCATCCCGATCCTCGGCATGGCCGTCGGCGCCGGTCTCGGCGCGCTCACCGGCAAACTCGCCAAGGGCGCGATCAACAAGGAGTTCGAGGAGCGGATCCGGGACGAGCTGCAGCCCGGGACGTCGGCGCTGTTCATGGTCGTCGAAGCGGTCACGCCCGACAAGGCGGTCGAGGCGCTGGCCCAGTTCGGCGGCACCGTTCTCAAGTCGTCGCTGCCGAAGGAGACCGAGGCGGAACTCCAGGAAGCGCTGCACGGCGGCGAGCAGAAGTAACGTCACGGCATTTTCGGACGCCGCCCGGAGGCCCCGGGCGGCGTTCCTCGTTGTGGAGGCGGACATGGCGATCACCGTGCCTGCTGGCGTACGCCGCCTTCGGCCCGTCGCGGATCCTGGTCCTCGGGCCGGACTCGTCGCTCGGCCCGATGATCGCCGCGACGAGATCCGGCATCTGTCCCGGGCCGAGCCGGCGCCGGAGTGGATCGTGGTGGCCGCCGAGCCGATCACCGATATCGACACCACGGCCGCGGACATGCTCGAGGACCTCGACGAGGAACTCAACGCGAAAGGGATCTCGCTGGTCTTCGCGGAGATGAAGACCCCGGTCCGGACGAAGATCGACCGGTACAAACTGACCCGGACGATCGATCCGGCACACTTCTATCCCACGGTCGAGGACGCGGTCGGCGCTTTTCATCCGCGCCGGGGGACGTAGTCGCTCAAGCTTCCGGCCGAGCCTGACGGCATGGCCATCAACGAAGCAAGCGCCGAGCAGAGGCGTCTGCATGACGCCGACACCGCCGCCGTGCCATGGCGGCGCTGGGGACCGTATCTCAGCGAACGGCAGTGGGGGACGGTCCGCGAGGACTACAGCCCGGGCGGCGACGCCTGGGACCACCTGAGCCACGACGACGCGCGGTCCCGGGCGTACCGGTGGGGTGAGGACGGCATCGGCGGGTTCAGTGACGACAAGCAGACCCTCTGCCTGGCCGTGGCGCTGTGGAACGGCCGCGACCCGATCCTCAAGGAACGGTTCTTCGGGCTGACCAACAGCGAGGGCAACCACGGCGAGGACGTCAAGGACTACTGGTTCTACCTCGATGCCACACCGACCCACTCCTACCAGAGGATGGTCTACAAGTATCCGCACCAGGAGTTCCCCTACGAGGACCTGATCGCCACCAACCGGGCGCGGGGGCGCGAGGACTTCGAGTACGAGCTGCTCGACACCGGGATCTTCGCCGAGGACCGGTACTTCGACGTGGAGATCGAGTACGCGAAGGCCGGCCCGGAGAACCTGCTCGGCCGGATCACGGTGCACAACCGTGGTCCGGAGGCGGCCTCGCTGCGGCTGCTGCCCACGCTGTGGTTCCGCAACACCTGGTCGTGGGACGCGCCCGAGCCCCGGCCGGAGCTGCGGGCCCGGCCCGGTGGCGTCGAGGCCGTCCATCATCGTCTGGGCACCCGCTGGTTCACCGTCCTCGGTGACGCCCCGCTGCTGTTCACCGAGAACGAGTCGGCCGGGTCCGGCCCGTACGTCAAGGACGCCTTCCACCGGTATGTGGTGCACGGTGACACCGCCGCGGTGAACCCGGACGGCATCGGCACGAAGGTCGCCGCTCTGGTGACGGTGGAGGTGCCGGCCGGTGGGTCGACGGTGGTCCGGTTCCGGCTGGCCGAGGCGCCACCCGCCGACACCGATCCGCACGCCTTCGACCGGGTGGTCGACCGGCGGCGCGCCGAGGCCGACGACTTCTACCGGGCGCTGCTGGCCCCGGAGCTGGGCGACGGCGAGCGGCAGGTGGTCCGGCAGGCGCTGGCCGGGATGCTGTGGAGCAAGCAGTACTTCGGCTACGACGTGGAGCGCTGGCTGGCCGGGCACGGGCGCGATCCGCTGGCGTCGCGGGGGACCCGCAACGGCGAGTGGTTCCACATGATCTGCGACGACGTCATCTCCATGCCGGACAAGTGGGAGTACCCCTGGTTCGCCGCGTGGGATCTGGCGTTCCAGTCGATCGCGCTGGCCCTGGTCGACCTCGGCTTCGCCAAGAACCAGCTGAACCTCCTGCTCGGGCGCCGCTACCTGCATCCGAGCGGGCAGATCCCGGCGTACGAGTGGAACTTCTCCGACGTCAACCCGCCGGTGCACGCCTGGGCCGCCTATCTGGTCTACGAACTGGACAAGTCCCGCAACGGCACGGGCGATCACGCCTGGCTGGAGTCGATCTTCCACAAGCTGGCGAAGAACTTCACCTGGTGGGTCAACTGCAAGGACCACGACGGCAACAACGTCTTCCAGGGCGGTTTCCTCGGGCTGGACAACATCGGCGTCTTCGACCGCAGCGCGCCGCTGCCCACCGGCGGCTACCTGGATCAGGCCGACGGGACGGCGTGGATGGCGCTCTACTGCCAGAGCATGCTGTCGATCGCGCTGGAGCTGTCCCGCCAGGATCCGGTCTATCTGGAGCAGGCGCAGGCGTACTTCGAGCATTTCGCCTGGATCGCGGTGGCGGTCGACCGGGAGGCCGGCGGGGCGGCCATGTGGGACGAGGGTGACGGCTTCTTCTACGACCTGCTGCGGCTGCCGGACGGCAGCGCGCAACGACTGCCGGTCCGGTCCCTGGTGGGCCTGCTGCCGCTGGCCGCGGTGACGGTGTACGAGACCACGCTGACCTCCCGCCATCCGCAGCTGATCGAGGGCATCCAGGACTTCGTGAGCCGGCACCCCAGCGTCAGCTCGGTGTTCTCCGGGGGACGGGTAAACGGCCGGCACGGCGAGCATCTGCTGGCGCTGTTCGACGAGACCCGGCTGCGGCGCATCCTTCTCCGGTTGCTCGATGAGGAGGAGTTCCTCAGCCCGTACGGGATCCGCTCCCTGTCGCGTCACCACCGCGACCACCCGTTCGAGTTCCGGGTCGGCGACCACACCTTCGCGGTCGGCTACCAGCCCGCCGAGTCGGACAGTGCGATGTTCGGTGGCAACTCCAACTGGCGCGGCCCCGTCTGGTTCCCGGCGAACGTCCTGGTCATCCGGGCCCTGATGAACCTGTACGTGGGATACGGCGACGACTTCACGGTGGAGTGCCCGACCGGCTCCGGGGTGAAGATGACGCTCTTCGAAGTGGCCCGGGAGATCTCCGACCGGCTCATCCGGATCTTCCTGCCCGGTCCGGACGGCTCCCGCCCGGTCCACGGTGGGCAGGACATCTACGCGTCCGAGCACTGGCGTGACCTGATCACCTTCAACGAGTACTTCCACGGCGACAACGGGGCCGGGCTGGGTGCCGCCCATCAGACCGGCTGGACCGGTCTGGTCGCCGTCTTCCCGAACGTGTTCGCCGGCCTGACCGGCATCGACCTGCTCGACAACGGCATGACCGGGGTCCTGCGGTCGGCACAGCGCACCGAGGAGGAGCAGGCATGAGCAGTGGATGGCCCCAGGCGCCGGCGGTCTACGAGATCTTCACGTGGCCCTGGCTGACCGGCCTGGGCGGCAGGTACGGCCGGGACGTCACCCTCGCCGACGTACCGGCGGAGGTGTGGGACGAAGTGGCGGCACCGGGTGTCGACGCGGTGTGGCTGATGGGTGTCTGGGAGCGCAGCCCCGCCGGGCTGGCCGTGGCCCGGACGAACGAGGAGCTGCAACAGTCGTTCCTTGAGGCGCTGCCGGACGTGCGGCCCGCCGACCTGGTGGGTTCGCCGTACTGCGTGCGCCGTTACCGGGTGGACGCGCGTCTCGGCGGCCCGGCCGGGCTGGCCGAGGCCCGCGCCCAGTTGCGGGCACGCGGGGTGCGGCTGGTTCTCGACTACGTGCCCAACCACGTGGCCCCGGACCATCCGGCGACCGCCGACCATCCGGAGTGGTTCGTCCAGGGCTCGGCCGCCGACCAGCTCGCCGATCCGCGGGGCTGGTTCACCGTGGAGGGGCGGGTGCTCGCGCACGGGCGGGACCCGTATTTCCCGCCGTGGCCGGACGTCGCCCAGCTCAATGCGTTCGACCAGGGGCTGCGGGACGTGACCGCGGAGGTGCTGGGTGACATCGGGGAGCAGTGCGACGGGATCCGCTGTGACATGGCGATGCTGCTGACCAACGAGGTGTTCGCCGGGACCTGGGGGCGGCACGTGGGCCCGGCGCCGGCCGAGGAGTTCTGGCCCCACGTGCTCGGGCGGGTCCGGGAGCGGCATCCGGATCTGGTGATGATCGCCGAGGCGTACTGGGACATGGAGTGGGCGCTGCAACGGCAGGGGTTCGACTTCTGTTACGACAAGCGGCTCTACGACCGGCTGGTGGGCGAGGACGCCGAGTCGTTGCGCAAGCATCTGGCCGCCGACCGGGACTATCAGGACGGGCTGATCCGGTTCGTGGAGAACCACGACGAGCCCCGGGCGGCGGCGGTGCTGCCGGGCGGGCGGGGCCGGGCCGCGGCGGTGGCGATCGCCACCCTGCCCGGGGCGGTGCTGTGGCACGACGGGCAGTTCGAGGGGCGGCGTACCCGTCTGCCGGTCTTCCTGGGCCGTTTCCCGGACGAGCCCGCCGACCCGGACCTGGTGGCTTTCCACCACCGGCTGCTGGCGGCGGCCGGCTCGGTTCGGCGGGGGGAGTGGCGGTTGCTGGAGACCCGTGGGTGGCCGGACAACCCGAGTCATCGGGAGCTGCTGGCCTGGGCCTGGCACGACGAGACACCGCACAGCCTCGTGGTGATCAACTTCGGTGACCGGCCGGCGCAGGCCCGGGTCGAGCTGCCGTGGCCGGGGCTGGCCGGGCGGCCCTGGCAGTTCATCGATCTGCTGGACGGCGGGATCTTCGAGCGCGACGGCGATGAGCTGGCCGGCAGTGGTCTCTACGTGGACCTGCCCGCCTGGGGAGCGCATGTGGTGACGTTGCGTTAACAAGCGCGACACGGGCTGTCACCGGACTATCCGATCCGGACGATGCGCCGCCGGGAGGGCGCGACGAGTGTGAACGAGGAGATCGAACCGGCGGCCATCGGAGGTAGCCAACGTGTCCATCGACATGATCACTGACTCGGAGAAATCGTTCCTCACCTCCAAGTTCGCCGTCCCGGAAGCCCCTCCCTTCATGGTCACCCGGCCGGGACTCCTCGACCGGGTCACGGAGGGGGTACGGGGCCCGGTCACCGTGATCACCGGGCTGGCCGGCAGCGGCAAGACGCAGCTGCTGGCCTCCTGGGCCCGCAGCCGGGCGGTGGAGTGGCCGTTCGCGTGGATCACCCTGGAGCACGGTGACGAACAGCTGCCCACCTTCTGGGGGTACGTGGTGGAGGGGCTGCGCCGGTCCGGCGTGGACGTGCCGGCGGTCACCGGGGGCGTGATCACCCGGGGCTTTCTGGGCCGCCTGGCCGCCGCCGTCGAGGAGCATCCCACGCCGGTCGTCCTGATCCTCGACGGCGCCTCCCAGTTGCCCGGCCGGGATTGGGCGGCCGGCCTGGAGTACGTGCTCAGCCACGCCGGCACCCTGCGGGTGGTGCTGACCGGCCGCTGGGACCCGCCGTTGCCGCTCTACCGCTACCGGCTCGCCGGCCTGCTGTACGAGCTGCGCACCGCCGACCTGGCGTTCACCGCCGACGAGGTGTCGCGCCTGATGCGGCTGCACGGCGTCGAACTGGCCGCGCCGGAGCTGGCCACACTGCTCGAGCACACCGAGGGCTGGGCGGCCGGGATCCGCCTCTCCGCCTGCGCGCTCCAGCGCACCCCGGACGCGAAGGTCCTGGTCGACACGATCTCGGGCGACGAGTCGACGATCGCCGAGTACTTCGTCGGCGAGGTGCTGCGGGTGCAGCCCCCGGAGACCCGGCGGTTCCTGCTGGAGACCAGCGTGCTGGACACCTTCACCCCGGAGCTGGCCGCCGCGGTCACCACCCGTTCCGACGCGCCCCGGATGCTCGCCGCGCTGACCCGGGAGAACGCCTTCATCCAGCCGGTCGGCTCCGGCACCGGCCTGTACCGCTACCACCGGCTCTTCGCCGAACTGCTGCGTGCCCAGCTGTCCTGGGGCGATCCCGGCGAGGTGGCGCTGCTGCACCAGCGGGCCGCGCTGTGGCTGGCCGCCCGCGGGCACCTGATCGACGCGGTCGGGCATGCCGTGCACGCCGGGGACTGGACCGGCGCCGCCCGGATGGTGATCGAGGACTACGGGCTCGGGTCGCTGGTGGTGGAGGGTGGCACCGGCCGGCTCGGCCGGCTCTTCGCCGCACTGCCGGAGCACGTCGAGGACCCGGAGCCGGTGCTCGTGCGGGCCGCGGTGGCCTACGGTGACGGCGACCCCTCCCGTGCCGCCGAGCAGTTCACCCTCGCCGGCAAGTTGATCGCCACGCGCGGCAGCGCCTGCGACGACGGGCTCACGCTGGCCTGCCTGCTGATGCGGCTGCTGCTGCTGGCCCACGACGCCGGAGAGGACGACGTGGACCAGCTCGCGCCGGTGGCCCGGACCTTCCTCGCCTCGGTGCCGGCCCACCGGCTGGCCCGGCACCCCGAGCTGCCGATGGTGCTCTACGCCGCCGAGGGCCGGGCCCGCGGCGCGGTGGGGCAGGTCGACGAGGCGGCCGCGGTGCTCGCCGAGGCGGTGGCCAGTGCGCCGACCGGGGCCGAGGCGGTACGGATGTCGTGCCTGGAGAACCTGGCCCTGCTGGAGGCGTTCCGGGGCCGGCTGAGCCGGGCGGAGACGGCCGCGAAGCAGGCGATCGACCTGGCCCGGCAGTGTGGGCTGCCGCGGGAGCGATGGCCGGCGGCGGCCGAGGTGGCGCTGGCCTGGGTGGCCCTGGAACGCTACGACATCGAGGCCGCGGACCGGCGGCTGCGGGCGGTGCAGCCGATGTGCGGGGCGGGTGTCACCGGGCCCGCACCGGCCGGCTTCGCCCTGGTCCGGGCGCGCCGTCTGCAGACCCGGGGCGAGCTGCGGCAGGCCATCGGGGTGCTGGCGTCCGCGGAGGAGGCCGACAGTGCGGCGCCCCGCTGGCTGAGCCGCGAACTCCGGCTGGTCCGGGCCCGTTTGCTGCTGCTGGCCGGGCGCGCCGAGGAGGCCGACGGGCTCCTGGCCGGATACGCCGACTCGTCCGCCCCGGACGCCGTGCTGGCCCGGGCCGCGCTGCTGCTGGCCCGGGGGGAGACGGGGGCGGCGTACCAGCGGGCCCGGACCGTGGCCGACGCGGCCGGGACCAGGGTTCCGATCGCCCTGGACGCCTGGCTGATGCTGGCGATGGTGGCCGCCGGCCGGGAGGAGACGGCGAACGCCCGGGAGGCGCTGCGGAGGGCTCTGCGGGTGGCGGCCCCGGAGTCCTGCCGGCGGGCGGTGAACCAGGTGTGGGGGGAGCTGCGCCGGCTGCTGCGCGACGACGACCGGCTGGCCCAGCAGTACCGGTCGCTGGGTGCTCCCGCCCCGGCCGGGACGGCGACCGCCGATCCGGTCGTGGTGGAGCAGCTCAGCAAGCGTGAACTGGACGTACTGCGGGGCATGGCCGAGATGCTCCCGACCGAGGAGATCGCCGCCTCGATGTACGTCTCGGTCAACACGGTGAAGACGCACGTCCGGAGCATCCTGCGCAAGCTGTCCGCGTCCCGGCGCAACGAGGCGGTACGCCGGGCGCGGGCCCTGCGCCTGATCTAGCGGGCGTCGGGTCTCCGGCAGAGCGCGAAGATCACCACGATCTCGGTGCCGATCAGCACGGTGCACCACAGGGGTGCCGTGGCGAGCAGCAGGAAGTGGGCCAGGGCGGCGGCCGCGGTGAACAGCACGCCGACCGCCCGGGCCCACTGCCGGCCGCGCAGGATGCCGGCACCGGCGGCGGCCGAGATCAGCCCGAGGGCCAGATGGCTCCAGCCCCAGGCGGCCGGGTCGAGGGTGATCAGCGAGTTGTCGGCGGTGACCAGATAGGCACTGTCGCGGAGGAGGGTGGTGAGGCCTTCCATGAACTGGAACGCACCCAGGGTCAGCAGCATCACCCCGGCGAAGGTCACCACGCCGGTCAGATCGGGTGCAACGGCCTCGTCGGTCGTCGTCGTCATCGTTGTCCCTCCTGCTGGTACGGAAAGACCAGCGTCTCGTTCGGGACGGCGGAAGTGCCTCGTACGTGACGAATGATTGTTGTCGATCAATGCAAGTTGCATGCTGAGGGGGCTGCTTCGTTCCACTCTGCGTGCAAATACCGATAGTTGCCTCTCCGATACGTTCTGTGTTTCGGTGGGGCCCGTCAGCTGGGGCCGATCCGGGGGCGCGTCGCGAGCGGGGATCGGTGGGATGTCATCCGTGATCTGGGGGCGAGATGCGCGAACGTTCGAGCATCGGTACTGCGTTTCACATACCGGTGGACCACACGACACCACCCCGGCTGCCGGCCGGGCTGATCTGGCGAGCCCGTCTCGCCGCCATGCTCGACCAGGGGGTCCAGCAGGCCGTGACCCTGGTCTGTGCCGGTCCCGGCTGGGGCAAGACGGCACTCGTCGCCTCCTGGGCGGCCGCCCGCTCGATGGCCGGGCCGGTCGCCTGGCTCACCCTCGACGACCAGCACGACGACGCGTTCGCGTTCTGGTCCGACCTCTTCCTCGCCCTGCACACCGCCGGCGCGCTCCCGCACGGCCACGCCGTCCCGGCATCGGACGCCGACGAGGCCGAATACCGGCAGGCCGTGGCCGCGGCGCTGGCCCTGCGGAAGACGCCCGCCGTCGTCGTCCTGGACGACCTTCAGCGGGTCACCGACCCGCGGATCCTCGGCGGGCTGGCCGGCCTGCTGCGGCTGCGGCAGGCCCGGTTCGTGCTGCTGACCCGCCGGGAGTCGGATCTGCCGCTGCACCGGCTGCGGACCGGCGGCGAACTGACCGAGATCCGCGCCTGCGACCTCGGATTCCGGCTGGAGGAGGCGGCCGAGCTCCTCGCGATCGGTGGGCGCGGCATGCCGTCGGACCGGCTGGCCGCGATCGTGCGGCGGACCGAGGGCTGGAGCGCCGGCGTGCGTTTACTGCTGGACAATCCCGATCCGGCCCACGCCGACGACCTCGTCGAGGACTACATGCTCCGTGAGGTGCTCGGCGCCCAGCCCGAGGAGGTCCGCCGGTTCCTGCTGCGCACCGCCGTGCCGGACCGGATCTGCGGCGAGCTCGCCCACGCCCTGACCGGGGAGCGGCACAGCCAGTACCTTCTCGAGGATCTGACCCGCGGCAACCTGTTCGTCGAACGTACCGGGGGCGGGCGGTGGTTCCGCTATCACCCGATGCTGCGGGCCGCGCTGCGCCGGCGGCTCGCCCGGCGCTGGCCGGACACCCCGTCCGGCCTGCACAGGGAGGCCGCCCGCTGGCACGACGACGACGGCGCGGCCCTGCCCGCACTCGCCCATGCCGCGGCGGCCGCCGACTGGGACCTGGTGGCCCGCATCGTGGTCCGGCGCGGGCTGCCACTGTTCACCTCCGGCGACCGGCCCCAGCTGATGGAGGTGCTCCACCGGATCCCGGTCGCCCGGCTGCCGGAGACCGCCGAACTGGCGGTGTGTGCGGTGATGCTCGCGTACGCCCGGGGCGACCTCGCCTCCGTACCCCGCCGTATCGCCGCGATCCGCTCGTTGCTCGCCGGCCGCGAGGACAACGCCCGCGCGCTGGTCGGCACCGCCCTGGCGGTGCTGGAGAGCGGAACCGTCATCCGCTGGCAGGGCGACATGCCGCATCTGCTCCGCGCCTCCACCGACCTGCTGACCGAGCTGTCCCGGCTGAGCTGGGACCAGGCACCGTCCCTGCTCCAGTACCGGGCCATGACCCTGAACAACAAGGGCGCGGCCCTGCTCTGGAGCGGCTGGTTCGACCACGCCGACCGGTACCTGTGGGCGGCGGTGACCGCCTCCCGGACCGCCGGGGTGCCGCTCACCGAGGTCAACGCGCTCGGGCTGCTGGCCCAGCTCGCCGTCTTCCAGGGATCGCTGGGCGACGCCGCCGACCACGCGAACGCCGCCGTGGAGGCCGCCCGCCGGATCGACAGCGGAGGCGACGCCGCTGTCGCGCCCGCCTATCTGGCCCAGGCGATGATCGAATCCGAGCGCGGTCGTGAACCGGAGACCGAGGATTGGCTGCGCAAGGGGCTGCACGCGCTCGGTGAGGTCCCGGAGGCCACTCAGTTCGTCGTCGCGGGGACGATCCGGGTCCGGCTCATGCTGGACCGCGGCGACACGGCCGGCGCCCGTTCCCTGCTCGGGCAGGTCCGCGCCGAATCCGGCCCACCGCTGTCCGCATCACAGGTCGACCGGATACTCGATCTCGCCGGAGCGGAGATCCGGCTGGCCAGCGGTGACCCCGCCGCGGTCGTGATGGCCTACGGCAGCCGGGTCGTGATCACCGCCGCCGAACAGGTCCTGCTGGCGCGGGCGCTGCTGGCCACCGGTAACCTGCCGGTCGCCGCCACCCTGCTGGGCCGGGTCCGCGACGGCTCCGACCGGGTGTCCGCGACCGCCGCCTGGATCCTCACCGCGCTGGCCGCCGACACCCAGGGCCGCAGCTCGGTGGCGAGCGAGGCACTGGCCCAGGCACTGGCGGCCGCCGAACCGGAGCGCATCCGCCGGCCGTTCCGCACCTTCGACGTCAACCGGGTGATGGTCCTCGCCGAACGCCAGCACTGGCTCACCGAGCTGCGCGGCCCGGCCGGCGACGGAGTACTCGGCGAGATCACCGGGGAGATCCCGATCATCTCGCCGACCCCGTCCGCCGGGCCGCTCAGCGAACGCGAGGTCGACGTGCTCCAGTACCTGCCGACCGTGCTGACCGCCGGCGAGATCGCCGAGAACCTGGGGATCTCGGTGAACACGGTCAAGGCCCACATGAGATCGATCTACCGCAAACTGGGTGCCGCCCGCCGCCGGGAGGCCGTGGTCACCGCCCGCCAGTCCGGCCTGATCTGACGCCCGGCGTGGCCGTGGCTCACCCGCTCCGGGTGATCCCCGGCCACCCGGGGTCGCCCAGCCTGACCGCATGACCGACACCGCACCGCGGTGGCCCGACGCGGCCACCGAACTCCGCACGCAGCCGTTCCCGTGGTGGACGCTGCTGGTCACCGGCCTGTTCGCGGTGGCCCTGGGACTCACCGTCCTGATCTGGCCGGACATCTCGCTGAAGGCGATGGCGATCCTCACCGGCATCTGGCTGGTCGCCGGCGGTCTGGCCCGGATCGTCGCGGCCTTCCTGCCGACCGGCCGCAGCGTCGCCGGGCACGTCCTGTCCGGTGTCATCGGCATCATCGTGCTGGTCGCCGGGCTGGCCTGCCTGCGCAACCTGGTCACCGGCCTGCTCGTCCTGGCGATCGTCTTCGGGACCACCTGGATCCTCAGCGGACTCGCGCTGCTGCTGGCCGGGGTCGCCCAGCACGGTCCGCTACGGCCCGCGCTGGTGATCGTGGGCGTGCTGACGATGCTGCTCGGGGTCGCCTTCGTCGTCCTGCCGAACCTCTCGCTCGCCACCCTCGTCGTGCTGACCGGCATCGGCAGCCTGCTCGTCGGGCTGTGTGAGGTGATCCTGGCGTTCCTGATCCGGCACCTGCAGCACACCGGCGAGGACCGCGGTCAGCAGTAGGCAGAACGACAGCACGTACAGCCAGCCGATGTAGGTGAACGCCAGCCCGATCGTCCCGTACCGTTCGGTGCTGGACTCCAGGGCCCGCGGCAGATAGAGCGCGCCACCGGCCCGGACACCGACCATGGCCGCGGCGAACAGGGCGCCGGCCAGCAGCAGCTTCGACCACCGCACCACCGGGCCGAGCAGGATCCGGGGCAGCAGCACGGCCAGCGCCAGGTCGGCGAGCGCGGTCACCACCACCTGCCCGGCCCGGGGCGCCGGCAGCAGCCCGGTCAGGCTGCTGAGCAACCGGATCACGACCAGGAAGCCGACCAGCATCAGCACCGTGCCGATCTGCCATCCGGTGGCCGCCGCCCCGGCCCGGCGGCCCGGCACCTGCCACACCGTCCGGTACGACCGGGCCAGCGCCCGCGCCAGCCCGGTCGCCGACAGGATCACGATCAACCCGCCCACCAGGCCGAACGCGTTGCTGTGGCTGCCGTCGAGCGCGTCGTCGAGCAGCCGGGCGCCGGCGTCGGGCAGGCGCACCAGCTCGTCCAGATGCCGGCGCGAGCCACCGCCGACCAGCGCGCTCAACATGATGAGCAGCGGGAACACCGAGGTGAACGCCTGCGCGGCGAGTGTCATCGACCGGTCGAAGATCTGCACCCGCAGGAGTTCGTTGAGCACGGTGACGACCGGCGCGCGCAGCCGCCGCGGGACGGCGCCCAGAATCTTCCCGGTCGGTGAGGTCATGCCGCCATGGTCGGCGGCCGGTCCGCGGCCGGGCATCATCCGGCGGGGATGGCGTGCGGGCGGCGGCACGAACCGACACTGGCGCGCATGATGCGCGCACTGGTGACCGTCGTCGTCGGCGCGGTGGTGACGGGTGTCGTCATCGGACTGCTGCCCGGCATCACCGCCGACGGCCCCTGGGCGGTGCCGGCCGTCGCGATCGTCCTGGGCGTGTTCGCGGCGGTGCTCCGGCCGCTGCTGGTGACCCTGCTGTCGGCGATCGGCTGGCCCGGCGTGGTGGCCGGCTGGATCGTCGTCCAGAGCCTGCTGGTCTGGGTCGCGCTCCAGGTGACTCCGGGGATCCACGTCGACGGGTTCTGGCCGGCGTTCTGGGCGTCATGGCTCGGCGCGATCCTGATGACCATCGGGTTGTGGCTGGTCACCGCGGGACAGCAGGGCGTCGCGACCAGACATCTGCTGCGGGTCAACCGGCGTTTCCGGCGCAGTGTGCCACCGACCACCGTGCCCGGCGTCATCATGATCCAGATCGACGGGCTGTCCGCGCCGCTGGCCCGGTGGGCGATCGAGGCGGGCAACCTGCCGACCATCGGACGGTGGCTGCGCTCCGGCAGCCACACGCTCACCAAGTGGCACGCCCGGATGCCGGCGACGACGCCGGCCAGCCAGGCCGGGCTCCTGCACGGCGCGAGCGATCGGGTTCCGGCATTCCGCTGGTACGAGAAGCCGGCCGGCCGCCTCGTCGTGACGAATCATCCGGCTGACAGCGCCCTCGTCGAGTCCCGCCTGTCCGACGGCCGCGGCCTGCTCGCCGACGGCGGTGTGAGCGTGAGCAACGTGTTCTCCGGCGACGCGTCCACCTCGCTGTTCACGATGAGCACCCTGCGGGGGCGCCGGCCCGGGCCGGCCCGCTACCTGAGCGCGTACCTGCTCGACCCGTTCGGCCTGACCCGCTCGCTGGTGCTCGCCGCCGGCGAGATCGTCAAGGAGCTGCATCAGGCCCGCCGGCAGCGGCTGCGCCAGGTGGAACCGAGAATGCACCGGGACTGGCGTTACGTACTGCTGCGCGGCGCCACCAACGTGC
Organism: Actinoplanes xinjiangensis; assembly: GCF_003148685.1. Classification (GTDB taxonomy): domain Bacteria; phylum Actinomycetota; class Actinomycetes; order Mycobacteriales; family Micromonosporaceae; genus Actinoplanes; species Actinoplanes xinjiangensis. The sequence continues at coordinate 246,544 of NZ_QGGR01000008.1, read as the reverse complement.
TGCTGCGCAACCTCAACCTGACCGTGATCGCCGAGCAGATCATGCGCGGCGCGCCCACGGTCTTCTGCGATCTCGTCGACTACGACGAGATCGCCCACCACGCCGGTCCGGCCCGTCCGGAGGCGCTGGCCTCCCTCGACGGCATCGACGGGGTGCTGGCCGTCCTGGAGGAGGTCGCGGCGGCGGCACCCCGGCCGTACCGCTTCGTGGTGCTCTCCGATCACGGGCAGAGCCAGGGTGCCACCTTCCGGCAGCGCTACGGTCTGACCCTGGAGGACCTGCTCGCCGGGGAACTGCCCGGCGAGGACCTCGTCGTGGCGGCCGGCGGCAATCTGGCTCTGGTGTACTTCCCGCGGTTGCCGGGGCGGGCCACCGTCGAGGAACTGGAGCAGCGGTTTCCCCAGCTGCTGCCGGCCCTCACCGGGCATCCCGGGATCGGGTGGGTGATGGTCCGGTCCGGGCGGGACGGGCCGGTGGTACTCGGCCGGGACGGGCGGCGCCGGCTGCGCGACGACCACGTCGACGGCGCCGATCCGCTGGCCGGATTCGGGCCGCACGCCGCCGACGACCTGCGCCGCCACGACAGCCTGGACCACACCGGCGACCTGGTGATCAACAGTCTGTGGGATCCGGTCGCGGGTGAGGTCGCCGCGTTCGAGGAGTTGATCGGCTGTCACGGCGGCCTGGGCGGGGCCCAGGAACGGCCGGTCCTCATCCACCCCCGCGACTTCGCCGTACCCGGACCGCTGACCGGTGCCGACGCCGTGTACCGGGTGCTGTGCGGCTGGCTGGAACAGACCGGCTGCCGTACCCCCCGATCGCTCATCCGCCGGGGGTGAGCCCTCGCGGGCCGCGGGATGACCACCATGACGCCATGTGTCGCTGGATTGCGTATTCCGGGTCGCCGATCCGGCTCGAAGAACTGCTCTACCGGCCCCGTCACTCGCTGATCGACCAGAGTCAGCACTCGCGTCTCGGGGTGGAGACGACGAACGGTGACGGCTTCGGCGTCGGCTGGTACCTCGACGGCGGCGGTGGTGAACCCGCCGTCTATCGCGGCACCGGACCGGCGTGGAGCGACGCGAACCTGCGCGAGATCGCCCGCTCCACGGTCTCGCCGCTGTTCCTCGCCCACATCCGGGCCAGCACCGGTACGCCGGTGCAACAGACCAACTGCCATCCCTTCCGGTACGCCGACTGGCTCTGGGTGCACAACGGGTCGATCCGGGAGTTCGCCCGGCTGCGGCGCGACCTGGTCCTCGCCGTCGACCCCGACCTGTACCCGTCGATGACCGGCTCCACCGACTCGGAGGTGATGTTCCACCTGGCGCTCACGTACGGGCTGCGCGACCGGCCGGTGGCCGCCGTCGAACGGATGGCCGGACTGGTCGAGTCGGTGGGCCGCGCGTACGGCGTACCCGATCCGTTGCAGATGACCGTGGCCACCACCGACGGTGACCGGACCTGGTGTTTCCGCTATTCGAGTGAGGGGCGCAGCCGCTCGCTGTTCTACAGCACCGAGATGTCGGCGCTGCGGCACCTCTACCCGGAGCAGGCGAGTCTGCGGGGGCTGTCGGAGGAGACCCGGCTGGTCGTCTCCGAGCCGCTCGGGGACCTGGCGGGCGCGTGGCAACCGGTGCCCGAATCCAGCTACGGCGTGATCCAGAAAGGCACCGACGTGCTGGGCCGGTTCGAGCCGGCGATGCCCTGACACCCGTTCATCCGGCCGGAGTGATGCGGCCCGGAACCCCTCCCGGAAAGGCTGCGGCCATGACCGACCTGGACAAGGCGACCGAGAAACGCTCTCTCGGCCTGCCGCAGGCCACCGCGCTGATCCTCGGCACCATCATCGGCGTCGGGATCTTCAACCTGCCCTACTCGCTGGCCTCGATCGGCCCGATCAGCATCGTCGCGATGGCGCTCACCACGGTCGGCGCGGTCGCCCTGGCCGTGATGTTCGCGTCACTGTCGAAGCGGATGCCCGCCGACGGCGGCCCGTACGCCTACGCCCGCGCCGCGTTCGGCGACGGGGTCGGCTTCGCCAACGCCTGGTCGTACTGGATCACCGCGTGGGCCGGCAACGCGGCGATCGTGACCGGCTGGGTCTACTACGTCGAGCATTTCGTCAACAAGGGCGGCGTGACCATCTGGTCGATCGTGATCGCCCTGTTCGGCATCTGGCTGCCCGCGCTGGTCAACCTGACCGGCGTGAAGAACATGGGCATCGTCCAGTTCTGGACCACGATCGTGAAGTTCATCCCGCTGCTGATCATGTCGACGGTCGGGCTGTTCTTCATCAGCACCGCCAACTACAGCCCGGCCAATGTCAGCGGTGAGACCGACGTCAAGGCGATCGGCAGCGCGATGGCCATCTGCCTGTTCAGCTACCTCGGGGTGGAGTGCGCCGCGGTGGCCGCCGCCAAGGTCCGCGACCCGGGCCGCAACGTGCCACGGGCCACCGTGATCGGCACGCTCGGCGCCGCCGTCGTCTATCTGCTCTCGATGGTCGCCGTCTTCGGGATCGTGCCGACGTCGGAGCTGGCCCAGGACGCCAACAAGGCCTCCTACTCGGTGGCCGCGAACATGATGGCCGGCGGCGACTGGGCCGGTGACCTGGTGGCGCTCGCCGTCATCGTCTCCGGCTTCGGCGCGCTCAACGGCTGGACCATGATCTGCGCCGAGATGCCGCTCGCCGCGGCGAAGGACGGCCTGTTCCCGGCACTGTTCGGCAGGCTGTCCAAGCGCGGGGTCCCGGCCGCCGGCATCGTCGCCTCCAGCCTGTTCGCCACCGTCGCGATGGTGATCAGCTACGCCGGGGCCAGCGGCGCCACCGTCTTCAACACGCTGGTGCTGATGAGTGGCATCACGGCCGCGATCCCGTACGCCTTCTCCGCCCTCGCCAAGATCAAATGGCGCCGGGAGGGTGGCGTGGCGGACCTGATCGTCGCCGTCGTCGCGCTGATCTTCTCGATCCTCTTCATCTGGTACTCGCGCAACTCCGGCGACGACTGGTTCGTCGTCTGGGGCCCGTTCCTGATGGCCGGAGCCGCAGGGCTGATCGGCATACCCGTCTACGTGTCCATGCGTAAGAGGAGAACCATATGAGCTTTCACGTCGACTCCGAGACCGGCCGGCTGCGGCAGGTGATCCTGCACCGCCCCGGTGTCGAACTCAGCCGCCTCACCCCCGACAACGTCCGCGACCTGCTCTTCGACGACATCCTGTGGGCCAAGCGGGCCCGCGAGGAACACGACGCGTTCGCCGAGGTCCTGCGCGAGCGTGGAGTCAAGGTGCACTACTTCGCGCGGCTGCTCGCCGACGTGCTCGACATCCCGTCCGCCCGCAACTGGGTGCTGGACCGGATCGTCACCGACGACACCGTCGGCCCGACCCTGGCCGGGCCGCTGCGCCGCCTCGCCGAACAGGCCGAGAGCGACAAGCTCGCCGACTACCTGATCGGCGGTGTCCTCAAGAACGAGCTGGCCGGGTTCACCGTCAACAGCCTGCGCTGGGAACTGCTCGGCGCCGACGACTTCGTGCTCAGGCCGCTGCCCAACCACCTGTTCCAGCGGGACAACTCGGCGTGGATCTACGGCGGGGTCAGCATCAACCCGATGGCCATGCCGGCCCGGCTGCGCGAGTCGGTGCACAGCGCGGCCATCTACCGGTTCCACCCGATGTTCAACCTCTCCGACTTCACCGTCTGGTACGGCGGCGACGACGAGCCGCACCAGCCGGCCACCCTGGAAGGCGGCGACATCCACGTGCTGGGCAACGGCGCGATCATGGTCGGGCTGGGTGAACGGTCCACCGCGATGGGGGTGGAGAACCTGGCCCGCAGCCTGTTCGCGGCCGGGGCGGCGACCAAGGTGATCGCCATCGAGCTGCCGCACTCGCACGCCATGATGCACCTGGACACGGTCATGACGATGATCGACCGGGACACCTTCGTGCTGTACCCGTACCTCCAGCAGTCACTGCGGTCGTGGACGGTGCTGCCCGACGAGGATCCCGACGGGCTCAAGGTGATCCGCAACGCCGACCTGTTCGCGACCATCGCCGAGACCCTGGGTGTCGACAAGGTCCAGGTGCTGGAGACCAACGAGGACATCCGGGCCGCCCAGCGCGAGCAGTGGGACGACGGCAACAACTTCCTGGCCGTCGAGCCGGGCGTGATCGTCGGTTACGAGCGCAACGTCACCACCAACACGTACCTGCGCCGGCAGGGCATCGAAGTGATCACCATCGCCGGCGGTGAGCTCGGCCGGGGCCGGGGTGGGCCCCGCTGCATGACCTGCCCGATCGAACGCGACGCTGCCTGAGAGGACCTGTCATGTCGTTCAACCTGCGCAACCGTAGCTTCCTCAAGGAGCTCGACTTCACGCCGGCGGAGTGGAAGTTCCTGCTGAAACTCGCCGCGGAGCTCAAGACCGCCAAGTACGCCGGAACCGAGGTCCCGCGCATCGTCGGCAAGAACATCGCGGTGATCTTCGAGAAGACGTCGACCCGGACCCGCTGCGCCTTCGAGGTCGCCGCCCACGACCAGGGTGCGCACGTCACCTTCCTCGACCCGGGCAGCACCCAGCTCGGCCACAAGGAGTCGGTGAAGGACACCGCGCGGGTGCTCGGCCGCTTCTACGACGCTCTGGAGTACCGCGGTTTCGGCCAGGAGAACGTGGACACGCTGGCCCGCTACTCGGGCGTGCCGGTGTGGAACGGGCTCAGCGACGAATGGCACCCCACCCAGACCCTCTGCGACATCCTCACCATGCGCGAGCACACCGTCAAACACGACAGCGAGGTCGCGTTCGCGTACCTCGGCGACGCGCACAACAACGTGGCCAACTCGCTGCTCATCGGCGGCGCCATGATGGGCATGGACGTACGCATGGTGGCGCCGCAGTCCCGCTGGAACCCGGATGAGGTGATCAAAGCGGCGCAGAGCATCGCCGAGACCACCGGCGCCCGGATCACCCACACCCAGGACGTGGCCGAGGGCGTCAGCGGTGCCGACTTCCTCTACACCGACGTGTGGCTGTCCATGGGCGAGCCCAAGGCCGCCTGGGACGAGCGGATCCGGCTGCTCAAGCCGTACCAGGTGAACATGGGCGCGGTCCGGGCCACCGGGAACCCGGCGGTCAAGGTCATGCACTGCCTGCCGGCCTTCCACGACCGCAACACCAAGGTCGGCCAGGAGATCTTCGAGCACACCGGGATGGAATCGCTGGAGATCACCGACGAGGTGTTCGAGTCGCCGTACTCGATCGTGTTCGACCAGGCCGAGAACCGGATGCACACCATCAAGGCCATCATGGTCGCCACCCTGGGGTCCTGATGCGCCTCGTCATCGCCATCGGTGGCAACGCCCTTCTCGAACGCGGGCAGCGACCCGACGCCGCCATCCAGCGGGCCAACGCCCTGCGTGCGGTCGCCGCCCTCGCCCCGCTCGCCGCCGAACACGAGGTGGTCGTCACCCACGGCAACGGGCCCCAGGTGGGGATGCTCGCCCTGCAGAGCGCCGCCGACCCGGCCCTGGCCGTCCCGTACCCGTTCGACGTCCTCGGCGCGCAGACCCAGGGCATGATCGGGTACTGGCTGCTCCAGGCCCTCCAGAACGCGCTGCCGGGCCGGCAGGTCGCCGCCGTCCTGGACCAGACCCTGGTGTCGGCCGCCGACCCGGCCTTCGGGGCGCCGTCGAAGTTCGTCGGCGCCGTCTACGACGAGGGGACCGCCCGCCGGTTCGCCGCCGAACGCGGGTGGACCGTCGCCCCCGACGGCGCCCGGTGGCGGCGGGTCGTCCCGTCACCGCAACCCCAGCGCATCGTCGAGACCCGCATCATCCGTCAACTGCTCGGCACCGGCACCATCGTGGTCTGCGCCGGCGGCGGCGGGATCCCGGTCATCCGCGACGACAACGGCCGGCTCACCGGCGTCGAAGCCGTCGTCGACAAGGACCTGGCCACCGCGGTGCTCGCCGAAGCCCTCGAGGCCGACGCGTTGCTGCTGCTCACCGATGTATCCGCGGTGATCCGCGGGTTCGGGGGACCGGACCCGCAGCCGATCACCAGATCCACCCCCGCCGAGCTGCGCCGCGAACGATTCCCGGCCGGCTCGATGGGGCCGAAGGTGGAGGCGGTCTGCCGTTTCGTCGAACTCACCGGCGATCTGGCAGCGATCGGCGCCCTGGAGGACGCCGCCGCGATCCTCGCCGGAAAGGCCGGCACGGTCGTGACCCCGGGCGGCGATTACGGCGGCCCGAACGACCTGCGCCCGCCCCGGTGAGTGCGACCACCCCACCGGCGAGCGGTGCAGCGCCGCTCGCCACGCCGGCCCGGTCCGGGCGCCGCCGGGCCGGGCCGGCACCTCCATGAACCGGCCGGCCGTCGTCGCGCACCTCTCCGACCTGCACATCGGCGCCCACTACGGGTACGCGGTGGACAGCATCGTGGCGGACGTGACGGCGGCCCGGCCGGACCTCGTCGTCGTCACCGGCGACCTCACCATGCGGGCCCGGGAGTCCGAGTTCCGGCAGGCACGGGACCTGCTCGGGCGGCTACCCGGGCCGGTCCTCGCCGTCACCGGGAACCACGACCTGCCTCTTGCGTCGTGGCGGCGGGTCGTTCGGCCGTACCGTCGCTGGAAATGCTGGATCGACGCCGACCCGCAACCGGTCCGCCGCGCCGGTGCCGTGACCGCCCTGGGGTTGACCTCGATGCCGCGCTGGCGGTGGAAGAACGGGCGCGTCAGCGCGCGGCAGGCCGGCGACGTCGTCCGGGTCCTCGGCGCCGCGCCCACCGGCGACGTCCGGGTGCTCGCGCTGCACCATCCGCCGCTGGCCACCGGAACCGCCGCGCTGATCGGCCGGGACCGGCTGCTCGACGCCGTCCGCGCCGCCCGGGTCGACCTGGTGCTGGCCGGGCACACCCACGTCCCGGACGTGCGGACCCGCGCGGGCACGGTCTTCGTCGTCGCCGGCACCGCCACCAGCCGGCGCCTGCGCGGCACCGGCTGCTCGTGGAGCCTGATCAGCGTCGGCACCGGTCAGGTCGTGGTCCGCGAACGCATGCTGGGCCCGGACGGCTGGCGGACCGGCCGGCTGACGGAGAATGTCGTAGGGCGGCGCAGACCACCGGCGCCGGGCGGTGCGGCCGGACTCTAGTGCAGGACCGTCTTCAGCAGGATGAGGGCGGCACCGAACGCACCCGCCGTCAGCGTGGAGACCAGGCGCTCCAGGGGGTGCAGGCGCCCGTCCGCGCCGATCCACCAGCCGGCGCCGCACAGCAGGCCGGTCGTGCACGCCAGTGAGATGATCTCGGCCGTCTCCAGCGAGGCGCCCCCGAGCCGGGCCAGTACCAGCATCAGCAACGGCAGGCCGCTGGCCGTCACCATCTCCCAGCCGCTGCTCAGCTGCCGCCGTACGGTGTGCCAGGTCGGGCGGTGGCCCTCGTGGATGCGTTCGGCGACGATCCGGGCGTACCGCTCGGCCAGCCAGTAGATGGTCAGCGTCGCCAGGACCACGATCGTCGTGCGCCATGCGGTCGCCGCGTGCGACGCCACCAGCACGGCCGCGCCGACGATCAGTCCGTAGATGCCGGAGGCGGTGGCCTCCTCGGTCTCGTGCCGCAGCCGAAGCCAGATCGACATGCCCACCTCCCCGTCCCGGACTCGAGCCTCGCCGAGGCGTCGCGCCTGCTCCTCATCCGGCGGGGATGAACCGCTGCGCCGCGCCGCGAACGATCCTTCGAGCATGTTCGTCCGCAAGAAGAAGAACCCCCTGTGGCGCGGCTCGGACCGGCTCGAGCTGGTGATGCTGGTCGGCCTGTTCTCGATCTTCCTGCTCGGTTCGCCGGTGCTGGCCTGGTGGGCGGCGGGCGCCAGCTACGACGCCGACCAGCGGGCGATCGCCTGGGAACGGGACAACCTGCGCGAGGTGACGGCCCGGCTCGACGACACCCCGGTCGAGCAGTGGGTCACGCCGTACACCGCTCCCGCCGCCTGGACCGCGCCGAACGGAACCCGGCGTACCGGCCCGATCACCGTCGGTCCCGGCATCCAGCCCGGCGACGAGATACGGGTCTGGGTCAACACCGGGGGCGATCTGCGTACCGAACCCGGCGACCGTAACCCCGTCGGCAAGGCGGCCCTCGTCGCGATCGTGGTCGTCGCGACCGCGGCCGCCGCCGCCAACGGTCTGCGCCGCATCGGGATGGCGCTGCTCGACCGCTACCGGGCGCGGGAGTGGCAGCGGGCATGGAGCGACATCGGTCCCCGGTGGAGCCGCGATCAACGCCCCTACTCATAGGAGACGCACGATGGTGGAACGGACCACGACCGGGCGCTTCCCGGTCGGGCTGCGGCGCGCGCTGATCGCCTTCGCGCTGGCCCAGTTCATCTGCAGCTTCGCCGGCTCGAACATGAACGTGATGATCACCGACATCAGCGCGGACCTGAACACCACGGTCCAGGGCGTGCAGCTGACGATCACCCTGTTCCTGCTGGTGATGGCGGCGCTGATGATCCCCGGCGGCAAACTCACCGACATCCTCGGCCGGAAGTGGTGCCTCCAGCTGGGCCTGCTGCTCTTCGGTACGGGCGCCCTGATCAGCGCCCTCGCACCCAACCTCGGTGTGCTGATCGTCGGCTACTCGATCCTCGAGGGCGTGGGGACGGCGCTGCTCATCCCGCCCGTGTACATCCTCACCACCCTGCTCTTCGGGGACATCGGCTCCCGTGCCCGCGCCTTCGGGGCGATCAGCGCCATGGGCGGCATCGGGGCGGTCGCCGGGCCGCTGCTCGGCGGTTTCATCGCGTACGCCGTGAGCTGGCGCGCCGCCTTCGTCCTCCAGGCGCTGATCGTCGTGTCGATCGTCCTGCTCGCCCGGCGCGCCGTGAAGGACCCGCTGCCCGCCGACCACGCCCTGCCCTTCGACGTCGGCGGCGCGGTCCTGTCCGCCACCGGCCTCATCCTGATCGTGCTCGGCATCCTGGCCGCCGACGACGACCTGAGGCTCACGGCCGGTCTCATCGTCGCCGGTGTCCTGGTGCTGATCTGGTTCTTCGTGTCGGTCCGCGCCAAGGAGAAGGCCGGCCGTGAGCCGCTGCTGTCCACCTCGCTGTTCCGCAACCGGGCCTCCAACCTGGGCCTGGTGACGCAGAACATGCAGTGGCTCATGGTCATGGGCACGTCCTTCGTGGTGTCCACGTACCTTCAGGTGGTCAAGGGTTACAACGCCATCGAGACCGGCGCCGTCTTCACCGCCACCACCGTCGGTGTCCTGCTGTCGTCGCTGTTCGCCGAACGCATGGCCCGCCGCCGCCCCCAGCGCACGCTGATCATCGCCGGGTTCGCCGTCACCGTCGCCGGCATCGCCCTGCTGCTGGGTGTGGGCGGTGCGGGGGACAGCATCTGGTCGTTGGTGCCGGGCCTGTTCATCATCGGTCTCGGGCTGGGCTGCATGCTCACCCCGTCGGTCAACGTGGTGCAGTCCAGCTTCGGCGAGGACCTTCAGGGCGAGATCTCCGGGCTGTCCCGCAGCATCTCCAACCTGGGCTCCTCGCTGGGCGCGGCGGTGGCCGGCACCATCCTGGTGGCCGGGGTCGACAGCGCCGACCCGAACCGGGCCTACCTGTCGGCGATGCTCGCGGTGGCCGCCGCCGGACTGATCGGCCTGGCCGCCGCCTGGTTCCTCCCGCGAACCCGCCCCGCATAGCCCACCGGTCCGCTCCGGCCGGCCGTCACGCGGCGGCCGGGTCAGGTCTGGCTGGTCGTCACCGTCGTCTCAGGCGCCGTGAGACAGCGGTGACGGCCAGCCGTCACGCGGCCGGGTCCGGCCAGCCGTCACGCGGCCGGGTTAGGTCTGGCTGGTCGTCACCGTTGTCTCAGGCGCCGTGAGACAACGGTGACGACCAGCCGCCACGGGGCGGTGACGACCAGCCGCCACGGGGCGGTGACGGCCGGCCGTCACGGGGCTGGTCCGGGCGGGGTGTGGAGCAGGTAGTCGATGCGGGCGGCGGGCAGGCGTTCCTGTTCCCGGGCCAGCAGGGACATGGCCCGGGCGTCGGCTGCGGTGGGGCGGGACGGGTCGAGGGACCGCGGCCACAGCCGGGCTTGGCGGACGGCGGCGATCTCGGCGGCCAGCACCAGAACGTTGCCGAGCAGGTAGAGCAGGGTGAAGAAGCCCGCGACGCCGGCGAAACCGCCGTAGACGCGGCCGGCGCCGCGGACCAGTCCGGGCAGGACGGTGGCGCCGAGAGCGAGCAGACCGGCCACGCCGACGGCGCCGATCGCCGCGGCCGGCCACAACGACCGCAGCGGTGCGGGACGCATCAGCAGGATGCGGGCCACCGCCAGCAGGACGAGACAGCTCACCGCCCACGATCCGGGGACGGCGACCGGCGCCGGCGCGACGACGGTCACGGCGCCGATGCCGACGGACCCGGCGACCACGGCCGCCAGGGCGGCCATCGCCCGCAGATAGCGGGAGACGATGCCGGCCCGGTTGCGGATGGGCACGGCGGCCAGGTGGTTGACGGTGTCGTACGCGCTGAGCACCACCCCGGTCCCGGAGAAGACCAGGCCGATGACACCGAGGATCAGGGCCGTGCGCGACGCCGACAGGCTCGCCATCGACGACGCGATGCCCGGCTGGAGCGCCGGCGGCACGATCGCGGCGATCAGCTCCTGACGTAGTTCGGGCCGGCCGGCCGCCACCCGGGAGACCGCCGCCACCCCGAGCAGCAGCATCGGGAAGAGACTGAGAAACCCGTAGTAGGTGATCAGCGCGGCTTCGCGGGGCCCGTCGTCGTCCAGGTATTTGCGGATCACCGCATACCCGAAGCCGAGCGGGCCCCGTCGTCGCTGGAGATCGTCGAGCCGTCGCAGGCTCACGTGCCGTAGGCGTCGGCCACCTCGTCGCCGTGGACGGCGGTGGCGTGGACGACGACGACGGCCAGGACGAGGGCGACGGCCGACCAGATCGGGTGGGCGGCGGCGAACGTGAAGTTCACCAGCGCCGACACGACCGCGAACACGATGGCAGCGAACCGGGCCCAGCGCAGACCGCGGATCAGCCCGGCTCCGGTGACGATCGCGACCGTACCCATGATCACGTGGGCCCAGGCCAGGGCGGTGAGCGACATCGGGAGCAGCAGATCGGAGCGGGTGCCGGCGAGGATCCCGGGCCGGATCAGGGCGATCAGGCCGGCGTAGACGTGGACCGCGCCGAGCAGCACGAGCATCACGCCGCCGAAGAGTACCCAGGCGACCCACCCGGTCGCCCGGCTGTGTTCGACACGCATGGCAGCCTCCTTCAGGACGCGGTCAGCAGAGTTCCTGGAGGCCGGCGCGCAGGGACTGGGCGCCGGTCCGCACGTCGGCCACGTCGCCGCGGACGGCCGCCAGGTTGGTCAGGTCCGGGTCTTCGCGGGCGACGTCGACGCTGGCGGACAGTTGCCCGACCGCGGCGCGCAGCGTGTCGGCCTCTGGCCCGAACTGGGCCTTCGCGTCGGCGACGAACTGCTCCAGGTGGTCGAGCAGCTGCGTGAGGTACGGCTTGAGGGCGGTCAGCCCGTTCTCCGACACGTTGGTCTGCCGGATGTGTTCGACGGTGTTCTGTACGGCCGCGTAGCTCTCGCAGACCGCGGCCTGCGGGGTGGCCGGCTCCCCGGAGCATCCGGTGAGCAGGAGGAGCCCCGCGGCGAACGGGAGTAGTCGTCTCATGCGCTGAGCGTCCCCGGCGGGGAGCGCCGGCCCCTCACCCGTACCGGATGAGGCGCTGGAACCCCGCCCCGGCCGAGGATCGCATCGTCGGTGACGCCGATCTGAGGAGTGGAAGAGATGTCCATCGGTCCCGTCCAGTTGATCGTGCTGGGATTCCCGCACCCCGACTTCCACGGCGAGGTGATCGCCGAGCTGGAGCGCCTCCGGCAGAGCGACACGGTACGGGTGATCGACGCCCTCGCCGTCTACAAGGACCCGGACGGCGGGCTGGAGGTGGAGCACCTGAGCAATCTGTCCAAGGAGGAGGCCGTCGAACTCGGCAGCAAGGTGGGCGCGCTGATCGGCCTCGGCATCGACGGTGAGGCCGGTGCGGTGGCCGGGGCGCAGCTGGGCGCAGCGGCGGCCGAGGGCGGCGTCGCGGTCTTCGACGACCCGCAGGCGTGGGACGTGCTCGGTGACATCCCACCGGACAGTGCCGCGGCGCTGCTGCTGATCGAGCACCACTGGGCGGTGCCGCTGCGTGACGCGATCGCCCGGGCCGGCGGGTTCCGTCTGGGTGACGGGTTCATCAGCCCGCTCGACCTGGTCGGGATCGGCCTGCTGGCGGCCGAGGAGGCCAAGTCGCTGCACGACCTGGAGACGGCGGGAGCCGCACGATAGGAGAGGAGAGGATCATGTTCGGATCGAGGAGGGTGGCCCGGCGTACCGGCCGGCGCACCGCACGGCGGGTCACCCGCCGGGTGGTGCGCCGCCGTTGAGCCGGTCACGTGCGGCGGCTGGCGAGAGCCAGCCGCCGCAGTCGTGTCCAGTCCATCTCGGGCAGCGCCCGCCGGGTTCCGGGGCGCTGCCGCGGCACCCGCACCCGCAGCACGCCGGGCCGGATGGCGCAGCGCACCGGCGTCGGCAGCAGCACCGCCTCGCCGTCGACGCCGACCGGCACGGCCGGGGCGTCGGCGTCGACGATCGCCTCGGTGGCGGCGCGGACGGTCAGCGACCGGGCCCGGCCGCGGCCGCTGACCAGCCGGGCGGCGTCGGCGGCACCGCGCACGGTCACCGCCAGCACACCGAGGACCCCGAGATCCAGGCGTGGCCGCTGCCCGAGCCCGGCGATGTCGCCGGTCGCGTACGGATTGTTGCTGACCAGCACGGCCTGTGACCCGGTGACGGTGACCCCGTCGACGGTGAGTGCCAGGTGCGGCCCGTTCGTCCCGGTCAGCGCGCCGGGCAGCATCTCGAGGGTGGTGCCGACCTTGTCGTCGCGGTAGGCGGGGCTCTGCACGACCGCCGCGTACGCGCCGAACGACGCGTTGTTCACAAACGTCCGGTCGCCGATCCGTCCCAGGTCGACCCGGACCTCGACGCCGTCGGTGAGCGCGTCCAGGCAGGTCGACGGATCGTCGCGGTCCAGGCCGAGGTCGAGCGCGAAATGGTTGCGGGTGCCCGCGGAGATCACCAGGAACGGCAGCCCGTGTTCGGCGGCCACCCCGGCGACCAGCGCCTGGGTGCCGTCGCCGCCGGCCACCCCGAGCAGGTCGGCGCCGGCACGGATCGCCCGCCGGGCCACCTCGGCGACGTCCACCGCCGGCCCGTCCAGGAGGAAGACGTGTGCGCCGAGGGCGCGGGCCCGTTCGGCGAGATGGAACCGTTCGACCTTCCCGCCGCCCGAACGGGGATTCATGATGAGGTACGGCCGCAGCGGCGCCGCCGTCACGACCTCCGCCGGCCCGTGCCCGGGTTCGGCCAGCGCCCGCCGCCCGGCCGCCACCGCGGCCACCCAGAGCAGCACGAACACGATGACCACCCAGAGCAGCCGGTGCCGCATGTAGACGACCGCCACCGCGACCGGGGCCAGCACCACCACCGTGGCGGCGAGCCATCGCCACAGCCCCCGGTGGGTGAGGAACCACCACGCCGCGGCCAGTGCGGTCGCGCAGCCGAACGCCCCGGCGAGCAGGAGCCCGACGCTGCCGCGGAGGCCGGCGACGGCCAGGACCAGCACGACGGCGGCGGTGGTGGCGGCGAACGACAGCCGGGCCAGCCAGTGCCGGGCCGGGGAGACGACGGATGCCTGTGGCATGGCGGTGCTCCTTCTCGCGTACCTCTGCGGTGGCCTTCGATGTGGCCCTGTGCAGCGTCGCGGGACAGCCCGGTACCGGTCCTCATTCCGGCGGGATGAGGCGTGGTGTGGCGGCGCGGCGGAGGGTCACCGGCAAACCGGGAGACAGGAGATCCGTCGTGTCCACGAAATCGAGAAGGGCCGGCCTGCGGCATCCCGCCGAGCTGCCGTTCTACGTGTTCATGGTGATCCTCAACGTGATCATCGTGGTGCTCATCCTCCAGGCCGCGGCCACGCTGCCCTACCTGCCGCAACGGCTGGAGAACACCGGCTGGGCCGACGCGATCCGGTCCGCCTTCATCGGTCTGCTGCTGCTGGTACCGGGCCTGATCGTGATCCGTGAGACGCAGCGGGCGTCGATCCGTGGCACCGCGGTCGAGCTGTCGCCGAAGCAGTACGGCGACATCTACCGCACCATGGACGACTACGCCCACAAGCTGGGGCTCAAACGCCGCCCGAACCTGTTCCTGGCCAACGGCAACGGCACGTTGAACGCGTTCGCGGCGCAGGCCACCGGCCACGACTATGTGGTCCTGGCCAACGAGCTGTTCGTGAACCTGCGGGAGAACAACCGGGACGGGCTGCGGTTCATCCTCGGCCACGAGCTGGGTCACATCCGCCTGCACCACGTGTCGCTGTGGTACCAGCTGTCGGTCTGCTACTCGGAGCGGATCCCGCTGCTCGGCCCGGCCCTGTCCCGCCTGCGGGAGTACTCCTGCGACCGGCACGGCGCCCATCTGGCCCCGCTCGGCGCGAGCGGGCTGGTGCTGCTCGCCTCCGGCCGGCACACCGAGCACACCACCGATGTGGAGCAGTTGGTCCGCCAGGGGCAGGCGCTGCGCGGCTTCTGGGTGGGCCTGGCCCAGCTGCCGTTGTCGCACCCGTTCACCGTCCGCCGGCTGGAGCGGCTGTACCGGCTGGGCCTGTTCCACGCCCGGGTGCGCGGTACGGAATCCGTCATCCCTCCGGGATGACGTGCCCGCACCGGCACGGCTGAAGGCTGGCCGGAACGCTAGCGGAGGGACGAGTCATGCCAGAGGCGACATATCAGGTACGGGTGTCCGGGGTGATCCCGGACGAGCTGCTCGCGGAACTGCATGACCTGACGGTCAGTGTGGAGCCGCCGGAGACCGTGCTGCACGGCTCGTTGCCCGACCAGTCGGCCGTGGTCGGTCTGATCTCCCGCATCCACGGACTCGGCCTGCGCCTGATCGAGGTGCGCCGGCTACCCGCCCCGGAGGGCCCGGGTGGTTTCTGAACGACGGCGAGGCGGGTACGGCCTGGTCCTGGTGATGATCATCGGGACGTACGTGCTGGCCCTGCTCGCCGGAAGCCGCTCGATGGTCGCGGTGCTGCTGTTCGTGCAGACCCTGACGGTGTGGCAGGCGCTGCGGGTGTCCGGTGCCCGGCTCGGCATGCGCCTGGCCGCCGCCGCGGTCTTCGTGCTGGCCCTGGTCGCCGCCGGAGCCGACGTGCTGGTCCCCGGTTCGCCGCTGACCGGGTTCACGTTCCTGGCGGCGAGCGCGCTCTACCTGCTGGCCCCGTTCTCGATCGTGCGGGATCTGGGCCGGCACCGCGGGGTGGACCTGCAGACCATGCTCGGCGCGCTCGCCGCGTACCTGCTGATCGGCATGGCGTTCGGGTTCGGCTACGCGTGCGTCGCGGCCCTTCAGCCGGGTCCGCTGTTCGGTGCGGACGGCGACCCGCAACTGTCCCAGGCGCTGTTCTTCAGCTTCGTCACGATGACCACCACCGGGTACGGCGACATGGTGCCGGCCACGAATCCGGCGCAGACCATCGCCGTCCTGGAAGCCCTGATCGGCCAGCTGTTCCTGGTGACGGCCGTGGCCAAGGTGGTGGAGAACTGGCGGCCGCGGGCCTGGAGACCCGTGGCCGAAACCCCCGTACCGGGAGAACCGACATGACGGCACAGACGACCCGGCCGGGCGACCGGCTCGGCATGGTGATCTTCAGCGGCGTGATCGTGATGCTGCTCGGCAGCTTTCAGCTGATCGAGGGCATCGTGGCGATCATCCGCGACGACTACTACCTCACCACCAGCTCCGGCCTGGCATTCGACATCGACTACACCGTCTGGGGCGTGTTCCACTCGGCGCTCGGCCTGCTCACGATGGCCGCCGGCGTCGGCGTGTTCCGCGGACAGACCTGGGCGCGGGTGATCGGCATCGGCGTCGCCGCGCTCAGCGCCCTCGGCAACCTGCTGTTCCTGCCCGCCCACCCGTTCTGGTGCACCGTCGTCATCACGATCGACGTGCTCGTCATCCACACCCTGGCCGTACACGGCCGAGAGGCCCGGTGAACCCGATGTCACGTGTCTGGATCTGGTTGCGACTGGCCGCCGGGGTGTTCGCCGTCGGCATCGGCATCCTCGCGTTCGCCTGGCCGGAGGCCACCCTGCGGGTGGTGGCGTTCCTGTTCGGCCTCAACCTGCTGGTCGTCGGCGGCATCCGCGTCCTGCAGATGTTCGTCGCCGACGGGCTCCCGGTGCTGCACCGGGTCGTCGGTGTCCTCTTCGGTCTGCTCGTCGCCGGCGCGGGCGTCCTCTGCCTGGCCGACGTCACCACCTCGCTGAGCCTGATGCTGCTGATCGTCGCGATCGGCTGGCTGCTCGACGGGATCGGGGAGATCTTCCTGTCCGTCGGCCGCGGCGAGGCGGGCGGCGGCTGGCGGATCGTCGTCGGCGTCCTCGTGGTGCTGGCCTCGCTCGCGCTGCTGGTCTGGCCCGGCCTGGGCCTGGCCGGCTTCGTCCTGATCGGGGCGACCACCCTCGTCTTCGGCGGGATCTGCCTGATCGCCGCCTCGATCGCCGGGCTCCGCGAACCCCGGCACGTCTGAGGCCACCGGTCAGGGGACCGGTTCGGCGACCGGGGCGCGGGGGTCGGCGAAACGGCCCCCGAACCAGGCACCGAACGCGGCCACCACCAGGCCGGCGATCTCCAGCAGCAGCAGTCCCGGGTCCGCGGTGCGATCGGCGCCGCGGACCCGCATCAGGGTCAGCACCGCGAAGAGGATCAGCACGCCGACGTCGAGCAGCAGGCTCAGGAACCCGATCCGGGCGGCGGCCGGGCCGGTGGCGGTGACCGCGTCGAACCCCACCGCCACCGCGGCGAGCACGCCGCCGAGCAGGCCGGCCACCAGATTCCAGTACGCCAGGGTGCCGACCAGGGCCGGAGCGCCGAGCAGCGTCGCCACGTCGAAGACGAACGCCATCCAGAAGAGGCCCAGCGGGAACATCAGCAGCAACGGCTGCACGCCGTGGCCCGCCAGACGGAGTCGGCTCTGCATGCGGCGGTTCCCCCTGCCGTACACGCCTGTGTCACCGGACCGGCCAAGCGTCGGCCGCCAGGCTCCGGGCGGCGTCATCCCGCGTGGGTGAATCCGGGCCCACGGGTCATCCGGGGCGAGGGATGCCCGCCGGAGCCGAAGGCCGGACGCTGAGGCGAGTCAGCGAGAGTGGGAGATGGCGATGAGACGACTGCTGCCGGTCGGTGTGGTGCTCTGCCTGCTGGGGGTCGCGGCGTGCACCGGGGAGGGTGACGTCGGGTCGCTGCCGTCGACGCGCCCGTCGGTGGAGGCGACGGCCGATCGCACGGTGCCGGCCCGCACCACGGAACCCGAGCCGACCAGGACCACCGCGAAACCCGACGAACCCGAGCCGGCGAAGACGACCGGGAAGACCCGGGATCCGGAGCCGACCAGGACCAAGGAGCCGGAACCGACGAAGACCAAGGAACCGGAGCCGGAACCGACGAAGACCACGGAGAAACCGCAGCCGGCCGATACCCGTACCGTCGAGGTCACGGTGACCAAGGTGCCTGCCGCGACCGTCACGACGGCCACGACTCCGGCGTCCGAGCCGTCGTCGGCGGCCGTCGTGACGGTCGCCGAGGAGGACGGCTCCGGCGGGTTCTTCGGCTGGTTCCTGCTCTTCCTGCTGTTCGCCGGGCTCGCCGCGGCCGTTCTGATCGCCCGTTCCCGGCGGACCTCGACCTGGGACGCCGAGGCCGGTGCGCTCTCCGCCGAGACCCGGACGATCACCGAGTCCCGGCTGCTCAGCGTGCTGGGCACGGGGGAGGCCGAGCGACGTGGTGTGGCCTGGCCGCCGGTCCGCGACGACCTGACCGGGCTGTCGGTGCGCTGGGGTGCGCTCGGCGCGCAGAACATCGACGGCGCCCGGCAGGCCCGGGCCCGCGAACTGGCGGTGCTGCTGCGGGACCTCGCCGTGGCCGTCGACGCGGAGAACGAGGCGCTGGCCACCGGCCGGGAGTGGCGGCTGCTGCGACCGCAGGTGGAACAGATCCTGGACACGATCGAGGCCGCCATGACCCCGGCCGAGGCGCCGTTGCGCTGACCGTCCCCGGCCGGCCGGACCATGGTGATGGCAGGATCGGACCGTGACGACCGATCTCTACGGTGGACGGCTGGACCGGGCGGTGCGGCTGCGCGGGGCCGGACGGGCGGACGAGGCCCGCGAGCTGCTGCTGGAGCTGCGGGCCGAGTTCCCGGACGACGCGGTGGTCGCCTACCAGACGGCCTGGGTCCACGACGTGCTCGACCGGGAGGCGGAGGCGGTCGCGCACTACCGCGCGGCGATCGCCGGTGACCTGCCCGAGGTGGACCTGCGTGACGCGATGCTGGGGCTGGGCAGCACGCTGCGGGCCCTCGGCCGCGACGGCGAGGCCGCCGCGGTGTTCGAGCGGGCGCTGGCCCGGTTCCCCGGCGACCGGCCGCTGCGGGTGTTCCGGGCCATGCTGCGCTACAACACCGGGGACGTCCGTGAGGCGGTCGCCGACCTGCTGCGGCTGCTCGGTGAGACCGGCGACGACCCGGACATCCGGCAGTACCGGCGGGCGATCGACCACTACGCCGCCGACCTGGACCGCAGCTGGCTGCGCTGACCGCGGCCGGCCACCGGGCCGGTCGGGGCGGGCCGGTCGGTCAGGCGGGCTCGGCCATCGGGAACGGCACGTTGAGCAGGCCGGCCGTCGTCTGCACCTGGTAACGGGACCGGCCCCGTTTCACGATCGTGCCGTCCAGCCCGCCGTACTTCCCGCGGCCGGTCAACCGGACCCGGGCACCGACCGGCAGCTCCACGGCCGGAGGGATCGGGGCCGGCCCGGCGGTCAGGCGGGCCAGTTCCTGCGCATACCGCGGATGCATCGGTGCCGCCGCCCCGTTACGGGTCCAGGAGAACAGCGCCGACCGGTCGAACAACGGTGAGCAGCGGGAACACGACCGCACCCGGACCGGCCGGCGATGCACCGTGGTCCGGTGACCGGCCGGGCAGACGCCCTCCCAGACGCCCTCCACCCGTGGCACGTCCTCCGGCACACACCGGGTGCCCGAGCAGCCGATCCGCACGGCGATCGTCCGCCACACCCGGTCGTGCCCGTGCCCCGGGCCGGCCAGGGCGTGCGCGATCTCGTGCAACACCGTCTCGGTCACCTGCTCGGCTGAATACAGCCGGATCAACGGCCGGGACAGTCCGATCTCCTTGGCCGCCAGGCGGCATATCCCGGCCCGCGTCTTCGCGTCGTCGAAGGCCAGCGTCCAGTCGGCGAGACCGTGCCGGGTCATCAGGTTGTCCGCGAGTTCCCGCGCCTCGTTCAGGTCCACAGCGCGCCGCTCCACGTCGTCACCCCCCTATCATGACGTGCCCGCCGGCCGGGGTCTCGCACGGCTTCCCGGTAACGTTCCGCTTCGCCGCCCCGGCTTCGACGAGGCGCGGGAAGCGGGCCCGGTCGATGTCGGCGGGCCCCGCCCGGCAGGACGCACGACAGCGGAGACGGCCCGGATCGGCTCCCGGTGACCGCGCCCGCCGTCCGTCCGGGGGCGGGCTACCGCGTGCGGTGTACCGTCCCTCCAGTGGGGATCCGAGCATCTGCGTAATCGTCCGTCGTGGCCGCTGCCGGTGCTGGCCGTGGTCCTGGCCGGAGCCTTCGTCGCGGTGCCTCCGCTGCTCGCGCCGCGCCGCAGCGAAGCAGCCCTGACCGGGGCGGTCCGGGACGCGGTCGCCGAGTACTGGCTGTCCGGGGCCCGGGAGTTCCCGCCGGCACTGGCCGGTCTCGTCGGGTACTGGACGGGATACCACCTGATCAAGGCGGTCACCGCCGGCCTGCTGCTGATCGTGCTGGTGGCTCTCGCGGTACGGTTTGGCCGGCGGCCCGCCCTCGCCTCGCTGGCGGCGGTCCCGGCGTTGTTCGCGGTGGCCCTGGTGATGGCGAACGTGCAGGGCGCGCTGGCACCGTTCGCGTCCCTGCTGCCGATGGCGGCCGGCGGGGGAGCACCGTCGGCGCTGGAACCGGCCCGGGAGAACCTGGCCGGTTCGCTGGCCTCCGGTGCGTCCCCGGCACCCGCGGTCGAGGTGATGGTCGCCGACTTCGCGTATTACCACGTGGTGATGGTGGTGATCGCCGCCGTGGTCGCCGTGGCTCTCGCCGTGGTGAGCTGGTCGTTCTGGAAGCGGCCGGTCATGCCCGGCCGCCGGTGGTGGGCGGTCACCTCGGCGGTCGCGGCGCTGCTCGTGTCGGTGATCGCGGTGGCCAACACCGGCACCGCGGCGGACCCGGCACCGGCGCTGCTGGCCTTCCTCGGCGGCGGCTGGTGACGCCTCAGGCCACCTGGGGGAACACCGCCAGGGAGTGTTCCTGACGCTCCCACTCGCCGAACCGGACATCGGCGATCACCGCGCCGAGTACCGCCATGCCGGACCGCATCGCCTCCATCGACGACCAGACCGAGACGGCGATGATCCGGCCGCTCTCGGTGTCCTCGAAACCGCCGATCTCCTCCAGCCCGCCGACACCCTCGGACGCCGCCCGGAGCCGGCCCATCGCGGCGATGATGTCGTCCCGGTGCTCCGGCTTCGGATGGTGCACCACCTGCGCGAGTACACGCATGCTCGAGTTCCTTTCCCCGAAGAGGTCTACCTGTCGGCGCCGCCTTCCGCGGACGCCGTGAAGAGCGCCAGGATGTGCCGCCAGCCGGCCTCGTAGCCGCCGCCCAGCGAGGTGGCCGCGGCCACCTGCGCCTCGGTGAGCCGGTCCCAGCCGCGGTGTTCGAGAGCGACCCGGGTCAGCGCCGGTGCCAGCGCGGTGAACGTCAGTTCCACCTCGGTGACCGCCGGCAGGGACGTCCAGGTCATGCCGAAACGCTCCGGCGGGTCCCAGACGATCACCTGGCCCCAGTCGGCGCGGGAACCGTCGGCCCACGTCTCGTACACCTGGCCGCCCAGCTGCCGCTCGATGGTCACCGTCGCCACCCGCTCCAGGCCGAGCGAGTGCGAGCGCGTCGGCCACCAGACGCCGATGTCGCGGACGAACACCTCGAACGTGTGCTCCCGGTCGCTGCGGACCAGCGTCGACTGCCGGATCGGTGGACGCCGCAACGGGCGGACTTTGTCGCTCACGGTCAGGCCACGTCCGTCCGCCGGCCCGCGGTCTCGTCCGGCCGTCCGGCCGCCTCCGCCTCGACCAGGCGTCGCCCCACGTCGAGCGCGTCACTCCACATCGCATCGAGGAATTCCCGCAGACCGGCCAGGCCCTCCGGGCGGGCCCGGTAGAACCGCCGGGTCCCGGCCCGCCGCTCGCTGACCAGCCCGGCCTCCCGGAGGACGGTCAGATGCTGGCTGATCGCGGTACGAGTCACGTCGAACGCCGCGGCGATCTCCCCGGCCGCCAGCTCATCGGTGGCGACCAGGCGCAGAATCGCCCGTCGTCGCGGCTCCGCGAGCGCCCGGAAGGCGTCGTCGGTCTCGGACTCGTCCTCGAACATCAGCTCATCCCCACAAACCCACCGGGTTGCCGTCCGGATCGGCGAACACCGCGAACCGACCGTAGTCGCCCGGCAGTGCGGCCGGCTCCACCAGGGTCGTCCCGCCGAGCGCGACCGCCTGCTCCAGCGTCTTCTCCAGGTCGTCGACCTGCACGTAGATCTTCACACCGGCCTCCTCCGGAGTCTCCGCGGCCCCGATGCCGCCACCGATCGCACCCTCGCCGGCGCCGGTGTCGACCAGCGCGTAGCCGCCCTCCTGGTCGGATGCCGTCCAGCCGAACAGGCCGGTGTAGAAGCCGCGCGCCCGGTCCGCGTCGGTGCTGATGATCTCGAAGAACGCCACTGGACGGCCCATGACCGTACCCCTCTCGCTCGATGATCCCGGCCATCCGGTCGGGCACCGCTAACGTTAGCTCTCACTAACGTTAGCGTCAACTGACGGAAGGGGATCGTCTACGCTGAGGCCATGCACCTGATCACCGTCGGTAGGGATGCGGAGGTCCTGGCCACGATCCAGGCCGGGGTCGACGACCTCCGGATCACCGCGGGCGCGATCACGGTGATCGGCGCCGTTCAGACGGCGACCGTGTCGGTCATGCACCAGGACGACGCCCTGGTCGACCGGCTGCGTCACTACGACCTGCCGATGGAGTTGTCCGGCACCGGCGAGATCGTTAACGGGCGTGTCCACCTGCACGTCACCCTCTACGCGGAGACCGCGACGTTCGGCGGCCACCTGCACGCGGCGACCGTCCGGGACTTCTTCGTCCGCGCCTACGTGGCCCCGCTCGTCTGACAGCGGCCGGGCGCCTCGTCTCCGGGGTCAGCCGATGGACCGGCGACCCCGCAGCCGGGGCCGGCTGACCCGATCACGTTCGGTCCCGATCCAGAACAGTCCGTAGTGCTCGGACAGCAGTCTCGCCGCGTCGTGCGGCAGCGGCCGGTCGGCCGGCGCGTCCACGTCGGGTGCCTCCTTGACCAGTGCCCGGTCGAACGGCACCACCAGCCGGTCGCCGTCGAGACGGGCGCCCTCCAGCGGTATCAGCGACTCGCCGAGACCGAACAGGCCGGTCCGCACCCCGGCCCAGGCCGGTCGGCCGGCGTCGTCCGGCCACACCCGGCCCACACCGCCGATCCTGTCGCCGTTCCGGTCGTAGACGTCGCTACCGGTCAGCATCCGAACCTGCTCGATGGTGATCACCAAAGGCCTCCTCTCGGGGGTACGAGAAGATGGCTACCCCCGGTCATTTCCGGCCATGCGGTGCGTTCCGGTGAATGAACGAAGCTTCACCCGCACCCGTGAATTCACTCCCTCGACCGTGCGCCAACCGGACCGCCGGCCGGCTCTCCGGTGACTACCCCCAGTCACCTCCCAGCAGGGCGGGCGGAGCGGGCGGTGCCGGGCGGGCGGTGCCTGCGGGGCCGGGGCGGGCGGTGCGTGCGGGGCCGGGCGGCGGTGCCGGCGTGCGGGGCGGGCGGAGCTGGCGGAGCTGGCGGTGCAGGGCAGCGGGAGCGGGCGGTGCAGGGCGGGCGGGGCGGGCCGAGCGGCTCAGTGCGGCAGCGCGCCGCCGGCCAGCACGATCACCACGCCGGCCGCCGCCGCCGTGAGCAGGGTCGGCACGGGGCCGCGGCGCAGTGCCAGGGTCAGGACCCCGGCTCCGGCCAGCACCGCGAACTGCCACGGCTCGGTCAGCGCGCGGGCCAGCGGAACCGCCGAGCCGAGGATCGCGCCGATCGCGGCCGGGCCGGCGCCGTCCAGGAACGCCCGCACATACCGGTTGCCGCGCAGCCGGTCGAAACGGTCCGCGCCGAACAGGACGAACGCGAACGACGGGCTGAACGCGACCGCCGCGGCCAGCAGGCCACCACCGAGGCCGGCGGCCGCATAACCGACTACGGCGACGGTGTGCACCACCGGGCCGGGGGTGATCTGGCCGAGCGCGACCGCGTTGAGGAACTCGGCGGCCGTCATCCACCGGTGGTGCTCGACCGCGTCGGCCTGCATCAGCGGGATGATCACGAACCCGCCGCCGTAGGAGAGGGCACCCACCTTCAGCGCCGTCCAGGACAGGGCGGCCAGCACGCCGCCGCCCGCCCCGGCCGCGGCCAGCATCGGCCACGCGGCGACCGGGCGCCGTGGCCCGGCGGGCACCCGCTGGGCGATCGTCTCGGCCACGCCGCACGCCACCAGCAGCAGCACCAGCCACGGCCCGATCGTCCCGGCCGCGACCGCGCCGATCAGCAGATACACCGACCAGCGCAGCCGGCTGCTCTGCTGTGGTGCCCGCCGCCAGCCGGGGGGCATGAGGCTCCAGCCGGCCTGCACGGCGATCGCCGCGACGGCCGCGCCCGCGCCCGCCCCGGCCGCCCGCACCCACGTCGGTGGGTCACCGAGGAACAGCGCCGCCAGCGCCAGAATCGCCACCAGGCCGGGCAGGATGAACGCCGCCCCACCGGCCAGCGACCCGGCCCGCCCGCGGACCCGCCACGCGCAGTAGATCGCGAGCTGCGTCGACGACGGGCCGGGCAGCAGGTTGCAGGCGGCCACCGCGTCCTCGAACTCGCGCGCGTCCAGCCACCGGCGGTCGTCGACGCACAGCTTGCGCAGCAGGGCGATGTGCGCGGGCGGCCCGCCGAAGCCGATGCAGCCGATCCGGCCCCACTGCGTGAGGACGGTGGCGAGCCCGGCCCGCGGAGTCGTGACGGTCACTCAGGTGCCGGCCGGCTGGAACAGCTCGACCGCGTTGCCGGCCGGGTCGTCCAGGACGATCTGGCGGCCGCCGGGACCGGTGACCACGTCGTTGCGGAACGGGACACCGGCGGCGCGCAGCCGGGTCACCTCGGCGTCGATGTCGTCGACGATCAGATGGATGCGGTTCCACCCGCCGGGCTGCGGCACCCGGCCGTCGGGCATGGGCCGCCCGGCCGAGCTGGCCGGGCCGGAGAGCAGCAGCCGCAGGTTGCCGCGCCGCACGTCGGCGAACGCGGGCAGGAACGAGGTGATCGACTCGAACCCGAGATGGCCGGTGTAGAAGTCGATCGCGGACTGGACGTCGTCCACCAGATAGCGGACGTGGACCGTGCCGTCACTCATGACGCCTCCTCGGAGGTGATGGCGAGCCTGTGCAGGAAGAAGCCGATGCGCTCGGTGAGCTGGTCGGCGAGGTGATCGAAGTCGGGCCGGTCGACCGGCTCGGGGATGCTCCAGTGCACCCGGCCCGCGGCCTCGAAGTCCGGGCACACCTCCTTGACCCGGTCACACAGCGTGATCACGTGGTCGAAGGGTGCGCCGGTCAGCTGGGACACGTGCGTGGGGCCGGTGCCGGGTGGATCGATCCCGCGTGCGGCGAGAGCCTGTACGGCGTACCGATGAAGGGGTCTGGGGTTGACTCCCGCACTGTGGATCTCGGCCGGGGCGGTGGTGTGCCGCCGCAGAATGGCCTCGGCCATCGGTGATCGCGCGCTGTTGCCGGTGCACAGGAAGAGCACCCGCACCCGGCGGCCCGGCCGGGCGGGTGACGGGGACCGCAGTCGCAGTGCCGGATGCAGGGCCGCCCCGGTGCCGGTCAGCATGGCCGAGCACTGGGCCAGGTGCAGTGCGTAGTAGGTGTCGCGGCCGTCGGCGCTGCTGCGCCGCGCGGTGACCAGGCCGGCTCGCCGCAGTTTGCCGAGGTGGTAGGAGATCAGATTCTGTGGGTGGCCGAGGCGGGTGGTCAGCTCGTGGACGGCCAGGTCGGTGCGGGCCAGCTCGCTCAGCAGCCGCCACCGCACCGGATGGCCGGCCGCGGTGAGGAAGGCCGGAGGCGTGTCGGTCCCCATGCCCCGAACAATACATCAAATCAGTTTGATGTAAACTGCGACGGTGTCGTTGGTGAGGTCGGCGGGCCTGCAGAGATTCCGGCAGACCGTCGAGGCGCTCGGTGGTGACGCTGACCTGTTCGCCCGTCAGGCCGGCCTGCCGCCCGGCGCTCTGGACGCCGACGATCTGCTGGTCGAGGACACCGCGATCGCGGCGGTCCTGGAGACGGCGGCGGCCGCGCTGCACTGCCCCGACCTGGGTCTGCGGGTCGCGTCCGTGCAGGAGATGAGCCTGCTCGGGCCGCTGGCGGTGGCGATCCAGAATTCGCCGTCGGTGGCCGACGCGATCGAGTGCACCTCGCGCTACATGTTCGTGCACGCCCGTGACCTGTCGCTGTCGGTCGTGCCGGACCCGGACGGGACCGCCGGGGTGACCGGCTTGCGATACACGTTCGGCGCGTGGATCCGGCCGTTGCCGCAGGCCACCGAGATGACCATGTTGTTCCTGCACCGGGCGGTCGGGTTCCTGGTCGGCGGTGGGTATGGTCTGCGGTCGGTGGACCTGCCGCACGAGCCGGTCGCTCCGGCCGTCCGCTACACCGAGGTGTTCGGGGCGGCCGTGCGCTTCGGCCGGCCGGCGGCGGTGCTGCGGGTGCCGACCAGCCTGATGCGGCAGCCGCTCGCCGGGGTCGACGCCACCCTGCGCGGGCTGGCCCTGGCCTTCCTGTCCCGGCAGTCACCGGGCCCGCGGACCGGGCCGGCCGCCCGGGTCCGCGCCGTGGTGTCGCAGGCCCTGGGGACCGGGCCGACCGAGCTGGCCGACGTGGCCCGGGCGCTGGCCGTGCATCCGCGCACTGCAACGGCAGCTCGTCGAGGAGGGGCAGGGCTTCACCGAGATCCTCGACGACGTCCGCCGGGCCCGCGCCCGCGCCTACCTGACCACGACGGACATGCCGCTGGCGCAGGTCAGCCGCCTGCTCGGGTTCGCCGAGCAGGCGGTGCTGAGCCGGTGCGCCCGGCGCTGGTGGGGGATGAGCCCGACCGCGCTGCGCCGACAGGCTCAGCGGTAGGTGAGCAGGCGCGGCTCGGCCTCGACGTGGGTGTGCTCGTTGAACGTCGACAGCGACAGGCCGCGGCCGCCGGCGATCACCTTGGTGACGCCGGTGTTGACCGACACCCGGTTCAGGGCCGCCCAGCCGGCCGCCGATCCGGTGGTCAGCAGGGCGGCGGCCATCGCGATCGGGCCACCCGAGCTGACCACGGCCACGTCCCGGTGCTCGCGCACCAGCTCCCGCGCCCGCTCCAGCGCGGCGGTGACGCGTTCGCGGAAGGTGACGAACGATTCGGTGTACTCGGCATCGTGCTCACCGGACGACCACCGGGCCGTCGCCGCCTCGAAGACCTCCTGGAACTGCCGCGGGGTCCCGGTCCGGAAGCCCGGCTGGTGGAGCTGCACGACGTGGTGGAAGTCGAACTCGTTCCAGCCGGGGTCGGTCACCGTCTCGACGGTCTCCTTCAGGCCGTCGAGCAGCCCGGCCGCGGTCTCGTCGTGACGGCGCATGGTGCCGCGGATCAGCAAGGCGGGCCGGATGCCGCGTTCGGCGAACGACCGGCCGAGGGTACGGGCCTGCTCGTGCCCGGTCTCCGAGAGGGCGTCGTAGTCGTCGGCGCCGAACGACGCCTGGCCGTGCCGGATCAGCAGGAGACGGGCCACCTCAGTCCTCTCGGGCGATGATGCGCAGACAGCGGCGTTCCAGCATCAGACTGGCGATCCAGAAGTGCCGGAACGCCGGGTTGCGGGTCTGCCGGTGGTGGTAGCGGTAGTAGATCTGCTGCACGATACCGGCGAGCCGGAACAGCCCGAACACCTCGTGGAACGCGGTGAGCCGCAGCCCGGTCCGCGCGTGGTAGTGCTCGATCACCTCGCGGCGGGTCAGCATGCCCGGCGTGTGCGTCGGCTGTCGCCGGAACGACCGGAACAGCCATCCGTCGTCGGCCTGCACCCAGTAGGCCAGCGCGCTGCCCAGATCCATCAGCGGGTCGCCGAGGGTCGCCATCTCCCAGTCGAGCAGCGCCACCGGGCGGGCCGGGTCGTCCGGGTCGAAGACCACGTTGTCGAACCGGAAGTCGTTGTGGATCAGGCAGATCCGCTGCTCCGCTGGCTGATTCGCCTCCAGCCAGGCGATCACCCGCGCGAACGAGCCGACGTTGCGGGTCCGGGCCGCCCGGTAGCGCTCGGACCAGCCGGCCACCTGCCGGGCCACATAGCCGGTGCCCTTGCCGAGGTCGCTCAGCCCCGCGGCGGCCGGGTCGATGCCGTGCAGGTCGATCAGCAGGTCGATCACGCCGGTGCACAGCCGCCGTACCTCGCCGGGTGGCAGGTCGACGCCGAGTTCCTTCCGCGGGATGCGGCCGTGGACGCGCTCCATCACGTAGAACGGGGAGCCGATCACCGACGTGTCCTCGCAGAGCGCGACCATCCCCGGCACGTACGGGAAGACCGGCGCCAGGGCGGACTGGATCCGGTACTCGCGGGACATGTCGTGGGCGGTCGCGGCTTTCCGGCCCGCGGGCGGCCGCCGCAGGATCAGCTCCCGGCCGGGATAACGCAGCAGGTAGGTGAGGTTGGAGGCACCGCCGGAGAACTGTGTCACCTCCGGCGTCCCGGACAGACCCAGCCAGGCCGTCACCGCGCCGACGTCGAAGGCGTCCTCCGCGCGGACCGGGCCGGTCACCCCAACCGCCGGACGACGGAGAGGGGCAGCACCCGCATCGCCGCACCGATCGGCACCCACGGCCAGGCGGGGACGTAGGCCTTGGCCTTACGTTTCTCGATGGCGGCGACCATCGCGCGGACACCGGTCGCGGTGTCGACCATGAACGGGGTCTGCTGCCGGACGTGCTCGTTCATCTCCGACCGGATGTATCCGGGATAGATCACCGACACGTCGACGCCGGGGATCCGCTCCGAGCGCAGCCCCTCGGCCAGCGCGGCGACACCCGCCTTGGTGGCCGCGTAGGTGGTCATCGACTTGCGCATGCCGCGCAGCGCCGACATCGACGAGATGATCACCAGATGGCCGCGCTGCTGGGCCCGGAAGATCTCCAGCGCCGCCTCGGCCTGGGCGAGGGCGCCCAGGAAGTTGACGCGCGCCGTGGCCCGGTTGGCGTCCGGGCGGCCGGTGCCGAGCGGCGCGCCCTTGCCGAGACCGGCGTTGACGATCACCCGGTCGATGCGGCCGAACT
Source organism: Actinoplanes xinjiangensis (assembly GCF_003148685.1). Lineage (GTDB taxonomy): Bacteria > Actinomycetota > Actinomycetes > Mycobacteriales > Micromonosporaceae > Actinoplanes > Actinoplanes xinjiangensis. The sequence goes on along the minus strand of NZ_QGGR01000008.1, from coordinate 217,871 downwards.
CTGCGGCGAACTCCCGGAACACGGTGAACACCGCGTCGTCGTCGGTCACGTCGAGCTGCCTCACCACCACCCGGGTCGGCAGCTCGTCGCGCAGCTTCTCCAGCCGGTCGACGCGGCGGGCGCACAGGGCCAGGTCGTAGCCGAGGGCCGCGAACTGCCGGGCCATCTCCTCACCGAGGCCGGCGCTGGCCCCGGTGATCAGGACGACGCCTCTACTCATGCGGCACCTCCGCCCGCTCCTCGCGGCGGATCTTCGCGCCCAGGGCGAACATCTTGCGGTCGTAGAGGAACCGGGCGAATCGCTTGACCCGGTACGCCGTCCGGCCGTCCGAGTCCGGCAGGATCAGGAACCTACCGGCGTCCACGTCGCGCAGCACCCGGGCGGCGATCTCGTCGGCACCCCGCCGGGCCCCGTTGATCAGCCGGACCGCGCCCTGCTCCATCTGCGGGTCGTCCCCGGACAGCGACTGCGCCAGGTTGGTACGGAAGAACGACGGGCACACCACCGAGACGGCCACACCCCACGGCCCCAGCTCGTAGCGCAGCGACTCGGACAGCGCCACGACCGCGGCCTTGCTCGCGTTGTAGCTGCTCATCGACGGTGGATGCATCAGCCCGGCGGCCGACGCCACGTTCACCACGTGACCGGAGCCCTGTTCCTTGAACAGCGGGGTGAACGTCCGGCAGCCGTTGACCGCGCCGAGCACGTTGACGGTCAGCACCCGCTGCCAGTGCTCGGCGCTGAGCCGGTCGATGCGCCCACCGGCGGCGATGCCCGCGTTGTTGACCAGGATGTCGAGGCCGCCGAACTCGTCACGGACCCGTTCCAGGGCGGCTGCCCAGTCGGCCTCCGAGGTGATGTCCAGGCGGTCCGGCTCCGTCAGGTTCACGTCGGTGACCAGTACTCGGTCGCCGCGGGCGGTGAACTGTGCGGCCAGCGCGGCACCCAGTCCGGAGGCGCCGCCGGTGATCAGGACACGTTTCATCGGGCTGCTCCATGGTCGGCGAGTTCGAGTCGGGCTATCAGACCACGATGTACCTCGTCCGGCCCGTCGGCGATCCGCACCGCGCGGGCCGCGGTCCACGCCGAGGCGAGGGGGAAGTCGCTGGACAGGCCGGCGCCGCCGTGGATCTGCATGGCGAAGTCGATCACCTGCTGGGCGACGTTCGGTGCGGCCACCTTGATCTGGCTGACCTCCGAGAGCGCCGCCATCGGGCCGCCGGCGTCCAGTTTCCAGGCCGCGTGCTGGATCAGCAGCCGGGTCGCGTTGATGGCGATGCGGGCGTCGGCGACCCGTTCCCGGTTCCCGCCCAGGTTCATGATCGGCTTGCCGAACGCGGTCCGGGCCAGCCCTCGCTCGCACGCCAGGTGCAGGGCCCGTTCGGCGAGACCGATCATCCGCATCGCGTGGTGCACCCGCCCCGGGCCGAGCCGGCCCTGCGCGATCGCGAACGCCTGTCCCGGCCCGGCGATGATGTTCGCCGCCGGAACCCGGGCACCGGTGAACGACACCTCGCCGTGCCCGAACGGCTCGTCCAGGAAGCCCATGGTGTCCAGCATCCGCTCGACCTTCACCCCGGGCGTGTCGATCGGGACGAGAACCATCGAGTGCCGGGCGTGCCGGTGCGCGCCCGGGTCGGTCAGGCCCATCACGATCAGGACCCGGCAGTCCGGATGCCCGACGCCGGTGGTCCACCACTTGCGGCCGTCCAGCACCACCTCGTCGCCGTCGAGCACGGCGGTGAGCTGCATGTTCGTGGCATCCGACGAGGCGACGGCGGGTTCGGTCATGGCGAAGCCGCTGCGGATCGTGCCGTCCAGCAGCGGGGTCAGCCAGCGGTCCCGCTGCTCCGGCGTGCCGTACTTCTCGAGGACCTCCATGTTCCCGGTGTCGGGCGCGTTGCAGTTGAACACGTACGGCGCCAGGAACGACCAGCCGGTGGCCTCGGCGATCGGCGCGTAGTCGACGTTGCTCAGATCCGCGAACAGGTTCCACAGCCCGCGGTCGCGTGCCCGTCGCTGCAGCTCACGCACCTCCTCCGGCACCCGCCACGACACCGGCTCACCGGCCCGCCGCGCCCGCGCCGAACGTTGGTGCAGATCATGCTCGACCGGCGCGATCTCGCCGTCGATGAAGTCGCGCACCGCCCCGGTCAGTTCCGCGGCCCGCGCGGAGGGGGAGAAATCCATCCCCACACGCTAAAACCCGGCCTCCGGCCGAACTTGATCCAGAGCGACAAACATTTGATCTGGTACGACACCAGGCGCCCGCGACCACCATGAGGCGTCCCCGCCGTCACCGCTGCTCTCCCCGGCCCAGGCCACCGGCCCGCGACTCCAGGTAGCGCTGCTCGGGGCGGCTGAGCGTGAGCCGCGCCGCCAGCCGGTACTGGTCCCGCGCCCCGGCCCGATCACCGGCCAGCTCCAGCAGGTGCGCCCGCACCGCCGCGGTCCGATGGTGGCGGGCCAGCACCGGATCGTCCGCGACCCGGTCCAGCGCGGCGAGCCCGGCTCGCGGGCCCTCCACCATGGCGCCCGCCACGATCCGGTTCAGGGTGACCATCGGGCTCGGGGCGAGCGCGTGCAGCATTCCGTACAGAATGAGGATCTGCGGCCAATCGGTGTCCTCGGCCCGCGCCGCCTCGTCGTGGACCGCCGCGATCGCGGCCTGGAGCTGGAAGGGACCGATCGGGGCCCGCGCCAGCGTGTCGGTGATGAGCGCGACGCCCTCGGCGATCGCCGCGGTGTCCCAGTGACCGCGGTCCTGCTCGGCGAGCGGGATCAGGGCGCCGTCCGGCCCGGTCCGCGCGGGACGGCGCGCATCGGTGAGCAGCATCAGCGCGAGCAGCCCGGCGGTCTCGCCGTCGCCGGGCAGGCGCCGGTGCAGCTGCCGGGTCAGCCGGATCGCCTCCCGGGTCAGATCCACCCGGTTCAGGGCGTCGCCCGAACTGGCCGTGTAACCCTCGTTGAAGATCAGGTAGAGCACGTGCCGGACCGCGCTGAGACGCTCGCCGACCTCGTCCGGCGCCGGCATCTCGAACCGCGCGCCGGCGTCGCGGATCCGCTGCTTGGCCCGGCTGATCCGCTGGCCCACGGTGGCCTCCGGCAGCAGCAGCGCGCGGGCGATCTCCGCGGTCGTGAGCCCGCCGACCGCCCGCAGCGTGAGCGTGACCTGCGCCGGCCCGCTCAGCGCCGGATGGCAGCAGAGCAGCAGCAACGCCAGCTCGTCGTCACCGCGGACGGCCGGCACCGGGTCGTGCCGGACCGCCTCCTCACGGCGCCGGCGGGCCGTCTCGTTGCGCAGCGCCTCCACCCGGCGGCGGCTCGCCACGGTGATCAGCCAGCTCCTGGGCTGCTCCGGGATGCCGCTCTCCGGCCACTGCCCGGCGGCCGCGATCAGCGCCTCCTGCACGGCGTCCTCACAGGCCTCGAAGTCGCCGTACCGGCGCACCACGGCGGCCAGGACCCGCGGCGCACAGTCGCGCAGCAGGTCCGGCAGCCCGGTCAGATCTCCCATGCGCTCATGTCCAGGACCGGACGCACCTCGACCCGGGTGTAGGCGGCGTCCGGCGCCTTCGCGGCCCACCCGACCGCCTCGTCGAGATCCGCCACGTCGATCAGATAGAACCCGGCCAGATGCTCCTTGACCTCGGCGAACGGGCCGTCCGAGGTGATCGTCCGGCCGTCGCGCACCGAGACCTGGGTGGCCAGCGCCGGATCACCCAGCCCCTCACTGACCACCAGCACGCCGGCCTCGCGCATCTGTTCCGTCAGCCGCAGATGCCCGAGCCCGAAATCGGTGCGCTGCTGATCGGTGAGCGTCTCCCAGACGGCCAGCGACTGCGGATTCGACTGGATCAGGATCAGATATTTCATCGGTTTCTCCTTCGGTGTCGTCAGGGATGTCGAAGCCGGCCGGCCCGGCTTCGACATACCGGCATGAACGAGATCCAGGAAGTCATCGAGAACAAGGCCGCGCTGCTGGAGACCGGTGACGCCAAGGCCATCCTGTCCTACTACGCGCCCGGCTTCGTCGAGTACAACCTCGCCCCGCCGCTGCGCCAGCCCGGAGACCGCCGGGACCCGGCCGTGCTGGAGGCGTGGATGGACAACTTCCAGGCGCCGCCCCGCCGCGAGGTCACCCAGCTGGCGATCACCACGGACGGCGATGTGGCGTTCGCGACCAGCATCGACTGCCTGAGCGCGGTGCCGCGCGGCGCGGCCGAGGGGTTCACCCTGTGGTTCCGGGTGACCCTCGGGCTGCGGCGCATCGACGGCCACTGGCTGATCACCCACGAACACGAGTCGGTGCCGTTCGAGATGGACGGCTCGTTCCGCGCCTCCACCGGCCTGACCCCCACCGACTGACCCGCTCACCCGGGTCGTCGCAACCCCGTCCGGCCGGTCGTCGCAACCCGCCCCGGCCGGTCGTCGCAACCCCTTCCGGCTGGTCCTCACCGTTGTCTCAGCGCGCCCGAGACAGCGGTGGGGACCAGCCGGACCCGCGCGACGAGCCGGACCCGGCCGGACGACGAGCCGGACTCGGCCGCGCGATGAGCCGGACCCGGCCGCCGATCCCGGCCACAATGGCCTCTCGCGTGCAACCTCGAACGCCGGTGTTTCCGTCGTGCCCGCAGAGACGTGGGGGAGGAGGACCGTGAACAGGTCCGAGGAGGACGGGTTCCGGCAGTTCGTCGGCATCCGGATGGAACGCTGGCGGCGGGCGGCATACCTGCTGTGTCACGACTGGCACATGGCCGACGATCTGGTCGGGACCGTCGTGGGCAAGCTCTACGAGAACTGGCGGCGGGTGTCGGCGGCCGACAACCCGGAGGCGTACGCGCAGCGCATACTCACCCGGGCCTGGATCGACGAGCGCCGCCGGCCGTGGCGGCGCGAGTACCCGGCCGAGGACGTGCCCGACCCCGGCTGGAGCCCGCCCGACCAGCTCGCCGACCGGGAGCAGCTGATCGCGCTGCTGTCCCGGCTCGGGCGGCGGCAACGGGCCGTGGTCGTGCTCCGGTTCTACTTCGACCGGTCGATCGAGGAGACCGCGGACCTGCTCGGCGTCTCCACCGGAACAGTCAAGAGCCAGTCGGCGCGGGCCCTGGAGGCACTGCGCGCGCTCAGCTACGCAACGGGGAGGCACCAGTGAACCAGGACATGCTCGACCAGCTCATCGGCGCGGCACCGGCGTCGACCGTCGACGTCGACGATGTCGTACGCCGTACCCGCCGGCGCCGCCGGATCCGTCGTCTCGCGGCGGGCGGGTCCACCGCCGCGGCCGTGATCGCCGCCATCGCCGTCGGTGCGAGCCTGCTGTCCGGCTCCGGCCCGGCGCCCGCGCCCGCCCCACCGGCCGCGGCCGCGTCACCGTCGGTGCCGGTGTCACCGAGTCCGTCGGTGTTCGCGCTGGAGTCCGGCACACCGGCCGGGAAGCAGCGGATCCTCGACCGGCTGCGGTCCGTCCTGGAGCAGGCGACGACCGAGCACGCCCCGGAGGTCCGGTGGATCTACATGCCGGACGAGCCGGGGGAGAAGCGCACACCCGACGGGCGTCCGGTGATGTTCGCGCTCGACGACGACACGTTCCGGGCCCAGTCGGGGGTCACCGCCGACGGCCGCAAGGGCGGGTTCTACCTGTCGTTGCGCGCGGTCGGCTGCGCGGGCGGCCGGTCCTGCGAGCCGTTCTACGAGTGTGCGCCACCGGTGACCGACTGCGGGGAGACCCGTACCGCCTCCGGGCTGCGGCTCGTCCGGTACGTGGACCGGCCCGGCCAGGGCTGGCGTTTCTACGGCGTCGACGTGGAACTTCCCGACCGCAGGCACGCGGTGCACCTGAGCGCCGTCAACTACTTCGGCGGTGACGGCAGTGGACCGTCCGCGCCGGAGCCGGTGTTCACCCGCGCCCAGCTCGAGGCGATCGCCACCGACATCGCCGAGACGATCACCGGCTGAGAGCGCCGGGTACGTCACGGGTTGCGGTGCAGGCGCCGCAGGATCAGGGCCAGATGGGTACGCAACAGGCCCGCCTGATCGTGGAGACTCCAGCCGAGCAGGTGCTCGGCCTGGGCGACCCGGTCCTGGAGGGTGGAATGGTGCAGCCGTAGGTGGGTGGCGGCGGCCCGCAGGCTGGCTGTGGTGGTGACGGCGTGCAGGGTCGGCAGCAGCCACGGGGTGCCGGCCTGCTCCAGGACCCGGACGTCCGGCACAGCACCGGGTTCGGGCACGTGCGTCAGCATTGCCAGGGCGCCCAGTTCGCCGTACCGGATGATCGGTTCTCCGGGGTCGTCGTCAGTCCCGGCGGCGGTGAACCGGACCGCGATCCGTGCCGCGTCGTGCGAGACCGGAAGGTCGAGAACCGGTACGGCCGGGCCGATCCCGGCCCGGCCGTACGGCGGATCCGCGTCCCCGCTCAGCACGCGGATCTCACCGCCGTGCCGGACCATCGCGTACGCCGTCGTGTCGGCCGCCAGGCCGAGAAGGCGCCCGGCCCGCAGCCGGGCGTCCGCCGGAGCCGACGCGTCGACCAGCAACTCGACCATCGCCGGCTGGTCGGCGGCCGGCGCCCGCCCCCGGGTCCGGTCGAGCACCGCGCGGGCGGCGGCCGCGGCACGTTCCAGCACCATCGCGTCGACCGGCCCGGCCGCCCCGGACCGCTCCAGCCGCAGCACCGCGGTGCCCGCCGCGGCGCCGGGCCACCGCTCGTCGCCCGCCCGGCGTTCGGTGTCCTTGTCGTCGGCCCGGTGTTCGCCGCCCGCGAGGGGTGCCGGTGCCGCGATACCGTCCGGCAGCATCCGGATGTGCACGCGCCGCGCCGTGTCGTCGAGCCGCGCCGGGCAGCCGGCCAGCACGGCCGCGCCCCGCACGATGCTCTGCAACCCGGCGCCGGCCTCGACCAGCCCGTCGAAGTAGGCGATCACCTGGACGGCCGCGCTGGCGTCGGCGTCCAGCGCGGCGAGGCGCACCGCCAGGTCCTTCATGCCGCCGACGTTAGGCGTTGAGCATGCGGTTCAGCCACCGGAACCGCGCCTGCCGGGCATCCTGCGAGATCACCGCGGTCGGCGCCATCATGTCGAACCCGTGGAATCCGCCCGGCCACACGTGCAGTTCGGCCCGCCCGCCGGCCTGCCAGATCCGGGTCGCATACGCGACGTCCTCGTCCCGGAACGTCTCCGCACTACCCACATCGATGAACGCGGGCGGCAGATTCCCCAGGTCGGCGGCCCGCGCCGGCGCCGCGTAGGGCGACACGTCCGGCCCACCGGCCGCCGCACCGAGCAGCGCACCCCATCCGGTCCGGTTCGCCGTGCGATCCCAGATCCCCAACCCTTGCATCTGTACGGCCGAAGCACTCCCGTTGCGGTCGTCGAGCATCGGGCAGATCAGCAGCTGTCCGAGCAGTTCCGGCCCACCCAGGTCGCGGGCCATCAGCGCGAGTGCCGCCGCCAGCCCACCTCCGGCACTGCCACCGGCCACGATCAGCCGTCCCGGGTCGAAGCCCAGTTCCCCGGCGTGCGCCGCGGTCCACAGCAGCCCCGCGTAACAGTCGTTCACCGGCCCCGGATGCGGGGTCTCCGGTGCCAGCCGGTACTCCACCGACACCACGACCAGCCCGAACTCCTCGGCGAAGTCCAGCATCAGGTCGATCCCGGCCCGGTTGTCGCCGAGGATCATCCCGCCGCCGTGCGTGTGATAGACGCACCCGAGCATCCCGGTGGCCCCGGTCGGCCGGCAGATCAGCAGGGACACGTCCGGGTCCCCGTCGAGCCCCGGCACCGCCCGCTCCTCGACGGTGAACTTCCCGCCGCGCCGCAGGTCGTCGTCGCTGATCGTCCCCATGACGGCGGCACCCTGCCGCAGGAGCGGAATCATCTCCGGGGTGAGCGCGGGCGGAAGCTGCTCCCCGAGCACGGCGAGCGCCGCCCCGAGCTCCGGGTCGAACGGGGGAGGAGAGGGCACGACAGCGGTCACGAACGGCCTCCTTCATCAACACCCGATCACCACCATGTGACGGGTGCCACCAGCATGCTGCCGCGCCAACCGACGATCGAGCGCCATCCGGCGGAATCGCCCCGCCAACTGGCGGGCAGGCCTGGGATCACCCGAGAGGTTGAGGCATTCCTCCCAGAGAGCGACTACTGTCGATCCCGTCCTTTGCTCATGATCTCTGACTGAATTGGTGCGATTCATGGAATCGGCGACGATGGGAGTGCGGGTACTGGTCTCGGACGCCGACATCGAAGGCGTGCACGAACTCACGCACAATCTGCGCGAGGCTCTCCTTGACACCGATGTCGACGACGTCCGGCAGGGTACCGCGGGTCCGGCGGTGAAAGGCGCCAAGTCGGGTGAGGTCCTCGCCGTCGGCGCGCTCGTGGTGACTCTGGCCCCGCCCGTGGTGGAGCACCTGATGGTGGTGATCTCGTCATGGTTGAGCCGGCAGCCCAACGACGTCGAGGTCGAGGTCGACGGGCAACGGTTCCGCGGGCGGGTGACTCGCCTGCAACGAGACCAACTGGTCGCCGCCTACCTGCGTCGCCTCGATCGTGAGCCGTGACCGGCGGGTCTCCGCAGCGGCGGGCGCTCCTTCTCGGATGCGGCACGTTCGCTGATCCTTCGCTGGCGCCACTGCGCTCGCCGCGCCAGGACGTGAACGAGCTGTCACGCACGCTGCGTGATCCCGAGAATTGCCGCTATGCGGTGACTGCCAGGATCGACTGCACCAGCCAGGGTGCCCGGCGTGAGATCGAGGCGTTCTTCTCCGCGGCGCGGCCCACCGACACGATGAGCTTGTTGTACCTGTCCTGCCACGGTGTGCAGGACAGGCATGGCCGGCTCTACTTCGCGTTCACCGACACCGAACGGGACCTGCTCGGTTCGACCGCGGTTTCGGCCGAGTGGGTTCGGGACTGCATCCAGTCCAGCCGGTCGAAGGCGACGCTGATCCTCGTCGACTGCTGCTTCAGCGGCGGCTTCATCAAGGGGATGCGCAGCCGGTCGGCGGGGGACAACCTCGAGACTCTCGTGCAGGAGATCCCGCCCGGCACCGGAGTCGCTGTTCTGACCGCCTCGGGTGACACCGAGGCGAGTTTCGAGGACGCGGAGTCCGAGGTCGTCCGTCCCTCGTACTTCACCGGCGCGTTGATCAGCGGTATCTCCTCGGGAGCCGCGGACCGAAACCGTGACGGCCGGATCACGGCCGACGAACTGTACGACTTCGTCTATGACGAGGTCGTCCGTGGCCCGTCGCCGCAGCGTCCACGCCGCCTAGGCTCCGGCGAGGGCGCACTCGTGGTCGCTGACGCGACCCGATCGCCACGGCCATCGGCGCCGGGCCGGGACGCGGGCGCCACCGATGGGCCGCCCACCAGCGAATCGCAGCATGCCACGTTGTCGGCGCAAGGCGTGCTGGGCTGGGTATCGTTCGACGGCCAGTGGGTCGTGATCGGCAAGAACGGCGTCGGCCATATCTACAAGGGCGAACGTCGCTATCACATCCGCCAGCTGTCCGGGGTCGCGATGAAGGCAGCGACCCGCCTGCACCACGGATACTTCTAGGTCATCCTCCCCGGCGTCGCTCCGGCTCCGGTTGCCCGGTTCGGCGTACACGCGGGCCGGCCACCCATGACGGACGACGACTCGATCTCCTTCGCCCACTCGGCCAACGACGCCATTACCCGGATTCGCGACGCCGTACAGGACGCCGTCGATGCCACCCACGGCATCGTCCGGCCGACGCCACGCGACTCGACAGGGTCACCGGACTCGCGCGGTGGAGGTGAACCGATGATCAGCCATCCGCGAGGGGCATCCGGAGTCGCTCGACCAGTCGCCGGGCCGACGGCGACCGCTGCACCTTCCCCGGCGAACAACGACGCACTCCACGCCAGTCGTGAAGCCGACCACCGCTACGGAAGCCGCGATGGCGCCCGTGCCGCCACCACCCTTCCGCTCGCCGCACTGGACAGCCTGGTCGCCTGCCATTTCGATCTCGTCCAGTGGCTGGGTCCATGGCGGCGACAGTGGCAACGCGCGCTGAGCCAGCCGTCGCCCGCCTCCCCGACACCGATCTGGCTTGCGGACCTCGCCCAGTACCTCGGCGGCCATGCCGCCCCGCCGGGGGCGGTCAACTCGACGTTCGCCCCGACGCCCGCCTATCTCACCGGCTTCTGCGCCGGCATGCGAAATGCCTGGCACGATGCGGTCGCCGCTGATCTGCTTCCTGCCGACCGGGACGCCCTGACGTGGTGGATGGCGCAACCCGCGGACTGGCTTCGGGCCGGGGCGTTCCTCGCGGAGGCCACGATCGGAGATCTGAGCAGGGCCCGTCGGCGCAAACGGCGTGCTGCGGCAACCCGGAAAGCGGCGCGGATCGCTCTCTGGGCAGCCACCGGGTTGTTCCTGGTCATGGAGATCTTCGCGATCGTGATCAGCATTCAAGGCGGCTGGGTCGATGGCGCCGGCAGGGTCGCGGCCGATCAGGCTCCGGACACCATCTTCGCCAACCTCGCCTGCTCGATTCCACTCGTCGCCCTGTGCACGCTGGTGGTCATCGATCTGAAGCGATCCCGCCGGAATGCCGCGGCGAAGGGTGCGCCGGAGGCACCGACCACCGATGCACGCCAGCCGGAATGAGTGCCGAAAGCCAACCGCTCGCGGGGAACGGTCGGCTCAACGGGACCACCGCCTCACGCGGATGGGAGGACCACCACGCCGTCGTCGTCGCTGACGACCCGGGCGCCCGGGGTGAAGGTGCAGTTGCCGAACTCCAGGACCACGTCGCGCTCGCCGGTGCCGGCCTTGCCGCTCTTGCGCGGGTTGGAGCCGAGTGCCTTGATACCGACCGGCAGCTCCCGCAGGGCCGCCACGTCACGGACCGCGCCGTTGATGATCACGCCGGCCCAGCCGTGGGACACCGCGAGTCCGGCGATGATGTCGCCCATCAGCGCGGTGTGCACCGAGCCGCCGCCGTCGACGACCAGCACCCGGCCCTCGCCGGGCTCGGAGAGAACCGACTTGAGCAGGGCGTTGTCCTGGAAGCAGGAGACCGTGACGGCGGGGCCGCTGAAACTCGTCACCGCTCCGTACTGCCGGAACTGGGTGTCGCAGGAGCCGAGTTTCTCGCCGTGCTCGTCATACAGGTCCGCGGTGCTGGTCAACGCTGTTCCTCCTGGTTCGCCGGTGCGGCCTCCAGCGAGCCGGACTCGCCGTCGTCGCCGCCCAGCAGGATACCGAGCATGGTCAGGAAGATCGCCGCACCGACGCAGCTGAGGAACTGCAGCGGGGTGACCGGCAGCGCGCCGAGCACGTCGGCGTCGCTCACGGCGGGGACGGCCGCCTTCTCGACGACATAGCCGACGCCCACGAACACGGCGGCGATCAGGACGAACACGACGATGGAGCCGTTGGCGTGCCGGAGCCCGTGCCGGCTGACCGCGATGATGATCATGCCGAGCGCGTACAGGATCAGCACACCGGTGACCGCGAGCATCGCGTACATCAGCATGGTCAGCCGGTCTCCGGACTCCTGACCGGTACCCGACGGCATCACCGTGATCCGCACCGGCACGTCGATGATGGTCTGCTCGTTGTGGAACTCGACCAGACCGCCGGCCGGGTAGACGACCGTGCCGGTGATCCTGCCGTCCAGCAGGGTCTCCCCGGCCACGGCCGGTACGAAGTACCGGCCGGTGGCGGTCTCGTCCTCGGTGATGTTCCGCATGTTCGTGGTGATCTCGTCGCCCCAGGTCTGGGGCTTCGGCTGCATCAGGATGATCGGCTGGTTCCCGGCGAAGGTCAGCTTCAACCCGTCCGGGGACGCCCACAACCCGCTGACCACGCTGGGTATCCGCACGCCGAGGCTGAGTGCCTCGCCGCCGGACGTGGTGACCGTGATCGGCTGTTTGTTGTCGACCACGTGCAGGTGATCGGCGGCGTACCCGCGGGCCACCGGGGTGTAGGCGACGAATCCCGCGATCAGGGCGAGAAACGCGATGATCCAGATGAGGGTCAGCAGCTTGGAGAGGACACGCACCGGGGCAGCATAGGCAACATCGCCGGCTGTCACTGCCCCGCGGGTACGACCCCCCGGAACACCAGCCGGCCGTCCTCGCAGTCCACCACGACGGTCTGGCCGGGGCGCAGCTCGTTGAAGAGGATCTGCTCGGACAGGGCGTCCTCCAGCTCCCGCTGGATGGTCCGGCGCAGCGGGCGTGCGCCGAGCAGCGGGTCGAAGCCCTTGGCGGCCAGATGCGCGCGGGCGGCGTCGGTCAGTTCCATGCTCATGTCCCGGTTCTTGAGCTGGACCTGGATGCGGGCGGTGAAGACGTCGACGATCTCCAGGATCTCCGTCTCACGCAGCTGGTGGAAGACGATCGTGTCGTCGATGCGGTTGAGGAACTCGGGGCGGAAGTGCTGCTTCAGCTCGTCGTTGACCCGGGTCTTCATCAGCTCGTAGGCCGACGGGGGCGCCGAGGAGGCCTGGAAGCCCAGCGACCGTCCCACGTTCTGGGTGCCGAGGTTGCTGGTCAGGATGATGACGGTGTTCTTGAAGTCGACGATCCGGCCCCGGCCGTCGGTGAGGCGGCCGTCCTCCATGATCTGGAGCAGCGTGTTGAACACGTCCGGGTGGGCCTTCTCGATCTCGTCGAACAGCACCACCGAGAACGGCCTGCGGCGCACCTTCTCGGTCAGCTGGCCGCCCTCGTCGTAGCCGACGTACCCGGGCGGAGCACCGACCAGCCGGGACATGGTGTGCCGGTCGTGGAACTCGGACATGTCCAGCTGGATCAGTGCGTCCTCGGAGTCGAACAGGAACTCGGCGAGCGCCCGGCACAGCTCGGTCTTGCCGACACCGGACGGGCCGGCGAAGATGAACGACCCGGACGGTCGCCTCGGATCCTTCAACCCCGCGCGGGTACGCCGGATCGCCCTCGCCACCGACGTGACCGCCTCGTCCTGCCCGATGACGCGCCGGTGCAGCGCCTCCTCCATGCGCAGCAGGCGGGACGTCTCCGCCTCGGTGAGCCGGTGCACGGGGATGCCGGTCCAGTTGCCCAGCACCTCGGCGATCTGCTCGTCGCCGATCTCCGCGCGCGGCGGTTCCACCGCGGTCAGCAGGCTCTCCTCGTCACGCAGGCGCGCGGCCAGTTCGAAGTCCTGCGCCTCGATCGCCGCCTCCTTGTCCCGGCGTACCGCTGCGGCCGGGTCGTCGGCGGGCCGGCCCATGCCGATGATCCGCATCCGTGCCCCGGCCTCGTCGATCAGGTCGATCGCCTTGTCCGGCAGGAACCGGTCGGAGATGTACCGGTCGGCGAGCGTCGCCGCCGCCACCAGGGCCTCGTCGGTGAACGACACCCGGTGGTGGGCCTCGTACCTGTCGCGCAGCCCCTTGAGGATCTCGATGGTGTGCGCCAGGGTCGGCTCACCCACCTCGATCTTGAGCAGGCGCCGTTCCAGCGGCTTGTCCTTCTCGATGTGCTTGCGGTACTCGTCCACGGTGGTGGCCCCGACCAGCTGGAACTCGCCGCGCGCGAGTGCCGGCTTGAGCAGCGAGGCGGCGTCGATCGCACCCTCCGCGGCGCCCGCTCCGACCAGGGTGTGGATCTCGTCGATGAACAGGATGATGTCGCCGCGGGTCCGGACCTCCTTGAGCACCTTCTTCAGGCGCTCCTCGAAGTCACCGCGATACCGGGATCCGGCCACCAGCGAACCCATGTCGATGGTGTACAGCTCCTTGCCCTTGAGCATCTCCGGCACGTCGCCCGCCACGATCGCCTGCGCGAGCCCTTCGACGGCCGCCGTCTTGCCGACGCCCGGCTCGCCGATCAGCACCGGGTTGTTCTTGCGCCGGCGCGACAGCACCTGCACGACCCGTTCGATCTCGGACTCCCGGCCGATCACCGGGTCCAGCCTGCCCTCCCGGGCCTTCTGGGTGAGGTTCTCGCCGTACTGGTCGAGGATCGTCTCCCGGACCGGCGCGGAGCCCGACACGGTGACCGGTGCGGTCCCGGCGAGCACCTGGATCACCTGGCGGCGGACCTTCTCCCGATCGGCGCCCACCTTGATCAGCACCTGCGCCGCGACGCCCTCGCCCTCCCGCAGGAGCCCCAGCAGCACGTGCTCGGTGCCGATGTAGTTGTGGCCGAGCTGCAGAGCCTCCCGCAGCGACAGCTCCAGAACCTTCTTGGCCCGCGGGGTGAACGGGATGTGGCCGCCCGGGATCTGCTGCCCCTGGCCGATGATCTCCTCGACCTGCTGCCGGACGGCGTCCAGCGAGAGCCCGAACCCGGTCAGGGTCTGTGCCGCCGTACCCTCGCCTTCGCGCAGCAGCCCGAGCAGGAGGTGTTCCGTCCCGATGTAGTTGTGGTTGAGCAGCCTGGCCTCTTCCTGGGCCAGAACGACGACACGGCGGGCACGGTCGGTGAACCGTTCGAACACGACACTCACGTCCTCGACGCGAAGCCCCACGCACTTCGCCGAAGAAGACAGGCTGAAGTCACGTGCGCTGAGTCGGAGCCTCTTGGCGTCTGGGCGCGATCCGCGTGGGGGACCTCGCTACGCTCGTGCAGGCGCGCTGCTCCCCGAGCGTACAACGGAACCGGACATAGGATGAGGCAGGGAGGCCCAGATGACCGGAACCCGCACCCGACAGCCCGTTCCCGATCGCGCCCGCAAACGGGCGATCCGTGCCCTCGCCGCCCGGCTCGGCGTCGCGTATTCCGTGGCCGCGCGCTTGTTGGCCGACCGGAATCCGCCGTTCACCGACGACCACCGCGCCTGGATTTTCGCCGCCCGCGAACAGCGCACCTTCCACGCCCGGGTGACGGATACCCGACTCGCCGCCGACCTTCCGCTCGGCCGGGCCGCCCATCTGGTGCGGCGGTTCCCGCCACTACGGGCGATCGGCCCGCTCTACGCCGGCGAGGCCCGCGAGACGGTCATCGCGATGCTGTACGCGGTGCTGCTGCACGAGTCACCCGAGCTGCTGCCCCCGCCGGGTGAACTCGCCTGGGCCGCCGGGCTGGGGGAGGAGTCCGCCGTCGACCTGACGTGCGCCGCCGTCGACCGGGCGGCGCGGCTGCTGCTCGACGAGGACCGGTGGCGGCTGTGGGCCCGCATCGACGCCGCGGTGGCCGCCGGCGAGTCCGCGCCCGACCGGCGCATCCGGGACGCCGCGATCACCCTGGGCCGGGTGCTGCGCTCGACCAGCCTCCGTGACTCCGTCGACGGCGCCCGGCACATCCTGGACGCGGTGCTCGTCGAGCCGTGGGAGGGCGACCCACCCGGCGCCCGCGTCGTCACCGACGGCCGGCTGCGCACGGTCACCGGCGTCCGCTGGGAGCACACCGGCCCGCCCGCCGGCTACGACCTCGACTAGATCGACGTGGCGCCTGTCGGGTGAGGACGGTCAGACCAGCCCCGCGTCGTGGGCCAGCAGGGCGATCTGGGTGCGGTTGTCCAGGTCCAGTTTGGTCAGGATGTGCGACACGTGGCTCTTCACGGTGGCCAGCGTCATGTCCAACCGGGCGCCGATCTCCGCGTTGCCGTGCCCCTGGCCGATCGCCACGACCACGTCCCGTTCCCGTGGGCTGAGCGTGGCCAGGGTGGCTCTGGCCTGCGCGTACGCCCCGGCCTGCACGGCCACCCGGTCCATCAGCCGGCGGGTGATCCGCGGTGACAGGATCGGCTCGCCGGCCGCCACCTGCCGTACCGCCTCGGCGATCCGGGCCGGCGGCGTGTCCTTGAGCAGGAACCCGCTGGCCCCGGCGCGCAGCGCGTGCAGGATGTTCTCGTCGGTGTCGAACGTGGTCAGCACGATCACCTCGGGCGGCCGGGGCCGGGCCCGGAGCCGCCGGGTCGCGGTGATCCCGTCGACCCGTGGCATCCGCACGTCCATCAGCACCACGTCCGGTGCGTGCGCGTCCAGTGCGGCCGGCACCTGGTCGCCGTCGGACGCCTCCCCGACGACCGCGATTCCCGGGGCGCCGTCGAGCATCATCGTCAGCCCGGCACGCACCAGCGCGTCGTCGTCGACGACGAGCACCCGCACCGGCCGGGAGGTCACGCCGGCCATGGTATCGACGCGTGCAGCCGGAACTCGCCCTCGGTCTGCTGATGGTCGAGCGTGCCCCCGGCCAGGTGCACCCGCTCGGTGAGCCCGGCCAGCCCCGCCCCGCCGGACGGCAGCGTGCCCGCGACGGCGAGACGGTTGCGCACGTCCACGTCGAGGCCGGCACCCGGTCCACCGCTGACCGTCACCCGCACGGTCTGCCCGGCGGCATGCTTGCGGGCATTCGTCAGACCCTCCTGCACCACCCGGTACGCGGTCCGCGCAACCGTGGGCGGCGCCTCCGCCGGTTCGTCCACCGCCTCCCGCAGCAGCACCTCGGTCCCCGCCGCCCGTGACTCCGC
This sequence comes from Actinoplanes xinjiangensis, assembly GCF_003148685.1. Classification (GTDB taxonomy): domain Bacteria; phylum Actinomycetota; class Actinomycetes; order Mycobacteriales; family Micromonosporaceae; genus Actinoplanes; species Actinoplanes xinjiangensis. The sequence continues at coordinate 201,454 of NZ_QGGR01000008.1, read as the reverse complement.
CACCAGCCGCGGCACGTCGGCGAGCACCGGCTGCGGATGGACCCCGTTCCCGGTGTCGTCCTCCCGGAGCAGGTTGATCACCTCACGCAGCTCGTCCAGGGCCTGGTGCACACCGCTGCGCACCACCCCCGCCGCCCGCGACATCTGCTCCGGCGGAGCGTCCGGCCGGAACTCCATCGCCCCCGCGAACGTCGCCAGCAACGACAGCCGATGTGCCAGCACGTCGTGCATCTCCCGGGCGATCCGCCGGCGCTCCAGCATGCGCGCCTCGGCGACCCGGCGCCCCTGTTCGGCTTCGGCCCGCTGCGCCCGCTCCTCCAGGGTGCGGATCAGCGCCTCCCGTGCGCGTGCCCACAGACCCCAGCCGAGCAGCGCCCCGTAGGCGACCGTCACCAGGGCCAGCCACCAGCCGTACGACATGCCGCCGTTCTGCCGCCACGCCCCCTGAACCGCATGCGCCCCGATCCCGCCGACCGAGACGGCGATCGCGGCCGCCCGATTCGGCCGCCGCGCCACCTGCAGCGCACCCATCGTCGCCGGCGGCGTCACCGCGGGCGACAGCATCGCGAGGACGGTCAGCGCCGCCGTCCCCCGCACCGGCCACCACACCAGCAGCGGTGTCAGCAGCCAGGCCAGCACCCCGACCGCGATGTCCAGCCGCAGCAGCGGATCGGTGGGGTCATTGCTCCACCGGCCCACGAGGGTCGCCACGATCAACAGGCCGGACCCACCGAGCAGAACCGCGAGCCCCCACCCGTTCCTGATCCCGTTCACCCGGCGAGGCTAACCATCCGCCGCCGCCCACCGACACCATCCAAAGTCGGTGGCCCACCGTCTCCGGCCCGATGTGGTCGCCACCCGCCACCCGCCACGCTCTGCCCATGACGAACAAGACGCACGTCACCGGTGCCTCCTCCGCCACCAGTGCTCCCTCAACCACCGCCACCGCCGCCGAGCCCGGGGCTGCCGGTTCCGGGGCCACTCGCGGCCTCCGCTGGGCCGCGTCACGGCGTGCGGGCCGCGCGACTACCGTCGCTGCCGCGACCACGAGCGCCCTGCTGCTGTGGATCGTCGACAGATGGGGCGGCATCGCCCTCACCGTCCGCCAGGGCGACACCGTCCACCCCATCGACCCGGCCGCGGTGGTGATCGCCGCACTGCTCGCGGGCGCCGCCGCCTGGGCACTGCTCGCCCTCCTGGAACGGACGGTCCGCCGCCCGGCCCGCACCTACCGGATCATCGCGTCCGTGGTGCTGCTGCTCTCCCTGGCCGGCCCGCTCACCGGCACGGACCTGGGCACCCGCCTGGCCCTGCTGGGCATGCACCTCACCGTGGGCGCCGCCCTGATCATCGGCCTCCCCGGACGCCGGTGCAGCTAACCCCGAGACCAGAATCCTTCATGGGTACGAGCGACCCGCCCCCACCCCACGCCAGCGGCTTTCCCACGCCACGCCCTCGCCCATCAGCCCAGTGGAGAACCTCGCCGACCTCGCGCGATCTTGTGAAATTGCGGCAAACCGTGTTCGCGGAACTTCACAAGATCGCGGTAGGTGCCGCAGACCTCGCCTACAAAGGCTTCTGGATCAGACATTGAGTCGCCTCACCCACTCCACGCCGAGGTGCGGCCGGCAGCCCCGGCCGTACCTCGGCACAGTCTTAGCGCCGCCGGCGAAAGCCGGGGCGACGGCTGCGAGGCTCCGGGTCGGCACGCCCGCCCACGCGAAACAGGCCTGGCCCCGGCGTCTTCCACGAGGGGACCGTCCGGACCTCGGCGCCCGGCAGCATGAGGATGTGCGCGGGATCGCGGACATCCAGGAGCGTCAGCGGCGGGCGGACAGGGAGAGGTAGAGGTCCGCGTACTGGTCGAGGATCGGCTTGATGTCGGTGGTGGCGGCAGCGGCCAGGATGTCGAAGATCTGACGGTACGACTGGATGTCGGAAACCACCTCCGAAGTGAGGGACACGGTGTAGAGATCGATCAGCACATGTGTGTCGTCGAGTAACTCGAAGCTGTGGCTGAGCGGGAAGGTCAGAGCGGCGTCGGCCGGGATGATCTCGATGGTGACGTTGTCCCGCTCGGCGATCTCCCGGATCCGGCGGATCTGCGCCACCATGTCCTCCGGATTGCCCAGTCGGTTGCTGAGGGTTGCCTCGGTCAGGACGAGATGGAAGAACTTGTCCGCAGCACTGAGGATCTGCTGTCGTTGCAGCCGGGCCGCGACGGCGGCGAAGAGGTCGGACGTCGCTCTCCCTGTCCCGCCAGGCAGGTCGTACCAGGGCCGCATGACGGCCTCGGCGTAGCCGCTGACCTGCACGAGACCGGGAACGATGGAGGGTTGGAAGATCCGGATCTCCCGGGCTGTCCACTCCGCTTCCTGAAGTTCGACCTGTTTCCGGGTGAGCTGGCTGGAGTTCTCCGGGCGCCATTGATCCATGGCAGAGCCGGAGCGCGACTCGGTCGCTAGGCGGACCAGTTCGTCCACCTCCGCGGGAGCGAGCCGCATCGCCTCGGCGAGCCGGCGCACATCGTCGGGGCTCGCGGAGGACTGGCCGGTCTCGATCCGCGACACCTTCGACTGGGTCAGGCCGGCTCTGACCGCCAAGGCGCTTCCGCTCAGGCGTAGTTCCTCACGGCGGGCTCGCAGGAGCGCGCCGACTGTCTGCTTTTCCGAGCTGGACCCACGGTCCTCCGACATGAGCCCAGCTCTCCTAGCCTGTTTCGCAATTCGTGCTCAGGGCTGCTTCGCAAGGTGTGCAGCCTCGGCCAGCAACGCGAGCGGGATCTCCACCATCTGCTCACCGGTGGGCATGTCGACACCTGCGATGCGCGCCTGATCGGCAGTGACCGTGTAGCCCTGGACCATGATGGTGCCACGGTTCGTCGCGTACACCGTCGGGCACGTTCCCGTGCTGCACGAGTACGCGATAGCCGTCAGGCTGAGTTCGGAAATATCGGAATTCTGCATGATGTCATCCAAACACTGCGGCGAGACTCGATGCACCATACCCCCCATGCATCCACCGCCCCGACCCAGGCGGCCCCAGCATCATGCATTGCATTGACCATGAAATGCATTGCATAGTTGATTCAAGCCGATTTAACGCTCCGCCGAAGCATTGCATCCCCCGTGACGATGTCGTCACTCCTGCTCGCCACCGCGACAAGGGGTACACCATGTCAACAAGCGACGTGACCTTCGGAATACAAGCCGGTGGTCTCCTCTATCTGATCATGGCGGGGGCGTGTCTGCTCCTCGCCCTTCAGCTCCTCCGGCGGGCCGTCGCGCCGATCGGCGCGCTGGTGCAGGCCGCCGCGGCGCTAGCCGCCATGGGCCTCGCCGTCGGCGCAGCGCTGGTCCTCATCGCCGCAGCCTTGGTGGGAGGCTCCTGATGATCATCCTCGCCGTAGCTTTGTTGGTGCTGTTCTTCCTGATCGTGGAAATCGTCGCCGCAACCCTGCCGATCCTGATCATCGTGACTCTGGTGCCCAGGGAGGACCGTCCGGCGCTTGCCCATCTGCTCGCGCAGGTCGACAGCTCCCGGCGGCTCCGCCTCTGGCCTGCGCTGCGTGCCGCAACCGCACGGCGTCGTCACCTGCTCAGCGATAGATCACCCGGTGGTCCGCACCGATGACGGCGGCGTGGTACGGCCGGGCCACTCGGCTCGCCTTGGCAGTCCCCCCGGAGGAGCGTCGGATCAGCAGGCGTACGGAAGGATGATCTCTTCGCCCTCGTCGGTGGGTGGGTCGAAGCGGGTGTAGAACGCGTCCAGCGCCTCCGGTGTCACCAGCAGGGCGTTCGCGTGTGTCTCGGTGTTGCGGGCGGCCAGCCGGCGGAGCAGTTCGGCGCGGGGGACCGGGAAGTACAGCAGGCGCACCGTGGCACCGGCCGCCGAGGCCAGACCGCGCCAGGTGTCGCGTTCGGTGCGGCGCCACAGACCGTGGTCGAGAACGACGTCACGGCCGGCGGCGAGCAGGGCGGTGAACTCGGCACGGACCTCGGCGACGATCGGGGCCTCCCGCTCGAAGTAGGTGTCCTCCGGATAGTCGACTCCGTAACGGCCGTGCACGGCGAAGACCCGTTCGTCGACGGACAGCCGGACCACACCGGCGGGTTCGAGGACGCGGCTCGCGTACGTCGTCTTGCCGGAACCGGTCAGTCCTACCAGCAGGAATGCGGTCGTCATCAGCCCTTCCTCCGGGCTCGTGTCCGCCCGTCGAACTCCCTCCGAGCCCTGTACGCCGGCGTGGCATCTGCCCAACGGCGACGTGGCGGGCCCGTCGAACGCCCGTCAGATGGTCACCACCGTCAGGTCGGTGCCACCGCCGGTGATCCGCGCGACGTGCCCGGCCTCGGTCGCCAGTTCGTCGCCGGGGACCGGCCCCGCCTCCGCGAACAGTGTGACCGTGATGCCGTTGTCCGTAGATTCCCACGTGCCCGCCACCCTGCCCCCGGCGACCACGACGGGCGAGATCCAGCCGCCGGTCCTGCTGATCAGCGGCCGTCGCTCCGGCGCGATGACGGTCTCGTCCCTGGTGCCGGGCCCCAGCACGAACTGGTCGAACGCGGGAAGCAGCCGGACCGGCGGAATCGGCCCGGCCGTCGCGATGTCGTCGACGTCGGCGGTGCGGGCGTACGCGGTCTGCCCGTCGACCGAGATCTCGGTGAGGACACCGGACCGGCTCAGGTCGGTGAACCACTTCCGTAGCGAGGCCTTCTTGGACGCGCCCCGGATCAGCCACTGGTCGAACGACTCCATCGTGGCCGGTCCGAAGGCACCGAGATAGGCGGGGATGACCCGCTGCGCCGCCTCGTCCGGTGCCGGCAGGCCGGTCCATCCGTCGATCCAGCTGCCGGGACTGGTGAACGTGACCCGGCTGCCGTCGTTCGGCCCGTTACAGAGATAGCCCTGCCAGGCCAACGGTTTGAGGACCGTGCCCCAGCCCGAGCCGAGCAGTTCGGTCAGCGATTCGTCGCGAGTCTGTTTCACGATCTCCGCGGTCAGTTCCTCCCGGGTGAGAACCCGGTCGTGCAGGATCTCCCGGGCGGCGTCACCGATGGCGCTGACCTGCGCCGCGGTGGCGAACGTCTTCTGCCAGGATCCTTTCTCCCACGTACGGGCCGCGGCCAGCAGACTGAGGTAGGAGGCCGCGTCGTCCACGGTGAGCAGGTGAAGGGTGCCGCGCATGGCCCACACCTTGATCAACTCCCGGCGCCGGAGAGCCTCACCGGACGGCCCTTCACCGGCCGTCGACAGTCGTACCGCGACAGCCTGCTCGGCAGCCGACGCGACCTGCGCCTGCACGCCGCACAGCCGCCCGACGACCGCCGCGACGGAGTCGGCTCCCGGTCGTTCGAGAAACTGCCGGCGCATCCGCCAGGCCAGGACCTGCTCGAGAGAAACCTTCACGGCGGACATTCTTCCGGACCCGCCCATCCCGCAGCACCCGAGACGGCGATCAGACCCGCCCGGCCGGGGCGCGCCGGCGAAGGGTCCGGAGGGCCAGAGGATCGCGAAGGCTGCGAGGTCAGGAAGGGCCGGGGAATGCGGGGAAGGGACGGGTCGGCCGCTGACACCGGCGGTGATGTCAGCGGCCGATCCGCTCAGGAACCGGTGCCGAACGGATTGTTGATGAGATACCGCCAGCGCCCGTCGGCTCCCCGGCGGAGCACATCGGCGGCGACACCGCTCAGATCGAGCGGATGGCCCTGGCGGGCGGTGCCGCGCATCGACCAGTCGACGACCGACAGGGCGATGTCGCCCGCGACGTAGAGGTGCCTGGTTCCGGCGACCATCGGGACACCGAACCCGAGAAGATGCTCGTACGCGGCCCGGCGCTCGGCCGCGCTCGTCAACGGCGTGCCCGGCTGCGGAACCAGAACGGCGTCCGGTTCGTAGAGCCGGTCCATCACGGCGCTCGACCCGGTGGCGAAGGCCGCGACGTAGGCGGCGACGTGTCCATCGACATCGCTGGCGGGCCGGACAGAACCCGGCGGCATGGCATCCGCTTCGCGGAACGGCTGCGATGAAGCCTCACGGAACGGCTGCGGTGAGCCTTCAGGAAACGGCTGCGATGAAGCCTCACGGAACGGCTGCTGTGAATCGGTCATGCCCTACCAGAATAACGCCGTCCACCGCCGCGGACCCGAAAGGACACGCACCCCCGGCTACGGCCGCGCGGTGATCAGGACGGTGTCTCTGCGGATGTGGAACACGCCGTCGGCCGCGATCCGGGCCTCGATCAGGCCACGGGCGGCGGCTTCCTGGCCGGCGGTCAACGGTTCGGCGGCGATGCTGCCGAGATAGGCCATGACCGGCTCGGGGGAGGGCACCTCCAGATCGCCGGGATAGCGATCGACGGTGACGGTGCCGAAGTGGCGGCCCAGCAGTCCCGGCACGGTCTCGGCGGTGATGTCGTGGTGCGTGGTCGACAGGACCAGGTCGGGGCGCCCGATCGCCGGGCCGAGCGCGATGATCGCGGTGTGGTGGGCGCGCCCGTTGACGGCGACGAGAACCCGGCCGTCAGGGCGCAGCACCCGGGCGAACTCGCGGACCGCCGCCTCCGGATCGTCCAGGTGGTAGAGCATGTGGTTGGCGATCACCGTGTCGAAGGCGGCCGCGGCGAACGGCAGCCGGGTCGCGTCGCACCGGCGGACCGCGGCGCCGTCGACCGCACGCAGCCGGTCGCACATGGCGGGGGAGAAGTCGGTGAGCGTCAGCCGCAGGTCGCGCCGGTCCACCCGGGACCACAGCGCCCCCGTGCCGGCCCCGACCTCCAGGACGTCACCGCCGCGCGGCAGATGCGCGGCCACGAAGGCGAACCAGTCCTGCGGGTTCGTGCCGTAGGCGTGCAGCGCCATCCGGGCGGTCAGGTTTCCGGAGGTCGCCGCATACTGCTGGACGGCCCTCGACGCAGGCGACACGGTCACCGCCGAACCCTAGCGTCCCATCGGCGGTGACGGATCGCTTCAGCCCGGCGGTCGCTTCAAGAGCCTGGAGGGTACGAGACCTCGCGCGGACTCCCGAGAACGGTGAATGGTGCCGTTGTGGACTTCTCCGAGCGTACGAGATGAAGGAAGTCCTCGATGGCGGTGCAGGGCGGCCTCGGTGTGTACCCGGACGAACGGTTCCGGATCGACGTCGAGCAGGCCGTCCGGGGCGAGCCAGGTGATGTGCTCGGCCGCGTCGCCGTGCCCGGTGAGGATGTGGTCGGCCAGGTCGAACAGTGTGCCCGCGGTCGTGTAGAGGCGGCCGGGGACCAGGATTCCGGTGAGCCTCACGTGCGTGGCCAGTCCTTCAAACGGTCACGGAGGTCGGCGATGGCGGCCCGGTCCAGACCGTAGAGCCCGAACCGGGCGTCGTCGAGCCGGTCCAGGTAGCGGCCGGCGTCGGCGATGTCCTCCGGGTCGAGAGCCGGGTCGGCGGCGTGTGCCAGTTGGAGGACACGGTCGAGGGGATAGCGTTCCAGGGCCGCGGCCACGTCGATGTAGTCGCGCACCTCACGCCGGTTGACCAGGGCGGCGACCTTCGTGGCGACCAGGTCGTCGAGGTGCATGACCGGGCCTACGTCCATCACCACCGGCGCGCGATGGCGGTCCAGGCGGCACAGGGTGAGACGCAGCGCCCGGTGCTCGCCGGCCACCAGGAACTCCTGGATGTCGGCGTCCATCCCGGCGAACAACTCGTCGGCGTCCTCACGGACCACCCGGTAGCCGGCCCCGGTCAGCGCCGAGGTGACCTCACCCGCGGCGGCCGCCACCCCACCGGCCGTGTCGGTGAACAGGTCGATGTCCTCGGTGGGCCGGGCGACCAGCCCGTTGACCAGCCAGGCGACCCCACCGCCGAGGACGAACCCGTGTTTGTCGGCGACGGCCAGAGCGATGCGGGCCACGTCGCGGTAGAAGTCGTCGACGCTCACCCGGCGGCGCGCAGGCGCAGCCGGGGGTGGCGGGCCTCCCAGGCGGCACGGACGCCGCGGGGCAGGTTGAGCTCCGGCCACACCCGCACGAGCGTCGCACCGTCGAGGTGGTTGCGCAGCTCGTCGATGCGGATGGCCTCGCGGAGCACGTTCTCATACATCCACAGGAGCATGGTGTGCCGGCTCAGGTCGAAGGCCCGCTCGGGGTGCCACCACAGGCGCAGCGGCAGCTCGGCGAACCCGGTGGTCGGCCCGCACAACTCGCCGAGGGTCCCCGCCACGACCACGGGCCGATGCGGCCGGGCGAGGTGTGTAACGGGGGCGGCACTCACAGACATGCCATCAGCGTAAACCGGCACACCGTACGGAAGGCAAACACCTGGGCTCCTACGACGATCTTTCACCGATGAGTTTCCGGCGGCCGGGTGGTCTATCCCGGGATGACCATCGATTCGTGGAGGACCACCATGCGAAGCACCCCACCCGTCGTCGACCGGGCGACCTGGCAGGCCGTCCGGGACGAACTCCTGATCCGGGAGAAGGCGCACACCCGGGAGGGCGACGCGATCGCCGCGGCCCGGCGCCGGCTGCCGATGGTGGAGGTCGACCCGGCGATCCCGGTCGTCGGGCCGGACGGGCCGGTTCCGTTTCTCAGCCTCTTCCAGGGGCGTGACGAACTCGTCGTCTACCAGCACATGTGGTATGACGGCGCTCCGCACCAGGGCCAGTGCGAAGGCTGCACCAACGCAGTCTGGCATCTGCGGGACGCCGTCTACCTCAACGCCCGCGGGGTGTCGTTCGCCGTCGTCACCACCGGGAGCTGGCCGGAGGTGGCCGCGTTTACCGAGTTCATGGGCTACACCCAGCCCTGGTATTCGGTGCGCGACGCCCCGCCGCCGGTCGGTGGGGAGATGGGCTACCTGTCCTGCTTCCTGCGCTCCGGGGACCGGGTGTTCCTCACCTACTCCACGACCGGCCGCGGCAACGAGGTGACGAACCCGACGTTCGCCCTGCTCGACATGACCGTGTACGGCCGGGGCGAGGCGTGGCAGGACAACCCGGACGGACGTGCGGCGGACCAGGATCCGTGCTGGTACTGGCGGATCGACGGGAACGGCGATCCCACCTGGGGGCCGACCGGCCGGCCCGCACCGCAGTGGTCCCGGCCGGGGGTGACCGCCGAGACCACCCTCGGCCGCGACGGTCACTGCCACTGACGACGGCCGCGGTTCAGGCGTCGCGGATCTGCAGGCCCAGGGACATCGCCAGTACGACGGCCTGGTCGGCGGTGATGACGGCGTTGCGCATCTCCAGGGTGCGCGGGTCGAAGGCGTGCAGGTCCGTGCCGCGCAGGTCGCAACCGGTGAAGTCGGCGCCGGTCAGCTGGGCGGCGGACAGGTCGAGGCCGCGCATCGTGCCGTTACGGCAGCGCACGCCGGTCAGGTCGGCCTCGCGCATCCGCACCCCGGTGAACGTGGCACTGCCCAGATCGGTGCGGGGCAGCACGATGAACGACCAGTCCCCGCCGTCGACCGTGGTCAGGTCGAACGAGCACCCCTCGAAGCTGCTGCCGACCGCCTTGCAGTTGGTGAACGTGGCGTCGAAGAAGTTGCAGTTGACGAACCGGCAGTTCAGGAACGCCACGTCGGCGTGCCGGGAGCGGTTGAACCGGGCGTCGCGGAAGACGCACTCGGAGAACTCGATGCCCTCCAGGTCGGTCTCGCACAGGTCGAGCGCGGAGAACTGGACCTTCTCGTGCCGCCGGACTTTGCCTGCCCCGGCGTCCCAGTCGTGGGTGGTGACGACGTTCACGGGCGGCGGCGCGGCGAGCGGGCCAGGTAGGCGTGCGGGTACGGCAGCGGCTGCTCACCGGCGGCGGTCAGCTGCTCCAGGTGTTTCTCGTCGAGGCTCCAGCCGGTCGCGCCGAGGTTGTCGGACAGCTGCTCGGTCGTGCGGGCGCCGATGATCGGGGCGGTCACCCCGGGGCGTTGCAGCAGCCAGCGCAACGCCACCTGGGCGGGGCTGCGGTCGAGCGTGGACGCGACGTCGATCAGCGCGTCGGTGACCCGCCAGACGCGCTCGTCGACGCTGTCCTGCCAGTTGCCGAGCCACGGCTGCTTGTCGCCGTCCCAGCGGCTGCCGGCCGGCGCCGACGTCATGCCGCGCCGGTATTTGCCGGTCAGCCAGCCGCCGCGCATCGGCGACCACGGGATGATGCCGACGCCCTCGTTGCGGCAGACCGGTACGAGTTCGGTCTCGATCTCCCGGTCGATGAGGTTGTAGAGCGGCTGCGCGGCCACGAACGGCTCCCACCCGCGGAACCGGGCGACGTCCACCGACTTCTGCAACTGCCACGCCGCGTAATTTGACACCCCGAGATGCCGGACCAGCCCGGTACGCACGAGCGTGTCCAGTGTCGACAGGGTCTCCTCGACGGGTGTCGTCTCGTCGAAGCAGTGCAGCTGATACAGGTCGATGTAGTCGGTGCCGAGCCGTCGCAGGCTGGCGTGCACGGCGGAGATCAGGTGTTTGCGCCCGCCGCCGTGGTCGTTGCCGGCGTCCCCGGTCGCCCAGAACCCCTTGGTCGCGATGACCAGCGAGTCGCGCCGCTGCCGGGCCAGCCAGCGGCCGATGATCTCCTCGGAGGCGCCGCCGGAATATACGTCGGCGGTGTCGATGAAGTCACCGCCCGCCTCGGCGTAGCGATCCAGGATCTCGTGGGAGGCGGACTCGTCCGCCTCATTGCCGAAGGTCATCGTCCCGAGGCACAGCTCACTCACGCGGAGTCCGCTGCCCCCGATGTAGCGGTATTCCATGTTCTCGATCCTTCCAGTGCGCCCGTACATTGGCCACCGTGACACGGACATTGCGGATGATCGGTGACGGAGCGGAGCCCGGCCCGCCGGCAGACATGTGCGGCGAGCGCAACGGCCGTCCCCGGGAGTACCTGTTCTACGAAACGCCGGAGGGGCTGCTCAGCGTCGCCGTGGACGGCTGAGCCAGGCGGGTGCGGACGACCAGGTCGTGCAGCTGCGCCACGGCGGCCGGGTCGGCGTACGCCGGGAGTCTGCTGTCGTCCCGGGCCTGTTCGAGGTCGGCGCGCAGCGCCGGGACGTCGGCGGCGAGGTGGGCGGCGGCGCGGGCCGGCAGCGGACCGTGTTCGGCTTCGCGTTTCGCGGCGATCAGCTCCGGGACGTAGGCGATCTTCTCGCCGAGGACGCCCAGGTCGCACTCCAGTTCGCCGGTGCGCATCAGGTGGATGCCGGTGAGCAGCACCCGCAGCGTGTAGAGGGCGGGCTTGAGCTGCCCGATCCGGTGGTAGAGCCGGTCCTGGGTGGCCGCGAACCCGAGGTAGTGGTGGGCGTGATGACTGGTGATCAGCCCGGGCGCGAGCGACTTCAACGCGGCATGGACGTCGGTGGTGACGACCACGAGCGGTGACATCAGCTGTTCCAGGACGTACCCGTTGCGGCTGTTCAGCAGTTTGGCGAACTTCAGCAGGTCGTGACTGACGATGTCCAGTTCGACGCCGTCGCGGACCCCGGAGTGCTCGACCGTGTCGGGGCCGGTGCGCAGGCCGACGACCTCGTGCGGCGGCAGCACGTGCGAGGCGCGCAGGTCCAGGTCCGAGTCGACGGAGGCGAAACCGTACAGGTGCGCGCCGCTCACGGTGGCGAAGAGCAGGGGATACGGCAGGGCGGTGGCGGCGTTGGCGGCCCACTCCGGCACGACGGTGGTCATCGGAGATTCCTTTCTCGTACGGCCACGAGCATCCGGTCCACCGCGGCCCGGTCCGGGGCCGGGGGCAGCGACGTCGAGGCGGCCGCCGCGGCGAGTTCCTCCTGGAGCCGGCCGGCCCACGCGGACACCTCGTCCCAGGGGCGTTCGCCGCGCTTGACCGCCAGCAGTTCCTCGCGCCGGTCCGACACGTCGACGAGCACCTCACCGGTACGCAGCACGTGCACCCCGGCCATCAGCAGCCGCACCATGTGCATGGCCTGCTTGAAGTTGACCTCCCCGGTCCGTTCCCGCCGGTTGGCGACCTTGGTGAGCTGGTCGCGGGCGTAGCTGCCGTAGGTCTCGGCGACCCGCCGGGACAGGAACGCCCGCCGGATCGCGACGAGCGCGTCGCCGTCGGTGTTCCGGGACGAGACCAGCGGCGACCAGAGCACTTCCAGGACCGTCGGGTTGGCCTGGAGTGCGAGGGTGCAGAACCGCTCGATCTCCCACGAGAACTGTTCCTCGGCCGGCCCGTCCAGGTGGGTGGGCGGTTTGTCGAGGGTCCAGAAGTCGCGGGTCGGCGCCACGAACACCCCTCGCCGGTCGTGGTCGGAGCCGGGCCCGTGGAGTCCATAGGCGCGCGACCCGACCACGACCGCGAGGGCCGTGTGCCGTTCGACGAGGTCGATCATGAGGCCGGAGGATACGGCTAGAGATCAAGGACCGTCGCGTCGATTTCGTCGAGCTCGCTGCGGTCGAGTGCGAGGTTGCCGAGGGCGGCCACGTTGTTCTCCAGCTGCCGGACGCTGGACGCGCCGATGATCAGGCTGGTCATCCGCGGGTCGCGCAGCGCCCAGGCGAGCGCCAGCTGGGCGAGGGTCTGCCCACGCCGCTTGGCGATGTCGTTGAGCGAGTGCAGCCGGCCGAGGGTCTTGGCGTCCAGGGCGCTCTCGTTGAGGAACACGCTGGTCCGGATCCGGGAGTCCTCGGGGATGCCGGTCAGGTAGCGGTCGGTGAGCAGGCCCTGCTGCAACGGGCTGAACGCGATGCAGCCGGCCCCGGCGGCCTCCAGGGTGTCCAGCAGCCGGTCGTGCTCGATCCACCGGTTGAGCATCGAGTAGGACGGCTGGTGGATCAGCAGCGGCGTGCCCAGTTCCCGCAGGATGTCGGCGGCCCGCGCGGCCTGCTCGCTCTTGTAGTTGCTGATGCCGACGTAGAGCGCCTTGCCGGAGCGGACGATCGCGTCGAGCGCGGTCATCGTCTCCTCGAGCGGGGTCTCGGGGTCGGGCCGGTGGTGGTAGAACACGTCGACGTAGTCGAGGCCGAGCCGTCGCAGCGACTGGTCCAGCGACGAGACCAGGTATTTGCGGGAGCCCCAGTCGCCGTACGGGCCGTCCCACATGGTGTAGCCGGCCTTGGTCGAGATGATCAGCTCGTCGCGGTGGGCGGCGAGGTCGGCGGCCAGGATGCGGCCGAAGTTGGTCTCGGCGCTGCCCGGCGGGGGCCCGTAGTTGTTGGCCAGGTCGAAGTGCGTCACGCCGAGGTCGAAGGCCCGGCGGACGATGTCGCGCTGGCGGTCGGCGGGACGGCCGTCACCGAAGTTGTGCCAGAGACCCAGGCTGATGGCGGGGAGCTTGAGGCCACTGCGACCGGCACGGCGGTAGATCATGTCGGCGTAGCGGTCGGCGGCAGGGAAGTACGTCACATCGCACACCCTAGGACTCCCGATCTTCCCCGGGGCCGCTGGTAGGTTGGTCGCAGCGCGGGAGAGTCCGTTGACGCGGCGCCGAAGAGGCAAATCCTCCCCGGAAACTTTCAGGCAAAAGGACCGCGCGGGTTGGCAACTCTGAAATGCCGCAATCTGGGTATGACAGAGGGGGAGGTTGCTTCTCGACCTTCTCACGCCAGGAGTCGCCCATGACGTCCCCGTTCGTTTCCCGGCACATCGGCCCGGACACCGACGAGCAGACCACGATGCTCAAGGCGATCGGGTATGGCTCGGTCGAGCAACTGATGGACGCCGCGATCCCGGAGTCGATCCGCTTCCACGGTGACCTCGAGCTGCCGGCCGGGATCTCCGAGGAGCAGACGATCGCCGAGCTGCGCGCGATCGCCGGCCGTAACGTCCTGGCCACCCCGATGATCGGGCTCGGCTACTACAACACCGTCACGCCCGCGGTGATCAGGCGGAACGTGCTGGAGAACCCGGCGTGGTACACGGCGTACACGCCGTACCAGCCGGAGATCAGCCAGGGCCGGCTCGAGGCGCTGCTCAACTTCCAGACCATGGTCACCGACCTGACCGGCCTGACCACGGCGAACGCGTCGATGCTCGACGAGGCCACCGCGGTCGCCGAGGCGATGACCCTGGCCCGGCGCTCGTCGAAGAACAAGAGCAACGTGTATGCGGTGGACGCCGACACGTTCCCGCAGACGCTGTCGGTGCTGCGTACCCGTGCCGAACCGCTGGGTATCTCGGTGGTGATCGTCGACGTGGAGAAGGACGAGCTGCCGGCGGACTACTTCGGCCTGCACCTGCAGTACCCGGGTGCGTCCGGCGCCGTGCGGGACCACGCGGCCCTGGTCGAGGCGGCCCACGCCAAGGGCGCCCTGGTCACGGTCGCGGCCGACCTGCTGGCCCTGACCCTGCTGCGGGCACCGGGCGAGATCGGCGTGGACATCGCCGCCGGCACCACGCAGCGCTTCGGCGTACCGCTGGGCTTCGGCGGCCCGCACGCCGGTTACCTGGCCGTGCGTGCCGGTCTGGAGCGGTCGCTGCCCGGCCGTCTGGTCGGCGTCTCGAAGGACGCCGACGGCGACCAGGCCTACCGGCTGGCCCTGCAGACCCGCGAGCAGCACATCCGCCGGGAGAAGGCGACCAGCAACATCTGCACCGCGCAGGTGCTGCTGGCCGTGATGGCGAGTATGTATGCGGTCTACCATGGCCCCGCCGGTCTGCGGGACATCGCGAAGCGGGTGCACGGGCACGCGCTGACCCTGGCCGGTTCGCTGACCGCCGCCGGGATCGAGCTGAGCTCCGGCGCCTTCTTCGACACGGTCACCGCGATCGTTCCCGGCCGCGCCACCGAGATCGTCGAGGCCGCGGCCGCGAGCGGGGTCGACCTGCTCCGGGTGGACGCCGACCGGGTGTCGGTCTCCACCGACGAGACCACCACCGACGCGCACGTGGCGACCGTCCTGGCTGCCTTCGGCGCGCGTCTGGCCGCGCCGGCCGAGTGCGGTGCCCGTCCGCTGGCCCGGACCGGCGAGTACCTGACCCACCCGGTGTTCAACACCCACCGCTCCGAGACGAGCATGCTGCGTTACCTGCGCAGGCTGTCGGACCGGGACTACGCGCTGGACCGGGGCATGATCCCGCTGGGCTCGTGCACGATGAAGCTGAACGCCACCACCGAGATGGAGGCGGTCACCTGGCCGGAGTTCGCCGACATCCACCCGTTCGCCCCGAAGAACCAGGTCGAGGGGTATGAGCACCTGGTCGCCCAGCTGGAGGCCTGGCTCGCCGAGATCACCGGCTACGACGCGGTCAGCGTCCAGCCGAACGCGGGTTCGCAGGGTGAGCTGGCCGGTCTGCTGGCGATCCGCGGCTACCACCGCTCCCGCGGCGACGAGCACCGCGACGTCTGCCTGATCCCGTCGTCGGCGCACGGCACGAACGCGGCGAGCGCCGTGATGGCCGGCATGCGGGTCGTCGTGGTGGCCTGTGACGCCGACGGCAACGTCGACCTCACCGACCTGGACGCCAAGATCGAGAAGCACCGCGACCAGCTCGCGGCGATCATGGTGACCTACCCGTCCACCCACGGTGTCTACGAGCAGAGCATCGCCGACCTGTGCGCGAAGGTGCACGAGGCCGGCGGCCAGGTGTATGTGGACGGCGCGAACCTGAACGCGCTGGTCGGCTACGCCCGTCCGGGGAAGTTCGGGGCGGACGTGTCGCACCTGAACCTGCACAAGACGTTCTGCATCCCGCACGGCGGCGGCGGTCCCGGGGTGGGCCCGGTCGCGGTCGGCGCGCACCTGGCCGCGTTCCTGCCGGGCGATCCGCTGGAGCAGGGCGAGCACCACGCGGTGTCGGCGGCGGCGCACGGTTCGGCGGGCATCCTGCCGATCTCGTGGGCGTACATCCGGATGATGGGCCCGGACGGTCTGGCGGCGGCGACCGCGACGGCGGTGCTGACGGCCAACTATGTGGCGGCGCGGCTGCGGGAGCACTACCCGGTGCTGTACGCGGGCGAGCACGGCCTGGTCGCGCACGAGTGCATCCTGGACCTGCGGCCGATCACGAAGGCCACCGGTGTGAGTGTGGACGACGTGGCGAAGCGGCTGATCGACTACGGCTTCCACGCGCCGACGATGTCGTTCCCGGTCGCGGGCACCCTCATGGTGGAGCCGACCGAGAGTGAGGACCTCGCCGAGCTGGACCGCTTCATCGCCGCGATGATCGCCATCAAGGGCGAGATCGACAGGGTCGCGTCGGGCGAGTGGCCGGCGGGCGACAACCCGCTCGCGAACGCGCCGCACACGGCCTCGGCGGTGACGGCGGACGAGTGGACCCACCCGTATTCACGCTCCGTGGCCGGTTTCCCGGAGGGCGTGGACCGGACGGCGAAGTACTGGCCGCCGGTACGGCGTATCGACGGTGCCTTCGGCGACCGGAATCTGGTGTGTTCCTGTCCGTCGCCGGAAGCTTTCGAGGACTGACCCGCTTCGGGCTCAGTTTCTCCTGTTGCGCAGGTCGCGGTCGTCGATGATCGCGGCCTGCGCCGCTTCCGTGGTCCTCGATTGACTACGCTGCGTCGCGTGTCGTGGGTGTGGTCAGGCTGCCAGGGCGTGCACGGCCGGGCCGCGGTGCGGCTCGATCGTGGTGCCGTCGGGGAGCAGCTCACCGGTGTCCTCGAAGACGATGACGCCGTTGCAGAGCAGGCTCCATCCCTGCTCCTGGAAGGTCGCGATGATGCGGGCGGCCTCACGGTCGGTGGCGTCGGCTGGGGGGCAGGCGATCAGGTGCTGGCACATCGGTTTACTCCGGTTGGGGGCTGTGTGAAGGTTCACAATTGCGGTGACGAACGTTACCTCACATCGAACGACACTGGTTCAACCCGGTGACGGCGTCGGCTCGCGGATCCTCGGTTCCCATGCTCCACGCCGGAGGGGCCGTCGACCACTGTCCGCTACCTCCGATCGGCCGTCCGCCGGGGGCTCCGGCGGGCTGCCATGCCCGTCACCACGCGTTAAGCGCCTTTCGATGGCATCGGGGTGATCCCGGTGACCCTGCCGAGCTTGTGGCGCGGTACCTCGCCGACAACGGACTACCGGTGCGTAACCTCGGCCGAACGGGTGACAAATACCAGACGATCGGCGATGGCGACATCTGCGGGGCATCACTCTATGTATCCGCCGATGCTGGGGCCGTGATGGCAGGCGGTGTCATCGGATCGCGCTCTCCTGTGCCCGGCATTCCTGATGTATACGCCGTTGTTTACCGACATGCCCGCGATGTCACACCGACCGGTGACATGTCCGGTGACCGGTGGAGCCTCGGGCCGTGGCGGGAGAGCTGGACCCGCGCCGACCACGCCACCGCCGTCGACGAGGTCCGGGCCGCCATCGGGCGGGGCGACGTCTACCAGGTCAACATCGTCGGGCACGCGTCCGCGGCGTACACCGGCGACCCCGGCCCGGCCCTGCGCCGTGTCGCCGCCCTCGCCGGCGCCCGCTACGGCGGTGTCCTGACCGGCGACGGATGGGCGGTCGCCACCGCGTCCCCGGAGACCCTCGTCGAGGTCCGCGACGGCCGGGTCGTCACCCGGCCGATCAAGGGCACCCGCCCGGCCACCGCCGCCGGCCGCCGGGAACTGCTCGCCTCCGCCAAGGAACGCGCCGAACACGTGATGATCGTCGATCTGGAACGCAACGACCTCGCCCGGCTCCCGGGCACCGGGCCGGTGCGGGTGGACGAGCTGTTCGCCGTACGCGAATGGTCAGGTCTGTGGCAGGCGGAGTCGGTCGTGTCCGCCGACCTGGACCCCGGCGTGGGCCTGGCCGCCCTGTTGCGGGCCGTCTGCCCCGGCGGCAGCGTCACCGGCGCCCCGAAACTGGCCGCCCTGGCGCGGATCGCCGCCCTCGAACCGGTCGGCCGGGGCGTCAGCATGGGCGCGCTGGGCTGGATCGGTCACGACCACCTGGACCTCGGCCTGAGCATCCGCACCGTCGCCGTCGACGGCAGCCGCGCCCACGTCTGGGCCGGGGGCGGCATCACCATCGACAGCGACCCGGTCGCCGAAGTGGATGAGGCCGCCGCCAAGACCGGACCGGTGCGCGCCGCACTGCGGGGCCGGTGACCTGCACAGCCTGCTCATAGCGATCTCCGAGCCGTCTCTACCCAATGCGTGCCACTGTCGGCATCCGTCCCCGTGGGCGGGGGCTGAGCGCGTACTTTGACGTCCGCGCGGCACCGAGACGGTCCACAGTGGCACACCTGCGTGCCCGGTGGCTGGCAGAGAGACGAGATCGCGGACATGCTTGAGCTTCTCGACCACCCGGTCACCCCGATGCGGGCCACCATCCGGCCCCTGCGTGCCGACTTCGCCGGTTTCGCCCACGCCACCAGCGGTCGCCTGCACCGCGCGGCGTTCCAGCTCTGCCGGGACTGGCACCTCGCCCAGGACCTGACCCAGACCACGCTGGCCAAGCTGTTCCTGAGCTGGGAGCGGGCCGTCGACAGCGACAACCTGGTGGCGTACGCCCAGAAGGTCCTGCTGCGCGTCTACCTGGACCACCGGCGCCGCCGCAGCTCCACCGAGACCGCCACCGGGGAGCTGCGCGAACCCGCCTACTCGATCAGCCCGGAGCTGCGGCTCACCCTGCTCGACGCCGTGTCGCGGCTACCCGTCCGCGACCGTGCCATCGTGATGCTGCGCTACTTCGCCGACCACAGCGTGGAACAGGTCGCCGCCGAACTGGACGTCCCGATCACCGTGGTGAAGTCGCAGACCCGCCGGTCACTGATCAAACTGCGCCACATGCTGCGGACCGAACGCCCCACCCTCTACGCCGCGTAACGACCGGTTAACCTTTGGGGCATGACAGTACGGCCCATCCGGCTCTACGGTGACCCGGTCCTGCGCACGCCCGCCGACGAGGTCACCGACTTCGGCCCGCAGCTGCGCGACCTCGTGCGTGACCTGGAGGACACCGTCCGCGAGCCCGGCCGCGCCGGAGTCGCCGCCCCGCAGATCGGTGTCAGTCTGCGGGTCTTCTCCTACAACGTCGGCGGAGTCGTCGGCCACCTGGTCAACCCGGTGCTCAGCGACCTCACCGGTGAGCAGACCGACGAGGAGGGCTGCCTGTCGCTGCCCGGCCTCGGCTACGAGACCGTGCGATACGACTCGGTCGTCGCCCGCGGCTTCGACCAGCACGGTGAACCGCTCGTCATCGAGGGCACCGGTTTCCTGGCCCGCGCCCTGCAGCACGAGACCGACCACCTCGACGGCCGGCTCTACATCGACCGCCTCACCGGCGACGTGCGCCGCCAGGCCCTGCGCGAGATGCGCCGGGTCGTCCCCCGATGACCTCGGCACCCTCGGCGGGCGACGCACGCCGCCTGGCCGCCGCCTCCCTCGCGGCCGGCGACCCCACCGGCTGGTTCGAGCAGCTGTACGCCGCCTCCCGCTCCGGCCAGGCCGAGGTCCCCTGGGACGTACCGGCACCCAGCGCCCACCTGCAGTCGCTCGACCTGCCCGCCGGAGACGGCCGCCGCGCACTGGTCGTCGGGTGCGGCCCCGGCCGTGACGCCGAGTACGTCGCCGCCCTCGGCTACCGGGTGACCGCCTTCGACATCTCGGCCACCGCCATCGACCTGGCCCGCGAACGGCACCCCGGCACCCCGGTCGATTACCGGGTCGCCGACCTGCTCGCCCCGCCCACCGACTGGCGGCGGGCCTTCGACCTGGTCCTGGAGAGCAACAACGTGCAGGCACTGCCGACCGCGATCCGGGCCGCCGCGATCCACACGGTCGGCACGTTCGTCGCACCCGGTGGCACCCTGATCGTCCTGGCCGCCGCGACCGTCCGCACCGACAGCGGCGGCGACGGCCCACCGTGGCCGCTGACCAGGGCCGAGATCGACACCTTCGCCGGCGACGGGTTGCAGCCGGTCTCGGTGGACAACGTGGGTGCCGCCGGAACCACCCTGCCCACCCGCTGGCGGGCCGTCTTCACCCGGCCGTAGCCCATCGGCACTTCGTGGGCGGTTCGCAGAGCTCCGGCTCGCGGTGCGGCGCTGTGCACCGCTACGGGTGGCTTTCGACGCGTGGTGCCTGCGCAGGTGCGGAGCGCCGCAGCCCGTACATCAACGTCGCCGTGACGCCCAGTGACATGACCGCCAGCGTGCCCATCGCAGATGTCGTGCCGAGCGCGGTGGCGAGCGTCCCGCCGATCACCGCGCCGACGGCCTGGCCCACCATCAGCCCGGTCGAGTACAGGCCGAACGCCTGCCCACGTACCTCCGGCCCGATGTTCCCGGCCAGCCTCTCCTGCAGCGGCAGCGCGGCGGCGAAGCCGGCCGACGCGACGAAGGCGAGCACGACCGCGACCGCCGGCGACGGTGCCGCCCAGAACCCCAGATACGGCAGCGCCAGCAGCAGCTGCAACGGTGTGATCATCCGATCGCGGTGCCGGGGCGCGACGAAGCGGCCCACGACCACGTCACCGACGAGCATGCCGGCCGCGCCGGCGGCGAACAGATACCCGGCCCCGACTGCCCCGCGAACGGGACGAACAGGGCCTCACAACCGACGATGATCCCGTTGGGCACCCACATCGCCAAGTACAGCGGCCGGGTCACCGGCGAGCCCAGCAGACCGCGGTTGACCTCCCGGGTCCGCTTCACCACTCCCGTGCCGGACGCCACCCCCGGCCGTTCCCGGATGCCGAACCGCAGGATCAGCACGACGGCCGCCGAGGCGCCCGCGGCGATCAGGAAGAGGCCGGCCGGGGCGAACGGGACGAGCAGCAGACCGCCCACGCCAGGTGGAGGAGCGCCTGCAGGCGAAGGCGATCGCGTAGGCGACCGGCATGACCGTCGTGGCCCGCCGCGGGCCCATCGCATCGGACAGGCTGAGGACGGTGGCCGACCCGAGCAACGTGATCGACGGCCCACCGAACATCGACAGGGCGGTGAGGACGGGCGAGCCGGTGGCGGCGTAGGTCGTGGTCCCGAGCGCGAAACCGCCGATCGAGACGGCCGCCATCGTCACACAGCGGACCAGGAACAGCACCCGGAACTGCGCTGGGTCTGGACCGTGACCGTCGCCGCCGACTGGCCGCGCCGCCAGCGGGTGCTCCAGGCCGACATCGTCTCCCGCACGGCCATGCTGGCCGCGCACGGCTGGTCCGGCGTGATCCCCACCCTGGGCGCGAGGCAACAGTGGCTCGGCGACGGCCGCCTCCAGATCAACCACTACGACCTGCCTGAACACGACGTCTCGGCGGCCCGGACCCTGCTGTTCGTCCCCGCACACAGCAACGGCTCCTGGGTGGCCTGGAACCAGCCCACCCGCTACGCCGTCATCTACCCGGTGACCGGCGCGCTCGCCCCCACCGGCACCGCGGCCACCCAGGGGCTGGCTCGCCTGATCGGCGCCAACCGCGCCCGCCTGCTCCAGGCACTCGACGATCCCCGCTCGACCACCCAGCTCACCGCCGTCTCCGGCCTGCCCCTCGGTTCCGTCGGCAACCACCTCAAGGTGATGCTCGACGCCGGCCTGGTGCTACGCCGCCGGGCCGGCCGGGAGGTCCTCTACTGGCGTACCGCGCTGGGCGACCAACTGGCCGCGACCACCCGGCCCACATCAGGTGCCTGATCCCGCCCGGCCGGGCCGCGGGGCCGCTAGGGAAGGTCCGCGATCACGATCATCCGATCGTGGTGGATGTTCAGTGGCTCACCGTCTTCACCGTACGCCGCCACGGTCGTGAACCCCGCGGCCGTGCACCAGTCGCGCAGTTCGGGAAAGCCGAACAATCGCTTGAGGAAGGTCAGTCTGCGGGTCCGACCGTCGCGGAACACCGTGCGTTCTACCTCGAACCGCCCGGTCAGCGGGTCGAAGTGGTGGCGGTCGACGAGCATGTCACCGTCGTCCCGGGTCGCCGTGATCCGCGACGGAGTGTACGACGCCAGGAACCTCGGCAGATTGTCCAGATCCATCGCCATCCGCCCGCCGGGCCGCAGCACTCGCGCCATCTCGGCCAGCACCCGGCGGTTGGTCGGGTCGTCGAAGTATCCGAAGGCCGTCGTCCAGTTGACCAGACGGTCGAACCGGCCGGTCCAGGCCGGAAGCCGTCGCATGTCACCCGGGACGTACTCGACGGCCACGTCCATCGCCGCGGCGTCAGCGCGGGCCCGATCGAGGAACACCGCCGACGAGTCGAGGCCGGTGACCTCGCAGCCGCGGACCGCCAGGGCGTTGGCCAGCGCACCGTGGCCACAGGCCAGATCGAGCACACTCATGCCGGGTTGCAGATCCAGCAGCCGCCATACGATGTCCGTGGTGACGGACGTGGTGGCGTAGGCCGTGCCCACCACAGGCCCGTGCGTCGGTGCACCGGCGCTCTCCGGGGAGGCGAAGAAATACAGGTAGTCATCGTCGTACATCGCCGCCGCGTCGAACAGATCCGCCGTCACGATCCCCACCGTATTGACGGGCGGGGCGCGCAACAACCGCTGCGGCGGCCTTCACCGATGTGCCTGTGTGCGCGAGCGGATGGCCCCTCAGTCGGGATCCTCCCACCCCACACCGCCGTCGACGACCTCGAAGGTGCGGTTCAGCCACGGGGTGCGGTGATGAAAAGATAGGCGCCAGCTCGAAGCCTCCGAGATCCTCCGATGTGCCGTTGTGCCATCGCAAATTCCAGAGCCGATCCGGGCGCTCTGATCCGCCACAAATGTCGACTCAAGGAATCGACCCTCGATCGGCTCGTGGTCATGGTGTGAGCGAGAGGCGTTCGCCGCTGACGGGTCCGGCCGTCCCGACGCCCATGTGGTCGCCGGCGCTGCCCCGGCTGGACTTATTCGGGGAAGGAGGCTGAGGAAGTCAAACGCTCGACGAAGGTGCGGAAGTCCGGTGCGAGTGGCAATTCGTGGTCCATCTCGTTGTCGAGCCAGACGACAGATGGCTCTCCGGTTGGCCCGCATTTCCGGTAGTCGAGGGCGACCCAGTAGTGGCCCTGGCCGCTCAGCAGCACCACTGGTGACGGGAGTTCCCATTCCTGCACCAGATATGGGGAATCCAGCATCGTCGTCATTCGAGCATGATCTGCCGGGCCGATCCCATGAAGGTGATCAAAAGGAACATGATCTTCCGCGTAGAAGTTCGCATCGGCCGGGCACGCGTCCCACGTCTCGGCGATGACGCCGCCGTTCTGAGTCCGGAGCAGATGGATCAGGTCGGCCGGTAGGTCGACACCGAGCTGCTTCTGTGCGTGGACGACCTGCTCATCCGTCAAAGGCGGTAGACGGAGGCGGTCGATCTCCGGGTGCCAGAGACTGGTCGCCACCTGCTCGAACGACGTCATGCCGATCATGGTGTCATGGCCGGCATCGCGACCCGTTCCGGCATCGGGCGTCCCGTCGGAATCGCGAATGTGAGCAGGGCATGCGCCGACGACGTTCACGTTGCCTGAATCAACCGATGTTGAGCAGGAGCACCTCGTCATCGGAGAGCCTTGCGATGGTGTCACGTAGCAACAGCAGCGTGTCCTCCAGCGCGTATCCGGCCTCTTCCTCGTCGAGCCTCAACCCGGCAAGGCCGACGAACGACTCGCCGGGATCGTGAGCCGCCGGGTCGAGGCGGTCGAGGAACGCCTTGGCGTCGCTGGTGATCAGCACGGTGTAGTCGAAGTCGGCGTTGATGGCCTCGGACTCATCCCGCAAGCCGGCGGCCTCCAGCCGGATGCCCAGCGCGTCCAGGCTGTTGAGGACTTCGAGCATCACATTGCCGGACCAGTGGTACTCCTGGTCTTGCTCCGCACCGAATTGGCGGACAGCTTCCCCGGTGCGCGCCGAGCCGGCGGCACCGACGATCGCGGGCAGGTCGCTGACCTTGATGACATGAAGGGATGCGATGGAAGACATCGGGCGGAGCTTATCGCCCGGTGAGCCGCCGAGGCCGAGAATGTACGGAGGCCATCCGATCATGCCGTGCGGGAACGTGCGGATCGGTGCGTATTCAGTACAGCAGGAGGACTGTCCGGCAACATCGTCGCGCGACGGCGCTCGCTGTACCGCGTTTATCTGTGACGCATGACCGGTGACGCACCTACAGTCGGGTCGGTGGAGACCGTGACTCAGATCCTGCACAGGCTTTCTTCCTACGAGCCGGGACGGGAGTGGGATGACGTCATCGCCGACCCGCGGCTCGTCCTCGATCTGAAGCCCAACGACTTCGACCGCTTCCCGTTGTTCTTCAAGCGATACACCGGGAAACCGCCGCGCTTCGAGCTGCCCCGTGACCTGCCGTCCACCGGGGCGTCGGCCATCGAGGTGCTGGCCGGGACCGCGAAAGTCGACGCCGGTGAACTCGACCTGCCGCACCTCGCCCGGCTGCTGCACCTGTCCGCCGGAGTCGTGCGTACCTCCACACGCAGCAACGGGATCACCCACCTGTTCCGCGCGGCCGGATCGGCGGGCGCCCGTTTCCCGCTCGAGCTCTACGTGGTCATCCCGGAAGGACATCGAGGACTTCCGGCAGGCGTGCACTGGTACGACCCGGACGGTCACGCCCTGGTACAGGTCGCGCCCGCGCCAGGCAGCGGCGGCGCGGCGATCGTGGTCACCGGCGTCCCGTGGCGGACCGGCTGGCGGTATCGCGAGCGCGGCTACCGGCACGTCTACTGGGACGCGGGCACCATGCTGGCGCAGACCCTCGCCGTGGCCCGGTCCGCGGGGATCCCGGCACGGCTCTACACCACGTTCCCCGACCGGGTGGTCACCGAGTTGGTCGGCGCGGACGGCGTACACGAATGGCCTGTCGCTGTTGTCGGTCTTGGCTCGCAGCCGCCCGCGCTGACACCGGCCGGACCCGCGATCACCGGTGAGGTCGACGCTGATCCGGTGGAGTTTCCGCTGGTGACGGCGGCACAGCGGGCCGGTGACGGGACCGTGCTGGGTGCGCCGTGGGCCGAGGGCGAGCCGGTCGACGTGCCGGAAACCGGGTCGGAGCCGGTCGAGGTGGTCGTCCTCACCCGCGGCTCGCAACGGCGGATGGACCCGACCCGCGGGCTACCGCAGAACGTGCTCACCACCGGCCTGCGGGTAGCCGTACGCGGAATCGATCTGCCGCAGTTCGTGGCGGTGCACGCCGTCGACGGGGTCGCGCCGGGCGTGTACCGGTGGCCGGATCTCGATACGGCGATTCATGCGGGCAGTCAGCGCGAGGACCTCTACCGGGTGAGCCTGGAGCAGGGGCTGAGCCGGGACGCGGCCTTCGTGGTGATCACCGCGGCTGAGGTGGCGAACCTGGATGACCGCGAATACCGGGCCGCGCAGTTGGCCGCCGGGCTGGTCGAGGGGCGTCTGCACCTCATGGCGTACGCGATGGGCGCGAGCGCGACCGGAATGACGTTTCTCGACAGTGAGATCCCGGCACTCCTCGGCGCACCGCTGGACGCGATGATCTTCACGTGCGTGGGGGTACCGGATTACCGCGCGACGCCGGGCGGACTGCCGGGGGCGCCGGCCGACGTGCGCGCGATGCAACACCGGGAGTGAGGGTACGCCCTCCCGCGGAACGGTCCGTCGGCTCAGTCGCGCCGCAACGCCGCAGTTCGGCGATCCGGGCGTGCGGACGCCGACTGTGGGCCGGGCGCCGTACTGTCCCAGACATGCGAGCAACCGGAAGGTTCGATGTCGTCGACTTCACTCCCGCTCCCGTGCCGGCCTCCGAGATCAAGACCGGCCTGCCCGTCGGGTTCGCCACCATGCGCAAGACCTTCACGGGCGAGATCGAGGGCCGGTCCGAAACCCTCTTCACGGCTGCCTTCGACCCCGCGAGCAACACGGGTACGTACGTCGCGATGGAATCCTTCGAAGGCGGCATCGCCGGTCACGTGGGAACCTTCAACTTCGTGCACTCCGCCACCACCGCGGGCGGGGGCCGGGAGGCTGAGTTTCTGGTGATCGTCCCCGGAAGCGGCACGGGGGGACTGACCGGCATCCGCGGCACAGGAGGCTTGACGGTCGACGAGGACGGCACCCACCGCATCTGGTTCGACTACGAGCTGGCCTGACGCGGGAGGGGGTGGGGTGTTCCGGCTGGAACGTGGGGTGACAGGATTCCGCTCCGGCAAGGGGCCGGAACTGCCGGAGGTGCCGGTCCGTACGTTCCGGGGCGGTTGCTACGAGGCCGCCCGGGCTGCCGGTGGTGCCGTCGAGCACATCGTCGAGAGTGCTTACCCGCGCAGCTACCACTCTGCCGTCATCGTCGCTTCGAATGGCCGGCTCACGGTTCTCTGCAATGCCATGTACCCGTGGATCGCCTTCGCGGGAGAGGGTACCGGGCACCTTGAGCCGAAAGCCTTCGTCGACCCGCCTGCCTGGAGTGCCGCCTTCGCCGACCTCGGCTTCGCCGTGATGAGTCGTCAGGTGCTCGAATCGCCGCTCGCCGCTGTGGACACCATTGCGCTGGCGAAGGCGGAGTGGCTGCAGATTGATTCGTGGCAACCGGCAACCGTAGGCGAAACGGTATTCAACTCCTGGGACTGAGTTCCGTCACGCCGGCCATGCTAGTGGGGACGCTCGCGGACAGAGGCCGATGAGCAATCCCCGTGCCTCGGATGGCTCCGGAGGGTGGCCTTTCGGCGGTCACTCGATCATGTACCTATGGGTTACGGCTGCTTCCCGCGCCGGGAGACAGCCCTGACCCACAGGCGGCCTCGGGAATCGGTCGAAGATGATCGCCGAGCTATGCAAAAGTGCTCCAACGGGCTGGCCTTGCCTCTGCGGGGGAGAAGGCGTTGCCGGATCGACTTCCTCTGCTGTCCTGACCGTGCGCCGCTGAATTGCGCTGTGCGGCCTCGTGGATCATCGAGCCCCTGTCGTGGTCGGGTAACCCGGCCTCCGCTGGTGGCATGGACCCGCAACCCTCGTTCGATGTTGCCAGCGCGTAATGGCGGGACTCATCGAAGACTGCCGGGGTCGTGCGGCGGGCTTCGTCGCCGGCGGTGGTGCGAGGGTAGTCAGGTGACGGCGGCGGCGCCGACTCGGGCGTATCGCTCGGCGAGGTCGTCGGTGGCTGGGGAGCGCATCAGCGCCAGTTCGTAGAAGATCGGCGCGCAGGACGCGATCAGGACTGTCCGGGCGTCCGCCCCGGGGGCGGCGCGCTCCACGACGACGGCCGCGGTGGTGAACCGGTCGCTCCAGAATCCCCGCAGCGCATCGGCGGCGGCCGGTGAGCGGAACGACGCGGTGATCAGTGCGCGGGTGATCGACGGCTCCTCGGTCAGGGCGGCGACGATCTGGCGGTTGATCTCGGTCAGGTCGCCGAGCAGCGAACCGGTGTCCGGCGGTTGCCACGGCTGTTCCCGGGCGGCGTCGAAGGAGGCGGCGAGCAGGGCGCCGGTGTCGCGCCAGCGCCGGTAGACGGTGGTCCGGTGCACTCCCGAACGTGCGGCCACGGCGTCCACGGTCAACGCGTCGAAGCCGCCCTCCAACAGCAGAGACGCGACGGCGTCGAGCACCCGCTCCCGGGTCCGCGCGGTACGGCCGCCGGGACGGGCGGCTGCGGGACGGGCGGCTGCGGGGCGGGTGGCTGCCGCGCCGGTGGTTTCCCGGACGGCTGTTTCCGGGACGGCTGTTTCCGGGCTGTTGGTTGCCGGGGCGGTGGCTTGCTGGCTGGTGGCTCCTTGGATGGCTGTTGCCGGGCTGGCGGCTTCCGGACCGGTGGCTCCGGTGGGCGCTTGCGGAATCGGCTCCATGTGGTTAATGCTACACATGTTGCGTTAGCCGGGGAATGGAGGTCCGTGATGACTGAGGTGACACTCCCGCAGGGATGGGCGCCCTACGCGGTGGCCGGTGATCCCGACGGCACTCTGTGGACGACGATCCTGGATCCACCGGGGCTGGCCCGGATCACACCCGACGGCGTCGTTCGGCATGGGCCCTTCGATGGGCGGCCGATGCTGGTGGCAGTGGCCGCCGACGGCGCGGTCTGGTGCACCCGCGGTGACGACCGTCTGGTTCGGCGCGACGCCGACGGCACCTATACCGTGATCGAAACACCGGCTGGCTCGGCGCCCTACGGCATCGCGGCCGCCGGCAATGGTGGGGTCTGGTTCACGGCGCCGGGGCAGAACCGGATCGGCCGGGCCACGGCGGCCGGCGACCTCAGCATGATCGACCTGCCGATTCCCGACGCGCGGGCGGCGATGATCACCGCGGCTCCCGACGGCAGCGCCTGGGCCGCGCTCAACGGTGCCGGGGCGCTCGCCCGGGTTTTCGGCGATGCGGTGGAGATCGTCGAGCTGCCCGGTGGGCGGGCGCCGGCCGCACCGGTCGGGGTCAGCGCCGGGAATGCCGGGGTCTGGTATGCCGACATCGCCGGCGGATGTGTCGGCCTAGTCGAGCCGTCGGGTGCGGTAAGGCAGGTCGTCTTCGACGATCCCGCCTGTCGGCCGCACGCCGTGGCGGCTGACCCCGATGGCGGCTGCTGGGTCACGTTGTGGGGCTCCGGGGAACTGGCCCGGGTCACCGCCGACGGCGACGTCCGGCTGCACAGGCTGCCCGGCGAGGAGCCGCATGGCCTGTGGGTCGCCAACCATGCCGCCACGGCCGAGCCAGTGGGTTCTCGCGCCGGTGATGCCACGGCGGGGTTGGTGGGTTCTCGCGCCGGTGATGCCGCGGCGGGGCTGGTGGGTTCTCGCGCCGGTGAAGGCACGGCCGGGCCGGTGGGTTCTCGCGTCGGTGATGCCGCGGCGGGGTTGGTGGGTTCTCGCGTCGATGAAGGCACGGCCGGGCCGGTGGGTTCTCGCGCCGGTGACGCCACGGCCGGGCCGGTGGGCTCTCGCGCCGGTGACGCCAAGGTCGAGCCGGTGAGCTTCCGCCCCGGTAGCGCCGCCGGCGACGTGGTGTGGGTGGCAATGGAGAGCGGTTCCCTGGTGGCGGTCGACCGAAGGGCGGCCGCATGACGAGGGAGATTTTCTTCGAGGTGGACGGCGGCACACTGGCCGCCCTCGACCACGGCGGCAGCGGACCTCCGGTGCTGCTCGTCCACGGCAGCGGTCACAACGCCGCCGCCTGGTCGGCGGTCGTGACATGGCTGCTCCCCGGCCACCGGGTGATCGCCGTCGATCTGCGCGGGCACGGTCACAGCACGGCCGAATCGGCGACCGCCGAGCAGTACTGGCGGGACCTGGCCACCGTCGTCGCCGCGACCGGCTGGGAGCGCCCGCTCCTGGTCGGCCATTCGACCGGCGGCTACGCGGTCACCGCGGTCACCGCGGCGGGTCTGGTAAAGCCGCGCGGCATCTGCGTCGTCGACGGTCTCGTTCTCGACGACCGGGAAACCGTGCACCGCACACTGTCCGGGTTCCGCACCCCGGAGGCGGCGGACAACCTGCGGCGTACCTTCGGCTACGGCCGCCGATTCGACGCCACCGAACGTGACGCCTGGATCGAAAGCCAGATCATCGCCGCCGGCACGGGCCGGATCGGCGGCGGCGCCGGCGTGGATCGGTTCGAGGGTGAGACCGGCACGGATCGGTTCGCCGGCGGCGCCGGCGGGGATCGGTTCGAGGGTGAGACCGGCACGGATGGGCTCGACGGTGAAACCGGCACCGGCACCGGCACTGAGCGGCTGACGGGTGGCGCTGCTGCCGGCCGGCTCAACGCGGGCGCCGACCCGGAACTGGTGCGGGCGGTCTGCGAACGCAGCCTCGTCGGCGACGGCGTGTTCCTGCGCCGCCCGACCACCGAGGAGATCGCCGCCACGACCACACCCCCGATGGACGCGCCCGTCCATCCCAGCGTCGACGTCTACCGGCGGATCACCTGCCCGATGACGATCATGCTGCCCACCCGCGGTTTCTATGCCGACCGGCGCCCGGAGGTCACCGCCGTGGTGGAGTCCGCCCCCCACCGGCGCCTGGTAGACATCGACGCCGGGCACAACGTGGTGATGACACACCCGCGGGAGGTCGCGGCCGTCATCACCACCATGACCTCCGCATAGACGAGACCGGCGCCCCCGGAGAGGGGGCGCCGGTCTGTCGGAGCCACTACAGGGGCAGCCAGAGCGACAGTGCGTTCGGCGGTTCCCAGCCACCCAGCGACGTGTGGGCCTGGCGGCACTGGTAGCGCGTGCCGTTGTAGGTCACGGTCGCCCCGGCCGCGTACGCCGTGTCGACCGCCCAGGTCGTCGTGGCCGGAGCGGTGGTGGGCGCCGCCGTGCTCCCACAGGCGCCGTAGACGCGGAACTCGAACAGCGAGTAGCCGTACGGCGTACCCCGGGAAGTGCCGTTGACCCTGAGGTGCCGCCCGCTCCCGGCGAGGGTGAGCGTGTCGGTGCCGCCGTCCCCGTTGGTCACCGTCGCGGCGGTGGTCCAGGTGCTGCCGTCGGTCGAGGTCTGGATGGTGTACGCGCTACCGAAGGCCGCCTCCCAGACCAGTTCCGCCCGGCTGAGCGTCTGTACGGAGCCGAGGTCCACCTGGAGCCACTGCGGGTCGGCGAACGCGCTCGACCAGCGGGTGGCCGCGTTGCCGTCGACCGCGTGGGACGCCGGGAAGTCGGCGCCCTCGGTGGTCGACGCGGTGGCGGTGCGGCCCTGGGAGAGCAGCGGCGCGGTGGTGCAGCCGGGGGAGGGCGACGTCGGGGTGCTGGGTGACGGGCTGACGACTCCGCCGCCGTTGGCGCTGCCGCCGCTCCATGTCAGGCCGCCGACGGTGGCGGTCCGGCCGGCGGCGACGCTCATCGTGCGCCCGTCGGAGAACGTCACGGTCAGCGTGCTGTTGGTGATGTTGGAGGCCACGTACGTCCTGACGCCGTTCTTGGTGAACACCTTGGCCAGCGGATGGTTCGCGGTGACGGTCCTGTCGACCGTGCCGAGTGCCGCGAGGTTGCGGATCCAGTGGAAGGTGTGCGCCTTGCTCTCACCTTCTTCGGAGGTGTAGTTGCCGCCGCCGGCCCGGAACTTCGACAGTGCCGCGTCGCCGTCGCCGAGGGCCAGGAACTGCCAGTGCATGTCGCGCCACTGCTGTGGTTCGCCGCCGTTGTTGCGTACCAGTTCGGCGTAGGTGTTGCGGACCGACTCCGGGTGGTCGCCGAGGTAGAGCTGTCCACCGGTCATCGGCAGCATGTTGATGCCCACGACCAGTGCGTGTTCACCGCTGAACCAGGTGGCGTACGCCCCGCCGGAACCCCAGACGATGGCCGCGTAGTTGTGTCCCCACTGGCTGGGGAAGTTCTCGCCGGTGACGTCGAACCAGTACTCGTTGATCGCCGCGGCCTGTGTGGTGTGCAGCCAGATCCCGGCGTCGCGGATCGTGCTGTTGCCGGTGGCCTGGCCCCACTGGATGAGCGCGTTGGAGAAGTTCTGCCCCTCCGACGACGACTCCTGGTTGTTGCCCGCGCCGAACGCGCCGTGCCCGGAGGCCCAGTCGTGACCGGCATAGATGTCGAAATCGCGGAGGTACGGGAACCGCGTGTCACCGCGATCGTAGTTGTTGGCGTCACGGATCAGCAGGTCGACCATGCCGCCGTACTGGCCGGTGGTGGCCCAGTTCGGGTCGAATTTGGCCAGGGTCGCCGCCGCGGCCACGAAGTAGCCGTAGTGGAAGTGGTGGTCGTTGAGGTCCTCGTCGGAGGCGTACGAGGCCGGGTAGCCGATCAGGGTGCCCCAGTTGCGGTCGTAGTAGAACAGGCGCGCGGCCTTGCCGGGCGACGCCGTGAACCAGTCGGTGATCCGCGTCTTGATGACGTTCAGGGCGGCGTTGCGCACGGTGGTGAGGCCGAGCTGGTCGGCGATCTCGGCGATCCGGGCGGCGCGGCCGAGGCCCTTGCCGGTCCAGTAGGTGTCGTCGCCGCGGAAGTCGGCCGGGTTGTTCAGTTCGGCGTTGAGGTAGCCGGTGATCGTGGTGAGGTCGGCGCCGCTGCTGTCGGCGACGGCCGGGATCTCCGGCAGCACACCGGTGTACTTCATCGACGTGCGGAACTGGGTGCCGGTCGTGATCTTCATGCGGCCGCGCGGGGAGACGTACGTCTGGGCCGCCGGGGTCGAGCCGGTGAGGTGGCGCCACTGGTGCGGGTAGAGCGCGATGACCGTGCCCGTGCCGCCGCCCTCACGTGCGGTGGTGGTGAACCCGTAGGTCGTGTCCACTGTGCCGGTCGCCTGGTTGTAGCTATAGGAGACCCGGGTGCCGGTGACGTGGTTGTGCGCGTACTGGTTCCACGAGTCGGCCAGCGCGACCTTCTCGGCGGTGCTGTTCGCGGTCGTGGTCGGCAGCACGCCGACGGTGAAGTAGCCCTTGCCGGCCAGCGTGGAGCGGAACGTGTTGCCGCTCGCCGTCCAGGTCGAGCCGGCCGGGCCCCATGCCACGTAGTCCTGGCCGGCGATCGAGAAGCCGAGCCGGTTGCCGCTGTTGGACCAGGCGGTCGGCGGGCCGGTCACGGTGATCAGCGCGTCGCCGCCGGTGGCCTGGAAGTAGGTCAGCGGCAGCCCGTGGCCGATGGTCGCCTTCAGCGTGCGGGTCCCGTCGCTCCACGACGGCGTCACGGTCCAGTCGGTCCAGCCGTCGACGAGCGCCTTCGGCGCGTTCAGGCCGGCGACCCCGACGACCAGCTTCTGCGCGTACGGGTAGTGGTACTCGCCCAGGCCGGTGGGGCTGCCGCTGATCGCGGGCGTCTGTTCGTAGGAGAACCCGAGCCCACCCGCCACCGGCCGGTAGGCCAGCGGGTGGGCGTAGAGCGGCTGGGAGAACGCGCAGTCGTCGCCCTTCTTGAACAGCAGCGACGACCACCAGTCGTTGGTCGGTACGGCGCCCTCGGGCGCGTTCGCGGTGACGTTCTCCCGCGGGTTGGTCGACACCGATCCGCAGCCGGCGGGCAGTTTCGCCCCGGCGGGGAGGGTCTCGGTGTAGCTGCCGGCCCCGATGGTGGCAGCGTCGGCGCTGCCGGACAGGGAGACGGCCAGGATGCCCGAACCGACCGCGACCACCAACGCGGCCGCCGAACGTGCCAATCGCATGGGAACAAGCCTCCGAGGGGGACGGGGATGTGTGAGAGCGCTCTCTCAGTGCTGACGCTAACTGTGAACAGTTGGTTCGGTCAATGTTTCCAAGTGGTTACCGACGCCGAAGGGCTTGGCTTGCGGATCAGCGCGCCGATAATGGGCAGGTGAGTGGATCGCTGAGCACCGGCTCGATCCCGTCGGCGGCCGACGTCGCCGCCGTACCACGGCCTGCCCGGTCCGCCGCCGCGATCGCCGCCGAGATCCAGTCCCTGGAGTTCCGCTTCGGCATCGACAGTGACCACGTGCGGATCCGTGCCGCCGAGCTGGCCGACGAGGCCCGCGCCGCCGGCGAACACCCGCTGTACCTGTGGGCACGTCTGCTGGAGGCCAACATGCGCCGCCGCTCCGGCGAGCTGGCGCCGGCCGCGGCGATCTGCTCGGAGGTCAACGCGTGGGCCCAGCAGCACCGGCACCGGCCGCTGCTGGCCCGCAGCCACCAGCAGCTGTCGATCGTCCACGACAACCTCGGTGACATCGCCGCCGGCCTGGAGCACGCGGTGCGGGCCGTGGAGGCGCTCGACGACGACACGTCGCCCCGGGCCCGCGGCGCCATCCTGCTGCGCCTGGCCGACGTTCTCGCCTCGGGCGGTTCCATCGAGGCCGCCCGCACCCGTTACGGCCACGCCGAGCAGGTCGGGATCACCGCCGCGGACGTCGACCTGCATCGGGTGGTGCTCAACAATCTGGCATACGCCGAGCACCTGGCCGGCGACCACGAGCGGGCCTGGACGGCGATCCAGCGCCTGCGCACGGTGACCGAGGCGGCCGGTGGCACGCTGTCCGCGGACGCCCTGGACACGATGGCGATGATCCAGATCGGTCGCGGCCGGTTCGCCGAGGCGGCCCGGATCGCCCTGACCAACGTCGAGGCCTACGAGATCTCCGGGGCGGACGACGCCGACGGCCTCGCCGAGTACCTGCTGACCCTGGCGATCGCCCAGCGGCACCTCGGCGACACCGGAGCCGCGCAGCGCAGTCTGGACCGCTGCACCGCCCTCTGCCGGGAGCGGGAACTCGCCGGCGTCGGCGTCCGGGGCCTCCAGGAGCAGGCCGAACTGCACGCGGCGTGCGGCGACACCGGCCGGGCGTTCACCGTCTACAAACAGTTCCACGAGGCCGAACGCACGCTGCACTCCCAGCAGCGCGACGCCCAGGCCCGAGCCCGGCACGCCGTCTTCGAGACCGCCGAGGCCCGCCGTGAGGCCGAGCGCTTCCGCGAACAGGCCCGCCGCGACCCGCTGACCGGCCTGCCGAACCGCCGCTACGTCGACGAGACCCTGCCCGGCCTGCTGGCCGCGGCCCCGGCGACCGTCGCGTTGCTCGACCTGGACCACTTCAAACGGGTCAACGACATCTGCTCCCACGAGATCGGCGACCGCGTCCTGGTCGTCCTGGCCGACCTGCTCACCGCGGCGGCCCGCTCGTGGCCGTCCGGCTTCGCCGCCCGGCTCGGTGGTGAGGAGTTCCTGCTCGTCCTGCCCGGCTGCGGCACCGCCGAGGCCCTACCGGTGCTGGAGCGCCTCCGGTTGTCCGTGCAGGACCATCCGTGGCAGCCGCTGACCGGCAACCTGCCGGTGACGGTCAGCGTCGGCGCCACCGGGTCCGGCCCCGGCGACACCCAGAGGCGCATCCTCGGCGCCGCCGACAAACTGCTCTACGAGGCGAAACGCTCCGGCCGCAACCGGTGCGCCGTCGATGCGCTTGTGCCGGGAGGGCATGATCGGCCGGGTGAGCCCTGATGGCGACGACTGGCAGCTTGCGCACCGCATCGAGGAACCGTGGGGTGACGCCCGGACGGTCTGGGAGCTGCAGCCGCTGACGGTGACACGGCCCGGCACGGGGGAGACCACCACCCGGTTCCTCTGCGCCACGTGCGACGAGCCGGTCGACTGCGTGGTCGTCAGCGCCGACACGCAGAGCCGGCTGGCCAGGCGACGCGGGCGCGCCCGGGTGACGACCGTCGTCGCGGTCACCACCGGGCTGGTGCTGGCCGTCAGTACGGTCGGCGCTCTGGTGGGCGTGGTGGTGATGGTGCGGAACGGGGCGTGGGCGGTGGCGGTGGCCGCTGCGGCGATGAGTGGCCTCTACGGGTGGCTGGCCGCCAAGTCGTTCTCCTACGCCCGTCCGTGGGCGACGATCCCGGCCGGTGACGCGGGCGTGCGCCTGGCGTCCCCGTCCCGGGCGCACGAACTCAGGCCGCCGGCGCCGCGGCCCGCGATCCCGGCGCCCGACCGGCCGGCCTGAGGTCCGTCACCCCGCCCCGAGGGCTACTCGGCGCGGACGTTGTCGATGTCGACGGTGCCCGGGTTGACGTAGATCCACAGGATCCGGACGTCGGCCAGGGCGGTGCTGTCGCAGGACATCGCCGACAGCAGGTCGATGGTGGCCGTGGTGGTGGTGTCCTGGTTGATCCAGGTGAAGTTGGACTGGCACCAGGCGAGGCCGGAACCGGTCTGCACCGCGATCGCCGCGTTGGTGCCGGCCGTCGCCGCGGTGCGCAGGTCGTACTTGAGGGCACTGCGGGTGGACAGGTCGATCGGCTCGGTGAAGGTGACACCGAACCAGCCGCCGTCCGCCGCGTCGACCCGCAGGCCGTGCGAGCCGTGCGTGGCGAATCCGGTGGTCTGTTCGACGGTGCCGCCGTTGGTCTGCCACGAGGCCGATGCCCAGCCCTCGGTGCCGGTCTCGAACGAGGCGAGCACCGCGACCGCCGCCGGGTCCGGTTTCACGGTGACCGTCACGGTCGCCGGGTTCGACAGTCGCCCGGCCTGGTCGCGGACCGTGTAGGAGAGGGTGGCGCGGCCGGTGGATCCGTTGGTGGGAGTGAAGGTCAGGGCTCCCGCGGCGGTCACCGTGAAGACGCCGCCGGCGACGGTTAGCGTGCGCTGCCGCCCCGCCGCGACCGGATCGAGGTCGACGGTGGCCGGCTGGATCCGGCTGCGGTAGCCGATGTCGTTGGCGGTCGGCTGCAGCGTCACGGCGGTGTCGAACGCGGTCACCGCGGTGTCGTGGTCGGCCACCGGCGGCAGGGACCGCTGTCCGGACGCGATCTCGTTGCTCGCGTTGGTGATGGTGGTGCACACCGGGCTCGGGCAGTAGACGGTGAAGCCGTCATAGTCCGGATACAGCGTCCCGTCGTCCTGGGATCCGGAGAGGATCCAATACAGGAAACCATTTCCTCCGGTACGGGTGAACGCGTTCAGCCATTGCTGGTAGACGGGGTTACGCGTGTTCTTGTTCCGCCACCCGAACTCACCCAGCATCACCGCCTTGCCCAGTCTCCTCGCCGCCTTGTTGTGCCGGGTGATGTAGTCGGCACCCCACTGGGCGGTGCGGTCACCCCAGCCGTCCGGGTAGAGGTGGTACGACATCACGTCGATGGCCGGCAGCCCGGCCAGGGCGATGCTGTCGACGCCCTCACCGCAGTTGTCGATCCAGTCCGGTGCGTCCGGCCCGTCACAGAAGAAGCCCTCGTCACCTACGCTGACCAGGTGTCTCGAGTCCACCGACTTGATGTGCCGGGACATCTCGTCGGCCCATCCGGTGAGCGTGGCGGTGGTGCAGGCGGAGCTCTGCGGGTAGACGCCCGAGCCCTTGCAGCGGGGCTCGTTGCCCAGCTCCCACGTCATGATCGTCGGGTCGTCCTTGTACTTGACCCCGGTGATCGTGTTGGTCCGGTTCAGCACGTGGTCGATCCAGTCCCGGTACCAGCCCCGGATCACCGGGTCGGTGTAGAACTCGTCGTGGTGTACGCCGCCGCGCCACCGTACGTATTGATCGATGCCGCCGAAGTCGGACCAGTTGTTGGTCAGCGGCAGCACCAGTTTCTGGCCGTGCCGCCGCGCCGAGTCGATGACGTAGTCGAGGCGTTCCAGGCCGTTCGGGCCGTCGTTGAAGGCGGGCTTCTCGCCGTCCCAGTACTGGAAGTACACCCCGTCGGGGGCGGGGGCCACCGAGTTGCTGCCGTCGGCGTTGCCGATCAGGCCGAACGCCCAGGTGCGCATCACCGTGAAGTCGGCGGCCCGCGCATCGGCGAACACGTCGTCGACCATCGCCCGGCTCTTGTAGAACAGGTAGTAGTTGTTGGTCCCGCCGAAGCGGAACGTACTGCCGTCCAGGGTCAGCCAGTGGCCGTCCCGGACGACGAACCCGTCCGGTGGTGGCGCCGCCGTGGCCGGTGCGATCGCGGCCAGGGCGGCGACCAGCGCGGCCAGCAGAACGACGATGCGGCTCCGCATGGGGGACTCCAACCTGTATCGACTGTGGCCGATGTCACGGTAAGGCCCTGTGGAGAGCCGGTCAACGCCCGTACGGGAAGAAATTCAAGGCATTTATGTAAGGGGTTGCGCGTGCTTGCCGAAA
Organism: Actinoplanes xinjiangensis; assembly: GCF_003148685.1. Taxonomy (GTDB): domain Bacteria; phylum Actinomycetota; class Actinomycetes; order Mycobacteriales; family Micromonosporaceae; genus Actinoplanes; species Actinoplanes xinjiangensis. The sequence goes on along the minus strand of NZ_QGGR01000008.1, from coordinate 164,154 downwards.
ACGTTTTCGGCGCGCATCTTGATTGACATGCCTCGATCACATGCTCGACGGACCGGTAGCCTGCTGGCGGTTGCCGGCGTGGCCGTCCTCGCTGCCACGACGGTCGTCGCGGCACAGGAGGCCGGCGCGGCGGCGGCCGGCTGCCAGGTGTCCTACACGATCAGTTCACAGTGGCAGGGCGGTTTCGGCGCCGGTGTCGCCGTGACCAATCTCGGCGACCCGGTCAGCGGCTGGACCCTGCGCTGGTCCTACGGCGCCGGGCAGACCGTCACCCAGGCGTGGAGCGCCACCGTGACCCAGAGCGGCACGGCGGTGACCGCCGTCAACACCGCCTGGAACGGGACGCTCGCCACCGGTGGCAGCGTCTCGTTCGGCTTCAACGGCTCGTGGACCGGCGCCAACCCGGCGCCCACGGCGTTCACCCTCAACGGCGTCGCCTGCACCGGCGGCGTCACCCCGAGCAGTCCCACTCCGAGCAGTCCGGCGCCCAGCGGACCGGTCCCCAGTAGTCCCACGCCGGGCCCCTCCGGCAGTGCGGCCCCGAAGACCGTCCGGGTCTTCTGGCTCAAACCCACCGACGTCGCCCACGACCAGCGCTACCCCGACGGCATCGCCGCGGTCATGCGCGAGGCGCAGAGCTACTACCGGCAGGAACTCGGGCGGACGTTCACGCTCAACAACACCGTGGTCGAGGTGGTCGCCGGCGAGCACGACCGGAACTGGTACATCACCAACAACTGCACCGGCGACCGTTACTGGTGCGTGGTCAGCAACATGCATCAGGAGCTGATGCGCCGCTTCGGCATCCGCAACCCGGACAGTCGATGGCTGTGCGTGGGCCTGATCAGCGCCGAGGAGACGAATCAGTCCGGCGGCGGTGCCAGCCCCGGCTGGGTGGTGCTCAGTGGACACGACGCGGACGGTGCGGCCGGCGTCAACGGGCCGATGAACCGCTGGTACGGCGGCATGGTCCATGAACTCGGCCACGCCTTCGGACTGCCCGACTCCACGTCGACCGACGGCACCCCGATGTCCGCGTCGTTCTACTCCTATCCGAACACCCACTTCAGTCAGGCGCAGAAGAACGCGATCCTGGCCGGCCCGTACGGAAGCCTCCTCTCCTGACGTCGTCGCCCCTGCGGGCCGGGATCCGGCGGTCACCGGGGTGGCGGTGACGACCGGCGGGGCGGCACCCTGAATCCGGCGGCACCCGCCGGCGCGTGGTGCCGCCGGGCACGGCTCCGGCCGTGCGGGGGATCCGCCCTACGGGAGGAACTGATGAGCGGCAGTGGCGGTGGGGTGCGCCGATACGGGCGGCCTCTGGTGGCGGCGCTGGCCGTCCTCGCGGTCGGGCTCTACGTCTGGGGCCGCGACCATACGCCGGCGGCGTTCACCGGCCGGGCCGCACTGCCCGGCTGCGGCACGGTGGAGCAGGCCGCGATCGGCGCCGCCCCGGTCACCGCGGCGGAACAGTGCCTGGTCGCCGCGATGCGTAGCGGCGGCGGCGCGGAACTGGTCGTCGTCGGGATGACCGATGAGGGCGCCCGCGTGGTGACCTACCTGCGGGCCGTACCCGGGAAGCCCGGCCTGGAGATCTTCGATGACCGCACGCGGGACCGATTCAGCACCGAGGAGTGGGGCTACCGCACGTGCCCCGCCGCGACCGGGCCGGCCACGCTCGGCGACTGCGGAGGCGGCTGAATAGTCCTGGTTGTCCTTTCGGGCGAAGAATAGTGCTGATCATGCCGGATTACTGGTTAAGTGTCGCCCGGTAGCAGACAGTGAGGGAGTGAACCCGGCCGGCCTCCTGGGAGTGGTCAGATGACGCACGACCCTCCTCGGCGACGCCGCCCCGTCCGGGCCGTCAGGCGCATCTCACCGGTGAAGGTGTCGCTGGCGGTGCTGATCTCGGCCGGGGCGATGGTCGTCCTGTTCGCCGCGGGGATCGTCGCCGAACGGTACAGCCGTGGACTGCCGGCCGCGGGCACGACCGCCGTCGCCGGGCCGCCGGTGGCGGTCGTCCCGGCGGGCCCGGCCCCCGGTGAGGCGGTGCGCGACGGGAAGTTCGAGTTCGCCGTCACCCGGGTCGACTGCTCCCGCACGACCGTCGTCCTGGAACGCCTCAAGACCACCGCGGACGGGAAGTTCTGCGTGGTCGGCCTGACCGTGCGCAACGTCGGTGACGGCGCGAAGTACTTCGTCGGCCAGGCCCAGAAGGCGTACGACGCGGCCGGCGCCGAGTACGGCAGCGACGAACTGGCCGGCCTGTACGCCAACCGTGGCGTCGAGGCCTTCGTGCGCCGAATCGGCCCCGGCGAGACGGCCACCGGCAAGCTCGTCTTCGACGTCCCGAAGGAGGCCGTACTGGTCACCCTCGAACTGCACGACTCACCGCTGTCGGGCGGGGTGCGGGCCCCGCTCGGCTGAGCCCCGGGTCCGCCGGCGGAGTGGTTCCCATGGATTTCCGGGTCGGGGCCGGTACGGGCTGGCTAGGGTCACGGCGACCCCACCGGCGAGAGGACGTGCAACGGTGTCGTTCCCGGTCACGATCGTCACCCCAGCGGAGGGCCCGGCCGGAGCCCGCCGGCCACTGGAGATGCTCGAGGCCGCCCTCGTGCGGGCCGGGCTGGAGGTCAGACGGCTGGGCGACGGCGGCCGCGACACCGACCGCCGGGGGATGCTGGCGCAGGTGGCCCGGTCGAGTTCGGCCGTCGTCTACACGCTGCACCTGGAGGAACCCCACGATCCCGCGGCCGTCGCCGCGGCAGCCGGGTTCGTGCTGGCCGTCCGGGGCCACAACGACCGGGTCCCGATCCTGCTCTTCGGTGAGCAGCTGACGGCCCGGCTGATCCCGCAGCCGGTGCTGGCGCGGATCGACGGTGTCGTCAACGCGTACGAGGACACCCCCGACTTCCTGGCCCGCAAGATCCACCGGGAGGTGACCCACTACCTGAGCCGGCTGGCTCCGCCGTTCTTCGCCGCGCTGATGCGGTACGCGAACGACGGCGCCTACTCCTGGCACTGCCCCGGCCACTCCGGCGGCACCGCGTTCCTCAAGAGCCCGGTCGGCACCCAGTTCCACGAGTTCTTCGGCGAGAACCTGCTGCGCGCCGACGTGTGCAACGCCGTGGAGGACCTGGGGCAGCTGCTCGACCACACCGGCCCGATCGCCGACAGCGAACGGATCGCGGCCCGGACGTTCCGCGCCGACCACCTGTTCTTCGTCACCAACGGCACCTCCACCTCCAACAAGATCGTGTGGAACTCGCTGGTCGGGCCGGGCGACATCGTGGCGGTGGACCGCAACTGCCACAAGTCGGTCCTGCACGCGATCATCCTGACCGGGGCCGTACCGATCTATCTGATGCCGACCCGCAACAAGGCCGGTGTCATCGGGCCCATCCCGCGGAGCGAGTTCACCGCGGCGGCGTTGCAGGAGAAGATCGAGGCCAGCGCGCTGATCACCGACAAGAGCAGGCCGATCCGCCTGCTGACGCTCACCCAGTCGACCTACGACGGGATCATCTACCGCGCCGACGAGCTGAAGCAGAGCCTCGACGGGGTCGTCGACGCGGTCCACTTCGACGAGGCGTGGCTGCCGCACGCCGGCTTCCACCCGCTGTACGAGGGCATGCACGGCGTCGCCAACCACCGGGACCGCACCGCCCGGACCGTCGTCTACGCCACCCAGTCCACCCACAAGATGCTCGCCGGCCTGTCGCAGGCTTCGCAGATCCTGGTCCAGGACACCGCGACGGGTCACTTCGACGAGCGGGTGTTCGCCCAGGCGTACCGCATGCACACCTCCACCAGCCCCCAGTACGCGATCATCGCCAGCTGCGACGTGTCCGCCGAGATGATGGCCGGCAAGCGGGGTCCCGCCCTGGTGGAGGAGACCATCACCGAGGCGATGGAGTTCCGGCGCACCATCATCCGGGTCGGCGCGGAGTACGCCGGGTCGGGGGACTGGTGGTTCGGCGTGTGGGGCCCGGACACCCCGCCCCGGACCGGGCTGCCCGACCGCCCCGAGTGGGAGCTGACCGCCGGCGCCACCTGGCACGGTTTCGACCGGGTCGACGACGGGTTCACCATGCTCGACCCGATCAAGGTCACCCTCACCACACCCGGCCTGACCGTGCACGGCGAGTTCAGCGTGCCCGGCGCACCGAGCATCCCAGGGGTGGTGCTGGCCCGTTACCTCGCCGAGCACGGGGTGGTCGTGGAGAAGACCGGCCTGTACTCGCTGTTCGTGCTCTTCACCATCGGCATCACCAAGGGCCGGTGGAACTCGCTGGTCGCCGAACTGCACCGGTTCAAGAGCGCCTACGACGGCAACGCCGCGATCGAACGGCTGATGCCGGCGTTCGCCGCAGCCCACCCCGCCTACGCCGGGCTCGGCCTGCGGGATCTCTGCCAGGCCCTGCACACCACCTACCGCGACGCCGACCTCGCCGAGTTGACCACGGCGATCTACACCGAGCCGGTCGAGCAGGTGACGCTGCCCGCCGACGCGTGGACCGCCATGGCGGCCGGACGGGTCGAGCACGTGCCGGTGGAGAAGCTGGCCGGCCGCACCACGGCGGTGCTGCTCACGCCGTACCCGCCGGGGATTCCGCTGTTGGTCCCCGGCGAGCGCATCAGCGCGTCGATCGTGCGGTTCCTGCGGCACGAGCAGATCCTCGCGCACCGGTGGCCCGGCTTCACCGGCATCACCCACGGCGTGGTGGAGGAGGACGGCGGGCACCGTACGGTCGCCTGCCTGCCCTGATCGACACGTCGACGATAGACACGTGACGGGGTGCCGTCGTCCCTCCCGGGAGCTACTGATCGCGTAGTACTCGTGAGTGACGACACCCGGTCCGGCGCTTCCTACATTCGTCGCCATGGCCGAGGAACTGACCGCACGACACGTCTGCGATCTGTATGCCGAATATCAGGACGACCTCCGCACGGTACGGAAGGAACAGCGCGAACTACGCACCACGTCGCCCACGATGAGAACCCAGCTGGACGACCTCGAAGCCGAGATCACCTACCTGCTGATCCGCGCCGGGCGCCCGGCGACCGTCGTCGAGATCGGATCGCTGCACGGCTGGTCCACCACGTGGATCCTGCGGGCGCTGCGCGACAACGGGGCCGGCGCACTCGTCACCCACGACCTGATCGGTGACGCCCGCACCAACGTGCCCGCCGACCTCGCCGACGGGCGGTGGACGTTCATCCCCGGCGACGCCCGCCGCACGCTGCACGACCACCGGCACCACATCGATCACCTGTACATCGACGCCGCGCACACCGCGTCGTTCGCCCGCTGGTTCGTCCGCGATCTGTTCCCGACCGTCCGGCCCGGGACCACGGTCAGCGTCCACGACGTCTTCCACGGGCGCCGGCCGTGGCCGGTCAGCGAGGGCCGGGTGCTGCTGAACTGGCTGGCCGCCCACGGCACCGGGCACTTCACCGCGTCGCGCCGCGCCGCCCCGGCGGTCAACCGGCGGCTCAGGGACGTGAAGGAGCGGCTCGGTCTGCTGACCCCGGTCCACGACGGCCGTGACGACCCGATGCTGTTCTTCCGGATGCCGTGAGTTCGTGCCCGGGTGGTTACATGGGCGGGTGGCGCCCTCTCTCCACAGGCTCGTCGACCTGTCCGCGCGCCCGGTGCGCGTTGCCGCGGCCCGGCCCACATTGCGGCGGGGCCTGCGGCTGATCGGGGTGTCGCTGCTCGCTCTGTACACCGTGGCCGTCGGGATCGGGGTGCTCGTCGACACCCTGCCGCGGAGCCTGCCGGCCCTCGCCGCGGTGGCGGTGGTGCAGGCGGTCCCGGTGGTCCTGGTCATCCACCGGCCGATCGCCGCGTGGTGGCTGTCGCTGCTGACCGCCCTGCCGTACCTGATCCTGCTGGGCTCGTCGGCCGAACCCGGCGCCGGTGCGGCGTTCTGGCCGTGGAGCCCCGCCGGGATCGTCGCGCAGCTGTTCGTCGGGCTGGTCGTCGCCTACCAGGTGCCGCCACCGGTCTACCTGACCCAGTGGCTGCTCACCGGGGCGGTCGCCGTGATCGCGGAGGCGGTCTTCACCGGGCGGGCGCAGATCAACAACGGGCTGGTGCTCTCCGGCTTCCACGCCGCCGGGCTGGCCGGCGTCGCGATCGCCCGCTGGCTGCGCGACGTGCGCCGCGAACTGCGCCACCAGGTCGGCCTCACCGAGCAGGAACGCCTCCAGCGGACCGCCCTGGAGGAACGCACCCGGATCGCCCGGGAGCTGCACGACGTGGTCGCCCACCACATGTCGGTGATCGCGGTGCAGGCCGAGGCGGCGCCCTTCCGGGCACCCGGCCTCGACGCGGCCGCGACCGAGAGTTTCGCCTCGATCCGGACCAATGCGCTGGCCGCGATGACCGAGATGCGGCAGATTCTCGGCATGCTGAGGTCCGATCAGGACGCCATCCGGTACGAGCCACAACCGACCCTGGCCGATCTCGAGGCTCTTCTCGACAACTGCCGCAGCGCGGGGCTCACCCTGCACACCGAGGTCCGGGGCGACGTGCGGGTGCTGCCGGAGCAGGTCGAGCTGATCGCCTACCGGGTCCTCCAGGAGGCCCTGAGCAATGTGATCCGGCACGCGCCCGGCGCTGACGTCGAGGTCGTCGTGTCGTACGGCCGGGACGCTCTTGATCTGCGGGTCTCCAACAGCCCGCACGCCGGCCGTCCGGTCCTGGCGGGTGCCGGCCACGGGCTGACCGGCATGCGGGAACGCGCGGCGGTCCTCGGCGCGAGCTTGCGGGCCGGGCACCGGGCCGACGGCTGGTATGAGGTGACCATGTCGCTGGCCGTGGGGCCGGGGTGAGCGCGATCCGGGTGCTGGTCGTCGACGACCAGCGGATGCTGCGGGAGAGCTTCGCCGTCCTGCTCGGGGTGCAGCCCGACATCGACGTCGTCGGGGAGGCCGCCGACGGGGAACAGGCCGTCCGGCAGGCCCGCGACCTGCACCCGGACGTGGTCCTGATGGACGTGCGGATGCCGGTGCTCGACGGCCTGGAGGCGACCCGGCGGATCCTGGCACACGCGCCCGCCACCCGGGTGCTGGTGCTGACCACCTTCGACGAGGACGAGTACGTGCACGAGGCGATCCGTGCCGGGGCGAAGGGATTCCTGCTCAAGGACTCGTCGGCGCACCAGCTCGCGGACGCCGTCCGGACCACGATGTCCGGCGGCGCCGTGCTGGCCCCGTCGGTGACGAGCCGGCTGATGGCGGACCTGTCGCGCCGGGCGGTTCCGCTCGCGGCGCCGTCCGGTCGCCTGGCGGCACTGACCAATCAGGAGATCAGGGTTCTGGAGCTGGTCGCGCGGGGCATGTCGAACGCGGAGATCGCCGTGCACCTGGGCGTGGCCGAGCAGACCGTCAAGACCCACGTGAGCCGCATCCTGATGAAACTGAACCTCCGCGACCGTACCCAGGCCGCCGTCCTGGCCTACGAGACCGGCCTGGTCGTCCCGGGCCGATAGCCCGTCGGGGGCGTGTCACGCCCGTGGACTCGCTGAACCGTGTTTACGCTGCTGGTGGGCTTGATCAACTACCGACGGGGATGATGGCGATGCGGCGTCCGGCGAGTGTTCTGGCGGTGGCCGGCGTACTCCTGCTCACCGTCACCGGCCCGGTCCGGGCCGGTGACGTCCATCGCGGCGACCCGGTCTCGGCCGCCTTTCCCGACGTCGACGTGCCGGTGGGCGGCACCGCCATCGACCCGCTGGGCCCGAGCCTCTGGTCCACGATCGGCCCGACGACACTGACCGGCGTGCGGGTCGCCTATGCGCTCAGCGGCGTGGCCGGCGTCCGGATCACCCCGAGCGGTCAGGGCGGTGGCGACTGTACGACGCCGTCCGCGACCCGGGTCGTCTGCACCGATCCGCGCGGGTTGTCGTTCGAAGGCGAGACGGTCGAGATGTACCTGCCCGTGGTGGTACGGGCCACCGGATCCGCCGAACCCGGTACCACCGGGAAGGTGACCGTCACCGTCTCCGCCGACGGACTGGCCCCGATCACCGGCACCAGCCGGGTCCACGTCGTCGACCGCCGCGTCAACCTGCCGGTCACCGGTCCCTCCGCCGCGTGGATCGGCGGGCTCATGCTGGTCCTGGGCGTGATCACCGTGGTGGCCACCCGCCGCCGCCCGGTTCAGCCGCCGAAGGGCAGCCGCACCGCGGCCGACACCGGGGTGCCGGTCTCCTCGGGGAAGAAGTCCTCGCCGTTGCGTGTCTTCTGACGTTCCACCCGGTCCTTGGCGGCCGCGGTCTGCTGGGCGTCGAACGCGTACACCCGCCCCGCCCGGGTGGTCCCGACGGTGACGGCGTCCCCCGGGATCGTGACGAGGAACGGGTCGTCGCCGCCCTGCAGCGCGAACCGCGGGTAGTAGTCGGTGTTGCCGCCGTCCCAGGTCACCGCGAGGACGAACCAGTAGGTCAGCCCGTTGCGGGCCGCGCCGGTGGAGGTGGGGGTCACCTCGACGGTCCGGGCGTCGACCTTCTCGGCGGCGAGGGTGAACCGCAGCGGACCGGTGGAGACCGGCGGTGACGGCGACGGTGGCGGTGACGGCGACGGCGAGGATGGCGCGGATGACGGGGACGGGGACGGCGAGGAGGCCGGGGGCAGGGCGCCCCCCTTCCGTTCGATCTCGTCGCCGCGGAAGGAGGCGTAGGCGATGACCGCACCGACGATGGCGACCACGAGCCCGGCGATCCCGACCAGAGCCCCGACGTGGGGAGCACTTACCGACTTTCGCCAGCCCGACGGTTCGGGCGAAGTGGTGGTGGCGATGACGAACACCTCCGCACGTCAAGGTAGACGTTCTGCCTACCAGGGTCGTGCGGGTGCGAAAAGGGACGGCGAGCTCGTTCCGGTCGTCCGTTCAGGCAGCCGGCACGGTGACCCGGCGCGGCCGCGTCTCGGCGGGCGGCCTCGGCCCGCTACATCGCACCGTCCGCCCGTCCCCCGGAGCGGTGCGCGACAAGTGATCTGTCCCACTCGATGCCGTGTGGTTCGACGGCAATACACCTGCTACCTTGGTGGAGTTGCAGTTTTGATTTCCGTAGACGTTTTCTGGCGCCTGATGGGTTATCTAAAACCCAGTCAGGCGCTTTTCGTTTTTGTGTCGTTTCGACGCAGGTAATCAACGCGGCGGCGTAGGAGTCCGCGCAGTGCGGCCTCCAACAGCCTGCTTAGGAGCAGACATGGTTACAGGTACCGTGAAGTGGTTCAACGCTGACAAGGGCTTCGGCTTCATCGCCCCCGATGACGGCGGCGCCGACGTCTTCGCCCACTTCTCCGCCATCTCGACGAGCGGCTACCGCAGCCTCGACGAGAACCAGAAGGTGGAGTTCGACGTCACCCAGGGCCAGAAGGGCCCGCAGGCGGAGAACATCCGCCCGCTCTGATCCACACTCCGCGAACGGCGGCCCGACTGATTCAGCGGGCCGTCGTTCGGCGTTTCCCGCGCCATCGTGCGCTTGCCACGGCATCGTGAGGACCCCCTCCGACGTATACCCAGAGCACATCCGTGAGGTGTGGCCCTGTCGGCCATCACTGCCACGTCACCGCCATGGGTGCTGCTTTCGTCTGAGTTCGACTCCGGCCGCGGCCGCCTTTCACCGGTGACGGGCCGCAACTCCCGGCGCCGCCGCACCGCGCGCTGAGCATGTACGTGCGGTCGCGGTTCCAGGTCAAGCACGGCAGCACGCCCTCGCGCTCCGGCGAAGACCCCGCAGCCGGAACCCCCGCTACACCGCGCGCCACCCGAAAGGACTTGACTATGACGACAACCTACTCAGGCCCCGCGAAGCTGACCTTGGTCGACGGCGCATGCATCACCGGCATGGTCTCCCTCAGCACCAACCAGCGCGGAGGACTCAACGGCTGGAGCGGCACGTTCCGCCCGGACGAGATCACGACGGACCTGCGCAACGCCGGAGAAGGGCTGCAGTTGGAACTGCCCTACGACCGAGTGGGGACAGTGGACGTCACCGGCATGCGCAAGCTCCTCGCCACCCAGTTGCTGATCTCGTTGACCGGCCGCAGCCCCGCACCGTTCTGAGGCGTACTCATGCCGGGCCAGCGGCGTCCGCCGGCCCGACATGAGCGATCGTCACCCGGTGTGGGCGGCGAGGCTGCGGGTCAGCGCGGGGATCATCACCGCTGCGGGCACCAGGTGCAGCGCCAGCAGGGCTGTGGTGGTGCCGGTGTCGGCGCCGGCGAGCAGCACCGGGGCGAACGAGAGCACGGTCAGGGTCAGGGCGGTCCGGAGGAACACCGGGGCGGGCCGGGCGCTCCACCGCAGGAGTGCGGCGGCGATGACCACGCCGATGATCGAGAAGAAGCCGGTGACCACCGCGAAGCCGGGCAGCGGGATCGTCTCGCCGCCGTCCGGGATCGCGAAGTCGGCGCCGGCGGCCCCGGCGAGGGCGGCGGCGAGAGTGGTGGCGACCACCGCCGCGAGTGTGGCGAGCAGGCCGGTCCCGGCGAGCCCGCGGAAACGGTGGGTGCGGGTGAGCACGGCGGTGGCATGGGTGCTGGTCATGGTCGTTCCTCCAGTCGTCGGGGTGATGATGCGTATCCGTGCCGTGCGGCGGCCGGGATTGCGCAGGGCGCGGACACCGGTGCCACGCAGCCAGAAGCCGGCGTCGCGTCCGAGGACGGGGCCGGGTTCGCCGTCGCGCAGTTCCAGCTGCACGCGCCCGCGGGTGACGACGGCGAACGCGTCGCGCCACTGGGCGGCGACCACCGTCACCCGCGCGCCCCGGGGCAGCGCGAGCGTCCGCACCGTGACTACTCCGTGCCGTCCGCCGGCAGGCTGCCGGGCAGATCGAGCCCCTGGAAACGGTCGTCGTGGAACGTGAGGATCTCGGTGATCTTCCCGCCGGTGATGCGCAGGACGTCGAGGGTCAGCGGCAGATACGCGCCCTCCTGCCCGTTCCAGTGGTAGAAGGCGACGGCGGGCTGCCGGTTCACGGTGGTGGCGATGCCACGCAGCCCGGTCATCTGCTCGAAGCCGCTCTCCTTCCAGTACGTCACGACCGCGTCCCGGCCGACGAACAGGCCCGGGGTGGGCGGCATCGAGGAGCGGACGTCGTCGCGCAGCATGGCGGCGAGCGCCGGGATGTCGGTGACCACGCAGGCGTCGGTGAAGCGGCGGACCAGCTCCCGGGTGGCGGCGTCCTCCTCGCCGCCGGTCCAGTCCTGCCGCTCGGTAGGCAGGTGTTCGCGCATGCCGGCGCGGGCGCGCTGCAGGGCGCTGTTGACGGAGTTGACCGAGTCCCCGAGGAGCTCGGCGACCTCCTTGGCGGGCCAGCCGAGCACGTCGCGCAGGATCAGGACGGCCCGCGGGCGCGGCGCGAGGTGCTGGACCGCCGCGAGGTACGCCAGTTCGATCGTCTCGCGGGCGACGGCGAGTGTCTCCGGCTCGTCGGCGTCACCGGCGGGCAGTTCGTCGAGCAGCCGGTCCGGGTACGGCTGCAGCCACCGCACCTCGCCGCCGCTCGCCGGTTCCGGGCGGCACCTGGCGAGCAGGTCCAGGCAGGCGTTGGTGGCGATCCGGTACAGCCAGGCCCGGAACGTGGACCGTCCCTGGAAGGTCTCCCGCCGCCGCCAGGCCCGCAGGAACGTCTCCTGCACGGTGTCCTCGGCGTCCTCGAACGACCCGAGCATCCGGTAGCAGTGCACGTGCAGTTCCCGCCGGTGCCGTTCGGCCATCCCGGTGAACGCCGGCTCGTCGACCTCGCCCAGCCCGCTCACGTCCCGCTCCTCCAGCCGTGCGTCCGCACCCATCACGTCATCCTTCCGCGTCGTCGTGTTCCGTCGTAGGTGAGACCGGCGTGGCCGCGGAAACTCATCACCACGTGTCCCGCCGCCCCCACGGCCGGGGTGGTGTGGACGAAGCGGCGGGCCACCGATCCGGTCGGGCGGGCACGGTGACCGAACGCGCGAACCCGACCCGGTGGATGGTGGTCCACCCGGGTGAGTTCGCGGTCCGGCTCCGGCATCCGCGGACGTCCGGCTGGGAACCTTCTCCCGCTTGGCTGATGTGTCACCACTCGAGAAGGAGTCCCCATGCGTAGGACGTTGCGCCACCTCGCCGTCGTGCCGGTCGTCATCGCCGCGGTGGTCGCCGCCCTGCTTCCCGGCGCGCCGGCGTCGGCGGCGTTACCACCGGCGGTGGCGTCGTGGCGGGTCACGGTCAGCGGCACGGTGTCGGGCAGCCCGTTCACCGTCGGCGGCACGGTCACGCTGCACCGCACCGTCACCCGGGCCGGCACGGCCAACGGCCTCAACGCCGGCGACGTCTGCCTCAAGGCCGGCTTCCCGGCCGGGCTGCCGACGGCCGGTGCCATCTGGTACGGCACCAACAGCGCCTGCTTCGGAGTCGCGCGGGCGAACGTCGATCTGGCGTACGTCACCGTCACCAGGAATCAGATCACCGCCAAGCCGGACGGCCGTCTCCGGGCGCTCATGGCGAACACGTGGGCGAAGCGTTCCGCGGCGACCACGTGCCCGTACGCACCGGCCGGCGGCACCGCCGTCTACCGGGTCGACGACAACGGCAGCCTGTCCGGCACGCTGCGGTTGCAGGGCCAGGGCGGTGCCTATTGCGGTCCGAGCGGCTACCACGCCACGGTGACCGGCGTACGCGTCTCCTGACCGGTCAGGTGCGGGCCGCGTCGAGGCGGGCGGCGAGGGCGTTGACCGCGTCCCGCCCGGCGCGGTTGGCCCCGACGGTGGACTGGGACGGGCCGAAACCGATCAGGTGTACGCGTGGCTCGTCCGCCACCTGGGTGCCGTTCATCCGGATGCCGCCGAGTTCGTTGCGCAGCCCGAGCGGGTCGAGGTGGCCCAGTGCCGCCTTGAAGCCGGTCGCCCACAGGATCGCGTCGACCGATGTGAACGAGCCGTCGGCCTCGCGGACGCCGTACGGTTCGACGGCTGTGAACATCGGCCGCCGTTGCAGGACGCCGCGCTGCCGGGCGGCCAGCGCGTACGGCGTCCAGGCCAGCCCGGTGTAGGACACGACGCTGCCGGTGGGCCGGCCCGCCTCGACGTCCGCGACGACCCGGGCGATCGTCTCGCGCCCGGCGACCTCCGGCTCGAATCCGTCCTCGCGGAACACCGGTTCGCGCCGGGTGTACCAGAAGGTGGTCGCGACCCGGGAGATCTCCTCCAGCAGTTGCAGTGCCGAGATCCCGCCGCCGACCACGGCGACCCGCCGTCCCGCGAACTGCCGCGCCGACACGTAGTCGCGGGTGTGCACCTGGATCCCGGCGAACGTCTCCTGACCCGGATAGTGCGGCCGTACCGGGTTGTCCCAGGTCCCGGTGGCGTTGATGATCGCCCGGGCGGTCCACTGCCCGCGGTCGGTCTCGACCGCGAAGTCCAGATCATGGCGGCGTACGGCCGAAACCCGCACCGGCCGCAGGATGGGCAGGCCGGTCGCCCGCTCGAAGCCGGCGAAGTACCGGGGCACCGCCGTCCGGCTGGGCTCGGCCGGGTCGAGCGGCGGTTTCGGGAAGCGTGGCAGGTCGAAGATCCCGTTGACGGTGGCCATCCGCAGCGACTCCCACCGGTGGCTCCAGGCGCCGCCGGGGGAGTCGGCGCCGTCCAGGATCACGAAGGTCCGCAGCCCGTCCGGGTCGGTGAGGGCGCTGGTGAAGCCGCGCCGCTGCAGGTGATAGCCCGCTGAGAGCCCCGACTGTCCCGCTCCGATGACCACGACCGCTGCCATGTCCGAGTCGACGTCGCGGCGGGCGGTGGGTATTCCCGGACGTGACCGGAGCCACTTTCGATACGGAGCCGTTCCGTTATCGGGTTCCGTGCCGATAGGTTGCTTTGTGAAACGGAACGGTTCCGTTTCGAAAAGGTTTCGGGAGCACCCGCACATGGATTCCCACGTTCAACCCCAGACCGGGCATCCCCGGCGCTGGGCGATCCTCAGCGTGCTCGTCATCAGCCTGCTGGTGGTCGTGCTCGACAACACGGTGCTCAACGTCGCGATGAGCACCATCGCCGACCCCACCCGCGGCCTCGGCGCCACCCAGAGTGAACTCGAGTGGGCGATCAACTCGTACACCCTGGTCTTCGCGGGTCTGCTCTTCACCGCCGGCATCCTCGCCGACCGGCTCGGCCGCCGCCTCAGCCTGATCACCGGCCTGACCGTCTTCGGTATCGCCTCGCTGATCTCGGCATACGCGACGTCACCGGACCAGCTGATCGCGGCCCGCGCCCTGATGGGCCTGGGTGCCGCGGCCGTCATGCCGGCCACCCTCTCGATCATCGCGAACGTCTTCGACCCGCGGGAACGGCCGCGCGCCATCGGCGTCTGGGCCGGTGCGGTCGGCCTGGCCGTCGCGATCGGGCCGGTGCTCGGCGGCGTACTGCTGGAGCACTTCTGGTGGGGCTCGGTCTTCCTGATCAACGTGCCGATCGTGATCGCCGGCGTGACGCTGGTGGCGGTGCTCGTGCCGGAGTCGCGCGACCCGAAGCCGGGCCGCATCGACGTGATCGGCGTGCTGATGTCCATCATCGGGCTGACCCTGCTCACCTACGGCGTGATCAAGGGCGGCGAGGACGGCTTCGGCGAGACCGCGGCCTGGTCCACCCTCACCGTCGGCCTGCTGGTCCTGATCGGGTTCGTGCTCTACGAGCGCCGCGTCGAGTTCCCGTCCCTGGACGTGCGGCTCTTCACCAACCGGCAGTTCTCCGCCTCCACCGGCATCATCGGCCTGGTCTTCTTCGCGGCGATGGGCTCGATGTTCTTCGGCGCCTTCTACCTGCAGATGGTCCGCGGCTACGGGCCGCTGGCCTCCGGCGCGCTGTTCGTCCCGTTCGCCCTCGGCCAGATCATCTTCGCCCCGCTCAGCGCCTCGATGGTCAAGCGGTTCGGCCCGAAGGCGGTCAGCACCGTCGGCCTGCTGCTGGTCGCGGTGGCACTCGGCCTCTGGCTGTTCATCAGCGTCGACACCCCGATCGCGCTGGTCGCGGTGGCGTTCTTCATCCAGGGCGTGGGCATGGCCAACGTGATGCCGCCGGCCACCGAGGCGATCATGGCGGCACTGCCGCGGGAGAAGGCCGGCGTCGGCTCGGCCGTCAGCAACACCATCCGGCAGCTGGGTGGCGCGCTCGGCGTGGCGGTCCTCGGTGCGGTCGTCTCCTCGGTCTACCGCGGGCACCTGACCACCCCGGCCGGGCTCCCGGACGACGCCGCCGAGATGGCGCAGGAGTCGATCGCCGGCGCCTACGCGGTCGCCGGGCAGGCCGGCCCGGCCGCGCCCGCGCTGCTGGACGGTGCCAATGCGGCGTTCGTCACGGCGATGCACTACGCCGCCGTCGGTTCGACCGTTTTCGCCCTGCTCGGGGTCCTCGTGGCGGTGCTCTGGCTCCCCGGCCGCAGCGGTACCGCCGGCGCGGCGCCCACCACGGCGCCGGAGCCGGACCGCGCACTGGCCGACGCGTAACCCACCGGTGACAATGAACGACATGAGCAGCAGCACGACGGCCGGCCAGGAGCGCAAGGCTCCCGGCCGGCCCCGCAACGCCCAGGCCGACGAGACCATCCTCGACGCGGTGCTGGGGTTGCTGAGCGACGGGCAGAGCGCCGCCTCGATCTCGATCGAGGCGGTCGCCGCCAAAGCGGGCGTCGGCAAGGCCACCATCTACCGCCGCTGGCCCAACAAGGAGGCGCTGCTGATCGACGCGGTCCGGTCGATGAAGGGGCCACTGCCCGAGCCGGCCGGCCGTTCGGTCCGCGAGGACCTGATCGCCCTCATCAACGCGAACCGCACCCCGCGGGCCCAGCGCTACAGCACGGTCACCGCGTGCCTGCTGCCCGAGCTGTTCCGCGACACCGAGCTGGCCCGGATGTATCAGGACTTCGTCGAGCCCCGCCGCGAGGTGACCCGCCAGGTGCTGCGGCGCGGCATCGCCACCGGCGAACTGCGGGCCGACCTCGACATCGAGCTGACCCAGCTGATGCTCTCCGCCCCCGGCATGATCCAGTCGATGCTGCGACTATCGACATCGATGCCCGAGGAACGATTCGCCGAGACCCTCGTCGACGCGGTCCTGCGGGGCGCCGCCGCCTGATACCGGGGCCGGGTGGACGATTGCCCGCGCCCCGGCCGGCTCGTAACGTTCGATCACCGCAGCACCGGAGACGGAGGCCTTCGCCATGACCACCACCATCAGCTCCGCCGAGGCCGCCGCCCTCCAGGCGATCGACGAACGGGCCGTCGCCCGGGACCTGATCGAGATCCTCGCGGTCCCCAGCATCACCGGCAGCCCCGCCGAGAGCGAGCTGCAGTACCTGCTCGCGGCCCGCCTCGACCGGCTCGGCCTCGACACCGACCTGTGGTCCATGGACCTGCCCGCGCTGCGCGGCCACCCCGGCTTCCCCGGTACCGAGGCACCCCGCGAGGAGGCCTGGGGACTGGTCGCGACCACCCCGGCGGCCGGCGACGGGCCCACCGTGATCATGCAGGCGCACGTCGACGTCGTCCCTCCGGGCGACCACAGGCAGTGGGGGAGCGACCCCTTCATCCCGCGCGTCGACGGCGACGACATCCACGCCCGCGGCGCCTGCGACATGAAAGCCGGCCTCGTCGCCAACCTGGCCGCGCTGTCGGCGATCCGCGCCGCCGGTGTCCGGCTGCCCGGCCGCATCGCCGCCCACTTCGTCGTCAGCGAGGAGGACGGCGGGCTCGGTGCGTTCGGCACCCTCCAGCGCGGTCACACCGGTGACGCGTGCATCATCACCGAACCCACCGGCGGCACCGTCATCACCGCCAACGCCGGAGCGCTGACCTTCCGCATCGAGGTGCCCGGCAAGGCCACCCACGCCAGCACCCGGTACGCCGGGGTCAGTGCGATCGACGCCTACCTGCCGTTGCACGCGGCCCTGGCCCGGCTCGAAACCCGCCGCAACGTCGGCGCCGACCCGCTGATGGCCGGCTACCGGATCCCGTACCCGCTGGCCGTCGGCATCGTCCGTGCCGGTGACTGGGCCAGCACCGTACCGGACCTGCTCGTCGCCGAGGGCCGCCTCGGTGTGCGCCTCGGCGAGGATCCCGCCGCCGCCCGCGCCGAACTGGAACGCTGCATCGCCGACACGGCCGCCGCCGACCCGTGGCTGCGCGACCACCCGCCCACCGTCACCTGGCCGGGCGGCCAGTTCGCCAGCGGGCGCCTCGCAGCCGGGCACCCGCTGCACGACCTCGTCCGCGCCGCCCACGCCGACATCACCGGAGAATCCCGGCTGGAGAACCGGGGCGCGCCGTACGGCAGCGACCTGCGCCTGTACGCCGCCGCCGGGGTACCGACGCTGCAGTACGGCCCGGGTGACGTACGCCTGGCCCACAGCCCGTTCGAGAAGGTCTCGCTCGCCGAGACCGTCCGGGTGACCCGCACCCTGGTCCTCGCCGTGCTCCGCGCACTCGGCACCCGCTGACCGGTGCGCGCCGCACGGGCCTGGGCCACCGGCTCGTAGGGTCGAGGGGATGGGCCCGATCGCCGCGAGCCGTCTGCTGCGTGCCGCGCTGCGCCGGGCCCAGCGGCTTGAGCGCGCCCGCGGACGTCAATGGCGTTGCGGTGGCCACCAAGTGATGGCGCCCGATCCGACAGTCCTCTGACGACGCCCTCGCCTGGGTGACGGGCGAATCGGCACCACCGGCCCTCTCAGACGAGAGGCGCTCAACCGCAGTGCCGTTGGACCGGGGCCAGCCACTCGCTCAGGGTCGGGCCGATCGCCTTGCCGACATCCTCGGTCGTCTTGATGCCCGCGAAGAACTTCGTGTCCTTGGACCTGTCGTGCATCTGCTTCGCGGCCTGCTTGCCGGCGGCCTGCATCTGGGTGTCGACGCTCGTCTTGGTGGCGTCCTGCACGGCGGTGGCGAACGCGGCGAGCGTCTGCTGTGCCTGGGTGACCGTCCGGGGGTCGGCGGCCACGGCGGTGAGCGCTTTCGCGTACGGCGCCATGTTCTGGTCGTAGACCTGGGCGAGCGCCTCGCAGGCGGCACCCGCCGGGGGCGTGGTGGGTGCGGCGCCTCCCGCGCGGGGGCCGCCAGGCGTGGTGCCGCAGGCCGCGACGGTGAACAGGGCCCCGCCGGCGAGCAGGGCGGAGAGGACACGGCGCATGGGAGGACCCCCGGATCGCAGGACGAAGCGATGGGAGCGCTCCCATCGAACGTGCACACTACGTTGTCATGCTTATCACTGTCGATACCTCGGAGGATCGCCCGGCTGTTTCCCGTCCTTCCCGGTGCGGCCTCAGGAGGGCGGTGTCTCTGTCAGCCTCCGGCTCACCGCACTGCCGTCCTCGGCGGTGAAGGTGACTGTGAGGCCCGTGGCGGTCTCCGCCATCGACGGCGTGAAGGTCCACTCGCAGTAGAGCGCGGCGGCTCCGCTCAGATCTCCTCCGGTACTTCTGCCGATCAGCGTGAACCCGGTGCCCGCGTCGTCGGTGACGTCAACCGTCAGGGATTGGGCCAGGCGTTCCGCGACCGACTCGCTGGGCGGTTCCGTCGCCCCGGCCTCACTGCGTCGCAGCCACTCGGCCGAGCGTGCGATGTCAGCGGCCACGAGGGCTTTCGCCGCCTCGGTCGGCGCGCCGACGGTCCGTACCAGCACCAGATTGTTCCAGGATTCGACGGTGAGCAGGTAGATGTCCACGCCCGCGACCCTGGCCACGACCGTCATCGGACAGAAGACTCGAGGCAGCCATGTCATGCCGGCGAGGCTATCGGTTTCGCCTCGTCACCACCGCCCGGCGCCACCGCCTGATCACTCGCCCAATAGGCCGAGAAGGACCCGGGACACCGTGTCCTCGAAACTCGGCGCCGGCACCAGTGGGTCGCCTGTCAGCGCCGACGTCAGGTGAGGGTGGCGGCCCGCCGTGATCGCGTGGGCGAGATAAGCGCCCTGTCGCTGCCGGGTGCCGGAGGCGGCATTGAGTTCGTGGAGGGCGAGCGCCGCGGTGAGAGTGCTCATCACGGCGAAGGCCTCCAGCTTGCGACCGGTGTCGGCGGGGTGTTCGCTGAGGACTGCCAGCACGTGTTCGAGCAGGTCGGTGCCGTGCGGGCCGAGGGCCGAGCGGGTGAGCACCAGTTCCGGGAGCCAGCCGTGGCGCAGCATCAGGTCGCGGCCCTGTCGGCATACCTCCAGCAGTCCGGGAAGCCAGGCGCCGCCCGGTGCCGGCAGTCGATAGGCGCCCGCGACCTCGTCGGTCATCAGGTCGAGCAGATCGTCACGGCTGTCGACGTAGCGATAGAGCGAGGCCGCGCCGGTGCCCAGCTCGGCGGCGACCCGGCGCATCGAGACCGCGGGCAGGCCCTCCCGGTCGGCCAGCGCGATCGCCGCGGCGGTCACCTCCGCCCGGGACCGTTCGGCGGGCCGGCCCACGCCGCTACGCCGATCCCGTAGCCATACCGGCACCGTCTCCATGTCACTCCCTCTCGATTGCGCCCACCCTACCGTTCCGGATACGGTGTTCGCGAACGGCGTTCCCGAATGAGTGGGGTAAAGATGATCAGAGTCCCGCACACCGCGTGCAACGGGGACGTGCACCTCGCGGCCGACGACCTCGGCGGTGCCGGCGGTGACCCACTTCTGCTGATCATGGGGCTCGGGGTGTCCCGGTTCTGGTGGCCCGACGGCCTGGTCGCCGCGCTGATCGACGCCGGCTTCAGCGTGGCCTCGTTCGACGGCCGTGACGCCGGCGGCTCCACCCACTTCGACGGCACCCCGGCCGGCAACCCGGTGACCGGGCTGCTGCGCCGGCGGCCACCCGCCTACACCGCCGAGGACATGGCCGACGACACCGTCGCCGTCCTCGACGCGCTCGGCTGGCAGCGCGCCCACCTCTTCGGCATCTCCCAGGGCGGCCTGGTCGCCCAGCGCACCGCGCTACGCCACCCGGAGCGGGTGCACACCGTGACGTCGTACGCCGCCGTGCCCAGCGACGCCCGTGGCGCCGCCGTCCTGCGCTACGTACGCCTGCCGTTCCTGGCCCGCCTGACACGCATGCGCCACCCCGCCGGCCGCGACGGCGACCTGGCGGCGGGCCTGGACCTGTTACGGGCGGTCGCCTCACCCGGCTACCCGTTCGACGAGCAGGACGCCCGCCTCCGCGTGAAACGCGAACTCGACGCCGGACTGCCCAGCGGCGTCCGCGACAGCGGCGCCCAGGCCCGGCAGACCAGCGCCCCCTGGCACGGCCCGCGCCTGCACCGGCTCCGCGCACCCCTCCTGGTGCTGCACGGCGAACACGACCCGCTGATCCGCCCCGTCGCCGGTCGCCGCATCGCCGCCTCGGTGCCGGGCGCCCGCTACGTCGAGCTGCCCGGTACCGGTCACGACCTGCCCCGGGAGATCTGGCCGACGGTGGTCCGCGAGATCCGCTCCCGGGCCGGCTGAGACATCACCCGGCGCGGCGGGAGGCGGACGGACGCTGTGGGACGACCGGCTACCGTGCCGGGCCATGGGCATGTATGCGTCGATCCGTGGCTGGCTCGAGATCGATTTCGCGCAGCGCGCCGACGCCGAGCGGATCATCGAGCAGAACCGGCATGAGCTGTACTCGGGCGGGTGGGCCTTCCCGTCGAGACCGTTCAACTGGTCGCTCTATCTGTTCTACGGCGGTGACATCCGGCGCGGCGAACTGCCCTGGCTTCGTGAGCAGGTCGAACAACTCGCCGGCATGCCGCCGGTCGACGAGGACGACGACTGGCCGAGCGGCCTGTTCGTGGTCACCGCTGAAGATCAGGACGGTGCCCGGATGTGGCAGGTGCGTCAGGCCACCGTCACCGAACTGCCCGCCCCCGGCCTGTCCTGGCTCGACGAGTGATCCCGCGCGACCGCATGAGAGCATCGATGGATGCTGCGCGGACGACTGCTCACCGAGAGCCTGCGCGTCGGCGTCGACCTGCGGGTGCCTTCACTGCGCGTCGTACGGGTCGGCCGGCACGACGTCTCCGGCTCGTCCTCGACCGGCCAGCCCGGCATCTGGACCTTCCTCGACTTCGAGGCCCCCGACGAGACGGCTGACGACCTGGCACAGGCACTCACCGACACCATGACCGACGAACCCGGCTGGTATGCGGACTTCGAGGTCGGCGGAGACCACGTCGTCGTCTTCCCCGGCCGCGTATTCCGCTACGTCAAGGGCGACAACCCGGCAAGAAACAAAGCCGTGGAGTACGGCCGCAGCGTCGGCGTACCTGAACATCAGCTCGACTGGGGCGAATAGGACACGACTCGCGGCGAAGCCGGACCTCCCCGCCGGTCACGTCGTGACCTCACCCTCCCACGTGCGAAGCGTCAGCGCCCGGCCGTCGAAGTCCAATCCGAGGCCGGTCACCTCATCGACCTCATTGCGCAGCGGCTCCAGCGCACTGAGGCGCCTGTGGATGACCGGGGCGAAGGGCGATTCACCGGAGGCGTCCCGTAACGCCCAACGTGACCCGTTCCAGTCGTAGTCGTACCCGTCCCACCACGAACGATCACCCGGGTGGGTCTCCGTCAACTCCAGAGACCAGTCACTCCGGCCCTCGAGCAGAATGCCCCGTCCGCCCTCGAAGACGAGGTGCACCGGCCCGACGCCGAGATCGACGGACCCGCCGGCCTGGTGCCAGCCCAGCCGTTCCACCGTCACCAGCGCGCGGCCGATCAGTGCGTCCATCATCGCGACCTGTCACTTCTTCCGTCGTGCGCTGATCACCGCCATGCCGACGATCACCAACACGACGACGAGACAGGTCAGCAAGTGCCACGGTTTGATTGCGCCCATGACGACGGACCATACCGAGTACCGGCAAGGTCCGGCCGCCCGCTGATCGGTGTCCGCGTCAACTCTCGTCGTCGCCGATTTCGCGTGGCGTGCCGTCCGGCATGAAGCCGTATCGACGTGGCGGCTTCATGAGCTGAAGTGCCTGCTGCAATGTGGCCTCGCGGTCCGCCTGTTCACGCCCGTCGGGCCGGCGACCCGGGAGCCGTGCAGGTGAATGTCGAACGGATCGGCATCGTCCGGGTCGGGCAAGCCCTCGAGGATGAACCCGAACAGCGAGCGGACGAGTTCTCCGTCGTTCCACACCGCGAAGCGCAGCCGATCGGAGACCGAGTGCATTCCGTGCATGATGATCCGTCGGCCCGCCCCGACCCGGAGCAGTCGGGGCGGTTTCCGGGAGGGACAATCGCAGACGAGCCTGCGGTCGCAGAACAGTTCGGCGCCGGGCAGGACGGTGGCATAGCTGGTGTCGTCCGGTGGATAGCTGTGGTCCCCGACCGACCCGTTGCCGATCGGTGTCACTTCGGAGTCGGGATGCAGCTCACGCACAAGATCGAAGACCGCCTGCAGGTCATGAGGATGTGAGATCTCCGCGCGAAAGAATCGCCCACACCTCCACTGCGCCCTCAGCTCATCGCAGCGCCGCTGCGAGATCGGCAGCGATCTCGAAGGTCGGTGCCGCCCTTCCGGTCTCGTCTTCGGTCAGCGTGATGTGCTCGACGCGGGCGAGCATCGCCGTTGCGGTCTCCCGGTCATCCAGCGCCATCGCCAGTTCTGCGCGGTACACCAGAACCTCTACGTGCGTGACCGGGTCATCGTCGGCCTGCGGGCGAGCCAGCGCGCTGTCGAGAATGCGGACCGCCTGGCCGGCGTCACCCTTGGAGTCGGCCAGCACGACGGCGTTCGCCAGCACTTTGGCGAGTCGTCCGGCGGGCGCGGGCGCCGGCGTGGGCGCCGTGGCGGTGTTCTGGAAGACGCGGATCCAGTTGCCGCCCGGGTCGATGACACTGAACCCGCCGATCCCATCGGCGTTCTTTCGCGCCCGGGGCCGGGTCATCCGCGGCATTCCGGACACCAGAACCTTGCCGTAGGCGGCGCGCATGCCCGCGGCGAAAGCCCGGTGCAGTTCCGCGATGTCCGAGGTGAGCACGATGCAGGAGCCGTAGGACTGCTCCGGGTCGAACCCGGCGATCTCGAAGAACTGCAGGTTCAGGTCCTCACGTTGCAGTCCGATGCAGGCGTAGGGCTTGCGCTGTATGTACGTGGTGCGGAAGCCGAGAACCCGGTAGAAGGCCTCGATGTCGTCGATCGACGCGCAGGGCAGCAGGGGAACGGTCACCTCGTTGGTCATGGCTCCTTCCTAGGCGCCGCGCACGGTCCGGCGCCCATGGAAATAGCCGATCATCGTCCGGTTCCATCCGATCAGCCGAGGCGAACCGGCGGTGATGCCGGATCGTGTGGGGCCGTTCAGAGACCGCCACGGCTCACGGTTCCTGGACCGGCACAGCCATCGCAGGGCAACAGCCGCTGACGCCGGAGGCTCGGCGGCGTACTTCCCGATACTCGTCCTCGAACCTCTCCCGGAGAGGCAGACAAGATCGTCTCTATGATGCTCGCTTGGAAGACACGGGGCAGCTGACCTTTCAAGTCCGGACGGACCCGAAACTGACGAGAGCGCTGGTACGGCGTACTTTGCTCCCGATCGTGGTAGGGGCCGGGGCGGCCACGCCGGCCATCGCCGCGCTGTTGCACCTGGCGGGCAATCCGGGCGGCTGGGTGCGGCCCGTGCTCGTCGGCGGCGTTGTCGGTATGGCGTTCCTGCTGGTCGTGGTGCCGCGGCAGGCCGTGGCGCGGAATGCCCACACGATCGGAGGGCCGATCGCCTACCGGATCGACGCCGCGGGTGTGCACACCGTCCATGGCTTCGAGTCGAACACACTGCCCTGGTCGGCGATCAGAACGGTGCGTCGGGCGCGCGGCCAGATTCTGATTCCGCACCAGGGGCTCTCCGACAGCAAGCTTCGGATGTCCAGTATCCCGACCGCCGATCTGGCCGCGACCGAACAGGACCGGTTGTTGGCAGTCCTGCGTTCGCGCGGCGCTGCGCTCACGAACACGCCCACCGTCTGAGATGTCGGCCGGCGCCGCCACTGAGGCCGGTCACGCGCACCAGGGACTTCACGGGGTGAGGCGACATGCACAGCGGGCGCACGCCGGGACTTCCGGGCGCGGCGGCATCACCGATAAGGGCCCGGTGGGGCGGAGAGAACCGCTGATCTAGGGTCGCTGGCGTGGTCATGAGCGCATACGACATGGTGAACGTGATCGAGTCCGACCCGGGGGCTGTGCGGGTCCTCCGGGCTGCGGCCGGCCTCGGGTTGCCGGACTGGTGGATCGGGGCCGGGTTCGTCCGCAACCGGATCTGGGACGCGATCGGTGATCTCCCCGCCTTGCCGGAGCGGGACGTCGATGTCGTCTACTTCGACCCGGACAGGCTGGACCCGGGCGAGGACGTACGCGCCGAGGCCCGGGCCGCGGAGATCCTGCCGGACGTGCCGTGGGAGATCCGTAATCAGGCGCGAATGCATCTGCACAACGGCGATGAGCCCTATGCATCCACCCTGGACGCGATATCGCGCTGGCCCGAGACGGCGACCTGCGTGGCGGTCACTTTGCGGGGCGACTCTGTGCGCCTGGTCTGCGGCCATGGGCCGGCCGACCTTGTGGGAATGGTCGTCCGCCCGTCACCGGCCTTCAGGAACGAGGCGGGCCGGGCGACGATCCGGCGCCGTGTGGAGGCCAAGGGATGGCTCGACCGCTGGCCGGGACTGCGGCTGGAGATCTGAAGCCCGCGCCGCCGAAGAGCGCCCGCCGAAAACGCCGGTGAAGGGAGGCGAGGATGCGGCAGGAACCGGCCGGCGTCCATGACCGGGCGTACGAACTCCCGCGTGCTCTGGAATCGTGACGGGGATCTGTCCCGTGCGGGGCGGGGCGTCCTATTCTGGGCGGCGTCAAGTCCTCATGATCGGGGCGGGTGGGCCGATGCGTACCCATGCCTGATCGGTGGCCACGCGGTCCCGGGGTTGAGGGAGGACGGCTTGACCACGGTGAACGTCGCCGGCAGCGACTTCCAGCCGGTTCATGTCCTGTTGGAGCGCGCCGAGGAGAAGCGGTTGGCCGGTGACTACCGGGCCGGGTGCGAGCTGGCCCGGGCGGCCGCGGACCGGGCGGCCTCGGACGGTGACGGCGCGGGTGAGGCGGCGGCGCTGCGGTCGCTGGCCAACCAGCTCATGCGGGTGGGGCGGCAGGAGGAGGCGATCGCCGCCTGTCGTGAGGCGGCCGTGCTGCTGGACTCACTCGGCGACCGGGTCGGTCTGTGTGATGTGCTCACCCTTCAGGCGATGCCGCTGATGGAGCTGGGCATGCACGACGAGGCGCTGGGTGTGCTGGCCACCGCCCGGGACATCGCGCATGCTCTGGGCGACCGGGAGCTGCTGTACTGGGTGCACAACCGGACCGGTGTGGTGCACGGCAGCATGGGCGACCGCGAGCTGGGCACCGCCTGCCTGATGCTGGCGCTGGACATGGCCGACGGGATGAACGCCGAGGCCCGGTTCTGCATTCTCAACAACGTCAGCGACAACGCGGTGTACGAGGTGCCGCGTCTGCGGGGCCGGGGCGAGGCGGAGGCCGCCGAACGGGTGCTGACCGGTGCGCTGGGCTACGTGGCGGAGGCGCTGCGCCTGGCGCTGGAGGCCGACCATCCGTACCGGCAGGCGATGAGTCTGGACAACTACGGGATGCTGCTGGCGCTCGCCGGTGACCTCGACGGGGCGGCCCGGCTGATCGAGGATTCGCGGCTGATCGCGGTCCGGGCCGGCTACCGGTCGCTGGAGTCGGCGGCCCTGCAGCATCAGGCCCGGGTCCGGCTGATGCGCGGTGAGCACGCCGAGGCGATCGAGGGTTTGCGACTGGCGCTGGATCGCGCCCATCTGGCGGGCGAGAAGCCGATGGCGATGGAGATCTCGCGGGAGTTGTCCGAGGCCCATGAGCGGATCGGTGATTTCGTGGCGGCGCTGGCCTACTACCGCGACTTCCACGACCTGGAACGTGAGTTGCACAATCAGGTCGCCGCGGCGCGGGCGCGGATGGCGGCGCACCACTTCGAGCTGGACAACATGCGGCTGGAGGCGGAGAACGCGCGTCTGGAGACGGAACTGCACCGGGCCCGCAGCGCCGAGCTGGCCGCCGACAACGTGCTGTGGCAGCGGCAGGCGACCGAGGACGCGCTGACCGGTCTGCCGAACCGGCGGTCGGCCGACGACCGGCTGCCGAAGCTGGTCGCGGCCGGTGGCCCGGTCTGTGTGGCGGTCGCCGACGTCGACCTGTTCAAGCGGGTCAACGATCAGTTCGGCCACTTCATCGGGGACGAGGTGCTGCGGCGGATCGCGGTGATCCTGCTGGACGGGATCGGGGAGACCGATCTGGTGGCCCGGTTCGGCGGCGAGGAGTTCCTGATCGCGCTGCACGGTTCCGGGATCGAGGACGCGCGGGCGCGGTGCGAACTGTTGCGGGCGCGGGTGGCGGCGTACCCGTGGGATGCGATCGAGGCGGGTCTGACCGTGACCATCAGTCTCGGCCTCGCCGAGGTGGCCGGCCCGGCGGCGCTGCCGGATGCCCTGAGCTGTGCCGACCAGCGCCTCTATGAGGCGAAACGGGGCGGCCGCAATCGGGTGTACGCGGGCTGACCGTTCGGGTGACGGCGTCCCGTGCGTGTGGACGGTCATTGATGTGTCCATCAACACGTCTACGCCATTCGACCGTTAATTCCTGTTCCCACCTCGTAGTTTCGAAGGTTGCCGCGGACGCCGACGCGGAACCGGTGGTGGAAGTGGAGCGCGCTAGGTGACCGTGACGACCGATCTGCGACTGATCGAACTGCCCGAGCTGGAATTCGCGCCGGAGGCTCCGGCGGTGTTCCGGTCCCGTTCCGCCCCGATCCGCCGCACCCTGATCGACGTCCTCGACGCGACCGTGGAGACCCACGCGGGCGCCCCGGCGATCGACACCGGCGTGACGAGGCTGACGTATCGGCAGCTCGCCGTCGAGGTCGAGACGCTGCGGGCCACCCTGAGCGGCCACGGGATCGGGGTCGGTGACCGGGTGGGCATCCGGATCGCCTCCGGTACGGCCGACCTGTACCTGGCGATCCTCGGTGTGCTGGCGGCCGGCGCGGCGTACGTGCCGGTCGACGCCGACGACCCCGAGGAACGTGCCGAGCTGGTCTTCGCCGAGGCGGACGTGTGTGCGGTCCTCGGTGACGGGCTGAGCGTCTCGGTACGGCGTACCCCCGGGGGTGCGACCGGACGACCGGAACCGGCCGACGACGCCTGGATCATCTTCACCTCCGGATCCACCGGCACCCCGAAGGGGGTGGCGGTCTCGCACGGCGCCGCCGCCGCGTTCGTGGACGCCGAGGCGCAGCTGTTCCTCGCCGACGACGACGTGGAGCCGCTCGGCCCGGCCGACCGGGTGCTGGCCGGCCTGTCGGTGGCGTTCGACGCGTCCTGCGAGGAGATGTGGCTCGCCTGGCGGCACGGCGCCTGCCTGGTGCCGGCCGCGCGGTCGCTGGTGCGCAGCGGCGTCGACCTGGGCCCGTGGCTGGCCGAGCAGCGCATCACCGTGGTGTCGACGGTGCCGACGCTGGCGGCGCTGTGGCCGGCCGAGGCCCTGGAGGACGTCCGGCTGCTGATCTTCGGTGGTGAGGCGTGCCCGCCCGAGCTGGCCGAGCGGCTGGCCGTCGAGGGACGTGAAGTGTGGAACACGTACGGCCCGACCGAGGCGACCGTGGTGGCCTGCGCCGCCCGGCTCACCGGTACCGGTCCGGTCCGGATCGGCCTGCCGCTGGCCGGCTGGGAACTCGCCGTCGTCGACGCGTCCGGTGAGCCGGTCCCCATGGGTGAGACCGGGGAGCTGGTGATCGGCGGTGTCGGCCTGGCCCGCTACCTGGACGCGGCCAAGGACGCCGAGAAGTTCGCGGCGCTGCCCGCCCTGGACTGGGCGCGTGCCTACCGCAGCGGTGACATCGTCCGCGCCGAACCCGAGGGGCTGCTCTTCCTCGGCCGCGGCGACGAGCAGGTCAAACTCGGTGGCCGCCGGATCGAGCTGGGTGAGGTGGACGCCGCCCTCCAGGCGCTGCCCGGCGTGGCCGGGGCGGCCGCCGCGGTGAAACGCACCGCCGCCGGCAATCAGCTCCTGGTCGGCTACCTGGTGCCGCACGACGCCACCGCCTTCGACCTGGCGGGCGCCACCGCCCGCATCCGTGAACAGCTGCCGGCCGCGCTCGTCCCGCTGCTGGCGGTGGTCGACGCGCTGCCGACCCGCACCTCGGGCAAGGTGGACCGGGCCGCGCTGCCGTGGCCGCTCGCCGTCGGCACACCCGGAGCCGGGGAGCTGACCCCGGCGCAGGAGTGGCTGGCCGGCGGCTGGGAGGAGATCCTCGGGGTCCGCCCGGCCGAGGCCGGTGCCGACTTCTTCAGCAGCGGTGGCAGCAGTCTGAACGCGGCGCAGCTGGTGGGCTGGATCCGGCGGACCCATCCGCGGGTGTCGGTGGCCGACGTCTACCAGAACCCGCGGCTGGCCGAGATGGCCGCGATCCTCGACGGTCTCGACACCGAGACGACGGTCCGCCGCGACGTACGGCCCACGCCCCGCCGCGCCGGATTCCTGCAACTGTTGCTGATGCTGCCGATGCTGGCGCTCGTCGGGCTGCGCTGGCTCACCGTGCTGGCCGCGCTGGGCAAGGTCGTGTCGCTGGCGCCGGCGGTCTCCTGGTGGTGGATCGTGGCGGCGTGGCTGCCGTTGTTCAGCCCACCGGGACGGGTCGTCATGGCCGCCGGCGTGGCCCGGCTGCTGCTGCGCGGGGTCGGCCCGGGGGAGTACCCGCGGGGTGGCGGCGTGCACCTGCGGTTGTGGGCGGCCGAACGGTTCGCCGAGGTGACCGGTGCGACCGGCATCGGCGGGGCGGGCTGGATGACCACGTACGCGAAACTGCTCGGTGCCCGTATCGGCCGCGACGTCGACCTGCACTCGGCGCCGCCGGTCACCGGGCTGCTGCGCCTCGGCCGGGGTGCGGCCATCGAGCCGGAGGTCGACCTGTCCGGCTACTGGGTCGACGGCGACGTGGTGCGGGTCGGCGCGGTCCGGGTCGGTGCGGGCGGCCGGGTCGGTGCGCGCAGCACGCTGATGCCCGGTGCACGGGTCGGCAAGGGTGCGAAGATCGCCGCCGGGTCGACCGTCACCGGGGCCGTGCCGGCGAACCAGCGCTGGGCCGGTTCCCCGGCCGTCCCGGTCACCGGTAAGGGTGCCACGACGTGGCCGGCGCACCGTCCGGACCGGTCCCGGCTGGGCGCCCGCTCGTGGGTGGCCGCCTACAGCCTGACGGCGCAGCTGCTGGGCCTGCTTCCGGTCGCGTCCGCGCTGCCGGCGCTGGCGCTGCTCGGCTGGGCGTCCGTCCACCCGTCGACGACGGCGCTGCTGATCGCCGTTCCGGGCGCCGTGGTCGCGTACCTCCTCGGTTATGCCCTTCTTGTTCTGGTGTTCGTGCGGCTGCTCAGCATCGGCCTGCGCACCGGGTTCCACCCCGTCCAGGGGCGGGTGGCGTGGCAGGTGTGGACGACCGAGCACCTGATGGGCATGGCCCGGGTGGCGCTGTTCCCGATCTACTCCAGCCTGTTCACGCCGGTCTGGCTGCGGCTGCTCGGTGCCAGGGTCGGGCGCGGGGTGGAGATCTCCACGGTGCTCGCGGTCCCGGCGATGACGACCGTCGACGACCACGCGTTCCTGGCCGACGACACGATGGTCGCCACCTACGAACTCGACCACGGCTGGCTGCGGGTCGCTCCGGCCCGGATCGGCAAGCAGGCGTTCCTCGGTAACTCCGGGATGGCCGCGCCCGGCCGGTCGGTGCCCAAACGCGGCCTGGTCGGGGTGCTGTCGTCGGCGCCGCACAAGGCCAAGAAGGGTTCGTCGTGGCTGGGTGCCCCGCCGATGCCGCTGCGCCGGATCGTGGAGACCGCCGACGCCGGCCGTACCTTCGAACCGCCGCTGCGCCTGAAGGTGGCGCGGGCCGCCGTCGAGCTGTGCCGGATCGTGCCGGTGATCTGCGCCGGTGCGCTGGCGGTCCTGGTGCTGGCCGCCCTGACCTTCGTGTGGCGTACCGCCGGCGGGTGGGCGGCCGTGCTCGCCGCCGGGCCGGTGCTGTTCGCCGCCGGGATCACCGGGGCGCTGCTCGCCACCGCCGCGAAGTGGCTGCTGGTCGGCCGGTTCCGGGCCGGTGAGCGGGCGCTGTGGACGTCGTTCGTGTGGCGCAACGAGCTGGCCGACACGTTCGTGGAGGTGCTCGCCGCGCCGTGGCTGTTCCGGTTCGCGTCCGGTACCCCGCTGCTGACCTGGTGGCTGCGTACGCTCGGGGTGCGCATCGGCCGCGGTGTGTGGCTGGAGACGCTCTGGCTGCCCGAGTTCGATCTCGTCCGTCTCGGTGACGGCGCGACCGTCAACCGGGGGTGTGTTGTTCAGACCCATCTGTTCCATGATCGGATCATGAGCATGGATGAGGTCACCCTGGGCGCGGGCGCGACGCTCGGCCCGCACGGGATCGTGCTGCCCGGCGCCAGCATCGGCGCCCGTACCACCGTGGGCCCCGGCTCGCTCGTCACCCGCGGTGACGCGGTGCCCGACGACAGCCGCTGGCTGGGCAACCCGGTCGCGACCTGGCCGGCGACGGTCTCTCGCCGGGTATGACCCCACCGGGCATCCCGCTCGACGCCACCCCGGGCGCCGAGCGTTCCACCGATCCGTACCTGCCGGAACACGGCAACGGCGGCTACCGGGTGCTGCACTACGACCTCGACCTGGACTACCGGGTGGTGTCGAACCGGCTGACCGGCCGGGCGGTCGTCACCGCGCGGGCTGTCCAGCCGCTGTCGCGGTTCAGCCTCGACCTCGCCCGGCTCAGTGTCCGGGACGTGCGGGTGGACGGACGGCCGGCGAAGTTCGACCATCGGGCGGGCAAGCTGCGGATCAAACCGGAGCGGCCGATCGGCTACGGGGCGACGTTCAAGACCGAGATCCGGTACGCCGGCAAGCCCGGCCCGGTGTCCGGCCGGTGGGGTGAGATCGGCTGGGACGAACTGAGCGACGGGGTGCTGGTGGCCAGCCAGCCCAACGGGTCGCCGTCCTGGTTCCCGTGCAACGACCGGCCCGACGACAAGGCGTCCTTCCTGGTCACGTTGACCGTGGCATCGGCGTACACCGTGCTGGTCACCGGTGACCTGGTGTCCCGGCGGCGGGGGGCCGGCACCACCACCTGGGTGTACGAGCGTGAGGAGCCGACCTCCCCGTACCTGATGAGTGTCCAGATCGGCCGTTACGAGATGGTGGAGCTGGCGTCCGGGCCGGTGCCGCAGCGGGCCGCGATCACCCCCCGGCTGCGTGGTGTCCTCCGGCACGACTTCGGCCGGCACGGCGAGATCATGGCGGCCATGCAGCGGCTGTTCGGGCCGTACCCGTTCCGGGAGTACGTGGTGGTCGTGGCCGACGACGACCTGGACGACCCGGTCGAGGCGCAGGGCATGGCCGTGTTCGGCCGCAACCACCTCGACGGGCGGCGCACCCACGAGCGGCTGGCCGCGCACGAACTGGCCCATCAGTGGTTCGGCAACAGTCTCACGGTCGCCGACTGGCGCCACATCTGGCTCAACGAGGGCTTCGCCACGTACGCCGAATGGTTGTGGTCCGGTGCCTCCGGTGGCCCGTCCACCAACGCCCACGCCGCCCGATGGCACGCCTGGCTCTCCACCTACCCGGCCGACGTGGTGGTCGCCGACCCCGGCGTCGACCGGATGTTCGACCCGCTCGTCTACAAGCGTGGCGCGCTGACCCTGCACGCACTGCGCGCGAAGCTCGGTGAGCAGGTGTTCTTCTCGCTGCTGCGTTCGTGGGTCGCCGAACATCGGCACCGGACCGTGACGACGGCCCAGTTCCGCGAACATGCCGCCCGCTACACGACCGGTTCCCTGGACGAGTTGTTCTCGGAGTGGCTCGACCGTCCGGCGCTGCCCCCACTGCCCCGCATCCTCTGACGGCTGCGGGCTGCCGGGCCGGTCAGGTGGTGAGCCGCGGCATCGGGACGTCACCGGCCGGGTCGCCGCCGCCGAGTCGTGCGGCTTCCGTGCGCGCCCAGGTGCTCAACCGGCCCGCCGCGATGCCGTGGGGGGCCCGGTGTCCGTACGAACCGATCCGCTCCGCCGAGCGCAGCAGCAGCCGTTGGGCGCCGGTGGTGTTGCCCCGGTGCGCATGGGTGAGTCCGACGGCCAGTTGAGCAAGGCCGCGCCACAGTTCACGTTCGTCGGCGGGCGCTGCCTTCCAGGCCGCTTCGAGGACTTCGTGGGCGTGGAACGGCAGACCGTCGTCCAGCAGTCGTTGTGCCTGAAGGAGTGCGTCCGCGGGTGTGAGGTCGAGATCGTCCGGCATGGTGGGGATGCCCGGGGCTCCCGACGGCAGGGGACGGCCGAGGGCGTCGCGGGGCCGCGCGTTGCGGGGCCTGCCGGTGGTGTCGCGGTCCCGTACGACGGGCATCGGCCGCTGGACCGGGCTGGCCGCGGCCGGCAGGTCGTCCTCGCTGCTGTCGCGCTCGCCGAGGTACGCGAGCAGCGCCGGGCTGCCGCTCGACATGCGGTCGACCTCCTCGCCGGTGTCGCAGGTCAGCAGCGCGATCGTCACCGTGCCGGTGCCACGTGCCAGGACGCTCCATCGCCCGCCGGACTCCTGCCAACGGCGTAGCTGATCGAGCGCGGTGTCCTCGGGCATACCGGAATCCTCCTGCGGGCCGAAGTCGTGGTACCGGTCAGCCTGCTGCGGGCAGCGGCTGTTCGGGCCAGTCGAGGGCGCGGGCGCCGAGTACGGCTGCTTGCAGGGTGAACCGGTGAGCCGGGTCGGCCGGATCGTAACCGGTGAGGACGCGGATGCGTGCGAGCCGGTAGGTGACGGCTCGTACGGAGACGGGGATGCGTTTCGCGGTCTCGGTGGCGACGCCGCCGGTGTCGAAGTAGGCCTGGAGGGTGGCAAGGAGCGGTTCGGCACCACCGCGTGCCTGGGTCAGCGGGTGAAGCACGGCGTGCACGAGTTCGACGATGGCGGGCTGGTCGCGGAGCAGGACGCGGTAGATGAGCAGGTCGCGAGCGTTGACGACCGGCGTGGACACGCGCAGCCGGCTCGCCATGGTCAGCGCTTCGCGGGCTTCCTCGTACGAGCGGGCGATGCCGTACAGGCCCGGGTGCGGCCGGCCGACGGCGATGCGCCAGGGCCGCCCACGCGGTAGGCGCCGGAGCTGATCGTGCATCAGCCGGCCGAGGTCGTCGGGGGTGTCGTGACGGCCCGGTGTGCCGTCGGGGGCGGTCGCGTCGGCGGGGGCCAGGACGACCAGCAGTCCGTCCTTGGTGGCGACGAGCACGTCGCGGTCGCCGAGCCGGTCGAAGATGACCGCCTCCAGGGCGGTGATCGCGGCATCGGTGTCGGGCAGCCGCCGGCTCGGCGCGGCCAGCGCGACCTGGTGCACGCGGGCGAGGTCGAGACCGAACGGCTCCGCACGGCCGACCAGGGCACCGAGATCGGAGTCGCCGCGCAGCAGGTCGTCGATGAGTTCGCGGCGTAGCGTCTCTTCGCGGCGGACCAGGTCGCGGCGGGCGACGGCGTAGCCCTCGGCCAGGGTGGCGACCGCGTCGTCGACCACCTGCAACACCGCGGCCGCGGCGGCGCGGACCGCCTCACGGTCGCGGCTGCGCACCACCTCCGGCAGGTCCTGCCACAGTCGGCGGGCGGCGGACAGGTAGAGCTGCACCACCCGGCCGGCTGAGATGCCCTGTTCCGCCGCTCTGCGACCGAGTGCCTCGACGGCGTCGAGTTCGGCGCGCTCAGGTTTGCGGCCGGCGATGGCGGCGTCGGCCAGCAGCGGCAGATAGTCGCCGAGCAGCGCCACCGGCACGTTGCCCGCGTCCCGGGCCGCGCCGGCGGCGACGTCGGCGAGCCACTGCCCGTCGCCGTCGCCCGTCGTCCGTCGCCCGCCGCCTCTCGCCGGCCGCGGTGGTCGGCGTGCGCCGTCGTCGTTCACGTGTGCTCTCCCGTTCGCCCCACCGGATGGTTCATCCTCGCCGATCGTGGCCCGGTGACGGGACCACCATCACAGGGCAGGGCGCGTGTTCGATCAGGCTCCGGGACGTCGAGCCCATCACCAGTCCGCTGAAGCCGCCCAGGCCGCGGGAGCCGACGACCAGGAGATCGGCCGTGATGCGCCCGCTGAAGGCCATCAGCGCCGCGGCGGGTGACTCACCCGAGACGACCTCGGTACGGTATTCGACAGTCGGGTATCGCGCGCTGATGCCGTGCGTGCCCGCCGCAGAATCACCGACGGTGGTCCAGAACGGCAGGGTGCTGGTGGCGATCGCACCGGCGGAACTACGGCGTGCCGAGTGGTAGGCGAGGATCAACTCGGCGGCGCGGAGCCGGGCTTGCGTGAACGCGGCCTCCGCGGCGGCGCGGGACCCCGCGGAGCCATCGGTGCCGACCACGATCGGCCCGTCGTCGGACAGGTGGTCGTCGCCGCGCACGATGAGGACCGGGCAGTGGGCGTGACCCGCGACCTGGGTGGAGACCGATCCGGCCAGGAGCCCGGCGAACCCGCCTGCGCCGCGATGCCCGACGACGAGCAGCTGAGCGGAGCGGGAGGCGCCGAGCAGGATCGCGCTCGCCGCCCCGTCGAGCAGGTGAGTCGTCACCGACAGGTCGGCGTGCTCCTGTTGGACCTCGTGCGCCGCCTTTGCCAGCAGGTCCAGCATCGCCGCGCGTGGCCCCTGGTCGTGTAGATCGTAGGGTGCGTGAAACGGCGGCAGGATCACCGGCAGGCCGAGCGCATGCGTGATCTGTAGAGCACAGCCGCGGCGCTTCGCCTCGCGGGCGCCGTAGTGGACGGCGGAGCGGGCGGTTGCCGATCCGTCGAAGCCGACGACCACGGGAGCGTTCATCGGGGATCCTCCTCAGTGACGTAGGTGCCGAACTGTCGCCGCGGCGGGCGGTGCCGGGGTGCCCGGGCGTGCTCTCAGGGCAGCGGTCGGGCGCGGTCGCAGGGGACGCAGAACTCCGCCTCCGGCAACTCACGCAACCGCCCCCACGGAATGGCCCGGTGACAGCCCAGACAGAGGCCATAGGTTCCTTGCGACATGCGCTGCAACGCATGGGCGGTATCGGCGACCGCCTGCCGCGACGTCTCCGTCAGGGCAGCCAGTGTGCGCGGATCATGACCGCCATGGTGGGGCAACACCCCGCACACGACCAGTTCGGTCAGTTGACGGGTATGGATGGCGAACCGTTCTTCCAGCATGTCGCGCAGCAGCGGTAGGGAGACGACGGCACCGGCCTCGATCGAGTCATGCACGGTGGTGGTCACATGCCTGTCCCTTCTCTCGCGGGATGGTGGAACCGGGCCGTCGGCGGACCGCTCCAGGCCCGGGCGGATGCGGACCCGTCAGCTCTTGTGGCTGCTCTGACAGGGCATGCAGAACCGCGCGTGCGGCAGGATCTCCAGGGTGGCGCGCTGTGTGGTGAGCCATCGCTGGTCGGTGCCGCTGCTGTGGATGTCGGTGCTCATGGTGGGATGCGCTTCCTTCTCGAGAAACAAGAAAGGGCCGAAGCTGAATGAGCTTCGCCCTGGTGGCCGTCACGTTGTGTTTCCATGGTCGCCGTCGCGGACCGCCTCCGGCAGGGCCGCGGCTGGCATAGAAGAGCCGGGTTCGCTGCCGGTCGTCGGCAATCATCAAAGTCCGGGGCCCCTTCGGGCGGGTCCCGGCGGCACCGGTACTCGTTCCGGGCCACCACCACGACGCGGCCGGTACGGCCACCGGTCACAACAGGGCGTCGACGACCGTGACGGCGAGGTCCTCGTGTTTGGCGTAGGCGTCCGGCACGGCCGACCGCTGTACGGCCTGTGCCGCGTCACCGAGGCTGCGGGACTCCCAGTCGGCGACCTCGACCAGCCGCTCGTAGAAGGCGTTCGCGGCGTAACGCGGATTCATCAGCTGCGTCACGGTGCCCCAGCCCTGACTCGGGCGCTGCTGGAAGACGCCGAGGGAGTCGAAGTCGGCACCGTCGCCCTCGTTGGGCCGGTCGAGTGACGCCGGGACGGTCGTGTTGGCCAGGTTGCGCAGGCTGGACTCCTGCATCCCGGTCATCACGGCCACCAGCATCGCCCGGCGGGGCAGGCCCAGCTTCTGCGCCACCTGCACGATCACCGCGGCGTTGTTCATCTGCGTCTGGTCGAGCCCGGCCACCGGTCGTGGGGGCCGGGCCACCTTCGGCGCGGCGGAGCGTGCCGTGGCCGACGCGGAGGGCACCGGCGCGACGCGCACCCTGCCCCGCGTGGCGGGCGCCGGAGCGCTGGCTCTCGGCGGCAGTGCGGCGTCGACGGTGACGGGCGTGGTGGCCGACTGGCGGGTGAGGTCGACACCGGCGACCCCGGCCACGGCGGCGGCGGTGACCGCGCTCATCGCCATCAGGACCGACACGGTGCGACCCGGCCCCCGGGCCCGGCGGCGGCCCTTGCGGCGGCGGCGGCGCGGTGACCAGTCGGTGTCGTACATGTTCGGCCGGGCTCCCGGCCACGGCTGCGCCTCGTCGCCGCCGGGGGACTGGAGGCCGGCGGCACGGTGCCGTGGGATCCCGCTCCGCCGCTCCAGTGTTGCCGGATTGTTCGAGTACACCGGCGCCACGATCGGGACCGTCCTTCCGCACACCTGAGCTTCTTTCCGGTTCTACGGTTGCGCCCCGGCCTCCGGTTCAACGGGCCGGGAGGTCGTTCCCGCGGATCGCCGTGCCGGACGTGCCCACGCGCGGCCTCCGCTTCAGTGACCGTTTCGTTATCCGGATCGTGAAATCAGGTGTGCGGGTGGGACGTGTCCATGGCGATTTCCGGACACGCCCCACGTTCACAAGGAGTACCCCTATGCGTTCCCTCGTCTTCGGAGCCGTCGCGGTTCTGAGCGCCGCCACCCTCGCGGGCTGCGCCGGCAGCAACCCGGCACCCATGCGGCCGGCCGCCGCCACCGCTGCGCCCACCACGAAGCCTGCGGCCACCACGCCGCCTGCGACGACGACCACGGCCAAGGGCGCGAAACCGGCCGCCACCAAGGCGCCGGTCTCGGATCTGAGCCGGCTCAAAAGGCTCGGCATCGACGTACAGAAGAGCGTCCTGATCGACGTCGCCGACGACGGTGCCGACCGGTGGCTCGACGTCAGCGCGAGCGGTGTCGACTTCACCGGAACGGCACGCACCGACGGCACGATGATGTTCCTGGCCCCGGCCCCGGTCGCGGCCCGGAACAGCGTGCTCATCAAGCCGCCGTTCTACAACGAGGACCTCGGCCCCGGCTACTGCGTCGCCGACACCCGCGGCGCCCCGCTGAAGCTGGAGAACTGCCGGGCCGGCCGCAGGCAGCAGATCTTCACGATCGTCCCGGCCGGTGATTCCGGGCAATTCGAACTGCACGGGATGTACGGTGTGATCCGCGTCGACAATGGCAAGATCACCACCGGTGGTCGGGGCCGCACCGGACTCCAGACCATCCTGTACGCCGACTGAGCCGGAGCCACCCTTGCGCGACACGGAGGACTTCGACACCTTCTACGCGATGTCCTCCCGTCGTGTCCTCGCCCAGATCGCCATGATGGTCGGCAGCCGGGCCGAGGCCGAGGACGCCGTCTCCGAGGCGTACCTGCGCGCCTGGAACCGATGGCCGAAGATCAGCACCTACGAGAACCCGGAGGCCTGGGTACGCCAGGTCGCCTACCGCCAGGCCGTCAGCACCTGGCGCAAGGCCGTCAACCGGCTCCAGGCCCACCGCCGCGACACCCTCGACCACAATGCCGAGCCCCTCAACCCGGATCATGTGGCGATCGTCGCGGCGCTGCGCCGGATCCCCGCCGACCAGCGCCGGGTGATCGTCCTGCACCACATCGCCGGGCTGAGCGTGGCCGAGATCCACCAGGAGACCGGCATCCCGGCCGGTACGGTCACCACCTGGCTGGCCCGCGGCCGCCGGGCACTGGCCGCCCACCTCTCCGACAGTGACGCCCTCGAAACGGGCCGGGAGCACCGCGATGTCTGACGATCGCCTCCAGCAGGGCCTGGACTCGTACGCCGAACTCCTTCAGCACACCGCGGGCCTCGCACCCGCCGCGGAGATCCGCCGCCGCGGTGACCGCCGCCGCCGCAACCGGGCCGCCGGCGCCGCGTTCGCCGCCGTCCTGATCACCGCCGCGGGCCTCGGCACCGCCTTCACCCGAGGTGGGGAATCCGGCCCGCCGCTGCCACCGGCCGCGTCACCGACCCCGTCGGCATCGGTGCCGCGGCCGTCCGCCGCCCCGTCGCGCACCCGGACCGTGACGTCCGACGTCTCCCGGCTGCGTGAGCTCGGCGTCGACCTGGACACCGGCGTCCTGATCGACGTGGCCGACGACGCCGTCGACCGGTGGATGGCCGTGGGCCCCGGCGACGTCGTCGACTTCACCGGAGCGGCCCGGGACGCCTCCACCGGAATGTCGCTGGTCCCGGCCCCGGTCACCGCCCGCGACCGGGTGATCATCGTGCCGGTGGCCCGGCCGGGGTGGTGCGTGACCGACACCTCCGGCGTGCCGCTGGCCCTGCAACCGTGCCGCGACGGCGACCCCACCCAGACGTGGGAGGTCGTCCCGGCCGGCGACTCCGGCCAGATCAACCTCCGCGGCCCGGACGGCGACCTGCGCGTCGGCGACGACGGCCTGGTCCCGCCGGACGAGAGCGGCCGCTCCGGTCTGCAGACCATCCCGTTCGACCGCTGATGACGACCGCCCGGCGGTCCGGAGACGTCATCGGCGGCACCCGGTCAGTGCAGGGTCGGCACCGCCGCGCCGGGAACGTGGTCGGCGTGGACGCCGGGCAGGGTGGCGAGCCAGGCGGACAGCAGGGTGGCCAGGGTGGTGGCGCCGGGTGGGCGGCGGCCGAGACCGACGGCGTACTCACGGATCGCCGGGCCGGTGGTGAACGGGCGCGGCCACGCGTGCGCGTCGGTGACGCCGGCCTCGTCGAGGACGGTCAGCAGGGCCCGTACCCGGCCGCGGAACCGGCCGACGGTCTCCTCGAACGGCTCCCCGGCCACCGGCTCGACGGTCAGCACCGCCCAGGCCCGGTGCCGGCGGTGCGGCGGCATCGCCGGCCGGCCCTCCCACGACTGGTACAGCTCCTGAGTGACCAGATCGGCGAACCCCGCATCGACCTGCCCGGTACAGGTCCGGACCGGCGAGGAAGGGGTCAGGACCGCCATCGGGTACGCCTCCGTCAGCGCCGTGGCGGCGCCGGTGAGGGTGACCGGCCCGGTCCAGTCCCACGCCGCCCACGTGCCGAAGAAATGCCGCAGCAGCTCGGCCGGGGGCAGGCCGGCGGCGTCCCGGGCGGTCCGGGCGGCCAGCACCGTCCACGCCATCCCGGGGAGCCCGCCGAACGGCGCCGAGTCCAGTCCCCGCGCCCGTGCCCACGCCTTCACCGCACGGGCCAGCCCGGCGAACCCGGGAACATCGGCGGTCGCGGCGAGGACGGCTTCGGCATCGGACACCGCACTCAACGCGACGGCTGACGGTTCGCCGAGTTCCGCGCGCCGGGCCACGGCTTCGTCCACCGGCAGCCCGCCGGAGCCGACGGTGACCAGATCCACGGCCAGACCGTCACCGTGCAAGCGCAGGCCCGGCACGCGGGCGCCGCCCACGGGTCGCACCGACCACCCCGCACCGACCGCGCCGGTGACCCGCCGGCGCAGGTCGTCGAGGTCCGGCTCACCCGGGAACACCGCCACCAGGTCGAGGTCGGCACCGGGCAGATCGCAGCCGATCCGCCGCGACCCGGCGAGATGCACGATCCCCTCCGGCAGGGCCGCCCGCAGAATCCCGAGCACCCCGGTGGCCGGGTCGGGCGATCCGGCCGCGGTGGCCGGACCGGGCGCTGCGGCAGTGTCCGCCGGGGACGGATCGGGCAGCCAGCGCAGTTCACCGGTGCCCAGCAACACTTCCGCGCGGGGGTGCATCGGTTCGTCGGCGCGGCGTGACAGCAGCACCAGCCGGTCCACCCGGGCCGTCGCCGGTGGCAGCCGGGTGGTGACGGGTCCGGTGGTCCGGCCGAGCGTCAGGTGGGGCGTCCAGCCCTCGGCGCGGTCGCGGCACTGCGGGAACCGGCGTCGCAACGCCGCGTGCAGGCCTGCCCACGGTGCCGGATCCGCGGCGGCCGGGTCGAGCCAGACGGTGGTGTCGTCCTGGTGCGCGAACGTGCGTACCCCGGCAAGGGTCGCCTCGAACGGGGAGACCTCGGCGGCCGCGGCTGCCAGGTGTGGCGCGGCATCCTCGAACTCGGCTTCCGGCAGGAAGCCGAACAGCACGCTGACGTGCGGCGGCCATCTCTCGAACCGGGGATCCAGCACCCGGCGGACGTCCTGGACCGGCGGCCACAGACGCCGCGGCGGCAGCCACGCGACCGCCGTCCGGGCCGTCGGTTGCGCGCCGGTCGCCGCCGGGGCCGCACCGACCGCCAGGTCGACGAGCACCCCGAAGTGATCGGAGGCCAACAGCCCGTCGCGCGGCACGTCACCGGCCAGCCGCGCGGCACGCACCGTCAGGTCCACCCCGCGCAGCAGCACCCGGTCCAGGCGGGACGCCCGGCCGGTCGGCGAGCCGATCGCCGCGAGCGGATTGCGGGCCGGATCGAACGTGGCGGTCCGGTCCTCGCGCCCGTGCGCCTCGGTCCACGCGTCACGCAGCCCCAGCCGCCGGGCCGGGGTGTCGCCGCCGTCGTTGACGTCACCGGCCACCACGACCGGCACGTCCAGCCCGGCCAGGCCGCCGGTCAGTGCCGCGAGTTCGGTGGTGCGCCGGTGCGGGCCGTCGGCGGTGTGATCGCTGGTGAGATGGACGGCGGCGACCACCACCGGCCCGGCCACGGTGATCGCGGTGACCTGCTTGTACGGCCCCAGCACGTGCCGCGCCGACTCCAGCACCGGAACCCGGCTGAGCAGCAGCACACCGCTGTCGTCGACGTCCGTCCCGGCCGGATCGGTGCACAGGGTGTAACGCTCGCGCACCCAGGCCGCCGTGAGCAGCCGGTTCAGCAGGTCACGTTCGACCTCCTGGAGGGCGATCACGTCGGCGTCGGCGTGTTCCAGCTCGGCGAGCAGCAACGGCCGCCGCCGGGCGGTGTGGATCAGGTCGGCGTCGTAGCGGTCCCACAGGGTGTTCCAGGTGAGCACCCGCAGGATGGTGACCGGCGGTTCGGCCGGCTGCGGAACCGCCGGGACCCAGCCGTCCACGTCGTGCCAGGCGTGCGGGGTCCGGGCGGTGAAGAACGGGGCGCCCAGCAGGCGCGGGGCACGGACCCGGCCGGCCGTCGACGTGTCGAGGCGGTCCACACCGGTGGCACGGTCCCACACCCGTTCGCCGTCGGCCTCGATGAACAGCACCCGGTGCCACGGAATGTCACCGCCGGGAACGAACGCGGGCAGCGGCACCAGCTCCGCCTCGGCCCGGTGACGGTCGATGCCGAACACGAACCGGGCCGGGTCGAGGCGGGGGTCCCAGCGCACCCGGTGATAGATCTCCGCACTGGTACGCACCGGGGCACCGTAACGTGCCGCCGCGCCGGCCCGCACCCGGTTAATCCAGGCCGAACACCTCGGCCAGGCCGGTGACCTGGATCGCCTTGAGCACCGGGGGAGAAGGGTTGACCAGGGTCACCACGACCCCCGCCGCGGCGGAGGCGTTGCGGACGCTGACCAGGGCACCCAGGGCGTACGAGTCGATCAGGGTCACGTCGGAGACGTCGATCTGGAGGAACTGGTAGGTGGACGCCTGCGCGGCCGCCGCGAGGTTGTCGCGCACCTGGTCGGCGTCGGCGAGGTCGAGTTCCCCGGCCAACGCGGCACGCAGGGTGACGCCGTCGTTGCTGGCCTCGTACATGATCAAAGCGCTGCCGGACATGTCACGACCGTAACGGTGATCGACAAGTCCCGCCCGTCGGGGCCGGGGTCCTGCGCCGAGGACGGGCCGTGGCCCGTCGCCGGGGCCGGGGCGCACACTGGCAGGATGAGGCGGGTGGTGGTGCGCTGGGCTCTGGCCGTACTCGTCGCTCTGATCCTGATCCTGCTCGTCGCCTGGGCCGGACAGCGCCGACTGATCTACTTCCCGGACCGTGCGACGCCACCGGCCGCGGCCGGCGCCCGCGAGATCACCGTGACCGCCGCGGACGGGCTGCGGGTCGGCGCGTGGCTGTTCACACCTCCGGCCGGTACCCCCGACCGGCGCGTCTGCGTGCTGGTACTGCCCGGGAACGCGGGCAACCGGGCGGGCCGGGTGCCGCTGGCGACCGCCCTGACGTCGCTGGGCCTGACCGTGCTGCTGCTGGACTACCGGGGTTACGGCGGCAACCCGGGCAGCCCCTCGGAGGCGGGTCTGGCCGCCGACGCCGACGCCGCCCACGCCCACCTGGCCGAGCTGGGTCACCCGATCGTGTACTACGGCGAGAGCCTGGGCGCCGCCGTGGCCACCGCCCTGGCGGTCCGGCACCCACCGGCGGGGCTGCTGCTGCGCTCGCCGTTCACCGACCTGCCCGCCGCCGGTGGGACCCACTACCCGTACCTCCCGGTCGGTCTGCTGTTGCGCGACCGTTTCCCGGTGCGGTCGCTGATCTCGCGGGTCACGGCCCCGACGGCGGTCGTCTACGGCACGGCCGACCAGGTGGTTCCGCCCACCCTGAGCCGGTCGGTGGCCGACGCCGCCGCCAACCTGGTGCACCTGGCCGTGGTGGACGGCGCCGACCACAACGACCGCATCCTGCTGGACGGACCGCAGTTGATCGCCGCGGTGGCCGTTCTCGCCGACGAGGCGGGCAGGTGACGATCATCAAGGCCGCGGTACGGGCTGGTGGTGCCGGCCGGAGAGACCGGCACCACCAGCCGCGGACGCTGTCGGCGCAGC
Source organism: Actinoplanes xinjiangensis (assembly GCF_003148685.1). Taxonomy (GTDB): domain Bacteria; phylum Actinomycetota; class Actinomycetes; order Mycobacteriales; family Micromonosporaceae; genus Actinoplanes; species Actinoplanes xinjiangensis. The sequence goes on along the minus strand of NZ_QGGR01000008.1, from coordinate 121,250 downwards.
GGAACTGTCAGATCACCGGTTCGATCCAGATGTTGCGGTACTGGACCTTGTTGCCGTGATCCTGGAGCCGGATCGCGCCGGTGGACGGGCCCTCGGGGATGTTGCCGCCGGTCCCGGCCGGGATCTCCAGGTTCCGGTGGACGGTACGGCCGTTCCAGACGACCGTGATCCGCGCGTTCTCGGTCTTGGCGCCGTCGCTGCCGTAGCGGGCGGCGCGGAACGTGATGTCGTACGTCTGCCAGGTCTCCGGCGCGGTGGCGGCGTTGACGTCCGGTGCCTTGACCGTGTAGATCGCACCGGCCTCGTTGTTGTCCAGGGTGGTGTCCCCGAACGAGTCGAGGATCTGCAGCTCGTAGCGTTCCTGCTGGTAGACGCCGCTGTTGCCGCGGTTCTGCCCGGTCACGTCGGGCGGCAGCAGCGGCACCTTGAACTCGACGTGCAGTTGGTAGTCGCCGTACGCCTCCTTGGTGCGCAGGTCGCCGCAGCAGACCTCGGTCGCGCCGCCGGTGACCAGCGGCCACTCGGGCCGGCGCCCGTCGGTGTGCTGCCAGTTGTCGAGGTTCGCGCCGTTGAAGAGGGTGATCCGCCGGCCGGGTTCGCGGACGCTGATCAGGTCGAGGTTGACGTGGCCGGTGTCGAGGGCGTCGACGCGGTACTGGATGGTGTTGAGCCCCTTGCGCAGGCTGACGGTCTCGGTGGCGGTCGCCCATTCGTCCCAGGTGACCGTGGTCGGCAGCGCCACCTGTCTGATCTTGCGGTTGTTGACGTGCAGGCTGACCGTCTTGGTGCCGCTGAACGGGTTGGGGCCGTTGGAGTAGCGCAGCCCGACGGCGTAGTCGCCGGCCTTGTCCACGGTGACGTGCATGGTGGTGGAGGCGTTGAGCCCGCCGAAGCCGGCGGCGAAACCGATGCCCGAGTAGCCGCGGTGGTCGGTGGCCAGACCGGCGGCGCCCTCCCGGTTGCCCTCCTCGGCCTCGTAGAACACCTGCTGGACCTTCTTGCCGGGTAGCTCGTTCATCGTGTACCAGGCTTCGGTGCTCCACAGGGTCTCGCCGTCGCGGTTCGCGAACGGGCGCGGCGAGCGCAGGTGCACGACACGGTCACGGCGCAGGCCGGGGACGGTCAGCGTGACCGTCCTGCGGTCGGCGGAGACCTTCGCGGCGGTCACCGTCAGCTTCTCGGTGTCGACCTCCGGGCCGCCGTACTGGGCGGTCGCCGCATACCGCCACTGCTCCAGCTGGTACGCCGTGGGCAGCTTCGCGATCGTCGCGTCGGACAGCGGCTCGGTGTACTCGATCTTGAAGCCCTCCGGCGTGGCCCTCATCGCCTTCATGTCGAAGACGACGGTGCCGTTCGGGGTGAGCTTCTGCAGGCCGAACCGCAGCTTGCCCTCCTGGCCCCAGTTGCCGTCCGCGCCGAGCCCGCCGACGTAGATCGCCCCGTCCGGGCCGACCGACACCCGGTTGATGCCGGCCTCCAGGCCCTGCGTGTGCCGGAAGACCGCGCCCTGCTCGACGCCGTTGACCGTCTCCAGGGCGGCGCGCTGGAGACCGCCGTAGGTGACGTCACCGATCAGGAGTTGACCCCGGTACGGACCGGCGTCGAGCAGCACCGGCGTGCTGGGGGAGTTGCCGATCTGGTTCTGCGGCAGCCATAGCACCGGGCGGGTCACCGGCTGGGCGTCGAACGGACCGTCGGGGTTGGTGTAGTGGTTGTAGAAGGCCTTGTCCTGGATCTTGATCAGTTTCGACGAGGGCAGCCAGCCGCCCTGGTTGTCGGTGACGTAGATCGAGTTGTCCGGGCCCCAGCCGATGCCGTTCGGGGTACGCAGGCCACCGGCGACCGTGGTCACCTGGCCGCTCTTACGGTTGACCACGATGTGCGTGCCGCGCCCGCCGACCGGTTGCGGGTCGGTGGTGGCGCCGCCGTAGTCGATCGACACGGACAGGTTGAGGTGGAAGTTGCCGTTGCGGTAGAGCAGCCCGAACGCGAACTCGTGGAAGTTGCCGCCGAACGGCCAGACCGCGACCGTACGGCGGGTGTCGAGCACCTGGTCGCCGTTGGTGTCGCGCAGCTCGGTCAGCTCGTGTTTCTGGGACACGTAGACCATGCCGTCGACCACGGCCACGCCCATCGGTTCCTTGAGCCCGCCGGCGATCTCCTTGTACCTGACACTGGCCGGGCCGGTCTTCCCGGTCACGTTCTCGACGAGGTAGACCTTGCCCTCGACCTCGTCCGTGCCGCCCCAGGTGCTGATCACCATCTTCCGGTCCGGCCGCCAGGCGATGCCGGTGACCTGCGGTTCGAAGCCCGGCGGGCGCAGGTCGGTGAGGGTGTAGCCGGGGTTGACCGCGGTCAGCGGCAGCCCGTCGCCGGGGGTGTCGGTGCCGGCGACGCACTCCTTGCGGCCCGGTGCGGTCACCCGGACCACGCCCGCGTCGGTGCTCAGGGCGCTGGTCGGCACAATCGTGAAGTCGTCGGCGCCCGGCGGCCGCCAGGACAGGCGCAGCTCCTGGCCGCCGTCACGCTCGAAGTGTTCGACGCGCAGCGGGTGCAGGCCCGCGGCCAGGTCGACGGTGCCGTCCTTCGGCACGTTGCCGTGCAGTCCGTCGTGGTCGATGACCAGCTGGTCGCCGATCCACAGTTTCGAGCCGTCGTCACTGACGAGCCGGAACGTGTAGGAGCCGGCCGTGGTGGTGGTCAGGTTGGCGACCGCGTGCGTGACGAAGTTGGACTGGAGCCCGAACTGCTCGTCAGTGGACCAGTCGATCGTGGGCATCAGTTTGTCCACGTTGGGCGTCTGCCCCGGTTTGAGTTCGCAGACCCGGCTGAGCGGCACCCCGATGTCGTAGGTCCGGAGGGTCACCCCCGGCTCCTGGGGTGGTGGATCGACCGCGAACGCCGGCGTCGGCGTCGCGGTGATGGCGGCGGACATCAGAAGGACGACCACGGACAGACGTTTCATCTGCGCTCCCGGGTTACGGGTGTGATTCAAGGTTGTGAACATCCTGGAGCAGTTAGATCGAGACGTCCAGATCTTTCGATGACGCAATACAAAACTTCTTCATTGACAGACCAAAAGTCCGGCTGGGGTACGGCTACGTGAGACCCGGAACACCCTTGACCCTCCACCGCCCGCCGATATAGTTGGCACTGCCAATAAGTTCCCGCAAGTGAGGAAGTTCCGATGTCTCGTATCGCCACTGTCGACCCCGCCACCGCCGAGGGTCAGGCGCGCACCCTGCTCGGCCGGGTCGAGCGCGCCCTCGGCGTCACGCCCAACATGATGCGGGCCATGGCCAACTCGCCCGCCGTCCTCGACGCCTACCTCCAGTTCTCCGGCGCCCTGTCCAAGGGGCTGCTGCCGGCCGGGGTGCAGGAGCAGATCGCCCTGGTCGCCGCCGTGCAGAACGAGTGCGACTACTGCCTGGCCGCCCACACGGTGCTCGGCGCCAGGGCCGGTGTCTCCGACGACGACCTGGTCGCCGGCCGCGACGCCCGCGCCTCCGACCCCAAGGTCGAGGCCGCGCTGACCTTCGCCAGGCAGATCATCGCCACCAAGGGGTTCGTCTCCGACGAGGACCTCGCCGCGGTGCGCCGGGCCGGTTACGGCGACGGTGAGATCGGCGAGATCGTCGCCGCGGTCGCGCTCAACACCTTCACCAACTACTTCAACTCCGTCGGCCAGACGACGCTGGACTTCCCGGCCGTCTCCTCGTACGCGAAGTAGTTGGCACTGCCAACACCGTAGCGGTGGCGCGCCCCGGACCGGGGCGCGCCACGATTACTTGCCAGTGCCAAGGAACGTACGATGAACGGGGATGCCCTGATCAAGACCTGACGAAGGAGGGGACCCCGCGCATGGCCGAAGTGCCCGGAATGCCGCCGACCGGCCAGCTCCTGGTCGGTCTGGCCCGGCTCGGTCAGGCCGTGCGGATGGAGGCGTGGCGCAACGCCGGGCCGCACAACCTGTCCCCGCTCCAGGCCGACATCATCCTGCTGCTGCACGGCCGGGCCGGCCCGATCCGCCAGGGTGAGATCGTCACGGCACTGGCGTCCACGCCGCCCACCGTCTCCGACGCGGTGAAGGCACTGCGCAAGAAGGAACTACTGGAGGCCACCCGCGACCTCGGCGACGCACGGGTGATGCTGCTCGGTCTCACCCCGGCCGGCCACGACGAGGCCGGCCGCCTCAACATCCAGTCGGAGAGACTCGGCGACGCCGTGGCGGCGCTCGCCCCCGCCGACTTCGCCGCGATGCTGCGCGGCATGACCACCCTGATGCGCGAACTACAGGACCGCCGGGCCATCCCCGTCTCGCAGATGTGCCTGACCTGCCGGTTCTTCGTGCCCCGCGCCCACCCCGACCCCGAGCGCCCGCACCACTGCAACTTCGTCGACGCCCCCTTCGGCGACGCCGAGCTGCGGGTCACCTGCCCCGATCACGAGCCCGCACGGCCGTGACCGCGGCGCGCCGCAATCGTGGGCGAGCTCGCGCCGATCCTCAACGAGATGGAACGTCTCCGGTGAGGTGCGTGCCCAGCAGGGGCAGGCATTCGGCGGGGCTCTGCACGTGGGCGTTGTGGCCCAGGCCGGGCAGGGTGATCACCGGAACGCCGTACTGTTTCAGCTGGTCATCGGTGTTCATCGGATCCTGCTCACCGCGGGCCAGGCGCACCTCGGTGTTCGCGCGCGCCAGCAGGCCGGCCATGTCCGGGGCGCCGACTCCGAACGCGCCCGGGTCGAGCGCGAGACGCCAACGGCCGTCCTCCTCGCGTACTCCCCGGGTGGCCGCCGGGTCGTCGGCGGTGACCAGACCGCCCAGGCCGGACACCCGCAGATGCCGGTCGACAGCCTCGTCGCGCGAGCCGAACCAGGTCACCGGACGCTTCGCCAGCGCTGCCGTGCGGTCCAGCTCCTGCTCGGTCCAGGCGACCTTGACGCCCAGCCCGACCACCGCGGTCACCGGTGTGCGGGCGGCCAGGGCCAGCGCGACCACCCCGCCGAGCGAATGGCCCAGCACGACGGGGCGGTCGGCCGGTGCCAGGAGCGGGGTCAGCGCCTCGGCCAGGGAGTCGAAGGTGTACTCCGGCAGCGGTGGCGACCCGCCGTGGCCCGGCAGGTCCGGTGCGATCCAGCGGCCCGGCCAGCTGTGGTCCAGCAGCTGCGACCAGCCGGCCCAGACGTCGCCGGTCGCGCCCAGCCCGTGCAGCAACAGCAGCAGCGGCCCGCCCTCGCCACCGCGGTGAACCCGCAGACTCGTAGCCATGCCCGAAGTCTGCCATCCGGCCGGCGAGGCATACTTGTGCCATGACCATGCGGTCTCGTCCGGTTTCGATGCGACTACCAGGGGACGGCCCGCGGGTCACGTCCCGGTCGCCCGGCGAGTTCCTGCTGTCCTGGGCCGAGGACGCGCTGCGCGAGGACCTGCGCCGGTCGTCGCTGATCGACCCGGGGGCCTACGAGATCTTCGGTCAGGGGTCGCGGGTGAACGACACCCACCTCGACGACACCGCCGACATCGACCTGGTCCTGATGCTGACGATGCCGCTGCCGTACGGCTGGGAACGGTTCCGCGACGACGTGCTCGCCGCGCTGGGGGAGACGCGCACCGTCCGGATGGGACGCCGCTGCCTCAACGTCGACGATCCCGATTCGCTCTTCGGGGAGATGGTCGACGTGCTCGTCGCCACCGAGTACCGGTGGTATCCGGTGCCCGGCGCCGCGCATCACGAGCAGGGCGTCTTCTTCCGCGATCAGCAGGGCCGGCCGATCGTCAACTTCCCCCGGCAGCACCGGCGCAACGGTGACGTCAAGGACCTGCGCACCGGCGGTCGCTTCAAACAGGTGGTCCGGGCGGCCAAACGTGCCCGGCGGCTCGCCGAACAGCGGCGTCTGATCGACGACGGCGCCGCTCCGTCGTACCTCATCGAATGTCTGTTGTTCAACGTCCCCGACCGGGTCTATCTCGCCGGGGCCGATCACCGGGACGCCGTCGCGTGGCTGCGGCGCAGCAGCCAGGACGATCCGGCGGCGTTCGCCGCGCTGCCCTGCCAGAACCGCATCAACCGGATCTTCGGGCCGGGCCCGGATCAATGGGAGCCGGACGCTGCTGCGAGAATCATCGACGTTCTTCAGCGGATCTGACGTTCGAGGCGGTATTCGCAGTATGGGATGGACGGCCGTGCAGACCACCGCGGTGCTCGTGCCGGTCATCGCGATCGTCGGTGCGGCGCTCACCGCGCTGCTGACGTATGGGCTCAACCAGCGGTCGGCGCGGCGGGAACGCCGGGCCCGGGCGTTCGGTGAGGCGCTCAGCGTCATCGAGGACTACGCGGAGATGCCGTACCGGATCCGGCGCCGCAGCGGCACCGTGGAGGCGCGTCAGCAGCTCACCGAGGAGGTGAGCCGGATCTATTCACGGCTCGCGTTCCATCAGGCGCTGCTGGACATCGAGGCGCCCGCGGTCGCCGCCGCCTACCGGCTGCTCGCCAACGAGGCCAAGGCCGAGGTCGGCGAGCAGATGAAGGCGGCATGGCAGAAGCCGTTGCGCACGACCGACGCCGAGATGAATCTGGAACAGCACTACGACCGCAGCCGGGTGGACGCGGCCCGCGACCACTGTGTGGCGACCATGCGGGCGACCCTCGGTAAGGGGAACCTCCCGCCGTCGCCGAAGCGGCCCGGTCGTGCGTCAGTCGCGGGGGATCGCCTCGATCGTGGCCCTGTGCCGCTCCCCCCACTCGCCGAGCGGGATCAGAGCCGTGTTGAGCGAGACCCCGAACTCGGTCAGTGAGTACTCGACCTTCGGCGGGACCTGGTGGTAGACCTCGCGGTGCACCAGGCCGTAGGACTCCATCTCGCGCAACTGCTGGATCAGCATCTTCTCGCTGATGCCCTGCACGTTGCGGTGCAGATCACCGAAGCGCCGTGGTGCGGCGTGCAGCGCCCAGAGGATCAGGGCCTTCCACTTGCCGCCCACGACGTCGACGGCGGCGTCCAGGCCACAGTTGTACTCGCGCTTCTTCACCGTCGTACGCTCCGATACTGAGATTAAGGTAAGTACCTGACAAAATAGTAGGTACTTGTCCGATTCGCAGCGCCGGCGACACGATCGACGGCGTGACCACACATCATGACGACGTGACGGTGCTCGGTGCCGGCCCGATGGGTCAGGCGCTCGCCCGGACACTCCTGCGCCATCAGCACCGCACCACCGTCTGGAACCGCTCCCCGAGCCGCGCCGCCGCCCTGACCGCCGACCGGGCCCGGCTCGCGACCACGGTGCACGAGGCGGTCGCCGCGAGCCGCCTGGTGCTGCCGTGCGTGATCGACCACGCGGCACTGCGCGACATCATCACGCCGGTCGCGGCGGCGCTGCGCGGACGGACCCTCGTCAACCTCACCACCGGCACACCCGCCGAGGCCCGGGAGACCGCGGCCTGGGCGGCGGACCACGGCATCGGCTACCTGGACGGCGCGATCATGACGCCGGCGGGAACGATCGGCGGGCCCGGCGCGGTGATCCTCTACAGCGGTCCCGACGATCTGTACCGGGCACATCTGCCCACGCTGCGGGCGTTCGGCGGGACGGCGGTCCACCTCGGCACCGAACCGGGGCGGGCGGCGGCGTACGACGTCGCGCTGCTCGACCTGTTCTGGACGGCGATGAGCGGTCTCGTGCACGCGTTCGCCCTGGCCCGCGCCGAAGGGATCAGCGCGGCCGAACTGGCGCCCCATGCCCGCGGGATCAGTGATCTCCTGCCCGGCATCATCGACGACTTCGCCGCCCGGATCGACGCGGACCGCTACGACGGTGACGTCTCGGATCTGCGTTCGGCTACCGCCGGGATGACCAACGTGCTGCGTACGGCCCGGGCGCACCGCCTGGACACGCGCGTCCTGGACGCCGCCCTGGCGATGGCGCGCCGGCCGGTCGAGGACGGTCACGGTGCGGCGAGTTTCGCGCGCCTGGCCCGTACCGTGGCGGTGTCCGGTGAGTGACGTCGCGGTCCTCGGACTGGGAGCCATGGGATCCGCGCTCGCCGGGGCGCTGCTGGACGGCGGTCACACGGTCACGGTGTGGAACCGTACCGGCCACCGGGCGGCCGCCCTGGCCGAGCGCGGCGCGGAGGTCGCCACGACCGCTGCCGGGGCTCTGCGGGCGGCTCCGGTCGCCGTGGTGTGCCTGACCGACGACGCGGCCGTCCGCGAGACCCTGGTCGCAGTGCCCGGCCGCACCCTGGTCAATCTCACCAACAGCACGCCGGAGCAGGACCGCGGACTGGCCGACTGGGCGGCCCGTCGGCAGATGACCTACCTCGCCGGCGGCATCATGGCGGTTCCGTCGATGATCGGCACCCCCGCCGCGTTCGTCTTCTACAGCGGCGACGCCGGCGCCCTGCAACGGCACCGTGCACTGCTGGAACGGTTCGGTGGGGTCGAGTACACCGGTGCGGATCCCGGCCGGGCCGCCGTCCACGACCTGGCCCTGCTCACCGCGATGTACGGCATGTTCGGCGGTTTTCTGCACGCCGCCGCGCTGATCAGCGCCGAAGGCATCCCGGTCGCCGGCGTGGAGCCCCTGATCAGGGGCTGGCTGACCGCGATGACGGGCGCCCTGCCGGCGATGGCCTCGGCGATCGACTCCGGCGACCACACGGCGACCGGCTCGACGGTACGGATGCAGGCGCTCGCCTACCCCAACCTGCTCGACGCCGGCCGGGAACGTGGCCTGGACAACGGTCTGGTGCAACCGATGGGGGAGCTTCTCACCCGGGCCGTCTCGTCCGGGCACGGCGACGCCGACCTGTCGGTTCTGGCCACCATGCTGCACGGCGGTAGGGTTCGTCGGGAGAATGAACAGCAGATCGATCCGTGACGTTGCCGGCGATTTCGGCGGGTGCGGAGAATCGATCGGATATGGATGCCCGCAAGCCACCTTCCGCGCCGTATGGGGAGAAATCTTGAAGCTCTTGCTCACGTCCGGCGGCGTCACCAACCCCAACATCCAATCGGCGCTGGTGCGGCTTCTCGGTAAACCGATCGGCGAGGCCACCGCCCTCTGCATTCCCACGGCGGAGTACGGGCATCCCGCGTGCACCCCATTCTCGGCCTGGCGTTTCCTCGCCGGCCGGAGCTCGGCGTCCCTGTCCGGCCTGGGCTGGAAATCGGTGGGGCTGCTGGAACTGCTCGCGCTGCCCACCATCGGCGCGGAGCGGTGGGTGCCCTGGGTACGGGAGGCCGACGTGCTGCTGGTCGACGGCGGCGACGCCACGTACCTGTGTCACTGGATGCGCGAGTCGGGGCTCGCCGACCTGCTGCCTTCGCTGCCCGACATGGTGTGGGTGGGCGTGAGCGCGGGAAGCATGGTGATGACGCCCCGGGTCGGCGCGGCCTTCGTCGAGTGGGAGGCCGCACCGGACGACCGTACCCTCGGGGTCGTCGACTTCTCGATCTTCCCGCACCTCGACGCCTTTCCGGAGAACAGTCTCGCCGACGCGGAGCGGTGGGCCGCTGACCTCGGGGCCCCGGCCTATGCCATCGACGAACAGACGGCGCTCACGGTCGTCGACGGCGCCGTCGAGGTGGTCTCCGAAGGGCGGTGGACGAGGTTCGGGTGATGCCCCGGCGGGCTCAGCCGCAGTCGACGTCGTGCAGCGCGGGCCAGACCGGGTCGCCGTCCGTGCCGCTCACGATGAGGACGCCGCCGCCGAGCCCCCACCGCAGTTCATAGGTGCCGTCGGCGATCGGCCGGTAACCGTCGTCCGCGGTCCACGAGCTGCCGCGCCACGCGGCGCCGATCGGGCCGGCCACGTAACCGGTGTAGACGGCGCCGCTGCCGGCGAAGAGGAACGCGGTCTCCCGGACTACGGCCCGGCAGCCGCCCGGACCGGCGGGCGTCAGCAGATGGTACGAGGCGGAGACGTCCGCCGCCCCGCCCACCAGACAGCCCACGACCGTCAGCGACGTCAGCGCCCACATCCATCGGGGTGAACCGGTCGTCGCGGCGGTCCCGGCCGGGCCGGACGGGGGCCGGGTGGGTCCGGCGATCAGTGCGGCGACGAGCAGGGCGGCGCCCAGCGCCCAGCCGGGCACCACGTGCGCGCCGACGATCAGCAGCAGCCCGCAGCCGTGCGCGGCCACGGCCATCGCGGCGAGGACAATCAGGCCCGCCCGGCCGGGGACCATTCTGCGAATCGACGCCATGTCGCTGTTCTCTCCGTCAGGTGAATGCGCGGCCGATGACGGACCGAAGAGTAGGGGGACAATGCCGTGGACGGCGCGCTCCGCCCTTTTCCCCCTTCAGACCTTCACGAGTTCTTCACGAATACGCATCCGCCGGCTGAATGCGACGGTGCCGGCCCCGTCTCGTACGCGTGTGGCCGCCGTTCGCGTTTGCTTTCGCTCGGTAGATTGTCCGGCGTGATCATGGATGGGGAATGTCGATGCCGTCCGGCCCGATTCCAGCCGGTGATGCGCGCCGAGGGCCGAGGACGATGACGCGGGTCTCGCCGCCGATCACCCGGCGGGCCGTGATCGGGGCGGCGGCACTTCTGCTGGCCGGCTGCACCCGGGAGGACGAGAAGCCGCCGACGCCGGCACGTCAGCCGAGCCCGGGCACCTCCGGCCCGGCCCTCGCGCCGCCCTCGGCCACCGTGCCCGGCCCGGAGGAACGTCACAGTCGGCTCGCTGAACTCGAACGCCGGTTCGGTGCACGGCTCGGGGTGTATGCGGTGGCGACCGGCACCGGGGCCACCGTCGCGCACCGGGCGGATGAACGGTTCCCCTACTGTTCGGCGTTCAAGGGCCTGGCCGCCGCCGCGGTCCTGCACGGCACCCCCCTGTCGGGGCTGACCGAGCGCGTGCGATTCACCCGGGCCGACGTGGAACCGAACTGGCAGAACTCCCGCAAGACCCGGGAGCGGATCACCACCGGGATGACCCTGGGCGAGTTGTGTGACGCCGCGATCCGCTTCAGCGACGGTACGGCCGGCAATCTCCTGCTCCGCCGGCTCGGTGGTCCGGCCGAGCTGACGGCCTATCTGCGGACGCTCGACGACACCGTGACGCTCGCCGCCCGGACCGAACCGGCGCTCTGGCGCGACTGGACCCCCGGAGACCGGCGCGACACCACCTCCCCGCGCGCCATCGGCACGGATTACCAGAAGATCATGGTCGGCGACGCGCTCCCCGGCAATGCCCGCGCCTACCTGCGTGACCTGCTGGAACGTGCCGACGAGACGCCCAGCAGCAGGGAACGGATCCGGTCCGTCATACCGCGCGGGTGGACCGTGGCCAACAAGACCGGCACCGGCGGCGACTACGGCCCCGCGAACGACATCGCCCTCGTATGGCAGTCGGCGTCGGCGGATCCCCTTGTGCTGTCCATCATGTCGCGCCGAACCGGCCGCGAGGGCGAGGCGGACAACACGCTCGTCGCCGAGGCCGCCCGGTACGTACTGGACAGGATCACCTGAATGGGCGGTGCAGCGATGGTCCGGCCGGCAGCTCGTTCGGCGGTCGTGGCCCTGGGCATCCTGATGGTCGCCGACGTGTTCCGCACGTGCATGGCCATCGGTCACTACGAGTTCCGGATAACCGTCGTCACCCATGGCGAACCCGACGTGTGGGTGGCCGCGCTGGCGTACGAACTGTTCGACCGTGTCGTGGACGAGTTCGGGTGGGCGCTGGGATTCCGCGTGGCCGCGACCAGCGTCGCCACGTTCCTGTGGACCCTGGCGCTGCTCGTCACCGTCGTCACCGTCGTCCTGTGGCTCCGCCGGTCCCGGCTGATGCGGCCCCTGGACAGGGTCACCCTCGGCTGGCTCGGTGCGGCCGTCCTGCTGAAGGTGCTGTCGGCGATCTACGACACCGTGGCGGCGCCACCTTCTCCGGTCGTCGGAGGGGTGCTGACCACCCGGCCGGTCGCGTACCCGCTGTGGATCCTCTCCACCGTCGTCCTCGTGGTGGCCGCGGTGCGTGTCGTTCGCGCGATCCGGTCCACCGCCGCAGAACCCGGGTCCGTCGTTCCCGGCCCCGCTGTTCCCGGCTGAGCCAGAAACCGCGCCGCGCCCCGATCTTCGGGATCGTGGCGATGCGGAGGATCCTTGCGCGGGTCCTGAGAGCGGCTTGAGGTTGCGTTGAGGGTGCCGCCCGATCTGAGTGGGCATGAACGCCACCGCAGTCGCCCCCGCCCCCGCCGCCCGCCGTACCGGTGTCGAGTTGAGCGTCGTCGTGCCGTTCTACAACCCCGGTGCGGCGCTGCGCCGTACCGTCGACCGGCTGGTGGCGTGCCTGCGTGACGCCGGTGTCGCGTTCGAGGTGATCGCCGTGTCGGACGGCTCGACCGACGGCTCGGCGGCGACGCTCGCCGGACTGGCCGAGGTCACCGTCATCGACAACCCGGTCAACCAGGGCAAGGGCGCGGCCCTGCACCAGGGTTTCGCCGCCGCGAACGGCGCCTGGATCGGCTTCGTCGACGCCGACGGCGACATCGACCCGCGGCACCTGGTGGAATACCTGATGGTCGCCCGTGCCGGCGGGCACGCGGTGGTGTACGCCGACAAGCGTCACGCCGACTCGGTCAGCGCCGCCAGCGGCTTCCGCAAGCTCGTGTCGATCAGCTACTCGACGCTGGTGACGACCCTGTTCGGCCTGGACGTGCGGGACACCCAAACCGGCTGCAAGATCATCCGCCGGGATGTGCTCACCGGGATCCTGCCGCGGCTGCGCGAGCGCCGGTTCGCGTTCGACCTGGAGCTGTTCGTCGCGGCGAAGACCGCCGGCATCACCGACCTCAAGTCCGCGCCGGTCCGTCTCGAGGCCCGGGTGGCGGGTTCGACCGTCACCACGTCGAGCATCGTCCGGACGATCCGCGACACGTTCGTCATCTACGGCCGCCGCCGGGCCGACCACTACGCCGCCTTCGCGCTCGCGGCCTGAAGCCGCCAGGGGCCGGGAAGCGGACGTTCGCCAAAGTGATCAACGCGTCGAACGAGTTCCCGACGGCGAATACCGCACCAGGCACCCGACCCGGCCACGGCGCCAGCGGTCACGTTCGATCAGGTGGCGCGGGACGCTTCCGTCTGTGCGGCTAGGCCGCAGTGATGACGGTCGGGGCCGCCCAGGCGGACCCGATCTCGGCCAAGGAAGTGGTGGCGGCCGCGGAGCCGGGAGCCAGGCATTCCCTGGTCCATGACGCCGGCCGACGGCTGCGCCTCACGCCCTTCCTCCACGCGCAGTTGTTCGCGTAACTCCTCCACTGATGCGTTCGGTGACCTGGCGTTTCTCCCATTGCTGAAACGGCCAGTACACGGTCTGCCAGGGCGGGAAGTCGACCGGCAGTTGACGCCACGAGCAGCCATTGCGGACCACATACAGGACAGCGTTGACCATCGCTCGACATGGGTGCTTCGGGATCCGCCCGGGCGACTGGATCAACGGAAGCATCGACTCCACGATCTTGGGTGCGCCAGGCGATCACCTCGCGCTGGACGACGGCGGAGAGCCGGTCGTGGCCGTGGGCGGCGTGGAAGTGGTGCGCCCCGGCAGGCGGTTGATCAAGGTCTTTATGTTGGGGAGGTGACAACCACGAGAATGCTCGCCGTTGCCCTCGCCGCCGTACTCGGTGTGGGCGGCTGCGCGAAAGCCGGCACCAGCCCCGCCGAGACCGCACCGGCCGGTGACGCCAAGGAGGCGCTGCTGAAGTCGGCGGACGCGCTCAAGACGGGCAATTACTCGTTCAGCCGGACCGGGACGTACCTGCTCCAGGATCTGCAGCGCGGTGACGTCCACCTGCCGGACGGGGTGCTGCTGCAGCACGAGCAGCGCGCGGTGATGCGTGTCGGCGACGCCTTCTACCTGCGGTACTTCCTGTACGGCAACGCGGAGCTGCGCGACCAGTACATGACGTTGTACAAGCAGCACGGCGCCACGGCGGCCCAGCTCAAGGACTTCGAGAAAATGAACGCGCTGCTGGACGGCAAGCGGTGGGTGCGCGCCGACGAGAAGAAGCTGACGGCGGCGGCGGCGATCGACGAGCAGAGCGGCCTGGACGCCATGACGCCGCTGCCGAAGGCCGGGGAACACGACGTGCCGAAGGTGGGCGCGCTGCTCACGGCGGTGACGACGGCGGCGCGGTCCGGCGACACGATTACCGGGACGCTCGACGCCACCAAGGTCGACCCGGACGCGAACCTGCTGTTCAGCGAGCCCACCTACCTGTACGGCCCGGCGGCGAGGACCATGTCGTACCAGGCGGTGCTGGACGGGCAGGAGCGGCTCACCGAGTTCACCGTGACGATGCCGAGCCAGCTGGCGTCCGAGCCCGCCGAGGGCCACGAGCCGGAGCAGCCGCTGGTCATCAAGATCTCGGGGTACGGCGAGACGGCCGCTCCCACCGCTCCGAAGGACGCGCCGGAACTGCCGCAGTCCGCCTACGAGGTGCTGTCCCGCGACATCGACTGAGCTGATCGACCAGGGCTAGGTTGGTTCGCCTCGGCGGCGGGGGCGGGTATCTACGAGACCTGCCCCTTCCATGACTTGCGGGCCTTGCTGCCAGTCGCAGAGCTGAGCCGCGAGAAATTGGATAGTCCGATCCGCATGTCGTCGCTACGGTCGCGTGGTGGCATACCAGCACCCGCTCGCCTACACGCTGGGGCTGGAGGGCGTGGCGTTGCTGCGTGCCTTCGCCGGCGACTACGACCGGGACTTCATCGAAGCGCGTATCAGCGAGGTCCGGCGCCTCCTGGACAGCCCGTTGCTGAACGGTGACGGAGTCACCGCAGCGCAGGTCGACACCATGGACGGCTACAAGGTGTGGTCCGCGACCTACGATCAACCAGGTAACGGGCTGTTCGGCATCGAAGAACCCATCGTGCACGAGATCCTCGGCTCCCTGCCACCCGGCGTCGCCTTGGACGCGGCTTGCGGCACCGGCAGATACACCGAATACCTCGCCAGACAGGGCCACCGGGTCATCGGCGTCGACAGCTCCCCGGAAATGCTGGCTCACGCTCGTACGCGCGTTCCGAATGCCGAATTGCGGCAGGGCAACTTGCACGAGCTTCCCATACCCGACGACCACGTCGACGTCATCGTGTGTGCGTTGGCGCTGACCCACCTTCCCGATGTCGGCCCGGCGATCACCGAGTTCGCCCGGGTCCTGCGTCCTGGTGGGCATCTGGTGATCACGGACGTGCACCACGAGCTCGTGGCGTTGGGGTCGGTGCCGCGAGTACGTTCTGCCGAAGGCGATCCCGGGCTGCTGCCTGCGTTCCGCCATCGGGCCAGTGACTATCTCCACGTCGCCTTGCCGTTGGGCCTGCAACCACGGCGTTGCGAGGAGCCTCGGATGTCCGGCGACACCAGCGAGAGCATGCCCGGGGAGATAGCGACAGGACCGTGGGACGCCTGGCCTTGGTCGCTGCTGGGCATCGTCCCGGCGGCAGCCGGCGCCGCCTGGGACGGAACACCGAGCCAGATCATTTGGCACTTCCAACTGGCGCAGGGCGCAACCACAGCGGCAGCCCCTCCTTCCACTGCAAGCTGAGCCGGTCCTGACGTGGGCTCATTGGCTACTGAAAGTCACCAGAGACGGGCCGGAACCGGATTCGCGGGAGAACCCGTGACAGTTCAATAGGCGGTCTCCACATTCGCGGCAAGCGTCTTGACGCCACGCTCACCACATTCGTGACCGCGGTACGCTCCCTGGCGGCGACCGCCTTCCCATGGGCCGACCGGATCACCGTCACGTCGAACTGGTCCTACGTGTGGTGGGAGGACCAGTGTTCGGGCGTGGATGCTGCGCATTTGAATCCACCGAGCCCGACTTCGACGAGGCACTCAGGTGACTACGGAACTCATTGTTGACCTACGCGGCAAGCGGATAGAGACGCTCGACGACTTCTGGGACGCAGTGTCCGGCCCGTGCGAGATGCCCTCCTGGTTCGGACGTAACGTCGAGGCTTGGCGCGACACCATCCAGACGAGGGGCATCTCCAGTCTGATCGACCGCCATGACACCTGATTGTCCCCGTCGAAAGTCAAGCCCCCGCAGGCGGGCTCGTGGAGCAGTCCTGCAGCCGGTGGAGTCTCTCCAGCATGCGGCGTCAGCCCGTAGCTGGCTTTTCGCGACATGGTGTCGTAATGTTTGCGACAGGTAGTCGCATAAAGGAGCATGGCGTCGTGACGAAGCAGGCAACGAACCCGGGTACGGGCGGCGAAACGCAGAAGCTGGTCGTCGTGACCGGAGCATCCACGGGCATGGGCGCGGCAGCCGCCCACGAACTGGCTCGCCGGGGATTCCACGTCCTGGCCGGCGTGCGACGCGATCGTGATGGCGACGCCATCCGGGCGGCCGGCGTCGAACCGGTCATCCTCGACATCACCGAGTCCGCGCACGTGGACGCGCTCGCCGCCCGGGTCGCCGCGGATCCTCGCGAGTTGCATGCGGTTGTCAACAACGCCGGCATCCAGGTGAACGGGCCGGTCGAGGCTCTGCCCATGGAGCAGTGGCGGTGGGTGTTCGAGGTCAACCTGTTCGGCCACATCGCCGTCACCCAGGCGCTCCTGCCGGCCCTGTTGCGCAGCAGGGGCCGGGTGATCAATATCAGCTCGATCGGCGGCCGGGCCGCCATGGCGACCTACGGCGCGTACGCCGGTGCGAAGTTCGCGCTGGAGGCGGTCAGCGACTCCTTGCGCCGGGAGGTCGCGCCGCTGGGCGTACACGTGGTGGTGGTCGAGCCCGGTGGTGTCCGCACGCAGATGGCCACCCGCGGGGTCGCCACGGCGAACGACCTGGCCGCACGGATGACACCGGAGCAGGTCGAGCGCTACGGCAGTCTGGTCCGGGCGAACAACGCCCTGATGGCCTCGGGCACCGCATCGGGCCTGACCGCCGATGCCGCCGCCCGGATCATCGTGAAGGCCGTGACGACCCGTAGGCCGCGTGCTCGCTACACCGCCGGCCGGGATGCCGCCATGATCATCCCCCTGACCCGGATACTGTCCGACCGCACACTCGACCGCATCCTCGCCGCCAACCTGCGGCGCCATTACCCGAAGCACGCCACCGCGTAGTCACCGACCTTCCGTGCCCGCCAGGACGCGGCACGCCCCCGCGGCGGGCACGGGACCCCGTCGAAGGAGGATGATCGGATGCCACGTATCCGGGGAGCCAGCCTCGAGGAGCACCACGAACTGGTGTGGGCCGACCTCGCCGAGGCGATCCGGCAGTTGCTGCTCGAACGCGACTACGAGTCGATCAACATGGGTCACATCGCCGCCCGGGCCGGGCTCGCACGCAACACCCTGTACAACTATGCGACCGACAAGAGCGCCCTGATCCTGGCGTTGACCGAGCGCCGAGGCCGGCCCACGGTCGAGCGGGTGACCGCGATCGCCGCGCGTTCCGCGGAGCCGGCAGCGCAGCGCATGCTGGAGATCATCCAGGAGGTGCTCAAGGCCTTCACGGACCCGGCCATGCAATTGATGTTCCGGCCGGGTACCCGCATGCCGGCCGCCGGGGTGCCCAAGGGGTCGGACAACCCGTTCCACGCCATCGTGGTCGAGGTGGAGAACGTCGTCCGGGACGGGGTGGCGCGCGGCGAATTCCGCGACGTCGGCGATCCGCACCTCGCAGTGGAGTTGCTGTCGGGTGTCATGCGCGCCGGCGCGGAACGTATCGGCCGGGATCCGGCCGCCTTCGCGGCTACCGTCCGGGCGGCGCGGGAGATGATCCTCGCCTCCCTGGCGGCCCAGCAGTAGGACTACGAGACGCCGCGGCGCTCGAGTTGGTTCTTCACGTCCCGGGGCACCCGAACCCCGCGAGTACGCAGATCGGCGATGAAGCGGGCCGCGAGTGGGTCGGGCTCTCCCGGTGTCACCGCGAACAGTTGGCGGGCCCACCGGGGCGAGAAGGAGCGGACCACGCCGGGAAAGCCCGCACTGACGGCACTGACCGGACTTATCGCGATGCCCAGTCCGGCCGCCGCGAGCTGGGGTGCCGCGGAGGTGACCGACGTTGTCACCACCGGGTTCAGGTGGAGTCCGGCTGCGCTGAGCGATCGATCGAGCCAGCCGCTCAAGCTGTTGTCCGGCGCGTAGTGCACCAGATCCTCACCGTCGAGCTCGGAAAGCTCGACCGAGTTCCGCTGCAAATCCGCTCTCCTGGCCGGCGAGCCGCTCGTCGACGTCGACGAGAACGCGCCACTGCGACCGGACTCGGAAGCCGCGTTATGCGCGACGAAAGCGGAAGCCGAGGCGTTGGTCCTGGCCGCGAACGCACCGGGCTTCGTCACCGTGTCGATCCGGCCGCGGTTCGTCTGGGGACCCGACAGCTCGCTGGTCGAAGGTCTCGTGCACGCGGCCCGCAACGGCGGGTTCGCCTGGATCGAGGGTGGCCGGCACACCACCGACGTCACGTACGTCGACAACGCGGTCGAAGGTCTTGTCCGGGGATGGCTGCGCGGCCGCCCGGGTCAGGCGTACTTCGTCACCGATCAGCACCGCGTGACCCTCCGCGAGTTCCTCGAGGAGAACTTCGCGATCTACGGAGTCGACGCCACGATTCCCGACATCGATGCCGGTACCGCTGCCCGCGTGATCCCCGTTCCGGCGCGCTGAGGCCGGCGCCGACCGCGGAGACCCGAGGTTTGCCGAACGGTGTGTGAAGGAGGAGGGCAGGTAGCAGCATCAGGAACTGGCTCGAAGGATTCGGCCGGCAACAGCCGGCCTCTCCTCGGGCCGACGCTCGAAATCCAGCAGCGGGGGAGCCACGATGTCGCCATGTTCGCCGGGATCGTCCGGAGCGGCCCGGCCGGGCGCGTACCGGAGAATGGTCGCGATCATCGCCGCGGGAGTGGCATTGCTTCTGCCGACCGCCGGTGCGCCGGCGACCGCGCGTGCCGCCGAGCCTGCGAAAGGGTTGTCGGCTGCCGCGTCGCCGGGGGCCGGCGACGCCGGCGCTCAGATCCTGGAGACCAGCGTGCTGGCGGCGCCGCGGCCGGTGCCGGCGAGCGACGACCGGACACATCTGGTCTACGAGGTCCAGCTGCGCAACGTCTCCGCCGGGCCCGTGAACCTGGATCGGGTGGAGGTGCAGGAGCCGGACGGCACCGGCCCCGTCGCCGTCTACGACTCCCGCGCGATCGAACGAGTCATGCTGGATCCCAAGGCCCGCACGTTCAGCCGGACGCTGGCACCCGGCAAGTCCGCTTCGCTGCTGCTCGACGTCACGGTGGCGGCCGGTGCCCGGGTACCGGCCCGGCTGGTCCACCGCTTCGACGTGTCCGGAGCCGCCGACCGGACCCTGCGCGGCGCCGCGACGAAGGTCGACCGGCGTGCACCCCTGAACCTCAGCCCACCGCTGCGGGGCGACGGTTTCGCCGTGTACGGATGCTGCCGGCCGCCGTTCGTGCACCGCCTGGCCGTCATGGACCTCAACGGGGGCACGTTCGCGGCCCAGCGGTACGCGATCGACTTCGTCCAGACCACCGACGGTGTACACAGTTATGCCGGTGACCAGGCCCGCAACGAGAGCTACTTCATCTTCGGCGAAGGTGTCCGGGCGGTGGCCGACGGCAAGGTGCTGGCGGTCCGGGACGGCGTGGCCGCGAACACGCCGCAGAAATTACCGGCCAACCGGGCACCGGAGAACCTGACCGGCAACTTCGTGATCCAGGACCTCGGCGGCGGGGCCTACGCGCTGTACGCCCACATGCAGAAGGACAGCCTGCGGGTCCGGCCGGGGGACCGGCTCACCCGTGGCCAGGAACTCGGCCTGGCCGGTAACAGTGGCAACTCGACCGAAGCGCACCTGCACTTCCACGTGGTCGACAGCCCGGGCGTGCCGTTGGGCGTGGCCGGCGACAGTGTTCCGTACACCTTCGACCGCTTCCGGATCCGCAACCGGATCACCGGTCTGGACAGCGAACCGGAAGCGCCGGTACGGGCCGACGCCCCGCCCGCACCGGACCGGACCGGGCGGTACCCGCTCACCGGCGATGTCGTCGACTTCCCGTGAACCCGGCGGCCGGACGCGGTGAGGCCACGACCGATGTCCTCGTGGCCGGTGCCGGTCCGACCGGTCTCACGCTCGCCTGTGACCTCGCCCGTCGTGGCGTGGCGGTGCGCATCGTCGACCGGATGCCGGAGTTCCCCACCGGTTCCCGGGGCAAGGGGCTGAGCCCGCGCAGTCAGGAGGTGCTCGACGATCTGGGGGTCGCCGACCGGATCCTGGCGTCCGGTGTCAGCCACCTGCGGCACCGCAAATACCAGGGGACCGAGGTGATCGCCGAAGTTGACCCGCAGGCCGATCAGGTGCCCACGCCCGACGTCCCGTACCCCGCGGCCCTGATGATCCCGCAGTGGCGGGTGGAGCAGATCCTGCGCGAGCGGCTGGCCGAACTCGGCGTCACCGTCGAACGTGGCGCCGAACTGCGCGACTTCCAGCAGGACGCCGACGGGGTGACCGCGACGGTCGGTGAGGCGCGGATCCGGGCCCGGTACCTGGCCGGCTGCGACG
This sequence comes from Actinoplanes xinjiangensis, assembly GCF_003148685.1. Classification (GTDB taxonomy): domain Bacteria; phylum Actinomycetota; class Actinomycetes; order Mycobacteriales; family Micromonosporaceae; genus Actinoplanes; species Actinoplanes xinjiangensis. Next base: position 100,723 of record NZ_QGGR01000008.1, on the reverse strand, counting down.
GTGGCCGGAGCACCGTCCGCAAGGCGCTCGGCCTGCCGATGCGGGGCGAGACACCGGATATGCAGGTCATGGCGGTCGGTGACGTCCGGGTCGAAGGGCTCGGCCGCGACGCCTGGCATCAGTGGTTCACCGACGACGGTGTCGTCATGCTCTGCCCGTTGCCCGGCACCGACATGTTCCAGATACAGGCCTCTCCCGAGCCCGGCGCGGACGGTGCACCGCTCGAACCGACCCTGGAACGGTTCCGGCAGACCTTCGATCGGGTGGCCGGGCTGCCGGGTGTGCGATGGCGCGAGCTGGCGTGGCGCTCGACGTACCGCGTCAACGTCCGGATGGTCGACCGGCTCCGGGTGGACCGGGTGTTCCTCGCCGGGGACGCCGCCCACGTGCATCCGATCGCCGGTGGGCTCGGCATGAACAGCGGGATCCAGGACGCGTACAACCTGGGCTGGAAGCTCGGTCTGGTGGTTGCGGGCCGGGCCGCCCCGGCGCTGCTGGACACGTATGACGAGGAGCGGCTCCCGATCGCGAGCTGGCTGCTGGACATCACCTCGGAGCGGCTCGCCGCGGTCCTCGACGCCGTCAAGGAGAAGGGTGGCGGTCTCGACGCGGTGGCCTCGCCTGAGTTGACCCAGTTGGCGCTCGGGTATCCGTGGAGCCGGCTGTCCCGCCGGGCCGCCCGGTCCGCCCGGATTCAGCCGGGGGACCGGGCGCCGGACGCGCCGCTGTGTGACAGCGCCGGCGCGCCGATCCACCTCTTCGATCTGTTCCGCGGTCCGCGCTTCACCCTGCTCGCCATCGGGGAACACGGTGTCCCCTCACTCGACGGTGTGGATCCGGCGACCGTCGGCACATGGACGATCGGGCCGGGCGGCCTGCACGACCATGGCGGCCACGCCGCGAACGCCTACGGCGCAGACACCCTGATCCTGGTACGCCCGGACGGCTACGTCGGCCTGGTCGCCGAGCCGGGGGACGGCCGTGGCGTTCGCGACTACCTGCGCTCGCTGTGAACAGGATGACCGCGGCGCCCACGGATCCGGGCCGGCCTGTCAGCGCTTCGCGCCGGCGCGGCTCTCCAGGGCTTCGATGACGGTGGCGCACATGTCCGTCCCGTACATCCATTCCAGGCTCTGGAGGCCGCCCGGGCTCTCCGCGTTGATCTCCACGACCTTGCCGCCGATCACGTCGATGCCGACGAGGAACATGCCGTCGGCCAGGAGTTTCCCGGTCATCGCGGCGATGACACCGCGCTCCACGTCACCGATCTCCAACGGCGCCGGTTGGCCGCCCTTGCTGATGTTGGCGCGCGGGTCGGTGCCCGCGGGCACCCGCCGGAACGCGGCCGCCTTCCCGTCCTGTTCGAGCAGCTCGCCGTCGAGCAGGAAGATCCGGGCGTCGCCGTCCTCGCCTCCGGGGACGAACTCCTGCGCCAGAGCGTAGCCGTCCTGGAGTACGGCCTCGGTGATCTGCGTGAGGTTCTGTTCGGTCACATCACCCACCATGAACACGTTGCGGCCCTTCGCCCCGTACAGCGGCTTGATCACACAACGGCCGACCGCCGCGACGAACTTCTCGATCGCCTCGGGGTCCCGGGTCACGAGCGAACGGGGCCGGATCTGCTCGGGGAACTCCTCGAGGTAGAGCTTGCTCGTGGCGCGCAGCAGCGTCATCGGGTCGTTGACCACCGTGACGCCGCGGGCCTGGAGCATCTGGCCGAAGACGGCGCCGAACGGGCTCGCCCACGGCCGCTGCTGGAGGTCGTCGATCGATTCGTTGCGCAGGTACAGAACGTCGAGGTCGTCCATGACGATGCGTTCGGGGCGGCGTGCCTTGGTGGCCGTCAGGAAATCGTCGAGTGTGTCGCCTTCGTGGAACACCGCGGCGTGTGCCCGGGCCACGAGCCGGCCGTCGCTCTCGCCGAGTTCGACGTCGCCGACCCCGACGTACCAGACGTCGTGGCCCTTGCGGCCGGCCGCCCGCGCCAGCCGTGTGGTGGCGTACTCATCGATTTCGGTGGTCATGTCGTTGACAAAGAACGCAAGCCTCATGCCGGTGCTTCTCCTTCATAGAGGTCCATGACCGTCGTGCCTGCACGCAGTCTGTCGAGGCGTTCCTGAGCGCCGGGCGCGTCCAGCCAGCGTGGCCGGATCCAGGGCGCCCGCAGTACGCCGCGATCGAGCAGGTCCTGGATCAGCGGAAGATGGTCGAGGGCGAGTTTGCCGACCAGCAGCGCGTCGAGGCTGACACCCGCCGCGAACGCTTCCAGCAGGCGGCTGACGCCACGCAGGTAGATCGCGTCCTTGACCGACCCGCCCGCGACGACGACCCGGATCGCGATGATCCACGCGGTTCGGGCCGGGATCCGGTGCCGCTGCTGGAGTGCATGGAAGATGTCGAGGAACCCGGCGCCGTCGAGCATCATGCCGACGGCCACCACTCGTGCCGCGAGAACGCGGAGCCGCCGCGGGTCCAGGCCCCCGGTCAGATATTCGGCGAGGACCGCGAGGCCCTCCTGGGTTTCGTCATAGCCCGGCAATCCGATCGTCAACAACGTCAAAGGCTGACGGGCGCCGTTCTGGTACGTGACGACATGAGTGCCGACCTCGTGCTGCAGCAGCGGCTCGACACGGTCGGCCCGTAACGTCACGCTCTCGGGAATCAGCAGCCGGCCGAACGACACCATCAGCTCGGACACGTCGGCACGGACGTCGACGTGCACCGGGAACTCCGGATACACCTCGCGGTAACGGTTCATCTCCGCGCGGGCCGCGTCAGCGAACGCCCCGGCGGTGACGCTCGATGCGGGCGGTGACAGGGCCGGGATGGCCCCGAGCAGATCCTGTGCGGCGGAGGTGAGTGACGGGCTGACGCCGCCGTAGAGCTGAAGTGACGCGTACACGAATCGTGAGGTGTCCCGGTCCTCCAGCGCGGTGATCTGCCGGGCTATCTCCTCGCGTTTGGCCCGCAACAGCATGTGCAGCGCGGGGTCGGTGACGTTCTCGAGTTCCAGGTTGTACAGGTCACGGCGTAGCAGATCAGGCTCGAACCCCAGGGGGCGCAGGCGCAGGGTGGGCACGGCGCGGAAGTCACTGCGCTCGAAGTCGGCCCAGGCCTCGGCCCCGTTGACCGGCGTGAGGTTGAGCAGAAGGTCGACGCTGCGTTCGATCTCGGCGAGGCGCGCGTCGATGTCCAGGGTGGGCTTCAGCATCTGCGTCGCGGAGTTCACGGGAGGCCACATGCCCAACGGGGCCACCGGGCAACCTCGTGCCCGGTCCGGTTCACCGTCACGGTGGGTACGCAAGGCATCGAACCGGGCCGGAGCGGCTATCACGTTCAGCTGGACAGGCTCGGTCACTCAGCCCGATGCCATGCCGGGCGACCAGCACGCCGTTGACAAGTTGGCCGACATGATCAATGGCTGCGACGATGGCGGTCCGGCCACGACGAGGAGGATCCCTGACTTCGCCGGGACCGGGATCCCGATCCGTCAGGACCCGCGACTGCGCGAATGCAACTACGGAACATTCAACGGCACGCCGGTCGGCGAACTCGCACGTATCAGGTCCCAGCACATCCACCAGCCGTTCCCCGGAGGGCAGAGCTATCAGGAGGTGGTGGGCCAGACGCGCGACTTCCTCAGCGAAGTCGCACGGGACTGGGACGGCAAGAAGGTCCTCCTCATCTCCCATTCCGCCAACCGGTGGGCGCTGGACAATCTCCTCGCCGGAATCCCGCTGGAGGATCAGGTCGATGCACCGTTCGCCTGGCGGGAGGGCTGGCATTACACCCTCCCTACAGGTTGGCCCGGTCGATAGGCCGAGTTCCGCAGACACCGTCCATGACATGTGTCGGCCTCCACCGGAGGCGCGCTAACGACGCCGTGTGGGCCGGCTCTCGCCTCATCTGTCGGTGCGAGGTAGCCAGTAACGAACATGTTCGCTACGATCGCGTTATGAGCCCACGCCGTGTTCCGGTGAGTCGTCGTGACCGTCCTGCCAAACCGGCGATGAGCCGTGAGGGTGTGGTCGCCGTCGCGCTGAGGGTCATGCGGGAGGAAGGGCTGGAGCGGGTGACGATGCGGCGGCTGGCCGCGGAGCTCGACACCGGCCCCGCGTCCCTGTACGTCTACGTTCGCAACACCGCCGAACTGCACGGCGCAATGCTGGACGAGCTGGTTGCGGAGTTGGATCAGCCCGCCGTACAGCAGGGAGAAGACTGGCGTGAGCAACTGATCAGGCTGCTGTGCTCCTGCACCGAGTTGCTGTTCGCCTATCCCAGTCTGGCTCGTTCGGTGCTGGTGCTGCGGCCTTCCGGCCCCCACTATCTGCGGTTGATCGACACCATCCTCGGGCTACTGCTCGCCGGTGACGTCCCGATCCGGCAAGCGGCCTGGGGTGTCGACATGCTGTTGCAGCAGGCGATCTCCATGGCCGCCGAGCAGGGCAGCCGCGACGAGGCCGCCGACGCCGAGGGGGAGGAGCGCGCTCTGGCTGTCGCGGTCATCGAGGCCCCGTCGGGCACGTACCCGAACATCGCCCACGTTCGCGACGAGATCCTGTCCGGTGACCACGAGCAGCGCATGCGGTGGTGCTTCGCCACGATCATCGATGGGCTGTGCGCCACCCGCTGAACGACATCCGGCCACCGGCGGTTCATGGCCGACAACCTGCACCGCCGACCGCGACGCATGACTGTCACGAACATGTTCGTAACGAACTAGATCGTAAATAGCCGAAATCCTGCCGGGCCCGGCCGACGCCACCAACTACCACAAAGGACTACAAGACATGAGCACTACCATCGTCAATGCACGAATCTTCGACGGCCATGATGTGCTGGACGCAACCACCGTCGTCATCGACGGCCCCACGATCACCGCCGTGGGGGTGCAGCCGTCCTCCGGCACCCGGATCGTCGACGCCGCCGGGGCGACACTCCTGCCGGGCCTCATCGATGCGCACGTGCACACCAACACGCAGAGCCTGGCGCTGGCGCTTCGCTTCGGAGTCACCACCCACCTGGAGATGCAGGGCACCAACACCCGCCCCAACCGTAAGCACATCGAGGAGGACGACAACCTCGCCGACGTACGCTCGTCCGGCTTCGGTGTCACCCCGCCCGGAGGGCACCCCTCTGAGTTGTTCCCTGAGGGATTCCGGCCCGGTCCGCCGGCTGGTGCAACCGGACGCGGCGCTCCCGAATATGCGCCCGTGATGCCGTTCTCCACCACCCCGGAAGAGGCGGTCGCGTTCATCCCGAAACTGGTCGAGACGGGCTCCGACTACATCAAGTTCATGGTCGACGACGGTAGCGTGGAAGGCCATCCTGGCCTGCCCATGCTCGATCAGAGCACACTGAACGCCGGCGTGGCCGAGGCCGGGCGGCACGGCATGCTCACCGTCGCGCACGCTCTGACCATCGACGCGACCCGCATGTCGATCGAGGCCGGCATCAGCGGTCTGGCGCATCTGTTCATGGATCGACCCCACACCGCCGAGATCATCGAACAGATCGCCGCCTCAGGCGCCTTCGTCGTGCCCTGTGTCGTCCTGAACGCCTCGATGATGGGTATCACCGGTGCCGAGTTCGCCACCGATCCCCGGGTGTCGTCACGTCTCGACAAGCCGTGGTTGGAGACCCTGCGATCCAGCTTCAACCACTACCCGCAGGGCGACATCAACGACGTGCTCAACTCCGTCAAGGCACTGCATGACGCCGGGGTGGACCTCCTGGTCGGCACGGACGCCTCGGTCCCCCTGCCGTTCCTGGGCGGCCTTGCCCACGGAGCCAGCGTCCACCACGAACTGCAGTACCTGGTTCGAGCCGGCCTGAGCCCGATCGAGGCGCTGCGAGCCGCCACCGGCACTCCGGCACGCCGGTTCGGCCTCACCGACCGCGGCCGCATCGCCGAAGGACTTCGCGCTGACCTGCTCCTCGTCGGCGGCGACCCCACCACGACGATCAACGACACGCTCAACACCCTTGCCGTCTGGCGGCGCGGAAAGCGACTGGCCGGCCACACCGCCTGAAACGACTCGCGGCGTCAACCAGCCGAAGCCCGCCCGAATGCCACGGCGACGTCCGCGAGACCGGCTCGCCCCGGACTGTACGCCTCCAGAACGCCATGCAGACGCGTGCCGCGTTGGATACCGGCACCTGCCGTTGCGGAGCCGGCATGGTCCTTTATTTCGGCGTGGACCTGCGGCCGGACAGAAATGGCGGGTGATCACCCGCAGGGGTGGCCGCACGGCGATCCGATCAAGCGAAAAACCACGACCGAATAGCTTCACCTCACCCGACTCGTTCAAAAATCACGAGGAGAACAGATGAGTACGACAGGAATGTGGCGGTCGACGGTGGTCGCGGCGGTGACGGCGAGTTCTCTCGCTTTCGGTGGTTCGGCGGTGTCTGCTGCCCAGCAGGCCGACGTCGAATACCGGTGCTACGGATGTCACGTTGTCGCTGCCGGACCGGCAGCCGACGCCGGAAAGGTCCTCGTCCAGTTGGACGACCCGGAGGGGAAGCTCAAGACCACATGGTTCGAGGCCACGAAGGCCCCGGATCAAGTTCTGCAGACGGCTCTGGCTGCCTTGACCTCCGGTAAGACGGTCACCGCCTTCGTCGCGTCGCTGGATCCCAATAGCGCCATCAACCGTATTTATCTGGAGCGCTACCCTAAATCCGGGTCGAATTAGTCACGGTGTCCTGGCTTACGACCGGCAGCCAGCAACGGCTCCAGCGGGTGCCCACTGCGTCTCGGTCGACTCATGCCGCCGCGTCACGTGCCGGTGATCCTGCCGGAGGCCTTGAGCTGTCCGGACGATGGACGTTGCGTCAGCGGATGCGCTGGGCCAGTTTCGCCACGGCGCCACCGACGACGAGACTGACCACCGGAGTGGCGACGCGCGGCAAGCGGGTTCTGCGCATCACGTAGGCGGTGGCCGCGCTGGTCACCACCGGCAACGCGGTCTTCATGGCAGTGCTCACGGCGGAATTCATCGCGGATCATGTCCCTTCCGGGTCGTTGGCATCTGACCCCGAATGATCGGGTCAGTTGGACACACACAGCGATACCCGCCATCTCCGACGTTAAGCACGGCGGCGACGCTTCGCCGTTGGCTGGGTGGCTCGACGCGGACTCGAAACCGGAGGTGATCCGCAGATACCGCGCAAGTGCCTACGCCGAGGGAGCCCGTACAGGCGCGCCGGACGCGGTGCAGGTCGCCGACCGGTGGCAGAAACTCGCCGAGGCCGTCGAACGCTGCGTCGCCTGGTACCGGAGCTGCCTGCACGAGCCCGTCGTCGCGCCAATCGACAAGCAGCCCGCCGCAGCCGAGGTGCCCGAGCACGGCGGCGCGATGGCTCTACGCCGCCGTGAGCACCACAAGCTGGTGCACGACCCGCGACCCATGCGGATCTGGAACGACTCGAACGGCGGTGGCCTTCAGAGCGCGGGGTCTGATGCCGGCCGGTACGTTCGAGGCGGTTTTGTGGGTCGGTTGGAGAGTGTTGCCTCGTCGGCTTCGAGTAGGGCTCGTAGTCGGGTGCGGGCGCGTTCGAGGCGTTTGCGGGTGGCTGCGGGGGACAGGCGCAGGATGGTGGCGGCTTGTGCGGGGCTGACGTCTTCCCAGGCGATGAGGGTGAGTAGTTCCCGGTCGTCTGTGCTGAGCTGCTCCAGCGCCGAGCGTACGACTGTGCCGGTGTCGTGTGGGGTGTTGTCGGGTTGGATGTGCAGGTGCTGGCGGAGCCGGTCGGCGAGGTGGGAGCGTCGGGTGGCGCTGCGGCGGTGGTTGGCCAGGGTGCCGCGGGCGGTGCCCAGTAGCCAGGCGCGGGCCTGGCCGGGGTCGGTCGGTACGTCGTTCAGGCGTCGCCAGGCTACGACGAATACTTCGGCCATGAGGTCTGCGGCGTCCTGTGTCGGATCGGTGCGCCGGGTGAGGTAGCCGAGCACGGCAGGTCCGTGTTCGGTCATCAGGGCGGTGAAGACCGCTTCGGCGTCGGGGTGCGTCGATGTGGTCATCGGATACCGTCCAGGCCGGCTGCCGTGCAGTTGGCCTGCAGTTCCCGGGTGACCGGTCGGCGATCACCGCGAGCGGCGGCAGTTGCCACCTGTTGCAGGTTCGCGATGACGCCACCGCCGTCGGTGGCGGTCATAGCGGGCGCTTCGATCGCCCGGCGCAGCGCGGCGACAGCTTGCGCCTGCCCGGCGCTGTCTCCCGCGGCGTGCCGACGGTCCCACGCGGTCAGCCAGGCGCATACCGCATAGTGCTCGGCCATGCTCTGGGTGGCCAGGTCGGAGAGGGTGACCTGCTTGTCCTGTCCCTGCTGGCGCAGTTGGGCCGCGTAGGCGGCCCGGTCGGTGCCGGGCGGTAGCTCGAGCCGGGCGGTGTGGCCGTCCACCGCCTGTTCGAAGCCGGCAGAGCCCGAGTCGTGCCAGATCGCGTAGCCGGCGGCCGCTGTCACCGCCAGGACGCCGACGGCCACGGGCGCGATCAGCAGCTTCCGCCATCGGGTAAGGGTGCCGCGCAACCCGGTGTGGGCCTGCGGCTGGCTGGTGACTACATCTGCGGCCAGTTGACGCAGCAGGCCGGTGACCTCGTCATCGGTGCCGAGCCTCGGCGCGGGTGCCGCGTCGCGCACCAGCTGCTCGAGTCGGGTGTCGTTCCACGCCGCCATCATGATCCCTTCGTCTTGATCATTACAGACAAGAGATGTCCGGCACGACCGGCTGTGTGACACCGCCCTCTGCCTACCAGCGCGCTGCGGCTCCGGGCCGCGAACAGCGACATCATCCTTGCGCTCGATCGGGAAACGGCCGAGGGCCTGTACGTCACGCTGTACGAGGTTGGTGAGCACATCGCTGCCGGCGCTGCGATCACCCCGCACACCGCTGGGGAAGTCGAGCGTCTGGTGGAGGTCCTTATGGGCTATCCACGTGAAGTGGTGGGCGCCGGGATGCAGATGTTGTCCGGCCCCAGGATCCCGCCATCGATTTCGCCGGCTACTGATGCGGAAGCAGCTGGCCCGCAGGGAGGCTGAGGAGGCGAGGGCGACGCCGACACGCGACCTGGCGTCGAGGCTCCAGGCGTCACTTGAGGTCGGTCTGCATCTTTCAACTCACATGCTGATAGGCCCAAGGCTGCGAATAGCGCTAAGCAAAGAACGGCGATGAGACCGGAATGGTTCTTGTGATTCACGATGCCGCCATTGCTGCCGAGGATGGTCGCTGCAATCTCATCTTCAACCAGCTGAGTGTCCCATGCTACGAACCAGGAGGGGCGGTACTCAACAAGCTGACCGCGCTTCAGCGCCGCAGGCGGCGAGGACGCGCCTTGTCGGCGGCATGAGAGTAGGCGGCTCAACGCCCGTGGGATGAATTTCAGACCGATGACGGGCTGGATGATGGCAACGGGTGGTCGCAGGGCTGCGACGATACGGATGGACAGGTCGGCTCCGGTACGCTTAGATTCCGTTCGTCGATGGGTTGGCCCTATCTCCACAAGACGGACAGGATACTCGTTTGCGCACCATTCCGACCAAGGCCGCGTTGATTGTTCTGGCCGTTGCGGCCACGACACTGGCCGGTTGTCAGAGCGAAGATAAGACGGTGCCTACGCCGCCGCCCTCGGTCGCGCCGACCGCATCACCGGCTTCCAACGGGATCAAGGCGCTGAGCGCTACAGAGATCCTGAAACGGGCTAAGGCGGCGCTCAGGGAGGCGAAATCCTTCCGAGCTGAGGGGATGTTGCATCAGGACGGCGAGAAGGCCTTGATCGACCTCAAGGTCAGCGGGCTGAACTTCATCGCTTCCGTATCCTTTGGCAAGGCCACGGTAGAACTCCTTTCCATCGGCGGCAAGCGGTATCTGCGACCGAACAAGCAGTTCTGGATCATGTCGACCAATACTCGGCAGGGCACGATTCTGGCCCAGGCGATGGGCGACCGGTGGGTCGCGGGAGCCGACAAGGATCCGGCGTTCGTGGACCTGTTCGCCATCGGCTCCCTTGACGGGTTATTCCGGCCCACGAGGTTCGACATCGGCGCCGTCAAGGAAATCGCGGGCGTCGAAGCGGTCGGACTCATGGATTTCGACGATATCGAGAAGAAGCTGTTCGTTGCGGCGACCGGCAAGCCGTACCCTCTCCAGTTGACCGGCAAGAGTGGCGCCGAACTGGCATTCACTGACTTCGGTGCCACAATCACCGGCCTAGTGGCACCGCCTGGAAGTAGAGTCGTGAACATTGCCGAGCTGGCTGGTTGAGGCTAATTCCGGTAGCACTGGCACCGTCCATAACGCGCCGTGCGCGGTTGATGTGCCATCAACGACGTACTGACATCGGCTAAGTCGAGTGTCGGACCCGACCCCGGTGCCGTCACGGTGTGTGATGTGGGCGTCGGCGGATCGCGCGGGTTGGCGCTGGTCAATTAGCCTGCAGCCATGAATGTGATCAGCGAGTCCGCTCAGTGAGGAGCCGGCGGATCAGCTCCCGTCAGGTCGTGCTGACGGCCACGTTCCTGTCGCTGGCGGCCGGCGGGGCCGCGGCCTGCGACAGCTCCTCGCCGCAGGAGTGGGAGTCGGCCGATACCCCCGGTTACAGCTTCGACACCGCTGTCGAGGCGGAGGATGCTGAGCTGCCGGTGACAACGGCGCCTACGACGACGACTCCAGTCAAGCCGGCGACCAGACCGGTGACGACCGCGCCCACTGAGGAGCCCGTGGGCCAGGAGGTGTTCTACTGCGCCGACGAGGAGGGCATGGTCGTCGAGGAAGAGTCCTGCGCCGAGGAGGACAGCGGCCTCTACTTCATCTGGCACTCCGCCACGTACGCGCGCGGTTACCCGGTCGGCGCCTACCTCGATGGTGGCGAATACTTTGCGGCCGGTGACCAGGCGAGCCGGCGGGCGTTCCGGCTGCCTGCCACGGGCGCGGTGTCCAACGGCACGGTGAAGACCAACGTCGTCGGCCGTTCCAGCGGGGGGTCCACGACCGTCGGCGACGGCTCGTCCTCGGGAAGCTGAGCCGGGCACGCAGGGTCGGCGGCGAAGGAATATGTCGGCCGGGTGTCCGCTGCCCGCAATCCAGCCGCCATTCAGGACGTCTCCCTGGCGGCTCAGACGCAGTCATCGGGGCTGCGGGTCGTCGGGCTTCTCCAAGATGAGGACCGTCATAGTCAGCAAACGGCGGTAGTAGAACGCCTCGGCCTCGTCCAAGGCAGGAATCGCGCGGTTGAGCAGCTGCTCACACTCCGCAAGGGTGTCCCATCGCCGGTTGTCGACACGTCCTCGGTTCTCCAGCCACGTACCGACACAACCGGTCACCCTGCAATCCAGGCCGACCATCTCGACTCCATGGGCATCGTCGACTTTCAGCCGGGGCGGAAAGGCAGCTCGCCGGTGCTCCTCGTAAAGCTCGGCAACGGCACGCACGAGGTCCTCCGCCACGGAGCCCCCTGAATATCGACGCGGCGAGCGCCACCCTAGCGCATTGCGCATCGCTCACGAGCGCGCGTCAGTCGATGCGAGGCGACCGTGGAGGGGTTCCCGGCGAGCTACTCGCAGCATGATGATTATTCGCAACCAAAGCGGAGGGATCTCCCAGCGTCGTGACCCGCAACCCTTGTCGGCGGCATGTGAGGATGGGCGCGGGACAGCGGCGCATGTGAGTGCACTGGTCATCATTCTCGGCAGGGCGATCTGATGCTCACGACAGTGGCCGCCTGTGCTGCACAGTGGCGGGGCGGGCCGGGGGTAATCGCACGTGTGTTCGTGCCCCGAGCGGGTAGACGGCACCCATGCGCATCGGAAACACGGAAATCCGGTTCTTCGGCGGGCCGGCTGGCTGCCTCGGCATGATCGCAGTGTCGATCCTGTTGTCGGTCGGATTGACGATCCTGCTCAACCTCATCCTGCGGTAGCGCTGGCCCAGAGCATGCCCGACCAGCACAGGAACGCCGCGGTGTCATGACCCGGCGCTGCAGCCTGCCCACGCAATGCCAATTTTCGAGGTCAACCGCTGATAACGAGCGATTCGGCCCGGGCAGCCTGTCCCGGTCGCCAGGGCGACGACCAGGCCAGCGCCGTGGACAGGGTCTTCGAAGCCGAGCCGGCGAGCCCGGGTACGGCCGAAGCTCAATCTGTCGGTGGGGGGGTGTCAGTACCGTCCCAGATCAAGGCGCGATGCTGGAACCCGGTACGGATCGGCCAGCGTGGTGATCACGCCGGTCGAGGCGCCCCTGTCTCGACCGCCGGCCGGGCTCGATGTCGCTGACCGAGTCCGGCTCGTCGTCGTGCGCGACGACGACGCGTCCTGGCACCTGGCGCCGGTGTCAGCGTCCGGTGGGCGGGATGGTCGAGGCGCGTCCGGCCTGCTCATCACGTTTCAGGCGCTTCGCGGTCTGCTTTTCCTTGATCGACTTGCCCTTCTTCTTGACGTTCGCCTTGGCCGTCGAGTCCTTGGACATGATCGAACCTCCCTGGAACAGGTCGGTGAACGTGCGGGCGATGGAAGAACAAGGCCCGCCGGGCGGACGCGAGGTCCGTACAGCATCTCGACCCTACCCCCACCTGTGGCGACGGTCGGCAGTGCTGCAAAGACGGCCTTGCCGCCGCGGGGTGCGGGCCGAGTCCAGCGCGGAGTCGTGATAGACCGCCGGCGCGAGAACCGGCCCGAGATACGTGGTCAACCGCGGCGTCGCCGAAGAAGGCCATACGTGCCCGGCCGCAACGGCAGGGCACGCATGGCCTTCAGTGGTGTGCCGTGCGCCTCAGGCGCAGGGCACTCCGTTGAGGGTGATCGGGCTCGGAGTGTTCGGTGCGCCGCTGGCGGTGAATCCGAAGGTCACCGCCCCGCCGGCGGTGATGGTGGCGTTGTGTGCCGCATTGGTGGCCGTTACCGCGGTGCCGGTCTGGGTGACGTCGGCGTTCCATCGGCCCTGGATCTGGCCGCTGTCGGGCAGGTTCCAGCCGAGATGCCAGCCGTTGACGTCGGCACCGGAGTTGTAGACCGTGACGTTGACCGTGTATCCGGTCGACCACGCGTCGGTGACCTGGTACGAGACCCGGCAGCTGCCGGTCCCGTCCTCGGTGACCGGGACGATGTCGCCGAAGTCCTGACGGTAGGTCGCGAAGTCCTGGAAGCCGAAGCCGGCTCCCGCAGTCCGGGTGGTGGTGCCGGCGGCGAGCACGGTGCCCGCAGCGGTCACGGCGTACACCGGGCCGCCGCTGTCTCCGCCGCGGGCGGCTTCGAGCCCGTCGAGTTGGGTCGCCTCGACGAGTTCCTCGCGGTCGGTGTAGTGGAACTTGACTTCGAGATTGCAGACCGGGGCACCGGTGGCCTCGGCGCTGACCGTGCCGGACTGGCACAGCAGCTGTCCCGGGTAGACCTCCGTCCAGCCGGCCACACGGGCCTGTACGCCGTCCTCGACCCCACCCACGTAGATCTTGTTGCTGACGGAGGGGACGGCGATCATCTCGGCGTCGTGGTCGGCGTTGCGCTGCACGGTGGTGCCGACCGGTTCGCCGGACCAGTCCTTCCACTCGGTGCCGAGATCGCCGCAGTGCGCGGCGGTGATCAGGTACGGCGTGGCGGTGGACAGATCGCGCACCCCGAAACCAGAGGTGCAGATGTAGCCCGGATCGCGATAGAGGCGCATGCCCCCGCTCCACGGCGCTACGTCGTCGAGGCGGGTGGAGCGTTGCTCCAACCGCTTCTGCGGGACGGTGCGCACGGGAACCACACTCTTCGGCAGTGCCGGGATCTTGGCGCCGCGGGCCGTGTCGACGAGGACCTCGAGCCCGCTGCCGTCGGTCTTGATCCGAACACCGTGTGCGGCGTCGGCCGGATCGGCGTCCACCACCTCGGCGAGTCCGTCGGCTTGCGCCTTGAGCTGACTACCGGAGTAGGCGGCGTGCTGCACACTCACCGGGGCGATGTGCCGGGCGGCAGTGACGGCCGCGGCGATGTCGGCGGGTAGGGCGCCTTTCCACCAGAGGGTGACGTGGTCGCCGACCAGTCCGATGCCGGCATAACCGCGAGGGGCGCCGGCCGTGACGGCGGTACGGACCACGCTGGCGGTGTCCACCAGCTTCTCCTGCGCGATCATCCGGTCGCGGACCGACGGCGGAATCCGGTCGAGCACCGAGCCCGCCGGGAGGGCTGCGGCGGGCGCCGCGGCCGGTGCGCCGGCGGTGGCGTGACTGCCGCCGAACCCGGTCCCGATGACGACCCCGATGGTGAGCACGCCGGCGACCGCCGACCGCCTCGTCGTCCTGCTGAGCTGTCTCATGTGGACCATGCAACGCCTGCTCCACCCCGGTGCCCAGGAAGGACGACCGGCAGAAGCAGCTCCGCCGCTGGTTCTGCCGGGTGATCTGCCGGTCGCGGCCGGATCGGCTCGGAGCCGCCGCAGTATGGCGCGCCAGGCCGGTGCGAGAGCCACCTCATGGGCGGGTGGCCAGGGCGGTTAACAGTCGAGAAACCCTTCCTGTATGGCCCGGAAACCGCAATGCAAAAAGCGTGGCGGCAGAATGGCTGAACCGGTTCAGTCCACTGCGTCAACGTGTCTTTTCTCTCGTCCGAAAATTTCCTTGCTGAATCGCTTCGTGTAACGATCGGTACTCGTCCGGCTACGAAGCTCGTCAGGAGGTAACGGCCCTTGTCCGGCGTGGAATTCGGGGAAATGCTCCGCGACCTGCGACGCGGCGGCGGGCTGAGCCAGGAGGATCTCGCCGAGGCGTCCGGCTCCAGCGTCCGCACGATCCGTGAGCTGGAACGCGGCCGGGTGCGCACGCCGCACCGACGTACCGTGCAGGTCATGGCGGACGCGCTACAACTGTCCGACGCGCAACGCGGCCAGTTTCTGGCCCTTGCCCGGAAGGAACGATTCGCCGGCGCGGACATCAGAGCGGCCCGCACGCGGGCTCCGGCGACCGTCGCTCCCAGCGGCGCCGCCACCCGGCACCACGCCTCCACGACGGGGGAGCCGGAGTCCGGGCCGCGCCGGTCCACCGGCGACCAGGACGGGCAGGTGGATCAGCCGGTCCGCATCCCGCGGCAGCTACCGGCTGAAGTGCCCGTTCTGATCGGCCGGGAGAAGGAGTCGTCGGCGATCCACCGGCTCAGCGAGCAGATCACCGCGGGTCCTGGCCGCAGCACGTCGCTCGTCATCGTCCACGGGCCGCCCGGCGTCGGCAAGACCAGCCTCGTGATCGCCGTCGCCCATCAGATCAGTTCCCGCTTTCCCGACGGCCAGCTCTTCGCCGACCTGCGTGGTATGTCGGCGACCGGACCGACCCCGGTAGCGGACGTGCTCGCGGAACTGCTGCGCTCCCTGGCTGTTCCGGACGCGGCGATCCCACCGCCCGGAGCGGCCCGCGACGGCTTGTTGCGCACCCTTCTGCGCGACCGCCGGGTCCTCATCGTGCTGGACAACGCGTTCGACGAGGCGCAGGTACGGGCTCTGGTGCCGGCGAACGCCCGCAGCATGGTGCTGGTGACCTGCCGTCGACCGTTGAGCGGCCTGGACGCGACCGAGCGGCTCCGGCTGGACGTGCTCTCGCGGACCGATGCTCGACGGATGCTCGGCGCGCTCATCGGACGCCGGCGTGCCGACGCGGACCCGTCTGGGGTGGACCGCCTGGTACAACTCTGTGGACGGCTGCCCTTGGCGTTGCGGGTGGCAGGGAACCGGCTCGCCAGCAGGCGAGACTGGAGCGTTCGTCAGCTGGTGGACCGCCTGCATGGCCAGCCGCACCGACTGAGCCTGCTCACCGCGGGGGATCTCGACGTGCGAGCCGCCTTCACCGTTTCGTACCGGCAGCTGCGGCCACTGACCGCAGCAGTCTTCCGCAGCGCCGCGGTCATCGCCGGAGCGGACTTCGACGCCGCTCTGGCCGCGGCCGCAGCCGGCGTCCATGTGGACGAAGCCACCGTGGCCTGTGAGGAACTCCTCGATGCCGGACTCCTCCAGTCGGCGGCTGATCGATACTCCTTCCACGATCTCGTCCGGCTGTTCGCCGCGGAACGCCTCGACGACGAGGCGGCACCGGGCCGCGGCCCGGCACACGAACGGGCCGTCCGGTGGCTGCTCGCTCACACCCAACGTGCCGCACTGACCTTCCGGGCCGACGCGACGGCCGACTCGTACCGGCGGGACGCGCGAGCATGGCTGGAGCGCGAAGCGCCGAACCGGCCGATGGCCGTACGTGACGCGGCTCGGCACGGGTGGCATACCGACGTGGTTCAGGTCACGAAGACACGGGACCGGTACTTCGACGCCACCACCCAGCACCACCCTGCGGGCAGCCCACCAGCGGGTTCGGGCCCGGTCAGGGTCGGTGCGCAGGACCAGGGGGTGCCGCATCCCAGGCGGTGATGCCTCTTGCGGCCATCGAGGGATCTCCTTGCAGTGCTGTGCGGTGCAGCATGTCCACGACGGCGTCCGCTGCGGTGCCGGTGTCGAACGAGCGGTCGGTGAGGAACTCCGCGACGACCGCGTCGATGGCGCCGCCCAGCATGATCGCCGTGATACGGGCGTCGAGGTCCTGCCGGTATGCCTTGGCGCTCTTGGCGGCGTTGATGAGGTCGGCCAGGGGTCGCCATCGTTCGGGTGAGTGGGGCCGGTCGGCGATGCCGGTGTCGTGGTCGTCGTCGAGTGCCTCGACGATGACACGTACGTGATCGGGGTTGGCGCCCATGTACCCGATGAGTCCGCGCACATAGGCGTCGACCTGCCCTGCCGGTGTCGTCGCCTTTGTGATCAGTGCCCCGACGTGTTCGGTGAGTCCGGCGATCACCGTGTCGTAGGCGGCGCGGATGACGGCGCGTTTGGTGGCGAAGTGGTAGATGACAGCCGCTTTGGTGATGCCGGCTGCCTCGGCGATGCGCTGCAGGGAACAGCCCGCGTATCCGTACTCGGCGATCACCCGGATGGTGACGTCGACCAACTGGGCGCGGCGGGCCTGCTCGGTGAAGGTGAGCTGCCGGTCCGGCGATTGCCGGCCGGTGTTCACCGTTCCTCAGCTAGGAAGGACGCCACGTCGGTGGCGATCCGGTCGGGTTGTTCGCCGTTGACGGCGTGGCCGGCGTCCTCGTAGAACAGCACGGTCGCGTCGGGAAGAGTCGCCTCGGCATTGCGGCGGGCCTGCTGCGCGTCATGCATGACCGAATCCTCGGCGATGATCACCAGCACCGGCATTCTCAGGCTGAGGAGTTGCTCGTCGGTGAACCGGGTAGGGGCCGGTAGGTCCAGCGAGTAGTGCTGCATGCCCGAGCCGATCATCTCGGCGATGGGGTCGTTCTCGACCGGTGCGCCTCCGGCCGTCCAGCTGTTGAAGCTGTCACGCCACGACTGCGGCGTCCACCGTACGGACGCGGGTATCGACCGCAGGATCGTCTCGACCGGCAGGTCGGCGAAGGTCACCGCCGGGTCGATGAGGGTCACACCGGCGATCTTCTCAGGTTGTCGGATGGCCGTGTTGGCCGCGGTCCACCCGCCGATGGAGTAGCCCACGAGGTGGACCTGCGGTTCGGGGAGTTGAAGCAGCACCTGGTGCAACCAGCCGGCCTGGTCCTGGTGGTCGTCGATGGGGCGCGCCTGCACACTCATGCCCGGCTCACCGAGCAGATCCATGGTGTACACGGTACGCAGCCGCAGCAGGTCGGGCAGGTTGTCCGCCCACAGCGGCGAGGCCGCTGCCCGGCCCGGTATCAGGACGAGTGGGGCGCGGTCCGGCTCGGCGCCCGCGAACCGGTACAGGCGCACGATGCCGTACGTGGTCCGGACGTCGAGCGTCGCGGTGGGCGGTGGCAGCTCGGCCATGGCCTGGTCGTACGCGGCCACGAATCGGTCTCGCCCTTCGGCTGAGGTGAAGTAGCCGACGGGCGTGGTGTCACGCAGGGCCAGCCAGCCGATGAACATCAGCAGCAGGACGATGGTGGTCGCCTTGCGCCACCAGCGAGGCCGGCGCCACCACCGGGGTCTCCGGGGGCGGGTGGCAGGTGGCACCGCGATGTCTGGTGGGTTCGGACGCGCGGTGCCGACGGCGTGGTCATCGGTCATCGGTCTGCTCCTCCCGGCGGACCGCGGCGCGCGATCCATCATGGAAACTTACCACCTGGTTAGTGAACCGACCGCTCGGTTAGTACGGGTGCGGGCAAGTGCATGGAGAACCGCGAGACGACGTGGCCACGGCACTACGCAACTGAGATGCTCGGAAGCCCACCTTGATGTCGCCGCCCCGGCGTTCGAGGCGCCTCCGCCGCCGAGCGCGGCCGGGAAGAGGTGTGGCCCAGCGGCCGCGTCGGCGATCTTGTTGAAATCGTCTCCCAGCATGGCTGGCGCGCGGGCCACACTTCAGCTGGTACATATACCGGTCGCGATATGGTGGCGGGGTGTTGGCGTGGCGGGCAGGGGTGGTTCTCTGCGTCACCGGGGCCGTCCTGGCGCTGGTGGCGCTGGTGCTGCCCTGGTCGAACGCGATGCCGGAGGGGGAGTGGCCGCCGGTCCTGCGGCCCCGCTATCTCACCGAGTTGCCGCCGGCTCAGAGCTGGGGTGCGGTGGTGCTGCTGGCCGTCATCGGTGCCGGAGCCGCGTTCTGTCTCGCGTGGGGCCGGCGGATGCCGCCCGCGTCGCAACTCGCGTTTGTCCTGATCGCGGCGACGGCAGCGGCGGCCTGGCTTTTCCAGGCCCTGGAGGTCCTGCTGCGACAGGGCACCGTGCAACAACCGGACGTGGTGGTGGGCGCCGCCGAGGTGTCCACCGGTTACCTGCTCTACGTGACCGGCCTGGGGCTGGTCCTGATCGGCGTCGCCGTCTCGGGTGCCGCCCCGGTCCCGGTCCGGCCCGGCACCCGGCCGTGGCGGGTCGCCGGCTACCGGATCCTGCTGGCTGTCGCGGTGATCTGCGTGGTACCGGCGCTGGCGATGCCCTGGTACGGCAGCGAGGTCCGCTACCCGGACCCGGACGGGCCCACCGAGCTCGACGTCGAGGCGTGGCAGCACGTGTTCCTCGACGCCGTGCTGATCGGGCTGGCCATGGCGGGCGCGGCGGCGTGGCGGCCGGCCGTCGTCCGGGTGTTCCGGCTGATCGGTCTGATGGCCGCCGTCGCGGCCCTGGTCTTCCTGGTCATGGGCCACGAGTGGCTGCTGGCCCACGAACCCGCCACGCCCCGCTACGTCAAGTTGCCGCCCGACTCGGGTCTGCGCGGCGGCCTCGGCGCGTCCGCCGTGCTGTTCCTCGCCTTCCTGCTCCTGCCGCCCGGCCCGGCGCGGCGTCAGTCCGCCTCGGTCTCCTCGGGCTCCGCGGCGGCGCAGACGTAATGCGGCGCTGCTGCGCGGCGTTGCGCGTCTCGCCGGGCGGGTGGTCGCCGCGGCGGTGTCAGTGATCTCGCGCATCTGCCCGACCATCCGGAACGGCGCGGTCTCGTCGACTTGGCGCGGCCCTGCTCCCGCAGCCGGGCGACGGCGGCCAGCTGGCCCAGCCCACCACTGGATCGGCCCGGGATCAGGCCGGCGCCAGGTCGTCAGCGGGCCAGCATCGTGTACACCTGTCGCCGCGACATCCCAGCTCCGACACGACCGCGTCGACGGCTACATGCTCGACCGTAGCGCCGGTGGCGAGCCGACCGATCATGTCGGCGCGCCGCACCGCCAGGTCCCAGACGCCCGGAGACGAGGTCAGCTTTATTCTCTGAACCTGTCCCGGCCGGCGCGGTGGCCGCAGCGAACGCGTTCTCTGAACCCATGCGGCCGATGGTCTTTGAGACCGTACATTCTCTGAACCGACCGGCGAGGATCGACTGCCTAGATCGACTGGGCGACGGACCTGGCAATAGCGGCCCACCTCGATCGCGGCCGGCCCGGGCCTCCCTTGCCGGGCCGGTCGCGCAGCGCCGCGCGGGCCGTGTCGGCGTCGTAGAGCGGCGTCCGGTCGTCCAGGTGGGCGACGGGCTCGAGCCCGACACGCCGGACCGCGCTACGAGCAGACGCCGGATCCAGGCCGAACTCCTCGCCGAGCTGGCGCGTGGTGAGCGCCGCCCTGCCGTCCACTGTGATCTCGATCGATGACATATTGACACGCTAGCGAATCAAATCAACCCGCCGGAAGAGCGCGAGCGGGGCGTCCGGATGAATGCCGGTCCGGCCCTCGACAAGGCCCTCGCGCCGGATGATGCCCGCCGGTCGCAGCCCGAGCCGCTCCATGACCGCCCGCGACGCGCGGTCGTGCACCTCGGTGAATGCCACGATCAGCAGATCCGGATGGCGGCCCGGCCGAGCTCCGTACTTGTTGAGCGCCGGCGAACTGACCGCCGATGCGCCGGGTGAACGTCCGGGCAGCGCGGGTGCGTGGGGGTCGCCGCCGCCGGTTGCGCCGTCTGGGTCCTGTGCGCGCTGATGCGCATCAGGACGACACCGGCCGTCCCGTCCCGGATGGCCGGTACCTGCCAAGCGGCCGCTGACGCCCCGGACGCGGACCTACCGTCGGAACCTCACCGCAACCACAGGAGGCACCGATGGTCCACTCCACCCTGGCGCGGCGGGGCGCCGTACTGACGCTGCTGGCCACGCTCTTCTCCGGCGCGGCGGCCGTCACCGGAGTCACCGCGGCCGCCGCCGCGACCTGCACCGGCAAGATCGCCAACACCTCGTCCCGAAACGTGGGGATCGCCTACTACCGCAACAACGTCTCCTACGGCCTGCTCCGCGGCGCGACCAGGACGGGGAGCTACGCGAACCCCATCAACGCCTTCTGGATCCCGTCACCCGCCCGGGTCGAGTACTACAACCTCGCGGGTTCCGGCGAGTGGCTCGCCACCCACTACCCGGACAACCAGGGTTCGTACTGGGTCAACCCCTGCCACTACGCGAAGGTGTACGTCTACTGAGCGACGGATCCGCCGGGGACGGTGGGCAACCGGACGGTGAAGGGTGGCGCCGACGCCGGGCCGGAACGGTAAGAAAAACGGCTCTTGCCCATTTTGGTGGACTCACCACGCATGGTGACGATCTGCCGAGAGCGGACGCGGTGTCCGCGGCAGGGGAGGGCACTGGCCCAAGCTCAGGGCTTGTCTGGCACGCTGGGTTGGTGAGCGGCGAAGCCTTCGTATCTTTGGCGGACCTGCGGCGAGCCCTGGCTCGGTCTCTTGACGAGGTCGAAAGGCAGCGCGGGCCAGTTGTCGATTTCGGTGCTGACTCTTACTGGACGGTCGGTCCATGGGATGCGTTCCGCTTCGACACCGAAGTGCCGCAGCCCACCGTCGGACAACTCACCGACGATGTCCAGTCGATGCAGAACATGCTCGCCGATGACGCGGATCCATCGACCGCCGTTTGGCATGACCTGGCACATCTGATCGGCATCCTCAACAGGCTCGCCGCCCTTAACCAAGATTCATAAGTCAGTGTGGGATGAGGATGCGTTGGCGTAGCAGGGCGAGGTTGGCGCGGCCGTACATGGCGCGTTTGAGTGTGTTGATGCGGTCGACCTGGCCTTCGGCGGCGCCGGAACTGTAGGGCTGGGTTAGGCCGTGTTTCGTAGGGTCGTCGATGTTGCGGCGTGGCGGTGATCGATAACTGAAGAGGTCTCCGGTAGTTGGTTCAGCGACCAAGCTAGACCTTTGGGCGACGCGGGCACCGACGCCTTCGATGCTGCGGCCGCCGTGCAGTTCCAGGTCGAGTTGGCCTTTCAAGGTGTCGTTGACCGACTCGATCAGCTGGCGTACGGGTTTGAGTAGGTGCTCGCCGGCTCGCGGGGTGCGGTTGCGGTAGAAGCCAGCCGGTGCCCCCTCGATGGCGCAGTACGAGTGCTGTTGGGGTGCGGAGCCCGGAAGGTCGCGGAGCCATCGGAGTTTCCCCGACCTCGGCGCGCAGCCGCTCGGCCTCCTGGGCGTCGTCGACGCGGGCCAGGACCTGACGCTAGAGGTTGACCTCGAGGGGGTTGAGCCGATGCAGGCCGGGCCCGACGCGCGACCCGGCCGCCGAGGGCGGCGACCAGCTCGGCGTAGTCGGGTTTCAGGTCGCCCAGGATCAGCGGGGTGACGCCTTGGGCGACCAGTGACAGCAGCATCCGGCGGACCGCGGTGGACCTGCCCATCGCGGGTTCGGGCTGGATCCACACGCTGGGATTGTTGATCAGTTTTGCGCGTTCGTACCAGCGAGTGGAGGTGGTCCTTCACATCTCTGCG
This sequence comes from Actinoplanes xinjiangensis, assembly GCF_003148685.1. Classification (GTDB taxonomy): domain Bacteria; phylum Actinomycetota; class Actinomycetes; order Mycobacteriales; family Micromonosporaceae; genus Actinoplanes; species Actinoplanes xinjiangensis. The sequence goes on along the minus strand of NZ_QGGR01000008.1, from coordinate 78,538 downwards.
GCTGCAGTGCGCCGGCTCGCCGCGCGACACCAACACGCTCGGATAGCTCATCCGAACAAATGTGCTACCCGATGTGCTGACTTCGTCGGCTGGCCGACACCGCATCGGTTCCGCAGTCCGGTATCCGTTGGAGGTGACCGCCGACCAGCAACCCTCGCCAGGACCCACGCCCCTCAAGCGGACCCACCGGCAGGAGGAGACGCGCAGGTGAGCACCACAACGAACAGCCGCGACACCACCGGATCCATCCCAGCCCAGACCTCACCGGGCGATCCGCAGGAGGTGCTTCCGGAGTTCCGGCCGAGCTGGTGGGAGACCGGACTGCGGGCCCGGGCGAACGCCAGCGTGTTCGGCGTCTTCGCGGAACTGCCGGGCCTGACCCGGCGAGCCGTACGAGTGGCGTGGCGAGCCGACCGGCTGCGGACATCACTGGTGGCCGTGAGCACGGTGGGCGCCGGCACGATGGCGGCCTTCGGGCTGCTGGCGACCCAGCGCATCCTCGTCGAATTGTTCGCCGGCGGCCCGACCCCGGATCGGGTGCGGGCGGCGCTTCCCGCGCTGGCGTGGCTGGCCGCGGTCACCGCGATCCGCGGCGGACTCGGGATGCTGGTCGGGTACGCCCTCAACGGCCTGACACCGCGCGTACACATGCTCGTCGAACGCGAGTTGTTCGAGAACACGACCGCGGTCGAGCTCCGGGCGTTCGACGACGACCAGTTCGCCGAAGGCATGGAACGCGCCACCCGTGGCACCGAGGCCGCCATCGAACTGGTCCAGACCACCATGAACCTGTTCGCCGGCCTCGTCAGCCTGATCGCCGTCACCGTGGCCGTGGTCACCGTGCACCCGATGCTGCTGATCGCTCTGCTGGTCGCCACCGTCCCGGCCGGATACGCGGCCCTGCGCGCCGGTCACGTACGGTTCCAGAGCTTCCTGGCCAGCTCCACACGCCGGCGCCGGCAATGGGTGCTGCAGCGCCTGATGGCCGAACGTCAGTCGGCGGCCGAGCTGCGCTCGTACGGGCTGCGTCGTTTCCTGCTGCGTCTCTACGACAAGGTGATGGGCGCTCAGATCGCCGAAGAGCTGAAGGTGGCGCAACGGGTCACGACCACGACGAGCGTCGGCGCGATCGTCGGGGGGATCGCGCTCGCCGGTGTGTACGTGCTGCTCGGCGTGCTGTTGATGCGCGGGCAGATTCCGTTGGCGGCGGCGACCACGTGTGTCATCGCGGTGCAGGCCGCGCAGCGCGCGCTGGCGCAGGTGACATTTCAGATCGACCGCGTGTACTCCTCCGGGCAGTTCTTCAACGAGTACGTCCGCTTCCTCGCCACCGCGAAGGGCTATCTGCCCAACCGGGCTCCCGGCAGCGGCCGTGAGCCGGATCCGGTACCGGACGGGCTGGTCGAGCTCACGGTCGGCGACGTGAGTTTGCGATACCCGGACCGGGACCGGCCCGCAGTCGACCAGGTGTCGTTGACCATCCGGGCGGGCGAGACCATCGCGCTGGTCGGCGAGAACGGCTCCGGCAAGTCGACCCTGGCCGCGATGATCGCCGGCCTGCGCGAGCCCACCAGCGGGGCGATCCTGTGGAACGGACGCCGTTACGACGAATGGGACGCCGACGGCCTGCGCCGCCATGTCGCGGTCGCCATGCAGGACCATCACCATTGGCCGTTCAGCGCCTCGACGAACATCGCGATGGGCGACATCGACTCCGACGCCGACCCGGAACTGATCGAGGCGGCAGCCAGACGCGCCGCCGCGCACGACATGATCCTCGAACTGCCGCACGGCTACGACACCCTGCTCGACAAGACGTTCAAGGACGGCCAGGAGCTGTCCGGCGGCCAGTGGCAGCGCATCACCGCCAGCCGGGCCTTCCTTCGCGACGCGCCGCTGCTGATCATGGACGAGCCGTCGTCGGCGCTCGACCCTCGCGCTGAGGACGCCCTGTTCCAGGCACTGCGCAGCCGGCAGGGACGGCACACCACCATCCTGATCACCCACCGGCTGGCCAACGTCACCCACGCCGACCGCATCGTCGTGCTCGAGCACGGGCACGTGATCGAGTCCGGCACCCATCAGCAGTTGATGGCCACCGACGGCGTGTACACCCAGCTGTTCACGTTGCAGGCGGCCGGATATCAGAACCAGCCCACCGCTGATGCGCCCGGCGCCGATGCCGCATGAACAGGCGGCTCGGTAGGGCGGTGGGACGCACCACTCGACACGTGGCGCGTCCCACCGGCACCCGTCAGGCGGTCAGCAGTGGACCGATACGACCGGCCAAGGCCTTGGCCATGCTCACCCGGGTGCCGCCGTCGGCGCGCACCTGATCCCGCCATGCGGTCCATGTGAACGACCGGCCGCCGGTGAACTCCCCGGCACGTTCGGCGTTACGTTCCCTGTGTCTGCGTTCGGCGTCACGGGCGTCGACGGCGGTCTGCAGCCGCTGCCACGCGACCCGTCGGTTCTCGTGCTGACTACGGGAGTCCGCCGCGGTCACCACGATCCCGGTCGGAAGGTGTGTCAGCCGGACCGCGGTCTCCACCTTGTTGCGGTGCTGGCCACCCGGACCGGAGTCGCGGTACACATCGACGCGGACGTCGTTGCGGTCGACACGACCGGATCCCGTGGCCCCACCCGGCTGATCGGGGAGGGCGACGACGACTACTTCGCTGGTGTGCCGACGGCCGTTCTTCTCCGTGGCGGGGACACGCTGTACGCAGTGCCGGCCGGCGAGAGCACCGTATCGGGGGTCAAAGACGGTGGAGCACGAAGACGCGGCCCTCACGGGCGACGGTGACACCGGCGTGGCGGCTCACAGCGTCGGCGAGCTCACCCGCGAACGTCTCAGCGTCCGCGCCACCGGCGGTGGCGTGAATCTCGATTCGAATGGACATTCCCGGCACCTCCTCAGTGCTCGGTGCATCCCGATCCCATCGTGACGGAACCGGCGATCACCTATCGGCCCGTGTACGTCACGGACCGGACGGATCATACCGTGCCCGACCCGGCCGACCGGGTCCCGGCGGTCGAGCCACGCCCCTATCCCGCCGGGAGCGGTTGAAACCTGAGTTTTGTCATCAGAATCCGGACGGCTTCGCCGTGGACGAGATGACCGGCGGCACTTCAGGACGGCTCTGAGCAGGCGCAGTCTGGTTCCAGCAGCCGAACGGCTCGACCGGACGAGGAGGGGTGATGGACGAGCGTTACGACACGTACTGCGCGGTCGACCCGATCTTCTACGACTCGCTCACCAACACCAAGGCTCCGGCCCCGGAGTACCTCGGCCACCGGCGACTGCCCGACGGCTGGGTGCGCACGGCCAAGGACGACTGGCTGATCTGCTCGCCGGCCGATGACCCGCTGCCGCCGCAGGGCTGGAAGGTGCACGTCTCCGCCTGCCTGCACAACGCCGAGCGGGTGCTGGAGACGGTCTGGGACTACTGCGCCGTACGCGATCTGGGTTTCAAATTCCTGCGCGGGCCGCGGATGATGCTGATGCGCAATGCCAAGTACGCCGGTCGTGGAGCCAGTGGAAAGTTCATCACGGTGTACCCCCACGACGAGGACGAGCTGGCCGTGGTCTGCGCGGAGCTCGACAAGCTGCTCGACGGCGAGGCGGGCCCCACCATCCTCTCCGATCTGCGGTACGGCAGCGGCCCGGTGCACGTCCGCTACGGCGGCTTCGCGTCGCGCTACTGCCTCGACGACGACGGCCAGGTCGTGCCGGCCATCGCGAACGCGGAGGACACCCTCGTGCCGGACCGCCGCGACCCGGTCTTCCAGGTTCCCGACTGGATCGAGCTGCCCGCCTTCCTCACCGCGCATCTCGAGGCCCGCAACGCCGTCAGCACCACGCAGGTGCCGTACACCATCGACAGCGTCCTGCACTTCTCCAACGGCGGCGGCCTCTACCGCGGCCGGGACATCCGCAGCGGCGCGGCGATCGTGCTCAAGGAGGCCCGCCCGCACGCCGGCCTGGACGCCACCGGCGCCGACGCGATCACCCGGGTACGCCGCGAACATCAGATGCTGACGGCACTCTCCGGCGTACCCGGCGTGGTACGGGCACACGACATGTTCACGCTGGGCGACCACGAGTTCCTCGTCCTCGAGCACGTCGACGGCCGGCCGCTCAACCGGGAGCTGGTCCAGCGCTACCCGCTGACCCGCCCGGGCGCCGGCCCGGACACCCTCGCCGACTACACCGCGTGGGCCGTCGACATCCACCAGCAGGTCGAGACAGCGGTGCGCGAGATCCACCGCAACGGCATCGTCTACGGCGACCTGCACCTGTTCAACGTGCTCGTCGGCGACGACGGCCGGATCACCCTCATCGACTTCGAGGTGGCCCGGCCGGTCACCGAACCGGGCGCGCCGGCCCTGCGCAACCAGGCGTTCGCCGCACCGTCCGACCGGACCGGTTTCGCCGCCGACGAGTACGCGCTCGCCTGCCTGCGGCTCGCCCTGTTCCTGCCGCTGACCGCGATGCTGCGGCTCGCCCCCGGCAAAGCCGACCACTTCGCCCGGATCATCGCCGAGCGCTTCCCGGTCCCCGACGGCTACCTCACCGAGGCCGTCCGGGTGATCCGTGGCAGCGAAGCCACTGAGCCGCGGAACGCCCCGGCGGCTGCCCACGGCACCGGCAACCCCGAGCGGCTGGACTTCGACCGTGGCGACTGGCCGGCCCTGCGCCGGCGGCTGTCCACCGCGGTGCTTCACAGCGCCACACCACATCGCGACGACCGGCTGTTCCCCGGCGACATTCAGCAGTTCCGCAGCGGCGGCCTCAACCTGGCCCACGGTGCCGCGGGAGTCCTCTGGGCCCTGTCCGCCGCCGGTGCCGGCCGCTTTCCCGACCACGAGCAGTGGCTCGCCGACCAGGTACGTACCCCCGCGTCCGGCAGCCGCCTCGGATTCTGGGACGGGCTGACGGGTGTCGCGTACGCCCTGCACGGGTGCGGCCGCCGCGACGAGGCCGCCGCCCTGATGGAGCTCTGTCTCGCCGAGCCCTGGCGCGACCTGTCCACCGACCTGGCGAGCGGGCTCGCCGGCGTCGGGCTGGCCCTGACCTGGTTCGGGCACGCCACCGGGGAGCCGCGGGTGACCGAGGCCGCCGACGAGCTGACCGTCCTGCTCGCCGACCGGCTCACCACGCCGCCGGCCGCGACCGGCCTGACCCGGGGAGCCAGCGGCCCGGCACTGTTCTTCCTGCACCGGTACGAGCACACCGGTGACCCGGCGATGCTGACCGCCGCGGCCGGCGCCCTGCGCAGGGACCTGCGCGGCTGTGTCCTGCGCGATGACGGCGGAATGTACGTCGACGAAGGCTGGCGCACCATGCCCTACCTCGCCCAGGGCAGCATCGGCGTCGGTCTGGTCCTCGACCGGTACCTGCGGCACGCCGACGACGAGGAGTTCCGGGCCGCGTCCGCCGCGATCCGCCGGGTGGCCTCCTCACCGTTCTACGCCCAGTCCGGGCTCTTCGCCGGCCGCGCGGGCATCGTCGCCTACCTGGCGGCCCGGGTCACGGCCGGTGACACGGCCGCTGACGACGCCGCGGAACTGGCCCGGCAGGCCGACGCGCTGTCCTGGCACGCCCTACCGTACGGCGCCGGCCTCGCCTTTCCCGGCGAGCAGCTGCTGCGCCTGTCCATGGACCTGGCCACCGGAACCGCGGGCGTACTGCTCGCCCTGGCCATGGCCGAGAACCCGGCGATCAGCCTGCCGTTTCTCACCACAGACTTCCGGCGCGCGGAAGAAGGATCCATCCAGTCCCATCCATTCGCAAGGAGAGGTGTACCGACATGACTCTGCTCGACCTCCAGGGAATGCACGTGTCCGCATCCGAGCGCACCGGCGGCGGTGGCGGCGGTGGCAGCCAGGCGAGCCTGCTGCTCTGCGGCGACAGCTCGCTGAGCGTCACGACCTGTAACTGATCCCGCGTTCCACGCCCCCCGGCCCCACCCGGACGGCCCCGAGCCGTCCGGGTGGGGCCACGCCTTTGGGAGGACCGCATGCAACCGTCGAGCCGGGTCCTGATCCGCGCCACCGGTGACGCCGGTGGGCACGCCGTCGTGCTGGCCGCCGCGGGCGTGCTCGGCGCGGCCGCGGAACTGCTGCTGCCGGCCACGCTCGGCCGGGCCGTCGACGCGGTCCTCGGGATCCGCGGCTCGGCCACCGCCTGGATGACCGCCGCGGTCGCCCTGATCGTCGTGGCCGCGTCCGCCGAGATCCTCACCGGCTTCGTGTCCGCCGCCGGCACCGCCCGCGCGACCGCCGCGCTGCGGCACCGCCTGGCCCGGCGGATGTTCGCGCTGCCCCAGCCGGTGGTCACCCGCTACCCGGTCGGTGACCTGGTGACCCGGCTGTCCGGACAGTCCACCGACGCCGGCTCGGCCGCCGCCACCGTGGTCGGCGGCGTGCTCTCCGGGTTGCCGCCGCTGGGTGCCCTCGTGGCACTCGCCCTGCTCGACCCGTGGCTGGCCGGCACCTTCCTGCTCGGGCTGCTGCTGCTCGGGCTGCTGCTGCGCGGCTACGCGGCGGACGCCACCGCCGCCGCCCACGGCTACCAGACGGTGCAGAGCGAGATGGCCGGACGGCTGGCCGAGGCACTGGACGGCAGCCGCACCATCGCGGCGGCCGGCACCCTCGACCGGGAGACGGCACGGGTGCTACGACGGCTGCCCGATCTCAGCGCGTACGGCACCGGCACCTGGACCGCGCTCGCGGCGGCGGGCGGCCGGACCGCGCTGCTGTCGCCGCTCATCCTGATCGCGGTGATCACCTGTGGTGGCCTGCTGCTCGGCGCGGGCCGGCTCACCCCCGGCGAACTCCTGGCGGCCGTGCAGTACGCGCTGCTCGGCAGCGGGCTCGGCGCGGTGCTGACCACCGTGAACCGGCTGGTACGGGCGCGGACCAGCGCCGGCCGGGTCGCCGAGGTGCTGGCCGAGCCCACGGTGACCGAAGGGACCCGCCGTCTGCCCACCGGCCCCGGAGTCCTCCGGCTGGAACAGGTCACGGTGCTCCTGGACGGGCACACCGCCCTGGACTCGGTGGACCTCACGGTGCCCGGCGGCGCGGTCGTCGCGGTCGTCGGCCGGTCCGGTGCGGGCAAGTCGCTGCTGGCCGCGGTGGCCGGCGGTCTGCGCGAGCCCGACGGTGGGCGGGTTCTGCTCGACGGCGTACCCCTGATCGCATGTTCACCGGCCGAGTCGGCCACCGCCGTCGGATACGGCTTCGAACGGCCGGTCCTGGTCGGAGCCACCGTCGGCGAGGCCATCGCCATGGGCCGCCCGGGAGGCGGAGCCGCGACCCGCCGCGCGGCGGCGGTGGCCGCCATCGACGACTACGTCGCCCGGCTGCCCGAAGGCTACGACACCCCCCTCGCGGACAGCCCGATGTCCGGCGGCGAGCGCCAGCGACTGGGCCTGGCCCGGGCGCTGCGCGGCGAGCGGCTGCTCATCCTCGACGACGCGTCGTCCAGCCTGGACACCGTCACCGAAGCCCGGATCACCGACAGCCTCACCCGCCACACCGCCGGCCGGACCCGTCTGGTGGTGACCCATCGCCGGGCCACAGCGGCCCGGTCCGACCTGGTGGTGTGGCTGGACGACGGCCGGATCAGGGGGTACGCGCCACACGCCACGTTGTGGACCGACCCCGCGTACCGGGCGGTCTTCGCAGGTGAGGTGGTGCGGTGAACACCGTGGTCCGCCACACCTTCGATGAGCTGGGCCGGCAGCGGCGGGCGGTCACCCGGCTGGCCGGCTGGTCGGTGGTGGAGGCGCTGCCCGCGCTGGCATCCGGGTACGCGATCGCCCGGGCGGTCGACGACGGGTTCCTGGCCGGCCGTCCCACGGTCGGCCTGGCCTGGCTGGGCGGGTACGCGGTGGTGGCCGCGGCCGGCGCGGCCGGTGCCCGGCAGGCATACGCGGGACTGGCGGGCATCGTCGAACCGGTGCGCGACCGGCTGGCCGCCCGCGTCGTCACCGGCGAGCTGCGGCGCGCCACCGGCCCGGGCGGGCAGCCGGACGGGGCGGCCGTCGCCCGCCTCACCCACCAGGTGGAGATCGTCCGGGACACCCTGGCGGGGCTGCTCACCGTGGCCCGCGGATTCCTCTTCGGCGGCGTGGGCGTCCTCGCCGGCCTGACGCTGATCTCCGCGGAGATGGCCGGGCTCGTCGCCGTTCCGCTGATCGCCGGTCTCCTGCTCTTCCTGGTTCTGCTGCCGGCCATGGCGCGGCGGCAGCGTGACTACGTGTACGCCGTCGAGCGCCTCGGCCGTACCGCCGAATCCCTGCTGCGCGGCCATCGCGACATCGCCTCCGCCGGCACCCGCGACTGGGCGGTGCACACCGTCGGCGCACCGGTCGACGAACAGTGCCAGGCCGAGACGGCACTGGCCCGCATGGGTGCGCTGCGCCGGGCCAGCCTCGCGATCAGTGGATGGCTGCCTCTCGCGTTGCTGCTGATCACCGCACCGTGGGCGGTCCGCAACGGCGCCGGCGCCGGGACGGTCCTGGGCGCCATGGTCTACATCCGCCAAGGCCTGCAGCCCGCGCTGCACCTGCTGATCGAAGGCCTGGCCGGCGGCGGCCTGCGGTACGGGGTGACCCTCGCGCGGCTGCTGGCGGCCACCGGAGTCCCGTCCCCGGCCCCGGTCCAGGTGGGCACCCTCACCCCGCCGGACCTGCTGCGCATGCGGGACGTGACGTTCCGGTACGGGACAGCCGCCGCACCGGTGCTCGACGGCCTGGACCTGGACGTGGCCGCCGGAGCGCACCTCGCCGTGGTCGGTGCCAGTGGCATCGGCAAGTCCACCCTGTCCGCGCTGATGGCCGGACTCCTGCCCGCCCAGTCGGGCACGATCCGGTACGCCGGGCGGCCGGTGCTGGTCCCGCAGGAGGCGTACGTCTTCACCGGCACCGTGGGGGACAACCTGCGCTATCTGGCACCGGACACCACCGTGTCACAACTGGACGCGGCGGTCGGCACACTCGGCGCCGGCCCACTGGTCGGGCGGCTCGGCGGCTACGACGCCCCGCTCGAGCCGGCCGCACTGTCCGCCGGTGAGCGCCAGATGATCGCGCTGGTGCGGGCATACCTGGCGCCGGCACCGCTCGTCATCCTGGACGAGGCCACCTGCCACCTCGACCCGGAAGCCGAGGCGCGAGCCGAGCAGGCGTTCACCCACCGGCCCGGCGGCCTGATCGTCATCGCCCACCGGATGACCTCGGCCCGCCGGGCCCGGCACATCCTCATGTTCGACGGCGCCCGCCCCCACCTCGGCGACCACGAGACACTGCTGGCCACCTCGGCCGCCTACCGGGACCTGGTCGGCTGCTGGACGGGACCGGGATCAGATCCAGCCCGCCTCCCGGGCGATGGTGATGGCCTCGATCCGGTTGCGGGCGCCGGTCTTCGCCAGGATCCGGGACAGGTGGTTGCTCACGGTGCCGGGGGCGATCGCCAGCTCGACGGCGATCTCCTTGACCGAATGGCCGCGCGCCGCCACCACTAACACCCGCAACTCCCGCTCGGACAGCGGAGGCGGCCGGGTGAGCGCGGCCACCAGCAGATCACCGTCGACCACCGGCTCGTCCCGGGCCATCCGGCGCACCGCGTCCACCACCCGCTCCGGCGGCGCCGACTGGGCCAGGAAGCCGACGGTCGGCGGCACCGCCGCGATCTGGCTGGCGAACCCTGGCCGGCGTGGATCGACGAGCACGAGCACCCGGCTGTCCGGTAACTCGGCGTGCGCCTCCTGGGCGGCCTGCCGGGCGCCGATGCCGTTACCGTCACCGAGCAGATCCAGGTCGAGGACGGTGACGTCGGGACTGTGGGCCCGCAACGTCTGGATGGCACCGCCGACCGCGTCGTGCTCGGCGATCACGTCGATGTCCGGCTGAGCGGAGAGCACGAAGCTCAACGCTCCGCGTAGCAGGCCCCCCGGCATCGCCAACTGCACGCGTACCATCCCCTCATCTTTCATGATGGTCACGTCCACCGCTAAAGCCATCCGGCTTCCTCGGCGCGCCTTGCCGCCCTGAGGCGATTCGGACAGTCCAATTTGCGCATCGCGTCGGAGAGATAGTTGCGTACGGTGCCCTCGGCGAGGAACAACCGCTCGGCGATCTCCTTGGTGGGCATTCCGCGGCCCGCCAGTCGTAGCGCCTCCTGCTGGCGTTCGGACAGCGGGTTGTCCATCACCGCCAGGGTGGCCAGCGCCGTCGGCTGATGGAGGACCAGCTCCCCTCGGGCCACCCGCCGGATGATCTCGGCGAGCTCACCGGGAGCCTGGGCACGGCTGGCGAACCCGCGCACACCGGCGACGAGAGCACGTCGCAGCGCGCCCGGGGTGTGCTCCGCACTCAGCGCCACCACTGCCAGCTGGGGCAGGGACTTCACCAGCAGGCGTACGGTACGCAGCTCGTCGCGATGCGTCACGCCGAGATCGACGACCGCGACGTGCGCCGCCAGGTGTACGGCCCGGGACAGCACCTCGCGGTCGGTGCCGAATGCGCTCACAGCCTCCAGATCGTCTTCGATGGAAAGAACCAGACAGACCGCCTCACGTAAGAGACGAAGATTGGATACGACAAGGGTGCGTATCACCGCTGCTCCCATTCGCCGCCCGTCAGGGCATGCCGGGACCGCCACGCGCGGTGGCGTCCGCTGGACAGTGACGAGTGCTGCGAAGACCGGCCGCCCGGCGTGACGCCGGGCGGCCGGTGAGCGGTGTCTATCCGGGCAGTGCGGAGACGTCCGGCAGCCGGGTGGACCCGTTACGGGCACCGGCCGTCGTGACGAGAGCGGTCAGGGTGGGCCGGATGAGGCCCGCGACCGTGGTGACGGCCGGTGACGCCGGGTCGGCGCCTCCGGAGCGGGCGCTGGGTGCTGACGGAGCCCGGTCGGGGCCGGGACGCCCGGGCACCGGGGCGTCAACCGGGTCCGAGGATCGCTTGCTCCGCACGGATGCCGGGCGCTCGCCGGCGGTGGGGTCGGGGTGGATCCACGGGCCCGGTGCGCCGGTGTGCACCGGCATCCCACCGAGGGCCGGAATGCTGAGTGGCCGGATCTCGGGGGCCGCGCCGGCGGTCTCCGGCTCTGCCGGTGCGACGGCCGCGGTGTGCTCACTGGAGGCCGGGGCCGGGTTCGGGCCGGCGGCTGCCGGTGACGGGTCGGGGAGGGCCACGCCGGGGCCGGGCTCGATCGGCGTCAGCGCGCCGGTGACGGGCCGCAGAGTTCTCCGGACCGGGTCTACGACGGCCGGAACGACCACGCCCACCAGGTCGGTGACGGGCCGCAGGGTTCTCCCGACTGCGTCTACGACGGCCGGAGTGACCGCGCCCACCAGGTCGGTGACGGGCCGCAGGGCATGGAGGACCGGGTGCACCGCGCCTACCAGGTCGGTGACTGGCCGGAGGGTCTGCAGGACGGGGTCTACGAGGACCGGACGGATCGTGCCTACCAGGTCAATGGCGGGTTGCAGGGTTCTCCGGACCGGGTGTACGAGGACCGGAGTGACCCCGTCTGCCAGGTCGGTGACGGGCCGCAGGGTCTCAAGAGCCGGATCCACCATGCCGGTCAGGTCGGTGACGGGCCGCAGGGTTTCGAGAGCCGGATCCACCACGCCGGTGACGGTTTTCGAGGGCCCGAGGATCGGGTCCACCATGCCGGTCAGGTCGGTGGCGGGGGAGAGGTCCAGAATTTCGGTCACCGGCCGCAGACTCGCCACGGGGCGGGCGGCGTCCGAGACGACGGTGTCGGCCTGATGCGGCAGAGATGCCGCCGGTGGTGAGTTCGGCGGCGTGTGTCCGGGGAGAGCTTTCGCGGCCTGCTGAGGCTTGCCGGTCACCGGGGTGGCGGCCTTGGCGGCTCGCTCGCTGCTGCGGCTCGGCTGCTCCGCGACGGTGGTCACCGTCCGGGCCGTTTCCGCTGCGGCGCGGGCGGCCGACCGTGTGGCCTGACCGACCCGCCGCTCCACCGTGCCTTTCGCCGTGACACGGTCGCTGCGCTTCGTGAGAGAACGCTCATCCGGGCGACTCGCCTGATGCGCCGCCTCCCGCTGCACGGAGGTGCGACGGCCGGCGTCACGAGCCTTGCCGTCATCCCCGGACCCGGCCCCGCGGCCGGCTTGGGACCGGGGCTCGTGGCCGGGTTCGGATCGGGGCTTGCCGTCGGGTTCGGAGCCGGCCACGCGGCCGAGCCCGGACCGGGACTTCTGTGCCTGCTCCGGCCGGTCCGCGTCTTTCACCGGCGGGTTCCGGTCGCTACCCGTTTCCCGCGCGGTCGTCTCGACCGTTCCCCGCGCCGTCGTCTTGACCGTTTCTCGCGCGGTCGTCTTGACCGAGGTGACGGCGCTCGAGGTGGCGTTGAACAAGGGCCGCGCTGCCTCACCGGCGTCGGGCAGTGCCCCGGGTGTCCCCGGCTCGGCGCGGGCGGCGGGGGAGAGGAGAGCGAACAGCAGATATCCGGCCACCACCCCGGCGCTCACCAGCACGAGCCGCATCAGCATCCGGACGGCGGGCCCGGATGTGCGGCTGTTCGCGAGGCATGCGCTGCTCAAGGTCATCCCAACGACTTCCATCAATCTCTCAACCCGACCGTAACACCGCCGTAACTCGCTCGCCGGATGGAGCCACGACCGGATGAAGATCGCCCAGGGGGCCGACGACCTTGTACCGGTCCTCGACGTTTCTTGTGGATTCCGGTTGCCTCAGCGCCGGTGCCGTCGGCATCGCCGGTTGAACGGCTCGGCGCACGGCCGGGCGCGCCGGCACGTTGCAGACGCCGGAAGGGGGGCGCTCAGCGCGGGCCGGTGACCGCTTCGGGGCGGACGTGGATGATGTGGACCGGTTCGGTGGCCGGGCCCAGCCGGACGAAGGTGTGTTCCGTCCAGTTCCAGTTTTCGCCGGTGATCAGGTCGTGGGCCACGAACCGGTCGGGCCAGTCGAGACCGAGGTCCGGCATCCTCAGATGGATCCAGGTGTCGCGGGTGTGTTCCGGTTCCAGGTTGGCGACCACGAGGATGACGTCGTCGCGGTCGTAGATCCGGCGGGCCTTGCTGAAGACGAGGAAGTGTTCGTCGTCGGCGTGGTGGAAACGCAGGTTGCGCAGCCGGTGCAGCGCCGGGTGAGCGCGCCGGATCTGGTTGATCCTTCTCAGGTACGGCGCGAGGGTCGTCCCGGCCTCGTCGTGTTCGGCCCATCGCCGGTCCTTGTACTCGTACTTCTCGTTGTCGATCTGTTCCTCGGCGCCGGGCCGGGCCACGCGTTCCATCAGCTCGTAGCCGGCGTAGATGCCGTAGCTGGGCGAGAGCGTCGCGGCCAGCGCGGCCCGCATCTTCCAGGTGGCCGATCCGCCGCGCTGCAGGAACGGGGTCAGGATGTCGTGGGTGGTGGGCCAGAAGTTGGGCCGCATGTACGCGGCGGCGGGGCCGGCGAGCTCGGTGCAGTACTCGGTGAGTTCGTCGCGTGTGTTGCGCCAGGCGTAGTAGGTGTAGGACTGCTGGATGCCGATCCTGGCGAGAGTGTGCATCATGGGCGGGCGGGTGAACGCCTCGGCCAGCCAGATGACGCCGGGCTGCCCGGCAGCGACGTCGGCGATCAGCCGTTCCCACAGCCACAGCGGCTTGGTGTGCGGATTGTCGACCCGGAAGATCGTGACGCCGTGGTCGAGCCAGAACCGCACGACGCGGCGGATCTCGGCGTACAGGCCCTGCGGGTCGCCGTCGAAGTCGAGGGGGTAGATGTCCTGGTATTTCTTGGGCGGGTTCTCGGCGTACGCGATGGAGCCGTCGGCCCGTCTGGTGAACCACTCCGGATGGGCGGTGACCCACGGATGGTCGGGCGCGCAGTTGAGTGCGAGGTCGAGTGCCACTTCGAGCCCGAGCTCGTGCGCGTGCCCGACGAAGGCGTCGAAGTCGTCGATCGTGCCCAGATCGGGGTGGACGGTGTCATGGCCACCCTCGGAAGACCCGATCGCGTACGGGGAGCCCGGGTCGGACGGCTCGGCGCGCAGCGCATTGTTGCGGCCCTTGCGGTTGACCCGCCCGATCGGATGGATCGGCGGCAGATAGACCACGTCGAATCCCATGGCGGCAACGGCGTCGAGACGGTGGGCCGCGGTGGCGAGCGTCCCACCGCGCCATTGTCCGGTGCGATCGTCGAGCCGGGCGCCCTCGGACCGCGGAAAGAACTCGTACCAGGCGCCGTAGAGGGCCCGTTCACGTTCGACCAGCCAGGGAAGATCGGACGACGGCGTGACGTGGTCGCGAAGTGGCCGCTCCCGTAGCTCGGCCTGCACCTCCGCGGCCACGCCCGCGCTCAGCCTCGCCTCCGGTGTCTGTCCGGTGTCGCGCAGAGCAGCGATCGCGTCCGTCAGCGTGACGGCCTGCTCCTTGCTCCGGGGCACTTCGGTGACGGCACGCTCGAGGACCCGGGCGCCTTCCTCGAGCATCAGCGCGACATCGACACCCGCACCCACGTTGATGACGGCGCTGTGGTGCCACGTGCCGTACGGGTCGGACCAGCCCTCCACCCGATACGACCACGAGCCGGGCCGGTCGGCGCCGACCGTGGCCGACCAGGCGTCGAGCCCCGCGTTGACCCGGTGCATCGGGACACGGTGTTCGTGGCCGTCGGTGTCGGTGAGTACCACGGTGGCGCCCACCGCGTCGTGGCCCTCGCGGAACACGGTGGCGACGACCTCGAACTCCTCACCGATGACCGACTTCGCCGGTCGCTCACCGTGCTCGACGACCGGCCCGACCCCGGTCACCGCGATACGTCCGATCGGACGGCCCGTCATACCGTGGGCCCTTCAATCCGTGCCGTCGCCGCGGACGTGGACCGTCTCACCGGTGCGGCGCAGGTCCTCGGTGACCTGCTTCTCGGTCATGGCGACCAGATGAGAATCGACCGTTGCCTCCTGCTTGAGCCGCTCGTACGTCGCATGCACACGCTCGGAGAGGTCGGCCCGCTCCACGTCCGGGAAACGCTGGGAAAGCGTCTCGATCTGACGTTGCAGGGCGATCTCCGGGTCGACGAGTCCACCGGTGGCGGCGGGTTCGGTCATCACACACCTCAGAGGTCATCAGAAGGGCCGTAGCTGACTGAGGTGACTGGTGCCCCGCACGTACGCCGGGCATTCGGTCGTTCGCGCATTGTTCATCTCGGGCCGAGAGCCATCGGCTTTCCTCAGTGGACGTCGATGAAGATCGGGTTGGTGTAGAGCCAGATGTCCTGCCAGGGGTCGCCCTGGCCCGGCGGGTGGGCCAGCGGGCCGTGCGGGTCGACCGACCGGCCGCGCAGGCCAGGGCCGTTGCGGCGGCCGTCGCTGCCGCGCAGCCGGACGTAGCCGCTGTCGCGAGCCGGTCCCAGATCGATGCGTACGGTGTACGTGCCGCTCCGACGGCGGGTGTCCACGGTGTGCTCGACCCGGGTGCCGGGGGCAACGAACGTGTCCCGGTCGTCGGCGGCCGGGCCCGTGCGCCCGCGGATCACGTCCAGATGGGCCAGCCTGGGCAGGTCGCCGTGCATGTTGGGGCGCCGGGCCGAGGTGATCGTGACGGTCAGGGTGAGTCGCCGGCCCCGGCGCACCCGGACCCGGCCGCCGAGGGTGGCCCGGGCATGGCCGGCGTCGAGGCGGACGTCGACGGCGTCGACCAGGTGGCCGTGATCGACCCAGACCCGGCCGGCGCGCAGACCGGCCATCACCTCGCGATAGCCGTACCGGGTGACGCCGACGTGGGTGCGGCTGAACTGGCCGGGCCAGAAGTCACTGCCCGGCTGCGGGGTGCCCGTCTCCACCGGGTCGGGGAGGTGACCGTCGGTGTCGAAGGTGTGCCCGGGTGGGAAATCGCCGTTGCGGGTGGTGTCGTGGATCGTCCGGTGGTTGTCGGAGTTGCTGGTGATGGTGAACAGCCGACCTTCGGAGAGCAGCGCGTCCCAGAGCCCGCCGACCGTGGCGGTCATCCAGTCGAAGCCGCCGTAGGTGACGTACGCCTCAGGCGGGTAGCCGGGCCAGGACTGCGGGCCGGGGCGGTTCTCGTACTCACCGCGTACGCTCGCCGGGCCGCGCAGACCGGGGATCGCGGCGCCCTGCGCACCGGGCGCGCCTTCCATGCCGATCATGATCGCGGGGTCGGCGTCGCGCCAGGCACGAAGTTCGTGCGGTGAGTCGATGCCCAGCCGGGACGGGTGGTTGGCGAGTACCAGCACGTCTGGGACCCGGCCGGTCCGGCGTTGTTCTGCCAGCCAGCGGATCGCCGCGACCGCATGAGCCTCGTTGGCCGAGGTGCTGTCGGCCCGGTTGAGCAGTTTGCCGTCGTACGCCTTCTCGAACTCGCGCAGCACGGCGGCCTCGGCCGCGCCGGGCGCGGTGAAGACGGTGGCGTGCTCGGCGCCCGGGATGTACCACTCCAGGCCCTGGAAGATGAGTAGCCGGGGGTTCTCCCGACGGGCCAGGAGGATCTGCTCGCGTTCCTGGCCGGCACCGTCCGCGTCGGCGTGGCCGATGTTGCTGTGTTCGGTGAAGACCATCCAGTCCAGGCCGAACTGGGCGCCGCGCCGGGCCAGGTCGCTCGGCCGGTATTTGGCGTCGTGACTGTATTGGCTGTGTACGTGGTGGTCGCCGGTCAGGTAGATCAGATCGGGGCAGTCGTCACCGCCCGCCGCGGCGGGGGCGGGGGCGGTGACGGCACCGGCCGCGAACCCCGCGCCGACGCCGCCGGCTCCGCGTAGCACGCCACGACGGGACAGGCCTCGCCGGTTCCGTACGGAATCGGGCAGGTCCTTGTCCGGCCGAGTGGGCAGGGGCACGGTATCTCCTTCAGGGCGGTATGGCGGTCGGGTCGCGAGGGGGGTGATCAGGGCTTGCTGAGGAAGTCCTGCGGGCGCAGTGGCCGCGACACGATGCGTACGTCGCCGAGCCAGCCGTAGAAGGCCCGGTCGTAGTGTTCGGCGTACTGCGTGCCGCCGAGGACGAACGGCTTGCCGAGGGTGGTGATGCCGCGCGAGGAGCGACTGGGATTGCGGACGATCGGGGACCCGTCGACGTAGACGATGGTGTGGTGGGCGTCGTTGACGACGGCGACGTGGATCCACTGGCCGACCGGGACGGTGTGGCTCCACGAGGTCGGCGCGTCGTCGGTGCCGGTGGGGTAGACCACGTACTGCAGGAATCGTTCGGGGGACAGGTTGAGGCTGCAGGTCGGCTCGGCCGGGTCGCCGTTCGTCCGGCCGGCGTCGGCTGACCTGCCCTCCCAGCTGAAGATGCCCATCCAGGCGTGGTCGCCGACGAACGGGTCGGGCAGTTTGAGGAACAGTTCGATCGTGTACCCGTGCTGGAACGTCGCCCTGTTCAGCGGAGCGGCCGGCCCGGCGCGCAGAATCGTCCCGTTGTCGAACCGCAGGCTGGCGTGTGCCGGCTGATCCCGGTGGTGGTCATCGGTACGGGCCGCGGGGGCGCCGAACGGCAGCCGGGTCAGGGTCAGGTCGTTACCGCCGCCGGTCAGGTCGCGGGCCCGCGTGTCGTCGAATCCGGCGTCGTCGAAGCGCCAGTAGGCGACCGTGCCCCGTGGCATGACCGCCGGTGCCGGCCGGGGCGGCGGAGCGGACGACGGCGCGAAGGCGGCGAACCGGGCGGCGTAGTCGATGGCGAGACTGAACCGGTCGACGTCCGAGGTCAGCTCCCGGTTCTCGACGGCCAGCCGGTCGGCGCGACTGTCCAGATAGGGTGCGAACGTCTCCACGTCGATCACGTTGCGGGCCAGGTCGACGTGGTAGAGCCGGATCATCGCCGCGCCGCCGTAGTAGCGGTCCTGATAGTTGGTGACGTGCACATGCACGTCGTGTCCGGCGTCGTTGCGCAGCACGGTCCGCCCCGGCGGCCAGTAGTGCCCGTTGAGGGTCAGGAAGATCTGGTCGTTGCGCCGGATCAGCGCGTCCCAGAGCCGCTGACCGTACGCCGAGAGCCGCGCCACCCCGGCCTGGTCGGCCGCCGCCAGCTCGTGCGTGGTCAGGATCGCCGGCAGCCGCCGGTGCCGGTCCAGCACGCCTTGGACCCAGGCCAGGCCCTTGTCCGAGGCCCGCCAGTCCAACGCCAGGATCAGCCACTGCCGCCCGCCGGCGGTGATCACGTGGAAGCTGTTGTACCCGTCCGGCGACGCCCCACCGTAGGTCGGCACCGCAGCGAACCGATGCGGTCCGAACGTCCGCAGGTACGCCGAGTCGCCGCGCTGGTCGTCACTGGACGACCTGACGTCGTGGTTGCCGGCCAGCACGCTGTACGGCAGCCGCCCGTCGATGCGCCGGAACGTGGCGTCGGCCCGGGCGAGTTCGTCGGCCGTCCCGTGCTCGGTGATGTCGCCGAGGTGGGTCAGGAACGCGATGTTCGCGCTGCCGCGGTGCTCGGTGAGCCAGCGGAACGTGGCGCGCAGCGGTTCCGGGTCGGCGCTGTCGGCATCGAACAGATACTGAGTGTCCGGCAGTACGGCCAGCGTGAACCGGACAGCGTTCGGATCGAACCGGGTGGCCGCGGACGCCGGGGTCGCCGGCGACAGCGGGGCGGTCAGCGGCGCGGCGAGCGCGGTACCGAGCAGGTGGCGACGACGAAGGTTCACGACGGGTCAGGATCACGACCCGAAATGACGACCGCGTGGCGGCCGGGCGAACGTTCGCCGATGTGCCCGGGACACCGGGTCGCGGTTCCGCGGCGGACGACGGTTCTTCAACCGGAGCGGGACCCGGAGATGGAGAGCAAACGACGGGCATGAATGTTGCGTGAACGGCGGGAGCAGCCCGCGTCGCCGACCGGCTGCCGGGTAACGGCGGCACATGACGAATACGCCTGGCGGCCCGTCGAACACGCAAGGGAAACCGTGACCGGAGACGTCAGGCGTCGCCGATCCGCACGACTGCGACCCGATCGGAAGGCCGGACCGACATGATTCTGTTCGTAGTGATGATGGCCCTGCTCGGTGGCACCACATGGCTGGCGATGAACCAGTCCATCGCCCGCGATGCGGTCCTCAACCACCGCCTCACAGCGATAGGACTGACCCTGTGCCTCGCGTCCGGGCTCATCGCGGTGGTCGCATCGGCCGTGGCATCCCGATGAACGTACCGACCTCGAACCCTCGCTCTCGGGCGCGACGCCTCTGAACAGAGTAGACGGCGACGTTTCTGTGTGACCGTCCGTTCATCCAGGCCATCCTCGCACGTCAGATCCGCAGAGAAAGATGGACGGACTGGCGACCGGAAATCCATGGGATGACCGCCGATGTCGTGGTCTGCCGGGGTGTACCGAGGGCGAGGAGAGTGGTGGTGGTGGTTTCCGTCCTGGTGGACTGGCTCAGCGCCCAGCAGGGTGTCAGCAGCCTGGTCGCCGCGCTCGTGCTGGCGCTCGGGCTCACCGCGTTCAACCAGTTCCAGGCCCGGCGTAAGCGGGTGCTGTCGTTTCGGGTGCGGTTCAACTCGCCGCTGGGTTTCAGCCCCGTGTACGCCAGGCTCGTCGCGCGGGTCATGGACCAGGAGAACACCCACATCGCGGACCCGGCCCTGGTGGTGGCGCGAGTCAAGAACGTCGGCCGCACGGCGATCTCCCGGCACGACTACAAGACACTCGAGCTCGAGTTTCCGCAGCGTCGCACCATCGCCGCGGGCTTCACCGAGGAAAAACCCGAGGCGCTGGGCAAGGAGTTCAAGGATTTCCAGTGGCAACTCGGCCACTCGACTCTCGAACTGCCGCGTGTGGACCTCAACCCGAACGAGGAATACAAGGTTGTCGTCCTGCTCTCCAACGAGGGCGCCGGACCCAACCCGCCGGCGAAGGCGATCGGCCGGCTCTCCGAGGGGGGTCTGGTCACCGCGGCCGACACACCACGTACCCGGCGCACCACCATCGCCGGCGCCGCGGTGAGCACCCTGCTGGCCGGCGCCCTGGTCACCACGCTGCTGTTCGCCACGTCGGAGCAGAAGGCGGGCGCCACGGCCAGCGCACCGGTCTGCGCCTCCGGTGAACTGACCGTGGAGGGCTCCAGCGCGTTCGCCGGGATCGCGGCCCATCTCGCCGGGCAGTACATGACCTACTGCGACGACGCGAGAATCACCGTGGTCGCGGCCGGAAGCTTCGAGGGTCTCGATCATCTGCAGAACGCCGCTCCCGAGCAGCGGCCGCGGCGGCTCGCGCTGGCCGACGGCAAGTTCATCGGCTTCACCGACCTGGTGCCCAGCCGTGGCCTTGCCGTCGTGCCGTACAGCGTGGTGGTGAACAACGCCGTCGCCGTCACCGACGTCTCCGTCGACACCCTGCGCCGGGTCTTCCGGGGCGAGGTGGCGAACTGGCAGGACGTCGACGCGGCAGCGGACTCGGCCCCGATCCGGGTGGTGGCCCGCGACGACCGTTCGGGTAGCCGTCGGGCGCTGGAGACCTACGTCCTGGAAGGCCGGCAGGCCGGCGCCACCAGCGACTCCTGCGACGTCCTGCGGGAGGGGGTGGCCAGATCACAGCCGATGATCTGCGAGCAGACCACGACCAGCGACGTTCTGGTGAAGGTACGGTCCCGGGCCGGCGCCGTGGGATACGTGGACACCCCCAACGCGCTGCGGACCCCCGGGGTGAAACAGGTCAGACTCGACGGGCAGGCCGCCACCATCGACGACATCCGGGCCGGCTACCCGTTCTGGACCGTGGAATATCTCTACAGCTGGGGCGACCTGGACAAGACCGACCCACTGACCCGGTCGTTCGCCGACTATCTGGTCGGCGCCGAGGCCCGCTCCATGATCGCGGCGCAACAGTATGCGCCGTGCGTGCGCGCCGACGGCACACCCGAGCCGCTGTGCACGACACCGCGGGAGTGACGAATGGCTGTTGCTCCGCAGCGTCCACCCTTGCGTTCAGGTGACGGACATCTCCACGACGCTTTTCGGCGGCGATGCGAGAAGTGTTCGCCAAGCTCAGGGCCGATAGCCGGCAGTCGGCGCCGTAGCCGAGAACCTCTGCCGGAGCCGTTTTCCGGCCAGTTGTTCATCCGCTTGTCCTAGGCTCGCGGTCGCTGCACCCGGTGCCCCGAGTGCATGCCGTGCTTGCGCGTCGTGCGTCGGTCGCCCGAAGGGAAGGAGACCTCGCGATGACGATGGACAAGAAGAGCAAGAAGCAGTAATTCCCGAGCTTCTCGCCCGGCCTGTCCTGGCGAGACGCCTGCCTGTCCCGCAAGCCTTCCACTTGCCTTCAGGGACCGGCGCGATGATATCGATACCGCTCAGACAAGGCCCCTTCATGCACGCTGACGTACTGGAACTGCTGGACAGTCACCTCGCGCAATTGCAGTCATTGCGTCGCAACCTCACCTCGCCCCGTCCGAGCCGGCCAGGAGAACGCCACGACGCCGCGGCGGCGACCCTGCATTCCACCCAGCATTTCGCGGCCGAACTCAAGCAGATCCTCGATCCGCCCGCTCTCCGGTCAGCGGGCCCGTTGCCCTAGGCGGGGCGCGGACGGGCCGACCTGCCGCCCGTGGTGACGCATCGGCCGTACCGGCACCCGGCGGGCGTGGCCGATTGTTCATCACCGACTCATGTCGGCGCCGGGTACACCGCCTACCGTGAGTGGCGATATCGACGCCCTGCGATGGAGGCTGCGATGACCGTACGCCGCAAGATGGTGACCACTCTGGTCGTTCTGGCCGTGACGGCGGTGCCGGGGATCGCCCACGCGGGTGATGCCCGGCCGTGGAGGACCTCCTTCGACCTTCAGGCCCATCGCGGCGGTATCGGGATGACGACCGAGGAGTCGCCCGAGGCGTTCGGCAAAGCGATGCGCCTCGGGGTCAGCACACTCGAACTGGACACCCATGTGACGCGGGACCTGAAGGTGGTCGTCAACCACGATCGTCAGGTCAGCGCGCAGAAATGCCGCGACACCGGGCCGGTGACGCCGGGCGACCCGCTGTACCCGTACGTGGGCAGGTACCTCAAGGACCTCACACTCGCGCAGATCAAGACCATGGACTGCGGCTACCAGCAGCTGCCCGGATTCCCCGATCAGGAGCAGATCAAAGGCTTCCGGATGGTCGAACTCCGTGAGGTCTTCGACCTGGTCAAGCGCTACCGCGCCGACCGGGTGATGCTCAACATCGAGACCAAGGTCGAGGCGGGCGCACCCGAGCAGACCGCGCCCCGGGCGTTGTTCGTCCGGCGGGTCTTCGAGGAGATCCGCGAGTCCGGCCTGGAGCGCCAGGTCACCGTCCAGTCCTTCGACTGGGGCGCGCTCGCCGCCATGCACCGTCTCGCGCCGCGCCTGCCGCTGGTGGCGCTGACCAACCACGACTTCCTTCAGATCGGCAGACCCGGGGCGTCACCGTGGCTGGGCGGTATCGACGTGGACGACTACGACGGCGACGTCGTCCGCGCGGCTGCCACCGTCCGGGGCGTACGGACGTTGTCGCCGGTCTACGGCTTCCCGCAGAACGGAAAGGTCGGCGACGAGGGTTTCCGGTTCTACCCGGACCGGGCCATGATCGCCGCGGCGCACGCACGCGGCCTGCGGGTCGTCCCGTGGACGTGCGACGACCCGGCCACCGTGGAGGCGCTGATGGACCTGGGTGTCGACGGCATCATCACCAACTATCCCGACCGGGTCCGCGACATCATGGCCGCGCGCGGCATGCGCCTACCCAGGGCGTACCACCCGCGGTGATCCATTGGCGTCAAGCCCGCCCGGTCGGGCCGAGCCTGAGGGCGTCAGCCGGGTGATGTTCACCGGAGCGTCATGTTGAGCAGGCGGGGGCCGGGTACTGGCCGGTGGTGGATGACGAGGGCACCATCATGGTCTTCGCGCCGGTCCCGCAGCTCACCGTCACCATCGAGCAGCAGGGCGAAGCGCCGGAACTACACGTTCACCCCGGTGGGCAGGGTATCTGGCAGGCACGGATGTGCTCCGCGCTAGGAGCGTCGGTCACCCTTTGTGCGGCTGTCGGCGGCGAGATCGGGACCGTCATCACGGGACTGCTGAAACATGAGAACCTTCGGGTGCGTACGGTCACGCGCGAGACCGACAGCGGATGGTACGTACACGACCGCCGCGATGGACAACGGACAGCCGTCGTCGAGCATCCCGGTGTCCCACTGGGCCGCCACGACCTCGACGAGCTGTACACCAACGCGCTCGCCGAGGGTCTGCGAGCCCGGGTGGCCCTGCTCAGCGGTGCGGCCGGACCGCGGGTGGTACGCCCGGACGTGTACCGGCGGCTGGCCACCGACCTGAACGCCCATGGCACGAGTGTCGTCGCCGATCTCTCCGGCGACCATCTGACCGCCGTGCTGGCCGGCGGTGTCACGTTCCTGAAGGTCGGTCACGACGAGTTGATCGAAGCCGGGCGCGCCACCGACGACAGCGACGAGGCGCTCCTCGAAGCGGCGCACCGGCTACGCGAGGAGGGCGCCGGGGCCGTGCTGATCAGCCGGGCCGAGCGCCCCGGTATCGCCCTGATCGACGATGAGGCACTTCTCGTCTGCCTGCCACCGCTACAGGCCGTGGATCACCGCGGCGCGGGCGACTCCATGACCGCCGGCATTGCCTCCGTGATGGCCCAGGGCGGAGACCTCCGGGACGCCGTTCGCACCGGTGCCGCCGCCGGCGCTCTCAACGTCACCCGCCACGGCCTGGGAACCGGCCACCGCGACGCCATCGCCGAACTGGCCCAGCGAGTGGAACTGACCCCGATGCGAGCGTGACGGAAACGCCACATCGGCACAACGGGTCCCCCCGGAGATGAACATGTCTCCAACCGGCTCAGTTGCGGCAACTCCCGTGCCGAACAGGCAATAGCAGACGGGAGGTCGAAAGTGACTGCAGCTCGTGGATTGGGTCAGTGGTGCCGGGACCGGAAGGTCTCCACCAAGGTGCTCGCGGTGGCCGGAGTGGCGATCGCCGGGACGGTGGTGACCGGTGTGTTGAGCGTGGCCGGGATCAACGACATGGCGAGCACCCGCAACGCCGAGGCCGGCCAGATGATGCCCTATATCACCAACCTGAACGACGCGGCGCTGTCACTCAAAGCCGCCGCCAACGACGAGCGCGGCTATCTCCTCGAAGGCGACGAGAAATTCGCCACCGAGGCGCTCGGCCGGCAGGAGAAGGTCGACGCGTCGTTCGCTGCGGCCCGTGAGGTCGCCGCTGGTGAGGGCGCCAAGGTCGACGCGATCGAGGCGGCCAGCGACACCTGGTTCGAGGCCGTCAAGTCAGAGTTCGACCTCTACAAGAGCACACCCGCGGCCGCGACCGACCTGGCACTGGGAGCGAATCGCGACCTGCGCAAGGTGTACGAAGGGCTGCTGACCGAGGAGATCTCCTCGGCCAACCAGGCGATGCTGGCCGGCAAAGGCTTCGACCAGGCGGTGACCCGTACCCGCACTCTGGTGATCGTCGCGCTCGGCGTGGCCCTGCTCCTGGGGGTAGCGAGCGCGCTCTACGTCGCGCGGCTGATCATCGTGCCGCTGCGCAAGGTCAGCCGGGTCCTGGATCAGGTCGCCGAGGGTGATCTCTCCGGTGACCCGGACGTACGGCAGCGCGACGAACTCGGCCACATGGCCGACTCGCTACGGGCCGCGACCAGCTCACTGCGCCAGACCGTCGCCGACCTCGCCACCCATTCCGAGTCGTTGGCCCGGGAGGCCAGCGCGCTCGCCGAGACCAGCCGGCAGAGTTCCGGCAACGCCGAGCGGGGCGCCCAGCAGGCCGCGACCGTGGCCGAATCGGCGGCGACCATGTCGCTGAACATCCAGACCGTCGCGGCCGGGTCCGAGGAGATGGGCGCGTCGATCCGGGAGATCAGTGAGAGCGCCACCCAGGCCGTGCACGTGGCGAACCGGGCGGTCGAGGTCACCCTGAACACCAGCGAGGTGATGGCCAAACTGGGTGCGTCGTCGGCGGAGATCGGCGAGGTGATCAAGACCATCACCGCGATCGCCGAGCAGACGAACCTGCTCGCGCTCAACGCCACCATCGAGGCGGCCCGCGCCGGTGAGATGGGCAAGGGCTTCGCGGTGGTGGCCAGCGAGGTCAAGGAGCTGTCCCAGGAGACCGCACGAGCCACCGAGGACATCGGTACCCGGGTCGCGGCGATCCAGTCCGACACCGCCGGCGCGATCACCGCCATCGAGGAGATCAGCGAGATCATCGGCCGGATCAACGAGTTCCAGACCACCATCGCCTCCGCGGTGGAGGAGCAGACCGTGACCACGAACGAGATGAGCCGCAACGTCACCGAAGCCGCCCAGGCCGGTACCCGGGTCGCCGACACGATCTCCGGCGTGGCCACGTCGGTGCAGCTCACCACGGTCGGCGTCGCCGAGGCCGACAAGGCCGCTACCCAGCTCGCCGGGATGTCGACCGACCTGCGCCGGATCGTCGACCGGTTCCGGGTTTGAGACGGTAGGCGAATTCGACGCACCCGGGACCGGGCCTCCGCTCACCCGGTCACGAGGATGCATCGACCGTGTGACCGGCGGCGTCGAGGACGCCCAGAGCCTCAGCGAGGCGATTCTCGGGGACGAGGACCAGATCGGAATGGAAGGTCGAGGCGACGAAGACCGGGATGGCCGCCGCGCCCAGTGGTGCCACGACGGCCGCCAGCATGCCCGGCAGATCGAGGTCGTGCGGATCGTCCCCGTACAACCCGAGCCAATGCTCCGCCGCCGAATCGGACTGACCATCCTCGATCGTTCGGATGACGGTGAGTCCTTCGGGCCCGCGGACTGCCGCGAACCAGGAGTCGTCGAGTGGTGACGAGCGCTCGCTGTGGTGGTCGATGACGAAGCGGGACGGCAAGATCCGCAGATGCCGGCGCGGGAAGCTCATGGATCCAGGGTAGGGATCTTCAGCGGCGAACCCGCACGCTCCAGACTCCAGGTTCGGCGAATGCCGGCAGGTCGTCCAGGCGCCGATCTGGTGCCCGACCGGACGGATTCTGCGGGCAGGCTCTACCGACAGCGTGGCCGACCGGGGCCTCGAACCATCGCCGGCGCGGGCTGATCAGGTTCTGATCAACCCGCGCCGGGCGCCTGTGAATCAGGCTGGCAGGCCGCCGGTCTGGGTGTTCACCCAGGGGCGGATGGATGGCAGGTCACCGTAGATGGACGGGCCTGTCGCGCAGACGGGGCTGTTGTTGCCGGCCCGGCTGGTCACGCCGATCAGTGCCCAGCGGCCGTCGATCAGGCGTACCTGGGGTCCTCCGGAGTCGCCGTAGCAGGCGCCGGTGGTGTTGCGGGGGTTGGCGGTGCAGATCTCACGGGCGGCGTCGATGTCGAGGCAGTGGTCGTCCGCGAGGATCGAGGTGTCGAGTTCGTTGGCGATGCGAGGGAGCGATCCACAGCCTCGGGTGGGACAGGTCTGGCCCCAGCCGATGATGCGGGTCACGGTGCCGACAGCACCGGATGTGGTCGGGATCGGTGCGGGGACATAGGGCACCGGGGTGGCGAGTTCCAGGAGTTTGACGTCGATGCGGGGGTGGACGACCTCACGGCGAACCGCGACGACGGTGCCGCCGGTGGCTCGGTCGATGCTGCCCACGCGGACCGTACGAGGTGTGCGGCAGTGCTCGGCGGTCACAACCCAGTTCGCTTTGATCAGCGTGCCGGTGCAGCCGGATGCATAGACCATGAACGGGTAGTCCTGGCTGGCTCGTGCACCGCCGATGACGGGCGGTGCCGCTACTGCGGAGGCGGGTGCGAGTAGACCGCCGAGGGTGATTGCGGTGGCGAGGAGGAGTCGGGCTGAGCTGCGCATGTGAAGCTTCCTTTCTGGTGGCGGATGGGTCCGGCGAACTGCGGGTGACCTTCCGGTCCAAGCTAGATAGACAGACATTTATGTATTTAGGGTGTTGCCTCCCCTCGGTAGGCGTGGTTCGGGTGCGCCTGGGCAGGGCTGGGGTTGGTGCAATGCCCGTGGGGGACTACAGCGCTAGTCCGCGATCAGCCCGGCATGGTCCAGCCGGGCCTGGGCCAGGCGGTGCCCCCGGTGCGGGCCGCATCCGAGGCGACGAGGCCGGCCGGCGAGAGGGCTGCAGGCCCCGATGGTCATCCGCGTGCCGCCGCTCGATCGACGATCGGTGCGGCGTCGTCCGATCCGGGCAACTTCCTGGATCCGAACTGACAGCTACGGGTAGTGAGCATGTTGTACATGGCGTCCTCCGGTGAGTTCCTGGCGGTGACACCAGAAGACGCCCCTCGGACGGTGTTCACCGCGCGCGAGTGAACACTTTTCAGGCCTGGTCGGGCATGAGGAGGGAAGTCTCGCCTCAATGGCTGGTGCGCTGGTGAACAGGCTGAACGCCAGGGCCCGGGGTCCTCACCCTCGAATTCATGGCCACACACGGTGATCAGGCGCGGACCGCAGAGAAAAGTCCCGGTGGGGCCATCAGCCAGGTCTTTGCCGGTAGTACGGCCCCCGGCGCGGGCGGGGCAGTCGGCCCTCCATGGCATCGGCGACGCAGAGCGAGAAGGCTCAGGCTCGGGTTTCCGCAGTGATCCAGTCGAGGTAGGGGCTCCACCCGCCGGTGATGGGCAGGACGATCAGTTCGGGGACCTCGTAGCTGTGATGCTCGGGAAGCCACGCCATGAGATCTTCGACCTTGTCGGAGGCGGTCTTGATCCACAGCTGCCATTCCGGCTCGTCGTAGACCTCACCCTTCCACCGGTAGACCGACCGAATCTGAGAGCTCATCTGTACGCATGCAGCGAGCCGCGCGTCGACCAGCTCGCGAGCGAGCCGACGGCCTTCCTCCTCGGACGGGGCCGTGGTCAGGACCAATACATGATCAGTCGCCATCAGGACGTTCCTTCCTCCAGCAGACACTGCCGCCGGGATTCACGGTAGTGACGTCGCCGCCGACGAAACCCATGATTCCCCCCGACAGACCTGATCCTTGCGGGGCGGGTGAGGATCCGGGCCGACGAAGGGCCGGGCCTGTGGGCCCGGCCCCTCATCGTCACCGCTCGTCTTCCTGGGCGAGGACGGCGATCAGGGTGATGGTGGCGGCGGCGAACTCGAGCAGGTCGCCGATGGTCTGCGCGACGGTGGTCCAGTCGATCATGGGGTGCTCCCGCTTCAGTGGAGGGCGGGGTGGCCGGCCGGGCCCCTCGTACGGATCCACTGAAGCAGCAGGTCAAGGTGTTCATCGACGCCTGTGAACCAAGCCGAACCGGATAGCGGGAGCCAGTGTCGGTGGACGGCTGGTCAGGTATCGCGGTGGGCTGCACGGTCTAGGTTGGACGGATGGTGTTCGCCGAACAGCCACCGAACAGCAGCCACAGCCTCGATCCGACAACGGTTCACACGCTGCCGGAGCTCGCGGCAGCGTTCGACGAGCTGCGCGGAATCCGCTCCTACACCGAGTTGATCAAAGCTGCGCAAAAGCTGCCACCCCGTGAGGGACGGCGGCCTGCGCTGTCCAAGGCCACCCTCAACTCCCTGGTGAGTAAGGCGGAGTCGGTGCCGGGGCCGGACACGGTGATCACGTTCCTGACGGTGTGCGGCGTCCACGGACCTGATCAGGATCCGTGGCTGGCGGCGTGGGAACGGGTGAGAACGCGGCACCTGCGTCGGCCCGCCGACGCACGCCGGGTCCGGGAGACCGATCCGCGGCTGCTGGGGGTGCACGCCAGCATCCAGGTGGAGCCGGATGCCGATGATCTGCCGCCGTACGTGCCCCGCGACTTCGACGCCGAACTACGCACCGCGATCACCGCAGCCGCCGGCACGGGTGGAATGGTATTGCTCAGCGGTGGATCGTCGGTGGGCAAGACCCGGGCGTTGTTTGAGACGGCCCGCGCGGTGCTGCCGGAATGGTGGCTGCTGCACCCCGCCGATGCCGCTGGTGTACGCGCATTCGCGCAGGCCCCGGCGCCACGGACGGTGATATGGCTGGACGAGCTGCAGCGCTACCTTGATCAGCCCGGTGGACTACCCGCCGGACTGATGCGAGACCTACTCGCCGCCGGCGTGGTGGTGCTGGCAACGCTGTGGCCGGACGAGGTGACCATCCGATCCGCGCCACGGGTGTCCGGGGAAGACGACTCGCATGCCGAAGACCGGGAGATTCTGAAGCTGTCCCGGATCATCGACGTGCCAGGCGTGTTCAGTACAGAAGAGCGGCGCCGTGCCGGGCAGTTGGTCGGCGATCGACGGATCCAGATCGCGCTCGAGCATGCTGACCCGGGTGTCACGCAGGTCCTGGCAGCGGGCCCGGAGTTGATCCGTCGCTGGCGACATGGCCCGGCCAGGGATTGCTACGGTCAAGCGGTCATCACCGCGGCCCTGGACGCGCGCCGGGTCGGCGCACAGGAACCCCTCACCGTCGCCTACCTGACCGCGGCCGCACCCGCCTACCTGACTCCCGCTCAGCGAGCCACCGCCGCGCCGGACTGGTTCGCCAAGGCGATCAGCTACGCCACCATGCCGGTGCAGGGCGCGGCGTCCTGCCTGATCCCGGTACCGGCGGAGATGGGCCGGATCGCGGGTTTCCTCACCGCCGACTACCTGCACCAGACCGCCCGCACCATCCGCCGGACCGCAGCCCTTCCCGACCAGGTATGGCAGGCCCTGATCACCCACCACCACCCCCAGGACCGGCGGCGACTCACCGACAACGCCGAACGCCGCGGCCAGCTCGAACACACCATCACCCTCTACCGCCGAAGTGCCGGCGACGGCGACACGCTCGCGGCCGCGCAGCTGGCCCACCTGCTGGTCGAGCAGGGCCGGGTGGAGGACTTACGGCAGCGAGCCCACGACGGCGACGAGTACGCGGCCACGCGGCTGGCCACCTTCCTGACCGAGCAGGACCGGACGGAGCAACTGCGGCAGTGGACCGATGACGAGATGGCGGTCGACCTACTGGTAGAGCAAGGCCAGATTGAGGAGGCGATCACACTGTTACGGCAAAGAGTCGGCGCCGGCGACACGTCTGCGTCTCTGAGGTTGGCCGGCCTGCTGGCCGCGCATGGCCGGGTGGAGGAGTTGCGGCAGCGTGCCGACGCCGGCGACGTGTTCGCGGCCATGCGGTTGGCCGACCTTCTGGTCGATCGGGGCCGGCTGGAGGAGTTGCGGCAGCGCGCCGACGCCGGCGACCACAACGCGGCCATACGGTTGGCTGACCTTCTGGTCGATCGGGGCCGGGAGGAGGAGTTGCGGCAGCGCGCCGACGCCAGCGACGGGTTGGCGGCCATACGGTTGGCTGACCTTCTGGTCGAGCACGGCCGGGAGGAGGAGTTGCGGCAGCGCATCGACGCCGGCGACACGTTCGCAACCGGACGGTTGGCTGACCTGCTGGCTGCGCAGGACCGGGAGGACGAGCTGCGGAAGCTCGCCGACACCGGCGACGTGCCCGCGGCCGGACGGCTGGCCCGCTGGCTAGCCGAGCACGGCCGGGAGGAGGAGTTGAGGCAGCGCTCCGACGCCGGCGACGTGTCCGCGGCCGTGCAGTTGGTCGACCTGCTATCTGGGCAGAATCGTATTGATGACCTTGAGGGTGAGGTGCGGGCCGGAACCTTCAACGCGGCCGCGCGGCTGGCCCAGATACGCAGGCTGGCCTGACATGCGGACTCGAAGAAGTCGATCTAAGCCCACCCGGTCTCGTGAGCCGGCCAGCTCAGCTCGGCGACGGCGTGGCTGCGGCCGAGTCCGGCGCACTCGGTGCAGGTCCCACGGGCGGTGTGCCCCCGGGCCAGGCAGCGGTTTCGGCATCGACAGGCCGCGCACGAGACACACCAGCGTCACCGCCGCGCATCGGGGAGAAGGCGCCCCTGTCGACGAGCGTGGGTGGCCAGCGGGAGATGCCGGCCACCGTACGACTCGTTGCTGAGGTTTATCGGCGACGCCAGACCGGTGGGGGCGTGTCGGCGGTTCTGGACCCGGCCGAGAGGGGGTCAGAGTCCGTCGGCGACGGCGGCGGTCACCTGGAGCCAGGCGGCGCGGCTGGCGGGGGTGAGGGCGTCGTAGGCGACGGGTCCGCCGGCGACGAGGGCGGGGTCGTGCGGCACGTCGAGCACGGCCCGGGTCAGCTTGCCGAAGTGCCGGTGCAGCCGGTCGCGCAGCGCCGCGTCAGGCGTTCGGGTGGGTGCGGCCAGGACGGTGACGGCGTTCTCGACCAGGGTTTCGCGGCCGGTGGCGCGTAGGGCGTCGGCGAGCCAGGCGGCGCTCTGTGAGGTGTCCTCGCGGATGGTGGAGACGATGACGAGTTGGTCGGCGGCGTCGACGGCGGCCTGCCAGTTGGAGGCACGCATGTTGTTGCCGGTGTCGATGCACAGGATGCGGTAGAACCGGGACAGGGTGCGGTGCATCCGGTTGAAGGCGGCATCGTCGATGCTGGCGGCGCTGGCGGAGTCCTCGTCGCTGGCGAGGACGTCGAATTGCGAATCGCCCTGGCTGCGTACGTAGTTGTCGAGGTCGCCGACGCGGGCGCTGCGGATCTCGTCGAAGCGGTGCAGATCGCGTAGGAGGTCGACGGCGGTGTTGGTGTGCCGTGCCGGGGTGGCCCGCCAGCCGAGGGTGCCGCGGGTCTCGTTGTTGTCCCACGCGAGGACGTAGCCGCCCCGGTGCACGCCGAAGGTGGCGGACAGCAGCAGCGTGGCGGTGGTCTTGTGGGCACCACCTTTGGGATTGACGATGACCACCGTCTTCGGGCCGCGGAGGCTGCGTTGGACCGACTGTACGGCGAGTCGGTGGTTCAGTTCCGCCGGGCCGGGTCCGGGTGCGATGAGGCCGCCGGTGGCTCGTCCGACCGCCGCGCGCCATCCGGTCTTGGCAGGGCCGGTCGGTGGGGCCGGCCGGTCGGCGAGCAGGTCGTCGAGCGTGGGTACGGGACTCACGCTCTCCGGCCGCGGCGGCGTGACGGTTCGCGGTGGCGGGTCGGTGGGTGCCGGTCGCGGGCCCGGGATCGGCGTAGCGCCGTTGGCCGGCGTAGCGCCGTTGCTCGCCGGCGGGGTGGTGTCGGCGGTGACGCCGGGCCAGATCGGGTCGGCGGGTTCGGACATGCTTCCTCCAGGTCGAGAGGCCGTTGCCGTGCGGGCAGAGCTCAGGCGGTGGTGGCGTTCAACGGCGCGGGGGAGGTCGTCGATTGCGGTGGGGGAGGGGGTACGCGGCGCGGGCGCCGGTCGGGCCGGCGGCGCGGCGGCCGGGCGGATGTAGCACAGCGCGTTCGGCCTTGCCGTGGATGGTTCGAGGGCTTTCGCGAGTCACGGTCGTTCCTCCCACGCATTGATGATCTACGTTGCTCAATTGCTGAGGGTAGCGTGACGATCATCTTCTGTAACCCTCGCCGGGGTGATGAACGTGAATTTCTCCCCACGGTCAACCGTGGAAGGTCAGTGCCGGTCCTGGTCGACGTGTTCGGGGCCGGTGGCGGACCGTTCGGCTTCGGTGAACGCCCGGTAGAGCGAGGCCCGCAGGCTCCACCGGTCGCGTCCGCGCTACGGCTGGTGAAGGGCGCTCTGCCCGCTCGGCGCGTGTCTCGCCAGGTTGATGAGCGTCAGCGCGAGGTCGGCCACGTCGACCAGCTGCTCGCGAGTGGCTCCGAGTTCGGATCGGACCGACAGTCCCTGCCAGATCGTCTGTACGAACTCGGCGAGTGCGGCCGGGTTCGTGGTCGCGGCGAGGTCACCGTCGAGTACGGCCCGCTCGATGCGGGCGCGAAGGCGGGCTTCATCAGATCGTTGCAGGTCGGCGACGTAGGAGCGCACGTCAAGGGTTGCGGAGGTGTCCGCCATGGCTGCGCTGCTGGTCAGGCAACCAGGGTGCCCCTCCTCGGACCGATTGAACTCGTCGATGGAATCCATCAGCACCCGCTCGATCACGCGCTCAATCGACGGTTCGGCCACGGCCCTCTGGTAGATCGCGCTGTAGCGAAGTGCATAGGTGCGGACGGCTTCATCGAACAACTCGGCCTTGGTGCCGAAGGCGGCGTACAGGCTGGAGCTCGAGATTCCCAGGGCGGTGGTCAGCGTCCGGGTGGAGGTTCCCGAGTACCCGTGCTGCCAGAACAGGCGTGCGGCCTCGCGTAGAGCGAGGTCACGGTCGAAGGCACGGGGGCGTCCCGCGGATCTGGTCGTCATGTTTGACAATTCTAGAGCGATCGCTCCACTATCTGATTATGGAGCGATCGTTTCAAAAAAAGGTCCAGGTCAGCGGTAGCTGGGTGACCGTGGAGGTGTACGGCGACCCGGACGAGCCGGCCGTCGTCATGATCCCGGGCGCCATGTCTGACGCCGCCGCCTGGGCCGGGGTGGCCCGGCGCCTTGAGGGCTGGCGGACCGTTGCCATCGTCAACCGGCGAGGGCGGCAGCCTTCCGGTCCACTGACGGACCGGTACGGACTCGCATCCGAAGTCGAAGACGCTGCCGCAGTCCTGCGCGGCTTCACCGACGTCCACACGCTCTTCGGATGGAGCTACGGGGGCCTGATCGCGTTGCACCTCGCCGACACGCTCCCGGTGCCGCATCTGATCGCCTACGAACCGGTCATGGCGCCGTTCGGGGCGAGCGCCCTGCCGGACCTGAAGCAGGCGCAGGAAGACGCCGACCTCGACGCCGGCGTCACCGTCGCACTCCAGCAGGTCACCGGCATGAACGACGAGACGGTAAGAGCGCTGCGCGCCGAGGAGGCGACATGGTCCGAACTGCGGCGCCTCAGCGCACCCGTCTACGACGAGACACTCGCCGTCAACCAGGCCCCTCAGCCGGCGAAGCTCGCCATGCGCGCCGTACGAGTCGACCTCGTCGTGGGCGAACACAACCGGGCTCGATCGCCGTACGGCTCCTCGTTCGACGACGTCGCCCGCCACGTCCCCGGCGCGACCGTCCACGAGCTCAGCGCGCAGGGCCACCTGGCACATCTGGAAGCACCCGACCACCTCGCAGAGCTCATCAACCGGCTTCGAGTCTTCGCGGCCTGACCGTCGGGGTCCAGCCGGAGCCGGGTCAGCCGGATGTGGTCATCCACCGAGGCTACGGGTTGCCGGTGTTCTCCCGGTCGTTGCGCCGGCGCACCGTCGACCACACCCCCGCGACGATCGCCAGGACGGCGAGGACGCCGAGCACCACCGGCCACAACCACGACGAGGATGTGGTCCGCAGTGCTGCGTCCGGCTTCGCCGCCGAGACCTGCGCCGGCGCCGACTGGGCCGCCTCGGCCCGCACCCCGACGGTCACCTCGCTGGTGTACGGCGCCGGCGCCCGGACCGTCACCCGCCACTCGCCGGGGGCCAGGATCGGGCCGCTGGCGTAGAAACCCTGACCCTCGCCGGCCGGTTCGAGTTGCACCGGCCCGACCGCCCGGCCCCCTTCGGCGGTGGCGGTGAGGACCAGCCGGACCAGCGTGTCCAGCTGGTGCCCGTCGGCATGGCGGGCCTGCACGGTGATCCCGGTGGCGCCGTCGCCCGCGACCTCCAGTTTGAGTTTTCCCTTGTGCGCCCACGCCGGGCCGGCCGCCGGCAGGAGCGCCAGCAACAGACCGGCCAGGACGGCGACTGCTCCACGGGTACGACGCATCAAGCTGTTCCTTCCTGCAACGCACGGTCCCGTCCCGCCCGGGCGACGGGACGGGACCGCTGTCGTCAGAGCGGGCGGTCCGGGGAGATCCGGGTGGGGTCCTCGGCGAGTCGCCCGGTGCGGTGGAGCGGTTTGCCGTCGTTCGCCCGTACCCCGGCCCGGCTCGCGGTGCCGCCGAGCCGCTCGATCATCGCGTCGGCGTCGCGGAGCAGGGTGTCGCGCACGTCGGTGTCGGTGACCAGCGCGGCATCGTTGACGAGCGCCTTGAAGGTGCCCAGCTGCCGCACTGCCCGCTCGTCCTCACCGGCTGCCTCCGAGGCCCGGACCGCGTCCAGTCTGGTCGACAGCTGCCGATGTGCCTTGGTGGAGAGCCGTCCGGTCGCCTTGAACCGGTCCAGCAGGTTCTGCATGTCCCGGAACGAGGTGGTGACGAAGAACCTGACCGTCGTCGAGGTGCTGTTGTCGGCCTTGTCGGTCGCGGTCACGGTCAGCTCGTGCAGGCCGAGTGGCAGCTCGTACAGCGCCTGCAGGGAACCGCTGGTGTACGGCCGCCCGTTGAGCGTGCCGGTGGTGGTCTCGATGCCGGAGGTCGGGTCGACCGCCTGCCACGAGGTGCGGATGTCCTGGCTGTCGCCGTACAGCTGGCCGTTGGCCAACCCGGAGACCAGCAGGGTCGGCTTGGTGCCGTCGATCCGCACGACCCCGGACTTGAGCGTCTCGGCGTTGCCGGCCCTGTCCGTGGCCCGGTAGAGCAGCTCGTGCGTGCCGTCGCCGGTCACGTCCACCGGTGTGGTGTACGGCGTCCAGGCACCACCGTCCAGCGACCATTCCAGCAGTCCCACCCCGGAACCGGCGTCCACCGACTTCAGCACCACCGGGACGGTGCCGTCGTGCCAGCCGTTGTCGTTGGCCGGCGCGAACTGGGCCGAGGTGACCGGAGCCGTACTGTCGATCTTGACGGTGACCGACTTGGCCTGCTCCACGTTGCCGGCCTTGTCGGTCGAGCGGAACCGCACCCCGTGGGTGCCGTCACCGCTGACCGGCACACCGGCGGCGGTGTACGCGGTCCAGGTGGTGGCGTCGTCGAGCTGGTACTCGGTGCCGGCCACCCCGCTGCCACCGGTCTCGTCGGCCGCGGTCAGGGTGACCGTGACGCCGGCGGTGTACCAGCCCTCGACCGGCGTGCCCGACACCTTGGCGCCGGTCACCGGCGCGGTCGTGTCGGCGTTCTCGGCGCTGATCCGGAAGTAGTCGAACGCGACGGTCTTCGACGCGGTCTGGGCGGCACCGAGGCTGTACAGCCCCACCTTCGGGGTCGCCCCGACGGCGGCGTTGGTCAGCGGCGCGAACGTCGTCCATTCCGTGCCGTCGGCCGAGTACGCGGCCGTGTAGGTGTTGCCGGCCCGGGCCAGCCGTAGGTGCCACACCGCCGAGGTCAGACTGCCGGCCTGCGGTTGGGGGTCCTGCACCGCGGCGCCGATCTCGCTGCGGAACTCGATCCGCCGGCTGACCGGCTGGCCCGCGGTGTTGTCGGCGACGAAGTCGAGCTTGACGTAGTTGTCGTCGTCGCCGTACACGAGCAGCCCGGCCTGCTGGTACTGCTCGTCCAGCAGACTGGCGTCGACCTTGGTCTGCAGGGTCCAGTCGCCGGCCGGCGCGGTCTGCAGGACGAAGTTCGTCGGCCCGGTGTTGTTGCCGGTGTAGATGTCGCCGTTCGGCACGTCGATGCGCAGGGCGCCGTCGGTGACCCGGTAGGTCGCCGGGTCCTCCCGGACGATCGCGTTCCACCGGCACTTGTCCAGTGCGGCGCCGGTGAACTCGTCCGACGCGGCGACCGGTTCCGCCGGGGCGTCCGGCGTGAACTGGAACCAGTCGAACGCCGCGTCCACCACCGGCGCGGTGGTGCCGCCGTTGAGGGCGAAGACCCCGACGCGCGGGTTCTCGATGCCGGCCAGCGCGGCGGCCCGGCCCACCGGGGTGAAGGTCCGGCCGTCGGCGGAGGCCTCCGCGGTCAGGTTCGTCCCGTCACTGGTCAGCCGCAGGTACACCACGTCGCCGGCCGGCGCCGGGGTGCTGTCGCCGCTCTCGTTGCGGGGAGTCGCGGCGGTCTCCCGGATGAATTCCACCGTGCGCGCGCCGTTGTAGAGCAGGTCGAGTTTGGCGTAGTTGTCGTCGTCGCCGTACACGATCAGACCGGCCTGCTGGTAGGTGGCGGTGATCGGCACGGTGAGCTTGGTGGTGGCCTGCCAGGCGCCGCCGGGCGCAGGCTGCAGGACGAGGTTGGTGGCGTCGTTGCGGGTGCCGTAGAGGTCGCCCGCGGCGGTGGGCAGTCGCAGCGTCCCGTCGGCGACCGAGTGGAGCTGGTTCTCCCGGACCACCGTCCAGCGGTCACGATCCAGCGTGCTGCCGAGGAAGTCGTCCGAGCGGGCCCCGAAACAGGAGGTGTTCGGTGCCTCGACCTTGACCGGGACGTTGGCGTACGACTTCGCGCCCCGGCTGTCGGTGACGGTCAGAGTGGCGGTGAAGGTGCCGGGCACCCGGTACGTGTGACTGGCGTCCAGCGTCGTGGCCGTACCGCCGTCGCCGAAGTCCCAGGCGTACGTCAGAGGAGTGTCGCCCTCGGCGTCGGTGGCCGTGCCGTCGAACGCGACGGTGACCGGCGCGGTGCCGGCGGCCGGTGTCGCGACCGCCGTGACCTTCGGCGGCGCGTTCTCGGTGACGCCCCGGCCCAGGAAGTCCAGCCAGTTGACGTTGAACAGCGGCCCTGTCCCGGCGGCCGGGTCCCGGGCGACGAAGAACAGGGAGCCGGCGTTGGTGCCGGTGACCGGCGCGGTGACGTCGGCCCAGGTCTGCCAGCCGCCGGTGCCCGGCACCGCGACCGTGGCGACGAGCGGGCCGTCGGCGGCGTCGGCGCGGACCTCGATCCGTCCGCCGGCGGCAGCCGACGCGACCCGGAAGCGGATCGAGTCGATGCCGGTCAGGCTGGCCGGGTCCAGCGACCACCAGTCGCCGTCCTCGATGAGGCTGATGTTCTGGCCGCCGCCGGCCGGGTCGCTGCCGGTCTCGCGGACCACGCCCGGGTCGCCGGCGCCGGTGCCGCCGGGTACCCGGCCGGTGCCGGTGAAGTACTCGGCCTGCTTGCGTTTGGGCTGCAGCTGCTCGATCGCCCGCCCGGTGAGCGGGCCGGCACCGCCCGAGCCGCCGTCGTCGGTGTAGGTGGCCTCGAAGACGGCGAAGACGTTGGCCTCCGCGCCGTGCCCCGAGGCGAGGGTGGTCTGCACGGTGCCGGTGCAGCCGGTGTGCTGCTCCAGCGGGTGGGCGTGCTCGTCGTGGCCGAGCAGCACCTGCAACCGCACCCGGTCGCAGTCGATCTCACCGTCCTCCGGGTCGGTGACCTTGATCGTGTAGCGGACCTGGTCACCCCACTCGAAGAAGCCGCCGTCCGGCGGGAACTCGATGCTCACCGTCGGGGCGGTGTTGCCGGCGGTCACCGGGACGTTCGCCACCGCGCTGCGACCCTTGGGGTTGGTGACGGTCAGCTGCGCGGTGTAGTCGCCCGCCGTGGCGTAGGTGTGGGTGGGGTTGGCCTCGGTGGAGGTCGCGCCGTCGCCGAACGTCCAGGCGTAGGTCAGCGCGCCGCCGTCGGGGTCGCGGGATCCGGCGCTGGAGAACCGTACGGTCAACGGCGCCTGCCCGGAGGTCGGGGTGGCGGCGGCCGCGGCGATCGGTGCCCGCTCACCGGCGATGTAGTCGATCCGGTAGATGCCGGAGTCGTCGTTGTTGCCGCCGAAGCCGGTGCCCCACTCGATCATGTACATCGCGCCGTCCGGGCCGAACTCGAAGTCCATCGGGCGGATGAACTTCATCCCGGACAGCAACTGGTTGATGTCGACCAGGGACCGGCCGTCGGCGGTCACCTGCATGGTGTACATCTTCGACTGGTTCCACTCACCCAGCAGCGCCTTGCCGTCGTAGTAGGCGGGCCACTTGCGCGTGGAGTTCAGGTCGGCGTCGTAGCGGTAGACCGGGCCGCCCATCGGGGCGCCGCCACCGCCGATCTCCGGGAAGCGGGCGTTGCCGCTGTAGTCGTAGTCGACGGTGGCGCTGACGGCCGGCGGCAGCGTGGTCAGGCCGGTGTTGTTGGGCGAGTTGTTCACCGGCGCCGCGCAGTTGAACTTCGCCCCGCTCGGCCCGGACGGGAACTGGTAGTCGTTGTAGGCGTAGTTCGCGCCGATGCAGTACGGCCAGCCGAAGTTGCCCGGGCCGGTGACGATGTTCCACTCCACGGTCCCCTCCGGACCGCGGTCGGGGTTGGTCGCACCGGCGTCCGGCCCGTAGTCGGCGACGTAGAGGGTGTTCGTGGCCGGGTCGATGCCGATGCGGAACGGGTTGCGCAGGCCCATCGCGTAGATCTCCGGGCGGGTCCGCGCGGTGCCCGACGGGAAGAGGTTGCCTGCCGGGACCGTGTACGACCCGTCGTCCTCCGGATGGATCCGCAGCACTTTGCCGCGCAGGTCGTTGGTGTTGCCGGCGGTGCGCTGGGCGTCGTAGTCCTGCCGGCCGGCACGCTCGTCGATCGGGGTGAAGGCGTCGGACTCGAACGGGTTGGTGTTGTCGCCGGTGGCCAGGTAGAGGTTGCCGGCGCTGTCGAAGGTCATGCTCCCGCCGGCGTGGCAGCAGGTGTTGCGCTGGGTGTCGACCTGCAGGACGACCTTCTCGGTGGCCGGGTCGATGGTGTCGCCGACGACGGTGAACCGGGACAGCAGGTTGCGGGCCACACCGTCGTTGCGGGCGTAGTAGAGGTAGACCCAGCCGTTGTCGGCGAAGTCCGGGTCGAGCCGGATGCCGATCAGGCCGTCCTCGTTGCCGGTGAAGACATCCAGGTCGACCGCGGTCACCGTGGTGCCGGTGGCGGGCTTGACGATCCGTACCCGGCCGTCGCGCTCGACGTAGAACACCCGGCCGTCGTCGGCGATGTCCAGTTCCATCGGGTTGCTGGTGTTGCTGTCCAGGGTGATCTTCTCGAAGCTCTCGGTCAGCGACGCGCCGCAGTCGGCGTCCAGCTGCCCGGCCGCGGTCTGGATGCCGCCCAGCAGGTGGGCGAGGAACGCCGGATCGGTGTACGACTCGATCGTGTGGCCGCCGCCGGTGTACCAGGCCCGTCCGCCGTCGTAGTCCTGGCACCACGCGGTCGGGTGGTCGGCACCCATCGCACCGGCACCCGCGGTGTAGGTGGTCTCGTCGAGGCTGGCCAGCACGTGCACGTCACCGCGGGGGTTGGACCGGAAGTTGTACCACTCGTCGAACCGCGACCAGCGCTCCGGCAACCCGGCCGTGGACGGGTGGGCGTGGTCCTCCACCTTCACGGTCGCCTGCTGGTTGGCGGGGTGGCTGGCGAAATACGCGCCGACCAGGTCGCCGTACCAGGGCCAGCTGTACTCGGTGTCGGAGGCGGCGTGGATGCCGGCGTACCCGCCGCCGGCTCGGATGTAGCGCTCGAAGGCCGACTGCTGGCCGGGGTCCAGGACGTCGCCGGTGGTGGAGAGCCAGATCACCGCGCGGTACTTGGCCAGGTTCGCGTCGGTGAAGGCGGCACTGTCCTCGGTGGCGTCGACGGTGAAACCGTTGTCGGCGCCGAGCTGCCTGATGGCGGCGATGCCGGCCGGGATGGCGTCGTGCCGGAAGGCGGCGGTCTTGGAGAAGACCAGGACGGAGTACGGCTCCGCGGCCCGGACCGCCGCGGGCTGCGGGCCCGCGGGGGCGGCCTGGGCCGGAGTGCCACTGAGGACGGTCACCAGCAGGGTGCACGCGAGCAGGGCAGCGGTGAGCAGGCTTCTTCCGGGGTGGACACGGCGTGGACGGGGCACGCGTTTCTCCTTGTCGTGAGTGGACAGCGGTCTCACGCCACAACCCACACATCGAGATTTGTTGATTCCCTATACAAAATAGGGCCGCCCGCCGAATGTCCAGCAAGAGTTCAGCGTGTAACGGTTCGGTAACTCGCCGGGCGCGAGGGCCCCGTGACCGTGGGGCGGCCCGGCAGGCGACGGCTGCTCGCCCGCCGAGCCGGCGTCAGCTCAGGGGTTCGACCTTGCGGTCACCCAGGGCGGAGGTGAGCCGCACCGGGACTACCGACTCCTTGGCGATCGCCGGGCAGTCCTTGTCGGCCGCCTCGGGTAGCAGTCCGACGCGGATCCGGACGCGCACCGCCGTTTCGCTCTCCGTCACTTCCGGCTCGGCGCCGTAACAGTCGGCGGGGCCGGCCGTCACGGTGACCTCGATGGTCCGATCGTCGACACTGCGCCAATCGCGCCACTGAACAACCTGCGCGCCGACCAGGTCGCTCCGGGTCGGCAGCACTCCCGGCCGTGTCGGTCCGGTCGGCGCCGGGACGCCCGACGTGTCGCCGCCGGGCTCGGCCGCGGAACCGCAGGCGCTCAGTGCGGCCACCACAGCCAGCAGACAGGCAGCCAGTGGAAGTGGTGGCCGCACTCTCATCGGTTCAACCTACCAATCGGCGTTGGCGGCGTTCATCGCGTCGACGACAGCCTGGTCGAAGTATGGCCCCTTGTTGACGCCCGCGCTGTTCACCGTGGACATGACCGAGCGGACCGAGCCGAGTCCGCTGGCGTTGTCGTAGTTCCAGGTCCACGGTCCGCCGGAGGAACCACCTCCGAAGTTGCAGGTGATCTTGGACTTGTTGTCCAGGATGCTGTTGTCGGTGGCGGTGCCCCAGCAGGCCCACATGACGTTGCCGCCGTCACGGTTGCTCGGATATCCGAAGATCGACGTGTCGAACTCCGTTCCACCGTTGTAGACCAGGCCGTGCCCGCCGATGGTGTTGACGACCGTCGAGTTCCAGTCGCCACCGGAGTAGGTGGTCACGAAGCCGACGTCCCGGTTGAGGTTGCTGTTGTCGATCCACTCGTTGAAGGTCCGCAGCCAGTACGCCTGGAAGCGGCCGACCGGGTCGTGGTCGCTGTTGAAGGCGTTGTAACCCGGCACGAACACGAGGTTCTGCAGCCAGGTGCCGCCCTGTCCGTCATGGACACAGTGACCGGCGGTGATCAGCACCCGCTTGGACGCGGTGTTGATCGCCGACGCCGAGCACCACGAGCCGCTCTCGTAGCCACCGATGAACAACTTGCCGTTGGTGATCGAGAAGTTCGTCACCGGTGTCGGGGCGTTGGTCACGCTCGGCGAGAGCCGGGCGGCCACCGGCTTCGCCGCGACGGCCGCCGTCTTGCTGGCCACGGCGCGGGCGGTGTCCTCGACCCACTGCGCGTCTCCGGGGGCGTCCAGCGGCTTGGCTGCCTTCATCCGTTCCGGCGTCCAGTGCGCCAGCACCTCCGGGTCTCCGCCGGTGCGCTCGAACGAGCTCAACTGTGCGGGCGTGTAGTTACGCACCCCTTTGTCGCCCGGCAGCCGCACCGGGGCCGGTGCACTGCTGGTGCTCAGATCAGAGCCGCTGATCCGGGCCGGCGTGGGGTTCGCCGCGGCGGGAGCGCCCGCGGGGGCGGTGAGTGCGGCGATCGTTGCGACGGCCGCGGCCAGTGCGGCGACCCCCAGGCGTCTCAGGCTTCTTCGATAACGGATTTCACTTGACGAATCCATATGGCTGATTCCCCCTGTTCAGCAACCGTTTCCGGTGCTCTCGAAGCCGTCTTCATGCCGCGCGGCGACGGCTGTCATCGAGAGGTGAAGCTACCGAAGGAATTGCTCGGCATCTATGCCATTTCATGGATCGAGAGTGATCAGGAGGGTTGCCGAGCGAAATCGGAATAAGTGCTACTTGCATACATCGAAGCCAATGTGTA
Organism: Actinoplanes xinjiangensis; assembly: GCF_003148685.1. Lineage (GTDB taxonomy): Bacteria > Actinomycetota > Actinomycetes > Mycobacteriales > Micromonosporaceae > Actinoplanes > Actinoplanes xinjiangensis. The sequence continues at coordinate 36,162 of NZ_QGGR01000008.1, read as the reverse complement.
GAGCGACGTGGTCGGGCTCCGTCCTTTTTGTGCACAACCGGCGGCTGATGTGCTCGAAGTTCCGCACAATCGCAGCCGGTCCCGTCTGCCGGCAGAGTCATGAGAATCCTCGGAATTAAGCGGATTCCCCGCAATTCGTCTCGATCAACGCGTCTATCCGACACGGTCGTTCGCGCCCAGTGTGTTGATCGGATCGAGCGCGGCGCGTGGGGTCGTCCTACGCAAAATCTTCAGCCGCGGTCCTGCATTGCGGGATTTCAAGCCACCGCCCGGCCCGGAAGCAGTGATTGATAACGGCCAATCATGCTCGGCTGCAACGCATATTTCGACCTAGCGGTCGATAAGCAGATCATGCGGCAGCAGACCGGGGCGCCGACCTCGCTGCGCCCGGTGTTCGCCTTCGATCAGGCGCACCGGTCGCCGGCGAGTGATCCGGGGCTCGCCTGGTCTTTGGTAGGAAATATGCCCCAACGGTCCGCTCGGGCGGGACGTGGATTTCGTGTGCCAACATCACCTATATGCATGATCACAACCGACCGGTGCACGTCGATGGTCAAGGCGACGGGATGCGGTCGATACCGCACCTGCTGCGCTCACACGCCCGACAGCGCGGCGGCCGGCCGGCGTTCGCCGACGACCGGCGGATCGTGACCTGGGGTGACCTCGAACGGCGCACCGCGCGGATCGCCGCGGGTCTGCGTGTCCACCGTGGCGAGCGGCTGGCGTTCTGCCTCGACGACGGCGTGGACCTGGTCGAGGTGCTCCTCGCGGCGGTCCGGGCAGGCGCCGTCGGGGTCCCGTTGAGCCCGCACTGCACGGATGCCGAACTCGCGTCTCTGCTGGCCGACTGCGAACCGGCGGTCCTGGTGACCGACGAGCGGCATCTTCCCCAGGTGGAACGGGTCACGGCCGGGCTCGGGCACCTGCGCGTGGTGCTCGCCGGCCAGGACCCACCGCCGGCCAACGGTGACGCCGTGCCGCGCGACGACCTCGGCCTGGACGAGCCGGCCTTCATGCTCTACACCTCCGGGACCACCGGCGCTCCCAAAGGCGCCGTCTCCACGCAGCGGGCGGCCCTGTGGTCAGCGGTCACCTGTTACGGCCCACTGCTGGGACTGAACTCGGACGATCATCTGCTCTGGCCGCTGCCCCTGGCGCACAGCTACGCCCACTCGCTCTGCGTCCTGGGCGTGATCGTCGCCGGCGCCAGCGCCCGGATCGTCGGGAAGCCGGATCCTGCGACGGTGGCGCGGCTCATCACCGAGGAGGCGCCGACCGTCCTCGCCGGGGTGCCTGCCACGTACCGCCAGTTGCTGGACACCGGCCCGCCCGCGGCCACCTCGCTGCGCCTCGCCGTGACTGCCGGCGCGGTCAGCGAGCCCGCGCTGCGTTCGGAGGTCGAGGCGCTGCTCGGCGTCCCGCTGCTGGACTGTTACGGCAGCACGGAGACGTGCGGCATGATCGCCGTCGAGCCCGCCGGCGCTCCCCGGGGCACGGGTACCAGCGGTCCGCCCGTACCCGGTGTCGAGGTGCGGCTGGTCGATCCCGCGACCGGTGACTCGGCGAGCGCGGACGGGGAGATCTGGGTGCGCGGGCCGAACCTGATGCTCGGCTATCACCGTAAACCCGAGGCGACCGCCGAGGTGCTGGTGGACGGCTGGTACCGCACCGGCGACCTGGGCCGCATCGACACCTCCGGGCACCTCAGCGTCGTCGGGCGGGTCAGCGACCTGATCATCCGCGGCGGCTCCAACGTGGATCCGGCCGAGGTCGAGCGGGCGCTGCAGGGACTTCAGGGCGTGCGCGAGGCCGCCGTCGTCGCGCGGGAGCATCCCCTGCTCGGCGAGGTGCCGGTGGCCTTCGTCGTGCCCACGGACACCACGATCGAGGCGGCCGCACTGCTGCGCGCCTGCGCCCGGGTGCTGTCCGCGCACAAGGTGCCCGAGGAGATCGTCTTCACACCGCTGATTCCGCGTACGAGATCCGGCAAACCCCGCCGCCGGCTGCTGCGGGAGTCCCTCGCGGTGGCACCGTCGCCGGACACGACCGCCCGGCTGGCGGGCCTGCCCCCCGGTGAGCGGCAGACGGCCCTGGCCGAGCTGGTCCGCACCGAGGTCGCGGCGATCTGCGGGCCGGTCGACGCGATGACGACGGCGTTCGCCGACCTCGGCCTGACCTCGATGGGCGCCATGACGGTGTGGCACCGGCTCAGCCTGCGGACCGGCCTGCGGCTGCCGACCACGATCATGTGGGACCACCCCAGCCCGGCGGCCCTGGTCTCGTACCTGGACGCGCGGTTGCCCGGCGCCGGGCCCGTCACGGTGACCGAGCGGACCAGGGCCGCGACCGATCCGGTGGCGATCGTCGCGCTCGGGTGCCGCTATCCCGGCGGCGTGAACTCGCCGGAGGACCTCTGGCGTCTCGTCGCCCAGGGCGTGGACGCCACCAGCGACTTCCCGGTCAACCGCGGCTGGGATGTCGAGGCGCTCTACGACAGCGATCCCGACCGGATCGGCAAGACGTACACCCGGCGCGGCGGCTTCCTGCACGACGCGGCCGACTTCGACCCGGCCTTCTTCGGCATCTCGCCCAAGGAGGCGCTCGCCACGGACCCGCAGCAACGGCTGCTTCTCGAGGTCGCCTGGGAGGTCTTCGAACGCGCCGGCATCCCCGCGCCCACCCTGCGGGGCACCGACACCGGCGTGTACGTCGGGCACATGCACGGCGACTACGCGAAACGGTTGTCCACTCACGAACTCGAGTCGCACCTGGGCATCGGCTCGGCCGGCAGCGTCGCCTCCGGCCGCATCTCGTACGTGCTGGGACTGCGCGGCCCGGCGCTGACCATCGACACCGCCTGCTCGTCGTCGCTCGTGGCGATGGATCTCGCCGCGAAGGCACTGCGGGCGGGGGAATGCACCCTCGCCCTCGCCGGTGGCGTCACGGTGATGGCGACACCGCAGGCGTACGTCGCCTTCAGCCGCCAGCGAGGCCTCTCCCCGGACGGGCGGTGCCGCTCCTTCTCCGCCGGTGCCGACGGCACCGCGTGGGCCGAGGGCGTGGGCCTGGTACTGCTGGAGCGCCTGGACGACGCCCGGCGCAACGGGCACCCGGTACTCGCGGTGCTGCGCGGCTCCGCGGTCAACTCCGACGGCGCCTCGAACGGCCTCACCGCACCCAACGGCGAGGCGCAACGCGAACTCATCCGCCTGGCACTCGCCGACGCGGGCCTGCGCGGCTGCGACGTGGACGTGGTGGAGGGGCACGGCACGGCCACCCGGCTCGGTGATCCGATCGAGGCCACCGCGGTCCTGGCCACGTACGGGCAGGACCGGGAGAGTCCCGTCTGGCTGGGGTCGGTGAAGTCCAACCTCGGGCACACCCAGGCGGCGGCCGGCATCGCGGGCGTCATCAAGATGATCGAGGCGATGCACCACCAGGAGATTCCGCGCTCGCTCCACGCCGGCGAGCCGTCGCCACACGTCGACTGGACCGCGGGGGCGGTACGACTGCTCGACACCGCGCAGCCCTGGCCGGTGGGCGGGCGCCCCCGTCGGGCGGCCGTGTCGTCGTTCGGCATCGGCGGGACCAACGCGCACGTGATCCTCGAGGAACCACCCGCCGACACCGCCACACCACCGGCGCCGTCGCCGGGCCTGGCCGGCGCGCCCTGGCTGATCAGCGGCGCCGACGAGGCGGGGCTGCGCGCGTACGCCGGGCGGCTCGCCGACGAACTGACCGGCATGTCCCCGCTGGACGTCGGCTTTTCACTGGCCACCGGGCGAACCGCACTCGAGCACCGGGCCGCGGTGCCGGCGGGTGACTTCGACGCGCTGCGGGACCTGGCTCGCGGCGTACCGAACCGGGACGTGCGGCAGGCAACGGCCCGCCGCGCGCCGCGCACGGCGTTGCTGTTCACCGGGCAGGGCGCGCAACGGCTCGGCATGGGCCGCGAGCTGGCGGCTGCCTTCCCGCGCTTCGCCGAGGTCTATGAACAGGTCTGCGCGGCCTTCACGCCGCATCTGGCCACGCCGCTGCGGGACGTGATCGACGGCACGGACGCCGACCTGCTGAACGGTACGGACTACGCGCAGCCGGCCCTCTTCGCCTTCGAGGTCGCCCTGCACGCCCTGTACGAGGCCTTCGGTGTGCGGGCGGCCCACCTCGCCGGCCACTCGATCGGTGAACTCGTCGCCGCGCATGTGGCGGGCGTGCTGTCGCTGCCGGACGCCGCCCGCCTGGTCGCCGCGCGGGGACGGTTGATGGCAGCCCTCCCTCCGGGCGGGACGATGGTCGCCGTCCGGGCGACCGAGAACGAGGTCCAGAGGCTCCTCGCGGACAGCGCCGGTCAGGTGGCCCTCGCCGCGGTCAACGGCCCGGAGTCGGTCGTGCTCTCCGGCGCCCAAGACGCCGTCGATGCCCTGGTCGTACGGCTGGGACGCCCCGCCAACCGGCTCACGGTGAGCCACGCCTTCCACTCCGCACTGCTCGACCCCATGCTGGCCGACTTCCGTGCGGTGGCCGAGTCGGTGACCTACCACCCGCCGTCGGTGCCGGTGGTGTCCGGCCTGATCGGCCGGCCCGATCCGGACGCGCTGGTCACCGCGGGCTACTGGGTCCGGCACGCCCGCGAGACGGTCCGCTACGCCGACGCGGTGACCTGGCTGGAGCGGGCGGGGACGACCGCCTTCGTCGAAATCGGCCCGGACGCCGTCCTCGCCGTCCTCGCCGCGCGATGTGTCGCAGCCGACTCCGACGCGCTCCTCGTGCCGGGCATCCGTTCCGGCACCGCCGAGGTCCTCGACGTGCTCGGGGCGCTGCACGTGCACGGCCTGCCGATCGACTGGCAGGCCGTGTACGCGGGCAGCGGCGCCGGCCGGTGCCCGCTGCCGACGTACCCCTTCCAACGACAGCGCTACTGGCTCGACGCCACCGTCAAGGCCGACGCCGAGATCCACCCCCTGCTCGGCGTCGCACAACCCGCCGCCGATGGACCCCAGGTCCGTCATTCCGGGCTCCTCTCCACCGGTCGCCAGCAGTGGCTCGCGGACCACGTCATCGGTGACGGCGTCGTCGTACCGGCCGCCGCGCTCGTGGAGGCGGCGTTGCACGCGGGAGGCGGGATCGCCCGCCTGGCCGAACTGACGATCGGCACGCCCCTGGTGTTGCCGGGCCCGGCGGAACTCCAGGTCGTCGTGGACGCGCCGAACGGCTCCCCGGATCGTCCGCTGACCATCTGGTCCCGCGAGAACGGCTCACCGGGACCGTGGACGTCCCATGCCACCGCCGTCCTCACCACGACGACAGGCCAGGTCCCTCCGGCCGCGTCCTCCTGGCCACCGCCCGGCGCACAACCCGTGACCGTCGACTACGACGGGCTCGCCGCGGCGGGCTTCCGTTACGGCCCGGCGTTCCGCGTGGTCACGGCCCTGTGGCAGGACGGCGACGGGATCTACGCCGACCTGGCGCTGCCCGTCGGGGAAGCCGCCGTGGCCGACCGCTACAGCGTGCATCCCGCGCTCGTCGACGCGGCGCTGCACGCCAGTCTGCTGGCCGAGCCGCCGGAGAAGCTGCGGGTGCCGTTCGCCCTCCACGGCGTCGAGTTGCACGCCACGGGGGTCACCACGGCCAGAGCGACACTCACCCGCATCGGGCCCGACGAGATCCGGGTGACGGTGACCGACCGGGCCGGCCGGCCGGTCCTGTCCATCGACTCGCTGAAGACCAGGGAGATGGCGGGGGAGAACGCGGCACGGGCGACGGCCCGGCGAGCGCTGCACCGCCTCGACTGGGTTCCGGCGCCGGACACCCGCGACAGCGGTCCGCACGAGATCTTCCGCCCGGTGGCCCCCGCCGACGGCGACCCGCCCACCCGGGCCCGCCTCCTGCTCGACGCCGTCCTCACCCGCCTGCAACAGTGGCTTGCCGACGACCGGCCGGGCCGTCTCGTCGTGGTCACCGAGCAGGCCACCGGAGCAGACCCCGATCCGGCTGCCGCCGCGGTCTGGGGCCTGCTGGGCAGCGCCCAGTCGGAGCACCCCGGCAGGTTCACCGCGGTGGACCTGTGCGGGAACGCCGCCTCCGAGGCGGCGCTGAGCCCGGCTGCGGCGCTGGCCGAACCACGGATCGCGGTCCGCGGCGGCACGATCCTCGCGCCCAGGCTGGCGTCGTCGGGTGCCGCCGACGGCACCCCGCCGGCCCTCGATCAGGCAGGCGTCGTCCTCGTCACCGGCGGCACCGGCGCCCTCGGCGCGATCCTGACCCGCTACCTCGTCACCGAGTGCGGGATCCGCCACGTCGTGCTCGCCGGCCGCCGTGGAACCACGCCGGAATGGGCGGAACAACTCGCCGCGCAGGTCACCGTCGTGGCCTGCGACGTCAGCGACCGGGCGTCGGTTGATGCGCTCGTCACCGCGTGCGGGCCGGCCCTGACCGCCGTGTTCCACCTGGCCGGGGTTCTCGACGACGGCGTGCTGACCGCGATGACGCCCGCACGGATGGCGCGCGTCCTGGCACCGAAGGCGGACGCCGCCTGGCACCTGCACGAGGCCACCAAGGATCTCGACCTCGCCGCCTTCGTACTGTATTCCTCGGTTTCCGGGATCCTCGGCCCGCCCGGTCAGTCCAACTACTCGGCTTCGAACGCGTTCCTCGACGCACTGGCCGGCCACCGCGTCGCGAGAGGGATGCCCGCACAGTCACTCGCCTGGGGACTGTGGGACACCGAGAGCGACGGGATGTCCGGTCAGGTGGCCGCCCGGCGGAAACGCGGGGAAGGTGAGGTCCTGGCACTCACCCCGGCAGAGGGCGCGGCCCTGCTGGACCGGGCATTGCGGACCAGCGAGCCGGTGCTCGTCCCGGTCGCCCTGGATCCGGGTGCACTGACCGGCACCGGGGTCCCACCCATTCTCGCGGGCCTGGCACCCCCGGCCGTGTCCGCGAGCCCGGCACCGTCGGCCGCGGCGGAGCTCGGCGGATGGCAGAACGTGCTCGCGGCGCTACCACCGGCGGAACAGGAACCGAAGCTGGCGACCCTGATCCAGACCGAGATCGCGGCGGTGCTGGGCTTCCCGGACGGCACGGTCCTGGCCCCGGATCGGCACTTCGCCGATCTGGGCCTCGACTCGCTGGCGGCGGTGCACATCCGCAACCGGCTCAGCGCCTTCAGCGGCGTGCGGCTGGACGCGACGGTCGCCCTGAACCATCCGACCCTGGCCGACCTGACGGCGCACCTGTACGCCCGCCTCGCCTCGGATCTGCCCGCCGAGCAGCCCGCCGAGCAGCCCGCCGAGCAGCCCGGCGCCGCCGAACGATTCGCCGCGATCTACCACCGCGTCCTTCGCCACCAGGGCGCCCTCCCGGCGATGACCCTGCGCTACCTGGCCTCGTACGGCCTGCCGACCTTCGGCAGCGATCAGCGGACCGCGCATGTCATCACACCGCGGTCCTTCGCCGCCGGAGACGCGCGCCGGCCCGTGCTCGTGTTCTTCTCCGGCTACTTCGCCCTGGCCACCCCGGCCCCGGTCGAACTCGGCCGGGCCCTCGACGGCGAATTCGACCTGCACGCCCTCACCCATCCCGGCTTCGGTGAGCGTCGCGACATCCCCGACAGCGTCGCGACGCTCGTCGACGTGCATGCCGACACGGTCCGGGACCTCGTCGGCGACCGGCCGTTCGTCCTGGTCGGCCACAGCACCGGCGGTCAGGTCGCGCACGCCGTGACCGAACGGCTCGTGGCCGACGGCAGCACACCCGCCGGGCTGATCCTGATCGAATCCGACCACAGCGACGAAGGCCGGCAGGACAGGCGGGCACTCTGCCTCGTGGAGGCGGACCGCGACCGCCCGCAGGAACTGTTCAACGGCTTCTTCTCCGACAAGGTCACGATCGCCGGCGGCGGGTACGTGCGGCTCTTCGAGGACTGGCGGCCCGCGCCGATCCCGGTACCGACACTCCTGCTCCGGGCGTCGCCGACGCGGGAGATGCTCGACGCCGATCCCGACGGCGGATGGGAGCCGCGATGGCCCCTGCCGCACGAGGCGGTGGACATCCCGGGCGATCACTACAGCGTGCTCAGTGCCGACACCGAGACGACGGCGGCCGCCATGCGTACGTGGCTGCGCGCTCTGCCGGCCGAGTGAGAATCCGACATCAAGGAGCTACGGATGACTGAGACCTTCGACGTCGTGGTCGTCGGCGGCGGCCCGGCAGGTTCGACCGCGGCAACCGTCGTCGCCATGCGCGGACACCGGGTGATGCTGCTGGAGAAGGAGACGTTTCCCCGATACCAGATCGGCGAGTCGCTGCTGCCGTCCACGGTGCACGGGATCTGCCGCATCCTCGGCGTGACGGACGAGGTCGGCCGTGCCGGCTTCACCGTCAAGAACGGCGGCACGTTCCGGTGGGGCCGCAACCCCGAGCCGTGGCGGTTCTCCTTCGCCATGTCGCCGCGCCTGCCGGAGCCGACCTCGACCGCGTTGCAGGTCGAACGCGCCAAGTTCGACCACATCCTGCTGCGCAACGCCGCCCGGGTCGGCGTCGACGTCCGCGAACAGTGTCAGGTCCGCGGCGTCATCGAGGCCGACGGCCGGGTACAGGGCGTCGAGTACACCGACGCCGGCGGCGCCCGGCACACCGTGCACGCCCGGTACGTCGTGGACGCCTCCGGCAACACCAGCCGCATCCACGGCAGGGTCGGCGGTTCCCGGGTCTACTCGGACTTCTTCCGCAACCTCGCGGTGTTCGGCTACTTCGCCGGCGGCGACCGGCTCCCGCAACCGAATGCCGGCAACATCTTCTGTGCGGCCTTCGACGCCGGCTGGCTCTGGTACATCCCCCTGCGCGACAACCTCACCAGCGTGGGCGCTGTCGTCTCCGCCGAGCACCGCGCCGCCGTACAGGGTGATCCCCGCGCCGTCTGGCGCTCGATGATCGAGGCGTGCCCCGAGATCAGCAGCAAACTCGTCGGCGTGCCGGTCGCCACCGAGCAGCCGTACGACCAGGTGCGCGTGCGTAAGGACTATTCGTACTGGAAGCAGTCGTTCTCCTCACCCGGCATGCTGCTGGTGGGGGACGCGGCGTGCTTCGTCGACCCGGTGATCTCCTCCGGCGTGCACCTGGCGACCTACGGGGCTCTGCTCGCCGCCCGGTCGATCAACGCCTGTCTCGACGGCGCGGTGCCCGAGCAGCGGAGCCTCGCCGAGTTCGAGGCCCGGTACCGCCGCGAGTACGCCCTGTTCTACGAGTTCCTGATGTCCTTCTACGACATGCAGAGCGACGAGAGTTCCTACTTCTGGCAGGCCAAGCGGGTGACGGCGGTGGACGCCACGGAAGCCGCCGCGTTCGCCGAGCTGGTCGGCGGGCTCGTGCCGGGCGAGGCCGGCGTCGGCCTCCGGCTGACCGAGTCGGCCGCGGACCTCGCCGGTGCGGTCGGCAGACTGGCGACGGCCGGGGACCGGCACAACCCGCTGGCCGCCGCACGGACCGTGGGGGAGACCTTCCGGCAGGGCCGCAACCTCCAGGAGGAGGCCCTGTACGGCGGCCCCCTCGACGACACCGAGCCGCCCGTCCCCGGCGGGCTCGCCCTGGCGAAGGACGGCCTGGGTTGGATCGCCTGAGGAGCGTCTTCGCCGATCCCGGGGGAGTGGCACACCCGCTGGGCATCGTCGGGTACGGCGCCGCCACGGCACCGTCGATCCGTACCGGAACACCGGCCCTCGACATACCCCTGGCCTCGGCCCTCACCGAGGTGTGGACGACCGGCCGGCCGGTGACCACGGGCTCCGGCGGCGGCATCACCTTCGGCCATGACGGCGACTACGCCTTCTGCGCCGGCGTGGTGCCCCCGTCACCCCGGTACGCGCCAGGGGTCCGGGACGCCTATCTACGGGCGTTCGGGGCACTGGCCGACCTCGGATACCCGTACGTGTTCCGGATGTGGAACTTCGTCGGCCGGATCAACGCGGCCAATGCGGACGGCCTGGAGACCTACCGGGACTTCTGCCGAGGGCGGGCGGAGGCCTTCGAGAGCTCACCGCTGCCCCTCGACACGCTGCCCGCGGCCACCGGTGTCGGCGCACACCTGCCGGGTATCGGCTTCTCCCTGTTGGCGCGTCGCGAGCCCGGGCACGTCGCCGTCGAGAACCACCGGCAGGTGCCGGCCTACCGCTACCCCGATCGGTACGGGCCCCGGCCGCCGAGTTTCGCCCGGGCGAGCCGCCTGCCCGGCGGCCCTTTCCTGATCTCCGGAACGGCCAGCATCCTGGGCCACCGCACGGTCCACGCGGGTGAACTGGCGTCCCAGTGCCGCACGACGCTGGACAACCTCGCCACGCTCGCCCCCGACCTGCGCTCCCTACAGGCGGTCAAGGTGTACGTGCGGCACGCCGCCGACGTCGAGGAGATACGCCGGTTGTGCGCCCCGGTGTTCGACGGTGAGGTCGCCTACTTCACCACCGACCTGTGCCGCTCCGACCTGCTGGTGGAGATCGAAGGGATGGCGCCCGCAACGGCACCGGTCAAGGCAACTGAGACGGTCTGTTGATGCTGTCCAGCACGCCTACGGGTAGCGCTCCGGCGAGCTGTCAGGACGGTGGTGCCAGGGTCGCGGCCAAGGCGCGCACCCGGTCGTGGATCTCGCCGCACATCTGCTCGTCGAACGACTGACACTCCAACGTCCACCGCACCTCGGCGGTGAACCGGTCGGCGCAGTCGATGGCGACCAGTAGTTCCGGGGCCGGCACCGCCGACAGCGGCCGGGGTGCCGCCTCATCCAGCAGGTGGCGCACCGGCGTGCCACTCAGCAGCCGTGCGGCGTGCAGGCTGACCTCGGTCTGTGGGTCCACTCCGGCGGACAGCGCCGTCCAGCCCGGAAGCCGCAGACCGTTGAACCAGGCTGCCGCGATCCGGCTCTTTCCCGCCCCATGCGGACACACGAACAGCACGGTCCGTTGTTGCGTCATCGCCCCACCCACTCTCGATTCCAAAGTAACCGTGGTTACACTATCGCCCTGCCGATGTGTGACACCCGCCGGTCCTCATGATCGCCAGGCGAAGTCGCGGAGCACCCGCAAGTCGCCGGTTTCTCAGCGGCGGCACAGCCGAGGCGGGTGAGGATGCGGGCATGACGACGACGGTGCGCGGACGGTCGGCGATTGCGCTGGTGGCGATGTCACGGCCGTGGTTCTGGCCGGTCTCGTGGGTGCCCGCCTATCTCGGCACCGTTCTGGCCGGACACTCGTGGCTGCCGGACCGCGCCGACGCCCCTCGAGCCGCGGTGGCGCTGCTCGTGCTCGGACCGCTGATCTGGGCGGCGGTGCTGGCCCAGAACGACCTGCACGACCTGCACAGCGACCGCGTCAACCCCCGGAAGGCGACCGCGCCGCTGGTCACCGGGGCGGTGTCGGCGGCACGGCTGCGAAGCTGGTACCGGATCGCGGCACTCGCTTGTGTCGGCGCCGCGCTGTACGTGGGGCCGCTGTTCGTGGTCGGTGTGGCAGGGGTGCTGGCGCTCGGCTGGGCGTACAGTGTGCCGCCGTTGCGGCTGAAGACCCGTCCGGGCTGGGACGTCGCGGTGAACGCACTGGTCGTGGGGCTGGTGTCACCCGCGGCCGGCTGGGCGATCACCGACCCACCGTGGGCGTTCCCCTGGCAGTTCGGGCTGATCGGCGTGCTGTTCGCGGCGGCGCTGTACGTGCCGACGACCGTCACCGACCTCGCCGCAGACTCGGAAGGCGGCGACACCACGTTCGCCGTACGATTCGGCGCGCGTGTCGCGTACCGCATCGGGGTGGGTCTCTGGGGTTCGGCTCTTGCCGTGGCCCTGCTGTGCGCGGCGTCTGACGTGGTGGTGCCGCGCTCGACGCTGGTGCCGCAGTTGTTCGCCGCGCCGGTTCTGCTGGCCGGGTATGCCGTGCTCACGCGCCGCCCGTCGATTCCCCGGATGGCGGCCATCTCGGTGCTGTTCGCGATTCCGACGGTGGGTTTCGCGTATGCCTACGTCGGATAGCCACACACCAGCGGTCCGGTGGCGTGACGCACGCGGGGTCCGGGGCCGCGACGATCCCGCAACGCAGGCGCATGACACGTTGGATGTCGCAACGACGGGTTGCCTGTCGACAACGCGGCGTTGCGGGTACGGTGGTCGGCGTCACCGTCCACATGGGTTGGCAAGGCGGAGGTAAGGCGTGCCGGTCACAGGCCAACGCGTCGTACGGCGGGCGTTGGGGCGGCGATTGACGCGGCTGCGCACGGCGTGCGGGATGAGCCGACGGGATGTGGTGGAAGCGCGGCTGGGCATCTCGGAGCCGACGCTGCACCGCATCGAGACGGGCAAGGTGCCGGTGACCGGGGCGAACGTACGCGCGCTCTGCTGGCTCTACGGCGCGGACCAGAGCATCACCGACGCGCTTGCCGACCTCGCGCTGGGCACGTCACAGCAGGAGTGGTGGGACGCCAGCCCGGTGATTCCCGAGTGGTTCAAGTTGTACGTCGGGCTGGAGGCGTCCGCATCCCGCATGTTCGGGTACGACGGCGAGATCATCCCCGGCGAACTGCAGACCCCGGAGTACGCGCGAGCCGTCTTCGGCGCCGAGCAGCCGGCCGACGAGGAGGTCGCCGAGCGCCACATCAACCTTCGCATGCAGCGGCAGAAGACGCTCTTCGCTCGCACTCCACCGATCCGCCTGGTGACGGTGCTCGGCGAGGGGACGTTGACCCGGCCGGTCGGCGGTGAACAGGTGATGAAGGGCCAGCTCGAGCACCTACGACGGCTGTCCCGGGAGGACACGGTCGACATCCGGGTGCTGCCGTTCTCGGTCGGGGCGCACGCGGCGATGGCCGGTGCGTTCCGGATCCTGGAGTTCGACGACCCGGACGATCCCGACGTGGTCTACCTCGAATCCCACGTCGGTGCCCTCTACCTGGAGGAACAGGTCGAGGTTGACGAATACCGGCGGATCTTCGATCTCATCAGCAAAGATTCCGTGCCGGTCGGAGAGTTCCGGTGACGAACTGAGAAGTACCGGTGGGGGAGTCTGCCCGCCGTGAGCGGGCCGGCGTGATCAGTCGGTCAGGAGCTGGTCGAACTCGCCGCGCTTGGCGCCGAACAGGAACGAGTCCCACTCCTCGATCGTGAACACCACCGTGCCGGCCTCGCGTGCCTTGCTGTTGCGAACCTCGATGAGGCCGTCCTGACGGCGGGCCTCGACGCAACTGCCCCCGTTGCCTGTCGACCTGCTGGAAATGATCCAGCCGGTTTCCTCGCTCATCAGTGCCCCTCCCTCTGGAGTTGCTCACTGTGGGTGATCGACTTGCCACCGATCGAGTGGCCGAATTCGACCCCTAATGCCTGCCCGAAGTGCAAAATCACGATTTTACGTTCGCGGGCGGCTCTTTCACCACGAAAGCGCACGTACCTAGAGTAGCCGAAACCCGCTTCGGACGCATCCTGTCGCCGTGACAGTCGTCCTCGTGAAATCTTGCACGCGTCTCGGCCGACTGCCATGATTCCACTGTGGCGTTTGGCGATTACTCGCCGTCGACTCGACAGCTCCCGCTGGTCCGCCAGAGTGATGAGAGGACGGCCGATGCGGATCCTCGATCCGGCCGCCGCCGACACGGGCGGCGCACTGTCAGCTGACACCCAGCTGGGAACCGAGCCCGAAACCGCCCGTCTCCAGGCTCGCATCGATCAACTCGCGGCGCACGTCCAGCAACTGGAGCAGGAGCGAGCCTCGCTTCGATGGCTGGCCGGCCACGACGACCTCACCGGACTCGCCAACCGCCGCCTCTTTCACACCCTCGCCCCGGAGTTGCTGCGCCGCGACGATCACTCGCCGGCCGTCCTGATCCTCGACCTCAACGGTTTTAAGCCGATCAACGACACCTACGGGCACGACGCCGGTGACGAGGTCCTCTGCGCGGTCGCCCGGCGCATGGTCGACTGCCTCGGTGACCATCTGGTGGCCCGGTTCGGCGGTGACGAGTTCGCCGCGCTGCCTCGCGCCCCGCACGCCGACGTCCCCGAGACGTGGTGGTACGAGCTGGCCGGCTCGCTGAGCGCTGCGATCGCGCCCCCGATGAACGTGCTGGGTCACACGCTGTCCGTCACCGCCTCGATCGGCGTCGTACCGGCTGGGCCCTCCCGCGAGCTTCCCGACCTGCTGCGCCGCGCGGACCAGGCCATGTTCAGCGCCAAGCGGCACGCGAACACCACCGACAAGGCCGGTATCACCTGGGTCGTGGCCACCCAAGCCGGCGACCACACCGAGACGTACGAGCCGGTCGCCATCCCCGTGCCCCCGCCGGGTCCGGCCGCCCCGGGATCCGCAGTGGCGTACCGGCCGGGCGACCCGATATGGGTGCACCGCAGCGGCGCCCGGCGTGCGGGAGTGATCGAGGGCGCCTGCGAATGGGCGGCCCTGGTCCGCTACCGATGCGTGAACGGCGCCGGCACGATGGTCGACACGATACCCACGAACTGCCTCACGATCCGCGCCGAAGCCGACCCCTACCTGGACCGGAAGGCCTCCGCCTCCCTGTGATCACGGTCGCCGCCGCAGGGCTCCCGGTCAGCCCACCGTCAGCACGAGCTTTCCGTGCAGACCCCCGGCCAATACCCGCCGGTGTGCGTCGGCCGCTTCGGTCAACGGCATCGTGACCGCCACGCGCGTGCGCAGCTGTCCGGCCGCCACCCGCCCCACCAGGTCGGCCAACAGGTCGCGGTCGTGCCGGATGAGTTGCAGCTCCTGGCGCACACCACGTGCCGGAACGATGGCCGGCGTGGGCCGGGTCGCGACCACGATTCCCCGGTCCTGGACGGCGGCGGCCGCCGCCTCGCCCACGGGAACCGCGTCGAACACCGCGCCCACCGGCCCTACCGTGGCCAGATCGACGGAACGGGCGATCACCTCGTGCACGCCGAGACCGCGCACCCATTGCTCATCGCCGTGGCTCGCCTGGGCCACCACACGGTAGCCGTCCTGAACGGCGAGCTGGGTGGCGAAACCGCCGACACCACCGCTGGCACCGGTGACCAGAATGCTGCTGCCGGCCGGCAGCATCGCCAATGACACCAGTGCAAGCCCCTGGTGTGCGGTCTGTGCGTTGAGCGGCACCGTGGCCGCGGACACGAAGTCGAGCTCGTCCGGCAGCCGCACCAGCCAGTCGACGTCGGCGGCCACGAACTCGGCATAACCACCGGGGTTACCCCGCGTCAAATACCACGGAATCATCCCGACGACACGATCACCCAACTCGAAATCCGCCGTGCCGGGGCCGACCGAGGCAACCTCGCCGGCGATGTCCCACCCGGGCGAGAACGGCGGCGGAACCGGCCCCCGAGGAATCTCTCCGGTGGTGGCGGCGACATCGGCCGGGTGCACACAGACCGCACGGATCCGGACCACCACCTGCCCGGGCCCCGCTTCGGGCTCGGGCAGCTCGGTCACCTGCAACACCTCAGGACCGCCAAGCGCGGCCGCGACTACTCCCAGCACGCGTCCACTCTAGACCGTCGTCTCCCGTTCCATCGTCCCGCTGAGGAAGTCCCGGATCTCGTACAAGCCTCGGTTCATCGGGCGCCGGCCTTGATGAGAGCCACGGGTCGCAGCCGTCCCCGCCGACGTCGGGTCAGTGGAGGACCAGGCCCTGCCCCGGGGGCGGTGACATCCTCATCCGGTCAGGGCCGGGCAGGCCTGCTGCAGTGCCCGCCACACCCGGTCGGGTGCCCGGAACCGCGGTCCGGACCGGTATCCCTCGGCTATGGCGCATGCCAGATCGAGTTCCCGGGCGGCCTCGGTGAGGGTGCCCGCGGGTATGGGCGCGGTCGCGCCGGGCAGCATGCTGAAGACCGGCCGGCGTGGGTCGAGGATGCCGTAGGCGATGCTCGAGTCGATCTGCCGATCGCACCGGCACGGGTGTTCGGCCCGGACGAGGCCGCACCGGTCGGCGATGATGCCGCGCATGACGCCACGGGCGCGAGCCAGCCGTTGCCGGAACGCCGCGGGGCTGATCTCCAGAGCCTGGGCCCCGTCGACGTCGGCCAGACCGATCAGATCACCGAGCAGGTACGCCAGCCGCAGCGGCCGGGACAGCGCCAGCAGCATGCCGTACGTGCAGGCCATTCGGACCTCGCCCGCGAGTAGCCGGTACTCCGCCTCGTCGTGGTGCGTGAACGGTTCCGGCGCCAGATTGCGGTCGAGCCAGTCGGCGAACGGCTCGGGGCCGGCGACGCTGATCTCCACCGGGCCTCGCGTGGTGCGCAGCAGGTGTCGGGACGCGATCGTGTACACCCAGGTGGTCAGCTTGGACCGGCCTTCGAAGTCGGCGAGATGGGTGATGATCAGGATCAGGATCTCCTGGGTGGCGTCGGCGGCGGCCTCCGGGTCGGAGGTGAACCGCAACGCCAGCCGGTAGATCAGGTCCTGCAGGTGGCGGCACAGCTCTTCCAGGGCGCGGGCGTCACCGGTGACGGCCCGGCGGGCCAGACCTTCCAGGTCCGGCCCGCCGCTCCCCGTCACCGTTTCAGGAGGCACGGTCGCCCGCGAACAGGACCTCGCCGTGTTCCATGGCGACGACCTCCTTGATGTACGCGAATGCGGCCCGGCACTCCGGCAGTTCGACGACCGTAGCCGCCGCCTCGTCGGCCTGGGCTCGGCTGGCCCATCGGACCACGTCGAGCCAGGTACGTTCGTCCAGGCGTACCAGATGCAGGGCCTCGAACCCGTCGAACCGCTCCCGCAGGGCTCGCAGCATGGCGGGGCGCGCGTCCAGCATCGCGTCCACGTCGTCGGGGTCCACGGTGAACCGGGCCAGCTCGATCGCTGTCATGGTCGACTCCTTTCGTCGCCGGGCGATCCGGTGACAGCAGATGAGAGATCATCGGCGCGCCCACTGTGACAGCCCGCCGGTGTGACCCCGGCCACATGAGCCTCGTGACGGCTTCGACATGACGAACCAGCAGCCGCATTGAGCGCCTGTCGCCGAGCTGGATCTGGCTGCCGGGCCCGGCTCGATCACCCGGCTGACCGCGTACCGCCGGCCTCTCTCAAAGCTCTTTCCTGATGGCTGTCGGCAGTGCCCCCGACCTCTCGTGGTCCCACACGATTTCTCGTGCATCATGTGCGCGGGACATCGACCGGGGTCGACACGTCGTGCCTGTCGAACCTATGGTCGCGACGAGTTGACAAACGGGGGGACAGAATGGACAGCCGCAATTATCGGCCTTCCGCTGCGCGTTTCTCACTGGTGGCTCTGCTGGCCGTCGGGCTCGCCGTGGGCGGGTCCGCGCAGCCGGCTGCGGCCGTGCCGGTGGACCCGGTGGTGGCCGACCGGACGATGACGATCAATCTCATGTGCACCGGCGGCCCGGTGGTGGCCCGCGCGGCCCAGGCCGCCCTGCTGGACTCGGACGCCGCCGTGCGGCGGTTCCTGGAGACCGAACTGCCCGGCCTCACCGCGATCGACAACCGGGTCAAGGTGGCCAACCTCATGGCCCTGTCCGGCCCGGCCATGACGGCGGCCGGGCAGACCGTGCTGTCCGGGTCGGAAGCGGATGTGGCGGCGTTCCTCACCGGCGGCCACAACGAGCCGATGCGCAACGACTTCCGGATCCGGATCGCCCGCATCATGACCGCCGGCGGACCGTCCACAAAAGCGGCGGGCCAGACGGCGCTGTCCGGCAGCGACGAGGCGATCTCGCGGTTCCTGCTCGAAGGCCAGTACAGCGCGGCGCGGGCCGACGACCGGATCGCGGTCGCCCGGCTGATCGCCGTCGGAGGACCCGAGATGGTACGGACGGGCCAGCTCGCACTGGCCGGCACACCGCAGGACGTCGCCGACTTCCTCGCCCAGGGCCAGCATGTCGCCCGGGCCCGGGACGCGGAGATCGCCACCGTGGCACAGCTCGCGGAGCTGGCGCGGCAGGCGCAGACCGAGGCGTCGGCGCAGACCGAGATCGCCCGGGCCGAGTCCGGGCGGGCGGTGCAGGCCGCGCAGCTGGCGAAGGAGGCGGCGCAGCGGGCGGCGGCGGAGACCGCGGCGGCGGGCGCCTCGGCGCAGCGCGCGACGGCGGCCGCGGCCCGCGCGGCGGACGCGACCCGGCGGGCGGCGGACGCGGCCCAGGACGCGATCGGCGCGGCCCGCGCCGCCAACGAGGCCGCCCGGGTGGCGTCCACCGCGGCGAGCCGCGCCGCGACGGCTGCCGTGCTGGCCGGACAGGCGGCGACCAAGGCTCACCAGGCCGCCGCAGCGGCGGCCGGTGACGCCGGCAAAGCGGCGGCGGCCCGGCAGGCGGCCGAGCAGGCCCGCGCGGCGGCGCAGGCAGCCGACAGCGCGGCGGACGCGGCGGCACAGGTCGAGGTGGCCGCAGCAGCGGCCGGTTCGGCCGCGGGCGCGGCCCGTGGCGCGGTCGACCATGCCCTCGCGGCGGCGGCAGCTGCCGAAGAGGCCAGCGGCCACTCCAACGTGGCCGGCGCCGAGGCGGCCCGGGCTCGGGAGGCCGCTGCCCGGGCGCGGGCCCTGGCCAACCGGGCGGACCGGGCGGCGAACGCCGCCCAGTCGCTGGCGGCGCAGGCCGCGGCGGCCGCGCGGGAGTCCATGCGCTGGGCCCGGGACGCGGCCGCACACGCTCGCGCGGCGGCCGCCGCTGCGGACGAGGCCGCCGAACACGCCGGGCAGGCCGCCGAGGCGGCCCGGCGGACCGCCGCCGCGGCCGAGGCCGCGGACCGCGCGGCCACCGTGGCCGCCGGGGCGGCTGCCGCGGCGCAGCAGGCCGAACAGACCGCTCGCGCCGCCGACGACGAGCGGTTGCGCACCCAGACCGACGAGGCGATGGCGGCGGCGCAGGAGGCCAAGGAGATCGCGTCCCGGCGGCCGGCCACGATCCCGTGGGACGACCCCGAATCCGTGCGGGTCGACGAGCGGACCGCGGCCCTGCTCGCGACGGCCGTCGCGACGGACACCGACCCGCAGGTCGCGGTGCGCAGCGGACGGCAGGCGGCGCTGCGCCTGATGACAGCCGGCGGACCGTGGAGCCGATCGGCCGCCGAGTCCGCGCTGGGCGGCACCGAACAGGATCTTCGCCGCTGGCTCACGGCGGGCCGGGCGCTCGCCGCCGAGCAGGACGACCGCAGCCGGGTGGCGCAGCTGGCGGAGAGCAGCGCCAAGCCGGCGCTCAAGACGGCCGCCGCCACCGCCCTCGGCGGAACCCACGCCCAGGTCCTGGAGTTCCTCCAGCTGCCGATGTACCCGGGCAAGGTGCAGGACGACCGGGTCGCGGTCGCGCAGATCATGACCCGGGGCGGGCCGGCCATCAAGACGGCGGCGCAGACCGCGCTGCGAGGCACGGCGGCCGATGTCCACGCCTTCCTGCGTACCGGGCAGTATCAGGCGGCCGACACCGACGACCGGGTCGCGGTGGCCGCCGCGATCGCGGCGGGCGGGCCGGAGGTGGACGCGGCCGCGCGGATCGCGCTCGCCGGGCCGCGCGAGTATCTGCGCCGGTTCCTGACCGTGGAGCTGCCCCGGGCACGCCAGCGTGACCACGATGCCGCGGTGCACGTGGCCACCGTGCGCCGGTACGTCGCGGAGGCCTCCGAGTCCGCTGTCACCGCCCGCAAGGACGCTGCCGAGGCGGCGTACCTCGCGGCGATCGCGCGCCAGGCGCAGGAGGAGGCGGCACGCTGGGCCGAACAGGCCCGCCAGTCGGCGGCGCAGGCGGCGGATTTCGCCGAGCAGGCGCGGCAGGCCGCCGTGGCGGCCCAGCAGTCCGCGGACCAGGCGGCCGCCTCGGCCGCCGCGGCGCGCAAGGCCGCCACTGACGCCGCCCGCGCGGCGCAGACGGCCACCAATGCGGCGACCCGCGCCACCGCGTCCGCGGCCCAGGCGAAAGCCTCGGCCGGCAGTGCCGCCACCGCCGCTGCCCAGGCCCGCGACGACGCGTGGCGTGCCGGGCAGGACGCGGCCGGCGCCGCCCAGGCCTTCCTGGACACGTACCAGATCTGGTTTCAGCGGCAGCGCGCCGAAGACCTCGCCCAGCTGCGCAACGGGGAGGGCCGCGAGGTGACGACATACGACGACGGCGACTCCGATCCCACCACCCCGAGCGAAAACGGCCCGTTCGGTGGCAAGGACATCCCATGGAACGAACCGACGGCGGCCATGGAGATGCGGGCCCAGCTCTGGACCACCATCCAGGGGGTGTGCCAGGTGAGCGGCCGAGACGGGCAGGCATGCGCACTGTGGTGGCACTACTACAACCGCAGCGGCGCCGACTTCACCCCCAACGTCGACAACTACCTCAAGGACCGGCAGTTCAAGGCGGCCGTCGACGAGTCTCGGGAGCAGATGCTCGCCCAGGCCCGCAGCAGGTGCGTCAGCAGCGGGCGCTCCACCTGCGAATACTGGATGGACAGCCTCTGGTTCGGGGTCAGCATGACCGAGAACATCGACTACCGGCTCGGGGTACGCGGCGTCCAACTGCGCATCCGCGGCCCCATCACGGTGACGGTCAACAACGGTCAGGCCACGGTCAGCGGACAGTACGGCGTCGACGTCTACAAGGACTGGAACTTCGATCACGGTGAGGAGATCTGGGGCATCTCGTTCGACGACTACGCCGACATGCACAGCTACGGCATAGCCCGGGAGTTCACCGTGCGGGGTCGCAGCAGCGTGCAGAACATCTAGGGTCGTTGCTGTGAAAAAGCGTCTTGTCACGGCCGTGGTCGCCGTGGTCCTGGTGGTGGCGGGCGGGACGCTGGTGGCCGACCGGGGGGCCTGGCTGTTGGATCAGCGGGCCTACCCGGGCAGCCGGCTCGGCAGCAGCCTCGACGAACTGCTCGCCCAGTTCGGTCTGCGCCTTCCCGGCTGCCCGGTCGAGGATTTGCGGTACTGGTCCGGCGACAACATCGAGGACACCTTCTACCTGACGTTCGCCGCGGAGCCGTCCTGCGTCACGGCGTTCGTCACGGACAACGGTCTGACGCCGGGTGAACCGCTGCCGGGCGACAGCCTGGCGCTCGGCAAGGACGGCCGGGTGCAGAAGTGGCGGTGGCCGTTCGCGGAGGCGGGACTCTACGCGACGTACAGCGGTGCACCGAAACCCGAAGTCGAGGTGGACGTGGTTGTCGATCCGCCGGGGCGGCACGTGTACGCGTACGCCTTCGAGACCGGATAGGGCTCGGAGCACACGACCCAGATGATGGGTCCGAAGTCGGCCCGAGGCCCGGCGTTCGCTCGCCGGGGCTCGGGCGCGGTGCTCAGAAGCCGAAGTTCCCGGCCCGCGGATGAGCGGCGGCGGTTTCTCGACATGACGCTCCGGTACCGGGGCACGGTCGAGTCGGCGCGGCTGGTCCTTGTCGGCGACGAGCCCGTGCCCCGTCGCCGAGCGCGTCTGGGCCGATTCGCAGGGTGACACGACCACAGTGGACCGCCCTACGATGGGGTTCAACGACGGTGACAGGGGGACCACGCCATGTCCGACGAGCCGCAGCGCATGTTCACGCCGACCGGGCAGACCGACAGCGCCGCGGCCGACCCGCCGATGCCCGCCCGCATCATCGAGCTGGCAGCCGGCTTCATGGTCTCGAAGACCCTGTTCGCGGCCATCGAGGTGGGACTGTTCGCGGCCGCCGCACCCGACGGCGGCACCCCGGCCGAGCTGGCTGAGCAATGCTCCATTCCCGAGCGCAGTGCCCGCGCGATGGCCGACCTGCTGGCCGACGCGGGCCTGCTGGTGCGCGACGGCGGCCGATTCCGTAACGCGCCCGACGCCGAGGCGTTCCTCGCCGGGCGGGGCCCGTTCGACCTGCGGCCGCTGGCCCGCTACTGGGATCTGGTGAGCTACCCGACCTGGCGGAACGCCACCGAGGCGTACCGTACCCGGCGCGGTGTGCGGCCGCAGCTGGACAAGACGCAGACCGAGGCGTACGAGTCTGCCGTCACACTGGTCACCGCCGAGACCGCCGCCGACCTGGCCCGCGGCTACGACTTCGGCCGGCACCGGCGGCTGCTCGATGTGGGCGGCGGCTACGGCACGTTCGTCAGGCCGATCCTCGCCGCGTACCCCGATCTCAGCGCGACGCTGGTCGACCTGCCGGAGGTGGCGTCGGCGGTCGCCGCGGAGGCGGCGGACGGGCCGTTCGCCGGCCGCCTCACCGCCGTCGGGCAGGACATCTTCGCCGAGCCGTTGCCGGGCGGGCACGACGCCGTGCTGGTCGCCAACGTGGTGCACCTGTTTCCGCCCGAGCAGATCGCCGAGCTGTTCCGCCGGGCGCACGCGACGATCGCCCCCGGCGGGCGCCTGCTGCTGGTCGACTGGTGGCGCACCGACGTGGCGCCGCACCCGTCGGCGCGGTTCGGCGCCGGCGAGTTCCTGATGATCAGCGGCGGCGACCTGTACCAGGTGGACGAGGTCGCCACCTGGCTCGGCGCGACGGGTTGGCGGTTCGCCGGCCTGCACGAGCTGCCGCCTCCCTCCGGCCTCATCGTGGCCGAGCCGGCCTGACGGCGTAGTTCGGCGCCGCAAGGCCGGTGGTCAGGACGGCCGGGTTACGGGACCCTGACCGATGACAGGACGTTGCGTTTCCGATCGCCGGTCCAGGCGGCTTCGAGGATCGCGGTCAGGCTGGCGGTGTCGGTCGGGCCCGGATGGTTCTGGATCAGGCGGGTGACACCACCGGCCATCTCCGCGAAGCGGGGGAGATCGGCGCGCGCCACGCCGATGTCGGCCAGCGTGGCGGGGATGCCGATGTCGGCCAGGAGCTGGTCGAGCCAGGTGAGGAAGGCGTCCGCGGCCTCGGCGTCCGACGCGTCGGACACGTCGAGCCCGGACACCCGGGCCAGGGCGGCGAGCCGGTCGCCGATGGCGTCCCGGGCCGCGTCGAGCGCGTAGGGCAGGAGCAGCCCGACACCCAGGCCGTGCGGCGTGTGCGTCGCCGCGCCGATCGGGTACTGGAGGGCGTGCGGGGCCGCGTTGCCGGCGTGGGAGAAGGCGATCCCGGCGAGCATGGCCCCGTATGACATGTCGGCGCGAGCGTCCGTGTCGCCTCCGTCCCGGACGGCTCGGCGCAAGCTGCGGGCGATCCGTTCCGCGGCCAGCAGCGCGAAGTGGTCGGTGATCCGGTTGCGGCCGAGGAAGACCTGCTCCACCGGGTCGCGCGGTCCGTGGGGCCGGGGCCGCGCGATGTAGCTCTCCACCGCGTGGCAGAACGCGTCGATGCCGGAGTGGGCGGTGACCGTCGGGGGACAGCTGTAGGTGAGTTCGGGGTCGACGACGGCGAAGTCGGGCACGATGTGGACGCTCGAGACCCCCACCTTCAGCGCGCGGTCCGGGTCGGTCAGCACCGAGACGGGGGTGACCTCGGAGCCGGTGCCCGACGTCGTCGGGACCGCGACGAGCGGAATCGTCGGGCCGGGCACCTTCGACTCGCCGTAGTAGTCGCCCGGCGTCCCGCCGTGGCGCCGGATCACGCCGACCATTTTGGCCAGGTCGATCACCGTGCCGCCGCCGATGGCCAGGATCACGTCGGCGTCCACCGCTGCGGCCGCCGAGACGGCGAGGGCCACGTCGCGCAGCGGCACGTCGGGAGTCGCATCGGGGAAGATCTCGACAGCGTCCACCCTGTCCCGGACGGCGGCGATGATCTCGGCCACGGCCGGCTGCCCCAGAAGAGTCCGGTCGGTCACGATGAGAACCCGCGAGCCGCTCTCGGCCACCAGACGGGGGATGTTCTGCGCGACGCCTTCGCCCACTATCAGCTGGCGCGGTCCGCGGACGGTCTCAAGCATGTCGTGCCTCTCCGGAACGTCGGCGGTCGTGGAGGAACAGCGGGCCGGTCACGGCAGGTCGATCGCCGCGTAGGTGAAGTCGAGGTACTCGAGGATCCCCTCGTGCGAGCCCTCCTTGCCGATCCCGGACTGTTTCACGCCGCCGAACGGAGCGGACGGATCCGAGATCAGGCCACGGTTGACGCCGAGCATCCCCGTTTCCAGACCTTCGGCGAACCGGATCGCCCGCTGCAGGTCCCGGGTGAAGACGTAGCCCGCCAGGCCGTACTCGGTGTCGTTGGCCTTGGCCATCACCTCGTCGTCGGAGGTGAACGAGACGATCGGCGCTACCGGGCCGAAGATCTCCTCCGTCAGCATCCGCGCGTCCTCCGGCACGTCGACGAGGACCGTGGGCGGGTAGAACCAGCCCGGTCCGTCCGGGCGCCGGCCGCCCACTAGGACCCGGGCACCGCGATCGACCGCGTCGGCGACGAGTTCGCCGACCTTGGCGACCGCCGGCTCGTCGATCAACGCCCCGACGTCCACGCCGTCGTCGAGGCCGTGACCCATCGAAAGCGCGGCCATCCGCGCGGCGAAGCGCGCCGTGAAATCCTCGCGTACCGGCTCCTCGACGTAGATCCGGTTGGCCGCGATGCAGGACTCCCCGATGTTGCGCATCTTGGCGACCATGGCCCCGTCGACCGCGACGTCCAGGTCAGCGTCGGCACAGACGATCAGGGCCGCGTTTCCCCCGAGTTCCATCGAGGTACGCAACACGTTGTCCGCGGCCTGCCGGAGCAGCCCGCGCCCGACCTCGGTCGACCCGGTGAACGAGAGTTTGCGGGTCCGGCGGTCGGACAGCAGGGCGGAGACCACCTCGCCGGCCCGCTTGGTGGTCACCACGTTGACGACGCCCGGGGGGACGCCGGCCTCCTGCATGATGCGCGCCAGCAACAGCATGGTGAGAGGCGTCAGCGCGGCCGGTTTGGTGATCGTGGTGCAGCCCGCGGCCAGGGCCGGAGCGATCTTGCGGGCGCCCATGGCCAGCGGAAAGTTCCAGGGCGTCACGAACACGCAGGGTCCTACCGGCTTCGGTACGGTGAGGATGCGACAGCCGCCCCCGGGCGCGGTGCTGTAACGCCCTTCGACACGGACCGCCTCCTCGGCGAACCAGCGGAAGAACTCGGCGCCGTACGCCACCTCGGCCCGCGCCTCGGCGAGCGGTTTGCCCATCTCGAGCGTGATCAGGCGGGCGACCTCCTCGGACCGCCCGATCAGGGCCCGGTACGTCGCGGTCAGCAACTCCGACCGTTGGCGCGGCGGGGTCGCCGCCCAGTCCGCCATCGCCGTGCTCGCCGCGTCCAGAGCAGCGAGCCCGTCGGCCGCACCGGCGTCCGCCACCTCGGCGATGGCCTTGCCGGTGGCCGGGTCCTCGACGGTGAAGGTGGCTCCGCTCGCGGCGCCGCGCCAGGTGTCGCCGATCCGGAGCAGCCGGTGTTCGGGGGCCAGGACGTTCATCGGGTCATCCATCGCGTGGGCTCCTTACCGGGTGGCCGCGGACAGCGACTGCCCGGTGCTCGCGTCGAACAGGTGTGCACGATCCAGGTCGACGGTGACGAGCAGCCGCTCGCCCGGTGTGCCGCTGATCGTGGGTCGTGCCTTCACCTTGAGCAGGTCCGTCCCCACCCGGACGTCGACCACCGTCCGGTCGCCGAGCGGCTCGAGCCCGTAGAGCTCCCCGGGCAGTGCGGCGTCGCCCCGCTGCTCGACGGACAGGTCCTCCGAGCGCAGCCCCAGCAGCAGCGGACGACCGTCCTCGGCGGTGGTCCAGCCGGGCCGCGGCAGCGACCAGCCCGCCGCACCGATCAGACGGTCTCCCTCGGCGCGGCAGGCGAGCAGGCTGATCGGCGGGCTCCCGACGAAGCCGGCGACCCACTGGTTGGCCGGCCGCTCGTACACCTCGGCCGGTGTCCCGACCTGCTGCACCCGCCCTGCCTTGAGGACCGCGATCTGGTCGGCCATGGACAGCGCCTCGACCTGGTCGTTGGTCACGTAGACGAAGGTGGCTCCGAGGCTGCGGTGGATGCGGGTGAGTTCGGTACGCATCTCGACGCGCAGTTTGAGGTCGAGGTTGGTCAGGGGCTCGTCCATAAGGAACGCGCGCGGGCTGCGGACCAGCGCCCGGGCCAGGGCGACCCGTTGCATCTCACCGCCGGACAACTGCGCGGGACGGCGCTGCAGCAGGCGTTCGATGTGCAGCAGGCCCGAGATCCGGTCGACGGCCGCGGCGATCTCGCTCGCGGGACGCCCGCGGGCCCGCAACGGCGAAGCGATGTTCTCGTACGCGGTGTGCCGTGGATAGAGAGCGTAGTTCTGGAAGACCATGGCCAGGTCGCGGTCGGCCGGGGCGTCGCCGGTCGCGTCCCGGCCGTCCAGATGAACCGATCCGGCGTCCAGTTTCGTAAGGCCCGCGATCGCTCGCAGGGTGGTCGTCTTGCCCGCCCCGGACGGCCCGAGCACGACGAAGAACGCGCCGTCCGGCACGTCCAGCGTCACCCCGTCCAGGGCCTGGACTTTGCCGAAGGACTTGCTCAGCCCCTGTGCCGTCACGGTTCCCATCAGGCCACCAGTTCTTCCGTGCGTACGTCGTAGATCGCGGGGGTGGCGCCGGTGTGTCGCAGACCGACCCGGGTGTCGGTGGCGAAACGGACCGTGGGAGCCATCCGGACCCGGACGTCGCGCTGTCCGCCGTGGTCGACCACGTAGATGATCTCGTCGCCCAGCCACTCCGCCGAGACCACGCGGGCCGGGATCGAGCGGTCCGCCCCGGGCGCCGTGACCTCCAGCGCCTCCGGCCGGACACCGGCGACCAGGTCCCGGTCGCGCGGCAGGCCCGGCGGGGGCGTGAGGTCCAGCCCGCCCCTGCTGCGCAGCTTCCCGTCGGCCACCTCGACGTCCATGAGGTTCATCGGCGGCGAGCCGATGAAGGCGGCGCAGAAGAGACTCGCCGGACGGTCGTAGACCTCCAGTGGCGTGCCGATCTGCTCGACGCGGCCCCTGTTGAGGATGGCGATCCGGTGACCGAGCGACATCGCCTCGACCTGGTCGTGGGTGACGTAGACCATCGTCGTCCCCAGTTGGCCCTGCAGGTGCTTGATCTCCGTACGCATGTCCGCCCTCAGTTCCGCGTCCAGGTTGGTGAGGGGCTCGTCCATGAGGAAGGCGCGCGGTCGCCGCACCAGGGCGCGAGCGAGCGCGACGCGCTGCTGCTCGCCGCCGGACAGCCGGCGCGGTCGCCGATCCAGCAGCGGACCGAGTCGCATCAGCCGGGCCGCCTCGTCGACCCGTGCGCGTACCTCGGCCTTGGGAAGCCCTTCAGCCCGCAGGGGGAAAGCCAGGTTGTCGCGGGTGCGCAGATGGGGGTAGAGGGCGTAGAACTGGAACACCATGGCGATGTCGCGTTCGGCCGGCGGCAGGTCGTTGACCAGCGTGGTGCCGATGCGGATGTCGCCGGTGGTCTGCCGCTCCAGGCCGGCTATCGCCCGCAGCGTGGTCGTCTTGCCGCAGCCCGACGGGCCGAGCATCACGAACAGTTCGCCGTCGCCGATGGACAGGTCCACGTGCTCCACCGCGATCGTCCCGTCCGGGTAGCGCTTGTGCAGCGCGGTCACCTCGATGCCGGCCATCAGCGTCGCACCGCCCCGAGCGTCACACCGGCGACGAGATGCCTGCGCACCAGGTAGGCGAAGACGAGCACCGGCAGGGCGAACACCACGGAGGAGGCGGCTACCAGACCCCAGTCCACGGTGGTGCCGCCGATCAGGCCGGCGATGGCCGGTGGGGCCGTCCGGACGTCGTCGCTGGAGGTGAGGAAGATGGCGAACACGAACTCGTTCCACGAGAAGATGAGGGCGAACACCGCCGTCGCGGCGATGCCGGGCACGAGCAGCGGCAGGGTGAACTTCCGGAACGCCTGCAGGCGGGTGTAGCCGTCGAGCATGGCGGCGTCCTCGTACTCCGCGGGCACCTCGTCGACGAACCCTTTGATCATCCAGATGGTGAACGGCAGGTTGAAGGCGGTGTAGATGAGGATCAGGCCGAGCGGGGTGTCGATGAGCCCGACCTGGCGGTACATCAGGAAGATCGGGATCACGACCACCACGGGCGGCATGAAGCGGGTGGACAGGATGAAGAACAGCTGGTCCTTCTTGGCCTTCAGGGCGAAGCGTGAGTAGGCCCAGGCCGCCGGGACGCCCAGCAGTGTGGCCAGCACGGTGGAGACGCCGGCGACCAGGACCGAGTTGAGGAACGCGACGGACAGCGCCGACCGGCCGCCGCCGGGGTCGACGAAGACGTCCCGGTAGTGGGCCAGCGTGACCTGGAAGTCGACGAACTTGGCCGGTACGGCGTAGACGTCGCGGTTCTCCTTGATGGACGTCTCGATCATCCACAGCACCGGGAAGAGCATCACGACGGCCAGCACGGTCAGCAGCGCGATCTCGAGCACCGAGCGGCCCCGTCCGCCGCCGCCGATGCGACGCGCGGGGGGTGTGCGGTCCCGGACAGGACTTGCGGGCACGGCCTCGTTCACGGAGACGGCCATCAGTCCTCCTTGAGCTTGTTCAGGTAGCGCAGGTAGAGCTGCGTGAGGACGATGACGACGAGGACCATGAGAATTCCGTACGCCGAGGCGGTTCCGGTGTTGAAGCCCAGGAACGCGACCTTGTAGACGTGGAACGACAGCGTCTCGGTGGAGACCCCCGGGCCTCCGCTGGTCAGGATGTAGACGAGGTCGAACAGCCGGAAGGCCTCGATGGCCCGGAACAGCACGGCGATGAGCAGCAGCGGCCACACCAGCGGCAGCGTGATGGTGCGGAACCGGAACCACTCGGACGCCCGGTCGATCGAGGCGGCCTCGTACAGGTACTTGGGCACCGCCGTCAGGCCGGCCAGGGCGATGAGCATGATGAACGGCGTCCACTGCCAGGTGTCCACCATGATCAGGGAGGCCAGCGCCATGCGCTGCCGGGTGAGCCACTCCACCTGTTCCAGGCCGAGCGAGCCGAGCATGCTGTTGACCACGCCGAACTGCGCGTCGAGCATGAATCGCCAGAACAGGCCGACCACGACCGGCGACAGCATCATCGGGATCAGGAACAGCGTGGTCAGCAGGCCCCGCCCGTGCGTACGCCGGGAGATCAGGTAGGCGATGCTGAAACCGAGCACCGTCTGCAGGACGACCGCACCGACCACGTAGATCAACGTGGTCACGGCCCTGAGATGGACCTGCGCCGAGGTCAGGACCGCGGTGTAGTTCTCGAACCAGACGAAGGAGCCGGACCCCCCGCGAGTGGCCGAGTAGTCGGTGAAGGACAGGTACAACGCCCACAGCAGCGGGAACACCGACATGGCGAGCAACAGCAGCAACGCCGGGGCGATGAAGGCCACGGCGAGCTTGCGGTCGCTCAACCGGCGGGACCGGCCCCGGGCCGGCGGCGTCACGGACGCCACCTGCCCGGGGCGGTCGGTCGTCAGAGGAACGGCGTCACTCACAGTCCGCCGCCGCCCTTCTTACCGCTGGAGTCGAGTACGGCCTGCTGCTCCCTGGCGATGTCGTTGAGCGCGTCACTCGGCTTCTTCGCGCCGTTGAGAGCCGCGTTGACTCCTGTGTTCTCGATGTCGACCAGCCGTGCGTACTGGGGCACGTTCCACATGTCCCGCATCCGCGGCACCGAGTCGGCGTACACCTGGTTGAACGGGCCGGCGTTGAGGAACTCGGGTGACTGGATCGCGTCGGTCCGTGAGGGCACGCCGCCCGCCGCGGCCCACTTCTTCTGGACGTCGGCCTGCTCGAACCACTTCATGAAGTTCAGGGCCTCGGCCTGGTTCGCCGCCGGCGAGTAGGCCGACACGTGCATTCCCATGCCGCCGAGAGGCACCAGGTCCGTCTTCTGCTTCGGCAGGGTGGCGAAGCCGAGCTTGCCGAGGATCTCCTCCTTCGATTTGCCGAGCGTCGACTGCTTCGGGTCGAGCAGGCCGCCGCTCGCGGCGATCCAGTTGAACGCGATGCAGGCCTTGCCCTGCGCGACCGCCGCGTTCACCTCGTCGATGAACCAGTTGCCGGAGCCCTTGGCGGTCAGTGGCTTCATCTTGTTGACCAGGACGTCCATCGCCTCCTGGCCGGCGGCGTCGTTGAGGACACCCTCGATCTTCTTCGCCTTGGCGTCCCAGAGGTTGCCGCCGTAGACGCCGTTGACCGTGTTGTAGGTGACGGCCGCGGCGTCGGAGCCGTTGGCCTGGTGGAAAGCCAGACCGCTGACGCCCGGGTGGTCCGTCTGACACTTCTGGGCCGCTGAGATCATCTCGTCCCAGGTCTGCGGCGGCTGGTCGCCGATCAGGTCCTTGCGGTAGATCATCGTCCAGGTGTCGCCGAGCAGCGGCAGCCCGTACAGGCTGGCGTTCTCGTCGCGCTTACCGGTCTCCGCCTGGGGAAACTGGCCGTAGGCGGCCAGCAGGTACGGGTCGTAGGCGTTGACGTCGATGTTCTTCTTGACGAAGTCGGTGAGGTCGAGGATGTTGCCGTTCGTCACCGCCTCGCCGATGTGCTGCGAGTCCAGGATCGCGATGTCGAAATCGGTCTTCCGCGCGGCGAACTGGGTGAACATGGCGTCGTGCCAGTTCGCGTTCGGCACGGTGTTGACCTTGATGGTCGCGTTCGGGCGTACCTTCTTGTACTCCTCGTTCGCGAACTTCTCCAGCGCCTGGGCGGGAGGCCACTCGAACCAGACGAAACTGAGGGTCACCGGGTCCGTGGTGAGCTCCGGGATGGTCGCGGGTGCCTTCGGCGCGCTCACCTGCGCGGCGTCGTCCTCGCCGCCGCTGCAGGCCGTCATCGTGGCGCCCACCAGCAGCATGGCCGCCGCTGCCAACTGTACCTTTTGAGCAGGTCGTCCTATTCGCCGTAAGGATCGCATCTGTTGCCTGCTTTCTGAGGTGGTGACTTCTATAACCTCGCCAGGTGCTTCGTTGCGTTTTGCGGGTGCCGGCTCCGCCGGTGTCACCCCGGGGCCGGTGACACGAGTGCGCCTCGATGTACTGGGTTGCGGGATGACGATCGCCCGCTACTTTTCCTATACGATCCGGCCGAGGGCGTCAGAATGCCGCAGCGTTGTTACTGATGTCAACGGGGTCGAAGATGCAGGAAGGACCTCATGTCGCGATGGACGACGAAGCGATGACCGCGCTGGACCGAAACGGCGCGGGCGGCGCCATGCCGCCGGGCCGATCCCGCGGCCGGCTGGCCGACGAGGTCTACGACACCCTGCTCGGCCAGCTGATGTCGCTACGGATCGAGCCCGGCTCCCGCGTCACGATCGACGCCCTGGCGCGTGAGCTGGGGGTCTCGCAGACGCCGATCCGGGACGCTCTCAACCGCATGGAGGCCGAGGGCCTGGTCGTGCGGGTGCCGCACGCCGGCTACCGCATTCCCCCGCAGATCACCCAGCACCGCTTCGAGGACATGCTCGAGGTCCGGCTGCTCCTCGAGCCCGCCGCGGCGCGCCGATCAGCGGAGCGGGCGTCACTTGAGCAGGTGAACGGCTTGCGGCGCATGCTGGCCGAGATGGCGGAACTGGAGGGCGGTGCCGGACCCACGGCCTATGGCGCCTTCGGTCTGCGCGATGCCGCTTTCCACGATCTCGTCGCGCTGAGCGCGGAGAACGAGGTCATCCGGGAGACACTCGCTCGCCTGCACAGCCACGTGCACCTTTTCCGGCTGCACCGCGACGCCCAGGTCACCCACCTGGCCATGGCCGAGCACGAGCAGATCGTGGCCGCGATCGCGGCGCGCGACCCCGACGCCGCCGCCTACGCGATGCGCCGGCACATCCTGCGCTCCGGCGAACGTTTCCGGCGGATCTTCGACGAGGTCGAGGACGTGGGTGTGATGGTCGCAGAGGCTTGACGGGCGGATCGCCCCGGGGAATGCTGATCCGATCGAATCGGATCCGATCGGATCCGCCCAGCCGCCCCCGGATGCGAGGAGAAGCGGGTGCCCAGAGCACTGCTCCTGACCGGCGACGCCGCCGAAGAACTCGACACCATGTATCCCTACTATCGCGTGCAGGAGGCCGGCTGGGACGTCGACGTCTCGTCGCGGACGTTGCGTGACGTGCAACTGGTCATCCACGAGTTCGACCCCAATTCCGACGCCTACGTGGAGAAGAACGGCCGGAAACTGCCGGTCGACGTGCCGTGGGCCGAGGTCGACGTCGAGCGTTACCACGCCTTGATCATCCCCGGAGGCCGCGCCCCCGAATGGATCCGCGTCGACGCCGACGTCCGGCGTATCACCGAGCACTTCTTCGCGCGCAACCTGCCCATCGCGCTGGTGTGCCACGGCGCGCAGGTGCCCGCGGTCTACGGGTTGCTGAAGGGCCGCAAGACCGCGTGCTTCCCGCCCATCACCGGCGACATGGAAAACGCGGGCGCGACGGTCATCGACGCTCCCGACGTCGTGGACGGCAACCTCGTCTCATGCCGGGGCTGGCCCGACATGCCGCAGTTCGGCCGGGCGATGATGGACGTGTTCTCGAAGTCCGTCCACTCCGCATCGGCGTGAGGTGACGGAACTTCGGACCGTCACCGTCGGCGGCTCGCCCGTCCACGTCCTGGACAGCCGCGGCGGCCCCGCGGTGCTGATGCTGCACGGCTCCGGACCCGGCACGACCGGGTCCGGAGCCTGGGCCGCGACGGCGGAGGCGCTGGGCCCGTCCTGGCGTTGGGTGGTGCCTGACCAGGCGGGATTCGGCGGCACCCCGGTGCCGCCGGGTTCCCGGGGCGGCCTCGAGCTGTGGACCGGGCAGGCCGCGGGCCTCATGGACGCTCTGGGCGTCGAGCAGTACGCCGTGATAGGGCACTCCATGGGCGGCGCGGTGGCACTGGCGCTGGCAGCCGCGCGGCCCCGGCAGGTCACCCGGGTCGTCGCCGTCTCGACGATGGGCACCCCCGGCGCGCCACTGTCCGCCGACCTCGACGCGATCTGGGCCGCCCCCGCCGACCGGCACGGGGCCCGAGACATGCTGAGCCGCCTGTTCTTCACCCCGGCACTGGTGACCGACGCGGCCGTCGACGCGCGTGCGGCCGCGATGCGAGAGGGGGCAGCCGCCTACGCGTCGTTGTTCCCCCCGCCCCGGGCACGGTGGGCCGACGACCTGACCGTTCCGGCGCCGGAACTGGCCGCTGTCCGCGCTCCCGTACTGCTCGTCCACGGCGCCGAGGATCGGGTCACCCCGCTCGCGACGGCAGCCCTGCCCCTTCTCCGCCACCTGCCCGACGTACGCCTGCACGTCCTCGGCCGCTGCGGTCACGTGCCGGCGGTCGAGCATCCCCATGAGTTCCGGCAACTCCTGTCGGGTTTCCTCAGCCGGGACTGATGTCCCGAAACCAGGCACCGATACCCGCCGGGTCTGGTCGGTGCCGCACGTGTCGCTCCGCCGGCCGGTCCCCGCGACCGAATCCGCGCCCGCCGGTGCCGGCGCTCCGAACGACGCCCCGACGGCCGCGTCGCCGCCGCAAGCCGCCTCCGCTGGCGAACGACGCCCCGACGGCGCCGGAGAAAACCGCGCGCCAAGCCGGCGTACGGAGCGCGACTCATGCGCCGGCTCAGGGGCGACGCGTTCGGCTCACCAGGTTCGCCGGCTCGACTCCGATCGGGCGTGCCGACACGGGCACACCAGCCTGGCCCGACATGCTGCGAGGCAGAACCAATCGTCCGCCTGAGCGCATGGGCGGCCGGAGCGTGTGGCCATCAAACGGCATTCTCGTCACCGTGATTCCCAAGACGGACCGCACCGGGCGCGGGCGAGGTCCGCAAGATTCGACCTCCCCGGCGGGCGGCGAGACGCCAACGCTGGACGGGTGACCCAAGCAGATGTCTCAGGTGTAGATGTTCAGGTCCACGACACGGTCATCGTCTCGGACGGCGTGCCGCTCGCGGCGCGGATCCACCGGCGCGCGGACGCGGGCGCCGGGCCGCAGCCGGGCGTGGTGGTGGCCGGCTCGTGGTTGACGGTCAAGGAGCAGATGCCAGACCTCTACGCGGCACGCTTCGCCGAGCAGGGCTGGACCGCGGTGACGTTCGACTTCGCCGGCTTCGGGGCCAGCCGCGCCGAGCCCGCTCAGACCGAGCTGCCGTACCGCAAAATGGGTGATCTCGCCGCAGTGGTCCGCGCCCTGCGCGGGTCCTCCTGGATCGACGCCGACCGGCTCGGCGTGGTCGGCGTGTGTGCCGGTGCCCAATTCGCGTTGGGCGCGGTGGCTGCCGGGCTGCCGGTGCACGCCTTCGCCGCGGTCGCGGGCTGGTTCCACGACCTGGAGACGGTGACGCCCTTCTACGGCGGAGCCGAGGGTGTGGCGCAGCGGCTCGCCACGGCGCGCGACGCCGCCCGCACCTACTCGCAGACCGGCCGGTTGCTGACCGTGCCGGCGTACGCGGCGGGGGATCCCGATGCCGCGATGAGTCTGGAGATGGACTACTACGCGAACCCGGAGCGGGGCGCGGTGCCCGAGTGGCGTAACGAGATGTCGGTGCTGACGTGGCATCCCTGGCTGACCTTCAACGCTTTCGCCCACCTGCCGGCCGTGACGACGCCGACGCTGCTGGTGCACAGCGACGAAGCGGTGTTGCCGGACAACGTCCGACGGGTCGCGGCCGGCCTGGGGCGGCACGCCACCACGATGTGGGCCAAAGGTGCGCAGACCGACTTCTACGATCAGCCTGACCAGGTCGATGCGGCGGTCGCCGCAGTGGTGGACCACTTCACCGCCGCGGGGCGGTCGTCATGAAGGCCGCGGTGACCGCCACGGTCGTCGACTTCTTCCGGGCCGTCGACGTGCGGGACTGGGACACCGTCCGCGCGCTGCTGGCCGACGAGGTCACCCTCGACTACGTTTCGCTGTTCGGCGGTGAGGCGGAGATCGTTCCCGCCGACGAGGTGGTCCAGCGGTGGCGTGCCCTGCTGCCCGGCTTCGACGCCACGCAGCACCTCCTTGGCCTGCTGGCCGAGTCCGGTCCAGTGGTCCGCGGCAACGTACGCGGCTACCACCTGCTGAACGGCGAGGAATGGATGGTCGCCGGCTGGTACGACCTGACCCTCACCGCCGCAGGTACGCCGCGCATCGCCGGCATCGCGCTCACCGTGGCCTACGAGACCGGCAGCCGCGAGTTGCTCGGCCGGGCTCAGGAGCGCGCCGCGGCAGCCCTGCGGTAAAGCCCGACCTCCGCGCGGTACGTGGCCGGTCCCGCACCGGCGTGCGATCGGAAGACACGCCGGAAGTGGCTGAGGTTGGCGAACCCCACGGCGTCCGCCACCTCGGCCACGGTCATCGCCGTGGTCGTGACCAGCCGGCGAGCCGCGTCCATGCGCCGCGCGGTCACCCACGCATACGGTGGCTCACCCATGGTCGCCTTGAAAGCACGCGCGAAATGGTACGGCGACAGGTGCACCTCAGCGGCCAGCCGGTCGAGCGTCAGAGAGCCGTTCAGTTCGGCGGAGACGAGATCGGTCACCCGGACGACCTGGGCCCGGGAGAGCCGCGTGTGCCCGGGAACGGGCGCCAGCCGCTGCCCGCCGTACTCGGTGAGAAGGTGCCGGACCAGCAGATGCGCCAGACCGCTGGCGGCGGTCTCGCTCACGTACGCCGACGCGACATGTGCCCGGCGCAGGATGCCGGCGAGCCCGACGACCACCGGGTCGGTGCCCCCGACCACCGCCCGTTCGACGGGCCAGCCGCCGGCCCGGCCGCGCCCGCCCACCGAGGCGAGCAGCTCCGTCGTGGGATAGATCTCCAGCGCGTCGGTCGGTTCCCGGACCTCCGACCAGACGATCGGCTCGTTGCCGGAGCAGATGACCGAGCCTCCGGCGTACGTTGCCCTGCTGCACCGCGATCCCGATCGCACCCGCACGTCACGGTGCCCGCTGAACGCCACACCTACCTGGTGGGATCCGGTCATCGTCTCGTTGCGGTGCGGTGGCAGCCAGGCCCAGGCCGAGACGAGTCCCGGCCATTGCAGCCGGCTACCACGCGGGGTGGGCATCACGTCTCTCACCTGGCCTCACTCCTGGAGGCGTCGCGCGGTACCCGGCGGTGGACCTGGCCGCAGTGCAGCCATCGATCTCGATGCG
Source organism: Actinoplanes xinjiangensis (assembly GCF_003148685.1). GTDB lineage: Bacteria > Actinomycetota > Actinomycetes > Mycobacteriales > Micromonosporaceae > Actinoplanes > Actinoplanes xinjiangensis. The sequence continues at coordinate 208 of NZ_QGGR01000008.1, read as the reverse complement.
CCTCCGTGATTCCACCCGCTCAGACTAGGCCGTGTCCTGCCGATCAGTTGATCAGTTTTGGTTGATGTGTCGGGTGTTGGTCGTGGCGAGTTGACGGATAAGGCCTGGACGGCGATCGAGCCGGTGTTGCCGGTTCCTGGCCGTCGGTGCGGGCGGTGGCGTGATCACCGGCAGGTGATCAACGGGATTCTGTGGAAGACACGGACCG
>NZ_QGGR01000007.1 GCF_003148685.1 Actinoplanes xinjiangensis | reverse complement strand
CGGCCGCCGCTGTCTCTCACCCGCAGCAGCCCACAAAGACCGACGCGGGTTGATCAGAAACTCTGATCAACCCGCGTTTAACACCAGCCACCTAGGTGAGCGTGGCACGCCTTGGTGGGAGCAGGACCTCGAAGAGCGCCGGGCGCGCTGGGAGGACGGCCTGCGCGCTCTGGAGACCTAGCCGACCCGCCGACCTACTAGCCCGCTGACTCGCCGACCCGTTGGCCTGTTGGCCCCTGACCCGCTGACCGGTTGACCCCGCTGACCCGTGGGCCCCGCTGACCCGCTGACCTGTTGGCCTGTTGGCCTGTTGGCCTGTTGGCCTGTTGGCCTGTTGGCCCGGTGGCCCGGTGGCCCGGTGGCCCGGTGGCCCGGTGGCCCGGTGTGAGGATCCGGTGTGGCCTGGGGCTGTCAAAACGCCCTGAACGCGGCGGTGGCGGCCGGTTCGATGAGGTCGGTGGTGAGGGGTGGTCGGTGGAAGGGGGGTGCTGTGTTTCTGCCGGGCGGGTGGGGTCAGGCTGGGTGGAGGCGGGGGTTCAGCCAGCGGAGCTGGGAGCGGGTGTGGACGGCATCGCCGTGTTCGTGGCCGTTGAAGCGGTACGTGTGCATGGTCTTGTCGGGCCCGGCGTAGTGGTTGTAGGCGGCGAAGCCGGTGCTCGGTGGGCACACCGCGTCCCGCAGGCCGATGCCGAAGTGGGCGGGCGCCGTCGCGCGGCGGGCGAAGTGGACGGCGTCGACGTAGGAGAGGGTGTTCCCGACGGCGGGCTCGGCGTCCCGGTGCACGGACAGGTAGGTGGCGATCTCGCCGTAGGGGGCGAGGTCGGTCAGCGACACGGCCCGCTGGATGTGGCAGAGGAACGGGGACGAGACGAGGACCGCGGCGAGGTCCGGGATCAGGCCGGCCACGGCGAGCGCCAGACCACCGCCCTGACTGTTTCCGATCACCGCGATGCGGGCCGGGTCGGTGCCGGGCAGTTCCCGTAGCGCCATCACAGCACGGAACGCGTCGGTGATCAGGCGGCGGTAGTAGTAGTCGTACGGGGAGAGGATCCCGCGGGTGGCCGGGCCGGGGCCGCCCATCGCCGTGCCGGACTCCGGGTCGGGGGTGTCGCCGCCGGAACCGTAGAGGTCGCCCTGGCCGCGATTGTCCATCAGCAGGTGGGCGTAACCGGCCGTGGCCCAGGTCAGACGCTCGTGCGGCAGGCCACGGCCACGGCCGTAACCGGCGTACTCGACGATCGCCGGCAGGGGGCCGGAGTGGCCGGCGGGCCGGGTGTACCAGGCGCGGACCGGCTGGCGGTCGAAGCCACCGAACGTGACGTCCCAGCAGTCGACGAGCGCGAGGTCGTTGGGTTCGGGACGGACCTCGAGAACTGCCGGGCCCGCGGCCGCGACGAGGGTCTTCAGCCAGAAGGCGTCGAAGTCGTCCGGTTCCGGCAGGTCCGGAACGTACCGTTCGAGCTGGTCGAGCGGCAGATCAAAAGCGGCCATGGCAAACCTCAGACGAAGGGCGACAGTGATGCCGTCGGTGCGGCGGACGGCGGTGGGGCGGTGGTTTCGCGGACGACCAGTTCGGTGACCAGGTCGATGCGGGTCATCGGGACGTCGATGCCCCGGGCCAGGTCGAGGACCATGCGGGCGGCGGTGCCGGCCATGTCGGCGACGTGCTGGTCGACGGTGGTGAGCGGGGCCGCCGCCCAGGCCGAGACCGGGACGTTGTCGTAGCCGACGATCGAGACGTCGGCGGGCACCCGGAGGCCGAGCTGCCGGGCCGCCCGGATCACGCCCATCGCCTGGATGTCGGAGCCGGCGAAGACCGCGGTGGGGCGGTCCGGCGTGGCGAGCAGTTGCATGCCGTGCTCATATCCGGCGTGGCCGGTGAAGGCGCCGTAGCGCACCAGGGACGGGAGCACGGGCAGGCCGGCCTCGTCGTGGGCGGACCGGAATCCGGCGACGCGGGCCCGGCTGCAGAGCACGTCGGCCGGGCCGGAGACGACGGCGATCCGGCGGTGGCCGAGATCGATCAGGTGGCGGGTGGCGAGCAGGCCGCCGTTGAAGTTGTTGGAGCCGACCGTCGGGGTCGAGGCCGCGGTGGCGCTGTCGGTGTCGAGGACGACGAACGGGATCCGCTGCCGGGTCAGCAGCCGCCGCTGGGACTCGGTCGGGTGGCAGAGCACCAGCAGTACGCCGAGCGGACTGCGGTGGAGCACGTCGTCGGCCCAGTGCCGGGGTGGCCGGTGCCGGCCGCCGAGCTGGGAGATCACCAGTTCCACCCGGGCCGGGGAGGTGACCTCCTCGACGCCGCGGATGACCTCCATGCACCAGGCCGTGTCGAACTCGTGGAAGACGAGGTCGAGGTGTCCGGTGACGGCGGGTGGACGGCGACTGCGCCGGCGGTAGCCGTGCCGTTGGAGGCTGTCCTCGACGAGGGCTCGGGTCCGGGCGGCCACGTCGGCACGCCCGTTGAGCACCTTCGAGACCGTCGTCACCGACACCCCGACGTCACTCGCGATGAGGGCGATGGTCGCGGACCCGTCAGACTTCGTCATCGAAAATCACGCACCGCCATCGGTAGTTGCGAATGGGCTTTCGCTCGAACCTGCTCGCACCCTAACCACAGAAGATCGATGGAGTCCACTGTTGATCGCCATCCGACGAGCCTTCCCATCAGGCTTGACATCGATTCGTAACGGACTTAGGTTCGCCGCCATACATCCCGGTTTTTCGATGAAAGTTTCGGAAGGCTGGCTCATGCTGACAGCCCAGGCAAGCCCGTCCACGTCCACTGAGGATCCACCCGACCCCCCGTTGCGGCCGCGTCGCCGATCCTGGGCGCAGGCGCTGCGACGGGACTGGCAGCTGTATTCGCTGGCCGTACTCCCGCTGCTGTTCTTCGTTGTGTTCCGTTATCTGCCGATGCTCGGGAACGTGATCGCGTTCCGGCGCTACGAGCCCGGCGGCGACCTGTTCGGCGAGTACTGGGTGGGGCTCCGGTATTTCCGGATGTTCCTCGCCGATCCGACGTTCTGGCAGGTCTTCACGAACACCGCGGTGATCGGCACGCTCACGCTGCTGTTCTGTTTCCCGCTGCCGATCGTGCTGGCCCTGCTGCTCAACGAGGTCCGCACCCGCTGGCTGAAGGGCTTCGTGCAGACCGTCTCCTACCTGCCGCACTTCCTGTCGATCGTGGTGGTGGCCGGCCTGATCCTGCAGACCGTCTCGATCGACGGTGTGGTCAACCAGGGGCTGCGCGCGATCGGGCAGGATCCGGTCGCGTTCATCCAGGAACCGGGTTGGTTCCGGACCATCTACGTGTCGTCGGAGGTGTGGCAGACCGTCGGCTGGGGCACGATCCTCTATCTCGCGGCGCTGACCACGATCGACAACGACCTGTACGACCAGGCGAAGGTCGACGGAGCGAACCGCTGGCGGCAGACCTGGCACGTGACGCTGCCCGGCATCCGCCCCACCATGATCACGCTGCTGATCCTGAACATCGGCACGTTCCTGGCGGTCGGGTTCGAGAAGGTCCTGCTGCTGTACAACCCGCTCACCTACGCGACCGCGGATGTCGTCTCCACGTACCTCTACCGGGTGGGCATCGTGTCGGGAAGTTTCAGCTACGCCGCCGCGATCGGGCTCTTCGAGTCGCTGATCGGGCTGGCCCTGGTGCTGGGCGCGAACTCGCTGTCGCGCCGCGTCGCGGGGACGAGCCTGTGGTAGGCGCGACCCGGGGATACCGGGCGTTCCAGGCGGTCAACGGGTTCGTGCTCACCGTCGTCGTACTGGTGACCCTGTTCCCGTTCGTCAACATCGTGGCCCGCTCGTTCAGTGGCGAGCAGGAGATCCGGTCCGGCCAGGTCAACATCTGGCCGAAAGGATTCAACCTCACCACGTACGACAAGGTCATGTCCGACGCGATGTTCTGGACCAACTACCGCAACACCGTGTTCTACACGGTCGTGGCCACCGTGATCGCGCTGGTCCTGACCACCTGCTACGCGTACGTGCTGTCGAAGCGGAACCTGAGGGGCCGCGGCCTGCTGGTCGGGATCGCGGTGTTCACGATGTTCTTCAACGGCGGCCTCATCCCCAACTACGTGCTGATCAGCTCGCTCGGCCTGCGCAACACGCTGTGGGCGATCGTGCTGCCCAACGCGATCAGCGTCTTCAACCTGCTCGTGATGAAGGCGTTCTTCGAAAGCCTTCCGACCGAGCTCGAGGAGGCGGCCGCGGTCGACGGCACCGGCACGTACGGCACGCTGCTGCGGATCGTGCTGCCGCTGTCCAAGGCGGTGCTCGCCACCATGCTGCTGTTCTACGCGGTGAGCTTCTGGAACTCCTGGTTCGCCGGGTTCCTCTACATGGACCGGCAGGAACTGTTCCCGGTCACCGTCTATCTGCGCAACCTGATCGCCGGCGCGACCTCGGGCACCGACAACAACGCCACCAGCGAGGCCGCGCTGCAGATCGCCGCGAGCATCCAGGCCGTCACGATCGTCCTGATCATGACGCCGATCATGCTCGTCTATCCCTTCATCCAGCGGTATTTCGTCTCCGGCGTCATGCTCGGCGCCGTCAAGGGCTAGGAGCACTCCCCCATGTTTCAGCTGACCAGGCGTCATCTCCTGACCGCCGCGGGCGCCGCGGCCGTGGCCGGGCTCGCCGGCTGCAGCGACGACGGTGGCGACACGTCGACCGACGACAAGCGGGCCGGCGCGATGGACGGGTTCAAAGTCGGCGACCAGTTCAAGGCCACCGAACCGGTCTCCTTCTCGATCATGATGCTCAGCAACCAGGCCTACCCGTACAAGGCGGACTGGCCGTTCTTCAAGGAGCTGGCCGCCCGGACCAATGTGACGCTGGAGTCGACGGCCGTGCCGGGCAGCGACTACAACCAGAAGCGCAGCGTCGTGGTGAGCGCCGGGGACGCGCCGATGATCATCCCGAAGACCTACCACCCGGACGAGGAGGCGTTCATCGCCGGCGGCGCGATCCTGCCGATCAGCGACTACGTCGACCTGATGCCGCATTTCAAGGAGAAGGTCGCCCGCTGGAACCTGCAGCCCAACCTGGACGGGTTCAAGGCTCAGGACGGCAAGTACTACCTGCTGCCCGGCCTGCACGAGAACGTCTGGCAGGACTACACGCTCGGGGTCCGCACCGACGTCATGGAGAGGCTCGGGCTCACCGCACCGCAGACCTGGGACGACCTGACGGGTGTGCTGCGGGAGATGAAGAAGGCCCACCCGGACCTCTATCCGCTGTCCGATCGCTGGAGCACTCCCCCGCAACCGGGCGCCAACAACCTGTTCGGCCTGCTCAGCACCGCGCACGGCACCCGCGCGGGCTGGGCCTGGAACCCGATGGAGTGGGACGCGACCGCCGGGAAGTTCGTCTACTCCGGCGGCATGGACCAGTACCGGCAGATGCTGGAGTACGTGAACACGCTGGTCAAGGAGGGTCTGCTCGACCCGGAGAGCTTCACCCAGACCGACGACATCGCCCGGCAGAAGTTCGCCAACGGCAAGTCGTTCATGATCAGCGTCAACGCACAGACGCTGGTCAACGAGGCGCGCAAGGACGTAGCCAAGCTCCCCGGGGCGAAGGTCGCCAAGCTGATCCTGCCGATCGGGCCGGCCGGCGCCACCCTGCCCGGTCACAACCGCCTGGAGAACGGCATCATGATCTCCAAGAAGGCGAAGGACTCGAAGAACTTCGTCGCCATGATGCAGTTCATCGACTGGCTCTGGTATTCCGACGCCGGCCTGATGTTCAGCAAGTGGGGCATCGAGGGGCAGACCTACACCGGCAACGTGGAAGACGGCAGCTTCAAGCTCGACCCGGGCATCAAGTGGGGTGGCCTGAACCCCGGCGCGCCCAAGGACCTCCAGGTCGACTACGGCTTCTCCAACGGCGTCTTCGCCTACGGCGGCAGCACGAAGATGCTGAACTCGCAGTTCTCCGAGGAGGAGAAGGCGTTCCAGGCCGAGATGAACAAGCGCCAGATCCGCCCGGTCGCGCCGCCCGCGCCGCTGACCATCGAGGAACGCGAGCAGGTCACCCTCTGGGACTCGGCGCTCAAGGACCACGTCTTCCAGAACACGCTGAAGTTCGCGCTCGGGCAGCGGCCGCTCTCCGAATGGGACGCCTACGTCAAGGAGCTGGAGGGCAAGAACTCCACGAAGTACGTGGACATCGTGAACAAGGCGTACGAGCGCTACAAGAAAGAGCACGGATGAGCCGGCTGCCGGCCGCCTGGCGCGCGTGCGTCGGGACCGGCCGGATGGAACTCGCCCTGCGCCGCGACCATCAGGACTCGCTCGCCCTGATCCAGCGGGAGATCGGGTTCCGGCACATTCGCGGGCACGGGCTGTTCAGCGACGGCATGGGCATCCACCGGCCGTTCACCCATCTCGGCGAGAAGCACGTACGGCACTCGTTCACCTATCTGGACCAGGTGGTCGACGCGTACCTCGGCATGGGTGTCCGGCCGTTCCTGGAGCTCGGTTTCATGCCCGACGGGCTGGCCTCCGGTGACCAGACGGTCTTCTGGTGGAAGGGCAACATCACGCCGCCGCGTTCCTGGTCGGCGTGGGCCGATCTGGTCCGCGACACGGTCACCCACCTGGTCGACCGGTACGGACTGGCCGAGGTCCGGCAATGGCCGATCGAGGTGTGGAACGAGCCGAACCTGACCCAGTTCTGGCTCGACGCGGACGCCGACGCCTATCACCGGCTCTACGAGATCACCGCGACGACGGTCAAGGACGTGGACCCGGATTTGCAGGTCGGCGGCCCGGCGATCTCGCCCGGCTCGGACAAGTGGCTGGAGACGTTCGCCGAATTCGTCGTCGCCCGGGACGTCCCGATCGATTTCGTCAGCCGTCACGCGTACACCTCCGGGCCGGCCCGGCACGTGCCGTTCGGAACACACCAGACGCTGGGCCCGGCATCACGGCTGCTGGAGCAGTTCGCGCTGCCCCGGCACCAGCTGGCCGGCACGCCGCTGGCCGGGCTCCCGGTGCACATCACCGAGTTCAACTCGTCCTATCGCCCGGACAACCCCGTTCACGACACGGCCTTTCACGCCGCCTATCTCGCGCCGGTCGTGGCGGCCGGCGGCGACCACGCCGATTCGTTCGCCTACTGGACGTTCAGCGACATGTTCGAGGAGGAGGGCATCCCGGTCGCGCTCTTCCACGGCGGTTTCGGCCTGCTCACCCACCGGCAGATCAAGAAGCCGACCTTCCATCTGTACGCGTTCATGGCGCGCATGGCCGACGAGATCCTGTCCCGCGGACCGGATCACCTGACGACCACCGACACCACCGGGCGGGTGACCGTTCTCGCCTGGGCGCCGGTCGACCACGAGGATCTGCGGAACTCGCCGTCCTCCCATGCGCTGCGGCTCTCCGTCCCGATGACCGGGTCGTCGGCGTTCCTGATGCGGTCGTCGGTCGACGAGCAGTACGGCAACGCGTGGGCGGCATGGCGGGAGATGGGCCGGCCGTCCTCACCGCTGCCCCGGCAACTGGATGCCCTGCGGGAGGCCGCCGAGCCGGTCCGCAGCCACCGCGGTCTGCCGATCGTCGACGGTCACGTCACCCTCGACCTGACGCTCTCCCGGCACGAGGTGACGCTCCTGGAGATCACGCCGGTCCGCGACGAGACACCGTCGTGGTGGGACGACGGCCACCTGCTCGGGATGCCGTCGTGAGCACCGCTCTCACCGAACGGTTCGGGACCGGGCTGCTGTCCCAGGCCGCCGCGATGGTCTACACACTGCTCGCCGTCGAACTGTTGTTCCTGGTCACCGCCGGGCCGGGGCTGGCGCTGCTGGTCCTGCTCGACCGGGACCCGTCGAACCTGCCGCTCGCGGCCCTCTGCCTGCTCCCGGTGGGGCCGGCACTGTCGGCGGCGATCTACGCGCTGCACCGGCGCCGGCTCGACCTGACCGACCTGCGCCCGGGTCCGGCGTTCCTGCGGGGCTACCGGCTGAACGCCGTGGGTGCGCTGAAGGTCTGGGGGCTGTGGCTGCTCGTGGTCACCCCGAACCTGTTCGCTCCCGGGGTTGCGCAACTGGTGGTGATCGCAGTCGCGACGGTGTGGATGCTGAACGCTCTCGTCGTCACGTCACTGTTCGTGTTCCGTGGGCGTGATGTGGCGCGGCTTTCGGCGTACCTCCTGATCCGCTCCTTCGGGGTGACGGTGAGCAACGTCTGCCTGATCGTCGTCGCCCTCGCCGGTGTCTGGCTCTGGTCCGAGGCCGTGCTCGCGCTGGCGGCGTCGCTGCTGGTCCTGGCGCTGCTCGGGAATGCCCGGCCGGCGATCGCCGTGGTCCGGAAGGAGTTCGTCGGGTGAAGATCCGGTACGGGGGCGACTACAACCCGGAGCAGTGGCCCAAGGAGGTGTGGGAGGAGGATCACCGGCTGTTCGACGCCGCGCACATCGACACGCTCACCGTGGGTGTGTTCACGTGGGCGCTCACGCAGCCCGGCCCGGACGTCTACGACTTCAGCACCCTCGACGCGATCATCGAGCGGGCGGCGGCCGCGGGGCGGCGGATCTGCCTCGCCACCGGCACCGGCGCGCATCCGGCCTGGCTCGCCAAGGCCCATCCCGAGGTGACCCGCACCGACTTCGAGGGCCGGCGGCATCGATACGGGCAGCGGCACAACTCGTGCCCCAGTTCCCCGGTGTTCCGGCGGATGTCCGCCGGGATCGCCCGCCGGATGGCCGCGCGATATGCCGGGCACGAGGCGATCGTCGCGTGGCACGTCGGCAACGAGTACGGCGGCGCCTGCTACTGCGACCTCTGTGCCGCCGCGTTCCGGGAATGGCTCCGTGAGCGCTACTCCACGCTGGAAGCACTGAACGCGGCGTGGTACACCAGATTCTGGTCGCACACGTTCACCGACTGGGACGAGATCGAGCCGCCGTCGGCGCTCACCGAACACTGGCGCGGTCCCGATCACACCGCCTTCCAGGGCATCACCCTGGACTACCTGCGGTTCATGTCGGACGCGATGCTCACCAACTTCCGCGACGAGAAGGCCGCGATCCGCTCCGCCGACCCGGTCACACCGGTGACGACCAACTTCATGGGCCTCTACCGTCCGATCGACTATCACCGGTGGGCCGCCGACCTCGACTTCGTCTCCTGGGACAACTACCCGCCGGACGACCGGTCGGCCGCCCGGATGGCGCTCGCCCACGATCTGATGCGCGGGATCAAGGACGGCCAGCCGTTCTGGCTCATGGAACAGACCCCCAGCGTGACCGCGTGCCGGGACGTCAACCCGCTGAAGCGGCCCGGGGTGATGCGGCTGTGGAGCTGGCAGGCGGTCGCGCACGGCGCCGACGCGGTGCTCTTCTTCCAGATGCGCGCCGGTCGCGGGGCCAGCGAGAAATACCACGGCGCGGTGATCGGCCACGCCGGCCGGGCGGACACCCGGGTCTTCCGTGAGGTCACCGCTCTCGGTTCGGAGTTGCACTCACTGGGCCCGGTGACCCTGGGCGCCCGTACCCCGGCGCGGGTGGCGCTGCTGTTCGACTGGGACAGCTGGTGGGCGCTGGAGATCTCCGACGGGCCGTCGCGGCTGGTCCGCTACCTGGACGTGGTCACCGCCTACCACCGGGCGCTGTGGCAACTCGGCGCCGACGTCGACGTGATCCCGGTGACCGCCGCCCTGGACCGCTACGACGTGGTCGTCGCACCCGCCCTGCACATGATCAAAGACGGTCTGGCCGATCGGTTGGCGGGGGTCGCGCGGCGCGGCGGCACGGTGGTCACCACGTTCCTGTCCGGCCGTGTCGACGAGGACGACAACGCCTTCCCCGCCGACGTACCGGGGCCGTTGTCGCCTCTGCTGGGGATACGGGTCGACGAGTGGGACGCCCGCGAGGCGACCTACGTCAACCCGGTGACCATGGACGGCTCGACGTTCGAGTCCCGGCTGCTGTTCGAACTGGTCATCGCCCAGGGCGCCGAGGTCGTCGGAACCTACGGCGCCGACTTCTACGCCGGCACCGCGGCGGTCACCCGCAACACGTTCGGCAGCGGTCACGCCTGGTATGTCGGGGCGGGCCTCGCCCAGGACGGGGTCGACCACGTGGTCCGGACGGTCCTCACCCGGCACGGTCTGCTCGGCCCGTGCGCCGACCTGCCGGACGTGGAGACCGCGGTCCGCGTCACCCCGGACGGCGACCGCCTGCTGTTCGTCCTCAACCACAGCGCGTCCCCGGTCGACCTGCCGCCCGCCTGCACCGGAACCGACCTGCTCTCCGGCCATCCGGTCCGAACCCTGGGCCCGAACGGGGTCGCCGTCTTCCGCCACTCACCGGCAGCGGGAAGTCCGGAAATCGCTGGAGGATGATCATGCCGCCGGGCGGCGGCAGGGCATGCTTCCGGCCCCTGGTCGGTGAAGAGCGGTGCTCAGCGGATCTCGGCCAGCCCGGGAGCCTCCACTGCCCGGAACACCGCGACGGCAGCCCCGTCGGCCGTGGCGATCACCCACACGTGGCCGGCGTGGGTCTGCTGGTGGTAACCCTGCCCGGGCTCGAGTTCGGAGTAGCGGATCCGCTGCCCGTCGCCGTCGAGCCGGTTGACGGTGACCTTCTGGTCGATGTCGTTCGCGAAGTAGATCGACGTCGGGGCGCCCTCGGTGTCGACCCGGCGGGGCCGTTCAGCGCTGGCGGGCAGCGCCTCGAGCCACTGCACGGACGGGGTGGTCGCGGTCGCCCGCTCCCCCGGCGGGGCGGTCGTGGGCGTCTTCCGGTCCGGTCCGGGCGAGAGGACCGCCCAGGCCACCGCCGCCAGCAGCAGGACGGCCACTACGACCGGGGCCGTCCGGCCGCGACGGCGGGACGTGGCCGGCGAAAGATCGTCGGATGGAACCGGCGGGATGTCGTCGGATGGAACCGGTGAAGAGTCGTCGAGGGGAACCGGCGAAGGCTCGTACGCCTGTGGGAGATCGGGCATCTTCTCGGTCACGCAATCACGGTAGAACGCCCGCGCACGGGTTCACCGGGGTCATGCGCTCCCGGCGTGGTGGGTGGCCGGGAAGTCCTCGGCGCCGAGGACACGCAGCAGTTCCAGGCGTTCCCGGGCTTCGGCGTCGGCCGGGGTCAGCACCAGCAGTTTCTGGCCGAGGTCCGGGGTGACCAGGGTTTCGCAGTCCATGGTCAGCCGGCCGACCCGCGGGTGCCGGAACGTCTTGCGGTCGGCACGCCGCTGCGCGACCTCGTGTTCCGCCCACAGCCGCCGGAAGTCGGCGCTCGCCGCCAGCAGCCGGTCGACCAGCCCGGTGACCAGCGGGTCACCGGCGCGACGGCCGGCGACCGCGCGCAGGTCGGCCACGTGCTGCCGGGCATGACGTTCCTGCTCCCCGGGTTCGGCCACGGCACGCGCGCCGGGCTCGGTGAACCAGCGGTGGATCAGATACCGGCGGTCTCCGGCGAAACCGGACTGATCGCCGCTGAGCAGCACCGACATCCGGTTCTGGGCCAGCACCTCACCCAGGTCGGAGATGACCATGGCCGGGGTGTCGCCGAGCAGGTCCAGCATGCGGATCAGACCGGCGCGGGCCAGGGCCGCCGGGCCGGCCGCGGGCGGAGGCTGGTGACCGGCCAGGCGGAACAGATGGGCGCGCTCATCCTCGGACAGGCGCAGCGCCCGGGCCAGAGCGGCGAGCAGCTGGGCCGACGGCTGGCTGCTGCGGCCCTGCTCCAGCCGTACCACGTAGTCAACCGACATGCCGGCGAGCATCGCCACCTCCTCCCGGCGCAGACCGGCCGTGCGGCGGCGGGGCCCGTCGGCGATCCCGACGTCGGCGGGGCGGATCGCGGCCCGACGGCGTCGCAGGAAGTCGGCCAACTCGTCACGCTGCATGGACCCATGCTGCCCCGCCCACCGCACGCGAGCCAGGGAGCGCCGCTCCCACGACAACCGCTCCTCTCCCGGGCCGGGGCGGACCGGCGCACGCTCGGTGCATGCAGAAACGAACTCTCGGCAGGACCGGGCCCCTCGTCTCCGCGCTGGGACTGGGCGCGATGGGCATGACCTCCGGCGCGTACGGGCCGGCTGACCGGACGGAGAGCATCGCCACCGTGCACGCCGCCCTGGACGCGGGCATCACCCTGATCGACACCAGCGACCACTACGGCAGCGGGCACAACGAGATGCTGCTGGCCGAGGCGCTGCACGGCCGGCGCCGCGACGAGTATGTGCTGAGCGTCAAGTTCGGGGCGCTGGTCGGACCGGACGGCGCCTTCCTCGGGCAGGACAACCGGCCGGCCGCGGTGAAGAATCAGCTGGCCCGGTCCCTGACCCGGCTCAGCGTCGATCACGTCGACGTCTACCGCCCGGCCCGGCTGGACCCGTCGGTGCCGATCGAGGACACAATCGGTGCGATCAAGGAGATGGTCGACGCCGGATACGTGCGGCACGTCGGGCTGTCCGAGGTCGGCGCCGCGACGATCCGCCGGGCGCATGCGGTGCACCCGATCGCCGACCTGCAGATCGAGTACTCACTGATCTCCCGTGCGGTGGAGTCGGAGGTGCTGCCGGTGCTGCGCGAGCTGGGGATCGGGATGACCGCCTACGGTGTCCTGAGCCGGGGGCTGATCTCCGGCCACTGGGATGCCGCCGCCGGGCGGGCCGGCGATCATCGTGCCATGCTGCCGCGCTTCGCCGGCGAGAACGGGCGGCACAATCTGACCTTGGTCGAGGGCCTGCGCCGGGTCGCCGACGAGAAAGGCTGCACGGTGGCGCAGCTGGCCATCGCCTGGGTCGCAGCGCAGGGCACCGACATCGTCGCGCTGGCCGGCGCCCGTACCCGCGAGCGGCTCTCCGAGGCGCTGCCCGCCCTGGACGTGGCACTCACCGCGGACGACCTCGCCCGGATCGAGGAGGCCGTCCCGGCCGGCGCGGCCCGCGGCGACCGCTATCCCGCCGCCATGATGGCAACGGTCGGCGTCGGCAACTGAAATCCTGGGCTCATTGGATAGGGCGACCCTGGGCGTCGGATGCCGGACTTGCGGAAGAAGTAGGTGTTGATCTGGTCTCGCCAGCGGAGTCACGTCAGCCCGGTGACAATGGTCAGCGCGACGTTCGAGTCCCGGTTGCTGGTCGAACTCGTTATCCCGGAGGGCGCCGAGGTCGTCGGAACCTACGGCGCCGACTGCTACGCCGGCAGCGCGGCCGTCACCCGTAACGCCTGGGGCGCCCGTGACGCCTGGCACGTGGGGACCGTTGTGGAGGACGCCGGTGTCACCGCGGTAGTCCACGAGATCTTGTCCGGGCACGGACTGCTCGGCTGATGCGCCGCCCTGCCGGACGTGGAGACCGCCGTCCGCCTGCACCCGCACCGACCTGCTCTCCAGCCACCCGATCCGGACGCTTGGTCCCAAGGCAGTCGCCTTCTACCGCAAACGGTCGCTCGCTCTTCAAGGCCGTGCGTCGGGCGCGCGGCCAAATGGCTCCCGCACTAAGGGCTCTCCCACAGCAAGCACCGCATGTCCAGTCACCCGACCGGTGATCTGGCCGCGGCGGAACAGTCCAGTTTGTTGGCAGTCCTGCGTTCGCGCGGCGCTGCACTCACGAACTCCGTCCACACCGGCGACGCTGGCTACTGACGCCGCAGCACCGATCTTGATCCGTTCTTTCTCGAAGGTCCCGCCGTCACCCGTGCGCCGCCGATCTTACTGCTGGCCTCATGCGTTCGTCGCACGCTCCGCGGAAGCCGTCGACGGATCCGGGGTTCAGAGACTTCGTGAGGGCTCGTTTCTCGGTCCGACTTTCTGGGATCCCTCGAGTAGCAGTACTCCGTCGAATATGGCCCGCTGCATCTCAGGCAGAGGGAAGTAATGCTGACGAGAGGGAGGGCGGTAACAGCTCATGACGCACAGAACCACCACAGTGGCCCCGCGCTGCAGCACGCCGGCTTCATGTTGCCAACGAATCAGATTACCGCGCCGGTCGCGGCCTTCCAACGACCCGATCTTATGAAAATAGCGGGAGGCAACTGCGAGGGAATCGCCCGCCAGAGACCGCCTGTGACGCACTCCATTCAAGAGGTGTGAAATCAGTATTCGGTCGAAAGTCGCACCGTTCAAGCTTCCACGGGATGCCAAGTAGAGCAGTTCTGAAATATGTCGGGGGCACGTCAATGTCGGCGGAGCCACCTGATGTCCGGCGGACTCGAGATGGCGCGGAAGGTATTTTCGAGTAACCTGACTGCCGGTCCAGCCAAACCGGGCCACCGTCTCGCTGTTGACCTGCGCTCGCTCCAGCAGGTCGATCAGAACATTGGCCGCCGTATTACTACTGGCATTTAGCATCTGGCTCAACAGTAATCTGACCGTAGCCGAATCCGCCGCAACAAGGAGATCATCTCGGCGCGTAGGATCGAGCCCATTAGGGTCGCCAACCCGGTTCGAGGCCTCAATCGGAACCTGCGTTTCAAATCTCAGATCTCCGCTGCCGATCCGACGGAAGGCCTCGCCCGCAATGAAAAGTTTTGCGAGACTTGCGGCAGACAACAGCCGAAGCCCGTCCGATTCGATCGAGAAAGAATTTCGACCGTCGACGATTGCAGCGAAACCGAATTCGGACCACGGCGGCGCGATCCGCGACAACTGCACGGCCAAGCCCTCAGGAACGGCAATCCTGGGCACCTCGAGCCGGGCACGCCCACCTGCCTCACCGCCGCCTACGTCCATCACGTTCACAATGCTACCCGAATCGATCGCAGATGGGAAAGATATCCGAAGCGGAACCCTAGAAATGACTCGGCATTAAGGATCAAGCGGTCCGGATCCGGCGCATATCCCGGCAAACTGTCGCCATACCGAGTGAAGGATTCGGCGAACTCGCAGAACACGAGGATAAAGAAGAGATGATGATCCATCTTATAGCTACGCCTCTCCGCTTGCCCCCACTTGTCGCCGCGGACGGCCCCTACCGTGTTGATCAAATTGAAGTGCGGCAAGAAAGCGTTCCAAAGCCTGAACGTGAGCGTTTGCCATCTATTCGGCTCCGCTACGCCGAAGTAGCCACTGGCATAATGTGCCAACGGATCATGCTTGAGCAACATCGGAACCGAGAATCGGCCGAGCGCTGTCGGGGCGGCAAACTTCGCTGCCAAGTGATACATCCCGGAGGCGAAGTCGCGCATTACTTCCAGTCGCCGCGTTTCGATGCTGGCCGTTTCAATAAACTCGGCCGAATCCAAATCGGTCAATACAACCCTACGATGGCGGAAGTCGAACTCGAAGTTACTGAACTCCGCTGAATAGCGAAATAAGCCGGCCATCGAGTATTGCCGGATACGTTCTCCCACCTGACGCGCCAACGCGCAGATGAGCCGGACCCTAGTATCCTCTGCGCTAGGATCGCCGATGATTCCGAATGCTTCGAGCAGTCGATGGTAGTAGAGGTCGCGGGAGGAATTCTTACCCGGATGAAGCGCTACTCCCTGCTGCGCCTCCGAAAGGCGCCATGGAAGCCGGTCGGGAGCCGCGCTGACGGCCACCCCCATAGATTCACCGCGAAATACCAGATCGGGATACCGGTAGACACGTAGTGGCGCAATGGCTGGCACCCCGGCATTCAACAACGCATGCGCGGCATCGAACTCCCGGCGAGCCTTGGACAGCGTAATCCCTCCGACAGGAGCAGCTGCTCCGTGGACAACGGCGAACCGGCCGTCTGGGCGGAATCCGAGATGTGGGTAGGTCATAAACGAGGTCAATGGCTGAGTGGTCGGCGGCGTCGCGGAAGAAAAGGTCCCTGAGGTGATCGGATCACGTCCGCGAGTTTCGTCCTCTGGATCGAACACACCGACGCCTTTGATCTTCGCGGCTTCGTACACTTGCCCAGAAGAGCATCCGGTGGGCCGTTCAAGAATATGCCAGGCCATCCGTCCCCGCCGGGGGAAAATCGGTGCCGTACGCCACGAAACGTAGTCATCTATCACTCTTTCGTCGAACTCTGAGAGGTGAACAGCGTTACAACTGGCATCGATTTCCGCCGGGAGGAACTCACGCATGAACGTCATTTCCTTCCACTTCACGACTCGGAGCCGGAACCATAGCTGATATCCTCCTGGATCCTCACGCCACTCCATAGCGCTCGGCGTATCATTTTGCATCGACTGCTAAAATTGCGCCGCGAGTGCATGGAATCTATTCCAGCGGCTCTGGAGGCGATGTCGATGGTGCACGCCGAGCAAGGCGACGAGCCGACCGCCCGCAGTGGCCCGAAGGGCCGCTTGCGAGCTGTCAGCGGCCCGACGATGGCCGGAGCGAGCGTCGTGACGGCCGGAATCGCCGGAGTCGTCGTCCAGCAGGGTCAGTACCTCCTCGGTGTCGCGATCGTCGTGGTAGGTGGTGTGATAGCTACGGCGGCAGAGATAGCGCTTCGCCGGTCAGCCACGCGCATCCGATCCGACCGTGACGCGGCCCAGGTCTCAGGCTCCACGACGGACAAGGCACCCGACATGTTGCCGGCCGCGCCCGACCACTTCGTCGGTCGTGTGGACGAACTGCGCCGCCTTACTGTCGAACTCGAGCGGTCGGACAGCACTGAAACAATGGTAATCTCCTCTCTGGAGGGCATGGGCGGAGTTGGAAAGACGTCGATGGCCATCCACTGGGCTCATTCTATCGGCGACCGATTCCCGGACGGACGGTTGTATGTAGACCTTCGCGGATTCGGCCCCGGATCTCCGATGAGTCCGATAGATGTCATGGCATCTTTCCTCGACGCATTCGGAATCAAGAAGCCGGTTGACAGTTCAGACCTGCCGATGCTTCAGCAGGCCTACCTCGGCCTGCTGTGGAAGAAACGGATTCTCATTGTTCTTGACAACGCTCGAGACAGGGATCAGGTTGAGCCACTCATACCGGACACGCCGGGCAGCTTTGTCATCATCACAAGCCGCAACCGCATGCCTGACCTTGCCAATTCCACTACGATCGCCCTCGACGTGCTCTCCGACTTGGAGGCATTCGACCTGATCCGCAGCCATCTCACCGCGAAAATCGTTGCAGCGAATCCGGGCGCGGTCGAGGACATAGTCAGCATATGCGGCAACCTCCCGCTTGCCTTGAGCATTGTCTCTGCAACCGCCGCTACAATGCCGGACGTTCCGCTCGGCGGAATGGTGGACCAGTTGCGACGTTCACGCGAGAGCATCATCCGCGACATCCGCCAAGCGGACGGCGGGGCGCCGACGTTCGTGTTCGAGTGGTCCTACGAGCAGCTCTCCGCCTCCACTGCAACAGCCTTCCGGCTCCTGAGCTTCCACCCGTCGACACCCTTTTCGTTGCGGGCGGCGGCGAGCCTGTTGGGAAAAAGCGTAGAGGACTCCGCCGCCGCGCTCGACGAACTCGCTGCCAACTATCTGGTAAGCGAGCACGGCCAAGGCGAGTACGCCTTCCATGACCTGCTCCGTGACTACGCGACTTTGCTCCGTTCGACTACCGACGATCACGCAACCGGAACCGCCGCCACACGTCGGCTCGTCGACTATTACCTGCGGAGTTCCCATGCTGCGGCAGCAGCGATAAACCCATTAAGAAAACAGATAAGGCTTGTCAATAACATCCACCGGGTTAAGTCTGAGGAGTTCCGCGGCTTTGACGATGCCGCCTCCTGGCTCGACCACCATTACCTTCTTCTCCTCGAAGTCATCGATCTGGCCGCCCGTGCCGACTTGAACGACCACGCCTGGCAGCTTGCCTGGGCCGTCGGTGATTCAATCGACCGCAACCTCCATTGGGGGCCTCTCGGCGAGGCCATGCAGGTTGCCAATGAAGCCGCCGCGCGCGGCAATAGCAAACTCGGACTGGCCATCACACTACGTTGGCTGGGCCGGGCAAAGATGAAAGTCGGCGCCTACGACGACGCTCGGACACGCTTCCTCGGAGCGCTGGAGCTGGCTAATTCCTCCGGTGACAAGAACGAACAAGCGTTGTGTTATCACAACCTGGCGCTGCTGGAGGAGGAGCTAGGACGATACGCTGAGGCTCTAGAGCTGACCCAGCTGGCCTTGCCGAGGTATGAGACGGGCAAGGATGCAAGCGGCGAAGGCCGGGGGATCAACGCCGTCGGGTGGGCGCTCACCCTTCTCGGCCGTCACCGAGAAGCCGTGGAACACTGCGACAAGGCCCTCGGGATGCTCCGGCAGATAGGCGACCGGCAAGGCCAGGCCGACACGCTGGACAGTTTGGGACACGCCTATCGAGGCCTGGGAGACTTGGCGGCCTCCGTGGAGTCGTACCGCCGGGCTGTCGCGATGTATGCCGAGATTGGAAACCTTCCGGCTGAGGCCGCCACCCTTGAGTATCTGGGGGCGGTCTTCGTCACGATGGGCGAGCATGGCCGTGCCGCAGAATCATGGCGACATGCTTTGAAGATCAAAAGGGATCTGGGCTTGCCTGGCGCTGAGAAGCTGCTGCAGCGCTTAGAAGATCTCCGAGGTGCTCGATTCCCACGTCCGATCAGGTGGGCCAAGGGACTCGGCAAGAGGTTATGAGGTGCATGCCTTCCTGCCGAGGAGTCACACACTTTCTCTACTGGCCGCCGACGCCGACCTCATCCGCGGGGCAAGGCCACCGAGTCGCCCACGTCCCACGCGACCGTCATGCAAGACGGCTACTACTTACGCTCATTCCATCAATCGATTTCGGCCCGGCGCGCCGCGTCAGTGGATGGGGCGGCCCTTCGCGTCGGGGATGCCGGACTTCCGGTAGAAGTAGGTGTTGACCTGGTCGCGCCACTCCTCGGCGCTGCGGAGTTGCTCGGCGAGGCGCTCGGTCACGCGGGCGTGCACGGCCGGGTCCACCAGGTCGGCCATCTCCCGCCACTGCGACCGCATCTCGGCGACCCGCCGGGCGCCGGCGAAACGGGTGTCGTAGATGTGCTGGATGACGGTGACGCCACTGCGCAGCACGTGCGTGTACGGGACGTGGTGGAAGAACAGGAGCAGCTCGTCCGGGCAGGTGTCCCGGGACTCGTAACGGTCCGACCACGGGGCGGGGTACTGGGCGGTGAAACCCGTACCGGTGGCGACGGTGCGGTCGACACCCACGCCGTCGCGGTCGGCGAAGTGGTAGGTGCCCCACGGGGTGTACTCGTAGCCGTCCACGTCGGGGCCGTAGTGGTGGCCGGGGCGGACCATGAAACCGACCCCTAGCGGAGCCGTGTACTGCTCATACGTCTGCCACGAGTCGTCCATCAGCGTGTGCAGCGTCCGCCGGAGCCGGTCCGGGGCGTCGGAGAAGGTCAGGGTGATCCACTCGTCGAGGATCTCCGTGGGGTCACGGTCGGGCCTCCAGGCGAGTCGGCCGACGGCATACAGGTTGGCCTGCGCCAACGGGTGCCCGGTCCAGAAGGGGTCATCACCCACGTTGGAAACGGCCGACAAGACCCCTCCCCCAGAGGTACGGCCGGAGGCCGCTCCCCCGAGACCGGCACCCGAGGCGGCGGCCGACGGTCCGGCAGCGGCCGGCTGTTGCTGGACGACCGGCGATCCGGCAGCGGCCGGTAGTCCCGGGGCGGCCGGCGATCCGGGGGCAGCAGGCGATCCGGCGGCAGCAGGCGATCCGGGGGCGCCGGAGAGCATGGCCGCCAGGGTCGGGGCGTTGTCGCCGGTGGCGCGGAAGCCGAGGATCCCGCTCCACATCGGGGGCAGGTAGCAGAGGTGTCTCTGCTGGCCGGTGTACTCCTGGGTGACCTGGAGTTCCAGAGCCAGGCGGGTCCTCGGCATCGCGAACAGCACCGGCGACACCGGCTCGCGGGTCTGGAAGTCCATCGGCCCGTGCTTGACCTGGAGGATCACGTTGTCGGCGAACCGGCCGTCGAGCGGGGCGAAGTGGTCGTGGGCGGCCCGCGCACGGTCGGTGGACCGGTCCCGCCAGTCCTGGTGGTGGTTGTAGACGAACGCCCGCCAGCGGACCGGCGCGCCGTGGGGTGCCAGGG
Source organism: Actinoplanes xinjiangensis (assembly GCF_003148685.1). Taxonomy (GTDB): domain Bacteria; phylum Actinomycetota; class Actinomycetes; order Mycobacteriales; family Micromonosporaceae; genus Actinoplanes; species Actinoplanes xinjiangensis. Next base: position 437,099 of record NZ_QGGR01000007.1, on the reverse strand, counting down.
CGGCGGCGAGCATGCCGGCGCCGTCGGCGTGGGTGCGGCCGTAGGTGAACGGGCCGGGCTGGCCTTCGGAGTCGGCCTTCACCAGGTAGCCGCCGAAGTCGGGGATCGTCGCGAACACCCGGTCGGTGGTGTCCGACCACCAGCGGCGGACGCGTTCGTCGAGGGGGTCGGCGGTCGGCAGGTCGCCGAGGATCACCGGGGCGGCGAAATTGACCGCCAGGTGGACGCGTATGGCGTACGGCCGCAGGGTTGACGCGATGGCCGCGACCTCGCCGAGCCGGTCGGTCAGCAGGTGGGTCTCGCCCGCGTGGACGTTGACGTTGTTGACGGTGACCGCGTTGACGCCGGACGCCGCCAGCAACCGGGCGTATTCGCCGACGCGGGTCAGGTCGTCGCGGAGCCTTCCGTCGCGCCAGAAGAGCGAACCGCCGGCGTAGCCGCGTTCGACCTGGCCCATCACCGGGTGCACGTCGACGTTGTCCCAGTGGTCGAGGACGCGCAGACCGAAGGCCGGCTCGTGCCGCTCGCCGGGCAGGGCCGGGTCGAAGGCGGCCTCACCCCGGCGGACCACCTCGAACATGCCGTAGAGCAACCCGGCCGGACCGTCGGCGGTCACCACCGTGGCCGCACCGCGCCGCCCCAGCCGATAGCCCTCCCCACTGCCGGAGGCAAAGGCGGGCACGGCGGGCACGGCGGCGGAGCCAGGGAGGGCGGCGGCGGAGCCAGGGAGGGCGGCGGCGGAGCCAGGGAGGGCGGCGGCGGAGCCAGGGAGGGCGGCGGAGGACGCGGCGAGGGTCGCGGCGGGCGCGGTGGCAGAGGCGGCAGGGGCGGTGGCCGGGGCAGCAGGGGCGGTGGCCGGGGCGGTGGTGAGGATCAGGTCGGCCGGGGCTTCCGGCGTTACCAGGGCACCGCCGAAGAGGGAGCAGGCCCGGGAGACCTCGGCTCGGACGGTGTCGGCGAGCGGGCCGGCGGCGTCGATCCGGACGCGGCGGGACCCGAGGGCGCGGAACGCCGACGACGGCAGCCAGGCCGGGTGGATCGTGGGGGACGGTGTGTCGGGCACGGCGACTCCGGCGGGTCGGGGGATGACGGGCCGCATCCCATTGAAGTCATCTGATGTCCGGACGTCGAGCCCGAGTTTTGAACGGTTCCAAGATGATCTTGCAGAGGGCGGCCGTCATCACTCCCCAGCGCAGCTGAAACGATCCATACATTTACACGCCGGTAACCGTTGACGGGCCCGGCGCACCGTTGGAGACTCGCTGGAAAGCGCTTTCCTACCGCACATCCCCTCGGGAGGAACGAAGAGCATGAGTCCCCGTACCGGAAGATTGTGGAAAGCGTGCGTCGCGGTCGCCGTGCTGGCCGCCGCCCTGCCCGCGTCACCCGTCGCCGCGAAACCGCGCGGCGGTCCGCAGATGGAACGCCTCGACCGCGGCCTGGTCGCGGCCGCGACCAGCGAGGGTGTCTTCCTGAGCTGGCGGTTGCTGGCGAACGAGGCCACCGGCTCCTCGGCGACCGGCCTGACCGGGGCGAACTTCGGGGTCTACCGGGACGGCCGGCGGATCGCGACGGTCACCGACAGCACCAACTTCCTGGACCGCGACGGCACCGCCACCTCCCGCTACCGGGTCAGTGGATCGCGGACGGTCACGCCCTGGGCGGCGAACCACACCGAGTTGCCGCTGCAGAAGCCGGCGGACGGTCCCGCCTACACCTACTCGGCGAACGACCTGAGCGTCGGCGACGTGGACGGTGACGGGCGGTACGAATACATCGTCAAGTGGGACCCGTCCAACTCCAAGGACGTCTCCCAGGTCGGGTACACCGGCCCGGTCTACATCGACACCTATCGCGCCGACGGCAGGCTGCTGCACCGCATCGACCTGGGCGTGAACATCCGGGCCGGCGCGCACTACACCCAGTTCCTGGTGTACGACTTCGACGGCGACGGCCGCTCGGAGATGATGCTGAAGACGGCCCCGGGCACGAAGACCATCCGGGACGGCCGGGAGCGGTACATCACGACCCCCGGTCACGCCCCGACCGAGGACCACCGGTTGAGCGCCGCCGGATACCACGAGCACGTCGTGCGGATGTTCCTCGGCTGGCACCGGCATCCGGAGGTGGTGGCGGGGCGCTGGCCGGCGACGCTGGAGCAGGCGTTCGGCATCACCCCGCAGTATCAGTACCCGTTGAGCCGCGCCGACGCCGAGAAGCTGACCGACTACTTCATGGACGTCTACGCGCCGTCCCGCAGTGCCCGTAACAACCTGCGGGCGTTCGAGGGCTTCATCGTCGACGGCCCGGAGTACCTGACCGTCTTCGAGGGTGCGACCGGCCGTGAGTTGCAGACCATCGAGTACAAGCCGGGCCGGCACGACGACGGGCTGATGTGGGGCGACTACGCGATGCCCCGGATCGAGCCGGGCAACCGGGTGGACCGGTTCCTGGCCGGGGTGGCCTACCTGGACGGCAGGCACCCGTCGGCGGTGTTCGCCCGCGGCTACTACACCCGCACGACGCTGGTCTCCTACCGGTGGACGGGCCGCAAGCTGGTCGAGGACTGGTATGTGGACTCGGGCTGGACGCCGATGACGAACCCGTTCAACGACTCCCCGCACGGGCGGGACGGGACGTCGGCGCAGTACGGCAAGCTCACCACGCAGGGCTTCCACTCCCTCAGCGCGGCCGACGTGGACGGCGACGGCAGGCAGGAGATCGTCTACGGCGGGGCCACCATCGACGACGACGGTGACCTGCTGTACTCCTCGTTCGGCGCCCTGCCCACCGGGGAGCGGGCGCGGCTCGGTCACGGCGACGCCATGCACGTGACCGACATCGATCCGGACCGGCCGGGTCTGGAGATCTTCACGGTGCACGAGGGTGGCACCTCGGCCCCGTACGGCATGGCGATGCGGGACGCGAAGACCGGCGAGGTGCTGTTCGGGACGTACTCGGGGCGGGACACCGGCCGCGGCATGATCGGTGACGTGCTGCCGGGCACCCGGGGCATCGAGTCGTGGGCGAGCATGCCCGGCGGCTCCGAGGCGCTCGGCCTGCACAGCGCCACCGGCGAGGTGCTGACCGGCACGATCCCCGGCACGAACGCGAGCATCCGGTGGGCGGCCGACCTGACCACGCAGATCGTCAACGGGGCGCAGGACGTCACACCGACGATCGACGACTGGACCCGGGGCCGGCTGCTGACCGCCGACGGGACCCTGACGAACAACGGCACCAAGGGCAACCCGGGTCTGGTCGCCGACGTCCTCGGTGACTGGCGTGAGGAGTTGCTGGTCCGGACCGCCGACAGTTCGGCGATCCGGATCTACCTGAGCACCGAGGTGACCGGCCACAAGCTGTACACGCTGATGCACGACCCGCAGTACCGGGTCGAGGTGGCCCGTCAGCAGACCACCTACAACCAGCCGTCGTACCCGAGTTTCTACCTTGCCTCGGACACCGACTGGTCGAAGGTGCCGCTCAACGTCCGGACCAGGTGATCGACGACGTAGCGGGCGTCGTCCTCGATGCCGTGCAGGAACGTGGACCGGCGGCGGCGTAGTACCGGCAGGCCCAGGGCGTACAGCCCGGGAACGCCGGTCACGCCGCCGTCGTGGCGCAACCGGCCCTTCTCGTCGACGACCGGAACGTCCAGCCAGGAGTAGTCGGGCCGGAACCCGGTCGCCCACACGATCGTGCCGATCTCACCACCGTGGAGATCGAGTCGCAGCCGCGGCCGGTCCGGTACCCGGGTCGGTTCGAGCACGACCCGGTCGGTCAGTCCGGCCCACTCGTCGAACCCGGCCAGCATCCGGTTCGCCTTGAGGTCGGCGAGCGAGCACACGTTGCGCAGCCCGCCGGAGAACAGCGCCCATCCGTCACGCACCGCGGCCAGCCGGCCGACCAGCTCGACCCCGGCCGCGGTCAGTGTGTTGAGGTCGACCTCGGCACCACCGGCGAGCTGGGGCGACGGCAGCCGCCGGGCCCGGTCGAGATCGTCGACCTCGTCGTACCGCTGCGCCCAGAGCCCGGACTCGTGCATCCACCACAGCACGTCACGGTCACGGTGCCGGCGCGGCATGCGGGTGTGCTCCCCCACCGCGAGCACCACGTGCCGGCCGGCCGCCCGCAACTCGGCGGCCGGTGCGCTGCCACAGATCGCGACCGAGGCGGTGGCGGTCGGCGCGGGTGCGCTGTGGACCCAGTTCGGGGTGATCAACCAGGAGGGGGCGGACATCGCCGAGGCGGGCGGCCTGACCGTGGTCATGGACCGCTGCCTGAAGGTCGAACACGCCCGCTACGTGGGGCGGATGCACTGGCTCGGTTTCAACACGTCCCGGATCACGTCGGTACGGGGCGGCCTGCAGTGACACGCCGCCGCGCGGGACCGCGGCTACAGCCTGCCTGAATAGGGGGACCTTTTCCCGTACGGTGCGTTTGTCCGTTATGAACCCTCCCCGGTTCACCGCACACACCGCATTCCTACGGAGAACTGTCATGTCGTATCCCACCGCGATCTTCCATCGCGTCGTCGCCGTCTGCGCGACCGTCGCACTGACCGCGACCGCCTGGGCCGCCCCCGCGACCGCCGTGGCGGTGTCCGTCGCGCCGTCCCCGCTCCAGTACGTCGCACTCGGCGACTCCTACGCCGCCGGTTTCGGTGCCGCGCCCACCAGTGACGCGTGCGGCCGGAGCGCGGCCGCCTACCCGGCGCTGCTGGCGCGGGAGGCACACGGCGGCATCGCGGTGCGCAACGCCGCGTGTGTCGGCGCCACCACCGCCGACGTGATCCGCCAGTCCTCCGCGCTCAGCCCGCGGACCGGGCTGGTCACCATCACGGCCGGCGCCAACGACCTCCCGCTCAAGCAGCTGCTGGAGTCGTGCATGAACCGGTTCTCGGCGGTCGCCTGCCAGGACGGCACCCTGACGATCAACCGCCGGCTGGTCACCGCGCTGCCGCGCGATCTGAACCGCATGCTGCGTACCGTCACCACCGCCGCGCCGAACGCCCGCGTGATCGTCACCGGCTATCCGCTGCCGTTCGCGAAGAGCCGGCAGTGCCCGGCCGTGCCGGTGACCGCCCGGATGCGCGTGCGCGCCAACCAGGTGGTCAGCCGCCTGAACGCGGCGATCGCCGCGGCCGCCAACCGCAACCGGGTCCGCTACGTCGACGTCCAGCCGGGCTTCGCCGCCCACGGCCTGTGCAGCCGCAAGCCGTGGCTGGTCGGCGCCGAGGGCATGCGCGACGACCGGGTGCTGCACCCGACCGCGACCGGCCAGGCCCGCGGCTACCTGCCGGCCGTCGCCGGCAGCGGCCTGACCGACCGGGCCTGACACAAGGTCCTTCCGCCGGCGGGTGACCCGTCACCCGCCGGCCGCGGCCGTCACGGGAGGGTCACGACCACGCGCGGGCCGCGCCGTCCTCGGCCTGCCGGTCGACGACGTCACCCCGGCACCGTCCACCGTCGTCGTCCGCGCCGGCACCTGACGCCCACGGACCACCGCACCGCCCACACGGAGACGGCTGTCACCCGTTCGGCCAGGGAAAACGCACCCGTGTGCCTCACCGCCGCCGGGGCCGGACGGGAGGATGCTGAGCTGGTCCGCCCCGGATCCCCGTGCCGGGGCGGGCACCCCCCTCCTTCCGGCAGCGCCAGTTCCTCCCGGAGCCGGAACCGGCCGTCCTATGGCCGGGCGGTGAGTGTCAGAGACGAGATCCGGGGCTTCCTGCTGTCGCGCCGGGCACGGACGAGCGGATCGGCCACCTGATCCTGACCGGTATCGCGACCAGCGGGGTGGTCCTGTCCACGTTGCGCCAGGCCGCCGACCTCGGCTACCGGCTGACCGTCCTGTCCGACGGTTGCCTCGACGACGACCCGGCCGTGCACGAGCTGCTCACCGGAAAGGTCTTCCCGGCCCACGCCGACGAGCCGGCCGTGGCCGGTCACGGCCACAGATACATGGTGACGTCGCCCGGCCGGATCCCGGGTGGGAGCAGGGTGGGCAGGGTGTGCCGGCTGGTGCCACTGCGGTACTCGTCGGTCTCGCCCTCCGGCAGCGACTTCTCGATGTCGACCCAGTGGGCGCGATCGACGAACCACCCACCGATCAGGCGCCCGTCGGGAGAGCGGAACACCATGACGTAGTTCGGCTCTCGGAATCTGTACAGGCTGCTTTCCACATCGAAGGACACGTAGTCCCACCCGCCGCCTGCGGGCCGGGGCAGCAACTTGTCGATTTTCGCGCGCAGCAGCACGGACGCCTTTGTCGTCGGCGTTCCCTCACCGTTGACGTAGAGCACGATCCGCGCGACCCGGGCCGCCTCAGCCGCGTCGATCTGCTCGCCATCCCCGAGTTCGACCGACTGCCCCGGCGGCAGATAGGCCCAGCCCGCGCTGACGACCGCCGCCCAATCGTCGAGCTCGTCGGATCGCCATCCATGCCCTGTGGCGTCCACGAACCGGTACCTGACATGGACTCTCATCGGCCGGTCCGTCGTGTTCCGGATGACCGCCGCCGCACCGATGATGCGCCCGGTGTCGCTGCCGCCCGGTACCGGGAAGGTGGAGAAGCCGCGGTCTTCGACGGCGATCCCGTCAGCGAGGTCGTCCTGCAACATCGACGGGTCAGGGCTCGGCGACGGGCCGGGTGGGTCGGTGTCGCCGGATGGCCCGGTGCAGCTCGCGGTCATGCCGACGGTCACAGCCGCGCCGAGCACGGCGACGAGAAGGCGCCGCCGCGGAAGTCCCCGGACCTTCACCGTTCCCTGTCCTTGTACTTCAGGTACAGCTCATGTCGCAGTGCCGTGTGTGCCCGCCGATGGTCCGCTCGGAGGTCGTTCATCGCGGCATCCGCCAGTTGCAGGAATCCCCGCTCTTCGTGGCGGTCCAGCACATCGGGCGTGATGATCACGTGGTATTCCATGAGGGCGACCGCCGTCACCTGGATCTCCCGGTCCGGGGAACCGCCGCGAGACCTGATCTCCGCGCCACGCTCGAGGTACTCACGATGCCGGGACGAGAACGGGGGCCTCAGGGAGCTGTAACGCTCGAAGCTGTGTGTGAGCATGACCGCCCGCCGGGCCCTCTGGTAAGCCGTGGCCATCAGCGTCGCACCGCGACCCAGTTGATGTGCCAGCGACTCGGCGTCGCGGCGCCGATAGTACTGCTCGTAGCTGTCGGACAAGAAGCGCAACGTGATGTACTCGAGCGACTCCATCCGGCCCTCGATACGCCCGTCAGGTGAGGTCGCCGTGACGACTATCGCCCGGAGATCGTCTGCGATGGCAGCCATCTTCTCGCCTCCCGATCTTGGATCAGTATTCCGGGGAATGTGCCGGATCCGGGCTGGCCGAACCCACGTACGGTCGTTCCACGCCGGTGGTGCCCGGGCCCAGCGGCTTCGACCGGAGCGCTTCCAGCGCCGGAACGGTCACCTTCCCACCACGGTCGGACTTTCCGAGCCGGATGCTTCCGTTGACGACTCCGCTGTGGAAGCCCTCGATGATGTCGTGGAGTTCCCGCTCCGACGCTTCGAACTGCTGGCGCAACCTGTCGGTCGCGTTGAGAATGCTCTGCCAGATCGCGGCCACACTGTCGCCCCCGATGTCCGAGTCCGGGGGTGCGTCCGGTTCGTACTTGTCTTTGGCCACTCCGAGGACAGCCCCGCCGACGGCGGAGACGATGGAGGTGACGGCCATTCCGGCGGCGCCGGCGCCCGCGGACAGCACACCCAGCACACCGATGGCGATGTTGAAGGTGAGGTTCTTGCTGTCGGTGGATCCGCACATCGACGACGGGTCGTACGCCTCGATCACCTGCTCGGCGAGGTTCACGAGTTTGACAACGTCGTTCTGTGCCTGCCGTACCTGTTCCTGGTATCCGCGCAGCACCAGCCAGAGCAGGGCGATGGTGTTGGCCTGGAGGAACACCATCCCACCCCATCGATCGAGGTAGCCGCTGCGGACGGCGTCGATCGTCGCGCCACGCCAGCCGGCCTGGTTGACACTGAAGTCCGTCATGAAGTCCGGGATCAGCGCATCCAGACTGAAGGCCTCGGCGTCCTCGATGCTGGTCACTCCGGTGTTGGTGAGCCGGTGATGCGCGCCGGCCAGGGCCTCGATCGCCGGGTCGAAGGACGAGGGCACCGGAAGCTCCATGTAGGGGCCCCAGATCTCCTTGGCCTTCTGCGTGGCGTAGTCCCGGACCGTGACGTCACTGACGTAGGGGATTCCGGTGACCTGGACGAACTCCTCCAGAGCGTCGGTATCACCCTCACGGGTCATGATCTTGTAGACCAGCGTGTTGACGAGGCTGCTGATCGCGTATTCGAGACTCTGCGGGAACTCCGCCATCGTGCCACCCCTATCGCGGGTAGGAACCGCCGTCGTAGCCGACCGTCCACTCGTCGTTGGCCTGGGACGTGTCACCCTGCATCCGGTCCCGGACCTCGAGCATCTCGGCGCCCGCCACGGTGTCCTCGTGGACGAACCTGTTGAGCGCGGCCTCCAGCCCCTGGGACAGCTCCCACAGGTTCTCGCCGGTCTCCCCGGTGGCGGCCCAGACGATGTCGCGCAGCTGAACCCAGGCGCCTTTGAGCGCCGGCGGCCCGAAGTAGGCGGGCCTGTCGAACTTGTCGTCATAACTGGACGTGGTCTCGCACGCGTTGCGGATCTGCGCGTACTCGTCCGCCAGGCGGGGCAGGTCGACCCGCGCGGCCTGGCGCAGCCGTTCCAGCGGACCGCCGAACACGGCGCCCTGCATCTCATCGACCATGGTGGAGCCTCCCCCGCGAAGCCGGATACGACCGTAACAACAGCAGCGGACCCGGATGTGGTTCGATCCACCGGCCGCAGGACGCGGGAATCCGCAGATGGTGAAGGAACCCGGCCGGTGGTATCCGGCGCGGTGTGCCGGGATGACCCTGAAGAGGGACACCAGCGTGTTAAACATCCGGAAATTTCGGGTGAAGTCTCATTCTTCTGGGCGTGCTCTTCAAGTTGCCGGCGACGAAAGCCCGGGTCCGCGTCATCCGCCGTCGTGCCGTACCCGCCGATGAACTGCGCCGGCTGGAGGTGCGGACGCAGGTCCGGCAGGTGTGGGTGAACCTGCTGCTGGTCGCCCTGGCCGTTCCGAGCGGGGTGATCGCGCTGACCACCTACCAGGACCAGCAGCAGCTGATGCGGGATCAGCAGCGGCTGAACACACGCGCGCTGGAGCGTGACGAGCAGCGCTGGTCCTCGCTGGTGACGTTCTGGGAGTCCGGGCCCTACACCGACAAGCCGGACCCCCGTAAGCACGTGACCCGGATGATGATCCGCAACATGTCGTCGCTGCCGGTGACCGACGTGGTGCTGCACTCCACCGGAGACGAGGACAGCCGCCGGCCGCAGGTCCACATCGCGACGATCCCGCCGTGCCACCAGATGAAGATCTGGGTGCAGCGCGACGCCCTCCAGGCGGCGTGGCAGCGGATGGGCCGCCCCGCCCAACTCCTCGACGTGCAGCTGTGGCGAACCGCGCGGATGGACTTCTTCGTCGGCGGCAAGGGCTGGGAGCGTACGAACCACCGGCTCGCACCGCGACCGGCCCGCGCCCACGACGTCTGGAGCCCCGCGGATCTCGCCGCCGCCCGGATCGTCAAGAACGAGCCCACCGTGCAGACCCCCGAGTGCGGCGACGCCGGCTGACCCCGGGAGCCCGGCTACGATCTGCGCCGTGAGCAACACGATCGCACCCCTGCGCTGGTACGCCGTACTCGCCGTCCTGTTCTTCGGCATCCTGCCGGCCGTGCTGATCGGCCTGCTGGTGGCCGGCGGCGACACACCGTGGCAGGTCGGCCTGCTCCTGATCGCCGGGGTCCCGCTGGTGGTGTGCGCGATCATCCTGGTGGTGCGCGGTTTCGCCGCCGGGGTTTCGGAGCAGGCCGCGCAACTGCTGAAGCGCGGCATGGCGTTCGTCGCCGGCGCGGACGTTCTGCTCCTGGGTGGCAACGCGCTGATCCGGATGGCAACCGGCGCCTGACCCGGCGACCGAAACGCAACACCTTCGCCCTCCACCCGCTCTGCCGTCAGCGCCGTCGCACGCCGATCAGTAGGCCATTCCGCATCCGCGAGAGAGGCCTACCCCTTCATGCGCAGCGCACGCTTCCGCGCGGCCGTCCTGGCCTCCGCGCTCACCCTCGGCATGGTGGCTCCCCCGGCGCCGGCCACGGCCGACTCCGCGACCGGGGTGTCCTCGGCCGCCCTGCCGACCCTGACCGGCCGGCTCGCGTCGGTGCGGGTGGCCAAGAGCATCAACTACTACCCGTCGAACGCCGCCTGGTCGTCGATGTGGACCGAGTTCGACGCGAAGCGGATCGAGGCGGACCTGGCGAAGGCCGCCGCGCTGGGCGCCGACAACGTGCGGGTCATCGTCTTCCCGCAGGCTTTCGGTTACCCCAAACCCCTCAGCGGGTACGCCGAGCGCCTCAGCACCTTCATCGGCATCGCCGCGAAGCACCGGATGACGGTGAAGCTGACCCTGTTCGACTGGTGGGACGGCTACACCGAGGTCGGCCGGAGCATCAACTGGGCGAAGGCCGTGCTGGCACCGTACGCCAACGATCCGCGGGTGATCGCCGTCGAGTTGAAGAACGAGTTCCAGCCCGGTGACGCCGCGGCCGTGGCGTGGGTGCGCCGGGTGATCCCGGCGGTCCGGGCGGTCGCTCCGGCGATGCCGCTGACCCTGTCGGTGGACGGCCAGACCGGCGCCCCCGGCCTGGCGAAGATCAAGAAGGCGCTGGCCGCCACTCCCCTGGACTACTACGACTTCCACTTCTACGGCAGCTCCGAGCGGTCGCTCGCGGAGATCCGCAAGGCGCAGGCCGCGGTGTCGCCGTCGCCGATCGTGATCGGTGAGACCGGTCTGAGCAGCGCCACCGACAGCGAGGGCGAGCAGGCGGCGTTCCTGGCCCGGGTGTTCCGGGCGGCCCGCGAGGCCGGTGTGCGCTCGGTGTCGCCGTGGACGCTCACCGATTTCGTGCCCGGCGCGATCCCGGCCCACTCGGCGGTGTCGGAGAAGCCGGCCCAGTACCGGTTCGGACTGCACCGCACCGACGGCTCCCCGAAGGCGGCGGCCGCCGTGGTCAAGGGCGCCTGGACCACCGGCGCCACCCCGAACTCGGTGCTCAACCTCGGTTTCGAGGCGCCTCCGCCGGACTCGCCGTGGCGGCAGAACCTGCCGAAGGCGGGCGGCGGCAGGATCACCACCGGCGTCGCCCGTACCGGTCAGGCGGCGGCCCGGTTCGCCGGGACCACGCGCACCTCGGCGGGCCTGCCGTCGCTGGTCACCTCGCCGATCACGCCGGTGCAGGCCGGGCACCGGTGGCGGGCCGAGGCGTACGCCCGGGGCGCGTCCGCGACCGGCATCACCGAGATCACGCTGAGCTGGTTCGACGGCAACGGCCGGTGGATCACCCAGCACAGCTCGAACCGGCTGCCGCAGGGCACCACCGGCTGGACGAAGCTCGTCGTCGAGACGGTCGCCCCGCGCGGCGCGGCCGGTGTCCAGCTGCACCTGAAGTCCGGTGACAACCGGGGCACCGTCTGGTTCGACGACGTCGCGATCTCCTGAGTGTCTCCCGGTGAGCACGACCACGGCCGGCACCGGTCTCCGCCGGTGCCGGCGTCGCGGTGGGAGATGTCGTACCCGGAGGGCATGATGGCCGTTCACCGCTCTCCCGGAAAGGCCCGCCATGGTGCCCATCACCGAGCCCCTCGAACCCGTCGACCCGCCACCGGCCGGAAAGCCCGACCGGGACGGTGTCGTGATTCCGATCCGGCGCCGCGGGTCCGATGCCGAGTTCCGGCCCCCGCGCCGGAATGAGCCCCCGGAGCACGCCGGGTGACCTCCCGTCGAGACGTCCGCGCCCGCGACGGCATGCAGCGTGGCGGCGCGGTCGCGGCCTAGCCGTCCGCGAGGGCCTTCCACTCGTCGTCGAGCAGGCCCAGGATCACCTCGTCGGTGAACTCGCCGTAACCCCAGGCCGAGCGGCGCAGGGTGCCCTCGACGGTGAATCCGGCGCGCTGTCCGGCGTGGATCATCGCGGTGTTCGCGGCGGCGGTCTCGATCTGCAGCCGGTGCAGCCCGCGGACCGCGAACCCGTAGGCGCACAGTGCCCGGACGATGTCGGTGCCCAGGCCCAGGCCGCGTTTGGCCGGGAGGACGGACAGCCCGAGATGGGCCCGCCGGTTGTACGTGTCGATGCCCCAGAGCAGTGCCTCACCGGCCAGGGCGCCGGTCCCGAGTTCGACCACCGAGAAGTACGCGATGTCGTCGGAGTGCTCCCCCACCGCATACGGCGACTTCTCGGCGTCGGCCCGGATCGGCCGCCACGGGGCGGAGTCGGCAAGTGCCTGGGTGCGCACGTCGTCATACAGTTCGGCGTGCAGAACCGCCACGTCGTCCTCGTGGCGGGCTCGCAGCCCCACCTTTTCGCCCCGGATCATCACCCATTGGTATCCGAAGATCTCCGCGGGCGGCAAGGCCGTACGGTCAGGTCATCTGGCTCATCAGCCGCTCACCGAGCGTGGTCCGCGAGTAGAGGACGGCATGTCCGTGCCGGGACCGGTCGAGCAGGCCGGCCCGGCTCAGGACGCCGAGGTGCTGGCTGACCGCGCCGGGGCTGAGGCTGAGCCGGCGGGCGAGTTCGGCGGTGTTGAGCGGCTGGTTGAGGGTTTGCAGGATCTGCGAGCGGCTGCGGCCGAGCAGGTCGGCGAGCGCCTGTTCGGAGGGGGCGGTGCGGGTGCCCCAGACGGTGCCGCGGCCGCGTGCCGGATACCAGAGCCGCGGCGGCTGGGACGTGTCGATCAGGGTGACCGCGCGGTTGCAGAACAGCGACGGGGTGAAGGTCAGTCCGCGGCCGCTGACGTCGACCTCGGCCTGGAGACCGGGCTCGTCGATCCGCAGTTCACCGTTGCCCCAGCTCATGATCCGGTCGATGTCGTTGAACAGGCCTTGGGCGCCTTTGTCGGCGAGCCGTTTGGCGCGGTAGAGGATGTCCGCCTCCAGGGCGGCGCGCAGGGTCGGCCAGTGCGGTTCGAGGATCAGCCGCCAGTAGTCGTGCAGCGTCGCGGTGATCTCGGTGAGCAGCCCGGCCGGGTCGGTGTCGGCGGCGCGCAGGCGGGGGTGCAGACCGCCGGCGCCGGCGGCGTTGCGCAGATCCTGCCGGACCACGTCGTGGGCGGTGGCCCGGACGGCGTCGAGTTCGTCGGCGATGTCGGGGCGTGGGACGGCCGGGTGCGGGGTGAGGAAGTCGGGCAGGAATCCGGCCGGCCCGATCAGTGCCTGCAACAGGGGCCAGTCGACCCCGGACAGTCGTGAAGCCGACATGCGCACCAGGGGCAGGTGGATCGCGTAGCGGCTGGGGTTCTGCCAGATCCAGAGGCTCATCACGACCTCTTGCAGCGGCGAACAGGCGAAACGTACCGAGGCCAGGTCGTCAGCGTCGAATCGAAGCACCAACATTCCGCTGAGACTAAATGCTGGCCTCAAATCCGCGGCGGCCGTTTTGATGGCGCCATGCCTTCCGGGAAGACCACGGCCGGTTCGCGGCTACTGCCCCTCTCCTTCGCTCAGCAGGCACTGTGGCTGCTGGACCGTATGCATCCGAATCAATCCCAGTACCACGTTCCGGTCGTGGTGCGGCTCCACGGTGACCTCGACGCCGAGGCACTGCGCCGGGCGCTGACCAGGGTCGCCGACCGGCACGAGGTGCTGCGGACCGTGTTCCCGTCGGTGGACGGCGAGCCGTACCAGCAGGTTCTGCCGGCCGAGAGTGTGCCGCTGGCGGTCGCCGATGTGCGCGATCGCGAGCCGGGCGCGGCCGAGGCGATCGCCCGCGGCTGGGCCGAGGAGCCGTTCGACCTGGCCGCCGACCGTCCGCTGCGCGCCGGCCTGGTCCGGGTCGCCGACGACGAGCACCTGCTGGTCGTGGTCCTGCACCACATCGCCTGCGACGGCCAGTCGATGCACGTGTTCTTCGGCGAACTCGGCCGGTACTACCCGGCCGGCGCCGAGCCCGAGCCGCTGACCGCCGGTTTCGCCGACCATGCGGTCGAGCAGCGGGCCGCCGGAGTCGACGGCGGCGCGATCGGCTGGTGGCGTGACCACCTCGCCGGTGCCCCGGCCGCGCTGGCGCTGCCCACCGATCACCCGCGCCCGGCCGTGCGCAGCGGGCGCGGCGCCACCCACACGGTCGGCATGCCGACAGCTCTGGTGGCGGACGCATCAGCACTGGCCCGGCAGCTGCGGACGACGCCGTTCGTGGTGATGACCGCCGCGTACGCCGCGCTGCTCGGCCGTCTCACCGGCGGCCGGGAGGTGCTGATCGGCACGCCCGTCGAGGGCCGTTCCGACGAGCGCTTCGAGCCGTTGATCGGGTTCTTCGTCAACACCGTCGCGCTGCGTGCCGACCTGTCCGGCGATCCCGGGTTCGGGGAGCTGGTACGGCGGGTACGGTCGGCCACCCTGGACGCCGTCGAGCACGCCGGGGTGCCGTTCGACGCGGTGGTGCGGGCGCTGCGCCTGGACCGTGACCCGGCGACCGTCCCGCTGGTGCAGGCGCTGATCACGTTCGAGTCGCGGCCCTTCGCCGAGCTGCGGTTGCCGGGCCTGCGCACCGAGGTGCGGCCGATGTTCACCGGCACGGCCAAGTTCGATCTGGACGTCATGATCGTCCGGGCGCCCGGCGACAGCGGTGACTTCGACGTCCACCTCACGTACAACACCGACCTGTTCGAGCCCGGCACGATCACGGCGTTCGCGGAGCGCCTGCTGGGGGTGATCGCCGCCGGTGTCGCGGATCCGGCTCTGCCGCTGCACCGGCTGCCGGTGCTCACCGCCGCCGAGCGGGCCGTCGCCGCGGCGGACGACCCGGGCGACCGGCCGCCGGTCACCGAGTGGGTGCGCCGGCACGCGGTCACCCGGCCCACGGACCCGGCGGTCGACGCGCCGGGCGGCACGCTGTCCTACGCGGAGCTGGACCGCCGGGCCGACGCCGTGGCGGACCGCGTGACCGGCGGGGTGGTCGGCATCCTGCTGCCGCGCGGCCCCGCCCTGGTCACCGCGATGCTCGGCGTACTCCGGTCGGGCGCGGCCTACCTGCCGCTGGATCTCACCCACCCGTCCGGGCACCTCCGGCGGGTCCTGGCCGCGGCGGGCGCCCGGCAGGTGCTCACCGACGAGGACAACGCGGCGCGGCTGGACGGCACCGGCGCCGAGGCGGTCCTGATCGAATTCGATTCGCAACGATCGGGACGGTACGCCCACCCGCACCCCGACGACCTGGCCTACGTCATCTTCACCTCCGGTTCGACCGGTGAACCCAAGGGCGTCGGTGTCCCGCACCGGGCGCTGGCCAACCACGCGCTGGCCATCCGGGACGTCTTCACGCTGACCGGCGACGACCGGGTCCTGCAGTTCGCCGGCGCCGCGTTCGACGTCGCCGCGGAGGAACTCTTCCCCACCTGGGCGGCCGGCGCGTGCGTGGTGCTGTGCGAGCAACCGCCGCCGCCGGAACGGCTGACCGGCCTGCTCGACGCCCGCGACGTCACCGTGGCGAACCTGCCGTCCAGTTACTGGCAGCGCTGGACCGCCGCGATCGCGCAGGGCGACACCCCGCCACCGCGGACGTTGCGGCTGCTGGTGGTCGGCAGTGAACCCGTCGACCCGTCGGCGCTGCGGGCCTGGCAGGAGTTCAGCACGGTGCCGGTGATCAACGCGTACGGCCTGACCGAGACGACGATCACCTCGCTCACCCACCCGGTCACCGGTTCCACCGGCGGCGCTGGTGTGCCGGTCGGCACGCCGATCAGCGGGGTCCGGGCGTACGTGCTGGACGAGCACCTGAACCGGGTGCCGGCCGGGGTGACCGGCGAGCTGTACATCGGCGGGGCCGGGCTGGCCCGCGGCTACCTGGGGCGGGCCGACCTGACCGCGGAACGGTTCCTGCCCGACCCGTACGCCGTGGCCCCGGGCAGCCGCATGCACCGGACCGGCGACCTGGCCCGCCGCCGGCACGACGGCGCCGTGGAGGTGCTCGGGCGGGCCGACGCGCAACTGAAGGTCCGCGGGCACCGCATCGAACCCGGCGAGGTGGAGTCCGGTATCTGCACCCACCCGGACGTCATCCAGGCAGCGGTGGTGGCGCGAGCGGGAGTGGACGGGACGGCACGGCTGGCGGCCTACGTGGTCACCCACAGCGGCACCGTCCCGGAGGACCTGCGACAGCACCTGTCGGCCCTGATACCGGTGTATCTGATACCCGACTCCTTCACCTGCCTGCCCTTGCTTCCGGCGCTGCCCAGCGGCAAAGTCGACCGCACGGCGCTGCCGGATCCCCAGCCACCCGTGACGCGCGGCATCGGACGAACCGAGGCCGGCACCGCGACGGAGCACCTGCTGGCGACGGTGTGGCGCGACGTCCTCGGTCTCGACCGGGTCGGCACCGACGACAACTTCTTCGACCTCGGCGGTACGTCGTACACCCTCGCCACCGTGCACGCCCGGCTCGGCGAGCACTTCGACGGACTGCCGCTGATCGCCCTGTACGAACACCCCACCATCTCGGCCCTGGCCGGGCACCTGACCCACACCGGCGAGCGCACCGTCGCCGCCGGTGACGCCGACGCCCGGCACATCGGCCGGTCCCGGCTGCACCGACGCCGACAGGGTCGATGACCCGTCCTGCCGGCTTTCGATCAAGAGAGGTACGCCATGTCCACCGAGTCCATCCCGCCGCGGTACGCCGTCGTCCACAACGACGAGGAGCAGTATTCGACCTGGCCCACCGACCTTCCCGTACCGAACGGCTGGTACGCGGACGGCTTCACCGGCTCCCGGCAGGAGTGCCTGGAGCATGTCGGCCGGGTGTGGACCGACCTGCGGCCCAAGACGCTGCGCGACCTGGCGGGGCGGTGACGGTGAAGCGCAATCTGTGGCACGTCGCCGACTACCGCAACCTGTTCCTCTCGCACACGGTCAGCCTGGTCGGCACCAACATCAGCATCCTGGCCTTCCCGCTGATCGCCCTGCTGCTGCTGGACGCCTCGGCCACCGAGGTGAGCCTGCTGGCCGCGGTGGAGTTCCTGCCGTCGCTGCTGCTGGGACTGCCGGCCGGGGCGTGGGTGGAACGCCTGCCCCGGCGCGCGGTGCTGATCGTCTCCGATGTGGGCCGGGCGGTCGCGATGGCCACCATCCCGGTCGCGTACGTGCTGGACGTCCTGAACCTTCCGCTGCTGTTCGTGGTCGCCTTCGTCATCGGCCTGGGCACCCTGTTCTTCGACGTCGCCCAGATGTCCTACCTGCCGGCGCTGATCGCCGAGGAGGAACTCGCCGACGGCAACGGCAAGATGGAGGGTGCCCGGTCGTTCGCGCAGCTGGCCGGCCCGAGCGCGGGCGGTTTCCTGGTCCAGTTGTTCACCGCGCCGCTGGCCATCGCGCTGGACGTGCTCACGTACGTCGCCTCGGCGATCTTCCTGTTCCGGGTGCGCGGACGGGAGACGGCGGCGGAGCCGATCGAGCGGATGACCCTGCGTAAGGAGATCGCCGAGGGTGTCCGGTTCGTGTTCGGCCACCCGCTGGTCCGGCCGCTGGCGCTGTGCGCGCTCGCCGCCGACCTGGCGTTCGCCGCGGTCCTGGCCCTCCAGGTGCCGTACGCGTCGAGCACGCTGCACCTGTCGCCCGGCGCCATCGGTGTCGCGCTGGCCGTCGGCAGCGCCGGTGGCCTGCTCGGCGCCGTGCTGAGCAGCCCTCTGGCGGAGCGGATCGGTTCCGGCCGGGCGGTCATCGTCAGCGTCGTGGTGTTCAGCGTGGGCGCCGCCATGGTGCCGCTGGCGACCGGGATCGCCGGTTTCACCGCCGGCCTGTTCGTGGTCTACCTGGGGGTCGTCGTCTTCAACGTGCTCCAGATGACGATCTGCCAGACGGTGACGCCGGACCGGCTGCTCGGCCGGATGAACGCCACGCTGCGGTTCCTCTCCTGGGGCGCGGTGCCGGTGGGCGCGGCCGTGGGCGGTCTGCTCGTCGTGCCGCTCGGGATCCGCGCGGTGCTGTGGATCGCCGCCGGCGTCTGTGCTCTCGCGGTGCTGCCGCTGCTGTTCTCGAAGATCCGGACCGGCTCGGCCGACGTCGAGCCGCAACCCCAGGACGAGCCCGGTGAGCCGGCGCTCCTGGACGCGAAGGAATAGGCGATGACGGGGGAACAGATTCCGGACACGTGCGGGTTCGTGGCGGTCATCGGTATGGCCGCCCGGGTGCCGGGCGCCGAGGGGGTGGACGGGTTCTGGGACGCGCTGGTCCGCGGCGACGAGCTGATCACGCGGTTCCCGGTGCCCGCCGGGCGCGATCACGTCCCGGCCTACGGGGTGGTGGCCGGGGCCGACGAGTTCGACGCGGCGTTCTTCGGCTACGCACCCCGCGAGGCGCTGTTGCTCGACCCGCAGCACCGGGTGTTCCTGGAGTGCGCGTGGGAGGCGCTG
This sequence comes from Actinoplanes xinjiangensis, assembly GCF_003148685.1. Taxonomy (GTDB): domain Bacteria; phylum Actinomycetota; class Actinomycetes; order Mycobacteriales; family Micromonosporaceae; genus Actinoplanes; species Actinoplanes xinjiangensis. The sequence continues at coordinate 418,576 of NZ_QGGR01000007.1, read as the reverse complement.
GAGAACGCCGGATACGACCCGGCCGGCTGCGACCGGACCGTCGGGGTCTTCGGCGGCAGCGGCGACACCGGGCACTTCGCCGCCCTGCTGGCCGACCGGGCGGCACTGCCCGGCACCAGCGAGTGGCAGCTGCGGCTGGCCAGTGGTGCCGACTTCCTGACCAGCCGGGTGTCGTACAAGCTGGGGCTGAACGGTCCGGCCGTGACCGTGCAGACCGCCTGTTCCACCTCGCTGGTCGCCGTCCACGTGGCCGTGCAGTCGCTGCTGGCCGGTGACTGTGACCTGGCCCTGGCCGGCGGGGTGACGTTGCGGGTGCCGCATCCGGTCGACGAGTTCAGCGACGACGGGGTGCTGTCGCGCGACGGCCACTGCCGGGCCTTCGACGCGGCGGCGGGCGGCACGGTGGCCAGTGACGGCGCCGGTGTCGTGGTGCTCAAACGCTACGACGAGGCGGTGCTCGACGGTGACGACATCCGGGCCGTCATCCGCGGCTCGGCGGTCAACAACGACGGTTCGGCCAAGGCGGGGTTCACCGCGCCGAGCGTCGACGGGCAGGCCGCCGCGGCACGCCTGGCGCTGTCCGTCGCGGGTGTCGACGCCGCCGACGTCGGCTACGTCGAGGCGCATGGCACCGGCACACCGGTGGGCGACCCGATCGAGGTGCGTGCGCTGGCGAAGGCGTACGCCGTACCCCGGGGGTCGGTCGCTCTGGGGTCGGTGAAGGCGAACCTCGGGCACACCGACGCGGCGTCGGGGGTGCTCGGCCTGATCAAGGCGGTGCTCGCGCTGCGCCACGAGGTCATCCCCGGCACCCTGCACTTCCGGGAGCCGAACCCGGCGCTCGACCTGGACCGCACGCCGTTCCGGGTGAGTGCCCGCGCGCGGTCGTGGCCACGGTCGGCGCGACCACGGCGGGCGGCGGTCAACTCGCTGGGCATCGGCGGCACCAACGCGCACGTGGTGCTGGAGGAGGCGCCCGCCACGCCGCCGCGGGAGGCGGGACGGCCCTATCATCTGCTGCCGCTGTCCGCGCGTACCGCCACCGCTCTCCGCTCGTCGGCCGACCGGCTGGCCGCCGCACTCGCCGACGGTGATCTCGCGCCGGCCGACGTCGCGTGGACCTTGCAGACCGGCCGGTCGGCCTTCGGTCACCGCGGTTTCGTGGTGGCCGCCGACGCCCGGCAGGCCGGTACGGCGCTCACCGGTGACGGCACGTCGGCGACCCGGAGCCCGGACCGTCCGCGCCCGGTGGCGTTCCTCTTCCCCGGCCAGGGCGGCCAGTACGTCGACATGGGCCGGGATCTGTACCGGCACGAGCCGGTGTTCCGGGCCGCGGTGGACCGGTGCTCCCGGCTGGCCGGGGCGCAGCTCGGCTTCGACCTGCGCACGATGCTCTACCCGCGGGCCGGCGGGCACGACGAGGCGGCCACCCGGATGGCCGGGATGCTGGGCGGCCAGGCCGCCGTCTTCACCGTCCAGTACGCCCTCGCGACGCTGTGGCGGTCCTGGGGTGTCGAACCCGCGCTGGTCCTCGGCCACAGCCTGGGCGCGTACGCGGCGGCGACCGTGGCCGGGACCCTCGACGTCGCCGACGCGCTCGCCCTGGTGCTGCACCGCGGCCGGATCCTGGGTGAGCTGCCCAGCGGCGCGATGCTCGCGGTGTCCCTGCCCGCCGGGGAGCTGCTGCCGATCCTGGACGACGGCGTGGCGATCGCGGCCGTCAACGGTCCCCGGCAGTGCGTGGTGACCGGGCCCGCCGCGCGGATCGCGGCCGTGCAGGCGGCGCTCGCCGGACGCGACGTCGAGGCACGGCTGCTGCACATCAGCGCGGCCGCGCACTCCCCGCTCGTCGAGCCGGCCCTGCCGGAGTTCGAACGGCTCGTCGCCGGTGTCCCGCTGCACCCGCCGGCGCTGCCGTGGATCTCCGACCGCACCGGGCAGCCCGTCACGGCCGCGCAGGCGGGTACGCCGTCCTACTGGAGCGGCCATCTGCGGCACACCGTCCAGTTCGACGCGGCGCTGCGGACGCTGTTCGCCGCCGGGGAACACGCGCTGCTGGAGATCGGTCCCGGCCGGACCCTCGCCGGACTGGCCCGCCGGCACCCCGGGTGCGGCCCGGACCGGCCGGTCGTGGCGAGTCTGCCGCATGCCGCCGACGACGCCGGTGGGGGCGGCCTGACCATGATGTCCGCGCTCGGGCGGCTGTGGCAGCAGGGTGTCCCGGTCGACTGGGCCGGGGTGCACGCTGGCGAGCCGCGCCGCCGGGTGGAACTGCCCGCCTACCCGTTCGAACGGCAGCGGTTCCGGCTGCCCGGCCAGGGCGGCACCGGGTTCGCGCCGGTGGACGAGACCCCGCCCGAGCTCGACCAGGACTACGAGGCGCCGGCCGGTGAGCTGGAGGAGGCGGTGGCGGCCGCGTTCGGCGAGGTGCTCGGGCTCGACGACGTGGGCCGGCACGACAACTTCTTCGACCTCGGCGGGGACTCGCTGGTCGCCGCCCAGTACTGCCGGCTGGTCCGGGACACCACCGGGGCCCAGCTGACCGTGCGCAACGTCTTCGAGGCGCCGACCGTGGCCGGGCTCGCCGCGGAGCTGGCCCGGATGACGGTGGTGGCGTCGTGACGGCCTCCGTCCCCCGGTGGGTGCTGTCGCGCCCGCGGCGTACGCCCGCCGTCACCCGGATGTACTGCTTCCCGCACAGCGGCGGCTCGCCCGGCGAGTACCTGCGCTGGGGGGCACGGCTGCGCGACCACGACGTCCGGGCCGTGCAGCTGCCGGGGCGGGGCAGCCGCCTGTCCGAGGAGCCGTTCACGCGGATGGCCGGCCTGGTCGGGGCACTGATCGGCAATGTCGGGTTCGCCGCACCGTACGTCCTGTTCGGGCACAGCCTCGGGGCGCTCGTCGCGTACGAGACCGCCCGGGAACTGCGGGACCGCGGGCTGCCCGGACCGGAGGCGCTGGTGCTCTCCGGCACGGCCGCCCCGCACGCCCTGCCGCACCGGCCGTCGATGAGCGAACTGGACGGTCCGCAGCTGCTCGCCGAGATCGAACGGCTCTACGGGCCGGTGCCGGCACCCCTGCACGAGGACCCCGAACTGAGCACGCTGCTGCTCACCGGGCTCCGCGCCGACCTGGCGATCGTCAGCGGTTACCGGCCGGTTCCGGCGGAGCCGCTGGACTGCCCGATCACCGTGCTCGGCGGGCGCGACGACGACGAACCACACGACGGGCTGCGCGCCTGGCGGTCGTACACCACCGGCGCCTTCGATCTGCGTCTCTTCCCCGGTGACCACTTCTACTTCCGGGAGCACCCCGATGCCTTCTTCGACCACCTCGGCACCGTCCTCACCCGGTCCGCTGCACCAGCTGTACCGCGGCAGCGTCCCGTGGGAGCCGCTGCACCCGTTTCCCGAGCAGTCGCCGGCTGACCGGGAGCGGGGCGACACCGTCATCGCGGCCCTGACCCGGCTGCTGCGCGAGCACGTCGACCCCGAGCAGGTGGAGTCGGCCGGCCGGCTCCCGGACGGGCTGACCGGGGCGCTGCGGGACGGCGGATTCCTCCAGCTCATGATCGACGTGGAGCTGGGCGGGCTGGGACTGTCGGCGTACAACGCCTTCCGGGTGTTGCAGGCCGGCGCGAGCTGGTCCTCGCCGGTGGCCTACAGCCTGGCCATCACCAACGGTTTCGGCTCCGGCTCCTACCTGCCGCTGCTGCCCGACGGACCGCTCAAGGACCTGATCAGCGCCCGGGTCCGTGCGGGCGTGGTGTCGGGCGGCGCCGACGCCGAACCCACCGGTACGGCCAACGAGCACCGCGCCACCACCGCCGTCCCGGTCGACGACGGCAAGTTCTACGAGATCACCGGCGAGAAGGTCTTCATCGGCAACGCGGCGATCGCCGGGCTGATGGACGTGTCCGCCACCGTCGGTGACGAGGTGCGGCTGCTGTTCGTGGAGAGCGACAGCCCCGGATTCGAGGTGCTGGGGCGGCACGAGTTCATGGGGCTCAAGGGTGCCGAGATCGGCCGTCTCGGTCTGCACCGGGTCCGGGTGCCGGCGCACGCGCTAATGGACGAGAACGAGGAGGGCTGGCGGATGCGCCCCGGCGAACCGGCCGCGGCGACCGACCTGGGTCAGCTGGCCGCGCTCGGCCGCATCCTGGTGATCGGGCCGCCGTCGCTGGCCGTCGCCCGGCTCAGCCTGCACTGGTCCCGCGAGTTCGCCGGGCGCCGGGTGATCGACGGGCGCCCCCTGGACACGTACGAGGAGATCCGGCACCGCATCGCGCAGACCGCCGCGGACGTCTACACCATCGACAGCGTGATGCTGTGGGTGCTGCACCACCCGTCCGCGCCGGAGCTCACCGCCGCCAAGAACATCACGTCGCTGGCCTGCTGGCGGGCGGTCGACCGGACGGTGTCCCTGCTCGGCGGCGAGGGGTACGAGACCGCGGCCAGCAAGCGGCGCCGAGGGGTGCCGCCGCTGCCGGTCGAACGGTTCTTCCGCGACGCCCGCGCCCTGCGGGTGGCCGGTGGTGTCGACTTCATGATCGACCGCTGGTCCGCGGAGACCGCTCTGAGCGACATCGTCCCCGGTGTGGCCCGGCCCGTCCCGGAAGCCGCCGGCCTCTCCCCCTCCTGCCGCGCCCACCTCACCCACCTGCACCGGCAGGCCGCCGACCTGGCGGCCGCGGGCGCCCGGCCGGCCTCCTCACAGCGCCGCACGACCGTGCTCGGCGCCATCGGCGGCGAACTGCTGAGCATGTCGATCGTCCTGGCCCGGGCCGACCAGTGCGGCGACGATCCGGCGGCGCAGACGCTGGCCGACCTGTCCTGCCGTTCGTCGCGGCGGCGCCTCGCCGCCCTGTGGCCCCAACTCGACGACGACCCGGTCGGCGACCTGCCGGCCTGGGACCTCCTGATCCGCGACGTCATCACCGACCTGCCCGAAGGGTGCCCCTGACATGCTCGACCGTTCACCGATCCGGGCCGCCGAGGCACGCTGCATCGACCTCTGCGTCCACGAGCTGTTCGCCGGGCACGCTCTCGCGACACCCGACCGCGTCGCCGTCACCTGCGACGGCACCGACGTCACCTACGGCGAACTGGACGCCCGCGCCGGCCGGCTCGCCGGGCGCCTGCACGCCACCGGGGTACGCCGCGACGAGGCGGTGGGGGTGCTGCTGGAACGTTCCGTCGACTTCGTCGTCGCCGTCCTCGGCATCCTCAAGGCGGGCGGCTGCTACGTACCGCTGGATCCGGGTTACCCGGCCGCGCGGCTGACCGCGATGATCGAGGTGGCCGGTGCCCGGACGCTGCTGGCCCACGGCCCGCTCGACGGCTACGACGGCACCGTCCTGGACGTCGAGGACCGGCCCGGCCCGGCCGCGCCCGCCGCGCACGTGCACCCCGACGACGTCGCCTATCTGATGTTCACGTCCGGCTCCACCGGGGTTCCGAAGGGGGTGGCGGTCCGGCACGCCGGCATCGTCCGGCTCGTCGACGACCCCGACTACGTACACCTCGGCCCCGATGAGGTGATCGCCCAGCTGTCCACGGTGTCGTTCGACGCGTCCACCTTCGAGATGTGGGGTGCCCTGGCCAACGGTGGACGGCTCGTGATCGCCCCACCCGGCGCCCTGTCCCCGGCCGAGCTCGCCGGCCTGCTGCACCGCGAACGGGTGACCACCGCATGGCTCACCGCCGGGCTGTTCAACGTCATGGTCGACGAATGTCTCAACGGCCTGCTCGGGCTGCGCCAGCTCCTCACCGGCGGCGACGTCATGTCACCGCAACGGGCCCGGCGCTTCCTGCAACAGGCACCGGACTGCCGGCTGATCAACGGCTACGGCCCGACCGAGGTCACCACGTTCACCACCTGCCACACCGTGACCCTGGCCGACACCACCCGGCCGCGGATCCCGATCGGCCGGCCCATCTCCGGCACCCGCGTCGAGATCCTCGACGACCGCTACCGGCCGGTCCCCGTCGGTGTACCCGGGTTCCTGTACGCCGGTGGCCCCGGCGTGAGCCGCGGTTACCTGGGTGACCCGGCGCTGACCGCGGAGCGGTTCATTCCCGACCCCTGGGCGTACGGCCAGCGGCTCTACGCCACCGGCGACCTGGCGACGTACCGGCCCGACGGTGCCATCGAGTTCCTCGGCCGCGCCGACCACCAGTTCAAGAAGCGCGGCTTCCGGGTGGAGCCCGCCGAGATCGAGGACGTGCTGCGCCGCGACCCGCTGGTCAAGGACGCCGCCGTGACACTGGCCGGATCCGGCACCGACGACGCCACCCTGATCGCATGCGTGGTGCCGGCCGGGACGGATGCCGACCTGGTCACCGGTCTGCGCCTGCGTCTTCGCGAGCACCTGCCCGAACATTTGATGCCGGACCGCTTCGTGACTGTCGGCGCCCTCCCGCTGACCCCCAACGGCAAGGTCGACCGCACGGCACTGACCGCCCTGGCCACCGGCACGACCACCCCGTCCGGTACGCCCACCGGCCCGCACACCGGCACGGAGGCGGCCCTCGCCGAGATCTGGAGCGAGCTGCTCACCCAGGCCGGTGTGACCCGCGACGACGACTTCTTCGACCTGGGTGGACAGTCGCTGCAGGCCGCCCGCATGGTGTCGCGGATCCGCACCCGCTTCGGCGTCGCGCTCACCGTACGAACCGTCTTCGACAACCCGACCGTCGCCGAACTGGCCCACCGGATCGACCACGCGCCGCGAATGTCGGATCACCCAGGACTGTCGGTCGCGTAGCCGAAGGTCATCCCCCAAGGGCCTACCAGCGGGTTCCCGATCAGTCTGCTGCTCGACGAGGTCGACGGCAGGTCTGATCGGGCGCCGGCCGCGACTTCCGGCCCGTCGCAGCTTGAAGGTGTACGGTACCGTACCGTACATGTCAGTCATCATCGTTACCGGCGCATCCGGCGGCATCGGCTATCACACGGCACTCGACCTGGCGAGACAGGGCAACCAGGTGATCATCGCGGCCCGCGGACGGGAGCGCGGCGAAGCCGCGGCCACCCGGATCGGCGCGGTCTGGCAGCCCCTGGACCTCGGCGACCTCACCTCGGTGCGGCGCTTCGCGCACGACTTCCTCCAGCGGTACGGGCGACTCGACCTCCTGATCAACAACGCCGGGGTGATGGCCGTCCCCCGGCGGGAACTGACGACCGACGGGTTCGAGCGCCAGTTCGGGGTCAACCACCTGGGCCACTTCGCGCTCACCGGCCTGCTGCTGCCCGCCCTCGAGGCGAGCGACGGCGGCCGGGTCGTCACCGTCACCAGCGGACTGCATCGGCGCGGCCGCATCGACTTCGACGACCTGATGGGCGAGCGCCGCTACCGGCAGTTCGGCGCCTACTGCCAGTCCAAACTCGCCAACGTGCTGTTCGGGCTGGAACTCGGGCGGCGTACCGGGCTGACCAGCGTCCTCGCGCACCCCGGCGTCGCGCACACCGACCTGGCCCGTACCGGCGATCGGGTACGTGACGTGCTCATCAGGCTCGCCCGCCTGTCGGCGCAGTCCGCCGCCGACGGCGCCCGGCCCATCCTGCGGGCGGCGGTCGAGGGCCGGACCGGGGAGGCGTACGGACCGGACGGCATCGGTGAACGGCGCGGCGCTCCGGCCCGGATCGAGGTGTCGCCGGCCGGCCGTGACCAGGCCGTCGCCGAGCGGCTGTGGGCGATCTCCGAGGAGCTGACGGGAGTGCGATACGGTACTTTCACCAGCGCTCAGTGATCTTTTGTCGTTCTTCTGCGGGAGGCCGGGGATGCCACAGTCACCGGCCACCCAGCACCGGCTGGACCCGGCCCGCGAGACGGCCATCCTCGACGCCATCCGGGAGCTGCTGGCCGAGGTCGGCTACGACCGGATGTCGATCGACGAGGTGGCCCGCCGCGCCCGGGCCAGCAAGGCCACCATCTACCGCCGCTGGTCCGGCAAACCCGACATGGTCGCCGCCGCCCTGCACGGCCTGATGATCGACCACCCACCGCTGCCGGACACGGGCTCCCTGCGCGGCGACCTGATCGCCGCGATGACCGGGTTCTGCCGCGTCTACGAGCGCAAACAGCCGATCGTGCTGAGCCTCCTCGCGGCCATCCGCGCCGACCCGTCCCTGGGCCGTCTCCTGCACGAACACGTCCTGTCGACCGGCGTGACCGAGACCGCGGCCGTCCTCGACCGCGCCGTGGCCCGCGGCGAGCTGGCCGCCTCCGCCGACGCCACCACGCTCGTCGAGGTCGGCAAGGCCCTGCTCTGGCACCGGCTGCTGCTCTCCGGCGAACCCCTCGACCAGCCCTGGGTGATCCACGTCGTCGACGACGTCCTGCGCCCCCTCCTCGGGGTTGCCGACCGGTAGCCGGCTCTCTCCGGTCGTCACCCCCGCGGCCGACGCCCGCGCCCGCGCCCGTGACGGCACCCCTCCCACCCGCCGATAGCCGACTCCCCCAGGTCATCACCGCCCGGCCGACGCCCCCGACCGCGACGGCGCCCTCCGACCCGCCGATAGCCGACTCCCCCAGCTCGTCACCGCCCGGCCGACGCCCCCGACCGTGACGGCGCCGCTCCCACTTGCCGATATCCGGCTCTCCCAGTCCGTCACCGCCAACCGATCCCCGCGCCCGTGACGGTGCCCCTCCCACTTGCCGATATCCGGCTCTCCCAGTCCGTCACCGCCAACCGATCCCCGCGCCCGTGACGGTGCCCCTCCCACCCGAACCAAACTGCTGGCCAACGCTCGCGGCGGTCACCACGGCGGTTGTCGGTGGCCGCGGCTGCCTGGGCCGCCCGGCACGCCCATGCCGCGCCTCCCGGTTCGTCTCTCCCGACGGGCGGGCCGGTCCCCGCCCCCGCCGAGCATCCCGCCACTGATGGCCTCCCCCACCGACGATGCTCTAGACCCCTACCGCCCATTTCCTGGATCCCTGCCGGCGATGCCCTGGACCCCTACCAGCGTCGCCGACCGTCCGAGAGCCTTCGGTGTCAGGGTCTGACGGGCTCTGAGCGAAGACCGCGGCGCACGATCAGCGATCGTGGGCGCTGATCGTCGGTATAGCCGTGGTGGGGTCGCGCGATCGGCTCTGCGTGAGCGTCCGTCATCGTCTTCACGACGACCGGGTCCCACGATCGCGTTGTGTGTGATGGCGTTGTCGCTGCCACTCGGCAAGTGTGGGTCGGTTCGGCACGCCGCTCGGTTCGGTCCACGGCCGGTGGATCGAGCGGATCCCACCCCCGCTCCGCCCTGCCGGGAGTGACCGGGCGACCGACGCCGCCGCAAAAGCTACAGGCAGGGGCCTCGGCGCTGGAGACCGTTCGCGTTGAGGTCTGCGGCTTGTTCCTCGATCTGTTCCGCGATGACGGTATGCCGGAATCCCAGAGAACGGGGGAGGACGGGGCAGCCCTCACTCCGAAAGCCCTCTGATGGTTCGCTCAGATGGTCACCCCGGCGGCCGATGCTCGGGCCCGTGACCGCGCCACCGCCCCTCCCCCGCCGACATTCCCGCTGGTTGGCGATCACTGCGGTGACCGCTGTGGCGGCTGCCGGAGCAATCGCCGGCGCCCGCATCAGCCGCCGCGGTCGGATCGGGGCCGGCCCGGCCGCCCCCTCGCCATCGACACTGGCGGGTCCGCCGCCTCCCCCACCGGCACTGACAGCGCCGCGACTTCCTGCACCAGCACAGACGAGACCGCCAGCTTCCTCACCGGCGCTGACAGCCGCGCAACCTTCTCCACCGGCGTTGACAGCTCGGCAACCTCCTCCACCAGCGCTGACGACTCGGCCGCTTTCTCCACCGGCACTGACGGCTCCGGCGGCCGCTTCGGAACCGGAGCCGTCAGGGTCGACCCGTGGGCGGCGGATCTGCATCGCCCTGTCTACCGCGGCCGCGCTCGCCGCCGGTCTCGGGCTCGTGGCCGTCAGCGTCGACCGGCCGGTCGACGAGCCCACAGGGTCGGGGAGCACCGTCACGTCGTCGGCCTCGCCGGTCCGGACGTCTGCGCCGGCCTTCGACTTCGCTCCGGCCGCCCCGGCGCCAACGGCAACGGTCCGGGCCTGGCTGCCGACGGGGATCCGGGCGGACGCGGTACCCGTCGGTGACGTGGTCCCGGAGGACGGCGTGGTGATCATGAAGGGTTCCGCCGGCACGGCGATGCAGCTCTCGATCGCATCGGTCGAGGACCCCACGTACTTCCCCACCGACACGCCGGGCCGACGGGCGGTCCTGGTGCTGGTCCAGGTGGAGAACGTCGGTTCGGTCCCCTTCCTGAACGACGTCGCCGACCGCGCCTGGCTCATCGACACGGACGGCAACGAGCACCGGGTCGACGCCGACATGACCACGAGATGGGAGCCCTACGCCCCCTCGCTCCTCGATGCGTCGGCGTCCTGCCTGCGCCACGTCCTGTTCGAAGTGGCGGAGGGCATCGACCTTGCCCGGTTCCGTCTGACGCTGCGCCCGGCCGGCGCCGCTCAGACGCAGGAGTGGGAGATCACCCGCCCGGCCGGAGCCTGACCGCGTCCGACGGCCCACGACCGCGAACACTCCGGTAGCGGCGGCTGCCACCACGGCACCGGAATGCCCTTTCCTTTCACCTCGCCGTAGCCGGGCGGCAGGGCGTCGCCCACGCGGGCGCGGCAGTTTCTTCCCCGCCGACGCCCGACCACGACCACCCAACCCGCCACGCCGAATCAGCAGACCAAGGCCCCGCCGACGCCGTTCACGACCACCGAACCCGTCACACCGGATCAGCAGACCCAGGCCCGCCGACACCAACCATGACTGCCGAACCCGTCACACCGGATCAGCAGACCCAGGCCCGCCGACGCCGACCATGACCGCCGAATCCGCCGCATCGGGTCAGCGGTCCCAGGCCACGCCGACCACGGCCACCGAAACCGCCGCACCGGGTCAGCGGTCCCAGGCCACGCCGACCACGGCCACCGAAACCGCCGCACCGGGTCAGCGGTCCCAGCCGGTCGCGGTGAGGACGTCCGCGGCGACCTCGGTGATCGGGCGGCCGGCGTCCACGACGGTGTCGGCGAGATCGGCGGTGGTGAGGATCTGGTCCAGGGTGGCGGCCCGATCGAGGAACCAGGACAGTTCCGGGGAATCGGCGCCCAGCCGGGCGGTCAGCCGGCTGCGGATCGTGGCCCGGTCGGCGTGCAGGCGGCAGACGGCCAGGGGAATGCCGATGGCCTCCTGGTAGGCGTCGCGTTCCGAGCGGCTCTCGATGACGCCGGCCAGGATCAGGCGCCCGGCGCCCGCCTCCCGGAAGTTGCGGCTGACCGCGGCCAGGTTGCGCAGGGTGAGCGCGACGTGGAACGGGTCGTCTGGCGGGCTGGGCCGGCATCGGCGCAGCCAGTCGACGTCGATCACGGCGTGCGCGACCTGCCGGGCCTGGAGCAGGTCGGCGGCCGCCCCGGCGATCGTCGTCTTGCCGGCACCGACGACGCCGGTGATCAACAGCGCCCGGGCGGTCAGGGTGTTCCGGATTCCGGCGCGGGCGGTGCGCCGATGGCGGTCAGGTGGGCGTCGAAAGCGGCCACCATGTCGAAATCGGGGTCGAGCAGCCACTGGGTCTGTAGGCCGTCCATCACCGCGAGCAGGGCGGCGGCCACGTCGGCGGCGGGTGGGCCCGGTGGAAGGGTGCCCTGGTCGCGGGCGGTCACGACGCCTTCGGTGGCGGCTCGGCGGATCTCGTCGTACCGCGTACGGAAGAATTTGTGGGCGGGATGACCGGAAGCGGTCGCCTCGGCGGCGAGGGTCGTGAAGAGGTGGACCATGCCGCGGTCCGCCGCGTTGCGGCGGACGAGGTCGCGGAGGCCGGCGACGAAGCCGGACGAGGTCGCCTGCAACTCGTGGCTGTTGCCGAGGTCGCGCTCCTCGAGAAGGGCCACCAGCAGGCCTTCCTTGGAGCCGAAGTGGTGGATGATGTTGGCGGCGCTGACGCCGGCACGGTCGGCGACGTCGCGCAGGACACCACCGCGGTAACCATGTTCGGCGAAGACGTCGCGCGCGGCGTCCAGGATGGCCCGCTGGGCTTCACGACCGGCGACGTACGAGCCTCGTGGACCGCGTTTACGGGAATCGGCGGCGTTCGTCACCCCTCGACCGTACTGGGTACCGGCAGGCGGTTTGTCCCGGGCCCATAGAGGTCGTCGGCGGCGGCCCCGGCGGTCGGCGGTTGGCGGTTGGCGCGGTGGAGCACCGGGTCAGCCGGCGGTCACCGTGATGGCGGCGACGGGGCAGCCGGCGGCGGCAGCGCGGGCGGCCGCACGGTCCGGCTCGGCCGGGAACTCGACCAGCACGACCACAACACCGTCGTCGTCGCGCTGGTCGAAGACGTGGGGTGCGGTCAGAGCGCATTGACCAGCACCGATGCATTTGTCCTCGTCGGCGGCGATCCGCACAGAACCTCCCGGTGACCGTTTCGACCGTTTGCTGCCTCGTCGTCCCGCCCGTACGCTACCAAGTAATCAGACGTTTACTCGAGGAGACGGCATGCCGGATCAGGAGAACGTGCTCGATTACCCGTTCACACCCCCGACCGCGGTGGACCCGCCCGCGGAGTGGCAGGAGCTGCGCGCGAGCTGCCCGGTGGCCCATGTGCGCACCCCGGCCGGCACCGACGCCCTGCTGCTGACCCGCTACGACGACGTCCGGACGACGATCACCGACCGCCGCTTCATCCGCAACACCCCGGCCGGCGGCAACGCCATGGGTACCGGGCCGGCGTTCCTCAACGAGGAGGCCCGGCACCAGCGCTGGCGGCGCCTGCTGACCCGGTCCTTCACCGCCAGGCGGATGACCGCCCTGCAACCGGGCATCACCCGCATCGCGCATCAGCTCGTCGACGACATGATCGCCCACGGGGCGCCGGCCGATCTGCGGACCGCGCTCGGCTTCCCGCTGCCGGTCTACGTGATCTGCGACCTGCTCGGGGTGCCGGCGTCCGACCGGGACCGGTTCGCCCACTGGTCGGACCGGTTCCTCAACATCACCCGGTTCACCGCCGAGGAGACCTGGCGGTCCGGGCAGGAGCTGTGGGCGTACATGCAGGCCCATGTCGCGGCCAAACGGGCGCACCCGGGTGACGACCTGCTCTCCGAGCTCGTCACGGTCGTCGACGCCGAGGACGGCCGGCTGTCCGAGCCGGAACTGGTCTTCACCGGGCAGGCGCTGCTCGTCGCCGGCCACGAGACCACCGCCAACATGATCGGCAGGATGGCGGCCATGCTGCTGGCCCGGCGCGAGCGGTGGGAACGCCTGCTCGCCGACCCCGGCCTGGTGCCGACCGCCGTCGAGGAGGTCCTGCGGTTCGACGCCAACCTCGGATTCGGTACGCACCGCCTGGTCACCGAGCGCGTCGAGATCGCCGGCACGGTGGTCGAGGCGGGCACGACCGTACTGTCGGCGATGCCGTCGGCCAACCGTGACGAGCGTGTCTTCACCGACCCCGGCGAGATGGACCTGGCCCGCTCCCCCAATCCGCACCTGACCTTCGGCGCCGGCCCGCACTCCTGCCTCGGTCAGTCGCTGGCCCGCGTGGAACTGCGCACCGTGCTGAGCGTGCTGCTGGAGCGTCTGCCGACCCTGGAGCTGGCGGTCGGGGTGGAGGAGCTGCGGCAGCGCCGGGGCCTGCTGGTCGGCGGCCTCGAGGAGGTACCGGTGCGCTGGTGACCGGCCCCTCACGATCCGGGCGACCCGGCCGATCGTGAGCTTGTGCATGTCGGGATCCTCGAACGCGTCGACGGCCAGCCGTTGGAGCTGCTGGTGGGCGCGTTCACCGCCAGCCCGGTGCCGAAGGTGGTGCTCACCCTGGCCGAGGGCGAGGTCGGCCGGTTCGTCGCCGCCAACCAGGCGTTCGGCGATCTGCTCGGCTACGACCGGCAGGAGCTGATCGGGCGGTCCTCGCAGATCGTGGTCGCCCCGGAGGACCGGGCCGGGGTCGGCGACGTGTTCGAGGGCATGATCGAGGGCCGGATCCAGGAAGCCGTGGTCGAGCGGGTGCTGGTGCGCCGGGACGGCTCCCGGGTGTGGATCTCCAGCCGCAACTTCCTGGCCCACGACCGGTCCGGGGCGGCGTTCCTGATCGCCGAGGTCGTCGACAGCAGCAGCCGGCAGGCGCTGGCCGACAGTGAGGCCTGGTTCCGGTCGCTGGTCGAGGCGTCCCCGATCGGCATGGCGGTCCTCGACGAGGACGGCCGCTGGACCCGCGTCAACCCGGCGGTGTCCGCGCTGCTCGGGTACACCGGCGACGAACTGGCCGGGCTGACCCTGTCGGGCGTCACCCACCCCGGCGACCGGGACACCGACGGCGCCGTACCCGACGACCTGGCGTCCCGGGCCGGCCGGCAGGTGTCGCGGCGGCTGCTGCGCAAGGACGGGCAGGTGCTCCACTGCCTGGTCACGGTCACCGTGCTGACCGCCGAGTCCGGGGTGCCGGTGCGGTTCCTGGCGCAGATCGTCGACGTGACCGCGGGGCGGCACAGCCAGGACCTGCTCGACGTGATGATCACCGCGAGCCCGGACCTGCTGGCCCTGACCGATCTCGACGGGACGGTGTTGCGCGTCAACGCGGCCTGGCAGCGGACGCTCGGCTGGGGCGAGGACGAACTGACCGGGACGACCCTCGCCGCGCTGCGGCACCCGGACGACGCCCCGGCCGGCGCGGCCCCCGCGGAGGGCACGTTCCGCTGCCGGACCGGGGACGGCGGATACCGGTGGGTGCACTGGTCGCGCCGGGTCGTCGCGGACCAGCAGGTGATCATGGTGACCGGGCGGGACGTCACCGACGCGATCGTCGCCGAGCAGTCCGCCGCCCGCGAGACCGACCGGCTGCGCACCACGATCCGGGTGCAACGGGAGATCACCACGGTGGCCGCCGACCGGGACGCGGTGTTACGGCTCATCGCCGACCGTACGCTCGAGGTGATCTCGACCGGCGAAGCCGCGTCGGTGCATCTGATCGACCCCGACGGCCGCACCATGCGGATGGTCGCGGGCACCGGCGCGTTCGCCGGCCGTGAGGTGCCCGCCGTCGCCCTCTCCGGCACCGTCATCGGTGCCGCGACGGCCACCGGCACCACCGTACGCTGCGACGACACCGCCACCGACCCGCGCGCCGACCACACCCTGTCCCGCACGATCGGCATGCGCTCGCTGGTGGTGGCGCCACTGCGCAGCCCGGCCGGGACCGTGTTCGGGGCACTGCTGGTCGCTGGCGGCCGGCCCGGCGCGTTCGACGACGGTGACGAGCAGCTGCTGACCCTGCTGGCCGACGCCCTCACCGGGGCGCTGCGGCACGCCGACGACGCCGCGCACACCGCCCGGGCACTGGCCGAGCTGGCGGTCAGCGAGAACCGGTTCCGGCTCACCTTCGACAACAGCCCGGTCGGGCTCACCCTGTCCAGCCTCAAACCCGGCGAACTGGGCCGGTACCTGCACGCCAACGCGGCCATGTCGGCGATCACCGGTTACTCGTCGGAGGAGCTGAGCCGGATGACGTACGCCGACCTCCAGCACCCCGACGACGTGGCCGGCACCGCCGACTTCATCCGCCGGCTGCGCGACGGGGAGATCGACACGGTCAGCGCCGAACGCCGCTACCGGCACCGCGACGGCCGCACCATCTGGGTCGCGGTACGTGCCTCGGTCGTCCGCGACGAGCACGGCGACGCCCGGTACGTGGTGAACCAGATCGAGGACATCACCGCCCGCCGCGCCGCCGACGCCGAACTGCGCCGCCATGCCCGGCTGCTGGAACTGATCCCGGCCGCCGTCATCGTGCGCGACCTCGACGGGACGATCCGCTGGTGGAACGCCCGCGCCACCGAGTTGTACGGATGGCCGCTCACCGCCGCCACCGGCAGGGCCGCCGACCGTCTGTTCGCCACCGTGTACCCCGCTCACGGCACGGCCGCCGGGCAGCGCGAACGCCTCGAACACGACGGCCGCTGGGAGGGCCGGCTCCAGCATGTCACCGCGGACGGCCGCCTGCTCACCGTGATGAGCCGCCAGGTCCTGCACCAGCCCGAACCGGGTGCCGACGGCCACCACGAACCGGTGCAGGTCCTGGAGATCAACACCGATGTGACCGCCGCACGCGCCGCCGAGATCGCGCTCGCCGACAGTGAGCAGCGGCTGCGCGCCCAGTTCGACAACTCGGCCGCCGGGCAGGTGATCCGCGCCCTCGACGGCACCCTCACCGCGGTCAACCGCGCCTACGCCCGGATGCTCGGCCACACCGTCGAACACCTCACCGGCCGGCCCGAGGCGGAACTGCTCGACCCGGAGGAGGTCGCCGAGAACCGGCACCTGCTGGCCGGGCTGTTCGCCGGGGACGCCGACTCATACACCCGGGAGGGCCGCCTGTGGCACGCCGACGGCCACCGGGTCGACGTCGAGGCCACCGTCTCCCTGGTCCGCGACGACACCGGCCGGCCCAAACACCTGATCGGCGTGGTGACCGACATCAGCGGCCGCCGCGCCGCGGAACGGGCCCGCGACAACGCCGCCACCGCGCTCGCCGAACGCAACACCGAACTCGAGGCGGCCAACCAGCTGAAACTCGACATCATCGGGATGCTCGGGCACGAGATCGGCAACCCGCTCACCACCATCAAAGGCCACGCGGAGATCCTCGCCGACGATTGGGCGCGCCTCGACGACAGCCGCCGGGGCCGGGCCGTCGACGCGATCGGCCGGCAGGCGGCGCGGCTCGACGACATCGTCCGTGAAGTGCTGGCGATGGTCACCATCGACGCCGGCAGCATCCGCGCCGACCGCCGGGAGCTGTCGCTGCGCGCCCAGATCGAGACCGCCCTGTCGTCCTTCCTCACGTCGGACGGCCCGCCCGTGCACGGCGACGACGCCCCGGTCCTGTTCGCCCCCGGCCACCTGCAGCAGATCCTGGTGAACCTGCTGTCCAACGCGGCCAAGTACGGCGGTGGCGCCACCGCGGTACGGATCACCCGCAGCGACCGCCGGGTGCACGTCACCGTCGAGGACCGTGGTCCCGGCGTGCCGGAGAACTTCCGGGACCGCCTGTTCGACCGGCTCACCCGCGCCGACCGGGACGCCACCGACGTCAAGGGCACCGGCCTCGGCCTCTACATCGTCCGCGGCCTGGCCAGGGCCAACCACGGCGACGTCCACCACGAGCCCAACCCGGCCGGCGGTTCCCGTTTCATCCTCGACCTGGAGGCCGTCTCCTGACACCACCGGCTCTCCGCGAGCCGGCGGACGTCCGCGGACACGGCGCGGCTCACTCGAAGCGGGTGGCAGCCAGACCCGTGTTCGTCCGGGCGGTCCGGAACGTGGCGGTCACCGCGGCGGCGGCCAGCAGCAGACTCGTACCCAGCGCCGCGTAGTAGGACGGGTCCGGCCAGGAGACGCTCCGGCGGCCCTGGGTCAGGCCGGCCAGGATGCACCAGGCGACCAGGAAACCCAGCCCGACACAGAGGGCGAACACCGTGGCCAGCGGCAACGCGGCCTCGGCGACGATCACCCGCCGGATCGCGGACACCGGCATGCCCGTCAGCCGGAGCAGCCCCAGCACCCGCCTGCGGTCCAGGATCGCGGCGACCGTGGACACGGCCAGCGACACCGCGGAGATCACCGTCGCCACCACGATGCCCAGGGCGGCCAGGCCGGCGTACCGGTCAGCCCAGCTCTGCAGGCCGGAGACGCGCCGCTCGGCGGGAGTCGTCGGGGGCAGGGCCAGGCGCAGCCCGCTGACCAGGACCGCGGTCCGGGCCCGCTCGATCGACGCCGTCGAGCCGTCGGTGGTGACCAGCAGGATCGCCGGTGTGGTGTCCACCGCCGCCGTGGCCGCGACGTCGAGCGGCCCGCCCTCGAACCAGGAGTTGCCGACCCGGACGTGACCCGCACCGTCCGGGACCGTCAGCCCGAGCCGCACGGCGTCGCCCGCGGTGAAGACCACACCCTCCTCCGGATGGTGACTGCCGATCACCGCCGCCGTGACCCCGGCGGTCCCGGCCACCCGGGCCGCCTCGGCGGACGCCCGCGCGACCTCGCCGGGCCGGGTGCCGAGATTGGTGACCAGCGCGGACTCCGGAATGCGATCCCCGACCGGGGCGAACACCCGGTCGTCGCGGACCGTGGTGACGGCCGCGGCGAACACCGACACCATGAACAGCGCCGCGACCAGACCGCTGACCGACCGGAACGTGGCGCGGGGATGGCGGCGGATCCAGTTCATCGCGATCACCCCCGCCGCGGTACGGGAACGACCGGCGCCCAAGCCCGCCACCCAGTAGGTCAGGACCGGCCCCGACGTCAGCAGCCCGAACGCCACCAGCAGGAAACCCAGGATCAACAGGACGTCCGTGCCGGGCAGGGGCGAACCGGCGATCGCGAGAACGGTCACGGCGACCATCTCCATCACGCCCACCAGCAGCGGGAGCACACCGATCGCGGACGGACGGTGCTCGGGCCGGGATCGGGAGCCCCCGAGTGGCCCGATCCCGGCCCGGGCAGTCCGCCACCACGCCACCGCGGTGGCGACCACGACCACGCCCAGCACTACGGCGACCGTGGTGACCGGCCCGGCGGTCAGATCGGCGGGGAAGAACCGCCCGTCGGCCACGTCGACCCGGGCCGCCACCGGCACCAGCAGCCACGCCAGGGCCACGCCCGCGACCGCGCCGGCGAAACTCGTCACGCCGATCTCCACCGCCGCGATGTCCGCGACCCGGCGGGGTGTCGCCCCGATCAGCCGCAGCGCCGCCAACCGCCCGGCCCGCTCCGCGGCGCCGAGCCGGGTCACCACACCGACCAGGATCAGCACCGGAAGCAGAATCGCCATCGCTCCGATGATCGCGACCGTGCGGTAGGCGGTGCTCGGGAAGGCGGTGCCGCGCAACCCGGTCACCGACCAGACGCCGTACGGCTCGCCGCCGAACCCGATGCTCGACCGCGACGGATCCAGATCGGCCACCGCGGTTCCGGTCACCACGACCAGTGAGTCCGGGCCGGCCAGTGCGGTGTCCGCGATCAGCCCGGCCCGGCTGCCGTAGCGGGCGCCCAGCTGGTCGGCGGGCCGGCCGTCGATGAGCGCGGCCAGGGCCGGGGAGGCGTGGTAGGTGCCGATCGCCGGTGGCCGCCCGATGCCGGGCACGGTGGCCGTCGATCCGGGGGACGACGCCACGTCGAGCCGGGTGATCGCCCGTCCGGCGAAGGTGTCCTCCACGACGGAGACCAGCAGCACGTCGTCGGCCGGCGGCACGGTGGCGGGACCGGTCAGGCGCCCGGCGTCGACGCCGTGGTTCGGGGACGTCCACGTGGACCGCTCGGCACGGGACGCCAGTCCGTCGTACGCCCCGCACAGCATCAGCAGCAACGCGACCCCGACCGCGATCCCCGCGGCCATCCCCGCCAGCCGGCCCCACGCGCCCCGGCCGCCCGCCGTCACCAGCCAGGCCAGCCTCGTCAGCGTCATCCGACCAGCCCGCCGAACGTTACCCGGCCGTCGCGGACGGTCAGTTCACGATCCGCGTACGCCGCCGTCCTCGGGTCGTGGGTGATCAGCACGACCGTGGCGCCGGACTCCCGGGCCGCGCCGGTGAGCGCCAGCATCACGGTCTCCGCGGCCAGCGAGTCCAGCGATCCGGTCGGCTCGTCGGCGAACAGCACTGCCGGCCCGGTCGCCAGGGCCCGCGCCACCGCCACCCGCTGGGCCTGGCCGCCGGACATCTCCGCCGGCAGCCGGGCGGCGCAGTCGCCCACCCCGACCCGGTCCAGCCACTCGCCCGCCCGGCGCAGCGCCTCGCGCCGCCGGATCCCGGTCAGCAGCAGCGGGATCGTCACGTTGTCGACCGCGGACAGGTCGGGGAGCAGTTGCCCGTACTGGAAGACGAAGCCGAACTCCGCCAGCCGCAGCCGGGATCGCCCCTCCTCGTCCAGATCGGTCACCCGCACCCCGCCGTAGTCGACGGTGCCCGCGTCCGGGGCGAGCACCCCGGCCAGCACGTGCAGCAGGGTCGACTTTCCCGATCCGGACGGGCCGGTCACGGCCACGATCTCCCGGGCGCACACGTCCACATCGACGCCGCGCAGTGCCTCGGTCAGCCCGAACGCCAATCGCAGCCCCCGCGCCCGCAACAGCGGCACCTCACTCACCGTTCCATCCGGCGTCCGTCGCGGCGGGGCGTCACCCATCTGACCGTCCGCGGTGCCTCTCGGCGGCGCGTCACTCATCGGGTCATCTCCGCGCGCAGTTGGCCCAGCCGGGCGGCGGTCAGGTCGATCCAGCGCAGGTCCGCCTCGATATGGAACAGCGCGTGGTCACAGACCAGGACGGTCGCCAGCGGCGCGCCCTTCTTCTCCGCTGTCACGTGGCGCATCCGGGCCATGTGCTGCGCCCGCTGGAGGTCGAGCATCCGGCCGGCGTCGTCGTCGAGCAGCAACGCGATGATCGTCTTGGCGAAGAGGTTGCTCTGCATTGTCTCCGAGGGCACCTCGGGCGTGAACATCCACTCCATCACCCGCTCCCGGCCAGCCGGGGTGATCCCATAACGCTTACGGTCCGGACCGGCACCGGCCTCCTCGCCAAGCGCCTCGATCCAGCCATAGCGGATCAGCCGGGCCAACGTCGTGTAGACCTGCCCGAGTGCCAGCGGCTTCTTCACCCCGAACCAGCGGTCATAGCTGTTCTTCAGGTCATATCCGTAACTGGCCCCAGCACCGAGCAGGCCGAGCAGCGCCGTCGTGTTGTCCACGCCCGAGACTATACACTCGATATCTACACGCGTAATCCACCGGCGCCGAGGCATCGGCCTGGTGCACCACACGAAAAGCCGGCGTCCGTCAGTAGTCGTTCCACCACCGGATTGCGCCGCGAAGCCCTCAGCTTGCCCGCCAGCCTCGCGGTGACGGACCACGTCGCCGTCCACCCGCCTGCCTGCCAGCCGCAGCCGCAAGCCGCCCATGATCGACGGGCCGTGGGGCGGGGACGGCAGCGCCGCCGACGGCGATCAACGCACACGATCGCCGAACGTGGGCTCGGGTATGCGTCATGACACGGATAGGCGCACACGATCGGTGCATCGTGTGCGTTGAACCGGGTCAGGGCAACGACAGGAGCACGCACAACGCTTGCGTGTGCTCCTGTCGCCGCTCGAACGCCGCAGCCATGCCCTGGCATCCCTCGTGGTGGGCGATGGGACCCTGAAGGACCGAGCCGGGGTCACCGACGTGCCAAAGCATGATCGACGGCCGGACCCAGGAAGCCGTGGTCGAGCGGATGCTCTTACGCCGGGACCACTGCGCGGGTTCGTCCCGCCCGATGACGCGGTCGAGGGGACGGCGGCGGTGTGGGAGCGGTGTGGATCTCCAGCCGCAAACTCCCCGGCCGACGACTGACCCACGACCGGCCCTGCTTTTGCGCGACCAGGAGCGGCTCGAGTCGTACCCGATGACCGGGCCACATGTCACAGCAGGGCTTCGACCTCGTCGGCGGCGGTGTGGGCGCCTGCGGAGGATCGGATCTCCGCACCCAGACGGGCGGCGGCGCCGCGGTGCGGGCCGGGCGCCAGCATGCGGTCGATCGCGCTACGAATGACGGCCGACCCAGCCTTCCGGGACACCACCTCGGCGGCGCCGGCACGTTGGAGAACCGACCCGACCAGCCGCTGATCACTGCGGTCGAACGCCGGCAGGATCACCATCGGCAGGTCATGGGCGAGCGCCTGCATCGTGGTGCCGTGCCCGCCGTGGCCGACCACCAGCGAGACGGTGGGCATGATCTCGGCATGCGGCACGTAGCCGCGAACCTCCACCGGGAAGGCGGCCCGGATCTCCCCGGGCCGCACCGCGCTGCCGGTGGTGACGACGACCGGCACCGGCAGATCCGCCACCGCGTCCACCACCGATTGCAGGGTGGCGACCTGGCCCGGATAGTGCAGCGAGCTGAGACTCACCAGCACCCCACCGGTGGACCGGGCCGGGACGGCGGGCGGCACGACGGGGCCGACGACGCGCGCGTTGGCCGGCAGTGGTGACAGCGGCTCCAACGACGGCAGGGTGGTGACCAGCGCCCGGTCGGCGCGGTCCCAGAGACGGCCGGGCCGAAGGCCCTTCAGGGTGGCGATGGTGTTTAGCGTCCCGGCGCCGAACTCGTTCCGCATGTATCCGTAGAACGTGTGCACCAGCGCCACGTGCGGAACCCCGGCACGCCGGACCGCGGCGAACGCGGCCAGCAGCATGCAGTCGACGATCGTGACGTCGCACGGATGCTCGCGGAGCAGGGCGGCGACGTCCCGGCCGACGCCTCGGTCGAGACAGGTGGCCAGGAAGGTCAGCTCGGCCCGGCGGGTGCCCGGCCGCGCCTCCGGTCGCCAGGGGCGGGCCCGCCGGTACGGGTGAAACTCCAGGCCCCGGGCCTCGACTGTCACGCGCATCGACGGGTGACCGAGGACCCGTACGCGATGGCCGCGGTCGCGCAGTTCGCCGGCGGTGCCCAGTGCGGGTGCGACGGCACCGCCGCCGTCCCACGTGACGACCAGGACGTCGCTCATCGTGGGAACCGGTCGACGAGGCGCTCGACATGGGACCCGGCCCGCTGCCGGCTGAGCCCGCCGTCGCGGCACCGCGCGTTCCCCGTGCGGACGCCGATCGCGACGACCGCCGGGCCGACCAGCGCGCCGCGGTCGCCCCGGGAAGGCGCACCGGGCGCAGACACAAACACCCGACCCCGGGAAGCCGTGCCAGGCGCAGACACAAACACCCGACCCGGGGAAGCCGTGCCAGGCGGAGACACGAACACCCGGTCTCGGGGAGCCGCGCCAGACGCGGATACGAACACCCGGTTCCGGGGAGACGCGCCGGGCGCGGATACGAACAACCGTGCGGTCCAGACGTGGTGCATGGCGCGCCCGTGACCCGTCAGGCGCTTCACGCGCGGGTCGGCGTCTTCCCTGAGGATTCATGTCAGCGCAGACTAACCCGGGCGCCGGCCACAGTGGACCCCCTGACATGAGCCATCTAGTCCATAGACTATAGTCGCCAGTATGGCGCGGCCACCTCTGTACCTCGTGGGCCACCACGAGATCGGCATCCTGCTCGGCGACCTCAGCCGCCAGCGCACCTACCAGATCACCATCCGTCCCGACTTCCCCGCCCCGGTCGCCGAGCTGTCTCAGGGCAAGGTGTGGCTCGGCGATCAGGTCGAGGCGTGGATCGCGGCCAACCGCGCCGGGCCGCCGCCTCGCGGGCGGGTCACACCAGGTTCTCCGCCAGCAGCCGACCGGCCCGGCTCCCCGGATGACTGACCAGGACCCCAAGCAGGGCGCTGGTGTCCTCCGGCCAGTCCGAGCCGGGCTTGAGCAGCTCCTTCACCGGCACCTGGTCCTCGTCGCCACCGTCCCAGCGGGCGACGTTCCGCCAGTCCACACCGACCTCGACCAGCGCACGAACCCCCTCGTACCGTTCGTTCGCCGGACCGAGCAGATGCGGATAGGCGCACGCCACCTCGTATGTCATGAGCATCGCCCGCAGCACGTCGTCGGTCCGCTTCGGGCCACCGTGCGACTTCGCGATCAGGTCGGCCTCCAGCGACGCCCACAACACCGGCACCTCCGCATAGTTGATGCGGACCCGGATGATCGCCGACAGGAGGTAATCCCGCAGCCCCCGCCCGCGATACCGGGCGCGCCCGATCAACCGGTCCCGGACGGCCACCAGCTCGGCCGGCACCCGCTCCACCCGCGCCGGCATCCGCCCGCCGGCCAGTGCCGCCCGCACCGCCTCCACATCGGCCCCGCACTCCCGCAGCAGCTCCCCCGCATGCGACTGTGGGTCCTCCAGCAGCACCGCCAGCAGTTGCTCGGCACTGGGTTCCCCGTGCGCGAGCCGGGCCCGGTCGACCGCGGCCGTTCCGTCGTCCGGTGCCGCCCACCGCCCGGCCTGCGTGCGGAGGACCGCGTGGAGCACCGTCGGCGTGACGTCCCAGACGTCGAGCACCCGCCGCACCCCGGTCCCGGCTCTCAGTGCCCCGGCAAGCAGGTGTTCGGTGCCTATCCGCTCCCCACCGAGAGCCTTCGCCACGGTCATCACCGCGGCAACCTTGTCAGTCATCCCCAGAGACTAGAAATCGACCGCCATAGTGCGCGTCGGCCCATAGACCGATTCCGTCTACTACTCAGGTAGTACCCGCGTGCCACTCCGGCCCCGTCACCGGCGGCACACGACCTCGCCGACGCGACTTCCGGACTCGCCGGCAGTGACGTCGATCGGCCTGTCGTCACGGTCCGCTACCGCGGGTCGTCGCTCACCGTTAATCCTGCCGGGCCGAGCCGGCCGGTCGTTGCGGGCGCTCACGCGCGGCGCCGGCGGCCGTCGCGACTTTTCAGGACGGCCCGGCATAACAGTTTTTCGTCATCGGATCGAGCGACGAGGAAAGATGGCAGGAAATAATTCCGAAACCTTGCGTACGGCGCTCGCGCTCGGTAAATCTCATCCACGAACACCCGTTGGCACCGAGGCGGACATGCGAGCTACCCGAATGGACGGCGCCGATCTGGTGCGGGCGGCTCAGGCCGGCGACAGGTCCGCACGGGACGATCTCGTCGCGGCGCACCTGCCGATGGTCTACACGATCGTCCGGCAGGTGCTCGGCTCACATCCGGACGCCGACGACGTCACGCAGGACGTCATGCTGCGGGCGTTGCGGCAGTTGCCGTCGCTGCGGTCGCCGGAGAGTTTCCGGCCGTGGCTGGCGGCGATCGCGTTGCGGCACGTCAGCACGCATCAGCACCGGGCCGGCCGGGCCGCGGCGCACAGTGTGCCGCTGGACGACGCGGTGGAGCTTCCGGACGAGGGGGCGGCGTTCGAGGGTGTCACGGTCCTCGAGGTGGAGTTGTCGGCGCAGCGGCGCCAGGTGCAGCGGGCCGCCCGCTGGCTGAACCCGGAGGACCGGCTGCTGCTCCCGCTGTGGTGGCTGGAGGTGGCCGGGCATCTGTCCCGTGCGGAGCTCGCGGCGGCGCTCGGGGTGTCGGTGATCCACGCGGGTGTGCGGGTGCAGCGGATGCGTACGCAACTCGACCTGAGCCGCACGATCGTGGCGGCCCTGGACGCCCGGCCGATCTGTCCCCGGCTGGCCGGTGAGACCGCGGGCTGGGACGGGGTGCCCGGCCCGCTGTGGCGCAAACGATTGGCCCGGCACGTCCGCGGCTGCCCGGCCTGCACCCGCGCGGCGGTCGATCTGGTGGAGACGGACCGGCTGCTGCCTAACCTCGTCCTGCTGCCGGCACCGGCGGCCCTGGTCGCGGCGGTGCTGGCCCGCGGCACGGGCGACGGCGGCGCGACGGCCCTGTCCGGCGGTCCCGTGCCGCACCGGAGGGGCGGCACCGCGGCCGGCGGGCCGGGAGCGATCGGTCGTCTGGCGGCGCTGGCCGCGGCACATCCGGTGGTGGCGACGGTGGCCGCCGGAGCGGTGCTCGCCGGAACCACGGCCGGTGTGGTCGCGATGTCGGGTCCGGAGGCACGGCCCCCGGCGACCCCACCGGTGGCCGCGACTCTGCGTACCGGATCGTTCTCGCTGGAGTCCGCGAACGCCACCGGGCGATACGTCACCGCCAGCGGCGACGTGGGCATGCTCACCGCGGTCGGTGCGGCCGACACGGTGACCGCCCGGCGGCGGGCGACGTTCCAGGTGGTGGAGGGGCTGGCCGACCCGCGGTGCTTCTCGTTCCGGGCCGCCGACGGCCGCTACCTGCGGCATGCGTCCTGGCGGGTGCGGCTGGACGAGAACATCGGCACCGACCTGTTCGAGGGCGACGCCACGTTCTGCCCCTCGCCGGGCCAGAGCGCCGGCTCGCTGACGCTCGAGGCGTCGAACTACCCCGGCTGGTTCCTCCGGCACCGCGGCGACGAACTGTGGGTCGATCAGTCCAAGGGCGCCGCCGCCTTCGGCGCGGACGATTCCTTTCTGGTACGGCCACCACTCGCGGAATGACGCGACTCCGCAGCCGGCTCACGTATAACGGTTTTCTCGGGGAAATTTAAAACGGGAGTATCCAATTCGGGAACTTGATGAGCCCGAAATCGTCTGGCAATATCACATAGACGATTGTTAGCGTTCTCAATCTGATTGCCGGGTCCATTCCCCCGGCCCGGCGATCACCCGTTCCCTTCACCACCAGTCCCCGGGAGAACCTCATGTCGATGCAAGACCACACGCCCGTACCACCGAAGAACGGGATACTTCGGCGGCCCTGGCGCAATGCTCTCGCCGCGCTGGTCGTGCTCGCCGCAGGCGGTGCCGTCGCGGTGACGGCGACCGCCGCGTCCGCCGCGACGATCGACACCAGCGCGTCGTATGTGCTGGTCAACCGCACCAGCGGTAAGGCCCTGGACGTCTACAACCTGTCCACCAGCGACGGTGCCCGGATCACCCAGTGGACCCGCAACGACCAGGCGCAGCAGCAGTGGCAGTTCGTCGACTCCGGCGGCGGCTACTACCGTCTCAAGTCACGGCACTCCGGCAAGGTTCTGGACGTCTACAACTGGTCGACGGCCGACGGCGGATCGATCGTGCAGTACACCGACAACAACGCCACGAATCAGCAGTTCAGCATCCAGGACATCGACGGATACATCCAGCTGATCAACCGCAACAGCGGCAAGGCACTGGAAGTGCAGGGCGCGTCGACGGCCGACGGTGCCAACATCGTGCAGTACAGCGACTGGAACGGCGCGAACCAGCAGTGGCAGCTCGTGCGGGTCGGCGGGGGCACACCGTCGCCGTCGCAGTCGTCGCCGTCGGGCGGGTGCACGCTGCCGTCGTCGTACCGCTGGTCGTCCACCGGCGTGCTGGCCAACCCGCGGGCCGGGTGGGTGTCGCTCAAGGACTTCACCCACGCGCCGTACAACGGGCGGCAGCTCGTCTACGCGACCACCCACGACAACGGTACGTCCTGGGGCTCGATGAACTTCGGCCTGTTCACCAACTGGTCGGAGATGGGCTCGGCCAGCCAGAACGCGATGAACTTCTCGGCCGTCGCGCCGTCGCTGTTCTACTTCGCGCCGAAGAACATCTGGGTGCTCACCTACCAGTGGGGCGGTCCGGCGTTCTCCTACCGCACCTCCAGCGACCCGACCAACCCGAACGGCTGGTCGTCGGCGCAGACCCTGTTCACCGGCAGCATCACCGGCTCCGGCACCGGCCCGATCGACCAGGCGATCATCGGCGACGCGACGAACATGTACCTGTTCTTCGCCGGTGACAACGGCAAGATCTACCGGGCCAGCATGCCGATCGGGAACTTCCCCGGCAACTTCGGGTCGTCGTACACCACGATCATGAGCGACACCACCAACAACCTGTTCGAGGCCGTCCAGGTGTACAAGGTCCAGGGCCAGAACCAGTACCTGATGATCGTCGAGGCGATCGGCAGCCAGGGCCGCTACTTCCGCTCGTTCACCGCCAGCAGCCTCGGCGGCAACTGGACCCCGCAGGCCGCCAGCGAGAACAACCCGTTCGCCGGCAAGGCCAACAGCGGCGCCACGTGGACCAACGACATCAGCCACGGCGAGCTGATCCGCAGCAACGCCGACCAGACCATGACCATCGACGCCTGCAACCTGCGCCTGCTCTACCAGGGCCGCTCCCCCAGCTCGGGCGGTGACTACGGCCGGCTGCCGTACCGGCCGGGTCTGCTGACCCTGCAGCGCTGATCCACCCGATGACGGGCCGGCCCACCTGATGGGGGGCCGGCTCGTCGTCATCGAGGGTGGGTACGGTCGGCCGGGAATCGATCGAGACGAAACGATATCGGCAGCATGTCGCCGTCCATCGATTACAAGATTACAGAGTTGCAGCGTCTATGGTGGACCCATGACGGTCGAGTACATCCGGTATCGCATTCCCGGGGACACCACGGCGTTCGAAGAGGCCTACGGCCGGGCCGCCCGGTTCCTCGCCCTGGCCCCGCAGTGCGTCGACTACGAGCTGAGCCGCAGCGCCGACGAGCCGAACGTCTACATACTGCGTATCACGTGGACGTCCGCCGACGACCACCTGAAGGGCTTCCGGGGCGGTGACCTGTTCCCCGGATTCCTGGCCGAGATCCGCCCGTACATCGAGGCCATCGAGGAGATGCGCCACTACGAGCGGACCGCGGTGGCCGGCACCGGCGGCTCGGTGCCCAGCATGTATGAGTGGGCCGGCGGCGCCGAGGCCCTGGAGCGGCTCACCGAACGCTTCTATCAGCTGGTCACCGCCGACGAGGTGGTCGGGCCGCTCTTCGCGCACATGGATCCGGCCCATCCCCGGCACGTGGCGATGTGGCTGGGCGAGGTCTTCGGCGGCCCGCCCCGCTACACCGGCGAGCGCGGCGGCTACCCGGCGATGCTGGGTCACCATCTCGGCAAGGCGATCACCGAACCGCAGCGGCGCCGCTGGGTGAACCTGCTCGCCGACGCCGCCGACGAGGTCGGCCTGCCCGACGACCCCGAGTTCCGGGCCGCGTTCATGGGCTACCTCGAGTGGGGCACCCGGCTCGCGCTGGCCAACTCCCAGCCGGGCGCCACCCCGCCGCGGAGGGCCCCGGTGCCGCACTGGGGCTGGGGGGTGGCACCGCCGTACCAGGGCTGAGCCGCCGTTGATCTCACTGATCGGGGCCGGCCGCGAGATCGAGTGCCGCCAGGTGGGCGGCGACCGGGCCGAGGGTGAGCAGTCCGCTGGCCGCCCCGGCCCACTCGCCGGCCGCCGGGGCGAGCGCCGTGCGGGCCCGCAGCATCGCGGTCCGGTCGCCGTCGGCGATCGCGGCCCGGGCGTACAGGCACCAGTTCGCCTCGGCGAGCAGGTCGGCGGGAGGATCCGGCACGGCGGCGAGATCGGTCCCCGGCGGGTAGGGGCCCCGGTCGCCGTCCGGAGCCGGTACCCCACGGCGCAGGCGCAGGCCGAGCAGTGCCAGCGGCAGCAGTCCGTCGTACAGGCCCGGCATCCCGGCGTGCTCCAGCCGCGCGGCCGCCGCCCGGTATCCCGCCTCCGCCGCCGGTGACCGGTCGGCCACATCGGCGCGCAACGCCCGGTACCACTGCGTGAACACGCCGACCAGTGGCAGGTCGTGCCGGCTCGCCAGGTCGTCGGCGGCCCGCGCATGCTCGTCGGCGGCCCCGAACGCGATCACCGCGCATGCCGACTGCAACCGGATCAGATGGCCCAGCACCTCCATCGGGACCAGCCCGTACCGCCGGGCCAGGCCGACCAGTTCGGCTCCGATCCCGTCCCGCAGCCGCGAACCGCCGGCCGTCCGGCAGCTCTGCATGAAGACGCCGTTCAGGGCGAACGCCAGCAGCCCCGGATCGTCCAGCTCACGGGCGATCGCCTCGGCCTGCCGGGCGCAGTCGCGCGGCCGCGGATCACGGGACCCGCGTGACTCGACGGCGATCGTCGCCAGCAACCTGGCCCGCGCCGGAGCCGGACCGTCCGGCGGCAGGGCGGCCAGCGCCCGTTCGGCGGCGGCGGCGATCCCGGCCGCCTGCACCGGATCGTCGGACCGGGTCCAGATCGCCGGGACGTCGTACGCGCCGATCACCCGTGCCGTCAGCTCCGGATCGCCAAGTTCCTCGGCCGCCGCGACCGCCGCCGCCCGCTGCTCCCGGGCCACTTCGAGACCGCCGGGGCCGGTGACCGCGAGATTACGCAGCAGCCCGACGGCCGATTCCAGACGGCCCGCCGGCAGCACCCGGTCGTAGGCCGCCGCGGCCCGCATCCACACCGCGTCGGCGGAGGCGGCGGCGTCCAGGTGCGGCGCCTGCCGCAGGATGTCCCCCTCCAGAGTGCGCAACACCGGGCCGGGATCCACCCCCAGCTGCCCGGTCAACAGCTCACGCGCCCGGCGCAACACGGCGAGCGCGTCACCCTGCCGGTGCGAGCGGTACAGCGCGAGCGCCAGCAGCCGCCAGCCCTCCTCCCGCCACGGATGCGCGGTGACATGCTCGTCGAGATCCGGGATCGCCTCGGCGGCCCGGCCCGACTCCAGCCGGGCCGACGCCAGCCGCTCCACGGCCCGCAACCGCAGCTCGGCCAGCCGGGAACGGTCGGCGCGCGGCCACGGCGCATCCGGGAAGTCCGCGTAGGCCGGGCCCCGCCACCAGGTCAGCGCCTCGGCGAGCCGGGACGGATCGTCCGAGGTCACGGCCTGCTCGAACCGCCAGGCGTCCACCTGGCCGGGGGCGGCGCGCAACGCGTACCCCTGGCCCTGGGTGACCAGCAGCGTCGCCGGCGATCTCGGGAGGCGGCCCGGCTCGATCGCGCGGCGCAGCGCGGCGACGAAGGTGCGCACCGCGGCCACCGCGCCGTCCGGCGGCGAGATCCACAGGTCGGAGACGAGATCATGCAGGGGTACGGTCCGCCCGCGCGCCACGATCAGCCGGGCCAGCACGGCCCGGTGCATCGGACCCCTCAACGGTACGGAAGTGCCCTGCGCGTCCTCGGCGATCACCGGCCCGAGCACCCCGAAGCGGATCACCGGGCCACCGTACTCCGTGCTCATCCGCTGCTCATTCAGGCCCGCGACAGTTGCTCCCATGACCTTCGAGAACGTACGCATCCAGGTCGCCGACGGTGTCGCTCTGCACGCGGCGGTGGCCGGCTCCGGCAGCCCGATCGTGCTGCTGCACGGCTTCCCGCAGACCCACATGATGTGGCGGCACGTCGCCGCCGACCTGGCCGCCGACCACACCGTGATCTGCCCGGACCTGCGCGGATACGGCGCCAGCGACAAGCCCGCCGAGACCGGCCCGGACACCTACGCCAAGCGCACCATGGCCGCCGACGTCGTCGCCCTGGCGCGGGCGCTGGGCTACGACCGGTTCGCCCTGGCCGGCCACGACCGGGGCGCGCTGGTCGCCGTCCGGGCCGGTCTCGACCACCCGGCGCACATCACCCACCTGGCGTCGCTCGACGTACTGCCGACCCTGGACATGTGGGACGTGATGCACGGCGTGACCGCGGCGGTCGGCTTCCACCTGTATCTGATGGCGCAGCCGCCGGGCCTGCCGGAGACGATGATCGCCGGTGCACCCGACGAGTTCTTCGGCTGGTTCCTCGACCGGTGGGCCCGCGACCCGGCCGCGATGCCCGCCGAGGTGCGCCGCGCCTACCTCGACGCGTGCCGCGACGCGATCCCGTCGATCGTCGCCGACTACCGGGCCTCGGCCGGCGTCGACGTCGAGCACGACCGGGCCGACCGCGCCGCCGGGCGCACCCTGGCCATGCCGGTCACCGTCCTGCAGCAGGACTGGGGCGCGATGCTCGGCTTCGACGCGGCCGCCCGGTGGCGGGCGTGGGCGCCGGACCTGCGGCACGTGCCGGTCCAGTGCGGCCACTTCATGGCCGAGGAGGACCCCACCCTGGTGGTAACGGAGATCCGCAAGCTGCTCACCCGCTGACGTACGCCCCCACCACGCCGCCAAACGCAATACCGATCGTTCGCAACCCCGGCTGGCCCCCACCGCTGCCTCAAGCGCCACGAGACAACGGTGACAGCCAGCCCAACGCTCTTGGCTGGTTCCCACCGCTGCCTCAACCGCCACGAGACAACGGTGACAGCCAGCCGAACGCTCTTGGCTGGCTCCCACCGCTGCCTCAAGCGCCACGAGACAACGGTGAGAGCCAGCCCAACGCTCTTGGCTGGTTCCCACCGCTGCCTCAAGCGCCGTGAGACAGCGGTGAGAGCCAGCCGAACGTCCTTGGCTGGTTCCCACCGTTGTCTTGAGCGGCGTGAGACAGCGGTGGACCAGCTGGGGAGAGCGGGGGCGGGCGGTGAACTTGGTGTGGGTGGGGGTCAGGCGGGGTCGACGGGGCCGCCGTCGGACCAGGTGTTGCCGGACCAGAGGTTGCCCGCGCCGGTGGTCAGGAAGCTGGTCGCCGGGCCGACGCCGCCGCACCGGCCGGAGGGGCCGCGCTCGAAGACGTTGTCGCGGACAACGACACCGGTCGGGTTGTCGCCGAAATTCTTGCCCGGGTTGTAGCCGAAGCTGCCGCAGTAACCGCCCGGTGTGGCGTGGAAGTAGTTGTTCTCGACGGTGACGTCGGTGATCGGGCCGAAGTCGCCGAACAGCGACAGGTTGGTGGAGCAGCCGCCGCCGATCTCGTTGTCCGGCGGGGTGCACCACAGCGTGTTGTGCCGCAGGACCATGCCGGTGCCACCGTTGGAGAGGAACCCGTTGTTGTGGTAGCCGAAGCTGCTGTTCGGGTCGTTGAACTGGTCGTGCAGGTACGAGTCCTGCACCAGGCAGTCGTCGTCGCAGCGGACGCTGTGCTGGCCGCCGGTGATCTCGGAGCGCAGCACGGTGACGTCGGTGCCGCTGACCGCCGCCCGGCTGGTCGCGCCGGCCCGTACCTCGGAGTCGGCGATGGTGATCGAGGCGCCACCGGCGTTGGTCTCGACGGCCTGCTTGATGATGCTGTTCCGGAACGTGACGTTGCCGGCGTAGACCTGGATGCCGTCGGGGCAGTCGACGATCTTGCCGTCGATCACCTGGTTGGCGGTCTGGAACTTGCACGGCTCGGTGAACGGGGTGAGCGTGACGCCGGCGGGGACACCGGTGTTGGCCTCGTTCGGGAACCCGCCGGGGACGGGCGGCTCCTCGGGGGTCGTCGTCGTGGGCGTGAACGTGACGTCCACCCAGTAGTTCGTGGCGGCGAACGTCGAGGTCGGGAAGCCGCCGGACCCGTACCGGAAGAGGCCGTTGGGTTCCTCCGGGGTGTCGGCCGGAGCGTGCAGCGGCCCGTTGTCGCGGGCCTGGGCGAAGCCGTTGTTGTCGGCCGAGTAGTGGCCCGTGGTGGTGTGGTAGGACACGACGTAGAACCGGTTCGCGGTGATCGGCACCGGCGTCGGGAAGGTGGCGGTCTGCCAGCCGGACGCCGTCTCGCCGGTGAACGTGACCTGGGCCAGCCGGTCGCCGTCCTCGGTCCACAGTGAGCCGGTGTGCGGTCCGGTGTTGGCCGCCGACTTGTGGAACCGCACGCCGGTCACCGTGCCGTCGACGCCCGCCCGGAAGCGGGTGCCGAGCTCGACGGCGTCCGGGTCGTCCACGTCGATCGTGCCCGGGGTGTCCGTGTTCGACCACAACGACACCGGGTCGGCGGCACTCGCCGGCGTGGCCGTCACCGCTACAAAGGCGGCGACGGCCACGACTGCCGCGAGAACCTTCCGGACGGTCTGTGCACGATGCTTCACGGTTCTCCTGACTCAGAACGATTACTGAGCCGGAGGATATCGATCACCGCGCGTGCTGTGGGGGCAGTCGGCGGCGCCCGGACCGCACCGCCGACGGGTCACAGCGTCGGGGTGACCGGGCGGATCGTGCCGTCGGTGTTGAATTCGAGACGGTCGACGGCGGTCTCCCGGTTGGTGCCGTCACCGGCCGGGACGGCGAACCGGTGGTAGGCGATGTACCAGGTGTCGGTGCCGGGCGCCTGCACCACCGAGTGGTGACCGGTGCCCTTGATGCCGAGGTCGAGGCGCTTCTGGAGGATCACGCCACGGTTCGTCCACGGGCCCAGGGGCGAAGTGCCGGTGGCGTACGCGACCCGGTAGTCCTCGCTGCGGGTGTCGTTCTCCGACCACATCAGGTAGTAGACGCCGTTGCGCTTGATCACGAACGGTGCCTCGTTGTAGCCGGCCGGCGTGATCGTGCGTACCTGTGCGGGGTCGAAGGACGTCATGTCGGCGTTGAGCCGCACCGCCCGGCACACGCCCTGCCCCCAGTAGAGGTAGGACTGGCCGTCGGTGTCGGTGAACACGGCCGGGTCGATGGCCTGCCCGCCGGAGAACTGGCCGCTGGTCACGAGCGGCCGGCCCAGCGCGTCGCGGAACGGGCCGGCCGGTGAGTCGGCCACCGCCACCCCGAGTTGCTTGGCGGTGTTGCCACTGGCCAGTCCCCCGGAGAAGTACAGGTAGTACTTTCCGTTCCGGGTGGCGACCGCGGGTGCCCACGCCGAGTCGTCGGCCCAGGACACGTTCGGCCCGTGGTCGAGGATCACGCCGTGGTCGGTCCAGTTGACCAGGTCGGTGGAGGAGAACGCCTTGTAGTAGGTGCCGCCCCAGCCGGCGTACCCGTCGGTGGTCGGATAGAGGTAGTAGCGGCCGTTGAGGTGGACGATGTGCGGGTCGGCGAACAGGCCGGGCAGCACCGGGTTACGGGCCGTCTTCGGCGCCCAGGGGGTGGTCACGCGGAACGAACTGTCCGCCCGGAACGTCGCGGTGTCCTGGTAGGCGTCCAGGTACAGCGCATGGTCGCGGTGCCGGATCCGCCGGTCCGGATAGTTGTGGGAGGCGAGCGCGACGGAACCGGCGACCGCGCCGTCGACCGCGCAGAACGTGGCGTCACCGCGGAACGTCGCGTCGCCGGTGTTGGTGTCCAGCCGCAGCCGGTAGTCGCGGTGCCGCAGGAACCGGCCGTTCTTCGCCTGGAACGAGTAGCACGACGGCGAGGCCAGGCCGTTCACCACGGTGAAGGTGGCGTCGAGCCGGGCCTGCGCGGTGCTGCTCGCGGTGATCGGGTCGATCCGGCCGAGACTGTCGAGGTGGCGCACGTACCGGCCGGGGTAGTTGACCGACTCCAGCGACCGGGCCCCGGTGGCCAGGGTGGCGGCCTGCGCCGGGGAGCCGGTCAGGACCACGACGGATCCGGTCAGGAGCAGGGAGGCGGCGAGCAGGGAGCGGGCGGACATGGGCGTTCCTCCTGGTCTGTGAGCCGACACCGAGGACGTTAACGATCACAGAAGCCGAGTCAACGATTCGAACATGTTCGATCACAGGCGTTCGCCCGCACCCTTGTTATCGATAACAAAGTGCGCCTCGGCCCAGTCGCGGAAGGTGGCCGGTGGACGGCCGAGGACGGCGGCCACGTCGCCGGTCAGGATCGCGTTGTGCCCGGCGCGGGCCCACGCGGACCCGGTCACGGTGGCGTCGACCGCGGCCGGCGGCAGGCCCGCCGCGAGCAGCTGCCGGGTGGCGTCGGCCGGCGGCAGGTCGACGGTGGTGACGGGCCGGCCGATCACCTGCTCCAGTTGCCGGGCCTGTTCGGGTACGGACAGCAGCTCGGGGCCGGTCAGCGTGTAGGTCCGGCCGGCGTGGACGGGATCGGTGAGGGCCTCGACGGCGACCGCGGCGATGTCCCGCGGGTCGACGACGCCCTGCCGGCCGTCGCCGGTAAGGTTCGGCACCGGCTGCCCGGCGTCGATGATCGCCGCCCAGTGCCGGGCGTTGGCGGCGAAACTCGACGGCCGCAGCATCGTCCAGGCCATCCCGGAGGTACGAACGGCCCGTTCGGCGGCCTGGTGCCAGGCGCCGACGGTCACCTCGCCGAAGCGTTCGCCGGTGCCGATCGCGGACAGTTTCACGATCGAGGCCACGCCGGCTTCGCGGGCCGCCGCGAGCAGCGCCAGGTCGTGGTCCGGCGAGGGTACGGCCGGAGCGGTCAGCAGGAACACCGCCCGCACCCCGGTCACCGCCCGGCGCAGCGATGCCGGGTCGTCGAAGTCGGCCCGCACTGCCCCGGCCCCGGGGGGATGGCGGCTCATCGCCCGGAAGGGGTGGCCGCCCTGGTGCAGAAGCTGCACGACGTGCCGCCCGACGGTCCCGGTGGCGCCTGTCACGAGAATCATGGCGGTCACGGTTCCAGGCGGCGGACACCCGGGCCTAGGAACTTTCGGTACGGTTCGCGCCATGACGTGGTTCTCCGGGATCGAGGTGGGGGCACGCCCGCTGTTCTCCGACGCTCCGGCCGCTCTGGAACAGCCCGACCCCGATGTCACCCTGGTGTGGCGGCGGCCCGGGTCGGACGACCCCCGTGATCTGGTGGTCGTGGGGCCGCGGACGACCGCCCGCTACTACGCCGCGGAGCCCGGCCGGGCCTGCGTGACCATGCGGTTCCAGCCCGGACGGGCCGCCGCGCTCTTGGGACTGCCGCTGCGTGACCTGGTCGATCACGCGGTCCCCGCCGCCGAGGTGCTGACGGCCGGGCAGGTCGACGACGCGCGCCGGCGGCTGGCCACGGCGGCGACGGCCCTGCTGTCCGGCGGTGCGGCCCGCGAGTCGGTCGCGTCCGTCGCCCGGCGGCTCCATGTCAGCGAACGTCATCTGCGCACCGTTTTCACCGAGCAGACCGGCCTCACGCCGGTCCAGTTCGTCCGCATCGACCGGGTCCGCCGGGTCCTGACCGACCTGGGCCGGCGCCTGCCCGAGGTCGCCACCGGCGCGGGTTACTACGATCAGTCCCACATGGGCGCCGAGTTCCGGCGGGTCATGGGCGCCACCCCGGACGCGTTCCGCAGCCGGGACTGGCCGGCCGGAGAGGTGTGCACCGCATGATCGACCTGGTGGAACGGTTGATGGAGCCGTCCCGGCGTGAGCTTCAGCGGATGCGCGAGTCGCCGGACGCGTGGTCGGAGCTGTCCCGGGGAGGCGACGCCGACGCGGTGCGGCGCGCCAGGGTGCTGTGGGCGCTCCAGTTCGACCGCCGGCCGGAGGATCTCCCGCTGGTGCGCTGGCTGGCCGAGCAGGAGGCGCAGACCGGCGACCTGACCGAGGAGGTCAGGCTGGCCGGTTTCCTGCTCGCCGAGTTCCGGCAGCCGGAGGACGTGTGGTTGCAGTGGCGGATCAAGCGCGCCAGCTTCGACGCCTGGTGCGCCTACGACAGCGAGCACCTGTTCGCCGCCGGTGTCGAGGTGACCACCTCGATCGTCGGGGCGAGTGATCATCCGGATCGCGAGGAGGTGCTGGCACGGTCACCGGGATCCGAGGAGGATCTGGCCGGCTGGTGGGAGGGCAAGCGGGCGTGGTTCCCCGCCGACCCGGCCGACGAGGAACTCGTGACCTGGATGGACCGGGCCGACCTGGTCGGCGACGCGGCGCTGGTCCGCCAGTTGCTGGACAGGTGGGCGGAGGGCCGGCCGCGGGACCGGGACACCCTGGACATGCTCGGGTATCGGCTCCGGGACCTGGGGGCCTACGCGGAGGCGGCCGTCGCCGAGCGGGAGCGGCTGGCGTTCACGCGCGGTCCGATCGAGCACGCCTCCGGGTGGAGGTCCCTGGCCGAGCTGGAACGGCTGGCCGGCGACCATGAGGCGGCGTGGGCGGCGCTGCACGACTGCGGTGTGGCGTTGCGCGACGTGTCCGACTGGACCGACGTGGGCATCGGCCGTTCGTATGTGGAGGAGCTGTTCCTGCTGGCCGGGGCGGCCGGCATCGACGTGGCGCGGCCGGCGTTCGCCGAGGGCGACCGGCACGCGCGCACGATGGCGGGCCTGCCGCCGGTCGTGCTGGACGCGGCCGTCGTGGCCGCCGACCGGCTGGGTGAGCGGGACGGCGCCGCGTACTATCGCGGGCTGCTCTAGAAGGTGAGCACCCGGCGGCCGGGGCCCTCGTCGGTCCACGCCGCCGCGACCTCGGCGAACGGGACCGCCGAGTGGGTGACGGTGAGCCGGCCGGCGGTGGCGTGGGCGGCGATCTCGGTGATCACGGCGGCCCGGTCCGCCGTGGACAGGGCGTTGTTGGTGTAGCCGAGGACCCGCAGGGACCCGCTGCGGAGGGTGGCCGAGTCGATCGGCGCGGTCGCTCCGGCCGAGGAGCCGAGGTTGACCAGGGCGCCGCCGGGCCGCAGGGTGCGCAGGGCCACCGCGGCGGGCGCACCGAAGACCGGATCGACGATCAGGTCGGCCGGGCCTTCGAGACGGTCGATCGTGGTGGCGACGGCGCCCAGGCTCGCGGCGCGGCGCAGGGCCGCGACGGAGCGGGCCACGGCGATCACCCGGCGTGCGCCGCCGAGCAGCGCGAGCTGGATCGCCGCCTGCCCGACCACGCCTCCGGCGCCGAGCACCACCACGTCCCGGCCCGCGGGGCCGCCCGCCGCGTGCAGTGCCCCGTGGGCGGCCACCGCCGACAGCCCGAGTGCGGCGATCAGCACCAACGGTGCGCCCGGCGGCAGCGCGACGACGTCACCGGCCGGGACCGCCACGACCGACGCCATGCTCCCGTCACCGGGGCGCATCCCGGCCGGGGTGGCGAACCACACCGGCGTACCGTCGGCGAGGTGCCCGACACCCTGGACGCCGGGCACATAGGGCGTGGCCGGCGTCCCGAAGTAGCTGGCGCCGGAGGCGCACAGCAGGTCGAGCGGGGTGATCGGCGCGGCCACGACCTCGATCGGCACCGCGCCGGCAACGGGCACCGGGGCGGGCCGCCGTTCGACGACCGGCGGCCGCCCGCACTCGCGCAGTACCGCCGCAGAGATCACGTCGCGATGTCCGGGTACGGCAGCGTGAACCCGGCGAGCGCCGCCCCGTACGCCTTCTGGTATTCGAGGGGTTCGGTGTTGTCCCGTTCGAACAGGGCGATGAACAGCGTCAACGTGAGGAACGGATGGGCACCCAGCGCGAACAGCCGCACGTGGTCGTGCCCGATCAGTGCCTCCCGCTCCTCACCGGTGAACGCCAGCCACGTGCTCGCCTCGTCGCCGTGACAGTTGAGCAGCGAGTTCGCCATCGTCGACTCCCACCAGGTGACCAGCTCACGCGGTGTCTCCCGGTAGCGTTCGACCAGGTCCGGGTCACGGTCGACGGTGAACAGGAACTTGTTCAGCAGATACTTGCTCATACCGCCCCTCCCGGAGGTGAGGGGTACCAGGTGAAGTACGCCTCCATCGTGTGGAACAGGTCGAACGTGTCGACGTAGTCGGCTTTCACCCCGGCCCCGGCGACACCCATCATCAGCATGAAGTCCATGAACCCGTGGGTCGCGTTCCCCGGCGCGTGCAGGCTGTCCAGGGTCACCTCACGCAGGCATCCGTCGAGGTCGCCGTCGGCGATCCACCCGACGGCCCGCTCGTCGAACGCCGGGTCCGGCCCGTGCGGCCCGAACTGTCGCGGCCCGCCGAGTTCGAGCGACAGATGCCCGGTTCCGATCACGGCCACGCGCAGGTGCGACGGCCACTCGTCGATGATCTTGCGAATGGCCTCCCCGAGCTGCACGAACCGGGTCGGACGGGGCAGGGGCGGCGCGAAGATGTTGGTGTAGATCGGCACGATCGGCAGGTCCGCCTCGGGCCGCAGCGTGATGATCGGGCAGGTGATGCTGTGGTCGATGCGCAGCTCGTTGCTGAACGCCAGATCGAAGCCCTCGTCGAGCCCGGCGCGCAGGATGTGCGACGACAGGTCCTCCTGGCCTTTCAGCGTCATCCGCGGCAGGCCGAACTCGCGTTCCTCGTTGTACCAGTTCGCGTCGTACGCGGGCGCCTTGCCGACCAGGAACTGCGGCATGTTGTCCAGCCACAGCTGATGAAAATGATCAGATCCGACCATGACCAGGACGTCCGGGTTCGCCCGGGTCAGCGTCTCGCGGAAGGCGAGGATCTTGCGGGTCCACTCGTCGGCGAACGGTGGCCGGTCCTCCCCGGTCGACGTACTGGCCCGATAGTAGAAGGGGTGATGCGTCGAGGCGATGACCGCGACGATGCTGGCCATGGAAGATCCTCCTATGCCTCGTAGACGGCGTTGCGGTCGACGGTCAGATAGATCTCGTTGGCGATCGGGCGCCGGCGCTCCTCGGCGATCTGCCCGAGCAGTCCCGCGGCGCGGGCCAGCAGCGCGAAACCGCGCAGCATCTCGACCGGCAACCCCAGATCGGCGAGGGCGGCGCCGCAGACCCCGGCACCGTTGAGCGGCAGTCGCCGTTGCAGAACCTGCGGGTGTACGCGACCGATCGCTTCGAAGAGCCGCAGGTGGGGCCCGTAGAGCCCCTCCTCGGTGGCGATCCGGATCAGGACCGGAGTCCGCGGGTCCTCGACCTTGTGCACGGGATGCCCGAGCCCCGGCACGAATCGCTTCTCGGCCCTGGCCCTGGTCACGGCGTCCAGTGCGATCGCGTCGACATCGTCGCCG
The DNA here is from genome assembly GCF_003148685.1 of Actinoplanes xinjiangensis. Lineage (GTDB taxonomy): Bacteria > Actinomycetota > Actinomycetes > Mycobacteriales > Micromonosporaceae > Actinoplanes > Actinoplanes xinjiangensis. The sequence continues at coordinate 378,647 of NZ_QGGR01000007.1, read as the reverse complement.
GAGGATTCCGCGAGGGTCGCCGCCAGGAACCTCCCGCAGTCCTCGGTCACCCCGAGGAAGCGTGAGCCGCCGCCGAGCAGCCCGGCCGCGAGCGCGCCCTGGAGAGAATCCGGAGCGGAGAGGTACGTCAGGCGCGCCGCGATGGCGGTCGGGGTGAACCCGTGATCGGCGAGCGCGACCAGCACCGCCTCGAACAGCCGCACCTCCCCCGCGTGCGGCCGGCGCCCGGCGACCAGCCAGAACGCCAGTTCCCCGAACCCGACCCGCCCCATCAGATCGGCGGCGAGATCCTGCCCGAGCAGCGAGATGCTGTCCGCGTCGGAGGTGCCCAGTCCGGTGGGGAATCTCAGTTCGTCAGCCATCTACGGATCTCCTCGCCGTGTTCGTCCAGTCCGGGCGGCGGTAGCTCGTACCGCGCGGGGGTGTGCGAGAACGTGATGGGGTTGCGGACGCCGGGCACACCGCCGACGGTGACCACCGGATTCAGGCCGAGTTCCTCGGCCATGGCGACACCACCGTCGATGGTGTTGATCGGCGCGCACGGCACCCCGGCGGCCATCAGGTCGCGGAACCATTCGTCGCGGGTCCTCGTCCGGAGGCGTTCGACGAGGATCGGCCGTAATTGGTCGCGATGGGCCGTACGGTCCTGATTGCGGCCGAACCGTGGATCCTCCGGGAGCCCGTCCAGCCCGAGGACCTGGCACAGCTTGCGGAACTGCCCGTCGTTGCCGGCGATCACGATCAGCTCGCCGTCGGCGACCGGCAACGGCTCGTACGGGAAGAGGCTGGGGTGCGCGTTGCCCATCCGGTAGGGCACGGTGCCGCCGGCGACGTACCCGCTGGAGTGGTTGACCAGCCCGGACAGTGCCGAGCTGAGCAGGTTGACCTCGACGTGCTGGCCCTGGCCGGTGTCGGCGCGCCGGTGCAGGGCGGCCAGGATGCCGATGTTCGCGTGCAGTCCGGCCATCACGTCGAAGACCGAGATCCCGGCCCGGTAGGGCGAGCCCTCCGGATCGCCGGTGAGGCTCATCAGCCCGGAGATCGCCTGGACCATCAGGTCGTACCCCGGCAGGCCCGCACCCGCGCCGGTGCCGAAGCCGCTGATGCTGGCGTAGACGATGCGCTCGTTGGACGCGGCGACGGTGTCGTAGTCGAGACCGAACCGGGCCAGCCCGCCGGGGCGCATGTTCTCGATCAGCACGTCCGCGCGGCGGGCCAGCTCCTGGGCGGCGGACCGGTCGTCCGGGTCCTTGAGGTCCAGCGCGATCGACCGCTTGTTGCGGTTGATGCCCAGGTAGTAGGTGGAGACGCCGTCGCGGACCGGTGGCATCCAGGTGCGGGTGTCGTCGCCGCCCGGACTCTCCACCTTGATCACCTCAGCACCGAGGTCGGCCAGGAGCATCGTCGCGTACGGCCCGGCGAGGATCCGCGAGAAGTCGGCGACGAGCAGGCCGTCCAGGGGGCCTCGGGGTTGCTGAGCCATCAGTTACCGCCCGTTCTGCGGACACGTGTCCGCCGAATCAGCTTCCCTGCCTTGCATGCCCGTGTCAACGACCGGTTCACCGCGCCGAAACAAAACCTTGACATGACAGGTGCCCGGGAACACGCTGACCTGACCACGCTGACCGCCATGCGGACAGCAGTCCGAAAGGAGCGCAGATGAGCGTCGCAAGACCGGTGATCTTCCGCAACGGACTGGTCCTGACCATGGACGACACCCATGCGGTGCTGCCCGGCGCCGACGTGCTCGTCATCGACGGCCGGATCGCCGCGATCGGGCACGACCTGACCGCCCCCGACGACGCCGAACAGATCGACGCCTCCGGCGGCATCGTCATGCCCGGCATGATCGACACACACCGGCACCTGTGGCAGACCGCGATGCGCGGCTACGGCGCCGACTGGACGCTCACCCAGTACTTCGTCTGGTACTACCTGGAGTCCGGCCGGCACTTCCGGCCCGAGGACATCCACGCCGGCAACCTGCTCGGCGCCCTCGAGGCCCTGGACGCCGGCGTCACCACCACCGTCGACTGGTCACACGGCCTGCAGACCCCGCAGCACGCCGACGCCGCCGTCGACGCCTTGGAGGCGGTGCCGGGACGGTTCGTCCTCGCCTACGGCAACATCCAGCAGGGCCCGTGGGAGTGGTCGACCTCCGACGGCTTCCGCGACTTCCACCGCCGCCGCATCGACGGCGGCCGGCTCGAAGGCTTCCAGCTGGCCTTCGACATCACCGGCGATCCCGCGTTCCCGGAGAAGGCCGCCTTCGAGACGGCCCGCGAACTGGGCGTCCCGGTCACCACCCACGCCGGCGTCTGGGGCGCCACCAACGACGACGGCATCCGCCTGATGTACGAGAACGGCTTCATGACCCCCGGCACCGTGTACGTCCACGCCGCCACGCTCGGCGCCGACTCGTACCACCGCATCGCCGCCACCGGAGGCTCGGTGAGCGTCTCCACCGAGAGCGAGCAGAGCGCCGGCCAGGGCTACCCGCCCACCTGGGCGCTGCGCCGCTACGGCATTCCGGTGTCGCTGTCGATGGACACCAGCGTCTGGTGGAGCGGCGACCTGTTCACCGCCATGCGCACCACGCTCAGCGCCGACCGCTCCCGCGAGCACCTCGAAGCCCACGGGAGGCAGGAGACCGTCACCCACCACCACCTGCGCGCCGAACAGGTCGTCGACTGGGCCACCCGCGGCGGCGCCCGGGCCCTCGGCCTCGACTCCCGGCTCGGCGCCCTCACCCCGGGCCGGCAGGCCGACATCGTGCTGATCAAGAACGACGCCTCGCCCGCGATGTTCCCGATCCTGCACCCCTACGGCCACGTCGCCTTCCAGGCCCAGCGCGGTGACGTGCACACCGTCGTGGTCGGCGGGAAGGTCGTCAAACGCGACGGCAAGCTCGTCGGCGTCGACCTGGCGGCCGCCCGCACCGGTGTCGGCGCCACCGTCGCGCACCTGCGCGAGACGCTCGGCGAACAGGCGTGGCTGCGCGGCCAGAACCCGGACCTGCCGCAGGCGGAACTGTTCGACAACCCGTACCAGTACACCGACTACGCCGCGGGTTCGCCGGAATGAAAGCATGGCCCGGATGACAGACACCGGAAGGGGCACGGGTCCCGACTTCATCGAGGCGCTCGCCCGCGGCCTCGACGTCCTGCGCACCTTCCGGCCCGGCACCCCCTCGATGACGCTCAGTGAGATCGCCGGGCTGACCGGTCTGGCCCGCCCGACGGTCCGGCGGATCCTGATCACCCTCGAGACCCTGGGGTACGTGCGGGGCGCCGGCCGTGGCTACGCGCTGACCCCACGGGTGCTCGACCTCGGTATGGCGTACGTCAACTCGCTGAGCATGTGGGACGTGGCCCGGCCGCACATGGAGAAGCTCGTCGCGCAGACCAACGAGTCGACGTCGATGGCGCAGCTCGACGGGTCCGACATCGTGTATGTGGCGCGGGTGGCCGTACCGAAGATCGTCACCCTGGCGGTGAACATCGGCACCCGCTTCCCCGCGGCCGCCACGTCGATGGGCAAGGTGCTGCTGGCGGCCCTGCCGCCGGCGGCCGTGCCCGGCGTCCTCGCCGAGGCGTCCCGGTCCGGGATCGCGGCGCGCCGGCAGCCCGCCGGCGCCGAGTTGGAGGCCGCGTTGCGGGAGGTCCGGGCGAAAGGCTGGGCACTCGCCGACCAGGACCTGGCACCCGGCATCCGGTCGGTGGCCACCGGCGTGCGCGACGGCGACGGCGACGTCATCGCCGCGGTGAATGTGACGGTGCACGCAGCCGAGACGTCAGTCGAGACCCTGCTCGACGATCACCTGCCGAAACTCCTGCGCACGGCGGCCGACATCGGTCACGACTGGGCGCTGGCCGCCGCCATCCCGTCGGTCACGGCGTAGACTGCGGCGTCCCACGCCATCGGATTCACTCGGAGTTGCTGCACATGTCCGTCTACGGCACCCAGCGTCTGCGCGGCCTGCGCATGATCGTCACCGGTGGCGGCACCGGCGGGCACACCTACCCCGCGCTGACCACGGTCAACGCCCTGCAGGCCCGGCTCGCCGAAACCGGCGCCGCGCCCGAACTGCTGTGGGTCGGTGTCGCCGAGGGCCTGGAAGCGAAGATCGCGGTCCGCAACAACATCCCGTTCAAGGCCGTCACCACCGGTAAGCTCCGCCGCTCGGTCAGCCCCCGCGACCTGGCCCGCAACTTCGTCGACGCGTTCCGGATCCCGCTCGGCATCCTCCAGGCGGCGTTCACCGTCGCCCGGACCCGCCCGGCGGTGGTCCTCAGCACCGGCGGTTTCGTGTCGGTGCCGATCGGGCTGGCCGCCGCCCTGTTCCGGGTGCCCTACCTGATGCACGAGCAGACCCTCAGCCTCGGCCTGGCCAACCGCATCCTGGCCCGCGTCGCCACCCGCATCCTGGTCAGCCACGAGGCCTCGCTCGAGCACCTGCCGCCCAAGGCACGCGCGCGGGCGGTCGTCACCGGCAACCCGATCCGCCCCGCCGTCCTCCAGGGCAACGCCGAGAAGGGCCTCGCGGCGTACGGGCTGGACCCGGCCGTGCCACTCGTGCTGGTGACCGGCGGCGCCGCCGGTGCGCAGCAGATCAACCGGATGCTCACCGGCGCCCTGCCCGACCTGTTGCAGCACTGCCAGATCGTGCACCAGTGCGGCAGCCTCAGCCACGCCGAGATGCAGCAGGTCGCCGCCGGGCTGCCCGCCCACCTGGCGCACCGCTACCACGTCCTCGACTTCATCCACGACGAGCTGCCCGACCTGCTGGCCGCGGCCGCCGTCGTGGTCGCGCGCAGCGGCGCCGGCACCGTCGCCGAGCTCACCGCCCTGGGCAAGGCGTGCGTCCTCGTGCCGTACCCGCATGCGGCCGGTGACGAGCAGCGCATCACCGCCCGCCACCTGGCCCAGCAGGACGCGGCGATCATGCTCGACGGCGCCGACGCCACGCCGGAACGCCTGCGCGACACCCTCAACGCGCTGCTCGCCGACCCGCCGCGGCGGGCCGCCCTGGCGCGTAACGCGGCCACCCACGGCAAACCGGCCGCCGCCGACCAGGTCGTCACCGAGATCCTCACCGCCGCGGCCGGCGCCCAGTAGCCGAGACGGGCCCGGTCTCGCTACCGGAACCGGTCGCGAGCCTGGGACCGGTCGCGAGCCTGGGACCGATCACGAACCGGGACCGATCACGAACCCGGACCGGCCACGAACCGGGACCGATCACGCAACCGGGACCGGTCGCCAGCCGGGACCGGTAGCGAGACCGGGGCCGGTCCGGAGCCGGCGGGTGCCCGGATCACCCGCCGGTGGTGCAGAGCCTGCGGACGGTGCGGTCCATGGCCGCCACCAGGCTGTCGGGCGGGCCGGGGAACGCGAGCTGGTGCAGGAGCAGGCCGTCGAGGTAGTCCATGATGGCCGTACAGTCGCCGTCCGGGTCGGTCGAACCGATGTCCCGCAGCCATTGCGTCGCCCATCGGCGCAGCTCCGCCGCCGACGCCGCGAGATGCTCCTGGAGGGCCGGCCGCAGGGCCGCCTCGACGAACAGCCCGTACCGGGCGACGGTCACCGCCCGTTCCGGACCGAGCGCCCGCCGGACGTAGGCGGTCAGCGCCGCGGCCAGTTCCCCCGGATCGGCCGGGTGGAGGAAGCCGGCGATCGCCTGCCAGGCGGTCCGGTCGCGCTCGGCGAACCGTTCGACGACGGCACTGATCAGCGCATCCCGCGTCTTGAAGTAGTTGGCGGCGGAGCCGAACGGCATCCCGGCGGCCGCGTCGACCGCCCGATGCGTCAGCGCCCGCACCCCCTGGCTGCCGAGGACATCGATGGCGGCGTCGAGCAGTTCTTCTTGGCGGGACGGCACGCGATCACCCTACCCCGCTCACAACATCCGTAGTCTTCCTACAACATATGTTGTACGGTGGCGGCATGCGACGACACGCGGCGATCATCGGCGGCGGCATCGGCGGCCTCGCCGCCGCCATCGCGCTCGGTAACGACGGCTGGCAGGTCACCGTCCACGAGCGGGACGCGGCCCTGCCGGCCACCGGCACGGCGCTGGGCATGTGGCCGGCGGCGCTGCGGGCACTGGACACCCTCACCGCCGGCCATGCGGTACGCGAGACGGGCAGCCCACGACGGTCCGGCGAGGTGCGCCGCCCCGACGGCTCCCGGATCGCCACGATCCGCACCCCGCCGGGCGACCCGATCCACCTGATCTCCCGCCCGGCCCTGCTCACGATCCTGCACCGGGCCGCCGCCACCGCCGACCTCCGCTTCGCCGACCCGGTCCACCACCCGGAGAGCCTCGCCGCCGACCTGGTCGTCGCCGCCGACGGCGTGTTCAGCCACACCCGCGAGCAGCTGTTCGGGCCCGCCTACCGGGCGCGTCACTCCGGCGGCACGGCGTGGCGCGGCACGGTCGACGGCATGGAGACGAGCACATTCGTCGAGGTGTGGGGCCGGGGCGTCAAGTTCGGTGTGACCCCGCAGGAGGGCAGCCGGACCAACTGGTTCGCGTCGGCCGGCGCACCCGCGGGCAGCTTCCATCCGGGCGCGGAGGTCAGCGCCCTGCGGCGAATGTTCGACGGCTGGGCGGCGCCGGTGCGACCGGTCCTGGAGGCGGTCACCGAGGCGGGCATCCTGCACCACGACGTGTACGTCACTCCCCCACTACCGTCCTATGTCAGCGGGAGAGTCGCGCTGATCGGCGACGCCGCCCACGCGATGACCCCCGATCTGGGCCGCGGCGCGTGCGAGGCGCTCATCGACGCGGTCGCCCTGGCCACGGCACTGCGCGAGTCGCCGACGGTCGCCTCGGGCCTGGCCGCCTACGACCGCCGTCGCCGCCCGGTGACCCGGCGCCTGGCCCGTGCGGCCGCGGCGGCGGGCCGCCTCAGCCGGGTCCGGCACGCCCTGCCGGTACGCGACGGCCTACTGCGGGCGAGCATGCTCGCCGCGTAATCGCGGCGGCGCTCGAACCGCCACATCAGGTACGCGACGGCCTACTGCGGGCCGGCATGCTCGCCGCGTGATCGTCGCTCCCGGCGGCGCTCGAACCGCCACATCAGGTGCCCGACGGCCTACTGCGGGCCGGCATGCTCGCCGCGTGATCGTCGCTCCCGACGGCGCTCGAACCGCCACATCAGGTGCCCGACGGCCGCCCAGGCCGAGATCCCGGCGACGACCCCGATCGCGATGGCCTCCCGGCCGACGGCGTCCACCCGGGACAGGCCCCGGGCGATCAGCAGAGCCGATATGAGGAGGGCACCGGCCACCACGATCGCGGCCGAGACACGGCGGACCGGTCCACCGCGCCGCCAGGCGATCCACCACCCGGAGCGCCGTGACACCATGCCGGCGTCGGCCACCCGCTCCCGCGCGAAGTCAGTTTCCATACCGTCACAAACGCCCCAGTTCCCGGGACGGCACCGGCCGGTCGCACACCGGGGCGATGTCCCGCTGTCGGTATCCGGACCCGGCGAACTAATCCGCCGGGTGAAACCGACGAGGTCGGCCGGGTGATGCCGACGACATCCGCCGGGCAATGCCGGGGATGTCAGCCGGGTAATGCCGGGGACATCCACCGCCGCCCTCCGGCGCCCCTGGTGTCGCCGTCGGCCACACCCCGTCAGTCGCCCGCTCCGGGGAGGATCGGCACGGTGAGTACGGCGATCGTGAGGAGCGGGGCGGCCGCCACGGTCAGCGCGGCGATCCGGCGCAGGGGCCTGCCGAGCCAGCCGCCGGCGGCGATGCCGGCACCCCACGGCAGTGACCAGGTCAGCGCGACCTGACCGAGCAGGGCCACCTCCGAGAAGCCGGCCATCGCACCGGCCAGGGCCGGCGGGACGGCCGCCACCAGTGCACCGGCGACGAGCCAGCCGGGATGCCGGGGCCGCCATCCGGTGGCCGTGCGCCAGAGCGGCAGGAGGGAGACGCCACAGACCACGGTCATCGCGATCACCAGCAGGACGGTCAACGGCGTCACCATTTTCAGCACCTCGAGGTCGGCGACCTGGAACCAGTCGCGGGAGGCCGCGACCCCTCCGCCGACCAGCTGGGCCGCACACACCATGGTCACGACCGCGGCCGCCCGCGCGTGCCGTGGGCGCGCCACGAGAACCAGGGCGGCGATCATGATCACGGCCAGCAACGGCCAGAAGGCGGGCACCGTGGCGTCCCAGGCCGATCCGCCGGTGAGCCGCACCATCAGCCGCGTGGAGTAGAGCGCGGTGATCGTCGCGGCCGCGGTACAGGTCAGGATCACGAGGCCGACGGCCCGCGCTGAGTTTCGTTGCATACCGTCCCAACGCACCGGACGGCGCCGTTGACTCTCCCCTCGTGTCTGGGATCCGGGTGAGGGCCCCAGGCCCTGCCGCTCCGCCGACTCGCTGGTCATGCCTACCTGGAGCCGGCCGACGCGCTCGGCTGACGTGAGCCTTCCCGGACGGCGGGCGGCGGGCGGCGGTCCGGGACGGATCCCGGGCCGCGGCGAACGGCCGCGGCCCGGGGACCCTCAGGAGGCGAAGGCCTTCACCTCCAGGAGGCCGACGCTGCTGGTTCCGTTCGATTGGAGTACGACCCGGAGCGCGCTCGTGTCGACGGCCGGGAACGTCACCGTGTTGTAGGTGTTCGCGGCCGCCGGATACCCGCCGGCTCCGGGGACGTCGGCCCAGGTGCCCGTCCCGGACCGGGATTGCAGTCGCCACGAGGCGGGTAGCCGTACCCCGTTGCCGTCGTCGAAGAGGTAGACCTGGACGCGCCCGACCCGGACCGGGTTCGCCCAGGTCAGCGCCGCCCACTGCTCGCCGCTGTCGGGCCAGGTGCCCCACCGCGGGTTGGTGGAGTCGTTGGACGACGGCGGTTCGATGCCGTCGTTGACCGCGGCGACACTCTCCCACGACGACGTGACGGACGCCGACGCGGTCGCGGTGCGGGCGAGGTTGCCGGTGGCGGGCGGCGGGGTCGTGGTGCCGCCACCGATGGCGAGTTCGGCGCTGCCGAACGTGCCGTGCGCCGGGTTGACGTCGCTCTCGCCGCCACCGCCGTCGCAGCCGCGGGTGGTGCTGAACATCAGGTAGGTGCCGGACGAGCAGGCGAACGCGACCTCCGCGTCGCCGCCGACCACGACGTTGCCGGACAGGTTCGCGCCGCTCTGGATGAGCGCGTTGTCCCGGACGATCGCGTTGCCGCCGACGGTGCCGCCGTTGACCCAGCCCAGGCCCTCGATCCGGGCGTTGCCGGTGACCGTTCCACCCATCACCGCGGCCTTCGGGCCGACATACGCGGACGCCGCGACACTGGCGTTGCCGGCGACCCAGCCGCCACCGTTGGAGTGCCAGCGCCCGCCGTTGCCGGCGGCCGGCTTCACATGTCCGGGCTCGAACCCGGACGGGGTGGCACCGGAGAGCCGGAACTCGTAGGGGTAGCGGCGTGCCTTGGTGTATCCGTCCAGGAATCCGTAGTGCGGCACCGCGTTCGGCGTGCCGGTCACGACGAGCCACACCTCGTTCTCGCCCGCCTGGAGCGGGAAGTCGATCTGCCCGTCCGTGCCGGACGTCAACGGCGAGTAGCGCGGGGTGCCGTTGCGAACCGCGACCAGCCCGAACGTCCAGCCGGTGGCGCCGGTCTCGGCATGCCCCTTCAACCGCACCTTGACCATGGCGCCGTCGGCCGACGGCACCAGCTTGATCTTGTTGAAGCCGTAGTCGGACGGCGCCACCCTGGTGTTGATCCGGTAGTGGCTCTGGCTCGCGTCGACCGCCTCGACATTGCCGCCGTTGTACGCGTTGAGGAACCCGGCGCCGTACACGCTGGTGATGAACGGCATCAGCGTGGACCGGTTGCCGAAGTCGTATGTCACGGTCCGTGTCGCGTACTCGCCGAGACGACGGTTGAGCTCCGCCTGCGTGATCCCGGCGATCCGCCGGTAGGTTTCGAGGGGATGCTCGTTGCCGGCGGCCTCGTTCCACATCCGGTTGAACATGGGGAGCCCGTCACGGTCCTTGATGTACTGCGCCAGCATCCAGTTGCCGTAGTGGTGCCGGCTGGAGCTGTAGTACAGGTTCTCCGACCGCAGCCACCGCGTCAGATCACCGGCGGCGGTGGCCGGCAGGGCCTGCATCGCCATGAATTCGGCGCTGGTCTCCCAGAAGGTGCCGGCGGTCGCGTCGATGAACCCGGCACCCGGCCGGTTCATCGTGGTGTAGGCCTGGAACACGTGCCCGAGTTCGTGGGCGAGGCCCCAGGATCCGGGTTGTGCCGCGCGGGGGTCGATGTTGATGATGCCGACCTGCCCGTCGACCGAGCCGCCGGTGGCCCAGGCGTTGAGCTCGGTGCGGTTCCAGGTGTTCGTGACGATGACGATGATCTTGTGCTGGGCGAGTTTCCCGGTCTCCGGGGTGAACTTCATGGTGCTGACGTAGAACGTGTACAGGTTCTCGAGCTGGGTGATGATGCTGTTCGGGTCGAAGTTGTACGGCGACGGGGCCGACGCCGGGTCGGTGCCCGACTTCTCGCCCCACAGCAGGACGAAGTTCGCCGACTCACGGCTGCGGCTCGACGACCAGGGGACCTCGCCGGTCTGCACCCAGCGCGACGGGATGTAGAGCGTCTTGGCCGCGGCCGACGCCTGTGACATGAGCTGTGGGAGCAGGGCTCCGAGGACGAGGAGCACCGCCGCGAAGGCGATGGTGATACGTGTTCGTGCGCGGAGAAGCCGCATGGGGGATGCCCTCCTGCTGTTGTGGATCAGACTTGGGGGATGTGCGGGCCGTCGAGGGGATCGGCCGCGGTCTATGACAGGTCACCCTGAACTACGAAAACGTTTTCGGCAAGGTTTCAGAGTGATGAACCGGGAACCTCCGGACCGTCGCCGGGACCGGCGATCCGCGTCGCGGGGCCTGTCCGGCGACGGCCGGCGGATCGGGCCGTCAGGCCTGCGGGAGGACGCGGGCGATCCTGACGGCCGAGGCGGAGGCGCCCGCCGCCGGGTAGGCGGCACTGCCGTCGGCGTAGGCCTTGAACGCCTGGTAGGAATGGTCCTTCACGGCGATGCTCAGCCGCGCACCGACGGGCTTGCCGGTGCCGGCGTCATACACCTGCGCCGCCATCCCCGTCCCCGACTGCCAGGACAGCAGCATCCGCCCGGCCCCGTAGGACACCAGGTGCGGATGAGCCGACCCGACGCCGGTGCTGATCGTGGACGTCGACTTCCCGGTGGTGAACCTCTCCAGCCGGACCTTGCCGCCCTGGCTCCACGCGGTCCAGTAGCCGCTCGACTTCGCCAGCACCAGGTCACCGCCGAACAGCGTGCCGTCACAGGTGCCGGCCGCGACGGTCCGATACGGGTTCGGCTGCGCGATCCGGCAGGCGTTGTCGGTCGCGCACACGCCCACGAACCGTTTCGTCCGCGGATCCCACACCACCCGTGACGTCCACGCGTGACTGCAACCGACCTCGAACGCGTCCCGATGCCCGGACAGCAGTTTGCCGGCGGCGCTGACCACCTGCATCCGGTCACCCTCGTGCACGTCGACGCAGCTGCCGTTCTTCACCGTGATCGCCACCCCGAAGTAGGCGGCCCAGTCCGAGCCGTTGGTCGCCAGGCGGCCGTGGTGCTGGTACCACCAGATGAACCGGGCACCGTCGTCATATCCGGTCCGGCCGCCGGTCAGGTTGGTGACCTGCCGCTCCCAGACCAGCTTGCCGTTCAGGTCGAACCGGATCATGTGCATCGTGTTGCACGGGCTGGAGGTTCCCCCGCAGAGCGATCCACCACCGCAGTCGCCCTTACGCGTCAGCAGGACGACCCCGCCCTTCGCGTCGGCCTGGACGTCCTGGAGGTCGATACCGGTGAAGCTGGTGGGGGTGCCGACGAGTTTGTCGTCGCATCCCAGCCGGCCCAGGTGGACCTTCCCGTCGGTGCCCAGCCACGCGAGCCACGACCCGCCGTCCGGCCGGGCCGCGATCGCCATCGGCAGGTTGTCGGTGTCACCCTCCGGCCCGTAGCCGGCCACCTTCGACGGCAGCGACACCTGCGTGATCGTCACCGCCGGCGACGCCGAGACCTTCCGGGCGCAGCCACCCGCGGTCGTGGCGGCGGCCGCGGACCGCGACGGCGCGGAGCCGGCGGCCGAAGCACCGGGCGCGGCACCCGCGGCCGCGGCGGGCGGCGCGGAAGCGGCCCCGGACGGCCCCGGAGCAGCAGCCGACGCCCCGGCCGCGACCTGCCGGCCGGGGACCGGATCAGCGGCCGGACCCGCCGCCGGGGTGCCGGACGCCGTCGAGCAGGCGGCCAGACCCACGACGGCGAGCGTCGCCACCAGCACTGCCCTTGATGCCCGGCCACCCGGCCGTCGTACCGCCAATGGTTTCATCGTGTTCTCCTGAAGATCCGAACGTCCTGACGACGGGTATGGCGGGCCGGTCACCGCACGCATAACAGGAACCGGAGAAAAGTTTTTCGCCACGGGCGGAGCGACGATCCCCGCCGTAACAGGAATCCGGGGAGACGAATCTCCAACCACCACCGGGCGTCCGTGGCGGTAGCCTCCCTGACGCCATGACCACCACAGAACAGAACCCGACCGACGTCGTCGTCGCCGCCCGCTCCGGTGACCGGAAGGCGATCAGCGCGCTCGTCACCGACCACCTGCCGCTGGTCTACAACTTCGTCGGCCGCATGCTGGGCCGCCACGCGGACGTCGACGACGTGGTGCAGGAGACCATGCTGCGCGCGGTCCGCGACCTGCCGGCGCTGCGGGAACCGGCCCGTTTCCGGCCGTGGCTGCTGGCGATCGCCCGCCACCAGGTCACCGAACGTCACCGGTCACGGCACACGGTCGTCAGCCGGACCGCACCGTTCGACGAGGAGTCGCAGGAGCCGGACCCGGCCACGGATTTCGCGGGCGTGACCGTGCTGCGCCTCGACATGTCGGCGCAGCGGCGCCAGACCGCCGAGGCCACCCTCTGGCTCGACGACGACCACCGCGAGACCCTCGCCCTGTGGTGGCTCGAAGCGGCCGGCACGCTCACCCGCGCGGAGGTCGCCGAGTCGATGGGGCTCTCGGTGGCACACGCCGGCGTCCGGATCCAGCGCATGCGGGAACAGCTCGAGCTGGCCCGTACCATCGTGGTCGCTCGGGCCGCGCCCGTCAGATGTCCGGGCCTGACCGCGGCGCTGGCCGGCTGGGACGATGTGCCGGGCGCCCTGTGGCGCAAACGCATCGCCCGCCACCTGCGCGAATGCGACGTCTGCGGCACGGCCGGGAAGGCACTGATCCCCACCGAGCGGCTGCTCGCGAGCGCCGGCCTGATCGCCGTCCCGATCGATCTGAAGTCCCGGATCGCGGCGCTGGGCAAGACGAGCGGCACGCCGGTGAGCCTGTCGGCCGGCAAGCTCGTCGCCGCCGGCTCCGCGGTCGTCACGCTCGTGGTCGCCCTCCTGGTGTTCATCGACCGTGATCCGCAGCCGGCGCCCCCGCTGGTGGCCGCCGCACCACCGTCCGTCACCGCCCCGGCAGCGACCGCACCGGCACCATCACCCAGCGTGACGCCCAAGTCCGGCACGATCACCACGACGACGATCAGTCTGCCGGTGCCGTTCGCCTACCGGATCCCGGGTTACAGCGGCAAACAGCACAGCCGCCGGACACCGTTCGCGATCGCTCCGAACGGCACCGCCTGGCTCGCCTGGCTGGCCGCCGACGGTACGACCGTGCACGTCACCCCGCTCGGTAAGGACCTGAAGCGCCGCGGTGACGACGTCGTGGTGCCCGGCCGGGAAGCGAGCGGCCTGGTCGCCCACGACGACGGTTTCGCCCTGCTGACCCGGCGCGCCGACCCGAACGGCAACACGTTCGGTGACAGCGGCGCCTATCTGATCCGTTACCGCGACGGCCGGCAGGCATGGGCGTCGCTGCTGACCGATGCCGGCACGTCGACGCCGATGCTGGTCGGTGACCTGGCATGGAACGGCACGGTCTACGGCGCCTACTTCGCCGTCCGTGACGAGTCCGGCCACTTCGGCGACCGGCTCGCCTACCGCAGCGCCGCCGGACGGCCGGTCGCCGGCGGCTGGGACTGGGGTTGCAGCCACAACACCGGCATCGCGCTGGCCGCCGAGAAGAGGCTCCCGTTCGCGTCGGTCTGCGCCAACGACTGGAAGGACGGCCTGTTCCTCAACACCGGTATCGGCTTCCCGCGCCCCGGAGCGGCCCGCCTCGCCCACGCCGAATGTGTGGCCGGCTACTGCGGCGAGCCGTTCGGCGGGGACGGCGGTGGCTACGGCAACCTGGTCCGGTTCGCCGACGGCCGATACCTGCTGGCCTGGCAGTCACGCGGCTGGTCCCGGGCCACCCCCGACCCGGCCGACGACTACGGGTATCTGGTCACCGCCCGCTGGAAGAACCACAACGTCGCGGTCACCTCCCTCACCGACTCCGACGAACCGGCCGTACCGCTGACGGCCGATCCGTCGACCCCCGCCATCCGCTATCTGACCAGCACCGCGACGGTCGATCACGTCAACGTCCGGATCGGCCGCCTGGGCCGGAACGCGTTCGCCGTCTGGGACCAGGTCGCGGTCAGCGGATGCAGCGCCGGCGTCTGCGACGGCCGCTACACCGGCACCTACGGGCAGGTCCTCACGCCCACCGGCGCCCCCGTCGGCAAGGCCCGCAAACTCGGCGTCCAGGTCGGCGGCGATCTGGTGCCCCTGGCCGACGGCTCCCTGGCCTGGCCGTTCGTCGACAAGACCCCCGATTACCGCAGCCGCGGCAAGGCCTCACCGACCACGAAGACCATCACCATCGCGGTCATGACCGACTGAAACCTCATCTTGTACGAGCCACGCGGAGAACCGTGGCCGTCCGCGCGAGGTGGCTGCCGGGCACGGACCGCGACGCGACCGCCGGGCTGAATGCGCCTACCGCACGGCTACCCCCGCAACTGATCACGACGGCGCCGCAGATAGGCGGTCTCGGCGGTGTTGCCGGCCAGGTCGATGGCCCGGTCGTAGGCATCGCGCGCCTGCTCACTGCGACCGAGCCGGCGCAGCAGTTCGGCGCGGGTGGCGTGAAAGGCGTGATAGCCGCCCAGCCGTTCCTCGAGCCGGTCGACGGCCGCCAGCGCCACCTCGGGACCGTCCAGTTCGGCCACCGCGACGGCCCGGTTCAGCGCCACAATCGGGGACGGGTCGAGCCGGAGAAGATGGTCGTAGAGGGCGACGATCTGCGACCAGTCGGTGTCCCGTACGTCCCGGGCCGAGGTGTGCACCGCATTGATCGCCGCGAGCAGCTGATAGCGCCCCGGTGCCACCCCGGAGGCCAGGCGCTCGCGGAGAAGCCGGTGGCCCTCGGCGATCAGCCCGGCGTCCCACGCCCCGCGGTCCTGCTCGGCCAGCGACACCAGCTCCCCGGTCGCCGAGACCCGGGCGGCCCGGCGGGCCTCGGTGAGCAGCATCAACGCGAGCAGCCCGGCCACCTCGCCGTCGTCGGGCCGCAGGCCGCGGATCAGCCGGGCCAGCCGGACGGCCTCGGCGGTCAGGTCCTGCCGTACCGGATCGGTGCCCGCCCCGGTCGCGAGATAGCCCTCGTTGAAGACCAGGAACAGCACGGCGAGCACTCCGGAGACCCGCCGCGGAAGGTCCTCCGCCGACGGCACCCGGTACGGGATCCGCGCCGCCTTGATCTTGGCCTTGGCCCGGGTGATCCGCTGCCCCATCGCGGTCTCCTGCACGAGGAAGGCCCGCGCGATCTCCGGCATGCTCAGCCCGCCGACCATACGCAGCGTCAGCGCGACCCGCGCCTCCATGGCGAGCGCCGGATGACAGCAGGTGAAGATCAGGCGCAGCCGCTCGTCGTCGACGGCGCCGATCGGCTCCGGAGGGTCGTCGTCGTACACGATGCGGGCCTCCCTCTGCTTGTCGTCGCGTCGGCTCTCGCGCCGGATCCGGTCGATGGCCTTCCGGGTCGCGGTGGTCGTCAGCCAGGCGCCCGGGCCGGGCGGCACACCGTCGGCCGGCCACCGTTCCAGAGCCGTCGCGAACGCCTCGGCCGCCGCCTCCTCGGCGACGTCGAGATCACCGAAGCGCCTGGCCAGGCCGGCGACGATCCGGGCCCACTCGGTGCGGTGGACCCGGGCGACCGTCTCGTGGACCGCACTCACAGGAAGGGCCGCACCTCGACCCGCCGGTTGCACGCCCGGGATCCGTCGGCCGCGAGTGCGAGGGCCACGTCGAGATCCGGCGCCTCGAAGACCCAGAACCCGGCGAGGAACTCCTTCGTCTCCACGAACGGCCCGTCGGTGAACACCGGCTCCGCACCGCGCCCGTCGATGACGGTGGCGGTGCCCGGATGCGCGAGCCCACCGGCGAAGACCCAGTGCCCGCCGGCCCGGGCCCGCTCGTTGAACGCGTCGATGGCGGCCGCCTCTTTCCCGGTGCCGGAGTCGCTCGTGTCGTCGATGACCGAGACCAGATATCGCATCTTCATCTCCCGTGGTTCATGGCTGTCCGTCACCCGTGCCACGAACGCCATGACTCCGATCCGACACCACGTGGCCGGGATTTCGGCCCCGGATTCGGGGTATCCCTCACCGCGTGACCCAGTTGGATGAGAAGACGATCGCGTTCGCCCATCAGATGTTCGACCTGGCGCGTTTCGGGGACACGCCCGAGCTGATCGCCAACGTCGGGGCCGGCCTGCCGCCCAACCTGACCAACGACAAGGGCGACACCCTGCTGATCCTTGCCGCGTACCACGACCACCCGGACACGGTCGCCGCTCTGCTGGCCCACGGTGCCGACCCGAACCGGGTCAACGACCGGGGCCAGACCGCCCTGTCCGCGGCGGTGTTCCGGCAGAATCCGATCACCGTGCGGACCCTGCTGGAGGCCGGCGCCGACCCGGACGGTGGTTCCCCGTCCGCGCTGGCCATCGCCGACTACTTCCGGCTGCCGGAGATGGCCGCGCTGCTGCGCTAGCTGTTGCGGGGCCGGCGGGCCACCACGAGCAGGTGGGTGGTGGGCCAGTCGATCGGGGTGCCGTCGAGTTCGGTGAGTTCGGCGACCGGGGCGATCCGGTTGTCGATGATCCAGTCGTTGCGGATCGGCGTGGAGGCCGCATCGAGTTCGAAGCCGGCCTCGGCCAGCAGCTGCGACCACTCGGTGAAGGACAGACCGCAGAACTGCTCCTTCGTCTCGGACAGCCAGTTGTCGACGTAGTCCTTGCGGGTCAGGAAGTCCATGGCCGCGCCCAGTTCCAGCCGGACCGTGTCGTCGCCGACCGCCTCGAAGGTGAACGGGAACGCGAAGTCGGCCGCGAACTGGTCCAGCCGGGCCCGGGTGGACAGGCGTGACACGTACCCCCTGATCTGCCCGGAGTCGAGGGTCGCGAGATCACGCCGCGGGCCGGCGGGGTTGTCGCCGTCGTCGGTGGCCAGGCGCAGCAGCACCGGGCGGCGGCGGTCGTCGGGGCCGCACACGTCGCTGTTGATCCACACGCCGCCGGGTGCGGTGTGGTCGAAGATCCGGCGGGCGAACTGGAGCAGGGACGTGCGCTGCCGGCCGTACGACCAGATCTCGTGGGTCAGCGCGAAGGTGAGCGTGGTGTCCACCGACCGGTCCGCGAAGATCGCGCCACCGAGGACGTTGCGCTGGTAAAAGTACACGTTGGCGTTCCGGAAGACGCCCTGGGCCTTTTTGTGCACGCACTCGGAGTACAGGTGGCGGGCGACCTCGACCCCGATCAGGTCGCTCTCGTGCAGGCCGGGTTCGCGGTCGGCGAGTTCCAGCACCGCGCCGGCGCCGCAGCCGATGTCGACGATCCGGCCGGGCCGCACGTGCTGCCGGACCGCCGCCCACTTGCGTTGCGCGGCGTCGGCGAAGGCCTCCACATACGTCCGGTAGTCGCGGGTCGCGGTCAGGCCACCCTCGTCGCCCACGAGCGGGTCGTTGACGACGGTCCGGACGGTGTCGGCGAGCCGGTACCGCTCGAACACGTCGATGGTGGCCGGGTGGGCCAGTTTGCGCCACGTCTCGTCACCGGCGGCCAGGCGCAGCAGCACGTCCCACGGCCGCTCCGGCGCCGTCCGCAGCTGCGGATCCGCCTCGACCAGCGCGATCGGGAAGCCGAGCCGTTCGTAGAGTTTCGCGACCTCCGGCGTGGAGCAGGCGACCACGGTGCCGGCGGGCGTCAGGTCGATGCCGGTGGCCACGGCGATGCTCTTGAGGGTCACCTCGGCGAACGCGTCGGTGGGCGCGGTGTCGAACACCGGCACGACGAGTGACCGCAGCCCACTGACCAGGCTGAACCGCTCGATCGCCGCCTCCCGCCGGTGGTACGGGACGGGATTGCGGCGGGTGTTGTCGTGGTTCGCCGACGTCACCGCCCACACGACGGTGGCCCCGCTGTCGGCGGCGAGCCGGTGCAGGTATTCGGCCTGGAACCGGGTCAGCAGGTGGTGGCGGCCGGGAAACAGCACGAAGTCGATGTGGATCACCCCATGGCTCGAACGATCTCGGAGCATACCGGTCCGCGGGGCGCCTGGCGGCAGAAGCAGTCGACAGATCGTAACTTCCGAAAGTTATCGGTAGCCGTCCGTCACCAGTGTCGTGCCATTTCTCCATTGGCCCACGTCTTGACATCCACGTTTGCCGCTCCATATTTTGAGCGACATCTTCCGGAAACACTCCGAAACTTTCGATACTGATGAGGTGGGCCTCGTGGCACCTAGAAGGACCCTGGCGATGGCCGTCGCGGTGGCGTTGAGCACCCTGGGCATGGCCGCCTGCAGCGGCGGGGACGATGACGGCGGCTCCGGCGGCGGTGACGTCACGATGCAGCTGTGGCACAACGCCACCACCGGTCCCGGTAAGGCGTTCTGGGACAAGACCGTGGCCGACTTCCAGACCGCGAACCCGAACGTGAAGATCAAGATTCAGCAGGTCCAGAACGAGGACATGGACGGCAAGCTCCAGACCGCCCTGAACTCGGGCTCCGCGCCGGACATCTTCCTCCAGCGCGGTGGCGGCAAGATGGCCGCGATGGTCGAGGCCGGCCAGCTCAAGGACATCACCGCCGACATCACCGACGCGACCAAGCAGGCGGTCGGTGAGGCGGCCCTCAAGACCGGGCAGGTCGACGGGAAGGCGTACTCCATCCCGGTGTCGATCCTGCCGGGCGGCCTCTGGTACAGCAAGGACCTGTTCGCGAAGGCCGGGGTCACGGCGCCGCCGACCACTCTGGAGGAGTTCAACACCGCGGTCGGCAAGCTCAAGGCGAACGGCACGCCGATCGCCCTGGGCGGCAAGGACGCCTGGCCGGCCGCCCACTGGTACTACTTCTTCGCCCTGCGCGCCTGCAGCCCGGCCGCCCTGGACGCGGCCGCCAAGGACAAGACCTTCACCGACGCCTGCTGGACCAAGGCCGGTGAGGACCTCAAGGCGTTCGCCGACACCAAGCCGTTCAACGAGGGCTTCCTGACCACCTCGGCGCAGCAGGGTGCGGGCAGCTCGGCCGGCCTGGTCGCCAACTACAAGGCCAGCATGGAGCTGATGGGCGCCTGGGACCCGGGTGTCATCGCCTCGCTGACCAAGGACGCCAAGCCGATGCCCGACCTGGGCTACTTCCCGTTCCCGGCGGTTCCCGGCGGCCAGGGCGACCCGGCCGCGATCATGGGCGGCGCCGACGGCTACTCCTGCTCGGCGCAGGCGCCCAAGGAATGCGTCGACTTCCTGAACTACATCCTCACCAAGGACGTGCAGGAGGGCTACTACAAGGCGTTCAACGCGCTGCCGGTCAGCAAGGAGGCCCAGGGCGCGGTCACCGAGGACTACCTCAAGGCGGTTCTCGACGCCTACAACAAGGCGCCGTACGTGTCCCAGTGGCTCGACACGATCTACGGCCAGAACGTCGGTAACGCGCTGAACGTCGGCGTGGTGAACCTGCTCGCCGGCAAGGGTGACGTCGCCGGGATCATCCAGGCCGTCAACGACGCAGCGAAGAAGGGCTGAGTGGCTTGGTGTCCCTGACATCCGGCACGCGTGTCCGGGACGGGGGTGGCGTCGCGGCGCCGCCCCCGGCCCGGCCCCGCCGGCGCGGCATCGGCTGGGCCCAGCGCCTCGAGATCGTGGCGCTGTCCGGCCCGGCCATCCTGATGTTCGTCGGCTTCGTGATCACGCCGGTCCTGCTGGCCGCCTACTACGGCTTCTACCGCTGGAAGGGTTTCGGCCCGCCGACGAACTTCGTGGGGCTCGACAACTACGTCACGATCCTTCAGGACAAGCTGTTCCACGAGGCGCTGTGGCACAACGCCCAGATCGTCGTGCTGTCGCTCGTCCTGCAGGGCCCGATCGCGCTCGGCCTCGCGTTGCTGCTCAACAAGAAGATGCGCGGTCAGTCGATCGTCCGGGTGCTGATCTTCGTCCCGTACGTGATCTCCGAGGTGATCGTCGGGACGGCGTGGGCCCTGCTGCTGCAGTCCCAGGGCGCGGTCAACGGCGTCCTGCGGTCGATCGGCCTGGAGGGGCTGGCCAAGGACTGGCTGGCCGACCCGTCCCTCGCCATCTGGACGCTGATGCTCATCCTGACCTGGAAGTACGTCGGGTTCGCGGTGATCCTGTTCCTGGCCGGCATGCAGAACATCCCGGAAGAGCTGTCCGAGGCGGCCGCGATGGACGGCGCCACGTACTGGCAGACCCAGTGGCGGATCACCCTCCCGCTGCTCGGGCCGACCATCCGGATCTGGGGCTTCCTGTCGGTCATCGGCGCGTTGCAGCTGTTCGACCTGGTCTACATCATCTGGGGCCAGTACGTCGCGTCGACCGCCGGCACGTCCACCATGGCGACGTACATGGTCTCCGAGGGCCGTAACGCCGGCAACTACGGGTACGGCAACGCGGTGGCGGTCGTGCTCTTCATCATCTCGATGATCATCGCACTCGTGTACCAGCGTCTCGTGCTGCGCCGGGACACCGAGGGCGCGCTCACCGGAGGACGGTAGAAATGAGTACGGCCACCCACGCCAAGCGCGGCAATCCGGTCGTCTACGTCGCCGCCCTCGCTCTTATCGGTGTCATGCTCGGCCCGGTCGTCTACATCATCATCGGGGGCTTCCGGACCAACTCGCAGATCACCACCGACCCGGCCGGCCTGCCGGACCCGTGGCAGTTCGGCAACTACGCCGACGTCCTGACCGGCGACACCTTCTGGCTGCAGGTGACCAACTCGACGATCACCGCCGTGATCACCACGGCCGGTGTGGTCACGCTGGGAGTGATGGCGAGCTACGTGCTGGCCCGCTATCACTTCCGGGGCCGGGGTGCGATGTACGCGCTCTTCGCGGCCGGTCTCATGTTCCCGCCGACCGTCGCGATCACCCCGCTGTACGTTCTGATCAAGAACCTGGGCCTGGTGAACACCCTGCCCGGCATCATCCTGCCGCAGATCGCCTTCAGCCTGCCGACGACGATCATCATCCTGGTGCCGTTCCTGCGGGCGATCCCGAGGGAGCTCGAGGAGGCCGCCTTCATCGACCGATGCAGCCGGCTCGGCTTCTTCTGGCGAATGGTGCTGCCACTGTCGGTGCCCGGTCTGATCACCGTGGGTATCCTCGCGTTCGTCAACAGCTGGAACAGCTACCTGCTGCCGCTGTTCATCCTCAACGACCAGGAGACGTTCACACTGCCGCTGGGGGTGCAGGCCTTCGCCTCGCAGTACTCGGTGGACACCGCCAAGGTGCTCGCCTTCACGTCGCTGTCGATGATCCCGGCCCTGGTGTTCTTCAGCCTCTTCGAGCGCCGCATCGTCGGCGGCCTGACGGGGGCGGTCAAGGGCTGAGCACGATCCCGGCTTCCGGGCGGCGACCGCACTGTGGGTCGCCGCCCGGACCGGGCCTGGCGCCGGCCCCGTGCGGTCCGGAAAGCTTTCGGTGTCGAGGTCTGCGGCCTACACCGCGATCTTGTGGAGTTCCGCGATGACGGGGCGGCCGAAAATCAACAAGATCGCGGAACAGCGGCGTCAGACCCTGAATCCGAAGCTCTCCAGCCAAACCCCCGCCGCATCCCACCAGCCCGCCAACGCCATCCACCACCCGCAACCGGTGCCGACCGGGGCGGCCGCCGCGTCGGTGCTGGTGGTCGAAGCCCTAACGCCGATCAGCGCACACAGTCGGCGAACGTGTGCGCCGATCGGCGCTATCACGACGGCAGAAGCACACGATTCTCCGATCGTGTGCGCTGATCCCTGTCATGACGGTGACCAGCACACACAAACCGCCATCGTGTGCGCTCGCCACCGCTACCCGCCGCGCCGCCGGCAACCGGCCCCGAATCGTGTGCGCTGGTCACCGTTGCCCGTCGCGCTGCCGGCGACAGACCGCCGAAACGTGGGCGCTCGTCACCGCTACCCGGCGTGCCGCCGGCGACAGACCGCCGAACCGAACACCAACCAACCGCCCACCGAGCACGGCGGCAGCCACCGCACGCAACGCACCCCGCCGCTGGCAAGCACCAACCACCGACAACAAGCGGCACCGACCACCGCAACCACAGGCATGGCCGCCCCGGAACCCACCCCGACCACCCTGAAAGACAGGCCGGATGGCCAAGAGAGCCCTGTCCACGCCACGGTGGATCTTCCCGGCTGGTTCTCACCGCTGCCTCAAACGCGCTGAGACAACGGTGGCAGCCAGCCGGATCTTCCCAGCTGGTTCCCGCCGCTGCCTCAAGCGCGCTGAGACGGCGGTGGCAGGCAGCCGTGCAAGATCGGCGGCCACTCGCGTGCACCTGAAGGGGGCACTTCCCGGCCAGCGGCTGCTGAGAGTGACCAAGTCGGCGATCGAGGCCGCCGAGACAGCCGCCGCGGGCGCGTGGCTCTACGCCCGGCGCCACACCCGGAACCGGAACCCGCGAACCGGCGGGTCGTGGCCTAGCCTGAGCCGATGGTCGATCACCGAGGGTCACACGCGGTCTATCCGGGGACGTTCGATCCGTTCACGGCGGGGCACCGGGACGTCGTCGATCGGGTGCGGCGGCTCTTCGACCGGGTCACCGTGCTGGTGGCGATCAACAGTGCGAAACAGCCGACCGCGGCCCTCGACCAGCGGGTGACCGCGATCCGCGCGTCACTTCCGGCCGGATGGGGCAACGTCAGGGTGGTGGGATGGGCCGGGTTGACGGCCACGTACTGCCGCGAGAACCGGGCCGGGGTGATCGTTCGCGGAGTCCGCAATCCCACCGATCTGGTGTACGAGTCGCAGCTCTCGGCCGTGAACGAAACCCTCGGCATCACGACGCTGCTGCTCCCGGCCCGCCCCGAACTGGCCGGCGTGTCCTCCACCGTGGTCCGGGGAGCTTAGATTCCGTCCGGGCTCATGGACCGTTCCTCCGGTCGAGCGGTCCCGGACCGGCTGTCAGTGCTCCGGTCGGCCGTGCCCGGGTGCGGCCGGCGGCGCGGGGACCACTCCCGCTAGGGTGGGGTCGAGTGTGCCGTCGCGTTCGATGACGGCCGCCCACTCACGGGCCAGGGCGTCGGCAGCCTTTCGGCCCCTGACCTTGCGGCGAATCTCCGGGCGGTCGGTGGGGTCACCGACCTCGTAGGCGACGACAGTCCAACGGCCGAGAATGGCCCGGATCGGCCATACCACCGCCGTGGCCAGCAGACAGACGGTGATCCTGAGCAGCCACCAGAGCAGGACCGGGATCGCCAGGAGGACCCATACCTCCCCGTCCACACCGTGGAGATTGAACACTGACAGGCCCGTGGGGCCGCCACCGAACCACACCATGCGCCGGCGGCCGACACGCCACTCCACCCATTCACCGGACTTCGACCGGCACAGGACCTTCATGGGTCAAGGATGATCCACAACGTCAACGACTGGCGGACAGGCGGCCCTCCTTGCGGGCCCGGGCCAGCAGCGACCTGAGACGGCGGCGGCGGAGGCTCCGGGCGAGGACCAGCAGCACGGCGGCCGCGACGACCAGGATCTGGGGCCAGGGGGTCACCCAGGTGGTCAGCGTGGCCGATGCAGGCGGGGCGCCGAGCGGAGTCAGGGTCACCGTGGCGCGGAGGCGGCCGATACCCCACACGCCGTCGATGCTTGCGGAGACCTCGCGGGTCCCCCCGGGTAGCAGCTCCCCGGCGGCGGCCTGCGCGGTGCGGGCGCCGATCAGGGAGGAGACCTGGGCGGTGGCGGGCACGTCGAGGCGTACGTTCCCGGTGTTCGTGGCCGTGTAGGTGACCTGCACCGTGCCGGGCCGGAACGGGTTCCAGGTTCGGGTGTGACCCATGGTGATGCGGTCGGCGGTGACCGACGGGCGCAGGGCTCCGGAGGCGCGCAACATCAGCCGGAAGCCCACCCGGCTCTCCACCTGGACCGTGCCCTGCCGGCCCGCGATGGACGCGGCGATGCCCGCCGGATGGTCACCGGGCGTGACTCCGACCGGTGCAGTGATCGAAAACGGTACGACGACGGTCTTTCCGGCTCCCACCGTGACCCTCTCGGGAACGCTGACCCAGGTGCCGCCACCCACCGACGTCCGGTCGGCGGGGAGCATGTTGAAGCGGCCCTTGGCGGTCAGATACCCGTCGGCGGCACTCAGCGTGAACACCGCTGACGTGTCGCCGAGGTTGCGGACGGCCAGGTGCTCGGTGATCTGACGCCCGGGGTCGAGGGTGTGCTCGATCCAGCGGCGGCCGTCCGGTCCGGTGGCGGTGGCGGGCTGAACCGTCCAGCTCACCGTAGTGGGCGCGGCCGCCGCCGGTGCCGCGGGCAGGAGCAGGGCCAGGACGGCGAGGACGGCGGCGGCACGGCGCATCGGCGTTCCCTACTCGAAGAGGGACAGGGTCAGCGTGGACCGGTAGGAACCGGCGGCCACGTCGGCGGCGGTACGGAGGGTGAGGTCGGCGTCGACGGTGTACGCGCCGCCGGTCACCTCGGCCGAGTCGTAGGTCGACACGAGCAGCTCCTGGTCGACCAGGCCGACGTTGTTGCCGGGCTGGGTGGGCTGATCTAGAACGGTCACGACCTCTTCTCCCGCGGTGACCAGGCCGGTGTCACCGCCGTTGCGCAGGCGCGGCTTCCAGCCGAGGTGGTCCGCGCTGATCGGCGCTTGGCCCGCGGTCCCGGCGAAGTCGCTCGCGCTGCCGAGCACGGCCCAGGCTGCGCCGGCCGGAATCTCCCCGGCGGTGCGGGTGTCCGTGACGGTGACCGTCGGAATCGTGCCGGTGAACTGGCGTACCAGCAGGTCGGAGCCGTTCTCCTGGAGGGCGGCGGCGTCACCGGCGACGGTGAGGGCGAGAACGCCGGGCTCTTCGACCGCGGTGATGTCGACGGTGACCTGGACTTGAGCCGGGTCACCCGGGTCAGCGGACGCGGGGGCCGCGACGGCGGTGGCGAGTATCGAGCAGGCGGCGGCGACGCTCAGCCGGGTATTGGCTTTCAAGGAATCCTCCTCAGCAAGGCGAAAGGCGACGGAAACGCAACGGCGGGCCGATGGCGGCGGCGCGGAAGGCAACGGCGGTCAGCAGTTCAGGGCGACATAGGAGGCCGCGGCGACGGTGGTCGCGGCGGTTGCGGTGGCGGTTCCGGCGGGCACGGAGGCCGCTCGGGCGGCGAACGACTGGTAGACGCCGGCGCCGGGCGCGACCGCGACGAAGACCTTCCTCCCGTACGCCGAAACGAGCTCGACGTCGACCGGAGCGGTGTGACCGTTACGCGCCGTCACCGCGAGGTAGACCTTCCCGCTCAGACATCGCGGCTGTGCCGTGACGGTCACCGGCACCGCGGCCCGCTCGTCCGCGATCACCCGCCACTCGGTGACAGCCACCGCCGCGTAGGTGCTGCCGTTGCCATCGGCCGCGATGACGGCCCGCAGGCGTGACGTGACGACCGGGTCGAAGGTGACCGTGTTGACGGCGGTGCTGCTGGTCCCGTACCCCGAGGCGCCGGTGACCGGGTGCCACGCCGCACCGTCCCAGTACTCCAGCTCCCAGCTGTCCGGTTCGGCGACGCCGTCGCCGGTGCCCTGCGCACTGTCGCGCCAGAACCTGATCGACGCGCCGGTGAGCCGGATGGCCCGCGTCCAGTCGTACTGGATCCACTGACCGGCCGGCCGGGTCCCGGACCAGGTGCCCCAGATCTGCGCCTGGCCCGGCGAGGCGGGGTCCGCGCCGTCGTTGAGCGCGCCGACGCTGTTCCATCCGGCCGTGTAGGACGCGGTCGGTACGGCGATCGGCCCGACGTTGCCGGTGAGCGGCCCGGACAGGTCGGCCGGAAGGACCGCCTGTTGCGCGGCCGAGGTGTTGCCGGCCCGGTCGACGGCCCGGAACGACACGGTGTGCCGCCCGGGGTCCGGTGCACCGACGGGCCCGTCGTACACCGTCCACGGTCCGCCGCCGATCGTGTATTCGAGTCGTGCCGGGCCCGAGGTGGCATCGGCTCCGGTGACGGTCACCCGCCGGTCCGAGACGGTTCCCGAGACCGTCGGCGCGGTCGTGTCGATGTCCACGCCGATCTGTGAGACGGCGGAGTCGTTTCCGGCGCGGTCGGTGGCCATGGCCGTGACCGTGTGCCGCCCGTCCCCGGTGACCACGGTGTCCACGGAGCGAACCGCCGGTACGGCGGAGGAGGCGCCGTCCACCGTGGTCCGGATCGTCAGACGGCCACCACGGTCGTCCACGGCGGCGGCCCGCACGGTGACGGCCGACCGGAACCACCCGCCGGTTCCCGCGCTGCCGCGGGGCACGAGGGTGAGTGCCGGCGCGGTGACGTCACCTTCGGTGTCCCCCGGCGAGATCACCGTGACCTGTGCGGTGACCCGTCCCGCCGCATGGCCGAGCACACTGCCGCCGACCGTGAACGTCCCCGGCTGCGCGACGTCGGACGTGTCGACCGCATCCCAGTACACCGGCACCTGCAGTGTCCGGTCGCCGAAGACGACGGGCACCGTATCCGGCAGCAGGGTCTCCCCCACCTCCACGGTGACCTGCGGCGGCGCGATCGAGGTGGGCTGCTCGGCGAGGATCTTCCACTCCTCGACGGCGACCGCCGAGTACGTGCTCCCGTTGGTCGACGCGTCGAACACGGCCCGTACCTGGGTGGTGGTGACGGGCGCGAACGTGGTGTCCTGGAAGCCCTGGGTGCCGGTCGGATATCCGCTCGGTTCCGGCACGTCGGTCCACTGCCCGTTCCAGTACTGGATCTTCCAGCGGTCGGGCGCGGCGACACCGACTCCGGTGCCCTGCGGCTGGTCGTTCCAGAACTCGATCTGCGACCCGGAGATCCGCATCGGCTGGTCCCAGGTGTACTGCACCCACTGCTGCGGCGGGTCGGCACCGGTCCAGGTGCCCCACATGTCGGGCGGCAGCGGGTTGGCGCGCACGATCTCGTCGTTGAGCGCCTTCGTCCAGTACTGGGTGGGCACGGGTTCGTTGGAGACGGAGACCTCGGCGGCGTACGCGATGTTCGCCCGCGGTGTGCGGTCGGCCTGCCGGGCGGGTGTCACGACGACCGGTCTGATCCGCGCCGGCGTGACGGTGTCGTCCCACTCGACCTTGTCGATCGCCACGGACCTGCGGAAATGCCCGCCACCGACGGCGTCGGCGGTGTGGTAGACGAGATACCACTGACCGTGGAACTCGACGATTCCCGGGTGACTGGTCGTCGAGGACACCGGCGGCAGGATGGTGCCGCGATGGGTCCACGGGCCGGTCGGCGAGGTGGCGGTCGCGTACGCGATGCACGCGTGATAGTTCGCCGGGGTGCACGGTGAGGTCGGCCCGGCGTTGTTACCGGCATACGCCAGGTAGTAGGTGCTTCCCCGTTTGAACAGCCAGGACGCCTCGAAGAAGCCGGTCAGTCCGGTGACGGGCTGCTGGGTGCCGACCGGTGTCCTCATGTCGGCCCGGAACTCCAGCATCCGCAACTGGCCGAAGGTTCCCCAGTAGACGAACACCCGCTCACCCTCGACGAGGATCGTCGGGTCGATGTTCTCGATGGTGTTGGCCGTGGGGGTGCGCTGGGAGATCAGCGGCCCGCCGATGTGGTCGGTCCACGGACCGGTCGGCGAGCCGGAGACGGCGACACCGATGGCGAACCGGTTGGCCGCGGTCGAGTCACGTTCGCTGACCGGGACATACCAGTAGTAGCGGCCGTCGGGCCCGCGGACGACCTGCCCGGCGTAGGCACGACCGGGCGTCGCCCAGGAGAAGACCTCTTCCGGGCGCATCAGCGACGGGTGGTGGGTCCATTCCCCCTTCCCGACGTCAGGGGTACGGAGTACGCCCCACTCGTTCATGACGAAGTCGTTGACGGCGGGCCCGGCCTCGTCGTGGCCGGTGTAGATGTGCAGCTGCCCGTCGGCGACGAGCGGTGCCGGGTCGGCGGAGTAGTAGGAGCCGTCGCCGAGGATCGGATTGACGGTGTCGGTGAACGTGTAGGGGTCGGCCGCGCGGGCCGGTGCGGCGGGCGCTACGAGGAGCAGCCCGGCCGCGACCAGTCCGGCGACCGCCGCTTTGAGCGGTCTCACGGTGGCGGATTCCCGTCCGGCGAAGGTGGGGGCGGCGCCCGGTGCGGGGCGCCGCCCAGGGTCAGGTGCAGCTCAGCGCCGCGTAGGGGGCGGACAGTTCGACGTCGTCGACGCGGACGGTGGCGCTGCCGGCCGGCAGGACCGCCAGGCGGCTGTTGAACGCCTGGTACGCCGACTTCCCGGGTGCCACCCCGACGACCGTGCGGGTGCCGTAGGGCGTGATCAGCTGGATGTTCAGCGGCACGTCGCCGGTGTTGCGGGCGGTGACGGCCACATGCGCCTTCCCGGCCGTGCACCGGGCGCGGGCCTGGACCTCGACGTCGGTGTCCGGCGGGGTGGCCGGCACGTCGTACACCTCCCACTCCTGCACGCCGGGTGCGCCCCTGCCCTCCTCGGTGCCGGCGGCGGTGAGCAGCGCCCGCAGCCGTGTGGTGGTCACCGGGTCGAAGGTGACCGTGTTCCATCCGGTCGCCGACGTGCCGTAGGCGCCCGGTGCGGTGACGTCCCGGAAGGCGGTGCCGTCCCAGAACTGGAGTCGCCACGCGCCGGGCGGCGCCACTCCGGCCCCGGAGTCGTCGAGGTCGGAGGTGAACCAGATCCGGGTCCGGTCGACGGTCACCGGTGCGGCCCAGTCGAGCTGGATCCACTGGTCTCCCACCTGCGGCCAGGTGTTCCACACGTCGGTGTCCGGGCCGCGCGGGCCGGTCGGCGCGACACCGTCGGTGAGGTTGCCGACGGTCAGCCACGCCGGTGTGTACGACGCCGACGCGGTGCCGGTGCGTGCCACGTTGACCGGCGCCTGACCCGCCGCGACCTGCACCGTGCCGACGTCCGAGGTGTTACCGGCCCGGTCGACGGACCGGTAGTCGACGGTGGTCGCCGACGACCCGATCGGGACGGCTCCGGAAGCGGTCGTCCAGTCCTGGGTGACGACCCCGCCGACGGTCAGCCGGTACTGCACCGCCCCGGCCCCGGAGAGGGCGTCCGTGCCGGTGATCGTCACCGTCCGGGCACCGGCGTCGAACGTCGCCGCGGCGGTGGGCCGGGTCCGGTCGATGCCGACGATCCGCCGGGTGACCACGGAGACGTTGCCCGCATCGTCGGTGGCCCGCGCCTTCACCGTGGTCGCGCCCTCGTCGGAGACGGTGACCGGCCCGGTGTAGTCACGCCAGTCCCCCGCACCGACCGCGATCTCGATCGACGGCGACCGGTCCCGGTTGTCGGTGGCCGTGGCGGTCACCGTCACCGGGGAGGCGGTCCACGCGTCGGCCGGGTCGGCGGTCAGGGTGGCGACCGGCGGTGCGGTGTCCGACGGCCCGCCGGACCCGACGGTGACGGTGGCGGTGGCGGTCTTGTCGGTGCCGGCGACCTGCCCGGTCACCTCGAACGTGCCCGCCGCGGCGTAGGACGCCGGGTCGATCGCGGCCCAGGTGACTCCGATGCCGCTCTGCCGTGACCCGTCGTTGTAACCGACGGTCACCCCGGTGGGCAGCGTGGGGGCGACTCCGGCGCGGGTCGTCACGGCGACCGGGTCGATCGTGTTGATCTGTACCGGATCGGTGCCGCGCACCCACACGTGGGCGGAGGCGGTCAGTGTCGTTCCGGCGACGAATCCGGTGACCCGGAAGTCGCCGACCTGCGCCACCTGCGACGCCTCGACCGCGCCCCAGGCGACCGCGACCGGCAGCCGCGTCCCGTCGGCATAGGTCACCTCGACGGTCGCCGGCAACTGCGGCAGGACCCCGGTGGTGGTACGCACGTCGACACCCGCGATCGCACCCGCCGCCGCCGCGAACACCCGCCACTCGGAGACCCCGACCGCCGACCAGGCGGTGCTGGCGGTGTCGGGCAGCGCGTTGAAGGTGGCCCGCAACCGCGTGGTGGTGACCGGGTCGAAGGCGACCTCGTTGGTGCGCCCGCGGACCGCCGGATCGAACCCGGTGGCACCCGTGACGTCCTGCCAGTTCGTCCCGTCCCAGTACTCGATCTTCCAGGAGGCGGGCACCGCCACCCCGGAGCCGCCGGTGGTGCTGTCGGACCAGAAGTCGATCGACGCCCGGTCCACCCGGACGGCTTGCGGGAAGTCGTACTGGAGTCGGCGGGTGGCCGGTTCGGTCCCGCTCCAGGTGCCCCACAGGTCGCTCTGCGCTCCCCCGGTGAACAGGGCGGGTTTCCCGTCGTTGACGGCGTTGACGTTGTTCCAGCCGGCCGTGAAGTCGGCCGACGGGGTGGCCGTCGACGCCACGTTGATCTCGCCTTCGGCCAGGGCGGTCGCGTCCACCACGACGTCGCTGGTGGCGGTGCCGACGGTGAGCCGCAACGTGTAGCGGCCGGCGACGGTGAACCGGGCGACCGTGTCCGGCGAGGTGGCCGGGTCGAACGCCACCGCACCACCGGCCGGTGCGTCGGCCACCGACCACTGCGCGGTCACCGGGGTTCCGGGGTCACCGTCGTCCTGGGCGAGCCCGATCAGGCGTACCGAACCGGCCTGGCTGTAGGTGGAGTCGATCCACGCGTCGGCGAGTGGCGGGGCGTTCACCGGGTCCGGCGCGGTCACGCCGGTGTCGTACGCCTGGATCTCCTTGATACCGGTCCTGACCCCCGGCGCGTGCTGCCCGGTGATGCGCAACTGTGTCGCGGTGACCGAGGGGAACCGGACCTGGTTGAGGTTGCCACGTGGATATGCCGGAAACCGGCTCTGCCCGGGCACCGGACGGAAAACCGTGCCGTCGTGGTATTCGACCAGGAACTGTGCGGGTGGCGCGTAGCCCTGGACGGTGGCCGTGGTCGTCGACCTGTAGAAGTAGACGCGCACGTCGTCGACCGTGCGGGGGCCTTCGAGGTCGACGGTGATGTGGTCCGAGGCGGTGGTCGATCCGGCCGTACCCCAGAAAGGTTCGTTGATCGTCGTGCCGTCGACCGCTCCGGCCGCGCCGCGGCCGGGCGCCGCGTGGGAGGCGGTGACCGGGCGGCCCTGTGCGAGGTTCGGCGACGGTTCGACACCGGCTTTGGCCAGTACGTCGGTGATCCGCGCGTCGGCCGCGAAGGTCACCTCCTGCGGGGCCTTCACCGGGAGGACCGCACCGACGGTCACCGGGACCTCGGCCTCGACGGCACCGGTCGCCGGGTCGAAGACGACACTTCCGAGGGCGGCGGCGGTGAAGGCGAGCTGACCGTCCAGGAACACCGAGTAGCCGTCCGGCGCCGACTCGTAGTGGTCGGTTCCGCCGGGGGCGTCCCACACCACGGTCAGGTCGCGGTCGCGGTAGCGGACGTTGTTGGCGGTGAAGTGGTCCCAGCCGATGTCGATCGGGTCGAGTTCGATCTTCGCGTCGGAGCGGGGCCGCAACCCCATCGCGTCTTCGATGACGGTGAAGTTGGTGGCACCGAGGACGGTGTGGTGGATCCAGGACCGGTATCCGATGCTCTGGTTCGCGGCGGACCCGTCGGCCCAGAACTCGTTCTGGTCGGGGTACCGGTTGTCGCCGTTGCCCTGGTAGTGGGCCCAGGCGTTCCAGTAGAGCAGCTTCTTGTACCACTCGGCGTCGAGGTAGGAGGTCGGGTAGTTCCGCAGCACCGAGGCGAGCATCCGGAACGTCACCGTCGAGTTGATCACGGAGAAGTTGTTGCTGCCCGGGTCGCCCTGTGCGGCCGCGGCGGCCTTGTCGGCCTGGTTGGCGGTGGTGAACGGGAAGATCGGGTACTGGGCGTCGTCGGCGAACAGCCGCAGGCCCTCCCGGTACTCGGCGGTGTTCGGCATCAGCCCGACCGCGTACGGGTAGTAGTTGTTGATCTCCTTCCACGGCACCAGGTCACCGGACGCGACATGCCGGTGCTTGATCAGGTTGCCGTAGTGGCCCATCTCGTCGGGCGTGGTCCGGGCCGGTTCCCACAGGTACCGCAGCACGGCGGCCTTGATGCGCTCGGCGAACGCCTCCATCTCGGCCTCCTTCGCGGTGTCACCCGCGGTGCGGTAGGCGGCGGCCGCGGCCTTCGCGTTGGAGTAGAGGTAGGCGCTCTCGGTGCGGTCCAGGTTGCCGGCCCGCCAGTCGAACGACACCGCGTCGGCGTCGTTGCCGGTCATGGCGCCCCAGTTGTACTCGATCAGTGAGTTGCCGTCGCTGTCGTAGGCGTCGAGCAGCCCCTTGACGTCGTACTCCGCGTACTCGCCGAGGTTGCGGGCGACCGCCGCCGGGCCGCCGTGCAGCTGGTAGGACCGCCACGCCGCCTCGGAGATGTACTGGGTGTAGCTGTTCGACCAGTTCGCCGGGTCACCCGGGTTGTCGACGTACTTACCGCTCTTGGCGACCTCGCCGGCGGACAGCCACGGCCCGTACGAGTAGGCCGGGTCCCGGAAGTACTTGAGGTCGTCGACGAACATGCCGACGGTCAGGACGATCGCGTTGTTGTAGCCCAGCACCCCCTCCATCGAGGTCGGGAACTGGTAGTCGTTACCGGGCAGGTCGGCGTCGAGGAAGTTGTAGCGCATCAGCCACCACCGGTAGAACAACGTCTTGTCGATGTTGTCCTCGGGGGTGTCCAGGTAGGGCACGTTCTGCGCCCACCACCGGTTGTAGGCGGTGACGTGCCCGGTGAACGCGTCCGCCGGTGCCAGCCCGCGCACCGTCGCATACTCGGTCGCCGACGCCGCGACCTCCTTCGTCACCAGGCCCAGCTGCACCTTCGTGACGGCTGTTCCGCTCGCGGGCACGGTCAGCGCCCGTCGCAGGGCGCCGTCGGCCGGGGCGAACCCGTCCCCGGAGAATCGCGGGAACAGGTCGGTGAGCCTGTTGACGGCGCGCACGGCGCCGGTCAGTTCCGGATCAGACCCGGCGACGGTACGGGCCAGCGGCGACCGGGCGGTCAGGACGACGTCCTTGGCCGCACCGTTCGTGCTGCTCAGCTCCAGGTTCGTGACCGCAACGTTGGCGTCGGTGATGAACTTGGTCTGCACCACCGTCAGCCCGGCGCCGCTGTCGGTGAACACGCCCTGCCAGTAGCTGGGCGTCTGCCGCCGCCGGGCCGGGTCCTCGGTGAGCGCCATCTCGGTGCCGCCGACGGAGGCGGTGATCGTGTAGGCGCTCCGGGCCAGCGACTCGATGTAGGCGATCTCGCCACCGAACCCGAGCACGCCTGGCTGGTGGGTCTTCATGAACGCGGCCCGGCCCCGGCTGAACAGGTACTGGTTGGCGTCGCCGTTGGAGCCGCCCGGCTGGTCGCCGGTGCGGGCCAGCATCCGGTCGATCCAGAAGTCCCGGCCGGGAGCGGTGCCCGCGCCGGCGGCCACGTCGGCGTCGAAGATCGCCTGGAGCTGGTTGCGGGTGTGGTAGCCGGTGCGGTCGTCGGGAACCGGGTGCGCGTCGCCCTTGAACACCGGGTAGGGGGTGTCGGCGTTGGGGGCCGCGTGCGCCGCGACCGGGGAGGGGATCGTGAGCAGGAGGACGGCGGCGGCGGTGGCGCCTGCCAGGAAACGGGGTGCCGGCATGGACGGGGACACCTCTCAGGTACGGCGGAAGTAGGCGTGATAGCCGGCGTCGTCACCGAGCAGGAGCGGCTCGAACAGGACGTCACCGAGGGTGAAGGTGAGCGGGCGGGGGCCGGGTGCCGCGGTGGTGGGATCCACGGCGACCCGGAGGTGGTCGGAAGCGGTGGACTTGGCGACCAGGGTGAGCGGGCCGTAGAGCAGCGCCTGCAACGACGGGTCGTCGATGGTCTGCTCGACGTGCAGGCGGAACGGGAACGACACCTCGACCCGGTCGCCGGTGCGCCAGTCCCGCCGGATCCCCGCGTAACCGTCGTCGCCCACCCGTACCCCGGTGGTCCTGCCGTTGACCTTGATCGTGAAGTCCTGCCGCGCCCACGCCGGGACCCGCAGCCGGAGATCGAACCGTCCCCGCCCGGTGACCGTCAGCGTCGCGGCCGGGCTGCGCGGGTAGTCGCCGGCCAGGGTGACCGTGACGCCGCGCTCCGCCCACCGCAGTGTGGAGGCGATGTAGAGGTTGACCCAGAGGGTGTCGCCGCCCGGTGAGCGGAACCAGACCGCGTCCTGGTATTTCGTGTGGTTCTCCAGGCCGGTGCCGCCGCAGCAGGTGCCGATGTTGCCGTAGCCGCGCCGCACTCCCGGCCCGACCGGAAGCATATAGGTGACCAGCGGATCGGTGGTGCTGTCGGCGTCCCGGCGGGACCCGAGGATCTGGTTGACCAGGGTCCGTTCGTAGTAGTCGAAGAACCGTGCGTCCGGGTTCAGGGCGAACAGGTTCCGGGCCACCTTGAGCATGTTGTACGCCGCGCAGGTCTCCGCGTTGGTGCTGGTCACGATGCTGCCCGCGATCACGTCCCGCTTGCGGAACACCTCACCCTGGCC
The DNA here is from genome assembly GCF_003148685.1 of Actinoplanes xinjiangensis. Lineage (GTDB taxonomy): Bacteria > Actinomycetota > Actinomycetes > Mycobacteriales > Micromonosporaceae > Actinoplanes > Actinoplanes xinjiangensis. Next base: position 343,737 of record NZ_QGGR01000007.1, on the reverse strand, counting down.
GGTGCCGCCGTGCACGTAGGTCCGGTGCGGCACCACCATGTCGTAGAAGCTCGCCGCCGCCGCCCGGTAGTCCGGGCCCGCGCCCTGCTCGAACATCCGCAGGTAGCCGAGGAACTGCGGGATGTGCTGGTTGGCGTGCCGGCCGTCGAGGGTGTCGGTGCCGGCCGCGCAGTCGGCGAGCAGCCGCGTGTTGTCGAAGTAGGCGGCCGTGGTCAGGAAGGTCCGGTCACCGGTGAGGGCGGCCAGGTCGGCCATCACCTCGTTCATGCCGCCGTACTCCCCGGCGATGTAGAGCGACCACATCCGGTCCAGCTGTTCCCGGGGCAGCCTGCTGAGCCGGGAGTGCACCCACTCCCCCATACCCCTGGCCACGGTGAGGGCGGTGGTGTTGCCGCCGAGCGTGTGGGCGTCCAGCAGCCCGCGCATGATCTTGTGGCAGGTGTAGTAGGGCGCCCAGATCGCCGGATACGTCACGTACTGCTCGAGCTGGATGAACTGGGTCTCCGGGTAGGCGGCGAGGAACCCGGCGTGGCTCGGGCCGGGCGGGCCACCGGTACCGGTGACGACCGCGGCGTCCCAGCCGCGGCCGGACGAGTCGGCGACCGTGGTCCCGGCCGTCTCGTCGAACCGGTACCAGGCCAGGTTCCCGGTCGCCGTCGCCAGTTCCCCGGCGGTCAGGGCCCGGTCGAACAGGTGGAACCCGCCGACGACCGCTTTCAGGCCCGCGTCGCCGTACTGGGAGCGGCCGATCCAGTTGTTCTTCGGGGCGCCCAGGTCGGCCGGGGTCAGCGTCATCGCCGGGTTGGTGCCGGCCGCGACGCCGTCGACGTAGAGGGTGCCGACCCGGCCGTCCAGGGTGACGGCCAGGGTCACCCAGGCGCCGACCGGGAGCGGGGTGGTGGCCGCGATCCGCTGCTCGCCGCCGCTGCCCGAGGTGGTGATGCCGAACCGGGGCCCGGTGCCGTCATGGATCGTCAGGAACATGTTGACGGCCGGGCCGACCCCGAAGTCGAACGCCCGCGACCAGGTCCGCAACTCGTCGATCCTGAGCCGGATCACGACGGTGGCCTGGGTGAGGCCGTCGATCGTGGCGTCCGGCAGGCCCACGTACTGGCCGTCGCCGGACAGTTCGAGACCACCGTCGGCCCAGGTCGCGGGCGGTGGCGGGGTGCCGGGCCGGCCGACCTGGGCGGTCCACGCGTCCTGGCACTGTTTCAGGCCGGTGACGATCTGGTCGAGCCGGTCCTTGAACACCTTCTCGCCGGTGCCGGCCCACGCCTGCGCCAGCATCGACAGGAAGTGACCGCTGTAGTGGCCACGCAGGTTGCCGGTCGCGTCGTCCCAGCCGCCCGGCGGTGCCGCGCCCAGGGTGTCGAGGCCGGCGGCGGCCCGGAAGTTGGACAGGACCCGGTCCGCCGGGTAGGCACGGGCGTAGGCGAGCATGCGGTCGCGCTTCTCGGTGAAGACGCTCGGGGCCAGGTCCACCTCGTCGAGGGAGAACGGCACCGCCCGCCACGCTCGGGGCACGGGCAGACCGTTAACCGTGGCGCACTTCTTCGGGGCGGCTCCGGCCGGCTGTGCGGTCATCATGGTGGAAACCGTGGCGGCGGCACCTGCCTGGAGCAACAGCCGCCGGCTCATCGTGTTGTCGGACATCTGGTGGACTCACCTCTCGGGGGTCAGGGGGATCCAGACGCGCATGGTGGACGGGCCGCGGCGCGCCCACCGGTGGTAGGGATGCAGCGGAACCCGCACCGCCTCGACGGCACCCGCCGGGACCGCGGGACGGTACGGCCAGTCGTGATCGGCGGCCGCGGTGGGACGGCAGGTGACGACGACCGTGCCGTCCGCCTCGACCGGTACCGCGTCCGGGTCCAGGCGCAGGGCGTCGAACGCCACGTGCGGTGGCACGTCGACCGACTCCAGGCAGTAGACGACCGGTCCACGTTCGACGGCGACCGTTCCCCGTACCGCGTCGATCCGGTCGTCCGCGGTGACCAGCCGCGGCTGGACCGGGAGCCGCAGCTGCAGGACCTGGCCCGCGGTGAAACGGCGGCGCAGCTGCACCAGGCCGCGCCGGAGCGGCAGGCCGTCCAGGGTGGCCCCGGACGCCCAGGCCGGAACGCGCAGGCTGAGCGTCCACGGGGTGTCCGGGCCGGCGACGATCCGGATCGAGATCAGGCCGTCGTCCGGGTACGCGGTGTCGATCTCCAGGTGGTAGGCGCCGGTGCGGATGGTGGCCGACGTGTACTGGTGGATCTGCAGGCCGTCGTCGTCGGCCGTCGCGACGTAGGCGGCCAGGCTCGCGAAGGTGCGGGCCAGGTTCGTCGGGCAGCAGGACACGTCGAACCACGGGGCACGCAGGTTGGAGGCGGCCCGCGGGACCTGCACGTCGGCCGGCGGTTCGGCGCCGAGGGTCCGCTGGTGCAGGGTGTTGGTGTAGAAGAACCGGTCGCCGCCGTCACCCGGTGCGGTGGCGATGACGTTGAACAGGGTCCGCTCGATCAGGTCGGCGTAGCGCGGGTCGCCGTGCGCGAGCAGCAGCCGCCACGACAGCAGCACCGACCCGACACCGGCGCAGGTCTCGCTGTACGCCCGGTCCGGCGGGAGCACGAAGTCGTCGCCGAACGCCTCGTCCTGATGCCGGGACCCCATGCCCCCGGTGATGTAGGTCCGCCGGGCGACCGTGTTGCGCCACTGCCGGGTGACCGCCTCCAGCAGCCCGCTGTCACCGGTCTCGACCGCCACGTCGACCGCGCCGGCCGCCAGATAGGTGGCCCGGACGGCGTGCCCGCGGAACACGTCGGCGTCGCGGACCGGGATGTCGTCCTGGAAGTAGGAGCGGCCGAACTCGATGTCGGCGAGGGTGCCGTGGCCGTGCCGCTCCACGAACAGGCGGGCCTGGTCGAGGTAGCGGCGTACGCCGGTCAGCCGGTACAGCTCGACCAGCGCCGGCTCGATCTCGGCGTGCCCGCAGATCGCGTTGCGCCCCTGCGGGCCGAACTCGGCGCACACGTGGTCGGCGGCCCGGATCGCGGCGTCCAGCAGCTCGTCCGGACCGTAGGTGCGGGCCCGTGCCACGGCCGCCTGGATCAGGTAGCCGAACGAGTACAGCTCATGGCCCCACTCCAGGTCGCTGTAGCGCGGTGCCTGACCGGGCCGGCCGTACTTGGTGTTGAGGTAGCCGTCCGGCTCCTGTGCGGCGACCACCCGGCGCACGACCGCCCGGTAGCGGAGATCGATCTCCGGGTCGCGGGTCCGGCCGTACTCCCAGGCCAGCGCCTCCAGATACTTGTAGACCTCGGTGTCGGCGAACTCCCGCCCCCGCCGCTCACCGCCGTCGAAGTTGGCGAGCCAGCCGGCCTTCTCCAGCCAGTGCCCGATGTGGTCGAGCGTGCGCGCCGCGTTGGTGTCCTGGCGCTGCTGCCAGAAACCGGGGCGCAGGGTCACCTCGCCCACTCCCAGCGGCCGCAGCCGGCCGCGGGTGGGCGCCACCGGCATGCCGGACACGGCGGTCGCAAGTGTTTCGTCGATCGTCATGAGAATCATCAGCCCTTGAGTGCGCCGGACATGAAACCGCGGACGTAGTGCCGTTGCAGTGCGAGGAACAGGACGACGCAGGGCAGCGCGAGCACCACCACGCCGGCCTCGGTCGCGCCGTAGTCGACGATCCCCATCACCTGCTGGCGCATGTTGGCCACGGCCAGCGGGAGCGGCATCTTCGCCGAATCGCTGATCAGCACGAGCGGGGTGATGAAGTCGTTCCACGCGGCGAGGAACGCGAACAGGCCGACCGTGATCAGGCCCGGTTTGACCGCCGGGACGAGCACGTGCCGCAGCGTGCGCAGGCTCCCGCAGCCGTCGACCTGCGCCGACTCGGCCAGATCCTTCGGCACCGCCTCGAACGAGATCCGCATCATGAACGTGGCGAACGGCAGCTGGAACATGGTGAGCACCAGTGCCAGCCCGAGCAGCGAGTCCTGGAGGCCGAGCTGGTTGAGCAGGACGTAGAGCGGGATGAGCAGGGTCGCGTAGGGCACCATCAGGATCGCGAGCGTGACCAGGAACAGCAGGTCACGGCCGGGGAACCGGAACTGGGCGAACGCGTACCCGCCGAGCAGCGACACGATCAGCGTGAACGTCACCGTCATCAGCGACACCGCCGTCGAGTTCAGCAGGTACTGACCGATACCCGCCTGGTAGGCGGCGAGGGTCCGGTAGTTGCCGAACCCCCACCCGCCGGTCTGGGCCGAACCGGCCTGCGGGCTCACCGAGGCGACGCTCGCCCAGACGAGCGGGAACAGGAACAGCAGGGCGAGGCCGCCGGTGAAGACCTTCTGAGGGGTACGGAACACGCGTCACCCTTCCTTCCCGCGCAGTCCCCGGAACTGCAGGACGTTGGCGATGAGCAGGGCGGCCAGCACCATGATCGACAGGGCGGCGGCACGGCCGAGGTTGTTGCCGCCGAAGAACGCGAAGTTGTAGATCAGCTGGACGATGGTCAGCGTGCTGTTGTCCGGCCCGCCCTTGGTGAGCAGGTAGAACTGGTCGAACCCGAGCATCGAGCCGGTGACGCAGAGGATCGTGCACAGCGCGATCGACGACCGCAGCAGCGGCAGGGTGACGTAGCGGAACGTCTGCCAGCGGCCGGCGCCGTCGAGCCGCGCGGCCTCGTACACGTCGGCCGAGATGCCCTGGAGACCGACCAGGAGCAGCAGCATGTAGAACCCGGCGAACCGCCACACGATCAGCACGACCGTCGACCACAGCGCCGCGGTCGGGGTGCCGAGGAACGACACGCCGAGGAACCCGAAGGGGCTGCTCTGCGGGGAGTACAGCGCGTAGAACAGCAGCGACGCCGACGCCAGGCCGAGGGCGCTGGGCACCAGGAACGAGGTGCGCAGGAAGCCGGTCCAGCGGCTCGACTCCTGCACGATCAGGGCCATCAGCAGCGCCAGGCCGAGCAGGATCACCGTGGTGAGCACGGTGTACTTGACGGTGAACCAGACCGCCGGCCAGAACAGCCGGTACTCGGCGACGTCGATGAAGTTCTCCGGCGCGTTCAGGCCGCGGTTGCCGGCGAACAGACCCCAGTCGGACACCGACATCCGGCCCACCAGCAGGATCGGGGTCACGAAGAAGATCAGCACGAACAGGGCGGTCGGTGCGGCGTACGCCCAGCCGGTCAGGCCCGGCCTCCGGCGGCGCCGCGCGGGAGTGCCGGCGGCCGGCCTGGAATCCAGGCCGGACCGCTCGGGAACGGTCGTCAACGTCACTGGCCGAGAACCTGGGTGACGGCCTCGTTGTCCTTCTCCAGGGTGGACGTGTCGCCGTACACCTGGTTGCGCAGGAGGGTGACCCACGGGCTGCCCGGCGCGTTGAAGGCCTGCTGGAAGTTGACCGCGACCGGGGTCCTGCTCTGCGGCGAGCCGGCCACCTTGTTGATCGTGGCGACGCGCGGGTCCTTCGCCGCGTACCGGTTGTCGGCCAGGTCGCTGCGGGCGACCGTGCTGTTGCCGGCGGCGAGCACGTCGACCTGGGCCTGCTCCGACATCAGCCAGGACAGGAAGTTCCACGCCTGCTGCGTCTTCTTCGCGTCCTTGGAGATGCCGATGCCGTCGCCGCCGACGAACGTCGAGGAGCCGCCGGTGACGCCCGGGATGCCGGTGACGCCGACGTCCACCGACTTCGCGGCGGTCGGCAGCAGCGTCGCCGGGTACGGCATCACGCCGATCTTGCCCTCCTGGAACGCGGCGACCCAGGTGGCGCCGGTCTCGTCCTTCGAGCCGGGCGCGATGGCGCCGGCGGTCTGCAACTCGCGCCAGGTGCTGTAGACCTTCTGCGAGGCGGGGCCGTTGAGCAGCGACTTCGTGCCGTCCTCGGCCATCACCTCCGCGCCGCTGGCCCAGACCATCGGGAACCAGGTGAAGACGTTGCAGCCGCCGCAGTTGCCGCCGAAGTAGGTGCCGTACGTGTTCGGTTTCTTCAGGTTCTGCACGGCGAGGGCCTGCTGCCGGAACTCGTCGAGGGTGGCCGGGCCCTTCTCCGGGTCGAGGCCGGCCTCCTTGTAGAGGGTCTTGTTCCAGAACATGACCGACAGGTCGAGAACGAACGGGAGCACGTACTTCTTGCCGTCACGCGTGCCGGCCGACACGTGCCCCTGGTTGATCTTGTCGGCGTACGGCAGCTTGCCGATGCTGTCGGTCAGGTCGCTGAACAGGCCCGCCTCGGTCCAGTTCGGTACGTAGACGATGTCGGCGGCGAACAGGTCGGGCAGGTCACCGCTGCCGGCCGCCGCGCCGACCTTCGCCACGTAGTCGTCGTTCGGGACGATGGTCAGCTTCACCTGGTTCTTGTGGGACCTGTTGTACGCGTCGACCAGCGCCTTCGCCTGGAGTTCGAGCGGCGCCCGGGTCCACAGGGTCAACTCGGAACCGTCGTCGACACCCTCCACGCCGGCACCGGCCGGGGCCGGGGCGCTCGCCTGTCCACTGTCGGAGGAGCAGGCGGCGAGGGGTCCCGTCATCAACGCCGCGACGGCTAGCGCGGCCACCAGATTTCTTCGCACGAAGTACCTCCATGAACCGATTTCAGAAAGTTTCGGAAGGTTTCCGTGGCTGCTTTAGAAAACGCAGCTCACGAGGCATCTCTCGCTGTCCACGCTGGACCGAAAAGGTTTTCAGAAACGTAATACTCCAGCAAACGCCCTGTCAAGGGCCCGCGGCGTGCCGCCGGTTCACAGAGGAGCGATTTGGTAACGCGGCGGACATCTTGCCGAAAACGGTTTCGTAAGGCAGCGTGGCCCGACATCGAACCGTTTCGATGTTACGTCTCGAGGGAGGGATCCATGCGAAGGAAACTGATCGCCATCCTGCTGGCGATCGCCCTGACCCCGGTCGCGGCGGCACAGGCCGCCCCGCCCACCTGGAGTCCGCCGGCGAACCTGGTGACCCCGCTCAACCAGGTCTGGCAGCACCAGGAGCAGACCTACAACAACGGCAACCTGTACGGGTTCCGCAACTACGGCTGGGACCAGATCATGGCCAACCGTGGCTACATCAACTACTGCGTCCGCTGGGACTCGTCGGCCACGGTGACCGCCGCCCAGCGCGACCAGATCCACGCGACCCTGGCCCGGCAGCACAAGAAGTGGATGGACCAGCTGGTCGGGCACAACGCCTGGCCGTACGGCGACGTCCCGGTCCGGGTCGTCGGCTGGGCCGTGCGCAACCGTTCACAACTGCAGTGGACGGACACGTCCGTCGACATCTACGTCAACGACATCCGCGAGAACGCCCCGCAGTGCTCCGCGCCCTGCGGGCGCTTCTTCCACCAGAACGGGCAGTACCCCAACTGCCCCGGCGGCTACGCCCGCCACTACGACCAGTCACTGTGGCTCACCGACGGCTTCGGCGGCGGTGCCGGCGGTGACTGGGGCCAGCGGATGGGCCGCGAGTACTTCATGAACAACATCAACGCGAACGACATGACGATCCTGCTGCACGAGATCGGCCACACCTGGGGTCTGGACGACTTCTACGACTGGACCCCCAGCGGAGTCAGCAACTTCATCATGCGCGCCGGCAGCTCGGCCTCGATCACCGAGTTCGACGCCTGGATGTTCCGCGACTGGTGGCGTCACCTGAAGAGCCGCTACGGATACTGACCGCGCCGTCCCCCACGAATAGGTGAACCCGTCCCGGCCGGCGTCCCCGCCGGCCGGGCGTCACCATGGACCCACCTGTCGCCGTCGTCCCGGAGCCCGCCGTGCCCCATGCGATCGAACTGTTCCTCGACGAGCACGCCGACCGGCTGGTGAGACGGATCTGGGCCGCTCTCGACGCTCACGGCATCACCTCGCTCGGCAGCCGCCCCCACTGCGACGACCATCCGCATGTCACCCTGTCGGTCTTCGAACGCGGAGACCCGGCACGGATCACCGACACCCTCCGGCCGATCCTCGCCACAGTGGCCGGGCTGCCCCTGCACCTGGCGGGCCTCGGATTCTTCCTCACCGACGAGGCGCCCGCCTATCTCGGCGTCATCCCCTCACTCCGGCTGCTGACCCTGCACCGGCAGGTCCACGAAGCCATCGAACCGCTCACCGAGGGCATCTGGCCCTATTACCGGCCCGGCGCCCTTCTGCCGCACTGCACGCTCGCGGCCGGAGCCGTCGATCGCGCGAGGGTCATCGACGTCGTGACCGCCTTCCCCACCACGATCCCGGCTCTCGCCTCCGCGGCCCACCTCGTGGAAGTGCCGGGCGGCCATACCAGGACTCTCCTCAGCGGCTGACCGGCCGGGCGCGGTGCGCAGGACGGCCCGCGCCTGCTCGACGGCCCGGGTGATGCTCTCGCTGATGAAATCCAGGAAGCGGGCCACATTCTCCAGGCGGGCCGCCGCACCCGTGTCCGGACCGAGAACGGCGACACCCTGGCGGGCGACGGCGACGAGCTGGTCGTTGGCCCGCGCGCTGGCGAGGGTCGCCTGATAGAAGAGTTCGTCGTCGACGATGTAACGGTCGCGGCGGCGCTCGTCACGCTCCCGGCGGACCAGGCTCTGACTCTCCAGGAAGGCGATCGCCTTGGAGACCGACGCCGGGCTGACCCGCATCCGCAGAGCCAGCTCGGACGCGGTGAGGCTGCCACTGTCGGTGATGAAGAGGCAGGCCAGGACGCGGGCACCCATACGGGACAGACCCGAGGCCATCAGCACGGTCGTGAGCGTCTCCACATACTCGGTGACCGCGTCGGTGTCGCGCCCCTCCGGCCCACCGGCCGATGCGGGACCCCGGGAGGCGGCCGCACGACTGCGGTGCGCGCGGCGCTCGGTGGCCCGGTGCGCCAGGTCGGCGCGGTAGCCGTTGGGGCCGCCGTTGCGCATCACCTCACGGGTGACGGTGGAGGTCGGCCGGTCGAGGCGCCGGGCGATCTCGGCGTAGGGCAGATCGTCGGCCAGGCCCAGCGCGATCTGCTGACGCTCCTGCTGGGTGAGTCTGCCTCCCGGCATCACGGTCTCCTCGATAGTCGGTCGCGTCCGGCCCACCATAGCGTTCACTTCCATGTCATTGCAAAGGCAGCCTGCTCCAGCATTGCGTTACCGTGCAGCACATTGCAACGGTTTCATGGCTCTGAACTGCCGCTTTGCATATTCATTGCAACAAGTATGTTGCTTGCATCTAGAAAGCAACGTAGCGTTTCGCATATCAGAAACGAAACGCGAGCACCGGAGAACATCATGCAGAGCTTCGCCACCCCCGCCCCGATCGCCGCCCTCCTCGACATCCCGGCCGGGCGCGTCCAGTTCATCGCCGGCGAGCGTGCCGACACCGTCGTCGAGGTGCGCCCGGCCGACCCCGGCCGGGGCCCCGACGTCCGGGCCGCCGAGCAGACCACCGTCACGTACGCCGACGGTGTCCTGCGGATCGAGTCCTCCCAGCCGCCGAACAGGCTGCTCGGCCCGACCGGGTCCGTCGAGGTCACGGTGCAGCTGCCGGCCGGCTCACGGATCGAGGGCCGGGCGGCGAGCACCGAGGTGCGCGGCGTCGGCCGGCTCGGTGACGTCAGCTTCGAGGGCGCCTACCGGCAGATCAAGATCGACGAGGCGGCGAGCGTACGGCTGACCGCGATCGACGGCGACGTCGAGGTGGGACGCCTCACCGGGCCCGCCGAGATCAGCACCGAGCGCGGTGACATCCGGATCGCCGAGGCGGTCCGCGGCACCCTCCTCCTCACCACCCGGCAGGGCGACATCACCGTCGCCGCCGCCACCGGCGTCTCGGCCGTCCTGGACGCCGGCACCGGTCACGGCCGGGTCAGCAACACCCTGAAGAACGACGGCACCGCCGGTCTCGACATCCGCGCCACCACCGCCCAGGGCGACATCACCGCCCGCAGCCTCTGACCCTCCCTGTTCCCCGGCGGCCGGGCCGAGCCCGCTAACGGCCCGGCCGCCCGACCTCACGCCCCGGAAACGCCCGGCCTTCGCAACAGTCGGCCGCTCGCAACGCTCGGCCCACCGGGCGCCCCCCTTCGCAACGCTCGCCCCACGCAACGCTCGCCCATTGCAACGCTCGCCCCTCGAACAGGAGCACGGCATGACCAGCACCGTCACCCCGTGGACCGGCATGATCCCGGTCGACGACACCGCCCTCGCCTGCACCGACACCGGCGGCACCGGCATCCCGGTCGTCTACCTCAACGGGCAGTTCGCGACCCAGGGCTACTGGAAGAGAGTCATCGCCGGCCTCGGCCCCGGCTGGCGGCACATCACCTACGACGAACGCGCCCGCGGCCGGAAATCGAAGACGTCGGCCGACTACTCCTTCGAGGCCGGCATCCGCGACATCGACGCCGTCCTCGCCGCCCGCGGGGTGGACCGGGCGCTGATCGTCGGATGGTCCTACGGCGCGTTCCTCGGTGCACACTGGGCCGGCCGCAACCCGGACCGGGCGATCGGCGCGGTCCTGGTCGACGGCGCGATGCCGCACGACTGGCTCGACGACGCCATGGAGGAACGGATCCGGAAGATGTTCAAGCGGATGGCCTGGTTCATGCCGCTGCTGCGCCCGACCGGCCTGGTCCCGCGCCTGAGCGCCGAACAGCAGGCCACCAGCAACATCGAACTCGGGAGGATCTCCCGGGAAGGCGAACTCGGCCCGGTCATGGACGGCATCACCGTCCCCACCCGCTACGTCCTGGCCTCCGGTACGTCACTCGGCAGCAAGGGCGACGAGCAGGAGGTGATCCGCGCGAGCCTGGACAAGGTGGTGGCCCGCAACCCGCACATCCGGATCAGCGCCAAGGTCCCCAGCAACCACAGCATGATCCTGCGCAAGGATCACGCGGCCGTGGCAGCGGCGATCCGGGAGGTGGCAGCCGTCTGAGAACAATGGTGAGCCGGCTCCCTGAAGGGCCGGCCCACCAACAGATCAGATGCAGAACCAAACGACCGGAACACGGGTGCCGGAAGCATCGACGGCCAGGCCGGTGACGGTGTGGCCGTCGTCGCTGACCGTGTACCGCGAGTCGACCGCCGGCACGCTGCCCGCCGGGAGCGGCAAGGCAAGGGTCGTGTCGCCGGCGACCATGGCCGGGGCCGTCGCGCCGGCACCCGCGCCGACGAGCCAGCCGTCAGCGGTCACCGCGGAGGCCACCAGCCTCGACTCCTCGATGATCCACACCTCCCCGGTGCCGAGGTTCCACCGCACCGACACCGACTCGAGAACGTCCGGAACGCTCGACGCCACAGGTGGTCGCCCGGTGATACTGGCCGAGCCCACCACCCACCCGTTGCGGATGTCACTGACCGTCGTGATCGAAGCCGCCGTGCCGTCGATGTCCGGCGCCGGCAACGCGAACCCGGTGCCGTCGGGCCGCCAGACGAACGCCTTCCCGTCGACGGTCCCGGCCACGGTGCCGTCCTGATCGACGGCGACGGCGCTCGACCGCTGCGTCCCGGACGGAACCGGGAGGCGGGTGGCGTCGTCGAGCGCCGACGACCATCGCACGGCGGAACCGCCCGACTCGCCCACGACCGTCCCGGAATTGTTGACGGCGAACGGAAACCCGTGCGTGACACCGGGAAGCGGCGTCACCGTCTCCTGCTGGATGATGAAGGGCACCGGTTCGGGCTCGCCGTCCTCGGCGAACCTCCAGCCGGCCACGGTGCCGGCCGAGTTCACATCGGTGAAGGCCGACCTGCCGGTGCCCGGCAGATCCGTGATCTGCGCCTGGCCGTCGCGCCAGAGAACGGCCTCGGCGACCGGCTCGGTGCGGCCCACCAGATACCGGCCGGTCGCGTCGGCGCCGGTCACGACGGTCGCGGTCACCTGTTTCGACCGCACCGGCGGGAGATCCGCGAGACCGCAGCTGGTCGGCATGGCGTCCGGACCGGCGGCGTCGGTCGGGGCCGGGTTCGGGGCGAACAGGTTGCCGTTGACCGTGACGACGACGGCGACGGCCAGGGCGGTCGCGGTGGCGCCGGCGAAGCCCGCGCGGCGCATCCTCCGCCGGCGGCGGCCGGTGGTGATCGCGCCACGGATGTCGACGGCCGACGGAGTGGGTGGCTCGTCGTCGAGCAGGTGGATCAGGTCGTGTTCGGTACGCATCGTCGCTCCTCTGCGTCAGATCGCGAACTGGAAAGCGGCGGTGCCGGAGTCACCTAGCAGGCGCCGGAGTGTGGCCAGGCCACGGGAGGTGTGGGTCTTGACCGTGCCGGTGGTGCAGCCGAGCATCGCGGCGACCTCGTCGACCGGCAGGTCGTAGTAGAAACGCAGCACCAGAACGGCCTGCTGCCGTCGTGGCAGGCGGGTCAGCGCCGCGCGTACCAGATGGCGGTCCTCGGCTCCCCCGTCGATGACCGGCGCGGGCTCCGGCGCCTCCCGGAACAGCCCCACCCTGGCCCAGGCCAGGCGTTTCTCGTCCACATAGGTACGCACGAGCATCTTGCGCACGTAGGCATCCAGGTGGTCGGCGGCCCTGGCCCGCTGCCATTTCACATACAGCGTGGTGATCGTCTGCTGCACCAGATCGTCGGCGCGGTGGCCGTCGCCGGTCAGGAGATAGGCCAGCCGCCGCAGCGCGGGAATACGCCCCGAGACGTAATCGGTGTACTCGTCATCCGAGCCGTCCCCCATCGTCGTGCCCTCTCCGTCGGGTGTTTCGCGACTGAGACGGGCCCGGCACGGCACCCGGTTGACACGTCCTAGGAGAAATCTTCGGGCAGCGCCTCGGCGATCATCCGGTGGCCCTGCGCCTCGAAGTCGTCGATCCCCTGCACGTACGCCCAGCAGGCGGTGCCGATCGCCTCGCGCATGCGGCCACGATCCCAGCCGCCGGCCGGGCGCGGGTCCGACCCGTACCCCTCGAAGAAGGCCGTCTCCAGGGTGGGATCGTCGCGGAAGTCCTGGGCGGCCAGCCGGGAGAGGTCGGTGTAGGCGGGTCGCAACGCGGCACGGCCGAAGTCGATGACGCTGACCACGCCCTCGTGGATCAGCCAGTTGCGGGGCTGCCAGTCCCCGTGCGTCGGCACGACCGGCTCGGGTGCGGTGGGCCAGCCGGTGATCAGGGCACGAAGCCGGTCCACCATGGCGGGAGCGATCCGGTGCGGGCCGTCGAGGAGTTTCAGGCACTTGGCGTTCTCGCGGCGTTCGTAGTCGTCGGTACCGGCGGGGCGGCCGTGCAGAAGGGCCAGCAACTCCCCCGCCTGACGGAAGACGTCCGGATCGGCCCCGGTCACCAGCTCCCCGGGCAGGTACGTGGTGACCAGAAGTTTCGCGTCGACGTCCCCGTGCACCAGCGACGGGGCCCGGCCACGGTCGGTCCACGGCGTCAGCCACTCCCGGTGGGCGCGCAGCTCCCGGGCGATGTGGTGGTCGGCGGCACCGCCGGCCTTCATGATGAGCCGTCTCCCGCCCTGAAGGATCTCCAGGACCGTGGTCTCCACGATGCCCCAGCTGTGGTCCTTCACCACCTGCACGCCGGGGAGCCAAATGTCCAGCAGGGCGCGCTGTCGCGGCGAGAGCTTACCGAGTGGATCAGACACAATGGAGCATCCTAAAGCGCACTGTGCGGTATTTGTAGCATTTTGCGAGACTGCTTGATCCCTCTCGCACCGACGCTCAGGCTCCATAGGTCCGTTTCGATCTAACAACGGGGATCTGATGCGAAATCGAACAACGGTACGTGCCCTGTCCATCGCCACCCTCGCCACCGGCGGCCTGATGGTGCCGGTGGCCGCACAGGCCGCACCCTCCAACTGCTGGAGCCGGTACTGGGAGGGCTCCTCCACCCAGACCGGATGGCAGGCCGGCTGCAACACGACGACCCGGCCGGGCAACGACCAGTGGCGCGCGATCGCCTACTGCGTCCGGGAGAACAACCCCAGTGTCCGGGTCACCGTCTACGGCGGCTGGGTCGGCGGGGCCGGCGGCGTCACGTCGATCGCCCGGTGCGCCTCCAACTACTCGCCGAACAGCGGCACCTACCAGACACGGATCATCTGATCGACGACGTCCGCCGGGGTGGCCACACCGCCCCGGCGGACGTCGCCCCCCGGTGACCTTCCAGGATCAGTCGGACGACAGTCCAGATCGGATTTCGTGCCGAACACCGGGTCGTATCACTCGGCGAACGATTCGGTCTGGTCGGGGCGACGGCGCAGCCGAAAGCAGGATAGGGAGAACCTCGGGCGTTGATACGGTCGGACGGCCGCTCGACCACTGAGGAATGAACCGTGGCGTATCGCTTCAACACTCCCCCGAATTGGCCCGATCCGCCTGCCGGATGGACCCCTCCCGACGGATGGAAACCGGATCCGGCGTGGGGTCCGGCTCCCGCCGGATGGCAATTCTGGATACCGGACGTACCCGCACCGCCACCGTATTCGCCACCGCCGGTCGCCGAACATACGCCTGCCCCGCCGCAGGCTCCGCCGGACCCCGGAATCGGATTCTTCGGTGCGCGCGGCAAAGCCCGGGAACTGGCGGGTGAGGTCGAGCAACTGAAGGCGGAGCTGTCCGAACTGCGGGCGGACATGCAGCGCCTGGGCGTCCTGTCCGCGGTGGAACTGGAACGACATCGGGAACGGGTGCGACAGGAGACCGCCGAGGAAGCGGCCCGGAGCAGTGCGCGACTCGCCGAACAGGTCGCGCAGGCTCAGGCTCGCATCGGTGAGTCGGCCCGCCAGGAGTCGGAGGCGAACGTCCGGCTGGCGCTGGCCCGACAACAGATCGTCGTCACCGAGGAGACGGCCCTGCTCCAGGAGGCAGGCGTCTATCAGTATCAGCACCCACTGTCCGACGCTGTGGCATACCAGGTGGCACTGGCCGGCGTGCAGAATCGGATCAAGTCGATGGCGAAGGCCGACGGCGGTGCGGTTCAAGCAGCGCAGGGCTGGACGGTCAACGGGTCGGAGGCACAGGGCCGGGCGATGATCCGGGACTTCTCGAAGCTGATGCTGCGCGCCTACAACGCGGAGGCCGACAACCTCGTCCGCGGTTTGAAGCCCTACAAGCTCGACTCGGCAGTGGAACGGCTGGGCAAGGTCGCGACGACGATCGCCCGGCTCGGCAAGACGATGGACATCCGAATCAACGAGGCATATCACCGGACACGGGTTCAGGAACTGCAGCTCACCGCCGACTACGTTCAGAAGGTCGCGGAGGAGAAGGAGCGCGAACGCGAGGAGAAGACGCGTCTGCGGGAAGAACGCAAGGTCCAGCAGGAGATCGAAAGAGAACGGGCTCGACTCGACAAGGAACGCGCTCATTACCTGAACGCACTGGCCGCGTTGCAGTCCAAGGGTGATGTCGATGGCGCCGCGCAACTACAGCAACGACTCGCGCAGATCGACACCGCGATCCAGGACGTCGACTACCGGGCAGCGAACATCCGGGCCGGCTATGTGTATGTCATTTCGAACATCGGCGCGTTCGGTGAATCGATGATCAAGGTGGGTCTGACTCGACGCCTGGATCCGATGGACCGGGTCCGCGAACTGAGCGACGCCTCAGTGCCTTTCAACTTCGACGTGCACGCGCTGTTCTTCTCCGAGAACGCGGTCGGCATCGAAGCCGCCATGCACACCCGACTCGCTGACAAACGGGTCAACCGTGTCAACCAGCGACGAGAGTTCTTTTACGCCACACCGGGCGAGGCCAGAGCACTGCTGGCCGACCTGACGGGCAATCTGCTGCACTACGAGGAGACACCGGAGGCTCTGGAGTTCCGGCAGTCCCTGACACACGCCCAACGACAAGAACCGGTTGCCGCCGGTGGGTGATGGCGACGGTCAGTCGGTGGCGGAATTGAGGAAGTAGGCGCGTGGTGGCCAGCGGCCCGGCGCGTCCTCCTCGGCGAAGAGGACCCGGCCCTCGGCGAGGGCGGCTATTTGGACCCGCCAGCCGTAACCCTGGACCGCCGCCACCCGCTGGACCGGCTCCGGCCACAGGCACGACCAGTCTCCCCGCTCCGGGCGGACCCACAGGCCGCTGTCGGCCGCCACCACCAGCAGCAGGCCGGTGCGCAGGCACAGGCAGGCGACGTCGCGGATGCCGGGACGGGCCGGGATCGGGCGGCGGCTGGCCCGGCCGTCGGTGCCGGGGTCGGTGATCTCGGTGAGTTCGGCGGCTCCGGTCTGGGCGGCGATCAGGACCGGCTCGTCGTGGTTGTTCACGCACAGGGCCGCGGTGTCCACGTCGGCCAGGCCCACGGGGCGCAGCCGGTCGGCGGGACCGCATCTGAGCTGGCCGGTGTGGTCCTCCACGGCCAGGTGGACGTCTCCGCCGGGTCCGGCGGTCACCGCGAGGATCCGGCGGGCGGCCTCGGTGTGGTGCTCGACGGTGGGGACGCCGTCCAGGCCGACGGTGACTCCGGTCAGGCCGGTGTCGCCGACGGTGTAGGCGCTGACGCCGCCGTCTCCTCCGGCGGCCGCCCGGACCGGGCCGTGCGCGGTCAGGCCGGGGAGGGTCTGCCAGCGGCCGTCCACACACACCGTCACGGAGCGGTCGTTGCCCCGGGCGAAGACGGCCACGTCGCCGTTTCCGCGGCGGGCGAGCGCGAGGGCGCGTACCGCCTGCGGTGCGGGAAGCGGCAGGGGGTCGAGAAGCGGTTGGTGACGGCTGCCGGCCCGGGCCACCGCGATGCGGCGGCCGCCGGTCGCGGCGATCTGCGCCGTCCGGGAGGCGTCGACGGTCAGGGCGAGATCCTCGAAACCATCCGTGTGGTACGCCCCCTCGATGAGCCTGCCCAGGTCGGCCGCCCACACGGTGAGCCGGGGACGCTGCTGCGGCAACGGATGCAGCAGGGCCGCGACGTGATCGGCCAGGGCCTCCGGATACCCGTAGCGGGGCAGTTGGCGGCGGGCCGTGTTCCCGGCGTCCTGGTGTGGCGGATCGACGCCGGTGAGCAGGAAGTAGGCGACCGCGCCGACGGCGTAGCGGTCGATGGCCGGGTCGACGCGGACGCCGGGCCGGCTGAGTTCGGGGGCCGTGTAGCCGCGGGTGCCGCCGGGCAGCACCGGGGTGGCGTCGGTATGGGTGAGACGGGTGAAGTCGATCAGGCGGGCCGCGTCGTGTTCGAGCATGATGTTGCCCGGTGTCAGGTCGCCGTGGACCATGCCCTCGTCGCCGAGGCTCTCGACGAGGGTGCAGATCTGGTCGAGGACGCGCTGGCAGGCGGCCGGATCGAAGTGTTCCGTGCGCCAGCGGTCGAGGTCCTGACCGCCGTCGACCCAGCGGCTGACCATGTAGAGGGCACGGCCGGCGGAGTCGGCGGGCCCGCCGCCGGTGTAGGGGCGGGGGCCGGTGAAGACGCCGGCCGGGAAGACGACACCGGGCAGGTGCAGGGCGCCGACCCGCATCATGGTCTGCTGCCAGCGGCGCATCCACTCGTTGAGGACGCGGCGGGGATTGCGGTCGGGGGCGATGCGCTCCGGCAGCAGGATCTTGACCGCCCAGCGGGCCGTGACCTCGTTGTCGGTGCGTTCCGCCTGCCAGACCTCGCCCTCACCACCGGTGCGGACCAACCGGACCAGCCGGAACTCCCGGCGCCCGAGCGGCCCGTCGACCCACCTGGCGCCGCTCACGAACGGCGTCCCGTCAGCCCGTCGACCCACCTGGCGCCGCTCATGGGAGGAACGACCTGCTGCCGGTGCGTTCCAGCGCCCGCACGGCGCCACCCACGGCGACGGGACGGCGTGCGGCCGGCACCCCGGCGGACCGCGGGGGCAGTTTCTGTAGCCCGCCGTTGAGGGCCCGGAGCTGTTCACACAGGGCGGCGAGCACCGCGACGGCGACGTCCGGGATCTCCCGGGACGGGCTCCTGCAGAGCCGGGACACCTCGCTGAGGTCACGTTCGGCGACCAGCGCCTGATTGAGGCGTTTCATCAGGGCGGTCCACTCGCGGACGCACGCGTTCTCGGCGGCGCCCGGCGGTAGCGGGCTGAGCCGCCGCAGGTGGGTGGTGAGCTGCCGGGTGAACTCGGCGGTGTCGTCCGGTACCTCACGCAGCAGCAAGTACTCCACCTGCGGGAGGATCCCGCGCTGGAACAGGGCACCGCCGAGGGCCCGCTGGCTGCGTTCGTTGACCGAGCGGACCAGACCGGCGAACTCGTCGGCGAGTCTGTCGCGGTTCGGGCCGGCCGGGCGGCGGACGGTGAGCTTCTCCAGGATCGCCCGGTCCAGGCGCAGCGCGGGCAGGACGGTCAGCCTGCCGGTCACCGGGTAGCGCAGGCCGGTGCCGACCTCGGAGAAGTAGTCGCCGACGTCGTCGACCCCACCGATCGTCGGCCGCCCACCGCCGGCCGCCAGCAGCAGCTTCTGGAGCAGGCGGTGGTCGGGGACGAGGCGGGCGTTCGGTTCGCAGCGCCGGTGGAACCACTCCTCGGTGCTGATCCCGACGGCGTGCAGCCGTACCCGCATGTCCCGGTGCAGGTGTTCCATCAGGCTGACCGGCTCCTCCAGCGCCCCGAAGACGCGGCCGGTGTCCTCCGGGCGGCGTGGCGGGCAGTCGGCGCCGTCGCTGACCAGCACGATGACGCGTTCGTTGGCGGGCCGCCCGTGCCGGTTGAGCAACTCGGCGGCGGCGTGCAGGGCGCGCTGGATGTCGGTGTGGCTGCCGGGCCGCGGGGCGAGCTGGTCGACCGCCTTGCGGAAACTCTCGGTCACCGCCTTCGGTGACCCGGCGTCGAGGGCGGCCATCCCACCGGCTGTCGGGAACCTGGTCCGGGCCTTGGAGTCGAAGGCGAGCAGCGCCACCTGCGACGCCGGGCCGAGCGCTGTGGCACGCACCGCGAGCAGCGCCCGCAGCGAGCGTTTCAGCACGTCGATGCGTTTGACGTAACCGCCGGACGGTTTCGGGACGTCGGCGACGTCCATGGATTCGCTGACATCGGCGAGGATCACCATGTCGACGCCGGCCCGCGCGCCGGGCGCGAAGATCTCCACGCTGGTCTCCGGGCCGATGCGGACGATCGCGTCCCGGTTCGCGCCACGGACCTCCTTGATCTCGTACGTGGACCCGCCGATCACCAGCGGCTCCCAGCCCCCGGGTGCGGGGGTGAGCAGCGCGCCGGCCAGTCCACCGGCGGCGATCTCCCGGGTCATCCGGTCCGGTTCGCGCACCGTGGCGGGCTCCAGGACCAGGCCGCGCGCCGGTACCGCCGGGCGCTGCCGCAGCGTCCACCGGCCGCCGTCACCAAGACCGAGTTCGTCGTGCAGGTTCCGCGGCACCACCAGCGTCGCGTCCGGGACACCCTCGTGCCGTTGCACGTCGACGGCCACCGCGGTGCGCCGCCCGCCGTCATCGGCCTCCAGCAGGGCGGGCCCCTGCGGTCCTTTCGGGGACACCGCCAGCCGTACCGACACACCGGCCGCCGGCACGGGCACGGCGACCGTGCGATGGGTGGTCGAGTCCACCTTCACCGGGCACCCCCGCTCCCCCGGTCCGGCAGGACCACGATCTCGCCGCCATGGCGTTGTGTCAGGTCCCGGCTCATCGCGGCCTGCCATCTGCGGAACACGTCCCGGCGATGGCGGGGCACGAGCACGTACAGCTGGCCGGGCCGGTCCTCACCACCGATCCGGCGGGGCGCGATGTACCCGCCGAGGCTCAGTTCGCCGGCCAGCTGGGCGCCGTCGCGGCCACCGTGCGAGCGCAGCACCGCCCGCGCCTGGTCGAGGAGCTTCTCGCCGCTGCCGCGGTCGCCGTCGAGTTCCTCGATCTCGCGCTGCCAGGGCCGGGGCAGTTCCTTCCCGTCGCGGTGGTGCACGAACCGGCGTACCTTCTCGGCGTCGGAGCCGAAGGCGTCACCGGAGGCCTTGAGTGTCCCTCGGATCCAGTGCGGGTCGTTGGCCTCGGTGAAGTGCCTGAAGTTGCGCAGCATGTAGCCGACGGCACGCAGGCTCGGCAGCGGGTCGGCGCGACGGTCGCCCTGATGCCGGAGGTAGGTGCCGCCCACGATCCGGCGGATCAGCTCGGCCGCCGGGACACCGCCCAGGGCGGTCTCGTGGCGGGCGCACAGGGCCAGGCCGAGACGTTCCGGGCCGAAGACCTGCCAGCGGCGCAGGTGCTCCGGGCACAGGCGCTGCCCGCAGCCGCGCAGCCGGTCGTCGGTGAACTCGCAGCCCGCCGAGCCGACGTTGCCGCACTTCACGGTCGCGCAGTCCGGGAACAGCGTGCCGTGGCAGCCCGGACAGTACGCCCAGTCCCCGGCCCGGCCCCGCCGGTGCTTGTCACAGTGTGCGGCCTGACCACGGCAGGCCGGCCCGGCGCAGCGGAAGGTGGCCGCCCGGTCGCATTCGGTGCAGCCCGGCCGGTGTCTGCGGCAGGTGCCGATCAGGGCGCCGTCGAGCACCTGGGCGTGCCCGGCGCACAGCCAGCCCGCGCCGTCACAGCCGGGGCAGCGGAAGACACCCTCGCTCTCCCGGCCCGGGCCGGTGCAGGCCCGGCACGGGTGCTGGAGCCGGGGCCTCTCCAGCACGTTCACCACGCGGACGGCGGTGTCCGGGCGGATCACGGCGGCCGCCTCGGCGCGGGCCAGGCGCACCGCGACCACGCCGCGCGACAGGGTGACCCGGTTCTCCGGGCGGCGGCGCAGGTCGGTGCCGTTCAGGGCGCGTTCCACCTGGTCCCACAGGGCGGTCAGACCGGCCGGGTCACGGACGCGGTCCGGCCACTGCCGCAGGTCGAGGATGACGTCCACGGCTGTCATCGGCGCGCTCCGCCCGTACCTCTGGAGGGTTTCGCTCCTCCGCCGCGGGCGGCGATGAGGCCGGCCCACCTCTCCACCAGCAACCAGGTGCGGCCCTCGGCCGTGCGGCGCGCGGCGGCGAGGCAGGGCCCCCCGGCGGTCGTGTCGGTGAGCGCACGGCCGGCGGCGCCGGGGTTGCCGGTCAGCACGCTGTCGTCGTCGGCCAGCCGCTCGACCGGGGCGAGGATCGGGAACAGCTCCTCCGGCTGGGTGTCCAGATTGTCGAGTTCGACGGCCAGGACGTCGGCGAGCAGCCGCCGGGTCCGTGCCCGCAGCGTGGATCCGCCGTCGTCGGCCGGGCGGGCGCGCAGACCGCTGGCGACCGCGCGGGCCCGGTTCTCGTCGACGACCCGCTGCGCCATCGGTTCCAGCGCGACGCCCTCCTGGACCAGGCGCCGGGCCCGCAACGCGAACGCGGCCAGCAGCAGGGCGTGGGCGCGGACCGCGGCGAGGGTGGCGGCGGCGTCGATGCACTGGACCACCACGGTCGGTGTCCCGTCCGGTTCGGCCGACGGGTGGACATCGGTACGGTCGAACGCCTCGAACCCCTCCACCCGGCGCAGGTGCGACTCCAGCAGCGTCCGGAACTCGGCGTCGGCGGCGTCCAGGTGACGCGCGGCCACCTGGTCACGGGCCGCGCCGAGCCGACGTGTCCCCGCCGCCGACCGCCCGGTCAGCGCGATCAGCAGTGGTGAGTGCTGGCGGACCAGGTTGCACAGCACCGTCTGCTCGGCCGGCGACGCGACCTCCAGGATGTGCCGGTCGATCGCCGGTACGACACCCGGCGTACCCGGTGGCAGCGGTCGTCCGGGCGCCGCGGTGAGGGTGGCCGCCATCGCCGTCACCCAGTCCTGCCGGGCGGCCGGGCTGCCCAGCCAGGTCAGCGGCGGCCGCAGCACCGCGACGCCCGCGCCCGGGGTCAGCTCGACCGGGCCGCGGCTGCGGCCGGTGGGCGGGGCGCCGTGCCAGCCGACCGCCTTCTCCACCCGCTGGCGCAGGGCGCCGACCAGGATCACACCGTCCAGCATGTCGTCTGTCCCCGCCTCACGTGTTCCGGGTGATCCGGCCGTCCGCGGACGGGCCCAGACCGCCCTGTGCCGTCGGTACGTACCGGCGGGCCGACCGCACCAGGCAGACCGCGCCGGCGAGCACGATCCAGCCTTTGTCGCGGACGATGCGGGACTCGTCCGGTGCGAGCGTCACCGACTGGCGGCTGCTGTCGTGCACGACGGTCCGCTGCTTCCAGCCCAGGTCGGTGGCGGTCAGCTCACCGCTGTCGTCGAGGCTCAGCAGTACGTGCTGGCGGCTCACCGCGCGCAGCAGCTCCGGATCGCCGGCCACGTCCGCGAGCAGGTCCAGGCTGAGGCCGTCGGCGGTGAGGCCGCGGCCGACGACGACCGGGTCGCCGCTCTCCACCAGGAAGCGGTGCCACACGACCGTACGGTCGAGGTCGGTGACCTTCATCTCGGTCCATGCGCCGCGGGGCCGTCCGCCCTCGAGGGGCCCGCCGCACTCCCGGCATCTCGGGCGGCCGTCCCGCCCCGGCACCGGGACCATCTGGCGTTCCCGGTCCGGGTTGCGGGCCGTCCAGCAGCGCGGCTCGCGGCACCGCCAGCGGAACTTGAACCACTCCAGCCGGTGGTCGTGCCGATCCGAGGAGAACCCGAAGCCGCGGAGGTAGTCGACCTCCTCGTGGTACGTCTTGACGTGGTCGGCCTCCGGTTTCACCCCGGACGGCACGAACCGCATCGCCTCGCCCCTGAGCAGCGGCCGGAGGAACCGTTCCGGGTTGTCCTCGATCCAGCGGGCACTGCGCCGATGGCCGCGGAAAAGGTCCCCGCTCAGCACGTGACGGCGTTCGGCGGCGGCCAGATCGAGAATCCACGGATCCGCGTACGACTCGACGATGACATCGAATTCACTATTGAGGTCCGCCCATTCACCGGACGCTCCACAATCGTCGAAACGGTGCCGCAGGCTGCGGTCCGCGACCAGGGTGAGATCGGCGGCCCGGCCGTGCTGGCGCCGCCACTCGGCGACCACCCGCCGCAGCCGCGACGCCGCCGGACGGCCACCGCCCCGGCCCGCGACCGGCAGATCCTCCATCCGGCACACGTTCGACGCGTCGATCACCACCCGGCCCCGCACCGGCGGCTCCACCGGCCGGTCCACCACGTCCTGCACGCCGTTCACCACGTCCTCACCACGTCCTCACCACGTCGAAAAACAGTAGTTCAGGGCGGCGGCGGTACGCGGTCACTCATTCGCGGCAATGATTCATCCACACGGGTCATACATTTCCATGCACCGAACCGGCATCATTAGTGTCCGCTGTCGTGCCCGTGAAAACCGCATCCTCCGGCGCGGCCGGCTGCCTGTCACTGGTCGCCTTCTGCCTGTCGCCGGTGGTCGGCTCGACACTGGCCATGCCGGCTACCGCCCTCTACGTTCACCGGCACCATCCGGCCCAACTGGACAGGTCGGACCACTGGCTGTTGTTCGCCTGCCTGGCCCTGCCGCTCGCCGTAC
The DNA here is from genome assembly GCF_003148685.1 of Actinoplanes xinjiangensis. GTDB lineage: Bacteria > Actinomycetota > Actinomycetes > Mycobacteriales > Micromonosporaceae > Actinoplanes > Actinoplanes xinjiangensis. The sequence goes on along the minus strand of NZ_QGGR01000007.1, from coordinate 320,457 downwards.
TGATCGCCCTGTGGAGCGCCCGTCATCGGGGCAGGCCGGCGCTCACCGTCACCGTGCGTACCGTCACGCTGCTCGTGGCCTCCTTCGCCGTCACCCTGTGGACGCTGGAGCACTACGCGGTGCCGGTCGGGTTGCTCACCCTCGTGCCGATCCTCACCGGCTGGGCGGGGATCCTGCTCTTCCTCGTGCTGATTCCGCTGCTCAACCTCCTGTTCCCGGCACACCGGCGGGATCAGGTGGTGTGGGGACCTTCACGCCCGGCGTCCCGCCGGACTCCGCGATCCCGCCCGTCCCGATCGTCGTCCGGCGGCTCGTCCCGTTCCTCGTCCGGTGGCTCTTCCGGCGGCCGCGGCTCTTCCGGTGGCGGTGGTGGGCGACGGCAACGGCCACGCCGCACGGAGTCTCCCCGCCGCGACGGCCAACCCGAGTACCGTGCCCGCAGCGGGAAGCCCGACAGTCGTGCCCGCGACGGGAAGCCCGAGTACCGCGCTCGTGACGGCCGGCCCGAGAACCGCAGCGGTCGTCCGGCATCCCGGCCGGGCGACGGCACGCCCCGCTATCGCGACGAGTCCACCGACCGGCCGGGACAGCCGAACCGTCCCCGGCAGGGCGACGGCACGCCCCGGTACCGCGCCGACCCGCCGTCACCGCGGCGCCCGTCCGGTGACGGCAAGCCCGTCTACCGCGACGACTGACCCGCGGTCCGCCCGCTCGGCCGGGACGTGGTGGTGCTGTTCGGCGGGGTGCACACGGACGATGTCCGGGCCCGGCGTTTCTACCGCCGCCACGGGTTCACCGAGGTGGCGGCGGTTATGACGGGGCGGGCCCGGTGCTCTCCCGCCGCAGGACACGGATCGGCGGTCCCGGGTATTCGGCCGGTTCGGCGCCGTCGAGGGCGGCCACCACGGCCCGGCCGACGGTGAGCCCGTGTTCGTGCACGTCGATGCTGAGCGCCGACAGCGGTGGGACGGCGAGTTCGCACAGCGGTGAGTCGTCGTGCACGAGCAGGCTGAGCCCGCCGGGGACACTGACCCCGGCACGGATCAGCTCCTGTTCGGCGGCGACGGCCATCACGTCGTTGTCGAACACCACGGCGGTCGGGGGTGGATCCGCGTCGAGCAGGGCGCGGACTCCCCGTACCCCGGCCTCGGGTCCGTAGTCGCCTTCGACGATGTGCACCAGCACGTCGTGCCGGGCGGCCGCGGTGTGCATGCCGGCGGTCCGTTCGGCGGTGTGCACGAGGTCGGCGGGGCCGCTGACCCGGCCGACGACCCGGTGCCCGAGGCCGGCGAGCATCTCGACCGCGGCGGCGGTGGCGCCGGCGTCGTCGGTGACGACCCGGGAGAACCGCGGTGCGTCGGCCCGCCCGGCGAGCACGGCCGGCAGGCCCAGCCCGGCGAGACGGCCGGGCCGGGTGTCGCCGTGGACGAGGTTGACGACGACGACCGCCTGCACGGTCCGGTCGCCGGCCCACCGCCGGTAGGTGTCGAGTTCGGCGGCGAGATCGGGGACGACGACGAGCAGGACGGTGGCGCCGTGCGGGGACAGCGCCTCCTCCATGCCGGCGATCAGCTCCATGATGAACGGTTCGACGCCGATCCGGGCGGTGCTGCCGGTGAGGACGAGCCCGATCAGGCCACCCGGAGCGGGCATCAGCCGACCTTGGCCGGCAGGGTGAGCGCGTTCGCCGAGCGCAGCACCTCGGGGGCGCTGAAGACCTCGCCGTCGACGGTGGCGGCGGTGTGGACGGTGAACGTGTGGGTCTCCCCGGGCAGCAGGTCGATCAGCATGTCGTCGACGACGGCGTCGGGCGCGACCCGGTCGGCGAGGACGGCGATGTCGCGGGCGAACGAGGCGGCGGTCACGGTGACCGAGTATCCGCCCTCGACGGCGACGGTGTGCGCCCGGACCGCGGCCGGGTCGTAGCGCAGCCCGGAATCCTCGGCGAACAGGTGGACGGCGCGCAGGCCACCGGCGTCGGCGACCAGCACCTCCCGATCGGTTTCGGACACCGCCAGCAGGGCGGGGTCGAGGTCGATCAGCGCGACCGAGCGGGGTGCCACCTCCACGTCGCGGGTGGTCTCGGCCAGGACGGTGCCGTCGAAGCGCAGGCGGCGCAGCCGGGCGCTCTCGCGCCACGGTTCGGCACGGTCGTTGATCACGGCGAGGACGGTGCGGCCGTCCCGCTCACGGATCGAGAGCACCACCGGCGCGTACGCCCGGCGCAGCGCGAACCACGCCGGTTTGAGTCGCCCGTGCCCGTCCACGACGGCCCACGAGGTGACCGGCCAGCAGTCGTTGAGCTGCCAGATGATGCTGCCCATGGTCCGCGGAGCGTGACTGCGCAGATGCTCCACCGCGTACGCCGTGGCCCGCGCCTGGTTGAGCTGGGTGGCCCAGTGCCAGTCGCCGAACTCGGTGGGCACCCGCATGTGGTGGGCGAGCCCCCGGTCGAGTTTGCCGTTGCCGTCCTCGGCCTTCTGGTGCAGCAGGAACACCGGCGAGTCCTTGCGCAGGTCCTCCGGGGCGATCGCCGAGGTCAGCGTGGCCCAGGTGGGCGGCGCCTGCCAGCCGAACTCGGAGCAGAACCGGGGCACGAAGTTGTCGTGGTACGTGTAGTCCTCCCGGTTCCACGCGTCCCACTCGTGCCGGGTGCCGTGGCGGTCGTCGTTCGGGTGCACGACCTCGGGGTCGTGGCCGGGACTGGACGGGCTGCCCGGGTGGTAGGGCCGGGTCGGGTCGAGTTCGGCCAGCAGCGCCGGGAAGTCCTCGTAGTAGTAGCGGGCGCCCCAGGTCTTCCCGTCCAGGTCGGCCTTCCAGTCCCAGTCCTCGTGGCCCCAGATGTTCTCGTTGCCGCCGTTCCACAGGATCAGCGACGGGTGCGGGACGAGGCGGGTCACGTTCTCCCGGGCCTCGGCGAGGATCTCGGAGCGAATCGGCTCCTCCTCGCTGTAGGCGGCGCAGGCCAGCGGGAAGTCCTGCCAGACGAGGACACCGCGTTCGTCGCAGACGTCGTAGAAGTCGTCGGACTCCCAGATGCCGCCGCCCCAGATGCGCAGCAGGTTGGCGTTCGCCGCGACGGCCCGGTCGACGGCCGCCTCGAGACTCGCGCGGGTGATCCGGGTGAGCAGGTGATCCTCGGGGATCCAGTTGAGGCCGCGGACGAAGATCTCCCGCTCGTTGACGACCAGGGTGAACCTGCTGCCGTGCTCGTCGGGCGTCTCGTCGAGGCGCACGGACCGGAAGCCGACCCGTGTCGCATGCGTGTCGAGGCGCTCGGAACCGCTGGACAGGGTGACGGCGACGTCGGTGAGCGGCTGGTCACCGTGTCCGGCCGGCCACCAGACCGGTGCGCCGGGGACCTCCAGGGCGAGGACGGTACGGTCGGAGCCCGGCGGGATGACCGCCTCGGCGCGCAGGAAACCGGCCGTCAGCTCGACCCGGAGCTCCTCGTCGGCGGCGCGTTCGACGGTGACGTGCACGCTCAGCCGTCCGGTGCGGCCGTCCGGGTCGAGGGTGGCCAGCGGGCGGACCCCGGCGAGCCGGGCGGTGTGCCAGCGTTCCAGGCGCACGCCCCTCCAGATGCCGGCGGTCTGCAGGTCGGGGCCCCAGTCCCAGCCGAACGAGCAGGCCATCTTGCGGACCGCGTTGAACGGATGCGGGTACGGGCGGGGCCGGCTGCCGAGCTGCTCCTCGATCTGCTCGGCATACTCCAGGGCCGGGTCGAAGCGGACGCTGAGCGGGACCGCGCCGCCGGTGAGCAGGTGCCGGACGTCGAAGCGGTAGCCGCGGTGCATGTTGGCGGTCCGGCCCAGCTCCTCGTCACCGAGGGTGACGGTGGCGACGGTGTCGAGGCCGTCGAAGACGAGGTCGACCCGCTCGCCGGGCCCGGCCGGGTCGGCGGTGACCGTGGTGTCGTACCGCCAGGCACTGCGGTGGAACCAGGTCGAGCCGGCCTCGTTGCCGCCCAGATACGGGTCGGGGATCAGGCCGGCGTCGAGCAGGTCGGTGTGCACGGTGCCGGGGACGGTTGCGGGCACCGGGGCGGCGGCGATCTCCGGCGGGACCGGTCCACCGGCGGCCCGGACGGTCCAGCCGGTGTGCAGGTCGGTCTTGAGCATGTCGGGAAGCTCCCTGTCGAGTGGGTCGGGGGTTGCCGCCGCGCCGGGGCTACCACATTCTTAAGCAACTGAACGAAGTCCGTCAACGCGGGCGGAGCGGAGGTACGGGTGGCCGATTTCGTCCATCTGAGCAGCGACGGCGTGAGTGTGGTGCTCGACTGTCGCGGGCCGGCACTACCGTCGATCGTGCACTGGGGAGCGGCCCTCGGCGAGGTCGACCTCGCGGCGGTGGCGCTGGCCGCGGCGCCGCAACCGATCGGATTCTCCGCCGACGGGGCGGTCCGGGTGTCGATGATCCCCGAGCAGTCGGCCGGATGGCTGGGGCATCCCGGACTCGCCGGGCACCGGGACGGTCGCGCATGGTCGAGCGCGTTCCAGGTCACCGGCATCGATCGGAGTGCGGTGGCCGTACAGATCCATGGTCGTGATCGGGAAGCGGGCCTTGCGCTCACCGTCGACCTGGAGCTGCTGGCCGGTGGGGTGTTGCGCGCTCGCGCGCGGCTGACGAACGTGGCGCCAGGAACCTATTGGCTGGAGCATCTGACGGTGTTCCTCCCGGTTCCGGCCGACGCCACGGAATTGCTCGACTTCACCGGGCACCACCTGCGCGAACGGGCGCCGCAGCGGACCGCGTTCACGCACGGGCTGCGGCTGCGGGAGAACCGGACCGGGCGCACCGGATACGACTCCGCGTATGTGCTGTGCGCCGGGACCGCGGGCTTCGCGAACCGGTCGGGGCAGGTCTGGGGTGTGCACACGGCGTTCTCCGGTGGGGCGCGGACCGTTGCGGAGCGCAACTATCACGGGCATTCCGCGCTGGGTGGTGGCGAATTGCTGCTGCCGGGCGAGGTCGGGCTCGGTGCCGGTGAGTCGTACACGTCGCCGTGGGTCTACGGGGCGTTCGGGGCGGCCGGGCTCGACTCGATGTCGGAGCGGTTCCACACGTATCTGCGGTCTCGTCCGCATCATCCCACGCGGCCGCGGCCGGTCGTCGTGAACACGTGGGAGGCCGTCTACTTCGATCACGACCTGCCACGGCTGACCGCCCTGGCCCGGGCCGCGGCGGCCGTCGGGGCGGAGCGGTTCGTACTGGACGACGGATGGTTCGGGTCGCGGCGCGACGACACCTCCGGGCTCGGCGACTGGACCGTGTCGGCCCAGGTGTGGCCGGACGGACTCGGGCCGCTGATCCGGATCGTGCGGGACTTGGGCATGGAGTTCGGCCTGTGGGTGGAACCGGAGATGGTCAACCCGGACTCGGATCTGGCGCGGGCACACCCGGACTGGATCATGGGCGTCGGTCACCGTCTGCCCCCGGCCGCGAGGTCACAGCAGGTCGTCGATCTGCACAACCCCGCGGCGTACGCGTACGTGCTCGGCCGCCTCGACGCCCTGCTGACCGAGAACGACATCGCCTGTCTCAAGTGGGACCACAACCGGGATCTGGTCGAGGCCGGGCATCCCGGTAGCGGGCGCGCCGGGGTGCACGACCAGACGCTCGCCGTCTACCGGCTGCTCGACGAACTGCGGGCCCGGCATCCCGGGGTGGAGATCGAATCCTGCTCGTCCGGTGGCGGACGGGTCGATCTGGAGATCCTGGAGCGCACCGACCGGATCTGGGCGTCGGACTGCATCGACGCCCACGAGCGGGTCATGATCCAGCGATGGACGTCACTGCTGGTGCCGTTGGAGCTGATCGGTTCGCATGTGGGGGCGGCGACGTCGCACACCACCCGGCGGACACTGCCGCTCTCCACGCGAGCCGCCGCCGCCCTCTTCGGGCACTTCGGCATCGAATGGGATCTGTCGGTTGTTTCCGACGATGAGATCGCGGACCTGGCGGCCTGGGTCGCCCTCTACAAAGAGGTGCGTGGCCTGCTGCACACGGGCACGCTCGTACACGGGGACGTGACCGATCCCGCCTACACGCTGACCGGCGTGGTCGGCGAGTCCGACGCCCTGTTCGCCGTGACCGCGACGGCGACCAGTGTGTCGTACCCACCCGGTGTCGTGACCCTGCCCGGCCTCGACCCGGACCGCGTCCATCACGTCCGCCCGCAGCCACCCGGCGACGTCCCCGACGGCAACGCCGCAGCCTGGGGCGCTGCGCTACCCTGGTGCACGCCGCACGGCGTCCGCCTCAGCGGGCGCGCGCTGGGTTCCTCCGGGCTCCGGCTGCCGGTGCTCTATCCCGACCGTGTCCTGCTCGTCCGCGTGACCCCGACCGAGGTGGCTGAGTGAGGGAAACGGTCGGCGAACCGGCACCGAGCCGCCCGGGCCGAGGCCGCCGGCCCGCCGCCCGCGAGAGCATCCTCGACGCCATCCGCGCGTCCGAGCAGCTCAGCCGGGTCGAACTGGCCGCCGTCACCGGCCTCACCGAGGCCGCCGTGTCGATGACCGTCCGCCGCCTGCTCGACGAGGGCCTGGTCGTCGAGACCGGCCGCACCCCCACCGGCGGCAAACCCCGCACCCTGCTGCGCCTCGACCCGGCCGCCCGCCTGGCCGTCGGCGTCCACCTCGACCGTGACGTGACCACCTTCGTCCTCACCGGCCAGACCGGCGGCGTCATCTCCCGACTGGCCCGGCCCGCCCCCGCCGCACGCCCCGGCGACGCTCCGCCGCCCTCCGGTGACCACCGCGCCGCCCACGGTGGCGACCACCGGGCCGCCCACGGTGGCGACCTCTCGCCGGCGCACGCCGGCGGCGTTCCGCCCACCGCCACCGCCGGCCTTCTTCCCATGCCCGGTCCCACCCCGGCCGACCGCCCGGCCACAGTTGGCGGATCCGACGGCCTTCCGTCCGCGACCGCCGGGACCTTCGCCGGGTTCCCCAGTTCCGCGGCCTCCACCGTCGGCTCTTCCGCCGGTTTCCCGGGCGCCGCGGCCTCCGCCGCCGGCTCATCCGCCGATTTCCCGGGTGCCGCAGCCTCAGCCGCCAACTCCTCCGCCGGCTTCCCGGGTGCCGCGGTCTCGGCCGCCGGGTCGCTCACCGATGACCTGCTCGCCCATCTCGTCGAGGGCATCAGCACGCTGCTCGCCGGGTCCGGAGTGGATCCGGTCCGCTGCCTCGGCATCGGCGTCGTCTGGCCCGCGCCCGCCGGTGGCCTTCCGCCCGGCTGGGACTCGCCACCCCATTTGCGCGACTGGGACGCCGACCGACTCGGCCGCAGGCTCGCCGAGGAGACCGGCTGGCCGGTCCTGGTCGAGAACGACGCCACCGCCGCGGCCGTCGGCGAGTACTGGGTGGCCCGGGTCGGCCCCGAACGAGCCTTCGCCGCCCTCTACATGGGCAGTGGCATCGGCGCCGGGATCGTCGCCGAGGGCCGGGCGATGCGCGGCGGGCACGGCGCCGCCGGCGAGTTCGGCCACGTCTGCGTCCAGATCGACGGCCCGCCCTGCTGGTGCGGAAGCCGCGGCTGCCTGGAGATCCTGGCCGGTCCGCGGACCGTGGTGGTCGCCGCCCGATCCGACCCGGCCGCACTGGCCGAAGCCGGCCTCGGCAACACCACCGGCCGCGGCGTCGCCGCAGACTTCGCCGCGGTGGCCCGGGCAGCACGAGCCGGCGCCCCCCGTTGCCTGGCCCTTCTCGAAGACTCCGCCCGGTACGTGGCAGCAGCCGCCGAATCGGTCGTGAACCTCCTCGACGTCGACCTGGTGGTGCTGACCGGCCCCGGTTTCGCTGCGGCGTCGTTCGTCTACGGCCCGGCGATCATGCGCCGCGTGGCCCCCGCCGACACCAAGACGTGGCGCCGATCAGTAACGGTCACCGTCTCCCTGGCTGCGGCCACCGCCTCGGCGACCGGCGCCGCTGCCCTGGTCCTCCAGTCCCACTTGCGCCGCTGACAACGGAGTCAGCCACCCGCACGGCTGCCCGGCACGTCGGCGTCCGACGCCCTCGACGACGACGCCTGGCAGCCCACCGATTCCACCGCGTCCGACCGCCGCCGCACCACCGCTTTACGCCGATGCTGGCCGAGATGATCGACGTGCCCCGGTCACGACGGCAGCGCTGGCGACGTTGGTCAGCGCACACAATCAATGAACGTGGGCTCCTGCTACGCCCTGGCATACACAGGCGCACACAGTCGGCACATCGTGGGCGTTCAACCGCGTAGGGGCGATGACAGCAGCCCACACAAGCGTTGCGTGGGCTCCGGTCGTCGCTCGCGGACCACTGGCCCAGCCAAGCAGCCGCTACCGGCGCCGGGCCGCCCTATTGTGCGGGCAGGAATCGCCACACCTGTGCACCTCACCGCCACACGCACCGCGACTCCGCACGTAGGCACGAGACACCACCCCGAAAGCGACTTGGAACTGCCGAAGTCGAAGACGGCGCGACACAAGTCCGGAACTGCGGGACAGGCTCGAGCATGGGCACCCACCAGCGGTGGTGCCATCCCGGGGCCCACACGTCGAAGACATCAACACCGACCTATCAAATCCCCCACCGCCGTGACGGTCGTCGATAGAATCCGCGATCATGACGGGGACTCGACGGCATGACGGCCTGGTAATCGGATCGCTGGTCGCGATCTCGTTCGGCACGGTGTTCGTGATGGTGAACAGTGGCGGCCTCGCCGCACCGTGGCCACTGGTGATCCGGGCAACCGGAGTGGTGATCGCGGCGGCACTGCTGATCGTGCTGTTCGGGCGGGCCCGTAACGGACCACCCGGCCCGTCGGCCGGCGGCGGCTTCCAGGACCGCCGCTACTGGCTGATCGTCGTCGCCGAGGCGATCGCCCTGTTCGGCGGCCTCTACGTGATCAACACAGTGCTGGAGCGCCCGGAGATCGCCATCGCCTGGGTCGCCGTCGTGGTCGGCACCCACTTCTTCGCTCTCGCGTGGGCCTGGGGCATGTCCCTGTTCCACTGGCTGGGCGCCGCGATGACCGTTTTGGGCTTGCTCGGCTTCGTGGCGAATGCTTTCGGCGCTTCCCCCGCCACAGTCGCCCTGATTGCAGGCGTCGGCTCGGGTTTCTGTCTCTACGGCGCCGCCGCGGCCGGCCTGCTCCAGGCCCGCGGCACCCGCGACAAGGTCATCACCTGACGCCCCGCACCACTTTCCACCTCGACGGGCTCACGCAGCCGGGCCTGCGCCCGGCTTGAGCGGGGCGCCGTCGGGACGGCGCCGATATTCTTCCGGTGCACCTTGAAGAGCAGGCGCCCGGCCGTCGGCCGGCTGCTGCTCATGCCGATGACGATGCCGTTGACCAGGAGGAATACCTCCAAGCCGAGGAATGCGGCGAGGCCAGGAAGCATCGAGGCTTGACCTTGACACTGTGACAAGCCCTTCACTGGGCCGTGGAGGTGATCCCGGTGATCATGCAGGCTCTCCAGGGTCTGGAGAACACGAACTCGTCGGTACGGCTGAAGGCCGTCATGGCGATCGGCACCGCCCCGGACCCGGGGTATGTCGACAGCCTCATCGAACGGTGCGCGGTCGAGCCCGACTTCTACGTGCGGGACATGCTGACGTGGGCGATCACCCGGCATCCGGTGACGGCCACGGTTCCGCGGCTCGTCGGTGCGCTGCGGTCGGCGAACCCGCAGGCGCGCAGCCAGGCTCTGCACACGCTATCCAAGCTCGGGGACCGGTCCGCGTGGCCGGCCATCACCCGGGAGTTGCTGACCGACGCCGACGACGGGGTGGCCCGGACCGCCTGGCGCACGGCGGTCGCCCTTGTGCCGGAGGACGAGAAGCCGCAGCTGGCCGAAGTACTGGCGTCCCAGCTCGGGCGAGGCGACCGGGCGACGCGGTTGAGTCTGAGCCGGGCACTGACCGGGCTCGGTGAGACAATCGTGCCGGTCCTGGAGGCCGCGATGAGGAGCGCCGAGCCCCCTGTGGTTCAGCACGCGATCGCGACACGACGGCTGCTGCACGACCCGGAGGCCGGATTCGAGCTCGCCGTCGAGGAGGCGAAACGCATCGTCGCCCTCGGTCCGGACGCGCGGGAGCAGTGACGGACGCGCGGGAGCAGTGACGGACGCGCGGAAGCGGTGACGGACGCGCAGGAGCGGTGACGGACGGTGCCGTACTGATCGATGGGGTGACGGAAATGGACCGGGGCGGGTGCCCGTGCTGATCGGTGAGGTGGCGCGGCGGTCCGGGGTCAGTGCCCGGATGCTGCGGCACTACGAGTCGCTGGGGCTCGTGCAGCCGACCGGCCGCAGTCATGCCGGCTACCGGGAGTACGCCGACGAGGACATCCGGCGGATCTTCCACGTCGAGAGCCTCCGCTCGCTGGGGCTGTCGCTGCGGGACGTCAAACGGGCTCTGGAGGATCCGGGTTTCACCCCGTCCGGGCTGGTCGACGACCTGATCCGCCGGACCCGGGAACGGATCGCCAGGGAGACGGAGCTGCTCACCCGGCTCCGCCGCATCGGTGACGCGGAACCGTCCGGGTGGCCGGACGTACTCCAGGTCGTCGCACTGCTGCACGCCCTCGGCTCGGACAGCCCGGAGCGGCGCCAGCGAGCGGCCCTCGCCACCGAGACCACGCCGGCACCGGTGGAGGCCCTGGTCGAGGCGGCCCTGAACGAGACCGATCCGAACGTGGCCGGAGCCCTCCGCTGGGCTCTGGCGCAGTCCGGCGACAGCGGGCCCGCACTGCTCGCCGAGGGCCTGCACTCACCGCGGCCCGAGGTGCGCAAACGTGCCGTGCACGCACTCGCCGAGATCCCCACCGACACGGCGACGGCGCTGCTGCACGACGCTTTGACGAACACCGACATCGGGGTACGCCGGTACGCCGCCATGATTCTCGGGACGCGGGGAGTGGCCGACACCATCCCGACGCTTATCGACATGATCGTCGACGAGGTGAACGACGTGGACGCCGCCGACGCCCTGAGCGTGCTGGCGAACGATCCCGCACTGGCCGAACGCATCGCCACCGGGCTGGCCGGCCGCCTCTCCCCCGGTGACATCGCCGCGCCCGCCCGCCGCCGCATCACCCAGGCCCTCGCCGACATCCCCGGAACCACGGCGACGCGAACGTTGGAGAAGCTGTCCGACGACGCGGACCGTGGTGTCGCGGTGACCGCCGCGTACCTCCTCGACCGGCGAACCAAACGGTGACGCCCCACCGACCGCCCCCACACCGACAACCATCGATCGCACCGGTTGAGGACGTCGGTCCGGCAGCGCCCTCCTTCGCGCGGAGGCCGGCCGGTAGGAGCAAGTTCGCATAGGCGGGCGATCATCTTCTGCGGTTCTGGGAGGCCGCCTATGGGCTATGGCTGCTTCCGGGGCCGGGGAAGCAGCCACAACCCACGGGCGGATGATCGACTTTCTCCTGGGAAGGACATGTCGCTGCGGGCCGCAGAATCCCGCACACGGTTCCGGAACGTGATGACGCGCAGCGAGCGGGCGGCTCGCGTGGTGGCCAGCCACCGAACTTCGACGCCGAGCGGCACAAGGCCCGCAATCAGGTCAAAAGTAAGGACCGTCGGCGACTGGTCGGCATCGGTGTTCGGACAGACATCGAGTCGCGCCGAGCCAGCCCGCCTCGCCGCGCCGGGTGACGGCGACGGGGCGTCAGCCCGCCCAGTGCAGGTCGACGACCACCGCCCGGTGGTCCGAGGGGTGAACGCCGCCGACCGGATCGCCGCCGGCCAGCCGCACCGCGTCGACCACGACGTGCTGGTTCTCGCGTCCGGCACGGAAGAAGACATGATCGATGCGCTGGTCGATCAGCTGCGGACCAGCCTCCAACGGCGCGGACGGGTGGCTGGACGGCAGGGTCACCGCGTCCGGCGCACCCCGTCCGGCGGTCCAGGCGTCGACGAGCACGTCCCGCACCGGCCGGAGGACCGGGCTGTCCACGGCGGCGTTCAGGTCGCCGGCCAGCAGGACCGGACAGGGCCCGTCGAATCGGGGATCGGTGGCCAGATCGGCAACGAACGCGCCCTGCGCGATACGGTCGTCGGTGTAGACGACGGCGTGCTCCAGACAGGCCGCGACCACCGGCAACGGGCCGGCCGGATGGTCGGCGCGAACCGTCAGTGCCACCGGATCCCAGCTCCGGTGGCGAGCCGGCAGCACATGGGTGGCGCTGTACAGAATCGGCCACCGGCTGAGCACCGCGATCCCCAGCTCGAACTCCTGGTCCGGCGGTGCGGCCGGATAGGACGGCGCCGCGAACACGGCGTGCATGCCGAGCGCGTCCGCCAACTCGGCGGCCTGGCTCGTGCCGTCGCCGGCCCACACCTCCTGTAACGCCAGCACATCAGGGCGCCACTCGTCGAGGACGGCTTGGATGGCGGCCCGCCGGTCCGGCCCGAACCGCCACCAGAGGTTCCATGTCATCACCCGGATCGCGTTGATCGACGTCGTCATGGCTGCCCCGGAAAAGCGGGGACGGCGTCGGGCGCCGACCGGTTCGCGGGCGAACGGTCAGTCCGGGCGGGTTGATGGTCAGTCCGGGAGAAACCACTCACCCTGTCCAACGTAGTCCCGCCGGCCCGGCCCGGCACGGCGAGCGCGGTCTGGCGAAGGCCGAAGACGAGCGGGACGGCGGATCAGACGGAAGCCGAGACGTGCTGGACGGCGCGGGACGTGGACGGGCGCGGTGGACGGCGCGGACGTGGACGGAGCGCGGGGCGGCGGATCACACGGGTGCCGGGACATGCTCGGCGGCGGGGACGTGGACCGGAAGCGGCGGCGGGACGGCGGCTCAGGCGGAGGCGGGGACGTGCGCGGGGCGGCGGGTCAGGACCTGCGGGCCGGTGGCGGTGATGGCGACCGTGTGCTCGGAGTGGGCCGTACGGGAGCCGTCCGCGGAGCGGATCGTCCACCCGTCCTCGTCGAACTTGATCTTGTCGGTGGAGCGGCAGAACCAGGGCTCGATCGCGATCGTGAGCCCGGGGTCGAGCCGCATGCCGCGCCGGGGCCGGCCGCTGTTGGCCACATGCGGGTCCTCGTGCATGGTGCGACCGATGCCGTGGCCGCCGAACTCGCCGTTGACGCCGTACCCGTAGGAGCGGGCGACCTCGCCGATCGCCGCGGACACGTCGCCCAGACGACCGCCGGGCTGGGCTGCGGCGATGCCCGCTTCGAGGGCGACCTCGGTGGCCTCGATGAGCTTCAGGTCGGCCGGGTCGGGGGTGCCGACGATGACCGAGAGCGCCGAGTCGGCGACCCAGCCGTCGATGCCGACCGCCATGTCGATGCTGACCAGGTCGCCGTCGCGCAGAACGTAGTCGTGCGGCAGGCCGTGCAGGACGGCGTCGTTGACCGACAGGCACAGCACGTTACGGAACGGGCCGCGGCCGAACGACGGGGCGTAGTCCCAGTAGCACGACTCGGCGCCGCGCTCCTTGATCCGGCGGCGGGCGTGGTGCTCGATGTCCATCAGGTTGACGCCGACCGCGGCGACATCCTTCAACTCGGCGAGCAGTTCGCCGACGAACTGGCCGGCCACCGCCATCCGGCCGATCTCCTCGGCGGACTTGAGCTCGATCACGACAGCCTCCCTCTCCTGTGGCGGTATTTTTATACCACGCAGCTGAGGAGGCTATTCTGCGGGCATGGTTCGCCAACCGCTCACCGCCGAACAGATCGCCGCCGGCCGGCGTCTCGGTGCCGCGCTCCGGGCCGCGCGGGGGCGGCGCAGCCTGGTCGAGGTGGCCCTGGCAGCCGGCATCTCCCCCGAGACACTCCGCAAGATCGAGACGGGCCGCCTGCCCGCACCGGCGTTCGGCACCGTCGTCTGCCTCAGCCAGGCCCTGAACATCCCGCTCGCCGACCTGGCCGACGTCTGGCTGGCAGACACCCTGATCAGCCAGGCATCCTGAGGCCGGCCGACCAACCCCCGCCCGGGCGGGTCAGCCGGGCGTCCGGGATTCCTCGCCGAACCGCCGTTCCGGGTTCGGTGTCGCGTCGGCGAGCAACCGGGTGTACTCATGCTTCGGGTTGAGGATCACCTCGTCGGCGGGTCCGTGCTCGACGATCCGCCCGCGGTACATGACCAGGATGTCATCGGAGAAGTGCCGGGCCGTGGCCAGGTCGTGGGTGATGTAGAGGACGCCCAGGTCCTCCTCGCGCTGGAGATCGGCCAGCAGGTTGAGCACACCGAGCCGGATCGAGACGTCGAGCATCGAGACCGGCTCGTCGGCGATCAGGATGCCCGGCGACGGGGCCAGCGCGCGGGCGATGGCGACACGCTGCCGCTGGCCGCCGGAGAGCTCGTGCGGGCGGCGGCCGGCCAGACCGGGATCCAGCTGTACGCGTTCCAGCAGGTGGCGGATTCTGGCGTCGATGTCGGCGCGGGACAGGTCCGGGTGGTGCAGGCGTAACGGCCGGGCCAGGTGGTGGGCGACGTCGTGGTGCGGGTTGAGGGACGCGAACGGATCCTGGAAGACCATCTGGACCAGCCGCCGGTAGCGGGTGAGCCCGGCCCCACGGCGGGCGACCGGCCGGCCGTCGAGCAGGATCTCCCCGGCGGTCGGGCGTTCCAGCTGGAGCAGCAGCCGGGCGATGGTCGACTTGCCGCTGCCGCTCTGCCCGACCAGCGCGACGGTCCGGCCGTGGTCGAGCGAGAAGCCGACATCGTCGACGGCCCGCAGGCGGGTGGACCGGAACCCGTCCCGCAGCCGGTACTCCTTGACGAGCCCACGAACCTCGAGGCGGGTCATGACGCTTCCAATGTGGCGCCGCGGACGAAGGCGCCGCGGGAGCCGGTGAGGCTGGGAAAGGATGCCAGCAGCCGCCGGGTGTACTGGTGTCGCGGCGTGGTGTAAATCTGGGCCGCGTCGCCGAGTTCGACGATCTCGCCGTGCCGCATCACCGCGATCCGGTCGCTGATCTCCAGGAGCAGCGGCAGGTCGTGGGTGATGAGGATGACGGCGAACCCCAGCTCGTCGCGGAGCCGGCTGATCTCGCGGAGGATGTCGCGCTGCACCACGACGTCGAGGGCGGTGGTCGGCTCATCCATGATCATGATCGGTGGTTCCAGGGCCATGGCCATCGCGATCATCACCCGCTGCCGCATGCCGCCGGAGAGTTCGTGGGGATAGGACCTCAGCCGGGTACGATCCACGCCCACCCGTTCCAGCAGGTCACCGCAGCGCTGCCGCCGTTCGCCGCGGGACATCCGTGGCCGGTGCGTCAGGAAGATGTCCTCGAACTGGTCACGGATCGAGATCACCGGGTTGAGCGAGTTCATCGCCCCCTGGAACACCATCGAGATGCGATCCCAGCGCGCGGCCCGCAACTCTTCCGCGCCCAGCCGCCCCCAGTCGACATCACCGCCGGAGGAGACGGAGCCCGAGGAAGGCGAGGCCGAAGGAGGAGCGACCGAAGAGGGAGAGGCCGAGGGAGGAGAGACCGAAGGAGCAGAGACCGAAGAGGGAGAGACCGAAGGAGGAGCGACCGAAGGAGGAACGACCGAAGAGGGAGAGACGCCCGAAGAGAGAGCGGCGGCGGAGGGTGCGTGGAACACCGCCCGCCCCGAGACGATGGCGGCCGGTGGCTTGAGGAGACGGACGATCCCGTACGCCAGGGTGCTCTTGCCGCACCCGCTCTCGCCGGCCAGGCCCAGGATCTCGCCCCGCCGCAGCGTGAAGGAGACGTCCCGGACCGCGTGCACGACCGGGTCCACGAGATAGTCGACGCTGAAGTTCTCGACGGTCAGCACCGGCCGGCTCACAGGGTCGCCTCCTTGGCCTTGCGCAGCTGCTCCCGCGACATGCGCCAGCCGCGTCGTGCGGCGCGCGTCTGGCTGCGCAGCCGGGGATTGATGATCTCGTCGATCGAGAAGTTGATCAGTGCGAGGGCCGCGCCGAAGAGCGCGAGGAGCAGACCGGGCGGTACGAACCACCACCACGCGCCGAGGCGGAGCGCGAGCCCGTTCTGGGCGTAGTAGAGCATGGTTCCCCAGGTGAACGTGCCGCTGGCGCCGAGCCCGAGGTAGGAGAGCCCGGCCTCGCCGAGGATCGCGAAGATGACCGCGAACACCACCTGGGAGGCGAGCAGGGGGACCAGGTTGGGCAGGATCTCCACCAGCAGGATCCGCCACCGCTTCTCCCCCGCGACGCGGCTCGCCAGCACGTAGTCACGGCTGCGCAGACTGAGGGTGGATCCGCGCAGCACCCGCGCCGACCCGGCCCAGCTGGTGATCGCCAGGACGACCGAGACGAGCAGCAGGCTCCGGTCCGGCATGTACGCGGAGATCACGATGACCACGGGCAGGCCCGGGATGACCAGCATCACGTTGATGACCAGGGAGAACGTCTCGTCCAGCCAGCCTCCGGCGTAGGCGCCGACGATGCCGAAGAACCCGGACAGCAGGAGGGTGAGCACGCCCACGACGGCGCCGACGATCAGGGACCCGCGGGTGGAGTACGCGAGCTGGGCGAAGACGTCCTGTCCGGTCTGGGTGGTGCCGAGCAGGTGCCCGGCGCCGGGTGCGCTGAGCCCGATGTCGTCGACGCGGGACGGGTCCTGCACGAGTAGTGGCCCGAGCAGCCCGAACAGCACGATCGGTACGGCGATGGCCAGCCCCGCGGTGAGTTTGCCGGTCATGAGGTGGTCCGGGTGCGCGGGTCGATGACCGAGTAGAGCAGGTCGACGAGCAGGTTCGCGCCGAGCACCGAGAGCGTGATGATCAGGAAGATGCCCTGCATGAGCGCGTAGTCGTTGCCACCGACGGCCTGCAGCAGCGCGGAGCCGATGCCGGGGTAGGAGAAGACGGCCTCGGTGACGATCGACCCGGCGACGACGAAGCCGAGTGAGATGGCGAATCCGGAGATCGACGGGAGGATCGCGTTGCGGGCGGCGTACCGTCTCATGATCCTTCCGGGTCTGAGCCCTTTGGCCTCGGCGGTGAGCATGTAGTCCTCGGAGAGCGTGGAGACCATCATGTTGCGCATGCCGAGCATCCAGCCGCCGATCGACGAGATGATGATGGTGAGCGCGGGCAGGGTGCCGTAGTAGAGGACCGAGCCGAGGAACGGCCCGTTCCAGCCGGGTGTCACCCCGTAGACGTCGTAGCCGCCGTTGAGCGGGAACACCGGCCAGATGCTGCCGAAGACGAAGAGCAGGATCAGGGCGAGCCAGAAGTACGGCACGGACTGGAACATCGTGGTGACCGGGATGAGGTTGTCCGTCCACGATCCGCGTTTCCAGCCGGCGAGGGTGCCCAGGCCCACGCCGGTCACGAACGAGATGACGGTGGCCAGGCCGATCAGCCCGATCGTCCACGGCAGGGTCTGGCCGATGATCGAGGTGACCGGGGCGGGGAAGAACACCAGGGACACGCCCAGGTCGCCACGGGCCAGGCCGGTCAGGTAGTCGGCGTACTGCGACCACAGCGGCCGGCTGGAGTCGGCGCCCAGAAGGGCCTCGATGGCGCGGCGGGTCTCCGCGGTCACCGGGCCCTTCTGGCCCATCTTGGACAGCATGATCTCCACGGGGTCGCCGGGCATCATCCGCGGGATCGCGAAGTTGACGGTCAGCGCCGCCCAGAGGGCGACCACGTAGAACCCGAGTTTGCGGAGCAGGTGGCGCACGGCGGCTACTTCGCGGGCTGGAGGTTGGCCAGGACGATGCCGTTGTCCCAGATCTTCCAGGAGGCGGGCAGCGCGTATTTGTTGTCGTTGCTGGGCCAGCCGGTGGCGCGACTGGTGTTGAACTCGGTGAGCAGCGAGTTGACGTAGATCGGGATGTACGGCAGGTCCCGCACGATCTCCTTCTGGATGATCGTGTACTGCTGCTTCTGCACCGCCTCGTCGTTGGTGCCGCCCGCGATGTCGAGCGCGGCGTCGACCGTGGTGTTGCTGTACCGGGCGAAGTTGCCGCTGGTCTGGGCCGCCTCACCGACCTTGGCGGTGGTGACGGTGGCGTACTTGGCCTGGTAGGTGTGGTACGGGTTGGAGTTGGCGCCGAGACCGATCGAGTCGAGGGACAGCTGGTACCGGCCCTGCACCTGGTTGTTGTTCCACTCGTTCCAGGACAGCTGGGCCGGCTTGAGTTCGATGCCGGCCTCCTTGAGCTGCTGGCTCATCGCGTCGTTGAGCGAGATGAAGTCGCTCCACCCGGTGACGGTCTGGATGGTCAGCGACAGCCGCTGCCCGTCCTTGACCCGGATACCGTCACCGCCCTCGACCCATCCGGCGGCGTCGAGAATCTGGTCGGCCTTCGCCACGTCGGGTGTGCCGGGGATGGTCACGTGGGCGGGGTCGGCGATCCACTTCTTGTCCCGTTCGGGCAGCAGCAGGGTGGGCGAGGCGACCCCCGCGTAACCGCCGCCGGCGAGTTTGTTGAGCTGGTCGCGGTTGAGCGCGTGGTGGATGGCCTGGCGCACCGCGGTGTCGGTCTGCGGGCCGGAACATCCGTAGGCGGTGCTGGAACACGTGAAGATTGACGCGGTCAGGACCGGCGTGTTCACGTACGAGAGGTCCTTGTGGTTCTTCAGCAGTTGGTCCAGGCCCGGCAGGAAGGAGCTCATCCAGTCGACCTGGCCGGCGGTGAGCGCCGCGCTGGCGGCGTCGGCGGTGGCCAGCGAGATGTAGCGGACGTTCTGGATCTGCGGTTTGCCCGCCTGCCAGTAGCCCGGATTCTTCTCCAGGACATAACTCTGCGAGGAGAAGGACTTCAGTTTGTACGGTCCGGTGCCGACCGGGTTCGGGTTGATCGTCTTCGCCGGGTCGTCGATCGTGCTCCAGACGTGCTCCGGGACGATCGGGGTGTGGCCGATGATCGACGCCTCGTCGGTGAACGATTTCGTCCCGAAGGTGAGGACCGCGGTCTTGTCGTCCCTGGCCACCGAGGACGTGATGTCCAGGCCGGTCGCGTTGATCGCCTTGGTGCGTCTGATCAGGTCGAAGGTGAACGCCACGTCCTTGGCACTGAACGGCTTCCCGTCGTTCCAGGTGACGCCTTCGCGGGTGGTGACGGTCAGCTCGGTGCCGTCGGCGTTCCACTGGTAGGCGGTGCCGAGCATGGGCGCGGGCGGCGCCTCGGTGGCCACGTTGTACCAGAACAGAGCCTCGTGCATGGTTCCGTTGGTGGGCTGCAGCTGGGTCGGTGAGAACGGATTCCAGTTCTCCACGATGGTGCCGTTCGCACCGTTGAAGATGGTGATCGAGCTGTTCGCGGCGTCCGGCTTGCCTTCGCCGTCGGCGCTGGAGCAGCCGGCGAGCACGAGTGCCAGCGCGGCGGCGACCGCGACGGCACGGCGTGTCCGGTTCTTCGTCATCAGGGCGGCACCCACTCCCAGACAGGGATCAACTTCGATGCGGCCATTATTAAGCGGCTTAAGTTTGCGATGTCAAGCGCGGGATTTCATTGAAGATCATTCGAGGTCTCCCACTTGACCGGCTTAGTTAAGTCATTTTAGATTCTCGACGACCGTCCCCCGACGACTGTCCGTCACCGTCCCCGACGGACAGGGAGGAATCCCCATGAAAGCCAAATGGTGGGGCGGCCTTGCGGCCGTCCTGACCGCCGCCGCGGCGGTCCTCACCCTCGCGCAGCCGGCCCAGGCCGCTGCCGGATTCACCGTCTCCGGCACCCGCATCCTCGACGCCAACGGCAACACGTTCCTGATGCGCGGTGTCAACCACGCCCACACCTGGTACGCGGGCCAGACCACCACCTCGCTCGCCGCCATCAAGGCCCTGGGCGCCAACACCGTCCGGGTCGTGCTCGCCAGCGGCCAGCGCTGGACG
The DNA here is from genome assembly GCF_003148685.1 of Actinoplanes xinjiangensis. Classification (GTDB taxonomy): domain Bacteria; phylum Actinomycetota; class Actinomycetes; order Mycobacteriales; family Micromonosporaceae; genus Actinoplanes; species Actinoplanes xinjiangensis. The sequence goes on along the minus strand of NZ_QGGR01000007.1, from coordinate 300,668 downwards.
AAGAACGAGAGCGCCGACGTCACCAACGTGATCAACCAGTGCAAGGCCAACCGGCTGATCTGCGTGCTGGAGGTGCACGACACGACCGGTTACGGCGAGCAGGCCGGCGCCGCCACCCTCGCCCAGGCCGTCGACTACTGGATCTCCATCAAGAGCGCCCTCACCGGCCAGGAGAACTACGTCATCCTCAACATCGGCAACGAGCCGTACGGCAACGGCACCGCCGCGGCCGGCTGGACCGCCGACACCAAGTCCGCGATCAGCCGGCTGCGGGCCGCCGGATTCCAGCACCAGATCATGGTCGACGCGCCCAACTGGGGCCAGGACTGGCAGTTCATCATGCGCGACAACGCCGCCTCGGTGTTCGCCGCCGATCCCCAGCGCAACACCGTCTTCTCGATCCACATGTACGGCGTGTTCGACACCGCCGCCGAGATCAACGACTATCTGGGCCGTTTCCAGAGCGCCGGCCTGCCGATCGTGGTCGGCGAGTTCGGCCACGACCACTCCGACGGCAACCCCGACGAGGAGACCATCCTGGCCACCAGCCAGCGGCTCGGCATCGGTTACCTCGGCTGGTCCTGGTCCGGCAACGGCGGCGGCGTCGAATACCTCGACATGGTCACCAACTTCAACCCGGCGCAGCTGACCAGCTGGGGCCAGCGGCTCTTCAACGGCGCCAACGGCATCAAGGCGACCTCCCGGGAGGCCAGTGTCTTCGGCGGCACCAATTCCCCGTCGCCCGGCGGCCCGTCGTCGTCGAACCCGCCGTCGCCCTCGACCGGCAACCCGCCGGCCGGTGGCTGCACCGCCACGTACGCGGTCACCAACTCGTGGACCGGCGGCTTCCAGGGCACCGTCACCGTCAAGGCCGGCACCAGCGCGATCACCGGCTGGACCGTCACGTGGACGTGGCCCGACGGGCAGCGCTTCACCAACTCGTGGAACGCGACCGTCAGCTCCTCGGGTGAGACGGTCACCGCCCGCAACGCCGCCTACAACGGGCGGCTCGCGGCCGGTGCCGAGGCGGCCTGGGGCTTCACCGCCTCCCGCGGCACCAGCAACAACAACCCGGCTGTGACCTGCGCCGCAGCCTGAGCGTGAAAGGCGCCGCGGACGTCGGGTCCGCGGCGCCTTTCACTCAGACCGATCACGTCCCCGCCGAGAGAGAGGTACACACTTTCATTAGGAGAAGAACTTCCGATGCGAATCGGTGATATCAGTGTCGGCAAACGACTCGCCCTCTCCTACTGCGCCCTGACCGCCCTCATCGTCACCTCCGCGGGCACCGGGTGGTGGGGGCTGCGGCAGCAGGCCGCCGCCGAGCGGGAGATGGCCGGCCTCGAAAAGGTCCGCGACGACATTCAAGACGCCAAGTACAACGCCGCCGACGTGACCGGCTGGCAGGGCCTGTGGATCTCCGACGTCGCGGCGTTCGGATACGCCTGGGCCACCGGCCCCGAGGGCTACAACCGGCAGGGTGAGCTCAAGTCCAAGAAGGCCCTCTACGAGGGTCTGAAGGCAACGAACACCGACGGCATGACCGCTGCCGAACGGGCCCTCTTCGACGACCTCGAACCGGCCTGGGACGACTTCTTCGCCTGGGACGAGAAGCTGGACGAGTGGCTGTCCGCGGACGATCGGGCGGCTCTCGACAGGACGATGAAGAGCGTCAACGGCGGTGAGGCGTCCGAGGCGTACGGCAAGGTCCTGGAGATCACCGCGGCCCTGGACGAGTCCGTCAACGCCCGGGCCGCGGCCCTGCGTGCCGAGGTCGACGAGGTTCGCGGCACCGCGCTGACCGTGCTCGGGGCGGCGCTCGCGCTGGCCGTCCTGGTCGCGGTGCTCATGGGGATCTGGGTCACCCGGTCCGTCGTCGGCCCGCTGGCCGTCGTGGTCGGGGCGCTGCGGCGGCTGGCCGACCGCGACCTGACCGTCAGCGTCGACGTGACGCGCGGCGACGAGCTGGGCCGGCTCGGTGCGGCGGTCAACGAGACCGCGTCGTCGCTGCGGGCGACCGTCTCGGCGATCGCCGGTCACGCCGGCGCGGTCGCCACCGCCTCGCACGAGCTGTCGACGGTCTCCGAGCAGATCGCCGACGCCAGCACCGAGATGGACGCACAGGCGGCGACGGTTGCCACGTCCGCCGGTCACGTCTCCGGCAACGTGCAGACCCTCCAGGCCGGCAGTGCCGAGATGAACCAGGCCATCGACGAGATCGCCCGCAATGCCGGCGAGGCGGCCCGGGTCGCCGGCGAGGCCGTCACCGTGGTCGACCAGACCAACCAGACCGTCGCCAAGCTCGGCGACTCGTCCGCGGAGATCAGCGCCGTGGTCGCGATGATCACGGCGATCGCCGAGCAGACCAACCTGCTGGCCCTCAACGCCACCATCGAGGCCGCCCGCGCCGGCGAACTCGGCAAGGGCTTCGCGGTGGTGGCCGGCGAGGTCAAGGAGCTGTCGCAGGAGACCGCACGGGCCACCGAGGAGATCTCCCGGCTGGTCAAGGCGATCCAGTCGGACTCGCACAACGCGGTCGGCGCGATCAGCCGGATCGGTGAGGTGGTCACCCGGATCAGCGACTTCCAGACCCTGATCGCCGCGGCCGTGGAGGAGCAGACCGCCACCACCAGCGAGATGAGCCGCAACGTGGCCGAGGTGGCGGACAGCAGCGCCGACATCGCCACCAACATCGCCGGGGTGGCCGGCGCGGTCGGTGCCACCACCACCATCGCCACCCGGGCCCGGGAGAACGCCGGAAGCCTGAGCCGCACCAGCAACGAACTGCGGGAACTGGTCGCCGGCTTCACCCTGTGAATCCGGCGGCCGCACCGCCCCGACGTGGTTCTCCGGCGAGGGGCCGTCACTCCTCGCCGGAGAACCGCTCCCATGCCGACTGGCGGGTGATCTGCAGCGCGGACCCGATCCGCGCCCAGGTCACCCGCCGCTCACGCAGGATGGTGACCAGCCGCTGCAGGCTCACCTCGGTCTGCACGCCGACCGCGGCGATCCGGGGCAGCACGTCGAGGATCTGCTCATCGGTCATCGACTCCTCCCACACCGGCAGCGGCGTGGCCGGCTCGTCCGGCGCCTGCTGCCGCTCGATGCCGAGCACGTCGTTGCAGAGCCCCACGCACTCGTTGCAGATGTAGACCCCCGGCCCGGCGATCAGCTTCTCGACCGCATCGGCCGGCTTGGCACAGAACGAACAGTTCAGCTTGACGTCGCTCATGACCCCTCCCCCAGCCTGTCAGGCACACCCTGACGCCGTCAGGCTACACCTGACACGTCGATCCCACACGGCCGCCGAGGGGCCATCCAACGGCAGAGCGGCCTGCGGGGACGCCGCCATTGTGGACAGGTGATCAGCGTCGAGGTCCGATCGATCGGCGGAACCGTGTAGCGAACCGGCGGCGCTGTTCGTTGACGCGGCGTACCGTCGATGTCGGCGGCCGGAGTAGCGGCCGGCCGCCGCACCCTGACCGCTACCAGGGAGCACCGATGGACGAATACCCTCCGGACCCGTACACCGATCCGCTGGCATTCGGTCAGCGACTTCAGATCCTTCGCACACGCAAGGGCCTCAACCGAGAACAACTCGGCGGTCTGGTCGGCAAGTCCGGGTCGTGGGTCAAGGGACTGGAGACCGGCCGCCTGGGAACGCCGAAGCTGGAGATCATCCTCGCCCTCGCCGAGTCGCTTCGGGTACGCGATCTGGCCGACCTCACCGGCGACCAGTCACTCCACGTCGATCTGTTCGTCGGCCCCGGCCATCCGCGCCTCGCGGCCGTCAAAGCGGCCGTGGATGCTTTTCCGGTCGCCACCGCGCGGGAGGCGTCCTCGATTGCCCACATTCGGGCTCGGCTGGCGCGTGCATGGTCGGCACGGCACTCGGCTCCCCACCACCGCGAGGTGATCGGGGCGTTGCTGCCGGACCTGATCCGGGACGCGCAGATCGCGGTCCGGCAGGCCGACACCGTCCCGGCACGTCGGGCGGCGCAGGCCGTGCTGGCCGAGGTCTACTCGCTGAGCCAATTCTTCGTGGCCTACCAGCCAGACGCCGCTCTGCTGTGGCGGGTTGCCGAGCGCGGTCTGATCGCGGCCCAGGAGTCCGAGGACCCGCACGCAATCGGCGTGGCCGCGTGGCTGACCACCCAGGCGCACCGCGACGCAGGGCCGGCGCACTTCGATGCCGCCGACGCGGTGAACCTGGAGACGCTCAGATACCTTGAGCCTCTCCTCCAGAATGCGCCGCCCGACGTCCTGGCGATCACGGGAGCCCTCACCTTCGAGGCCGGGTACACCGCTGCCCGGCGCGGGTCGACCGGCACCGCCTGGCGATATTGGGAAACCGCCCGCGCCATGGCCGACCGGCTGCCGAAGGGCTACTACCATCCGGTCACCTCGTACTCGCGGGCGATCATGGGGGCACACGCGGTGACGGTGGCCGTGGAACTACGCCAGGGCGGCGAGTCGGTTCGGCAGTCGGCGGCGGCAGACGCGGTGATCATTCCGTCTCGTCCGCGGCGCGCCCGACACCGGGTCGAGGAGGCGCGGGGGTACCAACTCGACCGGCAGCCGGACGTCGCACTGGCCGCCCTGGAGAAGGCGCACGAGGCTGCTCCCGAAACGATCAGGTACAACGGCTTCGCCAAGCGGATCGTCCTCGAAGAGACCGAGTCCAAGAGCCCGGCCCGGCGCCGGCGCGCATCTGAGCTCGCCGTGAAGATCGGTCTGCTGGCCGCATAAGCGGGCACAAACTGTGCCCCTGCCCTTGCGGGCCCGCCCTTAACTTCGATCCCAGCGGCGGCGGGCAGCGCGACCGTGCGAAGTTCCGTGGCCCGCCGCCGTCCCAGACCGGCGGCGGGCGCCCCGTGATGCGCCTGCCGCCCCGAATTTCGGAGGCGGGCATGCTCACCGAGATCATGCGGCGCGTGATGTGGCGACGTCGACTACGTGCCGCTCGGGCTTGGCAGGAAGCCGCGCGCCGGCAGGCAGCCGAACACAACGCCGCGGTGCGGCGCATCCTCGGCCAGGCGGAGCGGGCCGCGTGAGCCCGCCGATCATGGCCGCCGGCCCGCGCGCCCTGCCGGCTGACGGCTTCGCCCGGGTGTGGATCGACATCGGGTCCGGGCCTGGATATGTGCGAGAGGTCCGCTGCGACCAGCTCACCCTGGCTGAGATTGATGACGGTCGGAGCAGCGGCGCAATCTACGTCCTTCACCCGGTACGAGGGAGTTCCGGTGGATGCCCTAGCGCCGACTGTGTTCGTTGACCCGCTGGAAGTCCCGGTCCCCGGCGGCAGCTTGCCGAGCTGATCCCGGCCGACGCGTGGAACCGGCGGGAGGGCCGGCCGGGTCTCGCGTGGGCTCAGGCGTTCGCTTCCGCGGTGGGACGGTCCGGCAGGAGCAGCAGGATCGAGGCCAGCAGCATCGCGGCGAGGGCGACCACGTTGCCGATCCGGTCGGCGACCGGGAAGACGTCCAGGTGGAGGACGTGCCAGACGAAATGCTCGGCGGTGAAGACCGTCCACGCGCCGCCGGTCACCCGCAGGGCGGTCGGCGTCGGGTGGCGCAGCGCCCAGACGCTCAGCACCAGCAGGGCCAGGAACAGGCCGCCGACGTCCCGGGTCAGGTGCTCGTTGTACGGGCCGAGCGCCGACACCCAGTGCCGTCCGGGAAGGGGGAAATCGGCGTAGAAGGACAGCGGGAAGGCCGCCGCCCAGACGCCGAGGACCGCCGCGGTGACGGCCAGCGCGGCCACGGTCAGGCGCTTGGTGGAGATCGGGATGCTCATGCGATAGGGACGATCAACCTCGGCGGTACGTGACATCCCGAGCCGGTGTTACCGACCGTGAAACGACCGGTAACCAGACGCGACATCGACGAGAAGTGCGATTTACGCTGGTCAGATGATCGAGGACCGGCGTACGACCCGGCGTGGCGACCTGCCGCCGGCCGGGGCACGCCGGTCGCGGGACTCGGCCGGGGCCGTGCTGCGTGCCGTTCTCGACCACGGGCCGATCGCCCGCAGTTCGGTGGCCCGGGTGACCCGGCTGTCGGCGGCGTCGGTGACCGGGGTGGTCGGGTCACTGCTGGAGCGCGGCCTGGTGCGGGAGGCGCCGGAGGCGGCCGGCAAGCCGGGGATCGGGCGGCCGCACGTGCCGCTGGACCTGCCGGCCGACGGCCCGGCGGTGATCGGGGTGCACATAGCGGTTCCCCGGATCACGGTGTCCCTGCTGGATCTGCGGGGCCGGATCATCACGCAGGTGCGGGAGCCGCACGGGCGGACCGATCCGGCGAGCGTGGTCACGGCGGTCGCGGCGCGGATCGCGGCGATCCGGCGCACGCACGGGGCGCGGCGACGGATCCTGGGGCTGGGGGTGGCGACCGGCGGCTGGGTGGACTCCCCGCACGGCACGATCGTCGAGCATCCGGCACTGGGCTGGCGGGACGTGCCGATCGCGGCGGCGCTGGCCGAGGCGACCGGGCTGCCGGTCCGGGCCGACAACAACTCGCGGGCCCTGCTCCGCGGTGAGCTGCTGTTCGGCGAGGTGGCCGGGCGCGCCCGGGAGAGCGCCGTGCACCTGTTCGTCGGCAATGTGGTGGACGTGGCGTTCGCCACCGGTGGGGACGTCCATCAGGGACCGCGGTCGGCGTCGGGGGCGGTCGCGCACCTGCCGGTCGAGGGCTGCCGGGAGGCGTGCGCGTGCGGGCGGGTCGGCTGCCTCCAGGCGGCGGTGTCGGAGCGGGTGCTGGTCCGGCGGGCGATGGCGGCCGGGCTGATCGACCGGCCGGAGATCGCGGCCCTGGTGGCGGCGGCCGAGGGCGGCAGTGCCGGGGCCGTGGCGCTGTTGCGGGAGCGGGCGCGGCTGGTGGGCCGGGCGGCGGCGCTGCTGCTGGACCTGTTCGATCCGGAGGTGCTGGTGGTCGCCGAGGCGGGTGTGAACCAGCTGCCGGATTCTCTCGCCACGGTGCGGGCCGAGATCGCGGCGTGGTCGTCGGCGGGCGCCGAGGTGGAGCGGGTGGTGCACCCGTCGAGTTTCCCGGGCACGGTGCTGGCGGTGGCCGGCGGGGCGGTCGCTCTCGATCAGATCTACGCGTCTCCGCTGGAGTTCCAGGTTCGCCTGCACGCATCCTGACCTGCATCGACTTATTTCACCTCGGCGCATTATTGCCTTCTAATCCTAGCTGTATAGTATGAATTCAGCCCCGGTGGTGAGCCACCGGGAGGGGCCACCGCCCGTCTCGATTCCGGTTGGGAGTCCGCCCGTGACCGTCACCGTTTCCCGCCCGACCCCGTCGACACCCGTCGACGCCGCTCTGTTCCGTCAGGTCTTCCGCCGCCACGCCGCCGGGGTGGCCGTGGTCACCGCCGACGCGGGCCGCGGCGCCGCCGGTGTCACCGTCACGTCACTCGCGTCACTGTCGGCCGAGCCGCCGCTGCTGTCGTTCGGCATCCTGGCGACCGCCTCGGCCTGGCCGCATCTGCGCGACGCCGGAACCGCCGTCGTGCACCTGCTGGGCGCCGGGCACACCGAACTGGCCCGCACCTTCGCGACCAGCGGCATCGACCGGTTCGGCGCGCCGACGCGCTGGCGCCGGCTGCCGACCGGCGAGCCGGTCCTGGAGGGCGCCGCGGCCTGGCTGCGGGTCGCCGTCGAACACCGGCATCCGGCCGGCGGCGCACACCTGGTCATCGCCCGGGTGGAGGAGGTCGGGCTCGCCGATCACAGCGCCCCGCTGCTCTACCACGACGGCGACTTCCACACCCTCTGACATCCCCCGAAGAGAAGGAAAAAACATGATCAAAATCCCTCGGGGTACGGTCGGAGCCGCGCTGGCCGCCGTGCTCGTCCTCGCCGCCGGCTGTGCGGAGGAGCGGGCCGTCACGAAACTCGAACTGACGGCCGCGCTGCCGGACCGGGTCCCCAGCGGAACGGTGCTGCGCCTCGGCGACCCGCAGTATCAGGCGGTCATCCAGGCGTCCGGTCTGGACAAGGAACTGAGCGACGCCGGAGTGACCGTCGAGTGGGCCAACATCAGCGGCGGCCCGCAGAGCATCCAGGCGTTCCGGGCCGACAAGCTGGACTGCAGCGCGGTCGCCGACATCCCGTCGCTGTTCGCCGCATGGACCGGCACCGCCACGAAGATCGTCTTCCAGGCGGTGACCCTCGACCCGCTGGAGCACCCGATCTACAAACTGGGTGTCGCGCCGGGAGTCAGCGTGACGTCCCTGGCCGACCTGCGGGGCAAGAAGATCGCCTACAGCGCCGGGCAGGCACAGGGCGCGCTGGTGCTGCGGGTGCTCCAGAAGGCCGGTCTGTCCCAGTCCGACGTGCAACTGGTCGAGCTGACCAGCAACGGCGACTCCTACGTGACGGCGCTGGGCAGCAAGGCCGTCGACGTGGCACCGATCGGCGCGCAGAACATCAAGCTGTACGAGGCGAAGTACCCCGGCTCCAGCTCGATCTTCACCGGCATCCGGGACGACGCGTCCACCGTGTACTGCCTGACCTCGGCGGTCGAGGACGCGGAGAAGGCCGCCGCACTCAAGGTCTACGTGGCCGTACGCACCAAGGCCGTGCTGTGGGCCAACGAGCACCCCGCGGAGTACGCGAAGGCGTACTACCAGGACACCCAGGGCCTGAACGAAGCGGACGCGAAGGCGGTCGTGGAGATCCAGGGCGAGAAGGGCATTCCGGCGAGTTGGGATGCCGCGATCACCCGCCTCCAGGAGACCGCCGACCTGCTGGCCGCCGAGCAGAAGCACGACAGGCTCGACGTGACGACGCTCGTCGACCGCCGGTTCGAGCCGGTCCAGGCGGCCGCCGCCGGCGACCGGGTGGTCACGGGGGACGCGTCATGACCGCCACCCTGCACACGCCGCCCGTCGAGGCGCCCCGGCAGCAGACCGACAAGCGTGTCGTACGCCGTCGTCTCGGCCCCGGCCACCGCATCCGTTTCGCCTTCTGGATCGGGCCGTTCCTGGCCCTCGCCGTCTGGTCCGCCGGATCGGCCTCGGGTGTGATCGCACCGGCGATCCTGTCCGCGCCGTGGGACGTGGTGATCGCCTTCGAGGACCAGTGGGTCAACCACGACCTGCTCGGCAACGTTCTGTCGTCGCTGGAACGCTCGGCGATCGGCCTGTCCCTCGGCGTGGTCACCGGTGCCGTGCTGGCGGTCGTCTCCGGTCTGTCCCGCATCGGCGAGTCGCTGATCGACGGCCCGATCCAGATCAAGCGGTCGGTACCGACGCTCGCGCTGATCCCGCTGTTCATCGCCTGGTTCGGCATCGGCCAGGAGATGAAGATCATCACGATCGCACTGATCAGCATGGTGCCGATCTACATCCACACCCACAACGGGCTGCGCAGCATCGACGGCCGGTACGCCGAACTGGCCGAGACGATCGGCATCAACCGGGGCGAGTTTGTCCGGCACATCGTCCTGCCCGGCGCGCTGCCCGGCTTCCTGCTCGGCATGCGCTTCGCGGTCACGTCGTCGCTGCTCGGCCTGGTCGTCGTCGAGCAGTACAACGCGGTCTCCGGCATCGGCCACATGATCACCCTCGCCGAGCAGTACGGCCAGACCGACGTGATCGTGGTCGGCCTCGTCATCTACGGCGTCTTCGGCTACTGCGCCGACAGCGCCGTCCGTCTCACCGCGAGGAGGGTGCTGGCATGGCGACAGACGCTCGAGGGCTGACCACCGAACCGGCGGTCCGGGTCCGCAACCTGCACCGCAGCTTCACCTCCGACGGCGGTGTCCTCAACGGACTGGACCTGGACATCGCACCGGGCGAGTTCGTGGCCCTGATCGGGCGATCCGGTACCGGCAAGAGCACACTGCTGCGGGCGCTGGCCGGGCTGGACCGGGACGTCGCCGGGTACGGGCAGATCGACGTACCGGACGCGGTGTCGGTGGTCTTCCAGGACTCCCGCCTGCTGCCGTGGAAACGGATCCTGGACAACGTCGTCTTCGGCCTGCGGGGCGCGGACGCCGGAGAGCGTGGCCGTCAGGCGCTGGCCGAGGTGGGTCTGGCCGGGCGGGAGCGCGCGTGGCCGTACCAACTGTCCGGGGGTGAGCAACAGCGCGCCGCCCTGGCGCGCTCGCTGGTCCGCGAACCGCAACTGCTGCTCGCCGACGAACCGTTCGGTGCACTGGACGCTCTCACCCGCATCCGCATGCATGTCCTGCTGCGCAAGCTGTGCGAGGCGCATCGGCCGGCGGTGCTGCTGGTTACCCACGACGTCGACGAGGCCATCGTGCTCGCCGACCGGGTGATCCTGCTCGATGCCGGGGTGGTCGACACCGACGTCCGGGTGGAGCTGGAGAACCGGTCCCGTTCCGACGCCGGTTTCGCCGCGCTGCGCAGCCTGTTGCTCGACCGGTTGGGAGTCGCCGCCGATGCCTGAGAAGAGGAAACTGCACCTCAACGCGTTCCTGATGAGCGTCGGGCATCACGAGGCGTCGTGGCGGCTGCCGGAGAGCGACCCCTACGCCGGCTGGAGCGTCAAGCACTACCAGGAACTGGCCCGGATCGCCGAGCGCGGCCGGCTGGACTCGCTGTTCCTGGCCGACAGCCCGGTCCAGCAGGGTGATCCCGGCCGCCGCCCGACCGGCAAGCTGGAGCCGACCGTCCTGCTGACCGCGCTGGCCGGGGTCACGTCCCGGATCGGGCTGATCGCCACCGCGTCGACGTCGTACAACGAGCCGTACAACCTGGCCCGCCGCTTCTCGTCGCTCGACCACATCTCGGACGGCCGCGCCGGATGGAACATCGTCACCACCGCCGGCGCCGACGCGGCCCGCAACTTCGGCCTCGACGACGTGCCACTGCACCGGGAGCGGTACGAGCGGGCCGACGAGTTCCTCGAGGTGGCCACGAAACTGTGGGACAGCTGGGCCGACGACGCGGTCCTCGCCGACAAGGACGCGGGCGTGCACGCCGACGCGGCGAAGGTGCGGGCGATCAACCACCGGGGCCGGTACTTCCGGGTGGACGGGCCGCTCAACGTGCCCCGATCGCCGCAGGGCTGGCCACTGCTGGTGCAGGCCGGGTCGTCGGAGGACGGCCGGGACTTCGCCGCGAAGTGGGCCGAGGCCGTCTTCACCGCCCAGCAGACCCTCGCCGAGGGCCGGGCGTTCTACCGCGACCTCAAGCAGCGGGCGGCCGCGCTGGGCCGCGACCCGGACGGCGTGAAGATCCTGCCCGGGATCGTGCCGGTGATCGGCGACACCGCGGCCGAGGCCCGGGAGCTGGACGCCGAGCTGGAACGGCTGATCAGCCCCGAGTACGCCCGGGCGCAGCTCGCCGAGCGCTTCCACCTGACGCCCGCGGACCTGCCGCTGGACGAGCCGCTGCCGGACAACCTGCCGACCGAGGACCAGATCGAGGGCGCGAAGAGCCGCTTCACCCTGATCGTCGACCTGGCCCGGCGGGAGAATCTGACGGTCCGCCAGCTGATCGGCCGGCTCGGCGGCGGCCGGGGGCACCGCACCTTCGCCGGTACGCCGTCGCAGGTCGCCGACACGATCGAGGAGTGGTTCGACTCCGGGGCCGCCGACGGCTTCAACATCATGCCGGCGGTGCTGCCGTCCGGTCTGGTCGCCTTCGTGGACAAGGTGGTGCCGATCCTGCAGGAACGGGGCCGGTTCCGCACCGAGTACGAGGGCGCCACCCTCCGCGAGCACTACGGGCTCCCCCGCCCGGCCGCCACCTCCTTCGCCTACCACCCGGAGCTGATCACCCAGTGAGCCGCCAGCTGCACTTCAACCTGTTCCTGCACGACACCGGGCACCACGAGGCGTCCTGGCGGCTGCCGGAGTCCGACCCGCACGCCAACCTGTCGCTCGCCGCCCACCAGCACCTGACCCGGGTCGCCGAGGACGCCCGGTTCGACTCGGTGTTCCTCGCCGACAGCCCGGTGCTGTGGAGCGACCCCGGCCGCCGCCCGGCCGGCAAGCTGGAGCCGACGCTGCTGCTGGCCTCCCTGGCCGCGACGACCACCCGGATCGGGCTGATCGCGACCGCGTCCACCTCGTACAACGAGCCGTTCAATCTGGCCCGCCGGTTCGCCTCGCTGGACCACCTGTCCGGCGGCCGGGCCGGCTGGAACATCGTCACCACCGCCGGTGAGGCGGCCGCCCGCAACTTCGGCCTTGACGAGCAGCCGCAGCACCGGACGCGATACGAGCGGGCCGACGAGTTCCTGGAGGTCTCCACGAAACTGTGGGACAGCTGGGCCGACGACGCGATCGTCGCCGACAAGGGGGCCGGGGTGCACGCCGTCAAGGACCGGGTCCGCGCGATCGGCCACCGCGGGAAGTTCTTCCAGGTCGAGGGGCCGCTCAACGTGCCCCGCCCACCGCAGGGACATCCGCTGCTGGTGCAGGCCGGGTCGTCGGAGAACGGCAGGGAGTTCGCCGCCAAGTGGGCCGAGGCGATCTTCGTGGCGCAGCCGACGCTGGCGGAGAGCCAGGCCTTCTACGCCGACCTGAAACGCCGTGCCGTGGCGGCCGGGCGCAACCCCGACCACGTCGTCGTCCTGCCCGGCATCGTCCCGGTCATCGGCGACACCCCGGCCCAGGCCCGGGAGCTGGAGGCCGAACTGGAACGCCTGATCGCGCCGGAGTTCGCGGTCGCCACCCTGGCCACCGTCCTCGGGGTGGACCCGGCTCGGCTGAAGCTGGACGAACCGCTGCCGGCCGACCTGCCGACCGAGGACGAGATCGAGGGCCACAAGAGCCGCCGCACCCTGATCGTCGACTGGGGCCGCCGGGAGAACCTGACGGTCCGCCAGCTCATCGGCAAGCTCGGCGGGGGACGCGGGCACCGGACCTTCACCGGTACGCCCGTGCAGGTCGCCGACACGATCCAGCACTACTTCGAGAACGGCGCCGCCGACGGCTTCAACATCATGCCCGCCGTGCTGCCGTCCGGGATCGAGGCGTTCGCGAGCCGGGTCGTGCCGATCCTCCAGGAGCGCGGACTGTTCCGCACCGAATACACCGGTACCACCCTGCGTGAGCACTACGGACTTCCGCGCCCCGCGAACTCTCTGGAGCTGATCTCCCGATGACCATCCCCCTGCGCCCGTTCGGCCGTACCGGTGTCAAGGTCAGCGCCCTCGCGCTGGGCACCATGATGTTCGGCGAGCGCGGCAACCCCGACCACGACGACAGCATCCGGATCATCCACCGGGCCCTGGACGCCGGGATCAACCTGGTCGACACCGCCGACGTCTACAGCCAGGGCGAATCCGAGACGATCGTCGGCAAGGCGCTGCTCGGCCGGCGCGACGACGTCTTCCTGGCCACCAAGTTCCACGGGCAGATCGGCACGGACCCGAACCACTTCGGCAACTCGCGCCGCTGGATCATCCGCGCGGTGGAGGACAGCCTGCGCCGGTTGCAGACCGACCACATCGACCTCTATCAGGTGCACCGGCCGGAGGAGGACACCGACTTCGACGACACCCTCGGCGCGCTGTCCGATCTCGTTCATCAAGGCAAGATCCGCTACATCGGTACGTCCACGTTCGAGCCGTCGGCGATTGTCGAGGGCCAGTGGATCGCCGCACGCCGGGGCCGCGAGCGGGTGGTCTCCGAACAGCCGCCGTATTCGATCCTGGCCCGTGGCGTCGAGCGCGAGGTCCTGCCGATCGCCCAGAAGTACGGCCTCGCCGTCATCCCGTGGAGCCCGCTCGCCGGCGGGTGGCTGACCGGGAGGTTCCGGGCCGGCGGCGCCCAGCCGACGACCAGCCGCGGAGGACGGCAACCGGGCCGGTTCGAGATCGACGCCCCGGAGAACGCGGCCAAACTCGCCGCCGTCGAGGCCCTCGCCGTACTGGCCGGGCAGTCCGGGCTGTCGCTGATCCATCTGGCGCTCGGGTTCGTCCTGGAGCACCCGGCGGTCACCGCGCCGATCATCGGGCCGCGCACGTTCGAGCAGCTGGAACAGCAGCTCGGTGCCGCACGGGCACCACTGGGCCGGGACGTCCTCGACGAGATCGACAAGATCGTGCCGCCGGGCGTCACACTGTCCGCCCGTGATCAGGGCTACCAGCCGCCGGCCGTCACCGACCCGGGCCGGCGGCGGCGGAGCGCCTGATGACGCACACCTTCCTCTGGTACCTGCCCAACACCATCGAACCGGGGCACCGCGGCGACGACACCGTGGCCGGATACGGGACCCTCGACCACAGCGTCGACCTGGCCCGGACCGCCGAGCGGCACGGTTGGGAGGGCGCGCTGATCGGCACCGGCTGGGGCCGCCCGGACACGTTCACGGTGGCCACCGCGATCGCCGCCCGCACCAGCACGTTCCGGCCGCTCACGGCGATCCGGCCCGGCTACTGGCAGCCCGCGCACTTCGCCAGTGCGGCGGCGACCCTCGACCACCTCAGCGGCGGGCGGCTGCTCGTCAACATCGTCAGCGGACGGGACGATCTCGCCGCCTACGGCGACGTCGAGGGCGATCAGGCGCAGCGGTACGCCCGGACCCGGGAGTTCATGCTGCTCACCCGGCGGCTGTGGACCGAGGAGAACGTGACGTACGCCGGGGAGCACTTCCAGGTCACCGGATCGACCGTGGTGCCCCGGCCGTACGCCCGGGGTCCCCGCCTGTATTTCGGTGGCGCCTCCGCCGCCGCCGAGAGGGTCGCGGCGACCGAGGCGGACGTGCAGTTGTTCTGGGGTGAACCGCTCGACGGCATCGCCGAACGCGTCGACCGGCTCCGCGGCCTGGCCCGGGACCTGGACCGGGATCTGCCGCCGCTGGAGTTCGGGCTGCGGATCACCACGCTGGTGCGCGACACCACCGAACAGGCGTGGCACGACGCCGAGGCGAAGGTCGCCGAGCTGGCCCGGCGCAACGGCACCGATCTGTTGCGCAGGTCCGCGGTCGGTCAGCAGCGCCTGCTCGACCTGGCCGACCGCGGCGACGTCCTGGACACCTGCCTGTACACGGCGCCGGGTCGCCACGGCGGTGGCGGCGCCGGCACGACGTGGCTGGTGGGATCGGCCGACGACGTCGCGGCGGCCCTGCAACGGTACGCCGACCTGGGCATCAGCCACTTCGTGCTCTCCGATACGCCGTACCTGCGGGAGACCGCCCGGGTGGGTGACGCGCTGATCGGACGGCTGCGCTCCCCCGCCGGTCTCAGCGAATCGGCACCACTCGGCTGAACCCGCGGGACTACCCTGACAACCGCAGACTCACAGCGGAGAGGTCATCCTGATGGGTGGCGGTTCACGGTCCTACCTCATCGCGTCGTTCGCGCTGGTGACCGTACTGGCGGCGCTGTCGGCCGTCACACCGCCGCGCATGCTCACCTTCGGCATGCTGGCACTGGGCCCGGCGCTCGCCGCCGCCTCGGCCAGCCCGGCCGGGGTTCTGGCCCTGGGCGGCTACGCGCTGGTCGCGGCCTTCGCCATCTCGACGCGGCAGGGTCTGTTCGGCACGCTGGACCAGAGCCTGCGGCTGCTCGTGATGGTCGCCATCACGAGCATCAGCTGGGCACTCGCCCGGCACCACCGCAGGCTGCTGGCCGCGTCCGCAGACGCGTCGAGGGAGCGGGAGATGCTCGCCGCGTTCGCTGAACAGTCGTCCGACGCGGTCATCGGCAGCTCCCTCGACGGTGTCATCACGTCCTGGAACGGCGGTGCGGAACGCCTTTACGGCTACTCCGCGGACGAGATCGTCGGCAGCAGCATCAGCCGGATCCTGCCGCCGGAACGCCTCGACGTCCTCGACGAGACACTCACCGGGCTGGCCGCCGGCCGGCGGGTCACCCTCGACGAGGTCCGGCGGATCCGCCGCGACGGCAGCGAGATGCTGGTGTCGGTGGCCGTGTCGCCGATCCGGGACACCACCGGCCGCATCGTCGCCGCCGCGGCCACCGAACGCGACGTCACCGACAAGAAACGGCGGGTCCGCGCCGAACGGATGGAGAGTCTCGGCCAGCTCGCCGGCGGGGTCGCGCACGACTTCAACAACCTGCTGGCCATCATCGTCAACTACGCCGACCTGATGGCCGACGAGGTCACCCCGGCCGGCGCCCGCGATCTGGCCCGCATCCGCGACGCCGCCGACCGGGCCGGCACGCTCACCAGCCAGCTGCTGCTCTTCGCCAAACGGGAGCCGACGCAGGTCGAGACGGTCGACCTGAACACCGTCGTCACCGACGCGCAGGAACTGCTCAGCCGCAGCATCAGCGGCCGGATCCGGCTGGCCTGCCGGCCGCACCCCGGCCCCGTCACGGTACGGGCCAACCGCGGCCGCCTCGACCAGATCCTGATGAACCTCGTCATCAACGCGCGCGACGCGATGCCCGACGGCGGCGATGTGGTGATCGGGACCGGCCGGGTCGGGACGCCGTCCGGCACCTTCGCCGAACTCACCGTCAGTGACACCGGCACCGGCATGTCCGCCGAGGTCCGGGAGCGGCTGTTCGAGCCGTTCTTCACCACGAAACCGGTCGACCAGGGCACCGGCCTGGGGCTGTCGACCGTCTACGGCATCGTGACCGACGCGGGCGGCCACATCAGCGTCGACTCGGCGCCCGGCGCCGGAACCACCTTCGTCATCCTGCTGCCGCTCGTCCCGGCGCTCTCGCCGGTGGGGCTTGGCGAGGGTAGGTCATCATGAACTGGTGCGCCTGATCCTCAACATCCTGTGGTTCGTCTTCGGCAGCGGCTTCGTCCTCGCCATCGGCTACGGCCTGGCCGCCCTCCTCTGCTTCGCCCTGATCGTGACCATCCCGTTCGGTGTCGCGGCGATGCGCCTAGCGGTGTATTCGCTGTGGCCGTTCGGCCGGACCATCGTCGACCGCCGGGACGCCGGTGTCGCCTCCGGCATCGCCAACATCCTGTGGCTGGTGCTGTTCGGCTGGTGGATCGCGCTGGCCCACATCGCCGCCGGTGTCGCCCAGTGCGTCACGATCATCGGCATCCCGTTCGGCATCGCCAACTTCAAACTGGTGCCCGCCGCGCTGTGGCCGCTGGGCCGCGAGGTCGTCGAGGTCGACTGAGCCTCCCGGCGGCGCCGACCCGGGCGCCCGCCGCGGAGCACGGTTATCCTGGACGGGTGATCGAGCGCCCACACCCGACGGTGCGGGGTCGCGGGGGCGTCGCGACGGGCAGATCGAGTGTGCTGCGCGTGTAGGAGCCGGCCGCTCCCGCCCGCCACTCGCCTGCCGACCCGGAAGACGATCCTCGTGCGACCACAACCGCCCCGGCGTACCACCCACACCCACGGCACCCCGGCGGACCTGCTCGTCTACGACCGCTGGGGCCGGTCCGGCCGTCCGGTCGTCCTGCTGCACGGGCTGCGCTACGACCGCACCATGTGGTGGCCGCTGGCCGCCGAACTCGGCGACGACATCACCGCCGTGGCCGTCGACCTGCCGGGTCACGGCCAGTCCGCCCCGCGTGCCCACTGCGGCGTCGACGACCTGGCCGAGGACCTGGCGACGCTCGTGTACGGCCTGGGGCTGCGCCGCGCCCCGATCCTGATCGCGCACGCCGAGTCCGCCCACGTCAGCGAGCGCTTCGCGGCCCGTTACAGCGCTCACCGGGTGGTCACGATCGGCGGGACCGGCCCGGCACGTCTCGACGACGTCCCGGAGCCGTACCGCCAGTTCGCCGTGCCGCAGCGGAGCCCGGACCTGCCGGCCGTCTACCGCGACTGGCTGACCGATGCGCTGCCCCGGTCCACCCACGTGGGCGCCGAGCACTTCCCGCACCTGCGCGACCCGGCCGGTTTCGCCGCGCTCCTGCACAGCCTGCACTGAGAGCGGCGGTCCGTGCGCCGGCCGGCGGGGCCGGTCAGTCGTCGACGCGGAAGCCCAGTTTCAGGAGGACCTGGAAGTGGGCGACCTCGCCGTCGACCACCTGGCCGCGGATCTCCTTGGCCTCGAACCACTCGATGTTGCGGACCGTCTCGGCGGCCTTCTTCACCGCGGTACGGATGGCGTCGTCGATGCTCTCCGGGCTGCTGCCGACCACCTCGGTGAGCCGGTACACGTGGTGCGTCACGTCGCTCCCTCACTCTTCTGGTACCTGTCCGGTTCCGACCCTATGCCAGATCGAGGAGGGCCCGCAGGGAGCCGGGCGCTCCGGCGGCGGTGGCCGTCCGCATCAGATCAGGCCGGCCTGGCGGGCGGCGATCACGGCCTCCCGGCGCCGGCCGACACCGTACTTGCGGTAGATCGATCGCATGTGGGCCTTCACCGTGTTGACCGAGATACCGAGGTTCTCGGCGATCTCCGCGGCGGTCAGGACGGTCGGCAGGTACTGGAGCACGTCCCTCTCGCGTTCGCTGAGCGGGCCGGCCGCCGGCGCACCGGAGATCACCGGCAGCTCCCCGGTTATCTCGGCGAGCACACCGCCGCTCCCGGAGGGGCCGTACAGGTCGGTCAGCCACTGCCGCCGTCCGGCCAGAACCAGCACCCGCTGGGCGTCGTAGGTGCGGAACGGCCGCCGGATCCGCTCCGGTTCGGCGATCGCGAGGGCCTGCGCGAGCGCTTCACCGGCGACCGAGCTGCGGCCCCGGGCGTCGGCGGCGAGCGCGGTGAGGATCCAGGCGCCGACCGCGGCGACCCGGTCGGGCCCGTCCCGGATCCGGCGCAGCAGGACGTCGGCGACGGCCGGGTTGCCGCTGGCCTGATGGGCCCGGGCCAGGCAGAGTTGCTCGGCGGGCAGCAGACCGGCCCGGCCCCGGTACCGGGCCAGGACGACCCCGGGGTCGCCGAGCAGCAGCCGGACGTCCGCGTCGGCCAGGGCGAGCAGCCGGCTCAGCAGCGGCGCGGCCACCGGCGGCCCGGCCTCGGCACCGAGGCGGGACAGCAGGGCGCCGGCCGCCGCCGTCTCGCCGCGGTCGATCAGCAGGCGTACCCGGACCAGTCCGGCCAGGACCGACAGGACCGCCTCCGGTCGTTCCCCCATGGCGTGCAGCGCCGCGCGCAACTGTTCCTCGGCTCCCGCTTCGCGGCCCCGTTCCGACTCGACGAGCGCCCGCGCCAGGTATGCCGGCCCCATCGCCATCCGGTGCTGCGCGTCGAGGCGGCGGGCGACCCGTTCGGCGGCGTCCGCGTGTGCCTCCGACTCGCGCAGCGCGCCCTGGACGAAGGCGAGCTGGGCCAGCAGCCCCCGGGAGTTGATCTCGAAGAGCGGCACGTCGGCGGTCCGGGCGGAGCTGGTCGCGGCCCACAGATACCGGTCGGCGTGGTCGAGCCGGCCGGTCCACAGCAACCCGGCGCCCTTGCAGTTGAGCATCATCGCCCGGTACTGCGCCAGCACCGGGACCTCGTCGAAGGTACGCCCGGAGAGGTCGTGGAGCACCGCGGTGCCGGCCTCGACCACCTGGTACATGTCGCCTCGCCAGCGCACCACGGTGTTGGCCCGCAGCACGGCGATGGCGGCGCCGACCTCGATACCGGCCGGGTTCACGGGGTCGGCCAGCTGCGCCTCCGCGGCGGCGAGGCTGTGGGGCATGGCCGCGTGATCACCGTGGGCGTACAGCAGCAGGGCCCCGCACAGGCCCAGTTCGGCGGACCCGTTCATCCGCTCCGCCGGGATGCGCCGGAGCACCTCGACGAGCTGCGGCCGGTCCGCCGAGGTGAACAGGGGCAGGCCGCGCCGGATCACGTACCGGGCGACCAGGTCCCAGTCGCCGGCCTCCGCGGCATGCGTGATCGCGATGAGGGCGTCGCCGTTCCTCTCGTGCCAGCCGGCCGCGGCGCGGTGCAGCGGGACCGGCTCGCCGGGCCGGCGCCGGGTGAGCCGGCGGCGCAGGGCGGCCCGGAACAGCGGGTGGTAGCGGAACCACGGCCCGTTGCCGCTGCGCTCGACGAACAGGTTGCGGTGAGCGAGGTACTGCAGCGTGTGGTGGCCGTCGCGGTCGCCGGTCAGCGCATCGGCGAGGTGCCCGCAGACCCGGTTCAGGATGCTGGTGCGCAGCAGGAACTCCCGTACCCGGTCGTCGAGGCCGGGCAGCACCTCCCGGATCAGGTACTCCTCGACGATCTCGTCGGCGACGGCCGGATCCGGGGTGTCGAGGATGAGCCGGAGGCCGGCGGGCCAGCCCTCGGTCCGGCGGACCGACTCGGCGAGCGCGAGCGGATCGAGCGAGCGGCCGCGCGCCTGGAGCAGCGAGGTCGCCTCGTCAAGCTGGAACCCGAGGTCGGCGGCGCCGATCTCGGTGAGGTCACCGGTGATCCGCAGCCGGTGCAGCGCGAGATCCGGTTCGCGACGGGTGACCAGGACGAACCGCAGACGCCCGGAGTGGCGCCGCAGCATGCCGGTGAGGGCGCCGAGGACCCGCGGGTCGGTGATCGCCTGAAGATCGTCGAGCACGACGACGACCGGGGCGGCCAGCGCGGGAACAGCCTCGCGGAGGACGTCCTCGGAGAAGCCGGCGGCCGGGTACTCCCGGTCGAACGGGACGGCTCCGGCCGCGCGCAGGGCCTGGACCAGGTCGGACCAGAAGCGGGACGGCTCGTTGTGCTGCGCGTCCAGGGTGAGCCAGGCGACCCCTCGGCTCGTCCCGCCGCCCCCGGCCCCGGCCCGTTCGGCCGCCCACGACGCGGCGAGTGCGGTCTTGCCCCAGCCGGGTCCGGCGCAGATCAGCGTGGCCGCCCGCTGCACGCCGGCGTCCATCGTCGCGATCAGCCGGGAACGCCGGATCATCCCGGCCGGGAGCCGCGGTGGCACCGTGTGTTCCATCGGTCTCGGCGTCTGGACACGCCGGTCCGCCCGTTCTCTCATGTCGCCCCCTAGAGCCCGGCTCTGCGGGCACGCTCGACGGCGCCGCTCGCGTAACGGCGCCCACCTCTTGATCGACGATCTTCACTGCCCCCGGCAAACCGAATCACAGCGCGCACGCGGGGGGCAACCGCCGGTATTCGCACGCATCGTCGAGAAACGGCGTTCCCCCTGCGTGCCGGTGGCGGCCCCGGTGAGCGGTTCATCCGCCCCGGATGAGCGGGCCGCCGGCCACCGTGACGGCGTGCCGTCACGGATCACTCGGCAGGGATGACGCGCACCGGTCACCGCCCGGCGATCCTGGGAGCGCCGTGACCCGTGGACGCCGATGAGGAGGCCCGATGGCCGAGACGACACCACCCCCGACGGCGCCGGCGGATCTCACCGCGAGATACGAGCAGGCGCTGCGTGATGTCAGCCGGCTCCGGCGCGAGCGCAACGCGCTGGCCCGCCGGATCGACGCCGAGGGCACGCTGCGTCCCTGGCAGGTCGAGCTGCTGAAACTGCAACAGCACCTGGAGGCCCAGAACCTCCGCATGATCGTGCTGTTCGAGGGTCGGGACGCGTCCGGCAAGGGCGGCGCGATCCGGCGGGTCGCGCGGTACATGAACGAGCGGCACTGCCGGGTGGTCGCGCTCGGCCGGCCGACCGCCGAGCAGCGGTCCCAGTGGTACTTCCAGCGGTACGTGGCGGAGTTCCCGGCCGGCGGCGAGCTCGTCCTGTTCGACCGGAGCTGGTACAACCGCGCGATGGTGGAGCGGGTGTTCGACTTCTGCACCGCGGCCGAGTACCGCGACTTCCTGCGCGGTGTCACCGGCTTCGAGAAGGACCTGATCCGGCAGGGGACGATCCTGGTCAAGCTCTACTTCAGCGTGACGCGCGAGGAGCAGGCCCGCCGGTTCGAGCGCCGCCGGACCGACCCGCTGCGCCGGTGGAAGCTCAGCGAGATCGATCTCCAGGCCCAGGATCGATGGGACGACTTCACCGGATTCAAATACGAGATGCTCCGGCGTACGGACACCCGCCCCGCCCCCTGGGTGATCATTCGCTCCAACGACAAGCAGCTCGCGCGACTGAACGCGATGAAGGTGATCCTGGGGGCGACGGACTACAAGGACCGCTCGGCCGACCTGGACTTCACCCCGGATCCGCGGATCGTCGTCACCGGCGCCGACGAGGTGGCGCTGATGCGCACCGAACGACGGTGCACGGGCAGGTTCACTGCCTGACCTGCATATACACACAGTTTATACATGGTGTGTATAGTAGCCCGCATGTCAGTCACCTTCGCTCTGCTGGGCCTGTTGGAGAACGGGCCACGCCACGGCTACGACCTCAAGCGCACCTACGACGACACGTTCGGGCGTGACCGGGCGCTGCACTACGGGCAGGTCTACTCGACGATGGCCCGGCTGCTGAAGAACGGCCTGGTCGAGGTCGAGTCGGAGCCGGGTGACGGTCCCGAGCGCAAGCGCTATGCGATCACCCACGCCGGGATCACCGACGTGGCGGAGTGGATCGGCCGGCCGGAGAAGCCGGAGCCCTACCTCCAGAGCACCCTCTACACCAAGGTCGTGCTGGCCCTGATGACCGGCCGCGACGCCGACGAGGTGCTCGACTCCCAGCGCGCCGAGCACCTGCGGATGATGCGGGAGCTGACCCGCCGCAAGACCGACGGCGACCTCGCTGACGAGCTGATCTGCGACCACGCCCTGTTCCACCTCGAGGCCGACCTGCGCTGGCTGGAGCTGACCGCCGCCCGCCTGGACCGCCTGGCCGCCCGAGTCCGCCCGTGAATCCCCAGGGAGACCCCCCGATGACTGAGCAACCGCTGCTGGTCGCCGAAGGCCTGCATCTGCACTTCGGCGAGACCAAGGCGCTCGACGACGCCTCCCTGCACATCTGGCCCGGTGAGGTGGTCGCGCTGATGGGACCGTCCGGGTCCGGCAAGTCGACGCTGCTGCACTGCCTGGCCGGCATCCTCCAGCCCGATTCCGGGCGGGTCGCCTACCACGGCCGCGACCTCACCGCGATGTCCGACAGCGAGCGCAGTGCCCTGCGCCGCGGCGAGTTCGGGTTCGTGTTCCAGTTCGGGCAGCTCGTCCCGGAGCTGACCTGTGTGGAGAATGTGGCGTTGCCCCTGCGGCTGTCCGGCACCGGCCGGCGCGAGGCGCACCGCACCGCCACCGACTGGCTGGAGCGCCTGGAGGTCGGTGACGTCGCCGGCAAACGCCCCGGCCAGGTGTCCGGCGGTCAGGGTCAGCGCGTCGCGGTCGCCCGCGCCCTGGTCAGCAGGCCTCGCGTGGTGTTCGCCGACGAGCCGACCGGCGCGCTCGACTCGCTCAACGGCGAGCTGGTGATGAAACTGTTCATCACCGCGGCCCGCGACACCGGCGCGGCGGTCGTGCTGGTCACCCACGAGGCACGCGTCGCGGCCTACTCCGACCGCGAGGCCGTCGTGCGCGACGGCCGGGTCCGCGAGCAGGAGCATGCCCGATGACCGGCCGTGGCCGTCTCCGCCGGTGGATCTTCGAGCTCGGGCTCGGCGCCCGGATGAGCGTCGCCGGCGGCCGGGCCGGCTGGGCCCGGCTCACGCTGATCGCGGCCGGCACCGGCGTCGGTGTCGCGCTGCTGCTGTGCCTGGCCGCTCTCCCGGCCGCCCTCGAGGCGAGCGGCGATCGGGAGAGTGCCCGCACCGAGGCCGTGGACAGCGAGCGGGAGGTCCCGCGCGGCGACGGCACCATGCTGATCGGTATCGCCACGACCACCTTCCACGACGACGCCATCCACGGCCGGATGCTCCAGCCGGAGGGCTCCCGGCCACCGGTCCCGCCCGGCGTCACCGCGCTGCCGAAACCCGGCGAGATGCTGGTCTCCCCCGCTCTGCGGCGGCTGATCGAGGACAATCCGGTGCTGGGCCGGCGGTGGGAAGCCCGGATCGTCGGGACGATCGGTGACGACGGCCTGACCGGTCCCGCCGATCTCGCCTTCTACCTGGGGACCGACACCCTCACCGAGGACACCGGCCGCCGGATCGAGGCGTTCGGCCACAGCTATACCGAGGAGGGCGTGTCCCCGGTGATGCTGCTGCTCACCGCGGTCGGGATGGTGGTGCTGCTGACCCCGGTCATGGTGTTCATGGCCAGTGCCGTCCGGTTCGGCGGCGAGGCCCGCGACAAGCGGCTCGCCGCGTTGCGCCTGGTCGGTTCCGACGCCGGTATGACCCGGCGGATCGCCGCCGGCGAGACCCTCGCCGGTGCCGTGCTCGGCCTGCTCGTGGGTACGGTTCTGGCCGCCGGTGCGGCGTTGCTGGCCCACCGGTATGCGACCGGGCCGCTCAGTTTCTACCTGTCCGACATGCGCCCGGTCCCGGTCCTGGCCGCGCTCATCGCGCTGGGCGTTCCGGCGGTGGCCGTCCTGGTCACGCTGTCGGCGATGCGCCGGGTCGTGGTGGAGCCGCTCGGCGTGGTGCGGCTCAGCACCACCGTCCGGCGGCGGCTGTGGTGGCGGCTGATCCTGCCGGTGGCCGGCATCGCGCTGCTCTGGCCGTTGACGAACGGGCTCGGCGAGGGGCCGGGGTCCGGAGCCACCGAGTTCCAGGCCGCCGCGGGGGTCGCGCTGCTGCTGATCGGCCTGGCCCTGCTGCTGCCGTGGCTGGTCGACGCGGTTGTGCACCGGCTCGGTGGTGGCGGTGTCGCCTGGGAGCTGGCGGTCCGCCGGCTGCAACTCGACAGCGGCACCGCGGTCCGCGCGGTCTCCGGCATCGCCGTCTCGGTGGCCGGGGTGATCGCGGTCCAGGGGCTGGTGAGCGCCATCGAGACCCAGGTCACCGGCTCCGGGGGCACGCCGGCCGCGGTGGCCCGGCAGCAGGTCCTGCCGCAGACGGATCTCCCGGTCGGTACGTGGACCACCGCCCTGCGGGAGACACCCGGCGTCCAGACCGTCGAGACCGTGCGGATCGCGCGGGCCGGCCGGGACGGGTCCGAGGTCACCGTGCGGATCGGCAGT
Organism: Actinoplanes xinjiangensis; assembly: GCF_003148685.1. Classification (GTDB taxonomy): domain Bacteria; phylum Actinomycetota; class Actinomycetes; order Mycobacteriales; family Micromonosporaceae; genus Actinoplanes; species Actinoplanes xinjiangensis. The sequence goes on along the minus strand of NZ_QGGR01000007.1, from coordinate 275,892 downwards.
TGCGCGGCGCTCGAGGGCTATGCGGCGCTGCCCGGTTGCACCGACGGCGACGCCTTCGCCGTCAACGTGGCCACCACCGGGGTCTTCACGGTCGAGGGCGGCGGGCAGTGGACGGCACCGGCGTCGACCCGGGACGTCGTGCCCACCGACAGCCTGCTGGACTACGGGCCTCTGCTGCTGCTCACCCCGGCCGCGGCGGCGGACGCGTTCCCCGCCGGCGAGGCGCGCTACACACTGACGCTCGACGGCCGCACCCCGAACGCGCTGGAGCAGCTGCGCAACACGGCCGCCCGGATGGATCCGCAGGCGCTGGTCTACGGTGCGGGCAACGACGCCGTCGCCAGTGCGCTGCGGACCATCCGGCAGGGCCTGCTGGCGGGCACGATCGCGATGCTCGTGCTGATCGGCGCCAGCATGGTGGTCAACGTGGCCGAGCAGATGCGGGAGCGGCGCCGGGTTCTGGCCGTGCTGGTCGCCTTCGGCACCCGACGGCGCACCATGTCCGGTTCGGTGCTGTTGCAGGCCGCGGTGCCGGTGCTGCTCGGCATGACGCTGGCGATCGGATTCGGCAGCGGCCTGGCGGCGATCCTGATGGCGGCGGTGCAGGCACCGGTCACGGTGGACTGGTTCGGGATCGGCACGACGTCCGGGATGGCCGCGCTGGTCGTTCTCGGGACGACCGCCGCGGCACTGCCGACGCTGCTGCGCCTGACGCGGCCGGGCAACCTGCGCAGCGAGTAGCGGCCCGGGTCTGCCGCACCACACGACGCCGGTGCCGACGTCCGCGATCCGGACGTCGGCACCGGCGATCACGGTGCGATACCGGGGTTCAGGCGAGAGCGGCGGCGGTGGCCGGGGCCGGCCGGTGGGTGGCCAGGTAGCGGGCGTTCCAGCCGATCAGGATCGCGAAGGTGACCACGGTCAGGGCGGTCGAGACACCGACCATCATCTCGATCGGCAGCAGGTAGACCAGCACGACCCGGATCGCGGCCTCGGTCAGCAGGCCACCTCCCCACACCAGGGAGGCCAGACGGTGACCGCGGCGGACGTCGGGGTCGGTGGCGTACGCCTCGGCCAGGTCGCCGGCCTTGCCGGGCTGGAAACTCTGCTGGGCCGCGAGGGTCAGCGGCCGCCCGCCGTGCAGCGCGGTGACCAAGAACGTCAGCCCGATCGCCGCGGCCATCGCGGAGTGCTTGATGATCAGGAAGCGCGGGTCACCGGTCAAGACGGTGAAGAGCAGGCCGACACCGAAGACCGCGGCCATCACCATCGAGAACGGGCTGAGCGTGCGGCTGCGTACCGCCATCCACACCATCCGCAGCGCGGCGCCCGCGGTGCCGGCCAGCAGTGCGGTGGTGTCGGAGGCGCCGGCGGCGTGCAGGCCGTAGTAGGTGACGAGCGGCAGACCCAGGTCCCAGCCGAGTCCGCGCAAGATCCCGGACATCCCGTTGTGCTGCATCGCAGTCCCCCTCGGTGGCGGCCACCGGTTCCGGTGGCGATGCATTCATGCTGCCGCCGGGGGTGCCACCGCCGGGACGACCGAGCCGTGGAGCCCGGGTGTCCGTCGACCGATGGACACCCGGGGAAGGACGGGCTAGCGGCGCACGGCCAGCGCGTCGTCGGTGACGACCCGGTTGCGGCCCTGCTCCTTGGCGGCGTAGAGCGCCCGGTCCGCGCGGCGCAGCAGATCCTCGATCCCGGAACCGGGTACGAGCTCGGCCACGCCGGCGCTGAAGGTCGCCCGCAGCGGCCCGCGCGGGGTGACGACGGCGACCTGGTCGCAGCAGTGCCGTAACCGCTCGGCCAGTTCCGTGGCGGCGTGCGCCCCGGCATCGGGCAGGATGACGGCGAACTCCTCGCCGCCGTACCGGGCCACGGTGCCGGTGTCACCGACGACCGCGGTGAGTTCCCGGGCCAGGCGGATCAGCACCTGGTCGCCGACGGCGTGCCCGTACGTGTCGTTGATCGACTTGAAGTGGTCGACGTCGAGCATCACCACGGCGAGCCGGCCCCGATCGGCCTGTTCCCGCAGCACGGACGTGAGGTGGCGGCGGTTGTAGACACCGGTCAGGCCGTCGCGTATCGCCTGGTCGGTCAGTTCGGCGCGCAGACGCTCCAGCTCGGTGACGTCGCGGACCACGACCACCGCGCCGGGGGTGCTGCCGTCGGAGGTGCGCATGCGGACCACACGTACGTCGTAGATCGTGCCGTCCCCGGCGGTCAGGGTCTGCTGGTCGGTGCCGCCGGCGAACGCCGCGGTCAGCTGTGGGCCGACCACCTCGAACCACATCCGGCCCACCACGTCACCGTCCGGGACCTGGCCCACTTCGGCGAGCATCCCGGCGGCGGCCGGGTTGACGTCCAGGACGCGGCCGTCCGGGTCGAGCACCATCACCGCGTCGCTGATCGCGGCGATCACGTGCTCGTACGCCACCGGCATCCGGCGCGCCGGCATGCCGGACCGTTCGGCCCACCACCACATCGACGCGGTGAACAGGAACAGGATCGGGGTCAGGTCCACCTGCCGGTCGCCGTGATCGGCGAAGACGGTCAGCAGGTTGCCCACGAGCGGGGCGAGCCCACCGGCCAGGAAGATCACGAAGACCCGCCGGTGGCCGCGGACCGCCCGGCGCATGGCGGCCACCGAGCGGACCGCGCCGATGCCGATCATCGTGTAGCAGTACGCCGTGTGCACCCAGTACAGCGGTCCGAACTGCACCGTCACGCCCTCGGTGGCGTGCACGGCGGCCGAGCTGAAGAACAGGTGATGCCACGGGTCGGTGACCACGGCCGTCATCAGCAGCACCGGATGCACCCACAGCAGGGTGCGGCGGCGGCGCAGCTGTTCCAGCCGTCGGCCGGTGAACACGGTGGTGTGCCACAGGAAGCCGGCCACGATCATCGCGACGCCCGGGAACATCAGGTAGGTGGCCGTGAGCGCCGCCGGTGCCGAGTCGACCCCGACGGCGACCGCCTGCGCCAGGGACCACAGCGCGGCCCCGGCGGTGATCAGCGCCAACGACGACGCCAGTGGTGCCCGGCGGCGCCGTCGCCAGGACAGCGCCGCATAGGTGCTCGCCACCGCGGTCGCGGTGACGTACACCGCGACCAGTGCGGTTTGCATCCCGTTCTCCTTCGCTCCGGGGATGCGCATCGGCGACCGGGGATCCGATCTGAGGGAATCGGCTAGCCGGGCCGGGTCCCGCTCCGGTAGAGGCGTTCGACCAGCATGTGCAGCGGCCGGTCGTACGTCCGGAGCGCCGCCCGGGTGCTGATGTGGTTGTGTCTGCCGTCGCCACCGACCGGGCCGCGGCGGCTCACGCCGTGATAGATCCGGGCGCCCTGGGCGAGGTACTCGTCGACGCCGGCCGCCGCGGACGTGTTGAGCCACAGGCCGAGGCGGCGGGCGGCGCGGAAGGCGCTGTCCAGTTCGGTGGTGAACGACGGGCCGGGGTGGTGCGGTGCGGTCCGGTACGGGGTGACGTGCCGATCCCCTGTCATGCGAGGTGGCCGCATCCGGGGACTACGCTGTTAGCGTGAACAATCCAGGGGTCGTGGCCGGCCGCGGGCGGGAGCTCTACGCCGGCCGGTCGCGTGAGCAGCGCGAGGCCGAGAGGCGCGACCGGATCGTCGCCGCGGCCGTGCACCTGTTCGCCACCCGTGACTACGACGAGGTGACGGTCGCCGACGTGTGCGCCGCGGCGAAGGTGTCGAAGCGCTACTTCTACCACCATTTCACCGACCGGGCGGACCTGCTCTTCCGGGTGCACACCGAGCAGAACGCGTGGTTGCTCGCCGCCCTCGTGGCGGCGGGACCGCCGCGGGGGTCGCTGGAGGAGCTGGTCACACCGGTGATGGCGACGCTGGCCCGGATGCTGCGCGATCATCCCGAGCGGGCTCGGGTGATCTACATCAACGCACCCCGGATGGAGGTGCGCCGCCGCGGCCTGCTGCACGAGGAGGCCGTGCTGCTCGGTGACCTGATCCTGCGGACCGGCGGGACGCCGGTGGATCAGCGGCTGTTCGAGCGGGCGGTGCTGGCCCTGGTCGCCGGCGTCACCGAGCTGATCATCGAGTGGGTGATGCAGGACTTCGCCGAGCCGGCCGAGGAGCTGGCCGGCCATCTGACGACGATCGCCGTGTCGATGCTCGCGGGCGTGCCCGTGGTGCCGGAGCCGGCCTGAGCCGGTTGCGGCGGCACCGGCGAGGACCGCGGGCGGGCGGCGCATGGGACTCCCTAGGAGATGCGGCGGAGGCGGTTGAGGACGGTCTGCGCGACCACCACGACGGCGAGGAACGTGCCGCTGATGACCTGCTGCCAGTTGCTGTTCAGGTCACCGACCTGATTGATCATGTTCTGGATGACACCGAGCAGCAGCACACCGGCGACGGTTCCGGCGATGCTTCCGGCGCCGCCGGTGAGCAGGGTTCCGCCGATCACCACGGCGGCGATGGCGTCCAGCTCCATGCCCGCGCCGAGCACGGTCACCCCGGACCCCAGCCGGGCGGCGTTGACGGCCCCGGCCAGGCCGGCCAGCAACCCGGAACAGACATAAACCAATATCTTGGTACGGCGCACGGCGACACCCATCAGGGCTGAGGCGTCCTCACTCCCGCCGATCGCGTACACCGACTGCCCGAACCCGGTCCGGGCGAGCACCAGCATCCCGATCAGTACCAGGGCCACGGCGAGCCACACCTGATAGCCGACGCCGAGCAGCGAGCCGGTCCCGAGCCGCCCGAAGGCGTCGTTCTCCACCACGTAGGTGGTGGACCCCTCGTCGCTGATCGCCCGCATCAGTCCCCGGGCGCCGAGCAGGGCGGCCAGCGTGACGATGAACGGCGCCATCCGCGTGTAGGCGATCAGCACCCCGTTGACCAGCCCGATCGCCCCGCACACCAGCAGTGGCACGAACAGCGCCGCGACCAGGCCGTACCGGGATGCCCAGGCCGCGAGCACCCCGCCGAGCACGTAGAGCGAGCCGACCGACAGGTCGATGCCCCCAGTGATGATCACCAGGGTCATCCCGAGCGCGATCAGCATCGGCGGGGCGGCGGCGACCAGGATCGTGCCGGTGTTGTCGAGACTGCGGAAGTCCGGGAACGCGACGAGCGCGACCAGCACCACCGTGACCAGCACGGCGAGGGCTCCCTGGCGCTGCACGAGGCCGACGATGCGGTCGGTGCGCTCGCTGCCGCCGTTGTCGGCGGGGGCGGTGGTGGGACTGCCGGTGAGCAGGGCCGGGGTCATCGCGACTTCCTCTCCCGGGCCACCCAGACGGCGACGAGGATGATGACGGCCTGCGCCATCTCGGCCGTCGAGGGCCCCAGATCGTGCTTGATCATGGTGGCGATCACGAGTTGCATGAGCACGGCACCGGCGACCGTGCCGAGGATCCGGACCCGGCCACCGGTGAGCGGGGTGCCGCCGACGACGACGGCGGTGATCGCGGACAGTTCGATGAGCAGGCCCACCGCGGACGCGTCGCTCGACTGGATCCGGGCCACCGACAGCAGCCCGGCGATCGAGGCGAGCACCGCGCAGATCACGTAGACGGTGATCAGCACCCGTCCGACCGGCAGGCCGGCCAGTTCGGCGGCGCGCCGGTTGCCGCCGACGGCGAGCAGGCGGCGACCGAAGACGGTGCGCCGCAGCACGAACGCGACGAGCGCGACCAGGACGGCGGCGATCCACACCAGCACCGGGATGCCGAGCAGGTCACCGGAGCCGAGGTGGAGCACGTCGGGGTTGCGGATGTCCTTGAGCTGCCCGTCGGAGACGACCACGGCCAGGCCGCGCCCGCCGACGAACACCGCCAGGGTGGCGACGATCGGCTGCAGTCCGACCCGGGCGACCAGCACGCCGTTGATCAGGCCGACCGCGACCCCGGCGGCCAGCGACACCCCGATCGCGGCGACCACGCCGTACCCGAGGTAGAGCGGGATCAGCGCCGCCGCCAGCGCCATCACCGAGCCGACCGACAGGTCGATGCCCTCGGTGCCGATGACCAGCGCCATACCGAGCGCGACGATCACGATCGGGGCGACCTGGATCAACTGGATGCGCAGGTTGCTCAGCGTCAGGAAGTACGGGGTGAAGACGATGTTGTAGAGCATCAGCAGCCCGACGGCGAGGTAGACGCCGTACCCGGGCAGCCGGGAACGGACGGCGGCCAGACCGGCGGCGGGCCGTTCGGCGACAGCGTTCTTCGTCATGTGTGGTCCTCGGAGGGTGCTGCCGCGGCGATGCCGGCCATCAGGTCTTCGGTGGTCACCCGGTCGCCGGTCAGGTGGCCGACGACGGCACCGTCGCGCAGCACCACCACCCGGTCGGAGCCCTCGACCAGTTCCTCGGCGTCGGAGGAGACCAGCACGACGCCCAGGCCCTCGCCGGCCAGTTCGTCGATGAGGCTCTGCACCTCGGCCTTGGCGCCGACGTCGATGCCGCGGGTGGGTTCGTCCAGCAGCAGGACCTTCGGCCGGGTGGCGAGCAGCCGGGCGAGCAGGACCTTCTGCTGGTTGCCGCCGGACAGGTCGCCGACCAGCTGGTCCGGGCCGGACGCCTTGATCCGCAGGCGGGTCATGTACCGCGCGACGACGGCGTCGATCTTCGCGTCCGAGACGATGCCGAGACGCGACATGCGCGGCAGCACGGCGAGGGCGATGTTGTCGCGGACCGACAGGCCGGCCACGATGCCCTCGGCCTTGCGGTCCTCCGGCTGCACGGCGATGCCGGCCGCGACGGCCCGGACGGTGCTCGGGCGTTCGAGGTGCGTGCCGTCGACCTCGACGGTGCCGGCGTCGAGGGGGTACGCCCCGCCGATCGCCTTGATCGTCTCGCTGCGCCCGGCGCCGAGCAGGCCGCCCAGCCCGACGACCTCGCCGGGACGTACGTCGAAGCTGATGTCGTGCAGCCTGGTCCGGCTGGTCAGGCCGGTGACCCGGAGGACCGGCGGGGCGGCGTCGTCGGTGGTGTGGTCGCCGGCGAACGCGGTGAAGCCCTGCCGGCGGGTCTGCGACATCTCCCGGCCGAGCATCATCGAGACCAGCTCGATGCGTTCGAGGTCGGCGAGCCTGCCGGTGTGCACCAGTCTGCCGTCGCGCAGGATGGTCACCGAGTCGCAGATCTCGTAGAGCTCGTCCATCCGGTGCGAGACGTAGACGATGCCGATGCCCCGGGCGTGCAGGCGGCGGATCACGCCGAACAGGGTCTGCACCTCGCGCGGTTCCAGCGAGGAGGTCGGCTCGTCCATGATGACCACCTGCGCGTCGATCATCACGGCGCGGGCCAGGGCGACCATCTGCTGTGCGCCCAGCGGCAGGGTGCCCAGCTGCCGGCGTACGTCGGTGGTGACGCCGTAGTCGGCGAGGATGCCGCGGGCCTCGCGTTCCATCCGGCCGCGGTCGATCAGGCCGAGGCGGTTGCGGGGCTCCCGGCCGAGGAACAGGTTCTGGGCCACGCTCATCAGCGGGATGAGGTTGACCTCCTGATAGATGGTCGAGATTCCGGCGCGCTGGGCGTCCATCGGCGCGGCGAACGACACCGGCCGGCCGTGGTGGCGCAGTTCTCCCGAGTCCGGCCGGTAGACACCGGTCAGCACCTTGATCAGGGTGGACTTGCCGGCGCCGTTCTCACCGACGAGGGCGTGCACCTCGCCGGGCCGCAGGGTGAAGGACACGTCGTCGAGCGCGCGGACCCCGGGGAAACTCTTGGACACGCCGGCGACTTCGAGCAGCGTCACGCGTACCTCTCAAGGGGTGGGGGAAAGGGCGCCCGGCGGGTCGCCGGGCGCCCTCGCGGTCAGTAGGCGCTGCCGACGTCGGCCCTGGCGTTGGTGGTGTCGTACGCGCGGTCGGCGATGATGATGTCCTGGCCGACCGCCTCGCCCGCGAAGAACCTGGTCGCGGTGTCGAAGGCCAGCGGCCCGAAGCGGGGGTTGGACTCGATGACCGCGGAGATCCAGCCGTTCACGATGCCCTCGACCGCACCCTTGGTGCCGTCGATCGACACGATCTTGATGTCGCCGGCCTTCTTGCCCGCACCCTTGAGCGCGGTCACCGCACCGAGCGCCATCTCGTCGTTCTCGCCGTAGATGCCGTTGATGTTCGGGTTGGACTGGAGCAGTTGCTCGGTGACCTTCTGGCCCTCCTCGCGGGAGAAGTTGCCGGTCTGCTCGAAGGTGACCTTGATGTCCGGGGCGACCTTGGCGATCTGGTCCTTGAAGCCGCTGGTCCGCAGCGTGGTGACGTTGTTGCCGGGCGCGCCGAGCAGGATCGCGACCTCACCCTTGTTGCCGAGCGCCTTGGCCATCTCGTCGGCGGCGCGCTTGCCCTGCTCGGCGAAGTCGGAGCCGATGAAGGTCAGGTAGTCCTTGCACGCGGTGGCGTTGATCTTGCGGTCGATCGTGATGATCGGGACCTTCTTCGCCGACGCCTTGGCGAAGACCGAGTCCCAGCCGTCGGAGTTGAGCGGCGCGATGACCAGCAGCTGCACGCCGGAGTCGATCATCTGCTCGACGTCGCTGATCTGCTTGTTGAACTGTGAGTTCGCGTTCGCTGTTGTGAGGTTGGTGATGCCCAGCCTGGCCGCTTCGTCCTCGATGGACCGCGTCTCGGCGATGCGGAACGGGTTGGCCTCCTTCTCCGACTGGGAGAAGCCGACCTTGGCCGTCTTGAGATCGACCTTCGTGCCGCCGTACTGGTCGATGGTGCAGGTCGCGGCACCGGCGGCGGCCGACTGCACGACCTGCGACGCGGCCGGCGCGGGGCCGGTGGCGCCGCTGGTGGGGCTCTCCTCGGACTTGGCGCAGGCGCCCGCAGCGCCCAGCACCATGGCAGCGCCGAGCACGGCGACCGCAGGCCGCCGCCACCTGTTCGACCGAACACTCATTGCGTGAACTCCTTGCGAGAGAAGCGGCTGCTCGCCGCGGTGATGTCCCGTCGGGTGATCCGCCAGTAACTCGCGGTGGAACACATTCACGCACCATCGAACTTTTAGTGTCAAGGTCTTGCGCGAAAAACTAACTGAAACGAACATGTTCCCGATGACAGCCTGATGCACCACCTCGGAGTCGGCAACCGGACCGCCGTAAAGGCATCGACATATTTTGTTGAACCTTGTTGACAGTTACCTTAGCGGTCACGAGACTCAGCCAGTGAGAGCGCTCTCTTCCCCCGTCACGTGCGTGCACGAAAGGACGACCCATGCCCCGTCCCGCACTGCTCGGCGCCGCGCTCCTCCTGGCCGCGACCCTGAGTCCCACCCCTGGATTCGCCGCGCCACCGGCGCCGCCCTCCCCCGCCCTCCCACCCGGCATGCTTCAAGCGATGCAGCGCGACCTCGGCCTCGACGCCGACGAGATCGCCCGGCGCCTGACCGTCGAAGCGGCCGCGCCGATCGTCGAGAAACGGCTGCGCGCCCAGCTCGGCAAACGATTCGCCGGCGCCTGGATCCCGGACGGCGCCACCCGTCTGACCGTCGCCGTCACCAGCGCCGCCGATGCCGCGGCCGTCCGCGCCGAAGGCGCCGTCCCGACGCTCGTCGAGCGCGGCGAGAGCGACCTCGCCGCCACCCGCGCCAAACTCGACCGGCACGGCGACGCGGCACCCGACACCGTGCACGGCTGGTATGCCGACCCGGCGTCCAACAGCGTCGTCGTCACCGCCGCACCCGGCGCGGAGGCCCAGGCCCGCAGGTTCGCCGCCGACAGCGGCGCGACCGCGGTCACCGTGCGAACCGCCACCACGGCCCGCGCGCAGCCGATGTACGACACCCGCGGCGGCGACCAGTACGTGATCAACGGCAACACGCTGTGCTCCGTCGGGTTCTCCGTCGCCGGCGGTTTCGTCACCGCCGGGCACTGCGGCGGGACCGGCAGCCCCACACTCGGCTTCAACAACCAGGCGCAGGGCACGTTCGCCGGTTCCTCGTTCCCCGGAAACGACTACGGATGGGTACGCACCAACGGCAACTGGGTCTCCCAGCCCTGGGTCAACAACTACTCCGGTGGCAACGTGATCGTCGCCGGGTCGCAGGAGGCCGCGATCGGCAGCTCGATCTGCCGTTCCGGGCGCACCACCGGCTGGCGCTGCGGCACCCTGCTCGGCAAGAACGAGACGATCAACTACGCGCAGGGCTCGGTGTCCGGCCTGAGCCGCAGCAACGCGTGCGCCCAGCCCGGCGACTCCGGCGGCTCCTGGATCTCCGGCAACCAGGCGCAGGGCGTCACCTCGGGCGGCAACGGCAACTGCACCACCGGCGGCACCATGTGGTTCCAGCCGGTCAACGAGATCCTCTCGGTGTACGGCCTGTCGCTGACCACCTCCGGCGGCGGTGGCGGTGGCGGTGCCGTGATCAGCAACTGGAACAACAAGTGCCTCGACGTGCCGAACGGGAACTTCTCCGACGGCGTACCGGTCCAGATGTGGAACTGCAACGGCTCGGCCGCACAGCGCTGGGAGGCGGTCGGCGGCGCCCTGCGTACCGGCAACAACAAGTGCCTGGACATCCCGTGGGGCTCGACCGCCGACGGCGTGGTCCTGCAGATTGTCACGTGCAGCGGCAACCCGGCACAGCAGTGGGTGCTCAGCGCCGCCGGTGACCTGGTGAACCCGCAGGCCAATAAGTGCATCGACATCAAGGACTGGAACGACGCCGAGGGCGCCCAGGTGCAGCTGTGGGCGTGCGGCGGAACCGCCAACCAGAAGTGGCGCCGCGGCTGACACCCACCGTGAAGGACGCCGGCTGACCGGCACGGGCGGCGGCCCGGCCGGTCAGCCCGCGCCGGTCGCCGCCTGATGCCGGCGGCCTGCGCCGGTCGCCGCCTGATGCCGCCGGGCCAGTTCGACATATACGAGGGCGTTGGCCGCGATGGCGGCGTGCTCGTCGGCGGTGGTCTGCCGGCGGACCCGGCCCGGAGCGCCGAGCACCAGGGACCCGGCCGGGATCGTCACCCCCTCCGGAACGAGTGCGCCCGCGCCGATGATCGAACGGGCACCGACACGGGCACCGTTCATGACGATCGCGCCCATCCCGATCAGCACGTCGTCCTCGATGGTGCAGCCGTGCAGCACGGCGCGATGGCCGACGCTGACGTTGGCGCCGACGCTCACCGGATGCCCCGGGTCGGCGTGGACCACCACACCGTCCTGAAGGTTGCTTCCGGCGCCGATGGTGATGGCGTCCAGGTCGCCGCGCACGACCGTGTGATACCAGACGCCGGTGTCCGGGCCGAGAGTGACCCGGCCGGCCACGACCGCACCCGGCGCGATCCAGGCGGTCGGCGAGGCGTGCGGCGCGTGGCCACCGATCTCGATCATGAAGAGGCCCTTCCAGGACGTACGCAGAGTTCACGTGATCTTACGTTCGGTCAGCGGTCGTTTCGTACCGGCACCTATCCTGATAACGATCGACACAGATGTTTACCCGTGCGGGCCACGGGTATCCTCCGTGGCCGGAGTTACCTTCCATCAGTGAGGTGATGGCAGCGTGATCGTCGAGGACACGACCGCGGCGGCGTGGGTGTGGCCGCGCTGCGCCGTCGCGACCACGCTCACCTCGGCGGAGATCGCCGTCCTGACCGGACTGACCGACCCCGTCGGTCCACCCCCGCCCGATCGCGCCGTCTGCGAGCTGGCCGCCGGTCACGAGCAGATGCACGCCGCGTTCATCATCGCCGACGCCGGAGGCGACCGCTGGTGGTGGATCCGGTGGAACCGTCAGGGCCGGCAACTGGGCCACCTCGACACCTGCGATCACACCGACAGACCCTCCGGCGACGACTGCCTCCTGCCGGCGACACACCCGGGACGGCACAGCTTCCAGATGTGACGGTCCCGTCTCACGGCCGTCGGCCTACCGTCCATCCCAGATCGCCGCGACCCTGCCGGTCACGGCAACAACGGCATGAGCGCGCAGTTGTTGCCGGCCGCACTGCTCTGCGCCTTGCTGCTCTGCGCCGCGCCGCTCTTCGCCGCGCCGCTCTTCGCCGCGCTGCTCTGCGCCGAACTGCCGGCCAGGTGCCGGGTGAGCCAGTCGACCGCCGTGCCCTGGTCGGTCAGCAGCGGCCCGAAGTGGTTGAGCAGCGGGCTCACCGTCCACGGCAGAGTCACCGGGGCGTACACGACGGAGCCGCCGAGGCGGCACCACGACGAGGCCAGGGTACGGGCCTGGCCGTGCGGCACGAGATTGTCGAAGACACCGGTCGCCACCCGGACCACACCGGCCGGCTTACGGGTCCCGATCAACTGCCTTCCGATGTACGCCCGGAGCACCGGCTCGGCGTTGATGACGTCGGTGACCGACAGCCCGCCCGTCGTCCAGGCGGTGCTGCGCCGGCCCGCGTACGCGAGGATCGCATCACCCACGCACATGGTGGACAGATCCTTGAGGACCGCCCGGCCGGACGCGCTCAGGTACCGGTCGAGAAGCGGCTGCAGACCCGGCTCGGCCTGGGCGAACCCGTTGACCGACCAGCCCAGCGCGCCGAGCAGTTCGCTGCCGTCGATCGCCTTCGTGACGGCGGCCAGATCGGCCGGGGGCGCCCCCGCGTAGGTGGCCGTCACCGGCACGTCCGGCGCGTACGCCGACTGCAACTCGGCCGCCGACGCCACCGCGCCGCCGCCCTGGCTGTACCCGTACAGGCCGACCGGCGACGTCGCCGTGACCGACGCGCCCGGCACCGCCCGGGCCGCGCGGGCGGCGTCGAGCACGGCGTGCCCCGAGTCCACCCGGTTGACGTAGGTGTGCAGGCGGTCGGTGGTCCCCAGCCCCGGATAGTCGGTCTGGACGACCGCGACGCCCTTGGCCAACAGCCGGTAGATGGCCAGCACCTCGTACCCGATGGACACGGTCGTCTGACCGTCGTCCGCCCCGAGCACCAGCCCGCGCTGGAGGGCCAGCGAGGTCGAGCACTGGTCGCCCTGCCCCATCGTGCCCGGCGCGAGGACCACGAGCGGGCGGGTGCCCTTCCAGGCGGCGGCCGGCTCCAGATAGGCACCGGTCACGGCCACCGGGTTGCCGGCCGAGTCGGTGGACTTGTACATGATGCGGGTGGCCCGGCCCGGCAGGGTGCCGTCGATACCGGGCAGGGCGAGTGCGAGCGGCAGCGGTTCGGTGCGTACCAGGGCACCGTCGGCCGCCGGCAGCGTCGCCGGAGGCGTGTAGAACTCGGGGATCGTGACGCCGCGCGACGTGACGGCGGCCTGGGCGGGCAGAGCGGTGCCGGCCACGGCGATCAGCGAGGCGGCGATCAGAGAGACAGAGAAGCGGATACGTACGGACATGTACGGCCTCCGGGGACTCAGCATCTATCCACTCACCGGTGTCGATGAATGGAGCTGTGTCACCGGACGTTAACCAGGCGAAACGAGAGTCTCCAGAGCTTCCATTTCTCGCCTTCACCGGCCCCGCAGACCGCCCTCCGCCCGGGTCGTATGCGCTTCGCCGGGCGGCCGATAGGGTGTTCCGATGCCGGAAAGACCCGCACCGGAGGGGTTGCCGTCCGCGGCCCCGGCCGCGGCGACGCCGTGTGCCCGCCGGATCGCCACGCCACGACGGGCGCCGCGCTGATGGAACACGTCCGCGAGGCGTACACCTCGGTCGCCGGCCTCTACATCGACCTGTTCGGGGCCGGGGACAAGGTGCACGCCGACGATCTCGCGCTGATCGGCCGCCACCTGGCCGGTACGCCGGGTCCGGTGCTGGATCTGGGGTGCGGTCCGGGCCACCTCACCGCCCATCTGCGTTCCCTGGGTGTCGAGGCGATCGGTGTCGACCTGGTCCCGGAGTTCATCGCCCACGCGCGCGCCACCCACCCGGACGGTGACTATCGTCTGGGCTCGCTGACCGAGGTCGCGTTCGCCGACGGTTCGGTCACCGGCATCCTGGCCTGGTATTCGCTGATCCACATGCCGCCGCCGGCCCTGGACCGGGTGCTCGCCTCGTTCGGTCGCCTGCTGGCTCCCGGCGGGCGGCTGGTGATCGGCTTCTTCACCGGCGACGTCGTGGGGGCGTTCGACCACAAGGTCACCACGGCGTACCGCTGGCCGCCCGGGGAACTGGCCGCCCGGCTGTCGGCCGCCGGGTTCACCGAGGTCGAGCGCCTGCTGCGCGCCGTCGACCCCGCGCACCGTCCGCACGGTGCGATCGCCGCGGTGTACGGCGACCGCGATTCACCGTGACCGCCGCCGTGCCGTTGCGGGAGTGCGGCCGGGAATCCGCCGCCGGTCATCGCTCTTGTACAGGTCGGCTGCCGCCCTCGCCGGCGGTACGACCGATCGAGGAGTGACCGTGGGTCCGCATCCTGGTGAGGCGCACGACACGACCGTTGCCGGGCGGCTCAACCGCCTCCGGGCCGGGGTGCTCGGCGCCAACGACGGCATCGTGTCGACCGCGGGACTGGTGGTCGGGGTGGCCGGTGCGACCACCGCGACCGGCCCCATCGCCACCGCGGGCGTGGCCGGCCTGGTGGCCGGTGCGGTGTCGATGGCCCTGGGCGAGTACGTGTCGGTGAGCAGCCAGCGCGACAGTGAGCGGGCGCTGCTGGACAAGGAGCGGGCGGAGCTGGCGCAGTTCCCGGAGCAGGAGTTCCAGGAGCTGGCCGCACTGTACGAGGCGAAGGGCCTGAGCCCGGCGACCGCTCTTCAGGTGGCGCGGGAACTCACCGCCCGTGACGCGTTCGCCGCACACGCCGACGTGGAGCTGCACCTGGACCCGGACGAGCTCACCAGCCCGTGGCAGGCGGCCGTGGCGTCGGCGGTGGCTTTCACGGCCGGTTCGCTGCTGCCGCTCGCGGCGATCCTGCTGCCGCCGCCGGGTGCCCGGGTCGCCGTCGTCTTCGCCGTGGTCATCGTCGCGCTCGCCGCCACCGGGTATCTGAGCGCCCGCCTCGGCGGTGCCCGCGCGGGGCGGGCGGTGGCCCGGCTGGTGCTCGGCGGCGCGGCGGGCATGGCGGTCACCTACGGCATCGGCACCCTGGCCGGCGGGGTCCTGCACTGACGCGGGCGTATTCTTCGGCGGTGGGGCTGCGGTTCGGGACGCGTCGATCAGACTCGCCGTGGGTGGACAGCGTGTGGACCTGTATGAGTGAGCAGGTCACCGAGATGACGTCGGTCGCCGGGGTGCGCTGGGGCCTGGTGTTCTGGGAGCAGGCCGGGCGGGCCCATGCGGCGGTCACCGGTCCGGAGACACGGACCGGCACGGCACCGGTGCCGGAGGGGGCGATCTTCACCGGCGTGGAGTTCGCCGTGGGCACCTCGCTGCGGGTCGTGCCGACGGCGGCGCTGGTCGACGGCGGGATCACCCTGCCGGACACGACGCACCGCGCGTTCCGGCTGGACGGCGCCCGCTGGGAGACGCCCGGCCCCGACGACGTCGAGGTCCTGGTGGACAGGCTGGTCCGGGCCGGGACCGTGGTCCGTGATCCGCTCGTCGCCGAGGTGCTGCGCGGCCGCCGTCCGGCCGTGTCGGGACGCACCGTCGAGCGCCGGTTCCGCGCCGCGACCGGGCTGACGCGCGGCGCGGTCCGGCAGATCGAGCGGGCCCGTACGGCGGCCGAGCTGCTGGCCGGCGGCGACCCGGCCGGTGACGTCGTCGCCGCGCTCGACTATTTCGACGAGCCGCACCTGGCCCGTGCGCTGCGCGCCTACGTCGGGCGTACGGTCGGGCAGCTGCGTGACGGTGCCGGCGGCGCGATCGCCCTCGATCTGGAGCGGCGGGCGCCGGTCAGCGCCTGACGTCGTAGATCAGTTTCAGGATCCCGTTCGGGTAGCTCTGCGACTCGCGCAGCGTCAGCATGTGCTTGTCGCGGTCGGCCCGGCCGAACAGGCTCTTCCCGGCACCGAGCAGCACCGGGAACACGAGCAGGTGATACCGGTCGATCAGGCCGGCGTCGGACAACCGCCGGGCCAGTTCCGCGCTCCCGTGGATGAAGATCGCGCCGCCGTCGCCCTGCTTGAGTGCGGCGACGTCGTCGGCCGAGCGCAGGATCGTCGTCGGTCCCCACCCGTCGACCACGGCGTCACCGGGCAGCGTCGAGGACACCACGTACTTGGGCAGGTCCCGGTAGCCGGCGTGGTCCTCGGAGCCGGGCCAGGTCTGCGCGAACGCCTGGTAGCTGCGGCGGCCGAACATCAGCGCCGTCGTGTCGGCGAGTTCCTCACCCTTCAGCGACCAGGCCTCTTCGACGAACTCGAGGTCTTTGAACACCCATCCGCCGCTGCGGTGCTCCTCGCCGGGCCCGCCGCCGGGCGAGTCCACGACGCCGTCGAGCGACATGAAACCGGTGTAGACCAGGTCACGCATGGTGCTTTCTCCTCAGGTCCGGGGCTGCGGGGTCCACGTTAGGGCCTGACCGGGCGGCCGTCTTGGACGGAAACGACATCCCGGGTGGTACCGGGGGTCCTACCGAGGAGTGGTCTCTGGATAGGCGGGGCGCGACGGCCGAGGGTGGAGGCATGTCAAAGATCGTCTTCATCACCGGCGCCAACAAGGGACTCGGCTTCGAGGCCGCCCGCCGACTCGCCCAGCTGGGGCACACCGTCCTGGTCGGGGCCCGGGACGCCGATCGGGGCCGCAAGGCCGCCGCCGAGATCGGGGGCCGGTTCGTGGCCGTCGACGTCACCGACGACGCCTCGGTCGCCGCCGCGGCCGCCGACGTCGCCGCGCACGAGGGACACGTCGACGTGCTGATCAACAACGCCGGGATCGCCGGGCCGCACGCACCGGCCGTGGAACTGACCGGTGACGACGCCACCCTGGTGCTCGACACCAACGTCGTCGGCATCGTCCGGATGACCGCGGCCTTCCTGCCGTTGCTGCGCGACGGCGCGGACCCGGCCGTGGTGAACGTGACCAGCGGCCTCGGGTCGCAGGCGCTCACCCACGATCCGGCCCGGATCGAGTCCCAGGTCGTCGCGCCGCTCTACACCGCGTCCAAGGCCGCGGTCACGATGCTGACCACGCAGTACGCGAAGGCGTTCCCGGACATCCGGTTCAACGCCGTCGACCCCGGATACACCGCGACCGACCTCAACGCGAACAGTGGGCCACAGACGGTCACCGAGGGAACCGACGCGATCGTGGCGCTGGCCACCGAGGACAAGGACGCGGGCACCGGCCGTTACGTCGACCGGTTCGGGCCGCTGCCCTGGTGATCCGGGGTGCGGCGGGGCGCTGTCACCCGTACCGATGAACGGTTTCGCCGGTGTTGGGACACGAAGGGTGGCGCCATTGATCTAGGGTGCGGCGAGTGACCCCCGTACTCGAGATATCAGGGCTGCGAAAGACCTACCGCAGCCGCAAAGGTGTCCGGAATGCACTGGACGGCTTCGACATGGTCGTCGAAGCCGGCCAGGTGCACGGATTCCTCGGGCCGAACGGCTCCGGCAAGACCACGACCCTGCGTACGCTGCTCGGGCTGATCAAGCCCAACGGCGGCCGCATGGCGATCCTCGGCCGGGAGGTGCCCCAGCATCTGCCGGAGGTCGCCGGGCAGGTCGGCGCCATCGTGGAGAGCCCGCAGTTCTTCGGCAACTTCAGCGCCGAGCTCACGTTGAGCCTGCTCGCCGACGCCGGCGGGGTGAACCGCAGCCGGGTGCCGGCGGTTCTGGACCAGGTGGGCCTGCGTGACCGGTCCAAGGAGCGGGTGAAGACCTATTCGCTCGGCATGAAACAGCGCCTGGCGGTCGCGTCGGCGCTGCTCAAGGAGCCGAAGCTGCTCATCCTGGACGAGCCGGCCAACGGTCTGGACCCGGGCGGTATCCGGGAGATGCGCACGCTGATGCGCGACCTCTCCGACTCCGGCATGACGGTGCTGCTGTCCAGCCACATCCTCGGTGAGATCCAGCTGATCTGCGACTCGGTGACGATCATCTCGGCGGGCCGCCGGGTGACCTCCGGTTCGGTGGCCGAGGTGCTGGCCCAGCACACGTCCGGCGCGGTCCGGGTGCGACTGGAGACGGGCGTGGACCTGCTGGACGCGGCGACGACGCTGCGGGAGGCCGGTGCCCAGGTGACGTTGGAGAACGACTACTTCACCGTGGCGAACGCCACCAACCCGGCGCTGATCACCAAGGTCCTGGCCCAGCGCGGCGTCTACGTCAGTGAGCTGACCCCGGTCTCGGCCGACCTCGAGGACGTCTTCCTCGAGCTGACCGGCACCGCGCCGGTCGCCGGGCAGAACCGGCAGGTCGACGAGTCCTCGATCAGTGGCGCCAAGAACGGATGGGGCCAATGAGCCTGGTACGCGCGGAAACCCGGCGCCTGTTCCGGCGCCGTTTCACCTCGGTGATCCTGAGCGGCGTGCTGCTGATCATGGCCGCGATCATCGTCGGCACCTTCCTCAGCAACAAGCAGGTCACCGACTCGGAGGTCGCGGCGGCGAAGGCCCAGGCGGCGCAGGACTACCAGCAGGCGGTGCAGACCGCCGAACGGGACAAGGCGCAGTGCCTGGCCGCACCGGGCACCCCGGACGCCGCCAACTGGCCGGCCAACTGCGACGAGATGTGGACGCCGACACAGGACGAGTTCGACTACACCTGGTACATGGCGGAGACCTTCGATCTGCGCAGCGAGTACGCCAACATGATCACGCTGCTCGCGGTGCTGCTGGCCTCGGCGGCGTTCCTGATCGGCGCGTCGTTCGTCGGCTCCGAATGGAACAGCGGCGGCATGATGAACCTGCTGCTGTGGCGGCCGAAGCGGCTCCAGGTCCTGGGCACCAAGCTGGCCGTCGTCCTGGGCTGGTTCACCGGGCTGTCGGTGCTGCTGGGTGCGGTGTGGACCGGCGCGTTCCTGCTGATCGCCGAGACACGCGGCACGACCGCGAAGATGACCTCCGGGGTCTGGCAGTCGTTCGGCCTGACCGGGCTGCGCGGCCTGGCCCTGGTCGTGGTCGCCGGTGCGCTCGGTTTCGCGCTGGCGTCGCTGGGCCGGCACACCGGTATGGCGCTGGGCGCACTCGTCGGCCTCGGGGCGCTGCAGATCGGCGTCTACATCATGGCCGGGCTCTCCGGCGCGAAGTACCCGGACGCCTGGCTCGTGCCGATGTGGGGCTTCGTCTGGATGTACAAGGAGTACGTCGTGGAGGACATCGACTCCTGCAACTACTCCTCCGAGGGCGGATGTACGCCCGACACGTTCACGATGACCTGGCAGACGGCGGGTATCGGCATGGCGGTGGTCACGGCGGTGGTCGTGGGCGCCGCGTTGTGGTCGATGCGCCGCCGCGACATCAGCTGAGCCACTGACACGCGACAGCCCCCGGTCCCCGCGTGGGCCGGGGGCTGTCGCGATAGGGTGTTCCCAGCGTCGCGTGCCGGTGGCAGACCGTGTCAGGCATGGAGGCGCCGGACCGAAGGAGACCGACGTTGCCGTCGTACCCTTCGTCATCGCGTGTCTGAGCGCGAGACGACCAGGCTGGTGGCCTGGGCTCAAGAAATGCGCGCGGTTCACGCGCGCCTGCGTTCCGCTCTGCGCCTGACTCTCGAGTCGGGCGACATGGCCGTCGACGACCTGCTGCTCTACTGCCGCGGGTTCTGTGCCGCCCTCGACGGCCACCACCGCGGCGAGGACCGCACCCTGTTCCCGGCCATCGCCGCCGCCCACCCGGAGTTGCGCCCGGTGCTGCGATCCCTGGAGCAGGACCATTCGATGATCGCCTACCTGCTGGGCGGCCTCCAGGCCGCCGTCGACCGCTCCGCCGGGCCCGAGGAGGTGCGGCGGCATCTGGAGGGCGTGGGCGCGATCATGGAAAACCATTTCCGGTACGAGGAACGCAAGCTCCTGACCGTCCTGGAGTCCCTCGACCTGCACGTCACACCGGAGGAGGCTCTGGGACCACTGTGAGACCCGCGTCCTCCATCACCGCGTCCTCGATCACCAGGTGCGGCAGCGTCTCGTACGCCGGCTGCTCCGGCCGTCCCGGCGGGAGAACCGGGCGCAGCGCCTCGAAGACACGGCGTACCGCGGCGTCGTCGTAGTCGAAGGTCGTCCGGGTGGCCCGCAGCAGCAGGCCACCCGGCGCCAACTCGACGACCTCGGTGAACGCGCCGCTGTCGCGCATCACCGCCGCCCCGCCGAGGGCTGACGCGATCGCCGCCGGGCAGACCGTCACCCAGCCGTATCCGCGCAGGTGGCGGCGGCTGTCGCGGAGACTGTCCTCATCCGAGCGCCGCAGCGCCCAGTCCAGATCGGTCGACGGTCCCATCCGGACCCGGTCGGCGATCTCGCCGTACCCGAGGTCGGCCCGGTCGCCGACCGTGCGGACCACGTCGACCACGGCGTCGGCGAGCGCCGGCATGGCCGACGCGTCGACGAGCCCCGCGCTGAGGGTGAGCTGGAGGTACGGTCCGTCATGCCGCCAGGCGCCGAGCCGGACGTGCTCGACCGGCCCGTGTGGCCGCTCGTCGCCGTAACCCCAGGTCGCCCAGGCGCTCTCCAGGCTCGGATGCATCATGTCCGCCCACGAGCGGCGCCGCACCGTCACCCCGTGCCGACCGCCGTGGCTGCGCCGCATCCGGGGCGCCCCGGCCGGCCGGACCATCGGCCCGAGCGCCGCCTCGGCCGTGTCGTGCCACAGCTGCGCGATCGCGAGGTCGGCCTCGTCCAAATACACGGCCGCCCACAGCACCGGCGGCTCCGGTTCGCCGTTGAGCACCCAATCCGGCGCCTGTGCTCCCACCATGCGGTCCTCCCCCGGTCCCCGGACACGGTAACGGCGATGTCGATCGCCGCGCCGGCCGCCGTCGCGGGGACGGCACGGCCGGCGCCGGAAACGACGAACGGCCCCTCCCCTGCTGGGAAAGGACCGTAGCTGTCGGGGTCAGGCGGATTCTGCCGACTGTTCGCGCTGAATCCTGCGGTTCTCCTCGAGCGCCTCCTCGAGTTGATCCTCGAGGATGATTATCCGGCAGGCCGCCTCCAGGGCGGTGCCGGCGTCGACCATCTCCCGGGCCCGCACAGCGAGGCGCAGCTGGTAGCGGGAGTAGCGCCGGTGGCCACCGGCGGAGCGGAACGGGGTGAACAGCTTCGCCTCGTCGAGCCGGCGCAGGAACTCCTGCGAGGTGCCGACGATCTCCGCGGCGCGGCCCATCGTGTAGGCGGGGTAGTCATCGTCATCAAGCATGGCTTCCGAACGTGCCATATGGACCTTTCGCGCGACGAGGGCCCCGGCGCACAAGCGCCGGGGCCCAGGGTTACGGGTCAAACACCATCTACCGAAAGATTCATCGGTTTTCTCGTTTCCGCACGCGTCGTCAGGGACGACGTGAGGTGCGGGGATCGCATAAGCGTGACCGGAGACCACCTCTCAATCAAAGGCAACTACGGTGTCCGCTCCTGGGCCCGAACTCGACCTGGTAGCGGGCGATCCAACGGTGTTGAGCCCTCCCTTTCCTCTACTTCTTCCTGCAATCCTGTGTTGCTGTCCGCCGGCATGGAGACCCCACGCGACTTCATGGCCCCCACACGTGCGACGAACTGTTCTGACCAGGGAGCCCCGAACACCACATCAGCTCCCTGACTGCCCCGACCTGGAACTACGTCAGGGTCTTCACTTACCACTTCCCTTACCGAATTTCTGGGCGACGGAGGTCGGCCTCCATCGCGGATGCTGAGCGAGCCACGATGATCCGGGCCCTGCTTGACGCTCAGCACGTCGTCTGCGTTTTCGACGATCTCTCGTTGTCAACACCGGATACGTTACCCACACCGCAACAGAAAATCTAGTTCTTTGGACCTAGTTTTTCTGGGGTGTCCCGCCGAGGCCAGCTGAGCCGGGTCTGCGGTGTCAGAGGAAGCTGACGTTCTGGGCCAGGGCCAGGGTGCTCGAGTAGTTGACGGTGTTGGTGGCCCGGCGCATGTAGGCACGCCACGCGTCCGAGCCCGACTCACGGCCGCCGCCGGTCTCCTTCTCGCCCCCGAAGGCTCCGCCGATCTCGGCGCCGGACGTGCCGATGTTGACGTTGGCGATGCCGCAGTCGGAGCCGTCCGCGGCCAGGAAACGTTCGGCCTCCTGCTGGTCCCGGGTGAAGATCGACGACGACAGGCCCTGCGGCACGTCGTTGTGCAGGGCCACCGCCTCCTCGAACCTGTCGTAGGTGAGCACGTACAGGATCGGCGCGAAGGTCTCCTCACGGACGATGCCGGACTGGCGGGGCATCCGCACGATCGCCGGTTCGACGTAGGCGCCGCCCACCGTGTCCAGGCGGCGGCCACCGGCGACGATCTTGCCGCCGTCGGCCTGGGCGCGCTCCAGGGCGGCGGTCATGGCGTCCGCGGCCGCGTCGGTGATCAGGGGGCCGACCAGGGTGGCGTCCTCGAACGGATCGCCGATCGGCAGCCGGCCGTAGACGGTGGCCAGCTTCTCGACCAGTTGGTCGGCGACGTCGCGGTGCACGATGAGACGGCGCAGGGTGGTGCAGCGCTGGCCGGCGGTTCCGGCGGCGGCGAACACGATGCCCTGCAACGCGAGGTCCAGGTCGGCGGAGGGTGCCACCACCGTCGCGTTGTTGCCGCCGAGCTCCAGCAGGACCCGGCCGAAGCGGGCGGCGACCCGCGGGGCGACCTCGCGGCCCATCCGGGTGGAGCCGGTGGCGCTGACCAGGGCCACCCGCGGGTCGTCGACGAGCCGCTCGCCGACGGCGCGGCCGGCGAGCAGCAGCCGGTGCAGCTCACGGGGTGCGCCCACCTGCTCGATCGCGCGGTCCAGCAGGCGACTGGCGGCGAGCGAGACCAGCGGGGTCAGTTCGCTGGGCTTCCACACGACGGCGTCGCCGCAGACCAGCGCCACGGCCGTGTTCCACGACCAGACGGCCGCGGGGAAGTTGAAGGCCGAGATCACTCCGACCACACCGAGCGGATGCCAGGTCTCGGCGAGGCGGTGGCCGGGCCTTTCCGAGGCGATCGTACGGCCGTAGAGCTGCCGTGACAGTCCGACGGCGAACTCACAGATGTCGATCATCTCCTGGACCTCGCCGAGCGCCTCGGAGCGGATCTTCCCGGCTTCGATGGTGATCAGGTCGGCGAGGTCGGATTTATGGGTACGCAGGAGTTCGCCCAGCGTGCGCACGAGGTCGCCACGGGCCGGCGCGGGCGTGGTACGCCACGTGCGGAACGCCTCCGCGGCCTCGCCGATCGCCCGCTCCGCCTCCTCGGCGGTGGTGGCCCGCAGCCCGAACAGCTGCTCGCCGGTGATCGGGGACCGCGCGGGGAGGTCGTCGCCCACGGGCACGGTCACCCCGATCCGGTCGAGGGCGCCCTGGGCACGGTCGCGCAGCTGCAGGGTGGTCGGCAGGAAGCTCATGGGATGTCCTTCAGCGTCGTCAGGTGCAGGGTCGCGGCGGCCGTCTCGATGGAGGCGGTCTGCTCCCGTGCGTACAGATGGAAGGGGTTGTGGATGTCTCTGCCGATCGCCCCGGCGAGCCAGTCCTGGTCGTAGCCGACGCCCGTGGCCCGGGTGTCGCGGCTGCCCTCGCTGCCGAGGTTGGACTGGAAGATCCCGGCGGCCGAGCGGGGCAGGAAGTCCTCGTAGACGATCGGGGTGGCCGTCACCCAGCCCTGTTCGACCAGGTCGGAGAGGCTTTCCGGGGGTACGCCACCGGGCCGGCCGGCAGCGGCCGTGTAGGTGAAGTACGCGAGGTCCTGCTCACGGAGGCCGGCTTCGGTGTCCGGCAGGCCCTGCTCCCAGACCTCGACGGCCACGTCCGCGCGGCTGCGCCCGGGACTGCCGGCCGACCTCTGGTCGATCTCGGTGAGCAGTGTGTCGTACCGTGATCGGCCTTTCGGGGTGAGGGCGACGCCGCGTGCCTCGACCTCGCCGAACCGGACGCGCAGGGCACCGGTGGTGATCGTGCCGTCGGGCTCGCGCAGGGCGCGGGGTTCGGCGAGGGCGCGGAAGGACGTCTGGCGCAGCAGGACGTCGGGGCCGCGCCAGCGGGGCGGGCCCTGGATGGCGTCGATCATCTCGATGCCGCGGCCGGTCATCCGCCGGTAGAGCTCGTCGATGTCGAGCACGCGCGGGGTGAGGTGGTTGATGTGGGTGCTGCGCACTCCGCCGATGTCGGCGGCGACGGCGGACACCGCCTCGAGTTCGGCGTACCAGGCGCGGTCGACGGGTTCCGGTGAGAGTTCGAAGGCCTGGACAGCGAGGTCGAGGAACCGTTCGGCGTCGTCGGCGGGCAGGCCGTGTTCGGCTTCGGCACGGTCGGCGAGGCCGAGCAGTTCGGGACCGAACAGTTCACGGGCTGCGAGGAACGTCTCCAGGCGGGTACGCAGGCCGGGGCTGAAGAACCGCGGGTCGGCCGGCGTCAGCATCGAGGTGAAGACCCGGAACGGGTTGCGGGCCAGCTCGTCGGCGTCGACCGGGCGGAAGGCCGTGGAGATCACCGGGACGGCGCTCTTCGCGGCCTCCCGCAGGTCGTAGAAGCCGACCGGGCGCATGCCGAGCGCCCCGAAGATCCGGGCGACCTGGGCCAGCTCGGCCGGGGTGCCGACGCGGATGGCACCGTGCCGTTCGGCGGTGATCCGGTCGATGGTGCCGAGCCGTTGCGCCCGGTCACCCTCCCGGCTGACGACGTCGCGATTCACCTCCTCGGAGACCTGGACGAGAGTCTGGTAGGCGGGCACCTCACGTCCGTACATCGTGGAGAGGCGCCGGGCGAAGGCGGCCCGCAGTTGCCAGGGGGCGATCGTGCTCATCAGGTCCTCTCAGACGATGTGCGTCTCGGGGCGGCCCTCGGCGCCGAGAGCGAAACGGTCGGTGGACAGCGGGGACACGTCGACGAACGGGGTCCGGTCCAGGTAGAGGTCGCGGATCACCTCGCCGACCGCCGGCGCCTGGAGGAAGCCGTGGCCGGAGAACCCGGTGGCGTACAGCAGGTTCGCCGACCGGCCGATGATCGCGTTGTGGTCGGGGGTGACCTCGTACAGCCCGGCCCAGCCGTTGCGCAGGCC
The DNA here is from genome assembly GCF_003148685.1 of Actinoplanes xinjiangensis. Taxonomy (GTDB): domain Bacteria; phylum Actinomycetota; class Actinomycetes; order Mycobacteriales; family Micromonosporaceae; genus Actinoplanes; species Actinoplanes xinjiangensis. The sequence goes on along the minus strand of NZ_QGGR01000007.1, from coordinate 250,940 downwards.
GACGTCGAGCAGGCCCGGCGCCCGGCGCCCCATGGCCGCGCCGAAACGGGGCAGCCAGGCGTCGGAGTAGTCGAGGTGGAAGCCGGGTTCCTGCTCCGGGTCGGACATGCCCATCAGCAGACCACGTCCCTCCCGGTGGAAATAGAAGGTCGAAGAGAAGTCGATGGTGAACGGCACGACGCCGGTCAGCTCCGGCATCGGCTCGGTGAAGATGATCTGCCGGCGCAGCGGGGTGACCGGCAGATCGACGCCGGCCATCGCGCCGACCGCCGCCGACCAGGCCCCGGCCGCGCAGATCACCGCGTCGGCCTCGATCGGGCCGCGGTCGGTGTGCACGGTACGGACCTCGCCGCCGGCCGTGTCCATGCCGGTGACCGTCACCCCGGTCCGCACGGTCGCGCCGTGCCGCCGGGCGCCCGAGGCGTAACCGAGCACCACCGACTCCGGCGTGCAGTGCCCGTCGTCGGGTGACCAGGCGGCGGCCAGCAGCCCGTCAGTGTTGATCAGCGGCGACAGCGCCTTCGCCTCGGCGACGTCGATCATGCGGCTGCCGACGCCCAGCTCGTTCTGGAGCTTGACGTCCTCCTCGAACGACGTGACGTCCTCGGGGGTGGACAGAAGGAAGAGATAACCGACCCGGTGCAGGTCGATCTCCTGGCCCGGGCGCCCGGCGAACCGCCCGAACGCCTCCAGACTGCGGGCGCCCAGCTCGATGTTGATCCGGTCGGAGAACTGCGCACGGACACCACCGGCGGCCCTGCACGTGGACCCGGCGCCGAGTTCGCCGCGTTCGAGGAGCACGACGTCGCGTACCCCCGCCTCGGCCAGATGGAAGGCGATGCTGGTGCCGATCGCACCGCCGCCGATGATCACGACCTTGCCCATGTCTCATGGTCGGCCGCGGTCTTCGTTGACGTCTATTCCTGATCTGCCGACGAAATCCTTTAGGTTTTCTATATGGACTGGACGAGCGTGCAGCTGCGGTCGCTCGTCGAGTTGCGCCGCCGCGGCACGGTCACCGCGGCCGCCGCCGCGCTCGGATACACCGCCGGGGCCATCTCCCAGCAGCTCAGCGCCCTGGAACGCGCCGCCGGTGTGCCCCTGCTGCGGCGGGTCGGGCGGCGTGTCGAACTCACCGACGCCGGGCTCGCGTTCGCCGGGCACGCCCAGCAGATCCTCGACATCGAGGCCGCCGCCACGGCCGCCCTCGAACGCAGCGCCGGCCGCGTCGCCGGGGAGCTGCAGATGGCGCTGTTCGCCACCGCGGCCGCCGAGATCCTCCCGGTGATGCTGGCCCGGGTCGCGCACCGTCATCCCGATCTCGTCGTGCGCAGCCGGGAACTGGTCGTCGACGACGTCTACGACGTGGTCGCCTCGGGGACCGTCGATCTCGCGGTAGGGCTGGAATACCCGGACGTGCCGATCCGCCGGGATCCGTCGCTGCGGGTGATGCCGCTGCACCGGGAACGGTTCGCGCTCGCCGCGCCGAGCGGGTCGCTGCCGCCGGGACCGGTCAGCCTGGCCGGCACCGGCGCGCCGCTCGGGTGGATCCTGCCGCCCGAGAACACCCACTACGGCCTGGCGATCCGCACCGTCTGCCGGCGCGCCGGGATCGAGCCGGTGCTGCGGCACGAGGTCGTCGACACCGCGGTGTCGTTGGCGCTGGTGGAGGCCGGGATCGGGCTCAGCACGGTCACCGGACTGATGCTGCGCCTGCGGCCGTCGCGGTTCGACGTGCTGCCACTGGTGGAGACCTTCGAGCGGCACATCGTCGCGGTGGTCCGGTCATCGGCCGAGCATCGGCCCAACGTCGCGGCTGTTCTTCAGGTGCTGCGGGAGTTGCAGCTCGAACCCGTCGGCGGTCAGGGCGGTCAGAAACTCGGTGGGGTCGACGAGGTCCTCGAGGTGGGCGACTCCGGGGTTCAGCGCGGGTAGGCGGCGGATCACGTGGGCGGCCACCAGGCCGGTGGCGCGGCTCTGACCGTGGCCGGTGAACGACGCCCGGACGCCACCGGCCTCGGCGATCACCGCGAAACCGTCGGACCCCAGGTGGAGGCCGCCGAAGAGGCGGTCGGTGAGGGGCCTGATCGCCGGGCTCTTCAAGAACCTCGCGACGGCAGGGCGGTTGGCGGCGCCGAGCAGCGCGGTCGAGGACCGCGAGTCGAGAGCCAATCCGGTACGCACGTCCGGCAGCTTGAGGGTGTGCTGGTCGGAGAAGGGGAACCGGTGCACGGTCCGGCGCCCGAAGGGTGCCGGGAAGTCGGCGGTCCAGGAGCCCTGTTCCTGTCCGAGGCCGTCGACGGTCCAGGCCACGGCGGCGGTGCCGTGGCGCTCCCCCGAGCCGAGCAGCACCCCGATCCGGACCGGCTCGCCGGGAGCGAGGTCGCTGACGTGCCGGGCCAGCAGGTTGGTGACGCCGGGAGCGATGCCGACGCTGAGCACGGCGGGTGCGTCCGCGACGTGAACCCTCTCCAACTCGGCGATCACCGACGGGGTGGCGGTGATGTCGGCGTAGCCGATACCGCGGTCGAGGCAGGCGCGGGCGAGGCGGGCGTTGCCGGTCTCGACGCACATCAGCACGGCATCGACCCCGTCGAGCGCGGCGTCGATCTGGGCCGGATCGCGCAGGTCGAGGCGGATCGCATGGGCATGTTTCGCCCGGTCGGGGTTCCGCCCGGCGACGACGACCTCGGTGTGCCCGGCCAGCCCCGCGGCGGCTTCACGGCCGACCGCGCCGTACCCGCCGACGATCAGGGTTTTTGTAGTCATGCTCTAAGAATGTTTTTGTAGTGCCGCTATAGTCAAGCGTTGTGACCGGAAAAACCGACGGCCGGGCCGAGCGGGCCCGCGCCACCCGAGCCCGTATCGTCGCCGCCGCGACAGCGACGTTCACCACGTCCGGGTATGCGACGACCAGCATCAACGCCATCGCGGCGGCGGCCGGGGTGAGCGAGCAGACGGTCTACTACTCGTTCGGCAACAAGCGAGCGGTGCTGGTGGCGGCCCTGGACCGGGCCATCGCCGGCGACGACGAGCCGATTCCGACACTGGACCGCCCGTGGGTCCATGCCGCCTTGGCCGAGCCCGACCCGAATCGCCAGATCGAACTCCAGGTGGAGGGCGTCGGGGAGGTGCTGCGCCGCGCTGCCCGCCTGCTCGACATCATCCGCAACGCCGCCACGGATCCGGAGCTGGCCGAGGTCTGCGCGACGAGCATCAACCATCACCGCGAGGTGCAGCGGACCTTCGCCGCGTCCCTCGCCGAGAAGACCCCCTTGCGTACGGAAGTGGCAGCGGCCGCCGACACCGCGGTGGCGCTGCTCTCCCCCGAGACCTACCTACTGCTCGTGGACCACCTGGGGTGGCCCCACGACCGCTGGCGCACCTGGGCCGCCGACTGCCTGACCCGCACCCTGATCGCCTGAGGCCTGGCCGTTCCCGTCCGACACCGGAATCCCGCGGTAGCCAAGGCGAGGTTTTCAAGATCTTGTATGGGTGGCCTGGAGGTGCCTGACCGCTGGCGAGAGGCGTTCTGTGGTGCTAGTCAGTCGGGAAGCTGGAACTGCCGGGTCCGGCGGGCGCTCAGGAGGAGCAGGAAGACACCCGCTCCGAGCAGGACCGTGCCGCCGGCCAGCAGGGGAAGGTGGTCGCCGCCGGTGATCGGGTTGTCGCCCGGGTCACCGCCGTCGTCGGTGCGCGACGGTGACGGGGACGGCGAACGTGACGGGGGCCGCGACGCCGGGGCGGTGCGCGACGGCGACCGGCTCGGCGTCACCGACCGGGACGGCGAGACCGACGGCGACGGCGTACGGCTGGGCGACGGGGACGACGAAGTGGTCACCGACGGCGACGGCGACGGTACGGGGCCCGGCACGGACGGCTCGATCGAGGCCGGCGCGTCGGCCTGCACCCCGCCCGTGTTACCGGGGGTGGTGGCGTTCGCCCGTACCAGGAAATTGCCGTGGCCGGCGGCGATGTCGTCGGCCGTCAGATGGTAGGTGTCGGACACGCAGGTCATGCTCTCGCCCGGTGCGAGGGTGGTCTTCGGGCAGGTGACGCCGACCGGCAGCCCGGTCAGGTGGATGTCGTGCAGGGTGACGTTGCCGGTGTTGACGACGACGATCGTGGACGTGACGTCGTCGCTGGTGCCGAGGGCACCGTCGCCGTCGACGTCGGCCCAGGCGACGGTCTGTTCGGCGGCGACGGCGGGCGCCTGCGGCTCGACCGGGGTGTCGACGGCGGCCGGGCCGGACTCGAACGGTGCCGTGGCGCCCGGTTCGAGGCCGGTGACGGTGGCGATCGTGGTGATGATGCGGTCGCTGTCGATGTCCTCCTGGGTGACCACGTACAGGTCGGGGGCGACACAGGTCATCAGCTCCCCCACCGCGAGGCTGGACTTCGGGCACGGGATGGCACCCATCCGTACGTCGGTCACGGCGACCGAGGACATCGTCACGTTGCCGTTGTTGAGGACCAGGTAGCGGTACCGGATGCCGTCGCCGACGGCGGGTCTGCCGTTGGTGGAGGTGATGTCGGCCGGGCGTACCGTCCGGTCCTCGATGGTGGCGCTGATGTCGATGACGAGGCTGCCGTGCCCGGCCACCAGCCGGATCGTCGCCGCGTCCTCGTCGTAGGCGGTGTCGGCGGGTGTTCCGGGTCGCCGGCCGGTCACCGTGGCGGGTTCGCGGATGGCCCGGTCGGCGTCGATGTCGGCCTGGTTGATGGTGTACGCCGCCTGGCTCGTGCAGATCATCGAGGCGCCCACGGGCAGGCTGGTGCCGGGGCACTGGGCGAGCCCGACGAGCCGGTCGTCGACGGCGATGCCGGCGACCTCGACGTCGCCGTCGTTGACGACCGTGTACCGGAAGCGCACCGTGTCACCGGCGCGCGCGGCGAGCTGGCTGGACGCCGGGGTGACCACGGCGGCGACGGACAGGTCGAGTGAGTCGGCGGCGACGGCCATCTGCTCGGTGTCGGTGGCCGGCCCGAACGTCAGATCGGTGGTGGCGCCGGGAGCACGGCCGCTGACCTGGGCACTCTCCACGATGGGCAGCCCGGCCTCCACGTCGGGCTGGGTCACCCGGTACGGCGTGCCGGCGACGCAGGTGGTGGTGGCGCCCGCGGCGAGCGTGCTCGCCAGGCAGTTCGCGGTTCCGGTACGGGTGCCGGTCACGGTGATCGACGTCATCGTGACGTTGCCGGTGTTCCGGACGGTGAACCCGTAGTCGACGATGTCGTCGCGGACCAGCTGGTCACGGTGCCCACCGGGGGTGACGGCGGACTCGGCGACGATGGTCAGGGCGGGCCCGGCGACGACCACCGGAAAACTGGCCTGCGGGGTCAGGAGCGTGCCGGCGGCGGCATCGCCCGGTCTGCGCCCGGCAATGGTGACGGTGGTGCCGACCGGGACGTTGGCGTCGATGTCGGCGGTGGTGACCGTGTACGTGGAGGCACTGGTGCAGATCATCGACGCCCCCGGAGCCAGGGTCGTGCCGGGGCAGCTCGCCGTGCCGGCCAGCGGGTCGCTGATCGTGATGCCGGTGATCGTCTGGTTGCCGTTGTTGGTCAGTTCGGTCCGGTACTGGACGGTGTCACCCGCCTCGGCCGCGGTCTGGTGCCCGGCCGGGGTGACCACCGCGTCGACGGTCGCGGTCAATGACGGCGCTGGCGGGGCGACCGCGGTCGAGGCGACGGCCGGGCCGTACGAGTACGGCGCCGGGAGCCCGATCTGCCGGCTGAGCACGTAGGCGTCGGAGAGGATCGGCTGCCCGCCGTCGACGTCACCCTGCGACACCGGATAGGCCGGCCCGCCCGTGCAGGTCACCGTGCCGGCCGGTGCGACCGTCACGGCGGGGCAGCTCACCGGTCCGATCAGGCTGTCGGTGACGGCGAAGTTGTCCATCGTCACGTTGCCGTCGTTGGTGATCGTGTAGGCGTACGAGATGGTGTCCCCGGCCGCGGCTGCGGTCTGCCGCGACGGGTCGGAGACGGTGGCCGCGCTGGTGATCGTCAGGGACGGCGCCGCGGCGGCGACCGGGGCGCTCGCGGTCTGCGGCCCGAAGATCAGATCGGTGAGCGTGCCGAAGCGGCGGGCGGCGGCCTGGGCGGTGTCGGTGATCGCCAGCCCCGTGTCGATGTCGTTCTGGGTGATGGTGGCGCTGGTGGCGCCGGTGCAGGTCGTGGTGAGGCCGGGGGCGAGCGAGGTCGCCAGGCAGGTCGCGGTTCCGGAGGTGTCGCCGCTGACCACGAGGTCGGTCATGGTGACGTTGCCGATGTTGCGCACCGTGATGCCGAAGGCGACGGTGCTGCCGACGACGGTGCCGGTGGGCACGGCGACCGGGGTGATGTGCAGCAGCGGGTTGGCGGGCGCGACCGGCACCGCCACCGGGAACGAGTCCGGCAGCAGGACGGGGGCCAGGTCCAGAGGGCTCTGCGCGGTCACCGCGAAGGTCGACGTGACCGGGCCGCCGGTGTCGAGGTCGCTCTGGAGGACGGTGTAGGCGGTCCCGCTGGTGCAGGTCATCGACGCGCCGGCGGCCAGGGTGGTGAACGGGCAGACGGCGGTGCCGGTCAACGGGTCACTGAGACTGATCGCGGTCATCAGCTGGTTGCCGTTGTTGGTGACCAGGATGCTGTGCGTGATGGTGTCGGTGACCGCTACGGCGTACCGATTGGCAGCCGGGTTGACCGTCGGTGTGATGGTGACGGTGAGTGAGGCGGTCGCCCGCTCCAGCGCCACACTCGCGCTGCCGGTGGCATAGGTGCCGTCCATTCCGGCGCCGGGTGCGCGGGCGGCGAGGACGGCGTTGTCGACGATCGGGTTCCCGGCGGTGATGTCGCCCGCCGTGACGGTGTAAGCCGAGGCGCCGGTGCAGGTCATCGACGCACCGACGGCGAGGGACGTGAACGGGCAGTTGACGCCGCCGGCGATCGGGTCGGTCACGCCGATCGAGGACATCGTCACGTTGCCGGTGTTGCTGACGTCGTAGGTGTAGTCGATCGTGTCGCCCGCCTGCGCCTGGCTCTGCCGGGAAGCCGGGTTCACGGTCGCGGTGACCAGCATGTTCAGGGCGGGGACGGCCGGGGCGACACCGACGGTGACGGTGAACGGCCCGAACGACGGGCTGGTGGCGGCGGGTGTGGTGCCGGTGGCGGTGGCGCTCGCGGTGATCGGCAGGCCGGCGTCGATCCGGGCCTGGGTCACCGTGAGCGGTACGGCGGTGGTGCAGGTCATCGACGCGCCGACGGCCAGGGAGGTGAACGGGCAGTTCACCGCCCCGGTGAGGGCGTCGGTGAGGCCGATGCCGGTCATGGTCACGTTGCCGTCGTTGACGACGGTGTACGTGTAGGTGATCGTGTCGCCGACCCGGACGGCGCTCTGGTGCGCGGCCGGGGACACGGTGGCGACCGCGGTCACGGAGAGCGACGGTGTCGGTCCGGCCACCGGTACGGTCGCGGTGTTCGACCCGTAGACGGTGTTGAGGGCGGCACCGGGCCCACGACCGGAGACGGAGGCGGTCGCCACCACACCGGTCGCCGCGTCGACGTCTCCCTGGGTGACGGTGTAGGTGCCGACGGCCGTGCAGGTGGCGGTGGCGCCGGCGGCGAGCGGCGTGGCCGGGCAGGTGGCGGCGCCGAGCCGGGTGTCGCTGACGACGATGTTCGACATGGTCACGTTGCCGTTGTTGGTGACCGTGTACGAGTACGCGATCGTGTCCCCGGCGCGGGCCGCGGTCTGGCGGGCGAGCGGGGTGACGGCCGGGACGACGGCGACGGCGAGGGCCGGGGCGGCCACGGCGACCGGCACACCGACGGTGAACGGACCGTAGTTGGCAGCCGGGGCGCCGGGGGCACGGCCGGCGACGGTGACGCTGTCGGTGATCGGGGTGCCGGCGTCCACGTCGGACTGGGTCACCCGGTAGGAGGCGGAGCTGGTGCAGGTCATCGTCGTGTTCACGGCCAGGGTGGAGGCCGGGCAACTGGCGGTGCCGACCTTCGTGTCGGTGACGGCGATCGAGGACATCGTGACGTTGCCGTTGTTCGTCACCGCGTACGAGTAGCTGATCGTGTCGTTGGGGGCCGCGGCGCTCTGCCGGGCCGGCGGTGTCACGGCGGCGGTGACCACCGCGGTGAGCGACGGCGCGGCCGCGGCCACCGGGACACCGGTGGAGAACGGCCCGAACGTGCGGGTGGTGTTCGAGCCGGCCAGGCGCCCGCCGACGGTGGCCGAGTCGCGGATCGGTACGCCGTCGTCCACATCGCCCTGCGTGACCACGTAGGGGCTGCTGCTGGTGCAGGTCATCGCCGCGCCGACGGCGAGGGAGGTGCCGGGGCAGGTCACCGGTCCGCCCCGGGTGTCGGTGACGGAGAGCTGGCCGAGGGACGCGTTGCCGTCGTTGGTCACCACGTACGTGTAGGTGACCGTGTCGCCGGCCTGCGCCGCACCGGTGTGCCCGGCCGGGTTGACCGCCGCGGTGACGGTGGCCCGCAGGGACGCCGTACCGCCGGCGAGTTGCACGGTGACCGGTGCCGGGCCGAAGCTGACCGCCGCCGCGCCGCCGGGAGGGCGGGCGTTGACCGTCGCGTTGTTGTAGACCGGCTGCTGGGCGTCGAAGTCCGCCTGGGTGATCGTGTACGGGACGGGACTGCTGCAGACCATCTGCGCACCGGCGGCCAGCGTCGTGCCCGGGCAGTCGGCGGTCCCGGTCAGCGCGTCCCGTACGACGACCTGGCTCATCGTCACGTTGCCGTCGTTGACGACGGTGAACCGGTAGGTGACGGCGTCCCCGGTCAGCGCCGCGTTCTGCCGGCTGGACGGTGTGACCGTGGCGGTGCCGGTGATCTTCAACGAGGCGGTGCTGGGGGTGATGGCCACGGCGGTCTGTGCGGTGTTGTTGGCCGTCGCCGGGTCGGTGCTGTCGGCCGACACCACCCGGACCACGTTGTTCGGGGTGCCGGCGCTGAGCGCGGTACCGGACAGGGTCAGGGTGACCGATCCGCCGGCCGCGAGCGCCGGGATCGACCAGCGGCCGGTGCCCGGGTCGTAGCTGCCGAACCCCGACCCGGCACTGATCAGCAGGCCGGTCTGCGGCTGGACCTGGACCACCACGTTGGCCACGTCGGACGGTCCGCTGTTGCGGGCGGTGACGGTGAACTGCACCGGGTCGGTGGCCACCACCGTCGGGCTGCCGGTGGTCTGGGCGAGGTCGAGGTCGGAGATGTGCTCGACGGTCGCCGTCGTGGTGACGCTGTCGTTGGCGGCGACCGGGTCGGTCGAGGTGGACGAGACGGTCACGGTCCGGGCGAACGCAGTGCCGCTGTATCCCGGTTTCAGCAGGGTGTCGAGGGTGATGGTCCAGGTCGTCGAGGCATCCATCAGTGACCGGGTGCAGATGAACAGGCCACCGTCGGGGGTGATGCCGTTGAGGTCGGTGGTGCCCTGGAACGAGCAGGACCCGGCGGAGGTGGAGGCGGTCGGCACGGTCTGCCCGGCCGGTACCGGCCGCTGGAGCAGGACACCCTCGGCACGGGTCGGGCCGGCGTTGGCGACCGTCACGACGCTGCGGACCCGCTCGCCGGGCACCAGCGTGTGGCCGCCGCGGTCGAGGTTGACGAGCGTCTGCGTCACCGACAGGTCACTGCGCAGCAGCACCGTGAAGTTGGCGGTCTGCTTGTCGTTGGCGGCGTTCGGGTCGGTGGTCGTGGTGACCACGGTGACCGTGGCGGTGCCCGGGCCGGCCTGGGCGTCGGGCCCGAGCACCACGCTGCCGGAGAGCGGGATCGTCGCCCCGGGCGGCAGATGCGGGATGGTGCAGGCGGTGGGTGTGCAGTAGGCGGCCATCGGTCCGGTGGACGGCCGGACGATGGTCACGCCGGGTGGCAGGACCGGGATGAACGAGACGTTGTCCGCCATCGACGGGCCGTTGTTCTTCACCAGCAGGGTGTAGGTGGTGGTGTCCCCGGCGTACGCCGTGTACGTGCCGAGCGACAGGGTGATCCCGACGTCGGCGACCAGGGCGCCCGCACCGGTCACGGTGACGATGTTGTTGTTGACGTCCGGGTCCGGTGTGGCCGCCTTCAGGGAGACCGCGTTGTTCACGACCGGGTTGGAGTTCGACAGCGTCATCGTGATGGTGGCCGTCACGGTCGCCCCGGACGCGAGCGCGGCCAGCGAACATTCGATGGTGCCGGTCGACGTGGTGGCGCAGGTGCCGCCCGACAGGGTCGCCTGTGCGTTGGTCGATCCGATCGGGATCGGGTCGGACAGCACGATGGTCCGCGCCGTCGACGGGCCGTTGTTCTTGACCGTCACCGTGTACGTGATGGTGTCGCCACCGGCCGGCGCCGACGGCGAGTAGGTCATGGCGACGTCGAGGTCGGCGCTGCCGGTCACCGCGTTGCTCACCGATGCCGAGTTGTCCGACTGATTCGTCTCGTACGTGGCGCTGGTGATCGCCGCGCCCAGCGTGTACGACGTGCCCGGTGTCTCCCCGGAGGGCACGTTGCCGGTGACGGTCATGGTGCGGGTGGCGCCGGAGGCGATGCTCGGATGGTTGCACGTCGCCTTGGTGCCGCTGACCGTGCAGGTGCCACCGGCCGACGTCGCCGTCACGCCGGTCAGCCCCGACGGCACGGTCCCGGTGAGCACCACCGTGTTCGCGGTGTTGGGGCCGGCGTTGGCGGCCGTGACGGTGTAGCTCACCGACTGCCCGGCGACGACGGCCGTACTGCCCAGTGACGCGGTCACCGACAGGTCGGCCGCCGGGTTGACGGTCATGCTCACGCCGTTGGAGCTCGAGGTGGGCGAGGTGTTGGTGACCACCTCGGTGTAGGTGGCCGTCGCGTCGTTGTTCAGGGTCGTGTTGGCGATCGACGACCCGACGACGACCTGGTAGGACATCGTCTGCGACTCACCGGGCGCCAGGGTTCCGCCGGCCGAGCCGGTGGCGCCGGTGCCGACCCGCAGGTTGAGCGTGCGGCTGCCGCTGACGTACTCACCGGCGTCGTCGCCGACGGTGTCGGTCGGTTTCGTGGTCGTCGACCCGGTCACCGACCGCAGTGACCCCGGGACGTAGGTGGTTCCGGGCGGCAGTGTGTCGGTGATGGTCGACAGGTTGGCCGGGCTGCCGCCGTCGTTGCGGGTGTTCACCGTGTAGGTGAGCGTGTCACCGACGTTGGCGGTCGAGGAGCCGGAGGTGTTGACGACCGCGGTGGTGGTGGTCAGGCAGCCGGCCGAACCGAACGACACCGCGTCCAGGAAGTTGCCGATACTGGGGTCGGCGCTGGCCGACGACACCGACTTGAAGGCGAACCGGGTCTTGGTCTGCCCGGCCGGCACCGTGTAGGTGCCGGTGTAGGAACCCCACGTGGTCTTGTTGTCGGAGATGTTGGGGCCCTGTTGCGCCAGTGTCCCGGTGGGTGGCCCGATGATCACCGCCATCGTGTCGGTGCCGGTGCGGCCGCGGTGGTTGAGCTGCCATCGCAGGATCTGACCCGGGATCGTGGTGAGGTCTTGGTAGAGCGTCGACACCACGTTGGCGTTGAGTTCGGCGTGCTGGCTGCCGGACGCCGCCGGCACACCGCCGTAGCCGCGCCACAGCTCGATCATCTTGTCGAGGGCGGTGGTCAGCCAGCCCGGCACCAGAGTCTGGGCCATGATCGATACCTGGCCGGCCGGGATCACGGGCTGCTCGAAGTCGCCGTTGGTCAGCGACACCGCCGTCGGGCAGATCGTCTGCGCGGCCACCGCGGGCGTCACCCGGAAAGGCAGCACCAGTGACAACGTCAGCATCATCGTGATCGCGCCGAGCACAGTGGCGACGCGCCTGCCTAGCCCACGCACGGACTTCCCCCGTTGGTGCTGGTGACGCAGGCCGGAAGCCCGGCCCTACCCGGGCCATTGCAGGCTAATACGACACCAAGACCGCAAAAAAGAAAATCCTCATATTTGTACGGCCACCCGCGCCGAATACGACCGGGGCGATCATCGGGCGCCCGTCGGCGTCATTTCGAACCATTGACCGCAGCGGTCCCGGTGGTAACGCGACGTCGGAAAAGCCGCAGTACTTCCCTGCGTACGACAAATTGTCCGAACCGGCCGTAATGGATCCTCAGGCGACTCGGCACATTTCCGGGCGGCTTTTCCCCATCTCAGGAAAGGGCGGCGGCACCCGGCACGGTCAGGCCGCGCGCGACCCGGATCCGGGCGAACTCCGGCTCGGCCGCGGGACGCCCGAAGTGGTAACCCTGGAGCAGCCGGTAGCCGAGGCGGGTGAGTGCCTGCGCCTGCTCGGCGGTCTCCACGCCCTCGGCCACGGCGTCCAGGCCGAGGCCGTTGCTGACCTGGATCATCGCCTCGGCGATCACGGCGTGCCGGCCGGCCTCGGTGATCCGGTCGACGAACGACTTGTCGATCTTGAGGATGTCGACCGGCACGTTCTGCAGCAGGCCCAGCGACGAGTGGCCGGTGCCGAAGTCGTCCAGCGCGATCCGCACACCCAGCGCCCGTAGCTCGTGCAGCGCCGTCACCGCCGGTCCGCCGTCGAACACCGCGGTCTCGGTGACCTCGACGGTGAGCCGGTACGCCGGAAGGCCGGTACGCGCCAGCACGTCCGCGACCGTCCCGGCGAATCCGGGCCGGGCCAGCTGGCGGGCCGACACGTTGACACTGACCCGGTCCGGCGCGTCCGGCCCCAGCTCGACGGTCCACCGGACCAGCTGCTCGCAGGCCGTCTGCAGGATCCACGCGCCCAGCTCGACGATCAGCCCGTTGCGCTCGGCCACCGGGATGAACTGGGCCGGACTGACCGTGCCGAGGCGCGGGTGATGCCAGCGGACCAGGGCTTCGACGGCCGCCACACGCTGCTCGGGCATCACCACGATCGGCTGGTACACCACCTGGAACTGGCGCTCGGCGAGGGCGTGCCGGATCTGTGCGCCGAGCCGGGCCTCCTCGACCGACCGTTCGTCGAGTCCGGGCGCCCACCGGCGGTACGGCTCGCCGCTCTGCTTGGCCGCGAACATCGCGACACCGGCACGGCGCAGTACCTCCGCCGGGCCGGCCGCGTCGGCTCCGCCGGCCACCCCGATCCCGGCGCCGACGAGTACCTCGTACCCCCTGGTGTCGACCGGGTCGTGCACCGCACCGGCCAGAAGTCCGGCGACCGCGTCGGCCCCGCCCTCCGGGGCGTCCCGGACCAGGACCGCGAACTCGTCGCCGCTGAGCCGCGCGACGAGCGCGTCCGGGCCGGCGAGGGCGCGGATCCGGTCGGCGATCTGCACGATGACGTCGTCGCCGGCCAGGTGCCCCAGTTCGTCGTTGATGGCGCGCAGCCGGTTCAGGCCCAGCAGCACGACCTGGGGACGGCTGCCCACCAGCGCCTCACCGAGCGCCCGGTAGAAGTGCCGCCGGTTGTGCAGGCCGGTCAGGTCGTCCTGGTTGGCCAGGCGTTCCAGCTCGACGGCCTGACCGCGCACCTTGGCCATCACCACGGCCATCCGTGCCACCCCGAGCACGAACAGCACCGCGGCGCCGGCCGCGATGACGACGCGGTCGACGGTGTCGGCGCCGACCGACGGGATGACCAGCAGGACCGGCGCCAGCACCGAGCACAGCCCGAGGATGACGAGCCGGCCACGGCTCACCCGGCCGGGGCCGGACACCACCGGGGTGTCCGCCGCCATCGACGGATGCAGCGCGGCGGCGGCCCACAGCACGTAGGCCAACAGCCAGCCCCAGTCCATCGCCCGGCCCTCGTAGTCGAAGTACAGGCTCGCCACGGAGAACGCGACGTCGGCCACGAGCAGCAGCACGGCCGCCATGCCCAGCAGGTCGGTGCTCGGGGTGCGTACCCGCCGGTCGATGAGCAGCCGGGCCACCATCGCCAGCAGCAGCGCGTCCAGCGACGGATAGGCGGTGCTGACCGCGCGTTCCAGCATCGACGCGGCGTCCACGGCCGCGACCGGGTGCAGGACGAAGACCCACAGCACCAGGCCCAGACCGGTGGCCACCATGGCCGCGTCGATCAGCCCGCCCAGGTCCCGGCCGCGGTTGCGCTGCAACAGGAACAGGCCCGCGATCAGCGGCGGATACGAGGCCAGATAGAACACGTCGGCGACCGACGGGTACGGCTCCTCCTGCCGGATGTGCTCCAGATACCACCAGGTGAAGTCGCCGACCACGGACAGGATCATGCCGGTGCCGAACAGGATCCAGGCCCACGGGCGCGCCGGCCGGTGCCACCGCACCGCGACGAGGATGAGCAGGCCGAAGATCAGCCCGATCGTGTTGTAGGTCATGCTCGCGAGCACGGTCCCGGCGGGCAGCAGGTAGTAACCGGCGGTTGCCGTCACCCCGGCCGCCGTACACCACCGCCACAGATCGCCAGCACGCACGAGGACAAGGATCGGCGTCGCTGAACGGCACCTGAGGAAATGGGAAGGCGGTGCCGGTCGTGGCCGCCTAGGGTCGACGTCCATGAGGACAACCAGCGACTCCCCCGCCCTGTTCGCCGCTGGAAAGGTCTTCCGTGTTCGCCGATCCCGTCAACCCGTTCCCGGCCGGTAACGGCCCCACTCCCGCCGCCGACGTCCGGCGGTTCCTCTTCCAGGAGTTCCGGCCGTTGCGGCCGGTCGTGCTGATCGCCGTCGTCGTCACGATCCTGTGCGCCTCGATCGAGGTCTGGCTGATCGGCTACGCCGGCCGGCTGGTCGACATGCTCGCCGCCACCGACCCGGCCGCCCTCTGGGCCGACCGCGGCACCGAACTGCTCGCCGTCGCCACCCTGGTGCTGGTCGTACGACCGGCGCTGATGCTGCTCGGCGAGATCCTCGACGACATCACGTTCCGTGCCAACGCGCGCCCGCTGGCCCGCTGGCGCGCACATCGCCACGTGTCCCGTCAGTCGGTCGGCTGGTTCCGCGACGACCTGGCCGGCCGGATCGCCACCTGGGTCCGTGACGGTGGTGACGCGGCCGCCACCGCCGCCTACTCGGTGATCCACACGCTGGTGTTCGTGGTGGCCTACATCGCCGGCTCGGTGGGGGTGATGTCCGCGATCGACGTACGGCTGCTTCTCCCGCTGTGCGCCTGGATCGTCGCGTACCTGCTGCTCATGTGGTTGATCGTGCCCCGCTTCCGGCGCGCCTCGGAGGATCTCCAGGCGGCCGAGTCGGCGCTGACCGGCCTGCTCGTCGACTCCTACGCCAACGTCGACACGCTCGCCCTGCTCGGCGGCACCGACGCCCGCACCGACCATGACCGCACCGTGTTCGCCGCGGCCCGGCGGGCACACCTGCGGCTCCAGCGGGTGGAGGTGACGATCAACGGCAGCATGACGGCGCTGGGCAGCGCGCTGCTGATCGGCCTGGTCGGCTACGGCATCGTGCTGTGGCGCTCGGACGCGGCCCCGCTGGGCCTGGTGGCGGCCGCGCTGGCGCTCAGCTTCCGGATCACCTCGATGGCCGAATGGCTGCTGGACGCGGTGTCGTCGCTGTTCGGTGCCGTCGGCGCCCTGCGGCAGGCGTTGCGCACCATCGCGCAGCCGCTCGCGGTCGCCGACGAACCCGATGCGAAACCCCTGCGGGTACGTGCCGGAGCGATCCGGTTCCAGCAGGTCAGCCACCACTACGGCCGCGGCGCCGGCGGTCTGGACCGGCTCGATCTGGACATCGCCGCCGGCGCGAAGGTCGGTCTGGTAGGCCGTTCCGGTGCGGGCAAATCCACGCTGGTCGGGTTGCTGCTGCGGTTCCACGACCCGGAGTCGGGCACGATCACGATCGACGGGACGGACGTCACCGGCGTCACCCAGGACAGCCTGCGCGAGCAGATCGCCATGGTCGCGCAGGAGGCCACCCTGCTGCACCGGTCGGTGCGGGAGAACATCGCCGGGCCGGGCCACACCGACGACGTACGGATCGAGCTGGCGCTGGCCCGGGCGTCGGCCGGGTTCGTCGGGGCGCTGCGGGACGCGGACGGGCGTACCGGCCTGGACGCGCACGTCGGCGAGCGGGGGGTCCGGCTCTCCGGCGGTCAGCGGCAGCGGATCGCGCTGGCCCGGGCGTTCTACCGCGACGCGCCGATCCTCGTCCTGGACGAGGCGACGTCGGCGCTGGACTCGGAGGCGGAGGCCGCCATCCACGACACCCTCGGGGACGTGATGGCGGGGCGGACGGTCATCGCCATCGCGCACCGGCTGTCGACGATCGCCGGCATGGACCGGATCGTGGTCCTCGAGGAGGGCCGGATCGCCGAGCAGGGCACCCACGCATCCCTGCTGTCCCGGGGTGGCCTCTACGCCGGCCTGTGGGCACGCCAGTCCGGGGGCTTCCTCGGCACCTCCCCGGGATGAGGGGTACTACTGGGGGTACACCTATCAGCGGGGTCTCGCTGCGCGACCGCGCATGTGATGCCCTTTGACAAACCGACCGTTCGTCCTCGGAGGCCGTCATCTCAACCGTCAACGCCATCGCCGCTCCCTCGGCCACCGAACCACTCGTGCGGACCACCGTCGAGCGGCGTGCCGTCGGGCCCCGCGATGTCCTCATCGAGATCCGCTACGCGGGCATCTGCCACTCCGACATCCACACCGTGCGCGGCGACTGGGGCAAGGTCCCCTACCCGCTGACCGTCGGGCACGAGATCGTCGGCCAGGTGACCGAGGTCGGCGCCGAGGTCACCCGGCACAGCATCGGTGACCGGGTCGGCGTCGGCTGCATGGTCAACTCGTGCCGCGAGTGCGACAATTGCAAGGCCGGCGAGGAACAGTACTGCCTCAAGGGCATGGTCGGCACCTACGCCGGGACCGACCGTGACGGCAGCGTCACCCAGGGCGGCTACTCGACCCACATCGTCGTCGACGAGGACTTCGTGCTGCGGGTGCCGGAGGCCATTGCGTACGAGACGGCCGCTCCCCTGCTGTGCGCGGGCATCACCACGTATTCCCCGCTGGCGCACTGGAAGGCCGGTCCGGGCCGCAACGTCGCCGTCGTCGGCATGGGCGGCCTCGGTCACATGGCCGTGAAGATCGCCGCGGCGATGGGTGCCGAGGTGACGGTGCTGTCGCAGACGCTCGGCAAGAAGGACGACGGGCTCGCCTTCGGTGCCGCGCACTACTACGCGACAAGCGACCCGGCGACCTTCGAGAAGCTGGCCAACACGTTCGACCTGATCATCAACACGGTCAGCGCGCCGATCGACATGGGCGCCTACCTGCGCCTGCTGCGCCTGGACGGCACGCTCGTGGCCGTCGGCGCCCCGCCGGAGCCGCTGCCGGTCCAGGTGTTCGCGTTGTTCGGGGCGCGGCGCTCGTTCGCCGGTTCCAGCATCGGCGGCATCGCCGAGACTCAGGAGATGCTCGACTTCTGCGCCGAGCACGGCATCTCCGCCCAGGTCGAGGTGATCTCCGCCGATGAGGTGAACGAGGCCTACGAGCGGGTCCTCAAGTCCGACGTCCGCTACCGCTTCGTCATCGACATCGACACTCTCCGCTGACGCCGACGGTCACCGCGGCCGGCTTCCGGGACGGCCGCGGTGACCGGCGGCCCGCTGTCGCCGCCGTCCCGCGCCGGCGCCCGGCGGCGCGGTGGGGTGCTTCCTCCGGGCCGGGCGCATCAATCGCGCGGGACGGGGAAGAACCCCGGGCATGAGAGTCGCTCTACTCGCCGGAACCGGGATCGCTGTGGCCGCCGGCCTTCGTCTGGCACGCTCGCGCCGGCAGCGGTCACTGCATCCGGTCGGCCGCTCGATGACCGGTGAGCTGCAGATCTGGGGCTGTCTCGACCCGACCGGATCCGAGCTGCTCGACCATCCGGCACACCATGACGTGACCGTCCGGATCTCGAAGGGCGCCGGCACCCGCCGGGCCCGGCCCGACGTGCGCGGCATCGCCATCCGCATACCCGGGCCGGATCGTCCCACCGACCTGCTGCTGTCCACCGTGGGCCCGGGCCGGTGGGGCCGGCACCTTCCGGTGCCCCGGCGCACGTTCGACGCCACCTACGGTTCGATCGCCCCCTATCAGGCCGCCCGTCGCCTCTATCTGGCCGTCGGCCCGGACCCCGAGGGCACGCCGGTCGGCGACGACATCGAGCAGGTCGGCCGTCGCCCCGCCGACCTGCTTCTCTATGTCGTCCGCTCGGGCATCGTGCAGGCGCTCGGCCGTCTCCGTCTGGGCGAGCCGCTGTCCGAGGAGACCGATGCGGCCCTCGCCTTCGACCCGGTCCGCAACGCCTCCCCGGACCTGCAACCCACCGGCCTGCTGCACGGGATCCGGGCGCTGGCCTACCGTGCGAGCCAGCGCTGGCGTGGTGCCACCCCGGCCCCCGCCGACCCGCCCCGGGTGGCGGCGACCGCCTCCGGCCGTCCGTCCCGCTGATCCACGGGCGCGGGCCGGGCCGGCGCCTCAGGTCAGGTCGAGGGTCCAGGTCTGGCCGACCAGGTGATGGCCGAAACTCCGGTGCGGATCCTCGTCGACCAGGACGAACCCGTACGACTGATAGATCCTCCGGGCGGCGGTGAGGATGTCGGTGGTCCACAGGGTGACGGTCCGGTACCCGGCTTCGCGGGCGAAGCGCAGGCACTCCCCGACCAGCCGGGTGCCCAGGCCGAGGCCGCGGGCGGCGGGGGTGACGACTGGAGGCGGCGTACCGGTATGCGCTCGAGCACGGCCTCGCCGACCTCTCGCTGCGCCCGCTGGCCACCGCGATCGGGTCCAGCCCGCGGGTGCTGATGTTCCTTTTCGGCAACAAGGACGGCCTGGTCAGAGCCCTTCTGGCGCGGGCACGTGCGGACGAGTTGGCGGTTCTCGACGGGCTCGCCGCCGGGCCGGAGCCGGTGGGGCTGGTGCCGGCGGCCGAGCAGATCTGGGTGTGGCTGCGCGAGCCCCGGCACCGCCCGCTGCTGCGGTTGTGGGCGGAGGCGTACACCCGCTCGCTGATCGAGCCGGACGGCGCCTGGGCGGGTTTCGCCGCGTCGACGGTGACGGACTGGCTCGGCCTGCTCGCGTCCTGCCAGCCCGGGCCGGAACGGGACACGGTGGACGGTGCCGCCCGCCGGACCGCCGCCCTCGCCGCCCTGCGGGGCTGCCTGCTGGACCTGCTGGCCACCGGCGACCAGGCCCGCGTCGACGCCGCGCTCCGCCTCCAGCTCCACCTGATCGAAAGACAACCGGTGAGCCGGGCGGCCGGCACCCCGGAGCGCCCCGGATATCAACTCGACGGCCGGGCCGGGTTCTGACACAGTGGCGCACACCATGACAAACCTCGAGCTTCTGACGGCCGCGGACGTACAGCTCATGCAGGGTCTGGCGCAGCGCGTCACGGCGACCCACCCGCAGCTGGTCAACGCCGACGCGACGTACGGCGAACTGGCCTGGAACTGGGGCAAGGGCCACGCGGCACACGGCGCGACCTGGCAGCGCCGCCTCTGGTTCGCCGGTGGCCGGCTGGTGGCGTGGGCCTGGGCGCAGCTCCCCCACCGGGTGCACCGCAGCGACGGCCAGTGGAGGGACGTCACCACCGCGAACCTCGTCCATCAGGTCCACCCCGACCACGCCGACCTGCTCGACGAGGTCATCGACTGGTACGACCAGACCGCCGCCCACTGCACGCGCACGGTGGTCCCGTCGGCCGCCGACGGGCTCGCCCTGAAGCGGTGGGCGGCACACGGCTACCAGACCGATCCGTCGTCACTGGGCGACACCGGCGTGTGGACCCAGCTCAACCAGCGGGACCTCACCGACGTCGCGGAGCCGGCACTACCGGAGGGCTTCCGGTTCCGTGGCGCCGACGAGGCCGGTCCGGAGGCGGCGGTCCGCGCCCATGTGGACGCCTGGGCACCGTCGACGTACACGGCCGAGGCCTACCAGGGCGTCCGCCAGACCGCCGGATATCGCGGGGACCTGCACATCCTGGTCGAGGCACCGGACACGACGATGGCCGCCTCGGCGATCATGTGGCTGGACGAGGTGAACCGTACGGTGGAGTTCGAGCCGGTCGGCACCCATCCCGGCTTCCGGCGTCAGGGGCTGGCGACGGCGATGCTGCTGCACGGCATGCGGTTGGCGAAGAAGGCCGGCGCCGTCCACGCGACGGTCGCCTGCCTCGGGGCTCCGGGCCACCCGCGGGCCCGGGGCCTGTATCACGGCGTCGGCTTCCGGGAGCTGTCCCGCGATGCCCCGATGATCAGGTATCAGGCATAACCGACGTAGACGACCACGTTGCCCCGCCGGACGTGGGCGCCCCGGACCACGTACCCCGGATCGGTCAGGGTCGGCGCCGGCTCCTCCTCGGCCCCCAGGCCGATCTCGCGCCGCAGCTCCTCCGGCGACCGGCCGGGCGGCGGCCGTAGGGTGAGACTCCACCAGCAGCCGCCGGACGCGCAATCCATGCCGTCATCGAGTACGGTCGCACCCGCCGGCACCTCGGCGGCATCCCACCCTCCTCACTGGAGAGGCGGATCCACGCGAAACACAGGCTCCACAGGAACCCGGCCACGATCAGCAGGGAGACGGCCACACGAAGGAGCCTCAGGACGGTCCGGGTCGCCATTCCGGCGAGATCAGCGAACCTGATCAACAATCGAACCGTGGGCCGCCGCGGGGCGTATCCCATCGGCAGGGGTAGTGCTGACCCCACCGACTGGCGGCGAGGTGGCACCATTCAGTGGCTTCTCCGGGACCCGTACGGTCAAGGACAGGCACAACGGGGAGGACGACGTACGCATGATGGATCACCTGATGCCACTGATCTGCTCGCCGTGGCTCTATGTGATCGTTTTCGTGGCCGTGACCGTCGACGGGTTCTTCCCGATCGTGCCGTCCGAGACGGTGGTGATCAGCCTGGGCGCCCTGTCGGCGACCGGCTCGCCGCATCTGCCGGCCCTCGTGGCGGTCGTCGTGGCCGGTGGCGTCGTCGGTGATCGGGTGTCCTGTGTGCTCGGCCGCAAGGCGGGCAGCCGGATGGGCAGCGGCAAGCTCGCGGCGGCCCGGCGGCGGGCGGAGCGGGCGCTGCGGCGCTACGGTGCGATGACGATCCTGGTGGGGCGGTTCCTGCCGTATGGGCGGACGGCCACCGGCATGATGGCGGGTTCGGTGCGGATGCCGCTGGGCCGGTTCTCGCTCTACAGCTCGCTCGCGAGCCTGGGCTGGGCAATCTATGTGATCGGCCTGGGGCGCCTGGGTGGTTTGGCGTTCTCCGACTCGCCCCTTCTCGGGACGGCGTTCGGCCTGATGATCGGGATGAGCCTGGCCGCGGTGTGCGCGCTCGCGGAGAAGCGGTGGACGGCGGCGCGCCGGCGCAAGCTGGCGGTCGCGGTGCAGCAGCCCGTTCCGGCCACCTCGCGATAGCATCGACTCCCATCAACGGATGAGCCTCCCTGCCACCGATCTGGGAGCGCTCCCGGAAGGGAAGTCGATGAAGCACCTCGCCGCCCTCGTCGCCGCCACCGCGCTGGTCGCCGTCGCCCCCGCACCCGCCACGGCCGGCCGGGCCTGCGCCGGATACGTCGGGCTCACCTTCGACGACGGCCCCACCCCCGGCAACACCGCCACCCTGCTCGACGCTCTGCAACGCGCCCGGCTACGGGCGACCATGTTCAACACCGGCCAGAACGTCGAGGCCCACCCGGAGCTGGCCAAGGCCCAGGTCGCGGCCGGCATGTGGATCGGCAACCACAGCTGGGACCACCCGTTCATGACCCGGCTGCCGGAGGCCGGGCAGGCCGACCAGATCTCGCGCACCCAGGACACGATCCGCCGGGTCACCGGCGTGACGCCGGCGCTGTTCCGTCCGCCCTACCTGGACACCGACGACGCGTTGCGGGCGGTCGAGAAGAGGTTCGGCCTCACCGAGATCAACGCCGACGTCGACGCGAAGGACTGGGGCGACGCGTCGGTCGACGAGATCGTCTCGGCTGTCGGCCGGCTCCGCGACGGCGACGTCATCCTGATGCACGACTGGCCGCCGAACACGGTGGCGGCCATCCCGCGGATCGCCGCCACGCTGCGCGAGCGGGGTCTGTGCGCCGGGAAGATCTCGCCGGTCACCGGCCGGGCCGTCGCCCCGCACGCCCGGGCCCTGGCCGGGGTGCACACCGTCGGCCGGCTCGACGACCGCGGCGCCGGCGTGCGGTACACCTGGCCTGGGGTCTACTTCGAGAGCCGATTCCGCGGGACCAGCGTCGGGATCGTGCTCGACGACGCGGTCAACGACTACGAGGTGCAGATCGACGGCCGGGCCGCGGCCACGCTGGTCACCCCGGGGCGGACCACCCACTGGATCCGCGACCTGGCGCCCGGCGTCCACACCGTGCGGCTGGCCAAGCGGACCGAGAGCCCGTGGACGCCCGGCCAGTTCGGCGGATTCGCCGGCGACCTGCTCGGCGCACCGGCCGCCCGCAGCCGGCAGATCGAGTTCATCGGCGACTCTTGGACCGCCGGCTACGGCAACATGTCGGCCGGCCGCGACTGCAGCGCCACCGGCATCGACCGCAACTCCAACGCCGACCAGGCCTTCGGCGCCCTGACCGCCCGCACGCTCGGCGCCGACTACCAGCTCAACGCCTGGTCCGGAAGGGGTCTGGTGCGCAATTACGACGGCAGCGACCCCGGCGTCGACTACCTCACCTACTACGACCGTGTCCTCCAGGCCGCCGACGAGGCCGTCTGGCAGCGCCCGCCGACCTGGAGGCCACAGACCGTGGTGATCGGGCTGGGCATCAACGACTTCTCCACGCCGCTGCACGCCGGTGAGCGGTGGCCCGACGAGGCGGCACTCGCCGCCGACTTCCGGGCCGCCTACCTGGACTTCCTCAAGAAACTCCGGCAGCGGTACGGCCACCGCACCTCCTTCGTGCTGACGTATCCGTCGCTGTGGAACACCACCGCGCTGGCCGACTCGGTGCAGCAGGTGGTCGCCCAGCGCACCGCCGACGGCGACCGCCGGATCACCGCGCTGCACTACGACAACGCGGCCCTCGGCCTGGATCTGCTCGGCTGCGACTGGCACCCGTCGGCCCGCGACCACCGGTTGCTGGCCTCGGCGCTCACCACCCACCTGAGGACCCTGGGGTAGGCGGCCTCAGCCCAGGCGCTGGGCGACGGCCGTGACCGTCTCGCGGACCAGGTCACGGTCCAGCGGCTCGCGTTCCCACGCCTGATGCATGGGCCAGCCCTCGATCAGCGCGTCGATGGCCCGGCACGCCCGTTCGGAGAAGTGCCGGGCCAGGCTGGCCCGACTGCGGCGCAGCCACTGCCGCAGCGTCTCGGCGACGGTGCTGTTGTGGTTGGCGTAGGCGTACATCTCGTGCAGCAGGGCCAGGGTGCGGGGTGTCGCGTACTCCTCGCCGCAGATCAGGTCGGTGACCGCGGCGCAGGCGGCCGGCTGATCGGGCGCCGCGGTCAGCGCCGCGTGGTAGCGCTCCGACATCGACCGGGCCATCCGGGCGAACGCCTGCTCGATGATGTCACCGAGACCGTCGAAGTGGTAGGTGAGCGAGCCGAGCGGCACCCCGGCCTCACCGGCGATCCGCCGGTGGGTGGTGCCGTGCACGCCGTGTTCGGCGATGACGGTCAGGGTCGCGTCGAGGATGCGCTGCTTGCGCAACGGATCGTTGGCGACCCTGCGCGCTCCGCCCACGTGATCCTCCTCGCCTACCGGTCGGGCCCATTCTAGAAACCCCCGAGAAGTGTGTACGTTCGTACGCACTCAGAAGGGGAAGTCATGGACCACAGCACCGCCCGCCGCCGTCTCGCGCTGTTCGCACTGTTCTTCCTGCCCGGGCTCGGCATCTCGTCCTGGGTGACCCGCACCCCGGACATCCGCGATCTGCTCGGCGCCTCGACCGCTGAGATGGGCCTGATCCTGTTCGGCATCTCGGTCGGCTCGATGATCGGCATTCTCGGCTCGGGCGCGCTGGTCACCCGCTTCGGCACCCGCCCGGTGGCGACCGTCGGGATCGTCACCACCACGGTCAGCATCCCGGTGATCGGCGCGGGCGCGGCCCTGCACCAGAGCCTGTTCGTCGCGGCCGGGCTGTTCCTGTTCGGCATCGGCATGGGCGGCGGCGAGGTCGCCATGAACATCGAGGGTGCCGACGTCGAGCGCCTCCTGGACCGCCCGGTGCTGCCCACCATGCACGGCTTCTTCAGCCTCGGCACGGTCGTGGGCGCGGCCATCGGCATGGTCCTCACGGCGGTGACGTTCCCGGTCGTCTGGCATCTGCTCCTGATCGGCCTGATCAGCGTCCCGGTGGCACTGATCAGTGCGAGCCGCCTCCCGGCCGGGGTGGGGCGCAGGGCCGCGACCGCGGTCGGGGGCGAGCCGGTCTGGCGCGATCCGGTGCTGCTGCTGATCGGCACGATCGTGCTGGCCATGGCACTGGCCGAGGGCGCGGCCAACGACTGGCTACCGTTGATCATGGTGGACGGTCACGGTGTCGACCCGGCACTGGGCTCGGCGGTGTACGTGGTGTTCGCCGCCGCCATGACGATCGGCCGGTTCACCGGCAACCGGTTCCTGGAGCGGTACGGCCGCGCCACCGTCCTGGCCGCCAGCGCGGTGATCGGCGCGATCGGCGTGGCCCTGGTCGTCTTCGTCGACAACCAGATCGTGGCCGGCGCCGCGGTGCTGCTCTGGGGTCTCGGTTCGGCGCTCGGCTTCCCGGTCGCACTGTCGGCCGCGGGCGACTCGGGCGACCATCCGACCGCCCGGGTCTCGCTCGTCGCCACGGCCGGTTACGTGGCGTTCCTGGTCGGCCCGCCGGCACTGGGCTTCCTCGGCGAGCACTACGGCCTGCGCGCCGCCATGATCACCGTCCTGGTCCTGCTCGCGGTCGCCGCGGTCGCCGCGACGACGCTCCGCCGCACCACCACCCCGGCCCTCTCCCGCTGACCCACCCGTCCGCCCGGCTCACCGCCGCCACCCGCCGCCCTCACCGCCGACCCGGCCGGCCGGTGAGAGCCGGCCGGCCGGTCGGCTCTCACCGGCGCCCGCCGCCGGCTCGCCGCCGAGCCCGGCTGGCTCTCACCGCTGTCTCACGCCAGTTGAGACAGCGGTGAGAGCCAGCCGGTTTGCCTGTGGCATTCAGCCTTGCCGATGGACGAGGCGGCCGCTATGTTAATGGGAAATCACACACCGAAGAACCTGGAAACATGCTCGTAGCCGCACCACGAGCCGGTGTTCGAGGCCCAACCGTGGCCGTCCAGGAAGTGGGTAAGCGAATGCAGAATCTCAGTAGACGAGGCGTTCTGACGCTGGGTGCCGCACTCGGCCTGGCCGGCGCGGTGGACCCCGCGAGAGCCTGGGCCTGGTCGTCGACCGGTTCGATCGCGGCGACCGACACGATCACCGACCCGTGGGGCGTCTGGGACGACGCGACCGACCCGCTGCTCGCCTCGCTCCTGGAGAACGGGCGGATCCCGGCGGTCAACACCGCCTTCGAGTCCTGGGTGAACAACGGCGACGCGCTGCCCGCCGGCGTCCCCGCGGCTCTGACCACGTGGATGCAGGCACACAACCGGCTGCCGTCCTGGGCCGACCCGACGAAACTGGACCGGGCCGCCCGGTTCAACAAGCGCATGAGCATGTATCTGTTCCTGCTCTACGGTCTCGGCAGCGGCATCATGAGCACGGTCATCCCGCGCGAGGCCCGCAACGTCTACTGGTCCGAGGGCGGCGCGGTGATGAAGTCACGCGCGGCCAAGACCTTCACCTATGGGTACGATCTGAGCGCCGCCGACGCGTTCCAGCCGACCGGGCACTTCGTCGTCACGTCGAACAAGACGCGGCTCACCCACGCCGCGGTCCGGCATCTGCTGCCGCAGTCGTCGCACTGGCGGGCGGTCACCGACGACCAGGACTTCATCCCGATCAGCAACGGCGACATCCTGATCACGTTCCACAGTCTCGGCACGTTCGTCCACGGGAAGCTGAAGTCCTGGGGCATCCGCATGTCGGCCGCGGAGGAGGAGGCCTTCCTGCACATGTGGCAGGTCGCCCTGCACCTGCTGGGCGTGCGTGACGACTTCATCCCGGCGACGTGGGCGGCCGCGAAGGCACAGTCGGCCTACGCGCTGACTCCGCTGCTCGCGCCGACACCCGAGGGCATCGATCTGGCCGACGTCCTGCTCAGCCTGACGTCGGCGGTCGACCTGGGTGTCACCCGCGGGTTCCAGCGCGAGTTCGCCCGCTACCTGCTCGGCGACGAGGTCGGCGACTGGCTGAGACTGCCGCGTGACTACGCCTCCCGGACGGTCATCGAGGTCGGCTGGCCGGCGTACGTCGCGTTCCGCGAGGGCCTGTCACCGGTCGTCCCGACCACGTTCTCGATCTTCGACCGGTTCATCCGCGGTCTGGCGATGCTGTTCCTCAACAACGGCACCTCACCGACGTACACCCCGATCACCATCCCCACCGGCAACCGGGCCGGCACCTGACGCGCGACCGGCGGCCGGTCAGCCCGTCAGGGCGCCGAGGACCAGGGCGGTGACGGCGTCCCGATGGGCGGGGGTGTCGCGCCAGCGCAGGGCCCGCCCGGCCTCGACCACCACACCGAACCCGGCGTGTGCCAGCAACCGGGCCCGGCGGCGGTCGAGGTCCGGGCGGGCCAGCCGCAACTGCTGTTCCCAGACGGCGATGTGCTCGCGCTGGGCGAGGATCAGCGGCCCGCGCAGGCCCGGTGGCAGGCCCACGATCTCGGCCTCGGCGACGCTGGTCAGCGCGTTGTGTTCGAAGCTGTAGGCGACGTACGCCGCGGTCAGCGCCACCACCGCCTGATGGGGGTCGCTCGCCTGGTGGAGGCTGCGGTCGACGGCCTGGGCGAGCAGCCCGGCCGCCTGGAGACACGCGGCCACCAGGATGTCGACCTTGCCCGGATAGTGCCGGTAGATCGCCGAGGGGGCCAGGCCCACCGCCTGGGCGATCTGCCCGTTCGTGACGTTGGCGAAGCCGTCCCGGGCGAACAGCGGGACGGCCGCCGCGAGGATCTCGGCCCGGCGGGTCCGCGGGACCGGCCGGGCCGGCAACTCGACCAGCGCGGCGCTGCCCGCGGCGGACGCCGGATCGGTCGCCGCCACCCGCAGCGCCGCCGCCACCAGCATCTCCTCGACCCGGCGCTGGGCGATCGACGTGTGGTGCATGGTGATCGACCCGATCGCCCCGAGGGCCGCCACCGCCCGCAGGCCGGCGTCGGGCAACGGGAACTCGCGTGCCACCGACTCGGTGACCCGCCGCACCACCTGGCCGAACTTGGCCCGCAGCAGCCGCCGGTCGTCGCGGTCCAGGTAGCGGGCCTCCCACCGGTACAGCCCGCCGGACGCCCGGTGCGCGACCGTCACCCGGGCCAGGGCGGTCAGCACGTCGGGCAGCGCCGCCTCGGGCGGCCACTCGTCGAGGGCCGCGACCAGCCGGTCGACCAGGACGTCGGCGCACTCGGCGAACAGCGCGTACTTGTTCGGGAAGTGCCGGTACAGCGCGGCCGCACTGATCCCCACCCCGGCGGCGATCTCCTCCATCGAGGCCGCGTGGTAGCCGCGCTCGCTGAAGACCTGTCCGGCGGCCTCGACGATGAGCTGCTTGCGGTTGTGCGGCCGGGTGGCCGAGGTGGGCCCAGCGGTCACCGGGACACCTCGGCGGACGAGGGCACGCGCAGGACCATGAACGCCAGTCAACCACAGTACGGATGACGCCCCCGTGACACGGCCGGGGTTGAATGCGCCGGTGAGAAGAGTCGAAGTGCACCGCCCGGACGCCGTTCTGTCGTGTCTCGACGGCGGCCACGGCGACGACGTCGTGGTGCTGCTGCACGGCCTGGCCGGCAGCGCGGAGGAGATGCGGCCGACGGCCACGGCGCTGCTGCCGGGGCACCGGGTGATCGTGGTGGACCAGCGCGGGCACGGTCACTCCACGCGCCGCCCACCCGACCTGTCCCGCCGGGCGTACGCCGACGACGTCGCCGCGGTCGTGGAGCGGCTGGCCGGCGGCCGGCCGGTGACGCTGGTCGGTCAGTCGATGGGTGGGCACACCGCGATGCTGACCGCCGCCTGGCATCCGCACCTCGCCGGCCGGCTGGTGCTGCTGGAGGCGGGGGTCGGCGGGGAGGGCGGCGAGGACTACCCGGCGAAGCTCGGTGACTGGTTCGCGTCGTGGCCGGTGCCGTTCGCCGACGTGCCGGCCGCGGCCGCCTTCCTCGGGTCGACGCCGATCGCCCGGGCGTGGATCCGTGACCTCCAGGAGTGCGCGGACGGGCTGCGGCCGCGGTTCGAGCCGGAGGTGATGCGGGCGGCGATCGCCGCGGTCGCCGAGACCGCCAGGTGGACGGAGTGGGCGTCGGTGCGGGTGCCGACCCTGCTGGTGCGGGGTGCGAACGGGACCATGGCGGAACCGGAGGCGCGGCGCATGCTGGCGTCGCGGCCCGATGTCTCGCAGGTGGTCATCCCGGGCGCCGGGCACGACGCGCACCTGGAGCGGCACGACGCCTGGATCGCCGCCCTGACCGCGTTCCTCAGTGGCGGGCGAGGCGGACCGGCAGGTGGGCATAGGCGGGGATGAGCACGTTGCGGCGGTACCGGCGCTGGTGGATGCGCCAGGCCCGGCCGGGGCCGAGCAGGGTCCGGAGCAGGCCGCTGATCTCGGCGCGGGCGACCGGCGCACCCAGGCACAGGTGCCGGCCCGCCCCGAACCACAGTTGCCGCTGGTCCGGCTGGTAGCCGCGGTCCAGATCGAAGGCGCCGGCCGCGTTGTTGGCGGTCCAGGTCAGCATCAGCACCCGCTCCCCCGCCCGCAGCCGCCGGCCCGCGACGTCGACGTCGGCGGCGACCGCCCGGCCGATCACCGGTGCCGGCGAGGTGACCCGCAGACCCTCCCGGACCGCGTCGGGCAGCCTCTCCGGTTCGGCGCGGAGCCGGTGCTGGGCACCGGTGTCGTGCAGGATCGCGACGGTACGGGCCATCGCGCTCGCCGCCGTCTCGGTGCCCGCGACCATGAGCAGTGTCGACAGCCCCTCCGCCTGGCGCTGTTCGAGTCCCAGGTCCCGGCAGCGGCCGAGGACCGTCTCCGGCGCCGCGGTCCGCCACGCCTCGGCCACGTTGACGGTGAGCCGGGCGACGATCGCCTTGGCCCGCGCGATCGTCTCCGGCGCGAGGCGGGTGGAGGTGGTGGTGCCGAGCGCGAGGGCGGCCAGTTCCTCCCCGACGGCGAAGATCTCCCGGTACGCGTCGTCGCGATCGGCCACCCGCAGTTGCAGCAGGTCGGCGACGATCCGCCCGACGAGCACCCGCGCGAGGTCGGCGACGTCGACGGCCCGGCCGGCGGCCAGCTCGGCCCCGGCCACCGCGAGCCGCGGCCCGACCACCCGGTCGGTGAGCTGCTGGGCGTTGTCGTCGGTGAACAGGTCCCGGGTCCGTTTCCGCAGCTGGTGGTGGCCGGGCCCGTCGAAGATCTCGTTCACCCAGTCGCCGAGCACCTGAGCCCACAGGTGTCCGACGCCGCCCTCCCCGAGCAGGGTGAAGTGCGCGGGGTCGTTGAGGATGCGCCGGGCCACCACCGGGTCGGCGGTGACCCATCCGATGCGGGGCACCCGGCTCAGCCGTCCGGCCAGTCGACCGGCGGTCAGCAGGACGGGCAGACTCGGCTTCGCGGCGGCGAGGACCCGGAACTCGTGGCGGCGCGCAGTGTCCAGCATCCCGTCATCCTCGCCCGCCACCACCACCGTCCGCTGCCTGTTCCCCACTCCCCGTGAGGATTCTGTGGTGATGTGACCGGATCCGTGCCCCACCCGGTCATACCCGGCAGAGAGCGAACGACGAATCAGGGAGAGCGACTGTGGACGGACATCTGCGGGACCGGTTCGAGCAGGCGACCGCCGGCGACCCGGGCGCGCCGCCCGGTGAGCTGGCGCTGGCGGCCATCACCGAGGGCGGCCGGATCCGCCGTCGGCGGCACCGCCTCGTCGCGGCCGGTGTGGCGGCCGGCCTGGTCCTGGCGGCCGGCGGTCTGACCGCGGCGAACCTGCCGTGGGGTGCGGCGGACCGGACCGCGACGCCTCCGGTGACGATCGCCGCCGCGATGGTGCCGGTGTCGGCCCCGTCGTGTTCGCAGTCGCCGGTCGAGGACCACGCCACCGATCTGGCCGTCTTCCTCGCCACCGAGGCGACCGACCGGCAGCGTGACGCGGTGGCGGCCGCGGTGCGCGACGACGCCCGGGTGGACGCGGTGGTCTTCGAAAGCCGTGCGGAGGCCTACCAGCGGTTCGCGACCCTGTGGGCGGACAGCCCGGACTTCGTCGCGGCGATCAACGCCGACGACCTCCCGGAGTCGTTCCGGCTGCGGCTGACCGATCCGGAGCACGATGCCGCGCTGCGCGCGCGGTTCGCGGCGATGCCGGGTGTCGCGCAGATCCTCGGTCACCGCTGCCCGACGGACGCCCCGGTCGGAGGGCTCCGGTGACGGACACCTCCACCGTGGCACCGGGCCCGGCCGTGTGGAGCCGGGCACGGCGGCGCACGAAGGAGGCCCGCGACCAGGAGTTCACGGCCTTCGTCGAGGCGGCCGGCACCCGGCTGCGCCGCAGTGCCTATCTGATGTGCCGGGACTGGCATCTCGCCCAGGACCTCACCCAGCACACCCTCGCCAAGATGTACGCGTCCTGGGACCGCGTCC
Source organism: Actinoplanes xinjiangensis (assembly GCF_003148685.1). GTDB lineage: Bacteria > Actinomycetota > Actinomycetes > Mycobacteriales > Micromonosporaceae > Actinoplanes > Actinoplanes xinjiangensis. Next base: position 220,286 of record NZ_QGGR01000007.1, on the reverse strand, counting down.
GCACGAGCGCGAGTGTGGAGGCGTACAGCCGCCGGGTCCTGATGAACGTGGTCTTCGATCAGCAGCGGCGGCACAGCGGCTCCGAGATCGTGCTGGCCGACCTGCCGGACCGCCCCGATGCCGGCACCACGGGGGCGCCGGAGTTGCGGGTCACCCTGGTGGACGCGCTGGCCCGTCTGGACGTGCGTGATCGTGCGGTGCTGGTGCTGCGGCACGCCGAGGACCACAGTGTCGAAACGGTGGCCGCCATCCTGGGCCTGTCGGTGTCGGCGGTGAAGATGCGCAACGCCCGTGCTCTGGAGAGGCTGCGCGCCCAGCTCGGCGAGGACTTCCTGAACCGCTGACCCGCGCTGTGGCGCCAGGGGTGCGCGGCCGGTGGACCGTACCGGTGCCGCCGGCCGCACCCCTGGCGGCATGCCCGGTGACCGGGCCGTTTCCTGTTTGTGATCAAGTTCCGGAACCAGGAAAGGCCTTGCCCGGATAGCGGGAACTGCCCGGGAGATTTACAGTGCGGAAACATCGGCTTCACTGAAGTTGATCTTTTCGGCTGTACCGGGGGTACACGTGGGCAACGCGCTGCTGGAGATGCGGTCGATCACCAAGGAGTTCCCCGGGGTCCGGGCACTGTCCGATGTGAGCCTGGTGGTCGAGTCCGGCCAGATCCACGCCATCTGCGGAGAGAACGGTGCGGGCAAGTCGACGCTGATGAAGGTGCTCAGCGGCGTGCACCCGCACGGGACGTACTCCGGCGAGATCGTCTACCAGGGACAGGAGTGCCGGTTCGGCGACATCCGGGCCAGTGAGCACGCCGGCATCGTGATCATCCACCAGGAGCTGGCGCTGGTCCCGGGCATGTCGATCACCGAGAACATCTTCCTCGGCAACGAGCCGCGCCGATGGGGCCGCATCGACTGGAAGGCGGCCAACCACCGGGCGATCGAGCTGATGAACCTGGTCGGGCTGCGGGAGGATCCGGACACCCTGGTCAAGGACATCGGCGTCGGCAAGCAGCAGCTCGTCGAGATCGCCAAGGCCTTCGCCAAGGACGTCAAGCTGCTGATCCTGGACGAGCCGACGGCCGCGCTCAACGAGAACGACTCCCGGCACCTGCTCGACCTGCTGCGCGGCTTCAAGGAGCGCGGCATCACCTCGATCATGATCTCGCACAAACTCAACGAGGTGGAGGCGGTCGCCGACGCGATCACCATCCTGCGGGACGGGCGCACCATCGAGACGATCACGGTCGCCGGCGGAGACGTCGACGAGGACCGGATCGTACGCGGGATGGTCGGCCGTGACCTGCAGAGCCGGTTCCCCGAGCACGAGCCGAACATCGGCGAGGTGTTCTTCGAGGTACGCGACTGGACGGTGCGGCATCCGATCTCGGCGGAGCGGCTGGTGTGCAAGAACTCCCGCTTCACGGTCCGGCGTGGGGAGATCGTCGGGTTCGCCGGTCTGATGGGCGCGGGGCGCACCGAGCTGGCGATGAGTGTCTTCGGGCGCTCGTACGGCGTACACCTCGGGGGAAAGATCTTCAAAGACGGTCGTGAGGTGGACATCAGGACGGTCGCCGACGCGATCAGGAACGGTCTCGCCTATGTGAGCGAGGACCGCAAGGCGATCGGTCTGAACCTGCTCGACGACATCAAGACCTCGGTGGTGGCCGCGAAGCTGTCGAAGATCACCCGGCGCGGGGTGCTGGACGAGGCCGCCCAGTACCACGAGGCGGAGAGCTACCGGCGCAGCCTGCGGATCAAGACGCCGACCGTGGACGAGCCGGTCACCCGGCTCTCCGGCGGCAACCAGCAGAAGGTCGTCCTCGCGAAGTGGATGTTCACCGATCCGGACCTGCTGATCCTCGACGAGCCGACCCGGGGCATCGACGTCGGCGCCAAGTACGAGATCTACGGGATCATCCAGCGGCTCGCCGACGAGGGCAGAGGCGTCGTGCTGATCTCCAGCGAGCTGCCCGAACTGATCGGCCTCTGCGACCGGATCTACACGGTCGCCGAGGGCACGATCACCGGTGAGGTCGCCCGGCGCGACGCCGACCCGGAACTCCTGATGAAGCGGATGACCTCGACCCGGAGCAACGCATGAGCCGCATACGAGACCTGCAGAAGAACCTCTTCGGGGGTACGACCTCCAACGCCCGCCAGTTCGGGATGATCTTCACGCTGCTGGCGATCATCGTGTACTTCCAGATCGCCACGAACGGGCTGACCCTCACCTCGGGCAACCTGATCGCGCTCACCCAGCAGTACGCGTACATCTCGATCCTGTCCATCGGCATGCTCATGGTGATCGTCGCCGGTCACATCGACCTGTCGGTGGGCTCGGTGGCCGCGTTCGTCGGCATCGTCGTGGCCAAGGCCATGCAGGAATACGACGTTCCGTGGCCGGCCGGCATCGTCCTCGGGCTGGCGGTCGGCGCCCTGATCGGCGCCTGGCAGGGCTTCTGGGTCGCCTACATCGGCGTGCCGGCGTTCATCGTCACGCTCGCCGGCATGCTGCTGTTCCGTGGCGGCAACCAGTACATCGGTAACGCCGACACCGTCCCGGTTCCCCAGGGGTTCCGGACCATCGGCGCCGGATACCTGCCCGAGTTCGGCCCGGAGACCGGCTACAACAACCTGACCCTGCTGCTCGGTCTGCTGCTGTGCGCCGCGGTGGCGTGGCGGGAGTGGCAATCCCGGCGGGTCCGCTCGCAGATGGAGGGCGCCGAGCCCGCTCCGGTGTGGATCTCGGTGCTACGGCTGGCGATCATGCTCGGCGTCATCGTCTTCGCCACGCTGCGGTTCGCCGGTGGACGGGTCGGCACCAGCTTCCCGGTCTCCGGCATCATCCTCGCCATCCTGGTGATCGCCTACTCCTTCTACACCCGCAACACCGCGGGCGGCCGCCACATCTACGCCGTCGGTGGCAACGCCCGCGCCGCCGAACTCTCCGGTGTCCAGCTGCGCCGGGTGAACTTCCTGGTGATGACCAACATGGGTGTGCTCGCTGCGCTCGCCGGAATGATCTTCGTGGCCCGGTCCACGGCCTCCGGCCCGCAGGACGGTCTCAGCTGGGAACTCGACGCCATCGCGGCCGTCTTCATCGGTGGCGCGGCCGTCTCCGGCGGTCTCGGCACGGTCAGCGGCTCCATCGTCGGCGGCCTGGTCATGGCCGTGCTCAACAACGGGCTTCAGCTCATCGGCACCGGCGCCGACATGGTCCAGATCATCAAGGGCCTGTTCCTGCTCGGCGCCGTCGCGCTCGACGTCTACAACAAGAAACAGGGCCGCTTCTCGATCATCGGTTCGCTCACGCGGCGGTTCCGTCGCGAGGATCCGCCCGCCCCCGCCGCTCCCCCGGCACCCAGCCCCACCGGTTCCCTTGCGAGAAAGTGAGCTGTTCGATGCGTACAACTCTGGTAAAGGTCCTTGCCGTAGGTGTTGCCGCGGTCATGGTGGCCGCCGGCTGCAACAACGACCGGGAAGGCTCCACCCCCGCCGGCGGCTCGTCCGGAGCGCCGGCCGCCGGGTTCGCGAAGGACGCGCTGATCGGTGTGGCGCTGCCGTCGAAGACCTCGGAGAACTGGGTGCTCGCCGGTGACCTGTTCACCAACGGGCTCAAGGAGGCCGGGTTCCAGTCCGACGTCCAGTACGCCGGTGCCTCCACCACCGTCGCCGACCAGCAGGCCCAGATCACCGCGATGGTGACCAAGGGTGCGAAGGTCATCGTGATCGGCGCGACCGACGCCGCGCAGCTGTCCACCCAGGTCGAGCAGGCCAAACAGTCCGGCGCCCTGGTCATCGCCTACGACCGGCTGATCACCAACACGCCGAACATCGACTACTACATCGCCTTCGACAACTTCAAGGTCGGCCAGCTGCAGGGTCAGGCGCTGCTGGACGGCATGAAGGCCAAGAAGGCGACCGGGCCGTGGACGATCGAGCTGTTCTCCGGCTCGCCCGACGACAACAACTCCGGGGTGTTCTTCAACGGCGCCATGGAGGTGCTGAAGCCGGCCATCGACTCCGGTGACGTGATCGTCGGGTCGGGGCAGACCGAGGTGAAGCAGACCGCGACGCAGGGCTGGAAGGCGGAGAACGCGCAGAGCCGGATGGACGCGCTGCTCACCTCCACCTACGGCAGCAAGACCCTGGACGGCGTGCTGTCGCCCAACGACACCCTGGCCCGCGCGATCATCACCTCGGTGAAGGGCGCCGGCAAGCCGATCCCGGTCGTCACCGGACAGGACTCCGAGGTGGAGTCGGTGCGGTCGATCATGGCGGGTGAGCAGTACTCGACGATCAACAAGGACACCCGCAAGCTCGTCGCCGAGACCATCAACATGGTCAAGACGCTGCAGACCGGTGCCACGCCGCAGGTCAACGACACCAAGTCGTACGACAACGGGGTCAAGGTCGTGCCCGCGTACCTGCTGCCGCCGGTCATCGTCACCAAGGACTCCGCCGCCGAGGCGTACGCCGACGACCCGAAGCTGGCGCCGCTCACCAAGTGACCGTCACGGTCCGGCCCGGTGCCCCGCTGCGGGTGCCGGGCCGTCGCCGTCCCTACCGGCTGGCTCTCACCGCTGTCTCAGCACGCTTTTGACAGCGGTGAGAGCCAGCCGGGTCCGTCTCGGCCGCGGTCAGCGGCGGCAGTCGGCCGGTTCGTCTCGGGCGCTGACAGCGGAGGCAGTCGGCCGGGTCGTCTCGGGGTGTTGTCAGCGGTGGGTGCGGAGGCCGTCGAGGGCGATGTCGAGGACGCGGTGGCGCTGGGCGTCGTCGACGAAGGCGGCCGAGCTCAGGCCGGAGACCAGGCGCAGGACGTCGTCGAAGGCGGCGTCGGGGCGTACCTCGCCGGCCTGCTGGGCTCGGGCGAACAGGGGCTCACCGGCCGCATACATCAGTGCGCGGCAGGCGCCGAACATCTCCGAATCGCGGTTGAGCAGGTCGATGATGGCGCGCTTGGTGGCCACGTAGTCCACGAAACGCTCCAGCCAGGCGCGCAGTGCCTCCCACGGCGGCCGGCCGGCGACGGCCTCGGCGGCTTCGCTGAGGCGGGTGACCTCCTCCACGTACACCGCCTCGATCAGGTCCTGCCGGGTCGGGAAGTTGCGGTAGAGGGTGCCGACGCCGACGCCGGCCTTCTTCGCGATCTCCTCCAGCGACGTGTCGGCGCCGTTGGCGGCGAACGCGTCGCGGGCGGCGGCGAGGAGGGCGTCGAAGTTGCGCCGTGCGTCGGCTCGCTGGGGCCGGCGCACGGTGATCGGCGTCTCGGTCATCCGAATATCCCTTGTGTAGCGGAGGCATGCCTCCGGTAATGTGGAGGCATGCCTCGACTTTATCAGGCCACACCACGGGCGACCTTCGCGGTTCTGGCCGCGGCCGCTGCCGCGTTCGCGCTGATGCAGAGCCTGCTCACCCCGGTGCTGCCGACCATCCAGCAGGACCTGCACACCTCCACCGGCACGGTCACCTGGGTGCTCACCGCCTGGTTGCTGGCCGCCTCGGTGGCCACCCCGCTGATGGGCCGGGTCGCCGACATCATCGGCAAGGACCGCACCCTGCTGGTCGCGCTCGCCGCCATCGCCCTCGGCTGTCTGGTCGCCGCGCTCGCCCCGACCATCGGCGTGCTGATCGGCGCCCGCGTGCTCCAGGGGCTGGGCGCCGCCGTCTTCCCCGTCTCGTTCGGGATCATCCGGGACGAGTTCCCGCCGGACCGGGTGGCGTCCGCGATCGGCACCATGGCCGCGGTCATCGCCACCGGCAGCGGCGTCGGCATCGTGCTGGCCGGCCCGATCGTCGGGCTCCTCGACTGGCGCTGGCTGTTCTGGATCCCGATGGCGGTGGTGACCGTCGTCGGCGCCGTGGCCTGGCGGGTCGTCCCCGCGTCACCGGTGCGCAGCCCGGGGCGGATCAACATCCTGTCGGCGTTCCTGCTGGCCGGCTGGCTCGTCGCACTGCTGCTGCCGCTGAGCAAGGGCGCCGTCTGGGGATGGGGCTCCGGGCGTACGATCGCGTTGTTCGCCCTGGCCGTGGTCCTGCTGGCCGGATGGATGGCGGCCGAGTTGCGCGCCGCGGAGCCGTTGATCGACATGCGGATGATGCGGCTGCCCGCGGTCTGGACCACCAACCTGGCGGCGATGCTGTTCGGGGCCGCGATGTTCGGGGTGTTCGCGTTCCTGCCGCAGCTGATGCAGGTGCCGGCGGTCTCCGGGTACGGCTTCGGCGCGACCGTGACCGGCGCCGGCCTGCTGATGGCGCCGATGCTGGTGGCGATGGCGGTCTTCGGGTCGCTGAGCGGTCCGCTGACCCGGTGGGTGAGCAACAAGGCGCAGCTGCTGTGGGGTTCGGCGATGGGCACCCTGGCCTGCCTCACGCTGGCCCTGGCACATGATCAGAAATGGACGGTCGCGCTGGCGGCGGCGGTGTTCGGGATCGGTCTCGGCCTGATCTACTCATCGATGATCAACCTGATCGTGCAGAGCGTCCCGCGGCACCAGACCGGTGCGGCGAGCGGCATGAACACCAACATCCGCACGATCGGCGCGTCGATCGGCACGGCTCTGGTCAGCGCGATCGTCACCGCCCACCCGGGCCCGCACGGCCTGCCCGCGGAGACCGGCTACACGATGGCGTTCCTGATGCTGGCGGGCGCGAGTGCGGCGGCGTTCGGGGTGTCACTGCTGGTGCCGGGCCGGGCGGCGGCACCCGTCGAGAGCACCCCGGCCCTGGCGAGTGCCTGAAACGGCGGCGCCGGAGTCAGAACAGGACCGGGATGTCGGCGCGGGGTGCGGCCGCCACCTTGTCGATGCGCTCCCACATGGCGTCGTCGGACCAGTAGCCGGTGTGGCGGCGCAGCGGCGGCAGCGGCTCACCGCACAGGTACCAGGACGTCCCCGGATCCGGTAGCGGAACGTCGACCTCGCCGTCCCCGATCGGACCGCCGATGTAGTCGGTGCGGTACGAGTAGTTGACCCAGTGCCCCTTGACCCGGTCGTACAGGTCGCGATTGATCCAGGCGGGAAACCCCCACCCGTACAGGGTGCTCAGCGGTGAACCGAAGGTGACCAGCACCGTGTCGGCGGTGTCGCGTTGCTGGGCCAGGGCGGCCGCGGCCAGGACACTGCCCTGACTGTGCCCGACGAGCAGCACCCGGGCACCGTTGTCGTGCAGCCAGCGGATGCGGCGCTGGAGATCGGGGACGGCCCGCTCGGCGTAGCAGGGCGGGGCGAACGGGTGGAAGGCCCGCGGCCAGAACGTGCCGACGTCCCACAGCACGCCGAGCCACCGGCGTGCGCCGGGGCGCTGCCAGCCCAGTCGTAGCATCAGCACCCCGGCTACCGGGATCATCACGGCGAGCCAGACGGCCGTGTCGTCGGCGTCCGTCAGACTTTCCGGGGCGCGCCGGGCCCCGGAGGCCAGATACAGCGCCGGGACCAGCAGGACGCTCACCACGATGCCGGCCGTCAGGTAGCGGGCGCCCGAGGGGAAGCCGGCCATCCGCCGGGCCCGGGCGATCGTGCGGACCCATTCCCACCCCCGTTCCCGGCATTCCGCCGACTGGCCGGGATGCGTCGGCAGGGCGCTGCGGCGCCACGTGTCCCAGGGCGGCTGTGGCGGCGGTCCGGCGTCGGCGCGCCCGGCGAACTCCGCGATGATCGGCCCGGTCAGACCGCCACGACCGGCCAATGCCCACCGCACCGCCTCGACCAGCAGAAACACCGCCAGCACCGCTCCGGGGACCAGCGTGAGCCACGGGGTCGCCGCAGGCAGGAACGGGAACATCGCCAGCCGGTCGGCGCCCACCGGACCGACGGCGGTCCACTTCACCGATCCGAGCCCCTTACCGATGGCGATCAGTAAGCCCAGTCCGACGGCGTTGATGCTGACGAGGCTGAGCACGGCCACCACGAACGGCGCCACATGCCACTTCCGGAGCACCCGGACGCCGGGGCCCCGGTCCGCGCCGCGCCGGACACCGAGCACTCGCAGCAGCACGATCACCGGCATGAGCAGCACCCGCGCGACGGCCAGGACGAGGATCAGGCCGAAGGTCGCCCGTACCACCTGCAGCATGCCCGGCAGGTGACCGGTGACCGCACCGATCGGCGCCCCGATCCACACCCATCCGGCGACCCCGGCGGCCACCACGGCGGCGACCACGATCAGCGGATACACCAGCCGCTCCCCGGCCGACTCGCACGCGACCAGCACCAGCACGACGGCGAGAACCACGGCCGGTGGCACCACCGCGACGTGCAACCGGCCACCACCGCCGACGAACGCCAGGAACAGGGCCAGCCACGCCAGCCCGGCGCCCAGGTGCAGGCCGGCGAGCCGCCGGACGCTGGCCTGACCGTCGTAGAACCGCGGGTCGGCGACGCCGTCCGGCAGGGCGGCCGCGCTGATCCGCATCGGGGTCCGGGCCGGCGCACCGACCGGCGAGACGTCCTCGTAGCGACTGCGCGTCCGCTGCGCCAGCAACGCGATCACCAGCAGATTGGCGAGCACCAGACCGGCACCGATGACGACCCGTCGGCCGGGATCCGGATGATGCGCCGGTGCGTGGAGCACCCGTTTGATCCACAGTGCCGACCCGGGCAGGTCCTGGCCGCAGAACTGGTACGCCCACACGTCGACGGCGGCCATCGCGCCGATCAGCAGGAGGTTCAGGGTGACCGCCAGCGCGGTCAGCCGCGCGCACGCCCGGTGCACCGCGAACATCCACCGGTCCCGGCGGATCCGCGCCGAGCAGGTCCAGCCCGCGACGTTGACCAGCATGAACGGGAACAGCAGCAGCCACAGGACGCGGGAGCTGCTGCGCGAGGTCATGCCGCCCCAGCAGTACGCCTCGACGTTGCGGCCCCGGCGTGGTGTGGCGGCGGCGTAGAAGCCCGCGATCCGGTCGCCCCACACCTGCCGGTAGACCGGGGTGCCCAGCAGAGCGGCCGGGGACGTGCCACCGACCCCGTGTACGCGCAGCTCGACAATCGGCGGATCGTCCATAAGGTCCAGTTTAAGCGGGTTTGTCAACTACATCCGGCGAGACCCGCCGTGGCCCGGGCCACCGCGTACGGCTGCCCCCGCTTCCGCGCCACGGCCAGCGACCGTTCGTACTCCGCCCGCGCGGCCGCCACGTCCCCGGAGCGCAGCAGCGTGGTCGCGTAGTCGTGCCGGAAGTCCGCCTCGTAGTTGACCTCACCGGCCCGCCGGGCCACGTCGAGCGCCCGCCGATGCTGGTCCAGAGCCTCCCCGTACCGGTCCTGCTCGGTGAGGACGTTGCCGATCTCCATCCGGGTCTCCGCCTCGAACAGGGTCAGCCCCTGGCGCAGCGCCAGTCGCAGCGCCACCCCCAGATAACGTTCGGCAACCTGCGGGGTGATCTCGCCGAGCGCCCGCCGGCTGCGCTGGATGCCGACCAGGGACCCGGCCCGCAGATGCTCGTCACCCGGGCGCAGCGCACCGAGCAGCCCGAGCCGGTCCATCCGCAGCGCCTCCCGCCACCGGCCGAGCCGCTGGTAGGCGATCGACATCTGCAGGGTGACCGGTGGGCCGACCCGCATCCGGGCGAGACTGCGCAGCCGCAGACACTCGAGCCCCGCCTCCACCGCCTCGGAGAACCGCTCCATGGCGATGTGCAGGGCGGCGAGGTTACCGGTGAGCACCGACAGGGCCCGCAGGTTCCGCTGCCGCTGCCGGATCTCGATGCCCAGGCGCAGGTGGTGCAGCGCCAGTCCGTACGACCCGGCCCGGTAGTGGGACGAGGCGACCAGGTTGGACATCTGCGCCACCGCCTCCTCGTCACCGTGCTCCCGGGCGGCGGCGAGCCCGCGGTCGTTGAGGGTGGCGACGTCGTCGTTCCAGCCGCGGTAGTAGAGGGCGTACCAGGCGGCCCGCGGGATCCACCAGGCGTACTGGCACTGCCCGGACCGGACCGCCGCGTCGAGGTACCGCACCAGGTCGCCGCGGATGCGTTCCAGCCGGGCCACCGGGTCACCGACCGCCCGGACCAGGTCGGGGCGCAGCAGCGGCATCGCCTCCAGGTCACGCTCGACGAACGTCCGGTACGACTCGGTCATCGTCGCCATCAGCACGTGCGTCTCCAGATTGAGCACCCCCAGCACGGCGGCACCGGTCGGGCCGGGCAGCGCGGCCGCGTACTCGCGCAGCAACTCGTGCAGGCGGTGGACGCCCGGTTCCGGCTCGTCGACGAGACGGGCGTCGGCCAGTTCGGCGAGCAGCGTGGTCGCCTCGGAAAGCGACAGCCCGGTGAGGGCGGCCGCCGCGAGCGCGTCGACGGTCGTGCCCGGATGTGCGCCGAGCAGCCGGAACAACCGCTGCGCCGGCTCGGTGAGATCCTGGTAGGACAGCGCGAACGCGCCGATCACGGTGCGGTTCTCCACGGCCAGTTCGGGGAGCGCCGCCGTGGTCAGCCGGGCCAGCAGGTCGGCGACCCGCCAGCGCGGCCGGTGCGCGAGCCGTGACCCGGCCAGCCGGACCGCCAACGGCAGACCACCACAACGCCGCACCACCTCGATGGCCGCCGCCGGCTCCGCATGCACCCGGTCACCGGCGATCCGGGCCAGCAGCGCGACCGCCTCCCCGGTGGCGAGCAGTGGCAGCGACTCCCGGTGCGCGCCGGCCAGACCGGGCAGCCGCCGGCGGCTGGTCACCACGGTCAGGCTGCCGGGGGTACCGGGCAGCAGGCCGGCGATCTGCGCGATCGAGGCGGCGTTGTCGAGCACGACGAGCAGCCGGCGACGGGCGGCCTCGGCCCGCCACCGGGCGGCCCGGCCGGCGGGATCGGCGGGGATGGCGTCGGCGGGCAGGCCCAGCTGGCGCAGCAGCATGTGCAGGGCCGCGGACGGTTCGGCCGGGGCCTGCTCGCTGTGACCGTGCAGGTCGACGAAGAGGTGCGCGTCGGGGTAGCGGTCGCCGGCCAGCAGCGCCAGGTGCAGGGCCAGGGTGGTCTTGCCGGAACCGGCCATCCCGTCGACCGCCACCACCGCCGGATCGCCGGCCCGGACCACGGTTCGAAGACGCGTCACCACCTCATGTCGGCCGGTGAAGTCGACGACCGTACGGGGAAGGCATCGAATCGGACGGTGAGCGCCGGAAGGCGCGCCGGACAGGACCTCCCGGTGTGCCGCCCGTAGTTCCTCCCCGGGCTCCATGCCCAGCTCATCACGCAGAGTGCCGGCGGCCCGATGGAACTCGGCGAGCGCGTCGTCCTGCCGTCCGGCGCCGTGCAGCGCCAGCATCAGCCGGCCGCGCAGCCGTTCCCGCAGCGGGAACCGTTCGACCAGCGACGCCAGCTCGGCCACCAGTTCCTCGGCGTGCCCGTCGGCCAGCTCCAGATCCATCCAGTCCTCGACGGCGAGCGTGTGCTCCTCGTCGAGCGTCGCGGCGGCCTGCCGCACGGCCGGCGCGTCGATGCCGGCGCAGGCTTCGCCGCGCCACAGACCCAGAGCCCTACGGTACGCCGTCCGCGCGGCCGCCTCGTCGGAAAAGGCCCGCGCCGCCGCGACGAGCCGCCGGAAGACCACACTGTCCAGATCGTCCGGTCCGGCCTGGATCCCGTAGCCGGCCGGATCGGTGAGAATCGCGTCGGCCGGCAGCACCCGCCGCAGCCGGGACACGCAGTTCTGCAACTGGTTGCGGGCGGTCGCGGGCGGCTGCGGGCCCCAGACCGCCTCGGCCAGTTCGCGGAGCGCGACGATCCGGTTCGGGCGCAGCAGCAGGGTCGCGAGCACGGCCCGGTCCCGTCCGGCCGTCACCTGCCGTTCACCGTCCATGATGGAGAGGGGACCGAGGATGCGGTAGCGCACGGTCGCTCAGCGTAGCCCTTACGACGCCTTCGGTGGGCCCCGCTCGTCGCCTTCGGTGGGCCCCGCTCGTCGCGCGCCTGCGGCGGGCACCGGGTCGTCGTGCGCTTGCGGTGGCCCGGCTCGTCGGCGCGCTCGCGCCGGGCTCGTCGCGTCTGCGGCGGTGGGGCGGACCGGCCTGCCACCCTCAACACAGTCCCGGGCCGTTGCGCGTTACGCGAGCGGGTCCCCACCTGCTCGGCCACCGGTCATGCGAAGGGTCCCCGTGGGCAGCGGGCCGGCCCCCACCGCTCCCTCGGGTGCGATGTCCGTCCAGCATGGCGGATCGCTCTCTCACTCCGCTCTCGTTTCGCTTCTCCCCCGCTCCCGCCCGCGCTTCACCCCCGGCCCGCGCCTCGCCCTCGCTTCGCGCCTCGCCCTCGCTTCGCGCCCCGCCCTCGCTTCACGCCCCGCCCGCGACTCACGCTCCGTCGGCCCTCGCCCGTGCCCGCGCCGCGGGCCCCGCAGCCGTTCCCGCCTCGCGGCTCTCTCCTGCCCGCGCCCGCCGGCGTCAGATCGGCGCGGTGCTCTCCCGGACCACCAGTTGGGTGTCGAGTACCCCGCCCCCAGCCAGGCCGAGCGCCGTGCGGACGGCGAGCGCGCCCATCTCCCGCAACGGCTGCCGGACGGTGGTCAGCGGCGGCGCCGCCCAGCGCGCCCCCGGCAGATCGTCGAACCCGACCACACTCAACTGATCAGGAACGGACACTCCGCGCAGCCGAGCAGCCTCATACACCCCGATCGCCATGTAGTCGCTCATCGCGAACACCGCCGTCGGCGGAACACTGCGGTCCAGCAGGCGGCCACCCGCGGCGATCCCGGACGGGAAGTCGAACTCACCGTGCTCGACCAGATCGAGATCCGGCGGAACCCCGGCCTCGTCGTGCGCGGCCAGGAACCCGTCCAGCCGCGCCCGGCTGCACAGCAACTGGTCCAGCCCGGCGACCAGCCCGATCCGCCGATGCCCCAGCTCCAGCAGATGCGCGGTGGCCGCCCGCGCCCCGGCGAAGTTCGCGGCATCCACACTCAGCAGATCCCCGGCCGGCGCGCGCAGCGGATCGAGCGCCACCACCGGAACATTCAGCCTGTTCAATGCGGCCACCAGCGGCCCGGCGGCGGTCATCGTCGCGAGGATCGCCCCGTCGGTGCGCCCGGCCCGCAACCGCTGCAGCAGCTGCCGCCGCGCCGTCTCCCCACGGTCCAGCGACGACACCACGACCCGGGCCCCGGCCTCGTGCGCGGCCGCCTCGATGCCGCGCAGATGCTCGCCCTCCCACGCGCAGTCGATCTCCGAGAAGATCACGTCGACGGTGCCCGCCGCCTCGGTGTGCCACTGCCGCCGGCCCCGGTAGCCATGAACCCGCAACAGCTCCTCGACCCGGTCCCGGGTGCGGTCGGAGACGTCGGCGCGCCCGTTCCACACCTTCGACACGGTGGCGAGAGAAACCCCCGCGGCATGTGCGATCTCGGCCATCGTCGGGCGGTCACTCGAGGTGGGATCCACCATCACCCCTTTCCCGGTACGCCCGGAGCCGTCCCGCCCAACGCCGACAGTCCCGCAGCCACCACGCGAGAGGCTGCCCACTCCCACCCTCCAGCGCGGCCGCCGGGCTGGGGGCGCGGGTCGACGCTCTCCGTGGTTCCCGGTCGCATCAGGACAGCCGCATCGACGACAGCCGTCTCGTCGCTCACCTTACTCCCGCCCACCACCGATAATCCGTCCCCAAAACCGCCCCTCCCCGCGCCGCCATCCCCCTCGAACCCGTGCCGACATGCCGACGGAATCACCCCGCCAGCGAACGGGTGCGCCACCCTCACTCGAATCCCCCGCAAGCGAACAGGTGGGCCACCCTCGCTCAGATCACACAATCAGCGAACGTGTGCTCTCACCCTCGTCTGGAGCGGGACAGGAACACACAATCGGCCATTCGTGGTCGTTCATCGTCGCTATCACGACGGCCCGGACACACAATCGCGCTCTGTGCGACCCCACCGTCGCCGGCATCCCGTCCGCCGAGGCGAAGGAATCCGTCCGCAGAAGCGAAGGGACCGGTTCGCAAAAGCGAAGGGACCGGTCCGCCAAGGCGAAGGGACCGGTCCGCCAAGGCGAAGGGACCGGTCCGCCGAGGCGAAGGGACCGGTCCGCCGAGGCGAAGGGACCGGTCCGCAGAAGCGAACGGATCCCGTCGGCAGACGCGAGGGGACAGCCACGCCGCACAAGAGCGACCGGCTCCCCGCAAGATATTCAGGACGACCGGGGGCGGATCCACCACCACACGGCCGGGGCGAGGACGGCCGTGACCAGCGCCGACGCGAACACTCCGCCGCGGGCGCCGAGGAGCGTCACCACGGGCCCACCCACCCCGAGACCGAGTGGCGCCGCCAGGGCGATCCCGGCGGCGTAGATGGTGAGCACCGGCTGCTGGTCCGCTTCCTCCAGGTTGTCCTGAAGGAGGGTGTAGGCGACGGCGAGGAACGGACCGTACAGGACCCCGCCGACGATCAGTGCCGCCGCCGCGACCGGAACCGTGGGCGCGAAGGCCAGCAGCACCATCGCGACCGCCCACCCGCCGATGATGACCACGACCGTCGCCTGTGGACGGAACCGTTGCAGCCGTCCGGTCAGCACCGCACCGCCGAGCGCGCCCGCGCCGAAGCAGGTCCAGAGGGTGCCGAGCGCACCGGCCCCGGCCCCGAGGTCACCGGTCACGAGCAGCGGCAGCGCCACCTCGACCGGCCCGTAGAACAGGTTGAACAGGAAGTCCACCACGAGCAGCCGGTAGGCGACGGTGTTGCGGCGCAGCACCGACCACCCGGATCGGGTCGGTGCGGCCGGGTCGGCGGCGGCGCTGCGGGCCAGCGTGGCGCACACGATCAGGGACAGGTAGGCGCATCCGCCGACGGCGACGGCGATCCCGGGCCGGGTGACCGCGGCCAGCACCCCGCCGACGGCTGGGCCGACGACGTACATGGCGAGGCTGTCGGAGGTGCCGAGCAGGCCGTTCACCGACAGCCGGGCCCGTTCGCCGGCCATGCCGGTGGCCAGCAGCCGTCGCCCGCTCGCCGACATCAGGCGCAGCGCGGATCCGGCGGCCAGCACCACGATCAGCGGGGCGAACGCGATCCGGCCACTGTCGGCGAGCAGCCCGCACACCGCGAACGTGACCGCACGCAGGATCCCGTCGGCGCCGACGACGAGCCGGGCCCGGAACCGTCGGCGGCCGGCGCCGAAGTACAGCGACAGTGCCATGGCCACCACGTACGGCGCGGAGATGATGATCGAGACGGCGGCGGCGGGGCGCAGGCTCCCGTGCATCTGGAGGGCGAGCAGCGGCAGCGCCACGAACAGCATGCCGTCGCCGAGTTTGCCGACCGCGTCGCCGGCGATCACCCCGGCGAGCCGCCCGCTGCGCAGCACCTCCCGGTAGGAGACGCCGGTCACCGTGCGTCGAGGACTTTCTGCAGGGCAGCAGCGATCGTACGCGACTCGTCCGCCGTGATCAGGCTGGTGAAGTGCCGTCTGATCCCGTCCAGGTAGACCGGTCCGGCGGCCCGGAATCGTTCCAGTCCCGCGTCGGTGAGTGTCGCGTACGCGGACCGCCGGTCGTCGGGGTTGCTCTCCCGGGTGACGAGCCCGGCCTCGGCGAGGGCGTCGACGACCCGGCTGACCCGGGTGCGGCTGACCACCGCCCGCTGGCCGAGTTCGCCCATGCTGAGCCGCCGCTCGGGTGCGTAGTTCAGTTCGAGCAGAACGTCGTACCAGGTGAGGGGCAGTGAGCAGGCGGCCTGGAGCTCCCGGTCGAGAGCCGGGACCACCGCGGCGTGAACCCGCAGCAGGGCCGCCCACGCGGCCACGTCGGTGTCGCTCATCACCGGAGCCTACCGAATTCTTGTGCGTGCGCACGCAACGGAGTAGGAATGTGCGTGCGCACGCATTCACTTCTCAACGGGAGAACCACCGTGAAGCTTCTGCACATCTCCTCCTCCCCGCGCGGCCGCGACTCCGAGTCCCTGGCCGTCGCCCGCACCTTCCTCGACACCGTCCGGGAGGTGAACCCCGACGCATCCATCGACGAGTGGGACCTGTGGGACGGGGCACTACCGCCGTTTGGTCCCGACGCGGTCGCCGCGAAGATGACCGTCTTCGCCGGCCGGCAGCCCTCCGGTGACGCGGCCCGGGCCTGGGACGCGGCCATCGCCACGTTCCGCCGCTTCGACGCCGCCGACACCTACCTGTTCAGCGTGCCCATGTGGAACGCCGGAGTCCCGTACATCCTGAAGCAGTTCATCGACGTCGTCAGCCAGCCCGGCCTCGCCTTCGGCTTCGACCCGGAGAGCGGCTACACCGGGTTGCTGCGGGGCAAACGCGCCGCGGTCGTCTACACCAGTGCGGTGTACGGGCCAGGGCGCCCGCCCACGTTCGGCGCCGACTTCCAGGCCCCCTACTTCGAGGACTGGCTCCGCTGGGCCGGCGTCACCGACATCAGCCCGGTCCACTTCCGCCCCAACCTGGCCACCGCCGACGCCGACGCCGCCCGCCGCTCGGCCCACGCCCAGGCAGCAGAGACCGCCAAGTTGCTGACCGCAGCCCCGTAACCACCCCCCACCCCCGGCTGGTTGTCACCGCTGTCTCAAAGCCCCCGAGACAGCGGTGACAACCAGCCGCACCCGCCAGCCCGGCAGCCCGGCACGTCCGGCAGTCCGGCTGGTTCCCACCAACGTCTCGGAGGGCCTGAGACAGCGGTGACAACCAGCCGCGCCCGGCAGCCCGGCACGTCCGGCACTCCGGCTGGCCCCCACCAACGTCTCAAAGGCCGCGAGACAGCGGTGACAACCAGCCGAGCCCGGCAGCCCGGCACTCCGGCTGGCCCCCACCAACGTCTCAAAGGCCGCGAGACAGCGGTGACAGCCAGCCGAGCCCGGCAGCCCGGTACGTCGGGCAGTCCGGCTGGTTCCCACCAACGTCTCGGAGGGCCTGAGACAGCGGTGGCGGCCAGCCGGAGGGCGGCTCTCTGTCGGATCGGGAAGGGGCCGGATCCGATTCTGCGGGGGGCCCTTCGGCGGGTTGTGGGCGACGTGGCAGGCGGTGAGCACCGCATCCGCCCGGCGGTCGCGCTGCGGCCGGGCCGCGGGCGGATGTCGCGGTGTGGCTCACGGTGCCTTTGGTGGCCGTACAAGAGATCGGTTCGGATGGGTGAGAGAAACGACGACCTGGTGTGAGGGGTGGCGCGGCGGGTAATGCCTGCGGTCTCGGGTCCACCCGGGGGCCTGCTAGGTTACCGAGCGTGTTTGATCGTTGGAGCGGTGACTGTTCGTGCTGATCACGATCGGCATTCTGGCTATCGTCCTGTTGACTGCGGCGACCGGGTATTTCGTGGCCCAGGAGTTCGCCTACGTGGCCGTCGACCGGGAGCGCCTGCGGGTGCTCGCCGACGAGGGTGACGCCGCGGCCCGGCGGGCTCTGGGGGTGACGCAGCGGCTGTCGTTCGTGTTGTCCGGCTCCCAGGTCGGCATCACGGTGACCGCGTTGCTCGCCGGTTATGTCGCCGAGCCCTACCTGGGTGCGGGCACCGCCGAGCTGCTCGGGGCGACCGGTCTGCCGAAGACGGTGACCGCGTCGATCTCGACGGTGTTCGCTCTGCTGTTCGCCACGGTGGTGCAGATGGTGCTGGGTGAGCTGGCGCCGAAGAACCTGGCGATCGCCAGGCCGGAGGCGGTGGCCCGGGCACTGTCGCGGTCCACGGTGATCTACCTGACCGTGATGGGGCCGCTGATCCGGGTGTTCGACGCGACCGCGACCCGGCTGCTGCGCACGGTCGGCATCGAACCGGTGGAGGAACTGCCCCAGGGTGCCACCCCGGAGGACCTGGACCGGATCATCGAGACGTCGCGCAGCCACGGGGCGCTGGACGCGCGGGCGGCCCGGCTGCTCGATCACGGGCTGGACTTCCGCAGCCGGACGGCCGCCGAGGTGATGCGGCCGCGGATGGACGTGACGTCGATCAACGCGTCGGAGCCCGCCTCCCGGGTGGTGGATCTGCTGGACACCGGCCATTCCCGGTTCCCGGTGACCGGCGACGGCCTCGACGACGTGATCGGCGTGGTGTCGATCAACGATGTGGTCGCCCTCGATCCGGCGGTACGGTCGACGACCCCCGTCCGGGAACTGGCCGCGGACCCGGTGGCGCTGCCCGAGTCGTGCACGCTGCCGGTGGTGCTGGACCGGCTGAAGGCGGCGCACCGGCAGATGGCGGTGGTGGTCGACGAGTTCGGCGGGTTCGCCGGGGTCATCACCCTGGAGGACGTGGCCGAGGAACTGGTCGGCGAGATCCGCGACGAGGACGATCTGCCCGAGCCGGTGATCGAGCGTGACGGTGACGGCTGGTTCGTCCCCGGCCGGGCCCGGATCGACGAGGTCGCCGAGGCCACCGGTGTGCGGCTGCCGGAGGACGACCACTACGACACGGTGTCGGGGCTGCTGATGGCCCGCCTCGGCCGGCTGCCCGCCGTGCGGTCGAGCATCGACCTGGAGCTGCCGCCGCTGCTCGACGAGGACGGCGAACCGCTGCCGCAGGGGATCGCGACGCTGACCGTGCTGTCGATCCGGCGGCGCATTCCGGAACGGATCGCACTGACGGTGAAGGACGGCGCATGAGCACCACCCCCGCCCTGCTGATCTCGCTGGCGCTGCTGGTGTTGAACGGTTTCTTCGTGGCCGCCGAGTTCGCGCTGGTCGCGGCGAAACGGCACCGCCTGGAAACGGCCGCCGCCGAGGGCTCGCGGGGCGCCCGGGCGGCTCTGGCCGGCACCCGGCGACTGTCGATGATGCTCGCCGGGGCGCAGCTCGGCATCACCCTGTGCACCCTCGGCCTCGGCGCGCTCGCCAAACCGACCGTCGCGCGCCTGCTGGAACCGGTGTTCGCGGCGACCCCGCTGCCCGAGGAAGCCGCCTACGCGGTGGCGTTCGTACTCGCCGTGGCGCTGGTCGGCTTCCTGCACGTGGTGGTCGGCGAGATGGCCCCGAAGTCGTGGGCGATCAGCCACCCGGAGTCGTCGGCGCAGCTGCTGGCGATCCCGTTCGTCGGGTTCACCACCGTCCTGCGGCCGGTGCTGGCGGCGCTCAACGGACTGGCCAACGCCTGTCTCAAGCTGGTCAAGGTGACCCCACAGGACGAGCTGGCCCAGGTGCACAGCGCCGAGCAGCTGCGGATGCTGCTCGAGACGTCGAAGGAACACGGGACGATCCCGGACGCCGAGCACGAGTTGCTGACCGCGATGCTCGCGGTGGAGTCGACGACGGTACGCGACGTGATGACCCCGACCGCACGGATCGTGTCGGTGCCCGACGGCGCCGGTGCCCGCGACGTGGAGTTGCGCAGCCTCGAGGCGGGCCGCTCCCGGCTGGCGGTCACGTCTGGGGACGGGGCGATCGCCGGGATCGTGCACGTACGGGAGGCGGCGAAGGCCGTCGGCACCCGCAGCGGCGCCTCGGCGGGACAGCTGATGACCTCGCCGCTGCGCCTGCCGGCCGGAACCAGCGGCCTGGACGCGATCGCGGCGATGCGCCGGGAACGCAACCAGGTCGCACTGGTCACCGAGGCGGACGAGGTGGTCGGGCTGGTCGCCCTGGAGGACCTTCTGGAACAGGTGATCGGCCAGTTCGACGACGAGACCGACCCGGTCATCGACGCGGCGCGCCGGGCCGGCCGGACGTCCCGGTCAGGCGCGTAGCCACTCACCGTCCGGGGTGCGTACCTCGAAACCGTCGTCGAACCGGACGTCGGGGCAGCCGTCGACGACCGCGCTCCAGCCCCGGCCCGCCGAGTGGACGGCGTGCCGGCGGCAATGCTTCTCGTCGACGTAGCCCCACGCCATCAGCACGTCCCGGCCGCGGTAGGAGTACCGGCCCACGGAGGCGATCCGGTCGCCGTCGGGCCGTCGGTAGAAGTCGGCACGCAGACCGGGAACGATCGTGCCCCCGAACTCGGCGTCCGGCACTGAACGATGTGGGGCATAGGTGGTCAAATCGGGAAGAGACACGCTTGTTGGTCGCTCCTGTCGGCCGAGCGGTTCCCGGGATCCGTCTTCCAGGTGACTCCGTCTTTCCGGTGGCCCCTCTTCAGGCGGCTCTCTTTTTCAGGTGGCTCCCTCTTTCAGGTGGCTGCGGATCCGGGATCGCAGCGCCCGCCGGGCCAGCGGTCCCAGCTCGTCCACCACCTCGACCAGGACCGCGAGCTGGTCGAGGGCCGCCATCGCCTGCCGGCCGCCCTCGTGGTCCACACCCTCGTACAGCTCCAGGCCCACGAACGCCGCCGCCACCGCACGCGCCAGGCCGGGCAGGTCGGCGACCTCGGCCACCGGCGAGCCGGCCAGCAACCGGTGCAGCACCGACTCGATCTCGTCCGACCACATCCGCAGCGCCGCCGCGGTCGGGGCGGCCAGCCGCTCCCCGGTCTGCGCGGCCGCGAGCATCTGCGCCAGCACCGAGACGTTGCCCGCCGCCAGCTCGGACTCGTGCAGCTCACGGCCCACCGACAGCAGCTCCCGCAACGAGGTGACGGCGGCGAAACGGTCCGCATAGGCCGCCACCCGCTGCCGGGTGGCCTGCTCACAGGCGGTGCCGAGCAACTCGTCGACCGAACCGTAGTGGTAGAAGACGAGCGCCTGATTGACCCCGGCGGCCGCTGCGATGGTCCGGGCCGATACGCCGGTGACACCGTGTTCGCGCAGCGCGGCCAGGGCGCCTTCGAGCAGTCGCTGCTTGGTGTCACTCATGACGCGACATTCTGCCTCAGCCCGGCATGCGAGGGCGCGATCAGGGCACCGGGCGCGTTCTTCACCACCGACCCCCGGATGTACGCCCGGAGCAACCCCCGGATGTACGCCCGGAACGACCCTCGGGTGTACGCCCGGAGCAGCCCCCTGAGACCGGTGACGGCGATCGGCCGTGACCGGCCGTCCCCGGTGTGAACCCTGTCGCCGTCACCGGTCTCCCCCCGTTTGAGCGCTCGCTCAACCGCCAACCTAGCGCTGTTTGAGCGACCGCTCAAGCGCGGCGGCCACCGGTCACGCCATAGGGTGGTCGGCATGCGCATCCGGGACGCGGCCCTCCCCACCGGGCTGGCCGCCGTCGTGGCCGCGGTGGCGCTCGCCGGCGCCGACAGTGACGACCGGGCGCTCGCGCCCTGGGGCTGGGCGCTGATCCTGACGTCCGCGGCGGCCCTGCTGTGGCGGCGGCGCCACCCGATCCCGGTCCTGCTCGTCACCGGAGCCGCTTGCGTCGCCTACTATCCGCTCGGCTTCCCCGACACGCCGATCGCGGTGAGCCTGGTCGTGGCCCTCTACACGGTGGCCCGCGAACGCGGCCCGGTCCCGTCCGGCGCCGCGGCCGCCGGCCTGCTGCTGGTCGTCACCGCCACCGCCTCGGCACCGTTGCCGACCGCCGCCTCGGTCGCGCCACTCCTGGCACTGCCGGTGGTGCTCGGCGAGGTGATCCGCGGCCGGGCCCACCAGACCACCCAGGCCGAGGAACGCGCCACTCTCGCCGAAACCGCCCGGAACAACGCGGAAGCGGCGGCGAACAACGCCGAAGCCGCCCGGAACAACGCCGAGACCGCTCAGCGGAACGCCGACGAGGCCCGGCAGAACGCGGAGGCCGCCCGCCGCAGCGCTGAGGCGTCCCGCGAGGCCGAGGCACTACGGCGAGCCACCGAGGAACGGTTGCGGATCTCCCGTGAGGTGCACGATGCCCTCGGCCACCAGTTGTCCCTGATCAGCGTCCAGGCCGGTGCCGCACTGCACACCCGCTCGGTGGACGGGGCCTTCGCGGCGCTCCAGGCCATCCGCACCGCGAGCGGCGACGCCCTCCGCGAGCTACGGGAGGTCCTGGGTGTCCTCCGCGAACCGGTCCGGCCGGCCCTCGCCGCTCTTCCGGAACTCCTCGACCGCACCTCGGCCACCGGTCTGACCGTCCGGTCCGCGATCGAGGTACCGGACCCACCCCCGGCCGCGGTCCAGCAGGCCGCCTACCGCATCGTCCAGGAGGCGATCACCAACGCGGTCCGTCACGCCACCGCCGCGACCACCATCGACGTCGCGATCCACCTGACGCCCATCCCCGCCGCATCGCACCCGCCGGCCCACCCCGCACCAGGCACGCAAAGTCACTCCTCGCGTCATGGGTCGCCCTATCCGACGCCTGACGAGTCGCCCCACACCGAACTTCACGGGCGGGCCGATGCCAAGCCCCACGAGCCGACCCATACCGGGCCCCACCTGTCGCCGCGATCTTGTGGGTCTGCGTCGGACCGCTGGTTGGTGGCTGTCGTGGAGAACGACGGCGCGGAGGTCGCCACGATGGCGGAGGGTAACGGCATTCGCGGTATGGCGGAGCGCGCGGCCGCACTCGGCGGAAACGTCACCGCGGGCCCCCGACCCTGCGGAGGCTTCCGGGTCGAGGCCCGCCTGCCCGTCGACAAGATCGAGACCGATCCACACTCGGACAGGATCGAGGCGGGCCCGCCCCTCGCCAAGGGCGAAAACCCTCCCCCCTCCGACCGACCCGATCCCTGTCCGCCCACGCACATGACCGAGGCTGGCCCACACTCCGGCGAAGGCGAAGGCGAAGGCGAAGGCGATCCGCCCTCCGACGCGATCGAGCCCGGTTCGCCCTCCGGCGAGCGCAGAGCCCCTCCCCCTCCGGCAAGCGCGAAGCCGGCCAACTCCCCGGAGTGCGCCTGTCCCCCGATCAGAACGGAGCGCGATGATTAACCTCGTTCTCGCTGACGACCAGGCGCTGGTTCGGGCCGGGTTCCGGGCGATCCTCTCCGGTGAGCCGGACATGACCGTGGCCGGTGAGGCCGCCGACGGTGAGGAGGCTGTCCGGCTGGCCCGGCGGCTACGGCCGGACGTGCTGCTCATGGACATCCGCATGCCGGTCGCCGACGGCCTGACGGCGACCCGCGAGATCTGCGCCGACGAGACCCTCGACGGCGTGCGGGTGATCATTCTGACGACCTTCGAATCGGACGAGTACGTCTACGGCGCGATCCGGGCCGGCGCGAGCGGGTTCCTGCTCAAGGACATCGAACCGGCCGAGCTGATCCACGCGGTACGGGTGGTGGCCCGCGGCGATGCCCTGCTCGCACCGTCGGTGACCCGCCGTCTGATCGCCGAGATGGCCGCCCGGCTGAAACCGCCGCCCGCCCCGGAACTGGCCGCCCTGACCGCCCGTGAGACCGAGATCCTGGACCTGGTGGCGGCCGGCCACTCCAACGAGGAGATCGCCGCCGCCCTGGCGATCAGCTACCCGACCGCGAAGACCCATGTCAGCCGGATCCTCACCAAACTCTGCCTGCGGGACCGCGCCCAGCTGGTGGTGTGGGCCTACGAATCGGGCCGGGCGATACCAGGCTGGCTCCCCTGACGAACCGCGAGCCGGGCCGGCTGGGCGGAGCCGTAGCGCCGCCGGGCAGACCGGCCGCACGGCCATCCCGGCGCCCACCAGGCAGCGCAGCACCACCAGCCGGCGCAGCCACCGGCTCCCCGCCGGCCGGCTCAGCCGGGCCGACGCGCGGCCGGGCCGTACTTCCCGGGATGTACGCGGTAGGCAGCGAAATACATCTCGGGATGTGTTTTCGGGCGGGGGAAACAACTGATTACCATTGGCTCGTAAGGTCGTCAGAATTGAATTCGTGAAACGGCGAACTCTTCTTTCTCTTGCGGTTTTCTCCACGTTTCTGAGCGCCTGTTCCGACGAGGACGCGCCCGGCGGCGGCAGTGGCGCCGGCGGTGACGGCAACCGGCTGCGGATTCCGGCTCCGGCCACGTCGACCATCGACCCGGATGGGGCGCGGCGGTTCGCGTTGACCCTGCGCGCCGACGGGCGTTCCGGTTTCTTCCCCGGAAAGGTGACCGAGACCTGGGGGATCAACGGTGACTATCTGGGGCCGGTGGTGCGGGCGAAACGGGGTGAGAAGGTCCGGATGGCGGTCACGAACCGGCTGCCTGAGGCGAGCACCCTGCACTGGCACGGCATGCGGCTTCCGGCCCGGATGGACGGCGGCCCGCACCAGATGATCGAGCCGGGCGCCACCTGGACCCCGGAGTGGACGATCGACCAGCCCGCGGCCACCGGATGGTTCCACCCGCACCCGCACGAGAAGACGGCCATGCATGTCTACCGGGGTCTGGCCGGCCTGTTCCTGATCGACGACCCCGATGGGCCGGAGCTGCCGGACGAGTACGGCGTCGACGACATCCCGTTGATCGTGCAGGACAAGGTGTTCGACGGCGCGGACCTGGCGACCGGCGGTGTGGACAGCGGCACGTTCGGGCTGCTCGGTGACACGATCCTGGTCAACGGCACGTACCGCCCGTTCCATCAGGTGGGTGCCGAGCTGGTCCGGTTCCGGCTGCTGAACGCGTCGAATGCGCGCGTCTACCGGATCGGGTTCGCCGACGGCCGCCGCTTCGATGTTGTCGCCGGTGATCAGGGGATGTTGGAGCGGCCCGCGACGGCCGACCGGGTGAAGATCAGTCCCGGCGAGCGGGTGGAGATCGTGGTGCGGTTCGCGCCGGGCGAGACGGTCGTCATGAACAGTGTGGGTGAGCCGCGGAAGCAGGCCAACGACATCGAGGAGGACGACTTCGACCTGGTCCGGTTCACCGCCGCGGCCACCCTCGAACCGGCGGTGAAGCTCCCGGCGGCGCTCGGCGGCCCGGCGGGTGAGACACCGCCGCCGGGGGCCCGGGTGCGCCGGTTCGAGCTGTCCGGCTCGGAGATCAACGGGCGGGACATGGAGATGTCGCGCATCGACGAGGTGGTCGCGGCGGGGGCGGTCGAGATCTGGGAGATCGACAACACGACGTACGCCCACAACTTCCACATTCACGAGGTGGCGTTCCGGATCCTCGACGTGAACGGGCAGCCGCCGCCCGCCTATCAGGCCGGCCCGAAGGACACCGTGTTCATCCCGAAGAAGGCGAAGGTACGGCTACTCGTCCGGTTCGGCCCGTACACCGACCCGGTCACGCCCTACATGTACCACTGTCATCTGTTACGGCATGAGGACAAGGGCATGATGGGCCAGTTCGTGGTCGTCGAGCCGGGTACCGAGCAGCTCGTGCCGCGGACCATCCCGGCCGGCCATCATCATGACTGAAAGCCGCCCGGCCCGTCCTTCGGCAGTCCGGCGGCGGCCAGCAGGGACACCACGTACGGGCCGTCACCCCAGGCGTCGGCCTCGATGAGCGCCCGCACCACCGCGAGCTGGAGGTCGGTGAACCGGCTGACCAGCTTGTTGGTGCGCGGGAACACCGAGTCGACGAGCGCGCCGATCAGAGTGGTGCGCTCCTGGCCGGGGCGGGTCTGGCGCAGCCGCCGGATCAGCAATTCCACCCGCTCGGGGGCCGTCGACGGGTCGAGCCGGGACAGTGTCAGGGCGGCGAGCGTGCGCATGTCGCCGTCGAGGAACGGCCAGTTCGGGACCGGGTCGGGGGCTTCCAGCAGGCACTCGTAGACCTGGTCGATCACCTCGCGGGGCGGCCGGGTGTACAGGGTGGCCACCGCGATCGCCGCGGCCCACCGCTCGGTCGGCAGCGGCCCGGCCAGGCGCATGGCGAGCGCGCCGGTCAGGGTGCGGTCGGCGGCCAGTCCGCCGGCCAGGGCGGCGGCGACCGACGCGACGGCGGCGACCTCGGCGTGCTCGCCGGGTTCCGACCCGATCACGCGGGTCAGGGCCGGCACCACGACGTGGCGCTCCTCCGGGAACCAGGACAGCAGGTGGGCGGTGTGCATCCGCACCGCCGGGTCGTGGTCGTGCAGTGCGGTCAGGAACGCCGGGATCCGGGCGCGGACCGCGTCGTAGGCGGCGATGTCCCACTGGTCGGGGGCGGGTGTCGCCCGCAGCACCGCCGGATCGGGCCGTTCGATCAGCCAGTACGTCTCGTCGCCGATCGCGATCAGCCGCAGCAGCTGGCAGGCGCCGAATCGGTCACCGGCCGCCGGGTCGGCGATCACGTCGGTGAGGAACGGGATCGCCGCGATGCTGGTCGGGAACCGGCTGCCCTGCTGGACCAGGGTGCCGGCCAGGTAGTTGTAGGCGCTGCGCCGCAGGAACTCGTCACCGGACCAGAGCGCGTGCAGGGCGTCGGGCACCCCGGTGGAGGCGCGGGGGTCGCGCGTCAGGGAAACCCAGTTGACGGCGTCCACCATGTGCGTGCGCTCGGGCATACCCCGGAATCTAGACGATCATCTCCCCATCCACCGCCCGCCCCGGCGGTGTTCGGACTGTTCGGGAGCGGGTGGCCGTACAAAATATGGTTTTAAGCGAGAATGCGGGCGGCGACCGCCTCGCCCATCCGGATCGCCCCGTCGACGTGCTGGAAGCCGAGTCCGGCGATGTCGCTGCTGGCGAAGGCCAGCGGGCCGACGTCGGCGCGCAGATGCCGGCCGTACCGGGTGAGCGAGCCGATGTCGAAGGAGGTGCCGAAGGCGCCGACGGTCCACTCGTCGGCCATCCACGGGCTCTCGTAGTAGTGGACCGGGGTGAGGGCCTGCTCGCCGTAGTAGGCGGCGAGTGCCTCGAGGACCCGGCTCCGCCGTTCCTCCGGGGTGAGTGCCAGCAGGCTGTCGGCCTTGACGTCGGAGACGAATCCGACGAGCGTGCCGCGGGTCTCGCCCTCGACGTCCTCGTTCGTGTTGTCGTACGCCTCGTGGACCAGCGAGTACGGGCTGAACGCCGTCCCGGACAGCCCGAGGTCGCGCCAGAACGGGGTCTCGTAGGTGATGTGCAGTTTGATCACCAGGCCGAACGAGATGTGCTGGCGCATCTGGGCCTGGACCGGCGGCAGCGCGGGAATGTACTGCACCCGGCTGACCAGGGTCGGCGGGACGGCCAGGACCACGTTGCGGCCGTGGTAGCTGCCCCGGCCGGTGAAGACGGTCGCCCCCTCGTCGGCCCATTCGATCTTGGTGACCGCCTCGTCCAGGTGGACGGTGCCCGCCGGCAGCCGGGACGCGAGCGCCAGGGGCACCCGTTGCAGGCCGCCGACGACCCTACGGTCGAGGATGAAGTCGGCGTCGACCAGGTGGCTGAATCCGCCCGCGCTGGCCGCCATCAGCACCGCCGACAGCGCCGAGAACGAGTGTGCCGGCTTGGTCAGCATCGCCGGGCCGACGTAGAGGGCGACGTTGTCACGCGCCTCGGGGTCGTCGGTCTGCCCGGCCAGCCACGCGGCGAACGAGATCCGGTCCAGAACCTCGGCGTCCGGGTGCTCCCAGGGGCTCAGCGGGTCCATCTGTGCGGCGAGCCGGTCCAGCTCCTCGACCAGGCGGTCCACCTCGGCGGCGGTGGTCTCGGAGACCGGGAACTTCTCGCCCTCGAAGGTACGGCGGACCCCGTCACGGCCGATGTAGACCGAGTCGCCGGCCCGGTAGCGGGGGTACATCTCCAGGCCCAGTTCGTCGATCAGCGCGAGCAGGGCGGTCTGGTCCGGGGAGACCCACTGGCCGCCGACCTCGAGACGGACGCCCTCGACGTCCTCGGTGAGCAGCCGGCCGCCGACGCGGTCGCGGGCCTCCAGCACGAGCACGCTGCGGCCGGCCGCGTGCAGGCGGTTGGCGACGGTCAGCCCGGTGACACCGGCCCCGACCACCACTACGTCGAAGTCGGTCACGACTCTCCTCCAGGTATAGCGGGTTCCTGCTGGGTGATGCAGTGGATGCCACCACCGCGGGCGAAGATCGCCCGGGCGTCGACGCCGGCGACCCGGCGGCCGGGGTAGGCGGCGGCCAGGATCTCCAGTGCCTGGGCGTCCCGGGGATCGTCGAACGTGCAGGCGACGACACCGGCGTTGCACACTAGGTGATTGACGTACGAGTGATCAACTGGCCCGTGCCCGTCCTCGACGCCCGCCGGCGCGGGTAGATCGATGATCGTCCAATCCGCCGGCAGAGCCCGTCGCAGTGGCGCGTCCAGCAGATGGTCCGGATGCTCCGGCGCGTGCTGGACGTGCAGCAGCACCGTCTTCTCCGCCGTCATGGTCGCCACGATGTCGACGTGCCCGCGGGTGCCGAACTCCTCGTAGTCACGGGTCAGGCCGCGCGGCAGCCACACCACCTCCCGGACCCCCAGGGTACGGCGCAGCTCACCCTCGACCCGTTCCTTCGTCCACCCGGGGTTACGGCCGGGATCCAGCTGGACCGTCTCGGTGACCAGCACCGTCCCGTGACCGTCGACGTGGATGCCGCCGCCCTCGTTGACCATCTCCGAGCCGACGATCGTGGCGCCGGCCCACTCGGCGACCCGCCGGGCGATCCGGGCGTCCTTCTCCCACGTGGCCCAGCTCTGCGCGCCCCAGCCGTTGAACACCCAGTCGACGGCGCCCAGACCGGCCGGGCCGACCACGAACGTCGGGCCGATGTCGCGCATCCAGGCGTCGTCGAGCGGGGCCTGGAAGTACTCGACGGCGCCGCCGAGCCAGTTTCTGGCGTCGCGGATCGCGGACGGGTCGACGACCATGCGGACCGGCTCGAACTCGGCGACCGCGAGGGCCACCGAGGCCCACGCGTGCCGGGCGTCGTCGCCGTCGGTGTATCCCGAGGAGGGCCAGGCCATCCAGGTGCAGGTGTGCGGCTCGGTCTCGGCCGGCATCCGCCAGGTGCTCATGCCAGCCCACCGTAGGTGTCGGGGCGGCGGGTGCGCAGGAACGGGAAGAGGGTCAGCCAGTCCCTGCGCTGGTTCAGGTCCAGGTCGGCGACGAGGACGGCCTCGGTGTCACGGGGCGCCTGGGCGAGGATCCGGCCGTACGGGTCGGCGATGAACGACGAGCCGTAGAAGGTGATCCGGCCCTCGTCGCCGGTGCGGTTGGGGACGACCATGAACAGGCCGTTGGCGATCGCGTGGCCGACGATGACCTGCTGCCAGAGCGGCTGGGTGTCGAAGTCGGGGTGGTCGGGTTCGGAGCCGATCGCGGTCGGGTAGGCGAGCAGGTCGGCGCCCTTGAGCGCATAGCAGCGCGCCACCTCGGGGAACCACTCGTCCCAGCAGGTCGGCAGGCCGACCTTCGCGTCGAGCAGATCGTGGACCGGGTAGGCGTCGTCGGCGGGGCCGGGCCGGAAGTACCGGTCCTCGACATAGCCCTCGGTGACCGGGATGTGCGTCTTGCGGGTCCTGGCCACCACCTGTCCCGATCGGTCGACCAGGACCGCGGTGTTGAACCCGAGCCCGTCGCCCAGGTCGACCCTCTCGTAGAGCGAGGCGTGCACCAGGATCCCGTGCCGCCGCGCCGCCTCGGCCGCCAGTGCCACGGTGGGCCCGGTGAGCAGGTCCTCGGCCAGGTCGACCGGCCGGCCGGCGGGCTCCTCGAACGCCGGATACCGCGACAGCGTCAGCTCCGGCAGGAAAACCACCTGCGCCCCGGCCGCGGCGGCCTGTGCGATCCCGCCGAGCAGCACCTCCCGCAACTGGGCCGGGTCGGACCGCCAGTGGTGCTGGACCAGGCCGACCCGCAGCGGCGGGCGTGTCGGCTCGTCGACGCGGGCGGGCGAGTCGTACACCGCGGACCGGATCAGTTCCATGGCCATCCTCGACTCCCGGCGTTGCACCACGCGTTAACGAACGGCATTCGTTTTACTATGGTGGTCCACCTCGCCAGAACGCAAGGGGGTTCACCGGTGGCCCGTCCCGCCGTACCGAAGCTGTCGGTCGAGAAGATCGCCGCGGCCGCGCTCGCCCTGGTCGACACCAGGGGCGAGTTCACCATCGGCGAGGTCGCGGCGGCGCTGTCGGTGCGCCCCTCCTCGATCTACAACCACCTGAGCGGCAAGACCGAGATCATCGAGGCGATGCGGGCGCTGATCTTCAGCACCGAGCCGCCCGCCGACACCTCCGGGGCATGGCAGGAGGCGCTACGGGCCCTGCTGCTGCGCTACCGCGACGCGTTCGCCCGCCACCCCCGGCTCATCCCGATGCTGACCGCGCACACCGTCTCCTCCCCCGACGTCATGCACATGTACGACGACATCGCCACCGTGCTGCACACGGCCGGCATCCCGGCCGCGCAGCTCCTGGACGTGATCACCGTGCTGGACAGCTTCGTCATCGGCGCGGCCCTCGACATCGCCGCACCCGACCAGGTATGGGACCCGGCGCAGGCCCGCACCCCGGTCCTGGTCGCCGCGATCGAGGCCGCCGGCCACGGCCGGGCACGCGCCGACCGGGCCTTCACCCTCGGCCTGGGTCTCATCCTCGGCGCACTGACGACGTTCGCCGCCGGTCAGGGGCGCGGATAGAGCAGGTGGGGCGTGCGCCTGCGGACGAAGGCGGCCAGCTCGTCCCGCCACGCCCCGGTCACCTCGGCCAGGGGTGCGCCGGCGTCGATCATCGTGCGGAAACGGTCCGAGCCGGCCAGCTTGTCCACGAAGTACGGGCGCGGGCCGGGATCCTCGCGCCAGGCGAAACCCGGATACCTCTTCGCCTCGATCAGCATCGCGGTGGCCGTACCGATCGGGTCGAAGCTCGCGGGATCATCGACCCGGACCTCCACGCCGACGCAGAGTTCGTCGACGAACTTACCGATCCGGGGCTCGAAGTAGGCCTCCCGGAACCCGACTCCCGGCAGATCGAGCCCAGCCAGCCGGTCGCGCCAGCGGAAGTCCAGGCCCGGAGCGCCGGCCAGCTCGAACGGCCGGGTCGTGCCGCGCCCCTCGGACAGCGACGCCACCCCCTCGAACAGGCACGTCCCCGGGTAGACGAGCGCGGTGTCCGGGGTCGGCATGTTCGGGCTCGGCATCACCCACGGCACGTCGGTGTCCGCGGCGAACAGGCCGCCGTGCCAGCCCTCGCAGGCCAGCACCTCGAGCCGTACCGCCGGCAGCCACTCGCCCCGGTAGAGGCCGGCCAGCTCACCGACGGTCATGCCGTGCCGCTGGACGATCTCCTTCTTACCGACCCCGGACGCGAACGCCGGGGTCAGCATCGGGCCGTCCGCCCGGCCGCCGATCGGGTTCGGCCGGTCCAGCACGAGGTAGCGCAGTTTCAGTTCGGCGGCCGCGGCCATCGAGTCGTAGAGCGTCCAGATGTAGGTGTAGAACCGCGCGCCGATGTCCTGCATGTCGAAGACCACGGTCGTCACCCCGGCCTCGGTCAGCATCGACTTCCAGCCGTCCAGGGTGGCGAGGTATCCGTCGTACACCGGCAGGCCGGTCCGCCGGTCGGTGCGCCGGCCGCCGCCGCCCACCGGCGCGGAACCGCGGAAGCCGTGCTCGGGCCCGAAAATCGCCGCGATCCGTACGCCGTCGGCGTGCATCCGGTCCACGAGGTGCCGGTAGTCGCGGTCGACGGCGGTCAGGTTGGACACGACGCCGACCCGCTCGCCGTCCAGGGCGGCCCATTTCGTCGCCGCCAGCCGGTCCATCCCGGTCCGCACCCGCTTGCGGGCGGGTGCGGAATCCGCTCGTGCCGCCGTGATCGGAGCCGCCATGCCGGCCAGCACACCACCGGCCGCGGACAATAGATTTCGTCTCATCACGGGTGCAAATAGTATTATACGGACATACGACTCACCCGAACACGAGCTCGGTGAGGCGCTCGCTGCTCTTGAGGTACACACCGGGCCCGTTCCCCGTCTCGGCCAGGATGCGCCGGCACCCGTCGGCCTCGATGTTCACGGTGCCGCCCGGCTCCAGATTGATGACGGCGAATGCGGCCGCCGGGGTACGGCAGACCGCGCTCCCCGGTGCGGACGCCTCGATCTCGGTGCGGATCGCCGCCCAGTCGGCGGCGGACAGCGGCCCCCCGTCGCGGAACTCACCGGCCGGCTTGCCACTGCCCCGCTCCCCCACCGGGACGTCGTAGACGCAGCGGCGCGCCGACGTGCTCACCGGCAGCGGCGCGAGGGTGTTCTCCCGCACGTTCTCGGCACCCCCGCTGGCCCAGGTCATGTCACCGTAGGACTGCGAGCACCCGGCGGTGGCGGCCTCGTCGGACTCCATCTGCCGGAGCACCCGGCTCTTCACGGTCACCGTCACCAGCTTCTCGTAGGCCTGACGGAACTCGGTGCGCGGCTTGGAGCAGGAGTCGATCGGGATGCCGGGGCGCACCCAGCGGCCGTCCCGGTCGACGAGCGCCAGCCACGGCACCCCGGGCAGATCGGCGGTGCAGGCCTGCGCGGTCGCCGCCTCGTCGGGCAGGAGCAACGCGGGCAGCAGTGCGCTCAGGTCGTCGGCGCGGGCCTCCTCGGCGGTCATCTCGGTGCCGCCGCCCGGGCGCTCCTGGATGCCGTTACGGCAGATCAGCGCGGCGACCGGCTGGAACGTGCCGTCGAGTCGCGGCAGGCCGAGAGCGTCCTGCGCGTTGTCATACCACTCGTTCGTCTTGGCCGGTGCCGCCGCGTCACAGGACTCCCAGCGCTCGTGCACCTCGGCGATCGGCCCGCTCCGCACCGGGCCGGGGACCGCGCCGGAATCGACGCCGGTGCGGGCACACCCGCCGGCAAGGACGGCGAACAGGGCTACGGTCGCCACCGTCGCGTGTACGCGCATGAGTCTTCTCCCGTCGTGTAACCACCAGGTCTCCCGCTCAGACGCAACGAACGCCCCGACGGTTGCCGTCATCCGTGTCGAGGTGCACCTCGACGTCGTAGAGCAGGCGGACGGGGGCGCCGTTGGTGACGCCGACGAAGACCGGATCGGCGGCCGGGGTCCGGCCACGGCGCCAGACCTCCTCCCGCGCGGCGTCCACCGACGCCCGATGCGCCCGGCCGGCGAGATGCAGCTCCATCACCTTATGGGCGGTCCTGCGATCACTGTCCAGCTGGACGCGGAACACCGGCACCGGGCCACCTCCTTGAACACCGGTAAGCTGACTTACCAACGTTAACCTAAGATGGTCCGGTGACCTCGATCTGGCTGCGCACCGAACCGGACCGGCCCCGCCGCTCCCCGCAACTGACCAGGGAGCGCATCGTCGCGGCGGCCGTGGAGCTGCTCGACGGCTCCGGCGTGGAGACCCTGACCATGCGCCGCCTGGCCGAGCGACTCGCGGTGACCTCGACCGCTCTGTACTGGCACGTCCGCAGCAAGGACGACGTCTTGGACCTGGCCGTCGACGAGGTCTTCGGTGAGGTGCCGCTGCCCGGCCCGACCGCCGACTGGGCAGCCGACGTGCGCACGCTGGTCCACGGCTGGCGCGCGGCGATGCTCGCCCACCCGTGGACACCGGCGCTGATCGGCCGGCCCCTGATCGGGCCGAACGTGCTGGCCCGCACCGAGTTCCTCCAGGCCGCCCTGGTGCGCGGCGGCCTCACCGGCGAGGACCTCGCGGTCACCACCCGGCTGATCGCCAACTTCGTCATCGGGGCGGCGGTCACCGAGGCCACCCGGCAGCCGGACGGCGACGGCGCCCGGCTGCGGATCACCGCCGATCCGGGCGCCTATCCGCACCTGGTCGGCTCCGGCCATCTGGACACGTCCCGCTGGCCGGACGACCTCCTCTTCACCCGCGGCCTGGACGCGATCCTCGCCGCCGCCGGGTGACGGCCGGACAGGCGGCGGGTGTCAGGTCAGGCGGCCGGCGGCAGGCAGTTGCGGCTCACACGACGGACCGAGTACTCCCGGTCGTCGGTGGTGATGCCGGAGGGCTCGCCGGCGAAATGCGCCTCCATCTTGCGGCCGGCCGCCCGCTGCTCGTAGTGCAGGTGCGGCGCACCCGACTTGCCGGTGCTGCCGATCCGGCCCAGTTGCCGCCCCTGCTCCACGCGGTCCCCCTCGGCGACCAGGGGCGGTTCGAGCATGTGCAGGTACTGGGTCTCCCACAGGCCGCCGTGGTCGAGTTTCACCCAGTACCCGGCGCCGGTGCCGTGCGGGCCCTTCGGGTTGTCCGGGGTACGGGAGCCCAGCGTCCCGTTGACGCCGGCCGCCACGACCGTGCCCGCGAAGGAGGCGTGGATCGGGCGGCCCCACGCGCTGCCGGAGGACGGGAAGAAGTCGATGTCGAAGTCGTCGTGGCCGGGGTAGGTGCCGAGGATCCACGTCTCGCCGCAGGCCACCGGCAACTGGAAGGCGGGACGCGGGCCGGGGGTGCGCAGCCGGGGCACGAGCACGACGATGAGAGCGACGAGGGCGAGGGTGGCGACGGCCACGAGGAGTCCGGCTCGGGTCCGGGTGGGGCGGTCGGTCACCCGGCCGATCCTGGCAGAGCGTGGCAACATCGGCCACGCCGCCACCTGCGGTGGTTGACCGGCGGCGCAAGGGGTAACGGGCGCTCATGCGTCTCACCGTCAACGGAACCGAGCACGTGCTCGACCTCGATCCCCGGACCACCCTGCTGGACGCGCTGCGCGAACATCTCGGCCTGACCGGTGCCAAGAAGGGCTGCGACCACGGCCAGTGCGGGGCCTGCACGGTCCTGCTGGACGGCCGCCGGGTCAACAGCTGTCTGCTGCTCGCGATCGCGCACCAGGACTCCCACGTGACCACGATCGAGGGGCTCGACGGGCATCCGGTGCAGCGGGGTTTCCTGGAGCACGACGGCTTCCAGTGCGGCTACTGCACGCCGGGACAGATCTGCTCGGCGGTCGGCATGCTCGACGAGGTGGACCGGGGCTGGCCGAGCGCGGCCGCCGACGACGATCCCCTCAGCGACGCGGAGATCCGGGAGCGGATGAGCGGCAACCTGTGCCGGTGCGGCGCCTATCCCCACATGGTTCCGGCGATCCGGCAGGCGGCCGGCCGATGAAGACCTTCGCCTACCGTACAGCCGTCACGCCCGCCGACGGACTGGAGCCGGGTGCGGTGTTCCTGGCCGGCGGCACCAACCTGGTCGATCTCATGAAACTCGGCGTCGCCACCCCGGATGTGCTCGTCGACGTGAACAAGCTCCCGCTCGACGAGATCGCCGACCTGCCCGGCGGCGGACTGCGGATCGGCGCCGGCGCCCGCAACAGCGACGTGGCCGCCGACCCGCGGGTGCGCCGGGACTTCCCGGTGCTCAGCGAGGCACTGCTGGCGGGCGCCTCCGGCCAGTTGCGCAACGTGGCCACCACCGGCGGGAATCTGCTTCAGCGCACCCGCTGCCGGTACTTCATGGACGCCTCGAAGCCGTGCAACAAGCACACCCCGGGCTCGGGTTGCCCGGCCCGCGACGGCGACCACCGCGACCTGGCGATCCTCGGCGCCTCCGCGTCGTGCGTGGCGACCCACCCGTCGGACATGGCGGTGGCGCTCGCCGCCCTCGGCGCGACCGTACGGGTGGACGGCCCGGCCGGGCGACGCGTCATCCCGGTCACCGGGCTGCACCGGCTGCCCGGTGACACCCCGGAACGCGACACCGTCCTCGAGCACGGGGAGCTGATCACCGCGGTGGAGGTGCCGCCCCTGCCGTTCGCGCACCGGTCCACCTATCGCAAGGCCCGGGACCGGGCGTCGTACGCGTTCGCGGTCGGCTCGGTCGCCGCCGCCCTGGACGTCCACGACGGCGTGGTCCGGGACGTGCGGCTGGCCTGGGGCGCGGTCGCGCACCGGCCGTGGCGTGCGTTCGCCGCCGAGGAACGGCTGCGCGGACGGCCGGCGACCCGTGCGGAGTTCACCGCGGCCGCGGACGTGGAACTGGCCGCCGCCGAACCGTTGCGCGACAACGCGTACAAGATCAATCTGCTGCGGCGGATGACCACCGCGGTGCTGGAGCGACTCGCGGAGGGTGCGCGCCGATGACCACGACCACGAAGGCCGTCGGTGCGCCGCTGGCCCGCATCGAGGGTCCGGAGAAGGTGTCCGGGCGGGCGAGATACGCCGCCGAGTATCCGGTGGACGGCGTGGCCCACGGGTGGATCGTGCCGTCGCCGGTGCCGCGGGGCCGGCTGACGGCGGTGGTGGCCGACCCGACCGGGGACACGATGGCGGTGCTGTGGCACGGCAACGCCCCGTCGCTGGCCGCCGTCGACGATCCGGAGCTGGCGGTGCTCCAGTCCGACCGGATCAGCTACCGCGGGCAGCCGATCGCGCTGGTCGTGGCGGACACCCTGGAAGCGGCCCGGCGCGCCGCCCAGGTCCTGCACCTGGAGATCGAGGCCGAGGAGCACGAGACCGTCCTGCGCGCCGACCATCCCGGCGTCTACGAACCGGAGACGGTCAATCCCGGATATCCGGCCGCGACGGTGCACGGTGACGTCGAGACGGCGCTGGCCACTGCCGACGTGACGGTGGACGTCACCTACTCGACGCCGGCGCTGCACAACAACCCGATGGAGCCGCACGCCACGATCGCCCGCTGGGACGGCGACGACCTGACCCTGTACGACTCCAACCAGCATCCGTCCGGGGTCGCCGCGACCGTGGGTGAGATCTTCGGCGTGGACCGGGTGCACGTGATCACCGAGCACGTCGGCGGCGGATTCGGATCGAAGGGCACGGCCCGGCCCAACGCGGTCCTCGCCGCTCTGGCGGCCCGGGTGACCGGACGGCCGGTCAAGGTGGTGCTGCCGAGGCAGGCGATGTTCAGCATGGTCGGGCACCGGACCCCGACCCTCCAGCGGGTCCGGCTGGCGGCCGGGCGGGACGGCACACTGTCGGGGATCGACCATCAGGCGTACAGCCAGACGAGCCGCCTCTACGAGTTCGCCGAGCAGACCGCCGTCGTGACCCGGCACATGTACGCCGCCCCGCACCGCCGTACCGGCCACCACCTGCTGCGACTCGACATGCCGACGCCGCGGTGGATGCGTGCCCCCGGTGAGGCGCCCGGCATGCTGGCGTTGGAGTGCGCGATCGACGAGCTGGCCGAGAAGCTGGGCATGGACCCGATCGAGCTGCGGATCCGTAACGAGCCGTCCGCCGAGCCGGAGTCCGGCGTCGCGTTCACCAGCCGGCACTACGTCGAGTGCCTGCGCCGGGGGGCGGAGCGTTTCGGCTGGTCCGGCCGCGATCCCCGGCCGGCGCGGCGGCGCGAGGGCGACTGGTGGATCGGCACCGGGGTGGCCGGCGCGACGTACCCGACGATGGCGCAGCCGTCGACCGCCCGGGTGCGGGCGCTGCCGGACGGGACGTTCGAGGTGGCGATCGGCGCGACCGACCTGGGGACCGGTGCCCGCACGATCCTCGTGCAGATCGCCGCCGACGCCCTGGACGTGGCGCCGGAGCGGGTGCGGATCCGGATCGGCGACAGCACCCTGCCGCGGGCGTCCGTCGCGGGCGGCTCCTCCGGCAGCGCGTCGTGGGGCTGGGCGGTCACCGGGGCGTGCCGTTCCCTGCGCGACACCGGGCGTGACGAGGTCACCTTCGACAGCACCGAGCTGGTGCAGCGGCAGGAGACCGAGGGGCGACACGCCTACGGCGCGCATTTCGCGGAGGTACGCGTGGACGCCGTCACCGGTGAGGTCCGGGTGTCCCGCCTGTTCGGGATGTACGCGGCCGGCCGGATCCTGAACGCGCGGACCGCCCGCGGCCAGTTCCTCGGCGGCATGATCATGGGGATGGGGATGGCCCTGCACGAGGAGGGCGTCCTCGATCCGGCGATGGGTGAATGGGTCAACCACGACCTGGCCGGCTATCACGTCCCGGTGCACGCGGACGTCGAGTCGATCGAGGCGGCGTGGCTGGACGAGACCGACGACCGGATCAACCCGATGGGGTCCAAGGGCATCGGCGAGATCGGGATCGTCGGGTCCCCGGCGGCGATCGTGAACGCCGTGTGGCACGCGACGGGCATCCGGATTCGGGATCTGCCGGTGCGCCTCGACAAGATCCTCGACGGGCTGCCGGCCTCTTGAGCGCGGACGGGGCGGGTGGACCGTACCCCCGGAAGGTTTTGACGTCGGTGCCGGAGGCAAACTGTTCGACCATGAGACGGGGTTTCTGGGCGGCCGGGGCCGCCGCCGCAGCGGTGGCGGCCGTTGCCGTGCGGGATCTGACACAACGCCGGCATGCGCTGCTGCGCAACTTCCCGGTGATCGGGCACGGCCGCTACCTGATCGAGGCGATCGGGCCGGAGCTTCGGCAGTACGTGGTGGCCGCCAACGACGAGGAGCGGCCTTTCACGCGTGACCAGCGGCGATGGGTGTACGCGTCGGCGAAGAAGGAGAACAACTACTTCGGGTTCGGCACCGACAACGACATGGAGTTCACCGCCGGGTATCCGATCATCAAGCACCGCACGTTCGGGCGGGCGGTGCCGCGATCGCATCCGGAGGCCGGGTATGAGGCGTCGGTGCCGTGCGCGAAGGTGCTGGGGGCCGCGCGCGGGCGGGCGAAGGCGTTCCGGCCGGGTTCGATCGTCAACATCTCCGGGATGAGTTTCGGATCGTTGTCCGGCGCGGCCGTGGAGGCGCTGAACCGGGGCGCCGCGATCGCCGGCTGCCTGCAGAACACCGGCGAGGGCGCGCTCTCGCCGCACCACCGGCACGGCGGTGAGCTGGTCTTCCAGATCGGCACCTCGTATTTCGGGTGCCGCGACGAGCAGGGCCGGTTCGACATGCAACGACTCAAGGACCTGGTCGCGGCGAACCCGGTCCGGGCCCTGGAGATCAAACTCAGTCAGGGCGCCAAACCGAGCCTCGGCGGGCTGCTGCCCGGGGCGAAGGTGTCCGCGGAGATCGCCGCGACCCGGGGCATCCCGGAGGGTGTCGACTGTGTGAGCCCGTCCCGGCACGCCGAGTTCTCCGACACCGACAGTCTCCTCGACTGGGTGGAGCTGCTGGCCGCCGAGACCGGGCTGCCGGTCGGCATCAAGTCGGCCGTCGGCGACCTGGACTTCTGGGACGAGCTGACCACCCTGATGGCGACCACCGGCCGGGGCGTCGACTTCGTGACCATCGACGGTGGTGAGGGCGGCACCGGAGCCGCACCGCTGATCTTCTCGGATTCCGTGTCGCTGCCGTTCCAGATCGGGTTCGCCCGGATCTACCGGCTGTTCGCCGAACGCGGCCTGCACGAGCAGGTGGTCTTCATCGGCGCCGGCAAACTCGGACTGCCGGACAACGCGATCGTCGCGTTCGCGCTCGGCTGCGACATGGTCAACGTGGCCCGCGAGGCGATGCTGGCGATCGGCTGCATCCAGGCCCAGAAATGTCACACCGACACCTGCCCCACCGGCGTCGCCACCCAGAACAGGTGGCTGACCCGTGGCCTGGACCCGGCCCTGAAGTCGGTGCGGGCCGCCAACTACGTCCAGACGCTGCGCCGTGACCTGCTCAAGGTCGCCGAGGCGTGCGGCGTCGAGCACCCGGGCCTGATCGAGACGTCGTCGGTGGAGATCCTCGACGGGCGCACCGCGGCGACCCCCCTCGACCGGGTCTACGACTACGAGCCCGGTTGGGGCCTGCCGTCGAAGGCCGACCAGGAGGCCGTCATCGCGCTGATGCTCGACGAACCCCAGGGCGGCAGCGCACCGCCGTCGAGGTAGCGGCACTCGGTCACCATGGCGGCATGCCCGTCACCACCCTCCCGCTCCGGCCACCGCGCCACCGGCTGGATCGCCGTTTCGTGCTCTGGCGCACGATCCAGGCGATCCTCTGGGGCGCCGGGGTGCTGGGCGTGCTCACCGCGATCTACGGGTACGCCGAGGTGACCCGCCCGTGGATCGGGCCGGTCCTGCTGGTCGCCGGTGTGCTCTACGCGGTCAACATCACGATCATGCCGACGTGGCGGTACCGGGTGCACCGCTGGGAGGCCACCGACGACGCCGTCTACGCGCTGACCGGCTGGCTCACCCGCCGGTGGCAGGTGGTCCCGGTCTCCCGGATCCAGAGCATCGACACCGAGATCGGCCCGCTCCAGCGGCGGCTCGGGCTCGCCACGATCAGCGTCACCACCGCCTCCTCGGAAGGGAAGATCACCATCGAGGGGGTGGGCACGGCCACCGCCGAGGAGGCCGTCGACCGGCTCCGGCGGATCACCGCGGCGACCGCCGGCGACGCCACATGACCACCGCCGGCGAGCCGTGGCAGCGCCTCGACGTCCGGCTCGTCTACCAGGCCCTGATCCGGGTGGCGCTGTCCCTGCCGCTCGGCGTCGTCGGCGTCACCGTCGGCGACGATCCGGTCTGGCCACTGGTCGCCGGCTCGTGCGCGGGCGTGCTCGGCGCGCTGTCCACCCTCGTCACCTGGCGGACCACCCGGTTCCGGATCACCGGCGAGCAGGTGGAGATGCACACCGGCTGGCTCGCCCGCCGGCATCGCATCGTCGCCCGGGACCGGATCCGGACCGTGGACGTGTCGGCCCGCCTCCTGCAACGGGTGCTCCGGCTGCGGACCGTGCACATCGGCTCCGGCGACCCCGGCGCCTCGTTCGACCTCAACGGCCTGCGGGAGCGGCAGGCGGCCGGGCTCCAGCTCGAACTGATGCCGGGCGCCACCCCGGACCGCGACCCCGGCGAGGGTACGGCCATCGCCCGCTTCCGGCACGCCTGGATCCCGCTGAACGTGATCTCACCGTGGTCGGTGTTCGCGGTCGCCGGCCCGGTGTTCGCCCTGCACTGGGCACTACGGCCGTTCGGTGTCGACCTGTTCGGGGCGGCGCGTGGGCTGCTCGGCGGGCCGCTTCCGGGATGGGCGGTCGCCGTCGCGCTGGTCGTCGCGTACCTGGCCGGGACCGCGGTCCGCGCCGGGGCGTTCATCGTCGAGAACTGGGGCTTCACGCTGCTGCGCGACGGCGGCGCCCTGGTGACCCGCCGTGGGCTGCTCACCACCCGTACCGTGCAGCGCGCCGACCGGCGCATCCGCGGCATCGCCCTGGACGAGCCGCTGCTGTGGCGCTGGCTGCAGCTCACCCGCACCCGGGTGCTCTCCACCGGGCAGGGCGCCGGCGGTGAGGCCGCCGTGTCCGACATCCTGCCGCGCACCCGGCTCGCCGAGGCCCGGGAGCTGGCGCCCCGGATCCTGCCGGACGGCGCCCGGCCCCTGGAGGCGGTGTTGCGCCGGCATCCCCGGGGCGCGCTGACACGCCGGCTCGGCCTGGCCCTCTACGGGCCGGCGCTGGCCTCCGGCGCGGGGCTGCTGTTCACCCTCAGCGGCGCGATCCCCGGCCGGTGGTGGCTGCTGCCGCTGGCGCTGATCCCGGTCACGGTCCCGCTGGCCGTGGTGGCGTACCGGTCGCTGGGGCACACCGTGTCCGGGGACTACGTGGTCGTGCGCACCGGGGTCTTCCACCGCCGCACGGTCGCCCTGCAACGGCGGGCGGTGATCGGATGGACGGCCTCCCAGTCGATCTTCCAGCGCTGGGGCGGCCGGATGACCGTCGGAATCCCGACCGGGGCCGGCGCCCGCCACTACGAGGCACCGGACATGAGCGTGCGGCAGGCGGTCACGTTCCTCACCGAGACGGCCGGAGCCCTCGGGCCCGAATCCCCCTGAGCGGCCACCCCGGGCTGCTTGAATGACGCGGTGAGGCCACCACTGTGGGGCTGGTACGTGCTGATCCTGGCGCTGGCGGTCACCGGGTATTTCTGGACACCCGACACCTGGCTGCAGACCATCGTCTACGACACGATCGCGCTGTCCGGTGTCGTCGCCATGGTGATCGGAGTCCGGCGCAACCGGGCCCCGGCCGCCCGGCTGTGGATGATGTTCGCCGGCTGCCAGCTGCTCGCGATCTGCGGCGACTTCACGTACGCCTGGTACGCGCGGCACCTGCACCTGTCCCCCTACCCCGGGCCCGCCGACGGGTTCTATCTGCTCGCCGGCGCCCTGGAGGTGGTGGTCCTGGTCCGGATCCTGCGGCGGCGGCTGCCCGAACGGGACGCGGCCGGCATCATCGAGGCCGTCATCCTCACCGGCTCGTGCGCCCTGATCGCGTGGGTGTATCTGATGAAACCGGTCACCCAGGACGACGAGCTCACCGCCGCCGGCCGGCTGGTCGCCATCGGCTACCCGGTCGTGGACCTGCTGCTGCTGACGCTGCTGGCCCGCATGCTGGTCGGCGGCGGCGCCCGCAACGGCGCGTTCCGGCTGCTCGCCTGCGGCATGACCTGCTACCTGGCGGCCGACTACGCCTGGGCCTTCACCGACCACTTCCAGTTCGAGGCGGGCACCTTCGCCAGCCACCTGATGGACGCCGGCTACCTGCTCGCCTTCGGCCTGTACGGCGCGGCCGGCCTGCACCCGGGCATCCGCGACCTGGCCGAACCGGTCCGGCTGACCGACCGCCGCTTCTCCCGATGGCGGCTCGGGCTCCTCACCACGGCGACGATGATCGCACCGGCGCTGCTCGTCGAGCAGGCGTGGTTCGCCGACAACCACGTGCCCGACGCCCAGGCGATCGCGGCCGGGTGCGTCGGGATGTTCCTGCTGGTGGTGGCACGGATGACGGTGCTGATCCGGCAGGTCGAGCGGCAGGCGTCGGTGCTGGAGAGCCAGGCCGAGGAACTGACCGAGCTGGCCCAGCGGGACACCCTGACCGGTCTGCCCAACCGGCGGGCGTGGGAGCAGTCGGTGCCGCTGGCCCTGGACCACGCCCGCCGCGACGGGAACCTCCTGGCCCTGGCGGTTCTCGATCTCGACCATTTCAAGCGGTTCAACGACGAGTACGGCCATCAGGCCGGCGACCGGCTGCTCAAGGAGGCCGCCGCGGCGTGGGCGGGCGGCCTGCGATCCGGCGACCTGCTGGCCCGCTACGGCGGGGAGGAGTTCGCCCTGATCATCCCGGACGGCGGGGCCGCGCTGGCCGGCGACCTGCTGGACCGGCTCCGCCCGCTGACCCCGTCCGGGCAGACGTTCTCCGCCGGTATCGCCGTGTGGGACGGCCAGGAGTCCTCGGAAGGGCTCTTCGCCCGCGCGGACGCCGCACTCTACGAGGCCAAGGGGGCCGGCCGCGACCGCGTGGCGCTCGCGGCCTGACCCCTCACCGGGGTTCGGCGCGCAGGATCCGGACCGAGCCGACGGTGGCGTACCCTCGCCACTCGAGGGCGGCCGCCGGGCTGTAGGCCGGGAAGTCGACGGTCCAGCCGCCGTCCGGTTGCTGGCTCGTGGCGAGCCGGTCCAGGTCGGCGGCGACGGCCTCCTTGCTGAACAGCGCCCGGGACGGTCCGTCGGCGTACGGGGTGAAGGAGAGCGGGTGCAGCACCTCACCGTCCGTACCGCCGACCGGCGTGGGACCGTCGGTCCGCACGTGCCCGGCGACACGTTCCAGCAGCGGGCCGGGGTCGGGGACGGCGTCCAGGAACTGCATGACGAACATCAACGAGTACGCACTGGGCGCCCCGGTCAGCCCGTCGATCACCCCCAGGCACCAGGAGGTGGCGCCGGTCAGCCACGGATGCTCGGCCAGGTCGGGACGGTCCCGGGCCAGCCGGTGCGCCTGGGCGGCGAGCTGGGTGGTCATCTGCAACGACGAGGCGTCCGGGTCGGCGGTCGTCCAGTGCGGGGCGCTGCCCTCGATGTCGGCGAACGGCAGCGCGAACGGGATGCCGCCGTCGCTGAGCGAGTGCTCGGCCAGCCAGTCGAACAGCCGCGGTGTACGCGAACTCGTGTCACCGACCTCGGCCAGCACCTCGAGAGCGTGCATGGCGGCGACCGGCTGGCTGGTCACCGACCGCAGATCGGGCTCCAGCGCCCAGCCGTAGCCGCCGTCGGGGTTGCGGTAGGCGTCCAGCGCCGTCAGCACCTGCTCGGAGGTGGCCCCGCCGAGCAGGTGACGCATGCGGCGCCAGTCGAGGGCACGGCCGTTCATCGCGACGAACCTGGCCGCG
Source organism: Actinoplanes xinjiangensis (assembly GCF_003148685.1). GTDB lineage: Bacteria > Actinomycetota > Actinomycetes > Mycobacteriales > Micromonosporaceae > Actinoplanes > Actinoplanes xinjiangensis. The sequence goes on along the minus strand of NZ_QGGR01000007.1, from coordinate 176,747 downwards.
CGGTCGAGATCGAAACTCATGCCCCTGATCCTGCCCGGTCAGGGATGCGGGCGCACAGCGCCGGACACGCACCGCAGCACCAGCCGTAGCGTGTCGTGCCGGGACGCGCCGTGCTCGGCCAGATAGTTCCACCCGGCATAGAGCTGCGACCAGAGCAGATTCTGCACCCAGACCGGCGGCAGCTCCGGGTCGATGCTGCCGTCGGCGTGCCCGCGCCGCACCATGGCGTCGAACCCCTCGTCACAGCCACCCTCCTCGCCCTCGAACGTCACCTGCTCGAGGAAGAGCAACGAGAGCACGTCACCGAGATCGAAATACTCCTGGCAGAGGCGGGCCAGGGCGGTGGCGCCGGGGCCCTCGTCGATCCGGGCGCGGACGGCGGCCCGGTCGAGACGGGCGGTGGCCTCGGCACGCAGGGCGGTGAGCAACTCGCCGCGCTCCGGGAAGTAGCGGTGCAGCGTGGTGCGCCCGACGTCGGCCGCCTCCGCGACGTCACCGAGGGACGCGGCCGGGTTGCGGGCCAGCACCTCGATCGCCGCGTCGAGGATCGCCTGCCGGGTCCGTGCCCGGCTGCCGGTGTGGACGCTCGTCACCGGCGCAGAATAGCACTTGCCCAGAACGGAACAGCAGTGTTCCACTATGGGAATGCCGGATTCCACGCGACTGAGAACACTCCTCACCGTGCTCCGCCCACATCGCCGCACCATGCTGCTCGGCCTCGCCCTCGGCCTGGCCGCCAACGCCGCCGGGCTCGCGACACCGATGGTCACCAAATGGGTGCTCGACAGCTTCTCCGGCGGCGTCGACCTGGCCCGCCCGGTCGCCGTCCTGGCCTGCCTCGTCGTCATCGGCGCGGCCATCGGCCTCTGGCAGTGGATCCTGATGGGCACCCTCGCCGAGCAGATCGTGCTGGACGCCCGCACGTCGGTCATCCGGCGCTACTTCCGGGCCCGGGTCCTCGACCTGCAGCGTCGCCCGACCGGCGAGCTGGTCACCCGGGTCACTTCCGACACCGCCCTGCTGCACGCCGCGTCCGGCAGCCTCGTCGGGCTGATCAATGCGGGTGTCGGCCTGGTCGGCACCCTGATCCTGATGGCCGTGCTCGACCTGCCTCTGCTCGGATGCACGCTCGCCGCGGTCGTCGTGGTCGGCCTGCTGATGAGCCGCCTGCTGCCCCGCATCGGCGCCGCGCAGACGGCCGCGCAGGAGTCGGTGGGCCGGCTCGGCGCCAACCTGGAGGGGTCACTGCGGGCCATCCGCACCGTCAAGGCGAGCCGCGCCGAGACCCGCCAGAGCGAGGAGATCATCGGCAACGCCCGCGACGCCGCCACCCACAGCGTCCGCGCCGCCCGGGTCTCCGCCGTCGTCTGGACCATCTCGTGGTCCGGCGTCCAGCTCTCGGTGATGCTGATCCTCGCCATCGGCGCCTGGCGCGCCGGCCAGGGCCTGCTGGAGGTCTCCACGCTGGTGGCGTTCCTGCTCTACGTCTTCCAGCTGATGGGCCCGATCAGCGAGCTGACCCAGAACCTCACCGCCCTGCAGTCCGGCATGGCCGCCGCCGGCCGCATCAACGAACTCGACACGATCGGCCTGGAACCCGACGACCCGCACCCGGCCCCGTCTGCCGGCCCGCACCCGGCGTCGCCCTCGTCGCCCTCGACCGCCGGGCCGACCCCGCTGCCGGTGACCGCCTCGGCGTTCCCGTCCCCGCGCTCGGAGCCGCCGGCGGATTCACCCGCGGGGCCGATTCTGGTCCTACAGGGTGTCACCGCCCGCTACGGGCCGGACGTGCCGCCCGCGGTCCGCGGCATCGACCTGGAGATCCCCCGGCACGGCCACACCGCCATCGTCGGGCCGTCCGGTGCCGGCAAGACCACCCTGTTCTCGCTGCTGCTGCGCTTCCTCGAGCCGGAAGCCGGCCGGATCCTGCTGAACGGCCGGCCCTACTCCGAGTGGAGCCACTCCGACGTCCGGGGCAGGCTCGCCTACGTCGAGCAGGAGACCCCGGTGCTGCCGGGCACGATTGCGGACAACCTGCGGTTCACCCATCCCGACGCCACCGACGATGAGGTACGAACGGTGTTGTCCGCCGTTCGACTCGAAGGCATCGACCCCGCCCTCGGTGCCACCGACGTGTCCGGCGGCCAGCGGCAGCGGATCGCCCTGGCCCGTGCGCTGCTGCGCACCCCCGACATCCTCCTGCTGGACGAGGCGACCGCCCAGGTGGACGGATTGACCGAGGCCGCCGTGCAGGATTGCATCCGGTCCCGGGCGGCGACCGGCGCGGTGGTGACGATCGCCCACCGCCTGTCCACCGTCCTGGACGCCGACCGCATCATCGTCCTGGAGGACGGCCGGGTCCGGGCCCAGGGCACCCACACCGACCTGTACCACTCCGACGACCTGTACCGCCGCCTGGTCGAGGCCCTCCGGATCTCCGCCGACACCTCCTCATACGTCTGAGTCGCACCGCGCCGTCGCCGTGGCCGTCACCCTCGCCGTCGTCGGCGGCGGCGGCCCGATCGCGCAGCGTCAGCTACGGCCGGGCCCTCGATGGGGGCCGGCTCCCTGGTCCGGCCCCCATCGAGGACCGCTCCGTGGCCCGGCCCTCGGTCGAGGACCGCTCCGTGGCCCGGCCCTCGGTCGAGGACCGCTCCGTAGCCCGGCCCTCGGTCGAGGACCGCTCCGTGGCCCGGCCCTCGGTTGGGGCGGCTCCCTAGCCCGGTGGCGGCCGGTGCTCCAGGAAGCCGGCCTCACCGCCGGCAAGAAGGAACAGGTCGCCGTCGGTGGTGGCCGCCAGGTCTGCCACCTGACTCCGCGCCGACAGCACGTCGACGATCCGGTGCTCGGCGACGTCCCAGATCGCCACCTCATGCGTGTGGATCACTCCGGCCAGCAGGCGATCGCCCGAGTGGAAGCAGACCACCGGCCGCTCCGGTGCCGACTCGGCAACACCCGGTGCGGCGACACCCGGTGCGGCAACGCTCGGGGTGGGGGCACCCGGGGTGGCGGTCACCTGGAGATCGCCGGCCCGGTCTGCCGTCACGGTCACCGGGCGACCGTTGAGGTAGGCCGTCGGGTGCTCGCCGAACTCGTCCTTGGCGGTCTTCCGGCCGGAGACCAGGTCGATCAGAACGCCCCGCCACGGGTCTCCGGTCAGGGAGGCCACCAGACGGCCGCCGATCGAGAAGAGGCCCAGGTGGGAGCCGCGGCGGCCGGTCAGCGCCACCGAGGACAACGGCGAACCGTCGACGGCATCCCAGAGTCGCAGCACGTTGCCGCGGTCGATCGAGGCCAGGTAGAGCCGGCCCGCATGGTGGCCGAACGCCATCTCCATCAGGTCGGCCGTGCGGTCGGTGTGCCGCGATGCCAGCAGCTCACCGCTGCGCCGGTAGAGGCGCAGGCATCCGCTCCGGTCCCCGACCGCCATCACGTCGGCTCCCGGCGCGCAGGCGATCGCCGTCACGAAACCGTCCGCGGGTGGTCGGGGGCCGGTGCTCCAGGCCTGCCGCCAGCATGTGGGCGGGCTCGAGACCGCCTCGGGGGAATCCTTGACCAGCGTCTGCCGCAACGGTGCCGCCCTTCCCCGGTGAAGTGACGAGCCCCATCGTAGACCCGCCCGGCCGCCGATCAGCGACTGTCCACAGGTGATCCGGCCGGGTTCGCCAGGTCCGGCGTCGCGCGGCGGTTCACGACCGAAGTCGGGGTTGGGGCCGGGTCCGCGGCCGGGATCGCCGCCGGGGCCGGGATTGCGGTGCGGGACGGGACGGTGGAGCGGCGGGGGCGAAGCTGGACGACGGCGACCGAGGCGAGCACCAGCACCCCACCCGCGAGCTGGGCGGGTGTCAGGAACTCGCCGAGTGTGACGGCGGCCAGGGCGGTGGTGACGACCGGCTCGACGGTGGAGAGGATGGCGGCCGTCGAGGGGCCGGTGCGGCGCAGGCCGGCGAAGAACGTGAGGGACGCCAGCACCGTGGAGACGACCGCGATGCATGCCACCCAGAACCAGCCGACCGCACCGAACCCGAGGTCCACTCCCCCGGTGACCACCGACTTCCCGGCTAGGGCGACCGCCGCGCCGGTCATCACCAGAGTGGACAGCAGCACCGGGGACGCGCTGCGCAGCACACGGTCCGAGACGAGGATGTAGACGGTGTAGGTCAGGGCGGCCCCGAAGCCGAGGGCCGCGCCGACCGGGTCGATCGTGCCGGTACCTGCTCCGAGCAGGACGAGCAGGGTTCCGGCCGAGGCGACGGTCAGGGCGGTCGCGCGGTTGCGGGTCATCCGGTCCCGGCGCAGCAGCACCGCGGCGACGGTGACCATCAACGGGTACGTGTAGAGGATCAGTGACAGCAGCGACGCGTCCATGACCCGCAGCGCCTCGAAGAAGAGCGTCGCCTGGGTGGCGAACCCGACCGCCCCGAGGGCGAGCGCGGTGACCACGATCCGGGCGCCGATCCGCGGGGCGGGCCGGATCGCCAGGAACCCGGCGAGGATCAGTGCGGCCAGGGCGAACCGCACCAGGAGCAGCGCGGACGGGGAGACTCCGGCGTCGTACGCGAACTTCCCGAAGATCGACATGGCGCCGAAGCCGGCAGCGGAGAGCAGGCAGAGCAGGGGACCCATAGGGAAAGCATCGAGCCTGCAACCATGCAGGTCCAGTGATGATTACTGGAGTTGAATGATTAGGATTCGTGCATGGTCACGCTGGATCTGCGCCGTCTCCGCTTCCTGCGGGAGTTCGAGGAACGCGGCACTCTCGGCGCGGTCGCGACCGCCCTCGGGTACAGCCCGTCCGCCGTCTCCCAGCAGTTGACCGTCCTGGAGAAGGAGGTCGGCACGCCGTTGCTGGAGCGGGCCGGCCGTGGCGTGCGGCTCACCGACGCGGGGCGGCTGCTGGCCCGGCACGCCCGGGTGCTGCTCGCCGCGGCGGAAGCGGCGATGTCCGACCTGGCGGCACTGGGCGAGGAGGTCCGGGGTACGGTCCGGGCCGGCGGCGTCCAGTCGGCCGCCCGCCATCTGCTGGTCCCGTCGCTGGCCCGGATGACGTCGGATCATCCGCTGGTCCGGGTGGAGGTGTCCGAGCTGGAGCTGGAGCAGGCGCTGCCCGGTCTGCGACTGGGTTCGGTCGACCTGGTGATCAGCGACGACTACGACGGCCATCCCCGTCCCCGGCCGGCCGGCATGCGGTTCGAGCCGCTGCTGTCCGAGCGGCTGTTCATCGTGCTTCCGGCGGCCCATCCGCTCGCCGCGCCGGGCGGGCCGGTGGCGCTGGCCGACCTGCGGGACATGGTGTGGGTGTCCTCCGACGAGACCACCGGCCACCACGCGATGATCGTCGGCAACTGCCGGTCGATCGGCGGTTACGAGCCGGACGTACGGCACCACTCCAACGACGCGGACGTGCAGCTGGCGGTGGTCCGGCAGGCGGCGGCGGTCGCCCTGCTGCCCCTGCTCAATCTGCCGCCGGAGGACCCCACCCTGGCCTACCGCCCGGTGGCGGAGACCGACCTGGGCCGCCGCCTGTTCACCGTGACCCGCGACCGGCCGATGTCACCGGCGCTGACCGCCTTCCTGCGCGTGGTGACCGACCAGGTCGGCCGCCTCGCCTCCGGCCAGGGCCGCGTCGACACTCTCCCGCGTGGCGGGGAGCAGCGGTAGGCGTACCGATGCGGTCGGAATGCGGCCCTGCGCGCACAGCATCCCCTTGATCACCGTCGGGTTGGGCTCGGCGAACAGCGCCCGCGACAGCTCCGCGAGCCGCCCGCCGAGACTCCGGGCCCGCTGCACGTCGCCGTCGCGCCAGGCCGCCGCCATTTCCACGAACGACCGCGTCGCCACGTGCGCGGACGCGAGGATCCCGCCGTGCGCACCGATCGCGAGCATCGGCGAGATCAGCGGATCGTCCCCGCCGAGCAGCGAGAACCCCGGCGGCAGCTCGTCGATCACCTCGACGGTCCCGGTCGTGTACTTCATCCCGACCACCCCGGGAATCGCGGCCAACCGCCGGATACTCGTGATCGACAGCTCCTGCCCGGTCCGGTACGGCACGTGGTAGATCACCAGCGGCACGTCGCCGGCCAGCGCCTCGAAGTGCGCGACCACCCCGGCCTCGCCCGGCCGCACGAACGGCGGCACCAGGCTCAGCGCCGCCGTCACTCCCGGCCGCGCGGCCAGGTCGGGCCGCGCCCCGACGATCAGCGGCACCCCGCGTTCTCGGGCCACCCGGACGGTGACGTCGACGACCGCCTCCTGCTCCGCGGCGCTCAGCGACCCCGGCTCCCCGGTCGTCCCGAGCGCGACCAGGCCGGCCGCGCCGTCGTCGAGGACCTGATGGGCCAGCCGTTCCAGCACGTCAAGGGCCACCGCACCATCAGGGGCGAAGGGCGTGATCAGGGGTACGAAGATCCCGTGCAGTTCCATGCCGAAAGCCTCCACCTGCTCGAGCATCAGGTCCAGTTCACCTTTCTGAGGTGATGCGTAAGCTGAACTGATGCTCGACGTGCGCCGGCTCCGTCTCCTGTGCGATCTGGCCCGCCTCGGCACGATCGCCGCCGTCGCGACCGCCCACACGTACACCCCGTCGGCCGTCTCCCAGCAGCTGTCCGCACTGGAACGCGAAGCCGGTCTCCCCCTGCTCGAACGCACCGGCCGCCGGGTCGCCCTCACCGCCGCCGGCCGGCTGCTCGTCCAGCACGCCGAGACGATCCTGGCCGCGCTGGAGCAGACCGATGCCGCACTGGCCGCCGCCCGGACCGGCCTCTCCGGCGAGTTGCGCATCGGCGCCTTCCCGTCGGCGATCCGTGCCCTGCTCACCCCGGCGCTGATCACGCTCGGCGACCGGCACGCCGAACTCGACCTGCAACTCACCGAGCTGGATCCGGCCGAGGTCCCGGCCGCACTGCGGGACCGCCGCCTCGACGTGGGCCTCATCCAGGACTACGACGTGGTGCCGATGGAGACCGGCCCCGGCCTGGACAGCGTCCCGCTGCTCGACGAGACGGTCCATCTGGCCCTCGCCGCCGGGCCGGAGGTGAGCGGGCTGCGCGACGTCAGCCGGGCCGGGTGGATCCTGGCGAGCCCCGGCACGCTCTGTCACACCGCGACGCTGACTCTCTGTACGGCGGCCGGGTTCACGCCACGGGCCCGGCATCGGGTCGACGACTTCGGCACCGTCCTGGCCCTGGTCGCCGCCGGTCAGGGTGTCGCGCTCGTTCCGCAGTTGGCCACCGACCGGTTGCCGCCCGGCGTACGACTGCTGCCCCTGCCGACCCGCCGCCGCACCCGGGTCGCGTTCCGGCAGGGCGCCGCCGGCCATCCGGCCGTCGCCGCCTTCATCGCGGCGCTCCCGTCACTGATCTGAGCTGCACGAACGACTCGCGCCGCGCGGACGCCGTCCCCAACCGGCTGCCTGACCAACCCGGGCGCCGCCCCGGCCCGGCCGCCTGACCAGCCCGGGCACCGTCGCGCCGCGGGCGTCTCACCGGCTCGCGGACCGCGCCCCGTGGCGGCGGGTTCAGACGCGGGCGGCGAGGGTGCGGCCGGCCTCGATGGCGGCCTCGTGGGCGGACTTGCGCATGACCGCGGCCGTCTCGGTGAAGGCGTCGAGGGCCGGGTTGACGCCGACCAGGGTGAACTCGCGCTCGACCAGGGTGAGGTCGGCGCCCCAGATGTCGCCGACGACGCGGCGCAGGTAGTCGGTGTTGTGGTCCCAGCCGTCGCGGGGCGTGCCGGGGCCGTACGAGCCGCCGCGGGTGGTCAGGACGACGACGGGCTTGCCGTCGAGGAACTTCTCGCCGTTCTCGCCGCCGGCCATGGCCAGGTCGAACCAGGTCTTGACGTGCTGGGAGACACCGTAGTTGTAGAACGGCAGGGCCAGGATCGCGGCGTCGGCGGCACGCAGCTCGTCGGCCAGCTCGCCGGCCAGGGCGACGGCGCTGTGGTGGGCCTCGCTGCGGTGCTCGGCGGGAACATAGGCGGCCTGGATGGCGGTGGCCCAGGCGTCGGCGGGCAGCGGGCTGGCACCGATGTGGCGGCGGACGATCGGAGCACCGCCGAGTTCCTGCTCGACGAGGTCGGCGAGCTCGGTGCTCGCGGAGTTCGGGCCCAGGATGCTGGCGTCGACACGCAGAACGGCCATCGAATTCTCCAAATTTCGGTGTCAAGTCCGAATGTGTTGAACTTGAACGTTCAAGGCGAAGCATGACACCGCAAGTGTTGAACGTTCAAGGGGTTCGTCGCGTATTCTTCTGAACCGTGAGCGACCCCACACCCGTCCCCTGGCTCTCCGACCACGAGACGAGCGCCTGGATCGCGCTCACGATGGTGCTCACCAGCCTGCCGCCCGCCATCGACGCGCAGCTCAAACGGGACGCCGGGATCAACTTCTTCGAGTACACGATCCTGTCGTCGCTGTCGCAGGCGCCGGGTCGTGCCGTACGCATGGGAAACCTCGCCCACCTGGCCGCCGGATCACCCTCGCGCCTCTCGCACGCCGTCTCCCGCCTGGAGAAACACGGCTGGGTCGCCCGTCGGGTCTCGATCGACGCCAACGAGACCCGCTGCATCGAGGCGGTCCTCACCGACGCCGGCTGGGACGCGGTCGCCGCCGCCGCACCGCGGCACGTGCGCGAGGCCCGCCGCCTGGTCTTCGACGTCCTCACCGAGGATCAGGTCACCCAGCTCGCCAAGATCGGGCGGCAGCTCCTGGGCGCCGCGGCCCCGCACCTGACCGCCTGCATGGGCGACGAAACCACCCCGTCCGCGGCCTGCTGACCAGCCGCCGGCACCGCGCTCTGCTCACCCAAGATCAGGCCGAGCCAAGCCGGGCCGGCCCGGGCCAGACCGGGCCGGGCCAGACCGGGCCGGGCCAGACCGGGCCGGGCCAGACCGGGCCGGGCCAGACCGGGCCGGGCCAGACCGGGCCAGACCGGGCCAGACCGTCAAGTGGCGATCGACGTCAGGGTGTCGAGGACCGTGCGGACCGCCGCCCGGTGCAGTGTCTCCGGCCGGGCCAGGACGTCGATGTGCCGGGCGGCGGGTATGCCGGCGAGCGGCCGCAACGCCAATCGCGGGTCCGGGCTGGTCGTACGGCCCGGCAGCAGCGCCAGCACCTCGCCGGCCGCGACCACCGAGGCGGCGACCGTGAACTCGTTGATCCGGTGCCGGATCTCCAGCGGCCGCCCGGCCGCCGCGGCGATCGCCGTCAGCACCTCGGCGAGCGGAAACCCCTCGTGCACGCTGATCCACGGCCACCCTGCGACGTCGGCGGCGGCGAGCCGGTCCCGCGCGGCGAGGGGATGGTCCGCGGACATCGCGACGTACAGCGGCTCCTCGATCAACGGGATCACCGTGAGCCGGTCGGCCGGCCAGGGCGGGCTGTACGCCAACCGGTGCGCCACCAGCAGGTCGTAGTCCCCGACCAGCGCGGGGAAGTCGGCGTGCGCCACGTCCTCGTCGGCGCACCGCACCGGCGGGCCGCCGATCTCGGCCAGCCGGGTGATCAGCGGCGCGAACCAGCTCAGCCCGGCGCTGTGGAAGGCGGCCACGCTGACCGGGTCACCCGGCGCGTCGAGATGGTCGCCGACCGCCCGTGCGGCCCGGTCCAGGGCGGTCATCACGTCGACCGCGGCCGCGGCGAGGGCCCGGCCGGCTCCGGTGAGGGCCAACCGGCGGCCGCGGCGCTCGGTGAGCGGGACCCGGGCCGAGCGCTGCAGCGTGTTCAGCTGCTGGGACACCGCGGAGGGGGTGATGTGCATCGCACGGGCGACCGCGGCGACGCTGCCGCGCTCGCCGAGTTCCCGTAACAGCCTCAGGTGATGCGGATCCATAAGGCCTCGCTACATCGTCGGTTCACCGGTTGGCCTCTTGTCTACCGTATCGGCGGGCCGCAGGCTTCCTGCTGTGACCGGAGACCTTCTTCTACTGGCCGTCGCCGCCGTCTGGGGCAGCAGCTATCTCGCCGCCAAGACGCTGGTGGCGGCGGCCGGCGTGCTCGTCATCCTGGCCCTGCGCTACCTGGTGTCGATGCTCGCGATGCTGCCGCTGATGATCGGCCGGCGGGTGCAGCGGCGGGAACTCGCCGTCGGGGTCCTGCTCGGCTGCACGCAGGCGTCGGTGCTGGTGCTGGAGACCTACGGGGTGTCGCTGACCAGCGCCACCAACGCCGGGGTGCTGATCAGCCTGACCATCCTGCTCACGCCGCTGATGCAGGGCGGGTTGCCGGCACGGTTCCTGCTGGCCGCGGCGGTTGCGACCGCGGGGGTGATCCTGCTGGTGGCGGGGCCGGGGTTGCGTACCCCCTCGGTCGGTGATCTGTTGATGCTGGCCGCCGCGGTGGTCCGCGCCGTGCACGTGAACCTCTCCGCGCGACTGGCCCGGCCGTCCTTCGACACGGTGACCCTCACGACGTTGCAGACGGTGGTCGGCGCGGTGGTGTTCACCGTCGCGGCGTGGCCGCTGGCCACCGGGGGCCTCGGAACCGGTGAGTGGCTCGGCGTCCTCTACCTGGCGCTGGGCTGTAGCGTCTTCGCGTTCGTGGTCCAGCTGTGGGCGATCCGCCGGACGTCACCGGCCCGCGCGAGTCTCCTGCTCGGCACCGAACCGGTCTGGGCGGTGCTGATCGGAATCAGTCTCGGTGGTGAGCACCTGACGGTCCTCGCGGGTCTCGGCATCGCCCTGGTCCTGGCCGGAACCTACTGGGGCCAGCGGGTCGAACGCCGGCACCGCACCACTCAGCTCGCGGACCGGGCCTCCAACGCGCGGATCACCGCCGCCATGTCCTCGCCTCCGTAGCCGGCGCGGTCGGTCTCGGTGTAGAGCGCCCGGCACACGTCCAGCAGCGGTGTCGCGAAGCCCGCCTGCCGGGCGGCGCCCACGACGAGTTCGTTGTTGTAGAGCACGTCGCGGATCGCGGCTTGCACCTCGAAGTCGCGGTCCCGCAGTTTGCCGGCCTTGACCCGGGACACCGTGCTGGCCATGGGGCCGGCGTCGAGTGCCGCCGACAGCGTCGCCGGGTCGAGCCCGTGCCGTTCGGCGAAGTGGAACGCCTCCGCCAGCCCGGTGACCATGCTGATCAGGAACGTGTTGACGGCCAGCTTCATCAGCAGCGCCCCCGGCACGTCGCCGCAGCGCACGATCTCCCGGCACATCGGCCGCAGCAGATCCTCGATCCGCGGATCCCCTCCGGCGATCATCACCACCAGGTCACCGGTCTCCGCCGGGCCGCGGGACCCCGAGACCGGAGCTTCGACGTACGCCCCACCGGCCCCGATCACCTCGGCGCCGAGCCCGGCCGAGTATGCCGGGGCGGTGGTGCCCATGTGCACGACCGTCCGGCCGGCCACCAGTTTCCCGAACGTATCGGTTCCCCGGCCCAGCACGTCGTCGATCACCCGGTCGTTGGCCAGCATCAGGATGACGGTCCCGGCCGTGGCGAAGACCTCCGCCGGATCGCCGGCCACCGCCGCGCCGGCCTCCCGCAGCGGCCCGGCCCGCTCCGGGCTCCGATTCCACACGATCAACTCGGTACCGGCGCGGGCGAGATTGAGCGCCATCGGCTGGCCCATCACCCCGAGTCCGACGAATCCCACGGTCACGCCCCCGACGTTACGGCCGCCGGCCGGCACCACCGCAGTCCAATCCGCACCTCCTGGCCACCGTCGGCGGGGCCGGCCCGGGTTCGGCTGTCAGACGAAGTGACCCTTGATGGCGTCGGACTCGGTGCTCACGGTCTCGGCGCTGATCAGGTCGCCGGCCCCGGCGGTCAGGACGGCTGCCCGGGTCTGCAGGATCGACGCCGCCTTCCCGCTGGTGTAGAGGGTGGCCTTGAGGTCGGTGAGCGCTTTGTCGTACGACGCCTTGAAGGTCTTGTCGGCGTTGAACCGGGTGACCAGGATGTTGCTGCGCCCGCCGGGACCACCGCCCGCGCCGCGCCGTTCCTGGCCGCCGCCCGCCGGAGCCTGCCCGTCGCCCGGCGGCCGGCTCGGGGTCTGGCCGTCGGCCGGTGCGCCGCCGCCGCGGTTGCCGCCACCGCCGCCCATGCCGCCGAACGCCAGGTTGTGGTCCCAGGCGACCACCGTGAACTGATCCTTGCCGGTCGTGTATCGCAGGTAGGAGTTGTTGCCCGGCCCGTCGATGTCGTCGGTGTTCTTGACCAGCTCCTGGAATGCCAGGTACCGGGCGAACGCGGCGACGTCGAGGTGCCGGGAGAGTTCGGCGGCGAAGGTGGCGTCGTCGGACTCGTTGATGAACTTGAGGAACGCCGCGAGCGGGGCCACGTTCGGATGGTCGGTGTCGGTCTCCTGGTCGAAGACGTCCTGGTAGCTGTCCGCGTCGTCGCCGCGGTACGAGTAGTCGCCGCCGCTCTCCGCCTTGTAGAGGATGCCGGCGGAGGCGAAGTTGTCGGCGTCCCATTTGTCGGCCGGGTTCTCGATGACGAGCCGCAGCACCTCGCTGCCGCCGTTGACGCTGAGCCGGGTGGACGCCGACTTCTGGGTGGCCAGTCCGGCGACGGCGAGCAGCTCCAGGGCGACGGCCTCGTTGAGGGCGCTGTCGGTGTTGTTGGAACGGACCACGAACTCGGTGTATCCGCCCAGCTCCTGGCCGTCGGTGTACTTGTCGAGCCGCACCAGCCACGGCAGATCCTGGGGATCGTCCGCCGAGATGCTGCCGCCCGGGCCGCCGCCACCCCGGTTGCCGGTGCTCGCACTCGCACCCGACCGGGTGAGCCCGCGCAGGGTCGAGTTGCCCTTGAGCCGCAGACCGGCCTTCTCGAACGTCGTCCCGTCGATGGTGACGGTCGCCTCCAGCCACTCCTTGGACTGATCGGCGAGGTAGGCGTCGATCACCTTGTCGTAGGCGTCCTGATCGAAGGTCAACTCGATGTCATGCACCTGGGTGGCGTCGAAGAGCCCACTGCCCGCGGTGGCTGCCGTGCTTCCGGCGGCACCGCTCGAACCGGGCGAGCAACCGCCGGCGACGGCCAGGCCGACCGCCCCGAGCAGGGCCGCGCCGAAGGACCGGCGGGACAGGGTGTGAGCGGGCATGCGGGCCATCCTTCGTCGCCACGGGAGCTGGACGACTCAAGGAAAGGTCGCCTCCTGAGGATCTGCTTGTGGCACGGCTGTGCGCCGCCTGATAAACCGGACCGCCAGCACGATCAGCAGGATCGTCATGAGCGGCGCACCCGGGAACTTCACGAAGCGGGGCAGGCCGCCACCGTCCGGCAGCACCGAGAACGCCGCCACCATGGTGATCCACATGAACGCGCTGGTCCGCACGGTGACGGCGGCGAGCAGGGTGAGCGGCCACATCAGATACCAGGGGTGGAAGACCGGCGACAGCAGGACCAGGGCGGCCATCCCGAAGGCGGCTCCCCGCAGGGCGGCCGTGACCCGGTCCGCGGCACGCAGCGCGGCGACGAAGAGCATGACGAGTACGGTCGTGAGCGCCACCAGCGCCAGCGCCCGCACCGGCGGCACCGCGTCGAACCCGGGGAACAGCGCCTGGCCGGCGTAGGTGAGGGTCATGCCGATCGCGGTCGGGGGTGAGGTGAACTGGATGATCGTGGTGCTGCCCCGCATCGCGGGCACCCAGCCGAAGCCGAGGCCGCTCGCCACGGTCACCGCCAGCAGCGCTGCCACCGATGATCCGCCGACCAGCGCTGCCGCCCTGGCCAGCGGGCCGATCTCGGCGCGCAGGCCCCGCCAGCGGTCCGGCCGACCCGGGCCGGCCGCGGAGTTCAGCGGGTCCGGGTGATCCGGAACGGTCGCGGACGACAGCGGGTCCGGGTGATCCGGAACGGTCGCGGATGACAGCGGGTCGGGCCGATCCGGAGTGGTCAGGCGGCGCATCGCGATCACGACCGCGAACGGGATCACCACGATCGCGGTCGCTTTCACGGCGACCGCGAATCCGAGCAGGACACCACCGGTGAGCAGCGGGATCGGGCGGGCGTCCGCTCGTACGATCAGGAAGAGAGCGGCCACCAGCAACGCGATCATGACCGCGTCGTTGTGTGGCGCGGCCAGCATGTGGGCGCCGATCAGCGGCCCGGCGAGCGCGACCCAGACGGCGCGTTCCGGCGCGATGCCGCACCGGCGCGCCAGCGCCGGCAGGCAGGCGGCGACCACGACGATCGCGGCCAGGGTGACCAGGCGGAAGACGACGATGGTGCCGGTCAGCGACTGGCCCACCGCGACCGCGGCGCCGGCGATCAGGAGAAACAGGGGGCCGTACGGGGTGACGGTGTCCCGCCAGATCTCCGCCACCGTGTCCAGCCAGGTGCACGGCAGCGCCGAGACGCCCAGCCGGTACGGGTCCAGCCCGTGCGTGAACATCTCACCCTGGCAGGCATAGGAGTACACGTCGCGGCTGCCCATCGGCGGCACGAACAGGAACGGCAGCAGCCAGAGGAAGACTGTCCCAATCGCCCACCGCAGCGACGGAACCCGGTCGCGCGCGGACCACCAGGCGTAGGCGGCCAGGGCTGTCCCGACGAGCCAGAGTCCGAGAATGACCGGCCCGTAGGTACTGCGGGCGACGCTGAGCGGGGTGGCCTCCAGATCGGCGCCCGGTAGTGCGCCGCCGAGCCATCCGGCGCCCGCCAGCATCAATGAACCGGCCAGCCCCAGCCACCGGAGAATACTCAGCCCCATAGCCGTCGAGCTTCGCGCATCGGGGGGCGGCGCGGTGCACCAGGGTCGGGCCGAAGGTGTTGCGGCCGTGGTGGGCTGACCGATCTCGGCGTGATCACCTCGGGTCAGGTGTCTCGGATGGTCGGCGGGCGCACGGCCATCTTGGAGAGCTTTCGCGGTCACGGTCTCGTTCCGTGTGGGGTCGGGGTGCGAGCGAGGGCAGGGACGCACACAAGAGTTGTGTGGGCTCTGGTCGTTGCCATGACGTGGTTCCACGCACACGATCCGGCCATCGTGTGCGTTCATCCGTGCCAGAACGAAGCGGTAGCCCACGTTGAGCGATCGTGGGCGCTGATCGACGTCGCCGGCGCTGCCGTCCGGCGAAAGTCGAGAGCCGCGACCGCTGTCCCGGTCTCACAACGGTCTGTTCACTCGTGCTCGTGTCGAGGTCTGGCACGCCGTCATCATGGAACCCGATGAGGGCCGAGATGGGGGCCTGCGAAGATCGGCGGCATGACGGAACCATCACTGACCGAGTGCCGGGAGCCTTGGGTGATCTTCACCCGGGCCGATGATCCCTGGGTCGACGGCGAGGCACAGCGGCTGAGGGACGCGGGTGGGGCGGTGGTGCGGCTCGACGGGCGGGAGCTGCTGGAGCCGGGCTCGCTGATGGCGGCGTTCGCGCGGGAGGTGGATCTGCCGGCGTATTTCAGCCACAACTGGGACTCGCTCGCCGCCAGTCTGCACGAGCGGCACAGTCATACGGCGGCGACGTCTGATCTGGCGATTCTGATCGAGCACGCGGACCCGTTGCTGGGCGCCGATCATCTAGGGTTGTTCGTGGCGGTTCTGTGTCAGGGGGCCTGGCAGGCGAACCTGCGGATCGACGGCGACGGGTCTCTCGACGTCGACTACAACGAGCGGAACGCCCTGCACGTCGTGTTCCTGCTGGACGAGACGGACCCGGCGGAGTTCGCCGGGCCGGCGGCCACCGACGAGGACGTCTGGGTGGAGCTGGTGGACGGGCGGCTCACCGCGAGCAACACGGGCGAGGAGTGGCCGGCCGCGCCCAGGGAACGGTGAGCGGTCAGGGTTCGCGGACCCTGAGCACACCGGCCGTTCCGGGCCGGCGGCCACGGGACGAGCGGCCACTGAGCCGGCCCGCCACTGAGCCGGCGGCCACCGGGCGGGCGGGCGGCTACACGGCGGCGGCTACCTCGTCGCGGGTCAGGCGGCCGTCGGCGATCAGGACGGTGATCTCGCGGGTCAGGGGGATGCCCGGCTTGATGGTGAGCGGGTCCTCCCAGGCCAGGGCGGCGCAGACACCGTTGTAGTCGCCGGTGCGGGCGAACCAGCGGTCGTCGCCGTCCAGACCGGTGAAGACCAGGGTGTACGCATCCTCGACGGACAGTGCCAACCAGGGGTCGGTGGAACCGTGCGGTTCACCACCGGACGGGGTGAACGCCACCGCGGCGCCCTCGGTGGCGCGCCAGAAGAAGCCGCCGTAGCCCGCTCCCCCGGTGCGCCCGTTCGTCGCCGGGCTCCCGATCGTCACCTCTGACTGGGCGGGGGCCCCTAGCGCGTACCGGAAGAAAAGCCGCCAACCGCGCGGGCCCGGGCGGGCGGTGACCGAACGCTGCTCGCGAAGCAGGAGCCGGCCGCCCGCGTCGACCCATCGCAGGTTCTCGGTGAAGCCGCCGGGAAGCGGCGTGCGGCCCTCGGAGAGGACGCGGCCGTGGTCGTCGCGCCAGATGTAGCCTTGATCGCGCACGTAGGTGCGGCCGCCCCAGACGTTGATACCGTCGACGTCCTGCATGGTGACCGACACCCCGAGATGCCAGGGGTGGTCCTCCGGGAGTTCGGCGGTGACGACCGTGCCGCCCAGGGTGCGCACCGGGTGCAGGTAGGGGCGGGGCGCGAGACGGATGTCGAGTTCGGGGGCGTCCACATAGGTGGCCACCCGGGTTCCGTCCACGTGCAGCTCGGTCATCCGATCCCCCACCTCCAGGAAAGCGCTTTCCAGCAGCCTAGTGGCCCCGACCGCGAACGGGCAAGCGAGAGAAGTTCTCCACCAACCAGGTGATCCGGGCCCGGAACCGGCCACGGTGCCGGAGAATCAGGGCTTCGACGGAGGGGAAGTGAAATGACCGGCCCGTTCACGGTGTGCAAACACGACGACGGTGACGGCGTCGTGCGGATCATGGTCAGCGGCGAGATCGACCATGACGTCGGTGAGGCGCTCAGCCTCATCCTGATCAACGCCGCCGAGCAGACCGGGGTCCGCCACGTGGTGGTCGACCTCGCGGCAGTGCCGTTCCTCGGCGCGGCGGGTGTGCGATGCCTGCTCACCGGCCGGCAGGTGGCGCTACGGCACGGCCGGGCCCTCAGCGTGGCCAACGCGCAGGGCATCGTCCGGGACACGCTCCGGGCCGCCGGCGTCGCCGGGATACTGTCCGTGGAGAAGGGCGCCGTCAGCGCCTGAGCGCCGCGGCGAGCATCTCGGCGGGAAACGGCGTGCGCTTGCTGACGTGCCACAGCTCCTCGAAGAACTCGCCCATCACCAGCGCGGCCGGCAGGTGACAGCGGACCATGCGGGCGGCCGGCCCGGGGAGGCCCAGGCCGGCCGGATCCGCGGCGAACGCGCGGAGCCGATCCAGGACCTCCGGCCAGGGCACCTCCAGTAGCTTGCTGATCAGCCACCGGGCGAGGTGGGCCGCCGTGTAGGCACGGTCGTAGTCGCGGTGCCGCCGGTGGAAGTCCGCCTCGGCGGCGTCGAAGTCGAACCCGGTGTGGGCGGCCAGCCCGAAATCGGCGAAGTAGACGCGGCGCCCGTCGGTCAGCAGGTTGAGGAAGTGCGCGTCGAAATGGGTCAGGCCCTGCGAACCCAGGAACGCCACACCCTCCTGAACGGCGCGGTCGACGACGGCGTACGCCTCCTGGTCGCCGGCCGCGACCCGCCCGGTCAGCCACGCGTCGACGGTCAGCGGAATGTGCTCCATGAACAGGACCACGGCGGCCGTGGCCGCGTCGATCGCCTCCAGCCGGGCACGGATCGTCTCGTCGCCCTCCCAGTGCCGCACCCATTGCTCCACCTCACCGGGGCCGGCCGGGTTCGGCGGTTGCGGCAGCACACGCCAGTGGTGGACGAGCGGGAAACCGGCGTACCGGCCCTCCAGCACCCACGCGGTCGTCATGGTGTGCACGGCGAGCTCCCGCCAGGCGCCGAACCCGACCGAGCCGATGCCGTACTGGTAGAACGGCGGGAGGCCGAACAGGTTCGCCGTCGAGCCGACGTTCTCCGGGCGCCGCTCCAGGTCGGTCAACGGCACCAGTTTGACGAAGACCGGAACACCGTCGACGGTCGTCGTCGCGGTCCGCCCGCCGAAACCGGCCGTCGTCTCCCCCAGCAGCGCCGTGATGCCGGCGTCGTCCAGGGCGGCCAACCGCGCCGACAGCGCACGGTGCCGGCCGACCCGTTCGAGATCGTCTTCCACTGTCCACACTCTAGCCAGCCCTACCCTCTCTCCGGTGGTCAGCAGGATCGAGCCGGCCCCTTGACCCGGCCTAGCGTGTCGTCATGCGTTCACTCCTGATCTCCGCACTCCTGGCCGTGACCGGGACGCCGGTGCCGTCCGCCGAGTTGCAGCGGCATACCGACGCCGTCCACGCGCTCGGCATCGTCGGCGCGCAGGCCCGTTTCGTCGCCGGGGACGGCCGCGGCCACGTGGCCACCAGCGGTACCGGCGATCTGCGCACCGGGCTCCCGGTGCCACCGGACGGACGTTTCCGCATCGCGAGCACCGGCAAGATGTTCACCGCCACCGTGATCCTGCAACTCGCCGGCGAGGGACGCCTGAGTCTGGACGAGCCGGTGGAGCGCCGGCTGCCCGGCATGGTGCGGGGCAACGGCAACGACGGGCGGCGCATCACCGTACGCCAGCTGCTCCAGCACACCAGCGGCCTCCACGACGACATCCCGGACCACGGCACCTTCACCCCGGAGGAGCTGGTACGGCGGGCGATGACGCACCGGCCGGACGCCCCGCCCGGTACCGCCTGGAGCTACTCCAACACCGGGTACATCCTGCTCGACATGATCATCGAGCGGGTCACCGGGCGGCCCTGGTACGACGAGGTGGAACGCCGGATCGTCCGGCCGCTCGGGCTCACCGGAACGTCCTGGCCGGGCGGCTCACCGGTGATGCCGCGGCCGCACGCCCGCGCGTACCGGCTCGCCGTCGACGTCACCGATCAGGCACCGGCCGACACCGGGTCGGCGATCGTCTCCACCACGCGGGACGTCACCATCTTCCTGCGGGCGCTGTTCGGTGGGCGGCTGCTGCGGCCGGCAGAGTTCGCCGAGATGACCCGTACCGTCCCGGTCGACGTGCCGGGCATGCCCGGCGCACGGTACGGCCTGGGCATCTTCCAGCGTCCCCTACCCTGCGGTGGCACGTACTGGAGTCATCCCGGCGGCTGGGGCGGGTACATCACCGACAACGGCGTCACCCCCGACGGCCGGCGCAGTGTGGTGCTGTCGGTCAACAGCGTGCTCGGTGACGCGCCGGACGATCACCTCCGGCAACAGCAGGCGGCCGACACGCTCGTCGAAGGGGCGCTGTGCTGAGAACGCATGTTTCGGACTTGAAGCCGCTGAGCTAGTCTGACCTGACGGTCAGCGGGCCGAAAAGGTTTTCACGTACGTCATGCGGGAGATAATTCTTGTCAAGGGCCACTCTGCGCGACGTCGCCAAACTCGCCGGCGTCTCGGTCGCGACCGCCTCCAAAGCGCTCAACGGCCAGCCGCAGGTCCGCGCCGAGACCCGCGAACGCGTCGTCCGCGCCGCCGAACAGCTCTCCTTCTCCCCGAACACGCTCGCCCAGGGTCTCATCACCCAGCGCAGCGGCACCGTCGGGCTGCTGACGTCCGACCTGGAGGGACGGTTCTCCATCCCGATCCTGATGGGCGCCGAGGACGCGTTCGGCTCCGATCAGACCTCGGTGTTCCTCTGCGACGCGCGCGGCGACACCATCCGGGAGAAACATCATCTCCGGGCGCTGCTGTCCCGCCGGGTCGACGGGTTGATAGTGGTCGGTGCCCGTCCCGACACCCGCACGTCCCTCGGCGACCTGCCGGTGCCGGTCGTGTATGCGTACGCGCCGTCCGACGACCCGGCCGACCTGTCCCTGATCACCGACAACACCGGCGGCGGCCGCACCGCCGTCGACCATCTGATCCGCTGTGGACGGCGCCGCATCGCCCACATCACCGGCGATCCCAGCTACAGCGCCGCACAGGACCGTGCCCGCGGAGCCGTCGACCGCCTCACCGAAGAGGGCCTGACCCTGGCCGGCGGCGAAGTCTGGTTCGGCATGTGGTCGGAGGCGTGGGGCCGCGGCGCGACCCGCATGCTCCTCGACCGCTGCCCCGACGTCGACGCCATCTTCGCCGGCTCCGACGAGATCGCCCGCGGTGTCCTCGACGTCCTCCACGAGGAACGCATCGACGTACCGTCCCGGGTCGCCGTCATCGGTTTCGACAACTGGAGCGTCCTGGCCGTCAACTCCCGGCCGCCGCTGACCACCATCGACCTCAACCTGGAACATCTCGGCCGGATAGCGGCGCAGCGTCTGTCCGCCGCCATGGAGGGCACGCCCACCTCCGGGGTCGAGACCTTCCCGGTACGCCTGATCACCCGCGAGTCCACCGCGCCGCTGCGCTGAGCAGTCAGCGCAGGCCTTGGCGGCGCCGTCAGCACGGACCCACCGCTGGACAGCAAGCCCGACCCGCCCGGCTGGCTCCCACCGCTGTCTCACGTGCCTTTTGGCAGCGGCCACAACCAGCCAGACCCGACCGGTTGGTGAGGATCCGCTGGTAGGCGGAACTGACGATGGTGGGTCGTCGGCGGTGAACTCGGTCGCGGCGAGGTGCTGCGGCCTGGTGTCGGTGGTGGCCAGGTCAACCCGCTCACGGTCGATGCGGGTGAGTTTCGTCTGCGGCAGGGTGATCTGCTCGCGCAGCCGCCCCGCGGTCGCCGCTGTGGTGGTGCATAGAGGGCTGGGCGGGCCGCCTGGCCCGCCCAGCCCCGTGCCCACGTCAGGCGCAGGGGCCGAACGCGGTGTTCAACTCGACGCCGGCACCGCTGGTGCCATCGAGACCGATGGCATCGCCGACCGCCAAACCATCCGTCGAGGTCAGGGACAGACCGACCCGGAAGGACAGATCGATCTCGGTCGAGCAGGCCGACCGGGGGTCGAAGCGGCTTCCGCCGCCCTGGTAGAACGGGCCGGTAGCGCCGGCCGAGTGGCCGGTCCGCTGGCCGTACCAGTCTGTTCCGTCGAATGAGCTCTCGAAGTAGCGGCCGGCCTTCGTCCCAGCCGCGGTGGTGAGCCATCCACTCATCAGGTACTGGGCCGGCTTCAGCTCGGCCGGCTGGTCGAGCTGGAGGCGCACTCGCAGCTCGCATTCGGTGGCAACACTCCGCTGGCCGACGGCGGTGTACGCGCTGAGCAGTAGAGACGCGTCCCCGCCAGTCTGTGCCTGGACGTCGAGCCAGTTGTCGCCCAGGTGAATGGCGGGCTGGCTACATCCGTCACCCGCCGTCGACAGCAGCTCGGCCGAGACGACCAGGGGCACGTCCAAGCTTGGATCCGCGAGAGCCGGCGTGCTGGTCCCCGCGACAACGGCTGTCGCGGCCATTGTGGAGAGGAGCGCGGCACTAAGCCTGTTGATCAACATGTAATGGACCATAATCGATCAATGCCACCACGTTGGCACGCCGCCTGATCGAGGCCGCGGTCACCGGTGGGCTGCCGTGCCGGTCGGTTGCCGGCGACGAAGCCTACGGCCCGCACCGCTGCCACAAGTCCGCTCAACGGCCTTTCGGAGACGGATCCATAAGCGGCCTTGTGGGATTTTGCGGCACACCGTTGCGGAACTTCGCAGCACCTGATTCGGAGGTTCTCTACAGACGTTCGGCCGGGGTCTAGCGGGCGCATGGGCGACGATGGCGGCGCACAATCCGTGATCGTGAAGGCTGGCCTTTGCTATCGCCCTGCTGGGGTCGCACGATCAGGTGTTCGTGAGCGTCCGTCATCGCCATCACGACGGCCCCGTCACACGATCGCGTTGCGTGTGATGGCGTTGTCGCTCGGGCGGGCGCGGGTCGGTTCGGCAGGCTGTTCGGTCCCGTCCCGCAGCCCGTTGAAAGCGGGCCACGCTGTCGGCGCCGGCATGCCCAGGCCCCGGGCGCGCGGGCGGTTCCCGTATCCGCCGACCCCAGCCCGGGAGTGACTCGGACGATCAAGACAAAACCGCAGTTCACAGCCACGGTGGTACGGCGGTGAACAAGCTTGCTCGCGTACGACTTGTGGCATTGCGGCACGCCGTCATCGCGGAACTTCACGTGGCCGGGGTCGCCCGTCGAGGAGCACCGCGTTCGGCGGCGGGTCAGTGGCGGGCGTAGAAGGGGGCGGTCCGGGTCAGCATCCAGTTCGCCGTCGAGGACTGCTCGTCCAGCAGGACTATCTCGATGTCGTGGGCGATCGGAGTCAGGCGGGCGGCCTGTTCGACGGCGGCTCGCACCTCTCGCGGCCACGTGGGGACGTGACGGTCGGGGCGGATGCCGATCATCAGGGTTTCCGGGCCGTCGTCTATGCGGCGCAGCGCCCGGCGCGCCTCCAGGACTCCGGGGACCGCCTGGAAACCGCCGGCCAGGGCCTGCAGCAGGTGGTACGGCTCGGGGTGCGGGACGCCGAGCAGGACACGGGCATCGGCGGGAGTGTGATGGTCACGGATGCGGGCGATGCTCTCGGCGGTCACCGGCAGGCTGGAGGCGGAACCGGGGTTCACGGCGAAACCCAGGTCGACGGGGAGGCGTTCGGCCAACTGGCGGCCGGTCAGGCGGATCTGCCGGCGGTTTCCGGCTCCGGCTCGGGCCAGTTGTTCGGCGGAGGTGTAGACGGTCACGTACGGATGGCCGCCGATCGTGGTCAACGGCAGTGGGCCGCCGGCCGGCAGCGGAACCCAGACGGGCTGGTCGGCGAGGGCGCTCAGCAGCGCCTCGGGTGGAGACTGGCCCCGCCGGACGTGCAGGAGCGTGGTTTCCAGAGTGTTCGTGGGAAACATGGTCGACTCCGTCCTGTCGGCATCCCCACCAGGAGGTACGCGGCACAGGACCGGAGGGTTCACGTTTTCAGATGGCGCCGTGAAGCATGTTCCGGCCGGCGGACGCCACCGGGTCAGAAGTTGTCGATCCTGGTCAGGGTGGTGACCTCGCCGTCGGTGGTGGCGACCGCTACCAGGCCACCTTCCTTCCCGGCGAGCCACTTGGTGAACTTCGACGCGGAGATGGCTTTGCCGTCGCCGGCGCGCACCGCGACGATGCCGTCCCAGTTGCCGGGGGTCTGCCACGACGTCAGCTTCGGCGCGGACCGGACCGGGATCGTCACCTTCGTGTGGCTCTCGACGATCTGGAACGGGTCGCTGCACCTGATGTCGTCCGGGTCGATCTTGAACTGCCTGCAGTACTCCGCACTGTCCATCAGGAGAATCGGCTGGGCCACCGCGGAATGCGCGACCGGATCGTACGAGTAGAGCTCCACCACCGATTGGCTGGAGCCGGTCGTCGGGTCGGTGAAGTGCGCCGGCCGGCCCACGACCGGCGACCGGAGATCGACGTTCGCGAAGGCCACGGTGGCGTCCTCCTCGCTCGCCTCGTTGAGCGCGCCGAGCACGACGCGGCCCGCGACCAGCTGCGGGTCGGTGACCGGCATGCTCAGAACGGGCGTGCCGTCGACCGTCACCTGGGCGGTGCCGTTGCGCACGGTGATGCCGGCCCGGTGGGTCTGCCCGACCTGGAACGCGCTCACGGCGACCCGCTGCTCCGAGTTGAAGCCGTTCCCCGCGCTCTCGTCGATCCCCAGCCGGACCTCGTTCTCGCAGAACGACGCTACGTAACCGCGCTGGTCGACCGACCGGAACCAGATCACCGCGCAGGCGCCCTCGGTGACGATGCCGACGTCGACCGCGATCGCCTGGTCGCCGGCGAACGAGTCCTGCGGCCCCTTGCACCGATGGAGGGTGGACATGTGGGTCGTGGCCAGCATCCGCCGGTCGAAGGTGCACCACCCGGCGGCGCTGTCGGAGACCCGGTCCGCCTTCCACAGGCCGCGCCGGTCGAGCTGGTCGGCGATCCGCGGCCCTTGGATCCGCGGCTCGCCCGGGACGGCTTCCGTCGACGGGAGTGCGGCCGACGCCACGGCATCCGACGGCGACGTGCCGGGCGCGAACGACGCCAGCGCCTCATCCAGCCGGTGACGCGACAGGGCGAAGCCGACGCCGGCACACACGACGGTCGCCACCGCGGCCACGGCCACCAGGCGCCTCACCCGCCGACGAACGGGAGCGGCCGATTCGCGTACGACGGAAGGCCGCACCCGGCCGGTGTGCTGTGCCGCCTCGGCGGCCTTGAGCAGCTCCGGCCGGTGGGCGAGCGCTCCCCCGGTCTCCGCCTCCAGCAGCAGGTCGAGCAGCTGATAGGCGGTCGGCCGCTCGCCCGGATCCTTGGCCAGCGTGCGGCCCACCAGGTCACGCAACGGCCCGTCGAGCCCGGTCAGGTCGGGTGGCTGGGTCAGGATGCGAGCCGCCGTGGCGGCCGGCGAATCCGCCCGGAACGGGGTACGCCCGGTCGCCGCGTAGGCCACCACCACACCCCACGCGAACACGTCCGCCGCCGGGCCCACCGTACGATCGGCGTCGTTGTCGAACCGCTCCGGCGCCATGTACGCCACCGTGCCGACCATCTGGTCGGTCCTGGTGTGCCGGCTGGTCACCTCGAGCGCCCGCGCGATCCCGAAGTCGATCACCTTGGGTGTGCCCAGCGAGAACAGCACGTTCTGCGGCTTCAGGTCCCGGTGGATGACCCCCACGCCGTGGATCGCCGCCAGCGCCGTGGCCACCCCGACCGCCACACTGTGCAGGGTGCCGCCGTCCAGCGGCCCCCGCTCCCGGATCACCTCGGAGAGGCTCGGCCCGTCGACGTACTCGACCACCAGATACGGCGTCTGGTGATCCGGGTCGGCGTCGAGCACCGCCGCCGTACAGAAGCCGGGCACCTCACGGGCCCGGTTGACCTCGCTGCGGAACCGCCCCCGGAACTCGGTGTCCCAGGCGTGCTCGGCCCGCAACATCTTGACCGCCACCAGCCGGCCGTCCGGCGACCGTCCGAGAAAGACGGTGCCCATACCGCCTTCGCCGAGACGACCGAGCAGCTCATACTGACCGAGCCACCGTGGATCGTTCGGCATCATGGGATGGGTCACACGGGGCAGGATAGCGGCCCCCCACGCACCGCCCGCTCCCGATGCTCACGGCCGGTCCAGGTGGTAAGCCGTGGCGAACCAGCACCTCCTCCGTGCCGCGCCGCCCGTCCGGACCATCCACCGTGGAGTGCCCGCCGTAAACACCCGGTGGACCGCCAGGACCCGAACCTGTTCGGGCGGACGGACGAGACGCCGGGCCGGCCGGTCATCGGGATTCCCTGACCTCCAGCGTGTCCGGGCCGAGCGCGGCCAGGAAGCCGGCCGGGTCGAAACGGGCACCGAGGGTGGCGACGCCGGTGATCGCGCCCTCACCGGCGAGGATGCGGACGGCCGCCTCGACGACCAGGGGCGCGGTGATCGCGTAGATGTCCCGGCCGCTCGCCGTCACCCGGCGCTCCTGATCACCGGAGCGGGCCACCACCTCGACCAGGAAGGTCTGCGCGGACCGGCCCGCCCCGTCCGTCGCGACCGGCTCCGGGGCGTCCGGGGAGCGCAGGTCGGCGACGGCGTTCGCGGTCATGAACGAGTGGATCACCGGGGTGGCGATGTGCGTCGGGATGGTGGCGCTGTCCGCGGTCACGAACTCGCCGACGACCGCGCGGCGGCCGATCGGGGCGGGGAACTCCCACTCGGCGCGGGGCGCCTCGCCGTCACGGATCCGCAGGCGGTGGTCGACGAAGGCGATCCGGTTGCCGTCGCGGCGCGATGCCGAGACCTTGCCGGTACGGCGGGTGCCGCTCGTGGGATGCCAGCTGCTCAGGGCGTACGCGATGGTCAGCTCGTCGACTGACGGGAACCGTGCGGTGGCCGCGGCGGCCAGCAGGTCGCCGAGGCCGCCGAAGAAGGCGGCCGCCGGCACGATCGGGATGCCGGCGCCGGCGAAGGCGGTGAGGGTGTCGCCGACCACCTCGACCTCGGCGGTGACGTCCAGGTAGGGGATCCCGGCCCGGATCGCCGCCTCGATCGCCGGCCCGGCCGTCGTGTGGAACGGCCCGGCACAGTTGATCACCGCGTCGGCGTCGCGGAGGGCTTGGCCGAGATCAGTGCCGCGGCCGCACGGGATCGGGGTGAGGCCGCGGCGCTCCAGTTCGGCGACGACGAAACGGCCGGTGTGCCCGGCGGCCCCGAGGACCGCGATGCGCTTGTTCATGTCGTCCATCCTGTGGTTCCGCGTTCCGGCGGGACAGTGTCCGCAGTGACACACCCCGTACAGTTTCGGACATGCATCGCGTCGCCCTGCCGGTCAGCGACGGCACCCCGCTCTATGAGCTGGCCGCCGCGTGTGAGGTCTTCGGCGCCGACCGGGGGCTCGCCGATCGGTGGTATGAGCTGGTCATCTGCGGCGAGGACGGTGCGGCGGTCGGAGGCTGGCTGACCGCCGGGATCCGGTACGGGCTGGACGCGCTCGCGACCGCCGACACCGTGATCGTCACGTCCTGCCGTGACCCCGAGGAACCGCCGGCGCCGGCCCTGGTCGAGGCCGTTCGCGCCGCGCACGCGCGGGGGGCCCGGGTGGCGTCGCTGTGCACGGGCGCGTTCACGCTGGCCGAGGCCGGGCTGCTGGACGGGCGGCGGGCGACCACCCACTGGGCGCACACCGATCTGCTGCAGGCCCGCTATCCGTCGGTGACCGTCGACCCGGGTGTGCTCTACATCGACGACGGTGACGTGCTGACCTCCGCCGGGAAGGCCGCCGGCATGGACCTGTGCCTGCACCTGGTGCGTCTGGATCACGGTACGGCGGTGGCGAACGCGCTGGCCCGTACCCTCGTGGTGCCCCCGCACCGGCCGGGCGGGCAGGCCCAGTTCATCCCGGCGGCGGTCGGGCACGGGCGCAACCCCGTCCTGAGCGGCGTGATGGCGTGGGCGCTGGCCCGGCTCGGCGAGCCGCTGTCGGTGCGCGATCTGGCCCGCGAGGCGGGTATGAGCTCCCGCAATCTGGCCCGGCACTTCCATGCCGTCACCGGCGGCAGCCCGCTGCGCTGGCTGCACGACCAGCGGGTCCGGCGTGCGCAGGAGCTGTTGGAGCTGTCCGACCTGAGCATCGAGCAGATCGCCACCAGAACGGGCATGGGTACGGCCACCACGCTGCGGCGCCACTTCAGTCAGCAGCTGGGTGTGCCGCCGGAGACATACCGCCGGACCTTTCGGGCACCCGGACCGGTGTTGACACCGCCGCAACAGGTCAAGCTGTGAGTTCATTCAGGTTCCGGCTGGACGTGACGGACCGGGCTGTCGATCGTTTGTGCAGGTGAGAAGCGCTTGCGCTGGACCCGGCGACGATCTGGCACAGCGCCCTCCCAGCGATCTCACAGTCCGGGGATCGTGACCGAGGCGAGACACTCTCGTAACGGAGTCAATGTTCTTGTAAAGTGCCCCCCAAACGCACGACGGCGTGCGCGACGTCGGCGTGCCGTTCCGCCTGGCAAGGAATTGGACTTTGACGATGCTCAATCGCACCGTGATGTTCGCGAAACAGCACACGCCCGATTCCGTGCGCGTGCTCGCGCGCCGCGCCCTGCTCGAGGCACACAACGCGAAACTCCGGGTGACCGTGCCGGTCGAGGACCGGAGCCCATTCGTCAACGTCTACCACTGCGCGGTTCGCAAGACCGCCAGCCAGTGGGTGAAATCGGTGTTCAGCGACCCGATCGTCTACCGCCGTTCCGGGCTGGTCACCTACGACCCCCGCTACTACGGCTGGAAGGACCCGCGGGTGTGCCCGCCGCAGCGGATCGGGCTCTCGCTGTACTTTCCGTACAAGCGTTACCTGAAAATGCCGAAACCGGCGGAGCACCGAACCTTCTTCATCTACCGCGACCCGCGTGACCTGCTGGTCTCCAGCTACTTCTCGACCCGGGACTCGCACACGCCGATGGGTGACGTGCTGGAGGTCCGGTCCGCCCTGCGGGAGCGGTCGCCGAAGGACGGAATGCTCTACCTGATCGAGCATCTCACCCGCAAAGGCATGTTCAACGCGGTCCGGTCGTGGGTCGAGGCGCCGCCCTCGGAGACGATCCGGCTGGTCCGCTACGAGGACCTCACCGGTGAGCGGCAGTTCGCCGAGATGGACGCGCTGATGCGGCATTGTGGAATCGCCATCCCGCCGGAGGAACTCACCACCCTGCTCGACAAGTACAGCTTCTCGCGGATGAACGAACGCAAGAAGGCCGGCGAGATCTCGCACTATCGCAAGGGTAAGTCCGGCGACTGGCGCAACCACTTCGACGACGACATCGAGCAGGCCTTCCGCAACGCCACCGGAAATCTGCTGGACATCCTCGGCTATGCGGAGCCGGCGACCGCGCGCACCCGGTCCACGGGCCCGTCGACCAGGTAGGAGCGGGCCCTTCCCGCCGCCCGCACCGGCTCTCAGGTTCCGGCACGGCTGTCTCGGAGCTCCGCGAGGCGGCCGATTCATCCGCGGATGAGGAGGCCGGGTCTTCGCCGAAGCCACTAAAGTGAACGCTCGGTGAACCTGACGCTCACGCAGCGTGCCCGGAGGGTTATGGCGGGGGCTTGGACCGCCGGAGGTTCCAGGAGCGGAGGGAGCTCGACATGGCCAAGAAGTCGAAGAAGTCGAAGAAGGACAAGAAGTCCAAGAAGGACAAGAAGAAGTGACCGTGCGGGGCCGCCGGGAGCACCGGCGGCCCCGCACGGCTCCACGGAGGCGGCCCACCCGCACGCGCCTCCGGCGGGCCGGAAAATGTCGGACCCGGCCCCTACGATGCGAGGCATGACGGCGACGATCGATTACACGGCAGGCGGGCCCCTGACCGACCTCTCCACGATCAGCTCCGGCGCGTTCGTCGATCTTCCGGAGGATCCGGTCGCCATCTGCCGGCTCGTGCACAAGCTGGTCATCCAGCCACATGACGCCGAGCGCGTCGAGTTGCCACCGGGCCGCTTCGGGGAAAACCAGATCCGGCCCGCCGCCCGCCTGGTCGGCACGCTCCTCACCCTCGACCCGTCCCCGCTGACCGTGCCACGGCCACCCGAGCGCCGGGTGATCGGCACCTGCCGGCACTTCGCCGTCCTGGCCTGCGCCCTGCTGCGCCACCGCGGCATCGCGGCCCGCGCCCGCTGCGGGTTCGCCACCTACTTCCAGCCCGGCCTCGGCCTCGATCACTGGGTGGTCGAGTTCTCGTCCGACGGGTCGTGGGTCCGGGCCGACCCCGAGGCGATGGGCCTGCCCGTTCTGCCCACTCCCGAGGCGCTCGTCCCGGGGCAGTTCCTGACCGGCGGCGAGGCGTGGGCCGAGTTCCGGGCCGGTCGCCTCGACCCGGCGAAGTTCGGGGTGCGGGGCACCGAGAATTTCGGGCCGGCCGAGATCCGCGGCAACGCCATCCGTGACCTGGCCTCCCTCAACCGCGTCGAGACCCTCCCCTGGGACGAGTGGGGCCGTATGGAGGCCTCCTACCAGGGCCGGACCGGCGCCGACTACGACGCCCTGCTCGACACCGTGGCCTCGGTGTGCGCCGCCGGCGGTCCGGCCGAGGTGGCCGCCCTCTACGAGTCCGAGGAGTTGCGGGTGCCATCCGCCCTGATCGCCTGACCCGCGCCGATCAGCGAGCACGGCCGGGGGCACCGCCGCGCGGACGCCGGGCGTTCGCTCGGTCAGTCCCCCTTGCCGTCCAGGGAGGCGAGCCGGCGTAAGAGGAGGTCTCGGCCGCTTTCCAGGGCGCGCGCGGCCCTGAGGACTCGGCAAGGACGCGACAAGGACGACCCCCGCGAGAGTCATGGCAGCAACGGCGGCGCCCGGTGGGCGCCGCACCGCCATGACGACACGGGAGCAGCGGCCAGTGAGACTGTCATCGACCACGCCCGGCGAGCAGGTGGTGATCATCGGCTGTGGGATGACCGGTGTGAGCGCCTACCTCCAGCTGGTCCGGCACGGCGGCGTCCGCGGTGTCACGCTGGTCGATCCGCACGAGCCGGGTTTCGGGCCGGCGTTCGGTTCGGCGCACGTGCATGCCCTGTGCAACACGCCCGCCGGCGACACCTCGCTGCTGCCCGACCAGCCCGACGACCTGTGTGACTACCTGCGCGGCCGGGGCTGGCCGCACGACCGTGCCGCGTTCGTGCCGCGCTTCCAGGCCGCCCAGTACGCCAGGACCCGGTTCCTGGAACACCGTCGGATGGCACAGGCGCGCGGCATCACCACCCGGCACGTGCGGGAGCGGGCGCTGCGGGTGGCGGTCGGCCCGGACGGCGGCTATCTGGTCCATCTGGCCTCCGGTGGCACGCTGCCCGCGTCGGAGGTGCTGGTCTGTGTCGGCCTCGGCGAGCCGATCGTCCCGATGCTGATGACCCCGTACGTGGGGCATCCGACGTTCGTGCCCACCCCGTACCCGGCGGCGTCGATGTTGCGGGCGGTGGAACCGGGCGGAGACGTGCTGGTGCTGGGCAGCCGGTTGTCGGCGATCGAGACGGCGCTGGTGCTGATCGATTCGGGGCGGCGGGTGGTGATCAGTTCACCGTCCGGCGAGCTGCCGGCGGTGCGGACGCGGCTGGCCCGGACCGGTCCCGCGGCGCTGCTGGCGGCGCAGTTGGGCGGGCTCCCCGGGGACCTGCCGGATGCGGCGATGGATCGTGAGGCGGCCCGCCTGCTGATCCGGGCGATCCGGCGGGTCAAGCCGCTGGCGTTGCGGCGGCAGATCGTCGGTGACGGCGATCCGCATGATCGGCTGCGGCGGGAGACGGCTCTGGCGGAGGCCGACGACGCACCGTGGCAGGACGTGGTGGCCGGGGTGATCGACGGGCTGAACGAGTGGCTGCCGCTGGCCGGCCCGGACCGGGCCGCGGCGTTCATGAAACGGCACCGGTCGCTGATCGGCCGGTACGTGTCGGCGATCCCGCTGGACAGCGCGCGGCGGCTGCTGGATGCGATCGACCGGGGGCGCCTGCGGGTGCGCACGTATCCGGCGGGCATCGAACCGACCGTGGCCGGCGGCTGGACGGCGACGTGGGAGGACTCGTCCCGGCACTTCGACGCGGTCGTGGCGGCGGCCGGCAACCACCGGCTGACACTGCACGTGGACGGGGATGCGCTGCACCTGGACGGCACGTCGGTCGCCGGGCCCCTGCGGCCGGCGGAGGACCTGCGGGTGATGATCCGGCCGCCGGTGCGGGAGCGGATCTGGCTGGTGGGGCCGACGACGCATGCCCGCAACCCGATCACGAACTATCTGCATGCCGCCGCCGGGCAGGCCGGCACGGTTTTCGTCAACTTCCTCGACCAGGTCGGAGCACCGGTGTGATCGCCCTCGTGAATCCCGTGTCCAGCGGCGCCGAACTGGCCCGCGCCTTCCACGAGCGGGGAACCGCCTGTGTCCATGTGTACAGTCCCGGCGTGCCGGTCGGGGCGCGCCCGGCGGGGGTACCGGTGATCTCCTACTCGGACGTCGCGGTGGTCGAGCGGGAACTCCGCGCGCTGGGCGTGTCGGCTGTGGTCGCGGCCAGCGAGTTCGGTGTGCTGCCGGCCGACGAGCTGGCGCACCGGCTGGGACTGCCGGGCAACGCCTATGCGTTGTCGGAGGCGCGCCGCGACAAGTCGCTGATGATGGAGCAGCTGCGGCAGCGGGGCCTGCGGGCGACCCGGACCGCGATCGTACGGACCGAGCAGGAGCTGGAGCAGGCGCTGGCCGGCTTCCCGTTTCCGCTGGTGGTGAAGCCGCGGGACAGCGCCGGCAGTGACGGCTGCCGGGTGTGTTCCGGCCCGGAGCAGGCGCGGGCGGCGTTCGCCCAGGTGATCCACGAGCGCAACCTGATGGGGCGCACCAACGACGCGGTGCTGGTACAGGAGTATCTCGACGGTCCGCAGTTCATCGTCAACACGGTCAGCGCCGGCGGCCGGCACACACTCGGCGAGCTGTACTCGGCGCGCATCGACCGTCAGGCCGGCGGGGCGCCGGTGTTCCGGCACATGACCTCGGTGCGGACGCTGGACGGGCCGGACAAGGAGCTGGTCGGGTACGTCTTCGACTGCCTCGACGCGCTCGGGGTGTCCGAGGGTGCCGCGCACACCGAGGTACGCCGGACTCCGGACGGCCCGTGCCTGGTGGAGGTGAACGCGCGGGTGATGGGCCCGTGCCTGGCGCCGGACGCCTATTTCGCCGCGTTCGGCTACTCCCACCAGCATCTGGTGGTGGAGAGCCTGGTGGATCCGGCCGTGTTCGCGCTGCGCGACGCCTCCGGGTACGGCCCGGACCGGCATGTGGCGAAGGTGTTCCTGCGGGCGCACCGGGAGGGGGTGGTCCGCGCGGTGCCGGGGCTGGATCTGCTGCGGCGCCTGCCGGGGTTCCACAGTGTGGCGCGGCTGGCCGAGATCGGCCGGCCCGTCCCGGACCGGCTGTTGACCACCGGCGCGTCCGGCATCGCGTTCTTCGTGCACGAGGACCCGGCGACGATCGAGAACGCGCTGCGGGTGCTGCACGAGCTGGAGGACGCCGGGCAGTTCTACGAGCTGGAACCGGTGGACGGATGAACGCGCCACTGGTTCTGATCGGCGTGGCCGTGATGTTGCAGGCCGGTAGCAGCGGTTTTCTGTCCGGTCGGCTGGACGGCTCGCAGAGCCTGCTGTTCTCGACCATCGCCTTCGCCCTGGCCACGCTGGTCTTCACGGTGATCGACCGGGCGCGCCGCGGCCGCGGGCGGGGCCCCGGGGTGTTACGGGCTCACGGGCGGCTGATGGTGGCGGCGAACGTGCTGACCGCCGTCACCTTCATCGGCTTCTATCTGAGTCTGGTGTACGTTCCGGCCGCGCTGGCGGTGTCGATCGAGACGGCGATCGGGCCGCTGGTGATCGCCGTGGCGGCGGGGCGGGCGGCGCGGACCGGTGACCATCTGGTCGGCTGGGCTCTGATCGCCTGTTCCGGCGCTCTGGCCTGGCGGTTGTCCGGCGACGCGGCGGGCGCGATCCCGGTGGGGACGCTGGCCACCGGTGTCGGCCTGGCGTTGCTGGCGGGCGTCGGCGCGGCGGGGCTGGCCCTGCTCTCGAAACGGCTGGGCGGGCTGGCGGTGGATCCGGTGACGGTGACGGCCAACCGGTTCCATCTGACCTATCTGTCGGCGCTGGTGCTGCTGGCGCTGGATCCGCCGGCAGTCGAGCAGGTCGGCTCCCTGGTGCCGCTGCTGGTGCTGGTGGGTGTGGTGGCCGTGGTGGTGCCGCTCTACCTGCTCCAGGTCGGCCTCCAGCGTGCCGAGCCGTTGAGCGCGATGACGCTGATCACGACGATGCCGGGCCTGACCTATCTGGCCCAGGTGCTGTTCGGCGCCGCTTTCGACCCGTGGGCGCTGGCGCTGACCGTGGTGATCACCGTGATCGCCGTCGGGTACGCCCGGGTGCCGCGCCGGGTCGCGCCGGTGCCGGCCGCCGCCGGGCCGTCGGCGAAGGGACGGGACTGATGACGTCGGGTCACACTCTGGGGGCGCTGCTGCGGCGAGCCCGGGCCGGGGGATACGCGGTCCCGGCGTTCAACGTGGTGGACGAGGCGACGATGGCGGCGGTGCTGGACACGGCGGCCGCGATGGGATCGCCGGTGGTGGTGCAGACCTCGGCCCGTACCGCCGCGTTCTGGGGCGCGACCGCGCTGCGGGCCGTGTTCGAGGCCCGCCGGGCCTCGTCGGGGGTGGCCGCGGTGCTGCACCTGGACCACTGTGCGGATGCCGGCCAGGTGCTCGACTGTGTGCGGGCGGGCTGGGAGTCGGCGCTGTTCGACGCGTCGGACCGGCCGTTCGTGGAGGCGGTGGCGGCGACCCGGCGGGTGGTCGTGGAGGCCGCCCGGTACGGCGCGGAGATCGAGGGCGAGTTCGAGCGGATCGCGGCGATCGGCGAGGCGCCGCCGTCGGGTGCCACGTCGTCGTTCGAGCGGTCTCGAGAGTTCGTGTCGGCGACGGGAGTGGCCTGCCTGAGCCCGGATCTGGGAACCCGGCACGGCTGTTACGACGCGGACCCGCAGATCCGCCTGGAGCTGGCGCGGCGGCTGGCCGCGAGCGTGCCGGTGGTGCTGCACGGCGGCAGTGGGCTGTCGGCGCCCGCGCTGGCGGGCGCGGTCGCCGCCGGGGTGTCGAAAATCAACTTCTCGTCGGCGGTGAAGTCCGAGTACCTGGCGACGGTCCGGGATGTCGCCGGGTCGGCCGGTGAGCCGCTGGACCTGCCGCGGGCACTGCGGGCCCGGGTCGGTGCGGTCTGCGGCACGTACATCCGCCGCTCGGGCAGCCAGGGGAGGCAGGCATGACCCGCGCGCTGATCTTCGACTGCGACGGTGTGATCGTCGATCTGGAGACGGTCCGGCATCGGCGGGCGTTCAACCAGATGTGGCGTGAGCACGGCGTCGGCTGGCAGTGGAGCGAGCAGCAGTACGCCCGTGCGCTGGCGATCTCCGGTGGCCGGGAACGGCTGGCGGCACTGCGCGACGATCCGGCGTTCCGGGCCGTCTACGAGGTGCCGTCGGATCCACGGGTGTGGGCCGCCACGGTCGCCGGATGGCACGCCCGCAAGACGGAGATCTACGCCGCCCTGGTGCGTACCGGCGTGACGGCCCGTTCCGGGGTGCGGCGCCTGGCCGCCGAAGCCCTGGCCGCCGGATGGCAGGTGGGGGTGGCGTCCGCCGGCGCCCGCACCTCGGTACTGGCCGTGTTGCGGTGTGCCGTCGGCCCGGACATGACAGCCGCCCTGTCGCTGGTCACCGGCGAGGACGTGAGCGCCAAGAAACCGGCGCCGGAGGTCTACGAACTGGCGGCACGACGGATGGGCGTCAACCCGGCGGACTGTGTCGTGGTCGAGGACACCCGCAACGGCATGCGCGCCGCGGTGGCCGCCGGGATGACCTGTGTGATCACCCCGACCTGGTTGACGTTCCACGACGACTTCGACGCGGCGGCCCTGGTCGTGACCGGTCTCGGGGACCCCGGCGGCCCGCCCGAGGTGGTGATCGGTGGCCGTTGCTGGCCCGGCGCTCGCCCGTACCTGAGCCTCGACGACCTCGCGGCCCTCACCGGCGCCGGTTCCGGATTCCGGTTGCCCGAGACCGTGGGCCGCTAGCGGTGAGGAGAGACGTCATGATCCGCGATTCGGTCGTCGACTGCGTCGGCGCTACTCCCCTGGTTCGGCTCGCCCGCCTGTTCCCCGGCCCCGGCGTCGAGGTGATCGCCAAACTGGAGGCGCTCAATCCGAGCGGCAACGGCACGGACCGGGCCGCGCGGCACATCATCGAGCAGGGCCTGCGTGACGGGGTGTTCACCGCGGACACCCATCTGGTGGAGAGTGTCTGCGGGGATACCGGCGCCGGCCTGGCGATGGTGGCCCGGATCTGCGGGCTGCCGCTGACGGCCGTGGTGGACACCACCGTCCCGGCCGCCGACGTGGCGATCATGCGGCTGCTGGGCGCCACGGTGGACACGGTCGCGGCCGGCGACGATCCGGCGGTGACCGCCCGCCGCCGCGTCGAACGGGTGCAGGAGATCCTGCGCGCCGATCCGCGCAGCCGGTGGATCAATCAGACGGCGAACGCGCTCAACGCGGACGCCCACTTCCGGACCACGGCGCGGGAGATCGCCGACGCGGTCGGCGGCCGGCTCGACGTGCTGGTCGCCGCGGTACGCACCGGCGGCACCCTCATCGGAGCGGCCCGCCGGCTGCGCGCGGAGTTCCCGTCGCTGGCCGTGGTCGCGGTGGACATGGTCGGCTCGACGCTGTTCGGCGGCCCGCCGGGAGTCAACCGGTGGCGTACGGCGGGCTGCGGTCCCCGGCCGGAACTGCTGGAGCCGGCCGAGATCGACCGGGTCGTGCACGTCACCGAGGCGCAGACGATCGCCGGTTGCCGCCGGCTGCTGCAGACCGAGGCGATCCTGGCCGGCCCGGCCTCCGGTGCCGTGGTCGCGGCCCTGGACCGGATCCTGCCGCTGCTCCCCCGCCCGGTACGGGTGGCCGCTGTGCTGCCGGACCGGGGCGACCGTCACCTGCACGACATCTTCGCGCCCGCCGGGCCGGAGACGCGCCGACCGGAAGGCAGAGCCCGTGACTGACAAGAACCCGGCAGACCAGCCCCTGATCATGGTCATCGGCAACGGCGACCTGTCGGCCCGGCTGCTGACCATGCTGCTGGCCGGCGAGCGGACGTCCCGTGTGGTGCTCGCCGGCCGGGACGCCGCCGCGCTGCGCCTGCGCGCCAACCTGGCCCGGTTCACCGCCGCCAACCTGGGTGTGGTGGCCGGTGTCGACACGGCCGAGGTGGACCTGACCGACGTGGCCCGGACCGCCGCGACGCTGGCGTCGATCCGGCCCGACATCATCTTCATGGGCGCCTCCCTGCAGTCCTGGCGGGTGATCACCGGATTGCCGGCCGACGTCTTCGCCGCACTCGACGAGGCGCAGCTGGGTCCCTGGCTGCCCATGCACCTGACGCTGAACCACCTGCTGATGCAGGCGGTCCGCGAGTCCGGGATCACCGCGACGACGGTGAACGCGGCCTTCCCGGACGCCGTCGGCCCGGTGCTGAAGGCCGTCGGCCTGGCGCCCGACCTCGGCATCGGCAACGTCGCCAACATCGTCCCGGCGCTGACCTTCGCGGCCGCGGCGCAGGCCGGGCTGTCGCCGGCCGACGTGCGGGTCCGGCTCGTGGCGCAGCACTACTTCAGCCACTTCGTGCCCCGTTTCGGGACGGGCCGGCCGGACACCTACCGGCTCTCGGCGACGACCGTCGACGGGGACCGTCCGGTGGCGGTCGAGGCCGACGAGCTGTTCGCGATGCTCACCGGCCAGCTGAAACGGCTCGGCGGGGTGGAGGGCCAGTTGCTGACCGCCTCGTCGGCGATGAGTGTGCTGGCGGCCGTCGCCGGTGACACCGGACGGCTGGTGCACGCCCCCGCGCCCGGCGGCCTGCCCGGTGGTTATCCGGTCCGGGTCGGCGCGCGCGGCGTCGAGCTGGACCTTCCGGCCGGTGTGACGGTGGCGGAGGCGATCGGTGTCAACGAGGCGGGGCTGCTGGCCGACGGCATCGAGCACATCGACGCCACCACCGGGACGGTGACGTTCGCCGAGCCGGAGATGGCGATCATGCAACGGATGCTCGGCTACCACTGCCGCACGATGAAGCTGTCCGAGGCCGCCGACCACGCCGCCGAACTGGGCGCCCGCTACCGCGAGTTCGCGAGTCGCCATGCCTGACACCGGCCGCCGCACGCCGCGGCGTACCCGCGCCCCTCCGGCCCACCTCGCTGTTCCTTCTCGGCCGGCTTTCCGACGGACATCGACCATGAGGCGGTAGTGACGTGACGACGCAGCAACAGCAGACCCGGTTCTCCCTCACGAGCAGCGAACTGGAGTTGTTCCACAAGCAGGGCTACATCGGCCCGTTCGACCTGTACGACGCGGACGAGATGCAGCGTGACCTCCAGGCCCTGCGTCCCAAGCTGATCGACACCAGGTCCGCCATCTACAGCGGTGGCAAGGCGGTCTCGGGTGTCACCAACCTGGCCAACTACGACCGGCACCTCGACGTCGACTTCCTGGCCGAGCACATCACCCGGCCGGAGATCGTCGACCGGGTGTCCAGCATCCTCGGTCCGGACACCCTGTGCTGGCGCACCGAGTTCTTCCCGAAGTACCCGGGCGACGAGGGCACCGACTGGCACCAGGCCGACAACTTCTCCAACGTCGCCGGTTCCAAGCACCCGCAGATCGTCTGGCCCGAGGACGCCGACTTCGGCGGCACCATCACCGTGTGGACGGCGTTCACCCCGGCCACCGAGGACATGGGCTGCCTGCAGTTCATTCCCGGCTCGCACAAGACGATGAACTACGACGAGTCGAAGACGATGACCTACGACGCCGACTCGGTCAACCAGGTGGAGAAGGACGGCGTACGCCGCGGATTCTTCGGCTACGACTACCGCCAGCTGCAGAAGGACCCGAACTGGAGCCCGGACGAGTCGAAGGCCGTGTCGCAGGTGATGCGGCAGGGACAGTTCATCATCTTCTGGTCGACGCTGATGCACGCGTCGCACCCGCACGCCGGCCTCACCGACCAGATGCGGCTCGGGTTCGCGGCCCGCTACCTGCCGACGTCGGTACGGGTGTACCCGTACTCGGACTCGCTGGAGGAGTTCGGCGGCGGAGCGAGCCTGGAGAAGTTCGGCAACGTGCTGGTCTCCGGCACCGACACCTACCAGCACAACCGGTTCGTCGACCGGACCGTCAACGGCTTCCGGTTCCCGACGCGTGACGGGGAGGCGCAGCGATGACCGACCAGGTGACCAGGCCCGATCTGGCAGCGATCCAGGAATGGCTGCTCGGCACGTGCCGGGACCTCGGCCTACGGGCCACCGGGCCCGACGACGACTTCTTCGAGACCGGCGGCACCTCGCTGACCGCGATCAAACTGATCGCCAAGGCCGAGGAGCGGTACGGCGACGGCGCGCTGCCGCCCGACGACCTGTTCACCCAGAGCAGCATGCACGGCATCGCGGCGTCGATCGGCCGCAACGCGACCGTCACCGGAACACCGGGCGAATCCCGGGCGTGATCGCGTGACCGTCACGGACAGGTGGGTCCTGCGGCTACGCGGGGCGGAGACGTCCCCGCGCGTACGGCTGATCTGCATTCCGTACGCCGGGGGCAGTCCCGAAGCGTTCCGGGCCTGGTCATCCGGCCTGGCCCCGGACGTGGAGCTGCTCGCGGTCCAGTTGCCGGGGCGCGGCGCGCGGCTGCGGCATCCGTTGTACGAGGACTGGAAGCCGCTGCTGGACGACACGTTCGCCGCGCTGGAGCCCTACCTCCGGGAGCCGCACGCCTTCTACGGTCACAGTTTCGGCGGCCGGCTGGCGTACGAGCTGACCCACCTGGCCGAGACGCGCTTTCCGGACCGTACCCGGCGATTGTTCGTCGGGGGTTGCCGCAGCCCGGACGTCCCGCAGCAGACGCCGCTGCTGCACACCCGGACGGATGCGGACTTCCGGGCCGCGCTGGAGCAGATGGGCGGCAGCCCGGCCGAGGTGCTGCGCAACGACCTGCTGATGGCGATGCTGCTGCCGACGATCCGCGGCGAGATCCGGCTCGCCGAGATGTGGCAGGACTGGCATCCCGGCGGGGTGCTCGCCCCGATCACGGCCGTCTACGGGCGCGACGACCCGATCGACAGCCACCGCGAGATGCGCCACTGGCCCCGGTTCAGCCGTGGCCGCGGCGAGGTCGTCGAACTGGCCGGCGGGCATTTCTTCATGACGAGCCACGGCCCGGAGCTCGTGCACATCATCAACACCCGGTTGGAGGAAGACGATGGATAGGTTGCACGCCGGCGACGCGGCACGCGAGGCGCATCGGCGGATCAACCGGACGACGGCGCCGTACCCGGCGGACCAGAGCGTGCCGGCTCTGTTCGCCCGGCAGGTGGCCCGGTCGCCGGAGTCCACGGCGGTGGTGCACGGGCGGGACCGCCTGACCTATCGCGAGCTCGACCGGGCGGCCAACGTGGTGGCCGCCCGGCTGGCCGCGCACGGGACCCGGCCCGGCGACCCGGTCGGAGTGTGTGTGCGCCGGTCGACCGACCTGGTCGTGGCACTGCTGGCGGTGCTCAAGTGCGGCGCCCACTACGTTCCGTTCGAGGCGTCCTGGCCGGACGGGCGGTTGACCGGCCTGTTCGAGCAGGCCGGGGTCGGCGTGCTGCTGACCGATCGGGTCGAGGAGCTGACCGGCCGGTTCCCCCCGGCGAAAGTCGTCGCGGTCGCTACGGCGCCCGGCGACGACGCCCCCGACCCCGGGATCGGGATCGATCCCGGCGCCCTGGCCTACGTCAACTTCACCTCCGGGTCGACCGGCCGTCCCAAGGGTGTGCCGATCGCGCACCGGGGCGTCACCCGGCTGGTGTTCGGGGCCCGGTACGCCGACCTCGACTCCGGGGCGGTGGTGCTGCACATGGCACCGGTGACGTTCGACGCGGCGACGTTCGAGATCTGGGGGCCGCTGCTGCACGGCGGGGTCTGCGTGCTCTACCCGTCGGAGCGTCTGCGCTGCTCGGAGCTGCGCACGGTGCTGGCCGGGCACGGCGTGACGGTGGTGTTCCTGACCACCGCGCTGTTCAACACGATCCTCGACGAGGCGCCGGACACGCTGGACAGTGTGCGTACCGTCCTGACCGGCGGGGAGGCCCACTCGCTGCGGCACATCGGCGCGGCCCTGGCCCGGTACGGCCCCGGCCGGCTGGTCAGCGTCTACGGCCCGACCGAGTGCACGACCTTCGCGACGTTCCACCCGGTCGACGCACTCGGCCCCGGGGAGGAGTCGCTGCCCATCGGGCTGCCCATTCAGAACACCCGGGTGTACGTGGTCGACGGTGACGAACTGTGTGCCCCGGGCCGGGCCGGGGAGATCCTGCTCGCCGGGCCGGGACTGTCGCCGGGATATCTGGCGGCGCCGGAACTCAACCGGGACCGGTTCATCGTCCGTGACGTCGACGGCGTACCCGAGCGGTTGTACCGGACCGGGGACCGGGGTGCGCTGCGCGAGGACGGTGTGCTGATGTTCCACGGCCGGGTCGACGACCAGGTGAAGATCAACGGCTACCGGATCGAACTGGGTGAGATCTCCTACCACCTGGGCCGGCACCGTGACGTGCGGCAGAACTACGTGACGGTGGTGGAGACCGCGGCGGGTGAGAAGTCGCTGGCGGCGTTCGTCGTGGCCGAGGGGCCGCAGTGCACGCCGGCCGGGCTGCGCGACTATCTGAGCGAGCTGCTGCCCGGCTACATGGTGCCCGGCCAGATCCGGTTCTGTGCGGAGCTGCCCCTGTCGCCGACCGGCAAGGTGGACCGGCGGGCGCTGCTCGCCACGGCCGGGGCGCAGTCGCGGTGAGCGCCCCGACCGCCGTGGACGTCCGGGCGCGGATCCGGGAGGTGCTGGCGCGCGACGTGCTGCCGTACGCCGGGCAGTGGGAACGACAACGGCACATCAGCGCCACTGGCTGGCGGGACATGGGCCGCGCCGGGCTGTTCAGCCATCCGCACACCGGCCCCGGTTTCCTCGACAGCGCGGTGCTGCTGGAGGAACTCGGGAACACCGGCTACGCCGGGATCCGCGCGGCCGTCGGGGTGCACGCCTACATGGCGGCCTCCTATCTGGAGATGTTCGGTTCGCCGGAGCAGCGGGCGGCGTACCGGCCGGGCATGCTGGCCGGCACGACGGTTGCGGCGCTGGCCATCAGTGAGGACGCGGCCGGCTCGGACCTGCGCCGGCTGAGCACCGTCGCCACCCCGGACGGCACCGGCGGCTACCGGGTCACCGGCGTCAAACGTCACGTCGCGAACGGGTCCCGGGCGGGCCTGTTCGTGGTGCTGGCCCGGATCGGTGAACCGGTCGCCGGCAGCGGCCTGACCGGTGCGGCGCTGTTGCTGGTCGACGCCGGCCTGCCCGGGGTGACCCGGGAACCGGAGCCGATGATCGGCTGGCACGCGGCCGACGTGTGCCGGATCGGTCTCACCGATGTCCCGGTGGCCGGGAACCGGCTGATCGGCCGGCCGGAGCGCACCCTGCTCTACCTGATGCAGGCGCTGAACATGGAACGGATGGTCGCCGGGCTGCTCGCGGTCGGCGGGGTGATGCACTGCGTCGATCTCGTCGACCGGTTCGCCCGCTCGCACCAGATCAAGGACGCGCCGTTGAGCGCCAACCAGAGTGTGCGCCATCGCATCGCCGACCTTCGCGCCCAGCTGGACCTGGTCCGGCAGTACGGGTATCACGCCGCCCGATCACACAGCCGGGGTGAACTGGACGTCCGGACCGCGTCGGTGCTGAAGTTGCAGGCCACCGAGCTGGCCGTCAGCGCCGCGCAGACGTGCGTGCAGTTTCACGGGGCGCGGGGATACCGGGAGGACTCGGCGGCGGCCCGGCTCTACCGCGATGCGATGGCCGGGACGATCGCCGCCGGGGCCAGTGAGCTGATGCGTGAAATGATCTTCGAGGGATGACCGTGCCGGAAGCGGGTCAGGAATCGCTGCGCGACACCGCCACGACCGGCTCGGCGGTCGTGGCGGTGCCGGCGGCGGGCTGTCGCGCCTGGGCGGGGCGGCGATACAGCACCAGGGCGGTCAAGGCTCCGGCCACCAGGCCCCAGAAGGCCGATCCGACGCCGAGGATCGTCATGCCGGAGGCGGTCACCACGAAGGTGACCACGGCGGCCTCCCGGCCGTCGGGCTCGGTCACGGCACTGGCCAGCGACGAGCCGAGCGCCGGGATCAGCGCCAGCCCGGCGACGGCGATGACCAGGACCGGCGGCGAGAGCAGCACCAGGGCGGTGGCGAGGCCGGCGCCGAGGCCGAGGGTGAGCTGGCCCAGACCCAGGGCCACGGTGGCCGTCCAGCGGCGGCCCGGGTCGGGATGGGTGTCCGGGCCGGCGGTGAGGGCGGCGGTGATCGCCGCCAGGTTCAGCGCGTGCCCGCCGAACGGGGCGGCCACCACGGTGGCCGCGCCGCTGGTCACCAGCACGGTACGCAGGGGGACCACGTATCCGTACGTCGCCATGACGGCCATGCCGGGCACGTTCTGCGCCGCCATGGTGACCAGGAACAGCGGCACCGCCAGGCTGATCAGGGCGGACAGATTGAACTCGGGCATGGTGAACACCAGGTCCGGGCGCAGCGACGCCTGGGACAGCCCACCGTCGACGCCGCGGACGGCGATCGCCACGATCGCGGCCGCCAGCGCGCCGGGCACCGCCCACTGCCGTGCGAAGCGCATCAGCAGCGCCCAGGTGAGCACCACCGGGATGGCCAGTGCGGGCACGTCGATGACGGCGCGCACGGGTGCGGTGCACAGGCTGAGGATCACCCCGGCGAGCATCGCGCCGGCGATCGGGCGGGGAATGGCGTCGATCGCACGGGCCAGCCAGGGCAGCAGCCCGGCGAGCACGATGAGGACACCGCAGATCAGGAAGGCGCCGACGGCGGCCGGGAAGCCGCCCGGGACGGTGCCGGTGGCGACCAGGAGCGCGGCGCCGGGAGTGGACCAGGCGATGCTGATCGGCATCCGGTGGCGCAGGCTCAGGCCGATGGCCAGCACCGCGATGCCGGTGCAGAGCACGAGCAGCCCGGACGCCGCCTGGCCGGCACTCGCGCCGACGGCCTGCAACCCGGCCAGCACGACGGCGAACGAGCTGGCGTAGCCGACCACCGCACTGACCAGGCCGGCCAGCGCCGGCTGGGCCGTGTCCCATCGTGGCTTGCCCATCACGTCGCCTCTCCGCCGGAACATCGTCCCCAGATCAACCGTTGTCCCTCAGATCAACCGTTCCGTAAACGGAACGATCGACGAATGCCAGACTAGCCGGGTGAGCGCGGACCAGACAAGCGAGGCCGGACTGGCGGTCGGACAGCGTGTACGGCGGTTGCGCATGGCCCAGGGCACCTCACTGTCGGCGCTGGCCCGGGCCGCCGGCATCGGCAAGGCGACCCTGTCCGGCCTGGAGCACGGCACCCGCAACGCCACTCTGGAGACTCTGCACGCGGTGGCCGGCGTCCTCGGCGTGCCGATCACGGCGCTGGTGCTGGAGCCGGGCGCCCCGCCCACCCAGATGGCCGACGTGCACGGGTCGGCGGTCACTCCCAGCCTGATCGAGGTGTTCCACGAGCCGCAGGTGACGTTCGAGCTGCTGACCATCCTGGTGCGCCCGGGCGTGCTCCAGCACTCCCCGGCCCACGCGCCGGGGGTGACCGAGCATCTCACCGTCACCCGCGGCGTCCTGCGCGTCGGCCCGGCCACGGCGCCGGTGCTCCTGCACCCCGGCGAGCACCATTCCTGGCGGGCCGACACCGCGCACGTCTACGAGGCACTGGGTGCCGACGAGGCCGCGGCGGTGCTGCTGATCCGCTCGCCGCGCACCGGCACGCCATCCTGAAGCACTTCTCAGATGTTGAGACAGAAGCCTGTGAAAACCGGATCGAGGGGCCGGCTTGTCGCACAGACGGTGAACTCCAGCGCGCCGCCGACCTGCAACTTGCACGCGATTTTGTCACTCTCCGTGTCGACAACACTCTGGAATGTGACGGATTGCGTTGACGGCGGCCGATGGGCTGACCTAACGTAGCCGCTGCGGCGCCGGCCGCTTTGCCGCGCCGACCATTTTCGGAAATTGTCGACGACGCTGTCGCGCAGACCGCCGGTGACCATTCGCAGCTACGGGGGTAACCGATGTCGAAAATCAGTTTTCATCTGCTCGGACCACTCAAATGCCAGGCGCACGGCACCCCGGTGCGAATCCGGGGTGCCAAACAGCAGACCGTGCTGGCGATACTGTTGCTGGCCGGCGGGAAGCCGGTGGCACTGCCGCGTCTGATCGACGCGGTGTGGGACGGCCCGGCCCCGTCCACGGCGACCAAGCAGATCCGCAACGCCGTCTCCGACCTACGGCACGCGCTGGCACACACCGGCGTGTCCATCCTGGCCAGCGGCGACGGATACCGC
This sequence comes from Actinoplanes xinjiangensis, assembly GCF_003148685.1. Taxonomy (GTDB): domain Bacteria; phylum Actinomycetota; class Actinomycetes; order Mycobacteriales; family Micromonosporaceae; genus Actinoplanes; species Actinoplanes xinjiangensis. The sequence continues at coordinate 132,335 of NZ_QGGR01000007.1, read as the reverse complement.
CTCGACCGCGCCGGGTCGGCCCTCGACCTGGACGAGTTCACCCGCCGTGCCGAGCTGGCCGCGTTCAAGAGCGACCCGGCCGACAAGGCCGAGGCGCTGCGGTCCGCCCTGTCCCTGTGGCGCGGCCGCCCGCTGGCGGGGCTGACCAACCCCGCGCTGCGCTCACAACTGGCCGGCATCGAGGAACTGCGGCTGGCCGCCCTGGAACAGCGCGTCGAGCTGGAGCTGGAACTCGGGATGCACGCCTCACTGATCGGCGAGCTGACCGCCGCGGTCGCCGAGCACCCCTTCCGGGAACGGTTCGTGGCCCAGTTGATGACGGCGCTGTGCCGCTCCGGATCGCGGGCCCAGGCGCTCAAGGTCTTCGACGACACCCGGCGCCGGCTGCGCGACGAGCTCGGCGTGGACCCCGAACCCGCACTGCGCGACCTGCACCTGCGCATCCTCGCCGGCACCCGGCCCGACGCCGTCGGAGACAGTGAGCTGCCCTGGAACAACCTGCCCGGCGACGCCGCGCCCCTGACCGGTCGCGACAGCGAGCAGGAGCTGGTCCGGCGGGCGCTGCGCGGGCATGCCGACGGGCCCGGCGCCACCCCGGCGGTGGTGGCCGTCGACGGCATGGCCGGGGTCGGCAAGACCGCGTTCGCGCTGCATCTGGGACGTCAACTGGCGCACGCCTATCCGGACGGCCAGCTCTACGTGGATCTGCGCGCCCACGGCCTCGCCGGCCCCCGGCTCGACGCGTCGGCCGCGCTCGCGCTGCTCCTGCGCGCGGCGGGCCTGCCGGCCGGGTCGATGCCCGCGGATCTGGAGGGCCGGCGCGCGACGTGGCACCACCGGCTGGCCGGCAGGCGGGTCCTGATCATCCTCGACGATGCGGCGGCCGCCGCCCACGTAGCGCCGCTGCTGCCGCACGCGCCGGGCTGCCTCACCGTGGTGACCAGCCGACGGCGGCTGTCCAGCCTGCACTCGACCTTTCAACTGTCGCTGTCGGAGTTCAGCATCGCGGCCGGCCGGGACCTGTTCGGCAGTGTGGTCGGCGACGGCCGGCCGCAGGCCGAGTCGGCGGCCGTGGACGAGATCCTGCGGCACTGCGGGCAGTTGCCGCTGGCCATCCGCAGCGCCGCGGTACGACTGCGCCACCGCAGCGCCTGGAGTGTGTCCTACCTGGCCTCGCGGCTGGCCGACGGCCGGTCCCGGCTCGCCGAGCTGAGCACGGACAGCACGGGCCTGGCCGAGGCCTTCGACATGTCCTTCAACCGGCTCGACCCCGAGCATCAGCGGCTGTTCCGGCTGCTGAGCAGCATCGCCGCCCATGACATCGACGCCGACCGGGCCGCCGCGCTGGCCGGCCTCCCGGTGCACCACACCGCACGGCTGCTGGAGGGTCTCGTCGACTCCCACATGCTCCTGGCCACCGGGCCGGGACGATACCGGATGAATGAGCTGGTTCACGCATATTCGCTCCAGCTCGTGTAGCGGATAATCATTCGGAATAGATTTCCCAAGCCTGAATAATTGGTCCGAGGACTCGCTGAGGACCATCCGAGGACGTCGTGGCGCACAGTTTCCACGGTGATTTCGTGCCGCCACTGCCGGCACTTCCCCGGAACCACATTGTGGAGGCGAGATGTCCGTTGTGCCAAGCCTTTCCGAGCCTGGCCGGGCCGAATCGGTGAAAAGGGAGTCCCCGGTCGGCACCGTCCTGGCGGCGCCGCTCCTGCCCGGCGCCCGTGACCGACTTGTGCTGTGCGCCACAGGCCCGGACGAGACCGGCACACCGTCGGTGGCGCTGTGGTGGACCGACCTGTCCGGCGAGCCGAAAGCGGGCTGGCTGTTCCCCGAGGAACGCGCCGAGCGCGACCCCCGCGTGGCCGGGCGGCTGCTGCTCGCCGCCACCTACGGCCGGGCGGCACAGCGGCGCGACGGCACCGGATGGGCCCTGCTGGCCCGCCTCGCCGACGCCACCGGCCACGTCCGGCCGGCAACCGCCGTGCTGGACGTCGACGATCTGGTGGCCGGTGTCCGGCGCCGCACCGGCAGGACCCCCGCGCCGCGGGACACCGACGGGTCGCGCCGCTGCCCGGTGGTGACCGAACTGCTCGCCACGTGTGACCTCGTCGGCTGGGCCACACGGGCATGGGCCGCGGCGCCGGAGCCCGGCCCCTCCCCGGTGGCGCAGTGGCTGCGGCAGGCGCCCGTCCCGGCGGGGCTCTCATGAGCACCGCGCAGGTGCTGCTTGCCGCCGGGCTGGTCATCGTCGTGGTACGCCTGGCCGGCTGGCTGGTGGCCCGGCTCGGCCAGCCACGGGTGATCGGCGAGATCGTCGCCGGCATCCTGCTCGGGCCGAGCGTCCTGGGACTGGTCTGGCCGTCGGCCCGGGAGCTGCTGTTCCCGCCCGGGGTGATCGCCGGATTCCAGGTGCTCGCCCAGTTCGGCCTGGTCCTGTTCATGCTGCTGGTCGGCATGGAACTGGACAGCCGGCTGCTGCGCGGGGAGGGCCGCCGGTCCGCGGTGATCAGCCTGGCGTCGGTGACCGTCCCGTTCGGACTCGGCCTGGGGCTGGGCCTTCTGCTCTACCCGCAGTTCGGCAACGGGCACGACCAGACCGCCTTCTGCCTGTTCATCGGCGCCGCAGTCTCGATCACGGCGTTCCCGGTGCTGGTGCGGATCCTCCAGGAGACGGGGCTGTACCACACCCGGGTCGGCGCGATCACGATCGCGTGCGCGGCGATCAACGACGTCATCGCCTGGTGCCTGCTCGCCGTCGTGGTCGCGGCGGCCGGTGCCGCCGGGCCGGCGGAGGTCGCCGGCCACATCGCCGGCACGGTCGTGTTCGTGCTGTTCATGGTGAAGGTGGTCCGGCCGCTGCTGGCCCGGGTGCCGCATCTACCGTTCTGGGTGACGCTCGTGGTGGCGTTCCTGAGTGCCTGGGCAACCGAGGTCATCGGCATCCACGCGATCTTCGGCGCCTTCCTGGCCGGGCTGGTGATGCCGCGCCGGCCGGAGTGGCAGGAACAGGTCCGGGTACGCCTGACCGGCGTCGTCGACGACTTCGCGCTGCCGATGTTCTTCGTGGTCGTCGGCATGTCGACGCACCTCGACCAGCTCGACTCCTGGCAGTCGGCAGGGGTGGTGGCGCTGGCCACGGCCGTGGCGATCGCCGGCAAACTGGGTGGCGCCACCCTGGGCGCCCGGCTGGTACGCGAACGCTGGCCGGCCGCCCTGTCGATCGGCGTCCTGATGAACACCCGCGGGCTGACCGAGATCGTCATCCTGAGCGTCGGCCTGCAACTGGGCGTCATCGACACCAGGCTGTTCACCGTACTCGTGATCATGGCGCTGGTGACCACGGCGATGGCCGCGCCGTTGCTGCGCCTGCTGTCCCGCTCCGGTGCGGTCTCCGCGGCCACCGCCGTCCGGCCCCGCGCCGAAGCCCGGCGCTGAACGGGCGGCCGCGATGACATCATCACCGCCCACCCGGGTCGAGGTACCGCCGATCCGCGGCTGGCTGCTGATCGAACATCCCGGTCCGTGGGGGTTCTCGGCCGGCGCCGACATTCCGGGACTGCCCGCCGACGTCCGGGCGGCGGCGGCCGCGCTGGGCTTCCGGATCAATCTCATCCGGCAGTATCGGCGGTCGCCCCGGCCGGGTCGCGAACGCTGTTTCGTCTCGTCGGCGGCCGGTGGCCGGCAGCTGCTCGAACAGCTGCCGGCGGTCCGGGTCGCCGACCGGTTCGCCGCCGTCGCCGAGGCGGTCGCCGCCGGGCGGCCGTCCGGGCTGGCCACGCCGGTCGCCGAGCCGATGTATCTGGTGTGCACCAACGAGGTGCGCAGCCCGGTCTGCGGCGGGCAGGGCCGGGCCGTCGCGCGGGCCGTGGCCGCCGTCGCCGGGCGGCACACGTGGGAGACCACCCACGTCGGCGGGTGCCGCTTCGCCGCCAATCTGGTGTGCCTGCCGTCCGGTGTCTTCCATCGGGGCATCAGCCCGGCCGCGGCCGTCGCCCTGGTCGAGGCGGCCGGCCGTGGCCGGTCCGCACTCGCGCCGCTCGCCGGGGACTGCCGGCGACCGGGTTCCTGCGCGCAACCGGGCGCAGAACTTCCAGAGCCCGCTTGATCCATCTCGACGGAGGTACGGTGAATCATGGTGTCCTCGAACGAGAACCAGCAACAGGACCGATCGGCACACGATTCGGTCATCAAGCTGGGGTACCAGATCCCGAACTTCTCCTCGGACCGGCCTCCAGCGCTGCCGCGGCGCGCCAGCCGTCGTCTCCAGAATCCCGGGGTCTCGTGAGACACCAGGAGTCAGGCGGCCGGAGCTCTCGATGGTGTCGATGAGACGTTGGCGAGCCTGGCCGCATCACGGGCCTGGCGTGAACAGCGGTTGAGGCCCCGCGTCGTCGACGGAGAGAGCCAGTTCGGTGAGAAATGCTCTCGCTGCCGGGGCGAGAGAGGAGCGGTTCCAGACCAGGTGCTCGATTCGGGTGGGAGCGTCGCGGACGTCAACGGTGACCACGCCGGTCAGGTGTGGGGTGTACATCGAGGCGAGCAGGGCGACGGCGAGGTTCTGCCGGATCAGTCGGAGCATCAGGATGTCGACGGTGGTGACTTCGAATGCGACCTGCCGGTGCACTCCTGCGGCGGCGAAAGCGAGATCGGACTGGGCTCGTCCGGCTGTTCCCGCGGGGAGGTCCACGAATGCTTCCGTAGCCAGCCGGGCCAATTCGATCTCGGTTTCCGCGGCGAGGGGGTGATCGGGGGCCACCACGGCGACCAGCCGGTCTTCGGCCAGCTGTCTGCTGGCGACTCCTTCGGGTCGGATGGTCACGGGCAGGCCGAGGAAGGCGAGGTCGATCGCACCGGCCTTGACCTGTTCGATGAGCTGCTCGCTACTGCCGACGCGTAGGCCGATTCGGACCTGCGGGTGCTTCTGGTGGAAGGCGTGTAGCGCGGATGGGATGTCGACCGCCGCGACAGTGGGGATCAGGCCGACGGTGAGCCGCCCCCGGACCTCGCCGACGGCGGCGGCGACCTCGGCGACGGCACGCTCGGCAGCGTCAAGGCATTGCTGCGCCACCGGCAGAAAGGCCTGGCCCGCGAGGGTCAGCCGGACCCGTCGGCTGGTGCGTTCGAAAAGCCGGGTGCCAAGTTCGCGTTCCAAGCGGGCGATCTGGTGGCTGAGGGCGGACTGCACGACGAGGCACCGTTCGGCGGCCCGCGTGAAGCTGTTCGTCTGCGCGACGGCGACCACGTACCGCATCTGCTGAAGTTCCATTGATTCATCGTGATTCACGATGGCTGGCGTGACAACGATGTGTTGGACTCATCGCTGCCGTGCGGCGAGGCTGAACGCATGAAGATCCTGGTTACCTCGGTGACCGCCCTCGCACCCCTGGTGTGGGGAACGACGTACGTCGTAACCACCGAACTGCTGCCGCCGGGCCATCCGCTGTTCGCCGCGCTCGTACGGTCGTTGCCGGCCGGGCTGATCGCGATCGCTCTCACCCGTACGCCGCCGCGGGGAAACTGGTGGCTGAAGGCCGCCATGCTGGGGCTCCTCAACATCGGAGTGTTCCTGCCCCTGCTGTTCGTCAGCGCCGAACGGCTTCCCGGTGGTGTGGCCGCGACCTTGGGCGCCGCGCAGCCGCTGCTGGTGGCGGTCCTGGCGGTGGCGGTGCTGCGACAGAGCCCGTCGGCGTGGCACTTCGCCTGGGGGATCGTGGGCATGGCCGGTGTCGGCTTGGTGGTGATCGGACCGGCCGCGGGCTTCGACCCGATCGGTATCGCGGCCGGTCTCGCCGGGACGAGCGCGATGGCGCTCGGCGTGATCCTCACCAAGCGCTGGGGCCGCCCGGCCGGGGTCGGCCCGACGGCGTACGCGGGCTGGCAACTCACCGCAGGCGGGCTGTTTCTGCTGCCGCTGACCTGGATATTCGAGGGCGCCCCGCCCGCGATCGACGGACCTGCCGCGCTCGGCCATCTGTGGCTGGGACTGCCGGGCGGCCTGATCGCCTACATCCTGTGGTTCCGCGGCATCACCACGCTGCCGGTCACCTCCGTCGCCGTACTGGGCCTGCTGTCGCCGATGGTGGCCGCGTTGCTGGGCGCGGTGCTGCTCGGCCAGTTGCTGCGTCCGGTACAACTGCTCGGCTTCGCCCTGGCTCTCGCAGCGATCGTCGCGGCCCAGCTCACCCCTCGCAATATGAACCCCCAACCCTCCTTGGAAAGGATCAACCGTTGAAGATCACTGTTGTCGGTGCCGCCGGGATGGCCGGATCACGCATCGTCGCCGAGGCCCGCCGTCGAGGACACCACGTCACCGCCGTCCTGCCCGGTCCCCGCCCGGACACCCTGCCTCTCGAGGTCACCGACGTACGCGGTGACGCCACCGACGTCGAACTCATGACCAAGGTGTTCGCCGACGCCGACGCGGTCGTAGGCGCCACCCGGCCTGCGCCTGGCGCGGAACACACCGTCACCGCAGTCACCACCGCCTTGCTTGACGCCTCCGCCGCGGCAAAGACACGGATCTTGTTCATCGGCGGGTCCGCGCCGCTGCTGGCGCCCGGCGGCGGACTGGTATTCGACACTCCCGAATATGTACCGCCGGCCTGGCGCACCATCGCCGCCGCGAGCATTGCGCAACTGGCCGCCTGCCGCCCGCATACCGCCGACTGGGCCTACGTCAGCCCGGCAGCCCTCTTCGAGCCCGGCGTCCGGACCGGCCACTACCGGCGCGGCGGCACGTCTCTGGTAGTGGCACCGGACGGTACGTCACGCGTCTCGGCGGAGGACCTCGCCGTCGCCGTGCTCGACGAACTGGAACAACCGGCGGAAGAACGGCACTTCTCTGTCGGCTATTGACAGCAACACTGTCCGATGCTGCCTTCTTGCCCCGCCGTGAATGTGGGCTTCGCTACGGCTCAAGATCCGATGGCAGCCGCATGGGCACGGCACGCAGCGTTGGCACTCTTCCCTCACCCGAACCTGATCAATGCGTCGACAGGTGCAGGAGTCAGAACAACACAAACCGACCGACCGAGTGCCTCCCCAACAGCCAAAACACACCCCGTGGCGGCCAGCCCGGTTGATCTAGCGTCCTGCCGCCGTCGGGCTGGCATCGGAAGAACTCGCCGTGCTCGCTGGCGTGACCGTACGAAGCGATGCGTGCAGCGCCACTGCGAACGCTGCGCACGCAACCGTCATGAGGACAATCGGAGGAGCAGGCAGCAGCAGCAGCGCGATGCCCAGAAGAGCAAGCGACAGCGCCAGCATGAGAGCGACCTGTGCCCGCTCCGGGGCCCGGCCATGGCGCGTCATGAGCAAGACCGAAATGCCGCAGGCCACCAGCAGGACGGCCATCACGAGGCTGAAGCCCTGCATCAGATCGGCGACGCTGTGGCTCGGCGTCATCGGGAAGCGTGCCTGCTCCATCTGACGCTCGACGGCAAGCATGTCATCCGTGGCCGGCATGAGGCTCGCAAGGGTGAGGTGGCCGGCCCCGGTCAGCGCGAAGGCCCACCCGCCGACGCGCGCCGCCATCCTCTCGCGACGCACCTTGTCTTGAACAGTCATCGGGTCGCCCTCCCGCCATGAGACTCTACATCAGTAGAGTCAACTCTACTCTTGTAGAGTGACGCCATGTCAACTGAGCGACTGTCAGCGATCGCCGACGCGGGACTGCGGTTGATCGCGCGAGAAGGGCTCCGTGGCCTGACGCACCGGGCGGTCGATGTCGAGGTCGGGTTGCCTGCCGGGTCGACCAGCTACTACTTCCGCAAGCGCGACGACCTCGTGACCGCGTGCGTGCGGCGCCTGGTCGAGATCGATCTGCTCGAGATCGCGGCTACCGGCATCGCCGGGCGTGTGATGACCGCCGACCAGCTCGCGGACATGGGCGCCGACCTGATGTGGCACTGGATCACCGTTGACGCCCACCGCCATCTCGCCCGCTATGAACTGCTGCTGCACTCGCGCCGGCGCCCGGAGCTGGCGGCGGAACTGGTCGACGCCGGAGACAGGCTGAGGGTTGCCATCGCCGCCATGCTCGACGCTCAAAACTGCGCCCAGCCGGCATCCACCGCCGTCTGGTTCGTCAGCTGTATCGATGGTGTGGTGCTCGACCAGCTCACCGGTCCGGCTCGGCGTCGGATGTCCCGAGCCGACCTACGCGCCTTCGCGGCAGCCCTCGTCGGCGCGGCGCTCGCCAACCCCGGCGACGGCTGAAGAGCACTGGTCCCACAGGGTGGTGGTCAATCGCGGCCCTGTTCCGTCTGTGGGTCAGCGTGACCATGGCGTGGCAGGCGATGCAGCGGCAGGGCTACACCGCCCAGATGCCGGTGCACCGGGCGATCGAACGTGACGAGGACGCAATTGCCCACTGGCACCGGTGGCCGGCGCTAAATCGGTTCACCCGGCCCGCCGGCATCACAGCAACGATCGCTCAATGCAACAGCGCCGCACTCACTCAGGGGTCGTTATCACACCTTTCGGCACCTCCACCTCCGCGTCCGGCACGACCGGCGGAAGATCCTCGTCGAGGATGCTTCCCCACTCCCCTGTGGCCTGCGGCGCCGCCGACTCGCCGACTCGCTGGCCGTCGTCGTCCTCGTCCGAGATCGGCTCCTGCGTAGTCATGACCCGCTCCTTTCCCGCAACTCTTTGAAACCTGCATCATCACAGCTCATGCCCCTGATCTAGCCGTAAACGGCGCAGCGCGTGGATGCCGGAGTGCGTAATCGGCCCCCGTTGCGGTGGCCACCGCGAGGCGGGCCCCGACGGCCCGGACGGCCGGACTGCCCGGAATCTGCCGCTTCGCCACCGGCCTGAACGCCGACATCGCCGCGGTCAGCGCCGGGCTGAGCCTGCCCTTCAGCTCCGGCCCCGTCGAAGGCAACGTCAACCGCATCAAGATGATCAAACGACAGATGTACGGCCGAGCCGGATTCGATCTGCTCAGGAAGCGAATACTCCTGTCATGATTCCCATGCCAGGACCTCGCACGCTCGAGAGGCCGGCCCTGGCGATGGCCGGATCCAGTTCCGGTATAAGTACTGCTCGTGGACGTCACCTCATTCGACATGCGCTGGGAGATCGTCGGTTCCGGCTGGGCCAAGCTGACCTGGATCGCTGACGACGACGAGCTGCAAGTGATCACGTCTTACACCGGCCACGGGCTTCAGGACCTCCTTCGGACCGCAGTCGATCTCCACCTCGGATCCGGGTCCTCGCTCGCCTGGCTGTCCGACGAGCCCCATGCCCATGTCTTTGTCTTCACCGGTGCTGCCGAACACGTCTACGTCCAGATCCTTCTCCTGCCTGACGAGTACGCGGAGGACCCCTGGATCGGCGCGAAGCGCCGATGGGCTGCCCGGATTCCGGTCCACGCCTTCCTCACAGCCGCGGCGAACATGGCCCAAGCAGTGCTCGATCAGTACGGCGAGACCGGCTACAAACAGGCGTGGCGAAACATGTCGTTCCCAAGCCAGGAACTGGCCCTGCTACGGAGCGAACGCCCATAGGCGCTCCTTGCGCTCAACCGCGCGGCCGACTTCACCATTTTCGCGCCAGAGCCCCGAACTCGCGAACAAAACCACTGGCCCACTGGCGGGAACGTGTTGCCGACCGCAACGCCTGCGCCTCCGGGCAAGCCGATTCGGAGTGAGGCCAGGCGCGGCGCCGCTCTCGGATCTGCGACGAGCAGACCCCCGAGGCACGTCACCGCCTGGACCAGGGGACAACACCACCGACCGGCCGTTGCAGCCGCCGACGCTGAGGACCTGAAGGCGCGGTACGGCAGCCGTCCTCACCGCCGGCGGCCGGAGTTCCCCCGCAGAGGTGTGGGTCGCCGCGACGCCGGACTTCAGGCGTAGCTGTAGTCCAGGTTGCTGATGTCGCGCACCGCCGACGGCGTTGTCGCGGTGCTGAACGGGCGCATCGTTTCGGTGTTGTCGATGACGCCCGACGTGAAGCCGGTCCGCGGCTGGTAGGTGTCGATGCCGCGAGTCGCCTGCCACTGCCACCACAGCCGGTCGATGTTGCAGTGGTGCAGCCAGAAGACCGGGTCGTTGGGTGCCTCACGGGTGCCCATGTGGCCGCCGACGTAGTTGTGCACCCGGTTGTGCAGCTCGATCTCGTTGCGGTTGCGGTAGCTGTTGAACACGGTCGGGTCCCATGGCGACTGGTCGTACACCGTCACGCCCTGGACCGTGGTCACGGTGGCGGCGCTCGGGCTGGAGGCGTTCATGCCGAGCCGGCGTTGCAGGAAGCTGGTGGCGATGCTGCTGCGATAGATCGACCACCCCCAGGAGGGACTGAAGTTGCCGCTGGAAACGCTGCCGTTGGTGATGGACCCGAGGAAGTCGGCGGTGAACGGGCTGGCGCCGCCGGTCCAGTCCCAGTACGGGATGAAGATGTCGGGATTGCCGCTGACGGTCTGCAGGTCCAGTTCCAGCATGGTCAGGAATGCGCGATGCCACGGCAGGAACGACGCCGACTGGTGGGCGTGACTGATGCCGTCGGAGGTCCGCGCGAAGAAGGTGATGTGCAGATCGATGTACGCGTTGTAGCTACGCCCACTGACGGACGTGGTCTTGAATTGGCGGAGAGCGTTGATGAACGCCGTCTTCTCCGCCGTGGTCATAGCGGCGACACTTTTGCGCACGACAGCCATTGATGAAACCCTTCACATGCGAGGGAGTGGAATGGAAGGAGGGCGGGCCGGCGCGGGGATCAGTGGCGGTGCTCCTGCGCGGCCTCATCGCTCAACTCGGCGTCTCCCAGGATGTCGACAATCTTCTTGGCCAGCTTCTTGAGACCGTCGCGATTAGCCGTCTCGTCGATCTCCACAGGGTCGTAATGGTTGACGGCGCTGATGTAGCCGACCCCCACGTGCGGGGCTGACCCGTCCTCCGGGAAGAACAGCGTGCTGATGCTCGTCAACGCGAGCTTCCTGTTGTTGATCTGCAACTCGTGCTTGCCGCCGGCGTTGTGCTTGCCCTTGATCTTCTTGCGTTTGTAGGTTTCGTCGAAGTCGCGGGGGTCGGCTGCGGCAGATTGTGGCGCGGCCGCGGAATCAGCGCTGGTCACGCCTTGCACGCCGACTGCTGCGGTCGCTGCGGTCACGACCCCTGCCGCACTGTAGCGCAAGACGTCACGACGACTTGTGATGGCCATGAATGTCCTTTTCTAACGGAGGCGGTACGGCACCGTTTCGTGGCTCCCGATGTCGGCCACGGCGGTTCCATTCGACGGTAGCCAAGCCGCGACATGGTCACTACATGACAGTGCTGTGCAATGACCGACCGCCGTAGCTGTTGCGATGCCGAGAACAGTGGAGTAAGTGCCTCGCCGCTCGCACTGACGGTTCCGGGGAATGTTCCGCACCGTTCGCCACGATCAATGTGTCGGAGCCGGAATGCCGGGTCGGCACGAACAAGGCATCGACGGATGTAACTTGCTTCGGGCACGATGGGGCAGAGCACCGCGCAGGCGCGGGGCCCGGCACGGATGAGGAGAAGTCATGCGAGTCATCGTCACGCTGGCCGCGGCGGCCACCACCGCCTGCCTGATGAGTACCGCCGTTCCGGCCGGTGCGGCAACCCACCCGGCCGCGCGGGCCGACGTGACAACAGCCGGGTCCCACCGCACCGGCGCTTTCGTCACGCACTATCGGGGCCACCACATCATGGGATGGGGCCGTGACGACCGGGCCTGCGCCTACATCGACGGCGTGCAGCTGGTGCTCTACCCCCTCGGCACCGATCGGTACCTGAGCGCTCTCCAGGCATTCAAGGAGGAGCGCGGTGTCCGAGCGATCACCGAGGCTTCGGTGCGCGTACTCGGCGATTTCGACATCGTCCCTCCGGCGGACCCGGTCCCGCACTGTCCCGAATTCGTGACCGCCGCCGGAGGTCGCTGACTGACGCAGTGCATGCCGTACTCGTGCGCGGCCGGGCCGGCCGGATGAACGGACGCAGGCTCGAATCATCCGGCAGACCGGTTCACCCCGGGCATGCATCATCGTGGACTTCTCCCCGTCTCGCGCACCACCGCCGCGACGGGCCGTCGACCGCGCCTCGTCCGCCCATGGTGTATTCGTCGGCGGTGTCGAGGGCGATCGCGGTAGGGCGGTGAGAGTCGTTACCGGCCTTTCGATGGGGGTACGGTGCACCCATGGTGTCCCTGAACGAAAACCAGCGACAAGATCGAACTGAGGCGGAAGGGCCTTCCGGCCAGCCGAAACACGATTCGGTCATCAAGCTGGGGTACCAGATCCCGAACTTCACCTACCCCGGCATCGGCGTCGAGAACCTGTTCGACACGGTCGCCGCGCAGGCCCGCGAGGCCGAGGCCAACGGTTTCGACACCGTGCTCGTGATGGACCACCTCTATCAACTGCCGGGCATCGGCCCCGCGGAGAACGCGATGCTGGAGGCCTACACGACGCTGGGCGCGCTGGCGTCGGCGACCTCCACGATCCAGCTGTCGACGCTGGTCACCGGTAACACGTACCGCAATCCCGCTCTTCTGGCCAAGACGGTGACCACGCTGGACGTGGTCTCCAAGGGCCGGGCGATCCTCGGCATCGGGGCCGGCTGGTTCGAGCTGGAGCACGACGCCTACGGCTTCGAGTTCGGCAGCTTCGGGCAGCGGTTCGAGCGCCTCGAGGAGGCGCTGAAGATCATCACCCCGATGCTCAAGGGCGAGCCGGCCAGCCTGGACGGTAAGTGGTACACCGCCCGGTCGGCGATGAACAACCCGCGGCTGCGCCCGCACGTCCCGGTGATGCTGGGCGGTCAGGGCGAGCAGAAGACGTTCCGGCTGGCGGCCCGCTTCGCCGACCACATGAACATCATCTGCGACATCGACGACCTGGCCCGCAAGGTGTCGGTGCTGCGCGAGCGGTGCGAGGAGATCGGCCGCGACCCGGCCACGCTGGCCACCAGCTACCTGGTGATGGGCATGGTCGGCGAGAACGAGAAGGAGGCCGCGGAGCTCGGCGAGACGATCCCGGAGGATCGCCGCAACCGGGCCTTCATCGGTACGCCGGAGCAGGTGGCCGATCAGATCCAGGAGCGGGTGCTCGGTGCCGGTATCGGCGGCATCACCATCAACCTGATCCGTAACGGCCACCGCCCCGGCGTGGTCGCCTCGGTGGGTGCGGCCCTCAAGCCGCTGGTCAAGTAGGGCCGGAGCCACCGACCGAGTAGAGCGTCACATCAGCTCGGACAGTGAAACCGGCAGGCCGGTCCGCGCGGACCGGTCTGCCGCCACTCCGGTCAGCACGCTCCGGATGCCATCGCGATAGCCGGCCTGCCGGGCCAGCGGATCATCGCCTGCTCCACGGAAGACGTCGTCGAGCAGGAGCTTGTCGCCTCCGCCGTGCCCACCGGCCCCGTTGACGATCGGCACCTCCTCGGCCTTCTGCCAGTGCTCCTGCACGGTGAGTCGTTCGAAGCCTCCGGTGTCGTCGAGCGCGCTCGGGTCGATCGCCCCGTGCGCCGGCGTCCATGCCCGCTCGCACACCTCCAATTCGAGGCGGCCGCGGGTTCCGTTGAACGCGACCCGGTAACCCTCCCAGGGCGAGTACGCGGTGAGCGAGTAGGTCAGCGTCGTCCGGTCGGCGTAGCGGATCAGCACCGACATGGTGTCGTCGATGTCGATCCCCTCGCTGAAGACGTCCCGGTCACGGAGGTACCCGTCCTCGTGCTCGGCGTCGAGGTAGAGCGCCTTGAGCCGCGGGTCGGCCGTGATGTCGAGCAGGAACGGGTCGGTGCCCAGACCGGGCGCGCCGTGGGCTCGCGCCGACCGCGGCAGCCCGGCCGCCGCCACCCCCGCTCCGGCTCCGGCTCCGGACGGCCCGTAGAACCGCAGCCCGGTCTGCGCGAACACCGTCTCCGGGCTGCTGCCCAGCCACCAGTTGACCAGGTCGAAGTGGTGGGTGGACTTGTGCACGAGCAGGCCGCCGGAGTTCGCCTTCACCCGGTGCCAGCGCCGGAAGTAGTCAGCACCGTGGATGGTGTCCAGCAGCCACTCGAAGTGCACCGACGTGACCCGGCCGATGCGGCCCTCGGCGAGCAGTCGCCGTACGGCGCTGTTGCGCGGCGAGTAGCGGTAGTTGAACGTGACGATCAGGCGGGCGGCGCTGCGCTCGGCCGCGGCGGCGATCCGGGCGCAGCTCTCGGCGTCGACGGTGAGCGGCTTCTCGACGATCACGTCGACCCCGGCGTCGAGGGCGGCGCACACGTGGTCGGCGTGCCGGGCGTCGACCGTCGTGATGATCACCGCGTCGGCGAGAGCGAGTACCTCGGCGTACCGGTCGGGGTGGAAGGTGGGCACCGGGGCGCGGCCGGCCGCGGCGATCCGGTCGTTGTGGTACGCCATCCGGGTCTGATTGGGGTCACAGAACGCGACGATCTCCCCGGTGTCGCTCCACTCCCCCAGCAACGCGTCGATGTAGAGCTGCGCGCGGTGGCCGAGGCCGACGACGGCGTGGCGACGGGTCATCGATTTCCCTCCGAGAGAACGATCGGGTGGTGGACGTCGTGGGCGCCGAGCCGGCCGCACATACCCCAGCGCGGCGGATCGGCGGGCGGTGAACCGAACACGGCCGAGGTGCGCAGGTGGCCCCCGTCGCCGGAGCCGAGGGCGTCGAGCATGCCGGTGGCCCGCCGGGTGGTGGCGTCGACGGTCCGCCGCCAGCCGTCGATCAGCGGCCGGACCAGCGCGGCCGCCGCGTCGTAGAACTCCTCCAACGGCTGCGGGTCGCCCTTCTCGGCCGCCGCGGCCAGCCGCTGGAACCCTTCGACGGCCAGGTCCCGGCGACGGCGTACGGCCTCCGCGGGGTCGCCGTCCAGTCGCGCCGCCGCCCGGTAGCGATCCGGATCGGCGACGATCTCCGTCGGGAAGGTCATCACCGCGTCCCCGGCCTCGGGCAGCCCCGCGTTCGACATGATCACGAGAACCCGCAGGTCGTCGTGGTTGACCGCCCGGTGGATGGTGCCCGGGGTGAACCAGACCGTCGAGCCGGCGGCCAGCGGCGTCTCGCGCAGCCCGTTGGTGTCCAGCGTCAGCAGGGTTCCGGTGCCACCGGTCACCACGTAGGCCTCGGTCGAGACGGTGTGCAGGTGCGGGGTGCCCCCGTCGGCGTAGACGGCCAGCCGGCTCACCGACGTACCGCCGGGAAAGGTCGTCATGTCAGGGCCTCCGCGCCGAGCGCGGCGAGTCGCTCGGTGCCGGCGTCGCCGTGGTCACCGTCCGCGATCACGACGGCATAGCGGAACGTGACGGACTCCCCCGCCGCGAGGTCCAGCTCCGCGCTGAAGAAGGGCGCGGGGTTGAGGCAGGCGAATTCCTCGGTACGGGCGAACCACTGCGGCGGATGGTGCGGATTGGCGGTGTCGTCCACGATCACGACGGTCGACGCCCGGTCCACGCCGTCGTGCCGCCCGCGGAACGCGAACCACGGCCCCCGGCTCCCCCGCAACTCGTCGCCCCCGGTCCCGGCCGGCGACTGGAGCAGCCCGTCGGTGAACGACCGCGGCCCCCGCCAGAACAGCCCGCCGTATCCGGCGTTCTCCCGTCCCTTCGTGGTCGGTGAGCCGAACGCCAGCGTCGCCCCGGACACGTTGGTCATCGTGGTGGTGAAGGTGAGGATCCAGCTGACGTCGCCGGCGATCGCCCAGGTGAGCGTGCGCCGCTCGGTGATGACCGGATCGCCCTGCTCGGAGACCCAGTCCAGGGTGTGACCGAACTCGGTGCCGGTGAGCGTGTCGACGCAGCGGTGCAGGGCGCTGCCGTTGTTGGGCAGCTGCACGTACGACCGGCCGTGCACGTAGGTCGGGCCGCCCCAGAAGTTGTGCTCGCCGACGTGCGGCAGCGACCAGGCGATGCCCTTGTGCCAGACGTGGTCGTGCGGGCGGTACAGCGACACCAGGTCGCCGGACAGCGTGCGGATCGGATGCAGGTACGGCTTCGGCGACTCCCGCTGCGGGGTGCCGGGCCGGTAGACGTACGTGAAGAGGGTGACCGGCCCGGCGGAGACGGTGACCGAACCGCCCAGCCGGTGATCGACCTGGGTCCTCATCGGGCGGCTCCGTTCATGGCACCCGCGAAGGGATGCCCGGGGTCGATCTCACCGCGGCGGACCGGCCGGCCGGTGGCCGCCGAGGCGTAGAGGGCGGCGATGAACTCCATGGTGGTACGGGTGTCCGGCAGCGACACCGGCGGCGCGGCGCCCGCGTCGAGGGCGTCGAGGACGGCGGCGAGCTGGTCGGTGTGCCCGCTGACCGAGTCCGAGCGGCCCCGGTTCCAGCGGGTGGTCAGGTCCTCGTGGCCGGGGACCGGGGTGATCGTCCAGTCGGCGTCGCGGTAGCCGTACAGGTGGGACAGTTCGACGGTGGCGCGCTCGAAGTCGAACCGCAACGAGGAGGTCTGCCGGGGTGAGACGACCGAGTTGACCACGGAGGCGAGGGTGCCGTCGGCGAACGTGACCAGGGCCATCGACACGTCCTCGGTCTCCACGTCCCGGGCGCGGCGGGCGGTGACCGCGGTGACCTGCTGCCACGGGCCCAGGATGGAGAGCATCAGGTCGAACTGGTGGATGCCGTGTCCCATGGTGGGGCCGCCACCCTCGGTCTCCCACCGGCCGCGCCACGGGACCCGGAAGTAGTCGTCGTCGCGGTACCACTGGGTCTCGCAGGTGGCCAGCAGGGGGCGGCCGAGGTCGCCGGCGGCGATCATGTCGCGCAGCCGGTGGGCGCCGGTGCCGAACCGGTGCTGGAAGACGGTGGCGACGTGCGCACCGGTCCGTGCGGAGGCGGCGGCGAGGCTGTCGAGTTCCGCGAGCGACAGCGTCGGCGGCTTCTCCACCAGGACGTTCGCGCCGGCCTCGAGGCATTTCAGCGCGAGCGGGGCGTGGGTGGCCGGCGGGGTGCACAGGTGGACGAGGTCGACCCGCTCCAGGGCGTCCAGGTCGGAGTGGGCGCGGGGGATGTTCCACTTCGCGGCGAAGTGCCGGGCCAGGTCGGGGTCGACGTCGACGACGGCGGTGAGGGCGACGCGGTCGGCGTGGTGGTGCAGAGCCTGCGCATGCGCGGTGGCGATGGCTCCGGCGCCCACGATCGCCGCGCGGTAACGAGGTTGAGACATGGCTCCCTGTTCCTGGAGTCGAAAACCCGGCTGGCTCCCACCGCTGTCTCACGTCCCGTGAGACAGCGGTGGCGACCAGCCGGGGGTAACGAGGACCGGCTGGCTCCCGCCCCGGGGTGACGAGAACCGGCTGGCTCTCACCGCTGTCTCACCCGCTGTGAGACAGCGGAGGCGACCAGCCGGGGATGGGGCCGGGGTCAGGCGGCGTCGATGCCGGCCTGGAGCTCGGAGATGAAGGCCTCGGCGGCCTGCTGCGGGGTCTCGCGCTCGAAGAGGACCGACTCGGTGTGGCGCTTGAGGATGGCCTCGACGTCGCTGGCGCCGTTCGGGGTGACCCGCGGGGCCTCGCCGACCTTGACCGAGTCGAGGAACTCGGCGGCGGCCTTGTCGGTGCCCTCCAGCTTGCCGGTCAGCGCGGCACGGATCTTGGTGTTGGCCGGGATGCCCCGGTCGGTCAGCATGATGTCGGCGGCCTCCTGGCTGTTGGCCAGGAAGTTCACGAACGCGGCGGCCTCGGCCGGGTGCTTGGACCGCGACGAGATCGACCAGAACATCGACGGCTTGTAGTACGCGCCGGTGGCCGTACCCTCGCCGGGGATCCGGAGAAGTTTGAGGTTCTGGCCGGAGGCCTTGGCCAGGGAGGTGAGCTGGCTGTTCCACCAGGTGCCGATGGCCGACTTGTTGGTGGCGGTGCCGGACTGGTCGAGGCCGGCGCCGGCGCGCTCGACGCTGACCGACGCGGGCGGGGCGATGCCCTGCTTGGAGATGTCGAGCAGGTACTGCCAGTACTTGGCGAGGATGTCGGCCGGGATGGCCACCTTGCCGTCCGGCGCGTAGAGGGACGCGCCGTTCTGCCGGGCCCAGATGTTCACGCCGCCGATGTCGAAGCCCCACGACTGGAGGCCGGTGACCTCGCCGCCGCTGGCCTTGGAGATCCTGTCACCGACGCTCTTGAGGTCGTCCCAGGTCCAGGTCGCGTCGTCCGGGAGCGTGACGTTGTACTTGGCGAGCAGGTCGGTGTTGGCGATCAGGGAGTACGTGGTGACGCCGGTGGGCAGACCGTACTGCTTGCCGTCGATGGCGCCGGTGGCCAGCGCCTTGGCGTCGAAGTCGGTGATGGCCAGGTTCTTGCCGGCGGTTCCGAGGTCGAGCAGGGCGCCGCGCTCGGCGTACGACGCGAGGTAGAGCTCGTCCATCTGGATGACGTCCGGCGCGTCGTTGGCGGCGACCGTCGTGGCCAGGCTGTCCCAGTAGCCGTTCCACTCCTTGAACTCGCCTTTGACGGTGATGTTCGGGTGGTCCTTCTGCCACAGGTCGATGACCTGCTGGGTGCGCTGGTGGCGGGCGTCCGAGCCCCACCAGGTGAAGCGCAGCTCGATCTTGTCGCTGGTCAGGTCGCCGTCGGCCGCACCGCCGCCACTGCCGCCGCAGCCGGCGAGCAGGAGTGCGGCCAATGCTCCTACAAGGACTTTTCTCATGTCATTCCTCCGGGGGTGAGGTGTCACTTGATACCTGTGGTCGCGATGCCCTTGATCAGGAAGCGCTGGCCGACCAGGAAGGCGAGGAAGATCGGCAGCAACGACACGACGCTCATGGCGAACATCGATCCCCACGACGTCGAGACGGTGGCGTCGACATAGGAGCGCAGGGCGACCGGAACGGTGTACATCTCCGGGTCGGTGAGATAGATGAGCTGGCTGAAGAAGTCGTTCCACGTCCAGATGAACGTGAAGATCGTGGTGGTGGCCAGGGCGGGCAGCATCAGCGGCAGGATGACCTGGAGGAAGATCCGCGGGTGACCGGCGCCGTCGATGCGGGCCGCCTCGTCCAGCTCACGGGGCAGGCCGCGGATGAACTGGACCATCAGGAACACGAAGAACGCGTCGGTGGCCAGCAGCTTCGGCACGATCAGCGGCAGGAACGTGTTGATCCAGCCGAACTGGGAGAACATCACGTACTGCGGCACGATGATCACGTGGATCGGCAGCATGATGGTGCCGAGCATGATCGCGAACCACAGCTTCTTGCCGGTGAACTCCAGGCGGGCGAAGGCGTACGCGGCCATCGAGCAGGAGACCAGGTTGCCCAGGATGCAGCCGAGGACCACGATCGCCGAGTTGATCAGGTAGTGGCCGAACGGCGAGGCCAGCGCGGTCCAGCCCTCGCTGTAGTTCTCGAACCGGAAGCTGTCGGGCAGCACACCCGGGGAGCGGAAGATCTCCTCGTTGGGGCGCAGGGAGCTGACCACCATCCAGATCACCGGGTAGAGCATCACCAGGGTGAGCAGGATCAGGCCGGTGTGCTTGGCGATGCTGCGACCGGCGCCGGGCAGCTTGACCGCCTTCTCCGGAACGGGCGCCGGCAACTCATGAGTGCGCTCTCGCAGGTCAGTCATCGTAGAAGACCCATCGCTTGGCGGCCCAGAAATTGACCGCGGTGAACGCGGCGATGATCAGCAGGAGCAGCCAGGCCAGTGCCGAGGCGTAACCCATGTCGAAGCTGTGGAATCCGCGCTGGTAGAGGTAGAGCGTGTAGAACATGGTCGAGTCGGACGGACCGCCGGTGCCGCCGGAGACCACGAACGCCTGGGTGAACGACTGGAAGGCGTGGATGATCTGGAGCACCAGGTTGAAGAAGATGATCGGCGACAGCAGGGGCACGGTGATCCGCCGGAACTGGGTCCACCGGCCGGCGCCGTCGATCTGCGCCGCCTCGTAATACATGACCGGGATCTGCCGGAGCCCGGCCAGGAAGATCACCATCGGGGCGCCGAAGGTCCACACGTTCAGCACGATCAGGGTCGACAGTGCGGTGTCCGGGTCGGAGATCCAGCCGGTGCCCTCGATGCCGAAGAAGCCGAGCATCTGGTTGATCAGGCCCTCGGCACCGAAGATCTGCCGCCACAGCACCGCGATCGCGACGCTCGAGCCCAGCAGCGACGGCAGGTAGAAGGCCGACCGGTAGAACGGCAGGCCGCGCATCCCCCGGTCGAGCAGCATCGCCAGCCCCAGCGCCGCGGCGAGTTGCAGCGGGACGGAGACGAAGACGTACGTGAAGGTGACGCCGAGCGAGTGGTGCAGCCGCTCGTCGGTGAGCATGCGCTGAATGTTCTCCAGGCCGTTGAACTCCGGCGGCTGGATCAGGTTGTAGTCGGTGAAGCCCAGGACGAACGACGCCGCGACGGGGCCGGCGGTGATCAGCAGAATCCCGGCGAACCAGGGCAGGAGGAACAGCAGGGCGGCTTTGGTGTCCCGCTTACGCGGCGGGCCGCCGGTGGAGGTGTTGAGCCGTTGGAGTTCGCCGATGGCGCTCACCCGACCCCCCTTCGTGGCTTGGAAACCGTATTCCGGAGTCTGCGGCGTTACGACGGGACGGTCAAGTGTTTCGGGTCGATGAATTCACCCAGCAGGAAAGCGCTTACCCCGAGGTGCTGCCACGGACCGTGAGCGTGCCCCGGAAGGTCTCCCGGGCCGGCTCGGCGGGACGCTCCCGCATCGCCATCTCGATCGCACGGACGCCGATGTCGGTGAACGGCAACGCGATCGTGGTCAGTCCCGGCATCAGGTCACGGGCCAGCGGCACGTCGTCGAACCCGGTCACCGACACCTGGCCGGGCACGTCGATCCCGGCCGCCCGGCAGGCGGACAGCACCCCGATCGCCACCGTGTCGTTGATCGCCACGAGCACGTCCGTACCGCCCAGGCCCTCGCGGATCAGCTGGGCCGTCGCGTCGAACCCGCCCTGCCGGCTGACCTCGCAGTTCACGATCCGGATGTCCTGCACGTCGGCGCCCGCGGCGAGCAGGCCCTCCACGTAGCCTGAGGTGCGCGCGGCGGCGTACGCCCGCTCCCGCGTCCCGGCCAGGATGATCACCCGCCGGTGCCCGGTCCGGGCGAGGTGCTCGCCCATCAGCCGGGCCGAGCCGCGGTCGTCGACGGCGATCGCGTCGAACGGCAGGTGCACGCTGCCGCTGCCGTAGAGGATCACCCGGCCGCCGTTGCGCTCGAAGGCCAGCAGCTCGTCGAGCACCCGCGTCTCCGCCGGATCCTGGCTGATCCGGGTGCTGGTCAGCACCAGCGCCCGCGGGCGGAACCCGGCCAGGTTGCGGATGGTCGCGGCCTGCAACTCGGGCAGACCCCGGGTGGACGAGACGGTCACGAACGCGTCGACCGTGCGGGCCCGGCGCTCCATCGCGGCCACCACCGCCGCCACCGCGGGGGTGGCCAGGTCGTCGGCGATCAGGGCGATCGCGTCACTGCCCCGGTTCATCGCCCGGGCCGAGGCGTCCACCGTGTAACGCAGCCGGGTGGCCGCCTCCAGAACCTTGCGGGCGTTCTCCGGGGCGACCGACCGGCCGCCGCCGAGGGCCCGCGACGCCGTCGCCAACGAGACCCCCGCCTCCGCGGCGACGTCACGAAGCGTGACGGTATCCCTGGCGCGGTGCGGCAATCCGGGCGTCCTCTCCGACTGCGACGGGCACGCCGCGTGAGGGGTTCGTGAGCCGAAAGGATAACGCGGGCGACGGAAACCGTATCCCGTCGTGCCAGAATCACGGCGTGACCGACCAGAAGCGGACGGCGGCCGTGACGCTGCACGACGTGGCCCGGGAGGCCGGGGTCTCCTACGCGACCGCGTCCCGGGCGCTCAACGGCAGCGACCGCAGCGTGCGCGCGGAGAACGTGGCCCGGGTGCGGGCCGCCGCGGCAAGGCTCGGCTACATGCCGCACGTGTCGGCGCAGGCCATCGCGCGCGGCTCCAGCAACACGGTCGCGCTGGTCGTCGGCGCGGTCGACGATCCCTACTTCGCCTCGATCGCGGACGGTGTCGCCGAGGGCGCGGCCACAGCCGGCCTCACCCTGACCGCGGCGGTCACCGACCGCTCCCCCGACATGGGCCTGCATATCGTACGAACCCTGCGCGGCCGCCGCCCGCGGGTGATCCTGATCGCCGGCAGCCGGGTCGACGACGACGGGGTCTACGCCGCCCTGGCCGAGGAACTGGACCAGTACCGGCGGGCCGGCGGCCGGGTGGCGCTGCTGAGCCGCAACGACCTGGACTTCCCGACCCTGACCGTGGATCACCACGGTGGCGCGTTCCGCCTGGCGCAGGCACTCGCCGGGCTCGGCTACCGGCGGTTCGCGCTGCTGCACGGCGACGACCGGATCCGGATGTCGCACGACCGCGGCCGTGGTTTCACCGACGGGCTGCGCCAGGCCGGCATCCTTCTCGACGATCGCCACGTGATCGCCACCGACCTTCACCGCGACGGTGGCCACCGGGCCGCCGCCGCCCTGCTCAGTGGAGGTGCCCGCGATCTGGAGGCGATCTTCGCGGTGAACGACGTGATGGCGATCGGCGCGATGACCGCGATCCGGGAGGCGGGCTTGCGGCCGGGCCGCGACGTGGCGGTCGCCGGGTTCGACGACATCGACGCGGCCCGCGACGTCACCCCGACGCTGACCTCGGTCCGGGTGCCGCTGCGCGATCTGGGCCGGCGGGCGGTGGAGCTGGCCCTGACCGGCGAGCCCGGTGCCGTCGACGTGCCGGTCGAGGTGGTGTTGCGGGACAGCACTCCGCCCCGCTGATCAGCGCACGGCTACAACCGTGAAACGCTTCAGGCAGGCTCGGTCGCTCGATTCATTTGCGTTCGCCTATGTGCTTCCTGTCTGATAAGGCCCGCTTGCAGGGAAAATGGTCGACAGCGGTACAGGGAACCACAGCGACCGCGCGACCGCGCCGTAGGGAAACCGTATTCCGCTCCACCGCTTGCGGACGGCGGTTCCCAGGAAACACCAACATCACCCGGTCCGTCGCTGAGCATGAAGCCGTGCGTAAACACCTACTCGCCCGTGCCGTCGTGGCCTCAGGGCTTCTCACCAGCGCCTTCTGGGCCACACCCGCCCGGGCCGGCACCGACTTCGATATGATCATCAACCAGCAGTCGCGGAAGTGCCTGACCGACGCGGGCGGGCCCGACCACCGGGCCACCCAGGCCACCTGCGACCCGCGTGACCGCCGGCAACAGTGGGACTTCGACGGCGAACACGAGGACCAGCGATTCGTCAACGCGGCCACGAAACGGTGCCTGACCGTGTTCGGCGACACGGACGGCCAGCCCGTGCACGTCGCCGCGTGCAACCTGACCGGCGTGTCCAACCACTGGACCTGGGTCTGGACCGACGAGGAGGAGGACGTGTTCGAATTGCAGCCGATCGACGTCCGCGGCTTCTGCCTCGACCTGGGCGCGGGTGACGCCATCGGACTGTGGAAGTGCAAGGACGAGGGGGCCGCGAACCAGCGCTGGGACTTCCAGTCGGTCTGATTCCTTGACGCCTTGAAGGTCCGACTGATCACCCGTCGGCACGGAGGCGGTCACCGCGGGTCTACACCGAAGGGTGTGCGGGCCTCCTGGCGGCGTGCGCGTCGGCGAAGGCCCAAATGGTCCCGATGAGCGCGTCGGGGGTCTCGACCTGGGGCAGGTGCCCGGCTCCGGCAAGCATCGTGAACTCCGCGCCGGGGATCGCGGCGGCGAAGGCCCGGCCGAAGTCGGGGTCGCCGATCCGGGGTCGGCCCAGGCGGTGACGGTGAGCGGGCCTCCGCCACCGTGCAGCAGCAGGACGGGGTGGCCCTGCCCGCGCTCGGCGACGGTGAGTTCGAGGGACTGTCGCTGGTGCAGTGGGACACCTTGCGCCACCTGCACGCCAACCCCGGCGCCTCGCTGCACCGACTGGCCGAGCTGACCTTCCAGACCGGCCAGTCCATGGGTGAACTCGCCAAGCGGATGGTCGACCGCGGGCTCCTCGAACGAGTCGAGGGAGCGGGCCGCAAAGTCCAGCACGAGCTCACCGCGACCGGCGAGGAACTCCGGAAAGCCGGCGGCGAGGCGGTCGACGGCGTCCCACCGAGTCCCTCGGGCGGCTCGACGCCGACGAGCGGGAGGTCCTCTACAGACTGCTGCTCAAAGCGGCCGCACCGCTCGACTCAGGCGGCTCGGGAGCCTAGGTCCGGCCAAGAGACCGGTGCGGCCGCCGGGTTGTCGCCGGCGACCGCCGCGGGCGCCGGCCTCAGGCGGCCAGGGTCGGATAGTCGGTGTAGCCGCGGTGGTCGCCGCCGAAGGCCGCGGCGAAGTCCGGGGTGTTGAACGGGCCGCCGGCGGCCAGGCGGGCCGGCAGGTCCGGGTTGGCCAGGAAGAGCGCACCGTAGGAGACCAGGTCGGTGGTGCCGTCCTCGATCAGGGCGAGCGCGTCCGGGCCGGTCGGCTGCGGGTGGGTGGCCGGGTTGAGGATGAAGGTGCCCGGCCAGGCGGCGCGCAGCTTCCTGGTGAGCTCCCGGTCGCCCTCGACCAGGTGCAGATAGGCCAGGCCGAGCGGGGCCAGTGCCGCGACCAGGGCCGGGTAGACCTCCTCGGCGCTGGTCTCGGTGATGTCGTTGTACGGGTTCGCCGGGGAGAGCCGGATGCCGGTGCGCTCCGCGCCGATCGCCGCGGCGATCGCGGTGGCCACCTCGACGGCGAACCGGATCCGGCCGTCGACCGAGCCGCCCCAGGCGTCGGTGCGCCGGTTGACGTTGTCGGACAGGAACTGGTGGACCAGGTAGCCGTTGGCCCCGTGGATCTCGACACCGTCGAAGCCGGCGGCGATCGCGTTCCGGGCGGCGGCGGCGAAGTCGGCGACGGTGGCCCGGATCTCCTCGTCGGTGAGTTCCTTGGGCTCGACGAGGTCCTGCATCCCGTCGTGGGTGTGCACCTGCCCGGCCGCCTTGACGCTGGACGGCGCGACCGGGATCAGGCCGTCCGGCAGCAGGCTGGGGTGGCCGATCCGGCCACTGTGCATCAGCTGGGCGAAGATCACGCCGCCTTCAGCGTGCACGGCGTCGGTGACCTTGCGCCAGGCCTCGACCTGCTCGGCGGAGTGCAGGCCGGGCGTGTTGGTGTAGCCCTGGCCGACGACGCACGGCTGCACACCCTCGGTGACGATCAGGCCGGCCGAGGCGCGCTGGGCGTAGTAGGTCGCCGTCAGCTCGGTGGGACTGTTGCCCGCACCGTACGCGCGGCTGCGGGTCATCGGCGCCATCACGATGCGGTTGGCCAGCTTGATGCCGGCCAGGTCGTACGAGTCGAAGGCGTCAGCCATCAGAAATGCCCCTCCATGGAGTTCGCGGCACGAAACGTAAGTTCGCGACACGAACTAAACTAGTTCGCGGCACGAACTTATGCAAGGTAGGATGACGTCCATGACAGAGGGCCCGGGATTCGGCAACACCCTGGTGTGCCTGTCCGTGCTGATCCAGCGGCGCTACCTGCAGATCTGCGCCGACCACGACCTGACCACCGCCCAGGCGCAGCTGCTGTGCCTGGTCAAGGACCAGCCGCGCGGCATGTCCGAGCTGGGCCACCTGCTGAGCCTGGCCAAACCCGGCATGAGCGGCCTGGTCGATCGCACCGAGCGGCGCGGCCTGGTCCGGCGGGGAGCCTCCGAGCACGACCGGCGCGCCTGCACCGTCTCCAGCACCCCGCTGGGCAAGGAGATCGGTGACGCGCTCTACGCCGACGTGGCCGCCCGGCTGCCCGGCATCGTCGACCACCTGTCACCCGCCGACCGGCAGCTCTTTCAGGAGCTGGTCACCGCGGTGACCGGCGAGACGGTTTCGGGTCCATGCCGCGGAGACGATGCTCCAGCTCGGTGATCAGCGCGGCCCGGAGCTCACGGGCCTCCTGGCACAGGGAGTCGATCCTGGCCAGGGCCTCGCTGCGCCGGGTGACCAGGCCGGAGATCCGCTCGGCGTGCGCGTGCCGGGCGTCGGCCACCACCGTCGACGCCCGCAGTTCGGCGTCGCTGGTGAGGCGGGCGGCCTCGGTGGAGGCCTTGCGCAGCAGTTCCTCCGCCACCCCGCGGGCCTCGGTCATGTGCTGCTCGGCGGTCTGCTCGGCGAGTTCCAGCAGACGAGGCGCCTCACCGGGCGTCGACGGCGTCCGGGCCCTGGCCTTCTCCAGCTCCGCCCGCAGCATCTCGACGCGCTCCAGCGCCCGGTCCCGGTCCTGCTCCAGACTGCGCAGGTGTTCGGCCGGGTCGGCCTGTCGCAACTGTTCGGCCAGTGCCTGGTTCTCCGCCTCCAGCCGGTGCATCTCACCGGCCGCCTCGACCACGAAGGCGTCGACCTCCGCGTCGTGGTAACCGTGCCCGCCCTCGGGCGGCTCCCGGAACGCGATGCTGCCGACCTGCGCTGCGGTGAGAGACATCGCGTTACCTACTACCTTCCCGGGCGGCTCGGACGGGCGGACCGTGCACGTTCCCATCGCACCTGGGGAGCCGGCAGACGGGCCTGGTGAAGTGCGGTCCGATCGACGTCAGGAAGTAGACGCGAACGCCCGTTCAATGTCAACATCGCGCTACGGGCGCGACGGCCGACAGTAATCAGGCGAGCCGGAACGAACTCACCAGGGCCCTGAGCTCCTCCGCCGTCCGGGCCACCTCGGAACTCGCCAGGTTCGTCTGGCTCGTGCCGGCCACCGAGATCGAACTGGCCTGCGCCACCTCGGCGATGCTGACCGCGATCCGGCCACTGCCCGCCGCCACCTCGCTGATGCTCCGGCTCATCTCCGCCGTCGTCGCGGTCTGCTCCTCGACCGCGCTCGCGATCGTCGTCTGGTAGTCGTTGATCTTCGCGATGACCTCGCTGATCCGGCTGATCACCTCGACCACGCCGCCGGTCTCCTGCTGGATCGCCGCGACCCGGCTGCTGATGTCCTCGGTCGCCCGGGCGGTCTCCTGGGCCAGGTCCTTGACCTCGCTGGCCACCACCGCGAAGCCCTTGCCCATCTCACCGGCGCGGGCCGCCTCGATCGTGGCGTTCAGGGCCAGCAGGTTCGTCTGCTCGGCGATCTGGGTGATCAGCTTGACCACGTTGCCGATCTCCACCGACGACGCGCCCAGTTGCTCGATCTGCTTCGTGGCCAGCGCCGCCTCGGACACCGCCTCCCCGGCGATCTGCGCGGCCCGGTTGGTGTTCTCCGAGATCTCCCGGATCGAGACGCCCATCTCCTCGCTGCCCGCGGCGACCGTCTGCACGTTGCGGGAGATCTCCTCCGCCTCGGTCGACGCCGTCGAGGTCTGCCGGCCGGTCTGGTCGGCCGCGCCGGCGATCTCCTGGCTCGTGGCGGCCAGTTCGGTGGCGGCGCCGGCCAGCGTCCCGGCGTTCTCCGCGATCCGCTGCATCGTCGCGTTGATGCTGTCCACCGCCGCGTCCAGCTCCGCCGCCATCACACCCAGCTCGTCCTTGGCCACGATCCCGGTCCGCTGGGTCAGGTCACCCTGCGCGAGGGAACCGACCACCGAGGCGACCCGCCGTACCGGGCCCAGGATCGACCGGACCAGCGGCACCGACAGCGCCACCAGCATCACCAGGCCGGCCGCGGCGACCGCGAGCATCCACCACATCGCCGAGCTCTTGGTCGACTCCATCTCGGCCTGCCGCTCCAGGATCTGGGCGTCCAGGGTCTCGTGGATCGCGCCG
The DNA here is from genome assembly GCF_003148685.1 of Actinoplanes xinjiangensis. Classification (GTDB taxonomy): domain Bacteria; phylum Actinomycetota; class Actinomycetes; order Mycobacteriales; family Micromonosporaceae; genus Actinoplanes; species Actinoplanes xinjiangensis. The sequence continues at coordinate 104,669 of NZ_QGGR01000007.1, read as the reverse complement.
ATCGCGTCGTCCACGACCCCGTTCTGCTCGGCGATCGATTCGTACTCCTCCGCCGTCACGCTGCGCGGATCCTTGGCCGCGGCGGCCACGAAGTCGGTGACGAAGACGTTGAACGCCTCGACCTTGCTGCCCAGCGCATCGATCGCGTCGCTGATCGCGCCGATCTCCTGGGCACTCGCCGCCGCCAGAGCCTCGTTCGCCGACACCACGTCGTCGGCCGCGTCCCCGATCACGTCGTCACCGTGCGTCGACCGGTAGGCGTCCACCTTCAGTTCCGCCTCGCGGGTGTCCAGGTGGTTGAGCGCGGCCTTGGTGACCGTGAAGCTGTTGAGGCCCTCCTGCTTGTCGCTCAGCTCCTCCTGGGACCAGAGGCCGATGCCGGTCAGCGCACCGGCGACGAGCACACCGGTCACCACGATCGACGACAGCCGCTGGGCGACACTGAGATCCGCGAGACGAGGCATGAACACTTCCCGGGCAGGTGGAATCGGGCCTTCACTACCCGCATCGGCCCGAAACCGCCCGGACTGAGGGGCAACGTTCATCCCGCCGGCCCCGGCCACCACCCGGGCACCATCGGACCCCGGCCCGACCGGCACGATGATCACCCGGCGGCGGAGCGCAACAGCGGCGGGTGCAGCAGGGTGGCGGGCCCGCGGCGGAAGAGCTGTGCCGGCCGGCCGCGGTCACGGATCACCGTGCCCCCGGTGGGCTCGACGAAGCCCTCCGCGCCGGTGACCTTGCGATGGAAGTTGCGGGGGTCGAGGCGGGTACGCCACACCGTCTCGTAGACCGCCCGCAGCTCGGCGACGGTGAACTCGGGCGGGCAGAACGCGGTGGCCAGCGGGGTGTACTCCAGCTTGGCCCGGGCGCGTTCGATGCCGTCGGCGAGGATCCGGTCGTGGTCGAAGGCGAGCTCGACGTCGTCGACCGGATGCCAGGAGGCGCTCGCCGCGTCGCTGCCGGCGACCGGTGACGGCAGGTCGGGCAGCAGGGCGAGGTAGGCGACGGTGATCACCCGGCCGCGGGGGTCGCGACCGGGGGCGCCGTAGGTGGCGAGTTGTTCGAGGTGCCCGGCGCGCGGGTCGAGGCCGGTCTCCTCGCGCAGCTCCCGGGCGGCCGCCTCCTCGAGGCTCTCGTCGGCCAGGACGAAACCACCGGGCAGGGCCCATCTGCCGAGGTACGGCTCGATGCCGCGCCGGATGAGGAGGACCTGGAGCGCCCCGTGCCGGATGGTCAGGAGCACCAGGTCCACGGTGACCGACACCACGCTTGTCGTCATGTTGACGATAATACCCACCTCCTTTATCGTCATGGTGACGACAAAATGAAGGGATCCACCATGGCTGACGTGACGCGACGCCTCCACCTGCGGCACCTGCGCGGCGCTCCGACGAGCTGGGTCAGCCACACCGTCAAGGGCCGGCAGAAGCGCTCGGGCACCGGGCTCTCGTTCTGGTACCGGCCGTTGACCGCGGTCCTCTCCGAGGTGCCGGTCGACGACCGGGAGCTGCCACTGCTCTTCCACGCCCGCACCGAGGACTTCGCCGACGTGACCGTGCAGGCGACGGTCACCTACCGGATCAGTGACCCGGCGGCGGCCGCGGGACGCCTCGACTTCTCCATCGACCCGTACCGGGGGCGGTGGCGCGGCCAGCCGCTCGACCAGGTGGCCACGCTCCTGGCCGAGCTGGCCCAGCAGCCGGCCCTGGACCTGCTGGCCCGGGTTCCGCTGGCCGAGGCGCTGACCACCGGTATCGCCGGCATCCGGCAGTCGGTGGCCGACGCGCTGGCGACCGATCCGCGGCTGATCGAGACGGGCGTGTCGGTGGTGAGCGCCCGGGTGGTCGCGATCCGCCCGGAGCCCGATCTGGAGCGGGCCCTCCAGACGCCGACCCGCGAGCAGGTGCAGCAGGACGCCGACAAGGCGACGTACGCCCGCCGCGCCCACGCCGTCCAGCAGGAGCGGCAGATCGCCGAGAACGAGCTGCAGTCCAAGATCGAGCTGGCCCGCCGGCAGCAGGAGCTGGTCGAGCAGCACGGCGCCAACACCCGCCGGGAGGCCGAGCTCGACGCCGAGACACAGCTGGTCGCGGCGAAGGCGGAGGCCGGCCGCAAGGAGGTGGCGAGCATCGCGGCCGCCGAGCGGGCGAAGCGCATCGCGGCGAGCGAGGCCGAGGGCACCCGGGTCCGCGACGAGGCCCGCGCGGCCGGCACCCGGATCGTCGGCCTGGCCGAGGCGGAGGCCGAGGCCGCGCGCCTGGCCGCCTACCAGGACCTGCCGCCGGCCGTCCTCCAGGCGCTGGCGCTCAAGGAACTGGCCGGCAACCTGCCGTCGGTCAACGAGCTCACCATCACCCCGGACGTGCTCACTAAACTGGTCGGGCGGCTCGGGCAATGAGCACCCTCACCCCGAGGATCGTGATCGTGTCGCGGCGCAGCGAGCTCGACGAGCTGCTCGCCCGGCACGGCACGCTCGGCGCCGCGGCGTACTTCCTGCGCCAGCGGGGCCGCGACCTGGACGAGGTGACGGCCCGGCACGAGGCGTTGAAGGCCGCGCTCACCGAGGTGGGTGCGGCCGTCCCGGCCGACTGGCGGCGCGGTCACGTCGAACGCGGCGACCTGCCGCGGTTCCTGTTCGCGCCGGAGGACGTGGTGGTCGCGGTCGGCCAGGACGGCCTGGTGGCGAACGTGGCGAAGTATCTGGACGGCCAGCCGGTGATCGGGGTCGACCCGGAGCCGGGCCGCAATCCGGGGGTGCTGGCCCGGCACCGGGCCGGCGGGGTCGCGGCCCGGCTGCGGGACCCGCGGCAGCACAGCCAGGAACGGACCATGGTGGTGGCACGGCTGGACGACGGCCAGGAGCTGTACGGCCTGAACGAGGTCTACATCGGCCACGCCGGCCACCAGTCGGCCCGCTACGTGCTGACCACCCCCGACGGCGCCCGGGAGCGGCAGTCGTCGTCCGGCCTGATCATCGGCACCGGCACCGGGGCGACCGGCTGGTGCGCGTCGATCGCCCGGGAACGGGCCACCGTACCCGCGCTGCCGGCCCCGGACGACCCGGCGCTGTGCTGGTTCGTCCGGGAGGCGTGGCCCTCCCCCGCGACCGGTGTCACCCGTACGTCCGGGCTGCTCACCGGCGGCGCCGAGCTGGAGCTGACCAGCGAGTCGGAGCGCCTGGTGGTGTTCGCCGACGGCCTGGAGTCGGACGCCCTGGAACTGTCCTGGGGCCAGCGGATCCGGATCGGCGTGGCGGCCAGGAAGCTGCGACTCGGTTAGGCGGGCCGCGACCCGGTCAGGCGAGCAGTGCCTCACGCATCGCCCGGCCGGGGTTGAAGCCGCCGACGATCCGGTTGGCGGCCGGGTCCCACACGTCGACGGTGTTGTTGCGGCGCATCTGGTCCCGGATGCCGGACGGCAGCGGCGGCGCGTCCGGCATCGCGGCCCGCAACTCCCTGGCCGCCGCGATCAGCGCCGAGGCCAGGTTCGCCGCGTCGGCGTCCGGGGCGACACCGCCGTACTCCCAACCGGCCGTGATCAGGTCGAGGATCTCCAGGACGTGGGTCAGGACCGGTTCGGCGGCGGTCACCTTGACCAGTTGCCCGGCCCGGCCGGCGACCACCGCCGCGGCGGCCGCGACATGGACGTACGGATGAAGCGAGAAACCCGGGCCACCGGCCAGCGGTGACCGGAGCCGCGGCCCGGCACCCTGCCAGGTCCATCGGTAGTTGCGGCGATCCGCCTGGAAGCCCTGTCCCGCGGTGGCCGCGAAGGCGGCGTCGGCGAACTCGCGCAGCAGATGCGCCGCGACGACGATCCCGTCGTCGCCGTCGAGAAGCCGGGTGGCCTCCGCGGCCTGGTCGGCGAACCGGCCCGGCACATGGCCACCGAACCGTTGCCGCAGCTCACGATAGATTTCCTGTTGGCGACCGGGGTCCCGCTCGGCCTGTCGCCTACCCGCCCCGAACCGGAACCACCGCATGTCGCCTCGTCTCAGCCGCCAAGAAGATCGCGGCAAATGGTAATGCGTCGCCGATAACGGCACCGCACGGCGTGCACCGCGGCCGGCGACCGAGCGGGGCGCGGCGCGGCGCGGCGGTCACACCAGCTGGGTCGACACGTCGCCGTGCGCGGCCCGTACCCAGCCCTTGCCGGACAGGCGCAGGTGCAGCGTACGCATGAGGGCCGCCCGGTCCTCGGCGGACAGTGACCGGACCGCGGCGTGCTCGGCGACGCGCGTCAGCGCGGAAGCGTCGTCCAGATCCTCCGGCCGTGGCGGCACACCCGCCTGCCGGGCCCGGCGCAGCCCGGTCTGCGCGCCGAGCACCGCGATCGGCGCCACCCCCAGCTCCCGCTCCAGATACTCCAGGTCGGCGGCGTCGGCGACCTTGTTGCCGACGATCGCGACCGCGTCCAGCACACCGGCGGCCGCGGCCAGCTCCCGGTAGCGGCGGGCCACCGAGACCGACTCGGGGGTCGGCTCGGCCACCACCACGATCGTGTCGAACTGGGCGTGCAGCGAGTTGGCGAACGCGTCGGTCCCGGCCACCATGTCGCAGACCACCCAGCCGTCGTCGGCGGGGTCCAGGTGGGACAGCAGGTTCTCCAGGATCGCCAGGTGCCCGTGGTAGCAGCCGGATCCGATGTCCTTGACCTCGTAGGTGCCGACGTGCATGACGTGAGAGCGCTCGTCCAGGGCGGTCGCGTGCCCGGCCAGCACCGGGTCACCGGCGTCCAGCGTCACCAGCCGCGAGCCCGGCCCCGGCGGGGTCGTCGCCACGAAGTGCTCGACCCCGGCGATCCGGGTGTTGTCACCGAGCAGATGGGTGCGCACCCGCCGGGTGTTCTCCGGGTGCGACAGCGCGTCCTCGGCGCGGGCCGTCACCCCCAGCAGCGGCGCGAGGTGCACGTTGACGTCGGCGTCGACGGCGAGGACCCGGTGCCCGGCCGCCCGCAGATGCTGCACGAACAGCGCCGCCAGGGTGCTCTTCCCACTACCGCCCTTGCCAGTGAAAGCGATTTTCATTTGCATGAAGATAAGGGTAAAGGCCTTCATTCGGTACGAGCCACGCCGGGTACCCGGGCTACACCGCGACGCGGGCGGCCGGTCCCGGCCGACAGCGCGACCGCCGGGCTGTATGCGGTGGCCGCGGTCACTTCACCCGCCCCCGCGGGCCATGGTCACCGCAACGACTCCAGGTTGGCGGCCGTGGCCCGGGTCGCCGGATGCTCGTCCCCGAGGACCCGCCGGCGCGCCTCGAGGGCCTCCGACAACAGCCGCACCGCGCCGGCCCGGTCACCCGTGTGCGCGTGATAGAGCGCCAGGTTGCCGATCGACGTCAGCGTGTCCGGATGGTCGTCGCCCAGCACCGCGCGCTGCCGGGCCAGCACCTGCGCACCGAACGGGACGGCCCGGTCCACGGCGCCCACCGCCCAGTACGCCCGCGCCAGCGACCCCGCGGTCCGCAGCGTGCCCGGATGCAGCTCGCCCAGGACCCGCTGCCGCCGCCGTGACCAGCGCGGCCACCGCCACCGTCCCCGTACCGATGATCACCCACCGCCGAGTCCACATCGGTCCATCATCGACGGGACCCCCGGCATCCGCGACGACAAATGGCCTCGGCTGGGTAACGGGGCGTAGATCAACTCCGGCTGGTCTCCACCGCTGTTTCAGCGGCGCTGAAACAGCGGCAGGAACCAGCCAGAACCGACCAGCTGGCTCTCACCGCTGCCTCAGCGGCGCTGAGACAGCGGTGGGAACCAGCCAGAGCGGACCGGCTGGCTTTCAGCGCTGTCTCAGCGGCGCTGAGACAGCGGTGGGAGCCAGCCGGATGTGCCGGGGCGGCGGGACTCGCGGTCTCGACCCGGTGCGGCGGGCGTGTCAGGATGTTATGCAAACGTTCCCACAAAACGTCAAGGAAGCCCCATGCCGCAATCCGACCTGCGCGAAGTGGCACTGCTGCTGCGCGAGCACGACGACGTCGCCGTGGCGACCCGGGACCTCGCCGCCGGGGAGGAGCTGCGGCACGACGGCCGGGAGCTGACCGTGGTGAACCCCGTACCGCGCGGGCACAAGATCGCGTTGCGGGAGCTGGCGGCCGGCACGCCGATCCACAAGTACGGCCAGGTCATCGGCCGGACCACCGTGGACGTGCCGGCCGGTGACCACGTGCACGCGCACAACCTGGGCATGGCCGCGGTCGATCACGAATACGAGTTCGGCACCGCGATCACCGAGATCCCGCGGGCCGAGTACGGGCGCACCTTCCAGGGGTACCGGCGCGCCGACGGCTCGGTCGGCACCCGCAACTTCGTCGGCATCGTCACCTCGGTCAACTGTTCGGCGTCGACGGCCCGGATGATCGCCGACCAGTTCCGCGGCCCCATCATGGACGTCTATCCGAACGTGGACGGGGTGGTCGCGCTCGCCCACGACTCCGGCTGCGGCATGGTGCCGGCCAGCGAGGGCGGGCAGATCCTGCTGCGGACCCTGCGCGGCTACGCGAGTCACCCGAACATCGGCGGGATCCTCGTCCTCGGGCTGGGCTGCGAGATGATCGGCGTCGACACGCTGCTCGCCGGCCTGCCGGACGACTCGGACACCCTCGTGGAGCGGCTCACCATCCAGGACACCGGCGGCGTGCGGGCGACCGTGCGGGCCGGCGCGGACGTGGTCCGTACCCTCCTGGAGCGTCTGAACGAGCGCCGCCGCGAGACCTTCCCCGCCTCGAAACTGGTGGTCGGCCTGAACTGCGGCGGCTCCGACGGCTACTCCGGGATCACCGCCAACCCCGCGCTCGGCCACGCCTCCGACCTGCTCGTGGCGCAGGGCGCGACGACCGTGCTCGCCGAGACACCCGAGGTGTTCGGCGCCGAGCATCTGCTGACCCGGCGGGCGGTCAGCAAGGAGGTGGGCCAGAAGCTGCTGGACCGGATCGCCTGGTGGCACCGGTATGTCGAGGCGGGCGGCGGCACCCTGGACAACAACCCCTCCCCCGGTAACAAGGCCGGCGGGCTCACCACGATCCTGGAGAAGTCGCTCGGCGCCGTCGCGAAGGGCGGTTCGGCACCGTTGACCGCGGTCTACGAGTACGCGGAGAAGATCACCGACGCCGGTTTCACGTTCATGGACACGCCCGGCTACGACCCGGTGTCGGTGACCGGCCTGGTCGCGGGCGGCGCCACGGTCGTCGTCTTCACCACCGGCCGCGGATCGGTCCTCGGCGGCAAACCGGCACCGGTGCTGAAGGTCGCCACCAACTCGGAGACCTATCAGCGGATGCGCGAGGACATGGACATCGACACCGGCGGCATCGTCACCGGTTCCCTCACCATCACCGGGGCCGGCGAGCAGATCTTCGAGGCGATCCTGGCGGTCGCGTCGGGCCGGGTCACCTGCAGCGAGGACCTCGACCTGGGCCGCGACGAGTTCATCCCGTGGCAGCTCGGCGCGGTGACCTGAGCGGTCGCCGGGGCGTTGGTCGACAGTGCCCGGTCACCTGGCCCACCGGCATCAAAGCACCCGATCGCTCCCTGCGACAGCGCCCGTCACGGTCGGGCGGCACTGTGACCCAATGATCTTCCGCCTTCCTGATAGGGCAAAGACAGGCGACAATCTGTGGTCGCCGAACGTCTTTGATCGCCGGGGGACCCGTAGTGACCTTCAACGGTTTTATCTCGTACAGTCATGCCGCGGACGGCCGGCTGGCTCCCGCCGTGCAGCGGGGCCTGCACCGCCTGGCCAAACCCTGGCATCGCCGGCGCGCCCTGTGGATCTTCCGGGATCAGACCGGACTGGCGGTGACCCCGGGGCTGTGGTCCTCCATCCAGACCGCGTTGGACGGCTCGGAGTACTTCGTGCTGCTCGCCTCGCCCGAGGCCGCGCAATCGCGGTGGGTGAACCGGGAGATCGAGCACTGGATCGCCACCAAGGCGGCGAATCGGATCCTGCCCGTGGTGACCGACGGGGAGTGGACGTGGGACCAGGAGCGTCACGACTTCACCGAGGACTCGACGGCGGTGCCCGCGGCGCTGCGGGGGGTGTTCACCGAGGAGCCACTGTTCCTGGATCTGCGGTGGGCGCGGGACAGCGAACATCTCAGCCTGCAGCATTCCCGCTTCCGGGACGCGATCGCCCAACTGGCCGCCCCGATGCACGGGGTGAGCAAGGACGAACTGGAGGGTGAGGACGTCCGGCACCATCGCCGGGCGCGCCGGCTCGGGTCCGGGGCGTTGGTGATGCTGGTGGTACTGACCATGTGGGCGGTGCTGACCAGCGTGTCGTCGGTGCGTAACGCCGACCGGGCGACGGCCGCGGCAGCCGACGCGTTGCATCAGCAGCAGGTGGCGGAGGTGCAACGCGGCAGCGCCGAGCGGTTCGCGCAGGAGGCGACCCGGCAGCAGGAGGTGGCGAAGGAGCAGCAGGCCCTGGCCGTGTCCGCGGCGGCTGAGGCGCAGCGGTCGGAGCAGTCGGCGCAGGAACAGCAATGGCTGGCGGACCAGGCGACCGCCGAGGCCCGGCGGCAGCAGCGGATCGCCGATCAGGCGGCGAAGCGGACCCGGAAACTGCAGCGGCTGTCGGAGAAGGCCGGCCAGCGGACGCAGCAGTTGGAGCAGGAGGCGCAGCAACTCGAGGCGGAGGCGCGGCGGTTGACGAACATCGCCGAGGAGAAGCAGCAGGAGGCCGAAGAGGCGACCGCCGAAGCCGCCAGGCAACAGGCCAAAGCGGACCACCAGCAGCGGATCGCGATCAGTCGACGGCTGACGACGCAGGGCAAGGCGACGGTCGGCAGCGATCCGAAGACGGCCCTGATGCTGGGGGCCGCAGCCCAGGAGCTGCTGCCCGACGCCGCGACGCGCAGCGAAGTCACCGGTGTCGTCACAGCGACGAGCTACGCCGGCACGATCAACGACGTGACATCGGCCGTCTACGGGTCGAACGGCGTCTTGGCGGCCCTCGGCACCGACGGCAAGGTGTCGCTGTGGAACACGACCGACCGGACGAATCCGGCCCGGATCACCACACTCCGCGACCCGGTCACGGACGACACACCCCTGACGTTCAGCCCGGACGGACGGACCCTGGTGGTTGTCGACGGGGCGGGCGACGCGGTCCTGTGGGATGTGACCGACCCGCCCCGCCCCGTCCGGCTCGCCACGGTGGCGCCGGCCGGCTTCGTACAAGCGGTGGCATTCAGCGCAGACGGGAGGACCCTCGCCACGGGCGGCGGCGGCGGGATCACGACCCTGTGGGACATGGCCGACCGATCCCGGCCCCAACAGCTCGCCACGATGGACGACTGGTCCCCGTATCCGGTGGTCGGTCTGGCGTTCAGCCCGGACGGCGCCACCCTGGTCGTGAACAAGATCCGATTCGCAGGGGCCTTCGACCTGAGCGATCGGACCGATCCCGTCTTCCTCCGCGGGTTGCCCAGCTTCGAGATGGCGTCGGCGGTGTTCGATCCGACCGGATCAACACTGGCCGTAGGGGACTTCGGCGGCTTGGTGAGTCTCTACGACATGAGGCGTACGGCCACCGCCGATGGCGAGCAGGACCGGATGGCGCCGCCGCCCCTGCCGCCGGACGGACCGGACACCGCCGATGGCGAGCCGAACCCGACTCCGCCGCCGCCCCTGCCGCCGGACGGACCGGACACCCCCGATGGCGAGCCGGACCGGAGCCCGCCGCCGCCCCTGCCGACGGACGAACCGGGCACCGATCCGTTCGACCGCATGGACGGCCTTGCTGGTGCAGTCGACGCGATCGCCTACAGCGCGAACGGGCACTATCTGGCCGCCGGTGGCGATCAGGGCACAGCGATGGTGTGGGACATGAGGTACGTGGAGGGCCCCGGGCGGGTCATCACCGTGCGGGCCAACGGCGCGATCAATACCGTCTCCTTCGACCCGGACGCGGAAACACTGGTCACCGCCGACAGTTCGGAGACGGCGACGCTCTGGAACGTCAGGCCCGTCGGGACTCCGGACCAGTTCGCCTCGCTCCCCGTCCAGGGTGGGCGGATTCAGGCGGCGGCGTTCCGGCCGGACGGACGTTCCCTGGTCGCCGCCGGCCCCGGCGGCACGGCGAACTCCTGGAACGTGACCGACCCCGCCCGGCCCGTCCAGGGTGCCGACCTGCCCATCCGCGGCGCGGAGGTGCGGGCGGTGGCGTTCAGTCCCGACGGCCGTACGGCGGCGGCCGTCGGGCGCCAGGACGGGCAGTTGACGCTGACGGATGTGACGCGCCCGGACCAGCCGGTCGTGCTCCCGGGCCTGACCGAGGCCGTGGCAGGGACCAACGCGATGGTGTTCAGCCCGGACGGGCGTACCCTCGCCGTCGTTGCCGGCCCCAACCGACTGCTGCTGTGGAACGTGGCCGACCGGACCCGCCCCGCCCTGCTGGCCACGCTGAGCGGCGAGACCTTCGGGGCGACGGTGGCCTTCAGCCCCGACGGGCGCACGCTGGCCACCGGCGTCGGCGAGCGCGGCCTGGTGCTGTGGGACGTGACCGACCGCACCGCCCCCGTACGACTCGGCACGATGGCCGGCCACAACGAGACGGTGACCACGGTGGCCTTCAGCCCGGACGGGCACACCGTGGCGAGCGGGGGCTCCGACACCCTGGCGATACTGTGGGACATCACCGACCGGGCCCGTCCACTCCGGCTCGCCACGCTGAACGGCCACTATGACACGGTCACCACGGTGGCCTTCAGCCCCGACGGGCGCACCCTGGCAACCGGGGACGGGGGCTCCGAGTTGTTCCTGTGGGACACCGCCAACCCGGCCGGGCCGATCCGGCTCGTCTCGATGCTCGGCCTCGGTGGCAGGGCGCAGGCGGTGCTGTTCAAGGGCGACGGGCGCACCCTTGCCGTCGCCGCCCATTCCGCCCGCCAACGCGCGACCGTCACGCTGTGGGACTACGCGAAGCTGAACAAGCTCCGCGCTGACCCGGCCGCATACGCCTGCGCCATCACCGGCCGCGGCCTCCGTGCCGACGAATGGGCCCGCTACATTCCCGAGGTTCCGTACCGGCGTACCTGCACCGGCTTGACGGCTCGCCGCTAGTGTCTCGCGCCGGAGGACGCGCGGACGACCAGGGTGGTGGGGAGGATGACCTCGGCGCCCTGGGCGGCCGTCATGCTGCCCGCCCGGCCCAGCAGAAGGTCGAGCCCGATCGCGCCGGCCCGGTCCTTGGGCACGGCGACGCTGGTCAGTGGCGGATGGCTCATCGCCGCGAGGCTGATGTCGTCGTAGCCGACCACGCTCATCCGCTCCGGAACGACCGCGCCGCGGGCCGCCAGCCGGTGCAGCAGCCCTGTCGCGACCAGGTCGTTGTAGGCGAGGACCGCGGTCGCCGGACCGGCCAGCACCAGGTCACCGGCGAGCACACCGCCGTCGAACGTCGGCGCGACCGAGCCGACCGACAGGATCTCCAGGCCGGCGTCGGACCCGAACTCGGCGAGCCCGGCCAGCCGCTGCCGGGTCGCCCAGGAGTCCTCCGGCCCGGAGACGTACGCGATCCGCCGGTGCCCGAGGGCACGCAGATGCCGGATCGCCTGCCGGGTGCCGTCGACGATGTCCGCGACCACCGACGACAGGCCCGGCACCCGCCGGTGCAGCAGTACCGTGTTCTGCGGGTCCGCGGCGGCCAGCAGCTCGGCGTCCCGGGAGCGCGGCGAGCACAGCAGGATCCCGTCGGTGTTGTGCCGCAGCGTCGCGATCGCCTCCAGCTCGGCGACCGGGTCCTCGTCGGTGTCGCTGATGAACACGCCGCAGTCCACCGCGCGGGCCCGTGCCGTCACCCCCTTGGCGACGTCGGCGAAGAACGGATTACGCAGGTCGGGGACGATCAACCCCAGATTTCCGGTACGCCCGGTGATGAGCCCCCGCGCCGCCCGGTTGGGCTGGTAGCCCAGCCGGTGCGCGACCGCCATCACCGCCTCGCGGGTGGACGGGCTGACACTGCCGCCGGTCAGGGCACGGGACACGGTCGACACGGAGACCCCGGCCGCACGCGCGACATCCTGCACGGTCGTGCGCACCAACCCGGCTCCTCACGCTGTGTCCTGTTGCCGCGCCAGCATAAGTCGCCGCTGAGTATCGTCACCGCAGGGGCCGCGCAGGAGGGACCGATAGGCGACGGCTACCGGCCCGCGGCGGAACGCCGGGACACCAGCAGCGCCCAGGCGGCGCCGGCCGCGACGCGTTCCAGGTCAGCGCGCTGACCACGCCGAAGGCGAGCAGGCTCAGCGCGAAGAGCCGCTCCGGGCCGATCCCAGCCGGTTCCGGCTGACCGCGGCCGTGGACGCCACCAGCCGTCCCCTGCGTGCCCGTGGGCCCGGGTCCGCGCCATGCCCCCGATCGCTGCTCCGACCCGGTGATCAGCGGCCCGGCCGACCACGATGCGGGAGCTGTGACATCTTCCACGAGGCGATCCATGAGCGGGCCGCGGTCGCCGGTACACGCGGGCCGGCGGCGATGACGCCGCGGTCGGCGCGAGCGGGCACGGCCGTCGGACCGGTGCCCAGGTGGACGGCGAGTGCGGCCGCGAACTCGGCGCCACGCAGCAGCAGGCGGGGCTGCCCGGCGGGCGCGGTGATCGCGGCGCCGCGGATGGTCGGAAATGCGACGGGGAACGTCATCTGAGTCATGAAACGAGCCTGACCTGCCAGTTTCTGTCCATCCCATGAGCGTCCTGTGGGATTGCTGTCGAGCCGTGATGGCGGCGTCATGACAGGGTGGGATCCGGTGCCGACGCTGGGAGTGAGATGACGATGCTGTCCGCTGGCGCGGCGCTGATCGCCGTGATGGTTCCGATGACCGGTGTGCCGGTGGTCGCGGCGCCGGAGACACTCTGCCGGGTGAAGGACGACCGGCTCGTGGAGATCTCCGGGCTGGTCACCGACGGCGACGGTTACGTGGCCGTCAACGACGGGGCCGACAAGGAGTCCGGGCGCAAGATCTTCTACCTGTCCGGCAAGTGCAAGGTGACCCGTACGGTGTCGTTCCCGTCGCAGCCACAGGACACCGAGGACATGGCCCGCGGCGCCGACGGGACCCTGTGGATCGGCGACATCGGCGACAACGACCGCAACCGGGAGACCGTGGGGGTGTGGCGGCTGGCGCCGGGCGCGAAGTCGCCGACCCTGTTCCGGCTGTCCTACCCCGACGGCGCGCACGACGCGGAGGCGTTGCTCGTGGCGGGCGACGGCACACCGATCGTGGTCACGAAGGACCCGCTGGCCGCGGGGGTGTATGTGCCGGCGAAGCCGCTGAACGCGTCGGCGACGGTGCCGCTGCGCCGGGCCGGGGACTTCCGGATCCCGGTGACGAACACCGACAATCCGTACGGGTTGAAGGGCCGGTTCGTGGTCACGGGTGCCGCCGCCAGCCCCGACGGCAGCAAGGTGGCGCTCCGGACGTACGCCGACGCGTTTGAATTCGATGTCGAACCGGGCGGGACCGCGGACGCCGTCGTCCGCGCGATCGGTGCCGGATCGGCTCGCAGGATCGCCCTGCCGGACGAGCCGCAGGGCGAGTCGATCGCCTACTCGGCCGACGGCACGGCCCTGCTGAGCATCTCCGAGATGACCGACGGCGCCGACGACGTGGACATGCTGCGCTACCCGTTGCCGGACGCCCCGGCGGCGGTCGCCGCGTCGTCGACGTCGCCGGGAGCCGGGACGAAGAAGAACCGGACCAGCGCGGCGGAGGCGGCCGGCGAGGGCGGTCTCCCGGTGGGGGCGCTGGCCGCCGGCGGCGCACTGATCGCCGCGGCCCTGCTGCTCGGGCTGGTCATCGCCCGCCGCCGCCGGTCCCGCTGAGCCGCCCTTCGGTCCCGCCGCGCCGGGCTGATCCGAGCGTGTCGTTCCACCGTGTCAGGGCGGGCACCAAGGGTCACCGGCTACGGCCGACGGGGTCGACCAGCGTGGGGTGGCCGAGGAGGTAGCGGGCCACCCGGTCCTCCTTGACGGCGGCGAAGAAGTCGGTGACGCCGGCGTCGAAGCGTTCCCCGAGGTAGCGGTCGCCGTCGAAGAGCGGGCCGCCGGGCAGGGTGATGGTGGTGACGGTCGTGGTGTCGACGTCCTTCAGCGCGATCAGCCAGTCGGTGATGTCGTGGCCGCCGCCGTCGAAGGTGAGGTCGTCGCCGATGGCGGTCAGCACCCGCATCAGCCGGGCCGGGTCGGTGATCTGCGCGGCGACGGCCCGCAGCAACTGCCGCTGGTGGCGTTGCCGGTCGTAGTCGCTGCGCGGGAGTCCGTAGCGCTGCCGGACGAAATCGAGCGCCTCCCACGGGCGCAGGCGCACCGGCGTCGTGCTCTTCGGGTACGTCTTCTGCGGCCCGGTGTACGGCCGCAGGCAGTCGCCCCCGGTCCGGCAGCCGGGCAGCAGGTCGCGGCGGGTGCCGTCGGGTTTGAGGTGCTCGGAGACGACGTCCTGGTCGACGGTCAGCCGGACGCCGCCGAGGGCCGCGACCATCCGCTTGAATCCGCCGAAGTTGATCACCGCTCCGGCGTCGAACCGGAGGCCGGTGACCTGGCCGACCGTGGTGGCGAGCAGCTCGTAGCCCTGGGCCGGGTCGTAGCGGTTCACGCCGACCTCGCTGCCCAGCGCCATCGCCGCGTTGACCTTCGCGTACCGGCCGGCGGTTCTGGTGGGGGTGAACGGCGGGATCCACACGACCAGGTCGCGGGGCAGCGAGAACAGGTAGACGCCGCTGCGGTCGGCCGGTACGTGCGCCACGATGATCGTGTCGGCGAGCGGCCGGACGTGGGTGCCGCGCGGGTCGATGCCGGCCAGCAGGATGTTGAGCGGCCCGGCCGGCACGGCTCGCGGCACGCCCGCCACGGACGGCACGGTGACCGCGGCGGGCACCAGCAGCAGGATCCCTACGGCGATGGCGAGCCGGGCCCACCACGGCGCACGGCGTTGCACGGACTGGGCCACCTCATACCTCCCGTTGATGAACCGAAGGGGATGGTTGCACGTTATGAGGTGGTATGAGGGCTTTATTCCGGAAATCCTCAGGAGGCCAGCAGGTCGCGGACCATCGGGGCGACCTTCGCCCCGAACAGTTCGACCGCGCGGGTACGGGCGCTGACCGACTGCGCTCCGGCGGTGTAGATCAGGTCGAATCGGCCCACGCCCAGGGTGCGGATCGCACCGGCCATCTTGCGGGCCACCGTCTCCGGGGCGCCGATGTACAACGAGCCGGACTCGACCTCGCGGTCGAACTCGGCGCGGGTGAGCGGCGGCCAGCCACGCAGCGCCCCGATCCGGTCCCGCTGGATCTTGTACGCGGGGTAGAACAGCTCCTTGGCCTGCTCGTCGGTGTCGGCCACGAATCCGGGCGAGTGCATGCCGACCGGGTGGGCCGCGGTGCCGAGCTGCTCGGTCGCCCGCCGGTAGAGGTCGATGTAGGGCGCGAACCGGGCTGCCGGGCCGCCGATGATGGCGAGCATCAGCGGCAGGCCGTACCGGGCGGTGCGGACCACCGACTCCGGGGAGCCGCCGACGCCGACCCAGGTGGCCAGCCGGCCGGACTCGGTCTTGGGGTGGACGTCGGCGTCGGTGAGCGCGGCGCGGGTCGTCCCGGACCAGGTGACCGGCTTCTCGTCGAGCAGCTGCACGAACAGGTCGAGCTTCTCCTCGAAGAGCACGGCGTAGTCGGCCATGTCGTAGCCGAACAGCGGGAACGACTCGGTGAACGAGCCCCGCCCGAGGATCACCTCGGCGCGGCCGCTGGACAGCGCGTCGACGGTGGCGAACCGCTGGAAGACCCGGACCGGGTCGTCGGAGCTGAGGACGGTGACGCCGGAGCCGAGCTTGATGCGCCCGGTGCGGCCCGCGATGCCGGCGAGGACGGTCTCCGGGGTGGAGATCGAGTACTCCGGGCGGTGGTGCTCGCCGAGCGCGATCGCGTCGACGCCGAGCTGGTCGGCGAGGACCGCCTCGTCGACGACCTGCCGGATGGCGGCCGCCTGTGAGATCGGCTGCCCGGCGTCGTCGACCGGGACGTCACCGAAGGTGTCGAGGCCGAGGATCATGGCGCTTCCTCCATACTGATTGACGTGTCAACTAGGCTGATCGACACGTCAAACAGTGGAGGGTCGAGGTTTATGCCCAGGAGACTTCCGACATCCGCCGAGCTGCGGATCTGGCGGGACTTCATCGAGACGGTCGAGGCGCTGCGGGGCGTCGTCGCCGCACGCCTCCAGGCCGAGACCGGCCTCTCCCCCGGCGACTACGTGGTGCTGCTCGCCCTCAGCGAGGCCCCGCAGACCCGGCTGCGCCCATCCGACCTGGCCGTCGCGATCGGATGGGAACGCAGCCGCCTGTCGCACCACCTGGGCCGGATGGAGCGGCGCGGCCTGATCCGGCGGGAGGGGTTCAGCGGCGACAGCCGGGGCGCCTCCGTGGTCCTGGCGGAGGCCGGCTCGACGGCGTTCCACTCCGCGACCGTGCCGCACCTGACGGTCGTTCGCGAGTTGTTCGTCGACGCGCTCACCCCGGAACAACTCGGCGCCGTGGCGGAGATTACCGCGGCACTTCGGGACCAACTTCCGGAAACGTTGAACCGCGGCGCCCTCTGAAACGTATCCACTACGGCCAGGATGCATTTCTCGGGGGAGGAGAACAGCCATTCCCACCGCGCGGCGCGTCATCGCCCCGGAGGTTCTTCTACGGGGCGCGGCATACCATTATCTGCGGCATTCGACGATAGACATGGATATTCTCGCCGGGGAGCTGGCGATCAGCCGGGCGACGCTCTACCGCGCCGTCGGCAGCCGGGACGCGCTGCTCGGCGAGGTGTTCTGGGCGATCGCCAAGGTCCTGATCGCGGAGGCGGCCGGGGAGGCCGGCGGCACCGGGCCGGACCGGGTGATCCAGGTGTCCCGGGTCTTCTCCGAGCTGCTCGACTCGGCCCAGCAGATGCGGCAGTTCGTCGCCGCGGAGCCGCAGACCGCGGCCCGGGTGCTGTTCACCGCGGCCGCCGAGCTGCGACAGCACGCCATCGACGCCCAGCTGCGGATCTTCGTGGAGTCGGGGATCAAGGGCGACCCGGCGGACCTGCGCCGCCGCGCCGCCCTCTACCTACGGACCCTGGAGGGTGTTCTCTACGGTCCGCTGCTGGGCAGCGGGCCGATCGCCTTCGAGTCGGCGGAGCCGGCCCTGCGGGCGTTGCTCACTGACTGATCTGGTCACAGGTCGCGCGGTACTCCTGCACCGCCGCGCCGGTGCCCGGTCCCGGGCAGACGAACTGCCGGTAGCGGGTGTCGTCGTCGACGAAGAGCTTCAGCCAGGAGATGCTGAACTTCGCGATCGTGGTGTTCGGCGTGTTCGGTGCGAAGTGGCTGGCGCCGTTGAGCTCCAGGAACGCCTTGCCGGGCGCGGCCGGCAGGCTCTGGAAGAACGGCCGGGAGTGGCTGCGTACCGGCGCGATGGTGTCGGCTTCGGCGCCGATCACCAGCGTCGGCACGGTCACCCGGCTGAACGACTTGCTCAGGTTCCACGGCGTCAACGGGATCGCGGCCTGCAACGCGGGCCGGCTCTGCGCGGCCTCCAGGGTGCCGCCGCCGCCCATCGAGTGCCCGACCACCGCCACCCGGTTCGGGTCGACCCGTGCCCGTACGCTGCTGCGCTGGGTCAGGAAGTCGGCGGCCGCGAGCAGCTGGCGGCCACGGCTGGCCGGCTGGTCGGAGGTGGTCAGCGTGTCGATGTTGAAGACCACGAAGCCCTGCGAGGCGAGCCGCGGTGCCAGCCAGGCCATGCTCGACTTGCGGGCGGTGAAGCCGGGTGCGATGACCACCGCGCCGAAGGTGCCGGCGCCGGTGTCGGTCGGGGCGTAGATGTCGCCGCCGCCGAAGCCGGACACCGACGCCCGGGACACCGTGGACTCGGCGATCGCGAACGGACCGCGGACCGCCTCGATGCTGCTGTTGCTCGGCGCCGGGCCCTTCGCGAACGACGCGGTGGCCGCGTCGGCATCCGGGATCAGCGTGATTCCGGCACCACCGAGAGCAACCGCCGCCGCGATTCCGAATAACTTCGGGATGACCTTGCCCATTTCTTTCTCCCCACTGGATGAAACGTTATCTGCGATCGATTCTTGAATCGCCGGGGAGGCGCCGACAATGGTTCGGCGATACGTGAGACGGGGGTCCGGGCATCCGGCAGCAAATTGCCCGAAACGGACGAAGATTGATGGTCAGCGATTCGACGCCTGCTGTTCAGCGACTGTCTTCAATGCGCGAATACGGTCGGCGCCCATGGATCGGCGAACTCTTCTGCGTACCACTGTGGCCGGCGCTGGTGGCCTGGCCCTGCCCTTCACCGCCTGGTCGGCCGCCTACGCCGCGCCGGCCCAGAACGCCACCGGACCGTACGGCGCGCTCCAGGCCGCCGACGCCAACGGCATCCAGCTGCCCGCCGGCTTCACCAGCACGGTGATCGCCCGCTCCCGGCAGACCGTGCCGAACACGTCGTACGTCTGGCACGACGCCCCCGACGGCGGCACGGTGATCCCGAACGGGTCCGGCTGGATCTACGTCTCCAACTCCGAGGTCAGCTCGTCGGCCGGCGGCGGCGCGTCCCGGATCCTGTTCGACTCCGCGGGCACGATCGTCGGCGCGTCCCGCATCCTCTCCGGAACCAACCAGAACTGCGCGGGCGGCCGGACCCCCTGGAACACCTGGCTGAGCTGCGAGGAGATCGACCTCGGCCGGGTCTGGGAGACCTACCCGCTCGGCGGGACCGCGGTGGCCCGCCCGGCGATGGGCCGGTTCAAGCACGAGGCGGCCGCCGCCGACCCGGTCCGCAAGGTCATCTACCTCACCGAGGACGAGACGAACGGCCGGTTCTACCGGTTCGTGCCCACCACCTGGGGCGACCTGTCCTCCGGCACGCTCCAGGTGTTCGTCGCCGGATCCGGCACCTCCGGCTCGTACACCTGGGCGACCGTGCCCGACCCGGACGGCTCGCCGACCCGGACCCGCAGCCAGGTCTCCGGCTCGAAGTCGTTCAACGGTGGCGAGGGCTGCCACTACGCCAACGACACGGTGTGGTTCACCACCAAGGGCGACAACCGGGTGTGGCAGGTCAACCTGCTGACCGGTACGTACGAGCTGGCCTACGACGACAACCTGGTCACGCCCGGGAGCGCGCCGCTCACCGGGGTCGACAACGTGACCGGGTCGTCGTACGGCGATCTCTATGTCGCCGAGGACGGCGGCAACATGGAGATCTGCATGATCACGCCGGACGACCGGATCTCGGTGTTCCTGCGGGTCACCGGGCAGGGCTCGTCGGAACTGTGCGGGCCGGCGTTCACCCCGGCCGGCAACCGCCTCTATTTCTCGTCGCAGCGGGGAACGAGCGGTTCGACGTCAGGCGGCATCACCTACTGCATCACCGGACCGTTCCGGACATAACCGCATATGCTCGGCGGATGGACCGGGTCACGGAACTGCTGGACGGCTGGCGGCAACTGGCCGCCTGGCGGCACGACTGGACCGCGAGTCCCGGTCCGCGCAAGTGGAACGCCCTGGTCGACCGCCTCACCCGCATCGCGGAGGAGGCGGTCGCCGACCCGGCCGACGTCGCCCGGATCACCGAGATCGCCGACACGGACCCCGACGAGGAGGTACGCCGGAACGCCCGCCAGTGGATCCACCCGTGGGTGCCCCGCCCACCGGAACGCGAACACCTCGACCGCTGGCTGCGGCACCCGCTGATCGACCTGGGCGACGTCCCGGCCGAGCACGGGATCATGCTCGTCCCGGGCACGGAGTCGCTCACCTGGGTCGGCACCGGCGACATCCTCGTCCAGCTCGAGACACCCGAGTATGCGGCGGCCACCGAGGCCTGGGACACCCTGCCCCGCGGTGGCGCACTCCAGTTCCGCCGCGACGGCACGGTCCGGCACGTCACGGATCCCCGGCCCGGCCCGGAAAGCTGGGATCCCGTCGACGTGTGGACCTTCCCGGAGGACTGCGCCCCGGCCAACCGGCGGCTCCTGGAGACCGTCCACTCCCAGTGGGGCCTGATCGAGGACTTCGGCCCGGCGCACCCGCTGCCGATGATCCGCGGAACCGGCCCCCGGCGGATGCTGCACCTGCCCGGTCAGGCGCCGGTCGAGTACCTGCTCACCCCGGCGGTGCACTGACGCCCGGCCGGGTGGCGTCGGCGATCGCCTTGTGCGAGACGTGGGCGGTGAGGCCGCCGTCGACCACGATCTCGGCGCCGTTGACATAGGCGGACTCGTCGGAGACCAGGTAGACCATCAGCGGGGCCACGTCGGCGGGGGTACCGATCCGGCCCAGCGGGATCTCCGGCAGAGCCGCGTCGAAGAACGCCCGCGGCGCGGACTCCATGAGCGGGGTGTCGATGAGGCCGGGCATCACGGCGTTCACCCGGATGCCGCGGACGCCGAGCTCCAGGGAGGCACTACGGGTCAGGCCGCGCAGCGCCCACTTGCTGGCCGTGTACGCGGCGGCCGCGTGCCCGGAGACCGCGGCGACCGAGCAGACGTTGACGATCGACGAACCCGGCGGCATCAGCGGGACCAGCGTCTTCATCGACAGCATCGGACCGGTCAGGTTGACGGCCAGGGTGTTCTCCCAGGCGGCCAGGTCGATGTCGGGCAGCCGGTCGCGACCGGTGACGCCGGCGTTGTTGATCACCGCGTCGACCCGGCCGTAGCTGGAACGCAGCTCGTCGGCCAGCCGGGTCCACTGCGACAGCGACCGCACGTCCAGCGGGCGGACGTCGTCACCCGCCAGCACGTCCGTGGCGATCACGGTCGCCCCTTCGGCCCGCAGGGCGGCGGCCTCCGCGTACCCCTGACCCCGGGCCGCCCCGGTGATCACCACGATCTTGCCCGAGCACCTCACGGCGCCTCCCTCGGGTGGTGATCGAGCTTCATCGGACGGCGGTCTTTCTGCGCAGCGCAGGCACCCGTCGGGGACGGGTCGGGGCTCCCCGGAACATGGACGGCTCCTTCGGATCAACAGTGATATGAGCGCCGTCACCGGCTGAGAAGGAGCCAACCAAAGCCGGGACCATCCCGGAAATCACTCGTCGACATGGCAGCGATCAGGCCGGGTGATGGTGCGCGCCTCCGCCGCCGTGAATACGGATCCTGTACGCCACGGCCCGCCCCGCCGCCTCGCTGGCCTTGCCCGCCTCGCCGCGCCGCGCTGGCCTCACCTGCTTCGCTGGCCTTGCCCGCCTCGCCGCGCCGCGCTGGCCTCACCTGCTTCGCTGGCCTTGGCCGCCTCGCCCGACATCGACGCTCGCCGAGGCCTCGTATGGTGACACCGTGATGACCGTCGCGACTGTGACGCTCTGCCTCGGCATTCTCCTCGTGGCCGGCGCCGGAATCTTCGTGCTGCTGATCCTCGGCGATCTGCGGGCTCTCTGGATCCTGCTGCGCCTCCGCCCGTCCCCCATCGGCACCCGCGGCCGGGTCGCCCTGGAGGGAACCACCGAATACGGCGCCGCCGGCCGTCAGATCGCCCCGGTCACCGGCGAGGACTGCACCTGGTACCGGGTGCTCCTGCTGCGTGAACCCAGCCGCGCCTTCTCCACCGGCGACGGCCCCGACCACGACGTGATCCTGGAAGCCGAGTCACCGTCCTGGCCCGCCCTCACCGACCACAGCCGGAGGATCCCGGTCGACCCGCGGCTGGTCTCCCCGAGCCGGGCCCTCTACGACCCGATCATGAGCGGGACACCCGCCTACACGGTCACCGAGCTGGAACACAGCCATGCCAAGCCGGTCCCGCTGCCGGCGATCGTTCCCACCGACGTCATCGACGGCCTCCGCAAGTCCGAACGTCTCCACCTCACCGAGATCCGGGTCCCCCGTGGTCGGACGGTCTTCGCCATGGGCCGGGTCACCACACGGGGCCTGCTCCCCAACCGGACCGGCCTGACCGTCTTCACCACCGACTCCCGTGCCACGACCATCACCACCCGCCGGGAGGACGTCCGCATCGGCGGAACGGCGGTCGTCTGGCTCACCGCGATCGGCCTGCTCCTGGCCGTCCCCTCAGCCATCTACCTGCTCACCCTGCCCGGCTGAACCGCGCCCGCCCGTCGAGTCGCCGCCCGTTCCCCGCCCCGTCACCGATACGCCGACCGGTCCGAGGCCGCGTGCCAGGTCAACCCGCTCGCCCGCTCACCCGCCCGCTGGCCCAGCCCGCCTCCGCCCGCCTGCCAACCCGGCCCCACGCTGACAACCTGCCCGGCCTGCCAGCGCGTGCGGAGCCGGGCGTCAGCGCAGGGTCGGGTAGAGGAGGCCTGTGGCGCAGGCTCCCACCAGGGCTCCGGCCAGGACCTGCGCGATGGTGTGGTCACGGAGGTGGACCCGGGACCAGCCGACGGCTGCGGCCAGCGGCCAGGTGAACAGCAGGACCCACCCGAAGACGACCGTGAAGGTCACCGCGGTCCCGGCAGCCACCAGCGAATGGATGGAGATCTTCCAGCGGGCCAGCAACGTGATCGGGGTGGCCACCACCAGGGCCGCGGCCATGCAGGCGATCAGGGCCAGCAGGTCGCGGGGCGCACCGGCGGCGGCCAGGGCCAGGGTGCCGGAGGCGGTGGAACCCAGACAGACCAGCATCGGCAGCGTTCGCTGGGCGCGGACGCCGACGTGCCGGTCGGTCCAGGAGCCACGGCGCACACCGTGCAGAATGTAGGCGATCGGCAGGAAACTGGCCGCGGCGGCTGCGATCACGCCGGTGACCAGCGCGGACATCGGGGAATCAGCAGACGCCCAGGCCACCGCGAACAGCACCGTGGCCACCAGCACCGCCGGCGACAGGATCTCGGTGAACAGCCGCGCCACCCGGTCCGCCACCACGGCCTGCTCGGTGCCTGACGTCGCCATGACGTCGATCATCGCAAATCCCCGATCCCGGCCCCCGGCACGGCTCCCGTCCGTCTCCCGACCACTCCACCTTCCCCAACCGGGCGGCCACTCTCCCCGTTTCCGTCGATCCGGAGACACACCACCCACCAGGTGCTAATGACCTTCTCCGCACCCCGATCCCGTGAAGTTCCGCGACACCGGCGCGCCGAAGCCCCACAGGACCGCGGGCGGCTGCGGCTCGTGTCCGCCTTCCGGCGCCGCCGATCTCGCCCAGCTGGCCACCACCGCTGCCTCACGACCCCCGAAACAGCGCCCCGGACCAGCCCGGAAGAGCCAGCTGGCTCCCACCGCTGCCTCAGCGCGTCTGAGACAGCGCCCAGGACCAGCCAGGAAGAACCGGCTGGCTCCCACCGCTGCCTCAGCGCGTCTGAGACAGCGCCCAGGACCAGCCAGGAAGAACCGGCTGGCTCCCACCGCTGCCTCAGCGCGTCTGAGACAGCGCCCAGGACCAGCCAGGAAGAACCGGCTGGCTCCCACCGCTGCCTCAGCGCGTCTGAGACAGCGCCCAGGACCAGCCAGGAAGAACCGGCTGGCTCCCACCGCTGCCTCAGCGCGTCTGAGACAGCGCCCAGAACCAGCCCGAAAGAACCGGCTGGCTGCCACCGCTGCCTCAGCGCGTTTGAGACAGCGGCCAGGACCAGCCGGGGAGGACCGGCTGGCTGTCACCGCTGTCTCGGGGCGTTTGAGACAGCGGTGAGGACCAGCTGGCGGGCGTGAGCCGCTGCTGTCGGCGGCAGTGGCGGGGCCGGGCGCCGGAGGGCGGGAGGTTTGTGCGGCGGGGGCGCGGGAGGGGCCTCTTGCGTGGGGTGGGGGCGGGTGGTTCGTACCGGAGAGGGGATCTTGACCGTGGGGAGCGGACCGTAAGAGGCTCGCGGACGTGAAGCGCCTACTGCCGGCCGCGTCCGCGGCTGCGACGGTCTTTCTCGTCGCCCTCTGTCTGCGGCCCGCGATCACCGCGGTGGGGCCGCTGCTTCCGCAGATCAGCGCGGATGCCGGGCTCGGGGAGGCGGCGCAGGGCCTGCTCGGTGCGCTGCCGTTGCTGGCGTTCGCGTTCGTGTCGCCGCAGGTGCACCGGCTTTCCGGGCGGTTCGGGATGGAGCGGGCGGTGCTGCTGGCGCTGCTGGTGCTGGCCGCGGGTTCGGTGGCGCGGTCCTACACGGGCACGGCGGGGCTGTGGGCCGGCACCGCCGTGATCGGGTGTGCGATAGCGGTCGGGAACGTGCTGGTGCCGGCGATCGTGAAGCGCGACTTCGCGGCGAACGTGTCGCGGGCCACCGGGTTCTGCACGGCGTTCATCACGCTGGCGGCGAGTACCGCGTCGGCGGTGGCCGTTCCGGTCGCGGATGCCGTGGACTGGCGGCTGTCGCTGGCCTTGTGGGCGATCCCGACGCTGGTCGTGGCGGCAGTGTGGGCGCCGCGGGCGAAGCCGGAGCCGGTCGCCGACGTGAGCGTGCCGGGTGCCGGCGCACCGGTGTGGCGGCAGCCGAGGGCGTGGCTGATCACCGCGTTCATGGGCTTGCAGAGCACCTGCTTCTACGTGCTGGTGACCTGGCTGCCGACGATCGAGATCAGTCACGGGGTGTCCGAGCGGACCGCGGGATTGCACCTGTTCCTGATTCAGGGCATGGGGATCCTGGGCGGGCTCGCGGTTCCCCTGCTGCTGCGGGACCCGGCGACGCGGGCCCTCGGCGCGATCGCGGCGAGCCTGCCGGTGGTGGTGGCGATGGGTGGGCTGCTGGCCGCGCCGGGGCTGGCGGTGCTGTGGGCGGCGATCGCCGGGCTGGGGCAGGGTGCTTCGCTGGTGGCGGCGCTGACCCTGATCAGTCTCGGTGGGCGTACGGCCTCGGAGACGACCCGGCTGTCCGGGATGGCGCAGTCGCTCGGCTACCTGCTGGCCGCGGCGGGCCCGGTGGCGGCCGGTGTGCTGGCCGAACGCACCGGCGCCTGGGAGGCTACCCTCGTCATGATCATCGGGCTCGGCGTGCTCCAGACGGCGGCGGGCGCGGCGGCCGGGCGGAAGGGATCCTGATGCGCGCACTGGTGCTGACCGGCCCCGGAAGGGCCGAGGTCAGGCAGGTTCCGGCACCGGTCGCCGGGCCGGGGCAGGTGGTCGTCGACGTGGCGCGTGCCGGGGTCTGCGGCACCGATGTGGAACTGTTCACCGGCGAGATGAGCTACCTGCACAGCGGCGTCTCGTCGTATCCGCTGCGCCCCGGCCACGAGTGGTCGGGCACCGTCCGGGAGGTCGGCGCCGGGGTGGACGCTTCGTGGCTGGGCCGGCGCGTCACCGGTGACACGATGATCGGTTGCGGTCACTGCCGGCGGTGCACCGGTGGGCGGCACCACGTCTGCCCGGAACGGCACGAGCTGGGCATCCGGGACGGGCTCGCCGGTGCGCTGGCCGAGCGGCTGGCGTTTCCGGCGGCCTACCTGCACGCCCTGCCGGACGGGGTGGACGCCGTCGCCGGTGCTCTGGTCGAGCCGGCCGGCAACGCGCAGCGATGTGTGGACGCGGCCGCACTGTCCACCGGGGAACGGCTGCTGGTCCTGGGTACCGGCACGATCGGGCTGCTCACCGCGATGCTGGCCCGGGCCCGCGGCATCGAGGTGCATCTGCTCGGGCAGGAGCTGACGTTCGCCCGGTCGCTCGGGTTCGGCGACGTGTGGACGCGGGACTCGTTGCCGTCGCTGCCGTGGGACGCGGTCGTCGACGCCACCAACGCCGCGTCCCTGCCGGGGCTGGCGGTCCAGCTGGTCGAACCCGGCCGGCGGCTGGTCTACATCGGTCTGTCCGGCACACCGAGCACGATCGACACCCGCGACGTGGTGCTCAAGGACGTGACCGCCGTCGGGATCCTCGGCGCGTCGGCGGGGCTGGCGCCGGCGATCGCCGCGTTCGCGTCCGGGGCGGTGGATCCGCGGCCGCTGGTGGCCGCGACGGTCTCCCTCGACGAGGCCGCCGGTGTGCTGTCCGGGTGGCGCCCCTCGTCGGCGGGAGCGGGTCCCAAGGTGCTGATCGATCCCGTGGGCGCCGTGTCAGAGGCGTGACAGGGGGCTGTCAGCGCGGGCCTCGAATCTTCTCGCATGAGTGATTCGGCGATTGAGGTGTCCGGCCTGCGTAAGGCCTTCGGGACCAGGGTCGTGCTCGACGGCATCGATCTGCAGGTCCCGGCCGGCACGGTCTTCTCCCTTCTCGGCCCGAACGGGGCTGGCAAGACCACCACGGTCAACATCCTCACCACCCTGATCCAGGCCGACGGCGGTTCGGTCCGGGTGGCGGGCCGGGACGTGATCAGAGACGCCAAGGGGGTACGGGCACACATCGGCGTGACGGGCCAGTTCGCCGCGGTGGACGACCTGTTGACCGGGCAGGAGAACCTGCAACTGATGGTGGATCTGAAGCGCGCCGACAGCGCCGTGATACCCGGGCTGCTGGAGCGGTTCGACCTGACCGGGGCGGCGCGGAAGCCGGTCGCCACCTATTCCGGGGGCATGCGCCGCAAGCTGGACCTGGCGATGACGCTCGTCGGCGGTCCGCGGATCATCTTCCTCGACGAGCCGACCACCGGTCTGGACCCGCGCAGCCGGCGCACGATGTGGGACATCATCCGTGACCTGGTGGCCGGTGGGGTGACGATCTTCCTCACCACCCAGTATCTGGAGGAGGCCGACCAGCTCGCCGACCGGATCGCAGTCCTCGACCAGGGTCGCCTGGTCGCCCAGGGCACCCCGGCCCAGTTGAAGCGGCAGATTCCGGGCAGTCACGTCCGGCTCCGGTTCAGCGCGGCGCCCGAAGCCGAGGCGGCGGCAGGGCTCCTCCCCGGCGCGACCCGTGACGAGGACGGCGTGACGCTGCGGGTTCCCGGTGACGGCGGCACCGCGTCGCTGCGGGACCTGCTGAACCGGCTCGACGACCACGGGGCCCATGCCGAGGAACTGTCCGTACACACCCCCGACCTCGACGACGTCTTCCTGGCCCTGACCGGGCGAGAGGTGAGCACCCGATGAGCGACTCGACGATCATGCTGCGACGCAACTTCAAGCACACACTGCGCAACCCGGCCGCGGTGTTCAATTCGGTCCTGTTCCCGGTCGTCATCATGGTCATGTTCGTCTACGTGATGGGCGGGGCGTTCGACGTCGGCGTCGACTACGTGGACTACGCGACGCCGGGGATGATCCTGCTGGCCGTCTGTTACGGGCTCAGCGCCACCGCGACGGCCGTGAACTCGGACATGACCAAGGGCATCATCAACCGGTTCAAGGTCATGGACGTCTCCCGGGGCGCGGTCCTGACCGGGCACGTCGTCGCGAGCATGCTGAACAACGTGATCGCGGTCGCGGCGATCATCGGGGTGGCGTTGCTGCTGGGCTTCCGCTCGCCGGCCGGGCTCACCGGCTGGCTCGGCGTGATCGGTCTCGCCCTGCTGCTCAGCTTCTCGGTCAGCTGGTTCACGGTCGCTCTCGGCCTGTCCGCGAAGTCACCGGAGACCGCGGGGCTGGGCTCGGTGCCGCTGGTCATGCTGCCGTTCTTCAGCAGCGCGATCGTGCCGGCCGAGAAGGTGGGCACCGGCGTCGCACAGTTCGCCGAGTACCAGCCGTTCACACCGATCATCGAGGCGCTGCGGTCGCTGCTGGCCGGAACACCGGACACCACCGCGCTGATCACGTCGGTGGCCTGGTGCGCGGGGATCGCCCTGCTCGGCTACGTGTGGGCGATCCGCACCTTCAACCGGCGAGCCTGACCCCGCACCGTCATCCGGCGAGGGTGGCCTCGGCCAGTCGGCGCCAGTCGGCCGCCGCGCCCTCCTCGGTCGCCTCGGCGAACCCCGGTTCGCCGAGGCGGCGGCGTGCGGTCTCCTCGATTCTCCCGGCTTCCGGATGGGAGCGGTCCGGCCGGCCGCGTACGGCCACAGCGGCCGCCAGCAGCCGGGCCGCCTGCGCGTGATCACCGTCGCGCAGTGCCAGGTCGGCGACTCCGACGAGCACCTGCGCGATCAACGTCGCATGTCCCGCCTCGACCGCCGACCGGTACGCCACCACCCGCTCGGCCCGCGCCCCGGCCGGATCCTCGGCGAGGTAGCCGAGCAGGTCGTGGGTGCCCGCGCGGATGTTCGGCCACTGCGCCTCGTCGCCGAGCAGCGCGGTCCCGGCGTCGACCTGCCGGTACGCCTCCGCCCGGTCCCCACTCCAGCGGGCCAGCTCCGCCTTGCCGAACGCCAGCACGGCCAGCGCTCCCGGCCAGGTGACCTGCTCGGCGAGCCGCTGCGCCTCGGCGAGGGCGGCCGCGCTGGTGTCCCGGTCGCCCATCAGCCAGTACAGCTGCGCCTGCCGGGCCCGCAGCCGGATCACGTCCTCGGTGGAGCCGACCTGGGTGACCACCTCGACGGCCTGCTCGTAGTGACCGCACGCTTCGGCGAACTCACCCTGCCCGGCGAGCCGCTCGGCCAGCTCACCGAGGGCGAACGAGATCCCGAACCGCTCCCCCAGCGCCCGGAACTCGGCCAGCGCGGTCTTCAGGTGCACGTCGGTGTCCGGCCCGTCGTGCCCCAGCACGATCCGCATCTTCCCCAGGTGCAGCCGGGCCAGGGCACGGGCCCACGGGTCGTCGTCGTGCAGCAGCGGCTCGAAGGCGGACAGGGCGACGCCCGGCTCCCGCAGCATCCGTTCCAGCGGCACCACGAACCCGATCAGCGGGTGCCCGCCGTCGACGCCACGACTGAACCGGTACGCCTGGCGGATCCACTCGGCGGCCTGGTGCTCGTCGCCCATGCCCGAGTTCACGTACATGCTCATCAGCGCGTACACGGTGGCGCGGATCCGGTCGGGTACCTCGCCGGGCATCGACAGGGCCGCGCGGAGCAACTCGCTGCCCTCGGTCTTGCGGCCGCTGAGCCACCAGTACCAGCCGGCGGCTGCCGCGAGACGCATCGCCGCCACCGTCTCCCCGGCGGCCAGCGCGCCCCGCATCGCCGCCCCGAGGTCGTCGTGGTCGGCCTCCAGCCGGGCCAGCCACTCCAGTTGGTCGGCGCGGCGCAGACGGGGTTCCGCGGTCTCGGCCAGCTCGGTGAAGTACGCCAGATGCGCCAGCCGGGCCGGCTCGGACTGCCCGGCCTCGGCGAGACGCTGCGCGGCGTACTCCCTGATGGTGCCGAGCATCCGGTAACGCGGCGCGTCGCCGCCCACGGTGACCAGCAGCGATTTCTCGGCGAGCGAGGTGAGCAGGTCGAGGTCGGCGCCGACCCGTTCGGCCGCCTCCAGGCTCGCGCCGCCGGCGAACACCGACAGCCGGCACAGGGCGGTCCGCTCGTCGTCGGTGAGCAGGTCCCAGCTCCAGTCGACGACGGCACGCAGCGTGCGGTGCCGGGGCAGGGCGGTGCGGCTGCCACCGGTGAGAAGACGGAACCGGTCGTCGAGGCGGTGCGCGAGCTGGTCGAGGGTCATCGTGCGCAGCCGGGCGGCGGCCAGTTCGATCGCCAGCGGCATGCCGTCCAGGGCCCGGCAGACCCGGGCCGGCGTCGCCGTGTCGTCGTCACCGGGCCGGCCGACGGCGGCCGCCCGGTCGCGCAGCAGCCGGACCGCCGACCCCATGTCGAGCGGTTCGACCTGCCACAGGGTCTCACCGGTGATGCCGAGCGGCTCGCGGCTCGTCGCCAGGATCCGCAGCCGGGCGCACTCGCCGAGCATCCGGTGCGCGAACGCCGCCGCCTGGTCGATCAGGTGCTCGCAGTTGTCCAGGATCAGCAGCATCTCGCGGTCGCGGACGGCGGCGACGATCCGGTCGGTCAGGTCGGCGTTCGGTGCGGCGCCGAGCAGTGCGTCGCGCAGACCCAGCCCGGCGATGGTCGCCTGCGCCACGTCGCCACCGGCGCCGAGCGGCGCCAGCTCCACCAGCCAGACGCCGTCGGCGACATCGTCGACGAGGGTACGCCCGGACTCGACGGCCAACCGGGTCTTCCCCGTTCCACCCGGCCCGATCAGCGTGATGAGCCGATGCCCGGTGACCAGCTCGCGGACCGCCGCGATGTCGGCGCTCTTGCCGACATAGCTGGTCAGCTCGGCCCGCAGATTGGTCCGGCGGGCCGGCGCCCGGCCGTCCCCGTCGCCGCGCAGCAGCGTGACGTGCAGGGCGGCCAGCTCCGGGGACGGGTCGACGCCGAGCGCGCCGGCCAGAGCCTCCCGGGTGCGCTGGTAGACCTGCAGCGCCTCGTTGCCGCGCCCGGCCGTCGCGAGAGCCCGCATCAGGGCGGCGGCCAGCCGTTCCCGCAGCGGATGCTCGGTGACCAGGCCGGTCAGTTCGGCGATGAGGGCGGCCTGGTCGCCGGCCGGGCAGAGGCGGATCTCGGCTTCGAACCGCTCCTCCAGGGCGGCCAGGCGCATCTCCTCCAGGCGGGCGACGGCCGCATGGTCGGGCGGATCCACATCCTGAAGGGCGGCGCCCCGCCACAGGTTGAGGGCCTCGCGCAGCAGCCGCACCCGCTCCGGGTCGTCGCCGGGACGCGCTCGGCCCGCGGTGAGCAGACGCTCGAACCGGACGGCGTCGACCGCGCCCGGCTCCACGGCCAGCCGGTAACCGTCGGCCAGGCCCTCGATCGTGCCGTCCGGCAGGGTCTTACGCAGCCGGGAGACCAGGCGGTGCAGCGCGTTCGTGGCGTCGGCGGGTGGAGCCGAACCCCAGATCCGGTCGACGAGCATCGCTTTCGAGACCACCCGGCCGGGCTCGAGAGCGAGCGCGGTCAGCAGCCCGCGCAGTCGGGCGCCGGGCACGTCGGCGAGGGTACCGCCGTCTGTCCGGACCTCGAACGGCCCCAATATCCCGATCTGCACGCGCCGATTTTGTCACGGGCCCGTCAGGTACCGGATGTCCCGGATCACCTCGGAGAACGCGATCGGGCCGAGATCGTCCAGACCGGTCACACCGTCGAACTGCTTCGGCAGATCCGGCTCCTGCCAGTGGTATCCGGGCGAGTACCCGATCTCCACAGTGTGCCCGCCCGGGAAGTCACGCAGCAGCGAGTGGTGGCCGTCGGAGAACTGCCAGCCCCGCGCGCTCAGCACGAACAGCCGGCGGCCCTGCACCGGCCGGCCGGTGAACGCCGGCACGTCGGCCTCGGACCGGCCGGTCAGCTCCCGGCCGACCTGCGGGAACGGCTGAATGATCGCGTAGTCGGCGAAGAGTGACGCCCACACGGCCCGGTCCCCGGCGAAGTGCCACGGATGCGCGACACCGACGGTGGCGCCCTCCGGCAGAGTCCACTGTTTGTCGTCGAGGTCGGCGAGCGTCCGGTCCTCGGCGATCCGGAAGACCGTGACCCCCGCGCGGCCGCCCTGAAAAGCCGCACCGGCATCGACAACCATGGTGTCGCCGTCGAACGCCGCCCACAGCAGCCGGTGTGTCAGCTGCCAGGCCAGTGGGTGCCCGATCAGGTGGCGGCGGAATTCCTCCGGGGTCCAGCGGCGCCCGGTGACCATGGCCGCCTCCATCGCCCGGACGCGGTCGGCGCCGACCGTCTTCGCCTCCTTCTTCATCTCGGCGAACCGCTTGTGGGCGGCCGTGGAGACGTCGTCGGTGGGCCGGGGCAGCCGCGTCAGCCGCCGCCCGGTCGCGTCGGCGATCCACGGCTGCAACTGCTCGTCGAAGCCGACGGTGAACCGGCGTGACCCGTAGTCCAGTGTGGTCCGCCCGTCGGCGTCGAGGCCGAAGTCCGGCAGGATCCGGTCGGCGAGCTGCTCGGGCCGGAGACCGCGGCCCTCGGCGGCGGCGGTCAGACGGACCGTGGCGGCCCGCCGGAACCCCGCGGTCCGTGCGGTACGGCTGAGCCGGTCGAGCTGGGTGAGAGCGGCGTCGGTGCCGATGGCGGCGAGCACGTCCATGCCGGCGCGCACCCGGCTGCTGACCGACGACCAGCCGGGCAGCAGGGCGATCAGGTCCCGGACGGTGGTGTCGTCACCGAACGCCGCCAGCGCGGTCATGGCGAGGGTGGTCTTCGGCGGACAGTCCGCGGCCCGCCACTGCTCGAAGATCTCCCACGCGAACGCCGCGAAGTCCCCGAGCTGCCGAACCTGGTCGATCTCGGGTTTCATCCGCCCGATCCGGGAGGCGGCCAGCAGTTGACACAGCCGGCGCACCGCCTCGGGAGCCAGCACCTCGCCGCCGTCGCGCAGCGTGACAGCCGGAAGCCGGGCCGGCACCAGCCACTCCGGCAGGCCGCCGGCCCGGGAGGCGGGCGCGAGCACGGCCGGGACCCGGCCCGCGGACGTGACCCCACCGGGGGACGGGACGGCACCGGCCACGGCGGTGCGAGCCGGAACGCCGATGCGGGCCCGGACCCGGGCGCGGTCGGTCTCGTCGAGGGCGGCCAGTGACGCCGGATATCGGAGCACATGGTCGCGCAACAGCTCCGAGACCGCCGGATCGGTGTCGCGGGCCGCGAGCACCCGAACGGCGCGATCCGGGGCACGTTTGGCCGCGGCCAGCAGCGCCTGCCGGAAGTATTTGCGCTCCACCCGGTCCAAAACCAGGCCGAACGCCTCCTCGGTCGGGATCGCGGCCAGGGCACCGACCGCCCGTTTCACGTCGTCGGCGCTGTCGAGGGGACGGTGCCGGGCGTTCGCGTCGAGGAGGGCGGCCCAGCCGCTGCCGAGCCCGGCACGCACCGGCTCCGCAAGGGCCGGGGCGAGCTCCGGCCGGTCGAGCACGATGGCACCGGCCAGGTCACGGGAAACCGCGTCGTCGCGTTCGGCGAGCACCCGCAGCGCCCGAGCCGGATAGCGTCTCATCGCACCGGACCTGAGCAGTTGCCCCGGCCGGGGTCGTTCCCCGTCGAGGGTGTGACGCAGCAGGATCCGCATGGCGTCGTCATCCGGCGTCGCCGCCATGATCCGGATCGCGGGCTCCCCGAGCCGCTCGCGGTTGTCCGACCCGTCGTCCAGCAACCGGAACAACCGCAGGTAGAAGGGCTCGGCAAGATACTCGACGGCGGACGGCCCGACCCCGTCGAGCACGGTGGCCACGGCGCCCAGGTCCCGGTAGCCGAGCATCGCGTCGGTGATCGCGTCGCGCAACAGCTCCAGATGCCCGGTGTGGCCCGCCGCGAGCACGAGCGCGCTCCGCAGATGGCGGTGATCAGCCCACTGCCACTCCTCCGGGCCCTCGTCCCAGCCGGCGGCGGCCGCGCAGTCCTCGTCGACCCAGTCGACCCGGGTCGGCATCAGATAGGAGGTGAGGATCCGCCCGGCCGGCCAGGTCCGGAACCCGGCGAGGATCGCGTCGACGTCATCGGGCGCCGCCGCGAGATGACGCCGCACCTGACGGGCCACCGCCCAGGCCCGCCCGAAGTCCTCGGAACGCCACAACCGCTCGAACCCACCATCGCGGGAACGCCAGAGCGCGCCCGAGTCGACCAATCGGAACGCCTCCCCGACGGCGCTGACGGCGAACGGCACCCCGAACCGGGCGACCCACGCGTCGACCAAGGGCTCCGCACCGGTGGTCAGGGCGATCACCGCGGCACCGACCGGAGTGTCGTCACCGACGGCGAGCAGCCCCCGGTCATACTCGATGAGGCGGCCCATGATCCGCTCCCGGCGGGTCCGGCCCCGGTCACCCGCCAGATGCTCCCGCAGTCGTTGCTCCGGGTCACTCTCGGCCGGCGGCGGCACCCGGCGGCCACCGCGTCGCGGATGGACGCCGTGCCACCAGTCGTCCGGGAACCCCCAGGCATCCTCGTCGATGAGCATGCCGACACCCTAGTCACGGGGTACGACAGAATGGCGCCCGTGCAGCTCTCGGTCGTGATCGCCCAGATCCCCGCGGTGTGGGACGTCGACACCAATCTGGCCGCCGTGCGCGAGGTCCTCGACAGCACCCACCCCGGCGATGTGGTGATCTTCCCGGAGGGCATGCTCTCCGGTTACGCCGAGGACCTCACACCCTTGCGGACGGTGGATCCGGACCGGTTGCGCGCCGCGGTGGCCGCCCTGTCCGCCGGCAACCGGGCGCAGGTCTTCCTCGGTTCCCTTCTCCCGACGGCGACCGGCTGGTGCAACGCCGCCGTCCTGCTCTCCCCCGGCCGCGAGCCCCGGATCTACCGCAAGATCAACCTGGCCGTGAACGAACGGGCCCACCTGGAGCCGGGCGATCACCTGCCCACGTTCGACGTCGACGGCCGGACCGCGGGCGTGCAGCTCTGCCGCGAGATCCGCTTCCCCGAGCAGTGGCAGCACCTGGCCGCCGAGGGAGCCGCGTTCTTCGCCTACCTGACCAACGCCGCGAACCCGCGCGAGCCGGCGGGCGTCTGGCGCAGTCACCTGATCAGCCGGGCCGCCGAGAACCAGCGGTTCGTCCTCGCCGCGAACATCCCCGACCCGTACCAGCACTGCCCGAGCATGATCGTCTCCCCGCGCGGAGAGGTCCTCGCCGAACTGCCGATGGACCGCCCGGGGATCCTGCGGCACACGATCGATCTGACGGAGTCCGGCAGCTGGTACCTCGACCAGCGCCGGCAGGACGTGGTCGGCCTGGCATACCACCGCGCCGATTACCCAGCTGGCATGCAACATTGGCATTCATAAATGTGATCCGGAGGCTCCGGGGCGCCGAGAATCTCAGAAACTCCCCGAAGAACCCGGAGACCCCCATGATCCGGAAACGCATGACACTCGCCGTCGCGGCCACGACAGCCCTGGCCGGCGGTCTGATCGCCGTGGTGACCACCGCCGGGCCGGCCCGGGCGGCGACGGTGTCCCAGCCGCTGCGCACGATGGTCGCCAACCTGCCGGTCGCCACCGAGGTCCGCACCGGCTACGACCGTGACCTGTTCAACCACTGGATCGACACCGACGGCGACGGCTGCAACACCCGCTACGAGGTCCTGATCACCGAGGCGACCACGGCCCCCGGCGTCGGCTCCGGATGCGCCCTCAGCGGCGGCCGCTGGCTTTCCTACTTCGACGGCGCCACCTGGACCGACCCTGCCGACCTGGACATCGACCACCTGGTGCCGCTGGCCGAGTCGTGGGACTCGGGTTCCCGCACCTGGACGTCGGCGCAGCGCGAGGCGTACGCCAACGATCTCGGCGACGCCCGCGCCCTGGCCGCGGTGACCGACAACGTCAATCAGTCGAAGGGCGACCGGGACCCGGCCGAGTGGATCCCGTCGGTGGCGGGCGTGCGCTGCCGCTACATCACCGAGTGGACGGCGGTGAAGACCCGCTGGGGCCTGACCGTCGACACGGCCGAGAAGAACGCCCTCACCACCTATGCCGCGGCCTGCACCAACAGCACGGTGACGGTGGAGACGGTGCTCGGCGGCGGCACCACACCCCCGACGACGTCGCCCACCCCTCCGGGCGGGACCTGCACCGGCACCAACGGCACGAACGTCACCATCCCCGACGCCGGCGCCGCCGTGACCAGCACGATCACCATCTCCGGCTGCTCCCGGGCCACCCCGTCCAGCACGTCGGCGATCTACGTCGACATCGTCCACCCGTTCCGCGGTGACGTATCGGTCTACCTCTACGCCCCGGACAACACCTACTACGTCCTCAAGGCCACGAACAGCACCGACAGCGCCGCCGACGTCAGGACCACGTTCACCGCGAACCTGTCCGCGGAGACCACGAACGGCGCCTGGCGCCTGAGCATCCGGGACGACTACTCCGGCGACACCGGCTACCTCGACACCTGGACCCTGACGGTCTGAAACACACCCATGCGGTACGGCCACTCGAAGCACCGCGCCTACCCCGCAAGCCAGGCGGCCCGTCCCGGCCGCCCCGCGACCGCCGGGCCGAATCCGTCCCTCACCGCCACAAACATCAGCGACCGCCCGCACAACACCGGCCCACCCCGGGCTGGCCCCCACCGCTGCCTCAAGCACTCCGAGACAACGCTGACAGCCAGCCGAACGTCCCCGGCTGGTCCCCACCGCTGTCTCAAGCGCCGCGAGACAACGCTGACAGCCAGCCGAACGTCCCCGGCTGGTCGTCACCGCTGTCTCGAAAGCCGTGAGACAGCGGTGGGGACCAGCCGGTTTGGTGGGCGGGGGCCGGGATGCACGAGCCGGCTGGTGGTTCTGGGCGCTGCGGTTCGGGCGGTGACCACCGCAGAACGGTGGCTTGGCGGGGCGGTGGGTCTACCGGGGTTCGGCCGGGAGGGGGCGGCGGCCGGCGAAGCCGAGGTCGGCCCGGTGATACCAGGTGATGTCCGGGTCACCTTCGAGCCAGCAGAGCAGGACCGGGACGTCGTCGAGAGTGGCCGGGAAGTCGACCAGCAGCGGGGCCACGCCCTTCAGGTCGGCGCCGGTCTCCTGGACCGTCGCCATCAGCTCGTTGAGGCGGGCCTCGGCGGCCTTGCGTTCCGGGAGGCCGCCGAGCGGGGTGGGTGCGCCGCCCGGTGTCAGGGCCGCGGAGAGTTCCACCAGGTCGGCCCGGATGGTGACGATCTCGTCGAGGACCGGCCGGAGGCGGGTCAACTCGGCGCGGGCTTCGGTCAGCGTGAACAACCCCATACCGCAGAGTCTGTCAAACGCGGTCGGGCGGGGTACGAGGAGCGTCCGGGTCACCTTGCGCCTCCCACTACCCTCAGCCCGATGGAGAGGTCGTTCCCGGAGACGCTGGCGCAACTGCTCAAGGCCCGCTTCCCCCTGCTCTACCTGGAGACGTACGAGGAGCAGCGGGCCCTGCACAAGATCGGCGCGGTGGCCGGGAACCCGGATCTCGTCCGGGTGCCGCGCCCGGTCTGGTCGTGGACGAGGACCGCCGGCCTGGTCCAGCCCGGTGGGGAGGTCCGCGCCGGCACCGAGCGGGCCACTGACGCGCTGCGGGCGGTGCAGCGGATCGACGAGCCGGCCGTCCTCGTCTTCCGTGACCTGCACCCGAACTTCCCGGACGCCGAGACGGTCCGGCTGTTGCGCGACGTCGCCGAGGCGTTCCGCACCGGTCGCCATCCGCGCACGCTGATTCTGATGTCGCCGGTGCTGGAGTTGCCGCCGGAGCTGACCAAGGACGTCACGATCGTGGATTTCCCGCTGCCGGGTGCGGCCGAGCGGCGTGCCCTGCTGGACGCGATGATCCGGTCGAACACGGCGAACGGGCGGCTGCGGGTCGATCTCGACGAGGCCGGCCGGGAGCGGTTCGCCACGGCGGCGGCCGGGCTGACCATGCAGGAGGCGGAGAACGCGTACGCGCGGGCCATGGTGAGCGGCCCGGTCCTGGACGACGGCGCGCTGGACGTCATCCACGACGAGAAGCGGCAGACCGTACGCAAGTCGGGTCTTCTGGAATTCGTCTCCGCGCAGATCCCCCTGGACGAGGTCGGTGGCCTGGAGAAGCTGAAATACTGGCTGCTCAAACGCAACGGATCCTGGCTGGCCGACGCCGCCGACTACGGGCTGCCGGCGCCGCGCGGCGTGCTGATCACCGGGGTTCCGGGCTGTGGCAAGTCGCTGACCGCGAAGGCGATGGCCGCCGCCTGGAGTCTGCCGCTGCTGCGGTTCGACATCGGCCGGGTCTTCGCCGGGCTGGTCGGGTCCAGCGAGCACAACATGCGCACCGCGCTGCGGACCGCCGAGGCCCTGGCGCCGTGCGTGCTGTGGATCGACGAGATCGAGAAGGGTTTCGCCGGGTCGGCGGCCGGCGATTCCGGCACCGGCGCGCGGGTGTTCGGCACGTTCCTCACCTGGTTGCAGGAGAAGCGGCTGCCGGTGTTCGTGACCGCGACCGCCAACGACTACCACGGGCTGCCGTCCGAGTTGCTCCGCAAGGGACGGTTCGACGAGACGTTCTTCGTCGATCTGCCGACCCGCTCCGAACGGGCCGCGGTCTGGCGGGTGCATCTGCGGCGGGCGCTGTCCCATCCGCGCGCCGCCGGGGATCTGCTGTTCGCCGAGGATCTGCTGGCCGAGTTGTCCGGGCTCACCGACGGGTACTCCGGCGCCGAGATCGAGCAGGCGGTGACGGCCGCGCTGTTCGACGCGTTCTCCGAGCGGCGGCCGGTGCGCCGCGACGATCTGGTCCGCGCGGTGATGAGTATCGTCCCGCTCAGTGTCACGCAGGCCGAGCGGATCGGCGCGCTGCGGGAGTGGGCGCGTAACCGTGCGGTCTCGGCGACCGGCAACGACGACTGGGATCTCACCGAACGATAGGGTGTGACCCACCCACACACGGGGACGGGGGTTCACGGTGAGTGTGACGATGCTTCTGGTGCCGCTGGCGATGGCCGGTGCCGCCGCGTTCAAGGCCGCCGCCGACCGGCGTGCCGACGGTGTCTGCCGGGTCGCCACCCGCATGCGCGACGCCGGCATGCTCGGCGACGCGCTGCGCGACACCGGCGCCGACGTCCGTCTTGCGGACGACAGCGTGACGGCCCGCTGGACGGACGGTGTCACGGCCACCTTCGCCCGCGAGGCCGACGGCCTCTGGTCAGCCCATTTCAGTGGTACGGGTGAGACCGGCGCGGTCGAGAAGGTGTCGTCGGTGGACGCCGCGTATGGACGGCAGGTGCAGCGGGCGGTGCTGGAGCGCCTGCGCGGTCAGGCGCCGGCGGCCGGGTTGCGGCTGGAGTCGGAGTCGGTCGGTGAGGACGCCTCGGTGCGGCTGGTGTTCGAGGTGGAGCGGGAGCGGGCATGAGTGAGCGGCCGCGCATCGAGGTGACCGTCCATCCCGACGGCACCGTCACCGCCGAGACGCTGGACATCGTCGGGGACCGCTGCCTCGACTGGATCGCCGTGCTGGAGGACCTGGTCGACGGCCGGGTCGAGGACAGCGCCTATACGACGGACTACACGCGTGAGCAGCAGACCGCGTGGCAACAGCAGGTGAACCGTGACGTGGACCCCGCCTGAGCCCGTCCCGTACCGTCCGGGACTCGCCTGGAAGCTGGGCCACAGCGCGTGGCTGCTCGCGCCGTTCCTGACGTTCGGCTGCGGCAGTGTGGGCGGGTTCCTCTACGTCGGTCTGCGGGCGCGCCGGCCGGCCTGGTGGATCGCGGGCATCGTCTACAGCGTGGCGGCGATGGCGTTGCTCTTCATCAGCGACAGCCTGCCGAAGGACTCGGATCTCGCGTCACTGACCGCGCTGCTCTGGGTGCTGACGTGGGTGGTGTCGGTGGGTCACGCGGTCGCCATCAATTCGTCGTGGCTGCGGTGGCTGGTGCGGCAGCGGCGGGGTAGTGCCTACCCGCAGGAGCCGCAGCCGTGGAAGGCGCCACCGCCGACGCCTCCGCTGCCGGCGCCGGTTCAGCAGGCGCTCCAGGTGCCGCCTCCGGCCGTACCGCTGCTGCTCGACGTCAATGCCGCGGGCCTGGACGAGCTCGCCGCCCTGCCGTCGATCGGGCCGGAACGGGCCGCCCGGGCCGTAGCGGCCCGCAGGGAGCGCAACGGCTTCGCCACCGTCGCCGAGTTCGCGGCCGCCGCCGAGCTGGCACCGCATCAGTTCACGGCCGTCCGGGACCGCCTGACCTGCCGGCCGCCGGCGCCCGAGCCCGAGCGGCTGTCCGAACGGGAGCATCCGTATGGCC
The DNA here is from genome assembly GCF_003148685.1 of Actinoplanes xinjiangensis. GTDB lineage: Bacteria > Actinomycetota > Actinomycetes > Mycobacteriales > Micromonosporaceae > Actinoplanes > Actinoplanes xinjiangensis. The sequence goes on along the minus strand of NZ_QGGR01000007.1, from coordinate 65,208 downwards.
GCATCGTCGACATCTGAGCCGACGGTCCGGGTGGCCCGGTTCCTCGACCGGACCGTGGCCGAGGGGCCGGGCGTTCGCACCGCGGTCTGGGTGCAGGGCTGCTCGATCCGCTGTCCCGGCTGTTTCAACCCGCACCTGTTCACCACCCGCGGCGGCACGCCGGTCGGCGCGGACGAGCTGGTCGCCCGGATCGTCGCGGCCGGCACGGACGGCGTCACCCTGCTCGGCGGCGAACCCTTCGACCAGGCGGCGGGCCTCGCCGTGGTCGCCTCCGGTGTGCGCCGGGCGGGTCTCACGGTCATGACCTTCAGTGGGTACGGGTACGCCGATCTCCTCGACCGGGCGGGCGCCGGCGACCGTCCCGTGGCCGCCCTGCTGGAGGCCACGGATCTGCTGGTCGCCGGCCCGTTCCGTCAGGATCTGCTGGATCACGCCCGTCCGTGGGCGGGCTCCACGAACCAGGAGTTCGTGCACCTCACCGACCGTCTGCGTGACGTGAGCGCACCGGACCGGCTCGAGGTGACGGTGACCTCGTCCGGTGACGTGGCCCTCAACGGCTGGGCCGATCCGGAGACGCTGGACGCCCTGCTGGACGGTCTTCCGGTCCGCCGGGCCCGCTGATCGGTGGTACCGGCAGTACCAGGCTGTCGGGGCCGGGCCCGGGGATACTCGACGGGTGAGTGGATCGCGGGAACTGGGCAGGGCACTACGGGGCTGGCGTGACCGCACGACACCGCAGGCGGCGGGCGTCCCCGCCGGCGGGGTGCGGCGGGCCGCCGGGCTGCGGCGCGAGGAACTGGCTCAACTGGCCGGGCTGTCGGTCGACTACGTGGTGCGGCTGGAGCAGGGCCGGGCGACGTCGCCGTCCGTGCAGGTGCTGTCGGCGCTGGCCCGGGCCCTGCGGCTGTCCACCGCCGAGCGGGAGCACCTGTTCGTTCTCGCCGGCCAGACGGCGCCCGGCGCGGGCCGGATCCCGGTCGATCTCCCGCCCGGGGTGCGCCGCCTGATGGACCAGCTCGACGGTGTCGCGCTCACCGTCTGTGACGCGGCGTGGAACATGATCGAGTGGAACCCGCTGGCCGCGGCCCTGATCGGTGATCTGTCGATGTTCCGCGGGCGGGAGCGCAACGTCGCGTGGCGGGAGTTCACCGGCATGCCGAGCCGGATCCGGTGCAGCCCCGAGCACAACGCGCTGTTCCGGGCGACGCTGGTCACCGATCTGCGGGCGGCGACCGCCCGGTATCCCGCCGATCCCGGGCTCCGGGACCTGGTGGCCGGCCTGCGGTCGGCGAGTCCCGAGTTCGTGCGGCTCTGGGACAGCGGTGTCGTCGGTGTCCACGAGTCGAACAGCAAGACGGTGCACCATCCCGAGGTGGGCATGTTCGTGGTCGACTGTGATGTGCTGACCGCGCCGGGCAGCGACGTGAAGATGGTCGCCTACTCGGCGCCGGTCGGCAGCGACGCCGCCGACCGGCTCAAGTTGCTCACCGTGATCGGCACCCAGAGCCTGACCCCGTCCTGACCGCTGCCCGCAACCGCCGTGGCTATTTCCTTTGACGGCTCCACCCGGCGGCCGGAGGATCAGCGGATGTCCGACTTCTCGATCAAGCCGGTGCTCACCGGCGACCAGGTGATCCTCCGGCCGTTCGTCGACGAGGACGTCCCGGTGTTCCTGGAGGCGATCGCCGACCCCGAGGTGGCCCGGTTGACCGGCAGCCCGCCGGGGGACGCGCCCGACGAGGACCGGACCCGGGCCTGGTACGGCAGCCGCAACAGCCGGGACGACCGCCTGGATCTGGCCGTCGTCGACCGGGCGAGCGGCGCGTGCGTCGGCGAGGTGGTCCTCAACGAGTGGGACCCGTACAACCGCAGCTGCAACTTCCGGACGCTGTTCGTGGCGGCCGGCCGCAACCGGGGGCTCGGCACCGAAGCGGTACGCCTGATCGTCGGCTACGGCTTCGAGCGGCTGGCCCTGCACCGGATCTCGCTCGAGGTGTACGCGCACAACCCCCGCGCCCGCCGCGTCTACGAGAAGGTCGGCTTCGTCGCCGAGGGCGTGCTGCGGCAGGCGCTGCGGGCCGGCGACGACTGGATCGACGCCACGGTCATGTCGATCCTCGCTCCCGAGTGGCCCGCGCCAGCACGGCCTGAATGAGCGGCAGCCGTCCGGGCCCGTTCGCGCTCGAACTCGGCGGCCCACTCCGGCCGGTATACCACCATCCGAATCGGGTCGCGCCGCATGTCGTCCGCCCTTCCTAGACTGCGGGCGTGCAGATCGATCGACGAATACGTGCCGCAGTCATCGCCACCGTGGCCATCATCGTCCTCGCCGCGGCGATTGTCAGTGGCGCGCGATGGCTGACCGCCGGTGAGCCGGTCACCGTCACCGCGCCACCCGGGGCCACCGAGACGCTGCCGGAAGGCGCCTACGAACCGGTCGTCGACCTCCGCTTCAGCGAGCTGCACCAGGACCTCGGCAGCGATCGGGGCCGGGCCGACGTGCGCACCTACGCCATGCCGCCCGGCACGACGTGGGAGCAGGTGCAGTCGGCGGTGGCCGCCCAGCTCAGCGGCTGGGACCAGGCCGGCGACTGCCTCGACAACGGCCGCCGACGGCTCTGGTGCACGTGGACGGAGCCGGTGGAATGGTGGCCCCGTCAAGTCCGCATCGTGTTCCTCCGCCCGCCGTCGGAGCCCGACCCCGAGCAGCCGTGGCCGGACAACACGTTCCTGGTGATCGGATCCGGTCCCGGCGGGAACGTCTGACGCCCGCTCACCCGATCTCCCCGAGGGCGCCGTATCGAACATGGCCTGCCCGTGGAGGCCGGCGATCCCGTCCGGGAACGGGGTAGCGTGGTGCCGATGTTCGACGGATTTCAGCTGGAACACGTCACCGTCGGCGACGTGACGCTGCGGGTCAGGCACGGGGGCGCGGGTAGCCCGGTGGTGCTGCTGCACGGTCATCCCCGCACCCACACCACCTGGCACGACGTCGCTCCCCGCCTGGCCACGCACCATTTCGTGGTGACACCCGACCTTCGAGGGTACGGGCAGTCGACGCTCCCACCGGACCAGCCCGACCACGCCCAGTCGAGCAAACGGGCCATGGCCTTGGACGTGGTCCGCCTGATGTCCCACCTGGGTCACGACCGGTTCGCGGTCGTCGGCCACGACCGCGGTTCAGTGGCCGCGTTCCGTACCGCGATGGACCACCCGGAGCGGGTGTCGCATCTGGTGGTGATGGACGGCCTGCCCGCGGTCGAACATCTCGAGCGCACCGACGCCACGTTCGCGCTGGCCTGGTGGCACTGGTGGTTCCTGGGCCAGACCGACAAGCCCGCCGAGCGGGTGATCAACGCCGATCCGGACGCGTGGTACCGCCTGGCGTCCCCCGCCGAGATGGGCGAGGGCAATCACGAGGACGTGCGGGCGGCGCTGCGCGATCCCGCCGTGGTGCACGGCATGTGCGAGGACTACCGGGCCAACCTGCGCATCGACCGCCGCCACGACGAGGAGGACCGCGCGGCGGGCCGCCGGGTCCAGTGCCCCACGATGCTGCTGGAGTCGGCCGACGACGACCTGGACATCCACGGCGACCCGGCATCCATCTGGGCTCCCTGGCTCACCGTCCCGCTGCGCCACGTCGTGATCAGGAGCGGTCATCACCAGGCCGAGGAGGCGCCCATCCCGGTCGCCACCGCCATCCGGGAGTTCCTGGCCGCCGCCTGACCCTCACCGGCCGCGCACCGGGGCCGCGGCTCAGGCGGTCACCCGGCGGCGGCTGACGGAGAGGACGTCGAGCAGGAGGGCGGCCAGGGCGACGACCCCGAGGAGGGCCAGGCCGAGGGCGTACGACTGGAACCGCCCGTAGATGGCGCCCATCACCAGCGGCGGAATGAACCCGCCGAGGCCGCCCGCCGCGCCGACGATCCCGGTGACCGCGCCGACCTGGTCGCCGGGGGCGGTCTGCGCCACGAGGGCGAAGGTGGCGCCGCTGGCGGTGCCGAGGGCGGCGGCCATGGCGAGGAAGGCGATCGTGCCGACCGGGGCCAGGCCCGGGGTGAAGGACTGTGCGACGGCGCCGAGGACGACGACGCCGAGAGCGACGGCCAGGACGCGGCCGGCGGCGTACCGGTCGGAGAGCCAGCCGCCGACGGGGCGCATGACCACGGCCAGCAGCACGAATCCGGCCATCCGGTTGGCGGCGTCGGCCTGGGTGAGGCCGTAGGCGGTCTTCAGGTAGGCGGGCAGGTAGACGGAGAAGGCGACGTATCCGCCGAAGGCGACGGCGTACAGCGCGGACGCGTGCCATGTGATCCGCAGGCGGAGGACGGCGGCGAGCCGCCGCGCGAGCGGTGCGGTGGGCACGGAACGGCCGGGCGCGTCCCGGAGGACGAGCCAGGAGAGGGCGGCGTACGCGGCCAGCACCCCCGCGGTGATCAGGAACGGGGTGGCGGTCCCGCCGGCGTCGACGAGCTTGACGGTGGTCAGGGCGCTGATCGCGGTGCCGCCCATGCCGACGCCGAAGACGCCGACGGCGAGTCCGCGCCGCTCCGGCGGGAACCAGGCGTTGACGAACGGGACACCGACCGCGAACGCGGTGCCGCCGATGCCGAGGAAGAATCCGCCGACCAGCAGTGCGGTGAGGGCGTCGTGGCCGAACAGGCCGAGGTAGAGGACCGGCACGATGGTGGTGAGTGAGATCAGCGGGAACATGACGCGGCCGCCGTAGCGGTCGGTGAGGGCGCCGACCGGGATCCGGCCGACCGAGCCGACGACGACCGGCACGGCGACGAGCAGCGCCTGCTGGAACGGTGTCAGGTGCAGAGCGGTCTGGAACCTGGTGGCGAGCGGACTGAGCAGGGCCCATGCCCAGAAGTTGACCGCGAAGCCGAGGGTTGCCAGGGCGAGCATCAGTCCGGCCCGGCCTCCGGTGCGGGCGGTCGGGGTCTGCGGTGTGCTCATGTTCCACTCCATCGTCCGGTGGTGGCCCGGTCTGCGGGTCGTCACCAGCCTCGCCGCCGTCCCGCCCACGCCGACAGGGACGTTGGACCCCTTCCCGCATGGCCCCCGTCCCGCGTCGCGATGGCATCGAGTTCGGGGGAACGGCGCGGCGGGGGTGGGGTGGGGCGTCTGACGGATTGAGGTGCGTCGACACCCGTGGGACATTGACCTCGGGAAGCGTTCCGAGAGGAGTCCTGGTTGAGGAGGGTCTACTACCGCAGCTACGACGCCGAGGTCACCAGTGAGGCGTTCATCCGGGAGACCGGCGGGACGCCGGAGACGTATGCGATCGCCGACATCGGGGACGTCACCGTCGAGGTCGTCGAGCGCAACTGGTGGGAGCCGTGGCGTACCAAGCAGGTCTGGGTGCTGCAGGCCCGCTACCAGGGACGTACGGTCACCCTCTACGAGAGCCGGGAACCACGCGTCTTCAACATGGTGACCCGTGCTCTGCGCAGGGCCCTGGACGAGCGACCCCGGCCGCCGCAGGCCGGGGGCACCCCGTTCAGGCCGTGGGGCTGAGGACGGCGACGAGGAAGTCGGCGCCGGGGGTGCGTGGCCGCAGGTCCCAGGTGTCGAGCAGCAGGTCGGGCGTGAGGTCGGCCGCGGCGGCGTCGGCGAGGAAGGCGTCGAACTCGTAACCGCGGCCCGACCCGAACCCGACCACGGCCCGGCCGCCGTCGGCGAGGTGTGCCCGGAACCGGCACAGGATCTCGCCGCGGGTGGAGGGCCCGGCGAACGCCATCACGTTGCCCGCGCAGACGATCACGTCGAACCGGGCCGGCAGGTCCAGGACGCTGAGATCGCCGACCTGCCATGTCGCCCCGGGATGCTGGGACCGGGCCTCGGCGATCAGCTCGGGGTCGAGGTCGACCCCGGTGACCTCGTGGCCGGCCGCGGCGAGATGGCCGCCGACCCGCCCGGTGCCGCAGCCGGCGTCCAGGATCCGGGCGCCGCGCGGCACCATGGCGTCGATCATGCGGGCCTCGCCGGCCAGGTCCTCGCCGCGGGCGGCCATCTGACGGAACCGGTCGATATACCACCGGGAGTGGTTCGGGTCGGCGGCGATCTTCTGTAGCCAGAGGTTGTCGGTGGTGCTCATGGTGCGGTGGTTACCTCTTCCGTCCAGCCGGGTGCGGCGACATGCATCCCGATCATGCCCTCACGGTGGTCACGCGGTGAACTCGACCTTCCCGGTTTCGACGGTGCCGGCGGTGCGCCCGGGAGCGCTCTGGAACTGCCAGTAGAGGTTGGTGTGGGCGATGACCTGCTCGGGGGCGGGTGCACCATGGGCCGACAGATCCTCCGTGGTGTGCGCGTCGGAGACGAGTGTGACGTCGTAGCCCCGGACGAACCCGCCGTGCAGGGTGGAGCGGATGCAGGCGTCACTCTGCGCACCGGTGACGATCAGCCGGCCGACGCCGCGCTCGGCGAGCAGCGCCTCCAGGCCGGTGGCCTCGAAGGAGTCACCGTAGTTCTTGTGGACCAGTGGCTCGTCGTCGCGGCGGCTGAGCTCCGGAACATACTGCCAGGAGTCGCTGTCGCGGGCGAGGCCGTCGTCGGAGTGCTGCACCCAGATGACCGGGACGTCCTCGGAGCGGGCCTTGTCGACCAGGGTGTTGATGTTGGCGATCACGTCGTCGCGGCGGGGCGCGCCGGCCACCACACCGACCTGGACGTCGATGACGAGCAGGGCGGTGCGGGGCCGATCGGTCAGAGTCGTCATGGTTCCCACCCTAGGACGAGGGTGTGACAACTTTCCGGGCCGCCGCCGGAGCCGGCTGCGGCTGCGGTGCGGGTGTGCGACGGCGGCGGTAGACGACGTACGGGCGCCACAGGTAGGCCAGCGGTGCCGACCACACGTGCACGAGCCGGGTGAACGGCCAGAGCGCCAGGAACAGGAATCCACCGATCGCGTGCAGCCGGAAGACCAGCGGGGCGCCGCTCATCAGGGACGGGTCGGGCTGCAACCAGAAGATGCCACGGAACCAGACGGCGATGGTCTCCCGGTAGTCGTAGCCCTCGCCGAGCAGGTTGACGGCCACGGTGCCGCTCATGCCGAGCGCGACCATGACCGTCAGTGCGGCGTACAGGATGCGGTCCATGGTCGTGGTGACCCGCCGGATCCGGCCGCTGATGAAACGGCGGGCGATCAGCAGCGCCAGGCCGACCACCAGCATGATTCCGGTGATCGTGCCGCCGGTGACCGACACCAGGTGGTAGGTGTGCCCGGAGATGCCGAGCAACGCCGTCCAGGAGGCGGGGATCAGCAGGCCCATCGCGTGCCCGCCGATCACCCCGAAGGCGCCCAGGTGGAACAGTGGCGAGCCGAGCCGCAGCAGCCGGTTCTCCAGCAGCTGACTGGTGTGGGTGGTCCAGCCGAACTGGTCGTGCCGCCACCGCCACACGTGCCCGGCCACGAAGACCACCAGGCAGGTGTAGGGCAGCACGATCCAGACCAGGGTGCTCATCGGCACACCTCCGGGTAGGGGGCGAGGTCGGGCCCGAGGCCCACCTCGGCGAGGCCGACGGTCTCGACGGGTGGCCCGTCGACGGCCAGGGACGTCAGCGCGGTGAGATCTTCTTCGGTCAGTCGCGGCAGGGCGGCACAGACGACATCGAGGATCAGCGCGTACGGCGTACGAGCGTCGTGCAATGCCGCCCGCAGCAGTTCGATGCCCTGCCGGTGCTGGCGCAGCGGGGCCTCCCCGTCGCCGGGCCCGGCCGTGGCGGCGAACTCCAGCACGATCGGCAGCAGGTCGGGCAGTTCCCCGTCGGCCACGCGCAGCCCGTGCACCCGGTACCGCTGCTGGAGCATGAGCAGCGCCATCCCCCGCCGGCGGGTGTCGCCGTGCAGGTAGTAGGTGAGGTAGAGCCCGGACCGGCGGCGCAGGTCGAACGTCTCGACGTAGTGCCGCTGCACCTCGGTCAGGGTGCCGGTGAGCAGCCACTCGACGAACCGCTCGAACTCGCCGACACCGGCCGCGGCCGCGCGCAACTCGCCGCCGGCCGCCCGCAGTTCCTCGTCGGGGTAGGTGAGCAGCAGCGACGCCAGCTGGAAGAGGCGGGAGCGGTCCATCATCGGCTCCGTCCGGTGGTGATGGTGACCGGGACCGCGCCGCTGCCGCCCATGCCGGGCCCGCCCTCGCCGTCGAGGGAGCAGCCGCCGAGTCCGTCGAGCGCCGCGGCCTGGGCCCGGTGCGCGGCGGGGATGACGTAGCGCTCGTCGTACTTGGCGATCGCCAGCAGCCGGTACATGGCCTCGACCTGCTCGCCGGTCATGCCGATGCCGTCGAGCAACTCCTGCGCGACGGTGCCGTCCAGGGTGCGGGCCCGCATGTAGGCGCGCATCGCGGCCAGTTTCATCAGCACGCCACCGGCCGCCGCGGTGTCGCCGGCGGTGAACAGCGACGCCAGGTATTCGACGGGGATCCGCAGGTCGTCGATGGTGTGGAAGATGTCGTCGGCGTTCGTGTCGTCACGGCCGGCGGCGCCCGCGGCGTCCAGGACCGGCGACAGGGGCGGCACGTACCAGACCATCGGCAGGGTCCGGTACTCCGGGTGCAACGGCAGCGCGATCCGGTACTCGCTGATCAGTCTCCACACCGGGGACGCCTGCGCGGCCTCGATCCACTCCTGCGGGTGGCCGGCGTCGCGGGCGGCCCGCTGCACGGTCTCGTCGAAGGGGTCCAGGAAGACGGCGCGCTGGGCGTCCAGCAGGTCCTCGTCCCCGACCGATGCCGCGGCGAGGACGGCGTCCTCGTCGTACCAGAGAATGCCCAGGTAGCGGAGGCGGCCGACGCACGTCTCGCTGCAGATCGTGGGTTGCCCGGCCTCGATCCGCGGGAAGCAGAGGGTGCACTTCTCGGCCTTGCCGGTGGCGTGGTTGACGTAGACCTTCTTGTACGGGCACGCCGACACGCACATCCGCCAGCCGCGGCAGCGGTCCTGGTCGACCAGGACGATGCCGTCCTCCTCGCGTTTGTACATGGCGCCGGACGGGCAGGCCGAGACGCACGCCGGGTTGAGGCAGTGTTCGCAGATCCGCGGCAGGTGGAACATGAAGGTCTTCTCGAACTCGAATGTGACCTTCTCGGTCAGGTTCTTCAGGTTCGGGTCCTGGTCGAAGGTGTCGCCGCCGAGGGAGTCCTCCCAGTTGGCGCCCCAGGTGATGGCCATCGGCTCGCCGGTGAGCGCCGAGTAGGGCTGCTTGACCGGGGTGTCCTTCAGCCCGGCCGGTGCGTTGACCAGGATGTCCTTGTCGAAGGTGGCCGGCTCGTAGTAGTCGTCGATGCTCGGCAGGTCGGGGTTGGCGAAGATCCGGCTCAGGCGCTTGACCCGGCCGCCGCCGCGCAGCACCAGCCGGCCCTTGCCGTCGAGCTTCCAGCCGCCCTTCCAGCGGTCCTGGTCCTCGTAGTGTTTCGGGTAGCCGATGCCCGGCTTCGTCTCGACGTTGTTGAACCAGACGTACTCGGTGCCCTCGCGGTTGGTCCACGTCTGCTTGCAGGTGACCGAGCAGGTGTGGCAGCCGATGCACTTGTCCAGGTTCATCACCATGGCGACCTGCGCTCGAATGCGCATCAGTACTCCACCTCCTGGGTGCGGCGGCGGATCACGGTGATCTCGTCGCGCTGGCTGCCGATCGGGCCGTAGTAGTTGAAGGCATAGGTGAGCTGGGCGTGCCCGCCGGCCAGGTGGGTCGGCTTGATCAGCAGCCGGGTCATCGAGTTGTGGTAGCCGCCCCGCCTGCCGGACTTCTCGGCCTTGGGGACGTTCACCGTGCGCTCCGGCGAGTGGTACTGGAAGACGGTGCCCTCGGGCATCCGGTGGGAGACCACGGCACGGGCCACGACGACGCCGTTGCGGTTGTGGGCCTCGATCCACTCGTTGTCGCGGACCCCGATCTTCGCGGCGTCCGGGACGCTCATCCAGATCACCGGACCGCCCCGGGACAGGGCCAGCATCAGCTCGTTGTCGTGGTACATCGAGTGGATCGACCACTTGGCGTGCGGGGTCAGGAACCGTACCGTCACTCCCCCGTCGACCGCGTCGCCGGGCCGGCCGAAGTGCCGGGCCATGTTGAGCGGCGGCCGGAAGGCCGGCAGCTGCTCGCCGAGTTCGGCCACCCAGTCGTGTTCGACGAAGAAGTGCTGGCGGCCGGTGACGGTGTGCCACGGCTTGAGGCGCTCGACGTTGATCGTGAACGGCGAGTAGCGGCGGCCGCCCTTCTCCGAGCCGGACCACTCCGGGCTGGTGAAGACGGGCTGCGGCGCCTCCTGGGTCTGCTGGAAGGTGACCCGGTCGGTCTCGTGTCCCTCGATCAGGTCGGTGAACCGCCGGCCGGTGCGTTTCTCCAGTTCCTCGAAGCCGGCTCGCGCGACCCGCCCATTCGTGGTCCCGGAGAAGCTGAGAATCGCCTCGCACATCCGGTCGGCGGTGGCCAGCGACGGCCGGCCGTCGATCACCCCGTTCTGGTGCTTCAGGTAGGCGACCTCGGCCTTCACGTCGACGGTGATCGCCTTCGTGGTGGTGCCGAGCTTCTCCATGAGCGGGCCGACCGTACGCATCTTCCTGCCGATCAGGGTGTAGTCCCGCTCGATCTCGATCAGTTTCGGCATGGTCCTGCCGGGCACCGGCTCGCACTCGCCGAACTTCCAGTCACGCACCCGTCCGCCGGGCATGGCCAGTTCGTCCGGGGTGTCGTGCTGCAGGGGCGCGGCCAGCACGTCGGTACGGGTGCCCAGGTGGACGACCGCCAGTTCGCTGACCTTGTCGGCCAGGGCCAGGAACGTGTCGTAGTCGGTGTGCGCGTCACCGGGCGGCGGGACCGCGGGGCTGAACGCGTGCACGAACGGGTGCATGTCGGTGGTCGAGATGTCGTGCTTCTCGTACCAGGTGGCGGCGGGCAGGACCAGGTCGGAGTGCAGACCGGTGTTGGTCATCCGGAAGTCCATGGTGGTGAGCAGGTCGAGCTTGCCGACCGGCGCCTCGTCGCGCCAGGTCACGTCGCGGGGGCGCTCGCCGGCGCCGCATTCGGTGGCGGTCGCAGTGCCCTCGACACCGAGCAGGTGCCGCATGAAGTACTCGTTGCCCTTGCCCGAGGAGCCGAGCAGGTTGGCCCGCCACAGGGTCAGGCAGCGCGGGAAGTTGGCCGGGTCGTCCGGATCCTCGGCCACCGGTGTCAACGAGCCGTCCCTGAGCGACTCGACGACGTACTGCTGCACCGGTTTACCGGCCTCGGCAGCCTCGGCCGCCAGGTCGAGCGGGTTGCGGTTGAAAAACGGGTGGCCCGGGCTCCAGCCCATCCGCTGCGCGGCCGCGACCGTGTCGGCGAACGCCATTCCCTTGAACCGGCCACTGCCCAGCGGGGACGCCAGTTCGTCGGCCGGGACACGCTCGTAGCGCCACTGGTCGGTGTGCAGGTACCAGAACGGTGTCGACGCCTGGTGGCGCATCGGCCGCTGCCAGTCGAAGGCGAAGCTCATGTGCTGCTGGCCGGTGATCGGGCGGGCCTTCTCCTGGCCGACATAGTGCGCCCAGCCGCCGCCGTTCACACCCTGGCAGCCGGTCAGCGTGACCAGGGAGATGAACGCGCGGTAGGTCATGTCGGAGTGGAACCACTGGTTCGCGCCGGCACCCAGGACGATCATCGAGCGGCCGTTGCTGCGTTCGGCGTTACGGGCGAACTCGCGGCCGATCCGGGCCGCCAGCTTGGCGTCGACGCCGGTGATCCTCTCCTGCCAGGCGGGGGTGTTCGGGGAGTCCGCGTCGTCGTAGCCGGCCGGCCAGTCACCGGGGAGATCGCCGCGGCGGACGCCGTACTGGGCCATGACCAGGTCGAAGACGGTGGTGACCAGGTGCTCGCCGACCCGGCGGACCGGGACGCCGCGGCGGATCGTGGTGCCGCCCTCGGTGTCGCCGATGTCGAACCGTGCCATCTCGATCTCGATGGCCTCGTCGCTGTCGATACCCAGTGCGGGAACGACGTCGCCGAGGTCGAGGTTCCACTGCCCCGGCTCGGAGTAGCGGTATCCGAGGGAGCCGTGGGGGACTCGCAGGTCCCCGGCCTGATCGATGAGCACGGTCTTGTGCTCACCGTCCTCGTGGCCGAGGTCGGCGGCGGTGAGGAAGCGGTCCGCTTTGCCGTCCACGATCGTCACCAGGAACGGCAGGTCCGTATATCGACGAACATAGTCGGTGAAGTACGGGACCTCGCGGTCGCGGAAGAACTCGGTCAGGATCACGTGGCCCATCGCCATCGCCAGCGCGCCGTCGGTGCCCGGGTGCGGGGCCAGCCAGTCGTCGGCGAACTTCACGTTGTCCGCGTAGTCCGGGCTCACCGCGACGACCTTGGTGCCCTTGTACCGGGCCTCGGTGAGGAAGTGCGCGTCCGGCGTACGCGTCACCGGGATGTTGGACCCCCACATCATCAGGTAGGTCGAGTTCCACCAGTCGCCCGCCTCCGGCACGTCGGTCTGGTCACCCCAGATCTGCGGCGACGCGATCGGCAGGTCCGCGTACCAGTCGTAGAAACTCAGCAGGGTGCCGCCGAGCAGCGCGTGATAGCGGGTGCCGGCCGCGAACGACGCCATCGACATCGCCGGGATCGGCGAGAAACCGACGACCCGGTCCGGGCCGTACGCCTTCACGGTGTAGACGTGCGCCGCCGCCATCAGCTCGATCGCCTCGTCCCAGGAGGCCCGCACGAACCCGCCACGCCCACGCTGAGCCTTGTAGGCCCGCGCCTTCAACGGCGTCTCGACGATCTCCGCCCACGCGGCGACCGGGTCACCGAGACGCTGCCGCGCCTCACGGAACATCTCGGCCAGAACACCACGGAGGTACGGGTGACGCACGCGCGACGGCGAGTATTCGTACCAGGAGAAGCTCGCACCGCGGGGACAGCCCCGCGGCTCGTAGTCGGGTGTGTCCGGCCCGGTCGTCGGATAGTCGGTGGCCTGGTGCTCCCAGGTGATCAGCCCGTCCTTGACGAACACGTTCCACGAGCAGGAGCCGGTGCAGTTGACGCCGTGGGTCGACCGGACGACCTTGTCGTAGCGCCAGCGGTCCCGGTAGAACGCGTCCCATTCACTGTCGTCGACCCGGTGCAGGGTGCGCCCGTGGTCACCGACCGTCTCGCGGGTGAGGAAGCGGCGTGCGCCCAGGAGAGGGGCGGTTCCGGGGTCCAGGGACACGGTGGTTTCCTTCGCCGGTGGACGATCGGCCGGGCGGCTGCCCGGCGCTCCTCAAATCTGTCCGAAGACGTGCCGGGCCGCCTGAGCCGCGGTCCCCCTCTGCCCGGGACCAAAGTCCCGCCTCCGGCCCCCTCGGGCGTGATTGCCGGGCATCCACGGATCCTGCATATTTGCCGCATGAGCAGCAGTCCGGTACTCGCTGAGGTGGCCAGGCTCGCCGGAGTGTCCGCCGCGACCGCGTCCCGTGTGCTGTCCGGGCGCGGGCCGGCCTCCGCGGACAGCCGGGCCGCCGTCCTCCGGGCCGCCGCCGACCTCGGCTACGTGCCGCATCCGGTGGCCAGCCGCCTGGCCCGCGGCACCGGGACCCGGCTCCTCTTCGCGGTCCGGGACCGCCGCACCGACATCCTCTCCGACCCGTTCGTCACCCGGGCGGCCACCGCGATGGCCGCCGCCACCGACCCGGACGGGCTGGGCGTCTGCCTGCGCCGCCTGCCCCTGGACGCGGCCGCCGAGCTGGACCGGATCGCCGCCGACCGCAGTGTCGCCGCCGTGGTGCTGGCCGGTCACGACGGCGACCTGCTCGACCATCTGCCCACCGGCCTGCGCGGCCGTTTCGCCGCGATCGGCGCCGGCGGGCTGGACGTGGACAGCACGGCCGGCATCGGCGCCCTGTTGCGGCATCTGCACACCACCGGCCGGCGACGGATCGCGCTGATCGGGGGCCCGCCGTGGCTCGCCGCCGCCCGCGCCCCGCTGCACACCTACACCGGGCTGATGCGGGAGGCCGGCCTGCCGATCCGGGTGGTTCCGGGCGACTTCACCACCGCCCGGGGCCGTACCGCCGCCCGAACCGTCCTGCGCCGCTGGCCGGACACCGACGCCATCGCCACGGTCAGCGACGCCACCGCACTCGGTGTCCTCCAGACCCTGGCCGAGACCGGTGTGCGGGTCCCCCACGACGTGGCCGTCACCGGCTTCGACGACGTCCCGTTCGCGGCCTGCGCCGTCCCCGCCCTGTCCACTGCCACCCACCCGGTCGAACTGATCGCCGCTGCCGCCGCGCAAGCCGCCCTGGGCGCCGCACCCCGCGACCGCCTGTTCCCGAGCCGGCCGGTCCTGCGGGCCACCGCCTGACCGTCAGGCCGGCGGCGCAGCCGGGTAGAGGTGGACCAGTTCGGCGCCGATGCGACCGAGTTCGGCACGGACCGACGGCGGGTCGAGGACCTCCACGGCGGCACCCCAGCCCGAGAGGGTACGGGCGATGTCCCGGGCCTCCGGAGCGCCCACCCGCACCCGGGCCCGGCCGTCGGCGAGGGTCTCCAGCACCTCGCAGTGCCGGCCGAAGTGGTCGCGCAGCACCCAGACGAAACGGTCGGCGATCAGCAGTGTCGCCCAGGTCCGGGAGCGCATCCCCTCGACCTCGCCGACCACCTGGCCCCAGGCCGTGTCCAGGTCGAAGTCAGCCGGGCGCCCGAACGTCTCCCCGGTCGCCGTCACCGCCGACATCCGGTCCACCCGGAAGGTCCGCCGGCCCTTCGCCGTGCCCGCGACCAGGTAGTACACGTCCCCCTTGTCGACCACGCCCCACGGGTCCGCCACCCGCTCGTCATCCCCGCCGGTCGCCCCGGCCGCACCCCGGTCTCCGCGGCCGGGGCTCCGGTAGGTGAACCGGATCCGGTGGCGGCGCACCACCGCCTCCTGGAGCAGGCCCACCACCTCGGGTGGCTGCTTCGCCCGTTCCCCCCAGCCGGCCGGGTCGACGAGGGTCGCCCCGGCGGCGGCCTCCGCCTCGGTCCGGAACGGAGCGGGCAGCGCCTGCAGCAGTTTGCGCAGCGCCGCCTTCGCCTCGGCGGACACCGCGGTCGGGCCGGCCAGCAGGAACAACGCCCGCGCCTCGGCCGCTGACAGCCCACTGAGATCGGTCCGTGCGCCGCCGACCAGCGACCATCCGCCGTGCCGGCCGGGCTGGGGATAGACCGGCACCCCGGCCGTGGACAGCGCCTCCAGATCGCGACGGGCGGTCGCGACCGACACCTCCAGTTCGGCGGCGACCTCGGCGGCGGTCACCCGCCCACGGGTCTGCATGAACAGGAGGGTGGCGACGAGCCGGTCCGCACGCATGCCGTCAGGTTCGCAGAGAAAGTGCTCAGAAGGTGAGCACTTAACCCGGAAAGATGGTCCTCGACAGCGACACGAGAGGACACCGACATGCTCCGCGGATTCACCACCGTCACGTTCTTCGCCGACGACATGGCCTCGGCCCGCGCCTGGTACACCGAGGTCTTCGAGGCAGAGCCCTACTTCGTCCGGGACGCCGGCCCCGAACACGCCTACCTGGAATGGCGAGCCGGTGACTACCAGCACGAGTTCGGCGTGCTCAACAGCAGGTTCGCGCCACACCAGCCGGCCGGGCGCCCGTCCGGGGCGATCATCTACTGGGCCGTCGACGACGTCGAGGCCGCCTACCGGCGGTTGCTGGACCTCGGCGCGACCACCCACGACAAGCCGACCGAACGCGGTCCCGGCTTCATCACGGCCTCCGTCACCGACCCGTTCGGCAACATCCTCGGCGTCATGTACAACCAGCACTACCTGGAGGTCCTCGCCTCGCCCGGCTCATGAGCCCGGCGCCGCCGCTCCGGCCGCCACCAGGCAGCCCCGTCGCCGAGGAAGCCGACGGGACGAATGGTTGCGGTCGGGGGCGGCCTGGCTCGTACCGGCAAGGGTTGAAATGGCCGACAACGCACGGGAAGCCGACCGCATCGCGGCACCGCACATCGCACCGCCGCACATCGCGGCGGCACCGCACCTGCCCGCCTCTCGGTCAGGGCCTTCGCTCTTGCCCTCGCGTCTCCCCGCCGCAGCCCCGGCCACGATCGAATCGCCCACGCCTCCGGGCCGCAGCCACCCGGCCGCCCGGCCGCCATCGAATCGCTCACCTCTCCTGGCCGCAGCCCCCGGGCCACCGTCGAATCGCAACGCCTCCGCGCCGCAGCCGCCCGGCCACCATCGAATCGCCCACCTCTCCTGGCCGCAGCCCCCGGGCCACCGTCGAATCGCAACGCCTCCGGGCCGCAGCCGCCCGGCCGCCGTCGAATCGCCCACGTCTTCGGGCCGCGGGTCACGGCCTCACCGATCGCTCATTCTCGGGCGGGGTTGCGGTGCAAGCGCTTTCACCGCATACCGTGCGGCGTGCCTGAGATTCGCCTGTACCGGCCCGCCGACCGCGCCGCCCTCTACGACATCTGTGTCCGCACCGCCGATGCCGGCGGCGACGCCCGCGGACGGTATTCCAGCGACGACCTGATGGGTGACCTGTTCGCCGGCCCTTACGCCTGGCTGGACCCGCATCTGGCGTTCGTGGTCGAGGACGGCGGCGAGGTGGTCGGCTACGTCGTCGGCACGGCTGACACCGCCGGATTCGTCCGCCGCTACCGCGCCGAGTGGATTCCGCTGGTCGGTGACAGGTACCCGGAGCCGCCACCGCCACCGCGCACCTTGGAGCAGGACATGGTCGCCCTGCACTACGACCCGGAACGCATGCTCGTCGACGGGCTGGACGGCTACCCGGCGCACCTGCACATCGACCTGCTGCCCGCATACCAGGGGCGCGGTTTCGGCCGCCGCCTCATCGACCGCTTCCTGACGACGGTCGACGCGCCTGGCGTTCATCTGGGCATGCTCACCGCGAACGTCAAGGCACGCGGCTTCTACGATCGGCTCGGTTTCACCGTCCTCCCCGTCCCGGACCCCGGTCCCCTCACCTACCTGGGCATCCGGACCCCCGCCGGCCGGAAGGGCACCGCCACCGATGGAGCTTCTCGCTGAGCGCCCTGCCGTCAACGCCGCCGGTGGGGCCTCTCGTTGAACGCGCCGCCGTCAACGCCGCCGGTGCAACTTCTCACTGAACGTCCCACCGCAACCCGCTGGTGAAGTTCTTGCTGAACGCGCCGCCGTCAACGCCGCCGGTGGGGCTTCTCGTTGAACGCGCTGAGGAAACCGGCGGTGATCGTCTCGCAGGTGGGGAGGGCGCGTTCGGTGCCGGGGATGCGGGCCACGGTGGTGGTGTCGCGGATGGCGCTCAGCGCGAGCAGCAGCGCATCCCGGAATCCCGGCCGGCGGGCGTAGGTCGGCAGTGCCTCCTCGGCGACGGCGACCACCCGATCGGTGACCGCCACCAGCGTGGCAGCCGTCTTCTCGGCGGTGTCCGGGTGGATGCGCGCCAGAACGAGCAGTTCCGCCACGACGGTGAGCACCGGCGAGCTGAAGCTGTCCCACAACCGCCGCAGCAACAGCTCGGCCCGCTGCCGCTCGGTGGCGCCCTCGACCGGCCGGGATGCCTCCTCGAGGAGTCTGGTGGCCAGGCGGTTGATCGCGGCGTCGATGAGTGCCGCCTTCGTCGGGAAGTAGTGCTGCTGGAGGCCCTGGCTGACGCCCGCCAGCTGAGCCACACCGCGGGTCGTCGTGGCGGCGAACCCGACGGTGACGAGACTCTCCAGGGCCGCGTCGAGTAGGGCCTCGACCGCCTGCTCACGCCGCGCCGCCCGAACCCCGCCACCCTGTGTCACCCCTCGATCCTAACTTTCCCGGTCAGCTGACTTCTCAAGTCAGATGACTTGGTTTAGCGTGTCAGCCACGCCCCACGGTGCCCGCCGCCACCATCCCTTCCACCAACCCGTGCAGCCTGTTCCCCGTTCTGCCCGCAATCCCCAGATCCCGTTCTTCCGGCAGTCCCCCGGGTCCCGTTCTGCCGGCAAATCCCCTGGGCGCCGTTCCCGGATCGCCGGCCATCGCCGTGGGTCTCGTTTCAGCCTTGAACCAGCAGCACCTGAACAACCTTCTCGGAGGAGCCGATGTCCGGAGCCGGCCTTGCCCGCCTGAGCACGATCTACCGTCAGGGCGTCCTCGGTCGCCGGCCCGTCGTTCCGGCGGACTTCGCCGAGCTGGAGCGCCGTGCCCGCCGGGCCAGCAGCACCCGCGCCTGGGGCTACGTGGCCGGCGGCGCCGGTGAGGGGCGGACCATGCGCCGCAACCGGGAGGCCTTCGACCGCCGGGCGATCGTGCCGCGGATGGCGTCGGGTGCCGTGGACCGCGACCTCTCGGTGGATCTCCTCGGCGCCCGCCACACGACCCCACTGCTGCTCGCGCCGGTCGGGGCCGGCGCGCTGATGGCCGCCGACAGCGACCTGAAGATCGCCCGCGCCGCGGCCGCCACCGGCACCGCCTACGTCTTCTCCAATCAGGGCTGCAATCCGATGGAGGACTGCGCGGCGGCGATGGGTGACGCCGCCCGGTGGTTCCAGTTGTACTGGAGCAAGGACGAGCAACTCGTCGACAGCCTGATCGCCCGGGCCGAGGCGATCGGGGCGGGCGCGCTGGTCGTCACCCTGGACACGACGGTGCTCGGCTGGCGCCCACAGGATCTCAATCTGGGCTCGTTGCCGTTCAGCCGTGGTGAGGGCATCGCGCAGTACACCTCGGATCCCCGCTTTCAGCAGATCGCCGCCGAACGGGCCGGGCAGCCGTCGCCGAAGCCGGAGGTGACGCTCGGGGCCGTCCGGACACTGCTGGCGATGACCCGCAACCATCCGGGCCGCTTCTGGGCGAACCTGCGTTCGCCGCTGCCGAAGGCGTCGGTGGAGACGTTCCTCGACATCTACTCCAACCCCGGCCTGAGCTGGGATCATCTGGCCACGCTCCGGAGCCGGACCCGCCTGCCGATCGTCCTCAAGGGCATCCTGCACCCGGACGACGCCCGTCGCGCTTTCGGCCTGGGCGCCGACGCGATCGTCGTGTCGAACCACGGTGGCCGCCAGATCGACAATGCCATCGCCTCCCTCGACGCGCTGGTCGCCATTCGTTCCGAACTCGGCCCGGACCCGACGGTGCTGCTGGACAGCGGCATCCGCACCGGCGCCGACGTCTTCACCGCGCTGGCCCTCGGCGCGAACGCCGTGCTGCTGGGCCGCCCCTACATGTACGGCCTGGCTCTCGCCGGTCAGACCGGTGTCGAGGACGTGATCCGCAACGTGATCGCCGAACTGGACCTGACGATGGCCCTGGCCGGCGCCCGCGACGTCGCCGCGATCACCCGGAGCCTGCTGACCACTGCCTGATCCCGACCGCAACAGCCGCCCGGCCACGCCTGACCCCAACCGCAACAGCCGCCCGGCCACGCCTGACCCCAACCGCGACCGGATGGCGGCGTGCGGCCCGCAGTTCAGGCCGCCGTCGCCCACCCGGCCGCTAGCCAGTGCAGCCGCCACCCGCCGCCCACTCGGCTGTGGATCAGGAAGCCGTGGCTGGTCGCTCGCCGCTGTGGGCGGCGGACGGCCGGATCGCGGACCGGATGCTGCCGGCGCTCAGTGCGACGAAGACGGCCAGCGCCACCGGGATCCACAGCGCCGTGGTCAGCCCGACCACGGTGGCGGCGGCGCCGATCGCGATCGGCCCGAGCAGGAAGCCGAGGTAGCCGATACTCACCACGGTCGAGAGCGCCTGCCCGGCCCGGCGTGGGTCGACGGCGGCGGCCGCCGAGAAGAACTGCGGGGCGACACACGACAGCCCGAGCCCGAGCAGCCCGAAGCCGGCGACCCCGGCCAGCGGGTGGTCGATCAGCAGACCGAGCCCGAGCCCGGCGGCCGCGACGAGGCCGCTGGCCCGGATCAGCGCGGGTGACCCGAATCGGCCGGCGATCCGGTCCCCCACGAGCCGCCCGGCGGTCATCATGATCGCGAAGGCGGCGTAGCCGTACGCCGCGAAGCCCTCGGAAGCACCGAGATCGTCGCGCAGGTAGACCGCGCTCCAGTCGGCGGCGGCACCCTCGCCGACCAGCGTGCAGAGCACCACGATCCCGAAGAGGACGAGCAGAGGGCGGCGCGCTGCTGCCGCACCCCGCTCGTCGGAATCGGTCAGGTTCGCCTCGGCCGCCGGCGACCGCAGCACCCACCGTGACGCTCCGGCGGCCAGCACGAATGCCGGCAGCCCGACGCTGATCAGGGTCGTCGCCACGGAGAGCCCGGCGTGGGCGAACAGGCTGCCGGCGATCGCGCCGAGGAACCCGCCGATGCTGTAGAGGGCGTGGAACGAGGCCATGATCGGCCGCCCGTGCGCCCGCTCGACCTCGGCGGCGTTGGCGTTCATCGCGATGTTGAGCGTGCCGTGGACGGCGCCGAACACGAACAGGGCCAGGCTGAGCGTCACCAGCCCGCCCGCGAACGCCGGTGGGATCAACAGCAGGCCCTCCAGCAGGGCGGCCGGGACGAGAACCCGTGAGCTGCCGAAACGGTCGGTGAGACGACCGATCAGTGCCATCCCGGTGATGCAGCCCGCGGCGAACGCGAGCAGCGCGACGCTCAGCCGGCCGTCGCTGAGGCCGAGACTCTCCTTGACCGCCGGGATCCGGGCCGTCCACACGCCGAGAGCGGCGCCGAACATCAGGAAGACGAGGGAGGTGGCGATCCGGCCACGGCGCGCGGGGTCCATGCCGGGCACATTAGACGGACCCTCTGACAAAATCGGGGCATGCCGATCGTACGGAAGGTGATCGCCCTGCTCATGGTGGCCGGCGCCGCCGGCTGCGGTGACGATCCCGGCATCCCGGACCCACCGGCGCCGTCGGGCGGGCTCGTCACGGCCGGCCCGGTCGTCGGCTGCCCGGACGCGATCGGTCAGGAGGACGCTCCCCGCGACACGTATCAGGTGGTCGCCGACGTGGTGGCGGTTCCCGCGGCCGACCGGGTGCTGGAACCGGCCCCTCAGACCTCGGGTGAGGGCCCGACCCGTCTGTTCGCCAAATGGGGGCTGCTGGTTCGCGCCGGTGCGGTAGTCGATGTCAGCCTGCTACCGGGCTGGGCCGATCGGGCCCGGTTGGGCTGGGGAGACACCGATGCCGGGCCGGCCGCCGCGGTCCGGGTGACCGCGTGCCGGGACGGCGCCGGTTGGTCGGTCTTCGCCGGTGGTACCTGGGTGGCCGAGGCCGACTGCGTCCCGATCCGGATCACCACGGCCACCGGCGGCGACGCCACGGCCGAGCTGTCGATCGGCGCACCGTGCAGCCGGCCCGGCGGCTGAGGTCCTCCGGCCCTGACCGCGGGATGCGCCCCGTACTTGACGCTGATCATCAGCAGGTCGGCGATCTCTTTCGACGGGTGACCCTCGGCGACGAGTTTCAGCGCCTCCTCTGCCAGGTCAGGAAAGGCGACCGACAGCGGTGGCGTAGTAGAGCGAGATCTCCAGGTGGAAGGCGATCTGGCGCACGGACCATGCGTCGCCTTCGCGAAGGTCCAGCTCGGGAACGGTCAGCTTGCCGAGGCGTAGTTCGAAGATCTGCGCCAGACGGCCCAGTCGGCTGCGGGCCTCGTCGAGGTCCTCGGTGGTGAAGGGTGCCAGGTCGGCGGCCGTGGTGCTCGCCGAAGCCTGCCAGTGATCGGGGATGGTCGGGGCACCGGCCACGCGGGCCTCGATCTCAGCCAGGTGGTCGATCAGGTGGTCGGTGACCCGGCGTAGAGCCTTGTGCGGGGTGTAGACACGGTCGTCGATCGGGATCGGCTTCCCGTCCCAGGCGGTCCAGGTGGACGCCAGGTCGAGCACCTGGTTGATCATGCCGGTCACCACGGCGGCAGGATCGCGATCATCGGTCGTGGGAACATCGGACATCAGGGCCACCACCGGTCGTCGGCTATCGGTCGGGGCGAGGCTACCGACACCCTCTGACACTTTCGGCCGGGCGAAGTAGGAGTGCATCCACCGACGAAGGATGCGAGACACCGGATCTGGAGCACGAATAGCGGGCGCGATGAGTCCCACTCCCGAAGACCTTCGACTACGGGGTCCACGCCCGCGGTCCCATTGATTTCCGGCGCACCGTCATCGCGGGACTCCGCAAGATCGCGGTATGGGCTGCAGACCTCGGCGCCGGAACTTCCTCGGTCGGGATTCGGGCCGGTCCCACACACGCCACGCCATCGGCATCCGGTCGATGACGACAACGCCTCCCACACCGTCGTCGTCGCGCCACCGAACCGGATCTACGAGCGGCGTGGCCATCGCCAGCGGTGCGCGTCCGTTGATAACAGCGATAAGCCACAGGTCGGCCCTGTTTCGGGGCCCTTCTGATCAGTGGGGTATGCGATATGGCTGTCTCCCAGCCGTTTTAGCGTTCCTCGCCCACAGCCGGGCGATCAACAAGACCTCCGACCGCAGCTCCGGCTGTGGTGCGGGTACCGCATCGCCCGCCCGACCGCTGGAGAACGAAGCCGGGTATCCGGCCGAGGACAGCAAGCCGGGTATCCGGCCGAAGGGACAGATAGATGCGCCCCGCACGGCGGGGTCAGCCTGGCGGCCGCGTTTCGGTCCGGGCTGGGGAGACGGTCGCGGGGACCGGCACGGGGCCGTTCGGTGGTCCGTACCAGATAGCGTCGGCCATCCGCGTGCCGCACTCCGCCGGCGGCAGCGGTTTGGCCATGAAGTAGCCCTGGCCGTACCGGTAGCCCATGTCCCGGAGCCGTTCCAGCTGGGCCTGGCTTTCGATACCTTCGGCCACCGCCTTGAGCTGCAGATACTCCACCAGCTGTGCGACCGCGGCAGCGACGGCGAGGCGGCCCCGGTCGGCGCCGTCGGCGATGCCGTCGACGAAGGACTTGTCCAGTTTTAGGACGTCGACGGGGAAGGCGCGGAGCAGGCTGAGGGAGGACTGTCCGGTGCCGAAGTCGTCGAGGGCCAACCGTACGCCCATCTCGTGGAGGGCTTCCAGCGCCTCGGTGACCTGGGGCCCGTCGGCGACCGACGACTCCGTCACCTCGATGATCAGATGGCGTGGTCGGAGGCCGGTGTCGCTGAGGACGGCCGCGACCTCGTCGACGAATCCGCTCTCCCGGAGCTGCCGGACGGCGACGTTGACGTTGACCGCTTCGACGGCGTCGGCGCCGAGGGTGGCGCGCCATTCGGCGAGTTGCGCGCAGGCTTCCCGGAGCACCCACGCGCCGAGGGGGACGATGAGCCCGGAGCGTTCGGCGACGG
Organism: Actinoplanes xinjiangensis; assembly: GCF_003148685.1. Taxonomy (GTDB): domain Bacteria; phylum Actinomycetota; class Actinomycetes; order Mycobacteriales; family Micromonosporaceae; genus Actinoplanes; species Actinoplanes xinjiangensis. The sequence continues at coordinate 41,989 of NZ_QGGR01000007.1, read as the reverse complement.
GGATGAAGTCGGCGGGTGAGATGAACCCGCGTTCGGGATGCTGCCACCGGACCAGCGCCTCGCAGCCGTGCATCCGGCCGGTGACCAGGTCGTACACGGGCTGGTAGAGCAACCGTAGCTGCCCGCCGAGGATGGCGTCGTGGAGTTCGCCGGCGAGACGGGCGTGGGCGGTCATGTCCTGGCGCATGCGGGGTTCGAACCGTACCCAGGATGCCTTGCCGGACTCCTTGGCCGCGTAGAGGGCGATGTCGGCGTTGCGGAGCACCTCGTCGGCGGTCTCGCCGGTCTCGGCGACGGCGATGCCGACGCTGGCGTGCAGGAGGAACTGCTGTTCCGCGGTGTGTACGGGCCGGCCGACGGTGGTCTGGAACCGGGTGGCGGCGGCCTCGGCGACGGTGGGGCGGTCGGTCGGCAGCAGGACCGCGAATTCGTCGCCGCCGAGCCGGGCCACGCACTCGTCGCCGCCGACGCTGTCCTGGAGGCGCTGGGCGATCTGGCGCAGCAGCTGGTCGGCGGCGGCTGGGCCGAGGGTGTCGTTGACCATCTTGAAGTCGTCGATGTCGAGGAACATGGCGGTGGCCGGCCGGCCGGCGTCGAGGCGTTCGGTGAGTTCGACGAGGAAGCCGGTGCGGTTGGCGAGGCCGGTGAGGTTGTCGGTGAGGGCGAGGCGTTCGAGTTCGGCCTGCTGGCGGCGGATGCCGCGGAGGGCGCGGTTGTTCTCGCGGAGGCTGAGCAGCTGCCGGGCCACGATGATCGCGGCGATCAGGACCGCGCCGACGATCACGGCGCGGCCGCGGAGGTCGAGGTCGCGGGCGGACACCATGATGACGAGTACGGCGGTGACGGCGACCGAGAGGAACTGGAGCGGGTCGGCGAACGACCAGCGCAGGTGCCGTGGCGGCAGGTTGACGACCCGGCCCTGGCGGTAGGCGCCCAGTGACATGCCGAGGCCGACGAGCGGGTATCCGAGGTAGGACACCAGGGTCACGCTCAGGTCGTTGCCGATCAGGAACGCGAGCACCGTGGCCAGGCCGACGACCGGTGCGAAGGCCAGGATGCCGAGCGCGAGCGGGTCGACGCGCCCGGCGGGGATGATCGCCGCGCGACTGAAGATCACCAGGCCGAGCAGGCAGCAGATGCCGACCACGCCGGCCGCGGCACGGGTGGCCAGTGGGGTCCCGTCGGGGACGGTCCGCAGCACGACGTACCCGAAGAAGACCGAGCCGGCGACGATCACCGCGGCCCCGTCGAGCAGCAGCCGCACCCAGTCGAGACGGGTCCGGGAGGTGATCGGCACGTGCCGGAACGCGATCATTCCGAGGACCAGGCTGAGCACGTTCGACGCGGCCTCGTAGGGCGGCATGTCGGCGTCGCCGCGGATCGCCGCGACCGTGGAGGAGAGCGTGCTGACCAGCAGGGCGGCCGCCGATCCGGCCCAGAGCCACCAGAACGAGCGGACCGCGCGGTCGGTGGCGAGCCGGCTGACCCGGTAGCACGCGGCGGCGGCGCACGCCGCGATCACGGTGCCGAAGGCGTTACCGAGGAGCACGTCCCGCGGGTCGCGCCAGGCGAGCCAGCCGAGCACGCCCGCCAGGACGGCGAGACCCACGCTCAGGAGTACGGCCAGCACCCGGTCCCGGGGTGGCGGACCCGGGGTGTCGTCGGATCCACGCATCGTCGGCCTCTCGCCCGTCGGCACCTTCCGGGACCCAGATCGGCCGGAATCGGGCCCGGCTGAGGTGATGACGCCAGGGCCCGTTCCCGTAGGGGCAGCTCGACTTCCCCGACGAAACGGGCCCTAGCCGGCGAGTGCGGCGGCCGCGTCGTCGGCGAGCGCCCGCGCCGAGGTCTGCGCCAGCTCGCCGGTGGCGGCGTGCACGACGAGCCGGCTGAGGATGTCACCGCGGGCCAGCAGCAGGGTGCAGCGGCCCGCGCCGTGCTCCGACTCCTCGCAGTAGAGCAGGTGCCGGTCGGCACCCGGCAGTGCGGGCAGGCCGATCCGGTGCGTCCCGGTGTAGCCGGTCGTGCCGTCGGTGTAGCGGGTGCACCCGAACCGGCCGTCGACCTGGTCGATCGCCTCGGCTGCGGTGATCCGCCCGTACGCCCCGGCGAACTGCCGGACCTCCGCGCCGGTCTCCACGTCGAATTCCGGCTCGCGCCAGACCTGTTCGCGCCCGAACGCGGCCACCAGCGCCCCGAATCCCGGTCCGTTGCCGCAGAGGTGCCCGGCGACGTCCTCGGCGGGAGCCGCCCTGGGCGCGACGGGCACCAGCCAGCTGACGGCGCCGGATTCGAGCATCGCGCCGTCGACCCGGCCGGGTGCCTCGGATCGCAGCGAGCCGGCCGTCTGCCGGAGCGGGGTCTCGGTGGGGTCCGCACAGTCGGAGTGGCTGCGGATCTGTTCCGGGCGGGCCAGGTCGCCCATGTCGCCGAGCGGCCGGGTCAGGTAGAGCACCTGCCGTGGGTCGGTTCCGGCCGGATAGGTGGGCACCGCGGACAGTCGCAGGGTGATCGACTTGTCGAGCTCTCCCCCGTGGCCGTCGGTGTAGGTGGTGGTGGCCCGGAAGTCGCCGGGCATCCGCTGGTGGCCGCCGGCGGCCACCGCGATGTGGTGGAACGGGCCGTCGTCACCGAGTCGCACGAATTCGTGCGGCCGGCCGGCCGGGTCCTTCGGGCCGCCGGCGGCCCACCAGGTGACCGAGGCGTCGGGCAGGGACGGGTCGTCGGCGCCGGACAGGTCGCCCTCCGTGTCGCTGACGCGCACCCCGGCGAGTGCGTCGCCGGGGCAGACCGGCGCGAACAGGTGGTAGTCGTCGCCGATCCGGGCGACGCCGATCCGGTATTCCAGCGGCTCGGTGGAACCGGCCGGGCACCCGGCGAGCAGGAGCCCGGCGAGCACCGTGACGAGCATCGACCATTTCTTGCGCACGACACCCCCGTACCGTTCGTGTGATCGATCGTGCTCCATGACCGTATCGGCGACCAGGACGGGCGGGCTGTCGTGACCAAGGCGTTGCCTATGGGGTTGATTCTCCGGAAGTTGATCAACTAGCTTCTCGCGGTGATCACCACGCGAATCCTCACCGCCGTGCTTGCCGGCGTCTCCGTTCTGTCCCTCGCCGCCTGTTCGGAGGAGGCGCCCGCCACCTCCGCCCAGCCGCCCGCCGCCACCACCGCCGCGGCTCCCGCGGCCACCGCCGAGGCGACCACCCCGCCGGCCGCCGCCGGCGCCTCCGACAAGGAGATCTGCGAGGCCGCGAACAAGGCGAACGAGTCGCTGAAGAAGGCCATGACGACCCTCTTCCAGACCACCGGCGACATCTCGGCCGCCGACCAGAAGGCGATGCTGACCGACCTGGCCAAGCAGCTGGACAAGGCCGCCGAGGGCAGCGACACCGCGGTGGCGAAGGCCGTGCGGCTCATCTCCTCGCAGGCGACCGAGGCGGCCGCGGCCAAGGACCCGACGACCGCACTGGACACCCCGGAGTCGGAGAAGTCCGGCAAGGCCGTCAACGCCGCGTGCAAGAAGGCCGGCGTCACCACCCGGTACTGATGCGCCGTACGGCCCGGCGTGGATCGCACGCCGGGTCGTCATCGCGCGGTCAGGGTGTGGAGAACAGCGGGGTGCTCAGGTAACGCTCGCCGGTGTCGGGGAGCACGACCACGATGGTCTTGCCGACGTTCTCGGCCCGCCAGGCCAGTTCCCGCGCGGCGTGCAGGGTGGCGCCGCTCGACACCCCGGCGAGGATGCCCTCGGTACGGGCCAGCTGCCGCCCCGCGTCGCGCGCCTGCTCCACGGTCACCCGGAAGACCTCGTCGTAGATGGTCGGGTCGAGGACCTCCGGTACGAATCCGGCACCGATGCCCTGGATGCCGTGCGGTCCCGACACACCACCGGACAGCACCGGTGACTCCTCCGGCTCGACCGCGTAGACCCGCAGGTCGGGCTGCTTCTCCTTGAGGATCTGACCGACACCGGTGAGGGTGCCGCCGGTGCCGACACCGCCGATGAACAGGTCCACCTCGCCGTCGGTGTCGTTCCAGATCTCCAGTGCGGTGGTGCGGCGGTGCACGTCCGGGTTGGCCGGGTTGTCGAACTGCATCGGCAGCCAGGCCCGCTGCTCCTCGGCGATCTCCAGGGCCTTGGCGACGGCGCCCTTCATGCCCTCGGCGGCGGGGGTCAGGACCAGCTTCGCCCCGTACGCCAGAAGAAGTGCCCGCCGCTCCGCGCTCATGCTGTCCGGCATGGTCAGGGTGAGGCGGTAGCCTCGCGCGGCCGCCACCAGGGCCAGGCCGATGCCGGTGTTGCCGCTGGTGGCCTCGACGATCGCCGAACCGGGGCGCAGTTCCTCGGTGGCCTCGGCCGCCTCGATCATGGCGAGGGCGATCCGGTCCTTGACGCTGCCGCCCGGGTTGGCGGACTCGAGCTTGGCGATCAGTTTGGCCGGCAGGCCGGGCTCGAAACGGGTCAGCCGCACCATCGGAGTTCGGCCGATCAGCTCGGTGACGTCGTTGTAGATCATTTCCTCGCTCCTGGGTTGATGCCGGCGTTCGGTGTTGATGCAACAGTCTCGGCAGCCGGGGCGCGCACCCGGGCCCCGGCCGGAATGTCCGCCACGACCAGCGCGAGAGCGCCGATCTCGGCGTCGTCGCCGATACTGACCGGGCCGAGGACGGTGGCGCCCACCCCCAGGGTGACCCGATCTCCCACCTGCGGGTGACGGCGGCTGCCCTTGGTGTCGCGCTGCCAGCCCCGTCCGCCGAGGGTGACCTGGTGGTACATGGTGACGTCGTCGCCGATGCGGGCGGTCTCGCCGATCACCACTCCGGCCCCGTGGTCGATGAACAGCCGCCGGCCGATCTCCGCGCCCGGGTGGATCTCGATGCCGGTGAAGAACCGCATCAGCTGGGAGAGCAGGCGCGGCAGGAACGGGATGCGGGCCCGGTGCAGCAGGTGGGCGGCCCGGTGACCCCAGAGCGCCCAGAGCCCGGGATAGAGCAGCACCTCGGCCACCTTGATCCCGTACAGGGCGGGGTCGCGCCGGCAGTAGGCGCGGATGTCTTCCAGCACGGAGCTTTCCTCGAGAGAGCGGGGAGTGGCCAGGCTATCCGATCATGCGCCGGCCGTTCAGGGGCCTTTCGCCCTGTCACCGCCGCCGTCCGGGCGCCTAACGTCGATGCCGTGACCACCGCGACCGCCCGCCGCCGGACCGTGCGGCAGTTCGTCCCGCCGCAGCACGGTGCGTGGGCGATGCTGCTGCTGCCCTACCTGGCCGGGCTGCTGGTCTCCGGGTTCGCCTGGCCGGCGGCCCCGCTGCTGGGCGCCTGGGTGGGCGGGTATCTGCTGTCGTACTACCTGCTCCAGGCGATCAAGACGGGACGGTTCACCCGGTTCCGGCCGCAGATCCTGCTGTACGCGCCGATCACCGTGGCCCTGGCCGTGCCGGTCGTGGTGACCCGCCCCGCGGTGCTGTGGTTCGCCCCCGCCTACGCCGTGCTGCTCGCGGTCAACGCCTGGTTCGCGTGGCGGCGCCGCGAGCGTGCCCTGCTCAACGATCTCGCGTCGGTGGTGCAGGGCTGCCTCATGGTCCCCGTGGTGGCGGTGGTCGCCGAGGTCACGCCGCGCTGGCAGCCGTTCGCCGTGGTTCTGCTCTATTTCACCGGCACGGTGCTGTTCGTCAAGACGATGATCCGGGAGCGGGGCTCCGTCGCGTACCGCCGGGCCTCGATCGGGTATCACCTGGCCGCACTCGCCGCGGCGACGCTGATCGGCGCCTTCGCCGCGGTGGTCTCCGGCGCTCTGCTGGCCCGGGCCTGGCTGCTGCCCGGCCGCCCGATGACGCCGAAGCAGGTGGGTCTGGTGGAGATCGGCGCCAGTGTGCTGGTGTTGGCCGCGGCGGCGCTAGCCCATTAGCGCGCGGACGCCGTTCATGTAGGTCTGCCGGTCGGTGCCGCCGAGCAGGATCCGCTGGAGGATGTAGCCCTGGACCAGGCCGAAGAACGCCGCTCCGATGCCGGCCGGGTCGGCGTCCGGCGGGATCTGCCCGGCGGCCTGGGCGCGTTCCGCGGTGTGCACCGCCCGGTCCCGGACCCGCCCGTAGATCTCGGCGACCACCGCGGCCACCTCCGGGTCGTGCACCGCCTCGCCCCACACCTGCACGGCGATGCGCACGGTGCCGTCCTCGACGACGGCCACATCGACGCGTTCGAGCAGCCGTTCGAGGATCTCCGGGATCGACGGCATCGGATCGAGGGCGAGCAGTCCGTCGAGCACGCCGGTGACCGCGGTGATCTTCTCGCTCGCGATCGCGGTGATCAGCTCGTTCTTGCTCTTGAAATACCGGTAGAAGGCGCCGACCGACAGCCCGGCCTCCTTGATGACGTCCTGCATGGACGTCTGGTGGAACCCGTTGCGCACGAAACACCGCCCGGCGGCGTCGAGGATCTGCCGGCGGCGGGCGGCGAGGTGGGCTTCGGAGACGCGGGGCACCCCGAAACCCTAATCATTTCGTACGGCCACCCGAAGCACCGTGGCCACACCGCGACGCAGGCGGGCCGTGCGGCCCACCAGGGCGCCTCTCGGGCGGAGGCGGCACGGCACCGGAACGGATTGCCCCCAACTAGAACGTGTTCTAGTCTCGGCGTCATGGAGTCCACCGTTCCGACCGCCCGCGACCTGGCCCGCCGATCCCAGGCGGCGGCCGGGGCGAAGGACCGCGAGTCCTGGCTCGCCCTGTTCGCCGAGGACGCGGTGGTGGAGGATCCGGTCGGTCCGTCCCCGCTCTGCCCCGACGGCCGCGGTCATCACGGCGCCGAGGCCATCGCCGGCTTCTACGACACCGTGATCGGCCAGGTCGACCGGATGCACTTCGCGATCGAACGCTCCTACCTGTGCGGCGACGAGGTCGCCGACGTCGGCACCATCCACCTCACCATGCCCGGCGGCCACGCCACGCAGGTGCACGGCGTCTTCACGTACCGCACCGACGGCGCCGGCCGGATCGCCGCACTCCGGGCGTACTGGGAGTTCGACAGCCCGGCCGCATGACGCAGGGACATTGCGGGCGGCCGTTACGGTCGCCGCGTGGATCCTGATGTCCGGCCGTCACGACTGCCCGGTGCGCTCCTGATCACGGCCGTCGGCGTGATCGGCGTCTGCGGGCTGCCGTCCGCCCTGTTCTTCGCCATGCTCGCCGTCAACGCGGAGTCGATCCACCCCTACGTTCTGGTGCTCGGGCTGCCGGCGCTGATCGCGTACCCGCTGGCGGTCTGGTTGTGGGTCCGGGCCCGGCGGGCCCGCAGCACCGGCCGGGCCTGGACGGCGGCGGCGCTCGGCATGGCCCTGGTCGTCGGCAGCTCGGTCGTCCCGGTGACGATTCTCGGCGGGGCGCTCATCACTCAGTGGAAAGAGACCCAGCCCGGCGGGCGCGGCTACGTCCCGCCCGAAAGGTGACCGGCTACGGTGCGACGGTCAGCGGCGTCAGGTCGTGCGTGCGCAGTTCGCTGATCCGCTCCGGCGGGACCGGCCGTGACCAGAGGTAGCCCTGGCCGTGCTCGTAGCCGAGTTCGCGGACCAGATCACGCTGCTCCTCGGTCTCGATGCCCTCGGCCACCGACCCGAACTCCAGGGCCGCCGCCATCTGGCTGACGGCGGTCGCCACCGCGGCCTGCCGGCTGACGGTGGTGATCGACTCGACGAACGAGCGGTCCAGTTTCAGGGAGCTGACCGGGCAGGTGAGCAGCAGGCCCAGCGACGACGCGGCGGTGCCGAAGTCGTCGAGGGCGAGTTTCACGCCGAGGGCCCGCAACGCGATCATCGTGGCGTGCGACTGCTCGTCGTCCAGGACCGCGGTCTCGGTGACCTCGATGACCAGGCTTCCGGCGGGCAGGCCGGTCTCGGCGAGGACCGCGGCGACGTCGGCGACCAGGCCCGGGTCGCGCAGCTGCGGGCCGGCCACGTTGACGCCGACCTGCAGCGGGACCTCGCCGGGGAACTCGGCGAGCCAGGCGGCACCCTGCCGGCAGGCCTGCCGCAGCACCCAGTGGCCGATCGCCACGATCTGGCCGGTGCGCTCGGCGACCGGGATGAAGTCGACCGGTGGCACCAGGCCACGGACCGGGTGGTTCCAGCGGATCAGGGACTCGACGCCGACCAGCCGGCCGTCGGAGAGCCGCACGATCGGCTGGTAGAGCAGGGTGAACTGGTCCTGCTCGACGGCCACGTCCAGCTGGCGGATCAGGACCGCCTCGGCGCCGATCCGGGCACCCATCTCGTCGGCGTACGCGATCCACATCCCCTTGCCGCGGCGCTTCGCCTCGTACATGGCGATGTCGGCGTTGGCGAGCAGTGTCGAGGGGTCCTCGCCGGGGCGGGCGCCGGTCAGGCCGATGCTGGCCCGGGTGACCAGGGTGTGCTGGAGCAGCACGATCGGCGCGGCGAGGCGGCGCAGGATCTGCTCGGCGACCACCTCGGCACCGGCCGGGCCGGTGTCCGGCAGCAGCACCGCGAACTCGTCGCCGCCCAGCCGGCACACCAGGTCGCCGCCGCGGACCGCGTCGCGCAGCCGGGACGCCACGATCACCAGCAGCGCGTCGCCGGCCGCGTGGCCCATCGTGTCGTTGACCGTCTTGAAGTCGTCCAGGTCGATGAGCAGCAGCGACGAATCGGCGGACAGCAGGCGGGTCATCTCGGCGCTGAAGTGGGTGCGGTTCGCCAGCCCGGTCAGCCCGTCGAAGGATGCCTGCTCGCGCAGCTGCACCTCCTGGTCGCGCAGGTCACCGAGGGCCACGTCGAGGCGGGTGATCAGGTTCATGTTGTCGTGGAACGCGATGAGCTGCCGGCCGGCGACCAGGCAGGTGATCACCACGACGCCGGCCGTGGCCCCGACCAGCTGCGAGGACGCGGTGTCCGGCAGCATCAGGAAGAACACCACGAAGGTGACGGCGATCATCCCGTACGGCAGCAGGCTGTAGGGGCGGCGTTTGACGGTGTGCCGTGGGTCGCCGGCGCGCACGACGATGACCTGGATCCACGGCCCGACGGCGATGAGGACGCTCGGCAGCAGGCGGATCGCGTACACGTACGCGTGATCGAGGCTCTGGAAGTCGCCGGGCAGCAGGGTGCTGACGCCCTGGACCATCGCGGCGGAGACCATCGGCCAGGCCGCCACCCGCGCCATCGGGGGGTTGCGGATGAGCGCGACCTTGGTCGCGGAGAACGTCGCGACCAGCACCAGCGCCGCGGTGACGCTCGCGTTGACCCGGTCGGTGCCGCCGTCGAGCGGGTTGAACGCGAAACACCAGGCCACCACTCCGCCGCCGACGAGCACGGTGGTCGCGTCGAGCCAGAAGACGAACCGTTCGCGGGCGGTCCGCAGACCCTGCGGGAAGATCAGGCAGGCGATGACGTTGCTGCTCATGCCGATGGCGAAGAACACCGTCTGCACGGTTCCCCCGGTGAGCGACGGCTCACCGGGCCGGATCAGGACCTCGAGGGCGTGGTACGCGTCGCCGACCGTGAACGACGCCCCGGCGAAGCCGATCATCGACCAGAAGCGGCGGTAGCGCACGTGGGCGAGCCGCCGCAGTCGCCATCCGCCGAGCGCGAGTGCCGCGTCGAGCGGTACCTGCACCAGCCAGAAGACCTGGACCTGCCGCATCGGCTGCCCGTCGAGCAGGACGAACAGCACGCAGCCGAGCAGCGTGAACCCGATCAGCCCCCGCAGCACCGGGTCCCGGCGCAGGTGCTCGATCGGCCGCCCGGCGGGTTGCGTCTGGGTCACCGATGGTCCTCTCCCTGGGTGCGTCCCCGCTGTATCGGACGACGGGACCGGGATCCCGAGGACTCCGCAGGTGAACAGCTGATAACGGCCACCCCGCCCGCCATGGGGCGGGGTGGCCGTCGCACGGGTGCTCAGGGACGCATCTCGTAGGCGCCGGCCAGCGCGAGGACCTGCTCCCACACGGCGGTGTCGCGGGACTCGTCGACGACCGGGCGGCGGATGGCGGCGAGCGCCCACTCCGCCTGCTCCGGCGTGGTGGCGGCCTTGCCGTGCAGCTCGGTGACGTACGCGGAGAAGTCGCGCACCAGGATCGCGAAGATCTCGTCGAGCAGCGGCCGGCCGACGCCGGTGAGCGCGGCCTGCTCCAGGATCAGCTGCCCGTAGACGATCAGCGCGAACAGGTGCCCGACCGACAGCAGGAAGTCCAGGTCCTTCTGCTGTTCCCCGGTGGGGGCGTGCTTCTGGAGCAGGGTGCAGAAGGCGTCGGCCTGTTCCCGGAGGCGGGCCACGTTCGGCACGGTCGCGTGGGTGTCGTACGCGGTGCGCCAGTCGTGGAACCGGATGGCCCCGAGCCCGCGGGCCGGCCCCTGCCGGAACAGGAACGCGTCGTCGGCCGGGTCGTGCCGGGTCGGCACCGGCGCGTACTCCGTCGTGGGGTTGAACAGGTAGTTCGGCATGAACTTGAGGATCAGGGCCAGGTTGACGTGCACCGTGCCCTCCAGCTTCGGCAGGCCGCGGATGTCCATGGCGGCCTTGTCGAAGTAGGTGTCCGCCTCGAAGCCCTTGGCCGCGATCACGTCCCACATCAGGTCGACGACCTTCTCGCCCTCGGTGGTGACCTTCATCTTCGTCATCGGGTTGAACAGCAGATAACGGCGGTCGTCGGGGCCGGCGCTGCGGAAGTAGTCGACGGCGCGGTCGCTGAACAGTTTCATGGCGACGAGCCGGGCGTACGCGTCGGTCAGTTCACGCCGCACATGCGGGAACGCGGTGACCGGCTTGCCGTAGAGGATGCGCTGGTGGGCGTGGGTGACGGCCTCGTACATGGCGTGCTCGCAGATGCCGATCGCGGCCGTGCACAGGTTGAACTTGCCGACGTTGACCGTGTTCAGCGCGGCGTCGAAGGCGGCCTTGCCGGTGTGCAGGACGTCCTGCTCGCGCACCGGGTAGTCGCGCAGCTCGAACGTGCTCACGTACATCTGCTTGTTCACGACGTTCTTGATCAGATGGTAGTTCTCGTGCCGGCTGTCGGCGGCGAAGAACACGTAGCCGTCGGGGCCCTCGACGTCGGCCCGGCGGCCGAACACCGACACCAGACCGGCCACGTTGCCGTTGCCGATGTAGTACTTGGTGCCGCTCGCGGTGAAGCCGCCGTCGCCGGTGGGCGTGAGGATCATGTCGGTGGCGTAGATGTCGGCGCCGTGGCTGCGCTCGGACAGCGCGAAGGCCATCACGTGGCCCTCGTCGAGCAACTCCGCGGCCCGCTGTCGTTGCCGCTCGTTGGCGCTCTGCCAGACCGGCCCGAGGCCCAGGACGGTCACCTGCCACGTGTACCAGTAGTCGAGTCCGTAGAAGCCGAGGATCTCGCTGAGGGCGGCGTTGCGGGCGGTGTCCCAGCGCTTGTCCCCGCTACCGTCGGCGGCCGGCGTCAGGAACGTCGCGAACAGGCCCTCCTTGGCGGAGAACGCGAGGAAGTCGTCGTACCAGGCGCGGTCGATGTAGCTCTTGACGAGCGCGTTCTTACCCCGTTCCTCGAAGAAGGCGACGAGCGCCCGCAGCAGCCGGCGGCTCTCGTCGTCGAGGTGCGCGGGGTCGTAGGTGTTCGGGTTGAAGAGCACGGAACGGTCCTTTCAGAGTGCTCGGAGCGTGTCGAGGACGTCGTCGAGCCAGTCGAGCAGCATCCGCTCGTAGGCGATGCCGCCGCGCAGCACCACGTGCTGGAGCCGCTGCCCGGCGTCCCGGCCATCAAGATCAGGAAAATCCCTTTTCTCACCATTGAGGTACGTGGAAAGCAGGGTCTCGTGGTCGGCCCGGTAACGTTCGACCTCGCCGATCAGCGCGGCCCGCCCGGCGTCGTCGGTGAACGCCGCCCCGCGGATCTTCACGGCCAGCTCGTGCCGCACCGCCTCCGCCTGCACCGGCGCGCGCAGCCACTCGGCCAGCACGGCGAGGCCCTCCCCCGCCACGGAGAAGCTGCGCTTGTCGGGCCGCCCGTCCTGGCCGATCTCCTCGGCGGTCACCCAGCCGTCCGCCTCCATGCGTCTGAGGACGCGGTAGATCTGCTGGTGGGTGGCGGTCCAGAAGCGGCCGATCGAGCGCTCGAAACGCCGGGCCAGCTCGTATCCGGATCCGGGCCGCTCCAGCAGGGAGACCAGGATCGCGTGCTCCAGCGCCATCCTCGCATCATGCTATGCACCTCGTTGCTGTGCAACTAATTGCATATTCCCAGCGTCTTCTCGTCCCAGGATGCCGTCCGCGGCGGGGCCGTGCGGCGGGACGGCGAAAGTCCTGCTAGCCGCCGTCGGTGCTGAGCGGGTTGCGCCGCCGGGCCAGCCGCCGGCGCAGGTCGTCGAGGTAGTGGTCCTTCACCGCGTCGCGCAGCCTCCCCGGCAGGCGCGGGTAGACCAGCTTCGTCACGCCGAAGAAGCCGTCGAACAGCCGCTGATGCCGCGGGGACCAGGGGAGGCCGAACTGCGCCCGGATCGGCTTCGGCAGCAGGCCGACGGTGACCAGCCGGTTCAGCGGCTTGGCCGGGTGCATCACCAGCGGGATGTTCTCCGGCCGCATCAGCGCGGCCGCGATCTCCCGGCCCTCGTCGCCGACCCGCAGCGTGCGGACGGTGTCCTCCCAGTAGGCACCGAACGTGGCCCGGTCGGCCGGCCAGGCGTCCGGCGGGCAGCCGATCGAGGTGGCGAGCACGCCGTACTGCCGGAAACACTCGTCGAGTTCGGTCGGCGACAGCGGGCCGAACACCCGCTGATAGAGCAGGACAGCGGTGTCGTAGAGGGTGGCGTTGACCCAGACCTGCAGGTCCGGGTCGTCGGCGGAGTAACCCGGCCCGGTCACCTTCCGGTGCATCGCGGCGACGGCGCGGCTGATCGCGCGGCCCTCCTCCACGGTGCCGAAGAGCACGCCGAACACGTAACTCAACGTCGTCCGCAGCCGGTCGAGAGGACGTTCGGTGAAGTCGCTGTGGTGGTAGACGCCCTGAGCGACCCGCGGGTGGGCGATCTGGAGCAGGGTGGCCCGGCCGCCCCCGGCCAGCAGGAGCCCCTCGCGGGCCACGCGCCGAATCACCGCGCCGTCGTCGAAGAGACCTTCATCCATGTCGCGACGGTAGACCACGACCTCACCGGCGCCTCCGGAGCGCTGAGTAAGGTACCAGCCATGACGGCCTACCCCGACGCCTTCAAGCTGCCTCCCCGCCGGCGTGCCGAGCGGTTGAGTGTCGCCGTCGTGTCCGAACTGGTCGAGCTGATCGTCACCGGTCAGCTGGCCGAGGGGACGCTGTTGCCGCCCGAGGGACCACTCAGCGAGCACTTCGGCGTCAGCCGGACCGTGATCCGCGAGGCGGCCAAGCGACTGGAGGAGAAGGGGCTGCTGATCATCAGCCAGGGCCGGGGTACCCAGGTGGCCCAGTCCGGTTCGTGGAACATGCTCGACCCGGTCGTGCTGTCCGCGCTCATCGACAACGACGAGTCACTGGGTGTGCTCGACGAGCTGACCGTGGTCCGGGGAAACCTGGAGGCCGCGATGGCCGGTGCCGTCGCCGCGCACCGCACCGCGGAGGAACTGACCCGCATCGAGCACGCGTTGCAGGTCATGCGCGAGATGCAGCACGAGAGCGACTCCTTCCGTCAGGCGGACGTGGTCTTCCACCTCACGGTGATGGAGCTCTCCCGGATCCGCCTCGCCGAGAACATCACCAAGCGCCTCTACCGCCGCGCACTCGAGAGCAACCGATACCACGGGATGATGTACGAGGGAGCGTTCGGTTCCACCCTCGACCAGCACGCCGTGGTCGTCGACGCGATCGCGCGCCAGGACGTCGCCGCGGCGGAGCAGGCGATGCGCACGCACATCATCGGGTCCTGGCAGCAGCGCCGGTTCGAACCCTCCCGGCCCGGGGCGGACAGCCGGCCGGCCGGCTGATCGGGGGCCGGACGTTCCCCGTCCGAACGTCCGGCCCCGGACCACCGCACCGCCCGGAGGCGGTCGTCAGCAGGGTGTCAGGACCTGGTCCACTGCTGGTTGGCACCGCCGTGGCAGGCCCACAGGTTGATCCTGGTACCGGGCGCGGTGCCGTTGCCGACGGCGTCCAGGCACAGACCCGACTGAACACCGGTGACGGTGCCGTTCGCGTTGAGGTTCCACTGCTGGTTGGCCTGTCCGCTGCAGTCCCAGACGATCACCGCGGTACCGTTCGCGGTGCCCTGGCCGGAGGCGTCGAGGCACTTGTTGCCACTCGACCGCAGCTGCTTCCCGGTGGTGTAGGTCCACCGCTGGTTGGCACCGGTTCCGCAGTCGCCCAGCTGTGCCTGGGCCCCGTTGGTGGCGGAGGCGACCTCGATGCAGCGGCCGGACTGGACACCCTTCAGCTGCACGGGCTGTTCGGTCCCGGTGGACTGCGGGCCGGCGGCCGCCATCACGGCCTGGGCGCCCGCGGGCCAGTTGCCGTTGGTCACCGTCACGTTGCCCGACACCACGTTGCCCCGGTCGCCGTTGGTGACGTTGGTGCTGCCGTTGGTCGACCAGTTGCCGGTGACGGTGAAGTTGCCCATGTTCTCGGCGTACCAGTAGTTGGCCGTGGCCCAGGTGCCGGTGGACGAGAAGACGTTGTTGCGGGCGGTGTAATACCGCGAGCCCTCGTCGAAGTAGAGCCCGAACCCGTTGCTGCGCAGGCAGTAGTTGTCGTTGATCAGCGCGCCCGGGTTCGCCGAGAGGGTGTAGATGCATCCACCGTCGGTCATCTGCTGCATGACGTCGTGGATGAAGTTGCCGGTCAGCTGGTTACCGGAGGCGGTGGTGGCCGTCGAGTAGCGCGGCTGGTAGTTGTACAGCCCCCGGTCGGCGTAGTGGTTGCTGCCCCCGGCGTCGTTGGAACCCCAGCCGTAGCCGATCGACATGCCGGTGTACGGCAGGTTGTAGACCTCGTTGTGCGACACGGTGGCGCCGGTGACGTACGTGGTCAGCACCGACACGATGCCGCGGTGCTCCAGACCCAGGTCGTGCAGGCGGTTGTTGCTGATCGTGATGTTCCGGTTGACCATGCGCGTATCGCCCGGATGGTGGGCGTCGGCCCGGACACCGCCGACGATGATGCCGCCGGCCACGTTGCGGGCGATCTCCGAGCGGGTCACCGTGATGCCACTAGCGCCCAGCCCGACACCGCTGCCATGGGCGGAGACGTCGTTGCCGATGCCGATCGCGGTCTGTCCCAGGTTGACGAACTGGGAGTCGGTGAAGGTGATGTTGTTCGCGGCGGAGACCTGCACGGCGGCGGGCGACTGGAGCCAGTTCGGCCGGGTGGCCTCGAACTGGGGGCAGCCCTGGTGACAGGAGTCGAAGGCGGGCCGGCTCCAGTCACCGGTGATGTACGCGCCGGTCTGCTGGTCGGCGTACCCCTGGTTGCTGCTCGGGCCGAGCCAGCTCGTACCGGTGAAGGTGATGCCGCTGAAGGTGACGTGGTGCGCCGGCGCGTCGTAGGTGCCGCCGACCTGAACCAGTGACGGCAGCGTCGGCAGTTCCACGGCGGTACTGGCCATGTTCTGGCCGGCGAGCGGGATGTACGACAGCGCACCGGTCGACGGGTCGAGGTACCACTCCCCCGGCGCGTCGAGGAACTCGTACGCGTTGGTCAGGTAGAGCGGCCCGGCCCGGTGCGGCCGGGCGAACGTGTCGAACCCGAAGTTGTTGTTGCCCCAGCCCGGCTGCTGCATGGTGATCTGATTGCCGCTGATCCGCTGCACCGAGACGTACCGGTCGGTGAAGGAGCCCACGCTCTCCAGCTGGATCCGGCTCTGGTTGGCCAGATTGTTGAGATAGGACAGCGCGCCGTTGGTGAAGCGCATACCGGTGCTGTCGGCGGTGAAGTCCGCGCGGTTGACCTGCGTGCGGGCCCGGGTGGCGACCGCGCCGTTGACGTACAGCTGCCGGCTGTCGATCCCGGCGCCCGCATTCGCCCGCCAGATGTTGCGGCCGGAGTCGGCCAGCGACCACCCGGTCACCGCCCGCGCGCCACTGATCACCGGACGCGCCGACGGCGCCGCCTGCCACACCACGCGGTAGCCGTTGGTGCCGGAGTCGGCGGCGGTCAGCCGTAACGGCGCGGACTGCCGGTAGACCCCGTCGGCCAGCTGGACGACGATGTCGCCGGACATCGAACCGGCCAGCGATCGCACCGCCGTCTGTGCCCCGGTCAGCGAGCACGGCTGGGCCGCGGTGCAGCTCGTACCGGTCCCGGACGGGGCGGCGTAGAGGGTGGTGGTGGCCGCGAACGCGGGACCCGCGACGACGGTGGTGCCGGCGACGGTCAGGGCCGCCGCCGCGGCCACGACCCACCTTTTCTTGAGTGCTGACGATGACGGTACGTACACCGGGGTCCCCTGTCTGGTGGAAGGACGGCGTGGGCTGACGGGCACGGCGGGGGTCAGGGGCTGGTGCAGCCGAGGTTGCCGGGCGCGGTGCCGCCGCTTCCGTTGGCCACGAACCCGAAGCTGGTCGAGGCGTTCGCGCCGAGAGAGCCGTTGTGGGCGGCGTTGCGGAAGGTGACCGTGCCGCTGGTACCGGTGTTGACGGCGTTCCAGACGTTGACCAGGGTCTGCCCGCCGGGCAGCGTCAGGGTCACGGTCCAGCCGTTGCGGGTGCCCGATCCGGTGTTGGTGACGATCACCTCACCTTGGAAACCGCCGCCCCAGCTGTTGGTCATGCGGTACGTCGCCGTGCACGGGCCGGACGGCTCGCTGGCCGGCGGCGTGCTCGACGAGGGGCCGGGAGAACTCGGCGTGGTGCCGGGCACCGTCGTCGAGGCGGCGTTGAGAGCGTTGAGCACCGAGGTGTACGCGGCCTTGGGGTTGCTGTTGCGGTCGAACAGCAGCGGATTCTCGTTACCACGCCAGGAGTCGCTGTCCCGGATGCCCCAGGTCGTGATGCCGATGCACCGGGGGACGTTCATGCAGGCCTGCGTGAGTCCCTGATACTGGCTCGCCGAGGCGTTGGTGACGTCCGCCTCGGTCAGCGCCACGTCGACGCCGAGCGCCGCGAAGCTGGACAGCGTGGTCTGGAAGTTGCCCGGCAGCGAGCTGCCCCCGGTGAAGTGCGTCTGCAGGCCCACACAGTCGATCGGCACGCCCCGGGCCTTGAAGTCCCGGATCATGTTGTAGACGCCCTGCGTCTTGGCGTACGTCCAATTCTCGATGTTGTAGTCGTTGTAACAGAGCTTGACCGACGGGTCGGCGTTGCGCGCGGTGCGGAACGCCACCTCGATCCAGTCGTTGCCGGTGGACTGCAGATTGGACGACCGGCGGCTGCCGTTCTCGGCGAAGGCCTCGTTGACCACGTCCCAGGCGGCGAGCTTGCCCCGGTAGTGGGTCATCACGCCGTTGATGTGATCGATCATCGCGGTGCGCAGGGCGCCGCCGCTGAGGGTCGCCCAGAATCGCGGCTGCTGTGCGTGCCAGGCCAGCGTGTGCCCGCGAACCCGCATGCCGCGCTGGACCGCCCAGTTGTAGATCGCGTCACCGGCCCGGAAGTCGAACTGGCCCCGGTTGGGCTGTGTCGCGTCGGGTTTCATCTCGTTGACGGCGGTCATCATGTCGAACTCGCGGTTCGCGATCGCCAGGAAACCGGTGTCGCTGAGCCGGTCGCGGCCCATGGCGGCGCCGAAATACCGGCCGCTGCGCTCGGCCGCCGCCTTCAGCGTGGTTCCCGGCGGCCCACTGGGCTCGGCCCGCGCCAGGGTGGTCACCGCCAGCGACGCGATCACGGTCGCCACGGTCAGCACACCGGCGAGCAGCCGGCCGCGACCGGGGGTGCGGCGCCGCACGCGTACGGAGATCTCGTTCACCTGTTCGCTCCCTTCCATCCGGAGGTGGTCGGCGCTCAGCCGACCTGGACCAGTCGCCAGTTGTTGTCGGCGCCGCCGTTGTCGGATTCCTGGACGACCTGGGTACCCCAGGTGCTCGAGGCGTTGAGGACGGCCAGGACCTTGCCGCTGTTGACGTTGCGGATGCGGTACGAGCCGTCGCTGTTGGCCACCAGCGTCCAGCGGTGGTCGGCGGTGCCGGTGTCGCCCCATTGCAGGACGCGGGCGTTGTCGGCGGTCGACATGTTCTCGACGCCGAGCACCTTGCCGCTGTTGACGTTGCGGAACCGGACCGCGGAGCCGTCGGTGATCCTGACCCAGCGGTGGTCGGCGGTGCCGGTGTCACCCCAGACCACGGCCAGGCCGCCGTCGGCGGTGGACATGTTCTGCACGCCGAGGACCAGACCGGTGCCCACGTTGACCAGCTTGTAGGTGGGCCCGTCGCCGCCGCCGGTACTGTTGGCGTTCCAGTAGACGACGTAGTTGAAGCCCTGGGCGTCGTGGAAGGGGCCGAGGTTCACCGTCGTGCCGTTGGCGGTCGCGGCGAACGCGAGGCTGCCGGTGCCGGTCCGGGTGATCGACGAGACGGTCAGCGACGGCGCCGTGGACAGCGCCGTGTTGCCGTAGTTTCCGCACAGCACCGCGGGACCGTAGGTGACGGCCTGGAGGTTGGCGTTGTCGTTGGCCGCGCTCATGATCACGCGCATCGGCAGGCGCAGCGTCACGGTGTCGCCGGCCGCCCAGGTCCGGGTGACGGTCGCGTAGCTGCCCGGTGTCGCGGTGACGTTCTGCACGGTGCCGTTGACACTGATCACCGGGCTCGCGGTCCAGGACGGGATGCGCAGCCGGATGCTCCACGAGCCGCTCATCGAGCCGGACAGCGTCAGCGTGGTGGTGTCACTGACCGGGTAGGTCGTGGCCTGGGTGAGCGTGATGCCGCGCTGGGTCCAGTTCAGCACCGACGGCACGTACAGGTTCACCGTTAGCGTGGTGCCGTTGTGGAAGTAGATCGAGTCCATCAGCTTGGTGTTGGTCTCGATGCCGGTGCCCTGACAGCACCAGAAACTGTTGTAGTCGGTGGACCAGGTACCGCCGCCCCACGCGGGTCCCACGCCCCTGCGCCCGCCCGGCCGCAGCGGGGTGAAGTAGGTGATGTGGCCGTGACTGTCGGCCGGGTTCTGCGCGCCGATCAGATGGTTGAGCAGCGCCCGCTCGTAGTAGTCGAAGTAGTCGGTCCGGTTCGGATCCAGCAGCCACAACTCGCGGGTCAACTTCAACATGTTGTACGTGTTGCAGTGCTCGCAGGTGTCGTTGGTGAGATACCCGGCGATCGCGTTCGGCGGCCGGAAGTGCTCGGCCTGACTGTTGCCGCCGATGACGTACGTGTGGGCGCCGGTGATCATGTTCCAGGAGTTGCCGGCGATGTCGCGATAGCGGGTGGTGCCGGTGGCCTTGTACTCCCGCGCGGCGCCGACCAGCTTCGGAATGGTCGTGTTGGCGTGTTTGCCGTTGAGTTGATCCTGGTTGGCGGCCAGCGGGTCGAAGATCGCCGCGTGGTCGAAACGCTTGGCCGTGTCGAGCCAGCGGGTGTCGCCGGTCTGCTGGTACAGATCGGTGAGCACCTCGTTCATCCCGCCGAACTCGGTCCTCAGGACGGTCTGCATCTGGTTGTAGCTCAGCCGGGCGGTACGCCAGTCGACCCAGCCGGCGAATCGGAGCAGGACATCGCGGGCCTGGGTGTTGCCGGTGTAACGCCAGACGTCGAGCAGCCCGGCCAGCGTCTTGTGGATGCAGTAGTACGACACCGCGACCGGCGTGCCGGCCTCGACCGCGTTGAGATCGGACTCCGGGAACCCCGACAGGTAACCGGCGTTGAATCCGGCGGCCGCGTTGTTGGCCTGGCACTTGGCCAGCTCGGCGACCATGAGGGCGGCCTTGTCCCGGCACGTGGTGTCGCCCAGCACCGCGTACGCCTGCGCCCAGGCGGTCAGGAAGTGACCCTGCATGTGACTGCGGAACGGGAAGTTCGGTGCGTCCCACCCGCCGTTGGCGGCGGCGCCGTTGGTGGACAGCCGGTGGTTGGCGCGGAACACGTACAACAGGCGATTGACGTCGACGAATCGCAGATAGTTCAGGGTGCGGCTCTGGTTGTCCATGAACCGGCCGGCCGTGAGCCGGACCTGGCCCAGCTCGAACGGATACGCCGAAACGCCGATGTCGGACCGGACGGGTGGGACGACCGCCGCGGCGGCCGGCCCGGTCCCGAGGACACCGGCACCACCGGCGGCGGAAGCCGCACCGAGACCGGCGGCTTGCAGCAGGCGACGGCGGCTCAGGGATGAGGACATGGGGAACTCCAGCGCAGGGGGGATGACGTCGGCGTCCGATCGGCTCGTCACCGGTTCGGACACGTCGGCGACGTGGTCGGGCCGGTTGGAGATCGATCCGCTCGACGTGGGGGCGGCGTCAGCGCAGTGGGGATCGCGGGACGGGCCGGCGGGGCCGTCCTGCCTGCGTATGACGTATGACCTTTGCTCGGCCGACGTTAAGGCGGCGTTTCCACCATGTCAAGCGAAGGCGGTCGATCAATGAATGCGGAATGTGAACAAGATGATGTCCGAAAATCTGTCACGCCGGCGCGTTCGGAATAGTCGCGTTGACAATGGGCAATGCACGCTTCCATGCTGGCCGTGTCGACCACAGGACAGGACGGCGCCTGTAGCCCGTGGACCCCTCCGGCGCCCCGTCACCACGGACAGCCGACACGCCGGCGACCTCAACCCCGACGGCGCCGTCACCCACGCCGACCCCAGCCTCGACGCTCACGGCACCCCGCGATCATGCGAACCTGTGGCGGCGGCAACCCCGGCGACGGCACCCGCACCCGCCCCGCACCGGCCGCACGAGGCCCCGTCCGGCGCACCGTTGGGTCACCCCCGGCTGGACCCCACCGCTGCCTCAAGGCCGCCGAGACAACGGTGACAGCCAGCCGCATCCTCCCGGCTGGACCCCACCGCTGCCTCAAGGCCACCGAGACAACGGTGACAACCAGCCGAACCCTCCCAGCTGGACCCCACCGCTGCCTCAAGGCCACCGAGACAACGGTGACAACCAGCCGAACCCTGCCGGCTGGACCCCACCGCTGTCTCAAGGCCGTTGAGAGGACGGTGAGGACCAGCCGAGCTGGATCGGCGGCCGTCGGCATGTGCCGGAAAGGGGGCGAGCCGCCCTAATGCTGGCCGGCGGACACCTGGTCGAGGGGGATGGTGACGGTCTCTATCCAGGACGGTGGGGGGTCGGCGCCTTCGCCGACCACGCCTGCGATCACGCGAACGTTGCCGGGACGGGACTCCGGCCACGGGGTGTAACCGTCGGTCAGGACGATGATGATGTGCGGGCGCTCCTGCGTACGCATCGCCTGCTCGATGCCGACCCGCATGTCGGTGCCGCCGCCACCCTCCAGGACCACGTCACCGACCGTGTTCGCACGGCGCACGGCGTGGACGTCGGCGTCACAGGACAGGACGGTGACCCGATTACGGCCGATGCCAACGGTACGCAGCACGCCCGCGACCTCACCGAGAACAGCGCGCAACTCGCCGTCACCCATCGAACCGGACGTGTCGACGACGACGGCCACCCTCGGCATCGGGCGGCGCAGGCTCGGAAAGACCACACGGGGTACGGCCGACCCGCGCCGTGACGGACGCTGATAGGTGTAGTCGACCGCCCCGGAAGCCCAGGACGCGGCCTCCCGGACAGCACCGGTGAGAGCCCGTCGCCAGTCGACGGTGGGTTCCAGGATCTCGTCGGCCCAGCGGCGCCAACCGGCCGGGATCCGTCCCCGGGCCTTGGCGTGGGCACGCATCTCGTTGGCGGTCTGGCGCCGGATCGCCGCCGCCTCGACCGGGCTGACCCGGGCCGCGTCGGACACCTCCCACGGCATCCGGTGGCCGTGCGCCCCCGAACCGCACTCCGGCTGGTGCCGGGACGGTGGGATACCCGGCAGGTACTGCTCGAACATCCGCCCGTCCGGCAGATCGAACATGCTCGGGCGCAACGCGTTCGACGGCAGTGCCGAGATGTCGTCGTTGATCTCGCAGTCCTGCGCGATGTTGATCCGATGGTGATCGTGGCGCAGCTCCGGCGCCAGCAGGCCGGCCCGGCCGTGATGGTCGCGCAGCAGGTGAGCGACCTCGTGCACCCAGACCGCGGCCAGCTCGAACACCGGTGTGGCATCGACGAACGCCGGATTCACGTAGCAGCGCCAGTGCCGGTCAACGCCCATGCTCGGCACTCCGTAACTGGGCACCACGGTCAGGCTGTAGAGGGCGGACGCCAGGTAGGGCTGGGAGCCGGCCGCTTTCAGACGCGCGGCCAGCAGTTTCGTCCGGTCCAGAACCCGGCCGGCGTCGGCCGGCCGCTCGGCCCGGGCCTCAGCCGGTACTCCAGGCTCCACCCGGGACGAAGCCCGTTCAAGCGACGGCGAATCCAGCTCCACCGGGGCAGAATCCTGCGGAGACGGCACCACCGGTACAGAAGCCCGCCGAGACGGCACGACCGGCACCCTCGGCGAAGAGGCTCGTTGGGACGGCACGACCGGCTCCACCGGTAAAGAAGCCGGCCGAGACGGCACCACCGGCCCCACTTGGGAAGAAGCCCGCTGAAGCGGCGGCACGGGCCCCACCTGGGACGCACCTCGAGCTGTCGCCGGCTCCGGCGGGCTGCCCGGGGAGGCCACCGCGGCCGGGCCACCCGGGCCGTCCGGGGCGGCGGAAGACAGCGGGACGGTCGGCCCGTCAGGGGAATCACGTCGAGGCGGTACCGGGTGTGGCCGGGCCCCCGGGCCGGAGTCGGCCGGGATGGGTGGGGGCGGGTCAGGAGCCACCGGTCAGCAATCCGGAAGCGGTGAGCACCTCGAGGAACGCGTCGATCGACGCCGGGACCGGCCAGGACGGGTCGCGCATGCGGGCCAGGTCGAAGGCTGCCCGGGCGGCCACGTCGGGAACACCGGCGTCGACGGCCTTGGCCAGGACCGTCCAGCCGGCTTCCCAGCGTTCGCGCGTCACCCGCGCTTCGATGGCGGCGATCACCGCGGTGAGGAACGCCAGCTGACGGTCGCCGCGATCGGGAAGGGCGAAGGCCGCCGGGTTGGCGAGGACGCGCTCGGGATCGGGCAGGTCGACCTCGTCGAGGTAGGTGGTGAGTTCCAGGCCGGCGCCGTCGCCGACGGCGCCGATGACGGCGGTGGCCAGTGCCTCCCGGCTGGTGCCGGCGCAGAAGTGGAAGACGAGCAGGCGCAACGCCATGTCCCAGGTGCGCGGGGACGGCCAGGCTCCCCCGCGGGCCTCGGCGTCGGTGGGCAGGTGGTGGGTGAGGCCGGGCCGGGCGGTGAGGAAGCCGGCGATCACGCCACGGGCCCGGGCGAGCGCGCCGGCGGCCCGGTCCGGGTCGACGGTCGGCACGTCGATACGCGGCCACACCCCGGCCAGGCCGCGGGCGACGACGCGCGGGTCGTGGATCCAGTGCAGGTGGACGAAACGGTTGGCCAGGGGTGGGCTCAGGTGCCAACCGTCGGCGGCGGAGGACGGCGGGTTGGCGGCGGCGACGATCCGGACCTCGTCGGGGAGGGTGAGGCTACCGACCCGGCGCTCCAGGACGACGCGGAGCAGGGCGGCCTGCACGGCGGGCGGTGCGGACGACAGCTCGTCGAAGAAGAGCAGGCCACGGCCGTGTCGGGCGAGCCGGACCGCCCAGTCGGGTGGGGCCATCGGGACGCCCTGGACGGCCGGGTCGTCGCCGACGATGGGCAGGCCGGCGAAGTCGGACGGCTCGTGCACGCTGGCGATCACCGTCTCCAACGGCAGGCCGAGACCGTCGGCGAGCTGTGCCAGGGTCGCCGATTTGCCGATGCCCGGTTCGCCCCAGAGCAGCACCGGCAGGTTGGCGGCTACGCACAGCGACAGGGCGGCGGCCCGGTGGTCGGTGACCGGCTCGGTCCGGGTGACCCGGATCCGGCGCAGCAGAACGTCGGCGGCCTCAAGCCCGGCGGTCATGCACACTCCCTGGGTCGATTCCGGCGGTCATGTGCTCTCCCCTGAAATGAGCCCGGCAGTCACGCACGTCTCCTGAAATGAACGCGGCCGGTCACACGGCCCCTGGAACAAGCGCAGCGGTCCTGCGGACTCCCGGGATTGAGCCCCGCAGGCATGCGGACTCCCAGGAATCAGCCCGCCAGGCATGCGGACTCCCAGGAAGGAGCCCGGCGATCCTGCAGACTCCCAGGAACGAGCCCGGCGGTCATGCACTCTCTCTGGAAAGAACATCGACAAGATCCCCGGAGGTAGGCGGTGGCCGGGAGCATACGCGAGCCCACCGACATTTCCGGCCACGATTTCGCGCCGGGCGGTGGACCGGCTCAGGCTGAGCGTTTCCGCAGGTGAGCCACGGCGGCCTCGAAGTCGGGGTCGAGGTCTTCGTGGTAGTTGAGGATCTCGTCGCAGTGGTCGATCACCGACATGTCGTCCTGGTTGGGCAGGTGTGGGTCGGCGCCGGCTTCGGTCAGGGCGATGATCAGGCCGGCCGGCCACTGGTGGACCACGGCGAGGTAGAGCGGTGTGCTGCCCTCCTTGTCGCGGGCGTTGATGTCGAGGCCCTCGGCGAGCAGGCGCGGTAGCAGACGGGAATGGTCGAAGGAGCGGATCCGGTGCATCAGCGTCCGTCCCCGGCTGTCACGCAGGTGCGGGTCCATGCCGGCGTCGAGGAGTTCGAGCACGGTCCGGGTACCGCCGTGGATCATGAGCTGCCACAGGTCCTCGCGGTGTGCGCGGAGCCGACGGGGTAGGCGGCCGGGTGCGCCGTGCCACGCCTGCTCGGCGGCGAAGCATCCGCTGACGGTGCCGCCGAAGGCGCTGAGCGCACGTTCGCGCTGCCGCTCGGTGTCGGTGTGCGTTACCAGGTCGAGCCGCCCGAGCCGGACTCCGATCTCGTGCCATTCGCCGCGGCACCGGACCCGGACGGCCCCGACAACGACCACCGGCACCGGTTCGGCGACGAGATCCGAAGCGCCGGCCGAGACCGAACCGGCGGCCACGGAACCCCAGACCCCCGACGGCACCGAACCACCAACCACGGAATCCCCGACCACCGCGGACGCCGGACCAGCCACGGAAGCCGGAACGACCGCCGACGCCAGACCGGCCGCGGAATCCCGAACCACCGCCGACGCCGGGCCAGCCACGGAAGCCCGATCCACCGCCGATGCCAGACCGGTCACGGGAGCCGGAACGACCGCCGACCCGGGAACGCCGGGGAACAACGCGGCACGGACGATCGGATGCACCTCAGCCGGGGTGATCCGGCCGGCCCGGATCAGGTCGAGGTCGACCTGATAGCGGACCAGGTCCGGCAGGAGGCGGGGTAGGCCCCGCGTAGCCGAGTAGCGATGGCCGCCGGCGGTCTGCGGCGTGACCCGCACGGTGTCGCCGTCCACGTCGCATCGCAGGTACGCGGGATAGCCGAGCCAGAGCATCCAGGTGTTCATGCCGAACTGCCGGGCGAACCGCCGTACGTGATCGGCCAGCCGTGTCGGGTCGACGGACCGCATGGTCGTCTCGTCCGGATAGCCGGGCCAGGGCACCCCGGGTTCGTCACCGATGACGAACCCGGCTTCGGCGAACGCTGCGGAGAGGGTGGGCGCGAGGCGCACCCGCTCGGCCCGCGACGCCGGGTCGTTCCCGCGCCCGAGCGCCTCAGCCGGCAGCGGGACACCGTCGGCGGTGAACCCGGGCGCCCGCTCGGCGGAGCCACCGATCGCGGTCCGCAGCTCATCGGCGTGGCGGGCGTCCCACAGGTGGGCGGGCAGCAGTGACACCTCTGCCGGGTTCAGCTCTCCCCAGCGGGCGGTGCCGAGGCTGAGCCGCTGGGAACCGAACATCGACGAGAGCGCGTCCAGGACGGGCACCTCGGTTTCCGGGTCGATCACCGCGCCGGCCGGGACGAGTACGTAGCGCTGGTCGACGGCGAGCGTGGTGTACCCGCCGAGGGCCCGCGGCAGGTGCCAGCGCAGCAGGTCGGGCGCGAGGTGGGTGGTCAGTTCCGCGAAGGCGTCGGTCACGTCGATCCGGCCGGCCGTCCAGGCGGCCCGCTGGTCACCGCGCTGCCGGGCCGCGGCACATTCGGTGATCATCCGCTGCGGTACGGCATAGCGGCGGATGCGCTGCCACTCGGCGAGCGCGAGTGGATCGTGACCGCTCACCACAACCCCTTCCGAACCGACCGGAGCATACGCGAACCGTCCGTCACCGCGCCTGTTTGCGCAGCTGCTCCAGCGCCTCCTGGAAGTCGGGGCGCAGGCGGCTGCTATACCTCAGCGTCTTCTTCGCGTAGTCGAGCACCGTCTCACCGTTGCGGTTGCGGATCCGGGGGTCGGCACCGGCGTCGAGCAGGGTGGTGATCACGTCGGCCGGCCCGTGCTGGAGGACGATGCGGTGCAGGGCGGTGTTGCCCTCCTTGTCGGCGGTGTCGATGTCGATGCCGGCGGCGAGCAGGCGGGGCAGCAGCTCCCGGTGGTCGAACGCCGCGATCCGGTGGATGAGGGTGCCGCCGGCGCCGTCGCGCAGCTGCGGGTCGAGACCGGTGTCGAGGAGTTCGAGCAGGGTACGGGTACCGCCGTGGAACAGGTGCTGCCACAGGTCGGCCCGGTAGGCGCGCAGCCGACGTGGTAGCCGGCCGAGCGCGCCGTACCACAGATGCTCGACCGCGAAACAGCCGGTGACCGGTCCGCCGAAGGCGCGCACCGCGCGTTCCCGCAGCCGTTCGTCGACGGTGTGCGCGAGTGGATCGAGCCGCCCGAGCCGTGCCTCGATCTCGTGCCAGACGCCACCGCAGCGGACCCGGACCAGCTCGCCGTCGGTGGGCACGAACGGGGCCGCCGGAGCCCCGGGGAAGAGAACGTCGCGCACGAGCGGGTGCAGGGCGCCCGGTGCGAGCCGGCCCTGCCGGATCAGTTCGAGGTCGGCGCAATACCGGACCAGGTCGATCCGGGTGCTCGCGGTCCGGTCGGATCCGGTGGTCCAGGAGACCCGCATCGCGTCGCCGTCCATGGTCACCTCGCATTGCCGGTAGGAGTTGCCGAGCAGCGTCCAGGCCGGCTCGCCGAGGCGGGCCACCAGCCAGCGGACGTCGTGGGCGAGCCGCAGCGGGTCGAGCGGCTCCAGCGGCCAGCTGTGGTCGGCGGTCGACCACTGCTGGTCCTGCCCGGCGGCCGGCTGGAAGCCGGCCTCGACGAACGCCTGCCGCCGCCGGGGCGCCCGCCACACCCGTTCGGCGCGGGCCGGCAGGTCGTCACCGGCGCCGAGGGCGTCCTCCGGCCGGGGCTCCCCGGCCGGGGTGAGCAGCGGCAGGCGCTGCGGTGAGCCGCCGAGCGCGGTGCGCAGCCCGGCGGCGTGCCGGACATCCCAGAGGTACGCCGGAACCGGCGCCGCCCGGCCGTCGTGCAGCCCGGCCGCTCCCCGCACGGCGCCGAGCCGGAGCCGCTGCCGTCCCTCCGGGGTGTCGGGTGACCGCACGGTGAGCAGCACCGTGTCCGGCCGGACCGGCTCGTCGGGGATCAGCAGGTAGAGGTGCCCGGCGGCGAATCCGGTGGAGCCGTGCAGGGCCCGCGGCAGGTGCCAGCGCAGCAGGTCGGGTGCGAGGTGCGCGAGCGGAGCCTCGGCGGCCAGAGCGGGGTCGATGTCGACGTCGATGCGGGCGGCCGCGCAGGCGGCCCGCCAGTCGCCGCGCCCGCGTGCCGCGGTGCACTCGGCGATCATCCGGGCCGGCACCGCGTACCTGCGGATCTGCCGCCAGTCGGACAGGAACAGGGAACGCCTCACCGGTACACGCTCACGATGGCCGTGATGTCCTCGTGGGGCGCGGCCGCCGATCGCGGGGCGAGTCGCCGCATGCGGCGGGGCACGCCGCCGTTGATGCCCAGGTGCTCGAGGCCGGCCCCGGCCGCGAGCAGCAGCTTGGCGCCACGCCCGCCGATGCCGGTGAACCGCACGTCGAGGCGGCGCAGCGCACTGCCCGGCAGGGCGTCGGCGAGCAGGGCGGCCCCGGTGTCGCCGAGCAGGTTGGGCCGGCCGCCGAGGGCCCGCTCGGAGGGCGGGCGGGACAGGTCGAGAGCGGTCCACTCGTGGAGGTTCGCGGCCAGCGGGGTGACGTCGGTGATGCCGTTGCCGCCCAGGCCGAGGGTCATCGCATACCCCCCGAGGTGGTCGGCGAGGGCCGCGAGGCCGGTGTCGCCCAGGTGGTTGACGGCCAGGTAGAGCTCGCGGACCCCGCCCTCGCGGACGAGCCGGGCGAGGACCGGGACGGCGTCCGGCCGCAGGCCGTTGCCGCCGAGGAAGAGACGCTCCAGCCCGGCCGGGCGGGCGGCGAGGGCGTCGGCGAGCGGTTCCAGGCCGGCGGCGGTGAGGCCGGTGTTGACCAGATCGAGGGTACGCAGAGCACGGTTGCCCGGCAGCGCGGACGCCAGCCGGGCCACTCCCTCGTTCCCGATCGGATTGCGCTTGAGCCAGAGTGCCCGGACGGCGTCGTCGCCGGCCAGCCGGTCGGCGAGCGCCCCGGCGCCGGCCGCGTCGATCCGGTTGCATCCCAGGTAGACGGTGCTGATGCGGTGCCCGGGTGGCAGGGCGCCGGCAACCGCGCGGGCCCCCTCGGTGCCGAGGCCGTTGGTGCCGAGCAGCAGATGAGTGGCGTGTGGTGAGCCGGCCGCGACCTCGACGACCCGGGCTGCCTGGACCGGGCCGAGGCCCTGTTTGCACAGGTCGACGCGGCCGTCGGGGCGCAGCAGGCCCCGCGCGAACTCCTCGGTGGCGGTGACCGGGCCGGGTGTGGCGAGCCGGCCGAGGATGCCGTCGAAGTCGGCCGGGTCGGCCAGCCCACGGTCCGGGTCGGTGATGGCCGGGCACCGCACCTGCATGTCGCCGCCTCCCCCGGGCTCGCGAAGTAGGGCGGCGAGACCGGCCGGATTCGAACCGGCGTCCTCCTGCTCGATGCCAAGGCGCGACGACCTCTGCGCTACGACCTCGCCGCGCCGGAGCTTACGCGAGCCCACCGACATTTCTTCAGCGTGCCCGATCAAGGCCGTCCAGCAGCAGGTCCAGAGTGAACTCGAACTCGACCTGGCTGTCGCACCAGCCGAGATCGGCATCGTGTGCCTCGCTGGTGACCATCGCGACGAGGTGGGGCACCAGGTCGGCGACGGCGCTCATGTCGGTGCCCTCGTCGGCGGACGGGCTGAAGACCTCCTGGACGAAACCGAGCGGCATGCTGCCGAAGGCGTGCAGCGCACGGTGGGCGATCCGGTACGAGAACCCGGCGTCCCGCATCACGGCGATGATCGAGTCGTAATACCGCAGGACGCCGAGCGGCACCGTGGTGCGCGAGTTGAGTACGCCCGGCCCCCATCGGTGCCGCAGCATCACCTCCCGCGCCGCGAGGAACCGCGCCCGCAGGACGGCACGCCACTCCCCCTCGCCGCCGGCCCGGGCGACCGCCGCGAGGACCTCCTCGATCAGCGTCTCGGCGACGCCGTCGAGCAGCGCGTCCTTGCCCCGCAGGTGGTAGTAGAGCGACATCGCCTCGACGCCCAGCTCGGCGCCGAGCCGGCGCATGGTGACCGCGGCGATCCCGTCCCGGTCGGCAATCGTGACCGCGGTGGTGAGCACCCGCTCGCGGTTCAGCGGCTCCCTCTCTGCCTTGCGCACAGGAGCTACCTTACATCGTAAGGTAGCCCAGTCAGGAGCAGACATGCCGCACCAAACCGATAGATCGCACCTAGTCCGGACCGCCCGCATCACCGGATCGCTCTACCTGGGCCTGGCCGTCGCCGGCATGCTCGGGTTCCTGGTCACCCGCCCCCGGCTGTTCGACAGCGGCGATCCCGGTGCCACCCTGAGCAACCTGACCCATCAGCCGGGTCTGGCCGCCGCGCTGGTGGTGTTCGAGCTGCTCATCGTTCTCACCCAGGCGCTGGCCGCGGCCTGGTTCTACCGCCTGTTCCGGCCCGGCGACCCGGTGTCGGCTCTCGGCATCGGTGCGTTCGGCCTGGTCAACGCCGCTGTCATCCTGGTCAGCGCGGCACTGCTGTCAGCCGCGGACACCATCGCCTCGGCGCCGTTCGGCGACGCGGCGAACACCGTCCAGCTGCTGTTCCTGACCAGCGGCGAGCTGTGGACGGCCGGGGCGGTCTTCTTCGGGTTGTGGCTGATCCCGATGGGCACGGCCGTGCTGCGTACCGGCTGGATGCCCCGTGCGCTCGGCTGGGTGCTGATCGTGGGTGGCGTCGGCTACGTGCTCAACGCGTTCGTCCACTTCGCCCCGCTGACGATCGCGGCGTCGATCGGCGAGTTCTGGATGATCGGCTACCTGCTGTTCGTCGGCGTCCGTAAGACCGCCGAGGTCAGGCCGTCTCCATTGCGATGATGTCCAGCTCCCGGCCGGTGGTGACGGTGACGTCGGCGCTGCCGCACGGGCACAGCGGGATCCGGTCCGGTAGCCGCTGCTCGATCCGGCACGTCCGGCAGAACACCACTGCCGGGCGCAGGTCCAGGTCGAGGGCGGCACCGTGCGCGGCCGTCCCGGTGGCGGCCAGCTCGAAACAGAACCGCATGTGGTCCGGCAGCACCGCGGTCAGGGCCCCGATCCGCAGGATGACCCGCCGGACCGGCCGGCCCGCGGCCCGGGTGCAGACCGTGTCGACGATGTTCTCGGCAATCGCCAGCTCGTGCATGGGAACCCTCCCCGGCTGTGTACCCCGGTCAGGTGGCGCGGATTGACAGTCTCCCACGCCTGCGAGAACCCTGTTACCGGCGTCACACCAAAGGGACATCGGTGGGTCGCGGTCGCGATGGGCGCGACCGCGACCCGCTTCTCAATGGGTGTACGGCTCCAGGCACCCGAACTCAGCGGCCGCGCCGCTCACGTCGACCAGGAGGCGCTCCGGGCGTACGTCACCGGTGACACACCCGGCCGTGCCGAACCGGACCTCGAACACCGCGCCCACCGGCACCTCGTCCGACCAGGACGGTTTCCGCATCGCGGTGACGCCGACCCGGTCCGCCGCCAGGCCGAGCCCGAGCAGCGCCCGGCGGGTGGATTCGGGGGCGAAGTCCCCGGCCGCACGCAGCTCGGCCAGAGCCGGCCGGATTCGGCCGGCGAGCCGGTCGCCTTCCTTCCGCTCGGCGGCCGTCAACTCGTGACGCTGTTTCCAGTTGCTGTTGTCGGTGTAGTGGGGCGGGCCGTCACCGGGCGGCCGGGGATCCACCGGCGCTGACGCGGACACCGTCACCGAGGGCTCCGGCGCGGGGAACACGGGCCCGGCGGCCGGCCGGCCGGCACAGCCGGCGAGCATCGACAGAGCCACCAGTCCCGCCGCACCACGCCACCCCAGGGACTCCCGCATTCGTCACAGGCTAGGCGCACCCGTCCAGCCCGGACGGACGACCGCCGGGATGCTCCGGACAGCAGCATCCCGGCGGCTCTTCGCCAGGCCGGTCCCTAGCGGGGGCTGCCGGCGCCGGTGAGGATGCGGCTGCGGATGTAGCGGCCCGCCTCGGTCAGGACGCCGGTGCCGGCGAAGGTGGAGCCCGCGCAGGTGCCCTGCTTGAAGGCCGAGTTGGTCTCGCGGCCGTCGGAGAGGCTCCACATGCCGTACCCGATCCTGTTCGCCTTCAGCAGGTCGAGCCAGGCGTCGGTGCTGGCGAAGTCGTTGCCGCCGTCGCCGGTGAAGGTCTGGGTGCCGAACTCGCTGACGAACAGGGGCAGCTTCTTCGCGGCCCGGGCCACGACGGCCCGCCGGTCGGCGCCGTGCGATGCGGCATAGAAGTGGAACGTGTACATGATGTTCGCGAACTCGACCGGGTCGTTGAGGATCTCGGTCTCGTCGCTGCCGTCGGTGAGGCCGAGCGACGAGAAGCCGCGGGTGCCGACGAGCACCACGCTGTCCGGCGCGTTCTGCCGGATCACCGGGATCACCTGGTTGGCGTAGTTGAGGATGCCGTCCCAGCTGACGCCGTTGGGCTCGTTGGCGATCTCGTAGATCACGTTGTTCTTGGCGCGGTGCGCGGCGGTCACGTCGGCGAAGAACTTCTTGGCCAGGGCGGTGTTCACGTTCGGGTCGCCGGGCGTGAGGGTGTGGAAGTCGACGATCACGTACAGCCCGAGTCTGGTGGCCTCGTTGACCAGCCCGTTGACCTTGGCGGTGAAGCCGGCCGGGTCGGTCTCCAGGCCGCCCTCCTGGACGTACATGCTGAGCCGGATGAAGTCGGCCTTCCAGTCGTTGCGCAGCGCGTTCAGGGAGCCGGGGTTCACGCAGTTCGGGAAGAACTGGAGGCCGTGGCTGCTCATGCCGCGCAGCTGGATCGGCTGGCCGGCCTGGTTGCAGAGGTTCACCCCGCAGACCCGCAGCCGGCCGTTGACGGCGACCGGCGTGCCGGTCGCCGGGGCGGCCGTGGTGGGTGCGGCGGTGGGCGCGGTGGTGGCGGACGGCTTGGTGGGAGCCTTGGTGGGCGCCTTGGTGGGGGCGGCCGGCGGCTTCGTGGTCGCGGCCGGGGCGGCGGTGGCCGGAACCGCGGTCGGCTGCTTCGCGGGCGTGCCGCCCTTCGTGTCGAGCGTGCAGGGTGCCAGGCCGTCGGCGTTCAGGTCGGGGCGTTTCGCGTTGCGGGCGATCGCCGTCTCGATGCGTTCGATGGTGGCGAAGCGCTTGTCCTTCAGCGGGCCCAGGATGGCGTTCTGGACGAAGTTCGGGCCGCCCTGCCCCCGGGTGCTGACGATCCGCTTGTTGGCCTCGTCGATCTGGGTGTTGAGCAGCTCCAGGTTGCGCTGCACGTCGGCGCGCTGCTGAGCGGGCACGGCGACACCGATCCGGACGGCCGGGCAGCTGACCGTGGGGGTGGCCTCACCGGCGGAGGCGACACCCAGTCCGACACCGAGACCGATGACGGTGACACCGGCCACCGCGCCGAGCTGCCACCGGCGCGACCGGAGACGGGACATGTCGAAACGCGATCTGTACATTGGGAGCCTCCCCTGAGCCTGCGGTACGCCCGGCTATACGGGAGCGCTCCCATATCGGATCAACGGCTTGTGCCGTACGCCGAAAGACGCTTTTGCCGGTTTCGATAGCTGCAAGGCGTTTCGGGGTCTTTGGACGGTTACGTCGTCGCTCGATGTCGTGACGTTGCGGGTGTTGGTGATACCCGGTGTGGAAGTGTTGCGTACGGCCCGGTGATGAGGGCCCAAGGCGTACTCGACGAACCCCCGCGGCTCCGCCGATGCCGACGCCGACGCACGGTGGACCCGCGTACAGGTCCCGGTTCGTTCTTCCTGCATTCAACCTCTCGGGAGGCTCCGCCATGCGCGGATCGTTTGGTGCGCAACACCGCTTCGACGCCATGGCGGTGAGCCGGTGAAACCCGCGATGACGGTGCTCGCCCGCTACTCGATGGGCCCGGCGGCGCTGGCCGGAGCGGCGATCGTGGCGTCCTCGCCGCAGACGGTGCTCAACGGCGGCATCCCGGCGACCTACGCGGTGACCGGTGCCGCCGGTGTGCCGCTGTCGTTCCTGGTGATCATGTCGGTGATGGCGATCCTGGCCGTCCCCTACGTGGCGGTCGGCCGGTACGTGCCGCACGGCGCCCCGTTCTACGCACAACTGGCCCGGGGCGGCAGCCCGGTCGGGGGCCTGATCGGGGCCGCGGTGACCCTCATCGGTTACTGCGCGCTCCAGGCCAGCCTGTATCCCCTGCTGGGCGCCACGGTCGCCGACCTGGTCGGAGCCGGCGCCTGGTGGATGTGGGCGCTGGCCGCCTGGCTGATCGTGCTGCTGCTCGGCCAGTACCCCGGTGCGGTCGGGGCGCGGGTGCTCGGGGTGCTGCTGGCCCTGGAGATCGCGGTGGTCCTGCTGTTCATCCTCGCCGGTTTCACCCACCCGGCGCCCGGCTCCGGCACCGCGGCGGGCGCCGGTCTCGCGTTCGCCCCGTCCAGCCTGATCGTCGCGGGCGCGACCTCGACCCTGCTGGTGTACGCGGCCGCCGCGTTCGCCGGCACCGAGACGGCGATGACCTACGCCGAGGAGGCGACCTCGCACCGCGCGATGGCGGTCGGTTCGGCCGTCGCGATCGGCGGCGGAGGACTCCTGTACTGCGTCGCGTCCTGGGCGTACGGCGCGTGGATCGGCTTCGCCGACGTGCGGGCCGGAGCCACCGACGCCGCCCGGCAGCCGCTGGCGCTGCTCGACGAGGTGTACGGCTCCGGGATCGCCGAACTGTCCACCCTCCTGCTGGTCACCAGCATCCTGGCCGCGCAGTCCTCGTTCGGTGCCGCCATCGCCCGCAACGTGTTCGCGCTGGCCCGCGAAGGCGTGCTCCCCGCCGCATGGCAGAAGGTCAGCCCGGGCGCCAAGGGCGGCGCCCCACTGGGCGGGACCGCCGTGCAGGCCGTCACCTCGGCGGTGGTGCTGACCACGATGGCGCTCGCGGGCGCCGATCCGATGGCCACCATCTTCCCGTGGCTGTCGACCATCGGCGCGGTGTGCGTACTCGCGCTGCTGACGGCCACGTCCTGGTCGGCGTTCACCTTCTTCGAGAAGGGGCTCGGCGGCGGTGAGAGCGCGTTCATCCGGCGGGTGTGCCCGGTGGCCGGCGGGACCTTCGGCGTGCTGGCCCTGTTCTTCATGGCCGGCAGCATCGGCACGCTGCTGGGCACCGAACCCGGCTCGTCGCTGCCGTGGCTGGTCGCCGCGGTGATCGGCGCGGGCGCACTGACCGCGACGCTCGCCGGACTCTACCTACGACGGACCCGTCCGCACGTCTATCAGGGCATCGGCCGTGGCATCCCGGACGGGCGCACGGTGCTCGACCCGGCACTGGAGGACATTCAGGTATGACCGCCCTGGCCGAGCCTCAATCCGGGGCTCATCAGCCGCACCACGGGATCCCGCAACCCCGTACCCCCTACCGCTCCCCGGCGGCGGCGATCGGCTGGCAGCCGCCGGCCGAACAGAACCGGGCGCGTGAAGCGGCCGACGCCGAGACTCTCGTCCGGCAGAACCTGGAGTGGGCGTTGTTCGAGCGCGCGCACGCCCTGAGCGCCCGGCACGCGTCGGCCGCGTGGGAACGCCGCTTCCACCGTCCACTCGTCCCGTACGCCCTGGCGGCCCTGTTCCGGCAGCGCGCCGGCGACGGCAACGCCATGGTGGTCACCGCGGCCACCCGGTTGTGGCTGGCCGGGCCGGACCCGTCCGATCCGGTGGACCTGCTGTCCGCGCTCGTCGATCTGGCCCGCGCACGCGATCCGCGGCGGCCGTGGGACGTCCGGACGGCCATCGCCAACCGCCACGACGTGCCGGATCAGGCCGTCTACACCGGCCTGGCGTTCTCCAGCCTCGACACCCGCACCGGCACCTTCGCCCAGGCCTGCGCGGACGCCCGCTCGGAACTCCAGATCCCCGGGACCATCCTCTACCTCGCCGATGATCCGGCGATGCCGGGTGGACAGCGGGCGCTGGTCGCCGACCGGCGCGGCGCCGACGGCCACAACGCCCTGACCATCTCCAGTCACGAGGCGCTCAGCACACCGGTCATCCTCTCCCGGTGGCCGTACACCCGGGTGGCCCTCTCGCTGCTGTACGAGCGTTCCGGGTACGGCCGGGTGCTTCAGGTGATGACCGAACTCGACCGTGAGATCCACGCCGCGGACGAGCAACGGCGGACCTCGGCGGCCGAGCGGCGAGGCGACCGATGACGATGCGGACAGCGGCCCGCGGGCCGGACTTCGGGGACCGCCGCTACGAGCTGGCATTCCCCGGCGCCACCGATCTCACCTACCCGTACCTGGCCGAACTCGTCACCGGCCGGCTGCTCAACAACGTCGGCGACCCCTTTCAGCACGGGCACGGCCACAACCACACCAAGGACGCCGAGGTCCAGGTGGTGCGCTGGCTCGGCGACCTGTTCGATGCCGGTCCGGACGTCTGGGGGTACGTGACCAGCGGCGCCACCGAGGGGACCCTGCACGCCGTCGACGAAGCCGCCACCGCCCATCCCGATGTGACGGTCTACGCCTCGGCCGCCGCCCACTACTCGATCGCCAAGGCCGCCCGCCTGGTCCGTGCACCCCTGGTCCGGGTCGCCACCGACGAGCACGACCGGATGAGCCTGGACGACCTGCGCGAGCGGCTGCTGGCCGACACCGGCCGGGCCGCGATGATCGTCGCCACGGTCGGCACGACCGAACGGGAGGCGGTCGACGACGTCGCCGGTATCGCCGGGCTCTGCGACGACCTGCGGATCACCCGCCGGCGTATCCACGTCGACGCGGCGCTGGCCGGCGTACCCCGGGCGCTGCTGTCCGACGGCGCGAAGCCCGGTTTCGGCTTCGACGCCGGCGCGACCAGCCTGGTCGTCAGCGGGCACAAGTTCCTGTCCACCCTGACACCGTGTGCGGTGATCCTCTATCCGCGCCGTCCGTCGGTACAGGACCAGGAGCAGATCCCCTACATCGGTTCCGCCGACACGACGATCAGCGGTTCGCGTTCCGGGCACACCCCGCTGCTGCTCGCCGCTTCACTGCTCGGGCAGGGCCGCGACGGGCACCGGCGCCGGGCCCAGCGATCCCGCGACCTGGCGGCGTACGCCCACGGCGCGTTACGCCGGATCGGCTGGCCCACCCGGCGGCTGCCGGACGCGTTCACGATCACCCTCGCCCAGCCGGACCTGCTGCCGCGGCCGTGGGTGCTCGGCGGCGACGAGCGCACCGGCCGGATCATCTGCATGCCCGGCGTCGACCGGGCCTGGATCGACGAACTCGTCGCCGACCTGGACGCCCGGCTCCACGGCCGGATCCACATCCCGGTCCCGCGCCACGACAGCCACGGGGCCCGGCCGGAGAGGGCGGCCACCTGAGCCGGCGGCATCAGCGCAGTTCGACCTCGACCCTTCGCCGGGTCAGCAGGTCGAGAAGGTAGTCGAGGGTGACGGCAGCGCGTAACCGCCGGTGGTCGTAGCCGGCGACCAGATGGGATCGGGCCACCGCCGAGTCGTGCCACACGACCCGGAACGGGGTGGTGGCACCGAACCCGCCGCAGCAACAGTCGTCTACGGCGTCAAGGTTCCAGCCGAAGTACCCGCCGGGACCGTTGACCGCCTCGCCGAGCGCCGCGTAGAAACCCTCTACATCGGTGACGAACCGGCCGTCCAAATGGTACGTACCACCAGGCGGCCGATCCGGCCGGCTGGCGCGGTTGGCCAGCGCGACGCCACACCAGTGGTATCGCAACTCCCGGCCGTACCCCGCCCAGAGGTTCTTCTCGGTGGGCCGGCCGGCCTCCCAGTGCCGCAGGATGTCGAGGTAGCCGGTCGGTAGTGGGTCACCGGCACTGCTGTCGACGGTAACGTCGACCAGGCCCTCACCGAACGGCGACGGCTCGACAGCGCTGACGGTCCCGACGACACCGCCGAGAATGACGGGGTGGGTGGTGCCGTCGGCCCCGATCCACTCGACCTCGGAGTGGATCATGCGACGGTGGGTCGCCGTCTTGCTGGCGCGCCCGATCGTTTCGAGTGCGGCGGAGAGCACGGGTTCCGGCCGGCAGCCGAGCAGCCGTACCTCCGGAACCAGCGACGGCCCGGCCGCCCGGAACACCCCGACGACGTCCGCGCATCGCCCGTAAGCCATGTCATCCGGGCCGGTCAGCAGGAACTCGGTGACGTCTCGGGGCCGATGGACCGCGGCCGTGCGGTCGTAGACGTCGACGAACCCGTCGAGGTCGATGTCCACCGCATCCGGAACCGTGCCGCCCGGCCGCCGGCCGCGGACGACGACGTCGCAGAGTTCCTCGCCGTCGATCGGGCCGGCCGCCAGCCAGATGTTGCCGAGCCGGTCGCCGTCGGAGCAGGTCGCGAGCGTTCCCTCAGGCATGCACCCGATCAGGGTGAACGACTCTCGCGGGCGGGGTGGGAGGTCGACGAACAGGCCGTCGATCTCCCTGCACTCGGCGATCGGCACCTCGCCGTCGTCATCATCGCCGCCGCCGCCGACGGTGCCGCGCAGCAGCCACCGATCCGCCATCAGGCGCGGCCCGCGATGGTGGACAGTGCCAGGCGGGGGTCGAGGGCACCGTACTCCAGGCTGCGGTCCGGTCCGAGGCGGCCGGCCACGAAGGCGTCGGCGACGGCGGCCGGGGCCTGGCGGATCAGCACGGCGCCCTGCAGGCCGAGGGCGAGGGCCTCGACGACCCGGCGGGCCGAGCCGGCCGCCGTGGCGGGGTCCGCGGCGACGCCGGCGATCAGCTTGCGGGTGGCGGCGACGTGGTAGTCGTACGCCGCATGCACGCCGAGGGCCGACGACAGCTCCCGGTCGACCGCCTCCACCGACGCGGGCTCGCGGGACATGGCCCGCAGCACGTCGAGCGCGATGACGTTGCCGGAGCCCTCCCACACGGCCATCACCGGCTGTTCCCGGTAGCGGCGGGCGAGTGGGAAACTCTCCGTGTACCCGTTGCCGCCCAGGCATTCCAGCGCCTCGTACGCGTGGTTCGGCCCGCGCTTGCACACCCAGTATTTGCCGACCGCCGTGGCCAGCCGCCGGAAGGCCACCGACTCGTCGTCGTCCTGGTCGTAGGCGGCGGCGAGCCGCAGGGCGGTCCAGGTGGCGGCCTCGGCCTCCAACTGGAGGTCGGCGATCACCGACGTCATGGCCGGCTGGTCGATCAGCACCGCCCCGAACGCGCTGCGGTGCCGCACGTGCCAGGCCGCCTCGGCGACGGACTGGCGCATCCCGGCCGCGCTGCCGAGTACACAGTCGAGCCGGGTCTGCGCGACCATCTCGATGATCGTGCGGACGCCGCGGCCCTCCTCGCCGAGCAGCCATCCGACGGTCGCGTCGAGTTCGATCTCGCTGGACGCGTTGGACCTGTTGCCGAGTTTGTCCTTGAGCCGCTGGATGCGGAAGACGTTGCGGTCGCCGCCGGGCAGCACCCGGGGGACGAGGAAGCAGGACAGCCCGCCGGGGGCTTGCGCGAGGACGAGGAACGCGTCCGACTGTGGCGCCGAGCAGAACCACTTGTGCCCGGTCAGATGCCACGTTCCGTCACGGAGTGGTTCGGCGCGGGTCGAGTTGGCCCGTACATCTGATCCGCCCTGTTTCTCGGTCATGGCCATGCCGAAGATCGCCGACGTCTTCACCGCGGGGTCCTGCAACGCCGGGTCGTAGACCCGCGAATAGACCTTGGGCAGCCACTCGTCGGCGAGCGCGGGGGTGAAGCGCAGCGACGGCACCACCGCGTGGGTCATGCTCACCGGGCAGGCGTGGCCGGGCTCGATCTGCGCGAACAGCATGAAGGTCGCGGCCCGGGCCACGTGGGCGCCCGGTTGCGGCGCCGACCAGCAGCCGGTGTGCGCGCCGTGCTCGATGGCCGCACCGATGACCCGGTGATAACCGGGGTGGAAGTCGATCGCGTCGACCCGATGGCCCCAGCGGTCGTGTACGGCGAGGACGGGCGGGTGGATGTTCGCGAGTTCCGCGTCGCGCTGGAAGTCCGCGCGCCCGACCAGGTCACCGACGCCGGTCAGCGACGGCACCGCCCACGATGCGCCGTAGCGCTGGACCGCCTCGGTCAGCGCCGGGTTGATCAGGTACTCGTTCAGGCCGGTCCGGGGCGGTGCCTGGTTGACGACGTCGTGGGTCACCGCAGCTCCTTCAGGACGGTACGGGCGACGGCGGCCGCAGCGTCCCGGGCGGCACGCAGTGCGGTCTGGTCGCGTTCCAGCCGGCCCGGCAGCGGGTCGTCGATGCGCGGGGCCAGGCACAGGGTGCTCAGCCCGTGTGACCAGCCGTCGCGGACCTGCTGCAACGTCTCCCGGTAGCGGTGCGGCCGGCCCCGGTAGGCGGCGGCCAGCTCCGGGTTGAGCCGGCGCAGGTAGCGTTCGACCACCACGTCGGCGGCACCGTAGACCGGCTGGGTGCCGGGCGGCCGGGTGGCCAGCACGATCGCGTGGGTGGCGCCGCGCGCCGCCGCGGTGAGGACCGGTACCGCCTCGACGATGCCGCCGTCGAGCCAGCGGCGGCCGCGCAGCTCGACCGGGTCACCGGCGAGCAGCGGCAGCAGGCCGGACGCGTGCAGGCAGCCGACCAGGTCGTCCCGGTCGGTGAAGTCGGTGAGTGCCTCGGCCCGGCCGGTCGCCACGTCGGTGGCCACCATGACGAGTCTCTCGGCCTGGGCGGTGCCGGCCAGCGACCCGAAGCCGAACAGTTCATCGACCCGCTGCACCAGCAGAGGCCCGTCGATCACCGGCCGCCCGCGGACGAACCGGCGCATGTCGATGAACTCGGGTGAGGAGAAGATCTCGGCGTACGAGTCGGCCATCGGGCCGGCCGCGCCGACCGCCACCGCGGTGGCGTTGACCGCGCCCGCCGAGGTGCCGACGATCAGGTCCACCGCGTCGAGGAAGCCCTCCTCCTCGATCGCCGCGGCCATCGCGGCGGACACGATGCCGCGCATGCCGCCACCCTCGATGACCAGCGCGACGGTGGCGCCGTCGTCGTTGCTCCCGGTGCGCCGGCGTGCGGTGAGCACCTCCTGGACGGTGGGCCCGCGACGGCCCCGGGTCACCGGCGCCCGGACGACGGCGGATGCGACGGGCGCGATGATCGTGCCCTGCGCCACGGCCACCAGGGTCGTGCTGCCGTCCTCGGCGACCGCGTGCAGCTCGCACCGGCAGGCGGCCCGCCGCCCTTCGGCCTGCAGAACCGTGCCGGTCGCCCGCAAGGTCCGGCCCCGCGCCGGCCCGAGATAGTCGATCGTCAGACCGGACGTGACGACGTCGGGCCCGAGGGCCGCCCCGCCGGCGAACGCGATCGCGGTGTCCGCGGCGTAGGCGACGATGCCGCCGTGCACGGCGCCGTGGTGGTTGCTGATGTCCGGCCGGATGTCGAGTTCGACGACGGCGCTGCCCCGGCCGAAGGCGACGAGACGGGTCCCCAGCATCCGGGTGACGGACTGGTCGGCGAGCACCTGTTGTGCGGTGGCCAAGGTCGGCGACACGGTCATCGGATTCCCCCCGTAGACGACACTCCGAGGGCCCGGAAGCAGAACGACCGGATCCCCTCGATCACGCTCTCCAGCTCACCGGCGGACGGCTCCGGGCTGTCCGGCCGGATCCACCCGACCAGGGCCTCGGACACCGCACCCATCACCGCCGACGACGCGAGCCGGGCGTCCTGCGGCACGAACGCCCCGCTGGCCAGCCCGTCCCGGATGATCTGCTCGCCGATGTCGGTGTAGGAGCTGCGATAGACCAGCCGCTCCGCCTCGACGACCGGGCTGACCGGCTCGAACAGCAGCGCCCAGGCCATCCGCCGGCCGTGCAGCGCCCGCCCGCTGAAGATCCGGATCAGCTCGCCGATCCGCTCCGAGGCCTGCTGCCCGGCGTCCGACACGGCCGCGCGGACCAGGTCGATCTCGTGAGTTGCGGCACTGCGGAACACTTCGGCGAGCAGGCGGTCGCGGCTGTCGAAATACGAGTAGACCGAGCCGACGCTGGCCTGGCACCGGGCGGCGATCGCGGCGACGGTGGCGGCCTTGAAGCCGTCGGCGGCCACCAGCCCTCGGGCCGCACGCAGGAACCCGTCTCGCTTGTCCAGCGCGTTCTGCCTGGTCAACGCGGTCGGCCGGTATGGCATCCGGAGACCCCCAAACTCTGAATCCGGATTCAACTGAAGGAAAGGAGTGAAGCACGATTCAAATCAACATCGCAACCGGGGTACGAGCCACACCCCATCGACCGCAGCCACCCCGCCCCCGGGCCACCCCGCGAGCAGAGTGCCACGTCCCGGCCGCGGCGCGACCGCCGGGCCGAGGCGATCCGATTGACCCCACCCCGAACCGGGCATGGATCACCCACTTGACATCTCCCCGCCCTGAAGGGACGGGGATTCCACTGGGTCGCCCCAGAGTCGTTCCTGCTTCATCGCCGATCGCCCGCCCGGGAGGTGGTTCCCCGTTGAGGTCTTGCATCAGCTCCACAGGCCGTCACCGCCAGCCCGGCGGCCAGAATGTTGCGGGCCGCGTTCACGTCCC
>NZ_QGGR01000006.1 GCF_003148685.1 Actinoplanes xinjiangensis | reverse complement strand
GCGATCCGGCCGCGTTCCCACTTTCCGTTTTGGTCGTCGACCCAGTCGAATGTCAGCTGCTTCCGGTGGATGTCCAACCCGCCTACGATCGACATTCGGGACCTCCTCAAGCTCCGTGACCATCGATGTCCAGCGCAGGGAAACCTGCGTCTGAGCTGAGGAGGCCTCCGCTTTCCCCGGGCGTCAAGTCCCCTGAAGAGTGAAACCTCGACTCAACTCACCGACCGCGACGGCCGATGCATGTCATCTCTCGTGCCGCAGACAACGCGCGCTCGGCTCTCGGTAGCTCGTCACCACCCGTGAGGAGTCCGCTTGCGCGCAACAGATGACAGGGGCGGCCGGGGTCGCCGCGGCGCCGGGGACGTCGCATTGGTCGCCGCCGACGGCGATGGGCGCCCGCCCAGGCCCCGACGGTCGGCTACTGGTTCGGCCCGGGCGATCCGCGCCCCGGCCGGGCCGGCGTGGAGGGGCCGCGACACCGGCGGCGCGGCCGGCGTCAGTCGTCGAAGGGCAGCGTTATGCCGCCGCCGCCGAGGGCCGCGTACAGGTGCGGGTTGCGGGTCATCACGTCGGCGCCGTACTCCAGGGCCAGCCAGGCGGCCAGCGCGTGCGGGTAGCTGCCGACGACCCGGTGCAGGCCGGCGACCATCCGCCAGTCGGCCGGGTCGTCGACGACCAGCTGGGCGGCGGCGTGGCCGAGCAGGATGTCCAGCCAGCCGAGTTCGTCCTCGGTGATCAGGGCGGCCGCCTCGACCAGGCAGGGCAGCGGGACGAGCACACGGCCGCCCTCGATGTCGATCTCGGCCAGGAGTTCGCCGACGGCGAGGCTGCCGCGGGCGAAGCCGGCGATGGCGCTGGTGTCGAGGATCAGGGCGACGGTGCGGGGGCCGGGCCGATCGGTCACGCGGCGCGGAGGCGCTCGATCAGGGCGGCCCGGGCGTTCGGGTCGCGGCGGGCCCGGGCGTCGGCCAGGGATCGGCGGGCCCGGTCGAGGCCCTCGGTGCTGACGGGCCGGCCGTTCTCGGCGAGCACGTCGACGAACGGCCTGCCGTCGGTGTCGGGGTTGCTCATGCCGTCAGGGTACGACGTCAGCAGCCGGGGCGACCAGCGCGACGACGACGCAGACCGGGTCACCGTCGACGGCCGGGCGGACGTCGCGCACGGATCGGGTCAGCACCTCTTCCAGACGACGTGGAAGTCGGAGCTGCTGGTGGAGTCCATGGCCAGCCAGTTGGTGCCGGTGGAGGAGCCGGCCTGCACTCTCAACTCGAAGTTGACGTTGAGGTGGCGCCGCTCGCCGCACGGCAGGTACTCCAGCCGCTTCTTGGCGATCCTGTTGCTGCGCTGCCAGCCGCCGCTGACCGGGCCGGTGAACCTGTTGACGATCCGGCCGCCGGTGGCGCTGTGGCCGCTCCAGTAGTAGGAGGCGGCCTGCATGCCGGTCGCGCCGTCGCGCAGGTTCGCCGAGCCGGTGCCGACGACCCGGGAGATCGCCCAGGTCCAGCCTTTGGGGAGGGAGACGTCGAGGGCGAGCTGGCAGTTCTTGCGGAAGTCGAGGACCGCCGCGCCGGGGCCGGTCGAGGCGGTGAACTCGTTGTAGGCGATCTTGAAGGACTTGCCGCCGGGCGATGCCGACACGCGGGTGCTGCCGGCGGGGCAGCCGGAGCCGTTGGCGGAGACGATCTCGACGGCGACCCGGCGGGGTGTCGGCGCGGACGCCGAGGACGACGACGGTACGGCCGCGGTGGCGGCCAGGGAGACGAGCAGCGCGGTTCCGGTGGCGACGGTGTGCAGCATGGCGACCCTCAGATTCTTACGGTGGGTGACCGGATAGGCCCATATACGTAACGTACGTTCCGCCGTGCTCGTCCACCGCGGTCATCGCGGCTTTTCGGCCGTGCGGGGGATACCCGGATGGCCGCACGCCCCGGATCGGATCGTCGGCGCGGCGGGGCAGTGACGGGTCCGCACGGACCGGAACAGATCATCGTCGTGACCAGCGGTCACACCGGCGGGGCCCACGGCCGGCGTGCCGGGGCCGCGCGGCTCTGACACCGGGCTGACACCGGTCGCCCTCTACAACGGATTCCGGCACTGAATCCATCGAGAGAGTCGAGGACCGGAACATGAGTGAGACGACGATCGTCGTCGACGGGTTGCGGAAACGCTTCGGGTCGGCGCAGGCGCTGGACGGGATGTCGTTCGGCGTCCGGGCGGGGCAGATCACCGGGTTCATCGGGCCGAACGGGGCCGGCAAGTCCACCACCATGCGGGTGATCCTGGGACTGGACCGGCCGGACGCCGGGACGGCCCTGGTCGGCGGGCGCCCCTATCGGGCCCTGCGGCGGCCGCTGTGCCACCTCGGCCCGCTGCTGGACGCAGCGGCACTGCAACCGAGCCGGTCCGCCCGCAACCACCTGCTGTGGATCGCCCGGTCGCAGGGACTGGGCGCGGCCCGGGTCGACGAGGTCCTCGAACAGGCCGGGTTGCGGCAGGTGGCCCGCCGGGCGGCCGGCGGGTTCTCGCTCGGCATGCGGCAGCGGCTGGGAATCGCCGCGGCCCTGCTCGGCGACCCGCCGACGCTGATGCTGGACGAACCGTTCAACGGCATGGACCCGGAGGGCATCATCTGGATGCGCGGCTTCCTGCG
Source organism: Actinoplanes xinjiangensis (assembly GCF_003148685.1). Classification (GTDB taxonomy): domain Bacteria; phylum Actinomycetota; class Actinomycetes; order Mycobacteriales; family Micromonosporaceae; genus Actinoplanes; species Actinoplanes xinjiangensis. The sequence continues at coordinate 494,841 of NZ_QGGR01000006.1, read as the reverse complement.
GTCCCTGGCCGGGCAGGGGCGGGCCGTGCTGGTGTCCAGCCATCTGATGAGCGAGCTGCAGGACTGCGCGAACCAGGTGGTGATCGTGGGCCGGGGCCGGGTGATCGCCGACATGGCGGTGGCCGAGCTGCTGCGGTCGGCGTCCGGTGGCCGGGTCACGGTGCGCACCGGCGGGAGCGGGGCGGCCGACGTGCTGCGGGCCGCGGGCGGCACGGTGACCGACGCCGGCCACGACACGGTGACCGTGTCGGGGCTGGCGTCGGACCGGGTGATCGCGGCACTGAGCGCGCGGGCGGTGCCGTTCTCCGAGGTGGCGGTGCACCGGGCGTCGCTGGAGGACGCCTACCTGGAACTGACCCGCGAGGCCGTCGAGTTCCGGGCGTCGGAGACGGCGCGATGAGGACCGAGTGGACGAAGTTCCGTACCGTCCGCGGTTTTGTCATCGCGATGATCGTCGCGGGTGGGGTGATCCTCGGCCTCGGGTTGTCGCCGATGTCCGGGACCTGCACGGAGCAGACCTGCCGGCAGCCGGTCGGACCGGAGGGCGAGGAGGTGCGCGACAGCTTCTACCTGCTGCACCGGCCGCTCACCGGCGACGGCGGCATCACCGCCCGGCTGACGGCGATGACCGGGCGGGTGCCGGACATCCCGGCGGACGAGGGCGACCGCGACGACGGCGGCGGGCGCGCCGCCGGCCCGGCCGCCGGCGAGGACATGCGTGACGGCCTGGCGCCGTGGGCGAAGGCCGGTCTGATCATCAAGGACGGTACGCGCCGCGGGTCGGCGTACGCGGCGGTGATGGTCACCGGCGGCCACGGAGTGCGGATGCAGCACAACTTCGTCCACGACCGGGCCGGGCAGCCGGGTACCGCCGGTGCGCCGGCGCCGCGCTGGCTGCGGCTGACCCGGGCCGGGGACGTGGTCACCGGTGCCGAGTCCGCGGACGGCGTGCACTGGAACACGGTCGCGTCGGTGGAACTGGCCGGACTGCCGGCGACCGTGGAGATCGGCCTGTTCGCCACGTCGCCGCAGTTCGTCGAGGCGACCGGGCTCGCCGGCAGTTCCAGCGGGCCGACGCTCGTGACGGCGACGTTCGACGGCATCAGCGGCGGCGCCGACGGGTGGACCGGTGAGGGCATCGGCGCCGACGGAAGTCATCGGCCCGACGGAACGGGTGTCACGCTGACCGGTTCGGGTGACATCGGGCCGGTCGTAGTGGGGGCGGCCGGGCTCGGGGTGTCGATCACGCAGACGCTGCTCGGCACGTTCGCCGGGCTGGTGCTGGTGGTGGTCGTCGGGGCGGCGTTCATGACCGGTGAGTACCGGCGGGGCCTGATCCGTACGACTCTCACGGCCACCCCGGCCCGGGGCCGGGTGCTGCTGGGCAAGGCCGCGGTGCTCGCCGCGGTGACGTTCGGGGTGGGGCTGGTCAGCGCCGCCGCCGTGGTCGTGGCCGGCCGGCGGCTGCTGGTCGGCAACGGGGTGTACGTGCTGCCGGCCACCCTGCTCACCGAGGTCCGGGTGATCGCCGGGACGGCGGCACTGCTCGCGGTCGCGGCCGTGCTGGCTCTCGGGATCGGCACGATGCTGCGGCGCAGCGCCGTGGCGATCAGCGCGGTGGTCGGGCTGACCGTGCTCCCCTATCTGCTGGCGATGACCGTGCTGCCGGCGGCCGCGGCACAGTGGCTGCTGCGGGTCACGCCGGCGGCGGCGTTCGCGGTGCAGCAGAGCGCGAAGCAGTACCACCAGGTGGAGAACCTGTACACGCCGGCGAACGGGTACTTTCCGCTGCCGTGGTGGGCGGGGTTCGGGGTGCTGTGCCTGTGGGCGGCGGCCGCACTGGCCGGGGCGGCCGTACTGCTGCGCCGGCGGGACGCGTGAACGCCCTGCGTGCGGAGTGGACGAAGTTCCGTACCGCTCCGGGAAATCTCTGGCTGCTGACGGCGGTCGTGGTGGTGACCGTCGCCGGTGGGGCGGCGACGATCGCTTCGGTGCGCACCGGCGACCTGGCCGAGTACAGCCTGACCGGGGTACAGCTCGGCCAGGCGGTCGTGGCGATCATCGCGGCGCTGACGGTGGGCGGTGAGTACCGGACCGACATGATCCACACGACGCTGACGGCGACACCCCGCCGGATCACCGTGCCGGCAGCCAAGGCGGTCGTCGTGGCGGGGGTGGTGGCCGTGTCCGGTGCGGTGTCGGTGGCGGTGAGCCTGCTGGTGGGCCGCGAGATCCGGCCGGGACTGGCGCTGGGTGGGGAGGCGGTGCTGCGGGCGGCGTACGGCTCGGTGCTCTATCTGATCCTGATCGGTCTGCTCACCGTCGGCGTGGCCTTCGCCGTGCGGGACACGGCCGCCGCCATCGGTGTCGTTCTCGGTCTGCTCTACGTGTTCACCGTCGTCGCCCAGATGGTTCCCGACCCGGAGGTCCGCACGGACCTGAAGCGGATCGCGCCGATGAGTGCGGGCCTGGCGATCCAGGCGACCCGGGACGTCGCCGACCAGCCGGTCGCGCCGTGGGACGGGCTCGGGGTGCTGGCCCTCTGGGCGGCCGGGTCGTTGCTGGCCGGCGGGGTGTCGTTCCGGCTGCGGGACGCCTGAGAGCGGTCAGGGGAACGTGACGGTGATGTCGAGGCCCCCGGCCTCCGGGGCGGTCACCACCAGCGCGGCATGGTGCGCGGTGGTGATCGCCCGGACGATCGCGAGGCCCAGCCCGTGGCCGTCGCCGTGCCGGGTCCGCTCCCGGTGCAGCTGCTGGAACGGCTCGAACAGCCGGTCCACCTCGGCCGGTGGGACGACCGGCCCGGAGTTGCGGACCACCAGCCGGGCCGCGCCACCGGCCGCCCCGGTCGCCACCTCGATCCGGCCACCGGGCACGTTATGGCGTACGGCGTTGTCGACCAGGTTCGCGATCAGGCTCCGCACCAGTCGCGGGTCCGCGGCGACCGGCGCCGGATCCAGCCGGGTCTCGACGGTGAGCCCGGTGGACGGCCGGGAGCGCAGCACCGCACGGGTCAGGTCGGCCAGGTCGCACGGCTGCCGGCCCTCGACCCCCTGCTCGCCGCTGGCCAGGGCGAACAGCGCTTCGAGAAGCCGCTCCTGGGCGGCGCCGAGCTGCAGCACCTCGCGGCACGCCTCCTGGAGCGAACCGACGGTGATCCCGGGATCGGCGAGGGCGACCTGGAGCAGCGCACGCTCGGCGGTCAACGGGGTCCGCAGTTCGTGCGACGCGTTCGCGATGAACTGCCGCTGCGCGGCGAACGCCGTCTCCAGGCGCTGGAACAGGTCGTCCAGGGTGGCCGCCAGCTCGGCGAACTCGTCGGAGCCGCCGATGTCGCCGAGCCGCCGGTGCAGGTCGCTGGCCGAGATGTCACGGGCGGTCGCGGTGATGGCGCGCACCGGCCGCAGGAAGCGATCGGCGACCAGTCGGCCGAGGATCAGGGACACCAGCACGAGTACGGCCATCAGCACCGCCCAGGGCCCCACCGGAAACCCGGTGCCCGCCGGGTCGGGTGCCGGTGGCGGGCCGGCCCCGGCGGGCACCGACTCGCGCCCGGCCAGCAGCGACACCGTCACCAGGACGGTGCCGGTGAGGGTGAACGGGACGGCGTAGAGCAGAGTGAGCTGGCTGCGCAGCGTCAGCCGCCGGCGGGTCACGGCTCGCCGATCCGGTAGCCGCCCTCACGCACGGTGTGCACCACCGGTGGATCGCCGAGCTTCGTTCGCAGCCGCCGGATCGTGGTCTTCACCGCCGTGGTGAACGGGTCGGCGGCCTCGTCCCACACCCGTTCCAGCAGTTCCTCGGCGGGCACCGCCCGTCCGCCGGCGGCCAGCAGGCACTCCAGCACGGCCAGTTCCTTGGGGCTGAGGTCGAGACGGCGCCCGGCGCGGACGGCGGTGCGGCGGCCGGTGTCGAGCGTCAGATCGCCGTACTCCAGGATCGGTGGGACCAGGACCGCCGGGCGCCGGCCGAGCGCCCGGACGCGGGCGACCAGCTCGTCGAAGTCGAACGGTTTCGGCAGGTAGTCGTCGGCGCCCAGGCCCAGCCCGTCGACCCGGTCGCGGACCGTGCCGGAGGCGGTGAGCATCAGCACCCGGCACTGCTGATGATCGGCGACGATGCGCCGGCACACGTCGTCACCGTGGGTGCCGGGCAGGTCCCGGTCGAGGACGACCACGTCGTAGCGGTTGACGGCCAGCCGCTCCAGCGCGCCGTCGCCGTCCCCGACGACGTCGGCGGCCATCCCGGCCCGGCGCAGGCCGACACCGATGGTCCGGGCCAGGATCTCGAAGTCCTCCACCACCAGCACGCGCATCCCGACATGGTGACAGCCGCCAGGTGTCGGCGCGGTGTCAGCCGCGGCCGCCGCCCACCGGCCGGCGTGGTGGTGCGCCGGAATGCGGGGGCCGGGCCACGGCCGACGGTCGCGGGCCCGGCCTCCGAGGATTCTCAGACGGCCGTCAGGCGCCAGAGGTTGTCGGCGGAGCCGTTGTCGGACTCCTGGACGACCTGGACGCCCCACGCCGGGCCGCCGTTCAGGACCGCGAGCAGCTTGCCGCTGTTCACGTTGCGGATCTTGTAGACGCCGTTGCCCTGGTCCACGAGGGTCCAGCGGTGGTCGGCCGTCCCGTTGTCGTCCCACTGCATGACCACGGCGTTGTCGGCGGTCGACATGTCCTGCACGCCGAGGACCCGGCCGCTGTTGACGTTGCGGAACCGGACCGCGGTGCCGTCGGTGATGCGCGTCCACCGCTGGTCCAGCGTGCCGGTGTCACCCCACGTCACGGCGAGGCCGCCGTTGGCCACCGACATGTCCTTGACGCCGAGGACCAGGCCGGTGGCATTGTTGACCAGCTTGTACGTGGGCGTGGTCAGCCAGTAGACGTTGTAGTTGACGCCGTGCGCGTCGTAGAACGGGACCAGGTTGACGGCCGCGCCGTTGGCCGTGGCGGTGGTCCGGGTGACCGACGAGACCGTCAGTGACGGCGGCGAGGTGAGCGCCGTGTCGCCGTAGTTGCCGGCCAGCACGGTCGGCCCGTACGTGATGGCCTGCAGTCCGGGGTTGTCGTTGGCCGACCGCAGCACGATCCGCATCGGCAGGCGCACGACGATCGTGTCGCCGGCCGCCCAGGTGCGGGTGATCGTGGTGTAGCTGCCCGGCGCACTGGTGGTGACCGCGGTGCCGTTGACGGTGATGCTCGCGCCGCTGGTCCACGACGGGATCCGGACCCGGATGCTCCACGAGCCGCTCATCGTCCCGGTCAGCCGCAGCGTCGACGTGTCGCCTGCCGGGAACGTGGTGGTCTGGGTGACGGTGATGCCGCGCTGGGTCCAGTTGAGAACCGACGGCGCGAACAGGTTCACGGTCAGGGTGGTTCCGTTGTAGAAGTAGATCGACTCGGCGAGCCGGGTGTTGACCTCGACCCCGGTGCCCTGGCAGCACCAGAAGGTGCCGTAATCGGTGCTCCAGGTGCCACCGCCCCAGGCCGGGCCGACGCCGCGGCGGCCGCCCGGGCGCAGCGGCGTGAAGTAGGTGACGTGACCGTGGTCGTCGTTCCGGTTCTGCGCGCCGAGCACGTGGTTGAGCAGGGCCTGCTCGTAGTAGTCGAAGTAGGCGGCCCGGTCCGGTTCGGTCACCCACAGCTCGTTGGTCAGGCGCAGCATGTTGACGGTGTTGCAGTGCTCGCAGGTGTCGTTGGTCAGGTACCCGGCGATGGCGTTGGGCGGCCGGAAGTGCTCGGCCTGGCTGTTGCCGCCGATCGCGTACGTGTGCGCGCCGACCGTGAGGTTCCAGGCGTTGCGGGCGATGTCGCGGTAGCGGGTGGTGCCGGTGGCCTTGTACTCGCGGGCCGCGCCGATCCACTTCGGTACCTGCGTGTTGGCGTGCAGGCCGTTGAGGCTGTCGGTGCCGGCCGCGAGCGGGTCGAAGACGGCCGCGTGGTCGAAACGGCGGGCGACGGTCAGCCAACGTGCGTCGCCGGTCTGCTGGTACAGGTCGGTGAGGACGGCGTTCATGCCACCGAACTCGGTCTGCAGCATGGCCTGCATCTGCGAGGCCGACAACGCGGCGGTACGGGTGTCGACCCACGCCGCCAGCCTGAGCACCACGTCGCGGGCCTGGGTGCTGCCGATCAGGCGCCACACGTCCAGCAGGCCGGCCAGCGTCTTGTGGATGCAGTAGTACGGCACGTTGCCGTTGCTGAGCGTGCGGTTGTGGACCGCGGTGATGTCGGACTCCGGGAACCCGGACAGGTACCCGTTCGACGCCTGGCACTTCGCCAGTTCGGCGACCATGTAGGTGGCCTTGTCCCGGCAGACGGTGTCCCCGAGGACGGCCCACGCCTGCGCCCACGCGGTCAGGAAGTGGCCCTGCACGTGGCTGCGGAACGGGAAGCTCGGCGCGTCCCAGCCACCGTTGGCCGCGGCGCCGCCGGTGGACTGGCCGTGGTTGGCGCGGAAGACGTACAGCAGCCGGTTGACGTCGACGAACCGCAGGTAGTTGAGCGTGCGGGTCTGGTTGTCCATGAGCCGGCCGGCGGTCAGGCGCACCTGGCCGAGCGGGAACGCGTAGGCCGAGACGCCGGTCTCGGCGGCGGCGGCGGGGCCGGCGGTGGGCACCATCGAGAGGACGGCTCCGCCGGCTGCGGCGCCGAGGATGCTGCGACGGGTGACAGGGAGCATGGGGGTGTCTCCTGTGGGTCAGGCGGGAGGGAACGGGGAGTTACGCCTGTGTTACGCGCAAAATGTTATCGATAACAAAGCATGTGTCAAGCCTTCACCGCCCGACCTTCCGCAGTCATGAGGGATAACGATTTCCCGCAGGTGAAACGAAGGAGCGGCAACCCGTTTCCGGTTGCCGCTCCTTCGGCTCATCGTCAGCATTGGATGTGATCGCTCTAGCCGCCGGTCACCGTCCAGTCCTGCACGTCGATCTGACTCCCGCCGTAGCGGGGCGCGAAGAAGCTCAGGACGTTCTGCCCCTTGAGCCGCTGGTGGTCGATCAGCGGGTCGCTGTAGTAGATCGCCGGAGACGTGTAGCGGATCACCCAGTCGGTCCAGCCGGAGGCCTTCGAGGCCGTCTGGATGTGCAGCTTGCGGGTGCTGGAGTCACCGCTCACCACGTACAGGTTGTCGCGGGAGTCGACGGCGATGTCACCGCGGGCCGACCGCTCCAGGAACGGCGTGTACGTCTGCCGCCACACCTTGCTCGCCTTGTCCCGCCGGTAGTGCACCAGCACGGCCTTCTCCCGGGCCGCCGTGAAATCGCCGTTGTCGGCGGCCGACGCGGGCAGGTGCGAGGCGAGCACGTGCACGACCCCGGCCGCGTCGACGACCTGCGACTCCTGATTGATCAGTCCACGGTTCTGGCCGATGCCCCACACCCTGAGGCCCGCGGCGTCCGACCGCAACGGGCTGGAGCCGGTGGTCGCGACCACCGAGCCGGCGTTGTTGCGCCAGGTACGCCCCTTGTCCCGGCTGTAGGCGTAGAACAGGTCGTGGTTGGTACTGGCGTTGGAGGTCTCCCGGACCGTCCACGTGACATGCAGCAGCGGGGTGGCGGGGTCGGCGTTGTCGTACTCGATGCCGAACAGGTAGGCGTTGTTGCCGGCGGTGGTGCCGTCGATGAACTCCCCGACGTACGTCCAGACGCCCGGCCGGTACTCGTAGAGCACCTCGTCTCCTGTGCCGCTGTAGCCGGTGCGGATCGCCAGCTGCAGCGTGCCGTCCGGGTGGGCGAAGAACTGCGGATAGGTGACGACGTCCATGCCCGTGCCGGTCAGCCGGGTCTGCACGGTCCCGAAACTGCCGGTGGACCAGGCGGCGCCGGCCGGCGAGGTGGCCAGTCCGGCGACCGACCTGCGGTAGCGCAACTGCGAGGAATGCGTGTCGAAGGCCAGGTGGATGGTGCCGTCCGACGGGGCGATCCCGATGCTGATGGTGTTGTGCGAGTCGGTCGAGGTGGTGACGTAGTCGGTGAGCCGCAGGTTCGACCACGGCCCGGACGGCACCTGGCGGCGGGACAGATTGACGTATCCGCTCTGGTCCCAGAAGGCGGCGTACTGCCAGCCGTTGAAGGTGACGATGCCGTCCTGCTGGAAGGACTCGCCGTTCATGTAGCCGGTGTAGGTCAGGGCGGTCCGGCCGCTGGTGGTCAGGACGGTGGTCGAGCCGTGCACGACGGCCGGCGCGGCGGCGTGGGCCGGCACCGCGACGAGCACGACCGCCAGGACGGCGACGATCCGGGGGATGAATCGTTTCATGGATCCTCACAGGGGGATGTGGAGGAGGAGGAACGGTGCCGGTGACGTTAGGACGCGGCTGCACGCCCGTCAATGCGCGCCGTGCGGTGGTCCGCGGTCAGTGGCCGGTGCGGTCGTCGAGTTCGTCGTTCCAGTGGCGCTTCAGGACGGTCGGGACGTCGGAGCGCAGCGCGTCGCGTACCCGATCGTGTTCGTCGTCTGTCAGAGCCAGGGCCGGGAAGGCGCGGCCGACCTCGGCGGCGAACGCCGACCCCCGCCCGGCCAGGGTGGGTGCGGCGGCGACGTAGGCCGGGATGTACGGGGCGACCAGCTCCCGCTGCGACGGCGACCAGAACCCGGCGGCCAGCGCCCGGAAGCGGCGCCCCGAGATGCCGGGATCCTCGGTCATCGCCGCCCACGCCTGTGCCTTCGCCGACGCGGTCGGACGGGCGGCCAGGACGGTCAGGGCGCCGAGCACACCGTCGGCGGTGCCGTCGCGCTGTTGTTCGGCCTCGATCTGCGGGGCCTCGATGCCGCCCAGTTCGGCGAGGCGGTGCAGCAGCGCCCAGCGGACGTGCGGGTCCAGGGTGAGGCCGTGGTCGGTGGCGTCGGCGGCCAGCCAGCGCCGCAGCAGATCGGTGTCGGTGGTCGACCAGGCCAGGCCGCCGGTGAGGGCGACCGCCCGTTGTTCGTCCTGGCCGGCGGCGGGAGCGCAGGCCGCGGCGATCACCGCGAGGGCACCCGGCACGTCGGCGGCCGGCAGCCGGCGGCGGATCAGATGGTCACGGGTGCGGGCGAGGGCGGCGGTGATCAGCGTCGGCGACGGCTCGTGCGGAAGCTGTCCGGCGAGCAGCCGCAGCGGATCACGATCGAGCAGCGCCGGCCACAGCACGGCCCGCACCAGCGGGTCCGGTACGCCGGTCAGGCCGCCGGTCAGGGCGTCGAGCGACCGCGGGTCCAGGTCGAGGCGGGCGAAGGTCTCGCCGTGGGCGTTGGGTACCACGATCAGGCCGGACCAGTCCGGCAGGGCCAGCGGTTCGTCGCCGAGGTCGATCAGGCGCGAGCCGGCCGGTTCCAGGTCCGGGGTGTACGCCGTGACGGTGAACCGGTGCGGCCGGACACCGTCCCGGGTCAGCACGGGGACACCGTCACGGCGGGTGACCCGGATCGTGTCGTGACCGGGCCGGCGCAGCCACACCTCCGCCCAGCCGCGGACGTCGCGCGGGGAGGCGGCGTCGAGGGCGGACAGCAGGTCCTCGAGGGTGGCGTTGCCGAACCGGTGCGCGGTCAGGTACGCGTTGACGCCGGCCAGGAAGTCCTCCTCCCCCAGCCACGTCACCAGCTGGCGGAGGGCGGCGTTGCCCTTGCCGTACGAGATCTGGTCGAAGATGGTCGTGGCGGTCGCGACGTCCGGCACCTGCTCACTCGCCGGGGCCACCGCATGGGTGGACCGGCGCCGGTCGGCGTCGTAGGCACCGGGTTTGTGGACCGCCTCGAAGGACACCCTGGTCCCGGTGTATCCGGCGGCGGTCTCGGCGACCTCGAAGCCCATGTAGTCGGCGAACGACTCGTTGAGCCAGGCGTCCTCCCACCACACCGGGGACACCAGGTCGCCGAACCACATGTGCGACATCTCGTGGGCGATCACCATCGCGCGGCGCCGGCGGTCGTCGTCGGTGACCCGCCCGCGGGGCAGCAGGAACTCGTTGAAGGTGACACACCCCGGGTTCTCCTGGGCGCCCCAGTTGAGTTCGGGGACGAAGACCTGGTCGTAGGAGCCGAACGGGAACGGCTCGGTGAAGATCCGGCCGAAGTGGTCGTAGCAGATCTCGGTGACGCGGCGCAGTTCGGCGGCGTCGCGGTCGAGTTCGGCGGCCAGCGAGCGGCGCGCGTGCCAGCCCATCGGCAGGCCGGCGTGCTCCCAGCGCACCGAGTGGAACGGGCCCGCCGCGACGACGAACAGGTCGCAGGCGATCGGCGGCGTCGGCGCGAACGTGCCCGGCCCGGTCGCCAGGCCGTTGGACAGCACCGTCCACGCCGGGTCGGCCTCGACGGTCAGGGTGATCGGGGCCTTCAGGTCGAGCTGGTCGAAGCAGGCGAACAGGCGCTGGGTGATGTCGAGGCCGAGGTAACCGCCGACATAACGCTCGCCGTCGGCCGGGTCGGTGAAGGTGTGCAGGCCCTCGCCGTCGGTCACGTAGCGCAGCCGGGCGTCGACGACGACCTCGTGCCTTCCGGGGGCGAGGTCGTCGAGCGGGATGCGGCTACCGTCGTACACCGGGGTGATGGTCGATCCGTCGAGGGTGACGTCGAGCTTCCCGGCCCGGTGCAGCTCGAGGAAGGTGCCGCCGCCGGTGGTGGTGAACCGGATGACGGTGCGACTGCGGAAATCCTCCGGCGAGGTGACGTCGAGGGCGAGATCGTAGGAGATCCCGGACAACACGGCGGCACGGGCCCGAGCCTCGTCAAGGGTTAGCGACACCCGGACATTATCGCGTGGCGAAGGAGAAGACGATGTTCGACGAGATGTTCCCGATCCTGACGACACCGGACCTGGAACGGTCGCTGCGTTTCTGGCGTGACCTGATGGGCGGTGCGGTGACCTACCGGTTCCCGCCCGAGGGCGAGCCGGTCTACGTGGCCCTGGACCTGGGCCGCTCCTCTCTCGGGATCGGCCGGCAGCAGGAGCCCGGACCGCTGGCCAACGACCGGATCACCCTGTGGGTCTACACCGGGGACTGCGATGCCGGCGTCGAGCGGCTGCGCGCCGGCGGGGCCGAGGTGATCGAGGAGCCGGTGGACCAGCCGTGGGGTGAGCGGATGGCGACGGTCGCCGACCCGGACGGCAACCGGGTGATCATCGCGTCGCGGGATAGTCCACGTACGCGAACCGGCGGGAGTCGGTAGACCAGCTGTTGACGTTGATCGTGCCCTGGCCGCCGTGCAGGGCCACGACCGTCCGCGGTGACCGCCAGTCGTCGCCCTCGACCAGGCGCAGCTCGACCGGCAGGTCACCGGGGTGGCCGCGGGTACCGGGCGGGTAACTCAGGTGGACCGCGTGCCGCCCGTCCGGGGCGAAGTGCGGGAACCAGTTGACCCGTTCGTCGTCGGTAAGCTGCTGGAGGTCGCTGCCGTCGGGCCGGATCCGGGCGATCTGGGCATGGCCCGGGGAGAACCGCTCGGTGTTGAAGTGGAGCCACGCGCCGTCCGGGGTGTACTCCGGGCCGTCGTCCACACCGCCCACCGGCGTGACCCGGGTGGTGCCGGTGCCGTCGACGCCCACGGTCAGCAGGCTCGCCGTCGACCAGTCCGGCCGGTCGACCCCGACGTACGCCAGTCGCGTGCCGTCGGGGCTGACACCGTGCAGGAAGTGCCGCCGGGTGTCGTCGAAGGTGATCCGCCGGGCGGTACCGCCGGCCAGCGGGGCCCGGTAGAGGTGCCCGTCGTTCGCCGACAGGTAGATCGTCTCGTGGCCGGGGGCCAGGACGTGGTCGTTGTTGATCTCGGGGATCCCGTGCAGTGGGATCCGCCGCGGCTCGCCGGTGCCGTCGGCCGGCAGGGCCCACAGCAGACCGTCGCCGTTGACGATCAGCATGTCCGCGGCGGTCCAGTTGGGCGCCTCGAAGTGCACCGACGTGCTGGTGTGCACCAGTGACCGCTCGCCGGTGACGATGTCGTAGGTGAAGATGCGGCACGGCATCAGCGGGTCCCCTCCCACGCGCGGCACCGCCTCACGTGGTGCCCGGTTGATAGCTTCCCGCACATGTCACCACGGCCCCGGCTCGCGGATGCTCCGGAGGGCATCATCGCCGCTCTCGGCGACGCCCTGGGATCCGGGGTGGCCCGCGAGACGCCGGCTCCCGCCGGGTGGACGCCGACGGTCGCCTCCATCATCGCACTCGTCGACGGACGCGACGTGTTCGTGAAGGCGAGCGGCGACCCGGAGCTGCACGAAGGGCTGCGCAACGCCGTCGACTGTGACGCCGCCCTGACCGACCGGTCACTGGCACCGCCCGTGCTGGCGGCGCTGACCGTCGGCGGGTGGCGGATCGTCGTGTGGGAGTGCCTGCCGGGCGGGCACGTCGGGCGGTGGTCGCGGCGGGACGTGCCGGGCGTACTCGATCTGGTGTCTCGTCTCGCCGCCGGCACGCATCCGTGTCGCCTCCCGGAGACCGAGCCGTTCGCCCACGCCTTCCGCGACCGGATCGGCACCCTCACCGCCCTGGCCGGGCGGACCGGGAACCCGACGATCGAGGTCGGCCACCTCGACGCGACGCCACTGTGGTCCGGGCTCGACCCGCTGCGGCTCGCCGGACTGGAGGCCGACTGGCCCGTGCTGGCCGGCGGCGGCCACCTGCACCACGGGGACGTACGCCGGGACAACCTGGCGTACGGCCGGGACGGGCGGCTGCGGCTGCTCGACTGGACGCACCGCTGGACCGCGCCGGGTTGGGCCGACCTGGTCCTGCTGATGCCGGACCTGGTCCGTGACGGGCTCGACCCCGAGCAGATCCTCACCGCCTCGGTATGGGCCGGTGCGCCCACCCACGAGGTGAACGTGCTGCTCGCTGGGCTGACCGGCTACTGGTTCAACGCCGGTCACCGCCCCGAGCCGCCGCACGCTGCCGGCCTGCGCGCGTTGCAGCGGGCACAGGGCCGGGCCTGCGCCTCCTGGCTGGCGCGCCGGTTGGGCTGACACCCCGCCGGTACGGCGTTCCCCTCCCGACCCGGTCCGGCTCAGGGCGAGCGCGCGTCTGCCGAACAGAGACGGCAGGCGTACGAAGGAGTACGAGGATGGCGCTGGTCGGTACGGAGCAGCCTCGGGCCGTTCTGCTGTCCGGTCCCGACGTCGGTGAGCTGGAGCAGGAGTACGTCCTGGCGGCGCTCCGCTCGGGCTGGGTGGCTCCGGCCGGGCCGGATCTCGACCGGTTCGAGGAGGAGATCGCGCAGCGGGCCGGGGTGCCGCACGCGGTCGCGGTGAACTCCGGGACCGCCGCGCTGCATCTGGCTCTGGAGGGTGTCGGCGCCGGCCCCGGTGACGTGGTCGTCGTACCGACGCTGACGTTCGCGGCCACCGCGAACGCCGTGCTGTACACCGGCGCGGTACCGGTGTTCGCCGACTGCGACCCGGCCACCGGCAACCTCGACGCGGAGCTGCTGTCCGGCCTGCTCGCCACCCTGGACGCCGAGGGTGCACGGGTACGGGCGGTGGTCACCGTCGACCTCTACGGATCCTGCGCCGACTACCGCCGGATCCTGCCGGTGTGCGAGCGGTACGGCGTGCCGGTGGTCGAGGACGCCGCGGAATCACTCGGGGCCGCGCGGGACGGCCGGCCCGCCGGATCGTTCGGGCGGGCGGCGGCGTTCTCGTTCAACGGCAACAAGATCATGACGACGTCCGGTGGTGGCATGCTGGTCACCGCCGACACCGGGCTGGCCGACCGGGCACGGTATCTGGCCGGGCAGGCGCGGCTGCCCGCGGAGCACTACGAGCACGCCGAGGTCGGCTACAACTACCGACTGAGCAACGTGCTGGCCGCGCTGGGCCGGGCCCAGTTGTGCCGCCTGGACGCGATGATCGAACGCCGCCGGGCCGTGCGCGCCGCGTACCGGGAGATCTTCGCCCCGGTCGACGGTGTGCGCCTGCTGGCCGGCGACGACCCGGCCGGCAACTGCTGGCTGACCGGCATCGTCGCCGACCCGGAGCGGACCGGCTGGCGGGCCCGCGAGCTGGCGGTCCATCTGCGGGCGCGACAGGTGGAGACCCGGCCCCTCTTCAAGCCGATGCACCTGCAACCGCTGTTCGCGGGGGCCCGGTCGGCGCTGACCGGCGCCGCCGAGCGGCTGTTCGCGAACGGTCTCGTCCTGCCGGGTGGTTCGGCCCTCGACGACGACCAGGTCGGCCGGGTCGTCGACGGCCTCACCGGGTTCCTGGACGGCCGGCGGTGAGGGAGCCGGCCCGCGTCACCGACGTGGTGCAGCGGGCGATCGACGTCGTCGTCGCCGGTGGCGTGCTGGTGGCCACCGCGCCGGTGATGGCCGGGGTCGCCGTGCTGGTCGCCGCCCGGCTCGGCCGGCCGGTGCTGTTCCGCCAGCAGCGGCCGGGCCGGCACGGGCGCCCGTTCACCCTGGTCAAGTTCCGCACCATGCGCGACGTCGACGAGGAACGCGGGCTGATCAGCGACGCCGACCGGATGACCGGCCTGGGCCGGGCGCTGCGGGCGACCAGCCTGGACGAGCTCCCGACGTTCTGGAACGTGCTGCGCGGCGAGATGAGCCTGGTCGGGCCGCGGCCGCTGCTCATGCACTACCTCGACCTCTACACCCCGGAACAGGCCCGCCGGCATCTGGTCCGGCCGGGGGTCACCGGCCTCGCCCAGGTGAGTGGGCGCAACCTGCTGAGCTGGGAGGACCGGCTGGCCCTGGACACCTGGTACGTCGATCACCGCTCGCTGGGCCTGAACGCGCGGATCTGCGCCCGGACCGTACTGGTGCTGTTGCGGCGGGTCGGTGTCGCGGCGCCGGGCTCGGTGACGATGCCGCAGTTCACCGGTTCACCGCGACCCGGTACGGAGGTGGGCGGTGCCTGAACCGGTGGTCATCGTGGGATGTGGGGGTCACGGGCGGGAGGTCTTCGGGATCTTCGCGGCGGTCAACGGCGGCGGCGGCGATCCGTGGAAGGTGCTGGGCTTTCTCGACGACACCCCGTCGGAGCCGAACCTGCGCGCCCTCGACCGGCTGGGCGCGGCCTGGCTGGGGCCGAACGACCTGCTGGCGGACCTGG
This sequence comes from Actinoplanes xinjiangensis, assembly GCF_003148685.1. Classification (GTDB taxonomy): domain Bacteria; phylum Actinomycetota; class Actinomycetes; order Mycobacteriales; family Micromonosporaceae; genus Actinoplanes; species Actinoplanes xinjiangensis. The sequence goes on along the minus strand of NZ_QGGR01000006.1, from coordinate 479,817 downwards.
ACGCGCACTTCGTCATCGGGATCGGCGATCCGCGGGTGCGCGCCGCGGTCGCCGCCCGGCTGGACCCGCTCGGCCGGCCGGCGGCCACCGTCGTGCATCCGGCGGCGACGGTGGGACTGGACAACCACGTGGCCGGCGGTGTGGTGGTGTTCGCCGGGGCGCGGGTCACCACGAACGTCACCCTGGGCCGGCACGTGCATCTCAATCAGAACGCGACCGTCGGCCACGACTCGGTGCTGGCGGACTTCGTCCAGGTCAATCCGCTCGCGGCGGTCTCCGGTGACTGCGCGCTGGGCCGGGCGGTGCTGATCGGCACCACCGCGTCGGTGCTGCAGGGCCGGTCGGTGGGTGCCGGCGCGACGGTCGGGGCGGGCGCCTGCGTGGTCCGCGACGTCGAGGCCGGGCGGATCGTCAAGGGCGTACCGGCCAGGTAGGGAGGGCGGCTCCGTGCGGATCACGTACATCCATCAGTATTTCAAGACGCCGGCGATGTCCGGGGGCACGCGGTCGTACGAGTTCGCGCGGCGGCTGGTCGAGCGGGGCCACGAGGTGCACATGATCACCGGCGACCCGGACGCGGACCGGCCACGGGTCACCCGGGAGGCCGGGATCGTGGTGCACTGGCTGCCGGTGCCGTACAGCAACGCGATGTCGTACCGGCGCCGGCTGCGGTCGTTCCTCGGTTTCGTCGGCCGGTCGGCGCTGGTGGCCGGGCGGCTGCGGCACGATCTGGTACTGGCGACCAGCACGCCGCTGACGGTGGCGATCCCCGGCGTCTGGGCGGCGCTGCGCCGCCGGGTGCCGATGGTGCTGGAGGTCCGCGACGTGTGGCCGGAACTGCCGATCGCGTTGGGCGCGCTGACCTCGCCGGTGAGCCGCTGGGCCGCCGGTCGGCTGGAGGCGTGGGCGTACCACCGCTCGGAGCAGGTCATCGCGCTGTCCCCGGGGATGGCGGCCAGTATCCGGCGCCGGTTCCCGGACGTCCCGGTGACCGTGGTGCCGAACAGCTCCGACCGGGAACTGTTCGCCGGCGCCGACCGGGCGGGGGCAGTGCTGCGCCGGGAGACACCGTGGCTCGGCGACCGGCCGCTGGTCCTCTACGCGGGCACCCTCGGGCTGGCCAACGGCGTGGACTACCTGGTCCGGATGGCGGCCCAGCTCGCCGACATCGACCCCGAGGTGCGGGTCGCCGTCATCGGCGACGGCCGGATGCGCGACGGCGTCCGGGACCTGGCCGTCGAACTCGGTGTGCTCGACCGCAATCTGTTCCTGCTGGACCCGGTCAGCAAGGCCGGGGTGGTGGCGTTCTTCGGGGCGTGCGACCTGGCGGCGTCGGTGTTCGTCGACGTTCCCGAGCTGGGCGCCAACTCGCCGAACAAGGTGTTCGACGCGTTCGCCGCGGGCCGGCCGGTCGCGGTGAACCACGGGGGGTGGGTCGCCGACCTGATCACCGAGACCGGTGCCGGCCTGGTCCTGCCGCCGGCCGACACCGCGGCCGCGGCCGCCGCGGTGGCCGGGTTCCTGGGCGACCGCGAGGCCTGCCGGGCGGCACGGGCGGCGGCGTACGCCCTGGCGCGCGACCGTTTCGACCGGGACCTGCTGTTCGAGGACTTCGAGCGGGTGCTGGCCGAGAGTCAGCTCGGCAGCCGGACCGGTGCGCGCGCGGGGCGGACCGCGGCCAGCAGCAGCAGGATCCACATCAGCCGGGCGTCGTAGTAGTCACCGGAGAACAGGCTGGTGGCGCCGATGAAGATGCCGCAGTAGGCGGCGATCCGGGCCTCCAGGCTGCGCTCGCGCACCGGGACCGCGGCGTAGGCGTGCCACAGGCCCAGCCACGCCACCAGCAGCAGCACCAGGCCGACGAACCCGCCCTCGGCCGCGATCGACAGCGGCAGGTTGTGCACGTACCGCTCGCCGAAGCCGAGGTCGGTGACGGTGTGGAAGCCGTTCAGGCCGGTGCCGAGGATCGGCCGCTGCAGGAAGATCCGCAGCGCCATCTGGAACAGCACGTCACGCGACGACGCGTACCCCTGCCCGAGGGTCGCCTCGACGAACCGGGACTGGACGTATCCGGCGATCGACGGGCCGGCCGTGATCACCAGGATGGTGCCGAGAACCGCGACCAGGGCGAGCGGTTTCGCGATCCGGTCGACGTCGATGCGGGGCCGGATGGCGAGCAGGGCGACGGCGATGGTGACGCCGAGCGCGACGATGCCGCCCCGGGAGCCGGAGGCGATCGCGCCGAACAGGAACGCCGGGATCGGTACCAGCCAGATCAGTTTCTCGCCGCTGCGCAGGTACAGGTAGAGCGAGGTGATCATGCCGAGGATCATGATGCGGATGAACACGTTGGGGCCGCCGCCGAGCGCCGCCCACCGGCCGTTCACGTGGTGGCCGCGGCCGGACGCGGCGGCCAGGAAGTAGACCCAGGCGGCGAGGTGGAACAGTTTCAGCGTCGTCGCGGTCACCCGGTCGCGGTCCCAGGCGGCCAGGTTGAAGTAGACGATCAGCAGCCCGGTGATGGCGAGCAGGTCACCGAGCGCCGGGCCGGTGACCGCCCCGGCCGGCACCCAGAGCACCGACAGCGCCTGATAGCCCAGCAGCGCCAGGATGCCGAGCAGGGCGTGACCGCCCTCGACCGGGTGCGAGCCGACGTGATGGGCCTCCAGGACCAGGGCCAGGACCAGGATCAGGAACAGGGGTACGCGTACGTCGTTGACGACCGGGACGTCCAGGCCGACGCGTTCCAGGGTGAAGCGGCCGGACAGCGTGACGACGAACGCGATCAGGACGACCAGACCGGGGCGGGGTTCGGGCCGGACGGTCATCGCCGGGGTTGCCGCACGGCGTAGGCGGCGAGCCCGACCGCGTCCAGGCCGAGGGCGGTGGCGGCGGTCACCAGTCCCAGCACCGCCGCGTGCGGTGCGGCGACGAACGACACGGCGATGGCGGTGGCCACGAATTCCAGGGCGAGGCACGCGAGCAGCAGCCGGCTCATGAACTTGGCGTCCAGCAGCGTGTCCATCGTCGGGCGGGCCGCGTAGAACATCGCGAGCGGAATCGCGGCGAGCACACCGAGGCGCAGCACCGGGACGGCTCCGGCGAACTCGGGGCCGAGGAACCCGCGCACCATCACCGGGGCGAACAGCAGGATCAGGCCGGTGGGGATCGCGGCGAGCACCCCGGCCATCAGCGGCAGGACGGTCAGCAGCTGCCGCACGGCGCCGTCCTCGCCGGCCCGGTGGAACAGCCGGCTCAGCCGGGGCATCAGCACCGGGGTCAGCATGGCGAACACCGAGCAGATCAGGGTGACCGCCGAGGTGGTGAACCCGACGTACCCGGCCTCGGCGCTACCGGGCATCAGCACGGCCACGGCGAAGGTCGGGAAGGTGTAGAGGGCGGGCAGGGCGAATTCGCCGGGCATGCGGCGTACGCCGTACGAGATCAGGGTCCGGACGTCGGGTTCCGGGGTCTTCTCGGCGGTGGCCGGCTGCCGCCGCACGACCCAGGCCGCCCACACGCCGACCACGGCGGTCCCGGTGCCCTGCATGATCAGGAAGTCCTCGATCCGGTCCGCGGCGGCGAACGCGCACAGCGGGATCAGGCCGAAGCCGAGTCCGGTGACCAGGTTCGCGTCGACCACCTGCTGGTTGCCGCGCAGGGCCGCGAGCGAGACCGTGCACAGGCAGTTGCCGGCCAGCATGATCAGGGCGGCGGTCGTCGCGGACCGCCCGCCGGGCAGCCCGAGCAGCGCGGCGATCGTGTCCCCGGCGGCGACACCGGCCAGCCCGACGACGGTGACCAGCACCGCCTCGACCGACAGCGCGTGCCGGGCGAGGCGGCGGGTGGTGTGCTCGGTGCGGGGCAGGTACCGGTGCAGGCCGACGCCGAGCCCGAGGAGCAGGACCGGCTGGAACGTGCTCACCATGCCGCGGGCGATCTGGTAGTAGGCGAATCCGTGCACGCTGCCGCGGCGGGCGACCAGGTGGAACAGCAGCAGGCCGACGCCGAGCACGAACCACTGGACGGCCAGGGTGCTGACGTAGTCGCGCCGCACGGCGGCGGGCACGCTGCGCAGCAGTGTCCGCAGGCGCAGGCGTTCACGGGCGGGCATGGGTCACGCGACCTGCATCGTCCAGCCGCCCCGGCCGCGCGGCTGCGGCTTCGGGCCGGACAGGTACGTGTCGTAGGTGGGGATGGCGTCCGGGCCCTTGCCGGCCACCATGTTGAGCACGCAGCCGAGCAGTGTCGCGTTGACCGCGTGCAGCGCCCGCACCGCGTCGGTGACCTGCGCCGACGTCGTGCGGCGGGCGCGCACCACGAGCAGGGTGCCGTCGGCGCGGGCGGCCACGACGGCGGCGTCGGTGACCGGGAGCAGCGGCGGGCAGTCGAAGATCACCACGTCGAATCTCCGGCGTACCTCGTCGACCAGCTCCGTCATCCGGGGTGAGCTGAGCAGCTCGCTCGGGTTCGGTGGGGTCCGGCCGCCGGCCAGCAGCCACAGCCCGGCGCCCCAGGGCTGCAGCACCTGCTCCAGCGCCGCCGTGCCGTCCAGGACGGTGCTCAGCCCGGCCGCGTCCTCCCGGCCGAGGAAGGCGGCCAGGCGGGGGTGGCGCAGCTCGACGTCGACGAGCAGTACCCGCTGCCCGGCCTCGGCGAACAGCAGGGCCAGCCCGCAGGCGGTCGCCGACCGGCCCTCGCCGGGGACGGCGCTGGTCACCGCGAGGGTCTTCACCGAACCGGTGGCGGCCGCGCACTGCACCCGGGTACGGATCTCGCGCAGCGCCTCGGTGCGGGGCGAGGCGCTCGGGGAGACGAACGGGCCGGCCGGGTCCATCGGCACCCGGGCCAGCACCGGCGCGGACGTGAGGACCTGGAGCGCCTCGGCGTTGCGGACGGTGTTGTCGGCCACCTCCCGGCCGACCGCGCCGACCGCGCCGACCACCAGGCCGGCGACCATGGCGAGGGCGAAGTTGTTGAGGGGGTTCGGGGAGACCGGGTCCTCGTCCAGCGCCGGGCCGGAGACGATCGTGACCCTCACCGACGACGGCTCGGCCGGATCCGGCCGCTCCAGCTCCTGCACCGCGGCGGCGAAGCGGCTGCTGAGCCGGGTGAGCAGCAGCAGCGTCCGGTTGCGGTCGCGGTCCTCCACGGCGACTTTCATGATCACCGTGTCCGGGACGACCTCAGCGGTGATGGACTCACGGATCTCCTCCAGGTCCAGGTCGACACCGGGCGTCCACGCGAGCGGCTCGGCGACCTCGTCGCTGGTGAGCAGCTCGGCGTAGGTGGACAGGCGGCTGCCGCTGAACATGGAGGCGCCGGGCATGTCACCGGCCCCGCCACCGGGAGTGGAGAAGAAGAACGTGACCCGGGCGGCGTACACCGGCGTGGTGTAGAGGTTGACGAGCAGGGCCACGCCGAGCGACAGGACCAGCGAGGCGGCCAGCAGCCACCGGTTGCGTCTGGCGACACGGAGGTACTCCCGCAGGCCCACCGAGACCCCCATTCCGCGGCTAACCGCCACGATAGGGCGACGAATCGTGCGATCCACCTGAATCGGAAAAGTTGGTTTTTATCCTAATTCACTTCTTGCTACGCTGCCGCACATGAGAGGCGCTCGCCTGCTGCCGCTACTCGTGGACGGCGCCGCATGGGGAGCCGGTCTGCTGGCGGCCGTCTACGCCCGCTTCGACTTCGCCCCGGGCCGCCGCCAGCTGGCCGGCGCCGTGGCCACCATCGCCCTGGCCGTGGCACTGCAGGCCACCATCGGCCACACCCGCCGGCTGTACCGGGGCCGCTACCGCATCGCCAGTTTCGACGAGGTGCACGGGGTCGCCACCACCACCCTGGCGGTGGCGTTCATCCTGACCATCGCCGGCATGCTGCTGTCCCGCCCCCCGGTGCCGGTCGGCGTCCCCGCCCTCGGCGGCGCCATCAGCCTGGTCCTGATGATGGGCGCCCGCTACCTGCGCCGCCTCCAGCAGACCCACCGCCTGCGACCGGACCGCCGCACCGCCGCCCCCGTCGTGCTGTTCGGTGCCGGGTCGGCGGCGGCCGTGCTGATCCACTCGATGCTGCACGACCCGAAGGGCCGCTACGTCCCGGCCGGCCTGATCGACGACGACCCGGACAAGCGGCTCCTGCGCCTGCACGGCGTCCCGGTGCTGGGCGACCGGGAGGCCATCGCCCGCGCACTCGCCGGCACCCGTGCCGAGCTGCTGATCTTCGCGGTGGCCAACGCGGACGCCGGCCTGGTCCGCGAGATCCGCGACCGCACGCTCGCGGCGGGCGCGGCGTTCAAGGTGGTCCCGTCGGTCAGCGAGCTGATGGACCAGCCGGTGCGGGTCGGCGACATCCGCGAGGTGCAGGTCACCGACCTGCTGGGCCGCCACCAGATCGACACCGACCTGACCGCGATCGGCGGCTGCCTGACCGGCAAACGGGTCCTGGTGACCGGGGCCGGCGGCTCGATCGGATCGGAGCTGTGCCGGCAGATCCACCACTTCCAGCCGGCCGAGCTGATGATGCTGGACCGGGACGAGACGTCACTGCTCGCCGTCCAGCTGTCGATCGACTCCCAGGCCCGCCTCGACGACCCGTCGGTGATCCTGGCCGACGTCCGCGACGCCGCACGGATGCGGGAGATCTTCCGGTCCCGCCGCCCGCAGGTGGTCTTCCACGCGGCGGCTCTCAAGCACCTGGCCCTGTTGCAGCGCTACCCGGCCGAGGCGATGAAGACCAACGTTCTCGGGACGCTCAACGTCCTGGAGGCGGCCGGGTCGGTCGAGCGGTTCGTCAACATCTCGACCGACAAGGCGGCGGACCCGTCCAGCGTGCTCGGCTACTCGAAGCGGATCACCGAACGGCTCACGGCCTGGACCGCCCGGCACAGCGAGGGGACGTTCCTGAGCGTCCGCTTCGGCAACGTGCTGGGCAGCCGGGGATCGGTGTTCACCACGTTCAGCACCCAGATCGCCGGGGGCGGCCCGGTCACGGTGACCCATCCGGACGTGACGCGCTACTTCATGACCACCCAGGAGGCCGTCCACCTGGTGATCCAGGCCGCGGCGATCGGCACCGCCGGTGAGGCCCTGGTCCTGGAGATGGGTGACCCGGTCCGGATCGCCGAGGTGGCCCGTCAGATGGTCGCCCTGTCCCGCGCCTCGGTCCCGATCGTGTACACCGGGCTGCGCGACGGCGAGAAGATCGCCGAGTCGCTGTTCGGCACCGGCGAGACCGACCGGCGGCCCTTCCATCCGCTGATCTCCCACGTCGAGGTGCCACCCCTGGACCCCAACCGCCTGATCCCGCTCCCCTCCGGCGCCGACCCCCCGGTCCTGATCGCGGCCCTGGCCGAGACCTGCACACTGCCGGAGCCGACGGCCGCCGCACCCGAGGAAATCCGACAAACACGAAGAATCTGATTCTCCCGCGCGAAAGGGTCTCGTACTGCTGCAATCGGGGGCATGGGACCCCGTGCGGACGATGACCGGCCCGAGCCGAGGCCCGCACGGGCCGGCGTGCACGCGGCACTGCGGGCCTGGCGCGACAGCCTGATCGACCTCGGCGACAACAACCGCCTGATCAACTTCACCGGCGGCAACGCCGATCTCGTCGAGATCACCGCGCCGGAGGCCGACCAGCTGGTCACCACGCTGACCCGCGGGACGACCGGCATGCTGACCGGCCCCGGCGGCGGCGACCAGGACCCCGCCACGTTCCGCACCGAACTGCCCGAACGCACCCTCGGGCCCCTGCTGCGGCGGATGATGCGGCGCGCCCACCAGGAACACCTCGACCGCGGCGTCGCCGTCCTGCACCTCGCGTTCGGCCTGCTGCACTGGCGGCTGGCCAGCGACGACGAGGACGCCGAGAGCGAGACCACCAGCTACGCCAGCCCGCTGCTGCTGCTCCCGGCCGAACTGGTCGCCGGTGAGCAGGGGCAGTACCCCGGCCTGCGGCTGCGCGACGCCGAGCCGGTGCTCAACCCGGCCCTCGTCCTGCGGCTGCGGCAGTCCGGGATCGCCGTGCCGGCCCCGGAGCCCGGTGCCGAGCTGAACGTGTCCCGGTTCTGGGAGGAGTTCACCGACACGGTGGCCCGCCGCAACGGATGGCACATCGAGCGGGCGGTGATCCTGACCTGCCTCACCTTCCACAAGGAGGCGATCTACCGGGACCTGGCGGACAACGAGGAACGCATCCTGGCCCACCCGGTGATCCGCGCCCTGGCCACCACCGACCACCGGCGCCAGACCGACCGGTTCCGGTTCACGCCGATCCGCCCGGAGGACACCGACCGGCTCGCGCCGCCCGAGGACGTACCCCTGGTGCTGGACGCCGACTCGTCGCAACGGGCCTGCGTCGCCGCGGCGCTGGCCGGGCACAGCTTCGTGATGGACGGCCCGCCCGGCACCGGCAAGTCGCAGACCGTCGCCAACATGATCGGGGCGCTGCTGCACGCCGGGAAACGGGTCCTGTTCGTCTCCGAGAAGGTGGCCGCCCTCGACGTGGTCCGCAACCGGCTCGCCGAGGCCGGCCTCGACCGGTACCTGCTGGAACTGCACGGCCAGAAGGCCGGCCGCCGGGAGGTCGCGACCCTGCTGGCCGCGGCGGTCGACGAGACCCCGGAGCCCCCCGCGGACGGGCCGGCGCTCGACCGCGCCGGGCTGCGGGAACGCCGCGAACGGCTGACGGCGTACGCGTTCGCGATGAACGAGATCCGCCGGCCGCTGGGCGCGAGCCTGCACGAGATCATCGGCCGGTGCGCCGCGCTGTTCCGGGTGCCGGCCGCCCCGGTGCCCACGATCGTCCCCGGCACGCTCACCCCGGACGCCGTGCACCGCATCCGCGAGGCCACCGACCAGCTGTCCCGCTCGTGGCGGGCGATCGCCGACGGCGACGCCCTGCTCTGGCGCGACGTGATCATCCGGGAGCCGCTCGACCCCGCGCTGAGCCGTGCCGAGAAGGCCCTGGCCGCGCTGGCCCGGACCGCCCGCACCGCCGAGAACGCCGCCACCGCGTTCGGGCTGCACCGGCCGTCCGACGCGGCCACCCTGGCCCGCCTGGCCGACCACGCCGGCACCCGGCCGGACCGGGTCGCCGACTCCTGGCTCACCGCCGCCGACCTCGAACCGATCCGGGAGGCCGCCGGCCGGCGCGGCGACGCACTGGCCACCGCCGCCCAGGCCGCCGAGGCCGTCCGGCAGCGCGCCGGAGTGCCCTGGACCGCGCTGCCCTCCCCCGCCGCCCTGCCGGACGTACCGTCCCTGGAGGCACTGCCCGCGCCGGTCGACCTCGGGCCGCTGACCTCGGCCGACGCCGACGAACTGGCCCTGTCGTTCACCCGGGCCGCCGAACAGCTGGAAAAACACCGTCGCGCCGTCGACCGGGTCACCGCCCGGCTCGGGCTGCCGTCGGCGACCACCAGCCGCGACATCGCGCGCGTCGCCGCGATCGTCGAACTGGGCGCCCGTCCGCACAAGCCGGAACGGTTCTGGTTCGGGCCCGGCGCGCTGGCCGCGGTGCAGAACGGGGCGAGCGTGCTGCGCCGGGCCCTGGAGGTGCTGGTCGGCGCGGAGATCCAGGCCCGGCCGTACTTCTCCGAGGCGATCCTGGCGCAACCGGTCGAGGAGTTGGCCGAACGGTTCACCCACGTGCACCGGGGGTTCCGGAAACTGCTGGCGGCGTACCGGCGCGACCGGCGCCAGGTGGCCGGGTTCGTGCTGCCGACCGCACACCTCGGCGATGCGATCTCCCGGATCGGGGTGGCGGTCGCCTGGAAGCGGGCGCTCCAGGACCTGGCGGCGGCCGAACACGCGTACGCGACCGCGCTCGGCCGGTACTGGCAGGGCCGCGGCACCGACTTCGCCGCCCTCGACGACGCGATCGCGGTGGCCACCGCGGCGATCGCGGCCGCTCCGCCCACGGCGATGGAGCCGGTCCTGGCCTACCTCTGCTCGCCGGCGCCCGACACCGTGCCGATCCAGGTGGTCACCGAGGCACGCGACGCACTCCAGCGCTGGCAGGCCACCCTGCGCCCGCCGCCGTACCCGGCGGCCCGGCCGGAACTCATGACCGGGCCGATCGACGACGCGATCACCTGGCTCCACGACCACAGCACGGCCCTGCGGGCCGCGGCCGAGACGGTCCGGGCCTACGACACGGCGACCGGGCGGCATCTGGACCACGCCGAGACGGTACGCCTGGCACAGTTGCGGGCCACGGCGGAACAGGCCGCGGCGGCGGTCGGTGGGCGTACCGGCCAGATGCCGGAGACCGATCCCGCCGCGCTCGCCGCGGCCATCGCCTGGGCCGCGACCGCCCGGGAGTTCGCCGGCGGGCCGCTGACCGACGCGCAGGTCACCGCGCTGGGCGAGTTGCGGCCGATGCCCCTGCTCGGCGAACGGGCCCAGGAGTGGGCCGGGGCGAGCCAGCTGGTGCTCGCCGGATTCGGCCCGGGACGGCAGGCCGACCTGCGGGAGTGCTTCGACGACTACCGGCGGGCGGCGGCCCTGCTGCGCGACATCCGCGACGACAGCAGCGGTCAGGAGGAGTGGTTCGCCAGCCTCGACGCCCGCGACGTACTCGCCTTCCACGGACTGGACGCGGCCGTCGAGTTCTGCGCCGACCAGGGCCTGGACGGCACCCAGGTGCCCGCGGTCCTGGAACGGGCGCTGCTGCACGGCTGGGTGGACGCGGTGGTCCGCGCCGACAGCCGGCTGCGGCCCTGGCGCGCCGACGACCGGGACCGGCTGGTCGCCGAGTTCCGGCAGGCCGACGAGAAACTGGCGCTGGTCGCGGCCCGCGACATCATCACCGCGGTCGAGGCACAGCGCCCGCCGGCCGACAGCACCGGTGCGGGCCTGCTGCGGCGCGAGGCGATGAAGGCCGACCGGCAACTCCCGGTACGCGACCTGATCGCCCACGCCCGCGACACGGTGCTCGCCCTGCGCCCGTGCGTCCTGGCGTCCCCGCTGACGGTGAGCCAGTCACTGCCCCCGGACATCGACTTCGACGCCGTGATCTTCGACGAGGCCTCACAGGTCACCCCGGCCGAGGCGGTCAACTGCATCTACCGCGGCCGGTCGTTGATCACCGCGGGTGACGACCGCCAGCTGCCGCCGACGTCGTTCTTCGACAGGTCGTTCTCGGCGGTCGGCCAGGACAGCGAGGTGCTCGACTACCAGTCCGTGCTGGAGCTGGCCAAAGCCTGCGGCGCGTTTCCCGGCATGGGCCTGACCTGGCACTATCGCAGCCGCCACCAGGCGCTCGTCGCGTTCGCCAACGACGCCTTCTACCAGGGGCGGCTGAGCACCTTCCCGGCGCCGTCGATCGGCGGGCCGGACACCGGCGTCGAACTCTTCCCGGTCGCGGGCGTCTACCGGCGGGCCACCGGCCGGGACAACCCGGTCGAGGCGGAACGGGTCGCCGAACGCATCGTGCACCACTTCACCACCCGGCCGCGGCACACCCTGGGGGTGGTCACGTTCTCGGTGACCCAGGCCGAGGCGATCGAACGGGCCCTGGAGAAGATCGCGGCCGGGCACCCCGCCCTGGAACGGGCGGTCGCCGACGACCGGCTGCACGGCTTCTTCGTCAAGAGCCTGGAATCGGTGCAGGGCGACGAACGCGACGTGATGATCTTCTCGATCGGCTACGGCTACGACGAGAACGGCCGGATCAGCGCGAACTTCGGTGCCCTCAACCGGCCCAACGGCTGGCGGCGGCTGAACGTGGCGATCACCCGGGCCCGGCACCGGGTGGAGATCGTGACCTCGATCCTCTCCCGCGACGTACCCGAATCGGAGAACGAGGGGATCCGCCAGCTCGCCGCCTATCTGGACTACGTGGAACACGACGCCGGCACCACCGGCGCGGATCCGCTCGACGAGGCCGGCGACTTCGTCACCTCGGTCCTGGAGACCGTCCGGGCCTGGGGATATCCGGCACGGACCGGGCTGGGTACGGCCGGTGGACGGGTCGACATCGCGATCCGGCACCCCGGCGACCCGGAGGGCGACTACCTGCTCGGCGTGCGCTGCGACGGCCCCGGCTACCGGGACTGCCCGGCGGCCCGGGACCGGGACCGGCTCAACGACCAGGTGCTGTCCGACCTGGGCTGGCGACTGCACCGGGCGTGGGCACTGGCCTGGTACCGCGACCGGGCCGGTGAGGAGACGCGGCTCAGGACGGCGCTGGAACAGGCGGCGCGGGCCCGTACGGTGCGGACCGGCCCGGTCGAGGCGCTACCGGTGAAACGGTCCGCCGGCAGCCGCCCGACCGTCCGGTCCTGACGACGGGACGGGGTGGGCGGCCGCGGCCGCGAGCTGATGCAGGAACGGCTGGTACTGCCAGCCCGGCCCGCCCCGCAGGTAGGCGAAGAGCACGGCGTGCACCGCCGCCGGCGGGCCGATCAGCATCAACGGCTCGGTGTCCGGGAACGTCATCACGCAGGTGGCGCCCTCCAGGTAGTACTCCATCACCGCCGCATGGTCGAAACGCAGCCAGCGGCCGTCGACACAGCACCAGGTGGTGGTGGCGGTGACGATCACCCGGGTCGTCCGGTGCTCGCGCCACTGCGCCCGTGCCATCGCCGCGGCCCGGGACCGGCCGACACTGTTGCCGACCAGATTGCCGATCGCCGCGCCGGCGACGAACGCGGGCGACCCGAACGCGACCGTGAAGCCGGGCTGGAAAGTGACGTTCATGCCGTAGTAGCGGGCGTAGCCCATCACGGTGTCCAGATAGACCGGTTCCGGGCTGACGAAACCACCGGCGAGGACCTGCTGCGGGGGCAGCCCACGGCTGAGCGCCGCGTAGGCGTTCACCGCGGTCTCCCAGCCGACCTGGTGGGCCACCAGGGCCTGCGGGGCGGGCAGGGCCCGCCCGAGTCCGTAGCCGAGCGCGTACACCAGCAGTGTCGGCGGTGAGCACACGCCCACGATCACCGCGCAGACCCGCCGGCCGCTGGCGAAGGGAGACCGGCGCCGGCCCTCGGTGATGCCGATGAAGAACGCGACCACGATCGTGGCCGTCAGCGGCAGCAGCGCGAGACCGGCCAGGCCGAACAGGCCGTAGGCGGAGGCGCACGGCCCGTCGTACCCCAGTTCCTCGGCGCCGGGGTTCGCGGCGGCACAGGCCTGGAAGCGCTGGACCAGGAACCAGGCCAGCGGGTTCAGCGGTATCACGATGGCGGTGAAGACCCAGTACCGACCCGGCCGCCGCACATTCCCCGCTGTCATGGTGATCGATTCTGGCAGAACACCCGGCCGGCCAGGGGGCGCACTCCCGGTCCGCCGGAGAGTGTCCACATCGGGCCGGGCCCGACGTAGGGTGGCCGCCGTGATCCGGTGGCCGGTCCGGCCGGTCACCGGCCGGGTGCTGGAGACCGCGCACGACGGTGACCACGGGTTCAACGCCTGCCGTACGCCGTGGCGGCTCGGCCTCGACGCGCTGCTCTCCGGCGACGCCGTGTCGACCGCCGCCGCCCGCCGGACGACCCGCTGGTTCCGCTCGGTGACCGGCGACGATCCGGCCCGGGTCGGCTCCGGCTACACCCTGGACGGCACCGCGTACCGCAGCGAGGGGGACACCGCGTTCTGGGCGCCGCTCGCGGTCAGCGCGATGACCGATCCGGGCGCGCAGCCGTGGCTCGACGCGCTGTGGCGGCGGCTCGCCGCGTCGAAGGCCGACCCGGGCGACTACTTCGGCGGCACGATCCAGCTGCAGGTGATGATCATCGTCTCCGGCAACTATCCCGCGTCGGACTGACGGCGCCGCTCCCGGCGCGCGTCGACCGAGGTGACCACCCGCTCGGTGACCTCCAGCCGCTCACGGCGCAGCAGGAAGAACGACAGCACCATGCTGACCAGGAACGCGATGCCGACGCGCAGGACCAGGTCGAGCCCGAGCGGTGCGACGGTGAGCACCCCGAAGACCAGCAGGAAGTACAGGAGCCGAAGCCCGAGAAGACGAAGAACGGGACGCATGCGCCCAGGGTACGGGTGCCGCCGTCGCCGGGCCGCGCCGCTCCGGGTGGGCGCGTGGTCCGCCCGGGGCGTCTCGTAGAGTGCGCTGATGCTCGGGGGCCCGCACGAATGGTTCGGCACGATCACCGGGGTCGTGCTCGTCACGGTGTTCCTATCGCCGGTGGCGGCGCTGATCGTGTGGCTGTCGGCGCGGCGGCGCCGGGCGGCCGGGGTGCCGCGGGCGTGGCGGCGGTCGCTGGCCGAGGTGGGGATCGTCTACGGGACGGTGCCGTGGATCTGGATGATCCTGCTGCCCGGGGACGGCGGCCGGGTGAGCCTGGTGCCGTTGCGGGATCTGCTCACCGTGCTCGCCGCCGGGCCGCTGACGATCGTCGTGCAGATCGTCGGGAACCTGCTGGTCTTCGCGGCGCTGGGGTTCTTCGGGCCGATCCGGTTCGCGGTGCTGGCGTCGGTGCCGCGGGGGGTGGCGGTCGCGGCGGCCGGGTCGGCGCTGGTCGAGGCCGCGCAGTACGTCCTGCGGCTGGACCGGGTCACGTCGGTGGACGACGTGCTGCTCAACGCCGCCGGGGCCGGGCTGGCGGCGCTGGCGTCACGTCCCTGGTGGGCGGGTCAGAGGCCGGCCGCGGCGTCGTAACGACCACGCAGGTCGGTCATCTCCGCCTCGGACAGTGCCTCGGTCATGGCGAGCCGCGCGTACGGCTCCGGGAACATCTGCTGCAGCCGGTCGACGAACTTGACGTCCTCGCTCGCCTCGACCACGTCGATGCCGGGCGGGTCGGTGGCCATCGTCAGGATCACCGGGCCGGCCAGTTTGACCGCCACGTCCCACGGCTTCAGCGGTTCGGCGACGCCGCACATGTGAAACCCGTAGACGGTCCGGACGTCGGCGAGCGCGGTCACGTCGGCGGGTTCGTAGCCGTACACCCGGACGCCGCAGACCATCGCCTGCGACTGCGGGAGGGCGTGGCCGGCGTGCTGGTGGGTGGCCGGGTCGGCCTCCTCCAGCGTGGTCCGCATCCGGGACGTCAACTGTTGCTGCAGATCCGGCGGGTCTTCAGTGATCCTCAGGGCGACCGCGCCGGCCGACACCGCGAGCAGTACGGCAGCCGCCCACGCATAGCGGTGCATCGTTGTTCTCACCTCGCTGCGGTGGGCCTCCGGCCCGGGCTTCGCCACCCGGGCCGGAGGTACGGATCAACGGATCAGACGAAGTTGACGTCGCTGCACCACATGTAGGCCTGGTCCAGGTGCGAGGCCTGCCAGATGACGAACAGGATGTGCTGCCCGGAGTAACCCGAGGTGTTGACGTTGAACGAGATGTTCTGCGCCGGCGCGAACCGGCCGGTCTGCGTGATGAAGTCGAGGTTGCCCCAGCCGAGGGTCTGGGTGGCCGGGTTGAACCCCTGCTTGCTCACGTAGACGCGGAAGTAGTCGGCGCCGTGGCTGGCCTGGTCGTACAGCTGGACGGTGAAGTTGCTGGACAGGTTGCCGGTCGTCTTCCAGGCGCCGGGCCGGTTCAGGCTGTTGTTACGGGCGAGCCCGTTGCTGCACAGCTGACCGTCCGGGGTCTTCGGCTGGAACTGCGCACCGAGACCGTCACGCAGGGCGCTCATCCAGTTCCACATGGTGTCGGGGTTGGCCTGGAACGCCTGCCAGCACATCGGGTCCTGGGTCTGCATGGCCGGGTTGGTGTGCTGACTGCCCCAGGTCTTCCAGCACTGGTAGGCGCGGGACTGGGGGTTGATGATCGTACCGTGGGCCTGGGCGGACCCGGTCCACGGCAGAACACTGAGGATCAGGGCGAGCGCGACTACTGCCGCCTGGACCGGCCGGCGTGATCGGCGGGACTCGTGTGGGGGCACGGTTCATCCTTTCTTCGGCTTCCTGGGGATGTGGCGGGGAAATGGGAGCGCTCCCGCAAGCATTACATCGAGGTTTCCGAAATATCAACTGATGTCGATCGAAGTGGCACACTCGGGCCCCGCCGATGGGGGTCGCCCGCCACGGCTCGGCGCGGGGAGGCCTCTTGCGGGGAAGCGGGGCGCGATGCCCGTACCCTCGCCTGATTTTCCGATTTTGATCAGTTGGAGATGCGGCGGATGATGACCCCGACGACGTCGGCGGCGAGCAGATAGCCCATCGTGCGGGAGTCGGCGCTGCGGTCGGCGTTGTCGCCCAGGACCACCAGGCGGCCGGGCGGGACCGCCGCGTCGGGCACCGGGATGCCGGCCGGCACCGGATCGCCGGGCAGCGCAGCGGCGCGCTTCACCATGAACGGCGGGTCGGTGGGTGCCGCCCCGGGCGGCGCCGCGACGACGACCACCGCACCCCGGCGGACCCCGGCCAGGGCGACCCGCCGGGCCAGCAGCCGGTCACCGGGCCGGTAGGTCGGCTCCATGCTGACGCCCTCGACCGTCACCAGCAGCCACCGCCGGCGCAGCCGGACGATCCCGATCAGCCCGCATCCCAGCAGCCCGGCGGCCGTCAGCAACCAGATCATCCGCGGCCCCCGGCGGCGGACGGCGGACGGCGCACTCCCCCGGCGACCGGGAGCGGACCGGTCATCCGCGCTCGCCGGTGGCGGCGTAACCGTCGGCCTGCATCCGGAACAGGCGGGCGTACCCGGCGTCGGCCGCCATCAGGTCGTCGTGGCTGCCGCGTTCCCGGACGACGCCGTCGGCAAGCACGACGATCTCGTCGGCGTCGCGGATGGTGCCGAGCCGGTGCGAGATCAGCACGCTGGTCCGGTCCTGCCGGTGCCGGCGCAGTCCCCGGTGCAGCTCGTATTCGGCCTCCGGGTCGAGCCCGGCCGTCGGCTCGTCGAGGATGAGCAGGTCACGCCGGTCGCGCAGGAAGGCGCGGGCCAGCGCCACCCGCTGCCACTGGCCGCCGGACAGCAGGACGCCGGTCTGCTCGTCCTCCCGGTCGGCGTCGTCGTACCAGGCGTTGGTCAGCATCGTGTCGTAACCGCTGGGCAGGGCCGCGAGTGCCTGGTGGATGCCGGCGCGCTCGGCGGCCGCCGTCAGCCGTTCCCGGTCCTGCATGGCCGACAGGTCGCCGACGCCGATGTTCTCCGCGGCGGTGAACTCGTAGGCCATGAAGTCCTGGAAGACCACGCCGATCCGGTCGCGGACCTCGACCGGATCCAGGTCGCGCAGGTCCTGCCCGTCCCAGGTGACGCTGCCCCGGGTCGGGTCGTAGAACCGGCACAGCAGCTTGACCAGGGTGCTCTTGCCGGCGCCGTTGAGGCCGACGAGCGCGGTCGTGCGCCCGTGCGGGATGGTCAGATCGACGCCCCGCAGCACCCACGGCTTGTCGGGGCCGTACCGGAACCAGACGTCACGCAACTCGATGCCCCGCTGGAGCGGCCCGGCCGGCAACGGGTTCGCCGGGACCGGAAGATCCGGCTCGGCGTCCACGAGTGTCCGATAGTGATCAAACAGCAGGGCGTTCTCATGGGCCGAGGCGAACCGGTCGACCAGCCCGCTGCCCGCCGACTGCACGCCCGCGACGGCCGCGACCAGCAGAGAGATGTCGCCGATGGACAGCCGGCCCGCGGCGGCCTGGCGGACCGCCCAGATCAGCCCGGCGCCGGCGATCACCGCAGTCAGGGCGGCGAGCAGCGCGCGGACCCACAGTTCGCGGCCGTCCTGCCGGGCCTGCTCGGCGTTGGCGCCGGTCATCTCGCGCAGCATCCGGGTACGGAACAGCCCGCCCAGCCCGAGCATCCGCAGTTCCTTGGCCGCGGACAGACTGGTCAGCAGCTCGGCGTAGTGCGCCTCGCGCCGGGCGCGGCCGCTGACCCGCCACAGCATCCGGGCGTTGCGGCGGTTCAGCCACAGTTGGGCGGCCAGTGCCGGGCCGGCCGCCGCCAGGGCGAGCAGGGCCAGCCACGGGTTCAGCGCGAACAGCACACCCACGAACCCGGACATCATGATCGCCGACTCGACGGAACCCAGGGCGTCGTCGACCAGCTGGCCGGGCCCGGACCGGCCGGACTGCTGCGCCATCCGCAGCCGGTCCCGGAACTCCGGGTTCTCCATCACGCCGATCCCGATGATCCGGCTCATCGCCTGGTAGAGCCGGTCCATGGCGCGCACGCCGACGGCGCGCAGCATCCGGCCGTACAGGTAGCCGCGGACGGCCGGGACCACACCCAGCATCAACCCCAGGCAGGCGAGCAGCAGGGCGGGCGCGAGCAGCGCGGCGGCTTCCCGGCCGCCGGCCAACCCGTCGATCACGGTACGCAGCAGCGTGGCCGCCACCACCGGGCCGACCCCGGCCGCGACCGTGACCACGACATATCCGGCCAGGACACCGGGTGCGGCGTGCGCGCCGATACGGACCGCCGCCCACAGGTGCCCGGGGATCCGGCGGGCCGGAACCGCAGTCGGGCCGGTCACGCCGGAACGAACTCGGGAAGTTCCGGGAAGGCGTTGCCACCGGCGACGACCACGCCGGCGCTGTCGACCAGGCACAGCGCCGGGAAGCTGGTCACCCCGAACGCGGTGGCCAGCGGCCCCCGCTCCCGCTCGACGACGACGTCGACGTGGGTGGACAGGCGCGCCACGTACGGCCCGCTGTCGTCGGCGTCGGTGACCACCACGGCGAACGCGGCCACGCCGGTGCGCTGCTGGTAGGCGATGAACTCGGGGATCCGCTCGTCGCAGGCGCCGCAGCCGACCGAGAAGAAGCCGACGAGCTGGGAGGCGCCGGAGCGCACGCTCGACACGGTGCCGCCCTCGAGGGTCGTCGCGGTCACCGGCGGGACCGCGGTGCCGGCCGCAAGGGTCGCGTCCTGGACGACGGCGCCGCGCCCGGCCAGCTTGGCGTCGTGCACCCGCAGTTTGCGGATCACCCCGAAGGTGAGCAGAAGGTTCAGCGCGGTGGCGGCGAGGGCCACGGTGACGGCGGCGGTCAGGTAGAACATGTGGTTCCTTTCCGGGCCCGGGGCGGTACGCGGCCCTGGCGGACCCCGCACCGCCCACGGCAGGAGCGGCGTATCAGCAGGTGGTGAAGGTGTTCGACCAGGAGCCGCAGGTCGCGGAGCAGTTGCACTTGTCGACACACCAGCGGCGCTGCTGCAGGTGGCTGACACACCGGTACTGGTAGTAGCCCTCGCCTGGCCGGCACGGGCAGGCACCGGCACGCTCCTGCGGAAGGAACGTGGCCAGCATGCGGTCGGCGATCGCGCCCAGCTTCTGTCGCATGTGTTACTCCTTCGTTCACGGTCCCGAGATGATCTCGGCGGGCCGAGACTACCCACAGTGGACCGGTCCGCGCCGCCCCGTTCATCGATGAACCTGGCCTTCCGGTGCCGGGTACGGTGGGTCCCACGGGGGTCTACGGGGAGGTTCGAAGGTGAGTCATACGTTGGTCGGCGCGCGGGTGCTGATCGGCCTGGTGTTCGCGGTCTCGGTGTTCACGAAGCTGCGCAGCCGCGGCGCCTTCGCCGCGTTCCGGTCCTCGGTCACCGACATGCGCCTGCTGCCGGAGTCGCTGGCCGGACCGGTCGCGGCCGCGGTGGTCGCCGCCGAGCTGGCGATTCCGGTGCTGCTGCTGGTGCCGGGCGCGACGGCGGCCGGGTTCGTGGTCGCCGTGCTGCTGCTGGCCGTCTTCTCGGCCGGGATCGCACGGGTGCTCGCCGCCGGCACCGCCGCGTCCTGCCGGTGTTTCGGGGTGTCGGCGGCGCCGTTCGGCCGGCATCACCTCTACCGCAACGGTGTGCTCGCGGTGATCGCGGCGGCCGGCCTGACCGCCGCGATCCGGGCACCGGGCATCGGCACCGACCCGGGCGCCGCGGCGATCACGGCCGGGGCCGCGGCGGTCGCCGCCCTGGTCGTGATCATGCTCGACGACATCGTCGACCTGTTCCGGGCGGAACAGCCGGCGGCCGGTCCGCGGCGGTGAGTCAGCCGATCCGGGCGACCGCCCCGTAGCCGGTGGCCTCGGCCGGGGTGGGGCGGGGGCCGGCCTGCGGGCGCCAGTCGGAGACCGAGACGATCCCCGGCTCCAGCAGGTCGAGCCCCTCGAAGAAACGGGTGACGTCGGCCAGCGGACGGGGGCTGAACACCGGCTTGATGTTCTTGTTCACCGCGTCCATGGCGGCGATCGTCTCGGCGTCGAGCGGGTCGAACGTCGCATGGGACAGCACCAGGTAGCTGCCGGGCGGCAGCGCGGCGACCAGCTGCCGGACCACGGCATACGGGTCCTCGTGCTCCTCGATGAAGTGCAGGAGCGCCACCATCAGCAACGCGATCGGCTTCGTGAAGTCGAGGGTCTCGCGCAGCGCCGGATCGGCGAGGACCTTCTCCGGGGTCCGGGCGTCGGCGTCGATGTAGGCGGTGGCGCCCTCCGGAGAACTCGCCAGCAGCGCACGGGCGTGCACGAGCACCAGCGGATCGTTGTCGACGTAGACGATCCGCGATTCGGGGGCGATCCGCTGCGCGACGTCGTGCACGTTGTCGGCGGTCGGCAGCCCGGTGCCGATGTCCAGGAACTGCCGGATGCCCGCCTCGGCGGCCAGGAACCGCACCGCACGCTGCATGAAGGCCCGGTTCTCCCGGGCCGCGGTCCGGATGTGCGGGAACACCGCGGCGATCGCCTCGGCCGCGTCCCGGTCGGCCTGGAAGTTGTCCTTGCCACCGAGCCAGTAGTCGTAGCGGCGCGCGGGATGCGGCTTGGTCATGTCGATGCGGGACGCGAGGTCCGATCTGTCGGCGTTCACCGAGGTCTCCCCGTCTTCCGTGTCACGAGGCGGCCGATTGTACGAGATCCACCCGCCGAGATCCATTCCGGACAAACGGCGGCGGGAGACGGCCGTTCGTAGGAGGACGCCGGCTGCGGCACGTGATGACGTGTGGTGTGCCGCACATCGA
This sequence comes from Actinoplanes xinjiangensis, assembly GCF_003148685.1. Lineage (GTDB taxonomy): Bacteria > Actinomycetota > Actinomycetes > Mycobacteriales > Micromonosporaceae > Actinoplanes > Actinoplanes xinjiangensis. The sequence goes on along the minus strand of NZ_QGGR01000006.1, from coordinate 458,948 downwards.
TCTGCCGCCGCTGCCCGGGATCGCCGGTCTGCTGGCCGGCTACCCGCAGACCGCCGAACCGCTCAACCACCTCGCCGAGACCCTGCTGCGGGGCCCGTCACCGCTCTCCCCCGCACAACGCGAGACCATAGCGGCGTACGTGTCACGCCGTAACGAATGCACCTTCTGCGCCGAGACCCACGGCGCCGTGGCCCGCCGGCTCGGCACACCCGACCCCGATCCGCTGATGGACGCGTTGCTGGCCATCGCCGACCGGGTCCGCACCGACGGCCGCTCGGTGACCGCCGGCGACGTCGACCTGGCCCGCGCGGCCGGCGCCGACGACCGGATCATCCACGACACCGTGCTCATCGCGGCGGCGTTCAGCATGTTCAACCGCTATGTCGACGGGCTCGGCACCCTGACGCCGGCCGATCCGGCCGACTACGACCGGCACGCCCACGTCCTCGCCGAGAAGGGATATCTGCGGTAGGCGCGGATCAGGACAGCGGGGTGCCGGTGAGGTCGGCCAGGGCGGCCAGCAGGGTGTCCTGGAAGTGACGCTCGCGGGTGGCCGGGTGCGGGTCCCGGCGCTGCCGGTGGTGCCAGTACCCGCCGCCGGTCAGCGCCTCCGGGTCGTCACTGGTGGCCAGCCACTCCTGGGTGAGGTGCCCCAGACGGAGATCGTCGGGGGCACCCGGCCCGCCCATCCGGGTGGGCACCCAGCCGGGGTCGACGGCGTTGCCGGCCACCCCGGGCCGGATCCGGGAGACCGCGACGGCGAGGGTGGTGACGAACAGTTTGCTGTCGGCATAGGTGCCCGACCTCAGCCGGCTCGCGTCGGGGCGGCCGCTGCGGTGCATGCCGCTGCTCAGATACACCAGGCGGCGCGGGCCCTCGATGAGGGCGGTCAGCAGGTACGGCGCGACGACGTTGACCGGCATGATCGCCGACCCGGTGTAGACGCCCGCGTTGTGGATCACCACGTCCACGTCACCGATCCGGTTGACCTGCGCGGCCACCTCCCGGGTCTCCGCCGGATCGGACAGGTCGCCGGCGACCGCGGACGCCCCGCGGCCGACCAGGTCCTTGGCCGCGGCCAGCCGGTTCTCGTCGCGGGCGTGGACGACGACGTCGTGTCCCTCGCCGAGCAGCGTCTCGGCGGCGGCCCGTCCGAGCCCGTCCGCCGAGCCGGTGATGAATATCCTGGTCATGCCCCCAGCATGCCCTGTGGCGGCCGGATCGCATGCACCAGTTCGATGGTGCCGGCCTTGCGGCGCACGGTCGTGACGACCTCGAAGCCGGCCGCCCGGACCAGGGGCAGCTGGCGGCGGGTGAAGTGTTCGCCGGCGCCCGGGATGGAGAAGCGCTCGATCAGCCACTGCACCGCGTAGACCGGCGGCCAGGTGCTGGCGACGTGATCGAACAGCAGCAGCCTGCCGCCCGGCGCCAGCACCCGCCACATCTCGGCGATCGCCGCGCGCGGGTCGGCGATCGCGCACAACGACAGTGCGCTGACCACGGTGTCGAACGAACCGTCGGCGAACGGCAACCGGGCCGCGTCGGCTTCGCGCAGGTCGGCGGGGCGGCCCAGATCGGCGGCCCGCTGCCGGGCGATCGCCAGCATGGCCGGGCTGACGTCGACACCGGAGACCACCGGCGCCGCCGCAAGGTACGGCAGGTTCCGGCCGGTGCCGACGCCGACGTCGAGCACACGGCCCTCCGCACGGGTGCCGAGCCACTCGCGCCCGCCGCTGAACCAGAACCTCTCCAGGAACGCGATCTGCCGGTCGTAGTCCGGTGCGGCCCGGTCCCAGACCTGACGAGCCTTCATGGCGCCTTCGGATGCCTCCACCGTCGCCTCCCTGCCACCGATCCTACGAACCGTGCGCACCGCCGGCGGCCCGTCGCCCCTACCGGACGCCGGCGTAGCGGGCCGACCGGCCCAGTTCCTCCTCGATGCGGATCAGCTGGTTGTACTTGGCGGTGCGGTCGCTGCGCGACAGCGAACCGGTCTTGATCTGCCCGCAGCCGGTGGCGACGGCCAGGTCGGCGATGGTGGTGTCCTCGGTCTCGCCGGAGCGGTGCGACATCACCACCCGGTAGCCGGCGCGGTGGGCGGTGTCGACCGTACGCAGGGTCTCGGTGAGGGTGCCGATCTGGTTGACCTTCACCAGGACGGCGTTGGCGTAGCCGCCCTCGATGCCGCTCGCCAGGCGGTCCGCGTCGGTGCAGAACACGTCGTCGCCGACGAGCTGGAGCCGGTCGCCGGCCTGTGCGGTGAGCTTCTTCCAGCCGGCGAAGTCGTCCTCGGCCATCGGGTCCTCGATCGAGGTGACCGGGTAGCGGCCGGCCAGGTCCAGCAGGTAGGCGATGTGCTCGTCGACGGTCCGGGTGAGTTTCTCACCGGCGTAGACGTAGGCGCCGTCGTGGAAGAACTCGGAACTGGCCGGGTCCAGGCAGACGGTGACGTCGGTACCGGGCCGGTAACCGGTGTCCTCGATGGCGCGCACCACGAACCGCAGGGCCTCGTCGGCGTCGGTGAAGGCCGGCGCGAACCCGCCCTCGTCGCCGACGTTGGTGCTGTGCCCGGCCGCGGCCAGTTGCCGGCGCAGGGTGTGGAACACCTCGGCGCCCATCCGTACCGCCTCGAAGAAGGTCGGCGCCCCGACCGGGGCGATCATGAACTCCTGGAAGTCGAGCGGGTTGTCGGCGTGCGCGCCGCCGTTGACGATGTTCATCATCGGCATCGGCAGCAGCCGGGCACCGGCGCCGCCGAGGTAGCGGTAGAGCGGTTGCCGGTGCGCCTGGGCGGCCGCCTTGGCCGTCGCCAGCGACACGCCGAGGATCGCGTTGGCGCCGAGGCGGCCCTTGTCCTTCGTGCCGTCCAGGTCGATCATCGTGGTGTCGATCAGCGCCTGGTCCTCGGCGTGCAGGCCGGTCACCGCCTCGGCGATCTCGCGGTTGACCGCGGCGACGGCGCGGCTGACGCCCCGGCCGTGGAACCGGTGCGGGTCGCCGTCGCGTAACTCGACCGCCTCGTTGGCGCCGGTCGACGCCCCGGACGGCACGGCGGCCCGGCCGGACGAGCCGTCGGCGAGCACCACGTCGACCTCGACGCTCGGCTCGCCTCGGCTGTCGAGGATCTGCCGCCCGATCACCCGGCTGATGGTCGTCATCACACACTCCCTGCTCACGTGGTCACTGCCGGACCAGACTGGCCTCCGGGCCGCCGGGTTGTCATCGCGAGGAGAATCGCGTTGACCTGTACCCCGGGGTACGGGTTTAGGGTCGGCGCATGCGCGTGGGGGAACTGGCTCGACGGACCGGGACGACGATCCGGGCGTTGCGGTACTACGAGGAGACCGGGCTGGTCGTGCCGCGGCGGCTCGGCAACGGTTACCGCGACTACGACCCGATCGCCGAGCGGCAGGTCGCCCGGATCCGTGAGCTGACGGCGCTGGGGCTGAGCGTCGAGGAGACCCGCCCGTTCGTGGAGTCGCTGGCCGACGACGACGACGTGTGCGCGGCAGCGGTGGCGACGTTCCGCAGCACGGTCAGCAGTCTTCAGGCCCGCATCGGTGAACTCACCGCCCAGCGGGAGGCCCTGGACGCCCGCATCGACACGGCCGCCCGCCGGCTCGTCACCGGTGCACCCGCCACCGGTGGCCGGCCGGCTGATCTCGTCGGTGGCCCGCTGCCGGAACTGGAGTTCTACGGCACCGACGGGCGGCCGATCCGCCTGCACGCGCTGGGCCCGGGACGCAGCGTCATCTTCGTCTACCCGCTGACCGGGCGGCCCGGCGTCGACCTGCCCCGCGGTCTGCTGGAGATCCACGGCGCGCGGGGTACCGGGCGGGACAACTGGCTGCGTGACCATCATGCGGAGATCCTGGCCGCGGGCGCCGCCCGGGTGTACGGCCTGTCCGCCCAGTCGACCGGCTACCAGCGCGAACTGGCGTACCGGCTGCGGCTGCCGTACCCGCTGATCCCGGACCCGAAGCTGACCCTGGCCGCCGCCGCCGGGCTGCCCGCCCACGCCGGTGGTGGCCTGACCGTCTACGAGCGCCTGACCCTGATCGTCACCGACGACGTGGTGGAGCACGTCTTCCACCCGATCCCCGACCCGGTCTCCCACGCCCTCGACGTGATGCGGTGGCTCACCCAGCGGCGCACCGTGGGCTCGTTGTCCTAGACCGGGCCGGCGCCCTCACCCGGTCCGGATCGACGAGGCGAGGTCGTAGATCGCCAGCAGGCGGTGGAGGAAGACCTCCGGGGTGTACGCCGCCGCGGCCGCCATGCCGTCGCGGATCGTGGTGGCCCGCAACGTGTCGTCGTCGAGCATCCGCAGCAGGGCCGCGGCGAGCGCGTCCGGTGCCGGGTCGCAGGTGAAGCGCCCGGCCCGGGTGTCGCCGGGCCGGATCGCGAGGCCGTGGTCGGCGGCCACCACCGGCAGCCCGGCCGCTTCCGCCTCGGCCAGGACCAGGCTCTGGGTGTCGGTGGTGGAGGTGAACGCGAGCACGTCGGCGGACCGGTAGAACCCGGCGACCTCGGGGTGCGGCACCGGCGGATGGATCCGGACGCTGCCGTCGAGGCCCAGGGCGGCGATCCGGCGGTGCAGGTGCCGGCGCCGCTGCCGGACACCGACCAGTACCAGCCGGGCCTCCGGGCGAACGGCGTGCACCCTGGCGAACGCCTGTAGCAGCAGTTCTGGGTTCTTCTCGGCGGTGCCCCGGCCGACCGAGAGCACGACGGCACCGCAGTCGCGGGCCGGGCGGGGCGCGACCGGGGCGACCGGCGTCGGCAGCACGCGGATCTCGGCGGCCGGCCCGAAGGCGGCGAACCCGGCGGCCGTCTTGTCCGACGGGGCGATAGCCACCGACATCCGCGCGAACATGGCCGTGCCGAGGGCTTCCAGCCGCCGGCGGCGGACACGGCCGGGCCGCGTCAGTTCCAGGAACTCCCGCGGAGACCAGCCCAGCCGCAGGCGCAGGGCGCACCAGGCGGCGCCGAGCGGGATCTCGGGGAACACGTCGGCGTACGCCAGCAGGTCGGTGTGCCAGGTGACGACCAGGGGCACCCGCCAGTCGGCGGCGGCGCGGAACCCGGTCATCCCGATCGGGCCGGTGGTCTGGGCGTGGACGATGTCGGCGGGCCGGGGTGTGAACGGCAGCCCGACCCGGAGCTCGCGCCACGGCACCGGCACCGACCGGACGCCGGGGCGCAGCAGCGGCCCGGGACGGTAGAGGTCGACCTCGTGGCCGGCCTCGCGCAGCAGCCGGACCGTCATCTCGGTGGACCGGGTGACGCCGTCCGGGCGGCCGGGGTGGCTGTCGCAGAAGTGGGCGATCCTCACGGTGCGGCGAGCCCGGCGGCGATCGCCTCGCGGGTAGCCTCCCGCAGGGCGCCGACGTCGGCGAAGTCGGCGGGCAGCAGGGGTGGCAGGACCTCGACGCGGGCCCTGATGTGCTCGCGCAGCACGAACCCCTCCCGCGGGAGGGCCCGCCGGGTGCCGTGCACGACGATCGGGTAGACCGGCACGCCGTGGCGCACCGCCAGGTCGAACGCGCCGTTCTTGAACGCCTGGAGGGACCCGTCGGAGGTGCGCCGGCCCTCCGGGAAGATCATCAACGGGGAGCCGGCCGCCAGGTGCGCGTCGCAGAGTTCCATCATCCGGCGCACCGACGCGCCACTGCCGCGGACCAGCGGCACGTACCCGTTGAGGCGCATGTTCCAGCCGAGCACCGGCACCCGGAAGATCTCCTGCTTGGAGACGAACTTGAACGGCCGGAACAGCGCGAACAGCACCAGGATGTCGATCAGCGAGGCATGGTTGGCGACCAGCACCGCCGGGCCGCGCCAGGGCAGCCGGTCGCGATGCAGCACCCGCAGCCGCCACAGCGGGCAGATGTAGACGTAGAACGACGCCCACGCCGACGAGTACAGGTGCAGCGCGACCCGGCGCCGGTCGAACGGCAGCGTCACCAGCCACACCAGCAGCGCGCCGGCGAAGAAGAGCGGGCAGGTGAGCACGATGAAGGCCCAGAACGACACCGAGAAGACCCAGAACATGCCGACATCCTTCCGGTACGCCGTACGCGTCGCCAGCCCACCTGAGGCGTCGTCGTAGTGTCCGGTGCATGGAGGGGCTGACGCGGGTGCTGCCGGCCTTCGGCGCGCTCGCCGCCGTGCAGATGCTCGTGGTCAGCACAGTGGACGGTCTGCTCCGGCCGGGCTACGACCCGATGCGCAACTGGATCAGTCAGCTGTCCCTCGGCGAGCACGGCTGGATCGGCACGGTCAACCTCGCGACCTGCGGACTCTGGCTGGTCCTGGCTGCGGTCGGGCTGTATCGGCGGGCCGACCGGTGGGCCGCCGGGATGGTGCTGTGGTGTGGGCTCTGCCTGGTGGCGCTGGCGGTGGTGCGTACCGATGCCGGGCTGGGTTTTCCGCCGGGCGTTCCGGTGGAGCAGACGGTCCGCGGGCTGATCCATCAGATGATCTCGGTCACCCTGGCCGTCGCCGGGATCGCGGCGGTCGCCAGGCTCGGCCCGCGCCGGCCGGCACGGCTGGTCGCGGGAGCCGTGACGGTGCTGTTCGCCGCGGCGACCGTGCTGGTGCTGCTGGACGCCGCCGGCGTCGTGCCGGGCACCCCGAGCGGGCTGCTGGAACGGATCGCCCTGTTCGCCGGGCTCGGCTGGATCGGCGTGTTCAGCGTCCGGGCCGCATCGGGTTCTTCCGGCCGCCGTCGCCGTGCAGCGTCGCCCACGGGTGGGGCTGGCCCAGCGCGTACGCCAGGCGCAGCGCGGGAAACAGCAGAAGCTGAACCCGGGTGGTGAGCCAGGCACGGGCGTAGGCGTGCGGCTTCGGCAGGCCGGGGTGCCGCCGGTAGGTCCGCTCGGTCATCAGGGTGTACGCGCTGTAGTCGGCGAACCGGTTGGCGATGCGGCGGGCCGAGGTGCCGGCGCGCATCCCGGCCGCGAACACCGGCGCCGCCCCGGAGCCGTGCAGGTGGATGCCGAGGTCGATGTCCTCGTGGACGTTCTCGTCGGCGCACAGCTGCGGACGTACCCGATGCCATGCCGTTGATCTGATCGCCATGTTGGCGCCGAGCAGCCAGTCGAGCGGGCCGCGGCCCCAGGCCCGGCGGAAGAGGGCGTCACCGCCGTCGATCAGGCGGGCCAGCGCCGTGTCGTAGTAGGTGACCGGGCCGGTCGCGGCCTGCACGGCCGGGTCCTGGAAGGTCCGGCGGACCGCCCGGGACCAGCCGGGGGCGAGCCGGGTGTCGGCGTCGATGCGCCCGATCACGTCACCGGTCGCGGTGTCGAGGCCCCGGTTGCGGGCGTGCTGGACACCCCGGCGCGGTTCGTGCAGGACGGTCACCCGGCCCCGGTACTCGTCGAGGATCCGCAGCGTGCCGTCGCCGGACCCGTTGTCGACGACGATCACCTGATGGAACGGCTCGTGCTGGCGGAGAATCGCGTCGAGGCACGGCCGCAGGAAGTGTTCCTCGTTGTAGACGGGCACGACGACGGAGATCAGCATGCTTCCATCGTCGCCTGTCGACGTCCGGTATTGCGGTTGACCGGATGTCCGGCGAATTCCAGACTGACCCGGCCGCCCGGGCCGTTCAGTGAAGATCAGGAGGTGGTCGGTCGTGAGCCGACTGCGCGTCGTCGGTCCCGGTGAGGGCCGTTCGGGTGACCTCGGCGACATCACCGTGGACTTCAAGGTCTGGGGCGAGGACACCGGCGGCGCATTCGCGATCGTCGAGCACGAGTTCCGGCCGGGCGCCCTGGTGCCGCCGCACGTCCACACCCGGGAGGACGAGCACTCGATCGTGATCAGCGGCCTGATCGGGTTCCGCTCCGAGGACCGGGAGGCCGTCCTCGGTCCGGGCGGCTACATCACCAAGCCACGCGGCGAGGCGCACGCGATGTGGAACGCCGGCAGCGGGCCGGCCCGGATGATCGAGGTGATCAGCCCGGCCGGGTTCGAGTTGTTCTTCCGAGCGGTCGTCGACATGGTGGAGGCCGGCGACACCGACGCGGAGCGCGGCGCCGCCCTGGCCGCCGAGCACGGGCTGGAGTTCGTCGACCGGCCGTGGCTGGCCGACGTCGTCCGCCGGTTCGGGCTCAGCGCCTCGTAGGCCCCTTCGTCACCAGGGTCCCGATCGCCTCGCCGACGGGCGCGCCGAGCCGCACCCGGGGTGCAACCTGCGAGGTGTCATGCGGTTGCGGAGCCCGCCGATGAGTAGGCAACGGTGGACTCCGGAAGGTGATGATGGCTGCGGCGCGTGGGGCTTCGCGATGGCTGGTGGGCCTACTTGCCGTGGTATTGGCAGGTATGTCCGGCTACGCGGTGTTCGGTAGCTGGCGGCAGGCGGTGATCGTCTCGGAACTGGCGGAGGACAGCGCCAACACCGACGCCTACCAGCAGACCGCCTACCTGGTCAGCTGGGAACTGGCGCTGATCCAGGCCACCATGCGCGAACCCGACGGCGAGGAACGCCACCAGTTGCCGGGCGTGCACCGGCAGGCCCAGGTGGCCATGGAACACATGGCGAGTGTCGACACCGAGGACCGCGAACTCACCGCGGGGATCGTTCAGGCGCACCGCGACCTGAAGCCGCACATCACCGCATACCTGGATCTGCTCGACGAGCGCGACCTCGCCGGTGCGGAATCGCGTCTGGAGGACGCGATCGAGCCGGTCACCACCCGGATCATGGCGACGGTGCTCGCCGAACAGCGGCACCACCTGACCGACCACACCGAGAAGCAGTCCGACGGCCAGGACGAGTCGCAGCGGCAGCTGTGGGGCAACGGGCTGGCGTTCGCGGTCAGCCTGATCGTGCTGGTCGGGCTCATCCGGTCGTCGCGCGCACACCGGCGCCAGGTGGAGACGATGGCCGCCACCGACCCGTTGACCGGCCTGCCCAACCGCACCGCGTTCGCCGCCCGGACCGGCCGCGCGCTGGCCGAGGACGCCAGTCACCGGCGGCGGCCGCACCGGCCGCGGCCCGGGCGGGCCACCGTGCTGGTGGTCAACCTGGACGGCTTCCGCGACGTCAACGACCAGCTCGGCCACCGCATCGGTGACCTGCTGCTCATTCACGTCGGCCGGCGCCTGAAGGACTCGGTACGCGGTCAGGACTTCGTCGCCCGGCTCGGCGGTGACGAGTTCGCGATCCTGCTGCGCGACGCCGAACCGGACATCGGGGAGACCATCGCCACCCGGCTGACCGACGCCTTCGAGGAGCCGTTCGTCATCGACGACATCACCGTCGACCTGGAGGTCAGCGTCGGCGCCGCCACGGCGGGTCCCGGCGAGGACGTGCCGACCGTGCTGCGGCACGCCGACACCGCGATGACCGCCGCCAAGCAGCAGCGCCTCGGTTTCCGGCGGTTCGCCGCCGGGCGCACCGAGGACAGCAACGCCCGGCTCACCCTGCTCGGCGACCTGCGCCGCGCTCTGGACACCGGCGACGAGATCACCCTGCACTACCAGCCCAAGATCGACATCAGTAGTGGGACGCTGGCCGGTGTCGAGGCCCTCGCCCGCTGGCGGCACCCGGTCAAGGGGCCCATCTCCCCCGGCGACTTCATCCCGGTGCTGGAGGCCACCACGCTGATCCACCGGTTCACCCACCAGGTGCTCACGCAGGCACTGACGCAGGCGCGGGTCTGGCTCGACCTGGGGCACCGGATCCCGGTGGCCGTCAACATCTCCACCCGGTCGCTGCTGGACCCCGGCTTCCCGGCCCGGGTCGCCGCCCTGCTGCGCCAGACCGGCGTGCCCGGCGACCAACTGGGTATCGAGGTCACCGAGTACAGCATCATGAGCGACCCGAACACCGCCATCGAGGCCCTGCACCGGCTACGCCGGCTGGGCGTGAAAGTCTCCGTGGACGACTACGGCACCGGCTACTCCTCGATGACCTACCTACGGCTGCTGCCGCTCGACGAGCTCAAGATCGACCGCTCGTTCGTCCAGGACATGAGCACCGACCGCGGCAACCGGGCGCTGGTCGCCTCGACCGTCGAACTCGGCCACAACCTCGGCCTCACGGTCGTCGCCGAAGGCATCGAGGACGCCCCGACCCTGGCGGCGCTCCGTGAGATCGGCTGCGATCTGGCGCAGGGCTTCCACCTCGCCCGGCCGATGCCCGCCGACGCCATCACCCACCGCCTCCGGCACGCCCTCATCGCCGTGGCCTAGAGAGCTTCTGTCCGCAGGGGGACCGGTCCGGCGCCGATGTCCGCGGGTACCGCCCCGGGGACATCGTCTGCGAGCGGCAACTGTCGGCCGCATCGCCTGGGGCCCGGTGCTCTGCGAGCGACGACAGGGGCGCACGCACCGCTTGCGTGGGCTGCTGCCACTGCCATGACCGCGGTGAACGCACACGATCGACGGATCGTGTGCGTCTACACGTGCCATGACGAGGCGGGAGGCGCACGTTGAGCGACGGTGTGCGCTGATCGACGTTGCCGTCGGTGCCCCGGCGGTGTGTCGATGATCCCGGCCGGCGAAAGCGGGCGTGGCGACCCGGCCGAAGGCTCACCGGCTAGCGGCGGCCCTCGCCACGTCTGCGGGCATCGGCCGCGGCGAGTCCGGCGCGGACCCGCTCCCGGTCCGCTGGGTCCCACGGGCCGGAGGCCGCCAGCGGTATCCCGGTCAGGAATCGGCGTTCGTCCTCGGGGATCAGCTCGGCGACCCGGTCCGGATCGGTGGCGGCGGTCGAGTACAGGTTCGGGCCGTCGGCGTAGAACAGGTCGGTCACCACGAGCCGGCCGTCCGCGGCGCGCATGACGTTGGCCGGGTTGTGGTCCAGTGGCCCGCACCAGGGCAGCTCGCGCCGGGCCCGCTCGTGGACCTCGCGGATGATGCCGGCGAGACGGGCGACGTGCGGGGCGTGGACCGCGATGGCCCAGTCACCGGCGCCGCACCTGCTCCACCCGTCCCGCAGCAGGGCCTGCTCCACCTCGCGGTGGTCGGCCGGTCGGGTCATGGGATCGAGCGTATGCGGCGCCGGCCGTGATCACCGGGGTCAGGAGGTGCGGCGGAAGGTCGCGTCGGCGCGGTCGGTGGCGGTGCTGACCGGGTCGATGCGGAGCTGGTAGCCGCTGTGCCGGAGGTAGCGGTCCGGGAAGTTGTACGACTGGAACGACGACCAGCCGCTGTCGGCGAGGCCGGCGACCTGGCGGAAGGTGGCGTCCTGCCGGAACGTCGCCGACCCGTTGTTCGGATCCAGCCGCAGCACGTAGTTGTCGTGCCTCAGGTAGTGGCCCGGGAAGTTGACCGACTCGAACGACACCGCGGTGCTGTCGGCCAGCCCGGCGACGACCCGGAACCGGGAGTCCAGCGCCGGGGTCACGTTCGCGTCGATGCGGGTGGCGAAGTTCGTGTGGCGTACGAATCGGTCCTGGAAGTTGTAGGACTGCAGTCGCTGGACCCCGACCGCGCCCGGATTGCTCAGCTCACCGGACGGTCCGGCCAGGACCGTCGTGGTGGAGACCGGGACGCCCAGGTGGGGAGTGCCGTCGGCGTTCCAGGAGATCCGCTGCGCACGGCTGGTACGGGTGGTGCCGCACCCCTGCGAGGCGGAGTCGTTGGCGTGGTACACGATCCAGTCCTCGGTGCCGTCCGGCGACGTGAAGAAGCTGTGGTGGGCCGGCCCGTACACCCCGTTGGTGTCGCTGCGCTGGAACAGCGGGGTGGCCGTCTTGGTCCACGAGCCACGGGCCAGCGGGTCGGCGCCGGTCAGCTCCAGCGCCCCGATCTTGTAGTCGGGGGTGCCGCAGTAGCTGGCCGAGTAGGTCAGGAAGGTGCGGTTGCCGCGCTGCAACGGGAACGGCCCCTCGTTGACCGGGTTGCCGACCCGTTCCCAGGCGTAGGTGGGTTCGGAGATCAGGGTCCCGAGCGCCGCCGGTGTCCACGGGTTGGTCAGCCGGGAGATGTAGAGGCTCTGCAGGCCGCCGTTCTCGAAACCGCTGTTGTTGTTGAACGCCGAGAACACGAAGTAGTCGATCCCGCCGACGGTCATCACGCTGCCGTCGATGGACCAGCCGTTGTCCGGCATCAGGACCAGGGCGCCCTTGTACGTGTACGGGCCCATCGGATCGGTGCCGGCGCTCTCCAGGACATGCTGGCGCTGGCCGCCGCAGCAGGCGGACGGGCCCGCCGAGTAGTACAGATACCAGCGCCGGCCGTTGGGCCCGTTGAGCAGGTGCAGACTGGGCGCCCACATGTTCGACACGGCGCTGGGCTGCGACATGGTGAACACGGTCGTCTCGGGCGCGGTCTTCAGTCCGGCGAGGGTGGCCGACCGACGGATGAGGATCCTGCCGGACCAGGTGGTGGCGGCGTAGTAGTAGTTGCCGTTGTAGTAGCCCATCCACGGGTCGGCGCTGTTGGGCGTACCGACGACGGGGTTCTGGAAGGTGGCGCCGGGTGCGGCGGCGCCCGGGGTCGCGGCGGCGCCGACGGTCACGATGAGCGCGACCGTCGTCAGTAACGCGGTGACCATGCCTCGCAGACGCATACGGCTGCCCTTCGTTAGCGCTCACAAATTGTGAGCGGCATGTTACGAGACATAGACGTCCTTAACAAGAAGCTCGAATCGTCATGACACGCAGATTTCGACGAGGTTTCTTGACGTACGTCGAATCGACGTGCATGTTAACGATCACACCGCTACCCTCCCCCCACCTGCAAGGAAGTCCCCGATGGATCTCTCCGCTCGCATCCGTCGCAAGGTCACGGCCGTCCTCGGCCTGATGGTCGTGATGCTGGCCGGACTCGCCACCCCGGCGTCGGCCCAGTTCATCACCGTGCGCAACCCGGTCATCAACCAGCGCGCCGACACCGCGATCTTCAAGCACACCGACGGCTACTACTACATGACCGCCTCGGTCCCCGATTACAAGCGGGTCGAGCTGCGCCGCGCCACCACCCTCCAGGGCCTGGGCACCGCCGCGACGTCGAACGCGTTCGTCGCGCCGTCCAGCGGAGCACTCAGCGGCTGGATCTGGGCGCCCGACATCCAGTACATCGACGGCGCCTGGTACATGTACTTCTCCGCGTCGCCGGGCACCGCCGTCTTCGACCAGCGGCTCTACTGGATCCGCAACACCAGCGCGAACCCGATGACCGGCACGTGGAGCGCGCCGCAGCGGTTCAACACCGGCTGGGAGTCGTTCCAGCTCGACGCGGCGGTCTTCGTCAACAAGGGCGTGCGCTACTTCGCCTGGGCGCAGGACAGCCCCTCGACGAACTTCAACAGCCACATGTACATCGCCCGGATGAGCAGCCCGACCGCCATCACCGGTACCGCGGTGGAGATCGCCCGGCCCACCGTCGCCTGGGAGAAGGAGGGCGTCGCCGGCGTCGTCGAGGGCCCGTCGCCGCTGGTCAAGAACGGCCGCGTCTACATCGCCTACTCCGCGTCGGCCACCGACTCCCGCTACAAGCTGGGCCTGCTCTCCTCCTGGGACACCGCCGACCTGCTCAACCCGGCGTCCTGGTACAAGCACCCCAACCCGGTGTTCCAGACGGCCAACGGGGTCTACGGTCCCGGGCACGGCAGCTTCACCCTCGCCGAGGACGGCGTCACCGACATGCTGGTGTACCACGCCCGCGACTACGCCAACCCCACCCCGGACGCGCTGACCGACCCGAACCGGCACACCCGCGTGCAGCAGCTGCTGTGGCGGGACAACGGCGACCCGTTCTTCGGCCAGCCGATCCCCAGCACCGTCGTCAACCCCGGCATCCGCGGCCAGCACAGCAACCGGTGCGTCGACAACTACAACCGCGACACCACCCCGGGCGCCCTGGTGCGGCTCTACGACTGCAACGGCGGCACCGCCCAGCAGTTCGAGTGGAACTACCGCAACGGCACCCACTACGAGATCCGTAACCGCAACACCGGCACCTGCCTGGCGAACCTGGCCGCCGGCACCGCGTCGAACGCCGACGTCGGCCTCACCGGCTGCAACGGCTCCACCGGCCAGCAGTGGATCGTCCAGGACCGGGGCAGCGGCTGGTTCTCGCTGCGCAACGTCGCCGGCAACACCTGCCTGGACAACTACAACTGGGACGCCGCCAACGGCGCCCGCCTGTCCCTCTACCCCTGCAACGGCCTGGCCGCCCAGTTCTGGCGCCTCGGCTGATCGTTTCACCGCCGCTGGAGAGCTGATCCACACGTGACCGGTGGGGCGATCGCCTCACCGGTCGCAGCGGTCCCGGCCGTCACCACTCACGCGAAACGGTCTCACCCGACCGGCCGTCCGGCCGATCATGTCGGTGTGACGATGCTGACCCGTATGCGCCTCGGCGTACGCCTGGCGGTGGCCTTCGCCATCATCGTCGGGTTGATGCTGATCATGATGGCGGAGGCACTGGCGACGTCGTCGAGCCAGCACACGGCGACCGACCGGATGGAACGCGCCCAGCAGTTCGTCGCGACCGTCAAGGACGCGAAGTTCTCCGCCGCCGACTTCAACGGCTGGCAGACGGCGTACGCCTTCGACGCTCTGCGCGATGTCGCCGACGCCGCCGCCGACACCGGATCGTCACGTAAGGCGTTCCTGGCCTCGGTCGACACGTTCCGTACCCGCACCGAAGCGGCGGCCGGCCTGGCACCGACCGGCGCCGCCCAGGACGCCCTCCAGCGGATCGGCGGGCTGGTCGACGAGTTCATGACCGTCGACGCCGAGATCGCCCGGCTCTACACCGCCGGACGTGACAGGGCCGCCAACGATCTCGTGCTGGGCCGGGAGATCGAACTGTTCGAGGAGATCGGGGACCTGCTCGATCAGGCGGCCGCCACGGCCGACAGCGCCTTCGCCGCGGCCAAACTCGACGCCGCCGACGCCCACACCAGTGGCACCAGGACGACCTGGGCGGTGGGCATCGGCGCGGTCGTGCTCGCGGTGATCCTGGCCGCGATGGTCACCCTGTCGGTGACCCGGCCGGTGGAACGGATCCGCCAGCGGCTGGAACTGCTCGCCGACGGCGACCTGGCGACACCGGTCGAGGTCACCGGCCGCGACGAGGTGGCCGAGATGGCCGGTGCGCTGGGCCGCAGCCTCGTCTCGCTCGGCAACGTGATGCGCACGATCGACGACTCGGCGACGGCGCTGGCGACCGCGACCGAACAGATGTCGGCCGCCTCCACCGAGATCGCCGCCTCGGCCGAGGAGTCCGCCGTGCAGGCGCAGGCCGTCGCCGACGCCGCGAACCAGGTGTCGAACAACGTGCAGGCGGTCTCCGCCGGCAGCGAGCAGATGGGTGCGTCGATCCGCGAGATCGCCCACTCCACCAGCGAGGCCGCCGCCGTCGCGGTCACCGCGGTGCAGGCCGCCGAGGCCGCCAACACCACTGTCGCGTCCCTCGGCGAGTCGTCCCGGGAGATCAGCGAGGTGGTCAAGGTGATCACGTCGATCGCCGAGCAGACCAACCTGCTGGCCCTGAACGCGACCATCGAGTCGGCCCGCGCCGGTGAGGCGGGCAAGGGCTTCGCCGTCGTGGCCGGCGAGGTCAAGGAACTCGCCCAGGAGACGGCGCGGGCGACCGAGGACATCATCCGCCGGGTCGACGCCATCCAGAGCGGCACCACCAGCGCGGTCGCGGCCATCGGCGAGATCGCCGCGGTCATCCGGCGGGTCAGTGACTACCAGACCACGATCTCCGCGGCGGTCGAGGAGCAGACCGCCACGACCGCCGAGATGAACCGCAGTGTCTCCGACACCGCGCAGGCCGCCGACGCGATCGCCGTCAACGTGTCGACCGTCGCCGAGGCCGCCCAGCACACCACCCACGGCGTCACCGAGGCGCAGCAGGCGACCGCGGAACTGGCCGGCATGTCGGCCGGCCTCCGCACGCTGGTCTCGCACTTCCGCTACTGAACCCAGACCGCCCGCAGCCGGTCGGCCTCGGCGGCGGCCTGGGCGTAGCCGGCCTCCGCGGCCGGGCGCCGGCGGGCCGGGTCGAGCACGTTGGCGCCGATCGCCCGGACTGCGGCGGCGTCCGGGGACACCACGGCGCCGGGCACCCCCAGGCTCGCCAGCTGCACGTCGGGGCGGCCGGACCGGCGTGCCGACCTGGTCGTCGGCGCCAGCACCACCACCCGCCGGGAACCTTCGGCGAGGTCCACGTTCGCCACCGAGCGCACTCCCCCGTCGATGTAGCGGACTCCGTCGATCGTCACCGGCGCCCACACCTGCGGCACGGCGCAACTCGCGGCGACGGCGTCGACGAGCGGAACACCACTGTCGGCGTCGAAAACGCGTACCGCCCCGGTCTGGGCCTCGACCGCCGTGATCCGCAACCGGACCGCCGGCCAGCCGCCGTCGCCGATCCGCCGGGCGATCACCGCGCGCCGCTCCGCCTCCGGGACGGTACGGGTACGCAGTGCCCGCCGCCCGATCCAGGCGCGCCCGCGCGCCGGATCACCCGGCCAGAGGCCGGCGACCAGGAAGCCCAGGATGACTCCGGGCCCGATGCGGGCCGCCGGCTCACCGGACGCGTCGGCGAGCTGCGCGTCGAAGAGATCCTTCAGCGGTACGCCGGACAGCACCTGAGCGGCCACGGAGGACCCGGCCGACGTCCCGACGAACAGGCCGGCACCGGTCAGGTCGACCCCGTGTTCGGCCAGGCCGTGCAGCATCCCGATCTCCCAGGCGACGCCGGTGACCCCGCCCCCGCCCAGTACCAGCGCATTCCCGTCGACACCCATACCGGCGATCCAAGCACGCGGATGCCCGTACCGACAGCCGTAGACCGTCTCCCGGCGCACCCCGCCGAAGCCCTCTTCCGCCGCCCCGGCACCCGATGCATGGGTGGCGGTATTGTTCGGTGATGTCACGCAGGGACCGTGCCGGTAACCGGGAAGCCGCCGCCGCGAGGCGGGCGAGGATCGACGCGGTGCTGGCCCGTCGCAGTGGATTCGCCGCCCCGGCGACGACGGGCGCGGCGCTGCGGTTCGCCGCCGACTACGCCCGGGCCAACCTGCTGACCTATCTGTACGAGGCGCTCGACGCCCAGGTCGCCGACGTCGAGGTCGTCGACTACGGCCATGACATCTCCCACCGCGGTCACCGGGTGTACGAGACGAACCGTGAACGGGTCCGGCGCGGCATGGCGCTGTCCGGGACCGACCGGGAGCCGGGGACGCTGGGTGACCTGTTCGACGCGCCGACCGGTGACACCCGCCCCACCCATGTGCCCGGTGCGGGCCTGGCCGCGGAGACGTGGGAGGGGATGTGGCCCGACCAGTGGCTGCTCGACGGCCTCGAACACGCCCACACTCTCGCCGAGGCGGTGCTCGCCGGCGACATCGGCACCCTCGAGATCATCGCGGGGGTCCCGCTGGCCGACGCCGTCACCGACCGGGCGCTGGTCTTCGGTGACATCCCGAACCAGGTGCTGTCGCTGGCCGCCGACGCCTTCCGCGAGCGGCTGGAGGACCACGAGCCGGCGTTCGACCCGGAGCAGAGCGTCGACATGACCGCGCCGCTGTCCGCCCTGCCGGACCTGTTGCAGGCGGCCCGCCACGAGTGGAGCGGGACCGAGCGGCTGGCCCTGGTCATCGCCGGTCTGTCACCGATCGAGCGGACGACGCCTCAGTGCTGATTGATCGGCCAGGCGGCCGCCGCGTCGCACCGGCGCGGGCAGGCGAACAGATACGCCATGTTGCCGAGGCACAGGCCGTAGGCGTCGAAGTCGAACGTGTCGATCTGCTCCGGTGCCTCCGGACGTTTCGGGAAGCCCAGGTTCTCCGGGATCTGGGCCAGGAACTCCAGGTCGGCACCGCAGGCACAGATGTGGTCCTCGGGCTCCTGGATCCACGCCGGGTGCCCGCCGACGCGGAAGTCCCACTCGTCGTCCGGCCCGCTGGGGCGCAGCGCCAGCCGCAGCGGCTGGATGATGTCGTCCGGCGACGCGGCGACGACACCGCCGCGGTGCCGCAGGATCCGCCAGAACGCCGTCTCGTTGCCGCCCAACGGCGTCTCCCAATACCGTTCGGGCAGTCGCCGGGGCCCGAACGCGGCGTCGTTGTGGATCGGGCACTGGAACACCAGCAGGTGCTCACCGCCGAAATGCGGGACGTCGGCGGGGACGTCGATCTGGAAGAACAGCGCCATCCGCCGGCCGCAGGTGCAGTCCGGCCAGGACTGCTCCGTCTCCAGGATGGGCCGGCCGCCCACCGTGTCGCGGTCCCCCGCGACGGCCGGTTCCGAGGTCATCTCGATCACATACATGCCGCGACGATAGCGACCGCGCTCTAGAGCAGCCGATGGATACCGTGGACCGGGCGGTAGCCGAACGCGGTCCCGCCATCCTAGGTGGCCGGTGCCGCGGCCAGGACCGCCTCCGCGACGACGAGGTCCTGCCAGGCCATGCCGGTCCCCTTGAAAAGGACGGGCCCGGCCGGATCGACCTCGTCGCCGATGGTGGCCAGCCGGTCCGGGTCGAGGACACCGTCGGCGACGGCGCGGACGACGTCGCCGGCCTCGCGCAACGCGGTCGCCCGGTCCTCGACGATCACGGTGGCCCGCGCGCAGAACGCCGAGTCGACCTCGCGGGCATCCGGTTCGTGCGAGCCGACGGCGACGACGATCGCGTGGTCACCGAGCAGCGCGGAGTCGAAGAGCGGCTCCCGGGCGGTGGTGGCGCAGACGACCAGGTCGGCGCCCCGCAACGACCTGTCCACCCCGGCGTTCGAGGTACGGGTGACGACCGTGACCGAAGCGGGCGTGACCAGGTCGTTCAGCGTGTCGACGTGCCCCCGGCCCTGAGGCCCGGCGCCGAACACCACCACGTGTGGGTTCGGCGGCAGCAACCGCCGGACGGCCGCGAACGACACGGCCGGGGTCCGCAGGGTGGTCAGCGCCGTACCGTCGAGCAGTGCCGCCGGTTGCAGGGTGACGGCGTCGAAGACGGCGTAGAGCGCGTTGATCCGGGGCAGGCCGAGTGCCGCGTTGCCGGGCGCGACGGTGACGATTTTGACGCCGGCGTGCGCCTCGGATTCGGCCGGCATGAGCAGCAGCGAGCCGTGACGCAGCGGCACGGCACTGCGGGCGGCACCGGCTGACGGGTCGAGGCCGGCCCGCAGGGCGTCCTCGACGGCGGCGACGGCTGCGGCGGGCGGCAGCAGCGCGACGATCTGCTCCGCCGTCAGGTAGGGGATCACCGGCTCAGGCGCTCTTCGCGGCGAACGCCCGGTCGACGGCGTCGGCGAAGGCCTCCATGGTCGGAAACTGCAGGTCGTAGCTGAACTCCTCGCCCGGCTCCGGGGTGGCACCCCAGCCGGGCCGGTCGTGCCGCCGGTTGATCCACACCGACGGCAGCCCCTCCCGCCGGGCCGGGACGTGGTCGTGGAACAGGCTCTGTGCGACGTGCAGCAGCCGCCCGCGCTCGATCCCGAGGCCCGGCAGGGCGGCGTCCAGTGCCCGGAAGTGCCGGTCCCCCGGCTTGTAGCCGCCGACGTCCTCGGCCGTGATGATCGCGGCGAAGTCACCGCGCAGGTGCCGGTTGCTCCCGGCGAAGCCGTCGCGGTGCACGTTGGAGACGATGATCAGCCGGTAGTGCTGCGCCAGGCGGGCCAGGGCACCCGGCGAGTCGGGGAAGGCCGGCCACTGCGGCACGGACCCGGCCAGCCGCCGGGCCCACTCGTCGGAGACCGGGCGGCCGAGAGCGGCGCCGGTACGCCGGAACGCCTCGGCGAGCACCTCGGGGTAGAGCGGGGCCGGCGTCCGGCGCTCCACCGCCGCCTCGTGGTCGCCGTAGGTCAGCAGCAGCTGATCGTCGCCGAGTTGGAGCCCCTGCTCCCGGGCCCACGGCGCGAGCACGGCCGCGATCCCGGTCTCCCAGTCGATCAGCGTGCCGTAGCAGTCGAAGCTGAGCGCCGCGAACCCGGTGAGGTCGATCGTCATGCCGGCAACTCTAGAGAGCCTCCGGGGCCGGGGCCCGCACTCGTGAGCAGCGATCGCCCACCGGGGCACATCGCCCACCGGCACACCGAACGGATGGAATCGCCCCTCCGGTCTCATGACCACTTGTCTGTGGCCTATAGTCATGAGCATGGCCGACAAACGGTATCTGATGGGCGCCCACGAGATCCGCATGCTCCTGGGCGGCATCACCCGGCAGCGCGTCTACCAGCTCACCTGCCGGCCCGACTTCCCGGCGCCGGTGGCCGACCTCAGCCAGGGCAAGGTGTGGCGGGCCGCCGACGTCGAGAAGTGGGTGGCGAACCGTCGCCGCCTCCAGAAACGAGTGAT
Organism: Actinoplanes xinjiangensis; assembly: GCF_003148685.1. Lineage (GTDB taxonomy): Bacteria > Actinomycetota > Actinomycetes > Mycobacteriales > Micromonosporaceae > Actinoplanes > Actinoplanes xinjiangensis. The sequence goes on along the minus strand of NZ_QGGR01000006.1, from coordinate 438,681 downwards.
CCCACCCGGGGGGCCACCGGAGACGGGGAGGCCCCCCGGCACAGCCATCGCCGACTGACGGGCCGTACGCGTTCGTGGAGGCATGCCAGGATGACCCGATGCGCGTTGATCAATTCATCGAGACGCTCCAGGCCGACGGCGACCGTCTGGCCGAGGCGGCCCACCATGCAGGCCTCGATGCGGCAGTGCCGACCTGCCCCGGCTGGGTGATCGCCGACCTGCTGAATCACCTGGGCGGCGTCCACCGGTGGGCGACCGCCCACGTCACCGCGCGGCACCGGGATCCCGTCCCGGCCGACGAGTTCTTCGCCGCCCCCACCGACGGCACCCTGCTCGACTGGTTCCGGGAGGGGCACCGCTCCCTGGTCGCCGCCCTCGTCTCCGCCGACCCGGCACTCGACTGCTGGACGTTCCTGCCGGCCGCCTCGCCGCTGGAGTTCTGGGCCCGGCGGCAGGCCCACGAGACCGCCGTCCACCGCGCCGACGTCGAATCGGCGACCGGGTCCCGCCCGCGATGGAGCCCGGAGTTCGCCGTCGACGGCATCGACGAGCTCCTCCACGCCTTCTTCCAGCGCCGCCCGGAGCGACTGGCCGCCGACCCGCCGCTGCGCATGTCGCTGCACGCCACCGACGCCGGGCGGGCCTGGACCATCCGGATGGAACCGGATCGGCTGTACGTCGACGCCGGTGGACAGCCGGCCGGCCTCCGTCTCGCCGGGACCGCGTCCGACCTGTACCTGCTGCTGTGGAACCGCGCCGGAATCGAGGGCCTCGACGTCGACGGCGACCTGCCTGCCTGGGAGTCCTGGCGCGACAGAGCCGTCGTCACCTGGCGTTGAGCACCACGCGCCGGCGGCGAAAATCGGGCGACATCTGACATCGGGACCCGGAGACTTGCCGGGTGAGACTCAGCGCCACCCTTCGACACATGCGTCCCCCGTCGGCTCTGGCCGGGCGGCTCGCCCTCCAGTCGCTGATGTTCGCGCTCGGTGAGGGCGCGTTCATGACCGGGTCGGCGGTGTTCTTCACGCAGATCGTCGGGCTGTCGGCCGCCCAGGTCGGTCTCGGCCTGACCTGCGCGGGGATCGCCTCGTTCCTGGCGGCGCTGCCGATGGGCAAACTGGTCGACCGCTTCGGGCCGAAGAGGATGTGGGCCGTCGGCGCGACCGGTCAGGCGGCCATGTTCGCGCTGTGGCCGTTCATCGGCGACTTCCCCGGCTTCGTCGCGATGGCCGTCGGGATGGAGGTCATCGGCGCGCTGGGGCATGCCGCCCACGGCGCGTACACCATCGACGTCCTGCCCCCCGAGGAGCGGGTGCGGTCACGGGCCTACATGTACTCCGCGCTCAACCTCGGATTCACCCTCGGCTCGCTCGCCGGGGGAATCGCGCTGGCGTTCCACTCCAACACCGTGCTGCACGCGATGCCCTGGTTCACCGCCCTGGTCTTCCTGGTCAACGCGGCCGGGGTCGCCAAGCTGCCGCGGGCCTCGCACGACAACCGCACCCCGGCCGAGCGCCGGATGCGGATCCCCGGGCCGGGGCCGATGCGCAATCCCGGATGGCTGCTCACCACCTTCTTCGCCGGGGTGTTCTGGACCAACCAGGTGCTGCTCAACGTCGTGATCCCACTGTGGCTGGTGGAGAAGACCGACGCACCGCGGGTGCTTCTGGCGTTCCTGTTCGCCACCAACACCGTGATGTGCATCTTCCTGCCGATGGCGGCGGCACGCGGGGTCGACGGGCTGCCCACCGCGCTGCGCGCGATCCGCATCTCGTCGGCGTTCTTCGTGATCTCCTGTCTCATCACGCTGGCCACCCACGACACCATCGGATGGATCACGATCGCCCTGGTCTGGCTGGGGCACATCACCGTGACCGGGGCGGAGCTCTACCTCAACGCCGCCGACTGGACCTTCGAGGCCGAGCTCATGGACCCCCGTCAGCGGGGCGCCTACCAGGGGACGGCCAACCTCAGCGGCACGCTCGGCAAGGTGTGGGCGCCGGCGGTGTACACCTACCTCGCGATGAACTGGGGCGCCGCCGGGTGGCTGGTGATCGCCGGCATCATCCTGGTCGCCACCGTCGCGATCCATCCGTCGACCCGGATGGCACGCCGGTTCCTCGAGCAGCACGTGCCCGCCGAGGTACTGGCCGATGCCCGCGCCTCCAAGGCCGTGAGCGTCCCGGCCGGTCAGACGTCGCCGCCCGCCTGAGCCCGGCCCATGGGACGGCGGCGCAGCCCTCTCTGAGATCACCGTCGCGGTCTGCGCCGAGGACACGGCAGGATGGCGCGTATGGCCGTACGCAAAGTGGTTGTCGCCGGTGGTGGTGTCGCGGGGACCGCGACCGCGCTCGCCCTGCTGAACGTCGGGATCGAGGCCGAGGTCTTCGAGGCGCATCCGTCCGGGGGCGCGGACGGCGGCGCGTTCCTCACCGTGATGCGCAACGGGATGGCGGCGTTCGCGGCGATCGGCGCGGCCGAGGCGGTGGAGGCGGTGTCGTTCCCGGCGCGGGCGGTGGCGCTGGCCGACGAGGAGGGGCGCCGGCTCGGGCACCGGCCGATCGAGGGGCCGGCCCGGTCGCTCACCCGCGCCGCGCTCTACCGGGCGTTGCAGGAGCTGGCGGTGGCGCGTGGGATCCGGGTGCATCACGGCCGGCGGATGACCGGGGCGTCGGCCGGGCCGGACGGGGTCGAGGCCGGCTTCGCCGACGGCAGCCGGGCGGCCGGGGACGTGCTGGTCGGCGCGGACGGCATTCATTCGCTGACCCGCCGGCTGATCGATGCGCAGGCGCCGGCGCCGCGGTGGTCCGGGCAGCATGTCGTGTACGGCTACACGCCCGGCAATCCGGCCGGCCTCGACCCGGACGAGTACCTGATGATCCGTGGCAGCCGGGCGTTCGCCGGTCTCACCGTGCCCGGAGGCGACGGCCGGACGTGGTGGTTCGCCCGGCTCCCGGGCACGGAGCCGGCCGCGGGACTGAGCCCGGAACAGTGGCGTGACCTGGCCGCGCGGCAGTGTCCCGCTCCGGCGGCCGCGGTGATCGCCGCCTCCGGCCCGGACGTGGTGGGCGGCGACTCCTACGACATCCCGACCACCCCGCGCTGGCACGACGACCGTATGGTGCTGGCCGGTGACGCCGCGCACGCCGCCGTCCCCGCCGCCGCCCAGGGCGCGTCGATGGCCGCCGAGGACGCGGTGGCGCTCGCCGCGGCGCTGCGGGACCACGACGACCCGGGGGCCGCGTTCGCCGCCTACGAGCGCCGGCGCCGGACCGAGACCGAGGAGACCGTCGCCGCGAGCGCCCGGCTGAGTTCCCCGTGAGGCCCAGCCGGGCAGTCGCTGCGCCCCCACGAGAGCCGGCACCGGCAAGGCCGGAGTGCGGTTGTTGCGGGGAGGTCACGTAACGACCGCGCCGTATGGTGATGATCATGACCTGGCAGACCGGGCTCGCCGGCTTCCTCGCCGGGCTGCTCATCTCGATCGTGACGTCGCCCGCCGGGGTGTCCGGCGCCGTCTTCCTGCTTCCGGTCCAGCTCAGCGTCCTGCACGTGCCGAACCCGGCGGTCACCCCGACCAACCTGCTGTTCAACGTCGTCTCCGGCCCCGGTGCCCTGGCCCGGTACCGGCGCAACGGCCAGCTCACCGGCCCGCTCGCCCGGCTGATGATCGCCGGCAGTGTGCCGGGCGTCGTCCTCGGCGCGGTCGTCCGGGTCTTCGCCATCCCGGGTCCGCGGACCTTCCGCCTCGTCGCCGCCGCGGTCCTGCTGCCGCTCGGCCTGTGGCTGTGCGCCCGCGCGCTGCGCCCGGCCGCCGTCGACCGGCCCGCCCTGTCCCGGCGTACGATCCTGGGGCTCAGCCTGGCCACCGGCACCGTCGGTGGCGTCTACGGCATCGGTGGCGGCTCGATCCTCGGCCCGATCCTGGCGGGGCGCGGCACCCCGATGACCCGGATCGCGCCGGCCGCGCTGGCGTCCACCTTCGTCACGTCGATCGCCGGCGCCGCCACCTACGGCGTGCTGGCCCTCACCACCGATGGTGACGTCGCCCCGCACTGGCCACTCGGCCTGCTCTGCGGCGCCGGTGGGCTCGTCGGCGGCTACCTCGGCGCCCGCCTGCAACCCCGCCTGCCGGAGAAGTCGCTGCGGTTGCTCCTCGGCGCGCTCGCCACCGCGCTGGCCGTGCTGTACCTCGTCCAGGGGCTGACCCCGTGAACTCCCGCGGTGTCAGTATTCGTTCTTGACGATGAAGTAGGAGCCGCGGATGGTCCCGGCCAGTTTGGACCGCTGACGGGCGAACTTGAACGTGCCGAGTTCCGCGGGGACCTCCATCCCGTCGGAGAGTTTGAAGCCGACCGCCCGCTTCCCGCCGTCGTCGACGGTGTACATCACGTTGACGGACAGGCCGTTCTCGTAGAACACGTACGCCATCCTGATGTTCTCGACCTGGAAGGCGGTCGCCTCCAGTGGCCGGGAGGCGATGACCAGGCCGCGTTCCTCCTGGAGGATGCGGTGCACCCAGTCGACGGTCTGCTGGGCGGCGCTGCCGGGTTCGACGGTGTCCACGGTGAAGACGTGGCCGTACTTGTTCCGGAAGTACCGGGCCTCGTTGGCCCGCAGCCCGGCGAGCGCCTCCGCGACCGGCGACGACTCCAGGCCGGCGGTCGATACCTCGCCGAAATCCACTACAGGGGCCATAACCTGCGAAGGTACGCCATGACGGTGCCCCCGGCGGCGAAGTCGCGCCGGGGTACGGCCGAACGTGCGACGCGAACGTGCCCTCTCAGGCCGGCTTGCCGGTGTCCTCGATGTACAGCCGGTAGGCGAGCGGGCCGAGCTGTTCGCGCCCGGTGATCTCGGTGAACTTGATCGGCCGGGGCCAGCCGCCGCGGTGCCGGAACGCGAAGACGGTCCGCGCCCGGGTGCCCGCGACCTGCACCCGCATCTGCAGCGGGCTGCCCATGCCGTCGATGCCCGCGAGCCTCTGCCACGCGACGGTGCGGATCACCCGCCCGGAGGGTCCGGTGGCGACATAGCCTCCCGGGTAGAGGTAGATCGCCCGCCGGGTGACGTTGCCGATCGCGAGCTGGGCGAGAAGATAGGCCGCCGTCCCGCCGACGAGCACCGAGATCAGGGCCACCGGCCACTGTGGTTGCGGGCCGCGCCCGGCCAGGGCCAGGACGATCGACACCAGCAGGGCCAGCGGCAGGCTCGCGACCATCGCGAAGTAGGCCCAGGTGATGGCCGCGAAGAGGCGGGCGTTGGGATGCCGGAACCGTTGCACCAGCGGGCCGAAACCCGCGCTCTCGGCGGCCGTCCGGACACGGTGGGGAACTACCTCTGTCACGCACACTCCCGACCACGGCGATGTCGCGGTCAGCGTAGACAGACGGCGCCAGCCACCGGGTTCCTCAGTCGGCCGGCCCGGTCGCCGGGTGTGCCCGTACCGCCGGTTCGAGCAGCGACAGCGTCCGCTGGCGGGCGTCGAGGGCGACCCGGATGCCGACCGGCATCGGCAGATTCGGGCCGGCGTGCCCGATCTCGACGTTGCCGAGCACCGGGATGTCCCGATCGCCGAGGACGTCGAGGACGATCTCGGCCAGCGTCGGGGACGCCCCGGGCGACTCGAGTCCGGCGATCTCCCGCGGGATGCCCACGACCATGCCGGAGATCCGGTCGAGGATGCCGGCGTGCCGCATCACCTGTAGATAACTCCACACGTGCGAGCTGTGGCCGCCCATCTCCTCCCAGAACAGCACGGCACCGTCGAAGCGTTCGGGTGGCACCGCGAAACGGGTCGCCTGCACCAGCGCGATCCGGTTGATCACTCCGCCGACGAGCCGGCCCTCGGTACGCCCGGCACGCCAGCATTCCCATGCCGGGCCGGCGGGCAGCGCACCGATCGCGCCGGCGCCGGTCAGCAGCCGGAAGTAGAGGGACTCGAGTTCCGCCCGGCGGGCTGCGGACGCGGTCTGCCAGTGCCCGCCGAAGCCGGGGACCGCCATGTCGGCGTGGAACCCGACCAGTCCGGTGCGCGCGTAGAGAGCCAGATGCAGCAGCGAGACGTCGCTGTAGCCGAGGATCGGCTTGGGGTCGGCACGGATCGCCGCCATGTCGATCAGGTCGAGATAGCCGAACGCCGTCTGGCCGCCGTCACTGGCGATGACGGCACGTACCTCGGGATCACGCAGGAGCCCGTTGAACTCGGCGGCGATCTCGGCCGGTGTGGCCGCGCTCCACCAGTGGGACCGCTCCGGTTCCAGCAGTGGTGCCCGGCGCACCCGGAAGCCCATGCGTTCGAGCACCGTCACCGTCTGCCGGATGTGGGGCTCGTACACGGCCGGGAGCGGCCCGGACAACGACGCGATGACGACGAGATCGCCCGGTCGCAGTGCGCGCGGCCACAGCGGCTGAAACTCTCCGGAACCGGTCATCGGCGAAGTATCGGCAACGGCGCGCCGGGCCGCCACGCATTTATCAGCATGGATGCTAGCGGCCGGTGCTCGGCCGGAGTTGCCACTGCTGGTCGTCGGTGTTGTTGTCGTGGTACTGCTGGACGGCGGCGCTGTCGGCCGTGGACATCGCCTCGACGGCGAGGAGTCTGCCGCTGTGCCGGTTGACCAGTTTGTGGTTGCCGTCGCCGGCGTCGAGCGGCAGCCACAGGTGGTCGGCGGTGCCGTTGTCGTCGTACTGGACGATCGGGGCGCTGTCGGCGGTGGACATGCCGGCGACGCCGAGGACCTTGCCGCTGTTCAGGTTCCTGATCCGGAACCATCCGTCGCCGTTGTCGACGAGTTCCCAGCGGTGGTCGAGAGTGCCGGTGTCGCTGTACTGCTGCACCGGTGCACCGTCGGCGGTGGAGGCGTTCTCGACGGCGAGGAGTTTCCCGCTGTGCCGGTTGAAGATCTTGAAGGTGGGCCGGGTCCACACCTGTAGTTCGCTGAGGCCCCAGCCGACGCCGCCGCCCCGGTTGGGGGCCAGCACCCGCAGCCGTGACGTGGTGACGGCCGCGAAGGTGTGCCGGGTGAGCCCGTTCGCGACCGGGGCGGTCCCGCCGGCGACGGTGCGCCACTCGGCACCGGTCCAGTACTGCAGGTCGTAACTCGTGGGGACCCGTACTCCCCCGCCGTCGTCGTAGAAGTAGAGGCGTACGTCGTCGACGGTCACCGGGCGGCCGAAGTCGACCCCGAGGTGATCACTGGCGTTCGGCGAGCTGTAGCTGGTCCAGCGGGTGTTCTGCGGGACGTCGTGCTCGAAGATGCGGCCGTCGATGGCGCGCCACGCGTTGTCGACGGTGAAGGTGTAGGACGCGAACGGCTGCGTGGCCCCGTTGCCGTGCCGCTGCGGGTTGGCGGCGATGTCGACCCGCTCCCCCGCCGGCGGGGTCACCGGGGCGCCGACGTGGACGGTCAACGGATTCAACCCCGGCTGCGCCGCTTTCGGTACGCCGTCGACGAAGATCCGCAGTCCGGCGCCACGGCCGTACCGGGTGCCGGTCCGGTCCCAGAGGACCGTGAGGTTGTGGCCGTGGTAGGGCGCGTTCTCCAGGAGGAAGTAGTCCCAGCTCGCCGGGGCGAGCGGCTTGATCGTGACCGTGTCGTCGGCTCGCGCGTCGACGCCGATCAGACCGGAGATGACGTTGTCGACATAGGTGGAGTGGTTGTAGTCCTCGCTGTGCCCGCGGCCGTCGTAGATCCAGCGGTTCTCGTCCGGGTGGTGGGCCTCGGCCACGTAGGGCACACCGTTGCGGTACTGGGTGAGGGCGTACCGGCGCAGCAGATCGAGGTAGTCGGCGCTGTCGGCGAACGGCTGCGCCGGATAGTCCTGCAGCAGGTTCGCCAGCCCGGAGAGGACCTGTGCGGTGGCGTACGGCCACGACGGCCCGTTCCAGCGGCAGCAGCCGGTGAGCGCGTCACGCATGAACTGCGGGCTCCGGCGTTCGGCGGTGGTCGGCCCGTAGGCGGAGGAGAAGCCCTGCGGGTCGGTCACCTGCGCCCACGCCACCGACCGGCCGGCGTCGGGCATGTTGAACATCCACGGTACGAACCCGATGTGCTCGCGGGTGTCGAGCCTGGTCAGCCCCGGGTTCCGGTCGCGCATGACGTGGTAGTAGAAGTTGCGCCGCGGATCCCACAGCCGGTCGTCCATGGTCCTCCGCAGCGCCGCGGCCCGCCCGTGGTAGAGGTCGGCGGTGGCGCCGTCCCCGCGCAGGGCGGCGATGTCCGCGATCGCGCGGGCGTCACCGTACTGGTAGGCGTTGATGCTGGGCCGGTATCCGGCGCCGCCGTGGTAGGGGTCGTCGGACTGGTAGGACGCCGCCGACAGTTCGCTGGCGTCCCAGACGGGCACCTGCCAGTACAGTCCGACGGCGGCGTCGTACTGCACGTTCCACCGGTCGTAGAAGCGCTGGAGGGCCGGCTGCTGTGCGGTCACGAAGGCCCGGTCGCCGTTGGCCAGGTACCGGTTCCACACCGCGGCGGCCGCCCAGAAGCTGTACTCGTGCCCCCAGTCGGTGGTGTTCGGGTTGACGTGCTCCTCCGCCGGTTTGGGACCCGCGCCGGGACCGGTCAACCAGTAGTTGATGTAGTCGTCGAGGTACTGGCTGTTGCGTACCCACCGGCCCTCGTTGATGTGGTGGCCCGCCGCGGCCGAGATGCCGCCGTAGGGTGCGCCGTAGGAGACGGGGTCGAGGAACTCGCTGGAGATCCAGCCGAACTGCGGCCCGGTGTAGACCAGGTGCTCCTTCCAGGTCTTCCACCGGTAGTAGTAGACGTCCTGGATCTGCCGGTCCGGGACCTCCAGGAACGGGATGTTCGCCCGGTACCAGGCGGGATCGTCGAACCCGCCGACGAAGGCGTCGGCGTTGAGGAATGCGGTGCCGGCGCCGACGGCCGGCAGCGGGCCGGGCGGGTCGACGGCGGCTGCCGGCCCGGTGCCGGCGGCGAGGCCGCCGGCGGCCAGGACGAGGACGAGGGCGGTGGCCGGCAGCCGTCGCAGGTTCACGGGCAGACTCCTAGCGGGAGCGGAGGTACGGCCGGTGAATGCCGTACGGAATCCGTAAGGAATCCAATCTGTTAAATACGTCAGGTGTCAATCTCTGACGGAATCTGAGCGGAAATGTTCTCTCGGTGTCGGCCGCGCCTAACGGCCGGTGGGCGGTTCCGCCGGATAAAACCGGAAAGTCCCGCAAGAGTGAGGCCTAAAGTCCCGACTTCCGCCGATCATCTTGGCGCCGGACGGCCGACGTGATCAGCTACATCCGTCACGGCGCTGCGGTTCTGGTTGGTTGCTTGATCCGCCGGTGGTATGGACGTCAAGAGTGCGTCCCCCGTGACCACCGCACCCCGGTCCGCCGGGGCGCGAACCGGTGGCGGTGCCGGCGCTTTTCGCTCGCCCGCGCCGCCACCGGTCGTCAGGTACGCAGGAGCGTGTCGTACACCTTCGCGAACCGTTCGCGCCGTTGCGCGTAGTGCTCGACGTGCGCCGGACGCGGCTCATAGGTCGCCCCGGTCGCCCGTGCGGCGCGCGGAACGTCGGGGGCCAGCACGTCGAGCGCGAGCAGCGCCGTACCCCGCTGCGTGGCGCGGCGGCGGGTCACGTGGGTGACGGGCCGCCCGAGCACGTCGGCGAGGACCTGGAGCCACGCGGGCCGGTCGTTGCTGACCCGGCCCGCCGCCGCGACCTCCAGCACCTGCGGTGCGGCCGGGTGCAGCTCGTCGGCGACGCGGGCGTAGGTCATCGCCACGCCCTCGACGATCCCGCGGAACAGGGCGTCGGCGTCGGTGGCCGCGGAGACTCCGCCGATCACGGCCCGGGCGGCGCCGACCCAGCCCGGCGCGCGTTCACCGGTCAGGTACGGCAGGACGAGCGGCGTGGCGTCACTAGGCGCGGCGGTCAGCACCGGGTCGAGCGCCGGGCTGAGGCGCAGGGTGCTCTGCGCCCAGCTGATCGCACGGCCGACGTCGTTGATCGCCCCGCCGAGCAGGGTGCGTCCCCCGTCGACCCGGTAGTTCCACAATCCGAACGGCAGCGGGTCCGCGGGACCGTCGAGCAGCACCCGCAGCGCGCCGCTGGTGGCCGTCGCCGCGGTGAGCACCGTGGCGTCCGTCGCCCCGGATCCGATGTTGCTGGCCAGGCCGTCGGTGATGACCGGGAACCAGGCGGCCCGGGCCAGGGTGGGCCGGTGCGGCGGGGCCGGGGCGGGCAACGGCCCGGTCATGTCGCACGGCGGCGAGAGCTGTCCGGCGTGGACGCCGGCGGCGGCGAGCAGCTCGGCGTCCAGCTCACCGGTACGCCGGTCGAGCAGGCCGGTCCACGCCACCGTCGAGGTCCCGGCGAGTGGCCGGCCGATCAGCCGGGCCCAGACGTACTCCCCCAGCGACCACCACGACACGGTCCGCGCGACGACGTCCGGCCGGGTGGCGGCGAGCCACCGCAGCCGGGGTACGTGGTAGCTGGTGTGCAGCCGGGTGCCGGTGCGCTGCTGCACCGCGTGCTCGTCCAGCTCCTGCCGCAGGGCGGTGACCTGGGCGGCGCTGCGCGAGTCGGCGTAGGTCAGGCAGGGGGTGAGTGCGCGGCCGGACGCGTCGACCGCGATCAGCGACGCGGCGAACGTGTCCATCGCGACTCCGGCGATGCGGGTACCCAGCCGCCGGTCGCCGGCCACCGCGTCGAGGACCTGCCCGACCTCCGCGACCACCTGATCGGGGGCGATCACCGACGTGCCGTCGGGGGCGACCGTGAACGCGTGCGGCACCTTGTGCTGAAGGCCGTGCACCCGCCGGCCCGACGCGTCGTGGACGCCGCCGCGGGTGGCGGTGGAGCCGATGTCCAGCGCCAGGACCAGCGGATCAAGCGCGGCCTGAAGGGCGACATCCTCGTCGATGCGGCTCATCGCGGTCCTCGTCGTCGGGGGGCGCAGGTCGTCAATCGACCCTAACCGACGTCGCGCTCATGCGCCTGTCGCCCGTCGCCAGGCCGACGGCGACGGCCGGCGTGGGTGAGCCGACGGCCGGCATGGGCGGGCCCGGGCGCACGGCGCCTCGCCCGCTCGTTCATCGCTGGAGGTCGTAGTTCATGTGCATGGCCGCCCGTACCTCGCCGAGGGTCTGCTCGGCGACCCGTGTGGCGGCGGCGTTGCCCTCGGTCAGCACCTTGAGCAGGTATCCGGGGTCGGCTGCCAGTTCGGCGCGGCGGGCCCGGACCGGCGCCAGCCGTTCGTTGATCGCCTCGGTGGCGAGAGCCTTGAGCGCGGCCGCCCCACCGTTGCCGATCTCGTCCGCGACGTCCTGCGGCGCCCGGCCGGTGCACAGCGCGACGAGGAGCACCAGGTTCGCGACCCCGGGCCGCCGCTCCGGGTCCCACGTGACCAGGCGATCGCTGTCGGTCACCGCGCGGCGGATCAGCTTGGCGGTCTGATCGGCGCTCATCCCGATCTCGATGGCGTTGCCGCGCGACTTGCTCATCTTGCGGCCGTCGACACCGAGGATGTTGACCGCCTGGGAGAGCAGGGCCTCCGGACGGGGGAAGACCGGGCGCCGCGGGTCGGCCCGGCCGTAGACGTCGTCGAACCGGCGTGCGATCACCCGGGCCTGCTCCAGGTGCGGCAGCTGGTCCTTGCCGACCGGCACCACGTTGGCCTTGCAGAACAGGATGTCCGCGGCCTGGTGCACCGGATAGGTGAGCATCAGACCGGACATCGGGCGCCCGTCGGTGTCGGCCAGCTCCGATTTGACGGTCGGGTTACGGCGCAGCTCGGAGTCGGTGACGAGCGCGAGGAACGGCAGCATCAGCTGATGGAGTGCGGACACGGCGGAATGCACGAAGATCACACTGCGCGCCGGGTCCAGCCCGACCGCCAGATAGTCGCAGATCAGCGACAGGACACGATCCCGGATCGGGCCGACTCCGTCACGATCGGTGATCACCTGATAGTCGGCGATGACGACGAATGTGGTGACACCCGCGTTCTGCAGGCGGACCCGGTTCTCCAGAGAACCGAAATAGTGTCCGAGGTGCAATGCGCCGGTGGGGCGGTCACCGGTCAGTAGCCGGAACTGCGATGCGTCCTCGGCAAGCCTTTTCTCGATCTCGGCCGATCGCTGACGTGCCGTCGCCAGAGAGGCGTGCTCCTCTCCTTCGCCAATCGACGCTCCGGTATCGGTAACGGTGATCGAATCGGCAGGTTCCACGGCGGCACGGATCCTTTCGGAAGAACGTGAATGCGAAGGCGAATGACCCGGTTCTCCAGGAATCCCGGTCGACGAACAATACCGGAACCGGCTTCCGCGCTGCGTGCGGGACGAGATCGCACGGCACCGCGGCCACCCACTCTCCCGCGGAACCGGATCCCGCGCCCTTGCGTCACGATGACTGTCGCAAACGTTTGCACGCGCTGGCCGGTCCGAGCGCTCACCCCCGGAGGCGCAGGAACCTTATGTACCGAAAACCTCCAGATCCGGAGAGTGTCTTTACGATTGACAACACCGCAACCGATTGCACTAGTTTGGTCACCTACGCATCACCAACGTCGATCGAGGAGGCCGAGCGTGTCCGTCGCCGTCCGTGGCACCGCCCGTGGGACCGACCGGTGACCCGCGCAGAGCAGCGCCTCCGCTCGATCGGCGCGGCCGTCCCGGACCGGGAGGCGCTGCCCATCCGGATCCTCCAGGTCGGCGCCGGGAACTTCCTGCGGGGCTTCGCCGACTGGATGGTGCACCGGGCCAACGACGCGGGCGTCCTGCGGCACGGCATCGCGGTCATGAAGGCCACGCCACGGCCCGATCTGGTCACCGCACGGCTCGCCGAACAGGCCGGGATGTACCACGTCGTGCTGGACGGTGTTCGCGACGGCCACCCGTTCACCGAGACGACCCTGGTGACGGCGGTGCAGTCGGTCGCCGACGCGCATCACGACTGGGACCGGTGCCGCGAGCTGATGCACGGCGAGGAGCTGAGCCTGGTCGTCTCCAACACCACGGAGGCCGGCATCGCGTACGTCGCCGACGACCTGACCGCCGCGCCGCCCGCCTCGTTCCCCGCCAAGATGACGGCGCTGCTGCACGAACGCTGGACCCACTTCGGCGGGGACCCCCGGCGGGGCCTGTCGTTCCTGCCGTGCGAGCTCATCGAGGACAACGGCGCGACACTGCGTTCCCTGGTGGTGCGACATGCCACCGAGGCCTCGCTCGCCCCCGGGTTCATCGACTGGGTCACCCGGCACTGCCACTTCTACGACACTCTCGTGGACCGGATCGTGCCCGGGCTGCCCGAGCACGAGGCCGCCGGGCTCCGCGCGTCGCTGGGCTTCGACGACCGGCTGATCGTCCGCGGTGAGCACTACGCCGACTGGGCGATCGCCGGCGGTCCCGCGATCCGCGACGAGTTCCCGCTGGATCGTGCCGGTCTGCCCGTGCGGTTCGTGCCGGACCTCCGGCCGTACCGTGAACGCAAGGTCCGGGTCCTCAACGGCGCACACACGGCGATCGCGGCCGTCGGTCCACTGGTGGGCTGCCGGACCGTGCTCGACGTCGTGCGGCACCCGGTGGCCGGCGCCTACCTGCGGCGCCTGGTCGACGACGAGGTGCTGCCGTCACTGCCGGGCGCCTCGGGAGACCCGGCGGAGCTGCGACGGTATGCCGCCGCGATCCTCGACCGGTTCCGCAATCCCGCGCTGCATCACCTCCTCGCCGACATCCGGCTCAACGCGCTGTCCAAGTGGCGGACGAGGAACCTGCCGGTGGTGCTCGACGCGTGGTCGCAGGGGCGGTCGGCCGAGCTCACGGTGTTCGCCTTCGCCTGCCTGCTGACCGGCTATGCCGGCGCCCTCGGGGAGGTGGAGGCCCGCGACGACGAGGCGTTCCTGTCCCGGCTGCGGGCCGGCTTCGACGCCACCCGGCCGGGTCCCTGGATCGCGGATCTGATCGGATCGCTCGACTGGCCGGAGCTGCACGACAGCGCGACGGCGGCACGCCTCACCACCGAGGTCACCACCCATGTCCGCGCGCTGCTCACCGGCGATCCGGCCGCCGTCCTGACCGCGCTGGCGGCCGGGCCGCCGGCACCCGACGTGCCGTGACGCGTCCGACCAGGCTGGACGTCTGGCGCCGGCGCTCGGTTCCGCCGCCATCCGTCGTGACCTGCTGAAGTACCTGCGCGCCACCCGGGCGTTCGTCGCCGGGTCAGAACTCGGGGTCGCGGAACCCGCGGCTGATCACGAAGAGGCCGCCGCCGATGGCCAGCGGCGCCCCGAGCAGGAAGGCGAAGTGGCCGGGTGACCCCGCCCGGTCGTCGGACTCGTCGGGGTCGCCGTTCGCCGCGGCGATCTCGTCCACCAAGGCCTCGACCTGTTCCTCGTCCTCGGCGGTAAGTCCGCCGGGGTCGTCACCGAGCTGCCGGGCCAGCGCGTACACCCGCTCCTCCTCCTGCTCGGTGAAGGGTGACTTCCGGCCGTCGCCGGGGCCGACACACATCAGGTAGTCGCCGGTGCGGGCATCGATGTTGATGGCGGCCCTGGTGCACCCGTCGCCGGACTCCGCGATGTTGACGTCGTAGGCGCTGGTCGCCTCGATGCCGGAGGCGATCCCGACCCCGGCCAGCAGCAGACCGGCACCCAGCACGTACACCCGCGGCGGAATCGGCATCTGTCCATCCTGGACCAGGTGCCGCCGCCCCCGCTACGTGGGCGGGGCTCCGGCGGGCGGGCCGAGAAGGCCGCGCAGCACGCCGGTGAGCGCGACGGTGAGGTCGGCGCGGTTGGCCTCGGTGCCCGGCGGTGGGGCGGTCCGCGCGCCGGCCCCGGCCAGCCGGTCGAAGAGCAGACCGTCGACGCAGGCGACGAGATGGCTGCCGGCCTGCCGGGGCTCGGGGGCGCCGGCCGCGGCGAGCATCGCCGTCGCCTGGGCGCGGGAGGCGTCGCCGTAGGCGAGGATCGTCCGGATCTCCGGATGGTGGGTGGCTTCCAGCAGACAGGCGTAGCGGGCGAGGGTGCGGTTGCGCCCCTCGCTCATCCACCGGTCGAGCACCCGGGCGACGGTGGCGGCCATCGCGCCGATGTCGGTGAGGACCGGGGCGGGGTTCCGCGGGTCACCGGGCAGCTGTCCGGCCTCCAGGTCGAGCCGGTCGAGGTCGGCGATGCGGCGTACCACGGCTTCGATGAGCGCCTTGCGGGTGCGGAAGTAGGCCGACGTCGTGCCTTCGGGGAGGGCGGCCCGGCGGTCGACCGCGCGATGGGTCAGGGCGCGCATGCCCTCCTCGGCGAGGACGTCGATGGCGGCGTCGGTCAGGACGGCGAACCGGTCGGGCGGCATGGCGGCATCACCTCTTTCTACGCCTGTAGTATTGCTTTCTACATCTGTAGAAGGAGACGGTGATGGCTTCCAGCGCAGTGGTGGTCGGCGGCGGTATCGGCGGATTGGGCGCCGCCATCGGCCTGAGCCGGGCCGGCTGGCAGGTGACGGTCCTCGAACGGGCCGCCGAGTTCCGCCCGGTGGGCGCGGGTGTGGTGTTGCAGGCGAACGGGCTGCGCTGCCTCGACGCTCTCGGGGTGGGGCCGGCCGTGCGCCGGGGCGGCATCCCCGACCGGTCCGGCGGCACCCGCCGGGCGGACGGCCGCTGGCTGGCCCGCATCGGGGCCGACCGGATGGAGCAGGCCCTCGGCACACCGGCGTACGGCATCCACCGTGCCGCCCTGCACCGGATCCTCCTCGACGCCCTGCCCGGTGACGTACAGGTCCGCACGGACGCCGAGGTCACCGACGTCACCGCCGACGGTGAGATCACCTGGACCGGGCCGGACGGTCCGATGCGGGCCCGGGCGGACCTGGTCGTCGGTGCGGACGGCATCCGCAGCACGGTGCGCCGACGGCTGTGGCCCTCCGCCGCCGGGCCGGTGCACATCGGTGTCACCGCGTGGCGTGGGGTGACACCGGTCTGGGACGACGACCTCGTCGTCGCGATCAGCTGGGACCGGGGTGCCGAGTTCGGCGTCGTCCCGCTGGCGGACGGCCGGGTCTACTGGTTCGCCGCCGTCAACGCCGCGCCCGGCAGCGCGCCGCCGGAGATCGATGCCCGGTTCCGTCGCTGGCACGACCCGGTCCCGGCGCTGATCGCCGCGACGGGCACCGTGCTGCGCGACGACCTGGCGTGCCTCGACGAGCCGCTGCCGACGTACGTCAACGGCCGGGTCGTGCTGCTCGGTGACGCCGCCCATGCCATGACGCCGAACCTCGGCCAGGGCGCCAACCAGGCGCTGGAGGACGCGGTGGTCCTCGCCGCCGTCGCCGGGCGGCCGGACGGCCTGGCCCTCTACGACCGGCAGCGCCGCCCGCGCAGTCAGCGGGTCGCCCGGGCCTCACGCCTGGTCGGCAGATTCGGCCAGCAACTGGACAACCCGCTCGCGGTGGCGTGCCGGAACACGCTGATCCGGCTGGTCCCGCCCGGCCTGGCGTTGCGCTCGATGGCCCGCCACGCCGACTGGCGCCCGCCGGCCTGACCCGGCGACGGGCCGCGTGGCCGTCAGAGGACGGTGACCTCGTCCCCGGTCCGCCGCGGATCGCGGGGGCCGGGTTGCCGTTCCCGGAGCCACGTGGCGAGACGGTCGGCCGGCTGAGGGCGGCTCAGGTGGTAACCCTGGACGAGATCGCAGTCCCACTCCCGCAGGCGGCTGAGCGCGGCCTCACTCTCGACGCCTTCGGCGATCATCCGCATGCCCAGGTTGTGGGCGAGTTCGACGGTGCTCTTCACGATGGCCGCACTCCGCGGATCGGTGTCACAGTGTGTGACGAACGCGCGGTCGAGTTTCAGATCGTCCACCGGGAGGGCGTGCAGGTAGGCCAGGCTGGAGTAGCCGGTGCCGTAGTCGTCCACGGCCAGCCGGACACCCATGGCCCGGAGTTCGGCGAGCACCACGGTGGCCCGGGCCGCGTCACGCATCAGGATCTCCTCGGTGATCTCCAGGTGCAGCGCCGCCGGTGGCACGTCGTACCGGGCCAGTGCGTCGGCGACATGGCCGGGCATGGTGGCGTCCTGGAGGTTCGAGGCGGACAGGTTCACCGCCACGACCAGTTCGAGGCCGTCGGCGCGCCAGTCCCGGCACTGCTCGAGGGCCATGTCGAGAACCTGGAGGGTGAGCCGGCCCATCAGTCCGGCGTGCTCGGCGAGCGGCAGGAACACGTCCGGGAAGATCAGGCCGCGGCGCGGGTGGTCCCAGCGTACGAGAGCCTCCACGCCCGTCACGACGCCCGTGCCGAGGTGCATCTGCGGCTGGTAGTGCAGCGTCAGCTCGCGCCGGTCGAGTCCGGTACGCAGCTCCTCCAGCGTGGTCAGGCGCTGCCGGCCGGCGACGTCCGCGGCGTCACCGGTCGCCACGGCCACTCCGCGATGATCGTTCTTGGCGAGGTACATGGCGCTGTCGGCCTGGCGCAGCAGCACGTAGTGGTTGGTGCCGTGGTCGGGGTGGACCGCCACACCGATGCTGGCGTCGACGTGCAGCGCGATCTGGTCCAGCTCGAAGGGGCGCCGGAGCGCGGCGAGCAGCCCGAGGGCGATCTTCTGCCCGCGTGCCGAGTCGGCGTCGTGCATGATCACGCCGAACTCGTCGCCACCCAGGCGGGCCAGGATCCCGTCGGTGCCGACCGCCTCGGCCAGCCGGGCCGCGACCATCTGCAGCAGGCGGTCACCGAGGTGGTGGCCGAAGCTGTCGTTGATGTCCTTGAACCGGTCCAGATCGATGATGGCGACGGCGGTCGGGACCGGCGCGCCGTGCTCGGGCAGCGCGCGATCGAGAAGCTCCAGGAACCGTCGCCGGTTCGGCAGCCCGGTCAGGTCGTCCGTGCGGGCCTGCCGGCGGGCGTCGGCGAGGTTCTCCACCACCCGCACGGTCACCAGCATCCGGATGATCGCCCCGGTGATCGCCGTGGCGGCCAGCACGCTGCTGGCCAGTGGCAGCCCATGCTGCCGCCAGCTCTCGCTGAGCAGCAGAAGCATCGACGCATACGCCATCACCGCCGGCAGGACCATGCCGACCAGGGCCCGGGCCGGGCGCCGTTCGGGGCTGGGCCGAGGGCTCTGCCAGGCGGCCGCGACGATCAGGGCGAGGGCGACCGACCACAGTACGTCCGTCCACCCGCCGGGGATGTAGACCCCGCTCGTGGTCTCCAGCATCCGGATGCCGTTGGCCACGGTGTTGATGCCCATGCCGGTCAGCAGCAGTGTCCACACCCGGTCCAGACGCCAGTTGCTGAGCGCCCACGAACCGAGCAGGACACCCGCCAGCACGATGTCCGCCACCGGATAGGCCGCGCTGACCAGCATCGTCATCCCCGACCCGATCGAGTCGCCGGTGACGCCGTTCAGGAACACCACCGAGGCGAAGGCCGCGGCGCAGGCGGCGGCGATCAGCCCGTCCAGCCACGAGGACAGGCTGATCCGTGACCGGCGTGCGCGCAGCAGCCGCACGACCGCGGCGTAGGCGAACGGGTAGTAGGCCAGCCACATCAGATCGGACACCGACGGGTACGGAATCGGGTCCTGCTTGACGACGACGGCGATCCACCAGACCGTGCCGGCCGCGTAGAACGCCAGTCCGGCGGCCATCAGCAGCCAGGCGCCGCGATCCTGGCGCACCATCACCGCGCGGGCCAGAACGAGTGCCGCGGCCAGCAGGTACACCGCGTCCTGCAGGGCGTCCCGGGCCCAGGAATGCCCGTCCGCCCACGCTCGTACCGTGGGGACGGCGCCCGCGAACTGCGCGATCAGCAGCAGGACGCCCACGACGAAGGCGGCCCGGATCCACCAGCGGCCGCGGGCCGGCACCATCGTCGAGGAAGCCACCAGAACATGATCTGCCAATCGGGGGCGCCCGTCTGCAGCTATCGCCGGATGCGGTGCCGCTGCCGGGCCGGTGGGCCCGGCAGCGGCACCGGCGGGTACCGGGATCAGCCGCTGCGCCGGTTGCCGTACTGGCGCGGGCTCTGCACGGTGCCGGACCGGCCGACACGCTGAGAGCTGCCCTGAACCTGGTTGGCGGCGGTTGCCTTGCCCTTGGCCCGGCGTGCCGCCCGGTTCTCGAAGGGCTCGGGTGACTCCTCGGATCCGGTCTCCGGTTCCGTTCCGGCGTCCGCGGTAGGGTCGGTCATCGGTCTCTCCTTCGGCTGTTCGAGACCGGACGGCTCGCTGCTCGGCCCCGAAGCGCGACTTCCGCGTTACCCAGAAGGTAGCGCAGCCGTCATTCCCGTCCGGCCCGGCTCGTCGATGTCGCCCGACCAGCCGCCGGGTGCCTTCGCCGTTCCGGCCGGTAGGCTCGGATCATGCCGCAGGCCCGCACGGGCGATCGGATGGAGCAGCACATGCAACGGCGAATCTTCGGACTGGAAACCGAGTACGGGATCACCTGCACCTACCAGGGCCAGCGACGGCTGTCCCCCGACGAAGTAGCCCGCTACCTGTTCCGCCGCGTGGTCTCCTGGGGACGCAGCAGCAACGTGTTCCTCCGTAACGGAGCCCGCCTCTACCTCGACGTCGGTTCCCACCCCGAATACGCCACCCCCGAGTGCGACTCACTGACCGATCTGGTCACCCACGAGCGCGCCGGTGAGCGGATCCTCGAAGGGCTGCTCGTCGAGGCGGAGACCCGCCTGCACGACGAGGGCATCGCCGGGCAGATCTATCTCTTCAAGAACAACACCGATTCGGCCGGCAACTCGTACGGCTGCCACGAGAACTACTCCGTCGCCCGGCAGGGTGAGTTCGGGCGGCTCGCCGACGTGCTCATCCCGTTCCTGGTGACCCGGCAGCTGATCTGCGGTGCCGGCAAGGTGCTGCAGACCCCGCGCGGTGCGGTGTTCTGCCTGTCGCAGCGTGCCGAGCACATCTGGGAGGGCGTCTCCAGCGCGACGACCCGGTCCCGGCCGATCATCAACACCCGCGACGAGCCGCACGCCGACGCCGAGCGTTACCGGCGCCTGCACGTGATCGTCGGCGACTCGAACATGAACGAGGTCACCACGTTCCTCAAGGTCGGCAGCGCCGACCTGGTGCTGCGCATGATCGAGGCCGGGATGGCGATGCGTGACCTCGTCCTGGAGAACCCGATCCGGGCGATCCGCGAGATCAGCCACGACACCACCGGCCGCCGCCGGATCCGGCTGGCCAACGGCAAGGAGATGTCCGCGCTGGAGATCCAGCAGGAGTATCTGGAGAAGGCCACCGAGTTCGTCGAGCGCGACGGCGACGACAACGCCAAGCGGATCGTCGAGCTGTGGGGGCGGGTCCTGGACGCGGTCGAGAGCCAGAACCTCGACCCGGTGGCCCGCGAGATCGACTGGGTGTCGAAATATCAGCTGATCGATCGTTACCGGGCCCGCCACCAGATCCCGATGTCGCATCCACGGGTCGCCCAGCTCGACCTGGCGTACCACGACATCCGCCGCGGACGCGGCCTCTACGCCCTGATGGAGAACCGCAAGCAGGTCGACCGGATCGCCGGTGACCTGCAGATCTTCGAGGCGAAACAGACACCGCCGCAGACCACCCGGGCCCGGCTGCGCGGCGAGTTCATCAGGCACGCCCAGGAGAAGCGGCGCGACTTCACCGTCGACTGGGTGCATCTGAAACTCAACGACCAGGCGCAGCGGACCGTGCTCTGCAAGGACCCGTTCCGTGCCTACGACGAGCGGGTGGACCGTCTGATCGCCGGTATGTGACCCGGCCGCCCACCCGCTCGGCGGTGATCGCCGAAATTCGATGGACCGGCGGCGCGGTGCGGCGTTACCGTGCGCCGACCGAGTCGTCCAGGTGAGGACATGCCGTTGTACGTCCTGTGAGACATCCCGAGAGCTGATCTGTTGCGCGTCGCGTGTGTGCGACGCGCTCCTTCCTGCTGCGGACTTCTCACTGGAATCGGTGTATCTCCATGTCCAAAACCTGGGCCGTGGTGCCCATTCGCCTGCCACTCGTGCGCCGGCGCTGCCATACGTGCGCGTCGCAACGTTTCCGGCCGAGCGGCAAATTCCGCGTCAACGCCAATCAGAAGCTCCTCGACGTCTGGCTCCTCATCCTCTGTGCCGGATGCGGGGACACGGCGAAGCTGACGGTGCTGGAGCGGATGACGGTCCGTTCCATCCCGCCGGAGTTATTGGACCGGTTGCATGCCAACGACCTGGGCCTGACAGCCGAACTGCTTCAGGATCCGGTCGTGCAGCACCGCAATCGGATCGCCCTGGACTGGGACGGCGCCTGGCGTCTCGACACGGGCGAGCCGGTTGACCCGGACGACGACGTGATCGACGTTCTGGTTCGCTTCGCGGCGAGGATCCCGGTCCGGCCGGTCCGGCTGATCGCCGAGGGTTGTGGTCTCGCCCGGGCCGAGGTCGACCGGCTGATCCTCGACGGCCGGCTGGTGTCGGCGGTCCGGTTGGGCGGCAAGCTCTCCGGCGACTTCACGTTCACGCTCAAACGCTGAGCATCCGGGGGCCCGTCCGGCACGTTCCGCCGGACGGGCTCCCGGCCCCACCTTTGCAGTGCAGTCGTATTGCGAAGGGTGGCCGTGCACGGATACAGTGCAGTCGTATTGCAAACGGCCGAGGGAGAGCGAGCATGATGACGGCATCCGCGGAGAAGAACGTCACGGTCGTACGCACCGCCTTCGAGACACTCCAGCACGGTGACCTGGACGCCTGCGCCGAGCAGCTCATCGAGGACTTCATCGTCAACCTGCCCGGGCTACCCGGGCCGCTGCACGGGCGGGAGATCTGGAAGTTCGGGGTGCAGGCCATGCGCGACGGATTCCCCGACCTGAGCATCGTCATCGAGGACATCTTCGGTGCCGGTGACCGGGTCGCCGTGCGCCTGCGCTTCAGCGGCACCCACACCGGAACCTTCCAGGACGTACCGGCCACCCACCGGCCCGTCACGTTCACCAGCATCGACATCTACCGGGTCGAAGGCGACCGGATCGCCGAGGAGTGGGTGTCCCCCGACATGGCGGGCCTCATGCAGCAGATCACGGCGGCACCTCGGTAGCCGGGGCCGGCCGGCGGGCTGTCGGCCGGGGCCCCGGACCGGCCTCACACCGTCGTGCCGGCGGCGAAATAGCGCTCGGCCGCCTCCAGGCGCGGCACCGGCACGCCGAGGCGGCGCGCTTCGGCCAGGGTGTCCCGGCAGACCGCGCGCAGTTCCTCGGGATTGGCGTGCGCCTCCATCACCCTCCGCGCCGGCGGGAAGTGACCGAAGATCCCGGCGAGCACCGGCGCCGTCAGCCACGAGGGGGCGGTGAACGGCAGCAGCACCCCGCGATGGCGCCGCGGATCGACACCGCGGGCCTCGACGAGGGGCAGCAGTTCACGGGTGGCCAGGATCGCCTCGCGCACCTGTCGCGGTCTCCGGGCCAACTCGGCGAGGGAGCCGAGGCGCAGGCTCTGCGTGTGCAGGCCGGCGTTCTGGATGAAGTGGATCAGCAGCCAGCCCCGGAAGTCGCTGGTCTCCTGGAGCCGGAACCCGGCTTCGCGGAACGCCGTGCGCACGGCCTGCCCGCGCTCGGCCGGCGGCCCGCCGAGCGTACCGAAGAAGAGCGTGGGCAGCAGGGCCGCCCGCAGCACACCGTCGTCACCGAAACCGCCGCCGGCACCGGGGAAGCCCCAGACCACCTGGTCGGCGGGGAGGGCCGCGACCGCGTCCGCCGGCTCCACCCACAGGTTGTTGAAGACGAGCACGGTCGCCCGGCCCACCCGGGGCGCCAGGAACGACACGACCCCGGCGAAGTGGTAGTGCTGGACGCTCACCACGATCAGATCGAAGTCGTGGTCCGGCTCCAGCGACTCGCGGTACCGCACCGGCCACTTCCCGGTGACGCGCCGCCCCCGTAGCCGGTGCCGCGTGTCGAGCAGGTCGAGATCGATCGCGTCC
This sequence comes from Actinoplanes xinjiangensis, assembly GCF_003148685.1. Classification (GTDB taxonomy): domain Bacteria; phylum Actinomycetota; class Actinomycetes; order Mycobacteriales; family Micromonosporaceae; genus Actinoplanes; species Actinoplanes xinjiangensis. The sequence continues at coordinate 415,779 of NZ_QGGR01000006.1, read as the reverse complement.
CCGTACGCCGCGGCCCGGCCGGGACGCACGTAGAACTCGACCTCGTGCCCGGCCCGCTCCAGCGCCCACCCGTACGCCGCGGCGATGACGCCGCGGCCGAACATCAGGATCCTCATGCCGCACCCCATGACTCCGGATCGGTCGCCTAGAATTGGAGACCGTCTCCACTTCCAAAATATGGAGACAGTTTCCATTTGTCAAAGGAGGTAGCCGTGACCACCGGCAAGCCGTTGCGCGCCGACGCCCGGCGCAACCGTGACGCCCTGCTCGCCAAGGCCCGTGAGCTGTTCGCCAACGGCTGCTTCGACCTGCGCTTCGACGACTTCGCCCGGCTGGCCGGCGTCGGCACGGGCACCCTCTACCGGCACTTCCCCACCCGCGAGGCGCTGGCCGAGGCGGTCTACCGGGAAGAGCTGGAGGCGATGTGCGCCCACGCCCGCGAGTTGCAGGCCACCCAGCCCGCGATGGAGGCGCTGACCACGTTCCTGCGTGGCCTGGTGAACCATCTGCACACCCACGAGGGCCTGGCCCGCACGCTCGCCACCCTGATGGCCGCACGCTCGGGCACTCTCGCCGACGGTGGCCGGGAGCTGGGCCGGGCCGTGTCCGACCTGCTGACCGCGGGCGTCCAGCAGGGCTCCATCCGCGACGACGTGGGTGCCGGCGCCGTGCTGACGGCGCTGCAGGGCATCTGCGCGGCCTGCGAACCGCCGGGGTCCCGGGCCGACGCCGACGGCGCCGTCACCCTCATACTCGACGGCCTGCGCCGCCACGCGGTGTGATCAGCCGGCGAACGGACCCCGGCCGGTGAAGGCGTACTCGGCGAAACGGGTACCGATCAGCTGGTGGGCCTCGGCGCCGGGGTGCAGCCCGTCGGGCAGGGGGAGCTCGGTGGCGTCGTCCGGGCCGTACAGCATCGTGCCGTCGAGGAAGTGCAGGTTCCCGTCGGCCGCACGGCGTTCGGCCAGGGACCGCAACTCGCGCCGGATGACCTGCAACGTCAGGCGCCCCTGTGCGGTGTCCCCCGGCGCCCCGGTGGCGAGGAAACGCACCTGACCGCTGCCGATCGAGGTGGGGTCGATCGCGCCGGGCCCGGGCGTGTCCTCATGGATGCCGCAGAACAGCGGCGAGATCAGCAGCAGCGGCACGTCGGGGTGGCCGTCGCGGATCGTGTCGAGGAAGCCGTGCACGGCGGGGACGAAGGTCCGCACCCGCATCCCGTCGAGGTTCACCACATTGATGCCGAGCTTGACGCTGATCAGGTCGGCCGGGGCGTCGCGGATCACCCGGGCCAGGAACGCATCGACCAGCGCGCTGCCGCCGAGACCGAGATTGCGCAGCTCGACACCGGCCCGGCGGGCGGCGACGGCCGGCCAGATCTCGCTGGGCCCCCGCGCGTTCGAGCCGTGACTGATCGAGCTGCCGTGATGCACCCACACCGGCCGCTCCAGGTGGTCCGGCTCGATCGGGGCGTCGGCGCGCAGGTCGATCAGCTCGACACTCTCGTTGTGCGGCAGCCAGATCTCGACGCGGTGCCAGCCGGCGGGCAGGCCGGAGACCGTCGTCGTGTGCGGCTGCCCGGTGTGGAAGGTGGTGCCGCCGGTGGCGAGGTCGACCTCGATGCGGTCGCCGCCGTCCAGCACGTCACGAACGACCGGCTCCCCGTCGACGTAGACGTCGATGCGGCCGCGCGGGCGCCCGGCACCCGGGTAGTGGATCCGGGTCGGGTGGGTCACCAGGTCCATCCGCGTCGCCGTGGTGGCGAACACGAGACGGACGCCGGACGGCTGGCTCTCCATCGACAGCAGCTGACCGTCCGGGAACTGCTCGCGCACCCACGCGGGCAGCCGGTGCGGCCGCAGACCGCGCGCGGTCACCTCGGCCTCGGCGGCACCACGGAGCAGTTCGGGTGGTACGGGCATCAGGGTTTCCCTTCGGTGTCGCGAGAGCGGAAGACGGTGTCGAGCGCGTCGAGCGCCCACTGCCAGGAGTCCTCGGTGGCGGGTTGACGGTGGGTGATGCTGCCGTTGGCCTGCAGAGCCAGGAAACCGTTGACGGTCGCGGCGAGCAGCCGGGTGGCATGCACCAGCTCGGTCTCCGGCAGCGGGTATCCGCGCAGCATGGCGAGGGTGAGCGCGGCCAGCCGGCCGGCCGGCTCGGACCGCACGGTCGCCGCCGAGGCGGGACGTTGCAGTGCCGTCCAGCGGCCGGGGAACTGCCGGGCGTAGTCACGGTGCGTGTCGGCGAAGGCGGTGAGTGCGTCCCGGCCGGAGCGGCCGCCGATGGCCAGGGCGATCCGGTCGGCGAGTTCGCCGAGCGCGAGCCGGTGCACGCCCTCGATCAGCGCCGCCCGGTCGCGGACATGGGAGTAGAGGCTCGCGGTCTGCACGCCCAGACCGCGGGCCAGCGCGGACAGGGTGAGCGTGTCGAAGCCGTCCCGGTCTGCCAGTTCGGCGGCGGCGGCGATGACGGCCGCCGAGGTCAGGTTTGCGCGTGCCACGCCCTGAAACTACATGCAGAAGGCAAAAACCTAAAGCATTTAGGTACGTCCGGACGGCCACCGCTCCCCCCGGTCGGCTACCGCCGCCGTGGTATCTCCGCGGCCCACCGACCACGTCGGCGGTAGTCCTGGTCTGCCGGTGCGGCAGCGCAGAGTGCCCACGGCTGTACGACGCCCCCGGCTCCGTCGGCGACCAGGATGGACGGCATCCGGTTCGCCGTAGATGAGGGGAACATCATGTTCAGATCCGTGCAGCTCGCCGCGTCCACCGTCGACGCGTCCACCCTGACCACCGACCGCGCGGTGGCCAGCGCCGCCGCGCTGGTGGCCCTGGCCGCCGCGATCATCGGCGGGCTGGCCCTGGCCCGTCCCGCCCGGGGCGGAACCCGGCGACCGCTGATCGCGGTCGGCGCGGGGATCCTCGGCACGCTGGCCGGCGTGTGGGTGCTGGCCACCGCCGACGGCGGGCCGGGCACCGGCAACGGCGTGGTCGGTGGCTACGCGGGCGTGGCGTTCGGCCTGCTGGCCGCGGCCCTCGGCGGGCTGGCGCTGGCCCGCTCCCGCCGCCGCGCCTGACCCGGCCGGTGGGTACGCCGGGTCGCCGGGATCACCGCGGGCCGGTGTCGGCCGGGTGGCTCCACCGATAGCGCGTCTCGGAGGATTCGCCGCCGATGGCGAAGGCGAACGCCTTGTCCGGCTGGACACGGTAGAGCTGGACGTTCCCGGTCCGGATGGTCCCACCCAGGCCATACCACGTTCCGTCGGCACGGGTCAGCTGCCAGCCGTAGGCCTGCTCGAACGCGGTCGCCGCGGCGTCTCTGGTGGCCTGATCGGTGACCAGCCGTGCGGTGCCCTCGATGATGACGTCGGTGCCGGTCAGGGTGCCGGTTCCGGCGGTCAGCGCGCAGTGCGGATTGGCCTGGAGATTCGCGGCCTTCTGCTCGCTGTCGCCGGTGGTGAACCACATGGCGTCGAGGGCCCAGATCGCCAGCACCGGTGTCACGTGCGGACGGCCGTCCCGGCGCACCGTGCACAGCTGGAACTTCTGGATGCGGCGCAGTGCGCCCTCGGTCACCGGCCACGGGATCGGATCGGCGCCCGGCGAGGAGTACGGGCCGAGGCTGGTGTGCGGTACGAGCGGGCCGGCCGTACGAGTGGACATGATCTTCTCCCTGTCAGGCGAGGTGGTCGGCCAGCAGCGCGGTGACCGACAGAACGGTGTCGAAGTGCGGGGTGAGCCGGTTCTTCGTCAGCGCGAAGGCGACTCCTCGGGCCGGGTCTGCGTAGGCATAGCTTCCGCCGCCGCCGGGCCACCCGAACGCGGCGGAGTCCTCGCCGGGCGGGCCGCCGATCCGGCCGGACGGGAAGCCCAGCGTCATTCGCGCAGGCGTGCCGAAGACCTGATCGGTTCCCTCGTACGCGAGAGCCGACATCGCCGACAGCCCGGCCGGGTCCACCAGCTCGCCCCGGAGCACGCTGTCGAACATGGCGGCGAGGGCGTGGGCGCTCGCGGTCCCCACCGACGGGATGTCGGCGCACAGAATGTCGGCGGTGTTGCCGAGGCCGGCGCTCGGCCGGGTCTCCCACGGCGCGTGGATCACCTCGGTGCCGTCCGGGCCCGCGGGTGTCCCCCACGGCGCCTGATCCAGACGTGCCAACCCGGCCAGCGACGCGCGCGGAACAGCGAGGAAGAGCTGTCCCTCGATGCCGAGCGGCACGGTCACCCACTCCCGCAGCAACGCGTGCACCGGTTGCCCGGTCGCGCGGCGGGCCAGCTCACCGACGAGGTATCCGAAGGTGTAGGAGTGGTATCCCATCGCGGTGCCCGGCCGCCAGAGTGGTTCGGCGGCGGCCAGTGCGCCACAGACCCGGGACCAGTCGGGGAGCTCGCGCGGGGTGATCTCCCGCGGCATCGCCGGAAGACCGGTCGTGTGGGTGAGCACGTGCCGCAGTGTCGTCGTGCCCTTGCCGTGCGCACCGAACTCGGGCCAGAGGTCGGTGACCGGGCTGTCGTAGCCGAGGTGACCCCGCGCGACGAGCAGGTGCGCGAGGGTGGCCGTCACGTTCTTGCCGATGGAGAAACCGAAGATCGGGGTGCGGGAGGTGAGCGGCCGGCCGGTGGCCGGGTCGGCGGTGCCGGCCACCGCGTCGACGATCAGCGCGCCGTCGCGATAGACGGCCACCTGCACACCGGTCTCCGCGCCGGTGTCGACGAGCATGTCCAGGTGGCGCTGTACCAGTTCGGCCGGTTCGATGGTCGCCATCCGCTCCGCTCCCCCCGTCGCGCGAGGAAGCCCCCGGGCGCACGGTGCTGATCCGGCGCGGCTGCGGCGGATGTGGTGTACGTCGACTATCTCGCACGTGAGCCGGTGTCGTTTTCCTTCGATCGAGGTACTTGCCTTCACGTTGCGACACGACGCGGACACCATGAGGTGATGGGCGGTGTGCTCCATCCAGGACTCGGGTGAAGCTCACCTCCGGTGGCGGAGGTCTGATCGTGGCTGTTGACGGAACCGGCGTGGCGCTCCCGCCCGCCCACTGGTCGGGCCGGCCGGCCGACTATCCGGACCGCTCCTCGTTGGTGGAACTGTTCGCCGGCCGGGTCGCGGCCGCACCCGGCGCGACGGCGGTGATCGAGGACGACCGCCGTATCACCTATGCCGAGCTGGACCGATGGTCCGACGCGGTCGCCGCCCGCCTGGCCGGCATCGGTGTGCGACCCGGCGACCTGGTGGGCCTGCTGGGTGACCGGTGCCTCGAGGCGCCGGTGGGAATGCTCGCCATCCTGAAGGCGGGCGCCGCCTACGTGCCGCTGGATCCGTCGGACCCGGTCGCCCGGTTGCGGGTGCTGACGGCCGAGATCGGCATTCGGCATCTGGTCCGGCTCCCCGGTGCCGCGGAGTTCCCGGCGAACGGCGCCGAGATCGCCGTCGCGGACCACTGGGACGACACCCCGGCGCCCGCACCACCCGGCACCGGCACCGACGCCGGTGATCCGGCCTACGTCATGTTCACCTCCGGGTCGACAGGCGTACCGAAAGCCGTCGCGGTACCGCACCGGGCAGTCGCCCGGCTCGTCATCGGCGCCGACTACCTGCGGATCACCGCCGCCGACCGGGTCTCGCACACCGGCCATCCAGCCTTCGACGCCTCGGTGTTCGAGATCTGGGGCGCCCTGCTCAACGGCGCCGCGCTGGTGATCGTCGACCAGGCGACCCTGCTGGAACCGGTACGGCTCGGCACGCTGATCGCCGACGAGGCCGTCACGGTCACATGGCTGACCGCCGGCGTCTTCCATCACTGCGCCCGGACCCGGCCCGGCATGTTCGCCCCGTTGCGCTGCCTGATCGCGGGCGGCGACGTCCTGGATCCCGCCCTCGTCCTCCGGGTGCTCACCGAAGGACCACCCGGGCGGCTCCTCAACGGCTACGGGCCGACCGAGAACACCACGTTCTCCACCACCCACCACATCGCCGACGTGCCGGACGGGACCACGCGCATCCCGATCGGCCGGCCGGTCGCCAACTCCACCTGCCACATCGTGGACGCGGCCGGCGATCCGGTGCCGATCGGCGTCGAAGGCGAACTCTGGGTCGGTGGCGACGGGGTCGCACTGGGGTACGTCAACGATCCGGCGCTCACGGCCGCCCGCTTCCTGCCGGACCGGTTCGCGGGCCGGGCCGGTGCGCGACTGTTCCGTACCGGAGACCGGGCCCGTTGGCTGCCGGGCGGGGACATCGACTTTCTCGGGCGCCGGGACCGGATGGTGAAGATCCGAGGCTTCCGGGTCGAACTGGACGAGATCGAGGCGGTGCTGGCCGGCGTGGACGGTGTCGCCGCCGCCGCCGTCGTGCTCTCCGGCGCCGATCCGGACACCCGCGCCGTCGTCGCCTTCTTCCAGCCGGCCCGTCCCGGTGTCACGGTCGCGGAGGTACGGGCGACGCTGGCCGACCGGCTGCCGCGGCACATGCTCCCGTCCCGGGTCGTCTCGCTGGATCGTCTGCCGCTGGCCGGCACCGGAAAGGTCGACCGCACGGCTCTCGCCGCCCTCCCCTCCGGCCCGCCCGGCGAGGACCCTCCCGCCCGGCGGCCCGAAACACCGATCGAGGTGGGCGTCGCCCGGTTGTGGGCGGAGGTCCTCGACGTCGAGCCGGACGAGGTCGGCCTCGACGACAGCTTCTTCGACCTGGGTGGCAACTCGCTGCTGGCGGCACGCCTGTTCGTACGGTTGCAGACGATGTTCGGCGTCGACCGGAGCCAGAGCCGGTTCCTCACCTCGCGGCTGCTGGCTGATCCGACTCTCGCCGGTTCGGCCGCCGCCGTGCAGGAGGCGCGCACCGGTCTCCTCGATCAGGACACCGCCGCCATGGACGCCGATCTGCGGGCGGTGGGCGCCTCCGCGACGGTGGTCCGGCCCCGGCGACCGGCCGATCCGGCGGCGCCTGCCGTGATCCGGCGCGTGTTCCTCACCGGTGCCACCGGGTTCCTCGGCGGTTACCTGCTGCGTCGGCTGCTGACCGTCACCGACGCGGAGGTGTCCTGCCTGGTCCGCGCCGAGGACCGGGAGAAGGCCCACCTCCGACTGGTGGCGGGCCAGCGGGCGTACCGGCTCGGTGACCTGCCGGCGGGCCGGGTGCGGGCGCTGCCCGGTGATCTCGGACAGCCCCGTCTCGGGCTGACCGAGGCGGAGTTCGACGAGCTGGCGGGCAGTTCGGACCTGGTCCTGCACGCCGGTGCCTACGTGAACTTCACCTATCCGTACGCCCGGTTGGCGCCGGTCACGGTCGGTGGCACCCGGGAGATCGTGCGGCTCGCGATGCCGCGGCGCGTGCCCGTGCACTTCGTGTCCACGCTCGCGGTGCTGGCCGGATTCGGGGCGGCCGGGATCCGCGAGGTCGGCGAGGACACGCCGCCGGCCTACCCGGAGCATCTGTTCATGGGCTACACCGAGACGAAATGGATGGCCGAGAAGGTGCTGGCCCATGCGGCCGGCGACGGGCTGCCGGTGGGCGTGCACCGGCCGTACGAGATATCCGGCGATCTCGCCCGGGGGGCGTGGAACCTGGAGAACGCCACCTGTGCGCTGTTACGGCTGATGATCGACACGGGCCTCGCCCCGGACGCCGACATCCCGCTCGATCTCGTGCCGGTCGACGTGGTGGCGGCGCAGATCGTGCACATCGCACTGACGCGGACGCGCGAGACGCACGCCTACCATCTGACCAATCCGCATCCGGCGACGCTGCGGGACATGACCGAGGTGCTGCGCGGGCACGGCTACCCGATCGAGGAGGTTCCGTTCCAGGAATGGGTGACCCGGATCGTGGACTTCGTCGCGGGTGACCCCCGGCACCCGTTCACGCCGTTCGTACCGCTGTGGGTGGATCGCAGTCCGCTCAGCGGCCTCGTGGTGAAGGAGATGTACTTCGCCTCCCGGTTCCCGCGGTTCAGCCGGGGCAACACGCGGCGGGCACTGGCCGGATCGGGCATCGAGATGCCACCGGTCGACACCCGGCTGTTGCACCATTACGTCCGGTTCTTCCAGAGCTCCGGGTTCTTCCCCGCGCCGCGCGGTGACCGGCCGGTCACCGGCTCCCGGTCCGGGCCAGCATGACGTCGCCCGGGACGCCGCCGCGGCTGGCCGTGGTGTTCGACTTCGGCTCCGCCAGCCCGATGGGGATCCTCGCCTCGGCCCGGGGCCTGGCCGAGGTCGTCTTCCTCTGCGACCGGGAGCGGCCGCACGTCCGGAGCCTCTATCCGGAGCTCCGTGAGCTGGCGCCGGTCTGCGACATCACCGGAGCGACCGACGAGGAGATCCTCAGCCGGCCGGAATGTGCGCACCTCACCGGGATCGTCACCTTCAGTGAGAGCCAGCTGAACCGGACCGCCGCCCTGGCCGAGCGCCGTGATCTGCCGTTCCTCAGCGTGCCCACCGCGGCGGCGATGACCGACAAATTCACCCAGCGCCGCCTCCTCGCCGAGGCCGGAGTGCAGCACACCGCGTGCCGTGTCGTGCGTGACCTCACCGAACTCGGCCCGGCCCTGGACGCCGTCGGCCTGCCGGCCGTCCTCAAACCGCGCAGCGGGTCGGCGAGCGCCCGGACCTGCACGGTGCACGATCTCGACGAGGCACGTACCCGGTTACGTGCCTTCACCGATCCGGCGGTGGGCGGCTCCCCCGCCGAGTTCGTCGTCGAGCAGTTGCTCGCCGGGGATCCGTCGGCGGCCGGGACGGCCTGGGCCGACTACGTGTCCGTCGAGTCGGTCACCGCGTACGGCGTCATCCGGCACATCGAGGTGACCGGGAAGTTCCCCCTGGCCCCGCCCCTGCGGGAGACCGGGTACGTGGTGCCCGCGACGCTGGACCCGGCCTGGCACACGCGGGTGCTGGCGCTGACGACCGCGGCGCTGACCGCCCTCGGGGTCCGGCACGGCGTGACCCACACCGAGGTCAAGCTCACCCCGGACGGCCCGCGGATCATCGAGGTGAACGGCCGCCTCGGCGGTTACGTCGCCGATCTGGTCCGGCGTGCCCGCGGTTTCGACCTGGTGCGGGCCGCGCTCGCGGTGGCGCTCGGCCGGCCGTACGAGCCACCGAAGGCCCTCTACCGGCGGCACGCCTTCCAGTACTTCCTCACCCCGCCGATGGAGGCGGTGACGTTGCGTCGCCTCGGCGGGATCGACGAGCTGGGCCGGGTGCCGGGAATCCAGGCGGTCGAGGTGGTGGCGCAGCCGGGTGCGGTCCTGGACTGGCGGCACGGCACACTCGCCTACGTCGGCATCGTGCACGGTTCGGCGCCGGACCACCGAGGGGTGCGCCGCCTGGTGGACCTGGTCGGCCGGACACTGCACATCGAGTACGAGCGCAGGCCCGACAGTGACGAAACCGGCCCGAGCTGATTACGTACGGTGATAGCCTCATCCCCTGACGAAGCTCGGGCGCATCGGGGGCCGCTATGGCAACGACTGCCGCGGCGGGCAGACATCTCAGTGATGGCCGCGCCCGCACCATCGTGGCCATGTCCTGGTCCTCGCCGGTCGCCGTCCTGCGCGGTCTGCATCCCCGCGAGGCCCGTCCGGTCGATGTGGGACGCGTTCTGGCCGCCGCCGTCGTGGCGGCGTCGGGACTCGCCTCCGTGCTGATCCGGCGGCACCGCGACCGGACGACCACGGCTCTGACCGGCACGCACGTCGCCCTGCTCGGCGGTCTCGGCCTGTACTGCCTGAACGTGGTGGCGCGGGCGGACCGGGCCCGCGCCGACGCGCTGAACGAGGCGGCGGCCAGCCACAACCAATTACAGAAGCTGATCGACAACACCGAATCGAACATCTACATGAAGCGCGTCGACAACGGCCAGTACCTGCTCGTCAACCGGGAATGGGAGAGGCTGTTCGGTGTCTCGCGGGACCGGGTCGTGAAACTCGACGACCACGGCGTGTTCCCGCGTGAACTCGCCGACCAGCTGCGGGCCAACGATCTGAAGGTCGCCGCGTCCGGCCGGTCGGTGCAGTACGAGGAGACCGCGGACGGCATCGACGGCATCCGCACGTACATCTCGGTGAAGTTCCCGGTCATGGACGGCACCGGCAAGCCGTACGCCGTCTGCGGCATCTCCACCGACATCACCGACCGCAAGCGGGCCGAGGACGAGGTACGGCGCCTCAACGCCAGTCTCGAGACCCGCGTTCTCCAGCGCACCGCCGAACTGGAGGCCTCCACCAAGGAACTCGACGCGTTCGCCTATTCCGTCTCGCACGATCTGCGGGCGCCGCTGCGGTCGCTGCACGGTTTCAGCGACGCGCTGCTGGAGGACTACGGCGACGTTCTCGACGACGTGGGCAAGGACTACCTCCAGCGGCTCCAGCGCAACGTGGGCCGGATGGGCCGGATGATCGACGCTCTGCTCAACCTGTCCCGGGCCACCCGCGCCGACCTGGACCGCGCCGAGGTGGACATCTCCTCGATGGCCCGGGACGTGCTCGCGGAACTGCGTACCGCCGATCCCGACCGTACGGTCGCCTCGATCGTGCCCGACGGCCTGCTGGTCGAGGCCGACCCGCACCTGATCCGGCTCGCGTTGCAGAATCTGCTCGCCAACGCCTGGAAGTTCACCGCCAAACGGCCCGAGGCGATCATCGAGGTGGGCCGCACCGTCCGCTCCGGCGAGACCTTCTTCTTCGTCCGCGACAACGGTGTCGGTTTCGACATGGTCTACGCCGGCAAGCTCTTCGACGCGTTCCAGCGACTGCACACCACCTCCGACTTCGAGGGCACCGGCATCGGGCTCGCGATCGTGGCCCGTGTCGTGCGCCGCCACGGCGGTCGCATCTTCGCCGAGGCCGAGGTCGACGGCGGTGCGACGTTCTACTTCAACCTGATGAGCCGGGTGAAGGGAAAGGTATGAACGTCGACGGAAGAATCCTGGTCATCGACGACAGCCCGGACGACGTGACGCTCACCTTGCGCGCGCTGAAGAAGAACAACATCACCAATGTCGTGGACGTCGCCAGCGACGGCGAGGAGGCGATCCGGTACCTGTTCCCGGCCGAGGGGCAGTTGACCACGCTGCCGGCGCTCATCCTGCTGGATCTGAACATGCCGAAGGTCAGCGGCCTGGAGGTGTTGCGGCGCATCCGCGGGGACCCGCGGACGAAATACCTCCCGGTCGTCGTTCTCACCACGTCGACCGAGGAACGCGACATCGTCAACACCTACGATCTCGGCGCCAACAGCTTCGTCCGCAAGCCGGTGGCGTTCGACGAATTCCTGGAAGCGGTCCGCGTGCTCGGCATGTACTGGCTCCTGGTGAACCGGCCGGTCGGACGGCCCCATGACTGACGAGCCGGACCAGATCCGGCTGCTGCTCATCGAGGACAGCGAGGACGACGCCGTCCTGGTGGTCAACCGGCTGCGCCGGTCCGGGCTGCGGATCGACTACGAGCGGGTGGAGACCGCCGACGGGATGCGCGACGCGTTGCGGCACCGGCCGCCCGACATCGTGATCTCCGACAACGGGATGCCGACGTTCGACGCCGAGGCGGCCCTGCACCTGCTGCGGAGCACCGGGCAGGACATCCCGTTCATCGTCGTCTCGGGTCAGATCGGCGAGGAGTCGGCGACCGCGCTGATGCGGGCCGGCGCCCACGACTTCGTCCTCAAGGACAAACTCGCCCGGCTCGCACCGGCGGTGCAGCGCGAACTGCGCGACGCCTGGGACCGTCAGGAGCGGCGGCGGACCGAGGCGGCGCTGCGCACCAGCGAGGAACGGTTCCGGCTGGTCGAGGTCCAGGCCGCCGAGCAGCGCCGCGAACTGGAGCGGCAGCTGCACCAGGCGGAACGACTGGACTCCCTCGGTCAACTCGCCGGCGGCGTGGCGCACGACTTCAACAACATCCTCGGCGTGATCAGCGGATACACCGGGTTCGTCCTCGACGAGCTGGGTCCCGAGCACCCGTGCCGGCCGGATCTGGAGAACATCGAGGATGCCGCGCGGCGGGCCGCGGCACTGACCCGGCAGCTGCTCATCTTCAGCCGCCTGCAACCGTCGCAACCCGAGGTGGTCGACCTGAACGAGGTGGTCGGCCAGATCGAACGGCTGCTGCGCCGCACGATCGGCGAGGACATCGAGTTCGGCATCGACGTCGAGCCGGGCCTCGACTGCGTCACCATCGACCCCAGCCGCCTGGAGCAGATCATCATGAACCTGGTGGTGAACGCCCGCGCCGCGATGCCGGAGGGCGGGCGCCTGGACATCCGGACGGCGAGTGCGGACCGGGTGCCGGCCACCGCGGTCGGTGCCCCGCCGTCCTCGGAGCGTTTCGTGTGCCTCACCGTCGCCGACACCGGCTGCGGCATGGATCCGGAGGTCCAGCGGCGTGCGTTCGAGCCGTTCTTCACCACCCGGGGCACCGGCCAGGGCAGCGGGCTCGGCCTGGCGACCGTCTACGGCGCCGTCCACGAGGCGGCCGGGGCGATCACCGTCGACTCGGCACCCGGGGCCGGTACCAGGATCACCGTCTACCTGCCGGCCGCGGCCCGGCCGGTGACCGCCGCCCCGCCGGACGGCACCACCGGAACCACGGCCCGGGGCCACGGTGAGCGGATCCTCGTGGTCGAGGACGACGACGACATCCGCGCCATCAGCCGGCGGTTGCTCACCCGCGGCGGCTACACGGTCGCCGACGCCGCCACCCGTGACGAGGCCCTGCGTCTCGTCCAGGACGACGATCTCGCGTTCGACCTGCTGCTGTCGGATGTGATCATGCCGGGCATGCCGGTGCTGGAGTTCGTGGAGACGGTCCAGCGCGCCCGTCCGTCGATCCGGATCGTCTTCATGTCCGGCTACACGGCCGACAGTGATCGCCGGTTGCCCGAGGGTGTGCCCATCGTCAACAAGCCGTTCAGCAAGGAAACGCTCCTGCACCAGATCAGGACGACACTCAACAGCGGCTCGAGGTGAGGCCGACCCGGTCAGTCGGTGACGCATGACTCCCCGGGGCAGTCGCGCAGCACGGTCCAGCCGAGCACCCCGGTGAGGTGGTCGAGCCGGTCACCGACGGCCAGACCGTCGTCCGTGATGTGGCAGGCGTGGACGCCGTTGTCGTGGCGGCTGTGGCGCATCTTGAGGACGTTGAGGACCCGGCCGACTTCGGCGCAGTGTTCGATGTACCGGATCTGCACGACGTTGTGGAACAGGAACATGAGCCCGACCAGCGGTTCCTCCATGGGCCCGAAGGTCCGGGTCTCGCTGGTGACCCAGAGCGAGGCCCCGGCCGCCCGGACGAGGCCGAGCAGACTGCGCAGGTAGGCGGGGAACCGTTCGGCCTCGCGGGCGGCATGAGCCATCTCGGCCAGGCTGTCGATCACGATCCGGGTGACCCCGCCGCCGGCGAGCCGGTGCCGGATCACCGCCGCGACGACGTCGAGCTCGAGTTCGCCCACCGGCACATGGGAGATCATCAGCCGGTCCTCGTCGCGGGCGGCGGTCAGGTCCCAGCCGAATTCCTCGGCCAGCCTGGTCAGCTGATCGGTGGTGTCCTGGAAGGTGACGTAGAGGCAGTGTTCCCCACGGCTCAGGCCTTCGACGAGGTAGTTCAGGCAGCCGACGGTCTTGCCGACGCCGGAGGGCCCGAGGACGAGGGTGGCGTCGGCGTTCGGTATGCCGCCGCCCATCAGCGCGTCGAGGCCGGGCAGCCCGGTCGGGACCCGCCCGGCGCCCGGCGGCACATCGTCGGTCACAAACGACTCGACCCGCGGGAACACCTGGAAGCCGTCGGTGGTGATCTGCACCGTGTGGGCGCCGTCGAGGTGGGTGGTGCCGCGCATCTTGACCACCCGGAGGGTACGCCGGTCGACCGGCTCGCGGGACTGGTACGCCAGTTGCACGATGCCGTCGGCGAGGGAGGACTCCGCTCCGGTCAGCATCTCCTCGGGGGTGTACTCGCCGAGCAGCAGCAGCACCGCCCCGCTGTGTGCGACCCGGCTCGTCAGGTCGTAGAGGGCGGTCCGCAGTGCCTGGCCGCTGACGAAGTCGGCCAGCATCTTGGTGCTGTCGATCACCACCAGCGCCGGCTCGTCGTCCAGGGCCTTCCGGACCACCTCGTCGATCAGGGGGGCGAGGTCGTCGGTGTCGCGCAGCATGTCGCCCAGATGCACGTACTCGACCCGGGAGTCGAGGCCGCCGGGGTCGAAGAACGGGAACTCCTCCAGATGCTCGACGAGTTTGGAATGCGGTTCCGACAGGGTCGTGTAGTAGACGGCCTTGTGCTCGGCGGTGGCCCGGTTGAAGCAGATCTGCTGCGCCAGGATCGTCTTGCCGGATCCGGGCGGCCCGGCGAGGAGCACCACCGAACCCGGTATCAGACCACCACCGAGGATCATGTCCAGGTCGGCGAGCCCGGTCGTCAGCCGCTTCACCGGACCTCACGACCCTTCCGGAGCAGACCGTCGGCGGCCGCGAGTAGCTCGTCCTGCTGGTACGGCTTGGCCAGTGCGGCGTCGGCGCCGACCGCCAGCTGCCAGTCCCCGCTGACGGCGAGGATCGGGATGGCCTCGGTCTCCGGGTCGCATCGCAGCCTGCGGATGAGTTCGACGCCGTCCATCACCGGCATCATCATGTCGGTCACCACCAGATCCGGTGGTGCCGCGTGTACCGAGGCGAGGGCGGCCGCTCCGTCGCCGGCTTCGCCGACCTCGTGGCCCGCCCGGGTGAAGATGCGCCGCAGCAGGAACCGGAGATCCGGCTCATCGTCGACCACCAGGATCCTGCCCACCGAAGCCTTCCGTTGACTGGGGCGAAGCCCGGCAGGCTCGGCCCCTATCCAGATATCCGCGCAAAACGGAACTAAACGTGTGGGATGAGTGCACCACGGCGGACCTTGAAAAGTCAGTCGCCGCGCGAGCCGTCAGCGCGCCCGTTCGAACGACGGACGCAGCCGGTACGGGTGGGGACCGGTCGGTGCGCGCGCTGGGAGACGGCTGCTGGGCAGCGTGAACGAGACACGGGTGCCGCGGCCGTCGGGATTGTCGGACGCGCAGATCGTCCCGCCGTGGCGCTCGACGATCCTTTTGCAGATGGCCAGGCCCAGCCCGGTACCGGAGTAACCGGCGTCCACGTGGGCCCGGTGGAAGTTGCCGAAGACCGCGTCGTGCTGCCCCGCCGGGATGCCGATGCCGTTGTCGGTGATCTCGACGCGGGTCATCCCCGGCCCGGCCGTGTCCGCATAGGTGGTGACCGTGATCGTCGGGGTTACCCCGGACCCGGTGTACTTGATGGCGTTACCGATCAGGTTCTCCATCAGCTGCCGTACGAGCACCGGGTCGCCGTCGACCGGGTCGAGGCCGCTGAACCGGAACACCGGGACGGTCTCCCCCGCACTCTGGGCGTGATCCCGGCGGCCGGCGGCGATGTCCGCGACCAGGCTCTCGAGGTCGCAGTGGGCCGGGGCGAGCGCGGCGTCCCGGGCGGTGGTGTAGACGAGCAGATCGTCGATGAGCGCGCGCATCCGGGTCGAGGCCCGCTGGATGCGGGTGATGCCGTCGGTGAGAGCGCCGGGATCGTCGAGGTCCTCCAGCAGCGCCTGGCTCCAGCCCTCGACGGTGGCGAGCGGGTTGAGCAGGTCATGGGCGACGACCCCGGCGAAATTCGCCAGTTCGTCACGGTGCCGGCGGTCCTCGGTGACGTCGTGCATGGCGACCACGACATGCCGCAGGCCGTTGATGCGGCCGGGCATGAGTGCCGTGTTGACCACGACGATGCGGCCCTCGGGGATGCCGGCGTTGCGGATCAGCATCTCCACCGGGTCGAGTCGTTCGCCGGCGAAGACCCGGCGATGCGGCAGGTCCCGGTCCGCGATGGGCGTGCCGTCGGGATGGAACAGGCCGTAGTAGGTGCTGGACTGGACCCGGTCGCCGGTAGTGTCGAACCCGCCGAGCAGCCGTTCGATCGCCGGGTTGCGTACCAGGAATCCGTTCTCCTCGTCGACGACGGCGATGCCCTCGCTGACCGACTCGATGACCGTGGTCAGCAGTCGGGCCTGCTGCCGCAGCCGGGCGGTGAGCGCGTCGCGTTCGTCGCGGGACAGGGCCAGCGACAGCCCGACCACCGTGACGGTCCCGACGAACAACTGGGCGATCAGGGCCCGGACGGCCTGGGACTCGATGAGCGCGAACGGGCCGTAGCCGCACAGGGTGAACAGGATCGCCACCGTACCGAACACCAGGTCGTGCAGGATCACGAAGCCGGTGCTCAGCCGCAGACCGGCCCACACCGTGATGGCGATCAGCGCGAAGGCGGCCGGAAGGTCGCGTCCGAATCCGAACATCAGGTGGTAGGCCACGACGGAGGCGACGAGCACCGCGACGTACTCGGCCTGCTTGCGAGCCGGCAGTGACCGCCATGGGCCGGGCCCGGTACGCGGGGTTCCGCGGCATCGCCACCACCCACGGACGGGATGGCCGAGGTATCTGCCGGCGACGACGACGATCACGACGGCCACGACGTTACGGGTCATCCAGACGGCTGCGGATTCCCACAGGAGGTGCCTGTTCAGCAGCCATGCACCGGTCGGGCCGATCATCGTACCGGCGGCGGACGACAGCACGGCGATCCCGGCCAGGCGCCAGAACTGCCGCAGCCGGGACAGCACGGGGCCGTCGTCGCCGGTGATCAGCGCCTCCGGCAGCCAGCGGCCGACCAGGACGGCGAACGTGCAGCCCTGCATCAGGTTCGCGGCGACGAAGACCGCCGCCAGAGCCGCGGTCGCCCCGGTCGCGACGTTGACCGTCATGGTGATCACGGCCAGGCTGAGGACGTCCAGCCAGCGCCAGCGCGAGGCACGTTGGGTGCCGAACCAGAGGGCCAGGACCCCGGCGGCGGGCCACACCAGACTCAGGTTCGTCCCGTCCATCACCGTCTGCCGGCCCAGGAACATCGCGACGAGATACAACGCCGAGAAACCGGCGGTACGGGCGGCCGAGCGAGGGAAAGTCATGGCTGACCGGTTTGAGCCGGCGATACCGGCGCGTCATCGACAACCAGCAATCGCGCCATGAGTGGCTCCCCTCAGCTGTCCCTTCGGCCGGAGAGCGCCGATGCTGAGGGGCCGGATGGTCCGGGGCCGGTGGCGTCAGTGGTGCGGATTGCCTGCGGTCAGCCGGATGGTGAATCCGTCGTCCCGTCGATGCAGGGCGACATGGCTGCACGACTGGTGCGCGATCCACAGGCCGAGACCACCGGCGGTGCCGTCCCCGGCGGGTAGCAGACCGGCGAACGGGTCCTTGGGGCCGCCACCGGTGTCCCTGACCGTGACGACGATCCGGTCGGCTCCGCGCCACAGCCGCATCCGCACCGGCCCGCGACCGTGCCGTTGCGCGTTGGCGACCGCTTCGCTCACCGACACGATCAGATCGTCGACGTCCTGATCCGGCAGCACTCCGGGGTCGGCGTCGCGGACGGCCTGCCGGGCCGCCGAGAGGGTGGGATCGACGAGGTCGGCGTGCGGCGCGGCCCGCTGGACCGGATCGGGGACCGGCGCGCGAGGCTCGCTGAGGTACGACACCGGGTCGATGTACCCGTTGTTGGGGACGTGCCGGCCGTCCGGCAGTGCGGTGCGCGGATAGGTCCGCAGCACGTCGGCGAGCACCGGCGCCGGGGTCACCCGGGTGTCGTAGGCACACATGCTCCACAGCGGGAACTCGTCGTACGCGTGGTTGATCGCCGACTCGTACCGCGCCCACCAGTCCCAGGTCACGCCGAGCGCCGCCACCGGTAGTTCGCCGATGATGCGGATCTGCGCGGCACCGGCGGCGACGTGGCCGGCGAGCAGTTCGCGATAGGACCGGATGGCCCCGGCCGGCCGGGCGTAGACGGCGCCGCCGGCCAGGAAGGTCACCGGTGCACCGGCCGGCAGGGCGGCGCGCACCAGGTCGGCGGTGCGCCCGCCCAGCCCGACGAGCGTGGGTTCGCCGGCCGCGACACCGCCGAGCAGGAACGGAACCGCGACGGCCAGCAGATGGTCGTCGGAGTCGTAACAGAGCGCCTCGTGGAAGTAGCCGGTGTGCCCGGCGGCCGCGCCCGTCCTCACCGGGTCACCTCCACCCGCACGCGGGACGGGTCCAGCAGCCGGCCGCGGCCACCGGGCTCATGCGCCGGAAGCCACGGAGGTCGTCATCCGCCAACATTAGCGAGCCGGGCCGCCGGCGACGACATCGCCGTCGGCGAACCCCGCCGCCCACCGGTCAGATCAGCGACGGACCGCCGCCCGGTGAGGGCGTAGGCTGTCGGCGATCAGAACACCGAGGGGCGGCAGTGCATGGCGGACGGCCCGGACACCCCTCACCTTGCGGACGTTCGTGCCCTCCTCGACGCCGACCCTCATGGATGTGCGCTGGCCTGTTCGGTCCGCGACACCGACGGCACGATCGTCGACTTCACCCTGGTGCATCTCAATGCGGCCGGCGCCCGGTTCCTGGGCCGCCCGCCGGACGAGCTGGTCGGCCGGACGTACCGGGAGCTGTGGCCGGAGACCGTCACCGACGGCACGCTCCCCCGGTACCGGCAGGTCGTCAACGACCGTGCTCCCCTCAATCGCACGGTGTACTACGACCGGGCCACCGTCTCCGGGCACTTCGAGTTCCGCGTCGTGCCGTTCGGTGACGGATTCGTCGCCCGCTTCGTGGACCTGACGAAGTTGACGCTGGGGCCGGAGGCGAGCGCCGGTGTGCATCTGTACGACGCGCTCGATGCGGCGTTCGACGGATTCGCTCTGCTCCGTGCCGTTCGCGACGACACCGGTGCGATCGAGGACTTCACCCGCGAGTACGTCAACCAGGTCGGCGCCAAACTGGCCGGGCGTACCGTCGAGGACCTCGTCGGCGGCCGGATCCGGGACTCCGACGGCGACACCCCCCTGTTCGGCCCGCTGTGCCAGGTGACCGACGACGGTGAGGTGTGGCAGGAGCGGCTCACCGCACCCGGCACCGCGCAGGTCTGGGAGGTGAAGATCGCCCGGGTGGACGTCGACGTGGTCGCCGTCTCCTACCGGGACATCACCGACCACGTCGACCAGCAGGAGCAACTCGCGCGCGGTGCGGCCGCCGTCCACGCCGCGGCGATCCGGACCGACGCGCTCCAGGCCGTCACCGCGGCGCTGGTCGCGGCGAGCACCCCCGACGAGGTGTACGCGGCGATGGGTACCGTCCTGCGCCCGTCGGCCGGCGGGAACGGCCTGGTGGTGTTGCTGGCCGAGGACGGCCGGCTGGTGCTGCGCTACCACGCCGGCTACGAACCCGACGTCGTCAGCCGGCTCCGCGAGCTGCCGTTGACACACCCGTACCCCGCGGTCCGGGTCGGCACGGACGGTGAGCCCCGATTCCTCCGCTCACCGGCCGAGTTCGCCGCCGAGCAGCCGGACACCACCACCGCGATCTCCGGCGGCGGGCGCCGGGCATGGGCGTTCCTGCCGCTCAGCACCGGTGGCCAACTGCTCGGCGCACTGGTGATCGGGTATGCGCGGCCGCGGGACTTCGACGCCGGTGAGCGGGCCGACCTGATGGCGTTCAGCCGGCTCGCCGCCCAGGCACTGCAACGGTCCCTGCTGTTCCAGGCACAGATGTCGATCGCCGCCGACCTGCAACGGACGTTGCTGCCGGCCGCGCTGCCTCCGCTGCGCGGTGCGCGGCACGCCGTGCGATATCTGCCGTGGACCCACGGCGCGGACGTCGGCGGTGACTGGTACGACGTCATCCCGCTCGGCCCGGACACCGCCGCACTGGTGATCGGGGACGTCGCCGGGCACAGCGTCACGGCCGCCGCGACCATGGGGCAACTGCGCAACGCGCTGCGGGCCTACGCCGTCGACGGCCACGGCCCGGCAGCGGTGCTGCGGCGGGTCAACGACCTGTTGCTACGACTGGAGCCGGAAGCCATGGCGACCTGCTGCTATCTGGAACTGAACCTGGCCGACGGCACCGTGACCGGGGTGCTCGCCGGTCACCCCGCGCCGATCCTGCGGGCCGGCGACGAGACCCGCCGGTTGCCGCTGCCGCCCCAGCCGCCGCTGGGTGTCCGCGGCGCCCGCTACCACGACACGGCTCTGGAGCTGCCACCCCACAGCGACCTCGTCCTCTACACCGACGGCCTGGTCGAGGACCGGCAGTACCCGATCGACCGGGGCATGGACGACCTGTGCGCGGCGGTCCGGTCGGCGCCGGCGGGCGACCCGCACGCGCTGATCGACCACATCCTGCACGCCGGCGTCGGGCCCACACCGCGCCGGGACGACGTGGCGATCCTGGCTCTCACCGTCGACACGGCGTGTGGTGGCCGGCCGGCGGTTCACGCCCGCAGGCCCTGACCTCTTCGCGGTACCTCATCTGTTCGGCACGGGGCGGACGGCTGTTGACGCACTACTCGGTGGTACCGCATAGTGGTACTCAGTGGTACGAGGTACCGGAGAGGAGCCTCTATGGAGGACCTGACGGAGATGCTGAAAGGCACGCTCGAAGGCTGCGTGCTGGAGATCATCAGCACCGAGGAGACGTACGGATACGCCATCACGCGACGGCTCAACGACCTGGGCTTCACCGACGTCATCGACGGGACCGTCTACACCATCCTGCTGCGGCTGGAACGCAACGGACTCGTGCAGGTGACCAAACGACCGTCCGAGCTGGGCCCCCCGCGCAAGTTCTACGCACTCAACGACGCCGGCCGCCGGGAACTCGCGACGTTCTGGGCTAAGTGGCAGTACGTCTCGACACGCATCGACAGGCTCAGAAAGGGCGGGCGATGAGCTTCTGGGAAACCGTCACCGGTAGCGACCTCACCAGGGAATGGCAGGCGCTCGAAACCCGTGCGCAGCAACTGCCGGACGATCACCGGGAGGCCTGGGGACAGATCAGGACCCACCTCTTCCCGTACGCCGGCTTCTCCGGCCGCAACCTGCTGCCGCTCTTCGACACCGCCCTCGTGCTGCTCGAAGAGGCCGCCGCCGACGGGCAGAGCGCGCACGACGTGCTCGGCGACGACATCCCCGGCTTCTGCACCGCGCTGGCCGGCGGCGAGGGCGCCCGCACCTATCGCGACCGGTGGCGCGAGCAGTTGAACAGCACCGTCGCACGCAAACTCGGCCGGCTGGGAGGCTGACATGGGAATCCGGGACATCATCGAGGGCAAGAAGCAGTGGCGGGCGCACGTGGCACGGGTCAAGGCGCTGCCGCCGGACTATCGGATCGTCTACCAGGAGATGCAGAAATACCTGTTCAAGGTCGGCCCCACCGACCTCTACGACGGCCGCCTGCTGACCGGAATCGTGGACTTCTTCGAAGAGGGCGCCGCCGCCGGCAAGAACGTCCTCGAACTCATCGGCAGCGATGTGGCCTCCTTCTGCGACGGCCTGATCAAGGACTCCCCCACCCACCGCCTCTGACGTTCCCTCAACGCGGCGACGACCTGGTCATCGGCCCGGCGCGGGTCAGGCTCTTCGGGTACGGCAGGCAACCGCCCGGCCGCAACACGCCGGCAGAGACGAGGGCGGCCGGGCCGCGTGCCGGGCACATGGCGGCCGGGCCGGGCACGCTGGGCACATGGCGGCCGGGCCGGGCACGCTGGGCACATGGCGGTCACCGGGCCACGGCCACCAGGTCCCGCCGCCCGAACCGGAGAAGGCGCGCCTACCCACTTCATCATCACGAACTCCCTGTCGGCGGCCGACGAGCCCAGGCCGCGGGCCCTCGGCGGCGGTGGTGGTCCGCGAACACGTCAGGGGACCGGAAGTGTCGGACCCGGCCGCTATCGTGCGGAACATGATCGAGAGACCCACCGTGCGCTGGCGGAACCAGATCGCCGAGCAGGACGCCGAGATCGCCGCGGGCACCCTGGCACCGGAGAAGGCATATGCGGTCCAGCTCTGGCCACCCGCCTTCACCACCGCTGTCGACACCGTCCTGGCCGCCTACGAACAGGACGTCGCCGTCGTCGACACGACGTCCGACGAAGCCGTCTGGGCGACGGTCGAGACGGTCGTGGTCGGGCTCAACCAGGCCGACGAAGAGTTCGGGGCGATCGAGACCGGCGAACGCGAGGAACTCGCCGAGTACATCGACGCGGTACTGACCGGCGCCGGAGTGGACGTCGCGGCCCTGACCGCCCGCGGCGGCCATCATCGCGGCGAACTGACCGACTCCTGGCGCGACTGGTGACCCGCGGTCCGGACACCGCCGCCGGCACGGCCGCACCGGCAGTGACCTGACCGGCTGCTATTTGACCGGCTGCTATTTGACCGGCTGCTGTTTGACCGGCTGCTGTTTGACCGGCTGCTGTTTGACCGGCTGCAGTTTGACCGGCTGCAGTTTGACCGGCTGCAGTTTGACCGGCTGCAGTTTGACCGGCTGCAGTTTGACCGGCTGCAGTTTGACCGGCGGCAACATGACCGGCGAGGCACGCTTTTTCGGCGTCACGTCCGCGCCGGCTGGCCGGTCTGGGCATGGCTGCCGGACGCACCGGCGTGCGTCGTCGGCTGTAGCCGATGCCTGGTGGGCCACCGTTCCCGTCTCTCCAGCCGTTCCTCGCTTCTCCCCCTCTCCCGCTCCCTCTCTCCCGCTCCCGTTCCTTGGCCCCCCGCTTCTCCGCCTGTTCCGGCTTTGACGCTTTCCCTTGCCGCCTGGATGATCGACGCCCAATCGGGGCGCCGACGGCAGAGCCGGCGACGTCGATCAGCGCACCCCATCGCTCAACGTGGGCTCCTGCTTCGTCCTGGCACGCACAGGCGCACACGATCCGCCGATTGCGTGCGTTCAACCGGGTCATAGCGATGGCAGGAACCCACACAAGCGTTGGGTGCGCTCCCGTCGTCGCCCTGAAGCACTCGCCTCGGGCAAGGCAACCGACAGCTGATGCCCGCAGACCGCCAGCCCCCGGCGAGACAGCCGACAGCTGATGCCCGCAGACCGCCAGCCCCGGGCGAGACAGCCGACAGTTGTCGTTCGGGGACCAGCGGCCTGGGGCGAGGCTGCCGAGGCCGGAGCCGGACCGGCCGCTCTACGGGCGGTAATCGCCGCAGGCGTGCGGCTTCACCGCCGCGCGCACCGTGCTCATGCGCGAACGGGGGCCTGACTCCGGAGGTGCTCTACAGCCACCTGGTGAGGTTGAGCATGTTGCCGTCGGGGTCGAGGACGTGTGCGACGCGCTGGCCCCACGGCATGTCGTTGGCTGGTCCTGGCACGGTCCCACCGGCCGCCTCGACGGTGGGGAGCAGCGCGTCGACGTCCGCGACGTCGGCGCTGAGGATGATCCGCACCGGTGCACCGATCTCGGTGTTCTCCGTCTGCACGAGTCCGAGCGTGGACGCTCCGATCCGCAGCTCGACGTAGAACTCGGGGCCCTCCTCGGGAACGCGGAAGGTCTGCTTCGCGCCGAGCACCGTCTCGTAGAAGGCGCGCAGCCGGGGCAGGTCGGGCGTACTGGCGATGGGTTGGATCGAGGTCATGGGGTTCTCCTGGTCTGCCGGTTTCGAGGTAGACCGGGCGACCTCCCGGAATTCATCGGTGCCGGAGGAGCCGGAATCGCGGGCGCTCGCCAGGGCGCCCGCGCGAATCGGACCGGCCGGAGCGCCCGCGCCAAACCGAACCGGCCGGGGTGTGCACGCCGAACCGAACCGGCCGGGGTGCCCGCGCCGAACAGAACCGGCCGGAGCGTCCGCGCCGAACCGGACCGGCGCCGCCTCCGCATGTCAGTGGGGGCGGCGCCGGAGGGCGGAGGTTACGGGAGGGTCCAGCGCTGGTTGTCGCCGGCGAAGCAGTCCCAGAGCTGGAGCTTCGTGCCGTCGGCTGAGGACGGGCCGGTGGCGTCCAGGCATCTGCCCAGGGAGCGCAAGGTGCCGTGGGTGCCCGCGGTCCACTGCTGGGCCGCGGTGCCGTTGCAGTCGTAGATCTGGACCGGGGTGCCGTTGGTGCTGGACGCGCCGTTCACGTCCAGGCACCTGCCGAGAGCGCGGACGGTGCCGTCCGCGCCGACGGTCCAGGTCTGTGCCGTCGAACCGTTGCAGGTGTAGAGCTGCACCCGGGTGCCGTTGGCCGACGACGCGCCGGGGACGTCGACGCACTTGCCGCCGTAGCCGGTGATCCGGCCCGTGCGGGACGGGACCGTGCCCGCGTCGCCCGCGCCGGCCCACACGTAGGTGCCGGTGGTCTTCGCCGGCAGGGTGCCGGTGAACTGGCGGCTGCCGGCGCGCAGCGTGAAGGTCTGGGCCGACGCGGTCTGGTTGACCACGACGGTGACCAGGGAATTGTCCGGGTTCACGAAGGCCACGTTGGTGACCGTGCCGGTGGAGCCGTAACCCGTGGCGACGCGCTTGGCGCCGGCCTGCACGAACTTCGAGAACTGGGCGATCATGTTGAAGTCGGGGGTCTTCCAGAACGTGTCCGGGTCGGAGGTGCTCTGCACCAGCATCGTCGGGTCGGGCGAGCCGCTCCAGCGTTCCGGCGAGCGGTTCTGGTCGAGCATCGAGACCCAGCCCTGGTAGAGGGTGGACTGGTTGCGGAAGTACTGCACGACCCGGTCGGCGCCCGCGGTGCCCCAGACCGAGCGCTCGGTCATCAGCACGTCCTTGTCGGGGAACTGCGCCTTGACGGTTGCCATCGCGGACGGGTCACCGGCGTAGTCGTGGAACGCGATCCCGTCGACCGAGGACCGTGCGTCGTCGGTCAGGACCCCTTGGGCGTACGAGACACCCTCGCTGAAGTTGTGGTCGAAGGCCCAGATCTTCGTCGCGCCGAGCCCGTGGCCGGCGAGTTCGGACCGCAACGCGATCGCGAGCCGCCGTTCCTGGTCGGCGGTGACCCGCATGCCCGGGTAGTCGGCCGGCTCGAACAGCGGCTCGTTCTGCAGGGTCAGCCCGTAGATCGGGATGCCCTGCGCCGCGTACGCCTGGATCGATCTGCGGTAGTAGGACGCGAGGGTGGGGATGTGCTGGTCGAGCAGGCTGCCGGTGATGAGGGAGTTGCTGCTCTTCATCCACGCCGGCGCCGACCAGGCACTCGCGAAGATCTTCAGGTTCGGGTTGATCGCCAGCGCCTCGCGGAGCGTCGAGATGATCTTGTAGTCGATGTCGCGCTGGATGGAGAAGCGCGACATCGACGGATCGGCGGGGCCGTCGGCGTAGGTGTAGAAGTCGTGCGAGGTGAAGTCGCTGGTGCCGAACGTGATCCGGGCGACGTTGAAACCGGCCCCGGCGTTCGGGTCGACCAGCGTGCGCAGCGCGTTGGTCCGGCCGGCCGGGCTCATCCGGGCCAGGTTGAACACCGTGGACTCCTCCAGCGAGGAGCCGACGCCGAGCACGGTCTGGAACTTCTGCCCGGTGTCGACCGCGATCGTGGCGGTGCCGGCGGCCGCGGCGGTGGCGATGTCGGCCTGCCTGCTGAGCTGGTACGGGGTGCCGGCCAGACCGGCGGCCGGGCTGGTGTACCAGTTGGCGCTCCTCGGCTCGTAGCCCGCGGTGCGCGACTCGGAGCTGAACCACGCCTGCACACTCGCGGCGGGGGCCGCCCGGGCGGGCTGCGGGACGAGGAGACCGGCGGTGGCGAGGAGGCCCGCTACCAGGCCGGCGAAACGGGGACGGGTCATGCGGCGGCGACCTCTCGACGGAACCGTAATCGTTAACAAACCTGCCGGAAATCCTTGCGGTGTGATCGAACCGAGTCAATGAGCCCGGCCCCCGCCGCCGCGGCCGGACCGGGAGAAACCGTGAAACACCGCAGGCACCGCGGCCACGGCCGACCGCCACCCCCGGTTGAGCAGTCGCTCAAAAACGCCTATGCTCGTATTTGAGCGACTGCTCAACCTGAGGGCGGAGGTCGGCTCCGCTCCGTCTGATCACCGAAACGAGGAGCACCATGAAGGTCGTCATCCCCGGGGGAACCGGCCAGGTCGGTGGGGTCCTGGAGCGGGCGCTGACCGCGGACGGCCACGAGGTCGTGGTCCTGACCCGCTCGCCGCGGGGTGCTCGCCAGGTCTACTGGGACGGCGCGACGCTCGGGGACTGGGCCGCCGAGGTGGACGGCAGCGACGTCGTCATCAATCTGGCGGGCCGCAGTGTGAGCTGCCGGTACACCAGGGAGAACCTCGAAGCCATGATGAGCTCGCGGGTGGAGTCGGCGCGTGTGGTCGGTGAGGCCGTCGCCGCGGCGGCCCGGCCACCCGCGGTGTGGCTGCAGATGAGCACCGCAACGATCTATGCGCACCGTTTCGACGCACCCAACGACGAGCAGACCGGCGTGATCGGCGGCGACGAGCAGGGAGTGCCCGGCTACTGGGCCTACAGCGTCGAGATCGCCCGCAACTGGGAGGCCGCGCTGGAACGGGCGGTGACTCCGCACACCCGCAAGTTGGCCCTACGGTCGGCCATGGTGATGAGCCCGGACCGCGGCGGCGTGTTCGACGTCCTGAGCCGGCTCGCGCGACTCGGCCTCGGCGGTCCGGTCGCCGGTGGCCGGCAGTACGTGTCGTGGATCCACGACCGCGACTTCGTCCGGGCCGTCCGTTTCCTGATCGGGCGGGACGACCTGACCGGGCCCGTGAACCTGGCCGCACCCCACCCACTGACGCAGCGAGAGCTGATGCGTGACCTGCGTGCGGCCTGGCGGATGCCGTTCGGCCTGCCGGCCACCCGCCACATGGCCGAGCTCGGCGCCTTCGCCCTCAGGTCGGACACCGAGTTGCTCCTGAAGAGCCGGCGCGTCGTTCCCACCCGGCTCACCGACGCCGGATTCACCTTCGACCACCCGCGGTGGCGTGCCGCAGCCACGGACCTGGCCACGCGCCGCCGGCTTTCCCGGTGAGGTCACGCGGCCTGGATCTGTAGCCGGATCGCCTGGTGGAGCGGGTTACGGGACTCACCGGGAGCGAGTCGTGCGCCGGTCTGGAATGCCGTGGCCGCCCGGTCGGCCGCGCCGGTCTGGAGGTGGGCCCGCGCCAGCGTCAGATAGTGGCCGGCGTGCTGTTCGCACGTCAGATCGTTGAGCCGGGCCTGGTTCAGACGGTGGTGCACGGCGATGGCGTCCGCCCCCTCACCCAGGTCGACAGCGGTGCTCACGCGGGCCAGTTCGATGCTGGTGGGCCCGAACCAGGTCTCGTAGCGGACGGCGTCGCGGCCGAGCCGGGCGGCGACGATGTCGGCCGAGAACAGCAGTTCCCGCGTGGTGACGGCGTCGCCGGTCCGGGCGGCCGCCGACGCGCTCTGCAACAGCAGTGCGCCCCGGACGACCAGCCAGGAGTCGTCCAGGCGCCCGCTCACCGGAAGGTCCGTCGTGGTCACGTCCCGGGCGGCGGCGGTACGGCCGAGTGCCAGCAGCGCCGCCGAGACCGCCCGCAGCGCGGTGGCCGCCAGCAGCGGGTCCCGGCCGCGGCGTGCGGTCTCGATCGCCCGGTCGGCGGTGAGCCACGACAGGTGGTACTCACCGAGTTTGTGCAGTGCCACGGCGGTCAGCCGGTACACCTGGCTGAGCAGGCGGGCCGCCTCGGGCGCGTCCGGCCCACCCGCGCGGGCACCGTCCGAGACCGCGGCATCCCGCAACAGCCTCGGCAGGGCCCGCATCAGCCTGCCGTACTCGACCTGCTCGAAGTTCTGCCAGGCGGTCCGCAGCATCCCGGTGATCGCTGCCGTCGAGGGGATGGCGGCGACCGGCGCGGGTGCCATCGCATCGGTCCGTTCCAGGAACTCGCGGACCCGCTCGATCTCCGCACCGAGCGGGTCGTTCTCCAGCAGGAACTGCGGCCGCGGGTCCCTGCCCAGCAGCAGCGGCAGGTCGATCCGGAGGGCCGCGGCGATCCTGCGGGCGGTGTCGACCGCGGAGATCCGCTCGGCGCCCTCCTCGATCGCGGCGACCCAGGTGCCGGATCTCCCCATCCGCCGGGCGACGTCGTGCCGTGTCAGACCGCGGCGTCTGCGCCAGTGCTCGACGCGGCTGCCGGACGGCAGCTCGTCACCCGGGGGCCGCACGGCGACGGCGACCGTGCCGGCAGCGGCCAGGCCGGTCAGGCCGCCGTCACCGACCCGCCGCGACACCGCCCGGACGAATCCGTGCGGGGACCGCAGATCGTCGTCGTGCCACGGCCGGCCGAGGACGTGCAGGGCGATCTCGTCCTGCAACTCCCATCGGGTCACCGCCTCCGCCAGTAGCGTCGGCCGCTCGACGCCGTCATCCGGTCCGGTCCTGCCCGGCACACCGCCCGTAGGGGCCATCGGATCTCTGCCTCTCGCATTCCGGGGATCCGTGATTCGAACGCGTCGCCGACACGGGCACAGTGAGAAGAATTCGAATCGTCTCAGAGGTGGGCCGGTCAGCCGTCGCACACCATGTGCGGGCCGCGGCGCCCGTGATCGAAAACCGCTTCTGAGCATTGTCGCGGCCGGTCGGATCGGTATCCGGTGGCCTCCCGGTCGATGTCACCCGGTCGGTTGAATCTTGGAACAACACCGGAAGACGTGGAACAAGATGGATACGTGTCGAATCCCTATGCCGCTCCGCCCGACGTCCTGTCGGTGAACACCGTCGCGGAACTCGCCGACGCCCTGGGCCGGCTGCGCCGGTGGGCCCGGCCGGGTCCGGCCGCCGATCCGCCCACTCTGCGGGTTCTCGCCGACCGGACGGGAGTCCCGCTCACCACGATCGCCAACGCCCTCTCCGGGCGCACGCTGCCCGGGACCAGGGTCGTGTACGAGTTCGCGCGAGCCTGTGGCCTGCCCGAGGACGACCTGCCGCTGTGGACCGAGGCACGCCAGCGCGCCGCGGACAGCCGCCGGGCCCGCCGCCGCCCGCCGGCCGCCGCGATCACGGCCGGTCTCCCGGCTCCCGTCACCGATACGGCCGCTGTGCTCACGGTCATCCCCGCCACGGTGGCGGCCAGCTATCTGGCGACGCTCGCGCCGTACGAGGCCGGCCAGAACCTCACCGCCATGGCCGAGGCCGCCGCGGTCGACTGCCTGGCCGTCATGCCGACCCATGTCGTCCTGGACTGCCTGACCGCGATGGTGCCGGCCGCCGCCGCACGGCTGCTCCAAGCCGAGGATCTGGTACTGGCGGCGGACCAGCTGCAACTGTTGCCGCTGCCGGTGGGCCAGGCCGTTCTCGCGGCACTGCCCACCGCCGTCGCCTCCCGGCTGCTGTTCGAGATGCCCCGTACGGCCGCTCTCGGGTTGGTCTCCGGTATGACGACCGCCTGGAAGACCGCGCTGATGACCGACCCGGCACTGCCCACCGCGCTCGCCATCGAGGTGCTCTACAGCACCGACTACACCTGGGCCACCAGCGTGCTCACCACCATCGACGCCGCTCGCGCCGGCAAGATCATCGCCTCGGTGGCGCCCGACGCCGCCGCCGGTCTCCTGACCGGGCTGCCCACCGCCCGCGGCTGCGATCTGCTGACCCGGACCGATCCGGGCCGGGCCGGCCTGATCCTCGCCGAAGCCGACCCCCACCAGGGGGCGGCACTGCTGGCCGCGCTGTCCACCACGACGGCCACCGCCATCCTGGCCGTGATGCCGCAGGCCGAGGCGGGCGAGCTTCTGGCGGCCATGGACGGCGGGCGGCGCCGGCACCTGCTCGCCAACACCGAACCCCGCCGCGCGTCGGTCCTGCGCGCGGCGACCCCGTCGCCGCAACCGGCACGTAACGCCGGCCCGGGCCACCGGGACCCGTCGAGCCGGGCGGTGCTCTCCGCCACCGTCGCCCGGCTCTTCCCCGAACACCGGCCCCCCTCGGCCGACGGGACCGGTGGTCCCTGACGGCGGGCGCGGTTGCCTGCCCCGGCTATTCGGGCAGCAGCATGCGGCCCTCGGCGTCCCGCCCGACCGGGATGACCTCGCTCACCGCGCCGGCCGGGACCGGCCCGTAGATGTGCGGGAACTCGTCGGCGCCCGGCTCCGGGCTCTCGTACCGCACGGGTGCGCCGACGCGGTCGCCGTCGATGACCAGCACCACCAGGTCATCGGCGTCGGCGTAGAGGAACTCGGCGACGGTGCGCAGCTGGTGGGGCAGCGAACAGTGGATGAAGCCCTGCTCGTCGAGGGACACGCCGCGGGTCGACGTGCGATACCAGCCGGTCTCCCGGGCGGCCTCCCAGCTCGTCCGTTCGGTGATGTGGAGAAGTCGCGTCATACCGGGACGGTACCGTGGCCGCGATCATCGGCACGGTGCTGGACCGGGAGCGGTACCGTGCCGCACTCCCCCACCGGAGCGGGTCGGGGCGCGAGGTTTTTCAAAAACTTCGGCGCAGCTGCATCCGCCGTGCCCCGTTCCGGCCGTCTAGTCCTCGGACAGACAGGAGCTCCGGCTGGTGAACAGTGATGAAGAGGCGAACTATCGCAGTTTCGTCGACGCGCAGGCGCACTCGCTTCGCGGACTCGCCTACCTCACGTGCGGCGACTGGCAGCTCGCGGAGGACGCGGTCTTCACCGCTCTGGCCAAGCTGTACGACCGGTGGCGCCGGGTGGAACGCCCGGAGAGTTATGCCCGCAGCATGGTGGTCCGGGCCGCCATCGACGAGGTCCGCCGGCCCTGGTGGCGGCGCGAGCAGCCGGGCAGCCACGCCATGCCGGAGCGGGCCGGCACGGACAGCGCCCACGAGGTCGACGAGCGCCTGCGGATCCAGGCCGCGCTGGCCCATCTGCCGGTCCGCCGACGGGCCGTGCTGGTGCTGCGCTATTTCGAGGATCTGACCGTGCAGGAGACCGCCGAGGCGCTCAACTGCCCGGTAGCGACCGTGAAGAGTCACACCGTCCGCGGCCTGCGGACGCTGCGTGAGGTCCTCGGCGCCGACACCACACTGACCGCTGGAGATGCGCACGGGACGGAGCACTATGCGACTCGACATGCATGAGTTGCTGGAGACGGCGCGGGCGGGCGACCCGCCGATGCGGCACAGCACCGACGACTTCATCATGGGCGGACGGCGCCGGCGGACCCGGCGGCGCATGGTCTGGGCCACCAGTGCGGCCGGAGCGGTGCTGGCGGTCGCCGGCATCGCCGTCGTCCCGCAGATGCTGGTCACTCACCGCGACGTCGCGGTGAGTGACCAGTCGGTGATGTCCTATCCGGTCTCCGCGTTCGCCTACACCCTCAGCGGCTACACCGTCGGCGACCTCGAGGTCAGCGATCCGGTCAACGTGACGCCCGGATACCAGCAGGCCCGGATCCGGCGGGCGAACGAGACGAGCGAGTACGACCTCGGCGACGGCACCTCGGAGAACGTTGCGGTGAGCCGTTCGGTGCTGACGGTCTACCGCGCCGGGACCTTCGATCCGGTGCGATTCGAGGGCGCCGCGTCCGTTCCGGTCGGTGACTCGACCGGCCTCTATCTCGCCGACACCGCGCTGGCCTGGCAGTACGAGCCGGGCTCGTGGGCCGTCATCGACGCCGGGCGCGGCCATCTGAGCCGCACGGACATGCTGCACGTGGCCGCGGCGATGCGGCCCGGCCCGAGCCGCCCGGCCACCCTGCCCTGGCGGATGAGCTACCTGCCGCCCGGCTATCACCTCAGCTCGATGGGCATCGCCGCGGACGACGGGATCGTCGGCGCCCACCTGCAGCAGGGTGATGCCCGGTTCACCCGGGAGCGGGAGGAGTACACGGGGCTGACCGAGCCGCTGGCCGGCGCGGGCACGGACAACCTGCGGGTGAAGGTGTATCCGAGGTCGTACGGCGACAGTCTCCTGGCGAAGGTCGACTGGACGGCCGGGCGGTCACCGGGTGCCGGCACCTCGGACGCCCCGTCGTGGGGCCCGTCGAACTCGGCCACGTACCGGCCGGCCGACGACCCGTCGATGTCGGCGTCCCACTGGCCGGCGTACACCTCGTGGTCCGAACCCGCGAACGGGTCGCCGGACCCGTCGGGGCAGACGGCCGAGGTCGCGCCGTTCTGCGTGCCGGGCAGGAGCGCCTGCTACCGGTACACCGCCGACGGCGCCTACCTCATCGAGGCCACCGCCACCGCGGAGGGCTCCGGCCCCGAACTGCTCACCGTGCTGCGCGGCATGCGGGTCGACGACCCCACCGACACGACGACGTGGTCGGAGATCGTCGACGCCCTGCCCGGCGTGGGCAGATAACCCGAACAGACAACGCGACACCAGACCCGGTCTACGCCACAGGTGGCGAGACGGCTTCGCCATGCCCGTACGGAGGTTTCATGATCAACATGCAACGGCGCGTCATCGCCGCACCCGTCACGGTTCTCCGGAACCTTCAGGACCGGCTCGCCGGGCCGGACGACCTGCTGTGGCCGGCCGACGACTGGGAGCCGCTGCGGCTGGACCGCCCCCTCGGGGTCGGCGCGAGCGGAGGCCACGGACCGATCAGATACACCGTGACCGCGTACGAACCGGGCCTGCGCGTACGGTTCGAATTTCCGCCGGGTGCGCCCCTGGACGGGTATCACGAGCTGTGGGTACGCGCCATCGGCCCGGACCGCTCCGAGATGGTGCACATCCTGGTGGCCAGCACCCGCGGCGCGATGCGACTGTTCTGGCCGCTGGCGATGCGCTGGACCCACCAGGCCCTGATCGCCGAGCTGCTCGACAACGCCGAACGCGCGGCCACCGGCACGGTCCGCCACCCGCACCGCCGGTCACTGTGGGTCCGGCTGCTGCGCACCGTCCGGCCCGCCATACCGGCGCAGGCCGTGCCGTGACGGTCACCCCGATGACGGTCACCGCCCCCGTGGCCGTCGCACCGTCCCGGCTCGTGGCACCGCTCACCGCCGACCCGCCGCGACCGGACGCACGCGGCAGGCGCCTGCCCGCACTGGATCTCCTCCGGTTCGTGGCGGCCCTCGGTGTCGCCATCTTCCACCTGGCCGCGGTGGCCGGCACCGGGGGCGTGCACATCTGGGGCCGCCCGGCCGAGGAGGTCTTCGGCTGGTTCTACCGGATCGCCGCGTACGGCTGGGTCGGTGTGCCGTTCTTCTTCATGATCAGCGGTTTCGTGATCTGCATGACGGCGTGGGGCCGTACCCCCGAGCAGTATCTGGTCTCCCGGTTCGTCCGGCTGTTCCCGGCCCTGTGGGTGTGCGCGACGATCACGACGCTGGTCACCATGGCCTACCCCCGGGTCTTCACACCGGTGCCGTTCCGGGCCCTGGCGGCGAACCTGTTCCTGCTGGAGGACCCGCTCGGCACACCCCGCATCGACGATGTCTACTGGACGCTCTGGCTGGAACTCAAGTTCTACCTGCTGTTCCTGGCCGTGGTGTGGATCGGTGTCACGTACCGCAACGTCGTCGCCTTCTGCCTGCTCTGGAGCGTGTCGTCGGTGCTGGCCGCGGAGATCGGGCAGCCCTGGCTGGACACGCTGGTGATGCGGGAGAACTCGCACTACTTCATCGCCGGTGTCGCGTTCTATCTCATCCACCGCTGCGGGCCCCGGCTGGAGTTGTGGCTGCTGATCGGCCTGAGCTGGGCCCTGGCGATGCACTACTACGAGGGCAACCCGTGGCAGGCCGGGCACGGTATGTCCTACACACCCTCCAGCGTCGTGGTGACGGTCTGCTTCGGGATCCTGGCCCTGCTGGCGCTGCACCGGCTCGACTGGATCCGATGGCGGCCGCTGGCCGTCCTCGGCACCGCCACCTACCCGTTCTACCTGCTGCACTATGTCGTCGGCTTCGCGCTGATCCATTTCGTACGGCAGCACACGACGATCGGCCCGGTCCCGCTGCTGGCGCTCGCCCTCGTGGTACTGACCGGCGCGGCGATCCTGGTGAACCGTCGCGTGGAACAGCCGATCGCCGGACGGCTGCGCGCGGCCTTCGCCCGCCGACGGTGACGTGGCCGCACCCCGTCGGGGGTGCGGCCGCGTCCTCGCGTCCCTGCGGCATGCCGCCGGGACGGCAAAAGCCGATCATGAACAGCAGACCCGGACCGCCGCGCCCGTCAGGCGCGCCGGAAGGCGTGGACCGTTAGTGGCACGAAGATCAGCAGCAGCGCGGTGAGCCAGAGCAGGGCGCGGACCGCGGGGCCGGCGGCTGCGGGGCCGCCGATGGTCAGGCCGCGGACCGCGTCGACGACCAGGGTGATCGGGTTGTGTTCGGCGAACGCGCGTACCGGTCCCGGCATGGTGGCGATCGGGACGAACGCCGACGACGCGAACGTCAGCGGGAAGACCCAGATGAATCCGGCGGACTGCGCGGTCTCCGGGTTGCGCACCGACAGACCGATCCACGCACTGATCCAGGAGAAGACGAACGAGAACGCCAGGACCAGCAGGAACGCGGCGCCGAGTTGCCACGCCGGCTGGGTGGGGCGAAATCCGACAAGCAGTCCGACGACGATCATGACGGTGAGGGTGAAGACGTTCATGACGAGATCGGCGACGGTACGGCCGACCAGCACCGCCGAGCGCGCCATCGGCAGGGACCGCAGCCGGTCCACGACACCGCTGCCGACGTCCTCGGTCAGGCCGAGCCCGGTGACCAGGGCGCCGAAGATCGCGGTCTGCACGATGATGCCGGGCATCAGGAAGTTGACGTAGGAGGTGGCGCCGGTGTCGATGGCGCCGCCGAAGATGTAGCGGAACAGCAGCACGAAGATCACCGGCTGGATGAACGAGAACACGATGTAGGTGGGCCGGCGCAGGGTGCGGCGCAACTGGCGGCCGGCCATCACCCGGCTGTCGTGCAGGACGGCGCCGGCCGTGAGCCGTTGCCGTCCGCCGCGGATGACGATTCCGGTGCTCATCGTGCCTCCTCGGGGACGGCGGTGGCGGAACGGCCGGTCAGGGACAGGAAGACGTCGTCGAGGCTGGGCCGGGTGAGCTGGATCGTCGCGACGGTCACGCCGTGCCGGTCGAGGCGGCGGAGGGCTTCGGCGGAGGCGTCCGGACGGGAGACGTGGACGGTCAGGTCGCCGGAGACCGGGTCCGCGGTGACCGTGGTGCCGGCGGCGGCGAGGTCGGCAAGCAGCGGGACCGCGGTGGCCAGTGCGGCCGGTTCGGGCAGGTGGAGGTGCAGGATGTCGGTGCCGATGCCGGCTTTGAGGGTGTCGGGGGTGCCCTCGGCGATCACGGTGCCGGCCGCGATGACGGCGATCCGCTGGGCGAGCCGGTCGGCCTCGTCGAGGTATTGGGTGGTCAGCAGCACGGTGGTGCCGGCGTCGCGCAGTTCGTCGACGATCGACCACAGTTCCTGCCGGGACCGGGGGTCGAGGCCGGTGGTGGGTTCGTCGAGCAGCAGGACGGGTGGCCGCCCGGTGAGGCCGGCGGCCAGGTCGAGCCGTCGCCGCATGCCGCCGGAATAGGTGCCGACGCGCCGGTCGGCGGCGCCGCTGAGGTCGAAGCGCTCGAGGATCTCGCCGGCCCGGCGGCGGGCCTCGGCGCGGGGCAGCCGGTAGAGGCGGCCCACCATCTCCAGGTTCTCCCGGCCGGTGAGTTCCTGGTCGACGGCCGCGTACTGGCCGGCGAGCCCGATCGAGCGGCGGACCGGCAGTGGGTCGGCGACGACGTCGTGGCCCATCACCCGGGCGGTGCCGCGGGTCGGGCGGAGCAGCGTCGACAGCACTCTGATCAGGGTGGTCTTGCCGGCGCCGTTGGGTCCGAGGACGCCGAGCACGGTGCCCGCCGCGATGCGCAGGCCGAGTCCGTCGAGGGCGGTGACCCGCCCGTAGGAGACGGCGAGATCCACCACCTCAATGGGATCCGTATACGTATTCATGTGCGTAGTAGTACACGTATGAGTACACTCGCGTCCAGAGGGGAGTCACATGCCGAACAAGACCATCTACATCGCCGACGACGACCTGCCGCTGCTGCAGCAGGCCCAGGAGCTGACCGGGGGCACCCTGTCCGGCGCCATCGTCACGGCGCTGCGCCGGCTGGTGCGGATCGAGCAGGCGAAGCAGGCGGGGTATGACGAGATCACCGTCAAGGTCGGTCTCGGCAGTTCCTCGATCAAACGGTTCCTCGGCGTCGCTCTCGGCGAGTGGACCGCGTCGGGCAACGAGGGCGACGAGACGTACTCGCTGTTCCGCACCGGCAAGGGGCGGTTCGCCGTGCACCACTCCCGGTCCGAGCTGACCACCCCGGTCGGCCCCAGCGCGGAGCGCAGCCGGAAATGGTCCACCGGATGGCGCGGCTGGATCGGCGACTGGTCACCGGATCAGGCGTGGATGCGTACCCCGGCGCAGGCCACGTTCTCCGTGGTCGACACGGTCGAGGAGCTCCGGCCGCTGTTGCCGGCCGAGCTCTACGTCCTGGCGCTGCGGACCATCCAGGACGACCCCGACGTCGAAGACCTCGACATCTGACAGCCCTCAGCCACAGGTCTCCGGAGAGACGGGGGCAGTCACCGCGCCGACGGAGCCGCCGCGTGCGGAGTCGTAGAGGTACCACTTACCGGTGCCGCCGGTGTTCGTCGCGCAGATCCGGTAGGTGTAGGCGGCCGGGCCGGGGTAGTAGTACAGCCGCGTGCCGGCCGACACCGTGATCGTCTCCGACGACGTGCCGATCGCCACCTCGGGCGTACCCCCGTCCCGGTTGCCGCCGGCGAATCCGGTGGCCGGGTAGCCGCCGTACTCGGTGTAGTACTGCTCCACCTCCGAGATGGCGCCGCGCACGTCGGACTGCGCCGACTTGTCGGCCGCCTGGGGATCACCGGTGAGCGCCGTCAGCACGCCCTCGGCCGGCACGCCCGGCTGAACGCCGGCGGGAGCCGGCGAGTCCCCGGCGTACAGCGCCGCGGCGACGCCGGCCGCGGCGAGTACCGCGCCGGCGACACCGATGAGCACCACGCGGGATCGCGGAGACGAGGCGGGGGCGTGCCGGCCCCGGGCCGACGACGGATGATCGGCCGGCGTCGCCGCGGGGGCGGCCGGCTGGACCGGCTGCCGGACGATGTCGGTCCACTGGCGCCCGTCCCACCAGCGCTGGGCGAAAGCGCCGCCCGGATCGGCGTACCAGCCCGCGGGGGTCCCGGGAACGGAGGCGTGAGCAGCCATGAAGGCATGGTCGCTGATCGTGGGGGCGGCTGAGGTCAGTCGCGGGATATCACTCACGGGGCAACCTTCGAGGCGGGCCGGCATGTCGTCGTTCCCGATCGGATCCCGGACCGGCACCTTGAAGAGTTCCCGCCGGACGGATCCGCCGGCACCGGCGAAGTGGGGAGACACGGCCGGCATGCCTCACGTTCACGCCGTGCGAACCGATACAGGCACCCGACGGATCGACGCAGAGAGCCGGGACGGGTGTTCATGTCCGCTGACCCACAGACCAACGCCGCTTGGCAGCAGCAGTACCAGCCCGGGACGGACGGGCCGCCCGGCGGACCGGGCCACCCGGTTGCGCAGCCCTACGCGCAGCCGTACCAGCAACCGCACGAGCAGCAGTACCAGCAGCCGACATACGAGCATCAGTATCAGCAGGCAACGTACGAGCAGCAGTATCAGCAGTCGTATGCGGCCCAGCAGCAGTATCTCGAGCAGCAGCACCGCCTTCAGCAGCAGTACGCCGCCCAGCCCGCGCAGCCGCAGTGGCAGCCGTCCCAGCCCGCCCCGCCCGCGGCACCGTTCTACGCCGAGCCGGCCGCCGCGTACACGCACGCGCCGGTGTCAGCCTCGTGGCCGCCGCCGTCTCAGCACTACGGTCCCCCGGTGCCGCCGGCCGGACCGCCGGCGCCCGTACCGTCCTCCGCCGGGCCGTTCGCGTCGCGCAACGTGCGCATCGGCCTCGCCGGGTTCGCCGCGGTCCTGGTGGCCGGCGCAGCGGTGGCGACCGGGGTGAGTTCCGCCGCGAAGTCGGAGCTGTGCGACCGGGTCGGGCACACCTCGAAACTCGTGGAAGCACCCACCAACGGCGGCGATCCGTCCACCGCGATCGAAACGGCGGCCGAGCGCATCCACACGCTGTCCGGCCGGCTGCTCTTCTCCGGCGACCTGAAGGAGGCCGGCGAGGGTCTGGCCGACGCCATGGACTCGATGGTGACCTTGCAGCGGTCGGGATACGAGCACACCGACGACGTCAGTGCCGGGACGGCCGCGCAGATGGAGGCCATCGGGTTCAGCCTGTTGACCAGTCTCGGCAACGCCCAGCGCGCCTGCGGCCTACCGGTCACCGGCACCAGGACTCCGGAGTAGCCCACCCGCGGGCGGCGTCACGACGTGCACGGGGCACCGTCGATCCGGCAGTCGGCGGGCGCCGCGTCGAGCAGGGTGGCGCCGTGCACCTCGAAGGAGATGCCGACCTGCCCGCCGGGTGGGATCGCGGTGGTCGACTCATCGGGCACGAAGGTCCACACCGCGTCCTGCCGGGTGACGGTCGCGCCCTCGACCTGGTTGATCCAGAGCGTGGCGCGGGGCAGCGTGACCGTCAGGGTCCAGCCGTCGCGGGCGGCGGTGGCCGGGTTGGCGACCGTCACCTCGGTCCGGTAGCCGAGCAGGCCGGCCACGTACGGCGTGGTCCGGTAGGTGGCGGCCAACGGCACCGCAACCGCGACCGCACTCGCCGAGGCCGACCGTGATGCCGGCGGCGAGACGGAGCTGACGGCCACCCGCGGCGGAGGCGACGGCGAACCGGCGGCCCGCGAGGTGGTCGCCGGGGCCGGCGAGGCGGGCGCCGACGGGCTGGGCGCCGCGGCCGGGCGCTCCGGCAGCCCCGCGGCCTGTTCCGGCCGGGCCGACTGCTGGTAGGGCCGGGTCACCACCAGCACGACGAGCAGCACCGTGACCGCCACCGCCGCCAGCCCGCCGACGACGAGCAGGAACCGCCCGGCCGCCGAGCGTTCTCCCGGGACCCTGGGCGTACGGACACGGGGTTCGGGTGACGGCGCGGTGAGCATCGCCGTGGCGAGCCGCCACGCGGCGTCCCGGACGACGTCCGCCGGGGAACGCCGACCGCGGGCCGGGGCCTCCTCGTGGTCCGGTGGCAGGCTCATTCGACCACCGTCTGAAGCTCGGTGCGGGTGCCGGCGGACTCCGGGCGGCCGGTGACGAGGGTCGGCGGGATCCGCACCGTGGCGACCAGGCCACCGTCGGGCCCGTTGTCGAGCCGGACGGCGACGTCCTGGCGGGCCGCGAACCGGCCGACCGCCCACAGCCCCCACCAGGTGCCGCCGGACGGGGGCTCGGGTGCCGCCATCACGTCGTGCCCGGTGGTGAGGTCGTCGCCGGTCATGCCCGGCCCCACGTCGGTGATAGTGACCAGGTATCCGGCCGGATCGTGCTGTCCGGTGACCGCGATGAGCGAGTCGGCGGGCGCGAAGGTCGCCGCGTTCTCGAACAGTTCGGCCAGCAGGTGGGTCAGGTCGGTCACCGCGGTTCCGGCCAGGTAGCCGGACTCCACGTCGGCGGCCGTGACCCGGTCCGGGTCGCCGATCTCCGCGGCCGCGTCCCGGAGGACGTCGGTCATCGGTACGAGCCGCTGCCACTGGCGTTCCGGGACCCCGCCGGTGAGGGTGATGCCCTTCTCGATGTTGCGCCGCAGCCGGGCCCCGAAGTTGCCGGCCCGCCGCAGGTCGGCGGCGGTCTCCTCGTCGTCGGCGCGGCGGGCCAGGGCGTCGAGCAGACGCAACTGGCGCTGGAGCAGGCCCTGATTGCGGCGGTCGAGGTCCTGGAGCAGGCCACCGGGTCGATGCCAGGGACCCGACGTGGCGGTCGCCCCCGCCGACGCCGGGGTGCCGGGGTCCGCGCCCCGGCCGCGGCGGGCGGCGATCAGCAACCCGAGCAGGGCGACGAATCCGACACCGGCGATGGTGCCCGCCCACAAGGTGGCCGTGACCGTTCGCGGCGTGGCGGTGTCGGCGAGCTCCCGGCGGGCGCCGTCCCGCAGCTCCCAGAGCGCGGTGTTGAGTTCGTTGAACGTCGGCGACCAGGCCGACGGGTCCGGAATGCCGTCCGGTGACGCGGCCAGCTCGTCCTCGATGCGGTGCAGGCGGACCATCGCCGCCGAGCCGGCCACCTCCCGGTGGCGGCGGGTGGCCTGCTCCGGGAGGGCGGTTCCGGCGGCGGCGAACAGGGCCCGCCGGGCACCGGCCAGCTGGGTCAGCCGGATCCGGTCGGCGGCGGACGGCCCGCGCCCCGCCGACACGGCGGCCAGCAGGGCGTCCTGTTCGGTGAGGATCTCCCGGGACCGGTTCAGGGCCTGGATGCCGCCGACCGCGGTGTCCTGCGGTGCCGCGCCGGACGCGCCGATCATGTCGGTGTACGCGGTGACGGCCCGCCGGCGGTCGAGGCGGCCGGCGTCGACCGAGGCCCGTAGCTCGGCGAGCCCGTCCATCCGGTCGAGGAGCGCGTCGGCCGTACGATCGGCGGCCGAGGTGGTGAGACGGTCCAGCCAGGACCGGTCGGCCTGCCGCAACCGCCCGGCCGCGTCGTCGGTGCGCCCCCGCTGGGCGGTGAGTTCCAGGACGGGGCGTTCGGTGACCGACAGCCGGCGTTCCGCTTCCAGGGCCAGCACCGCCTCGTCGACCGGCCGGTCGAGCCGGTCGGCGGTGACCCGGTCGGCGAGCGCCCGGACGGCGACGGTGACCGCGGGTACGGCCGCGGCGCCCCAGAACGCCACCAGCAGGACGGCACCGACCACCCGGATCCGGCGGTTCACGGGGTGACCTCGGGGTCGCCGATGATCTCCCGGAGGCGGCTGAGCAGTTCGTGCCGGTCGGTGCAGCCGAGTCGCTGCCGGATGCGTGCCATGTGGTGCTCCACGGTCTTCGCCGACAGGTAGAGCCGGTCGGCGATCTGTTTGTACGTCATACCGGCCAGGACCAGCGCGCCGACCTCACGTTCCCGGGCGCTCAGCAGTTGCTGGCCGGTGGCCTGTTCGGGCCGGGTGCCGCGGTCCTGCAGGGCGCGGGCGGAGTCCAGCAGCAGGGCCATCGCCTTACGGTCGGAGGTGCGGATCGCGGCCTGCCCGGCGAGGCGGGCGGCGTCCCAGGTGAGCCCGGCCAGGCTGAGGGTCCGGGCGGCGGCGACCACCGATTCCGGGTCGGCGTGGCCGGCGAGGACGTCCAGCCAGACCGTGGCGGCGTCGGCGAACGCGGCGGCGTACGTCCCGGCGGGCCGGCAGGCGTCGAGGTGGGCGGCGTGGCGGCGCGCGGTGTCCTGGTCGTCGGCGAGGATCGCGGCCTGCAACCGGTACCAGTGCGGCAGCACGGTCCACACCGGGGGGTCGCCGAGTCCGGCGAGGAGCCGGTCGGCTTCGGCGAGGTGCCCGGCGACCCGGTGGGAGTCGCCGAGACGTGCCGCGGCGACCGCCAGTTCACCGAGGGGCAGCAGGTTGAACAGTTCGACCGGCTGCCCGATCAGGGCCTGGCAGGCGTCCGGCCAGGCGCTGCGCAGGCCGACGAGGTCGCCGTTGCGGCGGGCCAGCCCGACCCGCAGCGCGGAGGCGAGCAGTTCGTCGCGGCCCTGGGCGGCGGTGGCCGCGGTGGCCGCGGGCAGGCGCTGCTCGACGTCGGTGAGCCGGCCGCGCAGCAGCAGCACCCAGCTGCGCAGCAGGTGATGCCGGGTGGCCAGCAGGGCGCCACCGGTGCCGCGGTGCTCGGCGCGGGTGAGCAGCGTGTCGGCGACGTCGAGTTCGGTGCAGTGCATCGCCAGGAGTGCGCCGACCGCGGCGGGGCTGTCCGGCAGCAGGGTCGCCGGGCCGGCGGGGTCGATCAGGGTGGCCGCCTGGACCAGGGTGGACAGGGCCGCGGCCGGTGGCCCGGTGACCGATTCGGCGGCGCCGCGAGCCATCAGTGCCGCCGCCGCGCTCAGCGACGTCGGCGGGTGGGCCGCGGTGTCGTCCGGCCGGATCAGGCGCTGGGCGTCGGTGAGCCGGCCGACGGCGATCAGGCCGACCGCGGCGAATCCGGCGGCCACGTCGGTGCCGGCCCATTCGTAGAGGCGGACGGCCTGCGCGGTCTGTCCACGGTGCGCCAGGACGGCGGCGGCGACGTAGGCGGCCTCGGCGCGTTGCGGTGGGCTGCCGTCGGCGAGGACCTGGTCGGTGAGGCGGGAGGCGTGGTCGAGGTCGCCGGCCAGCGCGGTGGCCAGGGCGCGGCGGGCCGCGGTGGTGCGCCCGGCCCCGGCCGCGGCGGCGAACAGTTCGGCGGCCAGGGCGGGGTCGTCGCCCAGAGCCTCCTCGCCGGCGGCCTCGTAGACGTGGCCGAGGCCGCTGCCGGCGGCGCCGGGGACCAGGCCGGGTGCGGCCGCGACCCGCAGCAGGGGACGCACCAGCGGCAGGACCGGGCCGCCGCGGGCCATCTGGAGAGCGGCGAGACGCTGGCGTACGTCGATGCGCTGGCTGATCGGGGCGAGGGCGGCGATGGCGCGCCGGGCGAGCGGGACCAGAGTGCCGTCGGCGGTCAGCATCCCGGTCGCGCGGCCCGCGTCGACGAGTTCGGCGACGTCGGCGTCGTGGTCCAGGACGGCCGCGACCAGGTCGAACGACAGTCCGGCACCGGCTTCGACGGCGAGCAGCAGGGTGCGGACGCCGGGGTCGAGTTCGTCGAGTTCGGCGGCGAACGGTGCCAGGGCGGCGACCGGTACGTGCGGCGGGCCGGCGGGCACCGCACCGGTGAGGGCGCCGGCGAGACGGGTCACGTACCGGGCGATCCCGGCGGTCTGGGCGGTCACCCACGTGATCAGTTCGTCGGTGGGGGCGGTCAGGTGGCCGGCGATCTGGGCGGGGCCGAGCGGCGGCAGGGTGATGGCCGGGCCACCGCGGCGCAGCACCTCGATCAGTCGCAGCAGTTCCGGGCGGCGGGGCCACGGCCGGTGGGCGACGACGATCCGCGCGTCCGGCTGTTCGGCGTGTTCGCGCAGGTCGTTGAGCTGCTCCGGGGGGAGCAGGTGGGCGTCGTCGATCAGCAGGACGTGGTCGGCGGCGGGCAGGCGGGGCGGCCACGGCCCGGTCACCTTGACGCCGGCGCCGCGGTACGCGTCGGTCAGCTGCCGCAGCAGGGTGGTCTTGCCGTAGCCGCCGGGTGCGGCGACCCCGGCGTGCAGTGGTGCGGCCGGGTCGGCGGCGACCCGGGCCAGGACGGACGAGGTCATCGGGTCTCCGCCCGGACCGCCACGCGGTTGACCGGCGGACGGGGCGGGGCGATCTGCGACGCCGCCGGGAGGACCGCGAACGCGTCGGTGGGGCCGGCCACGGCGGGACCGGCCGGGGGTACCGGCGGGCGCCCGGCCAGCGCGGCACCGAAGGCCACGGTCATGCGCGGTTGCGGGTCACGGACGACGGGAGCCTGGAACACCGCGGTGAGCAGATCGGACACGTAGGTACATACGGCGCCGTCCACTCCGGCGATCAATACCGCCGACAGATCGCCGGTTCCGTAACCGCGGCTGTGCACCAGCGCCGCGGCGAGATCGACCGTCGGGCGGATCAGCGCCCGGGCGTCGGCCGGGGTCCGGCCGTCCACCTCGAACCCGCCGACGTCGCTGAGCTCGGCGGACGCGAGCAGTTCCATCCGGCCCGGCTGCTGCGGGGCGACCAGCGACACCTCGGCGGTGGAGCCGCCCAGCCGGTAGACGCCGAGCAGCCCGCCCGCGGTGGGCGCGCGGCCGGCGGCCTGGTGGCACTCGACGACGGCGCGGGCCCGGGTCACCAGCACGCAGCCCATCAGGTCGGCCTCGGCCAGCCCGGCCTGGAGCAGCCCGAGCCGGCCGGCACCCCAACCGGACGGGTGGGCGATCGCCACGCGGACCGGCGGCTCCCCCATGATCTCCCAGACCCGGTCGACCACCCAGCGGGCCATCGCGGCGGTCAGGCCGTGTGCCGGGAAGTACCCGCCGGCGAAGAACATCGGCAGGGGATCACCGACCCGGTGCAGGTAGCCGGCGACCGCGTCGGCCGGATGCCGGCCCACCTCGGCGGGGACGACGGTGCCGT
The DNA here is from genome assembly GCF_003148685.1 of Actinoplanes xinjiangensis. Lineage (GTDB taxonomy): Bacteria > Actinomycetota > Actinomycetes > Mycobacteriales > Micromonosporaceae > Actinoplanes > Actinoplanes xinjiangensis. The sequence goes on along the minus strand of NZ_QGGR01000006.1, from coordinate 371,926 downwards.
CCGCGGTCATCCGGAGCGCGGACGCGACCACCGCTGAACGGGCGCCCAGGGACACCGGCTGAGCCGGGCCCCAGCCGGAACCACCGGGTTCGCCGGCGCCGGCGAGCCGGCAGACGGCCGCTTTGACGGTGCCGACACCGATGTCGATTCCCAGCACGTAGGACACGCGTTCAACTCCTCAGAGGTCGGTACCCCACGTTCGTACCAAATGGCGGGTTTGAAGCGTCCCCCCAAAAATCGTGGGCCGCCGATCCCCTAATCCCCTAACCGGCGGCCGGGCACAGTGGGGGACTCGGCCCCGATGCCCGCGGCCGGCCCCGTCCGTAGCTTTCATCTCGGCGCCGGGCCCGCGCCGTTCGATCCGCATCAGCGTCTAGGAGCTCGACAATGACTTCGCCCACCTTGCAGGACTTCGTTCTCAACCTGATCTACGACCCGGCCGCGCGGTCGGCGTTCGAACTGGACCCGGAGGCGACCCTGCGGCACGCCGGGCTGGACGACATCACCGCCACCGACGTGCAGCAGGTGCTGCCGCTGGTGATCGACTCGGCGCCGGTGGCCGGGCTGACCGGCCCGGACGGGCTGGACGACCTGACCACCGGGGTGGCCAGTCTCGACGTCGCCGGGGCGGTGGCCCAGTTGCAGGCGATCGCCGCCCAGGTCACGCACGACCCGCTGGCCGAGATCAACGCGACGAGCAGCGTCAACGTCACGGTGCTGGGCCTGGACGCCGACGGGCTGGCGCAGGTGTCGGTGCTGCCGGGCGCCCTGGACCTGGGCGCCGGCACGTCGGCGACGGTCGGCGGGCTGTCGGCCGAGTACGACCCGGCGCTCGATGTGGACAGCGCGGTGGCCACCTCGTCCACGTTCGCCGTCGACCCGGTGCCCTACGACAGCGGCCTGACCGGTGACCTCGGTGCCGGCCTGACCGGTGACCTCGGCGGCGACCTGGGTGGCGTTCTGGACACGGTGAGCAACGTGCCGGCGCTGCCGGAGACCGTCGGTTCCGGCCTGCTTGACGTGTCCGGGGTCCACGAGGCAACCTCTTCGATCGGATCGCTGATCCAGCCGGACCTGAGCGGCGTCACGTCTCTCGACGCGGTCGACGGGCTGACCGGCACCGTGACCGGCACGGTCTCCGGTGTCGGTGACAGCCTGCACGGTCTGACCGGTGGTCTGCTGTCCGGCGCCGACGAGCCGCAGGCCACGCAGGCCGAGGTGTTCGGCATCGGCTAGACAGGCGCCACGACGAAAGGCTGACGGACGCGGATGACGAGCTGGGAAGCCGGGACGACGGCATCGACGGGTCCCGCTTCCCTGATTCCGCATCCGCGGCCGGCGCCCGATCCGCTGCGCGGTGCCGCCACCGGTGATCCCTGGTGGATGGACACCATGGACGCGGTGATCCGCACCTGCCAGGCGCACGGTCGTGCGGATCTCGCCGAACGGCTGACCCGCCGCCGGGCCCGGCTGCTGCACCCGCAGCTGCGGGTGCTGGTCGTCGGCCCCGCCCAGCAGGGCCGCAGCCGGCTGGTGAACGCGCTGATCAACGCCTCGGTGTGCGGCGTGCTGCCGGACGCCGACACCGGCGTGCCGACCGTGGTACGCCACGCCGACACACCGACGGCCCACCTGATCCGGCGCGACTCACCGGCCGCCGACTGGACGGCCGCGGTCGGGTTGCAGGCCCGGATCCCGCTGGTACCGGAACGGCTCGGGGCGTCGCTGGCCGAGGCGACCGCGGCCCTGCCGGCCGGCGCGCCGGTGCACGTCGACGTCGGTGTGCCGCGGTCGCTGCTGGCCGGCGGACTGGTGCTGATCGACGCGCCGGCGCTGACCTTCGCCGCCCCCGACCGGGCGGTGACCGCGGCCCACGATCTGGCCGACCGGGCGGGCGCCGATCTGGTCGTCTACACCTGCGAGACCGGACGGCAGCTCAGCGACGACGAGCTGACCGTCCTGACCGGGCTCGGCCGCTCCTTCCCCGGCCTGCTGGTGGTGCTGACCAAGGCCGACTACGCCCCCGACTGGCGCCGCGACCTGGCCGACAGCCGTCTGCGGCTGAACCGGGCCGGCATCCCGGCGGCGGTGGCCGCGGTCTCGTCGTCGTTGCGGCTGCACGCGGTACGCACCGGCGACGACGCCCTCAACCGGGAGTCCGGGTTCGCGGATCTGCTCGTACACCTGCGCAAGATGGTCGAGGCCAAGCCGGACCGGCTGGCGCGGGCGACCGCGGGGGCACTCGGCCGGCTGGCGATCCAGGAACTCGCGGTGCCGTTGCGCGCGGAGCTGGACAGCCAGGGCGACGGGTTCTCCTCGGACGCGGCGGCGCATCTCCAGGCCACCCACCGGCGCCTCGACGACCTGCGCAAATGTACGGTCCGCTGGCAGAACCGGCTGTCCGACGAGGTCGCCGACCTGATGTCGGACATCGAACACGACCTGCGGGAACGGGTGAAGGCCCTGCTCGCCGAGGCCGACGAGTTCTTCACCACCAACGATCCGGCCAAGAGCTGGGACGAATTCGAGCCGTGGCTGCGCGAGGCACTCCAGGAACTGGCCACCACCAGCATGACCTGGCTGGCCGAGCGGACCGAGTGGATGGCCCGCCGGACCGCCGACATGTTCCCGCCGGAGGCCGGTGACGTGCTGCCGTCGACCGCGCTGGCCATCACCGACGGGGGCACGTTGCAGGGCGTGTCGACGCTCGACGCACCGCCGGTGGCGACGTTCACGCCCGGTCAGAAGCTGTTCATCGGGCTGCGCGGATCGTACGGCGGGGTGGTGATGTTCGGTCTGGCGACCAGTCTCGCCGGGATGTCGCTGATCAACCCGATCTCGATCGGCGGTGGCGCCCTGTTCGGTGGCAAGAGTGTCCGTGACGAGAGCAAGACACTGCTCAAACGTCGGCAGACCGAGGCGCGCAACGCGGTCCGGCAGCACGTCGACGACATCTTCACCAGGCTCAACAAGGATGCCCGCGACAGTGTCCGGCGGGCCCAGCGGGCGCTGCGCGACCACTTCACGGCCGTCACCGAGGATCTCCAGGAGGAGACCATGGAGTCGCTGCGCAACGCCAAGGCCGCCGCCGACCGGGACGCGGCCGCCCGCGACGCCCACGGCCGGCGGTTGCGCGACGAACTGACCCGGCTGGCCGAACTGCACACCCAGGCGCAGGCGCTGACGGACCGGGCCCGGGCGTGATCAGCGAGGAGCTGGAACGGCGTACGCACGACCTGCTGATGCGGGCGGCGCAGGTCTATCACGGCCATCCGAACGCCGACGGCCGGCTGCGGCACACCCTCGACCGGTTCGCCGGGCCGTTGCGCCTCGCCGTCGCGGGAGCCGGCCGGACCGGCAAGTCGACGCTGGTCAACGCGCTCGTCGGGGAGGACGTGGCGCCGGTCGGACAGGCCGATCTGGTGACCTACCGGGACGGCACGGAGTTGCGGGCCTGGAGCCGGCCGGAGCACGGGCGGCCCTACGAGGTCCCGGTCGCCCGGACCTCCGGCGGGTTGCGGCTGGACACCCCGGTGCCGCGGGCGGTCGTGCAGTGGCCGAGCCGGGTGCTGCGGCGTACCGAGCTGATCGACACCGGGCCGTCCACGCCGCCGGGGCAGGTGCTGCCGGAAGCCGACGCGGTCCTGCTGCTCACACCCCGGATCGGTGAACCGGATCTGGACTTTCTGCGCGCCGGCCGGGGACTGCGGGGCCCGGCGGCCTTTCCCATTCATGTGTTCGTGGTACTGACCAAGGCGGACATGCACGGGGACGGGCTGCCGGACGGGCTGCTGGAGGCCCGGCGGATCGCCCGGCGCCGTCGTCGTGAACCGGCGATCGCGGCACTCTGCCAGGACGTGGTCGCGATGTCCCCGCTGATCGGGCATGCCGCGCGGACGTTACGGGACGACGAGTTCCGGGCGCTCGCCGCGATCGCCGCCCTGCCGCGTACCGCATCCGATCCGTCGTTGTTGTCGACCGACCGGTTCACCGCGGCCGGGGCGCTGCCCGTGGTCGGCGCGCGGGCGCGGCTGGATCTGCTGCAACGGTTCGGCCTCGGCGGGATCCGGCTGGCGCTCGCGCTGGTGCGCACCGGTGCGGCCACGACGTCCGCGCTGGCCGAACGGTTGCAGGAGTACAGCGGGCTCAAGGACCTCCAGGCCTCGATCGCCGAGCTGTTCGTGGCGCGGCGGGCGGCGCTCAAGGCCCGGTCGGCGCTGATCGTGCTGGATCATCTGCTGCGCACCGAACGGGTCGCGGCGTCCGGGCATCTGCTGGCCGAACTGGAACTGCTGCTGGCCGGGGCGCACGACTTCGCGGAGTTGCGGCTGTTGTCGGCGTTGCGGTCGGGGCGGGTGGCGCTGCCCGCGGAGACCGCGCGGGAGGCACTGCGGCTGCTCGGTGGCGCGGGCACCAGCCTCGGCGAGCGTCTCGGCCTGCCGACCGAGGCCACGATGGACGACATCTGGGCGGTGGCCGAGGACAGCGCCGAGCGGTGGCGCCGGGAGGCCGGGCTCGGCGACCGGACCCCGGCCCAGCGGCGGGCCGCCGCGGTGGTGCTGCGCAGCTGCGAGGCGATGCTGGCCGGCGCCGAGTCGATGCCGTCGGTCACCGGGTAGCGGACCGCGCCGCGACGGAGAGCGAGAGCAGCAGGCCGACCACCCGGTCCGGGCCGTCGCGGAGGACGTTGTGGCTGGTGGGCCACTCCTCGTAGCGCCACGCCGGGTCGTCGCGGACCTTCGCCGTCGACGCTGGGGCCTGCAGTCCGCCGGGGGTGTCCGTGGCGGCCGCGAAGACCTTCTCCGGGACCTGCTTCCAGGCGCCGGTCAGGTACACCCGCTGAATGAGGGTGGCCAGCGGGTGCGGGCGGGCCCGGTCGTCGAAGAACGGCAGTGGGGCGACGGTCAGGCCGTCGTCGCCGGCGCCCTCGATCAGCGAGTCGCGGATCGCGGGCGGGGCCAGTGACCAGCACGAGTCGCCGTCGTCGGGAACGTCGGCGTCGAGCATCACCAGCGCCCGCACCAGGTGCGGCACCCGGTCGGCGACCGCGGTGACGACCATGCCGCCGTAGCTGTGGCCGACCAGGACCACCGGCCCGGTGATCAGCGCGGCCACCTGGTCGATGTGGGTCTCCAGCGTGACCAGGTGCTCCTCGGCGGTGTCCGCGAGACCGGCGAGGGTCACCGCACGGGCCCGGTGTCCGCGGGTGGTGAGGGCCTCGACGACCGGGTCGTACCACCAGCCGCCGTGCCAGGCCCCGGGAACCAGCACGAATTCGGTCATGGCTGTCGGATTCCCCGGCGGCGGGCACCGAAACAAGCCGAGACATCGACAGACATGGACATGTGCGGCCGGGTGGAGAACAGTGGGCCGCATGTCCACGAGGCGCACTCTTCTGGTGGCGGGTGCGGCGACAGCCGCCGGCGTCGCCGTCCCCGCACCGGCCCGAGCCACCGCACCCGACCGGGAACTGCGGAGGATCCTCAAGGAGATCGACCCGGTACGGATCGAGGCGATCGTCCGCAGACTGGTCTCCTTCGGCACCCGGCACACCCTGTCGTCGCAGGACGACCCTGTCCGCGGCATCGGCGCCGCCCGCGACTGGATCCTCGCCGAACTCCAGCGCCACGCCGCGGCCAGTGGCGGCCGGATGACCGTCGAGCTCCAGTCGTTCATCCAGCCGGTCTCGCCGCGCATCCCGGCCCCGACCCGGATCACCAACGTCATCGCCACCCTGCGCGGCAGCGTCACCCCCGAACGGATCTACGTGGTCACCGGCCACTACGACTCGCGGGTCACCGACGTCATGGACGCCGTCAAGGACGCCCCCGGCGCCGACGACGACGCGTCCGGGGTGGCCGTGATCATGGAGCTGGCCCGGGTCCTGGCCACCCGCGCACCGGAGTCGACGCTGGTGTTCGCCGCGGTCGCGGGCGAGGAGCAGGGACTCTACGGCTCCGACCACATGGCTCAGCGGTACCGGGACGCCGGCGCCGACATCCAGGCGATGTTCAGCAACGACATCGTCGGCACCGGCGACGCCCACGACGGCACCCGCGACGACCCGCGTACCGTCCGCCTGTTCGTCGAGGGTGTGCCCACCTCGGAGACCACCGCCGAGGCCAACACCCGCAGAAGCGTCGGCGGCGAGAACGACGGCCCGTCGCGCCAGCTGGGCCGCTTCGTCAAGGACGTCGAGCCGGCCGGCATGGACGTCCGCGTCGTCTGGCGCCGCGACCGCTACCTGCGCGGCAGCGACCACATCTCGTTCCTGCTGCGCGGCTACCCGGCGGCCCGCTTCACCGAGCCCCGGGAGAACTTCGACCACGAACACCAGGACGTACGGGTGGAGAACGGCATCCAGTACGGCGACCTGCCGGAGTTCTGCGACTTCGCATACATCGCCCGGGTGGCCCGGGTCAACGCGACGGCGCTCTGGTCGCTGGCACAGGCCCCGGGAACCCCGAAGGGCGTGGTCGTCGACACCACCCAGCTGACCAACGCGACCACCCTGCGCTGGCAGGTCGGCACCGAGCCGGACCTCGCCGGATACGAGGTGGTGTGGCGCGAGACCACCGCACCGGACTGGCAGCACTCACTGCCGGTCGGCAAGGTCGGCACGGTCACCGTCGACCTCTCCAAGGACAACGTCTTCTTCGGCGTACGGGCCGTCGACACCACCGGCCACCGGAGCCCGGTCGCCGCCCCGAGACCGGCCGGCTGACCACCCGCGTCCGCTACCGGGCGCCGTCGAGGGCGTATGCCGCGTCCAAGGGCGCCGTCGAGGCGATGACCCTGATCCTGGCCCGCGAGCTGCGCGGCCGGGACATCACCGTCAACACCGTCGCGCCGGGGCCGACCGCCACGCCGCTGTTCTTCGAGGGCAAGAGCGAGCAGGTCGTCGAGCACATCGCGAGCCTCAACCCGATGCAGCGCCTGGGCACCCCGGAGGACATCGCCGAGGTGACCGCGTTCGTCGCCGGCCCCGGCCGGTGGATCAACGGCCAGGTCCTCTACGCCAACGGCGGCGCCGCCTGACCGCACCCCACCGGTCAGCGGCGCCGGCGGGCCATCCACTGCCAGACGTGCGTGCCGTCCACGCTCGGGTCGTTGCGGCCCAGATAGATCCACGAGAAGTGCCCGTTGAACCGGTAGCCGTTCCAGACCACCTGGTCGTAGAGCGTCATCAGCGAGCCGGGGATCAGGTCGTGGGCGTGGATCGTGTTCGGCTCCGGCGGCACCGTCGTGTCGTCGCGGGAGGTGACCAGCCAGGTGGGAGTGGTGATCCCGGCGAGCTCGGCGTCGGTGATCAGCCGCGGGCCGCCCGGCTGCAGCGACGCGACGACGCCGCAGACCGGCACCGACGCGGCGAACAGGCGGGGGTACGTGGTGGTCATCTTCAGGCTCATGTATCCGCCGTTGCTGCACCCCGCGACGTAGATGCGCCGCCGGTCAATCGGGTGACGGCGTACCAGATCCGTGATGATCTCCTCGATGAGCGGCGCGAACCCGGGGCCGTCCGCCATCCAGAACGAGGTGCTCTGCGGAGCCACCACGTAGGCGCCGGAGAAGATCCGCTGCGCCTCGCGGGTGGCGAAGCCCAGCGCACCCCGGTTGGCCCGCAGTGTCGTCTCGTTGTCGTAGTAGCCGTCCGGCAGGGAGGCACCCTCTCCCCCGCCGTGCAGCCAGACGATGAGGGGACGCCCACCCCGGCCGCCGTGCCCGTGCGGCGTGAACAGCCGGTACTTCATGCCCGAGCCGGAGACGTGGTGGCTGAACGCGTCCACCTCGGGGTTGGCCAGCCCACCCTGAACGAAGGCGGCGATCGGAACCGGGCGCCCGTCGCGCCGCAGCAGCGGGGCGTTCTGCGTGATCGTGTAGTCGAGGTCCAGTCGTACGTTACGGCTGCGGCTGACGATGTAGCCGAGGGTGCCGCCGCCCACCTGCCCTTCGGCGTGGGCCAGATCGAGCACGATGTCACCGCGACGATCGAGCCGGGCGGCGGTGACCGTGCGGTCCACGTCGTACTCGCTGAAGATCAGATCCCCGGGGGCGATGGGAATCGGGCTGGTGGCCCGGGCGTGCACGGCGAAGGTGCCGGGCGTCAGGGAGGACGGGTCGATCCCCAGCCGGGCGGTGTCCAGGGTGAGCGAGACGACCTGCTCGCCGCCGTCGAGCACCCGCGCGTCGAGAGTGAACCCCACCTTCGCCCCCGGCCTGCCGGGGGCGCGGGCGGCGAGGGGCAGGGACAGACCTGCCGCGAGAACGGTACGGCGGTTGACCGGAGTAGCCATGCAGGCTCCAAGGTTTCGCGTACGTTGCGACTTCTTTACATCAACACATGTCTATCATTTGTACGCGTTCAGCGAAAGCCGGATCGGTCAACGGGACGCAACGCGGATCGCCTGCGGCCGGCTCCGGACGGTCGCACGCCGGTGGACGTCACCTGTGCCGATCGAGGCAGGACCGGCACATCCTCGTCGTCCCGGGTTCCAGGAGCATCCACAGATCATGCGTCGGCATGATCAGGTCCGCCTCGGGCGGCAGGCACGGCGGTGGCGCTCCACCCGACCGGACCGCGTGCGCCACCGACCGGTTCCCCTCCGGTACGACGATCCTGATGTTGCCGTAGTCGTCCGCGACGGGCCCGCCGTCCGTCGTGACGACGCGAGGTGGATCGGTGACCTCGTACCACGTCACGAGATCGGGCTGGTCGATCGCCCGGGCCGCCCGCGGAGGACCGGCCCGGGAGGTGTTGAGCCACAGCCCCACGTCGTGGGCGGGTTCCACCTCGACTCCCGGCCGGTACAACTCGACCACCAGCCACGCGACGTCCGGCGTGGCAACCCTGACCGCATCCGCCTCCGGGCCGCGCCGACGGCACACGACCGGCACCTGACCCGACCCCGGCGCCGGGCCGTTGTCGCCGTCGCCGCTCGGGACATAGCGGGGGTCGAGGTCGTGCAACGCCGCGGCGACGGCCTCCACGCCGACCCCGTAGAGGATGACACCGCGGGTCTGCTCGTTCACCCCGCCAGTCTCCGTCACCGCCGGCGTCCCTGGGCCCCGGCCGCAGGCCGGCTACCTGCGGTGCACGGCGTAGGTCAGGTGGGTGGTCCGCGACGACGGCTCGGAACGGATCGGCTCCAGCGCCACCCGGGACGCGTCGACGCCCTCGAAGAGGCGGGTGCCGGCGCCGAAGAGCACGGGCGACACCGCGACGGTGAACTCGTCGACCAGGCCGGCGTTGACGTACCGGAGGATCGTGGTGCCGCCGCCGGCGAGGCGGACGTCGCGGTCGCCGGCCGCCTCACGGGCCCGGTCGAGCGCCGCCTCGATGCCGTCGGTGACGAAGTGGAAGGTGGTCCCGCCGGGCCGCTCCCACGGGTCGCGGCCGCGGTGGGTCACGACGAAGACCGGGGTGTGGAAGGGCGCCTCCTCCGGCCAGGACCGCTCGCCGAGATCGAACATGCGCCGGCCCATGACGCTCGCACCGGTGCGCTCGAACGTCTCCCGGGCGATGTCGTCGGCGACTCCCTCCTCGCCGCCGGGGCCGAACTTGAGGTTCTCCCGGAAGAACCGCAGCGGGAAGATCCACTGCTGGAGCTCCATCCACTGCCCCATCCAGCGCCGCACCTCCGGGTCGTCGCGATTCTCGGGGGCGAAGATGTCGTCGACGGTGGTCACCGGCTCGGGCGCGACGTAGCCGTCCAGGGACATCGACACGCTGAAGAAGACCCTGCCGGCCATCAGAGCAGAGCCCCGGTGACGTAGGTGTCCAGATTGCTCAGGGTCTGCCGCCCACCCTCGATCGCGTGATACTTCTCGGCCGCCTCGTCGCGCAGCTCTCTGGTCGGGAAGACGGTGCGCATCACGAGCCGGGTCGCCGCGCCGTCCGGCTCGAAGGTGAGGATCGACTCGAAGGCGTTCGGGTCGCCGGCCGACTCACCGTGCAGCAGGACGATCCGTTCCGGTGGGACGATCTCGGTCCAGGTGATCCACTCCGGGTAGTCGGTGCCGTCCGGCCCGTGCATCACGAACTCCCAGACGCCGCCGACGTGGAAGCCGAACGACGCCGTCGTGGTGGTGAACCCCTCCGGGCCCCACCACCGCGACAGGTGCCGGACCTCGGTGAACGCCGTGAAGACCAGCTCCGGCGGTGCGCCGATGATCCGGGAGACGACGATCTCCCGGTCGGCCGTCCGCGTGTCCTGCCCTGTCATCGATCAATCCTCCCGGGGAGTCTGCTGAAGGTCCTGCACATAGGCGTCCAGCCGGTCGAAGCTGTCGGCCCAGAACCGCTCGAACCCGCCGACCCACTCGTGGATCGGCCGCAGCCCGCGGGCGTCCAGACCGTAGAGGCGCTGCTTGCCCGACTCGCGGACGCGCACCAGGCCCACCTCGCGGAGCACCCGCAGGTGCTTGGACGCCCGCGGCTGGCTCATCCCCAGCTCCTGGGCCAGGTCGGTGACCGGCCACTCCCCCGCCCGCAGCAGCGCCAGGATGTCCCGGCGCTGCGGCTCGGCGATCGCGTTGAACGCGTCCGACGTCGTCGCTGCTCGTGCCATGGCAGCCATCATATTCCGATAACGGAATGCGTCAAGCCGTACCGTCGGAGTCAGCGTTGCAGCGGAACGGCGACGGCACCGGCGTACCCGGGACGCTCGGCCTCGTCGAGCATCGCGGCGGCGACCGTGGCGCGGCTGACCCGTGCCGGGAACAGCCGGCGGGGTGCCTGCCCGAGCCCGACGGTGCGGCGGCCGGGGCCGGGCGGACCGTCCGACAGCGGGCCCGCATGGAAGACGGTTCCGCCGGCGTCCCGGATGATCGCGTCCGCGGTCTCCTTGTCGGCCCGGTCCGCGAGCATCCGCAGCAGGGTGCGGGTGAGCGGGCCGGCCGCCGCCGCCGACGCGCCGGTACCGAACGCGCCGAGCCAGACGATCCGGCCGGGGCGGGCGGCGGCGACGGCCCGGGCTCCCGCGGTCAGGACACCGGGCCGGTCGCCCTTGGCGACACCGAGACCGGACAGCACGATCCGCCGGCCGCGCAGGGCGGCGGCGACGGCGTCCGGGTCCTGGACGTCGGCGGCGGTACGGACCAGGCGCGCCGTCTCCGGCAGGGCGATCCGGCGCGGGTCACGGGCGACCGCGACGACGGTGTGCCCACGCTCGAGAGCCTGGCGGGTCAACTCGAGCCCGGTCGCCCCGGAGGCACCCAGCACAGTGATCTCCACGCCGGTCACCGCCGCCGGCCACGGGCAGCCGGTACGGTCGAGGGTGCCGAGGCGTCGCCGGAGTCGCAGACTCCGTCGCTGAGCCGATGCGTCTCCATCCTGGTCACCGCAGCGGCCGCAGGATCTCGAGGGCGGCCGCGTGCACGCCGGGTGCCGCCGCGAGGTAGCCGTCGCCGGTGACGTTCCACGGCCTGCCGTCGAAGTCGGTGACGATGCCGCCGGCCTCCTGGACGAGCAGCACCGGTGCGATGTGCGACCGCAGGTTGTCGAACTGCCAGTGCAGGTCCATCCGCCCGGCCGCGACCTGCGCCAGCTGATGCCCGACCGGCACCGACGCGCGGACGTACAGGGCGTGCCGCATCATCGCCGCGACGGCGGCACCGGCACGATCCGCGGCCGGGGCGTCCCGGCCGGGCCGGGCCTGACCGGTTCCGGTCAGCGCCAGCGCCAGGTCGGTCTTGGCGGAGACCCTCAGCGGTACGCCGTCCGCAGCCGCCCCCTGACCCGCGACGGCCGTGAACGTCTCACCGGCGACCGGCATGTGCAGCACCGCCAGCACCGGCCGCCCGTCCCGGACGAGGCTGACGCCGACGTTCCAGTCCGGCATGCCCTGCACCGCGTTCAGGTTGCCGCCGACCGGATCGACCACCCACCAGTCACCCGTGGGCATCGGCCCGGACCCGTGCTCGTCGGCGGTCCACCGTGAGCCGGGCAGTGCCGCGGTGAGGGCCGGCCGGAGGACACCGCTGACGGCGTCGTCGTTGGCGGCCAGGGCGGCGACGAGTTCCGCCCGTGTGACCGGCGGCGCCGGCGGGTGGGTGACCAGCGCGGCGGCAGCACGGACGGCGGCGGTCACGACGGTCAGAAGTCGTTGTTCGGTGGTCATGGCTCCACTCTGCGGCCGCCGGACAGTTGAGTCCAGTGCAATCTTGTTAGCGTAGGATTTACCGCCATGCAACTGGACTTGAATCTGCTCACGGTGCTCGACGCCCTCCTCCAGGAGGGCGGCGTGACCGGGGCGGCCCAGCGGCTGCGCCTGTCGTCGCCGGCGGTCAGCCGCAGCCTGGGCCGTCTGCGGCGGCTGACCGGCGACGACATCCTGGTCCGCACCGGGCGCACCATGACCCCGACGCCGTATGCGCTGGCGGTGCGCGACCAGGTCGGCGAACTGCTGCGACAGAGCCGGCAGGTGCTCGCGCCGAGCCGGGATCTCGACCTGGCCGGCCTGGACCGGGTCTTCACGCTCCAGGGCCACGACGCGCTGGCCACTGCACTCGCTCCGGCCCTGCTGGCCGACATCACCGGGTCCGCGCCGGGGGTGCGGCTGCGCTTCCTGGCCGAGACGGCCGTCGACACCGACGAACTGCGGCACGGGCGCGTCGATCTGGAGATCGGGTCCGCCGTGCCGGCGCTGCCGGAGATCCGGCACGAGGTGGTGGGCCACGATCGCTTCGTGGTGGCCATGCGCGCCGGTCATCCGTACGCCGCAGGGGTCGATCTCGAGGCTTTCGCGGCTCTGCCGCACGTGCTGGTGTCGCGCCGCGGCCGGTTGAGCGACCCGGTCGACGGCGTCCTGGAGGAGCACGGCCTGCACCGGCGGGTGCTCGCCGCCGTCGCCGCCACCGCGACCGCCGCCCACGCCGTCTCCCGCAGCGACGCCGTGCTGACCGCGCCGGCCCTGGCCCTGCGCCCGCTGGCCGACGCGTTCGGCCTGGTCACCGTGCCGCTACCGATCGAGCTGCCGAAGCCGCCGATCGTCTGCGGCTGGCATCAGCGCTTCGACACCGACCCGGCGCACGCGTGGCTGCGCGACCGGGTCCGCGCCGCCTTCACCGCGGTCCTCACCGGCTGACACCGGCGGCGCACCGCTCCCGCCGGCCCGATCACGATCCGCACCCACCGACCCCGCGCGAGCCACAATCCGCACCTACCGACGCGGGCAGCGCTCTCGTCGGCCGAAGCACGATCCGGACCCGCTGACACCGGTAGCGCCCGTCTCGCCCGGCGAATCGCGACCCTCGGCCGCCGCTCGCGGCAGCCCGGACCGGCACGGCCGGCCAACCAGTGGCCTGGATCACAGTCAGGAAAGATCCGATCGGGGTGCCGCGGTCGTCTATCAGGGCGTGAGAGACAGTCTGGACGCGGTTGACGAGGAAGAACTCGTGCGCCGCACCGCCGCCGGGGACCGGCGTGCGTTCGACGAGCTGTATCGGCGGACGTCGCCGTGGCTCGCCGTCCGGCTGCGCCGGCGGTGCGCGGACGCCGACGTGGTGGCCGACGTGATGCAGGAGACGTACCTCGCGGTGTGGCGGGCGGCCGGCAGCTTCGCCGGCTCCACCGCCCGGGGCAGCGCCGTGGGCTGGCTGTGGACGATCGCCGCGAACCGGATGGTCGACGCGTTCCGGCGCCGGGCCCGGCTGGCGCAGGTGCCGCCGGTGCCGACCGCCGAGACCGTCGCGCCGGCCGCCGAGGACGAGGTGATGGCCGGCCGTGTCGGCCAGGACCTGGAGCAGGCACTGCTGCGGCTGCCGCCGGAGGTACGGCAGGTGCTGCGCGCGATGGTGCTCGACGGGCTGTCCGCGCGGGACACCGCGCTGCTGTTGAACGTGCCGGAGGGCACCGTGAAGTCCCGCGCCCGGCGGGCCCGGATCGCGCTGCGGGAGGCGCTGTCATGAGCATGCACCCTGATCTGGCCGTGCTGGCCCGGTACGCCGACGGCGACCCCGGCCTCGACGAGGCGAGCGTGTGGTCGGTGGAGTCCCACCTGGAGGCGTGCGCGGACTGCCGGGCGCAGCTCGCCGGTCACGTGCCCGAGGACACCCGTGCCCTGCTCGACCTGGTCACCGCCGGTATCGACCGGGGTATCGGGGCGGGGCCCCCGCCCGTACCGCGTCGCCGGATCTGGTCGGCGGTGAGCCGCCGCTGGCTCGCGGTGACCCTGGCGCCGTGGCTGACGATGACGGCGGCCGTGCTGGGTTGCGCCGCTCTGCTGCACGCCGTGAATCCCGAACTGCCGTCGCTGGTGCTGCTGCTCGCGCCGGTGGCGCCGCTACCCGGCGTGGCGGTGTCGTGGAACCGGCGCACCGACCCGGCCTGGGAACTCGTCGCCGGCACCCCGGCCGCGGGACTCGGCATGCTGCTGCGCCGCACCGCCGTGGTGCTGGCCGTGGTGATCCCGCTGCTCACGCTGGCCGGCGCCCGAACCGGGGCGCCGCTCGCACTGCTGCTCACGCCGTGCCTGGCGTTCACCGCGGCGTCGATCGCGCTGGGCGCCCTGATCGGGGTGCGCCGTGCGGCGGCCGGGCTGGCCGCGGTGTGGGCGCTGGCCGTCGTGGTGCCCAGCCTGGCGACGGCGGAGCTGCCCGTCGTGCTGCACCCCGGCGGGGCCGCGGTCTGGGCGGTCGCCGCCGTGGCGATGGCCGGCTTCGCCGTCGCCCGCGCCGACCTGTTCCGCCGCCTCACCAGCGGCAACTGACCAGCCTGATCGCCGGGACACCGGCGAGTACCGCCACGGCAACAGACAAGCCGCATCGCCGGACCTCCGGCGGGTTCCGCCGCGGCAACAGACAAGCCGCATCGGCGGCAACAGACCGAACCGTCGCCGGACTCCGGCGGCCCGCCGCCTCATCAGCGGCAACAGACACAGGGAGTGACATGCGGACGATGAGTACGGCCGAGACGGCACCGGCCACCTACGCGTGGGCCGTGCACGCCGAGCAGTTGACGGTGCGGGCCGGCCGGCACCTGGCCGTCGCCGGGCTGGACCTGCGGTTGCACACGGGGGTGCACGGTCTGCTGGGCCCGAACGGCGCGGGCAAGACGACCCTGATGCGCGCGCTGGCCACCGTGCTGAGGCCGGCCGGCGGCGAACTGACCCTGCTGGGTGAACCGGTCAGCGGGCGGGGTGACCTGCGGCGGGTGCGGCGCGGGCTGGGTTACCTGCCGCAGGACTTCGGGTTCTACCCGCGGTTCACGGTGCGGGAGTTCGTCGAGTACATGGCCTGGCTCAAGGAGATGCCGAAGGCGGCGATCCCGGCGGCGGCACAGCGGGCGATCGAACGGGTGGGGCTCACCGCGAAGGCGGACGCGCGGATGAAGACGCTGTCCGGCGGCATGGTGCGCCGGGCCGGGATCGCGCAGGCCATCGTGAACGACCCGCAGGTGCTGCTGCTCGACGAGCCGACCGTGGGCCTCGACCCGGAGCAGCGCCTGGACTTCCGTGAGCTGCTGCTGGACATCGGCGTCGACAGCTGTGTGCTGGTCTCCACCCACCTGGTCGAGGACGTGGTCGCGGCGTGCACCGACGTCGTCCTGGTCAACGAGGGCAGGCTGGTGTTCCAGGGCAGTCCGGACGAGCTGATCGCGCACGGGGATCAGGGTGACGCCGGGTACAGCCCGGCCGAGCGCGGCTACTCGGCCCTGCTGCGCCGCCACCGCGCGGGTGCCGCGTGAACCGCGTCCTGACGATCCAGTTGCGCCGTTTCGGCCTGCCGGGTGCCGTGCTGGTCCTGCTGGCCGGTACGGCCGGGCTCTACTCCCGCACGGTGGCGTGGTCGGGCGGCTGGATCTCCCTGGCCATGAGCCTGCGCGAATACCTCATGCTGATGTGCCCGGCAGCGCTGGCCGCCGGTGCCTGGCTGGCCCGCCAGGAGCACCGGGCGAAGGTGGCGGAACTGTTCGCCGGCACCCCCCGCCCGCGCCACCAGCGGGTGCTGTCGACGCTCGCGGCGGTCGGCCTCGCGGTGACCGGCGGCTACCTGGGGGTGCTGGCGGTGACCGCACCGTGGATCGCCGGGACCGCCCGCTATCTGCCCGGCGCGGCGGTCGCGGTCGCCGCGGTCGGGGTGCTGGCGGTGATCGCGGCGGCCTGGATCGGGCTGGCCGTGGGGCGTCTGCTGCCGAACCCGGCCACCGCCCCGGTACTCGCGGTGATCGGCCTGCTGGCCATCGTCGCCGGGCCGGCGGCGTTCCGGCAGGAGTGGCAGTCGGCGCTCGCCTCGCCGTCGTGGGGCATGAGCCCGTTCAGCGAGTTCCAGACCGTGCCGGGCCGGGCCAGCGCGGCGCAGGCGATCCTCGCGGCCGCCCTCGCGGTGGCCGGTGCGATTCTGCTGGCGGCGGGCCGGTGGCGTACGCGTGCGGTGGCGCTGGTCCCGGTCGTGCTGGGACTGGTGCTCAGTGTCGCGGTGATGCCGCGCGACCACGACAACATCGTCTTCGACCCGGTCGCGCAGCAGCTGGTGTGCACCGGTGACGCGCCCCGGGTCTGCGTCGGCCGGGTGCACGCCGGACTGTTGCCCGAGGTCACCCCGCATGCCCGGCAGGCGCTCACGCTCCTGGCGCGACTCCCGGACCCGCCGACTGCGGTGCAGGAGGACACCAACGACTACCTCGACGACGACAATCCGCTGCCCGGTCCGGACACCGTCGTGTTCCGGCTGGAGGTCGGCGGCGACGGTCACCTCGCCGACCCCGATCATCTGCTGCCCCGGCTGTTGCAGGCCGCCGGTGCCGATGCCGCCGCCTGCCCCGAGGGGTACGACGTACCGGTCGCGCGGGCGGTGGGCGCCTACCTGGCCGGCCGTCCACCGGCCCGTGACCCGCAGGAATCCCCGCTGGTGCGGGAGCCGGGCGGGCCGCCCGTCCCCGACTACGACGCCGAGGCGACCGTGCTCTGGGAGGGTCTGCGGCAACTGCCGGAGGCGGAGGCGCTGGCCCGGGTGGCCGCGGTCCGCAAGGCCGCCCTGGAGTGCACCGGCATGACCGGTCTGCTCGACGGGGGCACCCGGTGAGGTTCCTGGTCCTGCACCTGCGCTCGCGGCGGGTTCCGGTGGCGCTGGCCACGGCCGCCGGTGTGACCGTGCTGATGTGGACGGTGGTGGCGGCCTTCGCGGAGAGCCGGGACGCCGACCTGACGATGGTCGTCCTGCTCGTGCTGCTGCTGGTCTCCGCGCTGGCACCCACGTTCGGCGGCGCCGACGACGCGCTGGAGCGGACCTCCTCGCTGCGATGGCCGCCGCGCCGGGCCGCGCATCTGCTCGCCGGCCTGGCCGTGATCCTCGCGCTGGTCCTGGTGACGCTGGTGACCGCCGCCCGGTTCGGGCCGGCGGTGCTGGTGCTGCGCGATGCCGCGGGTCTGCTCGGGCTGGCGGCCCTGGGCGCGGCCGTGCTCGGTGCGGGACGGTCCTGGTTCCTGCCCTTGAGCTGGACGCTGCCGGCCGCGCTGTTCCCGTTCGGCGGCACGGCGGTGGCCGGTCAGGTACTGACCTGGCAGTCGCAGCCCCACGACAGCCGGGCCGCGGCCGTCACGGCGGCCGTCGTCGCCGTCGTGGGGCTGGGCGCCTACGCGCTACGGGGACCGGCGCCGCGGGCGGCCGCCTGAGGTCGTGACGCTGTGCCCCTACGCGTCATGGGAGCCGGCGCCGCGGGCGGCCGCCTGAGGTCGTGACGCCGTGCCCCTACGCGCCATCGGGGCCGGCGCCGCGGGCGGCCGCCCGCACACCAGTGGTGAGGTCGTCGTCGGTGATCGGGCGGACCACCCGGCACGGGACACCGACGGCGACCGACATCGGCGGGATGTCGCGGCTGACCACGCTGCCGGCGCCGATGACCGAGCCGTAGCCGATGCGCACGCCGGGCAGGACCACGGCGTTGCTGCCGATCCACACCCGGTCCTCGATCACGATCGGCTCGGAGAAGCGGCGGAAGTTCTCCCGCAGGGCCGGGTGGATCGGGTGCCCGGTGGTGGTCAGGGTGACGCCGGGGGCGATCATGACGCCGTCGCCGATGCGGATCTCGACGTCGTCGACGAACGTCAGGTTGACGTTGCCGAAGAAGTCGTCGCCGATGTGCACGTTGCTGCCGAAACCCGCGTGGAACGGGGAGAGCAGCACGGTCCGGGCGCCCACCGAACCCAGGATCCGCTCGAGCAGCGCCCGCCGTGCCGTGTCGTCACCGGGACGGGTGCCGTTGTACTCGAAGATCAGGTCCGCGCGCCGTTGCGGGTTCCGGAACGCCGCCTCGGACTCGGTGTAGAGCAGGCCGCTCCCGATCCGGTCCAGCACCTCATCGTGATCAGTCATGGCTCCATGATCCAGCCTTCCGGCGAGCGACTCTCGTAACTTTCGGGGTCAATGTGCCTACCTCTTGCGCGCGGGGGTGCGCGTAGCGCGTACAACTGCCGTCTTTTGATGCTTTAACCTGCGCTTATGCGGTCGTCTTGCGGGCGGAGATCTTTCTCGGTATTTCCGCATGGTTTCCGTAAGTTGTTGACAAGGCTGCGGTCCGCGGGCCACCATCTCCGCAATGACGGGCCTCGATGGCCGTCACCACCGCCCCGCGGGACGGCATCCTCCCCCGATGTGGATCGCCGTGTCCGTGGGACCGTTCCCCGGCCCTTCATCAGGAGGCGCACTCCCATGACCGCAGAACTCCCCCGCCCCGAGCGCCACAGACGTGGCCGCATCCGCATGCTCCTCGGCGCCGCCTGCGCCGCGGCGATGGCCGTCTCCGGTGTGATGGTCGCCGGCGCCGCGCACGCCGAAGCCGACCGGACGGTCAGCTCCAACACCACCGGCACCCACAACGGGTACTACTTCTCGTTCTGGAAGGACAGCGGCAACGCGAGCATGACGCTGCGTGCCGACGGCCGTTACTCCAGCAGCTGGGACCGCAGTACCAACAACTGGGTCGGCGGCAAGGGCTGGGCCACCGGTAACCGCCGGACGGTCACCTACTCGGGCTCCTACAACCCGGGCAACAACAACACCTACCTCGCCCTGTACGGGTGGACGCGCAGCCCGCTGATCGAGTACTACGTCGTCGAGAACTTCGGCAGCTACAACCCGAGCAGCGGCGCCACCCGGATGGGTACGGTCACCACCGACGGCGGCACGTACGACATCCTGCGCAGCCAGCGGGTCAACGCCCCGTCGATCGACGGCAACCAGACGTTCTACCAGTTCTGGAGCGTCCGGCAGCAGAAGCGCAGCTCCGGCACCATCACCGTGGCCAACCACTTCGACGCGTGGGCCCGGGCCGGGCTGAACCTCGGCACCAACCACAGCTACCAGATCATGGCGACCGAGGGCTACCAGAGCCAGGGCAGCTCCGACATCACGGTTCGCGAGGGCTCCGGCCCGACGAACCCGACCAGCCCGACGCCGGGTGGCAGCAACTGCACCGCCACCCTGTCGGCCGGTGAGCAGTTCGGTGACCGGTTCAACCTCAACGTCGCGGTCAGCAACGCCACCAACTGGACCGTCACGCTCAACCTCAACGGTGGGCAGAGCATCCAGAACAGCTGGAACGCCGCGGTCAGCGGCAGCAGCGGAGCGGTGACGGCACGGCCGAACGGCAGCGGCAACAACTTCGGTGTGACCGTCATGGCCAACGGCAACTGGACCTGGCCGACGATCACCTGCCGAGCGGGCTGACCCCGCGCAACGCATTCCAGTGGCGCGGCGGCCCCGGCTGCCGCGCCACCTCCAGCGAAAGGTTCCCGATGACGATCGCCAAGGCCGCCGTCACCACGATCCGTAACCCGGTGCTGCCGGGCTTCCACCCGGATCCGTCGATCCTGCGGGTCGGCGCCGACTACTACATCGCGACGTCGACGTTCGAGTGGTATCCCGGGGTGCGGATCCACCACTCGACCGACCTCGTCGACTGGCGGCCGCTCGGCGGCGTGCTCACCGAACGGCGGCTGCTCGACCTCACCGGGACCGCCGACTCGTGCGGCGTCTGGGCACCCAACCTGACGTACGCGCACGGTCTGTTCCACCTGCTGTACACCGACGTGGCCACGTTCGCCGGCGGCTACTGGGATCCGCAGAACTACCTGGTCACCGCGCCGAGCATGGCCGGGCCCTGGTCGGATCCGGTGGTGCTGCACGGCCGTGGTTTCGACGCGTCACTGTTCCACGACGAGGACGGCACGACCTGGATGCTGTCGATGCGCGCCGACTGGCGGCCCGGCCGCAACCGCTTCGCGGGAATCTCGATCCAGCGGTACGACCATCGGACACGCCGGCTGGTCGGGCCGGAGCACGTCATCTTCGAAGGCACCGACGCCGGCCTCACCGAGGCACCCAACATCTACCGCAAGGACGGCTGGTACTACCTAGTCACCGCCGAGGGCGGCACCACGCTGACGCACCAGGTCACCGTCGCCCGGTCCCGGCGGCTGTTCGGGCCCTACACGGTGGACCCGGCCGGGCCGACGCTCACCTCCGCCGGGCGTCCCGACCTGGCGCTGCAGAAGGCCGGGCACGGCAGCCTCGTACAGACGCCCGACGGTGAGTGGTATCTGGCGCACCTGGTGGCCCGGCCGTACGCGCCGTCCGGCCGGTGTGTGCTCGGCCGCGAGACCGCGCTGCAGAAGGTCGAATGGCCGGCCGACGGATGGCCGCGCGTCCCGGACGGCATTCCGGCCGAGGAGATCCCGGCGCCCGCCGGTGTCACCGCGCCACCGCCGCCGGCCTCGCCCGCCTCCATCGGGTCCCTTGCCGACGACCATTTCGACACCCCGGTGCTGTGCCCCGACTGGTCGACGCTGCGCCGCCCCGCCACACCGGACTGGGTCGACCTGACCAGCCGCCCGTCGTATCTGCGGATCCAGGGCGGGCAGTCGCCGATGGCCCGGCACCGGCCGAGTCTGGTGGCCCGCCGCGTGACCGACTCCCGCTGCACCTTCGAGGCGACGGTCGAGTTCGTGCCCCGCAACTTCCGGCAGCTCGCGGGCATCACCGCCTACTACAACTCGCGCAACTGGTACTACCTGCACATGACCGCCGACGACGACGGCCGTCCGGTGCTGGACGTGCTGTGCTGCGACAGCGGGCGCGTCGCCGCCGCCCCGGGCCTGCGGATCCCCCTGGACGTACGGCGGGTGGGGTTGCGCGCCAGACTCGACGGGCCGGCGCTGACCTTCGCCTACCAGACCACGCCCGGCTCCTGGCACGAGCTGGGCCGGACCTTCGACGCCACCACCCTCTCCGACGAGTACGCCGTGACCATGGTCCCCGGCGAACCGGAGGCCTGGGGCTTCACCGGCGCGTTCGTCGGCCTGTGGGTCCAGGACCTGGGCGCCGAGGGCGGCTACGCCGACTTCGACCGGGCCGTCTACACGACCGGCTGAACCGGCGCGGTACCGTGCGCGGAACCGTTTCGGAAAGGACAGGCCTTGGGCGTGGTCATCGAGGCCTACAGCCGGCTGGCGTCCGTCGGCGCGCACGACATCCGTTGCGCGCCGGACCGGCACCGGAACGGTTTCCGTCCCGAGCACTTCCGCCAGCCGCCCGGCCGGCGAATGGCATCACGAGGCTTTCGACAATTTCACCCGGGCCTGTTCGACGGCGGCTTGATCGACTTCTGGTGAGGCCGCCTCGATCAGCATCGCGGGGATGCGATCGCCCCCTGCGCCCGGATCTCATCCAGCCATGGGCGCGGACGGCGACCGGCCGACCTCTCGCTGGAACGTCACCATCACCCAGGAACACATGAGGAAGGTTGCCACTATCGCCGCGTATGCGGGCCAGACCGGAACGTCTGCGGTCCCGCCTGCGGCGGCCAGGATGGAGACGACAAGAGACGGGATCGAAGAAACACCGAGACCGGCGATCGACAACGTCGAGTAGGCCGAAGGTGATTTCTCCGGCCGTTCGGCGCCGCTCTCCTTGAGATGTGGCGCGACGGAAGCCACGGCGAGGACGGCCACCACCGCACAGACGCCGAATACGGTAGCGGCGGAGTCACCTACCTGATGGAGTCCCGCCACCTGGTAGGCGGTTATCAGCAACGGCGCCAGGCTTCCGGAGACGATGCCGATCTCCCGCTCGATCCGGAGGTTGGAACACAGGATCAACTGGTGGATGCCCAGTAGTCCCATGAGCCCGGAGACGCCGAACCCGGTACCGGCGACAACGTGACCCACTTCCAGGGCGCGGGCGAACTCCTTCATCCCGGAGAGCACCGAATACGCCAGGGACGACGTCGTCATCCCCATGAAACACGAGAACAGCAGCAACAATGCACTTTGCATGCGCCCATCGGTTTTGCGGCCTTCTCTGGCCGCGCCGATCTGATAAGTGAGCAGGACCACGATGGAGCTGAAAGCAAAACCGGCGATCACTCCGGAGAGCTGCGAATAGGCGTCGGCCACCTGTGCCGCGTCGAAGGAGGGCCCGCCAGGCAAGACAATCCCTTCGCCGCCCGACGCATAATATGCGAATGCGTCTCGACGCAAAAAGCTAGCAGATGGATCCGACGAAATCACAAGAGTCGATCTTGCACCCACTGTCGGCAATCAAACAACGAAGCCCTGAACCGCCGCGATGGCCCGTTCGGCTGATCCTCGAACTCCGCCTGGGGGTTATTGCTGTCTCCCGGGCCGGGAGACAGCAATAACCCATAGGCGGCCTGTCAGATGGACCGAAGATGATCGGCCACCTATGCGAAATTGCTGCCACCGGCACGGCTGCACGCCAGCGGCGGCGCCGGGTGGCGCGTGCCCCGGCGGGCGATGCTCGCGGATCGGACACGGCCCGCGTCGCGGGACCGGCAGCCCGGCCCGGTGGAGCCGCGTCGCGTCACGCGACGCAGAACTCGTTGCCCTCCGGGTCGAGCATGACGATGTGGCCGAACTGCCCGTCATAGAACTGCTCCCGCACGATCGTCGCCCCTGCCGGTAGGAGGCTCGCCGCCTTCCGGCGGATCAGGCGTTCGCGGTCGGCCGGGTCCTCCGGCGGCTCGCCGGCCGCCCGGATGTCGATGTGCATCCGGTTCTTGGCGGATTTGGCCTCGGGCACACGGAGGAAGGCGATTGCCGGGCCTCTGCCCTCCGGATCGACGATCGAGGCGCCGCCGGGATCCTCGTAGCCCGGCTCGGGCACGTAGCCGAGGGCCTCGGCCCAGAACGCCGCCATCCGCCGCGGATCGGTGGCGTCGCAGCCCAACGTCCATCGCGTCACCATGGAACGCACGCTACAACCGTCGTCCCGGCGGGCGGCGGTGGCCCGGTTCGACGCGGGGTCGTCCCGGCGGGCGGCGGTGGCCTGGGTCGAGGCCGGGTCGTCCCGGCGGGCGGCGGTGGTCCGGGGCGACGCCGGGTGGTGCGGACGGCGATGTCGACGGCGCGGGGACGTCGGTGGTTCAGCCGCGGGAACCGGTGGCGAGCCCGCCGGTCACGGTGACGAACGAGTGGGGTGGCAGGTGGACCCGCAGGCGGCCGCCGGCCAGGACGGCGCCGTCGTGAAGACGGGGCTCCACGGCACCCGGCGACCCGGGCGTGTTGTGGTCCTGGAGTGCCGCCGACGTCAGGATCAGCGCTTCGACCGCCTCGACGGTGCCGCCGCGCAGGTCGATCTCCACGTCGGCGGAGGAGGAGGCGTCGAGGTTGGACAGCGAGACCAGGAGCCGGCCGTCCTTGTGGCTGGCCGACATCGACACCGTGGTGAGGGTGGTGTCGCCGACCGGCCGGGACGGCGGTGCGGTGCGCAGGTCGACGCGCAGCGACGTCGCGTCCTGGTGGCCGCGGTTCATCCGGAAGACGTGGTAGGTCGGGGTCAGGACCAGCGCGTTCGAGTCCGGGTCGGTGAGGATCATGGCCTGCAGGACGTTCACCGTCTGGGCGATGTTCGCCATCACGAGACGGTCGGCATGGCGGTGGAAGACGTCGAAGTGCACACTCGCGACCAGCGCGTCGCGCAGCGTGTTCTGCTGGTAGAGGAAGCCGGGGTTGGTGCCGGGCTCCACGTCGAACCAGGTGCCCCACTCGTCCAGGACCAGGCCGACGCTCCGGGTCGGGTCGTAGCAGTCCATCACGGCGGCGTGCCCGGCGAGCACCTCCTCGATCCGGGCGGCGGCCACCATCGTCCGGTAGTGCTCGTCGGTGTCGAAGGCCGTGGCCGAGCCCTTGTCCTCCCAGGTGGGGCCGGTGAGCGTGTAGTGGTGCACGGACAGGGCGTGGAAGGCGGTGGTGGTGACCCGCCGGCAGCCCAGGTGCCCGAGCTGCTTCATCAGCGTCTCGGTCCACGCGTAGTCGGTGCCGTTGGCCCCCGCGGCGATCTTGTAGAGCCTGTTGTCGCCGTAGTCACGGCAGTAGGTGCCGTACCGCCGGGCCTCGGTGGCGTACTGCGAGGCGGTCATGTTGCCGCCGCAGCCCCACGCCTCGTTGCCCAGACCCCAGAACCGGACCCGCCACGGCTCGTCGCGGCCGTTGGCCTTGCGCAGCCGGGCCATCGGTGAGTCACCGTCACGGGTCAGGTACTCGACCCACTCGCTCATCTCGCGGACACTGCCGGAGCCGACGTTGCCGCTGATGTACGGCTCCGCGCCGAGCAGCTCACACAGGGCCATGAACTCGTGCGTACCGAAGTGGTTGTTCTCCTCGACGCCACCCCAGTGGGTGTTGACCATGACCGGGCGCTGCTCGCGCGGGCCGATGCCGTCCCGCCAGTGGTATTCGTCGGCGAAGCAGCCGCCGGGCCAGCGCAGGTTCGGGATGTCCAGGGCGCGCAGCGCCTCCACCACGTCGAGGCGGATGCCGCCCTCGTGCGGGATGCCGGAGTCCTCGCCGACGTAGAAGCCGCCGTAGATGCAGCGGCCCAGGTGCTCGGCGAAGTGGCCGTAGACGTGCCGGTTGATCCGGGGGCCGTCGATGTCCAGGTTGATGACGGCTTCGACGGTCAACGGAGAACGCCTTTCACGTGGTCGAGACGGCCGGCGGTGGCGAGGGTGAACGACGCGGTACGGCCGGCGTGGTGCACCTGGTAGTCACCGAGGAAGCCGCGGACCTCGACGCGCCCGGCGTGGTCGGTGCGCAGGGTCGTCGGCGGGAGCCACCACTCCCCCTTCACCAGGGTGCGCAGCGCATCGTACGCCGGCTTGGGTGTGCCGTCGGCGCGGACGAGGCCGGCCGGCGCGCCGAGCCAGGCGCCCTCGTCGGACAGGCCCCAGTAGGTGACCGCCTGCACCGACGGGTGCGCCAGAAGGGTGCGGTAGTGGCGCTCGATCTCGTCGGCCTGGCGGGCCTCGCCCTCCGGTGTGGACGGCCACGACGCGGGCTGGTGGTCGTTGAGGTCGTCGATGTCCGGGGGCATCAGGTCGCCGGAGACCAGGGTGGTCTCGGTCATGTGCAGCGGCAGACCGTACCGCGCGAAGCGGTCGAGCACCTCCAGCGTCCGGTCCTCACCCCAGTAGCCCTGGTGCATGTGGCTCTGGAGACCGAGCGCGTCGATCCGGATGCCGGCTTCGAGGACGCCTTCGATGAGGCATTCGTACGCCGTGGACATGTCGAAGTCGTTGAGCAGCAGTGTCGCCCCCGGGTTCGCCGCCCGCGCCTCCTCGAACGCCAGGCGCACGGTGGCGATCCGGCCCTTCTCCCGGGCCAGCCGGGTGATCGCGTTGACCTGCTCCTCGTTGCTGAACACCGGCATGATCACGACCTCGTTGATCGCGTCCCACGTGTCGACGACGTCGGCGAAGCCGGTGACCTCGCGCCGGATCCGGGCGCGGACCGTCGCCTCGACCTCGGCGGTGGGCAGCTCCCGCAGCCAGTCGGGCGCCAGGGTGTGCCACACCAGCGGATGGCCTTTGACGCGGGCGCCGTGGTCGGCGAACCACTGCGCGGCACGCCGCAGCCGCTCGGTGTCGGGCCGGCCGCGCTCCGGCTCGAACAGGCTCCAGTAGAACGGCAGGGTCGCGGTGTTGAAGACGTCGAACCAGAGGGCGGCCTGGTCGTGCAGCGCGTCGGACTCGCCGTTGGCCAGCGGGACGTAGTCGAAGCCGATGTTGCCGAACCCGAAGGCGTGGGCGCGCTGCTCGACGACGACATCGCGGTCCGCCAGCGGCTGTCCGTCGTCGTCGAGCACGGTGACCACGGTGTCGCCGATGCGATGCCGGAACTGGCTTGCCGTCACGGGGTGCCTCCTGTCGCCGACGGGCCGGGCCTCAGCGTAGGAGCCGAACCGAGTGGAAGTCCAGCGGAAATTCCGATCGGATTCCGATACTTACGAGACGGAAGGAGGGGGTGCCGGTGCGCTCGGATCCCCGGCCGAGCGCACCGGCACCGGTGGGGTTCAGCGTTGCATGGTGAGCAGGCCCGGCCGCCAGGGAAGCTGGTCGTAGGGACCGCCGGCACTGGGGTTCTTGCCCTGGTACAGCAGTTGCAGGTTGCAGGGGTCGATGGTCTTGGTCTGGTCCGGGTTGCTGCGGACCAGGTCGCCGTGGCTGATGTCGTTGGTCCAGGTGGCGCCGCTGTTGGCCTTGCCGGCGAACGGGTTGCTCTCGGTGGCCGCCTGCGGTGTCCAGTTGCCGTTGAGGCTGGTCGCGGTGAACGACCGGAAGTACCGGCCCTGGCTGCCGATCGCCTCGACGATCATCAGGTACTGGTTGTGGCCCTGCACCTTGTAGACCTCGGGCGCCTCGAACAGGTTGTTCCTCGTGTCGCTCATGATCGTGGTGTACGACGACCCGAAGTTGCCGGGGAAGTTCCCGATCGGCATGCTGGCCCGGTAGATCCTGCCGTTGTCACCGGCGAAGAACAGGTACATGTTCTGCCCGTCGGCGATCAGGGTCTGGTCGATCGGGCCGGTGCCGGAGTCGGTGATGCTGCCGGTGAACAGTGGCTGCGGCGCAGACCAGCCGTTGGGGTTGGTCGGGTCGCTGGAGGTGCGGTAGATGAACGGCCAGGCGCCCCACTGGTAGGCGAGCACCCAGATGTTCTTCGGGGCGAAGTACAACAGGGTGGGCGCCACGGTGCCCTGGTTCATCCCGTTCTGGGCGGCGCCGGCCATGTCGGACCAGTTGGTGAACGGGGTGAAGTTCATCGAACCGTACGAGGAGCCGTTCACGTTCGACGCGTACACCAGGTGTTTGCCGTTGTGGACGACGTTGGTGAAGTCCTTCAGCGAGACCCAGCCGTTCTTCGGGTTCGCCAGCACCCCGCTCGACGACCACCGGTAACTCGACGGCAGCGTGCAGTTGCCGCCGGGCGTGGACGGTGAGGTCGACGGCGACGGGCTGGACGGCGAGCTCGGCACCGGCGCTCCGGTGCAGGCCACACCGTTGAGGCTGAAGGCCGACGGCACGGGGTTGCTGCCGGTCCACGAACCGGTGAAGCCGAACGACACCGAGCCGTTGGTCGGCACCGAGCCGTTGTAGGCCACGTTGGCCGCGGTCACGGTCGTGCCGCTCTGGGCCACCGAGGCGTTCCACGCCTGGCCGACCTTCTGCCCGGCGTCATAGGCCCAGGTCAGCGTCCACGCCGACAGCGGGTCGCCCAGGTTGGTGACGGCCACGTCGGCGTTGAAGCCGCTCTGCCACTGCGACGACACGGTGTACTTGACCGAGCAGCCGGCCGCCGCCGCGCCCGCGGGCAGGGCCATGGCGACCGCCGCCGAGGCCGTCACCAGGGCGGCCGACGCCAGGCCGGCGTGAACCGATCGAAATCTGGTCATGCTTCCTCCTAGGGCGTGGTCAGGTCGAAACGGTTGACGGTGACCGCGCCGCCCAGGGACTGGGTGGCGTGGTTGAAGATGCCGAACCGGTAGCCCATGAAGAACTGCCAGGCGTTGTTGAGCGTGAAGGCCGGGCCCAGGTTGGTGAAGGTGGTCCCGTTGGTGCTGTAGGAGAAGGTGGCGGTACGCCCGGAGCCCGGCCGGATGTCGGCGGAGACCCGCAGCCAGATCTTGCCGCCGGAAACGCTCGCGCCGGCCGCCTCGCTGCCGGTGCCGGTGGTGGCCCAGCTGGAGTTCATGGTCAGCCCGTTGGTCATCGACACCCGGGTGGCGCCGTTGTCCTTGCGGATCCCGATCCAGGCCGACTGATCACGCAGCATCGCCAGGCCGGCCCGGTCGCCGTTGGCCATCTGCGAGTAGTCGAGTTCGATCGTCGCGGTCGAGGACGGGCCCTGGATCCGGTGGGTGAGCGTGTTGCGCGCGCTGTACAGGTCGTTGGTCACCGTGGCGGTGGACAGCCGCAGCCCGCTACCGGTGCTGAACCGGCTGGTGTCGGGGTTGTGGTTCCACTCCCAGCGGTGCCCGAGGGCGGCCCCGGTGAACGTGTCCGGTCCGGTCATCGGCTGCACCGTCTTCGTGGTGCTGATGTTCGGCTTCGGATAGGTGGCGCCCCACCGGCCGTTGACGGTGGTCAGCACCGGCCAGTCGTTGCTCCACGTGATCGGGGCCAGGGTCGGGACCCGGCCGCCGGGGTAGGCGTCGGTGAACGCCATGTACCACCAGTCACCGGCCTGGGTCTGGACCAGGCCGCCCTGGTGCGGCACTCCCCCACCGGAGATCGGACCGGGAAGATCGAGCAGGACCTGCCGCTGCTCGTACGGACCCCACGGGCTCGTCGACCGCAGGACGTACTGGCCGTTCGCCGGCCGGGTCAGCCAGATGTAGTAGTAGTTGCCCCGCTTGTACATGCGGGCGCCCTCGAGGGTGCCGATGTTCGACGGCGTGGTGTAGACGGTCTGCGCCCGGACCTGCGAGGTCAGATCGGAGGAGAGCTGGGCGACGCTGATCGTGCCGTTGCCGTAGGCCACGTACGGGGTGTCGTTGTCGAACATCAGCCCGGCGTCGTAGTAGCAGTTGTTGATCCGGGCCTTCTTCGACCAGGCCCCGTCGACCGCCGACGCGGTGTAGACGTAGGTGCGGTTGAACTCGGTGCAGCCCAGCCAGTAGTAGGTGCTGTTGCTCGGCCGGTAGTTGAGCGTCGACGCCCAGATCCCCTTGACGTAGGCACGGCCACCGGTCAGGTCGTAGGCGGACGAGTCGAAGTCCAGCCGCGGCACCGAGTGCCCGGCGTACTCCCAGTTCACCAGGTCGTAGGAGCGCAGGATCGGCGCACCCGGCGAGTAGTGCATGGTCGACGCCGAGTAGTAGTAGGCGTCGCCGACGCGGATGATGTCGCCGTCGGCGAAGTCCTGCCACACCACCGGGTTGGTGAAGGTGCCGGTGCCCGGTGTGGTGGTGCCGAGTCTGACCAGCTGCCACTGCTGATTGGTGCCGTTCCAGTCGGCGTACTGCACGATGTTGGCATTGTCAGCCGTCGACGCGCCCTGCACCTCCAGGGCCTTGCCGCTGTTGCGGTTGATCAGCTGGACGTACCCGTCGATGTCCTGGACGCTGAACTGCTGGTTGGTCGCGTTGTTGTCGGCCCACTGGACGATCGCGCCGCCGTCGGCGGTGGACCCGCCGGACACGTCGAGGACCTTGCCGGAATGCTTGGACCTCAGCCGGTAGAAGCCGCCGCCGGAGTCGACGAACTGCCACTGCTGCTGTGCCTGGTCGTTACGCGTCCACTGGGTGATCCGGGCACCGTCGTTGGTGGCCAGGTTGTAGAGGTCCAGTGCCTTGCCGCTGTTGCGGTTGACCAGCACGTAGGAGGCGCTGGTGTCGATCGTCGCGGCGGACGCCGTGTCGGTGCCGGTGAGGCCCAGGGCCACCCCGAGGACGGCGGTCAGGACGGCTGCGGCGAATCTTCTCATCGGCTCCTCGCTTCGGTGGTGCGGGCGGCGCCGGCGAACTGCCACCAGTTGACGTTGAACAGGTAGCCGCTGCCGCCGGTGAAACGCAGGTACAGGTCCTGGGTGCCGGTGGCACCGCCGACCGGGCAGGTGACCGTGGTCCAGGCCTGCCAGCCGCCGGTTCCCGGCACCGCACACGTGCCGGCCAGCGCACCGGTGGGGCCGCCCAGCCGCACTTCGAGGCGGCCGCCCGAGGTACCGGAGGCGACCCGGGCGGAGAACGACGTCGCTCCGGATCCGAAGGCGACCCCCTTGACCTTGATGTAGTCGCCGTTCTCGAGGAAGCCGACGTTCATACCGCCTTCGCTCGCGCGCTCGGTCTCGACCCCGGAGCTCCAGGCGATCGTCTCGGCCTCCTGCCGGGCGTACGGGTTGAGCGTGCCGTTCTGCGGCGCCCCGCCGGTGGTCATGGTGATCTGCGGGATGGTGCCGTCGGCGTTGTAGGTGAACTTCTCCACGGCGACCGAGCGGGTGAAACCGCCGCCGCCGGGCAGCGCGCCGTTGTGGTAGAAGAAGTACGAACCGCCGTTGAAGTCGATGATCCCGGCGTGGTTCGTGAAGCTGCCGCCCTGGGTGGGCATGACGGTGCCGCGGTAGGTCCACGGCCCGGTCGGGCCCGGCGCGGTGGAGTATGCGATGAACTCCGAGCAGCACTTGGCGGCGAAGACGTTGTAGTAGAGGCCGTTGCGTTTGTAGACCCAGGGGCCTTCCTCGTACAGCGTCGGCCGGTTGGCGTCACCGGTGCGGGTGCCGAACCCGGCCGTGGTCAGCGGGATCTTCGTGGCGCTGCCGCTGTAGCTGATCATGTCGGTGTTCAGCCGCACGTACCAGAGATTGGGGTTGCCCCAGTACAGGTAGGCCTGGCCGCCGTCGTCGATGAAGACCGTCGGGTCGATCTCGCCGTTCTCCACCAGCGGCCGCCCGAGCGCGTCGGTGAACGGGCCGGTCGGGCTGCTGGCCACGCCGACGCCGATGGCCATCCGGCCGGTGGCCCGGTTGACGACCGGCACGTACCAGTAGAACTTGCCGTTGCGCTGCACGACCTGGCCGGCCCACGCGTCCTGGCTGGCCCAGCTGAAGGTGGCCAGGCTCATCGGCGAGCCGTGGTCGGTCCAGTTCACCATGTCGGCCGACGAGTACACCCGCCACTCCTTCATGGTGAACCAGGTGGAGTTGTCCTCGTCGTGGCCGGTGTACAGGTAGACGCGGCCGTTGTGGACGAGGGGCGCCGGGTCGGCGGTGTAGATGGTCTGCACGATCGGGTTGTCGGCGTGGGCGGGCGCCGGAGCCACCGCGGCCAGGAACACGGTGGCGGCCAGGCAGAGCAGCCCGGTGAACATCCTCTTGATCATGAGGTCCGGCTCCATCGCTGGTTGGCGGCGGCGGAACAGGTCCACAGCAGGACCGGCGTGCCGTTGGCGGTGAGGTTGCGGTCGACGTCCAGACAGAGGCCGGAGGCGACCCCGCGGACGGTGCCGTCGCCGTTGAGCGTCCACTGCTGGTTGGTCCCGCCGGTGCAGTCCCAGAGCTGGGCCTTGGAGCCGGCCGTGGCACCGGTCGGCGCGTCGAGACACTTGCCGAGCGCCTGGACGCTCTGGCCGCTGACGGTCCAGCGCTGGTTGGTCTGACCGTTGCAGTCCCAGATGACCGGCTGGGTGCCGTTGGCGGTGTTGCTGTTCGGCACGTCCAGGCACCGGCCGGAGGCGGCGCTGACCAGAGTGGTTCCGGTCGGCGTCGGGTTGACGCCGCCGCCGCTGACCCGGAAGACGGCCGTGCCGTGCGCGGGCACACTGGCGCTGATGCCGCCGGTGCTGCTGCTGGTCGCTCCGGTCCAGGCGTCCAGCAGGGTGAAGGAACTGCCGGACTTGCCGATCGCGGCGGCGGTGGTGGAGATCGTCGTGGTGGATCCGCCCTGGTTGAACAGGGCGACCGCGACGTCACCGTTGGCGAGCCTCTTGGCCAGGACCCGGCGGGTGCCGTCGTACGACACCTGGGTCCCCTGCAGTCCGAGGGTGTCCTGGTTGATCGCGATCAGGCGGGGGTTGGTGAGGATGTCACGGGTGGTCGTGCTCTGCGAGCGCACGTCATTGCCGGCGATCAGCGGCGACGCCATGATCGCCCAGAGTGCGAAGTGGCTGCGCTGCTCGGTCTCGTTCAATCCGGACCTGCCGACCTCCATCATGTCGGGGTCGTTGAACGATCCGGGGCGGGCGTACCCGGCGAGCGGGACGGTGACGTCGACGATGTTCTTGACACCCATCGGGTAGCCGTTGGTCTGACCGGTGTCCCAGGCGGCGCTGATGTCCTCGGTGGTGCGCCACATGTTCGCGACGTCGCCCCAGTTGCGCTGGGGGCCGGTCTTGGCGTGAATGCTGTTCGGGTTGATGCTGTAGACGATCGGCCGGCCGGTCGCGGCCAGCGCGTCGCGCATCTTCGCGAACGTCGCCACCTGGTCGTTGATGGAGCCGGCCGGGGAGCACCAGTCGTACTTCAGGAAGTCGACGCCCCAAGCGACGAACTGCCGGGCGTCCTGCGCCTCGTGTCCCTGAGCGCCGGTGGCGCCGGGATAGCTGTTGAAGTACTGGGCACAGGTCTTGTCCAGTGGCGCCTGGTAGATGCCGAACTTCAGGCCCCGGGCGTGGATGTAGTCGCCGAGCGCCTTCATGCCGCTGGGGAACCGGGTCGGGTCGCCCTGCAGGTTGCCGGCCGAGTCGCGGTTCGGGTTCATCCAGCAGTCGTCGACGACGACGTACTGGTAGCCGGCGTCGCGCATGCCGCTGCTGACCATCGCGTCGGCCATGCCGCGGATCAGTGACTCGTTGATGTTGCAGCCGAAGGTGTTCCAGCTGTTCCAGCCCATCGGTGGGGTCCGGGCGACGCCGTTGTCGAGCGCCCGGGCGGCGGGTGCGCCGGTCAACAGCAGGCACACGGCCAGCAGGCCGGTCAGGATCTTCCTCATCGTCTCGTCCAGTTCTGGCTGGTAGCGCCGGTGCAGGTGCGGAGGGTGACGGTGCTGCCGTTGGCGGTGCCGCCGGCGTCCACGCAGAGGCCGGACTGCGCGTTGCGGATCGTGCCGCCGGACGTGTAGGACCACCGCTGGTTGGTGGCGCCGCTGCAGTCCCACAGCTGCGCCTTGGCTCCCGTGGTGGCTCCGGTCGGCGAGTCGAGGCACTTGCCCAGCGACTGGACGGTTTGCCCGTCGTAGGCCCAGCGCTGGTTGCCGGCGCCGCTGCAGTCCCAGATGATCGGCTGGGTGCCGTTGGCGGTGCTGCTGCCCGGGACGTCCAGGCATCGGCCGGAGGCGGCGCCGACCAGCGCGCCGCCGGTCCCGGGGACCGGGTCGCCGATGGATCCCTGGACCGAGCGCAGTGCCGCGTACCAGGTGGCGGCCATCTTGTCGTAGCCGCCGGCGGTCGGATGGACGCCGTCGATCAGATCGGCGGTGGTGAGGGCGGCGTGCATGTCGACGAGATGCACGCGCTGGCCCTTGCCGCGCACGATGTTCGCGAGAGCCGCGTTGAAGGTACGTGCGGCGGCGTTCTGGCCGGAGTTGCCCAGCGGGATGATCGTGGCCACGAAGACGTCCGCCGTGGGCACGGTGCCGGTGATGCGGTCGATCAGCGCGGAGGCCCGGCCCGGCGCACCGGACAGGTTGTAGTTCTGAAGCACGTCGTTGGTGCCGATGTGCAGCAGCACGGTCCGTGGCGTCGTGGTGCGCAGCCAGCCGGCGATGTTGGCGTCGATCTGGTCGATCCGCCACCCGGGAAGCCCCTGGTGATCGTGGTCGCCGAGAGCGGCCGGTCCGTTGAACTGGGTGCCGACGAAATCGACCCGGTATCCGGCGGACGCCATGCGCTGCCAGAGCCCGATCCGGTAACCGCCGGGCACCTGCGTGCCCTCGGTGATCGAGTCGCCCAGCGGCATGACCCGGGTACCGCCGTTGGATTCCGCGGCCGCCGCGCCGGGATGGAGAAACACACCGGCAACGGCCAGAACGGCTGTGAGTACGGCCGTACGGAACCGTCGTCTTCGTGTGGGCATGGCGAGGCCTCCTCGGGGAAAATCGGCGTCGCTGTTATCGCTCACACGCCACCACGCGCTGCTCATCGGAGGGTGCAGTGCGGGGTGGGCCAGGGATGGGAGCGCTAACAGCTGACTCGGAGATTGCCAGGATGTTTCGGGACATTCAAGGGGCTCTTTCTACGACGTTTGACTGTGTTCACATCGCGCCAGAATTCGTACCCGTGAAAGTGTTATAGAGGACCGTCACCGGAAGTCATCGGGAGATCGGGGCCGGGAAATTGTTATCCCGGCCGCCACGGGATTGTCGCGACTTGCATTTTCCCGAAATGCGCTGGCACCATGGGAAACCCCCGATGGGAACGCTCCCATTGACATTTGCCCGCCGGAAAGGTCCCCCACCATGTCCCTGTTACGAAGAAGCCGTTCCCTGCTGCTGGCCTCGGCCGTGGCAGCGGTCGTCGTCAGCTCCGGTGTCGCCCTGATCGGCACCGCGCAAGCCGCCACCACCCTCGGCGCCTCGGCTGCGCAGACCGGCCGCTACTACGGCGCGGCGATCGCCGCCGGCCGGCTCGGCGACGCCACCTA
The DNA here is from genome assembly GCF_003148685.1 of Actinoplanes xinjiangensis. Taxonomy (GTDB): domain Bacteria; phylum Actinomycetota; class Actinomycetes; order Mycobacteriales; family Micromonosporaceae; genus Actinoplanes; species Actinoplanes xinjiangensis. The sequence goes on along the minus strand of NZ_QGGR01000006.1, from coordinate 337,559 downwards.
CACCGGCATCCTGAACCGCGAGTTCAACTCCGTCACGGCCGAGAACGAGATGAAGTGGGACGCCACCGAACCGTCCCAGGGGCGGTTCACCTACACCAACGGCGACCGCATCCTCAACCAGGGCATCGCCATGGGCGCCAAGGTCCGCGGCCACGCCCTCCTGTGGCACCAGCAGGAGCCGGGCTGGGCGCAGTCGATGTCCGGCACCGCGCTGCGCAACGCCATGATGAACCACGTCACGCAGGTCGCCACCCACTACCGGGGCCGGATCCACTCCTGGGACGTGGTCAACGAGGCCTTCGCCGACGGCGGCAGCGGCGGGCGCCGCGACTCCAACCTGCAGCGCACCGGCAACGACTGGATCGAGGCGGCCTTCCGCGCCGCCCGCGCCGCCGACCCGGCCGCCAAACTCTGCTACAACGACTACAACACCGACGGCATCAACGCGAAGTCAACCGGCATCTACAACATGGTCCGCGACTTCAAGGCCCGCGGCGTGCCGATCGACTGCGTGGGCTTCCAGTCCCACCTGGGCACCACCATCTCCGGTGACTACCAGGCCAACCTCCAGCGCTTCGCCGACCTCGGCGTCGACGTGCAGATCACCGAGCTGGACGTCGCCCAGGGCGGCAACCAGGCCAACATCTACGCCACCGTGACCCGGGCGTGCATGGCGGTGTCACGGTGCACAGGCATCACGGTCTGGGGCATCCGCGACAGCGACTCCTGGCGTACCGGCGAGAACCCGCTGCTGTTCGACAATTCCGGCAACAAGAAGGCCGCGTACACCTCGGTGCTCAACGCCCTCAACGCCGGTGGCCCCTCGTCGCCCGGCCCCTCGTCGCCGTCGCCTAGCGTGAGCACCTCGCCGCAGCCGGGCGGCGCCTGCAGCGCATCGGTGTCGCTCAACTCGTGGAACGGCGGCTTCGTGGCCACCGTCCGGGTCACCGCGGGCTCCTCCGGAGTCAACGGCTGGACCGTGGGGGTGAACCTGCCCGCCGGAAGCGCCGTGACCAGCACGTGGAGTGCCGGCAACAGCGGCACCACCGGCACGGTGAACTTCCGCAACGTCTCCTACAACGGACGGCTCGCCGCCGGCGGCGCCACCGAGTTCGGATTCCAGGGCACCGGCGCCGGCCCCACCGTCAGCCCGTCCTGCGCGGCCGCCTGAGCCGCCTCGCCGGTTCGAAGCCGGCCAGCCGGCGGACTACGGAGCCGCCCAGCCGGCGGACTACGGAGTCGGCCAGCCGGCCAGCGAGGTCACGGCCCGTCACCACACCGCGGGCCGTGACCTCGAAGCCGCCCCGACCGCCCCCGGCCGTCAAGCGTCAGACCCCATGCCGGTCGAGCTGCACCCGGTCGGCCAGGCCGGCGTCGGTGAACGCCTTCACCAGGTCGTCACGTCCCTCGGTGAAGTGCGCCCAGCTGTCGAAGTGCACGACGACGACCTGCCGGGCGCCCAGGATCCGGGCGGCCTCGGCGGCCTGCCCACTGTCGAGGGTGAGCAGCGCGCCGTCGAACAGCCCGGTCCGTACCGCACCGGCGAACAGCAGTGCCGTGTCGATCGGGCCGAACCGGGCGGCGATCTGCTCGACCAGCTCCAAGGCGGCGTTGTCGCCGCTGACGTAGACCGACGGCAGCCCCTCCCCGGTCAGCACGAACCCGGTGACCTCGCCGGTGATCGGCTCGCAGCCCTCCGGGCCGTGCCGGGCCGGGACCGCGGTGATCGTCACCGCACCGACCTGGACCGACTCCCACGGGGCCAGACCGCGGGCGGTGCCGCCCAGCCGGCCGGCACCGCTGACCGTGGTGAGGGTGAGCGGAACCTCGGCGAGCAGGGCACGTCCCGAGTCGTCCAGGTTGTCGGCGGGTTCGTCGTGGGAGAGCAGCACCACGTCGACGTGGCCCAGCTCGGCGGGTGGGGCGGCCGGCGGGGCCAGCTTGGTCAGGGTCACGCCGCTGGGCGAGACGTAGGTCCGGGGCTGGTCGAAGGTGGGGTCGGTGAGCAGGCGGAGTCCGCCGTACTCGAACAGGGCGGTGGGGCCGCCGAACGTCTGGACGGTGATGGCGTCGACCATGGGAACCTCACGGATAGAGTGGATGTCATCCGTGAAGCTAGCCGTTTGTCACGGATGAACGCAAGCTGTACCGTGAGGCTCGTGATTTCCGCGGCACCCGGCGCCGACCGGCACCCCGGCCTCGACCTGGCCAACAGCCGGCTCTCGATGCCCGGCGACCAGATCGTCGACCTGCTCGCCACACCCGGGGACGCCGCACGCTGGCTGGTCGATCGGGGCCTGGCCCCGGTCGGCAGCGTCCTGCACGAGGTGTGCGCCGGCCGGCTGCGAGCCCTGCGGGAGCAGATCCGGGACCTGTTCGCGGCGGCGGTCCACGCGGCCGAGCCGCCGGCCGAGGCGCTCGCCGCGATCAACTCGGCCATCACCCGCGTGCCGACCGCCGCCCCGCTGCGCTGGGATCCGGCCCGTGGACTGTTCCGGGCCACCCCGCACCCGACCGACCAGGTCGTCGACCACGCCCTAGGCGTGCTCGCGGCCGACGTCGCCGACCTGCTCACCAGCGCCGACGCCGCCCGGCTGACCGCCTGCGACTCCCGGCCCTGCATGCGGTACCTGCTGCGCAGCGGTCGCCGGCACTGGTGCTCGGTCCGGTGCGGCGACCGGGCCCGCGCGGCCCGCGCCTACGCCCGCCGCGGCACTCCCGCCTGACCACGTACTCACGAAATTCGATGGTCTCCTCGGGGCTGGACGGATAGCCTGCCGTCATTCGCGAATCCGAGGAGGTCGGGATGGCGTGCATGGTTTCCGGTGCGGTATCTGCCGGCGCCACGACGGGTGAGTCCACCGCGGGTTGACCTTCCTCCACGCGGGCGGACTCCTCGTGCCGTGGCGATCCACGGCGCCCGCTCCCGGCGCCGTGTCACCGCTGTCACGCCGACGCGAGGAGAAATCGTGGATTCCGCATCATCCTTCCCGCCGCTGCCCGCGGCCGAGGGAGGACCCAGTCATGTCGTACGGACCGGCCGGACCGTCAGGCGTCCCGCCGGACCGTGGAGCAGTACCGTTCACGCCCTGCTGCGCCACCTGGAGGAAGCCGGGTTCACCGGCTCCCCGCGGGTGGCCGGCGACGGTTTCGACGCCGACGGCAACGAGGTGCTGACCTGGATCGAGGGTGACCTCGTCCATCCCCGCGCCTGGTCGGACGAGGCAGTGTGGCAGGTCGGCAGGCTGCTGCGTGACCTGCACACCGCCACCGCCGGTTTCCGGCCGCCGCCGGGCGCGGGGTGGCAGCCGTGGTGGATGCATCACCACGGCCCCGGCACCGTCATCGGCCACTGCGACGCCGGGCCCTGGCACACCGTCGCCCGTGACGGGATGCCGGTGGCGTTCATCGACTGGACCCTGGCCGGACCGGTGGACCGGCTCGACGAGGTCGTCGCCAGCGCCTGGTGGAACGCCCAGCTCCACGACGACGACGTCGCCGCACGCAACGACCTGCCCGATCCGGTGAGCCGTTCCCGGCAGCTGGGGCTGTTCCTGGACGGCTACGACCTGGCCACGCCGGACCGGGCCGGCCTGATCAGCCGGATGATCGAGTTCACCGTCCGGGACTGTGCCGCCGAGGCGGCCCGTGCCCGGATCACTCCGGAGTCGGTGGATCCGGCTCCGCTGTGGGCGCTGGCCTGGCGGGCCCGCGCCGGGGACTGGATGATCCGCCACCGGGCGCTGCTGGAACGCGCCGTCGGCGCGTAGAAGGGACCGGCCGGGGCCGCCGACGTCAGCCCTCGGCGGCCCCGGCACTCCCGCCGGAGGCACCGATCGGCTGACCGGGAGAGATCACGCCCCGTGCACGTCGACGATGCCGCGGCCGGCGCCGAGGTGCTTCAGAGCGGCGGGTGTTGCCGTCCGGTGAGAGCCGGGTCGACGGTGAAGGCCGCGCCGGTCAGCGCCCGAAGGCCGGCCACCGTCTGACCGTCGGCGAGCCTCCGCAGCACCAGACCGTCGGCGGTGACGTCGAAGACGGCACGGTCGGTGATGATGCGGTCGACGACGCCGGCCCCGGTCAGCGGCAGGGTGCACCGCTCGACGACCTTCGGGGTGCCGTCCTTGGCGACGTGCTCGGTGACGACGATGACGCGCGGGGTGCCGGCGACCAGGTCCATGGCACCGCCCATGCCCTTGACCAGCCTGCCCGGGATGGTCCAGTTGGCCAGGTCGCCGTTGGCCGCCACCTGGAGGGCGCCGAGGATCGCGGTCTGCACGTGGCCGCCCCGGATCATGCCGAACGAGGTGGCCGAGTCGAACACCGAGGCCCCGGGCAGCAGCGTGACGGTCTGCTTGCCGGCGTTGATCAGGTCGGGGTCCTCGTCACCCTCGTACGGGAACGGGCCCATCCCGAGGATCCCGTTCTCGCTCTGGAGGGTCACCCTTACCCCCGCGGGCAGGTTGTTGGCGACCAGGGTCGGGATGCCGATGCCCAGGTTGACGTACTGGCCGTCGGTCAATTCGGAGGCGGCGATCGCGGCCATCCCGTCACGCGTCCACACGGGGCCGCACCGTCCTCTGCTCGATGTCCTTCTCGCGGATCTCGGACCGCACCAGGTGGTGCACGTAGATGCCGGGGGTGTGGACGTCGTCGGGATCGAGGTGGCCGTCCTCGACGAACGAGGTCTCCGCGATGGTGGTCCGGCCGGCGGTCGCGACCAGGGGGTTGAAGTTGCGGGCGGTCAGCCGGTAGCGCAGGTTGCCGCCGAGGTCGGCACGATGCGCGCGCACCAGGGCCAGATCCGCGACGATGGCGCGCTCGAGCACCGTACGCGTGCCGTCGAAGTGCTCCTGCGGTTTGCCATCGGCGACCGGGGTGCCGGCGCCGGTCGGGGTGTAGAAGGCGGGGATGCCGGCACCGCCGGCGCGCAGGCGCTCGGCGAGGGTCCCCTGGGGCACGAACTCGACGTCGAGTTCACCGTCGAGGTACTGCCGCGCGAACAGCCTGTTCTCGCCGACGTAGGAGGCCAGGACCTTGCTGACCTGCCGGTTCTCCAGGAGCAGGCCGAGGCCTTTGCCGTCGGCGCCCATGTTGTTGCTGACGATGGTGAGGTTCTTGACCCCGGTGTCCCGCAAGGCGGTGATCAGCGAGGTGGGGATGCCGGAGAGGCCGAAGCCCCCGACGGCCACGGTCATGCCGTCCCGGGCGACGGCGGCGACGGCTTTCGCCGCGCTGTCGACGAGTTTGCTCATGGCCGGGCACGGTAGGCGCGGAGGGTGCCGAGGCCCTCCGGTTGACCGCTCAGCGACCGTGATGGGCAGCATGTGCTCATAATGTGGGCGTGCAGGGATCCCAGTTGGTGACCCGGATGGCCGCGGTCCTGCGCCGGGTCGGGTCCGGCGCGGCCGACGGTGTGACGACCGCGGAGGTGGCGGCGGCGACCGGGCTGCCCCGGTCGACCGCGCAGCGGGTGCTGGCGGCGCTGGCCGAGGAGGGCTTCGTCGACCGGGACGCCCGCCGCGGCCGCTGGTATCTCGGTCCGGAACTGTTCCTGCTCGGGTCGGTGGCGGCCGAGCGGTACGACGTGACGTCGACGGCTCGCGACATCCTGCGGTCGCTGGCGGCCACGACCGGGGAGAGTGCCTTCTTCTCGGCACGGCGTGGCGACGAGACGGTGTGCCTGGCCGGTGCGGAGGGCAGCTTTCCGCTGCGCTCCCACGTCCTGCACGAGGGGATCCGGTTTCCGCTGGGCGTGGCGTCGGCGGGGCTGGCGATCCTGGCCTACCTGCCGGTGCCCGACGCGGAGGACTACGTCCGCTCGCGTGCCGGCGAGCTCACCGCCGCCTACGGCGGGCAGCACGAGAGGGCGGCACTGTCCCGGCGGGTCGCCGCCACCCGCAAACGGGGGTACGCGGTGAATCCCGGCCTGGTCGTACCCGGCAGCTGGGGTGTCGGGGCGGTCGTGTTCGACCGTGCCGGGGCGCCGGCGTGGGCGCTGAGCCTGACCGGTGTGGAGTCCCGGTTCAACGGCGACCGTACGGCCCGGCTGGGCACGCTGCTGCTGGAGGCCGCGCACGCGCTGACCCGGCGGATCGCCCACCGCGGCTGAACCACGGGCCCCCTGCCCGGCACCGTCGCGCTCCACGGGAGCCCGGTATGTTGCACGCTGAGCGAGTGCCGGGGAGGCATCGGAATGAAGTGGCAGACCGCCATCGCGGCGGCGGAGTCCAACGACGTGTCGTACAACATCGGTTTTCTGGTCGGCAGGCTCCTGTGCTGCCTGCTCGTCGTCGGCGCCATCGTGTCAGCGATCGTGCTGGCCGTGCAGTCGGTGCGCAGGCGGTCCGCGGCCCGCAGGAGTGCGGAGGGCTACTACCCGCCGCCGGGTTATCCGCCGGCGCCCGGTCAGCAACCGCCGGGCTACTACCCGCCGCCGGGGTCGTATCCCCCGCCGGGCTACCAACCGCCGGGATCGTATCCGCCGCCGGGCCACCAGCCGCCGCCACCCGGGCAGCCGCCTTACGGCGACGTTCCGCCGCCGCCGGATCAGCCGAGGCCCTGACCGGGGTCGCCGCCTCCGGCCAGGAAGGCGGGCAGCGTCGCGACGTGGCCGTAGAAGCGGCTGATCTTCTGGACGGCCGCTTCGAAGGCGTCGAGTTCCATCGGCTTGGTGACGTACGCGTTGGCGTGCCCGTCGTAGCTGGCGACGATGTCCGGCACCGCGTCGGAGGTGGTCAGCACGACGATCGGGATCGCCGTCAGATCACTGTCGCGCCTGATGTGCGCGAGGACCTCCCGGCCGCCCATGCGTGGCATGTTCAGGTCGAGCAGGATGAGGTCGGGGCGGACCGCATCGGCGAATTCACCCTCCCGGCGCAGGTACTCCAGCGCCTGGCTGCCGTCGATCACCCGGTGGACCACCGGCGGAACCGGGGCTGCCTGGAGCGCCTCCTCGATCATCATCGCATCGGCATCGTCGTCATCGACGATCAGGACGTCGAGGGCACGCACACCGGTCACAACCGCTCACCTTCAGCCGGATTCCACGAACGCGAACGCTTGCATCGGCGCAAACAATAGCGGTGTTCGCGGGATCCGGGCATGCGGGTGCCCGAACGTGATCTCAACCGTGGTCGGCGGCCGACCTCAGCGCATAGGTGATCGCCTGCGGCACGGTGTCGAACATCGGGAAGACCGCGCCGAGCCGGGCGGCCCGGATCACCGACACGACATACGCGGGAGCGGCCGCCAGCACGAGATCACCGGATCGCCGGCGGGCCGCCTGCCGGGCGGCGAGCAATACGCCCAGCCCGACGGAGTCGACGGCTTCGGTGCGCCGCAGATCCACGATGATCCAGGGATCCATCGCGAGCGCCGACTCGAACGTGGCCCGCAGCCGGCCGGCCACCGCCAGGTCGACGTCCCCGACGACCCGGACGACGGAGGCGCCGGCCATGTGGCGCACCACGATCCGGGCATCACCCACGACATTCGCCACGCTGTTGCCGTTGTCATGCTCATCAATGACCGGAACGACACTCATGACTACCACGTTTCCCCGGAGGGACGGCGGTACGCCCTCACCTGTATGACATTTCCATGACGATTCCGTCCACATCGGGAAGCAGTGCGCGATCGGAGCCCGTCAATAGCCCAGGGCCGACCGTCCACGAGCACGTCGGCGAATCCACCCGGCGCCCGGACCGGTGTGGAATCATTCGATGTCGATACGACAATCGGGGGGTTCCGTGTCCGTGCTCAGCCGTCGCAGCATCCTGGCCGCCGTGGGTGCGGTCGCGATACCGCCCCTGGTCGCCGCCGGTGCCCGGCCGGCCCACGGCGCGGACACCTATCCGTCGAACACCGCGCTCTACGCCGACCCGGCCCTCGCCGAAGGGGTCGACTACGCCCGGCGCTTCCGGCGGCATGCGGCGCTGGACGACAGCGAGACGGCCGGCGGCGACTACCCGGACACCGTCGTCGTCGCGCTGCACGGCGGGGGCATCGAGCCCGGCACGTCCGAGCTCTGCCTCGCCGTCGCGGGCTATCACCCGGCCGGGGGTGCCACCGGCGGCGCCGTCTACGACTACTGGATGTTCGAGGGGCTCCGCTCGTCGGGGAACGCCGGGCTGCACGTCACCTCGTCGCACTGCGACGACCCGGTGGCGCTGGCCACGGTCGCGGGCAGCCGCCGGGCGGTGTCGCTGCACGGCTGTTCGCCGGCTCAGGCGGGACTGCCCGACACCACCGCCGCCGTGCTCGTCGGCGGGCGCGACACCGGTCTCAAGGCCGCGCTGATCGAGGCGTACCTGGCCGCCGGCGTCCAGGCGATCGACGCGGCCGGGGTGCCGGCCCTCAACGGCGACGACCCGGCCAACCTCGTCAACCGCACCCTGCGCGGCGCCGGCGCACAACTGGAGCTGACCACGCCGCTGCGGACGCGGATGTTCGGGGTCAACACCCGCGCCGGGCGCGGATCCTCCACCCTGCCGGCGTTCTGGACCTTCGTGGACGCCACGCGGCTGGCACTCGCCGGCTGACCCCGGGCGACCCGGCGGTCAGACCCGGCCGATCAGGGTCTCCCCCACGGAGGTGATCACACCCTCGACGGCGTCGTCGTCGATGCCTTCCAGTTCGATGATGAGCCGGTCCACGCCCACGTCGGCGTACCGGCGGGCGGTGTCGAGGTCAGGCGGCCCGGGTGGCGTGATGGTGATCTCCAGGTCGCCGAGGTCCGCCGGCCGCCGGCCGTCGCGGGCGGTCTCGGCCAGGACGCCCAGCGCCTGCCCGGTCTGGTCGGCATCCAGACCCCAGCCGTACCAGCCGCTCCCCTGCCGCACCGCCCGGCGGTACGCGGCGGCGGAGTGACCTCCGACCACGATCGGCGGATGCGGGCGCTGGACCGGCGACGGGTGCTGAACGACACCGGAGAACGACACGAACCGGCCGGCGAACGAAGGCTCGGCGGCCCACAGCGCCCGCATCGCCGCCAGGTACTCATCGGTCCGCGCGCCCCGCTCGGCGAGCGACACACCCATCGCGTTCAGCTCCGGCTCGACGTAGCCCGCCCCGACGGCGACGGTCAGCCGGCCACCGGACAGCACGTCCAGCGAGGTGAGCTGTTTGGCCAGCAGCACCGGCTGACGCTGCGGGAGCACGATCAGTCCCACCCCGAGGCGCACCCGGCTGGTCACCGCCGCCAGGTAGGTCAACGCGACCATGGCCTCCAGCCGGGGTGGATTGCCCTCCCCGGCGGGAAGCGCGATGTGGTCGCCCACCCACAGCGACTCGAAGCCCGCCTCCTCCGCCAACCTGGCCCGCCGCACCAGGAGGGCGGGGTCGACGTTGCGATCGCGATGCAGACCGTACAGCCCGAATTTCATCTGACCCGCCACCTCTGCGTCATCGTCGGGGACCCGGCTCGCCGGATCCAACCATGTCGATGACCTTAGGCGGTGGGTTCCACCCCGGCCGGTCCACCGTGCATGGCCGGGGCCCCGGGGCGTGCTGCCACCGCGCGTGCGGTCACCGCCGGATCAGGCTGATCCACCGCCTGCGGTCACCGCCGGAGCCGGCTGATCCACTCGGCGGCGAGCCGGCGACCGTCCGGGAGCCGGTCGTCGCGGTCCCAGCGCCACGCCGTGATCATCGCCAGCATGAGCATGCGGCAGTCGCGCAGCAGGTCGGGGTCGGCACCCGGGTAGTGCTCGCCGACCTCCTCGGGTGCGTGTGCCAGGTCGAACTCGACCGGTCCCCGGCAGCACGTCTCCAGGTCGATGAAGAGCGGACCGCTCCCGGTCAGCAGCACGTTGCCCGGATGCGGTTCGCCGTGCAGGATCTGCTCCGGCCGGCCACGGCCGCCGACCGCCGCGGGCAGCCGCCGCAGCATCGAGCCGAGAAGGTCCCGGTCCTCCTCGGCCAGGTCGGGCGTCCGGTCCCGGTCGGCCACCAGCCGCCGGGCCCGCTCGACGCGGTCGGTGAAATGCGGCACCGGGACGTCGAGGGTCCGCATGCCCGCGTGCAGCCGGCCGAGTGCCCCGGCGTAGTCGGCCGGCGCGATCTCGCCGGCCACCGGCTCCCAATGACTCCAGAGGGTGACCACGTAGCCGTCGCACTCGTAGGCACGCCGCTCCACACGCGGGTCCGGGCCCGCCACCGGGCTGCCCGCGGCGACCAGCCGTTGCGCCATCTCGATCTCGAACCGGGCGGCCCGGTGCCCCGCCCGGGACACCCTGGCCAGCACGTCACAGGGCAGCAGCCGCATCGTGATCCGGTTCGACTGCTGCAGGACGATCGCCTCGTCGGCCACCAGACCGAGCGACGACACGACCGATGTCGCCGCGGCCACCGCCGGGTCGAGCCTCATCGGGTACGGCGGGGAAGCTTCCAGTCCGGCCGGGGGAAGTGGCAGGTGTAGCCGTTCGGGATGCGCTCCAGGTAGTCCTGGTGCTCCGGCTCCGCCTCCCAGAACGGGCCCGCCGCGGTCACCTCGGTGACGACCCGGCCCGGCCACAGACCGGAGGCGTCCACGTCGGCGATGGTGTCCTCGGCGACCCGTTTCTGCTCGTCGCCGTCGTAGAAGATCGCCGAGCGGTAGCTGTCGCCGATGTCGTTGCCCTGCCGGTTCAGGGTGGTCGGGTCGTGGATCTGGAAGAAGAACTCGAGCACCTCCCGATACGACGTGACCGCCGGATCGAAGACGATCTCGATGGCCTCCGCATGCCCGGCGTGATTGCGGTAGGTGGCGTTCTCCACGTGGCCACCGGTGTAGCCGACGCGTGTCGACAGCACCCCGGGACGCTTGCGGATCAGATCCTGCATCCCCCAGAAACAGCCACCGGCCAGAACCGCCTTCTCCGACGCCATCGCGCACCCCTCTCGTCGTCGTACCCGTCCCAGCATGCCCGATCGGCCGTCCCGCGCCCGCCCGCTGTCACCACGATCACGGACGGCCCGCGGCCGGCGCCGCATTTCGGCCGCCCGGACTCAGGCGCGGGGCAGCACGCCCACGAGCGCCGCGGCGAGGGCGGCCCGCAGGGCGTCGCGGAGATCCATGTGGATCACGGCGAGGGCCGGTTCGTCGGCGTAGGCGGCGAGGACGCTGGGTGGCGGCGGGACGTACGCCGACAGGGCACCCGCCGAGACCAGGCTCAGCAGGCAGAACAGCTGCGCGCCGCCGCCGAGTTCCGGCAGGTGACACAGTACGAGATCGACCATGGCCTCGAGCCTCGCCAGGGAGGCGCGCTTGTGCCGTTTGACCACCTCGACCGAGACGTTGTGCTCCAGGACGCCACCCTGCGCGCCGAAGAGGTCGCAGAGCACCTTCCGCTCGGCCAGTGACCGGCTGAGGATCTCGGCCAGCTGACCGGCCCGTACCTCCGGGGTCGCCTGCGCCTCGACGCCCTCGGCCAGCCGGTCCGCCAGCTCGGCGAGCCAGCTCCCCAGGAAGGCGTCCAGCAGTTCGAGCAGCACCGCCTCGCGCGACTCGAAATACCGCAGGACGTTCGATTTGGCCAGGCCCACGCGCCGGCTGAGTTCGTTGAGGCTGAGGTCGGCCACGGGCATCTCGTCGAGCATGGCCGCCGCCGTGTCCAGGATCGCCCGCCGGCGGATCTCCCGCTGCTCCTCGCTGCGCGCCCGCTGAAATGTCACGCCGTCACCCTAACTTAAAGACCGCCGGTACCTTGACAGCAGACCGCCGGTCTCTTACGTTGGGCACATAACAGACCGATGGTTTCTTAGGAGTGCGTGATGAGTGCCGACTGGACCGAGCAGCACATCCCCGACCAGCACGGCCGGGTGGCGATCGTGACCGGCGCCAACACCGGACTGGGCTTCGAGACCGCCCGGATGCTCGCCGCACGCGGGGCGACGGTGGTCCTGGCCGTCCGTGATGTCGAGAAGGGCCGGCAGGCGGCCGCCCGCATCACCGGCGACGTCACCGTCCAGGCCCTCGACCTGGCCTCTCTGGACTCGATCCGGTCCGCCGCGGCCGACCTGCGCGCCGCCCACCCGCGCATCGACCTGCTCATCAACAACGCGGGCGTGATGTACACCCCGCGGCAGACCACCGCCGACGGCTTCGAGCTCCAGTTCGGCACCAACCATCTCGGACACTTCGCCCTGACCGGCCTGCTGTTGGACCGGCTGCTGCCCGTTCCCGGCTCCCGCGTCGTGACGGTCAGCAGCACCGGCCACCGCATCCGGGCCGCCATCCATTTCGACGACCTCCAGTGGGAGCGTTCGTACAGCCGGTCCGGCGCCTACGGCCAGGCCAAACTCGCCAACCTGATGTTCACGTACGAGTTGCAGCGCCGGCTCGCACCGCACGGCACCACCCTCGCGGTCGCCGCCCACCCCGGCATGTCCGACACCGAACTCGCCCGCAACACGCCCCCCGTGGTCCGCGTCGCCGCCGGCTGGCTCGCGCCGCTGCTCACCCAGAAGGCCGCGATGGGCGCTCTGCCCACCGTGCGCGCCGCCACCGACCCGGCCGTCGTGGGCGGGCAGTACTACGGTCCCGGCAACCGCTGGGAGATCCGGGGATATCCGAAGCCGGTCGCCTCCAGCCCCGCCTCCCACGACCGAGCGGTCCAGCAGCGTCTGTGGACGGTCTCCGAGCAGCTCACCGGCGTGACGTTCCCGATCAGCGCGGCGGTGGGGTGACCCGCGGCCGGGCCGCCGTAAGCGTTTCGTAAGCCGTCCGGCCTGGTGATCGGCCCGCCGGGCGGTTTGACTGAACCCGTGATTCGCCGCCTTCTCAGAAAACCCGCCTCCTGGATCGTCATCGCGGTACTCGGCATCGGTGGAGCGGGCGCGCTCTACTGGTTCGCGCCGTGGCGACTGTTCACCGACACGGTCGTGACCGACGCGCTGTCCGTCGTGCCGTCCGCCGGGCCACAGCCGTCCGCCGCGGCCCAGCCGTCCGCCGGGTCACCGCCGTCCAGCCAGGCCGCCGCACCTCGCGATGCTCCGGTCGCCGCGGTGGTCATCGCCGAAGGCACCTTCATCACCCATGAGCACGACACCACCGGCAAAGCCCGGCTGGTACTCAACCCGGACGGCAGCCACCAGCTGGAGATCGCCGGACTGGACACCAGTGACGGCCCGGATCTGCGGGTGTGGCTCTCCGACCAGCGGGTCCGCACCGGCACCGCCGGGTGGCGGGTCTTCGACGACGGGCGGTACGCCGAGCTGGGCAAACTGAAGGGCAACCAGGGCGACCAGGTGTACCGGCTGGACGCCGGAGTCGACCCGGCCGACTTCCGCAGCGTCAGCATCTGGTGCAAACGCTTCGCCGTCTCGTTCGGCGCGGCCGAGCTGACCACCGTCTGATCGATCACCGGCCGGCCGGGCCCGGGTGCCCGCCGCCGGTGACGACATCGCTCACCGGCCGGCCGGGCCCTTGTGCCCGCCGCCGGTGACGAAGTCGAGGATGCCGTCGATCAGCCGGCCCGTCGACTCACTCGGCAGCGAGTAGTAGACCCGCTGCCCCCGCCGCCGGCGCTGGATCAGTCCGGCGTCGGTGAGGTGCCGCAGGTGATGCGAGATCGCGGTGGGATGCGCGGGCACGATCTCGCTCAGGCCCGCCGGCGTCGCCTCCCCGGCGCGCAGGACCAGCAGGATGTGCAGGCGGTGCTGGTATGCCATGCCCCGCAGGACCAGGACCGCACGGTCGAGGTCGGTCGGCTGGATCACCGGTTCGGCGCTCATGCCGGCACCGCCCGCGCCGCCGACACGGTCGCGGTCAGCCGCTGCAGGCCCCACGACATCGCCAGCACGGCGGTCGCGGCCAGCGAGATGCTCGCGCCCGCGGCGAGGTTCCACCGGCTGGAGGCGAAGAGCCCGGCCAGGCCGCTCCCGACGGCGAACAGGACGGCGAGGGCGGTCATCACCGGTAGACGGTCGGACCACAGGCGTGCGGCGGCGGCCGGGGCGACGATCAGCGACAGCGCGAGGATGGTGCCGACGGCGGGCACGACGGCGACCACGACCAGCTGAATCGTCAGCAGCAGCACCACGTCCCATCCGCCGGCCGCGATGCCGGCGGCGCGGGCACCGACCGGGTCGAATCCGGCGTACAGCAGGGGGCGGGCGCAGACCAGCAGGACGATCGCGACGACGGCCAGCACACCGGCGGTGCTCACCAGGTCCCCGGCGCTGACCGTGAGGATCGAGCCGACCAGGAACGACGACAGGTCGCGGCTGAATCCGCTCTGCGTGGCCACCAGTGCGGCACCCAGCGCGAAGCCGCCGGACACCAGTACCCCGGTGGCCGCCGCCGCGTCCTGCCCGCGGCGCCGGGTCAGCGCGGCCACGCCCAGCGCGACGACCGCCCCGGTCACCACTCCCCCGAGCAGCAGGTTCACCCCGATGATCGACGCGGCCACCACACCGGGGAAGGTGGCGTGGGTCAGGGCCAGGGTGAAGAACGACAGCCGCCGTACCACCACCTGCACCCCGATCAGGCCGGTCAGGGCGCCGGCGAGGATCACCTCGGCGACGGCGCGGTGCATCACGTCATCCCACCAGTTCATGCGGGGACGTCCTCTCCACCGGGGCCCGGTCACGCCACCGGCGTACGGGCAGGAGCAGCAGATAGGCCAGAACGAGGGCCAGGACCACGGCGGAGGCGGCGGTCAGCGCCACCCCGTAGCGCAGCGACGCGGTCCAGCTCAGCAGGAGCCCGGTGTATCCGGCGGCCAGGACGAGGCCGGTGCCGAGCAGGGCCATCACCGCGAGCCGGTCGGTGACCATCCGGGCGGCCGCGGCCGGGATGATCAGCAGGGCGACCACGAGGATCGTGCCGACCGCACGGACCGCGGCGACCACCACCAGCGCGAGCACGACGTTGAGCCACAGGTCCAGCCGGCCGATCCGCAGCCCGGCCGCGGCGGCTCCGGCCGGGTCGAAGGCGCGGAACAACCAGGCCCGCCAGCCGATCGCCAGGGCCACGAGGATCACCGCGGCGAGGACGGCGGTCTCGGCGATCTGCCGCGGCGTCACGGTCAGCAGGCGGCCGAAGAGAAAGGCGGTCAGATCGGAGGTGTACGACGTGCGCCGCGACACCAGGACGACGCCGATCGAGAACATCGCGGTGAGCACGACCGCGGTGGCCGCGTCGTCGGTGAGCCTTGCGCCACGGGTCAGCACGGTCAGCACCCCGGCGGTCAGCAGGGCGGCGACGAGAGCGCCGGTGAACAGGCCGTCCATGCCGCCGGCGACGAAGCCGATCACGACGCCGGGGAACACGGTGTGGGTGAGCGCGTCGGAGACGAACGACAGCCGGCGGACGAAGACGAACACACTGACCGGGCCACAGATCAGCGCCAGCAGGGCGATCTCGGTGAGGGCACGGCCCATGAACGGTACGGCGAACGGCTCGATCACGGCTCGACCAGCACCATCCGGCCGTCGGCCAGATCGATGGCGGAGCTGCCGTACGTCTGCCGCAGGGGCCCGGCCGTGAGGGTCTCGCCGGGCGTGCCCACCGCCCATTGCCGCCCGTTGACGAGGCAGACCAGGTCGGCGAGATCGCGGGCGACGGCGAGGTCGTGGGTGCTGATCACCAGTGCGGTCCCGGCGGCGGACAGGTCCCGCAGCACCCGCACGATCGCCTCCTGGCTGACCGCGTCGACGCCGTTGAACGGCTCGTCGAGCAGCAGCAGCCGTGGCTGGGCGGCGATCGCGCGGGCCAGCAGCACCCGTTGGCGCTGACCACCGGAGAGCAGGCCGAACCGGAGGCCGGCCCGGTCGGCGAGCCCGACCCGGTCGAGGGCCTCGGTGACGGCGCGGCGATCGGCGGCGCGGGCGGGCCGCCACCAGCCGAGCCGCCGGTAGCGGCCCATCATCACCACCTGGCGTGCGCTGACCGGGAAGTCGGGGTCGAGGTTGCCGGTCTGTGGCACGTATCCGGTGAACGCGCGGGCGTGGGCCGGTGCCCGGTCCAGGACGGTGGCGCTGCCGTCGATGATCTCGGCGAGTCCGAGCACGGACTTGATCAGGGTGGACTTGCCGGCGCCGTTCGGGCCGACCAGGGCGAGCCGCTGCCCGGGCCTGAGTTCGAGGTCGACGCCGGTGACCACGGGTCTGCCCGAGTAGCCCACGCTGACCCCGGCCAGGCGCAGGGCGGCGGCCGCCATGTCAGCCGGCCAGCGCGTCGACGATGACCTGCGTGTTGTGCCGCTCGGCGCCGAGGTAGGTGCCCTCCGGGCTGCCGGGCGCGCCGAGGCTGTCGCCGAACAGTGCGTCCTCGCCGGCCACGACCTTGACGCCGGCCTGCTGGGCAATGGCCTCGGCCGTCTTGGGCGGCAGTGAGCTCTCCGCGAAGATCGCCTTCGTGCCGGTCGCCTTGATCTTCGCGACCAGGTCGGTGAGCTGGGCCGCGGACAGTTCGGCGGAGGTGTCCAGGCTGGGGATGACCGAGCCGACGAACTCGAGGTCGTAGCGGGCGATGTAGTAGCCGAAGGCGTCGTGGTTGGTGACCAGCTTCCGGTCGGCCTTGCCGATCTTCGCCCAGGCGGCGGTGTTGTCCGCGTCCAGCTTGTCGAGCTCGGCGCTGTAGGTGGCGAGATTCTTCGCGAACGTCTCCGCCTTGGCCGGTTCGGCCGCAGCGAGACCCTTTTGGATGTTCGTCACCATGAGCTTGGCGTTGCGGGGGTCGTGCCAGATGTGCGGGTCGTGCTCCTCGCCCTCCTCCTCGGCGTGTTCCGCGCCCTCCTCCTCGTGGTGACCGCCCTCGCGCAGGGTGACATCCTGGCTGGAGTCGACGACCGTGCCGGTGAACCCGGCGGACTCGATCGTGCGGTCGAGCCATTCCTCCAGGCCCACACCGTTCTTGACGACCAGCTTCGCGCTCGCGATGGCCTGGAGATCGGCGGGTGTCGGCTCGTAGTCGTGCGGGTCCACGTTGGGTTTGATGATCTGGGTGACGGCGACGTCATCGCCGCCGATGTTGCGGACGAAGTCGGCGACCTCGGGGGTGGTGGCGACGACGGCGAGCTTCGGGCCGGCCGATGTGGATCCGGCGGGCTCGGCGGTCGCGGAGCCGCAACCGGCCATCACGGTGATGAGGGCGGCGAGCGCCGCGATCCGGACCGGACGAGGGGGGTGTTTCATCGGTTTCACTCCTGCTGTCGCTGAGGAGTGGAACGATAATCATTGTCAAAAGTTATCGTCTAATCGCAAAGTGACGATATGTTCGGCACCGGTCAGGCGATCGCCGCCAGAGCGGCGTGGGCACCCCACCGCCAGACGACGCCGGCCTGCTCGAAACCGGATCGCAGGGCGGCGGAGCGATGCCAGTCGGCGGGCGGGGTGAACTCGGCCGGCACCCGGCCGGCGAAGACCGCCCGTCGTTCGTCGAGCAACTGCCGCAACGCCCCGTCGGCCCGCACTTCGTCCCACCAGCGCTCCCAGGCGAGCCCGGCGGCGGGCGGCAGCGACCCCGTCACCCGGTCGAGGCCGGCTTCGGGCATCAGGTCCGCGACGATCAGCAGGCCGCCGGGACGCAGCACCGAACGGGCCGCCCGATAGAGGGCCAGCGCCCGGCCCGGGGTCAGGTAGTGGATGGTCATGACGATGGTGAGCAGGTCGTACGGCCCGTCCGGACCGACTTCGCCGCACCACGACGACGTGAGGTCACCACGGTGCACGCGGACCCGGCCGTCGGCACCGGCGCCGGCGAGCGCCAGCAGCACCGGGTCCAGATCCATCATCGCGACCTCGGCGCCCGGCCAACGGCCGGCCATCCGCTCGGCGAAGACCCCCGGACCGCCACCGAGGTCCAGGATCCGTCGCGGAGCCCCGCCGCACACCGCCTCGACGACAGCCGGCAGCACGTGCTCGAAGCTGGCCGCGCCGGGCAGAAAGCCGGCCATGACCTCGTCCCACGCCCGGCGCCAGCGGTCGACGGCCGTCCGGTCGAGAACGGGCACAGCGGGGGGCGACGATGCCATCGACAACCTCGGGAGTACGGGCCGGCAGAAGATCAGCGCCGCCCACTCTAACGGAAGTCGTTTTCAATAAGGGTGAGGTGCTCAACCTTCCGTGTCGAGCCGGCGCAGCAGTTCCAGCAGGCGGTCGATCTCCTCCACCGTGTTGTACGCGTGCACGCTCACCCGTACCGATGCCGTCTTCTCGCCCCCCTCGGCCTGGCAGTGACCGTCCGCCCGGACCAGGAAGCCCTCCGCCGCCAGGATGAAACCGAGATCGTTGGAGCCGATCCGGTGATGGCGGAAGGTGACGATGCCATGCCGCTGCTGCACCGGCGACCCGGCCTCGAGACTGCGCTGACAGCCGAGTACCTCGTAGGCGGGCAGCCGGTGCAGCCCGTCGGTGAGCCGGGCGCCGAGGGCCACCGTCCAGCGGGCGATCCGCTCGACACCGGCCTGCTCCAGCCAGTCCAGCGCGGCGGCCAGGCTCACGATGCCGCTGGTGTTGGGGGTGCCCGCCCAGCCGCCGGGGACGAACCGGGCACCACGCCGGTTGCCCGCCCAGATCGCACCGGTGCCGGGCAACGCCATCGCCTTGTGCCCGGAGAAGACCACGAAGTCCACGTCCAGATCGGCCACCGACAGCGGCAGATGCCCCACACCCTGCGCGGCGTCCAGGCAGATCACCACGTCCGGGCCGGCCGCCGCACGGATCCGCTGGATGTTCATGTCACCGCCGTAGACGTGGTGCACGTGGGTGACCGCGATGAACCGGGTGCGCCCGGTGACCAGAGCCGGCAGCGCCCGGTGGTCGTAGTCGCGGGCCGCGTCGTAGGGCATCTCGCGGATCCGGACGGTGACGCCCTCCCGGGCCAGCTGACCGGCCGCCTCGCGCCAGGGCAGGGCGTTGGCCGTGTGGTCAGCCGCCGGCACGATCATCTCGTCGCCGTCGCGCAGGTGCCGCACCAGCCAGTCACGGGCGATCAGCCGCAGGCCCTCGGTGGTGCCGCTGACGAAGTGGACCCCGGAGCGGTCCGGCTCCGGGTCGCCGAGGAACCGCCGCACCCGCAGCCCGGCCTCCTGCACCAGGGCGGTGGTCCGGTTCGCCCACGGGTACGTGCCCCGGCCGGCGTTGGCGTTCCCGGTGGTGAGATACCCCATCACCGCGTCCAGCACGGCCTGTGGCTTCTGCGAGGTGGCCGCGCTGTCCAGGTAGGCCGTACCCGGATTGGCGACGATGATCGGGAACTGGTCGCGCAGCCCCGCCTGCCAGGTGCGCAGCTCGTCCGGGAAGGCCGTGCCGTGGTTGTGGCGGGCCATCTCAGTCCCGTACCAGGGTGGCTCCGGCGTCCCGCCAGGCGATCACCCCACCGGTCAGCGACCGCACGTCCGGGTGGCCCATCCGGGTCAGCAGGGCGGCGTACCGCGCGGACTTCTCCCCCACCGGGCAGACCAGCAGGACCGGTTGCCGCCGGCTGAAGGGCAGCCCACCGTGCAGCATCTCGCCGAACCGGTCGTCGACGATGTTGATCGACCGGTCGATGTGCAGCGCGCGGTAGGCGAACGGGCTGCGCAGATCCACGATCAGCGGCTGTTCCGCGTCGATCCAGGCCTGCGCGGCCGCCACGTCGAGAGTAGGCGCCGCCGCCAGCTCGTCGCCGGTGAGACTGTGCACCGAGTTCGCGCGGGCCGGCTGCCGGAACAACTCGGGACGGCGGTCCCGCAGGTAGCTCAGGTAGCTCTCGACCCGGTCGCAGACGATGAACACCGCGGTCCGCCGTCCGGTCAGGCCGGCGTCGATCCCGCGCAGGTAGCGGACCGCGCCCTGGTAGGCGCCGCCCCCGGTCGGGCCGGCCAGGGTGCCGCAGCGGCGTACCAGGGTGAGCAGCCCGTCGATCGCCTCGTCGGAGCTGATCGCCTCGATGACGTCGTAGGTGCCGGGGTCGAACAGCCCGACCTCGTGCACCTCGTCGATGTCGCGGATGCCGGGGATGAAGTCGGATTTCTCGGCCACCAGCCCGACGACGGTGACCGCCGGGTCGTGGGCACGCAGGACCCGCGCCACCCCGCTGGACGAGCCGGCGGTGCCGACGCAGGCGATGAAGTAGTCCGGTGCCCGGCCGTCCAGATCCGCGATGATCTCCGGTCCGGTGCCGTGGACGTGCGCCTGGACGTTGAGATCGTTGAAGTACTGGTCGGTGTGCAGGTAACCGGCGCCGTCGGCGGACACGGCGTGGTACATCCGGGTCAACGGATCGTCGGTGTCGGTCGGGTCGAGGCATTCCGACCGGCCCGGCAGCTCGTCGATCTGGGCGCCCAGCAGCAGCAGCAGGTCCTTGATCTCGGGCACCCGCATCCGGTTGGTGACGCTGCGGAACGGCAGCCCGTGCATGCCGGCGATCACCGCGAGCGCCTTGGCGGTGTTGCCGCTGGAGAGTTCCACCACGGTCTCGCCGCGCCCGGCCGCGCCCGGCAGCCGGTGCCGGACCATGTTCCACGCGGCCCGGTCCTTGACCGATCCGAACGGGTTGAACAGCTCCATCTTGGCGTAGAGGTCGATGTTGCGAAGACCGTGCACCGCCGCGTCGATGCGCACCAGTGGCGTGTCGCCGATCATGTCGGTGACGCTGTCGTACCTCACCTTGTCCCCTCCCGGCCCGTCACGGGCCAGTACCGGTCGTCCAGGCACCACCGCCAGGCGTCGCCGGACCGGTAGGCGGCGATCGTCCGGGCGGTGGGCTGCATCAGCGCGGCACCGGCGCTGAAGTCCATCAGGTAGCCCGCGGTGTTCGCGAAGGCCAGCAGGTCACCGGGCTGCGGCCGGCTGGGCAGGAACACCTTGCGACGGGTGATCAGGTCGGCCTCCAGGCACAGGTTCCCGGTCAGATAGACCCCGGCCGGCCCACCGGGAGCGGGCGTGCCGCGGGGCACGAGAAGCGGATCCATCAGTACGCCGTGCTGCTCCAGCCCGACGTCGGTGCCGTTGCCCGCGACCCGCACCAGGGTCTCGCCCCGCCCGTCGTCGCCGACGTCCTCGACCCGCAGCAGCACGGCCCCGCACTGGTCGAGCAGCGCCCGGCCGGGCTCGACGTACAGCTCGTAGAGGTGGTCGAGCACCAGTTCGCCCAGCGGCCGGCGGTGTGCGGTGGACTCGGTGCGCAGCAGCCGGTCCAGATAGTCCGGCCCGGCGACGGTCCGGTGGGCCGGGTACACGCCGAGGGTGCCGCGCACCGTGCCGCCCTCGTTGCGCAGCCCGTACCCGTGCCCGTTCCAGGTCAGCGGCGGACGCCGGCCGAGCACCGCCGCGGTCAGCTCGCTGGTCCAGGACTCCCACTCGCCGGCGTCGGCCAGATAGTTCATGCCGAACCCGCCGCCGATGTCGATCGCCCGCGGGTTCAGCCCGTGCCGGCCGGCGTCGTCCATGGCGGACAGGCAGCCGTCCAGCGCGGCCGCCTTCTCCGGAAGCCCGACGGTGTCCAGGTGGTAGGCGACACCGAGGAGATCGAGCCGGTCGCGGTGCTCGGCCAGGACGTCCCAGAGCGGGGCCGTGCCGGTCGCGGGTGTGCCGAACCGGCTCGCCCGGGACAGCACCGTGGTCCCGGTGGTGGCGAATCCGGACAGGCGCGCCATCACCCGGACCCGGGGCAGGGCGTGCGCCGCGACGATACCGGCCAGATCGGACAGTTCGGTGACGGAGTCGGCGTTGACGATCACTCCGGCCCGTGCGGCCAGCCACAGGTACTCCCGGCTCTTCGGCCCGGTGGCCATGATCCGTTCCGGGGCGAACCCGGCGGCGAGCACGTGCTGCAACTCGCCCAGGGACGCCACGTCGGCGCCGCCGCCGACGCCGGCCAGCGCCCGGATCAGCGCGGACGACCGGTTCGCCTTGTGTGCGAAGTAGATGCCGCCGCTGAGGTGATGCGCGCGGTACACCTCCCGGAACCGCTCGGCGTTGCGCGCCACCTGATCGGGGAGCACCAGGTTGAGCGGGGATCCGAGTGCGCCGGCCACCTGGTGGAGCCACGGGTGATCGTCCAGCAGGGACCGCAGGTCACCCTCCACGCGCGGCTGTAGATATCGGACCAATCTCACTCCCCGTGTCATCGACGGCTCAGCCCGAACGTAATCCATGAAGGGCACCGGGCCAAGAGGATCATCACCTGAATGTGATCGGCTGATTACGCCATGCGATATTGCGCATATCGCCAGATATCGATTGCTTTTTGAATGGCATTCTGCGCATATAAACAGTTGAGCATTTGTCGACAATGGCCGGGCATCTTGCACCGGCGCCGATATCCGGTAAGTTGATCGACGGCCGTGACTGTCGTTCCCCCCGGAATGGAAAATGCATTGTCGAATTCCACCATCGACGTGGCGGCCACTACCCGACCATGGCGCCCCGGCGCCGTGGAAGGGCTGGCCATCCTGCTCCTCCTGCTCGTCGCCCTACGGAATCCGCTCGCCACTCTGGTGTCCGGTCCCGGACTGCAGACCTGGACCACCGTGTTCGTCTCGGTAATGGTTCAGGCGATGCCATTCCTGGTCTTCGGAGTCGTGTTGTCCGCGGTGATCGCGGTATTCGTGCCACGGTCTTTCTGGGCCCGGGCACTGCCCCGCCATCCGGTGGCGGCGGTGCCGGTGGCGGGTCTCGCCGGAGTGGTCCTGCCCGGCTGCGAGTGCGGCAGCGTACCGATCGCGGGTTCGCTGATCCGGCGGGGCGTGACACCGGCCGCGGCGCTGGCCTTCCTGCTGGCGGCCCCGGCGATCAACCCGATCGTCCTGACCGCGACCGCCGTCGCCTTCCCCGGCGACCCGGAGATGGTCGCCGCACGGGCCGCCGCGAGTCTGATCGTCGCGGTCGCGATGGGATGGCTGTGGCTGCGGCTGGGCCGGACCGAGTGGATCCGGCTGCCGCGCCGGTCCGATCTCGACGACACGTCCCAGGCCCGGGCGTTCTGGGCGGCCTGCCGGCACGACGTGATGCACGCGGGCGGCTTCCTCGTCATCGGCGCGGCGGCCGCCGCCACCATCAACGTCGCCGTGCCCGAGTCCTGGCTGCAGACCCTGGCCGCCGACCCGCTGCTGTCCGTGCTCGCGCTGGCCGTCCTGGCCGTCCTGCTGTCGATCTGCAGCGAGGCGGACGCGTTCGTCGCCGCCTCCCTGTCCCAGTTCTCGCTGACCTCGCGACTGGTGTTCCTGGTGGTCGGCCCGATGGTCGACCTCAAACTGATCGCGATGCAGACCGGCGTGTTCGGCCGGCGGTTCGCCGCCCGGTTCGCGCCGGCCACCTTCGTGGCGGCCGTCCTGGTCGGCGCCGGCATCGGGACGGTGGTCTGGTGAACCGGCGGGCACAGGCGATCGTGATGGCGCTGCTCGGCGGGGCGATCCTGAAGGCCTGCCTCACCGACGTGTATCTGCGCTACGTCAAGGAGGGCCTGCAGCCGTTCCTCCTCGGAGCGGGCACGCTGCTGCTGGTGGCGGCCACGATGACCCTCTACTACGACCTGCGGGCCGGTGACGAGGGGCACGGGCACGACCATCACGAGTCACGGGCCGGCTGGCTGCTGATCCTGCCGGCGCTCGCCGTCCTGCTGATCGCGCCGCCCGCGCTCGGCTCGTACGCCGCCGGGCAGGCCGGCAGCGCGCTGGCCTCCGCGCAGGTCGAGTCGGAGTTCTCGCCGCTGCCCCCGGGTGATCCGGTACCGCTCAGCCTGATGGACTACGGCACCCGGGCGATCTTCGACGAGGGCCGCAGCCTCGCCGGCCGCCGACTGCGGCTCATCGGCTTCATCAGCACCGGCCCGGACGGACGGCCGATGCTGACCCGGATGACCATGGCGTGCTGTGCCGCCGACGGCCGCCCGATCAAGGTGGGGCTGGCCGGCGGGGTCACCGTCGAGGCGCCGGTCGACACGTGGGTCCAGGTCGTCGGCGTCTGGAGCAGCCGGGTGGAGAAGGACCCGGTCAACCAGGCCCACGTGCCGTACCTCGAGGTGACGGACTGGCAGCAGACCACCGCGCCCCGGCGGCCGTACGAATGAGAACCGTCCGCAGACGCGACCTCGCCGCCGTCGCCGTCGCCCTCGGCGCGGTGGGCGCCCTGGTCCTGACCGGCAGCCCGTTCGAACCCGAACCGGCGGCCGCGCCCGCCACCGCCGGACCGGCCTCCGCGGCGGCGGTCTGGCCCGATGCCGAACGGGCCACCCTCGCCGACCTGCCGCTGCGCCCGCTGCTGTTCCTCGACACCACCACCGTGGTCGGGGTGTCGACCAGCAACGACAACCGGTTCTTGCGGCTGCTGCTCCGCGGCACCGACGGCACGGTACGGGAACTGCGCCGCCTGGACGCCGCGGCGAATCCCCGCTTCCAGAACGTGACGGCTGCCGGGGACGACGTCGTCTGGACCGAGTTCACCGATGCCGGGCCACCACAGATCTGGGCCGCCGCCCCCGCGGGTCGCGGCCCGGCCCGACGCCTGACCGGCGATGTCGGCAACGCGGTCTTCCACGGCAGCGAGTACGACCTGGTGCACCATGCCGGCCGGGTGTACTGGACGGCCGGGGCGGCGGACGACCCGGCGACCACCGAGGTGCGTTCGGTCGCGTTGACCGGCGGCCGCGTACAGGTCACCCGGGAGAAGGGCGAGTGGACGACGGCGCCGTGGCCGTGGCTCGACGACGGTGCCAGTGGCGGTACCGGCGCCACCCTGCTGCGCAACATGAGCACCGGCCGGGAGATCACCGTGCCCACCGCCGGTGCCGAGTTCGCGGCGTGCAGCCCCTCGTGGTGCCGCGTGATCGTCCTCGACGGCGACGAGCCGGCCCGCATCGACCTGATGCGCCCGGACGGGTCGGAGCGCCGCCGGATCGCCGACGGCGAGGTCCGGGCCGCCGTTCCCGACGTCGCGATCCTGGACCGCTTCGAGATCCTGGCCGATCTCGGTCCGGCGTCCGGCAGCACCGGCACGGCGGGCCTGCTCGTCCACGACATCTCCACCGGTACGACGGTCGAGCTGGACGCCGCCGCGAACGACGCACAGAGCCGTAACGGCCTGGTCTGGTGGTTCGGCACCGACGGCGGCTCGACCCGGTGGTTCGTCCTCGATCTGCGTACCGTGTGAGACCTTCGGCGCCACGGTGCCGACCGGGCGGCGGCTACACCGGCGGCAGATTGTCGAGACGGCTGCTCGCCGCCCGCCCGTGAGCCGACAGTGTCCCCAGGCCCGCGCCGGTCTCGCCCCTGCGGCCGGCCCTGCCGCCCCCTCTGCCGAAGAGCCGCGGCCAGCGCCGGCGCGCCCGCTGCCGCCCGGCCGCCTCGGCGATCTCCGCCTGGCCGGCCCCGTACTGCACGGCCTGTTCCACGGCTGATCCGGTCTGCCGGCTGACCTCGGCCTGCACGGCCTCCAGCGCGGCCAGGGTGGCCAGCCACGCCTGCCGCCGCTGCTCCTGCGAGAGCCCGGGCTCCCACGGCGACGTGACCTCCATCCGCCGTGCCCCGGTCTCCTGCCGGCGAGCCAGCTCCCACGCCAGCTCCTGCACGGCCGCCGCGAGGTTCTGCTTCTCCATCATCCCGCCTCCCCGTTTCGGTGATCGGTTCCAGGGAAGCGCCCGCTGTCAATACGGGACGGGCGGGCCCGGGGATCGCGACCCGGGCGGGGTGCCGCCGAGCCTCACCCGGGGCGGCGTGGTGACCTCTTGCGCGTTTCGGGGGCCACCACGGCGTACCTCTGCCTCAGGTGGTGACGTCCGGGGCGTAGCCGCGCAAGATGAACGCGATCGTCTCGTCGACGCCCGCCTCGATCTGGTCGGCGGGGAACCCGCCGCTCGCGGTCAGCTGGGTGAGCCCCTGGAGTGCGACGAACAGCGGCAGCGAGAGCCGGTCGACCTCGCCGTCGCGGACCTCGCCGCGCCGTTGACCGTCCGCGATCAGGTCGGTGGCCAGGTCTTTCAGGCGGTGCATGGCGGCGAGGAGTTCGGCGCTGGCGTCGGGCTCGTGCTTGCGGCCGTACATCAGGTCGAGCAGCGCGCCGTTGGCGGCCGCGAAGCCCAGATAGGCCCGCGCGAGCGCCGTCAACCGCTGTCCGAAGGTCTCCCCGGCCTGGTCGAGGGAGGTGTCCATCGCCGCGGTGAGGCGCTGGAAGCCCTCCACCGCGAGGGCGTCGAGCAGCACCTGTTTGGTCCGGAAATGCCGGCTGGGCGCGGCCGGGCTCACCCCCGCCTCACGGGCGAGTTCGCGCAGTGACAGCTCGGCGGGGCCCCGGGCGCGCAGGGTGTCCTCGGCGAGCGTGAGCAGGGCGGCGCGGAGGTCTCCGTGATGGTAAGGGCGGGCTTTCATGATCCCCATCCTAGCGTGATGTAGGCGACGAACACATTGTGGGCGTTGACTACATTGTTATCAGTGCCTACATTTGGTGCAGCCTACCGGTCCCGCCGCGCCGGCCGATGGACACACAGGCCCAGCAGAAGGAGACGCCCGCTCATGGACAACCGGTTCAACATCGCCGCACAGATCGGCGGGAAGGCCACCGGGTCCCGCCGCGCCCGCATGGAGGCGTCACCGCAGTTCTCCGGCGGCCGGTTCCGCAACAACGTGCCCACCACCACCGGCATCTCACTGTCGGCGGTGCCCCGCGTCGCCGTCGCCGCCTTCACCGGCGGCGACGCCCGCCGCCCGCACCGGCCGGTCCCGCTCGCCCCGGCCACCCCCGGCGACGACGCGCAGGGGCTGCACATCACGTGGTACGGGCACTCGTCCGCCCTGGTGGAGATCGAGGGCCATCGTGTCCTGCTCGACCCGGTGTGGAGCGACCGCTGCTCCCCCACGCCGCTGGCCGGGCCGCGCCGCCTGCACCAGCCGCCGGTCGGCCTGCGCGACCTGCCGCCGATCGACGCCGTGGTGATCTCCCACGACCACTACGACCACCTCGACATGCCCAGCATCCAGATCCTGGCCGACCTCCAGGCCACCATGTTCGTGGTGCCGCTCGGCATCGGCGCCCACCTGGAGCGCTGGGGTGTGCCGGAGTCCCGCATCACCGAGCTGGACTGGAACGAGTCGACCCGGGTCGCCGGCCTCGAACTGATCGCCACCCCGGCCCGGCACTTCTCCGGGCGGGGGCTGAGCCGTGACGAGACGCTCTGGGCCAGCTGGGTGATCAACGGGCCGACCCGCCGGGTCTTCTACTCCGGCGACACCGGCTACTTCCCCGGCTTCGCCGCGATCGGGGAGACGTACGGTCCGTTCGACGCCACGCTGGTGCAGGTCGGGGCGTACGGCAACGACTGGTCCGACATCCACATGGTGCCCGAGGACGGGGTCGCCACCCACGTCGACGTGCGCGGCGGTGTGATGATCCCGGTGCACTGGGCGACCTTCGACCTGGCGCCGCACCACTGGTCCGAGCCGGCCGAGCGCACGTGGCGCGAGGCCAAGGCCCGCGGTGTCCGGCTGGCCGTTCCCCGGCCCGGCGAGCGCGTCGACGTGGACAACCCGCCGGAGATCGACGCCTGGTGGCAGCACGTCGCCTGACTCCCCTACCGGGCGGTGCCGACCGGCGCCGCCCGGCCGTCGACCAGGTCGGTCAGCGCGGACTCCAGATCCGGGTGGGTGAACCTGAACCCGGCGTCGAGCAGCCGGCCCGGCACACACCGGCGGCCGGTCAGCACCAGCATCGGGTCGGCGCCCAGGAAGACCGATCCGAAACGGACCACCAGCGCCGGGCTCGGCAGGCCGACGGGCCGGTGCAGCACCCGGCGGAGCGTGGCCATCAGTTCCCGGTTGCGCACCGGATGGGGCGCGGTCGCGTGCACGACGCCGGACAGGGCCGGTTCGTCGATGCAGGAGCGCACGATCGCGCACAGGTCGTCGACGTGCAGCCAGCTGATCCACTGCCCGCCGCCGCCCATCGTGCCGCCGAGACCCCACCGTACGAAGCCGGCCAGCCGGTCGAACGCGGGCGTTCCCGGGTCGAGGACGATGCCGGTGCGCAACGTGACCCGGCGCTGCGCGGTGATCTGGGCGGCGGCCTCCTCCCACGCCCGCGCGACGCCGGCCATCTGCGGCGGGCCCTCGGCGGGCGCCGCCGACTCGTCGAGCACCGGCTCACCGGCGTCGCCGTAGATCGCCAGCGTGCTCATCTGCACCAGCATCGGCAGCGGCCGGTCGAGGCCCGCGCACGCCTGCGCGAGCGCCCGGCTGGGCTCGGTCCGCGAGCGGGTCAGGAGCGCGATGTTCGCCGGCGTCGCCCGCCGGAACACCAGCTCACCGCACAGGTTGATCAGGACGGCACCGGCGAGCTCCGCAGACCAGGATCCGACGGTACGCCCGTCCCAGCGCACGTGGCGGCCCCAGCGGACCGGCGCCGCCGACCGGCTCAGCACCACCACGTCGTCGCCCCGGCCGATCAGGTCCCGGGCGATCCGCTGCCCGAGCGCGCCGGAGCCACCGGCGATCACCGTCTTCACCGGACCGGGGCAGTGACGGGATCGCCGGCCGGCCGCACCGTCATCCGCGGCAGCGGAACCCAGGTGGCGGCGACGTCCCGCATCAGCAGCCCGCAGTCGGCGATCGCCGAGCCCGGCGGGAAGCGGACCGGGTCGTCGAAGAACGTGGACCGCACCGAGACCAGCTCGACCGGGGAGACCCGCCAGTCGTGGGTGAGCAGCCGCACCCCGTCGAGCCGGGCCGGGTTCGGCGTGGTCGAGAATCCCGCGCCACCACAGCGGAAGAACTCCGACGCCTGCCCGGTGTCGGTGAACAGCCGGCTGCCCGACAGGGTGGCCGCCGTGCGGACGTGCACCTCGGCCCGTACCCCCGTGCTGTCGTCCTCGACGTTGATCCGCAGCTCGTCGTCGCTCTCGCGGACGCCGACCCGGCTGCGGTGATGCCGGCCGGGGAAGAGGCGGCCGCCGGCCCAGCCGGTGAGCCGGGAACCGGTGTCGCGGCGCGGGATGTAGACGCCGCGCTCGACGCCGTCCGGCGTGTCCCACTCGACGGCGATCCGGTGCGCCGCGTTCTCACTGCGCAGACCGAACGGCACGGGAATCGCCGCCGGCCGGACGCCGCCGAGCCGGATCAGACAGAGACCGGACACCGCCCACCCGCCGACGACCTGCGGCCGCAGCGGGGCGGGCAGCAGGCGGGCGGTGATCTCCGGGTCGGTGCGGTAGTTCACCAGGAGGCGGCGCTCGATGACGCTCACCATGCGGGGGCCCTGCATCAGGTCACCCTCCTTCCCTGCGCCGGTACGCCGACGTCACGGTTGAGCGATCGCTCAAACTCAAGATTACACGTTTTGAGCGATCGCTCAACCACCTTGTCACGACGGCCCGCCAGGACCCGGCGGGATGCCCGCTTCGACTACCGTTCCCGCCGTGACGGATTCACGGGAGCTGATCGAACGGTTCAACGCCGCCTGGCTGCGCGGTGACCTGCCGGCGCTGTCCGCCGCGCTCGACGACGACGTGGTGTACCGCCCGAACGCCTGGGACGGCCCGGCCGTCGCCGTGCACGGAAGGGACGCGGTCGTCGAGGTGTTCGCCGGGCAGATCGGCCCCGGCGAAGGCCCGGACCTCGGCGACGTCTTCGCCTCCGGCGACCGGGTGGTCTGCGAATGGCAGTGGCCCCCGGCCGCGGACGGCACGGTCCTGCGCGGTCTGGACGTGTACCGGATCCGCGACGGCCGCATCACCACCAAGGACGTCTACGGCAAGATCACCGCGTCCTGAGCGCGCCGGCCGAGGGCGGTGACCGCGACGACGATGATCGGGACGAGGGTCAGGTGGCACAGGGCCAGGCCGACCTTGCTGATCGTGTCGAAGTCGGCCGGGAGCGTCATCCCGGCGATCGTGACGACCGCCAGTAACGGTCCGGCGACCCACGCGGCCCGGACCACCCAGGCCGCGCGCGGCGCGAGCAGCGCGACCACCGTCAGGCCGATCACAAGCGGCAGCACACTGAACGCGGCGACCGTCACCGCGTCCACCTCGGCCGGCCCGGACGGCGAGGTGAACCGGAAGGATCCGCCGGCCAGGCGGCCGACGGCGTAGACGGCCAGGTTGACGGCCGCGGCGACTGCGGCGGCCGCGGCGACCACCGCGACCCTAGACATCGGCGGCCGTCCGGCGGCGGATCAGGTACGTCTCGATCCGGGCGAGCGCGCCGGCCCACACCTCGGTGGCGAAGAAGTCGCGGATCTCCGGCACCGGGAATCCGCTCTGCACCACGGTCATCAGCGTGCCACCGCCGGCGGCCTCGAACGACACCTCGATGCGAGTGGTCATGCTCTGGCCGTCCGGACCGACCCCGACGGACTCGGTGACCAGCCGGTGCGGCCGGTCGATCTCGAGGAACGTCTGCGTCTCCCGGAACAGCACGTCCGGGCTCGGCCCCCACACGGCGGTCTGCACGCCGCCGACGCGCAGGTCCACCTCGATCTCCACGATCCCCGGGGTCTCGTCGAGGATGCTGAACCAGATCTTCTGTTTCTCGGCGTCGGTGTAGGCGTCGAACACCTCTTCCGGCGTGGCGGGCAACTGGCGCGCCGTTCGCATCTCCAACGTCATTCCGGCCGTCCTCTCGGTTCGGTACGCATGGTGAAGTAGGCGTCGAGGCCGTCCAGACGACGAGCCCAGAGCCGTTGGTAGAAGCTGATCCACGCCATCGCGTCGTCGAGTGGCGCGGCGCTGAGACGGCACTGCCGGGTCCGGCCGACCTTCTCGGTGACGACGAGCCCGGCGTCCTCGAGGACCTGGAGGTGCTTCTTCATCCCGGTCAGGGTCATGCCGGTGGGCCCGGCGAGCTCACCGACGGTGGCCGGGCCGTCTCCCAGCCGGACGAGCACCCCGCGGCGGGTGGGGTCGGACAGGGCGGCGAACACCCGGTCCAGAGCAGCTTGCTGAACCATGTGGTTCACCATATGACACTGAACCGAAGAGTTCAACGTAGGGGCGTGCGCAGCTGATCGAGGACACGTGCCATACCTGTCCGGGCGGCCCCGGGCCAGTTCGATGCGGACGGCGGGGCCGGAGACCGAACGGCCACCCGGCTGCACCGCCGTTCGAACCGATCTCCGCCGCGTCCGGCCGACAAGGTAGGTGACGACCGGCCGGTACGCACCGATCCGGCCCCTGCCCCAGGAGGACGCCGCATGACGCACTCGCCCACCGACGTGACCGATTCCGCGGGAGCCCGCCGGCGCCGTCACCTGACCCGGTCGCTCATGGTGGGAGCAGCCGCCGCGGGTGCAGCCGTCAGCATCGCGGTTCCCGCGCAGGCATCGGTCGTGACCGGTCATCACATCGCCGGGACCGCCGGGGCCGGCGCACGTGTCGTCAGCGACCCGCGCAACGTCTATGCGGCGCCCGTCGCCAGGCTCACCGACGGAACCGCGATCACCATCGACTGTGGAGTCCGGATACGCCGCTTCAACCGCGACATCGTCTGGCACCACATCACGTCACCGGTCACCGGCTACGTCGCGGGCCACCAGATCGACACCCAGCGTGCCGACCGGTTCCTGCGCGGCGAGTCGACCTGCGCCCCCGCCGCGGGCCCGGCCCGCCCGGGTACGACACCGACGACGCCCGCACCGGCCACACCCACGCCGTCCAGGCCGGTGACGCCCGCACCCACCACGTCCGCGCCCGCGCCCGCGCCGTCCAGGCCGGTCACGACCGCGCCCACCACACCCGCGCCGTCCCTCCCGGCCACGCCCGCGCCGTCGGTACCGTCGGCGACCCGCGGCGCGACCATCACCTACAACCAGGGGTACGCCGGAAGCTGCGTCTTCTACGCGCTGGACCGCTTCCACAAGCTGACCGGCGTCTACCCGAAGGCGTTCGGTGACGCGAAGTACCTCGCGGCCAGCGCGGCCTCCAACGGCTGGGCGGTCGGGTCCGTTCCCAAGGCCGACAGCCTGGTGATCTTCCAGGGTGGCCAGAACGGCGCCTCCGCGCAGTACGGTCACGCCGCCTGGGTCGAGAAGGTCTCCGGCAACCAGATCTACGTCGCCGAGATGAACTTCCCGAACCCGTACACCGTCACGTACCGCTGGCTGACTCCGGTGGCCGGCGTGCAGTACATCTACGCCGTGTGATCTGACGAGTGTGGTCGTGGACCGGAATCGGCACGGGTAGCCGACTCCGGTCCACGACCGTGTCCAGGGCGACCGCGCCGGTAGCCGATCGGCCGGTCATATCTCCGTTCGTACCTGCTCGATCTGCCGGGCGACGGCCCGGGCGCCGTGCGCCGTCGCGATCGCGTACGCCTCGTCGAGGGTCGCCATCGCGTCCGCCCGGCGGTCCCGGGCGGCGTCGATGTAGGCCAGCCCGATCATGTTGGCCGCCACGCCCGGCAGGGTCCCGGCCCGCCGCCACAGCCGGGACGACTCCTCCAGCCGCTCGCGTGCCTCGTCGAGCCGGCCGGCCGCGTGCGCGGCGATGCCGAGATGCCGCAGCGCGTCGGCCTCCGTCGCCTCGTCGCCGGCCTGCGCCGCCAGCCGTCGCGACCGCTCCAGGATCGGTACCGCGGCACCGTTGTCACGCCGGACGACCTGATACAGGCAGCCGATCCAGAACAGTGCCTCGCCTTCACCGCGTACGTCACCCAGATCCTGATACAGCGTGGCCGCCCGCTCGAACAGCGGCAGCGCAGCCGGGTCCTCGACGGGCACCAACCCGGCGGTGCGCTCGTTCAGGAACCGCGCGTGCAGCAGCCGCCCCCGGCCCACCGCGGCGTCGGCCTCCACGGCGTCCAGACCCCGTTCGGCGTCGTCGAGCCCACCGGCGTCACCACCGAACACCACCTGTTCATAGACGGTCCTGATCCGTTCGATCCGATCGTCGGCACCCATCACGACCCCCGCTCCGGCATCCACGACCACACGGTGAGCGATCGACTGCCACCATGTCCATCATGGAGATCCTGCGGTGCCGGTGGCATGTCCGCCACCCCGGGTACCTGCTCGGCCCGGGGGCCGGGCTGGTCATGCTGTGGCTGCCCTACAGGACCTTCCCCGATCAGGTCGCCTGGGCGGATCAGCGCCGGTGACACCGCGCCCCGGTGAAGTCGCCGTGGATGCGGCCGCCGGTCCGGCGGTCCGGCCAGGCCGCCTTCCGTCGGGGTGACGGGACATCACCAACCGGCCGGCCACCCGTTGTCCAGGGCATCACGTCCCGCCTGGAGGGGAGCCCGATGACGGCCGCGAAGCCGAACCATCTCAAGGCACGGCGACTGCTACTGGACCATCTCGACCGCCATCCGGACCGTACGGTGGGCGACGACCTCGATCCGGCCGAGGCCGGGGTGGTCGGTGACACCCGGCACGCGGCCGGCGGGGACTCGTACCACCTGGGCCGCGACAAGATCCGGGCGCGGGCGGGGCGGGACCGGTATTCGGTCGACGAGTCGCGCCGGGACCGGGACGGGCTCGACGACCACGCCAGCGCCATGGACATCGGGTTCTTCCGGGTCGGCGCACCACGGGGCACCTTCGATCTGTACGACTTCAACGCCTGGCTGATCCCGCTGTGCCGGTCCGGTGACCCGGACACCGCCGACCTGCGGGAGGTGATCTACAGCCCGGACGGCCGGACGGTACGCCGCTGGGACCGGCTCAACCGGCGCACGACCGGCGACGACAGCCACCTGACACACACCCACCTGTCCGAGCATCGCGACGCGGACGGGCACCGCATGATCCGGCTGGCGACGCGCTGGCTGCGGCACATCGGGCTGATCCCTGAGGAGGACGCCACCATGACCAAGGCCGAGTTCCTGGCGATGCTGCGGGACAAGGACGTGCGGGCCGCCCTGGCGGGCGCCATGTTGCAGACCGACGGCCTCATCCCGGCACCGCCCGGCAACCGCGGCACGGACGGCAGCGTCAACACCCACTGGTCGCTGGCCTCGTACGCGCAGTGGACGTACCGCCATCTCCTCGACGCCCGGGCCGCGATCGTCACCCTGGCCACCCGGGACGAGGTCGACGAGGTCGCCTTGGCGCGGGCGCTGGCCCCGATGCTGGCCGCGGCCCTGCCCGGCGACCGGGACGACCTGACGCCGGCCGAGTTGCAGCAGGCCATCGTGGGTGCCCTGCGCGAGCTCGCGGCGACCGCCCCGTCGGCCTGAACCGCCGCGGGTCAGGTGGCCATCGCCAGCCGCACCGGGGCGTACCGGGTGCGGCCGGCACCGGTCACGAACGCCCAGTACCGCTCGCCGAACGACCAGTGCCACCATTCGGTCGGATAGTTCACCATCCCCACCGAGGTCAGGGCGGTGATCAGGGTCCGCCGGTGCCGGCGGGCCCGGTCCGGGATGTTGTCGGCGGCGGTGAAGCAGGCGTTGGCGCTGGCCACCGGTGTCGCGTCGAGCGGGGTGCCCATGTCGACCTCGGTGCCGTCGGCGTCGCACAGGGTCAGGTCGACCGCGCCGCCCGTGCTGTGCGGGGCCACGTGGACGGGCGAGACGAACTTGGTGGCCTCGACGTACACCCGATCGGGATCCCACTGCGGGTACCGCTCGCCCAGTTCGCCGAGGTAGCCGTCGAAGATCTCCTGCTGCCGGTCCAGTGGCCGGTAGCCCTCGGTGATCAGGAAACGCAGACCGCCGGGCAGTGCCGCCTGGGCGTCCAGCAGCCGCGCCACCACGCCTTCGCGGAGGTGACCGAACGCCCCGTCCTCGTCGGCGTAACGGCTGTCGAGTCGCAGGTCCGGGACCCGGCGCAGGTCGACGAGCGGTTCGTCGCTCTCGCCCAGAGCGATGGCGTCGATCCGGTGGTCGGACAGCAGAACGAGCGGCTCGGGCGGCATGCAACTCCATCCGTGGGCGGTTTCCTGCAGTACCTTGCGGCACCTGATCCATTCGGCGCAACTCGCCACGGGCGTAACCGGCGGGCCCGGCGGGTAGTGACGCCGGTGTGACGGCTGGGCGTTTCTCGGGATGGGCCGCGGTGCGCTGGCAGCGGTTGCGGCAGCACGCGGGCTGGCTGGACCATCTGGTCCGCGCGGGCCGGCGGTACGACCAGGCCGATGGTGGCCGGCTGGCCGCCGCGGTGACGTACTACGCGTTCTTCGGCACCTTCGCGGCGTGGCTGATGGGCTTCGCCGTGTTCGGGTTCGTGCTGGACGACCCGGAGGTGCTGCGTGCGGTGGAGCACTACGTGGCACAGGACCTGCCGAGCGTCGACGTGCAGGCGCTGCGTGACGCCCGTACCACCGTGGGGGTGGTCGCGTTCATCGGGCTGCCGATCACCGGCTGGTTCTGGACCGACGCGTTCCGCTCCTCGATCCGCCGGATCTGGGAGCTTCCGGAATACCCCGGGCGGCTGGTCGGCCGGGTGCTCGCGGATCTGGCCGTGCTCGCCGGTCTCGGGGTGCTGCTGGCCGCGTCGCTGGCGGTGGCGTACGTGACGACCGTCGTCGCGGGCCGGATCACCGAGGTCGCGGAGGCCGGTGACGGGCTGTCCCGGTTCCTGCTCTCGGTGGTCGGCTTCGTGGTGGGCACCTGCGTGAACACGGCCGTGGCCTGCGGCGCACTGGCCGGGCTGCCGCGTGTCCGGATGTCCTGGCGCCGCCTGCTCGGGCCGGCCCTGCTGACCGGCGTGGCCATCGAGCTGCTCAAGACCGTCGGCGGCTGGTACGTGCGGGCGGTGGAGGCCAATCCGGTGTACGGGCTGGTCGCCGGTTCGGTCGGGTTGCTGGTCTTCCTCAACGCCGTCAACCAGGTGCTGCTGTTCGCCGCCGCCCTCACCGCGACGAGCACCGTCGGCGCCACGTCCGACCTGGCGGCGAAACGCGGACCGGCGGACCGGGTGAACGCCGACGGGATCGCGTCCCGGCACGCCGGGACGGCCGGGGATCACGGCTCAGTGCGGGAGCCAACCTGACGATGGGTACTGGGTGACAGCGACGAACGCGGTAGCGGCACGGCTGCGCTCCGCCGGAACCCTGACCGTCGCGGTCATCGTAGTGACGCTGATGATCTCCGGAGCGACGTTCGCGGCCATGACGCACGGTGACGACGAAGCGGCACGGCGGCTCTTGCAGCGGCGTGCCGGCCAGGTCACCGCCACCGTGCAGAGCGAGGTCAACCGGTATCTGGACGCGCTGAACACGACGGCCGCCGTGGTCGGCGCCCACGACACCCTGACGAACGCGAAGTTCCAGCAGTTGATTTCATCCCTGGCCGGGATGCGGCTGTCCGGGGCGACCGCCGTGGCCTACCTGCTGCCCGTCGCCGACGACCGGATCGCCGCCACCCAGGCGGAATGGCGTTCCCGGGGCGTCACCGACCTGTGGCTACAGCCGTTCGGGACGGGCGAGCACATCTTCGTGGTGATGGTGCGCCCGCTGGACGGGCTGACGGTGGCCCGTGCCGGCATCGACGCCACCCGGGCGCGACCCCTGCTGGACACGCTGCGCACCGCCCGCGACACCGGCCGGCCGGCGGTCTCCGAGCCGTACGGACTGGTGGTCGATCAGGCCGTTCCCGAGCCCCGGCGCCAGTTGTCGTTCACACTGGCCGTACCGGTCCACGGGCTGCCCGGCGCCGGCGGTGCGCGGCCCTTCCTGGGCTGGGTGGCGATGAGCCTGCGCAGCCGGGACTTCCTCGGCACGGTCCTGCCGAACCTCGGCGACGGGCTCGGCGGCGTCACCCTGTCCACCGCCTCCGGGGGCGACGGTCCGCTCGTCGCCGCGTATCCGGGCGCCGCGGCCCGTGCCCCCGACATGACGGAGCACGGCACGGTCACGGTCGCCGACCGGGCCTGGCATCTGCGGATCGACGCCTCCCGCCGGGACCTGATCGGTTCCAGCGCCCTGCCGCGCGTGGTCGCGATCGCCGTTCTCGCGCTCGGTCTCGTCCTCGCCGCCCTGGTGCATGTGCTGGCCACCGGCAGGGTCCGGGCCCAGCGCTCGGTGCGGCAGGCGACCACCGATCTGGCCGCCGCCGAGGCCCGCGCCCGGGAGCAGGCGGTCCTGCTGACCACGATCCTCGACGCGATGAGCGACGGCGTGGGGGTGGTCGACGACGACGGCGACTTCCTGCTGCACAATCCGGCCGCCAAGGCGCTGCTCGGCATCCCCGAGGACCGCAACGGGGCCCAGCACTGGCAGGAGCACTACGGCATCTTCCTGCCCGACGACAGCGGGCCGTTCCCCACCGACCGGTTGCCGCTGGTCCGGGCGCTCGCCGGGGAACAGGTCGATCTGGTCGACATGCTCATCCGCAACGGCACCCACCCCGACGGGATGATGATCAGCGTGTCCGCCCGCCCGGTGCGGTTGCAGGGCGGCCGGGCCGCCGCGGTCGCGGTCTTCCACGACGTCACGGCCCGCCGTGCCGACACCGCGGCGATCGAGGCCGCCCGTGACGAACTGGCCGCGCAGAAGGACTACCTGACCCAGGTGCTCGACGCGCTCCAGATCACCGTCATCACGTGCGACAGCGACGGCATGCTGGTGCACACCAACGCCACCGGCGGCGCCCGGGTCGGGCAGCCGAACCTCACCGGCCTGCACATCAACGAGGTGAGCGCCGGGATCACCGCCACCGACCTGGCGGGGCAGCCGATCGGCGCCGACGACATGCCGGTGCCCCGGGTGCTGCGCGGCGCCGACGCCGTACGCCTGGAGGCCATGATCCGGTTCGCCACCGGACAGACCCGGGCCGTCGTGCTGAACGCCCAGCCGCTGCTGGACCGGACCGGGGCGCGCATCGGCGCCGTCGGCTCGTCCTACGACGTCACCGCGCTCCGCGAACGCGAAGCCGACCTGGCCGCCTTCGCCGGGGTCGCCGCCCACGACCTGCGAGCCCCGTTGATGGTCGTCGCCGGCTACACCGACCTGCTCGCGGAGGATCTGGAGGACGGGGCCGCGCCGGCGTCGATGCAGCCCACGGTCACCAGGATCAAGGTCGGGGTACGCCGGATGCAGCAGCTCATCGACGATCTGCTCGCCTACGCCACCGCCCGCGACGCCCGCGTCAACCTGCAGAAGGTCGACCTGGGGGAGGTGGTGGCCGACATCATCGCCGAACGCACCACACATCTGCGCGCCGGCGGGCGCGGGCGTGATCCGGCGCCGCCCCCGGAGTTCTCGGTCGGGCCGCTGCCGGTCATCGAAGCGGACCCGAGCATGATCCGGCAGGTGTTCGACAACCTGATCGGCAACGCCCTGAAGTACACCAGGCCGGGTGAGCCGGCCCGGATCGACATCGCCGCCCATCACCCCGACGACGAGCCGTCGACGGTCCGCCTCACCATCGCCGACCGCGGCATCGGCATCCCCGCCGACGAGCAGCCGCACGTCTTCGACCAGTTCCACCGGGTCGCCGCGCACACCAAGGCGTACACCGGCACCGGGCTGGGCCTGGCCATCTGCAAACGGGTCCTGCAACGTCACGACGGCACCATCCGGGCCACCGACAATCCCGGCGGCGGCACCTGCATGATCATCACGATCCCGCTCGCCGGCACCCTGGCGACCGACCCGCCCCGATCGCCGGCATCCCCAGCACGATGACCGCGGCGCGGCCGTAGCGCACCCGGCGGCCCGTTCCGTCGTTACACGTGCAGAGCTCCTGGTACCGCCGTGGGAACCGGTTGCAGGTGCGCGGAAAACGCCGCCCGACCCGGAAATACCTATTCTGTATTGACGCATGCCTCCATGCCCTGACCGTTTCTGATCCGTTCGGCAGCCGATTCGGACAACGCGTCCGGGAAATGATTGTCCTGGTCGGCTACCGTGTCGGAATGCCCATCAGCCGCGATTCCGGTGACCCGATCCATGTAGAGATCATTCTCGAGGGCGACGACTCCGACGGCGCCCTCACCGAGCTGAGGAAATGGTTGCGCAGCGATGAGGACCTCATCGGCGTCCGGGTGGATCCGGTCGGCGCGGCGGCACGTCCCGACCAGATGTCGGGCGGTCTGGTCGAGGCTCTGGTCGCGACGGTCACCGACCCCGGGCTGCTCGCGGCGCTGTTCGCCGGCGTCGGCGGGTGGGCCGCCGCGCGGGCGTCCACCCGGCGTACCAGGATCCGGGTGAAGATCGGCGACCGCGAGGTCGAGATGGAGGGGCCGGCGCTGCGGGACCCGGAGGGCGTGGCGCGCCGTCTCCGCACGGAGTTGGGCGAGGCACCGTGACATGCGGCTACCCGACTTCGCGCAGTCGCGAGCCGTGCTCATCGGCACGGCGAGATACCGCAGCAGCAGGCTGGCGGACCTGCCCTCGGTGGCCAACAACGTCGCCGCGCTGCGGGCCCGCCTGACCGATCCGGCCCTGTCCGGGTTCCCGGCCGACCGCTGCACCGGCATCGTGAACCCCCGGCGTCCGGACCGGGTGCTGAGACCGGTGCAGCGTGCCGCCGAGGAGGCCCGTGACCTGCTGCTGGTGTATTACGCCGGGCACGGGCTGCTGGACCGTGACGGCGAGCTGCACCTGGGTCTGCGGCTCTCCCACGAGCAGCAGCCGTGGACCAGCGTGCGATTCGCCGAGTTCGCCGGGCAGATCCTGGAGAGCGGCGCCCGGACCAAGATCGTCATCCTGGACTGCTGCTACAGCGGGCGGGCGATGCAGCACCTGCACATGTCCGACGACGGGTTAGTCGAAAAGGCCACCGCCCAGCTCGACATCGACGGCCTGTACGTGCTCACCTCCAGTGCCGCCAACAAACCCTCCCTGGCTCCCGAGGGCGACGAGTTCACCGCCTTCACCGGCCGGCTGCTGAAGTACATCGACGCGGGGCTGCCCGGCCCGCAGGAACTGCTGACGATGCAGGCCCTCTACCGCGCCGTCCACAGCGACATGCACCGCCACCGGCTGCCCCGCCCCCAGCAGTACAGCGGGAACCTCGTCGGCGAGGCGGCACTGGTGCGCAACCGGGCCCGCACCGGGACCGAACCGGTCGTACCGATGATCGAGGATCTCCCGGGCGAACCGGCCGCCGTCGACGGCGTCCGGCGACCGCGGCGGACCGGCCTCCTCGCGGCCCACCCCGGCTGGCGCCGGGCCGTCGGCGGCGGGCTCTGCATCGGCGTGCTCACCGCCACGGCCTCGGCGGGCGGTTCCCCGGCCGGGGCCCCGTGTGCCGCGCCGGCCGCGATCCGGATGCTGGTGCCGCTCGACACGGTCGCGATGTTCACCGACATCGCCGACGCCTACGAGTACGCCACCCGGGGTGCCGGCAACTGCCAGCGGGTACGGGTCACCGTCGCCGGGGCGTCCCGGGACGACGTCGCACGGGCGTTCGCGCTGTCCTGGCGTACCGCGCCGCACGCCTCCGCGACGGACCGGCGCCTGATGGGCCGGGTCGGCCTGCCACCGGACGTGTGGATCGCCGACCTCACCGCGGACATGGCGACGGTGCAGGCCGCACTCGCCGCGACCCCCGGCGCCGAGGTCCGGATCCCGGGGGACGCGACCGGCTGGCCGATCGCCGAGTCACCGGTCGTGCTGGCCGAACCGGGCGAGCCCGGCAGTACTCCGGTGTCGCGCCACGTCCCCTCCTGGAGCGGCCTGCTCGCCGGTCGGGAGCCGCGGCCGCGGACCACCGGCGTGGTCCGCCCGGACCCGGACACCACGACGGTCGGCCGGCTGGTCAACGTGTCGCTGTATCCACCCGGGCAGAGCACCACCGCGGCACGCAACGAGGTGCAGCGGCCCCTCGACGCCGCCGCGGCGGACGCCGGTCAGGGCATCGGCGCCCCGGACATCGCCGGCCTGCTGTGTGCCGGGCGGACCGGCGTCATCGTCGCGGAATGGCAGCTGGTCCGGCACAACCTGCATCGATGCGGTGCGGTCACGTGGAACTCCTGGTATCCCGGTGACACGCGGGTGCTGGACTATCCGACGACCCAGCCCGAGTGGGCGCACCCGGCCGGTGACCGGATCCGCCGTACGGCCGACGCCTTCACCGCCTGGATGCGCTCCCCCGCCGGCGGCCGGGCGTTCGCCGACCGCGGCCTGCGACCGCGCAACACCGGCCCGGACACCGGGATCATCAGCCGCAACGGCGCCTCGCCGAACTGGTACGCCAAACAGGGCTACGCCACCGGCGTGCCGGACCTGGAGCGGGCCGGGTCGGCGTACCAGGCGGCCAAGAGACCGGCGACGGTCGTCGTCGCCGTCGACGGGTCCGGCTCGATGACGGCGGCCGACGGCGGCCGGACCCGGTTCGGTGCCGCCCTCGACGGGATCACCGCCTCGATCGGCATGATGGGCCCGCGCGACGACTTCCGCCTGTTCGTCTTCTCCACCGCGGTCCGCGGCGACCTGTGGGAGATCACCGGCAGCGCGGCGAAGAGCATGGACCGGGCCCGCGGCTACCGGCCGGCCGGCGAAACGCCCCTCTACCTGGCCGTGGACCACGGCGTGCGCAGGCTGCGGGAGGACCGGCGCGCGAAACCGCACGACGACCGGCACCGCATCCTGGTGGTGCTGACCGACGGCAGGGACACCACCGGGCACCGGCTGCCCCGGCTCACCGACGACGCCGTCCGGGTCGTCGTGGTCAACGTGGGGATGTCGGGATGCCCCGACCCGCGGCTCCGGGCCCTGACGCAGAGGCACGGTGACTGCGTCGGGGTGTCGTCCGGGGCGGTCGAGGTCGAGGTGGCGAAACAGATCGAACGACTGTGGCAGAAGGAGGCGACGTGATCAGTGAGATGGGCCGGCGTTCCTGGCTGATGCTCGGCGCCGGGCTGGTGGCCGGTGCGGTGCTCGGCGGCACGATGCCGGCGGCGCTGCGACCGTCCGCCGCCACGTCGGGCGAACTGGTCATCGTCAGCGGTGTCGAGGACGGCGAGGGCGGCGCCCGGCAGGCCCTCATCGACCTGTGGAATCAGACGCATCCGGACCGGCTGGCCCGGATCGAGCTGGTCTCGGGCAGCGCCGACGAACAGCACGACGCGATGATCCGGTACGCCAAGGGCGAGGAACCCGTCAAGGCCGACATCCTGAACCTCGACGTGACGGCGATCGCCGAGTTCGCCGAGTTCGGGCACATCGCCGAGTGGCCGGCCGGTGCGACACCCCGGCAGTTGCTCGCCGAGCTGCTGGAGAAGCCCCGCGAGAGCTGCTACTACCGCGGGAAGCTGTGGGCGCTGCCGTTCAACGCCGATGCCGGGGTGCTGTTCGCCCGGCGCGGCCTCCTGCGGCCCCCGCCGCCGACGACACCCGCCGCCTTCACCTGGACCGACATCGTGGCGCAGCGCCCGCCGGCCGGATCGGCCACGCCCAGGGCCGCGTTCGCGGGGCAGCTGGACGGCTACGAGGGCCTGACCGTCAACGCGCTGGAGGCGCTCTGGACGGTGGAGATGGAGCGCGGCTCCGCGGTGGGCCACCCGTTGGGGGTGTCGACCGATCCGGCGATCTGGTCGACGGCGGTGGCCCGTCTGTACGGGACGCCCGGCGACCCGGGGGTGGTCGATCCGGGTTCGACCGCGTACCGGGAGAGCGAGACCACCGAGGAGTTCCTGCACAAGCGGGTCGTCTTCATGCGCAACTGGCCGGTGGCGTTCCGGACCCTGGTCGAGGACAGCGACCAGCGGGCCACGGTCGCGGCCGCCGACATCGTGATGACACCGCTGCCCGGTCCGGGCGTGCTGGGTGGTCAGAACCTGGCCGTCGTGTCCGGCTCCAGCCGCGGCGACGACGCCCGTGACCTGATCACCTTCCTGGCCGGCGAGCCCTCCCAGCGGCTGCTGATGCAGGTCGGCGGGTTCGCCGCGGCCACCGGCGCCACCTACGACCGGGACGAGATCCGGGCCGCCCACCCGTACGCGGTGACGATCCGGGAGGCGATCAGGCACAGCCGGCAACGACTGCAGACGCCGTACTACCCACGGTTCAGCGAGGAGATCCGGACGCTGGTCGCCGAGATCCGGCAGAACGGCGGCACGATGACCGCCGACGGTCTGCGGCAGCGGCTGCTCGACGCCTCGCTGGGCCGGCTCGCACCACGCTGAACCGTCACGAACCGGTGATCAGCAGAATCACGGCGACGACGACGGCGAACACCACGATGGTCCAGCGCAGGACCGGTGCGGGCAGTCTCCGGGCCAGCCGGGCGCCGACGAAGCCGCCGACGACGGTGCCGGGGGCGAGCACCGCGACGACCGCCCAGTTGACCGGCCCGAACACGCTGTAGGTCAGCACCGTGGTCACCCCGACGACGGCGGAGAACACGTTCTTCAACGCGTTGAGCCGTTGCAGCGTCTCGTCGAGGACCAGCGCGAGCGCGGCGACCAGCAGCACGCCCATGGCCGCGTTGAAGTAGCCGCCGTAGACCCCGCACCCGAACACCGCCACCTGCACGAGCAGGGCCGTCCGGCGGGGCGGGTCCGCCTTCGGGTTTCCGGCCAGCGCCCGCAGCCGGTCCTGGAAGGCCAGCATCCCGGCGGCGGCCAGCAGCAGGAACGGTACGACCAGGTCGAACACCGACCGGGGGGTGAGCAGCAGGATCGCGCTGCCGCACAGGGTGCCGACCATGATCGTCGGGATGATCGTCCGGATCCGGTGCCCCTGGCCGGCCAGCTCGGGACGGCTGCCGAGCGCGCCGGCGGCGTACCCCGGGGCCACCGACAGCGCGTTGCTGACGTTGGCGGCGACACCGGGCAGGCCGAGCCCGACCAGCAGCGGGAACGTGATCAGTGACCCGCCGCCGGCGATCGCGTTGACGGCCCCGGCCACCAGGCCGCCGCCGAGCAGGATCAGTACCTCCGCCGGAGTCATCCCGGCACCGCCTTCCGCTACGGCCTAGTCCTGGTACAGCTCGACCTTGTCGACCGGCCAGCCGATGAACTCCGCGATCTCCTCGGCGTCGCCGGACAGCGCCCATTCCTCGATCACGTCGGCGAGGCCGTCCGGCAGGCCCTCGTCCTCGACCCAGGTGGGTTCGGTGTCCTCCAGGACGCGGTCGTAGTGGATCCACTTGTCGTCGGGGTCGAGGTCCTTGCCTGCGGCCTCGAAACCGTCGAGGCCGTCGTCACCGGCGGCGAGGATCTCGTTGGTACGCCAGTCGACGATGTCCCACGCGGTCTCGTTGATCTGCCCGCCGGCCACGATCCGGCGCCCTTCGCTCTCGAGTTGGGCGATCCGCCGCTCGATCTTCTCGTTGTCGGCGTGGTTGGCTTCCAGAACGTTCTGGATGTAGCTCTTCAGGTCGTTCACGACGGTCCCCCGGGTGATCACGTGGATGGCGCCGTGGAGCATACGGGCTCCACGTGGCGGGACGACGTACGGCCGGACGAGTTCCGTAACCCCCCGCAGGCATCGACCAGCCCGTGGCGGGCAGTAGATGACCATGAGCGGATGGGGGATGCGACGGCCGCCGGGCAGCGACGACGAGATCGGCCGGTGGCGGCTGGACGACGCCGCCCAGTTGCGGTGCCTACGGGCC
Source organism: Actinoplanes xinjiangensis (assembly GCF_003148685.1). Lineage (GTDB taxonomy): Bacteria > Actinomycetota > Actinomycetes > Mycobacteriales > Micromonosporaceae > Actinoplanes > Actinoplanes xinjiangensis. The sequence goes on along the minus strand of NZ_QGGR01000006.1, from coordinate 293,223 downwards.
GGCCTGACCGAGGCGCTCACGGCGCCCGCACGTCGCGCCGACCCGCCGGACCTCACCGAGCGGCTGCTGATCGTCGCGACCGAACTGGCCGGGAACGCCCTGCGCCACAGTGGTCCACCGGTGGTCGTGGTGCTGCGTACGGACGGGCACGTGATCGTCGACGTCGCCGACGATGCCGGCCACCGTGTTCCGGCCGTCGACAGGCAGCGTGCGCCGGGTGCGGGCGGGCTGGGCCTGCGGTTGGCGGCGGAGATGGCCGAGGAGGTCGGCTGGTACCCCGAAGGCAGCGGCAAACACGTGTGGGCGTCGTTCACCATCTGATCGTTTTCGATCACTAACCCCGCATACTGCCCTCACTGGTGACCGGGTGCGATCGTTTCTGCTCGTTCGAGCATTGACGTGTGTTGTTGTGAGCGGTTTACTCCCGTAACAGATTCGTCATCGGACCGATCTCCCGGGGAGTCGCAGCGGATGAACACACGGCGGAGAAGACGGTGGACGGCAGGCTGTGCCGCGGTGTCGGCGGCGCTGGCCTGGACGCTGACGGCGGTGCCGGCCACGGCCGCCGACGACCCGGTCGACGTGATCGTGGACGGACTCGACGTCCGCGCGGACAACGTGCACGGCCTGCCCTACAAGGGACTCGGGCTGATCAGCGCGAACAGCACCAGCAACCTGCTGATGGACTACAAGGCCGAGCAGCCCGGCCGGTACTGGCAGCTCATCGACGTGCTGTTCGGCGGCGCCCGCCCCCTGATCAACCACGTCAAGGTGGAGATGGGCTCGGACACCAACAACTCCACCGGATCCGACGCGGCGACGATGCGTACGGCCACCGAACCCGCCGACGCCTCCCGCTCCCCCGGCTTCCAGCTGGCCGCCGACGCCAAGACGGTCAACCCGCGGCTGAAGGTGTCGATCCTGCGCTGGACCATGCCGTACTGGGTGCAGTCGGCGTGGAGTGCCGGCACCGGCCGCGACGAGATGTACCGGTGGTACAAGGAGACGATCCTCGACGCGTACGAGAAGTACGGGTACATGGTCGACTACGTCAACCCGGACACCAACGAGACGACGAACCCGGATCTCGGGTTCATCAAGTACTGGAAGAACGCGGTCGTCACCGACACCGACTTCGCCGACCCGCGGTACGGCATCCCCGCCGGGGAGCAGGCAGCGGTCGCCGGCGCGTACCGGAAGATCAAGGTCGTCGCCTCGGACGAGAACCAGACCAAGAACATCGGGCCGGCGCTGCTCGACGACCCCGCCCTGTTCGAGATCGTCGACGCGGTCGGGTACCACTACAACACCGACGACCGCTACGACGGTGCCCCCGGCGGTAACACCTACGAGCCGTACACGAAGCTGGCGACCCTCCGGGACAAGGAGGTCTGGTACAGCGAGGGTGTCGGCTCGTTCGGGTTCACCGACTACCGGGTCAACAACAACGAGGGCCCCGGCGGCGCGAGCACCGGCATCGGCGGCCTGCAGAGCGCGCTGGACCTCGCGAACCGCAGCGTCAAGGGCTACCACCGGTCCAAACGCACCCACTACATCTTCCAGCCCGCGATCGGCTCGTTCTACGAGGGCGCCCAGTACAGCCACAAGGAGCTGCTCAGCGCCCGCGACCCGTGGTCCGGCATGATCCACTACGACGCGGCGATCCACGTGATGCGGCACTTCACGAGATTCGCCACCACCGGCTGGGAGAACGACACCAACACCGCCGGCATCTGGCGGACCGTCCCCGAGGCCAGTTACAGCGGGGTCAGCGGCACCGAGAACCTGGACGGCTCCAACGGCGCGGCCAGCTATCTGACACTCGCCGCCCCGGACCGGACCGACTTCTCCACGATCGCGGTCAACGACAGCGACCTGATCAAGACCTACCGCATCAGGGCCGACAACATGGACCTCGGCGCGGATCCGGCCCTCAAGGTCTGGGAGACCCGGGCCGCCCACCACATGCGCCTGGTCGACACGCTGCGGCCGGCCGGCGACGGCTACTACACCTATCAGGTCCCGCCGCGGTCGATCGTCACCTTCACCACGCTCGACGCCGAGCCGGTGGAGCCGCTGCCCGAGACGCTGCCCCGTACGGTCCTGGACACCGACGCGACCGGTAAGACCCCCGACACCCGCGACACCGTCCTGTACGCCGACGACTTCGACTACGCCGAGGAAGGCGACGTCAAGGTCGGCGGGCAGACCCGGCCCTACCTGGCCTCACGGGGCGGCGAACCCCGCTACCTGGTCGACCAGACCGGCGCCTGGCAGGTCGACGGCGACGTCCTGTACCAGCTGATGGACCAGTCGATGAAGGACACCGCGGCCTGGAACCGCACCACCCCCAACACCCTCGTCGGCGACTTCCACTGGCAGAACTACAAGGCGGGCGTCGACGTCTCGTTCCCCGACCCCGCCGGTGGCTCCGCCGGCCTCGGCGTACGCCAGCAGAGCGGGATGACCGCCGACAGCGCCGCCTACCTGATCCGGATCAACCGCGCCGGCACCTGGACCTTCAGCAGGCACGGCACCACCGTCGCGACCGGCACCCGCCCCCCCGCCGACGGCTACCACCTCGCCGTGGAGGCCAAGGGCGCGACCGTCACCGCCTTCGTCGACGGCACCGCGGTCCACAGCTGGACCGACCCCACGCCGGAACTCGCCGGCCGGGTCAACCTGTCCAGCGACTTCCACCGCACCGGCTTCGACAATCTCCGGATCGAGAAGATCAAGGGCTTCTCGCCGTACGCCGTATCGCTTGTCGACAACATGGACGGCTCCCTGGCCTACACCGGCACGTGGAGTCACCGGGCCGCGTCCGGCGACGCCATGGACTGGCACCGGTCGACCTCCACCGGCACGACCGCCGGCGCCACGGTCACCGCCGGGTTCACCGGCACCGGCCTCGACCTGATCGGCGGCAACACCGGCACCGCCACCCTGGACGTCACCGTCGACGGCAAGCCGCTGGCCGCCGGTGCCACCACCCGTGCCAGTGGTAAGCGCCAGGCCACGTACACCCTGAGAGGTCTCGCCGACGGCCCGCACACGGCGACGTTCACGCTGCGGTCGGGGACGCTGGTCCTCGACGCCGTCACCGCGATCTCCGGTGACGTGGACGGGCCCGTCGACACGACCCCGGTCCGGGACGCGCTGACCGCCGCCGGCGACCCGGTCGAGGCCGACTGGTCGCCACAGTCGTGGGCGGTGTTCGCCGCCACCCGCGACCAGGCCACCGCGGCATCGAACGGCCGGCCGGGCCTGGACACGGTCGGTGTCGCGCAGATCGCGGCCCGGCTCACCGCCGCCGCCGACGATCTGCGGCCCGCCGACGTCACCGACACCCGGCGCGACCTCGGTCTCGCCGGTGCCGTGCCGACCCGCGGAGACCTGCCGGCCACGGTCGTCATCGACGGCCGGCCGCACCAGGTGACCTGGACCGCCGCCAGCCGCAGGACCACCCGGGCGGCCTACACGACGGTGACGCTGGAGGGCTGGACGAACGACGCCTACGCCGACGGCCGCAAGCAGGCGTTCACCGTCCGCTACGAGGTGGTACCGCCGTCGCTGGTCTACTACATCGACGCCGGACTGGCCGCCGGGCAGAGCTCCCCGCAGTTCCAGGCGGTCTCCGGTTCCGTCACGACGCTGCGCAACGGATCGGCCGACCAGATCTCGGCCGGCGCCGGCGACTGGGGCCACGTCGCCGACGGCATCACGGTCAAGGGCGGCACCGACCCGGCGGACAAGTACTCCACCGGGACCTGGGCGGGAAGCAACAAGACCATCCGCTACCGGCTGCCACTCGACCCCGGCCGGTACGTGCTGACCGCCGGTTTCACCGAGTGGTGGGGCCAGAACCGGCCCATGTCGCAGAACGTCACGGTCGGCGGCACCACGGTGACCGGCACCCCGGTCACCCTGAACGCCACCAGTACCCGCGCCACCGGCACGGTGTCGTTCACCGTCGGCACGCCGACCGTGGTCACCTACACGGTGGCGAAGACCGGATCGCAGGACCCGGTCATCAGCTGGCTCGCCGTGAACCGGACCACGCCGGACGCCCCGGCCGGCGTCACGGCCGTCGCCGGGGACACCACCGCGCAGGTCACGTGGGCGGCACCGGACTCCGACGGCGGGTCACCGATCACCGGGTACACCGTGACGGCCTCGCCGGGCGATGCCACCTGCACCGCCACGGACGTGAGTGGATGCCGGGTGCCGGGGCTCGTCAACGGTACGGCGTACACCTTCACGGTCGTGGCCCACAACGGCGCGGGCACCTCACCGCACTCCGCACCCTCCGCACCGGTCACGCCGTTCTGGGTGCCGAAGGCGGTCACCGTCACCGGGCCGGCGGAGGTGACGCCCGGACGGCAGGTCACCCTGGTGGCCGGGGTCGAGCCGGCGCAGGCCGACCCGGCGGTGACCTGGCAGTCGTCGAACCCGGCGGTGGCAAGTGTGTCCGCCGGCGGGGTGGTGACCGGCATCGCCCACGGCTCGGCCGTCATCACGGCGACGTCCGCCGCCCTGCCGCACGTGTCGGCGTCGCACCGGATCGAGGTGGTCCCGGCGGCCTGGTCGGCGACCACGGTCTACACCACCGGCAGCCTGGTCCGGCACGACGGGCGCAACTACGCGGCGCAGTGGTGGACGCGCGGCCAGACGCCCGGGACCTCCCCGTGGGGCGCCTGGGCCGAGGTCGGCACACCGGTCACCTGCGGAACCGGCAGTCACCTCGGGTGGACGACGTCGTGGATCTACACCGGCGGCGAGGTGGTGCACCACGAGGGCCGGCTGTGGCAGGCGAAGTGGTGGACCCGCAACCAGGAGCCGGGTGACCCGTACGGCCCCTGGCACACTGTGGGCGGCTGCTGAACCGGCGCGTCCCGGGGAGGGTCGGGTGCCAGGTCGCCCGCCCCTCCCCGCCGCGCGAAGGAGCGCCCCGAGGGTTCACCGCAGGGGTGAGCAAGGCCACCACCGGCAGCCCCTTCACCGCTGCTTCACACCCGACCGACCAGTATCGCGCGGTGCGTTACGCGAAGATTGTTCAGGCGATGACGGCGGCCGCGGCGGTGACGGTGCTGGCCGCCTGCTCGGCGACCGCCGGCGGGCCGGAGCCGGGCACCTCGGCGTCCGCTCCCGTGCCGTCCGGATCGCCGGCGGTCTCCCCGGCGCCGCCCGCCGCGGACGACGGGGCCGCGCTCGCGGCCCGGCGGGCCCGGTACGGCATCCCCGACTTCGCCCCCGCTCCACCGCCGCAGCCGATCACCCTGCCCGAGGGCGACTCGGTGGAGTATCTGCACCGGATCCCGACCGACCAGAAGGTCGCCTTCCTCACCATCGACGACGGTGCCCTGAAGCTGCCGGAGGCGCAGGAGCTGATCGCGGCCGCGGGTGTGCCGGTCACGCTGTTCCTGACGACCGACACCATCCGTGACGATCCCGGATACTTCCGGCCGATGATCGACGCGGGCGCGGTCGTCGAGGCGCACACGGTCACCCATGCGGGGCTGCGCGGGCGGTCCTACGAGTTCCAGCGGCGCGAGATCTGCGATTCGGCGGACGAACTCGGCGCGTGGTTCCTGCGGCGGCCGACACTGTTCCGGCCCCCGTACGGCGAGAAGGACGCCACCACGCTGCGTGCGGCGAAGGACTGCGGGATGACGGCGGCCTTCATGTGGACCGAGACGGTGCACAAGGGCAAGGTCCGGTACCAGACCGGTAAACCGGTCAAGCCGGGCGACATCCTTCTGATGCACTTCCGCGAGGCGTTCCGCGCCGATTTCGTCGGCGCGCTGAAGGCCATCCACCGGGCCGGCCTGACCCCGGCTCTGCTGGAGGACTACATGCCGGCCGGAGCTTCCCCGGCCGCGGGGATAAAGATCCCATAAGGACACCGCTGACGCCGCGCCGACCACGGGATCGGCATCATGGCCGCCTCTGACGTGTTCGGTTCGACGGGGTGGTTCACATGCGACGGGTCCTGCTCAGGTGTCTCCACGTCCTGGTGGTGGCCGTTGTCGCGGTGATGGGTGGCGCCCGGCCGGCGGCGGCGATCGCCTACGGCGACGACGTGCCCGAGGGCGGATATCCCTTCTCGGTGCGGCTCACCATGACCGGACTGCCGACCGGCGACGGCGGTACCCGGGACAGTTCGTGTTCCGGAGCACTGATCGCACCGCGATGGGTGATCACCGCCGGTCACTGTTTCCGCGACGGTGACGGCCGGCATGTCAGCCGTACGGTGGCCCGCTCCACGACCGCGACCGTCGGCCGCACCGACCTGCGCGGGACGGCCGGCCGGCAGATCGACGTCATCGGGGTGCACCAGGCCGAGACCGGCGACGTCGCACTCGCCGAACTGGAGACGGCCGTCACCGGCATCGAGCCGCTGCGGATGGCCACCAGCCCGCCCGCCGCCGGGGAGAAGGTCCGGCTGACCGGGTACGGCCGGACCGAGGACACCGACGTCGAGACGTCACCCCGGCTGCAGACGGGAGTCTTCATCGTCGACGGCGTCGGTGCGTCGGTGCTGGAGGTCTCCGGCAGTTCCCCGCGCCCGGACACCAGCGCATGCCCGCACGACTCCGGCGGACCGTACTTCCGGGAACGACCGGACGCAGCGCCCGAACTGGTGGCGGTGGTCAGCACCGGCCCGGAATGCCCCCACACCGGCGCCGACCTCGGTGCCCGCACGGACGGTCTCGCCGCATGGATCACCGGCACGATGGACTCCGGCCGGAACGGCGGCCGGTTCCTCCTGCCGGCGGCGCTGGTGCTGGTGGCGGCGGGCGCGCTGGCGGTGGCCGTCATCGTCCGGCGGGGCGGGCGCGCCCGTTCGGCCGGCGCGGCCACCCGGCTACCGAGCCGGTGACCGCACCGTCCGGACCGATCGGGCGGGCCCGCGGGCGCCGGCCGGCGTCGACCGGTGGGGTCGGCGCCGGCCGGGCCGCCGGTCAGTCGACCGGGCGGCGACCCTCGCCGGGCAGGTCGGCCTCGATGCGTTCCTTACGGACCCGGCCCTGCACGTTGCGCTGCTCGGTGACCGTCTCGGTGCCGAGCCGGACCCGCTCCACCGGCACCACCTCCGTGTCCACGACCGGACGCTGGGCGTACAGGGTGGTCTCGTGCTCCGCCTCGGTGATGTCCGGACCGTCGACGGACCGGGCCCGGTTGGCGTCGGTGATCGGTTCCCGCTCGATCCTCGCCTCCTCACGGGCCACCGGGACGTTGACCTGCTGCTGCTCGGTCACCACGTACTTGCGCAGCCGGGCCCGCCCGACCGCCTCGGCCTCGGTTCCGACGGCCAGCCGCTCCTCCGACCGGGTCATCGCGTCGTCGGTCCCACCCTGCCCGGCCCGGCGGCCGCGCTGTGCCTTCGCGCGGCCGGTACGGCCACTGCCGTCCCAGCTCATCGCGTAGTACTGGTACAGCCGGACCACCTCGTCGCCGGACAGCGGCTCGTCGACCTCGGCGTCGACGTCGGGGGCGTCCTTGATGTACGCCTTCTCGAACGGCACCACCACCCGCTCCCCTTGCAGGTCGGCGTCACGCAACGGCACCAGCGACTCGCCCAGCCCGAACCACCCGGTCCGTACGCTGGCCCAGGCCGGCTCTCCGGCGCCGTCGGTCCACACCGCTCCGATACTGCCGACCTTGTCTCCGGTGCTGTCGTACACGTCGTACCCGTACAGCGAATCGATCTTCTCCCGAGTGATCACTGTGGCTCCTTCATCCAGGGGGCTGTGCACCCTCCGCTACCCGCCGGCAGAACGAACCCACCTGTAGTCACATTGCGTCACCCGTTAGGCACCACAGCGTCACCCGGAGCACGCTCAGCCGAGGAGCCCACCGGCCCGCGGCTCACAGCAGGGTGCTCCAGTAGCCCCAGAACCGCACGCCGATCAGCCCGGCCAGGACCAGCAGCCACACCAGCGGCACGGTGCTGTGCACCATCAGCAGCAGCCGGGTCGGGCGGCGCGGTGCGGGCAGATACCCGCGTTCGGCGTTGAAGAGCGTCAGATAGCAGAAGACCACGATCATGACGACCCAGACCACCATGCAGTACGGGCAGAGCGCGCCGATGCGGTAGAGGCTCTGGTAGAACAGCCAGTGCACGAGAGCGACCCCGAACAGGGCGCCGGCCTGCACCGCCCGGAACCACCAGGACGGCAGCCGCACCCCGGCCAGCAACGCCACCCCGGTCGCCGCCACCACCGGGAAGGCCGCCACCCCGATCAGCGGGTTGGGGAACCCGAAGACCTCCGCCTGCGCGGTCGTCATGACCGACCCGCAGGACAGGATCGGGTTGATCGAGCACGACGGCGTGTAGGACGGGTCCTTGAGCAGCGCCACCTTTTCGACCATCAGCACGAACGCCGCCAGCGTCCCGGCCAGACCGCCGACGGTGAGGATCGCGCCGATCAGCCGGTCGGTCAGCACCGGCCGCACCTCGGCGGTCCGCACTCCGCCGGCACGCACCTCACCGGTCCGCACCTCGCCGGTCATTGCCCGAGTGCCTTGTCGACGGTGGCCTTGAGCGCCTCGTAGGACGGCTGCCCGGTGTACTTCTCACCGTTGACGAAGAACGTCGGTGTGCCGGTGACACCGAGCGCCTCCCCGTCGGCAGCGTCCGACCTGACCCGCTCGGCGACCGCGTCACTCGCCACGTCGGCCCGGAACCTCGTCAGGTCGAGGCCGAGTTCGCCGGCGTACCCCTCGAAGATCGCGGCCTGGGATTCCTGCCGGTGTCCCCACACCGACTGGTTGTCGAAGAGTTTGACGTACATCCGCTCGAAGGCGCCCTGTCGTGCCGCCGCCTCGGCGGCGTGGGCCGAGGTGTAGGCGTTCGGGTGGCTCGCGATCGGGAAGTACCGCACCACGTAGGTGATCCGGTCGCCGTATTCGGCACGCAGTCGTTCCACGCCGGGATACGCCGCACCGCAGGCCTCGCACTCGAAGTCGAGGAACTCGACGACGGTGACTCTGCCGTCGGGGGCGGTGGACAACCGGTGGCTGACGTCGCGCACCACCCGGGCGCCCTCGGCCGGTCCGGATTCGGTCAGCCGGACCACGACCACGAGCAGCAGCACGGCCACGGCCGCACCGAGGACACCCAGGGTCACCTTCAGGTTGGTACTCATACCGGGCGCCCGGGTCAGCTGCCGGGTGGCCCTGCCGGCCTTCTTCTTCGGGAGCGTCCTGGCTGATTTCGACGGCATGGCGCGGTTCCTCTCTGGAGTTACGGGAGATGCGGTGGCTCCGCCCGCGGCCCGGGGCCCGGCGGTGGTGGTGGAGCAGAAGAGGAGTGCGGAACGGCACACGACACCGGGGACACGGCACACGTCGGTGCCGGTGCGGGGGTGCGGTGCGGGGGTGCGGTGCGGGGGTGCGGGCTTCTAGACCCGCAACACGCCCAGCCTGGCCGGGTCGGCGTCAGGCAGGGTGATGGCGACGGCGGCCGGAGCGCCGGCGGACACGTGGGCCCCGACGGCACGCACGGGCAGGACCGTGACACAGGCATCGTCGGCGGCCGGGCGCAGGCGCGGCGTCACCGTCGACGCGGTGGCGTAACCGTGCAACGGCGACTCCTCGCCGGTGTGGTCGTGCCCGCACGACGACGGCGGCGCGGCGTCGGTGACCAGGAAGACGACCTCGTGATGGACGCGCGTGACCTCGGCCGCCTCCGGCCCGGCCGGGGCGAACCCGATCGCGGCCAGCAGGGACAGGAACACCATCAGGACCACACTCACGGTCGCGGCGGACCGACGGCCCGCGCGGCGTGAGGAGAAGGTCATGCCATCAGTTAACCAGCCGGAGCGGCTCCCGCGCACACCCCGGGGACCGGCGGTCCGGATGGCGAGCCGGTCCGGGCCCGGCACCAGGCCTTCGTGCAGCGCCGCGGCACTCTCCGACGTGATGGTTGCATCATCGAACCAACTGGTTGTACGGTCGAACCATGCAACCCGGTGAGGTCGACGCCGCCCAGGAAGCACTCATGCGGTTCGTCCGCGAGTTCGGCCTGCATCAACCCGACCGCACCCCGTGCGGGCAACCGCTACCGGTCTCCGAGGCCCACGCCATGGTGGAGATCGCCCGGGACGGCCGCCTCCGTCAGGTCGACCTGGCACGCCGGCTGCGGCTGGAGAAGAGCACCGTCAGCCGCCTGGTCACCAACCTGGTCAACCGTGGCTGGATCCGGCGCGAGACCGCCGGCGACGACGGCCGGGGCGTCCTGCTGCTGCTCACCGAGACCGGGGCCACCGCCGCCGCCCGGCAGGCCGACGCCCGCCGCGATCGGCTGACCTCCGTCCTCGACCGCATTCCCGACACCCAGCGCGGCGCCGTCGTGGCCGCGCTGCACATCCTCGCGGAGGCCGCCGATGAAACGTCCTGACATCCACCGCATCCTGGCGCTCGCCGCCACCACGACCCTGCTTCTCACCGGATGCACCGGCGGCGGCACACCGGCGGACACCCCCGGGCGGCAGGCCGAGGTCGCCTCCCGGGGCGCGTCGGTCATGCCGTTCGACCTGGAGCGCACCACCCACCGGTTCGCCAAGAACGACACCGGTGGCGTGCAGACCGTGGTCGCCGACGACCCACGCGACGCCACCCAGGTCTCCCTCATCCGCGATCACCTGACCGCCGAGGTGGAACGCTTCCGCGGCGGCGACTTCACCGACCCGGCCGCCATCCACGGCACCGAGATGCCCGGCCTGCGGGAACTCCGCGCCCACGGCGGGCGTGTCGCCATCGACTACACGCCGACCACCGACGGTGGCCGTGTCACCTACACCACCACCGACACCGGCCTCCGTGAAGCCCTGCACCACTGGTTCGACGCGCAGGTCAGCGACCACGGAGCGCATGCCACCAACTGATCCTGCGGGGACCGATGAGTTTGCGGCCCCGAGCCGGTCCACCCATGCATGACCGAACCGGTAAAAGGACCCGCCAGCTACTTTCCGTCGATCGAGAAGAAGTACGGCCAGCCGATCGCGCACTGGACGGAACTCATCCGCTCCTCCCCGCTGACCCGGCACGGCGAACTGGTCACCTGGCTCAAGACCGAGCACGGGCTCGGGCACGGGCACGCCAACGCCCTGGTCGCGTACACCCTGGCCGGGCCGGGCGACTGACCCCCGGGCCCCGCGCGCCGGGCGCCCACGTGGTGCGTACCGGATCGGGGTCTACCGGGTGCCCGGCACCGTCGCCGCATCGAGCCGGACCGGGCCGGTAAAGCCGGTGGCCGTAATCCGCACGTGCCAGCCCAGGCCGGTGAACCCGGTCCGGCCGCCGGTGACGTCGCGGGCCACGGTCGTCCACCGGCGCCCGTCAGCCGACGTCTCCACGCAGTACCGGACCGTGCCGCTCGCGGTGAAGACGGCCCCGACTCCGGTCAGCTCCCGCTGCCGGCCCAGGTCGACCTGGCGATCAGCTGCGGCTCCACCGCAGCCGTCCCGGCGGTCGATGGCGGCTCCCCCGCGACCGGCCCGGCCGTCGCTTCCGGCTCGACCGTGGCCGGCCCGGCCGGGGCACCGGTGGTTGATTGCCGCCCGGCCTCGGCCGGGTGCGCCGGGACGCCCGGAACGAGAGCGGCGGCCGCGAGCAGTGCGACGACGGCTTTCACAGCAGCGATCCGGCGAGCGGGATGTTCTGGCTGCGCAGTGCGCCCGCCACGAGGCCGGCGATCCGCTGGGCGCCGTACGCCTCGAAGTGGGTGTGGTCGTTGCAGAAGTACTGTCCGACGAGCCCGGCCGTGTAGTCGCCGTTGTGGGGACACAGCCGGACCGCGTTGTAGTGGTTGACGCTGAGCGTCTGGAGGTCGATGACCGGCGATCCGGTGGCGGCGCCGGCCGCGAGGGTCTGGTTGACGTAGCCGCGGTTCCGGACGGCGGTGCCCCCCGAACAGGTGATCGCCGCGACCGCGGTGAGCAGCACCGGATGGGCGCCCCGGGCCTTGGCCGTCTGCGCCATCATCGTCATCAGCCGCTGGTACCGGGCGGTGCCGACATGCCGGGGGCAGGTGGCCGAGCCGTCGTTGATGCCGAACTGGATGAACAGGTAGTCGCCGGCCTTCATCCCGTCGAGTACGCGCTGCCAGCGGGCGGACGCGGTGGTCGAGGTGAGGGCGCATTCGCCGTCGGAGCCGATGGTCGAGGTGACGTTGCCCTCGTAGAGCCACGTCTGAATGCTGCGGCCACCGAGGGCCAGGTTGTTCACCACGACGTCGCTGGTGAAGAGCGCGCCGAACCGGGCGCCCCAGCCGACCGGGCAGACGGCCGACGGGTTGGCCATCGTGGAGTCGCCCGCGAGCCAGACGGTGGTGGTCGCGGCGGCCGCCGCCGCGGCTGCGGGCCGTGAACCGCATCCGGGGAGTCCGGGTGCGGCGTCGGGGGCGGCCAGCATCAGGGGTACGGCCAGGGCGGTGACGATGAGGTGCCGGAGCATGCGCATGGTTCCTCCGCGTGGGGATGCACGTCTGCCGGCCGGCCGCGATGGTCAGGGGATGCGCCCGGCCCACAAGCCACGAAACGCGAGGGCATGAATCGTTTCATGGCATCAGGACACCACGAGCCTATTTATCGAGCAACTTCGATGTCAATCAGTACAGCTCGACGGCGTGACCCCACGGAAGCCGGGCCGGCGTTCGGCCGGACAGCGGAGTCCCGGGAAGGACGCGCCGTTCAGCGGGGAATAGCGGTGCCGTGCCGGCAGCCGGAGCAGCCGACCGCGCTCAGACCGGTCCAGGTGTTGAGGTCCGCACTGGTCGCGGTCCAGAGGCCGCCGTTGGTGTACCTGTCGACGTAGATGCGGTACTGGCCGTTGTCCATGCGGACCAGCGACGGGCCCTCGTAACCGGAACTCCACAGGTTGCCCCGGTTGATCCAGCCGCCGGTGAGCCGGTCGGTGCTGGTCCAGTGCTCGATGTACTTGGTGGTCTCGTTCTTGACGAAGGAGTGCCAGGTGCCGCCGGACTTCACCACGTAGGCGTCGATGTGGTTGAAGCCGAGGCCCCACATCTGCTGCGGCGCGCTCCACGAGGTGAGGTCGCTGTTCTGGGCCGTGTAGACGTACGGGCGGAAGCAGTTGGAGCAGGTGGTCTGCGCGACGTTGGCGATGATGGTGACGGTCGAGCCCTCGATGTAGAACTCGGGCGCCCACGTGAACCTCGTGCTGCTGATCCCGGACGGGACCGTGGCGATGTTGGTCCAGTTCAGCAGGTCCGTGCTGCGGGCGACGGCGAAGTACGTCGAGTTGGTCGTCCAGGACTGCCACGTGTAGGCGATGTAGTAGGTGCCGCCCCGCTTGATGATGCTCGGGTCGCGCAGCACCCCGGTCGGTCCCCGGAAGTTGGTGTCGTGCAGGACGTTGTAGCTGGTGCCGCCGTTGGTGGACTGGTAGATCCACAGCTCCTGGTCGGCCGCCCCGTCACCCTTGAAGGTGGCGTAGATCAGCGTCGTGGCGGCGGCGGCCGGCCGGGGCACGGCCAGGCCGCCGAGGACGAGAGCGACGACTCCGGCCACCGCCATCAGGAAACGGGCCTTCGCCGTTCGGTATACCGGGTTGTTCATGACTCTCCCCTTTCGGCGGGATCGCCTCACCGCAATATGTGCGGCAGGGAGGGTCACGTCCACCGCTCGATCGGCACTGTTCAATACCGATCGCACTCGAACACGCGCCGGGGAACCGTGCCGTCCACCGAGAGTCGTCAATGCCGAACGCGTGGCGGGTCAGGGGTGGGCGGCGGCGTCCAGGGTCAGCCGGAAGGTGCTGCCCCGGGGATGGTTGTCGTGGTGGCTCACGGTGCCGTGGTTGGCGCCGGCCAGGCTGGCCACGATGTGCAGGCCCAGCCCGTGCCCGCGGGGCCCACAGATGTCCTCGGCCCGGGTGTAGCGGTCGAACAGGGTGGGCCGCAACGCGGGCGGCACGCCGGGCCCCTCGTCGTGGACGGCGACGATGACCGCCTTCCCGTCCAGCCGTGCCGTGATGGCGGTGGCTCCCCCGCCGTACTTGGCGGCGTTGGTGAGGAAGTTGACGATGATCTGCGTGAGGTGTGCCGGGTTGACCAGCACCCACAGGCTGTCCGGACACTCGACCGGAATGTCGGCCTCGACGGCGTCGAGGGCCTCCCGCAGGGCGTGGGCGAGCTGGACCGGCTGGCGGCGGGCGGTGAGGGTGCCGGCGTCGAGGCTGCACATGGCCAGCACGTTGTGCCGCAGTTCGTCGATGCGGTGGGTGGCCTTGCGGATCCGGCCGATCAGGTCGAGCGCCGACTCCGGCAGCGGCTCGTCCGCCAGCAGCTCACTGAAGCCGCTGATGGCGGCCAGCGGCGTGCCGATGTCGTGCGACAGCATGCCCATCAGGTCGAGCTTCAGCAGGTTGGCCTGCTCCAGCTGCCGGTTGCGCTGCTCCAGCTCACCCTGGGCCCGCAGCCGGGCACTGATGTCGTGCAGGAACGCGTGGAAGACCGGCCGGCCGACGGCGGTGACCTGCACGGTGTACTCGACGGGGAAGATCCGGCCGTTCCGGTCCTTGACCGGCATCTCCATGCGGCGCCCGGCGAGAACGGACTCGCCGCCGCCGCGCACCCGGGCGACGTCGGCGGCGTACCGCGCCCGGTGCTCCGGCGGGATGATCAGTCTGATCGCGGGCGCACCGATCGCCTCGGCCCGGGACCAGCCGAACAGCCGCTCCGCGGCCGGGTTCCAGTCCAGCACGATCCCCTCGGCGTCGGTGGACACGTAGGCGTCGTGCGACGCCTCCAGGACGGCCCGCATCGTCCGGGCGGCGTGCCCGGCGTCACCGGCCGCCTTGATCAGGGCGATCTCGGAACTCGCGGCCGCCGCGAGGTCCTCCAGCAGGGCCAGGTCGGTGGCACTCCACGTACGCGGTTCGGCGTCGATGGCACAGAACGACCCGAGGGTGTGCCCGTCCATCCGGATCGGCATCCCCGCGTAGGCGATCACGCCGATCTCGTCGACGGCCCGGTTGTCGTGCACCCGTTCGTCGGCGCGGGCGTCGGTGACGACCAGCGGCGCATCGTTGTCCACGACGTACTGGCAGAACGAATGCGACAGCGGTGTCTGCCCCGCTCGGGCCCACGGCGACGGCAGTCCGAGCTGACTGGCGAACACCTGCCGCTCATCGGTGACCAGCGAGACCAGCGAGGTCGGCACCCCCAGCAGCCGCGACGCCAGCCGGGTCAACCGGTCCAGGCCGGGGGCGTGCGGCAGCGCCAGCAGGCCGGTGGAATCCACCGCGGCCAGCCGGTCCGCGTACCCGATCCGCCGTTGCCCGTCCAACCCCCGGTCCCTCCCGAGCCCCGTTCTCCTGTTCGGCACGCCCGGCCGGGAACTGAGCCCGCCCGGGGCACGGCGCCGGGAGCCGGATACGGTTGGACACTATGACGACCTACTCCGGTCCCGCGCGGCTGATCCTCGTCGGTGGCACATACGTGTCCGGTATGGCTTCGCTCAGCACCAACCAGCGAGGTGGTGTCGAGGGCTGGGGCGGCACGTTCCGTCCGGACCAGATCAGCGCGGACGTGCGCAACGCAAGTGACGGGCTGTTCCTGGAGCTGCCCTACGATCAGGTCGGGGCGGTGGCCGTCACCGGCATCCGGAAGCTGCTCGCGACGCAGGTGCTGATGTCCCTGGCAGGTAGTGGCCCCGCACCTTTCTGATCACGTCCGACCCATCACGGCAGACGGCCGGCGCCCACGATCGCCCGACGTGCGCTCCGGCCCTCGCCACCTCGATTCCCCTTTCCGGGACCTCGGACGGAAAGGGGAATTTCTCTGTTCGACGAGCTGATTAAAACGACACGGTCAACGGTCCGGACGTTTCCATAACATTGCGTCCATCCGTTTCCCGATATGACGGTGGAGCACGCGCCAAACATTGACGTTAGTCAAATTGGCGCTTAGCGTTCAGGCACGCACTCGAGGCGCGTGCCGACCCCCGCGCGCGCTGCATACTCCGCGCGAAAGGGCCCACCCATGCTCCGAGGAGTACGTCGTATCACGCTCGCCGCCACCGCGGTCCTCCTTCTGGCACTGGCCGGCCCGCCGGCCACGGCACACGACCCGGAAACCCCGGAGGGCCGGGCCGAACAGGCCGAGATGCTGCGGATCTACGAACCCACCTGGCGCAGCGGCACAGCCCTCGCCGGCGCCCCGGTGACCTGCGTCAACGGTATGGCCGGGACCTACCCGTGCAAGAACGTCGACCTGCTCAGCTTCCTGCCGCAGTCGGCGCTGGGCGGTGGTGGATCGTCGAGCATGTGGTACTGGACCGACACCCGTGACAGCAACGAATACATCCTGTACTGCCGGTCCAACGGCGTCTCCTTCGTCAACGTGACGGACCCGTCCAACCCGCGGTACCTGGGGAACCTGCCGTCGTCGAACGGTGTCAGCTCGTCCTGGTGCGACGTCCGCACGTACAAGAACTACGCCTACATCGGCAAGGACTCGGTCTCGCACGGCATCCAGATCTTCAACCTCAACAAGCTGCAGGGCGTGACGACGACGCAGACCTTCACCGCCGACGCGCGGTTCACCGGCCTGACCAACAGCCACACACTGTCGATCAACCAGAACACCGGTTTCCTGTACGTGTCCGGCGCGAACACGTGCAGCAAGGGCCTGACGATCTACGACATCAAGACGCCGCTCAGCCTGAAGTCGGCGGGGTGCTACAGCCGTGAGGTCTACTCACACGAGTCGGTCGTGGTGAACTACACCGGCCCGGACACCCGCTACACCGGCCGTGAGATCGCCTTCAACTACACCGGTCAGGGCCGGCGGTTCCAGATCCTGGACGTCACCGACAAGGCCGCCATCAAGGTCCTGTCCAGTGTCACGCACCCGGGCGCGAGCTTCATCCACCAGGGTTTCGCCACCAGCGACTACAAGCACATGATCGTCAACGACGAGACGATCAGCACCGCCGGCGGCAGCCCGGACTTCGTCTACAACATCGAGAAGCTGGACGCCGCCCGGTACGTGGGCAAGGACGTCGGCACCCGCGGCACCTTCGTCAACCACAACGGCTACACGGTCGGCAACCGCCACTTCCAGGCGTCCTACCGCGGCGGGCTGCGCATTCTCGACACCACCAGCGCCGCCACCGCCAAGCTGCCCGAGGTCGGTTACTTCGACGTCGACCCGTCGTCGAACGCCAGCGGCTACAGCGGCAGCTGGATGGCTCTGCCGTACCTGAAGAACGGGGTGGTCGCCGTCCAGAGCATCGGCGTCGGGCTGTTCCTGGTCCGGCCCACCGGCGCGGCGGCAGTGAGCTGACCGGCCAGAACGCGCGTCACCGCCGCCTCACCGCGGCGGTGACGCTGGCCGGCTTCGTGGGCGCCGCCTACCTGTTCCTGGACAGCCGCGCTCCCGCCGCACCGCCCGCGCCCGCCCCGTCAGCGGTCGCCTACAACAGCGACGGCCTCTCCGACAGCTACGACGGTTTCCGCGTGGAGGCCCTGTCGCTGCCCACCGGTCGCGGTCCGGCGACGGTGTCCCTGCGGATCACCGGGCCCTCCGGCCCGGTCACCGACTTCCCATCGATCCACACCAGGCCCATGCACATGTACGTGCTACGCGACGACCTGTCCGGCTATCAGCACCTGCACCCGGACGTCGTCGACGGAGCGTGGACGGCCCCGGTGACCATCCCCGACGGCGGCGCCTACCGGGTGTACCTCGAGTTCGTCCCGCACGGGCGCGCCGCGGGCCCGCACGGCCCCGAACCCACGGTGCTGGGCGTGCCGTTCGTCATCGCCGGCGACACCACGATGGTCCCGGTGCCGGCCCCGGAGGCACAGGACCGGTCCGGCCCGTACACGGTGCGCCGTCTCGACGGCACCGCCGACCTGGCCTCCGGCACCCAGACGGCGCTCCAGTTCCAGGTGCTGCGCGACGGCCGCCCGGCGGCGCTGGAGCCGTACCTCGGCGCCTACGCCCACCTGTCCAACTTCGAGGTGCGCACCCAGGGCCTCAAGCATCTGCACCCGATCCCGGCCGGCGCCGGTGGTGAGGCCCCCGCCGACGGCGTGCTGGCCTTCCACGCGGCGTTCGCCGAACGCGGCGACAAGCGGATGTTCCTCCAGTTCCAGGCGGGCGGCGCCGTCCACCAGGTCGAGTTCACCGTCTTCACGACCTGACCGGCGAGGTCGAGGTGTGCCCTTACGGTATGACCTGAAGGATATATAAGCTCATCACTATCTTCACGCGATAATTCATCCACACATTGCCATGTGTACATGTCTGGTTTCGGGAGGAACCGCGTGAAGAAAACCCTCGCGCTGGCCGGCGTCACCGCGCTGGTCGGCAGCGCCCTCGTGGCCACCGCCGCGAGCACCTCGGCAGCTCCGTCGCAGCCCCCACCCACCGAGGCCCAGGCCGTCAGCCGGTCCGACAGCCTGATCAACACCCGCCCGGCAGCGATCGTCGCGGCCGGCGGCGAGTCGTACACCGCCTACCGCACCAAGGTGGACGCCGACGGCGACGCCCACGTCCGTTACACCCGTACCTATCGTGGCCTGCGCGTCTACGGGGGTGACTTCGTCGTGCACACCGACGCCTCCGGGGCGCTCACCGGCACGTCGGTCGGCCTCGCCGCGCCCCTCACCCTGGCGACCACCCCGAAGGTCACCGGCGCGACGGCGCTGTCGGCGGCCAAGGCCCGCTTCGAAGGCACCCGGACCGCGAACGACCAGCCGGAACTGTTCGTCGACGCCAGCACCGCCCGCGGCCGGCTCGCCTGGGAGACGGTGATCCACGGCTGGGCCCCCGACAAGCAGACCCCCTCCCACCTGCACGTCATCACCGACGCGATCACCGGCGCACACATCGGCGAGTACGACGAGATCGAAGCGGTCGCGGGCACCGGCGCCGGCGTCTACTCCGGCACCGTCGCCGTCGAGACCACGCTGTCCGGCTCCACGTACAGCATGATCGACCCGACCCGCGGCAACGGCCGCACCTGCGACATGAACAACGGCACCAGCACCTGCACCACCTTCACCGACGCCGACAACGCGTGGGGCACCGGCGCCACCACCAGCCGGCAGTCGGCGGCCGTGGACGCGCACTTCGGCGCCGCGACGACGTTCGACTACTTCAAGAACGTGCACGGCCGCAACGGCATCTTCGGTGACGGGCGCGGCGTGCCCTCGCGGGTGCACTACGGCAACGCGTACGTCAACGCCTTCTGGGACGGCACCCAGATGACCTACGGCGACGGATCCAGCAACGCCAAGCCGCTGGTCTCCCTCGACGTGGCCGGCCACGAGATGGCGCACGGCGTGACCGAGAACGTGGTGTCCGGCGGCCTGACCTACTCCGGCGAGTCCGGTGGTCTCAACGAGGCGACCAGCGACATCTTCGGCACCGCGGTCGAGTTCTACGCCGACACCACGAGCGACCCGGGCGACTACGACATCGGCGAGAAGATCGACATCCGGGGCACCGGGGCACCGCTGCGCTACATGTACAACCCGACCCTGGACGGTTCCTCGCACGGTTGCTGGTCGACCGGCACCAACAGTGTCGACGTGCACTACTCGTCCGGGCCGGGCAACCACTTCTTCTTCAACCTGGCCGAGGGCACCGGCGCCACCGCGTACGGCACCTCCCCCGTCTGCGGCAACGCCCCCGCGGTCACCGGCATCGGCCGGGAGAAGGCCGAGAAGATCTGGTACCGGGCGCTGGACGTGTACTTCACCTCCAACACCCGCTACGTCAGCACCACCACCCCGGCGAACACCTCCCGCGCCTACACCCTGTCCGCCGCCACCGACCTGTACGGCCTGTGCTCCACCGAGTACAAGACCGTGCAGGCCGCCTGGACCGCCGTCAACGTCGCCGGCAACGACCCGGAATGCCCGGTCACCAACGACTTCTCGGTCGCTGCCGACCCGGCGACCGTGACGCTGGACCCGGGGACCTCGGCCACCGTCACGGTCACCACCGCCAGTGTCAACGGCGAGGCTCAGACCATCGATCTCACCGCGTCCGGGGTGCCGGCCGGCGTGACCGCCGTCTTCAGCGCGCCGTCGGTGACCGCCGGCGAGACGTCGACCCTGACGCTCACCGCCTCCGAGGACGCCGACAGCGGCCAGTACACCGTGGTCGTGACCGGCACGTCCCCGGTGACGGTCCGGCGGGCGAACGTCGCGCTCACCGTCAACGGCCTGCCCGGCTGCTCCGGCGGCAACGCCTCCGACCTGGCGATCCCGGACAACACCACGGTCGAGTCCACCGTCGTGATCAACGGCTGCGCCGGCAACGCGTCGGCGAGCAGCACGGTCGAGGTGCACATCGTCCACACGTACGTCGGTGACCTGGCGGTGTCGCTGGTCGCCCCGGACGGCACGGTCCACCCGCTCCGCAGCCGCAGCGGGGGCAGCGCCGACAACATCGACGCCACGTACACGGTGAACCTCTCCGCGGAGGTGGCCGACGGCGCCTGGAAGCTCCGGGTCCAGGACGCCGCCAACCTGGACACCGGTTATCTGAACAGCTGGTCCCTGAACCTCTGACCCGATCGGCCGGCCGGGCGCCTACCGAGGTGGCGGACCGCCCACCTCCGGAAGCGCCTGGCCGGTCCGGGCCACGTGGCCGATCCGTGCCGTCAGCCGGCGCAGCACACCGGTGCTGCCGATACGGGCCGCCAGGCGCAGGGCGCACGCCCGCGGCCGAGTACCAGCGCGCCCTGGCGCACGCCGAGCGGTTCCTGACCGACTACGTGGCGACGATGACCCGTTTCCTCGACGACCTCGGCCAGTCCGGTCGCGAGCCCTGACCACCGGATGGCCGGGCTGCACTGATCCGGGGTCCCGAAACGGATTCGGTTGTTAGGCTCACCGCTTGTGACCAGCGCGGATAACACTCCGGAGTTCGACCGCTTCGGACCGTGGATCGACGAGGTGCGAACCGTCGACGACCTGCCGCGTCTCTATCGGGAGGCCGGGATCGACCCGGCGGCGTACCGCCGCGTTCTCAAGGTCCCCCGGGACATCGAGGGACGAAACACCCATCCGACCATGCACCTGTACGACTACCTGCTCGCCGTCAACGAGGAGACCTTCACCGTCCTCGCCCGCCGCGACGAGGCCTACTACACGGTGCACGTCCCCCTCGACCGGATCGCGGCGATCGTCGACAGTGTGCGGCTGCTCAACGGGCGGCTGACCGTGCACACGCTCGACGGCCCGGTCGTGACCGTCACGTACAACGCCTCGTCGTGCGGCCCGATCCGGGAGCTGACGTCCCTGCTGCGCCGGTGGTATCTGCCGGAGAGTTCGTCGACGGCCGCCGAGGCCTATCGGGGGGCCGGCCCGACCCTGGATCCCGCGGACGCCGGCCTGCTCAACGAGTACCAGCGGATGATCGCCGAGGAGCCGGGTATGCGGCTGATCAACATTGCCGGACGCCACGAGGTGATCCCGCTCCACCGGCCCGACCGGCTGTGGAACAACCCGTGGCCGACCACCCTGCACGCCTCGATCACCGTGGCCGACCACCGGGAGATCCAGATCATCCACCGGCGCGACTGGTTCACCGGCACCGGCGACAAACTGTCGCTGGCCCGGACCGTTCTGCCCCGGGCCAGGATCTCCGACATCCGGGTCACGCCGCACCACCGCTACGAGGACGTGCACGTCCTGGCCATCCAGGCGGGGGCCACCCGCCTGGAGTTCCCGCTGGCCGACGGCCCCCTCGTCGAGGCGACGCTCGCCGGTGACACCGTCAGCATCTGAGCGGGTCAGCGGCCGTACGCCTCCAGCAGTCGCAGCCACACCTCGCTGACCGTGGGGAACGCGGGAACGGCATGCCACAGCCGGTCCAGTGGGACCTCGCCGACGATCGCGACGGTCGCGGCGTGCAGCAGTTCCGCGACGTCCGGGCCGGCGACCGTGAATCCGACGATCACCCGACGGTCCTCGTCGACGACCATCCGGGCGTGACCCCGATAGCCCTCGGCGTGCAGTGCGGACCCCGCCACGGCGGCCAGATCGTGATCGACGACCCGGGTGCGCAGGCCCGCGGCCTCGGCGGCGGCCGCGGTCAGCCCCACCGACGCGACCTCCGGGTCGGTGAAGACCACCTGCGGTACGGCACGCTCGTCGGCGGTCGCCACGTGCCGGCCCCACCGGCCGTCCTCGACCACCGCCCCCGCGGCGCGGGCCACGATCACGTCGCCGACCGCGCGGGCCTGGTATTTGCCCTGGTGGGTGAGGAGTGCCCGCCGGTTGACGTCACCGGCGGCGTACAACCAGCCACCACCGTCGAGCACCCGCAACGTGTCGTCGACCGCGAGCCACGCGCCGGGTTCGAGCCCGACGGTGTCGAGGCCGATGTCGCGCGTGTTCGGGGTCCGCCCGATCGTGACGAGGACCTCGTCCACCTCGATCCGGTCGCCGTCGGTGAGCGCGAGGCGGACCGTACCGTCGTCGGCGCGGTCGACCGAGGCCGCCTCGGCACCGACGCGGACCGTGACGCCGGACTCCCGCAGAGCGGCCGTGACCAGTTCACCCGCGAACGGCTCGGCCTGCGGCAGCACACCGTCACGGGCCAGTACCGTCACCGCGGAGCCGAGGCTCGCGTAGGCCGTCGCCATCTCGGTGGCCACCACTCCGCCGCCGATCACGGCGAGGCGGGCCGGGACCCCGGTCGCGGCGGCCGCCTCCCGGCTGGTCCAGGGTGCCGCCTCGCGCAGGCCGGCGATGTCCGGGAGCAGAGCCCCCGTGCCGGTGGCGATGACGACCGCGTGCCGGGCGGTGAGGACCGTGGTGACCCCGTCCGCGCCGGTCACCTCGACGACCCGGTCGCCGGCGATCCGGCCCTGACCGCGGTGCAGCGCGATACCGGCCGACTCGAGCCAGGCGACCTGCCCGTCGTCGGTCCAGTGCGAGGCGAAGGCGTCCCGCCGGGCCAGGACCGCCGCCGCGTCGAGGTCGCCGGTCACCGCCTCCCGGGCGCCGGGCAGCCGCCGGGCCGCGCGGAGTGCGGCGGCGCTGCGCAGGAGCGCCTTGGTCGGCATGCACGCCCAGTAGGAGCACTCGCCGCCGACCAGTTCCCGTTCCACGACGGCGGCCGTCAGGCCACCCTGCACGACCCGGTCGGCGACGTTCTCCCCCACCGGTCCGGCTCCGAGCACGATCACGTCGTACGTCAGGTCGGTCATGTCAGTTGCCTTTCGCCGCGCGGCCGAGACGGATGGCCGCGATCACGTCGTATGCCAACTCCGTCATGGTCAGTTGCCCTTCGCCGCGCGGCCGAGACGGATGGCGGCGATGAGGAAGAAGATCGCGCCGGGGATGGCGTAGCCGACGGCGTTGGCGAGCGCCGGCTGGGCCGCCGAGGCGGCCGCGACGAAGGAGCCACCGGCCAGCACCGACAGGCCGCCACTGAAGATCATCGGCCACTGGCCGCCCATCGTGCGGCGGCGCACGCCGACCAGCAGCTGGATCACACCGGCCACGATCGCCCAGGCACCCCACACCCGCAGCATCGCGGGGACCCCCGAGGTACTCGCGAGGGCCAGTCCGATCGCGGTGAGCGAGCTGACCGCGATGTTCAGGTGGAGCAGGGTGGGCGAGCCGGTGCTGCGCGAGGCGCGGGCGTCGACGATCGCGGCGGCCACGTCGAAGAGCGGGTAGATCACGAAGAGCACGGCGGTGAGAGGGCTGAGCTCGTCGGCGACCGCGGTCGTCACACCGGCCCAAATGACGGCGAAGGCGAACCGGACGAAGTACAGCCGCCGCAGGGCGGCCGCAGTCGTCGAGATGCCGGGGGCGGTAACGGTGGTCATGGCGATCCCTCACAGGTAGAACGAACGTTCTGTCTCGGCCAAAGATGACGGGCGGCGGCCGCGTTGTCAAGACCGAACGTTCTATCTCGCCGTCTGGCTATGATCGGTGGATGGCACGCACCGAAACCGAGACCCGGCCGTCCGAGGCACGGCAACGGCTCCTCGCCACCGCGAGCCGGATCTTCTACGCCGAGGGCATCCACTCGGTCGGCGTCGACCGGATCATCGCCGAGGCCAAGGTGACCCGGGCGACCTTCTACCGGCACTTCCCCGGCAAAGAAGACCTGGTCCTGGCCTATCTGCAGAGCGCCGACCAGGCCATCCGTCACCAGATCACCACGGCCGTCGTGCCCGGCGCGTCAGCCGGCGACACCGTCCGGGCCATCGCGGCGGCCATCGCCGACGGCATCAGAACACCCGGCTTCCGGGGATGCGCCTTCCTGAACGCGGTCGCCGAATACCCGGACCCGGCCCACCCGGTGCACCAGGCCGTCCTCGCCCACCGGCGGTGGTTCCTCGACACCGTCAACACGCTGATGGCCGAGCTCCAGGCAGCCAGAGCGGAGCCGGCCGCCCAGCACTTCGTCATGCTCCGCGACGGCGCGATGGCGGCCGGCTGCCTCTTCGACCCGGACGCGATCTGCGAGACCTTCCTGCGCGGCGTCGACGGCCTCGTCCGCATCCACGGGACCCCGGCCGGCTGACCCGGCCCGCCACTCGGTGTCCGTACCGAAAAACTTCGAACCCCGATGCAACCGTACGGTCGAGGTGTCGGTCCTTCCTGGGACGACGACAGGACGAGCACCGACGACGGGGAGGGTGCGTGGAGGCCGAGGACGCGGTACGTCAGGCGTACGAGGCCTACTACCGGCGACTGGTGACGCAGGTCTTCGGTCTGGTCGGTGATCTCGCCGAGGCCGAGGACGCGGTGCACGAGGCGTTCGCCCGGGTGCTGGCCTCGCCGCGGTCGTTCCTGCGCGCCGACGACGCCGAGCGGTGGCTGCGGGTCGTGGCCCTCAACGTCGCCCGGACCCGCTACCGGCGGCGATGGCTGTTCGACCGGCTGGTCAGTTCGGGCCGGGTCGAGGCCACTCCGGCCGCCACGCCGGGCGTCACCGGCGATCGGGTGGCCCTGGTCACGGCACTGCGGCGGCTGGCGCGGCCGACCCGGGAGGCGGTGGTGCTGCACCATCTGGCCGACCTGTCGGTGGCCGAGGTCGCGGCCACGCTCGGCGTTCCGGTGGGCACGGTCAAGGCCAGGCTGACCCGGGGCCGGGCGGCGCTGGCCGAGTTCCTCTCCGACGACGTGCCGGTCTCACTGCCCGAGGGGGTACGCCATGCGTGAACCACAATTCGAGCGGCTGCGGTCGGACGTCGCCGACGCGGTGCGGCAGCCCGAGTTCACCACCGTCCGGCAGCGGGCCGGCAAGGTCCGACGGCGCCGGGCCGCCACGACGAGTGCGGTGTTCGTGGTGACCGTGCTGGCCGCGGCGAGCTTCGGCTACACGGTCCAGAACGCCCCGCCCGACTACGGTTCGCTCGATCCCGTCCCGGAGGTCACCTGCACGGCCGACTGCAGCTGGCCCTGGATGACGGCGTCGGCGAGCACCGGCTCCGAACTCTACGGACTCGTAACGTCATGCGAGAACTGCGACTCCGAGCTGTACGTGTCGCCGGACGGCGGTGGCAACTGGCAGGCGCGCAGCGTGCCGCCCACGCCGGGCGACGTTCACACTCCGCGCCAGGTGTCGCTGGCCGCGCCGGGCCCGGGGCTTCTCATCTGGCGTGAACAGCGCGTGCCCGTCGGCAACGTGATCGAGACGCAGAGCACGGGCGGCCCGACAGCCGGCCCGACCGCGCCGGTCTCGATCATGCAGACCTGGGTGAGCCGCAACGGCGGTCGCCACTGGGAGCAGGCCGCAGCCGCCACCGAACCGGCCGACGCCGTTCCGGAGGGTGCCCGACCGGTCGACTGTGACCTCGTGGAAGCCCCGGACTGCAAGGTCGGTGTGCTCGACCCGGGCAGCGGCCGGTTCAGTCCCCTGGCCACCCAGCCCACCGGCATCACGATCGAACCCGGATGGACGGATCAGATCAGCGTGCCGATCAGCGAGCGGCTCTGGGTGCCGGGGCTGGATCCGGTCACGAGGAGACCGGCGGTGGCGACCAGTTCCGACGGCGGCCGGACCTGGCAGACCCATGTCTTCACCGGTGCCGCGGTGATGCCGGCCGACAGCGGATTTCCGGCCGGGCTGTTCACGCCGAAGATCGCGTCCGGCTCCGGGGCGACGGCGTATGCCATGACCCGCCGGAAAGACGGGACGTTCGACTCCCACTACACCACCGACGGTGGGGCGACCTGGAAGGCCGGCGAGTCCGTCGAAAGCGTCCGGGCGTTTCCGGGGTATGTCACCGCCGACGATTCGCACATCATCCCGACCTACACCGGCGTCGTCGCCGGCCGTGGTACCGGTCGATACACCCAGGTCACCCTGTCCGGCATGCCCGAGGCCGCGATCCGGTCGGTGCAGATCACCACGGAGCAGGCGGATCAGCCGTACCTGATGCCGTCCTCGGGGGCCGAGGCGTACCTGTCTGAAGACGGTCTGACCTGGCAGCAGGTCCGCGTCCCCTAACCCCCCACCTTCACACCGTGTGACGGACCGGCCGTAGGCCGGCTCCGGTGGCCGGCGTGCGCCCGAAAGGCAGAGACGACCATGACTGTCCTCACCGCGGAACCGGCGGCCGTGACCGCCGGGCCACCCCGCGACGACCGGCGGGTGGCGGGGCTCGACGGCATCCGCGGCCTGACCGCCCTCTACGTCGTGGTGCATCACTGCTGGCTGCTGGCGTTCCCCGGCTATCCGGCGAACACCGGCCCGGGCTGGCTCGGCTGGCTGCTGCACGGCCGGCTCGCGGTCGTCGTGTTCATCGTCCTGTCCGGGTTCTCGCTGGCCATCGCACCGGCCCGGAACGCCTGGCGACTCGGCGGCGCCCGGCGTTACACCCTGCGGCGGGCCCGGCGGATCCTGCCCGCCTACTGGGCGGCCCTCATCGCCAGCGCCGTGATCGCGACCGCCGTCCCGTACCTCCCGCACAGCGAACCGCCGACCCTCGACTCGTTCGCCGTCTACGCCCTGCTGCTCCAGGATGTCGTCGCCGCACCCGCGCCGAACGGCGCGTTCTGGTCGATCGCCGCCGAAGCCTGCCTGTACCTGCTGTTCCCGCTGGTGCTGCTGCTGCGCCGCCGGGCCGGCACGGCGGTGACGCTGGCGGTGGTCACCGTGCCGGTCGTGGTGGCCGGCCTGCTCTTCCCGGCCCTGTCCACCGGGTCCCGGCCGACCGGTTACACCTTCGAGCTGGCTCCGCTGTTCACCGTGGGGGTGCTGGCCGCCGGAATCGTCACGGCCGGTGACCGGATCCGGCGCCTGCCGTGGCTGAGCCTCTCCGCGCTGGCCGCCGCGCCGGTGCTGACGCTGATCGCCGTCCGGGGCTCGGTGTGGACGGTCGCCAACTACTACTGGATCGACCTGGCGGTGGGGCCCGCGATCGCGATGTTCCTGGCCGGTGTGGCCACCCGCCGGCCGGCCCGGCTGGTCCGGTCGTTGAGCAGCCGGCCGTTGCAGTCGCTCGGCGACTGCTCCTACAGCCT
Source organism: Actinoplanes xinjiangensis (assembly GCF_003148685.1). Taxonomy (GTDB): domain Bacteria; phylum Actinomycetota; class Actinomycetes; order Mycobacteriales; family Micromonosporaceae; genus Actinoplanes; species Actinoplanes xinjiangensis. Next base: position 265,737 of record NZ_QGGR01000006.1, on the reverse strand, counting down.
CTATCTGATCCATATGCCGGTGGTCGCGCTGGTCAGCACGCTGCTCGTCGCGCCGCACACCGATTCCCGGCCGGTCGTCTTCGGCGTCACCGTGGCCGTGGTACTCCCGTTGTGCCTGGTGACGGCGCGTCTGTTCGCCGCGGTCTTCGAGAAACCGTTCCGGTCGTACACTCCGTGACCATGGCGACAGAAGTGGTACTCGGCGAGGTGACGTGCCCGTCCGGGCACCTGGTGATCACGGACGGCGGCTACCTGGAGATGTGGTCCGGTGATCGGGTGCCGGACGACGAGGACCACCCGGCGATCGACTTCGCGATCGAGGGGCCGGACGCCGAGGAGGCGGCGGACTCCTTCGACCGGCAGACCGGCACCCGGTTGTACGACATTCCCGTCCACGCCGTCGCCGATGTCACCGCGATGTTCGACGAGCACTGCCGCGAGCAGGGACACGACGCGAAGCTGCGCGCGTTCGACCGGCAGGTCCCGCACCGGGAGCGGGTGCGGCACGCGGTCGAGGCCCGGCAGCCGGAGTTCAAGATGATGGGCGTCCCGGTGCTGCCGATCGAGGTCCCGGCCGACCGGCCGCTGCCCGTCACCGCGGTCCCCGGTGAGTCCGGTTGGGAGTCCATCCGGGTCGCCTTCAGCAACGAGCCGGTCACCGACTCGTGGGAGTTCTGCGAGCTCGGGGTCGATCACGCCCGCTTCGTCTTCGCCGACGCCGGCGCGCTGAACTCGTGGGAACACGTCCTGCCGCTGGACGGCCTGGCCGATCTGGTCCTCTGGGGCGGCGACGAGGACCTGATCGCCGCCGAGTTCAGCGTCCCCCGGCTCGACGACTCCGCCGACGTCCGGTACGGCTGGCTCGACCTGCCCGTCGAGGACGCCTACCAGCGGGCGCTGGCCCTGGAGGCCCGCCGCGACGAGCCCGGCGCACCGCGCTTCGCCGCCGACTTCCGGCCGCACTCGCATCACTGGCAGGTGATGCGGGCGGTCCGGGCCTCCGAGCACGACGCCGGCGTGATCCGGGTCGCCGGCGCGGACATCCTGATGGCGATGACCTCGGTGGGTGACGGCTTCTTCCTCGTCCACCTGGACGTCGACGCGGACGGCCTCCCGGTCGCCCTGCGCATCGACATCACCGGTGCGAACTGACCGCCGTCACGCCGGCCGCCCCTCCACATCGCGGGCCAGGCCTCGCAGCGTGGCGGCGAAACCCGCCCGGCCGATGAGGGCGATCAGCGGCCCGGCGTAGCGGGTGAGGCGGCGCGGGGAGACGGTGACGTCCTCCAGCCACTCCACCCGGCAGCGGCGGCCGGGCAGCGGCGTCACCGAGAACGCGGCGCCGCCGTGCACGACCCGCCCGTGTTTGGTGATCTCGCACCGGCCGGGCCGGTCGCCCGGGTCGTCGCCGCCCGGTGGCTCCCAGGCCACCACGGTCATCGGGTCGTCGAAGGCCAGCGGCCCCACCCCGGTCCGGGCGACGAACCGGGCACCGACGCCGCCGGCCCGCTCGCTCTCCACCCGCAGGACGGTCAGCGGCACCCACGCACCGTGCCGGGGCCAATCGACGAGCGTGTCCCACGTGGCGGTGGCGGTGGCACGCACATCCCTGGTGACGACGAATCGGGTCATGCGGTAACGCTAACCGCGGGGTATGACATCGGGATGGATCACGTGCACTTGCGTTTCGACGGATGGATCGCCGGGCTGGGCACGACCGGCGGCACCCGCCTAGTGGTCGGGCACTGGCCGGGCTCACCGTTCGGGCCGGTCACCGACGTCATGGTCGAGCAGCCCGGTGGTCATCGCCTGCTGCTGGCGGAGACCGCGGAGCTGGCCCGGTTCGTCGCCCGGACCTACACCTTCGACGAGGTACGCGTGGTGCCGATCACCGTCGACCGGTCCCCGGCCGCGTGGACGGTGACGGCCGGGCCGCTGCACCTGCGGTTCACCACCGGTGGCCGGGGCGTGCTGGGCCGGCTGCTGCACGCGGTCCCGGCGGCCCTGGCCCGGCATCTGCTGTGGGTGCGGCTGATCGACCCGCCCGCCCGGCTCCTGCGGGGTGTCCGCACGTACGGCAGCGCCGGTAACGGCCGCCGCGAGTGGTACGCCGTCCGCGACCTGCACCACGTCACCACGGCCACCGCGGTCTTCGACGGCACCGACCTCGGCCGTCTCGCACCGGTCGATCCGCCGGTCCGGTTCGGCTTCGGCTCGGCGCCACGCTCCCCGTCGCTGGTCCGCATCACCACCACCGTCGAGGTCGGGTCAGGCGACGAGGAACGTTCCTGACATGAAGACCACCAGGAACACCGCGTGCAGCCCGACGCCGACGACCAGCACCATCCGGTCGACCAGCTGATGCGAGCCCATCCGGGCCAGGACCAGGAAGATCGCCACGGCCTCCATGGTGTAGCGGGCGGCGGACTGCATCGAACGCCCACTCACCTCCGTCGACATCAGCATGACGAGGGTGATCGCGCCCTGGGCCACCAGGTAGAGCTGGTCGCGGCGGAACTTGAACCGCCCGGTCACGCAGAGGGCCAGCAGCACCACACCGGCCAGGGTGGTGCCGGCGTCGAGGACCGCGCCGATCGTGGCCGGATCCAGCGCTCCCGGCCCGGCCTGCCCGATCGCGGTCAGCCATGCTCCGCCCGGAACGGTGTACTGCCGTCCCCACTGGTCCTGGGCGATGCTGAAGGCGAGTGGGCTGCCCAGATCGATCGCGCAGTACACGCTGTAGGCGACCACCCCGAGGGGCACCAGCGCGATCCCGAGCACGTCGGGCCGCAGCGCGCGGGGCCGCCAGCCGATCTGGCGCAGGTACTCCACCGCCAGCGGGACCATCAGCAGCACCCCGAACAGGCGGGTGGCCGACGACAGCGCGCCCAGCGATCCGGCGAGCCACCAGTGCCCGCGGCGGCCGGCGTACAGCGCGGCGAGGGCCAGCAGCAGGAACAGTGACTCGTTGTAGCCGATGAACAGGAAGAACCCCATCGGGAAGGCGGCCAGATACCAGGTGGCGCGCTGCGCGACCCGCGGGCCGAACTCGTGGTCGGCCAGCCGGTGCAGCATGACCAGGGCGCCCCAGGCGGCGAGGTTCGCGACGAGCAGGGCGGCGAGCAGCGGGCCGCCCGGCGTGATGACGTCGAAGGCACGGATCAGCAGCGGGTAGAGCGGGAAGAACGCCGGGAAGCCGGGCCCGATGTGGTAGCCCTCCTCGGCGATCCGTACGTAGTGCCCGGCGTCCCAGCCGTTCCACGCCAGGGCGATCGACCAGAGGCCACCGGCCTCGTCGGCACGGCGGGGCAGCCGGGCCAGCGCGCTGACGGCCAGGTGCAGGACGGTCATGGTGGCCCAGACGGACAGGCCGGTCAGTGACGCCGTCCGCCAGGGCCGGTGGCTCACCGCGGCGGCCACCGGCTGTGGTGGAGCGGGGGTCAGAGTTTCCACGGCGTACTTCCCTTGCCGGTCTCCACCAGCGGGCGGCCGGTCGCCGCCGAGTCGAAGGTGACCACGTACGGCGGACGGCCCTGGAGGGTGGTGAAGATCCGGGCCACGTATTCGCCGAGCAGTCCCAGGCAGAGCAGTTGCAGGGCGCCCACGAACATCAGGGCCACGAACATCGACGTCCAGCCGGGGACGACGGTGCCCCACAGGTACGCCGCCAGAGCCGCCCCGCCGATCGCCACGCACAGCGCGATGCCCGCACAGCCCAGCCAGGTGGCGACCCGCAGCGGGGCGGCGGAGAACCCGGTGACGCTGTCCAGGGCGAGCCGGACCATCTTGGCGAGGGGGTACTTGGACCGGCCCGCGGCACGCCGTTCCCGGGTGTACGTGACCTCGCCGCCGGGCAGGCCGAGCCAGGGCACGAGCAGCCGGTAGACCGGCTCGTGCTCGGGCAGGTCGATGAGCGCGTCCACGGCGGTCCGGGAGAGCAGCCGGAAGTCGCCGGCGTTGTGCGGTACGGACGCGCCGACGACCCGGCGCACCAGGCGGTAGTACATCCCGGCGGTCCATCGTTTGAACCGGCTGTCGCTGCTGCGGTCGGCGCGCACGCCGTGGACCACGTCGAGGCCCGCGCTCTCGGCCAGGTGCAGCATCTCGGCGATCACCTCGGGCGGGTCCTGGAGATCGACGTCGATGCTCACCACGTACTGCCCGCGGGCGCGGTGCAGGCCGGCGGTGAGCGCGTTCTGGTGCCCGCTGTTGCGGCGCAGCCGGACGACGCGCAGCTGCGGCCACTGCCGGCGCATCCCCTCCAGCACGGCCGGGGTGGCGTCCCGGCTGCCGTCGTCGACGGTGAGCACCTCGTAGGGCAGGTCGAGCGCGTCGAGCACGGGCCGCATCCGCTGTGCGAAGAGCGGCAGCACGTCCTCCTCGTTGAAAACCGGAACCACCACCGACAGCCGTGGTACGGAGACGTCCATGTGCCCCTCACTTTCATGATCGTCGCGGCGGGGAGAAGGCTGACCCGCAATCGATCGAAGTCCGGGCATGCGGCGGTGGCCTGGCACATTCTCGGGAGTCGCCGGGAGATCTGCCTCTCAATCGGCGCCGGAGTGCCATCCGCAGGGGGGCCGGGAACCGTCAGGGAGAACCCTCTCCGGCAACACCATGGACACACTCTTGAAGTGGGAGCGCTCCCATGTGACGATGACGGTCACTGTCCCCGCGAAGGGCCGCGCATGTTGAAGAAACTCGCCACCGTCCTGACCGCCGCCGCGCTCAGCGCCGGACTGCTGTGGGCCGCCGTACCGTCCGATGCGGCCGCCGCGCCCTACCGCTACGGCGAGGCGCTCCAGAAGTCACTGCTCTTCTACGAGGCGCAGGTGGCCGGTGAGAAGCCGGCCTGGAACCGGGTGTCCTGGCGCGGCGACTCGGCGATGACCGACGGCGCCGACGTGGGCCTGGACCTGACCGGCGGATGGTACGACGCGGGCGACCACGTCAAGTTCGGCCTGCCGATGGCGTTCACCACCACCATGCTGGCCTGGGGTGCCGTGGAGAACCGCGACGCGTACGCCTCCTCCGGGCAGTTGACCCACCTGCTGAACAACCTGCGGGTGCCCAACGACTACTTCATCAAGGCGCATCCGTCGGCAGACGTGCTCTACGGGCAGGTCGGCAAGGGCGACGACGACCACAAGTGGTGGGGGCCGGCCGAGGTGATGCCGATGGCGCGTCCCGCGTACAAGATCGACGCGACCTGTGGCGGCAGCGAGCTGGCGGCGGAGACGGCGGCCGCGATGGCGGCCAGCTCCCTGGTCTTCCGCCCCACCGACCCGCAGTATGCCGACACCCTGCTCACCCACGCCAAGCAGCTGTACGCGTTCGCCGACCGGGTGCGCAAGAACTACCACGAGTGCATCACCGACGCGACGGCGTTCTACAAGTCGTGGAGCGGCTACGCCGACGAGCTGGTGTGGGGTGCGATCTGGCTGCACCGGGCCACCGGCGACGCCGCCTACCTCGCGAAGGCCGAGGCCGGCTACGACGCGCAGGGCAACGAGAATCAGACCAGCACCAAGATGTACAAGTGGACGATCTCCTGGGACAACAAGCAGTACGGCAACTACGTGCTGCTCGCCCGGCTGACCGGGAAGCAGAAGTACCTCGACGACGCGAACCGCTGGCTCGACTGGTTCACCGTCGGCGTCAACGGCGAGAAGGTGCGCACCTCACCGGGCGGCATGGTGGTCGTCGACTCGTGGGGCGCGCTGCGTTACGCCGCCAACACCGCGTTCGTCGCCCTCGTGCACAGCGACCACCTCGCCGACGCCACCCGTAAGCAGCGCTATCACGACTTCGCGGTCCGGCAGATCAACTACGCCCTCGGCGACAACCCGCGGAACTCCAGCTACGTGATCGGGTTCGGCGCGGGCTCACCGCGCAATCCCCATCACCGTACGGCCCACGGCTCCTGGTGGGACAGCCAGCAGGTGCCGGCCGAGACCCGGCACGTGCTCTACGGCGCCCTGGTCGGCGGACCCTCCTCGCCGGACGACAAGTACACCGACAACCGCGGCGACTACGTGATGAACGAGGTGGCGACCGACTACAACGCCGGGTTCACGTCCGCACTCGCCCGGCTGTACGGCGAGTTCGGCGGGGCGCCACTGACCGGCTTCCCGGTCGCGGAGACGCCGGACATCCCGGAACTGTCGGTCGAGTCGACGATCATGCAGAACGAGACCCGGTCGACCGGCGTGAAGGTGGTCGTCTACAACAAATCGGCGTTCCCGGCCCGCGCGCTGACCGCCGGACGGTTCCGCTACTACTTCACCCGCGACGACGGCACCGCCCTCCAGGTCAGCTCGCCGTACACCCAGGGCTGCCCCGGCCCGACGGCGGCGAGGCAGCATGCCGGCGACGTCTGGTACGTCGAGGTCGACTGCACCGGGCACACGATCGCGCCCGCCGGGCAGTCGGCACACCGGATGGAGGTGCAGCTCAAGATCGGTGTCGCCGAGGGCGGCGTGTGGAACCCGGCCAACGACCCGTCCTACCAGGCGGCCTCCGGCCCCAACCCCGCGATTGCACTGTACGACGGGACGGCACTCGTCTGGGGTGCGGTTCCGGGCGGATCGTCCCCGTCACCCTCGACGTCGATCTCCGTCTCGCCGTCGGTGTCGGTGTCCCCCTCGGTGTCGGTGTCCCCGTCGACCTCGCCGTCGCCGTCGCCCGCCGCGGGATGCCGGATCGCCTACACGACGAGCGACTGGGGCTCCGGCTTCACCGCCGCCGTGACGATCACCAACGGGCCGGCCGCGGTCAACGGGTGGACGCTGACCTTCCCGTACACCGCGGGTCAGAAGGTCTCGCAGGGCTGGTCGGCCACGGTCACCCAGGCCGGGACCCAGGTGACGGCCACCAACACGTCCTGGAACGGGAACCTGCCGGCGGGCGGCACGGTGACCTTCGGCTTCAACGCCACCCACACCGGCGCGAACCCGGCACCCACCTCGTTCGCGCTCAACGGCACGGCCTGCACGACGACGTGACCCGCATCCACCGGCGGTGCGTGGCGCCGGCGATGCCGTGGACGAGGCGGGCCAGCCCGGCCGCCCCCTCGGCGTCGTCGGCCCGGCGTACCGCGATGAGGATCGGCTCCGGTTCGTCCAGGTGTACCTCTTCACGCTGAAGGACGAACTGGAGCGCGAGTCCGGCCAGGCGGGCGTTCCCGTCGTCGAACGGGTGGAAGAACGCGACGTCGAGATAGAGCCGGGCGGCGCGGGCGGTCACCGGGACGTCCCGGTCGGCGGCCTGCGCCACACAGGCGGCGAACCGCTTCTCGGTGTCGGCGTGCAGGGCGTACCGCTCCCGGCCGTTCTTGGCGTATGCCGTGCCGCGCCGGAACCCGGCGGCCGGGATGTCCCGGGTGATCCCGTTCCACCGGGCCAGCAGGTCCGGGGTCAGGATCGCACCGGCGGCGACCTGCGCACGGACGTCGTCGTAGGCCTCCGGCAGCCCGGGCCGCCGCCGGGCGAAGTCCAGGTAGCCGTCCCGGACCGCCGGCACCGGGGTGACCGGATGCGGGACGACGTCCCGCCAGGGCACCTGCTCGCGCACCCGCTGCCACACCGCCAGGTGATCAGTCGCGGTCAACGGCTATCCGGATCGCCAGATCCTCGGCGGCCGCCCGGACCGACTCGCGTGGCGGATCGGTCCAGCTGGTGAAACGGCCGCCGACCGCGTACATGATCAGGTCCGCGCGTCGTGACTCCTCGATGCCGGCCGCCTCCAGGAACCAGCCCAGCACCGTTTCGCAGCAGTCGTACCAGCTGGAGTCGTACCGGGTGCTCTCCCCCACCGCGGTGATCAGGTGGGCGACCGCGCGTTCCCAGCCGTCCAGATCGTCCGCGGGCAGCGGCAGGAAACGGCCGAACCGCTGCGCCATGTCGGTCAGCCAGTCGTGCCACTCCAGCAGTGCGGCGGTGATCGTGGCGGCGGTCGCCTCCGGTGTGGTCACCGAATGCGTCTGGCAGCACCAGGCGGTGACCGGGCCGCCGGAGTCCTCCCCCGACGACCAGCGCCAGCCGACCGTCCACGACCCGTACCGCTCGGCGAGCCCGGCTGTCACCGTCGCCAGAAGCAGGTGCGCCGCAAGCCCGTCGGCACTGCCGACCAGCGCGGCCACCACCTTCGGCACCGTGTCACGGTCGAAGGTCCGGCCGGCCGGGTCGACATCCGCCCACCTGAACTCGGACGGATACGGCAGCGCGCCGGTCACGGCGCATCGGGCAGGCGGACTGTCACCATCGGTACTCGGCTCCTTCACACGTGAGCCGGTCAGCCTACCCTTGCGATCAGCCGACTCAGCCGATTCAGCCGACTCAGCAGGGTCGGCCGGGCCAGCCGGGTCCGCCGGTGTTGCTCGGCTTAATCAACCGCCGGGTCAGCTGGTCTTGCTCGGCGACGGCGTGGGGCGCTGGCCCTCGCGCTTCGGCCCGAAGCCGCCGCCACGCCCGGCCTTACCCTCGGTGACGGTCGTGAGGTCGGCGCTCACCGCGAAGTGCACCCGCTCGCCGCCCTTGGTCCCGAATACGTGATACGCACCGTCGGCACCCTTGACCACCCGGGACACCGTGACCGACGCGTCCTTGCCGGTCACCGCCGCGGTCACCTTCGCCGCCTCGTCGCCGGTCACCGCCGTACCGCCGCCGGGCCTGCCGTGGCCTCGACCCCCGCCGGCCTTGCCCTCCGTCACGGTCGTGAGATCGGCGCTCACCGCGAAGTGCACCCGCTCGCCGCCCTTGGTCCCGAATACGTGATACGCACCGTCGGCACCCTTGACCACCCGGGACACCGTGACCGACGCGTCCTTGGCGGTCACCGCCGCGGTCACCTTCGCCGCCTCGTCGCCGGTCACCGCCGTACCGCCGCCGTGCCGGCCGTTTCCGCCGGCACCGTGACCTTTTCCGCCTGGCCGGTCCGCCTTGCCGCCGGGCCGGTCCGCCTTGCCGCCAGGCCCGTCGGCCGACGCGCTCGGCGTGGGGGTCGCCGGGGCGGCGTTGGCCACCGCGGCACCGCCGAGGGCCAGGCCACCGGCCGCGAGAGCACCTGCGGCCAGCACACCGATCTTCTTCACGGACTTCTCCTCGGGTCGGCGCGGCCGGCCGGACGCCGGCACACCTGTGGCGAAGAGTCCCCACCACAGCTGTGCTGAGCCTGTGGTTGCCATGGGTGGAAGCTGCCGATCCGCGGGCAATTACCATTGCCGATGCCGTCCGCGAACAGAGGAAACCCGTTGCCGAAGTCATACACGTCGATCGTCCTGGCCACCCTGCTGCTCGCCGGCCTGACCGGATGCGGCGCCGACAGCCCGGATTCCACGCCGTCGTCACCAGCCACGGCCGGGCCGGCATCGCCTTCCGCCCCGTCCGGGCCGGCGTCGCCTTCGGCGACGGCTCCCTCGGCGTCCGCCTCGGCCTCTTCCACGGCCACCGCGGCATCGTCGGCGGCCTTTCCGCTGACGATCAGCCGCCGGGGCGGTTTCGCCGGAGTCGACGACCGTGCGGAGATCGCGGCGAACGGTTCGGCGACCGTGACGACCCGGGACCGGGCGGCGGTGAAGGTCACCGTGCCGGCCGCCACCGTCGACGAGCTGCGCCGCCTGGTCACCACACCGGAGTTCAGCGGCAAGGCGGCGCTTCCCGAGGCCCCGACATGCAACGACGGCTTCGAGTACGAGGTGGCGACCCCCTCGTCGACCGTGACCGTGCACGACTGCGGCCAGCCGCACGGCGCCCCCATCGACCGCATCCTCGCCATCGGCGCCGAGCTGCTCAAGGGCTGACCGCCGCATGGGACTCGACTTCGCGTGCCTGACCGTCCGGCTGGACAACGAGCCGATGCGCCGGATCCGCGCCGATCCGGACCTGTGGGCGATCGTCGAGGACCAGCCACCGTTCTGCGGCCCGTGGCCGGGCGAGCAGCTGCCGGAGATCACCCGGCAGCTGCTCGCCGTCCTGCCGGAGGGCACGCGGCTCACCCATGACTTCTTCCCGGGCAGGAATCACGAGCAGGCCGGGTATCTGCTGGACCCGGCCGCCTACCGCGCCGACCGGACCCGGCGGCAGGCCGAACAGACCCGGGCCCACCGGGCGGTCTTCGGAGCGGAGGTCTTCGCCGACCATGCCAGGAGCGGTCAGGGCGTCACATGGCGGTGCTCCACGGCGGCGCAACTGACCGACGCGGTACGGCTGATCGACGAACTCGACGTCGTCGCGGCGCGGCGCGGGTTCTCCGTGGCGGAGATGGCCGAGATCGGCGTCTACAAGGTCCACCGCGACGAGGACGACGACGAGAGCTTCACCCGCAACCTGCGCGACCTGCGCACCTGGGCGGACCATTGCCGTACCGTCGCCGCCCGGGGCCTGGATTTGATGATCACTCTCTACTGAGCGACGCGAGTCGTTCAGCCGGTCCATTTGATGAACCGCTCGAAGAACACGACGGCCGGGGCCGGCGGAAGATCGTGCACCGCGTCTTCGAGCTGTTGCCACATGTAGACGGCCACCTGCACGTGGTCGTGGTCGGCTCTCAGCTCGTCGCGCGCCGGGTCGCAGGGCCAGGGCTCGTGGCATACCAGGCAATCCCACGACGGACGGTGCGGGGTATGGACCGTCACCGGTGACGGCTGCGCCACCGCTGACCTCGCGTCATCAGGGGCGGCTGGTCACTTCTGGGAGCGAGGGCGTAGCGAGCCGCCGGCCCGTTCCAGGCTGGATCGACGTGCGGTAGACCCAGTGAGTCGATGACCGCCGGGCAGGCGTTGGTCACGGTGTCCGGGCAGGGGAACCACCCCCAACCGCAGGAGCACCGTCTCTTCCAGGGCTTGAGCCACATACGCACCGGCCGATGCCGTCGCCTTCGCATGGCCACTCCTTCCGCGTGACGGGCCAGGAGGGGTGCGGCTGCCACAGCACGGGATCCACAACCACCGCACCCCCTCGGCTCACCGTCGCACGGGGACATGTAATCCGCAACATGCGGATTACACTTTCGCGGAAACGCGTATTGCGAATCTCTGTCATGTTGTCTGCATTCGGTTTGAACGGGAAGATGCATTGCGTGACTCAACGTCAGAGCCCCACTGTCCGCAGGCGGCGCCTCGCTCTCACGCTCAAACAACTTCGGGCAACCGCCGGCCTGTCGGCGGCCGATGCCGCTCGGCGCGTGGACCACGACGCCAGTTGGCTCTCGCGGATCGAGAACGCCGAGGTCCGGCCGCATCCCAACGACGTACGGGCGCTCCTGAACGTGTACGGGGTGGACGGCGATCAAGCCGAGGCGGTCATCGCAGTGGCTCGGCAGGCCAAGCAGCGCGGCTGGTGGCAGCGATACAACGATGTCCTGCCGGACTGGTTCACCACGTTCGTCGGCATGGAATCCGAGGCGTCGGTCATTCGCAGTTACGAATGTCAGATGATCCCCGGCCTGCTTCAGACCGAGGAGTATGCGCGAGCGGCATTCGAGGGCGCACCGGTGCCGATGCGACCTGACGAGGTCGACAAACAGGTCGCCCTGAGGATGGAACGACAAGCGATCCTCACCTCCGACGACCCGCCACTGTTGCGTGTCGTACTCGACGAAGGAGCGGTGCGGCGTCTCGTGGGCGGGCCTGCGGTCATGAAGGCGCAGATCGATCGACTCATCAAGCAGTCGGAGCTGAGCAACATCCAGGTGCTCGTGCTTCCGTATGCGGCCGGCGTCGGTTTCGACGGCAGCTTCGTCATCCTCGACTTCCCGCCGCTGCCCGAGCCGTATCCCGACGCCGCAGAGGACCGGATGGTGTACGTCGACACCCTCACCGGCGCGCTATATCTGGAGCGGCCGGGTGAGATCTCCGCCTACGCTGCCGCATACGAGCAACTGCAAGCGCTGTCGCTCGGTCCGAGAGAGTCACGGGCTACGCTCGGCAAGATCTCTGAGGACCTGGCGACGTAGCAAGGAGGGCGCGGGTATGGACCTGTCTCGTGCGAAATGGCGTAAGAGCACCCGTTCGGGATCGTCCGGAAACTGCGTCGAGGTCGCTGACAATCTGCCCGGCATCGTCGCCGTGCGGGACAGCAAGGATCCGAACGGTCCGGCGCTCACCTTCACCCGCTCCGGATGGGAGGCCTTCATCGGCAGGGCGAAGAACGGCGAGTTCGACGACTGACAGGACGATGAGCAGCGCGGCAGCGGCCGCCTGATCGCGCCGGGCGGCCGGGGGTTGCGGTGCTGTGGTGGGATTCGCCGCATGGTCGAATCGCAGGCGCCGGTGCTGGAGATGCTGTGGGAGTCCCGGGAGCCCGGTCACACGCTAGGCAGCCGGTTCGGTTTCAGCGACGGAGCGGCGGCCGGCCGCTGGGTCGCCGGCACGCTGGACAAGCACTGGGGCGTTCGCATCGACTCCTGCGAGCGGATCGTGATGAGTGCCGGCAACGCGCTGGCCTGGGTCGCCACGCCGTCCGGGCGGCTGCTCGCGAAGTGGTCGGTGGTGCCCGGGATCTTCCCCCACCTGGCGGAGACGGCACGGCTCACCAGCTGGCTCCACGAGCGGGGGCTGCCGGTGTCGGCGCCGGTTGCGGCGCGGGACGGGCGCCTGCAGATCGAGGTCGACGGGGTCTCCATCGGCGTGCAGCGGGAGATCGTGGGCGGCCTCCTCGACACCGCCGATTCCGGGCAGGTGCGGGCGGCCGGGGCCGTGCTGGCCCGGTTGCAGCAGGAGCTGGCGGCGTATCCGGATGCCGGCCGGCTGCCCGGGGCCGCCGGACCGTTCCCGCCGTTGGCCGACCGGATCACCGGCTGGCTGGACTCCTCCGCGGGCCATCTGCCGCCGGCGGCCCGCGACACGCTGCGCGGGCTCGTCGCCGCGGCGCCGGCCGACCGGTCTGCCCGGCAGCTCGTCCACTTCGACTTCCGCTCGGCCAACATCCTGTGGCATCGCGGGGAGATCGCCGCGATCCTCGACTTCGAGGAGGCCCGGCACGAGCACCGCATCGTCGACCTGGCCCGCGCGGCGGTCCTGCTCGGTACCCGGTATCACGACTGGGGGCCGGTGCCGGCCGCGGTGCACGCGGAATTCCGCGCCGGCTACGAATCCGAGCGGGTGCTGACCCCGGCGGAGGCGGACTGGCTGGACATCCTGCTGCTCTGGCAGTGCCTGGCGATGGTGCCGGCCGGCGACGACCCGACCGGGTGGGGCCCGGCGGCGCTGAGCCGGCTGCCCCGCCCCTGAGGGCCGGGAGCCGTACCCGGCACGGTTCCGCGTTCATGCACGAGCATCTATATTGGGAGCGCTCCCATACCCCCGTTCCCGAGGAGTCTCCCCCATGCGCCTCCGTCCCCTGCTCACCGTCGCGGCGGTCGCCGTCGCGTCCGGTGGGATCGTCGCCGGGCTGCACGTCCCCGCAGCTCAGGCCGCCACCGTCTGTACCGTCGACTTCGCCGTCAATCAGTGGGCCACCGGGTTCACCGCCGACGTCAAGCTCACCAACACCGGCCCGGCCGTCAGTTCCTGGGCACTGTCCTGGACCTTCGCCGGTAACCAGACCGTCTCCAACGGCTGGAACGCCCAGATCGGCCAGGCCGGCACCAGGGTCACCGCGTCGAACCTGAGCTGGAACGGCGCGCTGCCCACCGGTGGGGCGACGTCGTTCGGGTTCCAGGCGACCTACTCCGGGTCCAACGTCAAACCGGCCGACTTCGCTCTCAACGGCGTCTCCTGCTCGGGCGACGTCCCGCCGTCGTCAAGCCCCAGCACGAGCACCGGTCCCAGCACGGGTCCGAGTCCCAGCACGTCCACCGGCCCGGCGCCGGTCTGCGGGACCGGAATCCGCTGTGACGGCTTCGAGAGCCAGGCGGCCGGCACACCGGGCGGCGACTGGGCCGTCACCTACCCCGACTGCCAGGGCACCGGCACGGCCACGGTGGACCGGACCGTGGCACACACCGGCACCACGTCGCTGCGGATCAACGGCGCGATCGGCTACTGCAACCACGTCTTCGTCCGCAACGCCGCCATCCTCGGTGACGCCGTGTACGTGCGCTACTGGGTGAAGCACACCACCGCGCTGCCCACCTCGCACATCACCATGGTCGGGCTGCGGGACGCCAACGACGGCGACCGGGATCTGCGGTTCGGCGGGCAGAACGGCGCTCTCCAGTGGAACCGGGCCTCCGACGACGCCACGCTGCCCGAACAGAGCCCGGCCGGCGTCGCCCTGTCCCGGCCGCTGCCGGTGGACACCTGGAACTGTGTCGAGTTCAAGGTGAACGGCGCGGACGGGACGATGCAGACCTGGCTCAACGACGTGTCCGTGCCGGGGCTGCTCCAGGACGGGGTGGCGACGCACGACATCGACGGTCAGTGGCTCAACCGGACGTACCGGCCGAGGCTCACCGACCTGAAGCTGGGCTGGGAGAGCTACGGCGAGGGCTCCGACACGCTCTGGTACGACGACGTGGCGGCCGGCAGTTCCCGGATCGGCTGCTGAAGGACCACCCGCAGGCGCTGGACCGAGGGTGCGAGCCGGTAGGCCGGCAGCACCCCCGGCCCGCACGACGCCGTGCCGACCCCGGAGGCCGCCGCGTCCACCGAGATCCACGTGGACGTGGCGGCCGGCAGTTCGTGATCGTGCGCGGTGGCCGCGACCGTCTGTCGTGACCAGGGCCGCACGGTCAACGGCACGTCGACACCGCGCACCCGCAGCCCGATCCCGCCGACGTCGATGAACGCGTCGTCGATCCGGCGCGCCCCGTGCTCCTGCGGACGGACCGTTCGCTCGGCGTAGGTGTCCCGGTCGGCGGTGAAGTCGCCGTAGCGGGCACCCTGCCCGGTGTCCGGATACTGCGGGCCGGGACCCCAGCCGGTCCACGTGACCTGCGACGTCGGCCGGTCGAGGCGCAGGTCGATGCCCGCACGGGCCCACTCGCACGGCCACTGCCCGTAGGGCTCGATGGTCAGGTCCAGAGCGAGCGCCTCACCGTCGCTGGTCCAGCGCCAGGTCACGTCCACGCCGGCGTCGATGACCGGCGGGCCGCTGCGGGTCCGCACGACCAGCGCGGCACCGTCGACGGTGACGTCGATCAGGCGGGTCCGCAGGTCGTCGAGGTGGGCCGCGGCCCAGCGGTCGGCCATCGACGGGAGGTCGTGCTCCTCCCAGCCCCGGCCGCGATCATTCTCGGTCGGCGCCCGCCACAGGCTCACCGCCACATCGTGCAGGTCCAGATCACCGAGCCGCACCGGCATCCCGGTGCCCGGATCGAAGACGGCCGGCCCGAGCCGCAGATCGTCCGACGGCACGGCGGTGGCCCGCAGAGAAACCGGGGGGCGCGGCGGGACATACTGCGCCCAGGCCACCTCATGCCCCTGGTCCCGATCGCGCAGAGACACGGTCAACGGCAGATCCGGGGGTACGGCCACCGCGCCGTCCGCACCCGGCGGCGGGGCTGACCGCAGCTGCAGCGGCACGGTCACCGTGGCTCCCGCCGGGACGTGCGGCAGCGGGAAACCGGCGTCCAGGTGGGACAGGCCGAGGCTGTGGTAGCGGTTCACGATCGTCAGCGTGGACGCCGAGGCGTCGATGGTGAGTTCGACCGGCGCGAAGACCCGGGCCACGTCGGCGAGCCCTGGTCCGGGCGTCCTGTCGGCGTGGACCAGGCCGTCGATGACGAAACTGCCGTCGTGGACACGTTCCCCGAAGTCGCCGCCGTAGAGCTGGATCGTCCGGCCGTCCGCGGTGGTGCCGCCGTGCAGTGCGTGTTCCACCCACTCCCAGATGAAGCCGCCGGCCAGCCGCGGCCAGCGGTGGAACAGCTCCTGGTACTCGCTGAGGCCGCCGGGCCCGTTGCCCATGGCGTGCGCGTATTCGCAGAGCAGGAACGGCAGCGTGCGCCGGTGCTCGTCCTCCGGCTCGGTGAACGCGCCGATCCGTGCGACCTCGGCGGTGTCGGCGTACATCCGCGAGTACACGTCGACGTGCAGCGAACGCCGGTCGCCCTCGTAGTGCACCAGCCGCGACGGGTCCCGCCGCTTGGCCCACTGGGCGATCGCATCGAGGTTGGCGCCGGTGCCCGCCTCGTTGCCGAGCGACCAGAAGAGCACGCTGGCGTGGTTCTTGTCGCGTTCCACGGTGCGCCGCATCCGGTCGATGTAGGCGTCCCGCCACTGCGGGTCGTCGCTGGGGTTGCCGCGCCAGCCGTTCGGCTCGAAGCCGTGCGTCTCCAGGTCGTTCTCGACCATCACGTACAGGCCCAGTTCGTCGGTGAGGTCCAGGAAGCTTGCCTGCGGCGGGTAGTGCGAGGTCCGTACCGCGTTGATGTTGTGCTTCTTCATCAGCAGCAGTTCCGCGCGGGCGGTCTCCAGGTCGACGGCCCGGCCGTGCAGCGGGTGATGTTCGTGCCGGTTGACGCCCCGCAGCAGCAGCGGCCGCCCGTTGAGCATCAGGGTCGCGTCCGCCACGTGCACCGTCCGGAAACCCACGCGCAGGGTGACGACCTCAGCGGGGGTGTGGACGCGGACGGCGTACAGCATGGGGTTCTCGGCGGTCCAGGGGTCGACGGACCGGAAGTGATGGGACTCGCCCGCGCCCAGGTCGTCGCGGCCGAGAGCCGGCACGCCGACGGTGACCACCGCATCGCTGTCGACGTCGACCCGCAGGGTCCCGGAGCCGTCGCGGTGGTCGTAGGAGGCGTGCACGAAGACGTCCCGGATGCCGCCCTCGGGGCGCGCGAGCAGCGTGACACTGCGGAAGATGCCCGGCATCCACCACATGTCCTGGTCCTCGAGGTAACTGTGCGCCGACCACTGCGCCAGGCGCACGTCGAGCACGTTGACGCCGTCGCGGAGCACGCCGGTGGTGTCGAATTCGGTCGTCAGGCGGCTGCCGCGCAGGGTGCCGAGTTCGACGTCGTTGAGCCACACCGTCGCGGCGCCGTCGACGCCCTCGAACCGCAGCACCGACGGGTGGGCGAGCACGGCGGGATCGGCCTCGAACTCGAGCCGGTGGTCGTGGACCGGGTTGTCGTCCGGCGGGAAGGGCGGGTCGACCGGGAACGGGAACCGCACGTTGGCGTAGATCGGCGCACCGTGGCCCTGCAACGGCAGGTGGCCGGGCACCCGGATCTCCGACCAGGCGCCGCCGGGATGCCGGCGCACCTGCCAGGTGCCGTCGAGTGGCTGGTGGGGCGCGTCGGACCGCAGGTGGGCGCGGGCCGGAAGGCTGCCGCGGCCCGGCTGAGGGGAGGCCAGTTCGGTGCGAAACGATGTCACGGGTCCCTAGTCTTTCTCGATCACCGCCCGACGTGAAGGAGTTCCCACGTGACGCGCGCCCATCTCACACTGCACCCGGCGTTCCCGGTCGGCCCGATCGACCGGCGGCTGTTCGGTGGCTTCGTCGAGCATCTGGGCCGGCACGTCTACGACGGCATCCACGAACCGGGCCACCCCACGGCCGGCCCGGACGGGTTCCGGCGCGATGTGATCGAGCTGGTCAAGGAGCTGGGCGTCACCACGATCCGCTATCCGGGCGGCAACTTCGTCTCCGGCTATCAGTGGGAGGACGGTGTCGGGCCGGTCGACGGGCGGCCCCGGCGCCTCGACCTGGCGTGGCACTCCACCGAGACCAACCGGGTCGGCCTGCACGAGTTCCACGACTGGCTGGACCTGGTCGGCAGCGAGCTGATGCTGGCCGTCAACCTCGGCACCCGCGGGGTGAAGGAGGCCGTCGACCTGCTCGAGTACGCCAACGTGCCGTCCGGGACCACCCGCAGCGACCAGCGCCGCGCCAACGGCCGGGAGGAGCCGTTCGGGGTGACGATGTGGTGCCTGGGCAACGAGATGGACGGCCCGTGGCAGGTCGGTCACCGCAGCGCCGACGACTACGGCAGGCTCGCCTCCCAGGTCGCGAAGGCGATGCGACTGGTCGACACCCGGCTGACGCTGGTGGTGTGCGGTTCGTCGAACCGGGACATGCCGACCTTCGGCACCTGGGAACGCACTGTGCTGGAACACACCTGGGACGACGTCGACTACATCTCCTGCCACGCCTACTACCAGGAACACGACGGTGACCTGGCCGGTTTCCTCGCCTCCGGCACCGACATGGACGCCTTCATCGACGCGGTCGTGGCCACCATCGACCACGTGCGGGCCGTGAAACGCTCGGACAAGCGCATCGACATCTCGTTCGACGAGTGGAACGTCTGGTACTTCACCCGCTGGAACGAGCAGGAGGGCACCTTCGCGATCGACGACTGGCCGGTGGCACCGCGCCTGCTGGAGGACGTCTACACGGTCGCCGACGCGGTCACCGTCGGCGGGCTGCTCATCAGCCTGCTCAACCACGCCGACCGGGTCACCTCGGCGTCGCTGGCACAGCTGGTCAACGTCATCGCCCCGATCATGACCGAGCCCGGCGGCCCCGCCTGGCGCCAGACCACCTTTCATCCCTTCGCCCTGACGTCCAAGGCAGCCAGGGGTACGGCCCTCAAGGTCACCCTCGACGCGGACACCGTCCCGACCGCCCGGTACGGCGACGTGCCGGCGGTGGCCGCGGCCGCCACCACCGAGGACGGCACGGTCCAGCTGTTCCTCCAGAACCGCGACACCACCACACCGGCGACCGTGACCGTGGACCTGAGCGGCTTCCCCGCCCTCTCGTCGGCGACCGCGACCGGCATCTGGGACGACGATCCGTACGCCGCCAACACCCGCGACGACCCGGCCCGGGTCGTCCCGCGGGCCAACGACACCGCCGCGCTCACCGGCGGCGTCCTGACCGTCACGCTGCCCCCGGTCTCCTGGACGGCGATCAGCGTGGCCTGATGGTCTCAGCCGCCGCGGGAACCGGCCGATGGGGAGATGTCGACCGTCCAGCGGGAGGAAGCCGTGAAGGCTGGCTACCGGAGCTCCCTGGCCCGGACCGTGTGCTTCGCCCTCGTCTACGCCGCCGCCTGCTATGCGGGGCGGCGCCTCGTCCTGGTCGGCAACCACAACCTGGCCTGGCCGGCCGCCGGCGTCGCCGTGGTCTGGTTCTGCGCGCACCGCACGGCGCCCACCCGGCGCCTCGACATGGTGCTGCTGGCGGTGATCCTCGGGACGGTCAACTGGTGGACCGGCACCAGCCCGGCGGTCGGTGTCGTCGCCGGGGTGGTCGGGCTGGTCCAGGCCCTGGTCTTCGTGCGGCTGCTGCACCGCTGGAGTCCCCACCTGTGGGGCGCCGGCGGCAGCGCACCGCTGCGCACCCCGCGGGATCTGTGGGCGCTGCTGCGGGCCGGCGTCGCCGCGACCCTCGTGGCCAGCGCCGTCAGCCTGGTGGGCCGCTGGCTGGTCACCGGTTCCCTGCCGGTCGTCGTCACGACCATGTCGGTGGCCCGGCACACCGCCAGCATCCTGGTCCTCGGATCGGCCGGAATCTGTGCGGGCGCCGCCCTCAGCCGGTGGCCCGCCGCCCGGCGGCCGGCCGCCGTCGCACCCCGCCGGATCGCCGAGATCGCCGGGATCGGCGCCCTCAGCATCGCCGGGCACCTGGCCGTCTTCGCCTACGAGCAGCGCTTCCCGGTCTCGTTCGCCCTGCTCGCCATCACCGTCCTGGTCGGCGCCCGGCTCAGCACCCCGTGGGTGCTCCTGCACAACCTGGTGGTCGGTGTCCTCGCCCTGCGGTACACGCTGACCGGGTACGGACCGTTCGCCACCGTCGACGACGCCCCGTTCCGCGCCGTCCTGGTGCAGCTCTTCGTCACCCTGGTCGCCGTGGTCGGTCTGGCCCTGGCCCTGGCACGGGAGGAACGGCAGGCGCTGCTGACCGCCCTGGCCCAGGAGAAGGAGCAGGTCAAACACCACGCCGGGCTGCTCACCGCGATCATCGACTCGATGGCCGACGGACTCGCGGTGATCGGCCCGGACAACCGGGTGACCCTGCGCAACCCGGCCGCCGAGGGGCTGCTCGCCGAGGCCGACCTGGCCCTGCTGCGGGTGCTGGCCGGTGCGGACGTACCCAGCACCGACCTGGTGGTCCACCCCCCGGACGGGCCGGAGGACCGGGTCGTCCGGGTGACCGCCACCCCGCTGCCACACCCCGACTGCGCCGACAGCGCGGTGGTGCTCTTCCACGACGTGACCGCCGAACGCCGCCACCGCGACGAGCTGACCAGCTTCGCCGGGGTGGTGGCACACGACCTGATCAACCCGCTGAGCAGCGTGGACGGATGGACGATGGCGGCGATGGAGTCGCTGGCGGACGCGCCGGACCATCCGAGCGTGGGCGAGGCGTACGCCGACCTGACCCGGGTGGCCCGGTCCTCGGCCCGGATGCGTGGCCTGATCGACGGCCTGCTGTCCTACGCCACCGCACGGGAGGCGACGGTCGACCCGGCACCGGTCGACCTGGCCGAGGTGGTCGCCGAGATCGCCCTCGCCCGCGCGGACGCGGCGGTGGCCTCCGGTGCGCCGGTACCCCGCTTCACCATCGGCCCCCTCCCCTCGGTCCTGGCCGACCCGGTACTCGTCCGGCAGCTGGTGGACAACCTGATCGGCAACGCCGTCAAGTACACCGCCCGCGGCGTGCTACCGGCGCTGCGGATCACCGCGGAGCAGGACGAGACGATGGTCGCCGTACGGATCGTGGACAACGGCATCGGCATCCCCGCGGGCCAGCACGAGGCGATCTTCGGCAACTTCCACCGGGCCCACGTCGACGGCGGCTACCTGGGCACCGGGCTGGGACTGACGATCTGCCGGCGCATCGTGGAACGACACGGCGGCACCATCACCGCCGACGACGAACCCGGTGGCGGCTCCCGCTTCACCTTCACGCTGCCGTCGCTCTCACTGGTCACTGGAGTCCGCCCATAGGTTGATGCCCGACTCGGTGGCGTACTTGTCGATCTCGGCCAGCTCGTCGGCGGTGAACGAGAGACCGTCCAGGGCCGCGACGTTGCTCTCCAGTTGGGCGACACTGCTGGCCCCCAGGACCGTGGAGGTCATCCGCGGGTCCCGCAGCACCCAGGCGATCGCCAGCTGCGCCAGGCTCTGGCCACGCCGTTCGGCGATCACGTTCAGCGCCCGGATCTTGTCCAGGTTCTCCGGGCTGAGCAGGTCGGTGCTCAGCGACTTGTCCGCCGACGCCCGCGAGTCCTCCGGCACACCGGTCAGATACCGGTCGGTGAGCATGCCCTGCGCCAGCGGGGAGAACGCGATGCAGCCGGCACCCACCTGTTCGAGCGTGTCCAGCAGCCCGCCCTCGATCCAGCGGTTCAGCATCGAGTAGGACGGCTGATGGATCAGCAGCGGGGTGCCCAGGTCACGCAGGATCGTCGCGGCCTCGGCGGTCCGTTCCGGCGAGTAGGACGAGATGCCGACGTACAGCGCCTTACCCGCCCGCACCGCGGCGTCCAGCGCGCCCATCGTCTCTTCCAGCGGCGTCCCGGGATCCAGGCGGTGCGAGTAGAAGATGTCGACGTAGTCCACACCCATCCGCTTCAGCGACTGGTCCAGCGAGGCGGTCAGATACTTGCGGGAACCCCCGTTGCCGTACGGCCCGGGCCACATGTCGTAACCGGCCTTCGTCGAGATCACCAGCTCGTCGCGGTGCTGCCGGAAGTCGGTGGCCAGGAACCGGCCGAAGTTCTCCTCCGCCGACCCGTACGGCGGGCCGTAGTTGTTCGCCAGATCGAAATGGGTGATGCCCAGATCGAACGC
The DNA here is from genome assembly GCF_003148685.1 of Actinoplanes xinjiangensis. Classification (GTDB taxonomy): domain Bacteria; phylum Actinomycetota; class Actinomycetes; order Mycobacteriales; family Micromonosporaceae; genus Actinoplanes; species Actinoplanes xinjiangensis. Next base: position 244,046 of record NZ_QGGR01000006.1, on the reverse strand, counting down.
CCGGCGCAGGATCGCCCGCTGGGTGGCCGCCGGCTTGTCGTCGCCGAAGTTGTGCCACAGGCCGAGGGAGACGGCGGGCAGCTGCAGACCGCTGCGCCCGCTACGGCGGTATTCCATGTCGTACCTCTTTACGGGAGTTCGGCCAGGTCGTCGGCGGTCAGGTGCAGCGTGTCGGCGGCGGTCGAGTCGGTGATCGTCTCCGGGCGGCTCGCGCCGGGGATCGGGATCGACACCGGCGACTTCGCCAGGTGCCAGGCCAGGCACACCCGCTGCGGGCTCACCCCGTACCGCTCGGCGACCTGCGCGAACGCGCCGCCCAGCTCACCGGCCGCCCGGATGCCACCCAGCGGCGACCAGGGCAGGAACGCGATGCCCAGCTCCGTGCACAGCTCCAGCTCCGGCTCGGACGACCGGAACGCCGGCGAGAACTGATTCTGCACCGACACCAGCCGCCCACCCAGGATCTCCTGTGCCTGGCGGATCTGCTCCGGGTTCGCGTTGGAGATGCCGGCCATCCGGATCTTCCCGGCGTCCAGCAGGTCCCGGATCGCGCCGATCGAATCCGCGTACGGCACCCGCGGGTCCGGCCGGTGATGCTGATACAGGCCGATGGCGTCGGCACCGAGCCGCTTCAGCGACGCCTCGCAGGCCTGCCTGAGGTAGTCCGGCGAGCCGTCGATGGTCCAGCTGCCGTCACCCGGCCGCAGGTGACCGCCCTTGGTGGCGACGAGCACACCGGACGTGTCGCCGCCGTAGGAGGCGAGCGCCCGGGCGATCAGCGACTCGTTGTGGCCGACCTCGTCCGCCCCGATGTGGTAGGCGTCGGCGGTGTCGATCAGGGTCACGCCGGCGTCCAGGGCGGCGTGGATGGTACGGATCGAGCGGTCCTCGTCCGGCCGGCCCTCGATCGACATCGGCATGCCACCGAGTCCGATCGCGCTGACCTGCACGTCACCGATGCGACGGCTCTGCATGGTTCCTCCTGAGAATGGTGTACGACTCCACCCTGTATGCCCGCCCACGCCGCGTCCAACAGAAGAAACCGCTCGGATTGAGCAGCTAAGGTGATCGGTCGTGGAACTGCGGCATCTCGAATACTTCGTGGCGGTCGCCGAGGAGCGGCACTTCACCCGTGCCGCCCAGCGGATGCGGGTGGCCCAGTCCGGGCTGTCCGCCTCGATCCGCGCCCTGGAGCGGGAACTCGACGCCGACCTCTTCACCCGGCACACCCGGCGGGTCGAGCTGACCGACGCCGGGCGCGCCCTGCTCACCGAGGCACACCGCACGCTGGCCAGCGCCACGGCCGCCCGCAACGCCGTCGCCGCCGTCCGTGGACTGCTGCGCGGCAGCCTCACCATCGGGGCCGAACAGTGCCTCGGCGTGATCGACATGGCCCCGCTGGTCGCCTCGTTCCGGCGGGCCCACCCGGGTGTCGAGGTCCGGCTGCGCTACGCCGGCTCCGGGCATCTGATCGAGCAGGTCCGGCTGGGTGTGCTGCAGGCCGGTTTCGTCGCCCTGCCCGGTCCGGCGCCCGACGGCGTACGCCTGCTGCCGATCGCCGCCGAGAAGATGGTGCTGCTCTGCCATCCGGCACACGCGCTCGCCGACAGCGACACGGTCGCGGTCGGTGACCTGGCCGGCGCCGAGTTCATCGACTTCAGCGCCGACTGGGGCGCCCGCCGCGTCAACGACCTGGCCTTCGCCCGCGCCGACACCGAACGCCGGGTCGCCGTCGAGGTCAACGACGTGCACACCCTGCTCGACTTCGTGCACCAGGACCTCGGGGTGGCGCTGGTCCCGGCCCCGGTGACCCGCAAACCGCAGGCGAAGGGCCTGCACACGGCTCCGGTCACCGGCCCGGTCCCGGACTGGCGGGTGGCGGTCGCGCTGCCCGCCACCACCCCGGCCGGACCGGCCACCGAGGCCCTGCTGCGCCTGGCCCTGCCCCACGACCAGCGCAGCCTCGGGTCAGCGCCGGGCGACGGCCTCCTCGTAACGCAGCAGGGTGTCGACGAAGGTTCGCTGCTCGGCCGGGGTCAGGGGGGCCAGGGCGCGGCGCCAGGCCTCGGCGCCGGGTGAGAGCCATTGGGCGATGGCGTCGCGGCTGTCCGGGCTGATGTCGATGATCCGGCGGCGGCGGTCGGCGTCGTCCTCGTGGCGCACCAGGACGCCCCGGCGGCTGAGGTCACTGACAATCAGGCTGACCGTGGTGGGGGCGACGCCCAGCACCTCGGCCAGGTCCGAGACCGTCTGCGGGCCGTCGAGCAGGAGCAGGGACAGCAAGGACAGGTGCCGGGGTGCGAGATCGAGCGTCTTCAGCTGGTCGGGTAGCGGCAGCCGTTTGATCCGGCCGACCATCCGGGGCATCACCAGGAGCAGTTCCCGGACCGTGTCGTCCGTTGACATCCACCCATCCCTCCCAATACCTTTGTTTGCAAAGATATTTTGTTGTCAAACCTGTTCACGGGGGATGGTATGCCACACCTCAGCGTCCACGTGCTGGAGAGCGACCTGGCCGGCCGTGAGACGACACTCATCCGTCGGCTGACCGACGCGGTCGTCACCGTCTACGGCGAGTGGGCTCGCGGACTCGTCGACGTGAAACTGATCGGGCTGCCGCCCCACCGGTGGGGCATCGGCGGCGCGCCGGCGCAGGCACCGGCGCCGAGCGTCACGTTCGGCATCAAGGAGGCCGCGTTCAGCCGGCCCGACTCCGACGAGATCATCGCCCGCCTCATCGCCGTGGTCACCGACGCGATCGTCGATGTCTTCGGCGAACGCGTCCGCGACGGCGTCACGGTCGAGCTGGTGGCCGGCGTCGCCGGGCGCACCGGCATCGGCGGGGTGGTCGTCGCCTCATGACACCCGGGCGCCCGGCTGATCATGACCAGCCGGGCGCCGCCGTCATGACACCGAGGTGCTGGCCGGCGGCGGGGTCGCCGGGTCGGCGGCGCGCTGCGCGTCCTCGGCCCGCTCCTGCTGCTCGGCCTGCTCCTCGTCGGTCGGCTCGGTGCCCGGCGGTTCGCGGTCCGGCGTCGGTTCGCCCGACGGATGCCGGACCAGATAGCGGATCGCGGTGTTCAGCACGGCGAGCAGCGGCACCGCGATCAGGCCGCCGACGATGCCGGCCACCACGATGCCACCGGCGATCGCCAGGATCACCGCGAGCGGGTGCAGCGCCACCGCCCGGCCCATGATCAGCGGCTGGAGTACGTGGCCCTCCAGCTGCTGGACCGCGATCACGATGATCAGCACCGTCACGGCGGTCACCGGCCCGTTCGCGACCAGGGCGACCAGCACCGCGACGGTGCCGGTCAGGGTCGCGCCGATCACCGGGATGAACGCGCCGAGGAACACCAGGGCCGCCAGCGGCAGGGCCAGCGGGACCCGCAGCACCGCCAGGCCGATCCCGATGCCGACCGCGTCGACGAACGCCACCAGCACCGTGGCGTGCACGTACGACACCAGCGTGTGCCACGAGTAGTGACCGGCCCGCGCCATCGGCACCTGGGCCTCACGCGGCAGCAGCCGGCAGAGGAACGACCAGATCTTGGCGCCGTCACGCAGGAAGAAGAAAAGGGTGAACAGCACCAGGAAGAATCCGGCCACCACCTCGCCCAGCGTGGTCGCGGTGCTGATCGCCCCGCTGGTGACCGCGCCCTGGTTCGCGGAGAGAGCGGTGCGGGCCTGATCGACGTACTGACTCAACTGCGCGTCGGTCAGGTGCAGGGGACCACGCGACAGCCACGTCTGCACCTCGTCGATGCCCTCGGTGACCCGCGCCGACAGGTCGTCGAGCTGCGAGATGAACGTGCGCACGATCAGGCCCAGCCCACCGAAGACGACGACCAGGCCGCCGACCAGCACCAGCGCGGCCGCCAGCGACCGGGTGACCCCCCACCGCACCAGCGCCGCGCTGGCCGGCTGGAGGAGCGCCGCCAGCAGGGTCGCCACGGCCACCGGGATGATCACGACACTCAGCAGGGACACCACGCGCAGGAAGAGGTACGTCGCGACGACGAACAGGATGAACCGCCACGCCCAGGCGCCCGCCGTACGGACCCCGGACGGCAGGACGTCGTCGGTGGTCGGCCGCCGGTCCACCAGGACCACCGGGGTGGCCGCATCCTGCAGTTCCGGCCCGACCGTGAACGGCGGTGGCACGTTCCGGCTGGCCGCCGATGCCAAGGTGGTACGGGCCCGCTCGCGAACCGCCTGCGCCCAGCTCATGATTCTCCTCGTTACGCCACGTGACTACGCCTCCTCACTTCCCTCTCACAGGCCGGCACATACGTCGAATGCGGAAATCACTGCCACCGATCAGTGGCTGTGCTCCAGTACCGCGGGCCACCCGGGCGCCGGGCGGCCGAGGAGGAAACCCTGACCGAGTCGTACTCCGGCCTCGATCAGCACGTCGATCTCCCCGGCGGTCTCCACACCCTCGGCGACGACCGTGGTGCCGAGCGAGCTCGCGAACGCGGCCATCGCCGCCGTCAGCGCGCGGCGGGCCGGATCCTCGTCGGCGTTTCCCACGATGCTGCGGTCGAGTTTGATGATGTCCGGCCGCAACTGGAGGATGTGCTGCATCGTCGCGTACCCGGCACCGGCGTCGTCGACGGCCAGGCGCCCACCGCGCAGACGGATCCGGTCGGCGACCTCGGTGAGCGCGCCGTAATCGCTCACCACGGCATGTTCGGTCACCTCGACGACGACCCGGGCCAGGTCCGCGCCGAGCCCGTCGAGCAGGTCCAGGAAACGCGGGTCGACGAGCGTGTCGGGGGCGACGTTGACCGACAGGTAGGCGTGGGTGGGAAGTTCCGGGAGACGGGCGAGAGCCTTGGCGACCGCGTGCAGTTCGAGATCGGGTCCGAGCCCGGCCGCCCAGGCCTCGTCGAACCAGACGTTCGGCGGCCGATAGGGTTCCGCCGCGAAACGGGACAGGGCCTCGGCGCCGACCGGCTGCCGGGTGTGCAGGTCGACGATGGGCTGCAGGACGATCCGCAGGGCGCCCTCGTCGTGCAGCACGGCGGCGATCCCGGCCCGGAGCGCGTCGCGCCGTTGCTGCTCACGGCGCTGCCCGGCGGTCGCCTCGACCTCGGTGGTGACGTCGGTGCTGAACCCGTGATAGCCGACGACCCGGCCCCGGCCGTCGCGCAGCGGGGTGGCGTTGCTGCGCAGATGCCGGACCGTGCCGTCGGCGTGCCGGGTGGACGTGTGCCAGTCCGTGGTGCCGGAGGCGGCCAGTGCCCGTACGTCCGGGCCCGCCGGATCCTGATCGGAGAGCACCGCGTCCAGGCTGCCGCCGACGACCCGGTGCGCCTCGAGGCCCAGCAACGTGGTGACACCGTCGCTGGCATAGGTCACGCGCAGGTCGCCGTCGGTACGCCAGACCCATCCGGTCACGGTCCGGACGGTGCTCTCGAAGGCCTGCACCGCGGCCCGGGCGGTGGTACGCATGCGCCGGTGCAGGGCGAGCAACCGCACCAGGACGGCGGTGATCATCGGTAGTGAGCAGACCGCGACGACGGACAGCCATTCGTCGATCTCGGCGGCCTCGCCGTCGACGAGGACGTCCTCCCATTCCCACACCGACAGCACCAGCGTGAGCAGCATGCTCACCCCGAGGACCGCGATGACGGCGGCGATCAGCCGGTGGGTGGGCGCATCACCGGGGACATCGATTCCCGGGTGCGGGGAGACGGGACGATCGGGTTCCGACACGGATCACCGTTCGGCCGCGCCGCCCCGTCGCTGAGCATCCCGCGGGTGGCATTTCAGGGGCGGTTGAAGAAGTCCCGCAGCGCGTCGGCCACCAGCCGGGCGCGGCCATCGTGGCGAAGTGCGACTGGCCCGGCCAGATCACCCGGCGGGCGGCGGGAAGCGACCCGGCCAGCGTGTTCATCGTGGTGGGCATCGGCTCCCAGATGTCGGCGCCCTGCATGATCAGCGTGGGGACGGTGATCGTGGCCGACGGCGGCTCGGTCGCCTACCGCAGGCGGTCCGGCGGCGCGTGTTTCGTGCTGTCGCTGCCGGCCGCGTCGAGGGACCGGGAGATGGCGCGGGCGCTGGAGCGCACGAGCGGCGACAGCGCGTGCGGCGAGACCGTGCCGTAGCGGACGACCAGGGACAACGCCGCGACGACCATCCCGTGCGGGTCGTGGATCGGGGCGCCCACCGACAGGGCGTCCTCGGTGACCTGCCGGTCGCTGACCGAGAATCCGTTGGTCCGCACGTCGGCCAGCATGCGCCGCAGGGCCTTCGGGTCGGTGACGGTGTACGGGGTGAACCGTTCGATCGACGAGCCGATCACCTCCTCCTGCAGGTCCCGGGGCGCGTGGGCGAGCAGCACCAGCCCGACACCGGTGGCCGACAGCGCGAACCGGCCGCCGACCCGGGTGTGCACCGGCACCGCGCGGCTGCCGGCGATCCGTTCGACGAACACCACTTCGGCGCCCTCGCGTACCGCCAGCTGCACGTTCTCGTGGGTCACCTGCGACAGGTCCTCCAGGTACGGCAGCGCCCGTTCGCGAAGCCCGAGACCGCGCGGGGCCAGCGAGCCGACCTCCCACAGGCGCAGGCCCACGCTGTACCGGCCGGTGGCGTCGCGTTCCAGGGCCCCCCACGCCACCAGTTCCCCCGCCAGCCGGTGGACGGTGGACAGCGGCAACCCGGCACGGCGGGCGAGGTCGGTAAGGCTGAGAACGGTGTGCCGCGGCCCGAACGCCTCCAGGATCAGCAGGGCACGCCCCAGGACGGGGCCGGTCGCCGCACGCCGTGCCATCGGCGGCTCCTTCCGTATGTCGGAAACCCAGGATGACCCGCTGCGACCCAGGTCACAAACTGCGAGGCATGACGACGGCATTCGTTCCGGACCAGTGGTATGTGGCGGCCTACACACGCGAAGTGACCAGGGAACTCTTCACACGTACCGTCTGCGGTGAATCGATCCTGTTCTGGCGCACCGTGGACGGTGCCGTGACCGCCATGTCGGACCGGTGCGTGCATCGCCGTTTCCCGCTGTCGGAGAAGCCCAGCCATCTGGTCGGCGACACCGTGGTCTGCGGTTATCACGGGTTCACCTACGGCGCCGACGGCGTGTGCGTCGCGGTCCCCGGGCAGTCCCGGGTGCCGCGGACCGCGCGGCTGCGCAGCTACCCGGTCGTCGAGCAGGACTCGTTCGTCTGGGTGTTCATCGGCGATCCGGCGCTGGCCGCGACGACCCGCATCCCGCGGGCGCCGTGGCTGGACCTGCCGGGCTGGACCGTCGTCTCCGGCATGGAACCGCTCGCCGCCCGGGCGAGTCTGCTGGTCGACAACCTGCTGGACCTGTCGCACGAGACGTACCTGCACGGCGGCTACATCGGTACGCCCGAGGTCGCCGAGACGCCGATCACCACCGAGGTCGACGAGGAGGCCGGCATCGTCTACGTCTCGCGGCACATGGCCGACGCCGCCTGCCCGCCGTTCTACGCCAACTCGACCGGCATCACCGGGCGGATCACCCGCTGGCAGGACATCGAGTACACGCCACCGTGCCTCTACCTGCTGCACAGCCGGATCGCGCCGGCCGGGGTGCTGCCGAACGAGGACGGCAGCGACCCGGACGCGTTCCACGTCGAGGTGGTCTACGCGATCACGCCGGAGACCGAGGGTTCCACCCACGACTTCTGGGCGGTGGCCCGCGACTTCGCCCTCGACGACGAGGACGTCAGCGACTATCTCGCCAAGAGCAACCGCACCGTCGTGCTCCAGGACGTCGCCGCGCTCGACACCCTGGAGAAGGTGATCGCCGGCGAGCCGGACGGATACCAGGAACTGTCGATCAACATCGACACCGGCGGCCTGGCCGCGCGCCGCATGATCGCCCGGATGCGCGACCGGTGAGCGGCCAGTTGTTGCAGGTCACCTGGCTGCCCGGCGACGACCGGCTGCGCGGCCGCTGCCACTGCGGTGCGCAGGCCGAGGCCGGCGAGCCGGTCGCGATGTGGGAGTGGCTGCTCGCCCACCCCGACCATCCGGCCGGCGGCCCCGCGACCCCCGACGAGGCAGCGACCCTGCCGCGACCTCCGGCGCACCTCAGATGACAACCACCCTGATGGTACGGATCACCCGGCTCACCCCCGTCGCAAAAGGCGTCGTCGCGCTGGAGTTGCGCAGCGCGGACGGCCGTGAACTACCCGCCTGGTCCCCCGGCGCCCACGTCGACGTCCACCTCGCTCCCGGGCTGACCCGGCAGTACTCACTGTGCGGGGACCCCGCCGACCGGTCGGTGTGGCGGATCGCGGTGCGCCGGGAGGAACCCGGGCGAGGCGGTTCGCAGCATGTCCACGACCGGCTGTCGGAGCGGGACCTGATCGAGGTCGGCGAGCCCCGCAACCACTTCCCGCTGCTGCCGGCACCCCGCTATCTGTTCCTCGCCGGCGGTATCGGCATCACCCCGATCCTGCCGATGCTGGCCGCGGCCGAGGCACCGTGGGAGCTGCACTACGCGGGCCGGACCGCCGCCTCCATGCCGTTCCGCGACGAGTTGCCCGCCGACCGGCGGGTCACGCTCCACCCGGAGGACGAGTGCGGCCGGATCGACCTGGACGCCCTGCTCAGCCGGCACGAGCCGGGCACGCTCGTCTACTGCTGCGGCCCGGAGGGCATGCTGCGGGCCGTCGAGGAGGGCTGCGCACGATGGCCGGGCCGCCCGCTGCGCCTCGAACGGTTCACCCCCGCCCCGGCCGAGGGCCCGGACGAGGCGTTCGAGGTGGAACTGGCACGCAGCGGCCGGACCCTGACCGTACCCGCGGGCCGGTCGATCCTGGACGTGGTCGAGGCGGCCGGTGTCGGCGTGCTGTCGTCCTGCCGGGAGGGCACGTGCGGGACCTGCGAGACGACGGTCCTGGCCGGAGCCGTCGACCACCGCGACACCCTCCTGACCGCGGAGGAACGCGCCGCCGACGACACCATGTTCCTCTGCGTGTCCCGTTCCCGGGGCCCCCGTCTCGTCCTCGACCTGTAGGACCGCGCGGATCGCCACTGGCAGGCGGCGGCTACGTTGTCGATCATGACTGCGGACGGACGGGTGCCGGAGCCGGTGGAGACGACGGCTTTCGACGAGTACGAGCGGGTGCAGTGGGCGGGGCGGGCGACAGCCTTCGCGGGCAGCTACGCCGCCCTCTGCGCGCATCCCGCCGGCGCGCTGCTGGACGCCGCGCGGACCGGCGCCGGGGACCGGGTGCTCGACGTCGGGACCGGCATCGGCACGGTCGCCGCGCTGGCCTGTTCGCGGGGGGCGCGGGTCACCGCCGTCGACGCCGAACCCAGCATGGTGGAGATGGCGCGCCGCCGGGTGCCCGGCGCCGAGGTCCGCCGGGCCACGCTGCCCCGGCTGCCGTTCGCCGACGGCGCCTTCGACGTGGCGGTGGCCAACTTCGTCATCAACCACGTCGGCGACCCGGTGGCCGCGGTCCGCGAGTTGCGGCGCGTCGTCCGGCCCGGCGGGCATGTCGCCGTCACCATCTGGCCGTACCCTCCGCCGCCCGCCCAGCGGCTCTGGGGCACGATCTTCGACGCCGCGGGCGTCGAACGACCCGCCGACCTGCCGCGCGTCGCCCCGGACAGGGACTTCCCCCGCACCGCCGACGGACTGACGGCACTGCTGGGCCGGGCGGGGCTCACCGACGCCGGCTGCGAGACCGTCGTCTGGAACCACCGCACCGACCCCGCATCGTGGTGGGCCGGCCCGGCCTCCGGGATCGGCGCGCACGGCGCGGTGATGCAGCGCCAGGACGCCGCCACCGTCGACCGGATCCGGATCGAGTACGACCGGCACACCGCCGCCCACCGCGGCGCCGACGGACTGCTCTCGCTGTCCACCGCCGCCCTGCTGGCCTCCGCCGTCGTCACGCCCGAGAGTGCTGTCCCGTGACCGTCGCGGTGGCCGGGGCGAGCCGGCGACGGCGGGTGGGCAGCAGCAGCGTCGGGTGGGCGATGTTCCAGGCCGCACCGGCGCAGACGATCTCCTTGAGACGGGCCGCCGGCCGCCCGATGATCGCCTTCGGCGTGGCCCGGTCGTCGGCGGTGACGAACTGGATGATGCCGTCGCGGCGGCCGAGGCTGACGCACTGGGCGAAGTAGCGGATGGTGTTCTCCGGGACCGTGCCGCCGGTCAGGCGGGCGGCGATCGCGTCGGCGGCCTGCCAGGCCATCGGCCCGCCGGTGGCGCACGCCATGCGCAGCGGCCGGTCGCCGGGACCGGCGGCGAACCCGGCGTCACCGACGGCGTACACGTGCGGGTGCGACACCGAGCGCATGGTCTCGTCGACGACGATCCGGCCGTCGGTGACGGTGACACCGCTCGCGGCGGCGATCGGGTGTGCCTGGAAACCGGTCGCCCACACGGTCAGGTCCGCAGCGAGCCGGGAACCGTCGGTGTGCTCGTGGACGGTGATGCCGAGACGGGCGGCGACCCGGTGCAGGTGGGTGCGGGCGCGGTCGCTGAGCCAGTCGCCGAAGTCCCCGCGGACGGCGATCCGGACGTCGAGATCGGGGCGGGACTCGGCGATCTCGGTGACCGCCTCGATGCCGGTGAGGCCGCCGCCGACCACCAGGACCGTCGCGCCGCCGGTCAGTTCGCCGAGGCGGTCACGCACCTTCAGCGCACCCTCGACGCCGGCGATGTGATGGCCTTCGGTGGCGGCGGTGCTGCCCAGCGCGTACACCAGGGTGTCGAATTCGAGGTGGAGGCCGTCCTCGCAGGTGACGGTGCCGTTCTCGGCGTCGACGGCGACGACGCGGGCCTGCCGGAGCGTGACGCCGGTGCCGGCGAACACCTCGCGCAGCGGGCGCCCGGCCACGTGCTGGCCGGTCGCGAGCTGGTGCAGGCGGACCCGCTGGACGAAGTGCGGTTCGGCGTTGACCACGGTGATCTCGGTGTCGGCGGGGTGCAGGCGGCGGGCCAGGCGGCCGGCGGCGTGGGCTCCGGCGTATCCGGCGCCGAGGACGACGATGCGGTGCTTCATGGTGTGCTCCTGCCGGGTCGGTGCTGGGTCACCACCTGAACCGGGCAGGCACGGCATCCCTGACAGTGACCTGGCTCACTCGGTGTGGGCGGCGGCCCACTCGCGGGTGAACCGCCTGAGCTTCGACGGGCTGCCCTGGATCTTCAGGGCGGTGATGCCGTCGCCGCCCACCTCGAGGCAGATGACGCCGACGACCTGGCCACCGGCGACCGCCACGATCGCCGGGCCGCTGTTGACGACGGCCGCGTGCACGGTGAGCGGGCCCTCCGGCAGGAACCGGTCGACGGCGCCGGGCCGCAGGATGCCGCGCAGCACCCGCGCCAGCTGGAGCCCGCCGACGATCGGCGTGGTGCGCGCCGGAACCTCGCCGCCACCGTCGGTGATGCCGACCGCGTCGCTGGCCAGCAGCCGCACGAGGGGCTCCACCTCGCCGCTGAGGGCGGCGGCCAGGAACTGCTCGGCGATCCGGCGGGCGGCGGCCACATCCGTTCCGGTACGCGCCCGCCCGGCGGCCATGTGCTGCCGGGCCCGCCGGTGGATCTGCTGACAGTTCGGCTCGGTCAGGTCGAGGAAGCCGGCGATCTCGGCGTGCGGGTAGCCGAACGCCTCCCGCAGCACGTAGACCGCCCGCTCGTTCGGGGTGAGCCGCTCCATCAGGGTCAGCACGGCGATCGACACGGAGTCGCGCTGCTCGGCGGTCTCGGCCGGGCCGAGCATCCGGTCACCGGCGAGCACCGGTTCCGGCAGCCACTGGCCGACGTACGTCTCGCGGCGGGCCCGCGCCGAGGTCAGCTGATTGAGGCACAGGTTGGTGAGGACCCGGGTCAGCCACGCCTCCGGGATCTCGACCCGCTCACGGTCGGCGGCCTGCCAGCGCAGGAACGTGTCCTGCACGGCGTCCTCGGCGTCACCGGCCGAGCCGAGCATCCGGTAGGCGATCGCCTCCAGGCGGCCACGGGACCGCTCGAACACCTCGACATCCCGGGCACTGACCACCATGACGGTGAATCTAACCCCTGCCGGTCGCGGTGTGCCGCCCGAAGCGCCCGGCGGACAACAGCCCTTGTCGATGTACGCCAGACTCGGGGGCCGCCCGACGAGAGGATCTCTGTGCCTGTGGATCGCCCTGCCGACATCGCGCCGATCGTGGCCCGGCTCGCCGCGGTCTACGTGGTCGGCTGCCTGACCCTGCCGGTCGGAGCCTTCCTGTTCGTGACCCTGGCCTTCGGGGGCACCGCCGTCGCGGCGGCCGGGCTTCTGGCGACACTGGCCGGAGCCGGCGGCCTGATCTTCCTGGCCGGCACGGGGACCGGCACCACCCGGCGGTTCTGGTGGGCGGTGACCGTGACCCTCGGCGGGGCGGCCGGCCTGATCGGCGGCGCGCGGGTCACCGTCGCCCTCGACATGAGGTACGGCGAGATGCTGCCCTGGGCGCTGGCCGCCGGCGTGCCGTACGTCCTCGTCGCCGCCCTGTTCGTCGGCCGCTGGACCCGGCTGGCCGCCGTCGTCGCCATCGTCGCGCTGACCGGCGGCGCCTGGCACGCGGTGCGGGAGCAGACGCGACACGACGACGCCGAGGACGACCGGAACCGGGTACTGAGGATGCTGCAGGCCCCCCTCGACCTGGTCTGGACCACGCAGATCCCGGGATACCGGCGCATGACGGTTCCGGTCACCACCTCCACCGCCTACGAGGCCACCGACCACACGACCGTGAGGTACTGGGGTCACCAGAACATCCAGGTCGCCCTCACGCACACCGCCGTCCAGGGTGCCGACTGCGGCCCCGACCCGCTCCATCGGCCGCTCCCGGAGCCGAACCGGGCGCCGCCGCCGCAACCGCGGCCGGATCAGATCAGCTGCCAGGACCGGGGCGGCGGCCTGCGCTACCGGCGCGGTCCCGATGCGCACGAGTACATCCGCACGGTGGGCGACACGGTCGTCCGGGCCGGGGCGGGCACGGAGGTCGACGAGGCCCTGCTCGAGCAGGCGGTACGCGCCGCCCGGCCGATGACGGTGGAGGAGCTGGAGACCGAGTTGTTCTACCGATGACCCGGCGCGGGTGCCGCACGCCCGGGCCGCGCGGCAACGTACGCACAGTCCGTCACCGGGTCACAGCGCAGCGCCATGCTCGGCTGGCGGGAGGCTGAGGGCACCCGACCCCCACGGTCACGGCGGTCGCTAAGCTTCCCGTAGAGCAGGAAGATCCACAGTGGAGCTGACTGCTCCCGCGTTCACGACAGGGCAGCTCAGGAGCCTTTCCAAGCTGGTGACCGGGAGACCTGCACGCCGGGACCGTATAGCCGGTCCGGCATTCCGGCAGGTACGGTACAGACTTCGTAATCGGTGATCTTTGCTCGGTTTCGATACGACACGAGGCTGATTGGGGAGCAATCGATGCCTGCGGCAGGCCGCTGGACGAACTGGTGGCGCAGGCGGCGGCACGAGCAGGCCGAGCCCGTCGAGGTGGTGGCAGAACCGGCACCGGAGACACCGGGCGCGCCGGACACGCCCCCCGCGCCGGACCCCTGGCGGCCGGTCGCCGGCGAGTTCGCCCTCCGGCTGCTGACCCTCACGTGGGAGGCGGTCCACCACATCGGCGAGGCCGAGTTCCGCGAGCAGGACAGCGAGCGGCGCAAGGTCCTGTTCCGCATCGACCACTCGGTCACCCGGGTCCGGCGCCTCGCCGAGAACCTGCGGGTCCTCACCGGCGAGCCGCTCGACGACCCGGACCAGCAGGTCACCTCGTTGCAGGACGTCACGCACGCGGCCGGCGCCGCCGTGGAGAACTACGAGCGGCTGCATTTCGGCCCGATCGCCGACCTCGCCGTCGCCGCGGTCGCCGCCGACGACGTGATCCGCATCCTGACCGAGCTGATCGACAACGCCGACCGGTACTCACCGCCGACCGAGCCGGTCACCATCGCCGCGCACCTGACCGGCGACGGCGACGTGGTGATCCGGGTCGAGGACAGCGGCATCGGCGTCAACCCGGCACACACGCCGTGGATCGAACGGCTCCTGGACAGCCCGGACGGCCCGGCCCCCGACGAGCTGCGGCCGGCGCACCTGGGACTGTCCGTGGCGGCCGTCCTCACCCATCGGCACCGGTCGTTGCGCGTACGCCTGGTCCCCCGTCAGCCGCGCGGCACCGTCGCCATGCTGCTGATCGGCGCGGACCTGCTCTGTGAGACGCCGCGCCCGCCCGAGCCGGAGCCGGCACCGGCCGGCAGCATCCCCGAGCCGCGCCGCAAACCTCTCGCCGGCAACGAGGTGACCATGGTGCTGCCGGTGCAGAAACAGGCCATGCCGCGCCGGGTGCCGGCCAGCGTCCGCAGCGCCGACCCGCCGCCCCCGCCGGTCAGCACCCTGGCTCACCGGACCACCTGGCACGACGACGCCGCCGACTTCAACGCCGGTGTCGACGCCGCCCGGGCCAAGGCCCCCCACCGCAACGAGCGCCCCCCGAACGTCGAAGGACCCCGATGACCGACTACCGCACCACCGCCGACGGCGGACAGCCGGACGTCTCCTGGCTGATCGACCAACTCGTCCGTGAGGTACCGACGATCACCGCGGTCGTGCTGGTCTCCGCCGACGGGCTGCAACTCGCCTCCTCCGGCCACCTCAGCCGCGACCACGCGGAGAGTGTCGCCGCACTGGCCGCCGGGTTCCTCGGCATCACCGGCCAGCTCGGCGGCCTGCTGCAGCTCGGCGCACCGGAGAACCTGAGCATCCGCTACCCGCACGGCCACCTGGCCTTCCTGCGCATCGACGACCCGGCCGGCGACTTCGTCGCGGCGCTGCTGGTCTCGGCTCAACCACAGACCCAGATCGGCCACCTCGGGTACGCGATGACCACGTTCAGCCAGTCCGTCGGTCACGCCCTGACCCCGGAGACCCGGCACGCGCTGCACCAGAACACCCTGCCCGCACCGGCACGTCGCTAGGAGGCCCGGCATGGTTCGAAGGCCGGGGCTGCACTGGAAGGTGCGCCCGTACATGACCGCCCGCGGGCGAACCGGCAGCCGTAGTCCGCTGCTGATCCACACCCTGGTCTCCACCGGCAACCGGTACGACCCCGTGCTCGCCGCCAGCCTGGCCCCCACCTCGCGGACGCTCTACGAGCAGGCCCGGCGGATGTGCTCGGTGGCCGAACTGTCGGCCAACTGCGGGCTGCCCCTGGGCCTGACCCGCCTGCTGATCAGCGACCTGCTCAAGATCGGCCAGCTGGAGGTCCACGACCCCCGCTCCTCACAAGATCTAGCACTTCTGGAGAGACTCCGTGCCGGCCTTGCCCGACTCACCTGACGGCGTACGGATGAGCCAGATGACCTCGGCGAAGATCGTCGTGGCGGGCGGTTTCGGGGTCGGCAAGACCACCGCGGTGGGCGCCATCTCGGAGATCCCGGCGATCCGCACCGAGTCCTGGATGACCGCGGCCGCCGCCCAGATCGACCGGCTCGACCCGGGCATCGACAAGGTGACCACCACCGTCGCGATGGACTTCGGCCGGGTCACCATCGACGAGTCGCTGGTGCTCTACCTGTTCGGTACGCCCGGCCAGCCCCGCTTCTGGCCGATGTGGGACGACCTGGTCCGGGGCGCGGTCGGCGCACTGGTCCTGGTCGACACCAACAACCTGGCCAATTCGTTCGCCGCCGTCAACTACTTCGAGAACGATGCGGACGTACCGTGGGTCGTCTGTGTCAATCTGTTCCACGGAGTAGCCACCCACGAGCTGTCCGAGGTGCGGGACGCGCTGGCGCTGCCCGCACACGTGCCGTTGATCGCCGCCGACATCCGCGACTCCCGCAAGGTCGCCAGTGCGTTGCTGGCCGTCGTGGACCACGCGGCGAAACAGGCCATCGGATAGACGAAGAAGCTCTACAGGAGGCGGAACCTTGCGCAACATTCTCATCGTGGGGGCCGGTCAGGCCGGCCTCCAGCTCGCCCTGAGCCTGCGGGCCGAGGGCTACGAGGTCACCCTGATGTCGGCGCGTACCCCCGACGAGATCCGCACCGGCTGGGTCACCTCGACCCAGGCGATGTTCGACATGGCACTGGAGACCGAGCGGGCCTACGGCCTGAACCACTGGGAGGACCAGACCCCGCCCATCAACGGCCTGCGCGTCGCCCTCGCCGCCCCGCCCGGGGAGCTGGCCCTGGGTATCACCGCGCCGCTGGAGAAGCCGGCCCAGTCCACCGACCAGCGGATCAAGATGGCCCGCTGGCTGGAGGACGCACAGGAGCGCGGCGTCGACGTCATCTACAACGCGGTCACCACACAGGACCTGGACGCGATCACCCAGCTGGGCCGTTACGACCTGACCATCGTCGCGGCCGGCAAGGGCGATCTCGTCGCCATGTTCGACCGGGATCCGAGCCGGTCGCCATACACCACGCCGCAGCGGGGCCTGGCGGTCGCCTATGTGCACGGTCTGGAACCGGATCCGGAGTGGCCGGTCCCGCACGTGGGCTTCCACGCCACCCCGGGCCTGGGGGAACTGTTCGTCATCCCCGGCCTGACGCACAGCGGCCCGTGCGACATCCTGTTCTGGGAGGCCGTACCGGGCGGGCCGCTGGACCGCTGGGCCGGGCACCACGGCCGGATGGCACCCGACCAGCACCTCGCCCTCACGCTCGGCCTGATCCGCGAATACCTGCCGTGGGTGCACGAGCGTGCCGCGAACGTGCGGCTCACCGACGCCAAGTCCACCCTGCACGGCCGGTACACACCGACCGTCCGCCGGCCCGTCGCCCACCTGCCCGGCGGCGGTAAGGTCCTCGGTCTCGCCGACGTCGTCATCGCCAACGACCCGATCACCGGGCAGGGCAGCAACACGGCGGCCAAGGCGGCGAACCACTACCTGAAGGCGATCCTGGCCCACGGCGACCAGCCGTTCGACGAACAGTGGATGACCGAGACGTTCGAGGGCTTCTGGGTCGCGCACGGTGCGGCGGTCACCGGCTGGACCAACGCCATGCTCCAGCCGCTGCCGCCGCACGTGCAGCAGCTGCTCGGCGCCGCCTCGCAGAACGAGCGGATCGCCCGCCGGTTCGCGGCCGGTTTCGTCGACCCCAACGACTTCCTCAACTGGTTCGTCGACCCGGAGAAGGCCTCCGCCTACCTCGCCGAGGTCGGCGGAGCAGGATAGACCCCCTTTCCGGTACGCCGTGGGCGCGCCGGCGGAGGCACACCGGCCGGGTGTGCCTCCGCCGCCGTCTATCCGCGCCGGAGCAGGCTCTCGCCCTCGGCCACCGCCTCCCGCAACCGCTCGACGAGTTCGCGCAGACCGGCGTCGAGATCCACCTGGTCCGCGGTCTCCGCGATGATCTCGTCCCGCACGTCGTCGACGAACGGCTGCCAGGTGTCGAGGACGCGCCGGGTGACCTCGGCGGCGACCTTCTCCCGTTGCCCGGCCGCGGCCCGGTCCTGGCCGGCACGCGCACGGTCGGCCAGCCGGCTGCCGACGACGTCGGTCAGGTAGACGGCGAGGGGAAGGAAGGCCTCAGCGGTGCCGAGGTGCCTGCCCACGCCCTCCGCCGCCTTCACCACCCGCGTCTTGGGGCCGGACGTCGATCCGGCCGCCTCGCTCGCGACCTTCAGCGCCCCGATCAGCATGCTCCCGACCTTCTCGACATGTCCCGCGGCGCCGCCGGGCCCGTCCGGGGCCGGCGTCCCGTCGGTCTCCAGTGCCGTGACCAGCGACGTGAAGTCGGCCCAGGAGGGCCGGGCACGCTCGCGCTCCCGGGTCTTTCGGATCGACTGCCGCAGCCGCTCCAGCCGGTCCTGGTGCCTGGTGAACCACGTGTCGAGGGTGCGCTGGATCTCGGCGCGCAGAGCGTCGGACTGCGACTCCCCCGGTCGCCGCAACACCTCGTCGACGAGACCGTCGAGACCGGCCCGGGCCGCCTGGTCGAGGATGTCGAGTTCCTTCTCCCATCCCTCGCGGCGGGCCACTCCACTGGCGGCCTCCCTGGCACGTGCCGTGTAGTCGGCCAGTTGCCCGCGCAGTTCGGTCACGGTCTCGTCCAGAACCGCCGTCCAGTACCGTTGCCCGGCCGCGTCGCGCCAGCCGGGTGGCGCCGACACCGCCTTCAGCGCGTCCGCGAGGCCGTCCATGCCGTCCCAGCTCCGGAAGGCGTCCCAGGTCTCCGGGCCCAGATCGGTGTCCGGCCCGGCCGTCTGGTACGGGTCCTGCGAGACGACGAAGACCGGGACGCCGTCGTCCAGGCCGAACAGTTCCCGCAGCTCGCGGATCTTGCGGGCGCCCAGTTCGCGGTACTGGTCGAGGTCGTACTCCGGGTCCACGCCGGCCTCGTCGAACCGGGAGATGACGAACCACATCGTCCCGGCCGGCCATCCCCGGGTGAACAGCGCCCGCAGCACGTCACGTTCGGCGGTCACCAGCTGGGGGGTCAGCACCGCGATGCCGACGTCGGTGAGCCCGACCGCCGCCATCGCGCGGCGTGAGTTGTTCTGTGCCCGCACGTCGGAGGCGCCGACCACGAATCCGGGGGTGTCGCGGAGCACGCAGCCACCCAGCTCGACGTCGTTGACCTCGAACGTCTCGTGGCGTGCGCTGATCGTCAGCCACCCGGGAACCTCGCTGCCCGCGTCGGCGAGCAGCCGGCGCAGCAGGGAGCTCTTGCCGGTGTCGTACGACCCGAACAGGGTCACCACCGGCCGGTCCAGCTTCGCGAAGGCGTCCCAGTCGTCGGCGTACCGCCCGGCCGGCGAACCGCCGGGCAGCCGTCCCAGCCAGTCCCGCACCGCACCGATGTCGAGCGTGGTCACTCGTTCCCCCCTGATGTGACGATCTTCTCCGCGGCCGCGATCAGGGCCCCGGTCACCTCGGCCCGCGCCCGCGCCGCCTCCACCCGTTCCCGGATCGACGAGGCGAGGGTGTGCTGCTCGCCGAGCAGCTCACCGATCGTCGCGGCCCGCCGCTCGAGTTCACCGACCGGGCCGTCGCCCTGCTCACCGTGCAGGATCCGGTCCACCAGCCCGGCCGCCGATTCGTCGATCACCGCCAGCGCCGACTCCTGCTGCCGCCTGTGGTCACCGGCCTTCTTGACGTCGGTGGCCATCGACGCCGCATCGACGACGGCGGCGACGGCCCCGAGGACGGCCGCGCCCCGGGCCACGTTGCCGGCGCCCTTCACCGCGCCCCACGGCTTGAAGTTGTGGCCGAGGAATTTGCCGATCGCGTAGACCGCGTCCCGGCTGGCCAGGGCCGCCGCCATCGTCGCCGCCGTGCCCGCGACGGTGCCGGCGCCCTCGGTCACGCTCTCGTGCCAGGCCCGCCCGTGGGCCTCGAACTCAGCCGCGAACTCGGGCGTCACCGAGAACGCGGCGGCGCGCATCTCCCGGCCGATCGCGCCGATGTGATCGCTGTGCCACTCGTCGAGTCTGCGTGCCGCGTCGGCCAGGAATCCTTCGAGGTCGACCGCGACCTGCGGAGCCTTCCACCAGGAGTCGACCAGGTCGGCCATCTTCGCCGCGTCCTTCCGGTCGATTTCGGCGACCGCGGACTTCGCCGCGGCCGCGTGCCGGTCCACCATCCGGCGGGCGTCCTCCCGCAGCGAGTCGCCGAGGAACTCCGCGTCACTCACCGCGGCCCGCAACGTGACGATCAACGATTCCGTACGGTCCAGGCTCGTCGTGCCGTCGGCCCGCACCTGAAGCAGGGCGTGCCGGTGACGCTCGAGGCCGGTGACCGCCGCGTCGAACGCCGCGGACGACGACGCCGCGGACAGCCGCGCGCCGGACAGCCCCGCCAGGGCACCGGTCAGCGCCGCCACCCCGTCCCACAGCCGGTTCTCGTCGAAGTCTCCGGCTTGCGCCGCCGGGTCGCCGCCCACCAGCCCGAACGGGTCACCGGACAGGCAGTGGACCTGATCGGGGCCGACGTCGACGCCACGGGCGGCGAAGGCGGTACGCAGCTCCTCCCGTTTGCGGTCCTGGAGGTGCAGGAACGACTCGGGTGCGGTCAGCGGGTCCACGCCCAGTTCGTCGCACCGGTTGACGAGGAACACCATCCGCGCGCCCTTGGCGGCGGCCGATGCCGAGCCGCGCGACAGTTCCTCCAGCAGCGCGGTGTCGCCGACCAGCAGGTTGATGTGGACGACGACGAACACCAGGGCCGCCTCGGCGACCGCCTCCAGCGCGGCGGTGTCGTGCCCGTCGTGTCCACTCTGCAGACCCGGCGTGTCCACCAGGTCGACGCGGGCGAGCGGGTACCGGCTCGCCGT
This sequence comes from Actinoplanes xinjiangensis, assembly GCF_003148685.1. GTDB lineage: Bacteria > Actinomycetota > Actinomycetes > Mycobacteriales > Micromonosporaceae > Actinoplanes > Actinoplanes xinjiangensis. Next base: position 223,779 of record NZ_QGGR01000006.1, on the reverse strand, counting down.
CGCGGTCGCCGGCGACGCCCGGATGTCGAACGTGGTGGAGGGCTGCCGGCCGTCGTCCACCACGATCCGGCGGATCAGCGACGACTTGCCCGAGTTGTAGTCACCGAGGACGGCCAGGACCGGCCGGGCCCCGTCGACCCGCCAGAACGTCTTGACGACGTCGAACAGCGCCGGGTCGTGCCGGGCCGCCTCCTCCAGTTCGTCACGCCACGCGTGGATGCCGGCTGCCGGCGGTGCGCTCCACGCGGCGGCCAGGGCCCGGGCCAGCCGGTCGCCGTCCTCCTGCCGGCGGCGCGCGTAGGCGTCGTGGACGGCCGGGTCGATCCGCGCCGGCCGATGACCCGCACCGGACCCGAGCCAGTCCTCACCGAGCAGGGCCCGGGTCACGTCGGCCGGTGAGTCCCCCATCCGGCGTTGTGCCCGCCGAAGGACATCGGCCGCCGCGGGTGCGGGCCTGATCGCGTCGGCGTAGGCGCGCAGGCTGTCGATCAGCCCGACGAGCCGGCCCCGCGCCGCGCGGAGCTCGATCGCGGTCCGCAGCGACTCACCGAGCGCGGGAGCCACCGCTGTCCACGCCGCCTTCCGGCTGTCCCGGACGAGGGCGTCCTCGTAGTCGGCGAACGTCTGCTCCACCGCGCGATGGCAGTCCGCGATCGCCTCGGCCTTCGCCTTACGTGCCCGCTCCGTCGCCTCCCGGCTGACCTTCTTGCCGAAGTACTGCTGGACCTGGCCGGCGATCCCGATCCCGGCGGCGACGGCACCGAAGACCCAGCCGGCCGGGTTCCAGAAGAAGACCGCCGCGAGGGTGCTCGCGCCCAGGGCGATGCCGGTGCCCCTGATGATCTCGCCGGTGACACCGCCGCCCTCGTCGCCCAGGATCCGTACGGCGTGCGACACCGCCGACCCGGTGTCGGCCGCCCTCTGGTCCGCGGCGATCCTGCGTTCCCGTTCGAGGAACTCCCGGCGGCCCGAGCGGACGGCCTCCGCCGCGGCGGCGATGGTCTCCTGATCGAAGACGGCCTCCGCGAACGCCGACTCGTCGATCGCCTTGTGCTCGTCGAACGCCGTCCGGATCAGATCGTCCGCCCGGGCCTTCGCCTGCCGGCGGCATCCGGCCAGGTGCGAGGCGGCGAGATGCCGGACGAACCGGTCCAGCGATCCCTTCGGCGGTGACGTGTACGGCACGCCGCGCGCCCGCTCGGACACCTCGACGAGGTCCGCGCTGAGGGCGGCGTCGTGCAGCCACTCGGCGCGTTCGGCGTCCTCCGGGTAGCCCACCAGGTCGAACAGCGACTCGGCCTCCTTCTCGAGGGCGGTCGCCTCCCGCTCCATCTCGGCTGCCAGGCCGTCGAGTTCGCCGATCCCCCGGCGGCACCGCGACCGGAGGTCCTCCCGCAGAGCGGACAGCCGGAGGTCGGCGCTGCCCTCGGCGATCGAGGTGACGATGAGGCGCTCCAGGGCCGGGAAGTTCGACCAGCGTTCGAGGTAGTCCTCGCCGAACTCCTCGCGCTGCCGGTCGAACGCCTTCCGGAGCGTCTCCGGTCCGTGGAAGGGGGTGCCGGCCCGCGCGAACAGGGCCCGCTGGCTGTGGATCGCGACGACCGGGGTGTCCGGCAACCCGATCTGGGCGAGCTGGGTCCGGATGTTGTCGGCGTGCTGACGAACCGCCTCGGACGGATTCCGGCGCTGCGCCTCCGGGACGATCGCCGGGTGGCGCCAGCGCGCGTTGCGGACGTTGAGGACCGCCACCGCCGGTTTGCCGTGGTCCCGGATCCAGGCGGCGATCTTCGCGAACTCCATCTCCTGCTGGGCCTGGTTGTCGAAGCACAGCAGGACGATGTCGGCGATCTCGACCGCCTTGCGGGCCTCGGCCTCCAGCGAGTCACGGCTCTGGGTCCGCCCCCAGCCGTTGATCCCCGGCGTGTCGAACAGCCGGCAGTCCCGCCACTCGATGGGCCGCACCTCGGTCGTCCAGTCGCTGGCGCCGGGTGAGACGTACTCCCCGTCGAGCCGGCCGAAGACCGACAGCAGGGTGCTCTTGCCGACGCCGGTGCGCCCGAAGAACGCGATGTTGAAGGTACCGAGCGACTCGCGCTCACGGTCGAGGTGACGCCGCAGGTCCCCCGGGAACCAGCGCAGGAAACCCTCCAGCCGGCTGATCAGGCGGGACGGGGACGGGCCGGCGGGCTGCTCCGGCCCGAATGCCCCGGCCAGATCGTCCGTGATGGCGTCCAGGCGCGTCAGTTCCGCGTGTCCCTGCTCGACGGCCGAGCGGACGGCCTCCTCGAGCGACACCGACTCTGTGGTCAACGTGTTCCCTTGTTCCTTCGCCGTCGGGCGGTTACGCGATCATGTCGACTCATGCTGCCGTGGCGACGTTGCGGTGCCCATCCTTCTGATTTGTAAGACGTTTGGCCGGACGCCGGATTCCGCAGCACCGGACGCCCGGTCGTGTTCGGGACAGGCCGTCGGGTGACGGGCCCGGATCGATCATGCGCAGACCGGGCGTACGACTCAAGTCGTACGCCCGGGTTCATCATCGGGGTGGACGCCGGCGGCCCGTCGCGTGCCTAGCGTCGTGGATGTCCTTGATCGTCCATGCCGCCGGGAGCCGTCCGTGCCATCGCCACCCCTTCTCGTCGCCGACGACGTCAGCAAGTCGTTCGGTGCCACCCAGGCCCTCAGCGGCGCGTCGTTGCAGGTCTTCCCGGGCGAGGTGCTCGCCCTGACCGGGCCGTCCGGCTCCGGCAAGTCCACGCTGCTGCACTGCCTGTCCGGGATCCTCATGCCCGACTCGGGGCGGGTCGGCTACGACGGCCGTGACCTGGGCGCGCTCGGTGACCGGGAGCGCAGCACGCTGCGGCGCGGCGCGTTCGGGTTCGTCTTCCAGTTCGGCCAGCTGGTGCCCGAACTGACCTGCCTGGAGAACGTCGCCCTGCCGCTGCGGCTCGCCGGCACCCGCCGCCGGCCGGCCGAGCAGCTGGCCGGCGAACTGCTCGCCCGGCTACACGTGTCCGACGTGGCCGCGAAACGTCCCGGGCAGGCGTCCGGCGGGCAGGGCCAGCGCGTCGCCGTGGCCCGCGCCCTGATCACCACGCCCCGGGTGATCTTCGCCGACGAGCCGACCGGCGCGCTCGACTCCCGCAACGGTGAGCAGGTGATCCGGCTGCTGGTCGCGGCGGCGAAGGAACGCGGCAGCGCGGTCGTCCTGGTCACCCACGAGGAACGGATCGCCGCGTGCGCCGACCGGATCGTCGCGTTCCAGGACGGCGCGGCCGTGCCGGCGGCGGTGGCCCGATGACGTCGCTGCTGCTGGGGGTGCGGCTGAGCGTGGCGGGCGGGCGGTCCGGCTGGCTGCGGCTCGCCCTGATCGCGGTCGGGGTCGGGCTCGGCGTGGGGATGCTGCTGGTGCTGGCGGCCACCCCGACCGCGGTGGCGGCCCGTGAGGAACGGCGCAACGACCGGGCGACCGGCGCGTTCGTCGAGCAGGCCGGCCCGGGGACCCTGCTGGCCCTGACCGTGGAGACCAGGTTCCGCCAGGAGGTGGTACGCGGCCGGATCCTGCGTCCCGACGGTGACCGCGCGCCGGTACCACCGGGACTGGACCGGATGCCGGCGGCCGGGGAGCTGTTCGTCTCACCGGCACTGGCTGCTCTGATCGCCGGTCCCGGTGGTTCGGTGCTGGCCGAACGGTGGTCCGCCCGGGTCGCCGGCACGATCGCGCCGGACGGGCTCTCCGGGCCCGACGAGATGTGGTTCTACGCCGGTTCGGAGACGCTGACCACCGGGGACGGTGCCGAACGGTTCGCCGCCTTCGGGGCCGGCGGGCCGCCCACGACCGACGCGGTGATCGTGGTGCTCGCCGTGATCGGCGCGGTCATCCTGCTGATGCCGGTGCTGGCCTTCGTGACCACGGCCGTGCGGTTCGGCAGTGAGAGCCGGGAACGGCAGCTCGCCGCGATCCGGCTGGTCGGTGCCGACAGCCGGATGACCCGCCTGATCGCCTCCGGGGACACGCTGGTCGGGGCGCTGCTCGGCCTTGTCGTCGGCGGTGCGGTCTTCCTCGGGCTGCGCCGGGTGGTCGGCGGGCTGCTTCCGGCGGACTTCAGCCCGTACCCCGCGGATCTCCGTCCGGTGCCGATCCTGCTCGTCGTGATCCTGGTGATCGTGCCGGCCGGCGCGGTCCTGGTGACGCTGGCCGCGCTGCGCCGCGTCGTCATCGAACCGCTCGGCGTGGTCCGGCAGGGCGTCACCCGCCGCCGCCGGCTGTGGTGGCGGCTGATCCCGCCGGGTGCCGGCCTGGCCCTGCTGTATCCGCTGCTCGGCGGCCTGCCGGACGAGATCGGCGACGCCACGCGCGCCCAGCTCGCCGCCGGGGCGATCCTGCTGCTGACCGGGGTCGTCGTCCTGCTGCCGTGGCTCGTACAGGCGCTGGTGCGACGGCTCGGTGGCGGCGGTGTCGGCTGGCAGCTGGGCATCCGGCGGCTGCAGCTGGACAGCGACAGCGCCGTGCGCTCGGTCTCCGGCATCGCGGTGTCGGTGGCCGGCATCATCGCCGTGCAGGGGCTGCTCGGCGCCTCGATCGCGGCCACCGGCGGATCACAGCCGCCGGCCGAACGGTTCCAGGCCGTCGTCCACACCAACGGCGCCGACGGCACCGGCTGGGCGGCGGCCCTGACGGGCACGCCGGGAGTGGCGGAGGTGCGGACGTCCGGCTACGGCTATCTGCGATCCGGTGCCGGCGATCCGATCGGGGCTTCGGTACGGGTGGGCGACTGCGAGGTGCTGCGACAGTACGCGGCACTGCCCTCCTGCACCGACGGCGACAGCTTCGCGGCCGTGATGCCCGGCTGGGACAAGACGGTCGCGACCCCCGGCAGCGCCTTCTACGGCGCCGACGACGATGCTCCGCTCTCCCGGTGGACGGTGCCGGCCGGACTGCCCGAGGTGACGCTCTATCCCGGTGCGGCCGGCCCGTCGTCGTACCTGGCGACGCCCGCCGCACTCAAGATCCGCCCCGACCTGCGCGGCCTGCACACCGACGGGTACCTGATCCGGCTGGACCCCGCCGACCCGGACGCGATCGAACGGGTCCGCAACACGATGGCCCGGCTCGCCCCGGCCGCACCCCTCCAGCTCTTCGGCGACCAGCGGATCGGCGACCAGTTCGCCGGCGCCCGGCAGGTGGCCCAGGCCTGCGCGGTCCTGCTGCTGCTGTTCATCGGCGCGAGCATGCTGGTCAACGTCACCGAGCAGCTGCGGGAGCGGCGGCGGCTGCTGGCGGTGCTCGCCGCCTTCGGCACCCGGCGGCGCACCCTGTCGGCGTCGGTGCTCTACCAGGTCGCCGTCCCGGCGTCGGTCGGCCTGCTCCTGGCCGTCGGAGTCGGCAGCGCCCTGTCGGCGGTGCTGCTGGCGGCCACCGGTGCGCCGGTCACGTTCGACTGGCCGGCGGTCGCCGTGATGACCGCCGCGGTCGCCGCCATGATCATGGCGGTGACCGGTGCCGGGCTTCCCCTGCTGTTCCGCCTGCTGAAGGTCCAGGAATTGCGCAGTGAGTAGACGTCCTAGGCTGACCGGCATGCCGGTTCGCATGCGCCCCGTCGGCGGGATCTCACCGGTCGACCTGCTGGTCTCGGTCGCGGTGGCCGGCCTGTCCACCTGGTGGTGGCACCAGTTCCGGCCCGGTGGGGTGGCCTTCGGCCTGCTCGCCGGGACGGTGCTGCTGTGGCGCCGCCGGTACCCGCTCACCGTGCTGGCCGCGGTGTCGGTGCTGACCATGCTGACGGCGACGATCGAGGTCGACGGCACCCGACTGCACGAGGGCATGCTGCTGATCACGCTCGCCCTCGCCATGTACGCGGTGATCGTCCACGCGGCGACCCTGCGGCGGGCGGTGGCCGGCGGGATCGCCGCGTCGCTGGTCGCCGCGCTGATGCTGCCGTTGCAGCACAACGGCGCGGCCGGCCTGATGAGTTTGTCCCTGCGCGACCTCGCGGACAGTGCCGAGCTGGTGGTGGGCTACGGCGGCGTGATCTGGGCGGTGGGCCTCAGCGTGCGCTATCTCGGGCAGCTGCGGGCCAACGCGAACGAGCGGATGCTCAGCGCCGAACGCGAGCGCCGGGACAACGCGCGGATCGCGGTCGCCGAGGAGCGCGCCCGGATCGCCCGGGAACTGCACGACATCGTCGCCCACTCGCTGTCCGTGATCATCCTTCAGGCCAACGGCGCGGCCTACGCGTTCGACCACGACCGGGAACGGGCCCGTGCGGCGCTGCGGACCATCGGCGCCACCGGAGCGGACGCCCTGGACGAGATCCGCCAGCTCGTCGAGATGCTCCGCAGTGACGGCGGGGACCCGGCCGACCGTACCCCCGCCGTTCTCGACCAGGTCGAAGCGGTCGTGCAGCGGTCCCGCGACGCGGGCCTGACCGCCGCCCTGACCGTGCACGGCACGCCGCCGGACGTGCCCGGCGGCGTGGCGCTGGCGGTCTGCCGGATCGTGCAGGAGTCGCTGACGAACACGCTGAGACACGCCGGTCCGCGCCCGGTCGCCGCCGTGACGATCGACTACCGCCCCGGCAGCATCGACATCGAGGTCACCGACACCCCACCGGCCGGCTCCCCGCTTCGTTCCGGCGGCGCGGGAACGGCGGTGACAGCCGGCCGGGACGCTCCGGGCGCCGGCGGGCACGGGCTCGTCGGCATGCGCGAGCGGGTCGCCCTCTACGGCGGCACGTTCGAGGCCGGACCGCGACCGGACGGCGGCTGGCGGGTCCGCGCCGTCCTGCCGCTGACCGGTGCCCGGCCGGTGCCCGCATGATCCGGGTCGCGCTCGTCGACGACCAGCACCTGGTCCGGGCCGGGTTCCGGATGGTCCTGGACTATCAGGACGACATGGCCGTCGTCGGCGAGGCGGGCGACGGCGAGGAGGCGCTGCGCCTGCTGCGGACCACCCCGGCCGATGTCGTCGTGATGGACCTGCGGATGCCGGTGATGGACGGGGTGACCGCGACCCGGCGGATCTGCGCCGCCGGGCCACTCCCCCGGGTGCTGGTGCTGACCACGTTCGACACCGACGAGGAGGCGTTCGCCGCGCTCCAGGCGGGGGCGAGCGGATTCCTGCTCAAGAGCGTGCCCCCGGAGGACCTGCTGAAGGCGATCCGGGTGGTGGCCGGCGGAGAGGCCGTCGTCGCGCCCCGCGTGACACGACGACTGCTCGATCGTTTCGCCGGCCGGCTGACCGCGAGCGATCAGGCCGTTCCCGGTCCGCACGGTCTCACCGACCGGGAACGGGAGGTGCTGCTGCTGGTCGCGCAGGGCCTGTCGAACCTGGAGATCAGTGTCCGTCTGCAGGTCGCCGAGACCACCGTGAAGACCCACATCGGCCGGATCCTGAACAAGCTGGGCCTGCGCGACCGGGTCCAGGCCGTCGTCTTCGCCTACGAGTCCGGCCTGGTCCGCCCCGGCGACCTCGGCTGACCGTCACCGATAGGGTGGATCCATGGGCGACTGACCACCGTCAACGGAGGACCGACGTGACCGATCGTTACCTGAAGGCTTTCGACACGGCCGCCGCCGACTTCGAACGACTGGGCGAACACCTCTGGAAACCCATCGGGCAGGCCACCGTGGACCGGACGGCGCCGGCACCCGGCGACCGTGTCCTCGACGCCTGCTGCGGCAACGGCGCCTCCGCGGTACCGGCGGCGCTGCGGGTCGGTGACCAGGGGCGGGTCGACGCCGTCGACCGGTCCGCCGCGCTGATCGCGGACCTGCGTTCCCGGACCACCGGCCTGGTCCCGCTGCACGCCCGGGCCGCCGACGTCACGTCCTGGCCGGACAGCGGATACGACGTGGTGCAGGCGGTGCTCGGCATCTTCTTCTTCCCGGACATGGCCGCCGGCACCGAGCACCTCGTGAGTCGCGCCCGGCCCGGCGGACGGGTCGGTTTCACCATCTGGCGGCGCGGCGCGATGGTGGCCCCCGGCACCCACCTGCGGCAGGCCGTCAGCCAGGTCACCGGCAGGCCCGCCGAGCCGCGGCCGACCGGCCCGGTGGAGGCCGTCAACGTCGCCGCGGACTACCGCGCGTGGCTGACCGACCGCGGCCTCACCGACGTCACCGTGACCACCCACGAGCTGCACCTGCCCCTGACCCCCGACCTGGCCTGGCTGGTGGTCACCGGGTCGGGTTTCGTCACCGTGCTGGACGGCCTGGACGAGACCCGGATCGCCGAGGTACGCGAGGTCTACCTCGATTCGCTCAGCCGGGCCGGGGTCACCGAACTCGACGCCACCACCCTGATCGGCATCGGCTACTCACAGGGTTCGAACGCGTTGGTGATGTAGGCGATCCGGCCGGAGCCGTCCTCGTGGTCACCGGCCCACACCATCGCCGGTTCGGCCGGGGCGGTGATCCAGTACATCTGGAACACCTCGTCCCATCGGGTCGTGGCGCCCGGGATCGTGCGTACCGCCGCGCGGACGGTCGTCGTGTTCGTGACGCCGTGCGGCAGCCTCACGCGCGGCGGGATCCGGCCCGTGCCGATGGTCCAGCCGACCAGGCGGCCCTTACCGGCCGGTGCCAGGCTGACCGTCAGCGCGCCCCAGGTCAGGGTCCGGCGGGGGCCCGCCGACGGATCCAGTTCGCAGCCCTTGCCGTCGACCGCGCGGTCCGGCGGGCCCAGGGTCCGGCGCAGCATCCGTTCCGCGGCGCCGGCCGGGCCGCCGACCGGGATCCGCCCGACCGCCGTCGGGGTCAGCGCCAGCACGGCGGGGGCGGTGGCGCTGTGTGCGGGCGCGGACAGGGTGGTCAGCAGTGCGGCGGCGGTCGCGGCCAGAGCGAGATAGGACGGCACCGGTTCATCATCACCGCGCCGCGGTGCCGGGCGGGCGTTTCACGACCCGGCGGGGCCGCCGGTTCGCCCGTCCGCGTGACGGCCCCACCATCGGCGACCGGTTGCACCGGCGGGGCAGGATCGGGGACATGAAGGTGCATGATCAGATCAGCGGGCGGCTCCAGGCGTTCATCGAGGCGCAGCCGATGTTCTTCGTGGCCACCGCCCCGACCGGCCCCGGCGGGCACGTCAACGTCTCCCCCAAGGGCATGTCCGGCACGTTCGTGGTGCTCGGCGGGCACCGGGTCGCCTACCTCGACTACCACGGCAGCGGCGCGGAGACGACCGCCCACCTCGACGAGAACGGGCGGATCACCCTGATGTTCTGCGCCTTCCAGGGCCCGCCGAACATCGTCCGGCTGCACGGTCACGGGCGTACGGTGCCGGTCACCTCACCGGAGTTCGCCGCCCTGCTGGCCCTGTTCCCGTCCCCACCGGACACGCACGGCGTCCGGTCGGTGATCGACGTCGCCGTCGAGCGGATCAGCGACTCGTGCGGCTACGCGGTGCCGCTGATGTCCTACGAGGGCGATCGTGACCTGCTGGTGCGCGCCCACGAGCGGCGCTCCGAGGCGGACCTGGCCGAGTACCGCCGGGTGAAGAACGGCGTCAGCATCGACGGCCGGCCGATCTTCGCGGAGCCCACCGCCGCCGGCTGACGTCAGGCCGTGACCTGAAGGCGTCCGGCCAGGCCCCGCAGTTCGCTCCCGCCGGCGCTGCGGTTCGAGCGGTCCAGCAGGGTACGGGCGGTCTCGCGGGTCAGGGCGGAGGTGTGCACGTGCTGGGGCGCCAGCCGTTCGGCGGCCAGCAGGAGACGGACCGCCTCCCCGGCAGGGCGGCCGGGTTCGTCGCGCGGGCGATCGCGGCGGCACGGCCCGGGTCGCCGCCGTCGACCTCGATGCCGATCTGCCAGATCGACACGTTGGTCGGGCCGAAGTACAGGCCCATCGTGGACGTCTCCCCGGTGCGGGCCGCCAGGTCGGCAGCCTCGGCCGACCAGGCGCGGCTGTCGTCCGGGCGCCCGCAACCCCGACCGGCCAACGCGCAGATCAGCAACAGGGAGCCGAGCACCTCGGCGACAGCCGGCCGCCCGGTGTGCGGGCGCAGGTCGTCGACGGCGCGTTCGGCCAGGGTGAGCCCGCGCTGGTAGGAGCCGCACCCGGTGGCGGCGCAGACACGGGCGTATGCGGCGTACCCGGTCAGGACGACGTCGCCGGCGGCGGCTGCCGCGTCACGGCAGCGCTCGGCACCCAGCCAGGCGTCCGCCGGCCGCCCGAGGTTGCGCAGCACCGACGAGGCGATGAACGTGACGTCGCAGAGCAACCGCAGGGCGGTCGCCCGGTCTGGGCCGGCGGTTCCCGCGTGCACGTCACGCAGCAGCACAGGGAGGAGGCGTGCGGCGCCGGCGTAGTCACACGCCTGCCGCAGCGTGTCGGCCAGCGCGACGGTGCGGGTCAGTTCCGGCACCGCGACCGGTGTCGGTGCCGGCGGTTCGGACAGGTCGATGTCGACGAGCGCCTGCCGGATCGCGTGTACGTGCGCATGCGCGGCGACGACGTCCCGGTCCCCGGCCGGCACCGCGAGACCGGTCAGTTCGGCCGGTGCACAGTCCAGTGCCGCCGCGATGTCGGCCAGCGTGAACCTGTTGTCGGCCGCCTGCCTGCCCCGCTCGATCCGGCTCCAGGTGGCGTGTGAGATCCCGGCCCGGCTGGCGGCGTACCGCATGCTCCATCCGCGGAGCAGCCGGCGCGCCCTGATGCGTTCCCCGATGCCGGGGTCACCGCTCGGTCGTGGTGTCATGCCCGGACCGTAACCCGCGTTCCGGGCGGTGCCGGTACATGCCTGTACCACCCCGGACGGCCCCGTGCGGCCGGTCAGCGGGGGGTGGGGGCGGGGCTCACGCCGTAGACCAGGCGGAGGATGGCGTCGGTGAGGGTGTCCAGGACCTCGTCCTCGTCGAAGGCGGCCGGGTCGGCATACACCTCGGCGAACATCGTGCTGCGCAGGTTGACGGCCATTCTGGCGAGCAGCGCGGGTGGTCCGCCGACGGTGAGCCCGGCGCGGGCGTCGCGCTGGATGCGGGTGCTGAACAGCGTGCATCCCTTGTCGACGAGCCGGTCGCGGACCTGCATCACGTCGGGCCCGGGGTCGGGGGCGAGGAAGGCCTCCCGCAGCCACCGCCCGTCGACCTTCCACCGGGCCAGTCCGGCGGCCAGGCTGCGGCGCAGCGCGTCGCGGTCGAGCCCGTCGGAGGCGAGCCACTCGGCCATCTCCAGGTCGGCCTCGGCGATCCCCTGGTCGACGAGCGCGGCGAGCAGCGCCTGCTTGGACTCGAAGTAGAAGTAGAAGCCGGACCGGGTGATGCCGGCCGCCCCGGCGAGCTCGTCGATCGTGACCTGGCTGATCGGCTTGTCGCGGAAGACCGCCCGTGCGGCGTCGACGAGGGCCTGCTCCCGCTGGTCGCCTTTCGTGGGGGCCCGGCGGCTTCTGATGGCTGACACGGCGCCGACTCTACAGCCCATCGAATGTAATTGACGACGCATCTTTGGCTTTTGACACCGCGTTGAAAATCTTCGGCGACGGGTCTACGTTCGGCTCATGTCCTTCCGAACGCGTCTGGCGCTGCCCGTCGCCTCGTACGTCGTCCTGCTCGTCTCCGCACTCCAGACCCTGGTCGTCCCGGTCGTCGCCGACATCCGGGCCGACCTGGACGTCACGACGAGCGCGGCCGGCTGGGTGGTGACCGCCAACCTGCTGGCCGCGGCGGTGCTCACCCCGATGCTCGGCCGTCTCGGCGACCTGTACGGCCGTCGCACCGTGATGCTCGGCGTGCTGACCGCGGTCCTGCTCGGCTCGGTGCTCGCCGCCACCACCTCCAGCCTTCCGCTGCTGCTCGTCGGCCGGATCGCGCAGGCCGCCAGCTTCGGGCTCTTCCCGCTGGCCATCGGCGTGCTCCGGGAGGAGCTGCCGCCGTACCGCCTGACCGGCGCGATGGCCCTGGTCAGCGGCATGCTCTCGGTCGGTGCCGGGTTCGGGCTGGTGATCACCGGCCTGCTGATGCGCGAGGGCGGCGACTATCACCGGCTGTTCTGGCTGGCCGCCGCGCTGACCGTGATCGGACTGGCCGGGGCGTGGCTGCTGCCGGCCCGCCCGGCAGCGGCCACCGGCACCCTCGACTGGGCGGGCGCCGGCCTGCTCGGGCTGGGCCTGGTGCTGCTGCTCCTGCCCCTGGCGGAGGGCAACGGCTGGGGCTGGGGCTCGGCCCGGGTGCTGGGGCTGCTGGGCGCCGCCGCCGTCGTACTGACCGGGTTCGTCCTGTTCGAACGCCGGGTCACGCATCCGCTGGTCAGCATCCGGATGCTCAGCCACCGCCCGATCGTGGTGGCCAACGCGGCCGGCCTGTTCCTCGGCTTCGCGATGTTCGCCGTGTTCCTCGCCGTCTCCGCGCTGGTGCAGACGCCGCCCGCGGTGGCCGGCTACGGCTTCGGCGCCTCGGTGCTCGCCACCAGCCTGATCTACCTGCTGCCCGGCACGGCCAGCGGGGTGATCACCGCGCCGCTCGGCGGACGGCTGGTCGCCCGGTTGGGCGCCAAGGCGACGCTGGTGATCGCGGCGGTGCTCGCCGGTGCGGGCTTCGCGTGGCTGGCGGTGCTGCACGCGGCCACGTGGCAGGTCATCGTCGGGGCGCTGGCGGTCAACACGGCGGTCACCTTCGGCTACGCCGCGCTGCCCGCCCTGCTGATCGCCCACGTCGAGCCGGCCGAGACCGGTATCGCGAACAGCGTGAACTCGATCGCCCGCTCGGTCGGCATGTCGCTGGGTACCGCGTTCGTCGTCACCATGATGACGCGCAACCCGATCCCGGGCCCGCTGCCGCTGCCGCGGGAGTCACAGCTCGTGGCGGTCTTCGCCGCCGGTGCCGTGCTGGCCGGGATCGCCGCCGTCACCGTCGGCCGGCTCCTGCCCCACGTGCGGCAGCCGAGGCTCACGGTGGCCGAGGTGGAGACCGACGACGTCCTCGGTGCGGCCGGGCTGGACGTGCCGGTCCGCCGCTGACCGGGCCGGGATCCGGCGGGACGCCGCCATCGTGTGACGCCTGCGGTGCGGTGGCGGCGACGCGGGTTTCATTGACATCCTTCTTTTGGTACGTCGAAGATGGGAGCGCTCCCAACATCCCCCTCGTTCGTGGAGACCCCGTGAAGATCCACTCCCTGGCCGGCGCCGTCCTGCTCGCCGCCGTGACCGCCGTCCTCCCCCTGCCCAGCGGCGCTTCCGCCGTCGCGGCCGCCGACACCCGGATCGACATCGACGTGCGCGCCGGCCTCGCCACCATCGGCAGCACCGCCGTCGGCGTCAACCACGCCATCTGGGACTCCCAGCTCGGCACCCCCGCCGTCGCCGACCTGCTCGCCGACGCCGGCGTGAACATGGTGCGCTACCCGGGCGGCTCCTACGCCGACATCTACCACTGGCGCGACCACACCGCGCCCGGCGGTTACGTCGCCCCGGACACCGACTTCGACACGTTCATGGCCGGTGCACGGCGTACCGGCGCCCAGCCGATGATCATCGCGAACTACGGCACCGGCACCGCGCAGGAGGCCGCCGACTGGGTGCGGTACGCCAACATCACCAAGGGCTACGGCGCGACCTGGTGGACCATCGGCAACGAGAACTACGGCAACGGCCACTACGGTGCGGCCTGGGAGGCCGACGACCACGCCGACAAGAGCCCGAGGGAGTACGCCGCGAACGTCGTCGCCTACTCGGCGGCGATGAAGGCCGTCGACCCGACGATCAAGGTCGGCGCGGTGCTGACCATGCCCGGGAACTGGCCGGACGGCATCGTCGGCACCGGCGACACCGGCACCTGGAACCAGGAGGTCCTGACCCGCGCCGGGTCGGCCATCGACTTCGTGGACGTGCACTGGTATCCGGGCGGCGGCACCCCCGCCGAGACCCTCACCCGGACCGCGCACATCCAGGACGCCGTCCACCTGCTGCGCGGGCAGATCAGCCAGTACGCGGGGACGAACGCCGACCGCATCCGGATCAGCATGACCGAGACCAACGTCGAGGTCGGCCGCACCACCCAGCCCGGCGCGCTGTTCCTCGCCGACGTCTACAGCGGCCTGCTCGCCCAGGGTGTGTTCACCGTCCAGTGGTGGAACGTCCACAACGGCCTCGGCACCGTCACCGAGGTGGCCGGCGAGACCGACTACGGCGACTACGGGCTGCTGTCCAGCGGCAACTGCAACGCCGACGACACGGTCTGCCAGCCGCCGCTGAACACACCGTTCGCGCCCTATCACGCGCTCTCCCTGGTCGGGGACCTCGCCCGGGCCGGGGACCGGTTCGTCGGGACCGGCAGTGACAACGCTCTGGTCAGCGCCCATGCGGTACGGCGGGCCAACGGCGACCTCGCGGTGCTGCTGGTCAACAAGGATCCGGACGCGGCGCACACGGTCGCACTGAACTACCAGGGCTTCGAGCCGGCCGCGGGGGCACCCACGGTCGCGTCGTTCGGCAACGGCGACGATCGGGTGCAGACCGGGACGGGTGGCAGCGCCTCGGTGCAGACGCTGGCGCCGTACTCGGTCTCGCTGGTCACGGTTCGCTCCGGGCGTACCGGATCAGGATCGCCGAAGGCGCCCGGCCGGCCGTCGGCGACGGTGACCGACCGGACCGCGACGATCTCCTGGCCGGCCGGCGCGGCCGGGCTGAAATACGAGGTGTACCGGCAGAACGGCGGCGTCAGCGAGCAGCTCGGCGAGACCGGCGGCACGTCGCTGACCGTCGGCAACCTGGAGCCGGGCCGCCGGTACACGGTCAACGTGCTGGCCCGGGACGGGTCCGGCCGGCTGTCGCAGGCGTCGCCGCCGCTCACCTTCACCACCGGCACCCCGGCGGACGCCTCCTGCACGGTCAAATTCCGCGACAGCAACGACTGGGGCAACGGGTACGTCGGCACGATCGACGTCACCAACAACGGGACCGACCCGGTCAACGGGTGGACTCTGGCGTTCACCTGGCCGACCGGCTGGCAGAACGTCAGCAGCGGGTGGAGCGCCACCTGGGACCAGGACGGCCGGACGGTCCGGGTGACGAGTGACGCCGCACTGGCCGCCGGCGCGACCGCCAACGTCGGCTTCGTCGGCAACTACAGCGGTCCGAACGTGCTGCCGACCGCGTTCACCCTCAACGGCACGGTCTGCACCAGCGCCTGAGCGGGCGGCCGCTCCGCCGTTCGTGATCGACACGATCGGCGGGGCGGCCGGGTCCGGGGTGAGCCGGGATCGCACGATCATCGGCGGGTAGTGCCGGTCTCCACCGAAACGGCCGCCACCGGCCCGGCCGCCGACGAGCCCGCCGCCAGCGGACCGGTGAGGAGCGCCGCGCCGATCGCCTCCCGCAGCTCGGCGCCGGTGAACGGCTTCGCGATGATCCTGCCGCCGGGCTCCAGCGAGGTGCCGTCCTCGGCGATCAGCGCCTCGGCGAATCCGGAGATGAAGACGACCTTCAGCTGGGGCCGTACGCCGAGCAGGTGGTGCGCCAACTGCCGGCCGTCCATCCCGGGCATCACCACATCGGTGACCAGGCAGTGGATCGGGCCGGGGTGCGCCTCGGCCAGCGCCAGCGCGGCCGGTCCGTCGGCGGCGGCCAGCACCCGGTAGCCGCCCTTGGTGATGAACCGTTCGGCGGCCCGGCGCAGCGGCTCGTCGTCGTCGACCAGCAGCACGGTGACGTCGCCGGCCCGGTCGCGGGTCCCGGTCGCCGGCAGGCCGGACTGCTCCCCCGGCCCGGCGGGTGTCACGGCCGGCAGACAGACCCGCACCGTCGTACCGGTCTCACGCTGCGAGGTCAGTGTGATCTCGCCACCGGCCTGCGTGACGATCCCGTGCGCTGTGGACAGACCCAGACCGGCGGTCCGTACGTCCTGCTTGGTGGAGAAGAACGGCTCGAACGCGCGCCGCTGGACCTCCGGCGTCATCCCGCAACCGGTGTCGGTCACCTCGATCACCGCCGCACCGAGCACCGGGTCCTTCCGGGCGCTGATGGTGACCACGCCGCCGCCGGGCATCGCCTCGCCTGCGTTGCGAAGCAGGAGGTGCAGCAGCCGGTCCAGGCCGCGCCGGTCGATCCGGGCCGACGGCGTGTCCTCGGACAGCCACACGGTGACGCTGACGTTCTCCCCGGTCAGCTCCCGCGCGAACGCGGTGATGAACGCCTTCAGCTCGACGACGACCGGCTCGTTGATCTCCCGGCGGCCGAACGCCAGCAGCTGCTCGGTCAGTTTGGTGGCCCGCCGGCCGCCCAGCGTCACCTGCTCCAGGTCCTCCAGCATGATGGTCGCGGCCGCGCCCGCGACGCCGCCGCGGTCCTTCTCGTCGGTGATGGCGTCGCTGACCAGCTGGGTGAATCCGAGCATCGAGCCGAGCAGGTTGTTGAAGTCGTGCGCGATGCCGCCGGCCATCCGGCGCAGACTGTCCAGGCGTTCGGCGTCGTGGCCGGCCGCCTCCTCCTGCCGCTGCCGGGCCTCGTGGGCGATCCGTTCCTCGGCCGCCACCACGTCGGAGATGTCGTCGACAATGACGACGGCGCCGGCCACGTCGCTACTGGTGTCCGGAAACGGGCGCAGGTGCACCCGCAGCCAGCGGTCGGTCAGGTCCTCACGGATCAGGTGGGTGCGGTACCGGTGCTCGATCGCGGCGGCCGAGGTGGTGCGGACCGCGTCGACGGCCTCGCCGCGTACGGCCGCGTCCAGGCAGATCAGCCAGCCGACCCCGGACAGCCGGCCGGCCGGCTGTCCGGTGATCTCGGCGAGCCGCGGGTTCACGTACGTGGCGGAGCCGTCCGCGCCGAGCAGGGCGATCCCGACCGGTGACGCGGTCGCCATCGCCTCGAACTGCCGTTCCCGGTGCCGCAGCGCGCGGTCCTTCTCGACCAGTTTGGCGTTCACCGCCTGGCTGTGCACCCGGGCGAAGTCGGCCGCGGAGCCGACGTTGACGTCCACCGGCCCGGCGGCCAGCACCTCGTCGACGGCGTCCAGCAGCTCCCGCGGGTCGGCGCCGCGCAGCACCACCCGGGACACTCCGCAGGCGTCGGCGATCGGCCGGGTCTCCGGCTCCAGATAGTTGGCGGTGTAGAAGATGACCGGGGAACTGGCCGTCACCGGGTCGGCGTCGGAGCGCAGCCGGTGCACCAGTTCGAGGCCGTCGATGCCGGGCATCAGGACGTCCGAGACGACGATGTCCGGATGCTGGGCGCGCACCACGTCCAGTGCGCCGACCCCGTCGCTGGCTTCCAGAACATCGTGGCCGCGGCAGCTGAGCAGCATGGTGACCAGGTCACGGTTCTCGGCGACGTCGTCGACGACCAGGACGGTTGCCATGACGGCCTCCTCGTGAGTAACGCTATTCAGAATCTTCCTCTCAAACCGGTTCGAAGGTGGTAACTCAAAGAAATGCCTCCGTTCGCTGCACGGCGTACACCCGCGATGTACCAGTTGGCAGCCGGAGTGCTCGCTCTGGCTCTGGGGTCCTTCCATCCCGCCGGGTGGGGCCTGGCCCCGGCGGGCGCCGCGATGATCGCCATCGCCCACCTCAGGCGGCCCTGGTCACGCCGCATCGCCCTGCTGTTCCCGCTGCTCACCGTGGCGGGCGCGGGCACCGGCCCGACCGCCCCACTGCTCCCGCTCGCCGTCGCGCAGGCTCTGCTGCTCGCCACCCCGCCCGGGCGGTGGACCCGGCTGGCGAGCCAGTGGTGCGCGCTCGCCGCCTCCGGCCTCAGCGTGGTCGAGTGCTACGCGGTGCTCTTCAGCGATCCGCAAGCGGCCCCGCTCGCCCTGACCGTCACGACGTTCCTGCTGTCCCTGGCGACCCTCGCCGCCGGGCGGGAGACCGCGTTCGCCCGCCTGCTCTTCGACAGGTCGGTCAGTGCGGTGCTGACCCGGCGGCTGGTGGGAGCCGCGCTGATCGCCCTGCCGCTGATCGGTCTCCTGCTGATCCGCGGCCAGGACGCCGGCTGGTATCCCGTGTCCACCCGGTTCGCGCTCATGGTCGCCGCCAACGTCACCCTGGTGACCCTCATCGGACTGTTCACCGGCGCCCGGATGGAGGCCACCACCGCCGCCGCCCAGCGCCAGCTCCGCCAGCGCCAGGAGATGGGCAACATCCTGCACCACACCCCCACCGCGTTCTCGGTCAAGGGACTCGACGGCCGCTACCTGCTCGCCTCCACCGCCTTCGAGAAACTGCACGACAGGGCGGAGGGCGAGGTCCTCGGGCTCGCCGACCACGATCTGCACTCGCCGGAGGAACTGGCCGAGATCGTCCGCCGTGACCGGGCGGTCCTCGACCGCGGTCAGGCCATGACCTACGAGGACGAGATCGGCTCCCGTACCTTCGTCACCTCGATCTTCCCGATGCGCGACGACGACGGCACCGTCATCGCCATCTGCAACGCCATCACCGAGATCACCGAGGTACGCATCGCCGAGAGCAAGTTCAAGGGTCTGCTCGACGCTTCCCCCGAGGCCATGCTGTGCGTCAACGCCGAGGGCCGCGTCGTGCTGGCCAACACCCGCGCGCTGAAGCTCTTCCAGTACGAGCGGCACGAACTCATCGGCGCCGCGGTCGAGTCCCTGGTCCCCGCCGCCCTGCGGGCCCGGCACATCGGCCATCGGCGCGGGTACACGGCGGACCCGTCCCCGCACCGGATGGGCAACGGCGCCCGGTTGACCGCCGTCCGCAAGGACGGCACCGAGATCCCCGTCGAGATCAGCCTCGCGGCCGTCGACGGCGACAACGGCACCGTCGTCTTCGCCGCCGTTCAGGACATCACCGACCGCCTCGCCCAGGCCCGGACGGACGCGCAGCTCGCGGCGATCGTCGAGGCGTCCAACGACGCCATCGTCAGCAAGGATCTCGACGGCGTCATCCTCACCTGGAATCCCGGCGCGGAACGCCTCTACGGCTACGCCGCCGCCGAGATGATCGGCCGTGACGTCACCCTGCTGCTGCCGGCCGACCGGCCCGGCGAGGAGCAGAACATGCTCGCCCGGGTCCGGCGCGGCGAACTGATCCGGCATCACGAGACCCAGCGGGTACGCAAGGACGGGCAGACCATCTACGTCTCGCTGAGCATGGGGCCCCTGCGTGACCCGCTCGGCGCGATCATCGGCGCCTCCACCATCTCGCACGACATCACCGCCGCGGTCGAGGCCGAGCAGCGCCTGCGGGTGGAACGCGAACAGTTCCAGATGATCATGACGGCGGCCAGTGACCCGTTCGTCAGCATCGACGCCCGGGGCCGCATCACCGAGTTCAACGGCCAGGCCGAACGCCTGTCCGGCTGGCAGCGCGACGAGGTGATCGGCCTGCCCGTCCTGGACATGATCCTGCCGGTTCGCTACGCCGAGGGCCTGGGCCGGGTCCTCGACGGCCGCTGGGACTGGCTGCTCGACCGTCCCACCGAGATCTTCGCGCTGCGCTGCGACGGCGTCGAAGTCCCGATTGAACTGACCCTCTGGCGCATCGAACGCGACGGCCGGACCACGTTCCACGCCTTCGGCCGCGACATCACCGCCCGCCGGCAGACCGAGCTCGCCCTCGAACAGGCCCGGGACCAGGCGATCGAGATGGCCCGGCTGAAGTCGCAGTTCCTGGCGTCGATGAGCCACGAGATCCGGACCCCGATGAACGGCGTCATCGGTCTCAGCGGCCTCCTGCTCGACACCACCCTCGAGGGCACCCAGCGCCGCTACGCCGAGGGCATCCGCAACGCCGGGCTCGGCCTGCTGTCGGTGATCAATGACATCCTCGACTTCTCCAAGCTCGAAGCGGGCAAGGTCGTCCCCGAACGCATCGACTTCGAGGTGTGGCGGCTGCTCGACGAGGTCGTCGCCCTGGTCGCCGACACCACCGGCGGTCGCGACCTGACCCTCGTGGCGCACTGCGACTCCGAGCTGTCCCAGCCGGTCAGCGGTGACGCCGGCAAGCTGCGCCAGGTGCTGCTCAACCTGCTCGGCAACGCGATCAAATTCACCCAGCAGGGCCGGATCGAGGTCACCGCCGTCCCGGTCGCGGACACCACCGGCCCGGACCTCGCGGTGCGGTTCGCCGTCACCGACACCGGTATCGGCATCGACCAGGACAAACAGCGCCAGCTGTTCGAGCCGTTCACCCAGGCCGACGCCAGCACCACCCGGCGCTTCGGCGGCACCGGGCTCGGCCTGGCCATCTGCCGGGAGCTGGTCGCCGTGATGGGCGGCGCGATCACTCTCACCAGCCGGCCCGGCCAGGGCAGCACCTTCGCCTTCACCATTCCGCTGGGCCCGCCGCAGGACGCCGGCCCCCTGCACCGTCCGGTGCTCGAAGGTCTGCGGGTCCTCGTCGTCACCGCCGACGACGACGAGCGGCGGGAACTGCTCGACAAACTCGGCGGCTGGTCGATGGCCGCGGTCGCCGCCGAGGACGGCGACGCCGCCGCCCGTCTGCTGATCCGGGCCGCGGCCGCCGGCCGGCCCTTCGACCTCACCCTCTGCGACACCGGCACGGCCGCCGCGATCGCCGGTGCGGGCGTCACCCCCGCGCCCAAGATCGTCCGGCTCGTCGCCCCCGGCAACCCGCCACCGGCCGGCGGCCCGTCCCTCACCCGGCCGATCCGCCAGTCGCAGCTCTACGACGTCCTGGTCGACGTCGTCGCCCCGGTCACCGAGCAGACCCTCGATCTGCCGGCCAGTCTGGAGAAGCAGGGCCACGTGCTGCTCGTCGAGGACAACGCCATCAACCAGACCGTCGCCGTCGGCATCCTCGCCCGTCTCGGCTACAGCGCCGACGTCGCCCCGGACGGCCGGGTCGCCGTCGCCATGGCCACCAGCCACGACTATCTGGCGATCTTCATGGACTGCCTGATGCCGGAGATGGACGGCTACACGGCGACCGCCGAGATCCGCCGCCGCGAGCCATCCGGACAGCACATCCCGATCATCGCGATGACCGCCGGTGCCATGCCCGAGGACCGGGCCCGCTGCCTCGACGCCGGTATGGACGACCACGTCGCCAAACCCGTCATGCCGCAGGACATCGCCGACGCTCTGCAACGCTGCGCCGCCGACCGCGCGCCGGCGCCCGAACCGGCCACCCGCCGGCAGATCGAACAACGCCTCGACCTGCTGCGCGCCGCCGCACCCAACCTCGACGACACCGCGCTCACCGGCCTGCTGCGACGCCTGACCGCCCAGGTACCGGCTCTGGTCGACGACGCCTTCCACGCCCTCGCGATGGACGACACCACCGCCCTGCGCAACACCGCCCACCAGCTCAAAGGCGCCGCCGGTAACCTCGGGGCCCAGGAACTGGCCGACGTCGCCGACCGGGTCGAGCAGGCCGCCCTCGCCGGCGACCTGGACACCGCGGTGGTCACGGTCACCGCGCTGCGCGCCGCCGCCGACCGGACCCTCGCCGCGGTCCGCGACATCACCGGCGACCTGTCGGGCAATCGCGCGGCTCATGGCCCGGCCGCGCCCCGGTGAAAGGGGCCGGTAAGTCCAGAACCGCAGGTCGGAAAATGGTTTGCCGCTAGCGCACGACAGTCATTACTGTCTCTTTCACAAGCCACACCGACCAGGGGGATCTCCGATGCAGCGCTGGCAGTATCAGCAGACCGTAGCCACCGGGAGGCGCAGCTAGCGCCCGGCATCGATGCCGCCTCCCGATTCCCGGGACGGCGGCTTTTTTCATTTCCCACACAGGGGTGTGGCGCAATTCGGTAGCGCAGCGGCTTCCAAATCCGAAGGTTGCAGGTTCGAGTCCTGTCACCCCTGCTTTTCCATTCTCTCGTCGTCCAACTGGCAGCGACACCCGGCTCTGGACCGGGAGATCCAGGTTCGAATCCTGGCGAGAGAGCTGTTCCGTCCCGGATAGCTGAGCGGGAGCGCCGACGCTGGAGAGTCGGGACCGGCTGTAAACCGGTTGCATCGCTGAGCGGGTTCGAATCCCGCCTCCCGCACCACCCGGCCGAAAGTCCGGCTGGCTCCCACCGCTGTCTCAGCCGCGCTGAGACAGCGGTGAGGGCCAGCCGGGCCTGATCGCGGCTATCCGACCAGGGAGCGGGTACGGGGTTCGAGCGGCGCCGAGGCGATGCAGAGGACACTGCGGTCCTGCTCCCAGCCGGTCTCGTCCTCGGGGAACAGGTAGTAGATCTCCAGGTCCTCGTTCTCCGGGGTGTCGTACGGCTCGAACGCTGTGGCACATCGCTCGTCGCTCTGCTCCTCGACCACCGTCTGGCCGGGGTACGCGCCGGCCGGGAACTGGAAGACGTGGTAGACCTCGGCCTTGTGCGGCCGGGTGCACGGCACCACCGGCATGTCGTGGACCCTGGACGAGTCGTCGAGGCTGCTGATGCAGTCGCCCGCCTCGAGTTCGGTGGTGCCGGTGTCCTCGATCCCGGCGACCCGGTCACGCATCTCGTCGAGGATGAAGCCGGTCACCGCGACGACGCCGATCACCAGGGTGATGCCGGAGATGACCAGCGCCGCGACGGCGAGCCCGAACCCCTGCTGCCGTCGCCGTCTGATCTGCACGAGCGCCGGGATGCCGAGCGCGAAACCGAGGAGGGTGCCGAGGCCGGGTCCACCGCAGATACTGGCCACCAGAGCACCGATCGCGAGCCCGTTCGGGCCGCTCCGCACGGGCGGCGGATAGCCGGGGAACGGTGGGTACGCCATCGGGGCCGCGTAAGCGGGTACAGCGTCCGGCGCGGCCGGCTGCTGGACGGGATCGGGAGGAACCTGGTTGTGCACGGTCGCACGCTAGTGGCGGGCACCGCCCACGTCACGGCCTGATCGATCTCGACTTGACGTCAGGTGGGCAGGGTGTTCGTGTGGCCGGGGGCGACCGAGGCCTGGACCACGAGGGCGGCGGCGCCGATGCTGGCGGCGTCGCGGGGCTGGGCGGACAGTTCGACCAGGACCGGGTGGCGCTGGCGGGCGTGGGCGGTGC
This sequence comes from Actinoplanes xinjiangensis, assembly GCF_003148685.1. GTDB lineage: Bacteria > Actinomycetota > Actinomycetes > Mycobacteriales > Micromonosporaceae > Actinoplanes > Actinoplanes xinjiangensis. The sequence continues at coordinate 200,880 of NZ_QGGR01000006.1, read as the reverse complement.
GTTCCAGGTGGGCGCGCAGCTTGCGGGCGTGGATGGCGCCGGCCAGGGCCACGCCGGGGCCGGTGAGCACGACCCGGCCCAGGTCGAGCAGGTTGACCATCGAGGTGACGGCGACGGCCAGACGGCCGGCGGCCCGGTCGAGCAGCTCGTGGGCGGCGGCGTCACCGTGGACGGCGGCGCGGGCCACCGTGTCGTACGCGGTGGAGATGCTCGCCGCGGGGTCGAGACCGAGCCGGCCGTCCGCGCGGGCCGCCTCGACCACGGCCGCCATCGACGCATACCGTTCGACGCAGCCCCGGTTGCCGCACGGGCAGGGCAGCCCGTCGTAGTCGATCGACATGTGCCCGAGTTCGCCCGCGTCGAAGCTGGCGCCACGGAACAGGGCACCGCCGAAGACCAGCCCGGCGCCGATCCCGGTGGACAGGTAGACGCAGCCGAACGCCTGCTCGCGGGAGACCCGCCGGGTCCAGAACTCACCGAGGGCGGCGGCCGCGGCGTCGTTCTCCACCATTACCGGCAGCCCGAGCCGGTCGGCCAGCTCGGCACGCAGGGTGTACAGGCCAGGGGTGTCCGGGCTGCCCGGGTACGGCGTGGGCGCCACGATGGCGAGCCCTTCGACCCGGTCGCGGGGCAGGTCGAGCCCGGCGGTGAAGTCGTCGAACTGGCCGGCGAGCCGGTCGGCGGGCTGCCGCGGCACCACCTCACGCCCGACGACCCCGCCGGTGAGGTCGACCGCCACGCAGGTGACCGTGTCCGGCCCGAGATGGAACCCGATCCCGAACCGGTTGGCGGGCTTGATCGAGATCAGCTTGCGGGGCTTGCCGCGGATCGAGTCGGCCGAACCCACCTCGTGGATGATCCCGTCGGCGATCAGGTCGCGGACGATGTTGGAGATCGACGGCTGGGTGAGGCCGGTCAGGTCGGCGATCTCGACCCGGCTGATCGCCGCCGCGGAGCGGATGACGTCGACGACGAGGGCCCGGCTGCCCGGTCCGGCGGCGGGCGTTTCGCGACGTGCCATCGAGGTAGTGTCTCCGAGTCTCGTGCCGACAGCGACACCCTACCCTGGAGGAACCGGTGCATCGGACCTGGAGGAATCGGTGACTCAGGCGTCCCGGCGGGTCGGTCTGGTGCTGGAGCGCGCGTCCCACGTGCTGGGCGAGGAGGCGTATTACCACGAGTTCCTGGAGGGTCTGGAGCGGGTGCTGGCGCCGGCCGGGGTGTCGGTGCTGGTGCAGGTGGTGACGGACCGGGCGGCGGAGATCGCGACCTACGAGCGGTGGTCGGCACAGGCGCGGGTGGACGGTGTGGTGCTCGTCGATCTGGGGCCGGACGACGAACGGGTCGGCCTGGTGGCGCGGCTCGGCCTGCCGGCGGTGGTGCTCGGCGACCCGTCGACGGCCCAGGGCCTGCCGACGGTGTGGACCGATGACGCCGGGTTCGCCCGGGAGGCGGTCGATTTCCTCGCCGGGCTGGGGCACCGGGTGGCCGGGCACGTCACCGGGCCGCCGGCGTTCGCGCACACCCAACTGCGGCGCGGCGGGCTCCAGGCCGAGGCGGCCGAGCGCGGCATGACGTTGCTGGTGGCCGAGGGCGATTATTCGTACGACGGAGGCCGCGCCGCCGCGCTCGAACTGCTCGAGACCCGTGGGGTACGCCCGACCGCGATCGTCTTCGACAACGACGTGATGGCGCTCGGCGGCCTGGACGCGGCAGCCGCGTGCGGGCTGCGGGTGCCGGCCGATCTGTCCGTGGTGGCGTGGGACGACTCCCCACAGTGTCAGCTCGCGATGCCGGCCCTGTCGGCGATGAGCCACGACGTGGAGCGGATCGGGGAGTTGGCCGCGCGGGCGGTCCTGGCGACGATGGCCGGCGCCCCCGTCGAGGTCTACCAGGCACCTCCCGCGCACATCGTGGTCCGGTCGAGCACGCAAGCCCCCGCCTCCTGACCTCGCATCCCAGCGTGGCCGACTCACGCCCACCGACTACATAAATTATTAATTTAACCTTGACGTGACCGCAACACGGGCACCAAGCTGGGCCCTCAACGGGCGGCCGTCACATCCGCTCGGATCGATCACCTCACGAACGGATGAGCACGATGACCCATAGAAGGCGATTCCTCGGATTCGGCGCGGCGGCCGTGCTGGCGCTGGCGACCGGCTGCACCGGCGGCGCGTCCGAGGAGGGCCCCGCCGACTTCTCCGGCCAGATCACCGGCGACATCACGGTGCTGACCAACCGCACCGACCTGGCCACCACCGCGCTGCCGGAGTACGCGAAGAAGTTCCAGGCCAAATACCCCGGAACCCGGGTGACCTTCGAGCCGGTCACCAACTACGAGGGCGACGTGACCACCCAGCTCAGCTCCGGTGACTACGGCGACGTCCTGCTCATCCCCAACACCGTCGCCGTCGACCAGCTGGGCCAGTTCTTCGAGCCGCTCGGCACGGTCGACGAGATCCGCGCGAGATACCGGTTCGCCGACGAGAAGGCGTACGACGGCAAGGTCTTCGGTCTGTCCCTCGGCGGCGTCGCCAACGGTTTCGTCGTCAACCGGCGGGTCTGGGCGCAGGCCGGGATCACCACGCCGCCGAAGACGCCCGAGGAGTTCCTGGCCGGGCTCCGGGCCGTCGACGAGAAGACCGACGCGATCCCGTTCTACACCAACTACAAGGACGGCTGGCCGCTCAGCTTCTGGAACAGCCAGCGCGCGATCCTCGGCGGCACCGACGTCAACGAGACGTTCCCGGCCGACGCGAACCCCTGGCAGCCCGGCAAGATCCAGCACATCACCGACGGCCTGCTCTTCGACATCGTCGACGGCAAACTCAGCGAGCCCGACCCGCTCACCACCAACTGGGAGGGCTCCAAGCCGATGCTCGGCACCGGCAAGGTCGGCTCGATGCTGCTCGGCTCCTGGGCCGTACCCCAGATGAAGGAAGCGGCGAAGTCCGCCGGCGCGAACCCCGACGACATCGTGTTCTGGCCGTTCCCCTACCAGACCGGCGGGAAGTTCCACGCCCGCATCGAGGGCGACTACAAGGGCGCCGTCAGTAGGAACAGCAAGAACAAGGCGACCGCCAAGGCGTGGCTGGAATGGTTCGTCACCGACTCCGGGTTCGCCGCCGACCAGCAGTCCATCCCGCCGGCCGTCGGCCAGGAGTTGCCCACCACCCTCAAGGACTTCCAGGCCACCGGCGTCGAACTGCTCGAACTCCCGGCCGCGGTCGCCACCAGCGGCAAAGAGGACCAGATCATCAAGGCCTCCGAGATCGACCTGGCCGGCAACATCTACCGGCAGAAACTCGTCGACATCGCCCGCGGCGCCGCGAAGGGCGACAAGGAGTCCTACTTCGCCGAACTGAACAAGCGGTGGAGCGAGGCGCAGTCGCAGGTCATGAAGTGACACTCGCGCAACGCCGCTGGATGCCCTGGCTCTACCTGCTCCCGGCGCTGGGGCTGCTGATCACCTTCACGTACGTACCGGTCGGCAACATGCTGGTCTACAGCTTCACGTCGTGGGACGGCCTGGACGTCACCATGGAGCCGGCCGGCTTCGACAACTACGTGCGGGTGTTCACCGACGAACGCTACTGGCGGGTGTTCCTGGTCAGCGGCTACTACTTCGCCGCCTCGTTCGTGCAGATCGCGATCGCCCTGTACTTCGCGGTCATCCTGTCCTTCCAGACCCGCTTCCGGAACCTGTTCAAAGGGATCCTGTTCTTCCCGTACCTCCTCAATGGTGTCGCCGTCGGTTTCGTGTTCCTCTTCCTCTTCCAGCCGGGCGGCACCCTCGACACGGTTCTCGGCTGGGCCGGGCTGGGCGAGCACACCCGCTTCTGGCTCGGTGACCCGGACATCGCGAACATCTCGCTGGCCGGCACGTCGGTGTGGCGGTTCACCGGGCTCAGTTTCGTGCTGTTCCTCGGCGCCATCCAGTCGATTCCCGGCGAGATCTACGAGGCCGCGGAGATCGACGGCGCCGGCCGGTGGCACCAGTTCCGGCACATCATCGTGCCGGGCATCCGCCGGATCATCAGCCTCTCGTTCATTCTCGCGATCTCCGGAAGCCTGTCGGTCTTCGAGATCCCGTTCATCATGACCGGCGGCGCGAACGGCACCCGCACGTTCGTCGTCCAGGCCTACGAGACCGCGTTCCAGTTCCGCCAGATCGGTCTCGCGTCCGCGATGGCCGTGGTGCTGCTGCTGATCGTGCTGCTCGTGACCTGGATCCAGCGCCGGCTCGTCCCCGACGACGAGGTGACCCTGACATGAAGGCCTTCGCCAAGTATCTGTCCCTGGTGGCAGCGTCGATCGTGGTGCTGCTGCCGCTGACGGTGGTGTTCTTCGCGGCATTCAAGACCCGCGCCGAATACAGCACGTCCGGGCCGCTCACCCCGCCGGAGAACTGGTTCAACTTCGACAACTTCGTGACCGCCTGGTCGGAAGGGCGGATGCTGCTCGGATTCTGGAACACCACGGTCATCCTGGCGATCTCGCTGACCGGCACGATCCTGGTCGGCACGCTCGCCGCCTACGCCATCAACCGGTTCGAGTTCCCGTTCAAGCGTCTCGTCCTCGGGTCGTTCCTGGTCGCGGCTCTCGTTCCGGGTGTGACCACGCAGGTCGCGACCTATCAGATCGTGAAATCGATGGGCCTGGTCAACACCCCGGGCTCGGCGATCGTGCTGTTCCTCGGCACCGACATCATCTCGGTCTACATCTTCCTGCAGTTCATGCAGTCCATTCCGCCGAGCCTCGACCAGGCCGCGATGATGGACGGCGCCTCCCGGTTCACCGTCTACCGGCGGATCGTGCTGCCGCTGATGAAACCGGCGATCGCGACCGTGGCGATCATCAAAGGCATCGCGATCTACAACGAGTTCTACATTCCCTTCCTCTATCTGCGCTCGCCCGAACTCGGGGTGATATCGACGGCCCTGTTCCGTTTCAAGGGGCCGTACGGAGCGCAGTGGGAGACCATCGCCGCCTGCACCATGATCGTCATCCTGCCCACGGTGGTGATCTTCCTGTTGCTTCAGCGGCTGATCTACAACGGCATCACGGCGGGAGCCACCAAATGATCAAAGACCTCGGCGGTACGTGGAACCTGCGCTCCACCGACGTGGACGCCCCGGCGACCGTTCCCGGCTGTGTCCACACCGACCTGCTCGACGCCGGCCTGATCCCGGACCCGTTCCTCGACGACAACGAGCTGAAGGTCGCCTGGGTCGGCCGCACCGACTGGACCTACAGCCGCCCGATCAGCTGGGACGGCCCGGCCCACGACCGCATCGACCTGGTCTTCGACGGCCTCGACACGGTCGCGCGCATCGAGATCGACGGTCGGCTGGTCGGCGAGACGCGCAACATGCACCGCTCCTACCGCTTCGACGTGACCGCCCTGCTCACCGCCGCGCCATCCCCGGCCGCGCAGCCGACCGTCACGCCGCGGCCCGCCGCGAAGTCGGCTGCCACCCAACCCCCCACCGCGCACCCAGACGCCGCCCTATCCCCCGCCGCGCAGCCGGCCGCCGCCCTACCCCCCGCCGCGCAGCCGGCCGCCGCCGGGAACGGCTGTGACCGGTCGGGCGGTGAGCGGGAGTTGAGCGTGCACTTCACGTCCGCCTATACCGAGGCGCAGCGGGTGGAGAGCCTGGTCGGGCCGCGGCCGAACGCGTATCCGGAGCCGTTCCAGTTCATCCGCAAGATGGCGTGCAGCTTCGGGTGGGACTGGGGACCGACCCTGGTGACGGCCGGCATCTGGCGACCGGTCCGTCTCGAGGGATGGAGCACCGCGCGGCTCGCCACGGTCCGTCCACTCGCCACCTACGACGGCGATGCCGGAAGGCTGGACCTGGCCGCCGGCATCGAGCGCACCCGCGATCGCGTTCTGCGCGCGCAGGTCCTGCTGGACGACCGTGAGATCGCCGTCCTGGATGTGCCCGCCGAAGTGGACGGTGTGCAAGCCGAGATCGACGTGCCCGGCGTGACGCCGTGGAACCCGACCGGCTACGGCGAACCCGCGCTGTACATGTTGACGGTCATCTTGACCGATGTTGACGACGGTACTGAACTTGATCGCTATCAACAGTTGACTGGATTCCGCAGCGTCAACATTGATTGCAGTCAAGATGAGGCGGGCACCCGGTTCGTCGTCCAGGTCAACGGTGCACCGGTCCTGGTCAAGGGGGTCAACTGGATCCCGGATGACATCTTCCCGTCCCGGATGACCCGGGCTCGCTATGAACGGCGTTTGCGTGAAGCCGCGGCCGCCGGCGTCAACCTGATCCGGGTCTGGGGCGGCGGTATCTACGAGGATCGTGACTTCTACGAGCTGTGCGACCGACTCGGCTTGATGGTCTGGCAGGACTTCCTGTTCGCGTGCGCCTGCTATCCGGAGGAGGAGCCGATCCGCTCCGAGGTGATCGCCGAGGCTCGTGAGAACGTGCTCCGGTTGTCCCCGCACCCGAGCCTGATCACCTGGAACGGCAACAACGAGAACCTGTGGCTGCGTGACGCCCACGGCTGGGCCGGCGACCCGGGCGGCGATCAGAGTTGGGGCGAGGCGTACTACCTGGTTCTGCTGCCCGGGATCGTGTCCGAAGGTGACCCGTCCCGTCCCTATCAGGCGGGCAGTCCGTGGTCCGGGTCATGGGAGCACGAGCCGAACGATCCCGCGCACCAGACGTTCCACTCGTGGGAGGTCTGGAACCGGCAGGACTACCTGCACTATCGCGACAGCGCGCCGCGGTTCGTCGCCGAGTTCGGCTGGCAGGGACCTCCGGCGTGGCGCACGCTGCGCGACGCGGTCTCCGACGAGCCGATGCGCCCGGATTCCCCGGGGGTGCTGCATCACCAGAAGGCCGAGGACGGCAACGGCAAACTCGCCCGCGGGCTGGCCCCGCATTTCCCGGCGCCGTCCACGGTGGAGGGCTGGCACTACCTGACCCAGTTGAACCAGGTGCGGGCGGTGCGTACCGGGATCGAGCACTGGCGGTCGCACTGGCCACACACGGCCGGGACGATCGTGTGGCAGCTCAACGATCTGTGGCCGGTCACCTCGTGGGCGGCGATCGACGGTGCCGGCCGGTACAAGCCGCTCTATTTCGCGCTCCGCGAGATGTACGCCGACCGCGCCCTGACGATCCAGCCGCGTGACGGGGGTCTGGTGGTGGCGGTCCTCAACGATTCGCCGCGCCCGTGGACCGGTCTCCTCCAGGTCAACGAGGCCGGCATCGAGGTTTCGGCGCCACCCCGCTCGGTAGCGCTCGTCCCGGTACCCGGCGGCGATCTGGTCGTCGCCGAGATGGACGGCGTGCGGGCGCTCTGGTTCGCCGGCGACGTCCCGGCGCCCTCGGCCGGTCCCGTCATCCCGGGTCAGGCTGGGGTGACGGTGCGCGGCGGCCTGACCGATCCCGGCCTGACCGTCACCGCCGAGGTCGTTCCCGGCGGGCTGGACGTTCATGTGCACGCCACCGGCCTGGCCCGGGACGTGCTCCTGCAACCGGACCGGATCCATCCCGAAGCCGTCGTCGATCGCGGCTTCACCACCCTGCTGCCCGGCGAGTCCACCGTCTTCGCCGTGCGGGCCCCCGTCGAACTCGACCCGGGCTCGATCAAGTCGCCGTGGGCGCTGACCGACCTCTGGTCGGCACTCCGGCACGAGGAAGAGAAGCACGAAGAACAAAGGCACGAGGAACGAAAGCACGAGGCACAACAGCACGACGAACGAAGGCATGACTGACGCAAGGAGGTAACACCCGTGCGAGTCCCCCTGGCGATCGGCGCGGCGCTGCTGCTCGGCGCCGCACTCCTCCCCGTCCCCGCCACCGCCTTTCCGGCGACGAGCAAGGCGACCGTCCTCAACCACCTGCGGTCGATCACCGGCACCGGCATCGTCTCCGGCCAGCACAACAAGGAACCGGCCGGCTCCCCCGGCCAGTACACCCGGCAGGTCTACGACGTGACCGGGCAGTGGCCGGGCCTGTGGGGCGGCGACATGATGTTCCGCGCCGACGACGTCGCCAACCGGCAGCGCGTCGTCGACCAGGCCCGGCAGGAGTGGGCCAACGGTTCACTGGTGGCACTGACCTGGCACGCCTGCTCCCCCACGGTCGGGCGGACGTGCGAGTTCGAGGGTGGCGTGAAGACGCAGATCTCGAACACCCAGTTCCAGCAGATCGTCACCGGCGGCACCGCGCTCAACCAGACGTGGCGCAGCCGGATGGCCGAGGTGGTGCCCTATCTGCGGCAGCTGCGCGACGCCGGGGTGCCGGTGCTGTGGCGGCCGTTCCACGAGATGAACGAGACGTGGAACTGGTGGGGCGGCCGGCCCGGCGCGAACGGCGGCGCGAAGATCTACCAGCAGATGCGCGACTACTTCGACAGTCAGGGCCTGACCAACCTGATCTGGGTGTGGAACGTGCAGGACAATCCGGCCGGCGGATGGTCGGGTTACTACCCGGGCGCCGGCTACGCCGACGTGGTGTCGCTCGACGTCTGGTACAAGGGCCATCCGTCGGCGGGTGACTACCAGCAGATCCAGACGATCGCGGCGGGTAAGCCGATCGCGATCGCCGAGATGGGGAAGGTGCCGAACGCTGCTCTGCTGACGTCGCAGACGCGGTGGGCGTACTTCATGGTCTGGTCGGAGCAGTTGCGCGGCAGTAACACCAACGCCGAGATCCAGGCGGCGTACTTCCATCCGCGGGTGCTGAACCAGGGTGAGATCAGGTTCGGCTGACGCCGGTGGTAACGCCGGTGCGGCCGGGGGTCACCCGGCCGCACCGGCCCCCTCTACCCGGTAATGCAGGAGACGATGCGCGGGCGGGCGGAGCTGCTCCCGTTCATCATCGTCGTGAAGCCGAACGTGTTGCCGCTGCCGTTGGGACGGACGGTCAGCGTGCCGCCGTTCGACGTGAAGGAGCCGCTCCAGGTGGTCGTGACCTGCTGCGGCGCGGTGACCGCGACGGCCACCGTCCAGTTCGTACCACCGGCGATCGTGACGGTGGTGTTGTAGCGATCGCCCCAGACCGTGCCCGGAGTGATCGTCGCCGTGCAGGAGCCGGAGGACGGCGGGGGCGAGGACGGCGGCGGTGAGGACGGCGGGGGCGAGGACGGTGACGACGGCGGCGGTGAGGACGGGCCGCCGCTCAGGATCGGGGTCTGCCAGGAGCGCCACTGCGCCAGGTCCCCCTGCTTGCGGGCGGCGATGCGGAACGTACCCGTGCTGCTCCCGGTCTTGAGAAGGAACTTCTGGATGTTCTGCTGGAGCGGGCCGCGCCACTCGGTGCGTGCGGCGCAGTGGGTGCCGTCGCTGACGTCGGACCAGTAGCTGATGGCGCCGCCGGCGCCGAGTGCCTTGTAGATCTCGGCCCCGCCGAGTGCCGCCACGCTGCCGGACCGGGCGGCGAGCCAGTCGACGTGCGGGTTCTCCATGATGAACAGTCCGCGGGGCGCGACCAGGCCGACCAGTTCGTGGGTGTCGACGGGCAGGCTGTTCGGGTTGCCGGTGTAGGAGCCGAACGCGTCGCCGAGCCACGGCTGCTCGCCGTAGGCGCTGCTCAGTGGCTGGGCACCGGATTCGCCGGGTACGCCGCGCAGGATCGGCACGCCGGCGGTGCCCGATTCGATCGGCATGGTGAGGGCGAGCCGCTGGTCGAACGCGCCGGCGGCGAAGGCGCCCTTGCCGTAGCGGGAGCAGCCGGTGACACCGAGCGCGTCGGCGCGCAGGATGCCGCCGCCGGACTGTTCGACGACGTCGATGAGCCGGCTGACGCCCCACGCCCAGGCCATCAGGATGCCGGTGGTGCTGGTCGAGCCGTGGAGGGTGTAGAAGGCACCCTGCTTGGCGGCGCGGCCGGTGCCCTCACGGCCGACGGCGAGCGGGTCGAAGCTGATCACCGCGGCCCCGGCGTTGCGGATGGTGGTGGTGTCGGCGCCGAGGCCGCCGAGGACCACGACCGCCGGGTAGGGCGCGGTGCCGGTGGTGGGCAGCTGCACGCTCGCCGAGAAACTGGCGGTGCGGCCCTGGTCGGTGACGGTGGCGGTGACGGCGGAGCCGGTGACCGTGCCGGAGACGGTGGCCGGGCGGGCGGGTTTCTGGCCGTAGACGTGGCGTTCGGCCATCTCGCGGATCTCGGCGCGGCGGCAGCGCCAGTCGGCGGTGGTGGTGATCCGGGTGCCGTCGATGCGGGTGAACGGGTCGGGCAGCTGGGCGGTGCTGACGGCGGGTGAGGCGGCGACGGGACAGTCGGCGCCGTCGTCCTCGACGGCGGCGGCGCGGGCGGTGGTGGGGACGGCGAGGACGGCCGCGGCGGCGGCGAGGACCGACACCGCGATCATGGTGGCTCTCGTACGGAGCTGTGGCACTGGGGAAGCTCCTTCCTGGGGACGGTGAGAGCGATGGCCGTGACGTTACGAAGATGTATCGGTGAATTCAAGTGCGTAAATGAGTTCACCTCCCGGAAGCCTCAACTGAAACTTTCGCCATTCGGCAGAAGTTCCAAGGCCGCTCCGGAGCACAAAAGATCAGCGCCGGACCCGTTCGGGCCGGCGCTGATCACGGGAGAGCGGGACTACCGGGCGGCGAGTTCCCTCGACACCCGCTGGAACAGGTCCTCCCACCGGGCGGCCACGACCGGCATCCCGTAATCGGAGGCGGTCACCCGGGCCGCCGCGCCGAAGGCCGCCCGGTCCTGCGGGCTGTCGATCAGGCGGGACAGGCCGGCGGCCAGGCCGGGCACGTCTTCGGCCGGGATGAGCAGGCCGTTCACCCCGTCCTCGACCACGTCGGCCGGGCCGGTCGGGCAGTCGTACGACACCACCGGCAGCCCGGCACCCATCGCCTCGAGAAGCACCATCGGCAGGCCCTCCTTGCGGGAGGAGAGCACGAACACCGACGCCTTGGCGAACTCGGTGTCCAGAGTGCGCGACAGGCCCCGCAGCTTGACCACGTCACCGAGGCCGTGCCCGGCGATCTGCTCGGTCAGCGTCTTGCGCAGTTTGCCCTCGCCGAAGATGTACAACCGCCAGTCCGGGTGCCGGCGATGGACCTGCACCCAGGCCTCGATCAGCAGGTCGAAGCCCTTCTGCTGGAACAGTCGGCCGGCGGCCACCACGACCTTCGCCCGCTCGCCGCCGGGGGCCGCCTCGCGGGGCGGGATGCCGTTCGGGATGCGGGTCAGGTTCACCGTGTCGCCCACCGCCGCGCGGTAGGACGCAAGGTCCGCGTGGGTCAGCACGGTCACCGCGTCCAGCCGGGGGTAGGCGCGGACGATCTGGGCCTTCAGATTCGGCTTGTAGCTGTTGAAGTTCATGTGGTCCTGACCGATCCGGATCAGCCTGCGCGGCCCGAACCAGGCGGACAACAGGTTCAGCGCGGGCCGGGTGCTGATCAGGATCCCGTCGCGCTGGGAGCGCATGTAGCGGATGATCTTGAGGTCGACCATCGGGTCCCAGCGGTTGTACCGGAAGTCGTTGCCGTGCGGCAGCGGGTTGGGCAGCATCCGCGTCCGGCGCAACAGCCGGCGGCGGCGTTCCGGCTTACCGGTCCATCGGGAACCGTCGTTACGAAGGCCGGTCACCGAGACCAGCCGCACCCGCGGATCCAGCGGGAACGCCGGGGTCTCAGCGGTCCGGTACACGCTGGCGATCTCGACGTCGTGGGTGGCACACAACGCGTTGGCCTGATTGAAGACCGTACGGATCGTGCCGCCGACCCCGTACGCGTTGTGGAGTAGGTACCTGATCTTCACGCGCACAACCTAGATACCGCTGTCAATCAGCTGTGCCCCGGACCATTCGCCCCCGCGCATCCTCACCCCATCGATCTCCGCAAGCACGTTCACCACCGACCGCAGAACCCTATTCATGTTCACCGCGCCCGGCCATCGCCCGAGTCGCCGCCGTCACCCCCCGGCCGGGCATCGACACCGGCCCGGTCCGCCGTTACGGTACGGATCCGTGAGCAGGATTCTCGTTCTCGGTGGCGGCGGTGTGACCGGCATCGCGTGGCATCTCGGGCTGCTCTGCGGCCTGCACCGGGCCGGGGTGCCGCTCGGCGACGCCGACACGATCATCGGCACGTCCGCCGGGTCGGTCGTCGGCACCCTCCTGGCCGCCGGCGCCGACGTCGAGGCGGCCGTCACCCGGCAGCAGGTACCCGCCGAACCGGCCCGCACCGGGCCCGGCCGTGGTGGTGAGTGGCTGACCGCGATGGCCGTGCTGCTCGACCCCTCGGTCCCGGCACAGCAGGCCCGCGCGCAGGTCGGGGCGATGGCCCTGGCCGCCGGCCTGGACGAGACACGCTATCTGGCCCGGATCGCCGAGCTCCTGCCGGTGACCGAGTGGCCGGCCGGTGACCTGCGGATCGTGGTCGTCGACGCGGCCGACGGACGCGACGTCGTGCTGGACTCCGGGGCGGGTGTGCCGCTGTTGCAGGCGGTGGCGGCCAGTTGTGCCGTACCCGGTCTGATGCCCCCGGTGACCATCGGTGACCGCCGCTACATCGACGGTGGGGTGCGCCTCGGTGCCGGGGCCGACCTGGCCGCCGGTGCCGAACGGCTCGTGGTGATCGCCCCGCTGGCGATGCTGGGCCGGGAGCGGATCGTCGAGGAGATCGCCGCGACCGGTGCCGGGAAGACCCTGCTCATCGAACCGGACCAGGAGTCGCTCACCGCGTTCGGCCCGAACTTCATGGACGCGTCCCGGCGTCCCGCCGCGGTGCTGGCCGGCCTGCGTCAGGGCGAGACCCTCGCCGAGGCGGTACGGGCCGTCTGGTCATGACCGGGGCCGCAGACCGCGCGGGTCGGGCCCGGCACCGGTTCAGTGACTCCGGGTCCGCGGGCTGAGCAGCCCCGACTCGTAGGCGAACACCACCAGCTGCGCCCGGTCACGGGCCCGCAACTTGGTCATCGCCCGGTTCACGTGGGTCTTCGCCGTCAACGGGCTGATCACCATGGCGGCGGCGATCTCGTCGTTGGACAGGCCGCGCGCGGCGAGGACGACCGCCTCCCGTTCCCGGTTGGTCAGCTCGGCCACGAACCGGTTCACCCCACCGCCCGGGGGCTCACTGACGTACCGGCTGATCAGCATCCGGGTGATCGACGGGGCGAGCAGTGCGTCGCCGCGGGCGGCCACGCGTACCGCATGCAGGAAGTCGTCGGGGGTGATGTCCTTGACCAGGAAGCCGGCCGCACCGGCCCGCAACGCCTGGAAGACGTGCTCGTCGTCGCCGTAGTTGGTGAGGATCACCACGCGGACCCCGGCGAGAGCGGGATCCGCGGCGATCTGCCGGGTCGTCTCGATGCCGTCCATCACCGGCATCCGGATGTCGACGAGCGCCAGGTCCGGCAGCCGCATCCGGGCCAGGTCGACGCCCTGCCTGCCGTCGCCGGCCTCGGCGACCACCTCGATGTCGTCCTCCGCGTCGAGCAGCGCCCGGAAGCCGCTGCGCAGCAACGGCTGGTCGTCGACCAGCAGCACCCGGATCATCCGACCCGCTCCAGCGGCAGCTCCGCCTGAACGGTGAAGCCGCCCTCACTGCGCGGGCCGGCGAGCAACCGGCCGCCGAGCGCGGTCACCCGCTCCCGCATGCCCTGCAATCCGATCCCCGGCACCGGTGTCACCCCCGGTCTCGCGGCGCCGTCGTCGTCGACCCGGATGGCCAGCGCATCCGGCCGGTAGTCGATGCGGACGGACGCGGTCGACGCCGCGGCGTGCCGGGCGGTGTTCGTCAGCGACTCCTGCACGATCCGGTACGCGGTCCGCCCCACCGCGTCCGGCACGTCGGCCCGCTCCCCCGCGATCGTCAACTCGGTGCGCAACCCGATGCCCTCCACCCCGGCCAGCAGTTCCGCCAGCTGGTCGAGGCCGTGCGGCGGCGCGTCACCGTCCTGCCGCAGCGTGTCCAGCGTGGCCCGCAGCTCCCGCGTCGCGGCCCGGCCCGCCTCCCGGATCGCCACCAGCGCCTCCGGCACCTGCTCACCCCGCTTACGCGCCAGATGCACCGCGACCTCCGCCTGCACCTTGATGATCGAGATCTGGTGGGTCAGCGAATCGTGCAGCTCGCGGGCGATGTGCAGCCGCTCCTGCGTGGCCCGCAGCCGGGCCGTCTCCTCGCGGGTGCGCTCCGCCTCGTCGGCGCGCCGCTCGGCCTGCCGCAGCGCCTCCCCGGCGAAACCGGCGGCGACCAGCCAGGCCAGCTCCAGCACCCCACGGGCCTGCGCGAGCGCCTCGGTGACCGCCGGCTCGGCCGGCGACGCCAGGAACGCGAGCGGCAGCGCGGCCAGCATCCCGACACCCGCCCCGACGGTGACCGCCCGATGCCCGGCCCGGAAACCGCCGTAGACCGCGACCAGGAACGCGAGCGCCGGCACCGCGAACCCGGCCACGGTGTACCCGACGACGCAGACCCCGGTGACGACCAGCACCACGATCGGCGCCCGGCGCAACGCGGCCAGCGCCAGCCCACTCGTCACCACCAACAGGCAGGCGAGCACGTCCCGGACGGTAGCCGGACGCTGCTGGGTGAGCACGGAGGTCAGCACCACGCCGGTGACCCCGATCGCGATCAACCAGTTCGCCGTCCGCATAAACGCACCCTAACGCCGGTCAGGGCGAAAAAATGTACCGCAAATGCAGTAGAAGCCGGTGATCGTACGATCGGAGAAGTCCTCGACCGCACCCTCACCGCCCCGCCCGCACCCCGCCGGCGGCAGTTGGGTCAAGGCCGCGACGCGGCCGCCGGGCCGGTTGCCCACTCACCATGCGAACGCGTCCCGGAAATCCCGGCGCAACGCCGCGAACTGCCGTTTCGACAGATACGACGGATTCGCGGCCTGCGGCTGCCGCAGCACCTCGAGCCCCGCCAGCTCGTCGTGGGCACGGAGTTCCGCCCGGCCGATCCACGCCGACGGGTCGGCGATCGTCAGGTCCAGCGGCAGTTCCCAGCCCGCACCGTCCGCCTGCCGCCGCGCCGGGCCGAGCAGCCGCCCGCAGCCCCAGAGGCCGTAGGCCACGTCGCGCCGCCGGCTCCCGCTGCCCCAGAACAGCACCGGCTGGCCGGCCGCCATCAGCTCCAGCCGGTAGCTGCGCCGCACACACCACCGGTCCACCCGCGGCTGCCGGGCGAACCGGCCACCCAGATCGGCGTGGTCGGCGTTGCCTTTGATCAGCCACGCCCCGAGATCGTCCGCGGTGATCAACTGGGCCCGGTCAGCCACGCTCACGGGCGGCCGCGTCACGGGCGACCGAGTCACGGGCGGCGTTGAACACGGCGTTGCTGCTGCCGTGCGCCGGCGTGTCCGCGGTGGGCTCGGCGTCCACCGGCATGTCCTCCGTCTCGTCGGCACCGGTGACGTGCTGGTCGGTGCTGGAACCCGCGTCGGTGCCCGGTTTCTCGTCCACGACGATCTCCTTCCGGTCGGACCCCTGCGATACCCGCCGGATCGGCGCCGAATCCCCGGTCCGGCCGTCAGCTGCCCAGGATCGGCAGCGCCTCACCGGGCCGGGGCTCACGCCGCCGATCCAGCCAGAACAGATAACCACGCAGGTAGGCCTCCAGGCCGCCGTCGAGGTAGGCGACGAAGTCCCGGTGCCCCCGGGCGGCGTCCTGATAGAGCCCGGCGTACTCGGGGCCGCCGGCGAAGCCCCACTCCGGATGACCGTCCGCCGCCCAGTCGGCGGCGATCCGCACCGCCCACTCCCGCACCCGGCCCCGCTCGCGCCACCACTCGCGGACCCCGTCCACGGTCCAGTGGTCGTCGCCGTCCCACTGGTAGCCCCGCCAGTGCTCGACCTGGGCGGCGCCGATCAGGGCGGCGGTCTCGCCCTCGGTCACCGGCTGCCGGTGGACGAACTCCGACACGGTTCCGTCGCCACGGTCGCCGTCGTAGCAGATGTTGTTCGGCGCCTCGCCCCGTCCCAGGGCCATGATGTCGGTCTCGGCCGCGTAGAAGGGACCGGGAACGTTGCGCCAGTTGCGCTGCTCCCAGAGCCCTTGGAACAGGTCCGCGGCGATCAGGGCGCGGTCGTCCAGCACACGCCGGGCGGTGGGCAGGGGATCCCAGTAACCGATCATGACCCGATCCTCGCCCATGGCGCCCGGTGATCGTACGACCACCGGATCGGACGGTAGGGAGGCGCCTGCCCGGGGTAGCCCTCAGCGGGTGAGTGCCGAAACGTCTGCCGTTCCCGCCGCGCCGCCGTCGGCGTGGGCGCCGTTGCGTGTCGCGGCGTTCCGTAGTCTGTGGCTGGCGCTGCTGGCCAGCAACATCGGCACCTGGATGCAGACCGTCGGGGCGCAGTGGCTGCTCGTCGAGGAGTCCGGGACGGACACGCTGGTCGCCGTCGTGCAGACGGCCAGCACCCTGCCGATCGTGCTGCTGGCGCTGCCCGCGGGGGCGCTGGCCGACCTCTTCGACCGGCGGCGGCTGCTGATCGCCGTGCAGGTGTTCCTGACCGGGATCGGCGCGCTGCTCACCACGTTGACGCTGACCGGGAACATGCCGCCGACGCTGCTGCTGACGTTGACGTTCGCGCTCGGCGCCGGGCAGGCGGTGACCGCGCCGGCGTGGCAGTCGGTGATTCCGGAGCTGGTGCCGCGACCGCAGCTGGCGTCGGCGTCGGCGCTGGGCGCGATCAGCATGAACCTGGCCCGTGCCGTCGGCCCGGCGGTGGCCGGGGTGTTGATCGCCCGGACCGGAACGGGTGTCGTGTTCGCTCTGAACACGCTGTCGTTCGCCGTGTTCGCTCTGGTCCTGTGGCGGTGGCGGCCGGCCTCCTCCTCGGCGTCGGGTGCGCCGGAGCGGTTCGCGGCCGCGGTACGGTCCGGTGGCCGGTATGTACGGCATTCGCCGGTGGTGCGGCGGATCCTGCTGCGGGCCGGCCTGTTCCTGGTGCCGGGCAGCGCGTTGTGGGCGCTGTTGCCGCTGGTCGCCAGCCGGGGCCTGGGTCTCGGTTCGGGTGGCTACGGTGTGCTGCTCGGCGCGGTCGGGATCGGCGCGGTGGCCGGTGCGGTGCTGCTGCCGAAGCTGCGGGCACGGTGGTCGCTGAACCGGTTGCTGCTCGTCGCGAGCCTGTTGTTCGCCGGGATCCTGGCGGTGCTGGCGACGGGCCGGTCCACGGTCACGATCGTGGTGGCGCTGCTGCCCGCCGGGGTGGCCTGGGTGATGGTGCTGTCCAGCGTGAACGCGGCCATGCAGCTGTTCCTGCCGAACTGGGTCCGCGCCCGCGGCCTGGCCGTCTACCAGATCGTGTTCGCCGGAACCCAGGCCGTGGGCGCCCTCGTGTGGGGTGTGCTGTCGGACGTGTGGGGTCTGACCGCGGCCCATCTGGTCGCGGTCGCGCTGATGCTCGCCGGTGCGGTGACGCTGCGCTGGTGGCCGTTGCGCGACACCAGCGGCCTGGACCGGGACCCGGCCGTCTTCTGGCCGGAGCCGCATCTGGAACTGGACCCCCGACGACCACGACGGCCCGGTGGTGGTCGTCGCGAGCTATCCGGTGAGCGCCGACCGGGAGGAGGCGTTCACCGAGGCCATGCAGGGGGTACGCCGTAGCCGCCTGCGTACCGGCGCGATCCGCTGGGGGCTGTTCCACGACGGTGAACGCGCCGGCCGCCTCGTCGAGGTGTACGTGGTCCCGAGCTGGGACGAGCACCTGCGCCAGCACACCGGCCGGCTGACCGGTGCCGACCGGGACACCGAGGAGCGGGCGCTGGCGCTGGCCGACGGCCCGGCCGAGGTGACCCACCTGCTGTCGGTGCGGCACTGACCCGGCGGTCCACCCGGTGCGGGTCGCGCATCTGTCCTACATCGACTGTGGCCTATAGAGTCCCTGACATTGAGATTTACTGATCTCTATGGGGGACTGAGAATTGCACATCTTCAGTCAAGGTAACCTCCGCCGCTCGGTGACGGTCCTCGCGATCGGAGCGACCGTCCTGGGCCTCACGGCACCGGGCGCAGCGGCGAAGGCTCCGGACAGCCCGTCCGAGCGGGCCTACCAACAGATCGCCGCACTCCAGGACATCAAGAAGTCACTCACCCCGGCCGAACGCAAACTCGACAGCCGGCTCGCCATCGAGCTGCGCAAACGCACGGGTCAGGCCATGACCAACGCCCTGCCCGCACTCGGGACGGGCGTGCCGGTCAGCAAATCCGGCACCACCGAGGTCGAGGTCCACGCCGACAAGGTGGGCGACGAACTGCTCGACCGGCTGCGCGACGCCGGCGCCGGTATCCGCTTCCCGTCCCCGGCGACCGGCACCGTGCTGGTCGAGGCGCCGCTCACCGCCCTGCCGGAGATCGCCGGATGGAAGGACGTCACCGGCGTCAACCTCAGACACGGCGCGATCACCGCCCGGCAGACCGACCCGAACGCCAAACCCCGAACCGAGTCGAAGACGGCGAAGACGGCCCGGATCGAGTCGGCCCTGCGCGCGGCGACGGCGGCACCGAAGACCCCGGCGGTCACCGCCGCCCAGGGTTCGGTGCTCTCCGAGGGAGACCGCACGCACGCCGCCGACACCGCCCGCACCCGGTACAAGGTGACCGGAACCGGGGTGAAGGTGTGCGCCCTGTCCGACGGGGTGGACTCGCTCGCCGACTCCCAGGCCAGCGGCGACCTGCCCGCCGACGTCGACGTGCTGCCCGGCCAGGAGGGTGACGGCGACGAGGGCACCGCGATGCTGGAGATCATCCACGACCTGGTGCCCAACGCGAAGCTCGGGTTCGCGACCGCGTTCACCAGCGAGGCCAGCTTCGCCGAGAACATCCGCGCCCTGCGCTCCACGGCCGGCTGCGACATCATCGTCGACGACGTCGTCTACTACCACGAGAGCCCCTTCCAGGACGGCGTCATCGCGCAGGCCGTCAATGCCGTCACCGCCGACGGCGCCTACTTCTTCAGCTCCGCCGGCAACGAGGGCAACAAGATCGACGGCACCTCCGGCAACTGGGAGGGCGACTTCGCCGACTCCGGCCGGGGCATCGGCAAGTTCGCCGGCGACGCGCACGACTTCGACCCCGGGCCGGGCGTGCAGGAGTTCAACCCGCTGTCGCCGAACAGCGCCGGCCGGGTCGTCACGCTGTGGTGGGCCGACGCCCTGGTGTCCTCGGCGAACGACTACGACCTGTACCTGATCAACTCGCTGGGCAACGTCACCTCGTTCTCCCAGGACGTCCAGGACGGCGACGACGACCCGTGGGAGATCCTCCAGACGGCGAACAGCAACGGCCAGCGGCTGGCCGCCGTCAAGTTCGCCGGCGCCGACCGCTACCTCCAGCTGTCCGTGTTCCGGGGGCGCTTCACCGACTCGGCCGACGGCGCCCTCAAGGGCTTCTCCACCCCCGGCATCACCCGTGGGCACAACTCGGCCGTGAACGCCTTCTCGGTGGCCGCCGCCCCGGCCAAGGACGCACTGCCGTTCGATCTCGAGGACGGTGACCCGGCGAACCCGGCCGGCCCGTACCCGAACGTGTTCACCCGGCAGACCCTGCCGGAACGGTTCACCTCCGACGGGCCGCGGCGGGTGTTCTTCAACGCCGACGGCACGGCCGTCACGCCCGGCGACTTCTCGTCCACCGGTGGATTCGCCCGGGCCAAACCGGACATCACCGCGGCCGACGGTGTGAGCACCTCGGTGCCGGACTTCCAGCCCTTCTACGGCACGTCGGCGGCCGCCCCGCACGCCGCCGCGATCGCCGCCCTCGCCCTCTCCGGCAACCCGGGTCTGAGCGGCGACGAGATCCGGGCCGCCCTCACCGGCACCGCCCTGGACCTCACCCCGTCGGGTTACGACAACCGGACCGGCAGCGGCGTGATCCGCGCCGATCTGGTGCTGCGCAACACCGGCGCCACCCCGCAACCGCTGGTCCAGCCCGGCACGCCGGCGATCACCCCGACCACCGGGGACGGCGACGCCTACCTGGAACCCGGCGAACAGGCCACCGTCGCCCTCCCGGCGAACAACGTCGGCGACGGTACGGCCACCGGCGTCAGCGTCGTCGTGGACTCCGACCATCCGCTCGCGACCGTCACGCCGCGCTCCCGTTCGTACGGCACCATCGCCGCCGGCGCCTCCAAGACCAGGGACTACACCCTGAAACTGGCTGCCGGTTACCCGCTCGGACGGCCGGTCGGGCTGAAGGTGCGGGCCACCTTCGCCGGTACCCTGTCGCCCACCACCGGCAGCGTGACGGTGGCGACCGGCCGGCCGTCGGCGACGGTGCGGGACTTCGCCTACGCCGGCGCGCCCCTGCCGATCCCGGACAACGACCCCACCGGCGTCAGCGCCACCGTGGACGTCACCGGCGTCGGGTACGCGTCGTCACTCACCTTCTCCATCGACGGCACCGAGTGCAACACCACGGCCGGCGCGACGACCGTGGGCGTCGACCACACGTTCGTCGGTGACCTGGTCGGCACACTCACCGCACCGGACGGGCGCAAGGCCACGCTGTTCTCCCGTACCGGCGGAGGCGGCAACAACCTGTGCCAGGTGGTCTTCGACGACGCCGCCGCGACACCGTTCGCGTCGGCCCTGTCGGCGAACGCACCGTTCACCGGATCCTGGAAACCGAACGACCCGCTGGGCTCGCTGCGGTTGTCCCCGGCGGACGGCACGTGGAGCCTGCACGTCGCCGACCGGGCCGGCACCGACACCGGCACCATCCGGGCGTTCTCCCTGCACCTGACCGGATTCGAGCCGGCCTGACGATCGCCGGCCGGGGTGCATCCGCGCCCCGGCCGGCCATCACCGCTCCGCCCAGCTCACCGCCGTGTCACCGGTGCGGGCGGGTCACGCCGCCGCGTCGCCCCAGACGGCCAGTTCGCCGCGGGCCAGGCAGACGATCAGGTAGCCGTCGGGGCCGGTCACCGCCCAGGACTCGGCGTCCGCGTCGGCGTCGACCAGCAGGCCGGCCCCGCTGACGAAGGTGATCTCCAGTTCTCCGGTCTCCCGGGTCCGCGCCGACCGCACCACATCGCTGAGCAGCGTCGCGATCGCATCCGACGGATCGTCGCCCGGCTCCACATCCGCCGGACCGGCCGGGCCGTCGAGATGGGCCACCGCCTCCATCAGCACCTGGCACCCGCCGGCGAATCCCAGCACGACGGCGTGGCCCAGCCACACGTACTCCAACCGGCGCCCGACCAGAAGGTCGAGCGACCGCCCCTGCCGCGGACGCCTTCCAGCGCCGTTGTCGGCCACCATTACCGGCACCATGAACCACTCCGATCCGGCACGTCGGACAACTGACGGCAGGACCGTAGCCAACACTTTCCTAAGAGGGCCTTAAATCCGGGCGGCTTCGCAAGGATCGGGGTTCCCGCTGAGCCCGCCGGTTTCTGACGGACCGGTCACCGTCGCTGCACGGCGCGGCCCGGTGACGGAGGATCTTCGGCATGGCCGGGGTGCTCAGCGGGTTCACGACGATCTGGGCGATCGCCGCCCTCGGTTACCTACTGGCGCGCGGCCGGGTTCTCGGCGAGCACGCGCCGCAGGTGCTCGCCCGGTTGGTGTTCTCGGTGGCGGCGCCCGCCCTGCTGTTCGTGACGTTGAGCCACACCAGCCTGGACCGGATCCTCACCGGGGCACTGCTCGCCTTCGTCGCGTCCACGGTTCTGGTCGCGGCGGTGTATGTGCTGGTCGCGAAACTGGCCTGGAAGCGGAGCACCGGTGCCACCACGATCGGGGCGCTCGGGGCGTCGTACGTCAACGCCGGCAACATGGGGCTCGCCGTCGCGGCCTACGTGCTCGGGGACGTCTCGCTCGTCGTACCCGTGCTGATCTTCCAGGTCCTGCTCGCCGGGCCGTTCGCGCTGACCGTCCTGGATCTGGCCGGCGGGCAGGGGCGGCCGTCGCTGCGCCGGCTGGCGCTGGTGCCGGCCCGCAATCCGCTGATGATCGCGTCCGGGGCCGGGGTCGTCGTCGCGGCCTCCGGATGGACGCCGCCGGTGCTGCTCCTCGAACCGTTGTCCCTGGTCGGCGCCGCCGCGGTGCCGGCCGCACTGCTCGCGTTCGGGATGTCGCTGCCCGGTGCGCGGCCCCTGCGGACCGGGCCGGACGCGCCGGACCGCTATCTCGCGGTGACGCTGAAGATCGTGGTGCAGCCGCTGCTGGCGTACCTGATCGGCCGGATGATCGGCCTCGACGGGCACGAGCTGTTCGCCGCGGTGGTGACGTCGGCGCTGCCGGCCGCCCAGAACGTGTTCGTGTTCGCGTTGCGCTACCGGGAGTCCGAGGCGCTGGCCCGCGACGTCGTGATGCTCTCCACCCTGGCATCCGCCCTGGCCATGATCGTCGCCGCGCTGTTCCTGACATGACCCGGATCTGTCTTTGAGTAATGGTGAAGACACCCCTTGGAGCCGTAGAGGAGAACCGCGGAAACGGCGTAACGTGTGCGCACTCGCGACGGCGTTTCTAGGGAGCAGCATGCCGCTCACCCCTGCTGACGTTCACAACGTTTCGTTCACCAAACCGGCCGTCGGCCGGGGCGGATACGTCGAGGAGGAGGTCGACGCGTTCCTGGACGAGGTGGAACGCGAACTGGCCCGGCTCATGGCCGAGAACACGGCCCTCAAGGGCCGGGTCCGCGGTGGCGTCGAGGACGACTACGACGTCGATGTCGACTACGACGAGATCCGCGAACTGGCCGCCCGGCTGCGCATGCTGGAACAGGCCCGGGACCGGGCCGAACAGCATGCCCGTGAGCTGGCCGCCCAGGTCGAGCAGGCCCGCCGGGCGGAGATCGCGCCGGTGGACGACAGCCGGCATCTGCGGGTGCTGGCGATGGCTCAGCGGACCGCCGACGAGCATCTGAACGACGCCCGCCGTGAGGCCGAGGACGTCATCGCGGTCGCCCGGGACAAGGCGGAGCAACTGGCCGCCGAGGCGCGGGCGAGAGCGGCGGACATCGAGAACGACGCCCGGCGGCGGCATGCCGCGGCGATGGACGGGATCGCCGGGCGCCGCGCGGAGCTCGTCGAACAGGTCGAGCAGCTCACCGGCCTGGCGATGCACTACCGGGACGCGCTCAGCCGCCACGTGGACCGCCAGTTGGAGGGCACCGAGGGTATGCCCCGCCTGGGTTAGCGCCACTCCCCTTCCTCGGCGGGAGCGTCCGCCGAGGGTTCGAGCGAGGCGTCGTGCACGATCGTGCTGCCGTCCCCCGCACGGGTGCCGTCGGCGGCCACGTCCGGGTGAACCGCGCGCAGGTGCGCCGGCATCTCCGCGTCCGGAATGTCCCGCTGCCCCGGCGGGCACAGATTGCAAGTGGCCATGCCCCTGCTCCCGTCTCGACCGCCCGGCGGTCACCGCCGGAGACGTCACGTCGTCGATCCATTGGACCACCGGCCCGGACGATCCCGGCGACGAGGCGGCGCCCCGCGACGACACTGACCCCTGGGGGCCACTTGTGTGTGATCACCGCACTGAAAACTGGAACTATTCCAGAAAAGGGGTCTAAGGTCGGGGGCATGACGTCCGACTTCGAGACTCGGCTCCGGGCGGTCTCGTTGCGCGTGACCAAACCCCGGCTGGCCGTGATGGCCGCGCTGACCGACCACCCGCATGTCGACACCGACAGGGTGCTCGGACTGGTGCGTTCGGAACTCCCCACCGTCTCCCACCAGGCGGTCTACGATGTGCTGCGTGCGCTGACCGACACCGGTCTGGTGCGGCGCATCCAGCCCGCCGGTGCGACGGCCCGCTACGAGATGCGGGTGCGGGACAACCACCATCACGTCGTGTGCCGTTCGTGCGGAGCGATCGCCGACGTCGACTGCGCGACCGGAAACGCCCCCTGCCTGACCGCCTCCGACGATCACGGGTTCGTGATCGACGAGGCCGAGGTCGTCTATTGGGGCACCTGCCCCTCCTGCGTGAGCACCCGTTCGGAAGGAAATCAATGAGCGACGCTCAGGACCACAACACCATCGCCGAGAAATGCCCGGTCGCCCACGATTCGGTGACCGCGAACGGCAGTGAGAGCGAGAACCCGGCGATCGACTCGCCGACGCCGAAGACGGGCGGGCGCCCGCGCACCAACCGCGACTGGTGGCCCAACCAGCTCGACCTCAACGTGCTGCACGCCCACTCGTCGAAGGGCAACCCGCTCGCGCCGGACTTCGACTACGCCGAGGAGTTCAAGAAGCTCGACGTCGAGGCGCTCAAGGCCGACATCGTCACGGTGCTGACCACCTCGCAGGACTGGTGGCCGGCCGACTTCGGTCACTACGGCGGCCTGATGATCCGGCTGAGCTGGCACGCCGCCGGTACGTACCGGATCCAGGACGGCCGGGGTGGCGCCGGCGACGGTGGTCAGCGGTTCGCCCCGCTGAACAGCTGGCCGGACAACGCGAACCTGGACAAGGCGCGCCGCCTGCTGTGGCCGGTGAAGGCCAAGTACGGGCAGAAGATCTCCTGGGCCGACCTGCTGGTGCTGGCCGGCAACGTGGCACTGGAGTCGATGGGCTTCAAGACGTTCGGCTTCGGTTTCGGCCGGGTCGACGTGTGGGAGCCGGAGGAGATCTTCTGGGGCCCGGAGGACACCTGGCTCGGCGACGAGCGGTACGCCTCGGAGAAGTCGATGGCCGAGGGCGTCGGCGCGACCGAGATGGGTCTGATCTACGTCAACCCGGAGGGCCCGCGCGGTAACGCCGACCCGCTCGCGGCGGCCCACTTCATCCGGGAGACCTTCGCCCGGATGGCGATGAACGACGAGGAGACCGTGGCGCTGATCGCCGGCGGTCACACCTTCGGCAAGACGCACGGCGCCGCCGTCGCCGACAACCACATCGGCCCGGAGCCGGAGGGCGCGCCGCTGGAGGCGCAGGGCCTCGGCTGGCTGAACACCCACGGCACCGGCAAGGGCCCGGACACGATCACGTCCGGCCTGGAGGTCACCTGGACCGACAAGCCGACCCAGTGGAGCAACCGGTTCTTCGAGATCCTCTTCGGCTACGAGTGGGAGCTCACCACCAGCCCGGGTGGCGCCAAGCAGTGGGTCGCCAAGGACGCCGAGGCGATCATCCCGGACGCGCACGACCCGTCGAAGAAGCACAAGCCGACGATGCTGACGACCGACCTGTCGCTGCGCGTCGACCCGGCGTACGAGAAGATCTCGCGCCGTTTCCTGGCCGACCCGGACGCGTTCGCGCTGGCGTTCGCGAAGGCCTGGTACAAGCTGCTGCACCGCGACATGGGCCCGGTCCGCCGGTTCCTCGGCCCGTGGGTGCCGGAGGCCCAGCTCTGGCAGGACCCGGTCCCGGCCGTCGACCACCCGCTGGTCGGCGACACCGAGATCGCCGCGCTGAAGGCGAAGGTACTGGACTCGGGTCTGAGCGTCGCGCAGCTGGTGCAGGCCACCTGGGCGTCGGCCGCGACGTACCGGTCCACCGACAAGCGCGGCGGGGCGAACGGCGCCCGGATCCGCCTCGAACCGCAGCGTTCGTGGGAGGTCAACCAGCCGGTCATCCCGGTGATCGACACGCTGGAGAAGATCCAGCAGGAGTTCAACGCGTCCAGTGACACGAAGATCTCGCTGGCCGACCTGATCGTGCTGGCCGGTAACGCCGCGGTGGAGAAGGCCGCGAAGGACGCCGGCGTCGAGGTGACCGTGCCGTTCCACCCGGGCCGCACCGACGCCACCCAGGACCAGACCGACGTCGAGTCGTTCGCCGTCCTGGAGCCGCGTGCCGACGGGTTCCGCAACTACCTGCGGCCGGGCGAGAAGACCCAGCCGGAGGTGCTGCTCGTCGACCGGGCGTACATGCTGAACCTGACCGCCCCGGAGATGACCGTGCTGATCGGCGGCCTGCGGGTGGTCGCCGGTGCCGAGCACGGCGTGCTCACCGATAAGCCGGGCGTGCTCACCAACGACTTCTTCGTCAACCTGCTCTCCCCGGGCACCCGGTGGGCGGCGTCGAAGGACCGCGAGCACGTGTACGAGATCCGCGACCTCGCCACCGACCAGGTGAAGTTCACCGCCACCGCGGTCGACCTGATCTTCGGCTCGAACTCGCAGCTGCGCGCTCTCAGCGAGGTCTACGCCAGCGCCGACGCCCGGGAGAAGTTCGTGCACGACTTCGTCAAGGCATGGACGAAGGTCACCGAGCTGGACCGGTTCGACCTGGACTGATCCCCATAATGTGCCCATCGGCCGGCGACCCGTCTGACGGGTTGCCGGCCGATGTTTGGATCACCGGGTGCACATCGTCCACGGCCACGGCCCCCGCCTCACGGAGTCCTCGTGAGTTTCCGGATCCGTGTCTTCGTCCTGATGGCGCTGGTGGCGCTCGGCGCGACCGGCGCCACCGTGGCGCTGACCTGGTGGCAGGCCCGTGACCAGGTCAGCGAGGCGGCGTCGGCGTCGCGGGAGACCACCGAGCTGATCCAGCGGGAGCTCCGGGAGCAGGCGCTGCGCAACGGCACCTGGGAGGGCGTCGACCAGACACTGCGGCGGCTGCGCGGGATGACCGGGCAGCGGCTCCGGCTCGTCGACCCGTACGGCGAGGTGATCGCCGACACCGACCACATGGACCGCCGGGAGGCCCGGCCACCCGGATCGGTCGCGGTGTTCGTCGACCCGCTGCCCGAGCTGATCGTGGCCGACCACGGCGATCGGCGGCAGGCGACGATCGCCGCCATCGACGTCTACCGGGCCGAGACGCTGCGGGCGGCCTGCCTGTACCGCCACGGCTACGAGCTGGTGGTCACGCCCGGACTCGACGGCGTGCACCGGCACTCGCTCGCGGACGGCGGCGTGCCCACCGGCACCGGGCGGTGCCGTCCGGCGCCACCGGCCCTCTGGCAGCGCGCCGACGACCTGGCGCAGGTCCGGCAGTGCGGTCCGGTACAGGCCGACTGCCTCCAGGCCGCCTTCCGGCGGCAGATCACCACCGGCGACGTCGCCCCCGCGCCGCTGCTGCTCACCATCGGTGCGGGCAATGAGCCGGTACGCACCCTCGACGCCGGCCCGGTCCTGCTGATCACCCTCGTGGTCGCGGCCCTGGCGACCGGAGGGTCTCTCCTGATCAGCCGCCGGGTGCTGCGCCCGATCGGCACCCTGACCGCCGCCGCCCGGCGGCTGGGCAGCGGCGACCGCGACGGCCGGGTACCCGACGACGGCCGCGACGAACTGGCCGAGCTGGCCCGCGCCTTCAACCAGATGGCCGAGTCGGTGCGGGCCGCCCAGGACGATCAGCGGCGTCTCATCGCCGACGTGGCCCACGAGCTGCGTAACCCGCTGTCCAATGTGCGCGGCTACCTGGAGGCGCTTCAGGACGGTGTGGTGGAGCCGTCCCCGGACCTGTTCGCGTCCCTGCACGACGAGGTGATCCTCAACCAGCGGATCGTCGGCGACCTTCAGGAGCTGGCGCTGGCCGAGGCCGGGGCCCTGATCTACCACCGGTCCCCGACCGACCTGGCCGAGCTGATGGAGACCGCCCGGACCGCGCACCGGGCCGCCGCCGACACCGCTGGCGTCGAGCTGATCGTGACCGCCGGCGCACCGGTGATCGCGGACGTGGATCCGGACCGGATCCGGCAGGTCGTCGGCAACCTGGTCGGCAACGCGCTGCGGGCCACCCCGGCCGGCGGGTCGATCACGCTGACCGCGGGCCTCGACGGTGACCGGGCGGTGCTGCGGGTGACCGACACCGGCACCGGCATCGCCGCCGAGCACCTGCCGCTGGTCTTCGACCGGCTGTGGCGGGCCGAACCGTCGCGTGGCCGCGGCGGCGGCAGCGGGCTGGGCCTGGCGATCGTCCGGCAGATCGTCCGCGACCACGGCGGCGACGTGTCGGCACACAGCACCGAGGGCGCCGGCGCCACCTTCGAGATCCGGCTGCCGCCGGCCGTCAGCCCTCCACGATCGCCCACGAGTGCGGCGCGACCGGGTCGTGCGGGCCGTGCGCGAACGGCTTGTCGGCCAGGTTGAGCAGCAGCGACAGACGCTCACCGGCGGGACCCTCGGCGACGACGGCCAGGGTCTCGTTGGTCAGGCCGTCGGTGCCGATCCGGGCACCGGTGAGCCACGGGTGGCGGCGGCGGATGCCGATCAGCCGCCGGTAGTCGTCGCCGCCGTCGCCCGGGGTGGGCGGCATCGGCGGGCGGATCGCGTCGTCACCGCCGGGCCGGTCCTCCTTGACCGCCCGGAGGCCGAACTCGTCGCCGTAGTAGACGCTCGGCACCCCGGGCAGGAAGAACAGCAGCGCCACCGCGTGACCCAGGTGCCGGGAGTCGGTGACCTGACTGGCGATCCGGGTGACGTCGTGGTTGCCGAGGAACGTCAGCGGCAGGAAGTCCGCGGCCCACGCCCGGTGCCGGTCCAGCGCCCAGGCCAGCTCGAAGAGGTTCCGGTCGTTCAGCGACGACCAGATCGCCTTCCACAACTCGTACTGGGTGACGGCGTCCAGGCCGGACCGTTTCACATAGTCGCCGTAGTCGCCGTGGATCATCTCGCCGACGAACCAGGCGTCCGGGAACCGCTCCCGCACCCGGGGCAGGACCGCGGCCCAGAACTCCGGGTCGATCGCATAGGCGGCGTCCAGCCGCCAGCCGTCCGCACCGCGCTCCAGCCAGTGGCACATCACCTCGACGACGAGGTCGCGCACCACGGCCGACGAGTGGTCCAGAGTGATCAGCCGGTCATGGCCCTCGAACAGGTACGGATACTCCCCGCTCCACCGCACCCACTCGCGTGGCCCGGTGCCGTCCAGCGCCGCCCGCACCGGCGCGAACTCCCGGCCGGCGTGGTTGAACACTCCGTCCAGCAGCACCCGGATGCCCCGCCGGCGGCAGGCCGTCACCAGCGCCGTGAAGTCGGCGTCGTCACCGAGCCGCGGATCGATCCGCCGGTAGTCGACGGTGTCGTAGCCGTGGGTGCCGGACGCGAACACCGGCCCCAGGGCCAGACCGTTGCAGCCGAGCCCGATCAGGTGGTCGAGCCACTGCTCCAGATGCCCGAGCCGGTGGCTGACCCCGGTCGACGGCCCGGCCTCCGGCTCCGCCCCGACGAACCCCAGCGGGTACACATGCCACCAGATGACGTGCCCGACCCAGTCGTTGCGCATGATCCGACCCTATCCGTCGATGGTGCGCGACAGGTTCGCGATGCTCGTCACCAGGGCGGTCAGGTAGGCGTCGATGCGCCACGTCGTCGCGACCACCGTGCCCAGCCGCGACACCAGCACCGGCAGCGGCACCACCGCCGGGTCGGCCACCCAGCCGCTCACCCGGGCCACCAGGTCGCCGATCAGACCGCGGACGATGTCGCGGGCCAGCAGGATCAGGTCGCCGGCCGCCTTCGTGATCACCGTCATCGCCGTGCAGGTGGCGACCAGGCCTCGTAGCGCTTCGACGTTGTTGCCCATCAACGTCAGGTACGCCCGCACGTCCGCGCCGTCGGCACCGCGGAGGTCGTCGTCCAGGCGGCGTTGCAGGTCCCCGCCGATCGCCCGTAGATCACCGGCCATGTCCGCCCACAGCCGGGCCTGCTCGGCCACCACGTCCGGCATCCCGGCCAGGTCGTCGACCATCCGGCGCAGCGGCGGGATCCGGGCCATCGCCACGGCCAGCCCGGCGGCCCGCAGCGCCGCCTCGGTGTCGTCGAGCGGCACCGCGAACTCGGCGACCGGAGCCGACCCGGCCAGCAGCGGCTCCACCCACTCGCGGCTCGCCACGGTGGCCAGCACTCCGTCGACGATCTCGGTCGCCGACCGTGGGCCGTCGTCCGGTTCACCGACGAACCGGGCCAGGCTCTGCCGTCCGTCGGCGACGTCGCGTAACCCGGCCACCGTGATGACGAACGTCTCCTCCACATAGGCGATCAACTCGTCGTGGCGGAGGTGCCGTTCACCCAGTCCGGTGAGGACCCAGCCGCAGAGCGCCCCGAAAGCCGCCTGATCCTTCTCGAACCGCTGGACCAGGAGCCGCACCCGTCCCAGCCGGACGCGCAGTTCGTCCAGATGTGCGGCGTGCAGGCGCAGCCGGTCGGGCATCGACACACCAGGCACGTTAGCCGCCGCGGTGCCCCGTCGCCCGCCGGCACCGGTCGGCCTGTCGCGCCGCCTACGATCGGCGGGGCGCGTAGCCGGGTGGCTGACGGGGTGGGGGCAGAGCCGGTTCCAGCGGTACGACGGGACGCGACACCACCTCTTGCGCGGAGACGTCGACGCGTTCGCCGTACAGCATGAGGGTCATCCGCCCCTCGCGAAGCCGCAGCCGGACCGCCTCGTGGTCGGCCTCGACCTCCAGGCGCACGCCGCTGTGCCGCAGGTTGAACCGCAACCGGCTGATGCCGGACGGCAGTCGCGGCGCCAGGGACAGCACCGGGCCGCTCTCGCATTCGCGCAGCCCGCCGAAGCCTTCGACGATCGCCGACCACGCCCCGGCCAGCGACGCGATGTGCAGCCCGTCGCGGGTGTTGCCGTGCAGATCGCGCAGGTCCACCATGGCGGCCTCCCACGCGTAGTCGTGTGCCGTCTCCAGATGGCCGACCTCGGCGCACATGACCGCCTGCGTGCACGCCGACAGCGACGAGTCCCGCACGGTGATCCGCTCGTAGTAGTCGACGTTGCGGGCCTTCTGCTCGTCGGTGAACGCGTCCGGGCACCAGTGCATGGCCAGGACCAGGTCGGCCTGCTTGCACACCTGCCGCCGGTAGAGCTGGAAGTAGGGGGCGTGCATCATCAGCGGATCGTCGGGCCGTTTCTCCGGGAAGTCCCACGCGGCGTAGCGGGTGAAGCCCTCCGACTGGGAGTGCACGCCGAGCCGTTCGTCGTAGGGGATGTGTACGGCGTGCGCGCAGGCCCGCCACACATCCGGCTCCTCCGGCGACACCCCCAGCCGGGCGGCCAGTTCCGGGTGGCGGTGGCAGGCGTCGGCGGCGGCACGCAGGTTCCGCGCCGCCATCAGGTTGGTGAACACGTTGTCGTCGGCGACGGCGCTGTACTCGTCGGGCCCGGTCACCCCGTCGACGTGCCACACCCCCGACGCGTCGTGGTGGCCGTGCGACACCCACAGCCGGGCCGTCTCGACCAGGATCTCCAGCCCGCACTCCCGTTCCAGGGTGTCGTCGCCGGTGACCAGACGGTACCGGTCGACCGCGCGGGCGATCACCGCGTTGAGGTGCAGCGCGGCCGTACCGGCCGGCCAGTAGGCCGAGCACTCCTGCCCGCCGATGGTCCGCCACGGGAACGCCGCGCCCGCAAGGCCCAGGGTCCGGGCCCGGTCCCGCGCCTCCGGCAGGATCGCGTGCCGCCACCGGATCGCGTCCGCCGCGGCCCTTGGGGTCGTGTACATGAGCAGCGGCAGGACGTAGCCCTCGGTGTCCCAGAACGCGTGCCCGTCGTAGCCCGGGCCGGTGAGGCCCTTGCCCGGGATCGCCCGGCGCTCGGTCCGGGCACCGGCCTGCAACACGTGGAACAGCCCGAACCGGACCGCCTGCTGGAGGTTGGCGTCGCCGTCGATCTCCACGTCGGCGGAGTCCCAGAAGTCGTCGAGATAGGCGCGCTGCTCGGCCACGAGACCGTCCCAGCCGGCGTAGCGGGCGCCGTTCAGTGCGGCGGCGACCTGGTCACGCAGCGCCTCGGTGGACCGGGAGGTGCTCCAGCCGTACCCGAGGAACTTGACGATCCGCAGCCGTCCGCCCGGCGGCAGCACGGTGACCACGGTGGTCCGCGCCCAGTCCTCGCGGACGTCGGTCTCCTCCCGGTGGTCACCGTCGACCTCGACGATGTGGTCCATGCCGGCGGCCAGCAGCAGCCCACTACGGCGGGTACGGTGCAGCAGCACCGCACCGTGCTGCTCGGTGTCCTGCTCGACCGCCTGCAGCGGATCACTCAGCGCCGCCGCCACCCGCGGATCGTCGGAGACCTTGACCTGCTCCTCGTCGGCGGCCAGGCAGGACTGCACGGTGATCCGCACCTCCTGGTCACCGGCCTCGACCTCGTACGCGATAGCGGCCACCGCACGCTGGGTGAACGACACCAGTCGCCGGCTGCGGACGGTGACCCGTTTCCCGGCCGGGGACTCCCACTCGACGTCGCGCCGCAGCGTGCCGGCCCGCAGGTCCAGAACCCGCTCGTGCCGCAGCAGCACGCCGCGCTCGACGTGGAACTGCTCGTCGTCGACCATCAGGCGCACCAGCTTGCCGTCGGTCACGTTCACGACGGTCTGGCCCTGCTCCGGATACCCGTAGCCGCCCTCCGGGTAGGGCAGCGGCCGTTGTTCGTAGAACGAGTTCAGGTAGGTGCCGGAGATCTCGTAGGGTTCGCCCTCGTCCAGGTTCCCGCGCAGCCCCAGATAGCCGTTGGCCAGCGAGAACACCGACTCCATCGGCCCCAGCAGCGAGGTCTCCAGGCGCGTCTCCCGGACCTGCCACGGATCGGCGGGACAGATCTCTTCATCGATCATGCGGTACGGCCCGTGCTGTTCATGACCTCCCTCGATTACCGCTGAACACCCCCGGGAAACTGCGAAGTTGCTGTACGCCCCGGCATCCGGACCAGCCGCCGGACCGGGAAGGTCGCGCCCAGCTGCGCGGCGGCGTCGGATCCCCAGCACCACAGACTGTGATCACTTCGGATGCCGCAGGTGTGCTCCAGGCCGGCGCTCACACCGATCCACCCGGCCTTCGACCCGACCCGCACCGGCGTGTGCCGGTCCGCCGTGCCGCCGTCACCGAGCTGTCCCCTCGAGCCGGCGCCCCAGCACCACAGGCTCGCGTCGGTGCGGAGGCCACAGGTGTGACCGCCGCCGACCGAGACGTCCGTCCAGTCGCCGGTGCCGCTGACCAGGACGGGAACGCTGCTGTTGGGCGCGGTCGCGTCGCCGGGTTCGCCGTTCCCGACGCCACCCCAGCACCACAGGTCCCGGCCGGTGGTGACGGCACAGACCGTGCCCGCGCCGGCGTCCAGCGCGCGGACCGCGGGGACCGCGACCGGGGCCTTCGGCGGTCCCTCGGTCCCGCCCGCACCGTCGCCGCGCTCGCCCCGGAAGTCGTTGCCCCAGCACCACACCTCGCCGGCGGTGTCCCATCCGCAGTCGCCGGTGACGCCGGCCCACGTGTGGCCGGGCTCGACGGGCGCCGGACGCGGCGTGTAGGAGTAGGCCGGGGTGGCCTGGGTCTCCCCGGGTGGGAGACCCCAGCACCACACTGTCGCGTCGGTCCGCAGACCGCACGAGCTGTCATAGTCGAGGCCGACACTCGACCAGGCGGCATCGGCGCCGACCTTCTGCGCGGGTTCGTGGTACATCCGGCCGACATAGCCGGTGCACCAGAGCGAGGCGTCGGCCAGCACGCCGCACGCGGAGCCGCCACCGATCGCGATCGACTTCCATCGCGCGCCGGCCGGGAACGTCACGATGTCCTCCTCGTCGGTGACGGTGTCGACGACGTCGTCTCCCCAGCAGGACATCGACCTGTCGGTACGCACGGCACAGGTGTACGCGCCCGCGGCGACCTGCGCCCAGTTCGTGCCGGTGCCGATCCGCACCGGTTCCGGCGTGCCGGTCACCCGCGCCGGTGCCGCCGTACCCGGCGCCGGAGCACTGAGAAGAAGCAGCACCAGAACCGCCGAGAGGGCACTCAGACTCGCCCTCGCACTCGTCGCCACCACGGTCGACCTCCTGTTTCCGAGGTCAAGCATGGGCCGCGGCGGCACCTGGCGGTGGCCGAATCCGAGAGGATCATCTGCGCCGAGGCGCTGGATCAGGTCGGCGGCGAGCGACAGGAAGACGCAGAGGACCGCCAGCACGAGCCCGCCTCCGAGGGCGATCGCGGCGGCGGTCTTCGCCACCGGCGTGCCCTGGTCGTAGCCGGAAGGGCGCCCGCCTCGCGGTGGACGCCCTTCGTCAGAGATGCCTACCGGTACGTGATGTCGCTCTGGGTCACCTTGCAGTTGCTGTCGTTCCAGCCCTCGCCGAGGTACTTCGGCTCGCTGCCCTTGGCGACACCCTGGTACTTGCCGCAGACCGTGGCACCCGAGCTGCTGGTCAGCGTGACCCGGGTGATGGTGGCCGTGTCGCCCCAGTTGCTGTTGATGCCGGCGACCATGTCGATGTTGTTCAGCAGCACGTTGTCGATCTTCACGTGCCGCTGGTGCGACGTGGTGCAGTTGCCACAGCCGCGGTACAGCTTGCCGGAGCCGCTCAGGTAGAAGCCGGAGATGCTGACCGTGCCGTTGCCGTTGTGCTGGAACGTCTTGTCACTGCCGTTGCGGGCGCCGCCGCCGATGACGTAGCTCGTACCGCCGCCGGTGCCCTTGAAGGTCGCGGCGTCCTCGCCGATGTCGTTCCACCACACGTTGCGGATGGTGCAGGTGCCCTCGCAGTGCACGCCGTCGCCGGCCGGGGAGCCGATGATGACGTTCTGGAGGGTGCCGCCGTTCGCGATCTTGAACATCGGGTCCTGGGACTCGTCCTGCGAGCCGTCACCGATGCAGCAGTAGGTCTTCATGCCGCCGTCGAGGGTGCCCGACACGTTGACCGTGCCGGAGATCGACACGTTGCCGGTCGAGGACGGCCACGCACCGGTCGGGGTACCGGTACCGCCGGTCGGGCCCGGGCTCGGGCTGGTCGGGCCGGAGGTCGGGCTGCTGGTCGGCGTGGAACCACCGCTGGAGTACGTCTCGAGCTCGGCGATCCGCGGCGCGCCGGACGCGCCGGTGATCTCGAAGGTGAGCTTCTTCAGCGAGGTCGACGAGAAGTTGACGGTGCTCGGGCTGCCGCTGCCACTGGCCAGCTGCGAACCCGAGTCGCCGTTGAGCACCCGCCACGCGCTGATCGAGCCGCCGCCGGACGCCTGCCTGATGACGGCCGAGGAGACCGTCGTGGCGCTGCTCCACTTGACCGAGACGTATCCGGTCGTGGCGTTCGGCGCCCAGTAGGTGCCGGTGTTGCCGTCCCGGACGTTGCCGTAGCTGGTGCCGCTGGCCTTGCTGGAGCCGTCGGCCCCGGCCGTGAGGCTCAGGTTGTCGGCGGCCATGGCGTTCGACAACGGCAGCGACAGCGTGATCGCGGCGCTCGCGGTCACCGTGGCTCCCAGAGCCAACCACCGTAGGGCGACTGGTCGTCTCATTCCGGTTCTCACCTTCATCTGGGGATTGGGGCGCGCCTTCAAGCGGGGGGAAAGCGCTTTCCTGGCCGAGGATAGACAGCAATTGATGTGATCACAAGCCGTGACTTCCCCGCCGCCGTCCAGCTCCCTCGGAACCCCCGCGGCTACCGGTGCGCGAACCCGTGCCGGAACTCGGTCGGGCTCGCCCCGTGCACCCGTTTGAACGCGACCGTCAGGGCGAACGCGTTGGCGTAGCCGACCTGCCGGGCGATGGCGCCGACGGTGGCGTCGCTGGTGCGCAGCGACTCGGCCGCCAGATCGAGGCGCCAGTGGGTCAGGTAGGTCATCGGCGGCTGCCCGACCAGGTCGGTGAACCGGCGGGCGAACGCGGCGCGGGACGCCCCGGTCGCGGTGGCCAGCCCGGCGACCGTCCACGGCCGGGCCGGGTCGTCGTGGAGCAGCCGTAGGGCCGGGCCGACCAGCGGATCGCCGTGCGCGCGGTACCACCCGGGCGGATCGGCGGCGGGCCGGGCGAACCAGGCACGGAGGGTCGCGATCAGCGTCAGGTCGAGAAGCCGGTCAAGGACGACCTGCTGGCCGGGTTCGTCCCGGGCGACCTCGGCGGTGAGCAGGTCGAGGATCGGTGAGTGGATCTGTTCGCGGGGCACGTGGACGATCCGCGGGAGGACGGCCAGGAGCCGGCCGCTGACGAAGTTGGACACCTGATAGGTGCCGCTGGCCAGCAGCGTCGAGCCGCCCGCGGTGCCGGACCGGCGCCACAGGCGGCTGGAGTTGGTGCGTTGCAGGGTCTCGGCGGTGATGTCGGTGCCGTCCAGGTCGAGCAGCCGGTTACCGGGGAGAACACGCACCGACGGGCGGGTCCCGGGGGTGTCGGCGACGGTGTAGGGCGACGGCCCCTGCACGATCGCCACTCCCCCGGTCTCGACGAGCACGGGCGGACCGTCGTCGGGAACCACCCAGGCGTGACCGTGCAGCGGCGAGGCGAGGGCGAGTGGGGCCCGGTCGTCGATCCGCAGCCCCCACGGCGGGTCGAGGACGGCCTGGCAGAAGGCGGCGCTCCGGGCGCGTACCCCGTCGAGAAGGTCACCCAGCGGGTCCATGACCGTCGATCGTAGACGCTCGGACATGCTTTCGAGGTTCTGGAACATGGAGCGTCTCGCCCGCTGCCACTTGACTGGAGTCACCACAGAGAGTGCCGTCGAGGAGGACACCATGTATGCGATCACCGGAGTCACCGGTCATGTCGGCGGGGCCGCCGTCCGCGCGTTGCGGGCGGCGGGCGAGCCGGTCCGCGCGGTCACGCGGGCCGTCGCGGACCTCACCGACCGGACGTCGCTGGCGGCGGCGTTCACCGGTTGCCGCGGCGCGTTCGTGCTGCTGCCGACCCTTCCCGACGGCGACGACGCCGCGCACCGGGCGATGGCCGACACGATCGCCGGGGCGGTCGCCGACAGTGGGGTGCCGCACGTGGTGATGCTGTCGTCGTTCGGCGCCGATCTGCCCGCCGGCACCGGTCCGATCCGCTGGCTGCACCATCTGGAGAACGCGCTGCGCGGCACCGGCGCGGTGGTGACCGCGATCCGGTCCCCGCACTTCCAGGAGAAGGTCGAGGACGTGCTGGGCGCGCCGGTTTATCCGGTGTTCGGTTCGTCCGCCGACGTGCCGGTCCCGATGGTCGCGACCCGGGACATCGGCGCGGCCGTCGCGTACGCCCTCACCCATCCGCCGGCACGCAGTGAGGTCGTCGACCTGGAGGCGCCCGTCTACACCGAGCGGCAGGTCGCCGGGGAGCTGAACCGGGAGGTGGTCCTCGTGCCGCGGGCCGCGTGGGCGGACACGCTGGTCCAGGCGGGTGTCCCGCCGCTGCTGGCCACCGAGCTGGCCGACCTCTACGACGCCGGCGAACGCGGCCTGCTCGAACCCCGCGGCGACCGCCGGCACCTCTGCACCACCACGCTCACCGAAACCCTCAAAGAGCTCAATCCCTGAGGGGTACGGGCCACCCGGCGCCGCGCCGAACCACCGGTCCCGAGCCTACGACGCGACGACCTGCCCACCCGCGGCCTCCACGGCGACCGCCGGGCGTATGCGCCGGCCGGCGGTCGTCACGCGCCGGAGGTCCAGATGATCAGCCGGTCGACGAAGGCGGTGACCACCCGGTCGGGGTCGGCGTCGGCCCCGATCGAGGCGCCGAGCATGTCGAGCAGCAGCCCGTCGAGTGCGTAGTGCAGCAGCGCGATCTCGAAGGCCCCGCCGGGCAGGCCGGTCGTGGCGTGGAAGGCGACGTCGTCGGCATACCCCTGCCGCAGGGTGCCGCCGAGGATCTCGCCGAGCCGGGGACGGCGGGCCGCCTCGAGCCGCAGCTCGATCAGCGCGCGGGTCAACTCGGGTTCCCGGGTGGTGCGCTCGACGATGTAGCGCAGGTAGTCGGCGAACAGCTCCCGGCCCGGCTCCCGCGCGGACAGTCGCGCGACGACCGCCGGGTCCGGGGCGAACCGTTCCATGATCCGCTCGCCGAGGGCGCCGAGCAGCGCGTCCCGGGAGCGGAAGTAGTTGGAGGCGGTACCGGCCGGGACGCCGGCCTCGGTGTCGACGGCGCGGTGGGTGAGCCCGCGGGCGCCGCTGCCGGCGAGGACCCGGAGGCCCGCATCGGCGAGCAGTCGGCGACGGTCGGTATTGCGCGGCATGATGCTGTACTTTAAACCACTACAGGCATAGTGGTTAGGGGACACCCATGCGAAAGCTCGTCTACTTCGTCGCGGCCAGCATCGACGGCTACATCGCCGCACCCGATGGTTCGTGGGAGTTCTTCGGCGCCCCGGACGCCTCCCTCGCGTTCATGGCCGAGCAGTTTCCGGAGACGCTGCCCACGCACCTGCGCGCGGCTCTCGGCGTCGATGCGCCCAACCGGGTCTTCGACACGGTGCTGATGGGCCGCAACACCTACGAGCCGGCCCTCCAGGCCGGGATCACCAGTCCGTACGCCCATCTGGACCAGATCGTCTTCTCCCGTACGCTCGCGGCGTCCTCCGATGTGCGCATCGTCGCCGACGACCCGCTCCCCTTCGCCGAGAAGCTGAAACAGCAGCCCGGCGCGGACATCTGGCTGGCCGGTGGCGGCAACCTCGCCGGGCAGTTGCTCCCGGCCGTCGACGAGCTGGTGATCAAGCTGAACCCGGTGCTCGCCGGCGGCGGCATTCCGCTGGCCGCGGCCGGTTTCCAGCCGCACCGGTTCACCCCGGCCGGCACCACCGCCCTGACGGACGGCGTCCAGGTGATGCGCTATCGCGCGGCCTGATCCGCGCTCCATCCGGGCTTGTGCGACCCGGGTCACGGGTTAGGAACGGCACCGACGGGCATATCGACGGGTGGAAGCACAGGCAACGCCAGGGAGGCACAACGATGACGACCTATGACAGCACCGTGGGCGCCCGGCCGAACATCGGTGACACTGCGGCCGTGAACGCGAGCGCCGCCCAGGAGAAGATCAAGCAGGCGGTGGAGCCGGTCCGAAAGCGCCCGGTCGCGTCCTCCGCGACCGCCCTCGCCGTCGTGGCCGTAGCCGCGGCCGGCGTGATCGGCGGCCGTCGGTACGCCCAGTCGCGCCGCCCGAGCAGCCGCTGGCAGCAGCTGGTCGCCCGGTTCCGCTGAGTCACACGTCGACCCTGACCCGTCCGCCTCCGGTGGGCGGGTCAGGGTCATCCCGGAGACCCGGTACCCCGTAGGGCGACCGGGCCGGCCGGGAAAGTCAGGGGGCCTTCAGGGGCCACCCCGGATCCGGGTGTTTTCCCTGGTAAATAGCCTTTTGATGTGTCCACGACCAAGCCCTGCCGGTGGCCCATCGCCCTGGTTCGCCTCTTCGCGATCATCACTCTGCTGCAGGTCCTGCTCCAGGCAGCCCTCGCCGGTGGTTTCATCAGCGGCCGCATCGGCTATCTGACCGCGCACAGCGTCAACGGCTCGGTGCTCGTCCTCACCGTGATGGGCCTGGGCCTCTCGACGGTCCTGCTGTTCCGTCCCGGACGTGGCCCGTGGTGGCCGATCCTGCTCAGCGTCCTGCTGTGGTGGATGGTCGCCATCCAGATCGGCCT
Source organism: Actinoplanes xinjiangensis (assembly GCF_003148685.1). GTDB lineage: Bacteria > Actinomycetota > Actinomycetes > Mycobacteriales > Micromonosporaceae > Actinoplanes > Actinoplanes xinjiangensis. The sequence continues at coordinate 161,699 of NZ_QGGR01000006.1, read as the reverse complement.
GGGTTCCGCGCGGATCGTCGGCGTGCACATCACGCTCGGTTCCGCGATCCTGGCCCTGACCGGCGGTTTCACCTGGTGGTCGCTCAGCTACCGGCCGCGGCGGGTGACGGCATGAGGGTGTCGCGCCGCGGTGTTCTGGCGGTGGCCGGCGCGGCCGCGCTGGCCGGTTGTTCCCGGCCGGCCGACGGCCCGGGCACCGGTGAACTGCTCGCCAGTGAGCTCCCGTTGCCGCAGCGGTTCCGGGTGCCGCTGCCGATCCCGCCGGTCGCGCGCCCGGTGAAGGTCACCGCCGGCACCGACCATTACGTCGTCACCCAGCGTGCCGCGACGGTCGAGCTGATCCCGGGCACGAAGACCAGGATCTGGGGGTACGACGGGATCTTCCCCGGGCCCACGTTCCGCGGCCGGAGGGGACGGCGGATGGTGGTCACCGTCCGCAACGAGCTGCCGGTGCCGACGTCGACGCACCTGCACGGTGGTGTCACGCCCGCCGAGTCGGACGGCTTCCCGACCGACCTGATCCTGCCGGCCGGCTACTCCCCCGCGCCGCCGGGCCACCACAGTGCCGCCGGCAGACACCACGACGGCACGCGCGACTACCACTATCCGATGACCCAGCGGGCCGCCACCCTCTGGTATCACGACCACCGGATGGACTTCACCGGCCCGCAGGTGTGGCGCGGACTGGCCGGCCTGTTCCTGGTCACCGACGAGGTCGAGGACGCGCTGCCCCTGCCCCGCGACGACCGGGACCTGCCGCTGCTGATCTGCGACCGCTCGTTCGGCGCCGACGGCTCCCTGACGTACCCGCAGCGCGACATGACCCGTCCGGGCGCCGACGGGATGTTCCACGCCGGCATCTTCGGTGACGTGATCCTGGTCAACGGCGCTCCGTGGCCACGCGCCGAGGTGGCCGCCGTCCGTCACCGGCTGCGCCTGGTCAACGGCTCCAACGCCCGCCGCTACCGGCTGTCGCTGTCGGCCGGGACGATCACCCAGATCGGCAGCGACGCGGGTCTGCTCGCCACCGCCCTGCCCCGCGAGGACGTGCTGCTCGCTCCGGGCGAACGCTGCGACGTCATCGCCGACTTCACCGGTCTGCCGGCCGGCACCGAGGTCACCATGGGCAACGCCCTCGGCGAGGGCCCGGCCGCCGACGTCATGCGGTTCGTGATCACCGGCCCGGCCGCCGACGACAGCCGCATCCCCGAGCGGCTCAGCGCCCTGCCCGTCCTGGAGAAGACGCGGGCGGTCACCGAGCGGCAGTTCGACTTCCGGTTCGGCGGGGGCCGGTGGACGATCAACGACCAGCCGTACGATCCCGCCGCGACCCTCTGCTCGGTCCGCGAGGGCACGGTCGAGCTGTGGCGGTTCACCAGCGACTTCCACCATCCCGTGCACGTCCACATGGCGCATTTCCAGGTGCTGTCCCGAGGGGGTGCCGGCCCCGATCCGGGCGATGCCGGCTGGAAGGACACCGTCGACGTCCGGCCGTACGAGACCGTCCAGGTCCTGGTCGACTTCACCGGCCACCGCGGGCGTTACATGCTGCACTGCCACAATCTCGAGCACGAGGACATGGCCATGATGGCCAACTTCGACATCGTCTGAGTCCGGGGAGGGACCGTGGGGCGTTCGCACCACTACGAGGTGACGGTGAGCTGGACCGGGGAGACCCGCTCGTACCGGTCGTACGAGCGGGCCCACGAGGTGACCGCCGACGGCAAGGCACCGATCGCGGGCAGCTCGGATCCGGCGTTCCGCGGCGATCCGGCCCGCTGGAACCCGGAGGAGCTGCTGGTCGCGTCGCTGGCCCAGTGCCACATGCTGTGGTTCCTGCACCTGAGCGCCGCCGACGGCGTGGTGGTCACCGGGTACACCGACTCCCCCACCGGCGTGATGGTGGAGACCGCCGACGGTGGTGGCGCTTTCCAGGAGGTCGTGCTGCGCCCCCGGGTGACCCTGGCCGACCCCGGCCAGGCCCATCTGCTGCCCGGCCTGCACGAACGCGCCCACGGACTCTGCTACATCGCCCGTTCGGTGAACTTCCCGGTCCGCCACGAGCCGTCCTGAACCGTTCCCCGCGGCGCGGGGTTCAGATATCTGACAGGCCGGCGATGAATCACCGGGCGCCGGCCGGTCTCCATATCTGTAGAGCACGTCACGCCGAAGGGAGAGCCACGATGACCACCAACCTCACCGCCGCCCGCGCCGAGGCCCTGTTCACGACCGGCCTGGCCACCGGCAGCAGCCCGGCCTTCGCCGTCGTCGACGAGGCCATCCGGACCGCCGTGCGCACCCGCGGCGGGACCCGTGCCTGTGCCGCCGACATGGCCGCCGAGTTCGGTGACCATCCCGAGCTGGCGCTGCCCCGGATGCGCTGGGCTCTGGAGACCGTCACCCGGCTCTACCCGCCGCGCCGCCGGCAGTGGGCCCTGGTCGCCTGACCGGCTCAGCCGGCGGTGGGCCCGATCAGTTCGTCGGCGACCCGGTGCGCGACGCCGTCGGGGTAGGGCGCGGACAGCCCGAGCACGATGTGCCCGAACCCGGCGTCGAGTGCCTCGCGGATCGCGTCGCGGGTGCCGGCCGGCCGGTCGTAGGAGACCGGCAGATGGATGGAGCGGGTGATGGCGGCCGGGTCCCGGCCGATCTCCGCGCAGTACCGGTCCAGCAGTGCACTGCGGCTCACGACGTCGGCGATGTCACCGCCGGGGATGTTCCACAGGTCGGCGTGTTCGGCGACCACCCGCAGCAGCGCGGACGACCGCCCGCCGATCATGATCGGTGGATACGGCCGCTGGACCGGTTTCGGACTGCCGAACGCCCCGGTGAGCCGGACGTGCTCGCCGGGGAAGTCGAACGGCTCCTGCGCGGTCCACAGTCGCCGGATCACCGTGCAGGCCTCGGCCAGTGCGGCCACCGAGGGGGCGAAGTCGTGGTACGGCAGGCCGTGTGCCTCGTACTCGCGCCGGGCCGCCGGGTGGCTGGGCCGTGATCCGGCGCCGATGCCGAAATCGAGGCGCCCGCCGGAGACGACGTCCACGGTGGCGGCGATCTTGGCCAGCATCGCCGGTGGCCGGAACCGGTTACTGGTCACGAGTACGCCCAGGCGCAACCGCCGGGTCTGTGCGGCGAGCGCCGCCAGCAGGGTCCAGCCCTCGAACGCCGGGCCGTCCGGATCACCGCCGATCGGCATGAGATGGTCGAACAGCCAGGCGTGCTCGATCTCGGCGATGGTGTCGGCGTCCTGCCACACCCGCTGGACGTCCTGGTAACCGACGTGCATCGGCGCTGTCATGATGCCGAAGCGGGCCATCTCAGCGGCGCCGCAGGGAGGCGTCGAGCAGGGCCGGTGGGGTGTCGATCTTCTCCTCGGGTGCGTGGTCCAGACCGGGCGGCACGATCGCGTCGATCGCGTCGAGGACGTCGGCGGTCAGCACCGTGTCGGCGGCGGCGAGCTGCGAGTGCAGGTGCTCCAGGGTGCGCGGGCCGATGATCGCGCTGGTCACGCCGGGGTGCGCGGTGACGAACCCGAGGGCGAGCTGGATCAGGGTGAGACCGGCCCGGTCGGCGACCTCGACGAGCTGTTCGACCGCGGCGAGGCGGGCGCGGTTGGCCGGTACGGTCAGGTCGAAACGCTGCCGCAGCAGGCCGGAACGGTAGGTGGTGATCTCCTGTCCGGCCCGGATCGCGCCGGACAGCCAGCCGGAGGCCAGTGGGCTCCAGGCGAGCACGCCCATGCCGTACTCCTGGGTGACCGGCAGGACGTGGGTCTCGATGCCGCGCTGGAGCACCGAGTAGCTGGGCTGTTCGGTGACGTACCGGCTCAGGTGGTGTTCGCGGGCGGCCCACTGGGCCTGCACGATGCGGTGGGCGGGGAAGGTCGAGGAGCCGAACCACCGGATCTTCCCGGCGCGCTGGAGGTCGGTCAGCGCGGACAGGGTCTCCTCGTCGCCGGTGGCCGGGTCCCACCGGTGGACCTGGTAGAGGTCGACGTGGTCGACGCCGAGGCGGCGCAGGCTGTCGTCGAGCGCGGTGATCAGCCAGCGGCGGGAGCCGCCCCGGCGGTTGCGCTCCGTGCCCATCGGCAGTCCGGCCTTGGTGGCCAGGACGATGTCGTCGCGCCGGCCGGCGATGGCGCGGCCGACGATCCGCTCGGACTCGCCCTGGCTGTACATGTCGGCGGTGTCGATCAGGTTGACACCCGCTTCCAGTGCGGCGTCGATGATCGCGGTGGCCTCGTCCTGGCCGGTGCGGGCCATCGCGCCGAAGTTCATCGCGCCGAGTGCCAGGGTGCCGACGTGGACGCCGGTACGGCCCAAACTGCGGTACTGCATGGTCGTTCCTCCTGGGTGTCTGGCATGCTGGGCCCTAAGCGGAACAAGGTTCCGGACCTGCGACCCAACATACGGAACAACGTTCCGTTTACCAAGAGGCGTGACGGGGGTAACAGTTCAGTGGTGGAGAAGCGGGCCGACGCGCGCCGCAACCAGGCGACCCTGCTGGAGGCGGCCGCCGCGGCCTTCATCGAGGCCGGCGTCAACGTGCCGGTGCGGGACATCGCGGCACGGGCCGGAGTCGGCGTGGGCACCATCTACCGGCACTTCCCGACCCGGGCCGACCTGATCGTCGCCGTCTACCACCATCAGATCGAGGCGTGCGCCGCCGCCGGACCGGCACTGCTGGCGAGCAGCGACACCCCGCACGCGGCCCTGGCCGGCTGGATCGACCTGTTCGCCGACTTCCTGGTGACGAAACACGGCCTCGCCGGAGCCTTCCACTCCGACGACGCCGCGTTCCAGAAACTGCACTCCCACTTCCTGGACCGGCTGCTCCCGGTCTGCGCCGACCTGCTGTCAGCGGCCGCCGAGGCCGGGGAGATCCGCGCCGACGTCGGTGCCCTCGAGCTGATGCGCGGGGTCGGCAACCTGTGCATCGGCGACGGCGACGACCCCCGTTACGACGCCCGCCGGATGATCGGCTTCCTCATCGCCGGCCTGCGAACCTGACATCACGGCAGGTCGGAGGGGCGGTGCGTGGTGGTCCGCGACCCGGCGTGCACGATGACCGACAGGGTGTCGACCTCGCCGCCCTCCGCGCCCGGCCACCAGGCCGCCCACCAGCCGGCCTTCACGCTGGCCTGGACGGTCGTGCCGTTGTCGAGGCGTACCTCGACGGCGGTGACGTCCGGGGCCGCCAGGCCGACGATGTTCGACCACAGGCTGTCGTCGTCACCGAAGGAGCTCATCGTCTCCAGGTTGACCGTGCCCGCGGGCGGGACGACGATCGCCGCCTCGTCGATCAGGCCCATCGAAGCGGCCCGGTCACCCTCACCGACCATCAGGCACTCGACGATCGTGCCGCCCTTGCGCTGGATCAGCAGGGTGGCCTCGCCACGCTGCTCGGCCAGCAGCACGTCGGCGGCGGTCGCGACGGTCTCCCCGGCCACGCCGTTCGCGGCACAGGCCTTCGCCTGCGGCAGGACCTGATCACCGGTACGGGCGGTGGGCTGGGCGGTCCACGAGGCGACGGCCCGCTCGGTCGCGCCCGGCACCAGCGCCGGCACCGCGACCGCGGCGACCGCACCCAGCGCCGTGGCGGCCATCCCGGCGACCACCAGGCGACGCCTCGACGGGCGGGCCACGCTCAGGGCGGACCCGTCGATCACCCGCTCCACGAACGCCTCGGCGCGGGTCCACTCCATCGGGGTGGGCTCCCGGTCCCGGGCCGGGTCGAGGACGGCGAGACGGTCCAGGTCGTTCATGCGTTCGTCCACGACTGCTGCTCCTTGATCACGGCGAGGGCCGGTGCGATGGGGTCGAGAGCGTCCTGAAGGCGTTTGCGGGCCCGGGCGAGCCGCATCGCGAAGGTGGACCGGCGGCAGTTCAGCACGGTGGCCGCCTGCTCGGAGGTGAGCCCGTCGAAGGCGACCAGGGCCAGCACCTCGCGGTCGGCGGCGCGCAGTGTCCGCCAGGCCCGTTCCAGGTCGACACGCTGGGCGGTGCCGGCCGAGTCGTCCGGCACATGGTCGTCGACGGTGTTCAGCCGTACATCCAGGGCCTGACGCCGCAACCAACCGCGGGTCTGATTGGCCATGGTGCGCCGGGCCACCGCGAACAGCCATGGCCGGGCGTCCGCCGGGACGTCGGCGAGTCGCCGCCAGGCGGTGAGGAAGACGGTCGACACGACGTCCTCCGCCTCGTCCGCCGGAATCCGTCTCTCGACGAATCGCAGCAGGTCAGCGTAGGTGTCCCGGTGCAGCGCCCGGAACCGCTCTTGTTGGTCCATGCCCCCTACCTGTCCGGGAGGCGGAAGTCTGCCACACCCGGTGGTGAAAAAAGTTGCTTGATTCATCTGCGTCACTGTGTCTTGCTGTCTTCGTGCCGACCTTCACACCGGACGAGATCGCCTCCCTGCGCGCGAAGTACCGAGCCGAACGCGACCGGCGGATACGCCCGGACGGTGGCGGCCGGTACCAGCCGGCGACCGGCGAGTTCGGCTATTACGCCAAGGACCCGTACACCGAGCGGGTGGACCGCCGGCCGGTGACCGACCGGGTCGACGCGACGGTCGTCGGCGGCGGGTTCGGTGGCCTGCTCACGGGGGCGCGCCTACGGCAGGCCGGTCTCCAGGACCTGCGCGTGATCGACGAGGCCGGCGACTTCGGCGGCACCTGGTACTGGAACCGCTACCCCGGCATCCACTGCGACATCGAGGCGACCGTGTACCTGCCGCTGCTGGAGGAGGTCGGGTACGTCCCGAAGTGGCGGTACGCGCCCGGCGACGAGATCCGCCGGCACGCCGTGGCCCTCGCGAAACGGTTCGACCTGTACCAGCACGCCCTGTTCCACACCAGGGTGACCGAACTGCGCTGGGACGACGACGCCGCCGAGTGGACGGTGACCACCGACCGGGGCGACGTGTTCACCTCCCGCTACGTGGTGCTCTCCTCCGGTCTGCTCACCCAGCCGAAACTGCCGGGGATCCCGGGCATCGCGGACTATCGGGGGCACACCTTCCACACCAGCCGCTGGGACTACGCGTACACCGGCGGCGACCAGACCGGCGGCCTCACCGGGCTGGCCGGCAGGAGGGTCGCCGTCGTCGGTACCGGGGCCACCGCCGTCCAGGTGGTGCCGCACGTCGGCCGCGACGCCGGGCACCTGTACGTCTTCCAGCGCACCCCGTCGACGGTCGACGTCCGCGACAACCGGCCCACCGACCCGTCGGTCCTGGACAGCGTGCGGCCCGGCTGGCAGCGGGAACGGATGGACAACTTCCTCACCGTCGTCACCGGCGGCCACGCCGACGAGGACCTGATCGACGACCGGTGGACCGCCACCGCGAAACTCCAGCGCACCTTCCTGGCCGGCACCCGGGCCGAGCTGACCGCGGAGGAGCTGGAACTCGCCGACTTCGCCACGATGAACGGCATCCGCGCCCGCGTCGACGAGGTGGTCACCGACCCGGCCGTCGCCGAACTGCTCAAGCCCTGGTACCGGTACATGTGCAAGCGGCCCACGTTCAGCGACCACTACCTCCAGACCTTCAACCGGCCCAACGTGACCCTCGTCGACACCGCCGACCACGGCGGGATCACCCGGATGACCGCCACCGGCGTCGTCGTCGGCGACACCGCATACGAGGTGGACTGCGTCATCTTCGCCACCGGCTTCGAGGTGGGCATCTCCGGCATCCTCTCCGGAAACCTCCAGGTGTACGGGCGCGGCGGGAAACACATCTTCGAGCACTGGGCGAACGGGTTCCGTACCCTGCACGGCTTTTCCTGTCACGGTTTTCCGAACCTGTTCCAGCTGGGCCCGGTGCACAACGCGAACGCCGTGAACTTCGTGCACATCCTCCACGAGCAGGCCATCCACATCGGTGCCATGGTCGGCGAGGCGGAGAACCGCGGCGCCCGCCGGATCGAGCCCAGCCTCGAGGCCGAGGACGCGTGGGTGGCCACCATCGACGCGACCGCCGGCGACAGTTTCGCGTTCCAGAGCGAGTGCACACCCGGCTACTACAACAACGAAGGCGACCCGCTGCCGATGAGCTTCTCGTTCGGCCCCGGCCCGATCGCCTTCCACGAACTGCTGCGCACATGGCGCACCGACGGAAGTCTGGAGCAGGTGCTGTGGAAAGACTGATCGCCGCCACCCCGTTGCGCGGCTCGAACGGGATCACCTTCGGCCCCGACGGCCGCCTCTGGGTGGCCGAATACCTGCCCGGCCGGATCAGCGCCGTCGACGTCACCACCGGCGACGTCGAGGTGATCGTCGCACCCGACGGGCCGCTGCAATCACCCGACGACCTGGTCTTCGACGCCGACGGCAATCTGTGGATCACCGACGTCGCCCCCGGCCGGGTGTGGCGGCGCAGCCCGTCCGGCGAACTCACCATCGCCGCCGACGGCATCCACAACCCCAACGGCATCGCCGCCGTCGGCAACCGGATCTTCGTCAACGAGATGGTCCCCGGCGGCCGCGTCCTCGAACTCGTCGCCTCCCCGCCCGGACCGGCGTGCTCCCTGAAGATGCTGACCGAGGACCTGATGCTGGGCAACGCCATGCAGGCCGGCCCCCACGGCGACCTCTACTATCCGCACATGTTCCCCGGCGAGGTCTACCGGATCAGCCCCGACGGCGGCACACCGACGCTGGTCGCCGAGGTGGCGCAGACGGTCGCGGTCCGCTTCGACCGCGACGGCGTGCTCTACGTCCTGTCGATCGACGAGGCCGGCACCATCACCCGCATCGACGGCGATCAGCGCACCGAGATCGTCACCGGCATCCCCGGCCTGGACAACGCCGCCTTCGACGCCGACAACCGGATGTACGTCTCCAGCTTCAGCAGCGCCGGCATCACCGAGGTCCGCCCCGACGGCAGCCTCCACGAGATCGTCCCGCGCGGGCTCGCCGGCCCGTACGGCATCGCCGTCGACCACAACGGCACCCTCCACATCGCCGACCACTACCGGATCGACGGCGCCTTCCTGCCGTTCGCCCACGCGATCGCCACCTCCGGCGACGACCTGCACGTCACCTCCCAATACGGCCAGGTCACCACCACCTCACGGTCCGAGACCCGCACCCGCGCCGAAAACCTCGACCAACCCCAGGGCATCGCGGTACGACCGGACGGCACCCTTCTCGTAGCGGAGGCCGGCGCAGGCCGCGTACTGGCCATCTCCCCCGACGACGTGATCAGCATCCTCGCCGAGGGCCTGGGCCGCCCCGTCGACGTGGCGGTCGACGCCGACGGCCACTGCTACGTCTCCGACGAGGACCACGGCACCGTCTACCGCCTGGACGGCCCCGGTCCCGGTCCCGGCTCCGGTTCCGGCTCCGCTCCCCGTCCCGGCGGCGGCTCTGGTTCCCGTCTCGACTCTGATTCCGGTTTCGGCCCCGATTCCGGTTCCGGCCCTGAGTCCGGTTTCGGTTCCGGCCGGGGATACGCCAAACCGACCATCATCGCGGACGGCTTGCACGCCCCCCAGGGCCTCACCGTCACCACCGATGGCCGCGTCCTGGTCGTCGAGGCCGGCCGTCGTCGCCTCGTCGAGGCGGCGCCGCAGATCCGGGTCCTGGCCGAGGACCTGCCGGTCGCTCGGCCCCGCCCTCTCCAGCCGGCCCTGTCGATCGAAGGCCTACCGGGCGTCCCGCGCCAGTTCGCCGCCCTGACCACCGCCCCCGACGGCACCCTCCACCTGGGCGCCTCCGCCGACGGCAGCGTCATCCGCCTACCCCTCGGCTGACCCCTCAGCCGCGGACATCGGCCGCGCGGCGGCCGTTGCTCCCAGGCGTACGGAAAGCAGTAGCCGTTCCTCGATCGTGGTCCTTCCGCGGGGGCGTGAGCAGCGGGGCGGCGTCGGTATCGGGTCGGCCGGCGATCGATGGTCGTGTCAGGAGTTTGCATGGGGTACGGCTCGCCTCGCCGTCCTGAACATGCCGCCTGGTCAGCTGCCGAATGCGGCAACGTGTGTCGATGGCCGGTCCTTGGATTTGAATCGGCAGTTCCGCGTCTGACAGCAGTTGGATCGGCTCTCGGGCGGGCTTGAACCGCTACACCTGGCGCTTGGAGGACGCCCAACTCTGCCAGGCGGTGATCCACCGTTCGTTGGCGATCGCCCGGCTGTCAGGATCGACGTCAGCCGTGGTGAAGCGGTGCCAATCGTCCTGTGCGGTGCGGCTGGAAACGTCGGCTCCCAGGCCGGTGCTGTAGAAGAGGATCTCGGTGATGGCCCGGCGGCGGAGTTCGGCGTCGGAGCGGAACCATTCGAATTCGTGGAAGAGCCCGGCCAACTGGGACGTCATACCGCGTACGGCGGCGGCCGCTTCGACCTCCGGCTGACCGCTCAGCTGCATCTGGCGCTGCACCGCAGTCCGCCAGAGCTCCGACCACCAGGTGGGCAACTGCGGGGCGGGGCCGCCATCGGCCTGCCAAGCGGCGTGTGCCGCGGTGTTGTGCAGTACAGCATCGGCCAGTGCTCGGTGAGGTTCGCGGCGCAGGTCGGCGGGAAGAGGGCCCGCGCCGGGAGCCGAGGGAACGGCTTGGTACGCAGGACGGTCGTCGGGAAGTCGGCGGAGGATGGGCATGGGGTCAGCGACCGTCTCGACAGCGAGCGTTTCCGGATGCCAGTCCCTGCCTATCAAGGTGATCTCGATACCGGAATGCTCGCCCCGCAGCGCCCACCACCGGCGACCAGCGCGCAGCCACTGGGCGCCGATACGGTGGCCGTCGACTGACAGAGAGGCCGAACTCTCGGTCCATGTCAGCTCGGAGAATCGGTCACCGCCACGGCGAACGTGATGCTCCAGAGCCAGACGAAGGGAAGCCGGGCCGATCTGGAGGCCGGTCCAGCGGGCCGTCTCGACGTCGGCCCACGGACCCTCGGGCGTCGACGCCGGATAAACCAGGTGGATGGCGGTAACCGTCCCGTCGAAAACCTCGAGTCCCCCGAAGCGCTCCTCGGCCGGCCGCGACTCGGGGACCAGGGTGTAGACGGGCAGGCCACTGGCGAGTAGCTCGGCATGCATCCGGCCGGTTTGACGCGCCAACCGTTCCTTGCGCCAGTTCGGATCGCTGAACTCCATGCCAGGCCTCCTCAGGCCGACCGCTGTGCCGGCCCTTCGCATCGATTATCCAATGAATGGAACAGGGCGCTGTGCAGCCCTTGGGCTGCACAGCGCCCCCCACCGAGGGTCAGGTGATGGTCGTCGAACCTGTCGGAGAATAGGAGAAGCAGATCCAACCCGCCTCAGTGATCGTGTAGCTTCCGACGGTCACCGTCGCGCTCGCTGAGCCTCTGGTCAGATTGAGCGATCGTGCTCTCGCTGTCCAACTCAGGCCGGTGCTGCTGGGGTACCCGTCATACTCGTCGAAGTACTGCGTCGAGTCTCCTCCACGGTCGTGAATGTCGACCCACCAGTGAACGTCCCAGGGCCCTCCCGAGTCCAGCACCAGCGTCATTCCGGTCGTAAGGCTGGCGGAGCCGCCACCTCTCGGGCTGAGCTGAACCCACGAGTATCCGGTCAAGCCCCTGGAAGTGGTGTAACGGCTGATCTTTCGAGTTGTGCTGGTCAGAGGTTGTGTGCGGTTTCCAGTTCGGGTTGGCTCGTGCCGCGGTTGGTGGTTTTGCGGGCGCGGTCGAGGATGTCGAGGGCGAAGTAGCGGCGGCCTTCGGTCCATTCGTCGTGTTGTTCGGCCAGGACGGCGCCGACGAGGCGGATGACGGCGTCGCGGTCGGGGAAGATCCCGACGACATCGGTGCGGCGGCGGATCTCCTTGTTCAAGCGCTCGTTCGGATTGTTCGACCAGATCTGGCGCCAGATGGGCTGCGGGAAGCTGGTGAAGGCGAGCAGGTCGGCGCGGGCGTCGTCGAGGTAGGCGGCGACTTTCGGCAGGCTGCCGGCGGTGGTGTCGAGCAGCTTGTCGAACTGGGCGTGCACCGATTGCGGGTCGGGCTGGTCATAGACCGAGTGCAGCATCGTCTTGACCGCCGGCCACGCCGACTTCGGCGTCACGGCCATGAGGTTCGCCGCGAAGTGCGTGCGACATCTCTGCCACGACGTGCCGGGCAGGTTCGCCGCGATCGCGTCGATCAGCCCGGCGTGGGCGTCGGAGGTGACCAGCAGGACGCCGGACAGGCCGCGGGCGACCAGGTCGGCGAAGAACGCGTTCCAGGCCTGTTTGGTTTCGCTGGTGGCGACCTTGACGCCGAGGACTTCGCGGTGGCCGTCGGCGTTGACGCCGGTCGCGACGAGCACGACGGCGTTGACGACCCGGCCCTGTTCACGGACCTTCATGGTCAACGCGTCGGCGGCCACGAACGTGAACGGCCCGGACTCGCCCAGTGGCCGGGTCCGGAAGGCGTGGACCTGTTCGTCGAGGTCGGCGGCCATCCGCGAGACCTGCGACTTCGACAACGACGTGATCCCCAGAGATTGCACGAGTTTGTCCATGCGCCGGGTCGACACGCCGAGTAGATAGCAGGTCGCGACGACGCTGACCAGCGCGGCTTCGGCCCGTTTACGGCGTTCGAGTAGCCATTCGGGAAAGTACGAGCCCGACCGCAGTTTCGGCACGGCCACGTCGATCGTGCCGATGCGGGTGTCGAGCTCGCGGTGGCGGTAGCCGTTGCGGGAGTTGACCCGATCCGGGCTGGCCATGCCGTATTCGGCGCCGCAGACCGCGTCGGCCTCGGCCGACAGCAGCGAGTTGATGACGGTCGACAGCAGATGACGCATCAGATCCGGTGACGCGTCGCCGAGGGCTTGGCCGAGCAGTCCGGCAGGGTCGATGATGTGAGGTGCGGTCATCGTGATGATCCCTTTCGAGAGTTCCGTGAGACGTTCGCTCGAAAGATCACGCGATGGCCGCGCTCTATGCCGGACGGGCTGTCCGACGGAGACGATCACGCCAACCGCGTTACACCACTATCAGGGACTCCACTGAGTATCCGCAATCACCGGCCGACTCGCCGTAACCGTTGCCCGCGAGGCTCCCGTCCGAGCCCGCGGGAAGCAGTACGCCTGCTGCAGGAACATAGTCACCCGCGCGAGCGGCATCGGCCTTGTCGGCGGGAACTGACGCCATTGCTCCGCCGGGGAGCGTCACCACCTCGTAGCCATGCGCCCGGGCGACCTCGACGTCGAACCCCGCGATGGTCATGGTCTTCTCGGCGACTGCCTCATCACCGGCGCCCACGGCGGCCGCGGGCGATGCCATTCCACCCAGCAGTGAAAGGGTAAATACAACCGATAAAGATGCTTTGATAGCAGAAGACAAGCCTTCTCCCCCTTTGAACGCTTTCATGGAACGTAGCAGACATTCACCGCCTTCACTATCCATTAAGCGCCCCAGACGCACCGAAGGCCACCAACCGGTTACATGCAGTCATTGACGCCTGCCTGTACCACGTCCGCAGGCACGCCCTCGACGCCCGGCCACCACAGCGGGATCGCGGTGGCAACGGTGCGAGTACCGGCACCAATGCGGTTCACCACCACCGCCGCCACAGTCCCCGGCATCCTCCAAGCGCGCCAGAACGAGTCCTCCTACACGCGCTGCGCCCCTCTCGGCAGACCGCGATCAAGGAACGCTCAGCGACGGCGTGAAGGATCGTCAGCCCCGGTTCGGGCTGACGTTCGTGGTTGTCCCCCTAGCCTGGAGGGAGACTCCCGCCTCCCGCCGCACCGCACTGCCTCTGCCCGGCGTTCAGCCACCGTCACCGGCCGAGGACGGCAGTGGTCAGCCGGCGACCAGGCGTAGGGGTGAGATCTGGCGCAGCGAGCGGGAGGTCGCCTCGTCGGCTGGGAGGTAGACCACCATGCGCAGACCGTTGTCGCCGGGTAACACCATGATCTCGTAGGCCAGGCGCAACGGGCCCGCCTCCGGGTGCTCCAGGCGCAGCAGGCCGTGCGATCGGGGCAGACCGGGCACCCGCTCGGCCCGCCCGGTGAACTCCGCGCCCGCCAGCGCCGTCAACTCGCCGGTGAAATCCGGCCGGGCCGGGCCGTCTTTCAGGGCCGCCACCTGCTCGTCGGCCACGGACGCCCAGTCCGGGAAGACCTCCCGTGCACGCGGGTCGGTGAACACATACCGATTCACATTCGGGGGATCGCCGTCCAGCAGGCCGATCGGACCGGCCAGGCGCCGCATGCCCGGTGTGCACGCCAGCACGTCGCCGACCTGGTTGACCAGCATCGCCGCGGCCGGGTCGAGCTGGTCCAGCATCGCCCGGAGGCCGGGTCGCACACTGCGCGCCGGATCCTCGACCAGGCGGCCACACGTCACCGCCGATGCTCTGGTCAGGCGGTAGAGATGGGCCCGCTCGGCGGCGGTCAGCCGCAGCGGGCCGGCCAGCGCGGCGAGGACCTGTGGCGACGGGTGCCGGTCGCGGCCCTGCTCGAGACGCGTCAGGTATTCCACGCTGATCCCGGCGAGCATCGCCACCTCGGCGCGGCGCAGACCGGGTGTACGCCGCCGGTCACCCGGTGGCAGCCCGACCTCGGCAGGCGTCACCTCCGCCCGCCGGGCCCGCAGGAAACCGCCCAGCTCGTTGTCGCCCATGCACCGAATGTAGCCACCCACCGGCCGCTGAAGGTGGCCCTGCCACTACCACCCCGGACACGGCCTCCCTATCGGCCGCCGGGCCCGCCAGAGTCGAAGCGAACCGACGAGAGGTGAGTCCCGACATGGCTCCGAAAGTAGTGGTGGTGGGCGGCGGTTACGCCGGCATCGTGGTGTCCCGGACCCTCGACGACATCGCGGAGGTGACGATGGTGGAGCCGAAGGAGATGTTCGTCCACCACGTCGCCCATCTGCGCGCCGTGGCCGACCCCGCCTGGATCGACAAGATCTTCTTCCCCTATGACGGCCTGTTGTCCCGTGGCCGGGTGCTCCGGGGCACCGCCACCGAGGTGCGGCCCGACCGGGTCACACTCGGCTCCGGGGCCCGGCTCGACGCCGACTTCGTCGTGCTGGCCACCGGATCGACGGGGCCGTTTCCGGCCCGGATCGAGGCCGTCGGTCACGATGCGGCGGTCGACCGGTTGCGTGAGCTGCACGCGTCGCTGGAGCAGTCGACCGGGGTGCTGCTGCTCGGCGCCGGCCCGATCGGTCTGGAGTTCGCCGGCGAGATCGCCGCGGCCTGGCCGGGCAGGCCGGTGACCGTCATCGACCCGGCGCCGGAGCTGCTGGGCGGCCGGTTCACCGGCGAGATGCGCACCGAGGTGGCCCGGCAACTCGACGACCTCGGTGTGCGGGTGCTGCTCGGTACCAAGCTCGACGCCCTGCCGGGCACCCCGGTCGGCGTGGTGCACCCGTTCACGGCGACCACCGGCGACGGCGAGACGATCGGCGCCGACCTATGGTTCGCCTGTTACGGCTCCACGGTGCCGTCCGGGCACCTCGGCGCCGATCTGTCCACGGTCCGGCAGCCGGACGGCCGGCTGCCGGTCACCGAGCACCTGCGGGTCGCCGGCCAGGACCGGGTCTTCGCCGTCGGGGATGTCAACGACACCCCGGAGCTGAAGACGGGCCGCGCGGCCGGCCGCCAGGCCGAGGTGGCCGCCGCCAACATCCGCGCCCTGATCGAGGGCACCGCACTGACCGCCTACGAGCCGTTCCCCGACGGCATGATCCTCACCCTGGGCCCGTCCGGGGGCGCCGGCTGGGCCCCCGAATTCGGGTTCTTCGGCGCCGAGGCGACGGCCCAGTTCAAGGGCACCTTCCTGCTGGACCACTACCGGTCCCTGCTCAACGCCGACTAGGAATTCGATATGTGACTCGGTGGCCATCGTCCCGTCGGCCCTACCGTCGAAGGGCCCATGGCCGACCCCGCGGTCGAGGCGACGGCGGCGGAGTATGCCGCGGGCTGGCCCGCCTGGGGCACCGCGAGATCGATGCGCGCCGACGGCTGGTCCGCTGCTGCGACACGTCCGGACCCCGTAGACCAACGGCGTGGTGGAGCGGTTCTTCGGGACGTTGAAGCACGAGCACCTGTACGAGCGACGGGGACGCCCTGGCGTGGAGTGCAGCCCGTTCTGACGCCCGACGCCCGCACCAGAGCACCCAGGGCGGCAGACGCTGACGCAGTGAGCGGCGCCTGGTGGTGGCGACCGTCGCGCCCGGTGAAGTTTTCGGCCCGCCGCCCCACTCAGGTCACCCGGAACACCGGCCACCCGATCTCGGTGCGCCACGCGGCCGGATCCCCTACGTCCCGAGGTCCGACCAGGTAGACCTCCCGCACGGGCCCCGCCACCGACATCGCGTTCTCCACGACCCAGGTACCGAGTTCGCCGTAGGTGACCTCGATGCCGTCGTGCTCGCCGACGTGGGTGGTCACTGCCAGTTCCGCGGCGGGCAGGGTCGCGGCGTGCACCCGCCCGGTACGAGGGGGAGCGACCGTCGGCAGGTAGACCAGCACGTGACCGCGGCCCTGTTCGAACAGGGAGTTGTCGTAGGTGCCACCCGGTGGACCGATCACCGCGTCGCCGACGGCCACCTCCAACTCGGCCATGGCGCCCGCGAACCAGGCGTCGACCTCGCCCTCGTCGACCACGGCCGCCACCGCCGCGACCGTGCGGGCGGGCTCGGCACGGAGCTCCACCTCGATCGGCGCGGGATCAGGCCGGAGCAGGCGGCGCAGCGACGCGACCGCGGCCCGGGTGCGGTCGAGCTCGGCCTCCAGGCGTTGGAGGTGGTCGGCGATCAGGGTCGCGCGGACACCGGGGTCCGGGGACCGCAGGATCCGCTGCACGTCGCTCAGGGGGACGTCGAGTTCGCGGAGCCGGTTGATGACCTGGGCGGTCGGGATCTGCTCGATGGCGTAGTAGCGGTAGCCGGAGGTCTCGTCCACCACGGCGGGTTCCAGCAGGGCGCCCTCGTGATACCGGCGCAGGGTCCGCACGCTCAGGTGGGTCAGGCGCGAGAACTCCCCGATCGTCAGCACCCCCGCAGTATGAAGGCTCTCCCAGGGGGAGAGTCCAGCGCTTGACCCTCCCGCACCGCGAGGCGACACGGTGGGCTCATGACACAGCACAACGACCTCCGGTCCGACTCACTCCCGGCCACCGTCCGCGGTTTCCTCGCCGCCCACGTCGTCCGCGACGCCGACACGGCCTCGTCCTTCTTCGCCGAGGACGCGGTGGCCGTCGATCAGGGCGAGTCCGTCCGCGGCCGGGAGCGGATTCACGCGTTCCTGCGGGACGCCGGCTCCGAGTTCGCATACACGACCGAGCAGATCGGCGCCGCACGCATCGACGACGACCACTGGGTGGTGACGCTGCGGCTCGAGGGGACCTTCCCGGGCGGCGTCGCCGAGCTCGACTACCGGTTCACGATCCGCGAGGACGTCGTCACCGAACTCGTCATCGCCGACCACGGATCCCGATGACCAGCACCGCGCCGATCTTCAGAGGAGAGAGCATGCCCACTGCAGACCGCGATCGTCTCGATGGGCGCCGGGCGCTGGTCACGGGCGGATCGAAGGGGTCCGGCAAGGCCGTCGTCGAGCGACTGCGGGAGATGGGCGCCGACGTCCATGTGACGGCCCGGACGATGCCCGAGGGGTACGAGCACCCCGACCGGTTTCATCGAGGCCGACACCTCGACGGTCGAGGGCGCGAAGGCGGTGGCCGACCGGATCGCCGAGACCGGCGGCGCACTGGACATCCTGGTGCACGTCGTCGGAGGTGCCTCGACGCCGTCCGGCGGGTTCGCGGTCATCACCGACGAGCAGTGGATGATCGAGCTGAACCTGAACCTCCTCGGAGCGGTACGGCTCGATCGGGCCCTCCTGCCGGCGATGATCGCGTCCGGGTCGGCGGTCGTACTGCACTTCACCTCGATCCAGCGTGAACTCCCTCAGTACGAGGCGTCCCTGGCCTACGCGGCGGCGAAAGCCGCGTTGCGCACCTACAGCAAGGGGCTCGCCAACGAGCTCGCCCCGCGCGGCGTCCGCGTCAACGCGATCAGCCCCGGCGGGATCGAGACGGAGGCCTACGAGAGATTCGTGGACCGGATCGCCGAGGGCAACGGGATCAGCCGCGAACAGGCCAGGCAGAACATCTACGACTCGCTCGGAGGCGTACCCCTGGGCCGGTTCGCCACCACCGGGGAGATCGCCGACCTGGTCGGGTTCCTGGTATCGGACCGCGCCTCGGCCATCGTGGGCGCCGAGTACGTGATCGACGGCGGAACGGTCCCGACCGTCTGAACGCACGGCACGCCGGACGGCGAGCGCGCAGCGGATCAGGAGGCGTTGAGGAAGGCCAGGACGGCCATCACCCGGCGGTTGTCGTCGTCCGAGATGGGCAGGCCCAGCTTGGCGAAGACGGCGGCGATGTGTTTGCTGATCGCGCTGTCACTCAGGAACAGGCGCTGGGCGATCGCCGCGTTGGAGCGCCCCTGGGCCATCAGTTCGAGGACCTCCCGTTCGCGCGGGGTGAGGCGGGACAGCGGAGTGTTGGCGCCGCCCGCGTTCAGGAGCTTGGCGATGACCTGGGGGTCCATGGCGGTGCCGCCGGCCGCGACCCGGCGGACCGCGTCGGCGAACTGGTCGCCGTTGAGGACGCGGTCCTTGAGGAGGTAACCAACGGCTCCGGCGCCGTCGGTGAGGAGTTCGCGGGCATAGAGCTGTTCGACGTGGGCGGACAGCACCAGGATCGGCAGGCCGGGTGTGGCGCGGCGGGCTTCGAGGGCGATCTGGAGGCCCTCGTCGGTGAAGGTGGGTGGCAGGCGCACGTCGACCACGGCGACGTCGGGACGATGACGGGTGAGGGCGTCGCGCAGGGACGGGCCGTCGGCGACCGCGGCGGTGATGGTGAAACCGTGGCTCTCCAGGAGCAGGGCGAGCCCGTCCCTCAGGAGGTGGAGGTCTTCGGCGAGGACAACGCGCACGGCACCTCCATGATCACTACGGTCGGACCGCCGGTGGGACTGTGCAGGGTGAGCGTGCCGTCGAAGGCACTGAGCCTCCGCATGATGCCGCGCAGGCCGGTCCCGGCCGACGGATCGGCGCCGCCCGGGCCGTCGTCGGTGACCACCATACGCAGCAGCCCGTCCCGGTGGTGCATGGTGAGGGTGACGGTGGCGGCGATCCGGGCGGCGTTGGCGAGGGTTTCGCAGACGGCGAAGTAGACGGCCGATTCGACGGCCGGGTCGAGGCGGCCGGGCAGGTCGGTCTCGACGACGACCGGCAGCGGCGTGTCGAGCGCGATCGCGCGGACGGCGGCGGTGAGGCCGCGTTCGGCGAGGACCGGCGGGTGGATGCCACGGACCAGGTCGCGCAGTTCGGCCAGGGCGGTCGCGGACGTCTCCTGGGCCTGGGTGAGCAGTTGCCGGGCCCGCACCGGGTCGGTCTCCAGGAGACGGGCGACCGCGCCGAGACCGAGACCGACGGCGACGAGACGGGCCTGCGCACCGTCGTGCAGATCGCGTTCGATCCGGCGCAACTCGTCGGCGGCCGCGTCAGCGGTGTCAGCACGCCGGGTGCTCAGCTGCTCCACGCGGCCGGCCAGGACGGTGGCGGTGGTCGGGCGCAGCAGCAGGGCGTCCCACCGGATGCGGGCCCGGGTCAGCGGCGCGGCCAGGGCCAGTCCGAGCAGGGCGAGGAGCAGGCCGGCCGGCACGCTGGTCCAGCCGGGGATCCCGGCCGGGACGACACCGCCGTGAACGAGAGCGTGCCACAGGTAGAACGGGGTGATCCAGTGACCGGTGAACAGGCCGATCGGCACCGCCCACGGCGCCCAGGTGATCGGCTGCCAGACCAGGCCGAAGAAACCGGCGCAGATCAGCAGGGCCGGGAGCAGGGTCAGCGGGGCCCACACCAGGGCGCCCCACGCCCACAGCTGGTCGCGCCAGGTCGCCGGGTCGTGGCTGACCCAACGGTGCCGCTGGAGGCCGGCGGCCGTGCCGGGTTCGGCGTAGAGGGTGCGGCCGATGCGGTAGGTGCCGTCCTCGTCGGGGACCGGCGGCGGAGGGAGCGGGCGGTACGGGCTGGGCAGGGCCACACCGGTCCAGCGATGCGCCTGGCGCCGGTACATCTCGGTCACCGGGCGGGTGAGGGTGGTGACCGCCAGGAGCAGGCCGCCCCAGGACACGACGGTGGTGACGAAGGTCAGCAGGGCCACGCCGAGCCCGGCCAGATGCAGCCCGGCCAGGCCGCCGAGGCGCCAGGTGGCGGTCCAGGCACGGCTGATCCACCCGGTGCGGGCCGGGCGGGCACGCTCCTGGAGGAGGACTCGGGTGCTTCGGCCGTACCAGCGCAGGGAAGTGGGCGCGACCAGCAACGCCGCGGTGACAGCGCCGCCTGCCGCAAGCCAGCCCCACGGTCCGGCGCGCAGCGCCAGGAGGCCCGCCGCGATCAGCGCGGGCGGCAGCAGGACCGGGACGGCGCAGGTGAACGGCGCCAGGGTGAGCCATCGCCACTCGACGGCGGCGGCCGGATCGTTGCCGTAGTGATCGATGGCGGACATCCAGCGGGCGGTCCGGGGGGACCGGTAGAGCGTGACGCCATGCGCATACCAGCCGTCGGCCCGACGTTGCGGCAGGGGCGGCGGCGTCCGCGAAACGTCCGGCACGTCGATGCCGGTCCAGCCGCGGGCGAGCCGCCGGGCGAGCGCGACGAGCCGCTGTTGGCCGGCCGCCGCCGCGGGGAACGGCACGACGAGGGTCACGGAGATCAACATCACGAGGGAGTACGCGAATCCGGCGGCCGTGAACAGCACGAGGCAGGCACACCGTGGCGCGGCGAGCGCGTGGCGGGTCATGAACCGATTCTTCGCCGCGAGGTCCGTCGGCACATGCCGGCAGGGTACCGAGCACGGTGGAGCCAAGTGCACCTTGATTGACCAATTTGTCCTATATGCTCGCTATTAGCAGCTACTGCGGGTTGGGATTCCTACATGCGATACATCGTTCACGAGGCGCCCCTGCGCCGGGCGCCGTCCAATATCACCGCCATGATCGACCTCGAGCCGTTCGGGCTGCCCGGCGAGATGGAGCAGGTCTGGATCACCCCACCGTCCGGCACCACCGCGGCGATGGCCTGCGTCCCGTTCCGCGCCTACGGCCTGGCCCTCAACGACGTCGTCGGACTGGACAACCACCGGCGCCGGGTCCGGCGGCTGCTCCGGTCCTCCGGCCACCAGGCCTTCCGCCTGCACTTCGCCACGTGCTCCGAAGAGGATGCCGCGGCGCTGCGGGCCGGCGTGGAGGCGACCGTCGAGCAGATGGGCCTGGGCTGCGAGTGGAGCGGCGACCGGCATGTCGTGATCGACGTGCCGCCGGGCGTCGAACTCGACCCACTGGAGCCGGTGATCCGCGACTACATCGACACCGGTCGCGCCACCTGGGAGTGGAGCCACGTCGAGCCGTTCCGGACCTAGGAGCCACCCCGATGGTGATCACCGCGTTCGTCCGCGAGTGGCACGACGACGAGGGCTGGGGTGTCCTCGACTCGACCGAGACGCCGGGCGGATGCTGGGCGCACCGCAGCAACGCCACGGTCCGCGGCTATGCGACGTTCACCGCCGGCCAGAAGGTCGAGCTCGAGTTCGAGGCCGCCGGCCAGGACGGCTACGCCTTCCGGGCGTTCCGCTTCCGGCCCGCGGACGGCGAGTAGAGCGCGACGAGTCCGCCGGCAGCGGGCAGAGCGCGAGGAGTCCGCCGGCAGCCGGCAGAGCGCGAAGCACGCCGGCAGCGCGGAGAGGGCGGCGAGCCCGCCCATCAGGGCCCACGGTCACCGGCGCGCACTGAGCAGCATGCGCAGCAGGTTACGGCGCAGCCCGCCCGGCATCCGGACGGCATGACGGCGGGCCGGATCCACCTCGGACAGGCGTGCCCACAGCCGTTCGCCCACCCACGGGCCACCGGTCCACAGCAGCCCGCCCGCGATCTCCGCGCCCTCGACACGGCGGCGGACAAGCCGGGTGTAGGCGGGGCCGATCCAGCACCAGACCGGCGGCCGCGGCGGTAATCCGAGCCAGTCGCCGAGCGGGGCGAGGAACGGCTGACGGTCCGGGCCGCCCCACAGCTCACCGCGATCGAGGGTCTGCGCGTCCACCGACGCGGACACGAACACCGTCTGCGGATGGGTCAGGGCCAGCGCGAACCGTCGCACCCGCTCGTCGTCCGGCGCCAGCACCGCGGTCAGGCTGTGCGCGACGGTCGGGCCGAAGTGTCCGGGCTTGCCGGCCGACAGCGAGCACGAGTACACCGGTGGGGTGCCGGCCAGGAAGAAGAGCGTGCCGGCCCGCTCGTGAGCGCGCCGGACGCCATCCTCGCCGTCGCGGTCGAGACGTCCGCGCAAGGGCTCCACGTCGCCGAACCGGCGGGGCATCGCCTCCGGCAGGTGTTCCCGGGCGGCCGCCAGCCAGCGGGTGACGACGTCGGGGGAGCCGGCGGCGCGCTCATACCAGCGCACGGTGAGCACGTCGACCTCGCGTTCGGGCACGCCCTTTCCTACCAGAGACAGGCATCATGCGCGGCAGAGGGCCGAACCGATATGCCGTATTCATCGAAGTTTTTCTATAGAAAGGGAGGGTCCCTACCCCCGTTCCCCGGAGGAAGCCATGCTGATCCGCAAGATCGCGGCGGCCGTCTTCGCCGTCCTCGCCCTCGGCGGAGTCCAGGCGGTCACCGCCGCCCCCGCCACCGCGGCGCCCCGCATCCTGTACTACGACGCGAGCCAGGCGCAGGAGTTCAAGGCCGTCGTCGACCAGGGCGCCCAGATCTGGAACAACAGCGTCACCAACGTGCGCCTGCTCCCGGTGACCGCCGGCCGCACCCCGAACATCCGGGTCTACGCGGACAACGGCTGGCCGCGCGCCTACACCAGCTCACTCGGCAACGGCTCCTGGTACATGGGCCGCCAGGCCGTCAACCAGGGGTATCACCCGCCCCGCATCGCGGCCCACGAGTTCGGTCACCTGCTCGGCCTCCCGGACCGGCGGACCGGGCTGTGCGCCGACCTGATGTCCGGCAGCAGCGCGCCGGTGAACTGCACCAACCCGAACCCGAACGCCACCGAGGCACGCACCGTGAACAACAGGTTCGCGAGCGCCGCGGTGGCCGTACCGTCGAAGGTCTATGTCTGGCAGTAGGGCGCAACGGCCCGGCGGCGCGACGCCGCCGGGCCGCACCGGAAACCTAGACCGCCGGAGCGTCCCAGAAGACATAGATCGAGCCGTACGGAACGGACGCCTTCTGCCCGGCGGTGCAGCTGCCGGCCGGGGCGACCCCGCCGGAGGTCCGCAGCCGGTTGATGAAGTCCGCCCGGCTCAGCACGCCCTTGCCGGTGTGCGTCTCGACCTTGAGCAGCAGCTCCGGGATGGCACCCTCGACCGTCGACGAGGCCGCCCGGGACGCGGTGACCAGCGAGCCGTCGCGCACCGACTGCCAGCTCGGGCCGCCGAAGTGGTGGATCCGCCCGCCGGTGCCGAGGAGCTGCGCCTCCGGCACCGAGGAGCCGGTGAACGCGCCGGCCGCCGCACCCGCCGGCACCACACAGGTGTAGGTCTGGGTGCCGCTGACGACGATGTACGCGCCGACCATCTTGGACCCGGCCGGCGGCTTGATGTCCTTCGGGATCAGCGGCACGGCGACCGGGCGCGCGTTCGTCGTCGGGCTGTCGCTGTGCACGCCTGCGGATGCCGGGCCGGCCGTGGTGACGGCGCCGAACGCGGCGGCGAGGCCGACCGCCGCGACGGCACGGATCCGGGAACGGTTGGTGAGCATGACTTTCCCCTGCCTGCTCGGGTGGGCGGAGCAGCCCACCGTCATGTCGTGACGATGGGCGGAGCCGTCCACCGTCGGGACAGGACACGGACCCCGGCCGCAGACAGTTCGAGATCAACATGGAATTTCCGGTTTTTTACTCCGCAAGGGGTGAACGGACCCGGCCGGCCACCGCACCGAGGCCGATCACCGAACCCTCCGGCCCCGGTGCGATCGCGCTGATCACGACCTCGTCCCCGTCGTCGAGGAAGGTCCGTTCCGAGCCGTCCGGCAGGCGCAGCGGCTTGGTGCCGTTCCACGACAGTTCGATGAGACAACCGGGTGAGCCGCCGCTGATCGTGCCGGACGCGAACAGGTCGCCGGTGCGCAGCGAGGCGCCGTTGGCGGTCATGTGGGCGAGCATCTGCGCGCCGGTCCAGTACATGCCGGCGAACGACGGCTGCGACACGACGTGCCCGTTGAGCCTGACCTCCAGGCGGATGTCGAAGCCCCACGGCTGTGCCTTCTCGTCGTCGAGATAGGGCAGCAGCGGCACGGTCCGCTCCGGCGGGGCGACCCGGGCGTGCTCCAGCGCGGCCAGCGGCAGGATCCACGGGGAGATCGAGGTGGCGAAGCTCTTGCCGAGGAACGGGCCCAGCGGAACGTACTCCCAGGCCTGGATGTCGCGGGCGGACCAGTCGTTGACCAGGCACACCCCGAACACGTGCTCGTCGAAGGCGCCGAGTTCGACCGGCTCGCCGAGGGTGGATCCGGTCCCGACGACGTAGCCGAGCTCCGCCTCGATGTCGAGCCGCCGCGACGGGCCGAAGGTGATCTCCCCGTCCGGAGTGCGGCGCTGGCCGGACGGCCGGACGATCTCGGTGCCGGAGACGACGACCGTCCCGGCGCGACCGTGGTAACCGATCGGCAGGTGCTTCCAGTTCGGGGTGAGCGGCGCCTGGTCGGGGCGGAACATCCGGCCCAGGTTGGTGGCGTGCTCCTCGGAGGCGTAGAAGTCGACGTAGTCGGCGACCGTGAACGGCATACGCATGATCGCGTCGTCGTGGAGCACCAGGTACTCGCGGTGCACCTCGTCGGTGACCCAGGTGGTCAGCAGTCCGCGCAGCTCGGCCCAGGTGCGCGGCCCGGCGGCGAGCAGCGCGTCGAGCGACGGTCCGGCGACCGCGCCGGCCAGCGACGGAGCCAGGCGGCGCACGGTGGCCGGCAGGTCGATGACCAGGTCACCGATCGCGACACCGGTCCGCGGGTGCGGGTCGGCGGGGGTGCTGAACACGCCGTAGGGCAGGGCGGCGACGCCGAACGGGTGGCCGGCCGGGATGTCGAGCCAGGTCACAGCGTTGCCTCCGAGATGAGTCCGTAGCGTCGCAGGCCGTCGACGGGCTCGCTGACACTGCACGTGCCGAAACTGATGAAGTGGTGCCGGACCGCCTTGGCCAGCACCTCGTCGATACCGGCGACCGCGGCCGCGACCCGCCTGCCGTCCTGGTCGGCCAGCGCGCGCTCGATCTCGTAACCCTGGAGGGCACGCGCCGTGGCGAGCAGGACGTTCAGGAAGCCGTGGTGTTCGAAACCGGTCACCGGGTCGCGGTGGCGGATCGGGTCGTGCAGGCCGGCGGTCAGTTTGAACGCGAGGCCGCCGCGCACTGCGGCCCAGATCGCGCCGGCCAGCTCGGCCTCGCTGGGGAACGCGTCCGCGCGTACCCCACCGGTCCTGATCTTGAGACGCAGGCCGGCCTCGCGCAGGGCCGCGACGCGCGCCGCGGTGACCTCGCCACAGGGGATCTCGGTGTACGTGGTGAGCGTTCCGCCCGCGGTGAGCCCGGGCCCCTCCACCGCGACCACCTCGAGCCCCTCGGCCGCGGGCAGCTCGCCGACCGGCCCGGGCAGCACCAGCGACACCGTGACGGCCGGCCCGCCCGCCGCCGCCCCGGCCAGTTCACCGAACCGCGCGAGTGAGCAGACGAACGGCCCGACCAGCGGCGAGCCCTGCCGGGCCCGGTGGGCGGAAACGGCCTCGGGCATCGGCAGGTTCCCGGGCGGGAAGATCGCCGCGTCGTCGAAGAGCCCCGCGAACAGGGCGCTCACGAGTTCCGTGCCCAGGTCCAGGCGTAGACGCCATCGTCGCAGAGCCGTCCGGCCTCGCCGAGCCCGAGCGGCCGGAACGTGTCGACCATGACGGCCAGCTCGTCGAACCGTTCCGCCCCGAGGCTGCCCTCGACGGCCCCCGGCTGCGGCCCGTGCGAGTGCCCGCCGGGATGCAGCGACACCGAGCCGACGTTGATCCCGGAACCCTTGCGGGCCTCGTAGTCACCGCCCACGTAGAACATGACCTCGTCGCTGTCGACGTTGGAGTGGTAATACGGCACCGGCACGGCCAGCGGGTGGTAGTCGACCTTGCGCGGCACGAAGTTGCAGATCACGAAGTTGGTGCCCTCGAAGACCTGGTGCACCGGCGGCGGCTGGTGGATACGGCCGGTGATCGGCTCGAAGTCGGCGATGTTGAAGACATAGGGGTACAGGCACCCGTCCCAGCCGACCACGTCGAACGGGTGGTGCGGCAGCACGTGCACGGTCCCGGCGAGCCCGGCCGGCCCGTCGCCCCGATGCTTGATGTAGACCTCGACGTTCTCCCCCTCGACGACCTGAGGGGCATCGGGGGTACGCAGATCGCGCTCGCAATAGGGCGCGTGTTCGAGGAACTGCCCGTACCGGGACAGGTAACGCTTCGGCGGGGCGATGTGGCTGTTCGCCTCGATCGTGTAGAGCCGCAGCGGCACGTCCCCCGACGGCACCCACCGATGGGTGGTGGCCCGGGGCAGGAGGACGTAGTCGCCCGGCCCGACGACCAGATCACCGAAGACCGTCTCGACGGTGCCAGTCCCGGCCTCGACGTAGACGCACTCGTCACCGGTGGCGTTGCGGTACAGCGGGGAGGCGGTGCCGGCCACCGCGTACCCGATCCGCACGTCGGCGTTGCCGAGGACCAGCCGCCGGTCCCGGACCGCGTCGCACGACTTCCACTCCTCGCCGTCGAAGAGTTCGTGCAGGCGCAGGTGCCGGGGCAGCAGCGGCTGGTTCGCCTCGGTCGACTGGTCGGGCAGCTGCCAGATGCGGGCGCCGACGACCGCCGACGGCACGTGCCGGTGATAGAGCAGCGACGAGTCGGAGGAGAAGCCCTCCTCCCCCATCAGCTCCTCGTAATACAGCCGGCCGTCGGGGTCGCGGTGCTGGGTGTGCCGTTTGGGCGGGACGTGGCCCGCCTTCTGGTAATGAGCCATCGTCGCCCTCCCGCGATCAGAAGTTGCCGCGCTTGGCCTGCTCGCGCTCGATCGCCTCGAACAGCGCCTTGAAGTTGCCCTTGCCGAACCCGAGCGACCCGTGCCGTTCGATCAGCTCGAAGAACACGGTAGGCCGGTCACCGGTCGGCTTGGTGAAGATCTGGAGCAGATAGCCGTCCTCGTCCCGGTCCACCAGGATGCCGCGCTTCTGCAACTCCTCGATCGGCACCCGCACCTCACCGATCCGTGCGCGCAGCTCGGGGTCGGAGTAGTACGAGTCCGGCGTCGCCAGGAACTCCACGCCCTCCTCGACCAGCGCGTCCACGGCCCGCAGGATGTCGTTGGTGGCCAGCGCCAGATGCTGGGCGCCCGGCCCGCGGTAGAACTCCAGGTACTCGTCGATCTGCGACTTCTTCTTGCCCAGCGCCGGCTCGTTCAGCGGGAACTTGACCCGGTGGTTGCCGGACGCCACGACCTTGCTCATCAGCGCCGAATAGTCGGTGGCGATGTCGTCACCGATGAACTCGGCCATGTTCGTGAAGCCCATGACCCGGTTGTAGAAGTCCACCCACTGGTCCATGGCGCCCAGCTCGACGTTGCCGACGATGTGGTCCAGAGCCTGGAAGATCCGCTTCGGCGCGCCGGGCCGCTTGCGGTGCGCCGAGGTCCGGGCGACATAACCCGGGAGGTACGGGCCGGAGTAGTGCACCCGGTTGACGAGCGTGTGCCGGGTGTCCCCGTAGGCGGCGATGGCGGCGATCCGGACCGTGCCGTGCTCGTCGGAGACGTCGTGCGGCTCCTCGAGGACGGTGGCGCCCTGGGCGCGGGCGTGCTCGATGCACTTGTCCACGTCCGGGACGGTCAGAGCGATGTCGGTGATGCCGTCACCGTGCACGGCGTGGTGGGCGATCACCGGGCTGTCCGGGTCGACGCCACCGTTGATCACGAACCGGATGGCGCCGCTCTTCAGCACGTACGACATGTGGTCGCGGTTGCCGGTCTCCGGTCCGGAGTAGGCGATCAGCTCCATCCCGAAGGCGGACTGGAAGAAGTGCGCGGTCTGGGTGGCGTTGCCGACCGCCCACACGATCGCGTCCCACCCGGTCACCGGGAACGGGTCACCGGCGGAGTCGTACTCGACCAGCCCCACCAGCTGCTTGAGAGTGTCGAGATCAAGCTCCGCGAGACGTTCCTCGCTGGTCAGCGTGTCGTTGACGGACATCGGCGCTCCCTTCGGCGGCCTTGCGATGCCCCCAGCTTTACGAGACGCCGGTCACTGCACAACAAGTTCACTTTCCGCCGGACAGATTGCTCAGAACAGCAGGTCTTCGGCCCTGTTCGCTGGTCAGTCTGCCCAGACCCGGCCGCGTCCGTCGTGCTTGGCGTGATAGAGGCTGCGGTCCGCGTCGGTCAACAGCGCGGGCAGCTCGCGCCGGCTGCCGTGATGCACGCCGATGCTCACCGACACGTTCAGCCCCGCGGCCATGTCGTCCCACGGATGTGTGCGGACCGCCTCCAGGATCTGCTGCGCCCGGGACGTCGGGATCCCGGTGTGCACGTCGGCCAGGATGACCACGAACTCGTCACCGCCCATCCGGGCCGCCAGGTCCACCGGGCGCACGTGCAGCGCCAGGATCTGCCCCAGCCGGGCCAGCACGAGGTCACCCACGTCATGGCCGAACCCGTCGTTGACCGCTTTGAAATGGTCGACGTCGATCATCATGACGGCGTACGCCTGCTCGTCGGGCCTCTCCTCCGGCCCGGTCCGCTCCCCCAGCCCCGAGAGATAGGCCTGGTAGCCGCGACGGTTCGCCAGGCCGGTCAGCTCGTCCACCACCAGGTCGCGGCGCAACTGCTCGTGGTCGCGGCGGCGGCGCTCCACGGCGATCGCGTCGCGCATGCCGGACATCCGGTCCAGCCGGTCGTTCCAGCGCAGTACGGCCAGTTCGTCGCCGTACCGGATGGCCTCGGGGTTGGTTCCCGGCCGCTTCGCGGCGAGCGACAGGCGCAGCAGCTTCGTGCCGTTCGGCAGCGGGATGCCGACGTCGTCGCCGGCCTGCCCGGCCAGTCGCGCCGCGGCTTCGGCGTCCCCCTCGCGGGCCGCGGTGAACGCCCCGCCCAGCGCCGCGACCCGGCCCTCCGCCGGCATGGCGGGATCCCCGGCGATCGCGGCCAGCAGGTGCTGCATGCCGTGCACCTCCACCACCCAGCCCGGTGGCCACCCCGGATCGGTCGGGTCGCCGATCGCCAGCGCGGTGCGGGCCCGGGCGGCCGCCCCCTCCCACTGGCCGATCGCGGCCAGGCAACTCGCCCAGTCCAGCGCCAGGTCGAAGGAGTTGATCGACACCACCCGCGCCTGCCGGCGGATCGTCGCGGCCCAGCGGGTCTCCGGCACGGCGAGCGCCTGCCCGGTGAGCTCGTAATACTCCTGCGCCAGCTCCCAGAACCCCAGCTCGTGGGCGACACAGGCGACCTCGATCAGCGCGTTGGCCCGGTGCACCAACAGGCCGTCGCCGTCCGCCTCGTCGAGCAGCACCACCGCCTCCACCAGCAGCGCGGCCGCCGACTCCCCGGTCGTCGCGAGCCGGCGCCGGGCGGCACAGCGCAGCGCCTTGAGGGCCACCGACAGCGCGAGCAGGTCCGGATCACCCAGCAGCAGAGCCGTGTCGAGCATCGCGTTGACGTGCTCGGTGTCGTCGACCCCGTCCTCGAGGCAGGCCAGCGACCGGGCCATGTGCAGGAGAAGGCGCACGTCCTCCCAGCCACAGGCCCGCGCCTCATGCTCGGCCCGCTCCACCGCGGCCGCGTCGTTGTGCCCCTGGGCAGCCTCGATGAGCAGATAGGCGTGCTCGATCGCCGCCTCGTGGCCGGCGCTCATCGGGTCGCGGTCAGGCACCCTGTCCTCACAGTCCGCCGCGAGCGGCGATCTCTTTCCGCCGCCGCAACCATACCGGTCACTGATCGTCGAAGTACGCGAACCGCCCGCGCCCACCCGATGCTGTGGAACCATTCCGGCGGTCGATGTCTTTGGGAGGGTGACGAAGGACCCGAACGGAGCGGACATGACAGAACGGCTCGGACAGTTGCTCGACGACGCGGTCGGCCCGCTCGAACCACGGGACGCGGACCCGGTGGGATCGATCCTGCGACGTGAGCGCACGGCGCGGCGGCGGGCCACGGCGGGGATGACGGCGGCGGTGCTGGCCGTCGGCGCGATCACCGCCGGTGGTCTGGTGCTGAACAGGGCGGACGCGGAGCGGACCGCACCGCTGAGGACAGCCGGCCGGGTCGCCGGCACCCCGCCGGTACCCCGGATCGTGGACGGCAGGATGGTCGCCGGAACCCTGGAGATGCAGATCCCCGAGGATTGGCAGGCCCTCGACGGCCCCCGGAAGGCGCAGTGCGACCCGGCCGCCGGAGAGGACGTCGTGGTCGTCGTCAACGCCGAGGCCGGCGACTGCCTGGTCGGCGTGGAGGTGTTCGGGTCCGGCGACCGCACCGTCGACCGGACGGGCACCCGCGAGCGGGACGACGACGGTACCGTCCGGATGACCGACGCCCCACCGGCGACGATCACCCTGCCCGGCGGCGAACCGGCCTGGCTCGGCCCGAGCACCCGCGACCGGCACCCGCGGACGAACCAGGTGCAGTATCGCAGCGTGATGGTGATGCCGTGGTCCCTCGTCACGTACCGCCTGTTCGCCGACAACCAGGCCTACCGGCAGTTGATCAGGCCGACGCGGACCGCCCCGATCAGCGCAGGTGTCCTCACCCTGCCCGAGACCGCTGCCCGGGCCTACTTCTCCGGGTCCGTCGCGACCTTCTCCGGACCCCACGCGACCTTCTCAGGACCCGGCGTGGTCGGGGAACTGACCGGCGACGCCTCGATCACCCGGCTCCTCCAGGTCCTGCGCGCCCAGACCGACGTGGTGGAGAATGCGGACGCCTGCGCCAACGCTTCACAGCAGACGGCCCAGATCACGTTCCTGCCCGACGCGCAGACGCAGTCCTACGAGCCGTCGGACCCGACCGTCTTCCGGGTGGTGATCTCGCTCGGCGCCTGCCAGGAGGCGGTCTCCTCACACGGCGGACGGGTCCGCCTCGACGACGCCACGATCACCGAACTGATGACGATCTTCGGGATCGGTGCACGGTGACCGACGACGGATTCGCCGTGTTCGTCGGCGCCCGCTACCCGGCGCTCGTCCGCTACGGCACCCTGCTCACCGGCGACCGCGGCCACGGCGAGGACCTCGCCCAGGAGGCGCTGGTCAAAACCCACCGCGCCTGGCAGCGGTTGCATCCGGACGGCGATCCGGAGGGCTACACCAGACAGGTCATGGTACGAGCCGCGTGGCGCGCCGGACGCCGGTTGTGGCGTCGCGAGCTACCCGCCGCCGCACCACCGGACCGGGCCACCGAGGTCGACGCCTTCGACGTCCGGGACACCACCGAGGTGGTCCTGGCCGCCCTGCGCGAATTGCCGGCCGGCCAGCGGGTAGTGCTGGTGCTGCGCTACTGGGCGGGTCTCTCCGAACAGGAGATCGCCGCCCAGCTCGACTGCTCCGCCGGAACGGTGAAGAGCCGCGCCAGCCGGGCCCTCGCGACACTGCGCCGCTCCGGCGGGCCGCTGACCGACGCATTCACCCACACCGTGGTCTGAGCCCTCCCCGGACACCGGCCACGGGCCCTGTTCATCCCGCCCGCCGTCCATGACCGATACCACCCGACGCACTTGCCCTACGGTCCGGGACGTTCGGCAGCGAGCCTGCACCGCCCGACGGCCCGGGACGTCCGGCGACGATCGTGGGACCGACCGGGGTCACCCCGGTCCCGGTACGTGAGCGATGTCGGTGGAAGATCGAGGGCATGTCCGCATCGAGCGATCCGCCCGTCCGCGCCGAGGTGACCGGCGGGCTCGGCCGGCTCATCCTCAACCGGCCGGCGGCGATCAACGCCCTCACCGCCGAGATGGTCGGCATCCTGCGGCGTACGCTCGCCGGCTGGTCGGAAACGGACCGGGTGCGGGCCGTGCTGATCAGCGGCGCCGGGCCGCGTGGCCTGTGCGCCGGAGGCGACCTGCGGGCCATGCACGCCGACGCCGTCTCCGGCGGCACCGGATCGCTGGACTTCTGGGCCGACGAGTACCGGCTCAACGCCGAACTCGCCGAGTATCCGAAACCGGTCGTCGCGTTCATGGACGGCCTGGTCATGGGCGGCGGCATCGGCGTCTCCGCGCACGCGTCGCTGCGGGTCGTCACCGAACGCTCCCGGCTGGCGATGCCCGAGGTGGGCATCGGCTTCCACCCCGATGTGGGCGGATCGTGGCTCCTCGCCCGCGCCCCCGGCGAACTCGGCACACATCTCGCACTGACCGGCGGCACGATCGGCGCCGCCGACGCCGTGGCCGCCGGTCTCGCCGACGTGTTCGTCCCGTCCGCACGCCTCGACGAGTTGGCAGCCGCCCTGGAGACCGGCGATGCCGCCGAGGTGGTGGCCGCGTTCGCCGCCTCTCCCCCACCGGGCGACCTCGCCGGCGCCCGTGCGTGGATCGACGACTGCTACGCGGGCGACGACGTCACCGCGATCGTCGGCCGCCTCGCGTCCTCCCCGGCGCCCGGGGCACAGGCGGCGGCCAAGGAGATCACCACCAAATCGCCGACGTCGCTGGTCGTGACCCTGCGGTCGCTGCGGTCCGCGGCCGGCATGCCGGACCTCCGGCAGGCTCTCGACCAGGAGTACCGCCTGTCGGCGGCGCTGCTGCGGCTACCCGATCTCGCCGAGGGGATCCGCGCCCAGATCATCGACAAGGACCGTCGGCCCCGCTGGCAGCCCTCCACCCTCGCTGAGGTGTCCCCCGCGGTGGTCGACGCCTGCTTCACCCCACGCTGAGGGACACCCGGCCACGGCACCCACGGCGACCGATCCCGCACCTCCGGCGGCCGGCCCTGTCCGCCACCGACCGCACCTCCCCGTAGAAGGGAGGACCGACCTCAGCTGGCGCATGAATCGAGGCGCTGCTGAGCACCCCCGACACGGTGATGAACGGGAGCGCCCACTTACCGTTGGGCACCGCTCTTGTCCGGCTGGTCCTGACCGCTGTCTCACGGCCCTCGAAAGAGCGGCCAGAACCAGCCGGAAAGACCCGGCTGGCTGTCACCGGTGTCTCACGGCCCCGGAGACAGCGGCCAGAACCAGCCGGAAGAACCCGGCTGGCTGTCGCCGCTGTCGCGTGGGCCGTCCCCGTTCTCGATCGACCGCCGTTCTCCCCGGCGGCCCGCGAACCGTACCGCCGGGGTCTGACCCTCAGCCGCAGTGACGAGCGTGCCGAAACGTCCACAGACCGGCGGAAAACCGCCTAGCGTTTCTGAGGTGCGGATTCTCCGCCGCCTTGCGGCGGCATTCACCGGTGCGATGGTCGTCGTCACGCTGTCCGGCGCGGCGTCGAGTCCCCTGCGGGAGTACGAAGACAAGCGCCTCATCCTGAACGCGGAGCCGATCAGCGCGAACCGCGCCACGTTCGAGGCGACCGACGGTGACCGCCTGACCGTCGTGCTGCGCCGCGGAACACTGCCCGCCGACAGCACGCCCCAAGTGGTGATCCGCACAGCGGACGGCGCCGAGATCACCCGCTCGGCCTGGTGGGAACCCGTCTCCCTCGCCCGGGTCGACGCGCCGGCCGACGACGTCTACATCGCCGAGGTGGTGGACCCGGCCGGCGGCACCGGCACTCTCCAGCTGGTCGGCACCACCCGCAAGACCACGACGATGGACGGACCGCCGCTCACCCTGTCGATCAGCAAGCCGGGCGAGCGTGTCTTCGTCACCTTCCCGGCGATCGCCGGGAAACCGTTCACCGTCGTCGCGCGCAGCGACGACGCATCACCCGAACAGGACGTCCGGCTGGCCGTCCACGAGCCGGGCGGCCGGGAACTGGGCACGATCTACGATCCCGGCCTCAGCTCCGTCGCACCGGAGCTGGATATCGTGGCCCCGGCGACCGGGACATACGCCCTGGAGATGTCCGCCTCCGGCGACGCCGTCGGCACGGTGACCGTCTACCTGACGTCGCCGGCCGAACCCGAGTCGATCACCGTGAACGGTCCGGACCTGCCGCTGACGTTCGACCGGCCCGGCCGGCAGCTCACCGCGACCTTCCCGGCGATCGAGGGGCGGCGGCTGTTCGTGGTGGCCCGCGGCGCCGGCCTGCTGAACACCTATGCGGTGCAGCTCACCGTCGAGGGATCCGACGGCCGGACGATCGGCAGCGGCTCCGAGGAACAGACTGACCTGACGGTCCTCGGCTTCCCCGTGCACCGGACCGGCCGGCACCTGGTCAGGCTGGATGCCGATCCGTTGGCGAAGGGGAAGGTGGACGTCGCCGTCCTTGAAGCCGCCACCGCGACCGCCCGGGTCGGGGGCCCCGCGGTCGAACTCGACATCGACCGGCCGGGCCGGCCCGGCTTCGTCACCGTCCCGGCCGCGGCCGGCGAGCGGCTCACCGCGCTGATCACCACCAAGGCCCTCGAACCCGATGAGCGGCTCACGGACGTCACGGTACGTTCGCCGCACGGCACGACCATCGCCTCGGGGGCGCTGGGCGCCGGGGTACGCCACGACTTCACGGACACCTCGTTCACCACCCGGTCGGCCGGCCCGCACACCGTCCAGATCGAGCCGGACGGCCTGTCCACCGGGCGGTTCGCCGTGCGGGTGGTCGGATCGTCCACGGTCGCCGCCGAGGTGGGCGGGCCGGCGGTGCTCGCCCGGACACCCGAGCCGGGCGGCCGGGCGTTCGTCCGCTTCGACGTGACCGCCGGCCAGTGGCTCGACGTGGTCGTCCACGCCGACCAGCTCCCTGAGGTGGGTGCCGCCCTCGACCTGCTCGCCCCGGACGGCGCCGGCAACGTCGGTCTGCGCAGTTACGTCTCCGCCGCTGACCCCGACGGGGAGACCATCACGTTCACCCCGCCGGCGTCCGGGACCTACCTGCTGGAGGTCGACCCCGATCACGATCATGCGGGGTCGGTGACCGTACAGATCAAGGAGCATTAGGGTTCTGCGGTGTGACGATCCGACTGTGCGTGCTGTTGTGGGCCCGGCCGGGCGCGGCCGACGCGATGGCCGCCTACGAGGACACCGTTCTGGCGCTGCTCGCCGAGCATGGCGGTCACGTGCTCCAGCGGGCCCGTACTCTGCCGGGCGCCCCGGAGGGTGCTCCGGACGAGACCCAGCTGATCGCCTTCGCCGGACAGGCCGGTTACGACGGATTCCTGGCCGATCCACGCCGCGCCACGCTCGCCGCCGACCGGGACGCTGCGATCGCCCGGACCGAGCTCTATCCGGTGACCCTGCTCTGATCCCTCCGCTCTGATCCCTCCGCGCGGCGGCCGTGGATCGGCACCGGCGATCCACGGGGCCGTCGACGCGCCACACTTCCGGGCGACCCGGTGGAGGGGTCCGGGGCCCGTAACATCGGGCGGATGCTGCGGTTCGAGGTTCTGGGGCCGGTACGGGTGCTCACCGACACCGGCGAACCGGCCCTGCCGCCCAAACCGCGTGCGCTTCTCGCCGTTCTGCTGGCGGCCCGCGGGCGGCCGGTCACCGTGGAACGGCTGCTCGGCGAACTGTGGCCGGACGGGGCGCCGTCGACGGCCGGCGCGACCCTCCAGATGCACGTGTCGGCGCTGCGCAAGGTGGTCGGTGATCGGATCCGGACGGCGCCGGGCGGCTATCGGCTCGATCTGGACGGGGCCGGCTTCGACGCCGCCGAATTCGAGGACGACGGCGATCTGGGGCTGTGGCGTGGGGACGCCTATGCGGCAGTGGCCGCGGGACCGTCCGTGGCGGCGGACGCGGCCCGGCTGAACGAGAGACGGCTGACCGCCCGGCTGCGGTGGGCTCGACAGGCCCTCGACCAGGGGCGGCACGTCGAGGCGGCCACCGAGCTGGCCGGGTGGGCCGCCGCGCAACCCACCGATGAGAGCCTGGCCCGGCTGCTCATGCTGGCCCTGTACCGGTCGGGTCGTGCCGGGGAGGCGCTGGGCGCGTTCGGGCGTACCGTGCAGGCTCTCGACGATCTCGGTGCCCGGCCGGGTGGCGAGCTGGAGGCGCTCGCGGCGGCCGTGCGGCGCCAGGATCCGACGCTGGACCGGCCCGCGCCGGGTCTGCCGGCGCAGCGTAACCGGTTCATCGGGCGCCGCGCGGAGATCGACCGGCTCCTCGGCCTCCTCGGGGAGGCGCGGTTACTGACCGTGGTCGGGCCGGGTGGTGCCGGGAAGACCCGGATCAGTCTGGAGGTGGCCCGGGAGGTCGCGGTCGAGTACGACGCGGTGCACGTCGTCGAACTCGCCGAGCACCGTGACGGGCCGCTCGCGGTCCGGGTCGCCGCGGCCGCCGGAATCCGCGAGGAACCCGGCATCTCCATCCTGGACACGGTGATCGCCCAGATCAGCGGCCGGATGTTGGGTCCCGTGACGGCGACCGTCACGACGGGGACGGCCGCGGCGGAGACCCGGCCGGCGGGCGGGCGTGTGCTGATGATCCTGGACAACTGCGAGCACCTCCGGGTGGAAGCGGCCGAACTGGCGCACATCCTGCTTGCGGCCTGCCCCGGCCTTCGGATGGTGGCGACCAGCCGCGAGCAGCTCGGGCTGCCGGGCGAGGTCGTCTTCCCCCTGGGCGGCCTGACCACACCGTCACCCGGGGTGACCGATCCGCAGGCGGATGCGGTGCGGCTGCTCGCCGATCGGGTCGCGGCCGCGCGTGGTGGTGCCGGGCTCACACCGGCCGAGCAGGCGGTCGCCGCGGAGCTGGTCCGGCGGCTGGACGGCCTGCCGCTGGCGATCGAGCTGGCCGCGGCCCGGCTGCGGGCGCTGCCGCTCGCCGAGATCATGTCGCGGCTGGACCGGCGGCTCGACCTGCTGACCGGCCGGTCGCCGGTGGCGCGGCACCAGACCATGCGGGCGGCGATCGACTGGGGGTACGACCTGCTCGACCCCACCCAGCAGGACCTGTTACGCCTGCTCGGGGTATTCGCCGGCGGCTTCGACCCGGCCGCCGCCGAGGCCGTCTACGGCGAGGATCCCCTCGACCCGCTGACCCAGCTCGTCGACCGTTCGATGGTCGAGTGGCGCGACGGGCGCTACCGGCTCATCGAGACCATCCGGGCGTACGCGCGGGAACGTCTCACCGGTGACGAGCGCGTTCACGCGTACCAGAGGCTCGTCGATCTGTGGGAGAGTCGCCTCGCGGTGCCGCCGCCGTCGGACGGGCCGCGGCACACCGCCTGGCTGAGCGGCATCGCCGCTGATCACGACACGATCGTGGCGGTGATCGACTGGTCGCTGCGGGACGGGGACCCGGAACGCGGCCTGACCGTCGCATCCGGAATGTGGTGGTATTGGTGGATCGCCGGGCGCATGATCGAGGGCCGGGAGTGGCTCGGCCGCGCGCTGGACGCCGCGCCGTCGGCGGCACCGTCGCTCCGTGGCCGGGCGCTGCGGGCGGCCGCCGCGCTGGCCCGCAACTCCGGTGACCTCGCGCAGGCGCGCACGCTCGGTGAGCAGTGTCTGGCCACGTTCCGTGCGGCCGACGACCGGGTGGGGGTGCTGGCCGCTCTCAACAACCTGCTGATCACCGCGCAGGCGCAGGCGCACTATCCGGCGTCCCTGGAGTTCGGGCAGGCGGCGATCCGGGCCGCCGAGGAGACCGGCGACCAGCGGATGATCGCCGCCGCGTCCAACAACACCGGCGGGACGCTGCGCTGCATGGGCCGCCTCGACGAGGCCGAGCCGCTGTTCACGCGGGCGCTCGGCGGTTTCCGCGCGCTCGGCGACCGGCGCGGGGAGGCGGCCGCGCTGTCGAACCTGTCGACCACCGACCGGCGGCGCGGGCGGCACGCCACGGCCCGGGAGGCGATGCTCGCCGCGCTCACCATCTACACCGACCTGGGCATCACGGAGGGTCAACTCGACGCCGTCGAGGGTCTCGCACAGTTGGACATCATCGCCGGGGACGCGGCCGGCGGCCTGCGCCTGCTGGCCCTCGCCGAACGGGAACGCGCCGCGCTCGGCGCACCCGGCTTCACCCCCGACGAGGTAGCCGACAAGGAGTCGGCCGAGGCGGCCGCACGATCGGAACTGGGTACGGCCGAACGCGCCGCCATCTACCGGGAGGCTGACGCGCTGACCCTTTCGGAGGTGGTGAACGCCCTGCTGGAGTGAGTCTTTGGGGTTTCTTTGGCGGGTGGGCGGATCGTTCCCGGCAACGGCAACCGCCTCACTTCTTCACCAGGAGAAACCCATGAAGCACCGCCTCGTCGCCCTGACCGCCGTCGTAGCCGTCGCGTTCACCGGCGGATGCGGCGCGCTCGGCAGCGCCGCCGCCGGCGTCTCCGACATCGGTTCCACCACGCCGACGAGCAAAGCCACGCCGACGGGCGAAGCCGGCCCGACGGGTGACGTCAAGGCGACCGGCAAGGCCGCCCCGGCGGAGGAGAAGGCCCCCGGTAAGGCGTCGGTCAAGGACGCCGGCGACCTCCCGGACCCGTGCACGCTGCTGTCCGAGGCCGAGGTCGTCGATCTGACCGACCGCGAGATCACCCAGATCGACGAGGACGGCGGCGCCGCCGGTGACGCGACGCGCTACTGCCAGTGGCAGCAGTCCGGCGGCCAGCTCGCCGTCTTCCTGAGCCGCACCACCGCCGAGGACTTCGACATCACGATCAACGAGGCCGAGTGGGTCGACGGGGTGGGCCACGACGCCTACACCCATTCCGGTCACCTGTACGTCCTGCACGGCACCGTCCAGATCGACGTCTACTCGCGCGGCGCCTCCGACGCCCAGAACCTGGCCGACGCCAAGTCGGTCGCGAAGGCCCTGATCCCGCGGATCTGAACACCGGGCCGGGATCAGCCGAACAGCCAGGTTTCGGCTGATCCCGCCCCCGGATCGCGGCCGCATGGTGGTCTGGAACACCACCACCGACCACCCGCGGGAGGCGACCATGCGCACCTCAGTCACCGTGTCGGCGAGCCTGCTGCTCGCGCTGCTCCTCCCGGCACCGGCGCAGGCGGTCCTCCCCCGCGCTGCCGGGCCCGGCGAGGTGACCTGGACCGCCACCCAGCGGCGCAGTGCCGACGCGGACACCCTCTGCGCGGAGGGCCACGCCGACATCAAGGCCACCTACACCGGCGTGCACGGCATGACGGCCCTGCTGGTGTCCGGCGAGAAGGCCGACTACGCCGACTACGCCGCGTTCGTACGTGGCCCGCTGATCTTCTCGTCGAGCACGTTCGACGGCGCCGACAGTCACCGCTCGTGGATCAGCACTCCGGAGGCCGGCAGTCCCGACGCCGGCGGCCCGGCCGTCCTCGGCATCGAGGTGCTCGACCTGGAGGCCAACCGGCTGCTCTGGTTCCAGAGCTGGGACTTCCCGCTGGCCTGCGGCTACGACTACGAGCTCACGATCGAGGACGTGGGCCCGTCGTCGGCCGCCGCTGCCCGAGGGGCGTGAACCGGGCGCCGAGCGTCGGCGCGGACACCGGTGCGGGCGCCTTCTCGCCGTCGATGATCTCGGTCATCCGGCGGATCGTCGGGTCGCCCTCGTCGGCGACGTAGTCGTGGTCATGGGTCTCGTCGCGTCCCTCCGGCACGCCGGAGTTGCGGAACACCGGGGTCAGCGCGAACGTGACGATCAGGTTGACCGCGAGCGCCACGATCCCGACGTAGATGCTGGCGTCACTGTCGATGCCGATGGTCTCCAGCGGCCACGCCGACCCGCCGAAGTGCTCGCGCACCACGGTCTGCCCGTCGGCGCCGCCGAGTTTCGGCACCTGCCACAGCATGACGATCCCGACGAGCAGCCCGGCCCCGATGCCGCACGCCAGCGCCGACCGGTGGAACCAGTTCGTGTAGAGCCCGAGGGCCACCGCCGGCAGCGTCTGCATGATCACCACGCCGCCGATGAGCTGGAGGTCGATGGCGAACTGGGTGTTGAGCAGCAGGATCACGAGCAGCGCGCCGAACTTGACGGTCAGCGAGACGGTCTTGCTGACGTACGTCTCCTCCTTGGCGCTGGCGTTCGGCCGCAGATAGACCCGGTAGATGTCGCGGGTGAAGAGATTCGCCGCGGCGATCGACATGATCGCCGCCGGCACCATGGCGCCGACGCCGATGGCGGCGAAGACCATGCCGGCCGTCCAGGCGGGCGCGTTCTCGTTGAACCATTGCGGTACGACGGTGTTGGCGTTCCCGCCCACAGCCGAGGTGCTGCTGTAGATCGCCGCGAACCCGACCAGCATGAGCACACCGAGGGTGAGGGTGTAGAGCGGCAGCACGGCGAGATTCCGTCGCAGCGTCCCGCGGTTGCGGGAGGCCAGCACGCCGGTGAGGGTGTGCGGGTAGAGGAAGAGCGCGAGCGCCGAGCCGAGGGCCAGGGTGACGTAGTTGAGCTGGCTCTCCGGGGCGAGCAGCAGACCGTCGTCGAGGCGGGCCGTGGCGGCGTACTTCGCGTCGGCCAGCCGGAACACCGGGTCCCAGCCGCCCGGCATCATCGACACGATCATGATGACGGACAGCACCGACCACAGGACCAGCGTGTCCTTGACGATCGAGACGAGCGCCGGGCCGCGCAGCCCCGAGTTGAACGTGTAGAGCGCCAGCACCAGGAAGGCGATGGTCAACGGCCAGCCCTTGGGCAGGCCCATCACCTCGAAGACCGCCTCGATGCCGATCAATTGCAGGGCGATGTACGGCATGGTCGCGACGATGCCGAGCACGGCGATCCCGGTGCCCAGTCCCTTGGAGCCGAACCGGGCGCGGACGAATTCGGCCGGCGTGACGAACCCGTGCACATGGCAGACCGACCAGAAACGGGCGAGGACCACGAACAGCATCGGGTAGACGATCACCAGGAACGGCACCGGGAAGAATCCGGCGGCACCGACGCCGTACACCAGGGTGGGCACGGCGACGAAGGTGTACGCCGTGTAGACGTCCCCACTGAGCAGGAAGAACGTCACCCAGTTGCCGAACGCCCGGCCGCCCAGCCCCCATTCCTCGAGGCTGTGGATGTCGTTGGGGCGCCGCCAGCGGGACGCCGCGAAGCCCATGATGGCGACGACCCCGAAGATCAGCGTGAAGACGATCAGTTGAACCTTCTGATCACCCATCATCGCGCCCTGGTGTGCACGTACGCGATGACCAGGCTGGCCAGGAACGCGAAGGCGAGCTGGCTCCAGTAGAAGAACGGCAGCCCGATCAGCGTCGGCTCGACCCGGTTGTAGAGGAACGGCGACAGCGGTACGAGGATCGGGATCAGCAGCAGCCAGTTGCGCCGGTGCGCGTCCGGCCGGCGGAAGAAGCCCCGCAGCGTGCGGAACTGACGGGGTGGCGCGGCGTGCCGGGGCTGCACCGGCCGGGCCTGGGGTGGGCTCTGCACGGGGTAGTGCCAGTCGGGAGAACCAGTTCCGTATCGCCTGTCCGCCATGGCAGCCTCCGGAGGGTGATCATGCGTCCACCGGCCGCAATGTTTGCAGGTGACACACATCACGATCATCCAACTTTCGGATGATGCCTTCTCATCCGTTCGGCTGATCAATGGAAAACTTCGCTGCCCGATTGCCGGAATCGTCCTTTTGGCCGACCCGAACCCGTACCGGCTTCGTGCCACGCCTGGCCGCCGCCCAGCACCTCATGATCATGGTGGCCCTACAGTGCCGCGGAGGGTGCCCACGGGGGAGGAAAAGGTGTCGGAACAGTACGAACCACCATCAGCGAAGGGCCGCACCTGGTTCCTCGCGGCACTGCTGGTCATGGTGATCCTGGCCGTCGCCGCCGGGCTCACACTGTCCCGCATCCGGGACGCGGAAGCCGGCACCGGAGCCGATCCGTCGACGAGCGCCCCGGTTTCCCTGGAATTGTTCGGGGATCGCTGACCCACCGCGATTCACGGGCGCGGGAAATGCTCCTCCGGGTCGTCCTCGTCCAGGTCGTCGTACTCGTACTCGAAGTCTTCCCGCAGCTCAGGGGCTTCTTCGGCCAGCCATCGGGGCATCGGCAGACGGAGGCCGAGCAATTGGATGCCCGAGCGGACGGCAAGCGACATGGAACTCTCCGAGAAAGAGCCGGAATTTCGTTGAGAAGACCGCAGGAAAGCCGGACGGAAACCGTCAACGAATCCCGCCACTCCCTTACGTCATTCCTAGTCGAAGCACAGTGCCCGCACAGTGGAATTCAGCGATCCGCCCCGCACGACGGGTGATCTTGACCTCTCCGCCGGTGGGGCTTGCGTGACCAGGGCTTTTAGGGCAGCCTAACGAAGGTAAGGCTAAGCAAAACAAAAGGATCCGCGTTCGATGTACGTCTGTATATGCCACCACGTCCGCGAACGTGAGGTCCGCGCCCTCGTCCGCACCGGCGTGCGCACCGAGGAAGCCGTGGGCGACGCCTGCGGTGCGGGGACGGGCTGCGGCAGCTGCCTCGACCGGATCTGCGACCTGATCGAAGAGGAGACCACCGACACGCGCCTATCCAAAGTCGCATAGCGTCACCGGTCCGTTACGCTCAACCCCAGTTTGGCCATAACTGGGGGTAATTGGCATGCAAGGCGACGCCCGTGTCATCGAGTTTCTCAACGACCAGCTCACCGCGGAACTGACCGCGATCAACCAGTACTTCCTGCACGCCAAGATGCAGGAGAACTGGGGTTACACCGTGCTGGCGAAGCACACCAGGCACGAATCCATCGACGAGATGCGGCACGCCGAGGTCCTCACCGACCGCATCCTCTTCCTCGAAGGACTGCCCAACTACCAGAAGCTGTCCGTGCTGCGGATCGGCGAGACGGTGAAGGAACAGTTCGAATGCGACATGAAGATCGAGGTCGAAGCGGTCGACCGCCTGCGCCGCGGCCTGGAGCACATGCGCTCCATCGGTGACGTCACGTCCGCCCGGATCTTCGAGGACATCCTCGCCGACGAGGAGCACCACGTCGACTACCTGGAGACCCAGCTCGCCCTGATCGAGAAGCTCGGTGAGGCGCTCTACCTCCAGAACGTCACG
Source organism: Actinoplanes xinjiangensis (assembly GCF_003148685.1). Lineage (GTDB taxonomy): Bacteria > Actinomycetota > Actinomycetes > Mycobacteriales > Micromonosporaceae > Actinoplanes > Actinoplanes xinjiangensis. The sequence goes on along the minus strand of NZ_QGGR01000006.1, from coordinate 118,611 downwards.
GAGCACCCGGAAGCCGGGTGAGGTGACGCGCTAGCCGGCCAGCAGTTCCGACAGTGTGACGGGTTCCAGGCCACGGCGCCGGAGCCCGGCGAGGATGGCCGGCAGCGCGTCGTCGGTGTACCGCGCGTTCGCCTCGGTCACGTGCATGATCACCACCGAGCCCGGCTTCACCTGCGACAACACCGCGTTCACCACCGGATCCGGCCCGCGGGCGAACGGATCGCCGCTCACCACGTCCCCGTCGACCACGGTGACCCCGAGCGGTGCCAGCGCCTGCAACGCCGCCCGGTCGTGACACAGACCCGGGAACCGGAAGTACCGGGTCTGCCGCCCGCCGAACGGCTCCAGCGCCCGGAACGTCTTCGCCACATCCTCGGTCATGTCGGCCGGTCCCACCCGCGGCAGGTCGTAGCAGTCCCCGGTGAACGCCGCATGCTCGTAGCTGTGGTTGGCCACCTCGAACCGCGGGTTCCCCACGATCCGCCGCGTGACCTCGGGATACTCCTCGGCCCACTGGCCCGTGACGAAGAACGTCGCCGGAATCCGCCGCTTCTCCAGAATCCCGAGCAGGCGCAGATTCGCGTACGACTTCACCTCGCCCCGCCGCAGCCGCGCCGCCATCGCATCGGTCATGTCCGCGTCGAACGTCAGCGCCACCCGTTTGCCGTCCCGCGGCCCGTGCCGCACCACCCGCGGGTGCACCCCGGTCCCGGCCGCACCGGGTAGGACGGCCGGCCCACTGCTCACCACCGGCCCACTGCTCACCACCGGCCCGCTACTCACCACCGGCCCGGCCCCGCCGCTCACCACCGGGGCGGCCTCGACGATCGGCGACGTCACCGGCGCCGGCCCGGTCCTCGGCGCGGGCTCGCCGCATCCGGCCAGCACCAGCACCACCATGAGGGCGAGCGCCCGCCGATCGACAACCATGCCCGCGAGGATGGCAAAGCCGTGCCACCGCGTCTATTCCTTGATGCCGACCCCGCAGTACTGGTTCACGTCCTCGCCCGGTTCGCCGTCCGGGCGCCACCGGTTGCAGGGGACGACGCCCGGCTCCAGCAGGCGCAACCCGTCGAAGAACCCGGCGATCTCTGCCGAACTCCGATACTTGATCTTCGGGGTGCCGCGTTCGTTCCAGAACTCGACGATGCGGTGCGCCTCGGCGGTGTTGATGTCGTGGCATCCGTGCGCGATCGCCAGGTAGCTGCCCGGTGTCAGCTCCGCCACGAGCCGGCGGACCACGGCGCGGGCCGTCTCGTCGTCGCGGATGAAATGCACGATCCCCAGCAGCGTCAACGCGATCGGCCGGGAGAAGTCGAGAGTCTCCCGCGCCGCCCGCAGAATCGACTCGGGATCGTTGAGGTCGGCCTCGACATAGGTGGTGGCACCCTCGACGGCACCCGAGAGCAGCGCCCGGGCATGCACCAGGACCAGCGGATCGTTGTCGACGTAGACGACCCGCGTCTCCGGTGCCACGGCCTGCGCGACCTGGTGGGTGTTGTCGGCGGTCGGCAGGCCGGTGCCGATGTCCAGGACCTGCCGGATCCCGGCGTCGCGTACCAGATGCTCCACCGAGCGCCGCAGGAATCTCCGGTCCTCCCGGGCGAGCGCGACGATCGACGGCAGCATCCCGGCGATGGCGTCTCCCGCCTCACGGTCGGCCCGGAAGTTGTCCTTGCCGCCCAGCCAGTAGTTCCACAACCGCGCCGAATGCGGAGTACCGGTGTCCAGATTCGTCGCCGTCGGCTCGGCCATGAGCGTCCTCCCGGTCCACAGTGCACATCGACGGCGCTCATCATGCCAGGGACGTCGCCACCCTTTGCGGTGCCGCTCCACCCGGGTGCCTCCGTAACGTCGCAAGGTCCGCACCCGCACCGAGGCCGCCCGCTACGCCATCCGCCACGGTTTCGGCAGCTGACCGCCGGGGCGGCGCATGCCAGACTGACGGGAAAGGGGGTGCCGATGATCAGGCAGGACTTCCTGGAGACGGCTGCGGTCGCCACCACGCTGCTGGGCGTACCGGCGGTGGGCCGGGCATGGGACCAGTCCAGCGCCCTGCGCGAGTTCCGGATCCGCGGCCTGGCCGGTCACCTGGCGAGTCAGGTCACCGTCGTCGCAGCCGTGCTGGACTCGCCTCCACCGGCCACGCCGCCGATCTCACTGCTCGACCACTACGGTCGGTCGACGTGGACCGACGGTGACATCCGCAGCGACCTCAACACCGGGATCCGGGAGGCCGGCGAGCAGACCGCGGCCGTCGGTCACACGGCCCTGCACGAGCAGACCGCGGCCGCTCTCGCCGATCTGCGTGGGCGTCTTCCCGCTCAGCCGCCCGACCGGGCCGTCGCGCTGCCGTTCGGTCCGTGGGCGCTCACCCTCGACGACTTCCTGGCCACCCGCATGCTCGAGATCGCCGTGCACTGCGACGACCTGGCCGTCAGCCTCGGCATCCCGACCCCGGCCCTGCCCCGGTCGGCGAGCGACACCGTCCTCGCCCTGCTGTGCCGCTGGTCCGCGGCCCGCCACGGCGACACCGCCCTGCTCCGGGCACTGGCCCGCGCCGAACGCGCCCCCGCCACCATCACCGCCCTCTAACCGCCCGGCTCCCACCGCCCTCTAACCGCCCGGCTCCCACCGCTGTCTTACCGGCTGGCTCCCACCGCTGTCTCACCGGCCTTGAGACAGCGGCAGCAGCCAGCCAGACCGGACCGGCTGGCTCCCACCGCTGCCTCACCGGCTCTGAGACAACGGCAGGAACCAGCCAGACCGGACCAGCTGGCCCTCACCGCTGCCTCAGCAACGCTGAAACAGCGGTGGCAACCAGCCAGAGCAGGCCGGCTGGCTCTCACCGCTGCCTCGGCAGCGCTGAGACAACGGTGGCAACCAGCCAGAGCAGGCCGGCTGGCTCTCACCGCTGCCTCGGCAGCGCTGAGACAACGGTGGCAACCAGCCAGAGCAGGCCGGCTGGCTCTCACCGCTGCCTCGGCAGCGCTGAGACAACGGTGGCAACCAGCCAGAGCAGGCCGGCTGGCTCTCACCGCTGCCTCGGCAGCGCTGAGACAACGGTGGCAACCAGCCAGAGCAGGCCGGCTGGCTCTCACCGCTGCCTCGGCAGCGCTGAGACAGCGGTGGGGGCCAGCCGGGGTGGGTCAGGCGGCGTGGCCGGTCTGGGCGGCGTGGGCTATGGCGCGGCGCAGGACCGCGACCGACACCGTGAGATCGCCGGCCATGTCGGTCAGCCCCAGTTCGATCCACTCGCGGATCAGCTGGGAGTAAGGGATGCCGGCCTGGTCGGCGGCGGCCCGGACCCGCTGGGCCAGCGCCGGCGGGACCCGGATGCCGAGCGGCACCATCGGTTCGGTCTCCGGGGCCGGGGGCAGCGTCACCCTCGTACCCTCGTGGTAGGTGACGTCTCCGGCGGCGAACGCCGCCGCGGCCGCCGAGATCTGGTCGTCGCTGTACTGATGGCTCATGACGCGTCCGCCTCCCATGCCTTGAACCGCACCAGTTCCTCCGGGGTCATCTCGCGGGCACCGATGATCTGCTGCCGGTGCCCGCCGAGCAGCCGCACGGCGACGACGAGCGGTCGGCCGGTGCCGGTGCGCCCGTTGATGGTCAGGAAATGCACTCCGGCGCTCTCCGCGGCCAGCGGCAGGCGCCGCTGGGCCGAGAGCACCTGGGTGACTTCCTGCGTCTCGATGTCACGCAGACGCGCCAAGGCCTCGGTCAGCCATTCGTACCCCACACGGCCAGCGTAAAACGATTGTCAGACGGCGTCCATCGGCCGCGTTGTGACAAGACCGTGTTTATTTGCTGGTAGACAACCATCCGTGGCGGACGACTACTTCACCATCGCGCTGGAACCGGCCGGCGGGAGCGCGACGTCGGGTGTCCTGCTCGCGGGCGCGTTCGACATCGGCACCCGCGAGGACCTGCGCAAGGCTCTGCTCGACCTGATCGGCGGTGACCCCGGGTCGCGGATCACCGTCGACCTCCGGCGGGTGACGTTCATCGACTCCGAGGCGATCAACGCCCTGATCGAGGGTTTCCTCACCGCCGAGCGGGCCGGGGTCACGTTTCGGCTCGCCGGGGCGCGGGGCATCGTCGACCGGGTGCTGCGGGTGGTCGGTCTCGACCACCTCCTGGACCCGCCGGAAAACGGCGGTGATCCGGAACAGGTGTGAACGGGCGCTAACCTCGGCACGCGGGAGCACGCGGGAAGCACGCGGGAGCACGCGAGAGCACGAGGAAAGGGCCACGGGGTCTTGGGGAACGGGGACGACCTGCGGCTGCTGCGCGCGTACGAGCCGGTGGCCAGGTTCACCGAGGGTGAGTACTTCTTCCCCGTCTCGGTCGAGCGGTACGTCGGCCGGGCCAGCCTGTGGCGTCACGAGCCCGGGCAGGGGCCGGTGCAGATCGCCGCGCCCGGTGACCTGAGCCTCGACGGGCTCGCCGCGGCCGGCGGTGCCGAGCAGGGCCTGGGTTACGCGCTGTCCGGCATCGGCACCGGCGACAAGCATCTCGCGCACATCCCGCTGCGGGACCGGCCACCGCACCTGTCGCGGTCCAGCCGTCTCGGGGCGGTCGGTCTCACCGGGCGGATGGTCGACACGCTCAACCGGTTCTCGCTGTTGTTCCGGGGCAGTGTCCCGGGGGGTTCGGCGGCGCGTTCCTTCCTGTTGCAGCGCGACCACCTGGAGACGAGAGAGCCCACCTACTACGGGCGGGTGGTGCGCGACGGGTCGTGGATCGTCTGCCAGTACTGGTTCTTCTACAACTTCAACAACTGGCGGTCGGCGTTCGGCGGGGTCAACGAGCACGAGGCCGACTGGGAGCAGGTGACCGTCTTCGTCGACGCGGCCGCACCGGACGGGCCGGACGGGCTGCCGTCGCCGTCGTGGGTGGTGTTCTCGGCGCACGACGAGGTCGGCGACGATCTGCGGCGCCGCTGGGACGACCCGGACCTGACGACCGTCGGCGGCCGGCATCCGGTGGTGTTCGTCGGGGCGGGCTCGCACTCCGGGGCCTATCTGCCCGGCGACTACCTGATCACGGTGCGGCCGCCCCGGCTGCGCGGCCTGGTCGGGGCGCTGCGCTGGTCGGCGCGGCTGCTCGCGCCCTGGTCGCCGGAGGACCAGAGCAACGTCGGCATCCCGTACGTGGACTACGCGCGCGGCGACGGACGTGCGGTCGGACCCGGCCAGTCCGAGCAATGGCACCCGGTGCCGATCAACGACGAGACCGGCTGGGTGCGCGACTTCCGCGGGCTGTGGGGGCGGGACACCCGCGACCGGCTCGGCGGCGAACGCGGGCCGGCCGGGCCCCGCTACGGGCGCGACGGGACGGTCCGGCCGGCGTGGGCGGATCCGGTCGGGTGGGCGGGGCTGGCGAAGGTCGTACCGGATCAGGCCGAGGAGCGGCGGCTCGTGGCGATCCGTACCCAGCGTGATCTTGATCGTCTCGCCGAGCTGGACGATGAGATAGACGCCCTGCGGATGGAACTGACGGTGGCCGCGGCGGGTCTGCCCGCCGCAGCGCCGGAGGTCCGGGCGCTGGCCGCCCGGGAGCAGAGGCTGCTCGGGCTGCGGATGGAACGCACCCGCCTGGCCGACGAGTTGCGCTGGGCGGCCGCCGAGCCGGTCGCCCAGCATCCGCACGCGCATCTGCTGCACCGGCGCCTGCCGATCGAGCAGGTCGCCGGATTCCTGGGCCGTGCCCGGTCGTGGTGGGCGGTGCTGAGCACTCCGCTGATCCTGCTGGCCATCGGGGCCGTGGCGGCGCCGCCGCCGGTGTCCGGTCAGCAGACCGCGCTGATCCTGCTGCTGGGGATGCTCGTGGTGGAGGGCCTGGTCCGGGGCAAGTTCCTGGCGGTGGTGCTGCGGATCCTGCTGGCCTTCGTGCTGATCATCGCGCTGGCGGTGGTGTGGCTGGAGGGCCGCTACGTGGTCACCTCCATATTCACCGCGGCCGCCCTGCTGGTGCTGCTGGTCAACGTCCGCGAGGCCACCCGGCGCTGACAGGCTGTCATCGCCGGGTGGCCGCCGCGAGCGGGGTCCTGGAGGCCGGTCAGGGTGTGGGGAACTCCTTCTCCGGCCGGTCCTTCATGTAATCGGCGAGCGTCTCGTAGACGGCCGGGTTCACGATGCCGTGCGACATGCGGTCGGTGTGGGCGGCCCAGTCGGGGTTGGCCAGGTAGCCGGCGACGACCAGGTCACGGGTGCCGGCGACCAGGGCGGCCGTCTTGTCGCTGTCGGTGGTGCCGGTCTTGCCGAACACCGGGTGCCCGACGACGCTGCGGACCTGCGGGGCGGTGGAGCCGCCACAGTTGCCGAGCTGGGCGCGGTCGCCGACCGGGCATCGGGCCGCGTCGAGGGCCTTGCGGGCGACGTCCTTGGTGGTGGCCCGGGAGCAGGCCGACTTGCCGGTTTCGATCTCCGCGCCGCCGGCGGTGGTGATCTGCTGGATCGGGGTGGGCTCGCAGTACATGCCGTCGGCGGCGAGCGTCGCGTACGCGTTGGCGATGTCCAGCGGGGTGGACGCCGAGACGCCGAGGCTGAAGGCACCCCACTCGTGCGCCTGGGCCGGATCGTCGGCTCGTGTGGCGTCGTCCGCCGACCGGAACCGCACCCCGAACCGCTTGGCGACGGCCACCACGTTCTCCGCGCCGGCCCGCTCCTGCAGCGGGATGAAGTACGTGTTCACCGACCTGCCGAAGCCGGTCCACATGTTGAAGTTGCCGGACTCCGAGGCCGAGGCGTTGCTGGGGCAGTAGTAGCCGTCACAGCCGGCCGGGGCCGCCGAGTCGAGATAGCGGGACTTGTAGCGCTGCGGCGAGTAGATGGTGGTGTCCAGGCCCATGCCCTTCTCCAGGGCGGCGACCATGGTGAACATCTTGAACACCGAGCCGGCCTGGTAGCCGGGGACGTCGGCGCTGCCGGTGATGATCGGGTTGGTGGTGTTCGGATACGTGCCGCGGATCCCCTCGCGGGCCTCGTCCGGGTTCGACGACAGCCGGTTCTGCGGGTTCTCGGCGTCGTCGATCTTGAATTTGCGGTTCGTGGCGAGCGCCCGCACCGCGCCGCTGCCGGGCTCGACGGCGGCCAGCATCAGGGCGTTCTGGCTGGTGTCGGCGATGTGCTCGGTGACCCGTTTGCGGGCCGCCGACTGGGCGTCCAGGTCGAGGGTGGTGACGATCCGGTAGCCGCCGCTCTTGAGCAGGCGCTCGCGGTCGTACGTCGTCTCGCCGAACGCCTCCTGGTCCAGCCACCAGCGGTAGAAGTAGTCGCAGAAGAAGCCCCAGTGGTTCTTGGCGACCGACACGCAGCCCCGGCTGGGCCGCTTCGCGGTGCGCGCCACCTTCTCCTTCTTCGCCTCGGCACCCTGGGCGGCGGTGATCTGCCCGAGGTCGACCATGTTGTCGATGATGTAGTCGCGCCGGGCGACGGCCTGCGGGTAGCCGCCCTCGGTGGTCGGGTCGAACGCGGTCGGCGCCTTCACCATGCCGGCCAGGAGTGCGGCCTCGCCGACGGTGAGGTCGGCCGGCTTCTTGCCGTAGTAGACCTGGCTCGCCGCGTTCACCCCGTAGGCGCCGTTGCCGAACGGCGCCATGTTCAGATACCGCTCGAGAATCTGCTGCTTGGACAGGTCTTTCTCGACCTGCATCGCATACTTCATCTCGTTCAGTTTCCGCTGGGCGGTGTCCTTGGTGGCGTTCACCACTTCCTGCGGATCGGTGGTCGAATAAGCGAGCGCCATCCGCACGTATTGCATGGTCAGCGTGGATGCGCCCTGCTTACCGCCGCCCTGGTTGTTGTTCACGAATGCGCGGGCGACACCTTTCAGATCGACGCCGTTGTGCTCGTAGAACTTGTGGTCCTCGGCGGCGATGATCGCGTCCTGCATGCTCTTGGACATCTGCGCCAGCGGCACGTCACTGCGGAACTCGTCATACATCAGCGCGATCTGCGTCTTGCCGTCCGACGCATACACCCGGGAGACCTGCGGCGACGACTGCTCGACGAGCGCCGGCGGCAGCTCGCCGAGCTCCTCCGCGCCCGCCTTGGCCGCCAGCCCGGACATCGCGACGGCCGGGAAGGACGCCGCGGCGACCACCAGACCGGCTATCAGGCCGCAGGTGGCGAGGACTGCCACACTGCGAAGGACACGACGTTCAGGAACTGGCATTCCGGTATTCACTCCACTCAGGCTAACGAGCAGGAACGGCAACGTTCAGGGTTAGGGAAATCCGTCACACGCGGTATCCCGGAACAGCGTTGCGCAAACCTGTGGGCAGCCTGGGAAATGGCTTTGAATCAGCGGGACCGGATCATGGCGGGCCGGTCGGGCACCCGCCCCGGACCGCCGATCAGCCGCCGGTGATGCTCCAGTGCCACGCCTCGGACGGCAGGTTCACGAAGCCGTACTCGGCGGCGTTCTTGGTCATCCACGTGAACGCCCTGCTCTTGCGGGTCAGCGTCCGGCCGCCCGACGTCACGTCCACCGCCAGGCCGATCTCGTGCAGCGACCGGCCCGGGATCGCGGTCGGCACCCGGCACGACGACGCGGGGGCGGTCCAGACGTCCGGGCAGCCGTTGATCACCCGCAGCTCGATCTGCCGTTCCTTGGTGCGGAAACCGCCGCCCGCCAGCGCGACGCCGTCGGCCTTCGCGTCGTCGACCATGCGCTTGAAGGCGTACGCGATGTTCCGGTGCACCGTCGTGCCGTACACGTTGGTGGTGTCGGCGACGCTGAAGACCGGCCGGACCTCGGCGACGACGCTGCGGCTGATCGCGGCCGCCTGGGCGGCATAACCGGCCGCGGTGCCGGCCGTGGCGATCCGGTTCTGGGTCTGGGCGATCGCCCGGGTGGTCCGGCCGGTCGCGGCGAGCGCGCCGGCCACGGCGGACGTGGTGGTACCGGCCAGCTTCTTCGCGGCCCGCAGCTCGGCGGCCGCCTGGTGCAGGCGGGTCCGCCGGGTGTCGCGTACGGTCGTCGCCGCGGTCACCGCCCGCTTCGCGCGGGCGATCGCGGCGTTGCTGCGGGGCCGCTGCTTCGACTGCCGGGCCACGGCGTTCTTGGCGTCGGTGAGCGCCCGCTCCGCCGACTTGAGTTTCTCGTGCACGGCCGCGTGCCCGGCGGTCGCCGTGGCCAGCCTCTTCTGCGCGGCGGCGCTCGCCTTCTGCGCCTTCGCCGCGTCGGCGTTGCGCTTCTTCAGGTCGGCCTGCTGCCCGGCGAGGGTGGCCCGCAGCTGCGCCATCGTCGCGTCGGCGGTGAGGCTCCGGTACATCAGGCTCGCGTAGGACTTCGCGACACCGGGCACCGCGGCCTGCGCGGTCCCCGGCGTGCCGGCCACCGGCGCGACACTCGCGAGGGTCAGGGCCGCGGCGGCGACGAGACGGAATCCACGGGTGCGCTTCTTCACCGGGCGTACGCTCCTCAAGCTCAGTCGGCAGTGCGTATCCGACTGTGCGGAGCGGAGGGTGCGATCAGGGCCCGGTCGAAGTGCGGAACGGTTGCACCGGTCTATCCGGCGGTGAGCCTGCCCACCATCGAGTGCGCGGCAGCGGTGACCAGCGCCCGGTCGTAGGTGACCACGTACTCGAACTGCCGGTCCGCGTCGGCGCCGGTGTCACCCAGGTCCAGCGCCATCAGAGCGGCCGACGTGTGTGCCCCGAGCACCACCACCGTCCACTCCCCCGCCAGCGGGTCCCCCGGCGTCAGGGCGGCGCCGCGGACACCGGGCGCCGGCGATCGCGGCATCCCGACCCCGAGCGCCGCGACGAACGGCAGCCGCTCGGCCAGCTCGGTGAACCGCCGCGCCGTCGAGGGCCGGAAGAACCGGACGTCCTCGAAGGCGGCCAGCACGACCGGCGACACACTCGCCTCCAGGGCCATCAGTTCCAGCGTCTTGGACACCGGGACGAGCAGATGCTTGGGTGCGTGCCGGACCCGGCGGCCGGCACCGAGCAGCTGGTACGGAGTGGCCCCCAGCGCCGCACCGATCGGGCGGGCCGCGAACCGCTCCGGGACGGACACCGACGGCACGAACTCCCTCTCACCGCGGCCCCACAGCCAGCCCTGACCCAGGGTGGCCCCCAGCACCTCCGCCCGGACCAGGTCGTCCGGCGTCTCGATGCCCTCGGCGACCACCTCGGCGCCGGCCTGCTCGGCGTAGGCACGGACCGCACCGGCCACCACCACGGTCGCCGGGTCCTTGACCGTACGCAGGAGTTTCAGGTCGAGTTTGACCACCTCGGGCCGCAGCAGCGGGATGAAGGCCAGCGACTCCGGGTGCACACCCACGTCGTCCAGGGCGATCGCACAGCCCGCGGCCCGCAGCTCCTCGGCCCCGGTGAGCACCCCGGACAGGTCCTCGGCCAGCGCCCGCTCGGTGATCTCCACGACCACCTGCACGTGCGCGGCCCGGGACGCGAGCGCCTCCAGGACGACGTCGCGCCGCCGGGTCAGCGTGCTCGGCTCCAGGTTGACGAAGAGCGTCACCGGCCGGCCGTGTGACAGGCGGGCCGCGTCGGCGAGCGAGGCCCGCAGCGACGCCCGCTCCAGGTCGGCGAGCCGTCCGGCCTCGCGGGCGGCACCCAGCAGCGCCATCGGCGACGGCCATCCGGAGTCGGCGGGCGCCCGCAGCAGCGCCTCGAAGGCCGGGACCGCCCCACTGTCCAGGTCGACGAACGGCTGATAGACGCAGTAGAGCCCGCCGTCGTCCCGCAGGAGGACGTCGAGGCCGATGCGGCTGGCGGTGTCCGTGGAACTCACCAACCACCTATCGGCAACCGGGTTGCTCCCCTGAGCCGGGCGCCGCTCCCATCACCGAGAGGACATCGGGGGCGGGCGCCTGCCCCGGCGTCATCCGGCTTCGCCGTGGCGGGCGATCGCGAGCAGGAGTCCGACGGCTCCGGCGAACGCGCCTCCGCCGGTGAGCACGGCCGCCGGCAGATTGGTGCCGGAAGCGTGGGACAGCCAGCCCGCGATCACGCCGGCGATGCCCGCGACGAACAGCACGAGCAGCAGGCGGGTCCGTTGCGGACGGTCCGGGCGCTGACGGCGACCGGTGAAGGCGGAGGGCTGGGAGGCGTCGTCGTTCATCACTACCCCAAGGTTTGGAAGCGGCTACCGCCAGTGTTTATTCATGCCCTTGAAATTTTCCACAGCTATTCACGGACGGCTGAAATTCCCCGGCCAACCTGCCAGGTACCTGTCTGCCAGGCAGCATGATCGGCCGATATTTTCCCTGGTCGGCGTGTTCCCCATCCAGATCACCAGGCGACGGTATAAATTCACCATGTGAATACGACATCGTCGCCGGTTCAGGACGGCGTACCCGAACTTCTTTCCCTGCACCCGATTGCCAACCGATGCCAGTCCGGCAGTTGCCCGACGATCTATCTGACCGGCAATGGAACAGCGGTGGTGCAGGGCTATACCATCTCGGCGAATCGGACCGGCGTGGACGTGGCCGACGGTGAGACGCTCGTGGAGATCCCGCTCGAACTGCTCACCGAGGCACTGAAGAACCTGCCCTGACCCTCGCGACCCGAACCGACAGCCGGAAAGAGGTAGCGGACTGACACTCACCGACGGGATCCCCGATGACGAGGACGAGCCGGTCGGCTCGGCCATCGCCAGACTGCGCCGTGCGAGCGGCCTCCGCGGCATCGAACTCGCCGCCGCAGTCGGTATGAGCCAGCCGAAGATCTCGCGGATCGAGCGGGGCCACGGAACGCCTGATCCCCGGGACATCGGTGTCCTCGCCCGCGCTCTCGGCGCGGGCGAGGACCAGGCGCAATCCCTGGTGGAACGCGCGGAACGGCAGCACGGCGGTATGACCGACTGGCGGCCGGCCGCGGCCGGGATCGCCGGGCGGCAGAAGACCATGGCGGAGTGGGAGTCCGCAGCGAGTAACCTGCGGATCTTCGATACGGCGCTGGTTCCCGGTCCGCTACAGACAAGCGGATACGCCACTGCCGTGTTCCGTGAGATCTGGCAATATCACCTGCCCTCCATCGGAGCCCTCACCGAGCGGGCACTCCTGGAAGCGGTGTCGGCACGGATCAAGCGCCAGGAGGGTCTGGCCGACACCGCCAAGTCGTTTCGTTTCCTCGTGGGCGAGTCCGCCCTGAAGCCGCGCACTATCTCGCCGGTGGAGATGCTGGCTCAGATCCAGCACCTTCGTGAGGTCGAAGCCCGGCACGACAACGTCAGCATCGGTGTCATCCGCGACGGCGCTCCTACCGTCCCCCAGATGCACGGCTTCACGCTTCTCGACGACAAGCTCGTCGTCGTCGAGCTTTTCAACACCGGTCTGACCTCCCGGGGCCGCCGGGATCTGGAGGCCTACCGGCAGGTCTTCGACCGGCTGGACGAGCACGCCGTCGACATCGCGCCGATCCTCGACGAGTATCACGCCCGCTATGTCGATCTGCTCCGCGGGCCCTCGGGCGCCTGAGAGTCAGGCTCCGCTGCAAAGACCGGTGCCGTTCCAGTTGTCGACGGTGGCGTACGCCCACAGGGTGCCGTCGCCGGGCAGGGTGACGGTGCGGTTCGGGGTCTCGGCGCAGTCGCGGGCCCTCTCCACGGTGGGCCAGCCGCCCAGGGTGAGCTTGTAGTCGATGGTGGCGCCCGGGGTACCGGCCAACTGGATGCGCCAGGCCGGAGTGCCCGTGCCGTCCCAGGACGTCCGCATCCAGCGCATCGCCCGCACCGACGCCGGATCCCAGTCGGGGCGGCCGGTGCCCAGGGCGGACAGGGTGCCGGCGAGATGGACCGGGGCGGGCGTGCCGGTGGGCACGGCCACGTCGACGATCACCGCGGATCCGGTGCAGACCGTGCACTCGCCGCCGGGGGTGCCGGTCGCGTCGTGGATCGTCCGGGCCACGTCGATCAGGCCGCCGCCGATCGGGTACGCGCTGTTGTACCACCCGCCGCCCAGGGGCAGCCGCCGTGCGTCGCGCATCAGATAGTCGCTGACCTGGGCGGGTGTCAGGTCGGGGCGGCGTGACAGCAGGAGGGCGACGGCCCCGGAGACGTAGGCGGCGGCCTGGCTGGTGCCGCGCATGACCCCGTACGCGTCGCCGGACGGCTCACGGGCGCCGGCGTCGACGGTCGACAGCACCCGGTGGGCGGGGTCGTTGTCGCGCCAGTAGCCCCACCCGCCGGGCGCGGCCACCTCGACGGTGTCGCCGTGGTTGGAGTAGGACGCCAGGTACCCGTCGTCACCGGTGGCGCCGACGGTGACGACACCGGCGCAGTTGGCCGGGTGGTAGTCGGCGGCGTCGGCGGCGGCGTTCCCGGCCGACACGACCACGCTCGCCCCGCGGGACAGCGCCTTGTCCACCGCGGCCTGCAGGGTCGGCCCGCACGGCCCGTACCCGCCCAGGCTCATGTTGATCACGCGAGCGGGGGTGGGATTGACCGGTGCTCCGGGGACGGGGTCGCCGGCGGCCCACACGATGGCGTCGGCGATGTCGGAGTCCAGGCCGCCGCAGGTGCCGAGGACGCGGACCGGCTGCACCCGGGCGGCGGGGGCGACGCCGGTGACGCCGATGCCGTTGTCGCGGACCGCGGCGACGATGCCGGCGATGTGGGTCCCGTGCCAGCTGCTGGGCGAGAACGCGGTGGCGCCGCAGTCGCCCTCGTCGTTCCAGTCGCCGGGGTCGCGGGCGTCGCCGTCGCGGCCGTCGCCGTCGGCGGTGTTGGCGGGGTCGGCGATGAAGTCGTAGCCGGCGACCAGGTTGGGCGTGAGGTCGGCGTGCGGGCGGATGCCGGTGTCGAGGACGGCCACGGTCACGCCGCCACCGTCGGCGCCGGTGTCCCACGCCTCGTCGACGCGCAAGGCGCTGTCGGTCTGGCCGTAGACCTGCCAGAGCGGCCACTGTTCGCCGTAGCGGGGGTCATCGGGCGTGGACGTGCGGGCGACCGGCAGATCCGGCTCGACCGATGCGACGCCCGGGGACGCGGCCAGTTCCGCCATGAAGGCGCGGGCGCCGGCGGCGTCCAGGGGCCGCCCGGCGCGGACCACCTCGCCGCCGGTGGCGAGGGTGCGGGTGCCGGCGACCGAGAGGGCCGCCCCCGGTTCCGGCGTGACGATGAACGAACGGTAGGCCTGCCCCTCCCGCAGGCCGTCGGTGGCGACGACCGGTGCCGCGGACACCGGGCCGGCCGTCACCGCCGGCGGCACGAGCCCGCACATCATCGCCGCGAGCAGCGCGATCGTGCGTCGATGCCGTTCCATCTCGATCCTCCCGAGTAAGCAAGATCTTGCTTTGACTGCAAGAACTCTCAGAGACATACCCGGTGGAGAGTGGTCCTATTACGAGGGCAGGTCAATGACGAAGGCCATGATCAAGGGGAATGAGACCGCTTCCAGCGAAATTGAATGCGTTCTGAGCTGCTATTATGAAGTGAACAAAAACATCTCGACGGATTTCAGGTGCCGCGAAACAATGCGGGCACAGAGCGCCGGACGCAGCTGCAAGATGTTTCTGAAGCGCCGGAAGCCGCGCTGGCCGGATCCCGTTGATATACGGCTCGATGGCCACTGTGCCGAGCCGCCGGCGCTACCTAGGTTTCGGGCATGTCAGTTGTCGTCCCCCTGCTCATCGGGGTCCTCTATGTCTTGCTGAGTTCACTGCTCCCCGATCGGCATCGCCGTCCGTTCAACGCGATCATGGTGGCCGGAGCCGGCGCCGCCTACCTCAGCGGTGGTGGGCTCGGCGGGGCCGAGGTGGTGTTCGCGTCGGTCATGGCGTTCGTGGCCTACCGCGGGCTGACGTCCTGGCGATTCATCGGCCTCGGCTGGCTGCTGCACACCGCCTGGGACGTCGTGCACCACCTGCGCGGCGAGCCGATCCTGCCGTTCGACCACGGCTCGTCGTTCGGATGCGCGATCTGCGACCCGGTGATCGCCCTGTGGTGCCTGGCCGGCGGTCCGTCGCTGAGCACGATGACCGGCCGGTTGCGGCCCCGGCGGACCGGGGCCGCACCGTGACCCGGCCGGGTCACTGCGTCTGGGCCGCCACGTCCTCGGCGGTCAGGCGGCCACGGTCACCGGCCGGTGCGAGCGACCGGGCCGCCCGCGGGTCGGCCGGGCGCCGCAGGTGCCAGCCGGTCACCGCCTGGTAGGCGGCCACCACCGCGAGCAGGCGGTCCTCGTCGTACGGTGCGCCGCCCAGGATCGTGCCGACCGGGACGCCGGCCGCGGTGAACCCGATCGGGAACCCGATCTCCGGCAGCCCCAGGATGTCGAACGGCACCGGGCCGGTCTGCACCACCACGTCACAGCGCCCGAAGATCTGGTCCAGCACCCGTTCCAGCAGCAGCAGCTTGGCCCGCTGGCCGGTCAGGAACTCGCCCGCCCCGAGCAGCGCCCCCTGCAGCCAGCCGGTCACCGACACTCCGAAACCACGCAGGTCGGTGCGCAGGTAGGGCATGAACGGCTCGGACCGTTCCGGCAGGCGCACGTTGTTGAACGCGGGTCCGGTGAGCAGGTCCCACTCGTCCGGGAGCGGGACGTCGACCAACCGGACACCGTCGATCGCGTCGATCGCGGCCAGGAACGCCTGCCGCTCCGGCGTGGTCGCGTAACCGGGCGGCACCCCGATCCGGGTGTTCCACCGGGCACGGACCCGGCCGCGCGACCGCACCGGGGTGGCCGCCTCGATCAGGTCCGGCACCGGCGGGAGGCCCTGCGTCCGCGGGTCGGCCGGGTCCTCGCCGGCCATCGCGGTCAGCATGATCGCCGCGTCGAGGGCGTCCCGGGCGAGCGGGCCCGGATGGTCCCGGGTGTAGCTGAGCGGGATGATCCCGGCCAGTGACACCCGGCCCATCGTGGGTTTGAGGCCGGTCAGGTTCTGCGCGTTCGACGGGGCGGTGATCGAGCCGCCGGTCTGTGTGCCGGTGCCGGACGCCGCCATCCGCCCGGCGACCGCCGTGGCCGTGCCGGTCGACGAGCCGCCCGGATCGGTGCCCGGATCCGCCGGGGTCCACGCGTTCACCGTGGTGATCCGCCCGTCCGGGATGGTGGCACGGGTGATGGCGAGCGGGCCCATCTGGGTCTTGCCGAGCACGATCGCGCCGGCGGCCTTGAGGCGGGCCACCGCGGTCGCATCCGAGGGCGGCACGAAATCCCGGAACAGGTAGGAGTTCGCGGTCGTCCGTACCCCCGCGGTCCAGTAGTTGTCCTTGATCGCCAGCGGGATGCCGTGCAGCGGCCCGGTGTGCCGCCTCTTCGCCGCGGCCGCGGCGGCGGACCGGGCGCCGTCCGCCAGGACGGTGTTGAACGCCTGATAGACCGGGTCGAAGGCGCCGATCCGGGCCAGGTACGCCTCGACCAGTTCGCCCGGCGACAGCCTGCCGTAGCGGATCATCCAGGCCGCCTCGGCGACGGTGAGCTCGGTCGGGTCGGCGAGCGCCTCCGGGCGCGGCCGCACATAGGCACCGGCACCGAAGCGCGGGGTTCCGCCGGCCCAGGCGGCGGGTGCGGGCAGTGCGGCGGTTCCGGTGGCCGCGGCGGCGGCGATCGCGGCGGTACGGGTGAGGAACAGCCGCCGGTTCGTGGTGCTCACGATCGCCATGCCGTGCTGATCGACGGGTAGAGCATGGGCGCCGGCTGCTGCGAGTGCGCGCCGGCCTGTGCCGGATCACTGCCCGCCGGGGCCGGCAGCCGGTAGGCGGCGAGCGTGGTGACGCTGCCCCGCAGGAACGCGCGCAGCGAGGCCAGCACCGAGTCGCGGCCGGGCGATCCGGTCACCGGGTCGGCGGTGGTGCCGGGCGGCAACTGGTCCAGGTCGATCCCGAGCGACGCGAGCCGGGCCCGGATCATGGTGTCGAGTTCGGCGTCGGTGGGTGGTGTGACAGCCATGTGGATCACTCTTGGATCCGACTGTGTCGATCCTGTGTCCGGAGGGTCACACGGTGGATCTCAGTCGGTGTGGACCGGCAGGCGCATCCGGACGAGGTAGCCGCCGTCCGGGGTCGGGCCCGACTCCAGCGTGCCGCACAGCAGGTCGGCGCGTTCCTGGAGGCCGATCAGGCCCTGGTGGGCGCCGGGCAGCGGCAGTGACGGCCGCGACGGCCGGCCGTTCGTGACGGTCACGCCGACGAACTTGCCGTCGTGCCACAGGTCCACGGTCGCGGCGGCGCCGGGGGCGTGCTTGCGGACGTTGGTGAGCGCCTCCTGGACCGTACGGTAGATCGCCCGCTGCCGTGGTGTGCCGACGGAGAGGCTGAGATCGCCGGTCAGGTCCACCTCGATGCCGCTGTTGGCGATCAGCGTGCACAGGTCGGCGAGGGTGGGCTGTGGGGTGAGCTGGGTGATGTCGTCACCCGAGGCACGCAGCAGGGTGACCATGGTGCGCAGCTCGTCGAGGGTGCCGACGCTCAGCGAACGGATGGTGCGGGCCGCCTCCCGGGTGTCCTCGTCACCGGCCGACACCTGCAGCGCCCCGGCCTGTACGGCGATGAGGCTGACCTGGTGCGACACGACGTCGTGCATCTCCCTGGCGAGTTGCGCGCGTTCCTGCGCCAGGATGGCCTGCGCGTGCAGCACCCGTTCGTGCTCCTTGACCTCCTCGATCTCCTCGAGGCGCTGCCGCAGGTCGTGCCGGGTCTGCAGGAGCTGCCCGAGCAGCACCGGCAGAACCACGGTGGCCAGGGCGTAAACGAAGTAGACGAGGCTGTCGCCGATCGGGTCGCCGTCCGGTTCCAGCGGTGACGGCGCGGCCGAGGCGATCGCGGCCAGCACCACGCAGACGGTCAGCAGCGCCCGGTTCCGGGAGCGTTCGGCGAGCGTGAAGAGGGCGATGCACGGCGCGACGAGGGCGGCCTCCAGCAGGGTGGCCGGCAGGGTGAGCAGGACGACGGTCAGCGGGAGCCGCCGCCGGAACGCCAGGGCGGCGCACGCCACGACCGCGGATCCGATGCTCACCGGGTGGTCGCTCCACAGGTCCACCCAGATGTCGGCGGCGGCCGCGACGATCAGGGCGATCTCGATCAGGCGGGCCTTCACCGGCCGGTGTCCAGCAGGCCGGCCCGCTGGGCGAGCAACGCCGCCTGGACCCGGCCGGACACGCGCAGTTTGGTCAGCAGGGCGCTGACGTGATCCTTGACGGTGCCGGTACCGAGGTGCAGCCGGACCCCGATCTCGGCGTTGGACAGGCCCTCGGCCAGCAGCACGAGCACGTCGCGCTCCCGTTCGGTGAGCCGTTCGACGCGGGTGTCGGCCCGGTCCGCGGCGGCCTCGTCGGTGCGGGGCAGGCTGCGCAGCAGGGTCCGCGACGCCTTGGGCGACATCACCACCCCACCCATGGCCAGGGTCCGCACCAGCTGGGCCAGATGCTCGGGCTCGGTGTCCTTGAGCAGGAACCCGGCGGCGCCCAGGTGCAGGGCCTTGAGCACGTACTCGTCGGCGTCGAAGGTGGTCAGCATCGCCACGACCGGCGGCTCGGGCAGCTCACGGACCCGGCAGAGGACGGTGAGCCCGTCCACGTCCGGCATCCGGATGTCGACCAGCACCACCTCGGGCCGGTGCTCGCGGACGGCGTCGTACGCGCCCGCACCGCTCGTGGCCGCGACGACCTCGATGTCCGGTGCCGCGTTCAGGATCATCCGGAAACCCGACCGCACCAGCGCCTCGTCGTCGACGACCACCACCCGGATCACGTACACCGCCGCTCTGCGCTTTGGATCGAATGCCGTAGGCACCCTAGAGCGTTCCCGCCGGCCGGCCACTCCGCCGACCGGCGGGAACGCCCCCGCCACCGGGCTGGATCAGCCGGCGATGCCGTACACCTTCGGCACCGAGAGGGTGCGCTTCCCGGCCGTACCGCCCAGGACGATCTTGCGCAGTGCCGTGTTGTTGGCGGTGTTGAGCTCGCTCAGCCGCTTCGCCGGGTTCGCGACGACCTGGATGTAGTAGGTGCCGTTCGGCAGGTTCGTGATGTCGAACGACTGGCCCGGACGGTCCTGGCTGTAGGTGTCGCCGTTGCCGATGTCGAGGACCTCACGGACCGCGACGACGGTGTTGGCGCCGCACGAGGTGGACAGGTCGGTGTTGTCCGGCCGCCACTTCGCGCCCTTGATGGTGTAGTCGACGGCGTCGGTGTTGGCCAGGCAGAACGCCTCCTTGCCACTGCGTACCGCGAACTTCTTGTCCGCCTTCAGCAGGTTGTACTGCGCGAAGTCGGTGAAGTGCCAGTGGAAGTGCCCCTCACGCGGGTCCCACTGCATGGTGCCGGCGGGCCGCGAACCGACCTGCTTGCCGTTGGCGTCGAAGTAGTACTGGTAGGCGTCCATCACCTCGGTGCCGGTCCGGCGGAACCCGTCCACCACCAGGGGCGACGTGCCCGCGTTCCAGACCGTGGCGCCGAAGTTGACGTACCACCTGCCGCCCTCCTGCGACATCGAGATGCCCCACGCCGGCAGCGACCGCAGGTCCGGCTTCGGGCCGGTCTTCGGGGCCGCCTTCAGCGTGGCCGGACGGCGGGCGGCCGCCCGGAACTCCGGCCGGAACGCCGACACCTGACGGCTCGCGTCACCCTCGGCGGTGTGCCGGTCGTGACCGCCGGCGGTGGTGGCCAGCGCCAGGGCCGGCTCCTCCCGGGCGTCCGCGGACCGGGCCGCGGCCAGGCCCTCGTCGTCGGTCTTGACGTCGACGACGTTGACGGTGACCTTGGCGGTGGCGTTCTTCGCCGGGATCCCGAACGCCTTGCGGTACTTCGGGTTCACCGAGGCCTCGGCGATGTACCTGCCGGCGACCAGTTTCGCCAGCGGCGCCGCCGAGGCGGGCTGGTCCGGCACCTGCGCGTTCCAGCCGGCCTGCACACCCCACACCGAACCGAGCGTGAACGGGTTCTCGCCACCGCACCGCGTCGGGTACGGGTTGCTCGCCGGAGCGTCCCGCCGGGTCCGCGCCGAGCTGTACGAGTTCCCGCAGAACGACGTCTTGTAGCTGCTGACGACCTTCCCGGCCGGGTTCTTGATGGTGATCGTGGTGAAGTCGGTCAGGCCGGTGAAGTCCCGGACCGTCCCGGCCGGAAGCTTGACCTGGGTGTTCTTGCCGTTCTTACGGACCGTCCGGTACGCCACGATCGGCTTGTCGTAACCGGCGCGCTTGGCCCGGATCTCGAACGGGTCCTTGCCGGCGATCACGTGCAGGCCCAGGTCCAGGGAGATGTACACCTCCCCTTCGGCGGCGTACCGCTCCGCCGTCACCGTGCCGGTCGCGGCGACGAAACTCAGCGCGGGCGGCGTCGCGGCCGCCTCGGCGACCCCGACCCCGCCTCCGGCGAGCACCAGCGCACCCGCCGCGACGCCGACCACCGGCCAGCGTGACCGCCGACGACGGTTCTGCGCGTCAGTCATCCGTTCTCCCCTCCATGTCGGCCGGTGAGATTCCGGCCGTGCAGAAGGCATCCCACGCGACATCCTGTGAAGGCCCTGTGAAAAGAACCCGCCCGGGCACGAATCCGGTAGAGAGTCCAGCCGGTCGGCGGGGGCCACCCCCGCCGACGGGCGGGCACGCATCGGTGCATTGACATGTGCCGGTGCCGCCGGGAAGGCTGAGGCCGGATTCCTCGGGAGGCAGGGTGGGCGGGTTCATCCTCGGTGCGGCCATCGCGCTCTTCGTCGGGATGCGGCTGGCCCGGCTGCTCGACGGCCGCAAGGGCGCACGGGCCGGCTACCAGAAGGCGAACACCGACCTGCCCGGCGCCCGGAAGAAGTCCCGCGCCGCCTTCTTCGCGCTGGTCCGGTTCGTCGCGCTGCTCGTGGTGATCGCGGCAGCCGTGATCTACGGCCTGGTCCGGGCCAACGCGCAGAACTGACCGGTGCGGCCGCTCACCGCCGGGCCGTGCCGACGACTCAGCGGAAACGGACGCGATCGGTCTCGTACGCCCACATCGCGATCTCCACCCGGTTCCGTGCCCCCAACTTCGCCATCAGGCTCGCCACGTGCGTCTTCACCGTGCTCAGGCTGATGTGGAACTCGGTCGCGATCTCGGTGTTGGTACGGCCCTGGGCGACCGCGCCGAGCACCTCCTCCTCCCGGCCGGTCAGCGGGTCGACCGGCTGTCGCGCCGGCCCGGCCGGTCCCGCCCCGGCGAACGCCTTGAGCAGCCGGGTCGTCACGGCGGGGGCGATCAGTGCGTCCCCGGCGGCGGCCGCGTGCACCGCCTGGGCCAGCAGCGCCGCACCGGCGTCCTTCAGCAGGAACCCGCGCGCCCCGGCACGCAGCGCCGCGTACACGTACTCGTCGAGATCGAAGGTGGTGATGACGACCACCGCGAGCGGATCGGCGACCGCGGGCCCGGCCAGCCTGCGGGTCGCCTCGATGCCGTCCACGCCGGGCATCCGGATGTCGAACAGGCACACGTCCGGCCGCAGCCGCCGGGCCAGTTCCACCGCACCCAGCCCGTCACCGGCCTGCCCCACGACCTCGATGTCCGGCTCCGCGTTGAGGATCATCGTCAACCCGGTCCGGACGATCTCCTGGTCGTCGGCGACCACCACCCGCACCGTCATGCCAGGCCCCTCGGCAGCGCGGCGGTCACGGTCCAGCCGCGCCCGGTGCCCGGGCCGGCCTCGCAGACCCCGCCCAGCAGGGCGGCCCGCTCCCGCATCCCGGCCAGCCCGAACCCGGCGCCCCGGGCGGTGCCGCCGGCACCGTCGTCGGTCACGCACAGCCGCACCGTGCCCGCGTCGGCCGACACCCGCACCGAGATCCGGGTGGCGTGCCGGGCGTGCCGGCGGGCGTTCGTCACCGACTCCTGGGCCAGCCGGTAGATCGCCGTACCGACCGCCGGCGGCAGGTCACCGACGTCGCCGTCGATCTCCACGTCGACGTCCGGGCCCTCCGGCGACGGACCGGCCAGCCCGGACAGGTCGGCGATCACCGGACTCGGTGCCAGCTCGGCCGGGTCGCCGTCGCGCAGCGCACGCACCATCGTCCGCATCTCGCCCAGCGCCCGCACCGCCTCCGCCTCGATCACCCGCAGCGCGTCCACCGCCCCCTCCGGCGAGGTCCGTGACACCGCGATGCCCGCCTGCGCCCGGATCGCCATCGCCGACACGTGATGGGCGACGGTGTCGTGCAGGTCCCGGGCCAGCCGCTCCCGTTCCAGCAGTTTCACCCGGTCCAGCTCGCGGGCCCGGAGCCGCGACCGGTACCGGGCGGCGACCGCCAGCGCGAACACCGCGAACATCACCAGGAGCCCGGCCACCAGGTCGGCGCCGGCCGAGATCACCGCGGTCTTCACCAGGATCAGCGCCGCCCCGGCCGCGATCTCCCGGCCGGAACCCCAGCGGACCAGCGCATACACCAGCAGCAGCACGTACGCGCCGGACACCAGCTCCGGCTGGTGTCCGGTGAACAGCGGCACCAGCCCGGTGACCGCGAAGACGATCGCCACCATCAGCAGCGGCCGGTCCCGGCGCCACAGCAGCGCCGGCACCAGCACCAGCGTCATGGTCAGCATCGCGGCACGCGCCGGCACACCGGGCCGCAGCAGGCCCTCGGCCAGCACCCCGATCATCACCAGTGCGACGAGTATCAGATCCCGCCGGCCGCGGGCCGGGGGATCCGGCGGGCGCGGTTCGGCGAGCAACGCCCGGAGCGGTTCGACCACGAGCCGATCGTACGCAGCCCGCCCGCTCCCCGGACCGGCCGCAAGTACGGCCGCCGTCCCGCACTTTCGGCCGGTGCGATCCCGGCCCGCGCTCCGATGGAACCGGTCCCGTCCCCCGGCCACCATTCCACTCATGAAGTCCTCATCGAACTGGCTCATCCCGGCCGGGCTGCTGGCGCTCACCTTCGTGCCGGTGGTCGCGGGCGCGCTGCGGCTGTCCGAGATGGCCGGCGGCGCCACGGTGCTGCCGGACGGCGACCGGGTCACCCAGTCGCCGGTCGCCCTGGTCGCGCACATCGTCGGTGTCACCGTGTTCGGGGTTCTCGGCGCGTTCCAGTTCGCGCCCGGCGTACGCCGCCGTTTCCGTCGATGGCACCGCATCGCCGGCCGGATCGTCGCACCGGCCGGCCTGATCGCCGCGGTCAGCGGCCTGTGGCTGACCCTGTTCCTGCCCGCCACCGCCGCGGACAGCACCGCCCTGGTCGTGATCCGCGTCGTGGTGGTCGTCGCGATGGTGGTGTCGCTGGTCCTGGGCGTCGCCGCGGCGATGCGCCGCGACTTCACCACCCACCGGGCCTGGATGATCCGCGGCTACGCGATCGGCATGGGCGCGGGCACCCAGTTCTTCACCCAGGCCGCCTGGCTGGTGGCGGCCGGCCCGTTCACCCCGGCGAGCCGGGCCGGCACGATGGCCGCCGCCTGGCTGATCAACGTCCTCGTCGCCGAGTGGCTGATCCGCCGCCGGGCGGTGCCGGCACGTCAGTACCGGTCCGCGTCGAATCCTCTCGGTTCGATCCGGTAGCCGGGGGCGACGCCGATCTCCGGCGAAGGCCGGGGTTCGTAGGTGGGTCCGGACATCGCACCGTAGAGGTACGCGGCCACCCACGCCCAGACGACGACGGCGGCGATCGCCAAGCCGATCACGTGGGACCGCCGGGACTGCGGGTCCTCCGGCGGGAGTCGCGATGCCGCCGGGCGCGGCGCCGGCACCGATGGCCCGGGCTTCTCGGCGGACAGGGTGCCCAGAAGACTCACGAGAAGACGCGGCGGAGCCGGGAGCGGCGGTGGTTCCTCCGGGAGTGCCGGTTCCCCGGCGACGGCCTGGCGGCGGCAGACGACGACAGCGGCCATCGCCGCGATACCGGCGACCCCCACGGCGATCGCGGCGGCCGACGGCAACCATCGGGGTACGGAGGACTCGGGAGGTTCGGTCACGGGCCACCGCATCGGCAACCGAACGCCAACCTGAAGGAAACCGGCGCGGGGTCTCCCCGGTGAGCACACGGAATCTCCGCAAACGTTTCCTAGCGTCACCGTATGCGCGTCACGATGATCCTGCCCGCGTTGACCGAGGCGACCAGCCCACTGTTCCGGCCGATCAAGTATTCGCTGTTCCCGCCGCTGGGACTGGCCACCCTGGCCGCCTATCTGCGCGACGACGACGAGGTACGCATCCTCGACGAGCACGTCGAACGCATCGACGACGCCGTCGCCGGTGACCTGCCGGACCTCGTGGTGATCCAGGTGTACATCACGTCGGCGCGGCGGTCGTACGAGCTGGCCGACCGATACCGGGAACGCGGTGTGTTCGTCGCGCTCGGCGGGCTGCACGTGACCTCGCTGCCGGAGGAGGCCGCCGGGCACGCCGACGCGGTCTTCCTCGGTCCGGGCGAGGACACCTGGCCACGGTTCCTCGACGACTTCCGCCGCGGTGAGCCGGCCGCCCGGTACGTCTCCACCGAACGCACCCTGCACGGCCTGCCACCGGTGCGCCGCGACCTGATCCGGCGGGAACGCTATCTGGTGCCGAACTCGATCGTGGTGTCCCGGGGCTGCCCGCACCACTGCGACTTCTGTTACAAGGACGCGTTCTTCGAGGGCGGGAAGTCTTTCTACACGCAACTCGTCGACGACGCGCTGGCCGAGATCGACCGGCTGCCCGGCCGGCACCTGTACTTCCTCGACGACCATCTGTTCGGCAACCGCCGGTTCGCGGAGGCACTGTTCGACGGGATGGCCGGGATGGGCCGGGTGTGGCAGGCGGCGAGCACCGTCGACGCGATCCTGCGGCCGGGGCTGCTGGAGAAGGCGGTCACGGCCGGGCTGCGCAGCATCTTCGTCGGCTTCGAGACGATCAACGACGTCAACCTGGCCGAGCAGCGCAAACGGCAGAACATCGGGCAGGACTACGCGGCCGTGGCACGGCGGCTGCACGACGCCGGGGTGATGGTCAACGCCAGTTTCGTGTTCGGCATGGACGGCGACGGGCCGGACGTGTTCGACCGGACCGTCGCGTGGGCGGTCGACCACGGCCTGGAGACGGCGACCTTCCACATCATGACGCCGTATCCGGGGACGGCCCTGTTCCGGCGGATGGCGGCCGCCGACCGGATCGTGCACCGGGACTGGGATCGCTACGACACCCGGCACGTCGTGTACCGGCCCCGGGGCATGACTCCCGAGCAGCTGGAGGACGGCTACTGGCGGGCCTACCGGGACTTCTACCGCTGGGGGTCGATCTGGCGGGGTGCGGCCACGAAGTCGGGCGCGGGGCGGTGGCGCCACCTGGCGTACGCGGGCGGCTGGAAGAAGTTCGAACCGCTGTGGGATGCCCTGATCCGCTCGCGCCAGGTGCTGCGCGCCCTGCCCGTCCTGGAGACCACACTCAGCGGCGGCCGGCGCAGCTGACCGCCACCCCATCGGCGTGGAGCGCCGAACCGTGGCCGTAGCCGTCGGAGTAACGGTAGGAACTCACCCGCGCCGGCGTGTCCCACCGGTTCCCCTGTCCGACGGCTTCCCAGCAGGCCCGATCGGCCGTCACGTTGTGCAGGAGCGTCACCGACCACACCCCGGTGACCGCGACGGCGAGGCCGACGGCCAGGAGGAACCAGCGCAGAGACCGGGGCTCGGCGTTCACCGGCGGAAGGGCCGGCCCCATCGGCGGCGGCGGCTCCTCCGGCGTCGCGGGCTCCCCCGCGACGGCCGCCCTGCGGCGACAGGCCACGGCGGCCGCCGCAAGACCCGCGACACCCACCGCGGCCATCGCGGCGAGCGGCGCCCATCGAGGCGCGGCGGACGGCAGCCATCGGGGCGGGGGGAACTCACGTGGTTCGGTCACGGGCCACCGCATCGGCAACCGGACGCCAACCTGAAGGAAACCGACCCGGCCGGCCCTGCATAGACTCTCGTGGATTACGGGGTTCGTGTCGCAGTTCGCGGCCTCCGCACACGGCAGCGGCCTCCTCGGCGACCTTCGCGCCGCGTTCTGGACACACGTCGATATATTGCGGCGATGACGTCGGACGAGGTGCAGCCCCGGGTGCTCGTCAACCGGTTCGCCGATGCCGTCGGGCCCGGTCCCCAGGCGGTGGCACGCCAGCACTGCCGGTGCGTCGGCTACTCGAAACGGACCCGGCCGGTGGCGGTGGCCTTCCACGGCGAGCGCCAGGACACCACGTCGTCCGGGTGGCTGCGGATGCTCGAGCTGATCGACGAGGCGGCCGCCGACGGGCGGGAGGTGTTCCGCCCGCTCGTCGAGATGACCGCCGGGCAGCGCCGTGACCTGATCACGCTGCCGCGGAGCATCGGCCGGCTCACGAAGGTCCGGCACCTGGTGCTCTACGGCAGCAACCTGGTGCGGATCCCGCCGGAGATCGGGCTGATGAGCGGCCTGGAACGGTTCGACCCGTACACGTCGTACCGGCTGCACTGGTTCCCCTACGAGCTGACCCGGTGCACGAGGCTCGTCGACAGCACGGTCAGCACACGGGCTCTCTACGGCAACTTCAAGCACCGGCCTCCGTTCCCCGCCTTGCGCGAGGTCACCCACGGTGACCTCACCGATCTCGACCCCTACCTGCACGGCACCGAGGGGGTCCGCACGTGCAGCGTCTGCGACCGGCCGATCGGTGCCGAACTGCGGCAGGTGTGGATCTCCCGTGGCGCCGGGACCGACGTGTGGCCACTGCTGGTCAACGCGTGCTCGCGGGCGTGTGTGGACGCGCTGCCCGTACCGGCCCGCAATCACGTGCCCACCCCGCACCGTGGCGGGCCGGGCGTGATCCAGCCGGACCCCGGATGGTGAGCATCCGCCGGCTCCACCGAACGGGTGAAAGCTCAAGAAAGGCTCAAGGGTGGCCGCGGTCGTGCCGATGCCAGGCACCATGCCGAAGTTCAAGATGATCGCGTTCCCGGAAGCCAGCGTTCTGGACCGCCGCGTCGCCGTGATCCTGCCGCCCCGGCACGTGTGGGTGCGCGATCTCGAGGAGGCGGCGAACCTGGACGCCCTCCCGCTGCCGGAACTGCCCGCGGCCGCGTAACCGATGGCCGTACGGCACGTGTGGGTCGCCGCGCTGGTCCTCGCCGTCGCCGGCTGCGGTACGGCACCGGATCCGCCGACGGTCGCCGCGTCCGCTCCGGCGCCGTCCGCGATCCCGTCGCCGGCCCCGTCCGCGTCCCTCCCGCTCGTCCCGCCCGCCACCCGCACGCCCCCGGCGCGCGTGTCCGCGTCCGCGTCCGCGCCACCGCCGGCGCCGTCGCCCAGCACCCGGACCAGCACCGACTGGGAGATCACCGTGTACTACACGGCGGTCGAGAGGTTCCACGACGGCGACCCGGCGCAGGTCACCGGCTGCCCGACGATCGAGTGTTCGGGCGGCGGCGACGACCTGGGTTCCTACCCTTCCGACTTCGTCGACGCGGTCCGCGACGAGGGCACCGGGCGTACCGTGTCCGGGCGATATCTCAACTGGTCGTACGACACCGGGTTCTGGCTGGACTCGGCACCGCGGACCAGTGACGGCGGCACCCTCGTGCCGTTCGTGTCGGCGGCCACCGACCCGGACGTGCTGCCCCGCGGCACCCGGTTCACCGTGGCGGGCTGCGGCACCCAGGAGGACGGCTCGACGGCGCCGCGGGCGGTGTGCGCGGCTCTGCGCGAGGCCGCCTGGACGATCACCGACGAGTTCACGCCCGGCCTCGGTGGTCCCCGGCACCTGGACGCGTACATCGGTGAGGAGACCGGCCCCGGTTTCACCGATTCGCCGTGGTATCTCTCGCTCATCGGTGCCCGCCTGGAGATTCGATAGCCTCGGTGCATGCTGGTGCCCGGTGAGACCGTCTGGCTGCGTCATCTCCAACGTCGGCGGATCGGTCTGGTGGTGCCGTTCCGGGCCGTCGCCGACCTGGGCGACGCGGTCCTGCTGTGGGCGCCGGCCGACGCCGCGGCCTGGCATTTCACTCTGCCCGACGGCCGCGGCACGAGTCAGGTGCCGTTGCCGCAGTGGTCGGCCTCCGACCGGATCCCGGCGCCCCACACCATCGATCACGGCGTCCTCAGCTGGCATCCGCGCGGGCGTGACTATTCGATCCGCTGGTTCTTCCGGCCGGACGGCACGTTCTTCCGGTGGTACGCGAACCTGGAGGCACCACCCGCACTCTGGCGCCACGGTGACCTGGCCGGCCTGGACACCACCGACTGGGATCTGGACGTCGTGGTCGAGCCGGACGGGAGCTGGCGCTGGAAGGACGAGGAGTTGTTCGCGACCCGGCTGACCATGCCGGGGGCGTACTGGGTGGACGACGAGGACCGGGTCCGCCGCGCCGGCCGGGAGGTGATCGCGCTGGCCGAGGCCGGCGTGTTCCCGTTCGACGGCACGTGGCGCGACTTCCGCCCGGACCCGTCCTGGCCCGCCCTGCCTCGTGAGCTGCCGGACGGCTGGGACCGGATCGACGTCTGAGCGCCGGCGAGTGTGATGTAAGCAACCGTTTACTTCCGGCGCGGGCTGCCGATATAAAGTCAGCAGTTGTTTACTACTAGCGCCGAGGACACCATGACCCCACGTACCGAGACCCGCGGCAACAGCAGCGGCCTGCTGGTGCTCTACCTCGCTCTGGGCGGTCTGGCCTTCGCGTGCCTGCAGTCCCTGGTCTCGCCCGCGCTGTCCACCATCGGGCACGAGCTGAAGGTGTCGACCAGCGATGTCAGCTGGATCGTCACCGCCTACCTGCTGTCGGCGTCGGTCCTCACGCCGATCTTCGGGCGCCTCGGCGACATGGTCGGCAAGCGCAGGATCCTCATCGTCGTGCTGTCCGTCCTGGCCGTCGGCACGATCGTCGCGGCGCTCGCCACCAACCTGACCGTGCTGATCCTGGGCCGGGTCCTCCAGGGCGCCGGCGGCGCGATGATGCCGCTCTCCATCGGCATGGTCCGCGATGAGCTGCCCCGCGAGCGGGTCGCCACCACGGTCGGCATGATCTCGGCGATCTTCGGGGTCGGCGCCGGCATCGGCATCGTGGCGGCCGGCCCGATCGTCGAGCATCTCTCCTGGCACTGGCTGTTCTGGCTGCCGCTGATCCTGGTCGCGATCGCCCTGATCGGCGCGATCTTCGGGATGAAGGAGTCCCCGGTCCGCACCCCCGGCAAGCTCGACGTCCTCGGCGCGACGATTCTGTCGGTGTCCCTGGTGGGCCTGCTGCTGGCGATCAGCAAGGGTCAGGCCTGGGGCTGGGGGGAGCCGAAGACGATCGGCCTGCTCGCCGCCGGTGCCGTCGGCCTGGTCGTGTTCGTGCTGGTCGAGCTGCGGGTCAAGGAGCCGCTGATCGACATGAAGCTGATGCGCATCCGCGGTGTCTGGGCCACCGACCTGGTCGCACTGATCCTCGGCTTCGCCATGTTCGGCACGTTCCTGCTGGTCCCGACCCTGCTGCAACTGCCGGAGGCGACCGGCTACGGGTTCGGCAGGTCGGTCTCCCAGGCCGGCCTGTTCCTGCTGCCCACGGTCGTGATGATGGTGGTGTTCGGCCCGATCGCCGGTCTGCTCAACCGGCGGTACGGCCCGAAGGTCCCGATGTTCCTCGGCTCGATCCTGGTGGTGGCCGCGTTCGCGATCCCCGCGCTGGGACACGGCGAGATCTGGCAGGTGCTCGCGTCCGGGCTGCTGACCGGCGCCGGCATCGGTTTCGCGTTCGCCGCCATGTCGAACGCGATCATCGAGAGCGTCCCGCCGGCGCAGACCGGTGAGGCGACCAGCGTCAACTCGATCGCCCGGACCATCGGCAGCAGCATCGGCACCGCCGTGGTCGCCGCGGTGATCACCTCGAACACCACGCCGCAGGGCCTGCCGACGGACGCCGCGTTCACCGACGGCTTCTGGGTCTGCGCCGGCGTCGCCGTGCTCGCGATCGTCGCGGCGCTGCTGCTGCCGGGCGCACGCCGGCGGCACGAGCAGGCGGTCGCCGTCGGCGTGACCGACGTGCCGGACGAGCCCGCCGAGATTCACATGCTGCACCGCAGCAACGCCTGACGGGCTCTCGGCCCCACGCCTCGCGGCCGCCCGGCGACGCAACTGTGCATCGTCGCCGGGTGGCCGCGGTCTATGCCGTGGTGACCTCGCTGATCGCCTGATCCAGGATCTCCAGGCCGAGGTCCAGTTCGGCCGTCGACGACGTCAGCGCCGGCGCGATCCGGAACACTCCCCCCATCCCGGGCAGCTGCACCACGTTCATGTGCAGGCCGAGCTCCAGGCAGCGCCGGGTGACCGCGGCGCCGATCTCGTCGGCCGGCCGGCCCCGGTCCTCGACCAGTTCGAGACCGATGAGCAGGCCGCGACCGCGCACGTCACCGATCACCGGGTGCCGGGTGGCCAGTTCCCGCAGACCCTTCCTGAGGTACGACCCCAGATCGGCCGCCCGCACGTCGAGGCGTTCCGTGGTCAGCACGTCGAGCACGGTGTTGCCGACCGCCGCGACCAGCGGATCCGACACGTGCGTGGTGAAGAACAGGAAGCCCCGTTCGTGGGCGGTCCGCTCGATCTGCGGGCTGGTCACGACGGCGGCCAGCGGCAGTCCGGCCCCGAGCGTCTTGGACAGGGTGAGGATGTCCGGCACCACGCCGTCACGCTGGAACGCATACCAGTCCCCGGTCCGGCACAACCCGGTCTGCGCCTCGTCCAGGATCAGCAGCCCACCGCGCGCGTGGACCCGGTCGCGCAGCGCCCCCAGATAGCCGGGCGGCAGGTCGATCACGCCGCCGGAGCTGAGGATCGGCTCGACGATGCACGCCGCCAGGCTGCCCACCGACTGCGCGTCGAACAGCTCGAACGAGAAGTCCAGTTGCCGCCGCCAGTCGAGGTCGCCGTCGGCGGTGGTGAAGTCGGGCCGGAACGCGTTCGGCGTCGGGATCGCGAAGTTGCCGGGGGCGGCCGGACCGTACCCCTTGCGCCCGGAACTGTAGGTGGCGCCCGCCGCCGCCTGCGTCATCCCGTGCCACGACCGCGCGAACGAGATGATCTCGTGATTGCCGGTGACCAGCTTGGCCATCCGGATCGCCGCCTCGTTCGACTCGGCGCCCGTGGTCAGCAGCAGCACCTTGCTCAACGGCTCGGGCAGCGACTCGGCTAGGCGCCGGGCCAGGTCGACGACCGGCCGGCTGAGCATGCCGCTGAACAGATGGTCGAGGGTGGCGGCCTGCCGCTGGATCGTCGCGACGACGGCCGGGTGCGAGTGCCCGAGGATGGCGCTCATCTGCCCGGACGTGAAGTCGAGCAGCCGCCGTCCGTCGGCGGTCCACAGGAATGCGCCCTCGGCCCGTTCGATGATCTCCGGCACGAAGCTGCTCGCGCCGATGTAGCGGACCAGGTGACGCTCGGCGTCGGACCAGAAGTTCTCAGACATGCCCTGACGCTAGGAACCGCCGGGCGTCACGTCCATCGCACATTTCCGTCGCCGCTCTCCGGTGTCACCCGTTGGGCTCCGGGCGCAGCGGAAACTCACGACCTCACCCCGTTCCCGGCGAACCAGCGGCGGCGGATCATCGGCAGCCACGGCAGAGACCCGATCAGGAACAGCATCACCAGCAGGGGTACGCGCCACCCGGCGCCGATCACCGCGGCGGGCGGGGACGGTGGCGTGGTGGTCCACGGGCGGGCCGTCTTCGACCAGGCCAGGAAGGCGTCACCGATCGGGAGGAAGCCCAGTGCGTACCGCTTGGTGTGGAAGGTCGTCAGCGGGATCCCGGCGAACTCCCCGAAACCGGCCAGCGCCGCGGCCAGCGAGTGGTCGCCGTGCGCCTGGGCCGCCCCGAGC
Source organism: Actinoplanes xinjiangensis (assembly GCF_003148685.1). Taxonomy (GTDB): domain Bacteria; phylum Actinomycetota; class Actinomycetes; order Mycobacteriales; family Micromonosporaceae; genus Actinoplanes; species Actinoplanes xinjiangensis. The sequence continues at coordinate 86,890 of NZ_QGGR01000006.1, read as the reverse complement.
GCGACGACCGTCGTGGACAGGCTGATGCCACGGATCAGCGGGCCCGAGTCGACGTCACCGGCACCGTCGACGCCGTGCGGATACTCCCGGATCGCCGGGCCCAGCCACAGCGGACGGTCCAGGAACCCGTCCCGGAACCGCGGATACTGCTCGCGCGCGAACACCGGGTCGACGTCGACCAGGAAGCGCTGGATGATCGCCTGCGACGTGCCGCGGGCCCCGTCCACCAGCGCACCCGTCACCGGGTCGACATAGTGTGGGAGCAGCCCGGTCGCCGGGTCGAGCAGCCCACGGGCCCGGGTCACCCAGCGGTCCACGGTGGGCGCGAACTCCGCCGTCTGAGTGACCGTGCCGGCCAGCCGCAGCGAGGCGATCGCCACCGTCGAGTCGCACGGCCAGGCCTGCCCCGGGTAGGCGGTGAGGAACGGCGACGGTGACGCGTCGAAGGCGGCGGCCAGAGCCCGCGAGCCGGCCTCGAAACGGGCCCGCTCGCCCGCGTCGTCACGGAGGGTCAGCAGACCTCCGCGCAGCCAGTTGGTCCAGCCCGCGTAGAACACGCCGTACGCCGGGATCGCCGACGCGTCGAACGGTGCCCGGCCGGCCGGGGACTCCACCCGGGACAGTGCCCAGGCGGCCTCGTCGGCGGCCCGGTCCGGTTCCACGCCACGTCTGCCGAGCTCGATCCAGGTCAGGCCGTAGAGGACGTTGAGGAAGTAGTAGCCCTCGGGAAAGAGTGCCTGCGCCTCCGTGTCGGCGCCGCCCTCCAGCCTCTCTCGTAGGAAGGCGAGTTGTAGCCGTACCCCCGGAGGCTCTTGATCCTCCGACGTCGCTGGAACGATGAGCCGCACCGCTCCGACCACCGCGACCAGCGTCAGAAGAGCGGCGAGAACCTTCCGGACCACCCTACCGACGCCCCACCACCGCTGGTGGCTGCCGGCTGGCCCCCACCGCTGTCTCAGCGCGTCCGAGACAGCGGTGACGACCAGCCCAAAAGACCCGGCTGGCTCCCACCGCTGTCTCAGCGCGTCCGAGACAGCGGTGGGGACCAGCCCGAAAGATCCGGCTGGCTCCCACCGCTGTCTCAGCGCGTCCGAGACAGCGGTGGGGACCAGCCGGGAAGTGGGCGGGAGGGTGCCGGCCCCGGGGAGAGGCCGGCACCGTGGGGGTCGTCAGATCTGGGTCTTCGTCCAACGCTGGGCGCTGGAGTTGTTGCAGGTGTAGAGCTGCGGGCGGACGTTGTTGTTCGTGCTGCTGCCGGGAATGTCCAGGCAGCGACCGGACCGCGGGTTGAGCAGGCTGCCGCCCGCGGTGTACTGCCAGCGCTGGGCCGGATCGCCGTTGCAGGTCTCCAGCTGGATGACCGCGCCGTTGGCGGTGGCGCCACCGAGGACGTCGAGGCACAGGTTGTTGCGGGTGAGGATCCGCTCGTCGGCGTGGATCCACTGCTGGGCGGCGGTGCGGTTGCAGGTGTACGTCTGCGGGCGCACGGTCCGGGTGAAGTCGGACTCCGGGACGTCCAGGCATTTACCGAGGGCACTGGTCAGCGTGATCGTGTACGTGGCGGTGTCCCACACCGGGGTGCTGTCGCGGTAGAGCACCAGGTTGCCGTCGTCCTGCAGGCGCAGGGTGGCGGGGCCCTTGCCGGCGGTTCCGGCGGCCCAGATCGCCGGGTTGGCGTAGGGGTCACCGGCCTTCACGGTGTGGTCGCGGGTGTGGTCGGCGAGGAGCAGGTTGCTGTCGTCCTGATTGGTGAGGCGGTACGCCTTCTGGCCGCCCCGCCCCCACAGCACCCGGTTGCCGTCGTAGAGGACCAGGTTGCCGTCACCCTGCATCCACAGGTGGTATCGCCCGTTGGGCGAGCGCAGCGCCGAGCCGCGGAACAGTGAGCGGCCGGGGGCCAGCGCGGACGGCCACGGGTCGCCGCGCAGGGCGATGCCGACGTCGGTGTACATGGGTTCGCGTGGCACGCCGCCGGCGTCGCGCAGCCCGAACGCGCACTCGCCGGGAATGTCGGTGCAGATCTCCGCGGCGGGGTCGGCGCTCTGGAAGGAGTAGATGAACAGCGGGCCGGCGTACGAGCGGGTGCGCCAGTTGCGGACCCCCTCCTCGAGCGCGTCCCGGACGTACCGCAGCGCCAGCGGCTCACGCGGGCCGAGGGTGGAGTAGCCGAACTCGGTGGCCCAGATCTTCTTGTCGCCCTGCCCGTGCCGTTTCAGCACGTCGTACAGGGCGGCCGCGCCACCGCACTGTGGGTCGCCGTCGGGTCCGAACCCGGACCAGAAGCGGTACCAGATGGTGCCGGTGCAGGTGGTCCGGGAATAGGTGGGCAGGTGGCCGCCGCCGATGTCGGGGTACGGGTGGTAGGTGACCGCGTCGAACTTGCCGCCCATCCCGAGGGTGTACCCGTGTTCGAGCCAGTCGGCTGCCTCGTTGTCGTTGCGGATCGGGTTGACGGTGGTGTCGGCGTCGCCCCCCGCGGACCCGCCGGCCAGAACCACACAGTCGGGGCACTTCGCGTCGATCACGTCGTGCGCGATCCCGACGAGTTCCCAGTAGCGCCCGGCCCGCTGGGCGAGGCTGTTGTCGCCGTAGTTGCCGAAGTTCCTGAGGTTGGGTTCGTTCCACACCTCGTACGCCTGCACCTTGGGCCCGAAGTGGTCGACCGTCGCGGTGACGATCTTCCGCCAGTCGTCGTTGCTGGTCGGGAACCAGTTGTGCTGCTTGTCGTGCCCACCGGCCCAGTCGGGCGCGTAGTCGAGGATGAGCAGCACCCGGATGCCCTGCTCGTAGGCGGCGTTGACCCGGTCGTCGAGATGACCGGCGTTCCACTTGATCTCGCCGTCCCGCTGCGGCTGGATGAGTTCCCAGAACAGGTCGAGACGCAGGATCGGTTTCTTCGGCCCGAGGTATTCGTCCATGGCGGAGATCCGGCCGACGGAGGTGTCCGCGTCACCACCGTCGGCGAAGCCCACGTCGTCGACGGTGAACACATAGGGGTTCGGGATCGGCACGGGTTCCGCGGCGACGGGCGCCGCGGGCAGCATGAGGAGGGCTGCGGCCCATTGAAGTAACACAGGGAATTTATAGCGATGAACCCGCTATTTCACTGCCCCGCTCGTGATGCCGGCGATGATCTTCCGCTGGGCCAGGGCGAACGTGACGACGAGCGGCAGGCTCATCAGGATCACGTACGCGAAGATCAGGTGCCAGTTGTTGAGGTAGAGGCCGGCACTGGCCACCTGGAACAGGTTCAGCGGCAGGGTGTCGACGCGCCCGCCGATCACGAAGAACGCGTAGAACACGTCGTTCCAGACGTACAGGCAGATCAGGATGGTCGCGGTGGCCAGCACCGGGCGCAGCAACGGCAGCACGACCCGCCGGAACACCGCCACCGGTCCGGCGCCGTCGATCCGCGCCGCCTCCTCCAGAGCCTCCGGGATGGTACGCACGAAGCCCGTCACGAAGAAGATCACCGTGGACAGGTAGATGCCGACGTACACGCCGATCATGCCGGTCACGGTGCCGGCCAGGCCGAGCTGCCGCAGCAGCAGGACGACCGTGACGACGGCCGGCGGCAGGATGATCCCGCTGATGCCGAGTGCGTAGAGGACGGCGGTGAGCCGCGTCGAGCGCCGGGCCAGCACCCACGCCGCCATCGAACCGAGGATCAGCACGACGGCCACGGTCGGGACGACGATCAGCATGCTGCCGAGGAACGCGGCCGGGATGTCGGCGTCCACCCACACCTGTCGCAGGTTCTCCCACAGGTGCCACGACGACGGCGGGGTGAGGTCGGGGTCGACGGCCTCCCCCTGTGACTTGCCGGCGGTGGCGACGACCAGCCAGAGCGGTACCCCGATCACCACGGCGACCAGCAGCAGCGCGACCACCGGTTGCAGGCGGCGGGTCACAGGATCTCCTCTCGTCTGCGGAGCACGTGGATGACCGGGAACGCCATCAGCGCGACCAGCAGGAACAGCACCAGGCTCATCGTGGTGGCCTGCGCGAACAGCCCCTGCCCGAAGGTCCGGTAGATGAAGATGTTGAGGATCTCGGTGGTCCGGGCCGGGCCGCCGCCGGTGGTGGCCTGCACGATGTCGAAGCCGTTCATCGACCCGAGCAGCGCGGTCGCCACGTTGAAGGTGACCGCCGGCGCCAGGAACGGCACCCGCACCGACCAGAAGGTGCGCCACTGCGAGGCGCCGTCGATGTGCGCGGCCTCGGTCACGTCCAGCGGGATGGTCTTGAGCCCGGCCAGGTAGATCAGCATGGACAGGCCCATCCACTTCCACGCGTGGATCAGCGCGACCACCACGATCGTCCACGTGGTGTCGGCGAGCCACCCGGTGCCCTTGAGCAGCGCCTGGAAGATGTAGCCCACGGCCAGCGCCGACATCAGCACCGGGACCAGGAAGAACACCCGGGCGATCCGGTTGACCACGGTGTCGCGTTCCAGCAGCACGGCCAGCCCGAACCCGAACAGGTTCTGGAAGACCGCGACCAGGACCGCGTAGACGATGGTGATCCGCAGCGACCGGAACAGCGTGCCGTCCGAGGTGAGCTGCACGAAGTTGTCCAGCCCGACCGGGTTGATCGCGGCCTTGAAACCGGACCAGTCGGTGAACGCGTAGACGAAGTTGAAGACGGTCGGCAGGAAGAAGAAGACGAGCAGGAGCACGTACGCCGGGACGAGGAACCAGAGAGGATGGGTGCGCCGGGAGATGGCGCCCGGCGCACCCGTGGTGAAGGTCGTCACTTCAAGTAACCAGCAGCCTTCGCGAGCTGGACGAACTGGTCCTGGGTGGCGGTGGCGACCTGCTGCGGGGTCATCGTGCCGGCGATCATGTCGGCCAGGTTGATGTAGAGATCCGGGTTGGCTACCGCCAGGGCCTGCATGGACCCGACCGCGGTGGGCAGCGAGGCGTGCACGTCGAGCAGCGCCTTCGGCACGCCGGCCGGGCTGGGCACCGCGGTCTCCAGCGACACGGTGTTGCGGTCGGTGACGAAGGCCTGATAGCCGGGGCCCATCCAGTAGGCGAGCAGCTGCCGGGCGGCGGCCTCCCGCTTGGCGTCACCGGTCTTGAACGCGACCAGGGCGTTGGACTGGTCCGGGATGAAGGTGCCGACGTTGCCGGACGGCGAGATCGGGAAGAAACCGATCTTCTCATCGAGGGTGGCGGTGTCGGCCTTGGCCTGGAGCTGTCCGAAGAACGAGTTCACCTGCACCACCATGGCCGCCTTGCCGTCGAGCAGGGCCGTACCCTGATCCTCGAATTTTGCGGTCTTGATGTCGCTGTTGAACAGCCCTTCCTTGATCAGGCCGTCGTAGGTCTCGATGGCCTTGACCACGTCCGGGTCGGTGAACTTCGCCTGGCCGGAGTTGATCCGGTCCCAGAGTCCGGCCTTGGCCGCGTCGGCGAGCTGGACCTGCACCCACCACTGGGTGGCCCAGCGGTCGGCGCCCATCTCGTGGAACGGCGTGACGCCCTTGGCCTTCAGCGACCGGGCCAGCGTGATCATCTCGTCGAAGCTCTTCGGCGTCGCGGTGATGCCCTGGGCCGCGAAGACCTCCTTGTTGTAGTAGACGCCCTCGACCGCCGGGCTGGTGACCAGCGCGGCGTACCGGGTGCCGTCGAGCAGGCCGGTGATGTCCTTCAGCGCCGGATCCAACGAGGGCAGCCACGGCGCGTCGGTGAGCGGCTGCAGGTTGGTCCGTGCGTTGATCGCGGTCAGCATCGACGCGGTCGGCTGCCAGAACGCGAGGTCCGGCTTGTCGCCGGTGGCGACCTTGGTCTGCACGCTCTGCTCGTACGGGTCGGGCACCGTGACGACGTCGACGGTCGCACCGGTGGCCTGCTGGAAGGCGTCGACCACCGACTTGGGGACGGTGTTGCTGTTCTGCGCCGCCCAGATGGTGAGCTTCACCCCGTCCAGCTTGGCGGTGGGGTCGGCCCAGGTGACGGTCCCGCTTGCGGTCTCGGGCGCGGCGGACGGGTCGGAGCAGGCGGCCAGCCCCAGGGTGAGGGCCGCGCCGATGGCTATCCAGCGTTTCATTCTGATCCTTCGGTGAGGGAGTCGGTTCGAGGAGGACGTTGCGTTCAGACAGTGGGCGGGGCGGTGACGCGGAGCTGCAGGATCCGCGCGGCATACGGCTCGTCCGCAGTGGTGGTGACCGTGAGCGCGCCGGTCTCGCTGGTCCAGTGGTGGGGCCAGGCGACCGCCCGGTCCGGGTAGAGGACGTCGACGTCGACCCGCCGTCCCCGTAGATGATCGAGTTCGACGGTCACCTCGGCAACGGCCCCGGCCCGCCGCCACAGCCCCAGGTAGGTGGTGTCACCGGCGTGCAGCCCGAGAGCCAGCCAGGGGTCGTCCCAGCCGGGCAGACCGAGCGGCCACACCGGAACCGTCGCGGCCAGGTCGCCCCGGATCCGCCGGAACGCGTCCACCCCGTCGCGCACCAGCTCCCGCTGCGCGTCAGTCATGGCGTCGAGCCGGCCGGACAGGTAGAGCCGGCCGAGCAGCCCGGTGCACATGGTGAAGACGATCTCCGCGTCGGTCATGTCCGGCTGCGGATAGGCCCAGCTGGCGGCCTGTTCCGGCAGGATCGACAGCGGTGCGGACACGGCGATCGGCGGGTATTTCCGGAAGTCCTGCTGGTCGCTGGTGGATTGCAGGTGCATGCGGCTGAGCAGCCCGTAGTCGGCGCGCATCCCGCCGGACGCGCAGTTCTCCAGGATCAGCCGCGGATGCCGGGCGAGCACCCCGTCCAGCCAGGCGAGGTGGGCCCGGTTGTGGTCGAGCAGCCCCGCCCCGGCCCCGGTCGCCCCGAGGTCGGTGCCCACCCCCGGGTCGATGTTGTAGTCGAGTTTGAGATAGCCGGTCCCGAACTGCTCGACGAGCCGGTCGACCACCTCGTCGAGGTGCGCGGTCGCCGCCGGATGCCGCAGGTCCAGGTGGTAGCGCCCGTGTTCGACGAGCCGGATGCCGCCGCGTTGCAGGAACGCCTCGGCGGGCAGCTTGTCGGCCATCGGGCTGCGCACCCCGATCACCTCCGGCTCCAGCCACAGACCGGGGACCATGCCGTGGGAGCGGATCCGGTCGGCGACCTCGGCCAGGCCGCCGGGGAAGCGGGTGGTCGACGGCTGCCACTCCCCCACGCTGTCCCACCAGGTGGTGTCGTTGTCGTACCAGCCGGCGTCGATGCAGAAGACCTCGGCGCCGGCCGCGGCCGCCGCGTCGATCAGCGGCAGCAGTTTGGCCGTGGTCGGATCGCCCATCAGCGTGTTCATGTAGTCGTTGAAGACGACCGGCAGCGCCGGGTCGGGCCGCCGCAGGGTGCGCCGGTGCGCGGTGAGCGCGGCGACGGCCCCGTGCAGACCGGGGCCGGCGGCGATCGAGGCCGGCACGGTGGTGAACGACTCCCCCGGCGCGAGCGGCTGCTGCCACTGGTGGTCGATGTCGGTCGGCCCGGTCAGTGCCAGGTAGGCGCCGTCGAGGCGTTCGCCGATCTCCCACCGCCACGGTCCGTTGTGCTCGATCTGCCAGGCCACCGCGTGCCCGGTGACGCGGTCGACGAGCACCCCGGACGGCTGGTGCGCGCCGGTCGACCAGGTGCCGGTGCCGATGACGGCGTGGCGGCCGCGGCCGTCCTGCCCGTGTGCCCGCAGGTTGAGGTCCGGCACCACGTCACGCAGTCGCCGCCGCGTCCACCGGCCCTCGCCCAGCCATTCGCTGTCGCCGGCGATCAGGTCCAGGTCACCGGCGTCACCGAGACCGATCGCCAGCGTGGTGACGCCGAGCAGCAGGACGGGTTCCGGCCCGTCGTTGGTGATCGTCGTCGTGGCCTGGAGTCCTCCGCTCAGGAGCACCTCCGCGGTGAGCCCGCTCTCGTCGTCACGCAGCCGGATCCGCAACCCGGCGCCATCTGCCGACGACCCGGTGAACCGCAGCCGCCGCCCGATCGTGGTCTCCGAGAACCGGGCCGAGACGTGCCCGCGCCCGCTGCCCGCGGTGAGTACCTCCACGAGTGGTTGCGCCGCCGCGCCCGCGGCCGCGCGCAGGGTGACCGGCCCGTCGGCGGGGGTGTCGATGACGAACTGACCCCAGGCCAAGCTCACTGATTACTCCTCAAGAGATCTTCCCGGCTGGTTCCAGCCGCACGAAACGGTCATCTTGGCTGGCGCCCACCGCTGTCTCGGACGGCCTGAGACAGCGGTGAGGACCAGCCGAGCAGAACGGTCAGCCGAGGACGGCGGCGATCTGGATGCGGTCGATGTTCGGGGCGTAGCCGGCCGAGGCGTTGCCGAACGTGATCGTGTTGGCCCCGGCGACCAGGTCCACGTCGACGACCCTGGTGCGATAGGTGTTCCAGGCGAGCGTGTTGCGGAAGTAGTACTTCTTCGGTGCCGCGCCGTTGACGCTGATCTCCGCGTACCGGTCGACGATGTTGTTGTTGTAGGCGTGGTCGCCGACCACCTCGGCGTTCGCATAGCCGACGACCAGGCGGTAGCGGCCCGCCGCCGGCGCGGTCACCCCGGTGAACCGCAGCGTGTTGGCGGCACCCGCGCCGACCCAGCCGACGTAGCGGCCACCGGAGGCGGCACTGTCGGCTGTCACCACCGCGGTTCCGCCGAGGGTGGTGCCGCTCTCGGCCTCGTAGGCGGTGACCGTCCCGCTGGTCGCGGCGACCCCCAGGTAGTCGAGGTTGACGGCGTCCCGGTCGTCGGAGGTGTGGGCGTTGTACTCGACGCGGCTGATCCCGGCGGGCAGGTACACCTTGGTGGTGACGGTGTTCCAGGTGTTCCAGTCGGCGGTGCCGGGCAGCGCCACGTCGGTCAGGTTCGAGCCGTTGACCCGCAGGCGGATCGACCGGGCGGCCGGCGCTCCGGTGTAGGGGCCGGCGCTGTAGCGCAGACTCAGGTTGTAGTAGCCGTCGGACGGGGCGGTCACGACGAACCGGGTCGAGGCGGTGCTGCTGGCGCCGTACCCCTCGGTGAAGTAGGTCCCGGAGTATCCGGTGCCGGTGCCGTAGGTGACCCGCGCCGAGCCGCCGAGGACGGCGTATTCGGCCTCATAGCGGTTGGTCACCGCGGCGGTCCGGTCACTGTTCGGCGTCAGGATGATCTGGTACGCCGACTGCCCTCTCAATCCGGTCAGAGGCATCGTGAGCTGCCCGTTCGTCACGCTGAAGTCACCCTCGGACACGACGTACGGCCCGCCGGACGGGTTGGTGCCGGTGCTGTCGACACCCCAGACGGTCGCGTGCACGGTCGTCCCGAGATAGCCGGGCACACCGCGGACCACGACGTTCGTGTCGTAGGTACCGGAGGCCGGGTTGTTGCCGCCGAGGATGATCCGGGCCTGCCGTTTGGCGGAGTCCACGGCGCCGAGGCCCTGGAGTGGGCCGCCGGGCGAGGGCGGGGTGACCGCCACGGTGTTGCCGGTCAGGTCGCCGTACCACTTGTAGAGCCACCAGCCGCCGGTGGCCTGGTTGTTGCGGGTGACCAGATCGTTGAGCCCACCCGCCGTGGTCCAGTAGGCGAGACAGCCGTCGACCTTGCTGTTCTCGAACTTGGCGACGTACTGCACCAGGTTACCGGGCACACCGAGGTCGCCGTTGATCCGGGCGTACTCGTTGATGGTGATCGGCCGCGGGCTGATCCCGAGGCCCGTCTCGATCGCCCGGTAGTCGGCGTAGTGCAGATGCCAGCTGGAGTAGAAGTCGTCACCGAGTTCGTGCCAGGCCATCACGTCGGGCAGCACGCCGTTGTCGCGGGCGTAGGTGAGGAAGGTCCGCAGGTCGGCGGAGCGGTAGGAGGCGAAGCCGGGACCGGCGATCCGCGCGCCCGGGTCGAGGGAGCGGATCCGCTGGTGGACGGTCTTCCAGTCGGCGAGCAGGCGGTTCAGGTCGCCGCCGTACCAGATCTGGTCGGGCTCGTTGAACGGCACGTAGACGTACGAGCTGCGGTACGGGTCGGCGATCACCTTGCGGACCTGGGTCTCGACCTTGGCCAGGTAGTCGTTGATGCCGAGGTTCTCGTACGGCCACTGGGCGTAGACGTCCTGCATGTAGATCTGGATGTCCCGGCCGCCGGCGCGCTTGAACATCGGCGCGATCCGCAGCGCGTCGCCGTTGGGGTGCTGCAGCCCGTCCGGCGCCTTCTGCGCGGTGACCTGGGGCTTCAGGGCGGCGAGCATGGTCTCGTCGGGGATGCCCTCGTCACCGAGCCCGTAGAGGAACCCGGTCGCGCCGTAGCGCAGCGGGCCGGTGCCGACGGCGAGGTCGAAGGTGATCTGGGAGGGAGCGGCCTGTGCGGGGAGGGCGGTGAGCAGGCTCGCGGTCGTGGTGGCGACGACCACCGCTGCGATCGTGCGTCTCATGGGGCTCCTCTGTCCGGGGTTGACAGCTATCCATGTGACCGGTCACACGTGTGAGGACCTGGCTAGTGTGACCGGTCACACGGCACGACCGGAAGAGCGTGTTACGGTTTCGTTACCTGGGCGTGGCGGTCGACTCCCGGATCACCAGATGCGGCACCTGCGGCTCGACGATCGGTTCACCGGCCAGCTGCGACACGCACGCCCGGCCGAGACCCTGGAAGTCCATCCGCACCGTGGTCAGCGCCGGAGTCCAGAAGGCGGCACCCGGCACGTCGTCGAACCCGATGATGCTCACGTCACCCGGGACGTCGCGGCCCGCCTCGTACAGCGCCCGGCGCACCGCCAGTGCCGTGTCGTCGTTGCCGCACAGGATCGCGGTCACCGCGGGATCGGCCGCCAGCTCCCGCCCGGCCACGTGGGCCGACGCGACGTCCCAGCCCGCGGCCACCACCTCCGGCACCGCCCGGCCGGCCGCCAGCAGCGCGTCACGCCAGCCGCTCTGCCGCGCGCTGGCCCGCGCCTCGGACGGGATCGCCACGTGATGCACGGTGTGATGGCCCAGGTCGAGCAGGTGCTGGGTCGCCTCGGCGGCCGCCTGCCGCTCGTCCAGGAACAACATCGGCCGCATCGCGCCGGGCAGCCCGCCCGCCTCGGTCGCCGCCACCACCGGCACCTCCTCCGGCAGCGCCCGCACCACGGCCGCGCCCGCCGGGTCGAAGGCCACCACCACCACACTGCCGGCGCTCGGATCACTCACGTAGTCGACGGTCTGGCGCACATCGGCGGTCGCCTCCGACTCCACCACCCGGACCCCGACCGCGAGACCGAGCAGCCGGCCCGCCTCCTCCACGCCCTGCAGGACGCCGGCGTAGCCGTACAGCGTGGTGTTCGCGGTGACCACGGTGACCGCGTTGGCCCGCCCCGAGCCGAGCGTCTGCGCCGCCCGGTTGGGCCGGTATCGCAGCTGCTCCATGGCGTCCAGCACCACCTGCCGGGTCTCCGGCCGCACCCGGGGCGAGTTGTTCAGCACGCGCGACACGGTCTGGTACGAAACCCCGGCCGCGGCCGCCACGTCCCGGATCTGGGGCCCCGGTTCCCGCCGTCTGCCCGGCCGCTCACTGTTGTCCACGCACTAACTTGTATCCGAACCAAACTGTGTCGTTCGTCCCGCCCCCACGCTGTACCGGAATTCTCAGATCAAAATCGGCCGTGCCGATTCACGATCTGCGGCAGAACTCGATGCTTGAAAAGGGGAGGCGGACGTGGCCCGGACAGCGCCTCCGCCTCGCTGGCGTCCCTGGTTCACACCGGTGGCCGTCCTGCTCGCCGTGGTCGAGGTCGCGCTGATCGCGCTCGGCCCGCACCTCGGCTTCCACCGGTTGCTGGTGTGGATTCCGGCCGTCGGCGGGGTGGGGCTCGCGGTCACCGCCTTCGCCGCCACCGCGGGCGGTGCCACCGGCCCCCTGCGGCTGTTCTGGCGGCGGGTGGCGGTCGCCATGGGCGCCGTCCTCGTCGGCGCGGTGAGCCAGACCGTCGACGTCGCCCTGATCCCCTTCGACGGGATGCCACCACTCGGCTCACGCACCCTGCTCTGCTACGTCGTCGGCACGCTGCTCGCGATCGTCGCGATGCTGCGCCTGCCCGGCGGCGGCCGTACCTGGCGCCAGCTCACCACGGCCGTGCTGGACCTGGCCGTGGTCGGGGTGACCGCCGGGGTCGCGGCCTCGGAGTATCTGGGCTGGGCCGTCGACAGGTTCGGCGGCCGTGCCTCGGCGTGGTGGCTGAACCTGGCCATGGTGGCGATCGGTGTCGCCGGCGTGACCGTGGTTGTCAAGATCATGTCGGCGAGCCGCAGCCCGGCCGCCCGCACCGCGCTGTGGTGGCTGGCCCCGATCGGCATCGCCGGCCCGATGTCGGTGATCCTGATGACCTTGCTGCTGCCCTGGCCGCATCTCAACGGCAGCGCCGCGGTGCTGGCGTTCGTCGGGCTGTTCGGTGTCCTGGCCGCCCGGGCCCAGCAGCGGGTGTACGCCGGGCACGGCGCACCGTCGTCGCGTGTCGCACACCCGGCCGTGTACCGGCGCGGCGCCGTCGTCCCGCTCGTCGCGACCGGGCTGACCAGCCTGCTCGTGGGTACGGTCTACCTGCGTACCGGGCATCTCACCACGGTTCAGGTGGCCGGCACCACGCTGCTGCTGCTGCTCGTGGTGACCCGGCAGGCGTTCGCGCTGGCCGAGAACGCCACCCTGCTGGAGACCGTCGCCCATCAGGCGATGCACGACGAACTGACCGGGCTGTACAGCCGCCGGTCGTTCACCACGGCGGTGGCCGGCGCCGAGGGCCCGCACACCGTGGCGCTGCTCGATCTCAAGGACTTCCGGTCGATCAACGACAGTCTCGGGCCGGTCGCCGGTGACGCGCTGCTCACCGAGTACGCCGCCCGGGTCACCCGGATCGCCGGTGAGCGGGCGGTGGTCGCCCGTCTCGGCGGCGACGAGTTCGGTCTGCTGCTGCCCGGCACGCCGGACGAGACCGCGGTGACCGTGGACCGGTTGATGGCGGCCGGTGACGAACCGCTCTGCGCGGCCGGGCACGAGGTGGTGGTGGAGGTGTCGATCGGGCTCGCCGACGGCGCCGACCTGTACCGGCGGGCCGAGATCGCCCTGCGCGAGGCCGGCTCGCACACCGACGCCCGGGTGGTCCGCTGGGACGTCTCCCTGCAACGGCAGATCACCCAGCGCGCCACGATCGCCGCCGACCTGCGGCGCGCGCTGACCGCCGGTGAGTTCCACATGCTGTACCAGCCGGTCGTGGCGCTGCCGCACGGCCTGATGACCGGGGTCGAGGCGCTGATCCGGTGGACCAGGGCGGACGGCCGGGTGATCTCGCCGGCCGCGTTCGTGCCGGTGGCCGAGGAGACCGGGCTGATCGTCGAGCTCGGCGAGTGGATCATCGACACGGTGTGCGCGCAGGCGGCCGAGTGGCGCCACCGGCACGGCCCGGACGCCCTGGACTCGGTCGCCGTCAACGTGTCGGCACGCCAGCTGCTCGATCCGGGACTGCCGGAGATGGTGGCGGCCGCGCTGGCCCGGCACGGGCTTCCGGCGGAGCAGCTGACCGTCGAGATCACCGAGACCGCGGTGTTCGGCGGCGGCCGTGCGCTGGCGTCGGTACAGGCGCTGGCCGACCTGGGGGTGCACATCGCCCTGGACGACTTCGGCACCGGTCACTCGTCGCTCGGCCTGCTGCGTACCTGCCCGGTCGACGTGATCAAGGTCGACAAGTCGTTCGTCGACGGGCTCAACGGGACGCCGCAGCAGGAGGCGATCGCGGGCGCGATCGCCGACATCGCCGACAAGATGGGCCTGGCGACGGTGGCCGAGGGCGTGGAGCGGCCGGAGCAGGCCCGGCGGCTGTTCGAGCTGGGTTACCGGCGGGCGCAGGGCTTCCTGTTCGCCCGGCCGATGTCCGCGGCGGCGATCGACGAACTGCTCGATCCGGGAATCGGCATCGCCGCCTAACCCGGCCCCTATACATGAAGTGATGCACTGAATGCGGCTCTTACGCCGATTCGGAGCGGATTGCTGCGGTCGACGCCTATAACGGGTATAGGCCAGAAGTATCCGCATCCGCAGCCGAGGAGCTATGCATGACTACCGTCGCGCCGAGGCCGGTACCCGTCCGGCCGCATCCGGTTCGCCGACAGGTGAAGGGGTCGGCGCTGGTCCGCATCCTGCGCACCACGGACGCGAAGCAGATCGGGATCATGTACATGATCACGTCGATCGTGTTCTACATGGTCGGCGGGCTGATGGCCCTGCTGATGCGTGCCGAGCTGGCCAAACCGGGCATGCAGATCCTGTCCCCGGAGCAGTACAACCAGCTGTTCACCATGCACGGCACGGCCATGCTGCTGTTCTTCGCCACCCCGATCGTGTTCGCCTTCGCCAACTTCGTGGTGCCGATCCAGATCGGCGCACCCGACGTGGCGTTCCCCCGGCTCAACGCGTTCGCCTACTGGCTCTACCTGTTCGGCACGCTGACCGCGATGGGCGGGTTCATCATGCCGGGCGGGGCGGCGGACTTCGGCTGGTTCGCGTACACACCGCTCAGCACCAGCCTGCACTCGCCGGGCGTCGGCGGTAACGCGTGGGTGGTCGGCCTGGCGATCGGCGGCCTCGGATCGATCCTCGGCGCGGTCAACCTGATCACCACGATCCTGTGCCTGCGGGCACCCGGCATGACCATGTTCCGGATGCCGATCCTCACCTGGAACATGCTCGTCACCAGCCTCCTGGTGATCCTGATCTTCCCGTTCCTGGCGGCCGCCCTCTTCGCGCTCGCCGCCGACCGGGTGCTCGGCGCGCAGGTGTTCAACGTCGAGACCGGCGGGCCGATGCTGTGGCAGCACCTGTTCTGGTTCTTCGGACATCCCGAGGTGTACGTCATCGCGCTCCCGTTCTTCGGCATCATCACCGAGGTCATCCCGGTCTTCAGCCGCAAACCGGTCTTCGGCTACAAGGGCCTGGTCGCCGCGACCCTGCTGATCGGCGGGCTGTCGATGTCGGTGTGGGCACACCACCTCTTCGTGACCGGCCAGGTGCTGCTGCCGTTCTTCAGCTTCCTGAGCTTCCTGATCGCGGTACCGACCGGCATGAAGTTCTTCGTCTGGATCGGCACCATGTGGCGCGGCCAGATCACCTTCGAGTCCCCGATGCTGTTCGCGATCGGGTTCATGGTCACCTTCCTGTTCGGTGGGCTGTCCGGTGTGCTGCTGGCCGCCCCGCCGATCGACTTCCACGTCTCCGACTCGTATTTCGTGATCGCCCACTTCCACTACGTGCTCTTCGGCACGATCGTGTTCGCGGTGTTCGCCGGCGTCTACTTCTGGTTCCCGAAGATGTTCGGCCGGATGCTCGACGAACGCCTCGCCAAGATTCACTTCTGGCTCACGATGATCGGCTTCCACGGCACGTTCCTGGTTCAGCACTGGCTCGGCAACGAGGGCATGCCCCGCCGGTACATCGACTACATGGAGAGCGACGGATTCACGTTCCTCAACACGTTCTCCACGATCGGTTCCTTCATCCTCGGCATCGCCACCCTGCCGTTCGTCTACAACGTGTGGAAGTCCTACAAGATGGGCAGAGTCGTCACCGTCGACGACCCGTGGGGCCACGGCAACTCGCTGGAATGGGCGACCAGCAGCCCACCTCCGCTGCGCAACTTCGACCGGATGCCCCGGATCCGCTCCGAGCGGCCGGCCTTCGACCAGAAGTTCCCGCACCTGGCCGCCGGTGAGCAGTCGCTGGCCGGACCACCGGAGGGCGGGGCGCGGCCGCTGACCAAGGAGTCCGACGGCGGCGCCACGTATGCCGAGGACATCGCGTCGGACCGGGATCGCAACCGGGATCGCAACCGGGATCGCAAAAAGAGAAAATGAATACGCGAAAGGCCGGGCGAATCGCCCGGCCTTTCTTTTGTCGGGAAACCGACAACGTGCAGAAGGAGCATGAAACGGTGGCCTCGCCGTGCCATCGGTCGTAGATACTCATGTCGCCCAAGAGCGCGGAGAAACGCGCAAGAGATAATGTTCGGATTCGGGCAGGAGACTGCGGAAAAAATGAACCAACTCAAATCCGTGACCAACCCACGGTCGCCGTCGGAGGCTCTCGAGACGGCTCCGGTGCGGCCGGCGGTCACGCCCGGATCCGCCGGAACGGCCTCCGGCGAGATCTCCCGGTCGGTGCGGTTCCTGACCGGGAAAGGTCGCAGCGGCCCGCTTCTGCCACCGTTCGAATCGGTCATCGGCCGCGACGAGCGGGTCCGGATCGTCGACACCGACCTGGCGCCGTGGCGGATGATCTGCTCGCTCCAGATGCGCGGGCCGTCCGGGTCCGGCGCGATCGGCACCGGATGGCTCGTCGGCCCGCGGACCGTACTGACCGCCGGGCACTGCGTGTTCAGCACCTCCTTCTTCGGCGGCTGGGCGGCCACCATCGACGTCATCCCGGGCCGCAACGGGGCCGGGCCACCCGCCGAGTCGGAGCCGTTCGGCCGGGTGACGGGCACCCGGTTCTCGTCGGTGGACCGCTGGCAGAGCGACGAGGACCCGGACTTCGACATCGGCTGCATCCACCTGGACGAGCCGATCGGCGAGACGGTCGGCTGGTTCCCGCTCGGGGTGCGTACCGCCGAGCAGTTGGAGGGCTTCCAGGTCAACGTGTCCGGCTACCCCGGCGACCGCGGCAACGGGACCGCGCAGTTCCACGGACGCAACCGGATCGCGCAGGTCACCGACCGCCGGGTCTTCTACGAGGTGGACACGTTCGGCGGGCAGAGCGGTGCGCCGGTGTGGATCTACGAGGACGACGACACCACCCGGCCGCTGGCGGTGGCCGTGCACGCGTACGGCACCGGCGGCACCCCGGCGTCCCTGGGCATCACCGCGAACTCAGCCCCGCGGATCACGCCGGAGGTGCTCACGCTGATCACCGCATGGGTCGCACAGGACGGCGGATGGCCCGGCCACTGACCCCGCCCACGCAACGGGCCGGCCGGGTCGTCGACACCTCCGGCCGGCCCGTCCCGTACGCCATCGTCGTGATCGTCTCCGGCAGCGTGCCGATGCCGGAGATCGCCCTGCGCACCGACGCCGACGGCCGTTTCGGTCTGCGGCTGCCCCCGGGGATCTTCACCCTGCGCGCCCACGGCCCGGACGGCTCCGGCGACACCGCCGTCGAGGCCGGCACCGCCGGCGACGAGATCGTCATCACGATCACCCCGCAGACGGTCGCTGAAGGAGAGTAGGGACCACGGGTCACCGGCGGCGCCCTGATCCATCGCACGTCGTAGGCCCTGGGTCTGACGAGGGGCCCGGGATGTCCCTCCGCGGGCAGACGATCCGGGGGCGCCGCCGTTCCTAGCATCGGTTGACTCCGATCGAAGGGAACATCCGCATGTCTCGTATGAGAGCCTTGCTGGGGGTGTGCGTCCTCGCTGCGGGCCTGCTCACCCCGGTTGCCACCGGGACCGCAGCCCTGGCCGCCGAGCCGCTGCAACTGTCGGCGCCGACCGGCCGGTACGCGGTGGGCGCCACCGAGCTGTATCTGAAGGACACCTCCCGGCCCGACCCGTGGGTGCCCGAGCAGACCGCCCGGGAACTGATGGTGACCCTCTGGTATCCGACGGACACCCGGCAGGGCACCCGCACCGAATATCTGTCCGCCGAGGAGTCCCGCCTGCTGATTCAGGGCAAGCGCCTGGAGGACGTGCTGCCGCCGGAGATCTTCAGCACGGTCGGTACACACGCGATCGTGGACGCGCGACCGGCGGGCCGTCCGCACAGTCTGCCGCTGATCGTCCTGTCGCCGGGGTGGACCCAGCCGATCGCCACGCTGACCGGAGTGGCGGAGGATCTGGCCAGTCACGGGTACGTGGTGGCCGGCATCGACCACACCTACGAGACCTACGCGATCACCTTCCCGGACGGGCGGATCGCCGGGTGCGCGGCGTGCGCGTTCGACGACGACCGGCCGTTCTTCGGCAAGCTCTACCAGAGCCGGGCGGCCGACGTGTCGTTCGTGGTCGACGAGCTGACCGGCCGGGATCCGGCGTGGCGGGGCAGCCGGCTGATCGACTCCCGGCGGATCGGTGCGGCGGGGCACTCGGCGGGCGGGGCGGCCGCGCTGGCGGCCCTGGCGAAGGACCGGCGCATCGACGCCGGGATCGATGTGGACGGGACCACGAACTCCGGTGGTGAGCCGGTGATCCCGGTGACCGGGCTGTCGCGGCCGGCTCTCGTGCTCACCGGCGACGATCACCTGCCGGGCGGGCCGGACCGGTGGCTGACCGCGGACTTCGCGAACCTGACGGGGTGGAAGCGGTGGCTCGCGGTGGCGGGGATGGACCACTCCTCGTTCACCGATCTCGGGATCTTCGCCGATCAGCTCGGCATCGACATCGGGGCGGCCACGCCGGGTGTCCGGGCCACCGGGATCACCCGCCGTTACGTGCGGGCGATGTTCGACAAGCACCTGCGGCACCGGCCCCAGCCGCTGCTCGACGCGGTGTCGGCGCGGTATCCCGAGGTGACCGTGGCGGCACGGTGACGACCGGGCGGGCCGACCGGATGTTAGCGATCACTTGGAACCTGTCAAGGGTTTCCGCCAAGTAACGGACGGCCCGCCCTCACGCTCCACGATAAAGGTTCCTATCGATGCGTTGAGGGCGTTGACGTGCCCTTGATCCGCATGCAAAGCTGCCGTCATTCAATCGAAGCAATTCGATAATTAGATCTTAACCCCCACCTCATGGGGGTCTTTTCTCGCATGCATATGAAACGTTACACGGGGAGGACTCCCATGACGGTCAGCAGGCGCACCCTCCTGCGCACCGGCCTCGCCCTGGCCGGCGCCGGGCTCACCACCACCGCGTGCGGCGGCGACGGCGGCGACGGCCGGACCACGCTGCGGTTCGCGTGGTGGGGCAGCGAGGAACGCGCCAAACTCACCCAGCAGGTCGTCGACCTGTTCGTCGGCAGGAACCCCGGCGTCGAGGTGAAGACCACCTACGCCGCCTACGACCCGTACTTCCAGAAGCTCGCCACCGAGATGAGCGGCGGCAACGCCCCGGACGTGCTCCAGATGGGCGACCGCTACCTGCGCGAGTACGCCGAGCGCAACACCCTGCTCGACCTCACCGCGCACCTCGGCAGGGAGGTACAGACCGCCGACCTGGAGAAGAAGCTGTTCCCGGCCGGCAACATCGGCGACAAGACGTACGGCCTGCCGATGGGCCAGACCACACACGTGCTCCAGTACGACGCCAAGCGGTGGGAGGAGGCCGGCGCCAAGCTGCCCGCCGACGGATGGACGTGGGACGACCTGCGCGCGGCCGCCGCCCAGGTGACCGCGAAGTTCGGGCCCAAGGTGAGCGGGCTGAGCGATCCGTTCGGCATCGAGGACTGGTTCGGCGACTGGCTGCGCCAGCAGGGGAAGGACCTCTACACCGCGGACGGCAAGCTGGGCTACGGCGAGGCCGAGGTGGTCGCGTGGTGGAAGCTGGGCGTGACGTTCCGGGACGCGAAGGCGATCACCCCGCCGGAGATCACCGCGAACACCACCCTCACCCCGTTCCCGCGTAAGGAGTCGACCGCCGAGTTCTGTCCGGACAGCACGGTCGGCATGACGTCCTGGGAGACGTACGGCGGCGAGTTCGCGCTCAGCCAGTTCCCGACCGCGGGCACCGGCATCGGCCAGTTCACCCAGCCGCCGATGATGCTCAGCGTCGCCCAGCGCACCGAGAACCGCGACGTCGCCCTGAAGTTCGTCGACTTCTTCCTCAACGACCCGGAGGCGGGCGCGATCCTCGGGATGGCCCGCGGCCTGCCCGCGAACCTGAAGGTCCGGGAGACCCTCGCCGCGAAGCTGACCGACGAGTGGAAGATGGTCGCCGACTACGAGGCCAAGGTGTCGCCGCAGCTGCTGCCCGCCCCGGCGCCGCCACCGAAGGGCGCCGGCGTGGTCAAGACCCAGTTCCAGCGGATCTACGACGACGTCATGCACGGCAAGGCCACCCCGGAGGCGGCCGCGCCCCGCCTGATGAGCGAGATTCAGCAGGCCCTGGGCGTATGACGACCGTGCTGGACCGGCCACCGGCCAAGGCCGCGGCGCCACCCCCGCCGAAGCGGTACGGCGAGCGGCCGTCGATCGCCTATCTGTTCCTCACGCCCTGGATCGCCGGGGCCCTCCTGCTGACCCTCGGCCCGATGCTGTGGCTGCTCTACCTGTCGTTCACCGAGTACGACCTGTTCACCGCCCCGCGCTGGGTCGGCCTGGACAACTACGTACGGATGCTCACCGTCGACCCGCACTTCTGGAACGCGGTGTGGGCCACCTCCAAGTTCGTGCTGATCTCGGTGCCCGTACAACTGGCGGCCGCCCTCGGTGTCGCGCTGCTGATCCACCGCAGGAGCCCGGCGCAGGGTTTCTACCGCTCCGCGTTCTACGCCCCGTCGCTGCTCGGTGCCAGCGTCAGCGTCGCCCTGGTCTGGCGGGTCATCTTCCACGACTGGATCGGCCACCCGGACCGGGCGCTGCTGGCGCTGGTGCTGCTCGCGGTCTGGCAGTTCGGCGCCCCGATGGTGATCTTCCTGGCCGGGCTGCAGCAGATCCCGCAGGAGTACTACGACGCCGCCGCGGTGGACGGGGCCGGGCCGTGGCGCGCGTTCCTGAAGATCACCGTCCCGATGCTGTCACCGGTGATCTTCTTCAACCTGGTGCTCGACACGATCCGGGCGTTCCAGGTCTTCACCGGCGCCTACGTGGTCAGCAACGGCACCGGCGGGCCCAGCGACTCGACCCTCTTCTACACCCTTTATCTGTACGAGAAGGGCTTCGTCGAGTTCAAGATGGGCTACGCGTCGGCCATGTCGTGGTTCCTGCTCGTGGTCATCGCCGCGATCACGGCGCTGTTGTTCCGTACCGCCAGATCCTGGGTCTTCTATTCCGGGGACGAGTCGTGACCGGGCGGCTGCGGGTGACCGGCTGGCACGCCGTCGTGATCCTGCTGTTGATCCCGCTGCTCTACCCGATCGCCTGGCTGTTCCTCGCGTCGTTCAAGTCCGGTTCGGAGATCGTGCAGAGTCTGGCGCTGCTGCCGCGGGACTTCATCCTGGACAACTACGTGGCGCTCGGCGACGACCTGGCCGGGGTGCAGGCGTGGCGGTTCTTCGTGAACTCGACGATCGTGGCCGGCGGGTGCGCCCTGGCCAACATCGCGAGCTGTTCACTGGCCGCCTACGCGTTCGCCCGGCTGCGGTTCCGGATGCGCGGCGTGCTCTTCGCGTTCACCCTCGCCACCATCATGCTGCCGGTGCACATCATCACCATCCCGCAGTACTCGCTGTTCTCCAAGCTCGGGATGGTCGACACGTTCTGGCCGTTGATCCTGCCGAAACTGCTGGCCACCGACGCGTTCTTCATCTTCCTGATGGTCCAGTTCATGCGGACCATCCCGCGGGAGCTCGACGAGGCGGCCCGGCTGGACGGCTGCGGCTCGATCCGCATCTTCGGCTCGATCGTGCTGCCGCTGGTCCGGCCGGCCCTGGTCACCACGGCGATCTTCACGTTCATCTGGACCTGGAACGACTTCTTCACCCAGCTGATCTATCTGTCGTCACCGGAACGCCTGACGCTCCCCCTCGCGCTGCGCCTGTTCATCGACACCACCGACCACAACGCGTTCGGGCCCATGCTGGCGCTGTCGGCGCTGGCCATCGTGCCGATCCTGCTGTTCTTCGCCGCGTTCCAGCGGCTGCTGGTCGAGGGTTTCGCCACCTCCGGACTCAAAGGCTGATCCCCATGCAGGAATTCTCCCGCCGCGTTTTCGTCCGCGGTGTCGCCGCCACTCCCCTGCTCGCCGCCGTGCCCGGTTCCCCCGCTGCGGCCGCCGCTCCCCCGCTGCGTGCCGCGGTGAACACCGCGCCGGACACCGTGCCGCTGAAGTGGCTCGAGGACACGCCCGGAACCAATGTCGGCAGCACCTGGGGTGTGCCGTGGCCGCAGGGTGCGGTGCCGGCCGACTCGCCGTTCGCCCTGACCAGTGCCGAGGGCACCGCGGTGCCGGTGCAGAGCTGGCCGATCGGGTACTGGCCGGACGGGTCGCTCAAGTGGAGCGCGCACGCGCTGCCCGCCTCCGCGCCGCTCTCCTCCTCCTACACCCTTTCGCGATCCGCCGGTGCGCCGGTGACCACGGCCGTCACCGTCGCCGAGAAGCACGACACGATCACCGTCGCGACGGGCGTGATCAGCGTGGTCATCGGCCGTCGCGGGTCGTCGCTGATCAGGTCGATCACCCGGGGCGGCGTGGTCGTCGCCCGGGATCTGCAGCTGGTCAGTCTGCGTCAGACGACCGCGGACGACGAGGACGAGCGCCGGACCTCACGGGAACGGCTGGTCAGCACCATCCGGAAGGTCACCGTCGAGCAGCGCGGGCCGGTGCGGGCGGTCGTGAGGATCGAGGGCGACCACCGGCGGCGCGGGCGGTCGTGGCTGCCGTTCATCGTGCGGCTCTACCTCTACGCCGGGGCCGAGCACGTGCGGGTGGTGCACACCTTCCTGTTCGACTCCGAGGGACAGAAGGAGTTCATCGCCGGGCTCGGGGTGCGGGTCGGCGTGCCGATGCGCGACGAGGCCTACGACCGGCACATCCGGATCTCCGGGGACGGCGACGGGCTCCTGCGCGAGGCGGTGAAAGGCATCACCGGCCTGCGGCGCGACCCCGGAGCAGCGGTACGGACGGCGCAGCTCGCCGGCCGGAAGCTACCCGACCCGGCGACCTGGGACCAGCGCGTCACCACCCGGCTGCCGCTCATCCCGACCTGGGGTGACTACACGCTCGCGCAGCTCAGCTCCGAGGGGTACACGATCCGCAAGCGCACCAAGGCCGGGCACGCGTGGATCGACGTGGACGCGGGACAGCGGGCCGGCGGGTTCGGCTATGTCGGCGGGGTCAGCGGCGGGCTCGGGTTCGGGATGCGGGACTTCTGGCAGAAGTATCCGGCGCAGCTCGACATCCGGGGCGCCGACACCGCCGAGGCGCAGGCCACGCTGTGGCTGTGGTCGCCCGAGGCGGGACCGATGGACACCCGGTTCTATCACGACGGTCTCGGCCAGGACACCTATCCCGAGCAGCTCGAAGGGCTCAACATCACCTACGAGGACCACGAGCCCGGATTCGGTACGCCGTACGGCATCGCGCGCACCACGGAGCTCAGCTTCTTCGCGCTCGCCGCCACTCCCTCTTCCGTGGAGGCGGCTGCTCTGGCCCGTACCGTCAAGAATCCACCGCAGATCGTCGCGCCGCCCGCCCACCTCGCCGCCGCCGGGGCGTTCGGGGGTCTGTTCGCCCCCGTCGACCGGTCCACGCCGGACCGGGCCGAGATCGAGGACCGGCTCGACTTCCTCTTCGCCTACTACCGTGACCAGGTCGAATCACGGCACTGGTACGGCTTCTGGAACTACGGCGACGTGATGCACACGCCGGACGTGGACCGGCACGTGTGGCGCTACGACGTCGGCGGCTACGCGTGGGACAACTCGGAACTGTCGCCGGACCTGTGGCTGTGGTTCGCCTACCTGCGGTCCGGGCGGGCCGACATCTTCCGGTTCGCCGAGGCGATGACCCGGCACACCGGCGAGGTCGACGTCTACCACCTGGGTAAATGGGCCGGCCTGGGCACCCGGCACGGGGTGCAGCACTGGGCCGACAGCGCCAAGCAGCAGCGCATCAGCACCGCCGTCTACCGGCGCATCTTCTACTTCCTCACCGCCGACGAGCGGGTCGGCGACCTGATGCACGAACTCGTCGACTCCGACCGTACGTTCCTGGCCCTGGACCCGCTCCGCAAGATCCGCACCGAGCCGTACACGCCGGACCCGCACGCCCTCTCGATCGGCCTCGGCACCGACTGGAGCGGCCTGGCCGCGGCCTGGCTGACCGAATGGGAACGCCGCGGACCGAAAGCCGCGATCGCCGAGAAGAAGCTGCTCGCCACCATGCGCACCATCGGCCGGATGCCGAACGGCTTCGTCACCGGCAGCGGCCTCTACGACCTGGACACCGGCGAGTTCGCCCCCGCCGCGAAGACCGTGAGCGTCTCACACCTGAGCGCCATGTTCGGCCAGGTGGAAATCTGCGCCGAACTGATCGCCCTGATCGACATGCCCGCCTTCGAGGCCGCCTGGCTCCAGTACTGCCGCCTGTTCAACGCGACCCGCGAGGAACAGGCCGCCGAGACCGGCGCCCACTTCGGCAACCTGATCCTGAAACAGGGCCACTCCCGCCTGACCGCGTACGCCGCGTCCCGCCTCGGCGACGCGACACTGGCCGCCCGCGCCTGGCGGGAGTTCACCACCACCGACGGCTACACCGACGCCCTACCCTGGCGGACCGTCCCCCTGACCGGCCCGGAGGTCCTCAACCCGGTCGACGACGCCCCCTGGGTCGACACCAACACCACCGCCCTGTACGGCCTGGCCGCCATCCAGAACCTCGCCCTGCTCGCCTGACCGGCGGAAGCCGTCGTGCCGGCCGTTCTCTCCTCCGGTCCACCTGGCGGTAACGTTCGGGGCCGGACCGGACATGGACGTGACGTGATCTCTCCAGAAGACCGCTTCCGGCGGGTCTACTCGGCCAACTTCGAGGCGATGCTGGCGTACGCGATGCGCCGCGTCGAGCAGGCCGAGGACGCCTCCGACATCGTCGCCGAGACGTTCCTGGTGGCGTGGCGGCGCAGCCGTGACCTGCCACCCGACGACGAGGTGACCCTGTGGCTGTACGGGGTGGCCCGTCGCGTGCTCGCCAACCACCACCGTGGCGGGGCGCGCCGGGAACGGCTCGGTGAGCGGCTACGGCACCGCATCACCAGCCTCATCGCCGTCGACCCCGGACACGACGTGCCGCAGCGACTCGCCGTGCGGGCCGCTCTCGCCCGGCTGCCCGAGGCCGACCGGGAGGTTCTCATGCTCACCGTCTGGGAGGGACTACAGCCCCGCGAGGTGGCCGAGGTCGTCGGGCTGAGCGCGGGCGCGGTGCGGACCCGGCTGTCCCGGGCGCGGGCCCGGTTACGGGAACTGGTCGGTGACGATCCCGGCGGGGGCGGACATGTACTCGACGTCCTGACCGCGACCGTCCCGAAGGAGGGCCGATGAACGACGAACAGCTTCTCGACGCGGACCCGTATCGGCCCGTAGCCGGCCGTCTCGACGGGGCGGAGCAGCATCTCCTGGAGGAGATCATGTCCGTACCTCTCGTGCCGTCGGTCCCCGTCCGTCCCTTACGCCGTCGTCTCGTCGGCGCGGTGGCCGCGGCCGCGGTGGTGACCGGCGTCATCGGTGCCTCCACCCTGCTGCCGGAACGATCCGCACCGCCCCCGGTCACCCTGCCCGGTACCGTGCCCAGCGCCGCACCCGGCATCTCGACCGGCGGCGCGGGAGCCGGTCACCAGCTGGACCTCACGTACGCCACGAGCCATCCGCGACTGCTCATCGACGAACCCGGCTGGAAACTCCAGGTCATCTACGGCTTCGCCGGCGGCACCGGCACCGCCGACTTCCACAAGGGCGACCGGAACGTCGGCATGACCTGGTATCAGGCCGATTCCTACCAGAGCTACTTCGCAGACCGGCTGGACGTCGGCAGACCACGGGCCACCCGGGTGGCCGGAGTCGGCGCGAAGGTGTTCACCTACAGCCGCGACGACTTCGCGGTCATGCTCGACCCCCGCGACGGCACCTTCGTCGAGATCCGCGTCCAGGGCGCCGGGGTGAGCCGCTCCTACCTCGACGAGCTGCTCGAACGGATCAGGCGGGTGGAGCCGGAGGAGTTCCTGGCCGCCCTGCCCCCGGAGGTCGTCACTCCCGGTGAGGCGACGGCCGAGGCCGAGAAGGCCCTCACCGGGGTGCCGCGCCCGCCCGGATTCGACGCCGGGAGACTCGGACTGGACGGGGCGTACACGCCGTACCAGTTCCAGGCCCGGGTGGTGAAGCTGACCGCCTGCGGCTGGGCCGGCGAATGGGTGCGCGCCGACAGGGCCGGCGACGACATGGCGGCCCAGACGGCGATCGCGGCACTCCGTGGCAGCCGGAACTGGCCGATTCTCAAGGAGATGGACGAGAGCAAACGCGGCGACTGGTCCCGGATGCTCTGGCGGACCATCGGCGAGCAGAACCCGGACATGCCGCTCGACGTACAACGTGTGGCCGGCTGTAACGAGTAGCGCGCTTCAGCCCGCCCGGGCCAGCCCTCGGCTGGCCCCCACCGCTGTCTCAACGCTTCCGAGACAGCGGTGACAGCCAGCCACGAACCCTCGGCTGGCTCGCACCGCTGTCTCGAAGGTTCTGAGACAGCGGTGGGGGCCAGCCGAGGGTTCGGGTGGGACGGTTATGGCGGTGGATCGAGGGCGGGTAGATTCGCGGCATGTCCGGGGGTTCGGCACGCGTGGTGGGGGGCCGATACCGGCTGTCGGGATGGCTCGGCCGCGGTGGGATGGGGGCGGTCTGGGAGGCCCACGACACCCTGCTCGGGCGGGACGTCGCGCTCAAGGAGATCTACCTGCCTGAGGACGGCGCCGGGCCCGACGATCCGATGATCCGGCGGGCGTTCCGGGAGGCGCGGGCCGCGGCCCGGCTGCGGCACCGCGGCATCGTCACCGTCCATGACGTGGTCACCGACGACGGACGGCCCTGGATCGTGATGGAGCTGATCGACGGGCCCTCCCTCGCGGCGGCCATCCGTCAGCACGGGACACTGGCCGAGCACTGGGCCGCCGACATCGGCGCGCAGGTTCTCGACGCGCTCCGCGCCGCCCATCGCCAAGGTGTGCTGCACCGGGACGTCAAACCGGCCAACATCCTGCTCGGCACGGATCGGGTCGTCCTCACCGACTTCGGTATCGCCGCGATCGACGACGCCACCTCCATCACCTCGACCGGGCAGATGATCGGATCGCCCGCCTTCCTGGCGCCGGAACGTCTCGACGGGCAGCCGGCGACTGCGGCGACCGACCTGTGGGCGCTCGGCGTCACCCTGTACACGGCGGTGACCGGTCGGTCCCCGTTCCCTGGCGGCGATCTTCCGGGCACACTCGCCGCCATCCTGAACCGCAGTCCGGAACCACCCCCCGACGCCGGTCTGTTGTGGCCGGTCATCGAGGGTCTGCTCGCCAAGGACCCGGATGATCGCCTTACCGCAGATCAGGCTTACCCCCTGCTCAGAGCAGTCGTCCGGGCCTCCGGTGAGCAGACGGGAGGGGCCTCCCGTGAGCAGACGGGAGGCGCCCAAGGTGTACAGGCGGGAGCCGCCTCCGGGAAGCAAGCGGGAGCCGCTCAAGGTGAGCAGGTGGGAGCCGCCCAAGGTGAGCAGGCGGGAGTCGCCTTCGGGGAGCAGGCGGGAGCCGCCTCCGGTGGGCGGACAGCAGCTGCCTCCGGGGAGCGGGCGGGAGTCGTCCAAGGTGAGCAGCCGGGGAGTTCGGGCGACGCGGCGGTGTCCCGTTCCGGGCGGCGGCCCGCCTCGGAGCCGCAGTTGCCACTCACTCTGCCGGAGCCACGGCCGCCCCTCACCGCCCCTACGGTCGCGGACCCGCACGACGGCATCCTGACGGCCGCCGCACCGCCCGCCGCCGCGCCGACAGTGGTGACCCCACCGCGCAGCGAACCGACGAGCGGCGAGCGCGGCGGGGAATCGCTGATCTCCCAGCCCTCGGGTGACGGGCCAACCGTCACGCCGTCGCTCGGAGAAGGGCCGGCCGTCGCAGCACCACCCGGGACCGGACCGGCCTTCGCGCCACCGGTGAGGCTGTCCGGTGACCGGCCGGTGATCAGGCCTGCTCCGGCGGCCGGGGCGGGTTCACCGGACGTCCACTATCCGGCCGGGCCGGCGCCAGCGGGGTGGGGAGCCGGGGCCTCTCCCGCTGCGGCGCACGCTCCTGGGCGGGCGTTCCCCTGGCAGGTGATGTGGATGGTTCTGCTCGTCGCCGGCACCCTCGTCGCCGCCGGAACGATCATCCGCGTGACCTGGCTCCAGTTGGACCGTTCCACGGCTCCGGAGGTGGGCACCAGCACCCCGGCCCAGTCCAGCAGCAGCCCGGCCCCGCCCGGCAGCCCCTCGCCCGAATCGTCGGAGGCTGTCCCGGGCGCCTTCCTCGGCGAGTGGTCCGGAACGGCGAAACAGCCGATCGGCACGGTGGCCTCGTGGGAGGTGGTGATCACGTTCGCCGCGTCCGCCCGGACCGGAAGCTTCTTCACCTCGCTCAACTGCACGGGCACGTTGACCGTCGTCGCGCCGTGGCCCACCGATCAGGAGATCCACCTGCACCAGCGGACCGGCTGGAACCCTCGCCAGACCTGCGTCGACGAAGCCGACATCACGCTGACCCTGGATGACGACGGGCGGATGGAGATGCGCTGGCAGGACAGCGGCAATCCGTCCAACCAGGCGACCGCGTCGCTGACCAGATCCTGACGCGGACATCGAGCAGCGAATCCGGCACGTCGACCGGAAGACGATGCCGGGACGGGCTGCCGCAGCCGCCGCGGAGGGATACCCGTGAGGCGCCTTGCGGCCGGGAGGGGCCGCACCGGGTCGCGCGGTAGGTACGGGACTGCCGTCGCCTGCGGTTGAGGGGCGGCGAGTCCCGTACCGGAGCGTGGTTCAGATCGGTGACCGGCGGCGACTGACCGTCGCGGCAGCCAGCAGGACCAGGGTCGGCGCC
The DNA here is from genome assembly GCF_003148685.1 of Actinoplanes xinjiangensis. Classification (GTDB taxonomy): domain Bacteria; phylum Actinomycetota; class Actinomycetes; order Mycobacteriales; family Micromonosporaceae; genus Actinoplanes; species Actinoplanes xinjiangensis. Next base: position 58,236 of record NZ_QGGR01000006.1, on the reverse strand, counting down.
GCGGCCAGGGCCAGTTGGCCGGCGACCGCGCCGTCGCCCGCCCAGCCGGCGGACAGCAGGATCTGCACGATCGTGAGCAGGTTGCAGAGGCCGAGGGCGGCGACCGCGAGCGGGACCCGTGCGTCCAGCAGGGACCAGGCGATGGCGAGGACGGCCATCACCAGGAACGCCTGCCTCTCGATGAACCAGGCCACGCCGAGGACGGCGCCCGAGCCGGTGGGGAGCAGGACGACGGCGGGCAGGATCGCGAGCAGCCACCACATCGGTGAGGAGCGCTCACGCCGGGCGGTGGCCGCGAGCACACCGATGAGCAGGGCGGCCATCGGGGCGGCCCAGAAACCGTCCTGGACCCACGCAGCGCCGAAGCGGGAGGCGGACACCACGGCCGCGATCATGCCCAGGACGGCGGTGGCCGCGGACACCCGGTACGCCCCGCGGGCGAGAGTGACGATCGTCGTCACGTGCAGGATCAGCGCGATCAGGCCGGCCGTCGCGTACTGGACGATGCCGTCCGGGCTCTGGAGGATCGCGGGCACGTCGAGGGGCAGGGCCCGCAGCACGTCACCGGCGGCCGCGTGGACGAGCAGCGCCAGTGCGGCCAGCCGGCTCGCGGAGTGCAGGAACTCGGCGGGCCCCCGGTGCACGTCGGCGCCCGTCCGGGCTCGCAGCGCACCGACGATCAGGCCGAACGCCTCGCGGGCGGTGAACCGGGCGTTGCTCTGGAGCACGGTGTCGAGGATCTCGTCGCGCGGGTAGCGCGACGGGTAGAGGTGGACGAGACGGGCGTAGCGGCGCTCCACGGTGGTCATGCGGGGCGCACCACCGTCCGGTTGACGCGGCGCTCGGTGACGACGCGGGCGGCGGCGGCCAACTGCTCGGCGTGCTCGGTGAGGGCGGCCCCACCCTCGGTGGTGAGTTCGTAGGACCGGCGGGCCCGGCCGTTGACGATCTGCTCGTCGACGACGCGGATGTGGCCGGCGGTGGTGAGGCGCTCCAGTGCGGTGTAGAGAGTCCCGGTGGCGAGTTGGATCCGCCCGCTGGACAGGGCCGACGCCCGTTGGATGATCGCGTAACCGTGTAGCGGCCCGTCCTGAAGGGCCGCGAGGATGAAGTACGTGGTCTCCCGCATGCACCCGACTATACGTAGTTGAACTACATATGACGAGTCCTAAGTGACCACCGGATCCGGCGTGTGCCGGCTGGCCCGCGTCAGCAGGACATGGCAAGCCGCTGATCGGCGGTGCGCCGCACCAGGTGGACGAGCGCGGCCAGGCGGACCTCCGGCTCGGCCGACTCGTCCGCCGACACCCGGGTCAGCCATGGCACGACACCGTCGGAGTCGGCCGGCAGAGCCGCGACGGCCTGAACGACGCGCAACCGCTGCACGGTGCCGGACACGGCGGTGACGTCCGGAAAGGCGGTGACATCGGCAAGGGCGGTGTTATCCGGAAGGGCAGGGACATCGGAAAACTCGAACATGCCCCGCATCATGCCCTGACCCCCTGACATTTTCAGACCGCGATGGCGGGCAGCGCCGCGACCGCGGGACCGGCACGGTATCCGTGCCAGGCCCCGGCCAGCGCGGACACCGTCGCGGTGAGGTCGGCCGGGCCGGCCACGAACGGCAACCGCAGCCGGTCGCCGCCGCCCCCGGAGGCGTCCAGCTGCGTCCCCGGCAGCACGGCCACCCCGTGCCGCAACGCCACCTGGGCGAACGACACCGAGTCCCCGCGCGGGATCCGCACCCACAGGGTCTGCCCGCCCGCCGCCTCCTCGAAGGTCCACTCCGGCAGCCGGTCCCGCAACAGCCCGCAGAGATGATCGTGCTGCCGCCGCAACTCGCGGACCCGCGCGGCGGCCAGCCGGGTCAGATCGGCGACCAGGTACGTCGCGGCCAACTGGTCGACGACGCCGCCGCCCAGGTCGTGCACCGCCTTGACCCGCGCCAGCCGTCCGATCAGCGCGGTATCCGCACGCACCCAGCCGACCCGCAGCCCACCCCACACCACTTTGCTGAGGGAGCCCACGGTGATCACTCCGGGGAGCACCGGCTCCGGTCCGGCGAAGCCGAGTTCGGCCAGCACGTCATCGACGATCAGCGGCACGCCGGCCGAGGCGTAGGCCGCCGCGATCGCCCGGCGGCGGGCCACCGGCAGGGTCGCCCCGGTCGGGTTGTGACAGACGGCGATCAGGTACGCGAACGCCGCCCGCCGCCCGGCCGCGGCCACGAAGTCGTCGGCCGGGTACGGCACGGCCGCATGCTCGCGCAGCACTTCCAGCAGCCCCGGATAGGTGGGCGCCTGCACCACCACCTCGTCGCCCGGGGTGACCAGCACCCGGGTCAGCAGGGACAGCGCCTGCTGCCCGCCGGTGGTGACGAGGATCTGCCCGGCTTCGGTGGGCAGACCGCGGGCGGTGTACCGATCAGCGAGGGCCTGTCGCAGCCGGGGATGTCCCGCCGGGTGGTAGCCGAGCCCGTCGAGGTCCTCCAGCGCGGCCCGGTAGGCGTCCGGCACCGCGGCGGGTGCGGTGAGCGGGCCCGCGCAGGCGAACTGGGTGACGTGGTCGGGTTGCTCGAGCAGATGCAGGAAGACGGGGCTGCTGGTGGGCTCGGTGGCGGCCCGTGGACCGGGCGCGGCCCCGGCGACCCAGGTGCCGCTCCCCTGCCGGCGCACCAGCCGGCCCTCCGCACGCAGCAGGTCGTAGGCGGCGACGACGGTGGTGCGCCCGGTCGACAGCCCGGCGGCGAGGGCCCGGTCGGTGGGCAGCCCGGTCCCCGGCGGCAGGTCACCGTCGTCGATGAGGGCCCGCAGCCGGCCGGCGAGCAGCAGGTAGAGCGGCCCGCGCCCGGCCGACCAGCGCCCGAGCCGGGCGGTCAGCTCAGCAACCCCGATTGGACTCATCAGCGAACCAATCTAGCGGCATTGGCCCTGTCTCCGCACCGCCGGTGGGGTCAGGATCAGGGTATGCATGCCGACACCCGCGTCGTTCACATCCGCGTCCCGGTTCCGGACAGCACGCCGCTGAGCGTGCCCCTCTATCAGACGTCGTCGTTCGCGTTCGACGACCCGGATCCGCTGGCCGACGGCCTCAACCGGCCGGACGGCCCGTTCGCCTACTCGCGTTTCGCCAACCCGACCGTGCGTGCCCTCGAGGAGACCGTCGCCGAGCTGGAGGGTGGCGCCGCGGCGATCGCCACCGGCTCCGGCATGGGTGCCGTCTCCCTACTGCTGCACAGCCTGCTGCGGGCCGGCGACCACGTGATCGCGCAGCACAGCCTCTACGGCGGCACGCATGCCGCGCTGCGCAAACTCGCCGACCGCAACGGCCTCACGGTGACCTTCGTGTCCGGGCACGATCCCGAGGAGGTACGCGCGGCGATCACCCCGCGTACCAGGATGCTCTATCTGGAGACCGTGGCGAACCCGACCGGCCACGTCAGTGACCTGCCCGCCCTCGCGCCGATCGCCCGGGCGGCCGGGATCGTGACGGTGGTCGACAACACGTTCGCGACGCCGCTGCTGTGCCGTCCGCTGGAACACGGTGCCGACGTGGTGCTGCACTCGGTGACGAAGTTCCTCGGCGGGCACAGCGACGTGACCGGCGGCATCGTGGTGTTCGCCGACGACGCCCGCTACCGCGAGGTGTGGGCGGAGGCCGTCGAGTTCGGCGCGACCCCGGATCCGTTCGCGGCCTGGCTGACGCTGCGCGGCCTGCAGACGCTGCCACTGCGCATCGCCCGCCACACCGAGAACGTGGCCCGGGTCGCCGGTTTCCTGGCCGGGCACCCGGCGGTCGACCGGGTGCTCTGGACCGGCGACCCCGAACATCCCAGCCACGCGATCGCCGCGGCGTTCGTCCGCGGCTTCGCCGCGCCGTTCTGCTTCGACCTGGCCGGCGGCTACGAGGCGGGCCTGCGATTCCAGAAGGGGGTACGGGTGATCAGGCTCGCGCCGTCGCTGGGCGGCACGCAGACCCTGATCCTGCACCCGGCGTCGAGTTCGCACCGCCAGTTGGACGCCGCGGCGCTGCGGGCCGCGTCGATCGGCCCCGGCACGATCCGCATCGCCGTCGGCATCGAGCACCCCGACGACCTGATCGCCGACCTGGATCAGGCGCTCAGCGCAGCTTGACGATCCCGCCCACCCGGGTGGTGCGGCCGTCGGTGTCCGCCCACACCGCCGACGGCCGCCCCAGCGCGTCGCCCTGCCACACCTGCACCCGGCGGCCGAGGTGGGCGGCGAGGCAGCCGGCGCTGTTGGCGTTCGCCACGTCCTCGTCGACGCCGATCGCCGGCGCGAACAGCCGGGCCCGGACGACCGGGCCGTCGAGGCGGTAGACGAAGCAGCCCAGCAGCCCCTGGGCCCGGCATTCGCGCGCGAGCCGGGGGAGGTCGGGGACCAGCACCATCGGATCGGCGACCGGGATCAACAGGCGCGGGGTGCCGGGCGACGCGACCACGATGCCACCGGGGTCGCCGGTACCGAGGGCGTCCAGCAACCCGGCGAGGTCACCGGCTGGCGCCGAGACCGTGACCGGCCCCTGGTCGAACCACACCTCGATGCCACCACCGGGCAGGCGGGTGGCGGTCGTCTCGACGACCCGGCCGCCGGTGTGCTGGGCGGAGCGCCGCCACGGGAGGCCACTGCGCGCCAGCAGGACCGCGTGCGCGGCGATCGTCCCGTGTCCACAGTTGCGCAGCTCGCCCGTACCGGTGAAGAAGCGCACCCGCGGGAGGTCGAGGAAGGCGCCGTGTGAGGCCCCTCCCGATCGGACGATCGCCCGGCGATCGGCGTCGCTGTAGGCGACGTCGTCATCGGCGACGACGGTGGGGCTGCCACCGTCGCCGTCCCGGACACACGCGTCGACCACGGTGATCACATCGGCGATGGTAGTTTCCCGGGCGCGAAAGCGGGCAGATAAAAGGGCGCAACGACAGTCACACCGGACGAGGAGGCCCCCCGATGGCCGGCAACGAGCACGAGGTCAACCGCAGCGCTCGCAGCGGGCGGTTCGTCAAGGAGAGCACCGCGGAGCGGAACCCGCGCACCACGACCACCGAGACGGTGGGTGGCGACAAGGAGCGGGGCGACCGCGAGGTCAACCGCAGCGCGAGCACGGGCAAATTCGTCAAGGAGACCACCGCCGAGCTGCACCCCGCCACGACCGAGACGCAGAAACTCTGATCCTGTTCGGGAGAAGCAGCCCTCCACCGGTTCTCCGGTGGGGGGCTGCTTTGCACTCGGTGCAACGATGCACTTAGTGTAGAAGGGTGACCATCGATCGCCGGTCGGCTCTGAAGGCCCGGCATCGGCGCGCCATCCTCGACGCGGCGCACGCCCTGATCTCCGAGGGCGTCCGGTTCAGCGTCGACCAACTCGCCGACCGCGCCGACGTGTCCCGGCGCACGATCTTCAACCATTTCGTCTCGATCGACGACGTGGTCACCACCGTGTGCACCGAGATGCTGCACATGGTGATCGACGGGTTCCGCACCACCGTCACCTCCGGTGCCCGGGAGTCGATGTTCGCCGACGTCGCCGGAGCACTGCGGGCCACCGACGTGCCCGGCGTCATCGCGTACCTCTGGCGGGCCCTGGGCGGATTCGCCCCGGGTGACCCACAGGCCACCCTGATCTTCCAGGCCACCTTCCAGCGGACCTCGGAGGAGATGGCCCGCGAGCTGTCCCGCAAATATCCCGAAGCCGACCCCCTGGACGCCGCGATCCTGGTCAGCTCCTTGATGAACGGCACCGTGGTGATCGCCACCCACTGGATCGCGGTGACCGCCGCGGCGACCGACGAACGGTCCCGCACCCTCTGGCACCACCTGCTCGAACGCATGATCGACACTGTCCGCACCGGCTACTGAGTCCGGCTGTCCGAAGGAACGAACCACATTGGCCGAGCTCCTCTACCGCCTGGGCCGCTTCTGCGCCCGGCGTGCCGGCGTCGTCCTGGCCTCCTGGCTGGTGGTCCTGGGCCTCGCCGTCACCGGCTACTTCGTCGCCCGCGGCGAACTGTCCCCGGTGGTCGACATCCCCGGCACCGAGACCGCGAAGGTGAGCGACCGCCTCGGCGAGCGGCTCCCCGTCGCGGCCGGCGGCAACGGCAAGATCGTCTTCCACAGCCCCGACGGCGCACCGCTCACCGACTCGCAGAAGGCGGCGATCTCCACGCTGCTCGCCTCCACCGCGAAGCTCGAGGGTGTCGCCTCCACCACCGACCCGTTCGCGATCTCCCAGCAGATCAACGACCGGCGGGCCCAGGTCGCCGACGGCCTGAAGCAGATCGAGGCCGGCCGCGCCCAGATCAACGAGGGTCAGCAGAAGATCAACGGGGCCAGGGCGCTGCTCGGCGACGGAGCGGACGCGGCCACCAGGGCGACACTCGACGAGCAGCAGGCGCTGATCAACGAGAACCGCCGCGAACTGGAGACGCAGGCCGAGAAACTGTCCCTCGGGCAACGGCTGCTCACCATGTCGTCGCCGATCCGGCAGGTGTCGGTCGACGGCTCCACCGCCGTCGCGCAGGTCCGGTTCACCGTGCCGCAGCTCGACGTCACCCCGGAGACCAAGGAACGGGTCGTCAGCCACGTCGACGCGGGCCTGCCGGCCGGCGTCGAGGTCGAATACTCCAACGAGATCACCCAGGGGCTCCCCGAGATCGTCGGCATCGGCGAGGTCATCGGCCTGGTCATCGCGGCGATCACGCTGCTGGTCATGCTGCGTACGCTGATCGGCGCCGCCCTGCCCATCCTCAGCGCCCTGGCCGGCGTCGGCATCGGCGTCACCGCGTCGCTGGCGCTCTCCGGCGTGGTGGAGATGCTGTCGATCACCCCGGTCCTCGGCGTCATGCTGGGCCTGGCCGTCGGCATCGACTACAGCCTGTTCATCCTCAACCGGCACCGGCGGCAACTCCTCGAAGGGGTCGACTTCCACGAGTCGATCGGCCTGGCCAACGGCACCTCCGGCAACGCGGTCGTGTTCGCCGGGTCCACGGTGCTGGTCGCCCTGCTGGCCCTCAACATCACCGGGATCCCGTTCCTGGGACTGATGGGCACCGTCGCCGCCATCTGTGTCGCGGTGGCCGTACTCCTGGCCGTCACCCTGACCCCCGCCCTGCTCGCGCTCATCGGCCGGCGGGTCCTCAACCGCAAGGCCCACGCCGTGTCCCACGCCTTGGTCAAGCCGATGAGCACCGCGCGGGCCGTCGTCACCGTCCTGGCCCTGCTGGTCGCCCTGGTGACGGTCGCGATCCCGGCGATGTCGATGCGGCTCGGCCTGCCCGACGGCTCGTCCGAAGCCCAGGACTCCACCCAGTACCAGGCCTACAAGCTGATCGAGGACCGCTTCGGCGCCGGCGTCAACGGCTCGCTCGTCGTCGTCGCCGACCTGCCGGCCCCGGTCACCGGCGACGCCCAGCAGGCCGAACAGGTCCGCATCGGCAACCTGCTGCTCGCCCAGAACAACGTCACCGCGGTCGCACCCATCGGCGCCTCCGAGGACGGCCGGACCCTGGGCTTCCAGATCATCCCCACCACCGGCCCGACCAGCGCCGAGACCGAACAGCTGGTCCACGACCTGCGCGGCCTCTCCCCGGTCTCCGGCGACGTCACCCTGGGCGTGGCCGGCTCGGCCAGCGGCAACATCGACATCTCGGAGAAGCTGGACGACGTCCTCCCCCTCTACCTGGGGCTGGTCATCGGCATCTCCCTGATCATCATGATCTTCGTGTTCCGCTCGATCCTGGTACCGGTGACCGCGACGCTCGGCTTCGTCCTCAGCCTGTTCGCCACGTTCGGCGGCGTCACCGCGATCTTCCAGTGGGGCTGGCTGAGCACCGTCTTCGGCATCCACGACCCGGGCCCGGTGCTGAGCTTCCTGCCGACCATCCTGATCGGCATCCTGTTCGGCCTGGCCATGGACTACCAGCTGTTCCTGGTGTCCGGCATGCGCGAGGCGTACGCCCACGGCGCCCCCGCCCGCCTCGCCGTCCAGCAGGGCGTCCACGCCGGCCGGACGGTCGTGACCGCGGCCGCCATCATCATGATCTCGGTGTTCGGCGGCTTCATCTTCTCCAACACCGCGATGATCCGCTCGCTCGGCTTCGGCCTGGCCTTCGGTGTCCTGGTCGACGCCTTCCTGGTCCGCATGCTGCTCATCCCGGCGGTCATGCACCTGCTGGGCCGCTCGGCCTGGTGGATCCCGCGCTGGCTCGACCGCATCCTGCCCAACGTGGACGTCGAGGGCGCCGCCCTCGAACGCGCCCACCCGGTCGCCCACCACCCGTCCCACTCGGAGCCGGCCGAACCCGCCCTCCGCTGATCCGGTGGTCCGGCTGCCGGCCCTTCCGGCAGCCGGACCCCAGGGCCTCTCACCGCAGGCCGTTCACTTCAAGCCCGCTGTCGTACGGCCACCCGACGCCTCGTGCCTACGCTCCCCCTCGGCAACCGGCCACCGTGCCGGCGGGCGCTCCCCCCGGCCCAGCCGCTGTCCCTACCCAGCCGCCGTCCCGGTCCAGTTGCCCCCTGGTCCAGCCGCCGCCCTGGTCTAGCCGCCGCCTTGGTCGAGCCGCCCCGGTCCAGCCGCCGCCTCGGTCCAGCCGCCGCCTTGGTCGAGCCGCCCCGGTCCAGCCGCCGTCTCGGCTTGGCCACCGCCCAGCCCAGCCACCGCTCGGGCTCTGTGGAACCGGCCGCAGTGATCGCCGTCTCCGCTCGCAGTCGTCGATCACCGTCGCCCGCTTTCTCCTCGACCGCCATCATTCGACCGCCGCGGGCCGCGCGGCGCGGGCCCGACGGCGCGGGCCGGGCGGCGCCTCGGCCGTGAGCAGGTCAAACCCGCTCTCGGTATCGGTCCAGCATCGCGCGGACCTCGGTGGCGTCGCTGTTGGAGCCGAACAGGTCGGTGCCCGGCTCCATCCGGACGCCTTCGGCGAGCGCGCCCGCCTCGACCGGGTCGAAGCCGATCCGGTCGACGATCGCGGTGACGGCGGCCAGGTCGGCGGGATCGTCACCGGCGACCGCGATGGCCTTGCGCCCGGGTGTACCCGCCGGCCGGGCCTCCTCCTCGAGGACGTGGTAGCCCATGTGGTTGAACGCCTTGACGACGCGTGCACCGGGCAGGGCGTCACGGACCAGCGAACTGGTGTCGGAGCGCAGATCCTCTCGGATGCCGTCCACCTCCCACCAGTAGTTCATGGCGTCGATGACGAGTTTGCCGCGCAACGCCGCCGCCGGAACGGTCCGGTACTTGCCGAGCTGCAGCGCCAGCACCACGACATCGGCCTGCTCAGCGGCCTCGGCCGCGGTGACGGCGATCGCGCCCGGAGCCAGCACCCCGACGATCAGCTCGATCTTCGCCGGATCACCGGAACCCGCGATCAGCACCCGATAGCCGGCGGCGACCGCAAGCCGGGCCAGCACGGTACCGAGCTTGCCCGCGCCGAGAATGCCGATGGTCGTCATGATCGAGCCCTCCCAAGTAGTTGACGTGTCACCCAACTATTCGGGGCAGCCGTTCATTCCGTACGTCCGCGGCCGTGCGACCCCTACGTCCGCAGCCATGCGACCCGTATCTCCGCGGCTGTGCGATCCGTACCTCCGCGGCGGTTCATTCCGTGTTTCCGCGCCCTTGCGATTTGTGCTTCCGCGGCCCTGCGATCCGTGTCCGCGTGGCTTTTCGCGGGTGCGCCGGCAGCCGCAGACCGCACCTACGACGACGCCGCCTGCCGACCGCGGACATACGCCTCGATCTCCTCCTGGGTCGGCTCGCGGAAGTAGTCGAACGGCGCGATCGACACACCCTCGACGACCCGGCGTGGGTCGTCGGCGGACGCTTCCGGATCGAGCTCCGATGCCGACAGCGACGACATCGAGAAGATCGCGAACCCCGGCTCGAACGAGAACCCGATGTCGAACGGCACCGCCCGGTGCCCGCCGGCGGCCAACTCGGCGACCACGTCGTCCATGAACCGGTAGGTCAGCTGCACACCCTCGAAGAACACTTCCTCGCCGCCGTAACCGATCTCCACCAGCTCGACCGTCTCGTCCTCCCGATAGGTGATCACCAGCATCGGGTCGGTGTCGTAGACCGCCCTGCTCGACCGCCCCGGATGCATCGGTGCACCGATGCGGCTCTCGACCACGTCACGGCTCTCGCCGACCTTGACCATCGCCACACCTTCACCCGCCAGGATCTCCATGCCGCCGATGATGGCAGGACCCCCCGACAATTTCCGGGCGGCTGCAGCGGAGGCGGTCCGCCGGTGCGTCTTCGGGATGATGGCAACCGATGAGGCGGGCATGACGTTCGAGAGTTTCGTGGCCGAGCACGGCCAGGCGCTGATGCGACTGGCTTTCGTGCTCACCGGACACCGGCAGCACGCGGAGGATCTGGCGCAGACGGCGCTGGTCGACGCGTATCGCAACTGGGCGAAAGTGGCGGCCGCCCGAAGACCCGATTCATATGTGCGAAAAGTGCTGGTCAACGCGCACCTGAGCTGGCGACGTCGCCGCTGGACCACGGAACGCCCGAGCGAGATGAACGACGCCGCAGCCGGTCTGCTGCCCGACCCGAGCGACGCCCTGGTCGAACGCGATCATCTGCGGACGATGCTGGCGGGTCTCGCACCACGGGCGCGGACCGTTCTGGTGCTGCGCTACTACGCCGATCTCACCGACGCGGCCATCGCCGAGACCATGGGCATCACCGAGAGCTCGGTGCGGGCGACCGCCTCCCGCGCACTGGCCACGCTCCGCGGCAACGCCGCAGAGCCGGCATCCGGCGCGGAACGTGGGCGAGCCATCCCTCCGGCAGTCACTCCATCCACGACACCGCCCGCCACCGCGCCGGCGGACAGCTCACCGGCGGATCGAGCCGCCACTTCCGAGGACATTCCCATTACGAAACGGGAGACCACGTCCGTGGACATCACACCCGCGAGACGCGGAACCACGCCACCGAACACCGCGCTCACGAAACGAACGACCTCTTCCGCGGACACTTCGCTCACGAAACGAACGGCCCCTTCCGCGGACACCCCGCTCACGAAACAAGCGATCACGCCCGCGGACATCACACCCGCGCAACGAACCACAACCGGGGTGGAAACCTCGGCGACCGCACTGGTGGCCGGGCCGATCACCGTAGCCAAAAGCGCCTTGGAGGAGCGATGAGCGACCTGATCGAGCAGCAGTTGCGGGACCTGTTCGCCGCCGAGGCAGATGCTGCCCCGCGAGCAGCCGACCTGGTGACGAGCACCCGCCGTGCGGCCCGTTCCCAACGGCTGCGCACCGGCGCCTGGGCGCTGGCGGCGAGTGTCGTCGCGGTCATCGCGGCGGCGACCGCGGTGTGGCCGCCCGCACCCGAGCCGGTGCCCTTCCCACAGGTGGCGTCCCCACCCACCGAACCGGTCCGGGCGCCGGGGACACTGTCGGCGACTCCCGGCTACGGGCCGGGCACCCGCCTGTCGATGCGCCCGGTCGCCCAGGTCCTGGATCTGGCCGCGGGCACCGCCGCCAAGGCGGCTGACGTGCTGCCCGATCCCGGCCAGTTCCTTTACACCCGCACCGTGGGCCGCGACGGCCGGATCCTCACCGAACGGTGGTTTTCGATCGACGGCACCCGCGACGGTCTCGGCTTCAACGTGCAGGGCGGCGAGATCGACCGGTTCGCGTTCCCCGGCTGCCGGGACGGCCGCTACGTCTCCGGCCCGGATCAGGGCGGGCCGTGCGAGGCCGACCCCGCCTATCTGCCCGATCTGCCGGAGGAAGCGGAATCCATGGCCCGCTATCTCAACCTCTCCAACGCGCACCAGGACGACGCACCTGCGGAGAACAAGACGAACAGCATCGCCAAGGACATGTGGACGCTGGGTTCCTCGCGGTATCTGCGGCCCGCGCAACGGGCGGCATTGTTCCAGGCGGCGGCCCGCATTCCCGGGATCACGGTGGTGGACGACGCGGTGGACGCGGCCGGCCGTACCGGCACCGGGGTGACCTGGACATTCGGTAAATACCGTGCAATGTGGGTCTTCGACCCGAAGACGTATGCCTATCTCGGCAGTGACCTCGACACCACCGAGCAGGCGGTCGTCAACGAGGTCGGCGACCGACCAGCCCGGTGACCGCCTCCGGTGGCGACCCTTCCAGCGGAACGCCGCCGGAGGAACGCCGCCGAGGAGCGGTCACCAATGACCAACCATGGCTCCGGAAGCTTCCCAGTGGTAGTTCGCCGGTTTTATAGCGGTAGATAGTTCGCCAGCGTCACTGCCGGCAGGGTCGAGCGTGGGCGGGATCCGCCCGGGCGACCCTGTCGGCTGCACGACCGGACCAACAGTCTGCCGAACCGACCCTCGCTAGCCCGAACGGCAGCGACAGTGAAATCACACGCAGCGCGATCGTGAGGCCTGGTCCTCGTGATGGCGAAGACGAACGCGCACGTAGGACCGATCGTGCGATCCCATCACGGCAATACCGAGGGTCAGCGCCCACGATCGCGAATCGTGCGCTCCCGTCGTCGTTCCGGGCACCCATCAGACCCCGGCCCAGGCTCGGGCACCCGTCAGACTCCGACCCTGAGCAGGGCAGCCATCTCACCCCGGCCCAAACCCGGGCACCCATCAGACCCCGACCCGGAGCCGGGTACCCATCGAACCGCGCTAGTGACCTGGGCACCCATCAGATCCCGACCCGGAGCCCGGTACCCATCGAACCGCGCTAGTGACCTGGGCACCCATCAGACCCCGGCCCTAGAAGCTCTGTGAGGACTTCCGGAGCCAGGGTCTGCAATGTGGAGGGTTCCGCCATGACGGTGTGCCGGAATTCCAAGAATCGCGGGTCGGCGTGACCAGGTCTCCAGACCTACCGCGCCCGAAAGGCCGACGACCGGACGGGCCTGCGGCCGAAGACCAGACGGGTCGAAGACCAGACGGACCTGCGGCCGAGGGCCAGACGGGCCGACGACCGGACAGGCCTGCGGCCGAAGGCCAGGCGGGTCGATGAGCGGACAGGTTTGCGGTCCCGGCCAGGCTGGGTGAGGGCCGGGCTGCGGTCAGCGGGCGAGCCAGCCTCCGTCGACCGGGAGGACCGCCCCGTGGATGTAGCGTGCGGCGTCGGAGGCGAGGAAGACGACCGCGCCTTTCAGGTCGTCCGGGGTGCCCCAGCGGCCGGCCGGGATGCGGTCGGTGATGGTGGGGGCCCGGGCCGGGTCGGCGCGGAGTTCGGCCGTGTTGTCGGTCTCCATGTAGCCGGGGGCGATGGCGTTGACGTTGACTCCGGAACCGGCCCACTCGTTGGCGAGTGCCCGGGTCAGACCGAGGACCGCGTGCTTGCTGGCGGTGTAGGCGGGCACCCGGATACCGCCCTGGAAGGACAGCATCGACGCGATGTTGATGATCTTCCCGTGGCCCTGGGCGATCATCCGGCGTCCCGCGGCCTGGCTGAGCTGGAAGGTGGCGTCGAGGTTGACGGTGAGGACGTCGTTCCAGTCCTCGGCGGTGACCTCGACAGCCGGGGCACGGCGGATGATCCCGGCGTTGTTGACCAGGATGTCGATCTGATCGAGTTCGGACACGTAGGCGTGGAGGTCGGCGCTGGCGAGATCCAGCTCCCGGCTGCCCACGGCGATCACCGAGGCACCGGCCTCGGCCAGGGCATCAGCACACGCCCGGCCGAGGCCACGGTTGCCGCCGGTGACCAGGGCGACCCGCCCGTCCAGGCGGAAGCTGTCCAGGATCACCGAACCCCCCACGGCAGGGCGCCACGAACCCCGAGCTCCGACGGGCGGACGCAACGAACCCGCGGCCCTCCCGGGCGGGCGCCACGAGCGCGCGGCCCCCACGGACGAGCGTCACGAAGGCGGGGCCCCCACGGACGAGCGTCACGGACCCGGGGCCTGCACGAGCAGGCGAGGGTGACGATCACGGTCAGAGGCCCAGATCGCGCAGGGTGGGCACGGTCTTGCCGACCCAGCTGAGGGTGGTGTCCTCGTGGGCGCCCTGGGTGCGCTGGGTCCCGGCGAGGAACCACAGGTAGTACGTGGTGTAGCCGGGTGCACTGACCACCGTGTGATACCCCTCCGGCATCATGTGGACGCCGTGGTCGCGGACGGTGAAGTTCTCCTCGTACCCCTCGTCGGTGTAGAGGCGGCAGATCCCGAAGCCACCCTCCGGCGCGACGCGGAAGTAGTACATCTCCTCGTGCGCGGCCTCGGCGGGCAGGTTGTCGGTCTTGTGCCGGTGCGGCGGATAGGTGCTCCAGTTGCCGGACGGCGTGTAGGTCTCGCCGACGATGAGCCGCCGGGCCGGCAGCGACGGCTGGGCGATCTCGGTCAGGATCTGGTGGTAGTCGCGGCCGAAGTTGGCCCCGCCCCAGCGCCCGGACGCCACCGCGCCGGGTTCGATGACGTACGGCTCGGTGACGAGGTCGCTCGGCGCGCTGGGCAGGGCGATCTCCACCGCGCTGACCGCCTCGATCGTGATGTCCGAGTCGATCGGCACGTACACCGAGTGGGGTTTGCCGCTGAACACGTCCGCCCGGCCGCCGACCGCGGCGAACTTCGACCCTCCGACGGTGAAGTTCGCCGTGCCGCCCAGGATCACGGCCAGGATCTCGCGGTCTCCGGACGATCCCGACCAGGTCTCGCCCGCCTCCAGTCGGAGCAGTTGCAGGTCGAGCAGCGAGCAGGGGTTGAAGGGCAGCGTGTTCAGCCCGTCGGCGGCCGGGATGTAGCAGTGGTACTTGTAGTCCATCAGTGGTGCTCCTTACCAGGGGTGGGTCCAGCCGGGCCGGGTGACGCGGGCGAGGGCTTCCAGGTAGAAGTAGTCGCCCCACAGGTTTCCCTCGTCGACTCCGACGGCCTTGGGTTTGTCGTAGACACCGTGCAGCAGCAGTGCGTTGGAGCCGGGGCGGTCGAAAGTCGAGTAGCCGTCGATCAGCGATCGCAGGATCCGCCCGGCCGACGCCCGATAGTGATCAGCCAGCGGCGACGGCACGTGGGCCGCCAGTTCGAGCAGCCCGTTGACCGCGATGGCCGCCGCCGAGCTGTCGCGTTCCTCAGGACCGGAGGTGAAGATCAGGTCCCAGTAGGCCACCCCGTCGTCGGGCAGGTGGGCGAGGAAGTAGTCGGCACACCGGATCGCCGCCTCGAGCAGCGTCGGATCGCCGGTGTACTGGTGATTGAGCGTGAAGCCGTAGATGCCCCACGCCTGCCCCCGGGCCCAGCACGACTCGTCGGCGCTGCCCTGCTCGGTCTCCCCGCGCAGCGGTTCGCCGGTGGCCGGGTCCCAGTAGAACGTGTGATACGTCGTGTCGTCCGGCCGCAGGATGTGGTCGCGCAGCTGGGTGGTGTGCCGCCGGGCGGCCGCCGCATACCGCGGGTCCCCGCTGGTCCGGCTGGCCCAGAAGAGCAGCGGCGTGTTCATCAGACTGTCGACGATGGTGCGGCCCTGCTGCCGCGGATCGGCCAGATCGCCCCACGCCTGGATGATCCCCGCGGACGGCAGCACGCGCCGCATCAGATGATCGGCGGCGGACAGCGCGGCCCGTTTGGCCTCCGGGTCGCGGTGCCGCCGCCACGCGGTCACGCAGGACAGGGTGTAGAGGAACCCCAGGTCGTGTGTGTCCAGGTCGATGCCCTGATCGACGCGGTCGACGAACGACCGCACGTGCGCCGACGCCGCCTTGCGGTAGGTGTCGTCGCCGGTCAGGTCGTGGGCGAGCCACAGCATGCCGGGCCAGAAGCTGGTGGTCCAGCCGGTGTTCGCCGGCCGCGGCCGATAGCGGTCGTTGTCGGTCGTGTCGTCGGGGTAGCGGTCACCGAACTCGGCGATGTTGGCGTCGATGGTGCGCAGCGCGGCGGTCACGGCAGTTCCGGTCTGGTCGGCGATCGCCGTCATGTCGTCCTTCCGTCGGGGGTCAGGGTGAACCTGCTGTTCGCCCACACGATGTAGAGCAGCGGGCTGGCCGCGACACCGATCGCGATGGCCGGCCGCGCCGCCAGCAGCACCTCGAACAGCACCAGCACGAGCAGCGAGAACAGGCTGAGGTACCAGCGGCGCAGGCCGAGGTAGAGACTGGCGCGGGCGATGTCGCGCAGCCGCGCGCCGGGTTGTTCGGCGAGTGCCACGAGCGTCAGCACGGTGGTGATCACGATCAGGGTCATGACGACGGCGATCACCGGCAGCAGCACGGCGCCGGCGGTGCGCCCGGCGAGCCAGGCCGCGTCGACACCGAGGACGAGCAGCGCGACGGTGGCGACGGTCCCGGCGGTCAGCGCGCGTCGCGCCGAGGCGCGCCAGGCGTTCCAGAAGACCCTGGGGACACCGTCACCGTACGCCCGGAGCACCGCGAAGACCGCAACCAGTGCCGGCCCGCCGAGCGGCGCGAACAGCACGAGCAGTGGCCAGGTCCGTCCCGGGTCGGTGGTGAGGACGACCAGTACCAGCGGCGCGCAGGCGATCGCGAGCAGCAGGTTCGTCAGCAGCGCCGTGTAGGCGGCCTCGAAGATCCGGCCGAAGTTCATCCCTTGAGCCCCGTGGTCGCGATGCCTTCGACGAAGTACCGCTGCCCGAGCAGGAAGACCACCACGATCGGCAGCACCGACAGCACCGAGCCGGTCATGATCAGCGCGTACTCGGCGTTGTACTGGCTGATGAAGGACTTGAGTCCGATCTGGATCGTCCACAGGTCGGGGCTGCGCAGGTAGATCAGCGGCCCCATGTAGTCGTTCCAGGTGGTGACCGCGGTGATCAGGGTGAGGCTGGCCAGTGCCGGCACCGACAGCGGCAGCATGATCCGCCGGTAGATGCCGTACTCGCTCATCCCGTCGATGCGGGCGGCGTCGAGCAGTTCGTCCGGCACGGTCTCGTAGAACTGCTTCATCATGAACACGCCGAGCGCACCGAACGCCTGCAACGCGACGATCGACCACAGCGAGTCGGTGAGCTGCAGCTTCGTCATCATCACGAACTGCGGGACCATGTAGGACTGCCACGGCACCGCGAGCGTGCCGATGTAGGCGAGGAACAGCACGTCCCGGCCCGGAAAACGGATCTTGGCGAAGCCGTACGCCGCGAAGCTGCCGGTGAGGACCTGGAGCATGGTGACGACCGCCGACAGGACGACGGTGTTGCCCAGCCAGGTCGACATGTTCGACCTCGACCAGATGTCGGCGTAATTGCTCCACACCGGATCGGTGGTGATCCACTGGACCGGGATGGTGAAGACGTCGTTGTTGCCCTTCAGTGACGACAGCACCATCCAGTAGAACGGCAGCAGCACCACGGCACCGGCGGCGGCCAGTGCGAGGTAGCCGAGGATGCGCCAGACCCGCGACGGGCGCCGGGCGGGAGCCGCGGGAGCGGCCGTCTCCGCGGGCGTGGGAACCAAGAGTGTGGTCATCACGAGCTCCTGCGCTTGTTGACGACGAACTGGACGACCGTCACCAGGAGGCAGATGGCGAACAGCACGATGGAGACCGCGGACGCGTATCCGAACTGGTTCTCCTCGAAGCCCTTGCGGAAGATGTACTGCGCCAGCACCAGCGTGGACTGCCCCGGCCCGCCGTTGGTCATCACCAGGATCAGGTCGAAGACCTTGAAGCTGCCGATGGTCAGCAGCACGGTGATGAAGAAGGTGGTGGGCCGCAGTCCGGGCAGCGTGACCGCACGGAACCGCTGCCACGCCGACGCACCGTCGACCCGGGCCGCCTCGTACAGCTGGCCCGGGATGGTCTGCAACCCGGCCAGGAACAGCAGCATGTAGTAGCCCATGTCGCGCCAGACGCCCACCACGATGACCGCCGGCATCGACCAGTCGGCCGACGTGGTCCAGCCGGGCGGGTTGTCCACTCCGACCCACCGCAGCAGCTCGTTGACCGGCCCGAATCCGGGGCTGAACAGCATGTTCCAGATCTGTGCGATCGCGACGATCGAGGTGATGTACGGGAAGAACGCGACCGCACGGAAGAACGCGACCCCGCGCAGTTTGCGGTTGAGCAGCAGCGCGAGCCCGAGCGAGACGGCCAGCGTGAGCGGGATGTGGAAGGCCGCGTAGTAGAGGGTGTTGCGCAGCGCGGTCCAGAACGTGGTGTCACGGGCCATCTGGCGGAAGTTGTCCAGCCCGGTCCAGGTGGCGCCGCCGAACACGTTCCACTCGGTGAACGCGTAGTAGAAGAGCAGCCCCACCGGGATCAGGGTGAGGATCAGGAAGCCGATGAAGTTCGGCAGCAGGAAGCTCAGCCCGATCGCGGTGTTGCGCCACCGCCGGCGTCGTACGGGCATCGTCGTCATCAGATCTCCTAGAGGTGCCGCGGGCCCGGACCCCGTGCCGGGCCCGCGGAGACTCACTTGCTCAGGACCTCGTTCTTGGCCCGGTCCTGTGCCTTGGTGATGGCCGCGTCGATCGGCGTGGTCCCGGACAGGACCTCGGTGTGCAGGTCCTTGAGGATGTTCTGGAGCGGGGCGGTGTACTTGGAGACCGGGTTCTCCGGCTTGGTGTCGTGGGTGGTGAAGGTGAACTTCGACAGTTCGTCGCCGGGTGCGCCCTTGAGCGAGAAGATGGTGTCGGCCACCGAGCTGCTGTCGGCCGGCGTGACACCGATCCCGGCGAGCGCCTTGGCCGCGTCCGCACCGGCCGCGTAGGCCAGGAACTCCTTGGCCGCGGCGATCTTCTTCTCGCTGATCTTCGGGTTGATGCCGAGGCCGGTCGGGTCGGCGAAGGTCACCGGGGTCGCCGACGTGCCGGTGGTGGCCTTGGTCAGCTGCGGCGCCGGGGCGATGCCCCACTCGAAGGTGTCGGCGTCACCCTTGGCCTGCTGGTTGAGCAGGGTCGCGATGTACCAGGTGCCCATCACCATCATCGCCGCCGACTGCTTACCGAACTGGGCCTGGTAGGTGAGGCTGTTGGTGGTGGCGTCACCGAGGCTGACCTGCGCGCCCGCGGTCTGAAGGTCGAGGGCGGTCTCGTAGTAGGGCTTGAGGAACGCGTAGTCGCCGGTCTCCAGGCTCGCCCCGGCGGTCTGGGCGAGCGCGAAGCCCTGCGCGGTGGACTGCCAGGTGTGCTGGTAGGTACCGAGCGCCTTGTCGCCGGACGCCTTCAGCTTGGTGGTCAGTTCCTTGGCGGCGGTCGCGTACTCGGCCCAGGTCCAGCTGCCGTCCGGGTGCTTGACCCCGGCCTTGTCGAACAGTGCCTTGTTGTAATACAGCACCCACGAGTCGGCGCGGTACGGGATCGCCCAGGTCTTGCCGTCGACCTGGTAGGCGCTCAGCCCACCGACCTTGGGCCCGAGCTTGCCGGCCACATCGGACACGTCGACGAGTTGCTTGCCGTCCTGGTAGGTGAAGAAGTTCTTCAGGTTCTTCTGCACGTAGACGTCCGGGGCCTTGCCGGCGGCCAGGTCGGCGATCATCTGGGTGTCGTAGTTGGCGGCGTCGTATTCCTTCAGCTCGACAGTGATGTCGGGGTGCGAGCTCTTGAAGCCGTCGGCGAGGGTCTTGAACTCCGGCGTGGTCGCCAGGCTCCACCCGGCCAGGGTCAGGGTGACCGGGCCGGACTCCTCGGCATCGCCGCCGCTGCTGCAGCCGGTGATGCCGAGCAGGAGCGCCGTGACAGCGGCGAGGGAGCGCTTCATCTCTACTCCTCTATGTCGGAACGGGATTGTCGATGTCGATGCGGGTGTGGGTGAGGACGGCGTCGGGCCAGACGACCCGGACGTGCCCCGGGTGGATCTCGGCGCGGCACGTCGTCTCCGCCGGATCGGTGGACAGCTCGACGAGCACGGCGATCCAGCTCTCGGTGACCGGGAACTCGATCCACGGCACCCGGACCGGGCCGCCGAGCGGTGACGCGTCGTCGTGTTCGGTCTCGCCCACCGCGCCCGCGCCGATCACCGGCGTGAGACGCGAGACGAGCCCACTGGTCGCGGGCCAGCCGCCGATCCGCAGCCGGACGGCGTCCGGCACGGCCTGCGCGACCCGGACGAGCCGGACCTCCCAGGGGCCCCGGACCAGCGAGAATGTGGTGATCCGCCCGGCCGGGCGGAGTTTTCCGGAACGGCCCGAGCCATGGTCGCGGCCCGGCGGGTCCGGTTCGAGCCAATGCGCGTCGGCGACCGAACCCGCACAACCCACAGACCCCTCGACGCGTACGGCCAGAGTGCGCATGCCGGTGCGGTGCGAGTGCCGGCCGGCCGGGTCGACGAGGACGACCGACTGGTCCTCGGGGTGGGTCCAGCCGCTCTCGTCGAGCACCGGCGCGGTCGCCGTCGAGTAGCCGAGCCGGGCGTACAGCGGCGAGTCCCCGCCGGGCACGCCCTCGTCGCCGTGATCGGTGCCGTGGTTGATGACGCGGACGATGCCGTCGGCGCGGGTACCGGCGATCAGCCAGCCCGGGGCGCGGACGGCGCGGAGCACGTCGCCGGTCTCCACCGGCAGCGGCTCGGCCGGCGCGGCCCACACCGGATGGTCCTCCGGCAGGGCCACGCCGAGCAGTCCCTTACTCGCCCAGTAGGGCGAGCCGGGACCGGAGTAGGACTGGGCCAGCCGCGGCCACGGCCCGTGCCAGCCGAGAGTGAGCAGGTCCCCGTGCGGTACGAAGTGCCCGACGACCTTTCCGGCGGCGTGCCGCAGCAGGCCCGGTGCGTGGGACGGGACGCCGGCGAGGACCCCGGCCCAGAACGGGGCGGCGGCGGCGAACCGGTAGATCAGGCTGCGGCCCTGCAGCAGCGGTGAGCCGTCACCACCGGTCAGGGCCAGCGCGTCGCTGAGGAAACGGTCGAGCAGATCACGGTCGACCTGACGCAGGCCGGGACTGCCGGTCATCCGCGACCAGAGGACGGGATAGAGGTGCAGGGCCCAGCCGGTGTAGTGGTCGTAGGCCCGGGACGAGCCGTCCGACAGCCAGCCGTCGGCACGCCGGAACGTGTCGTGGGTGGCCAGATCCTCCTCCATCTCGGCCGCGGAGTACGGGCCGCCGACCGAGCGCAGGAACGTCTGCACGACCAGGCGGAACCACACCCAGTTGATCCGGGGATAGGTGGCGTCACCGACGGCCGGGGACAGGTAGTCGACGATCCGCTCCTGGACACCCGGGTCCAGGCTGTCCCAGATCCAGTCGCGGGTCATGTCCAGGATCAGGGCGATCGAGGCCGCCTCCACCTTGGCCTGGGCGTGTTCGGTCAGCCGTACCCATCGATCGGGGTTGGCCGGATCCGTGCCCGCCGCAAGGCCGGCGGAGTAACGCTCCACCAGATGGTCGAGGCCCCGGCCGCGCTCGCCGGCCAGGCGGAAGCCGGCCAGCAGGAAGGTGCGGGCGAAACCCTCCAGGCCGTCGATCGCACGCCCGTAACCGCCCTCGGCACCGGGCAGGGTGATCAGCGCGTGTGACGGCGAGGCGTGCCGGGACGCGGCGGCGAGCAGGCGGTCGGCGAACCCGGTCCAGTCGGCACGGGTGTCGAGGGCAGCATTCGGCGGGGGCACATCACGCTCCGGAGTGGGTCGGGCGGGTACCTGTGATCGGTTTCCGGGAAGTAAAACGCTCACAATCGACCATGTCAATGAGTTCTTCGCTCAGACAACGACAGAAGTGATCGGATAACGCCGTGAGCTGGCCGTTTAGGACTACTAACAGCTAACCGATCGGACCGTACAGCGCGGATCGATCGTCACAGGATGGTCAAAGTGATCTGATACGATCGCGTTCGATCACGGGGAGGTGACCATGTTCGTGCCACCGGCGACCGACCGCCCGGTGTGGAGATCGGCGGACGAGCCGACCCTCCGGGAGCTGTCCGAGCGCGCCCGCGCCACCCTCGGCACACCCTGGCCCACTCCCCTGGCCCGCGACTTCGCCCGCTACTTCCGCGACGGCGACCGTGACACCTACGAGCAGGCGATCTGGGGCCGGCACCGGCGGCTGGCCCGCGCCGTCGTGCTGGCCGCCGCCACCCTCGACCCGGTCTGGCTGGACGAGGTCGCCGACGGCGTCACCCTGTTCTGCGAGCAGAGCACCTGGTGCTGGCCCGCTCACGACGACACGTTCACCCGGCACGGCTCGGTGCTGCCCACCGTCACCGATCCCTACGTCGACCTCGGCGCCGGCGAGGTCGCCGCCGATCTGGCGTGGACCGATCACGTGCTCGGCGCCCCGCTCGACGAGCGCTTCCCGGGGCTGCGCGCCCGCATCCGGCACGAGGTCGACCGGCGGGTGCTGCGGCCGTTCACCGAGCGGCGCGACTGGCACTGGCTCGGTCTCGACGGCCACGTGCACAACTGGAACCCGTGGATCCACAGCAACATCCTGATCGCCACGTCGTTGCTGGTCACCTCGCCCGCCCGGCGCGAGCAGCTGACCGGCCTCGTCGTCGAGGGCATCGGCCGGTACGCCGCGGCCGTGCCCGCGGACGGGGCCATCGACGAGGGCTACCACTACTGGTGGTTCGGTGCGCTGCGTTATCTGGAGACCCTGGAGCGGCTCGGCCGTGACCTCGATCCGGAGCTGATCGCCTTCCCGCACCGCGTCCACCTCGGCGGGCCGTGGTATCTCAATCACGCCGACGGGCCGGCCCGGCCGTCACCGCATCAGCCGTGGCACACCCTGCACCGGCTGGCCCGCCTCGCCGCCACCCGCGACACCTCCGCCACCCCCGAGACCTCGTCTCCCGCCCGTGACGCCTCCGCTGGCCGCGACGCCTCTGCCGCCCGCCACACCTCCGCCGCCCGCGACGCCGAGGCGCACGCGGCCGCGCACCGGCGGCCCGGTGAACCGGTCGCGCACGAGAGTCACGGACTCGGCTACCTGCTCCAGGCCGTCGTCGACCAGGACTGGATCGCCGCCGTGCCGGCCGCCTCGCCGCTGCCCCGCGACGTCTGGTTCCCGTCGACCCAGGTCCTGCTGGCCCGGCCCGCCGCGGGCGGCACCGCCGGGCTGACCCTGGCCGTCAAGGGCGGCCACAACGGGGAGAACCACAACCACAACGACGTCGGCAGCTTCATCGTGGCCCGTGACGGGGTGCCGGTCCTGATCGACCCCGGGCGCCCCACCTACACCGCACAGACCTTCGGGCCCCGGCGGTACGAGATCTGGACCATGCGATCCACCTGGCACAACACGCCGTCGATTCGAGGTGTCGAGCAGGCCGCCGGCCGGTCGTTCGCGGCCCGTGACGTGGTCGCCGACGTCGACGCCGGCTCGCTCACCCTCGACCTGGCCGGCGCCTATCCCCGCGACGACGTGCGCCGCTGGGTTCGTACCGCCCGGCTGGACCGCACCACCGGCACGATCACGATCCGTGACTCCTGGGAGCTGCTGCCGGGAACCGGCCGGACCGTGCTCCACCTGATCGCGGCCGGCGAGGTCACCCTCACCGGCGGCGGCGCCGACATCGGCGGCATCAGCGTGGCCTGGGGCGACCGGCCGTGCACGGTCACCAGCCGCCGGCTCGACGACCCGCTTCTCACCGACGTGTGGGGTGACCGGCTGACCCGTCTCGACATCGACGTCACCACCCTGGGTCCCGTCGGTACCCTCGAATTGACCGTGAAGGAGAGACGGTGAGCAACACAGACAAGCGGGGGCCGTTGCAGGTGGCCCGCCGGGCACGGCTGCTGGAACAGTTGCAGCGCGACGGCGTGCTGCGGGTCTCCGACCTCACCGACGCCCTCGGCGCCTCCACGGTGACGATCCGGCGCGACATCGCCCAGCTCGCCTCCGAAGGCCTGGTCCGCCGGGTGCACGGCGGTGTCGCCCTGCCCACCGGCGACGAACAGCGCGACAGCGACGACCTGTTCAGCGGCAGCATCGGCATGCTCGTGCCGTCGCTCGACTACTACTACCCGCACGTCGCCCGCGGCGCCGAGGAGACCGCCCGCGACCTCGACCTGCGGATCGTGCTGCGCGGCTCGTCGTACCGGACCGAGGACGACCGGCCCCAGCTCGACCGGCTCGTCGACCAGGGCGTCGACGCACTGATCGTGGCACCGCGGCTGGACGCGCCGACCGCCCAGCAGACCATCGAGTGGCTGGCCGGGCTCGGCATCCCGGTCGTCCTGCTGGAACGCACCGCCACCGCCGGCCCGCACCACGCCCACCTCGAGTCGGTCGTCTCCGACCACGCGCAGGGCGCCGGGATGGCCGTCCGTCACCTCGCCGGGCTCGGCCACCGCAAGGTCGGCGTGGTCCTGGCCGCCCTCAGCCCGACCAGTCCGCACATCCACCGCGGCTGGTATGAGGCGGCCGCCGAACTCGGCCTGGACGCCACCGACACCGTCGACGAGCAGGTCCCCGACGCCCGCACACCGGACAGCAAGGACGCCCTCGACAAGACCCTCGACCGGGCGCTGGAGACCGGCACCACGGCGCTGCTCGTGCACGCCGACGCCGAGGCGATCGCCCTGGTCCAGCGGTGCGAGGAACGCCAGCTGTCGGTTCCCGGCGACCTGTCGGTGGTCGCCTACGACGACGAGGTGGCCGGACTGTTCAGCCCGGCCCTCACCGCGGTCCGCCCCCCGCGCGGCTCGATCGGCCGGGCCGCGGTCCGCCTCGCCGCCGACCGCCTCGCCGACCCCCAGCGACCCACCCACCGCATCGTGATAAGCCCCTCGCTGCGCATCCGCGACTCCGCCGGCGCACCGCACCGCCCCTGACCCGGACAGGGAGCAGGGCCGGTGCGTGAACGGCTGGGCGGGGTGGATGCCTCAGGATCGGCCCGGGTCAGGTGGCCGTACCCGGTGGGGATTTCAGAAGGGTGACGGCTTCCGGGAGGAAACCGCCGCGGCCGGACCGGAGTGCGCCGGCCGCGAAGCGGATCAGGTCGATGTTGACGCCGGCGCCGCCGGCCGGGTCGTCGGCCTCGAGTTTCAGGTCGACGCTGACCGTGCTGCCGGCCCAGCCCCGGGCCTCGATGTTGATGTGCGCGACCTTGCGCGAGCCGAGCTGTGACAGGTAACCGAGCGGCGCCACCTGCACCCGGTCGTCAGCGCCGAGGGCGTTCAGCTTGGAGCGTTTCTTGGTTTCCGGGCGCTCGACGAGGTTGCGGAAGTCCTCGGTGCCGCCGAGGTTGACCTGATAGGAGCTGACCAGCGTGAGCCCGCGGTCGGCGAGGAGCCGCAGCAGGGCCGGGTGCAGCGCCGAGGTGCCGAACTGGCTGGCCAGATCGTCGCCGAGCAACGGCAGCCCGGCCGCCTCGAAACGGGCGAGCAGTTCCGGATCTCGGGCGACCGGATCGGCGGTCGAGTTGATGAAGGCGACCCCGGCCCGCAGAGCCGCCTCGGCGTAGGCGCGGGCGATCCCGGGGTGACCGCTGGGCGCCGAGTAGAGCAGCACCTCGGCGTCCTTCACCGCGGCGGCGACGGCGTCGATACCCGTCGCGTCGGTGAGTCCACGCCGGACGGTCACCCCGGCCGGCGGCAACTCCCCGTCGAGGCGGGGGTAGTTGTTGGGCGGGATGAGGATCGCCTCGTGCAGGTCACGGCCCACTTTGGCGTCGGAGACGGCGAACGCGGCGACGAAATCAACGTCGCCGACGCCGATCCCGTCGATCAGCGGGCGGTTCAGGCCGACCCGGCTGCCGGTACGGCGGTAGAGGTTGATGCCCTGGGCCAGGGCCGAGGTGTTGTTGCCCACCCCGGCGACGGCGAGTCTGACGTTGTCGGTCACACCCTCATCCTGCGGGACAGCGACGACTGCCGGACCACCAGTTCCGGCGCGACCAGCACCCCCTGCGCGGGTCGTTTGTCGCCGTCGAGCAGGCGGGACACCATCAGTTCGACGGCCAGCCGGCCGACGTGGTTCTTCGGGGGGCGGATCGCGGTCAGCGCCGGTTCGGCCAGGTGCGCCACCTCGTCGTCGTAGGAGACGATGGCCAGGTCGTCGGGGACGCGGATGCCCTGGTCGGCCGCGTTACGGGCGACGATGATGGCCTGCGGGTCGCTGTGCACGATCAGTCCGGTGAGTCCCTTCCAGCCGGTGTTGACGGCGTCGTCGGCGATGCCCAGGTCGGCGCATGCCCGGTGCCAGCCCTGGAGCAGGTACGTCGAGGTCGGGCTGCTCCCGGACAGGTGCAGGCCGATGCGGCGGTGGCCCTGCTCGTACAGATGGTGGACGGCGATCTCCAGGCCCAGGGCGTGGTCGCTGCGTACCCACTCGATCCGCCGGGGTGTGCTCGTCCACCCGCGGGGCTGGCGTTCGACCAGGATCGTCGGCACCGGCAGCCGGCTGATCCAGGTGAGGGTGCGGTCCGCCTCTCCGTCCTCCAGGCCGGGGGCCAGCAGGAGTCCCTGCACCTGGCCGGCGTCGACGAGCCGGCTGATCTGCCGCCGGTCCTCCTCCGGGTCGTAGCTGGAGCCGCGCAGCTGCACGTTCACCCCGAGGGCGGCGCCGGCGGCGCGGGCACCGGCCACGATGGGCGGCCAGTAGAAGTCCAGTGAGGGCACGACCATCCCGATCGTGAACGCGGTCTTGCGTGCCGGCGACGGCCGGGCCGGTGCCGGCAGGGTCGCGCCGCCGTGCACGCGATGGCACAGGTTGCGGGCGGCCAGGGCGGCGATGTCCCGGCGGATGGTCAACTCGCTGACGCCGAGGTCACGGGCCAGGTCACTGACCCGGACCGCGCCGCAGCGCCGCAACTCGGTGAGCAGCCGCTCGTGTCTCTGCACCTGGAACAGGGCTGTTCGATTGGTTGCGTTTGCGACCGAGCGGGATCGCACCATGGCTTCACCGTTTCCGACCGTTTACGAAGACGTTACGCACATTCTTACGCATCGATCGGGGCTTACGGATGAGACTTCTCGCCGCCGCGGCGGCCTTCCTGCTGATCCTGGTGCTTCCCGCACCGGCGCAGGCCGCACCGGTCACGATCACCAACGGGGTGCAGTTCACCGACACGTCCGGGGCCGGTGTGCACGCGCACGGTGGCGGGGTGCTCAAGGTCGGCTCCTACTGGTACTGGTTCGGCGAGAATCGCAACGCCGACGACACGTTCCGGGCCGTCTCCGTCTACCGCTCGACCGACCTGCGCACGTGGGAGTTCCGCAACAACGTGCTCACCTCGTCGTCGGCGTCCGAACTGGGCAGTGCCAAGATCGAGCGGCCGAAGGTCGTGTACAACGCGTCCACCGGGCGCTACGTGATGTGGATGCACAAGGAGAACGGGGCCGACTACGGCGAGGCCCGTGCGGCGGTGGCCTCCTCGGCGACGGTCGACGGCACGTACACCTATCACGGCAGTTTCCGGCCGTTCGGCACCTACATGTCCCGGGACATCACCCTCTACGAGGACGGTGGCACGGCGTACATGATCTCCGCTGCCGACGAGAACCGCGACCTGATGATCTACCGTCTCACCGCCGACTACCTCCAGGTCTCCGCGGTCGTCGGCAACTTCTGGGACAACGCGACCCGGGAGGCGCCGGCGATGTTCAAGCGCAACGGTGTCTACTTCCTGCTCACCTCGGGCACCTCCGGCTGGAACCCCAACCAGTCGAAGTACGCCACCGCCACCAGCATCAGCGGCCCGTGGTCGGGCTGGACGAACGTCGGCGACTCGACCACCTTCGGCTCGCAGCCGGCCTATGTCCTGCCGATCACCGGTACGTCCGGCACCGGCTACCTCTACATGGGTGACCGCTGGGCCGGCGCCTGGTCCGGCCCGGTCAACGACTCCCGCTACGTCTGGCTGCCGATCAGCTTCCCCAGTTCCACATCGATGTCGCTGAGCTGGTATCCGACGGTCACGGTGGACGCCGCCGCGGGCACGGTCACCGGTAACCCGGCCACCTACCACCGGGTGACCAACCGGGCCGGCGGCAAGGTGATGGACGTGGTCAGCGCCTCGATGGCCGACAGTGCCGAGATCAAGCAGTACACCTGGAACAACGGCGGGAACCAGCGCTTCGAATTCCGCGACGCCGGCAACGGCTACTTCCAGATCGTCGCCCAGCACAGCGGCAAGTGTCTCGACGTGGCGTCCGGTTCGACCGCCGACGGCGCGAACATCATCCAGTACACCTGCGGAACCGGCACCAACCAGCAGTGGCAGTGGGCCGCGATCGGTAGCTATCACCAGCTCAAGGCCCGGCACAGCGGCAAGTGCCTGGACGTCGTGTCGTCCAGCACCGCCGACGGCGCCGACATCCAGCAGTACACCTGCAACTCCGGCAACAACCAGCAGTGGTCCCGCACGGTCTCCTGAACCCCCTAGGATGGCGGCGTGTACGAACTCCAGCGGCTTCGGGACGATCACGCGACGGCGCTGCTGGAGTTCGAGACGGCGAACCGGGAGTTCTTCGCGCGCACCATCGCGGACCGCGGTGACGACTTCTTCGCGCACTTCGGCGACCGGCACGCGGCGCTGCTCGCCGAGCAGGACACCGGGCTCTGCCACTTCCACGTGCTGGTCGACGGCGACGGCGCCGTGGTGGGCCGGTTCAACCTGTTCGACGTCGAGGACGGCTGCGCCGAGCTGGGGTACCGGGTCGCCGAGCGGGTGACCGGGCGCGGGTTCGCCAAACTCGGGGTCCGCCGGGTGATCGAGCTGGCCCGCGACGACTACGGTCTGACCCGGCTGACCGCGGGCGCCGGCCCGACCAACCTGCCCTCCCTGGCGGTGCTCCGCGCCACCGGGTTCGTCGCCGTCGGCGATGCCGATCACGACGGGATCCGGCACGTCCGCGAGCTCACCGAAAAGCCCTGACCGTACGGTATGTGAGGACATACCAGGACGGGGGCGTACGGCATGCGCAAGATCAATGAGCGGCTGATCAGCTGGGCCAGCATCCTCGAGGACGAGACGCTGCACCAGGCCGAGAAGGCGTCACAGCTGCCGTTCATCCATCCGCACATCGCGCTGATGCCGGACGCGCACCTGGGCAAGGGCGCCACGGTCGGCTCGGTGATCCCGACTCTCGGTGCGATCATCCCGGCCGCGGTCGGCGTCGACATCGGCTGCGGGATGGCCGCCGTCCGTACCCAGTACCACCGGGACGACCTGCGCGGCGACCTGAGCCGGCTACGGACGGCGATCGAACGGGCGGTCCCGCTGTCGGCCGGCGCCTACAACACGAAGCTGACCGGCTCGGCCCGGCAGCGCGTGGAGCGGCTGACCACGGAGGCGGAGGCCGCCGGTTTCGACCCCGCGCAGTACGCCCGCAACTGGGCCCTGCAACTCGGCACGCTCGGCAGCGGCAACCACTTCATCGAGGTCTGCCACGACGAGAAGGGCGCGGTCTGGCTGTTCCTGCACTCCGGTTCCCGCGGCGTCGGCAACAAGATCGCCGGCCATCACATCCGGGTCGCGCAGGCCCTCATCGCCGACCGCGGCATCAGCCTGCCCGACCGGGACCTCGCCTATCTCGAGGAGGGCACCGAACAGTTCGACGCCTATCTGCGGGAGCTGCGGTGGGCGCAGAACTTCGCACTGGTCAACCGGGACGAGATGATGGACCGGGTGATCGCGTGTTTCGCCGAGTTCGTCGGTGGCCCCGTCGAGCAGCGCGAACGCGTCCAGTGCCACCACAACTACACCGAGCAGGAGACCCATTTCGGCGAGACGGTGTGGCTGTCGCGCAAGGGTGCCATCAACGCGGCGAAGGGGGTGCCCGGCCTCATCCCCGGATCGATGGGCGACGCGTCGTACGTGGTGACCGGCAAGGGCAACGCGACCGCCCTGAACTCGTCGCCGCACGGCGCCGGGCGTGCCTACTCGCGGACCCGGGCGCGCAAGACGTTCACCCGGGAACAGCTGCGCGCCGCCATGAAGGGCATCGAGTTCCGTGACACCGACGCGTTCCTCGACGAGATCCCGCAGGCGTACAAACCGATCGACGTCGTCATGAAGGACGCCGACGACCTCGTGGAGATCCGTCACACGCTGCGCCAGATCGTCAATGTCAAGGGCGACTGACCGTGTGAGAAATGCCCCGAACCCCTTCGCCCACCGCCCACCCGGCCGAAAGGACTGGTGGAACGGCTGACCGCCGGACGCGAAGGGGGGCATCGGATGGAGGAGCGGTACCGGGGCGTACACACGCGCCGCGCGCTGCACCGACGCCGGATGCCCCGCCGTGCCCGCGTGGCCCTCGTCATGGTCGCGCTGGCCGGTGCCGTCGGTGCGGGCGCCGCCGAGGCCGGCGTCCTGCGCATGGCCGCCCCCGCACCCGTGACCGCGCCGGCCGGTTTCTCGGCGCCCACCGGGCCGGTGGTCAACGAGCCGGTCGCCGAGGCCCTCTACGACGCCGACGGCTACCGCAGGGCGCTGGAGGACCAGATCGGCAACGATCTGTCCGACACCGGTTTCGCCGAGATCGAAGAGGTCGCCGAGCAGGTCTGCGGCTGGGACCGCGAGGAGTTCGCCGGCTGGGTGGCCGTCAACACCGACGACGGCACCCTGGCCGACGTGCACCTGGACGTCGAATACCGCTGCCCGCAGCGGGAGACCGAGATCGCCGAGGCGCTGCGGGTCATCGCCGAGGCCCGCAGATCCTGCACGATGCCGAAGACCGACGACCCGGAGATCCGCGAGATGATCGCCGGGAAGCCGGCCCAGGCCGCCCTGACGTGTGTCTTCCTGACGAAGCCGATCACCACCGGCTGAACCCGTCCGGGTCCGGGCACCGGCGACGGCGGTACGGTCGGCGTCGTGGAGGAGCCGATGCGGGGCGGGTTCGTGGCGGGGGCGGTCCGGCTGGGTTCGACGGTGCGGAAGCGACCGCCACGGGATCCAGGTTTCGTGCACGGCCTGCTGGAGTTCTTCGAGCGGTCCGGCTGGCGTGGGGCACCGCGGTTCCTGGGCGGTGACGAGAGCGGGCGGGATGTGCTCGAGTTCCTGGAGGGCACCGTGCCGTGGGGCGAGGTGCCCGCCTTCGTGCGCGGTGAACCGGGCCTGGCGGCGGTCGGGCGGCTGATGCGCGAGTTCCATGATCTGACCGCCGGGACCGCTCTGGCCGGGGATCAGGAGGTGGTCTGCCACCACGACCTGTCGCCGAAGAACACCGTCTACCGGGGTGCGGTCCCGGTCGCGTTCATCGACTGGGACGACGCGGCACCGGGCCGGCGGGTGCAGGACGTGGCCCATGCGTGCTGGCAGTTCGTCGGGCTGGGCCCGGCGACGTCCGATCCGGCCCGGGCAGGACGGCTGATCGGCGTGATCGCCGACGGATACGACCTGGCCGCCGCCGACCGTGACGAACTGGTCGCGACGATCCTGTGGTGGCAGGAAGCCACCTGGCGTGGCATCCTCGCGGCCGCCGGGGCGGGTGACCCGGCGATGATCCGGCTGCGCGACGACGGGATCGCCGAGCAGGTCCGGGCCGCGCACGAGTGGACGTCGCAGCACCGGGCGGCGCTGGAGCCGGGGTAGCCGAAAGGCGTCTCGGGATCGGCGGGGCGGGCTGACCATGGATGTATGGCAGAGACACACGTACCGGAAGCCCCGAAGAAGATCCACGGGGACAAGCTGGCCGAGGCGTTCCGTGATCAGCCCGATGTGAGCCGGATGCCCCGGCACCCGGCCGGCCGGAAGGAGAAGGCGCAGGCCGTACCGCCGGCGAAGGAGTAGCCCGTCACCGGCCCGGTCCGGAACCGGTCCGGGCCCGCGCGTCCTCCGCCGCGTAGTCGAACCAGCCCTCGGGGTCGTCCGGACGGTTGCGCAGCAGGGGTTCGACCTCGTCGGTGACGGTCGCCGCGAAGTCACCGGCCGGCCGGTAGCCGAGGCTGCCGGCCGCGGTCATGTCCAGCACGATCGGTGGGATCCGGTGCCACGGGTGCCGGCCGGCCTCGTCGTCGTCGGGCACCGCGATCTCCTCCCAGCGATGCCCGGCCAGACCGGCGATCACCCGGGAGATCGTCAGGCCGTCCGGGGCGTCCGGGTCGGCGGCGTTCAGGATCCGCCGCCCGGGACGGTCGGCCACGCAGGCGACCAGCGCGGCGATGTTCACCGCCGCCGATGTGTGGTCGACGCCCCGGCCACCCCCGGCGAGCAGCACGTACGGCCGGCGGTCCAGGGCACGCTTGAGGAACCACCAGGTGCGCGGCGGGTTCGCGCCGGCCCCGTGCACCTTCGACGGGCGCAGCACGGTGACCGGCGCCCCGCTGTCCAGCAGCACCTGCTCGGCGGCCACCTTGTTCGGGCCGTAGCCCTCCGCCGAGTCGTAGTCCATGTCCCCCGGCGGCAGGGTCGGCTGCTCCTCGGTGACCGGGCCGTCGAAGCGGGGCGGCTCCGGTGAGTTGACGTGGTTACCGTCGGCGTCCACGTAGACGGCCTTGCTGGAGATCATCACCGCGGAGCCGGCGTCGCGCATCAGCGGCAGCACCTGACGGGCGTGGGCGGCGGTGTAGCAGGCGCAGTCGACGACCAGGTCGTACGCCCCGGTGGGCAGGGTGTCGTGGTCGGCCAGGAGCAGGCGGGCGCCGGACGGGACCGGACGGGGACGGCGGCCGGTGGCGGTGACCTGCCAGCCCGCCCCGAGCAGGTGGCGGGCGACGGCACCGCCGATCATGCCGGTACCGCCGATGATCAGAGCATGTCGCATCGGACACATTCAAGCAGGCCCGTGCCGCACACTCCGGGCCGATCGGCATCCCGGCGGCATCGGGCGCCGTGTCCGACGCCGATCATGGGTTAGCGTCGGAGCGTGGTTCGTGGGGCCGTGTTCTTCGACGTGGACGGAACCCTGGTGCCCGGCACCAGTAGCGGGCAGCACCTGGCCGGGCTGCTCGGGCATGCCGCGGTCGTCCGGGAGGCGGAGGCGGCCTACGCCGCGGGAACGCTGACGAACCGGGAGGTGTCCGTGCTCGACGCCGCCACTGCTCACGGCCTGGCTGCACCCGCGGCCGCGGCGATGCTGACAACCGCCGCGGCCGCGCCGGTCGACCCGTCACGGCGGCTCGCCGGTCGGCCGGTCACGGCGGGCCCGCCGGTCGTGGCGGGCGGGACCGCCGCGGCCGGGCCGGTCAGCCGGTGACGACGGGCTCGCGGGTGGTGGCGAGCAGGACCGTCGAGGCGGCCGCGAATGCCGCGGCACCGGCGAAGATCAGGGACGGGTGGCCGTACCCGATCAGGGAACCGAAGACGACACCCGCGGTGACCGGGACGCAGGCCTCGGCGATCGCGCTGACGCCCGTCAGGGCGCCCTGGACCGTGCCCTGTTCACCGGCGCCGATGCTGCGGGAGATCCAGGACTGGGCGGCGGGCGCGCCGAACGAGCCGGCCACGGCGACCGCCTGGCTGGTGTAGAGCATCCACGGGGCCGTCGCGAACGCGACGCCGGCCAGCGACACCACGCCGATGAGGCTGCCGATCACCGCGGCGCGTCGGTCGCCGAGGACGCGGACGATGCCGCCGACCGCCTGCCACTGGAAGACCGCGCCGGCCAGTGCGCCGGTGGCCATGACGATGCCGATGTGGGCGGTGCTCCAGGCGAACTGGACGGTCAGGAAGAACGTCCACACCGACTGGTAGATCATGCGGGCGATGTCGGCGCACAGGCGGGCGCAGGTGAGCCGGCCCAGCACCGGGCGGCGCAGCACGACCGTGACGGCGCCGAACGGGTCCGCGGTGCGGAGGGTGAGCGGGGTGACACCGTCGCCGGGGCGGGATTCCGGCAGGACCAGCCAGCCGTAGGCGGCGTTGGCGAAACAGAGCAGGCCGGCGGCGAGGAACGGCAGGCGTACGTCGACCGCACCGAGCAGGCCGCCGAGGACGGGCCCGGCGACGAAGCCGAGACCGAACGCGGCGCCGATCATCCCGTACGCGCGGGCTCGCCCGGACGGCTCGGTGACGTCGGCGACATAGGCGTTGACCACGGTGTTCGTTCCCGCACACGCGCCGGCGAGCGCGTGGAACGCCAGGAGCGCCCACGGGCCGGACGCCGACGCGTGGGCGAGCCAGTCGACACCGAGGCAGATCAGCGAGGCGAGCAGGACGGGCCGCCGGCCGTACCGGTCGGAGATCCGGCCGAGCAGCGGCGACACCACGAACTGGAGTACGCCGTAGGTGGAACCGAGCACCCCGGACCACAGGACCGCGGTGGCCGGATCGGCGGTGACCGCGGTCATCAGCGCGGGCATGATCGGCACGAGCAGGCCGAGCCCGAGCATGTCGAGGAAGACGGTGACGAGCAGGAATCTCAACGTCGGCTCCGTGAGTCGAGGTGGGCGAAAGCCCCCCTCGCAGGCACGGAGGATCAGATTATCGGTGCCGTCAAACGGTTTTCTCGTAGTGCGACGTCACGGCCGGCTGGCCGGTGTAGTTGGGCCCGGCCCGGTCGTCGGCGCCCAGGTAGCGGTAGGGAAGGTCGAGTACCCGCGGGCCGGTGCAGGTGATCCGTTTACGGCGCCCGTCATACTCGACCCCGGCGGCACGCAGCAGCCCGGCCAGGCGCCGGTCCCCGGACCGGATCGATGCCAGGTCCAGGTCGGCGACGAAGGTCCCGCCCGGAGTCAGCCAGGTCAGGATCCTGGCGAGCACACCCAGCTTGTCCCCCACGTAGTGCAGCCCGTGCACGCATGTGATCAGGTCGAACACCCGCCCCGGCGCCCACGTCTCGAGCGGTGCCGCGACCAGGGTCACGCCGGGCGGGGCGGGACGGAACGCCTCGACCAGATCCACCCCGGTCAGGGTCACGCCGCTGGTCTGCCCGGCGGCCTGGATCAGCGCCAGCCCGCTGCCGCAGCACAGATCCAGCCAGGCACTTCCGGCCCTGGTCAGCGGGTCGAACCCGAGAACCTTCGCATAGCTGTTGACCCCGTGCAGTTGCCGTTCCCGGTTCATCGCGTTGTTGGCGACCACCGACGAGGCGTGCAGGGCCGGGTCATCGAGCAGTTCCACCATGTCACCCTGCCAGACATGATCGGATCGGGCCAGAACGATCGGGCGCGGACCGGCCCCCGCGGGCGAGAGTGGAAGCCGAAGGGAGACCTGATGATCTCGGCACTCAACCGGCTCGTCGACCTGGTCGAGGAACGCCTCGGCGAGGAACTGGACCTCGGTTCGGTGGCGAAGGGCCTCGGCACCACCGAATACCACCTGCGCCGGATGTTCTCCTCGCTGGCCGGCATGCCGCTGTCGGAGTACATCCGGCGGCGCCGGATGACGGTGGCCGCCGGCGAGGTGGTCCGCGGTGAGGACGATCTGCTCGGTATCGCGGTCCGCTACGGATACGGCTCGACCGAGGCTTTCGGGCGGGCGTTCCGGGCGGTCCACGGCGCCGGGCCCGGTGAGGTCCGCCGTGACGGAGGTCCCCTTCGGACCCAGCCACACCTCAGGTTCCGCCTGACCGTCGAAGGGAGCACCCCCATGGACACCCGCATCGCCGACCGGCCCGCTTTCCGGCTCATCGGCCACGCCGCGAGGGTTCCGCTGATCCACGTGGGCGTCAACCCGCACATCCAGCGACACATCGCCTCGCTGCCGGCCGCGGCACATCAGCGGCTGAAGGAACTCGGCGACACCGAACCGGCCGGGCTGCTCCAGGTCACCGACGGCGTCGAACCCGACGCCCCGGAGGGCAGCGAACTCACCTACCTGCACGGGGTGGCCGTCACCGGGCGGACGCCGGTGCCGGACGACCTCGACGCCATCGAGGTGCCGGCCGGGAAGTGGGCGGTGTTCCGCGCCGACGGCCCCTTCCCGGACAGCCTCCAGGCGACGTGGGCGGCGACGGCGACCGAATGGTTCCCCTCCAACCCGTGGCGGCTGCGGCCGGGGCCGTCGATCGTGACGATCCTGGAGAGGGCCGACGATTTCAGCACCGCCACCACCGAACTGTGGCTGCCGGTCGAGCCCGCCTGACGGTGTTTGATGGAGTCCATGCGACTCCATCGTGTTGATCTGGGCGAGGTGGATTACGGCACCGCCGTCACGTGGATGGCGCAGTGGGCCGAGGAACGCCGGGCGGGTGCCGCACCGGATCGGCTCTTCCTGCTCAGCCATCCACCGGTCATCACCCACGGCCGGCGGACTCCCCCGGCCGAACTGCCGCGGGACCTGTCGGCGATCCCGGTCGTCGAGGCCGACCGGGGTGGCAACGCCACCTACCACGGCCCCGGTCAACTGGTCGGTTACCTGGTGATGGACCTGCGCGACCGGGGCCCGGTCGACGTGGTCCGGTGGCTGGAGAACGGATTGGTCGACGCGCTGGCCGGACTGGGCTTCGGCACCGAACGCCGGGACACTCCCCCGGGTTCGCCCAGCCTGGTCGGCGTGTGGACGCCGGACGGCCGCAAGCTCGTCTCGATCGGCATGCGCATCCGCGGCGGGGTCACCACTCACGGTTTCGCCCTCAACATCGACCCGGACCTCTCGGTCTTCGACCGGTTCGTGGCGTGCAGCCTCGACGACGTGACGATGACCTCGCTGCGCCGGCTCGCCGACGAACAGGGCATCCGCATGCCGGGCGAAACCGAGGTCCGTGATGCGGTCACCGCCGCCCTGACCGCGGGGTCAACGCCCGCCGCGTAGCTCGGCATGCATGTCCCACGGGGCCTGTGGCAGCACGTGACCGGTCTCCAGCAGCGACTTGAGGTTGGCCATGACCGCGGGCCAGCCGTGCGAGACGGCCTCGGCGTCGGCGTCGGTCGCCAGATTCACGTGGGTGACGGTCAGCCGGACGATCTCCTGATACGGCTCGATCAGGAAGGTGACCGTCGACGCGTCCGGCCCGGCGCCGGAACCCGGCTCGCCGAACGTCATGACCAGCCGGGTCGGCGGATCGACCTCGATGACCACGCCGCCGCCGTCGGCGACACCGGACCCATCGGTCCGGCGGTGCTCCCACGGCGAGCCGGGCCGCCAGTCGGAGACGTTGCTGTGCCCCCAGAACTCACCGGTCAGGTCGGCTGAGGTCAATGCCTCCCAGACCCGCCCGGGGGTGGCGTGGATGTACGTCACATACACGAAATCGGGTTTCACCCTGTGCTCCTCCGCATGGCGCCGGACGTCGTAGAGGACCCGCAGGCGCGGCTCCTCGAACGGTGCCATCCAGCGCATCTGCAACTCGTGGATCGGGACCGGATTGAGGTAGTGCAGCTTCTCCCGCCCGCGCCGGACGGTACTGATCAGATTCGCCTCCTCGAGCACGGCCAGGTGCTGGGTGACGGACTGCCGGGTCATGGCCAGGCTGCCGCAGAGCCGGCCGAGCGTCTGCCCGCTCTCCTCGCGGAGGCTGTCGAGCAGCCGACGGCGGGTCGGATCGGCGAGCGCCCGGAACACCATGTCCATGACCTGCATTATGCAGTCCCGCGACTGCATGTTGTCAAACGGGCGCGCTGGAGACCAAGCCCGGCGGCTGGCGGGCGCGGGCTACCGTGGTCCCGTGATCGATTTCTCCAGCCCGTCGGTTTTCAAGCTCACCCCGGTCGACCCCGGTTCGGTCTATTCGCAGGTCGCGCCGCTGCTGATTCAGGGGGAGCAGCTGATCTACGCGTTCAAGACGACCCGTGACTTCGTGGCGTTCACGAACAAGCGGCTGATCGCGGCGAATGTGCAGGGGATGACCGGGAAGAAGGTCGACTTCACCTCCCTGCCGTACAACAAGATCCAGGCCTTCTCGATCGAGACGGCCGGCAACTTCGACCGGGACGCCGAGCTGGAGCTGTATTTCAGCGGCCTCGGCAAGGTGCGCCTGGAGTTCAAGGCCAGCTCGGACATCCGCGCCCTGGGTCAGCTGATCGCCGGGTTCATCCTCTGACCGACGACGTCGTCCTCGGCCCCGGTTCCCTCGCGGGCACCGGGGTCTTCGCCGCCCGGGGCGGTGCCGGCCGTCTGCTCCGGTGTGGACGCCGATCGGCACGTGACCTTGCCGCTGAAGGTGGTCCGGGGCAACCGGCAGCTGGTCTACCAGCACCGGGGCTGACGGTACCCTCGCGGGATGATCGAGGCAGTCGTGGTGGACGTCGACGACACCCTGTGCATGACCGAGGCGGCGTCGTTCGAGCTGGAGAACGAGGTGCTGGCCGCGATGGGGCGGCCGCCGATGCCGCGGGACCTGCACCTGGCCACGTGGGGCGAGCCGCTGCTGGAGGCGATGCCGCACCGGTCGCCGGGGATCGATCCGGCCGTGTTCGCGCCGCTGTTCCAGACGACGATGGACCGCTATCTGGACGAGGGCCGGCTCGACGTGATCCCGCCGGAGAATCTGGCCGCCCTCGACGAGCTGGTCCTCTCCGGCCGGAGCGTGATGCTGCTGACCTCGCGTGAGGGCCACGAGGTCCGGCACATGCTGGAACCGGATCATGTGCTGGCGACCCGGATCAGCGGCATCTGGCATCGCGGCAACACCCGGCACGGCAAGCCCGATCCGCGGGCCTTCGACGAGTTGCTCGCGCACACCGGGCTGTCACCGGCGCAGTGTGTCTACGTCGGTGACTCGCCCGGTGACGCGGTCGCGGCCGGCGGGGCGGGCCTGCCGTTCATCGCCTGCCTGCAGAGCGGGGTGCGCCGCCCCGGCGACTTCGACAGCCGGTACGTGACCGCCGAGGTCGCCGCCTTTCCCGAGGTGGTGGCCGTGGTGGAGCGACTCAGCCGAACTCCACGCTGATCCGGTGCCCGCTGGACGGCCACGCCGGCACCGGCAGTCGCGTGACTCCGCCGCCACGCTCGCGCGCCACGATCGACACGGTCCCCCGCGGTGCGGACGGGATGAACAGGTCGACCCCGGAGATGAACGTCTGCGCGATGAACTCGGGCAGCGGCGCGGTCAGGTCGCTCACCCCGTCGCTGCCGTCGTCGAACGCGAACACGCCGATCACCCGCCGTTGGTGCGGGGCGGTCGCCGGGTTCAGGATGTCCGTCCCGTTGATCCACAGGTGGTCGCCCTCGCCGCCCCACCACTCCTTCTGCCGCTGGAACGTCAGCGCCGTGTGCCGGTCACTCGTGTCGACCAGTCCACCGAGCCCCTCGCCCGGCCGGCTGGTGAGCAGCCGTACGAACGAGTCCGAGCGGCGGAACGGCTGGAAGTAGAAGTGGTGGGTGGACTGCCCGGCGCGGAGCAGCGCGAACTCGTACCGCTCATGGGGTGCGAGTGGCACCGGCCCGAACCTGCCGTCGGCGCCGACGGCGACCCGGATCGGGCGGCCCCGCCGTCGCCCGGTCCGTTCGCCGACCCGGTGGATCTCCAGCGAGGCTCCGGTCACGCCGGCGTTGCTGGGGAACAGCACGGCCCGGCCGGAGACGTGCGCGACCCGCTCCCGCCGGACCTCGACGGTGCGCGGCTCGTGCCCGCGCAGGAACCGGTGGATCGCCCGGAACGACTCGGCCGACGAGACGGTCTGGGTGTGCGACTGGTCCGGCAGATACACGTTGGACGCGCCCACCACGGTCCGTGCCGGATCGCCCTCGCCCCAGATCGCCAGGGTCGGCACGCCACCGGGCAGTGCCGTGGCGGGCCGGCCGTCCAGGTTGACGTAGTGCGCGACCCGGGCGGCCCGCTCGGGCGAGCTGTTGAGGTAGCCCTGGGTCACGAACGTGCCGAGCGAATGCGCGGCCAGGTCGACCTGATCGGATCCGGTCAGTGCCAGCAGGCGGGTGATCCGTTCGTCGAGGCTCACCCAGACCTGCTGCACGATCGCGGCGATGTTCGGCGAGTCGTACTCGTGTGCCTCGACGATTCCGGCCGGATAGCCGTTGCTCGCCAGGCGCTTGGCCTGCACCCGGAACTGCATCGCGGATCCGGCGCTGCCGTGGATGAAGACGACCGGTCGTGGTGGCCGCCCTCGGCCCGCCATCGCCGGCACACCGGCCCCGGCGGCGAGTGCCACCCCGGCCGGAACCACCATCAGAGTTCGGCGAGTAATCCCCATCGACCCTCCCGATAGACAGCCGTGAATTCTGCACGGTCCGTGCAAGTATTACGGCCGGGTCAGGCCTGGGCAACCTCCGCGGCCGGAACACCGCCGGAACAGGTCACCGTCATGGTGATCAGATCGGTGCCGCGTTTGAAGGTGACCTCGGGAGCGGCCGCCGGCCCGGGATCGGCGGACTGCACCTTGTACGGCCGGGTCGCCTTCCACGACAGCAGCCGCGCGGTCACCGGGTCGGAGCACGTCGCCACGACCGTCCCGCCCTCCGACGAGAGCGTCCGTTCCACCGCCTCCGGGGTGGGTGACGGCGACGGCGGGGTGCTGGTGGTGATCGGGGTGGACGGCGACGGGCCCGGCGGCCGCGAGGGGGCCTGGTCGGGCGGTGCCGGGCGGGACCGGCCCGGCTTCGTCCCCGGCGCGGTGACCACCGGCCCGGGACCGGTCGTCGCCTCCGGGACGGCGCCGGGGCGCGCGGGGGACGGCGGCGCGGATTCCCCCGGGACTATCCGGCCACTCGCTCCGGCGCCCTGTTCCGGCGACCGCCCGGTGAACAGCCACACGCCGGCACCGGCGGCGGCGAGCAGAACCACGACCGCCGCGGCCCACCACGCCACCCGCCGGTCCCGCCGGGGCGGCCCGGCCGGCGGCGCCACCGGCACCGCGACATGCGGCTCGGCCCGCACGGCCGACGGGCCCCGGCGGACCACCACGGACAACTCCCGCTCGTCGCCGGCCGGCGGCCGGTCACCCGCGGCGGACTGCCGACCGCCGGTGACCACCGGGATCCCGGCATCGTGGGCGGGCGGCGGCTCGTCGGTGACCACCCGGATGCCGGCGCCGTGGGCGAGCACCGCGGCGGCCTCCTCGGCGCTCGGGCGGTGTGCCGGATTCTTGGCCAGACAGCGGTCGCAGAGCCGGACCACGTATTCCGGCACACCCGCGACGGGCGGCAACGGCGCCGGCGGGACGTACAGATGCGCCTGAACCATCTGCCGGGTGTCCTCGCTGCTCCACGGCGAACGGCCGGACAGCATCCGGTAGAGCACCACCCCCAGCGCGTACACGTCGGACGCAGGCACCACGGCGTCCCCGACGAGGCGCTCCGGTGCCAGGTAGGCCGGGGTGCCGAGCACCTCGTCCGGGTCGTCCGGCGCGCCGGACCCGTCCGGCGCGACCGCCGCGGCGATGCCGAAGTCGACCACCTTGGCCCCGGTCGGGGCGAGCATCACGTTGCCCGGCTTGATGTCGCGGTGCACCAGCCCCTCGGCGTGCGCGGCGGCCAGGGCGGCCGCGATCTCCGCGCCGGTCCGCATCGCGAACCGGGGCGGCGGAGCACCCAGCGCCAGCCGCGCCGACAGGGTGCCGCCCGGCACGAGCTCCATCACCACGTAGGGAAACACCCGCCCGGCGAGATCCGTCTCACCGTAGTCGTGCACCTGCGCGATGTTCGGATGCGACAACGCCGCGGCGGCCCGCGCCTCACGACGGATCCGCTCCCGCGAACGGGCGTCGCCGGCCTGCGCCGGAGCCAGCAGTTTCACCGCCACCGCACGGCCGAGCACCTCGTCCCGCGCCTGCCACACGACGGCCATCCCACCGGCGCCGACCGGGGCCACCAGCCGATAACGCCCGCCCAGGACCAGCCCCTCGCGCGCCCCCTCATATCCACCGGCATCGCTCATCCCCGCCAGTCTGCCGTCAATGATGACCATCCGCAGCCCCAGGGAAAGGCCTTTCCACAGACCAGGACCTTCTGGCGGTACGGCGTGGCCCGGCTCACCGAACCGGGACCGTCCCGTGGCCACCGCGCGACGCGGGCGGTCCCGCACGGCCGCCAAGGCGACTCACGGGCGGAGGCGGTCCGTTTCCGGCGGCGCGAACCGTGGACGGATCACCGCCCGTCACGACGGCCGGGGTGCGGACCGGCTGCTGCGGACGTGGCGGTGGGGCGGGCCTCTTGCGGCGAAGGGGGGCGCGCGGGGCGTACCCCCGTCAGGTCTTGATCGTGGTCCGGACGGTCCGGATGTCGCCCTCCCGGTCGCGGACCCCCTCGGTGCGGACCGCCCACCAGGCCAGCAGCAGCACCGTCAGCACCTCGGCCAGGCCCAGCAGCCGCTCCACGGTGCCCAGCGGGATGGCCTGCCACCAGCGCACACCCGTCCACGGCTCGGCCAGCACCGCCCACAGGATCGGCGTGAAGCAGAGCAGCGACACCACCCCGCCGGCCGCCACCCATCGGGCCCGGCCCGGTGTGCGCCCGGCGGCGAGCAGGGCACCGATCGGGAGGCTGAGGAACGCGACCACGCTGGCCACCCGGTGCACGTCCCCACTCATCGACGGCCCGGCCTGCCAGTTGTGCTTCTCGAACCAGACCACACCGACCAGGCCGGCCACCCACAACGCGAGAGCCACCAGTGCGCCGCGGGTCAGCCGGCCGGTCCGGTGCAGGGCGGCCAGGATCGCCGCGGAGCCGGCCGCCAGCAGCAGCGTCGCGGCGTCGAAGATCCAGCCGTTCGGCATCAGCGCATACTGGCTGATGGTGCGGCGGCTCCAGTCCAGCCCGGCCGACGGCGGCAGGACGTGCAGCGACGCATACAGGGCCAGCGAGGCCAGGACACCGGCGACCCCGAGGGCGGCGAGGGCTTTCATCCGCCAAGGGTGCAGGATCTTCCTGTGAGTGTTCTTGAGGTGGTCCGGGCCCTGCCGGACGTCGAGGATCTGCGGCGGCGGTCGCGGGCGCTCGCCATGTGCGAGGCGATCATCAGCCCCGACTGGGAGAGCCGCTACTACTCCTACGACTCCCGGTGGAACACCGACCGGGGCGAGCACCTGGCGTCGATGCGCAACGGGTCCGGTGACGAGTACTCGATCGTGTTCTCCCCCGCCGGCGCCTGGATCCGCGGGCTCGACCACGAGGCACGGCAGGAGCCGGGACTCTTCGACGACGTGCCGGCGGTGTTCGCGGCCCAGATCGGCGAGCCGGCGTTCAGCCACGGCGCGAACATCTGCCTGTGGCGGGAGACCGGCGACGGGCAGTGGCAGGGGCGCGGGCTCGACGACGTGGCGTGGCTGTTCGAACTGCTCGTCGACGGCACCCCGGAGGCCTACCGGGAGTTCGCCGAGGACTACTACGAGGAGGACGTGGACCTGGCGGCGGTCACCGAGGTCTTCGCGTTGCGGCCGCTCACCGACCGGCTGGTGCGGCGGCTCAACCCGGCCGTGACCGTGGGATATCTGGCCGACGACATCGCGGAGATCGACTATCCCCGGTGATGGCGTTTCACGAAGGTGTAACCCGGTTCCAGGGTGAAACCGTCGATCTGTTCCTTCTCCAGCGCCTTCTGGTGCAGGGTCAGCTGCCTCTTCGACGCGTGCGCGCCGGGTGGTAGACGGCGGACGAACCCGTTCACCCAGTGGTCACGGCGGTCACCGGCGTCGCCGTGACCGTCCCCACCGGACTCACCCGGCAGCGTGGCCTCCTCCACCAGTGGGGCGTAGAACAGCAGGTCCACACGGTCCTCGCCGTCGACGGCCGGATAGTTCAGCTCGCCGTCCGGGCCGGTGCTGCCCGTGACACGGGTGACATACCCCTCGCGGAGCAACTGGTCGACGGCGTTACGCAGCAGGAACGTGCCCTTCTTGCCACGGCCCAGACCGCAGTGGGCGGGCAGCTCCGCCTCCGGGAAGACCGCCGAACCGTCGTCGAAGACCCGGCCCAGCCGGCGGACCGCCTTCAGCACCTGCCCCCGGTTGGAGACACCCGGATCGAACTCGCGGGTGATCACTCTCGGGTCGTAGTGGTGGTAGTAGTCGACGCCGTCCACCCGCAGCGGCTCGTCCAGGGCCGTGGTCCTGACCACCACATACTCCTCCGACGGACGCCAGGCCACGGTGACCAGCACGCCCGGGCGCACATCCGCCGGCCAGGCGATCCCGGTCAGCTGGAGGCCGGGCTCCTGGACGGTGGCCGCCTCGAACGACTCCCGGGCCGGGGTGAGCCCCAGCGTCCGGTGCTCGATGACGACGGTGACCGAATCCCGGCCGGCGACCGTGGCGGCCAGATCGTCGGGCACCGGGCAGACCGCATCCTCCAGATCCGCCCGGACCAGCGCGAACTGACGACTTCTCACCCCGCAGACGATACCCGTCCGGCCGTTTCGGCGAGGAACGGCGGAATCTCGCCGAACGTGCCGGAACGGCGGTGATCCCCGGCGTGCGCGGTGCCCGGGCCGCGGCTTGACCTGAACCGGACTTCACGTCGGATGCTGGGGCGATGCGCGTGTACGGGATTTCGTGGGTCGGCGTGAAGACCGACTCCTACCAGGGGATGCGGGACTTCTTCGCCGACGTGGCCGGGTTGCGGCTCGACACCGAACGGCCCGACTTCGCCGTCTTCGGGCTGCCCGACGGCGGCAAGGTGGAGATCTTCGGAGCCGGCGCCGACGACCCGCCGGAGCAGTTCGCCCGGGAGAAGGTCGTCGCCGGGTTGCTCGTCGACGACGTCGCCGCGGCGGCCGCCGAGCTGCGGGAAGCGGGGATCGAACTGATCGGGCCGGTGGAGGACGGTGGCGGTGGCTATCGATGGCAGCACTTCCGGGCGCCGGACGGCACCGTCTTCGAACTCGTGCAGAACCCGGCGGCGCTCAGAAATGTCGGAGGTGCCGGGTAGCGTCCGGGCCCATGACGGAGAAGGCCGTTCTACAGGCGTATCTGGGTTACCAGCGAGCCAGCGTCGTGGCGATCATCGGCGGGCTCGACGAGGCTGCGCTGCACACGGCGGTGCTGCCGTCCGGGTGGACGCCGATCGGGTTGATCGAGCATCTGGGGGACGCCGAGCGGCACTGGTTCCAGACCGTGCTGACCGGGTCCTGTTCGCCGCCCCCGTGGGGTGACGACGGCTTGTCGTTCGTCACCCCACGGCCGGCGGCTGCGGTGCTCGACTTCTACCGGCAGGTGTGTGCGGTGTCCGACGAGCTGATCGCGGAAACGCCGCTGGACGCGGCGCCCGCCGGGAAGCATGAGGACGAGGTGCTCGCCGCCCAGACCACCGACCTGCGCTCGATCATCCTGCACATGATCGAGGAGACCGCCCGGCATGCGGGC
This sequence comes from Actinoplanes xinjiangensis, assembly GCF_003148685.1. GTDB lineage: Bacteria > Actinomycetota > Actinomycetes > Mycobacteriales > Micromonosporaceae > Actinoplanes > Actinoplanes xinjiangensis. The sequence goes on along the minus strand of NZ_QGGR01000006.1, from coordinate 13,343 downwards.
CACCTGGACGCCGCCCGCGAGCTGATCGACGGGCGCACCGGCCTGGGCCCCCGCTGACGGGCGGCGCCCGCTCCTCGTGGTCTCCGGCTCAGGCCCGGCCGCCCGGAACCAGCCGGGCCCGGGCGCGCTGGAGGAGCGGCAGCAGACCGTAGACCACGATCGGCACCGCGATCGTGGCCGTGATCAGGGTGCGCAGCACCACCGGCGCGTCTCGCAGCAGATCACCGAGGACCAACTGGAGGACGATGAGGGTCGGGGCGACAGCGATCCAGATCATGACGGCCATCTGGTGACGGCTCGATTGATGCGACATGGCGATTACTCCTGGTGTGCGAAGGTGACGGAAGCGAGGATGGCGGCGACCTCACGTTCCTGGGCCGCCGAGAACGGCAGGGCGGCGCGGACGTCCTCGTCGACCAGATCCGCGTTCAGGTCGATCGCGGCGGCCGACCCGGCGCCCGCCGCGGTGATCACCTGGGCGCGGGGATCGACGGCGTTCCCGGCCGCCCACACTCCGGGGACGTCGGTGCGTCCCGTGCGGGCGTCGACGACGACGGCGTTCAGTGCGGTGAGAAGACCGTCGGCGGGGACGAGCCGAGGACGGACGAAGAGGGCGTGCGGGGCGACCACGCTCGCCCGGTCGAGTTCGATGCCGGCCAGCCGGTCACCGTCGATGACCAGACGGGTCACGGCGCCCTCGACGATGCGGATGCCCCGGGCGGTGAGCCGCTGCCGTTCGTCGGCGGTCAATTCATAAGCGTGGGAGAAGAAGGCCACGTCGTCCGACCACTGCCGGATCAGCAGGGCGTGCCCGACGGTCTCCGGGGTGCCGCCGAGCACGCCCAGTGGGCGGTCGCGAACCTCGTAGCCGTGGCAGTACGGGCAGTGCAGCACGTCGCGGCCCCACCGGTCGGCGAGTCCGGGGATGTCCGGGAGCTCGTCGCGCAGGCCGGTGGCCACGACGACCCGCCGCGCGAGGAGCAACCCGCCGTCGGCCAGGCGGACCCGGAAGCCGGTGTCCCCCGCCGGGGCCGTCGGGGTGATCTCGCGGACCGTGCCGGTGATCATGTGGCCGCCGTATCCCGTCACCTCGGCCCGGCCCGCGGCGAGGAAGTCGGCCGGCGGCATGCCGTCGCGGGACAGGTATCCGTGCATGTGGGCGGCCGGTGCGTTGCGGGGCCGGCCCGCGTCGATCACCGCGACCCGGCGCCGGGCCCGGGTCAGGACCAGGGCGGCGCTCAGTCCGGCAGCGCCACCGCCCACCACTACGACGTCGTATTCGTTCATGCGGCCAAGACTCGGCCTGGCCCCTGCATCCGGCAATCATTGTTGCCGTTTCCGGGAATCCGGAGCCCGGGACGGTGAACGCGGCCGCCGGGCGGCGGGCGACAGGCAACGGGCAACGGGCGACGGGCGACGGGCGACGGTGCGGTGGGGCACATCGATGCCGGGGCCGCTGTGACCGGGGCGCGATGACGGTGGCGCGTGTCGCAGAAATGGCAAAGCGGGTTGCCGATCCGGGAACAGGTGGGTGCAATGGGCGGGTGGAACAAGCGATCACGGCCGCACTGGCCGAGGTGGGACCCCGGCTCCGGCGACTGCGCACCCAGCGCAACGTCACCCTGACCGCGCTCGCCGAGACGACCGGGATCTCCAAGAGCACCCTGTCCCGGCTGGAGAGCGGTCAGCGGAAACCGAGCCTCGAACTGCTGCTGCCGATCGCCCAGGCGCACCGGGTGCCGATCGACGAGCTGATCGGGGCGCCGCAGATCGCCGATCCCCGGGTCCGGCCGGTACCGCGCCGGGTCAACGGGCGCATCGTGCTGCCGCTGACCCCGCACGCCGGGTCGTTGCAGGCCTGGAAGGTCATCATTCCGGCCGACCAGACCGAGCCGGAGCCGCGGACCCACGAGGGCTACGAGTGGCTGTACGTGTTGTCCGGGCGGCTACGGCTGGTCCTCGGTGACCACGACTTCGTGATCGGCCCCGGCGAGGCGGCCGAGTTCGACACCCGGCTGCCGCACTGGTTCGGCAGCACCGGTGAGCACGCCGTCGAGATCATCAGCATTCTGGGCCGCCAGGGCGAGCGGATGCACGTCCGCGCCCGCTCGACCACACAGCGGGACGACGCCTGATCAGAGTGCCGCCCAACGGGAAATGCCGCTCCGACACCTTGAGAAAGGTGCCGGAACGGCAATTCGCCACTTAGTTCGGGCCACCGACCGAAACGGCCGGATCAGGTCACGCCCCGGTCATTCGGCGGCTGGCAGAGTATCCATGAACGAGCTCACCGAGAAGACGGCGTTGCCGGCGCCGGGCGCGCCGTAGCCGGGCGGACTGCTCAGTCCGTTGGCCTCCATGGTCGCGCGGTACGCCTCCAGGAGCCGGATGTGGTACTCCAGGGGAGCGCCCTCCGGATTCGACTTACCGAGCGGCGTCGTCGGCTCCGGGCACCAGGTGGTGAAGCGCGGCAGAATGCCCCGGGACATGAAATATTGCAGGCCCTCGGTGGTCGACTCGATCGCCTCGTCCACGGTCCGGAAACCGAACGGCTCCGCCATCTCCACGCCGGCCACGAAGTTGGGGATCACGTTGCGCGGCCCGAAGATCTCGGCCGATTCGAGAATGCGCCGGTGCCATTCGGCGCGGCCCACATAACGCTCTTTACCGGGGCAGTACAGCTCGAACAGCCGCTTGTCCCACACCTCGAAGTTGGGGTGGTAGATGCGGATGCCGTAGTCGTAGAAGCGCTGGACGTCCTCTTTCGGCAGTGCCTGCGCGACGACCTTGCCGATCCACCGGCCCGGGAACCGCTCCTCGATGGCCTGCGCATAGCGCCCGTAGAAGTCGGCCTCGGCCAGCCCGTCGACCTTGCTGGTGACACTGCCGCCGGTCAGCGTGTAGGCCTGCGACGTCTTCGCGGTGTCATATTTGTCGATGATCGCGAGCGCTTCGAGCACCTCGTCGACCGGCTTGACGCCGGTGTAGGGCCGCCCGGCCGCCTTGTGCTGACGCCAGTTGTGGTTGATGTCGCAGTACTGGCACTCCTCTTTGGCGCCGAAATACTGACAGACCCGGAACACGGTCAGATAGATCAGATAGCCCCACTGGATGGTGGGTGCCACCTCCATGATCTGCTTGCCGCCCTCCAGCGTGTGCCGGTAGTAATCGGGCATCGGCGGCAGCCCGACATCGGCGATCGGCTTCCCGTCCAGGAACAGCATCAGCCGGCCGTCGTCGGACGGCTTCACCCGGTACGGCGAGGCCGGGTTGACCCGGACCGAGACCACGGTGCGCCGCAGGCCGTAGGGCCCCCCGGTCAGCACGATCTCCTCCGGCGGCCGCCGCAGCGCCGCCTCCCCCAGCTCCGGCAGCGTGCGGTGATCGAACGAGAAGATGAAATACGACTTCGGCTTCACATCACCGTTCTCATTGTCGGTGAGCGCCGAATCGTCGAACGCCAGCCCGCCTCGCAGCAGGTCTTCCTTGATCACCGCCTCGCGCGGGATGTGTGGGAACCGTCCCATCAGATCTTCGATGAGATCCGTACGCGTCTGCATCGTGGCGTCCTCCCATCCGGACCGTAGCACGCCCGACCCCTTACAACCGGAGCCAGGCACCCGTGTCACAGATCACCAAACCCCAGGTCAGCACCCCTGTCACCGACTCCGGCCAGCTCACGATCGTTTTCATTGATCTTGTACGGGCCACGCCCGCCGACAACCGCACCCACACCGCCCACGACTACCCCGCGACACGGTCACGACACCGGACCGCAAGGCGCCTCACGGGCGTGTGCGGCTCCCACCGTTCAGACCGCCCCGTTCACCCGGCCGTGTCGGCGCCGCCCTCGGCTCGGGGCCCTTTCGGCCGCACGGTACCGGGCCGGACCCCGTTGATACGCGCTTCGCCGGCATGGACCTCGCCATTAAGGATCTCGCCCTTGCCGGCCTCGCCGGTACGGGCCTCGCTCGTGCGGACTTCGCTGGTACCGGCTTCGCTGGTACCGGCTTCGCTGGTGAGGTCGAGCAGGCGGACGATCAGCAGGGCGCGACGGACGGCGGAGTCGATGAGTGCCGGCGTGACGCTCCCGTTCGCCGGCTCGACGGTGTACAGGCACCGCTCCCGGACCGTCCACGGTGGGATCCGGCGGGTCAGGAATGCTTTGCGCAGTTCGGTGCGGTCGAGCAGCGGTGAGTCACCGATCCGCTCGAACGGGACGTGATACGCCATCGACGGCACCCGGCCCCGCAGGTGGACCACCACGACCACGCCCTGACCGTCGGCGTCGTCGGTCGCGCCACCGAACGCCCTGCCGGTCCACCGGACATCGCCCGCGGTGACCGGGAGTCCGCCCGCGGTGAAGGACCATGCCCGGCGCACCCGGATCGTCCCGCCAGACTGGGGTCCGGGCCACGGCCACTCCGATTTCCCCGGGGCGGTCCGCTCCCATCCGGCCGCTGCCGCGTGCCGGGCCAGCACACCGGCCGGCCGTGACCGGTCGGCCAGCAGGCTCAGGAAGCACGCCGCCACCAGCAGCAGCCAGACCACCCACATCCGGGCCGGGCTCGGGTCACTGAACGCCGCCGTGCCGGTGGCGAGGATCAGGACCAGTCCACCGACGGCGCCGAGCCAGGCCACCGTCGCCATGACGGTGAGTGCCCACCGCCCCGTCAGCCTGGTCAAACGGCGTAACGACATCGGCATTCCCCATGATCGAAGCAGCGGGCGCCGCAAACGATAGCGACGATCGTCACCACGATCGAGCCCAGGACCGACGGCGGCAAGGCGAGTCAGGGCAGCAGGATCAGGGCGGCCCGGGCCAGGAACCGGACCCGGTCCCACTCCGGGCGGGTGACCAGCGCCTCGGCGGTCCACAGTGCCCGGTTGTGGTCGCCGCTCATCTCGTCGAGTTGCCGGTCGAGTTCGGTCAGCGCGGGCACCGCCCCGGGGTCGATCCAGGTGTACAACACGAAGGTGGACAACGAGCGGTAGCCCTGGTCGAACTCCAGCGCCAGCTCGTCGACGACGGCCCCGCCCTCGGCGAAGACCCTGCTCAGCCAGGCCACCTGCACCTCGGCGTCGGAGGCGAGCACAGCGACGGCACGTACGAATCCGAGCGCGGCCCGGGCACCCGGTTCTCCCACCTGATCAGCGTCGCGCAGATTGGTCACCATCGGCAACCCCCCGACAGCGGCGAGTGGACCGCGTCAGCCGGATGCGACGCGGTCGAGCCAGTCGTGGGTGAGGGTCGCGAAGAGGGCCGGCTGATCGAGTTGCAGGTTGTGGCCGGCCACGTCGACGACGGCGAACGTCGCCCGTGGATAGTGCGGCAGCAGGGCGAACTGATCGACGAATCCGACCTGCTGGTCCTGGCGGCCGGTGAGGATCAGGGTGGGCCGGGTGAAGGCGGGGCCGGTCTCCGGGACGACACTCAACTCCCAGTTCCGCTCGATGCGGGTGATCGCCACCGGATCGGCCACGTCGAGGCCGGTCATGATCTCGTCACGGAACCGGGCGGCGGTCTCCGGCGACTGGACCACGGCCATCTCGGTGAACGCCTCCGCGGTCCGGGCGTCCAGGCCGGCGACCGCCGACGGGTCGGGGCGCAGGACCTGAACGGCACGGGCCGGCAGCGTACGACGGGACCGGTCCACCATCGTGCCGAGCGGGCAGATCAGCGCCAGCCCCAGCACCCGGTCGCGGCGTGCACGGGTCACCGCCCGGCCCAGATATCCGCCGTACGACTCCCCCACCACCAGGAACGGCTCGTCGGTGAGGACCGTGTCGACGAGGTCGAGCACGGCGGCCAGCACATCGTCGGCACTCGCGATCGACGGCGGCGCGGGCGATCTCCCCATGCCCGGCAGGTCGGGGTAGAGCCGCCGATATCCCGGCCGGTCCGCGAACACCGGCTCCAGACAGCCCAGCATCAGCCGGTGATCGGCCGTCCACCCGTGCAGCGCCAGCACCGGCACACCGTCACCGCGGGACTCGACGTGCAACGTCATCAGTAGGCCAGGTGTCTCCGGGTGAGCTTGGCGACCCTCTCCACCAGGGTGACGCCGCTGCTCATGTTCCGGTTGCGACGGGTGAGTACCGCGACGGACACGTCCACCCTGCCGTTCTTCGCGGTGATCCGGCCGATGGTGTTGACCGCCCACAGGCCGCCGTCGGCCGTACGGGTGTCCCATCCGTTCTTGACCGTGAAGATCTCACCCGTGCGGGCGACGACCGGGACGCCCCAGTCCTGCGCCTTGTCCACCGTGTTCAGCAGCGTGAACGCCGTCTTGCGGGATCCCGCCGAGAGCGGTCCCCTGGTGTCGACGAGTTCCGACAGCAGGACGACCTGGTCGGCGGCGGTGGTCCGGGTCAGGCCCCACCGGCTGTTGACGACGGTCTGCGTCAGGCCGAGCCGCTTGTTGCACCTGGTGACCGCGGTCCTGCCACCGATCCGCTGGTAGAGCGACGTGGTCGCGTTGTTGTCGCTGAGCCGGATCATCGGCCGGGCCAGCTTCATCTCGGCAGAGGTCGGCGCGCGGCCGGCGTCCTGGGCCTTGAGCAGCATGCAGGCGAGGATCTGCACCTTCACGATGCTGGCGGTGTCGTATTTGACGGCGCCGCGATACACGTACCGCTGCCCGGTCCTCCGATCGAGGACCGCGACCGCGAAGTCGCCCTTGACCGCCTTCAATGCCGCATTGAGGTTCTTGACACGCGTGGCGCGGTCGGTGGCGGCGGTCGAGGCGGCTGCCTGCGGCGGCGTGACAGCGGCGGACGCGGCCGCGGCTGCCGCGGACGGGGCGGCCGGCGATGCCGCGAGGATCGTCACGGCGACCGGCACGGGTGTGGAGTCCGCCGGCGCGCCGGTGTCCGGACCGGCCACCACCAGGCCTCCTCCACCGATGGCGACGACCGCTGCCGCCGCGATGATCCAGACCCGTTTCGACCTCATGGCGGGTCACTCTAATCGACCGGCCGGTCGCCGTCCGGGAGGAAGTCCGCGGTCAGCGAGATCAGCGCACGCGCGGCGGCGCCCGGCGGACGGTCCGCCGGAACCGCCAGCGACAACGGCCACCGCAGGTCCGCCCCGGTCACCGGAACGATGGTGAGCCCTTCCCCGCCGGCCAGCAGAAATCGCGGGAGAAGAGCGACACCGAGCCCATGGCGTACGTAGTCCGCGCTCGTTCCGATGTCGGTGATCTCGATCGTCACGTTGCGCCGGACGCTGGCCGCCGCGAACGCCCGATCGGCGACGTCCCGGTTGCCGTAACCGGCCGGCAGGTCGATGAAGTCGAGCCCGGCCAGTTCCTCGACCGACACCGCCGGCCGCCCGGCGAGCGGATGATCGGCCGGCACGGCCAGGTCCATCACGGCGCTGGCCAGCTCGACCAGGTGCACACCGGCCGGCCGTGGTCCGGGCACCGACACGAACGCCAGGTCGAGGCGGTGCTCGGCCAGCATGCCGATCAGGCCGCGGGAGCCCATCGGGGACACCGCGGTCTGCAACAGCACACCGGGGTGGCGGCGGTGGTACTCGCCGAGCAGCGCCGGCACGTCGATCACCCGGATCGAGGTGAGCGTGCCGATCCGCAGGGTGCCGCGCAGGCCGCCGCGCACCTCGGCGACCGCGTCCCGGGCGTCCCGGGCGGCGTCGAGGGCGACCCGGGCGCGGGGCAGCAGGGCGAGACCGGCGTCGGTGAGCCGCACCCGTTTGGCGTTGCGGTCGAGCAGCGGGGCGCCCAGCTCACGTTCCAGGGTCTTGATCGCGGCGGAGACGGCGGACTGGACCACGTGCAGGCGGGCCGCCGCGCGGGTGAAGTGCTGCTCCTCGGCGACGGCCACGAAGTATGCGAGCTGGCGGAGTTCCACACCTCGAAGTATCAACGATCGCGATCGGCGCGAGCATCAACTTTCGTTGGCGTTGATGATCGGCGCGGTGGACAGTCGGCGCATGGCACTTCTCCAGGCCCGGGTCGCCACCCGGAGTACCGGTTTCTGGCCGGTCGCGTTCGCGTTCACCGTCGCGATGGCGTTCTCGACGGTCCCGGCGCCGCTCTACCCGCTCTACGGTTACTCCACGTTCACCGTGACCGTCGTGTTCGCGGCCTACGCGGTCGGTGTCGTGGCGAGCCTGCTTCTCGCCGGGCACGTCTCCGACCAGGTCGGACGGCGCCGGATTCTGATCCCGGCGCTCGGCCTGGAACTCGTCGCGGCGGTGCTGTTCCTCTCCGGGACGTCACTGCCGGTGCTGCTGGCGGCGCGGCTCATCACCGGCCTCGGCGTCGGCATGATCACCGCCACGGCCACCGCGCACCTGCTCGAACTGAACGGCGGCTCCCCGGCCCGCTTCGAGATGGTGTCGACGGCGGCGAACATCGGGGGCCTGGGCGTCGGCACGCTCGTCGCCGGGGTGCTCGCCTCTTTCGTGGATGCGCCGCTGCGTACGCCGTACCTCGTCTTCGTCGTTCTGCTGCTCGCCGCCATCGTGGCCGTCACCCTGGCGCCGGAGACCGTGCGGCCCGACCCCGCCTACCGCTACCGGCCGCAGCGGGTGACCACCGGCCGCGGCCCCGCCCATCTCGCCGCCGCCACCGGTGCGTTCGCCGCGTTCTCCGTCTTCGGCTTCTTCACCTCGGTCGCGCCCGGCTTCGTCGCCGGCACCCTGCACCACCCGTCGCGGGCCCTCGCCGGGCTGATCGTCTTCACCGTCTTCGGCGGCTCGGCGGCCGCGCAGACCCTCACCACCGGGATCGGCGCGCGGCGCCGCACGACGCTGGGCCTGATCGCCCAGGCCATCGGCACGGTCACCCTGGTGACCGGAATGCATCAGGCAAGCCTGACGGTGTTCCTGATCGGCGGCATCCTCGCGGCCGCGGGCGCGGGCGTCCTCTTCAAAGCAGGCATCGGTACGGTCGCCGCGCTCGCCACCGGCCGGGAGCGGGGTGCGGCACTCGCCGGGATCTTCCTGATCGCCTACGTGGCGCTGGCCGTGTCCGCCCTGGCCATCGGCCTCGCCGCCCGGACCACGCCGGTGATCACGGTGATGACCTGGTTCGCCGCCGCCCTGCTGCTCCTGCTCGGCGCGGTGGCCGCCCTGACCCGTCGTGCGGGAAGTGCTGATCCGATCCGGTCGCGGGAGCCGCGTCACGGCTGAGCCGACCGACAGCGCGGTGGGTGACGCCGGGTGACGTCCGTACCCGTGCCATGTGGGCGTCGAACGCGGCGCGGTCGTCGGGGTCGGCGGCGGTGAAGGCGGCCATGCGGACCGACTCCGGATCGCGCATCTGCTCGAACAGGGCATCGAGGCCGGCATCCTCGACCGGGCGCAGCGCCACCTCGGACATTCCGAACCCCCCGATTCCGCTCCAGCGGCCGAACATGTCAGCTGACCGATCTTCGTCGATGGCTGCTCGCCCCTTGATAGCGTGCTACCGCAGGTTCGGAAGCGACGGAGGCGGACAGTGGCCGAGACGACGACGGTGACCGGGGTGCTGGCGGAACTGGCCGCCCTGGAGGATCCGAAGGCGCGTGCCGTCAACGAGCGGCACGGCGACGACCACGGTGTCAACCTCGGCGCGCTGCGGGCCATCGCGAAACGGCTGAAGACCCAGCAGGACCTGGCCCGGGAGCTGTGGGCGACCGGGGACGGCGCGGCCCGGCTGGTGGCGCTGCTGATCTGCCGGCCGCGGGCCTTCGAGCGGGACGAGCTGGACACCATGCTGCGCGAGTCGCGGACCCCGAAGGTGCACGACTGGCTGGTCAACTACGTGGTCAAGAAGAGCCCGCACGCCGAGGCCCTACGGGTCGCCTGGACCGCCGACCCGGACCCGGTGGTGGCGAGCGCCGGCTGGGCCCTGACCACCGAACGCGTCGCGAAGAAGCCCGACGGCCTCGACCTCGACGGGCTGCTCGACGTGATCGAGGCGCGGATGAAGGACGCCCCCGACCGCCTCCAGTGGGCGATGAACCACTGCCTGGCCCAGATCGGCATCTCGCACCCGGACCGGCGCGCCCGGGCCCTCGACATCGGCGAGCGCCTGGAAGTCCTGAAGGACTACCCGACCCCGCCGAACTGCACCTCCCCGTACGCCCCGATCTGGATCACCGAGATGGTCCGCCGCCAGGCCGCCTGATCTTCGCCGAGCGCGCCGGCTCACCCGTCGGCGTGGGACAAGCCGGCGGAACTCGACCTCCGTCTGGTCCAGCCGTTGCAGCAGGGTGCGACGTATGAGTGGCGGGTTCGGGGCACACCGCAGAGGGTGGCCGGCGGCGACTGGTCGCCGTGGTGCGAGTTCACCGTGGCGGAGAAGACGACGGACGAGGAGGCGGCCGGGTCCACCGAGTCGGTCCGGGTCACTCTGCCCGGCCGGAACTGGGCCCTGGTGGTCGACCGGCTGGCCCAGCGGGCCTCGCAGGACGAGGAACCGGAGTACTGGGCCGTGGTCGGCGCCCTCTCGTCGGCGCTGGGCGGCCACCCGCACCCGACCATGGGACTGCCTCGCCCCGCCCCGGAGGAATCGGCCTGATCACCACCCGCGCAACGTCAACGGTGCACGGGAACGCCAGGCCTCGACGCACGCCGCGGAGTAGGGATACGTCGACGATGGGAGGGCGTCCCACCGGAACCACCCGATCCCGGCGCACTTGTGCGGCTCGGCGTTGACCGGTACACCGTGCCGCACCGGGTCGTGGTGGACGTGGAAGGTCAGCCCGACCCGGGCGTGACCGGACGGCGTGCGGTAGTGGACGGTGGTGATCAGGCGTGGCTCGTCGGCGGCCAGGTGCAGCCCGACCTCCTCGGCCGACTCGCGGCGCAGCGCGGTCACCGCGTCCTCGCCGTGCTCGAGTTTGCCGGACGGAAGATTCCACCGACCGTCGGCATAGCCGGTCCCCGAGCGCAGGGCCAGCAGGACATCGTCGCCGTCGGTGAGCAGGAGCAGCACGTCGACCGGATGCGTCGGGGCCGCCCGGACCGGCCGGGCGGCGGGGATGCGGTGCGTCGGCATGCCCGGATTCCATCACGGGGGTACGACAGAAAAGCGGCCCCGCACTCGCACGGGTGACATCCGGGGCGGCGTTGACGGGACCCGTTCGTCCCCACACTCCGCCATGAACCGGCCTGCCCTGAACCGATCCGACCAGACTAACCTAGCGTTGGCGATCTATCACTATGCGTGGAAAATTCCGGACAAGGAGTATCGCAAGGTTCGTCCATTTGGGACACTGCCGGACATGCCAGCGACGGATCTTGTGGTCGTCGACATCGCCGCATGGTGGGTCACCGCGGTGTTCGAGTCCGAGGGCTTCGACCGGCCCGTTCTCTTCGACGGGCGAGCCCGCGCACCCAGCGGGGTCTTCCAGTTATCCGGCGTCTACACCGCCGGGACCACCGCCCTCACCGCGGGCCTGGCGAACCCCGAGTCGTACCGCCCCGACCCGATGACCCTGCTCCGGCACGGCGGTCCACCGGCCGCCGTCGCCGCGGTCCTCTCCCACGTCGCCGAACGCACCGGCCGCCCGGCCGCGCTCACCGTCGTCACCGCCCAGGAGTGGGACCGGCCGGCCCGCGACCGTCTCGAGTCGGCCGCCACCATCGCCGGGCTCCCCCGCCCCCGCATCGTCTCGACCGCCGTCGCCGCCGCCGCCCCGACCGGCCCCGGGGTGGTGCTGGTGTGCGTGGCCGGTGCGGCCTGGCCGGAACTCACCCTCGTCGACGGTCAGCGGCACCTGGCGGCCTCGGCGGTCCGTGCACCGGGGGCACCGGCGATCGACGAGGCCCTGCTGCGGGTGGCGGCCGCCCGCGGCGGCGCCGAGGCCGACCCCGACGACTGGCGGCTGACCCGTGAGGTCGAACGCGCCCGCGCCACCCTGGGCGTGCAGCAGCGGGCCGCGATGCTGCTGCCCGAGCCGCATCAGGCGGTCGTCCTGACCCGCGACGACCTGACCGCGGCGAAGGCGGTCCACCTGGACCGGCTGCCGGACACCGTCAAGCTGCTGCTCGCGGACGCGGGCGTCGACCGGGTCACCGCGGTGGTCCAGGTCGGCGAGGACGCCCAGGTCGCCACGGCCCTGTCCGACGCCGGGCTGGTCCCGGCGATCACCGTCCGCGACCCGCACGCCCTGCTGCGCGGTATCGCCCGGACCCAGCCGCCGTCGCGGCGCCTGTGGTGGCGCCGCTGACTACTGGAACACGATCGTGTGGTTGCCGTGCCGGATGACCCGGTCCTCGGCGTGCCACAGGACCGCGCGGGACAGCACCGCCCGTTCCACGTCGGCACCGCGACGGCGCAGCTCGGCGACGGTGTGCGCGTGGTTCACCCGGACCACGTCCTGCTCGATGATCGGGCCCTCGTCCAGGTCCTCGGTCACGTAGTGCGCGGTGGCGCCGACCAGCTTCACACCCCGGTGCTGCGCCTTCGCGTACGGGTCGGCGCCGATGAACGCCGGCAGGAAGCTGTGGTGGATGTTGATGATCGGTACGCCGACCTTCTCGATGAACTCGCCGGAGAGGATCTGCATGTAGCGGGCCAGCACGATGAAGTCGACGTTGCCGGTGAGCAGTTGCAGGTGGCGGGCCTCGGCGGCCGACTTGTCCGGGCCCTGCGACGGCACGTGGAAGAACGGGATCCCGAACGAGCGCACCTCGTCGGCGGTGTGCGCGTGGTTGGAGATCACCATGCTGATGTTGATCGGCAGCTCACCGCGGCGGTGCCGCCACAGCAGGTCGAGCAGGCAGTGGTCGGCCTTCGACGCGAAGATCGCCACCCGCTTCGGGACCGACAGGTCGCGCACCGTGTACTCCAGGTCGAACCCGTTGGCCAGTTCCTGCCGCAGGTCCTCCTCGATCGCCGGGAGCGCCGCCTTCAGGTCCGGGCGCCCGAACACGGTGCGCTGGAAGAACGCGCCACCCTGCGGATTGTCCGAATACTGGTCGAGCGAGACGATGTTCGCCCCGTGCCGCCCGAGCACCGTGCTCAGAGCCGCCACGATCCCGGTCCGGTCCCGCCCGTGCACGATGAGCACGGCCTGGTCACCGGGGCTCGGCGGCGTCACCTGCGAGGCGGGGGCGTGCTGGGTCAGGGTCACGACGGAGCGTCCTTCCGAAAACGTCTACACGGGCCACCGGAGTCTAGAAACCTAACCCGCCCCGGACCCGACAGGTGACCCGGCGAGGCGATCCTCACTCGAGTTGACATCCTCTCCGCCCTAAGGGACGGAGATTCCCTCCACGCTGCGCAGGGAACGCGCGGCGTCCGGGTGGGTTACCGCTTCGCCGCGCGGTGCCGGGACGGATCCCGGTCTTACCTGCGCTCCACGGTCGTTTCGACTCTCCGCCCGTC
>NZ_QGGR01000005.1 GCF_003148685.1 Actinoplanes xinjiangensis | reverse complement strand
CTACACGCGATGCTCCGCACCACCACCCCCTACCAGCACAAACCGGCAGAGAAAATCGCCCTCGCCGCTTGACAGAAACCATAGGGACACCCCCCGCGGCGCGCGGCACTCCCCCGCACCTTCGGTGGCTGGCCCTCACCGCTGTCTCAGCCGCGCTGAGACAGCGCTGACAGCCAGCCGGTTCTTCCCGGCTGGTCCCGACCGTTGTCTCGGCCGCGTTGAGGCAGCGGTGGCAGCCAGCCGGTTCTTCCCGGCTGGTTGTGGCCGTTGTCTCGGCCGCGTTGAGGCAGCGGTGGCAGCCAGCCGGTTCTTCCCGGCTGGTCCTGGCCGTTGTCTCGGGCGCGCTGAGACAGCGGTGGTAGCCAGCCGGTTCTTTCGGGCTGGTTCTGGGCGTTGTCTCAGGTGTGCTGAGGCAGCGGTGGCAGCCAGCCGTCACTCGGCTGGGCAGATGCTGTCACCGGCGCCTCAGCGGGCGCGGGGCGGCACTGCCGCCAGCCGGGCATCGCTGCCGGCTTGTCGCGGGGCTGGGGTGGGCCGGGATTCGGCATTGCCGGCGCGTGGCGGAGCGGCGGGGCGTGGCGAGGGGTTGCGGCGGGGGGAGGGGGCCGGACGGGGGGAGACGGTTGGGCGCCGTGGGTGGGGTGCGGGCGCGGGTGGTGGGAAGGGGGCCGGGCGGGGGCCGGGGGGCGGCGGGTTGGTGAGGAGTTGGTTCAGGGTGGTGGCGGACGGGCGGTGCGGGCTGTCGGTGGGGCGCCGGGGGTCGGCGATCGGGGCACCCGGGGCGGCGAGCCGGCCACTGAACCAGGCGCTGAATGCGGCGGCAGCCAGGCCGGTGACCTCGATCGTGAGCAGGCTGGCGGAGGTGGTGCGGTCGGGTTCGCGGACGCGCATGAGGGTGAGGACGGCGTAGATGATGAGGACGCCGACGTCGAGGAGCAGGGCCAGGACGAAGATGCGGGTTCCGGCGGGTCCGGTCGCCGCCACGGCGTCGGCGACGGCGGCCAGCGTGGCCAGCAGGCCGCCGCCGAGTCCGGCGACGAGGTTCCAGAAGGCCGCGGTGCCGAGCATGGCGGGCGCACCGAGCAGGGTGGCCAGGTCGAGGACGAACGCCGTCCAGAAGAGGCCGAGGGGGAACATCAGCAGCAGCGGCTGCATCCCGTGGCCCGCGATGCGGAGCCGGCTCTGCATCCGACCGTTCCCCCTGCCGTGCTCACCGGTGTAGTGGACCTATCCAGCCTCGGGGGAATGGTCCGGAAACGGGCGGTCCCGTGCGGGTGATTCGCTGTCCCGAGGGGTGATTCCGCCCTGGCGGGCCGGCTCGGGAGCGCGGGTGGGCCCGGAAAGCCTCAAGGGGAGCGTGCCGGCGCCGATGGGGGCTGGGTCAGGTTCAGCCAGGGAGGTGCCGCGTCGTGAAGCGCGATTCCCTCGGCATGGTCCAGCGGTCCCGCCGGGAGTCGTTGCGGGCGTCGGCCGTCTACGGTGCGGTTCCGGCGGTGCTGGCCGCGGCGTACACGATCGGCACCTGGAAAGATCCGAACCGGGCGGCGATGCTGCTGGTCACGGCGGCGATGGTGGGGTTCGCGGGGCTCGGCTGGGCGGCGGCGGGCCGGATCGCCCGGACCCGGTGGTGGATCTGGATCCAGTCGACCGCCGCGGCGGTCAACCTGGCCGGCTCGGCGGCACTGGGGGTCCTCGACACCGGCGTGGCCGGACCGCTGGGCACGCTCATCCCGCTGTCGGTGGTGCTGCTGGCGATCGTGATGCCACCTCGGGCCTTTCTCGTGACGGCCGGGTTGGGCGTCACCGCGTACACCTCGGTCATGATCGTCGGTGACCGGCCGCCCGCCGGGTATCCGCTGGTCCACGCCCTGGCTTTCGGCTGCATCGCGTATCTGTGCCTGCGGCATTCGGCGGTGCTGGCGTCGTTGCGGCGGCGGCTGGCGGACAGCTCGCGCACCGACCCGCTGACCGGCTGCCTGAATCGGCGCGGTTTCGAGGAGCGGGTGGCGGCCGAGCTGGCCGACGCGGAGCGCGGTGGCAGCCCGGTGACTCTGGTGCTGCTGGACCTGGACCATTTCAAGGAGGTCAACGACACGCACGGCCACCGGGCCGGTGACGAGTTGCTGACCTGGACGGCTCAGGAGCTGCGGGCGGACCTGCGCACGCACGACGTGGTGGGCCGGCAGGGTGGCGACGAGTTCGCGATGCTGCTGCCGGGCACCGGCGCGGCGGACGCGGAGGTCGTGGTCGAGCGGCTGCGGGAACGGTTGCGGGTGTGTTCGCCGGCGAGTCTGGGTTCGGCGACGTTCCCGGGCGACGCGAGCGACGTCGCCGGGTTGCTGCTCGCCGCCGACCAGCGCCTCTATCAGGACAAGGCGGTCCGGGTACGCCGGGCGCCGACAGCCGCGGCGGTGGCCGGTGCGCGTTCCGGGATCCGGCCGTCCGGCCCGGTGGCGGCGGTGGAGGCGCGGGAACGGCGGCGGCATTCGATCGCCGATCCGGGCTGGGTGTCGATCACGCAGACGGTGGTGGCGCTGGTCTACGTGGTGCTGGTCGCGAACGATCACGCGCACCGGGCCGGCATGGTCGCGCTGTCGCTGTGGGGTTTCTTCGCCGGTCTGGCGGTGGTGGTGGGCGCCGACTGGCTGAGCCGGTCGCGTCTGGCCCGGCCGTTGATGCTGGCGTTCGCGTTCAGTTCGTTCCTGAGTTGCGCGGCGATCGCCACCCTGGACGGCGGGGTGGATCAGCCACTGGGTATCGGGGTGCTGCTGCCGATCCCGCTGCTGATGCTCGGTATGCGGCCGAAGGTGGCCGCCCCGCTGGCGCTGGCGGCGGGGGCCTTCTATCTGATGGTGGGGCTGCGGGTCGGTGACGCCTCCGGGTGGTATCTGGCGTTGCAGCTGCTGGGGACGGCGGCCGCAGCGGTGGCGTGCGCGTTGCAGGGCCGGGCGGCGGCCGGTCAGCGCCGGATGCTGACCCGGTTGTCGCGGGTGGACGTGCTCACCGACGTGCTGAACCGGCGGGGTTTCGCGGAGCGGTTCGCGGCCGAGGTCGCGCAGAGCCGGCGGACCGGCCGGGGCGCCGCGCTGCTGGTGCTGGACCTGGACGGGTTCAAGCTGGTGAACGACGCGCACGGGCATGCGGCCGGTGACGAGCTGCTGCGGTGGGTGGCGGCGACGCTGCGCTCGCAGGTGCATCCGCATGACATCGTGGGACGGCTGGGCGGCGACGAGTTCGTGGTCCTGCTGACCGACGGTGACGCGTTCGAGGTGGCCGGCAGTCTGCGGACGGTGCTGGGCGCGCGGACCGGGGTGAGCATCGGTGTCGCGGTCCTCGGGGTCGACGGCGAGGACTTCGACGGGCTCTACGCGGTCGCGGACGCCCGTCTCTACCAGCAGAAGAAGCCGTCGCCGGGGTACGTCCGAAGCTGACTCCCGCGGCAACCGGCCGGCAACCGGCGGTCACCCGGGACGGCACCCGTGACGATCACAGAATGGGGCTTCCCTTCGATCGGATCGGACCCCCGTATGAAGCGCGTACTGCTCCTGCTCGCCGCGGTGTCGACGCTGGTGGTGGCTCAGCCCGGAGTGGCTCTGGCGGCCGCCGGCAGCGCGAAGGCGTTCGCCTTCATCAGCCAGTCCCACGGCAGTGACCTGATCGCCCGCTGGAACCCGTGCGGCGGCGCCATCGACTACCGGGTCAATCTGGACCGTGCGCCGAAGGGTTCGCTGGCCGAGGTGAAGACGACGTTCAGCCGGATCACGGCGGCCACCGGCCTGACGTTCCGCTATGCCGGGACGACCGATGTGATCCCGCAGGCGAAGCCCGGCTACCGGGGTACGTACCCGGCCGGCACCGAGATCGTGATCGCCTGGGCGACGCCGGGCAGGCACAGCACGTGGCTGCCGGCGGGGTCCCGGGTGCTGGGCATGGGCGGGGGCTCGTGGCAGACCGCGTACGCGTCGTCCGGTGGTGACGCGCTGATGATGCTCTCCGGCGCGGTGGTGCTGAACGCGACGTCGGTGAAGTCGTTGGATCGTGGTTTCGGGGCGTCGTCGCACGGCACCACCGGCGCGGTGCTGATGCACGAGATCGGCCACGCGATCGGCCTGGCGCATCCGGAGCAGAACGACCGGAACCAGATCATGTACCCCACGATCACGTCGAAGAAGGCGGTGTGGGGCGCCGGTGACCTGACCGGTCTGCGCAAGCTCGGCAAGGCGTCGGGCTGCCTCCACACCCGGCGGCCGGCCCGGAGCTGACGTCCGGCATGGTGCGGAAAGGCCCCATGGGTCGCTGTTCTCATAGGTGTTGCGCATGGTGAACAAGTGATTACCGTCGATACATGCGGGCCTTCTTCCTGGCACTTCTGCTGGTGGTCGCGGGTCTGGCGGCACCGGCGCGACCGGCTGCCGCCGCCGCCCCCACCGACACCCATGGTCGCGAGATCGTTCTGCGCGGCTTCAACGTCTCGGGCAGCACCAAGCTGTACGAGAACGGACTCCTCCCGTTCCGCAGCACCGCCGACGCGGCTGCCGCGGCCGCCCAGATGCGCGACCTCACCGGCGCCAACGCGATCCGCTTCCTGATCAGCTGGGAGGGGGTGCAGCCGGCCCGGGACCGGATCGACACCGGATACCTCGACCGGGCCGCCGACCAGATCCGCCAGTTCACCGACCGGGGCATCCGGGTGCTGCTCGACTGGCATCAGGACCTGTACTCGTCGCACCTGTTCGACCCGGACAGCTGGTACACCGGCGACGGCGCACCGAAGTGGGTGATCGACGCCGGGACCTACCCGGACGAGTCGTGCGGCATCTGCCTGCTGTGGGGGCAGAACATGATGAACAACGGCGCGGTACGGGCGGCGATGTACGACTTCTGGCGTAACCGCCACGGGGTGCAGGACGCCTACCTCACGCAGGCCCGTGCCGCCCTCACCCACCTGTGGTCCCGTGTCGACCACCGGATGATGCTGGGCGTCGATCCGTTCAACGAGCCGTTCGACGGCGGGCTCGACGGCGCTTCCGGGACCACCTGGGAGACCACCTGGCTGATGCCGTTCTACCGGCGGTTCCGGGACGTGATGGACGCGTCCGGCTGGTCGTCGCTGCCGCTCTACGCCGAGCCCCTGGTCTTCTGGAACACCGGGTTCTTCGAGCAGGGCGGTCTCGCCACGGCCGGTCGGCTGGGCCCCCGCTACGTGTTCAACAGCCACTACTACGACGGCGGCCGGATGACCCTGGACCCGTCGGCGGCCGGCGACGGGACCTACAGCGCGGCGATGAACCGGATCCGGGATCGGGCCACCGCGCTCGGGACCGGTGCGTTCGTCTCCGAGTTCGGCAACGCGATGTCCGGCACGAGCAGCAGCTCCCGTACCCCCTGGATGATCCGGTCGATGTATCAGGGCCTCGACTCCCGGGTGTCCGGCGCCTCCTTCTGGAACGGTGCGGCCGGCTCCGGGCCGGTGCTGTCGTCGACCCAGTGGCACTGGGACGTCTACAGCGGCAGGCACCGTGAGCTGATGAACTTCAACCCGGACAAGGTGCAGACCACCGGCGACGCCTGGAACGGCGAGGACCATTCGGTGATCGCGAACGGGGCGCTGCGACTGGACCGGCGGGTACTGGACCGGCTGTTCCCCAGCGCGGTGGCCGGGACCACGGTGGCGTTCGCCTACGAGGACCTGGCCCGGGACGGGTTCGGGGGCGCGGGCCGGCAGCAGGCGTGGCTGACCGTGCCGTCCCGGCTACCCGCGATCGCCGGCCTGGTCGCCGGCCGGCAGTACGGCGTACTGGTCTGGCGGGAGCCGGCCACCGCGCCGACCGCCCCGACCGAGCTGCACCTGCCGGGGTCGTTCCCGTCGGCCCGTACGGTGGTGGTGTCCGATCTCGGTGCCGTCGCCGGGGTGCCGGCGAGCGGGCCGATCGCGGTGGCCACCGAGACCGGCGCGACGACCGCCCGGCGGTTGCTGCTCGACGCGACCGGGTCGGCGCCGGGGCGGGTGCACGTGGCGCTGGTGGTCAACGCCGCCGACGTGGCGTCGGTGCCGGCCGCCACCCTCACCGCCGCCCGCACCGAGCTGCTCGCCTGGGCGGCCGCACTGTGATCCCGGGGCGTTCACTCGGCGTGGACCAGATCGATCTTCTTTACCGTGAGCTGATCTGCGTGCCGTTCTGAGGTGCGCCATTGTTGGCTCGGTCACCGTGTCACCGGGATTTCGGCTCCCGGACACATTCCGCGGGTACCACTTGCAGGTATGAACGACCCGCGTTACGAGATCGAGCGAATCAACCACCGAACGGGCTCCACCGTCCACTTGCATCTGATCGGGGCGTTCGACCGGGATGCCCACCGGGTCCTGCGCGCCGGTATGCGAGACGCGTTCGCCTCCGGCCGTCGTGGCCATCTGGTGATCGTCGACATGGCACGGGTGGAGACGATCGGCAGCGAATGCATCGAGCTGCTGCTGATCGGCTACACCCGCGCCATGCGCGGTGGGCACGGCTACGACATCGTGCACGCGGCCGGCCATGTGCGGCAGGCCCTGGCCCTGACCGGACTGTGCGAGCCGGAGACCCTCTACAGCCCCGTGACCGCTACAGCCCCGTGACCGCTACAGCCCCATGACGGCTACAGCCCGTGACCGCTACAGCACCGTGACCGTGCCGGTGTCCAGGTCGTAACGGGCGCCGACCACCCGTGCGCCACTGTGCGCGACGATCTCACTGCGGGTGACCAGGGTGGACACCTGGGCCCGGACGTTGGCCCTGACGGCCTTCTCCACGCCGTCCGGGTCGTCGACGTACGGCTCGACGATCGGGCGCAGCGCGTCCACGATCGCGCCGATGTGGCCGGGCGCCTCGCCGCCGGTCCGGATCGCGTTGAGGGTGGCCGAGACGGCACCGCAGCGCTCGTGCCCGAGGACGACGATCAGTGGCGGGGCGAATTCCTCGACCGCGTACTCGATGCTGCCGAGTAGCAGGTCGTCGACGATGTTGCCGGCGACCCGGTTGTCGAAGAGGTCGCCGACGCCCTGGTCGAAGAGGATCTCCGGGGCGACCCGGGAGTCGGCGCAACCCAGGATGACGGCGAACGGGTGCTGGCCGGCGGCGATGTCGTGGATCCGGGTGGGGCTCTGGTGGGGGTGCCGGCCGTGGCCGGTGACGAACCGGCGGTTGCCGGCCAGGAGCTGCTCCAGGGGTGTGCCCGCGGGGTGCGAGGCCCGGGCGGCCGGCGCGAGGGCGACCGATCCGGCGAGTGCGCCGCCGACGGCGAAGAGTGACCGACGGCGAAGCGTTGAGTCCAGCATCGTGTGCTCCAAAAAGAGAGGGACGACCTCATCCTGCTCCTGATGATCAAGTACGCCCAGTAGATATCGCGATCAAGACATGCAGATACCGCAATAGTCGGCAAATCGGGCGCTTGGTGCATTTTTTCGGATGCCCGGAGGTTGTTCCCTCGGACGCGTGACGCGGGAAAGAGCCGACATGACTTATGTTCTTTCAGCGGCCCCGACGGCCGTCGCCCGGTCGCATCCTGACGCTTGCGCCGGGCCGTCTTTCGTACCCGGAATCGGTTCCCGGAATGAAATCTGTCGCCGATCCGACCGTTGTTTCGCGGGAAACACAATCGAAACGACTCACCGGAAAGCGGGAATCAGAGAGATCGACTTGAATAGTGTGCCGACGTTCGCGATATGGTCGGCCCGCTCCATTCTTTGGAGTCGAATTCCCTCATTGCTGAAAGGCGACGACCTTGGCTGCCGCCGTCATGATTCTTATTTCCGTCGTGCTGGCCACGTTCGCGGCGGTGACGCTCTGGTGGACGATGCACGCGTGGCGTACCCCGGAGACGCTGGCCGCGACACGCTTCGCGGAGCCGGACGGTGACCACCGGCTGACGTTCTCCCTGCTGCTGCCGGCCCGGCACGAGCAGGCGGTGCTGGAACACACCATCCAGCGCCTGCTCCACTCCACCCACCAGGGTTACGAGATCATCGTGATCGTCGGCCACGACGACCCGGACACCGCCGCGGTGGCCCACGCCGCGGCGGCGAAGGCGCCCGGCCGGGTGCTGGTGGTCACCGACCACAACGAGGTGAAGAACAAGCCCCGTGCCCTGAACACCGCCCTGCCCTTCGTCCGCGGCGACGTGGTCGGAGTCTTCGACGCCGAGGACCAGGTGCACCCGCATCTGCTCGAACACGTCGACCACGCGTTCCGCACGACCGGCGCGGACGTCGTCCAGGGTGGCGTGCAGCTGATCAACTTCCACTCCAGTTGGTACAGCCTGCACAACTGCCTGGAGTACTTCTTCTGGTTCCGCAGCCGGCTGCACCTGCACGCCGACAAGGGCTTCATCCCGCTCGGCGGCAACACGGTGTTCGTCCGTACCGACGTGCTGCGCACCGCCAACGGCTGGGACGGCACCTGCCTGGCCGAGGACTGCGATCTCGGCGTGCGGCTGTCCAGCCGGGGCGCCAAGGTGGTCGTCGCCTACGAGGCCTCCCTGGTCACCCGCGAGGAGACCCCGGACACCATCGGCAGCCTGCTCAAACAGCGGACCCGCTGGAACCAGGGCTTCCTCCAGGTGCTGCGCAAGGGGGAGTGGCGGCGGCTGCCGTTGCGCCAGCGGGTGCTGGCCCGGTACACCCTGACCGGCCCGTTCCTGCAGGCCTTCTCCGGCGTGGCGATCCCGATCGGTGTCGCCGTCGGTGTCCTCGCCGATCTGCCGGTCGGTATCGCGCTGGCCACCTTCGTCCCGTTCGTACCGATGGCCGCCAACATCGTCTTCCAGACCATCGGCCTGCGTGACTTCGGCAAGCAGTACCGGCTCAGGATCAGGCCGCGTCACTACGCCTGGTTGCTGGCCGGTGCGTTCCCGTACGCCCTGTTGCTCAGCGTCGCCGCGCTGCGCGCCGTCTGGCGTGAGTACAGCGGCCGCCGCGACTGGGAGCTGACCACACACGTCGGCGCCCATCTCCAGAACGCCAACGCCGAGGCCGGTGCCGCATGACGACCACCAGTGAACCCCAGCAGACCACCACGACCGCGCTCATCCCCAAGGCGCGCGGCAGGCTCGTCGAGACGACCCTGCCGCGGCTGCCGGCGCCCGATCACGAGCAGAGGCCCGCGCGGGTACGGCGGCGCGCGCTCATCGGCGGCGAAGGACTCCTGGCCGGTGCCCTGACCACGCTGGTGCTCACCGTCCTGGGCGTCAACATCAGCGGGTACCCGATGGTGAACGACGACGAGGGCACCTACCTGGCGCAGGCCTGGGCGGTCGCCAACGGGCAGGGCCTGGCCCACTACACCTACTGGTACGACCACCCGCCGCTGGCCTGGATCCAGCTGGCCGGGCTGTCCTGGATCCCCGGCCTGTTCGGGACGGAGGGCTCGACGGTCGCCACCACCGGCCGGATCGCCATGCTCCCGGTGATCGCGGCGGTCGTGCTGCTGGTCTACGTGATCTGCCGCCGCCTCGGCATGGCCGTCTGGCCGTCCGCCGCCGCACTGCTCGTCTTCGGCCTGTCCCCGCTCACCGTCGTCATGTACCGCGGCGTCTACCTCGACACCTTCGCCGTGGTGTGGATGCTCGCCGCCCTGGCCCTGGTGCTGTCACCACGCCGGAACCTGTGGCACTTCACCGCCGCCGGCGCGGCCACCGCGATCGCGGTGCTGAGCAAGGAGACCATGCTGGTGACCCTGCCGGCGGTGGTGCTCGCTCTCTGGCAGCACACCGCCCGCAGTTCCACCCGGCCGTGGGCGGCCGGCGGCTACCTCAGCGGACTGGTCCTGGTCGGCGTCTTCTATCCGCTGTACGCGCTGCTGCGCGGCGAACTCTTCCCCGGTGCCGACCACGTGTCGCTGATCGGCGCCTGGCAGTTCCAGCTGGGCTCCCGGGCCGGCAGCGGCAGCGTCTTCACCGATGGGTCGATTGCCGGGAACCTGGTCGGATCCTGGCTCGACCACGACCCGTACCTGCTGGCCGGTGGTCTGATCGCGACCGTCGTCTGCCTCTTCGTGCGCCGCCTGCGGCCACCGGCCGTGGCCGGCGCGATCCTGGTGCTGATCGCCTGCCGTCCCAGCGGCCACCTCCCGGTGATGTACGTCGTCCAGCTCCTGCCGTTCTTCGCCATCGCCGTCGGCGGAGTGCTCGACCTGGTGGGCCGTCGCGCGCCGGCCCGGAGACGTCTGCTGCGCCTCGCGGTTCCGCTCGTCCTCGCGGTGCTCGCCGCGACGTTCGTCGCCCCGCGCTGGTGGGCCGGCAACCAGGTGGCGCTGACCGCCGATTACCACGACGGCTACGTGGCCGCCGCCCGCTACCTGCGCGACGAGGTGCCGGACCGGGCGAACACCACGATCGTGCTCGACGACGTGCTGTGGCTCGAGTGCGTCGACGCCGGCTACCGACCCGAGCGGACCATCTGGTTCTACAAGCTCGACCTGGACCCGGCCGTCGCGGCCCGGCTGCCGAACGGCTGGCGCGACGTCGACTACCTGGTCTCGACGCCCGCGCTGCGCGGTGACTCCACGTCGCTGCCCGCGGTGAACACCCTGCTGACGAACTCGACGGTGGCCGCCGGCTTCGGCGAGGGCGAAGGCCGTATCGAGATCCGCCGCATCAACAAGGAGAACCCATGACCACCCAGGCACAGGGCCGGGCGGCCGTCGGAATGCTGCACCAGGCCACCGTCACACCCGGTGAGAAGACCCTCTCGCTGGAGCGCTACCGCGGATCCGGGCGTACCCGGGCGGTGCTGCCCGGTGAGATCGGGGTGGGCCCGCTGCCCTCCGTCCTGCTGCAGAGCGTCATCGTGCCCACCTACAACGAGCGCGACAACATCCCCGCCCTGCTGGAGCGGCTCGCCGCCGCGCTGCCGCACGACGACACCGAGATCGTGTTCGTCGACGACAGCACCGACGACACCCCGGCCGTCATCGAGCAGGCCGCGCGGGACTTCCCGATGGCGATCACCGTCCATCACCGCGAGAACGGTGCGGGCGGGCTCGGTGGCGCCGTGGTCGAGGGCATGCGCCTGGCCCGCGGCGAGTGGATCGTCGTGATGGACGCCGACCTGCAGCACCCGCCGGAGATCGTGCCCGACCTGATCGCGGCCGGCCTGCGGGACGGCGCCGACCTGGTCGTCGGCAGCCGGTACGCGCACGGCGGCGACACCGGCGGCCTGGCCGACGGGTACCGCAGGCTGGTCTCCCGCGGTTCGACGCTGCTGGTCAAGACGCTGTTCCGGAACAGTCTGCTGTCGGTCAGCGACCCGATGAGCGGCCTGTTCGCGATCCGCGCCAGCTCGCTGGACGCCGGTGAGCTGCGCCCGCTCGGCTACAAGATCCTGCTGGAGCTGATCGTCCGCAACCGGCCCGGCCGGATCGTCGAGGTCCCCTACGGCTTCCAGACCCGGCACGCCGGCGAGTCGAAGTCGACCGCGGCCGAGGGCATCCGCTTCCTCAGACACCTGGGCGTCCTGCGGTTCGGCCCGGCGCGTCTGCGGATGCTGGCGTTCGCGCTGATCGGCATCTCCGGTCTGCTGCCCAACCAGGCCGTGCTGTGGGCGCTGCTGCACTTCACCGGGCTCCACTACACGGCCGCCGCGGTGATGGCCAACGTCGTGGCGGTGGGCTGGAACTTCGTCCTCACCGACACGCTGCTCTACCGCAAGCACCGGGATCGCGGCCCGCTCAGCCGGTTCAGCCGCTTCTTCCTGATGGGCAACGCCGACCTGGTGCTGCGCATCCCCCTGCTGACGTTGCTGGTCAGCGGGCTGAACCTGGGCGTCCTGGTCGGCAACATGCTGACCCTGGTCGCGTCCTTCCTCATCCGTTTCCTGATCTCCGACAGGCTGATCTATCTCGCCGGGAAGAAGTCATGACCCCGTCACGCCCCCTGATGAGCCGGCGCAACCGGCTCCACATAGCCCAGTTGCTGGTGCTGTCACTCGTCCTGTTCCTGGCTCTGCCGGAACGCCCGGCCTCGGCCGGTGCCAACCTGATCGCCAACCCGGGCCTGGAGTCGATGGCACCGGACGGGTTCCCGGTCTGCTGGGAGAAGTCCGGTTACGGCAACAACGGCCACACGTTCGAGGTCAGCACCGACGCGCACAGCGGCGCCCGGTCGATGGCGGTCACGCTGACCAACGCGGGCGAGGGCGACCGCAAGGCGATGATGCTCGAGGACACGTCGTGCGCGCCCAACGTCACGCCGGGCCACCAGTACGACCTGTCCGTCTGGTACAAGACGTCCACCCCGAACACGGTGATGACCGTGTTCCGGCACGACGTCGCCCAGGGCTGGGTCTACTGGACCGACCTGGCCACCCTTCCGGTCACCGCGGCCTGGACCAGGCAGAGCGTCCGTACCCCGCAGATCCCGGCGAACACCGACCAGATCGTCTGGGGTGTCACCGTCTACGGCAACGGCACCCTGAAGACCGACGACTACACGATGGTCGACGCCACCCAGACGGTGCCGGACGCGTCGTGCAGCGCGGGCGTCAAGTGCGTCAAGGGCGACTGGCAGGTCATGCCGTTCCAGTCGGCGGTGCGGGCCATCCACGCCGTGGTGCTGCGCAACGGCGACGTGCTGCTGATCGCGGGTTCCGGCAACGATCCGGAGGCGTTCGCCGCCAAGTCGTTCAAGACCGCGATCTACCGGCCCGGGTCCGGCACGTTCACCGCGGTGCCCACCCCCGAGGACCTCTTCTGTGCCGGTCACGTACAGCTCAAGGACGGCCGGATCCTGGTGATGGGCGGCAACAAGGACTATTCGGCCGCGGACGGGAGTCACGGCTACAAGGGGCTGAAGAACTCGTACATCTTCGACCCGGGCACGAACTCCTACCAGCGGGTCAACGACATGACCGGCGGCAGCTGGTACCCGTCGGCGACGATCATGGGCAACGGCGACGTGATCAGCCTCGGCGGCCTCGGTGAGGACTCCAGCGGCACGGTGCTCACCCAGTACTTCGACGAGTCGGAGGGCCGCTGGCTCGGCGTCGGCGAGACCCGGCAGACCTGGAGCTTCTGGGGCCTCTACCCGTCGATGATCCTGATGCAGGACGGGCGGCTCTTCTACACCGGCAGCCACGTCTTCGGCAACGGCCTGCCCGGCTCCGGTGCCTCGATCTACGACTACGGCACCGCCACCATCACCCCGGTCAACGGCCTGCGCAAGAAGGACGAGCGGGACCAGTCGATGAGCGTCCTGCTGCCGCCGGCCCAGGACCAGAAGGTCCTCACCATGGGTGGCGGCAACAACGAGACCAACCCGGACGCCCACCGGCTCACCGACCTCATCGACCTCAAGCGGCCGTCACCGGTCTACACCGCCGGCCCGCAGATCCCGCAGGGCACCCTGACCGGCGGCGTCCCGCAGACCGGCGACCAGGGCAAGATGTACGTCTCCGCGGTCCTGCTCCCGGACGGCAAGGTCTTCGAGACCGGCGGCGCGATGCACAACCGGGCCGACCCCGTCTACGAGGCGTCCATGTACGACCCGGCCACCAACACGTTCACCGCCGGGATGGCCACCGACCCGGTGCCGCGCGGCTACCACTCGTCGGCGTTCCTGCTGCCCGACGGCCGGGTGATGGCGGTCGGCGACAACCCGGGCAACGGCACCTTCGACATGCGGGTGTCGGTCTACTCGCCGCCGTACCTGTTCAAGGGCGCCCGGCCGCAGATCACCGGGATGTCCACGCTGAACTGGGCGTACGGCAGCTCGAACACGATCACCGTGGACGGGCCGGTCCTGAAGGCCGAGCTGATCCGCCCGGCCGCCGTGACGCACTCCAGCGACCCGAACCAGCGGTTCGTCGACCTGCCGATGACGGTCACCGGCAATACGATCAGCCTCAACCTGACCAGCAATCCCAACCTGGCGCCGCCCGGCTGGTACATGCTGTTCGTGGTCGGCACCAACGGCGTCCCGTCGGTTGCGAAGTGGGTGAAGGTCGGATGACCAGGACACGAATCGCCGCCCTGACCCTGGCCGCGGTCGCCCTGGCGGGCGGCACCACCTGGGCACTCGGCGCGGAGCCGGAGACGGCCCGGTTCGGCACCACCGAGGTGGCCGTGCAGCAGGTGCTGCCGGTCAGCCCCTCACCGGGTCCGGCCACGTCCGGGCGGACCGTGCCGAAGAAGGCCCCGGAGAACCGGCCCGGCCCGGCGCCGACCAGGCCCGGGAGGCACGTGGCGCCGGCACCGTTCGTGCAGACCTTCGCCGCTCAGCCGGGAGTCACCCGGCAGAAGCCGAAACGGAGGCCGACGGCCCCGGTCAAGGTGGCGACGGCGGTCGACGGCTGCGACCGCAACTACGGCACCATCGCGCACTGCATCCCGGTACGGTTCCCGCCGGGTGTCACCGACAAGTGCGCCTGGCTGCGTGACCACGGCTACCAGGGCATCAAGGTCGCGACCCGGGACCGGCAGGGGCTGGACCCCGACCGCAACGGCGTCATCTGCGACAGGTGACCCGGGTGCGGGGCACGCCCACCGTGCCCCGCACCCCACCGTCACCACCCGGCGTCCTCCGGCGGGCCCACACCCACCAGGTCGGCGCCGTCCAGGTAGATCAACCTGTCGGAACTCGCGATCAGCGCCGGCTCCGGCCCGGTCCAGCGGATCCCGTGGACCCGGCTCCACAGCGTCAGGCCGTCGCCCGACCGCAGCAGCCACAGGCCCGCCTCGTGCTCGACCACCCCCGGCCGCCCGTCCGCCGGTGCGGGCACCTGTGCCGGCGGGGCCCCGCGATCGTCCAGGTCGCGGTAACCGATGCCGGGTGTCCAGGTGATCCGGCCGGCGACGAGCGTCTCACCCGCGCCGAGCGGGATCGTGCGGTTGGCGCCGGTGTAGGTGTTCACCATCTCGACGCCGCCCTCGACCGGGACCGCCAGTTCGCCGCCGTTCACCGGCCCGGCGGCGTCGCACGTCGTCGGGATCTCCCGCGTCCAGTGGACGGTGCCGACGTCGGTGCCGCGCAGGACCGCGGCGCACCCCGGCCGGGCCGGCGGTGCGAAGAGGATCACCCGGTACAGCGCGGGGATCAGGCGCGTCACCCCGGCCGGCCGGACCATGCTCCACGGGACCCGGCCGTCGTCGAGAACGATCGCGCTGATCGTGCGCTCACCCAGCAGGAGCACACACTCGCACTGGTACGGCGTGGAGAGCACCGGCTCGACCCGCTCCCCGGTCCTACGGGACCACAGCCGTTCACCGCGGTGGAGATCCCACGACGACAACTCGCAGCCCCCGCCGCGGCACTCGGCGAGCAGGAGCCCGGCCGGCTCGGCGACCACCCTGCCGGTCGACTCGCGCTGCCACAGCATCGTCCCGTCGGTCGCGCTCACCACCCGGAACCCGCCCGGCCCACGGACCACCACCGCGCCGGCCGCCACCGACACCGAGTCGCGGGTGACCCGGTAGCCGTCCGGCAGATCGAGCGACCAGCGCAGCGCGCCGGACGCCGGGTCCACCGAGATCAGCCGCCGGTCCTGGCCGATCAGGCCGAACTCCCGGTCGGTGAAGTCCCAGCCGCTCACCGGTGACGGGATCCGCCACCGCTCGGCGAGGGCGGGGCCGTCGTTCAGAGTGGGAAGGTCGGGCGTGGTGCACCCGGTGGCCACCAGGACGACGGCCAGGAGCAGCGACGTGAGCGAGCGGCGCGACATGCATTCAGCATGAGCGATGGCCGCGAGGAATCTCCGTCGCGTGGCCACGGCCGGTGTGTGATCGTGGGCGGATGCCGCAACCTGTTCTGCGTACCGGGCGGATGCTGCTGGTCCCGCTCGCGGACGAGCACCTGGAACTGGAGGTCGCGCTCGACGCCGACCCCGAGGTGCTGCGCTATCTCGACGGCCGGGCCCGCACCCGGGAGGAGGTCACCGAGTTCCACGCCGTCCGGATGGAGCGGGGCCGCCGGGTCGACGGGCTCGGGTACTGGGTGGCGTTCGGCGCCGGTGACGAGTTCATCGGGGTGATGATGCTGCCGCCGGCCGCCGAGGAGTCGGTCGCCGAGCTGGGGTATCGGCTGGCGCGCCGGCACTGGCGTCGGGGCTACGCCGCCGAGGCGTCCCGGGAGTTGCTGCGGCACGGCTTCGAGACGGCCGGCCAGAGCCGGATCATCGCGCAGACCATGACCGTCAACGCCGGCTCCCGTGCCGTGATGGCCAAGGCCGGCCTGCGGTACCAGCGGACCTTCTTCCCGGACTATCCGCCCATTCCGGGCTCCGCGGAGGGCGAGGTCGAATACGCGATCACCCGGGACGAATGGCTCGCACTCACCCGTACGCCCGAGGTCGGGGTGGGCTGATCTTCTGCGACACTACGTTCGGCGTGTGAACGGTGAGTTCGGGTCCGGGGTGGCGATGGCAGCGGTCGAGGTGCACTTCGATCTGCCGCGCGTCGGCGACGACTGGCCGCCGGTCGAGGTGGAGAGCCTCTGGGCTGAGACGGTCGGCGACGACGTGGTACGGCTGACCAACGTGCCCTGGTTCGTGCGCGGTGTGGCCAGCGGCGATCTGGTGCGGGTCGAGGCGGACGCCGACGGCGTGCTGTGGGCGGCCGAGCATCTCGAGTGGTCGGGCAACTGCACGATCCGGGTCGTGCCGTTCCGCAGCGGTCCGCTGCACGGCTCCCGTCAGCGGGTGCTGGACGCGTTCGAGCCGTTCGGCGTCACCGGCGAGGGCATCCAGCAGTACGGCCTGGTCGCTCTGGAGGTTCCGCCGGACGCCGATCTCGCCGGCGTCCAGCGGGTGCTCCGGGCCGGCGCCCGCGACGGCTGGTGGGACTACGAGGAGGGCTGCGTCAGCGACGAGTGGACCGCCGCCGCCCGGAGCCGCTAGGACGGCGGGGGAGCGTGCCGACAAAACCGGTTCAGTCAACCGGTGTAGCGGAGGCGGGTCGAGGGCATCCATGTACACATGTCGATTGACCGTGAGGATCCGGTGAACTGCCCCGCCCGCGTCACGCTCGACGCGGCACAGTTGGCCTTCTTCGATGCACTCCCCGCCGGGGCGCCGAGTGTGCAGTCCGAGCTGGGCTGCGAGCTGGAGTTGGGTCACGAAGGCTCACATGCAGCCCTCGGCCAGCAGGTCGACGCCACGATGTGGTGGATCCAGTGGACCCTCAGCGCATCGGAGGTCAACCCGTACACCTGGTGCCCGGGGCGCCAGGTCGCTCCCGTCGTGGACCGCGACGAGCTGGAGTGCTCCCTGTTCATCGGGCATCCCGGTGAACATTCGTCGACCGGGCGCTCCCGCCAGGACAGTCGCGCGTCCTGAAGCGATTCAGTTCAGGAGGCGAGACGACGGGAGCCGCGCATGACGGAAGCCGGCATGGCGAGCCGGAGGGGACGTCCGGGGCCGATGCGCCCTGGGCGTCCCCTCCGGACTAGCGGCCGGCGAAGAACTCGGCGAACGGCTCGACGATCCGCGGATTCGCCCGCGCCAGACCGTCGTGCTGACTGCCCGGGATCTCCAGGGTGCGGGCGCGGGGTATCGCCGCGGCGAGTGCCCGGTGGATCTTCGGGTAGTAGGGCGGGCCCTTCGCGCCGCACATCAGCAGCACCTCGGCGGTGACGACGGCCCACCGGGAGGCGGGCCCGCCGTGCTCGTCGATCGACGCCGACTCGTCCAGCGTCATGGCCACCAGGTCGCCCATCATGCGCCCGATCGGCGTGCGCAGGAACATCCGGGTGATCGCCACCTGCATGCCGACCGGCAGCCTGCCCGCCGCCGACTGGGTGTTGAGCCCCGCGCCGGTCAGGGCCAGGGCGCGGGCCGTGTCGCCGGCCTGTGCCGCCGCCCGAGCGCCCGGCAGCCAGTCGACCGGGAACAGATCGTCGACCTGCATCGGCACGTCGTAGACCGCGAGCCGTTCCATCGGCACCTGCAGGCGGGCCGCCTCCAGGGCGACGACCGCGCCACCGCTGTGACCGAGCACGTTGACCGCCCCGGTGTGCGCCAGCACCGTGGCCAGGTCGTCGATGTCCTCCTGCATGGAGTAGGGGACGCTGCGCGGCGGCGCGTCGGCCCGGCCCCGGCGGTTGTAGAGGTGGACGGTGAACCGGTCGGCGAGCCTGGCGGCCAGCCGCCGGTAGATGTCGATGGTCACGCCGCCGCCGTGCACGACCACGAGGTCCGGCCCGCTGCCGGTGGTGTGCAGGGGGATCCTCGCCCCGTCTCTTGTCTCGATCATCTCGGTACCTTCCGTCGGTAAACCGCGAACGCTGTTCGCAGTTTACAGTAGTGCAGGTGAGCGACGCACCCCCGATTTGGTCGAGACCGGAACGCGGCAGCCGTGGACCCCAGCCCGGCCACAGCCGGGACGAGATCGTGGCGGCGGCCGTCACGCTGGCCGACGCCGACGGGCTGGCCGCGGTCTCGATGCGGGCGGTCGCCGGCGCGCTCGGCACCGGCGCCGGCAGCCTCTACCGCTACCTGTCGTCGCGCGACGATCTGCTCGACCTGATGACCGACCGGGTGCTCGGCGAGCTGCGCCCCTATCCCGGGCCCGGCCCGGACCCGATGACCACCCTGGTGGAGCTGGCCGGCCGGCAGCTCGATCTCTACCGCCGGCATCCCTGGCTGATCGAGCTGCTCACCCGGCCCAGCGGCATCGGCCCGGAAGGGCTGGCCTGGTTCGACCACTGCCTGCTCGTCCTCCGGCCGGTGCGGTGCGCGAGCGCCGCCAAGTTCGAGGCGCTGGCGATGATGACCGGGGTCGTGACGCTCTTCGTGCGTCAGGAGCGGGCCGCGCCGCCCCCGGCCTTCACCGGGCTGGACCTCACGCCGTACCCCCATCTGGTCGCCGCTTTCGCGGATCCGGGCGCGCCCCGCGTGGATCTCTTCGAGCGGACCTTGCGGGGTCTGCTCGGCGCTCTACTCGATGAGTGAGGCAGCCCGCCACCCGGCTCGGTGCAGACGCCCGGAGGTGGTTGCCTAGGATGATCGGCATGAGTCAACCAGCGGACGGGCCGGTAACCGCGGCACGTGTGGAGTGGACCGGCGCGCGGTATCGGATTCATCTGGTCCGCGGCGGCGGTGGCGGGATTAGCGTCGTCGACGGCGGCGCACGGCCGGCCGAGGCGATGGCGGCACTGACCGCCCGGGGGGTGTCGGCCGAGGATGCGGAGCACTGCATCCGCGAGATCGAGCCCGGCTTCCGGGCGGGTGGGGGGCCGGCCCTCCGGTAGAGAGCCGGCCCGCCGGCTAGACGGCGTCAGGAGTCGAAGGAGAAGCCGAACGCGTTGGCCGCCTTCAGGATCAGGCCGTCCCGGCCGCCGTTGCGGTCCGAGCGGGCGATCGCGTTACGGATCACCCGCACGGCCGGGTAGAGCACCGGCTCCGGGGGGATCGGCAGTGGCTTGCGCTTGGCCATCTTCACCCGGGTACGAACGGTGTCCTTCCCGTCCAGCAGGTCCAGCATCACGGTCGCCCCGTAGCGGGTGGCGGCCACGCCCAGCCCGGTGAACCCGCTGCTGTAGGCGACCTTGCCACCCATCGCCCGCCCCTGGAAGGCGGCCAGCTGGGTGCACATGTCGATCATGCCGCCCCAGGCGTGGCTGAACTTCACGTCACCGAGCTGCGGGAACGTACGCAGGAAGTGGTCGGCGAGCCGGGTGAAGGTCTCCGGGTTCTGGTCGTGCTCGGGCCGGATCGTGCCGCCCTTGTGGTAGACCGCGTCGTAGCCGCCCCACAGGATCCGGTTGTCCGAGGTCATCCGGTAGTAGTGGAACTGCCGTGAGGTGTCCGAGATGCCGAACCGCCTGACCCAGCCGATCTCGCGCACCTGCGCGTCGGTCAGCGGCTCGGTCATCAGGACGTAGTCGTAGATCGGCACGGTCAGCAGCCGGTTGCGCTTGAGCAGCGACGGGAAGCCGTTCGTGGCGAGGGCGACCCGGCGGGCGCGTACGCTGCCGGCCCAGGTCGCCGCGCGTACCGTGGCGCCCTGGTCCTTGATGTCGGTGACCGGTGTGTTCTCGTAGATCCGCACCCCGAGCCGCAGACAGGCCGCCTTGAGACCCCAGGCCAGCTTGGCCGGGTGCACCAGTGCGGCGCCCTCGTGCTGCATCAGCCCGGCCCGGTAGAGCGGCGACTTCACCAGCGCGCCCAACTCGTCGCGGTCGTAGAAGGTGGTGCTGCCGGTGACCGCCGCGCGCAACTCGTCGACCTGGTGCGGCTCGGTGGCGACGGCGAGCACGCCCTCCTTCTGGAACTCGGCGTCGATGCCGTGCCGGGTCAGCGTGGCCTCGAAGCCGGCGAAGTTCTCCGCGGCCAGCGCGTCCAGGATCGGCAGCTCGTCGGCGAAGTGCCGGCGCCCGTTCTCGGTGCCGTGGGTGAGGCTGGCCTCGACGAAGCCGCCGTTGCGCCCGCTGGCGGCCCAGGCGATCTCGTTGCCCTCGACCAGCACCACGTCCAGCGACGGGTCGGCCTCCTTGGCGATCAGCGCCGTCCACAGCCCGCAGTAGCCCCCGCCGACGACGAGCAGGTCGGCGTCGGTGGAGCCGTTCAGCGCCGGCTGGGGGGCCGGCCGACCCGGGTCCTCCAGCCAGAACGGGGTGCGAGCCGCGCCGGCCAGGGCCTTGCGGATGCGCTGCTCGTCGGTGCGGATGGCCAGATCATAAGCGGGGGGTGTGGCCGCCATGGTGAGTCCCTTCAACTCTCTCGAGATCTCCCCGGGTGTCGGCCGATGGGAGATCTCGTGAACAGATGAAACCGCTCCGCGCATGCTTATGTCAATGCGTTGACATAAGAGGCGCTAAGGTGGGGACGTGCCTGGAACACAACGTGTGCGCACCGTGGGGGCCCGGCGCCGGAAGACGCGGACGGGTGTCGTGCTGACCGCGGACCTGATCGTCGACACGGCATTGCGCCTGATCGACGCGCCCGGCGGCGACAAACTGAGCGTCCGGCGGCTCGGGGCCGAGCTCGGCGCCGACCCGACCGCCGTGTACCGCTACTTCCGTGACATGGACGCGCTGCTGCTCGCCCTCGCCGACCGGCTGATCGGCGACGCGTTCGCCGAGTTCGTGCCGCGCGCCCACTGGGCCGACTCACTGCGCGACCTGGCCGCCTCGCTGCGCCGGTCGATGCGGCTGCACCCGCGCCTGGCGCACCTGCGGGCGATCCGGGTCACCGCCGGCCCGCACGAGATGCGGGTCGTCGACACCGGCATCGGGATCATGCTGAGTGCCGGGTTCGCCCCCGCCGACGCGGTCCGCCACTACCGCGACTTCGTCGACACCGTGCTGGCCGTGGCGGCGGTCGACGCCGCCGAGCTCACCGAGGAACAGGAGGCGGCGGAGCAGGAGGCGTGGTCCCGGGTCTACACCGCCCTGCCCGCCGACGGTTACCCCAACGTGCACCTGGTTCGCGAGCATCTGCCGTCGATGTACAACTCGGCCTTCCCCGGGACCATCGACAAACTTATCGACGCCCTGATCCAGGCGGCGCCGGCCAGGTGACGCCTCCTCAGGCGGCGCCTCCTCAGGTGGCGCCTCCCCAGCGGCGCCTCCTCAGGCGGCGCCGACGCCCGCGTAGGCGCCGAACCGCTCGGGGTGCTCAACCGTTTCACCCGGTCCCGGCCGCCACAGCGGAATGTGCACCAGGCCCGGATCGACCAGCGGGAACCCGTCGAACCACGACGCGATCTCGGCGTGCGACCGCAACACGATGCCGGTGCCGGTCCGCGACGACAGCTTCTGCGCCTCGATCACCTCCGGTGGCTGCCCGTCCGCCGTCGCGTGCGAGATCACCAGATAGCCGCCCGGCCCGGCCGCCGACCGCAGCGCCGCCACCAGCCCGGCCGGATCGGCCTCGTCCGGGATGAAATGCAGAACCCCGGCGAGGAGTACGGCCACCGGCCGCCCGAAGTCGATCAGTCCTAGTTCCGCCGTCTCCCGGAGGATCCGATCGGTGTCCCGGGCGTCGGCCAGGATCACCCCGGTGCCGGCGACGCCGGCCAGCATCGCCCGGCTGTGCTCCACCGCGACCGGATCCACGTCGACGTAGACGACCGCCGAGCCCGGCGCCTCCGCCTGCGCGATCTCGTGCACGTTGCCGGTCGCCGGGATGCCCGAGCCGATGTCCAGGAACTGCCGGACCCCGGCCCCGGCCAGGAACCGCACCGCCCGTTGCAGGAAGGCGCGGTTGGCCCGCATGGTGGCGCCGATGTCCGGGGTCATCGCCTCGATGTGGCCGACCAGTTCGCGGTCCACCGGTAGGTGGTGGGTGCCGCCCAGGAAATAGTCGTACACCCGGGCGGCACTCGGCCGGGTCGTGTCGATGCCCGGCGGCACCCAGTCAAGATCAGTCATGCATGCAGATCTATCACCGATCGGTCACTGGTAGCCGAACATCTTCGCGGCCAGATCGGTCATGATCTCGGTGGCGCCGGCCCCGATCCCGAGGATCCGGGTGTCCCGGTAGTTGCGCTCGACCTCCGACTCGCGCATGTAGCCCATCCCGCCGTGCAGCTGGACGGCCTCGTCGACGACGTGCTTGCAGGCCTCGACCGCGGCGTTCTTGGCCAGGCAGACCTCACCGATCATCGCCTCGCCGGCCGCGTGCCGCTCGGCGACCCAGCGGGTGTACTGACGGGAGTGGTCGATCCGCATCCTCATGTCGATCAGCTTGTGCCGGACCACCTGACGGCTGATCAGTGGACGGCCGAACGTCTCCCGGGACCGTACGTACTCCAGGGTGAGGTCGAGTGAGCGCTGCGCCACCGAGTAGGCGTGCACCGCCGCGATGATCCGCTCGGACACGAACGCCTGGCCGATCAGCGCGAATCCGAAATTCTCCGGGCCGACCAGGTTGGCGACCGGCACCCGGCAGTCGGTGAACGACAGTTCCGCGGTGTCCGAGCAGAGCCAGCCCATCTTGTCGAGCTTGCGGGACACCGTGAACCCGGGCGTGCCCTTCTCGATCACCAGCATGCTGATGCCGGACGCGCCGGGGCCGCCGGTGCGGACCGCGGTGGTGACGAAGTCGGCCCGGATCCCGGAGGTGATGAACATCTTCGCGCCGTTCACCACGTACGCCTCGCCGTCGCGGACCGCGGTGGTGCGCAGCGAGCCCACGTCCGAACCGGCGTCCGGCTCGGTGATGCCGAGCGCGCCGATCATCTCCCCGGCCAGTGCCGGGCGGACGAACCGGTCGATCAGGCTCTCGTCACCGGAGGCGATGATGTGCGGCAGCGCGATCCCGTGCGTGAAGATCGAGGCGTGCGCGCCGGAGGAACCGCCCGCCTCCAGGAACGCCTCGGTCGCGACGACCGTGTCGCTGCTGTCACCGCCGTCGCCGCCGAACTCCTCGGCGAACCCGATCCCGTAGAGACCGGCCTTGGCGAGCCTGGCGTGCACGTCGCGGGGGATTTCACCGGCCCGCTCCCACTCGGGCAGGCGCGGGCGGATCTCACGCGACACGAACTGTCTCATCGCGTCGGCGAGGGCGCGGCGTTCCGGGGTGTCGATCATCAACTCTCCTTTGAGCGGGCACGTTCGACGAGGGTGGACGGATCCCGGTGGCCGAGCAGGATCGCGGCCGCCCGTTTCCAGCGGCGGATCAGCAGCTCACGACGGCCCAGGTCGCCGCTGACGATGCCGGTCATGGCCAGCCCGGTCAGCACCTCGTAGCTGAACTCGACCACGGTCGGCACCCGGGGATCGCCGGGCGAACTCGCGCTGAGCAGCGTACGGGCCCGGTCGTGCAGGACGCCGAAGATCTCCTTCTCCACCGGCAGCAGCGCGGTGCGCACCTCGGCGTCGGTGCGTGCCGCGTTCCACAACTCCAGCGCCGCCCAGAACAGCGGTGACGAGAAGTGCCGCCAGATGATGTCGATCAGCGCGTCCAGGCGGTCGGCGTCCGGCGGGATCGCGGCGAGTTCGGCGGTGAGCGCCTCGGTGCGCCGGCCCGCCACGTAGTGCACCGCGCCGACCAGCAGATCCGCCTTGGTCGGGAAGTGGTGCAGCAGGGTGCCGCGGGGCACGTCGGCGCGGGCCAGGACCTCGGCGGTGGTGGTTTCCGCGTAGCCGCGCTCGACCAGGCACTGGAGCGTGGCCTCCAGGATCCTGGCCCGGGTGGCCTCACTGCGCTGGGCCTGCGTTCGTTTCACGGCGTTTACCGTACGACTTGACGGTTAGTTTCGTCCACACAGCGGATCCTCAGTGATCAGCCCGCTCTTGCCGTGACCCAGGTCACCCCCTTACCGTCACGTCAGACTGTTAGGGGAGCGTCGATGCCCGCTGTTGATCCCATCCGCCTGCGTGACCGGCTCGGTGCCGGACTCGCCGTCGCGCGGGCCGCCGCCGGGGGCGTTCTGCGCCGTGCCCGGCCGGTGCCGCCCGCGCCGCCGGCGGCCGTCGAACCGCCCCGCCGGTTCGCCCACCCGTGCGGCGTCCAGGTGACCGCCCCGGCCGGGCCGGATCAGGTGTTCGCGGTGCTCACCGACCCGGCCCGGATGCCGGAGTGGGTGCTCCAGCACGCCGGGTGGATCGACGGGCAGCCGGCCGCGTTCACCGAGGGGGTGCGGTTCCGGCAGCGGATCAGGCTGATGGGGGTGCCCAGCGAGGTCCGCTGGACGGTCACCGGCGTGGTCCCGGGGCGGGCCGTCTGGTTCGAGGGCACGGCGCCGATGGGCATCACGGTCGGCTTCTACCTCGGTGTCACGCCGGCCGCCGACAGGTCGGTGGTGCGATTCGACGGCGGGGTCGAGGGTGGACCGGCGGACGGGCCGCTCGGGTCGATGGTCGCCCGGAACCTCGCGGACGCCATGCGCGCATCCCTGGACGAGTTGGGCCGCGTCGCTGCGGGGGCGCCGTCCGGGCGTACCGCCGTGGGGTCCTCGCCTCCGTCCCGCTCCGCGACCGCTTCGCCTCCGCCGCCCGGGCCGAAGCCCGCGCCGATCGTGTTCGGTCGCACCGGTGAGGAGATCGATGCCTGGACGCCGGTGATCGTCGGGGTCGGGCAGGTCTCCGACCGGTCCACCGAGCCCGCCGGTGGTGATCCGGTCTCCCTCGCCGTGCGGGCGCTGCGGCTCGCCGCCGACGACGCCAAGAACCAGGAGATCCTGCAAAAAGCAGACCTCGTGGGGTACGTCGCCAGCGTCTCGTGGTTGTACCCGGACGGTGCCGCGCTGATCGCCGGGCACGTCGGCGCGACCCCGGAACAGACCGTGCAGACCACCATCTTCGGCGGCGACGGCTCGCTGCGGCTGCTCAACGATGTGGCCGCCACGATCGCTTCCGGTCACGCGTCGATCGCTCTGCTCGGTGGCGCCGAGGCTGCGTCGACCGCGGCGGCCGCCGAGCGGTCCGGCCGCGACCTCGACTGGCCCCGGCAGCCCGACGGCACCGCGCCCGGCCGGATCGTCGGCGGTGACGCCCCGGCCAACAACGCTCCGGAGACCGCGGCCGGCCTGGTCGCCCCGATCTATCTCTACGCCCTGATCGAGTCGGCGGTCCGCGCCCGGCTCGGACTCGGCCCGGCCGCTCACCGCGAGCGGATCACCCGCCTCTGGGCCGGGCACTCGGAGATCGCCGCCGGTAATCCGCACGCCTGGCAGCCGACGGCGCACACCGCCGCGGAACTGGCCGGGCCGACCGCCGCCAATCGGATGATCTCCACGCCGTACCCGAAGCTGCTCACCGCGAACGTGCAGGTGAACCAGGGCACCGGCATCATCGTGTGCAGTGCGGCCGCCGCGCAGGAGGCCGGGATCGACCAGGATCGGTGGGTGTTCCTGCACGCCGGGGCGCACGCCACCGACGAGTGGTACGTCACCGAGCGTGCCGATCTCGCCGCCTCGCCCGCGATCCGGGCGATCGGTGCGGCCGTCCTCGGGCACACCGGCATCGGTATCGACGACGTCGAACACATCGACCTCTATGCCTGTTTCCCGTCCGCCGTGCAGATCGCGGCCCTCGAACTCGGGCTGCCGGCCGACGACCCGGCGCGGCCGTTGACCGTGACCGGCGGGCTGACCTTCGCCGGTGGGCCGGGTAACAACTACTCCAGCCACGCAATCGCCAATCTGGTGCCGCTCCTGCGATCCGATCCGGGCGGCTTCGGGCTGGCGACCGCCGTCGGCTGGTATCTGACCAAGCACGCGGCGACCGTCCTGTCGGCCCGCCCGCCCCGTTCGGGCTACCGCGACATCGACGTCGACCGTCGACTGCCGCGGCCGCCCGCGCGCCGGGCGCTCGGCTCCTGGACCGGACCGGCGGTCCTGGAGGCCTGCACCGTTCCCTACGGCCGGGACGGTGTGGCGGAGGCGACGATCGTCACGGCGATCACCCCCGACGGCGACCGGGTCGTCCTCCGCCTCGCCGGCACCCCCGAGATCTCCGACCTGTCCGGTTGCTGGGTCGACATCGCCGGTACGACCCTCGACCTCACCGCGCCCGCCGGCACCGCCGGGAGCGCCGCCACTGCCGGGGGCGCCTCCTCCCGGGTCGCCCTGCCGCCGCCGCCCGAGTCGCCGCTGATCGTCGAGTGGCACGGCCCGGTCACCGTCCTGCGGCTCAACCGGCCGACGGTCCGCAACGCGATCGACCTGGCCACCGCCCGCGCCCTGGAGCGGGCGATCGACGCCTTCGAAGCCGACCCGGCCGCCCGGGTCGCGATCCTGACCGGCTCGGACACCGTGTTCAGCGCCGGCATGGATCTCAAGGCCGCCGCCCGCGGCGAATACCCGGTCACCGAGGGCCGCGGACTGCTCGGCATCACCGCCCGGCCGCCGACCAAGCCGCTGATCGCCGCCGTCGAGGGCGCCGCCCTGGCCGGCGGGTGCGAACTGGCACTGGCCGCCGACCTGATCGTCGCCGCGGAGGACGCCGCCTTCGGCATCCCCGAGGTCAAACGCGGCCTCGTCGCCGCGGCCGGCGGGGTGCTCCGGCTCGCGCAGAGCCTGCCCCGCAGCACCGCCCTGGAACTGGCCCTGACCGGTGAGCCGATGCCCGCGCGCCGGCTGCACGAACTCGGGCTGATCAACCGCGTCACGTCACCGGGCGCGGCATTGGACACCGCGCTGCAACTCGCCCGGGACATCGCCGCGAACGCGCCCCTCGCTGTACTGCTCTCGAAACGCATCGTCGACGAACACCGCGACTGGGGCGCCGCGGAGGCCTTCGACCGTCTCTCCGACATCGCCGGCGAGGTGATCGGCTCCGCGGATGCCGCTGAAGGCATCCGCGCGTACGCCGAGAACCGGACCCCCTCCTGGAAGGGCTGATCGTGAGCGCTCTCGAACAACTGCACGCGGTTCTGCGGATGCACCAGATAGGCATCGTCAACCTCCTGCGCCCGGACCGGCTGGTCAAGGCGGCCGGGAACAACGCGAAACTCGGCCCCCAGGCCGCCCTGACCGAGAAGGCCGCCACCGAGCACCCGAACCTGCCCGCCCTCACCGACGAACGTGGCACCTGGACGTACCGGCAGTTCTTCGAGCGCTCGAACGCGCTGGCACACGCACTGCGCAAGGTGGACCTGCCGCCGAAGGCGGTGATCGGGGTCCTCGCCCGGGACCACCGCGGCCTGGCTCTGGCCATCACCGGCACCGCCCGCGCCGGGCTGCGGCTGGCCATGCTGAACACCGGACTCGCCGCGTCCCAGCTGATCGAGGTGATGAAGCGGGAGAACGTCAGGTTCCTGATGTACGACAGCGAGTTCGCCGACGCCGTGGCCGGGCTGCCGGACGACATCCCGCGGTACCTGAGCTGGGCCGACGACGACTACGACCGCCCCGCCGGGTTGCTCACCGTGGAGGAGCTGACCGCCGCCGAGCCGACCACCGTGCCGCTGCCGCTGCCGGAGAAACCCGGTGGCTTCATCATCCTGACCAGCGGCACCACCGGACTGCCCAAGGGCGCTCCGCGCACCAAGGTGTCCCCGCTGGCCAGCGCGATGATCGCGGACCGGATCGACTTCCCCCGGCAGGGCACCGCGGTGATCGCGTCCCCGCTGTTCCACGCCACCGGATTCGGCGCCTGGACCGTCGGTCTCTCCCTGGCCAACCACGCCGTGCTGCTGCGCCGCATCGACGCCGAGCGGATCCTCGCCGCGATCGCCGAGCACCGCGCGCACATGCTCGTCGCGGTTCCGACCATGCTGAACCGGATCCTCGCCCTCGGCCCGGACATCATCGCCAAGTACGACACGTCGTCGCTGAAGACCGTCTTCCTGGCCGGATCGGCTCTGCCGCCCGACCTCTGCGTTCGTTTCCAGGACGTCTTCGGCGATGTGCTCTACAACGTCTACGGGTCCACCGAGGTCGCCGTCGCCTCGGTGGCGCAACCGCACGAGCTGCGCAGATCCCCGGGCACGGTGGGCCGGCCGCCGGTCACCGTGCACGTCGCGCTCTACGACGGTGACGACAAGCCGGTCACCGAGGTCGGGGCGAAGGGCCGGGTCTTCGTGCGGACCGGCATCCCGTTCGAGGGCTACACCGACGGCCAGCACAAGCAGGTCATCGACGGTCACATGGCCACCGGCGACCAGGGGCACTTCGACGCCGACGGCCTGCTCTACATCGACGGCCGTGACGACGACATGATCATCTCCGGTGGGGAGAACGTCTACCCGCTGGAGGTGGAGAACCTGCTGGCCGAGCGGGCGGACGTGATGGACGCCGCGGTCATCGGTGTCGACGACGCGGACTTCGGTACCCGGTTGCGGGCCTTCATCGTGCCCACCGCGGATGCGGCCCGGGACCCGCAGGAGATCCGGGACTTCGTCCGCGCCGGTCTGGCCCGCTACAAGGTGCCGCGCGACGTCGTCTTCGTCGACGACCTGCCCCGTAATCCCACCGGCAAGCTCCTGCGCCGGGAACTGCCGACCGGCCCGATCGACGGCGCCTGATCCTCCGCCGCGTGGTGCGCCGTCCCGGCCCGGCGCACCACGCGCACGGATCGCGCTTTCGGGAATAAGCCTTCCAACCCTCTCGCACCGGACGTCGTCAAAACCTCGCAAGCCAGTATCAAACCGGTCTTAACTCCTTGTCTGCGTGACGCAGATAGCTGCCTGCTGACGGGAGACCGTCGAGTGCCCGTTGCTGACAGCCGATTTGCTGCCCACGATGGATGGCAGGGAGGGTCACCATGGCACTCAAGCCGGAGATCTGGGTCGTCGTCTACTACCGCGGCCCTGGCATCGTCGTCACCAGCCACTACATCGAGAACGGGGAGGGCCGGCACCGCATCCGGGACCTGCGGGCGATCCGCCGGGCCGAGGCGGCCGCCCGGTACGCTCACGCCCTGGCGCTGGTTCTCGGCACGGTCGAGATCGGTCTGTCCGCCGGTCTCGCCGTCGCGTACGGTTCGGCGCTCGTCGTCGTGGTCGGCCTGGTCGCTGCCGCGGCCACGGCGGCCGCTCTGGTCCTCGGCGAGCGGCGCAGCTCCCGGTGGGCGACTCTGGAGGCGACCAACGGCAGTCGCCGCGTCGTCCTCTACCGGTCCCGGAGCAGCCGGGAATTCCAGCGGGTCCGCCGCGCGGTCATCCGGGCGGTCGAGGCCAACCGCGATCCCCGCCCCTGATCCCCTCGCCGGGCCGAGACCCGGCCCGGCGACCCCGTGAGAGTCAGGCCCCGGGCAGGGCGGCACGCCGCGCACGGATCATGTCCAGTGCGTCCTCGCCGGTCAGCCCGTATCGCAACAGATCCTGGAAGATCGTCTTGAACAGGCCGGTCTGCTCCTCGTCCGTGGTGAGCGAGTCGGTGCCGGCCGCGGTCTCCACGAACAGCACGTCGGCGTGATCAGAACCGGCGAACTGCAACAACTCGAAGGTGCCGCCGATCCCGGAGTGGTGCGCCAGGTTCAGCGGGATCACCCCGAACGAGTACGTGTCCTTCTGCTCCGCCAGAGTGAGCAGATGGTCGAGCTGGCGGCGGAGCACATCAGGCCCGCCCAGCGGCCGGTGGAGCACCGACTCGTCCAGCACCGCCACGATCCGTGGCGCCCCCGGCTGCCCGAGCCGCTCCCGGAACGCCCACTGCCGGTCCATCCGCAGCTTCAGCCGGGCCTGCACCTCCCGGTCGCCGGGACTCAGGCGCATGGACAGGGCGGTGGTGGCCGCACCGTACTCCTCGGTCTGGAGCATGCCCGGCACGAACAGGGCCTGCCAGATGTTGATCACCGCGGCCTCGTGCTCGAACGCGACGAATCGCTGGAAGTCGCCGGCCAGGCGATACCTGCTGTACCACTGACGGGTCCGGGAGGCCTGGGAGAGCCGCGCCAGCGTGTCGACGACGTTCTTGTCCTCGACGCCGTAGAAACGCAGCAGCGCGCGGACCTCCAGCGGCTGGACGGTGACGTCGCCGCTCTCGATCCGGTTCAGTTTCGACAGGGACCAGCCGGTCAGCTCGGCCACGGTCGCCGGGGACAGCTCACTCGCCTCCCGCAAGGCCCGCAGCCGCTGCCGGACGAGATGCCGGGCGATCGTGGGGCCCACATCCATCGGGGAGTCAGCCGAGGTGGACACGGCGGGCTCCCGCGGAATCTGCACGACGCAGGTGGCGTTTTTCCATCCGCCGAACCCTATCGCACCGCCCGGCCGCCACCCCGCCGCGCAAGCCATCCACCAGTCTGGATTTCCGGTACTGTGTGTGGTTGATCGGCTCCATTGAGGTGCATGATCTACGGGAGGCGATATGACTGACCCGGGTCCGCTCACGTGGCGAAAGAGCCGTCGAAGCAGTGGCGGCCAATGTGTCGAGGTCGCGAACCATGACGGTTCGGTCTTCGTACGGGACTCCAAGAACCCTTCCGGACCGGTGCTGACCTTCGAGATCGCGGTCTTCCGGAGCTTCGTCGCCGATCTCCGGTCTCAGCGGTGACGGCGCCCTCATAGCTCGTCGCTGATCTTCTCCAGCAGCTGCCGGGCCTCGGAACCCGTCACCGACGACGCGGCGAGGCCCTCCAC
This sequence comes from Actinoplanes xinjiangensis, assembly GCF_003148685.1. Taxonomy (GTDB): domain Bacteria; phylum Actinomycetota; class Actinomycetes; order Mycobacteriales; family Micromonosporaceae; genus Actinoplanes; species Actinoplanes xinjiangensis. The sequence continues at coordinate 472,551 of NZ_QGGR01000005.1, read as the reverse complement.
CAGATCCCGGTGTGCCTGCGCGCGCCGCTGGTCGGAGACGATCAGCTCGTCGCCCGCGGCCCCCTCGAAGAACAGTGCGGCCCGGCCGTCGGCGGCCTCGTGCACCTCCAGCGAGCCGGTCTGCCCCGGATGGCCGCCCGCGCTGAACGGGACGATCGCCAGCTGCACGGTGTCCCGCCGGGAGACCTCGATCAGGTGGGCGATCTGGGCGCGCATCACCTCGGCGCCACCGACCTTACGGCGCAGGGCCGCCTCGTCGATCACGGCCACCAGCCGCGGCGGGTTCGGGCCGTCGAGCCGCTGCGCGAAGGTGGCGGCCCGGCGCATCCGCAGGTTCACCCTCTCGGTCAGCTCCGGGTCGTCCTCGGCCAGGCCGGTGATCCCGCTGATGATCTCGGCGGCGTAGTCGCGGCGCTGGAGCAGGCCGGGCAGGTGCAGCGGCTGATTGAGGAAGATCTGCGCGGCCTCTTGTTCCAGCTCGACGAGCTGCGTGAAGGCCTCCGGGCCGCGGGTGTCGTGCACCATTGCCGAATCCCCGGCACTCATCATCATCAGTCTCCTCGTTTGTCCGGCCCGGTCGAGTCTAGGCCGATGGCTCATCGCAAGTAGCGGAACGCAGGTTACAAGATATGCCCGATTCCATGGCATCGGCCGTCACGTCGGGCGCGGGTCAGGCGTCCGGCGGGGCGCGGTCTCGCTAGAGTCTCCGGTCATGGCCAGATGGACTCTTCCCGGGCTGTTGGTCGCGGGTCAGCTCCTCTACTGGCCGGTCCTGCCGCTGCTCGCCGGCAACCCGGTGGGCCCCCTCGCCGCGATCGTCGTCGCCGCCGCGTGCCTGCTCGCCGGAGCCGGGCTGGTGCAGCGCCGGGAGCGGCCGTTGTCCGCGCTGGCCACGGTCCTGGCCGCCGACGTCATCGCCGTCCTGGGCGCACCCGTCGACGCCCAGTGGGTCGAGACCGGCGACGCCGTCCTGATCCTGTCGATCACCCCGCTCGTCGCCCTGTTCAGCGTCGCCGTCCACGCCCCGGGCCGCCTGCTGCCCGCCGCCTTCGCCGGCGTCGTCGCCGAGCAGATGCTGGTCTCGGTCGTCCAGGACGGCAAGCCGGGCATCGACTGGGTCCTCCAGGCGCAGTTGCTCGCCGCCGGGGTGTTCGTCCACGGGCTGATCGTCCTCTTCGGGCGCCGCCGCCGCCGGTTCCACGCCGAGCGTGCCGAGGCGGCCCGCCGGCTGGACGCCGCACGGCAGGCCGGGCTCGGTGCCGCCGACACCGAACGCCGCCGCCTCGCCCGCGAACTGCACGACGTCACCGCACACCACCTGACCTCGATCGTCGTCAACTCCTCGGCTGCCGAGATGCTCGGCGACCAACGGCCGGAGCTACGGGCCGAGGCGCTCGACTTCGCGGCACGCACCGGACGGGAGACGCTGGACGCCCTGCGCCGGCTGGTCGCGATCCTGCCGGTCACCACGGGACGCGACGACACTCCGTCGCTGGGGGACCTCGCCGACGGCTTCCGGGCGCTCGGGCAGCGGATCACCGTCGAGCTGCCGGATGGCGACCCGCCCCCGGCGCACGCCCCGGCGATCTACGGCATCGTCCGGGAAGCCCTGACCAACACCCTGCGGTACGCGCCGGGCGGTCACGTACTGGTCCGCTACAGCCCGACCGAACTGCTGGTCGAAGACGACGGTGGCACCGCGCCGGTCACCGGGCTCGGCGGCGGGCGTGGGGTCACCGGGATGCGGGAGCGGGCCCAGTCGATCGGCGGGGACTGCACGGCCGGGCCCCACGCCGGCGGCGGCTGGCGGGTGCGCGTCGTGCTGCCGGGGGAGGGCGGGACCGTGCGGACCGCGTACCCCTGGCTCCGCGGCCCGCTCGGGGCCTCGGCCGTCCTCGTGATCCTGCTGGTCGTGGCACAGGCCGGCATCATGACCGCCGACCAGGACGGCCTGCCCCGGACGGCGGCCGCGCTGATCCTCCTGGCGCAGGTGGTGCACGCCGTACCGCTGCTGTGGCGCCGCCGGGCGGCCTGGTGGGCGTTCGCCGGCGTCACCCTGACCGGCCTGCTGAGCCCGCTGCTGGTCGTCGCCGGAGCGGTGCCCGAGCAGCACGGCTACCTGCTGCTGTTCAGCTGCGCCGTCGACTTCGCGGCCGTCCACGCCGTGGCGGCCCGCGGTGCCCGGCCCGGCCTGAGCTGGCTCGCCGTCCCGGTCAGCGCGGGGACGATCGCCTTCGTGGCGGCCATGCTCCTGGCCATCGACGACTCCGACAAGGAGTTCGCCCTGCACGGGACGGCCGAGCGGATGGCCTTCGTCGCGGTCATGACACCGCTGGTCGCCATCGTGTTCGCCATCCCGGCGGTGGCCTGCTGGGGCGTGGGTTTCGCGGGCCGCCGCCGCGGAGACCGCCTGCGCGGGCGCGAGGCGGACGGGCTGACCAACGAACTGGAGCAGGCCGCCTTCCACGCCCTGCTGGAGCGGCACCGGATCGCCGCCGGACTGCACGAGGACGTGTTGCGGCACGCCGCCGACGTGCCCGGCGCGGCGGAGCGCGGTGACCTGGCCGGTGTGCTCGCCGCCGCCCGGCGGGCACTGACCGCCATGCGCTCCCTGCTGGACGGTCTCGGCGGCCGCCCCGAGACCGCACCCACCCCGCCGCCTGCTCCCGCCCCACCCGCGGACCCGGCTCCCGTTTCCGCGCCGGCTGCCGCTCCCGCGCCGGCTGCCGCTCCCGCGCCGGCTCCCGTTTCCGCGCCGGCTCCGCCTTCCTCGCCGGTTTCTCCTTCGGAGGTGTCGTCATCGCGGTCCGAGTGATGGTCGTGGACGACCAGGTGATGGTCCGGGCCGGGCTGGCCGCCATCGTCGGCTCACAGCCGGACCTGGAGGTGGTCGGCGAGGCCGGTGACGGCGCCGCCGCGGTCGAGCTGGCCGGCACACTGCGGCCGGACGTGATCCTGATGGACATCCGGATGCCGGGCGTCGACGGGCTCACCGCGACCGCCCGGCTCACCTCGGGCCCGAACCCGCCGCGGGTGCTCGTGCTGACCACGTTCCACCACGACGCGTACGTCTTCCAGGCGCTGCGGGCCGGCGCGTCCGGGTTCCTGCTCAAGGACTCCGAGCCGGCCGAACTGGTGGCCGCCGTCCGGACCGTCGCGGCCGGTGACGCCATGCTCAGCCCGGCGGTGACCCGCAGCCTGATCGACGCCTTCGCCTCCGGTGCGGTGTCCGCGGCTCCGGAGACGGACCCGCGGATCGACGCGCTCACCCCACGGGAGCGGGACGTGCTGATCGCGATCGCGCGGGGACTGTCCAACGCCGAGATCGGTGCCCAGCTCGGCATCACCACCGGCACGGTGAAGGTGCACGTCAATGCCCTGCTGGGCAAGATCGGGGTGCGGGACCGGGTGCAGGCGACCATCGTGGCCTACGACACCGGACTGGTCAGTCCCGGCCCCCGCCACCCCGGCGGTGCCGCCGGCGTTTGACCGGGTGTGAGGTTCTGCCGCCAGACTCTGGTGATCGCCCTGTTGATCGCCGTCGCCGTACTCGCGCGCCGGCCGGACCGCCCGGCCCCGTCGGCCCGGGTGGTGCCCGGTGCGCCACCGGCGGTGACGGTCGCCTGGTACGGGTTCGAGGGTGCCCGGCCGTGGAGCGACCTCACCCCGTTCACCGGCAACGACGCCCGGATCCGGATGGTGCCGCACGAGGCGGGGCAGGCCGTCCAGTTCCCGCCGCCGTGCCGCCGGGAGCCGTGCCCGCGGCTGATCCTGCGGGTGCTGAGCCGGCCCGCGCTCAACCCGGGACGGGACCCGTTCAGCTTCGGCGCGACGGTACGGCTGTCCCCACGGCACACCACCGACGGCCAGAACGTGCTCCAGAAGGGCTACTCGGCCGAGGGCAGCCAGTACAAGCTCCAGATCGACGGCGCCGGGGGTCATCCCAGTTGTGTGCTGGTCGGTGAGGGCTCCCGGGCCATCCACGTGGTCGTCGCCGACGTGGGGGTGGCCGACGGCGGCTGGCACACGATCGCCTGCCGGCGTGGCCCGGACACGCTGACCATCCTGGTCGACGGCGTGCCGCGGGCCGGTGCCCGGATCCCGGCGGCGCTGCGCGTCGACAACGCCATGTCGCTCAACCTCGGCGGCAAGAGCGCCCACGCCCACAACGACCAGTTCCACGGGGCGGTGGACGACGTCTGGATCAGCAAGCCCTGATCACGCCCGGACCGGCTGATCCGATCAGGGTTTCTGGAGCAGCGCGCCGATCAGGTCGCGCAGCGGCGGCACCAGGTCCTCCGCGGTGGCCGAGGCCAGCGGCTCCAGGCCCGACTTGGTCCGCATCAACGCGATCCCGGTGGCCGCGGCCAGCACGATCTGGGCGCGCAGCAGGATGTCCTCGTCGTCGGCGGACCGGCCGGCGGCGACGGCCAGCCGCTGACCGTACGACCGGAGCAGGTCGAGCCGGATCCGGTCGGCGGACTCGTCCCCGGACGAGCGCAGCAGCAGCACGAGGTGGTGGGGGAGGCCCTCGGTGCACGGGCCGGCGATCTGCCGGGCGATGGCCTCCGGGGTGCGGCTCAGCGGGGTGTCGCCGGTGGTCCGCTTGATCTCGTCGACGCTGCTGGTCAGGCAGGCTTCGAAGAGGCCCTCCTTGGACTTGAAGTAGCGCGAGATGAGCGCCACGTTGACGCCCGCGTCGTCGGCGATGTCGCGCACCGTGGTGGCCGCATAGCCGTCCCGCGTGAACCGCTGGAGAGCCGCCTCCAGCAGCAGCTGCCGGGTCTTGCCGGCGTCCCTCCGGCGCGGTGACGTCGCTGTCTCGTTCGCTGCCACAGCCCTCCCTCCACTCTGTTGTGCCAGCTTATCCGCCGTGCCGATGTGACGTAAACGTCTGTTGACCGAGTATGCCGTACGCCGGTACGGTTTTTAAGTCAACACCTGTTTACCGAGTACGGGACCGTCCATGACCACCCTCGCGGGAAAGGCGCCACCTCGGCGGATGTACCGGGTCGCCGGGGTGGTCGTCGCCGTCGTCCTCGCCGCCGAACTCGCCCTGGGCTGGCGCTCGCTCACCGACGCCGTCGCCCATCTGCGTACGCCGCACCCGGGCTGGCTGGCCGCCGCGCTCCTCGCCGAACTCGCCGCCATGCAGGCCTACGCACGGATGCAACGCCGCCTGCTGCGCTCCGCCGGTGTCCGGGTCGCTCTGCGGCGGCACGTGGCGCTCGCCTACGCCGCCCACTCGCTCAGTGTCACCCTGCCCGGTGGCCCGGCGTTCTCCACCGCCCTCAACTACCGTCAGATGCGCCGTTTCGGCGCCTCGCCCGCGGTCGCCTCCTGGTGCATCGCCCTCTCCGGGATCCTGTCCGCCGCCGCGCTCGCCGGCATCACCGCGTTCAGCGCGATCACCGCGAACGGCGCCCCCGACTGGCGCACCTTCGCCGCCCTGGCCGTCGCCGCCCTGCTCGCCACCATCGGCGTGCGGCGGCTGGCCCGGCATCCGGACGGCCTCACCACCGTCACCCGGCCGGTGCTGATGCTCGTCAACCGGCTGCGGCGCCGCCCCGCCGACCACGGGCAGGACCGGGTCCAGGGCTTCCTCGACCAGTTGCGGGTGGCCCGGCTGACCCCCGGCCACGGGGCCGCCGCGGTCGCCTTCGCCCTGCTGAACTGGCTGCTCGACGCGGCCTGTCTGTGGCTGTGCTGCATCGCCGTCGGCGGTGGCACGATCAGCGCCGGGCAGCTGCTGCTCGCCTTCTGCGCGGGCATGGCCGCCGGGACGATCACCATCGTTCCCGGCGGCCTCGGCATCATCGACGGCGCTCTGATCCTCGGCCTGATGGCCGGCGGGATCGGTGCCGAGATCGCGATCGCGGTCGTCGTGCTCTACCGGCTGATCACCCTCGGGTTCATCATCGGCGTCGGGTGGCTGTCCTACCTGGCGATCCGCCCGGCCCCGGCGGCCGGCTAGGGCGCCGGGTGCGGGTCAGGCCTGGACGAAGTCGCGGTACTTCAGCTTGGCCCGGCGGCCGTCCGGGTGGTGCCAGACGATGCCCTCCCACTTCGGGTGCGCCAGCAGCCAGGCACGGAGTCCGGCCAGGTCGCGGGGGACGTCCAGCCGCTCCGCCTCGGCATGGGCGACGAGCGCGTGTCCGCGTACCTCCTCGGGGTTGCCGTTGATCTTCTCCCCGATGAGTTCGTAGGTGCCGGGCTGCCGCGCCCGCGGCGACCCGGCGACCGCCTCGGCGTGGTAGCGGGCATAGCTGGACTGGGCGATCGGCTCCCAGCCGACGGTCTTGCCGGTGTTCTCGTCGGTCATCACCGGCCGGTAGCCGGGCGGGCGGGTGCGCCCGGGCCGGACCTCGCGCCGCGCCCACCAGACGCCGTCGTCGTCGAGCAGCACGCAGGTGCCGTCGTATTTCCGGGTGGCGATCCCCTCGCCGTCGAGAACCCACCGGCAGACGGGGTTGGCCTCGGGCAGCACGCGCTTGCGGTCGTTCGGGTCGCGCTGGAACAGCGTGGGAATCTTCTCCATGAACGTCATCTTCGCAGCGAGACAAAACGGAATTCAGTTCCCGTTCATCTATGATCATCGATAATGTGGCGCATGCGAACCCTCTCCCTCCGCATCCTGGTGACCACCGTCGCCGTCGCCCTGGCCACCGGCGTGGCCGCCACCCCGGCACACGCCGCGGCCCTGCCGTCCCGCGCCACCTGGCTCGCCGACGTCCAAGCCGTCACCGACCAGGCCGCCGGCTACCTCGACGACCGGCTCCCCGCCTCCGGTGTCCGGGCGGCGATCGTCCTCGACATCGACAACACCGCACTGCAGAGCAAGTACAAGCCGTACGACGCCACCCCGGCCGTCCTCGCGCTCGCCCGCCAGGCCCGCGCCGACGGGGCGGCCGTCTTCTTCGTCACCGCCCGCCCGGAGATCATCGAAGCCGCCACCGAGCTCAACCTGAGCGCCGTCGGATACCGGTGGACCGACATCTACACCCGGCTCACCTTCGACTTCTCCGACAACCAGACCCTCAAGACCAAGGCCCGGATCGACATCGAGAAGCGCGGCTACACCATCGTCGCCAACGTCGGCAACAGCGCCACCGACCTCGGCGGCGGCCACGCCGAACGCACCTTCAAGCTTCCCGACTACGACGGCCAGCTGGACTAACCCCCGGCTCGGGCCCGGCGGAGGTCCCCCGCCGGGCCCGAGCGCCCCCCGTTATCGTTCGCGGGTGACCGAGACCCGAGGCCAGACGCTCCGCCAGCTCGGCCCCACCGTCTACCTGCCGTCCGCGGTCTACTCCACCGGCATCGGCGCGGTCGCCCCGGTCATCGTCCTCACCGCCCTCGGCCTCGGCGCGTCCCCCGCGACCGCGGCCGTGGTCGCCGGCCTGCTCGGGCTCGGGCAGATCAGCGGTTCCCTCCCGGCCGGCGTGCTGATCTCCCGGATCGGTGAACGCCGCACCATGCTCGCCGCGTCCGCGCTGGCCGTACCCGCTCTCCTGGCCTGCATGTCCGCCTCGAACGTCCTGCTCCTCGGGCTGGCCGTCGCACTCCTCGGCGTGTGCGGCTCGGCGTGGGCGCTGTCCCGGCACGCCTACCTCACCGAGGCGGTCCGCCCCGAACTCCGCGCCCGGGCCATGTCCACCCTCGGCGGTGTGGGCCGGATCGGCACGTTCAGCGGCCCGTTCCTCGGAGCCGCCGCCATGCACGTGTCCGGCCTCGACGGCGCCTACCTGGTCGCGATCGCCGGCGTCAGCCTCGCCACCGCCGTACTCGTCCTCCTGCCGCCGGTCCCGCACGACCGCGCCGTCCCGCCCGGCACCGAACGCCCCGGCCTCTGGACGGTCATCCGCACCCACCGGCACACCCTCCGCACCCTGGGGTCCGGCGTCCTGCTGGTCGGTGCCCTGCGCGCCTCCCGCCAGACCATCCTGCCGCTGTGGGGCGTCTCCCTGGGCCTGTCCCCGGCCACCATCGGCCTGATCTACGGAGTCTCCGGCGGCATCGACATGCTGCTGTTCTACCCCGCCGGCAAACTCATGGACCGCTACGGCCGCCGCGCCGCCGCCGTCCCCGCGATGACCCTGCTCGGCACCGCCCACATCCTCCTGCCGCTGGCCGGCGGCGTGACCGGCCTGACCCTGATCGCGCTGCTGATGGGACTGGGAAACGGACTCAGCGCCGGCCTCGTCATGACCCTCGGCGCCGACGCGTCACCGTCGTCCGGCCGCGCCGAGTTCCTCGGTGCCTGGCGCCTCTGCTCCGACATCGGCCAGGGCGGCGGGCCCCTCCTGATCGGCGCCATCACCGCGGCGGCGACCCTCTCGGCGGCGGCGGTCGCCGTCGGTGGTTCCGGTCTCCTGGCCGCCTTCCTGCTGCATCGTTGGATAAAACCGCCGCATTCGTACGTCTAGAACCGCCCCCACGATCCACCCCGTCCCGTGGCTCCCCCGCGACGCGGACGTCCCCTCCCGGCCGCTCCGCGCCCGCCGGGCCGAATCCGACCCCCACCACCCCCTGCCCGTCCCGAACCCCGACGCGCGCACCGCCCGCCCGCCCTCCTCCGGCTGGCTCTCACCGCTCTCTCAAGCGCCCGGAGACAGCGGTGACGACCAGCCGCGTGGCCCTGGCTGGCTGTCACCGTTGTCTCAGGCGCCCGGAGACAGCGGTGGCGACCAGCCACGTGGCCCCGGCTGGCTGTCACCGTTGTCTCAAGCGTCCGGAGACAGCGGTGACGACCAGCCGGGAGGGTCTGGCTGGCTGTCACCGTTGTCTCAAGCGTCTGGTGACAGCGGTGGTGACCAGCCGGGTGGGCCTGGCTGGCTGTCAGCGTTGTCTCAAGCGTCCGGAGACAGCGGTGGTGACCAGCCGGAGGACCCGGGGGTGCTGCGAACCCGTCCAAGGTCGCCCACTCGACGGTGGTCGGCCCCCTAGGGTGGACGGGGTGGGGAGCGCGTGGCGAATGCCGGTCCCGGAGGGCCGGCCGGCTCGCGGGATACGGCAGACTGCCGCGATGGCTGATGAACCCGGGCCGCCCGTGGACGGAATGCGCGCCCGCTTTCTGGCGGCGCCCGAGATGAGGGCGCCGGAACCGTGGGGCGATCGTGTCGTGGTGGCCGTCGGCGGGCTGGTCGGCGTCGGGTTCGGGACGGATCCGGACAGTGGGCGTGACCTGCTGCTGGTGGCGTCGGGCACGGGGCTCGGCCTGCTGGGCGCGAGCGGTGAACGGCTCGCCCGGGACTACGACCAGGAGCGGGGCCACCCGGACGGCGACCTGACCTGTCCGGGGATCGGCCCGCTCGCCGGAACCCGGGTGCGCATGGCCGGCCTGTACGGCGGTGGCCTGCACACCGTGTCGGCGGACGGATGGGGCGTGGAAGTGGTCGGCCCGGACTGGCCGCACCACCGGGTCCTGCTGTCCGCGCCGTGGCACAGCCCCTGGGCCGGCGACCACGGGGTGACCTGGTGGCACATCTTCCATTCCCGGTACATGCCGTTGCGGGCCGCCGGTTTCTCCCCGTCCGGCAGGACTCTCGCCGTCGCGGTGGGCAGCGACGTCGCCCTGTGGAGCCGCTCCTGACCCGGCAGGCAACCGCCGGAACGCTGCGCGAGGCGGGTGATCAGGAGGTGATCAGCAGGCCGTCGCCGATCAGCCGGACGTCGGGGATGCGGTCGTCGGGTGCGTAGGGGACGACCGTCAAGGTCCGCTCGCCGTCGATGCGGAGCTGCTGGCCCGGCTTGAGGTCGTGACCGTCGGCGAGCATCCGGGCCAGCTGGTTGAGGATCTCGGCGGCCTCGCCGATCCGGTCCCCGGGAACTCCCATGACCAGGTCCGGGCGGCCGAACTTGAGCATCCCACGGGTGTGCACCGCATGCCCGAACCCGGGCGACTCCTCGCTCTCGGCGACCACGCTGATCTCCCGCAGCACCGTGAACGGCCGGTGCGGGTCCAGCCCGGCGATCGACGCGGCGAGTGACCAGTCGTGGGCGAACACGTCGAGCACCGCGGTCGCCCCGGCCCGTGACGCCGCCGCGGCGACCGCCCAGGCCAGCTGCAGGTGGGCCAGGTCGGCCGGGTCCGGCACCCGGACCTGGATCGAGTAGCAGCAGGTCGCCTCGTCGAGCAGCCGCAGATCACGGAGCTCCCGCTCGGCCAGGCTCCGCAACGGCCCACTGCGGAATCCGTCGACCCACTCCGGGTTCTCCGCATGCCGGTGCAGGCGCACGTCGAGCGCGTCCACCGGAGCCGTCGCCGGAACCACGCCGGTGAGGTCCAGCCCGGTCAGCACCTCATCGGCGGCGAAGACGACCAGGAGCACGGCCGCCTCCCGGCCGGAGGGGTGATGAGCGGGCCGCTGCCAGGGCTCGACACGAAGATCCACCCGCTCATGGTCCCATCCGGCGATTCACCCGTGGTAGGTGATCCCGCCCGCGAAACGGAGGACGTCGTTGCGGCTCAGGGGGATCGTCTCCGGGTCCCACGTGACGGAGAGCAGCCGGCCGGCGCCCAGGTCGACGGTCAGCGAACCGGCGTCGAGGTGCAGCTCCGCGTCGCGGCCGGCCAGCGTCAGCCGCTCACCGTCCGTGCCGGGGGCGAACGGTTCCTCCGTCACCAGGACGCACAACCCCTCGGGCTGCCGTTGCAGCTGCTGCTCCTGACCGACCAGGCAGACCTGGGTGGGGCTCTGATGCTGGGTGGTCATCCGCGGTGGCCAGACGCTGAACGTGAACGGGGCCGGACTGGTCCCCGCGACCGAGCCGGTGCCGCCGTCGAGCCCGCGGGCGAACCGCAGCACCTCCGCCTCGGTATGGCCGCCGAAGCTGGTGACCTGCACCCACAGGTCGCTGGGGGGCACTTTCCACCGGACGGCGATGAAGCGGTCACCGGGCCCGGCGCCGTCGTAGTCGTCGGCGGTACGCACGATCGCCGTCTGCCCGCCCACGTCCGCGGTGTGCTCGCCGGTCGTCTCGGCCCCCCAGCCCGGCTCCTGGGGACCGGTCTCGGCGGAGAGCACGTCGCCGTCCTTCTCGTACTGCAGGACCTCGTTGTATCCCAGCTGGAGCACCTCCGGCCCGGTCCCCAGGTCGGCGGGCACCCAGGTTGGTCGCAGCGAGAAGAACGGGGACGGCGTCCACGGGCCGCGGTCCCAGTCGTCGGCGAGCGGGGGAGACGCCGCCGGCAACGGTCGCGGCCGGTCGTCGTCGTGGCGCAGCAGCGGCACGGCCAGAGCCGCGGCCACGACCGCGACGGCCGCCCCGCCGGCCACCAGCCGCCGGCGGCGCACGTCACGACGGACTCCGAGGGTCACCTCCGTCAGGAGATCGTCGGCCGGCGGCCTCGCCGCGGCGGCCCGGTCGTGCAGAGTGACCCGCAGGTCTTCCTCGAGGGTCATGGCTTCGCCCCTTCGATCGTGGCCGTCGTCAGGTCGGCCCGCAGCCGGGCCAGTGCGCGGGCGGCGTGCACCCGCACCGTGCTGGGCGAGCACCGGAGCACGTCGCCGATCTGCCGGTCGTCGAGATCCTCGTAGTAGCGCAGCACCATGACCGCCCGCTGGGCCCGGGTGAGCCCGCCGAGCCTGGTCCACAGCTCGTCGCGCAGCGCCTGCCCCTCGGCGAAGTCACCGGAGGCGGGCTCGTCCGGCACGGCTCCGGGGCGCTCCCCGTTGGACCGCAGGCGCAGCCAGGACACATGCGAGCGGACCAGTGCCGTACGGATGTAGCGGTCGGGTTGGTCGGCCTCGATCCGTGGCCACCGGCGATAGGCCTTGACCAGCACCTCCTGCACAAGGTCCTCGCCGAGGTGCCGGTCGCCGCAGATGAGGTAGGCGAACCGCCGTAGCGCGTCCCCCCGGGCCCGCACATAATCCTCGAAACCGCTGTGCAACTGCGTCTCCCGCCGTCGGTTCCCTCCGTCGCACATAGGACGCCGCGGCGAGCCGGATCCGCTTACCTCCCGGCGGGATTCGTCGCCGCAGTGAAGCGGATCACCTCGTCCCGATCCATGCGGATGGACTCGTCCCACTGAACGAGCAGCGTCCGGCCGTCGCCGAGGTCGACCTGCATCTCGCCACCGGCCCGGCTCTCCTGGTAGCGCGCGGTCCGGCCGGCGACGGTGACCGTCTCCGGATCCGGAAGCGGCTGGATCCGCCCCACCGACCGGGGCAGCTCGACGCAGATCCCGGTGGGCCCGACCACCTCGGCTGCGGCCTCCGGAGACGCCAGGCACATGCTCCAGGGGCTCTGCTGCTGCAGGGTGAGACCGGGCGGCACCTCGGCGAACGTGAACGGCGGCGAGGACGGCACGGCGCCTGGCCCGAGTCCGCGGGCGAACCGTAGGACCTCGTCCTCGGTCCACGTGCCGGTGCCGTCGGCCTTGAGCCAGCGGCCGTCGGCGAGCTGCCAGAGCACCCCCACGAAGTCCGGCGCGGTCCGCACCGTCGCCGGTCTGCCACCGATGTCGGACGGGTGCTCCTCGGTGCGGTCCGCATCCCACTCCGGACGCTGGGCGGTCACCTGCGCGCTGAGTGTGCGCCGGCCGCCGTACCAGTACTGCACCGTCACCGCCGGGCCGCCGCGGAAGACCTCCGGCTCATGCGATCCGTCCGGCAGCCACGACGGCTGAAACGGGAACACCGTCGCCGCCCAGCCCGGCGGCTCCCAGTGTGGCGGCGGACCGGTGCGCAGGAGCCGGGGGACGAACACGAGCAGCCCGACGACCAGGGCGACGACGCCACCGACGGCCAGGAGCCGCCGCAGCCGGACCTCACCCGGCGTCAGGTCACTGTGCTGTTCCTCCTCGGCCGGCTGGACGGTATCGCCCAGTTCGGCATGACTGCCCACGTTCGGTGCCCTCTCCTCAGGTGCCGCTGATCCACGGGCTGATCGCTACCTTGCCGGTGTTGCCGGCGTCGATGTGCAGGGCGAGAAGGTGCCGTGACTGCCCCGCGCCCGCGGCGACGCTCACGAACTCACCGACCGCCACCGTCTCCGCGTCGGTCGTCAGATTGCGCCACGCCAGCAGGGCCCTGACCGATTCGCCGGGAGCCAGCGTCTCCTGTTTCGGCTGCACCTCCCACGGCGGGAGCGCGGTGACCTCGCCGATACCGCGCAGGACGCGCACGTCGAGCGGCTTCCGATCCTCATCGAGGATGCTCAATTCCGGATAACCCTTGATCCGGTACGGCTTCCCGCCGCAGTTGCGCAGCTGAAGACCCACGACGCGCAGCCCCGACGCGGCGTCCCCCTCACCGACGGAGATCTCCAGCCCGTCGATGCACCGGGGCACCGGATCGGGACTGCGGGTCACGGACACCGACGGCGCCGGCCGGGCCGGTGTGGACCGCCCGGTCTCCGGCTCGGGCACCGTGCCTGGTGCGGCACACCCGCCGGCCAGCAGCAGCACGGCACAGGACACACGCGGAAGAGAAATATTCATGGGTACGGGGAGAGTAGCCGGACTAGCGTGTCGGCCGTGATCCCGCTCCTGGGTGCGCTGGCCGGGCGTACGTCGATTCCCGTCGCCCTGCTCGTGTCGGCCGGGTTGCTGGCGCCGGCCGCGTGGATCCTCGCCCACCTGCGGTCGCGTTAGCGGGGCCTTAACGTTCGCACAGCGTGCCCATAGTGATCTTTCCGCGATGGTTCTCCCTGTCCGGAACGCCGGACGAGAGAAACCACCCGAGGGGGAGAACGATGAAGGTCAAGAAGAACATCGCCGCGGTGATGCTGACGGCCGGACTGCTGGCGGCGCTGGGATTCGGTGGTGCGGCACTCGCTGACGGCGGTTCCGACGACAACGGCCCGGCGGCGGCCTCCGTGAGCCGGTCCCACCCGAGCCCCTCGTCGTCTTTGTCGTCGTCGCCTTCCCTCTCGCCCTCGGCGTCTCTGTCCTCGTCGCCTTCCTCGTCGCCTTCCTCGTCGCCTTCCTCGGCTGACGACTCGTCCTCGTCGGTCGGCCCGTCGCCGTCGAGTTCTGACGACTCGATGAGCCCGGGTCCGTCCTCGGCATCGGGAGGCGCGATGGCTGTCACGGCGGAGCAGGCGACGGCGATCGCGGTCCGGGCCGCCGGCGGCGGGCGGGTCGCGTCGATCGAACGGGAGACCGAGCACGGGCGCCTCGTCTGGGACGTCGACGTGATCGTCAACGGCGTCGAGCACGACATCGACGTCGACGCCGCCACCGGCCAGGTGACCCGCCACCGCACCGACGGCTCCCACGACCGCAACGACCGTGGCCACAGTAGCGACGACCGCGGCCGCGGCGGCGATGACAATGGCGGCCGCCGCGGGGGCGACGACGACTGATTCCCGTTAACCGGCTGGACTGATCCGGCTCCGCTCTCGCGAGGCCGGGTTCGCTGGTTGCGGGCCTCCCGGCAACAGCCCGTCCGGGCCTGGCGGCGATTCGGTGGCTAACGAACAATCTCTGTCTGCCGTGCCAGCAGTACTTGCCGTGCGCGGTGCCGGCCGTGCCACCGGGGCCGCCCGTGCAAGCGGTCCCGCAGTGCCCGCCATGCCCGCGTGCCAGCGGTGATGCCGTGCGAGCGGCGCTACCGTGCGAGCCGTGCCGCCGCGCCAGTGATGCCAGCCGCGTACCCCAGTCTTCCGTCCTTCCCGTCGTGTTGTCCCCCCTCGCTGTGATGACCCTCCCGCCGTGCTGCCGCTCCCGCAGCGCCGACCATCTCGGCCGGGGTGATCGAACTCCCGAGGGTCGAGTGGTGGGGCCGTTGGCGACGCTGGTCAGCGAACACAATCGCTGAACGTGGGCTCGGCCATACGTCATGGCACGCACCGGCGCACACAATCCGGGGATCGTGTGCGTTCAGCCGGGTCATGGCGACGACAGCAGCCCACACAAGCGTTTTGTGTGATCCGGTCGTCGCTCGCAGACCATTCGCCCCCGGGCGGTGCCGCTGAGACCGGCGCCGGGTCGTCCCTCCGCGGGCGGTAGACGCCACAGGTGCAGTTCGCCGTCGCTCGCACCGGCCCGCCACACGCAGGAACGAAATCCGTTGAGAACGGGCCCGTGCCCGCCTACCTGCGGCTTTGTGCAGTTCGAGTTAGTTCAGCGGCGTCATCGGCGACCCCGGTCGGCAGCACCGGCTACCAGGTCGACCGGCAGCACCCAATACCAGCTCGAGCGGCAGCACCGACTCCA
Organism: Actinoplanes xinjiangensis; assembly: GCF_003148685.1. Classification (GTDB taxonomy): domain Bacteria; phylum Actinomycetota; class Actinomycetes; order Mycobacteriales; family Micromonosporaceae; genus Actinoplanes; species Actinoplanes xinjiangensis. The sequence continues at coordinate 457,385 of NZ_QGGR01000005.1, read as the reverse complement.
GCGGGTGCGACCAGATCGCGGTCCAGGCGGTCAGTTGGGCGGTTTCTCCGTACCGGAAAGCTCCAGGCGGACGACCGCACCGCCGGATCCCGGCGGACTGATCTCGAAAGAGCTCGCCACCTGGCGAGCGATGTCCAAGCCCAGGCCGGTCGAACCGCCGCCGGAGGCGCCGCGCTGCGCGACGCCTCCGGTAAGCGAGGCGGACGACGCCGAGAGCCGGGAGGACGCCGAGGGCGCCGATGAGGGGACGAGCGTCGAGGGAGCAGATGAAACGGACGGCGCCGAGGGGGTGGAGGGCGCGGAAGGGGATGGGGACGGCGCGGAAGGGGATGGGGAGGAAGGGGGTGGCGCAGGGGCGGGGAAGCCGGGACCGTCGTCGGCGACGGTCAGGGTTGCGCCTCCGGCCGGATGGGCGGTGAGGGTCACCGAGAGGGCCGTGCCGTCCGGGGTGTGGGCGAACACGTTGCCGAGCAGGGCGTCCAGGGCCGCCGCCAGGTCGTCGGCGGCGACGGCGACCGGCGCCGGTCCCGGGGGCAGTTGCTGGAGCAGGGGGCGGCCGGTGTCTTCGGCGAGGACCGCCCAGAAGGCGACGCGGGCCGCGACCACCGTGGTCGCGTCGCAGCCGGCGGGGGCGGTGGGAGTGGGGGCGCCGGCCTGGCGGGTCTGTTCGATGACGACGGTGACCGCGCGGGCCAGTTGGTCGGCGGCGGCCGCGACCCGGGCCGCCTCGTCCGGGTCGCGGAGGGCTTCGGCTTCCAGGCGCAGGGCGGTCAACGGGGTGCGGAGGCGGTGTGAGAGGTCGGCGACACGTTCGCGTTCGGCGGCGAGCAGGTCCTGGATGCGGCCGGCCAGGTGGTTGAGGGCGCCGGCGACCTCGCGTAGCTCGGGGGGCCCGGAGGGGTCGGCGCGGGCGGTCAGTTCGGCGCGGGCGAGCCGGTGCGAGACGGCGGAGAGTTCGCTGATCGGGCGCGTGATGGTACGGGCCAGGCGGTCGGCGACGAACAGGCCGAGCAGTACGAGCGTGACGCCGAGACCGGCGAGGGTGGCCCAGGCGCGGGTGACGCCGCGGGTGAGTTCGGCGTCGGTGACCAGGGTGCGGATCACGACGGTGGCACCGCCGGCGCCGACGACGGGTACCACCAGTTCCTGGCCCGCGGCGGTGGTGACGGTCAGCGCGCCGTGCCGGGCGGCGGCGAGGTGTACCGCCGGGGTGGGTGCCGCCGGGGTGCCGAGGACGCCGCCGTCCGGCAGGAAGACGGTGACCGGGACGGTCTGCGCCTCGACGGTGAGCCGCAGCGCGGTGGTGTCGCCGGTGGCGGCCAGCGGGACGATCGACTGCACCACGTCGTCGGCCCGGCTCAGCGCCCGGTCCTGGGCGACCTGCCGGACCAGCACGGCCAGCGGCACCAGGAAGGCCAGCAGCACGAGCACCGTGGTCGCCGCGACCAGCAGCGTCAGCCGGGTTCTCACGCCGGCCCGCTGAGTTTGACCCCGACACCGCGGACGGTGTGCAGGTAGCGCGGCTCCTGGGCGGTCTCGCCGAGTTTGCGGCGCAGCCAGGACAGGTGCACGTCGACAGTCTTGTCCGCACCGCCGTACGGCACCTGCCACACCTCGCTGAGCAGTTCCCGTTTGGTGACCACCTGCCCGGCCCGCAGCGCCAGATGATGCAGGAGATCGAACTCGCGGGGGGTCAGCTCGACACCCGCCCCGTCCAGCGTGACGGTGCGGGCCGACTGGTCGATGCGGAGACCGCCCACCTCCAGGACCGGGGCGGTCCCGGGGGCGCCGGAGCCGCGCCGCAGCACCGCCCGGACCCGCGCGTCGAGTTGGGCGGCGGTGAACGGTTTCACCACGTAGTCGTCGGCGCCGGCGTCGAGGAGGCGGACCATCTCGGTCTCCTCGTCGCGGGCGGTCGCCACGATCACCGGGATGCGGCTGACCGCGCGCAGCATGCGCAGCAGCTCCCGCCCGTCGAGGTCGGGCAGGCCCAGGTCGAGCACGATCAGGTCGGGCCGCTCGGCGAGGGCGGTCTGCAGCCCCTCCATGGCCGCGGCGGCCGCCGCCACCGCGTGCCCGCGCTCCCGCAGGGAACGCAGCAGGGTGGTCCGGATCGCCGGGTCGTCCTCGATGAGCAGGAGTCTCGCCACGGCTGCACGGTAACCGCCGGGCACGACGGAATGGCCGTTCTTAACCTTCCCTTAGCGGTGTCCGGTGCCCGGCTTAGTGTCCGGCGACGGATAGTGGCCGGGTGCGACTCATCGACCGGCTGGGCCGGCTACCCCTGGTCATCGCTCTCGGCTGGATCGTCGCGGCGTTCCTCGCGGTGATGGTCGGTGTGGTCGGGATCGGCCTGGTGGGGTCGGGGCTGCTGACGTCGCGGCAGGGTGCCCCGGTCAGTGAGGACGAGGTGCGGCGGGCCTTGGCGGAGACGTCCGCGGAACCGTCGCAGACGTCGGTGGGACCCTCGGCCACCCCGTCGGGGGAGCCGTCCCCGCAGCCGGCGGGGAACACCGCCCGTTCCTTCCCGACGGCGGGCGGGACCGTGGTCGCCGAGTGCGGGCGGATCCTGTCCCTGTCGCCGGCCCAGGGGTTCGAGGTGCACGAGCAGGACGACGACGAGGGTGAGTTCCGGTCGGTCCGCGGACGGGACCGGGTCAGGGTCGAGCTGACCGGCTGCGACCGGGGAACGCCCCGGCTGCGGGTCCGGAACGACGACTGATCAGCGCGGGGGCAGCCAGGAGGTGTCCGGCGCCGCGCCTAGGGTGATCTCTTCGATGATCCGGGTCAGTTCGGCGCGGGCCACCTCGTACCCCGGTCCGATCGTCACCCGCAGCAGGCGGCCCGGTTGCACCTCGACCCGTGCGAACGGCGGCAGCCCGCCGCAGGTGACGTGGGCCGCGGGCAGGTCGGGGCAGCCCCGGTCCGGGTCGCCCGGGTACAGCGCGCCGGGAAGGCCGCGCAGCGTGACCGGTTCGCCCTTGGCCGTGGAGACCTCCCAGACGAGTTCCGCCTCGACGGCGACCCGCCCGCCGTCCTTCCCGTTGCGCCGGAGCATCTCGCCGGCGCGGTCCGCCGTGCCGCTCTGCCCGGCGCTCACCGTCCCGGTGAACCGGTCCGGCACCCAGCCGAACGCCAGCGACACCGCCACCACCGCGCCCGGGTCCGGTTCGATCGAGGCCGCCACCCGGCGTGCCACCTGCCCGGTACGGTCCGACCGGCCCACCGACACGCTGAGCATCAGGCCGTCGTCCACCTCGACCCAGACCTTGCCGGGGCCGGGTGCCGCCCACGCCCGGCGGCCGCCCAGGGTGACGGCGTCGAACCCGGCCGGGTCGAACGCCGACCGGGGGAGCAGGAACAGGTGGATCTGGTCGTCCGGGCCGGTGCCCCGCCGCCAGGAGCGGGTCTGCGACACCGGGCCGCTGCCGGGCACCGAGCCGATCCGGCTGACCTCGGCGAATCCGGCGGGCAACCAGGCCGGCCGGTAGCCGATCGGGGCGCGGGTGCCGGCCGGCGGACCGCTGACGGCCGGGACGCCGGGTTGCGGGGCGGGAACCGGCGCGGGGGTACGCGGCCAGGCCGCCACCGCCACGCCCACTCCGCTGACCGCGGCCGCGGACGCCACCAGCAGTCCCCGGCGCTGCCGGTGGGCCCGGGTCCGCGCCGTGATCCCGGCCGCCACCGGCCCCGGGTCGGGTGCCCGGCCGGCGATCGTGGACAGCGCGTCGCGCAGCTTCTCTTCGTCTCTCATCGGACGGTGACCTCCAGTCGGAGCTTGGCCAGGGCGGTCGACGCCTGTGCCCGTACGGTCGACGCCCGGCTTCCCATCAGTTCGGCGATCTCGTCGAACGTGTGGCCCTCGAAGTAGCGCAGCACGATCACCGCGCGCTGGCGGGCCGGCAGCGCACCGACCCGGCGGATCAGCTCGTCGCGTTCCTGCCGTTCGGTGAGCGGGTCGACGGCGCCGGCCCGGGTGTCCAGCTGTTCGTGCGACATCGGGACGACCCGCCCCCACCGGCGGCGCAGGGACAGGAACTCGTTGAGGACCATGCGTTTGACGTACGCCTCGGGTTGGTCCATCACGGCGATCCGCCGCCACCGTGCGGAGACCCGGACCATCACCTCGCCGACGATGTCGTCGGCCTGATGCGGGTCGCAGGTCAGCACGGTCGCGTAGCGCAGCAGCGCGCCCAGCCGTGCCGCGACGAACTCCTCGAACGAACTGTTCTCACCGTGGTGCGGCCCGGTCCGGAGTTCGGATGCCGGCAACCTCCCGCCATCGGATTCGATGCCAGGTTGGAAACGGTTCGCTGCCATGCCCCTGTAACGCTCCCGCTTCTCGAAGTGCTTAGCGGACAATCGGAGAATGCTGCGTGTGGATCATGGTGTCGTCTCCGGCACCTTCAGCCTGGACGGTCAGACCTTCGACGTCGACAACAACATCTGGGTGGTCGGCGACGACGAGGAATGTGTGGTGATCGACGCTCCGCACGACGCGGACGCGATCCTCGCGGTGGTGGGCGGGCGCCGGCTGGTGGCGATCGTCTGCACCCACGCCCACGACGACCACGTCCGGGTCGCCCCTGCGCTGCGGGACCGGACCGGCGCGCCGATCCTGCTGCACCCGGCGGAGTGGCCGCTGTGGGAGCTGACCCACGGCTCGGGCGTGTGGTGGAACATCGATCTGGCCGACGGTGCCCGCATCGAGGTCGGCGGTTCGGTCCTGGAGGTGCTGCACACGCCGGGTCACGCGCCGGGCGCCGTCTGCCTGTACTCGGCGGAGCTGGGTGCGGTCTTCACCGGCGACACCCTGTTCAACGGCGGGCCGGGTGCGACCGGCCGGTCCTACTCGGACGGCGATCTGATCGTCGACTCGATCCGTAAGCGGTTGTTCGCGCTGCCGCCGTCGACCGTGGTGCACACCGGCCACGGCGACGACACGACGATCGAGGCGGAGGCGGCCCGGCTCTAGTCGGGCCGGACAGGAGGGCACCTGACGTCGACGGTGGCGGGAGCGCGGGTTAGGCTGCCCTAACCTCATAAGGGGCGGGTGGACATGGCGCAGCCGGAATCGCTGGCGGAGTTGCTGAACGGGCGGCGGGCCGCGGTGGACGCGTCGCTGCCCGCTGTCGGGTTCGTGGCCGGCTGGCTGGCCTTCGGTGAGTCGATCTGGGCCGGGGCCGGTGCCGCCGTGATCGTCGCGATCGGGCTGTCCGTCTGGCGACTACGTAAAGGGGATAAACCGCGGGCCGTACTGATCGGCCTGTTCGTGGTCTGCGTGGCCGCCCTGATCGCCCTGTACACCGGCAAGGCGGAGAATTTCTTCCTGTTGCAGCTGCTCAGCAACGCGGCCAGTGCCCTCGCCTGGATCATCAGCATCGTCGTCCGGTGGCCGCTGCTCGGCATCGTCGTCGGCACGGTGCTGGGGCAGCGGACCCGGTGGCGGCGTGACCCCGCGCTGCTGCGGGCGTATTCGCGGGGCAGCTGGGTGTGGGTCGTGCAGTATGTGATCCGGGTGGCCGTGTTCCTGCCGCTCTACCAGGCCGGACAGCTGGCCGCCCTGGGCACCGCCCGGGTCGTGCTGTCCGGTCCGCTGGTCGCCGGATGCCTGGCGGTGAGCTGGTGGGTGATCCGCCGTAATCTGCCGGCGGACCACCCGGGCCTGCGTCACCCGGTCGTCGAGGAGCCGGTTCAGAAAGCCGCTTCGTAAAGGTCCCGCAAACCGATCGCGTCGGCCTCGCCGCTGTATCCGCAGATCAGGACGCTGCCGTCGGCCGAGGACACCAGGTAGTTCCTGCCTTTCTCGAACTTTCCGCTGCCGAGCATGGTCTCGGAGCTGTCCCCCGCCTGGGCGACGGCCACCTCGTCGGCCGCCTCCCCGCGGTAGACGCGCGACACCGTCAGGGTGACCCGGCCGTTGTCGATCATCAGCACGGTGCCCTCGAAAGCGAAGTCGGCGGAGGAGGCGAGCTGCTCGGGCTGCGGTTCCCGGCACTTCGCCTGGACCCCGGTGGTGGTGAGTTCGACGACCCTGGCCGGCAGCGAGGAGACCGCGACCGCCGGTGTCGGCTCCGGCGCGGAAGGCCTGGTCACCGCCCACGCGGCTCCACCGGCGATCAGCACCAGGGCCGCGGCGACGGGCAGCGCCCACTTCTTCGTGCTGCTGGACATGGCTTCCTCCACAAGATGCGCGACCTGGGCGGGGGACGCCGGCTCCAGCGACGCGGCCGGGTCGGCACGCCGCAGTCGGGCACGCAGATCGTCGTCGTCGGTCACGGCCGGCTCCCCTCTGTCGACTCTTCATGTCCGGAAGCGGTCATGGTCTTTCGCAGTTTCTCCTTCGCCCGGTGCAGCCGGATCGACGCCGCGTTCGCGCTGATCCCGAGAACCACGGCGATCCCGGCCGGCGCCAGGTCCTCCCACGCCCACAGCCGCAGGATCTCGGCCTCCTCCGGCCGCAGCCGGCACAGTGCCGCGGCCAGGTCGTCGTCGGCCGGCGCCGGGCCGTCCACGGTCTGCGGCGGCGGGTCGAGCCGGGAGATCCGGGCCAGCAGGCGGAACTGGCGGCGCTGTCCGCGTTCGGCGTTGGCCAGGCAGAGACGGGCCACCCCGTACGCCCACGGCAGGTGCTCCGCCGGCATCTCGTCGAGGCGGCGCCAGCAGATCAGCAGCGTCTCGGAGAGCACGTCGTCGGCGGTCGCCGGGTCGGTACGCCGTGCCAGATAGCGCCGGACGGCGTCGATCACCGCCGGTGCCAGGGTCTCGAACCGCGCCCGGCGCGAATCGACGTTCACGAGGTCCACCCTGTCTCATGTCCGGCAGTGGAGGTGTTCTTTCACGACGCATGGCAGGATACTGGCGAGTAACCCAGCGTCGGGAGGCTGCCGTGCGGACCGCGTACCGAACATGCCCGTTCTGTGAGGCCGCCTGCGGTCTCGAGTTGACCGTCGACGGTGACCGGGTGACCGGCGCCCGCGGCGACCGCGAGCACGTCTTCAGCCACGGCTTCATCTGCCCCAAGGGTGCGATGTTCGGGCAGCTCACCCACGATCCGGACCGGTTGCGGCAGCCGCTGGTCGACGGCCGCGAGGCCTCCTGGGACGAGGCCTTCGACGCGGTCCGGGCCGGTCTGCGCCCGGTCCTCGAGAGGTACGGGCCACACGCCCTCGCGATCTACCTCGGCAACCCGAACACGCACACCATGTCGGGCGGGCTCTACATCTCCCCGCTGCTCCGCGCGCTCGGCAGCCGCAACGTCTACTCGGCGAGCACCGTCGACCAGATGCCGAAACACGTCTCGTGCGGTTACCTGTTCGGCAATCCGCTGATCATTCCGGTGCCCGACGTGGACCGTACCGACTTCATGCTGATCCTCGGCGCCAACCCGTGGGAGTCGAACGGCAGCCTCGCCACCGCCGCGGACTTCCCCGGCCGGCTCAAGGCGCTACAGGCGCGCGGTGGCCGTTTCGTGGTCGTCGACCCGCGCCGTACGGTGACCGCCTCCCACGCCGACGAGCATCTGTTCATCCGGCCCGGCACCGACGCGTTCCTGCTGTTCGGCATCGTGCACACGCTGTTCGGTGAGGACCTGGTCGATCTGGGCGACATCGCGGGACAGGTGTCCGGGGTGTCGTCGGTACGGGACCTGGCCGCCGACTTCGCGCCGGAACTCGTCGCCGACGCCTGCGGTGTCCCCGCCGACCGGATCCGCGGTCTCGCCCGGGAGCTGGCCGCCGCTCCGGCCGCCGCCGTCTACGGCCGGATCGGCACGTGCACCGTCGAGTTCGGCACCATCACCAGCTGGCTCGTCGACGTGGTCAACATCCTGACCGGCAATCTCGACCGGCCGGGCGGCGTGATGTTCCCGCTCGCCCCGCACCTCACCGACGAGGCGAAACGTGGCCGGGGCTTCCGTACCGGCCGGTGGCACAGCCGGGTCCGCCACCTGCCCGAGGTCAAGGGTGAACTGCCCGTCGCCACCCTCGCCGACGAGATCGAGACGCCCGGGGAGGAGCAGGTCCGCGCCCTGATCACGATCGCCGGCAACCCGGTCCTGTCCACGCCGAACAGTGGCCGCCTGGACCGTGCCGTGGCCGGACTGGACTTCATGGTCAGCGTCGACCCGTACCTGAACGAGACCACCCGGCACGCCGACGTGGTGCTGCCGCCGACCGACGCCGCCCGCAAGGGCCACTACGACTTCTCGTTCCTGGCCCTGGCGGTGCGCAACTTCGCGGCGTACTCCCCGCCGGTCCTGCCGCCGGAGGAGTCCGTACCCGATGAATGCGACATCCTCGCCCGCCTCACCCTGATGATCTCCGGGCAACCCGACACCGACGCCGCTCCGCTGCACGACCTGCTGCTCCAGCAGGCTCTCCAGAAGGTCCCCGCCGAGCTGCACGACCGGGTCACCGGCGACCACCCCGCCGAGCGGCTCCTCGACGTGGCGTTGCGGTCGGGCGCCTACGGCGACCGTTTCGGCGCCGACCCGGACGGGCTCAACCTGCGCAAGCTCATCGACAACCCGCACGGCATCGACCTCGGCCCGCTGCGCCCGCGCATCCCGTCGGTGCTGCGCACCCCGTCCGGAACGGTGGAACTCGTCGTGCCCCCACTCGTCTTGGAGACGGCCCGCCTGCGCGCCGCCCTCACCCGCCGCCACGACGACCTGGTCCTCGTGGGCCGCCGTCACCTGCGGTCGAACAACAGCTGGATGCACAACGTGCCCGCCCTGATCAAGGGCCGCGACCGCTGCACCCTCCAGGTCAGCCCCGCCGACGCCGACCGCCTGTCGCTCACCGACGGCGAACCCGCCCAGGTCACCTCGCGGGCCGGAACCGTCACCGTCCGCGTGGAGATCACCGATCGCGTCATGCCGGGCGTCGTCAGCCTCCCGCACGGCTGGGGACACGACGCCCCCGGAACCCGCCTGTCCGTCGCCGCCACCGCCCCCGGTGTCAACTCCAACATCCTCACCGACGAGCTGGTCATCGACCCGCTCTCCGGCAACAGCGTCCTGAACGGCATCCCCGTCGAACTCAAACCCGCCTGACCGCCACGGCGCGTCCCGGCCGCCCGGCACCGTCCGCCTAAGCTGACGGCATGATCCGAGCGGTGGTCTTCGATGTCGGCGAGTGCCTGGTGGACGAGACCCGGATCTTCGGGGAGTGGGCCGACTGGATCGGGGTCCCGCGGCACACCTTCTCGGCGGTGTTCGGGTCGGTGATCGCCGCCGGGCTCGATCATCGGCAGACGTTCGAGCTGCTGCGGCCGGGGTTCGACCTGGCCGCGGAGCGGGCGAGACGGACGGCGGCGGGGCAGGCCGAGGGATTCGGGGAGGACGACCTCTACCCGGACGCGCGGCCGGCGCTGACCGCTCTGCGGGCGGCCGGGCTCTGGGTCGGGATCGCCGGCAACCAGCCGGTACGCGCCGGCGGTGATCTGCGGGCCCTGAACCTGCCCATCGATCTGATCGGGACGTCCGACGACTGGGGCGTGTCGAAACCGGACATCGCGTTCTTCCACGCCGTCGCGTCGCGGGTGCCGTTCGATGCGAAGGAGACCCTCTACGTGGGCGACCGCCTGGAGAACGACGTGCTGCCCGCCGCGGCCGCCGGCTTCCGGACGGCGCTGATCCGGCGGGGGCCGTGGGCCTACATCCACCAGGGTGATCCCCGCGTGGAACTGGAGACCACGATGCGAATCGACACGCTGACCGACCTTCCCGAGCGGATCAAGGCCTTCAACGCGGCGGCAGACTGAGGCGGTCAGATCCATCCCATCCGCTGGGCCTGGTGGATCGCGGTCAGCCGGTTGGGGGCGCCGAGTTTGGTCATCGCGTTCGACAGGTAGTTGCGGACCGTACCCTCACTCAGGTGCAGCCGGGCCGCGATGTCGGCGACCGAGGCGCCGGACGCGGCCAGGGTCAGGGTGTCGCGTTCGCGGTCGGTGAGCGGGCTCTCGCCGGCCATCATGGCGGACGCCGCCAGCTCCGGGTCGAGATAGCGGCCACCGGCGTGGATCCGGCGGATGGCCTCGGCGAGTTCGGCGCTGGAGGCGTCCTTCGGGATGAACCCGCGCACGCCGGCGGCGATGGCGCGGCGCAGATACCCGGGCCGGGCGAACGTGCTGAGGATGAGCATGGCGCGGCCCGGGAGCCGTTCGGCGACGGTGAGGCCGTCGAGGCCGGGCATCTCGATGTCCAGGACGATCACGTCCGGGTCGTGGGCGGCGACGGCCGGCAGCACGTCGTCACCGCGGCCACACTGGGCCACCACCGTCAGATCGTCCTCGAAGTCCAGCATCATGGCCAGCGCCTCCCGGATGAGGTGCTGGTCGTCGGCGAGCAGAACGCGGATCATGCGGTCTCCCCGGGCGCGATGGACAGGACGGCCGACGCCGGACCGGGTGGCGGAACCGGGGGCGAGGGAGCCGTGGACCGCGGAGCCGCGGGAGCCGGAACCGCCGGGGCGGTGGCCCGGACCACGAAGCGTCCGTCGCCGGTGGGCTGGGCGGTCAGCGTGCCACCGACGGCGACGAGGCGTTCGGCGAGGCCGGCGAGACCGGTGCCGGCCTGGTCGGCGGTGACGGCCGTGACACCGTCGTTGACGACCTCGAGGACCGCGGATCCGTCGGCGGCCCACAGGGTGACCGTGCACCAGGTGGCGGTGCTGTGCCGCAGGATGTTCGTGGCGCTCTCCCGGACCACCCAGGCGAACGGACCGGCCGCCTCCGGATCGACGGCACCGTCCGGCAGGTCGACCTTGCAGCGGATGCCGTCGGCTTCGAGAATGGCCCGCACACTGGCGACCTCGGAGGCCAGGTCGAGAATCCGGTAACCGCGCACCGCGGAACGGATCTGGCGCAGACCGTCCTGGGCGAGGGCGCGCACCTCGGCCATCTGCTCGGCGGCCCGGTCGGTGTCGATGGCGGTGAGTTTGCCGGCCAGCTCGCTCTTCACGGCGATCACCGACAGGCTGTGGCCGACCAGGTCGTGCAGGTCGCGGGCGAACCGGAGACGTTCCTCGGTGACGGCGAGCCGCGCCTCGGCGTCCTTGGTGTGGTGCGCCTGCTCGGTGAGGTCGAGGATCCAGATCCACAGTTTGTTCGCCCACGGCAGGGTCAGCGACAGGGCACCGTAGATCGCCAGGGACGCGAGGACCGGCACCGGCTCCGGACCGGGGTTGACCGCGCTGACGGTGACGGTGACGGCGACGGTGCCGAGCGCCAGCACGACCGTCATGACCCGGGAGGTGCGGACCGTGACCAGGCTGATCCAGGCGATCGCGACCATGCCCCAGCCGGCCGGGTGGGCGTCCTGCACGACCAGCACCGTCAGGGCGGCCGCCCCGGAGACCGCGGTGTCGATGCGGCTGCGGCGGGCCTGCCGAGGCCAGAAGATGGACACCGCGCGGACCAGCCGCGTGCCGGACCAGGTGAAGACCAGCAGCGCCGCCAGGGCGACGGCGATCCGCGGCGGTGACACCTGGCCCGCGCCGGCCGACAGGGCGACACCGGACGCCGCGCCGAACCATGCCAGGAGCATGCTGAAGCCGAGGCTCCACATGGTGATCCGCTGGGCCCGCTGGATAGCGCCGGTCATGTCGACACCCTAACTTTCAGCCGCGCCGCGGGTCCCAGCGGAAGAACCGCCGGGCCAACAGCGCGGCGACGGCCACCCACGCGGCCAGCAGACCCAGCGACGACCACGCGAAGCCGGCACCGTAACCGGCCCGTACCAGGTCGGCGACCGGGGTCAGCGGCAGGTATTCGGCGACCTGCCGGAGCCGCTCCGGGAAGGCTTCGGCCGGCACGATGACGGGGGAGAGGACCAGACAGACCAGCATCACCGGTACGGTCGCCAGCTGCGCCAGCTCACCGGACGAGCTCAACCCGGAGATCGCCATCGACAGCAGCGCGAACACCGCCGCCCCGCCGAGCGCGGCGACCAGCACGAGCAGCGGGTTGCCGGGCAGCCCGAAGCCCATCACCACGGCCGCGATCACGACGGCGAGAGCCTGGAGCAGGTAGACCGCGGTGGCACCGGCCGCGCTGCCGCCGAGGATGGCGGTCGCCGACGCGGGACCGCCGAGCAGCCGTTTGAGGACCAGTTCCTCGCGGCGGCTGGTGTAGAAGCCGGCCAGGTTGACCAGGGGCGCGAACATCAGCAGCCCGGCGATCTGCCCGGTCAGGATGTACTCGACGCTGTCCCGGCCCGCCTGATCGGCGGTGAACACCAGGAACGCGGCGACGGCGAGCGGCATGAGGACGGCGTTGGTGAGCGCCGACCGGTTCCGGAAGATCAGCGTCAGGTCGAGCCGGGCCAGCCGGTAGATGTGCGCGAGGTCGGTTTTCACTGGTTCTCCACGATGCTCAGGAACACGTCTTCGAGGGAGGCGGGACGGACCGACAGCCGGTCCAGCGTGACGCTCTGCTCGACCGCCCAGGCCAGCAGCGCCGCCACCGCGCGGTGCGCACGCCCGTCCGGGTCGCCGCCGGTCACCGTCCACCGGGCGGTGGGCAGGCCGTCGGCGACGGTGATCTCCGGTGGCAGGCCGTCGAGGAGCGGCAGGGCGTCGATCGGGATGTGCGCCGGGACACGGAAGGCGATCCGGTCACCGTGGCCGGACACCACCTCGGGCACCGTCCCCGCGATCCGGATCTCGCCCCGGTGCATGATCGCGATCCGGTCGGCGAGGCGCTCGGCCTCCTCGAGGTAGTGGGTGGTGAGCAGCACGGTCGTACCGCCGGCGACCAGCTCCTGGATGAGCCGCCACGTGCCGATCCGCGCCTCCGGGTCCATGCCGGTGGTGGGCTCGTCGAGGAAGAGGACCTCGGGCCGGCCGACGATGGCCAGCGCCAGGTCGAGGCGGCGTTTCTGCCCACCGGACAGCTGCCGTACCGCGGTGCCGGACTTCTCGGTCAGGTCGACCTGGTCCAGCACCGAGGAGGCGGGAAGCGGCCGCGCATGCAGGTCACGCCAGAGCGAGACGGTCTCGGCCACGGTGAGATCGCCGATCAGTCCGCTCTCCTGCAACATGATCCCGACCCGTGGCCGCAGCGCCCGCCGGTGCCGATAGGGATCGGCGTCCAGCAGGCGCACACTCCCCGAAGCGGCCGGCCGGAATCCCTCGAGCACCTCCATGGTGGTCGTCTTGCCGGCCCCGTTCGTGCCGAGCAGGGCGAACAGCTGCCCGCTCGCGACGCTGAAGTCGATACCCCGGACGGCTTCGAAGTCCCCGTACCGCTGGCGGAGGCCATCCACCTCGATCGTCTGTGTGCTCATGTGTTCATGGTTGGTGTTCCGGAGCGCGAGGGGCAGTCGCCGCTGTCAGCGATCCTCAATGACAGATGTCATGTGACATCGTGGCGAATACCCTGTGCAGCAGATCCCCGCTGGTGAACGGCTTCTCGATGAAGGCGATCCCCTCGTCGAGCACATGCGTCGTGCCGAGCAGCCCGTTGCTGTAGCCGGACATGAACAGCACCGGCAGGTCCGGCCGCTCGCGACGGACCAGTTCGGCGAGCTTCGGCCCGGTGATCTCCGGCATGATCACGTCGGTGAGCAGCAGGTCGCAGCCGTGCTCCTGGAAGACCCGCAGCCCCTCGGCGCCGTTGACCGCGGTCCGGACCCGGTAGCCGCCGTTCGTCAGGATCCGCGTGATGATCCGGGCCAGCGGCACCTCGTCCTCGACCACGAGCACGGTCCGCCCGTCCCCCTGCGGCGGGCTGTCGGTGTGGGCCGGCTCCGGTGCCGGCCCGGTCGCGGTCGAGATCGGCAGATAGATCCGGAACGTGGTGCCCACCCCCGGTTCGGAGTAGACGTTGATGCTGCCGCCCGCCTCGGCGACGATCCCGTAGACGGTGGCCAGCCCCAGCCCGGTCCCGCGGCCCCGCGGTTTCGTGGTGAAGAACGGCTCGAAGATCCGCGCCGCCGTCTCCGGTGCCATGCCCTCACCGGTGTCGCTGACCAGCAGCCGGGCGTACGTCCCGGCCGGCAGCGGCGGCTGCATGTTCAGCTCCTCGCCGTCCAGGGCCGCCACGTTCGCCTCCAGCACCACGGTGCCGCCGTCCGGCATCGCGTCCCGCGCGTTGATCGCCAGGTTCAGCAGGATCTGGTGCACCTGGCCGGGGTCGGCGTGCACGTACAGCGGCGCCGGCGCCGGCACCGCGATCAGCGTGATGTGCTCGCCGATCGTGCGTTCCAGCACCGCGTGCACCTCGGCGATCGAGGCGTTCAGGTCGACGTCGCGCAACTGGATGGCATCGCCGCGGGTGAACGTGAGCAACTGCCGGGTCAGGCTGGTGGCCCGGTCCACCGCGGTCCGCACGTGGGCGAGATCGGCCTGCACGTGCGGCAGCTCCCGGGTCTCGTCGATCACGAAGTCCGTGTAGTTCGCGATGATCGCCAGGATGTTGTTGAAGTCGTGTGCCACCCCGCCGGCCAGGTTTCCCAGACTCTCCATCCGTTTCGCCTGGTCACTGCGTTCCTGCACGGCCCGTTGACGTTCGGCGGCCTCCTTCTCGGCGGACACGTCCCGGGCGATCACCGACACCCCGATCACCCCGCCTGCCGGGTCGGTGACCGGGGTGACCGTGAACGCCACGTCGACCGGGCTGCCGTCCTTGCGGATCCGGCGTCCCTCGTACGAGAAACTGCCCTCCCCGGCCCGCATCCGCGCCAGCATGTCCGCCTGCTGCCCGATCCCGGCCGCGTCGGCGAAGATGGTGGCCGGCTGGGCGAGCACCTCCCGCGCCGTCCAGCCGAAGATCCGTTCCGCCCCGCCGTTCCACGCGTTGATCGTCCCGTTCGGGGTGAGCCCGATGATCGCGTCGGCGCTGTCCTCGACGATCGTCGCGAGCGTCGCCTGGTTCGCGGCGGCCAGATCCCGCGCCGCCCGCTCCCGCGCGTCCGCCTCGTCCAGCCGCCACTGCCCCCACGGGTCGACGTAGATCGCACCCTTCTGGAGCAGCACCCCGTACCCGCGCCGCAGCGTCCAGTAGTAGACGCCGGCCGCCGCCGTGCCCGCGTCCCAGATCGCCGACGCCGACGACCAGCCCGGATCGGCACCGTGCGGGTGCGCCCCGTTCAGCACCATCAGCGCCTGCCAGGCCATCGCCGCATGCAGACCGTGCCCGACCGCGCAACTGAAGAAGATGATCGCGGTCGCGGTGGCCAGCTTGTTCGACCCCAGCTGTCCGGCCCGGTGCACGGGCACCACGATCGACACCATGATCGCCGCGTAGGCGACCATGATGACGAGGTTGGCCAGCAGGAACAGATGCGGCACGTCCTCACGATCGGACATCCGGCGGACACTGAGGGTTGCATCCGTCGATAGGCTCATGATCATGACGCTGACCGATGTGCTGACCCGAGCCGCGACCATCGCACCAGGTCAAGGCATGGTTCACGCGGACCGTTTCGTCAGTTACGCCGAGCTTTTCGCCGACGCGCTGCGCATCGGCGGCGGCCTGCGCGAGGCGGGCGTCGCGCCCGGCGACCCCCTCCCGGTGGTCACCGAAGACGGGGTGGACTTCCTCGGCCTCTTCTGGGGCGCGATCGTCGCGGGTGCCGTACCCGTGCCTCTCCCACCGGAGCCGCACCGCCTCGCCGCCGTCTGGCGCCACCTCGACGGCCCGCCCCTGGCGGGCGACACCGCGACCCCCGGCGGCACCCTGCTGTCCGCCCGCGACCTCCGCTCCGCGTTGCCGTTGCCGACCCCTCATCCGGTACGGCCGGACGACCTCGCCTTCCTCCAGTTCTCCTCGGGAAGCACCGGCGCACCCAAAGGCGTGGAACTCACCCACGCCAACGTGCTCGCCAACCTGGCCCAGGCCACCCGAGCCGGAGCCCTCACCAGCGACGACGTGTTCGTGACCTGGATGCCGTACTTCCACGACATGGGCCTGATCGGCACCCACCTGGCCCCCCTGTACGCCCGGTGCCGCCAGGTCCGCATCACCCCGCTGGCCTTCGCCAAACGCCCCGAACTGTGGCTGCGCACCGCCGCCGACCATCGGGCCACCGTCCTGTCCGCCGCCAACTTCGCCCTGTCCCTGGTCAACCGCCGGGTCCCCCAGCCGGTACTCGACTCCCTGGACCTGACCAGCGTCCGCCTCCTGATGGTCGGCGCCGAACCCATCTCCCCGTCGGTCTGGCAGACGTTCGCCACCCGCCTCGCGCCCACCGGCCTGCGGCCCGGAGCGATGCAGCCGGTCTACGGCCTGGCCGAGGCGACCGTTGCGGTGGCCTGCCCCCCGCTCGGCGAACCGGCCACCCCGGTCGCACTCAGCCGAGCCGCCCTCTCCCGAGGAGTCGCCCTCCCCGCCCCCTCCCGAGGCGAGGCCTTCCCCGCCCTCTCCCCGGGGGTGGCCGCCCCGGCCGTCTCGCCGGAGGAGACCTTCCCGGCCGTCTCCCCCGAGGTGACCTTCTCCGCCCTCTCGCGAGGCATTGCCGCTCCCGCCCTCGGGACGTCGCCGGCCCCGGCGTCGTCCGCTGCCGCGTCGTCCGCCCTCGCGTTCTCCGGGCCCGCCGCCCCTTCACCTGACGCCGCGGATCACTCCGGGGTGGTACTGCTGATGGACGTCGGCCATCCGGTGCCCGGCTGCGAGCTGCGCATCGTGGACGACGAGGGAGCGGTACTGGAGGACAGCCTCGTCGGGCACGTCCAGGTGCGGGGCCCGAACGTCACCCGCGGCTATCACCGGGATCCCACCGCGACGGCCGCCGCCTTCGACGGTGAATGGCTCCGCACCGGAGACACCGGCTTCCTCCGTGAGGGCCGTCTGGTGATCACCGGCCGGCACAAGGACGTCCTCTTCATCAACGGCCGCAACTTCCACGCCGCCGACCTGGAGGAGGTGGCCGCCGCAACGCCCGGTCTGGCGCCCGGCCCGATAGCCGTCGTCGGAGCCACCGACCCCGTCTCCGGCCACGAACGTGTGGCGGTCTTCCTCGCCACCCCCACCGTCCGCCCCGACCCGACCGGCCTGCCCGCCCTCGTCCGATCCCGGGTCGCCGAGGCTCTGGCCCACGACGACGTCCGCGTCGAGGTCCTCCCCAACGGCGCTTTCACCCGGACCACCAGCGGCAAACTCCGCCGCCACCCCCTACGCGACCGCCTCGCCGCAGCCCTCACCCCACCCACGCCCGCCAATACGCCCACGCCCGCCACCCCACCTGCTGTCAGCACTTCTCCTCCCGCGCCCCCCTCCGCGGGTCCCCCGCCCCTCACCGCCCGCCGCGATCCAAATCTCCCCAGCTGGCCCTCACCGCTGTCTCAGGCCGCCGAAGACAACGCTGACAGCCAGCCGGCTGGCACCGGCTGGCCCTCACCGCTGTCTCAGGCCGCCGGAGGCGACGGTGAGGGCCAGCCGGTTGGTTCTGGCTGGTTCCCACCGCTGTCTCAGGCCGCCGGAGGCGACGGTGACGGCCAGCCGGTTGGTTCTGGCTGGTTGTCACCGTTGTCTCAAGCGGCCGGAGACAGCGGTGAGGGCCAGCTGGCTGGTTCTGGCTGGTTGTCACCGTTGTCTCAAGCGGCCGGAGACAGCGGTGGGGGCCAGCTGGGTCTTGGGGCGGCGGCGGGTTACGGACTGTCGGCTGTGCGGGAGAACCCGGGCGGGAACGTGGTCCCGCTGGGGCGGGCTGACGTGGAGCGGGCCGTTCGGGAGATCTGGGCGCGGGTGCTCGGGGTGCCTGCGGACACGATCGGGCCGGACGATCGGTTCCTGGCGATCGGTGGTTCCTCGTTGCGGGCGATGGAGGTGCTGGCGGGGCTGGAGGACGCGTTCGGCCGTACCTTCGATCCGGTGTTGCTCCGGGATTGTGCAACCGTTCCGGCTCTCGCCGATCGGTTGCTGGCCGACGGAGTGGCCGCAGTCGTCGGTCCGGGAGGCGATGGTGAGGCCCGCGGTGCCGCCGGGTCCGTGCGGGCAGCCGGGCAAGGTGACGGCGCTTCAGTGCGGGGGGCCAGGCAAGGTGACGGTGCTGAGTCATCCGGGCGGGGAGGGGCCGATGACGAGGTGCGGAACGGTCCCGGCGAACCTGAGGCCGGACGTTGCGGGAACGTCTGCTGCCTTTCGGAGGCGGCTCAGCGGGAGGAATCGACGACGGTCGTGACCGGCACCCGCGGGGAGGGCGCCGAGGTGACCGGAGCCCGCGAGCAGGACGCCGAGGTGGCCGGGACCCGCGGGCAGGGCGCTGAGGTGGCCGGCGGCCGCGGGGAGGGAGCGTTGGCGGTTGTCGGGATGGCGTGCCGGTTCCCGGGGGCGGACACACCGGAGGAGTTCTGGGCGAACCTCGTCGCCGGACGGGACAGCGTCACTCCCGTGACCCGGTGGGCTGGGGGCGGGCACGGGGCGTTTCTGACGGATCCCGCGTCGTTCGATGCCGGATATTTCGGGATCGAGGATGATGAGGCGCGGCTTCTCGACCCTCATGCGCGGATCTTCCTGGAGGTCGCGCACGAGGCCTTGGAACGAGCCGGATACGCCGGCCCGCGCCGAAAAACCCGCAAGATCGGCGTGTTCGCCGCAGTAGGCGAGAGCAGCTACCCGGAGATCATCGCCGAAGCCGAAGCCGAAGCCGAAGCCGAAGCCGAAGCCGAAGCCGAAGCCGAAGCCGAAGCCGAAGCCGGAGCGGCGGCTGGAGCCGGGAGCGCGCTCGGGGGTAAGGGGTCGTTCGCGCTGACCGGCGTCCTGCGGAACCTGATCGCGGCACGGGTGGCGCATCTGCTGGACCTGCGCGGCCCCGCCATCGCGGTCGACACCGCCTGCTCATCAGCACTGGTCGCGCTTCATCTGGCACGGCGCAGCCTGGCCGCCGGCGACTGTGACGTAGCCATCGTGGGCGGGGTGAACCTGAACCTGACCGCCACCGGTGAAGCGCTGCTGACCGCCGCGCAGGCGCTGTCGCCGACCGGCCGGTGCCGGGCGTTCGCGGCGGATGCCGACGGGTTCGTGCCCGGTGAGGGCGGGGCGGCGCTGGTTCTGACCCGGCTGGCCGATGCCGGTGACGATCGGGTGCTCGCGGTGGTACGGGGCAGCGCCGTCAACAACGACGGCCGTTCGCTGAGCCTGATGGCGCCGAATCCGCTGCTGCAGCGTGAGGTGATCGCGGACGCGTACCGGGAGTGCGGTGTCGATCCGGCCGATGTCACCTATGTGGAGGCGCACGGCACCGGCACGGCGGTCGGTGATCCGATCGAGGCGCGGTCCCTGGCGTACGCGTTCCCACCTCGCCCGGACGGCCGTCCCCGGCTGCTCGGTTCGGTGAAGACGAACATCGGTCACCTGCTCAACGTGGCCGGTATGCCCGCGCTGGTGAAGGTCATCCTGGCCCTTCAGCACCGGGAGTTGCCGCCGTCGCTGCATCACGACCGTCCGTCGCCGCGGTTCGACCTGGCGGGGGCCGGGTTCGAGGTGGTCACCGAACGGCGCCCCTGGGTGGGGCCGCTCGTCGCGGGCGTCAACGGCTTCGGGTTCGGGGGAACGAACGCCCACGTGATCCTGGCAGCGGCGGAGGAGACGGCCACCCGGCGGGTGAGTTCCGGCGGGCCACATCTGCTGACCCTGTCGGCACGGTCCGCGGCCGGGCTCCGGACGGTGGCCGCGCAACTGGCGGACCACCTGCGCGGGCATCCCGGGCAGCCGATGGCGGACGTGTGCGCGACCGCGTCCACCGCGCGCGACGACGGCCCGTACCGAATGGCCCTGGTGACCGGGAATGATCTGCTGGAGCGGCTCGCCTCAGCGGAACCCGCGCCGCTGCCCGCCCGTACCGCCCGGGTGGTGTTCCTCTTCGGCGGGCAGGGTACGCAGCGTCCCGGCCAGGGCGCCGACCTGTACGCCACCGCTCCCGTCTTCCGCGCCGTCCTGGACGACGTGTCCGCGGCGGCCGGCCCGGTGGCGGGCCGTTCGCTGGTCGAATGGTGCATCGACCCGACCGTCCCGATGTCCGATCTGGCCCGCACCGAGGTCGCCCAGCCGCTGGTGGTCGCCTTCGGGGTGGCGCAGGCCGCGCAGTTGGCCGCCTACGGCATCCGGCCGGACGCGGTCACCGGGCACAGCCTCGGCGAACTGGCGGCCGCCGTCACCGCCGGGCGGCTGACCGCGATCGAGGCCGTGCTGCTCGCCGCGGAACGGGGCCGCCTCACCGCCGCGCTGGCCGAGCCGGGTGCCATGCTCGCGGTGGCCGCCTCCACCACCGACATCACCGGACTGCTCGGGACCCTGCCGACGGGCATCGTCGTCGCCGCGGTGAACGCACCGCACCGGGTGGTTCTCGCCGGTCCGCGCGACGCGGTCGACAGCGTCGCGGCCCGCCTGACGGCGCACGGCGTCACGACCCGCCGGCTCGCGGTCTCGCACGCCTTCCACTCACCGGCGATGGGCCCGGTTGCCGAGGTCCTCGCGCGCCTGTCGCCGCCCATACGCCCGGCCACGATCCCGCAGCTCAGCACGGTGACGGGGGAGTGGGACGCGGCGTGGGACGGCGCCTATCTGGCGGCGCACGCGGTGCGCCCGGTCCGTTTCGCGGAGGCCACCGACCGGCTGCGCGCGGCCGGTTTCGACACGATGGTCGAGGTGGGCGCGTCGGTCACCCTTTCTCCTCTGGTACGCGAGACGACCGTTCTCCCGGCAGGCCATGACGCCACCGCGATCCTGGAGACGGCCGGCGCTCTGTGGCTGCGCGGCGCCGCCCTGAACCGCGCCCACCTGGACGCCGGCACCAGTCGCGTGGACCTGCCGACGTACCCCTTCCAGCGCCGCCGCTTCTGGGTCACCGATCGGCCCGGGCCGGCGCTGACGGTTCCCACCTGGATCCGGTGCCCGCTGCCCGAGTCCGAACCGGCGGCCGGCGCGACGGTGGTGATCGCCGGTTCCACCGAGGCCGAAGACGCGCTCGCGGCCGTCACCGCCGCACCCCGCAACGGGTTCCTGCTGCTGGTCACCCGCGATCTGTTCGCCACGGGCGACAACCAGCCGGACCCCCGGCACGCGGTCTGGTCCGGCCTGGCGATGGCTTTCGCCGACGAGAACCCCCATGCATCGGTACGGATCCTCGACCTCAGCTCCGCCGACTCGCAAGAGGCACGGCGGACCGCCCTGGAACAGGAGGGCATCAGCCCGCCGGCCCCCGGCCCCGCCGAGATCATCGTCCGGCGCAACGGCCACCGCCTGATCCGCTCGTTCACCCCGGCCGCCGGTGTCGGAAGGCGGGCGGCGGGTGCGGCGCCCGGTGACCCGCTGGTCCCGCCGTCGGACGGCAGCTATCTGATCGTCGGCGGTGCCGGCGCGATCGGTGCGGAGATCGCCCGGCACCTGGCCCGCCGCGGCCGGCCCCGGCTACTGCTCGCCGGGCGCTCCGCCGAACCGGCCGCTCTCCTGGCCGAACTGCGCGAACTCGGTGCGACCGTGGACTACCGGGTGACCGACGTGACCGTCGAGGAGGACGTCGTCGCCCTGGTGGCGGGCCGTGACTTCGACATCGTGATCCAGGCGGCCGGTGTGGCCCGGCCGGGCAGTCTGCGCGCCAAGTCCGCGGAGGAGATCACCGCCGGCCTGGCCGCGAAGACACGGGGAACGATCCTGCTGGCGCGGGCGCTCGGCGACCGGCGTCCGCTGGTGATCGCGCTGTCCTCGGTCTCGTCGGTACTGCCCGGCCTGGCCGGCGCGGTAGGTGACTACGTTGCCGGCAATGCCTTCCTGGACACGTTCGCGGCCGGCGAACGGGCCGCCGGCCGCCCGTTCGTAGCGGTCAACCTGCCCGCGATCACCGGCGGTGGCCTCGCCGCAGCGCATGGACTGACCCCGGTCGGTGGTGTGCTCCCGATCGAACAGGTGCCGGAGACGTTGTGGGCAGCGGCCGGCCTGAACGTCCCGCAGGTGCTCGTCACTCCGGCAGGAGCGCCACCCCGTGCAGCCCGCGCGGGTTTCGGCGCACCCGCCGCGCCGCGCGGAACAGCGCGAGAAACGTCGCGGAGCCCGGCGGGGGCCGGAGCACGAGTACCGGCGGGAGACGAGGCGCGCCGAGCGGGCCGGGAAGAGGCGCGAGGGACGGAACGGGTCGCGGTGCCGGGACCGGGACGGGCCGAGATGGTGTCGCTGGTGCGGGAGCTGCTGGCCGGGCCACTGGAACGGGAACCGGGCGGGATCGGTCTCGACGAGCCGTTCCTGGCGCTGGGACTCGACTCCCTCACGGCCGTCGACCTGGTCAAGGAGCTGGAGAAACGGCTCGGCCGGACGCTGTCGACGACGCTGTTCTTCGAGCACCGGACGATCGGCGAACTGACCGCGCATCTCGCGGGCCCGGCGGAGTTCCCGTTCAGCCCGGTGCAGCGCGCGTTCGTGACGACCGGGCGCCTCTACCCGCAGGTGCCGGCCTACGCCTATGTGCGGCAGACACTGGCCGTCCCGGTCGACGTGGACCGGCTCGCGTGGGCGTTCGCCGAGCTGGAACGTCGTCACCCGATGCTGCGGGTCCGGTTCGGCCCGGATGGACAGCACGTCGTAGCCCCGGCAGCCGGCCGGCCCGGATGGTTCACCGTCGTCGACCTGCCCGGCGAGCCGGTACCGGGTGGGGACGGGGGTACGGAGCCGGCCTGGGAGGTGGAGCTGCGGAACCGGCCGTTCGACCTGGGGCGGGAGGGGCCGGTCCGGGCGGTGCTCGCGCTGGGGACCGAACAGGCGCATCTGATCGTGGTCGTGCATCACGCGGCGGCCGACGGCTACAGCCTCGCGATCCTCGGTGACGAGTTGTGGGCGCTGTACGGTGGCCGCGAGCCGGATCCGGCGCCGACGACCACGTTCGCGGATCACGAGGCGGGACGCACCGCCCCGCTGGCGACCGATATCGATCATTGGCGGACGGTGCTTCAGGGGTATCCGCACCTGGCCCTGCCGTTCGACGGTGATGCCATGGACGAGCCTCGCGGGCCGTACGCCGTACATCAGCGGGCTCTTGACCCGGAAGCCGCCCGGAGGCTGACGGTGGTCGCGAGGGACGCCGGGGTTTCGCTCTTCCACCTGCTGCTTGCCGGATATGTGCGCAGTCTGGCGCGGTGGAGCGGGCAGAGTGACGTGCCCGTGTCGGTGGCGCGGGCGGGCCGGGAAGCCCGGTTGCCGGATGTCGACCGGATGGTCGGGCCGTTCGCGGACACGCTGCCGGTGCTGGTCGATACCCGGCCCGCGGAGACCGTGACCGCGTTGGCCGGCCGGATCCGTGAGCGGTGGCTGACGGCGGAGAGACACGGTTCGGTGTCCACTGTTGATCTGGCGCGTCTGCTGGCTGCGGACGGCGCCGGGCCCCGCACGGCGAGTCCGGCGAGCTTCAGTTTCGCCCGGTTCCCGCATGCCGGGGCGACCGCGGCGGGCGTGCTCGCCACCATCGCGGGCACGGCGTCGGCGGCCACCCGGCTCGGGCTGGTGTGTTTCGAGGCGCACGGCACGCTGCACTTCTCGTGGAACCATCCGGCGGCCCTGTTCACCGCGGCGACCGTCGAACGCTTCGCCGACGAGCACCTGGCCGAGCTGACGACTCTGGCCGGGCCGGGCGGCGGGGTGATCGAGCGGGTCGGGGAGCAGCGCCGACGTACCCCCGACGGGGTCGCCGTCGTGGCGGGGCCGGGCGGCGGGGTGGTCGAGCGGATCCGGGAGCAGTGCCGCCGTACCCCGGACGGGGTTGCCGTTCTGAGCGACGGCGTGCCGCTCACGTATCGCGGGATGGACACTGCGTCGGACCGTCTCGCCGCCCGGCTCGTGGTCGGCGGCGGCCGCCGGATCGGCCTGCTGACCAGCCCGGGAGCCGGCACCGTGATCGGGGTCGTCGGGATCCTGAAGGCCGGAGCGGCGTGGGTACCGATGGACGCCGCGCACCCGCCGGCCCGGCTGGCGAGCCTGCTCACCCGGGCCGGCGTGACCGAGATTGTTCACGACGACGGGACGCGTGCGGCCGTGGAGGCGCTCGGATCGACGTTCACGCCGGTGAACGCGGACGCGCCGGGCGAGGGTGCGCCGGAGCGGCACCTGACAGGCGAACCCGTGACGGGCGGGGCCGCGACGGCGCCGGGTGGCACGGGGGCGGACGGGACGGCGTACATCATCTTCACGTCCGGATCGACCGGGCGGCCGAAGGGCGTCGCGGTGGGTCACCGTGCGATGGTCGGCTACCTCGACTGGGCGATCACCACCTTCGGTTACCGCGCAGGCGATCGACTCGCGCAGACCGCGTCGGTCTGTTTCGATGCATCGGTACGCCAGATCCTGGCCCCGCTGCTGGTGGGGGCGACTGTCGTGGCGTGGGATCGGGACACGGTCCGCGATCCGGAGTTACTGGTCGAGCGCCTGGTCCGGGACCGGGTGACGGTGTGGAGTTCGGTGCCGACGCTGTGGGAGCGGCTGCTGACGGCCGCTGAGAAGACCCGCCCCGACCTGTCCCGGTTGCGCTGGGTACACGTCGGCGGGGAGGAGCTGTCGCCCGTGCCCGTGCGGCGCTGGTTCGACCTGTTCGGCCCGGGCCAGCGGATCACCAACCTGTACGGGCCGACCGAGACCACGATCAACGCGACCTGGCACCTGATCACCGAACGCCCGGCCGACGACGTGACCCGCCTGCCGATCGGCCGGCCGGTCGGCGGCGCGGTCGTCGACATAGTGAGCTCTGACCGGAAAAGCCCAGAGGGGGAGATCTGGATCGGCGGCACCGGCCTGGCCGAGGGTTACCTCGACGATCCGGAGCAGACCGCGGCGGTGTTCGTGGAACGGGACGGGCGGCGCTGGTACCGCAGCGGTGACCTGGCGACGCGGGACGCCGACGGGGTCCTGTGGTTTCGCGGGCGCGTCGACGACCAGGTGAAACTGCACGGATACCGGATCGAGCCGGGCGAGATCGAGGCCGTCCTGCGGCAGCACCCGGCGGTGCAGCGGGCGGCCGTGGCACTCGACGGCGGGCGGCTGGTCGCCCGGGTGCAGGCGTCCGGAGTGGACGGACCGGCGCTGCGCGTCCACCTGCGTGACCGGCTGCCGGACCACCTGATACCGGCCCGGTTCGACGTGGTGGGGGAGCTGCCGCTGACCGTGACCGGGAAGCTCGACCGGCCGGCGCTGACCGCGGCCGGCGACACGGAGCGCCTGCTCGCAGAGCTGTGGTCCCGGCAACTCGGGGTGGACCCGGTCCGGCCCGACGACGACTTCTTCGCCCTCGGCGGAGATTCCATCGGGGTACTGGAACTCTTCGCGAGTCTCGCCCGGTACCGGGCGGTACTGCCCCGGCCGACGGTTCTCTACCGGCATCGCACCCTCGCCGAACTCGCCGCCGTGATCGACGCCGCCGTGATCGACGCCGCCGTGATCGACGCATCACCGGAGCCGACCGCATTCGCCACGGTGAACGACGCGACGCCGGAGCCTGCCGAACCCGGGGCCATGATCGACGCGCCGGAGCCCGCCGAATCGGCGGCCGTGGTCGAGCCGTCGGAGCGCGCCGAATCGGCGGCCATGATGGACGTGTCGCCGGAGCGCGCGGACCCGGCCGGCGCCCCGATGGCAGCGGGCGACTTTCCGGTGACTCCCACCCAGCGCGGGTTTCTGCTGGCGGACGCGGTCGGCGTGCCGTCGACCTGGCTGGCGGCGCCACGCCTGCACGGCCCGCTGGACGTGGAACGGTTCCGCCGCGCGGTCAGGACGCTCGTCGACCGGCATCCGATGCTGCGAACCGTCTTCCCCCGGGGTGCGCGCCCACCGGTGCAGCGGGAGATCCCCTCGGTGACACCGGTGGTCGGCTACGAGCCCGCGCCGCGGCTGCTCGACGAGGAACTGGCGGCGGAGCGGGAACACCGGTTCGACCCCGCCGAGTGGCCGCTGGTGCGGTTGCGCCTGCTCCGCTATGGGCCGGAGGAACACGTCCTGCTGGTTTACGCGCACCATCTGGTCGGAGACGGCTACAGCGTGGCGCTGCTGATGCGGGAGCTACTGGCCGTCTACGACGGTGCCCGGCCGGAACCGCTCCGGGCGACCTTCCGGGAGTATGCCTCCCTGGTGGCGGGCATGATCCCGGAGACCGCCCCGCATGACGGTGGCCCGATGCGCGCCGGCGGGGAGATCACCACGGCCGGCTTCACGGTGGACGCGGCCGGGACCGCGGCACTGCGAGAGCGCGCCGCGGCCGCCGGTACGACCCCGTTCGCCCCGGTCCTGGCCGCCTACCACCGGGCGCTCGCGTCGGTGACCGGCCGCCCCGACCCGGTGATCGGCGTCGCGGTCACCGGCCGTGATCACGCCATGCCCGACCTGGGCCGGATCTTCGGACCGTGCGCGACCGCGGTCGCCGTCCGCCCCGGCGCCGGTGCCGGCCCCGCCGAGGTGGCGGCCGCCGTCATCGAGGCACGGACCAGGACGTTCACGGCCCCGCAGGGCTGGCAGCACTTCTTCACCTGGCTGGATTTCGGCGCGCTCGGGGTACTGAAGGGCGCGACGTTGCGGCTGTCCTGGGACGACACGGACGCCGAACTCGCCGTTCCGCCGGGCACCGACGTGCTGCTGGCGGTCCGCCCGTTCGACGGCGGTCTCCGCCTCACACTCCGCGCCCGCCTGCCGCATGCGACCACCGCCCGCCTGGCGGTCGCTCTCTCCGGCGATCTTGCCGGCTCGACCACCGCGACCGGCGCCGAAGGGTCCGAGGCCGAGCAGAGGCCGCGGCGGGGCGAACTGGATGCCGGACTCATCGGCTATCTTCCGGCGCCCGAGCAGTTGACCGCCCTCGCCGGTGCGCTGCCGGAGGAGGTACGGCAGCTGTTGCCCGGACTCGACCGGGAGACGATTCGCCGGCTGGTCTTCCCGGACGGGCGGCCGCGGCTGCTGGAGACGGTGGACACTCCGCTCGGCCGATCCGGATTCATCGCCGTCCCCCGCTTCGCCGACGAACTGAGCCCGGGCGGCCCTGCTGGAACGAGCCCGGCCGGTCCGGCCGGAACGAGCGCGGGAACGAGCGCGGCAGGAACCAGCGCGGGAACGAGCTCGGCAGGAACCAGCGCGGGAACCAGCTCGGTGGGAACGAGGCCGATGGGGACCGGCTCTGGGGCAGCGCCCGGCAGCCTGGCGGAACTGGTGGCGGCGGCCGTCGACCTGGCGGCGGAACACGGTGCGGGCACGGTCTCCCTCGCGGGAATGATCCCGGCGAACACCGGTTACGGGGCGGCCGTCGTCCCGTACCGGAGAAGCGACGTGAACCTCACCACCGGCCATGCGGTGACCGCCGCCGCGGTGGTCCGCACCGTTCTCGCGGCCGTGGCCGCCCGCGACCGCAAGCTTCAGGACTGCGTCGTCGCGGTGCTCGGCATGGGTTCGATCGGTACGTCGTCGCTGAGTCTGCTGCTGGCCCGTGCCGAGTCACCGGCGAGCCTGATCCTGTGTGATCTGCCGGCCGCCGCACCCCGGCTGGCGGAGCTGGCCGCGTCCCTCGACATCCCGGTCGAGGTGGCGACGAGCCCGGAGGCGGTCTACCGTGCCGACGTTATCGTGGCCGCGACCAGCAGCGGCCCGCGCACTGTGGACGTGGACCGTCTGCGGCCCGGCACGATCCTGGTCGACGACTCGTTCCCGCACTGTTTCGACACGTCCCGGGCTCTGGCGCGGATGCGGACCCGCGGTGACGTCCTGATCGTCGGCGGCGGTCTGCTGGACTGCGGTGAGACGGTACGAAAGGCGGCGCCCGGCCTGCCCGCGATCGAGCCTCATCTGCCGGGGTCGATCGCCTCGTGCCGGCTGGAGTCCCTGCTGCACGCCGCTGTGCCCGGCCTGCCGCTGGTGAACGGTCCGGTGACGCCGGAGCAGGCGGCCGCCTACTGGGCCGCACTGGATGCCGCGGGGATCGAGGCGGCGCCCCTGCACCTACTGAACGAGCGGCTCGACCCCGAACGCGACGTCCAGCCGGTAGCGGTCGCCGGCGTAGCGGGACTCGCTGAGTTCGAGGGGCCGCTCGTTCTGGTCGAGGATGAGCCGTTCCTCGATCAGTAGCGCCGAGCCGGCGGGGACGCCCAGCTCCCGGGCGTCCTCCTCGGTGGCGGCCTCGGCGCGGATGGTCGACGTCCCGTGCACCGGGGTGTGCCCGAGTTTGACGAGCGCCTCGTGCACCGAGCGGGACAGGTCGGCGGCGAGCAGATCGCCGACGGTCCCCGGATACATGGCGCGCTCGAAGGCGATCGGCTCGTCGTCGGCGAACCGGACCCGGTGGATCGCGAACACGTCGCCCTTGCGCAGGCGCAGCCGGGTGGCCTCGATGGTGGTGGGTGGGCGCAGCTCGGCGACGACCACTTTGGCCCATGGTCGTTTGCCCTGTTTGCGGATCTCCTCGCTGAGCCGGATCAGGTGGTCGGCGCGGCGGGGCCCGCTGGGCACGGCGACGAACGTGCCGCGGCCCGGCGCCCGGTAGACGAGACCGTCGTTGACCAGCTGTGTCACCGCGGCCCGGGCGGTCATCCGGCTGACGCCGTGTTCGCGGGCCAGCTCCGGTTCGGAGGGCAGCGGGTCGTGTGGCCGGGACTTCGCGATCTGTGCGCGCAGCGTCTGCTCGATGCGGAAGTAGCGCGGCGAGAAATCGGGATCCCCGGACATGACGCACACCTTACCGATACCGTCAGACTGTCTAGACAACCACCTGTCTAGACAGCTACTGTCCGGTTCCATGAACTTCACCGTGCCGCAGATCGCGAAGATGATCGACCACTCCATCCTCCGGCCCGAGTTCACCCTGGAAGACCTGCGCGAAGGCTGCGCGATCGCCAGGAAGTACGACGTGGCCTCGGTCTGTGTCCGGCCCTGCGACGTGACCGTCGCGGTCGACCTGCTGCGCGGGACCAACGTCGCGGTCGGCACGGTGGTCGGCTTCCCGCACGGTGACACCGCCACCTCGATCAAGATCTCCGAGACCGAACTGGCCGTGCACCAGGGCGCCAAGGAGATCGACATGGTGCTCAACGTCGGCTGGCTGCGCTCCGGCGACATCGCCGCCGTCGAGCACGAGATCGGCATGATCGTGAAGGCCGCGGGCAGCGCGCACGTCAAGGTCATCCTCGAGACGGCGTACCTCACCGACGAGCAGAAACTCGCCGCCTGCTGGGCCGCCGAGCGGGCCGGTGCGGCGTTCGTGAAGACCTCCACCGGCTTCGCGCCGAAGGGCGCCACCATCGACGACCTCGCGCTGATGCGCTCGGCCGTCTCCCCGAAGGTGCAGGTCAAGGCCTCCGGTGGGGTGCGGACCCTGGACGCGATGATCGCGATGGCCGGCGTCGGCGTGACGCGTTTCGGCACGTCCGCCACGAGCGAGATCCTTCAGGACCTGGCCCGTCGCCAGGTCTCGGTCCCCGGTGGCCGCGCCTAGATCATTCCGGGGTACGCCGGTCGAGCGCTCCGGCGCCTCTATGCTGAGCCGATGCTTCAGCGGTACGACGAGCGCAACGCCGGCATCCAGTACTGGGTCAACGGGACCCTGCTGCACCGTGACCAGCCCGGTCTGTCCCCGTTCGACTCGGTGGTCCAGGGCGGTGACGCGGTCTGGGAGGGCCTGCGTCTCTACCGTGGCGCGATCTTCGGGCTCCACCCGCATCTGGCCCGGCTGCGGCGGTCGGCGCTGGCCCTCGGGTTCGCCGACATCCCGTCCGACGACACGATCATCGAGGCGATCACCGCCACGCTGCGGGCCAACGAGATGGTCGACGGGGTGCACATCCGGCTCACCCTGACCCGCGGGGTCAAGGTGACCAGCGGCATGGACCCGCGGCTCAACCGGGCCGGGCCGACCCTGATCGTGCTGGCCGAGCACAAGCCCCCGGTCTACGACACCGGCGGCCTCACCCTGGCCACGTCGAGCATCCGCCGTCCGTCGCCGGACGTGCTGGACCCCAAGATCCACCACAACAACCTGATCAACTCGATCCTCGCGAAGATCGAGGCGAACGCGGCCGGCGCCGACGACGCCCTCATGCTCGACCAGCGGGGTTTCGTCGCCGAGACCAACGCCACCCACCTGTTCGCGGTGCTGGGCGGCCGCCTGGTCACCCCGACGACGGCCGCCTGCCCGGAGGGCATCACCCGCCAGACGGTCCTGGATTTGGCCGCCCGCCACGACATCCCGGCCGTGGTCCGCGACGTGTCACTCACCGAGATGTATACCGCCGACGAGGTCTTCTGCACCGGCACGATGGGTGAGATCGCCGCGGTCACCACGATCGACGGCCGCCGCATCGGGGACGGCAAGGTCGGCCCGCTGACCAGCCGCGTCGCGAAGATCTACCAGGAGCACGCCGCCGCGAACGGCGTACGCCTGATCGACGCCTGACCGGTCACCGGAAGGACGTGTCGGAGGGGTCCACGGTCACGCGCCCGAGAAGGATGCGGTGACCGGAACAGGACGACGACGGGTAGTACTGCGCCGCGCCGATGCCGGAGCAGGACCGGGGGATGCCGATCGAGTCGGCGGTGTAGTCCCCGGTCAGCCGGTCCTCGCGGACGAACATGAGGGCCACCTCGGCGTTCTGGTTCTTCGGCGTCTCCACCGCGGTCAACTCGCCGTACCCGGGGCAGATCGCGTCGGTGTCGTCGAGTTCCCGAGTAGGCGCCGGTGTTCCCCGGTTGGCCGCAGTGTTCACCGACGGGCTGTACCAGCCGTTGAGTCTCGTGTAGTGGGGCTGGCATTGAAGTCGTCGGCGACGAGGGCCGTCCCATGCGTGCTGTACATGTCGATCCGGTCGTGCGCGTGCTCCACGTTGTACGTAGAAATGGTCCGGCTGGTCTCCACCGCTGTCTCAAGGCACTTGAGACAGCGGTGGAGACCAGCAGCCATGCATGCATGCAAGATCGTCACATCAGTGGGGGATCAACCGGTGACACCGAGCCCGGTCAGCAGGTCGGTGAGGGTCTCCTCGGCGAAGGTGTTCTGCGCGGTCAGCGCGGCCCGGACGGCGTCCCGGTCAGCGTGCAGGCCTGCTTCGGCGGACCAGGTCGCGGCCAGTTCGACGATCTCGTCCGGCGAGTGCGGCAGCGGCGGGGCGCCGAAGGCCTCCGCATTGCCGGGATGCAGGTAGGCGGCCCAGCCGACCCCGGCCGGGCTGAGCGCCTGGACGTGCGCCATGTCGCTGTCGAGCACCACGGCCATCAGGGCCGGGGCTCCGGTGGCGACCACCACCTCGCGGAGCGCGGAACCCTCGGGGAAGCCGTCGAGTTGAAGCTCGTGCCAACCGCCGGGGAAGCTCTTCTCCCCGAGCACGCCCAGTTCGCCGAGTGGTGCCGGCCGCTCGGCCTTCACCACGAAGATGCCCCCGCTGTAACCCATGCCCGCACTCCCCGATCGATGGAGGCGAATCATCGCACGGCTGAGCCCGCCGACCGCCGTTGCGCCCGGTGATGCGGGGTGCGTCGGGCTGTTGGGTGGTGGTCGGTTGTGGTTGGGGCGTGATGCGGGGTGCTGGGTGGTGGTCGGTTGTCGTTGGCGCGTGATGCGGGGGTGCGTCCGGCTGTTGGGTGGTGGTCGGTTGTCGTTGCGGCGGGTGGATGCGGGGTGCGTCGGGGTGCTGGGTGACGGTCGGTTGTCGTTGCGGCGGGTGATGCGGGGTGCGCAGGGCTGTTGGGTGAAGGCCGAGGTCAGCGGCGATGGGCGGCCAGTTCCTCGTAGTACGGGCGGGCCGCCTCGACCAGCGGGCGGAGGCGGTCGGGAATGTCGGCGGGGGAGGGGTCGTAGGCGGCGAAGCCGGTGGAGGCGTGCACGTTGGCGTACCAGTGCGGCGCCCACGCGCCGTCCTCCGGTCGCGGGCCCGGCGCCCAGGAGAGCATCGCCGGGTCGAAGGTGAGACCGAGATCCGCGCAGAGCCGCCGCAGGGTGCC
The DNA here is from genome assembly GCF_003148685.1 of Actinoplanes xinjiangensis. Lineage (GTDB taxonomy): Bacteria > Actinomycetota > Actinomycetes > Mycobacteriales > Micromonosporaceae > Actinoplanes > Actinoplanes xinjiangensis. Next base: position 425,507 of record NZ_QGGR01000005.1, on the reverse strand, counting down.
GGCCGGGTCGCGCAGCACGTCGGCGGAGTCGACGACCGGGCCACCGAAGGTGCGGAAGATCTCCACCTGCTGCGGGTAGCCGAGGTCCTCCAGGGTCGGCTCGCCGCGCACCTTCGCATACGACGCCACCACGTGCCCCGGGTCGCGGATCAGGAATGCGTGGGCGAGTTTGCCCAGCCAGTCGCGGCCGATGGCGGGGAGCAGGTGGTGGGTCATGTGTTTCTGGTAGAAGACCGCCGGGTCGCCGGGGACCGGGCCGGTCAGTGCCTCGGCGACGTCCTCCCAGCGCTGCGGCTGGGAGGCCAGGATCTCGTCACGGCCGGGATGGTCGAGGCCGGTGGCAGCGAGGTAGTGGGCGTAGAGCGGCTCGTCGGACACGACCGTGTCGGCGCGCGAGCCGAAGCTGCGCATCATCGCCGTGGAGATGTTGCGGGGACCTGACCACATCGCGACCCGGATCGTCATGCCCCCATGGTCACACTTGTCACAGCTGTTACGGGGTGAACCCCGGCTGGTTCCCGTCGTCGTCTCTACGACGGCTCAGTCTTCGGAACCGAGCGCCACGGGCCACCCACGTCAGGTAGCTCCGCCCGGAACCATATCCGTGTGGTCGTCTCCGGCGGGAGCAGGCGATTCCTCGGCTATCAGGTGTGGGCGTCGTGCCAGAGGTAGGCGGCCAAACCGAGCGCGGCCACGGCGATCACGATGCGGAGCGGGCGTTCCGGGGTGCGGCGGACCAGGGCCGGGCCGATCCAGCTGCCGATCAGGCAGCCGACGCCGAGCAGTGCCGCGGCAGTCCAGTTGACCGGGGCGATGAAGGCGTAGAGGACTGCGGCGGCGGCATTCGATGCGGCCAGGACGACGCTTTTCACGGCATTGGTCACTGCCAGTGGTTCGACCATCGACATCGACATGACGGCCAGCATCAGCACGCCCGCGGCCGCCCCGAAGTAGCCGCCGTAGATGCCGATCAGGAAGATCGCCAACCCGAGCGGCGGCTGCGCGAACCGGGACCTGGGCCGCGTATACCAGTCTCGAAGCTGATCGCGCAGCAGCAGGACAACCGCCGCCAGCACGATCAGCAGCGGCACGATCCGCTCGAACACCGCTGACGTGGTGTTCAGCAGCAGAACGGCACCGGTGGTGCCGCCCAGCAGCGCGAACACGCTGAGCCGGAGGATGCGCGGGCCCTGACCACGTAGCTCCTGCCGCGACCCGGCGGCCGACCCGGCACCGCTGGCCAGGAGGCCGACCGAGTTGGTCACGTTGGCTGCGATCGGCGGAAGACCGACAGCCAGCAACGTCGGGTAGCTGATGAGCGACGCCAGCCCCGCCATCGAGCCGGTCAGCCCCGACCCGACGCCTCCGGCCACGAGCAGCACCGCATGGTCGAGTTGCACCCTCAGAGTCTCGTGCGCAACACCCCGTCGACCCGCCGCGGGACGCTGTCATATTCGTCACGCAGCTCCGGTGGGAGCAGGTCGGCCGGCGCGTTCTGCCAGGTCACCGGCCGCAGGAACCGGCGGATGGCGGTAGCGCCGACTGATGTGTGCTGCGTGTTGGTGGCGGGCCACGGCCCACCGTGGTGCTGGGCCCAGGAGACCGCGACACCGGTGGGATAGCCGTCGTAGACGAGTCTCCCGGTCCGCGACCGGAACCGCCGGGTCAGTTCGGCCGGCAGTTCCGTCTCGCCGGGTCCCCGGTGCACGGTCGCGGTCAGCGATGGCGGCAGCCCATCGACAGCCGCGAACAGTTCGGCCTCATCGGCCCATCGGGCCACGATGGTGACCGGCCCGAAGCACTCCTCGGTCGCCTCCGGTGGCAGCGCAGCCGCGGAGGCTGCGAATAGCAGCGGTGTGGCCCGCGCCGGGGCCCGCTCTCCGGAGGAGGCGGAAGCGGGCTCGTCCAGGCTCGTCGCGCCGGTCTTGCGGATCGCGTTGGCCGTGCCATTCTCGCCGGTCGTGCGAGCCTCGGCGGTCGCTTCAGCAACACCGGTCGCGCCGGTCGCGCCAGGCGCGCCGGATTCGCCGGTCGCGCTGGCGAGAGCGGCTGTGCCTCGTTGGTAGGCGGTGGCGATGCCGGCGTTGAGCATCACCATCGGATCCAGCCCGGTGATCGTCTCCCGGATGGCGGTGACCAGACGGTCGCCGTCGGGACCGTGGGGGACGAAGATCAGGCCGGGCTTGGTGCAGAACTGACCGGCGCCCAGGGTGAACGAGGCCGCGAACTCGGCGCCGATCTTCTCGGCCCGGTCGGTGGCGGCCTCCGGAGTGACGACGACCGGGTTGAGGCTGCTCAACTCGCCGTAGAACGGGATCGGTTCGGGACGCTGTTCGATGATGGCGAGCAGGGCCCGGCCGCCGGTGACCGAGCCGGTGAAACCGACCGCGCGGATCGCCGGATGGGCGACGAGGTCGGCGCCGGCCTGCATGCCGTGCACGATGCCGAACGTGCCGTCCGGGGCGCCGGCCTTCCGGGCGGCCTCGGCGAGGATCTCGTAGCAGAGCTGCGAGGTCGCCGGGTGTGAATGGTGTGCCTTCAGGACGACCGGGCTGCCCGCGGCGATGGCTGACGCGGTGTCGCCGCCGGGGACCGAGAAGGCCAGCGGGAAGTTGCTGGCGCCGAACACGGCCACCGGCCCGATCGGCACGAGCATTCGCCGCAGGTCCGGTCGTGGGCCCATCGGGGTCTCCCCGGGATGGTCGACGGTGGCCTCCAGGTAGCCGCCGTCGCGCAGCACCTCACCGAAGAGCCGCAACTGGTAGCACGTGCGGCTCAATTCCCCGTTGAGCCGCACGGTCCCGAGTGCGGTCTCCCGGTCGGCGACCTCGACGATGCGGTCCCGGTGTGCTTCGAGTGCTGCCGCCAGGTCGTCGAGCAGGGCCGCCCGACCGTCGCGGCCGAGATCCTCGAGTGGTCCGGCGGCGGTGAGTGCGGCGGTGCAGATCGCGTCCACCTGCTCTGTCGTGGTCTCCTCGGCGACGATCTCCACGGTTGCGCCACTGCGAGGGTCGATGCTGGGAACACCGGTCATGCTGTGCCCTCCACGAGATCGAAGTTGAGGCCGGGCCCGGTGCCCGGACGCATCGGAATCACTCTCGCGCAACCCGGCCGGTTCCGCAGACTCGGCCGTGCGGCACGGGACCGCCGCACCGTCCCCCACTGGCGGTGGCGGTGGTACCCGGGTTCTGCATTATCGCGCGTGGTGCGGGAGCGCTCCATGGCCGAGACCGCTGTGGTGCAGCGATGCCCCGCCGTCCCCTCAGTGACGGCCTCGGTGTCGAAGGGCCGCGCCAGGGGAGCGGTTCCGGCTGCATCGGCCCGCGCGGTGGTGGGCGACAGTGCCGAGGTCATGCGGGGGCTCCGAGGTCGGCCCGGTCGACGGTCCACTTGCGGGCCTGGTCGCTGATGCTCACGCCGAGGCCGGGACGGTCGGACAGGTGGATGCGGCCGTCGCGGATCTCCAGGCGCTCGTCGAAGAGGGGGTGCAGCCAGTCGAAGTGCTCGATCCACGGCTCGTGGGGATAAGCGGCCGCCAGGTGAACGTGGATCTCCATGGCGAAGTGCGGTGCCATGATCAGGTTGGCGTGTTCGGCGAGGCCGGCCAGCCGCAGGAACTGGGTGATGCCACCGATCCGGGGCGCGTCCGGCTGGATGATGTCGACGGCGTTGCGGCGGATGAGTTCGTGGTGCTCGGCCACGCTGGTCAGCATCTCACCGGAGGCGATCGCTGTGTCCAGGCTGCGGGCGAGGGCCGCATGACCCTCGGCGTCGTACGCATCCAGCGGCTCCTCGATCCACACGAGCCCGAACTCCTCCAGCGCCCGCCCGATCCGCTGTGCCGTCGGGCGGTCCCACTGCTGGTTGGCGTCGACCATGAGTGGCGTCTCGTCCCCGATGTGCTCGCGAACCGCCCGCACCCGGGCAAGGTCGACAGCCGCCGCCGGATGACCCACCTTGATCTTGATGCCGCCGATCCCGGACGCCAGTGATGCGGTGGCGTTGGCCAGCACCTGCTCGATCGGCTCGTGCAGGAACCCGCCGGATGTGTCGTAGCAGCGCACCGCATCGCGGTGGGCGCCGAGCAGCTTGGCCAGCGGCAAGCCGGCCCGTTTCGCCTTGAGGTCCCACAGGGCCACGTCGAGCGCCGCGATCGCCTGCGTCGACGCTCCACTGCGGCCGACCGAGGCGCCGGCCCACACGAGTTTGGTCCAGAGTCGCTGGATGTCGTTGGGGTCCTCGCCGATCAGGTCCGGCGCGACCTCACGGGCGTGCGCGAACTGGGCCGGCCCACCGGCCCGCTTGCTGTAGCTGAAGCCCACTCCCTCCAGACCGGACCCGGTGCGGACCTCGGCGAACAGGAACACGACCTCGGTCATCGGCCGCTGCCGCCCGGTGAACACCTTGGCGTCGCTGATCGCGTGTTTCAGCGGCAACGTGACGGAGGAGAGCGTGATACCCACGATTCGATCAGTCACGAGGTCACCGCACCAGACAGGGGCGCTTGGGATCGAAGCGCCAACCGGGTAGGAGGTACTGCATGGCCGTGGCGTCGTCGCGCCCGCCGAGCCCGTGTTCCCGGTAGAGCTCGTGGGCGGCGGCGAGGGCGTCGCGGTCGAGGTCGACACCGAGACCCGGAGTGGATGGAACGGCGATGGCACCGTCGCGGATCGGGAACGGCTCACGGGTGAGCCGCTGACCGTCCTGCCAGATCCAGTGCGTGTCGAGGGCGGTGATCTCACCGGGTGCGGCTGCCCCGACGTGCGTGAACATCGCCAGCGAGATGTCGAAGTGGTTGTTGGAGTGCGAGCCCCAGGTGAGCCCGAAGTCGTGGCAGAGCTGGGCGACCCGGACCGAACCCCGCATGGTCCAGAAATGCGGATCGGCGAGGGGGATGTCGACGGCCTGGGCGCGTACCGCATGGGCCATCTGCCGCCAATCGGTGGCGATCATGTTGGTGGCCGTGCGCAGCCCGGTGGCCCGCCGGAACTCCGCCATCGTCTCCCGCCCGGACAGGTCACCCTCGGCGCCGACCGGATCCTCGGCGTAGGCGAGCACACCGTGCAGGTCACGGCAGAGCGCGATGGCGTCCTTCAGCAGCCAGCCGCCGTTCGGGTCGAGGGTGATCCGGGCGTCGGGGAAACGCTCGGCCAGGGCGTGCACCGCCTCGACCTCCATCTCGCCGGCGAACACTCCGCCCTTGAGCTTGAAGTCGCTGAAGCCATACCGGGCCTGGGCGGCCTCGGCCAGCGCGACGATCGACGACGGGGTCAGGGCGGGACTGCGGCGTAACCGCTCCCAGCCGTCGACCGGGCCGGTCTCGTGCCGGTAGGGGAGGTCGGTGCGCGACGTGTCGCCGATGTAGAACAGATAGCCGAGCACCGGCACGCTGTCGCGCTGCCTGCCGTCACCGAGCAACTCGGCGACCGGCACCCCGAGATGCCGGCCGAGCAGGTCGAGCAGCGCCGACTCCAGAGCTGTCACGGCGTGGACCGTGACGCGCAGGTCGTACGTCTGAAGGCCCCGGCCCCCGGCATCCTGGCCGGCGTGCATCTCGGCGAAGGTGCGCAGGAGCGAGGCGAACTCCGCGACGGGCCTGCCGAGGAGCAGCTCACCGGCGGTCTCCAGGGTGCTCCGGATCGCGGTGCCGCCCGGAGCCTCACCCAGGCCGGTGCGGCCCTCGCTGTCGGTGAGGATCACGACGGTACGGGTGAAGAACGGCCCATGAGCACCGCTGAGGTTGAGCAGCATGCTGTCGTGACCGGCGACCGGCACGACTTCGATGCGCTCGATCGTGGGTTTCACGACCGTACCTTCTCGATCAGTTCTGCCAGGGCGTCCCGCTCGTCCCCGGTGAGGTCGGTGAGGGGTGGCCGCACCCGGCCACCGTCACGCCCGACCGCCGTCAGACCGGCCTTGATGATCGACACGGCGTAGCCGCGGGCCCGGTCGCGGATGTCGAGGTAGGGGATCACGAAGTCGTTGAGCATGCCGTAGACGGCGACCCGGTCCTGGGCCCGCACCGCCGCGTAGAAGCGCAGCGCGAACTCCGGCACGAAGTTGTAGAGCGCCGACGAGTAGGTGTTGACCCCGAGTTGGAGCAACGGCAGGGCGAACGTCTCGGCCGTCGGCAGCCCACCCACGTAGATCAGACGGTCGCCGACCCTGGCATAGGTGCGGGTCATCCGCTCGATGTCGCCGACACCGTCCTTGAGGCCGATGAGGGTGGGGTTGCGGTCGGCCAGCTCGGCGACGGTGACGTCCTCGAGGACGGCATTGGCCCGGCTGTAGACGATCACGCCCAACCCGGTCGCCCGGCAGACCGCCTCGACGTGCGTGATCAGGCCCGGCTGACTGGCCTCGGTCAGATAGGGCGGGAAGAGCAGCAGCCCGGCGGCGCCCGCGGCCTCGGCGGCCTGTGCCTGGGCGACCGCCTGCGCGGTGTTGCCGGTGGCCGGGGCGATCACCGGGACCCGCGACCCGACCTCGTCGACCGCGGCCCGGACCACGGTGTCGATCTCGGCGCTGGTGAGGGAGAAGCCCTCACCGGTGCCGCCGGCGGCGAACAGGCCGGCGACGCCGAACCCGGCCTGCCACGCCAGGTGTTCGCGGTAGCGAGTCTCGTCGAAGGCGAGGCGGTCGTCGAAGTGGGTGACGGGGAACGACAGCAGGCCCGAAGCCAGCCGGGCGGCCAGGTCGAGAGGGGGAATCGCGTTCACGAAGCAACCGTAGGAAGCAACGACGATGCCTGTCCAAGAGTGTTTCGGCATCGATTGATACCGTCAGTGCATCAGGAAGCTGAGGGCGGAGATCGCCCGGGGCAGCGCCGGATTGTCGGACCGTCGAGGCCAGAGCAGATGCAGCTCGACCGGATCGACGATCGGCGTGGCGATCGGCAGGTAGTTGACGTGCGGGATGCCGATCAGGCGCGCCGACTCGGGGACGAAGGCCACCCCGCGCCCGCCCGAGACCAGCCACAACATGGTGATCACCTGGCTGACGGTGTGGATCACCCGCTCCTGTGCGAGCGGCACCATGCTCACCACGAGGTCGTAGAAGTACCGCGCCTTCTGCTGGGAGTGGAAGATCAGCGGCTCGCGGGTCAGGTCTGCGGGCACCACCGGCCGGCGCAGTTCGGACAGGGGATGGTCCTCGTGCACCGCCAGCAGCAGTGCCTCCCGGTGCAGCAGCCGGGACTCGAACAGCTCCGGGTCGAACGGCGGCCGGGCCAGCCCCAGGTCGATGTCACCAGCGGTCAGCGCATCGAGCTGCTCGCGGGTGACCATCTCGAACAGCTCGATGTGCACCTCGGGAAGGTCGAGGTCCAGGTGGTCGAGGATCCGGCCCAGGATGCCGAAGGTGGAGGCCGAGGTGAACGCCAGTTTGATCACGCCGCGCATGCCGGACGAGACCCGCTTCGCCAGGGCCGGCGCGGCCTCGGCGATCGCCAGGATGCGCCGCGCCTCGTTGAGGAACGCGTAACCGGCGGGCGTGAGCCGTACCCGCCGGTTGTCCCGCTCCAGTAGTTGCACCCCGACGGCCGCCTCCAGTTTCTGGATCTGCCTGCTCAGCGGGGGTTGAGTCATCCGCAGCCGAACCGCCGCGCGCCCGAAGTGCAGTTCCTCGGCGACCGCGACGAAACCCCGGAGTTGCTCGAGGGAGTACGTCATACCGTCAAGGTATCAATCGATGCACTAATTGGCTTGGACATGCATTACTGCACGGTCATAGGCTCGCGGCACCAGTGACCCCCCTCACAAGCGGGAGACTCCCGATGAAACTGACGCTCCCCGCACTCGGCCTCGCCGGCCTGCTCGTCCTCGCCGGCTGCGGCGGCAACCTCGGCTCCGACGGCGACAGCGGCTCCACCGCCGCCTACCCCGAACGCGCCGTCACCCTGCTGATCGGCCAGGACGCCGGCGGCAGCACCGACCTCATCGGCCGCGCCCTGGCCGATCCCGCGAGCAAGGACCTCGGACAGCCGATCACCGTGCAGAACCGGCCGGGCGCCAACGGGGCGGTCGCGGCCAAGGAACTGGCCGCCGCCGCACCCGACGGCTACACGGTCATGGTGTTCGTCGGCTCGCTCGCCTACATCACGCCGCTGGCCGTGCCCGCCGACCAGGCCGTCGACGTCAACGACTACGAGGTCGTCACCGGGATCTCGCAGGACGACTTCGTCCTCATCGCCCACCCGCAGACCGGGTTCAAGACCGTCCAGGACATCGTCGCCGCCAAGCGGCCGGTCAAGTTCGCCACCACCGGCGTCGGCACCGGCAGCCAGCTCACCCAGACCCTGCTGTTCGCCCAGGCCGGAGTGGAAGCCACCGCCGTGCCGTTCAACGGCGGCGCCCCGGCACTGACCGCGGTCCTCGGCGGGCAGGTCGACGTGGCGGCGGTCCAGCTCGGCGAGGCCAAGGAACAGATCGAGGCGGGCAAGGCGGTTCCGCTCGTCACCTTCGCGACCCAGCGCCCCAGCTATATGCCGGACGTCCCGACCGCCACCGAAGCCGGGTTCAACGTGCCGGTCCAGCAGTCCCGGGCGATCGTCGCACCGAAGGGCACACCCGCGGAGGTCGTGGACCGCCTGCGGACGGCCTTCCAGAAGGGATTCGCGGAGCAGGCCTACAAGGACTTCAACACCAAACGACTGCTGACCGCGAACGAGGTGGACGGGACCGCGTTGCTCCAGCAGTGGAACGGATCGCTCCAGACGTACCGCGACCTCGTGGCCCAGCACAAGATCGATCTGAGTGCCAAGTGACCACCGAACCCGTTGACGACCGGCCGCCCGCGGCCGGCCCGTCCACCAACCTGATCGCCGCCGTCGTCGTGATCGCCCTCGGCGGCGCGGCGGTCGCCGGCGCCGCCGCCCTCGGTTCGGGCCCCGGCACCTGGCCGATGATCGTCGGTGTCGCTCTCGTTCTCCTCGGCCTGATCCTCGCCCTACAGGCCCGCCGGGCCGAGCCACCGGAGCGGTTCACCCGCAGCAGCCTGCTGGTCGTCGCCGCCGTCGCCAGCATGATCGCCTATGTCGCGGTGATCGCCACCATCGGCTTCGAGATCCCGACCGCGCTGCTCGCCTTCGTCTGGCTGCGCTTCCTCGGCCGGGAGAGCCTGCGGACGTCCATCGCCGTCAGCCTCGGCATCGTCGTGGTCTTCTACGCGCTGTTCGTCGGCGCGCTCGACGTCACCATCCCCCACCTGTTCTGATCCTCTGGAGGACCGTTGTCCTCGGTCATCGACGGCTTCGCGGTCGTCCTCGAACCGGCGAACCTGCTCTACTGCCTCGTCGGCGTCGTCATCGGCATGCTCATCGGCGTTCTCCCCGGCCTCGGCCCGGCCGCCACCATCGCGATCCTGCTGCCCCTCACCTTCGGCCTGGAACCGGTCACCGCGGTCATCATGCTGGCCGGCATCTTCTACGGCGCCCAGTACGGCGGCACCGTCACGTCGGTCCTGTTGCGCCTGCCCGGCGAGGCATCCTCCGTGGTCACCGTCTTCGACGGCCACGCGCTCGCCCGACAGGGCAGAGCCGGCGCCGCCCTCGGTATCGCCGCCATCGGCTCCTTCGTCGGCGGCACCCTCTCGATCGTCGCGCTCACCCTCGTCGCCCCGATCGTCGCCGGGTTCGCCCTCGACTTCGGCCCACCCGAGTACACCGTCCTCGCGCTGCTCGGCATCATGCTGGTCAGCACGATCAGCAGCGGCGGCCGGATCCGCGCGCTCACCGCCGCCGCGGTCGGCCTACTGCTCGCCACCGTCGGCCGCGACGACTTCACCAGCGCCGAACGCTTCACCTTCGGCAACCTGTCCTTGGCCGACGGCATCGACTTCGTGCCCATCGCGATGGGCCTCTTCGGTCTCGGCGAGATCCTCTACAACCTGGAAGAACGCCACCGCGCCGTGCAGGCGCCCACCAGGGTCACCAACGTCTGGCCGAGCCGCGCCGACCTCAGGCAGTCGTCCGGTGCGATCGGCCGCGGCTCGGTCATCGGCTTCGTCCTCGGCATCCTGCCCGGCGGCGGCGCGGTCCTGTCCTCGATGGCCGCCTACGCGCTGGAGAAACGCCGCTCCAAACATCCCGAGCGGTTCGGGCGGGGCGCCATCGAGGGCGTCGCCGCGCCGGAAACCGCCAACAACGCGGCCGCGACCTCGTCGTTCATCCCGCTGCTCTCGCTGGGCATTCCGGCCAACGCGACGATGGCGGTGATCTTCGGGGCACTGCTCATCCAGGGCGTCACGCCGGGACCACAGTTGGTCACCGAGCATCCGGAACTGTTCTGGGGCGTCGTCAACTCGATGTACCTCGGCAACGTGCTTCTGCTGATCATGAGCATCCCGCTGCTCGGCGTCTTCGTCCGGATCCTGCGGGTCCGCGCCGCCGTGCTGGCACCGATCACCGTGCTGATCACGCTGGTCGGCGCGTACACGGTCAACAACAGCGTCTTCGACATCGGCCTGGTGATCGGATTCGGTGTCCTCGGCTACCTGATGAAGAAGGCCGGGTTCGACCCCGGCCCGATGGTTCTCGCGTTCGTCCTGGGCACTCTGCTGGAGACGTCCCTGAGGCGCTCGCTGCTCCTCTTCGACGACGACCTGACCGGATTCCTGACCCGCCCGATCTCGGGCACCCTCGCGGTGGCCTTCCTCGCCGTGATCCTGCTGCCCCTGGCCCGGACGCTCCTCCACCGACGCCACCCGAGCGAGCCTTCTGTACCAGCGGGTGGCGGAACTGAGTCGTCTGTGCCGGCGGGCGGCGCCGACTCTTCTGCGCCAGTGGGCGGCGCCGACTCTTCTGTGCCGGCGGGCGGCGCCGACTCTTCTGTGCCGGCGGGCGGCGCCGACTCTTCTGCGCCAGTGGGCGGCGCCGACTCTTCTGTGCCGGCGGGCGGCGGAGCCGATTCCTCTGTGCCGGCCGCCGGACATGCCTACCCGTTCGACTCGGCTGGTGGCGAAGCCGAGTCGTCTGTATCGGCCGCCGTCCGGCAAGACGGTTCGGATTCGGCCGTTGGGGCGTCGTCGGGCGGCGGGTTCGGCGGCCGCGCCTCCCGGCAGAGGGCCGCCATCGGAGACCCGGAGGCAGTTGACCCAGCAGGGACCCCATCCGGGGCCGCCAGCGATCGGGTGACGGAGTCCCCACGACGTGACAACAAAGCCGAGGAGGCGGAATGACGGTATTGGTGGGGTATCTCCCTACGCCGGAGGGCGAGGCGGCCTTCGCTGCCGCGCTGGACGAGGCGGCACGCCGGTGCGAGCCACTCCTGCTCATCAACTCACCACGCGGCGGCGCACCCGTCAGCACCGACGTCGCCGCGCCGGACCACCTTGCCGCTCTTCTCGCCAAGGCGGCCGATGCCGGCGTGGCCTTGGAGATCCGCCAGAACTCGCATGCCGGTGAGTTCTCCGACATTCTGCTGGCCACCGCTGACGAAGCCGGCGCCTCGGTGATCGTCATCGGTCTCCGCCGTCGAAGCCCGGTAGGCAAGCTGTTCCTCGGCAGCACCGCGCAACAGATCCTGCTCAACGCTGATCGCCCGATCCTCGCGGTCAAACCACCGCATCGCTGACCGAGTACCGATCAAGATCGAGGAGGCCGCCTTTCGGTGCCGGATCGCGGTTCTTCCGGCCTTTTATTCGGTACGACCGGAGTACCTCGACCACAGCCAGCCGTCCTGTATCGCGGGCGGAATGGCTGCGCTCTTATGACGATTCGGCTTCGCAATGGAAGCCGAATGATGGGTTGCGGCGGCCGGATTCGATTCGTGTGCTCAGCGGGAACATGGAGACGAGTTCTCGATGTTCATGATTGACCCGCGATCGGGGGTGTTGATTAACGGTTTGAGGTACGCCAGGTTCCGAGCGCACACCCACATCGGACCGTGAGACGGCAGCGCCGAGCCCAAGGGAGCGGGAGGCGTACCGGATGGCGGGTTGGCGAAAGCCCGCCCGACGGTGACGGGCGGGCTTTCAGTGAGGCCGTTGAGCGCAGGGCAGTTATGGCAGGAAGAGAGGCATCGCCTTGGCGAGCATGCCGCGCCACTCCGGGAGTGGGGCGACGCCGGTGCCGGCCCAGCGGTCATGGCCGAGGACGCTGTAGGCGGGGCGCCGGGCGGGCCGGGGGAAACGGTCGCTAGTGGTGGGGCGGATCCGGTCCGGGTCCAGGCCCGCCTCGATGAAGACGGCGCGTGCCAGTCCGAACCAGCTGGTGGAGCCGGCCGCGGTGCCGTGATAGGCGCCGGGGCCGGCCCGGCCGGCAACCGCGGCGTGGGACAGGTCGACCAGTAGTTGGGCGAGGGCATACGACCAGGTGGGTGGGCCGATCTGGTCGTCGACGACGTCGAGGGTGTCGCGGTCGGCGGCGAGGCGCAGCATGGTGCGCACGAAGTTGGGGCCGTGTTCGCCGTAGAGCCAGGCGGTCCGGACGATGTAGCCACCGGTGGCCAGGACCGCCTTTTCGCCGATCGCCTTGCCGCGGCCGTAGGCGTTCAGCGGCGCGTGCGGGGTGTCTTCGCGGTACGGCGTGGTGGCGTTGCCGTCGAAGACGTAGTCGGTGGAGACGTGGATGAGCCGGCTGCCGGCCTCGGCCGCGAGGACGCTGACGCCGTGGCCGTTGATGGCGGTGGCCGCTTCCTCATCGGACTCGGCGCCGTCGACGTTCGTCCAGGCGGCGGCGTTGAGCACCACGTCGGCGCCGGCCACCGCGTCACGGACCTGTGACGCGGAGGTGATGTCGAGGTCACTGCGGGTGGCGGCGACCACGGTGGTCTCACCGTGTTCGGCGAGGACCCTCTGCAGGTCCCGGCCCAGCATGCCGCCGGCGCCGGTGATGAGCCAGCGCAACTGCCCGGAGTCCGGCAGAGCGGCGCCGCCACCGGGAGCCGGCTGGGCCGCGCCGCTGTCCGGGGCCGGCGCAGAAGTGGGCGGCATCAGAGACCGGCCCGGGACTTGAGCGGCTCCCACCAGGCCCGATTGTCGCGGTACCACGCGACGGTCGAGGCGAGTCCCTCCTCGAGGGTGACCTGCGGGGCGTACCCGAGCTCCTCGCTGATCTTGGTGATGTCGAGCGAGTAGCGGCGATCGTGGCCCTTGCGGTCGGTGACCGGGCGGACCATGTCCCAGCCGGCACCGCACGCGTCGAGCAGGCGCTCGGTGAGTTCGCGGTTGGTGAGTTCGGTGCCGCCGCCGATGTTGTAGACCTCCCCGGCCCGGCCCTTCTCCAGAACCGCCTGGATGCCGCGGCAGTGATCGGTCACGTGCAGCCAGTCACGGACGTTGCCGCCGTCGCCGTAGAGGGGGATCTGTTTGCCGTCCATCAGGTTCGTCACGAAGAGGGGGATGACCTTCTCCGGGAACTGGTACTCACCGTAGTTGTTGGAGCACCGTGTGACGACGACGTCCATGCCGTGGGTGCGGTGTGCGGCCAGGGCCATCAGGTCGGAGCCGGCCTTGGAGGCGGCGTACGGCGAGTTCGGCGCGAGCGGCCACGTCTCGGTCCACGAGCCCTCGTCGATGGAGCCGTACACCTCGTCGGTGGAGACGTGCACGAATCGCCCGACGCCGGTGGAACGGGCCGCGTCGAGGAGGGTCTGGGTGCCCAGAACATTCGTTGTGACGAACGGCATAGCGCCCGAGATGGACCGGTCCACGTGTGATTCGGCGGCGAAATGCACCACGGCGTCGTGTCCGGGAAGTAGTTCCCGCAACAGGTGGGAATCGGAAATGTCGCCCTGCACGAATCGCAGTCGGGGATCGGACACGGGGAGGTTGTCACGATTCCCCGAATAGGACAACAGATCCAGAACGGTCACCGATGCACCGACCGCACCTGCGTACTCGTCCTGCAAGAGGGCCCTGACGTAGGCCGATCCGATGAAGCCGGCACCACCGGTTACGAAAATCTGCACGGGTGGCGAGTGTAGACGTAGGCGGCGACTGTTTAGGGTCATCCGGTGCGCGGAATTCTTCTCGCCGGTGGTACCGGTTCACGACTCTGGCCGATCACCATGGCCATGTCCAAACAGCTCATGCCCATCTTCGACAAGCCGATGGTCTACTACCCGTTGACCACGCTGGTGTCCGCCGGGATCAGCGAGATCCTGGTGATCACCACTCTGGAGGATCAGCCTCACTTTGAGCGACTGCTCGGTGACGGAAGTCGGTTCGGGCTCGACCTTCAGTACGCGGTGCAGCCGAAGCCTGACGGGATTGCCCAGGCTTTCCGGATCGGTGCCGACTTCATCGGTAACGACCCGGTTGCCCTGATTCTCGGTGACAACATCTTCCACGGCGTCGGCCTGGGCCGGCAGCTGGCGCGGTTCGGCGACCTCAACGGGGGGCGCGTGTTCGCGTACCCGGTGGCCGACCCCGAGCGGTACGGCGTCGTCGAATTCGACGAATCGGGCAAAGTGCTCTCGATCGAGGAGAAGCCGGAGCATCCCAAGTCGACGTACGTGGTCCCCGGCCTGTACTTCTATGATGCCGACGTGGTGAAGATCGCCGAGAATCTCGAGCCCAGTGCCCGGGGCGAACTGGAGATCACCGCGGTGAACGAGGAGTATCGACGCCAGGGGCGGCTCGAGGTGACGGTTCTCGACCGGGGAACCGTCTGGCTGGACACCGGTACGTTCCAGTCCATGGTCCAGGCCTCGGAGTACGTCCGGGTGATCGAGGAGCGGCAGGGTTTGAAGATCGGTTGTGTGGAGGAAGCGGCCTGGCGGCTCGGCTTCATCTCCGACGACGAGTTGCGTGAGGTCGCGCAGCCGTTGCTGAAGAGCGGTTACGGGCAGTATCTGGTCCGGCTACTGGACGGTGGTCTCCGGTGAAGATCCGCCCGCTGGGCATCGAGGGCGCCTTCGAGGTGACCCCGGTGCAGCACGGTGACAGCCGGGGCCGGTTCCTCGAGTGGTACCGGTTCGACGCGCTGGAGGAGGCGGTCGGGCACCGGCTCGACCTGGCGCAGGCCAACCTGTCGACGTCGGCCGCCGGCGTGGTGCGCGGCATTCACTTCGCCGACGTCCCGCCGGGGCAGGCCAAGTATGTGACCTGTGTGTCCGGCGCGGTACTCGACGTGATCGTGGACCTCCGGGTCGGGTCGCCCACGTTCGGCACGTGGGAGACGGTGCGCCTGGACGATGAGGACCGCCGGGCCGTCTATCTCGGCGAAGGACTGGGGCACGGATTCTGTGCTCTGACCGAGGGCGCGACCGTGGCGTACCTGTGTTCCTCGACGTATCGCCCCGGTCATGAACACGGAGTGCATCCGCTCGACCCCGAACTCGGGATTGCCTGGCCGGTGGCCGACCCCGTACTGTCCGGCAAGGATGCCGAGGCTCCCAGTCTGGCCGAGGCCGGCGTGAGCGGATTGCTGCCGCGTTACGACGCGTGTCGCAGCTATGTCGAATCATTGCGTCGGATTGACGACAGTCGATAACAGTTATGACGCGTCGGTCCTACTTGGACACCTCCGCCACTTCGGTTCCTGCATCATCCGAATCGCCATGGCTGTCGAACGGAAAGATGTAGCGCGATCGTGGCCGCATTGAGAGTCTGTCTCTTGTGTCTCGGTGGTTTCCGGCATGGGGCGTTCGTGGTCGGGTGTGTCCGAGCACACCACAGATCTGGATCATCATGAGTCGGTCGCAGCCGATGTTGGGGGCCTGGCGTGCAGACAATTGAATCCGTGGAGACCGTTGACCTGGCGGCGACGGCCGCACAGCTCAAGGCGCGCTCCCGGGCGACGAAGGCGCGAGCGGGCTGGCAGAGCCGTTATGCGCTGACGCTCTATCTCCTAGACTTCGTGGTCGCTCTCAGCGCCGCCTCGTGGGCGCTGTTGATCCGGTTCGGCAGTGAGGGCATCGCGCCGTATCAGCGTGACTACCTCCTGCTCACCCTGCTGCTGCCCGTCGCCTGGATCGCCTGCCTTGCGTTCAACCGGGCGTATGAGCCCCGCCACCTTTTTGTGGGTACTGAGGAGTATGCGCGGGTATTCCGTGCCGGATTGGCGCTGACCGCCGCCATCGCCATTGTCTCGTTCGCTTTCGACCTGCGTTTGGCCCGTGGTTATGTCAGCATCGCGATGCCGTTGGCGATCGCCGTCGACCTCGGCGCGCGCTTCTTCTACCGGCAGCGCCTGCACCGGGCCTGGGCGCGCGGACAGCGCCTGCACCGGGTGGTCCTGGTCGGTCACGAGCGGGCCGTCCTCGACATGACGCGCCGGCTCAGCCGTGAGCGATACCACGGCCTCGGGGTCATCGGCGCGTGCCTGCCGCCGGGCATGGTCCGCAGCCACGCGGTCACCGGCATGCCGCCGATCTACGGCACGTTCGACGACGTGGCCACCGCGGTCGCCCGGTCCGATGCCGACACCGTGATCGTGCTCTCCTGCCCGGAGATCGACGGCCCGGCCGTGCGCCGCCTGGCCTGGCAGCTGGAACGCGACGACATCGACCTGATCGTGGCCAGCACCCTGGTCGACGTGGCCGGTGACCGCACGACCATCCGCCCGGTCGACGGCCTGCCGATGCTGCACGTCGAGCATCCGAAGCTCAAGGGCAGCGCCCGCGTGGTCAAGGAGATCTTCGACCGGGTCGGCGCGATCCTGCTGATCATGTTCATGTCGCCGGCGCTGGCGGTGGTCGCACTGCTGGTCAAGTTCGGCAAGGGTGGTCGCGGTCCGGCGATCTTCACGCAGGAGCGGGTCGGTCGCGACGGCAAGCCGTTCACGCTGTACAAGTTCCGGACGATGACGGTCGACGCCGAAGCCCGCCTCTTCGAACTCGGCACCCTCAACGACACCGACGGCGCGCTGTTCAAGATGCGCTCGGACCCGCGGATCACCCCGGTCGGCAAGTGGCTGCGCCGCCTGAGCATCGACGAGCTGCCCCAGTTGATCAACGTGGTCAAGGGCGACATGTCGCTGGTCGGCCCGCGCCCACCGCTGGCCAGGGAAGTCGCCGACTACCCGGCCGACATGCTGCGGCGCCTGGTCGTCAAGCCCGGCCTGACCGGCCTGTGGCAGGTCTCCGGCCGCTCCGACCTGTCCTGGGAGGAGTCGATCCGCCTCGACCTCACCTATGTCGAGAACTGGTCACTCGCCATGGACCTGGCCATCCTGTTCCGCACGGTCAGCGCGGTGGCCCGCAGCTCCGGGGCCTACTGACCCACCCGTCCACCCCGCTCACCTCTTGGACGACGGCGCGTGACCGGCGCCGATCGTCGCCATGCCTGGATCCAGCCGGCCGGCGGGCCACAGACCGGGACCACCGAAGCTCTCGGGCGTCCCGTAGTACAAGGAGCGAAACAACAGTGAGAATTTCGGTGGTCCGGCCAGACGAGCTGGGCCCGGGCGAGTTGGACGTCTGGCGTCAGTTCCAGAAGGACCAGTCGCCCTTGCAGAACCCGTTCCTGGCGCCTGAGTTCACCCTCGCCGTCGCCCGCCAGCGGCCCCACTCCCGGGTCGCTGTCCTGGAGGATTCCAGCGGTGTGGCCGGGTTCTTCCCGTATGAGGTGCGCAACCGTGTGGTCGGCGTGCCGATCGGCGCTGGGATCACCGACTGTCAGGGTCTCATTCACCGGAAAGGGCTCGAGTGGGACGCCGTCGGGCTGCTCAAGGCCTGTCGGCTGCCGGTCTGGGAGTTCGACCACCTGATGGCCGGGCAGCAGTCGTTCGAGCGGTTCCACTCCGAGCGGGCGTCCTCACCGTTGATGGACCTCCGGGAGGGCTACGCGCGATACATCGAGGATCGCAATCAGGCCGGCGACGTCGTCAAACAGACGCTGCGCAAACAGCGGAAGATGGTCCGCGAGGTCGGCGCCGAGCGCTTCGAGTGGAACGATCCGGACCCGGCCGGGCTGACCGCGCTGCGTTCTTGGAAGGGCGCGCAGTATCGGCGCACGCAGCAGTACGACCGGTTCACTACACCGTGGATCGAGGGTGTGCTGGAGGAATTGCTGGCGTCGAGCTCCGAGGGCTGCCGGGCGGTGGTGTCGACGGTGTACGCCGGTGATCGCCCCGTGGCCGCGCACCTTGGGCTGCGTAGCCGGTCGGTACTCGCGTACTGGTTCCCGTCCTACGATGTCGACCTCTCCCGGTATTCCGCCGGGATCCTGCTGTGCCTGCGCATGGCCGAGGCCGGTGCTGCCGACGGTATCCAGCACATCGATCTCGGAAAGTCCGAGGCGCTCTACAAGACCCGGCTGATGAACGCCGACACGCCGGTCGCCGCCGGCCGGGTCGGCCAGTCGTGGGCGATCACGACCGTACGCCGGACCCAGTCCGCAGTGTCCCGTTCCATCAAGCAGGGCGCACTCGGATCGAGGCTCAAAAGCGGCCGCACCGGAGTCGTTCTCCGCGAACTGAAAGCAAGGCTGGCCGCCCGATGACCATTCTCGTAGCGGTCGTCACCTACAACAGCGAGCGCCTGCTGGCTGACCTGATCGACGGCCTCAAAGTGGGTTTGAGCGGTCTGAAGTGGCACCTGACGGTCGCCGACAATGATTCCCGGGACGGCAGCGTCGAGACGGTCCGCCGGCTCGCACCGGAGGCCACCGTGGTCGAGATGGGCCGCAACGCCGGGTACGCCGCCGGGATCAACGCGGCGGTGGCGGCGTCGCCGGCACACGATGCGGTCCTCGTGCTCAATCCGGACGTGCGGTTGACACCGGGCTGTGTGGCGCGGCTGCAGGAAGCCCTGAAGGAACCGGGTACCGGGATCGCGGTGCCGAACATCGTCGACGGCGCCGGGGACCTGATCTACACGATGCGGCGCGAGCCCACCGTGCTGCGCACCCTCGGTGACGCGTTTCTAGGGGCCCGGCGAGCCGGGAGGTTCCCGCTGGTCGGCGAGGTCGTCGCGGACGAGCGGCGGTACGCTGTGGAGCAGTTCACCGACTGGGCCGAGGGTTCCACCATGCTGGTCAGCGCCGAGTGCTGGCAGCGGTGCGGACCGTGGGACGAGTCCTTCTTCCTCTACTCGGAGGAGACGGACTTCGCGTTGCGGTCGCGGGATGCCGGACTACGCACGCGGTATGTCCCCGACGCCCATGCGACCCATCTGGAGGGCGACTCGCGGGTGTCGCCGGGGCTGTGGGCGTTGCTGACCCTCAACAAGGTGCGGCTGTTCAAGCGCCGTCACGGCCGGGTTCGGGCCGGGGCGTACTGGGCCGCGCTGCTGTTGCGGGAATCGAGCCGGGCTCTGCTCGGGAAGGCGCCGAGCCGGGCCGCAACGCGGGACCTGCTGAGCCCGTCCCGGCTGCGTGAGACACCGGGACCGGCCAGCGTGGTGCGGTGAGAAAGGGCGTGGTCAGCGCCAGCGCTTGACCACGCCCGCAGCGGTCGCGCGCAGCCGGGCCGGAATCCGCCGGGAGCGGTCCACGGCTGCGCGGACCGTCTCCGGTGTGTCGTCGCGGTAGACGCTGAATCGCGGCTGGAGCCAGCGGCCCGGTTGGGCGGGACTCCGGTCGCTGGTGAAGACGGAGGTGTAACCGAGCCGGCGCAATGAGGTCAGGGTGGCGCGCTCGTAGCGGCCCAACGGGCATGCTGCCCGAGTCACCGGCTGTCCGATAGCTGATGAGATCCGGTCACGCGCCTCGGCGAGTTCCTCATGGGCGGTGGCGGCGGACATGCCACGCCACGGATGGTGCCACATCCCGTGATTACCGATCGCCATCCCGTTTCTCGCCAGCTCGCGCAGGTCGGACTCGCCGAGGCTGCCCGACTGGTCGAGACGGCCGGCCAGCACGAAGAACTCGGCGGTCAGACCCCTGTCGAGCAGTGCCGGGAGCGCGATCTCGACGTCCGACGAGTTGCTGTCGTCGAAGCTGAGGGAGACATGCGGCCAGGAGGCGACCTCGTCAAGGATCGCCTCGAACCTGTCCCGGGTGATCCAGTAGTGATCCTCCCCGGGTTCCAGCTCGCGCTGCGGCTCGCCGATGCCGTGAAACAGGATGTTGATGGACTCAGGCATTCGCTTCTTCCTGGCGGGTTGATTCGTCGCGCCCCCAGCCGGTGTCGGGGCGCCGTTTGGCAATCGCCGCCGCGTAGAGGGTGATGCCGACGTAGCCGACAGCAGCGGGTGCCAGCCACGGACGGCGCAGCACGACGTCCTTGAGCCACGAGGATCGGCCGGCCGGTCGTACCGCAGCGGTGATCTCACCTCGCGCGGCCGCGGCGCGCATCGCCGCGTTACCCGCCCGAACCCGGATCAGACGGCGGATCAGGTCTTTGGTCGTTCGCGGTGTGGCCACTACCGACGGGACCGATTCCACCTGCCGCTTCTCGTCGGGGGCGAACAGCGAGTCGATGAACAGGTCGTCGGCGACCATGTCCGGGAAGGTGTCGAAGCGGGCCCGGCCGGCCTCGGACAGAACGATCACACCGCGGCCGAACAATCCGCTGCGCAGGGCCGGCAGATGCCGGTGCACGCCGAAGTACGCCCGCACGAGCAGTGGCCGCCGGCCCAGGTCGAGCTCACGGCGGGCGGTGGAGGCCAGCACCGGACCGGTGACCGCGGCGGCCAGGGCGCGCAGGCCCGCGGTGGACAGCATGATGTCGGCGTCCAGATAGACCCGGGGAAAACCGACGGCGATGGCATCGCCGGCATTGAGGGCGCCGGGCTTGCCGGGTTCCGGAAGATCTATTACGCGTACGCCCCGGGCCGCGGCCACCTTCACGGTGTCGTCGGTGCAGCCGTTCGCGGCGACGACCACGTCGAACTCGCCCGGCGCGGCCTCGGCCAGGAGACCGTCCAGACAGCGGCCGATCACCGTGGCCTCGTTGTGAGCGGCGATGACCACACTGGTCACGGCGCGTCCGTACGGGTCGGCGAGGTCTCGTCGGCGGGCCTGCGCTGTGCCGGGATGTGCACGCCCGCGGCCCGCGGCAGGTGCTTGGCCAGGAGCCGCTGCCAGACCGCGACGTACTTCTCGGCCTGGTGCTCCCAGGACAGGAAGTCACGGAACCGCTCACGACCGATCTGGTGCATCCGCGCCCGTAGTTCGGGGTCGTCGAGAAGCCTGTCGATCGCGGCGGCGAACTCGGCCGGCTCGCCACGGGGCACGTAGAGCCCGGCGTCACCGACGGTGGCCCGCGTCTCGATCAGGTCGGCTGCCACGACCGGCACGCCGCGCCCCAGGTATTCCACGGTCTTCGCCATGGTGGAGAGCTGGTTCATCCGGGTCGGCAGGTCGGGCTGGATGGCGACGGTGGCGTCGCGCAGCAGCGCGTCCACCTCGGGGCCGTTGAGCCAGCCGGTGAACTCCACGACGTCGGTGAGTCCGCGGTCGACCGTCAGTTTGCGCAGTGCGGAGGCGGTCTCGCCGTCGCCGGCCAGCACCATCCGCCAGCCGTTGCGCCCCCGCAGACGGATCAGCTCCTCGGCTGCCAGGACCGCGCCCTCGACGTTGTCCTGCGGCCCGAAGACGCCCAGGTAGACGACACGAAGCGGCCCTTCGGCCCGGACCTCGGCGACAGCCTCGACCTTGTTGGCGATCTCGGCGTGGGCGGGGCCGTTGCGGACCACCGTCACCTTCTCCGGGCGCACCCCACGGCGTACGGCGTTCTCCTTGAACGACTCGTTGGTCGCGAACACCTCGGTGGCGCTGCGCAGCGTCAGCCACTCGAAGGCGACCAGCAGCCGGGAGACCAGCGGGTTCGGGTCGCCGCCGCGGGAGATGTAGACCTCGGGGGACAGGTCGTGGTGGTCGAAGACCCACGGTCGGCCCAGCGCACGCAGCACCCATGCCAGGGGGAAGTAGACGTCGGGAGGATTGCACACCTGAACGGCCTGCGCGCGACCGCGGATCAGTTCACCCGCGAGGCGGATGGCGATCCACAGGAAGGACCAGACGAACTCGAGCGCGAAGGACAGCACGCCGCTGCCGTAGACGACCACCGGGTACGGCCGCAGACGGGTGCGCTCACTTCCGGGAAGCACGGTGAGGCTGCGATCACCCCGCGGGGCGATCACCGTCACGTCGAATCCGGCTGCCTCCAAGCTCAGGCATTCACGAATGACCCGGCGATCCTTCTCGGCGGGCAGGTTCGCCACCAGGATCGCGACACTGGGTCGCCGGTTCTTCAAGTTTCTTCCCCCTGCTTCGGAACCTGTCGACGCGAATAACCTTCCAGAGAAATCTTCGCGTAGACATGCCGCGTCGTCCAAAGCTAAAGGGCTGAACGGGCCAGGGTGCCGGGCCGATTCGGCGAATCGGCCGTGGACAGGCGCCTGGCGGCACGCCAGCGGCGCCGCGAAATGAAGTCGTCTGTCCATAATGCGACAGCCGTGCTGAGCAACACACCCAGAATCCCCACGCCCATCGCGGACCGGATCGACGAGTGGGTGAGCAGGCTGGACGTCGGCGGGACGAGCGACACCACCGTGATCCGCAGGTCCTTCTTCACGTTCCATTCGTCCTGCATGGCCTTCAGTTCCTCTTCGAAGGTGACGCGCAGCACCTGGAGCCCGCGCAGGCTCTCCTCCTCGTCGGTGGTGATGTACGTGATGGACATGGACCCGATCACGTAGCGGGGTTCCTGCCGGGTGCCCGTGTTGCGGGGCTCGAACCGATATGTCCCGGTCACACCTTTAGAGAAGAAATCGTCCTGGGCGTCAGCCGTGTTGAGCCGGCTGGCCACTGCCGCAGCCGTGATCGCAATGGACGGATACAGCCCGGTGACCGGGTTTGGTGCATATTGCGAAACGGGCGGCTGGGTCATCAGCACCTCGGAGGCCAGAAAACGGTCCTGGGTGCGGATCGCGGGGACGGCCACGGCCATGGTGATCAGTGCTCCGGCGAGGATCACATACCACCGGCGCCTGAGGACCCCCGCGATGTCGGGCAGATACATCGGCCCTGCTTAGCCGCCCTGGCGGAGTCTTGTCAACTTCGATCCGGAGCGGATGCCTGATAGCCACCGATAGGATCGTCGTATAGCTTGTCGAGCGTATGTCGGGGTGGCCACGAGGTGGCATTCTGATGCGAAACTCAGTGGCGGCTGACGACGTCCTGGCGGAGATTTTGGAGAGGCGTCCGTGGACCTCGGCGAGATCCTGAGCATTCTGCGCTCTCGGTGGTACATCGTCGTACCCATGCTGGTGCTGGCGTTGGGCCTCGGCGGCGCCACGTATGCCGTGGTGCCGACCACCTACTCGACCTACACCATGGTCAGTCTCCTCAGCGCGCCGGCGGCCACCCAGACCGCCACCCAGGGGCAGGACAATCCGTTCCTCAACTTCAACGGCTCGCTCGTGGCCACGGCCGACTTCCTCGGGCGCCGGCTCCAGTCGACGGACACGGTTCTCCAGTTGAAGAGCGCCGGGCTGACCGAGGAGTACGAGGTCGCCCTCGCGGAGAACGCACAGGGACCCTTCCTGACCCTCACGCTCACCGGAGACGACCGTGCGCACCTGCTCGCTTCCGCGACACAGCTCGCCGAGTACGCGGAGAAGACGCTCCGGGACATCCAGCTGGAGAACGGCGTCGCGGAGCGCGACCGGATCAAGCTGACCCAGGTCATCCCGCCGCAGAAGCCGAAGGCCGAGACCAAGGAGAAGCTCCAGCCGGTCATCGTGGTCGGCGGCGGCACCGCGGCGCTCGCGTTCATCCTGGTCTTCATCGTGGAGAGCATCAGCCGGGCCCGTCGCCGCCGCGCCGCCGGTCCTTCGGAGAAGCCCGTCGCTGCCGGTGCGGCGTCCGTGACACCCGACATCGAGGGCACGATGGTCATCCCGATTCCGCCGGCGCCGGTCCAGCGTTCGTCGGCTCCGGTCGCGCGATCCAAGCCGTCGTCCATCGAGGCGGAGAAGACCCAGCGCATCGTCGTACCGCCGCGCACCGCCGCCGGCGCGGCACCCGCCGAGAAGCCGAAGCCGCCGCACGGCGGGCCCGGCGAGGGCCCGCAGACCGGCCGCTCCGGGATGGCCCGGACCTATCAGTCGAACGGCATTGACCGCAGGGGCCAGAATGTCAACCGGATCAACGGAAGCTGACACGCGCCGCCCAGCACCGCGGAATCGGACTGCTGCCCCGGCGCGTCGTGGCCAGGGTCGTCTCTATCGCTCCCAGCAACGGCTACGCCAGCTCGGACCGGATTCGGTGCTGGCCGTCTACATCGTGCTCCTGCTACTGGTCCCCGCCCGGCTCGTGGTCGCGAGCATCGGCGCGACCGGCACCGTGGCGAACCTCTTCCTGCTGGTGGCGCTGCTCTGGTACGCGATCAGCTGGCTGATGCGCCGGGTGAGGCCGGCCGAGCACACCCGCCTGCCACGGTTGGCACTCTTCGGGTACTGCGTGGCGGTGCTGCTGGCGTACGTTGCGGTCGGCCGCCGGGATGCCGACGTGATGGAGTACAGCGCCGCCGACCGGGCGCTGCTTCAGCTCCTCATCTGGCTACCGTTGATCCTGCTGACCACGTCGCTGACGGAGTACCGGCAGATCGACCGGCTGCTGCGGTTGTTCGTCCGGTGCTGCGCCTGGGTGGCGGCGGTGGCGATGCTCGAGTTCCTTTTCAAACAGAGCCTCACCAGCTGGATCGTCATCCCGGGCCTGCAGTCCAATGCGGCCACCGAGCTGATCAGCCGGGGTGATTTCGTCCGGCCCACCGCCACCGCGTCGAACACTCTGGAACTGGCCACCACCATGGTCACCGCACTGCCGTTCGCCATCCAGCAGGCCTTCCACGGTGAAGGCCGCAGCTTCTGGCGACGTTGGGTGCCGGTCGGCCTGATCGCGCTCGCCTCGGTGATGACCGTCTCGCGTACCTCGGTCATCGGCCTGGTGATCGTCATGCTCGTGCTGATGGTCACCTGGACACCCGATCGTGTCGGCAAGACCCTTCTGGTACTGATCCCGGCCATCGGCGCCACCCGGGTGGTCGTGCCCGGTCTGATCGGCACCCTGATCGGGCTCTTCAGCGCGATGCTCGACGGCGGGGACAACAGCACCAACTCGCGAACGGCCACAAGTGCCGATGTCGATGGATTCCTCGAAGGACATCGGTGGTTCGGGCGAGGCCCCGGGACGTTCCTTCCCGACCTTTACCGCTACACCGACAATCAGTACCTCCTGGCGATGCTGGAGATCGGAATCGTCGGGCTGGTAGCCATCATCGCACTCTATGTGACGACCATTCATTGCGGTGGTGCCGGTCGCCGCCGATTCACCGATCCGGCACGCCGGGAGACCGGTCAGGGGTTTGTAGCCGTAGGGTTCGTGCTCCTCGTCGTAACGGCCACTTTCGACACGTTGAGCTTTCCGATCGTGGCCGGATCCACTTTCCTGATGTTGGGCCTGTCGGGTGCTTACCTGAGCGTGGCTCGCCGTGAACAGGCGAGAATCGGAGATCTTCCACAGTGACGGATTTGAACCAGCGGGTGGCCACGGCCGCACGCTGGAGTCTGGTCAACACCATCGTCCGCCGGGTCGGCACGTTCGCCTCCGGTGTGGTGCTGGCTCGCCTCTTCTTCGGGCCGTACGAGTGGGGCCTGTACGCCGTCGGCCTGCTCGTGCTGGCGATGCTGCTGTCGCTCAACGAGATGGGTGTCAGCCTGGCCCTGGTGCGCTGGGAAGGCGACATCCGGCGGTTCGCACCGACCGTCCTGACTCTGTCCACCCTCAGCAGCAGCGCGTTCTACCTGGTGTTGTACGTCTCCGCACCGACCGTGGCCGGCCTGCTCGGCTCGCCGGAAGCCACCACGATGCTGCGCGTGCTCTGCATCAGTGTGATCATCGACGGCATCGCCTGTGTTCCGCTGGGCCAACTCAACCGTGAGTTCCAGCAGTTCAGGCGAACCGTGGTGGACATCCTCAACTTCGTCGTGAACACCGCGGCCACCATCGCGTTCGCGGCGGCGGGCGTCGGCGCGATGAGCTTCGCCTGGGGTTCGCTGATCGGAAACGTGGTGGCACTCGTCGGCTTCGGCCTGTGCGCCCCCGGCATGCTGCGGTTCGGCTGGGACACCGAGCAGGCGAAGAAGCTGATCAAATACGGCTTCCCGCTGGCGTCGGCGAGCCTGCTGACCCTGGGCATCGTCAACGTGGACTCGGTGGTCGTCGGCTCGGTGCTCGGCCCGGCCGCGCTCGGTATTTATGCGATGGCCTTCAACATGTCCAGTTGGCCCGTGCGGATGGTGTCGGAGACCGCCCGGCGGGTATCGTTCGCCGGCTTCTCCCGCCTCGCGGACGAGTCCTCCGAGCGGTTCGCGGCCGGATTCATTCGGGCGTTCACACTGGTCATCGCGGCTGCAGTGCCGATCTGCGTGGTGCTCGGCGTACTGGCCACACCGATCATCACCTTTGTCTACGGCGACCAGTGGGCGGACGCCGGCCTGCCGTTGCAATTCCTGGTGGCCCTCGGCCTGCTGCGGGTTGCGGTCGACCTGGCGTACGACTGCCTCGCCACCCGCGTCCGGAAGACGCTCATGCTGATGCAGGCCTGGTGGCTGCTCACCCTCCTCCCGGTGCTCATCATCTTCGCCCACTTCTGGGGCGTTCCCGGTGTCGCCGCCGGCCATGTCGTGGTGGCCGCTCTACTGGTCGCGCCGGTCTTCCTGGTGGCCCTGGTCCGCCTCGGCATTCCAGCGAGCGGGATCCTGGCCAGCTGTGTCCGTCCGGCGCTCGGTGGTCTGGCCATGGGCGTGGTCGCCTGGGCCGTGCATCGCTGGCTAGGTGACGGTTTCCTCGGCCTGACCGCGGCCGGCCTCGCCGCTCTCGCGGCCTACGTGCCGTTCGTGCTTCCTGTCGTCAACGGACTCCGGTCCGGAGCAGCCGGCGCCGCCGAGCCGCCCGCCGCTGAGACCAAACTCGCGGCCGCCGAACCCTCCTAGGAGAACGAAGACAGATGGATTCGCTGAAACAGCGCCTGCGAGCCCGCTACGGCTGGCTGCCACTCGAGGAGATGCGCAACAAGGTCGTACTCGGGCACACCGCGGTAGGTCTGGGCCGGTTCGAGCGGTCCGAGATCCGGCGACTCCTGACATCCATGCCCGGGGGCGTCCGTCCCACCGCCCGCGTCGCCACCGTCGTGCTGACCTATAAGCGGCCCGAAGGGGTCCTGCGGGCTGTTGAGTCGGTGCTCTCCCAGACAGTCCAGGACCAGGTCGTGATGGTGGTGGACGACGGCGGAGGCCAGCTGCCGGAGTTCCCCGCGGACCCGCGGTTGCACGTGGTCAGTTTGCGGCACAACATCAACGTGCTGGGAGTCAGCCGAAACATCGGCATGGGCCTGACCGACTCGCGTTACGTGGCGTTCCTCGACGACGACAATACGTGGCACCCGCACCATCTGGAGACGGCTCTCCATCGGCTCGAGAACACGGCGGCCACCGGTCCACAGCCCGATGCCGTCTACACGGCCATGCTCCGGATGCTGCCGGACGGGACCCAGCACGACGTGCTCTCGGTGCCGTTCGACCGCAAGCTGGCCTGGGAGCGGTGCTTCCTGGACACTAATCCGCTGGTCGTCCGGCGGTTGCCCGGCATGCGCTTCAGCCGTCTGCGCCGTAGCTCGTCGGTTGCTCCCAAAGAGGACTGGGAGTTCATCTACCGGCTCAGCCGCCGGCACCACGTCGAACACATCCCGGAACCGACCGTCAACTACGCCGTGAATCCGAACAGCTACTGGACTGCCTGGGAGATGTCATGATCGCCACTCGGCGCAAGTATCTCCTCACCGCGGGGCTGGCCGTCCTGCTGGCGGTCGCGTTGGCCGCCGTGGTGCTGCTCCGCGACCGGAGTGCCGAGCCCACCGCAGGCGCCAACACGGCCACCGGCACGTCCGGTTCGGCGCCGACCGGACCGACCGGATTGCCGGGTGCGGGTTCCCTGCCGTCCGGCGTGCCGTCCGCGTCCGGAGCTCCCGCCCCGGCTGCCGAGCCGACCGGTGCTCCCACCAAGACCGCGGCGCTGGCCGTCAACGCGACCGGCGGCGGGCGGTACCCGGCGCGGTTCTCGGTCGGGGCTCCCGGAGTGAAGCCCTACAAGCAGTCGGACGCGAGCCTGCCGGTTCCGAAGGGCTACAAGGTGTTCCTGCCGCACAACAAGGAGAGCAAGGAGTGGGACCTCTACGACTGCAATGGCACGGTCAACCTCGATCGTAAGTACTTCAAGGCCTTCATCTACATCGGCACCAGCTGCCACGGCACGGTGAACATCACCAACTCGATCATCGCGCCGCCGGCGGGCTCGGCGAACCGGGCGATCCTGGTGAACGCCGACGGCTCGGGCACGCTGAAGCTGAACCTCACCAACGTCACCATCCGGCCGGAGCCGGTCGGGCTGGGTGAGAAGAGCGTGCCGTTGAACGACCACGCGATCAACGACTGCGCCACCTGCACGATCACGATGAACCGGGTCGACGTGGCCAACACCGGTGGCATGTGTCTCTGCGGCGCCCGTACGACCATTCGCCACAGCTGGCTGCACGACAACTACATCGCCAACCTCAGTGATCCGTCCGCGGCCCACACCGGCGGGGTCTTCCCGTACGGCGGCACCGGCCCGATCACCATTGAGAACAGCCGCCTGGAGCCGGGCGTCAACGCGCACACCGGCAAGCCGGTGGCGAACTACTGGAAGGCGATCACCGCCGTCCTGTTCACGCAGAGCGTCGACGGGTCCAAGTTGCAGAACTACTCGGTCCGCAACAGCTTCATCTCACTCGGTGCCTACGGGCTCTACGCCCAGACCGGCGTAGATCTCAAGATCACTGACAACGTTTTCGGTCCGACCCACTGGGATCCGGCCGGCGGTTGTGACTCCAATTGTTCGACCACTTACGGGGAGTGGTCGAACAATGTCGTCGGATCCATCGACGGCGTACCTACCAAGAAACAGGTTCCAAAACCGAAGTAGCCCTAAAAACGGTTTACCTGTCCCGAATGGACCGCTGGGTTCTTTGTGCCCGCTGTCCGGTGATCTCCCGTTTCCATGAAAAGAGAGTCGAGTGATCCACAGACTCGCCACAGGCGCGGTGTCCGCGCTGATAATCGCAACCGCGATTCTGACACCGGCAGTGGTTCTCGCTGCCGATGACCCGTGCGGCGTCAATTCCAATCCGATCGTCTGCGAGAACTCGAAGGAAGGTGTCCCCCTCGAGGACTGGTACGGCGACAGTTCCTGGGGCGACATCGGTGGCTTCACCACGAAGGTGAGCGTCCAGCCCGGCGAGACGCTCCAGCTCAAGGTGAACTCCCCGACCACCTTCACGGTCAAGTTCTTCCGGCTGGGCTACTACGGCGGCGACGGCGCACGTCAGATGCCGAGC
Organism: Actinoplanes xinjiangensis; assembly: GCF_003148685.1. Taxonomy (GTDB): domain Bacteria; phylum Actinomycetota; class Actinomycetes; order Mycobacteriales; family Micromonosporaceae; genus Actinoplanes; species Actinoplanes xinjiangensis. The sequence continues at coordinate 396,244 of NZ_QGGR01000005.1, read as the reverse complement.
TCGCCGACCACGACGTTCCCGGCCAAGGTTCAGGACGAGTGTCTGAAGGACCCGGCTACCGGTCTGGTGGACTGCGGCAACTGGGACACCAACGTCAACTGGACCGTGCCGTCCGACGCGGTGTCCGGCGTCTACCTCGCGATCCTCGATCAGGGGTCCGGCCGGGGCTACTCGCCGTATCCGTTCGTCGTGGCGGACGACGACAGCGACTCCGACATCCTGGTGCAGACCTCGGACCAGACCTGGCAGGCTTACAACAAGTGGGGCGGCCAGAACTTCTACGAGGGTGGTGGTCCGGCTCCGGACGGCCGCGCGTACAAGGTGAGCTACAACCGGCCGATGCGGATCGCCGGTGACAACGCCATCCTGTCCAGCGAGTATCCGATGATCCAGTGGCTGGAGCGCAACGGGTACGACGTCAGCTACGCCTCCAACATCGACGTGTCGACGAAGCCGTCCCTTCTGCAGGACCACAACGTCTATCTGTCGTCGGGGCACGACGAGTACTGGGACCAGGGCATCTGGGACAACGTCAAGCAGGCCCGCGCCGATGGTGTCAACCTGGCGTTCTTCAGCGGCAACGAGGCGTTCTGGCGCACTCGGCTGGAGCCGTCGATCGCCACCAGCGGCGGTACCAACCGCACCCTGGTCTCCTACAAGTCGACCAAGATGAAGATGACGCCGCCGAACGGCGTCGCCGACCCGAGCGGCCAGTGGACCGGTACCTGGATGGACCCGGCGGGCGCCGGGACCGGCGGCAACAAGCCGCAGAATGCGATCACCGGTACGCTCTTCTCGGTCAACGGCTACCGCAACGACGCCATGACGGTGTCGTCGGAGTTCAAGAACCTGCGGCTGTGGCGTGACACGGCGATCGAGGACCTCAACTCCGGCGAGGTGGCGACGTTCCCGGCCGGCACCCTCGGCTACGAGTGGGACTCCGACGTGGAGAACGCCGCCCGGCCGCCGGGCATGATCCGCTTCTCGGCGACGACCCTCCAGATCACCGACGGCACCCTCCTGCTCGACGAGGGCAACAACTACGGCAACGGCGTCGCCACCCACAGCGTCGTCATGTACCGCGACCAGGTCTCCAACGCGCTGGTCTTCGGCGCCGGTACGGTGCAGTGGTCCTGGGGCCTGAGCGCGCTGCACACCGGTCCCGCCAGCTCCGAGGACCCGCGGATGCAGCAGGCCACCGCCAACGTGCTCGCCGACATGGACTCGCTGCCCAAGACGCTGCAGTCGAACCTGACGATGCCGACCAAGTCCACCGACACGGTGGGGCCGGTCGTGAACATCGCCGCGCCCACGACGGGTGCGACGGTGCCGGTGCTCTCCGCGTTCACGATCAGCGGCACCGCGTCGGACACGGCCGGTCAGCTCGGCCGGGTCGAAGTCTCCGTCGACGGCGGCAGCACCTGGCGTGCGGCGAACGGGCTGGGGAACTGGACCTACACCTGGACCCCGACCGCCCAGGGGGCGGCCCAGATCAAGGTGCGTGGCATCGACGACAGCCTGAACTTCGGGGCGGTCAAGACCGTCAACGTGACGGTGGGGTCGCAGGCGTGCCCGTGCACCACATACACCTCGTTCGACGTCCCGACGAACGTCGACTCGCATGACGGCTCGGCGAACGAACTGGGCGCCAAGTTCCGGGTGTCCGTGCCCGCCACCGCGACCGGCGTGCGGTTCTACAAGGCGCCGACGAATACCGGAACCCACATCGGCAAACTGTGGACCACCAGCGGGCAGCTGCTGGCCTCCGGTAACTTCACCAACGAGAGCGCCAGCGGCTGGCAGACCATGCAGTTCAGCCAGCCGGTGCAGCTCGCCGCGAACACGACCTACATCGTGTCGTATTACACCCCGACCGGGCACTACTCGTACACCAGCGCGTACTTCAAAGCCAAGGGTGCGGGCGACGGCGTGGTGAAGCAGCTCCAGTCAGGGGTCTCCGGTGCCAACGGTGTCTACAAGTACGGCTCCGGCGGCGGGTTCCCGAACTCGAGCTGGAACGACACCAACTACTGGGTGGACGTGGTCGTCGACACCGCGTCGGCGGTCACCACGCCGCCCGTGGTGACGGTCAAGACGCCGGCGGCCGGCGACGTCGGAGTCGCCCGCAACACCGCGGTGACGGCGACGTTCGACCACGATGTCGACCCGGAGCAGCTGACCTTCACGCTGAAGGCCGGCAGCGCCACGGTCCCCGCCAAGGTCTCGTACAACGACACGACCCGTAAGGCCACGCTCCGGCCGGACAACGTACTGGACGCAAGCGCCCAGTACACCGCCTCGGTGCAGGCCACCGATGTGTGGGGCAACACGATGTCCTCGCCGGTCACCTGGTCGTTCACCACCAGCACCGGGGTCTCGTGCCCCTGCTCGGTGTTCAGCGCGGCGTCGACCCCGGACGTGGAGAGCGCCGGCGAGGCCAACGCGCTCGAGCTGGGGATGCGGTTCACCTCGGCGGTCGACGGCTACGTCACCGGTGTCCGGTTCTACAAGGGATACCGCAACACGGGCACGCACACGGGCACGCTGTGGTCCGCGAGCGGGCAGGAGCTGGCGACCGGTACGTTCGCCAACGAGACGGCGAGCGGCTGGCAGACGCTCCAGTTCGCGACCCCGGTGCAGATCACCGCGAACACGCAATACGTCGTCTCGTACCACACGGACGTGGGCTTCTATTCGTACAGCGGCGCCTTCTTCACGCAGGCGCGGAGCTCGTACCCGTTGACCGGGGTGGCCGACACGAGTGCCGGGCGCAACGGGTTGTTCAAGGCCAGCGCGACCCGGGCGTTCCCGACGTCTACCTGGAACGCGAACAACTACTGGGTCGACGTGGTCTTCACCACCACTGCACCGTGAGTTGAACGGGCCCGGCGCCGGACGGCGCCGGGCCCGCCATTTTTGATGGGGGAGAACAAAGGTGAGTTCGGTCAGCGTCGTGATCCCGTGCTACAAGTACGGTGATTACCTTCGGGCATGCGTGGACACCGTGCTCGACAATCCGGGTGTCGACGTCCGGGTGCTGATCATCGATGACGCGTCACCGGACGACTCGGCGGCGAAGGCGCGTGCCATCGCCGAGGCCGATCCCCGTGTCGAGGTCCGGGTGCACGAGCAGAACAAAGGGCACATCGCCACGTACAACGAGGGCCTTCTCGAATGGGCCGACGGTGACTACTGCGCGCTGCTGTCCGCCGACGACATGCTGACGCCGGGCGCGCTCACCCGTGCGGTCGCGTTGCTCGACGCGAACCCCCAGGTCGGGTTCGCCTACGGGCACCCGGTGCATTTCCAGCATCCCGGCCCGCCGCCGCCGGCGAACACCGGCAAGGGCGGCACCAGGGTCTACAACGGCCATTGGTGGCTGGAGCGGCGTTTCCGGGAGGCGACCGGCTGCATCACCTCACCCGAGGTGGTGGTGCGAACCGACCTGCAGCACAAGGTCGGCGGGTACGACCCGGAGCTGCCGCACGCCGGTGACATCGAGATGTGGATGCGGCTGGCCGCGCACGCCGATGTCGGATATGTCCAGGCCGACCAGGCGTACTACCGGTTGCACGGTAAGAACATGTCGGCCACCGACTTCGCCGGGCAGCTCGACGACCTGCGGCAGCGGAAGACCGCCTACGAGGCGGTGCTGACCAAGACCCGGGATCTGCTGCCCGAGGCGGACCGGTGGGACGCGATGGTCCACCGGCGGCTGGCCCGATTCGCCCTGCGGCGGGCGGTCCGGGCCTACGACCGCGGCCGTACCGCCACCGTGCCCGAGGACGAGCTGGTGGCATTCGCGGCCGAGTGCTGGCCGGAGTACCGGAGTCTTGCGGAGTTCCGTGGTCTCGAGGTCCGCCGGAAAGTGGGTGCGAAGACCATGCCGTACCTTCAGCCCCTGGTTCTCTCGGCCGTGGCGTCGAAGGGGCGCGAGTGGCTCTGGTGGCAGTCCTGGCGCCGGCGCGGCATCTGATGCAACGGAAAAGGGGGCCCGTGAGGGCCCCCTTTTCCGTATGCCCGGATCAGCGGCGCAGCGGTACGACCGTGGTCGTGACGATCTTGGTCTTGACCACGTGCTCGGCCGGCACCGAGCTGACGATGACCGCGCCCGAGGCGACCGCAACGTCGTCGCCGATCACCACGTCGGGCTCGATGACGATGCCGGTACCGAACCTGGTCCGGCTGCCGATGGTGACCTTTCCGGAGGTGTAGACGGAAGGGCCGGTGGCGTTGTCGTCGCCGATCACACTGTGGTGGTCGAACGAGTTGTAGGCCGAGAAGAAGTTGTTGTCACCGACCTGAACACCGGTCGCGACGTGGCAGAACGCACAGATGATGTTGCCCTGCCCGAGGCGCACGTCGGTCGCGATCTTCGCGGTCGGGTCGATCGCGTTGGCCAGCGGGACACCGGCCTCCTCACAGGTCTTGCGGAACTTCGCCCGCACGGCCGGAGACCTGCCGATCGCGATGACCGCCGCGTCGAAGACGCCCGCCGCGAAGAGTTCGGTCAGCCGCCCGCTGCCGCCGACCACCGGTACCCCGTGCACCTCGGCACCCCATCGGGCCGCGTCGTCGTCGACGATGGCCACCGCCTGCTGTGTCCTGCTGCCGGCCAGGATGTCGAGTACCTGGGTCGCGCCGAGCGCAGCCCCGATGATCATGATCCGCTGTCGGCCGGGTGCACCGGCCAGCGGCGGCGGGAGATCGTCGACGGCCACCGGGGCCGCTACGACTGCGGCTTCGACGTCCTTGACCGTGATCAGGCGGTCCAGCTTCAGGCCGGCCAGGTCCACCCCTAGATCGGCGGCCCGCTGCACCGCCTTCACGGTGGCTCGCGGTCCCTCCGACGAGGTGGCCGCGGCTGCGGCCGCGGCCTCGGCGGTCACATAGGCGTCACGGGCCGCGACATCGTCGAAGAGCACCGCGACCGGGTCCTTCAGGGGTACCTCGGTGCCCTTGGCGGCCTTGTGCAGCAGCACACCGGTGACCGGGGCGAGGACCTCGAGGACCGACTTGCTCGTCTCCACCTCGGCGAGCAGCTCATCCTTCTCCACCTCGGCACCGTCCTCGGCGAACCACATCACCAGGATGCCGTGCTCGCTGTTGACGTCGTTGGTGGGCACCAGGACGGGATTCACGAAGTCTCCTTCACGCGGCGGCGGCGCGGATCGCCGCCTCGATGCGGGCACTGCCGACGAGCACGTCGGCCTCCTTCGTCTTCGACGAGGGGATGATCGTGGGCTCGCTGGCCACGACGTCGACGGGCCGGCCGAGCCGGCCGAACAGGCGGCGGGAGATCACCGACGCGGCCTCCGAGCCCCAGGACCAGCCGTCGGCTCCCTCCTCGACGGTGACGAGGCGGCCGGTGACCGACACCGAGCGCTCGACCGGCGCCCAGTCCATCGGGGCGATCTGTGCCGGCACGATCAGCTCGGCGAAGATCTCCTCCTCGACGGCCAAGCGCTCGATCACCTGCGCGGCGAGCATCGCCTGGTAGCCGTACGCCAGGACGCTGACCGAACAGTCCTCGACGGGCACCGCGGAGAGCCGGATCGTCGGCAGCATGCCGGGCGACGCGTCGCTGGAGGCGATCAGGTCGCCGACCCGGCCGTTGACCGGCAGCGTCACATGCTGCGGGTAGAGCAGCTTGTGCTCGACGTAGAGCACCGGCTCGTCCCGGGACAGGAAGTCGGTGAAGACCGTCCGCGGGTCGTGGTACAGCGACGCCGCGACCACCCGCAGGTGCGGGACACCGAGGAAGTGCTTCTCCAGGCTCTGGCTGTGCGTCGGGCCGTAGCCGCGGTGGCCGCCGGTCGCCGCGCGGATGATCACCGGGCAGGTCGCCTGCTCGGCGTACATCGCCTGGTATTTGGTGATGTGGTTGACGACCTGGTCGAACATCAGAGTCAGGAAGTCACCGAACATCACCTCGGCGATCGGCCGGTAACCGGCGAGTGCCAGCCCGGCCGAGATCCCGGCGATGGCGCCCTCGCTGATCGGCGTGGTCCGGACCCGCTGGGGGAAGGCCGTCGACAGGCCCCGGGTCACCTTGAAGGCGCCGCCGTACGGGTCGGCGATGTCCTCGCCGAGCAGTACCACCCGCCGGTCGTCGCCGAGAGCGCCGCGCAGCGTGTCGTTGAGTTCCTTCGCGAAGATCACGCCAACGCCCTCGCCGTCGCCACGACCTCGCTCAGCGCGGTCTCCACCTCGTCGTCGATCCGCAGCCGGTCGATGTCGTCGAGCCGGCGCCCGTGCACCACCAGCGGTTCGACCAGCCAGTGCGCGTCGATCTCCTCCTGTGGCCGCTCGTCGTCGCTCTTCGAGTGGTGGCAGAGCCGGTAGGTGTGGATCAGCAGTACCCGGGGGCCGTCGCCGGAGCGGACCGCGGCGATCTCCTCGCCGGCGATCGTGCTCAGCTCCGCCACGTCGGTGCTGTCGACCTCGCGGACCGGCACGCCGAAGGCGGCGAACCGGGCGGCCATGTCACCGGCCAGGTTCGCGGCGACCGGGGTACTCTGCGCCCACCGGTTGTCCTCACAGACCACCAGCAGCGGCAGTTTCCACAGAGCGGCCATGTTCAGCGTCTCGTAGACAACGCCTTCGCCGAGTGTCCCGTCGCCGATGAACACCACGCTCACCGCGGTGTTGCCGTCGAGCTGGTTCGCCATCGCGATCCCCGCCGCGTTCGGCACGATGCCGCCCTGGACGCCGTTGGACTTGAAACCCGGCGCGCAGATGTGCTGGCTGCCGCCCATACCGCGGCAGACACCGGCCTCCTTGCCCATGATCTCGGCCATCAGGCCCAGCGCATCCCCGGAGTGCGCGAGATAGTGGCCGTGGCAGCGGTGGTTGCTGAAGATGTGGTCACCGGCCGTGAGGTGCTCGGTGACCGCCACCGCGTCCGCCTCCTGGCCGATGCAGGCGTGTGTGGTGCCGTTGAGCGCACCCTCCTCGAACAGCTGGAGCAGCGTCTCCTCGAACCGCCGGATGAACCGCATACGCCGGTACCTCCGGTGCGCGAGCGGTTCGCCGGGAAACCCGGTGAGCCGCTCGTCGGTCCCGGCCGGCCCCGGCGCGAGCACCGTCGAACTCAAAATGCCTCCCCCTGGCCCGCCCCACGGGGCGGAAGATCTCATCGCGCCCGACGATACCGATGAGGCCCACCGCTATGGACACACCTTCAGACACGGTGGGACCGCCGGGGATCGGCTAATACGAGCCGAACGGACGGATCGCCCCACCCTTCGGGGGGCATCGCCCCGAACAACGCTGATTACAGTAGTCGAGGTGATCGCGGGCGTGCCGTGAAGGAAAACACCGGTGCCGGATAGTCGTCACTGAGATGCCGGACGCGCTTGCTCGGCGGTACGGTCCCGTCCACTCAAGACAGCCAGTACCCGGGGAGAACACAACTCATGATTCCGCTCGTCGATCTTCAAGCTGCCCACGCCGAGGTCGCCGAGGAGGTGGAGGCCGGGTTCAAACGGGTACTCGCCACCACCGGCTTCATCGGCGGACCCGAGGTCGCGGCGTTCGAGCGTGAGTTCGCCGAGTTCTCCGGCGCGGCGCACTGCGTCGGTGTCGCCAACGGAACCGATGCGGTAGAACTCGCCCTGCGGGCTGCCGGGGTGAAGGCGGGCGACGAGGTGGTCGTGCCGGCTAACACGTTCGTCGGCACGGTGGAGCCGGTCGCCCGGATCGGTGCCCGCGTCGTGATGGCTGACATCGACCCGGAGACCTACCTCGTCGACGTCAAGGCGATGCTGGCCGCGATCGGCCCGAAGACGACCGCCGTCGTGCCGGTCCACCTCTACGGGCAGCTCGCCGCCGCCGACGAGCTGCGGGCCGCACTGGCCGGTAGCGGCGTCGCGGTGGTCGAGGACGCCGCCCAGTGCCAGGGAGCGCTGCGCCACGGTCGCGGCGCGGGCGCCGACGGCATCGCCGCCACCAGTTTCTACCCCGGTAAGAACCTCGGGGCGTACGGCGACGCGGGCGCCGTGATCACACCGGACGAGGAGCAGGCCACTCTGGTCCGGACGCTGGGCAGCCACGGCGGCCTGAAGAAGTACATCCACGACGTGGTCGGGGTCAACAGTCGCCTCGACGCACTCCAGGCCGTGGTGCTGCGGGCCAAGCTGGCGCGGCTCGCCGGGTGGAACGCCGCCCGCCGCGCGGCCGCCGACCGCTACCACGAGCTGCTGTCCGGCCTCGACGTGGTCCGCCCGGTCACCCTCGACGGCAACGAGCACGTCTGGCACCTGTACGTGATCCGGGTCCCCGGCGGCCCCGATCGCCGTGACGCGGTACTGGCCAGGTTGCACGAGGCCGGGGTCGGCGCCGGCATCCACTACCCGTTCCCGCTGCACCTGACGCCCGCGTTCGCCGACCCGAAGTACCCGGCGGGCAGCTTCCCGCACGCCGAACGGGCGGCCGGTGAGATCCTGTCGCTGCCGCTGTACCCGCAGATCACGGTGGCACAGCAGGAGACAACCGTGCGCGCGCTGGCCGCCGCACTGGAGGACTGAGAGCACCACGTGTACATCTCCATCCGAGACCGGCCAGCCGCTGACGGGGCGGGCGGTCCTCGTGGCCGGCGCCCCCGTGTGGCGGCCACGGTTTTCCTGCTCGGCACGGTCAGCCTGCTCACTGATGTGTCGTCGGAGATGGTGGCAGCGGTTCTTCCGCTCTACCTCACCGCCGAACTCGGGCTCAGCCTGATCGCGTACGGCGTCGTCGATGGTCTTTATCAGGGTGTCAGTGCCCTGGTGCGGATCTTCGGCGGTTACCTGAACGACCGGTCGAACCGGCCCAAGTGGATCGCCGTGGCGGGGTACGGCGTCTCCGCGGTGAGCCGGATCGCCTTGATTCCGGCGCACGGCTTCGCGGCGATCACCGCCGTGGTGACCGCCGACCGATTGGGCAAGGGGTTCCGGACCGCGCCGCGTGACGCGCTGATCGCGGACGTCTCCGAGCCGAGCGTGCTCGGCCGGGCGTTCGGCGTGCACCGCATGATGGACACCGTCGGTGCCGCGCTCGGCCCGTTGGTCGCGTTCGGGCTGCTGCTGCTCGTGCCCGGCGACTACAACTCGGTGTTCGTGGCGTCGTTCGCCTTCGGGATCGTCGGTGTCGCGGTGCTGGTGCTGTTCGTGCCTGATCGCCGCACCGCGGGTGGGGGCCCCGGCCTGCCGCTGCGCCGGCTGTTCGGCGAGCTGACCAGTCCCCGGCTGCGGCGGCCGCTGCTCGCCGTCGGTGTGCTCGGCCTGCTGACCGTCGGCGACGGGTTCCTCTACCTGTCACTACAGCACCGTGACGACTTCGCGGCCCGCTGGTTCCCGCTGATGTACGTCGGCACCAACCTCGTCTACCTGCTCCTCGCCATTCCCGTGGGCCGGCTGGCCGACCGGATCGGGCGCGCTCGGGTGTTCGTCGGCGGCCACGTGGCGTTGCTCGCCGTCTACCTGGTGGCCGCCGCCCCGAGCGGCGGGCTCGCGCTCACCCTGCTGGCGCTGGGTCTGCTCGGCGCCTACTACGCCGCCACCGATGGCGTGCTGCCCGCCCTGATCAGCCCCCGGGTGCCGGCCGCGGCGCGGGGGAGCGGGATCGCCGCCGCGCAGACCGTCGTGGTGCTGGCCCGGTTCGCGATGTCCCTGGCGTTCGCCGTCCTGTGGCAGTTCATGGGCCCGTCCGCGGCGCTGTACCTGGCCGCGGTGCTGCTCGTCGCCGGGATCGTCGTCGGCGCCAGGCTGCTGCGGGGTGTCGACCAGGCCGAGCCGGTCGAGGAGGCCGCATCATGAGCCTCCGAGTGAAACTCTCGGTGTTCGGTGTCGTCCTCGTGGCGTCGGCGACCGGCACGGCGGCCTTCGTCGTCCACACCCGTCAGGAACGGGAACGCCAGGTCGCCGCCGCGCCGTCGGTGCCGGTGACCGACCTGACGCTGGTGTCCCAGCAGGCCCGGATCATCTTCCGCAGCACCGCGATCGGCGACGACTACGGCCGGGTCGCGGTCGTGCCGCTGGACGACCCGGACGGGGCACGGGCGTTCACCCCGGCCAGATGCGACCGGGTCTACTCCCGGCAGGGCGAGGCGGTCTGCCTCTACTCGAAGGCGGGCTTCGTCACCACGTACCGTGCCGAGGTGCTCGACGGGAGCTGGGCGGTCCGCCGGGACCTGCCGCTGTCCGGTGTGCCGAGCCGTACCAGATTGTCACCGGGCGGCGACTGGGTGGCGACCACGACGTTCGTCGCCGGCCACGCCTACACCTCGCCCGGCGAGTTCTCCACCGAGACGCTGGTGACGCCGCTGGCCGGTGGCGACAGCCTGAACCTCGAGGACGACTTCACGTTGCTGATCGACGGCAAGCGGAACAACTCGCAGGACCGCAACCTGTGGGGTGTGACGTTCACCGGCGACGGCGACCAGTTCTACGCCACCGCCGCCTCCGGCGACAAGACATGGCTGGTTCGTGGCAGCCTGAAGACCCGCGAGCTGGTGGCGCTGCGCGAGGACGCCGAGTGCCCGTCGCTGTCGCCGGACGGCACCCGAATCGCGTTCAAGACCCGCAACGGGCAGGCCGAAGGGCAGTGGCTGATCGCCGTCTACGACCTGGCCACCGGGCGCAGCACCCTGCTCGCCGAGAAGCGCAGCGTCGACGACCAGATCGAGTGGCTCGACGACGACCGGGTCCTCTACGGGATGCCGCGTTCCGGCAACGGGCCGTCCGCCAGCGACGTCTGGACCGTGCCCGCCGACGGCAGTGGCTCCGCGGCCCTGTTCATCCCGGACGCCTGGTCGCCGGCCGTGGTCCGCTGACGGCCGGGCGCCCAGTTCTTCCATCCCATCGCCGGACGCTCGATGAGGTGCCAGGACGGGACGGCCAGCGCGAACGTGCCCACGGTGGCGAGCAGGACGTAGGCGACCAGGCCCAGATCGGGAACGCCCACCAGGGCGAGTAGTTGCTGTACCGGAAAAGCATAGATATAGAAACCGTACGAGTAGTCCTGATGGCGGCCGATTCGGCGGAACGGGCGTGGTAGCCGGACGGCCAGCCACAACACCAGGTATGCGAATGCCGGGTAGCCGAGAACGGCGAATCCGCCGAATTGCAGCGTGCCGGCCAGCAGTAAGGTGGCGATGATCGCGCCACCGTCGTTCAGTACGATCCGGCGCCGGTACAACTCGAACAGGGCACCGAGGACGAAGATGTACGTCAGGTAGATCAGTGAGTAACTGTCCAGGCCGCCGATGCCGAGGAAAGGGCCGTGCTCACCCTGCGGGCCGGGGATCTGCGGTGCCCGCAGGAAGTCGCGGACGACCAGGGCCAGGCCGGCGGCGGCCATCAGGACGACCACCCAGCGGGCCCGGCGCAGCACGCCCGCCAGTGCCAGACCGGCGACCATGACGTAGCAGAGAACCTCGTAGAGCAGGCTCCAGAGCGACCCGTTGAAGACCGAGGTTCCGGTCCGGGTCCCGTACGGCGTGTCGAGCAGCAAGCCGGAGATCCCGTACTGCCGGATCGCCACGAACGCGTTGTTCAGCACATATCCGAGCGGGCCCCCGGGCTGGGTGAACAGGCCGGTCAGGCTGCCTCGCTCGATCAGCGCCACCACCGGAGCGAAGACGAGCGCGGTGACCAGCAGGCAGACCCACAGCCCGGGCAGGATCCGCAGACCGCGGTGCCACAGGAAACGCGCCAGCGGGAGCCGGCCGCCGCTGCGGGTGATCAGGAAGCCGGAGATCGTGAAGAAGCCGAGGATGCCGATCTCACCGAGCCCGACCTGGCCGTTGCTGATGCCGGCGCCGGGGTCGTCGCGTCCGTAGCCCAGTGGCAGGGAATGTGAGACGAGGACGGCGAAGGCGAACAGCAGGCGCAGGAAACCGAAGCTGTTGTCCGGGGTGGAGAAGGCTGAGTCCACGGTTCGCCGGGACCAGATCCGAGACAGCATGACAGGGAGTAAACCACGGCATGGAATCGTGTTTCCAGGACGTCGGAAGAAAGACACACCCGACTGCGAAATTGAAAGGAAAATGTCGGATTTGACGCTGCCGTCCTTGCTTTCTCTCCAGCCCTTGCGGCGACTAGGGTGAGCATATGATTGGAATTCTGTGGTGAGGTCGTTCCTCGCGATTTCCGGGGCGCCCGCCGCGGCCCCGTCAGCAGCCGTCCTGGCTCATCTGACCGGCACTCCGGTCGTGACCCGCACCGGCGGCGGCTGGGTGGCGATGGACGGCGCCGACCCGGCGGACCGGACGGATCCGGCGGGCTCGTTCACCGTGCGTCTGGGAAAGGCGGTCCGCACACGCACCGCCGACGTCTCCACCGAGTCGCTCGCGGTGCTGCTGCGCGACGGCGTCAAGGCGGATGGTGACCAGCTCGCCGCGCTGGTCCCGCCGTTCGCCGCGGCCCACAGTGACGGCCCGTCGTCGCCGGTCGTCGCGGCCACCGACTGGCTCGGTTTCCAGCAGCTCTTCTGGTGGCAGGGCGCGGGTGTCGCCGCCGTGTCCACCAGCGCCCTTGCGCTCGCTGCGCTGGCCGGTGCGGCCGTGGACCGGCAGGCGCTCGCCGTCCAGAGCCTGGTCGGCTGGCAGGTCGGTCTGCGCACCGTGTTCGCCGGCGTCGGGAAGGTCCCGGCCGGGTGCCTCGCGGTGCTCGACGACGGGCGGGTCGTCCTGCACCGCTACGTCGAGGAGTCCCTCGCCGTGGACGGTCCGCCGCCCTCGGTCGAGGCCGCCGCGGCCGAGCAGGCCGAGATCATGGTCGAGTTCCACAAGGCCTACCTGCGTGATCACCCCGAGTCGGTGCTCCAGCTGACCGGCGGGCAGGACACCCGTGTCCTTCTCGCGGCCATCCCACCGGAGTTGCGCAAGGGTCTGGCCGCGCTCACGCTCGACGTGCACGGCGGAGCCGACTCCCGGTTCGCCACCCGTCTCGCCGACCTGACCGGGATGAACCTGCACGTCCACTGGCTCGACGAGGGGCCCGCGGTCACCCCGGCGGAAGCCCACGATCTGGCGGTACGGGCCGCGCACGACCTCGACTGCATGGCCAGCCCGCTCGCTCTCGCCCCGCTGCTGCGTGCCGAGGCCCAGCTCGACCAGGGCCACCGGCTGTCCGGGCTGGGTGGCGAGACCTGCCGCGGCTTCTACTACTTCGGCCAGCCCGGCGGCGCCGTCACCGGCCCGAAACTGATCGAGAAACTGGCGTCCTGGCGGCTCTACGCCAACGAGGCCGTCGACCAGGGCGCCCTCGACCCGGAGTTCGCGGCGACCGCACGGGCCGATGCCCTCGACCTGATCACCGAGTCGTTCGAGGGTTACCCGTCCGAGTGGCTGGCCGCGACCGATCACTTCTACCTCTACCAGCGGATGCAGCGCTGGTCCGGTGCGCACGGCTCGGTGGCGGCGGCGAACCGGCACTTCATCAACCCGATGTTCGACCGGCGGTTCATCCAGCTGGCCCATGCGGTACGGCCGGAGGAGAAGCGCAACGGGCTGCTCACCGGGCGCCTGATCAGTCTGCTCGACGCGGAGCTGGCCGCGGTGCCGCTGGACTCCGGTCTGATCCCGAACCGGCTGGGCAAGCCGGGGCTGGCGGCGCGGACCGCGGCGTACCGGGTGACCGCGCAGAAGGCCGCCCGCAAGGTTCGCCAGAAGCTGCGGGGCCGGGGCCGGCCGCAGCTCGGAGCCGCCGAGATGGCCGCTCTCGTGGTCGCGCACTGGCGGGCGCAGCCGGATGTCGCCGCCCCGCTGCGCGCCACCGGTCTGGTCCGTGGCGCCTGGCTCGACGAGGTCCTGACCGGTGGGATCACCCCTGAGCCCGCCACGGTCGCCTTCCTGATCAACCTGCTGGTGATCAGCGGCAAGGACTGACGCCCCACACGACGACGGCCGTCACCCCGGTGAGGGTGGCGGCCGTCGGGCGTTCGTCGTTCAGTTCGCGAGGCTGCGCAGGACCCCGACGATGTGGTCCTGGTCCTCGTGCGTGAGCTTGTGGTGCAGCGGCAGGATCAGCGACTCACGCGTGATCCGCTCGGTGACCGGCAGCGGTCCGGGCGTGACGTCGGCGTAGGCCGGCTCCAGGTGCGCCGCCATGATGCCGCGCCGCGCCGAGACGCCCTTGGCGGCCAGCTCGGTCAGCACCTCGTCCCGGCCGGTCCGGAAGCCGTCCAGCAGCACCCAGAACGACTGGTAGTTGGTCTGCCCGTAGGCCGGGTCCCGGACCGGCACCAGGCCGTCGATGTCGGCCAGCAACTCCTGGTAGCGGGCCGCGAGCTGCCGCCGCTGGGCGACCAGGCCGGCCAGCTTGCCGAGCTGCACCAGGCCGACCGCGGCCTGGATGTCGGTCATCCGGTAGTTGAAGGCGGTCTCCAGGTACGCCTCCAGCACCGGCTGCTTCGCCGCGTGCCGGTCGGCGGCGGAGACGTTCATGCCGTGCTCACGGAGCCGCTTGAGGCGTACCGCCGCCTCCGCGTCGTCGACCGTGACCATGCCGCCCTCACCGGTGGTGATGAGCTTGCGCGGATGGAACGACCACGCGGCCACCCGGGCCCCGGTGCCGGCCGGTGCGCCGTAGGCGGTCGAGCCGGCCGCGCACGCGGCGTCCTCGACCAGCCCGATGCCCCAGCCGTCGGTGGCCTTGCGCAGCGCCGCGGTGTCGAACGGCACGCCGCCCTGGTGCACCGCGATGACCGCCCGGGTCCGCTCGGTACGCACCGCGTCCACCGTCTCCACGGTGAGGTTGCCGGTGGCCAGCTCGACATCGGCGAAGACCGGCGTGGCACCCACGTAGCGGACCGCGTTGGCGGTGGCGATGAACGACAGCGACGGCACGACGACCTCGTCGCCGGGCCTGATGTCGAGCAGCACCAGCGCCAGGTGCAGGCCGGTCGTGCAGGACGACACGGCGACACCGTGCCCGGCGCCGACGGCGGCCGCGAACTCCTGCTCGAACCTCGCCACCCGCGGACCCTGGGCGACCCAGCCGGAACGGATCGCCTCGGCCGCGGCCTGGGCCTCCTCTTCCCCGAGGTCGGGGATCATCACCGGGATCACTTGGAGGACCGCCACCAGTCGACGAGACCCTCGAGGCCCGCGTGCAGACTGAGCTGCGGCTTCCAGCCGAGCTTCTGCTCCGCCCGGGAGATGTCGGCCAGGCGCCGGGTGACGCCGTTGACCGCGCGGGCCGGGCCGTGCTCCGGGACGAGGTCCGACTTCATCACGGCGCTGAGCGCGGCGGCCAGGTCCTTGAGGCTGGTCTCCTCGCTGGCGGCGATGTTGAACACGTCGTCGGTGACGTCCGCCTCGGCGGCCAGGATGTTGGCGCGGGCGATGTCGGCCACGTGCACGAAGTCCATGGTGGCGAGGCCGTCACCGAGGATCAGCGGGGGAGTGCCCGCCTCGATCCGCTCCATCCAGCGGATCAGCACCTCGGTGTACAGGCCGTGGATGTCCATCCGCGGGCCGTACACGTTGAAGTAGCGCAGCGCGACGTAGTCCAGGTCCTTCATCGCCTTGAAACTGCGCAGGGTGGCCTCGTTGAACGCCTTGGCCGCACCGTAGAACGTGTCGTTGTTGTACGGGTGGTGGCGCTCGGTGGTCGGGAACTGCTCGGCCAGCCCGTAGACCGACGCCGACGACGACGCGACGACCTTCTTCACACCGGCCTCGGCGGCCGCCTCGATGACGTTGAAGGTGCCGTCGACGAGCACCTCGTTGGCCAGCCGGGGCTCCTCCGC
This sequence comes from Actinoplanes xinjiangensis, assembly GCF_003148685.1. GTDB lineage: Bacteria > Actinomycetota > Actinomycetes > Mycobacteriales > Micromonosporaceae > Actinoplanes > Actinoplanes xinjiangensis. Next base: position 380,509 of record NZ_QGGR01000005.1, on the reverse strand, counting down.
GCACTGGGTGATGCGGATCGCCGCGAGGTGGAAGACCAGATCCTTGCCCTCGGTGAGCGAGCGGACCAGCTCCCGGTCGCGGATGTCGCCCTCGACCAGCTTCACGCTGTCGCCCTGGGCGAGCGCCCAGGCCAGGTTGTCGCGCCGGCCGCGGACGAAGTTGTCCAGGACGACGATCTCCGCGGCACCGCCCCGGACGAGCTCGTCGACGACGTGCGAGCCGATGGTGCCCGCCCCGCCGGTGACCAGGGCCTTGCTGCCCTTGATCGATACGCCAGTCACGCCACGTGCCCTTCGTTCAGCTTGATCATGGTTCCGCCCTCGGCGAGGCTACGCGAGGCGGCCTGGAGGATCTCCAGGACCCGAAGGCCGGATCGACCGTCGGTGAGGGCCGGAGTACCGGTGGTGATGGCCCGGGCGTACTCGTCGACCATGGTCCGCAGCGCCTCACGTTCGGTGAGCGCGGGGGAGACCACGTCACCGGACCGGTACGACACCAGGATGTCGCGCCGCTGCTCTTCGCCGAGCTCCTCCGGGGAGGCCACGTCGACGCCGCGGTCGTAGATGGACAGCCGCTGGCTCGGGTTCAGGTCGTCCCACACCAGGGTCCGCTTCGACCCGCCGAAGATCGCCGTGCGCACCTTCACCGGGGACAGCCAGTTCACGTGGATGTGGGCGATCGCGCCGGTGTTCAGCTGCAGCGTGAGATAGGCCACGCAGGCCCGGCCGGCACCGATGCCGTCGGCCCCGTGCGCGGCGACCGCGACCGGGCGCACCGACGGCGGCAGCACGAAGTCGAGGATCGACAGGTCGTGCGGCGCCAGGTCCCAGATCACGTCGATGTCCCGCTGGACCAGGCCCAGGTTGATCCGTACCGAATCCAGGAAGTGCAGCTCGCCCAGCTCGCCGGCGGCGAGCAGATCGCGGATCCGCAGCACCGCCGGGGTGTAGCAGTAGGTGTGGTCGCACATCAGCGTCAGGCCGCGCCTGTCGGCCTCCTCGACCAGCTGGAGACCCTCCTCGTGGGTGGCCGCGAGGGGCTTCTCGACCAGCACGTGCTTTCCGGCGCGCAGCGCGGCCATCGCGACCGGCAGGTGCGTGCCGGCCGGGGTGGCGATCGCCACGGCGTCCACCGACGGATCGGCGAGGACCTCGTCGAGGTCGGCCGACACCTGCACCGTCGAGTAGCCGCCGAGGACCCGCCGGGCCCGCTCGACGTCGAGGTCACACAGCCAGCGCAGCCGGAAGTTCGGGCTGCTCTGGAAGTTGCGGACGAGGTTGGGGCCCCAGTAACCGGCGCCGATGACGGCCACACCGATGGGAGCGGGGAGCGGAGAAGTCACGAGCATCCGTTTCGTCGGAGATTGGGCGGGAACGCGTCCGCGCAGAGTGGACGGACGGTGCCGACGCAGTCCGTCGGGAAAGCTATCGATCCGCCGCAGCCGAGCGCCAGTCGGCGAGGGGAATTCCGGCGGAGCTGGGGGTCATCGCGTCCCTTCGGCCATTCGGGGTACGCCTGTCGGTCAGCGAGCACGCAGCCCAACGGTCAGAACGGCGGCGGATCGTCGTCTTGCTGACATCGGTTCGGAGTCTGAGCAGCTAGCCTGTGCCCGGTTCTGGCTGATCTTCCGGAAGGCTCCCCATGACCGTCAATGTCGCTCCGACCGCCGATGTGGACGAGCGGGCCTCGATCGGCGCCGGCACGCGGATCTGGCACCTCGCCCAGATCCGGGAGAACGCCACGCTCGGCACCGACTGCAACGTCGGCCGCGGCGCCTACGTCGGCCCCGGCGTGGTCATCGGCGACAACGTGAAGCTCCAGAACCACGCGCTCGTCTACGAACCGGCCCGCCTCGGCGACGGCGTCTTCGTCGGCCCGGCCGCGGTCCTCACCAACGACGAGTACCCGCGGGCGGTGACCCCCGACGGCCGCCTCAAGACCGGCGACGACTGGACCGCCGTCGGCGTCACGATCGGTGACGGCGCCGCGATCGGCGCCCGTGCGGTCTGCGTCGCGCCGGTCACCGTCGGCCGGTGGGCGCTGGTCGCCGCCGGTGCGGTCGTCACCAAGGACGTCCCGGACTTCGCCCTGGTCGTCGGCGTTCCGGCCCGTCGGGTCGGCTGGGTCGGCCGGGCCGGTCGCCCGTTGGTCGCCAAGGACGGCAACCTGTGGGTCTGCCCCGAGACGGCCGCCGAATACGTCGAGGCGGAGGGCATCCTCACCGAGCGTTGATTTTGTACGCCCTACGTAGAGTGCTGTTCCCCGCATCGCGATGCACGCCTTGAGCCAGGCCGGCCGCGCGACCGCCGGACGTACGCGATGGCCTTGCCTGCTCGTGTTCACTTCCTCGTGGTGAGCCCGGCCCGCGCCGGTCACGCTCCGGAGTGTTTCGAATCGGTTGCGTAACCATGGGCCTTTACATCGGTGATCTTGCCTGTTTAGATGAGCCGATTCTGCGAGGCCTGCGTACGGGGGAACGGCAATGCTTGCTGTCCAAAATCGGTTGACACGGCATTTGGCCGTGCTCTGTTCTGCGGCAGTGGCGGCCACCGTGCTGTCCGTCGCAGGGCTGCCGGAGCCGGCGCTCGCGGCACCATCGACCGCGCCGCCGACCTGTGTGCTGGAGCAGTCCACCGACCCCGCCGCACAGCGGATGGCCGAGGCCTGTGACCGGCCGGTCGAGATCCTCTCCGAGCGCACCGAGTACTCGCAGGTTTTCGCGAACGCGGATGGAACCCGGACGCTGGAGCAGAGCGTCGAGCCCCAGCGGGTGCGCCAGGGCAGCCGCTGGGTGCCGGTGGATACGACCCTGAAGCGGACGTCAACGGGTGTGGTGCCGAGGGCGGCCGTCCTGCCGATGACGTTCTCCAACGGTGGTAACACGCTGGTGGGCCGACTGGTCAAGGACGGCAAAGAGATCACCCTGACCTGGCCGTCGAAGCTGCCGAAGCCGGTCCTCAAGGGCGACACCGCCATTTACCCGAACGTGCTCCGCGACGTGGACCTCCAAGTGACCGCGTCGGCGACCGGGTTCTCCGAGGTGCTGGTCGTCAAGAACCGCAAGGCGGCGCAGAACTCGAAGCTCAAGCGGCTGAAGTTCGGTCTGAAGACCAAAGGCGTCACCGTACGCAAGAACTCGTCCGGCGGCCTCCGCGGTCACGACGCCGCGGGCAACGAGGTGTTCTCCGCGCCCGCGCCGCTGATGTGGGACTCCTCCGAGTCGGTTGAGTCTCAGGCGGTCGCGACGAAGTCGCAGGCGCCGGCCAAGGCAGTCGACGACACCTCCGACGAGCGCTCTCGGCGGGCGGTCATGCCGCTGGAGCTCGGGAAGGACGCGGTGACTCTGACGCCGGACAAGGCGATGCTGTCGGACCCGCGCACCGAGTTCCCCGTCTACATCGACCCGGAGGTGACCGGTTGGCTGTCCGGGGGAGCCTGGACCTCGGTGTGGAGCAAGTACCCCACGAAGTCGTTCTGGAAGAACACGACCGCCCTGACCAACGGCGAGATCACCGGTGCCGCCGGCGTCGGCCGGACCGAGGACTGCACCGGCTGCGCGGACCACATCATCCGGTCGTTCTTCCGGCTGGACACCACCCAGGTCAAGGGCGCGGTGCTCGCCGCGGAGTTCTACATCCAGCAGCGGTGGTCGTGGACCTGTAGCCCCGCAACCAACGCGAAGGTGTGGGAGACCACCAGCGGTATCTCGTCGGCAACGACCTGGAAGAACCAGCCGAAACTCTCCAGCCGGTCCGCCACCGTCCTTGGCAACCGTAAGTACGGCGCCGTACACGGCTGCAAGGGTGTAGGGGACATCGAGTTCAATGTGACCAGCATGGTCACCGACGCTGAGACCACCGTGACGCTCGGCATGAAAGCACTCGACGAGTCGACCAAGAACCAGTGGAAGCGCTACAAGCCGTCGACTGCGCGCTTGTCCGTCACCTTCAACCAGGCGCCACTCGCCCTGACGAAGCAGATGACCGACGGTAACAAAGCGTGCGTGACCGGCCCGAACCGTCCGTACGTGGCGAAGCTGGAGGACGTGACCGTCTCCGGCTATCAGTCGGACCCGGACAGGAACCCCATGGTCACAAGGTTCTACTGGTGGCAGCTGCCGGGCTCGATCAACACCAACCAGTACGTGTGGGCGAGGAACGCCAACAACGCCGACAATACGGCCACCCTGCCGAAACTCGCCGAGGGCGCCACCTATGCGTGGCGGGCACAGACCGAGGACGACTTGGTGGCGCAGTACGACAAGTCCCAGATGAAGACGTGGTCGGAGAAGACGTGTGAGTTCACCGTCGACACCGTCAGGCCACCGGCGCCCGGCGGCCTGTCCTCCGACCAATACTCCGCGACGCAGCCGAGCGGCGGGGTCGGCTTCCCGGGCACCTTCAAGATCGCGGCACCGGTGCTGCCCGGTCTTTCGGAGGCGGACGCTCTCAAACGTAAGCAGGACATCGCCGCGTACTACTGGACGCTCGACGGCGGTGTCAGCCAGGCCGCGCAGAGCGTGCCGGTCAACGCCACCGACTTCACCGGATCAATCACGCTGACGCCGACCACCGATGGTCAGAAGCGGCTGCGAGTCTGGGCCAAGGATCGCGCCGGCAACCCGTCCGGTGAGGTCGCCTACCAGTTCACCGTTTTGAACTCCGGCGCCACCGGGGCGTGGAACTTCGACGAGGCGACCGCCTCCTCGGCTCCTGACATCACCGGGCACAACAACTCCCTGACGATGACCGGCACGAGCCTTGTCGCAGGGCGTGGGGACACGGGCAAGGCGCTCACCTTCGACGGCCGCTCCGGCAAGACCGTCACGACCGCCGGACCCGTCTCTTACACGAATGTCAGCACCGGAGCAACGGTCACGGTCCGTACCGATGCGAGCTTCACCGTCACCGCGCGAGTCCGGCTCGCCGCCACGACCGGCACCGGTCAGTACACTGCGGTCTCCGCCAACGGCAGCCGTACCTCTGCCTTCACGCTGGGCAGCGTTCAGACGGCCACCGCCAACAAGTTCCGCTTCGCCATGGCCAACACCGACGGCGATAACACGGCAACCTATTGGATGGATTCGAACGCCGCGCTAGTCCCCGGCAAGTGGACCCACCTCGCTGGTGTCTACGACGCGACGACGAGAAAGCTGACGCTCTACGTCAACGGTGTAGCGCAGACGGCGACCTCGACCTCGGTGCTGCCCGCCGGGGGCGGCTTCAACGCCACCGGACCGGTCATCATCGGTAAGGGCAAGTGGAACGGCGCCGAGGGCGGCTACTACAACGGTCTCGTCGACGACGTGAAGCTCTACAACAAGGTCACGAACAGTACGGAGATCGCCGAGCAGGCGCAGCCGCTGCAGCCCGTGGTCACGTTCCCGAACGGCTCCGAGCTTGCCCCGAACGGCACGTTGCGGGTGACTCTCGACGCCAAGGGCGACACCAACGTCACCAGGTTCCGCTACAGCCTCGACGCCGACACCCTCGGCAGCTCGGTCACCCCAGCTGCGGCCGGCGGCTCAGCGACCTTCGACGTCAGCGTCGGCGCTACCACGAGTGAACGCCAGTTCTTCGCCGTATCCGAGGGCGGGCAGGGGGCCGGCCCGAAGACCAAGCTCAGCTTCACGGTGGTCGCTCCGGCCGGAAGCTTGAGCGGGCCCGTCACCGATGAGGGCGGGCTGCCACTGCCGGGCGCCAAGGTCACTCTTAGGCCGGGTGACTACGCCACCACGAGCGACGACTACGGAATGTACGGATTCCAGCAACTGCCGTTCGACACCTACCTGGCCCGGGCGGAGTACCAGGGCCGGTGCGGTTTCGCCGGAAGCTCGTCCGTCCTGGTCGGAAAGGTTCCCGCGACGCAGGCCCTCCGGGTATTCGGCAGAGGCAGTGCAGCCGGTCACCTGTGCCAGGAACGCACCACGACATACGCGACCGGAACGACAGTGCTGCCGTTGACCGGAGACGACGCGGCCTCCACGATCAACCTGCCGTTCGCGTTCCCCTTCTACGGCGGCGCGTACTCGAGCATCTGCGTCGACACCAACGGAATGATCTTCTTCGAGGGCGAATGTGTCTCGCACCCGTACACCGGCAGCGGTGGCCTGGGCGACGTCGTCGAGCCGAACGGTGTGATCGCCGCGTACTGGGACGACCTCGTGGTCGACTCGTCGGCCAACGTCCGCACCGCGGTCAACGGCACCGGTGCCGGACAGCAGGTGCTGATCGAGTGGAACAACGTGTACCGCAAGGGCAACACCGCCCAGCGTCTCAGCTTCTCGGTGACGCTCGGCCTCGACGGCACGATCACCACCAACTACTCCGGCCTCGACAACGCGGCTGAGCAGGGGGCCAACGCGATCGTCGGCATCGAGGACCCGACCGGCGAGGACGGGTTCACGTACTCCGACAAGGAAGCCGTACTGGGCAACAACAAGGCGGTCGTGTTCACGAACCCGAACGCCGAGCCCCTCCAGACGCACAACCTGACGGGCAAACTGACCGGCGCAACCGGAGCCGCGGTCGCGGGAGCCACGGTTGCCCTCGACCCGAGCGGGATGACGGCCACCACCGCTGCGGACGGCACCTACGCCTTCCCCGGCCTGGCCGACGACAGCTACACCGTCACCACCAAGCAGACCGGCCTCTGCGGCACCAAGGCCGAGACCGTCGTCGACGTGACCGCCGACACCACCCGAGACCTGCGGCTCAGCCCAAACTACGGCCTGATGGGCTACGCCTGCACGATCGGCGCGTCCGGCTACGTCGCCGCCGGCACGGTGCTGCCGCTGACCGGCCAGCGCGAGACCCTCGACGTCACCCTGCCGTTCGAGATGAAGTTCTACGGCGTCAACGACGACACCGTCCGGATCCACACCGACGGCTGGATCGGCGTCGGCGGCGGATACCTCGACGTGTTCGAGAACGACTTCATCATCGATGACTCGGCCAGCGTCCGTACCCAGGCCATGGGCACCGCACCGAACCGGTCGTTCGCCATCGAATGGCGCAACGCCCTGTTCGCCGGCACCACGGAGCGCTCCACGTTCGAGGTGATCCTGCACGAGGACGGCCGGGCCGTTTACCACTACGGCGCGATGACCAGCGACCTGCAGAAGGGCAGCGAGGCCCGGCTCGGCATGGAGACCGACTCGGCCGAGGTGTCGCAGCTGCACTCGATGACCGACGGGCTGCTCACCCCGAACAGCTCGATGACCTACACGCCCGCGCCGAACGGTGTGATCAACGGCGTGCTCACCGAGGCGGTCACCACCGAGCCGATCGCCTCGACCCCGGTCACCTTGGAACCGCTCGGCCTGACCGTGACCACCGGAGCCGACGGCAGCTTCCAGTTCGGCGACATCGCCCCCGGCGAGTACGTCCTGCGGGCCGCCCCGGCCACCGACCGTTGCCTCGGGCAGTACGCGACAGCGACCGTCCGCAAGGCCGGCGCCGACCTGAAGGTCGACCTGTCGCTCAACTACGACGCAGACCCGCACTACAACTGCAGCACCTCCGGTCAGGACTTCGTCACCGCCGGCACCGTCCAGGACTGGACCGGCGACGACGCGGCCTGGCAGACCACCGCGCCGTTCCCGATCAAGCTGTACGGCGAGACCACCACCAAGCCGTGGATCAGCAGCAACGGGTTCGTCAGCTTCAGCCCGGAGGGCGCCACCAACGCCCAGCCGACCCCGATCCCGTCCGAGGGTGACAAGGCCGCACCGCACGCCGCGGTGTACGCCTTCTGGGAGGACTGGGTGGTCGACGACTCCGGCGCCATCGCCACCCAGACCATCGGCACGGCTCCGAACCGGCAGTGGATCGTCGAATGGCGCAACGTCCACCGCTGGGACAACGACAGCGCCCGGGTCACCTTCGAGGCCGTCTTCGGTGAGAACGGCTCCATCGAGTTCCGCTACACCGACCTGGCCGATCACCCGATCTCGCGGGGTGCCGGAGCTGTCGTCGGCATCGAGGGCGCCGGCGGTGTGATCGGCTTCGAGTACCTGGACCGGCGGGAGATGCTCGAGAACGGTCTGAGCATCAACTTCGCGGCGAAGGCGCCCGCGACCGGCTCCATCACCGGCACGGTGACCTGCTCCGGCCAGCCGCTGCAGGGGGCCACCGTGACGGCCGGCGCCAAGTCGGCCACGACCGGTGCGGACGGCACATACGTCCTCGGGGACCTGCCGTCGAAGGCCCAGACCGTGCTCGTCACCGCCGCCTCCGGCGACTGCGCTGGATCAGCTGCCAAGCCGGTCGTGGTCGGCGTCGGCGGGGAGCCGGTCGACTTCGACCTGGCGGCCACCCGGGTCAGCGACCGGTACACGATCACCGAGACCCCGACCACGTACAGCGCCCTCACCTCGGGCACCGCGGTCGCTGCCGGCTACGACACCTGGACGGAGGTGACGCTGCCCTTCCCGGTCACGCTCTACGGGGAGTCCTACAGCACCCTGCGGGTCGGCAGCGTCGGCGCGCTCAGCCTCGGTGACGGCGGCCTGTACCCGTTCGCCGGCAATTGGGAGGCCGACGGCCAGTCGAGCGTCCGCACCGCCGTCCGTGGCACCACCCCGAACCGGCAGTACGTGGTGGAGTGGAACAACATGCGCCACCACGAGGACGCGGGCACCCGGGTCAGCTTCCAGGCGATCCTCGACGAGGCCGGTGGCTTCACCTACGCCTATGCGAATCCCGGCGCGAGCTTCGTCCACCTCGGCGGTGCGGCGTGGATCGGCCTGGATGCCTGGGGTGGAGCCTCCCAGATCGCCTACTCCGACCGGCTCACCGTTCTGCGCCCGGGCTACGGCCTGCGCATCCAGCCCGTTCCCGCCGCATGATCCGGCCCTTTGACTCTTCGGAGCGTCAGATGAAGTCAGCGCTGCCCGCAGGCAGAAGGCTTTTGTCCAAGCCGCGTATCGCTATCGCGGCAGGCTTGTCCGTCCTCATGGTCGCCGGACTGGGTCATGCTCCGGCGATGGCGGCGAAGCCCGACCCGTACAAGGTCGAATCGGTCGAGGCGATCAAGCCGGTGCCGGTGCAGGCCGCGAAGATCAGCCCGGCGCCGAAGCTCGCCGAGCCGTCGCCGGCGTCGGCGCGGCCTGCGCCGGTGTGGCCGAAGGCCGGCGGCGAGGTGCTGTCTGCGTCGGGGCAGGCGCAGACCCTTCCGGTACGGGTGGAGCAGCCGGTGAAGGCGGCGGCCGCCCGGTCGGCGAAGCCTGATCCGTCGCGGGTTCAGGTGGAGGTCCTGGACCGTAAGTCCACCGACAAGGCCGGTGTGCGCGGTGTGCTTCTACGGCTGGGCCGGGCGGACGGTGTCGCTGCGGCGGGCACGACGAAGGTGACACTGGACTACAAGTCGTTCGCCACGGCTTATGGCGCGGACTGGTCGAGCCGGTTGCGGCTGGTGTCGTTGCCCGCGTGTGCGCTGACCACGCCCGGCAAGTCCGGCTGTGGTGAGGGCGTGCCGTTGGACACCCGAAACGACACCGCGGCGCAGACCCTGTCCGCTGAGGTGGCAGTGTCGAGCGTGTCGTCGCTGGTCGCGGCGACCGCGGCGCCGTCCGGCCCGGCTGGCGACTACTCGGCGAGCAAGCTGAGCCAGTCCTCCACCTGGTCGGCGGGCGGCAACTCCGGCAACTTCGGCTGGGCTTACCCGATGCGTGTGCCGCCGTCACTGGGCGGGCCCGCGCCGGAACTGAGCCTGTCGTACTCGTCGCAGTCGGTCGACGGCCAGCACGCCGCCTCGAACAACCAGCCGTCGCGAGTCGGTGAAGGCTTCGGAGAGGTCGCGGACGCCTTCATCGAGCGTCGCTACCAGTCGTGCGCCACGGACATGGGTGAGTCGGCGAACAACAAGAAGAAGACCGGTGACCAGTGTTGGGAGACCGACAACGCCACCATGTCGTTCGGCGGACGCTCGGGCGAGCTGATCTTCAACACCACCGAGAACCGCTGGCATCTCCGCAACGACGACGGCAGCCGAATCGAGCGCAAGACCGGCGCCGCCAACGGTGACGACAACGGCGAGTACTGGGTCCTCACCACCACCGATGGTGTCCAGTACTGGTTCGGTATCAACCGTCTGCCCGGATGGACCACAGGAAAGCCGCTTACCAACTCGGTCGCGACCGTCCCGGTGTTCGGCAACGACGCCAACGAGCCGTGTCATGCGACGGCGTTCATCGACTCCGACTGCGATCAGGCATGGCGCTGGAGCCTCGACTACGTCGTTGATCCGGTCGGCAACTCGATGTCGTTCCGGTACGGGAAGACGACGAACAAGTACGGCCGCAACCTGGACAAGTCGGATGCCGCCCCCTACGACCGTGAGTCGTGGCTGGAGCGCATCGACTACGGCACCCGGCGCGTCGGCGGGGTGGACACCGTGCACGACACGGTGGCGCCCATGCGCGTCGACTTCACCTACGCGAACCGCTGCCTGAGCACCTGTGACACCCACAATGCGGTCCGCTGGCCGGATGTGCCCTGGGATTCCGAGTGCACCGGCGACACGTGTGAGGACAAGTACTCCCCGACGTTCTGGTCGACGAAGCGCTTGGCCACCATCACCACTCAGGTTCGTAACGGCACCTCGTACCGCAATGTCGACCGCTGGACGCTGACGCACACGTTCCCGGATCCGGGTGACGGCACCCGGGCGGGTCTGTGGTTGTCGAAGCTCTCGTACACCGGTCTCGTGGGTGGCTCCGTGTCCACGCCGGATGTCGAATTCACGTCGGTGCAGCGGCCGAACCGGGTCGATGTGATCGGTGACTTCGCGGGCAAGATGAACTGGATGCGGATCGCCCGGATTCGTACCGAGACCGGCGGGACGATCAGCGTCGACTACTCGGAGCAGGACTGCAAGGCGGGCGCGACCCCGAGCCCGGCGACGAACACGAGCCGGTGCTATCCGGTGCGGTGGGTTCCGGAGGGGTACGAGGAGCCGGTCACGGACTGGTTCAACAAGTACGTCGTCACGACGATCTACGAGCAGGACAATACCGGTGGTGTACCGCCGGTGGGCAGCCCGAAGAAGACGTACAAGTACACCTACCTCGACGGCGCCGCGTGGCACTACGCCGATGACAACGGCATGGTCGAGAAGAAGTTCAAGACCTGGTCGGGCTATCGCGGTTACGGCAGGGTCGGCGTCACCGTCGGTGAAGGCGCGGAGCAGACCTACGCCGAGACCCGTTACTTCCGCGGTATGAACGGTGACCGTCTGAACGCCGACGGCGGTGTCAAGTCGGCCGACGTGGACGGGATCACGGACGAGGACTGGTTCGCCGGCCAGACCCGCGAGACGATCACCTACAACGGCCCCGGCGGCGCGGTGGTCTCCCGGACCAGGAACAAGCCGTGGGCGTCCGACCCGACTGCGACGCGCACGATCAACGGCGACACCGTGGCCGCCCGGTACTCCGGTGTCGAGTTCGCCACCAACCACGTCGCACTTGACGGCGGCCGCGGCGAGCGGGTGACGAAGACGGTCAACAAGTTCGACGAGTACGGCATGGTCGTCCAGGTCGAGGACCTTGGCGAGGAGGGTGTGCCCGGCGACGAGCGGTGCACCAAGACCGACTACACCCCGCGCAACACCGATTCGTGGATCATCAACCGGGCGCACCGGGTCCAGAACTATGCGGTCGCCTGCTCGGCCACGACCGGAACCTTGACCGACCAGCAGGTCATCGGAGAGACCCGTACCCTCTACGACGGCGGCACGTTCGAGGCGACCCCGACAAAGGGCCTGGCCACCGAGACGCGAGTGATCTCGTCGTGGACCAATGGGACGCCGAGTTTCATGATGGCGTCCAAGACGGCCTATGACGTACACGGCCGGGTCACCGCAGTGACCGACGCGCGGAGCTACACGACTACGACCGTGTACACGCCCACGGTCGACGGGCCGCTCACCTCGATCTCGACGAAGAACCCGCTCCTGCACGAGCAGACGACCGCGGTCGATCCGGCCTGGGGCAGCCCTCTCAGCGAGGTGGATCCCAACGGGAAGCGGACCGAGGCCGAATACGACGCGCTCGGCCGTCTGACCTCAGTGTGGAGGCCAGGCCGCGTCAAAGGCACCGACACCCCGAACGCGAAGTACGCCTACAGCCTCAATGCGGGCACGCCGTCGGTGGTCACCACCTCGGCACTCAACGCCAAGGGCGAATACGTCACCTCGTACGAGCTCTATGATGGTCTTCTACGACCCCGGCAGACGCAGTCGCCGTCGCCGTCGGGCGGGCGGATCGTCACCGAGACCTTCTATGACACGGTCGGCCGAGGGATTCTGAGTTACGACGCCTACCACACCACCGGCAATCCTGGTGGAACGCTGCTGACCAGCAGCGACCAGAATGCCGTGCCGACGCAGACGCGATCTGTCTACGACGGCGCCGGCCGGGCCGTGGCGAGCATCTTCCAGCCCAAGGGAATCGAGCGGTGGCGCACCACCACCGCGTACGGCGGTGACCGCGTCGATGTCACCCCGCCCGCCGGTGGCACCGTGACCTCGACGGTGACCGACGCCCGTGGCCGGACGATCGAGCTGCGCCAGTACAACGGTGCCGCGCCGACGCCTTACACCTCGGACAGTTGGATCAGTACCGAGTACAAGTACGACCTACGTGGTAACCAGACGCAGATCATCGACCACGAGGGCAACGACTGGGTCTACACCTACAACGTCCGTGGCCTGCAGACCCAGGTCGACGACCCGGATCGCGGCGTCACCAAATACACCTACGACAACGTCGGCAACATAGCCACGGCGACGGATGCGCGGAGCCAGAAGATCGCGTACCTGTACGACGCGCTCGGCCGAAAGATCAACACCTACCTGAACCAGGTCGGTGGCGCTCAGATCGGCGAGTGGGTCTATGACTCCCTTGCCAAGGGACAGTTGACGTCCTCAACCCGGACCTGGGGCTCGGCGAAGTACACGACCAAGGTGCTCGCCTACAACGACAGGTACCAGCCCGAACAGACCCAGATCAGCATTCCGGACACTGAGACCGGGTTCTACGGGGAGTACAACTACACCAGCACGTACAACATCGACGGCTCGGTCAAGTCGACCACGATTCCGGGCACCAACACGGGCCTGCAGGCGGAGACGCTGACCCACGCCTACAACGATCTCGGCATGCCGACGACGGTGGACAGCCTCTACGGCAGCACCAACCAGAAGTACGTGACCGGCACCGACTACAGCGCGCTCGGCCAGCTCGACCAGGTCAAGCTCTACACCGGCACGGGCGAGGGTGGACGGGTCTACACCAAGTACAACCGTGACATCGAGACCGGGCGGCTGAAGAACATCCGCACCGACCGGGACTCCGTCGCTCCGTACATCCTCAGCGACACCAGCTACGACTACGACCCCGCCGGCAACATCACCAAGATCGCCGACGCCGCGCCCGAGGGCGTCGACGACACCCAGTGCTTCAACTACGACCAGCTCACCCGCCTGACCCGGGCGTGGACCCCGACCAGCGGCGACTGCACCGCGGCTCCGGCGGCGAATGCTCTCGGCGGGCCTGCCCCGTACTGGTACAGCTGGACCTTCGACACCCTCGGCAACCGCAAGACCGAAACCTTCACGTCGGCCTCCAGCACCGCCACCACCGAGTACAAGTACCCCGCCTTCGGCGCCACAACTGTCCGGCCGCACGCCGTGACCAGCACCACCGGCGCCAGGGCTGGCACCTACACGTACGACGCCACCGGCAACACCCTCACCCAGCCGTCCCCGAAGTCGGGCACACAGACGTTCACCTGGGATGCGGAAGGCCACGTTGACACGGTCACCGACAGCACTGGAACCACTACCTATATCTACGACGCCGACGGCAACCGTCTCGTCCAGCGCGACCCGACCGGTCGAACCCTCTTCCTGCCGGGCCAGGAGATCCGCTACAACAACAGCACCCAGACCACCAGCTGCACCCGGTACTACAGCCACGCCGGCAGCACCATTGGCTCCCGCGACAAAACCGGTTTGACCTGGCAATCCTCCGACCACCAGGGAACCGCCGGCATCGCGATCAACGCGGCCACCCAGCAGGCCACGACGCGGCGGCAGACGCCGTACGGAACGCCCCGCGGCAACTCCATCGAGTCGTGGCCCAACACCCGCGGCTACGTCGGCGGGACCAACGACAACACCGGCCTGGTGCATCTCGGCGCCCGCGAATACAACCCGGTCGACGGCCGCTTCATCTCCGTCGATCCGATCTTCGACGCGAGCAGCCCCCAGCAATGGCAGGGCTACGTGTACTCCGAGAACAGCCCCGTAACAAGAAGCGACCCTTCCGGCCTGAGAAGCGACGAGCACGAGCCGGCCAACCAGCCGTACAACGGGTGCTCGGGCGTGCTCGGTTGCTACAACCCCGTGACAAATGGCGGCGACGGGATTGAGCAGCTGGGCCAGGCCACCGTGCGTTACACAAAGGCGGTCGCCAAGAAGAGCAAAGATGTCGTCGTAGATGGCTACAAGTCTCTAAATACTCTCGGCAACTGTTTGAGTCTCGTTTATTGGGAGGGTGACTGCGGGAAAGTCATCGACGGGACAGTTGAGTCCGCCGAGAGCGTGTACCACTATGCTTCGTGCTCGTTCACCGACGCAGAATGCAATTTCGGAGAAGCCATCGGCTGCGGTGCGGGCACTTCGAAGACCGATTGTGCAGCGAGTGTCACCGTTATCATCGCCTCGCTCATCATCACGCATAAGTTGCCGATGCCGAAGCTGAAGACCGGCTGTAAGAGCTTTTCCGCCGACACGCTCGTACTCATGGCGGACGGCAGTCGGAAAGCCTTCGAAGACCTGGAAGTCGGCGACGAGGTCCTTGCCACTGATCCCGAAACGGGCGAAGAAGGCCCGCGCAAGATCGAAAAGGTCTGGGTTCATGACGACGACCTCTTCGACCTCACCGTCGCCGGCAAGAACATCAAGACAACCGAGGATCATCCGTTCTGGAATGAGTCCGACCAGCGATGGGAAGGCGCTGAGGATCTAGACGAGGGAGACCTCGTCCGCACGCCGACCGGTGTTGCTCGGGTGGAGCGTTTCGACAAGGGCAACCACGACTTCGCCGCGGCATACAACCTCACTGTTGCGGACATCCACACGTACTATGTGCTCGCCGGCAACCAACCCGTACTCGTACACAACAACGATGGGCCGGCCGCGATCTGCGGGCGTAGCACCGCGAAAGAACTACGGAACTCGCCGGGTGCTGCTAGCGGTAGGGAAGGTGCGCCGGTTCGCGGAAATAACTGGTTGCAGGGATCGCACGGCAATGCGGGCCGAATTCCGGGCCAAATTGCTGACCAGTTGCGCGGGCGTAGTTTTGATAGCTTCAATGACTTCCGTGAGGAATTCTGGAAGGCTGTTGGGAACGATAGTGGTCTTGCTTCGGGCTTCTCTTCTCAGAATGTCGCCAGGATGCAGGCCGGTAACTCCCCGTTCGTGGCGGCATCTCAGCAGTATGGTGGAGGCCGGAACTACGTGCTGCATCATTCACAGCCGATCCAGCATGGTGGGGGCGTGTATGATATGGATAATTTGGTTGTAGTAACACCGTTGTATCATTCTCAGATACTTTCCCCGTCCTACCACTACGGAAATGGATAGCAATGGACGTCGGTGACGACACGAAAGGGCGGGCACTGGAGCTAGTACGCCTTCTCCGTGATCCCCGTCTTCCTGACAGTGAAACTGACAGTCTCTTGGTTGAGCTGGTGCGGATAACGCGTTGTCCGCACGTCTCAGACCTTATGTTCTTTCGGGATCCGAGCCTGTCTGATCAGGAGGTCGTCGAGCAGGCGCTGAGCTATCGGCCGTTCACCTAGGAGTGCGCGAAATTCCGGAAAACATGGCCGTCTCAATCAGATGCGAGGGGTCTATCTGGATAGCTGTGGCCCGCCCGTCCGTGTGCGGATGTGCGCTAGCGGTGGTCGGCATGCGGGGCGGTTGCTGTCACCGTTGATGTCGGCCGAGGTGCACAAATCGATGCCTAGCGATGGATAGGGCTGTGCCCCAACGGGTATAGCGTTCGCCCTGGTGGGCGTGCGCGCGGGGCCGTAGGCCTGTAGCGCGTGCGCGCGGCCCGGCTTTGGCCGGGCCGCTTCTTGATCCTGTATGGCTCTTCTTAGCCAATCGACCCGTTCGTGGCGCGCTTCGCGTGATCGAGGCTCGTGGTGGGCTGGGCGTTACACGCGTGGTTTGCGGGTGCGGCGGGGCTTCGCTGGCTCGGCTTGCGGCTCGGTGGTCGCGGGTTCGATGCCGGCGTTGGCCTCGTACTTGGCGATGTCGTCGTCGAGGCCCTGGTGGGCGGCCTTGAGGTCCGCGAGTTCTTGGGTGGCGGCGTTCATCGCGTGCAGGTCTTTGGCGAGCATGGCGTCGACGATGCGTCCGGCGATCTCGTTTTGGCGGAGCAGAAATTCGGCGACGCGCCGGTTGAGGTCGGGGTCGTTGGCCATGGCAGGAGTGCCGCCGCGCTCGGGGACGGGTTTGCCGTCGGAGCCGGCGCGTTCGCGGGCGAGTGGGTGCACGAAGGTGCCTTTGCCGACGACGGCGTAGGTGAGCCCGAGGTGTTGCAGCTCGCGAAGGGCGCGTTGGGCGGTCATAGAGGCGACGCCGTAGTTGTCGGCCTCGCCACGCTCACGGTCCGCGACGTGCGCACCTTCCTAGACCGGCTACCGACGGTGTGCCAGTGCTGCGCCTGGGGCTGGGACGCCAAACGCAACCCCACCCATCGAGTCAAGGCCCGGCGGCCACGCTGCTGCGCCATCGGTAACTGCTGCGCCAAGAACATCAGCCCGAACACGGTCCGCTACGTACGAGCCGTGCTGTCCACCGCCCTGGCCGGCGGCGTCCGCGAAGACATCCTCGGCCGCAACGTCGCCTCCGCCGTGCGGCTCCCCACTCCGCGCAGCGACTTCCAGCCCTTCACCCTCGGCGAATCGCGCCGCTACCTGCTCGCCGCCTACCACCGCCACGGGCCACTGTTCGAACTCGCCCTGCGTACCGGGCTACGCCGTGGGGAACTCCTCGGCCTGCGTTGGGACGACATCGACCTCGACGCCGGACACCTCCATGTGCGGCGCACCCTCGCCCGCACCCGCGGCGGAGCGACATTCCAGCCCGTCAAGACTCACCGCTCCGCCCGGCGCATTGTGCTTCCGCATGACTGCGTCACCGCGTTGCGCCGCTACCGCACCCGTCAGGACATCGACCGCCGCGCTGCCGCCGACGACTGGTCCGATCAGGGGCTCGTGTTCACCAACACGGTCGGGGGGCCGCTCGACTCCGCCACCGTGCACCGCCACCACCAGGTCATCTGCGAGATCGCCGACGTCCGCTACATCCGCTTCCACGACCTGAGACATACCTGCGCCAGCCTGCTACTGGAGCAAGGCGTTGAGCTGGTCACCATCAAGGACCTGCTCGGCCACGCCCAGATTCACACCACCGCCGACATCTACTCCCACGTCCGGCTCCGCACCCAGCGCACCGCCGTCGAAGCCATCGGCGACGCACTCCAATCCGACGACGACAGCGACGAGAAGACCTGACACAGCGGCAGGGCCGCCCCGTCATCACGCGGAGCGGCCCTGCCACATCAGCCGGTAGGAACCCCGGACATCGATGGTCTAAGGTGGGGAAGACCGGGTTGTTTCCCGCACCTGTGAAGACCCGCCGGTCTTCGCCACTACGGCCACGATCTTCCCCGATGGCTCCAGCCGGTTCGGCTCTGACCTCGTTCCCGCTGGGCCTGCACCCAGCATCACCGGTCAAGGGATCGCCATGGAAGACCAACCCCGTCTGCTGCCGTCTACACCCGGCAACGACCTCGGCGCCCAACTGCGCGCCGCCCGGCGCAACGCCGGCCACAGCCTCGCCGCAATGGCCGCGCTCACCCACTTCAGCAAGCCCTACCTCGGCCACATCGAAACCGGCCGCCGCCTCGCCACCCCCGAAGTCATCGAACGCTACGAGCAAGTCCTCGGCGTACCTATCGGCGTCCCACTCGACCCGGTCCGCGTCACCCACGAATGGCTCCTCAACCAGCCACCACTGACCGACCAACTCCACGCTGGACGACCCATCGGCGCAGACACCGTGCGCGCGCTGGAAGACCGGGTGGTCGAGCTGCGGCACCTCGACGACACCGTCGGCAGCCGCCACCTGCTACCCGTGGTGCGCGCCGAGCTTGACGCCGCCGCCCAGCTCTCCCGCGACGGCGTCTACCCCGACCGGCTCGACATCCGGCTGCTCACCGCGGCAGCCGAGCTGTCACAACTGGCCGGGTGGATCGCCAGCGACGCTGGCCACTACCGCCACGCCCAACAGCTCTACCTTTCCGGAGTGACCGCCGCCCAGGACGCCGGAGACCGGGCACTCGGGGCGCAGCTGTTGTCCAGCCTCGCATACCAGATCACCAACATCGGCAGCCGCGAAGATGGCCTGCTCATCGCACGGTCCGCCGTCACCGCTGCAACCGACGCCACCCCCGTCGTACGTGCGCTGTTGTTGGAACGCCTGGCCTGGGCTGCCGCCCGCTGCCACGACATCGACACCACCCGCCGCACCCTCGACGCGGTCGACGACGCCTACGAACAGCGCTCACCCGGCATCGCCGAACCCGAATGGGTGTACTGGCTCGACGCAATGAGATCGACGTCGTGGCCGCGCGCTGCCACATCCAACTCGGTACCCCGAACACCGCCGAACCCCTGCTACGCCGCGCACTGGCCGGCTACGACCACAGCCACGCCCGCGAAACCGCCCTCTACCAAACCTGGCTCGCTGAAGGGCACGCCCGCACCGGCAACCTCGACGCCGCCCGCGACACCCTAGAACGCATCGACACCACCGCCGTCGACGAAGGCTCCGTCCGACTACACCGCCGAATCACCGCCATCGAACACCTCATCGACCGCCGACACGGTGGCGATACGGAAGCCGCAGACTTGCCGCCCAAGTAGGTAGACCGCCGTCGGCGTACGCCCCGGTTGCTGTCAGCACTGCTGTCAATGCGGCCTTCGACCGCCGTCGACACGCTCTCATGATCTGTGAAACTCCAGCTCAGCGCGGCTATAGACATGGCTGCCCGACCGTAGCCACCGCGAATACGCCCACACGTACTATGTACTTGCGGGTTCCGTGCCGGTGCTGGTGCACAATACTCCTATCGGAATCTGTCCGGCGGATGGAAGTACAGATCACGGAAAGCTAGGCGCCTTCGTGATGGAGAAGGACCTAAAGGCGAAGGGGTTCGTCGATATCGTCGACGAGGTTACCTTCAATGCCAGCGACGGCACCGAATTCCGGGCAGACTTCGTCGCACGCAAGCCTGGGCAGGCCTGACAGGCGTTTGAGGTGAAGACCAATACTGGACGCTATGCTGATGGCCAGAAGGTCGGATATCCAGAACTCGAAACAATCGGCGCGGAACTGCGTACCGATAAGCTGGAACAGTTTGGCCTCTATCCGGGTGAAATCGTTCAGATGCCCGTAACAGCTGAACGGTGGTGGTGTGCCATATGTACTCCGTAAGGAATGAAGCGGTGGCCTTGCTGGGAACCGCACTTGTTGAGCATGGATGGCAGTGGCACAAGGGTGTGGATCGCGAGACGCCTAGCTTGACGCTGGCAGCGTCCGATGAAATCGTTTGGAGTATCGGTCTCGTATCTCGGGATTTTTCGGCAAATGAGGTCGGTTTCAACCCGACCTTAGGGATCACGCATGTGGAAGTTGGCAGGCTTGCCGCTACCTTCAATGGAAGGCAGTGGCGTGGCCCTGGAGATTCGTCGCTGTTGGGTCGAAGCTTGTCGGCTTTACTGTGCGATGCTGGAATTTCGAATGCTCCCTATCCGCGATGGATCATCGAGGGTGAATCAGAGGTTGAGATCAAGACCCAGGTTATTCTTGATGACATCGAGAATTACGCAGCCCCTTTCTGGAGTGCTTTTAGTGATTTGGACAGCCAGATTTTCTGGATGCGCAACGACATGGGATATCAAGCGCTCGTTGGTAACCTTTCGATAGCGCTGGCTGTGGCTGGCGCGAGAGAAGAAGCGGCCCGAGCGCTCAAAGCCTATGCCGAATTCGCCCCGCAGGCTGTGGGGCCACTGCGGGTCAGGACCGACTCATTCTTAGAATTGTTCTCCGCGCACTTCGGAATTGACCCGGCTGCGACATAGTCAAGGTTTGTCGGAAGGGGGCGTACTGCGGTGATTTCGGTGGTGCGGCGGTTTTGACTTCCGGGAAGATTTGTCGGCCAACGCCGTTTGTGGTCAGGTAGTCGGCTTGCGGGCGGGCCTCTCGGGGCCTAGCGGTTCGTTGGATAAGGGCTGTTGCGTTCTCGGGATACGGCTCGTTGAACATTAGTTCTGTGGAGTCGCGGTCATTCGGATCAAGGATTCGCGCAGCGAATAGGTACCGGCAGCGCGTGAACGGCCCGGCCTTTGGCCGGGCCGTCTGACGTGTTTAAGACAGCTGCGGAATTCAGGGGGTCATTCGGCTGAGGCGGCGGGCCAGGACGCGTTCGGTCAGGGCGACCAGGACGGCCTTCACCGAATCGCGGTGGCGGGCGTCGCACTCCAGCAACGGCATGCCCTCCGCGACCCCCAGCGCGTCGCGGATCTCGTCCGGGTCGAAGCGGCGCGACCCCTCGAAGGCGTTCACCCCGATGATGAACGGGATGTCGTGCTCCTCGAAGTAGTCGATCGCCGGGAAGCAGTCCTCGATCCGGCGGGTGTCGACGAGCACGATCGCGCCGAGTGCCCCGTGCACCAGGTCGTCCCAGAGGAACGCGAACCGGTCCTGCCCCGGCGTGCCGAAGAGGTAGAGCAGCAGCGACTCGTCCAGGGTGATCCGGCCGAAGTCGAGGGCGACCGTGGTGGTCGTCTTCCCGCTGACCGCCGACGTGTCGTCCACGCCGATCGACCGTTCGGTCATCTCGGCCTCGGTCACCAGCGGCTCGATCTCCGAGATCGCGCCGACGAACGTGGTCTTGCCCACCCCGAACCCACCACTGATCACGATCTTGACAGCGACCGGTGACGGTGCCGCCACCGTGCTAGAGCGCCCGAACACGATCCCTGATCCTCTCGATCAACGCGGTGGTGAGCTCACCGGGTGTGTCGCCCGCCTGGAGCAGCCCCTGGGTCATCAGGTCCGCGACGATCACCCGGACCACCCCGAGCGGGGCCCGCAGCGCCGCCGACAGGTCGGCCACCGACATCGGCCGCTGGCACAGCTCGACGATCCGCCGGGCCTCGAAACGCAGCGGCGCGGACAGGCCGGCCGGTGCGGCGTGCAGCTGGGTCTCGATCCGCAGCCCGTCGTGCAGCGGCTGGGTCCGCCCGCCGGTCAGCATGAACGGGCGGACCACCGGATCCTCGGCGTCGTGGTTCATCGGCGGGGGACTCATCGGGGCAGCTGCTGCCGCGATTCGGCGATCAGTGCGGGGGTCAGCAGGTCACCGAAACGTTCGGCGAGCATCGAGATCTCGTAGCCGACCAGGCCGAGATCGCTGTCGCCGGAGGCCACCACGCCCAGGCAGCTGCCGCCCGGGATCACCGAGATCACCAGGAACCCCCGGAGCATCTCGATCATGATGAGTTTGAGGCCGTCGAAGTCGTACCGGCGGGAGGCGCTGCGGGCCAGGCTCGCCATGCTGGACACGATCGCCCCGAGCTGGTCGGCCTCGGCGCGGGCCAGACCGTCGGACGCGGCGATCAGCAGGCCGTCGGAGGAGACCGCCACCGCGTCGCGTACGCCGTCGGTCTGATGGACGAAGTTGCCGAGCAACCAGTTGAACTGGTGCCGGTCGGCCTGGGCCTCGACGCTCACGAGATCTCCTCACTGATGAAGCTTTGTTCGAGACGGCGAGGCAGGCTCGCGCCACCGGGTTCGACGTCGGGTGGGGCGAGGTTCACCGCGTGCCGGCCCTGGCCGGTGCCGCGCTGGATGCCCGCGCGCAGGGCGGTCAGCCGGTCGCGGACCGCCTCGGGCGAATCGGGGATCGGGACGGTCGGTTCGGTCCCGGCCGACGAGAGCGGAGCCGCGGGCTCGGGCCGGCTCCGCTGCGACCGGGGGGTGCGCCGGCGCAGGCCGTTGGCGGTGTGCCCGGCGCGGGCGATACCGGCGTCGGCCGGCCGGCGCGGAGCGGGCACCGCCGGCTGCCCGTCCAGCACCACGTAGTCGACCTGCACGGGCCGCGACCGGGGCTCCGGCGGACGCAGCGACGGCAGCTCGACCGACTCGGTCCGGGACGCCGTGGGCAGGGTCTTCGCCGGGACGGTGCCGACGGACGGGGTGTTCGCCGGGAGGATGCCGGCGGGCGGGGTGTCGCCCCTGGAGGTGCCGGCGGGCGGCGCGTCGAGGGAGGCCGGGCCGGCGAGCATCCCGGCGGGCAGGCTGACCCGGGCGGTCACGCCGGTCACCGGGGAGCGGGCCAGTTGCACCCCGACGCCCATCTCGGCGGCCAGCCGCCCGACCACGTAGTGGCCGAGGAACCGGGCCGGCGCGGTGAGGAAGTCGCCCTCGCCCCGCAGCCGCCGGTTGGCGACCTCCAGTTCCTCCTCGCTCATCCCGACACCCTGGTCGCAGACCGCGATCAGGTAGCCGTCGTCGACCACCCGCCCGTGCAGCTCGACGTCCATGTCCGGCGGTGAGAAGGCGAGACCGTTCTCGATCAGCTCGGCGAGCATGTGGGCCAGGCCGCTGGCGGTGGAACCGGAGACCATCGCCTCGTCGAGGCGGCGCAGCGACACCCGCCGGTATTCCTCCACCTCGGAGACCGCGGCCCGGATCACGTCGGTCAACGGCAGCGGCCGGGACCACTGGCGCGGGCTGGCCGCGCCGACCAGCACCAGCAGGCTCTCGGCGTTACGCCGCATACGGGTGGCCAGGTGATCCAGCTCGAACAGGTTCGCCAGGCCGGTGGGGCTGGCCTCCTCCTGCTCCAGCCTGGTGATGAAGCCGAGCTGGCGGCGCAGCAGGTTCTGATTGCGGCGGCCCAGGTTGGCCAGCGACTCGGCACCCGCGCGGCGCAGCTCGGCCTGCTCGGTGGCCAGCGCGTACGCCGTCGCCTGCACCCGGTCGAACGCGTCCGCGACGAGCCGCACCTCGGAGCTGGCCCCGTCGGCCACCTGTACCGCGCCGGGCGGACCGGCCGCGTCACCGGCCACCGCCCGCCGCACGGCCTCCGGCAGTCGCTCGCCGGCCAGCCGGTTCGCCTCGGCGGCCAGGCCGGACAGGGGGCCGGCGATCGAGTGGGCGGCGACGGTACCCAGATAGACCGCGATGCCGATACAGACCAGGACCACCGCGGCGAGGACGGCGAGCCGTACGTTCGCCTCCTCGAGCAGGACCCGGGCGCGGTCCTCCAGGCTCGTCCCGATCGAGCGGGCCAGGACCGACATGTCGTCGAGCACCGGCCCGGTCGAGGTCCACCAGAGTTGGGCGTCGGCGCGGAGCGTCTTGCCGTCGCCGGAGCGCAGCGCCCGGTTCTCCAGCTGCTGGGCGCGTTTGGCCGGGGCGCTGGCGAGGAGTTCGTCCTTGGCGGCGAGCGCGGCCGGGGTCGCGTACTCCTCGAACTCCGCGTAGGCGGCGTCCAGTTCGGCGCGCAGCTGGACGTACCGCAGGAACTCGCCGTCGGCGAACCCGCCGGCCGAGAAGACGCCGTTGAGGAAGGCCCGCTGCCGGGCGGTCGCCTCCTTGGCCAGGTTGAGCATCGCCAGCGACTCGGAGCCCAGGCGCATGGTGGCGTCGGCGGCGTTGTCCAGCGCGAAGTAGACCTCGCCGAGTTCCCCGACGACCTCGTTGTAGTCCTCGAAGATCTCGGTCCGGTCGGCGCCGCCGGCGTCCACCTCGCCGCGGATCGCGGCAAGTGTCTCGGCCTGCTCCAGTACCTCGCCGACCTGCCCGTCCAGGTCGCCGCGCTCGTCGACGAGCCGCTGGACCGCGGCGCGCTGGGCGTCGGCCCGCTGCCGGGCCGGGGCGATCTCGGCGGTGAAGTCCTGGTTGCCGGCGAGCAGGCCGACGGTGACGCCACGTTCGGTCTGCACCTCCTGGACCAGGGCCTGCACGGCCAGGTCGAGGGCGACGGCGTGCCCGGTCCGGGCGGCCAGCCGGTAGCCGGCGAACTCCTCGGTCACCACCACGGCCAGCAGGAGCATCATCGCCGCGACCGGCAGCGCCAGCATGCGGACGATGCGGCCGCGGATGGTCCGGCTCCGATCGACGCGCCCGTCCCGCCCCATCAGGTCTCCTCTGCTCTCCCGACGCGGGACCTTCTGCTCTCGCGACGCGGGACAGAATTGACGGACGCAAAGATGACGGTCAACACCTCTATCGGGCGACAGGGTCGCCGCGGGCCCCTCACCACCGGTTCGAGTAGTCCCCGGACGGGGACCGTCCTACGAACGGGTGGTCAGGCGGTGAGGGTGGTGATCGCGCGATCGAGCAGCTCGGTCAGCTGCCGGCGCTCGGTATCGGTGTAGGCGGCGGCGAGAGCCCCCTCCACCCGGAGCGCGGCGGCGTCGGCCCCGGTGAGCAGCGCGGCGCCGGCCGGGGTGACCCGGTTGACCACGACTTTCTGGTGCAGGGGGGACTGGTCGCGCTCGATCAGGCCCTTGGTCTCCAGGTTGGTCAGCACGGTCGCCATCGTCTGCGGCGTGACCAGCGACTCCCGGGCCAGCTGCGCGGCGGACATGCCGTCGCCGCCGGAGAGCAGCAGCAGCGCCGCGTATTGCGGGACGGTCAGGCCGAACTCGCGCAGGGCCGCGGTCTTACGGGCGATCAGGGCCTGCTCGGCCCGTTTGATGACGAGGCCCAGCCGGTCGTCGATCGCGCTCATGTGAGGCATTCTGCCACGGACCCGGGTTGTCTACGAGCACTGTCGTATGCCAGAGTTCTGGCATGAGCATCATCCCGGACAGCCACACCGATCTGCTGGAGCGGCCACTCTTCGGTCACCTCGGGACCGTGCGCGACGACGGTGAGCCGCAGGTCAACCCGATGTGGTTCACCTTCGACGGGGAGTTCCTGCGGTTCACCAACACGACCACGCGCCGTAAGTACCGGAACGTGACCGGCGAGCCGCGGATCAGCCTCTCGATCAACGACCCCGACCAGCCGTACCGCTATCTCGAGGTGCGCGGCACGGTCGAGCGGATCGACCCGGACACCGAGGGCGTGTTCTTCGCCGAGCTCGCCGCGCGGTACGAGCTCGACATCACCCTGCCGCCCGGAGACGTTGCCCACCGTGTCGTCTACGTGGTCCGCCCCACGGCGGTCAGCTACCAGTAGCGGCACGACGGTGGACGGCGGGCGGCAGGGGGTGCTCGCCCGCCGTCCACACCTGATCGATTGTCCCGCCTCGACATTGACCATAGTCTTTCTTTCGCGTGGATCGTCATCCTGACCGGGATGGACGATCCCTTTCAGCGAGGGGGAGTCTTGGAAACACCAGGCCAGAAATCTTCACTGAGCAGGCGCCGGATGCTGACGATCGCCCTGGGCGGCGCGGCCGGCATCGCCGTACCCGCACCCGCCTGGGCGGTCGGCGACCAGCGACCGGGGGCACTGCGCCCACCCACGCTGACCACCGCCGACCAGCGGGTCGCGGCCCGGGTCTCGGCCGAGCGGGCGCTGTGGCACCTCCAGGTGCTCTCGCAGGGCATCGGGCCGCGGATCGGCGGCACCCGCTCCGAGCACCGGGCCGCCGACTACATCTCCGGCGTGCTGGACCATCTCGGGTACGACGTGACGCGGCAGCCGTTCGCCGTGGCCGACAAGTTCCTGGCCCAGCTGGAGGCCCGTCCCGGCCTGCCCCGGGACCTGTGCTGGCAGACCGGCGCCTCCCCGCACGGCGCCCTGGACGTGAAGGTCCGCGGCGACGTGGTGGACGTCCACGCCGGTACGGCCGCCGACTACCCGGCGGACGTGACCGGGAAGATCGTGCTGATCGACTACGTGGCCGCGAACCGGGAGGCCCTGGTCGCCACCGCGGTCACGAACGGCGCCAAGGCGGTCGTCTTCCTCCCCGCCGACCTGGTCGAACCGCGCCGGGCCGCGGCGTTCAGCCCCACCCTGCCCGGGTCGGCGACCACGCCCGTGCCGATCCCGGTGGTCGGCGTGGCCCAGGCGCAGAAGCACCGGCTGCGGGCCGCCCTCGCCGCCGGCCGGCTCCGGCTGACCGTCTCCACCGCCGCCCACCGCGGCCTCACCTCGCACAACGTGCTCGCCGAGCGGCGCCGCAGCAGCACCGACGGCCCGGTCGTGATGGTCAGCGCCCACTACGACACGGTGATCGGCGCCCCCGGGGCCAACGACGACGGCTCGGGTACGGTCCTCTGCCTCGAACTGGCCCGGGTGCTGCGCAAGCTGCCCACCTCGGCGACGGTGCGCTTCGCCCTGTGGGGGTCGGAGGAGCAGGGGCTGCTCGGCTCCCGCTACTACGTGTCGCAGCTGCCGCAGGCCGAACGCGACCGGATCGTGGCGGTCTACCAGAACGACATGGTCGCCACCAGCTGGGATCCGGCCACCCGGTACTGGCTGCTCTCGTTCACCGGGCTGGCGAACCGGGCCACCGACGAGGTCGCGGCGGCGGCGGCCCGGCTGGGCTACGAGCCGCGGATCTCCCCGGTCACGCTGCGCGGGTCCAGTGACCACCAGTCGTTCCAGGAGGTGGGGATCGCCGCCGCCAACTTCTCGTGGCGCGGTGAGGCGAGTCCGGCGCTGCTGGAGCCGCCCTACCACAGCCCGGAGGACACCATCGCGAAGAACATCAGCCTGGAACGGCTGAAGGTGTCGATGGAACTGATCGGCGCGGCCGCGTACGCCACCGCCGGCCCGGCTCTTCCCGGCGGCGCTGACTGACGCTGTCACCTGCGTGAACGGCACTGGTGCCGACTGCTGCCGGTGCCGTTCGCGGAGCCGGCGATGCTAGTGTCCGACCGGATTCGATGGCGGGAGCATGGCCCGGCCGGCTGCTTGCGCGATGGTTTCCGTCGGGGTGGCGAAGCCGGGAATGAACGGATGGTGACGGGTGACATACGAGGTCGAGACCGCGGCTCCCGGCGGATTCTCATGATCCCGGATGTAGCGCCCCTCGCACGACCCACCGGACGGCGGGTCCTGGACAGGTCCACGTATGCGGTGATGGCAGCGGTGCTGACGGCTCTGATTCTCGTCGGCTGCGCAGGAGGCGCCGCGCCGGCGAGTATCCGGCAGGACGACGTGGTCGGCACCTGGGCCAGCGCCGACGGTGGCCTGTTCCGGTTCGCGGCGGACGGAACCTTCGAGGCGTCGGATCTCCGTGGGGAGGCCGTCATGTCGAACTTCGAGGGTCGGCGTCTCGGCGGATCCGGGACGTGGCGCATCGGTCCGGCCGCCATCGACGGGGAGGGCCAGGCGGACACCGTACGACTGCAATTGGATCTGACCGAGGGGCGTGGGCGCTGGGGTGGTGGTCTGCACGCGGAGTTGGATCGCCCCGATCCGGTGCTGTTCTTCTACCTCAGCGATCCTGATCGTGGGGTGCGCTACGAGTTCACGCGAGTGGACCCGGGCGCGCAACCTCGGACCAAGGAGACCGGCGGATGGGCTTCTTGATCCGGGTGGAGGAAGCGGGCCACGTCGTCGAGGAGGTCGTGGCCGACCGCGCCTTCGACCCGGTCCGGCACGGGCTGAGCTCGGCTGAGTTTCCCCTGCTGGGCAGCCTGGATCCGTATGGGGACACGTTCCTGGACTCCGACCGATGCGGCTTGCTGGAGACCGAGATCCGGGGTGCCGGTGGCCGGCTGGAAGCGGGGGGTGTCTCCGCCGGCTTCCTCAGCGACCTGGCACGGCTGTGCGCGGTCGTGCGCGCCGGGTCCGGCCGCCGCCTCGCCTTCTACGGCGATTAGCGTGACGGCAGAAAACGGCCCGGCGTCCGGAACAAGGATGCCGGGCCCGGGTGGAGCCGGCGGCGGTGAGCCCTCAGGGCACCAGGCCCTCGGCGCGCAGCCACGCCCCGGTACGGGCCATCCCCTCGGCCAGATCCACCGCCGGCTGGTAACCGAGCAGCCGGCGGGCCTTCGCGATCGAGTACGTGCCGGTACGGGTGAAGTAGCGCATCGACACGGCGTTGACCTCGGTCTCCGCCCCCGTCAGCCGGATCAGCCGGCCCGCCGCCCGGGCCACCCCGACCGCCACCGCGGTGGGTGCCACGACCGGTCCGCGCCGCCCGAGCATCCGGTAGTAGTGGCCGAAGAACTCCCGGCACGGCACGCCCACCCCGCCGGTGAGGGTGAAGACCTGCCCCGCGCCCGCCGGTGACGACGCGGCCCGGAGCAGGCCGTCGACCAGGTCGTCGACGTAGACCGGGCTGAAGATCCCGGCACCCATCGCCGGCAGCAGGAACTGGTACCTCCTGATCAGCTGGAGCGGCAGGAGCGTCCACGGCCGGGACCCGGGCCCGTAGACGTCACCGGGACGCACCACGGTCACCGCGATCCGGCCCTCGGCGTGCGCCTGCAACGCCACCTGCTCGCCGGCGATCTTCGTGTCGACGTACGGGTTGCCGTCCGGGCGTACCGGATGGTCCTCGGTCACACCGTCCGGGAAGCCCAGGTCGGAGAACGCCCGGATCGACGACAACTGCACGAACCGCCCGGCTCCCGCGTGGACCGCCGCGTCGAGGGCCCGGCGGGTGCCGGCGACGTTGACCCGCCACTGCCCGTCCAGCCCGACCGCGTTGGACACCACGGCCGCAGTGTGGATCACCACATCGGCGCCGGTGACCGCGTCCCGCCAGGGGCCGTCCACGGTGATGTCGCCGGCCACCACCCCGGCGGGCGGGTCGGCGTGCAGGTCCACGCCGTACACCTGGTGGCCCTGTTCTCGCAGCCGGGCGGCGGTGGCGCGGGCGATGAACCCGTTGGCGCCGGTCAGGAAGACGCGCATCCATGGACGGTACGCCCTCTACCGAAAGGTATAGGGGCCGTCCGCTTCCGGGCCGATCCCGGCGTTGCGCCGTGATGGCAGGCTCTCAACGGCCCGGCGATCCCGGGTGTCGGTGGCCGAATCGGGGGAGGCGACGTGGCGCGTAAGCGTGCCGTGAAGGAAGAACGACAGCGATGGGACTGGCGCCGCCGGGTGCCCGTCGCGTTCGGCATCCTCTACGCCGTCGTCGGGATCCTGGGAATCCTGGCCGCCGTGGGAACCGTCGGCACGAGACTGGCCGGTGACGCGTCACTGTGGACCGGGCTGCCGGCGATGACGTCGGCCGCGAGCGGCGTGCTCTACCTGATCGTGGCGCGGGGGCTGAGCCGTCGCGAGCACACCGCCTGGGTGTGGCTGGTGTCGCTGCTGACCCTCCAGATCGTGCTGGCCGCGGCCGGCATCGTGACCGATACCGCGCACCCGATGCGGCACGGCGCCACGCTGCGCATCGGCATCAGCGCGCTGCTGCTGGCCGTGGCCGTGGCCGCCGGCTCCGAATTCAGCGCCGGGCGGGGGCGGGCCCGCCGGTCGACGACCGTGCTGCTGGGGTCGCTCGTCGTGGTCGGGCCGCTGGCGAGCTGGCTGATGCTGACCGTGTTCAGCCCCGGCACCTCCACCGGTGGTGTGCGCCGTGCCCTCTGCGGCGTCTGGTTCCTGGTGCGCTGGCTGGTGGGGATCCGCCAACCGCACTTCGACGCGGCACCGCCGGCGTGGATCCCGGTCACCGTGGGGCTGGCCGGTGCGGGCGTCGTCGTGTTCGCCGCATGGCTGAGCCTGCGCCCCAGCCGCCGGGTGACCGCCGACGACGGCGAGGGCACCGCCCGGGTACGGGAGCTGCTCGCGGCCCACGGCGACCAGGATTCGCTCGGCTACTTCGCGCTGCGCCCGGACAAGGCCGCCGTCTTCTCCGCCAGCGGTAAGGCAGCCGTCTGCTACCGGCTGGTCAACGGTGTGAGCCTGGCCGCCGGTGACCCGATCGGCGCGAGCTCGGAGTGGCCGGGCGCGATCGCCGCCTGGCAGGAGGAGGCACTGGCGCACGGCTGGACCCCGGCCGTCCTCGGCGCCGGACCGGCCGGGGCGCGGGCCTACTCCCGGGCCGGGCTGCGGGTGCTGGAGATCGGTGACGAGGCGATCCTGAACGCCGGGGAGTTCACCCTGGAGGGCCGCCCGATGCGGACGGTACGGCAGGCGGTGCAGCGTGTCCGGCGGGCCGGGTACCGGGTGCGCGTCCACCGGGTCGGTGACGTCGCCCCGAGCACCATGGAGGAGCTGGCCGGGCACGCCGAGCGGTGGCGCGACGGCCGTACCGAACGCGGCTTCTCGATGGCTCTCGGCCGGTTCGCCCACCCGGAGGACCTGGAGTACGTGGTGGTCGAGGCCCGCGACGCGCAGGACCGGCCGGTGGCGGTGCTCGGGTTCGTGCCGTGGGGCGCCGACGGGCTCTCCCTCGATCTGATGCGCCGCGACCCGGACGGCCCGAACGGCCTGATCGAGTTCATGATCGTGGAGCTGCTGGCGATGGCCGCGACGATGGGTGTGCAGCGCCTCTCGCTCAACTTCGCGATGTTCCGGTCCGTCTTCGCCCGCGGTGAGCGGCTGGGCGCCGGGCCGTTGCTGCGCTGGTGGTACGGCCTGCTGAAGGTGCTGTCGCGATGGTGGCAGCTGGAGTCGCTGTACCGGGCGAATCAGAAGTACCAGCCGACCTGGCAGCCCCGTTTCCTCTGCTACCCGCGGGGCCGGTCCTTCCCGAAGGTGGCGGTGGCCGCCGCCGTGGCCGAGGGCTTCGTGACCGCCCCGGGCCGTCGCCGCCCGGTCCCGCCGGTACCGCGCCCGCCGATGGCCGAACTCGACCGCAAGCAGACGGCCGTGGGGACGCCCCGGTGAGCGGCATCGTCCTCACCAGCGGCTGGGTGGTCGGCTCGCTGATCGCGGTCACCATCGGTGCCGCCGTGGCCACCGCCGCGTTCTGGGACCGGGGCCGGTTCCGGATCGTGCACCGCGCGGCCGGGCTGATCATCGTCCAGTTGCTGCTGCTGGTGAGCATCGCCGCGGTGGTCAACAGGCAGGCCAACTTCTACGTCACGCTCGGCGAACTGTTCGGGCAGGGCGGCGACACGTACGCCCAGACGCTTCCGGTGGACGCCCCGCGACTGTCCGCGGACGGCGGTGGCCGGGAGGACCTCGACCGCTGGCTCGCCGGCCATCCCACCGCCCCGGGCCGCGGCACCGTGGTCCCGGCGACCCTGGCCGGCGCGCGCACCGGCTACGCGCTGCCCGCGCAGATCTACCTGCCGGCCGGCTACACCGCGCCGGCCGGCCCGCGGGGGGATCTGCCGGTGGTGATGTTCCTGGCCGGCTACCCGGGAACCGTGTACAGCTGGCTGGACAGCGTGGGCGTGGGCGCCGCGCTGGACGACGCGATCGGCGCCGGCCGGCTGCCACCCCTGATCGCGGTTCTGGCCGAGCAGGACCCGGTCCGCGGCCGGGACAGCGAATGCGTCGACTCGGCGCTCGGCGTCCGGGCCGACACCTACCTCACCACCGACATCCCGGAGATCGTCCACCGCCACTTCCGGGCCGCCGCGGGCCGGCAGAACTGGGCCGTGGTCGGCTACTCGACCGGCGGTTTCTGTGCCGTCAACCTGGCCCTGCGCCACCCCGACCAGTTCGCCGCCGCGGCCTCGCTGGCCGGCTACTTCCGGCCGCTGATCGACCGGTCCACCGGCGACCTGTACCAGGGCGACCTGGATCTGCGCCGCGCCAACGACCCCCGGCTCATGATCGGCCGGCAGCAGCGGGCCCCGCTGCACCTGTTCCTCACCGCCGGGGCCGCCGACCGGGCCGCCCAGCGCGACCTGAAGGCCTTCGCCCCGATGGTCCGCGCCCCGGACACGGCCGTGGTCATCGCCGACCGTCCGGGCGGGCACAACTTCACCACCTGGCGGTCGATCCTGCCCGACCTGTTCACCTGGCTCGACCGGCACCTCCGCGCCGGCCGCGACACGGCCGCCTGAGACCCGCCGGCGGCGCGACGATCAGCGTCCGAGGGCGTACAGCTCGACGAGCAACTCCGACAGGGCGGCCGGATCGCAGACCCCCATGGGGGTACGGCGTACCGACTGCCAGTGGTCCGACCAGGTGTGGTCCGCCCAGATCTCGGTGATCCGCTGGTCGGTGGCCGGGGTGAGGTACGTCGACGTCGGCACGCCCGGGTGCAGCTCGACGAGCAGGGTCAGCCCGCCGGGCAGCGTGTGCCGTAGCTGCGTGTGCCTGCTGTCCGGGTTCTCGTACCCGTTGCCCTGCCACCGGCCGCGCAGCAGCGTCTCGATCGCGTCCGGAGGGACCGGCCCGAAGCCGGGCAGGCCGGTGGCCGCGCGCTGCTCCGCGGTGAGCGCCACCGCCGGCCGGTCGACCTGCGGGAACGGCTGGAGGATCTCGTAGTCGGCGATGATCTGCGCCCAGCCGGCCAGCTCGTCACCCAGCTCGGCCGGGTGCACGATCCCGAGCGGGGTGCCGCCGTCGACGGTGACGGTGGTGTCGTGCACATCGGCGAGACTGCCGTCCTCCGCCACCCGCAGCGCCCGGACCAGGCGGTTCGCCGTGTCGTACTCGCCCCACAGCAGCCGCCGCGCGATCGGCCCGAGGATCGGGTGCGGCAGCAGCACACCGGGCAGGTCGCGGGCCGGGCGCAGCCGGTGCCGGTGCATGTCCCGTTCCAGCCGGGCGGTCTGTGCCGCCGCGGTCGCCCGCAGATCCTTCTTGAACTGGAGGAACCACTGGTAGGCGCCCGGTGCGGTGTCCTTGACGCCCGGCTTCGGGGGACGCGCGAGGACCCGCCCGTCGGGGCCGGTCACGTGGGCGGTCAGGTGCTCGTCGACGACGACCGGGAACGATCGTGTGCCGTAGTCGACGGTCACCCCCCGGTCCAGGCCGTGCGTGATCGCCAGCCGGTCGGCGAGCTGTGTCACCGACAGCCCGCGCCGCGCGGCCGCCTGCGCCAGATAGTCGAGGGCCCGGTCGTTGGTCGATCCGCCGGACATGTTGGCCTCGATCGCCAGCAGATGCCGCAGCGACACGTCCGAACCCACCGTGGCCAGCACCGCGAATCCGTCGGCGGCCCGCGCGTAGCGGCTCTTCGCCGGCCACGAGCGGACCAGCGGGCCCAGCTGTTCCATCGTCGTGTCGTCGCCGACGTGGGCCTGCGCGAGGAGCACCGGCACCTCCGGGACCGGCATCCCGTCGGCCAGCCACTCGTCCAGCAGCGCCCGCCCGAACTCCGCCAGACTCCGCCGGTCGACTCCCGCCAGCAGCTGTCGCGCCTGCTCGTCCAGAGGCGCCACCAGCGGTTGGGTGGCCGCCGACGACTCGACGATCAGCGGCAGGCCGCCGGGCCGGTCGGGATCGCCGGGCGGCGGCTCCGGCGGATCCGCCAGACGCGACCGCATCAGCGCCCCGGCCACCGCGGCGGCCTCGTCGACCGGCATCACACCGCCGTCGGCGCGGCGCAACTCCGGCAGCCGTTCGGGGTGCAACCACTGCGGTGCCTTCGCCTTCCGGACCGGTTGCGGCCGGGCCGGGGGCATCGGTGGTACGAGCTGAAGCTGCTCACCCGCGGGCCGCGGGCCATCGGCCGGCATGTCCGCGGTGTCGGGTCCGAGCAGGTCCGTCACCACGGCGAGGGCGCCCTGGCCGTACCCCTCGGCGGTTTTGCGGATGATCGGCCCGTGGCCGGCCGCGGTGAGGAAGCGGAGTGCGTCTCCGGCGTTCTGCCGCGCCCGGCCGGGGCGCCCGGCGGCGGCCGGGATCAGCGCCCGCGCCGCGGCCTCGGGGTGCCGGCCCAGCCAGAGCCGCGCCCACAGGCGCGCCGACCCGAGATGCCGCAACCAGCCCGCGACCAGGACGGCCGCGTCCGGTGCACGGAACGGCAGCACCAGCAGACCGAGGGGATCGGCGCTCTCCCCGGCCTCACTGAGCGCGAACGGCAGCGCGTCCAGCTCGAACCGGGCGACCGCGACCCGGCCCAGATCGATGCGCTGCCGGTGGCGCAGCATCGGCGGGTCGGCGATCAGTGCGCGGGCCGGGCCGTCCGGGCCCTTCGCGATCAGCCACGAGATCTGTGCGGGTGCCAGATCGGACAACCGGCTCGCGCTGGTCACGGCCTTCGGCCAGTCGGGCTGCTCCCGGCCGTGGTCGAGGGCCGCGGCACGGGCGGCCCATCTGTCGTGTTCGCCGTCCTGCCACACCAGGACCGGCTCGTCCGTGCAGAACAGCCCGTCGATCACGATCGGCCTGTTCCCGTCACCCGCCGCCATCGTCGCCTCCCCGTCGATCCGCCAGACCGTATCGGAGTGGCGTCCGCCCGGCCCAACCGCAAGCAGGTCATCACCGTGTGTGATCATCTACTTGCTATCGTCGAACGGTGCCGATGCGCGGGATGCGGGGGATCGTCCTCACGGCACTCACCGTGCTCTGCACCTCGATCGCCGGCAGCGAGGTGGCCCACCGGGTGCCCGCCGCGTCCGTCACCCCGTCGGCCGGGGCCACTCCCTCGGCCCCGGTCATTCCGTCGGTGACCGTTCCGCCGGTGTCCGCCATGCGGCTGCTCGCCGGCCCGGCCGCACCCGCCGATCTCGAGGTCATGAGCTTCAACCTGCGCTACGCGAGCATCACCCCGCCCAACTCGTGGGCCGAGCGGCGCCCGGTGACGCGTGCCCTGCTGGCCGCCGAACGACCGGATCTGATCGGCACCCAGGAGGGGCTGGCCATCCAGCTGCGGGACATCGAGAGTGACCTGGGCGCCGACTACGACAGCATCGGTCTCGGCCGCGACCCGGGCGGCCTCGGCGAGCACATGGAGATCTTCTTCAACCGGACCCGGCTGACCCCACAGAGGTACGGCCACTTCTGGCTCTCCGAGACCCCCGAGGTGCCCGGCTCCATCAGCTGGGACGCGCATCGTGTCCGGATGGTCACGTGGGTGCTGTTCACCGACCGGGAGACCGGCGCCCGGTTCTTCGCCGTCAACACTCACCTGGACAACGTCAGCGAGACCGCCCGCCGTCAGTCGGCCCGCCTGATCATGGACCGGATCGCCGCGTTCGGCCCGGTGCCGATCGTGCTGACCGGCGATTTCAACAGCCCGGCCACCCCGGACGGCGAGGTCTACCGCCTCCTCACCGCCGAGGCGGGCCTGCGTGATTCGTGGAGCGCTCCGCGTCGCGGACCGGCCTGGGGCACCATCCACAACTACGAGCCGCTGATCCCGGACGGCCAGCGCGTCGACTGGATCCTGACCAGCCCCGGCATCACCGTGTCGGCCGCCCTGATCAACACCCACCGGCAGGCCGGCCAGTTCCCGAGCGATCACCTGCCGGTCCAGGCGCGCCTGCGTCTACCGTCCTAGATCAGGCGACCGTGGGTGCCCGCGGAGCGGATCACCAGGCGACGACGCCCTGCGTGGCCGGCTGGAGGCTGCCGATCAGCAGCGACTTCATGGTGATGCCACTCTTCTCCGGCGCCGGGAACCCGTCCAGCTTCGCCGCCGGCCCGTCCGTCGACTTGGTCAGGCTGTAGCGGATCGTGTTGCCCACGTGGCAGGCCGAGTCGGCCTTGTCGCAGGCGGTCCACTTGAGCCCGGCGAACGCGGTCGTGCCCGGCCTGATCTCGATGTCCTGCGCCGGCCCGGGCTCCTCGACCGTCTCGGCGGGCGGGCCGACCGGCTCGTTCGCCGCGTTGACCAGGGTGACGAACAGCCACCCGCGGAGTGTGCAGGCACTCTTCGCCGTGTTGGTGACGGCCACCAGCCCGCGCCGCACCGTCGTGTCCCCGCCCGGCTGCGCCGTGATCGTGACCGCGACGTCCTGCGTCCCGCACGCCGACTTCCCGCCACCCGCCGATCCGCCCGGGCTCTGCGCCGGCGCGGCGGACGTGGTCCCGGAGGCGGTCGGTGTCCCGGCCGGCGTGGTGGCTCCGGTGCTTGCGGGAGCGGACCCGGCCGTGTCGCCGCCGGACGAGCCGCAGGCGGCCAGGGCGGTGAGCAGAACCAGGCCGGGGACGACCGTCGTGAGGGCTCGCATGGGTTTTCTGTCCTTCTGGTCGTTATCGATCGAGGAGGCACAGCCTGCCCGGTTCCGGTGGCGTCGATGCGGCGCCTGACGGAGCTGGCACGAACGCGGTAGGCCTCGCCCAGCCTGCCTGATTCGGGATGGTTGGCTGCCATTTGCCGACTGCGGGGAGGAGGGCAGGCGGCGCCGGGGCGGGCACGCTGAGCCCGTGGAAGACGAACAGCCCACCGGTATCGCGCGCCGCCGGGTACTGGGCCTGATGACGATGGCCGTGCCGGCCGCGGTGCTGACCGCCGGCGTCACGCAACCGGCCGAGGCGGCGGTCGGACGGGGCGGGCCGGTCCGCTTCCGGCCCGGAAAGGCGATGCTCGGGTCGTACCTCTCGCTGCGCGGCAGATCCCTCACCGAGAGCCTGGCGCTGCGCCGCAAGCAGCTCGGGCGTGACCAGCGGATCGTGCACCGCTACTACCCGTGGACGGGATACGCGCCGGTCAGCGAGCCGGAGGTGCCGCCCGGCGCGGTGCTCATGGTGTCCTGGGACGGCACCTTCCACAAGCGGATCACCAGCGGCAGGTCCGACCGTGACATCGCCCTGATGGCCACCCGGCTGGCCGGCATGCGCCGCCCGATCATGCTGCGCTGGGGCTGGGAGATGAACGGCAACTGGTTCGACTGGGACGGCGCCCACAACGGGCGCAAGGCGTCCGGGTACATCAAGTCGTGGCGGCGCATGCACCGGATCTTCCGGGAGGAGGGCGCCACCAACGTGGCCTGGGTGTGGGGCCCCAACTGGAACTCCGGCCCGGACGTCTCCTGGAACAGATTCCAGAACTACTACCCGGGCGACTCCTACGTCGACTGGGTCGGGGTGTCCGGCTACAACTTCTCCAGAGAGTCGCCGCGGACCCTGTTCACCCCGATCGTCGACGCCTACGGCGGGCGCAAGCCGATCGTGCTGGCCGAGACGGCGGCCATCGGCCACGGCCGGAACACCAAGGCGCCCTGGATCCGCAGACTCTCCACCTATGTGGCCGCGACGCCGTCGATCGGGGCCGTGGTCTGGTTCGACACCGACAACCAGAAGGGCACCTCCCGCAACTTCCGGCCGGACACCGACGACGAGGCACTGGCCGCCTACCGGAAGATGGCCCGTAGTACCCGCTTCTCCGGCTGAACACCCTCAGCCATCCGAATATTTGCATGCGCCGACTATGACGGAGTGCATGCGTAAATTTCTGGTCGCCGCGGTGGCGACAAGCACGCTGCTGATGGGAGTGTCGGCGCCCGCCTCGGCGGACCCGCCCCGGCCCGCGCCGGCCGGGCTCCCGCCCGGCTGGTCGTTCGACGAGCGAGCCCTGACCTGGACCAGCGAGAAGCCGATCCCACCGGGTGACGCCGCGGTCGAGTTCTGGGCCGGGAACCGGTTGCTCGGCCGCGCCGAGGGTGCCTCCGATCTGCGGACGTTCGTCCTCCCGGGCGGCCCGGTGGGCCGGCTGACCGATCTGGAGGTCCGGATCGGCGGCAAACGGGTCGACGCGGCGGCGCCCCGGGCACAGCAGCGCCGGTCGGCCACCGCGCCGGCCACCACGCCCGAGCTGCCGGCCACCACCGTCGACCCCGGCGTCAAGGGGCCGTACGCGACGACCACCGGCGAATACTCGCTGCCCGGCGTGAAACTGTCGACCTACCCGTCCCCGGTGGAGATGCAGGCCGTCGTGGTCGCCCCGAAGGGTGCGGCGGGTAAGCGGCCGCTGGCGCTGTTCCTGCACGGCCGCCACTGGACCTGCTTCACCGGCGACGACCCCGATTCGATCGCCCTCCAGTGGCCGTGCCCGGCCGGTTCCGCGGCGGTGCCCAGCCACCGCGGCTACCTCCAGGCGCAGCAACTGCTCGCCTCCCAGGGCTACGTCACCGTGTCGATCTCGGCCAACGGCATCAACGCCCAGGACACCGCCGACACCGACGGCGGCGCGCAGGCCCGTTCGTCGCTGGTCCGCACACACCTGGCCCGCTGGGCCGACTGGTCCGGCAGCGGCCGAGCCGGCGCACCCGCGATCGTCCGGGCGGCGCCCCGGGCCGACCTGTCCCGGGTGTTCCTGATGGGACACTCGCGCGGCGGCGAAGGAGTGAACCGGGCCGCCCTGGACAGCCTCAACCCGCCGGCCAAGGACGACTACCGGGGCCGGGTCCGCTGGACGATCCGCGGCCAACTGCTCATCGGGCCCACCCTGTTCGGCCAGAACCCGCAGCCCGACGTGCCGTCGGCGACGATCCTGCCCGGCTGCGACGGCGACGTCTCCGACCTCCAGGGTCAGATGTTCATCGACGCCACGCGCGGGGTCAGCTCCGGGCGGGCGCTGCACAGCGCGCTCTACATGATCGGCGCGAACCACAACTACTTCAACACCGAGTGGACGCCCGGGCAGGCGATCGGGCCGGCGTTCGACGACTTCCGGGGCGAGGACGACCCCCTGTGTACGGCCGGAGTGGCCCCCACCCGCCTCACCCCGGCACAGCAGCAGACGGCCGGCGCCACCTACATCGCGACGGCGGCACGCCTGTTCGCCGGCGGTGACGACCGGGCCCGCCCGCTGCTCGACGGCACCGGGGTGCGCGCACCGTCGGCCGGCCCGGCCCGGGTGCTCAGCCACGCCATCGGGGCGAACCGGACCGCCGCCATCATTCCGGACGCCAGTCTGGGCGTACAGCAGGCCCGTCTCTGTGACCAGGTGCCGTCCGCGTCCGGAAACCCCTGCCTGGACCCGGAGGACTTCTCCGCGGCATCGCCGCATTTCGTGCCGCTCTGGGCACCCGAACCCGGCCGGCACGCGGTCGCGTTCGACGGCACCGCCACCGCCACCCTCACCCCGGCGAAGGCGCTGCCGGTAGCCGGCTCCCAGGCGCTGGCGATGCGGCTGATCGTGCCGCCGAACGCGGCGGCCACCGGATTCACCGTCGCGGTCACCGACGACCGCGGCCGGCGCACCGAACTGGGCACCGCGACCGTGGCCGGCCTGCCCGGCAGCGACTGGACCACGTCTCACTGGGCGCAGGAGGTCCGGCTGCCGCTGCCGCCGGGCGTCCGCACGGTGGCCCGCCTCGACATCACCCCGCGCGGTGACGGACCGGCCTGGCTGATCGACGCCTGGGGCTGGCGTCCCGGCACACCCGCGCCGCGGCCGGCCCCGCTCGACCGTGTCGACGTCGGCGAGATCACCGTCGACGAAGGTGACTCCGGCACGGCCGACTACACGGTGCAGGTGCGCTCCACCGGGCCGCGGGCGGCGAAGATCCGGCTGTTCCTGACCGAGCCGCGCACCTACGAGACGACCACCTGGGTGGCCGACATCAAGCCGGGGACCACCCGGATCCCGGTGCCGGTCTCGGTGCCGGGCAACACCACGTACGGCGGTGACCGGCGGTACACGGTGTCGGCGAAGGCGATCCGCAACGCGGTGGTCGGCGACTACGACGGCGGTGTCGTCGTCCGCGAGGACGAGCCGGAGCCCGAGGTCACCATCACCCCGTCCGTCACCGCGGCCGAGGGATCACCGCTGACCTGGACGGCGACCCTGTCCGGGGCGGCCGACGACTACACGTACCTGCTCCTGCTGCCGCAGGCGCCGACGGCCGGCCCGGAGCTGACGTCGACCGACGTCGACCCGGAGTGGTTCACCGCGAACAGCGGCGAGGAACCGGAGCCGTCCCGGCCGCTGTCCGCCACGAACGTGCAGCCGTGGCTGGAGATCCCGCCGGGCACGACAACGGTGCAGTTCACCGTGCCCACCGTCGCGGACGGGCTGGCGGAGGGCGCGGAACATGTTCGGTTCCAGCCGCTGTTCTTCCTGCCCAACGCGTGGGAGCCGGTCGAGTTGCCGTCGGTCGACGGCACCGTGACCGACTGAGTCGGCGAGCGCCCGGGGCCTTGCGGCCCCGGGCGCTCCGCGGTCGTGTCGTGGTGCGGGTCGTGTCGTGGTGCGGGTCGTGTCGTGGTGCCCGTCATCTCGTGGTGCCGGTCGTGTCGCGGTGCCGGTCGTGTGGTCGGCTCCGATGACGACCACAGCGGACAATTGGCACGCCCCCGGCCGCCGGTCCTTCTTCGAGGCGTCGCCCGGCTGGGCTGTCGGTTGGCCGGGCTGTCAGCAGTGTCAGGTGCGCAGGAACTTCAGGACGGCGAGCACGCGCCGGTGGTCGGACTCGGCGGCCGGAAGCTCGAGCTTGGTGAAGATGCTGCTGATGTACTTCTCGACCGCGCTGTGGCTGACCCGAAGGGCGTCGACGATGCCGTTGTTGGATCGGCCCTCGGCCATCAGCCGTAGCACCTCCGACTCACGCGGGGTGAGGCGTTCCAGCGGGTCGGGGCGATGCCGCACGATCAGCTGGGCGACCACCTCCGGGTCCAGGGCGGTGCCGCCGGCGGCCACCCGGCGCAGCGCGTCCAGGAATTCGGTGACGTGCGCGACCCGGTCCTTCAGCAGGTAGCCGACCCCGGTGGTCCGCACCGACAGCAGGTCGGTTGCATACCGTTCCTCGACATACTGGGACAGGACGACCACGGCGACCGCCGGGAACTGTTGACGGATGACGAGGGCGGCCCGGATGCCCTCATCGGTGTAGGTGGGCGGCATCCGCACGTCGACGAGCGCCACGTCGGGACGATGCTCCTCGACCGCCCGCAGAAGCTGATCGGCGTCGGAGACCGCTTCGACGACATCGAACCCGCCGTCGTCCAGAAGCCTGGTCAGACCGGCCCGCAGCAGCACCGAATCCTCCGCGATCACCGTGCGCACGGCAGCTCCACGGTGATCGTGGTCGGCCCGCCGACCGGGCTGTGGAGAGCGAACGTCCCATCGACAGAAGCCGCACGCTGCGCGAGCCCCCGAAGCCCCGTCCCGCCCCCGCCCTCGCTCCCGCCGCCGACGCCCCCGCCCCGGCCGCCGATAGTGGCACCGCCCCGGCCGTTGTCGGTGATGACGATGCGGAGCCGGTCGGCGGTGCGGCCGACGGTGACCTCGGCGCGGGTCGCGCTCGCATGCTTCGCGATGTTGGTGAGAGCCTCCGAGACGACGAAGTAGGCGATCGCCTCGATGACCGGTGGACAGCGCTCCGGCACGGCGACGGTCAGCCGCACCGGCAGCGGGGCGCGGGCGACGATCCCGGACAGGGCCGCGTCGAGGCCGCGGTCGTCGAGGACGGCCGGATGCAGGCCGCGGACGAACTCCCGCAACTCGGCGAGGGCCTGGACGGCCTCGTCGTGGGCGGCCGCGATGGCCTCCCGGGCGGGAGCCGGCGCGTCGGCGAGACCGGCGCGGGCCATGCCCAGGTTCATCGCGAGGGAGACCAGTCGCTGCTGGGCGCCGTCGTGCAGGTCACGCTCGATGCGCCGGCGCTCGGCATCGGTGGCGGCGACGACGTCGGCCCGGCTGCGGGCCAGCGACTCCACCCGCAGCGTCAATTGCTCGTTGCGGCTCGGGCCGAGCAGTGCCCGGGCCACCGCCGTGTCGGTGCGGGCCACACCCCGGGCCACCCACGGCGCCGCCAGCAGCGCCGCCACCGCGAGAACACCCGCCGGCGCCGTGGCCGGCAACCATCCCTCGTCCGCCCACAGGCCGAGCAGCCGCATCGGGACGACCAGCCCGAGGCCGATCCCGACCGTCCAGAAAGCGGCCGTCAGGGCGCCCCCGGCCACGCCGATGAACAACGCCAGCACGTGGTAGGCGATCTGCCGCCAGGTGCCCGCCGCCCGCGCCGCGCGAACAGCCCGGCCCGGGAGCACATCACCAGGACGCGTCGGCAGCGCGTCACCGACTCGTGGCGGCAGTAGATCGCGGGATCGCGGTGGCAGCAGGTCGCTGGGGCGCGGCGGCAGCGGGTTGCCGGGGCGCGGCGGCGGTGCGTCACCGGGAAGCGGCGGCGACTGGTCACCGGGGCGCGGCAGGGGTGGGATGTCGACGCCGAGCAGCATCCGGAAACGTCGGCGCTGCAATGCGGTGAGACCCCGCACCGACCACAGCGCCGGCAGCGGCGACACCACGGTGAGCAGCAGGAACATGGCCGTCATCGGCCAGGCATCGGGCGCGGCGTAGAGCAGGCTCCACCCCGCGCAGTAGGCGGCGCCGATGGGCAGGCCGCCGGTGAGCGAGAAGCTCACCACACCGAGCGGCAGCCCCACGAGCGCGTGGGCGGTGGCACGCCAGGAGCGCGCCGCCCACAGGGCCGCCGGCGCTGTCCGGAGATTCACCACTGATGCCGAGGTCACGTGATCAAGGTAGACACCCCGCAGCTCAGCGGCCATGGGGCCACCCCTCCGCCGAGGGTGCGGATAACCGCACCCTTTACCGGCTGCCAGCCCCACCGACAACGCGGCGCTCCTCCGGCAGCGTGGTCACCGGGCGGCCCGCCGGCCGCCCCCCGATCCCGTCACGAGACCGAAAGAGATCAAACCGATGATCAAGAGCTTTCCCGCCGCGGTACGGCCACTGCGCCGCCGAACGCTGCTGACGGCCGCCCTCGCCTCGGGTCTCGGACTGGCCGCCGCCGGATCCGCCGCCGCATCGTCCGCCGCACCGCTTGCCGCGCACCGTCGGTTCACCGGTGGCTACCTCCTGCCCGCGCCGACCGGCCGGGACTGCCTCGGCACCGTCGCGCTGCACCTGCGGGACACCACGCGCACCGACCCGTGGGTGCCCGCCCATCCGTTGCGCGAGATCATGGTCCAGATCTGGTACCCGGCCCGCAGCACCCGGGGTCACCTGCCCGCGCCCTGGCTGTCAGCCGGAGCGGTGCCGCATTTCGCGGAGGCCTTCGGCTTTCCCGCCGACCAGATCCGCGCCACCGCCACGCACGGCCGGGTCGGCGCGCCGGTCGCCCGGAAGGCCGGCGGTCACCCGGTCGTGCTGTACTCGCCCGGTCTCGGCGGCGACCGGGGTACCAGTACCGTCCTCGCCGAGGATCTGGCAAGTCACGGGTACATCGTCGTGACCGTCGATCACACCC
The DNA here is from genome assembly GCF_003148685.1 of Actinoplanes xinjiangensis. GTDB lineage: Bacteria > Actinomycetota > Actinomycetes > Mycobacteriales > Micromonosporaceae > Actinoplanes > Actinoplanes xinjiangensis. The sequence continues at coordinate 337,429 of NZ_QGGR01000005.1, read as the reverse complement.
ATGACGCCTCGGAGGTCGAGTTCCCCGACGGGCGCGTCGAGGTCGCCGCCCTCCCGCCGGAGCTCGACGACGAGGTCATCGGCCGGGTCGCCGACGTTCGCACGGCCGACATCCGGTTCGTCCTCGATCAGCTGGCCGTGCTGAACGCCGGCGGCAATCCCGACGCCGGCCGCCGGCGGCTGCCCGAGGGTCTGCGCGGCGCGTTCGACCTGGACCGGGCCGGCATGTTCGGCCACTCCCTGGGCGGCAGCACCGCCGCCGCCTCGATGCACGGTGACCGGCGGCTGAAGGCCGGCGTCAATCTCGACGGCACCCTGGTCGGCGACTCCGCGGTCGCCGGCTCCGACCGGCCGTTCCTGCTGCTCAGCAGCGACCACGGCGCCGGCGTAGAAGACCCCACCTGGAACACGTTCTGGGCCGCTCAGCGCGGCTGGAAACGTGAGCTGAAGCTGCTCGGCGCGGTGCACGGCTCGTTCAACGACGGCGTCGTCTTCTATCCGCAGGCCGCCGCGGCGATCGGTCTCACCCCGGAGCAGCTGGCCGAGATGGTCGGCACTCTCGAGCCGCACCGCTCCGTCACCGTCCAGCGCTCCTACCTGCGCGCCTTCTTCGACCAGCATCTGCGGCGGCGGGACGGCGGTCTGCTGCGCGCCCCGCATCCGCGGTACCCCGAGATCGAATTCGTCCGGTGACGCGAGACGGCTGCGGCGTCCCCACCGGACGCCGCAGCGTTCGCCGAGCCGGTCAGGTGGTCGGCCGGCGCGGTTGGGTCAGGTCCCTGACCGGCTCGGAAGGTGCTGTGGGAAGCAGCCCCGGATTGTCATCGCGGCGCCGTCGGGACCGAGTTCACGGTCAGCCGGTGTTCGGGAGCGGTCGTTCCCGGCTCTCAGAGTGCGTCGAGGAAGGCGCCGAGCCGGTTGCGGGTCTGCGGGGTCACGTCCACGAACAGCAGCCGTACGTCGCCCGGCTCGTCACCGCCGCCGCCGACCTGGCAGCCGATGTCCACCGGCCCGTCCGGGAGCAGGAACTCGACGTTGACGCGCCCGCCCCGGGTCAGCTCCTCGGCCAGGGTGATCAGCGCGTCGTCGCCGACCTCGTCCAGATCGACGACGACGTGCGCCCCGCCGACCGACAGGTTCATGGTCCGGCCGGGGAACAGGTGACCCGACGGCAGCACCACCACGACCGGCACGTGCACCGCGACCCGCTCGGAGCGGCGGCGCTCGATGCCGCCGGCGGTCTCGTCCACCCGCAGGTACACACCCGGGATGCTGTTGACGGGCTGCGGCACGACCGTGCCCTCGATGCTGAAACCCCGGCCGTTCTGTGTCCACAGCAGGGTGGCGTCGACGCCGACCATGGCGAAACTGGTGAGTCCCAGGCGCAGCGTGCCGTCGGTCTCCCGGGTCACCCGGCAGGTCTGGGCCGGGCCTCCGCCGATCGAGACGGTGACCGCCGGAACGGCCCACGGCTGTGGTTTCTCAGAGGTGCTGACCATGATCGTCGGATCCTTCGGTACGGGGCCTGTTCCCACTCGGAACGTTATCGGCACCCCGGTGCCGCGTATGTGGGATCACCGCGACAGCCCGGCCAGCTTGTCGCGGACCTCGGCGGCCTCGGCGTGCCCCAGGTCGTCGAGGATCCGCAGCGCCTGCCGCCAGCAGTCCCGGGCGGCCGGGACGTCGTCCGCCGCCCGGTGGGTGTCGCCCATGTGGTTCAGGACCAGGGACTCGTGGTAGCGGTCCGACTTCTCGACATAGAGCGTCAGGGCCTCCCGGTACGCGACCAGAGCCTGCTCGTGGTCACCGAGGTGGTGGTACACGTACCCCAGGGTGTCCCAGGTGTCGGCCTGGCGGACACGCTGGCCGGCCGCTTCGAACAGGGCCAGCGCCTGCCGGCACGGGTCCAGCGCCGCCCGGGGCTCACCCAGCTGGATCAGGTACCAGCCGACCGTGTTGAGTGCGTCGGCCTCACCCATCGGGTTCTGCGCCGAGCGGGACAGGGCCAGTGCCTGCCGGGCGTGGTGCAGGGCCGCGCCGAAGTCCCGCCGCCGGTCGGCCATCCACCCCAGGTTCAGATGTGTGGACGCCGCACTGGTCAGGTCGCCGATCCGCTCGTACAGGGCCAGGGCCCGCCGGTAGCACGGCATCGCCTTCTCGAAGTCGCCCAGCCGGGCGTACGCGATGCCGAGGTTGCGGTCGGCGTTCGTCTCCCGCCGGATGTCGCCGAGCCGCCGGGCCGCCTCCAGCGCGATCCGCTGCGTCTCCACCCACTCCTGCCAGTGCCCGCTGCGCTGGAGATAGTCGGCGATCGCCCAGCCCAGCCACCACGCCCGGTCGTCCATGCCGGCGTCGGCCGCTTCCTCGGGTACGGCCACGTGTGCCGCCGTGACCTGGGCGGCCACCACGTTCTGCCGTTCCGTCGCCAACCAGTCCGCCGCCGCCGCGAGGCTGTCGAACGCGGCCGGCGCGACCGGCGGATCACCGAGGTCGACGGGCACCCGGGTGGGATCGGTGATCCGCCCGGCGCCCAGGGTGCGCGACAGGTAGTGGTCGAGGAGCCGGCCCGTCGCGGCCCGCCGGTCGTCCGGGGTGTCCACGGCGTCGGCCACCTCCAGCGCATAGACGCGCAGCAAATCGTGCATGGTGTACCGGCCGTTCGGCTCCTCTTCCACCAGGCTGCCCCGGACCAGCTCGGCGAGCGGAGCGCGCACCTGCTCGACGGTGCACCCGGCCAGGCTCGCGGCGGCACCCACCCCGATGTCGGTGCCGATATGGGCGCCCAGCAGACGGAACAGCCGGGCCGCCGCGGGAGTCAGTACGCCGTACGACCAGGAGAAGACCGTCCGGACGTCGATCGTCGTCTCGTCGCTGCCCAGGGCGTCCAGCCGGTCCTGCTCCGCGTGCAGATGCTTGACGAAGGAGGAGAGCGGGAGTTCCGCCTGCATCGCACGGGCGGTCACGATCGCCAGCGCCAGCGGCAGATACCCGCAGAGGCGCCCGATCTCAGTCGCGGCATCCGGCTCGGCCGCGAGCCGGCCGGTACCGAGACGACGGCTCATCAGCTCGTGCGCGTCCTCCGGGCTGAGCGCCTCCAGGCCGACCGAGATGCCGCCCTCCACCGCGACCAGGCCGGTCAGCCTGTTGCGGCTGGTCACCACAGCGACCGATCCGGCGCTGCCGGGCAGCAACGGCCGTACGTGCTCGGCGTCGCGGGCGTTGTCCAGCACGATCAGCACCCGGCGGGTGGCCAGCAGACTCCGGTAGAGGTTGACCTGCCCGTCCTCGTTCTGCGGGATCTGCCGGGGGGATACGCCGAGCGACTCCAGGAAGGTCCGCATCGCCCGGTGCGCCGGCACGACCTGCCCGGTGGGATGGAATCCGCGCAGGTTCACGAACAGCTGGCCGTCCGGGAAGCGTTCACGCACCGAGTGCCCCCAGTGCACGGCGAGCGCGGTCTTCCCGGTGCCGGGGCCGCCGGAGATCGCCGCGATCGTCGTGGCCGGCTGCCCGGCACCGGAGCCGGCGACCAGCCGGTTCAGGCTCCGCAGCGCGGGGGAGCGCCCGGTCAGGAACGGTGTCGCCGGGGGCAGCTCGGCCGGGGTCACGGTCACCGGTTGCGGCGTCTTCCGTGCCGGTGCCGGCTCGCCGGGCAGCTCCTGGCGCAGCACCCCCAGGTGGGCGTCGGTCAGCTGCGGCCCCGGCTCGACCCCCAGCTCCTGGACGATGCGCGCGCGGACCGCAGCGAAATGCTGTAGCGCCTCGGCCTGCCGACCGGAACCGGCGAGCGCCAGCACCACCCGCGCGTGCAGCCCTTCGTGCAGGGGTTCGGCGCGGCTCAACGGGTCGAGCCGGCGCATCGCCGCGTCGTACCGCCGCAGCTCGATCGCCACATCGGCGAACGCCAGCGTCGCGACGATCCGCTGCTGGGCCGCCGCCACCGCGGCGGGATGCCGGCCGATCTCCGGATCGACCGGTCCGCGCCAGCACTGCAGCGCCCGCTCGTAGCCGTCGTAGGCGTCCTCGCGCCCGCCGGCGGCCCGCCGTACCAGGTCCTCGAACCGGGCGAGATCGATCCGGTCGCGGTCCAGGGCCAGCCGGTAGCCGTCCGGCCCGGTGACGATGACCGAGGAACCCGACCGGGACTCCCGGGCCGGCTCCAGGCTCTTGCGGAGGGCGCCGATGTACACGTGGATCAGGTTCACGTGGGTGGCCGGCGGGCGCCCGCCCCACAGTGCCTCGACGATCTCGGCCGTGCGTACCAGCTGTCCGGGATGCAACGCGAGCAGCCCGAGCAGCCGCCGCTGCATCGGCGACGGGATCGGCACCTCACGCCCGTCGTCGTGGACGGTCAGCGGCCCCAGCACCGCGACGTGGAGCCCGGCCCGGCGCGCCCGCGGCCCCGGCCCGGCGCTGCCGAGATCGGTCAGGCCCACCGCAGACGCCAGCCGCCGCAGCGTCTGTGCCCGGGGCAGCCCACCGGCGCCGCGTTCCAGATTGCGCACCGAACGCACGCTGACACCCGCCCGTAGCGCCAGATCCTCCTGCGTCAATCGCAGCCGGACGCGCTGAGTCCGCAGGATCTCACCGCTCGTCTGCGGATGGCCGCCGTCGTTCTGGGTCACGGTGCTCCCGTTCAGATGTCCCCGTCGCCGCCACCGATGCGACAGCCCGGCCGAGATTTTGCCGGTTCTCTTGCCGCCGACGCCAACTGGCCGGCATTTTCCCAGCTCAGAGTGATTTGTGGAGGCGCATCGAGGTACAGCCGATTTTAAGTCCGGCACCGGATGGATGCCGATAGCGTGGATGTATCGCTGGCGGTCGGTGACGCGGGGGCTCACCGGCCGCGGCGAGTGGACTCAGTCGCCGGCGCCGGGCAGCGGACGCCCCCTCCGGCCCGCAGGACCGTCGCCCCAGACCCCGGTCCGCGGGCCGGGTTCCCCTGCACGGCGCCGGCACTGATTTTTCGGCCGGTGCCCGGACCGTCGTCACCTGGTGCGGGGACGATCGGCACGACGGCCTTCAGCGCCGGCGTCCGCCCGCCGTACCGTGATGATTGTTTCGGAGGCGGCGAGCCGGGCATAGCATGCGGTCTGCGGCCGGCGCGAAGCGCCGGTGAGCCGGCGTCAAGAAGCGGCGCGGTCCCGGACCGGAGACATCGCGGTCCTGCAGCGACCCGTAACTCCCGCCCCGCACCCGGCCTCGTGCGGCGGCATGTCGGAAGGACACCTTCCATGACGCACCCGCAGACCACCGAGCACATCGACGCGTACGCCGAACTCGCGCGGATCGACTTCAGCCGGACGGATGTCACGACGGCCCTGGCCAGGGTGGCGGACGTGGCCCGGCGGGGCATCCCGGGAGCCGATGACGTCTCGGTTCTTCTGGTCGGATCCGAAGGGGTGCACACCGCCGCCTTCACCGGACCACCGTCCATGATCGTCGACGAGTGGCAGTACCACCGGGGCCACGGCCCCTGTCTGACCGCGGCCGCCGCCTCCCTCACGGTGAGCGTGCCGGACATCGCCGAGGACGGCCGGTGGCCGGACTGGGCCGACCACGCCGTCGACGCCGGGATGCACAGCTCGGTGTCCGTCGGACTGCCGCTGCGCGCATCGGTCAGCGGCGCTCTCAACCTGTACGCCCGCACGCCGCACGCCTTCGACGAGGACGCGGTCATGCTGGCCGAGACGTTCGCCGGGTACGCCGCGGTAGCCCTGGCCGACGCGTACCTCTACGACGGGCCCACCGACGTCGTGCACCCCCGTACCCGGTCCCCGCTGACGTTCGCCCGGTTCATGGAGATGCCGGCCGCGCCGACGGCGCGGTGGGTGTGATCGGCCACCCGCCCGGGTCAATCTCCCGGGCGGGCCCGCGGGGATCGGCGTCGCCGCGCGGTGGGTGGCGGCCGCCCGGCGTAGGGTGGCAGGTAGATCTGCCAATATGCGGACGGTGCTCTCTCGGTGGGATGCCGGTTCTCGTGATGCCGGATCCGAATTCGCGTGGTCGCTCCCCGGCAGGATCGGAGGTTCCGTGTTGGTGACAGGTCGGTGTGTTTGCGAGTGCGGGGCTGGCCGTGGTCGTGGTGCCTAGCGAAGGACGGCGGTCGCGGGTGGATCGGCTGGTGGTGGCGCACGGCCCGGACGTGGACGAGTTGTGCCGGGCGTGTGTGGCCCACTTCCCCGACATCCGCGGTGTGGGTGTCGCGGTGATGGCCGGCGCCACGCAGCAGGTCCGCTACACCACGGACACCGTCAGCGAGCGCGTGGAGAACCTCCAGCTGCTGCTCGGTGAGGGCCCGTGCCGGGACGCCTTCGACACGGGGAGCCCGGTGCTGGCCGATGATCTGCTGGCCCGGGCCTGGCGCGACCGGTGGCCGATGTTCGCCGGGGCGGCGGTGCAGGCGGGGACGCGGGCGGTGTTCGCGCTGCCGTTGCGTGCCGGCGCGCTGGGGGTCGGCGTGCTGGACCTGTATCGCGACAGTCCGGGCCTGCTGGCCGGTCAGGACCTGGCCGATGCGCTGGACTTCGCCGACGCGGTCACCGACCTGCTGCTGGCCGAGGCCCTGTCGGACGAGGACCGCAACGGTGACCACGGCGGTGGTGCCGGCAGCTACCTGGTCCAGCAGGCGGTGGTGCACCAGGCCACCGGCATGATCAGTGTGCAGCTGGAGACGGGACTCGAGGAGGCGTACGCCCGGCTCCGCGCGTACGCGTTCGCCGTGGCCCGCACCCTGGAGGCGGTGGCCGATGACGTGGTGGCCCGCCGGTTGCGCTTCGACCAGCTCGACGACGATCCGGGCAGTGGTGCCGGTGACAGGGATGGGACGAGGTGAGCATGTCGCGGGAACAGGCGATTGCCGAGGCGTTCGTGGAGTTGTCCGACACGCTGGTCGCCGACATCGACGTGGTGGAGTTCGTGCGCCTGCTCACCAGGCGCAGCGTCCAACTGCTGGATGTCGAGCTGGCCGGCGTGATGGTGGCGGACCTGCACGGGGTCCTGCGGTTGACGGCGGCGTCCTCGGAGTACCGCCGGCTGCTGGAGCTGTTCGAGAACGACGTGGCGCCGTGCGTGGACAGTTTCGTCACCGGTGAGATGGTGGCCGTGCCCGACCTGGACGCGGACGGCGGGCGGTGGCCGCAGTTCACCCGGCAGGCCCGCGTCGCCGGGTTCCGCGCGGTGTACGCGCTACCGATGCGGCTGCGCGGCGAGGTCATCGGGGTACTCGCCCTGCTCCGCGGGCAGGCCGGGCCGCTCCGCGACGGCGACGTCCGGCTGGGCCAGGCGCTGGCCAACGTGACCACGGTCGGTCTTCTCCAGCACCGCACGTTGGCTCAGCGCCGGGTTCTGGGTGAGCAGCTGCGGCACGTGCTGAACAGCAGGGTGCTCATCGAGCAGGCCAAGGGGGTCCTCGCTGAACGCCTGGGCCTCGACATCGACGGCGCTCTGGACGAGCTGTCGCGGCTGGGTGAACGCGTCGGCCGGCCGCTCGCCGACATCGCCCGCGCCGTCGTGGACGGCGACCCCGCCACCGCCCGCTCCGACGCCGACCCGAAAACGGATCTCGTGGTGCTCGTCCGGGGCTTCGATCTCGACACTCTCGACGTGCTCCACGACGTGGTGGACCGCCGGCTGCTCGCCGCCGGACTGGCCGAACCGGTGCGGCACCGGCTGGTACGCGCCATCCATGGAGCGGCGGTCGCCGCCGTGGGGCGCGGCGGTTCCGGTCGGCTGTGGCTGTGGTCGCGCGCCGGCAGCCTGTGGTGCGAGGTCGGCAACGCCGGTCGTGGTGGGCCGGTGGACGTCACCGTGCCGGCTGTCGCCGCCAGGGGCCCGGGAAGTGGTGACGGCCTGTGGGTGAGCGACCAGATCGACGACGACCTCGTGATCCTCACCGACCCCACCGACGGCACCCGGCTGTTGCGCTACCGGCTGCCGGCGCCGGTACCGCCCGAACACGGATAGGGCGCTGTGCCGCGACAGCGGGCACCCGGGTCCATCGCCAGGCCCACCTCGCGGCCCATGCTGCCACGTGCCGGCGGGACACCGGAGGGGCCGCGACGAGAAAGGCATGTCATGCCGACTGCAGAGGACCGGCCGACTCCCGAACCGTCGGCGCGGGCTGCGCTGGCGGGCGCCCTCGTGGCACTGGCCGCAACCGCGGACGACGCCTCGATCGTCGACGTCCACCTGGCGCGGGTCGCCCGGCTGGCGGCCGACACGGTGGCCCCCGTCGACTACGCGTCGATCACGGCGTGGCGTGGCAAGGGCTACACCACCGTGGCCGCCAGCAGCGACCTGGCGCGGGCGGTCGACCAGGCGCAGTACGCCGACGACGCCGGGCCGTGTCTGCATTCGCTCGAGGTGGCCACGCCGGTCGGGGTCCCCGACATCGCGGCGACCATGTCCTGGCCGGGGTTCCACCGGGCGGCCCACGATCTGGGCCTGCACGTCTCACTGTCGATACCGCTGTTCGCCGGCAGCGGCGCACCGGTCGCCGTACTCAATCTCTACGGGCGCGACGCCACCGGCCTGGCTCCGCTGATCGGCGGTGTCCGCAACCTCTACGCCGGGCAGCCGCCACCGTCCGGCGACGGGCCGGACGGCATGGACCCCGGTGCCCGGCAGCTCCTCGCCGGGCTGGTGCGGGCCTTCACGGTGCGCGACACCATCCAGTGCGCCTTCGGGGTGCTCATGGCACGTGACCATTGCACCGCCGCTGAGGCCTATCGGCGGCTACGGCTCCGGGCCGCCGAGGCCGGTGACTCGCTGGCCGACATGGCGGCCGCCCTGCTCGACAGCGCGGCCAGACCACGCTCGCACCCGGAGAACTGACGGACCGTCCGCCGCCGGCTACAGCTGTTCGCTCCGGTCGGTGGCGGCGACCAGGGCGGTTGCCACGTCGTGGAGTTTGCGGTTGCTGACCTGCGACATCCTGCTCAACAGGGCGAAGGCCTCGTCGGCCGTGCAGCGCTCCTGGGCCATCAGGATGCCTTTGGCCTGTTCGATCACCGCACGGAACTCCATCGCCGCCTGCATGTGCTGCGCCAGTGTCGCCGTCGCGTCGTACAGATGGGCGTTGGCCAGCGCGACCGCGGCGTATCCGGAGAACGTCTGTGCGAGGACGACCGCTTCGTCGTCGAATGCCTCGGCCTTGATGGCGTACAGGTTCAGTGCTCCGGTGACGTTCTCGTGCACCGGCAGGCCGACCGACAGCGAGCTGCGGACCCCCGCGTCGAGGGCTGCGGGAATGTAGTGCGGCCAGCGGCGCTCGCTCGTCAGGTCGGGCACCGACACGGTGGACGCGGAGACGGCGGCGTCGATGCAGGGGCCGCCGGCCTCTTCGTACTGCCGCTCGTCCATGGCCTGGGCCAGCTCGCCGGTGAAGGCCGCGGTGTGTGCGGTCCTCCCGCGGATCAGAGTGACCGACGCCTCGTCCACGCCGGCGATGGTGCGCCTGGCGAGGGTCGCCACCTGCCGGAGAACACCGTCGAGGTCGGTCTCGTTGAGGTTGATCCGGCCGAGTTCGGCGAACGCGTGGGTCGGCTCGAGGGGCGGCTGTTCGGACATGAGCATTCATCCTCTGCAACGGCGCAGCAGTCATGATCCGTCAGGACGAGCTGACACGCAGGTCACTGTAGGCTCCCCGGGACCGGGAAGCCGGGACCTGCGCCGCTTCTTTGACGCTGGGCTCGTCGACGCCGTTCGATACGCCGACCACAGGCCTCCAGTCTAGCCACCCGGAGTGGGCGTCACCGTTCTCTCCACAGCCGGGGTTAGGCACATCGCGGCGGAAGGTCGGCGTAACGCTGGCGCCCGGCGCGAAGTCGGGACTAGCCTCGTTCGTGGGTCAAACCGTGTGCCCATCGTTGTCCGCGATGACAGAGGTGAGGCCATGGAAGTTGAGCAGTTGTACCGGCTTCGGCTGGGACACGTCGGCTTGCACGGGCGCCCCTTCCGCGAGGGTGGGTCCGCGGTGATCACCGATGACAGCGGCACGACCGTTCTCACCGTCTCGCGAGGCGCGGAGTCCGGGCACGGCGAGGGCGCGCCGGCTGTGCCGTGGACGGTCGTGGCGGTCGACGGTGATGTCGATCAGGACACCGCACCGCTGTTGCGGGACGTGCTGACCCAGGCGTTCGGCGACCGGGAGAGCGGCCGGGAGACGGTGTGCTGCGACCTGACACGCGTCACCTTCTTCGGTGCCGCCGCCGCGAATCTGGTCCTGCGGATGCACCTGGACGCCGTCGCCGCCGAGCAGTGTCTCGTGCTCCGCGGTGCCACCGTCATGACCGACCGGGTGCTGGCGATCGTCGATCCCGACCGGATCCTCGTGCGGTCGTGACGGCCGGCCCGGCGGCTCACCGGGGGTCGTCGAATCCCTCGTCGGCGCGTTCGCGGCGCAGATGTGCCTCGGCGCGGCGGGCCTGTTCCCCGGTCTCGGTGGCCAGGCCCTGGTACATGGCCCGCACCTGGTCGTACGGACGGCCGGGTGGCAGCAGCGGGATGGCCGGGTCGACGACCGTCTCGATCACCGTCGGCCGGTCGGCGGCCAGTGCGAGTTCCCACGCGCCGTCGACCTGATCCGGGTCGTCGACACGCACCCCGCGCAGGCCGAGCAGTTCGGCGTACCGGGCGTACGGCACGTCGGGCAGATCCTGGGAGGTCGCGAACCGCGGCTCACCCTCGGCCTCGCGTTGTTCCCAGCTCACCTCGGCGAGATCACGGTTGTCGAGGACGCAGATCACGAACCGCGGATCGGCCCAGTCACGCCAGCGGGCGGCCACCGTGACGAGCTCGGCCAGCCCGGTCATCTGCATCGCGCCGTCACCGGTGAGCACGACGACCGGGCGCTGTGGTGCCGCCAGCTTCGCGGCCAGACCGTACGGCAGCCCGCACCCCATGGAGGCCAGGGTGCTCGACAGGTGCGCCGGGGCGCCGGGCGGCAGGCGCAGGTGCCGCGCGTACCAGTAGACGACCGAGCCGACGTCGACGGCGACCTGCGCGTCGGCGGGCAGCCGGCCGGACAGCGCCCGGACGACGTGTTGCGGGTTGAGCGGTTCGGCGGCCGCGGCGGCACGGGCCGCCGCGATGCGGTGCCAGCGCCGCACCGATTCCTCGATCTGCCCGGCCCAGGCGCCGCGCGGCCGGGCCGGTATGAGTGCGAGCAGTTCCCGCAGCGTCTCGGCGGCATCGCCGAGGAGCGGGACCTCGATCGGATAGCGTACGCCGAGCCGCCGGCCGTCGATGTCGATCTGCACCGCCCGGGCCTGTCCCGGCCTGGGGTAGAACTCGGTCCACGGGTCGTTGGTGCCGATCAGCAGCAGCGTGTCGCAGTCGCGCATCAGCTCCTCGCTGGCGGTGGTCCCCAGGTGCCCCATGACGCCGGTGTGGCGGGGCAGCGTCTCGTCGAGGACCGGTTTGCCGAGCAGGGACGCGGTGACGCCGGCCCCGAGGCGCTCGGCCAGTTCGAGGATCTCCGGCCGCGCCCCGTACGCGCCCTGTCCGACCATGATCGCCACCCGTTGCCCGGAGGCGAGCACCTCGGCCGCCTCCCGCAGGTCCTCCGGCCGGGGCACGATCCGGGCCGGACGCAGCCCGGGGCTGGTCACCATCACGCCGTGTTCGTGCGCCTCCGGGTCGGGCGCCGGTGCCGACTGCACGTCGTGCGGCAGGATCACGCAGGTGGGGCCGCGGGTCGTCAGGGCGGTCCGGAAGGCGCGGTCCAGCAGCATCGGAACCTGCTCGGCAGTGTGCGCGACCTGGACGAACTCGGCGCACACGTCGGCGAACAGCCGGACCAGGTCGATCTCCTGCTGGTAGGCGCTGCCCAGCACCGTGGACATCTGCTGGCCGACGATCGCCACCACCGGCTGGGAGTCGAGTTTCGCGTCGTAGAGGCCGTTGAGCAGGTGGACCGCGCCGGGGCCCTGGGTGGACAGGCAGACTCCGGGGCCACCGGTGTACTTGGCGTGCCCGACCGCCATGAAGGCCGCCGCCTCCTCGTGCCTGGCCTGTACGAACGCCGGCTTCCCGGACCGCCGCAAGGCCCCGATCACACCGTCGATGCCGTCCCCGGAATATCCGAAGACCCGGTCGGTGCCCCAGGCCAGCAGGCGTTGCACCACCAGGTCCGACACTGTCCGCTCGGTCATCGCCGTCCCTTCTCGTCGACGCCACCGTGACTACCCGCCCCGCTGCCACTGAACCGCTGATCGCCGGGCGACCCCGTCTTCCGCTGCGAACGTAACCACGGTTACTGTGTCCGGGTGGATCGTGTCCAGGACACCGGGCAGTGGGTGCTGCTGTCGTACCGGATCCCCCGGGAACCGTCGCAGCCGCGCATCGCGGTGTGGCGCAAGCTGGAGCGCCTCGGCGTGGCCCGGCTGGGTGACGGCCTGATCGCCCTGCCCGCCGGCGACCGGACCCGTGAGCAGCTCGACTGGGTCGCCGAGGAGGTCGTCGACAACGGCGGCACCGCGATGATCTGGATCGCCTCGCCGGGTGACCTCGCGCAGGAACAGGCCGTCGTCGACGGCATGCGCACGGCCCGCGCCGCCGAGTACCGGGCGGTGATCGAGCAGGCCGCGACGGTCCCCGCGGACGAGGCCGAAGGCACCCGCCTGGTCCGCAGACTGCGCGGCGAGCTGCGCCGGATCACCGACCGCGACTACTTCCCCCCGCCCGAGCGCGAGACCGCACGGATCGCGGTGCAGGACCTCGCCGAACGGCACATCACCGTGGGGGAGCGGGCATGAGGTGGGCGACCCGGGCCGGAGTCCACATCGACCGCGCCGCGTGCGCGTGGCTGATCCGGACGCACATCGACCCGGACGCGGAGTTCCTCTTCGTCGACGACCGCACCGCGGTGCCCGCCGACGCGACCCCGTTCGACATGCGCGGTGCCGAGCTCGGCCACCACCGGGGTGACTGCTCGTTCGAGACGATCCTGCGGCGGTACGAGTTGCACGACCCGGTGCTGTGGAAGATCGCCGAGATCGTGCACGAGGCGGATCTGGCCGACGAGCGCTACGACGCACCGGAAGGCCCCGGCTTCGACGTGATCCTGCGCGGCCTGTCGATGACCTGTGACGACGAGCGGGTCATCGCGCTGAGCGGCCCGCTCTTCGACGGCCTCTACGAATACCAGCGCCGCACGGTGCTGCTGAACCGCACGCCCGGCTGACACCGCAGCTCTCCAGGAGACCCACCGTGACGACCACCGAGCCCGATCACCCCGCGCCGCCCGCCGTCGTGTCCGGCGATGTCGTTCCCTTCAACCAGGCGGTACGAGCCTGGTTCGCCATCTCCCTGCAGACCTTCGGCGGCCCGGCCGGGCAGATCGCCGTCATGCAGCGGCACCTGGTCGACGAACGCCGCTGGATCGGGCAGAAGCGGTTCCTGCACGCGCTGAACTACTGCATGCTGCTGCCCGGCCCGGAGGCCCAGCAACTGGCCATCTACGTCGGCTGGCTGCTCAACGGCCTCCGCGGCGGCCTGGTCGCCGGCACCCTCTTCGTGCTGCCCGGCGTGGTCGCGCTGCTCGCGCTGTCGGCGGTCTACGTCGGATTCGGAGACACCACCGTGGTCACGGCGCTGTTCGCCGGGCTCGCCCCGGCGGTGGTCGCGGTGGTCGTGCAGGCGGTGTGGCGGGTCGCCGGGCGGGCACTGTCGCACCGCACCCTGGTCGCCTTCGCGGTGCTCGCGTTCCTGTCGCTGGCGGTGTTCGCCGTGCCGTTCCCGGTGGTCGTGGCGCTCGCCGCGCTGGCCGGCTGGGCCCTGCACCGCCTGCGTCCCGGTCTGGTCGAGTCGTCCGGCGGCCACGGTGCCGCCAAGGACGGCCCCGAGCCGCTGGTCTCCGACGACGTCCTGCACCACGACCAGCCGTCCGGCCGGCGGACCGCGACGATCCTGGCGATCGGGCTGGCCGCCTGGTTCATCCCGGTGGCGCTGTTCGCCGTGTTCACCGGCACGGACAGCGTCTACACCCAGCAGGGCCTGTTCTTCTCCGGCACCGCGGTGGTCACCTTCGGTGGCGCCTACGCGGTACTCGCGTTCGTGGCCCAGCGCGCCGTCGAGCACTACGCGTGGCTGTCCGCCGGCGACATGGTCCGCGGTCTCGCGCTCGCCGAATCCACCCCCGGGCCGCTGATCATGGTGGTGCAGTTCGTGGCGTTCCTCGGCGCCTACGGCAACCCCGGCAGTCTGGACCCGTGGGTGGCCGGCGTCGCCGCGTCGCTGTTGACCACGTGGGTGACGTTCGTGCCGTGTTTCCTGTTCATCCTGCTCGGCGCGCCGTACGTGGAGCGGCTGCGCGGCAACCGGTCGCTGTCGGCGGCACTGACCGGCATCACCGCGGCGGTCGTCGGGGTGATCGCGAACCTGGGTCTCTACTTCGCCGTGCACACCCTGTTCAGCGCGGTGCACGAGGTCGATGCGGGGCCGGTGCACATGACGCTGCCCGACCTCGGCGCGGTGCGGCCCGTACCCCTGGCCATCGCCGTCATCGCGGCGGTGCTGATCTTCTGGCGTAGATGGTCGGTGCTGCGGGTGCTCGGCGTCAGTGCCGGGCTGGGCCTGATCGCCGGGCTGGCCGGCCTTCCCGGAGTGTGACGCCGGTCCCCGCGGCGATCACCGGGTGCTGACGGTGAGGTCGGCCGGCGGGTCGTGCGGACCGTTCCCGCCGGCCAGGAAACCGAAGGTGGTGGAACCACCGGCCGGCAGCGCACCGTTGTAGGCCGCGTTCGACACGGTCACGCGCGTACCGCTCTGGGTGTGCGAACCGTTCCAGACCTGGTTGACGACCTGTCCGTTCGGGAAGGTCCAGGACACCGTCCAGCCGGTGATCGGTGCCGCGCCGGCGGTCACCCGTACCTCCGCCTGAAGGCCCCCGGACCACGAACCCGTGACGGTGTAGACCGCCGTGGCGCCCGTGCCGGACGACGGTGACGGGCCCGGATCCGAGGAAGCCGGCACGCTCGGGCTCGGCGACGTGCCCGGTCGTGCCGCCCGGTAGGTGTGCCCGGCCCGGACGGTGAACTGGACGACGTCCGTCTCCGGCCGGGTGGTCCCCGGTGTGCTGCCGTCGGTGAGGTCGCCGAGCGTATGGGCGGTGGTGAACAGCGCCGCGCGTACCTTCAGGGTGCCGTCGCGGTCGGCCCGGATGAGGAACTCGTCGGCCCGGCCGCCGGTCCACGCCATGGCCACCGTGTAGCCGCCGCGGCCGCGCAGGCCCGAGACCCGCCCGGCGGGCCACGCGGACGGCAGTGCGGGCAGCAGATGCAGCTCGTCGTGGTGGCTCTGCAGCAGCATCTCGGCGATCCCGGAGGTGGCGCCGAAGTTGCCGTCGATCTGGAACGGCGGGTGCAGGTCGAACATGTTCGGTGCCATCCGGTCGGTACGGACCAGGTCGCGGTACAGCTTGTGGGCGCGGGTGCCGTCCTCCAGCCGGGCCCAGTAGTTGATCTTCCAGGCGAGTGACCAGCCGGTACCGTCGTCACCGCGCAACTCCAGCGTCCGGCGCGCGGCCTCGTGCAGCTGCGGGGTGCCGCGCCTGGTGATCTGGTTGCTCGGGTGCAGGCCGTACAGGTGCGAGACGTGCCGGTGATTACGCTCGGGTTCGATCCAGTCGGCGAGCCACTCCTGGATGTTGCCGCGGGAGCCCACGCGCATCGGCGCCAGCCTGTCGCGGGCCGCGCGGACCCGGGTACGGAACGGGGCGTCCAGGTCGAGCACCTCGCCGGCCCGGGTGACGGCGTCGAAGAGGTCGCGCAGGATCTGGTTGTCCATGGTCGGCCCGGCACAGACGCTGACATCGGTGTGGTGCGGCAGCTCCGGCGAGTTCGACGGGTTCGTCACCAGGTAGCCACGGGCCGGGTCGGCGACCAGTGTGTCCAGGAAGAACTGCGCGGCACCCTTGAGGGCCGCGTAGTTGGCCCGCAGGAACTCCACGTCCCCGGTGAACCGGTAGTGGTCCCAGATCAGGGTGGCCAGCCACGCGCCACCGGTCTGCCACATGCCCCACACCGCGCCGTCGACGACCGAGGAGCCGCGCCACGCGTCGGTGTTGTGGTGGGTGACCCAGCCACCGGCGCCGTACTGCACCTGGGCGGTGCGGGCGCCGGTGACCGTCAGGTCCTTGATCATGTCGAAGACCGGGAGGAAGCACTCGGACAGGTTCGTGGTGTCGGCCAGCCAGTAGTTCATCGGCAGGTTGGCGTTGATCGTGTATTTGGAATCCCACTGCGGCGCCATCGAGTCGTTCCAGATGCCCTGGAGATTGGCCGGCTGCGTGCCGGGCCGGGACGACGAGATCAACAGGTACCGGCCGAACTGGAACAGCAGGGCGGCGAACTGCGGGTCGTTCTGCTCGGCGTGCCGCGCGATCCGGACGTCGGTCGTCTGGTCGGCCGCGGCGGTCCGGCCGAGATCGATCGAGACCCGGTTGAACAACGCCTGGTAATCGGCCAGATGAC
Organism: Actinoplanes xinjiangensis; assembly: GCF_003148685.1. Lineage (GTDB taxonomy): Bacteria > Actinomycetota > Actinomycetes > Mycobacteriales > Micromonosporaceae > Actinoplanes > Actinoplanes xinjiangensis. The sequence continues at coordinate 320,955 of NZ_QGGR01000005.1, read as the reverse complement.
GGCTGCGCAGCTGATCGTGGGGGAGGGCCCGGGCAGCGGCCAGCCGGGTGCGGGCGATGCCCTGGTAGTCGCCGTTGACGGTGCGGAAGTCGACGTAGCTGGACCCGATCGAGATCAGCAGTGTCACGCTGGTGGCGCCGGACACCCGCAGGGTGCCACCGGAGCTGGTGACACTACCGCCGGTGGTGACCGCCTGCGCCAGGGCGAGGAACCGGACCGAGCCGGTGATGCCCTCCATGCTCCCGGAGATGCCGTCCAGACCGATGGTGGTGCCGTCGGGGCTGGAGACCGTGGTGCGCTGCGGGCTGTCGAAGGTCGCGGTGAAGGTGATCGCATTGGCCCGGTCCGCGGTCAGCCGCACCACGATGACCTGGTCCGGCGCGCTGGCGAACACCTCACGCTGGAAACGCACGCCGCCCGACACGTAGGACACCGACGCGGTGGCGGTGGTCAGGTCCAGGACCCGGCTGTACTGCGAGGCCGCGCCGGTGGCCGGCAACGTGAGCTTGAGATTGCCGACGGTCTGATACGCCAACTGCCCCACCGGCTTGCCGAGCATCGCCTGGTTGATCAGGTTCTGCGCCTGGCTCCACTGGTCGGCGAAGACCAGCCGCCGGATGTCGGCGAGCGAGGCGGCACCCCGGGAGTTGCTGGAGTCGTACGGGCCACCGGCCCACACCGTGTCCTCGTTGAGCTGCAACCGCTCGGTGTCGGTGTTGCCGAACACCATGGCGCCGAGCCGGCCGTTGCCGATCGGCAGCGCACGCAGCCACTCGGTGCCGGCCGGCCTGTCGTACCGGAGCCTGAGATCGTCGGCGACCGCGGCGGCCCCGGCGGGCGCGGAGGCCGATCCGGTCGGCCACCCCAGCGGCAGCAGGGTCGCGCCGGCCCCGGCGGCGCCCGCCGACAGGAGGTGGCGTCTGGAAACTCTGCTCATCGTGAACTCCCGGGGATACGGAGCCGGAGACGGTGGCGGACTCGCCCTCGCGGCGCGTGGCGGGCCCGGGGAAGAGCCGCCGCATATGCCGCTTCATCGATGTTAGCTTTCACAGCGCTTTCGTCAATAAGGAGCGGTGAGTCGTCATTATTTCTCCAGAAGAATGCGAAAAGAGCCTTCCGAAAAAGGGTTATGAAAAGCCGTTACTCCTGTACGGGAGCTGCTTTAACGCATTGATGCCGACGTTTGACGTGCGGCTGCGTGAGCGTTAACTTCACGCCCTCCCGGCCGGACGTCCCCCGCGCTCGAGTCGCGCCGTCCGCCGTACCCCCGTGGAAAGGACTCCGCATGAATCGCAAGCTGCGCGTCGCGCTGGCGGCCGTGGTGGGGCCCCTCGTCGTCCTGTCGCTGCTCCTCCTGGCGCGGCCCGCCTCGGCCGCGGCGCTCACCCAGGTCACCGGGTTCGGCGCGAACCCGACAAACCTCCGGATGTTCACGTACGTCCCGGACCGTGTCGCGTCCCGGCCCGCCCTGCTGGTGCTGGTGCACTACTGCGGCGGCTCGGCCTCCGCGGTGGCCGGCTGGAACGGCAAGGACTACCTGACGGCGGCCGACCGGTACGGCTACGTCGTCGTGCTGCCCGAGGCGACCCGTACCGAGAAGTGCTTCGACGTGTCCAGCCCGGCCGCGCTACGGCGCAACGGCGGCGGCGACTCCACCGGCATCATGTCGATGGTCGGCTGGGCCCGGTCGCGCTACAACGTCGACCCGGCACGCATCGTGGTCAGCGGATTCTCGTCCGGCGCCATGATGACCAACGTGCTGGCCGCCCAGTACCCCGACGTGTTCAAGGCCGCGTCGGCGTTCTCCGGCGTGCCGGCGGGCTGCTTCGCCACCACCAACGGCTCGCTGTGGAACAGCCAGTGCTCCGGAGGCACCCTCATCAGGAGTGCACAGCAGTGGGGCGACACCGCCCGGGCGATGTACCCCGGATACGCCGGTCCCTACCCGCGGATCCAGCTGTGGCACGGTGACCGGGACACGACCCTCGCCTACCCGAACTTCGGCGAGGAGATCAAGCAGTGGACCAACCTGCACGGTCTGTCCACCACCCCGGCGTTCACCGACCGACCGCAGCCGTCGTGGACCAGGAACCGGTACGGCTCGACGGGTACCCAGGCCACGATCGAGGGAGTCGGCATCGCCGGTGTGGGGCACGACCTTCCCCAGGCGGGTCAGCTCGCGTACGCCATCTCGTTCCTCGGCCTGGACGGCGGCACGCCCTCCACCCCGCCCAGCACCAGCCCGCCGGCGCGGACCGATGTGATGATCACCGGAGCCGGATCGGGCCGCTGCCTCGACGTCGTCGGCGCCGCGACCGTCAACGGCGCCGGCACCCAGCTGTACGACTGCCACGGCAACACCAACCAGCGGTGGACCCACACGACGTCGAAGCAACTGACCGTCTACGGCAACAAGTGCCTGGACGCCTCCGGGCGGGGCACCGCCAACGGCACCGCGGTGATCGTCTACGACTGCAGTGGCCAGTCCCATCAGCAGTGGGACGTCAACGCCGACGGCACGATCACCGGCGTCCAGTCCGGCCTCTGCCTGGACACGTCCGGCAGCGGCACCGCGAACGGCACGAGGATCAACCTGTGGTCGTGCTCGGGTAGCGCCGGCCAGCGGTGGAGCCTGCGCGGGTGACGTCCGTCCGGCGCCCGGCCTTCGGCACCGGATCGCGTGCCGAAGGCCCGCGGCGTCAGACGGCCGCCCGCGGCAGCTCGTCGCGGAGCACGCTCAGCCGTACGATGCCGGGCTCGTCGTCGATGACGTCGGCGATCTGGTCGCCGGACGCGTAGGTGTCGTTGGACAGCGCCCCGGTGCCGTCGACGCGGAGATATCCGGCGCTCATGAGCATCTCGGCGATCCCGGCCGCGGTGTCCGGGCGGACGTCCGTGCCGGGCTGCTGCACGGCGCTCACCCGGCCGGCGTCGTCGCCCGCGGAGTCCACGACGACCATGCCGACATCGACCCGGGCGACGAGCGAGGTCTCGGTGGGTGTGGCGGTCCCGAACTGATCGATTGGCTGCATGCCACCTTGATTTCCCCCCTCGGACCGCACCAAACGGCGGCCGGGCGGTCCCGGTCCCCGGACATCCGCGCCGGGTGGGGCCGGAATCCGGTCAGTCGTCCGATCCCGTGCCGTCGAAGGACAACGCCATGAGCGCCACGTCGTCATCGAGGCGTTCGAGGGTGCCGAGGAGCCCGGTCAGCGCCTCGACGGCCACCGGGGCGGAGGTGGGCGTCAGCTGGGCGAGGAATGTCCGTAGGGCCTCTTCGCCGTAGCGGTCCGTGCCGGGGCCGGTACGTGCCTCGGGCAGACCGTCGCTGTAGAGGAGCAACGTATCGCCGGCGGCCACGGAGAAGGTCCGCGTCGCGATGTTCGGTTTCCGGAGGCTGCCGATGAGAGTGCCACCGGTGGTGGGCTGGGCCTCGACGGTGCCGTCGGCACGCAGCAGCATGGGTGCGGGATGGCCGCCGCCGGCGATGGTCACCGAGTAGCCGGAGGCGGTGGGGGTGAGGATGCCGAAGACGACCGTGCAATGGCGGTGCGACCGGCTGTGATAGCCCTGGTAGAGGACGCTGTTGAGATGGGCGAGCACGGCCGCCGGCTCGGGCTCGTATGCCGCGGCGGTGCGCAGGGTGTAGCGGGCGGCCGCGGTGGTGGCGGCGGCGACGGGGCCTTTGCCGCACACGTCGCCGAGGAAGAACCCCCACCGGCCCCCGTCGAGAGGGAACAGGTCGTAGAAGTCTCCGCCGATCCGGTCGGTGGAGGCCATGTGGTAGTAGGCGCCGACCTGCATGCGCGGTGGTGTCGGCAACGGATCGGGAAGCAGGCTGTGTTGCAGCTCGGCGACCAGTTCCCGCAGGCGTTCGCGTTCGGCTTCGGCCTGCTTGCTGGCGTACAGGAGCTCCCGCTCGTAGGCGCGGCGTTCGCGGGCGTCGAAGATGGTGGTGCGGATCAGCAGGGGCTGGCCGTCACCGCCGGTCTTGACCGTGGAGGTGACCAGCACCGGCATCCGGGAGCCGTCCGCGCATCGCAGATCGAGGGCGATGCCGTTGATCTCGCCGCGCATCTGGAGCAGCGGGGCGAAGTGGGTCTCGTGGTACAGCCGGCCGCCGACGGTGAGCAGGTCACTGAAGCGCTTACGTCCGACGACTTCGTCCCGGGTGTACCCGAGCCAGTCGAGCAGCGTCACATTGATCTTGGCGATCGTGCCGTCCAGCAGCGTCGAGAGATTGCCGCACGGTGCGGTGTCGTAAAGATCGTCGATGTCGTCCTCCAGCATGGCAGGAAACGCCGACTCGGGCACCGGCTCACAGCGCGGTCCGGTGCGCGGAGACGGCTCGCTCACCGGCACTCGGCCACGAACGACGTGATGGCCTGCGCGGTGGCCTGCGGTGCGCTCAGCTGAGGGCAGTGCCCGATGGCGTCCAGGGTGACCAGGCGGCTGCCCGGTATGTGAGCGCTGACGTAGGCGCCCACCTCGGGTGGCGCGATCGCGTCGACCGCCGACTGGAGCACCAGCGTGGGCACGCGCACCCGGGGCAGGTCGGCGCGCTGATCCGACAGGAAGGTGACCCTCGCGAACGCCTTCGCGATGGTCGGGTCGGTACGGCAGAAACTGTCCGTCAGCTCCTGGCCCAGTTCCGGTCGATCGGGGTTCCCCATGATCACCGGCGCCATGGCGGCGGACCATCCCAGATAGTTGCTGTCCAGCGATTCCAGCAACTCGTCGATGTCGTCGTGGGTGAATCCGCCCCGGTAGTCGCCCTCGTCGATGTAACACGGTGAGGGAGTGAGCAGGACCAGGCCGGCGAAGCGGTCGGGCTCCTCGGCGACGGCGAGAACTCCGATCATCGCGCTGACCGAGTGCCCGACGAAGATCACGTCACGCAGGTCCAGATCCCGGCAGATCTCCAGGACGTCCCGGGCGTAGCCGTCGAGACTCGCATACCTCGCCGGGTCCCATGCCGTCAGATCGGACCGGCCCGCCCCGACATGGTCGAACAGGAGCAACCGCGACTGCTCACCGAGCTTCGCGGTGACCTGCCGCCACATGTTCTGGTCGCACCCGAATCCGTGCGAGAGCATCACCACCGGGCCGTGGTCACGGCCTGTGAACGTGATGTTGCTCCGAACTCGAACGTCCATGCCCGTATCCTCGCATTCCCGGCGGCGGACACGGAACGACCGTTGATCACACCGTCAGCGCCGCCCACGACCCTGCCAGACGGTGAGGCGATACGCATGCCCACCTCGGCGTGCACCCCCCAGCCGCCGATGTGGAACATCCCCCGGCCAGCCCGGTACGCGGACTGGAGGGGCTTTTACCCCGCCGTGGTGCCGGTAACCGCGGTCTCGCGGACATGTGACGGCTCACCGACAGGGTAGGGTTCGGGCCGCGGCCGCATGTGTGGTTGTCAGAGGGAGCCCGATGATCGAGGTCAGCGCCATCGATCGCCTACGCCTCGGTGATCACGCGTGTGTGGTCTTCGACGACGACGCGACCCGGCTGCGGAGCCTCGCCACGTACATCCGGGCCGGCCTGCGGGAGCGACACCGGATCCTGTATTTCGGTGGCGGCGCGGAAGAGATCGAGGCGGAACTCGCGGCGCAGGGCACCGACGCCCGGCGGGCAATCGCCGACGGGCACCTGCGGATGTCGGCACCGGAGGACTCCTATCTCGCGTCGGGGTCGTTCGACCCGCAGGCGACCGTCGACGGGTGGCGGTACGAGTCCGACCGTGCGCGTGACGCCGGATACACCGGACTGCGCGCCGTCGGGGACATGTCGTGGGCGAGCCGGCCACTACCCGGCGCCGACCGGCTGACCTGGTATGAGGCCCAGGTGAACCGGGTGTTCGCCGACGGGTTCGCCATGGCGATCTGCCTCTATGACCGAAGGTTGTTCACCGACGCCGCACTGCGCGGGATCTGCGAGTCGCACCCGGCCACCGTCGCCGCCGGCTCGGACCCGCGGACCGTCCCGCTGCTGAGGGCCGTACGCACCGTGGACCCTCCGGGCATCCGCCTGGAAGGCGAGGCGGACCTGTCGAACCGCGGCGCGTTGCAGACCCTGATGGATCACCTGAGAGAGGACAGCCCGGACCGGTCACAGCCGCTGGTGGTGGACCTCTCCGGCCTACGGTTCCTCGACGGCGCCGCGGCGCGCACGCTGAGCACGGCGGCCGCTGCCGGACTGCCCCCGATGACCGTGGTCGGCGCCTCCCCGTCGATGCGCACCCTGCTGGCCTTCGCCGGCGAGCCGCGCACGGTAACCGCCCCATGACGTTGACCGCCGCCGCCGTCGACGCGGCGGTGCTCGACCATTCCGGCCTGCTTTACCACGACCAGCATGAATACCTGCACTTCACCACCGCGTTCGTACGGTCGGCGCTGGCCACCGGCGACGCGGTCCTCGTCGCTGTTCCCGGACCGAACCTGGCGCTGCTGCGTGACGCACTCGCCGACGTGAGCGCACAGGTCCGCTTCACGGACATGGCGGTGGCCGGCCGTAACCCCGGCCGCATCATCCCCGGCCTGCTGCTGTCCTTCAGCACCGAACATGCCGCTCGCCGCATCACCGTCGTCAGCGAATCGGTGTGGCCCGGCCGCTGCCCCGTCGAATATCCGGCCTGCGCCATGCACGAGGCGCTGATCAACCCGGTCTTCCGGATGAGGAACGCGGCGATGCTGTGCCCCTACGACGCGGCGAACCTGGACTCCGGCCGGTTGCACGACGCCTGGCGCACCCATCCCGCCGTGACCGAGCGCGGCGACCGGCGACCCAGTCCCCGATACGGTGACCCGTTCCTCACCGCGGCAGCCGTCAACCTGCCGCTGCCGCCCGTGCCGTCCACCGCGGCCGGCCTGAGCTACGCCGGCATGTCCAGTCTCACCCGGGTACGCCGGTTCGTCACCGCCCACGCCACCGCCGGCGGACTCGGCGACGTGGCGATCGACGATCTGGTCATCGCGGTGAACGAACTGGTCGACAACACCATCGAACACACCGACGGCGGCGGCCGCGTCAGCATCTGGACCGAGCCCGGCCGGCTGATCTGCCAGGTGAGCGACAGCGGTGTGCTGACCGATCCGCTGGCCGGCCGGATCCCACCCCCGGGCGACGCCGAGGGCGGCCGTGGCCTGCTCCTCGCCCACCAGCTGTGCGATCTCGTGCGGATCCACACCGCCGCGGAGGGCACCAGCGTCCGGTTGCACGCGAACCTCCCGTAGCCGGCGGCCCGGTCAGCGCATGATCGCGGCGATCGGGACCCGGGAGGCGCGAAGGGCGGGCGCGAGGCTGCCGACGAGAGCCGCCACCGACCCGGCCGCGAGGCCCAGGAGCGCACCACCGACCGGGAAGCCGGTCGAGACCTCCTGGAACCGGTCGGCGAAGTGCGCCGTGATCAGCGGCAGGCCACCGGCGACCAGGGCGATCCCGGCCAGGCCGGACACCAGGGCGACGAACTGTGACTCCAGCAGCATGATGACGACGACCTGAGGACGGGTCGCGCCGAAGGACCGGCGCAGGGACAACTCATCGGAGCGCTCCCGTACCGTGGACAGCCCGATGTTGAGGATGCCGAGCGCGCCGATCAGCAGGCTGAGGATCGCGACGGCCAGGAAGACGCGGTTGACGAGATCGAGTTGCCGGTCGAAGGTCTCCAGTCGGTCGGTCCGCTCGACACCGGTGACATCCGCCGCCCGGTCGCTGATCGAGGCGAGCTCGTTGATCCTCGAACGGGCGTCGCCGATCGACCAGGCCGGTGCCGTGAACTGTACGGAGTAGACGTTCGTGTCCTCGATCGCCGCCTGCCACGGGCCGTCCGCGTGCATGTCCAGGTAGGCGACGGGCCGCGGTTCGGCGTCGTACACCACCCCGATGACCGACGTGCGGAACGTCTGACCGCCGGCGACCAGGGTGACCGGGCCGGTCTGCCCCTCGACCATCTGATCCGCCCGGTGGTTCAGGACGACGGTGGGCGCGTAGGTGGGTTCGTCGGTGAGCCAGGTCCCTCGCAGGACGGGAAACGGCCGGATCTCGAGGAGCGCCTTCTCCGTGGTGACGACGACCAGATCGCTGACGGTTTCGTCACCCTTGCGGAGGAGGGCGCCGTCGTTGGACGCGGTGACCGACGCGATGCCCCGCTGCGGTGCCAGTGCACGGCCCAGCGAGGACCGCCAGTACTCGGCGACAGCGAACTTCTGCGGCGAGTCGGTGAGCGTCAGGTTCGCTGTCAGCGCGTCGCCGCCCTGGAGGCGGGAGTCGAACACGATGGTCTCGCGGACGACGGCGCCGCCGCTCAGGACGAGCACCAGCGCCAGCACGCCGACGGTGAGACTGAGCGCGCTGAGCAGGTTCCGCAGTGGCCGCCGGCGGATGCCCTGCCAGGCGATGAGCGCGAGGCTGATGACCTTCACGAGCCCTGGACCGCTCCCCGGTCGAGCCGGACGACCCGGCCGCACACGGCCGCCACGGCCGGGTCATGGGTGACCACGATCAGTGTCACGCCGTCGTCGGCCGCCAGGTCGAGCAGCGATCTCATCACGGCCGTACCCGTGTCCTGGTCGAGGGACCCGGTCGGCTCGTCCGCCAGCACCACCGACGGCCGATGGACCAGCGCCCGGGCGACGGCGACGCGTTGCTGCTCGCCGCCGGAGAGCTGTCCCGGGCGGTGCTCGCGGCGATCGGTGAGGCCCACCTGGTCGAGGAGGTCGCGTGCCCGACGGGCGCGTTCGCGCCGCCGGACCCCGCCGTGCAGCAGGGGCGCCTCGACGTTCTCCTCTGCCGTCAGGTGGCTGATCAGGCAGAACCGCTGGTAGATGAAACCGAACGTGGTGGACCGGAGCCGGGCCCGCCGCCGCTCCGAGATGGCGGCGACGTCGATCCCGCCGACGGTATAGCGTCCGCCGGTCAGCGAGTCCAGCAGGCCCAGTACGGCCAGCAGTGTGCTCTTCCCGGAGCCGGACGCTCCCTGGATGGCGAGCGTCTCCCCGGGTTCGACGCTGAGGTCGACGCCGGTCAGCACCGGCAGCGGCCGGCCACCCGGCAGGGACACGGACTTGGCGCCGGCGGTCAACTCCAGGGTGGTCATGATCCGACGCCGTCGAGGTCGGGGGCCGGCAGCCGTACGACGTCGCCCTCCGCCAGTCCGTCGGTGATCTCCACCGTGACGCCGTCGGTGATCCCCAGCGTCACCGGCTGGGAGCTCCACCCGTCGGCCGTCCTGCGAGTGACCTTTCCCGATCCGGCCGTGCCCGCGACGGCCTCCACGGGCAGGCTCAGCACGTCGGTGCGCTCCCCGGTGGTGACCGCCATGACCGCCTCCATGCCCGCGAAGACCCGGACGTCCGCCGGCACCACACAGGTCAGTGCCAGACTGCCCGGGTCCGGCGCGCCGGCCGTGGGGATGTGGTTGACCAGGGGACAGGAGAACGGGCCGGGACCCTTCTTGATCTGGGCCTGTGTCCCGTCGAGTGACCCGGCGTACAACCGGATCAGGGTGTTGTTGTCGACCGGTGCGCGTAACCCGAAACCGGTGCCGCGGACCGTCGCGATCGGAAAGTTGGCCAGCACCGCCCGGCCCGGTTCGACCAGCTCGGACTGCAACTCGGTCTGGTCCGGCAGGGTGACGAGGCTCGTGCGTCCGTCGGCCCGGAACCGGTAGCCGTTCCCGGTGAACCCGACCACGACTCCCGCCGCCGGTGCGGTGATCGTGGTGGTCGGTGTGGTGACGACGGTCGCCTGGAGCGTGACGACGCTGACGATCGAGGTGCGCGCGACGGTCACCTGTCGCGGTTCCGCGGCCGGGGGTTCGGGCTCCTGCCGGGCGGCCGGGGCCGAGCACCCCGGCAGCAGTGCGACCAGCCCGGCGATCAGCGCCCAGCGGGTACACCGCCTCATGCGAGCGGCGGCATGCCGGCGACCTCTTGGCAGCCGCCGTACATCGATCGAAGCTTGGTCGGGTCGCCCAGCTTGGCTTCGGCCAGCACCGAGTCGGTCCACTGCTCCGGGCCCGGAGGCTCCAGATACCTCCGCATGAAGTCGCTCTCCCGGAAACGCTCCAGCCAGTTCATGGCGGTGGCGGCGCGCTCGGTGTCCTTCCGGTTCTGCAGCCATTCGGCCATCCACGCACACTGCCAGTACCGATCGGCGTAGACGGTGCCGATGCCCGGCTCGGAGAGGACGTTCTCGGCAGGCTCCGGCATCGTGGCCGGGAATTGGTAATTCGCCGGTAGCGGGAACGGATATGCCGCGGCTTTCGCCTTGTATTCCTCCACCACGGCGGGCGGCTTGAGCAGTTTCTGCGCCGTGTCGTCGACGGTGCCACTTCCGTCTCCGCCGGAACACCCCGGCAAAAACCCGAGAGCAAGCAGTGGTACGGCTACACCACGGATGTTTTTGAGCACGGCTCGGTTCTCCAGGGGAAGGGGGTGAGGCACCGACATCGTGCCCCACCCACCGGTGACAGGACTTGACCGGTACCCGATCAGATGTAGATCTGACCGGCCCACGTGTTGTCGGTGCCGCTGCACGCGGTCATCCGGCCGTTGATCGCGTAGTAGTTCGCCGGGATGGTGGTGCTGCCGCTGCTGGCCATGGTGAAGTACTTCAGCCCAGCCGACGTACCGGTGTAGACGTTCGACGCGGTGACCTGGTCACCGAGCATGTTCCGCAGCCCGAGGCGAATGGGCTGGCCACAGGAGCCGACGTTGTTGTTCACGTCGAGTCCCGCCCGCCCGTTGGCCTCGTGGACGCGCCACGACGAGTACTGAACCAGGTGGCCACCGGTGTTCAGGGTGCCGCTGACGGGCCAGTAGGTCTGGGCGGCCATGGCCGGTGCGCCGGCGACGGCGATCCCGGCGGTGAGCCCGGCCACCACCCCGATCGCGAGGGCCCGGAGAGGCCGGCGGTGCTGGACGACGGAAGACATTGTGTTCCCCTCGTTTGTCCCATGCATACCGGCGATGAAGCTCGGAGAATCTGCCGGATACACATAGGAGTTGACAAATGTCGATGCGATCTTGCACTCCCCGGGATTTCTTTGCAACCCCGCCTCCGCAAACCCCCGGTAAACATAAGGAAACCTAACAAAACGGGCCGAATTCTAGAGTCACGCCCCGATCGGCATGATTCGAGATCCCGTTTCCGATGCCATTCCGCGCGGTTCCGGATCCCATTCCGGCCGGGGGAAGTCGGCCCCACCGTGACAGATCGAGGGTTTACGATGCCTCTGATCGCCGGTTGGCCTGGGGAATGGTGAACGGCAGGCGTGGCCTGCACCGGCGGACGGCTTCAACGGGGGAGATCATGATCAAGATATCGCGGTCGGTGCGGACGCTCCTGGCGTCGTTGCCGGCCCTGACGGTGGCACTCGCGACGGCGACGGTGCTCGCGAATCCGGCGGCGGCCGCTACGGGGCCCGCCGGCGTGGTGGCCGGGGCAGCCGCCGGCCGGGCGGACCTGGAGTTCGCCTGGCGCCCGGAGTCCACCGACGTGTCCTACCTGGGCGGCCGCGGTGCACGGGCGTTCGTGCAGGCGTTCGTCACCAATATCGGTACGAGAGCCGCGGCCCGGGTGACGTTCCACTTCACCCCGCCGCCGGGCAGCACGATGGATCCCGCCGAGAACGAACAGTTCGGCTGGACCTGCGACACCTCGACCGCGACGTGGGCATGCACCAACGGGCGTACCGTCGGTGCCGGTGAGGTCGAGGGCCTGAACCTGACGGTCCTGCTCCCCGCCGGGACGGTGGGCGACACGGTCACGATGAGCGGATCGGTGTCCACCACCACGCGCGAGCGCTCGCTGAGCAACAACAGCGGTCAGACGACCTTCCGGTACGTCGTGCCGAGCCCCGCCGACATCGCGGTCAACAGTGTCTCCGTCGATCCCGCCCAGCAGGTCAAGGCGAACCAGCAGTTCGACCTGCACGTCGAGATCGACAACGCCGGAGGGAGCCCGGCGCACGACGTCACGGTGCGGATCCCGCTGCCCCCGACCGTGCGCGCGGCGTCACTCGACCCCGATCACCCCGATTGGAGTTGCGCCCTGGTCGGTACGGATGCCGACCGGGCCGTCGAATGCGCCCACGACGGTCTGTACGACGTGACACAGCTGTACAACTGGCTGCGGCTCCGGCTGGTCGCCGGACCGGGCACCCCGGACGGGCCGCTGGTCTTCACCGCCACCGTCGCCACGACGAGCCCGGAGGAGAGCACCGGGAACAACACCGCTCAGGGCGGCACGGTCTACTTCGCCGAGGGGACGATGAGTGGCCGAGCCTGGCTGGACGACGACCGTGACGGCCGGCGCGACGCGGACGAGCCGAGCGCGTACGGAAAGGTGGGCAAGATCGAGTTCGTGCTGGAGGGCACCGAACCGGACTGGGACGTCCCCCGCGCCCACCTCATCGAAGCGGGCACCTACTTCGCGCGGCTGAAGCCGGGCCGCTATGTGGCGAACGTCTATCTGATGGTCGAGTCGCCCTACCGGTTCACCGTGCCGGACGTCGGCGACGACGCGGGCGATTCGGACGTCATCGGCAGCACCGGTGACTATTACCCCCAGGGCTGGAGCGCCGTGGTGGAGGTGACCGACGCCGGCGAGGCCGTCGTCGACATCGGCCTCGTCCCGCTCGCCTGACATCTGAGCCGTCGAGTTCTCGCCGATGGGCACGGTGCGGTCCCGGCCGTGCCCATCAGCGATCCGGGCACGCCGTGGTCGCACCGGCCGGCGGGTCGGTGACCGCGGTCGCGGCGCGCCGTCAGGCCGGGCCGGCCCGGTCGCTTGCGCTTGTGGTGTCGCGGTCCGCCCGGACCGGACGCAAGCCCCGGTAGTTGTCGAAGCGGCGCTGGTTGACCACGTTCAGCACGAGCAGGCCCGACCACAGAAGCACTTGTGACGTGCGCACCGCGATGTCGGTGACCGTATGGGAGCCGGTCGCCAGTAGGAGAACCGCGAGAGCCAGCATCGTCGCGAAGAGGTAACGCGCCCAACGGGGTGGCACCATCGCCTGGAGCGCGGCGCGGGCCAGCCGGTCGACTCCGGGGTCCTCGGTCTCACCCTCCCGGATCGCCCGGCGCACGGCCCGGCGGGTTTCGGCATTGCCGCCTCGCAGCAGGCCGATGCCGGTTTCGCCGGGACGCAACTGCATGATCGTTACGCCCACACCGCACAGAATGAGCGCGATACCGGCCAGCACAAGGACGGTGCTCAGCTCAATCACCCCCCGTGATCCGCAGATACCCTCCCCGCCACACTCGCATGCCGCCGCTCGTGCGTAGAACCGGCGCAGGCCGAACAGCGCCGAGCCGAGCCCGAAGGCGTGCCGGCGATGTCCCGAAATGGATCGACGGGGCCGCGGTCACCTGCCGGCGGGCGGTGCGCAACGTAGTGATCAGACCGTCCGGCCGAGTCACGGTTCGCCGTGGATCCACAGTGGCCCCCCACATGCTGTGGCTATCGCGTAGCCTGCCCGTTGATCGGGGGAGGGTGGAGTTTGTTCGCGCTCGTTTTCGACGCGGTGCGGGCGCGGACCGCGCAGGTACTGGCGATCTTTGTGCTGACCGCGCTGGCCGCCGCCGTCGCGGCCGCCGGTCCCTGGTATGCCTACGCAGCCGCGACCCGCGCCGCCGAGGCGCAGCTGAGCGCCGCCTCGGCGGCCCAGCGCAACGTCTCGATCCAGACCGAGACCACTACCCAGGACGACGCCGCCGACGCGCTCCGCCGGTTCGCCGCCGTCGCCGCCGGTGAGCTGTCCAGCTCACTGGACCAGCCGGTGCGCGGGATCCAGCTACGGCTGAGCGTCACCCGGGCCGGCGGAGACGCGAACATGGCGGTCGCCTACCGGGACGACCTCTGTCAGCACGTCCGCCTCGACGGGCCCTGCCCGTCCGCCCCCCTCCAGATCGCGGTCAGCACCGCCACCGCCCAGAACCTCGGGCTGAAGACCGGCGACAAACTGACCCTGCTGGGCCGGCTGAGCACCCCGCTCCAGTTCACGGTCGTCGCCCGTTACTCGCTACGCGATCCCGCGGACCCGTACTGGAGCAACCCGCTGTTCCGGGCCGAGACCCCCGGACTCGACCCGGTCTTCACACCGGTCGAGACGTTCGGTTCCCCCCTGTTCGCGGAGCCGACACTCACCTACGACGTCCAGGTCCCGCCAGACCTGATCCGCGGCGACCGCGCGCAGCGCCTCGGTGTCGCGCTGGACGCTGCCGAGGCCCGGCTGAGCCTGAACCGGCTGCGGATGATCACCGGCATCGACACGGTGCTGGAGCGCATCGCCGAGGACCGGGACACGGTGCGCCGCGGCGTTCTCACCGCGGGCCTGCAGACGCTGATCCTGACCTGGTTCGCGATCGGGATCGCCGGGCGCTGCACCGGCCGGGACCGGCGTACCGACGTGGCGCTGCTCAAACTGCACGGCCTGAGCCGGGGCGACATCCTGCGGCTGGCCTGGGGACAACACCTGGTGCCGCTGCTGCTCGGTGTGCTGGTCGGTGCGCCCGCCGGGCTCCTGCTCGCCGGTGGCCTCGCCGGGTCGGTGCCCCCGGTCGACCGGGGCGCCGCGCTGCTACTCGTCGGAGCCGCCGTCGCCGCCGTACTGTTCGGCAGCCTGCTCGTACTGATCCTCGGTGAGGCGCTGATGCTGCGGCAGCCGGTCGCGGTGCTACTGCAGCGCTCGGCGACGGGACGCGCCGACTGGCGCTCCACCCTGGTCGACCAGGTGCTCGCCGCACTCGCTGTCGCCGCGGTCTACCAGGCGCGGTCCGGCGGGTCGGAGGACGGCCTCAAGGCCGCCGCACCCGCGCTCGCCGCGCTGGCCATGGCACTGCTGGCCGCCCGGCTGCTGGTACGCGTCGCAGACCGGGCCGTCGGCTTGGCGTTGCCCGGCGGGTGGCTCCGGCTCGGCCTCACCGCCGTCCAGATCTCCCGGCAACGCGGCGCCGACCGGGTGTTCGCCCTGATCGTCGTGGCGGTCGCCAGCTTCACCACGGCGGCCGGCGGGCTGGCCGCCGACCAAACCGTTCGGGCCGATCGCAGCGCCGCGGAGCTGGGCGCCGCCCGGGTGCTCAAGGTCCAGGCGCCGAACCGTACGGCGCTGCTCGCGGCGGTCCGGCGGGCCGATCCGGGCGGCCGGGAGGCGATGGCGGTGGTCGCCGACACCACGACCATCCCGCGGGTGCTGGCCGTGGACACCACGCGGCTCGCCGCGGTCGCCGAGTGGCGCCCCGAGTTCGGGCCGGTCGGTCTGCTCCCGGACGCGACGGCGGCCGGCAGCGTGAAGCAACTGCCGATGGTCACCGGCGACCGGTTGACTCTCCGGGCACGGTACGAGGGCACCGCCCCGGTCACCGTCGAGCTGCTGCTCCAGCACGAGGGCACCGGCCTGCCGGTGCAGGTCGACTTCGGTGTTCCGGCCGCGGGGGAGAGGACGGTCTCGGCTCCGGCGCCCGGATGCGCCGCCGCGCCCGGCTGTCGCCTGGTCCGCTGGAGGCTGACCGCGCCGGACCGGAAAGGCAAGGGGACCCCGCTCCCGCCGGACACCGTGGTGACGCTGCAGAGCCTGCGGCAGGACGGCCCGGCGGCGGAGGTCCTTGACCCCGCCCAGTTCGGCAATATCGGCTGGTGGCGGCCCGCCAACGGTGACGTCGCCATCGACATCGCCACGACCGGCGACGGCCTGCGGCTGTCCGCCGACCGCAATGAGCTGGCAGCGCCGTCGAGCGGCACCGAGGTCTGGGCATCCGACACCTCGATGCCCCTGCCGGTGGTACTGGTCGGCGAAGCCCCGGCCGAATGGCGGCTCACCGACCCGCTGCTGAACTCGTTCGGCCGGGTCCCGGCGCGGGTCGCCGGCACCGCGCAAGCCCTGCCCAGGCTCGGAACGGACGGCATCCTCGTCGACCTGGACGCCACCCGCCGTGTCACGGGTGAGAGCGAGCCGCCCGGAGAGTTCCAGGTCTGGCTCTCCGCCGGCGCCCGCTCGGGCCTGGTGGCCGACCTGACCGCGGCCGGGCTCACCGTGATCACGGACGACAGCGCCGCGGAACGATCCGCCGTCCTCGGCCGCCAGGGACCGGCCGCCGTCGCGCGGTTCGGGTTCCTGGCCGGTGTGGCGGCGCTGCTGCTCGCCGCGGCCACGACAGCCGTCGCTGTCGCCGTCGACCGGCCCCTCCTGCGCGGGCAACTCGAGGCGCTGCGCCTGCAGGGACTACCCGCCCCGGTCGCATTCACCACCGGTTATGCCGGGACGGCCGCCATCGTACTGGCCGGTCTGTCGATCGGTGTGTTCGCCGCCTCGCTGGTCGGGCCGCTCACCCGGATCATCGTGCCACCGTTCACCGACGGCTGGGCGGTGCTGCCGCCGCCGGCCACGCTCAGCGGCGCTGTGCTCACGCTGTCCGCGCTGGTCGCCCTGGTCATGCTCGGCATGACCGGATGGCTGTCGGTGCTCCCGCTCCTTCGCAACCTGCGAGCGCCCGGCTCCGCGCCGCCGCCCGACCGGCATGCCGGCGGCGTACCGGCCGGCACCGCCGCCGGACGCGGTGCCGATCCGAAAGAGGACCGTCGATGATCTCGCTGGTCTTCGTCATGCTCTGGCACCGCCGCGGGCAGGCCGTCACCCTGGCACTGCTCGGCCTGCTGGCGGTCACCTCCGCGGTCGCCGCGCCGGCCTATCTGCTCGCGGTCGGCCGCGCGGTCGCCGTCGGCCAGATCGCCACCGCCGCGCCGAACGAGCTGGGCCTGGTGGCGAGGGCGGAACAGAACGAGCGCGTCGCCACCGACGAGGACACCCAGGACCCGAGCCAGGTCCCGGACCCGGCGGAGCAGGGTGGGGTGCAGTTCGGCGACGTGGCCACGGCGCTGGTCGCCCTGCCCGGCTTCACCTACGTCTACTCGGCGGAGTACTGGGTCATCGGCATCGACTCGAACCCGGCGAACGCCGGGCGCTTCGTCTACCGCCAGGACGTCTGCGCCCACCTGCAGATCCTGACCGGCCGCTGCCTGGCCGCCGAGGGCGATGTACTGCTCGGGGAGCACACGGCGCAGCGGCTCAACCTCAAGGCGGGCGACTCGGTCGAGCTGCGGTCGGCCCTGCCGAGTCCGGATCCGCGGCGGAAGGCCTGGCTACCGGACGGCAAGCCGCGGCGCCTTCTGATCGCCGGCACCTACCGGCCGACCGACCCGGGTGACAGCTTCTGGGGCGCCCGCGGCTACTTCACCGCGACACCGGAGACCGGCCCGGGCGAACCGATCTTCACCGCCGCGGTGACGCAGCAGACGATGGACCACGGCAAGATCGCGCTGGCGATGGACGGCCGGGCCGGCCCGGCCGCGTTGCACCCCGACCGTCTCGGCCAGCTCCGGGCCGACCTGCAGGAGTTGCAGCAGACCACCGCCGACGTCGGCATGGCGGTGCAGATCGACACCGGCATGACGGCGCTGCTGGACCGCATCGACATCGGACAGTCGTCGACCCGGCCGCTCGTGCCGGTGCTGGCCGCACCACTGATCCTGCTCGCCTGCTTCACCATCTTCCTCACCGTCGGCTACGGCCTCGAGGGCCGGCAGAGCGAGTTGGCGGTCGTCGCGCTGCGTGGGTCGCGATGGTGGACGCGGTGGTGGCTGGCGGCCGGCGAAAGCCTCATCGCGGTCCTGGCCGGCGCGCTGTGCGGCTGCGTGATCGGGCAGCTGCTGGTCAACGCGATCGCGGCGATCGTCCTGCCGGACGGCGGCATCCCCTCCGACTGGAGCTCACTGCGCTACGCACCACTGGCCACAGGGGCTGCGCTGCTGTCGGTGATGGTGGCCCAGCGCCGCCAGTTCGTCGGCTCGGTCGCCGGACTGCTGCGCCGGAACCCCTCGACCGCCAACGGCCGGTGGGCGATTGCGGCGGAGGCGCTCGCCGTACTCCTCGCCATCATCGCCTCGGTCCAGCTCGTACTCTCCAAGGGTTCACTGACCGGGATGGGCCTGCTCGCACCCGCCATCCTGATGCTCGCCCTCGGCCTGCTCGCCGCCCGCGCCCTGCTCCCCTTGATCAGCCGGTACGCGGTCCGCGCCCTGCACCGCGGCCGCCTCGGTGTCGCCCTGGCCGGTCTGCAGCTCGCCCGCCGACCCGGCGCCGGCCGGCTCTTCGCACTGCTGGTGGCCACCACGGCCGTGGCCGGATACGCGACCTGCGCGGTGGACACCGCCGCCGCCGGCCGCGCCGTCGAGGCCACCCTCGGCATCGGTGCGGACCGGGTCCTCACCGTGCAGACGGCACAACCCCAGCAGTTGCTGGCCGCGGTGCGCCGGATCGACCCGGACGGTGACTTCGCCATGGCGGTCACCCGGCTGCCCCCGGGCGGCTCCGCCGCCGACGCACCCGGCCTGGCCGTGGACTCCACCCGGCTGGCGGCCGTCGCGGCGTGGTCGAGCGACGGACCCGGGCCGGCCCAGGTCGCCAGCCGGTTGCGCCCGGAATTGCCCGCTCCACCGCAGTTCCCCGGCCCGGACATCGCCCTCGACGTGTCGGCGTCCGGCCTGGTACCGGGCACGAAAGGCCTGCGGCTCCAGGTGTCGGTATCGTCGCTGGACGGGACCGGTGACGCGGTGGTCGAGCTCGGCGAGCTGCAGAACCGGTCGGTCACGTACCAGCAGAGGATCGCGGTCTGCCAGGAAGGATGCCGGATCGACGGCATCGGGCTCGCCCGGACCGGCTCGTTCCCCATCACCGCCGAGGTGATGCTCCACGGCGTGCGCGCCACCGGCCCGGACCGGGAAGTATTGCCCCCGGCCCAGCTGGCCGACCCGAACAGCTGGCGGACAATCCCGGAGGTACGGCTGACGCAGGCGCCGGACGGCCTGCGACTCAACTTCGCCGAATCGGTCAGCGACACCCCGCTCGTCTGGATCAAGCCGGCCAGCACCCCGGACCCGATCCCGGCCGTCGTGGCCGGTGACCCCCTCGCCGACGACGTCATCAGCGGCCTGGACTCCACGCCCATGCTGATCACCAACACCGAGACCCTGCCGGTCGTGCCCCAGCTGGGCCGCCGGGCCGTCGTGGTCGACCTCGAGTACGCGGACCGGATGACCATGAACGTCGGCCTCGGCAACGCGCCCCAGATCTGGCTCAACGCGGCGGCACCGCCGGACATCCTGGACCGGGTCTCAGCACAGGGGCTCACCGTCATCGCCGACGTCCGCTCCGATCAGTCACGCCGCCGCCTCGAACAACAGGGGCCGGCGCTGGCGCTCTGGTTCCACGTACTGGCCGGCGCTCTGGCCGTACTGCTGGGAGCGGGCGCACTGGTGCTGGCGGCGGCGGTGGACCGGCGCCGCCGGGCCGAGGACCTCGCCGCGCTGCGGGCCCAGGGGCTGCGTCCCGGCCCGGCCGGCCAGGCGATGCTCTGGACGTACCCGGCACTGGTCGCCGTCGCCGTAGTGATCGGACTGCTGGTCGCGGCGATCGCGTGGCTGGTCACCGGCTGGGCCCTGCCGCTCGCCGGCCCGTACCCGCCGGACCTCCCACTGCCCCGCTGGCCGCGGGTCACCGTGCTGCTGGCGGTGGGTGCGGTGGTCCTACTGGTGCACACGGCCGTGGCCGTCGCCACGGGACGCCATCTGCGCCGGCGGGTGATGCGCCGGGGAACGCTGTGACATCGGGGCCCGGTGCAGGTTCGGGGTGCTCGGCGGCCCCGGCGTGGCCGTGAAGACGAAGAGGCCGGGCCGGGACGAATGATCCTCGGACGGGCTGTGCCTGGTTACGCCCGAGGGATCCGGCCCAGGCTCGGCGCATCAACCGCTTGAGGAGGCCGCCATGACCACGTCCGGACACGCGCTCGCTGAACTCTTCGTCGACATGGCCACCACCGGCGATCTCCATGGGACCGTCCGGGCCCGGCGGCAGTGACCGCCAGGCCCGGGCTGAACCGCCTTCTCCGTCGCGCCTCTGAACGAACGCCGATGCCTGCATCGCAGGAGAACGAATGCTGTCCGTGCATGTTGGCGATGGCAGGGATCAGGCGGTAGCCACGGTATGGGACACCTAGGCTGAACGTGGCCTTCATATCCCGGTTCCTTCCGGCGATGCTGGATTCACACCGGCGCGAGGGGAGGTCGACATGGACGACAAAGCGCTCGGGGATTTCCTTCGCCACCGGCGGGAGCGTTTACGGCCCGAGGACGTCGGTCTGCCCGGTGGTGGCCGGCGCCGCACCCCCGGTCTGCGCCGGGAGGAGGTGGCGGGTCTGGCGGCGCTGTCGCCGGATTACTATTCCCGGCTGGAGCAGGGCCGGGTCCGTACCCCGTCCCCGGTGAGCCGGCATCGGCCTGCGGAAAACCTAACTCGACCTGAAAACACTGAAGGCCGAGGTCGTCTCTGACGACTTCGGCCGTGTGCTTAATCTGTGTCCGAGGGGGGACTTGAACCCCCACGCCCGATAAAGGGCACTAGCACCTCAAGCTAGCGCGTCTGCCATTCCGCCACCCGGACCTGCTACGTGCAGTTTAGCGGGACCGCCGCCCTGGCTTTCACCTGGGTTTTGGCTGCCCTGTCGGCTGCACGGACAGAACTATATACGGCCCCGGACCCCGGTCGAAGCGGGGGCCGGTCGTTCCCGGGGGTGTGGCGCCCGGCGGGGGAAACGGGCAGCATGGCGGACGTGTCCCGATCCCCCCTGACTCCCGCCATCGAACGTGCGCGTGCCCTGATCGCGTCGGGTGATCTCGGGTCGGCTCAGGTTCTGCTGGAGCGGGCCGTGGAGTTGGGGCGGGAGAACCTGGGGGAGGACGAACCGGACGTGCTCACCGCCCAGCGGGAGCTGGCCGGGGTGTTCCTGCAGTCGGATGATCCGATGGCGGCGCGGCGGATGCTCGAGGACGCCTACGCGGCGGGGCAGTGGCGGCTCGGCGACGGTGATCCGCTCATGCTGCACATCTCCTACGACCTCGGCATCGTCGCCCAGGAGCTGGGCAACCGGCACGAGGCGCGGAAGGCGTTCGGCCGGGTGGCCGCCAACGGGCCGGCGGCCCTCGGCGAGGGCCATCAGTTCGTCGTTCACGCGCGGTCCTACCTGGGCGAGGATTCTTCAGGCGCGACGGTACGGCCGGACGCCCCGCCGACGACTGCTCCCAGTGTCGTGCCGACACCGCCGGTCGCCGATGTGGCCCCTGCCACCGATCAGGCGCCCGTGCAGCGGATCGTGGCTCCGGTCGCCGACGTCACGCCGGCCGTGACGCAGGCGACAGCGTTCCCGCCTGCGGTGACGCCGGGTCCGGTTCCCCGGCCGAGGGGCGGGGATGCGGATGCGCGAGCGGCATGGGAACGGCCGACCGATGTGCTTCCGGTCACCCGCCCGGGGCACGTCTCACGCGCGGAGACGACGTTCATCCCGCAGCCGCAGCCGCAGCCGCAGCCGCAGCCGCAGCCGCAGCCGCAGCCGCAGCCGCAGCCGCAGCCGCAGCCGCAGCCGCAGCCGCAGCCGCAGCCGCAGCCGCAGCCGCAGCCGCAGCCGGACGGGCGGTTCGGGAATCCGTGGGACGCGGCGCCTGCCGTGCCGGAGCAGCGGCGGCCGTCCGTGGCGGAGCACCCGTTTTCGGGCGGGTATCCGGTCACGCCTCCGGCGCACGCCGTCGAGCAGGCCGCCCACCAGGGCGGATACCGCACTGTGGATAACCCGCAGCCCGTTCACCAGGGCGGATACCCGCCGGTGCAGCACGGGGCCGTGCCGATCACCGGGTGGCCGGGGACGCCTCAGCAGGACAACGGTGCGGGTGTGCCGTACCGCAAGGGTGGTCGTGGTCTTGCCGTGGGGTTGACCGTTGTCACGACGCTGGTCGCGCTGGTCGCGGTGGGTGCCCTGGTGGTGGTGCTGATCGGCCGGGAGGGTGAGAAGCCGGTCACGCCGGTGGCGACCGCCTCGGCGGGTGCGCCGCAGCTGTCGGGTGCGCCGCCGACCGGGGTGAAGCTGAAGGATCGCGGCTCGGCGATCGACGTGACGTGGCGCGATCCGAGTGGTGGGAAGGCGCCCTTCATGATCACGATGGCGCGTGAGGGTCAGCAGCTCAAGCCGGTGGCGCAGGTCGGTCTGGGCAAGGTCAGGACGACGGTGGCGGGGTTGAATCCGGATCTCCAGTACTGCTTTGCAGTGGTGGCCGTCTATACCTCCGACCGGTACGCCAGCTCGAACCAGGTGTGCACCGAACGGGGCTGACTTTGTCCACAGGCGCGGGACACGGGTATCGACGGGGACCGTCGTTTCGCTAAGGTGGCCCACGTCCTTGAGGCGCCGACACGGGGAGGGCCGCCGCGGTGACCAGCACTGACGCCAGCACATCGGGGCGTGCAAGCCGGATGTTCAGCCGGGGCCGACTGGTCACGATGGCGACCGTCGCCGTTCTGGTGGCCGGTCTCGGGCTCACCGTGCGCGGGCTCGGTGCCGCCGACGACGCGCTGGCCAGCTTCGACGCCGCGTCCTGGGTGTGGAGCAAAGGGGCCGGCGAGCTGGCCCGGCTCAACGGGGTGAGCGCCCGCATCGACACCCGTGCCGACGTGCCACAGGCGCTGCGTCACCAGGTGCAGGTCAGCCAGAGTGACCGGTTCGTGCTGCTTCGTGACGTCAACACCGGTTCGATCGCCTCGATGGACCTCACCGACCTGCAGGTCTTCTGGAGCCAGCAGCTCGAGCCGGGCATCGGCGTGAGCGTGGCGCTGCACGGTGACGACGCGTTCGTCGTCGACGCGGTGCAGGGCAAGGTGCAGCAGGTGGATCCGTCGACCGTGCAGCCGGTGGGGGAGCCGTTGCAGTTCCCGCCGGGTATCAGTGGCGGTCTGTTCGACGGGGCCGGCCGGCTGTGGGTCGCCGTGCCCAGCGAGGGCACCGTGACGGCGATCGAGGCCGGTGAGGCCGGGGCGAGCAGGCTGCGCACCGATCCGGTCGCCGCGCCCAGCCACGATCTGGCGGTCACCGCTCTGGACAAGGGCGTCGCCGTCCTGGACCGGACCACGAACGTGCTGGTCCGGGTGGACGACAAGGGCGCCGGCCAGCCGACGACGCTGCCGCTGAACTCCCCGGGGCAGCTGCCGCCGCGTTCCGAGGACGACATGATCGCGGTCACCGTGCCGGACGAGCGGCGGGTCTACACCGTCACCGCCGGCGGTGTGCGTGACGTCACCATCCCCGACTCGGGGGGTGACCTGCGGCCGGCAGTCACCTATCAGGGTTATCTGTATGTGCCGGAGAACGACGGCACGGTGCACGTCTTCGACAGCACCGGCCGGCAGCAGGCGCCGATCGACATCGACCGGCCCGGCGGCGACCTGGAGCTGGAGGTCCGGGAGAACCGGCTGTTCATCAACGCGCCGGGCTCCTCGACGGCCCGCGTCGTCGACGACAACCACGAGGTCCGGACCGTCGACAAGTACGACGACGACGTCCTCGGCGGGGATCCGCCGCCGGTCAAGGCGCCGCCCGCCCCGCCGAAGAAGGAGAAGCCGAGGAAGCCGCAGGCAGCCGAGCCGGGCGCCCCGCGCAGCGTGCGGGCCGCGGCCGGGAACGCCGAGGTCCGGGTCTCCTGGCAGGCGGCGCCGGACAACGGCGCCGCGATCACCAAGTACGTGGTGGCCGGTGCGGGCCGCACCTTCCAGGTCGGCGCCGACCAGCGTTCGCTGGTGGTGGACCAGCTGATCAACGGGCAGAAATACAAGTTCGAGGTGCACGCGGTCAACCGCAAGGGCGACGGGCCGGGCCGCAGCAGCAACGAGGTCATGCCGACGGCCGAGGTCCCGGACGCGCCGGGACCCCCGGTCGCCGAGGCCAGGCCGGACGGCACGGTCGCGATCACCTGGCCGGCCGCCAACGGTCAGGGCCACGAGATCGTGCGGTATGCGGTGACGGCCGTGACCGAGGGCGGCACCTCTCCGATCGGTGAGGCGACCGGCACCGAGCTGTCGGTGGCGGCCAACCAGATCGAGTTCGGCAAGTCCTACGCGTTCACGGTCGTCGCGATCAACGACATCGGCGCCGGGTCGAAGGCGTCGGCGGTCAGCAACAGCGTGGTCCCGTTCGCCGTACCGGGCGCGCCGGAGAACCTCGGCGCCGCCACCGTCGCCGGGCAGGCCGGGGCGGTGTCGGTGACGTGGACGGCGCCGGTCGACAACGGGCGGCCCATCACGAAGTACGTGGTGAAGGCCGGCGGGAAGGAGACCGAGGTCACCGAGACCGCGACCACCCTCACCGGGCTCGGCGACGGCGCCAACGTGCAGGTCGAGGTGACGGCGGTCAACGAGGCCGGGCCCGGGGCGGCAGCGACCGCGTCGGCGCGCACCGTGGCGGCTCCCACGGTGACCGTCACCGGGGTGGATCCGACCTACAACACGGCCAAGGTGACGTTCTCGGTGAACAACGGCGGCGGTACGACCACGTGCACGCTCACCGTGACCGGCGGCGGCAAGGGCTCCACCGGCAGCTGCTCGTCGCTGAACGCCAGCGGTCTGAAACCGAGTACCGCCTACACGTTCACGGTCACCGCCAAGAACGCGGCCGGCGACGCCGCCAAGGGCATGGCGAAGACGACCGACGCCCTCTACGGCACGGCCACCTGCATCAACGGCGACTCCGGTGATCAGAAGACGTATTGCGACAAAGAGGTCGACGGTCGCAACGGCAACGAGATCTTCAAGGTCACCAGGCAGGACGACGATGAGCAGGCCGGCTGGGTGAAGAACGGGACGAGATTGAAGACGTACTGCAAGAAGACCGGTGAATCGGTCTACGCGTTCGTCTACAACAAGGACAAGAGAAGCACGTGGTGGATCCAGGTGGACTATGAGGGCAAGACGTACATCCCGTGGGCGTGGCTGAACCTCGACGGCGGGGACGACCTGGCAGACCTGTCGACGTGCTGACTCCCGCCCACATCCAGGGATTCGCCGACGTCGCCGGTGAACTCGCCAACCGCATCGGCACCGTCGTCCTCGGCAAGCCCGAGGTCGTCCGGCTGGCGCTGACCGCGATGTTCGCCCAGGGCCACGTGCTGCTCGAGGACGTGCCCGGCGTCGGCAAGACCACCCTGGCGCGGGCGCTGGCCGCCTCCATCCGCGGCCAGTGGCGGCGCATCCAGTTCACCCCCGATCTGCTGCCCTCCGACGTGTCCGGGGTGACCGTCTTCAACCAGGCGAACCGGGGATTCGAGTTCCACCCCGGGCCGGTCTTCGCCAACCTGGTGATCGCCGACGAGATCAACCGGGCCTCACCGAAGACCCAGTCGGCGCTGCTCGAGGTGATGGAGGAACGCCGCGTCACCGTCGACGGCGTGCCGCACCCGGTGCCGCAGCCGTTCCTCGTCGTCGCCACCCAGAACCCGGTGGAGATGGACGGCACCTACCGGCTGCCCGAGGCTCAACTCGACCGCTTCCTGGTCAAACTGTCCGTGGGGTACCCGTCCGAGGACGTCGAGATCGAGGTGCTGCGCGGCGCCGCGGTCCGGTCACCGGACAACCTCGAACCGGTCACCGACACCGCCATGATCGGCGAGATGACCCGGATGGTCGCGGCGGTGCACATCGCCGACCCCCTTTACGCGTACGCCGTGCGCCTGGCCGCCGCCACCCGCAACCACCCGCAGGTCCGCGTCGGCGTCAGCCCCCGCGGCGTGATCGCCCTGACCCGTGCCGCCTCGGCGTACGCGCTGATCAACGGCCGTGGCTACGTCCTGCCGGAGGACTTCAAGGACCTGGTCGAGCCAGTCTTCGCCCACCGGGTGCTGCTCTCCGCCGACGCCCAGCTCCGTGGGGTGACCCCGGCCGAGGTGCTCGCCGACGCGCTGCGCTCGGTGCCCGTTCCGCTGCCCGACCAGCACGTACCGGCCTGATCCGTTGCGCCGCTCCGCCCAGACCACCCGTTCCGGCCTCACCGCCCGTGGCATCGGCCTGATCGCCGGAGCGGCCGCGCTGCTCGGCGCCGGTTTCCGCTACGGATATCCGGATCTGGCGCTGCTCGGCGCGGCCGCCGGCATCGCGGTGCTGGCGGCGGTGGCGTTCGCGTTCTGGCGGCCGCGTCTCGGCGTCACCCGGGTGGCCGATCCCGACCGGGTCTCCCGCGGCGAACCGGCGAACGTCACCCTCACCATCAGCAACACCAGCCGGATGCGGGCCGCCACCCTCGTCGCCACCGACCGCTGCGGCACCACGTCCGTGCAGGTGCCGCTGCTGCGGTTGCGGGCCGGACACGACACCGTCGAGACCTATCCGGTGCCGACCCATCGGCGCGGGCTGGTGCCGATCGGGCCGCTGCACGTCACCCGCCGTGACCCGCTCGGGCTGATCACCCTGGCCCGGGCCTACGGCGAGACGATCATGGTGCGGGTCTATCCGAAGGTGCATCCGCTGCGGGCGACACCGGCCGGGCTCACCCGGAGCCTGGACGGCAGCGTCGACAAGGTGCCGCACGGGACGATCGCCTTCGACACGCTGCGGGAATACGTGCCGGGCGACGAGTTGCGGCGGGTGCACTGGCGCAGCAGCGCCAAGGTGGGCGAACTGATGGTCCGCGAACAGCTGGACACCGCGGAACCCACGATCGTCGTACTCCTCGACGACCGGGCCACCGCGCATCGGGACGACAGCTTCGAGGACGCCTGTGAGGCCGCCGCGTCGATCGTGGTCGCGGCCGTCCGGGAGGACCTTCCGGTCAGCCTGCACCTCGTCGGCGGCACGGCGACCGGGCCGCACCTGGACGTGCTGACCGAGGCGGCACTCGGCGACGGCGACCTCGCGGCCACTCTGCGCCGGCTGCGGGCGCAGAAGATCGGGGACACCCTGATCTTCCTGACCGGGCCGGGTGGGCGTGACGACCTCGGGGCCGTCAGTGGGCTGCGGACGGCGTACCCCATCGCTCTCGCCGCCGTCCTCGGCGACCGGGACTCGTCGCCTGCCGCGGCCACCGACCGCCTGTTGGTGATCGAGGCCGTCGACGGCGCCGAGTTCGCCGCCGCCTGGGACGGGATGCGCGGATGGTGACGCCCGTCTCGAGGATCGGCGGTGGTGTGCGCCGCGCCGTCGTGCCGGTGGCGCTCGCCGGGATGCTGGTGCTGGCCGGGGCCGTGCTGGGCCGGATCTTCGCCGATGACCTGATGTTCCGGCTGGCCGCGGGCGCCGCGGTCGGGTCGGTCGGTGCCGGGGCCGCGATGCGGCGGCTGCCGTCGTGGGCGGTCGCGCCGATCTCCACCGTGCTGCTCGGCGGCTATCTCGCGCTGGCTCTGCATCTGGCCGCCGGAGCCGCCGGGCTGTCGGTCGCGGTGGCCCGGGACGCGCTGGGCAACGGGATTCCGCGGCTGCTCACCGCGATGATCCCGGTCGAGACCGCACCGGACACCGTGGTCGTCGCGGTCGCCGCGATCTGGATCGCCGGGCTCGCCGCCGCCGAGGTGGCGGTGCGCAGTGGCCGCGTGCTGCTCGGCTGTGTGCCGCCGGTGGCCGTGTACGCGGCGGCGCTCTACGTGGTCGGGCCGAACGCGTCGGCGGCCACCGGATACACCCTGGCTCTGGCGGGCCTGGTGGTGGCGGCCCTCGCCGCGGCCTCCGGAACCGGTTCGGGTACGCCCGCGGCGGTGCGGGTGCGCGCGGTGGGCGGGGCGGTCGCCGGGCTGGCGGTGCTGCTCGGCGTGATCGCGGCGGCCGGCCCGTGGGTCGGCGACCACGTCACCGCGACACCCGTCGACCCCCGACGGTACGTGCAGCCGCCGCGCGTGGACAGCCTCGACGAGAGCCCGCTGAACCGGATCTCCGGCTGGGCGCTCGATCCGAAACAGCCCCTCCTGGAGTTCCGCCCCGGCGATCCCGCCGCCCCCACACCGGCGCCCTCGGCCTCCTCCCCAGGGAAGACCGCAGGCCGGGATGTGCGGCTGCGGCTCGCCGTCCTCTCCGACTACGACGGGGTCACCTGGAAGGTCGGCGGGGTCTACCGCAACGCCGGCCGGGTGCTGCCGTCACCCGATGTGCCCGCCGGGACCGAAGTCACCGAGACCCAGCAGCAGATCACCATCACCGGGCTCACCGGGCGGCTGCTCCCGGCAGTGCCGACGCCGACCCGTATCACCGGGGCCCGGGTCGCCTTCGACGCGGCGAGCGGCACCCTGATCCGGCCCGAGGGACTCGCCGAAGGTCTGCACTACACGGCGGTGTCCCAGGTCCAGAACCCGGATCTCAACCAGCTGCCGATCGCGAACGTGCCGTCCGGGGACGCGGTCCTCCGCTACCTGGCCATCGGCGCCGACACCCCCGACCAGGTGGAGAAACTCGCCGAGCACCTCTCCGAGGGCAACGGGGCGCCGTACGACCGGGCCGTCGCGATCGAGGCGTTCCTCGCCGAGCACTACCAGCACGTCGCCGACGCGCCCAGCGGGCACGCTCTTCCCAACCTGCGGCACTTCCTGTTCGGCAGGCGGGACATCGGCGGGCAGAAG
Source organism: Actinoplanes xinjiangensis (assembly GCF_003148685.1). GTDB lineage: Bacteria > Actinomycetota > Actinomycetes > Mycobacteriales > Micromonosporaceae > Actinoplanes > Actinoplanes xinjiangensis. The sequence goes on along the minus strand of NZ_QGGR01000005.1, from coordinate 292,482 downwards.
GGCACGTCGGAGCAGTTCGCGGCGGCGTACGCGGTGCTCGCCCGGCTGACCGGCCTGCCGAGCCGGGTCGTCGTCGGATTCACCGCACCGGCCGCCGGCGGCGCGGTCACCGCCGGCGACGCGATCGCCTGGCCGGAGGTCTACTTCGACGGACTCGGGTGGGTGGCGTTCGACCCGATGCCGAAGACCGACGAGGTACGGCCGGTCGAGGAGGACTTCACCCCGCCCACACCGAGCCCGCCGCCGTCCCAGTCGGAACCGCCACCGCCCACCGCCACCGGCCCCGAGTCGGCGGCGCCGCAGATCGCCGCCCCACCCGTGCAGGCCGGGCCGCCGGCGGTGCTCGTCGCGTCCGGCACGTCCGGTGGGCTGCTGTTGCTGATCGGGGCGGCGGCGGGGGCGGTGGCCTTCCAGCGGAACGCCCAGCGCCGGCGACGGCTGACCGGCGGAAGCCCGGGGCAGCGGATCACCGGGGCGTGGCTCGAGTTCACCGACGCGCTGCGGCTGGCCGGGCGGCCGGTTCCGGCACACCTGTCGGCCACCGAAGCGGTACGGCATGCGGCGGTGCTGCCCCGGCCGGTGCAGCGGACCGGTCTGCTGCGGCGGGCGGTGCCGGTGGACGAGCAGTCACCGGTCGTGGACGCGGTGCCGCTGCCCGAGCTGGACGGGCTGGTGGACGCGGTCAACACGGCCGGGTTCGCGCCGGAGGCCGCCGATGCGGTGCAAGCACGGGTCGCGGGGGAGCAGGCGGTCGCCTACGCCGTGGCGCTGCGGGGGCGTCGCTCGTGGTGGCGGCGGGTCTGGTGGTCCGTACACCCGGGGCCGTTGCGCTGGAACCGCACACCCACCACCGAACCCCCTCCCTGAACCAAGGAACCCCACCCGCCACCCGCGGCCGGTGGTCATGCGGGCGCGGCCGGGTTCGGGGCCGCCTGCTCGCCGGGGCGTCGGGCGCCGGGGCGTCGGGTGTTCGGGCGTCGAAGTGCGAAGTCCGGCTGGTTCTCACCGCTGTCTCAGCGTGCTTGAGACAGCGGTGAGAACCAGCCGACTTTGACAGCGGGGCCCGCCGGGGCAGCCGGAGGTAACTGGGGGACCGTCTGCCCCGGCGGGGGTCTTACGGACCGGTCACGTTGCTCGCGATGCAGCTCGTGCCGTCCGGTCCGGAACCGATCTTGGTGGGCTCGTCGCCGGTGTCGTTGCCCTCGAACCGGTCGCACAGCTCGATGTCGTCGCCGACCAGGGTCACGCCGTCGATCGTCAGGCGGTCGCCGAGGTTGGAGTTGATGCCGGCCAGCACGTCACCCGGCGCGGTCGCGGTGATGTTCTCCATCGTCACCGTGCGGGCTGCCTGGGTGGAACAGTTGCCGCACGACCGGTAGAGCTTGCCGAAGTCGGCGACCTCGAAGTCACGGATGGTCACCGATCCGCCGGCGCCCCGGTTGTCCTGGAAGACCTTGTCGTCGGCCTTCGCCGCGCTGCCGCCCTCGATCACCACGGTCGCGTTCGTGCCCCGGAACGTCGCGGCATCCTCGCCGACGTCCTCCCAGTGGACTCCGGACAGGGTGCAACTGCCGGCGCAGTGCACGCCGTCGGCAGCAGGGTTGCCCAGGATCACGTTGCGCAGCGTCGCGCCGTCCGCGAGCTGGAACAGTGGGTCCTGCCCCTCCTCCTGTCCGCCGCCGCCCAGCGCGCCGCCACCGATGAACCGCTTGTTCTCGCCGTCGAAGACCCCGGTGACCTCGATCGTCTCGGTGACCACCTGCTCGCCGCTGGCCTCGGGCACCGCCGCCGACGCGAAGTTCGTGAAGACGACGGCCGCACCCAGTCCGAGAGCGATCACCGCCGCCCCGATCGCTCTGCCTCTGATACGCCGGGAATCAGCCATCATGTGCCTTTCGCTCGCAGGGGCGGGGTTTCTCTCCCTTGGCACGGATCCTGCGAGAAAGCGGTTTCCCCTGCGGAGCAGACTTAAGGATCTCTTAAGGTGATGGCGAGCGCTGGCGGGCTCAGCCGGCAGTCGTCATCAGACTGTGGGCCCAGGCCACCAGGCCTGCTGCCGGTAGCAGGGCGAGTGCCCAGCCGGCGACCGCCGCCGTCCGCGCACGCGGGAAACGCCACAGCATCGCCCCGGGGAAGAACAGCAGGAAGACCGCCCACAGCCCGGCCGTCACATGAACGGGGCCGGTGCCGTCGTCGGCCAGGTCATTCATCCACGTGTCCTCGAACGTCATCAGAATGAAGCCGAACGGGATCGCTGCCGCGACCATCAACGTCGTCCGGCCGGGCACTGATGTCATCACCCGTGGACCCTGTCCATCCGCGTACATCGGGGCATCGCTGCACGTCCATGCACCGTGCTCCACCTGCCGATCGGTGGGTATTCGACAAAGGGCGACGGCTGTCTATGATCACGCCTCATGTCCGAACTCAGCACCGCGGCCGACGCGGCATCATCTCGCACGGTCTCCACCACCGGCACTGCCGCGCCCGGAGACGGGGGTGTCCGTGCGCGTCCGGAATCCACGGTGCACGACGACGACTCCGCGCCGGTGCAGGCCGCGACTGAGGAAGTGCCGGTCAAGGTCGTGACTGAGAAAGGGGCGGTCAAGGTTGCGACCGAGGGAGAGCCGGCTGGGGTTGTGACGGGGGAAGGGTCGGTCGAGGTCGCGATTGAGGGGGAGTCGGTCGAGGCCGCGGCCGAGGAGGTGCCGGTCAAGGTTGCGACGGAGGGAGAACCGGCTGGGGTTGTGACGGGGGAGTGGCCGGTCGAGGTCGCGACTGAGGGGGACTCGGTGGAGGTCGTGACTGAGGGTGAGTCGGTCGAGGTCGTTGCCGCGGGAGAGCCGGTCGAGGTCGCTGCTGAGGTGGACCACTCGGAGATCCAGGAGGCCGTATCGAAGGCGCCGACCACCGAGAACCAGCCGGTCACTGATGATGCGGGCATCCATGTCGGGCCGGCTGACGTTGCCGCCGCGGCGGCGATCGCCGCGGCAGCCGCCGAAGTCGCCGCGGAGGCCGCCGCCCGCGCCGCCCGTGCGGCTGCCGAAGCCGCAGACGCCGCCGCCGATGCGGCCGCCCTCGCTGCCGCGGTGGCAGCAGCAACGAGCGCCGGCAATCGCGTCCCCGCCGTTGAGACCACGCCTGACTTCGACGACGCCATGGGCATCGATGCCGACGCCGATCTCTCGGCCGGAACAGCAGAGTCCGAAACGGCAGAGCGTGGAACGGCAGAGCCCGGAGTGGCAGAGGCCGGAGCTGCAGAGGCCGGCGACGACGACTACGAGGAGGCCGAGGGCCGGCCCCGGGGTCTGCAACGCTGGATGTCGGACCGCCGACGGGACCGGCTGGGATACATCTCGGTTCCGGTGGTGACGCTGTTCGCGGCACCGGTGCTGGTGGCGTTCTGGGGCATCGTGATCCTGGGCTCCGACAGCTACGCGCCGTCGATGTGTGACAACGTCAGGGCGGTCAACGGATGCGAGGAACTCACCTGGGGCGTGATTCGCGTCCACGTTCTCGGCTTCCTCGGAGTGTGGGCGTTGCTCTGGGTTCTGCCCTGGTGGCGTGGCCTGCGCCAGCCGCGGGTGCTGCTCGCCCTGCTGTCCGGCGCCGTCCTGTTCGCCGCGGTCCTGCGCATGGCGGCCTGACGGTCGGCGCCCGGATCCCCGAAACCGCCGCGCCACGCCCGCGCGCCACGCCCAACTGGCACGCCCGACCGGCACGCCGGTCGGGCGTCGATCCGGACGGGAACCCGGAATACCGCACCCCACCCGAGGATTGGCAGGGATATGACCGACTCTTCGTTCGACCCTCGTCAATTGCTTGCAGAAGCCAAGATCGGTGTCCTGGCCACGATCAAGGCCAACGGTCTGCCGCAGCTCTCACCGGTGACGCCGTGGTACGACCGAACAACCGAGACCATCTACGTCTCGATCACCGCGAACCGGGCGAAGGCCGCCAACCTGCGCCGTGACCCGCGGGCGGCCTTCGAGGTGACGAGCCCGGACGGCTGGGCGTGGGCGACCGCCGAGGGCCCGGTGACGCTGATCGGCCCGGGCGACGACCCGGACGGCCCCGAGGTGCAGGCTCTCGTCGACTACTACCGGGCCGCGGCCGGTGAGCACCCGGACTGGGCCGAGTACCGGCGGGTCATGGTCGACGACCGCCGGGTCCTGATGGCGCTGAAGGTGGATCACGTCTACGGCGCCAGGCTGCGCTGACGGATGCGAGAATCGGGGGCGTGCGGCTGGAGATCGAGGACACCTCGGCACTGACCTTCGACGACGGCTCGCCGGTGCGGGCGGCCTCGGCGATCGCCCCGTTCGGTGACGGCTGGCTGGTGGCGCAGGACGACGCCACCCATGCGGCCTGGCTGCGGCCGGGCGCGACCACGGCGCTGCGGGTGGTCGACCCGGTCGACGGTCTGGAGACGTTCAGCTCCGCCGCCGGCACCAAACATCTCAAACCCGACTTCGAGGCGGCGTGCGCGGTTCCCGGTGGCGAGGTCCTGCTGCTGGGCTCGGGGTCGTCACCGGCGCGGATGCGGGCCTCGCTGGTCGGCGCCGACGGTTTCACGGTCGCCGATCTGCGACCGCTCTACCTGGCCGTCGCCGCCGCTCTCGGGCTGCGCGAGGACCAGCTCAACCTGGAGGGCGCCTGCCTGGCCGGCGACCGGTTGCGCTGGTTCCAGCGCGCCAACCTGGCGGCCGGCGCGGCGACGGCGTCGGCGGAGGTCGAGGTGGCCGCGCTGCTCGCCGCGGTGCGCGGTGAGGCCGGTCCGGACACCATCGAGATCCATGGGGTACGCCGGTACGACCTCGGTGTCGCCCACGGGGTGGCGCTGGCGGTCACCGACGCGGTGGCGCTCCCCGACGGCCGGGTGCTGGTGAGCGCCGCCGCCGAGGACACCCCGAACGCGGTCGACGACGGCCCGGTGGTGGCGTCCGGGCTGGCCCTGCTCGGGGCGGACGGGGAGCCGCCGGTGTTCGCCGAGATCCCCGGCGCCGAGAAGGTGGAGGGTCTGGCCCTGCGGGGGACGACCGCGGACGGTGCCCGGCTGCTGGCCGTCGTCGACGCCGACGACCACGAGACCCCGTCGCGCCGGCTCGCGCTGCGGTTGCACTGGTAAATGCGTTGTGAACCGGCCGCCGCGCACTGAAGAATGGCGATCGGCCCCGGCGGTTGCAGAAGAAAGCGCGTAAGCAGCGGGCGCACAGGCGATCAAACCAGGCTTGTCCGCTGCCATCATCCGCGACCGATCCTTCCCATCGGAACCGCTACGGGGCCTCCCTTTCTTTCGATGTATCGCAGCAATGAAGTAATGAGGTGTACCCGATGACCGACGAGGTGATCATTCGCAGTGGTTTCCGTGGCCTGCGCTACGTGGACGGCCGATTCGACCAGGTCCTGGAGCCGGGCCGGTACGAGCTGCCGCGGCGCCGCCGGCTGGGTGGCCGGGTGGCCACGGTCGACGTCGTCCAGGTCGACCTGCGTGAGCGTGAGCTCAACATCAAGGGCCAGGAGATCCTGACCGCCGACAAGGTCGCCGTCCGGGTCAACATCATCACGCATTTCCGGGTCACCGATCCGGTGGCCGCCGTCGAGCGGGTGTCGGACTACAGCGACCGGGTCTACAGCGACGTGCAGCTCGCCGCCCGCCGGTCGCTCGCGTCGATGAACCTCGACGCCATCCTCACCAACCGCAACCAGCTGTCCGAGGACATCCTGCGTGACGTCGAGGGTGTGTCGGCGGGCTACGGCGTGCAGATCATCCGTGCCGACGTGAAGGACCTGGTGTTCCCGGGCAACCTTCAGGACGTGATGAACCGGGTGCTCACCGCCCAGCGCCTGGCGGAGGCACAGATGGTCGAGGCCCGTACCAAGGCCGACCGGGAACTGCTGGAGGCGACGTCGCGTGCCGACGCCGCACGGCTGGCCGCCGAGGCCGACGCCGAGGCCAAGCGGATCCGCGCCGACGCCGAGGTCGACGCGCTGCGCCGGCTCGCCGACGCCGCCGAGGCGTACGCGCAGCACCCGGCCCTGCTGCGGCTGCGTGAGCTGGAGACGCTCGGTGCGCTCGGGGCGAACGCGTCGGCCCGCCTGTACATCGGCTTCGACAAGCATGTGAACGAGTGACGAACCCTCAACTGCGGTGATGGCGCGGCCGATCTGGCAGGTCGCGCCATCACTCATGCCCGGACTGTGGAGGTTTCCGTCATGGACCTGATCGAGAGACCCCCTCTGGCCGTCGTCATCGACCTGGACGACACCCTGTTCCCGCAGGGCAGTCACCTCTACGGCGCGGCCCGTGCGGTCGGCCGTGCCGGGGCCGCCGCCGGGCTCGACCCGGTCCGGTTGAGCCGCGCGCTCCGCCGGCAGTTCCTGGCCGGGTCGGACCGGGCCGGCACCATCGACCGGGCGCTGGCCGCCTACGGCATCGCCCCCGATCTGGCCGCCGGGCTGATCCCGGTGCTGGTGGACGCCTTCACCGCCTACCGCCCGCGCCGGCTGCCCCGCTATCCGGGGGCCCTGGACGCGCTGCTCGCGATCAGTTCCCGCTACCCGGTGGCCTGCCTGACCGACGGCAACCCGGCGATCCAGCGGGCCAAACTGGCCGCCACCGGGCTGGCCGAAGCTTTCACCACGATCGTCATCACCGACGAACTGGGCGGCCGCACCCTGCGCAAACCCCACCCCGAGGGCCTGCGCCAGGCCGCCGAGACCCTGGGCGTCCACCCGTCCGACCTGGTGGTGATCGGCGACCGCCCCACGACGGACATGGCGGTGGCCGCGGCTCTGGGGGCCCGTTCGATCCGGGTCCTCACCGGTGAGTACGCCGCCGATCCCGACGAGCCCGCTCCCACCGCCCACGCCCTCGATCTGGAGTCGGCGGCTGCCCTGCTCGGCGTCTGACCCCGGTGCCCTCGGGACAGCACCGGGAACCGGCCGACGACCTCGGCATGGTCTAGGGGCGCGTGGCGCGTACCTCATCGGGTCGAAGGTCCAGGAGGGACGCGGCGAGGTCGCGCGCCGGCGGCAGTGAGGCGGCTTCCAGGTCGCGGAAGAGGGTCTGGGCGCGCACCGCGGGCCAGTCCGGCGGCAGATGCGCGACCGGCAGCCGCGGGTCGCGCCGGATCGCGCCGAGCCATTCGGCGACGAGACCGATCCGGGCCGCGAGGGGGTCACCGAACGGCGCCGGGCCTTCCCAGCGGGCCAGGAACGCGTGGTAACGACCGGCGAGTTCCTCCAGGTCGTAGGCGTCGCGCACCATGCCGCGGATGTCGGTGAGTTCAGCCGCCCGGGCGTGGAACACCCGCGCGTGGGCGGACAGCCCCAGCCCGGTGACGATCGACTGGGCCGGCACCACGCCCGGGGCGATCCACAGTCCACCCTGCAACGGCCCGAACCCGGACCACGCCAACTGCGACCGCAGGTCGTGCCGTTGCCGCTGCCAGGATTCGGGGAGCGAGAAGCAGAGCAGCGTCCACGTCCCGTCCCAGCTGTCGTTGACGGCGCCGGTCTCCCAGATGCGGGAGCGGCCGTCGTGCAGGATCGCGGCGGCCCGGTCGGTGAGCCCGAAGTACATCTTCCGGCCGTGCCGCTGGCGGCGCAGGAGTCCCCGGTTGACCATCCGGGCCAGGGTGGACCGGGTGGCGTGCGACGAGACGCCGAGCCGGCCCAGGACGTCGATGGCGCTGCCGGAGAACACGCACACGTCCCGGTCCAGGACGAAGTCCCCGAGAAGCATGAGCAGCAGGGTCGAGGGATTCGGCGGCATGCGCTAGATGTTAGGCACTTTCTTGACGGCCGTTGAAGACAGAGCCTAACTTCGATGAACCTCAGCGAGGAGGTTCCTCATGCGCAGAACCGGGCCGCTCCTGCTGGCCCTCGCCCTAGCCCTGACCGCCTGCGGCAACGAGGCGGCCGACGGCGACGACCCGATCCGGGTCGGCCAGATCGTCTCGCTCACCGGCAACTACTCGCCGCTCGGCACCGAGAATCAGAAATCCGTGGCCCTCGCCGTCGAGAAGATCAACGCGGCCGGGGGCGTCGGGGGCCGCCGGATCGAACTGTCCGTCCGCGACGACAAGAGCCTGCCCGACCAGGCGGTCCTCGCGTTCAACGAGTTGAAGGACGGCTCCGACGCCATCATCGGGTCGCCGTTCAGCAACTCCGCGCTCGCCACCATCCCGCTGGTGGACCGCGAGGAGATCCCCTACGTCTCGCTCACCCCGGCCGACGAGCAGGTCAACCCCATCCATCCGTACGTCTTCGTCGTCCCCGCCCTGTCCGGCACCTACGCCGAGGCCGCCCTGCAGTACCTCCAGTCGGCGAAGCTGACCAGGATCGCCGTCGCCTACGACACCAAGAGCAGCTACGCGGTCGCCGGTTTCAAAGGCATGCAGGCCAAGGCCGCCCAGTACGGCGTGACCCTCGGCCCGATCGAGGAGTTCCAGACCACCGCCACCGAGTTCGGCGCGATCTTCACCCACGTCCGGTCGTCGGACGCGCAGGCGCTGATGCTGTGGGGGACCGGCGCCCCGGCCGTCGCGATCACCAAGGGGTACGCCGCGTCCGGCCTGACCATCCCGCTGATGCTGACCGGCTCGCAGGCCAGCAAACTGTTCCTGGACCCGGCCGGCCCGGCCGCCGACGGCGCGATCATCGCCAGTTCGGTCGGGGTCGTCGGCGAGCACCTCCCCGCCGGTGAGCTGAAGACCGCCGTCGACGAGCTGACCAGCGCCTTCACCACCAAGTACGGCTACCCGCCACCCCAGTTCGCCCAGGACGGCTACAGCGGCGTGAAACTGCTGGCCGCCGCGATCGAGAAGGCCGGCGGCACCGACCGGGCGAAGGTCCGCGACGCCCTCGAAGGCCTGACCCTCACCACCCCGAACGGCACCTACACCTACTCCGCGACCGACCACTCCGGCCTGACCACCGACTTCATCGCGGTCAACACGATCGAGGGCGGAAAGTTCGTACCCACCGACTTCACCAGAGGCCGGTTCAAGTGACGGTGGAACTGACCGTCGACAAGGTCTCCCGCGCGTTCGGGGGCGTCTACGCCGTCCGCGACGTGAGCCTGACCGTCCCCGCCGGCGAGCTGCGGGCCGTGATCGGCCCGAACGGCGCCGGAAAATCCACCCTGTTCGCCCTGATCGGCGGCCAGTTGGCCGCCGATACCGGCACGGTGGCGCTCGACGGCATCCGCGTCGAGCGCCGCCCCGCCCACCGGCGCGGCATCGGCGTCGTCTTCCAGACCGCCCGCGTCTTCCACGGCATGACCGCCTTCGAGAACGTCATGGTCGGCGCGCACGCCGTCACCCGCGCCGGGTTCCTCGCCGCCGCCCTGCGCCTGCCCCGCCATCACCGCGACGAACGCCGCATCCGGGAGAAGGCGCTGACCTGCCTGGACCGTGTCGGCCTCGCCGACTGGGCGGACCGCCCCGCCGAGGAGCTGCCACTCGGCCAGCAACGATCCCTCCAACTGGCCCGCGCCCTCTGCGGCGAGCCGCGCCTGCTCCTGCTCGACGAGCCGGCCTCCGGCCTGCGCGCCGCCGAACGCGAACACCTCGCCACCCTGATCACCCGTCTGCGCACCGAAGGCCTCACGATCCTGCTGGTCGAGCACGACGTCGCCTTCGTCATGCGCCTCGCCGACCGGATCACCGTCCTCGACCTCGGCCGCGTCATCGCCGACGGCACCCCCGCCGAGGTCCGCGCAAACCCCGAGGTCAGAACCGCATACCTGGGACCCGAGACGGTACGCCCGAGCGAGCCCCACCCCGGCGTGGAAGGTGTCGCCGGATGACCGGGGCCGTCCAGATCGACAACCTGACCGTCCGGTATGCCGGTGCCACCGCCCTCGACGACGTGACCCTGGCCGTCGCCGAGAACGAGATGACCGCCCTGATCGGCGCCAACGGAGCCGGCAAGTCCACCCTGGTCAAAGCTCTCTGCGGCCTGATCCGCCCGGACTCCGGCACGATCACCGTCCACGGTCGTCTGGCCCACGTCCCCGAGGGCCGCGAGATGTTCCCGGACATGACCGTCGACGACAACCTGCGTCTCGGCGCCTGGCGCAGACGTCGCCGCGACACCGCTCCCATCTACGACCTGCTCCCGGACCTGGCCGCCATCCGCTCGCGCCGGGCCGGCACCCTCTCCGGCGGCCAGCAGCAGATGGTCGCGATCGGCCGGGCCCTGATGGCCGACCCGGAGGTCCTGGTCATCGACGAACTGAGCCTCGGCCTGGCCCCGATGATCGTCACGTCGCTGGTCGGCCACCTCCGGAACCTGCACGCCACCCGGAACCTGTCCGTCCTCCTGATCGAACAGAACGCCCGCCTCGCCCTCGACCTGTGCCGGCACGCCTACGTCCTGGAGTCCGGCCGCATCGTCCTGCACGGCCCCGCCGCCACCCTGGCCCGCGACCCGCGGGTGACCGCCGCCTACCTCGGCGGCCACGTGACGGTGACCCCATGACTCCGGCCGGCCCGCCCCCCGTCCCGGTCACCCCATGACCCCGGCCGGCCCGCCCCGCTGTCCCGGTCACCCCATGACCGGCTGGCTCCCACCGCTGTCTCGGGGGACCCGAGACAGCGGTGACGACCAGCCGGAAAAGGCGCGCGATGAGTGACCTGATCGGATACCTGATCACCGGGCTCGGCATCGGGGCCGGGTTCGCGCTGGTCGCCAGTGGACTGGTCGCGATCTACCGGGTGACCCGGGTCGTCAACTTCGCGCAGGGCGGGTTCGCGGTCCTCGCCGCCCTGCTCACGTCGACCCTCCTCGCTGCCGGCCTCCCGCACGGCGTCGCCGAGCTCGGTGGCGTGGCCCTCGGCGCGCTCGCGGGCCTGATCGTCGGCGTCGTCGCGATCGGCCGCCCCGGCACCAGCCCCGGAACCTCGCTGATCGTCACTCTCGGGCTGGGCGTTCTCGCGTACGCCGTCGAGGTCCTGATCTGGGGCGACCAGCCCCGTTCCTTCCCGGGCCTGACCGGGGTCGCCGAGGTGGCCGGCGCCCGCCTTCCCGCCCACTACCTGCTGATCCTCGCCGTGACCGCACCAGTGTTCGCGTTGATGGCGTGGTTCTTCGCCCGCACCGACCTGGGCCGGGCACTGACCGCGTGCGCCTCCAACCGCTACGCCGCGCAGGTCGTCGGCATCGACGTCCGCCGGATGGGGTTGCTCGCGTTCACCATCGGCGGCGCGCTCGGCGGCCTGGCCGGGGTCCTCACCACACCGGTCCAGCAGGTCACGTTCGACAGCGACGTCACCCTGATCGTCAACGGTTTCGCCGCGGCGGTCCTCGGCGGCCTGACCCGGCCGATGATCGCCCTGGCCGGCGGCCTGCTGCTCGGCGTCACCCAGACGCTCGTCGCGGGCTACGGCGGCGGCGCCTACCAGATGGAGGTCGCCCTGGTGCTGATGCTCACCGTCATGATCGTCCAGGCGGCCCGCACCGGCCCGGTCCCGGAGACCGCCCGATGAGTGGGCCGGTTCCGCCCGCACGCGGCCGGGGCGGCACGGTGAACCGGTGGGCGATCGCGGTGGTCGCGGTGCTCACGCTGGCCCTGCCGCCGCTCCTGCCGGAGCGCCATCTCGCGACGTTCGTGCTGCTCCTGCTGGCGGCCACGGTCACCGTCGGCGTCTCGCTGCTGATGGGGTACGCCGGACAGGTCTCGCTGGGACAGGCGTCCTTCTACGCCATCGGCGCGTACGCGGCGGCGCTGCCCGCGGTCCACGGCGTGCCGTCGCTGCTCGGCCTGGCCCTCGCCCCGGTGGCCGCGGCCGTCGCGGCGGTGCTCCTCGGCGCCCCGCTGCTGCGCCTGCGCGGCCACCACCTGGCGTTCGCGACCCTCGCCGTCCAGCTGATCCTGCTGTCGTTGCTGGCACAGGCCGACTGGGCGGGCGGTGCCATCGGGCTCCAGGGCATTCCACGGCTCACCGTCCTCGGGGTCGAACTCCGCGATCTCGGTTACGCGTACGCCGCCTGGCTGGTCCTGGCCGCCGCCCTGCTGATCGCGCGCAACATCGTCGACTCCCGCCCCGGCCGCGCCCTCCGTGCCGCCGCGACCAGCGAGACCGCGGCGGCCGCCAGCGGGGTGGCGATCGGCCGTCACCGCCTCGCCGTCTTCACCCTGTCCGCCGCGATGGCCGGCCTGGCCGGCGGCGTCTACGCCTTCTACCTGGGCTACCTGTCCCCGGGTTCGTTCCCGGTCCTGCTCTCCATCGAGTTCGTGGTGATGGCCGTGGTCGGCGGCCTCGGCACGATCGCCGGCCCGGTCGTCGGCGCCACCGTGATCATCCTGCTGGTCCAGGTCCTGAACACGCTGGGCACCCAGCCGGGCATGCCGGACTACGCGCCGAGTGTCCTCTCCTACGCGGTCTACGCCGTACTCCTGATCGTCTGCGTCCTCTATCTCCCGCGGGGCCTGGTCCCCGCCCTCCGCCGGACCGGCCGACGGCCGTCATAGGATCGAGGGCGCCGCGGTGTACTCGACGAATGAGGTGATCATGAGCTACCAGCCGATGACGATGGCCGGCCTCGCCGGTCACCTCTCGCGGGAGACCGATGAGAAGGTCAGATGGAAGTACGTCTGGGAGTTCCTGGAGGAGTATCGCTGGGAGCCCGCCGATCGGCAGCCACCGCTCTTCGCCGGTGAGCCCGCTCTGACAGGTGAGCCCAACTGGGATGTACTGCTCGCGGCGATCGCGGAGCAGCACGACCTTGCCCCTCCTGCCTGGACTCAGACGCGCACGCTCGAGACGCCGTGGTTTCCGTCGTCACTGCGGTCGAAGCGGATGGAGGCGCTCGTCTGGGCGCCCGCAGCCTTCCGGAAGCATGGTGTCTACCTCTCCGCTCGGGACCTCGAGGCCGCATGACCGACGACGCCCTGCTCGGCTGAGCAGAATTGGAGCGTGCCTTCACCGCTCGGTGATCGACTGGTGCGCCGCGGCGTGGTGGCTGACCTGTTCATCGTCGGTGGCGCGGCAAGCGAGCGGTTCTTTCCGAACGAACCCCTGCCTGCCAGGTCGCGGGCCATGCTGGAAGACCTGTTCGACTCGGCCTGACCCTCGTCAGGTCGCCAGGACCTGGCGGAGGGTGGTGGCGAACGGGACCGGGTCGCCGTGCTGGCCGTACTCGCCGCCCAGGAAGCCGGCGTGGTTGCTCGGGAAGACGGTGGGGGAGAGGCCGAGCCGCTCGGCGACGCCCAGGCCGCTGCGGTGGGCCAGTTCGCCCGCCGATTCGGCGCCGACGCCGATGACGATGCGGGTCGGTGCGGCCCGCAGAGCATCGAAGTCGGGCTCGTAGAGGCAGCAGGTCACCAGGTTCTGGCCGAGCAGCGCGTCGTTGCGGGTGCCGTCGTCCTCGGTGGGCAGGCCGAACGCGGACGGGTCGGGGCCGATCTCCTCGGCGAAACCGGGCGGCACCGGGCCCTGCAGCGAGACGATCTGGATGAACTTCACCATCGCCGGGCCGAGGCCGGACCGCTCGTACAGGCTGCGGATGCCGAGCACGGCGGCCTCGGCGTCCTTGTGGTCGGGTGTCATCCGGACCGCCGGCGGCTCGTGGGCGACGAGCGTGCGGACCAGGTCCGGGTGGGCGGCGACGAGCGCGAGGGAGTTGACCGCGCCGCCGCTGCTGGCGAACAGGTCGACCGGGCCGCCGACCGCCTCGATGACGCGACGGATGTCGTCGGCGTGCTGCTCGGGCGTCGACTCCGGGGCCGGGTCGGTGCGTTCACTACGGGCGGTGCCCCGCGGGTCGTAGGTGATCACGGTCCGGTCGCTGAAGTGCCCGGACAGGGTGGCGAAACCGCTCGCGTCCATCGGCGAGCCGATCAGCATCAGAGGCGGCTCCGCGGACGGCGCCGACGGCGGGCGTACGTCGTAGGTGATGACAGCGCCGGGAGCGTCCAGGGTGTGCGTCGCAGGCTGGGTCATGAGCCGACCATAACCCGGGCGCGGGGCCCGGTCGGACCCCGCGCGACATCAGCTCTCGGCCGGGCGGGTGGCGGGCCAGCGCAGCACGTCGTCGGGGATGGCGGTACGCCGCAGTGCGCGCCCGTCCCGGCCGGGGATCCCGCGACCGTGCGCGACCACGAGCCGGGCCACCTCGATCGCGCCGTGCGCCTGGAAGTGCGTGTTGTCCTGCACCCCGTCCGGGTGGTTGACCGACTCACCGGCCTCCAGCCACAGGAAGTCCTCCTTGGTGGCCTCCGGACCGAGCGCGCCCCACCGCTGGAACGACAGCGCGGTCAGGTCGATCAGCGGGGTGCGGGTCGCCTCGGCGAGGGCACGCATCGCGTCGGGGTACTCGCCGTGCGACGGATACGGCGTGCCGTCCGCGGTGAACCGTCGGCGCTCGACCGGGGTGACCAGGATCGGCCGGGCGCGGGCGGCGCGCGCCCCGTCCAGGTAGAGCCGCAGATACTCCTGGAACGTGGTCCACGGGAGGGTGCCGCGGGCCGGATCGGTGGTCTTCTGGTCGTTGTGCCCGAACGACACGAGCAGCACGTCGCCGGGCCGGATCGCGGCGAGGATCCGGTCGAGGCGGCCCAGGTCGGCGAAGCTCTTGGAACTGGCCCCGGACAGCGCCTCGTTGACCACCCGGACGTGGCGGTGCAGGAAGACGGGCAGGGCTTGTCCCCAGCCGGCCCGGGGGTGGTCGGCGACCGCGTAGGTGGCGGCGGTCGAGTCCCCGGCGACGAAGACGGTCGGCCGGTGACCGGCGAGGGCCGGTTCGGCGAGAGTGAGGGCACCGGCGATCGCCCCGCCGACGCCGGCGCGGAGCAACGTTCTCCTTTGGATCTGCATGACGACACATTCAATCAAGGAGCGTCGATGTAGGCAAGCGCTTTCCTGCTGGTGGAGCGCTATCAGAACGGCGTTGACCAAAGGGTGGTGCGAGGGGATCGATTCATGTAACACGCGCGATGTAGGTTACGGTCGCCGGATTCGAACAGAGGAGTGGTTATCGTGACGACATCCGTGGAACGGGCACGGCCCACGGAGGACGCGGGGGCGTCGTTCACCGCTCGCGAGCGATGGGTGCTGCTGGTCGCCGGCGCCTGGCTGGTCATCGGGTTGCAGCTCGACGCGTATGCGCATGCCACCACCCCCGAGCTGGAGACGTTCTGGACGCCGTGGCACGGCGTGCTCTACTCCGGCATCGCCGCCTCCGGGTTCACCCTGCTCTGGATCATGCGGTCCCGGCTGCCCGGCATCCCCACCTACCGGTCGGTGCTCGCCCTGCCCAACGCCCTGCGCCTGCCCCTGGCCGGGATGGCGTTCCTGCTGGTCGGCGGTGGTGTCGACACGCTGTGGCACAACATCTGGGGCATCGAGCGCGACATGGAGATCTTCGTCAGCCCCAGCCACGAGTTCATCATCCTCGGCATGGCCCTGGTCGCCATGGGCCCGTCGCTGATGCTCGCCGCCGGCCCCGGTGACCGGCTCGGCCTGAGCGGCGGCTTCCTGGTCGGCGTCTCCACCCTGTTCGCCGTCCTGCCGGTCCACATCTACTCACTGCACGCCTCGGCGATCGGCTTCCGCCACCTGGGCAGCGGTCACGAGCCGGTGCCGATCTTCTCGCCGGACGCCCAGCTCGTCCACGGTTACGTCGTCAGCACCATCCTGCTGCTCCTGCCGTTCATCGTCATCGGCCGCCGCTGGCCACTCCCGCTCGGTCTCCCGTCCGTCCTGGTCGCGATCATCGCCGTGCTCATGCACCTGATGTTCGACTCCAAGGACGACTGGTGGCCCGCGCTGACCCTGGCCGCCGTCTCCTTCGCCATCGAGGTCGTGTGGCGCCTGGTCACCCCCCTCCTGAAGATCCCGAGCAACGGCCGCTGGATCCTGTTCGGCCTGGTCACACCCCCGGTCGCCTGGGGTACGGTGCTGCTCGTCGGCAAGATCCAGGAGGGCGGCACCGGGTTCAACATCCACATGGTGACCGGCCTGCTGACCCTGACCGCCCTGACCGGTGCCGCCACCGTGCTGGTCGCCCGCAGCGTCCAGCACCTGCCCAGGTGATCCACCCCCACCCGCCCCGCTCCGCCCTGTCCCCGGGTCGCCGCCGGGCTGTTCGCATGCTGTCCGCGCTGCTCGCGGTGGCCGGCGTGCTCGCCGTCACCGGTGGGCCCGCGGCGGCGCACGCGGGCGGCCTCACGGCCACCGACGCACGGGGGCGGGTCGTCTCGGTGCTCCCCGCGGTCCCCGGCCTGGAGATCACCGCGATCGAGGACGGCGCACGGCTGCGGCTGCGCAACGGCACGACCGGCCCGGTGACGATCAACCCCGGCGGCGGTACGGCCACACCCGCCACGATCCCACCCGGCGCCGAGCTGACCTGGATCGACACACGCTCCACCCCGGACGGCCGCTCGGTCGCCGCCGGGAAGACCGTCTCGTGGACGATCCCGCTGGACGCCGCCGGCACCACCGTCGTCGTCACCGGCACCCTCGTCGGCGAGCGGCGCCCCGCCGCCCCACTCTGGTGGCTCGCGGCCGCCCTCACCGCCACGGCGACCGTCCTGCTGTCCCGCCGGACCCGCCGGGCCGACCTCCTGCTCGCCACCGCCGGAGCCGTCGCGGCCACCGCCTCGATCGCCCACGTGATCGGCTCCACCCTGGCCGTCGAGTCCGCCCCACCGGCCGGCACGTTCCTGAGCGCCGCCGGCATCAACCTCCTCGCCTGGCCCCTGATCATCGGCGGCGCGGTGACCACCTTCCGCGGCCGGCCGGCGGGCGTTCTGGCGGTCTGCGGGGGAGCGGCCCTGACCGCGGTCTTCGTCCTCCCGGACGTCACCTCGTTCCATCGCGCCGTCCTCCCGTTCGAAGGTCCGGCGGTGATCGAGCGCATCCTGGTCGCTCTGGCCCTCGGGCTCGGCGCGGGCGTTGCCGTGGCCGGCGCCCGAGTGCTTGGCGACCTGGCCCGGAAAGCCGCCGGTGACAGCGGTTCACCCACCGGCGAGCCTGCCGGCGGGCCGGTTGCTGGCAGTGGGTCGGTCGCCGGGAGTGCGTCGGTCGCTGTGGATGGATCGGCCGCCGAGAGTAAGTCGGTTGCTGTGAGTGGATCGGTTGCTGTGGACGGGTCGGTTGCTGGGAGTGGTTCGGTCGCCGAGGACGGGTCGGTTGCTGGGAGTGGATCGGTTGCTGTGGACGGGTCGGTTGCTGTGAGTGGATCGGTTGCTGTGGACGGGTCGGTTGCTGAGAGCGGGTCGGCCGCTGCGAGGGGGTCGGTCGCTGAGGACAGCGCGGTTGCTGGGAGTGGGTCGGTCGCCGGGGCGGGCGGCGATGTCGGGGTGGTCTCTCCGGAGCAGTCGCCTACGGCAGGTAAGGCGTGACACCCTTGGCGCCACGGGCGGGGTGGTTGCGGTCGGGGGCTGTGCACGGCGTACCCCCTCGTGGTTGGTGAAAGAGGGACGACCGTGACCGGACCGCTGGCGCCGCTCGCGCATGGGGTGGGCAGCGCCGAAGGGCTGCCGCTGCCGCTCGATCTGGTGTTGCAGGCCGGCGCCGCGACCGTCGTGGTGTCGTTTCTGATCGCCGCGCTCTGGTGGCGCACGCCGCGGCTGAAACCGTCCGAACCGCGCCGGTTCGGTGTGGCCCGATGGCTGCGCTACCCGGTGCTGGTGCTGGCTCTGTATGTCACGGGGTTCGCCGTCGCCGGCCCGCGCGACGGGAACCCGGCGGCGCACGCCCTCTTCGTCTGGCTCTGGGTGGGACTGATTCCGATCAGCGTGATCTTCGGGCCGGTGTGGCGGGCGGTGAACCCTCTGCGCACGATCTTCACCCTGCTGGGGCTGCCGCGGCACGGGCTGCGCCCGCTGCCACCCGGCCGCCCCCGCTCATCCTGGCCGGCGACCGCGTTCCTGCTGGCATTCGTCTGGTTCGAGCTGCTGGTGCCGCACCACGGCGATCCGGTCGCGGTCGGCCTATGGATCACGGGGTACGCCCTGAGCCAGGTGATCCTCGCGCTCTACCGGGGCGAGGAGTGGTTCGCTCGCGGCGACTGTTTCGAGGTCTACTCCGCCCTGGCCGGCCGTCTGAGCCCGCTCCGCCACCGGCAGCCGCTCTCCGGTCTGGCCGCCGCCCCACCGCTCCCGATACCGTCCGCCGCCGCCAATACCGCCGCCACCACCACCAGCGCCGCCAGCGCCGCCAACGCCACCACCACCAGCGTCGCCAGCACCGCCGCCACAGCTACCGCCGCCGCGACCGCCTCCGGCACCGCCGCCACTCCGCTTGCCGCTGCCGGGATCGCCGGATTCATCGCGGTCTGGTGGGGGTCGACCGTCTTCGACAGCGTTTCGGCGTCCCCCGTCTGGGCTGATGTGATCGAGCGCGCCGGGTCACCGTTGCTGCCGGGCACAGCCGCCCTCGTCCTGCTCTGCGCCTTGGTCTTCCTGGCCGTCCGCTGGACCGCCGGCCGCGTAGACGTCTCCCTGTCGCTGATCCCGATCGCGGTCGGCTACACGCTGGCCCACTATCTGTCCCTGCTGATCGTCGAGGCCCCACGCGGCGTCCTGCTGCTGTTCGGCCTCCCGACGGCCGGCTGGGATCCCCAGCCGGCACCGGCCGCGATCGCCACGGCGCAGATCGCGCTGATCCTGATCGGGCACGCGATCGGCGTGATCGTCGCCCACGACCATTCGCTGACGTCCGCCGCGCGGCGCCCTACCCTCGCCGTGGTGGCCGACGAACTGCCGCTGGTCCTCTTCATGATCGCGTGCACCTGGGCGGGTCTCTTCCTGCTGTTCGTCCGCTGATACCACCGTCGACCCGACGTCTCCGGCCCGCGCGGCCCACCCTCTTCCCGGCTGGTTCCCACCGCTGTCTCAGGAGTCCGGAGCCCTCGGCTGGTTCGCATCGCAGTTTCAGCGGTCCGCAGTAGTCGGCTGGTTCCCACCGCTGTCTCAGCGCCCCGAAGGCCCTGGCTGGTTCTCACCGCTGCCTCAGCGACCGACCGAAGACCTCGGCTGGTTCTCACCGGTCTCTCAGCACCGCTGAGACAGCGGTGAGAACCAGCCGGAACCTTCGGGGTCATCGGTGACTTCTCACTGACACGGGGGTTGAGAAGAAGTCTTTGCAAAGATATCTTCTCACTCATGCGCCGCAACCTGACGGACATCGACTCGCTGAAGGCACTGGCCCACCCGCTGAGGCAGCAGATGTTCACCCACCTGAACCGATTCGGCCCGGCCACCTCCGCCGACCTCGCCGCCCGCTTCGAGGCCGACCGGGGTGCCACCAGCTACCACCTGAGGCAGCTGGAGCGATTCGGGTTCATCGAGGAGGACACCGACCGGTCCGCCGGCCGCCGCCGCTACTGGAAGCCGATCCCGCTCGACCTGCGCCTGCCGTTCGAGTCGGACGATCCGGCGATCGCCGCGGCAGCCGACGCGATCGGGCGCCGGTGGATGGACCAGGCCCAGCAGGACCTGCACACCTTCCTGGCCGACCCGCAGTCGTTCGGCGCCTTCGGTGAGGCGGCCATGCACTCGAACAGCACCACCACCCTCACCGCCGAGGAATTGGCCCGATTCACCGAGGAGTACGTCGCCTTCATGAGCCGCTGGCATCGCTACCCCGCCGAGGCCTCCGACGGGGCCCGCCTGATCACCGTCCTGTTCAACGCGTTCCCCACGCCGTCGTGACGTCGCTCTGGCGCAACCGCGACTTCACCCTGCTCTGGAGCGGCCAGGTGATCTCCAGCCTGGGCGCCGCGATCAGCAGCACGGCCACACCCCTGCTGGTCCTGGCCACCACGGGCTCACCGCTCGACGCGGGTCTGGTCGGCGCGGCGGGCACCCTGCCGCACCTGATCGCGAACCTGCCGGCCGGCCCGCTCGTCGACCGCTGGAACCGCAGGCTCATCCTGCTGATCAGCGAGATCGTCGCCGCCGTGGCGCTGCTGAGCGTCCCGCTGGCGATCTGGTCCGGCCTGTTCACGATCGCCCAGTTGTGTGTGGTCGCGTTCATCCAGGGTGTGTGTTTCGTCTTCTTCGGGCTCGCCCAGGACGCCGCCCTGCCGATGGTCGTCCCACCGGGCCAGCTGGCGACGGCGATCGCGGCGAACGAGGCGCGCAGCCGGGGCGCCACTCTGGCCGGCCCACCGATCGGCGGCGCCCTGTTCGGACTGGACCGGGCGGCACCGTTCCTGATCGACGGCATCTCCTATCTCATCGCCGCCGTGGGCCTGCTCTTCCTCCGCCGTGATCTGCAGAAGCCCCCGGAGGGCCCGGCCGAGCCGCTGGTGCGTGCGGCGGTCACCGGCCTGCGGTACGTCTGGCGGAACCCGCTGATCCGGGCGTCGATGCTGCTGATCGCGGCCAGCAACTTCGTCTTCCAGGCACTGATCCTGGTCCTGGTGGTGCTGGCCGGCCGGCAGGGCGGATCCGCATCGGACATCGGCCTGATGCTCGGCGTCTACAGTGCCGGCGGGCTGCTGGGCGCGTTCGCGGCGGGCCGCCTGCATCGCATCGTGTCGTTCCGCACGGTCCTGGTCGGCGTCAACTGGGTGTGGGCCGCGCTGCTGCCCCTGTTCCTGCTGACCACGAGCCCCTGGCAGATCGGAATGATCGGGGCGCTCACCGCATTCGTCGGCCCGCTCTGGAACGTGGTGATCTTCACCTATGCGGGCGTCGTGGTCCCGAACGAGCTGCTCGGCCGGGTGATGAGCGCCGCCGGCACGCTGACCTGGGGTGTCATGCCGATCGCATCCCTGGCCGGTGGCCTGATGCTGACCTGGGCCGGCACGACGGGTTCGCTGTGGTCGCTGTCCGCGATCATGCTCGGCGCCGCGATCGCGGCGACCCTCAGTCCTTCGGTACGCCGTGCGCCGCCCCTGGCGGAGGCGGGCAGTCGACCGAGTGACGCTGAAACGTCCACGGCCCTTCGGTGATCGCATCCGGCCACGGGTCGGTGTTACCCACGCGCACACCCCAGGTGTACATCGGGTCGAGGACGATCCGGTGGCCGTATTCGAGGACCAGCTCGACGCTGCGCACGATGCCCTGATCGAGGTCCGACTCCTCATTGGTGAGGTACTCGATCCGGACGCACCGCGTCTCCCACGCCTCGCCCATGAAGTGGTTGCCCACCCGGACCGGGATGACCACGTTGCCCGGGAACTCGTCACGGTAGGACTGGAGATCGAGGGCGCCCAGGTGCTCGGCGAGCAGACCACCGTGACCGTTCACCGAGGAGAACCTCAGATAGCCGTGGTCGAGCCGCAGGTAGACCTCACCCATCGGATCCGCGGGCTCCTCCGGGGCCTTCGGATCCTGGATCGCCACGACGACGATGTCATGGATCCGCTCCCGGCCGAGCAGGTCAACGGTCCGTGACCAGGGTTGGGGCATGTCTTTCGATCCTCCACACGGGATGTCGCTACCGGCTTCGTGCCAGCCGTCGAGCCGGGTCGATCAACGGCCCGGCGCCTTCGGAAGAGTAACCGCCATGACACGGAACAGCCCGCGCTCCATCGCCCTCCGGACGTTCATGGCCCTCACCCCGGCCCTGCTCGTCACGAGTGTCGCCGTCGCCCTCGTCGGTGGTGGCGGTGCCACCGAGGCCGCCGCGGGTGCCGTGGACACCGCCGTACCGGGTCCCGACTGCCTCACCGACGACCTGGCCGGAACCGTCACCGGACAGGGCGGTTCCCCGGTGCGCGAAGCGGTACTGACTCTCACCAACACCGCCGGCGGCGCCTGCCGGATCCAGGGCTGGGCGGACGTCGCCCTGGTCACGCCGCCCGGCGAGATCGTGAAGGTGCCCACCCGCAAGGTCGGCGAGGCCGGACCGGCGATCGTCCTGCAACCCGGCGCCAGTGCCCGCTCCCTCCTCCAGTGGGACTCCTGCACCGCGGGCGGCCGGGGTTGCGGTGTCGGGGTGGCCTGGCAGTTCATCGCCGACCCGGACTCCACCGGCGTGGCCGCCGACTCGGTGGACCTCCCGGAGGCCGACGGGCGGGGCATCGGGATCGCGGCCCTCCGTATCGGCTCCCTCCAGGCGGCCGCCCCCGCCCCGGCGAACTCCTGAGCCGTACCCGCGGGTGACTCCGGGGCTCATGCGGAGGGGCCCGGCCCGGTGTAGAGGGCGAGCACCTGATCGGCCACGCAGGCCGGCCGCTTCTCGCCTTCGATCTCGGCCCGGGTACGCACGACGATCCGCGCGCCGGACCCGAGCGGCCGCGACTCCAGCAGACGCACCACACCGCGCAATCGCGCCCCGGCCCGGACCGGCGCCTGGAACCGGACCTTGTCGAAGCCGCCGTTGACGACGAACGTCACCCCGTCGACGTGCAGGATCTCGGTGAGGAACGTGACGCACAGCGAGAGCGTGAGCGCCCCGTGTGCGATCGTGCCGCCGAACGGCCCTTCGCCGGCCGCCCGCCGCGGATCCACATGGATCCACTGCCGATCGCCGGTGACCTCGGCGAACCGATCGATCCGGGACTGGTCGACGGTGTGCCACCCACTGGTGCCGAGTTCGTCCCGCGCGAGCAGGTCTGCGATCCCCGTGAACCGTGTCATGCGCGAAGCATAGGGACCCCGTCCCTCCGGTCCGCCGGCATTCATCCCCCCGCACCATCCGGAGACCGGTGACTGGGCGACGGTTCCCGGGCGCGGAGCCCCGCCGCCGAAGTCAGACGATGGCCGGGCCGAAGGTGTCGGACATGGCGGCTACGCCGAGGCAGAGTAGGGGGCCGGGAAAGGCGTCGTCGACGTCGGTGAGGTCGTGCCACTGCTGGATCACCGGGTCCTGGGAGTGCCGGTGCAGGGAGCGCAGTCCCGGGTCGGGGACCTGGTGCCCGGCGGCCCGGAGCATGCCGGCGACCGTGTCGAGCAGTCGCCGGACCGCGGAGGCGAGGTTGCCGGGCGCGGTGTTCGGGCCGGGCAGGGCGTGTTCGGTGACCCAGGCCGCGAGTTCCGGGCCGGAGACGATGTGGCCGGGGACCCGGGAGCCGAAGGTGCGCCCGTAGACGACGAGCGAGGTCGTCTGCACGAGTACCTGGTGCACCGGAACCCGCCGCGGCAGGGTGATCACGGGGTGCGTCGGTGCGAGCAGGATGGCGGTGCGCCGGGTGGCGGCCAGCCAGGAACCGGTGTCACCCGCCGCGACCTGGTCCGCGTACTCCCAGATGGTCGGCATCGGATGATCCTGGCCAGTCACGGCCCCGAGGACATCGGGCGTCGGGCCCGGCCCGGTGTCCCCCGAACGTGCGGTTTCCGGTCACGATTAGTACATCTGATCTAATCATGGGGTAGGGTGCCGCCATGAGCATCGACAGCGGTGCAGATCGTCGTCCTCTTCTGACCGTCCGCCAACTGCGCATCCTCGCGGTGATCGAGGAGTGGGTCCGGGAGCGTGGCTACCCACCGACGGTCCGGGAGATCGGCGCCGCCGTCGGGCTGGTCTCGCCATCGTCCGTTTCCTATCAGCTCGGCGTCCTCGAGAAACACGGCCTGATCCGTCGGCAGCCCAACAACTCCCGCGCGGTCGAGCTGTGCCGGCCCGCGCCCGAGCACCGGACAGCCGGCGGCGGGCGGCCCGATGACGGGAGCCGGTTCGGGGGTGCTGAGCGGCCGGGCACCGAGCGGCGGCTGGTGACGATCCCGCTGCTGGGCGCCATCGCCGCCGGCGCACCGATCCTGGCGGAGGAGCACGTCGAGGACCATCTGACCGTCTCGGCGGCGATGGTCGGCGGTGGCACGCTGTTCGCGTTGAACGTCAAGGGAGACTCGATGGTCGACGCCGCGATCTGTGACGGTGACGTCGTCGTGATCCGTCAGCAGCCGGTCGCCGAGAACGGGGAGATCGTGGCCGCGATGATCGGCGACGAGGCCACGGTCAAGGTCTTCCGCCGTCGTGACGGCCACACCGAGCTGCTCCCGAGAAACCCGGCCTACCAGCCGATCCCCGCCGACGACGCCGTCATCCTCGGCAAGGTCGTCAGTGTCTTCCGCCGCCTCTGACCCCGACGGGGCACGCGGCGGCGGAGGGATGGGCGCCGGCACACCAGCCGATGACACGGGGACGGCTGGTGTGCCGGCGTGGCCGGTGGGCGGGTGGCCCGGTGACCGTCGCATACGCCCGGCGGTCGCGCTGTGATCCGGTGGCCGGCTGGCGTCGCGGTGTAGGGGACGGTTCTGTTCGTGGCTCGTACCGGATGGGGGTCAGCGAGGGAGAGGCCACGCGCTCTGGAGCGAGCCGACGCACCCGGAGGCCGGGCGGATCTGGACGCCGGAGGCGTCGGCGGTGACCGACGGATGGCGGCGACCTTGCGGATCTCCTCCAGGCAGGCCTCGAAGACGGGCCGGAAGGCGGCCGGATCACCGGCGGAAGAGGCACCGGCCGCGGGGGAGAGGCCCCCGGCGGGCGGGAGCGCGGTGAAGCGGGCGTGCACGGATTCCCAGGTGAACTCGCGTGCCTCGTCGAGGTGTGTGCCGATGTAGGTGAGCCAGGCGTACACGTCGAGGGCCGTGCACGAGTGGCGGCTGAGGACGCGGACGGCTTCGCTGTCGAGGGGGATCCAGCGGAGGGCCGACTTGGCGAACTCGGCGTCCAGGGTGATCACCGGTGGGCATGCCGCGGTGGAGTCGAGAAGGCCGTGGTTCCGGCGGCTGCGGGTGGAGACGAGGGTTCCGGTGGCGCCGGGCTGTTCGCCGATCCAGCCGTGGCGGAGGGTGCGCTGGAGCTGGCCCTCGAGTTCGGTGAACCAGCCGCCGCGGACGGTCTGTTCGGAGAGGGAGCCCAGGGCGGCCAGGAACGCGTAGACGCGGTGCGGGTGCAGGTTGATCGTGCGGGTACGGCAGCGGAACGCCTCGGTGCACAGGAACATCACCAGGTGGCGCCCGAGCAGACCGTACGGGATGCCCGCGTAGCGGCTGAACTCGCTCTCGCTGAGGCCGGAGCGCCAGCTGCCGAGACCGGGCCGGTAGTGCAGCTCGACGTCGCCGGGGTCGGTGACCGGCAGGACCAGGTCGGCGTGCGCCGGCGGGTAGAGGATCGTCTCACCGCCGGTGGTGGCGCCCGGCAGGCGGCAGGCGCTGTGGCCGTCCGCCGGGTCGACGGTGATGTGCACGGCCACGTCGCCGTGCCGGAACGAGAAACTCACGTCGACAGCAACGACTGATCATGAAGAATGTGTCAGGCGGCCAGCATGCTGTGGTCGTAGCGCATCCAGGTGCCCTTGCCTTCGTGCTTGGCCGCGTACATGGCGGTGTCCGCGGCGTGCAGCAGCGTCCGCAGGTCGTCGCCCTCCTCCGCGCTGGCCACACCGATGCTGGCGTTGGCGCGCACCGGCGCACCGTCGATCATGATCGGTTCGGTCAGCGCCTGCAGGATGCGCTGGGCGGTGCGTTCCGCGTCGCAGGCATCGCAGTCGCGCAGCAGTACGGCGAACTCGTCACCGCCGAGCCGGGCCGGCAGGTCCCCGGTGCGGACCGCGGCGCGCATCTTCTCGGCGACCCCGGCGAGGAGGGCGTCACCGGCCGCGTGCCCGAGGGTGTCGTTGACGCCCTTGAACCCGTCCAGGTCGATCAGCAGCACGGACACGCTGCCGGGTTCGGCGTCGGCGAGGGTCGCGTCGACCTCCTCGCGGAAGTGGGTGCGGTTGGCGAGTCCGGTCAGATCGTCGAAGAGTGCCTGCCGCCGTAGCCGGGTCTCGTGTTCGCGCAGTTCGGTGAGGGTGGTGTCGAGCTGGCCGATGAGCCGCTTGTTGTCGTGGAAGGCGAGCAGCTGCCGGGCCACCACGAGGCCGACGATGACACCGAGGCCGCCGACCGTGCCCCACAGGCGGGCGTCCTTGTCCTCGTTCTGCGACAGCATGACGATCATGACGGAGAAGACGACCAGGATCGATCCGTACGGCAGGAGGCTGTACGGTTTGCGCCGCCGTGAGCCGAAGGCGTACTGGTCGAACTGCGCGATGATCTCCTGCACGCGCGGGCCGACGGCGATGAGCAGCGACGGCAGGAACCGGATGGCGTAGGCGTAGGCCGGCAGTGCCCCGTCGGCTTCGGGTGTGGCGAACAGGCCGGCCGCGTTGACGACGGCCGCGAGGATCAGCGGGACGGCCGCGTGCCGGTGCATCGGCGCGTTGCCGCTGAGGATCATCTTCACCGCGCCGAACGCCGAGGTGAGCGTGACCGCGGCGCCGAACAGCGCGCCGATCAGGTTGGTCTCGCGATCCTCCGAGTTGATCGCGAAGCACCAGGCCACCACGGCGCCGCCGACCAGGACGGTCGCCGAGTCGAGCCAGAACGCGAGGCGGTCCTTGCCGCTGCGCCCGGCGTGCGGATGGATCAGCATGCCGATCACGATGAGGCTGAGCCCGACCGCGAAACACGTCGACTGGACGGTGCCGCCCGCGGTCGACCACTCGTCACGTTCCCAGAACGAGGTGAGGGTCTGGACGATGTCGCCGAAGGTGAACAGCGTGCCCGCGATGGCCATGAACCGCCAGAATCTGCGGATGGCGCCGGTGGCGATCCGGAAGACCCGCCACGAGGAGTACGCGAGGAGCGCGTCGAGTGGTACCTGGAACGCCCAGTACACGTTGACCTGGGTGTCCGAGTGGCCGTCGAGGATGAAGAACAGTGCGGTCCCGAGAAGGGTCCACGCCGCTGCCACAGCGAGCACCGGGTCGTGCCGTATCGATCCGCTCCCGATCACGCTGAGACTATCGGCTTTTTCCGCCCGGGCCTGAGGAAAGGGCTCGACAGCAGGTGATCTTCGTCCTCGACTACGCTACGTGGTATTGACAGTTTCGCCTTCGCGCCGTCAGAGTGCCAGCCTGACCTGGTGTTTTAAGCTGCCGCGAAGGGTTGCCGCACATGGAACTGCATCCAGACGATCACGCAGAGTTGCTTAAGGGTGGCTCGACGCTGGAGGAGTGGCGGCGTAGCGACCACGCCTTCCAGGTGGCCGGGGAGCTGATGCGGATGCTCGGCGGCACGGTTCCGATGAGTGACCTGCTCTGGCTGGGCGCCGAATCGTTCCTGCCCCGCCCGTGGAAGGCCGGCCGTGCCCCGGAACCGGTCGAGGCCGCCGTCGAGGTCTTCAACCGCTGGCGCCGGCTGGAGCAGCTGCGCCTGCAGCGCCGGCAGCGGGCCGGTGACGACGCGGTTCAGCGGGCCGCCGACGACGCCGCACGGAGGGCCGGTGGCGACCCTGCTCAGAGGGCCGGTGACGACGTGGCGTAGCCGAGCGTCCGCGCGATCGTCGCCTCGGCGACCCAGCAGGCGCCCACCAGCTCGGAGGAGGGGACCGGCCGGGCCAGCGCGTACCCCTGGGCGTAGTCGCAGCCCATGTCGCGGAGGTGGATCAGCGTCGCCACGTCCTCCACGCCCTCGGCCACCACCTCCAGGCCGAGGTTGTGCCCCAGGTCGATCGAGGTGCGCACCATCACCTCGTCCGGAGTGCCCGGGGTGAGGTTGCCGAGGAAGGTCCGGTCGATCTTCAGCTCGTCGGCCGGCACGTCCCGCAGCTGCACCAGCGAGCTGAACCCGGTGCCGAAGTCGTCGACCGACACGGTCACGCCGCTCCGGCTGATCCGGCGCAGGGTGTCCACGGCGGTTGCGGATTCGGCCATGATGCCGGTCTCGGTCAGCTCCAGCCGCAGCATGTGGGGCGGGAGCCCGGCCGCGCCGATCGTCGCGAGGACGTTCTCGGCGAAGCTCTCGTCGTCGAGCGCGCCGGTCGGCACGTTGACCGACACGCGGCCCTGCCAGCCCCCGGCCAGCCAGCCCGCCGCCTGCCGCGCGGCCACCGTCAGCAGGTGATAGGTGAGCGCGACCGCCAGGCCGCCGCGCTCGGCGACCGGCAGGAGGGTTTCCGGCATGATCAGCCCGCGGGTCGGGTGCTGCCAGCGGACCAGCGCCTCGACGCCGGTGACCAGGCCGTCACGCAGGCGCAGCTGCGGTTGGTAGTGCAGCTCCAGCCGGCCCTCCGGGTCGCCGGTCTCCACCAGGACCCGCAGGTCGGCGAAGAGCTCCAACCGGTCGTCCGGCTGGTCGGCGTCGGTGCCCGGGTCGTACACCGCGACACCGCCGCCGTGCCGTTTCGCCCGGTACATCGCGGAGTCGGCGTGCCGGAACAGTTCGTCCGCGTCGCCGGGAGCGTTCGCCGGGCTGAGCACGAGACCCAGGCTGCCACTGATCGCGGCCGGCCGGTCGTCGAGTACGAAATCCCGGTTCAGTTCGGCCACCAGCCGGTCGGCCAGCATGGTGGCCTCGGACAGGCCGCTCACCTGGGGCAGCAGCACCGCGAACTCGTCACCGCCGAGCCGGGCGACCACGGCGGGGGAGTGCACGTGCCCGGCCAGCCGCCGCCCGGCCTCGATCAGCACCTGGTCACCGGCGTGGTGGCCGATCGTGTCGTTGACGGCCTTGAACCCGTCCAGGTCGATGATCATGAGAGCGATCTGACCGTCCCGGGCCAGGGCCTTGTGCAGGTCCCGCTGGAACAGGGCCCGGTTCGGCAGCCCGGTCAGCGCGTCGTGCAGGGCCTGATGACGGCTGTCGGCGGCCTGGGCGACGAGCCGCCGCTGGTAGCCGAGCACCATCCGCATGATCCCGGCGACCAGGGTCAGGCCCACGCCGAATCCCATCGCGGTGCCGACCAGCAGCCGGCCCTGCTGCCGGCCGAGCGCGGTCACCTGCTGCTGGGCGTATTCGTGATAGGCCCGCGACACCTCGTCCACGTCGTTCTGCAGAGAGTAGAACGCCGGTGTCACCTGGAGCCGGTCGAACGACATGAAGTCCGGGTCGCTGTCGGCCACCCGCGCGATCAGGTCCTCGGCCAGCTCACGATAGGCGATCTGACCGGCCAGCAGGCGCTTCGCGTCCTCCCGGGCGCGCTCACCGGACGACCCGGCGATCTCCGCGAGGTTCCGCTCGGCCTCGGCCGCGACCCGGTCGAACCTCTCCCGTACGGCCACCGACGGCTCGACCTGGTAATGGCGCAGGTTCACCTCCTGCATCGCGACGGCGATCCGTGCCTCGGTGAACTTCATGTCCACCGTCAGGGCGTCGCTCTGCATCTCGGTCGCGCGGGTGGTGTTGATCGTGCCCTGCAGCACGTATCCGGCCAGGGCGAGCAGGACGACCGCCAGCGCTGCTGTCATCAGCAGGCTGCGGCCTCGCCCACGTATGCGCCCCAACACACCCTGTTTGTCGGCAGCCGGGGCACGTGTTCAAGGAAACCGGTTCAGGTTTGGCGCGGGCCCGTCGATCGGACCGGTGAGACCACCGATCGGAGTAGCTCGTGCCAGGTCCCCGAAGTGCCGCCGTACTGACCGCTCTCCTGCTGCTGGCCGGACTGTCCGCCTGCGGTGAGGAGGAGACCCCGCAGCCGGCCGCGACGTCGGCGGGGGCCGGGCCGATCCGCCTCGGCAGCCTCGCCCCGATCAGCGGCCGCAACAGCTACTCCGGCGAGGCGATGGTCAACGCCGCCAAACTCGCGGTCAGCGAGGTCAACGCCGCCGGCGGGGTGCTCGGCCGGCAGATCGAACTGGTGGCCGAGGACGACGCCTGCGATCCCGGAACCGCGGTCACCGCGGCCCAGACCGTGATCAAGAAGGACGTGGCGGCCTTCGTCGGCGGCTACTGCAGCAGTGCCGTGGTGCCCACCCTGAAGATCTTCCACGACGCCGGCGTGCCGATGATCATCGCGCTGGCGAACTCGACGGATCTGCTCGAACCCGGCTACGACAGCCTGTTCCTGATCTGCGGCACGGTCATCGCCGAGGCCGAGTTCGCCGTCGACTGGATGAAGAAGCTGGGCGGAAGCCGCCTGTCGGTGGTCCACGACGGCACCAGCTTCCCGATCACCCTGGCCGACTCCACGGCCAAGCGGGCCCGCAAGACCGGAAAGCTGAAGGTGGTCGGTGAGCTGAAGCTGAGCCAGGGGGCCGGGGACTACCGGCGCATCGCCGCTTCGATCATCGACAGCAGGGCCGACGTCGTCTACTACACCGGCTACTACGGCGAGGCCAACCAGCTGATCAAGGATCTGCGGGGTGAAGGCTTCACCGGCAAGGTGGTCGTCGGCGACGGTGCCACCGACGGCCCGCTGCTCGCCGACCTGTCCGCGGCCGAGAGCCGTGAGATCTACGGAACCGCACTGATCGTGCCCGAGTTCATGCCGGAGCTCAAGGACTGGGCGCAGCGGTACAAGGCCGCCTACGGCACCGCCCCCGGCCCGTCGACCGCCGAGTCCTACGACGCCGTGATGGTGGCGGTGGACGCGATCAAACGTGCCGGGAGCACCGACCACGAGGCCATCCGTACCGCCTTGGGCGCCACCGACTACGCCGGACTGTCCGGCCCGATGAGCTTCAACGACGACGGCACCCGCGCGGTCCCGAAGTTTCTGCTGCTCAAGGCGGACGGTAAGAACCTCACCCTGGTGTCGTAGACCGCGGATACGGCAGCGTGCCGGGGATCAGCACCGCCGGGGTGACCCGCAGCGCCGCCGCGGTCCCGAGCGGGTGCCGCCGGTACAGCCGGCCGCCGAACCGGAACCAGCCCACCGCGCCGTCCGGATCGCGCACGAAGTCACCACGGCTGTACGTGTCGGCGCCGTCCGGCGTCCACACCAGCACCCGGTCACGCCGGTAGAACGGCAGCACCAGGGCCTCTCGCCCACCGAGCCGCACGCTCAGCCGCCCACCCGCGCCGACCAGCTCCAGCTCGAGCGACGCCACCGAACCGTCGACGCCGACCTGCTGACCGAGGTAACGCCCCTCGTAGGCGGCCAGCTCCGCCGGGGGCAGCACACGCGGCCGGGCCGGCAGATTGTGCAGCCCGGCGAAACGGCTCAGCGCCCAGTCGTCGGCGAACAGCTCGGACACCAGCTGCGGACCGCCCTCCGAGTTGGTCAGCAGGGTCAGCGCGAACTCCCGCTCCGGCACGAACAGGAACCCGGAGTGCTGCCCGCCCAGGTCACCGCCGTGCTGCACGATCCGCGGCCCCTCGGCGCTCGGCCGCAGCATCCACGTCACCCCGGCCCCGTCGACCTCCACGAACAGCATGCCGGGCGGCCCCGGGCGCCACCGCATGGCCCGCAACGACCGCCGCGTCAGCAGCGGCCCACCGTCACCGAGGTGGAACCGGGCCCACCGCACCTGATCCCGGGCACTGGAGAACAACCCACCGAAGGAGTGCAGGCTGCGGGGGATGGCCAGCGCCTCCGGCACGGCCACGACGTTTCCCTCGAGATCGAATCCATGAGGTACGGCCACCCGCGCCCCCGGAACGTCCTGAGGCGTGAACGCGCTCTGCCGCAGGCTCAGCGGGTCGAGGACCAGTGATCGCAGCGCGTCCTCGTAGACCCGCCCGGTCGCGACCTCGAGGATCCGCCCGGCCACCCCGATCGCCGCGTTGTTGTAGGCGAACACCCGTCCCGGCTCGGTCAGCTGCGGCAACCCGGCCATCGCCGCCACATACCGCGCCAGCGCGTCGTCCCCGCCGCCGGTGTCCACGAAGGAGTCCCCGAGCCAGCCCGCGCTGTGGTTGAGCA
Source organism: Actinoplanes xinjiangensis (assembly GCF_003148685.1). Taxonomy (GTDB): domain Bacteria; phylum Actinomycetota; class Actinomycetes; order Mycobacteriales; family Micromonosporaceae; genus Actinoplanes; species Actinoplanes xinjiangensis. Next base: position 260,941 of record NZ_QGGR01000005.1, on the reverse strand, counting down.
CCTGGCGCAGGGTGACCCGCCGTGACGCCGTCTCGTCCGCGGTCCGGAACCCGGGCAGGTAACTGCGCACCGTCCGGTCCAGATCCAGGCGGCCCCGCTCGACCAGGCGCATCACCGCCGTACCGGTGAAGGTCTTGGTGGTCGAGGCGATCCGGAAGAGGGTGTCGCCGTCGACCGGCTCGGGCGCGGACACGTCGGTGACCCCGAAGCCGCCCACATACTCCCGGCCCCGGTGGTAGAGCCCGTAGGCGACCCCCGGGATGCCGTAGGCGGCCATCCCGGCCCGGATCCTCTCCTCCAGCTCCCGCACGAGCCGGGGAACCGGCCCGGCGCCGGCGACGGCCGGCGACCCGACGGCCACCGCCGCCACGCCTCCCGCCGTGCCGCGCAGCAGAGTCCTTCGAGTAATGGGTTCCCGCATCGGACCACCCTCCACAGTCCCCCGACACTCTATCCACCGCTGTCACTCGGCCGAAGATTTCGTTGACGTTGCCCGATGCCTGGCCTAGCGTGCTTAGGAAAGCGCTTTCCCCCAGCGCAATCCCCATCAGTAGGCAGGAGAGTGGTATGCGTCGGCGTACCTTCCTTGGCATGTCGTCCGGCCTCGGCATCGTGGCCACCGGCCTGGTCCCCGCGCCGGCCTCGGCCGGTGGACGGCGGCCGGATCTGCTCGTGGCGGCGGACGGCAGCGGAGACCACAGCGGGATCCAGGCAGCGATCGACGCCGCTCCCGTCGGCGCCACCCGGCCGTACGTCATCGGGGTGCGTCCCGGCACGTACCTCGGGCAGGTGATCGTCCCCTCCACCAAGCCGCTGATCGAGCTGCGCGGTCTGGGGCGCCGCCCGGCGGACGTGGTGATCGCCGACGACCGGGCCAACGGCACCCCCAAGCCGGGCGGCGGCACCTGGGGCACCTCGGGCAGCGCGTCGGTGACCGTGGACGGTGCCGGGTTCCGTGCGTCGAACCTGACGTTCGCGAACCTGTTCGACGAGGCCGCGCACCCGGAGATCACCAACCGGCAGGCGGTCGCCGTGCTGACCCGGGCCGACCGGCTGGTCTTCGACCGGGTGCGGTTCCTGGCCAACCAGGACACCCTCTACGTCAACAGCAGCGCGGCCGGGGTGATCGCCCGGGTCTACCTGCGCGACTGCTACGTGGAGGGTGACGTCGACTTCATCTTCGGCCGGGCCACCGCGGTGTTCGACCGCTGCCGCGTCCACTCACTGAACCGGGGGACCACCCCGAACGGGTACGTCACCGCCCCGAGCACCGACATCACCAACCCGCACGGTCTGCTCTTCGACCACTGCCGGTTCACGTCGGACGCCCCGGCCGGCACGGTCCTGCTGGGCCGTCCCTGGCATCCGAGCAACGACCCGAACGCGATCGGGCAGACGATCATCCGGCAGTCGTGGATCGGCCCGCACATCCCGGATGCCGCCTGGAGCGACTTCGGCACCTGGCCGTGGGAGCAGGCCCGCTTCGCCGAGTACCGCAACTACGGCCCCGGCGCGCTGGTTTCGGAGAACCGTCCACAGCTGACCGCCGAGCAGGCCGCATCCAGCACCGTCGAGGCGTTCCTGCGCGGCTCGGACGGGTGGCGGCCGGAGCGCTGTTAAAAAACGGACGCAGACGCCCGTGTGGGTGACGTGGGGAGGACCCGGGCCGAGAGCGCCACATATTCTCGGCCCGTGCCGGTCTCCCGTAAACGCAAGAAGTCGTCGAAGTCCACTGCCGCCGCCCGGGGCGAGCGCCGTCGCGCGCACACCCGGCAGGTGCGGATGGCGCAGTCACTGCGCGATGTGGCCGCCGCTCACGAGTCGGGCCGGGCGATGCGCATCGAGCTGGCCCGCCCGCACGCCGTGGTGCTGGCCGGCGAGCTGACGGCCTCCTCCGCGACGGGCACCGCCCTGGAGGACGACCTGTGCGCCCGCCTCGGCCCACTGCTCGCCGACCTGGACGAGCGGCCCACCGAGGAGTACGTGGGGCCCGATCACCTGGCCGCCGCGCTGGCCGGTGTGCTGGAGGACGCCGGTGACGGCGAACCGGCCCGGCGGGTGCGGGCCGCGCTGGCCGCGATCCTGCCGTCGGCGCTGCTGGCCGACACCGGAATGGAGTCGCTCGATCCGGAGGTGGCCGGCGAGGTGCGCTGGACCCGGGACCGCTACGGCAGCCGGTTCGCCGTGGTCGCCCCGTTCGCGACACCGGAGGGCCCGGTCCGCTGGTATCTGTGGGACATCGACGCGTGCGGCTTCATCCCGTTGCCGGTGCACGCCGGTTTCTACGCCTCGCCGGAGGAGGCGCTGGCCGCGTGGCAGGTCGGGGTGGGCGCGTTCGCGGCCGGTGGCACGTCGTGGCGCCGGATCGACGACTCGGGCCTGCTGGCGGATCTGCTGCCGAAAACCGAGGAGGTCGCCACGCTGGGCGGGGAGTCGGCCGAGCAGTTCACCGAGTACCACCGCTGCCGCCGCCTGGCCGAGGTGGTCCTGGACCTGCCGCCGGTGCTGTCGCCGAGCGCACCGGAGACGGCGCTGGACGTGGGCCCGGAGCGGTTCGTCTCGTGGTGGCGCAGGCGGGCCTGGGGCCCGGAGCCGGCCGATCTGGAGGTCTTGGCCGAGGACCTGTTCGACTCGTGGCCGGCGGCGGCACCCGCCCTGTTCGACACCTGCTCCCCGCACCGGGTCGCGTCGGTGTCGCACCAGATCCGCGACGAGTACCGCGACGGCGCCGACGCACTGCTCGCCCTGCTGCCGGCCTGGGTGACGTGGCTGTCCGAGCGTACCGGCCTCCTGCCGGAGCTGCGGGAACGCGCTCTGGCCCGGATCGGCGCCGGCACCGTGCCGGACGGCGACCTGATGCGTCGGGTCGCCGAGTAGGTCAGCCCAGCACCGGGCCGAAGAGCCGCCGCGCCTGCTCGGCACGCAGCGCCACGAAGACCCCGGTCGCCTCGACGAGGACGTCACCGGGCTCGGCGGCGGTGGTGATCGTGCCGGTCACGGTGACCCGCCGCCCGTCGATCCCGGCGACGCGGGCGGTGAGCCGCAGCGGGGTGTAGAGCGGCACCGGCCGGCGGTAGCCCGTGTCGAGGCGCACGGTCATGCCCGGGTGCCCGGCGGCGCCGGCCGCGTAGCCGAGCATCTGGTCGAGCAGCATGGCGCTGACCCCGCCGTGCGCGAAGCTCGGCGGCCCCTCGAAGGCCCGGCCGAGCGTGCAGGTGCCCACCGCGCCGTCGCCGTCGCGGTGGATCTCCAACGGCGGAGCGAACGCGCTGCCGGCCCCGGTGACCGGGTTGTAGAGGCGCACCCCGCCGAGCAGATCGTCGGCGGCCGCGGTCTCGAAGCGGCCGCGCACCCGCTCACCGAGGGGCGCTGCCGCCCGGCGGATCAGCTCGGCGGCCCGGAGCAGTTCCTCGGTCGGCGCCTCGGTGGCGGTCGCCTGTTCGATCAGCAGCCGTAGTGCGTCGCCCAGTCCGGTGATGGCCTCCCGGCGGCGCTTTAGTCCATGGCCGTTCTCGATCTCGCTCACAGCAACAGGCTGCTATACGCGGAGGCATCAGACCTAGTGAATCTCATCACACTCCTATAACCTGTTCTAGTTATTGCGGAGGGGTAAACGACACGGCGGATGGGGATGCCATGGCGGTCACCGTGGAATACGACGTGGTCGTGGTGGGTGCCGGCGCCGCCGGCATGACAGCCGCGCTGACAACGGCCCGCTCCGGGCTGAACACGGTTCTCATCGAAAAAGCGTCCGTCTACGGTGGATCGTCGGCCCGGTCCGGCTCCGGGATCTGGGTGCCGAACAACGACGTCCTGCTCGCCGCCGGAGTGCCCGACACCTTCAGCAAGGCCGACACCTACCTGGCCGCCGTGGTCGGTCCCGAGGTGCCCGCGGCCCGCCGCCGGGCCTTCCTGACCTCCGGCCCGCGAGCCATCGCCTACCTCCAGAAGTGGACCCCCCTGCGGTTCGCGTGGATGGAGGGCTACCCCGACTACTATCCCGAGCTGCCCGGCGGCATGCCGAACGGCCGCTCGATCGAGCCGCAGGCCCTCGACGCCAACATCCTCGGCGACGAACTGGCCCGTCTCAACGGTCCCTATCAGGCGAGCCCGCCCGGCACCGTGGTCTACACGGTCGACTACAAGTGGCTGTCGCTGATCGCCCGGCACCCGCGCGGCCTGGTGGTGGCCTCCGAGATCGTCTGGCGCTACCTTCAGGCCGCCGCCCGGGGGCAGAAGCCGGTCACCATGGGCCAGGCGCTGGCCGGCGGGCTGCGGGCCGGGCTGATCGCGGCCGGGGTGCCGGTCTGGCTCGACACCCCGCTGCTCGACCTGCACGTGGAGAACGGGCGGGTCGCCGGGGTGCTGGCCCGGCACGACGGTGCCGAGACGCTGATCCGGGCCCGGCGTGCCGTGGTGGTCGCCAGCGGCGGGTTCGAGCACAACGAGCGGATGCGCAAACAGTTCCAGGCCGCCCCGATCGGCACCGACTGGACGATCGGCGCCGACTCCAACACCGGCGACGGCATCGAGGCCGGCGAGCGGGCCGGCGCCGCTCTCGCTCTGATGGACGACGCCTGGTGGGGACCGATGATCCCGCTGCCCGGTGAGCCGTGGTTCTGCCTGTCCGAACGGACCCTGCCCGGCACCGTCTTCGTCAACCAGGCCGGCCGGAGATTCGTCAACGAGGCCGCGCCCTACAGCGACGTCGTGCACACCATGTACGACAAGGGCCACGTCCCCTGCTGGATGATCACCGACCAGGACTACCGCAACCGCTACCTGTTCAAGGACCTGGCCCCGCTGCTGCCCTACCCGGCCGACTGGTACTCGTCGGGTGCCCTGGTCAAGGACTGGACGCTTGCCGGGCTGGCCGCGAAGATCGGCGTACCGGCGGCGGCGCTGAGCGCGACGATCAGCCGGTTCAACGGACAGGCCCGCAGTGGCCGGGACCCCGACTTCCACCGCGGTGACAGCGTTTACGACGCCTACTTCGCCGACCCGACGAACGGGCCCAGCCCGTGCCTCGCGCCGATCTGGCTGCCGCCGTACTACGCGTTCAAGATCGTGCCCGGGGATCTGGGCACCAAAGGCGGCCTGGTCACCGACGCCCGCGCCCGGGTGGTGCGCCCGGACGGCACGGTCATCCCCGGCCTGTACGCGGCCGGTAACGCCAGTGCCGCGGTGATGGGCCACAGCTATGCCGGTGCCGGATCCACCCTCGGGCCGGCGATGACCTTCGGACACGTGGCCGGCCTCGACATCGGGGCCGGCGGCTGACAGGACCTCGCGGCCGGCCGGCGGACCAGTTCCGCCCGGCCGGTCGCCTGAACCAGGAGGAATGCTCATGCCCAAGGTGACCGTCTCGGCCAACTCCGCCGCCGAGCCCGACAAGGTGTGGCAGGTCGTCACCGATCTGCCCCGGACCCCCGAGTGGAACAGCATGCACCAGGGCTTCACCGGTGACCTGCCGGCCGCGGTGACGGAGGGCGCCACGTACAAGCAGAAGGTGAAGTTGATGGGCATGCCCGCCGAGATGGCCTGGAAGGTCGTCACGGCGGACGCCCCGAACCGTCTCGAGATGGCCGGCGACGGCCCGATGGGTGTCAAGGCCAAGAACCGCTTCATCATCGAACCCGAGGGCGCCGGCTCGAAGATCACCTACGAGATGGAGTTCATCGGGCCCGCCCTCAACGGCCCGATGGCCGCCATGCTGGAGAAGCAGGCCGGTCCCGCCGCCAGGCAGGCCCTGGAGAAGCTGACCGACCTGGTCCAGTAACGGCTCCACCGCGTCCGCCGCCACCTCGCGCCGACCCTGTGGGAGTGCGTCACAGCGGTATCCCGCGAGGCGCGGCGGAGTGGGCGGGCGGATCAGTGCAGGAGCAGGCGGGTGGCCAACTCGAGATGGTTGACCACGTCGTTGGCCGAGGCCCGGCGCGTCACCCACGCGACCAGGTTGGACAGCCACACGTCACCGATCACCCGCGCCTTCGCCCGGTCGTCCGCCGTCGGCTCGACGTCGTCGCCGGAGTGCATGGCCCGGGTGAACATCTCCTCCATCAGCCGCGCCACCGCGTTGACCTCGGCGGACGCTGACGGGTCGGCGAACATGAAGGCCCGCGTCATGGCCTCGGCGAGCAGCGGTTCGCGCTGCATGGCGCGGGTCATCCGGCCGAGGACGAAGATCATCCGATCGTACGGCGTATCGCCCGGAATGGGTTTGCGCCCGAGCTTCTCCTGGATCGACTCGAACTCGGAGGCGAGCGCCGACACCAGCAGGTGGATCTTCGACGGGAAGTAGCGGTAGAGCGTGCCGAGGGCCACCCCGGCCCGCTCCGCGACCGTGCGCATCTGCACCGCGTCGTAACCGCCCTTGGAGGCCAGCGCCAGCGTCGCCTCGAGGATCCGCCGCCGCCGATCACGCTGTGCGGCCGAACCCTGCTCCACCTCAGCGCCCGCTAGAGCACTGCGCGTAGTGGTACTCGTTCTCGCTGTCGCCATGGTCTCTCCTTCCCGGTGAATCAAGCCTAGCAACGGGACGTTGCGTCCCCGTGTCACCCGGCGGTGGCGACCATAAACTGAAACGTGTTCTAATCTGTCTCATGGATTTCCGGCTGGACGAGACGCAGGAGGCGATCACCCGTCTCGCGGCCGAGGTGCTGGACGGGACCGACAAGCCGTGGGCCGCGCTCGGCCAGGCCGGATTGCTCACACTGGCCGTCCCGGAGCGACTCGGCGGGGCCGGGCTCGGTGTGCTGGAGACCGCGCTCGTGCTCACCGCGATCGGCCGCCGCGCCGTCGACGTCCCCGCCCTGCACCACCTCGCGCTCGGCGTCCTGCCGGTCGCCCGCTGGGGCACCCGGGCGCAGCAGGACGAACTGCTGACCGGCCCGGCGCTCGGCGCCGCCCTCGCCGAACCCGGCGACCCGCTGCCGGCCGCGCCCCGCACCGCGCTCGCCCCGGACGGGACGGTCACCGGCGTCAAGACCGGCGTCACCGCCGCCGACCGGCTGCTGGTGACGGTCGCCGGCCCGGCCGTCGTGATCGTCGACCCGGCCGCCCCGGGCGTCACCCTGACCGACGGCATCCTGCGCCTCGACAACGCCCCGGCGCAGCCCTTGAGCGGCGCGGAGTGCCACGCGGATCTGCATCGATGCGCCCTCGCCGGGGCCTGTGCGCTGGGGGACGGGGCTCTCGCCGGAGCACTCGCGCTGACCGCCGAGCACGTGCGGACCCGGGAGCAGTTCGGGAAGCCACTGGCCACCTTCCAGGCCGTCGCGCAGCAGATCGCCGACGTCTACGTGGCCGGCCGCACCCTGCACCTGGCGGTGACCGGCGCCCTCTGGCGGCTCGGCACCGGCCGCGACGCCGACGACGACCTCGACATCGCCGCCCAGTGGTTCACCGCCGAGGCGCCACCGGCCGCCCGCACCTGCCACCACCTGCACGGCGGGCTCGGCCTGTCGATCGACTACCCGCTGCACCGGCACACCGCGCTGATCCGGGACCTGGTCCGGTTCCTCGGCGGCGGCGAGTACCGGCTGACGGTCCTGGGGGAGCGCGTGTGTTCATCGAACTGACCGAGGAACAGCAGAGGCTCCAGGCGCGGCTCCGGTCGTACCTCGGCACGGTCCTGACGCCCGCGGAGCGGCGCGTGCTGCTGCGGCAACGGCATGGTGCCGCGTTTCGTGACCTGGTGTCCCGCCTCGGCCGCGACGGGTGGCTGGGACTCGGGTTCCCGGAGGAGTACGGCGGCCGTGGGCTCGGCCATGCCGAGCAGCAGATCTTCGTCAACGAGGCGGCGCGCGCCGACGTGCCGCTGCCCGCGGTGACGTTGCAGACGGTCGCGCCGACCCTGCTGGCGCACGGGTCGGCGGAGCAGCGGCGGGAGTTCCTGCCGCGGATCCTGGCCGGGGAGCTGCATTTCGCGATCGGCTACACCGAGCCGGAGGCGGGCACCGATCTGGCCGCGCTGCGGACGCGGGCCGTGCGGCACGGCGACGAGTACGTGGTCGACGGGCAGAAGACGTTCACCACCGGGGCGCACGAGGCGGACTTCCTGTGGCTGGCCTGCCGGACCGACCCGTCGGCGCAGCGGCACCGCGGGCTGTCGATCCTGATCGTGGACACGCGGGATCCGGGCTATTCGTGGACGCCGATCATCACGTGCGACGGGACGCATCACGTCAACGCGACCTATCTCAGCGGTGTACGGGTGCCGGTCGCGCGGCGGGTCGGTGGTGAGGGCGACGGGTGGCGACTGATCACCACCCAGCTGAACCACGAACGCGTCATGCTCGGGCCGGCCGGGCGGATGGGTGCCCTGTTCGATCGGGTGCGCGACTGGGCGTACGCCGCGGGGGTCGAGAAGGAGGCGGACGTCCGCCGCGCCCTGGCCCGCACCCACGCCGCGCGCCGCGTGAACGAGCTGCTCAACTGGCAGGTCGCCGGGGACGCGCCGCAGCCCGCGGACGCCTCGGCGACCAAGGTCTTCTCGTCGGAGCGGCTGCTGCGGCTCGAGCAGGAACTGTCCGAGGTGGTCGCCCGCCACGGCGACCCGGGTGATCCGGCGACGGCGGAGCTGCTCGACTGGCTCGACGTGCACGAGCGCCGGGACCTGGTGATGACGTTCGGCGGCGGGGTCAACGAGATCCAGCGGGAGATCATCGCGAGCGCGGGCCTGGGCCTGCCGAGAGTGCCGAGGTGAAGCCATGACGACGGAGGCCGCCCCGTCCTCCCCGCTCGCGGCAGCGGACCTGCTGCTACCGGCGGGGGAGACCCCGGCGAAACCCGGCCGGGATCCGGTCAACCTGCCGATGATCCGGTCCTGGCTGGAGGCGATGGGCGACGCGAACCCGTCCTACGAACGCACCGGGACCGCGCCACCCGCCATGATCCAGGTCTGGACGATGCGCGGGCTGGCGCCGCCGTCCGCCGACGATCCGCTCCAGGTCGTGTCCGGCGCCTGCGACAGGTCGGGGTTCGGTGCCGTGGTCGCCACCGACTCCGCGCAGACCTATCACCGGTACCTGCGGGTCGGCGAAGAGGTCACCGTCCGCAGCCGGCTCACCTCGGTGGTCGGCCCGAAGCGCACCTCGCTCGGTGAGGGCTGGTTCATCACCACCACGACCAGGTGGCTGGTCGGTGACGAGCCGGTCGCCGAGATGACGTTCCGGATCCTGCGGTACCGGCCGGAGAAGCCACCGGAGACCCCGCGCGCCGAGCCGATCCGGCCGGTGGTGACCGCGGACAACACCTTCTTCTGGGACGGCGTCGCCGCCGGCGAACTGCGCCTGCAACGCTGCGGCGCGTGCGGTGCCCTGCGCCACCCGCCCGGCCCGGCCTGCCCCGACTGCGGTTCCGTCAAGCCGGAGTACACCGTGGCCACCGGCGCCGGAACGATCCACAGCTACGTCGTCCACCACCATCCGCCGGTACCGGGGCGGCGTGCCCCGTACACGATCGCGCTCGTGGATCTCGCCGAAGGCGTTCGGATGGTCGCCGAGTACCGCGGCCCGCGCCCGGAGATCGGCGACCCGGTGCGTGTCGCGTTCGACGCGGGCCTGCCGGTCTGGCACCCCGACGTGCCCACGCTGGACCCGTGGGAACTGCACGTCACCCCCACGCTGATCATCAGCACCGCGCTGGCGACCCGGGACTTCCAGAACGTCCACCACGACCGTGACGCCGCCGTCCGCCTCGGCGGAAAGGACATCTTCGTCAACATCCTCACCACCACCGGTCTGGTCCAGCGTTTCGTCACCGACCGGCTCGGCCCGGCGATCAGAATCAGGAGCATCAGGATCCGGTTGGGTACGCCGTGCCACGCCTACGACACCCTTACCTTCACCGGCCAGGTGTTCGGCGACCGTGTCGAGGTGACCGGCCGCACCGCCTCCGGCGTGCACGTCACCGGAACCGTCGAGGTGGCGCCCCCCGACGGCGCCGGCCTCTCCGGGGACGGCGCGGTGGCCTCGTGACCGCCGCGATCGCCGGGATCGGCGCCACCGAGTTCTCCAAGGACTCCGGCCGAAGCGAGCTGCGCCTGGCCGTCGAGGCGATCCGGGCCGCCCTCGACGACGCCGGCCTGCGCCCCGCCGACGTCTCCGGCCTGGTCACCTTCACCATGGACGGCAACAGCGAGATCGCCGTCGCCCGCGAGCTGGGCATCGCCGAACTGACGTTCCTGACCCGGATCGGGTACGGCGGAGGCGCCGCGTGCGCGGTGGTGCAGCAGGCGGTCCTCGCCGTCGACGCCGGGCTGGCCGACGTGGTGGTCTGCTACCGCGCCCTCAACGAGCGGTCCGGCCGGCGGTTCGGCCAGGCCTACGCCTCACCCGACCCGGACGCGGGCTGGCACGCGCCGATGGGCCTGGCCACCCCGGCCGCGCAGGTCGCCATGGTCGCCCGGCGCTACCTGCACGACTCGGGAGCGAGCGCCGACGACTTCGGCCGGGTCACGGTGGCGGCGCGGCGGCATGCGGCGACCAACCCGTACGCGTGGTTCCACGGCCGGCCGATCACCCTCGACCACCATCGCGCGTCCCGGTGGATCGCCGAACCGTTGCGGCTGCTCGACTGCTGCCAGGAGAGTGACGGGGCGGTCGCGGTGGTCGTGACGTCGCTGGAGCGGGCCCGTGATCTGGCCCGGCCGCCCGCGGTGGTGGCCGCGTCGGCACAGGGCAGCGGGCCCGGCCAGTACGTGATGACCAGCTACTACCGGCCGGAGATGGGGGCGCTGCCGGAGATGGGGGTGGTCGCGCGGCAGCTGTGGCGGCGATCCGGGTACGGTCCGGCCGACATCCGCACCGCCGTGCTGTACGACCACTTCACCCCGTACGTCCTCATGCAGTTGGAGGAACTCGGTTTCTGCCCCCGGGGGGAGGCCCGGCACCTGATCGCGGACGGCGGGATCGAGCTGGGCGGCCGGCTGCCGGTGAACCCGCACGGTGGGCAGCTGGGGGAGGCGTACATCCACGGCATGAACGGCATCGCCGAAGCGGTCCGCCAGATCCGCGGCACCGCCGTCAACCAGGTGCCCGGTGACGGCCCGGTGCTGGTCACCGCGGGAACCGGAGTTCCGACGAGCGGACTGGTCCTCGCCTCTAGTCTGTGATCATGAGGTTTGTCCCCTTTGTGGCGCTGATGCTGGTGGCCGGGTGCACGTCCGGTGGAGAGAGCACCCCGTCCGTGTCGCCCTCGGCGACCGCATCCGCGTCGGCGTCCACGTCAACCGACCTGCCCGAGGCCGAGGCACCCGGTGGCAACCTCGCGAGCGCCGGCAAGGACGCCGACTGGGACACCTTCGTCCTGCCGTGCGAGGACAAGACCCGGGAGCCGACCGTCCAGCAGGTGGTGACCGCCGACGTGACCGGCGACGGCATCGCCGACGCGCTCGTCGCCCGCGCGTGCGACAGCTCGACCGTGGAGGTCTTCGACGGCTCGTCCCCGGCCCAGCGCCCCTGGCGGATCGATCAGCCGCTGCTCAGCAGTCCCACCGCCGAGTTGCGCCGGCCATGGGTGACCGGACTGGAGGTGACGTCCGGGGAGATCATCATCAAGGCCGACGGTCACGCCGTCGGCGCCGACAGCAAAGCGTGCCGCAAGGACCGGCTGGTGTTCGCCTTCAAACTCGTCGGCACCGACTTCACCCAGCTCCGGCTGGAGAACAACCCGACCGGCAGCTGCCTGCCGGCCGGGTGAGTCCGCTCAGTCCTGGACCTTGCCCTCGACCGCCGGGTGCTCGCCGTTCACCTTGCCGCCGCCGAGCCGGGCCAGCAGCCCGGTCAGGTCGATGCCGGTCAGATCGGTGCCGATCTGCAGACCCTGCGCCACGTTGCCGGCCACCGACTTGGTCAGCGACGTCGCGCCGTCGGTCGAGATGACGGTCAGCTTGTCGACGTTGGCGAGCGGGGCGCTGGCCGCCTCGACGACCTGCGGCAGCACCTTCACCAGCAGGTCGATGACGGCCGCGTCGCCGTACTGCGCGAACGCCTCGGCCTTGCGCGCCATCGCCTCCGCCTCGGCCTGACCCTTCGCGAGGATCGCCGCGGCCTCGGCCGAGCCCTCCCGCTCGATCGCCTCGGCGATCGCGGTACGCCGGCGCTGCTCCGCCTCACCCTCCTTGGCACCCTCGATCGCGTGCGCCTCGGCCAGCGCGGCACGACGGGCCCGCTCACCCTCACCGGTCAGGCGGGCCGTCTCGGCCTGCGCCTGCGCGGCCGCGATGGTGGCCTGCCGCTGCGCGTCGGCGTGCAGCACCGCGGCGCTGCGGGCCGCCTCGGCCTCCTGCTCCACCCGGTACCGGGCGGCGTCGGCCGGCTTGCGCACCTCGGTGTCGAGCTGACGCTGCTTGAGCTCGGCGTTCTGCTCGGCCACCTTCTGCTGCTCGGCCAGGATCTTCTGGTCCCGCTCGGCCTGGGCCAGCGGGCCGGCCGCCGCCGACTGCGCCTTCGCCGCGTCGATCTCGGCCTGGATGCCGGCCTGCTTCAGCGACAGGTTCCGGTTCGCCTCGGCGATCGCCTCCTCGGCGAGCAGCCGCTCCTGCTCGGCGGCCTGCCGGGCCCGGGCCTCGGCGATGGCCGCGTCCTTGAGCACGCGCGCCGCCTCCGGACGACCCAGATCCTGCAGGTACGACCCCTCGGCCACGATGTCCTGCAACTGGAACGCGTCGAGCACCAGACCCTGGTTGGTCATCGAGTGCTCGGCCTCCTCGGCGACCGCGCTGGCGAACGCCGCCCGGTCCCGGATGATCTCCTCGATGGTGAGCCGGCCGACGATCGACCGCAGCGCACCGGCCAGCACCTCACGGGTGAAGTCCTCGATCTCGGCCTGCTGGTGCAGGAACCGCTGGGCGGCCGCCCGGATCGCCCCCTCGTTGCCGCCGACCTTGACGATCGCCACACCGTGCAGCTCGGCCCGGATGCCCTGCTTGGACACCGCGCCCTTGATGCTGACGTCGATGCGGCGGCTGGACAGGTCCAGCGACTGCAGTTTCTGCACGACCGGCAGCACGAACACCGACGCGCCCATGACGACCTTCTGCCCCGACATGTCGGTGCTGCTGCTGCCGTCCAGGCCCTGCGTCGTCTTGCCCTTGCGGCCGGTGATGATGAACGCCTCGTTGGGCCCGGCCACCTTGATCCGGGACAGGATGAACACGACGAGCAGCAGGACCAGCAGCAAGGCGCCGCCGATCGCTATCAACAATCCAGACATTCAGACCTTCCCCGTTTCTTCCACTACGACACTGGTATCGCTGGGTGCCTCGATCACGAAGATCTGAGCCCCGGCGGGGATGGCCCGGTCGGCGCGCGCGTTCAGTTTCACCGGCTGTCCGCCCAGCCGGACCCGCACCTCGCCGTAACCCGTGCCGGCCGGCACCGGCGTGACGACCACGCCGAGGGAGCCGACCAGATGCTGCCGCTGCGGTGTGGCGTCGGTGCGCATGTTCCGGGCCGCCCGCGACAGCCGCCACGCGAGCCAGGCGGCGGGCACGGCGGCCAGCGCGCCGACGGCCGCGGCGATGACGATCGATCCGGCGGTACGGGCTCCGAGCAGCTCGGCCGCGGCGGCGCCGGCGAACCCGAACGCCCCCAGGAAACCGGCCGCCACCTCGGTCGACACCGGCCCACCCGCCTCCGGATGGCCGAAGTGCAGCAGTTCACCGCCGAGCAGCGCCAGCGCCAGGACCGCCACGGCCACGCCGCCGATCACCAGGAACACCACAGTCGCGGTCAGCACGCCCGTCCTTTTGCATTCAGGCCGGTCACCGACCGGCTGAGTCAGGGTAGTGCAAGCCGACTACCTGCACTGTCGGCCGAACGACCGTCAGTTCCGGTACACCGGTGCCGGGGGTGTCGCCGGGCCCAGCCGCTCCTTCAGCCACCTGTCGTAGATGCGGGTCCAGGTGCCGTCGGCGCGCATCTTCTCCAGAACCCCGTTGACGAACCGTGTCATGTCGTCGTGCTCCTTCGGGATGCCGATCCCGGCCGGCTCGTCGGACACCGGCTGCCCGGTCACCTCGGTCGTCGGGTCCTGCGCGGCCAGACCGGCGAGCAGGATGTCGATCGTCGAGACCGCGTCGACCTGGCCCTGCTGGAGCAGCACCAGGCAGTCCAGGGTGCTGTCGGTGCTCACCGGGACCAGGTGGTGCGGCTGCTGCGCGATCGTCACGATGCTGGTACTGCCCCGGGTGGCGCACACCTTCTTGCCGGCCAGGTCGGGGAAGTCCTTGATCCGGTCGGTCTTGCGCACCAGCAGCCGCTGCCGGGACGGGATGTACTCGCTGGAGAACGACACCTGCTGCCAGCGCTCACAGGTCATCGACATGGTCCGGATGACCACGTCGACCTCCTTCTTCTGCAGCATCGGGATGCGGTCGGCCGTGGTGATCGCCCGGAACTGCACCTTGGCCGGATCGCCGAAGATCGCCCGCGCGATCTCCCGGCCGAAGTCGATCTCGAAGCCGACCAGCTCACCGCTGCCCGGATCACGGAACCCGAACAGGTACGCGTTCTGGTCGATGCCGACCACCAGCCGCCCACGCTGCGCGATCTCCGCCATCGTGCTTCCACCGGGCATCGCGCCCGGCTTCGGCATCGACGACGGCGGTCGCAGGCTGGCCCGCGGCTCACAGGTCGGCGCCGGTGCCGCACTCGGGATCTCCGCCGGATCCTGCACGTTGAGCGGCTGCGGCACCACCGCCGTGGCGTCCGCGGAGACCGGCCGCGGCGACTCGTCGGGCGTACCGCACCCGGCGGCGCCCATCATGACCGTCAGCAGGGCCGCAGTGGCCTTCGTCCTCGTCTTCACCGGTACTCCCCGATCCGCGGGCGGAAACCCAGTCCAACGGCGGCCATCAGGCCGGCCGTGAGCAGCACGAAGCCCGCCGTCAGTCCGGTCAGGGCACCCTCCGCGTCACCGGCCTGGCGGTCGACCTGCTCGTTACCGGCGGTCAGCGCACTGGTCAGCGCCTCGTCCAGCCGGGCGAACACCGCCGGCAGCGCCTTGTCACCGGTCGCCGTCGCCAGCTCGACCGCCGTGTTCCAGTCGCCGCCGTTGTCCGCCGCCCGTACCTCCTGGTGCAGCGTGCGCCACTCGTCGGCCTCGGCACGGGCCTGCTCGATGAACACCCGGTCGCCGGCACCGGCCTGGGCCAGCGCCGTGGCCAGCAACCCACCCCGCCCGTCCACGCCGGCCAGCTCGTCCATCTGGGCGGTGAACTGTGTCTCGAACGCGGCGCCGCCACCCCGGGCGACGAGCGTCAGCGACTCGTTGGCCCGCGCCTGGAGTGCCGCCCGTCCCGCGTTGGCGAGCACCGACACCTGCTCCGCCGGGCTCCCGCGCCCGGTCTCCAGCCGGCCGGCCGAGGCGCCGAGCGCGACCACCGACCAGAGCAGGGCCAGCGCCGTGATCCCGCTCGCCGCGACCAGCCCCAGGTTGAACGTGCGCCGGCTCCGGCCGGCCAGCAGCACCTGTGCCCCGAGCAGCCCGCCGGCGAGCAGCAGCCCGAAGAACGCCGTCAGCCAGGGGAAGCCGTCGGCCTCCTCCTGCTCACCGACCAGCCGCCGATGGGTGCTGTCGAAGACCCCCGCGGCGGCCGGCAGGATCGTCTGCTGCATCAGCCCCGACGCCTCCCGCAGATAGGCCCCGCCCAGCGGCACCCCGAGACGCTGGTTGGACCGCGCCGTCTCGACCAGGCCGGTGTAGACCGGCAGCTGCTCGGCGACCACCTGCAACCGGGCCGTCTCGCTGTCGTCGGCGTCCCGCAGGGCGATCGTCAGCGCCGCGCTGGCCTGCGCGAGGTCGTCGAGATACCGGATACGGAGGCCGGACGACTCGCCGCCGGTGGACAGGAACGCCGTCGCGGCCGTGGCGTCGGCGTCGGCGAGCGACCGGTACAGCGTCTGCGCGTCGACGCTGATCGGCGCCTTCACCTCGGACACGTCGGTGAGCAGCGCCGACCTCTGCCGGAGATCCGCCACCGCGGCCGCGCCGGCCGCCAGTGCCAGCACCACCAGTCCGACCGCGACCAGCCAGTAGAGCCGCGGCGTGGACAGCCGGTCGCTCTCGGGTGGTGCCGGTCGTCTTGCAGGCGCGAGTTGGGTCGGCACGCACACCCCCGATTGATCCATGTGGGACGGCCACGATACGGCGACACCGCCACGGTAGGGAACCGAGTCCACACCGCTACGAAACCCCGGCCGTCGCGGGCGGTGGCTCGGGCGCGTGGGGGCGCCCGCACCGGCGGCGCGCTTGCCGGGCCGGCGGTGGGCTTCCCTCGCCGGCCGCGCGTTCGTCGGGTCGGCGGTGGGCTCACCCCTTCGGGTCTGCAGGCTCGCCGGCGGCGAGGTCCCGGGCGGCCAGGTAGCCGAACGTCATCGCCGGGCCCAGAGTCGCGCCCGCGCCCGCGTAACCGCGGCCCATCACCGAGGCACTCGCGTTGCCCGCCGCGTACAGGCCCGGAATCGCCGTCCCGTCCTCGCGCAGCACCCGGGCCCGCTCGTCGGTGCGCAACCCACCCTTCGTCCCCAGGTCACCCGGCACCAGCGAGAACGCCAGGAACGGCGGCCGCAGCAGCGGGCCCAGGCACGGATTCGGCCGCTGCCGCGGGTCGCCGTAGTAGCGGTCGTACGCCGAATCGCCCCGCCCGAAGTCCTCGTCCCGCCCGCTCGCCGCGAACCCGTTGAACCGCTCCACCGTCGCCCCCAGGGCGTCGGCCGGCACCCCGATCCGCCCGGCCAGTTCGTCGAGGGTGTCCGCCCGGTGCGCGATCCCGGCGTCGAACCAGCGCCGCGGCAACGGGGCCCGCGGCGCCCGCCCGGCGAACAGGTACCGGTCCCGGTAGGAGCGGTCGGTCACCAGCCACGCCGGCAGATGCCGGCCGGTCCCGGTGCGGCCCAGCATGGTGTGGACCACGTCGACGTACGGGGCGGCCTCGTTCACGAACCGCACCCCCGCCCCGTCGACGATCAGACTGCCCGGCAGGTTGCGCTCGGCCAGGCAGAAGTACGCCCCACCGGTCAACGGCAGCGACGGCCCCCACCACGCCTCGTCCATCAGATCCAGCGCCGCCCCCAGCCGCTGCCCCTCCTCGATGCCGAGCCCGGTGTTACCGGTCGCGCCGGCCGTCCACGCGGTCCCCAGATCCTGGTACCGCCGCCGCATCCGCTCGTTGTGGTCGAACCCGCCGCACGCCAGCACCACGCCACGTCGCGCCCGCAACAGCCCGTCCGGTGTGCGGACACCGGCGACCCGGCCGTCCTCGTCCACGTGCAGAGCGGTCATCGGCGTACCCAGGCGCACCGGGACCCCCGCCGCCCGCAACCCGGCCCGCAGCCCCGCGGCCAGCGCCTGCCCCATGGTGAGCCGCCGCCCGCGGAGCCGCCCGGCCGCCAGTCGCACCGCGGTCAGCGCCGACCGTGGATGCCGCAGCCCGAGCGACAGCCACCGGTAGTCGACGGCGGTCACCGCCATGCCGTTCGGCGCCGCCCGGTACGGCGGGGCCAGCGTGCCGGTGTCCTCGGCGACCCGGCGGACGTCCAGGGGGCGCGGCTCCAGCGTGCGCCCCTCGGCCAGCCCGCCCGGCGCCTCCGGGTGATAGTCCGGATAGCCCGGCACCCGGGCGAACTCCAGCGGCGTGTGCCGCTTCACGAACGCCAGCACCGTCGGCCCGTGCTCGAGCAGGGAATCCCGCCGGTTCGCGGGCACCTCGTCGCCTGCAACGTGTTTCAGATAGGTGGTCGCCTCCGGGCCGGGGATCCACAGGCCTCCGCCGGAGCGGGCGGTCGAACCGCCGTACACCTCGGCCCCGTCGGTCACGATAACGCTGAGACCATGGTGCGCGGCGGCGAGCGCGGCGGTCATGCCGGCCGCGCCGCTCCCCACCACGACGACGTCGAATTCCTCTTCGCGCAACACTAGAACAGGTTATAGTTGTCCGGTCGCCGCCGCTATCTTTCGGGGGGCCCGCATGGACGAGTCGGCCACCGTCGTGGTGGTGGGTTTCGGCGCGGCCGGCGCCTGCGCCGCCATCGAGGCCGCCGAGTCCGGCGCCGACGTCCTGATCATCGACCGCTTCACCGGCGGCGGCGCCACCGCCATCTCCGGCGGCATCGTCTACGCCGGCGGCGGCACCCGCCAGCAACGGGCCGCCGGCGTCACCGACACCCCCACGGCGATGTACGACTACCTGCGCCACGAGGTCCGCGACGCGGTCACCCCGGCCACCCTGCGCCGGTTCTGCGACGAATCCGCCGACATGCTCGCCTGGCTCGAGGACCACGGCGTCCCGTTCGACGCCCGCCTGTGCCCGTACAAGACGTCCTACCCGACGAACCGCCACTACCTGTACCAGTCGGGCAGCGAACACGGTCACCCCGCGCCCGCCCCACGAGGACATCGAACCCACGCCCCCGGAACCTCCGGCGGCACCCTCCACGCCCGCCTGGCGGCAGCCGCCTTCGCGCGCCGAATCCGTTTCCTCCCGCAATCCCGAGCCGTCACCCTCCTGCTGTCCCCCACCCCCCACACCAGTACGCCCACCGCCCCCCACCCGCACCCCTCCACCCCCACGTGGCCGCCCCCGCCGTCCCAGCCCCCCGGAGACAGCGCTGAGAGCCAGCCGGATCCCTCCGGCTGGTCGTCACCGTTGTCTCAGCGCCCCGGAGACAGCGGTGGGAGCCAGCCGGATTCCCTCGGCTGGTCGTCACCGTTGTCTCGGCGCCCCGGAGGCAGCGGTGGGAGCCAGCCGGGTCACGTTGGCTGGTCGTCACCGCTGCCTCAGTGCCCCGGAGGCAGCGCTGAGAGCCAGCCGGATTCCCTCGGCTGGTCGTCACCGCTGTCTCAGCGCTCAGGAGGCAGCGGTGGGAGCCAGCCGGGTCACGTTGGCTGGTCGTCACCGCTGTCTCAGCGTGCCGGAGGCAGCGGTGAGAACCAGCCCGTCCCTGGCGCTGGGCCGGCTGCGAGTTCTGCGACCCGGTCTTCGCCGTTCCCTCGCGGGGTGGCTGATACCGAAGTGCCCCAATCAGATCGCGTCGGCTGGTCGTCACCGCTGTCTCAAACGGCTGGAGACAGCGGTGGGAGCCAGCCGGATTCGGATGACGACCGGCTGTCGTCTGTCCGGGCAGGCTCAGGATCTGGAGTGGATGGTTTGGGGGAGCGGGTTGTCGGGGTGGTTTGCCGGACGCTGCGCGGGGCGCCGGGGTGGGCCCGGGTCGCGCACCGGTGGCTGCACCGGTGGTCGGTGAAGCCGGGGGTCTATGTGCCGGGTTTCGGGCGGGTGCTGCACCGGGCGGTTGCCTGGATCGAGGAGTGCTACGGGCAGGAACTGCGGATTCACGCGGATGCGGTGGTGTTGGCGGCCGGGGGGTTCGTCTTCGACCGGGAGATGATGCGGGAGCATGCGCCCGGGTATCGCGGGTTGCGACTGGGGACGCCGGGCGACGACGGGGCTGGCATCCGGCTCGGGACGGCGGCCGGTGCGGGCACCCGGCACCTGGACCGGGTCACGCTATGGCGGTTTCTCACCCCGCCGTCGGCGCTGCTCGGCGGCGTTCTCGTGGACCGGGCCGGGCTGCGGGTGTGCGACGAGTCCCGCTACGGTGCGGCGATCGGTGAAGCCATCCGCGCCTCCCCCGACGGCAGGGCCTGGCTCCTCGTCGACTCGGACGTGCTCCGTGAGGCGTGGCGGCAGGTTCCCTCGCAGACGTTGTGGTTCCAGCGGTGGCAGAGTTGGTGGCTCTTCACTGCCCGCCGCACCTCAGCGGCGACCCTGTCGGCATTGGCCCGCCGTGCCGGCATCGACGAGGCGACTCTCGCCGCCACCGTAGCCGCGAACAACGCTGTCGCGGGTAACCCCGTCGCGAACAACTTCGCCGCTGCTACGAATGCCGCTGCTACCAACGCCGCCGCGGACAACGCAGCCGACGGTGCTGTGGCCGTGAACGAAGCCGCTGCCGAGGGTGGTGGTGTGTCCGCGAGCGAAGCCGCTGCTGAGGGTGGTGCTGCGTCCACGAACGATGCTGGGGCCGCAGACGAGGGTGGCGAGGCTGTGACTGATGGCGCTGTGGCTGCGGGCGATTCTGTTGTGGCGGCGGACGATGTTGTCGTAGCTGCGGGTGTCGCTGACGCGGCCGTCGGTGGTCCGGCCCGGGACGAGGTCGGTAAACCGGTGGCGTTGGTCCGGCCGCTGGTCAAGGCGCCGTTTTCGCTCATCGACGTCTCGCTGCGAGCCGTTCCGGCGCCGATGCTGACTCTTGGTGGCCTGATCGTCGATGAGGAGACCGGCCGGGTGCTGACCCCCTCGGGAGCGTCGATCTCCGGACTCTATGCCGCGGGCCGGACCGCAGTCGGTATCTGTTCGGGGTCGTATGTCAGCGGTCTCTCACTGGCCGACTGTGTCTTCTCCGGCCGGCGCGCGGGCCGCCATGCCGCAACCGCATCCGCGGCCCTTGAAGTCCGGACAAGCGCCGCCACACCAACCACCGAGGCGGCCACACCAGCCACCGCAACGACCCCACCAACCGCCGCGACGGCCACCCCGGCCAGCGCCATGGCTACGCCAGCCACGCCGGCCACCGTGGCGGCCACGCCGACCACCACCACCGCCACACCAACCACCGAGGCGGCCACACCAGCCACCGCAACGACCCCACCAACCGCCGCGACGGCCACCCCGGCCAGCGCCATGGCTACGCCAGCCACGCCGGCCACCGTGGCGGCCACGCCGACCACCACCACCGCCACACCAACCACCGAGGCGGCCACACCAGCCACCGCAACGACCCCACCAACCGCCGCGACGGCCACCCCGGCCAGCGCCATGGCTACGCCAGCCACGCCGGCCACCGTGGCGGCCACGCCGACCACCACCACCGCCACGCCGACCACCGCGACTGCCGCCACCACGCCTGCCGCCACCGCGCCTGCCGCCACCACGCCGACCACCGCGCCTGCCGCCACCACGCCCACTATCGCGACTGCCGCCGTCACGCCGGGCACGCCGGCCGTCACGCCGGCCACCGTCACGCCGTCGGCCGTCACCGCGACGGCGATCACCGCCACGTCGCCGGCTGACGCCGCCACGTTGTCGGTCAACGCCGCCACGTCGTCGGGTGGGGTCGCTGCCGGGGCGTCGTCGGCCTCTGTCTTCAGCGGCTCTGGCACACCGGCGGACTCTTCCTCCACGGCCGCGGACGTCGCTTCGTCTGGTGGCCCGTCGGGGTCTCCTGGGGTCGATGCCGTTTCCGCGTCTGGTGGTGCGGAGTCGGGTGCGTCTGCTGCGGGGGTTGAAAGCGGTTCCGAGTCGGAAGGAACTCATGATCAACGAGACTGAGCTGCGCATCATCGCTGATCGACTTCGGGATGCGGAACGGGATCGGCTGCCCGTGGCGCCGCTTGTTCAGGAATTCCCGGGGCTTACCGCCGATGACGCCTATGCGATTCAACTGCACAACATTCGGCGCCGTAGTGCCGCTGTCGTGGGGCACAAGGTGGGGCTCTCGTCGAAGGCGATGCAGGACATGATGGGAGTGGACGAACCGGATTACGGGCATCTGCTCGCCGACATGCGATTGTCCGAGGACGAGGCGGTCGATGCCTCCCGGTTCTGTTCTCCGCGGGTGGAGATCGAGGTGGCGTTCCTGCTGGGGGACGACCTGCCGGGGGAGGACTGTACCGAGGACGACGTTCTGGCGGCCACCGCGGCGTTTGCTCCTTCGATCGAACTGATCGACAGCCGGATCGCGGACTGGCGGATCAGCCTTGCCGACACGATCGCCGACAATGCCTCTTCCGCGGGATTCGTGGTGGGTGCTCAGCGCGTACCGCCGAAAGACGTTGATCCTCGCGGTATCGCCGCGGTTCTGTGGCGTGGGGGCGAAGAGGTGGCGGCCGGGCGGTCGGACGCCGTGCTCGGGAATCCGGTGACCGCGGTTGCCTGGCTGGCGCGGACGGTGGCGAAATTCGGGGTTCGGTTGAAGGCTGGGCATCTCATTCTTCCGGGGGCGTGCGCGCGGGCCGTCGATGCGCGGCCGGGTGATGAATTCCGGGCCGAGTTCAGCGGGCTCGGCGATGTGCGATTGGCGTTCGCCGATGGGAAAGGGAGGGATCGGGAATGATGCTCAGCGCGGCGATCGTCGGGTCGGGGAACATCGGGACGGATCTGATGTACAAATTGCTGCGGTCGCCGGTCATCGAGCCGCGGTGGATGGTCGGCATCGACCCGGAGAGCCCGGGGTTGCGGCGGGCGGCGGAGGCGGGGCTGGCGGCCGGCAGTGCGGGCGTGGACTGGCTGCTGCGCCAGGATCCGCTGCCGGACCTGGTGTTCGAGGCGACGTCGGCGGGGGTGCACCGGGCGCATGCGCCGCGGTACGCGGAGGCGGGGATCCGGGCGATTGATCTGACGCCGGCGGCGACCGGGCCGGCGGTGGTGCCCGAGGTGAACCTCGGCGAGCATCGGGACGCGCCGAATCTCAATCTGATCACCTGCGGCGGGCAGGCGACGATCCCGATGGTGTACGCGGTGTCGCGGGTGACGCCGGTCAGCTACGCGGAGATCGTCGCGACCGTGGCGTCGCGTTCGGCCGGGCCGGGGACCAGGGCGAACATCGACGAGTTCACCCGGACGACGAGCCGTGGGCTGGAGACCATCGGGGGTGCCGCGCGGGGCAAGGCGATCATCGTGCTGAACCCGGCGGAGCCGCCGCTGATCATGCGCGACACGATCTTCTGCGCGGTGTCGCCGGACGCCGACCAGGCGGCCATCACGAAGTCCGTCGTGGACCTGGTCGCCGCGGTTTCGGTGTATGTGCCCGGATACCGGCTGCTGGACGAGCCCCAGTTCGACCCGGTCGGCGACCGGATCCGGGTGGGCATCTTCGTCGAGGTCGAAGGAGCGGGCGACTTCATGCCGGCGTACGCCGGAAATCTGGACATCATGACCGCGGCGGCTACCAGGGTGGGTGAGGAACTTGCTCGACCTCAGGATCACTGACTCGTCGTTGCGGGACGGGTCGCACGCCAAGCGGCACCAGTTCACCGTCGGCGAGGTGACCGCCATCGTGGCGGCCCTCGACGACGCCGGTGTTCCCGTCATCGAGGTCACCCATGGTGACGGGCTGGGCGGGTCGTCGTTCACCTACGGGTTCAGCCGCACCCCGGAGCAGGACCTGATCAGTGCGGCGGTACGGACGGCCACCCGCGCGAAGATCGCCTTCCTGATGCTGCCGGGCGTCGGGGTCCTCGACGACATCCGGGCGGCGGCCGGGAACGGTGCCACGGTCTGCCGGATCGCCACCCACTGCACCGAGGCCGACATCGCCGTCCAGCATTTCGGGATCGCCCGTGACCTGGGGCTGGAGACGGTCGGTTTCCTGATGATGGCGCATTCGAGCCCACCGGAACGGCTCGCCGAACAGGCCCGGATCATGGCGGACGCCGGCTGCGAGTGCGTCTACGTGGTCGATTCGGCGGGCGCGCTCGTCCTCGATCAGGTCGGTGACCGGGTCGCCGCCCTCGTCGCCGAGCTGGGTGGGGACGTGCAGGTCGGGTTCCACGGGCACGAGAACCTGGGGCTCGGGGTCGCGAACTCGGTGCTTGCCTACCGGGCGGGGGCGAAGCAGATCGACGGCAGCACCCGGCGGTTCGGGGCGGGCGCCGGGAACACACCGGTCGAGGCGTTCGTCGGCGTCTGCGACAAACTGGGCATCCGTACCGGGGTCGACTTCTTCAAGATCGTCGACGCGGCGGAGGACGTGGTACGCCCGGCCATGGCCGACGAGTGCCGACTCGACCGGATGGCGCTGATCATGGGGTACGCGGGGGTCTACTCCAGCTTCCTCATGCACGCGTACGCGCTGGCCGAACGCTATCAAGTGTCGGGCGCGGAGATCCTGGTGAAGGCGGGGGAGCGGCGACTGATCGGCGGCCAGGAGGACCAGCTGATCACGATCGCCCGGGAGCTGCGCCAGGGGTGAGGTGGATCCAGGGCGCCTGCGGGCTCTCGACGAAGTCGAAGCGATCGTCCTCGTCCTCGTCGCTTCGTGGGGCGACGGGTCCGGTGGCGTCGAGGAACGCCGCGACGCCGTCCCGGGCTGCCCGGGCCGGGCCCGTACCCACCGCCAGCAGGAGCAGGTCGCCGTCGGTGGAGGCGACGGCCAGCACGCCCGCCGACGTGGTGGCCAGCGCGGTGATCTGCGACGTGACAGGTGGGTGCTCGTCGAGCCGGCCACCGTCCACGTCGTATTCGATCAGGCGGCCGGCGGGTGTGCCGATCCACAGCACCGCGGGTGCCGCGCCGAACGTGATGTTCCGGAACGACCAGGTGTTGCCGGGATCCGGGTACGGCTCGCCCAGCCCGAAACCGGCGACCCGGTGCAGCGACGGGAACGCGAAGACCTCGACGAAGTGCTCGTAGGCGCCACCACGGATCGCGAAGTACCGGCCGTCCGCGCTGAACACCGGCGTCTCGTAGCCGTCACACGCCAGCGACAGGGCCCGGCGCAGCGGCCGCATCCGAGCCGGCGTCCCGTCGGTCATCGTGGCGAAGTAAACCTCGGTCTCGGCCTGGTCGCTGGTCATCGTGACCACCAGCCCGCCGGCCGGGTGAACGGCGACGCCGGTGTTCCAGCCCGGGGCGACGACGGTGGCTCCGGTCGCCGGGTCCAGGGCGATCGAACGTTGCCAGTCGTGCTCCCAGTGCGGCGCCGGCGACAGCCACAGGGTGCGGCCGTCCGGACTGAACGCCACCTGCCGGAACCCGATGGTCGGCTGTTCGGTCGTGACGGCTGCCGTCCCGGCCGGGGTCCAGCTGAGGAGAATGTCGGTGCCGGCTACCACCAGCTGCGGTTTCTCGGGATGCCAGGCGGCGTCGGGGGTCCGGCTCAGACGGTCCGAACCGTACTCGCGGCCATAGGGAACCGTGTCGTCGCCGATCATCGCGAGTTCGTGGAGCTGCCCGTCTCCGCATTCCCAGATCCGGAGCGCGGGGCGATCGGGCTCCCAGCCGGCGATCAGCGGCAGTCGCGGATGGCAGAGCAGCCGTTCGGCGGCAAAACCGGTTCGCAGGCGCGCCACGATTTCCACGGGCATACCGTAGCGCCGACCCGTAGGGGTTTCAGTAATAGGTGACCGCGACGTGCTCGGTGACCGGGACCGCCTGGCAGGCCAGGATGTAACCCTCCGCAAAGTCCTCCTCCTCGAGGATCTCGTTGTTGACCAGCGTGACCTCACCGCTGGTGAGCCGCACCGCGCACGCTCCGCACTGGCCCTGCCGGCACGAATAGGGTGGGTTGAGTCCCGCGTCGATGATCACGTCGAGGAGCCGTTTGCCCGGCGCCCACGGCAGCACGTGTGTCTGCCCGTCGATCGCCACCTCGGCGACGGCCGACCGGCTGTCGACCGGCTCCACCTCGAATCGCTCCACCCGGATGCGGGAGGCCGGCACGCCCGCCGATTGCAGCGCCTTCTCGGCGACGGCGACGAATGCCTCCGGTCCGCAGATGAAGGCCTCCCTCCCGCGGTACGGCGTGAGCAGCTCCCTGAGTGCGTCAGCGGTGGGAATGCCCCGCTCGCTGTCATACCAGTGGATGACCGGCAGCATCCCGTCGAGCCGTTCGGCGAAGATGACCGAATCGGCGTCCCGATTGGCGTAGACGAGGACGGGGTCACCCCGCAGCACCTTGACGATCCCCATGATCGGCGTGATGCCCGAGCCCGCGGCCAGCAGTAACAGGTCGTCGTCGAGGGATGCCGGCGTGAACGACCCGGCCGGGCCCGCCATGTCGAGGGTGTCGCCCGCGCGGACGTGGTCGCAGATCCAGTTCGACACCTGGCCGCCCGGCACCCGTTTCACCGTCACCGTGGGAGACCTGTCGACACCCGGCGCGCTGGACAGCGAATAGCAGCGTGCCCCGGCCGGGGTCCGCACCGTCAGGTACTGGCCGGGCAGGTAGTCGAAGGTGGTGTCGAGCACCAGCGAGCACGCGTCCGCGGTCTCCGGGATCACCGCGGCGATCCGGACAGGGCGGAAATCCGGCATCAGCTCACCTCCAGACGACCCTCGCGAACCGCCCGGTCGATGCTCGCCCGCAGCTCGGGGCAGGTGGGGACGAGCGCGGTGGGCCGCCCAGCGGCAGCGGCCGCGTCGGAGAGCCGGTCGCACACCGGCCCGGACCACTGCACGCTGGTCTGCATCACGCTGCGTTTGCCGGCCTGCACCAGGCGCCCGCACGCCTCGCACCGCACCTCGGTGAGACCGCCGGCCAGGTATTCCTGCCGCTCGTCGGTGTCGGTCCGGCTCCTGTGCCGCCCGTCGCTCCCGGTGACCTCGCTCCCGGTGAGGTCGCTCCCGGTGATCTCGCTGCCGGTGACGGTCATGAGGCGGCGGCCCGGGCCTGGTTGGCGGCGACCTCGGCCTCCCACGTCTCGACCGCCCGCGTCGTGTCCACCTCGAACTCGTAGCGCGCGACCATGTCGTCGGTGACGTCCTCGACGTCGACGTAGAACTGCTCATACCACCGGCGGAGCTGGTAGACCGGCCCGTCCTCGGCACAGAGCAGCGGATTGTCGATGCGCGTCTTGTTCTTCCAGATCTCCACGTCCTGGAGGAACCCGACGCCGATGCCCTTGGCGAACTTGGCCGCCGCCTTGGCCGCCTGCTCGGTGCTGAGCCCGGGCAGCCGCTTCATGATCAGGCCCCACTGGAGGACGAACGAGTCCGGACTGACCGGGTAGTGGCAGTTGATCAGCACCGACTCGATGTTGACGCCGTGCCAGTCGTTGTACAGATAGTCGATCATGTATGCCGGCCCGTAGTAGGCCGCCTCCGACCGCAGCGTGGCGTCACCTGACTGGCTCGAGGAGGCCGGCACGTCCGGACGCGGGCGGGTCTTGAGGAACTGGGCCGCCACATGTCCCTCCATCACGTTCTTGAAGAACGTCGGGAAGGCGAAGTGGATGTAGAAGAAGTGCGCCATGTCGACGACGTTGTCGATGATCTCCCGGCAGTTGGCGCCCTCGATGAGCACCGAATCCCAGGTCCAGTCGCTCCACTCGTCGGAGAACGCGCCCTCGATGCGGGGGATCGCCACCTCGGGCGGCGGCGGATTGCCCTGCGGATCGTTCCAGACGAACAACTGCCTGTTCTGCTCACACGTCGTCCATGATCTGGTGCGCGCCCGCATCGGGATCCGGTGTGCGTACGGCACCTCGACGCAGCGGCCCTCCCCGTTCCACCGCCAGTCGTGGAACGGGCACGCGATGGTGTCGCCCTTGATCGTGCCCTGCGTGAGGTCGCCGCCCATGTGCCGGCAGTAGCCGTCCAGCACGTTCAGCCGGCCACCGGAATCGGCGAACACCACGAGCTTCGTGCCGAACGCCTCGATCGCGTGCGGCTGCCCGTCGCGGAACGTGTCGGCGAGTCCCAGGCAGTGCCACCCACGGGCGAACCTCGCCGGTGGCCTCCCGGCATCGATGGTGCGCGGTTGCTGGCTGATGCTCATGTCCCACTCCTGGTCCATAGGTAGAACGTGTTCTAGTATAGGGGTCGCTCGACACGTGGCCAACCAGCCTGGAGGGTTCTCATGGAAGCGGTCCTCGCCGGAGTTCGAGAACTGTTACCTGTTCTGCGGGAGCGAGCCCAGGAGACCGAGGACCGGCGCTCGCTCGCTCCGGAAACGGTCAAGGCCCTCACCGAGACCGGCTTCTTCCGCCTGCTGCAACCCGCCCGGTTCGGCGGCCACGAGGCGCACCCGCTCGCCTTCCTCACCGGGGTCCGCGAGATCGCCTCGGCCTGCGGCTCGACCGGCTGGGTCGCCTCGGTCATCGGGGTGCACAACTGGCAGCTCGCGCTCTTCCCCGACCGCGCCCAGCAGGACGTCTGGGGCGCCGACCCGGGCACCCGCATGTCCTCGTCCTACGCCCCCACCGGGAAGATCAGCCGGGTCGACGGCGGCTATCGGGTCAACGGCCGCTGGAGTTTCTCCTCCGGCTGCGACCACGCCACCTGGGTGCTGCTCGGCGGGATCGTCCCGCCCGGCGACGACGGCACCCCCGCCGACTTCTGCACCTTCCTGCTGCCGGCGGCCGATTACACCATCGAGGACGTCTGGCACACCGTCGGACTGCGCGGCACCGGCAGCAACGACATCGTCGTCGACGACGCCTTCGTGCCCGCCCACCGGGCACTCAGCTTCAACGACACGGCCCGCTGCGTCTGCCCCGGCCAGGAGCAGAACCCGGGCCCCCTCTACCGGATCCCGTACGCCTCGATCTTCACCTACGCCATCACCACACCGATCATCGGCATGGCGACCGGGGCCTACCGCGCCCACGTCGATTACACCCGCGACCGGGTCAGGGCCGCCTATGTCGGCGTCAAGGCCGCCGAGGACCCACACTCGCAGGTGCGCGTCGCCGAGGCCGCGGCCGACATCGACTCCGCCTGGTACGCCCTTGAGGCCAACATGCGCGAGCTCATGGACCTGACCACCGCCGGCACCAGACTCCCGATGCCGTTGCGGCTGAGGGTCCGCCGAGACCAGGTCCGCGGGACCGCGCTGGCGATCCGCGCCGTCGACCGCCTCTTCGAGAACTCCGGCGGCCGGGCGCTCACCGTCGGCACCCCGATCCAGCGTTTCTGGCGCGACGCCCACTCCGGCCGGGTGCACGCGATCAACGACCCGGAACGGGCACTGTCCATGTTCGGTCGCGGCGAGTTCGGACTGCCGCTCAACGACGCTATGGTGTGACATGACGCTGGCCTTTCACCGCGACGGCGCGGGCTCTCCTGTGGTCCTCCTGCACGGGGGCGGCCCCGGGGCATCCGCCAGGAGCAACTTCGGGCGTACGATCCCCGCCCTCGCCGAACACTTCGACGTCCTCGCCGTCGACCAGCCCGGATACGGTGGATCGCTGGGCGACCCGATCACCGGGCAGTACTTCACCCACGCCGCCGGTGAACTGACCGCCCTCCTCGACAAACTCGGCATCGAGCAGGTCGACCTGATCGGGAACTCGCTCGGCGGCGGGACAGCCGTCCGGTTCGCCCTGCTCCACCCGGCACGCGCGCGGCGACTGCTCCTGATGGGACCCGGCGGACTGTCACTCAACCTCTTCTCCGCCGACCCGACCGAAGGAGTCCGACGCCTCGCCGCGTTCGGCCGGGACCCCAGCCGCGAGAGACTGGCGGCCTTCCTCCGGACCCTCGTCTTCGATCCGTCCCTGATCACCGACGAACTGATCGACGAACGATTCAGGGCCGCCGCCGACCCGGCCGCGATACGCGCCATGCGCGAGATGGGCGCCTCCTTCAGCAACCCGCGGACATCCGAGGAAGGGCTGCTCTGGCGCGACGCCCACCGCCTGCGCCACGAGACCCTGCTCGTCTGGGGCCGCGAGGACCGGGTCAACCCGCTCGACGGCGCCCTGGTCGCCCTCAAGGTCCTGAAAAACGCCCGCCTGCACGTCTTCGGCGGCTGTGGCCACTGGGCCCACCTGGAGAAATTCGACGAATTCAACCGCCTGGCCATCGACTTCCTCACCGCACCCTCCTGAAGCGCACCTTCACTTCTGCTATCGCGCCCGCCCCGACTTCCGGTTCTGTGAGAGGGGACACCGCTCGTGAGCAACCTCATCCGATCCCTCGGCTACCTGCGCGTCGAAGCCACCGACCTGCCCGCCTGGCGCGACTTCGGCGTCAAGGTGCTCGGCATGACCGAGGGTCGCGGCCCCGACCCGCAAGCCGTCTACCTGCGCATGGACGAACTGCCGGCCCGCATCGTGGTGGTGCCCGGCGACCGCGACCGGCTCGCCGCCTCCGGCTGGGAACTCGCCGACCCGGCCGCCCTCACCCGGCTCACCGGCGTCCTCGAGGAAGCCGGCATCGCGGTCAAACCGGCCGGCGCCGACGAACTCGCCGACCGCCGCGTCTCCCACCTGATCAGCGTCGACGACCCGGCCGGCAACCGCCTGGAGTTCTTCTGCGGTGCCGCCCTCGACACCCGGCCGTCGCTGAGCACCTACGGAACCCGGTTCGTCACCGGCGGCCAGGGCATGGGCCACGTCGTCCTGCCGGCCCGCGACGATGCCGCCTCCCTACGATTCTGGAGCGAGGTCCTCGGCTTCCGGCTGCGCGACTCGATGCGCCTGGTCCCCGAGCACATCGGGCTGCCGCCGAGCGGCAAGCCACTGTGGATGCGGTTCCTCGGCTGCGGCCCCCGCCACCACAGCGTCGCCCTCGCCCCGATCCCCGCCCCGACCGGGCTCGTCCACCTGATGATCGAGACCGAGACGCTCGACGACGTCGGCCGGGCCATCGACCGCTGCGCCCGCAACCGGGCCCCGATGATCTCGACCCTGGGCCGGCACGCCAACGACGAGATGGTCTCCTTCTACGTCCGCACACCGAGCGGATTCGACATCGAGTACGGCTACGGCGGCCTCACCGTCGACGACGACACCTGGATCGCCCGCCAGACCACCGCGCACAGCGTCTGGGGTCACCGCTTCTCCGCTGGCGGCGGCCATTGACCACCCACCCGTCCGTACCGGTGTCCGCACCAGACAGCAGCCGGTTCCGGAGAGTCCTCGGGCACTTCGGAACCGGGGTCACCGTCATCACCACGGCCGACACCGACGGGCCCGCCGGGTTCGCCTGCCAGGCGTTCGCGCCGCTCTCCCTCGACCCGCCACTGGTGCTCTTCTGCCCGCAGAACGGCTCGGGCACCTGGCGCCGGATCCGGGCCACCGGAACGTTCTGCGTCAACATCCTCGCCTCCGACCAGCGGGACGTCTCCCGGCTCTTCGGCACCCGCGGCGCCGACCGGTTCGCCGCCCTCGACTGGACGCCCGCACCCTCCGGCGCGCCCATTCTGACCGGCGCCCTGACCTGGGCCGACTGCCGTCTGGAGGCGGTGCACCCGGGCGGCGATCACGCGATCGTCACCGGGCGGGTCACCACCCTCGGGCCGTGCCGTGACGTCACACCGCTGCTCTTTCACCGCAGCCGCTACACCACGACCACACCGACCTCACCGTACGAGCCACCCGAGGTCGTCGACACCCTCCTGTCCTGGCCACGCCACACCGACTGGATCTGAACGGCCATCGCGCACCCCGTCGCATGACATCTAGCTTGTCTGCTACTTACCCAGCGACTATAGTCGTCCGCAAGGCCCGTCGGGTCGATTGCCGCTGAGGAGGTATCCGCATGGGTAAGCTGCGGGAACGAGCATTCATCCGCAGAGGAGGTCGGTCCGTGAGCGCCGAGTCAGCGTTTCAGTGGCACCGGCCGCCAGCGGAAGGGTTCACCGCCGATGACCTCGATCAGATCCCTGATCTCCCGTCGCATGCCGAGCTCATCGACGGGAGCCTTATCCTCGTGAGCCCGCAGAAGCGTTTTCACATGAAGGCGTTACGCCTGCTCGAGAATGCCCTGTCCGGCTGTGCGCCACGGGACCGATTTCTGGTCAGCCGTGAGATGTCAGTCGTTCTGAGTCCGAAACAGCGGCCGGAACCCGATCTGATCGTGATCCACGCGAACGCGGAGATCGACGACGATGCGAGCTGGTATCCGGCCGACGCGGTCGTCCTCGCGATCGAGGTCGTGTCGCCTGAGTCCGAGATCCGTGACCGGGTGCGCAAGCCGCAGCTCTACGCCGAGGCCGGCATTCCATGCTTCTGGCGGGTGGAGAATGCCGAGGGCAAGCCGGTCGTCTACGCCTACGAGCTTGACCCGGCGACCAAGGCTTACGTGGCACTCGGCATCTTCCGCGACCGGGTGCAACTGCCGACGCCGTTCCCGCTCGACATCGACCTCACCGAGATCGAGCGGATGTGACCCTCACGTGCAGTGGGACCAGTCACTCTCGTATGACATGCCCCCGATCGCGCCGCCCCATCTGACGCACGTCTTCGGGGCCGTGGCGGTCACCGGGCCGGCGTAATACTGGAAGCTGCCCGAGTCGGCCAACGGTGCGCTGCCCTGCACCTCCAGCGTGGCGGACATCGAGGTCTTCTCGTCGAGGGTGTCGGCCTTGATGGTGACCACGCAGTTCTTACCGCCCGAAGTCCGGTACAACAGGTAGACCGTGCCGCGCAGCACCCCGGCGGACGTCTCGAACTTCTTCGAGTTGATCACCTGGTAACCGTTGCCGCACAGGGCGACCGGATCGTCGTGGGGGTTCGTCGCCGGCTCGGTGGTGGTCGGATCGCCAGAGTCGTCCGGTTCGTTCGTCTCGGTGACAGCCGGCTGACCGGTGGCGTCCGGCCCGGTGACGGGGACCTCGCCGGCGGGTTTGGAGTTCCCGGCCCCGCCCTTCGGCGTCGCCTTCGACGTTCCGGGGCGGCCGGTGACCTGGCCGCGCGGTTTCCCGCTTCCGGAACCCGCCTGAAGCTGCTCACCCTGCACACCGGAGCCCTGCGCCTCGATCACCGGGTCGGTCTCGTCCGACCAATTGCCGAGGATGATCCCGACACCCGCCAGCAGAGCCACCACCGCGGCCGCCGCCAGCGCAACAGTCACATTGCGCCGCCGCCCCGAAGCCGTCGCCGCCGCCCCCTGCCCGGTCGCGCCACCCATCGTGGACTCCACCGCGAGCCCGTGCCCCGCCGCGCCGCCCGTCACCGGCCGTCCCACGGACCCGTATCCGCCCGCACCGACCGAGGCGGAACCCGCTGCAAACCCATGCGGAGACGCGCCTGAACCCGAGGCCACCCCACGCCCGACGGCGCCGGACCCCCCGAAGTTGCCCGATCCTCCGGCGGCGCCTGCGTTATCGACGGCGCCAGTGCCTCTGACGGCGCCCGTATTCCCGAAGGATCCGGAACTTCCGGAGGCGGCGGAATTTCCCACGGTGCCGGGACCTCCGACGGAGGCAGCACCCGCTGCGAATCCCGGTCGGCCAGCGGCCGCGACCCCGGCAGGGTGCCCGCCTGTCGGGGCGTTCCCGGGCCTTGGAGCGCCGCGCCCGTGCAGCCCGGCAGGCCCCGAAGGACCGTGCCCGGACGGCCCGAAAGACCCCGAAGAACCGTGCCCGTGCGCAACAGCGGCCGCCGCACCGAGCGCCGCCTCCCCCAGCGCCGAAGCGCTGGGGAACCGCCGTGCCGGATCCTTGGCGAGCGCCCGCAGCACCACCGCCGCCACGGCGGGTGGCACGTCCGGCGGAAGGACCGGCGGCTGCCCGTGCACCAGCTGGGCGAGGACGGCGAGCGGGTTGTCCCCGACATACGGCGGCCGTCCGGTGAGGCAGCAGAACGCGACCGCGCCGACCGCGTACATGTCGGTGGCGGCGGTGACCGGGCGGCCCTCCGCCTGCTCCGGTGCCATGTAGTGCGCGCTGCCCAGAACGACGTTGGTGCTGGTGATGCCGGTGACCCCGGTGGACCGGGCGACTCCGAAGTCGACGAGGACGATGGCGCCGGCCGGGCGTACCAGAAGGTTGCTGGGTTTGACGTCGCGGTGGATGATGCCGGCGTCGTGGGCGGCCTGGAGGGCGTCGGCGATCTGCGCGACCGCCGCCATCGTGTCGGCGGCGGACAGCCGCCCGGCCTGCTGGATCTTCTGGGACAGCGGGGTGCCGTCGATGAACTCCATCACCAGGTAGTCGAGCCGGTGCGCGCCGACCTGGGCGTTCTCGCCGTAGTCGTAGACCTGCACGATCCCGGGGTGGCGCAGCGCCGCCATCATCCGGGCCTCGGAACGGAAGCGGGTGATGAATTCCGAGTCGGACATCAGTGCCGGGAGCAGCACCTTCACGGCGATCTCGCGGTGCAGCAGCAGGTCGTCGCCGCGCCACACCTCGCCCATGCCGCCCGCCGCGATCCGCTGGGTCAGACGATAGCGGCCGTTGAGCACGTCTCCCGGAGATAGCACCGGATCATGTTAGTGGGGAGTGGACAGCAGTGTGGGGGTGAGCCGCGCGACATGGGATTCGGGTGATCCGAACATCTGTGCCGTCACCCACGCCCGCCGCAGGTACCGGTGGGCGTCGTGTTCCCAGGTGATCGCGATGCCGCCGTGCATCTGCACCATCTCGGCGGCGACCGCCCGCACTGTCTCCGAGCAGGTCACCTTCGCCGCGGCGGCGAGCAGCGGGGCGGCAGGTGTGCCGTCGGCGACGGCCTGCACGGCCGCTTCGGCGGCGGAGCGGGCGGCCTGGACCCGCACGTACGCCTCGGCGAGCCGATGTTGCAGCACCTGGAACGAGCCGATCGGCCGCCCGAACTGATGCCGCTGCTGAACGTAGATGACGGTCAGTTCGAGGGCCCGCTCGGCCGTGCCGAGTTGCTCGGCGGCGAGGGCGGCGCAGGCGAGGTCGCGCAGCGGCGGAACCGGTCCGGTCAGCCGCCGTCCCGGAACCCCGTCCCACCGCAGGGGCCCCACCTGCCGGGTCAGATCCAGGGACGCGGTGATCTCGATGCCGGTGTCGATCTCATGGAGAGCACCGTCGCGCACGAGGAGGACGGTGTCCGCCGCGAACACGTCCCGGAACACGCCGCCGGACTCCTGCCAGGCGACGGTCACGGTCCGCTCGCCCGCGCAGATCGCCGGCAGCAGCCGGGCACGGGCGTCCGCATCGTCCGATCCGAGCAGCGCGTGCACGGCCAGGACGGTCCCGAGCATCGGCGCCGGGCTCAGCACCCGGCCGAGTTCCTCGAGCACGACGGCCGCCTCACCGAGTGTCGCGCCGGAACCGCCGTACTCCTCCGGCACGGTGAGGCCCGCGACGCCGATCTCCTTGCACAATCGCGCCCACATGCCACCCGCGGCGATCTGCCCGTCGAGCAGCCCACGCACCGCCGCCCGCAGAGCCGCACGCTCCTCGAACATCATTCGAACCCTTTCTCTCCGGTACGGCCCACACCCGGCCCGACCGCACCCCGCCCGTCGCGTGGCCACACCGCGGCGTCCTCCCGGTGCCGGACCGAGAGGCGACTTTCGGGCTGAGGCGTCGGGTCACCGTGCCGGACCGAGAGGCGACTTTCGGGCTGAGGCGTCGGGTCACCGGCTGTCCCGCCCACCGTCCACACCGGCCCCGTCCCGGTCCCGGCAAGTTCCCGGCTGGCTCTCACCGCTGTCTCAACGCCGTTGAGACAGCGGTGGAGGCCAGCCGGATCTTCGACGGCCGTGCCGGTGAGTTCGGTGAGGATCCGCCGGCGGTGCCAGTCGGGGGTGCCCCAGGACAGATGCAGAGCCCGCACCCGGGTCAGATAGCGGCCGAGCCCGTGCTCACGCGTGTAGCCGATCGCGCCGTGCACCTGCAACGCCGTCCGCGCCGCGAGCAGAGCCGCCTCCCCACAGGCCACCTTCGCCGCCGACACGTCCCGCCCCGCGTGGCTCATCCCCGCTGCCCGGGAGAGGTCCCGGGTCGGCCCGGCCGCAGGATGGGGTGGCCCGGTGTGGGCCGGGGTGGTAGCGCCGGGCGCGGGGTCGGCGAGGGCGACGGCGGCCGCGTAGAGGAGCGGGCGGGCGAAGGCAAGCGCTACCGCAACGTCCGCCAACTGGTGCCGCACCGCCTGGAACGCGCCGATCGGGCGGCCGAACTGGGTGCGGGTCTTCGCGTGCTCGACGGCCATCGAGAGCAGGGTGTGCCCGGCACCGAGCAACTGGGCGGCGCAGGCCAATGTCCCCAGATCGAGGGCCCGCTGAATCGGGGCGCCGGTCTCCACGATCTCGCCCGGTATGACGTCCGCGAGACGCCGGACCGCGTCCAGGGAGTGGTGTACGGCTCCGGGGCTACCCGTCCGTACCGCGGGGGTGTCGATGATCAGGAGAAGGTCCGCGACGTCGCCGTCGGCGGCGAACGGCAGCAGGGGTGGCGCCGCCATCGAGGCGAGGATCCGGCCGGAGGCGAGTTCCGGCAGCCACCGCCCGGAGACGAGGAGGGTGGGCACTGCCGCGACGGACTCGGCGACCGGCCCGGGAACGGCGTGCCGCCCGAGCACCTCACATGCCACCACCAGGTCGTCGGTTCCGGCGCCGAGTCCGCCGAACCGTTCCGGCACGAGGAGCCCGGTCACCCCGGCGTCCGCGAGTGCCGCCCACAGCCGCCGCCCCGGCGTGATGTCGCCCGCGGCCCAGGCCGCCGACACCGCCGCCGGGTCGGCCCTGGTCAGGAGCATGTCGAGGACGTCCGCGAACCGCCGCTGCTCCTCCGACGGCGCGAGCCTCATCGGGGCAGCCCGAGTTCGCGCTGGGCGAGGATGTCCCGCTGGATCTCGTTGGTCCCGGCGTAGATCGGCCCGGCGAGCGAGAACAGATAGGCTCCGGTCCAGCCGGAGTCGATCTCCGCATAGGGGCCGAGCAGGTCGAGCGCGGTCTCGTGCAGGGCGACGTCCAGCGACGACCAGAACAGTTTGGTGGCGCTCGGCGCGACCGGTTCATCGAGCGACGCATACGCCTGCATCCGATAGGCCCGCGCCCCGATCCAGGCGTCCACCACCCGCCCGCCGAGCGCGCCGGAAAGATCGTCACCGCCGGAAAGATCGGCACCGCCGGAAAGATCGGCACCGCCGGGAGGAGCAGCGCCGCCGGCAGCAGCGGCACCGCCGGAAAGAATGGCACCGCCGGAAAGATCGGCACCGCGGGGAAGAGCGGCACCGCCGGGAAGAGCAGCGCCGCCGGCGGTAGCGGCACCGTCGGCGGAATCCGGCCCGGGGACAGGAGCGGCGAGGGCGACCAGGCGCGACGCCGCCGCCGTGAACCGGCCCGGTCCGCGCAGCGTGAGCCCGCGTTCGTGCCCCGCCGTACTCATCGCGACCCGCCACCCGTCACCGGGCACGCCGATCACGTCGGCATCGGGCACGAACACGTCGTCGAGGAAGATCTCCGCGAACCCGGCTGTCCCGTCCAGCTGTTCGATCGGCCGCACGGTCACCCCGGGTGCCCGCAGGTCGAACATGAGGTAGGTGAGCCCGCGGTGGCGTTCCCCGGCGGAGCTGCGGAACAGCCCGAACGCCCGGTCGGCGACGACGGCCCGGGAACTCCACGTCTTCTGGCCGGACAGCAGCCATCCACCGTCGACGGGCCGGGCACGGGACCGGATGGCCGCCAGGTCGCTTCCGGCGGACGGTTCCGACCAGGCCTGTGCCCACACCTGCTCACCGCGGGCCATCGGCGGCAGGATCCGCGCGCACTGTTCCGCCGTGCCGTGTGCGAGCAGTGTCGGTGCCAGCAGGAACAGCCCGTTCTGCCCGATCCGCACGGGTGCTCCGGCCGCGAAGTACTCCTCGTCGAACAGCAGCGCGTGCAGCGGCGGGGCGGCCCGCCCGCCGTATTCGACGGGCCACGACACGGCCGCGAGTCCGGCGCCGGCGAGGCGTGCCTCCCACTCCCGGTGCGCGGCGCTTCCGGCCGGGGTGTCCGGGGCGGGCAGCGCGGTGGCCGGAACGTTGGCGGCCAGCCACTCCCGCACGGTGTCCCGGAACGCGGCCGCCGGCGGGTCCAGGTCGAGGTTCATTCGGCGGCCCTCTTCATGGCGTGCGCGTCGAGCCCGCCCAGCGGGTCCGCGCTGACCTCGGCGTTGTGCGAGTGCGCCACGTGATGCAGCCCGAACACGCCGTCCATCCCGGCGCGCATGCCCATCTGGTCCTCGCACAGGTTGACCGCCCGTTTGGCGAGCGCCAGCCCGAACGGCGGCATCCCGGCGATCCGCGCGGCCAGCGCGAGGGTCTCGGTCTCCAGCGCGGCGCGCGGCACGATCCGGTTGACCATGCCGATCTCGTACGCCCGGCGCGCCCCGAACCGGTCGCCGGTGAACAGCACCTCCCGTGCGAACCGCGGCCCCAGCATCCAGGGGTGGGCGAAGTATTCGACGCCGGGGATCCCCATCCGCAGCACCGGGTCGGCGAAGAACGCGTCCTCGGCGGCGACGATCAGGTCGCACACCCACGCGAGCATCAGCCCACCGGCCACGCAGGCGCCCTGCACCATGGCGACGGCCGGTTTCGGGATGTCCCGCCAGCGCCGGCACATGCCGAGGTAGACCTCGGTCTCCCGGGCGTACCGCCGGTCGGCTCCGGCCTTGGACGTGTGGTCCCACCAGGTGACCGCCCGCCGCGGGAACGACGTGTCGGCGTCGCGTTCCGGTGTGCCGATGTCGTGCCCGGCGGAGAAGTGCTCCCCGGCTCCGGCGAGCACGATGACGGCCACCTCGTCGTCGTCGACGGCCCGGGTGAAGGCGCTGTCGAGGGCGTACGTCATGGCCGAGTTCTGGGCGTTGCGGTAGCGGGGCCGGTTCATGGTGATGATCGCGACCGGCCCGCGCCGTTCGTAGAGCACGACGTCGTCGCTCATGCACCCTCCCGCAGCAGGTATTTGAGGACCTTGCCGCTGGCGTTGTGCGGCAGTTCGGCCCGGATCGCGACGGTGCGGGGTGCCTTGTATCCGGCGAGCCGTTCCCGGCACCAGGCGATCACCGCGCCCGGGTCCAGCTCGTGCCCGGGCCGGGTCACCAGGTACGCCCGCCCGACCTCGCCGAGCCGCTCGTCCGGTACCCCGACGACGGCCGCCTCGGCGACCCCGGGCAGTCCGGCGAGCACCCGTTCCACCTCGGCCGGGTAGACGTTGAAGCCGCCGCAGATGTACATGTCCTTGAGCCGGTCGGTGATCATCAGGTTCCCGTGGTCGTCGAGCCGTCCGACGTCACCGGTGTGCAGCCAGCCGTCCGGGTCGACGGCCGCGGCGGTGGCAGCCGGGTCGTCGAGGTAGCCGAGCATCACGTTCGGCCCGCGCAGCAGCACTTCACCGTCGGAGTCGGCGATCCGCACCTCGAATCCGGCGGCCGGGCGCCCGCAGGTGGCGGCCACGGTCCGGGTGTCGTCACCGGGCCGGCACATGGTCGCGACCACGGCCTCGGTCAGCCCGTACGCGGTCAGCACGGTCGTGACCCCCAGCTCGTCCCGGATCCGGTCGATCAGCGCGGGCGGCACGGTCGCGGCTCCGGTGACGGCCAGGCGCAGTGATCCCTGGGACCTGCCGATCCGCGCCGGATGGTCGAGCAGCCCGATGTAGAGGGTCGGTGGGCCGGGCAGCACGGTGATGTGCTCGTGGTCGATCAGCTGGA
Source organism: Actinoplanes xinjiangensis (assembly GCF_003148685.1). Lineage (GTDB taxonomy): Bacteria > Actinomycetota > Actinomycetes > Mycobacteriales > Micromonosporaceae > Actinoplanes > Actinoplanes xinjiangensis. Next base: position 221,876 of record NZ_QGGR01000005.1, on the reverse strand, counting down.
GTGTGCGGGGCACGTCGAACACGGCCTGCGGCACGATGGTCGCCCCGCTGGTCAGGCAGGCGAGCAGCCCGGCCTTGAGCCCGAAGCTGTGGAAGAACGGGTTGATCACCAGGTAGCGGTCGCGGACGCCGACACCACCGATCTCCGCCCAGGCGCGGGCCACGCCCAGCGACTGCCGGTGTGCGCTCATCACGCCTTTGCTGGTCCCGGTGGTGCCGGAGGTGAAGAGGATGTCACTGAGGTCGTCCGGGCGTACCGCCGCGGCTCTTTCCGCAGCGGTTGTGGCGGGGACCTCGCCGGCCCGGTCGAGGAAGGCGTCCCAGTGCGGCAGCGGCAGCACGAACGGCGGCAGCGCGGACGGCGGCAGTGACGCCAGGCGGTCGGTGCCGAGGAACGGCCCGGTGACGATCAGGCCCGCGGCGTTGCTGCGGGTCAGGACGTCGGCGGCTTCCGGGCCGGTGAACCGGGTGTTGATCGGCACCAGCGTGGCGCCCGCGCCGAGGATGCCGAGCGCGGCGAGCACCCAGCGGGCGCTGTTCGGTGCCCAGAGTGCGACGCGGTCCCCGGGTTCGATGCCGGATGCGATGAGCGCACGGGACACGGCCCGGGTCTCGTCGTGCAGTTCGGCGAAGTTCCACCGGCGCCGATACGGATCGACGAGCGCGGGTTCTCTGCCGAACTCGCGGGCCGCGTGCGCCACCACCGCCGGAACGGTCTCCATCGGACCTCCCCTTTACCAAGCAAGTGCTTGGTCGGTAGCGTGAGCCTACGCGTGATCCGGGAGGTGACGCCAGTGACCGACGACGATGCGTTCCGGCGGGAGATCAGGGACTGGCTGGCGGCCGAGCTGACCGACGAGGTGCGCGGCACCGGCGGCGTCGGCCGGGAGAACCAGGCCTTCGGGCAGCGGCTCGCCTTCACCCGGCGGCTCGCCGCCGCCGGATGGAGCACGCTGGCCTGGCCGGTGGCGCACGGTGGGCGCGGCGCGTCCCTGTCGCAGCAGGTGATCTTCCACGAGGAGTACGCGAGAGCCGGCGCCCCGAGCCGGGTGGACCACATCGGCACCACCATGGTCGGGCCCACGCTCATCGACCTGGGCACGCCCGAGCAGCAGCGCCGCTTCCTGCCGGCGCTCGCCGCGGTCGAGGAGCTGTGGTGCCAGGGCTACTCGGAGCCCGGCGCCGGATCCGACCTGGCCGGCGTCACCACCCGGGCGCGGCTCGACGGTGACCGGTGGGTGCTCACCGGGCAGAAGGTGTGGACGTCGCTGGCGCACGTGGCCGACTGGTGTTTCGTCCTGGCCCGGACCGCACCGGCACCGGCCGGCGGACCCCGCTCGGCGGGGCTGTCCTACCTGCTCGTGCCGATGCGGCAGCCCGGGATCACGGTCCGCCCGATCCGGCAGCTCACCGGGGACAGCGAGTTCAACGAGGTGTTCTTCGACGACGCGGTCACCGAGGCGGGGCTGGTCGTGGGCGAGCCCGGCCAGGGGTGGAGGGTCGCGATGGCCACCCTGGCGTACGAGCGGGGCGCGGCCACCGTCGGCCAGCAGATCGGGTTCCAGCGCGACCTGGACGACCTGGTCGCGGTGGCCCGCAGCACCGGCGCGACGGCCGATCCGGTGCTGCGCGAGCGGCTCACCCGGGCCTGGCTCGACCTGACCGTGCTGCGTACCCACACGCTTCGGGTGCTGCGGGAACCGCCGCCGGCCGCGTCCTCGGTGATCAAGCTGCTCTGGACCCGATGGCGCCAGGGCCTCGGCGAACTGGCCATGGACGTGCTGGCCCACGGGGACGCCGACCCGGCCGCGGTGCAGCGCTGGCAGACGTATTTCCTGTTCAGCCGGGCCGACACCATCTACGGCGGCTCCAACGAGATCCAGCGCGGCATCGTCGCCGAACGGGTGCTCGGGCTGCCCCGCCAGGCCCGCGGATGACCGGCCCGGCCGGCCCCGGATTCCCGCCGGCCGCTCCGGCCGGCCGGGCGCTGCTGGACGGCAAGGTCGTCGTGGTCACGGCGGCGGCCGGGGCCGGGATCGGGTCGGCGGTGGCGCGGCGCTGTCTGGACGAGGGCGCCCGGGTGGTGCTCGGCGACAGTCACGAGCGGCGGCTCGGCGAGACCCGTGATCTGCTCGCCGCGGCCTTTCCGGGCCGGGTGTGGGCGGTGCCGTGCGACGTCACCGACGAGGCCGCGGTGCGGCGGCTGATCGGCGGCGCCGTCACCCGGTACGGCCGTCTCGACGTCCTGGTCAACAACGCCGGGCTGGGCGGGAACCGGCCGGTCACCGAACTCGACGACGACGAGTGGCACCTGGTTCTGGACGTCACGCTGACCGGTACGTTCCGCTGCACCCGGGCCGCGCTGCGCCAGATGATCGCGCAGGGTGGGGGAGGGGTGATCGTCAACAACGCCTCGGTGCTGGGCTGGCGCGCGCAGCCCGGTCAGGCCCACTACGCGGCGGCGAAGGCCGGGGTGATGGCGTTCACCCGGTGCACCGCCCTGGACGTGGCCGCGCACGGGATCCGGGTCAACGCGGTCGCACCGAGCCTGGCCGCGCATCCGTTCCTGGCGAAGGTGATGAGCCGGGACGAGCTGGACGAGCTGGCGCGGCGGGAGGCGTTCGGCCGGGCCGCCGAGCCGTGGGAGGTGGCGACCGTGGTGGCCTTCCTCGCCAGTGACTACGCGTCCTATCTGACCGGTGAGGTCATCTCGGTGAGCAGTCAGCACCCGTGACTCTTCCCTCCGATGTTACGGAGCAGTAGATTGTAACGCGTTCTAGTTTCTGGGAGGGGCTCACCAGGAGGACGCGATGCGGCGGATCACCGGCACGGCACTGTTCGGACTCGGCATACTCTGTCTGCTCTTCGCGATGGCCCTGGCCTGGGTCATCGTGCCGTCCCAGCGGAAGGTCCCCCTCGATCTGGTGCCCCCCGATGTCGCCGTGGAAACCGCGAACGCGTCGTTCGTGCAGGCCAAGACACTGCCGAACGGGACGCCGCAGGTGGTCGTGGAGAACGCCGGCCTGCGCTCGATGACCGGCATCAAACCCGACTTCGCGGCGGCCGCCGGACTCGACGGCGAGACCCTGGTCTGGAACGTGTACCACTCGACCAGCCGGATCGACACCGGCGAGACGATCAACAGTGCCGAGAGCCGGGTCGCGCTCGACCGCGCCACCGGTGAGGCGGTCCCCTGGGAGGGGCAGTGCCACGTCGAGGAGCCGGTGCCCTGCCCCGCGGGCAACGTGGCGTTCTCCGGTCACCTCTACCTGTTCCCGTTCGGCACCGAGAAGAAGACGTACCAGTACTGGGACTCCACGCTGGGCCGGGCGCTGCCGCTGGAGTACCAGGCCGAGGAGGAGTACAACGACCTGCCCACGTACCGCTTCCAGCAGGTCGTGCCGGAGCAGCCGACCGAGATGAACCCGGACAGCCTCAGTGCGCTGCTCGCCTTCCTGGCACCCGGCGCCACCAGCGGCACCATCTCCTACCGGGCCACCCGGACCCTGTGGATCGAGCCGCAGACCGGTGCCATCGTCGGATACCGCGAGCAGCAGCACCGGGAGCTGGTGCCGGACGCCGGCGCGCGGGTCGTCATCTTCGACGCCGACCTCCAGTACGACCAGGCCACCCTGGACGCCGTCGGTGAGCAGGCGGCGAACGGGCGCAACCAGCTCAACCTCCTCGGGTTCTGGGTTCCGGTCGGGCTCGCCGTCCTCGGTCTGCTGCTGATCCTGGCCGGGCTCCTGCTGGCCGCCGGCCGCGCCACCCCGCGCGGTGGGCACCGGGTGGCCGACACGACCCGCCCGTTGCCCAGCCCTGTTCCGTAGGGCGATGGCCACTGCCGTCGTCCGCTTCGGTCGTCAGTGTGTGGCCGTACATGATGAAGGAACGTCTCTCCCGCAGAAGCGGGAGAGACGTTCCTTTCGGTGACTATCGCTGTCCGTAGAATTCGGGCGGGGTGAGCGGGTCGTTGCCGCTGACGCTGCCGGCGACCTCGCTGGCGCTGGGGTTGAGCGCCGTCATCACGGCGGTGACGCCGATGGCCGCCAGGACGGCCGCAGCGACCGCGCTGAGCAGCAGGAATCTGAACGGGACCACAATCGGCTCCTCTACAGGCGTTCGATGATCGTCGCGGTCGACATCGCCCCGCCGGCGCACATGGTGATCAGCGCGGTGGTTCCGTCGGACCGCTCCAGTTCGTGCAGTGCGGTGGTCAGCAGGCGTGCGCCGGTGCTGCCGACCGGATGACCCAGGGCGATCGCCCCGCCGTTGACGTTGACCCGGTCCGGGTCGGCGCGGTGCACCGCCAGCCAGGACAGGACCACACTGGCGAACGCCTCGTTCACCTCACAGCGGTCCAGGTCGTCGATCTTCATGCCGGCCCGGGCCAGCACCCGGTCGGTGGCCGCGATCGGCCCGTCCAGGTGGTAGTAGGGCTCGGCCCCGACCAGACACTGCGCCACGATCCGGGCCCGCGGCCGCAGCCCCAGCGCGCGGGCCCGGTCGGCGTCCATCAGCAGCACCGCGGCCGCCCCGTCGGAGATCTGCGACGAGGTGCCGGCAGTGTGCCGCCCGTCCGGCAGCACCGGTTTCAGCCCGGACAGTCCTTCGAAGGTCGTCTCCCGCAGCCCCTGGTCGCGGGTGACGTCGCCGACCGGGACGACCTCGCGATCGAACCGGCCCTCGGCCCACGCCCGGGCCGCGTTCGCCTGGGACCGCACGCCGAACCGGTCCACGTCGGCGCGGGTCAGGCCGCGGCGGTCGGCGATCCGCTCGGCAGCCACGTACTGGTTGGGCAGGTCGATGCTCCACGACTCCGGCCGGGGCAGGCCGGCGTCGCCGAGGTTGGCCCGCAGCGGGACCCGGCTCATCGCCTCGACCCCGCAGGCCACGCCCACGCTGATCGCGTCGGTGGCGATCAGCCCGGCGATCAGGTGCGCGGCCTGTTGTGCCGAGCCGCACTGGGCGTCGATCGTGGTGCAGCCGGTGACGTGGGGCAGCCCGGCGTGCAGCCAGGCGGTCCGGGTGATGTTGTTGGACTGCTCACCGCCCTGGGTGACGCAGCCACCGATGGCCTGCTCGACCTCGCCGTGAGCCGTCATCCTGCTCAGTACCGTGCCGAGCAGTTCGGCCGGGTGCAGTCCGGACAGCCATCCGCCCCGCCTGCCGATGGGGGTACGTGCCGCATCGACGATCACCGGTGTGCCCACCGCGACCTCCAGCCACAACGGGAAGCTAGAACGGGAAGCAGAACGAGAAGCTAGAACGTGTTCTCGATTGAACCTACCAAATGTCTCAGGTCACGTGCTTGAATCGGTAGAACTTGTTGCTGTAGGAGGAGCTGTGGCCGAGCCGCGCACCCGCATCGACCCCACCGATCCGGACATCTACGTGAACGGCATACCGCATGCCGACTTCGCCGAGATGCGCCGCGACGACCCGGTCTGCTGGATCCCGCAGGCCCGGGGCAGCGCCGGATTCGACGACGAGGGCTACTGGGCGGTGACCCGGCACGCCGACGTGATGGCCGTGTCCCGCAACAGCGACACCTTCTCCAGCCGGGAGAACACCGCGATCGCCCGGTTCCAGCCGGACATGACCCGCGAGGGCATCGAGATGCAGCAGGCCATCCTGCTCAACATGGACCCTCCGCAGCACACGGCGCAGCGGGCCATCGTGTCCCGCGGGTTCACCCCGCGGGCCATCAACAGCCTGCGCACCGCGCTCCAGGCCCGCGCCGAACGGATCGTGGCCGGGGCGTCGGCCAACCCGGACGGCGACTTCGTCACCGACGTCGCCTGTGAACTGCCGTTGCAGGCCATCGCCGAGCTGCTCGGCGTCCCGCAGGACGACCGCCGCAACGTCTTCGAATGGTCCAACTCGATGATCGGGTACGACGACCCCGAGTTCAGTGGCGCCGACCCGATGGAATCCGCGATGGGCCTGCTCGGCTACGCCATGCAGATGGCCGACGAACGGCAGACCTGCCCTCGCGACGACATCGTCACCACGCTGGTCAAGGCCGAGATCGACGGCGAGCACCTGTCCGTCGACGAGTTCGGCTTCTTCGTGCTGATGCTCGCCGTCGCCGGCAACGAGACCACCCGCAACGCCATCTCGCACGGCATGCACGCACTGCTGTCGAACCCGGAGCAGTGGGAGCTGTTCAAGGCCACCCGGCCGCGTACCGCCGTCGACGAGTTCGTCCGCTGGGGCAGCCCGATCAACGTCTTCCAGCGCACCACCACCGAGGACACCGTCCTGGCCGGCGTGCCGCTCCCCAAGGGCCAGCGGGTCGCAATGTTCTACGGCTCGGCCAACTACGACGAGACCGTCTTCACCGATCCGCACACCTTCGACATCACCCGCAGCCCCAACCCGCACCTCGGGTTCGGCGGCAGTGGCGCCCACTTCTGTCTCGGCGCCAACCTGGCCCGCCTGGAGATCGACCTGATCTTCAACGCCATCGCCGACCACCTGCCGGACATCACCCTCGCCGGTCCGGTGCAGCGGTTGCGCTCCGGGTGGATCAACGGGATAAAACACCTCCCGGTACGGTATCGCTGATCCGGCTGTTTCCGCTGTTCCGTGCGTTGGCGCCGCCTACCGTGAACCGGTGCGGACCATTCTTCGAAGCGTGTTGACCGGCGTCCTCGCCGTGGCCTGCGGCCTGAGCGCCCCGGCGGCTGCCTCATCGATCGACGGGCCGTCGTTCAAGCAGTTGCGCGAGGCACTGCTGACGGCCGAGGAGCTTCCCGGCGGGATGAGGCTGGTCGGAGATGATCAGGCGAGAGGTGGCGACAGCGACTTCGCCGCCTGGGATCGCTGCGACAACGAGTCGTCGAAGGCCGCCGACAACGTCCGGATGATCTCCGTGGGCTACCGGAAGGGCGACCGCCACGTCGGGATGTTCCTGGGCGCGCCCGGTGCCGAGGAGGCTCTGGCGATCGTGGCGGCGAAACTCGACGGGGCCCGGCGGTGTCCCAGCACGGACCCGGAGGACCTGCCGGTGACGCAGTGGGTGCACCCGCGGCTCGGTGACGCGTCACTGGTCTTCGGGCACACGGCCATCATCGCTCAGGGCGACGTGCTGCTGTACTTCTCGACCCGAGGCATCGACGACGCCGGGTTCGCGGCGCTCGCCGAAGCGTCGGCGCGGAAACTGGCGAAGCACTTCCCGAGCAGCTGATCAGGTGACCGGGTGGCCGAACTCGGCGGCCAACGGGCCCAGATCGGGCTCACCGAAACGCTCCACCAGCGACGCGAACCGCTTGACCTTGTCGTCACCGAACCGGCTCACGCGCGCCGAGAACGTGGCCGCCGTCAGGAAACGGGGTGGCGTGCTCTTGCTGTGGAACTTGTCCGCGTACATCACGAGGTCCTCCTCGGCTGTCTCGGCGAGGAAGTCGCAGTCCGGCAGCGGAAGCTGCTGCGTGAGCACGTCGTCGCGGGTCATGCCGACCCCGGTGTGATGCGAGCAGAACCGGCGCAGCGTCTCCGGCAGCCCGGCCTCACCGAGCAACTCGTAGCCGAGCAGCCCGTGCCGCACGTAGTGGTCGGCGGGGTGGAGCCGGTACACACCGATGTCGTGCAGCAGGCAACCGGCCCGCACCAGGTCCATGTCGAGGCCGTCGGTGCCGGTGGCCTGCTCGGCGATCCGGCAGACGATCCGGCAGTGCGTCCACACCAGCGCGAAGGCCTCCGGCGTGGGGGCGAACCGCTCGTGCAGCGCCCGGATCTCGGAGTCGGTCGGAATACGCATCGGTCCTACCGTATATCGGGTCGGCGCAGTTCCGGTGTGCGGGCCGCGATCACCGCCACCGCCGCGACGCACAGCAGACCGCCGCTGACCAGCGCGACCGCGGCCGAACTGCCGGCCGCGACCAGGCCGCCGCGCAGGTTGCCGACGTCCGGGCCGGCCTGCCCGACGATCTGCTCGGCGGCCGCCGCCCGGCCCAGGAACGCGTCGGGGGTGTGCCGCTGCACGACCGTGCTGCGGGCCACCACCGAGACCGTGTCGGCGGCGCCGGCCACCGCGAGCAGCGCCAGCCCGGCCCACGCGGTCGGGGCCACGCCGAACAGGGCGAGCGCGACGCCCCAGGTCAGGGCGCCACCGAGCATGACCGCGCCGGGACGCTGCGCACCGGTGAACGTGCCGGACAGTGCCGACGCGACCACCCCGCCGACGGCGATCGCGGTGAGGAACAGCCCCAGGGTGCGCGGGTCGCCGCCGAACCGGTCCGCGTTGATCACCGGGAACAGGCTGATCGGCATGGCCAGCACGGTGGCGGCCAGGTCGGTGAGCAGCGCACCCCGGACCGCCCGGTTGGCGCCGAGGAACCGCAGCCCGGCGAGCACGCCGGTGAGCCCGGGGGAGGAGGACGGGGGCATCGGTGGCAGCAGGATCGCCGTCCACAGCGCCACCGCGAACGTGAGCGTGTGGATCAGGAAGCAGCCGGCGACGCCCACCCCGCTGATGACCAGGCCGCCGAGCGCGGGCCCGATCAGCATCGCGGTCTGGAACGAGATCCGGTTCAGTGCCAGCCCCGCACCGAGCTGCTCGGCCGGCAGCAGCCGGGACAGGAACGTGCGTGAGGCCGGCCCGCCCCCGGCGACGAAGAGCGACTGCACCGCCACCAGGCACAGCACCAGCGGCGCGGAACCGCCGGTGAACGCCTGGACGGTCAGCAGCGCCGCGCAGACCGCCTGCCCGATCTTGGTGATCAGGTAGAAGCGGCGCCGGTCGACCCGGTCGACGAGCGCCCCGGCGAACAGTCCGAAGGTGATGATCGGCAGCGCCTGGGCGAGGCCGGCCGCACCGGTCCAGATCGGGCTCCGGGTCGACTCCCACACCTGGTAGAGGACGGCCACGACGGCCATCTGCCCGCCCAGGCCGGAGAGCAGGCCGCCGATCCACAGACGACGGTAGTCCGGCGACGTCCGCAGCGGGGTGACGTCGAGCAGCGCACGGCTCAGTCCCACGCCGGGTCTCCGGCCAGCCGTTCGGTGATCCGCGCGTGCAGGCTCCGGCGCTCCAGTGCCGCCTCGATGTCGCGGACCACCCGGCTCAGCGGATAGGGGATCTCCGCCTCGATCTCGGCGATCGCGGCCTCGGTGGCCCGCCATTCGGCGGCCAGTCGCCGCACCACCGCCACGGCCTTCCCGGTCAGCTCCACCTTTCTGGTGCGGGCGTCGACCCCGGCGGCGGTACGGACCCAGCCGGCGGCCCGCATCGCCGACACCTTCTGGCTCATCCCGGAGTGGGTGATCTGCACCGACTCGGCCAGCTCGGTGATCGTCATCGGTCCACGGTGGTGCAGCCGGAGCAGCTCCATCACCCAGGTCGGTCGGAGCCCTTCGATCCGCGCGTCGGCGTAGACCCGCGCGATCTCCGCATCCATCGCCGCCTGCAGCAGCCGCCACGGCCGCCACACGCTCTCCTCGGTCGGGTCGGCAAGCCAGTCATCGGTCACCGGGCGACTGTAACAGCACTTATATAAGCACTGTTGCTTTATTGGTCCGCCGATCCGGTAAGTGAATGGCGCCGCTCTGGCGTAATACCAGCGTGGGACAACAACGGGCGGAGTTCGCCGCCTTCTACGAGAGCGCCAGGGACGACTGCTTACGGGCGGTGATGGCGTCCGTCGGCAACCGTCAGGTCGCCGAGGACGCGGTCGCGGAGGCGTTCGCCCGGGCCTGGGCCTCCTGGTCCACGGTCGCCCGCCACCCCTCCCCGCGGGCCTGGGTGGTCCGTACCGCACTGAACACACACATCTCCTGGTGGCGACGCCGGCGCCGGGAGGTGCCCGAACCGGCCGCGCCCGACACCGGCCGCGACGACTCCGGCGACCACCTGCCCGATCCGCGGGTGATGGCGGCGCTGCGGTCGTTGCCCACCCGCCAGCGCGAGGTCTTCGTGCTGCGCGTCTTCCTCGACCTCGACAGCGACACCACCGCGCGGACTCTCGGCATCGCCGCCGGGACGGTCACCACCCACCTGGCCCGCGCCACCCGAGCCCTCCGGGCACACCTGACGCCCGTCACCGAACAGGAGCAGAAGCTGTGATCGACAACGACGACGACCTGTACGCCCGGGTCCGTACCGAGTTCGACCAGGTGCACCTCCAGAACAGCCTCGACGACATCACCGGCCGCGGCCGGGGCCTGCGCCGCCGTCGCCACCTGGCCACCGCTCTCGGCGTCGTGGTGCTGGCCGCCGGGGTCACCGCCGGGCTCACCGTGACCCGCCCGGCCGAACCGGAGCACGGGCTGACGCAGGTGGCGGCCTGGACCGTCGACTCCCGTCAGGAGGACACGGTCGTCTTCGCCATCCGGCAGCTGGCCGACGCCGACGAGCTGAGCGCCGCCCTGAAGAAGGCCGGAGTCCCCGCTCTGGTCGAGTTCATCAAGGTCCCCGTGGAGCAGAAGGTCGCCGGCTGCGAGAACGGCCAGGACGGCATGCCGGAGCTCTACGACGTCATGCCGCACAGCAACACTCCCGCGAAACCCGACGAGAACACCTACGCCGTCCGCCGCGACCTGATGCCGGCCGGATCCGTCCTGCACTTCATCATCTTCGAGATGACGAACCGCATCGACGGCACCGTTCAGCGGTCGGTGCACATGAGCCTTCAGGACGGCGACCCGCAGCCGTGCCGGCTCTACCCGGTGGACTTCACGTTCCCGGAGTGACAGCACGCGCCCGCCCGCCGGTGAACGGCGGGCGGGCGGCGTGACGCGGGCGGGTCAGAGCGAGACGGCGACCCCGCCGATGGTGACGGCCAGCCGGCCGTCACCGGCGAACGACCAGGCCAGAGCCCCGCTGTACGAGGAGCAGCGCGACCCGTTCGTCCCCGACCAGAACTGGTTGGTGGCGTCCGAGTTGCCGATGATCCGGTCGTTGGTGCCACTGGAGTACCGGCACGACGTGTTGGTGCGGAAGACCGACGTACCGGCGTCGAAGTTGAAGTTGCGTTCGGTGTTGTCGATGCTCAGGTTGTTGGAGATGGCCAGCGAGCCCGGGTTGCTGTTGTAGGTGAACCCGTGCTTGCCGTTCCGGTAGGCGATGGTCCGCCGCACGATGTGGTTGACCGCGATGTCCTCGCCGCCGAGCTTGAAACCGTTGCGGTCGCCGTTGCCGGCCTGCGAGCCGTCGCTGAGGGTGCCGTTGCTGTAGGCGAGCGAGTCCTCGATCGTCACCACACCGATCGCACCGGTGTCGGTCTTGGTGTAGAGGTCCCAGCCGTCGTCGATGTTGTGGTGCGCCACCGCGTACCGGAACACGTTGCCGGAGCCGACCGTCAGCTTGGCGGCGAAACCGTCGGCGTCCTCACCGTCGGAGTCGGCGTTGTCGTGCGATTCGGCGCTGAGTATCAGGTTGTTCGCCGGCCACTGCGAGTTCGGGGTGGTCGAGAGCATCCGGGACAGCTGGAAACCGGTGTCCCGGTTGTAGCGGGTGATCGTCCGCTCCAGGATGTTGTTGCTGCCACCGACGAAGATGCCGTTGTCGCCGGCCCGCTCGACGGTCAGGCCGTAGATCTTCCAGTAGTTGCCGTTGACGGCCAGACCGCGGTTGGCCGGGTCCTCGGCCTGCGCCGAGAAGTTCAGCACCGGCTTCTCACCGGGGTACGCCGAGATCGTCTTCAGCGCACCGGACGACCCGTTGTTGCCGGCCGGGATGGTCACCGTCGCCGCGTGCGCGTAGGTGCCGCCGCGCAGGTATATGGTGCCGCCCGCCGCGATCCGGGTGATCGCCGAGGTCAGGGTGGTCGGCGCGGCGATGGTGCCGGCCGCGCTGTCGGTGCCGCCGGGCGCCACGTAGAGAGTGTCGGACGACGGCGGCACGGAGGTGGACGGACTCGTCGACGGGCTGGTCGACGTCGAGGGGCTGGTCGAAGTCGACGTCGACGGCGACGGCGGAGCCGTCCCACCGTCGGCGACCACGATGTCGTCGAAACGGCCGGCCGCGCGCTCGGTGAGCAGCCCGATCCGCCCGGCCGCGATGGTGCTGTCGGTGGCCGACCCGACGCTGGTCCCGTTCACCGAGCCGCTGATCGTGGTCCCGCTGAACGACAGCTTCAACGTGTAGTACGTGCCGGTGGAGATGGTCTGGCTCAGGCTGCCGAGAACCGTCACGGCGCTGCCGTTCATGGCCTCCAGTTGCACCTTGTCGGCGCCGGTCAGCGACAGCCGGTACATCTTCGTGGAGCCGGCGGCCCGGCCGGTCAGCGCGACCACACCGGCGCCGGATCCGAAGGCGGTCGCCTTGACCCGGGCCTGCACCGAGTAGTCGGTCCAGGAGGTGGTTCCGGCGAACTGGCGGGCCCGCTCACTACCGGTGTCCGACTGCGCCAGAACCGCCGTGCCATCACTCACGACCGACCATGTGCCGCCCGATTTCGACCATCCGGTCGTGCTGCCGGATTCGAAGTCGGCACCGAACAGCGTGGCTGCTTCGGCCGTACCGATGGAGAGGAAGAGGCCGGCTGCCACCAGGCCGGAGAGGCCGGCGGCGCCGAGGGATCGGCGCAGCTTACGGCCCCGGAATGTTGCTGACATGGGGGATGGACTCCTTGTCGCAAAGGGATCCGCCGGACACGCCGCACCGACCGCGGATCGCATTTACGAACCGCGGCACAATGCAGCGTTGGGGATGGTCCGGCGGACTGCCAAGGGAATGTGTTCCGAGGTGAAATCTGCCACCGGACATATATGCGAGTCAACGGAATCCATTTGCAGGTTTGTTGCAGGAATGGGTCACGCCGATGACGCGAGGAACAGGTCCAGACAGCGCTCGGCGTTCGCGGTGATGGTCAGAGCCGGGTTGGCCAGGCACGCGGTCCCGGGCAGCAGGGCACCGTCCACGCAGAACAGATTCTGATATCCCGCGACTTTTCCGCTGAAGTCTGTGGCCCTCCCCATCACCAGGCCACCCAGGGGGTGATACGTGTTGCGGGAGCCCAGTCCCATCCCGGTGTTCCGGTCGTAGGACGGCAGGCCGGTCAGCAGCGAGCCCTTCGAACCCTCGGTCGCCCACCACAGCCGGGTCGCCAGGTCCCGCCCGGCCCGGTCCGACGAGGTCTCCATCTCCCCGTACGGCCAGTGCACCTTCCCGGTCCCGGTGGCCGCGTCGTACCGGATCTCCCCGCGTTCGGGCGCCAGGCTGGTGATCAGGTGCGCCGAGGTGCCCGGCAGCCACGACGGGATCGGTGCCGCCTCCCAGGCCATCGCCGCCTTGGCGTACGGGTTCGAGTCGTCGTAGAACCGCACGTTGCCCGGCCCGCCCTGCGCCGTCCCGACGCGCTTGCGCAGGTTGAGCCGCGCCACCAGGAAGTCCCCGTTGTTGCCCCAGCCCTTGCCCACCTCCGTGCCGGTCAGGCGGGGCAGCCTGCCCTGCGCCCGCGACCTGAGCAGCAGCGACGTGCTGCCCAGCGATCCGGCCGCCAGGAACACGTAGTCGGCCGCGAACACCGGGTTCGACAGCACGCTGCCGGTGTCGTCGATCTGCCGGCAGGCCACCTCGAAGGTCGTCGACCCGGACACCTCGCGGATCTCGGTGACCTCGTGCAACGGCAGGATCCGGGCGTTGCCGGTGGCCACCGCCCACTTCAGGTACGACTTGTCGACACTGTTCTTGGCGCCGGAGTTACTGCCGAACGGCCCCTCGCCGATGGTGTGGCAGGCCGGCACCCGGCCGGCCAGCTCGTCCCGGATGACGTCCCAGTCCACTCCGAAGTGCACCGGCACCGGTGTCTTGCCGAACTCGCTGATGTACTGCAACCAGGAGCGCGCTCCCACGTACGCCGCATGGTTCTGGATGTCCGGCGGGATCGTCGCGGCGCCGATGTTCTGCCGGGCGCGCGGCCAGTAGGTGTTCTCGAACTCGGTGTACGACAGCTGCGCGGGGTAGACCGACTCCCAGTCGGCGCGCCGCGGCTGGGGCATGAACATGCCGATGACCAGCGAGCCGCCGCCCACCCCGGACCCGCACATCACCTGGATGCCGTCGCCGACGTGCTTCTGGATGAGCCCGGCGCCGCGGGTGATGCGCTTGCTGACGTCCAGCCCGAGCGGTGGGTTGTCGGCGAACCAGGCACAGCGCCAGTCCGGGTCGCCGATCGTGCAGAACGTGGTGCCGTTCGCGTTCAGGTCCCAGCGGCGCCCGCGTTCGATGACGGTCACGGTCAGGCCGGCCTGAGCGAGACGGTAGGCGGCGACCGCGCCACCGAACCCGCTGCCGATGACGATGGCGGTCCGGCCCCGCAGAGCCGGGACGTTCAGGGCCGGTGCGACGGTTACCGCGGCTCCGGCCTGCAACAGGGTTCGACGTTTCATTGAGGATTCCTCCCGACCACCCACATGGAGAAGAACTGAGATCCGCCCCCGTAGGCGTGGCCGAGCGCCGTCGACGCCCCCGCCACCTGGTGCTCCCCGGCCCGGCCCATCACCTGCATGGCGGCCTCGGCGAACCTCAGCAGCCCGGAGGCGCCGATCGGGTTCGAGCAGAGGACGCCCCCGCTGGGGTTGATGGGCAGAGCGCCGCCGAGTGCGGTTTCACCCGATTCAACAAGTTTCCAACCTTGCCCTTGTCCAACAAATCCGACGTTCTCGAGCCACATCGGCTCGAACCAGGAAAAAGGAACGTACAGCTCCGCGACGTCGACCTCGTCGAGCGGGTCCTTGATGCCGGCCGCCGCCCAGAGGGCCGCTGCCGCGGTGGCGCCCGCCCGCGGGTTGACGTGATCCTTGCCCGCATAGAAGGTCGGCTCGGTGCGCATGGACGTCGCCCGGATCCATGCGACCTGACCGACCGAGGACTCCGCGGCCCGCTGATCGCCGATGACCACCGCGCAGGCCCCGTCCGACGAGGGGCACGTCTCGTCGTAGCGGACCGGGTCCCACAGCATCGTGGACGCCTGCACCGACTCCCGGGTGATCTCCGGTTGCCGCAGGTGGGCGTAGGGATTCAGGGCCCCGTTACGTCGATCCTTGACCGCCACCAGAGCCCCGATGTGATCCGGTGCGCCCGATCTCTTGATGTACGACCGGATGTGCGGGGCGAAATACCCGCCGGCCCCGGCCGTGATCGGGGCCGAGAACGGCGGCTGGATCGACAGCGCCCACATCGCGTTCGACTCCGACTGCTTCTCGAACGCCACCGCCAGCACCCGCCGGTGCACCCCGGCCCGTACCAGGCTGGTGGCCACGATCGCCGTGGCCCCACCGACCGACCCGGCGGTGTGCACCCGCAGCAGCGGCTTCCCGGCCGCCCCGATGGACGACGCCAGGAACAGCTCCGGCATCATCACACCCTCGAACAGGTCGGGCGCCTTGCCCAGCACCACCGCGTCGATCTGCTCCCAGCCGAGCCCCGCGTCGGCCAGCGCCCGGTCGATCGCCTCCCGGCACAGCCCGGCCATCGACACGTCGGTGCGCCGCGTCCGGTGATGCGTCTGCCCGGTCCCGAGCACCGCGGCCCGTCTCATGCCACACTCCTCAGCTTGCAGACGAGGTTCTGTTGCAGCAGCGGCCCGGCCGTCGCGTGCGCGACCGCCACCGACGCCCGCCCGGACATGACCTCCCCGGCCGCCGCACCGATCCGCGACAGGCCGGCCGAGAACATCGGATCGCTGCCGAACGCCACGCCCCGCACCTCCGGCGACAGCCCGAGAGCCCGGCGCAGCAGCAGATCCTGATGGGTGAACGGGGCATGCAGCGCCGCCACCTGCACGTCGTCGAGTCCACCGGCGTCCGCGGCGGCGGCCGACGCGGACGGCACGGCGGTCAGGTCCCGCTCCCCGAAGCCCTGCGGATCGACGCGATGCCCGATGCCGGAGATCCACGCGGCGCGCCTGCCGCCCACCCGGTCACCCGCGGCGAGGACGACGGCCGCGGCCCCGTCCGCGACTCTCGCGACGTCGTGCTCCCGGAGAGGCACCCGGAGGTACGGCCGATCGAGCAACGCCTCCACGGAAGAGGCGTCCTCGCGCGCCACCGCCACCGCGGCCATGTCCCGCTCACTGAACAGCCCCGCGTCGAGTCCGAGCCGTGCCTGGAGGGCCGCCACACTGATCGCGTCCGGCCACAGCGGCGCCACCGTGTACGGGTCGAGTTGCAGGGCGAGCACCCGGTTCAGCTCACCGGCGGTGCCCTTGCCGAACCCGTAGACGAGCGCCGTCGACGCCTCCCCGGCAAGGATCTTGATGTACGCCTCGTAGAGCGCCCACGCCGCGTCCATCTCCACGTGCGACTCGGCGATCGGCGGCACCGCCCCGATGGCGTCGACCGCGTTGACGAACGAGAACGCCCGCCCCGCCAGATAGTCCGACGACCCGGAGCACCAGAAGTCGACGTCGCGCCGTTCGAGGCCCGCCTGCCCGAGGGCCGCCTCGAAGACCGGCACGAGGGTCTCCACCCCGCTGGTGGTGACACTGGTGGCGGAACTGGCGAACCCGATGACCGCGACGTCGTTCACAGGTGCTCCGCAAAGGTCTCGTAGGGTGCGTCCGCTTCCCCGCTCGGCTCGAAGTGGTCGATGTTCTCCGGCGTCGTCGACCAGTCGGCCCGGTCCCGCCACACCGCCGTCACCCGCAGTCCCATCCGCACCTCCGCCGCCGGCACGCCGAGGACGAGGTGGGGGATCGGGATGTCCGCCCCGTCGAGCAGCACCTGGGCGACCACGTAGGGCGGGGTCAGCCGCTGCCCCGCGAACGGCACGTTGACCACGCAGAAGGTGGTGACCGTCCCGCGGTCGGCCACCTCGACCTCCTCGTCGGTGGCCACCCCGCAGGCGGGGCACACCCGCGGCGGCACGTACACCTTCCGGCAGACCGGGCACCGCCGCCCCGTGATCCGTCCCTCGGCGAGCGCACGCAGATACCCGCTCTCCTCCACCGACGTGCTGTGCCGGTAGTGCAGCCGGATCGGCGTCGTCATGATCGTCACCGGCGGGGCCGCCGCCGCACCGCCGTCGCCGTCCGAAGTCCCGGTGGGGCTCCCACCGCTGTCACAGCGCCCGTGAGACAGCGGTGGGAGCCCCACGGGTTCCGGCTCGAAGCACGCGATGTCACGGATGTGGCCGACCGGCGACGCGGCCCAGCGGATCCGTACCCGCATGCCGGTGTTCATCGCCTCCGCGGTGCCCGCGTCGACCGCGTGCAGCAGCGGCGTGTCCGCCCCGTCGAGGCGGATCAGCGCCCACCCGAACGGACGGTCCAGCGGCTGTCCCTCCAGCAGCCGGTCGGTCCAGGTCCAGCTGAGCACGGTGCCGGTGGGGGAGACCTCGACGAAGTCGGTGACCGGCTCGTGGGTGTCCGGGTCGTACTCGAGCGGCGGCACCCGCACCCGCCCGTCCGAGGTGCGCCCGCCCAGCACCCGCCGCTCGCGCAGCCCCGCCATGAACCGGCCCAGCACCGGCCCCAGGGAGCGGGTGTAGTCGAAGGCGATGGTCAGCGGCGCCGACAGCGTATCCACGAGACTGAGTGAAACACGTTACAACTTTGCCGGGCAAGAACGCGGTGGCAGCGGCTTTTGCATTGATGGAACGAGTTATAGAGTCACGGGCATGACCGGGATCGGGACGTGGACCATCGCGGCAGAGCGCCCGCAGCACACGGCCGTCGTGGAGCCGGGCGGCCGCATCCTCACCTACGGCGAGCTGGCCGCCGAGTCCGACCGGATCGCCCGCGGGCTGCGCGAGGCGGGGCTCAGCGCCGGCGACACCATCGCCCTGCTGCTGCCGAACGGGGCCGACATCCTCGTCGCCTACTTCGCGGCGGTCCAGATCGGACTGCACGTGGTGCCGATGAACTGGCATCTCACCGCCGCCGAACTCGGCTACATCCTGCGCGACAGCGGTGCCGCCGCCTTCATCGCCCACCCCCGCTTCGCCGACGCGGCCCGTGCCGCCGCCGACGATGCCGGCCTTCCGGCCGACTGCCGCTGGGCGCCCGGGCGGCTGCCGGGTTTCCGCCCGCTCGATGCTCTCGGTTCCGGCGGCTCCGGAAGACCCGGCGGCCGTACGACCGGCGCGCTCATGGTCTACACCTCAGGCACCTCCGGTCGCCCCAAGGGGGTACGCCGCCCGCTGCTCGGCCTCGACCCGGACCAGGTGCCACCGGTGTCGCTGTGGTTCTTCGGCCTGTTCGGCCTGCGCCCGTTCGACGACCACGTCCATCTGTGCTGCTCACCGCTCTATCACACGGCCGTCATGAACTTCGCGGTCATCTCGATCCAGTTCGGGCACACGGTCGTCGTGATGGACCACTGGGACGCCGGCTCCTTCCTGCGGCTCGTCCAGCAGCACCGGGTCACCCACAGCCACATGGTGCCCACCCAGTTCCGCCGCCTGCTCGCCCTGCCGGCCTCGGTCCGCACCAGCTTCGACGTGTCCTCGATGCGCGCCATGATCCACGGCGCCGCGCCCTGCCCGCAGCCGGTGAAACGGGAGATGCTCGACTGGTTCGGCCCGGTGGTCGTGGAGTATTACGCGGCCTCCGAGGGCGGCGGCGCCCTGATCACCGCGGCCGAGTGGCTCGAGCGCCCCGGCTCGGTGGGCCGCCCCTGGCCCGGCTCCCGCATCCGGGTGCTCGACGACGACGGCAAGGACCGCGCCCCCGGCGAGCCCGGCACCGTCTACCTCCAGATGGGCGACGCCACCTTCGAATATCACGGCGACGCGGAGAAGACCCGCGCCTCCTGGCGGGACCGCATGTTCACCGTCGGCGACATCGGCTACCTCGACGGCGACGGCTACCTCTACCTGTGCGACCGGGCGAGCGATGTGATCATCACCGGTGGGGTGAACGTCTACCCCGCCGAGATCGAGAACGAGCTCAGCGTGCATCCGGCGGTCGCCGACGCGGCGGTCTTCGGCATCCCGCACGACGAATGGGGTGAGGAGATCAAGGCCGTCGTCCAGCCCGCGCCCGGCGTCACCCCCGGCCCCGCCCTGACCACCGAGTTGCAGGCGTTCCTGTCCGGCCGGCTGGCCCGGTTCAAGCTGCCCCGCACCATCGACTACGCCGACGCGCTGCCCCGCGACCCCAACGGCAAGCTCTACAAGCGGCACCTGCGCGACCCGTACTGGTCCGGCCGCGACCGCGCGATCTGACCGGTCAGGAGTCCACCAGCCTCTCGGGGGCGGCGTGCCGGGCGAGCCGGTCCAGCTCGCGCAGACGAGACGGTGTCCCGGTCGTCCGGTAGTGACTCCGCGCGGCCGCGCAGTGCTCGCGCACCCCGGCCGGGTCGCCGTCCGCCAGCGCGGCGCGGGCCAGCGTGGTCAGCGCGTCACCGGCCAGGATGCGGTAGTCGTGAAGCCCGGCGACCTCCAGCGCCCGTGTCGCGACGGCCCGGGCCTCGTCGGTCTCGCCGAGGGCCAGCAGGGTGTCGGCGAGCCCGACCGCGGCCTGTGCCTCGCTGTACAGGTAGCCGTTGCGGCGGCTCAGCTCCAGCGCCTCCCGGAACCGGGCCTGCGCCTCGGTGACCGCCCGCGCCCCGAGCAGCGCGCCGCCCAGCGTGTTGAGCACCCCGGCGGTGGCCTTCGGGTTGGCCAGCTGCCCGGCGATCCGCAGCGCCTCGACCGCCGCACCGACGCCGGCACTCCACTCGGAACGCTGCTGGTAGAGCTGGCTGAGCTCGTCCATACTCGCCATCTGGCCGTTCTGGTTGGCGGTCTCCTGGTAGTAGGTGAGCGCCTGGGTGAGACATTCGTGCGCCGCCTCGAACTCCTCCAGCTGCCGCAGCACCATGCCCAGGTTGGAGCGGTTCGCCGTCGCCGACGGGAGCCGGCCCTCGTCACTGTTGAGGGCCAGCGCCGCCCGGAAGTGCCGGACCGCCTCGTGCAGCCGCCCCTGCTCGGTGCACATCACCCCGAGATCGTTCAGCGTGACGGCCCGGATGTGGGTGAACTCCGGTCCGGCGCCCACCCGCAGGACGTGCTGATACAGGTCGTGAGCCTCGTCGGTCATGCCCAGCTCGGCATGCACGAGACCGAGATTGTGCAGCAGGTACGCCTCACCGATCAGCCAGCCGCCCTCCCGGGCCGCGGCCACCCCGTGCTCGTACGACCGCAGCGCGTCCCGATGTCGGCCGACCGACCAGTGCGCCTGCCCGACGGTCTGGTGCATCGCCGCCTGCGCCGTCGGGTCACCGGTGGTCTCCGCCGCGGTCAGCCCGGCCTGCCCGGTCGCCAGCCAGGACACCGCGTCGCGCCGTACGAAGAAGTAACTGCGCAGCTGATCGGCGAGCTGCCAGGCCCGTTCCGGGTGCCCGCCGAGTGCCGCCGTCTCGATCAGTGCCACCAGGTTGCCGATCTCCTCGTCCAGCCAGGCCGCGGCGGCACTGACGTCGGCGAAGTACATCTCGGCCGGATCGGCGTCGGTGGGCAGCCGGACCATCGCGGGATAGAACAGCCGTACCGCCGCCGCGGTCCGGGTGAGGTACCAGTCGGCGAGCCGGTACAGGGCCTCCGGTGCGCCGTCCGCGGGCTGGAGTTCGACCGCGTACTGACGCAGCAGGTCGTGATAGCGGTACCGGTCGGTGCCGGCCGCCTCGATCATGTTCGCCTCCACCAGGCGGTCCAGGGCCCGCCCGGTCACTTCGGCGTCCCACCCGGCCAGCGCGGCCGCGGCCGCCAGCGAGAACGACGTGCCGGGGAAGTGCGCCGCCACCCGGAACAGCCGCGCGGTGTCCGGCCGCAACTCCCGGTAGCTCAGCGCGAACGTGTCCTGCAGGGCCGCGTCGTCCTCCGAGGAGCCCGTCCCCGACATCAGCCGGAGCAGCTCGGCCGGGGTCCGCCGGGTGAGCCGGCTCATCACCATCCGCAGTGCCACCGGCAGCCGGCCGCACGCCTCGGCGAGCGTGGCGGCGGCCTGCCGGTCGGCGGTGCTCCAGGCGGTACGGGTCCGCCCGTGCAGCATCACGACGGCCTCCTCGCGGGACAGCACCGGTAGGTCGACGTGGGTGGCGCCGAACAGGTCGGGGCAGGCGTGCCGGCTGGTGATCAGGACCCCGCTGCTGCCGCCGCCGGGCAGCAGCGGCTGGATCTGCGCGCTGTTACGGGCGTTGTCCAGGATCACCAGCACCCGCCGCCCGGCCAGCACGCTGCGGTAGAGGGCACCGGCCTCGTCCGCCTCGATCGGGATCGCCCGTGCCGGGGTGCCGAGGCCGCGCAGCAGTCGCGACAGGACCGCGAGGGTGCTCACCGGCTCGTCGTCGGCGCCGCGCAGGTCCACGTACAGCTGCCCGTCCGGGAAGTCGTCGCGCAGCAACTCGGCGGCCCGCAGCGCCAGACTGGTCTTGCCGACGCCGGCCATCCCGGAGACCACACAGGTGACCTGCCGGCCCGGTTCGCCGCGGAACAGCCGCTGAATGGTGTTCAGCTGCTCGGCCCGCCCGGTGAAGTTCCCCGGCGCCGCCGGGGCCTGCCACGGTGTCGGCAGCCGTTCCGCCCGCGGGTTCACCGGGGCCTCCCAACGGCCGGCCAGCACCGCCTGACGTGCGGCGACCAGGTCCGCACCGGGGTCGATCGCCAGCTCCTCGGCCAGCCGGTACCGGATCTGGTCGTACGCCTCCAGCGCCGCCGCCTGCTGTCCGGCGGCGGCCAGAGTGATCACCAGCCGGGCGTGCAGAGGTTCGTGCCACAGGTGCCGGGCAGTCAGCCGCCGCAGCCGGGGCAGCGCCTCCGGCAGCCGTTGCACCACCAGGCCGAGACGGGCGAGCCGGATCGTCGTCTCGATCAGCTCCTCGGTCAGTGCGGTGACCAGGTGGTGTTCCCGCAACTCCGGGATGTCCTCGGCGGCCCACTCGCCACGCCACAGGTCCAGGGCCGCGATGAGCAGGTCGAAACCACGCTGGGGGTCGGACGCCGCCCAGCGCTCGCTCTCGGCCACGCGGGCCCGGTAGGTGAGGAGGTCCAGCCGCTCGGGAGGCAGCCAGAGCCGGTAGCCGCCCGGTGTCCAGGACAGCGGCGCCGCCGCGCCGTCGGCCGGGACCGGCTCCAGGATGCGGCGCAGGCGGCTCACGTACGTCTGGAGCACGTTCGCCGCGGACGCCGGGGCGCCGTCCGGCCACAGCACCTCGATCAGCTCCTCGCGGCTGACCGGATGGTGGGGTGTCATGGCCAGCCGGGCCAGGACCGCCCGGTGCTTGCCGAAGCCGATCGTGACCGGCCCGGCCGGGGTGGTCACGGTGAGGGGCCCGAGGACGGAGACGTGTACGGGTCCGGGCGGTACAGCGGGCCCGGTACGGGACGGGGCGGTCAGCCGCTGGAGTTGCTCGCGCTCGGCGGGGCTCAGTTCCAGCGCGTCGGCGAGTGCCTTGCCGGAGCGCAGCCGTGGGCGACTGCTGCGTTCCTGCTCCAGATCCCGCACCGCGCCCAGGCTGATTCCGGCACGAACAGCCAGCTCACGCTGGCTGAGGCCACGCTCCTGGCGCCACTTGCGGATCATCCGGCCAAGGCCGTCCACACCGTCCATCTCCTGCTTCCCCCCGGTTGCGTGATCATGCGGTGATGCAGCGTAAGGGTACGGGCCGAGTACGGGTTTCGACCCTCCAGCCACAGTGGAGTCATCGATCGCAGACTCTTCCTCAGCGGCCGGCGGACAGCCCGGCCGATGGGGGAGGACAGAGAGATGAACGTGCGATTGTTGCGTCGAGTGGCCCTGTCGCTGGCCGTTCCGATGGCGTTGCTCGCCGGGCCGCTGGCGGTGTCGTCCGCGGCGGCCGGGCCGGCCGCGCCCGGTGACCCGGAACTGCCGGTGTCGGCGTACTACACCGGCGCGGTGCCCGGCACGTCCGCCTCGGCCCTCGCCGCGGTCGGCACCACCCCGCTCCGGTGCGACGACAACGGGTCCGACCAGGACCTGACCCGGGACGAGGTGATCAGCCGGGCACGCAGCTGGCTGAGCGTCGGCGGTGTCCCGTACAGCCAGGAACGGTGCTACCGCAACGCCAACGGCGACTACCGCACCGACTGTTCCGGCTTCGTCGCGATGGCCTGGGGCCTGGGCGGGCGGGGCGACGAGTTCTGGACCGGCAACCTGGACAACAGGTCGTTCCCGATCGCACGGTCGTCGCTGCAGGCGGGTGACGCGCTGCTGCGCCACACCGGTGACCCGGACGAGAACCACGTGGCGCTGTTCGTCAAGTGGGCCGACGCCGACCACACCCGGCCGGTCGTCATCGAACAGACCGGCGGTGACATCGACTCCACCATCGAGCGCGCCTGGAGCAGCTCCTACGCGAGTTCCTACACGCCCGTCCGGTACGACAACATCATCAACGGCAACTTCGACAGCTTCGACGGTGACGCGCGGACCGACATGATCGTGCACGCCGGTACCGAGGTGTCGGTCCGCAAGGGCGGCTCCGGCGGTGGTTTCGGCGGCGGCACGGTGGCCACGACCGGGTGGGGCCGCTACCACGGTATGCAGGTACCCGACGGCCTGGGCCGGGTGTTCTTCGCGGACTTCAACGACGACCACTTCACCGACATGATCGTGCATCACGGCAGTGACGTGTCGGTGCGTTACAACAACGGCCAGGGCGCCTTCGACGGCGGCCGTACGGTGAGCACCGGCTGGGGCCGCTATCACGGTCTCCAGGTCTCCGGCGGTCTGGGCCGGCTGTACTTCGCGGACTTCACCGGTGACGGCCGCGCCGACATGATCGTGCACCACGGCAGTGACATCTCGGTGCGCCACAACGTCGGCGAGGCCTTCGACGGTGGCCACGCGGTCACCTCCGGCTGGGGCCGCTACCACGGTGTTCAGGTGCCCGACGGTCTGGGTCGGGTGTTCTTCGCCGACATCAACCGCGACGACAAGGCCGACATGGTCGTCCACGACGGCAGTGACGTCTCGGTGCGCTACAACACCAGCGGCGGCTTCGACGGCGGGCGGACCATCACCTCCGGCTGGGGCCGTTACCACGGTCTGGACGCTCCGAACGGGCTGGGTCGCCTGCACTTCGCCGACTACGACGGTGACCAGTTGGACGACATGATCGTGCACGACGGCAGTGCCGTGAGTGTGCGCCTCAACGTGGGTGGCGCGTTCGACAGCGGCCGCACCGTGACCTCGGGCTGGGGCCGGTTCCACGGCATCCAGATCGCCGACGGCCTGGGCCGCCTCTACTTCAGCTGACCGGCCGACACCGTCGATCGGCAACCGTCCGGGCCCGCTGAGCAACCCCCGCTCAGCGGGCCCGGTACCTCTACCACCCCTGGAGACGTCATGAGATTCAGCAATTCGATCAAGCGGGCGGTGACCGTGGTTCTGGCCGGCGGCATGCTGGTGACGCTGCCGTCGGTCGCGCGAGCCGAGGAACCGGCGGCCGGCACCCTGGCCATCACGCTCGCGGCCTGCGACCCCGACGGCACGACCGCCACCGACGCGGCCTCGGCCGCCCGGCTGAACGGCATGCTCAACGGCAAGGTCGCCGGTGACCTGGACGCCTACCGGGTGTCCTGTGCCCGCGAGGTCATCAGAGCGGTCCGTGAGCGGGGAATGCCCCGCCGGGCGGCTGTCATCGCGATCACCACCGTGATCGTCGAGACCGAGATACGGAACATCGTCGAGAAGCTCGACCACACCAGCGTCGGGTTGTTCCAGCAGCAGGACTGGTGGGGCACCGAGGCACAGCGGCTCGACCCGATCCGGGCCGCCAACGCATTCCTCAACGCCATGGAGCGCGAGTATCCGAACGATTCCTGGCAGAACGTGGCGATCGGCACGGTCTGTCAGGAGGTCCAGGAATCGGGTTTCGGCGACCGCTATGCGCCCCAGGTCTCCGACGCCGGCAAGATCGTGGACGAGCTGTGGGATCACGCCTTCGGCCGTACCTACGACAGTTTCAACGGGGACGCGCGAGCCGACATGATCGTGCACGCCGGTACCGAGGTGTCGGTCCGTAAGGGCGGCTCCGGCGGTGGGTTCGACGGTGGCGCGGTGGTGACCTCGGGCTGGGGTCGCTATCACGGTATGCAGGTGACCGACGGTCTGGGCCGGCTGCATTTCGCGGACTTCAACAACGACCACTTCACCGACATGATCGTGCACCACGGCAGTGACGTGTCGGTGCGTTACAACAACGGCAAGGGCGTCTTCGACGGCGGCCGTACGGTCAGCACCGGGTGGGGTCGTTATCACGGGCTGGACGTGGCGAACGGTCTCGGGCGCCTGCACTTCGCGGACTTCACCGGTGACGGCCGGGCCGACATGATCGTGCACCACGGCAGTGACGTGTCGGTGCGCCACAACGTCGGTGAGGGATTCGACGGTGGCCACGCGGTCACCTCGGGCTGGGGCCGCTACCACGGGGTTCAGGCCGCCAACGGTCTCGGCCGGCTGTTCTTCGCCGACCTCAACTCCGACGACAAGGCCGACATGGTCGTCCACGACGGCAGTGACGTGTCGGTGCGCTACAACACCAGCGGCGGCTTCGACGGCGGGCGGATCATCAGCTCGGGCTGGGGCCGTTACCACGGTCTGGACGCGCCGAACGGGCTGGGCCGGCTGCACTTCGCCGACTACGACGGTGACCAGTTGGACGACATGATCGTGCACGACGGCAGTGACGTGAGTGTGCGCCTCAACGTGGGTGGCGGGTTCGACGGTGGTCGCACGGTGACGTCGGGCTGGGGCCGGTTCCACGGCATGCAGATCACCGACGGCCTGGGCCGCCTCTACTTCTCCTGACCCGGACGGCCGGCTCTCACCGCGGTCCCACGGGCGTTGAGAGCCGGCCCTCTGAAAACCAATACATCGATAAGCATCAATTAATGAGGGAATGAACGTGTACATCTCCACGCGCGGGCGTGTTTCCGCATGGCTGGGCAGGCTGACCGCCATCGCGGCTTCGACGACGGTTCTGGTCGGCATCGCGGTGACCCAGCCGACGGCCGCGGCCGCCGCCGCCAATCCGAACCCGTCCCGCCAGACCGAGGCGTCCTGGTGGCTGATGGAGCAGCTCCTCGACCTGGAGCCGGGCACCCGCAACGGCGGCATCTACGCGAACAAGCCGGGCTATCACAACAGCCGCGCCGGGAACGACCCCGGCAACTACTCGGTGCGGGACACCGAGGACAAGGGCGGACCCTCGGACAAGGCGGCCGCGTACGACTGGACCTTCCCGGACGCACAGAGTGCCTCGGTGAACATCGCCGGTCTGGCCGCGTCCGACTACGCCGGCCCGGTGAACGCCGCCGACTTCCAGGCCGCGAGCGCCGACTACAGCACCATCGCCAAGTATTCGAAACGGCTTCTCGCCTCCGGCCAGGACTCCGCCGACGACCGGCTGGACGGCTGGAAGGAGTTCTTCGGCCAGGCCGACAACGACAACAATGTGGAGGGCTACGACTTCCGCGACGACCGCACCTCGACGTCCGACGACTCGCACCTGTGGCACATCCACCTCAGCGAGGACCGGAACAAGGTCGAGAGCTACGAGAACAAACAGGCTCTGCTCAGCGTGCTCCGCGGCGAGACCCTGGCGCAGTGGCGGGGCCGGAAGACCTTCGACAGTTTCAACGGTGACGCGCGGGCCGACATGATCGTGCACGCCGGTACCGAGGTGTCGGTCCGCAAGGGGGCCGGTGGCGGTGGGTTCGACGGTGGCGCGGTGGTGACCTCGGGCTGGGGCCGCTATCACGGTATGCAGGTGACCGACGGTCTGGGCCGGCTGCATTTCGCCGACTTCAACAACGACCACTACACCGACATGATCGTGCATCACGGCAGTGACGTGTCGGTGCGCTACAACAACGGCAACGGTGCGTTCGACGGCGGCCGTACGGTCACGTCGGGCTGGGGCCGCTATCACGGTCTGGACGTGCCGAACGGTCTCGGGCGGCTCTATTTCACCGACTTCAACGCCGACGGCCGGGCCGACATGATCGTGCATCACGGCAGTGACGTGTCGGTGCGCTACAACAACGGCGACGGTGCGTTCGACGATGGGCGTACGGTCACCTCGGGCTGGGGCCGCTACCACGGTCTCCAGGTGCCCGATGGCCTGGGCCGGTTGTTCTTCGCCGATGCCGACTCCGACGGCCGGGCCGACATGATCGTGCACCACGGCAGTGACATCTCGGTGCGCTACAACGTCGGCGAGGGCTTCGACGGCGGGCGTACGGTCACCTCCGGCTGGGGTCGCTACCACGGTCTGGACGCGCCGAACGGTCTCGGGCGTCTGCACTTCGCCGACTACGACGGTGACCAGCTCGACGACATGATCGTGCACGACGGCAGTGCCGTGAGTGTGCGCCTCAACGTGGGTGGCGGGTTCGACGGTGGTCGCACGGTGACGTCGGGCTGGGGCCGGTTCCACGGCATGCAGATCGCCGACGGGCTGGGCCGCCTCTACTTCGCCTGACCGGTGAGCGACGGGACGGCCCGGAACCGTGACGTCGACTATGGTGGCGCGAATGAAAATCCATCCCTATCTGGCTGGGCTGACCGCCCTGGCCTGCTTGGCCGGCTGTACCGCCGGTGAGCAGGCCGGGGCGCCCGCGGCTCAGCCACAGTCGCCGGCCACCGTGGTGACCGCGCCGGCTGAGCAGACGGCGGGGGACGTGGAGCTGGTCGCGGCGACCAGGTCCAGGTACGTGTTCCCGGTCAAGGCGAAGAACGTCTCGTACCACAAGACACACTCCGGCTACCCGGCGACCGATATCTTCGCCGCCTGCGGCAAGCCGTTCCTGGCCACCACCAGCGGGGTCGTGGTGGAGGTCAGTCGGGTCGACAAGTACAAGAAGGGCAAGCCGGCCGGGCCGAACAACGGTGGCAGGTTCGTCTCCATTCTGGGCGACGACGGCGTCCGCTACTACGGCTCGCACCTGAGCGTGGTCGGCGCGGGCATCAAGAAGGGTGTCCGCGTCAAGGCCGGCCAGCAGGTCGGCAAGGTGGGTAAGACCGGCAACTCCAGCGGTGTCTGCCACGTGCACTACGGCATCTCCCCGGCGTGCAAGAAGGCCGGCGACTGGAAGGTCCGCCGTGGCGTCGTGTGGCCCGCGTCCTACCTCACCTCGTGGCGCAAGGGCGGTCAGAAGAGCCCGGCCGCCGCGGTGAAGTCGTGGAACGCCAAGCACCGGTGCAAGGCCTGATCCGACCGTGATCCCGTGCGCCGGCGTCGACCGGCGCACGGGGCTCCGGCCGTACCCTCAGACGCCTTTGAACCGGGGTTCTCTCTTCTCGATGAACGCCCGCGGGCCCTCCTTGGCGTCGTCGGACGTGAAGACCCGCATGCCGATGCGGCTTTCGACGGCGAAGGCGTCGTTCTCGGCGAGCCCCTCGGTCTCGCGGATCGTGCGCAGGATGGCCTGGACGGCGAGAGGGCCGTTGCCGGCGATGGTGCCGGCGATCTCCAGCGCTTTCACGAGGGCCTGTCCGTCGGGGACGACGTGGCCGATGAGGCCTACCGCGAGAGCCTCCGCGGCCGTCAGATGGCGGCCGGTGAGCAGCAGTTCCGCGGCGATCGTGTAGGGCAGTTGGCGCGGCAGCCGGACCGCTGAGCCACCCAGCGGGAACAGGCCCCAGCGCGCCTCGGAGACGCCGAACCGGGCGCTCTCGCCGGCGATGCGCACGTCGGTGGCCTGGAGGATCTCGGTGCCACCGGCGACGGCCGGCCCCTCGACCGCGGCGATCAGCGGTTTCGTCAGACGGCGGCCCTTGAGCAGGGCGTCGATGCGGGACAGGTCGGTGCCGCCGTTGCGGAAACCGTCACCCGGATGATCGCCGGTCATGGCGCGCAGATCGGCGCCGGCACAGAAGGCGCCGCCGGCTCCGGTGAGGATCGCGACCCGGATGCCGGGGTCGGCGTCGACCCGGTCCCAGGCGTCGCGCATCACGGCCATCATCTCGGCGGAGAGGGCGTTGCGGACCCGGGGCCGGTTCATCGTGACGATCAGGATCGGTCCGCGCTGTTCGACGAGAGCGTCCACCCGGTTCTCCTTCTTCTGTACAGCCCTTGCCCCGGAACGATAACAGGTTCTACTTTGCGTTGATGGCGGCCAATATTGCGGACCTGTTCGAGCACGCGGTCGACGCCTTCGGCGATCGCGTCGCGGTGGCCTGCGGCGAGCGTGAGATCACCTACGCGGAGCTGGAGGAGACCGCCAACCGGCTGGCCCACTTCCTGCAAGATCGAGGAGTGGGCAAGGGCGCCCACGTCGGGCTGTACGCGGGTAACTCGATCGAGGCCGTGGTGGCCATGATCGCCGTCTACAAGCTCCGCGCCGTGGTCGTCAACGTCAACTATCGCTACGTCGAGAACGAGTTGCAGTATCTGTTCGATGATGCCGGCCTGGTCGCGCTGATCCACGACCGCGGATTCTCGTCGCGGGTGAAGGCGGTGGCCTCCGGCATGCGGGCCATCGTGGCGCTCCCGGACGGTACCGGAGCCGACTTCCCGGACGTCTCCTACGAGGCGGCGCTGGCCGCCGGATCGTCCGGGCGCGACTTCGGGCCCCGGTCCGGCGACGACGTCTACCTGCTCTACACCGGCGGCACCACCGGCTACCCGAAGGGTGTGATCTGGCGGCACGAGGACGTCTGGCGGGTCCTCGGCGGTGGCATCGACTTCATGTCCGGCATCCCGCTCGACGACGAGTGGGCCCAGAGCCGCCGCGGCCGGGAGATGCCGCCGATGACCCGGTTCTGCCTGGCCCCGCTCATCCACGGCAACGCCCAGTGGGCCGCCCTGGCCGCCCTCTTCGCCGGCGACACGGTCGTCTTCCTGCCGCACTTCGACGCCGGCGAGGTGTGGCGCACGGTCGAACGCCGCAAGGTCAACGTGGTCGTCCTGATCGGCGACGCGATGGCCCGGCCCATCATCGAGGCCTACCTGGCCGGCGACTACGACGGATCGTCGCTGGTGGCGATCTCGTCGAGTGCCGCGCTGTTCTCCCCGTCGGTGAAACGGCAGTACCTTCAGGCGCTGCCGGACGTGATGGTCACCGACGCGGTCGGATCGTCGGAGACCGGGTTCGCCGGCATCGGGATCGTCGCCGACGTCGACGGCGGCGCGGTCGACGGCCCCCGGGTGATGCCCGGCCCCGGCACCATCGTCATCGACGATCACGGTCGCCGCGCCGGGCCCGGCGTGATCGGCCGGCTGGCCCGCGGCGGGCACGTGCCCCTCGGTTACTACAAGGACCCGGTCAAGACGGCCGCCCTGCTCACCGAGGTCGACGGGGTCCGCTACGCGATACCCGGCGACCTGGCCCGGCTGGAGGACGACGGCACGATCACGCTGCTCGGCCGGGGCAACACGTGCATCAACACCGGCGGCGAGAAGGTCTTCCCCGAAGAGGTCGAAGGCGCCCTCAAGGCCCATCCCGACGTGTTCGACGCCCTCGTCATCGGTGCCGCCGACGACCGGCTCGGCCAGCGGGTCGTCGCCCTCGTCCAGCCGCGCCCCGAGGCGGCCCTCGACCTCGGGGAACTCGACACCCACGTACGCCAGCGGATCGCCGGTTACAAGGCGCCCCGCGGCGTCTGGCTCGTCGACCGGATCAGCCGGACCATCAGCGGCAAGGCCGACTACCGCTGGGCCCACTCCTATGTGAAGGAGCACGATGCGGACTGACCTCTGCGACGTCCTCGGAATCGAGCATCCGATCGTCGGGTTCAGCCCGTCCGAACACGTCGTGGCGGCGATCAGCCGGGCCGGCGGGCTCGGTGTGCTCGGCTGCGTGCGGTTCAACGACGCGACCGAACTGGACACCGTCCTGACCTGGCTCGACGAGGCCACCGGCGGCCGGCCGTACGGCGTCGACGTGGTCATGCCGGGTCACCAGCCCACCGAGGGTGCCGTCACCGACCTCACCCGGCTGATCCCGTCCGGGCACCGCGACTTCGTCGAACAGACCCTGCTCCGGCTCGGCGTGCCGCCGCTGGAGGCCGCGTCGAACCGGCCCGGTGTCCTCGGCTGGCTGCACTCGGTCGCCCGCAGCCACGTCGAGGTCGCCCTCCGGCACCCGGTCCGGCTGATCGCCAACGCGCTCGGCCCGCCACCGGCCGACGTGATCGCCCAGGCCCACGAGCGCGGTCTGCTCGTCGCCGCCCTCGCCGGGCGGGCCGACCACGCCCGCAGTCACGTCGCCGGTGGAGTCGACATCGTGGTCGCCCAGGGCTACGAGGCCGGCGGCCACACCGGGGAGATCGGCGGCCTGGTCCTCATCCCGGAGATCGTCGATGCCGTCGACGTACCGGTCCTGGCGGCCGGTGGCATCGGCAGCGGCCGGCAGATCGCCGCCGCCCTCGCCCTCGGCGCCCGCGGCGTCTGGATGGGGTCGGTGTGGCTCGGCACCAGCGAATACCGCAGCAGTCCCGGTCTGCGCGAGGCGCTCCTGCGGGCCACGTCCAGCGACACCGTCCGCAGCCGCATCTACTCCGGCAAACCGGCCCGCCTGCTGCGCAACCGCTGGACCGAGGCCTGGTCCGTCGAGGGCGCCCCGGCGGCGCTGCCGATGCCGTTGCAGAACCTGCTGGTCTCCGAAGCCCACGACCGCCTGATGGCCTCCGACGACCCGACGGTGGTCCCGATGCCGGTGGGTCAGATCGTCGGCCGGATGAACGAGGTCCGCCCGGTCGCCGAGGTCCTGTCCGATCTGGTCACCGAAGCTGACGAGACCCTGACCAGGATCCACAAGCTCCGGTAGTGACCCGCCGGATGCCCGAGGGTCAGGGCGTCCAGTTCGGATCGCGGCCGATGAAACCGATCAGGCGGGTCTGCGGGTCGGCGCCCGCGGGCACCGGGACCGCCGGACCGTACTGCCCGGAGGCCCGTAGCATCTCGTCCATCGGCTCCATGCCGGACACCAACGTCGCGCACATCTCGGTCTCGAGGGTCTCGTCCTGGCCGGTGGCCCGGGCCAGATCCCAGGTGTGCATGAACACGTCGGTGGTGTAGAACCGGTCGATCGCCTGGTCGAGCGGGATCTCTCCGAGGTGCGGGTTGCTGAGCGTGCGGCCGGCGGTGCCCGGATCGTCGAGCAGCGCCTGGACGGCGGTGACGTGCACCCGCCAGGCGCCGGCCGGGTCGGCGTCGGCACCGGGGCCGGCCGGCAGGGTCACTCCGGCCCCCGAGGACAGCAGGCCCGGCAGCCACTCGACCAGATGACGGACCACGTCCCGGGCGGCCCAGCCGGCGACCGGCGCGGGCGCGTCCCAGTCCTTGGTGCCCTCGACCCGGTCGGTGAACCCGGCGGCGATCTGACGGTGACGTTCGGCGGCGGACAGCTCGGTCAGCGACATCGGCGGCATCCTTCCCAGCGGCGGTCAGTTTCAACTAGCGAGTTTAAAGTAGCCCATCACCGGCGCCGCCACCACCGGCGCCACCCGGAAATCCGGGCCGGAACGAGAAAGAGCGTGTGATAGCCCGAACCGGACTGTCACACGCTCTCGCTTTTCCGCCGGCAGCGGAAAAAATTCCGCCGTCCGTGGAAGATCAGATCGTACGGATATTCTCCGCCTGCGGGCCCTTCGCGCCCTGCGAGACCTCGAATTCCACCCGCTGGTTTTCCTCCAGGGACCGGAATCCACTCGTCGCGATCGCGGAGAAGTGGGCGAACACGTCGGGTCCGCCGCCGTCCTGGGTGATGAAGCCGAAGCCCTTGTCGCTGTTGAACCACTTCACGACACCGGTGGCCATAAAAATTCTCCTTGCCGACCATGAGGAGCGCCACACCGTGCGGCACTCCGCGCCGCCGCATTGATGACCCCCCGGAAACCGGGCACAGACGAAACATCCCTGGGAATCGTTAACCCGCCGGATGCTTTGAATTCGTCTGCTTCAAGAAAGTCTTGGGCTTCAAGAAATCTTGGGCTTCAAGAAAAACTTTTGGAAATCAAAACCGCAACACGCCCAACCTAACACACGAATCGGGGAACTACCGGGTGAAGCGCCCACCGCGGAGTAGGGTCGAATTCCGGTCCGTCAGTTGTTGGAGGTGGCATGTTCGTTCTCCGCGGACTCGTCGCCGCGGCGATGGTGGTGATCGTCGGTGCGACCGCCGCGCCGGCCGCCCAGGCCGCCGGTATTCCCGACGAGGCTCTCCTGCGGCCGGCTGACCTGGGCGGTGTCGCCCTACGCGCGGCCGACGGCGACGACTGGCCGCAACTGCGCCCGCCCCGGCCGTGCGGCGCCGCCGTGCCCGTCCCGGTCACCGACCGCGCCGTCGCCGCGGTCATCGACGTCGACGGGGCACCCGAGTCGATCATGGAGTATGTCGCGGTCCACCGGGACCCCGACCGGTACCTGCGCAAACTACGCAAGGCGCTGCGCAACTGCCCCGACTGGCGGATCGAGCAGAGCCGGGCGGACGGGCTGACCCTGCGCTGGACCCAGCGGTGGGAACACGTCGAGGACGAGATCACCCATCACACGTACGTCGCGGTCGCCCGTACCGGCCGGGCCGTCGTCGTGGTCGCCGACTCCGGCTGGGAGACCTCCGACGGCGACCGGGCCGTCGCCGAACGCCTCCTGGTCACCGCCGTCCGGCGGGCGTCGGGGGCACTGCCTCACTGAACTGCGTCCGGTACAACTGTTCGTACCGTCCGCCGACGGCGAGCAACTCGGGATGGGTGCCGCGTTCGACGACCCGCCCGTCCTCGACGACCAGGATCTGATCGGCCGCCCGGACCGTCGACAGCCGGTGCGCGATCACCACCGCGGTACGCCCGGCCAGCGCCTCACCGAGGGCCGCCTGCACCGCCTGCTCCGACGTCGAGTCCAGATGGGCGGTCGCCTCGTCGAGCACCACCACCCGCGGCCGGGCGAGCAGCAGCCGGGCGATGGTGAGCCGCTGCCGTTCCCCGCCGGACAGCCGGTAGCCGCGTTCCCCGACGACCGTGTCCAGCCCGTCCGGCAGCGACTCGATCAGATCGGCGACGTGAGCGCGGCGCAGTGCGTCCCACAGGTCGTCCTCGCTCGCGTCCGGCCGGGCCAGCAGCAGGTTCGCCCGGACCGACTCGTGGAACAGATGCCCGTCCTGGGTCACCATGCCGAGCGTCTGCCGCAGCGAGGCCGCACTCAGGTCACGCACGTCGACCCCGCCGAGCCGCACCGCACCCTCGCCCGCGTCGTACAGCCGGGGCAGCAGGCTCGCCATCGTCGACTTGCCCGCACCCGACGACCCGACCAGGGCCACCATCTGCCCCGGCTCGGCCGTGAACGACACGCCGTGCAGCACCTCCTCGCCACCCCGGGTGTCCAGCGTCGCGACCTCCTCCAGCGACGCCAGCGACACCTTGTCGGCGGCCGGATAGGCGAACCGCACGTCGTCGAACTCCACCGACACCGGCCCGTCCGGAACCGGTGATGCGTCCGGCTTCTCCTCGATCAGCGGCTTCAGGTCGAGCACCTCGAACACCCGCTCGAAGCTGACCAGCGCGCTCATCACCTCGACGCGGGCGCTGGCGAGGCTGGTCAGCGGCGCGTACAGCCGGGTCAGCAGGATCGCCAGCGCCACCACCGCTCCCGGGTCGAGCCGCCCCTGCAGTGCGTAGAACCCGCCCAGCCCGTAGACCAGCGCGATCGCCACCGCCGACACACTGGTCAGCGCGGTCAGGAAGGCCCACTGTGCCATCGCGGTGCGTACCCCGATGTCCCGCACCCGGCGGGCCCGGGCCGCGAACTCGGTCGACTCGGTGGCCGGATCGCCGTACAACTTGACAAGCGTCGCGCCCGGCGCGGAGAAACGCTCGGTCATCTGCGTGTTCATCGCGGCGTCGTGCTCGGCCGCCTCCCGCTGCATCCCCGCCAGCCGGCCGCCCATCCGCCGGGCCGGCAGCACGAAGACCGGTAGCAGCAGCAACGCCAGCACGGTGATCTGCCAGGAGATGCCGATCATCACGATCAGCGTCAGCACCAGCGCCACGACGTTGCCGACCACACCGGACAGCGTGTCGCTGAACGCCCGCTGCGCCCCGATCACGTCGTTGTTGAGCCGGCTGACCAGCGCACCCGTCCGGGTCCGGGTGAAGAACGCCACCGGCATCCGCTGCACATGATCGAAGACCCGGGTCCGCAGTTCCAGGATCAGTCCCTCACCGATCCGCGCCGACAGCCACCGCTGCACCAGCCCCAGCCCCGACTCGGTCAGCGCGATCACCGCGATCCCGACCGCCAGGGTGATCACCAGGCGGGCGTCGCGGGCCTCGACGATCGCGTTCACGACCTGTCCGGCCAGCACCGGTGTCGCCACCGCGAGGAACGCCGTCACCACGCTGAGCAGCAGGAACGCTGCCAGCACCCGGCGTTGTGGCCGGGCCAGCGCGAGGATGCGGCGTAACGTCGCCCGGGAGAACGGCCGCTTGTCGTCCTGCCGGTTCATGGCATGCCACATCGAATTCCAGGCCGCGACTTCCATACTCATAGCCCGAACGTGCCACCTCACCCGGGGTTGAGGTCAAGGCGATTTCAGCGGTACGGGCCACACCTCCCACAACCGCACCCCACCCGCCCCCTCCGCTATCCCGCGACGCACCCCCGACCCTCGCCGCCCAGCGCGCCCGCCGGCCTGCTGCCCACTCCCGCCCACCCCTCCGGCTGGTCCCCACCGCTGCCTCAAGCCCTCCGAGACAGCGGTGAGAGCCAGCCCCGAACGCCCGGCTGGTCCCGACCGCTGTCTCAAGTGCCTTGAGACAGCGCTGGGAGCCAGCCGCGGAGATCCGGCTGGTCCGGACCGTTGTCTCAAGTGCCTTGAGACAGCGGTGGGAGCCAGCCGCGGAGGTCTGGCTGGTCCGGACCGTTGTCTCAAGTGCCTTGAGGCAGCGGTGGGAGCCAGCCGCGGAGATCCGGCTGGCTCTCACCGTTGTTTCGGCGGGCTTGAGACAGCGGTGGGAGCCAGCCGGCTCGGGGGTGAACGGGGTCGCGGCGCGGCGGCCGGGGAGGGGCCGCCGCGCCGCTGGTGGGGAACGGGCTGAATCGGGGAAGGGGTCAGGTGGCGGTGCAGGAGACGCTCGGCCAGTTCCAGTTGCCGTTGGGCTGGACGGTCAGGCCGAAGTTGCTGCCGCTGCCGTTGGGCCGGGCGACCATCTGCTGGGCGGACGGCCAACTGGCCGTCGTGTTCCAGGTGTTGATGACCTTGGCGGAGCCCGGCAGGTTGAGGGTCACGGTCCAGTTGGCCGAACCGGTGACGGCGACGTTGAGGTTGTAACGGTCGCCCCACGACTGCCCGGCGGAGAGCGTTGCGGTGCAGGTAGCGCTCCCGCCGCCACCGCCTCCTCCGCCGGAGCCGTCGGGGGCGACCGCCCGTCCCGTGGCCGGCGAGATCATGCCGGCGCACAGGCCGCGGGAGGCCAGGCCCTGGGCGATGCGCGGGATCGCGGCGACCGTGTTGGCCGGCCAGTCGTGCATCAGGATGACCTGGCCGTTGGTGAGCCGGGCCGCGGCCGCGACGATCGCGTCGGTGCTGGCGTTGTTCCAGTCCGCCGAGTCGACGTCCCAGATGATCTCGGTGAGGCCGTATCTCTGCTCGACCGACCGCAGGGTCGCGTTGGTCTCGCCGTACGGCGGCCGGAACAGTTTGGGTGTGCCGCCGCCGCCCGCGGCGATCGCGGACTGGGTACGTGAGATCTCCGAGTCCATGTTGGCCTGGCTGAGCTGGGTCATGTGCGGGTGGGTGTAGCTGTGGTTGGCCACCCACATGCCGGCGTCGACCTGTGCTTTGACCAGTGCGGGGTTGGCGGCGGCGTACTGGCCCTGGTTGAACATGGTGGCCCGCAGGCCGTTGTTGCGCAGCGCCGTCAGCAGGTTGCGGGTGTTGCTCGTGGACGGCCCGTCGTCGAAGGTCAGGCCGACGTATCCGTTGCAGTCGGCGGCCCGGGACGGCCGTGCGGCGGGGTCGGCGAGCACGAGCCCGACGGCGGCCACTCCGGCGGTCAGCGCGATGGCCATGAAACGTCTCCACGCGGTGGGGGTGGATGGGGTGACGGGGATTCGGGACATGGCATCCGTCCTTCTGGCGACCTGCCGGGGGAGCTGACGGGGGACCTGGCGGGGAATCCAGGCCGGGGGTTGAGTGAATCGACGGGCGGCGATCCCTCTCGCCAGCGAGTATTAGGTCGCCCGCCCCACAGTGTCAACAACTTTCGGAAACATACCGGAAGCAATGACCATGGACGATCACGCGTAATCGCAGCTAGATATCGTTTCAATAGCCGCAGGAAAGAGGTCTCCCGATAATGTTACGGGCCACAATTCCGAAACTTACGAGCCCGCTCTGAAGGCGTGCTCCACGTCGTCCGCGGTGAGCCCGAACGAGGCGAGATCGTAGGTGTGCGCGGGCTTGGGCGTACCCCGTGAGATCGCCTGGCGGACCGCGGTCCGGGCCGGGCCGTTCAGCCGTGACCCGAGCGTGTCGTAGATCATCTCGACGGTCCCCATCGGATCGGCGACGAGATCGGCGTGCCGCACGTCGATGAACCGGGACGGGTCGTGGCGGGCCCGGTCGGCGCGGAAGCGCCGCAGGCCACGTGACCAGAGGGAGAGTTGCGCCCGTCCGACGACCGGCCCGGCGAAGACCGTCGACCAGCCGGCCGACGCGCGTTCGTTGAGGCTGCACACCGAGGCGATGACGGTGCCGGGATCGCGGTGCGTCTGCACGACGACGGCGTCCGGGTAGGTCGCGAACAGGGCGTCGAGCGCGAACAGATGACTCGGGTTCTTCAGCACCCACCGCCGGTCCTGATCGTGCAGGCCGATGAGCTGCAGGTTGCGGCGGTGCCGGGCGTAGGCGGCGGTCCAGTCGTGGGTGTCGAGCCAGGCGGAATAACCAGGGAGGTACGCCGTGCACTCGAACGAGACCGACGTCATCGACTGGCACAGCAGCCGCCAGCACTCCTCGACCTGTTCCGGTCGCATGTGGTGCACCCCGTCCAGGCCGACGCCCCGGTAGGCCTCGCGCAGCGCCAGCAGGACGGGGTGCGACTCCCACTCCGCCCGCGGTGGGCGCGGCTGCGGGACCTCGGTGAGCCACAGCTCCGGCCCCTGGTGCGCGGGGTCGGCGGTGAGCAGCCGGTGCAGCGCGGTGGTGCCGGTGCGCGGCAGGCCGGTGACGAACACCGGCCGCTCGATCGGGACGCCGGCGTGCTGCGGAAACTCCCGCCAGGCGGCCTCGGCGAGCAGGCGCGAGACGAGGGCGCCGCGCAGCAGGCCGCGGGTCCACTTGCTGCCGGCGGGGGTCAGGGCGGCCTCCCGGGCGTACGACCGGAGCAGCACCCGGAGTCCCTCGGCGTAGTCGTCACCGCCCCCGAAGTCGTCCAGCCCGGTGAGCCGGCTCGCGGAGGCGTGCAGGTCGTCGAAGCTCCCGACATCGGTCCGCGCGGAGGTGGTCAATGGTGGAACTCCCCGCAGTTCACGTCCAGGCACGCGCCGGTGACGCCCCGCGCGAGATCCGAGGCGAGGAACAGGACGGCGTCGGCGACCTCGTCCGGCTCGGGCAGCCGCCGCAGATCGGTGGTCGCCGCGACCTCGTCGTAGATCTGCCGCGCCGGCACCCCGCGCTGGGCCGCCTGGAACTCGAACCAGCCACGCAACTGATCGGCCCAGATCCAGCCGGGCGCGACCGAGTTCACCCGTACCCCCTTGGGGCCCAGCTCGCTCGCGAGGTTCTGCGTCGCCGCCAGCAGGGCGGCCTTGGTCAGCCGGTAGGGCCCGAAGGGCCGCCGGGAGTGCCGCAGCACCGCCGAGTTGACCACCACGATCGCGCCCCGCGACGCGATCAGCGCGGGCGTGAGATGCCGGATCGTGCGCAGCGCGGCGAGCACGTTGACCTCGAACGACGTCCCTACGTCAGCCAGATCGACCTTGCCGAGACTCTGCATCGGCGGCATCGCGAACGCGTTGTGCACCAGCACGTCGACGCGCCCGAACTCGGCGAGCGCCCGGTCGGCGAGCCGCCGCACCGCGACGTCGTCGGTGAGGTCGGTGGGTGCGGCGAGCGCGCGGTCCCCGATCATCGCCGCCAGATCCTTCACGACGGATTCGGTACGCGCGGCGAGCACCACCGAGGCGCCCTGTTCGGCGGCCCGCACCGCGACGGACCTGCCGAGCCCCGGCCCGACCCCGGCCACGATCACCACCCGGCCGTCGAGGAGCATCGGGGTCAGCCCAGCATCCGGGCCGCGACCGCGGCCTGCCGGGCGGCGATCCGTTCGCGCCACGCCTCCGGCCCGATCCGCCGGTGGTGCGGGAGCAGTTTCGGCAGGTCGTCGACGGCCACGATGTCGACTCTCGGCCCGTCGTCCGCGGTCAGGTCCCGCGACAGCCGCTGCCAGCGCAACTGCACGTATCCCCGGCGGTGCCCGGTGCGTTCCAGCCAGTTCGCGACGCCCGGGTTCCGCTCGCTGATCACGTACCGGATCATGCCGTCCGGGTCGATCTGCGCCTGGTCGCGCGTGAGGCTGGTCTGGTGGTTGATGTAGTCCAGCGACACGTACCACATGCTGCCCAGCTGAATGCCCTGGTAGGGGGCGTCGCTGGCCGGGACGGTGACGATCATCGCCTGGTCGTCGTGGAGGTCGTAGTGCCCGACCGAGGAGAACTGCGTGGTCAGCCCGCCCGGCGTGGACCGCGGTGCGGTGAGCGTGTTGACCGGCAGCCCGAGGTAGAACCGTTCGGCGAAGGCGAGGAACGTGCGCAGCCGGCTGATCAGGATCTTCCCGGCCACGCCGTACCGCTTGGTCAGCGCATCCAGCGTGGGGGGAGGTGGGGCCGCACCGGTCCGGTCCGCACGCTGGATGCGCAGCATGCCGGGCCGCTCGGTGGCCCAGTCGCTGAAGACCTCCCGGACCACCAGCATCCCGGCGCCCTTCAGGCCGGGCCCGACGAACATCCGGTACGAGCCGTCCGGCCCGATCTCGATCTCCCGGTCGTCGAAGGCGGCCAGACTGCCCGGCACGTTGAGCGGTGAGTAGTCGCCGTCCAGGAGCTGGAAGCTCAGGTCCACGGTGCTGCCGCGCTCGCCGGTGATCACGTACTCGGCGTCGTCGCGCAGCCACGCGTGGAAGTACAGGGTGTCCGGGTTGTCCAGGCCCATCTTCGTGTACGGGCCGGTGGAGCGGACGAAGTAGGGAAAGTCCCGCTGGTAGGCCCAGGCCATCTGCACCGACGCGCGGATGCTGCCGGCCAGATAGTCGTAGCCCTCGACGAGGTCGAGTTCGTCGCGCACGTGCGGGGCACCGGTGATGACCCGCTCGGCCTCCTGGATCGCTTCCGCGAACGGTGTGGTGAGCACGCCCTGACAATAGAACTCGTTCTAGTTTCCGGTCAATCTCTCCTTGACTGCCCGCAATAACAGGTTCCACTCTGGAGGGCGTGCTGGCGTATCGGATGACGGACTGGGGCGCACCGCCGCAACCGGTCGAGGTGCCGGATCCCGTGCCCGGGCCCGGCGAGGTGCTGGTCCGGGTGGCCGGCTGCGGGCTGTGCCGCTCCGACCTGACCATGCGGCACCTCCCGGCCGCCGTCGGACAGCAGCTCGGCTGGTCCATGCCGTTCACGCTCGGTCACGAGACGGCCGGCTGGATCGACGGCACCGGCGAGCCGGTCGCCCTGGTCTCGCCCACCTCCTGCGGAACCTGCCGGCACTGCGTGCGCGGACAGGACAGCGGCTGCCCGTACGGGCGTGCCGGCCGCGGCTACGGACGCGACGGCGGCCTGGCCCCGTACGTGCTGGTCAGCGACCGGCGGGCGCTGCTGCCGCTCGGTGACCTCGACCCGCGGCACGCCGGGCCGCTGACCGACGCCGGAGCCACCGCCTATCACGCGGTACGCCGGGCACTGCCCCGCATCGGTGTGGGCGGCACGGTCGTGGTGATCGGTGCCGGTGGGCTCGGCGCGTTCGCGATCCAGTTCGTGCGCGTGCTGACGGCCGCCCGGGTCGTCGCCGTGGACCCGCTGCCCGCACGTCTCTCCTACGCCGCCGAACTCGGAGCCCACTCGTGCTCCGCGACGGTGCCGCGCGATGCCGACGTCGTCCTCGACTTCGTGGGGACCGACGAGACGATCGCCGCCGGGATCGCGGCGGTCCGGACCGGCGGCGCGTACGGCCTGATCGGCTCGGCCGGCGGGAAGCTGCGCAAGCCGTGGTTCGCCACCCTGCCCCGCGACGGGGAGGTGTTCACCTTCCAGGGCTCGTCGATCGCCGACGCCCAGGAGGTGATCGCCCTGGCCGGGGCCGGCCTGATCCGCAACCAGGTGGAGGAGTTCGGCTTCGGCGAGATCGACCAGGCGTACACGAGACTCGCGGCCGGATCCCTCACCGGCCGCGCCGTCATCGTCCTGTAGATCCGTCGTCAGGGGCAGGCCTGGACGAAGGGTTCGTCGGGCGCGTGCCGCTGCCAGAGCGCCGCGGAGAGGGCCCCGACCCGGTCGCAGAGGGTCTTCCGTGGTTCCAGGAAGGTGCCGGTGTCCCACCACCGCACCGTCCGGTCGCCACTCGCGGTGGTCAAGGTCTTCCCGTCGGGACGGAACGCCAGGCCGTAGACCGCCTCGGTGTGCCCGGTGAGTGGCGCACCGACCGCCTCACGGGTGGCCGTGTCCCACAGCCGGGCCGTCCGGTCCTCGCTGCCGCCGGCCAGTAGCGTCCCGTCGGCGTTGAAGGCCACCGTCCAGACGCCCGCCCGCTTACTGTCGCCCATCGGTTCATGGACCGGCAGGCCGGAGCCGGCGTCCCACAGCCGCACCGTGCCGTCCTGTCCTCCGCTGGCCAGCAGTTTCCGGTCAGGGCTGAACGCCAGAGCGTAGACGGCACCGACATGGCCGGTGATCGGCTCACTCGCCGCCGTGCCGTCGACGTTCCACCACCGGAGGGTGCCGTCGCTGCCCCCGGTGACCAGGCGCCGGCCGTCGGGGTGGAAACGCACCGCGCGTACCGCGCCGTCATGGCCGAGCAGGGGTTCGCCGATCGCCGACCGGGTCGCCGGACTCCACCGCCGTACGGTCCCGTCCTGGCCACCGGTGGCCAGCATCCCGCCGTCCCCGCTGAAGTCCACGGCCCAGACCGCACCCTCGTGCCCTCGTAACGGCTTGCCGCTCTGCCGCCCGGTGGCCAGGTTCCACAACCGGACCGTTCCGCTGTCGTCCGCGGTCGCCAGCAGGTCCTCGTCCCGGAAAGCCAGTGCCCGCATCGGATCGGTTCCCCTGACGAGCGGCGGGTCCTTCACCAGCCTGGTCGCGGGGTCCCACAGCTGTACCGTGCCATCCGTGCCGGCGGTGGCCATCCGGCTGCCGCGAGGGCTGTACGCCACCGCGTTCACGGGCCGGGTGTGATGGGCGGGCACGGTGTCGGCCAGATCCCACACCCGCACCGTGTCGTCATCGGATCCGGTGATCAGCACCTTGTGGCCCGGATCGAAACGGAGACGCCAGACCGGCCCGTCGTGTCCGGTGATCGGCTCACCCGCCGGTCGGCCGCTGCCCGTGTCCCACAGCCGGGCCGTGCCGTCGTCACCGGCGGTGGCGAGCAGGTTCCCGTCCACGGTGAATCGCAGGGCGTGCACCGTGCCGATGTGGCCGATCAGCGGTTCGCCCTTCGGCTCCATGGTGGCCGCGTTCCACAGGCGCACGGTTCCGCTCTCGTCAGCGGAGGCGAGTGTCGAGTCGGCGCGGCCGGCCGGGTTGTGCGGAGCGAAAGCCAGGGAGACCACCCTGGCCTGGTGCCCTGTCAGTTGTCGCTCGAAGCGGTCTCCGGTGGCTGATGACCACATCCGGACCGTGTCACCGCCGGTGGCGGCGGCGAGCAGCTTCTCGTCCGAGCTGAAGCTCGTCGAACTCACCGATTCGGGGTCGAACTCGTTCGACTTCCCCAGCTGCTGTCCGTCACCCGTGTTCCACAGGCGGAGGGTCCGATCGGCGCCGATGGTGACCATGAACCTCCCCTGCGGGCTGAACTGGGCGAATGTCACCGGTCCCCGGTGCCCGGCCAATGCCTTGATCAGCGAGCGGGTGAGCGGATCCCACAGCCGGACCACCCCGTCCTCGCCGCAGGTGGCCAGTCTCTGCCCGGCCGCTCCGAGGACAATCTTGCGCACCGGGCCGGTCTGCTCGGTGGTCAAGGCGCCGACCTGTCGCCCGGTCCGCGGATCCCAGAACCGTACCGCCGGGGCGTCGTCGGCATGGGTGATCACGATCCCGGTCGCGCTGATCCGGATGTCCTTCAACCCGGTGATCCCGGTCAGCGGTCGGCCGGCGGGAAGCGCCGTCTCCGCATGCCAGAACCAGACCGTGTCCACGCCCATGGTGGCCATCAGCCTGCCGTCCGGGCCACCGGCCTCCACGATCCCCTTCCGGCCCGGCAGGACCCTGGCCGCGTCGCCCAGCAGCACACCGGCGGCGCTGAGCGCCTCGGGGGTGTCGGCGACCTGTAGGGCCGCCGCGGCGAGTTGCTCAGCCGTCCCGCGGTCGACGTCGCCGACCCGGCTGGCTGACGCCAGCCTCGTCGACAGCGCTGTCTGCCGGCGATCCTCACTGAGGCCGCTCGTCCGCCGCAGGAGATAGCCGCTGCCGCCGGTGAGGGCGAGCACGACGACCAGGGCGGAGGCCACGGCCCGGTAGACGCGACGGCGGGAGTGGCGGGTACGACGGTGACTCGCCTCCAGGAACTCGCCCGCCGCCACATCAAGGGACAGTTGCCGGCTGAGATCCTGGCTCCATCGCGTGGCCGCGTCGTCGGCCGTCTGGAGACGCTGCCCGGTGTAGAGGTACGACGGATCACGGTCATGGTTCTGCCAGTCCCGGACGTCCTCGGTGAGACTGCGGTGCAGCGCCTGGTCGGCCAGGTCGGGCCGCAGCCATTCGTGCAGCCGTGTCCAGCAGCGGAGCAGTTCCTCGTGCGCGATGGTCACGAGCTCGTCCGTGACGGTGATCAGCCGTGTCGCGGCGAACGCCTCGACGACCTCGAAGACCCGGTCGTCGCCGGTGGCGGCGCGCAGTTCGCCACAGGTGCCCGGGCGGCGGGTGAGTCTGCCGTCGGTCAGGGCGGTCAGGTGCAGGAAGACCCGGCGGGCCAGGTCCTGCCCACGGTCGTCGAGTGACTCGTACACCCGCTCCGCACTGGCGCGGACGATGTCGGACACGCCGCCGCTGCGACGGTAGTTCTCCAGGGTCAGACCGCCGGGTTCCGCGGACTGCCACATCACGAACATGACCTGGGACAGCAGCGGTAGGGCGCCGCTGTCGAAACCGGCCGGCGTGCTGCGCTCGCGCAGGTCGTCCAGGACCGCGGCGCGGACGTCGTCGGGCACCCGGACGCCGGCTTCGGCGGCCGGTCCGGTGATCGCCTCACGAAGTTCGGATTCGCACATCGCTCCGACCGGGAACACCCCGGCTTCGACGGACTGCCGGATCTCCGGAAAGGCCAGCGCCTGATCGAGGAAGTCGCCCCGGATGCTCGCGATCACCAGCGCACCGCCGTCGGACGCAAGGCTGTGCAGCGCGGTCAGGAACCGTCCCTGTTCCGTCGGGTTCGTGTCGAGCGTGAACAGTTCCTCCAACTGGTCGACCACCAGCACCAGGCGCATGTCCGGGCCGGCGACGGTCAGGGCCTGCCGGGCGAGCAGATGCGCCTGCGCGGGTTCGGCCAGCAGGGCCCGGTGCACCGTGATGGCGTCGGTGTGCGCCAGGTCGGCCAGGCAGGCGGCCAGTTCCAGCAGCGGCTCGGCGGTCGGGGTGAGCACGCGGCGCGGCCATGACCCGCATCCCGGGACGAAGGCGCCCTTGGCGATCGATCCCATCAGGCCCGCCCGCAACAGCGACGACTTCCCCGCTCCGGACGGGCCCAGGGTCAGCAGCGGGCCCGCGCCCGGCGGCTGGTCCCGCAGCCGCTGGAGCAGGTGTTCGGTGAGTGTCCGACGACCGTAGAAGACCCGGGCGTGACGTTCCTCGAAGGAGGCGAGTCCCAGGTACGGGCAACCTTCCCAGCCGGCCCGCTGCGGCCGCCGGAGGTCCACGGCGCGCTGGGCGGACCGGTCGGCCCCGGTTCCCTCGGCG
The DNA here is from genome assembly GCF_003148685.1 of Actinoplanes xinjiangensis. Classification (GTDB taxonomy): domain Bacteria; phylum Actinomycetota; class Actinomycetes; order Mycobacteriales; family Micromonosporaceae; genus Actinoplanes; species Actinoplanes xinjiangensis. The sequence continues at coordinate 176,880 of NZ_QGGR01000005.1, read as the reverse complement.
AGGAAACGGACCCGTGCCTGCTCGGGCTCCGTCGCCCGGAGCGCCTGTGCGATCCGCACCCCCACGTCGGCGCTCGGTGCCGTCTTGCCCGAGAAGATCTCACTGAGGTGCCCGATCGAGACCCCGCACGCACCGTTCATCTTCCGCAGCGAAGGCTCTCCCGCCCGGTGGCGCAGCTCGAGCAGCAGATCATGCAGGCGGCGATGGTCACCGACCATTACTCGGCGGTCACGCGGAGTGGTCATGCTCGGAGCCTAGCTACCCGCCGATCCGGTGTTCGCCCTGTTCGCCAGGCATGGCCGAACGGTTGAGGTGCCGTACGAGGCCACCCACCGTGACACACGAAAAGTGTTCACCGGGCGGCGGTGAACACCCGGCGACGGGGGTCTGCTGATGTCACCGCCACGTACCGGAGGACACGCGATGACCACCCTGATCGCCGACGACCACGAAGCCGAACTGCGAGCCCTGATGGTGATGGCCTCGCATGACCTGAAATCCCCGCTCGCCAGCGTCAGCGCGCATGTCCAGATGCTGCGCGACGACTACGCGGACGAACTGGGCGACGGGTTCCGGCGAGACCTGGCGGCCATCGAACGCGGGGTGCGCCGGATGAGTCAGCTGACGCAGGACCTTCTCGACTACGCCCGCGCCGACCACAGCCTCGACCTGTCTCCGGTCGCGTTGCGGGAGATCGTCGTCGAGGTGATCACCGAACACGTCCCCGTGCCGGACGAGGTCCTGGTGACCCTCACCGGCACCTGGCCGATCGTGACGGGTGACGCCGGGCTGCTGCGCCACGTGCTGGACAACCTGATCGGCAACGCCGTCAAGTACACGCCGGCCGGCGTCGCGCCGCAGATCGAGATCGAGGCGTGGGCTCTGCCCGGCGGTGGAATCCGCGTCGAGGTCGCCGACCACGGCATCGGAGTGCCCGCCGAGGACCGGCCGAAGATCTTCGACGCCTTCCACCGCTGCGCCAACACCGGCGGGCGGCCTGGCACCGGGCTCGGTCTGGCCATCTGCCGCCGCATCGTCGAACGGCACGGCGGCAGCATCGGAGTCGAGGAGAACGCCGGGCGCGGGAGCCGTTTCTGGTTCAGCCTGCCGGCCCGGTGACCGCTACACGCCGCCGACGCCGTTCGCCCACCAGAAGCTCTTCAGGTAGCCGTACTCCATGTCGCCCCAGAACCAGCCCCACTCGTTGTAGCGGCTCACGTACGGGCCCAGCTCGTCGAAGACGACCTTCGCCGCCTTCTTGCGGCCGATCAGGCTGTAGTACACCGCCATCCACTGCCGGACCTGCGAGAGCTGCTCCGAGGTGGGCGGCGCGGCGCGGAACTTGGCGATCCACGCGTCGCAGTCGCGCTGTACCTCCGGCTTGCGGAAGTATTTCCGGACCGCCTTCTGCGACTCCTTGCTCCGGTCGTCCCAGGCGAACTCGCGCATCGCGTACTCGAAGTGTGCGAACAGCGGCAGCAGCACCGTGCGGTGCCCGGCCGGCGCCGCCTCGGCCGCCGCGTGCGCGACGGCGAACATGCGCTCGTGCGAGCCGTACCACTTCTCGCAGGTCAGCATGACCGCCAGCTCGTGCATGTCGAAGTTGTGCGGATCGCGTCGCCGCGCCTCGGCGTAGAACTCGTTCAACTGGCCCGCCCCGGCGGCGAAACACGACGACATCAGCCGGATCAGCGGGCCCGGATCCCGCGGATCGGCCAGCTCCAGCGCCCGCACACTGGCGTCCGCGGCCTTCTCCGACAGCACGTGGAAGCTGTCGAACTGCTCCCGCGACGTCCGTGCCGCCGACGCGCCACCCCGGGCCGCACCGGCCCGCGCGGCGAGCACCTTCGCCCAGATCAGCGCGGCCGACGGATCCGACGGTTCGGCCCGCAACCACGCGTCGAACCAGGCGTCGTCGTCATCGGCCAGCCCGGCGAAGACACCGAGCCGGTAACCGCGCAACGCCCAGTCCGTGCCGGCCGCCTCGATCGCCTGCTTCGCCACCCGCCAGTCGCCGTCGCGCAGCAGCCGCTCGCGTGCGTCCCGCAGCACCGCATCCTTGATCATCAGCTGCTCGTCCGCGTCGAACTCGGGAGTCGGCGGCAGCGGCCCGCCGACGATGCGGCGGATCAGGTATCGGGCTACGAAGAACATCGCAGGATCGTACGGTCGGCCGCTCCCGTTCTGATACCCCGGTCCGGCGGAGATTCGGGCGACGGCCGGCCGGTGGTTGCGGCGGTGCCGGCCGGCCTCAGCCCGGCGGCCGCGTGTCGGCCCGGACGTCGCGCCTGCCTCGCGGGGTAGGCCCGGGACTCGTCAGCTGCGGTTGCCCGGCCACGGAGCCCGTACCAGATCAAAGGTTATGAAAGTGTCCGGCGGGCGCGTCGCGGGGGCCGGCGCGTCGTGGATCTCCCACAGGTCGCCCACCAGCTCGGTGGCCACCGTGGACCAGAACTGCTCGACGCCCGGGTTGTAGCGCTGGAAGCCGATCCGCCAGCGGCCCGGGACCATGCGGATGGCCTGGAGGGCGGCGATCCGGCCGACGCCGGTCCGGCGCAGCCCGCGGACCACGAAGAACGCCGAGATCGTCCGCCCGCCGCCGGGGTCGCCCGAGGTCAGGACGAACCCGGCGGTACGGCTCGCGGCGGTGATCAGCCAGCCGCGGGACTCCGGGTCGGCACCGGCCAGGAACAGGTCGACGGCCCGGTCGTTGAAGGTGCCGTCGTGGTTGGGCACGTGCTGATAGAACTCGGACAGGTCGTGCCGGAACAGCTGACCGAGATTGGTCAGCACGGCACGATCCGCCCGACCGACCGGGTGCAGCTCGACCGGCCGCGACGGCGGGCGGGGCGGGGCAGCGGGTGACGTCACCCAGCCGAGGCTAGTGGCTCGATGAACCGGTCGGCGAAGCGGCGCAGCGCATCGCGTTTCTCCTGGAGTGTGGCGTCGAAACGGCGCCACGGCACGACGATGGCGTCGGTGACGCCGATCTCCGCCTGCTGCCGGAAACCGTCGAGGCCGGGACGGTCGATGCAGACCGCCTGGATCTCGAACGGCAGATGGTCGCGGCCGTGCTCGGCCCGCAGTTCGGCCAGCCGGGCGATCGTGGACCGCAGGTCGTCGAAACCGATCATCGCCGAGGACCAGCCGTCGCCGATCCGCGCGGCCCGGCGCAGGGCCGGCTCGGAGTGTCCGCCCACGTAGAACGGCACCGGTTCGGACGGTGCCGGGCTCATCTGGAGCTTCTCGAACGAGAAGTGTCTGCCGTGGAACGACACCATGCCGCCGGCCAGGATCCGCTTCAGCACCTCGATCGCCTCGTCGGCGCGCACCCCGCGGTCCTTGAACGATGCGCCGCACCAGTGCGACTCCTCCGGCGACCAGCCCAGCCCGACACCGAGACCGAACCGGTTGCCGGTCAGCACCGCGGCCGTGCCGACCTGCCGGGCCAGCAGCAGCGGGTTGCGCGGGTCGAGTTTGAGGACCTGGGTGTAGAAGCGGATCGTCGACGTGACGGCGCCCATCGCACCGGCCGCCACCATCGGGTCCGGCCACGGGGTGTCGGCGTTCCAGAAGCGGCTGCCGTCCGGCGTGTAGGGATACGCCGCGGAGACGTGCTCGGAGTAGAACAGCGAATCGGGCAGGGCGATGGAGGCGAAACCACATTCCTCAGCGGTACGGGCCAGCCCGGTCAGCTGGTCGAGCGGGCTCAGCGCGATCCCCAGCGTGAATTTCATGACAGCACCTCGGCCAGGTCGAGAAGTCGGGCGGTGGCGCCACCGAGCAGGAACTCGTGCTGTTCGGCGGCGAGGAAGTACCGGTGCAGCGGATAGTCCATGTCGATGCCGACGCCGCCGTGCACGTGGACGGCGGTGTGCAGCACCCGGTGCCCGGCCTCGGCGGCCCAGAACCCGGCGGTCGCCACCTCGGCCGCCTCCGGCCGGCAGGCGGCCTGCCACACGGCCAGCCGCAGCGCCTCCACGTCGATCCACGCGTCGGCCAGGCGCTGCGAGACGGCCTGGAACGCGCCGATCGGGCGGCCGAACTGGACGCGGGTGCGGGCATACTCGGCGGTCATCTCCAGGGCCCGCTCGACGACGCCGAGCTGCTGGGCGGCGGCGCCCAGGATCCTTCTGAGCCGGGCGGCGGCCGGTGCGATCGCCGCGTCGTCGGGGGACAGCACGATCTCCCCCCGCCCGGCCGGGGCCGCCAGCGTCTCGACCTGCTCGTCGGTGCCGAATTCGGCGATCGTCGAGGCGGCGACGACGATCGACGTCAGGTACGGGACGTCGGCGGCGTGCCGGCCCAGCTCGATCAGGACGGCGCACTGCTCGATCAGGCCGTGGCCGTCGCCGCCGGCGCGTTTCGGCAGGGCCGCGGCCAGCACCCCGGCCTCGGCCAGCGCCGGCCACAGCGGGCGCCCCGAGGCGGCCAGGTCGCGGGTCAGCCCGGTCAGCTCCCGGGCCTCGCTGGTCAACTCGAAATCCATGGCCGCTCCTAACGCCGGATCGGGAGGCCGAGTGCGCCGGCCGCGATGATGTCGCGCTGGACCTCGTTGGTGCCGCCGCCGAAGGTGAGGATCAGCGACGCCCGGTACATCCGCTCGATCCGGCCGGAGAGCACCGCGCCCGGCTCGCCCTCCCGGATCGTCGCGGCCGGCCCGATCACCTCCATCAGCAGCCGGTACGCCTCGATCGCCAGTTCGGTGCCGTAGACCTTGCCGGCCGACGCCCGGGTTGCCGCCGGGGTGCCGTCGGAGACGCAGGCCCGCCAGTTGAACAGCTTCAGCGCCTCGGTCTTGGCGTGCACCCGGGCCAGGTGCAGGCGCACCCACTCGTGGTCGATGCGGCCGGTGCCGACCGCCCAGTCCCGGACCTCGCGCAGCGCGCGCTGCAGTGGGGCGGCCGAGGTCAGGGCGACCCGCTCGTGGTTGAGCTGGTCGGTGATCAGCCGCCAGCCCTGGTTCTCGGCACCGACCAGGGCGGACGCCGCGACCCGGACGTCGTCGTAGTAGGTGGCGCTGGTGGACGGGCCGGCCACGGTCCGCACCGGCGTCCACGAGAACCCGGGCGCATCGGTCGGGACCATCAGGATCGACAGTCCCTTGTGCCGCGGCGCGTCCGGATCGGTGCGGCAGGCCAGCCAGACGTAGTCGGCGTACTGGATCAGGCTGGTCCACATCTTCTGGCCGTTGATCACCCAGTGGTCGCCGTCGCGGACCGCCCGGGTGCGCAGCGCGGCCAGGTCGGTGCCGGCGCCCGGTTCCGAATAGCCGATCGAGAAGTGCACCTCGCCGGCCTCGATCCGGGGCATGAGCCGATCCCTCTGCTCCACGGTGCCGTGCCGGGCGATCGTCGGGCCGACCGTGTAGAGGGTCAGGAACGGCACCGGCACCCCGGCCAGCGCCGCCTCGTCCGCGAAGATCAGCTGCTCCAGGCGGGACCGGCCGCCGATCGTCAGCCAGCCGTCGCGGCCCAGTCGCCGGACCACCTCACGGTAGGCGGGGCCGTCGCCGTACTCGCCGTCGCCGCTGGTCAGGCCGGCTCGTAACTCGGGGGTCATCAGTGCGGAGAAGTAGTCGCGCAGTGCCGCCCGCAGCTTCTCCTGCTCGGGTGTGTATCCGACGTGCATGGGTCACCCCGATCCCGGTAAGTTAGAACACGTTCTACTCGCTGTCTCGGGAGGGCGTCAATATGGAGGCTTATCTGGCAGGTGCGGTGCGGACCCCGGTCGGCCGCCGGGGCGGCCTCCTCTCCGGGGTCCACCCTGCGGATATGGGGGCCGCGGTGATCAGGGCGGTGGTCGACGGCGTGGATCCGGGAGCCGTCGACGACGTCATTCTCGGGTGTGTCGACACGCTCGGGCCGCAGTCCGGCGACATCGCGCGGACGGCCTGGCTGGCGGCGGGATTTCCAGAACACGTTCCCGGCGTCACGGTCGACCGGCAGTGCGGGTCGTCGCAGCAGGCGGTGCACTTCGCGGCGCAGGCCGTGATGAGCGGGACCGCCGACCTGATCGTGGCCGGGGGAGTGCAGAACATGAGCATGGTCCCGATCGGCAGCGCGATGGCGCCCGCCGGGCCCTATGCCGGCAGCGACGGGTGGGCCGCGCGGTATGGCGAGCAGGAGGTCTCCCAGTTCCGCAGCGCCGACGACATCGCCGCCCGCTGGTCGATCTCGCGGGAGCAGATGGAGGTCTTCGCGCTGACGAGTCACGAGAAGGCGATCAGAGCGATCGACGGTGGGCTCTTCGAGCGCGAGATCCTCGGCGGAGGGGGCGGCGGAGCGGTCTGGGGTGGCGCGGGCGGCGGCCGGGCGGGCGGCGTCGACGAGTGCCCACGCCGCGACACCGGCCCCGAGCGGATGGCCGCGCTGAAGCCACTGCGTGAAGGCGGGATCACCACCGCGGCCATGGCGAGTCAGATCGCCGACGGGGCCGCCGCCCTGCTGGTCGCGAGCGAACGGGCGGTCCGCGACCACGGGCTGCGGCCGCGAGCACGCATCCACCACCTGTCGGCGCGCGGCGACGACCCGGTCCTGATGCTCGGCGCGCCCATCCCGGCGACCGCGCACGCCCTCCGGCGGACCGGCCTGAGCATCGACGACATCGATCGTTTCGAGGTGAACGAGGCGTTCGCCAGTGTCGTCCTGGCGTGGCTGAAGGAGACCGGCGCCGACCCGGCGCGGGTCAACGTGAACGGTGGCGCGATCGCTCTCGGTCATCCGCTCGGTGCGACCGGCGCCCGGCTCATGGTGAGCATGCTGCACGAACTCGAACGGTCCGGCGGACGATACGGCCTGCAGACCATGTGCGAGGGCGGCGGCCAGGCCAACGTGACCATCATCGAACGGCTGTGAGCCGCCCCAGCCCGTCATCCGCCTCCTTCATGATCCGCGCGATCAGTTCGGCGCACGACGGCAGGTCGTCGATCACCCCGGCGACCTGGCCGGCCGACATCACCCCGAACTCCGGGCGGCCCTCCACCATCGCCGTGCGCAACAGCACCGGCGTGCCCGCGGCCATCAGCGTCTGCGCCCAGCTCAGCTCACGCCCGTGCCGCGCCGCACGCCCGGCCCGCACCAGTTGCGGCCACGTCATCCCGGCGAGACGCCGGAACGCGACGGCATGCCGGACCGACCTGACCAGCGCACTCACCCGTCCCGAACTTTCCAGGCCCCGGATGTACGCGGTACGCAGCACCCGGTGCGGCACCCCGTCCACCCGCGTGGTGACGACGGTGCCGGTCACGTCCGCATCGAGGTAGAGCTGCTTGACCCGCGGCCCGACCGGGCTGTCCGAGGTGAGCAGGAACCTCGTGCCCATGGCGACCCCGGCCGCACCGTAGGAGAGCGCCGCCAGCAGTCCCCGCCCGTCGAAGAACCCGCCGGCCGCCACCACCGGGATGTCGACGGCGTCCACCACCTGCGGCAGTAGCAGCGTCGTCGGGACCGGCCCGGTGTGCCCACCACCCTCGCCGCCCTGCACCAGCACGGCGTCCACCCCCCAGGCCGCGACCTTCTCGGCGTGCCGGCGCGCGCCCACCGACGGCATGGTCAGCACCCCGCCGTCGGTGCAGCGGCGGATCAGATCACGGTCCGGCGCGAGTGCGAAGGAGGCGAGCCTCACCCGCTCACGGATCAGCAGGTCGATGCGTTCGGCGGCGTCGGGGGCGTCGGCCCGTACATTGACGCCGAAGGGACGACCGGTGTTGCCCTTGATCTCCCTGATCGTGGCGCGGAGCTGGTCGAGACCCATGGTCGCGGAGGCTACGATGCCGAAACCGCCGGCCTCCGCCACCGCCGACACGAGTCCGGCCCCGGCGACGTAACCCATGCCGGTCTGCACGATCGGATGCCGGCAGCCGAGCAACTCGGTCAGCGCCGTCCTCACCGGACCTCCCGCTCCCGCAGGCCGTCCGGGTCGAGGTGCTCCCGGATGAGCCGCCGCTCCTCGCCGGTGGGCTCACGGGTCTGCGGCACCTGATCCGGAACGGTCAGGGCGAAACCGGTGGCCGCCACCACGTCGTCGACGGTGACACCCGGATGCACCGACCGCAGCCGCATCGACCGGTCCGGGCCGGCGAAGTCGAGGACCGCCAGGTTCGTGACGACCAGCCGGATCTCGTACGCGCCGCGATCATGCCCGACCCCGGAGACCATGTCGACGTGCTCGACGAACACCCGTGGCGAATGCCGGGGCACCCAGTAGCTGACCGGGTGGTTGACCGTGTTGCCCGGCGCGCCGCGCACGCACAGCAGCTGCGACGCCGGCCGCTCCCAGGGGCCGACACAGGAGATGTTCTGATTGCCGAACCGGTCCAGCTGGCCGGCGCCCATCATGACGTGCCGGGTGCCGGCCGCGACGATCGAGAAGACCTGGCGGTACGGCAGCCAGCCCTCCGGCCGCCCGTCCCGCAGCAGGGTCGCCTCACCGTCGGTGACCAGCAGCTCCGGGGCGAACGTGAGCTGCGCCAGACGGGCACCCAGACCCGGGATCAGGCCGGCGGAACTCGCCAGCACCGCCCCGTCGCCGCGCCATGCCTCGGCACACGCCACCACACACGTCTCGGCGCGGGTCACCGTCGTACCGCCTTCTGGTAGTCGTTCTCGTCGCCGTCCAGATAGCGGGCGCGGAACGTCTCCCAGCCGGTCGTCGCGTACTCCTTCTGGAACGCCTCGTCCCGGCCGTAGTCGGGCACGCAGCTGGTGAAATGGGCCCCGTTCGGCGTCTCCGTCACACCGTCGACCATCGACCGGTTGACCAGCAGGCCCTGCGGTGGCCCACCGGTGTGCAGGTCGTCGGTCCCGACGACCTGCTCGCAAGAAAGGAACCGCTTCTTCGCCGCCAGGCAGAACAGGTCGTCGAAGTACGGGTCGGGGCCCAGATAACGGCCGTTGCCGGTGGCGTCCGCCCGATTCAGGTGCAGGAACGCGACGTCCAGAGTGATCGCCGGCATCGCGACGAGTTCGGTGGCGTCGGCGTAGGGGGAGCGGATCGTCGTCAGCCCCGGATTGACACGCATGACATCGGAGCCGAGACCCGCCCGGATCGGCAGGAACGGCAGCCGGTTCGCGGCCGCCAGCAGGCCCCAGTACAGCATTCCCTCGTCGTATTCGGTCAGCTCGACGGTGCCGGCGCTGCGGGCGGCCCGGAAGTGCGGTTCGAGCGGAATGCTGTCGAGGGACACGAAACCGGTGACGACTCTGCGTACGCAACCCGCGGCCACCAGCAGCCCCACGTCCGGGCCGCCGTAACCGACGATCGTCAGGTCCTTGCGGCCGGCCCTCAGCAGCGCGCGGACCATCGCCATCGGCTTACGCCGGGATCCCCAGCCGCCGATCCCGATCGTCATCCCGTCCCGGACCTCACCGACCGCGTCGTCGATGCTGACGAGCTTGTCCACTCCGCTCACCGGCCCTCCCTTTCGTCGTCCGGCTTCCCTCGTCGGGCTTCCTCGGCCGCGCTCACCGGCCGCGCTCATCGGCCGTCCAGGAATCGTTGGCGGGCCCGATCGCCGGCGCCGTTCAGATTGAGTTCGAAGGTGAAGCCCTGCTCGAACCGGTAGGAGCGCTTCACGTCGATCGGGTCGATCCCGTTCAGCGACTCCTTCGCCCGGCGGATGACCAGCGGATCCTTCGCCGCGATCTCCTCGGCGACCCGGCGGGCGGCCCGGCGCAGCCCGGCCACCGGCACCACCTCCAGCACCGTCCCGAACCGGTGCAACTCCCACGCCGTCACCGGCCGGCAGGTGTAGACCATCGTCCGCATCAGCTGGTGCGGAACGAGCCGGGCCAGATGGGTCGCCGCACCCAGCGCGCCCCGGTCCACCTCGGGCAATCCGAACGTGGCGTCGTCGGCGGCCACCACCAGATCGGCGTTGCCGGCCAGGCCCACCCCGCCACCGAGGCAAAACCCCTGCACGGCGGCGATCACCGGAACCGGGCAGTCGTAGACGGCCGCGAACGCCGCCGCGCAGCCCCGGTTGGCGGCCAGCAGCGCGTCATGGCCCGAGGTCCGCTGCATCTCCTTGATGTCCACGCCCGCGCAGAACCCGCGACCCTCAGCCGCCAGCACCACCACCCGGGTCCGCTCATCGGCCCCGGCCGCGATGACCGCGTCGGCGAGGGCGTGCCAACCGGCCGCCGGAAGCGCGTTGACCGGCGGAAAATCCACGATCACCTCGGCGACCGCGCCTCTGTGCAGCTCAATCCCCACGGCGGTCAGGCTAACCTAGCGCTTGCTTGGGTGGCTAGCATCGACATCCATGGACCCCCTCGACTTCACCGGCCGCGCCGTGGTGGTCACCGGCGGCACCCGCGGCATCGGAGCGGCGATCGCCGCCGCCTTCCAGGCCGCCGGTGCCGACGTCCTGATCTGCGGCCGCACCCCACCGGACCCGGCACCCCCGCCCGTTACGCCCACGACCCCGTCCGCCTGCTCAGTCCCTCCGGTCTCCGCCGGGCCTTCGGCTTCCGGGCCTTCGGCTTCCACTCCTTCGGCTTCCGGGCCTTCGGCTTCCGCTTCGCGCCTGCCGGTGTTCTTCCAGGCCGATGTGCGTGATCCGGCGCAGGCCGCAGCCTTGATCAATGCGGCGATCGATCGTTTCGGGCGCATAGATGTGCTGGTCAACAACGCGGGCGGGAGCCCGGAGGTGCCCGCCGGCTCGGCCTCGCCCCGGCTGCACGCGAAGATCATCGAACTCAACCTGATCGCTCCGCTGCATGTCGCGCAGGCCGCCAACGCGGTCATGCGGGAGCAGAGCACCGGCGGTGTGATTCTCATGATCGGCAGCGTCAGCGGCACTCGGCCGTCACCCGGAACCGCCGCCTACGGCGCGGCCAAAGCCGGCCTTCACCACCTCGCCACCAGCCTGGCGGCCGAGTGGGCTCCGAGAGTCCGCGTCAACACCCTGGTGGTCGGCCCAGTGGAGGCCGCCCCGATTTCCGGACCCGCGCTTTCCGGACCCGCGCCTACAGGGTTGGCATCTTCTGGCTCGGCGTCTTCCGGGGCCGAGCTTTCTGCGCCCAGGGCTTCCGGACCTGTGACTTCCGGACCTGCGACTTCCGGACCTGCGACTTCCGGACCTGCGGCCTCCGGGTCCGCGGGTTCCGGGCCTGCAGCGCGCGGCGCACACGGTGGTCGCGCCGGTGTGGGGGGTCCGGCGGCGTCGACGGTGGCCAGGACCGTGCCGATGGGGCGCCCCGCCGCCGCCGGGGAGGTGGCGAGTGCCTGCCTGCTGCTCGCGTCACCGCTGGCCGGCTACATCAGCGGTGCCTCGCTCGCGGTGCACGGAGGCGGCGAGTGGCCGGCGTATCTGGCGGACCTCCGGGACACGGCGTACCGTGCCGAGAAATAGAACCTGTTTCAATTCGCGCGCCCGGAGGTCGGCATGGTGCTCTCGATCAAGGCCAAACGCGACGAGGTCGGCCTGGCCGGCGGGGAACTGCTGATCGCCGGCGACTGGCGACCCGCCGCCGACAGCCGGACCTGGAGCCATCTGCACCCGGCGACCGCCGAGGAGGTCGGCACGTTCGCCGTCGCCACGGCGTCCGACGTGGACGCGGCGGTACGCGCCGCCCGCGCCGCCTTCGACGAGGGCCCGTGGCCGCGTACCCGGGCGAAGGAGAGGATCCGGGTGCTGCGCCGCATCGCCGACGCCATCCGGGCGAACGCCGCGGAGCTGCAGACCCTGGTCGCCCTGGACAACGGGGTGCCGGTCAGTTTCGGTGAGACGTACGCGATGTCGGTCGAGTGTGTTGCCGACGTCTTCGAGCACCATGCCGGCTGGGTGGACAAGCTGGCCGGCGAGACGCTGCCCGCCTATCAGGGCGGCGAGCACATGGTGCTCACCCTGCGCGAACCGGTCGGCGTGGTCGCCGCGGTCATCCCGTGGAACGGTCCACTGCTGCTGGCCGCCCAGAAGCTCGCGCCCGCCCTGGCCGCCGGCTGCACCGTGGTGCTGAAGCCGTCCGAGTATGCGACGTTCTCCGCGCTGCGCCTGGCCCGCATCGTCGAGGAGGCGGGCCTGCCGCCGGGCGTCCTGAACGTGGTCACCGGCCCCGGCGACACCACCGGCGACGCCCTGATCAACCACCCGCAGGTCGACAAGATCACCTTCACCGGCAGCCGGGGGGTGGGCCGTAAGGTGCTGGCCGCCGCCGCCAACGGCATCAAGCGCACCAGCCTGGAGCTGGGTGGCAAGAGCCCGTCGCTGGTCTTCCCGGACGCCGATGTGTACGCCGCGGCCGCCACCACCATGGGCACGGTGACGATGGGCCTCTCCGGTCAGGCGTGTGTCGCGCACACCCGGGCCCTGGTGCACCGGGACGTCTACGACGAGTTCCTGGCCATCGCGGAGGCGATGGCCGCCCTGGTCACCTACGGCGACCCGTTCCACCCGGAGACCACCGCGTCCCCGCTGATCAACGAACGCCAGCTGAACCGGGTCCTCGGCTACATCGAGAGCGGCCGCGCCGAGGGCGCCCGCCTGGTGACCGGCGGTGGCCGCCCCGACGGGGAGCTGGCGGCCGGCAACTTCGTCCAGCCGACCCTGTTCGCGGACGTCTCCAACGACGCCACCATCGCCCGTGAGGAGATCTTCGGCCCGGTCCTGGCGGTGGTCCCGTTCACCGAGGAGGAGGAGGCGCTGCGCCTGGCGAACGACACCACGTACGGCCTGGCGGCCACGGTCTGGACCGCCGACGTGAAGCGGGCCTTCCGTCTGACGAAGTCACTGCGGGCCGGAACCGTCGGCATCAACGGCTACCAGTTGGAGCCGCACGTGGCGTTCGGCGGGTACGGCCAGTCCGGCCTGAATCGGGAGGGCGGCCGTAGTTCGATCGAGGCCTACACCGAGCTGAAGACCGTGCTGATCCCGACCACCGAGGAGATGATGTAGCAAGCCCCGCCGGGCGATGTGCAGCGCCGTCCTCAGGTTCGGGCGGTTCACGCCGATTGCTGAACGGTCGGCGTTCACGATAGGCTTCCTTTCCTAGACGTGAACCGTCTAGGAAAGGGGCTCGGATGAACCTGCAACAGGCTGCCTGGCGCGCCCGGACGTTGCCGCCGGTGGAGAAGCTGGCCGGTGGGCTGGTGTCGGTTCCGGTGCCGATTCCGAACAATCCTCTGCGGTACACCCTCTGCTACCTGGTGCCCGGCGACGACGGGCTGGTCGTCGTCGACCCGGGGTGGGAGAGCGACACCGGCTGGCAGGCGCTGACCGCCGGGCTCGCCGAGGCCGGAGCCACCGCCGCCGACGTGACCGGCGTCGTGCTCACCCACGTGCACCCGGACCACCACGGCCTGACCGCACGACTGCGGGACGCCTCCGGCGCGTGGGTGGCGATGCACCCGGCCGAGCACGCGACGATGCTGCGCGACCGGGACACCGAGCCGAGCGCGGCGCTGGCCGGCTGGATGCGGCAGCTGCACGTACCGGCCGAGGAGATCGACGGCCTGATCGGGAAGTTCGGGGCGGCGGTCGATCTGCATTTCGCGCCGCTGGCCGACGCCGACGTGATGCTCGACGACGGCGACCTGGTGCCGTTGGCGGGCCGGCGGCTGCGGGCGGTGTGGACACCCGGCCACACCCCGGGCCACCTGTGCCTGCTGGAGCCGGACGCGCAGGTGCTGCTCACCGGCGACCACGTGCTGCCGCGGATCAGCCCCAACATCGGCCTCCAGCTGAGCGGGGAGGACCCGCTCGGCCTCTACCTGGAGTCGCTGGAGAAGGTCGCCGCCTACGACGAGTACGAGGCGCTGCCCGGCCACGAGTACCGCTTCCGCGGCATCGCGGCCCGCGCCGCCGAGCTGGACACCCATCACCGCGAGCGGTGCCGGGAGATCCTGGAGACCGTGGAACGCCTCGGGCCGGCCACCATCTGGCAGGTGGCGTCCCAGCTGACCTGGTCGCGCCCGTGGGACCAGATCGGCCCGATGCTGGTCGGCGCCGTCGCCGAGACCGCCGCCCACGTCGAGCTGCTGATCCGCACCGGCACCCTGACCCGCGACGGCGACCGCCTCCGCGCCGGAGCCCTGGCCGGCGGCCGCTGACGGCCTACGGCGTGGTCACCGAGGCCAGGACGAAGTCGACGAGTTCTTCGGCGTAGCGGTCGGCGGAGGCGGCCACCTTGGCGCGGGAGCGGAACGGTGTGGTCAGCGCGTGGTTGAGGGCGCCCCCGCTGATCGTGTTGAGCAGCAGGGTGACGCTGATGTCGCGGCGCAGCTGGCCGCGGTCGATGCCACGATGGACGATGGCCCGCGCCGCCGCGGCCTGCGACTGGAGGAACCGGTCCAGGTGTTCCTGGCCGGCCGGGATGCTCTCCGCCTCCAGCATCAGCCGCAGGACCGCGCCGCCGGCCTCGTCGAGGAACGCGTGCAGCACCTGGCGGGCCAGGGCGACCAGGTCGTCGCGGAGGCTGCCGGTGTCGATGTCGCGGACGCCGGACAGCCGGGACGCGAACACCGCGACGAGCAGTGCCTCCTTGTTGGGCCAGCGCAGGTAGATGGAGGCCTTGCCGACACCGGCCCGGCGGGCGACGGCGTCGACCGAGAACCGTGCCCAGCCCTCGGTGCCGAAGACCTCGGCCGCGGCCCGGGTGATCCGTTCGTCGACCTCGGGATCGCGGGGCCGGCCCACCGTCGCACCTACTGACATGCGCCCTCCCACCCCCGATCCGGCCGGCGGTCAGTCTATGCGCCGCCGGGCCCGCGCGGTCAGCCCAGCAGCCGGCGATGGTCCCAGCTGGTGACCCGGACCGGCTCGACCAGGTAGGCGGTGCGCTTGGGGGCGGCGTGGGCGACGTACGCGTCCAGGGCGTCGGCGGGAACGTCCGGCATCCGGGCCGCGATGAGCCGTCCCACCCCGGTCACCCCGGGCAGGTCGCTGATCGTGGTGGCCGTGCCGTTGACCTGTACGCCACGAAGCGCGAAGTAGTCCTCGCCGTCCTCGACGAGACACGTCAGGCGCGGGTCGCGGGTCAGGTTGCGGGCCTTCTGCGAGGCCCGGTAGGTCCAGAACGCGATCCGGCCGCCGGCCGGCGCGAAGAACATGGTCACCAGATGCGGCGTGCCGTCCGGGTTGATCGTCGCTATCTGCACCTTGCGCCGGTACGCCAGGAGCGCCCCCACCTCGTCATCGGTCATCCGGACCGCGTCCCGCTGCTTCACGGGTCCTCCCTCGCCGATCGTGTGAGGCCGTGCCGGGACGGCAGATCGCGGCTATTCACCGAACGTGGCCGCGGCCAACGGCAGCGTCTCCTCGCAGACGAAGCCGGGGCGCGGTGGATCGTCGGCGAACTCCGTGCTCAGGGCGGCGTCGAGTTCGGCGGCGGTCCACTGCCCGGTGGCCGCGTGGAAGACGGCCCGCACCGTGGGTGGCCCGAGCACCGCCACGACGTCGCCGTGCACCACGAACACCTCGCCGGTGATCCGCTCGCCGGACGGCCCGGCCAGGTGCACGACCAGCGGCGCGACCCGTTCCGGGGCCATCGGGTCGGGCCCGTCCGGAGCAGGTCCCATCAACTGGCCGGTCATGGAGGTTCTTGCGCGCGGACAGATCGCGTTCGCCCGTACCCCGTGTTTGAAGGAACCTCGGGCGGTGGCGAGGGTGAGCGAGACGATCCCGCCCTTGGCCGCCGCGTAGTTGGGCTGGCCGGCCGAGCCGAGCAGGAACGCCTCGGACGCGGTGTTGACGATCCGGGCGTAACCGGGGCGGCCGGTCGCCTTGGCCCGCTCCCGCCACCAGGCGGTGGCGAACCGGGTGGTCACGAAGTGACCGCGCAGGTGGACCCGGATGACGGTGTCCCATTCCTGTTCGGACATCGAGAAGATCATCCGGTCGCGCAGCACGCCGGCGTTGTTGACCAGCACGTCCAGCCCGCCGAAGGTGTCGACGGCCGTCCTGACAAGCGCTTCGCCGGTCGCCCAGTCGGCGACGTCGCCGGGGCGGGCGACCGCCTCGCCGCCGTCGGCCCGGATCTGCTCGACGACCGCGTCGAGAGCGTCCCCGGGCAGGTCGTTGAGGATCAGCCGGGCGCCGGCCGCCGCGAGTGCGCGGGCTTCGGCGGCGCCGAGCCCCTGCCCGGCCCCGGTGACGACGGCGACGCGCCCGTCGAGCGACCGTCCGGGGGCCGCGGCCGGGGGAGGGGAGCCGTGGATCGCCGCCATCTCAGTACCCCGGTCCGCTGAGCAGGCCGCCGTCGGCGAGGAACTCGGCGCCGGTGGTGTAGGACGATTCGTCGGAGGCCAGGAAGGCGACCAGCCGGGAGATCTCCACCGGCTCGGCGAACCGGGCGATCGGCAGGCCCTTGAGGAACCCGCTGCCGTCTACGCCGGTCATCGTCTGTGCGGCGGCGAGCGCCATCGACGTCATCACGCCGCCCGGGTGCACCGAGTTGACCCGGATGCCGACCGGCCCCAACTCCTGCGCGGCCGACCTGGTGAGGCCGCGGACGCCGAACTTGCTGGCGCTGTACGCCGACAGCCCGGACGCGCCGGCGAACCCCTCGATCGACGAGATGTTCACGATCGACCCGCCGCCCGCGCCGATCATCGCCGGCACGACCTGGCGGATCCCGAGCCACGTGCCGACCAGGTTGACCTCGATGACCTCCCGGAACGCGGCCGGGTCCATCTCGGCGACCGGCGCGTGCCGCAGGATGCCGGCGTTGTTGACGAGCACGTCGACCTGCCCGAACGCGTCGATCGTCGCGTCGACCGCGGCCGCCCAGTCGTCCGCGCTGGTCACGTCGTGGTGCACGTACCGGCAGAGGTCCGCGCCGAGTTTCCCGGCGACCGCCCGCCCCTTCTCGTCGAGCACGTCGCCGATCACGACGCGCGCCCCCTCGGCGGCGAAGTGCCGGGCGTGGGCCTTGCCCATGCCCCGCGCGCCGCCGGTGATCAGCGCAACCTTGCCGTCCAGCCGCCCCATCGCGTCCTCCCGGGTGCACCCTCGTCCGGTCGGCTCGGGGCCGCGGACAGGCGCTTACCAAGCGCTTGCTTGGGAGGCTACGCGCGGATGCCGTCGAAAAGAAGGCGGAGAAGTCCGTCGATGATCTGATCGGTGCTCCAGGTCGCCGAGGAGCGCCACGAGGTGGGCAGCCAGAGGATGTCGCGCAGCAGCCGGTACGTGAGCCGGGTGTCCAGGTCGGCCCGGAACTGCCCGGTCTCCCGGCCGCGTTCGAGCTGCTCGATCCAGGTCTGCTCGATCTCCTTCATGGCGGTGCGCAGGTAGGCGAACCGGGGCTGTCCGCTGAAGTAGTTCCAGTCGTTCTGGAGCATGGTCAGCGCCGCCCGGTGCCGGCTCAGGTTGGCGGTGCTCGACCGGACGATCTGCTCGATCGCCGTTCGCGGGTCGTCGGTGTCCCGGACCGCCTCCCGGTAACCGGCCAGGACGTCCTCCAGGAAGGCGCTGAGGATCTCGTCGCCGATCGACTCCTTGGAGTCGAAGTGGTGGTAGAGACTGCCGGAGAGGATCCCGGCGGCGTCGGCGATCTCCCGCACCGTCGTCGCGCGGAACCCCTTCTCGGCGAAGAGGTCGCCGGCCAGCCGGACGAGATGCGCGCGCCGCTCGGACGGGCTCTTGGATTGCGTCACCGGCCGATTATCGCCCTTGACCGAACGCTTGCTTGGTACCAGGCTCGTGGTTAGCGTAGAACGCGTTCTAATTTTCGAGGGGGTGCCGGGATGCGCGCGGCGGTTCTGCACACGATCGGGGACGAGAAACTCGACATTCGTGACGACGTGACGGTCCTCGGCCCCGGGCCGGGCGAGGTGCGCCTGCGGGTCCGCGCCGCCGGCGTCTGTCACTCCGACCTGTCCGCCCTGCGGGGCGCCCTGCCCCAGCCGGTGCCCGCGGTCCTCGGCCACGAGGCGGCCGGCGACGTCATCGAGGTCGGCGACGGCGTCGACGACCTCGCCCCCGGCGACCGGGTCGCGGTCAACTGGCTGCCCGCCTGCGGCGTCTGCACCCACTGCCGCCGCGGCGAGGACCACCTGTGCATGACCCACGTGATGGCCGGCTACGTCATCCCCCGATTCGCCGCCGGTGACCTCCAGATCTTCGGGATGGCCGGATGCGGCTCGTTCGCCGAGGAGATGGTGGTGCCCCGGGCCGGCGCCGTGAAGATCGACGACGACGTGCCGTACGAGGTGGCCGCCCTGGTCGGCTGCGGCGTCACCACCGGCGTCGGCGCGGTGATCAACACGGCCCGGGTGCGGCCCGGAGACAGCGTCGTCGTGATCGGCTGCGGCGGCGTGGGCATCGCCGCCATCCAGGGCGCCCGGCTCGCCGGAGCCGCGCACATCATGGCCGTCGACACGGTGCCCGCCCGGCACGAGGCGGCCCGCCGGTTCGGCGCCACCCACACCGCCACCCCCGACGAACTGGGCGACCTCCAGGCCGAGGTGATGCCGGAGGGCTTCGACCACGCCTTCGACGTGGTCGCCGTGCCCCAGACGCTGCGCACCGCGTGGAGCGCCACCCGCCGCGGCGGCCAGGTCGTCGTCGTCGGTGCCGGGCGCGCCGAGGACACCGTCGAGTTCAGCCCGTTCGAGCTGCTCTTCGAGGGCAAGACGATTATCGGTTCGCTGTACGGCTCGGCCGACCCGCACCGCGACTTCCCCCGCCTGCTGGCCCTGTGGCGCGCCGGCCGCCTGGACATCGACGGCATGATCAGCCGGCGGCTGCGCCTCGACCAGGCCGGTGACGCGCTCGCGGCCCTCGGCAGCGGCGACGTCATCCGCCAAGTCATCATCAACGACTGATGCGCCTCGGGATCCAGCTCGGCTACAGCGGCGAGGGGTTCGCCGACGCGGTCGACGAGGTGGTCGAGTTCGAGGAGGCCGGCGCGGACCTGGTCGTCGTCCCGGAGGCGTACAGCTTCGACGCCGTCAGCCAACTGGGCTACCTGGCCGCCCGTACGCGTGGCATGGATCTGGCGTCCGGTGTGATGCAGCTCTACACTCGCACTCCAACGCTGACCGCGATGACCGCCGCCGGACTCGACTACGTGTCCGGCGGCCGGTTCAACCTGGGCCTCGGCGCGTCCGGCCCCCAGGTCATCGAAGGGTTCCACGGCGTGCGATATGACGCCCCGGTCGCCCGGACCCGCGAGATCGTCGAGATCTGCCGCCGCGTCTGGCGCCGCGAGAACCTCACCTTCGACGGCACCCACTACCGGATCCCGCTCCCCGGTGACTACGCCAAACCCCTGAAGATCATCAATCATCCGGTACGGCCACGCGTCCCGATCCTGCTGGCCGCGATGGGCCCCCGGAACGTGGCGCTGGCCGCCGAGATCGCCGAGGGATGGCAGGCACTCTGGCTCGACCCGAGATCCGCCGACCGGGTCTTCGGCGAGTCGCTGGCCGACGGACGGTCCCGGCGCGACCCCGCACTGGGACCGCTGGACGTGAGCGTGCCCGTACCGTTCGCCGTCGGTGATCCGGACCCCGACCTGCTCGTGCGGCACCGCGCCCAGCTCGCGCTCTACCTCGGCGGCATGGGCGCCCGCGGCCGCAACTTCTCCAACGACCTGGTCCGCCGCTACGGGTACGGCGAGGAGGCCACCCGCATCCAGGACCTCTACCTGTCCGGCCGGCGCGCCGAGGCGATCGCCGCCGTCCCCGGCGACCTGGTCACCGCGACGTCCCTGGTCGGCCGCCCCGACGACCTCCGGCGTGGCCTGGACGCCCTCGCCGCCGCCGGCGTCACCACCCTGCTGGCGTCCCCGCTGGCCACCACCCGCGCCGAGCGGGTGAAACAGGTCGCCGCACTTCGCGCTCTCCTCCCGTGATTCCCCCGCTACGACCGTCCATATAGTGGGGACCGTGGCCCAGGGTCTGACCTACACCGATGCCGTCAAGCTGCTGGGCGGCTCCGGGCCGTTGATGAAGGCCGCCGACAACCTGCTCGGCGGAGTGCTCGCGGTGGCGACCGCGGGCGGCAGCGAGGCTGCCGTCAGCCTCTTCGACGCCAAGACGGAGGCGATCCGGCTCGGGCATCTGGTGGCCGAGAAGATCACCGATGTGGTACGCGACCAGGGCCGCTACAACCGCACCCGGCGCCTGCACGCCGCGCACGGTGTCCTGGTCGTCTCGTCATTCTTCGTATCGCTGGACGACTGCCTCCAGACCGCCGGACTCGCGAACCCGGACTTCACCCGCGACGACCAGCTCCGTTTTCTGGCCGCCGCCCGTGCCGACGGCTCCTGGCCGGCCCGCCTGCTCGACGCCGGCATCCCCGCCCCGGGCCCGGACCGCACCGGCGATCGTCTCCTCGCGGACCTGGCCGTCTGGTATGCGGACCGAGGCCGGCACATGGCCGGCCACCTGACCGGCCTCGCGGCCTGGGACACCGCCGACGACCGGGCCCGCCGTGCCGTCGCGGCGCTGCTCGCCGAGCGCCTGCCGCAACTGGCCGCCGACCACTACGAGGACACCGTCCGCCGACTGGTCCAGGACGTGCCCGAGTTCGGCATCTGGCTGGCCCGATTCGAGTCCCGGGCGGTGTCCCGCGGCCTGGAGGGCCTGGAGACGGCTCTGCTGAAGGCCACCTCACACCGCGATCCGGCCCGCCATCGCGCGGCGCTGGCCCGTATCTACCGCGCCGAACTCGGCGAGCCGATCCTCGGCGGCGACGCCGACGACCTGACCGTGCCGAGCCTGGCCGCCGCCTACCTGGATCCACGGTTCCGGGTGATGCCGGGCGGCCCCGGCCTGCGGCCCGCCGACGAGGACTGGTGGAACGGGGCCGACGCCCGCACCGACTTCGACACGTTCCTCGCCACCTATCTCACCACCCCGCAGGCGGCCGTCGTTCCGCTGGTGCTGCTCGGCCAGCCCGGCGGCGGCAAGTCGTCGCTGACCAGGATCCTCGCCGCCCGGCTGCCGGCCGCCGACTACCTCGTGGTGCGGGTGGCGCTGCGCGAGGTGCGGGCCGAGGCGTCCATCCAGGACCAGATCGAGCAGGCGCTGCGCGGCGCGATCGGCGAGACCGTCGCCTGGGCCGAGCTGGCCGGGTCGGCGGACGCCGCGATGCCGGTGATCCTGCTCGACGGCCTGGACGAGTTGTTGCAGGCGACCGGGGTGCACCAGTCCGACTATCTGGAGCGGGTGGCCGCGTTCCAGCAGCGGGAGGCCCGTCTCGGCCGCCCCGCCGCGGTCATCGTGACGAGCCGGGTCGCCGTGGCCGACCGGGCCCGTGTCCCGGCCGGTGGTCTGGTCGTGAGGCTGGAGCCGTTCGACGAACCGCAGGTGGACCGCTGGCTGGAGTTCTGGAACACGGCCAACGCACGGTACTGGGCGGGGACGGGGCGGCGGCCACTCACCCGGGAGGTCGTCCTGCGCTTCCCCGACCTGGCCACCCAGCCGCTGCTCCTGCTGATGCTGGCCCTCTACGACGCCGGGGCGAACGGGCTCCAGGACGCCGAGGACTTCGGCACCGGCGAACTCTACGAGCGTCTCCTGCACGATTTCGCCGAGCGCGAGGTCCGTCGTGTCCACGGCACCCACCTGCCCGAACACGAGCGGCGGGCCCAGGTCGACGAGGAGTTGCTGCGCCTGTCGGTGGTGGCGTTCGCGATGTTCCACCGGCTGCGCCTGTGGGCCACCACCGCGGAACTCGACGCCGACCTGACCGGCCTCGGTCTGCGCCCGTCCGGCGTCCCGCGGACCGAGGGCTTCCAGCGCGCCTTCAGCGCGGGCGAGGAGATGGTCGGCCGGTTCTTCTTCATCCAGCGCACCCAGGCGGTCCAGGACGACCAGACCCGCCAGACGTACGAGTTCCTGCACGCCACGTTCGGCGAATACCTGGTGGCCCGTCTCGTGGTCCAGGCGGTCCGCGAGGGGGTGGCCCTGTCCCGGGCCCGTACCGTCCGCCTGGGCGCGACCGAGGACGACACCCTGCTCCAGTCGCTGCTCGGGTTCACCCCGCTGTGCGCCCGCAGCACGGTCGTCCCGTTCCTGCGCCGGATGCTCACACCCGACTCCCGCGACTGGCTCCTGGAGAAGTTACGGGTCGCCGTGACCAGACCGACCCACACCCAGGGCACCTACCAGCCCGTCGACAAACGCATCGACCACTGGATGGCCACCTACTCCTTCAACCTGATGCTGCTCACCCTCGCGTGCGGCGGCCAGGTCCGCGCCTCCGACCTCTACCTGCACGCCCGCGACCCGGCGAGCTGGCTACGGGACACCGCCTTGCAGTGGCGCGCCGCGGTTCCCGGCGGCATGCTCCTCGACGGTTTCGTCCCGATCCACGTCACGCGCACCTGGGCCGGCGACGAACGCCGCGACCTGATCCTGGAGTTCACCGACGAACCCACCGCCGCGGCCGTCGACCCACGCTGGTCGAACCAGTTCGGCCCGAGCTGGAAATTCTCCGGTACCGGCGTCGCCGACAGCTTCAGCACCGATTTCCCGCTGGTCCCGGCGTTGGCGATGATGGACCTGTCCGGTGCCTTCAGCGACGACGTGCTGCGCCATGCCGCCGACCCGATCCTGAGCGGATGGGGATGGCCGGCGATGGCCACCTTCGTCGAGCACGAGCCGGGCGAGCTCGAATCGGTCGCCGCCACGCTCGTCCGGCTCCTGCTGATGGACCGCAGCGAGGGCGCCGACCTGGAAGCTCTGGTGGTCGCCCACCGGCGGGCAGCGCATGCACTGCGGGTCTGGAACGCGGATGTCGGAGTATTGGCTGCACGGGCCCGTTGTCATCTGATCTTCCGGCAGACCCTGGAGGCCGACTCGGTCCGCCTGCCGGCCGTTGAGGTCGAGGGGATCCTCCGGGCGTTGGGCTGAGGGTGGCGCCCTCCCCCGGGGAACAGGTGCCGGGGGAGGACGCCGTGGTGCGGGACGGGTCTACAGGCTGATGCGGCCTGCGCCCGCGTTGGCGGTCACGATCGACTTCACGTTGGCGGCGGCGTCCGCCGTGTACGAGTAGGGGATCGACGCGACCGAGCCGCCGGTCTGCCCGCTGCCCGAGTTGACGAGCAGGTTGTTGCGGGCCACCAGTGTCCCGGCGTCGGAGGAGCCCTCACCCAGGTGGAACGGGTCGTCGACGTTCTCGAACGAGTTGGCCTCGACGAGGACCCCGGCGCCTTCGGTGCTGGCTACGCCGTACCCGGAATTGCTGTTGTAGTAGTTGTTGTAGACGTGCACCGGGTTGCCGAACCGGACCCGCGGATGCCGTTGGGTCGACGCGTCGAACCAGTTGTGGTGGTAGGTGACGCGCAGGTGCCCGACGTCCTGGCTGGCGTTGCCGTCGCTGTGCCCGAGCAGCATCGACTTGTCGTGGTTGAATACCCGGTTCCACGAGACGGTGATGAAATCGGAACCGCGTTTGATGTCGACGGCGCCGTCGTAACCGTTGCTGAAACTGTTGTGGTCGACCCAGATGTTGGTGGCCGATTCCTGGACGTTGATGGCGTCGTCGTTCCAGTTCCGGAAGGACAGATTGCGGATGATGACGTTGCGGTCACCGTTGATGTTGAATCCGCAGCCGACGATCGACGCACCGGAGTTACCGATGATCGTCTTGTTGGACCGGACCCGCAACATGCCGGAGCAGGAGATGGTCCCGGACACCCGGATGTTGGCCGCCGCCGTGGACGCCAGCGCCGTGGTGAGGGCGGATGCGCTGGTCACCGTGGTGGTGGCGGCGCTGCCACCGCCGGTGGTGCCACCGTTCTGGGTGCCCCAGCCGACGAGGTCGGTGATCGCCGCGGAGGCCGGTGCGGGCACGGCGAGTGCCGCACCGATGAGGGCGAGGGGGACGGCGCCCTGCATGAGCCGATGAATTCGGCGCATTTCTGTGCTCCTTTTCAGGTAGCGAGAAATCCGCGAGAGGGCGCGAACGTGGGGATCGTTCGTATCGTGGCGCCCGGGTCGCGGACCAAGGGGGATAGGGGAGCGCTCCCGAGCCTCAGAAAAGCACAGCCTCGATGAGATGTGAAGACAAATCCGTTTGCAGGATTTCTGCAACAAGCGGGCGACAAACGCAGGAACGCCCCGGCTCGTCCGATCTGGGACGGGCTGGGGCGTTCCGCGGCCCGGGGTCAGCGCGGCGTCAGCGTGACCGTGACCTGCCCGGTTCCGCGCTTGCGGTCGGCCTTCGGCACGGCGTTGCGGATCGCTCCGGTGGCGCCCTTCAGCGTGTCCGAGACCGCCTTGGCCGACCGGCTGCTCTCCGGCAGGTATTTCTCGTAGATCGTGTTCAGGCAGTCGGTGGTGAACGAGATGACGGTCGGCCCGGCGTTGCGCAGGGCCACCAGCACGTCCTGGCTGGCGCCGGCGGCGGTGGCGGTACGGTCCAGCACGCACGAGCTGAACTGGAACACGTCGGCGATGCTGCGGTCCGCGCCGGTGACGCCGGTCGCCCGCAGCAGGTTCTGCACGGCGGGGTCGCCGAGGTCGCCGGCGGCCAGGGCGTCGCGGGCCGCGGCCCCGTGCTCGGCGTGGGCGAGCAGCAGTGCCTCGGCGGTCCGCGGGCGCAGCGCCTGGCTGTTGGGCAGGAGCAGGTCGAGCTGGCGGAGGCCGGTGTCGAGGGCGACCACCGACCAGTCCAGGCGGCCGGTGAGCCGGACCGGGCCGGCCGCGCCGGGCTGGAGTTCGAGGGTGACGGTCTGCCCGCCGCCGACCGCGACGGCGCCGGTCAGGTAGGTGAGCAGGGTGTCCCGGATGCCGTCGAGCGCGTCCGGGCTGTCGGCGGTGGTCTGGGTGTCGATGAGCGGGCGGACCCGTCCGTCGGCCGGCAGCTGGAGGAGCATCGGGAACGGCAGCCGGTTGCGGACCCGGATCTGCTGGGAGCCGGTGCCGGCGAGCACACACGCGTCGAACCGGCCCGCCGGTGTGGAGGCCACCTGGACCGTCGTGTTCGCCGCCCGTGGCTCGCAGACCAGTTCTTCCGGGGGCCCGCTGAGGTGCTCGACGGCGTCGGCCAGGGAGGCGGCGGCGGCGGCCCGGGCGTACGCCCAGAAGGTCCGGTCGGTGCCCGCCTTGACCGGCAGCACCACGCCGTTGTCGGTGGTGATCGAGTCGCCGGCCGCGTCGGTGCCGAGCCGCCAGGTGCCGAGCACGAAGCTGTCGAACAGGGCGGTGTCGCCGGCGACCGTGCGGTCGACCGCGTCGGTGACCGAGGCGGTCAGCGGCACCCAGCCACCGAGGTCGGCGGACCAGGCGAAGACGTTGAGCATCTCGGGGCGGACCCCGGCCGGCAGTTCGGCGTAGTCGATGGCGATCCGGGCCCTGGTGACGTCGCCCCGCAGATCGACGGTGACCATGTCACCGACCGTGATGATCCCGGGTGGGGCCGGGCGGTCGGCGGGCAGCGGCTCCACGCCGAAACTGACGCGGATGTCGCCCCGGCCTCCCCCGGCGGGCACATTGAATCGGACCATGTCGTCTAATCCGGACTCGTAGGCGCCTCCGGGCTCCACGAGCCGCGACTCCGGCACCCCGATCGGCCCACATGCCGCGAGCCCGGCACCGAGCGTGGTGACCAGAATGCCCGCAAGCATTCCCCGTGCGAGTTTCATGTTGTCCTCCCCGGCGGAGGAGGATAACCGGCGAAGATGAAATCCGGTCACCGACCGCAACGTGTCAACCGTCGCACCGCCCGGGGCGGGGCGGCGGAGTTTGTTCCCGCATCGTACCGTCACGGCACGGACGGGACCGCCCGTCCGGTTCGCAGACCAGCCGATCGGTACGACGGGAGATCCGTTGCGCACCGCAGTCCTGCTGCTCGCCGTCCTCACCCTCGGGTTGATGGCCGGGCTCTTCTACGCGTACGCCGGCTCGGTGATGCCGGGTCTGCGCCGGGCCGCGGACCGTTCCGCCGTCGACGCCATGCAGCACATCAACGTCGCCATCCAGAACCCGCTCTTCGGGCTGATCTTCGTCGGTGCCCTGGTGTGCACCGCGATCGCCGTGTTCCAGAACCGGGACCGTACGGACGTCGCCGGGCCGCTCCTGATCGCCCTGGTCCTCTACGCCGCGACCCTGGCCGTCACGTTCGCCGCGAACATCCCGCTCAACAACCGTCTCGACCGGCTCGGCGCCGCGGCCCGCACCGACCCCGAGCGGCAGCGGGCGGAGTTCTTCACCCCGTGGGTGCGGTGGAATCTGGTGCGCACGGTCACCAGTACGGGCGCCTTCGGGGCCGCGGCGTGGGCCCTCGTCGAGCACGGTGCGCACATCGGGTGATATGACTCATCGGTGCGATCACCCTGGCGGACCCCGGCCCGTATCGTGCCGTTCGCGTTCCTCGCCCTGATCGCGGTCGGCACCGCCCTCATGATGCTCCCGGCGGCGCGGGCCGAGCCGGGCCACGCCCCGTTCATCACCGCGCTGTTCACCGCCACGTCCGCGGTCTGTGTCACCGGGCTGGCCGTGGTCGACACACCCGGCTACTGGTCGACGTTCGGGCACGTGCTGCTGACCGTGCTGACCCAGATCGGCGGGTTCGGCATCATGGCCCTGGCGACGCTGCTCAGCCTGCTGGTCTCGCGCCGTCTGGGCCTGCGCGGGCGGCTGCTGGCCCAGGCGGAGAGCGCCGGGCTGGCCGGCGGCAACACGGCCCGGGTGCTGCGCCGGGTGGCACTGGTGATGCTGGTCGCGGAGAGCCTCGTCGCCGTGGTGCTCACCCTGCGGTTCTGGCTGGCCTACGACTACACGTTCGGCCGGGCACTGTGGGAGGCGGTCTTCCACGCGGTGCAGGCGTTCAACAACGGTGGTTTCGCCCTCTATTCCGACAGCATCGTGCGGTTCGTGACGGACCCGTGGATCTGCCTGTCCCTGGGGCTGGGCGTGATGGCCGGGTCGATCGGCTTCCCGGTCCTGTTCGAGCTGGCGCGCGAGTGGCGTACCGCCGGGACCTGGTCGACCCACACCTTCCTGACGGTGACCGGCAGCCTGTTGCTGACGGCCGTCGGGTTCCTGGTCTTCCTGGTCTTCGAGTGGCGCAACCCGGGCACGCTCGGCGGGCTGAGCACGCCGGGCAAGATCCTGGCCGCGTTCACGCAGGACGTGATGACCCGGTCCGGTGGCTTCAACAGCGTCGACCTCGGACAGCTCAACAGCGAGACGATCGCCGTCACCAACGGGATGATGTTCATCGGCGGCGGCAGTGCCAGCACCGCCGGTGGCATCAAGCTGACCACGTTCATGCTGCTCGGCTACGTGATCTGGGCGGAGATCCGCGGCGAACCGGACGTGGTGATCCGCAAACGGCGGATCGCCGAGGAGACCCAGCGGCAGGCCGTCACCGTGGCCCTGATGGGTGTCGCGCTGATCGCCGTCGGTACCGTGGCCCTGGACGCACTGACCGAGAACGTTCCGTTCGACCGGGCCCTGTTCGAGGTCACCTCGGCGTTCGCGACGGTCGGCCTGAGCACCGGCATCACCCCGGGCCTACCGCCGTCCGCGCAGTTCGTCCTGGTCCTGTTGATGTATGTCGGCCGCGTCGGCACCATTGCGGTCGGGACGGCGATCGCGCTGAACACCCGGCGCCGCCACTACCGCTACCCGGAGGAGAGACCCCTCGTTGGCTGACGAGAAACTGCCCGAAGGCGCCCACATCGCGGTGATCGGCCTCGGCCGGTTCGGCGGGGCCGTCGCCGAGACGCTGCTCGAACTCGGCTACGAGGTGCTCGGCATCGACGCCGACCCGCGGATCGTCCAGGACTGGTCGGACCGCCTCACCCAGGTCGCCGAGGCCGACGCCACCGACGAGGAGGCGCTGCGCCAGCTCGGTGTGCACGAGTTCGGCCGCGCCGTCGTCGCGATCGGCACCAACCTGGAGACCAGCGTCCTCACCGTGCTCACCCTCACCGAGATCGGCGTCCCGGAGATCTGGGCCAAGGCGACCAGCGTCAAACACGGCAAGATCCTGTCGTCGGTCGGCGCCGACCACGTCGTCTTCCCCGAGTCGGAGATGGGCGAGCGGGTCGGCCACATGATCTCCGGGCGGATGCTCGACTACATCGAGTTCGACGACGGCTTCGCCATCGCCAAGGTCCGGGCGCCGCGCGGCGCCGCCGGCCGCACCCTCGCCGACATCGGGTTGCGCACCAAATGGGGCGTCACCGTGGTCGGCACCAAACGGCCCGGCGAGGATTTCGTGTACGCACGACCCGAGACCGTCGTCCCCGACAACGCGGTCCTGATCGTGGCCGGCGACACCGCGAAGGTCGAGGCCTACGCCGCCGAGAACTGATCCGGGATCCGGTCGAGCTTGCGTACCGTCGCGGTCAGGAACGGCGTGACCTCGGCCCGGTCGGACTCGTCGCCCCCACTCATCTCGAAGAGCACCACCAGGTCGCCGTCGGCCACCGCGACGACCGTGGACTCGGACGATGTCCCGTGGACCGAGGGTCTGACGTCCCGGAAACCGGCGGCGGCATCGCCGAGGGCCGGCGGGGTCAGCGGGGTCAGCGTCGAAAGGTCATCCTTCGGGCACCGGACGGGCGTCCTCTCCATCGCCGTGACGAACGAGCGGGCGTTGAACGCGCCGGGTGCGGCGATGCCGAGGAGGACGGACGTGCCGTCGTCCTCCTCGAAGCTCTCCATCACCACGGTGGTCTCCGGCCCGCCGTCCGGCGCCGTGTCGTCGCTGCACAGGGTCCGGTTCCGCGGGATCGGCAGCGATATGTTCCGCGGGGTCTCCATGAGCCGGTAGCCGGTGGGGGCCTCGGCTCCGGTGAGCAGCGCCGCTCGCAAGTCGGTGAGGGCCGGTGGTCCGGCCGACGCGGGACCGCCCGGAACTACGACGGCCACGGCCGCGGTGACTGCCAGAATGATCGTTCGCATGCCGTCGAGGCTAGGCAGCCGGGATGCCGCCCCGAGGTCCGATCGCCGGAGTACCGCCGATCCGGTCGCTCTTCTCGGCCCCGCCGGTCACGAACTCCGCGAGCCGACCGGCGATCCGGCCCACCGCGGTCATCCTGTGCGCCGAGGGGGCCGTCGCCCCTGCTGCCGGGAGGACCCCGGCCCGGCAGCGGAGAACGCCGGACGACGGCCCGATTTCGGCGGGTGGACGCCACGCGGGAGGATCGTTGGCGTGAGAGTGGACTCCGACCGGCTGAGCGTCGGGCTGCTCGGCGGGCTGCGGGTGACCCGCGGCGGTGCTGAGCTGCCGATGACCGGTGCCCGTGTGCGCGGGCTGGTCGTCCGGTTGGCCGTCGCCGGTGGACGGCCGGTCGCGCCGGGGCTGCTCGTCGAGGCGCTCTGGCCGGAGGATCAGCCCACCGACCCGGTCAACGCGCTGCAGTCGCTGATCTCCCGGCTGCGGCGGCTGCTGGGCGGTGGTGACACGGTCACTCAGGCAGAGGGTGGTTACCGGCTGGCCGTCGAGCCGGACGACGTCGACGTGAACCGCTTCGCCCGGCTCGCCGCGGCCGGGCGGGAGAGCCTGCGGGCCGGTGACCCGGCGGGCGCGGCCGGACCGCTCGGTGCGGCCGTGGCCCTCACCACCGGCTCCTTCGAAGCGGCCGTGACCCCCGCCGGCGCGGTCACGTCCGTCCCGGGCGGCCGGGACACCGCGGCGGCCGGCCGCGGGCCCGCGCCGATCGGCACCGGCCCCGGGACCATCGCACCCGAACTGGCGGAGGTGGCACCGGCCCAGGCGGTGCGGCTCGGCCAGGCCGTCGTGGAGGCGGGCGCCGACCTGGCCGAGGCGGAGATCGCCCTCGGACTGGCCGAGCGGGCGGCGACCCGGCTGACCGGGCTGCTCGCCGAGCACCCGCTGAACGAGCGGCTCGCGGCGCTGCTCATCGACGCGCTCACCGCGCAGGGACGGCAGGCGGACGCACTGGCCGTCTACGAGCGGGTGCGGGCGGCGCTCGGTGCTCAGTTCGGCGCGGACCCGGGGGCGGCGCTGCGGGAACGTCATCTTCTCCTGCTGCGCGGGACACCGCCTCTTGCGCCGGGGCGGGGCCCGTCGACCGTACCGCCGCGTTCGGGGAATGATCCCGACCCGCCGCCGACCAACCTGCCGGAACCACTGACCAGTTTCGTCGGCCGGGCCGACGACCTCGGCCGGGTCGACGCGCTGCTCGCCGCCGGGCGGCTGGTGACGGTGCTCGGGCCCGGCGGCGCCGGGAAGACGCGGCTCGCGGTGGAGGCCGCGCGACGGCGGGCCGAGAGGTTCCGCGACGGTGTCTGGCTGGTGGATCTCGCGTCGGTGACCGAGCCGGCCAAGGTCGGCGCCGCCGTCGTCGCGGCCGCCGGGCTGCGCGGGTCGGCGCTGTTCGAGACCGCCAACCGGGTCCGGCCCGACGGGCGAGGCGACGTCGACGTGCTCGCCGAGCGGCTGTACGGGCGGCAGATCCTGCTCGTCGTCGACAACTGCGAACACCTCATCGACGCGGTCGCGCACCTGGTCAGCGCACTGCTCGTCCGGTGTCCGCAACTGCGCGTGCTGGCCACCAGCCGGGAGCCGCTGGCCGTCGACGGCGAGTCGCTGGTGCCGCTGGGCCCGCTCGGCCTGCCCGGTGTGGGCGCCGGCGCCGCCGATGCCGCACGTGCTCCGGCGGTGCGGCTGTTCGCCGAGCGCGCCGCCGCGGTCCGGCCCGGTTTCGCCGTCGACGACCGCACCGTCGGTGACGTGGTGCGGATCGTCCGCGGCCTGGACGGTCTGCCGCTCGCCCTGGAGCTGGCCGCGGCCCGGCTGCGTACCCTCGGCCTGGCCGAGCTGGCCGCCGGACTCTCCGACCGGTTCCGCCTGCTGACCAGCGGCAACCGCACCGCCCAGCCGCGCCACCGGACCCTGCGCGCGGTGATCGCGTGGAGCTGGAACCTGCTGGCCGGCGACGAGCGGGTGCTCGCCGAGCGGGTGGCCGTGCTGCCCGGCGGCGTCACCGTCGCCACCGCCGCGGCGATCAGCGGCGGCACCGCGCCCGTCGCCGACCTGCTCGCCGCCCTCGTCGACCGGTCCTTGCTGCAGCTCGCGCCGGGCGGCCGTTACCGGATGCTGGAGACGATCCGGGAGTACGGCATCGAGCGTCTCGCCGAACAGGGCGCCCTCGCCGCCGTCCGGGATCTCGCCGCGCGGCATCTGGCCGGCCTGGTCTCCGGGTACGACGACCGTCTGCGCACCGCCGCACAGGTGGAGGCGCTGCGGGCGATGCGCGCCGAATACGACAACACGCTGACCTCCCTGCGCCACTTCTGCGACGTCGGTGACGCCCGGTCGGCGGTGTCGCTCGCCCTCGACCTGTGCTGGTACTGGCAGATGTTCGGCCGGCACGCGGACGCCTCCTACTGGCTGTCGGCGGCGCTGTCGGTGCCCGGTGACGTCGACCCGGTCGCCGCCGACTGTGCCGAGGCGGTCCTCGTCCTCAACCGCACCGGCACCGAGCCGGGGCTGGTGACCGAGACCGCCGTCCAGCGCCGCGTCCGCGTCCGTGCCCTCGCCGACCGGCTCGCCACCCATCCGGAGCTGCCCGGACCGGCCGGGGCCATCGCCGCGTTCATCCTCTACTTCGCCGGTGACAACGACCTCGCCGAGCAGCGCATCACCCGCCTGATCGACGGACCGGACCGGTGGCTGTCCGCGATGGCGCACATGATGCGTGCCCAGATCGCCGAGAACAACGGCGACGTCGGGCAGATGGGACGGGACGCCGCGACGGCCCTGGACGAGTTCCGGGCCCTCGGCGACCGGTGGGGCCAGGCCACCGTGCTGCCGCTGCGCGCGCTGATCCGGCAGTACGACGGCGACCTCGACGGGGCGCTGGCCGACCTGCGTTCGGCCCGCGCCCTCGCCGCCGAGTTCGGCTCCCTCGACATCGCCGACGAGATCTTCATCGACCTGCGCTGGGCCGACCTGCACATGCGGCGCGGCGAACCGGACGAGGCCCGTATCGCGGTCGCCCAGGCCCGGACCCGGGCCGGGAACTCCGGCTCCAGCGAGATGCGGCTGCTCGTCGACGCCCTCGAAGCCGGGATGCTGATCTGGCTCGGCGACCTCGACCGCGCGGCCGAGCTGATCAGTCGCGCGGCCGCCCAGGCGGGCATCGACGGCGACGAGACGGAGGACATGCGGCTGCTCCTCGGCGGCGATCACGGATGCGCCATCGTCGGCGCCGTGCGCGCCACCCTGGCGGTGCACCAGAACGACCTGGACACCGCCGGGAAGGCGCTGGCCATGGCGTACCCGGCGGCCGTGCAGACCCAGGACATGCCGATCCTGGCCCTGGTCGCGGTCGCCGCCGCCGGCCTGGCCGTGCAGCGTGGCCTGCTCCGTGAGGCGGCGGCACTGCTCGGGGCGGCGGCCCGGCTGCGGGGCGCCCACGACCACACCGCCCTCGACGTGCTCATGGTGGCCACGCGGGCCCGGGCGGCGCTGGGCGAGGAGGGGTTCGGGGAGGCGTACGCCGCCGGCTGGAACCTGGAGGCGTCGGCCGCGCAGAGTCTCGTCGACCCCGCGCGGCTCGCCATCGGATCAGGCTCTCCGGGAGTAGGCGCGTAGCGCCAGCGGCACGAAGATCACCAGCAGCCCGGCCATGACCATCAGTGTCGTCGTCACCGGGCCGGCGACCGGGCCGCCGGTCAGCAGCCCGCGGATCGCCTTGACCAGCGGCGTGATCGGGTTGACCGCGACGAACGCCTGCAGCCAGCCCGGCAGCGTCTCGGTCGCCACGAACACGGGGGAACCGAAGGTCAGCGGCAGTACCAGCAGGAACATCACACCCTGCACCGCGCCCGAAGTGCGGACCATCATCCCCACCCACACCGAGATCCAGCAGAAGCACAGCCCGAACCCGATCGACAGCGCCACCGCGGCCACCGCCGGCCAGAACCCGGTCTCCACCCGGAAGCCCATGATCGAGCCGAAGAGCAGCATCACCAGGCAGACGCTGAGGTAGCGCACCACGTCCGCGAGCACCGCCCCGACCAGCGGCGCCGCCCGGGATATCGGCAGGGACCGGAACCGGTCGAACACGCCCTTCTCGATGTCGGCGTTCAGGTTCTGGCCGAGCGCCACCCCACCCATCGCCAGCGACTGCGCCAGCATGCCCGGCAGGAGGAATTGCAGGTAGGTGTGCCGGTTGCCGTCCGCGATCGCGCCACCGAACAGGTAGGTGAACAGCAGCAGGAAGATCACCGGCTGGATGGTGACGTCGATCAGCGCCTCCGGCGTGCGCATCGTCTTGATCAGGCTGCGCTTGGCCAGGGCCGCACTGTGCCGGGCGATCGGGGGTGCCCACGTCGTCATACCAGCTCCTCGGCTTTGGTGCGCCCGGTCAGCGCGTGGAAGACCTCGTCCAGACTCGGCAGGTGCAGCGCCAGCTCGGTCACCTCGACCCCTTCGCCGCGCAGCGCCGGGATCAGCTTGTCCAGCGCCTCGTCGCCCGCCACCGGCACCGACGCCGCGCCCGGCCGTGACCCGGCGGCCTCGTCCAGGTCCGCCGACGTGCCCGGCGCCGCGACCAGGTCCAGCAGCCGCACCACGTCCGGCAGCCGGGTGGGATCGGCCGGCCGGACCCGCAGCGTCTGCCCGCCGACCTTGCGCTTCAGCCCGTCCGGGGTGTCGTGCGCGATCACCCTGCCGTGGTCGACGACCACGATCTCGTCGGCGAGGGCGTCGGCCTCCTCCAGGTACTGCGTGGTCAGCAGCACACTCGCGCCGCTCGCCACCTGGGTGCGGACCACACCCCACATGTCCTCGCGCTTCGCCGGGTCCAGCCCGGTCGTCGGCTCGTCCAGGAAGATCACCTCAGGCCGGCCGACCAGGCTCGCCGCCAGGTCCAGGCGGCGGCGCATGCCACCCGAGTACGTCTTCGCCGGCCGCTGCGCGGCCTCCGTCAGATCGAACCACGCCAGCAGTTCGTCGGCCCGGCGCCGCGCGTCCCGCCCGCTCAGATCCAGCAGACGACCGATCAGCACCAGATTCTGTACGCCCGTCAGATCCTCGTCCACGGAGGCGTACTGGCCGGTGAGCCCGACCTTGCGGCGTACCTCCCGCGGGTTCTTCAGTACATCGATCCCGGCCACGAACGCGGTGCCCTCGTCCGGGCGCAGCAGCGTCGCCAGCACCCGTACCGCGGTCGTCTTGCCGGCCCCGTTCGGCCCGAGCACGCCCAGCACGGTGCCCCGCCGCATCCGCAGGTCCACCCCGTCGAGAGCCTGCGTACTCCCGAACCGTTTGCGCAGCCCTTCGGCGCGCACCACCAGATCTTCCGTTCCCATGCCGCCGAGCCTGACGGCCGTGCCTGGCACGGCGCGCACACCGGCCTGGCACGGCCCGCACAGTCCGCTGTCTCAGCGGGGACAGGTCGGCTGGTACTTCGTCTCCGGGACGTAGGCCGCCCACTCGTCCGGTGTGAAGCCGCCACCGGTGACGGCGCAGGCGGCCTGGGAAGGCGCCGCCCGCAGAGTGTTCAGGGCCGAGTAGTCCCAGAGAACCGCCCGTGTCCCGCTGTTGTCCGTGCCGCTGGTGACCAACGTGTGCCCGTCCGGGTGGAAGAGCAGTGACCGCGTCTTGAGGTCGGCGCGCTTCAGCCCACCGACACGCTGGGGGGTGGACGGCTCGGCCACGTCCCAGAGTGCCAGCACGGCATCCCTGGTGCCGGTCGCGAGGGTGCGGCCGTCCGGGGTGAAGGCCACCGCGTCGATGATCGTGCTGCTGCCGGTCAGGATCGCCTGCCGGCGGCGGATCGGGCCGGCGACGTCCCACAGCGCCGCCGTCCTGTCCTGGCTGCCGGTCGCCAGGGTCCGCCCGTCCGGGCTGAACGCCATGGAGCGCACGAATGCGGAGTGCCCCTTGAGGATCCCGGCCCGAACCGGGTTGGACCGGTCGGCCAGGCTCCACAGATTGACCGTCTCGTCCTCAGCGACGGCGATGGTGCCACCGTCGGGGCTGAAGGCGATCGGCCCGACCAGAGCGTCGCCCAGCAGATCGGGAAGCTGGACCGGGTTCCGCGGGTCGGTGAGATCCCACAGGTTCACGTCGTATCCATGACCGATGGCCAGCGTCCGGCCGTCCGGACCCCACGCCAGCGTCGAGACGAAGGGCCCGACGGGCAGCGTGCCGAGAGGCGCCGGCGCGCTCGGATCACGGAGATCGGTCAAGGTCACGAAGCCGTCCAGCGGCCAGGCGACGCCGGCGAGGATGTCACCGCCGGGGCTGACCGCCGCCGCATGGAGTTTCCCGGGAACGACTCGTACGGTGGCCCGCTCGCCTGGGTGAGCGGGATTCGACAGGTCCCACACCGTCGCCGTCCCGTCGACGTGTGCCGTGGTCAGGCGCCGGCCGTCCGAGCTGAGGGCGGCCATCAGCCCGTTCCGGTTCTCACCGGCTGCCCGGCCGAGGATCCGTGGTGCGCCGTGCGCCTCGACGGTCCACAGGCTCAGTGCGCCGTTGATCACGCCGGTGGACAGAATCCGGCCGTCGGGGCTGAACGCCATGGTCAGCGCCGCGCCGTCGTTGCTGTCCACATCGGCGAGGTGGACCGGCGTGTCCGCGGTCATGTCCCACAGGCGTGCCGTCCCTTCTCTGTCGCTGGTGGCCAGGGTCAGGCCGTCGCTGCTGAACGTCACGTCGGCCGCGCGGACCGCCTGCGTGAACAGCTTCTTCGGCTTGGCGGGGTCGCTCGTGTCCCAGATCGAGAGATTTCCGTCGGCGTCATGGGTGGCCAGGATCGGCCGCGCCGGGCTGAAGGCAGCTTTCCGAAACCTGCCGTCCAGCGTGACCAGAGCGGTGGGACGCGTGCGATCAGTGATGTCCCAGACCGTGCCGGTGCCGACGGTCACGACGGTACGGCCGTCGGGGCTGAACGTGGGCGGCGTCAGGCTGCCCGCGATCTGGCTGAGCCGCGCGGGACTCGCTTTGTCGGTCAGGTCCCAGAGGGTCCACACCCCGTCGATGTCGCCGACGGCGAGCGTCCGCCCGTCCGGGCTGAAGACGGGCGTACGGGCAGCGTCCGGCATGGGCACCGTGCTGATCGTGACCGGCTCGGCCGGATCGGACAGGTCGAGGAGAACCGGCTGGAAGTCCCATCCGCCGACGACGGCGAGGGTCTTGCCGCCCGGGCCGAAGGTCAGGAGGGGGAAGACCGGGAAATCGTCGAGGGTGATGAGGCGGACGGGCACGGCCGGGTCGGCCACGCTCCACAGCGACAAGGTGTAGTCGATGTCGACGACGGCGATGATGTCGTTCGCCCCGTAGGCCATGGCCAGCACGTCGTCGATGGCGCCGACCTTACGTGTGGAGGTGACGAGGCGGGCGAGCTCGGCGCGGGACTCGGCGCCGGGCTGGATCTTCTCCGCGGCGATCCCGAGCCGGAGCGCCATCGCCGGGTCGTTGCCGAGCGTCGCCGTGGCCCGGTTGAACAGCCGTCGGCCGAGCGCGATCCGCTTCTGCTCAGCCGCGTTCTCCTCCTGCCGGCGGGCCTCCTCGGCGGCCTGCTTCGCCTTTCGTTCGTTCTCCTGGGCGATGGCCCCCTGGCGGCGGGCCTCCGCCGCGGACACCTCGGCGATCCGCTGCTGTTGCCGCGCAATGGCCCGCTGCTTCTCGGCCTCCGCGGTGGCCTCCGCGGCGAGGCGTTGCTGTTGGTCCGCGATGAGCCGCTGGCCTTCCGTCTCCCGCGCCGACTGCTCGGCGAGTTCCTGCTGCTCCCGGGCCACCTTCCGTTGTTCTTCGGCCAGTGCCCGCGACCGGTTCGCCAACTGCTGCTGCTTACGCGCGTTCTCCTGCTGCCGTCTCGCCTCGGCCGCCGCCCGTTCGGCCGCGTCCCGCTGCTCCCGCGCCTGCTGCTCCTGGGTCTTCGTCTCCACGGCGGCGGCGTGTGCCCGGGCTTCCTGCGCGCGGGCGTTCTCCTGCTGGCGCCGGGCCTCCTCCGCGAACCGTCCGGCATTGCCCCGTTCCTGCGCGGCGAGCTCCTCCTGCCGCTGGGCCTCGCCCGACGCGGCGGTGGCCCGGTCGGCGTTGTGTTCCGCGACCACGCCGCTCAGCGACGCCACAGCGGTCAGCAACGCCAGCGCCGCCACGGCACCCCGGCGCAGCAGCCGGGACTGGCGGTGCTGCCGGACGTCCTCGCCCTCCAGCTCGTCCTTGCTGAGGCCGTGCATCGGGGCCGCCAACTGCGCGATCGCGTCGCGGAACCGGGTGTCCTTGAGGCTGAGGCTCTGGTCGTCCCGGGTCCAGCGCAGGTCGAGGAAGAGCGGCTCCTCGGCGAACACCCCGCGCAACGCGTCCGGCACGGCCGTCGAGTCCGCGGACAGGTCGCCACGGTACGGGTCCCACCGCCACTCGCCGTCGGTCACCACGGGCAGGATCCGATTCGCCGGTTTCGTCGCGATCCAATGCTCGATCTCGCGGTTCACCCACGGCGACTGTGCCGCCTCCGGTGACGCGAGCAGCACGAACCAGTCCGATCCGTCCAGCGCCTCCTGGATCGACGACCACAACGTCGGGGTCACCGACAGGCCGGTCTGGTCCCGGAAGATCCACAACGCGCGGCGGCGGTTCCACGGCTTCGCCAGCCGATGCAGACCATGCTGTACGGCCGGCGCCAACCGCCCGTCCGCGGCGTGGCTGTACGAGATGAAGCCGTTGAAAGTCATGCCGGGCCCCCGCATTCGATGGTCAGCGCCGACAGATTCTCCACGCGGGAGCCCTCAGGCGGAAATCGGCGCCCGGAAACGAGCGCCACCAGCACCCGCGCGGCCCGCCTCCCCGGCCGTCACCTGACCGGACAGCCTTCATTGTATCGATCATTTCGCATAGAACGGGCCACCCCGTCGCGTCTGGGGAGGCGACGGGGTGGCGGCTCTGATGTTTCAGGAGGCTGCGGTCACCCCGGGTACCCGGGGTGACCTGGTGTCAGACGGCGGCCGGGGCGCCGGCCGGGGCGGCCGGGACGCCGTGGTCGTCGTCGAGCATGGTCTGCTCGTCGAACGGGTCGTCGCCGGCCAGGACCAGATGGGCCCGCTCGCGGTCGAACTCCTTGGTCCAGGTGCCGATCAGGACGGTGGCGACCGCGTTGCCGGCGAAGTTGGTGAGGGCCCGCGCCTCGGACATGAAGCGGTCGATGCCGACGATCAGGCCGACGCCGTCGACGAGGTCGGGGCGGTGGCTCTGGAGGCCGCCGGCCAGGGTGGCCAGGCCGGCGCCGGTGACGCCGGCGGCGCCCTTCGAGGCGATGATCATGAACAGGAGCAGCGAGATCTGCTCGCTCACCGACAGCGGGTCACCCATCGCCTGGGCGACGAACAGCGACGCCATGGTCAGGTAGATGGCGGTGCCGTCGAGGTTGAAGGAGTATCCGGTCGGGACGGTGATGCCGACGACCGGGCGGCTGACGCCGACGTGCTCCATCTTGGCGATCAGGCGGGGCAGCGCCGACTCCGACGACGACGTGGACAGGATCAGCAGGAACTCCCGGCCCAGGTACTTCAGCAGACTGAAGATGTTGATCCGGGCGACGGCCCACAGCAGCGCACCGAGCACCACGAAGACGAACAGCGCGCAGGTGACGTAGAAGCCGAGCATGATCTGGGCCAGGCTGACCAGGGCGTCGGTGCCGGTGGCGCCGACGACCGCGGCGATCGCGCCGAACGCGCCGATCGGGGCGAGCCACATGAGCATCGCCAGGATGCGGAAGACGAGCCGCTGGAACAGGCCGAGCGCGCGCAGCACCGGCTCCGACCGGTCGCCGAGGGTCTGCAGGGCGAACCCGGTGAGCAGCGCGACCAGCAGCGTCTGGAGCACGTTGCCGGAGGCGAGCGGGGCGAGCAGGCTGTCCGGGATGATGCCGAGCAGGAAGTCGGCGGTGCTCTTGGCGGGTTCGGTGCCGATCGCCTTCTGCCCGGCCGCGGCGGTCGAGGCGTCCAGCTGCATCCCGGAGCCGGGGTGGATGATGTTGCCGACGACCAGGCCGATGGCGAGGGCGACGGTCGACATGGTGAGGAAGTATCCGAGGGCCAGGCCGCCGACCTTACCGACCTTGGCAGCCTGCCGGATGGAACCGACGCCGAGGACGATGGTGCAGAAGATGACCGGGGCGATCATCATCTTGATCAGGTCGACGAAGCCGGTGCCTATGGGTTTCAGCTCCACCGCCACGTCCGGCACGATCAGGCCGACGGCGATGCCGAGGAGGACGGCCACGATGACCGCCAGGTACAGGTAGTGGGTGCGGTCCCGTTTCACCGGGGCGGTAGCGGTAGTCATGCCGAGAATGTGGCCTGGGTCTCAGCGGCTTTCACCGTTACGTTCATTCTGTTCATCCGTAAGAAACGAAACGAGGCCCGGTTTGGCACGACCGTGGAGCATCGCCCGGCAGCTCTTCGCCCTCCAGGTGCTGGTGGTGACGCTGCTGGTGGCGATCGGGACGACCGGTGCGGTGCTGCTCGCCAGCCGGGACGCGCAGGCCGCCGCGGAGGCCGAGGTCATCGCCGTGGCCGAGACCATGGCGCACTCGCCGGCGGTGACCGGCGCGCTGCGGGCCGACGATCCGGCGGCGGCGCTGCGGCCGTTCATCGAGGCGACCCGCCACGCCACCGACACCGACTTCATCGTGGTGATGGCACCGGACCGCACCCGCTACAGCCACCCCACGGAGAGTCTGATCGGTCAGCCGTTCGCCGGTTCGGTCGACGAGGCGCTGCGGGGCGGCCGGGTGATCGAGGAGTACCGGGGCAGCCTCGGCAACTCGGTCCGGACCGTCGTGCCGATCCGTGACCCGGACAGCGACACCATCATCGGCCTCGTCTCGGTCGGCATCAAGACCGACGAGATCAACCGGGAGCTGGTGGCCCAGCTACCGGTCGTCGGCGCCGCCACCGGTGTCGCCCTGCTGCTTGCCGCATCCGGGTCGTGGCTGCTCAGCCGCCGTCTGCGCCGGCAGACGCACGGACTCGGTCCGGCCGAGATGACCCGGATGTACGAGTACTACGATGCCGTCCTGCATGCCGTCCGCGAAGGCCTCGTGGTCGTGGACCGGGACGGCCGGGTGACTCTGATCAACGACGAGGGCCGCCGGCTGCTGGGCGTGACCGCCGACGGGCCCGCCGACGTGCCGCCGGAGGTGGCCGGCCTGATCGCCGAGCGCCGCCCCACAGTGGACGAGCCGGTGCTGATCGGCGACCGGGTGCTGGTGGCGAGCCGCCGGGAGACGAGGTTCGACGGGCGGGTCCTCGGCACCGTGCTGACCCTGCGCGACCACACGGAGCTGCGGGCGCTGACCGGGGAGCTGGATTCGGTACGCGGCCTGACCGAGGCTCTGCGGGCCCAGGCGCACGAGGCCGCGAACCGTCTGCACACCGTTCTGACCATGGTCGAACTCGGTCGCACGGACGAGGCGATCCAGCTGGCGACCGCCGAGCTGGCGGTCGCCCAGCAGCTCACCGACCAGGTCGTCGGCGCGGTCGAGGAGCCGGCTCTGGCGGCGCTGCTGCTCGGCAAGTCGGCGCAGGCCGGCGAGCGCGGCGTGGAGCTGACCATCGACGGGGAGTCCCGGCTCACCGGCTCGCTGCTGCGCGGCCGCGACCTGATCACCGTGGTCGGCAACCTGATCGACAATGCCCTGGAGGCGGTCGCCGAGACGCCGCTGCCACGGCGGGTCGGTGTGCTGGTGCGGGAGGAGGACGGCGAGGTGCTGGTGCGGGTGCGCGACAACGGGCCCGGTCTGAGCCCGGACCAGGCGGCCAGCGCCTTCCGGCGCGGCTGGTCCACCAAGGGCGACGGGCACGGCATCGGACTGTCGCTGGTCCGGCAGGTCGCCGAGCGGTACGGCGGAAGCTACGACATCCACACCGCCCCGGAGGGTGGTGCGGTGATCAGCGTCCGGCTGCCGGTGCCGGCATGAGCACCCGCCCGCCGATCCAGGTCCTGGTGGTCGACGACGAGCCGCTGATCGCCGAGGCGCACCGGGCGTACACGGAGAAGGTCGAGGGTTTTGTGGTCGCCGGTGTGGCGCACACCGCGCGGGACGCGATGACCCGGTTGCGCGCCCAGCCGGTCGATCTGGTGCTGCTGGATCTGAACCTGCCGGACAAGCACGGCCTGGAGATCGCGCGGGCGCTGCGCGCGGCGGGCAGCGGCACCGACGTGCTGGCCGTGACCTCGAACCGGGACATCACCATGATCCGCCAGGCGGTCGCGCTCGGGGTGACCCACTACCTGCTGAAACCGTTCACGTTCGCCGCGTTCCGCGACAAGCTGGACCGGTACGCCCAGTATCGCCGCCAGCTCGCCGGGTCGGCCGAGGTGGCCGCCCAGCACGAGGTGGACCGGGTGTTCGCGACCCTGCGCGGCGCTCCGCCGGACACCCTCCCCAAGGGACTGGACCCGAGGACGTTCGACCTGATCCTGGTCGCGTTGCGGGCGGCGGCCCCGGCCGGGCTGTCGGCCGCCGAGGTCGGCGCGCGCACCGGGACGGCCCGGGTGACGGCCCGCCGCTACCTGGAGCACCTCGCCGACACCGGCCGGGTGGTGCGCAGCCCGCGATACGGCGGACCGGGCCGTCCCGAGGTCGAGTATCGTCCGGCGTCCGGGGGTACCCACGGTCCATGACGGACCAGACCCTGATCATTCTGGGCGCGAGCGGCGACCTGACCGCCCGGCTGCTGCTGCCGGGCCTCGGCGCGCTGCTCACCGCCGGGCACGTGCCCGGCCTGACGCTGATCGGCGCGGCCACCGACGACTGGGACGACGCGCGCTGGCGACAGCGCGTGCACGACTCGTTCGGGGCGCACGGCGCGAGTGCCGCCGCCGAGTCGGCCGGTCAGCGGCCGCCCGCGACCTACACCGCCCCGGCCGCCTCGGACGTCGCCGACCGGGCCCGCTGGGTGCGTACCGACGTGACGGACCCCGACGACCTGCGGCGCCTCCTCGGGGAGGTGCACGGCTCGGCGGTGATCTTCTTCGCGCTGCCGCCGGCGGTCACCGCGAAGGCCTGCGAGGCGCTGCTCGGCGTGGATCTGCCGGCCGGCACCCGGCTGGTGCTGGAGAAGCCGTTCGGCACCGGCAGCGCCTCCGCCGCCGAGTTGAACGCGCTGCTCAGCCGGCTCGTCCCGGAGGAGCAGGTGCACCGGGTCGACCACTTCCTCGGCAAGTCGACCGTGCTCAACATCCTCGGCCTGCGGTTCGCCAACCGGATCTTCGAACCGGTCCTGGACGCCATGCACGTCGAGTCGGTGGAGATCGT
Organism: Actinoplanes xinjiangensis; assembly: GCF_003148685.1. Classification (GTDB taxonomy): domain Bacteria; phylum Actinomycetota; class Actinomycetes; order Mycobacteriales; family Micromonosporaceae; genus Actinoplanes; species Actinoplanes xinjiangensis. Next base: position 134,728 of record NZ_QGGR01000005.1, on the reverse strand, counting down.
CTTCGACGAGAACCTGGCTCTGGAGGGCCGCGCCGGGTACTACGACAAGGCCGGTGCGCTCGCCGACATGATCCAGAGCCATCTGTTGCAGATCCTCGCACTGATCACCATGGAGGCGCCGTTCACGATGGCCGCCGCGGAGTTCCGCGACCGCAAGGCCGACGTGCTGCGGGCGACCCGGCTGTGGGACGACCCGGCCACCAGCAGCCTTCGTGCCCGCTACACCGCCGGTGACCTGGACGGGCGGAAGCTGCCGGACTACGCCGACGAGCCGGGCGTCGATGCGGCCCGCGGCACCGAGACCCTCGCCGAGATCGTTCTGGCCGTCGACACCTGGCGCTGGGCGGGTGTCCCGTTCCGGCTGCGCTCCGGCAAGGCGGTCGGCGACAGCCGCAAGGAGGCGGTGATCACCTTCAAGCGGCCGCCGCGCGTCCCGGACGGCCTGCACGGCTGTGACCAGCCCGATCGGCTGCGGATCGGATTCGGCCCGGACCATCTGGCCATCGACTTCAACATCAACGGCCCGGGAGATCCGTTCGAGCTCGATCCGGTCACCCTGGAGGCCGATTTCGGCCAGGGCGACCTTCCGCCGTACGGCGAGGTGCTGCGCGGCGTCTTCTCCGACGACCCGACCCTGTCGGTACGGGCGGACACCGCCGAGCAGTGCTGGCGCATCGTCGAGCCGGTCATCGAGGCATGGCACTCCGGCGCGGTGCCGTTGCGGGAGTACCCGGCCGGGTCCAGCGGCCCTACCCTGCCTTTGCCGCGGTGACCGCGATCGTGGTGTAGGGCATGGTGAACCGCTCACCGGTCACCTCACCGAGGCCGTCCAGCAGGGCGGTCAGCTCCGCCGGCGGCAGCAGCGTGTGGCCGCCGGCGGTCGGGATCAGGTCGAGCCACTCCGCGCGGGTGTATTCGTGCTCCCACGCGAAGCGCCACACCTCCGGCGTCGCGAAGTCGGCTCCGATGCTGGCGGCGGCCTTCTCCGCGACGGTGGCGTAGGGGTCGGTCGCCGCCCACGGGCTGAACGGCAGGCTCGGTGCGGCCCGGCGGTAGACCTCGCCGAAGGCCGCCGCCAGCTCGGGCGGCGGCTGGTAGGCGTTCCAGAACAGTGCCAGGCGGCCGCCCGGGCGCAGGGCCCGGGCGGCGTTCGCCGAGCCGGCGGCCGGGTCCACCCAGTGCCAGGTCTGCCCGGCGACGATGGTGTCGAACGTGCGGCCGGCGGGCTCCCAGTCCTCGAACCGGGACTCCTCGACGGCGAAGCCGTGCCGGCGGGCGGCCTCGGCCATCCGCGGGTCGGGCTCGACGCCGAGCACGTGGCAGCCGGCGTCGCGCAACTGGCGGGCCACGATGCCGGTGCCGGTGCCGACGTCGAGTACCTCGCGGCCGAACGCGGCGATGCGGGTGATCAGGGCGGCCGGGTAGCGCGGCCGGGCACGGTCGTAGCGGTCGGCGTCGACGCCGAAGGACTCGGCGATCCGCCGGTGATCCGGGTTAGTGGGCATGCGCCCACTCTAAATGGGCGCTTGCCCACTCGGCTACATTTCTTTCGTGCCGACCGGTGTGGCCCTGCGCGACGTGCGGGAACAACTCTTCGACGCCGCCGACCGGATCCTGCTGAGATCCGGGCCCGAGGCGCTCACCAGCCGTGCCGTCACCCTCGACGCCGGCTGCGCCAAAGGCGTCCTGCACCGCCACTTCACCGACTTCGACGACTTCCTGGCGGAGTACGTACTGGACCGGGCCGGCCGGATGGACGCGCGGATGACCGCCCTGCACGCCGGCACGGGATCGGTCACCGACACCGTCGCCGACGCCCTGACCGCACTGTTCGGCTCGGTCGCGGTCGCCATCGTCGCGCTGGTGACCTTCCGCGACGGTCTGCGCGCCCGCCTCCGCGAGACCTGGCCGGCCGGCGTCCCGGTGCTCACCGAGGGCGCCGAGCTGTTCGCGGCCTACCTCGAGGACGAGCGGGTCCTCGGACGGATCGCGGCCGGCGCCGACACCGCCACACTCGGGGCCATCCTGATCGGGACCGGGCACATGCTCTTCGCCGACCGCACCGGCCCACCACCGGCACCGGCGGACGTGCGGCGGACCGTCGCGGCGATCATCCCCGTCGCCGCCACCTGATCACGACACCGGCGTAGGACACCGCGACCACCACGGCGATCAGCAGCCGCACCTCGTTCAGGTAGCGCTCCGGATACATCACCCCGGTCAGGTACGTGTCGATGAAACCGCGCGCCAGCCCGGACTGGCCGGCCCGCTCCCGCGCCCAGTCCTCCACCCAGGTCAGCGGGCAGTTCAGGGCGAAGACGACGATGCACAGACCCCAGGCCGCGGCGGCCAGGTGCAGCCACAGCGCCGCCGGCCAGCGCCACGCCAGAAAGCCGCCGAGCACCACGAAGGCGATGAACAGAAAGTGCACCACCATCGTGGCCTCGGCCAGAACCCGGTAACCCATGCCTCCAGTTTCCTCGATTAATTGGTTGGACGGGTACCGCGGAGCCTCCTATGTTTGTCATCAACACCGACCCAGCCGGGACGCGAACCAGGAAGGAGAAGACGATGGCCGCCAAGCGAATGAAGCAGGTCCTGCCGAGTCTCCCCGTCCGAGGTCTCGGCCGACTTCTCCGTCGGTGGCGCAGCTAGCATCCTGCTGGTTATCTCTGCGCCGCCCTTCCTCACGGAATCGGGCGGCGTTTCTCGTCATGCCCTTGTCTGACAATTCCACAGCGGATGACAAATGTCCCCGTAGCTCAGCGGAAAGAGCACCGGATTACGGATCCGGGGGTCGGGAGTTCGAATCTCTCCGGGGACGCGGTGTGGCTGCAGCTCAGTTTCGGTAGAGCGCCGTCTCGCCATGGCGGAGGTCCCGGGTTCGAGGCCCGGTAGCCACTCTTCGACGCCCTCGTGGCCCAACAGGCAGAGGCACCAGGCCGAGGACCTGGACGGTGCGCGTTCGAATCGCGCCGAGGGCACGCAGGGGCTCGTAGCTCATCAGGGAGAGCATCCACCTTGCAAGCGGAAGGTGGCCGGTTCGAGTCCGGCCGGGTCCACGCGGTTCGAGTAGGACAGAGGAGAGCTGGCCGAGTGGCCTAAGGCGGCGGACTGCTAATCCGCAGCAGGGGTCGTGAACCCTTGCCGGGAGTTCGAATCTCCCGCTCTCCGCTTCGGTCGCCGTAGCTCAGGGGCCCAGAGCGCCGCCCTCATAAGGCGGAGGCCGGTGGTTCGAAACCACCCGGCGACACGTGAACGACGGGATGTGGCGCGGCTTGGTGGCGCGTGCTTCGAGATCCCGGTCGGCCGGCAGAGGAGGGCCGGAAGCACCAGCCACGGGTCGGACAACAGCGGGTGCTTCGCTGTACCTTGGTCCGGAAAACGATTTACGGCGGCCCATCTCTCTCCGCGTCAGCTGACAACCGGATGACAGGGTCGGCCGGTTCACTCGCCGGGGTCACCACCGGTTCGGTTCGAGGCGACGAGCGGAAGAGGTGGCGCGATGCGTCGCAGGGTGTTGTTGGGATCGGCGGCGGTCGGCGCGGCCGGGCTCGTCGGCTGGCCGGCAGGCCGGTCGCTGGCAGCGACGACCGGGGCGACCTCCCGGGGCGGGTCCAACTACGGCTGGTACCGGATCGACGGCTGCAACCGGGAACCGTACGGCGTCGTCAACTCGTTCCACAAAGCCCCGGACGTGATCCGCGGCCAGCTCGCCGCGATGCGCGCGGCCGGCCAGGCACGACTGCGGGTGCACATCATCCACCGGCACCGCGCGGACACCGGTACCGCCATGGACTCCACCGGCGGCAACCTCTCCGCCTCGAACCGGCAGAACCTGGCCGATCTGCTGCGCGCGATCGACGACGCCGGATTCGTCGAGATCCAGGTGGCGTTCATGCCCATCGGCGAGAACGCCGCCTACAACTGGCCGAGTTGGAATGACGACATGTACCAGGAGAACTGGAACCTGATCTCCAACCTGCGCCCGATCATCGCCGGCTCCGGCATCCATTACCGGATCGACCTGTGCAACGAGGCGGTGCCGACGAACAGCCAGAAGGTCCTGCTCGCCTACACACAGCAGCTGTGGAAGGACTACACCAACGCCTTCGACAAGAAAGACACGGTCGGGTTCTCCGCCATCGGCTACGCCGGCCGGATCGAGAATATCCCCAAGGTGTACGGGAACAATCCGCCGTACCTGTTCGACTTCCATTTCTACCGTCGTAACGGGGTCGACGAGGGCGCCTTGTTCACCACCGCACACAACATGATGAACCAGTACGGCTACACCAAGCAGGGCTGGACGATCGGCGAGGTGTTCAACAACGACCCGACTGCGGCCAGCACGCTGCGGCAGGCCATCGACAGCACCGGCCGGACCGTGTACTACCTCTTGCAATGGCCACGGCAAGCGCCGAGCATCGACGTCCCCGACCCTACGTGCCCCGACGCGACCGTCCCGCCGCCCCCGGTCAACTTCGGGGCCTACATCGCACAGGGCTTCTAGCGCTGATGCGCGGGCCTGCCCCTGATCGGCGATAATGATCTCTGTCGATCAGTCAGCCGTACGGGTGGTGTCGCTCTCCGGCCGTGAGACCCATCATGGTCCGGTGCCGAGTTGGTATAGACGCCCCAGAGTCTGGTTCCTGATCACGTTGGCGGCAGCCGCCCTGACGGCCCTGACCTTGGCCTGGTTCCTGCAGCACGAGGGTCTGGAGCGGGCGGACAAGTGGTCGAGCGTCGTCTTCGGTTCGGTCAGCGCCGGTGCGGCGTGCGTCTGCGCACTGACGTGGTTGTGGCGCCTCGGCAACGGCGACGCAGGCGGCGAACGCGAGGCCGTGCTGTCGCGCCTGGCGGCCGCGCAGCGGGAGCAGTGGGCCGCGGAGCAGGCCGCCCGCCGGGTCTGCGAACCGTGGCCCCTGAACGTGCGGTGGACGGTGAATGCCCAGACGCGGGCGGTGATGGTCAGTTGGGCGTCGGTCCGGCAGTCGGCGGGCGCCGGTCCGGTCGACGTGGACAGCGACTACGCGCGGATCGCGAGTGTGTTCGACCGCGACGACATCCCGAAGCGGCTGGTGATGCTCGGTGAGCCGGGGTCGGGCAAGTCGATGCTGGCCATCCAGCTGATCCTTCAACTGCTCGCCCTTCGGCGTGGGATCGAGCCGGTCGCGGTGCTGCTCAGTACGGCGAGTTGGAACCCGGTGCAGTCTCTGGACGACTGGATCGCCGACCAGTTGATCGCCCAGGACCGCAGCCTGGCCCGGACGCTGCCCGGACCGAACGCCGAGCCGCGCAGCCTCGCGCGGGATCTCGTCGCCGGCGGATTCGTGTTGCCGGTCCTCGACGGGCTTGATGAGCTCGACGAACATATGCAGCGGGCCGCTCTCATCGGCCTGTCCAGCGCGGTGGCGGCCGGCCGTGACTTCGTCGTCACCTGCCGGACCAGGCCGTACCAGGCGGCTGTCCAGGCGTGCGGTCCGATTCCGGCGGCTGTGGTGGTGGAGTTGGAGCCGGTCCCGGCGGCGGAGGCCGCCGAGCATCTCGCCGACGATGCGGGATCGACCGACCGGCGCTGGTCGCGGGTCCTGGCCCATCTGCGTGAGGAGAGCGGGACTCCACTGACGCAGGCGCTGTCCACCCCGTTGATGATCTGGCTGACCCGGATGGTCTATCGGAACACCGGCCGCACGCCGGAGGAGTTGCTGACCGCGGACTGGGCTGCCAGCCGGGAGGGCATCGAGCAGCACCTGTTGGACCACCTGATCCCGGCCACCTATCCGGGGCGAGCCGACAGCACACGCCGGTGGCTGGCAACGCTCGCGGTCCATCTGAAGGAATACCAGCTCCACGATCTGGCATGGTGGCGGATCAGCGATATCCGCCCGGCCCCTACCGCGCACGTGGTCTCCATCGTCTACGTCATTCTGGCTGCCCTGATCTCGCCTGTCCTGGTGGTGGCCCTGGTTCTGTCCGCTTTCACCTGGGACGGTGACTTCACGAGGCACTACGCGCTGGTCACCGGAGTGTCGGCCGGCGTGATGGTGGCATTCGCGAGATTGCTGTTCACCGACCGTCACCATCCGCGGCGATTGGCGCTGCGCAGCCTGATGACGTCGTTCGCCGTGGTCGGCTCGGTCCTGCTCACCGTGGCGATGGTCGCCGGCATGAGCCCTCTGGAAGCTGTCATCTGCGCCGTGTCCGGCGGTGCGGTCACCGCGCTGGCGAGCAGCGCGGAACCCGCCCCCTCGGCGACGACTCCCGCGGCGTCGCTGGCGATGGACCGAAACGCGGCACTCGTCTCCGCAGCCACCATCGGCGGGGCCGTGGCGGCGATGTCGGCCCCCGCCCTGTTCAGGCCCGAACCGTTTCTGTGGGCCGTCATCGGAGGGGTGGTGCCGGCCGCCGCCCTGGCCGCGGTGCTGGTGAGCGCCTGGGGTCAGTTCTGTGTGGCGACTCTCGTTCTCGCCACCCTCCGCAGACTTCCTCTGCGGCTGTCCCGGAGCCTGGCCGATGCCCAGGAACGTGGCGTACTGCGCCGCGCCGGCAGTGTCTACCAATTCCGGCACGCCCTTCTGCGTGACCGTCTGGCTCACCCGATGTCCGCGGAAACCGCCGCGAGCGTTCGTTCGATGCCGGTCTGATCAGAGACGGCGGAGATGCCCGGCACCAGGTGTCGCCGGTGCGAAACCGGCTCGGAACAGGTGGCCCCGTGCGGGCGAAGATACCGCCCCGGCTCAGGGGGCATGTAGGGCGTCCGCTGCGGAACGGGGCGGGTGGCCGTATCCGACGAGGGTGGGAGTTCTTTGCGCGAAGGCCTGCGCACTAAGGCCTCACCTGGGCGAATGTGCAGATGAATCGCTTGCGTGAACCGCTTCGGAGGAGAAACCTGCGAGGTAGGGATGCACGTTGGGAGGCCTGCCATGGGCAGAGTCGTCGCGGCCCTGTCCATGTCATTGGACGGGTTCGTCGCGGATGAGCACGACGGTGTGGCCGAGCTTTTCGGGTGGTATCAGAACGGCGACGTCGAGGTGCCGAGCGCTGATCCGCGGTGGATTTTTCATGTCACCGAGGCGAGTGCCGGTTTTCTGCGGCCAGCGTTGGCGAGCGCGGGTGCGCTGATCTGTGGCCGCCGGCTGTTCGACCACACCGACGGGTGGGGTGGGCGGCATCCGGCCGGGTGCCCGGTGTTCGTGGTGAGCCATTCGGTGCCGGGCGGGTGGCCGCGCGACGATTCGGAGACGTCGTTCTTCACCGATGCGATCTCGGCGCTGGAGGCCGCGCAGAAGACGGCCGGTGAGCGGGTGGTGTCGGTGTCGACGCCGACGCTCACCCAGCAGTATCTGGACGCCGGGCTGCTCGACGAGCTCACCGTGTCGCTGGTGCCGGTGCTGCTCGGCACCGGCACCAGCTTCTTCGGCGATCAGGTGGTGACGCCGGTCCGGCTCAGCGATCCGCGGGTGATCGAGGGCCGGGGCGTCACCCATCTCACCTACCGCGTTCTGCGTTAGGAAGCTTGCGCAGGAATCGGCCCAGGTGCGGGTCGAACCGGGCCGGGTCGGACTTGACGATCTCGTCGCGGCTCCACCAGCGGACGCTGTGGAACTCGCCGGTGTCCGGCTTCAGCGGCTGGTCGCGGGGGATCTCGACGGTGTACCACAGGCTCACGTCGATGTGCCCGGCATCGATGCCGACGGTCTCGGTGACGGTCAGGAAGAGCGGGTCCTTCGACACCGGGGCGGTGACGCCCAACTCCTCCTCGATCTCACGGGCGGCCGTCTCGTACGGATCCTCGTCCACCTCGACGTGCCCGCCCGGCGGCAGCCACAGACCGGCGTTGACGTGCTCGACGAGCAGCAGGTCGCCGTCGGCCGGATCCACCGGCACCACGTAGGACACCAGGTGCCGGGACGGTTCGGCCGGCTTGATCCGGCGGAACACGTCATCGGTGCTCCGCAGCCAGCCGAGGGCGTGCCCGCGGTGTTCGCCCTCGAGATTGTCGACCGGTTCCAGCCTGGTCACCACGTCGTGCACTGCCGCCACCGTTGAACGCATCCGAAAATGATGCCACCCATATGTACCAGCCAGGTGACAATGCGTCGCATGATCACTCGCATCACCGCGCTCACGGACCCGTCCACCGGTAATCCGGCCTGGATCGCCGAAGGCGACGACGACCGGCCACTGGGCACCGCCCGCGTCCACATCCCGGCCGGTGGTGGGGCCGCCGACCTGCGGATCACCGTGCATCCGGCGGAACGCCGGGCCGGTGCCGGCACCCGGCTGCTCGCCGCCGCCGTGGCGTCCGCGAGTGAACGGGGGCTGACGGCTCTGCTGGGGCCGGCCGTCGAGGAGGGCTCCGCGGGGGAGTCGTTCTGCGTGGCGGCCGGGATGCGCCGGGTGCTGGCGCTGACGTACACCCGGCTGGAACTCGCGTCGTTCGCGGGGGCGGCCGGGCCGGTCGACGGCTACCGGATCGTGCACTGGGAGGGCACGGTCGCGGACGAGCTCGCCGAGACGTTCGCGCGGTCCCGGCGGGCGATGGACGACATGCCGATGGACGACGCCGCCTGGACCCCGGACACGTGGGACGTGCAACGGCTGCACCGGATCGCGGAGGCGGTCGCGAAGCGCGGCGAGATCCTGCTGACCACGGCCGTGATCGGGCCGGACGCGGAGATCGCCGGTTTCACCGAGGTCGTGGTGGCCGGGGACGGTACCGGGGACGGCCAGCACTACGGGACCGGGGTGCTGCCGGAGCATCGCGGGCGCGGGCTGGCGCGGTGGCTGAAGGTCGCGCAGATCGAGGAGATCCGGGCCCGGTTCCCGGGGCTGGCCGGGCTGCTCGCCGACACCGCCGACAGCAACGTCGCGATGCGCCGGATCAACGACTCACTCGGCTACCTTCCCACCCACCGGAGTCTGCTCTACCAGGCCGATCTACCGAGATGACCATGATCAGTCTGATCACCGTGGACGGCGCCCTGGGCCATGCGCTCGCTGAATTCGCCGGCCGGCACGGCCTGGAGTTCCGGCACGTCCGGCTGGACCGCGGCCGGCACCGCTCGCAGCCGATGCTGGTGGTGCCCGGCGGCGCGGCGGTCGTCCGCGAGTGGACCGGGATGATCGAACGGAGCGAACGGTCATGGATGCGGCCGGTCCGGACCCGCACCCTGGCACCGGCCGACGAGGCCCGGCCGGCTGAGCGCGATTTCGAGCATCACATCGAGTTGCGGTCGGAGCCGGACCGGGTGGCCACGGTCATCGCGCTCGCCGACCTCCTCGACGTCAGTGGCGCCGGGCTGTGCCGTGACCCGCGTCCGATCGTGGTCCAGCGCTGCGCGGACACCGACGCGGACGCTGCCACCGCGAGTCTCGCCACGCTGTCGGTGGGCCTGCGGGAACTCGGTCTGGAGTTCGTCTCGATCCGGCGGTGGTGCGTCCGGCACGACAGCAACCCCGGGTGGGACGCGGGCTGGTTGACGCCGGAGCGGGTGCTCCACCACCAGCGGCGCACCGTCGGAGGACTCGTCCGGCAGGGCATGCCGGCCACGTTCCGGCCGGTGCCGGGCGGTCGTGACGTCGAGCAACTGCTGGCCTTCGACCCCGCACTCAAGCAGTTCGACAACGCCTATCGGCCGGGCGAGCCGGTCTTCGCCGATCCGGAGGTCGGCCGGCGCTGGCGCTCGGCCCGGGAAAGAGCGATGAACGACCTGCTCACCGTGCTGGGCGACAGCCGCTGGGCGGAGCATCTGGTGCTGCGGGGCAGCGCGCTGATGCGGGCCTGGGTGGGTGACGATGCACGGCGGCCCGGTGATCTGGACTTCGTCGTCACGCCGGTGAGCGTCACCAGCGACAGCCAGGAGGCGCGGGAACTGCTCGACGGTGTCAAGCAGGCGGCGTTCCGGGCCGGCCTGCGGCCCGGCGAAGCGAGCGAGTCGGCGATCTGGACGTACGAGCGAGCTGACGGCCGCCGGCTCGTCATCCCTTTCTCGGCGCCCGGCGTTCCCGACGGCAGCGTCCAGATCGACGTGGTGTTCGGTGAGGATCTGCCGATCGAGCCGGAGCCGGTCGCGCTTGCGGGTGTGAAGCCCCTGGTCCTGGGAGCGACCGCGGAGTTGTCCCTGGCCTGGAAACTGCTGTGGCTGGCCACCGACCGGTACCCGCAGGGCAAGGATCTGTACGACGCGGTGCTGCTCGCCGAGCACACCACGGTCGACGTCGAGCTGGTCCGTGAACTGCTGCTCCCGGAACTCGGCGACGAGGCCCTGGAGTTCTCCGCCGTCACGCCGCTGAGCTGGCATGACGTGGACTGGGACAACTTCGCCGACGAGTACCCGCAGGTGGCGGGGACCGCCCGGCACTGGCTGCGCCGGCTGGCCCTCGCCCTGGACCGGTCCTGAGGCGGGCCCGGGGCGTGCACCCCGGGCCCGCCCGTCACCTACGCCGCCGGGCGGTAACCGGCCGGACGGCTGGTGAACGTGCCCCGCCCGTGCGTGCGGCTGCGCAGCCGGGTCGCGTACCCGAACAGCTCAGCCAGCGGGACCGTGGCGGTCACCGTGCGTACCGACGAATCGGTCACCTGGCCGCGCCGCGCGGCAAGGTCGCCGAGCACCGCGCCGATCGCGTCCGACGGCGCGCTGACCGTCACCTCGGCCACCGGTTCGAGCAGCGTGAGCGTGCAGGCGCGCAGCGCCTGGCGCAGCCCGAACCGGCCGGCCGTGCGGAACGCCATCTCCGACGAGTCCTTCACATGCGTCTGGCCGTCGGTCAGCGTCACCCGCAGTCCCACCACCGGATGCTCACCGTCGGCGAGCGCCTCCCGGCAGCCGGCCTCGACCGCACGGGCGAACTCGGCCGGCACCCGGCCACCGGTCACCGTGGACGCGAACGCGAAGCCGGTGCCCTCCATCGGCGTCACGTCCAGCACGATGTGCGCGAACTGGCCCGCGCCGCCGTCCTGTTTGACGTGCCGGTGGACGAACCCGGTGACACCGCCGGTCACCGCCTGGCGGTAGGCGACCTGCGGACGGCCGGTGGTCAGCGCCAGGCCGGTCGTCTGCCGCAGCTTCTCCACGGCCACCTCCAGATGCAGTTCGCCCAGGCCGGACAGCAGGGTCTGACCGGTTTCGGCGTCCGTCCGTACGGCCAGGGAAGGGTCTTCCTCGGCCAGCGCCGCGAGAGCGCCCGGCAGACGTTGCGCGTCGGCGCGCGTGCGTGCCTCCACCGCGACCGAGACCAGCGGCTCGGTCACCCGCGGAGCCTCCAGGACCACCGGGTTCGCCCTGGTCGACAGGGTGGTGCCGGTCCGGGTGGCCTTCAGCCCGGCGACGGCGACGATGTCGCCGGCCACCGCCCGGTCGATGTCGGTGTGCCGGTCGGCCTGCACCCGGAGGATGCGCGAGATCCTTTCGGTACGGCCGTCGCGCGCGTCCCACAGGACATCCCCCTTCGTGATCGTGCCGTCGTAGACGCGCAGGTAGCTGAGCCGGTCGCGTTTCTTGAACACCAGTGCCACCGGGGCCTTCGTGCTGTCGCCGGCGGGAGCGGGCAGATAGTCGACCACGGCGTCGAGCAGCTGTTCGACGCCGATGCTGCGGTGCGCGGAGCCACACAGCACGGCCACCGCCTGACCGTTGCCGACCAGGTCCCGGATCGCCTGCTTCAGCGTCGCGTCGGACATGTCGCCCCACTCCTCCAGGGCGCCGGCGTGCAACTCGGCGACGGCCTCCTCCAGCGCTCGGCGTGCCTCGGCGGCGGACGCCGGTGGCTCGTCGACCAGGTCGATCACGCCGGTGAAGTCGCCCTCCCGGCCGATCGGGACCTGCAGCACCAGCGGGATCACCTCGAGCCGGTGACGGATCGAGGCCACCGCGGCATCCAGGTCGGCGCCGGCACGGTCGAGCTTGTTCACGAACGCGATCCGGGGCACGGCGTAGCGGTCGGCGGTGCGCCACACCGTCTCGGACTGCGGTTCGACGCCGGCCACCCCGTCGAAGACGGCGACCGCGCCGTCCAGGACCCGCAGCGACCGCTCCACCTCGTCGGAGAAGTCGACGTGGCCGGGCGTGTCGATCAGGTTGATCCGGTGACCGGCCCAGTCACAGCTCACGGCCGCGGCGAAGATGGTGATGCCACGGTCACGTTCCTGTGGATCGAAATCGGTCACGGTGTTGCCGTCATCGACCCGGCCGCTCTTGTGGGTCGTACCGGTGGCGAACAGGATCCGCTCGGTGAGGGTGGTCTTGCCGGCGTCGACGTGCGCAAGGATGCCGATGTTCCGGACATGCATGATCTTGGATTCTCTCGAGTCTGATCGGAAGGCGGACCGCGCCTGTTACAGGCAGAGACCAGCCCCGGTGGCGCAGCCGGAGCCGGCCACACCAGACACGAGGATCAGCTCGAAACGCGACACGGGAATGACGACGGCGGTGCGGTAGCGCATGGCCGTGTCTCCTCTCCGGTCGCGGTGATGGCGCCACGGTACGAGAGCCGCGCCGACGGTGTCGAGCGATTAAGGTGACGGTCATGCTGATCGATCTCGATACCGCCCCGGCGGTCGGGCCGGTGCGCCTCGGCATGGAGTACGACCGGGTCGAGGCGGCTCTGCGCCATTTCGGCAGCCCGTCCTGGATGTGCATGGGCGGTGCCTGGACGGTCTACCGGAGCAGCGGCCTGTCGATCACCCCGCGCCGTGGTCACGACAACCGGCGGATCGAGTCGATCAGGTTCGAGGGCACTCTGTGGGACGACGCCGCCGAGCCCGACTCGCTGCGGTTCCGCGGGATCGACCTGCTCACGCTGCCATGGCGGGAGGTCGTCGACCGGCTCGCCGCGCACCTGCCGGTGACCGAGGAGGAGCGCGTGTTCACCGTCGAGGCCGCCCCGGGTGTCGAGCTGTCCCTGATCCTGCCCTGGGACGAGGAGGACCCGCGGGTCTTCGGCCAGGTCGTCGTCTCCTTCGCCGACGCGTGACCCTCGCCGCCGTCCTGCTGATCATGGCGGCGGTCCGTGTCTGGAACCACCGCGGGCCGGCACGGGCGCAGTCCTGCACCGGGCCGCTCGCCGCGGCGCTGCTGGTCGCGGTCTCCGGCCGGGTTCCGCCGCTGACCGGCTGGGGGTACGCCCTGGGCGCCGCGTGCGCGATGACCGCCGGATACGGCATCGTCCTGCTCGTCCCCGCCGGGCGCCGTGCGCTGGCCGCCCGCTCCTACGACCACCCGGTCCGCAAGGCCCTGATCGGCGTGCCCCTCTCGACGGTCGTCTTCGAGGAGGTGGCGTTCCGCGGAGTGCTGTGGGCGCTGATCGCCGACGGTCACGGAGTGGTCTGGGCGACCGTGATCACGGCCGTTCTCTTCGGGTTCTGGCATCTTCCGGACAGAGGGGAAGTGGCGTTCACCACCCTCGCGGGCGTTCTTCTCAGCATTCTCCGCGCTGCCTCCGGGGGGATCATCGCCCCGTTCGTCCTGCACTGGACCGCCAATGGCCTGGGAATACTCGCTTCGGCATGGGTGCGTCGATCCGGGCCCGCGGATTCCGGTGACACCGATAAATCCTGAGAACCGTGTCGTACCTCGTCACTAAGCTCCGGAATGCCGTCCTACCTGTGGAGATGTTGTGAGCAGTCAGACCTCGGCGCCGGCGAAACTGGACGGCGCCGTACTCAAGGTCGCCGGGGTTGTCGTCCTCGGCGCTATCATGTCGATCCTCGACGTCACCGTGGTCAGCGTCGCGATCCCGACCTTCATGGAGAAGTTCGGCGCGACGTACGCCGAGGTCGCCTGGACCATGACCGGATACACCCTGGCCCTGGCCACGGTCATCCCGCTGACCGGCTGGGCCGCCGACCGATTCGGTACCAAACGCCTCTACATGGCCGCGCTCCTGCTGTTCACCCTCGGCTCGGTGCTCTGCGCCACCGCGGACAGCATCGGGCAGCTCGTGGCCTACCGGGTGCTCCAGGGCCTCGGCGGTGGCATGCTCATGCCGCTCGGCATGACGATCATGACCAAGGCGGCCGGGCCCGAGCGCATCGGCCGGCTGATGGCGGTCCTCGGCATCCCGATGCTGCTCGGCCCGATCAGCGGCCCCATCCTCGGCGGCTGGCTCATCGACTCGTACAGCTGGCACTGGATCTTCCTGATCAACCTGCCGATCGGTATCGGCGCGCTGATCTACGCCCAGATCGTGCTCCCGAAGGACACCCCCGAGCCGTCCGAGTCGTTCGACTTCATCGGCATGCTGATGCTGTCGCCCGGTCTCGCCCTCTTCCTCTACGGCGTCTCCACGCTGCCCGAGGAGCAGAGCATCAGCGCCACCAAGGTGTGGGTCCCGATGCTCGTCGGCGCGCTGCTGGTGATCGGGTTCATCTTCTACTCGTTCAAGCCGCGGCACCCGCTGCTCGACCTGCGCCTGCTGCGCAACCGCAACCTGACCGTCGCGTCGATCACGCTGGCCGTGTTCACCGTGGCGTTCATGGGCGCCGGGCTGCTCTTCCCCAGCTACTTCCTGCAGATCCACGGCGAGTCGACGCTGCACGCCGGCCTGCTGATGGCCCCGCAGGGCATCGGCGCCATGGTCACCATGCCGATCGCCGGCATGCTCGCCGACAAGGTCCCGGTCGGGCGGACCGTTCCGTTCGCGCTGCTCCTGATCGCGGCCGGGTTCTTCGCCTTCACCCAGGTCGGCACCGACACGTCGTACGTTCTGCTGTGCGGCTCGCTGTTCGTGATGGGCCTCGGCATGGGCGGCACCATGATGCCGATCATGACATCGGCGCTGCGCACCCTCACCAACCACGAGGTGGCCCGCGGCTCGACGCTGCTCAACATCCTTCAGCAGATCGCCGGGTCGGTCGGCGGCGCCGTGATGTCGGTGATCCTGACCTCCGAGCTGAACGAGTCACCGCCTGTTCCCGGCGTGCCCGTCCCGCCGGGCAGCGACCCGGTCACCGAGGCCGGTCTCGCCATCGCCGGCCAGATGAAGCCGGAGGCGGTGGCCGGGTTCCCCGACCCCGGCCTGCTGGAGCGGGGCCTGGAGTTCGCGGCCGACGCGTTCGCCACCACGTTCACGGTCGGCTTCGTCCTGGTGCTGCTGACTTTGATTCCGGCGCTGTTCCTGCCGCGCAAGCGCGAGGAGTCGCACCTGCTCGACGAGGAGAAGGGCGCCACCCCGGTCGTCCTGCACTGACCGCTCCTCCGGCTCACCCCGGTCGTGCTGCACTGACCGGTCATCAGGCTCAATCCGGTCGTGCTGCACTGAGCGGTCGTTCGGGTCATCGGGGGCCTTCCCGCGGTGACCGGGGCAAGCTTTGACGAGGCCGTCCGGCGTCTGCCGGGCGGCCTCGCGCCGTGTCGGTAGCGTGACGGGCATGGATCTTCTCGGCTCCGGGCGCGAGGCCGACGTCTACGCGATCGACGAGCGGCGGGTGCTGCGGCGCTACCGGCGCGGCGACGACGTGACGGCCGAGGCCGAGATCATGACGTACCTGGCCGGGCACGGATATCCGGTACCGCAGGTGCACGCGGCGAGTGGCGCCGACATGATCCTGGAGCGGCTCGACGGGCCCACCATGACGGACGCCTTCACCGCCGGGAAACTCGGCGTCGACGACGGCGCCGCGATCCTGGTCGATCTCCACGAGCGCCTGCACCGGCTGCCCGCCCCGTCCGCCGGGCTCGCGGTGCCGGCCCGGTCGGCTGGGCTCGCGGTGCCAGCCCGGTCCGCTGGGCTCGCGGGGCCAGCCGGGCCTGCCGGACTCGCGGCGCCAGCCGGGCTTGCCGGGCTTGCGGTGCCAGCCGGACTTGCCGGGGTCGCGGTGTCGGCCCGGTCTGCCGGGCTCCCGGGCGTTACCTCCGGCGACCCCGGCGCGCGCCGGCCTCCGTCGCAGCGCAATGGAGCCTCCAGCGACCGGATTCTGCACCGTGACCTGCATCCCGACAACGTCATGCTGACCTCCCGCGGCCCGGTGGTCATCGACTGGCACAACGCCGCCCAGGGCCGGCCCGCCGTCGACGTATGCCTCACCGCGGTGATCATGGCGCAGGTCGCCGCCTCCCCGGCTCATCCGCATGCCGTCGCGGCCGCCGCGTTCCTCACCGCCTTCCTGAACCGCACCGGCGGCGAGCCCCTCGACGGCCTCGACGAGGCACTGGAGATCCGCCGGGCCGATCCGGCACTCACCGCCACCGAAGCCGCTGGTCTCGCCGCCGTCGTGACCCCGCTGATCCGTGGCGCTCTCCGCCCCCGCTGAACCAGGCCAGACGCCGCCCCCGGCCCGCCGTCGCGTGGGCACCGGCCTCACCACCCGAGATCTGCGGGGCCGTCCGCGCAACCGTGGATCATGCCCGGCTGGTCCTCACCGTTGTCTCGGGGCTGTTGAGGCAGCGGTGGGAGCCAGCTGGATTTTCTTGGCTGGTCTCCACCGTTGTCTCGGGGCTGTTGAGGCAGCGGTGGGAGCCAGCTGGATTTTCTTGGCTGGTCTCCACCGTTGTCTCGGGGCTGTTGAGGCAGCGGTGGGAGCCAGCTGGATTTTCTTGGCTGGTCTCCACCGTTGTCTCGGGGCTGTTGAGGCAGCGGTGGGAGCCAGCTGGATCTTCGTGGCTGGTCTCCACCGCTGTTTCGGGGCTGTTGAGGCAGCGGTGAGGGCCAGCTGGATCTTCGTGGCTGGTCTCCACCGCTGTTTCGGGGCTGTTGAGGCAGCGGTGAGGGCCAGCTGGATTTCTTGGCTGGTCTCCACCGTTGTCTCGGGGCTGTTGAGGCAGCGGTGGGAGCCAGCTGGATCTTCCTGGCTGGTTCTCACCGCTGTCTCCCAGCCGCTGAGGCGGCGGTGAGGGCCAGCTGGGTTGGGTGGGTTGAAGAAGCGCCGCCAGGACCGCCCCCCGTTTCCCGCGGGGGTGATGCCCGCGGGTGAGCCGCCCTGACGGCGAGATCCGGCCCGGCTCAGCCGAGAGTCACCACGCGCGCCCAGGACGGGGGCAGGTCCAGCTCGAAGTCCGGGTCGTTCTCGTCGACGAAGCGTGGACGGGGGAACAGGCCGATCACCGTGCGGCACGGCGGCTGCCGTTGGGGCCACGGGGTCTGCCCGTCGGTCAGTACCACGATCACGTCCGGGGCCGGCCGGGTCGCCAGGGCCTTCGCGAATCCCTCCCGGAGATCGGTGCCGCCACCACCGAGCAGCGGGATGCCCTCGGACTCGCAGATCTCGCCGGTGACGTGCGCGGCCGCGTCGCAGGAGACGACGCGCACCAGGTCACGGCGGCCACCGACGGCCCGGGTGATCGCGGCGACCTCGAGGAGGGCGCTGCCGAGTTCGGCGTCACTCACCGAGCCCGACGTGTCGATCACCACGCTCACCCGGGGCGGGCGGCGGCGCAGGCTCGGCAGGATCACCCCGGGCAGGCTCGACGAACGCCGTGACGGACGGTGGTAGACGTAGTCCTCACCGACCCCCGGCGCCGAGACGGCGGACCGGACCGCGCTGCCGAGTAGTTCACGCCACGGCTGCGGCGGATGCACCACCTTCTCGGCCCAGCGCTGCCACCCGCCGGGCGCGTCGCCGCGGCCGATGAGTCCCTGCGCCACCCGGTACCGGACCAGCGCCCGCGTCTGCTCGTCCAGGCCGTGCGCGCCGTCCGGGCCCAGCTCCCACGGGCGGTCCGACCCGTCGGCGCCACCGCCGCAGTCGATCCACACCAGCTGCCGGGAGTACAGGCCCATCGCGATCATCGGGAGGTACTCCTCCATGAGCTTCCCGGATGCCAGGCCCAGCAGTTCGGGGCCGATCACGCCGGCGGGGCGGGGCAGGCCGTCGCCGTACACGTCGTCGTTGATCTCGAAGTCCGCGGCGATGTTCATCCGCAGCCGGTGGCCCGGGCCGGTCAGGTCCTTCTCGGTGGCCAGCCGCTCACCCCGGCCGTGATGGTCCCGCAGCAGGTGTGAGACCTCGTGCACCCAGACACCGGCCAGCTCGTCGACGGGTGTCGCGGCCACGAAAGCGGGGGAGACGTAGCAGCGCCAGTACCGGTCGACGGCCATCGTCGGGACCGTCCACGACAGGATCGGTTTCAGGGCGTACAACGCGGTCGCCAGATACGGTCTCGCCTCGGCGGCGAACAGTCTGGCGGCGTACAACTTGTCGGATTCCTCCCGGGTGAAGGCCGCCCGCGGCGAACCGCGGTGTGGTGCCGCCGGCGGCGAGCCGCGGTGTGGTGCCGCCGGCGGCGAGCCGCGGTGTGGTGCCGCCGGGGGCGAACCGCGGTGTGGTGTCGTGTGCGGTGCCCCGCCGTGTGGTGCCGTCGGCGGCGATCCGCTGCGGGCGATCTGCGGTGACCCGCCGCCTGCCGTCGTCGTCATCGGGCCGCCGTCACCCGCCGGCGGAGGCCGACCACCGGGGCCAGGCGTTCCATCTCCACCGGGACCGGCCATTCGTCGCGGCGCAGGGCGGCCAGGGTGGAGGCCGGCACCACCACCAGGTCCGGCGCGCCCGTCTCCAGCGCCCGGACCAGCACCGCCCACGCGGCATCCCAACGGGACCGGTCCGGCCGTTTGCGAACCGCCTCGACCACACCGTCGAGGGTGGCCTGCCGCAGGTCACCGCGGTGCGGCAGGTTCGCGGCGGCCGGGTCGGCGAGCAGCGTCTCCGGGTCGGGCAGGTCGAGCCGGTCGACGAAAGCCAGCAGTTCCAGGCCGGGACCGTCCCCGACCGTGCCGCGGACCAGCATGGACAGTACTTCCCGCGACACCCCGGCCGCGGTGGCGAACGCGATCAGCCGCAACGTCATGTCCCAGCTGCGCGGCGACGGCCACGCACCACCCCGGCGGGCCTCACTGTCGGGCAGCCGGTGCACCAGCGTCGGCCGTGCCTCCAGGAATCCGCACACCGCCCGCCGGGCCCGCGCCACCGCCGCCGCCAGCAGATCCGGGTCGAGCCGTGGCAGTACCGCCCGCGGCCACGTGCCGGCCAGGCCGCGGACCACGACCTCGTGTTCGTACGTCCATTGCAGGTGCACGAACCGGTTGGCCAGCGGCGGGCTCAGCTCCCACCCGTCGGCGGCCGACGACCGTGGGTTGGCGGCGGCCACGATGCGCACGCCCGGTGGCAGCCGCAGAGCGCCGACCCGCCGTTCCAGCACCACCCGCAGCAGCGCCGCCTGCACCGCGGGCGGGGCGGTCGACAACTCGTCCAGGAACAGCAGGCCCCGGCCCGCGCGTACCAGCTGAACCGCCCAGTCCGGCGGCGCCATCGGCACGCCCTGTGTCGCCGGGTCGTCGCCGACGACCGGCAGCCCGGCGAAGTCCGACGGCTCGTGCACGCTGGCGATCACCGTGGTCAACGGCAGTCCGAGCCCCTCGGCGAGCTGTTCGAGGGTGGCGGTCTTGCCGATGCCGGGCTCACCCCACAGCAGTACCGGGAGGTCGGCGGCCACCGCCAGGGTGAGGGCTTCCAGCTGATTGTCCGGCCGCGGCTCGGTGCCGGTCGCGGTGAGCAGAGCGATCAGGTCGTCGGCCACGGGAAGATTCCGGTCAGAAAGCATCAATTCGATCACCTTGGGGAGACGGGGGTGGCCGGCTCGCGGCCACCACGACAGATCAGGGGGTACGCACGAACGCGTGCGCCGGCCGCGGTTCAGCGGAGGACGGCTGCCCTCTTCGGGAGCCGGAGCCGGGTCTTCGCGAGCCGGCTCTTCGCTAGCCGGTTCTTCGGGAGCCGGTGATGACGACCGCGCCGTCCGGCCCGGTCCTTGGGTGATCCGATCGGGGCGTTCAAGCCGGTCGCCAGTCCCGCCCGGTACAGCCCGTGTTCGATCCGGCCCGCCTCGGCATCGGTGAGCACCTCACGCAAGGCGCCTTCCGGTTCCAGGTCCGGGCCCAGCAGTTCGGCGATGACCGCGGTGGCGCCCGCATGATCGCCGTGATCCAGCCGGGCACGCACCTCGTCCAGGCACTCCGGCTGCCGGGTGGCGGTGGTGACTGCCCGCAGGCAGGGCAGCGGCGGCCCGCCGAGAAGTGCGAGCAGCTCCTCGCGGCGAAGCTCGCCGGCTTCGTGGTCGAGCGGAGTGAGCCGGCCGTCGACCAGGCCCAGCCGGTGCACCTCCCCGCAGCACTCGACCAGCCGAGACCCGTCCGTCCCGGGGCCGAGGCCAGCGCCAAGGCCAGCGCCAAGGCCAGCGCCAAGGCCAGCGCCAAGGCCAGCGCCAAGGCCAGCCCCAGCGCCAGCGCCAAGGCCAGGGCCAGCCCCAGCGCCAGCGCCAAGGCCAGGGCCAGCGCCAGCGCCAGCGCCAAGGTCGGGACCTGGGTCGGGGTCGTACCGTGCCGGCGCCGCACCGTCGACACGATCACGATCACCGTCACCGGTCGCGACAGATGCCAGCGCCTCCGCGACCAGCGGGTGCAGCGCCGCGGCGGTGATCATCCCCGCCCGGAGAAGCTCCAGATCGGGTGGCAGCCAGGTAGCCGCGTGCGGCAGGACCGGCGCGCCGTTTCCGGCACGCGTCACGGTGCCGCCGTCGCCGGTGAGGAGGAGCCGCCGCCCGTTGCCGAGCCGAACCGCGACCGGCCCGCCGTACCCGTCGGCCTCCCGAAGGATCGCCGCCTCGGCCGTCCACCGGTGAACGGCGTACCCGCGTCCGGCCGGAACGTCGTCGATCCAGGCCGGCCGCGCCGGATCATCGGGCGCCGTGGCCGGACTGTTGCAGCGTTCCCGCAGGTCGGAGGCGCGATCGGCGGCCCAGAGGTGGGGATGGAGATCGAGGCGGAACCGCCGGTCCGGCCGCGGCCGCGGGTGCGGCCCGGTGCCGGGCCGGGTGGGGTCCCAGAGCGCCAGACTGACCCGCTGCCCCGCCTCCGCCCAGCTGGGGGCGGTCCGCACCACGAGATGGACGTCGTGATCAGCCACCGGGTACCGAGCCAGTGACATGGTCAGTCCCGGCCGCAGCAGTCCATCGGAGACGGTCCGAGGGAGATGCCATCGCAGCAGGTCAGGGGCGAGTCGCCGCAGATCGGCACGAATCAGGGCGGCGTATTCCCGCCCGTATCCGGAGGCCACGGAACGCAGATCGAGATCCACGTCGATGTGGGCGGCGGCGCACGCCCCGGCCCAGTCGCCGGCATTCCGCCGGGCGGTAGCAGTTTCGATCATCAAGGCCGGCACGGCGAACTCCCGCACGCGCCGCCAACTGAGAAGACGGGCCCGCCCGTCCGCGATCAAGGAGCGCATCAGCACTCACCTTGCGCGGACGAGACCCCCGTTCCACAACCGAAGGTTTCCATTGCCGGGGAGAGTACATGTTTCCCCCGAACCCGCCAACCCGCTTGTGTACGGGTGGAGCCGTCACCGGCGGCGCCCTCCGCGACGAGCTTGCGGGGCGGTGCGGGGCGGCTGGGGACGCGGCGATCGTACGAAAAGGGAATAATAGTAAAAAAGCCCCATTAATGGTGGGAGCCGTGGTCCGCCAGGCATGTCCTCCGGTGGAGGGAATAGGTAATCCTTTTCGGACGCACGAACGATTCTCGTTTTCCGAGATGATCATGAATGGCGACGATAACGGTTCGGTCGCAGAGTGGGTGTCATTCTCACTTTCAGGTGATCAGAATGGCGAAAATTGATCGGTTTGCTGTACCTTTGGTCCAGAAATAGTCCGACATCACCCGGGTTTCTCATCGGTAACTGATCCATGTCCTGGTCATTTCGGCCGCCAGATTCGTTGATCCGGCATACCTGACTCGTTCGATCGGCTATGGGCAGGTGCGCAGAGTGCGCCGGCCCGTTACGTTAAGTACGTGTCCAATGGTGATCTCTCTTGGCGCGAAATGCCTGTGAACTGGGACGACGGCAGTTTTCCCGGGTCAATGGAAGATCTGTCGACCCGCGGTTCGCTGAATGGACACGGGGCGATAGAAAGGTACGTGCATCCAGCGTTCCTGACAGGTCGACAACCGGCCGGCGCCGGGCGTCCATCGACGAGGGTGGTGTGATGATCCGGGTGGTCGTGGTCAGAGACGAGGGATATTTCGGTGTCCCGGTACGAGCGTTCCTCGAGGCCGAACCGGACATGCATTACGTGGACACCCTGCCCCTCGGCGGCGATCTGGCGCAGCGTGCCGCACAGCTGTGGCCGGGCGTCGTGGTGATCGACACGCAGTACATGGTGAGTCAGGTCCTGCCGTTGGCGGACCAGCTGCACACCGCGATCCCGTCGTGTTCGATGCTGCTGCTCTGCGATCCGTCGAAGCGGGGCATGCTGCCGCCCCGGCGGTGGAACGGCGGGCTGAACTTCCTGATCAAGGACGCGTCGCCGGCGATGCTGGCGGACACGGTGCGCCGCCTGGCGCGCGGTGAGCGGGTGGTGTCGCCGATGCTGCAGGCCGCCTCGCTCAACACCGACCGGGGCCTGAGCACGCGGGAGCTGGAGGTGCTGGGCCTGGCCGCGGAGGGCGAGTCGGTGAAAGAGATCGCCGGCCGTCTCTATCTATCCGGCGGTACGGTCCGCAATTACCTTTCCGCGATCATTTCGAAGACCGGTGCGCGTAACCGGTTGGACGCGATCCGGATCGCCCGTAAGCAGGGATGGCTGCGCTGAGCGCAGCGCCGGCCGGGTAGCGTGGGAACAGATGCTGATCCATCGGCTTGATATCCCGGCGCTGCCCGTTCTTTTGCCCCTGGGCGCCCTTTTGATGGTCGTTTCCGTGGTGGTGCTCCATCGTCGCCGGCAGCTCACCGCGGTGCGCCTGGCCGTGTTCTGGCTGGCCGGGTGGTATGCGGTGGCGGTGATCGGGGCCACGCTGCTGCCGATGAGCCTGGCGTGGGGGCCGGGTGCCGCGCCGCCGGATCTGGCGCGGATCCTGTGGGTGCCGATCATCGACATGCGCAAGCGTGACTTCGTGCTGAACACGTTGATGACGGTGCCGCTGGCGACCGTGCTGTACCTGGTGTTCGGGGTGCGGGACTGGGGCCGGGTGGTGCTGACCGGCTTCCTGCTGAGCCTGAGCATCGAGGTGACCCAGCTGACCCTGCTGCTCACCCTGAGCGGCCAGCGCTGGGCGGACGTGCACGACGTGGTGTCGAACACGTTCGGCGCCGCCTTCGGCTACATGGTGCTCTGGCGGCTCATGCGTTTCGCACGCTTCCGCCGGGTAGTGGAAAGCTGTGCTTCCGGCCGGGACCACCGGCGTGCCCGGATCCTCCGGGCCGGCCGAGCCGACCGAGCAGCGGCCCGATGACCCCGCGCCGGGCGGGCCGGGTGGAGACCCGCTCGTAGAGGCGGCGGACCGTGTCGGCCAGGTGGTCGGCGTCGTACCGCGCTCCCGCTGACCGGGCCGGCAGCCGGGCGCCGCGCCGCTCGGCGAGGCACAGCATCTCGGCACGCAGCGCCCGCGGCAGTGACTCGCGGTCCTGGGAGAGCCGCTGCGTGCCGGGGACCGGTGCCCGCGCGGCGGCCCGTGCCTCCAGGGGCACGCACGAGCCGTAGACGGCCGGCAGCCCGGCGGCCACCGCCTCCAGCGTGGCCAGGCCGAACGTGGACTGACCGGGGGAGGCGAAGACGTCGATGGCGCAGAGGGTCTCCCGCGGATGGTCGACCGGCCCGGCGAACCGGACCCGTCCGGCGACACCCTCGATCTCGGCGAGCCGTTCCAGGTCGGCGCGGGCCGGGCCGTCGCCGGCGAGCAGCAGCATCGCGTCCGGCACCTCGGCGATCGCCCGGATCAGCAGGTCGAACCGCTTGTCCGGGACGAGCCGCCCGACGCTGCCGATGACCGGCTGGGCCGCGCCGATGCCGAGACGGGCGCGGGCGGCGGCCCGCAGGATCGGGTCGAACCGGAGCTCGGCCGGGTCGACGGCCTTGGGGATCGTGGCGATCCGGCGGTCGGGGACACCGCGGGAGCGCAGCCGTTCGGCGACCACCGGCGACGGGACGATGGTGATCTGGCCGAGGCGCTCGCTCACCCGGTAGAGGGCCGACGGCGAGTCCCCCCGGTGGTGCTCGGTGGCCACGATGTGCGGTACGCCGGCCAGCCGGGCGGCGATCCGGCCCTGCACGCACGCCCTCCGTAGGTGGGTGTGCACGAGGTCGTACCGGCCGCCGCGCATCAGCCGCCGCAGTCTCCGGACGGCACCCGGGTCGTGGTCGCGCCCGCTCGGTATCCGGTGCACCGGAGCGCCGAACGGGACGGCGGCACCGAGTGTGACGATCTCGCAGTCGTACGGCATCCGGCGCACCAGCAACCGCAATTGGCCGGCTGCTCCACCCGGTTCCAGCGTGCTGATGACGTGCAGCACCCTCATCCTTTGTCCCCCGGTCGCATTCTCGACAGAACGCTTGCGACATCCGCCCTGAAGACGCTGCCGGAAAGTGCGTCGCAACGGAAGTCGCAGATGTCACGCCTAAGGCGAGATCTTCTCACTCTGGAGATGACATCCTCCGCCGAATGGCCATGCCCGAGTGCCCGTACGGGTCGGCGAAAATGCCGATCAAATGAATATGAGATTTACTCACGTAGCGTATGACAATTGCTACTGTAATCCGCCCCCGGTGACTGCGACGCTAATTTCACTAAAGGGAGCCATGGCGGCATTTCATGTCCGGAAATGCATTTGCGCCGGCTCGCTTTTCCTTGTTCGGGCGACAAAGGATCCGCGGCCGGCATCGTACGAGGGGGATTCCATGCAGGTACGGCGACGAGCGTCCGGCGACACCACCGCCGACGCGACTCCCGGCGACTGGCGCGGCCCGGGCCCACACCGGGTTCCGTGGTACCGCCGCGCCCTGCCCGGCCGTGCGGCACGCGCGGCCGTCGACGCGGTGGCCATGGGTGCCGCGCTGCTGATCGCGACGTTGCTGCGGCACGACGGCCACGTCGCCGAGGTCTACTTCCTCGGTCTGGTGGTGCTGTCCGCGGTCGCCGCGGTCGTGCACACCGGGGCCGGCATCCATTTCGGGCTCTACACCGGACGCTGGGCGTACGGCTGTTTCGAGGAGATCGCCGCCCTGGTGCGGACCGCCGCGACGACCGTTCCGGCGGTCCTCGTCCTGGACACCGTCCTCGGCCGGCTCGTGCCGCGTTCGGCGATCATCGCCGCCGGCCTGTTCGCCCTGGTCCTGACCGCGGGCGTGCGCTACCTGGTCCGCTCGTTGCAGGACAGCCGTCTGCGCCCGTCGCCGGAGCACGGCGGCCGGGTCGTGGTGATGGGTGCGGGCGAGGGCGCCACCCAGGTGATCCGGGCGATGCTGCGCAGCCCGCGCAGCCGGTACGTGCCGGTCGCCCTGCTCGACGACGACCCGGCGAAACGCACGTTCCGGGTGATGGGCGTGCCGGTCTGCGGCACCCGCGACGACATGGCCGACGTGGTCCGCCGGTTCAAGGCCGACGCCGTGGTCATCGCGATCCCGAGCGCCGGCGCCGACCTGATCCGGGCGCTCACCGCACTCGCCGAGCCGCTCAACGTCGACCTCAAGGTCGTCCCGCCGGTGGTGGAGCTGTTCGGGCGTACCGTCCGGGTCGAGGACATCCGCCCGGTCAGCCACGAGGACCTGCTCGGGCGCCGCGAGGTCGGCATCGACCTGGCCGCCGTCGCCGGCTACCTGGAGGGCCGCCGGGTGCTGGTCACCGGGGCGGGCGGCTCGATCGGCTCGGAGCTGTGCCGGCAGCTGGCCCGGTTCCACCCGGCGAAGCTGGTGATGCTGGACCGCGACGAGTCCGGACTGCACGCCGTACAACTCTCGATCGATGGTCGTGGGCAGCTCGACGACCGCAACCTGGTCGTCGCCGACATCCGTGACCAGCAGCGCCTCGACGAGGTGTTCGCGGAGCACAAACCGCACGTCGTCTTCCACGCCGCGGCCCTCAAGCACCTGCCGCTGCTGGAGATGCACCCGTCCGAGGCACTCAAGACCAACATCATCGGCACGTACCAGATCCTGCAGACCGCGATGCGCCACAACGTGGACCGCCTGGTCAACATCTCCACCGACAAGGCCGCGGATCCGTGCAGTGTCCTCGGCTACTCGAAGCGGATCACCGAGCGGCTCACCGCGGCCGCCGACGCCGCCGCGACCGGCACCTACTGCAGCGTCCGGTTCGGCAACGTGCTCGGCTCGCGCGGCTCGGTGCTGACCGCGTTCGCCGCCCAGGTCGAGGCCGGTGGCCCGATCACCGTCACCCACCCGGACGTGACCCGCTACTTCATGACCGTCCAGGAGGCGGTGCGGCTGGTCATCCAGGCCGGTGCGTGTGAGAGCAAGGGTGAGGTGCTGGTCCTCGACATGGGGGAGCCGGTACGCATCGCCGACGTGGCCAAGCGCATCGCCGACGCCGCCGACCAGCACATCCAGATCGTCTACACCGGACTGCGGCCGGCCGAGAAGCTCGCCGAGGTGCTGCTCGGGCCGAACGAGACCGACCACCGGCCCCACCACCCGCTGATCTCGCAGGCGCCGGTGCCCCCGCTGGACGGCGCGGTGCTGTCGCTGCTCGACCCGTCGTCGCCGCGGGAGGACCTGATCGCCGTCCTGCACTGGCTGGCGGACAGCCCCGCTCTGCCCAAGTCGCCGCACCCGGTCTTCGCCGGCAAGCAGCGCCGCACCGAGCCGGCCGCCGCCGCCGTCCCGTTCGGCCGGCATCCATGAGCCGCCGGCGCAAGGCCCGGAACGTCCGAAAACCCACGAAGGAGAACACACCCATGCGGGTCGTCATCGCCGGTCAGGGCTACGTGGGGCTGCCGCTCGCGGTCCGCGCCGCCGAGGTCGGGCACACCGTCGTCGGCTTCGACGTCGACGACGATCGGATCAAACGACTCGCCGCCGGTGAGTCCTACGTCGACGACGTGTCCTCCGCCGACCTGCAACGGGTGCTGGCGACCGGCTCGTTCCACCCGTCGTCGGACCCGCGTGCGTGCGCCGGTTTCGACATCGCCGTGATCGCGGTGCCGACCCCGTTGCGCGACGGCAGCCCGGACCTCACCTTCATCGAGGACTCGGCCCGTACCCTGGCCCGCTATCTGCGGCCCGGCGCGACCGTGGCGCTGGAGTCGACGACCTACCCGGGCACCACGTCCGAGCTGGTGGCGCCGCTGCTGGAGGAGGGCTCCGGCCTGATCGCCGGCGTCGACTTCCACCTCGGCTACAGCCCGGAGCGCATCGATCCGGGCAACCGGGAGTGGAACCTGGTGACCACCCCGAAGGTGGTGTCCGGCATCAACCCGGCGTCGCTGGCCATGGTGCAGGCGTTCTACGCGTCGGTGGTGGACTCCACCGTCCCGGTCTCCGACCCGAAGGTCGCCGAGTTGGCCAAGCTGCTCGAGAACACCTTCCGGCACGTCAACATCGCCCTGGTCAACGAGCTGGCGGTGTACGCCCACGACCTCGGCATCGACGTCTGGGAGGCGATCGCCGCCGCCTCGTCGAAGCCGTTCGGCTACATGCGGTTCGTGCCCGGCCCCGGCGTCGGCGGCCACTGCCTGCCGATCGACCCGTCCTACCTGTCGTGGCGGGTGCAGCGGACCCTCGGCCAGAGTTTCCGCTTCGTCGAGCTGGCCAACGACATCAACAACCACATGCCCGACTACGTCGCCCGCCGTCTGGTGGCCGCCCTCAACAAGCGGCGCAAGGCGGTCAACGGGTCCCGGGTCCTGCTGCTCGGCCTGGCCTACAAGAAGAACAGCGGCGACGCCCGCGAGTCGCCGGCCCGCCGGGTCGCCTCGCTGCTGCTGGAGATGGGCGCCGAGGTCCGGGCCGCCGACCCGCACGTGGTCGAGGACGCCCACGTCGACAGCCGGGTCCGGATGGTGCCGCTCACCGCCGAGCAGGTCGCCGACTCCGACGCCGTGGTGCTGCTCGCCGACCACGACGACTTCGACCTGGATCTGGTCCTGGAACACGCGTCATACGTGCTCGACACCCGCCACCGCCTGACCGGCCCGGCCGTCGAGTCGCTGTAAGAGCCGCAAGAGAAGAGGTAATCGTGCGCCCGCTCTGGAACGCCCTCAACCGGCTGACCGCTCTGCTCATGCTCGTCCTGCTCGCACCGGTGATCCTGGCGATCGCCGCCTGGATCCGGATCGCGGACGGCAGGGGCGTCCTCTTCGTCCAGGACCGGGCCGGCAAGGACGGCGCTCCGTTCCGGATGCTGAAGTTCCGCTCGATGGTCCACAACTCGGTCGCGATGAGTGCCCAGCTCGGCATCGACGACCCGTTCGGCCTGGTCGAGAACGATCCCCGGATCACCCGGTGCGGACGGTTCCTGCGGCGGACCAGCCTCGACGAGCTGCCCCAGCTGATCAACGTGCTGCGCGGGCAGATGAACCTGGTCGGCCCTCGTCCGGACGTACTGCCGCAGGTCGCCCGCTACTCGCCGGAGGACGCCCGCCGTCTCGAGGTGAAGCCCGGGATCACCGGCTGGGCGCAGATCAACGGCCGCGACGACATCGACTGGGCGCAGCGGTTCGTCCTCGACCGCTGGTATGTCGACAACTGGTCACCCGCGCTCGACCTGAAGATCCTCCTGCGCACCGCGATCTCCCTGAACCGCGACGAACCGCCGGTCCACGTCGACCAGATCAACATCGCCCGCCAGAAGACGGTTGCGCCCTCGTCCCCGTCCGCGGAAGTCGGCTCCGGGGAAGTCAGCCGTGCCGCCTGAGATCGGCTCGGAGTTCCACTGGGACCCGGCCGCCCTGCTCGATCCCGAGCGGGGCGGCCTGCCCCGGTGGCTCCCCGAACGGCGCGAACTCTTCGCCACCGGATGCGGCGCGCTCAGCAGCCTGCTGCGCGCGCTCACCCCGGCCGGCCGGCTGCACGTACCCAGCTATTTCTGCATGGGGGTCGCCGAGTTCCTCGCCCGGCAGATCCCGGTCGGCTGGTACCGGCACCTGCCGGACGGCGGCCCGCGCTGGGAGACGCTGCGGGCCGCCGACGGCGACGTCGTCCTCGCCCAGAACCTGTTCGGCCGTGAGGAGGGCACCGCCTGGCACAACTGGGCCCGCGCGCATCCCGGCGTCACCGTGATCGAGGACCACTCGCACGACCCGTTCAGCGACTGGGCGCGAACCAGCACCGCCGCCTACGCGGTCGCCTCGCTGCGCAAGACGCTGCCCCTGCCGGACGGCGGCCTGCTCTGGTCACCGTCCGGGCACGACCTGCCGCGACCCTCCGGGACCGGGCCGCAGCAGGCAGCCGGGCTGAAACTCGCGGCGATGCTGCTCAAGGCCGCCTGGCAGGACGGCCGGCCGATCCCCAAGGACCGCTTCCGCGCCCTGCAACGGCAGGGCGAACAGCAACTCCTCGGCAGTGCGGCGGAGACGTCGGCGGTCACCGCGGCGCTGCTGCCGTTCCTGGACATCGAGGGGGTACGGTCGGCGAGCACCCGCAACGCGCAAGAGGTGGCGACGGCGCTCGGTGGCCGTGTGCTGGGTGCCGGGGGTTTCCGGGTGCAACTCGTGCTCTCCTCGGAGACCGAACGGGACGGGCTGCTCGCGTACCTCGCAAGGTCGGGGATCTTCGCTCCGGTGCACTGGCGCCAGGACCGGAACGGCTTCTGGAGCGGCGACCCCGACGCCGCCGACCTCGCCGACCGGATGCTGACCCTGCCGGTCGACCACCGCTGCGGCCCGGCCGATGTCCAGCGCATCGTGGAGACGATCGAAGGATTCGCTCGCATGGATCTTTCCGGAGCCATATGATCCGAGAGTGACTTGCCGGTGCACGCTGAGTGATCAAGCTCGGTGTGGTCTTGTGGGAGGTGGGCGATGACCTCCATGAGCTGGTTCGCGCTGGGGATGGCCGTGTTCGGCGCCTTCAGCTACGCGACCGGATCGATCCTCCAGGCCGTCGGCGCCAAACGCAGCCACAGCACGGCCAGCACCCTGGGCCATCCGCTGTACCTGATCGGCATCGTCTTCGACATCATCGCCTGGATCGGCGCGATCGTCGCCCTCCAGCACCTGGCCGTCTACGTCGTCGAGTCGGTCCTCGCCGGTTCCCTGGCCGTCACCGCGGTCGCCGCCTGGCTGTTCCTCGGCTCCCGGCTGCGCGGCCGCGACGTCGCCGCCATCGTCTGCACCACCACCGCCCTCGGGGTCCTCGCCCTCTCCGCCGGCCAGCAACACGAGATGCTGCCGTCCACCAACGTCCGCGTCGGCCTGGTGTCGGCGCTGCTGCTGCTCTGGGTGCTCGGCTACGGCGCCACGAAGACCGGCCGTCCGGGCCTGATCGCCCTGATCGGCGGCTTCTGTCTCGGCGGTGCCGCCATCTCCGGCCGCGCGCTGCAGTTCCCCGAGGAGGAGATGCGGCAGTTCACCACCGGGTTCGTCGCCGTCGTCACCGAGCCGGTCACCTGGACGATGATCGCCTTCGCACTGACCGGCATGCTGCTGTACGCGAGCGCCCTCCAGGGCGGCGAGGTCGGCCGGGTCACCGCCGTCCACTGGACCGGCGAGGTGGTCCTCCCGTCGATCATCGCCCTGACCCTGATCGGCGACACCGTCCGCCCCGGCTGGGAACTACCCGCCCTCGCCGCCGGCCTGGTCACCGTCGGCTCGGCGATCGTCCTGGCCTCCGCCCCCGCGGCCGTCGCCCCCGCCGGCGACCCGCTCCCGGCCCACCTGCACGCGGGCGGCGTCGTCGTACCCCCACCCCGGGCCGGCGCCCTCCTCCCCGCCGAGGCCTGGCGCCTGGCGATCCCCGCCGAGGCGTACTGGCCCGCCCTGCAGCCCCCACTGGTCCGCGGATACGGCGCATTCATGTGGTGGGGCTCGGCCACCACCCCGCAGCCACTGTGGATCCCACCCGACCGCACCCTGACCCCACCCGGCGCCATCCCGGCGTGGGCCGGCCCGCAGCTTCCCGAATCCCGCACCACCACGGCCTCCGGCGCCCAGCCGGTCCTGCGCCGCCCTCGCCGCCTGACGGCCCCCCGCCACGCCGCCCTCCCCGCGACCCGCCGCTCCGGCCGCTCCGCCGCCTGACCACCCCCATTCCCTGCCGTGGGCTTGCCGTCTCGGCTGTTCCCCCGCCGGGCGGCCCTGTCCAGCGCGGCTCAACCCGCTCAGTTCGCCATCGGATCCGGGTACTCCTGAGTGGGGTGGCCGCCGCTGCTGAGACCCTCGCGGTCGGGGACAGGTTCGCCGCCATCCGATCGTTGCCCTGTGCGGTTGATTTGGCGGGCTGACGCCGTTTGCGGGTCACGTCCGCTTGCGCGAACCGTTCACCCACCAGCGTCGTTCGGGCCGATGGCGCGGTCGACACTGGTGAACGACGACGACCAGAGCACACGATCGCTGATCGTGTGCGTTCACCAACGTCATCAGCGTGATGAGGCCACACAGTCGAGCATGCGTGTGCGCTGGCCGTCGCTATCACGATGACCAGCGCACTCGATCGGGCGGTGTGTGCTCCCACCATCGTTGACCACTGTTCACCCTCCACTGGCAGGCCGTCGCTGGTGGGAAGAGGCCCATTCCGATTCTCGGGAGTCCGACGCGGGGGTGGGGGGAGGTCCGCCCTGTTCGTGGGAAGACGACGCCGGTGGAGAGGGGGCGTCTTGTCCGTCGGGAGGTTGGCGCGGCGGCGGGAAGGGCCGCCTTGCTCGCCAGTGTGCCTGCGTCGGTTGGGGTTGGTGCGGGGACTGTTTGTGGTGCCTTCACCGGGAGGTCAGCCGTTCCCCGGCGATGCGATGCCAACTTTCCCCGGAGATGCCAACCTCGCGGTAGGTGTGCCGAATCCAATCGGTGGATCTTCGCTGCGCAGTAGCATCGGGGACACCCGAATGCCGTGGTGGTGGTCGATATGAGCCTGCACTGGTGGACGATCGAGGTTCTTGACGGACCGCACTCGTCAGCTTCCCGCTGGCGTGACGCGCATCAGGAGACCATGGTGTCCGCGGCCGTCTCGTTCGGTGCCCGGGAGTGGCATTGGCAGACGTTCGGGTGGGGTGTCCTCTTCGAGGTCGCCTTCGATTCCGAGGAGACGTGGCCCGAGTTCCGCGCGTTGCCGGCCGTTCGCGCCGCGCTGGATGCGGTGCCCGATCCGGTCAACGGACTGCTGATCTATCCCGGCCGCGGTGGTAGCGCAGGCCGGGTCCAGCCCCGACGGCCCCGACCGACCGCCGGCGCCGGCGCCGTCCCGCTCCCGCGCGAAGAACCGCCCAGCCGCGTCACCCTCGCCACCGCCGAACCCGCCCCAACCGCCGCCGGCGTCACCGTCTGACCACCGCCTCCGTCTGCCCGGCGCGTAACCGTTTGGGCGGCGTGACCGTTTGGGTGGCGTGACCGTTTGGGTGGCGTGACCGTTTGGGCGGCCTGACCGTCGGGCAGCGTGACCGTTTGGGCGCCGCCACCGTATGCCCGCGTGACCGCCTCTCCGGCGCCACCGTCCAGCCCGGCCTCAGAGTCTGGGCGCGGCTTCACCACCCGGGCCCGGCGCGAGCGCCTGAGCGGCGTCAGCGTCCGGAGTGTCTGCTACCGATGCCTGCCGACGGGCAGCCGACCTTGCTCGGCTGGCCGTCACCGCTGTCTCACGACCCCCGAAAGAGCGGTGAGGACCAGCCGGGATGATCCGGCTGGCTGTCACCGCTGTTTCGGCGCGTCTGAGACAGCGGCGGGAACCAGCCGAGAAGATCCGGCTGGCTGTCACCGCTGTTTCGGCGTGTCGGAGGCAGCGGTGGGGGCCAGCCGGTTAGGACGGGAGGCGGTGGGCGATTACATAGGCGTACTGCCGGCCGGGTTTTGACGGGGGCTCGTAGAGCGAGGTCATCACGGTACGGAAGCCGGCCTCGGCGAGTAGCCCGGTGACCGTCTCCGGGCGGCGGCGGTGAATGGTCAGGTCCACGTCGTGGTCCCAGGCGTGGGTGAAGTGTTTCGGTTCGTCGCCGGCCTGGAACGCCAGTAACAGTGGTGCGCCCGGTCGGAGGACGCGGTGGAACTCGCGGTAGACGGCCGGCAGTTCCGGCGTCGGGAAGTGGATGGTGGAGTAGAAGGCATTCAGGCCGGACAGGCCGGCGTCGGGGTGGTTCAGGGCGGTCATCGAGCCGACCTCGAAGTCCAGGTCCGGGTAGCCGGCACGGGCCTGGGCGATCATGCCGGGGGACAGGTCCACGCCGAAGACGTCCAGACCCCGGTTGCGCAGGAACGCGGTCACGTGGCCCGGCCCGCAGCCGACGTCGGCGACCCGGCCGGGCCCGGCGGGTCCGAGTCCGTAGCCGTCGGCGGGGTCGGCGGCGAGTGCTGTTCCGGGTGCGGTCACCAGGTCGGCGAAGAGCGTCAGGACGCTCCGCAGCATCGGCTCGTCGGCGAGTTCGTCGTTGAAGAGGGTGGCGTAGTGGGCGGCGACGTGGTCGTAGGACGACCGGACCGCATCGAGGAAACCGGGATCGCGCACGCGCCGCAGCGTAGCGGGCCGGCTGCCGTCGGGAGGACCGCGGCAGAACGTTGATCTCGCCCGCGTCATCACGGCCGGCCGGTTGGAAGTGGCTGGCCTGTCGGAAGTGGCTGGCCTGTCGGAAGTGGCCCGTTGGAGGGAGCCGGCCGGTCAGAAGTAGACGTCCTCGTCGGACTTTCGGTAGTTGCGGATCTCGGTGTGGCGGTTCGTGGTGAGCAGCCGGCCCCAGGTCGGGTTGGCCAGCAGGATGCGGCCGGCGGCGACCAGGTCGAACTCGCCGTCGGAGAGGCCGGCGAGCAGGCGCGGGAGTTCCGGGAGATCGGCGGTCAGGCCGACCGAGCCGACCGTGATCGACGGGAGCCCGGTCAGCTTGCGGGACCAGCCGGCCAGATTCAGCTGCGAACCGGGGAACGCCGGCTCCCAGAAACGCCGCTGGGAGGCGTGCAGGACGTCCGCGCCGGCGGCGGCCAGCGGGGCGAGCAGCGACTCCAGCTCGTGCGGCGATGCGGCGATCCGGGCGTCGTAGTCGCGCTCCTTGAACTGGGAGAACCGTACGATCAAAGGGGTCGAGGCCGGAATCGCGGCCCGGACGGCCCGGACCACCTCGGCCGGGAAGGTGGCCCGCGCGGTGCCGTAGGTGTCGGTGCGCCGGTTGGTGACCGGCCACAGGAACTCGTCGAGCAGGTAACCGTGGGCGGCGTGGATCTCCACGGCGTCGAAACCGGCGCGGACCGCGACCCGGGCGGACTCGGCGAACGCGGCGACGATGGTGTCGATGTCGGCGACCGACATGGTCGACGGGGTCCAGGCCGGGATGCCGTCGATCGGCCGGCGTTCGCTGCCGAGATGCCAGAGCTGGGCGGCGATCCGGCCGCCCGCGGCGTGCACGGCCGCGGTGACCTGCCGCCAGCCCTCCTCGGCCGGGCCCGCCGTCATCCGCGGGACGGTGGTCTCGTGGCTCGCGCTCGGATGGCCGACGAGCGTGCCCTCGGTGACGATCAGGCCGATGCCGCCGGCCGCCCGCCGCCGGTAGTAGGCGGCGACCTCGGCGGTCGGCACGCCGCCGGGCGACCGGAACCGGGTCATCGGCGCCATCACGAGCCGGTTCGGCAGGTGCAGACCACCGACCGAGAAGGGCGAGGTCAGCTGCGGGCCGCCGCCCGAGAAGGGCGAGGTCGACGCGGAAAGGGTGCGCAGCGGGCTTGTCGTCGTCATGGGGGAACGCTAAGACTTGACATCGATGTGAGGGTCAAGCGTTGTGAGCGGGGAGACACGGCATGCGGATCGGTGATCTCAGCGCGGCGACCGGCGCGAGCGCACGCTCGCTGCGCTACTACGAGGATCAGGGACTTCTCCAGAGCGATCGGGGTACGGGCGGACAGCGCCACTATCCGGCGGCGGCCGTCGACCGCGTCGCGCTGATCAGGAGCCTGCTCGCCGCCGGCCTGTCGACGGCGACGATCCGGGACGTGCTGCCGTGCGTGGCCGACGAGTCGATCCGTACGCCGTGGCTGGCCGACCGGCTCACCGGCGAGTTGCGGCGCATCGAGTCGCAGATGGCCGACCTGCGCCGCACCCACGACATCCTGGCCGGCCTGGTGGAGACCTACCGGTAGGGCGGGAACCGGCCGGCCATCATCGCCTCCGTCGGCACACCGCACAGTTTCTCGACGGCGGCCGGATCGGTGACCACCCGCCAGGTGTGGAAGTCCTGCCGGCCGGCCGCGAACGCCGCCTTGTAACGGAACAGCGAGTCGTCGGCGCCGCCCACCCCGCCGCCGATGTGGTGGACCAGGTGGCCGCGGTCCCGGCCCCACAGCCGTACCTCGTGGTAGAGCAGCTTGTCCGCCCACCAGATCTGGCCGTCCCGGGTGGACTGGAGGTGGGTCTGCATGATGCCCCGGTGGGCGAAGAACAGGTTCCCGCCGAGGACCTCGCCGTCGCGGACGGCCACCGCCAGATGGATCTGATCCCGGAGGCGGGCCCGCAGCCGGTGGAAGTGGCCGGCGTCGAAGAAGTAGAAGTCCGTCGCCCCGACCCGTCGCATCGTCGCGTGATAGGTGCCCACCCACTCGTCGAGCAGATCCCAGTCGTCGACGACGATCCGTACGCCGGCCCGGCCCGCCTTGTTGATCTGGTTGCGGTGTGTGCGATGGGTGTCGTGCCACAGCTGGTCGGGGGTGAGCGTGAGGTCGACCGACACCGTCTCGCCGTGGTGCACCACCGTCCCGGCGCCGGGAAGGGCCGCGGCCAGGGCGGCGACCGGCGCCGGGAGCAGCGGGTGCAGCCGGGCGAAGACGGTGATCACGTCGTGGGTGCGCAGCAGCGCCGCCATGTGCCGGGCGGCGCGCGTCCAGAAGCCGGTGTCGGCCGGTGGGACGTCGCTGACCGGGCCGGGGTAGCCGTACGGGGAGACCGCGTCGCGCAGCCCGGTGCCGGGGACCGGCCGCAGCACGAGTGGCAGCAGCAGCACCTGGCCCATCTCGTCGTACCGGAACGCGACGGGTGTGCCACCGGACAGGTGGGCGTCGAGGGTCACGTACCCGGGCAGGTGGTAGACGTCGTGGTGGACGCGCCGCAACGCGTCGGCCCACGCCGGGTCTGCGGGTTCCAGCAGGGCGCCTTCGGCCATCGGTCATCCCTTCGTCGGGTGCTAGGCGGTGTGGGGCAGGATCGCGTGCCCGGTGGTCACCTGACCGGCGTCGGTCCGGCGGCGGGCCCGGCTCCACCGGCGGGCGCTGAGTGTCCACCGGAGCAGGGTGCGGGGGATCGCGCTCTGTGTCGCCATGTGCAGCAGGTACCGCCAGGTGGGGTATTCGCCGCGGCGGTTCGACAGGGCGTAGGAGAACCGGCCGGCCGGCAGGTGGGCGTACTCCGGCATCTTCTCGAACCAGGCGCTGCTGGCCCGGGCCGCCCGCTGGAGGGGAGCCATCGCCGCCTTGCGCCGGTGCTCGTACCGTTCCAGGGCCACCGCCAGATCGTCGCCGGATCCGACCGCGTCCGCCAGGGCCATCGCGTCCTGCATGGCCAGTTTGGTGCCGGAGCCGATCGCGAAGTGGGTGGTGTGCGCGGAGTCGCCCATCAGCACCACGTTGCCGTGGTCCCAGCGCTGCGCGGTGACCCGCCGGAAACTCTGCCAGCCGGTACGCCCGACCTCGGCCCGATGGTCGATGAGTGCCGCGCCGTCCAGATGGGAGGCGAAGATCTGCCGCAGCCGCTCGGTGCCGTCGCGCGCGTCGAGGGTGTCGAAGCCGAGTCCGGACCACGTCTGCGGGGTGCACTCGACGATGAACGTGGACGTCTTGTCGTCGAACGGGTAGGCGTGGAACCAGATCCAGCCGGCCGGGGTCTGCTCGAACCCGAAGGTGAACGTGTCGAACACCTTGGGTGTGCCCAGCCAGATGTACTTGTTGCGGGCCACCTCCACCTCGGCGCCGAAGTGCTCGGCGTGCGCCTCCCGGATCCGGCTGCGGGCGCCGTCACAGGCCACCACCAGGTCGGACGGCGGCAGGTCGGCGAGGTCGGTCAGCTCGTCGGACCAGGTGATGTTCACGCCCAGCTCGACGGCCCGCGCGGACAGGATGTCGAGCAGCCGGTGGCGTCCCAGGCTGAAGCCGTACCCGGCCAGATGGGTGGTGGGTTTGCCGGTGGCGCGGACCTCGTACTCGTCCCACTTGTACGCGGCCTGCCAGATCCGTTCGGCGCTGACCGGGTCGTACCGGAACAGGTCGTCGAGCAGGTCGTCCCAGAACACCACCCCCCAGCCCCAGGTGACGCCGGCCGGGTTGCGTTCCAGCACGGTGACCTCGTTGCCGGGGTCGGCGAGTTTGGCCAGGGTCGCGAAGTAGAGTCCGGCCGGCCCTCCGCCGACACAGGTGATCCGCATGACGGGGGCTCCTAACGGTAGGCCGGGAAGGTGACGGTCAGGTCGGCCGGATCGGCGTCCGGGCGGCGGTCGTGGACCAGCCGCCGGTAGGCGTCCCGGTCGGCGACCACCCGCCAGGTGTGGAAGGCGTGCCGGCCCGGCGCGAACCCGGCCTTGTACGAGAACAGCGAGTCGTTCGCGCCGCCCTTGCCGCCGCCCAGGTGGAACACCCGGTCACCGCGGGAGCCGCACCAGCGGCGCACCGAGTCGTAGAGCAGTTCGTCGGCGTACCGTTTCGGGGCCCGGCGGGTCGACGACACGTATCCGGTGGCGATCCCGTCGTACGAGAAGAAGGTGTTGCCCCCGACGACCTGGCCGTCTTCCAGCGCCACCACCAGGTGCATCCGGTCACCGACCGCGTCGTGCAGTGCCGACAGGTGCTCGGCGGTGAAGAAGTAGTACGACGTGGCGCCGACCCGCCGCATGTTGTCGTGGTAGACCTCCACCCATTCGCCGAGCCGGTCCCAGTCGTCGAACACGATCTCGGTGCCCGCCCGTTTCGCCCGGTTGATGTGGTTGCGGTGGTCGGCGCGGGTCTGTTTCCACATCTCCTCCTCGGAGACGGTCAGATCCATCGACACGGTCTCGCCGTGGTGGACCAGCGCGCCGTGGTCCCGCAGCGCCGGCGCCGGGCCGTGCAGCAGCGGATGCAGCCGGACGAACGCGGACACCACCCCCGCCTCGCGCAGCGCGCCGACGAAGGCCGCGCAGGCCGTCTGCCAGAACCGGTCGTTCGGTGCGGCGTCACTGACCGGGCCCGGGTAGCCGTACGGTGAGATCGCGTCCTTGAGGTCCGTGCCCGGGATCTCCCGCAGGATGAGCGGGATCAGCAACCGCCGCCCGTCCTGCTCGTAGTGGAACGCGGCGGGGACGCCGCCGTAGAGCCGGGCGTCGAGGACGACGTATTCCGGCACGTGGTACATGTCGTGTCTGACGTGCTGGAGCGCCTCCTTCCACTCGCGTGCCGCCGGTTCCAGCAGCGATGCCGTCATCTCAGGTGTCCCTTCCGGTGCTCAGGCCCGAAGCAGGCGGGCGTTGAGCGCCATGTTCGCGGCGAACTGATCGTTCACCACCTGGTGTTTCTCCAGCCGTAGTTGCACGGCCGGGTCGTAGCGGCCCAGCTTCACGAAGCCGTCGGACCACCAGCCGTTGTCGGTGCCGGTGCCGTCCACATAGGCGTGATACGTCGTCCCGCCCGGCCAGATGACCCTGGTGAGCAGGGACGAGAACGCGGCCACGTCGGCGGCCGACCAGCCCTGGTCGCGGTCGCGGGCCTCGACCACGTACGTGACGACCCCGTTGCCGTGGCCGACGTCCTGGCCCGGCCGTTTCGCCGAGTCCCACTCGTCGCTCCAGAACCAGGCGGTCGGCTCGGCCGGGTTACGGCGCAGCTGCCCGCGCAACTGGGAGCTGATGTGGTCGACGACCGTGTTGCAGCGGGCCTTGCGCGCCTGGTCGCCGGTGAGGTGGGCGACGTTCATCGCGATCAGTGCCCAGTGCGCGGCCATGTGGGTGCGCTCGCGGTAGAGGTAGTCCTTGGTCCCGCGGGTGAACCACTTGTCGAAGACGTTCGTCTCGGCGAACGCCAGCAGCCGGTCGAACCGGGCCCGGTAGCCCGTGTCGGTGAGGTCCTTCATAGCCACCAGCAGGCCGGTGCCGTAGCGCCACAGGTACGACTCGTAGAGCGGCACCTCGTCGCCGCCCCCGCCGGCCCGGCTCGATCCCCAGCCCTGGTAGCGGTCGGCGAACGAACTCTTCGCCAGCGAGGTCGACGGGACCGCCGCGGCGACCACGTTCTCCAGCCACGTCAGGCCCCGGTCCAGGTAGCGTGGCTGGCCGGTGGCCCGGTACATCGCTGTGCAGGCGTCGACGTCGTACGCCAGGTCGTAGTGGTCCCGGCTGTCCTTGGACCTGCTCAGCGGTGTCGCGTTGCCGTCCGCGAAGTCCCAGCTCTTCATGAAGATCCCGGTCCAGTACGCGACCGGCTTGATCTTCGCGACCTGTTCCACCGCGGGCGGCGCGGCGGGCATCGGCTCCCGCAGTTCGGGGACGTCGTCCTCGGCGGCGCCGCGGACCAGGTGCAGCCCGGTCGCGCCGGCGACCAGCGCCCCGCCGAGCCCGGCCGCGAGGATCGTGCGCCGCTTCACCGGGCCACCGCCGGTTCCCGCGCGCCGGCCGGCACCGGGACCAGCGCCGCGGCCGCGGCGAGGCCGGCGAACATCCAGGCCAGGCGGGAGTCGTAGTAGTCGCCGGAGAACAGGCCGGACAGCGCCACGAAGACGGTCGCCGCCACGGCCAGCCCGGTCAGCTGCGGACGGGCGCCACCGCCCCGGACGATCCGGGTCCACAGCACGATCGAGACGGTGAGCAGGCCGAGCCCGGCCAGCCCACCCTCGGCGGCGACCGCGAGCACGTAGTTGTGCGGATATTCGACGGCCTGGTTGACCCCGATCAGGCCGTAGAAGCCGTCGAGTCCGGCCCCGGCGATCGGGTGGTCGATGAACATGTCGACGGCGGCCATCCAGATGTCGGTCCGCCCGGAGAGATATTGTTCCTGCACGGTCTGTTCAACGAATCGTTCCTGGAACAGGTCGGTGAACTCCGGTGGGGCGAAAGCCCAGATGGCGCCTACTGCGACCACCGCCACCAGGGCCGCCAGGGCGATCGCCCCGCCGCGCAGCCGGTGCCGCAGCTTCAGCACTGCCACGAAACCGACCACCGCACCGGCCACCAGCGTGCCCCGCGACCCGGACAGCACCGTGGCCAGCAGGAAGAGCGGGATCACCAGCAGCGGCAGGATCCGGCCGGTCAGCATGAACAGGGCGACCGCGCTGATCACCCCGAGCACCTCGATCCGGGCGAACACGTTCGGGCCACCGCCGAACGCCGAGTAGCGGCCCTGCTCACCGGGCCCGCTGATGAAGATGGCGGCCAGCGCGTAGACGATCGCGGCGACGAAGAACAGCCGGAACGTGAACCTGACGACCGTCTCCGGGTCACCGAGCGAGTACCGGTAGAAGGCCACCACCAGCACCCCGAGCAGCACCAGGTCCAGCGTCTGCGGGCCGACCCGGGCGGCCGACGGCGCCCACAGTCCCGAGGCGATCTGGAACAGGAAGAACAGCAGGGCGGCGACCAGCCAGCCCTCCCGTTGCATCGGCGGCCGCCGCGTGCGGCCGGCGCCGAGCCCCAGTACCACCAGCGCCACGATCAGCCCGATCACCCGCAGGTCCACCCATGCCAGTTCGAGCAGCCCGGCCCGGTCCAGGGTGTACCGTCCGCCGATCGCGACGAGGATCAGCAGCAGGCCGGGCGCCAGGAAGGCCCGGCCACCGACGTTCACCGCCGGCCCACGATCCGGCTCGCCACCATCGCGAACACCAGGCAGGCGCCGTATCCCGCGAGCGAGCCGTAGGCCGCGCCGAGGATGCCGAGGCGGGGGATCAGCAGCAGGTAGGCGGCGAAACTCACCACGAAGCCGGCGATCTCGGCGGCCGACACGAGACCGCCGTGCCCCTTGGCGATCAGCAGGCCCAGGCTGATCCGGGAGACCGCGTACAGTCCGGCCGCCGCCACCAGGGGCAGCACGATCACCTTGGCGTCCGCGTACTCGTGGCCGAAGAGCGGCTCGACCAGCAGGTACAGGCCGCCGGCCACCAACGGGACCACCACCAGCACGTAGACGGCGACGGCCGCCACGATCGGTGCCGCCTTCAGGGCGCCCTCGTTGTGCGAGACCCGCCACCGGCCCAGACGCGAGTCGGCGTACGCCCGGATCGGCCACGCCAACAGCTCGGTCATGGTGGCCACCGACGTGTAGTGGCCGAGCGCCGCGGTCGACGCCAGCGCCGGGATGACGAGGCGGTCCACCCGCAGCATCGCCATGTTGGACAGGGCGGCCGGGAACAGCGCCAGTCCCTCCCGCCGGACCTGGCGGTTCTGGTCCGGGTGGACGGCACCGGAGCCGGCGACGATCGGCAGTCGCAGCCAGATCACCAGGTAGACGACGGTCGGTGTGGCACCGGCGATCAGGTAGGCCAGGAACCACCACTCCGGGTGGTCGGCGTGGCCCAGGTAGAGCCCGATCAGCATGGTGAACAGCAGCAGCGCCTCGAGCACCCGGGCCAGCAGGAAGTCCCGGACCCGGCCCACCGCGATGGCGATCGACCGGGTGGCGAGGCTGGTCGCCTCGATCAGGGCGAACCAGGCCAGCATCGCGACGATCAGCGGACCCGGCGTGAGATGCGCGGGTGCGGCCACCTGCCAGATCACCGCACCACCGAGGAACAGCAGGCAGGGTACGGCGAGCAGCCGCGCGTAGGCACGAACGGCGGGCGCCGGCGACACGTTGTGGTAGGCCGCCACGAAGCTGCGCTCGGTGCCGAGGAGCAGCAGCTGGGTGGCGAGATAGACCACCTGGAGCAGCAGCGCCACCTCGCCCCGGTTGGCCGGGCTGAGCGACCGGACCATCAGGATGTTCGCGGCCATCGCCACCACCCCGGTCAGCACCTGCGAGGCGAGCAGCTGGACGGACGGTTCCCGCAGCACCTTCCCGGCGAGGGCGACCGGGCCGGCCGTGGGGCTCCCGATCCGTAGCTCACTCACTGCGCTGTTGCTCCTCGTCGGCGTCGTCGTCGGCACCGCTGCGCTGAGCCGGTACTTCGGGGGAGTGCTCGTTCTCCGCGTCGGCCACCTTCGCCCGGCCCCGCGCGGTACCGACCACGGGCAGCGACACGAACGTGTCGTCCAGACGCGGCGACTGTGTCGGGTCCAGCCCGAAGACCAGGTCGGGACTGTCCATCCCGGTGCTCACCTCGGCCGGGCCCTGCCACGAGCCGTTTTGCGGCAGCTTGCGCGGCAGCGCGTTCAGCACCGCGCCGGCGAGTTTCGCGCCGACCCGCTGGAGCAGGTCGATCGACTTCTCCACCTCCGCGGTCCGGGTCCGGCCGGCCCGCACCACGAGCAGCGCGCTGTCGGTGACCTGCCCTATCACGGTCGCGTCGGCGACACCCTGGAGTGCCGGGCCGTCCACGAGCACGATGTCGTAGCGTTCGGTCAGGGTCCGTACCGTCGCGCCCAGCCGCGGTGAGGCCAGCAGCTCACCCGGGTCGGGCGCGTGCTCGCCGGCCGGCAGCACCGTCACCCGGCCGCCGAGCGAGTCCTGGAGCACGTCCGGCACGCGGGCCGTGCCGGCCAGCACCTCGGCCAGACCGGGTGCGGCGTCCAGGGACAGGTAACGCCCGATCCCGGGCGTCCGCATGTTCGCGTCGACAAGCACCACCCGCGCGCCGGTCTCGGCCATCGCTATGGCCAGGCCGCAGGCGACGGCCGTGGTGCCCTCCTTGCGGCCGGCACCGGTCAGCAGCAGCGAACGGCCCCGCGCCGGGACCGTCATGGCCGGGTGCTCGGCCAGCACCGGCAGCAGGCTGCGCAACCGGCGGAACGCCTCGGCCAGCGCCTGATCCGGATGGCCGGCACGGGACCGGCCGCCGATCGAGATCGTCCCGACCGCGTCGAGGCCGAGCCGGCGCAGATCGTCCTCCTCGGCGACCGTACGGCCGGTGGCCTCCTTCCCGGCGACCGCACCGGCCCCGATCAGCAGGCCCAGCACCGCGGCGAAACCGGCGTTGCGGGTCAGGTTGTCCGGCTCCTCGACGGTGACCGCGTCCTGCACGATCGACACCTGGGTGGCGGGGCCGGCATCCGGGTCGGCCGGGGCGCCGATCTGCCGGGCCAGGCCGACCAGCACCGACGCGGCGGTCGTGACGATCTGCCTGCTGCGGTCGGCGTCGGAGTCGACGGCCGAGACCTCCAGCAGGTCGGTGCCCTCCCGGATCTGTGCGGACAGGCTCTTCTGCACCTGTTCGACGGTGACCTCCGGGCCCATCCGGTCGACCACGGCCTGCCCCACCCGGGGACCGGTGAGCAGCGCGATGTACGAGTTGAGCCGCCGTGCCCCCGAGTCCGGATCCGCGTTGCCGGAACTGACGTACAGGACCATCGACGACTTGTGGCCCGGCGCGCCGGCCATGGTCAGTACGGCCGCGATGCCGGCCGCGACCAGTACCGGCACCAGCAGCCAGGGCCATCGGCGCCGGCAGGCCCGGACGTACGCACGCAGTTCCACGGTGGTTCCCCCGAAATCTCAGGTATGGGCGGGCTCGGTGTCGCACCGGGCGGACCGGTTGAGCACGGCCTCGAACTTCTCGAAGAGCAGGTCGCGGGAGAACTGCTCCACGGCCAGCCGGTGCGCGGCGTCCCGGGCCTGTTTCAGCCACAGCTCGTCGCGCAGGTGCCGGGCCAGTTCGGCGCCGGCGGACTCGGTGTCGACCGGATCGAGCACCAGACCGGCCCCGGTCTCCCGGAGCAGGTCGGCCTGCCAACCGCCGTAGTTGATGGCGATCGGCCGGGACGCGGCGAGGGCGTCGAAGAACTTGTTCGCCGAGTTGTCCCACAGACCGCGGATGGGGCGGACGGTGCTGCTGGACATGGTGGCCGCGCCGAGGATCACCGGCAGCTGCGACTTCGGCACCTTCTCCCACATGTGCACGACCCGGTCCAGCAGCCCCAGTTCGGCGGCGAGCGTCTTCGTCGGCTCCCACTCCTTGCCGTGCCCGACGATCAGCAACCGCAGGTCGGGGTCCACCTTCGTGGCCGTGTGCATGGCCCGGACCAGGTACTCCACGCCGTTCACCACGCCCAGGGCGCCGGTGTAGACGATCAGCGGGCGGTCGCCGAGCCAGTCGTGGGCCGCGCGGAACCGGCGTACCTGCTCCGGGGCGACCCGGAACAGATCGAGGTCGGCGGCGTTCGGAATGACCGTGGTGGGGGTGCCCGGCCGGCGGGCGACGACGCCGTCGGCCATACCGGGGGAGAGGGCGATCACCTCGGACGCGTTGCGGTAGGCGAAGTTCGCCAGCCCGCCGGCCACCCGCCGCAGCACCGGGTTGCGCAGGGCGCCCATCTCGATCGGCACCTCGGGCCACAGGTCGCGGACCTCGAAGACGAACGGCACCCGGCGCAGCTTCGCGGCGATCACGCCGGGCACCGCCACGGTCAGCGGCGTGCTGGTCGCGAACACCAGGTCGGCGCGCAGCTTCGCCGCCTTCACGGCGGCCACCACCATGAACTCGGCGAAGGCCCGCAGGCGGCGGGCATACGACATGTCGTTGTTGTACGGAACCCGGAACCAGTGGACGGTCACGCCGTCCTCGACGGTCGTGGTCCAGCCCAGCTGCCGTG
The DNA here is from genome assembly GCF_003148685.1 of Actinoplanes xinjiangensis. Taxonomy (GTDB): domain Bacteria; phylum Actinomycetota; class Actinomycetes; order Mycobacteriales; family Micromonosporaceae; genus Actinoplanes; species Actinoplanes xinjiangensis. The sequence continues at coordinate 90,190 of NZ_QGGR01000005.1, read as the reverse complement.
CCCCCGGGGTGATGTCCGTCGTGATCACGTCGACCGTGTGCCCGCGCGCCACCAGCCGGCGGGCCTGCTCGTACGAGCGGATCCCGCCGGCCATCCGCGGATTGCAGTAGTACTGGTGGATGTAGACGATGTGCATGGCGCCTCAGCCCTCCCGAACCGCGTCGACGACGCGTCTCCGGTCGTGGTCGGTCAGAGCGGATCCACTGGGCAAGCACACCCCGCGGCGGAACAGGTCGGCGCACACCTCGCCACCGCGCATCACGCAGTCCTGGAAGACCGGTTGCAGGTGCATCGGCTTCCAGGCGGGCCGGGCCTCGATGTCGCGGCCGTTGAGCGCGGCGAGCAGCCGGTCGCGGTGTCCCTCGTCGTCGGCGAGCACGCAGGTCAGCCAGTGGTTGGGTGTGCCGTAGGCGGCGACCGGCATGAACGTCAGGTCCGGCAGCTCGGCCCGGTAGAACGCGAACGTCGCCGTGCGGGCCGCGATCATCTGATCCAGCCGCTGCACCTGGCCCCGGCCCACCGCGGCGAGCAGGTTGCTGAGCCGGTAGTTGTAGCCGATCATCCGGTGCTCGTAGTGCGCGACCGGCTCGCGGGCCTGGGTGGACAGGTGCCGGGCCTGCTTGGCGACCCGCCCGTCGTCGGTCACGAGCATTCCGCCGCCACCGGTGGTGAGGATCTTGTTGCCGTTGAAGGACAGCACCCCGGCCAGCCCGAACGACCCGGCCGGCCTTCCGCGATAGGTGGCGCCGAGGGCTTCGGCGGCATCCTCGATCAGGGGTACGCCGTACCGGTCGCACGCCTCCAGCAGCGGGGCGTAGTCGGCGCACTGGCCGTACATGTCGACCGCGATCACCGCCCGGGGCAGGTTCCCGCGTTCGGCCCGGGCCCGCAGTTCCTCGATCACCAGCTCCGGGTCCACGTTCCAGCTGTCCGGGGTGGAGTCCACGAAGACCGGCCGGGCCCCCAGGTAGACCACCGCGTTCGCGGTCGCGGCGAACGTGAACGACGGCACCAGCACGGTGTCGCCGCGCCGCACGCCGGCCGCGATCAGGGCCAGGTGCAGCGCGGCCGTGCCACTGCTCAGCGCCACCGCGTGCCGCACACCGACCCGCTCGGCCACCTGCTCCTCGAAGGCGTCCAGGTCGGGGCCGACCGGGGCCACCCAGTTCGAGTCGAAGGCGTCCAGGAGCAGCTTGCGCTCCAGGTCCCCGACGTCGGGCGGGGACAGGTAGATACGGGCGTCGGTCCGGATGTCAGTCATGGACACGGGTCCTCACGGCCAGGATCGGCCAGGCCGGGTGCAGACCCTGCCGGCGGATGCACATCGGGGAGTCGCCGGCGTGCATGGCCGGGCGCAGGGTGCTGGAGAAACTGCGGTACCCGGCGTCCCGGGCGACGGTCACGTCCCGCTCGCGGTAGTCGACGGCCGGATGACCGTACGGCGCGGCGAAGTCCCGGATCTGCACGCCGAGCTCGTCCTCGATCTCGCGTTTCGAGTCGACGATCTCCCGGGCCGCGGTCGTGTCGTCCTGGTCGGCCAGCCGGTGATGGGTGACCGTGTGCGAGCCGAAGTCGAACCCGGCCGCCACCAGGTCACGGCAGTCGTTCCAGGTCAGGTTCCCCGGCTGCCCGACCATGCCGGAGGTCAGGAAGAACATCGCCGGGACCCTCATCTCCAGCAGTACCGGCGCGGCCACGTCACGCCAGGTCGGGTGGGCGTCGTCGAAGGACAGGCAGAACACCGGCCCGGTCAGCGGCTGCGCGCCGGTCAGGATGCGCATCGCCTCGTCCCAGGCGACCATCGGGCCGATCCGCTGCAGGGCGCGCAGGTGGTGGCGCAGGTCCCGGGCGTACTCGGCGGGGACGTCGTGGTAGAAGGGGAAGTAGAGGCCGGGGGTACTGGGCAGCCGGTGCCGCAGCCCGGCCGGGGCCAGGATCCGTCCCTGCAACCGGGGCCGTGCCCGCAGGCGACTGCGCAGTCCCAGTTCGTTCAGGCGTCGTCTGATCGCCGTCTGCATGCGATCGGCACCCTCCCGCTCGTTCGACAGGTCGCGGCCACGCCGGCATCGCCCCGTGGCACTCACCCACCTTCGCAAATGCGTCCCGGGGAGCGTCAGTAGCAATTGTCATAATGAACGCGAGTATTATTCGCATCAATTACGAATAGCCCGTTCGGCTTCTTGCGGAATGGACTTATGGTTGAGCATCATCAGGCCCGCCGGACCATAATTCGATGGGGGACCCCTCATGTTGCGACTGCACCGGGTGCAGCCTGACGCCGCTCTCTGGGCTGACCGGGCGACCTACCCGGATCGGCTGATCTTCCACACTCCCGAGTGGCTCCGGTTCATCGCCGAGTGCCAGAACGCCGAGCCGCTGTTCGCCGTCGTCACCGACTCGGGTCAGCCGGTCGGGCACTTCACCGGGCTCCTGAGCAGGCGCTTCGGTATGCGTATCCTGGGCAGTCCGATGGCCGGATGGACCACGTCGTACCTCGGATTCACCCTCCGGCCGGACGTCTCCCGCCGGGCCGCGCTCGGTGCCCTGATGCCGTTCGCCTTCGGTGAAGCCGGCGCCGTGCACCTGGAGATCCGCGACCGCGGCCTCACGCCCGCCGATCTGCCCGGCCTCGGCCTGCGCTGGGACGAGGCGCCGACCGCGGTGATCGATCTGAATCCGGATGAGGACGCGTTGTTCGGCGCGATGGCGAGCGCGTGCCGCAGAAACATCCGCAAGGCCGCGAAGTCGGGCGTCACCGTCGAGGAGGTGGACGCCGATCCCGCATTCGCCGACGAATTCTACGATCAATTGCGCGACGTATTCGCCAAACAGAATCTGGTACCGACCTATTCGGTGGAAAGAGTTCGGTCGTTGATCCGTCACCTCGGTCCCACCGGACGGGTACTGCTGCTGCGCGCCCGTGACCCGGAGGGCCGCAGTATCGCCACCGCGATCCTCCCGTGGCACCACCGCGCCATGTACTTCTGGGGCGGCGCCAGCTACCGGACGTCGCAGCACCTGCGCCCCAACGAGACGCTGATCTGGCACGCCCTGCGGTGGGCCAGGGCGCGCGGGGTCACCGAGTTCGACTTCGTCGGCGGTAACGCGTACAAGCAGAAGTACGGCACCACCGAGGTGCCGGTCCCGTGGGCGCGCCGCTCCCGTTCACCGCTGGTGGCCCACCTCCGGGACGCGGCCAAACAGGGTTTCGCCTTCAAGCAGCGCACCGTCGCCCGCCTCACCGCGGTCCGCTGACCGGCTTGGTAACTCCTGAAACGTCTGCAACTTCTTGCTGTCATGTGCGGGCAATAGAGGCGAGGAAGTGATTGTCGTCATCGGCGTGACAGGCGGATCCGCCGCGTACCGGCGGGATTCTGATCCCTGCCTTCACCTGCGGACTTCATTTATACGACGACATTGACATCGGTCTGAAACAAACTGAAATATCTGCAAGAACTTGCAGAGACTCAGGGAAATCAATAGTGTCCAAAACCGTGGTCCGGCCGGCCATGACCGCGGCGATCTCCGTTCCCGGCGGAGTGAGCCGCGGCATTCGACCGCATCGAGCGACCCCGGAGGAAGACATGAGGCAGGACCGGAGCGGCCCGAGTTCGAGAAGACCGCGGAGGTGGGCGGCCGGCGCGAGCCTCGCCGTGCTCGTGCTCGCAGCGTCCACATTGTCCGGTGTGCCGGCGGCGGCGGCCGGCCCCGGCCCTGACCCGAAGATCGACGGTGCGGTGAGCGCGGCCGTCGAGGGCGGGAAGGAGACGTCGTTCTGGGTGCTGCTGCGCGGCGGGACCGACCTGGGCCCGGCCGCGAAGGCCCGGGGCAAGGCCCGCGCCGAGGCCGTCCACCGGGCCGCGCGCGACGGTGCCGCCCGCAGTCAGCGAGGCCTGCGCAAGCTGCTGACCAGCCGTGGGGCCGACTTCGACACCTACTGGATCGCCGACACCGTCCGGGTCACCGGCGACGCGGACCTGCTCGCCGACGTCGCCGCCCGGCCCGAGGTGAAGGCGGTGCTGCCGGACACCCCGGTCACCCTGCCGGCCCCGGCCGCCGGTGCCGTGCAGGCGACCGTCGACGCCGTGGAGTGGAACGTCGACCGGATCGGCGCGCCCCGCGTGTGGAACGAGAACGACGTCCGCGGGCGGGGCGTCGTGGTGGCGAACATCGACACCGGCGTCCAGTTCGACCATCCGGCCCTGGCCGCCGGCTACCGCGGCTGGCAGGCGGACGGCAGCGTCACCCACGACTACCACTGGTTCGACCCGACCGGCCTCTGCGCCGGCGCGGCCCCGTGCGACAACAACGGCCACGGCACCCACACGATGGGCACGATGGCCGGGACCGGCGGTATCGGGGTGGCGCCGGGCGTCACCTGGATCGCCGCGAAGGGCTGCGAGGACGGTTCCTGCTCGATCGGCGCTCTGCTCGCGGCCGGTCAGTGGATGGTCGCGCCGACCGACCGCAACGGGCAGAACCCGCGGCCCGACCTGGCACCGGACGTCGTCAACAACTCGTGGGGCGGCGGCGCGGGCTTCGACCCGTGGTATTCCGACGTGGTGCGGTCGTGGGCGGCGGCCGGCATCTTCCCGGCGTTCTCCAACGGCAACGCCGGGCCGGGCTGCGACACCTCCGGCACCCCGGGGTCCTACGCCGACACGTACGCGTCCGGCGCCACCGACGTCGACGACGTGATCGCCTCGTTCTCCAGCCGCGGGGCCGGCCAGGACGGCGGCGTCAAACCGGACCTGTCGGCGCCCGGCGTGGACGTGCGGTCCAGCGTGCCGGGCGGCGGTTATGCGTCGTACAGCGGCACCTCGATGGCCTCGCCGCACACCGCGGCGACGGTCGCGCTGATCTGGTCGGCGGTGCCGTCGCTGCGCCGGGACATCGGCGCCACCCGGACGATCCTGGACGAGACGGCGATCGACACCGACGACACCGCCTGCGGCGGGACGGCCGACGACAACAACGTGTACGGGCAGGGCCGGCTCGACGCGTACGCGGCCGTCCGTCTCGCGGTGAGCCCGTCCGGCAGCCTCGCCGGGACGGTGCGGGCGGGCGGCGTACCCCTGGGCGGTGTGCCGGTGCGGGTGACCGGAACCGCGTCGCGGACGGTGACCACCGCCGCGGACGGCGCCTACCGTTTCGGCCGGCTGCCGGCCGGCGCCTACCGGATCCGGGTCGCCCCGTTCGGCTACGAGACGTTCGAAACCGACGTGACGATCACCGCCGGTGACACCCGGGTCGTCGATCCGGCACTGTCCGCCGGCGCCTCCGGCATCGTGTCCGGTGTGGTCACCGGTGCCGGCACGCCGCTGTCCGGGGTGACGGTCGCGCTGACCGGGACCCCGGTGACGGTCACCACGGCTGCCGACGGCCGGTTCCGCCTGGCCGCGCCGGTCGGCGGTTACGAGCTGACGATCCGTCCCACGGGCGGCTGCTTCGCCGCCGAGAACCGGTCACTCACGGTCAGCGCCGAGGTCACCGTCGACGTGGCGCTGCGGCAGATCGCCGACGGGTACGGCTACCGCTGCGCCCCCGCGACCGGGGACTACCGGCCCGGCACCGAGCGTCTGCCGATCACCGGCGACGACGTGGTCACCGAGGTGACCCTGCCGTTCCCGGTCACCCACTACGGCACCACCCGCACCCGTGCCTGGATCAGCACGAACGGCGTGATCGGCTTCGGCCCGGTGAGCGCCGTCTACCAGAACACCGCCCTGCCCGACGCCGCCGACCCGAACGACGCGCTGTTCGCGTTCTGGGACGACCTGGTGGTCGACGAGCAGGCCGGCGTCTTCACCGCCGGCACCGCGGACACGTTCGTGGTGGAGTGGCGTGACGTGCGGTTCTTCGGCCACGGCGGCGGCCGCATCTCGGTCAGCGCCACCCTGCACGCCGACGGCACGGTCACGTACCGCTACCGGGGCCTGTCGGGAGAACAGGCGGCCGGCACCGGCGCCACCATCGGCGTGGAGAACGCCGCCGGGACGGCCGGTCTGGCGTACTCGGTGAACACCGGCGCGGTGACCGAGGGCCTCGGAGTCACCTTCCGGCCGGACCCGGACCGCATCGCCGCGACCTTCAACGTCACCGCCGAGACGCGATGGGGCCAGCAGGTGTCCGTCGTCGGCAACCTGCCCGAGCTGGGTGGCTGGGATCCGGCCCGGGCGGTCGCGCTCGGCCCGGGCGGCTACCCGGTCTGGTCCGGCACGGTGAGCCTGCCGCCGAACACGACCGTCGAGTTCAAGTACGTCAAGAGGGACCCGGACGGGACGGTCACCTGGGAGCCGGGCGCCAACCGCACCACGGTCACCCCACCGACGGGTCGATACATCACCCACGACACGTTCCGCTGATACCGGCATGGCACGGCCCGTCCGCCGACGGGTCGTGCCATGCCCCGTCGAGGGATTGGCGTCGCAGCGCAGGCTTGGCTAGTTTCCTGGAGAGATCTGCGGAGACGGGGACGAGCCGATGTCCGGCCCTTCGGTCACAGCCATGGTGGACGACGAGACCTGGGTCGTCGAGTTCACCGTGCGCGGTGTCTGGGAAAGGGCACTCTGGCCGGTCGCGTTCGGGCTGCTCAACACATGCATGTCACACCATCCGGCCGGTCTGCTGCTCGACCTGAGCGGCCTGCACGACCCGGGCGCGATGAGTGCGCCCCTCTGGCTGACCGCGGCGGCGCACGGCGAGCGGATGGAGCCCGCCGTACGGGTCGCCGCCTGCCTGCCCGACCACTCCGATCTGTCCGCCCGGCTCAGCGGCGCACCGGCCGGCCGTCTGGTCCCGGCGTTCCCCTCGGTCCCGCTGGCCCGCTCGTTCCTGACCGGCACCCGCCCGCGGATCGACCGGGTACGCCTGCACCTGCCCCCGGAGACCGCCGCCGCCGCCCGCGCCCGGCACATGGTGTCCACCGCCTGCGAACAGTGGGGGATGGCCCCGCTGGTGACCCGGGCCCGGCTGGTCGTCTCCGAGCTGGTGGTGAACGCGGCCGAACACGCCGGCACCCCGATCGAGGTGCTGATCTCGCGCCGGGACGCGGGCGCGCTGCTGCACCTGGCCGTGGTCGACGGGTCGCCGGTGCTGCCGTCGATCCGCCGCGAGATGGAGAACCCGCTGACCGAACGCGGGTACGGCCTGCGCATCGTCGACGCGGCGGTCAACGTGTGGGGCGCCCTCCCCACCCGGGCCGGGAAGATCGTGTGGGCGCTGCTCAGATCCTGAGGAGACCGGACGGCACGTACAGGCCCTGCCGATCGGCGCGCACCGCCGCCGCGGTCCGCGACTCGGCGCCCAGTTTCCGCATGATGTGCTCCAGGTGCCCGACCGCGGTCCGGGCCGTGATGTGCAGGGCGACGGCGATCGCGGCGTTGGTGTGCCCCTCCACCACCAGTCCGAGAACCTGCAACTCGCGGGCGGTCAGGCCGTACGTCTGCGGCGGTGGCCCGAACAGCACCATGGCCCGGTGATGGCCGGGCGGCTCCGGCGGGCAGGCCAGCGCCGTCGCCTGCAGCAGGGTGCCGTGTCCGGGCCGATCCTCACCCGGCACCAGGAACCGCGCCCACGTCCGGCCCGGCGTCAGCAGCGACCCGACCAGGTCCAGCACGGCCGGTGACACCCCCACGGCCCGGGCGCCGGGCATCCCCGGCAGTTCCTCGGACCGCCCGGCCCGGGTCAGCACCACCCCGGCCCGCGCGTCCCGGACCATCCCGGCCAGGGTCGTCAGCGTGCGCAGGGGGTCCACCGCGTGCGCGATCAGCGGCGTGAGCATGACCAGCAGGTCCAAGGCGTCGTCGCCGAGCGGCTCCGGCGACTCGGTGTGCGCGCCGAGCAGCCCCAGATAGCGGCCGTCCGCCGTGACCAGCGGGATCGACACCCCTTCGGCGAGCCCGGCCGGGGCGAAGTAGTCGACCCACACGGGCAGCTCGGACACCGGGACCGGCGAGTCGAACACCCGGATCGGCCGGTGCTGCCGATGCATGCCGACCCGCATCACGTCGACCATGAACGCCGCACTCGCCAGGTGGCGCAGCACCCGCTGCTGGTGGCCGTGCGCGGCCACCGGTTCCTGCACCCAGCGTTCCGGATCGAGCAGACTGAGCCAGGCCGCGTCGTGCCGCAGCACCGGGCGCAGCGCCTCGATCAGCGCCTCGGCCCGCTGCCGGACGCCGGACGGCATCGCCGCGATCCGCAGGACCTCGGCTGTGATCCGCCCACTCCCGGGAGGAAGGCCCACACCTCCATCATGGGCCGTGCCGGGGCCGGCGGACAGGTACCGGGCGGGGTCGGCCGATCAGCCGGTGCAGGCGGGCGCGCCCGCCGGATGGCCCAGGAACGTGCTGAGACCGCACAGCCGCAGGATCATGTCGACCGCCGGGTGGGCGGCGACGATGGACACCCGTCCCGCCCCGGCGGTCGTCTCCAGGATGTGCAGCGCCCGCAGCCCGGCATGGTCGCAGAACTCGACACCGGACAGATCCAGCCGGATCAGGGCGGGACCGTCGTCGCCGAGCAGCCCGCCCAGTTCCCGCAGCATCGGCGGGACGGTCCGGATGTCGAGTTCACCGCCCACCCGGGCCACCACCTCATCGGGACCCGTCCACTCCACGGTGACGGTGAGGTCCACCTGTTGGTCCTGCATACGCCCTCCCCCACCCCGTTCGCTGCCCGCTGCCCGCGACGCTACCGAGAGCGGCGGGTCCGGGACATCGGAAGAAACTCCCACCCGGTACGGGTCGGACGGCGCGGGCGGGCGCCATCAGGACGAGGTCAGGCGGCGGCCACCAGGTCACGGACGGCCTGTGCGCCCGCCGGGGTGCCCACCGGGACACCGTAGGCGCCGTACGGGGCGACGTAGACCGGGGTGTCCCGCTGGGTGCGCCGGTTCTCCGCGAGCGGCCCGATGTCGACCGTGTCGTAGCCGATCCCGTCCAGGAAGCCGGCGACCGCCTTCTTGGCCGCCGTGTCGTCCCCGGCGATCGGCAGCGCCGACCGGTCGGGCGCCCCGGACGGCCGGGCCAGCGTCCGCAGGTGCTCGAACCAGATGTTGTTCAGCGCCTTCACCACCGACGCCCCGGCGAAGTGCCGCTGCACCAGCTCGCCGGTGGTGGTGGAACCGTCCTCCAGCTCGGCGATCACACCGTCGCGTTCCGGGTAGTAGTTGTTCGTGTCGATCAGCACCTTGCCGGCCACCGGCCCGGCCGGGATGGCGGAGTAGGCGTGCAGCGGCACGGTCACCACCACGATGTCACCGGCCGCGGCAGCCTCGGCCGGAGTCGCCGCGCGGGCCTTCGGGCCCAGCTCGGCGACCAGTTCCTCCAGCGTCTGCGGCCCGCGGGAGTTGCTCAGCACCACGTCGTGCCCGGCCGCCACCGCCAGCCGCGCCACGGTGCTGCCGATGTTCCCGCTGCCGATGAGTCCGATCGTCGTCATGTCTGCGCGAACTCCGTCCCGGGCCGCCCGATTCCGGCGCACATGGTTTTCGTGACGGGAGGCACGTACCGCTTGCCCGTGGGTAAGACCATGGGGTACGCACACCCGCGAGCCGAGGAGAAGTCCGTTGTTCCTGTTGTTCGGATTGCGAAGCAAGGACCATGCGATGGGCGCCCGGGTGGCCAACTGCGAGATCTGCGGCTGGCAGGCCCCGCAGCATCTGCTGCGCCGCACCACCAGGTTCACCCTGTTCTTCATCCCGCTGTTCCCGGTGAAACCGGCCACCTACTACCAGGTCTGCGGCCACTGCCAGGGCTTCCGCAAGGCCGACCCGCGCCTGGTCGCCGCCTAGGGCGGGGCGGATCGCCGGTCAGGCGGGCTGGATCCAGTCGAAGGTGCGTTCCACGGCACGGCGCCAGTTGGCGTACTCGAGGTCGCGGACGCCCGGGTCCATGGCCGGCATCCACTGGCCGGCGATGTGCCAGTTGCTGCGCAGGCCGTCCAGGTCGGGCCAGTAGCCGACGGCCAGGCCGGCCGCGTACGCGGCGCCCAGTGACACCGTCTCCACGGCGAGCGGGCGGACCAGCGGCACGTCCAGCACGTCGGCGATCATCTGCATGAGCAGGTTGTCGGCGGTCATCCCGCCGTCGACCTTGAGGGTGGTCAGGGTGAGGCCGGAGTTGGCGTTCATCGCGTCGACCACCTCGCGGGTCTGCCAGGCGGTCGCCTCCAGCACCGCGCGGGCCAGGTGGCCCTTGGTGATGTACGAGGTCAGGCCCACGATGACGCCCCGGGCCTCGCTGCGCCAGTAGGGGGCGTAGAGCCCGGAGAACGCCGGGACGATGTAGCAGCCGCCGTTGTCGGCGACGGTCCGCGCCAGGGTCTCGATCTCAGGCGCGCTGGAGATCAGCTCCAGCTGGTCGCGGAACCACTGGACCAGCGAGCCGGTGATCGCGATCGAGCCCTCCAGCGCGTAGACGGCCGGGGCACCCGCGATCTGGTAGGCGACCGTGCTGAGCAGCCCGTTGTCCGAGCGGACCAGGTCGGGGCCGGTGTTCAGGAGCAGGAAACTGCCGGTGCCGTACGTGCACTTCGCCTCGCCGGGGGTGAAGCACGTCTGCCCGAACAGGGCCGCCTGCTGGTCGCCGAGAGCGGCGCCGATGCGTACCCCCGGGAAGCCCTCCGACGCGGTGCCGAAGCCGCCGATGGACGGCCGCACCGCCGGCAGCATCGCGCGGGGGATGCCGAAGAAGTCGAGCGCCCGCGGGGACCAGTCCAGGGACCGCACGTCGAGGAGCATGGTGCGGCTGGCGTTGGTCACGTCGGTGACGTGCTGGGTGCGGCCGGTCAGGTTCCAGATCAGCCAGGTCTCCATGGTGCCGCAGAGCACCTCGCCGCGTTCGCCGCGTTCCCGCAGGCCGGGGGTGTGGTCGAGGATCCAGCGCAGGCGCGGCCCGGAGAAGTACGTCGCCAGCGGCAGGCCGGAGATCTCGGAGATGTCGGAAGCACCGGGCTGTGCGAGAAGCGAGTGCACCAGCGCGTCGGTCCGGGTGTCCTGCCAGATGATCGCCCGGCCGACCGGCACGCCGGTGCGGCGGTCCCAGATGACGGTCGTCTCCCGCTGATTGGCGATGCCGACCGCCGCCACCTGGTCGAGGCCGATCCCGGCGCGGGACAGGACCCGCGGGGCGAGGCGCTCGACGTTGCGCCAGATCTCCATGGCGTCGTGCTCGACCCAGCCCGGCCGCGGGAAGTACTGCTTGTGCTCCTGCTGGGCGAGCGAGACGAGCTGCCCGCGCCGGTCGAACACGATGCACCGGGTGGACGTGGTGCCCTGGTCGATCGCGACGACGTACCGGTCGGTCATCGGGTCGCCCCCAGGTCGCGGGAGATCGCGCGGGCGGCGTCGCGGACGTAGTCGACGAGCGGGGCCCGGGGACGGTAGCGGCTGTCGCAGACCCGGTCGACCGGGCCGGAGATCCCGATCGCGCCGACCACCAGGCCGCCGTAGCCACGGATCGGCGCCGCGACGGACGCCTGGCCGAGCAGGAACTCCTCGACCTCACCGGCCCAGCCGGCGTCGCGTACCCCCTCCAGCGCGGTGGTGAGCGCACGCGGATCGGTGAGGGTGAGCCGGGTGAAGGTCTCCAGGTCGGGCACCGGGCCACCGGCCCGGTAGGCCAGCAGCACCTTGCCGAGGGCGGTGGCGTGCAGGGGCAGCAGGGTGCCGACGTCGAGGGTCTGGAACGTGTCGTCCGGCCGGAACACGTGGTGCACGACGAGCACCCGGCCCTCGAGGACGGTGCCGATCCGGACCGCCTCCCCGCTGCGGGCGGCGAGCGGGTCGGCCCAGTTGATCGACCGGGACCGCAGCTCGTTGATGTCGAGATAGCTGGTGCCCAGATGCAGCAGGGCCCCGCCGAGCTGGTAATGCCCGGAGACCCGGTCCTGTTCGACGAACCCGACCAGTTGCAGGGTGCGCAGGATGCCGTGGGTGGTGCCCTTCGCCAGGTCCAGCGTGCGGGCGATCTCGCTGAGCCCGAGGCGGCCGGGCCCGCCGGCGAGCGTCCGCAGGATCGCGGCCGCTCGCTCGATCGACTGCACCGTACCGGGCATGTTTCGGACTCTATGCCACTGCGTGACGACCCGCAGTAATTGATGTTCGACAATGCCGACCGGCGTTCATTGCCGCCGTCCGCGCCCCTTCATACGGTCCAGGCAGCGATTGGAGGGAGCATGGCTACACGACTCAAGGTTCCAGGACTCGCCGGTGAGCTCGCGGCCGAGTTCGCCGGCACCATGATTCTCATTCTGTTCGGTGTGGGGGTGGTGGCGCAGGTCGCCGCCGCCGGCATCGGCGACCACGACAGCATCGCCTGGGCCTGGGGCCTGGGCGTCACCCTCGGCGTCTACGTCGCGGCGCGGATCAGCGGCGCGCATCTCAACCCGGCGGTGACCATCGCCCTCGCCGTCTTCAAGGGCTTCTCCTGGCGGAAGGTGGCCCCGTACGCGCTCGCACAGACTCTCGGCGCGTTCCTGGCCGCGCTCCTGGTGCGCTGGAACTACACCGAGGTCCTGCACGCCGCCGACCCCGGCCTGACGATCAAGACGCAGGGCGTCTTCTCGACGCTGCCGGGCAACGGGACGCTCCCGGTCAGCGAATGGGGCGCCTTCCGGGACCAGATCATCGGTACGGCCATCCTGCTCTTCGTCATCCTGGCGCTGACCGACATGGCCAACACCGCGCCCGGTGCCAACCTCGGCCCGGTCGTGGTCGGCCTGCTCGTGGTCGCGATCGGCATGGCGTGGGGGACGAACGCCGGTTACGCGATCAACCCGGCCCGTGACTTCGGTCCGCGCCTCGCCAGCTTCCTCACCGGCTACGGGGGAGCGTTCCGCGACCAGACGGGGTATCTGTACTTCTGGATCCCGATCGTGGGGCCGGTCATCGGTGGCATCGTGGGCGCCGGCTTGTACCAGACTCTGATCGGGCGTTTCCTGCCGTCGGCCGAAGAGCCGGAGGTGGGCCGCGTCCCGACACCGAGAGACGAGGCAGAAGTGGAGGCGACCCGTGGCTGACTTCGTGGGCGCAGTGGACCAGGGGACCACCAGCACCCGTTTCATGATCTTCGACCATGGCGGTAACGAGGTGGCCCGGCACCAGCTGGAGCACGAGCAGATCCTGCCGCGGGCCGGCTGGGTCGAGCACAACCCGATCGAGATCTGGGACCGGACCGTCACCGTCGTGCGCACGGCCATGCAGAAGGCGAACCTGTCGGCGAGTGACCTGGCCGCGGTCGGGATCACCAACCAGCGGGAGACCACGGTGGTCTGGGACCGGCGGACCGGCCGGCCCTACTACAACGCGATCGTGTGGCAGGACACCCGTACCGATCGGATCGCCTCCGCCCTCGATCGTGACGAGCGTGGACAGACGATCCGGCGCAAGGCGGGACTGCCGCCGGCCACCTACTTCTCCGGCGGCAAGATCCAATGGATTCTGGAGAACGTCGACGGGGTGCGGGAGGCCGCCGAACGCGGCGACGCCCTCTTCGGCAACACCGACAGCTGGCTGCTGTGGAACATCACCGGCGGCAAGGAGGGCGGCAACCACGTCACCGACGTGACCAACGCCAGCCGGACGATGCTGATGAACCTGGAGACCCTCGACTGGGACGACGAGCTGCTGTCGTTCTTCGGCATCCCCCGCGCGATGCTCCCGGAGATCCGGCCCTCGTCGGATCCGAACGGCTACGGTGTCGCGCACGTCAGCGGGCCCCTCGGCGGCGACGTGCCGCTCACCGGCGACCTCGGCGATCAGCAGGCGGCCACGGTCGGGCAGGTCTGCTTCAGCCCCGGCGAGGCCAAGAACACCTACGGGACCGGCAACTTCATGCTCCTCAACACCGGGACCAACCTGGTGCGCTCGGAGAACGGCCTGCTCACCACGGTCTGCTACAAGTTCGGCGACGCCGCCCCGGTCTACGCCCTGGAGGGTTCGATCGCGGTCACCGGATCGGCCGTGCAGTGGCTGCGCGACCAGTTGCACATCATCAACTCGGCCGCGGAGAGCGAGACCCTGGCCGCGCAGGTCCCGGACAGCGGCGGCGTCTACTTCGTCCCGGCGTTCTCCGGGCTGTTCGCGCCCTACTGGCGTTCCGACGCCCGGGGCGCGATCGTCGGGCTGTCCCGGTTCAACACCGGCGCGCACATCGCCCGGGCCACCCTGGAGGCGATCTGCTACCAGACCCGCGACGTGGTCGACGCGATGGCCCAGGACTCCGGCGTCACCCTGGACGTGCTGAAGGTCGACGGCGGCATCACCGTCAACAACCTCTGCATGCAGATCCAGGCCGACGTGCTCGGTGTGCCGGTCAGCCGCCCGGTCGTCGCCGAGACCACCGCGCTGGGCGCCGCCTACGCGGCCGGTCTCGCGGTCGGGTTCTGGAAGAACACCGACGAGCTGCGGGAGAACTGGAACGAGTCGCAGCGCTGGCAGCCGAGCTGGTCGGGGGAACAGCGCGAAGAGGGTCACGGGAAGTGGAAGAAGGCGGTGCAGCGGACCCTCGACTGGGTGGACGTGGACTGATCATGACTGCTCTTTCACCCGCGTACCGGGACGCCGCACTCGAAGCCCTGTCGGCGAAAGAGGTCGACGTACTGGTGATCGGTGGGGGAGTGGTGGGGGCGGGGTGCGCGCTCGACGCGGTCACACGGGGACTGACCGTGGGGCTCGTCGAGGCGCGCGACCTCGCCTCCGGCACGTCCAGCCGGTCCAGCAAACTCCTCCACGGCGGTCTCCGCTACCTGGAGATGCTGGACTTCGGGCTGGTCCGCGAGGCGCTGCGGGAGCGGGGACTCATCCTGCAGCGGCTCGCGCCGCACCTGGCCCGCCCGGTCCGGTTCCTCTACCCGCTCAAGCACCGCGGCTGGGAGCGGGTCTACGCGGGCGCCGGCGTCACCCTCTACGACACGATGGCCCTGTCCGGGTCGCTTCCCCGGCACCGGCACCTGACCCGTCGCGGCGCACTGCGCGCCTGCCCCGCGCTGCGCAGGGAGTCGCTGGTCGGGGCTCTGCAGTACTACGACGCGCAGGTGGACGACGCCCGGCACACCATGTTCCTGGCCAGGACCGCGGCGTCGCACGGGGCCCACGTCGCGACGCGGGCCGAGGTGGTCGGTTTCCTCCGGGAGGGCGAGAGGGTCACCGGGGTACGGGTCCACGACCTCGAACACGACCGGACGTACGAGATCCGCGCCCACCAGGTGATCAACGCGACCGGGGTGTGGACCGACGACACCCAGTCCCTGGTCGGCGAGCGGGGCCAGTTCCACGTCCGCGCCTCGAAGGGCATCCACCTGGTCGTGCCCCGCGACCGGATCCACTCGTCGACCGGCCTGATCCTGCGGACCGCGTCGAGTGTGCTGTTCGTGATCCCGTGGGGCCGGCACTGGATCGTCGGCACCACCGACACCGGCTGGTCCCTGGACAAGGCGCATCCGGCCGCGTCCGCGAAGGACATCGACTACCTGCTCACCGAGGTCAACAAGGTGCTGGCCCGGCCCCTGGAACGCGCCGACGTGGAGGGCGTCTACGCGGGGCTGCGGCCGCTGCTGTCCGGCGAGTCCGAGTCGACGTCGCAGCTGTCCCGGGAGCATTCGGTCAGCAGCCCGGTGCCGGGGCTGGTGGTGGTGGCCGGCGGCAAGTACACCACGTACCGGGTGATGGCGAAGGACGCCGTCGACGCGTGTGTGCACAGTCTGGCCCGTACCGTGCCGAGGTCGGTGACCGACCGGGTGCCGCTGCTCGGCGCGGACGGCTACCCGGCACTGTGGAACCGCCGCGGCCTGCTGGCCGCCGAGTCGGGCCTGCACGTGGCCCGGGTCGAGCACCTGCTCGGCCGGTATGGCTCGCTGGTCCACGAACTGCTCGACCTGATCCGCGACGACCCGGGTCTGGCCCGCCCGATCGAGGGTGCCGACGACTATCTGCGGGCCGAGTTCGTCTACGCGGCCGCCGCCGAGGGCGCCCGCCACCTGGTCGACGTGCTGACCAGGCGTACCCGGATCTCCATCGAGACCTTCGACCGGGGTGTGGTGGCCGCACCGCACGCCGCCGAGTTGATGGGCCGGGTCCTCGGCTGGACCCCGTCCCAGCGGGAACGCGAGGTGGAGAACTACCGGCTCCGGGTGGAGGCGGAACGCGCCTCCCAGGAGCAGCAGGACGACGAGACGGCCGACGCCGCCCGTCTCGGCGCACCGGAGGTGGTGCCGGTCCGCGTCGTCTGACCCGCCGCCGGCTTTCCTCATGGCAGACCCGGCGGGGCCGATCACTCAGGGCGCAAGGATGTGACTCCTACCACGGATGGGCCCTGAGATGACGACTGCGCCGAACACCCAGTACGACCCCACCGCCGCCTACCCGCAGCAGCCCCCGATGGGTGCCTTCCCGCCGCCGCAGGGTGGTTACCCGTCGGTGCCGCAGCAGTTCAAGGTTCCGGGGATCGGGCCGGTCATCGCGTTCACGGCGGTCTTCGGCATCTTCGGGGCGATCTCGGCGGCCCGCCGTTCGGGCAAGGCCAAGCGCGCCGGGTTCCCCACCAACAAGTACTGGGTCACCTTCGGCATCACCGTCGCCGTGGTCTGGGCGGTGGCCGGCCTCATCGCGGCCCTGGGGGCCGGGAGGAGCACCACTCCGCCGGTGACCTCCGCGGCGGTGCCGGTGACCCAGGTGGTCGCCGACCAGGCCCCGGCCGGCGGGGTCGAGCTGTCGGCCGACGCGTTCACCGCGGCGTGGCTGCAGGAGGACGTCGTCGGCAACAGCGACTTCAAGACCGTCGACGGCGAGGTCGCCGAGGTCGCGGCGGCCACCTGCTCGGCCGTCAAGGTCGACACGATGGGTGTCGGCTCGTACCAGTGCGTGATCGACTTCGCCTCCGGTGAGCGGCAGAGCCAGAACATCAACGTGGACGGCTCGGGGGCCTGGGTGACCGTCGCCTGACGCTCCGGCGTGCCGCACTGTCAGGCCAGTAGTTGCCGGACGGTGCGGCCCGGCTCGCCCACCCAGTCGGCGAGAGTGCCGAGTGGTCCGGACAGGGCCTGGCCGGCGTGGTCGAGCGCCCCGGAGGCGGCGAGCACGAGCGCCAGGCGCTCCAGGGTGCCGCCGAGCCGCCGCCGGTCGGGCTCGGCGTCGAGCAGCATGATCTCGGCCTCGCCGAGGTCCCGGTGCGCCGCCGCGGAGGTCTTGTCGGGCAGCGGCAGGACGTCGAGGACCTCGCGGATCCGGTGGAGCTCGGCCACCAGCCAACCGGTGGACGGGGTGTCCGTCCGGGTCTGCTGGTTCGCGACGTTCGACATTCTTCTCCTCATTTCGTCGGTTCGGCCGGTTCACGGTGAGTCTATGGACAAAACACGCTAAAAGTGCGCCAAAGCGCAACGAGGCCGCACACGAAGAAGCCCCGGCGGTGACCCGCCGGGGCTTCGGTGCGCGAGGGCTCAGAGAGCGGCCAGCCGCCTGTGGAACGTCCGGGTGGTGGTCCAGAGCTTGAAGATCAGCAAGGCCTCGAAGGCCAGCAGCAGCACGCCGGACACGATGGTCACCACCACGATCTGGTTGACCAGCGGGCCCACGATGAAGACGAACATCATGAACTCGATGCCGCTGAACACGTGCACGCGGATGCGCTGCCGCAGCAGGAAGTTGCGGACCGTCAGGAAGAGACCGAACCGCTCGCGGAAGTCACCGTGCACGTCGACCTGGGCCTTCTCCGGGTCGTCCTGCTCCACCACCTCGTCGTCGGTCTCCTCGACGTAGTCCGTCGCGGTCCCGCCGGAGGCCTCCAGCAGCTTCTCCTTCATGCTCAGCTTGACCTTCTGCATCTGGAGCGCGTTCAGGTAGCGGAACATGTCCAGGAAGATCACCGCGGTGGCCAGCCACAGGTAGAGGGTCTCACCGGTCAGGTTCCACTGGCCGCCGAACATGGCCAGCGCGCACGTCACCACCCGCAGCCGGTCGAACACGTAGTCCAGCCAGGTGCCGAAGATCGACCCGGTCCCGTTCAGGCGGGCGATCTTGCCGTCCATGCAGTCGAGCACGAAAGCCAGATGAAAGAGCACGGCGCCGGCCAGCAGCCACACGTACTCGCCCTGCCAGAAACACGCCGCCGCACCCAGGCCCACGACGAACGCCGACAGCGACAGGAAATTCGGGGTCGCCCACTTCCACGGCGCCACCAGCCGCACCAGCGGACCGGCCAGGGGGTCGACCAGCCACACCGTCCACCAGGCGTCCCGGCGTTTATAGGTGCGCTCGCGGACTTCCGCGAGCGAGGGGCGCTGCGCCATCGTTATTACTCCTCGAGGTGTACAGCGCGGGGGTGCGCAGGTGAATGACACATGCACAAAATAGGGGCCCCCGCTCTGTCGGCATTCAACACCGGGGCGTCAAGCGCCCCCGTGTCTCACGCGTCGCGGCGGTGGAAGGTCACCGCCGCTGCCGCGATGATCGCGGCCGACCATACCGGTGCCGGTGGCAGAGCGACGTCCGGGAGGCCGTTGCGGATCAGGGGCACGACGATCTGGTACGCGGTCAGCACGACGGCCGTGGCTCCCACCGGATGCCGCACGATCGTCGCCACCCCCGCCGCCAGCAGCAGATCCAGCAGCAGACCGCCGGTCGCGCCCGGCTCGCCGGCCAGCAGTGCCGCCACGAACACCGCCGGGCCGGCCGTCACCAGCAGCGCCACCGTCTTCGCCGCGAACAGCAGCGGCCGCCGCGGCACGGCCAGCAGGGTGGCCCGGATCTGCCCGCCGCGCTGATACTCGTGGCCCGCCGCCAGCACCCCCAGCACCAGCACCCCGGCCTGGCTGTAGGGCACCGCACCACCCGGCGGATCGGCCTGCCTCACGAGCACGGTGACCGCCCAGGTCAGCGCCACGGTGATGGCCGGTGACGGCAGGGTGACCAGCTTGCTCACCTCGGCTTTCACCGCGCCGATCACGGGTCGCGCCGATCGAACATCCATCCGCCCAGGCCGAGCAGCGCGACCACCCAGCCGGTCATCACCACGCCGGCGGTCAGCGGGGCGATCCGCACGTCACCCACCTCGTTCAGGAACATGTGCGTCCCGACGATGTCCGGCAGATAGGCGGCCAGCGGCGTCACCTTCGTCAGCAGGTAGGAGAACGACACGACCGAGATGTTCAGGATCAGCACCGTCAGCGTGACGATCCCGTTCCGGAAGATCAACATCAGCGCGTACGCCAGCAGGCCCATCAGCACCCAGTAGAGGACCGCACCCGCCACCCGGCCCGGAGCCGCCGCCGGCACCAGGTCGCCGAGCACCACCCGGTTCAGCGCCAGCGTCACCACCGCGGTGATCGTCCCCTGCACCGTCACGAGCAAGCTCAGCGTCACCGCCTTCGCCGCGACGAGGCGCCACCGCCGGGGCATCGCCGCGAGCGTGGCCTGCAACTGCCGGGCCCCCGGCGAATCGTCCCCGGTCGACGTGTACTCGCTGCTCATCACCACCACGCCGAGGATCAGCGCGCCCAGCAGGCCGATCCCCAGCGGCTGGAACGCGGCATCCGACGCGTCCGCGTGGAATCCGTTCTCGATCGCTCTGCGGGTGCCGCCGGCACTCACCAGCGCCAGCGCCGGCGCCGCGATCAACCCCAGCACGAGCCCCACCCACGCCGTCGGCAGGCTGAGAAGTTTAAGCAGCTCAGCCCGAACCTGACTCACCACGACGCCCCCTCGCCCACGGTCCGGTTCGGGTTCTGGTTCTGGTTCACCATGACGCCCCCTCGCCTGCGGTCCGGGCCAGGAAGGCGTCCTCCAGCGTCGCGTGCTCGCCGACCACCTCGGCCAGCGTGCCGTCCGCCACCACCGTGCCGTGGTCGATGATCACCACGTCGTCGGCGGTCTCCGCCAGCTCGCCCATGAGGTGGCTGGAGAGCAGCACGGTCCGCCCCTCGGCGGCGCTGTCGCGCAGGAACGCGCGCATCCACCGGATCCCGGCCGGGTCCAGCCCGTTCACCGGCTCGTCCAGGATCAGGACCGGCGGATCGCCGAGCAGCGCGGCGGCCAGTCCCAGCCGCCGGCTCATCCCCAGCGAGTATTTTCCGGCCCGCTTGCCGGCCTCCGGGGCCAGCCCGACCAACTCCAGGACCTCGTCCACCCGGCCCTTCGGCAGCCCGTTGCTCGCCGCCATCCAGCGCAGATGCGCCCGCGCCGTCCGGGACCGGTGCGCCCCGCTGCCGTCGAGCAGCGCCCCGGCCACGGTGAGCGGGCGCTCCAGGTCGGCGTAGCGCCGCCCGTCGATCAGCGCCCGCCCCGCCTGCGGCCGGTCCAGACCGAGAAGCACCCGCAACGTCGACGTCTTCCCGGCCCCGTTCGGCCCGAGAAACCCGGTGACCCGCCCCGGCCGCGCCGTGAAACCGACCTCGTGCAGAACCCGGGCCCGCCCCCGGACCCTGGTCAAACCCTCGATAGTGATCATCGCCCCAGTCAAGTCGCGCCCGGCCCGGGGCACATCGGACCGTGCTCCGGCTTTCCGAGCCCACCTACGACCCAGGTCCGACCAGAACCCGGCTGGCTCTCACCGCTGTCTCAAGCGCCCTGAGACAGCGGTGAGAGCCAGCCGATGTCTATCCGGTGAGGCGGGTGGGTGCCGGTCCGTGGTCGTCTACGTTCTGGTTCGAGAACTGGATCCGGCTGGTTCTGACCGTTCTCTCAGAGGTCCCGAGACAGCGGTGGGAACCAGCCGGTGTCCGTACGGTGAGGCGGTGGGTGCCGTCCGTGGTCGTCTACGTTCTGGTTCGAGAACTGGATCCGGCTGGCTCTCACCGCTGTCTCAAGCGCCCTGAGACAGCGGTGAGAGCCAGCCGGTGTTCGTCGGTGCGGCGGTGGTGCGTGCGGATCAGGGGCGTCTACGACCCTGGTCCGAGGCCTACAGTCGGAGCGGTGAATGTGTTCGAGCGGCCGGCTCTGCGCAGCCGGGCGGTCCCGGTCGTCCTGGTGGTCGTCGCCGTGCTGATCATGGCGATGTGCACGGTCGGTGCCGAGGGGCCGGCGGCCCGGGTGGTCCCGGTGCTGATCGGCGGGGGCGCGATCACCGCCGCGGTCTGGGCGGTACGCCGGTGGCGGGTCGACCGCGTCGCCTACGAACGCCGCCTCACCGCCTGGGCCGCCACCGAGGCGGTTCTCGCCGAGCGCCTGCGGATCGCTCGTGACCTGCATGATCTGGTCTCACACGGGCTCGGGTTGATCACCGTGCGGGTGGCCGCCACCCGGTACGAGCCGGAGCCGGCTCAGATGCGGGCCGCGCTCGACGACATCGAGGCGGCCAGCCGGGAGACCACCGCCGAACTGCGCCGGATGCTGACCGTGTTGCGTGATCCCGCCGCACCCGGACCGCGCGCCCCGCTGGAGGGTCTCGACGCGCTGCCGGAGATCGTCCGGGCCGCGGGCGCCACCGGGTTGCGGGTCGATCTCACCGCCGGGGACCTCGACGGGATCTCGCCGGG
This sequence comes from Actinoplanes xinjiangensis, assembly GCF_003148685.1. Lineage (GTDB taxonomy): Bacteria > Actinomycetota > Actinomycetes > Mycobacteriales > Micromonosporaceae > Actinoplanes > Actinoplanes xinjiangensis. Next base: position 68,719 of record NZ_QGGR01000005.1, on the reverse strand, counting down.
TGTGCAGGTGGCGGTCTGCCGCACGGTTCGGGAGGGGCTCGCCAACACGGCCCGGCACGCGGGGCCGGCGGACGTGGCGGTGCGGGTCCGCCGGGACGGCCCGCACGTGGTCGTCAGCGTCTCCGACAGCGGTCCCGTCGCCGGGTGGCGGGCCACGCCGGGCGCCGGTCACGGCTTGGCCGGCCTCCGGGAACGCGTCGTCAGCCTGGGCGGCACCCTCACCACCGAGCACGTCGACGGGGGCTTTCACCTGGTCGCCCGCATTCCCGACGAGCCCCCGTGACCACGCCGCCACCCCTCCGGCTGGCTCTCACCGCTGTCTCACGGGCGTTGAGACAGCGGTGAGAGCCAGCCGGGGTCCTTGACGTGCCGGCGGCGCCAGCACGGAAGTGGTGAGTGGTCCGGGTGCGGTGGGCGGGAGTTGTCGGGGTGGGGCTGGGGAGAGGGTGGGGCGGGATGGTGGAGGGCGGTAGCGGCGGAGCCGGGGGCGGGAGGGGTGCGGTGGTGGGAGCGGTGGCCGTACCGCTGAAGGTTCTGCTTGTTGATGATCAGCCGCTGTTGCGGCGCAGTCTCGCGGTCGTCATCGGTCATCAGCCCGATCTCGAGGTGGTCGGGCAGGCCGGCGACGGGGCCGAGGCGGTGCTGCGGGCCCGGGCCACCCGGCCGGACGTGGTGCTGATGGATGTGCGGATGCCCGGCCTGGACGGGCTGGAGGCGACCCGGCGGATCTGCGCGGATCCGGCACTGGCCGGCACCCGGGTGCTGGTGCTGAGCATGTTCGAGCTGGACGAGTACGTCTACGCCGCGCTGCAGGCCGGGGCGTCCGGGTTCCTGCTGAAGGACGCGCGGCCGGAGGATCTGGTCGACGCGGTCCGGCGGACGTGCCGTGGTGAGTCGCTGTTCGCGCCGTCCATTCTGACGCGGCTGGTCGCGCACTACGTGGCCGCGCCCCGGCCGGAACGTCCGGCCGGGGCGCTGCGACGGCTCACCCCGCGCGAGGTGGAGGTTCTCGCGCTGATCGGAAACGGTCTCGCCAACGACGAGATCGCCGCCGCCCTGGTCATCTCGGTGAAGACGGTGAAGACGCACATCACGCACCTGCTCGCGAAATTGTCCGCGCGTGATCGTGCTCAGCTGGTGATCGCCGCCTTCAACGCCGGACTGGTCCGTCCCCGTTGAGGGTCACTGCGGGCATTCCTTCCAGGCGATCCGGTAGATCGTGTCGAGGTTGAGATCGGACGAGTCCATGGTGATGAAACTGGTCGTGGTCTTGTCCGACCAGCCCCGGTTGACCTTCAGTTCGGTGTTGATGTTCAGGTATCGCGAGGAGCCGCACGGCAGCCACGTGACCGCCTCGATCCCGACCTCGTCGGTGACCTGCCACGAGTCGTCCATGAACCCGTTGAACTGGTACTTGCTGACGCCCGTCTTCGACATGCCCTGGAAGTAGTAGAACGCCGTCTCCGAGGCGGTGGCGCCCTTCTCGAGGCGGGCGTATCCGCGGTAGTCGGCGCGCGCGATCCCGTAGGTGTAACCGGTCGGGATCTTGACGTTGAGAGCGAGCTGGCACTGCTTGCGGTAGTCGAGCGGACCCGATTCCGGGCCCACCTGGGCGACGAACTTGCTGTACGAGACGGTGAACGCCTTGTTGTCCGGTGAGACCTCGACGACGGCGCTGCCCTTGGGACAGCCGGATCCGTTCGCGGAGACCACCGAGATGGTCATGTCGTCCGGCGGTGCGACGGTATTCATTCCGGTGGCGGGCGCGCCGAGGCTCGAGAGCAGCATCGTTCCGGCGGTGATCGCGTTCAGCATCGGTGTCTCCTGAATGGCGGACGGAAATGGGTACGGAAATGCGCGGTGCGGACCACTCACGCCCGCGACATGCGCTTGGAGAAACGTACGATTCACCAGTTGGACAGCGCAGGAGATAGCGCGAGGGAAACGCCTGACGGTGGGGGTCGGAACGGGTTTATTGCCCATCCGGGCGCACGCGGCCCGGCCTTCTGGGCAGACTTTCGCAAAGCGGGCACGGATCGATCGGATCAATGCTAGGAACCTCGACAGCGGACCGTTCCGGTGCCACCGTGAGGGCATGACTGACATCGACCCCGCTGAAGAGAACAAGAGACGGTTCCTCGATGCGTTCGGCCGGTTCGCGGCCGGGGAGATCGAGGTGCTCCGGGAGATCATCCGAGAGGATTTCGTCTCGCACACCGTCGGTGCCCCGCCCGGACGGGACGCCTGGATCGAGTTCCTCCTCACCTCGCCGATCGCGAGCGCGCAGATCGAGATCCAGCACGTCATCGCGGATGCCGAGTTCGTGGTGGCGCACTACACCCTGATCCCGGCCGAGGGCCCGAACGAGGACGTGGTCGACATCTGGCGGTTCGAGGACGGCCTGATCGTCGAGCACTGGGACGTGAGCCGGCCGGCCGCCTGAGAGGTGACGAGTCTCGCACGGCGGCGACCCGTCACCTATATATCCTATGTGTTTGATGGGTTATGCTGGTCGCATCCTTGACGACGGGAGACGACATGACGACCGTGCATGACCTGCGGCGGGTCGACGATGAGGCGTTCCGGCAGCTTCTCGACCGCAATGCGATCTGGAAACGGATGGTGGCGGTGGGCGACCGGCTGCCGTTCCAGTCCCTCTACGAGGTGGACCTCGGCCCGATCCACCTCGACCGGCTCCTCGACACCGGCCCGCTCGTGCTGGTCTTCATCCGCTACGCCGGCTCGCCCTGGTGCGAGGACCTGCTCCGCTCCTACGCCGCCGAACTGGAGCCCGTCCTCACCGACCTCGGCGCCCACCTGGTCGCGGTCAGCCCGCAGGCCCCCGACCGCCTCGCCGGCCTCAAACACCGCGACGACCTGCCCTTCCTGGTCGCCGCCGACCCGCGGCACGTGCTCATCGACGCCCTGCGGATCGGCTTCTCCAGCCCGGGCGCCGACCGGCCGCTCGGCACCGGCCGGTCCGTGCTGCCGTTCGCATCGGTCGTCGTCGTGGACCGGGCCGGCCTGGTCCGTTTCGCCGACGTCCGGCCCAACTGGCTCGACCCGCTACCGGCCGGCCGGGTTGTCGAGGCGGTTCGCGCGATCGGCGCCGCATCGATGTCTTGACATGTCCGGGGCCTGCTGAAACGCTCGCCGAGGTGGGAATCATCGATCGGCTTCAGGCCGACCCGGGGCTCTGGGAAGACCTCGCCGCCGGCGGCACACCGGTGGTCGAGCCGTGGGATGACGAGCATGTGCTGGTCACCTTCCTGTGGCGGGGCGACGCCGCCCGGACCAGGGTCTGCTGGGGTATCTGGGACGACCTGACCCGGCTTCCCGGCACCGACATCTGGCACCTGTCCCGGGTGATGCCGGCCGCCACCCGCACCGTCTACTACTTCGCCCACGGCGACGAGGCCGGCGGCGACGGGAGCCCGATGCCGCCCGACCGGTCCGGCACCGGACCGGCCCACGTCGACCCGGGCAACCCGCGCCACCAGCACTTCCCGGCCGACCCGCTGGACCCGACCGACCACGACGTGTGGGCCTCCGTGCTGGAGCTGCCGGGTGCCCCGCCCGAACCGTGGATCAGCCGGCACCCCGGGGTCACCCCCGGCACCCGGGAGACCCACACCCTGCGCAGCGCGGCGTTCGGCGGGGACCGCCACATCGTCCTGCACCGGCCGTCCGGGGTGCCCGCCGGTGGACTGCCCACCCTCGTCGTCTTCGACGGTCACAACGCCCGCGAGGTGCTGCGGATCCCGGAGACCCTGGACAACCTGGTCGCGGCCGGCCGCGTCCCGCCGTACACCGCCGTCTTCGTGCACCTGCCGGACGCGACCCGCGACGATGAGCTCGGCGCGGTCCCGGCGCTGCGTGACTTCATCGCGGGGGAGGTGATGCCGTTCGTGCGTACCCTATGGGGCACGCCGGACACCGGAGGCCGCAACATCGTCGCCGGCGCCTCCCGCGGTGGCCTCGCCGCCGCCTATCTCGCGCTCGAACTGCCCGAACTGTTCGGTGCGGCGATCTGCCAGTCCGGCAGTTTCTGGTGGGGGCCCGACGGCGAGCCGGAGTGGCTCACCCGGCAGGTGGCCGCCCGGCCTCGCGCCGACGTGCGATTCCACCTCGACGTCGGCACCGAGGAGACGACCCCCGCCCGGAACGGACTGCACCAGATCGAGGTCAACCGGCGGATGCGCGACACGCTGCGGGCCCGCGGCTACGACGTGCACTACGTCGAGTACGCCGGATCGCACGACTACGTCAACTGGCGCCGCACCTTCGCCGACGGCCTGCTGGCGGTGAGCCGGCCGTACTAGAGCGGTGGGGAAATTCGGTCGCGCGGCGGTGGATCGGCGCCTACCGTGCTGTTCATGTTCGCACCCGGTCTGAAGCTGCCCCCCGTGGTGGCTCCCGTGTGCGCTCTTCCCGGCGCTGATACGCGAGTCTGACCCTTCCCCATCGGCAGCAGAACCCCGGGGGAGGGTGGCCGTGTGCTGCGTGGGTTCTGACGCGCCCCGCCTGGCGACGGGTCGTGTAACACCGTGTTGCCTTGCATCCAGTGAGGACTTGGAAGAGATCATGGCGAAGAGCCAATTTGTTCGTAACAAGCCGCATCTCAACATCGGCACGATGGGTCATGTCGACCACGGCAAGAGCACCCTCACCTCGGCGATCACGAAGGTTCTGTCCGACCGCGACCCGGCCTCCAACCGGTACGTCGCGTTCGAGGGGATCGACAAGGCGCCGGAGGAGGCCGCTCGCGGGATCACGATCACCATTGCGCACGTCGAGTACGAGACCGCGTCGCGCCACTACGCGCACGTGGACATGCCGGGGCACGCCGACTACGTGAAGAACATGATCACGGGGGCGGCGCAGGTGGACGGGGCGATCCTGGTGGTGTCGGCGCAGGACGGGTCGATGCCGCAGACCCGCGAGCACGTGCTGCTCGCCCAGCGGGTCGGCGTGCCGCACCTGGTGGTGGCGCTCAACAAGAGCGACATGGCCGACGACCCGGAGCTGCTCGACCTGGTCGAGCTGGAGGTCCGTGAGCTGCTCTCGCAGTACGGGTTCCCCGGCGACGAGGTACCGGTGGTCCGGGTCAGCGCGCTCAAGGCGCTCGAAGGCGACCCGCGCTGGGTGGCGTCGATTGTGGACCTGCTCGACGCGGTCGACGCGTATGTGCCGATCCCGCCGCGGGAGCTGGGGGAGCCGTTCCTGATGCCGATCGAGAACGTGCTGTCGATCAGCGGCCGGGGCACCGTGGTCACCGGCAAGGTGGAGCGCGGCGAGCTGCGCGCCGGCGAGCCGGTCGAGGTCGTCGGCCTCGGCCCGACCGTCGCCAGCGTGGCCACCGGGCTGGAGACGTTCGGCAAGGTGCTGGAGTCGGCGCAGGCCGGCGACAACGCCGCCGTCCTGCTCCGCGGGGTCAAGCGCGAGCAGGTGCAGCGGGGCCAGGTCCTCGCCGCGCCGGCGAGTGTGCGGCCGCACCGGGTCTTCACGGCGCGGATGTACGCGCTGACGAGCGCCGAGGGCGGCCGGCACACGCCGTTCGCCGCCGACTACCGGCCCCAGTTCTACTTCCACACGACCGACGTGTCGGGTGGGATGGACCTGGGCGGGCGCGACTTGGTCATGCCCGGCGACACCCTGGACGAGGTGACGGTCACCCTGGGCAAGGAGATCGCCCTGGAGGCCGGCATGGGCTTCGCCGTCCGTGAGGGCAACCGCACGGTCGCCGCCGGTACGGTGCTCGCCGTCCTGGACTGAGGTGTGGCCCGGCGTCTCCTCGCCCGAGGAGGCGCCGGGCCGTCGGGATCAGAGGCCGGGTACGTCGATGACGATCAGTTCGGTGTCGTCGGCGTGGCCCGGGATGCGGCCGTCGTTGCCGGGGAAGTTGTTGTCGTTGGCGACGAGGACCCGGGAGCCGCCCAGCGGCAGCACCGACTCGACCGACTGGAGCGGGAACGAGAACAGCTCACCGACGCCGTACTCGCCGGGCCGGGCCGGGGTGGAGACGCCCTTCGGGTCGGCGATGCGCATCAGGTCGACGGCGGTCCGGCGCGGCAGTGTCCGGTCCGCGGCGGCCCGGTCCAGGTCGGTGACGACGAGCCGCTTGACCAGCGACTGCGGGCCCATGCCGTTGTCGCGTTCGATGAGCAGCAGCCGCCGCCCGTCGAGCACGGCCGCGTCCCCGATCACCAGCGACGGATCGTCGACCAGGAACGTCCAGGTGCGCCCGGTGTAACGGCCGCCGCGCACGTCGAACTCGTAGACGATCCGGCGCCGCTGGTTCGGGTCGTCGGTGCGGGCACCCTCCAGGATCGGGTACAGCGTCCTGCCGTCCCGGCTCGCGGCGAGGGCCTCGAAGCCACGGCTGGCCGGCACGGTCGCGGTCTCCCCGGCGGCCAGGTCCGGCGACTGCGGCGACTTCCCGCCGTCGGGCAGCGGGATCGGCGCCTGCAGCACCTTCCCGGTCCGGTCCATCCGGATCAGGTACGGCCCGAACTCGTCCCCGATCCACAGGTCACCCCGGAAGTCCCGGGCCAGCGACTCGATGTCGAGGTCGGCGCCGGTCAGCAGCCGGTCCGTGGTGTTCTCGTTGACGATCGGGAACGGCACCCTGCGGTCCGGGTCACGGAAGCTGACGAACCCGTTGATCCGCACCCGGCCGTGCCGGTGGCCGGGGGTGATGTCGTAGGCCCGGAGCAGGAAGTCCGCCGAGTTGTTCTTGGCACCGAACCCGTTGTCCGGCATGGCGAGCAGCCGGTTGCCGGAGAGCGGGAGCACCGCCGAGAAGCCGGGGACGGGCTGTCCCGGGAACGGCGCGCTGATCCCGTTGACCGGCGCGGTCGGCAGCTGGGTGCCGGAGACCGGACCCGGCTGGTAGGCGGTCGCCGACAGGATCGCCCGGCTCCGCAGGGTCGCCTCCGGCCGGATCGTCACGGCCAGTGTGTAGAGCCGGGTCACCTGCGTGGCGCTGCCGTTGTCGTCGGAGAGCAGGCGCAGCACCCGGCGGCCGTCGGGGAGGGTGCCGCCGAGCGCGGCGGCCTCGATGTTGTCCAGCAGCGGGTTCGGCTGGGGCTGCTTCGCGGTGGCGCCGGAGGGCGGGCAGTTCGCGATGTCGGCGATCAGCCGCTTGCCCAGCCAGGTCCGCGGCTCGGTGACCGTGGACAGCGACGCCACCCCGGTGACGTCCGGCGCCCCGGTGGCCGAGACCTGGTAGATCCGCACGGTGTTGCCGACGCCCGCGGTGAAGCCCCGCTCCACCGACAGCAGCTGGTCGCCGCCGAGCGCCACCAGCTCGACCAGGCCGAGACCGGGATCGGTGCGGTAGGCGAGCTGTCCGGCGACCCGGTAGGCGCCACCGGCGCGGCCCTGATAGCGGAGGATCCGGTTGTTGCCGGCCCCGTCACCGGCGAGCGCGCCCTCCATGCCGGCGAAGATCACCCGGTGGTCCGGCGTCGCGGCCAGCGCCTCGAACGTCTGGTTCGTGGCGGCCTCGCCGGCCGGGGCGACCTGGAGACGCGACGGCACCGGCAGCGAGCCGATCTCCCGGCCGTCGGTGAGCCGGAACCGCCGGATCGACGGCTCCCGCTCCGAGCTCGCCAGGATCGTCCGGCCACCCGGTTCGGCGATCAGCCCTTCACCATCGAAATCACTTCCGGTGTACGGCGTACCGTCCGCCCTGGTCAGCAGAGTGACGCCGGTGATCGCCGGCCTGGCGAGGTGCACCGAGTAGACCCGCGCCGGTGTCGTCCCGATGTTGTCGACGAGCGCCAGACCACGGTCGCGGCCGGTGACCGCCAGCGCCGACAGCCCGGCGACCGGGGTGCCCGCGAAGGTCGTCTTGTCGAGCGCGTCGGAGAAGCCGAGCAGTGACGCCTCGGTCGAACAGGCCCGGTCGGCATTGCCGGGGTGGGTCGCGTGTGCCGGGGCCGCCGGAACCAGGAGGATCACGGCGGCCGCGGACGCGAGAATCGCTTTGTCAGCCACGCCCCGCACCATGCGAGACCGGTCCGAACGGGACATGAACACCACCCCCGCCTCCGGCGTCGGTTCAGCGAACCGGTCCATTCTCCACCCGCGGAAGACCGGATCGGGCCGGCCGGCCGTCACTGAGACGGGTGACGGCCGGCGGCCCGCCGCTAATGCGCCGGCTGGAAGCGGCGCAGGCGGAGGCTGTTGGCGACCACGAAGACCGACGAGAAGGCCATCGCGGCACCGGCCAGCATCGGGTTGAGCAGGCCCGCCGCGGCCAGCGGCAGAGCCGCCACGTTGTAGGCGAACGCCCAGAACAGGTTGCTCTTGATGATCCGCAGGGTGCGCCGGGCCAGCCGGATCGCGTCGACCGCGGCGGTCAGGTCGCCCCGTACGAGGGTCAGGTCGGACGCCTCGATGGCCACGTCGGCGCCGGTGCCCATGGCCAGCCCCAGGTCGGAGCGGGCCAGCGCGGCCGCGTCGTTCACCCCGTCACCGGCCATCGCGACCACCCGGCCCTGCCCCTGCAACCGCTCGACCTCGGCCACCTTGCCCGCCGGCAGCACCCCGGCGATCACCTCGTCGATGCCGACCTCGGCGGCGACGGCCCGGGCCACGGTCTCGTTGTCGCCGGTCAGCAGGACCGGGGTCAGCCCGAGCCCCTTCAGCGCGGCGACGGCGTCCCGGCTGGTGGGCCGGATCGTGTCGGCGACGGACAGCACACCCCGGGCCACGCCGTCCCAGCCGGAGACGATCGCGGTCCGGCCGGCCTTCTCCGACGCGGCGGCCGCGTCGCGCACCGCGGCCGGGATCGTGAAGCCCTCGCGTTCCAGCAGGGACAGCCGGCCGGCCAGGACATCGTGGGTGGACACCTTTCCGCGTACCCCCAGGCCCTCGATGCCGGTGAAATCGCGGACCGGGAGATGATCGCCGGCCGCCGCGGCGATCGCGTGGGCGATCGGGTGTTCCGACGCCGCCTCCACCGAGGCGGTGAGCCGCAGCAGTTCGTCGTCGCCGGCCGGGAAGACCTCGACCAGCGTCATCACTCCGGACGTCACGGTGCCGGTCTTGTCCAGCACGATGGTGTCCACGCGGCGCGTCGACTCCAGGGCCTCCGGCCCCTTGATCAGGATGCCGAGCTGGGCGCCGCGGCCCGTCCCGACCAGCAGCGCGGTGGGGGTGGCCAGGCCCAGGGCGCACGGGCAGGCGATGATCAGTACGGCGACCGCCGCGGTGAACGCGGCCGTCCAGCCGCCGCCGGTGCCCCACCACCAGCCGAGCGTCGCGACCGCGAGGGCGATCACGATCGGCACGAACACGCCGGAGATCCGGTCGGCGAGCCGTTGGACCTCGGCCTTTCCGGTCTGCGCCTGCTCGACGAGCCGCGCCATCTGGGCGAGCTGCGTGTCGGAGCCGACCCGGGTGGCCCGGACCACCAGCCGGCCGCCCGCGTTGACCGTGCCGCCGGTGACGTCGTCACCGGGGCCGACCTCGACCGGGATGCTCTCACCGGTCAGCAGCGAACGGTCGACCGCCGACGAGCCGTCCTCGACGACGCCGTCGGTGGCGATCTTCTCACCGGGGCGGACCACGAACCGGTCGCCCGGCGCCAGCTGCCCGACCGGGACGCGCACCTCCGTGCCGTCGCGCAGGACCGCCACGTCCTTGGCGCCGAGTTCCAGAAGGGCGCGCAGGGCGTCACCGGCCCGGCGCTTGGACCGGGCCTCGAAGTGGCGTCCGGCCAGCAGGAACATGGTCACCCCGGCGGCCGCCTCCAGGTAGATGGCGCCGGCCCCGTCGGTACGGGTGATCTCCAGACTGAACGGGTGCGTCATGCCCGGCTCGCCGGCCGTGCCGAGGAACAGCGCCCACAGCGACCAGCCGAACGCCGCGAGCGTGCCGAGCGAGACCAGGGTGTCCATGGTCGCGGCGCCGTGCCGCAGGTTGACCGCGGCGGCCCGGTGGAACGGCCAGCCACCGTAGACGACGACCGGGGCGGCCAGCACCAGCGACGCCCACTGCCAGTAGGTGAACTGCCAGGCCGGCACCATGGCGAGCAGGATGACGGGAATGGTGAGTGTGATGACGACCCACAGCCGGATGTCGCGCGGCGCCGCCACGACCTCCTCCGGTTTCTCGGGGAGCTTCGCGGTGTATCCGGTCTTCTCGACGGTGGCGATCAGGTCGGCCGCGGTCACCCCGTCGCCGACCGTGGCCGTCGCCTTCTCGGTGGCGTAGTTGACGGTCGCCGTCACGCCGTCCATCCGGTTGAGCTTCTTCTCGATCCGCGAGGCGCAGGACGCGCAGGTCATCCCGCCGATCTCGAGTTCGATCAGCTGCGGTGCGATGTCAATCATGGGTGTGCCCATCGGCGTCGTGCCCGGTCGGGGCTGCCGGTGGCGTGACCCCGGCGTGCCCGGTCGGGGCCGCCGGCAGCGTGACCCCGGCGGTGGTGAGGGTGAACTCCGCGGTGCGCACCGTGCCGGCGTGCTGGAAGTCCAGGTAGAGACGGTAGGCCCCGGGTGACGGGACCTCCGTGGCGAAGGCCAGCGCGGTCTCGCTGGTCGGGTGGACGTGCAGGTAGGCGAGGTCGCCCTCGCGCAGCACCACCAGATGCCCGCGCGCCCCGAGATAGGGCTCCAGGTCGGTGACCGGCTGCCCGTCCCGGCTCACCGAGAACCCGAGCGCGCCGCCCTCCAGATCCCCGTCGAGCGTGACCGTGTAGCCGTCGACCTCGGCGGTCTTCGCCGCCTGCGGCAGCGCCACCGGCTGATAGTCGCCGGGTGCCGGGACGTCGGCGCCCAGGGTCAGCGACCCGCCGGCCGCGGCGGGCTGGAAGTCGGCGAGCACCCGATACTGCCCGGGGGTGTCCACCCGCAGCGGAACCTCCCAGGTGCCGTCCGCGCCCAGCACGGGATGAACGTGCTGGTAGCCGGACATGTCGCGCCGGACCACGATCAGATGCAGGTCCTTCTCGTGGTTCTCGGTGTATCCGGTGACCGGCTTCCCGTCCGGCCCCAGCACCTGGAACCGGAACGGCTGCGCGGCCTCCGTCGACAACCGCGTGGTCACCGGGCTCAACCGGTAGCCGTCCTGCGCGATCTGGAGCCCGCCCGGCAGGCGCTGCTCCGCGACGGGTGCCGCGTGGGCCTCGCCGTGCGCGGCCGCCGGCGCGGGCGTCTGGTCCGGGCCGGCGACGCGGCCCGCCCCGGCTGCCACGCCGAAGATCAGGATCAACCCGATGGCGTACGCGGAAAGCCTGCCCGTGGTGTTCATGAGGCGTCCTCCGGTCGGACTGGTGAAGCGCCGGGCGCTGTCATGAGGCGTCGCCCAACTCATACCCCGCCTCGTCGACGGCTGCCCGCACGGCCTCCCGGTCGACCGCCGTCGCCGAGGTGAACGTGACCGTGCCGCCGGCCAGGTCGACTGTGACGTCGCTGACGCCCGGGATGCGGGAGACCTCGGCGGTGACCGAGGTCGCGCAGTGTCCGCAGGTCATGCCGGTGACGGGGTAGGTCGTGGTCTGCATGGCGGGTTCCTTCCGTTCGGTGTCTCCACCCACCATACACATACCCGGTAGGGGTACCCAGGAGGCGTTGTAGCATGGTCGACATGACCAACCCCGCCCCGACCCGCGGATACACGGCGACCAAGGACAATCTGCAGTCGCGACTGCGCCGCATCGAGGGCCAGGTGCGCGGCATCGAGCGGATGGTCGACGAGGACCGCTACTGCATCGACATCCTCACCCAGATCTCCGCCATCCAGGCCGCCCTGGACAAGGTGGCGCTCGGCCTGATGGACGGCCACGCCCGCCACTGCATGCACGAGGGCGCCAAGGAGGGCCGCGCCGACGAGATGGCGTCCGAGCTGATGGCCGCCGTCGGCCGCCTCATGAAACGCGGGTGATCTGTGCCATAACCCCTTGTCCGGGCTGAGCGCCGCCCCGAAGAGTGCGGACATGCCACAGCCCGCCCCGCTCGTCCTCGTGTCGCCCGCGATGGGCATCGGCTCCCGGTACTACCGGCCGCTCGTCGAGGCGTTCGAGGCCCGCGGCTGGTCGGCGACGGCCCTGCCCCGGCGCGGGTTCGAGCCGGAGGACGCCCGCGCGTCCCGGGGGCACGACTGGTCGTACACCGACGAGGTCGACGTGATCGCCCGCGCCGTCGCCGCCGCCCGCGCAGAGTCACCGGACCGCCCGGTGATCCTTCTCGGCCACAGCCTCGGCGCGCAGCTCGCCGCCGGGCACCAGCTGCACCATCCGCCCGCGGACGGTCTCGTCGCGGTCGGTGGCTGCCTGCCGCACCACCGGGACTATCCGCTGGCCGGCCTGCCGATCGTCATCCAGGCCGGCGTGATCATCCCGGTGCTGACCGCCCTCTTCGGCTTCCTGCCGAAACCGGCCTTCGGCGGTCCCGGCGCCCGCACCCTGATGCGGGAGTGGGCCCGGATGGCCCTGACCGGCGACACCCCGTTCCCGTCCCCGGCCCCGATCCGCACCCCGCGCGCGGCCGGTCGCGTCCCGTCGTCGTCTCCCGCGCCGGTCCGCACACCGTCGTCTCCCGCGCGGATCCGCACCCCGGCTCTGGTGGTGGCTCTGGAGGGCGACCGGCTCGCCCCGGAGAAGCCGGTCCGGGGCTTCGCCGCGCGGATGTTCGCCCCGGACGCGGTGACGGTCTGGCGTTACGGTCACGCCGACGTGCCCGCAGGGGCCAGCAACGACCACACCGGCTGGGCCCGCCGGCCGGAACCGGTCGTCGACCGCATCGTCGCGTGGTGGAACGCGGCCGCCGGAAACAGGTTTGACGGAGTGGCCGCTCCGGACACCATGCGGGGATGACCTTCGCGGACGGGCGCGCCGGCATCGACGCGGCGCTGGTACGACGGCTGATCCTGGCACAGTTCCCCCGGTGGGCCGGGCTCCCGGTGGCGCCGGTCGAGGTGGACGGCTGGGACAACCGCACCTACCGGCTCGGCGACGACATGACGGTGCGCCTGCCCACGGCTCCCGGCTACGTGCCGGCCGTCGCCAAGGAGAACACCTGGCTGCCCCGGCTGGCGCCGCACCTGCCGGTCGCGGTACCGCCGGTCCTGGCCGCCGGCGAACCGGGCGAGGGCTACCCGTTCCCCTGGTCGGTACGCGGGTGGCTGCCGGGCGAGACCGCGTTGCGGGCGCCGATCACCGACCGGGCACGGTTCGCCCGGTCGGTGGCCGGCTTCGTCCGGGCGCTGCAACGGTGTGACACCGCGGGCGGCCCGGCGGCCGGGGATCACAGCTGGCACCGGGGCAGCCCCCCGGTCTTCTACGACGACGAGACCCGCCACTGTCTGCGGCTGCTGGAGGGCCGGATCGACACCGCCCGCGCCGCCGAGGTGTGGGGTGCCGCGCTGGTCATGGAACACCGGGGCGATCCGGTGTGGTTCCACGGTGACATCGCGGCCGGGAACCTGCTGGTCGCCGACGGCGAACTGGCCGCGGTGCTCGACTTCGGCACCTCGGGTGTCGGCGACCCCGCCTGTGACCTGGTGATCGCCTGGACCATGTTCACCGGTCCGGACCGCGAGGTGTTCCGGGCGGCGGTCGATCAGGACGCGGGAACCTGGGTGCGGGCGCGTGGCTGGGCGCTGTGGAAGGCGATGCTGATCCTCGTGGGGGCCCTGGACAAGGACGACCGGGCCGGTGCGGCCGAGCAGGAACGGATGATCAGCGAGATCCTTGCCGATCATGACCGTGAATGGGTGCGGTGAGACCGGTCAGCGGTGCGCCCGAGCCGCCCCAGGCCAGCGAGACGATCTCGGCGGCGATCGCCACCGCGGTCTCCTCCGGGGTGCGGGCGCCCAGGTCCAGCCCGATCGGGGCCCGTAGCCGGGACAGGGCCTGCTCGTCGACCCCGGCCTCGCGGAGCCGGCGGACCCGGTCCGCGCAGGTACGGCGACTGCCCATCGCGCCGATGTAGCGGGCCGGGGTGCGCAGCGCCACCCGGAGCAGCGGGACGTCGAACTTCGGGTCGTGGGTGAGCACGCACAGCACGGTGCGCTCGTCGACCTCGGTGCCCTCCAGGTAGCGGTGCGGCCAGTCGACGACGACCTCGTCGGCGTCGGGGAACCGGGCCGGGGTGGCGAACACGCCCCGGGCGTCGCAGACGGTGACCCGGTAGCCGAGGAACCTGCCGATCCGCGCGACCGCCGCCGCGAAGTCGATCGCCCCGAAGACGATCATGCGGGCGGGGGAGGCCCAGGACTGGACGAAGACCTCGCGTTCGCAGGCGGTGACGATGGCGCTGCGGCCGTGGGCGAGCAGCCCACGCGCCTGCTCGCCGGCGATCCGGTCCAGTTCCCCGTCGCCGAGGGTGCCCTCGAGCCGGTCCGGCCACACGACCAGCTGCGCGTCCGGCACGGTGACCGTGGCGACCGGGCGGCCCGCGGCGATCGCGGCGAGCAGGCCGTCGAGCGCGGGCGACCCCGCATCCGGCCGGATCATGACCTCGATGGTTCCGCCGCAGGTCAGACCGACCTCCAGCGCATCGCCGTCGCTCACCCCGTACGTATGCGTCTGCGCCTTTCCGGTCCTGATGACCTCCTGCGCGGCCGCGTAGACGGCGCCCTCGACGCAGCCGCCGGAGACACTGCCGATGACCTCGCCGTGCTCGCTGACGGCCATCGCGGCGCCCGGCTGCCGGGGCGCCGACCGCCACGTGTGCACCACCGTCGCCACGGCGAAGGAGGTGCCGGCGGCGCGCCAGGCCAGCAGGCCGTCCACGATCTCGCGCATCCCAGCACCTTCCGTGATCAGCGACCGGATCGTCAACGGTGAGTTAAGACATCCCTTAGGTCGGTGTTGACATTGGACCGTGACGGCGGGAGGGTCTGCGCGACTTCACGGGAGGTGCAGGGTGCAGGTGCCGGCTCCATTCGAGTACGAACGTGCCACGAGCGTGGATCAAGCCATCGGACTGTTGGAGCGTCTGGGCAGCTCGGCGAGGCTGGTGGCCGGCGGTCACAGCCTGCTGCCGATGATGAAGCTCCGGCTCGCCAACTTCGAATATCTCATCGACATCAACGATCTGCACGCCGAGCTCGGCTACATCAGGCTCAGCGACGACGAGGTGCGGATCGGGGCCATGACCCGGCATCGGGAACTTCTCGAGTCGGACGTGCTGGCCGGCGTCTTCCCGATCTTTCGGGACGCCGAGAAGGTGATCGCCGACCCGATCGTCCGCAACCGCGGCACGCTGGGCGGATCGCTGTGCCAGGCGGACCCGTCGGAGGACCTGTCGGCGGTGTGCACGACCCTCGACGCCAGTTGCGTCATCCGCGGTCCGGGCGGGTCGGAACGGGTCGTCACCATGGAGGAGTTCCACGTCGGGCCGTACGAGACGGCCGTCGCGGACAACGAGATCCTCACCGAGGTCCGGATCCCCCGGAAGACCTTCCGGGTCGGCAGCGCGTACGCCAAGGTCGAGCGCCGGGCCGGCGACTGGGCCGTGGTGTCCGCCGGCGCCGCGGTCTGGCTGGACCAGGGCCGGATCGTCGACGCCCGGGTGGGCCTGGCCGCGGTCGGCCCCAACACCACCGGCATCCCGGAGATCTCGGCGGCCCTGCGCGGGCACGAACCCGACGAGAGCCTGTTCGAGCTGGCCGGGGCGATCGCGGCGCGCAGCTGCGAACCGGTCACCGACACCCGCGGCAGCGCGGACTACAAGCGCCACCTGGCGGACGAGCTGACCCGGCGCACCCTGCGCAAGGCTGTGGAACGGGCGAGGAGCTGAGCTGATGCAGGTCACCATGACCGTCAACGGGACCGAGTACACCCGTGAGATCGAGGGCCGCATGCTCCTCGTGCACTTCCTGCGGGACGTCCTGGCCCTGACCGGCACCCACTGGGGCTGCGACACCAGCAACTGCGGCGTCTGCGTGGTGTGGATGGACGGCGAACCCGTCAAGTCGTGCACCGTGCTCGCCGCGATGGCCGGCGGCCACGAGGTGCGTACCGTCGAGGGCCTGGCCAACGGCGCCGAGCTGGACCCGATCCAGGAGGGCTTCCGGCAGTGCCACGGCCTGCAGTGCGGTTTCTGCACGCCGGGCATGCTGATGACCTGCCGGGCACTGCTCGACAAGAATCCGGACCCGACCGAGGGTGAGATCCGCGAGGCCATCTCGGGCCAGATCTGCCGCTGCACCGGCTACTCCTCGATCATCCGCTCGGTGCGCTGGGCGGCTGTGCACGAGGCTGCCGCTGTCGCTACCGAAGAGGCGGTTCAGGCATGACCGACATCCAGGACAAGAAACTCACCGAGTTCGACGACAACGACCAGCATCCGGTCGGGTTCGGCCGGATGCTGCGCAAGGAGGACGCGCGCCTGCTCCGCGGCCGCGGCCGGTTCGTCGACGACGTCCAGCTGCCCGGCATGCTGCACCTGGCGATCCTGCGGTCGCCGTTCGCGCACGCGAACATCGTCAGCATCGACACCAGCGCCGCCGAGGCGTCGCCCGGGGTGAAGGCGGTCGTCACCGGCGAGACCCTCAAGGGCCTCGGCCTTGCCTGGATGCCGACGCTCTCCAACGACGTGCAGGCCGTCCTCGCCACCGACCGGGTGCGGTTCCAGGGCCAGGAGGTGGCGTTCGTCGTCGCCGAGGACCGCTACCAGGCCCGGGACGCCCTCGAACTGATCGACGTCGAGTACGACGTCCTCGAACCGGTCGTCGACGTCCGCAAGGCCCTCGACCCGGACGCCCCGGTCATCCGCACCGACCTCGAAGGCAAGACGGACAACCACGTCTTCGACTGGGAGACCGGTGACGAGGAGGAGACGAACCGGGTCTTCGCCTCCGCTGACGTGATCGTCAAGGAGGACATCGTCTACCCGCGGGTGCACCCGGCCCCGATGGAGACGTGCGGCTCGGTCGCCGACTTCGACCCGGTCGAGGGCAGGCTGCGGCTCTGGTCCACCACCCAGGCCCCGCACGCGCACCGCACCCTCTACGCGATCGTCGCCGGCATCCCGGAGCACAAGATCCAGGTGATCGCGCCGGACATCGGCGGCGGCTTCGGCAACAAGGTGCCGATCTACCCCGGTTACGTGCACAGCATCGTCGGCTCCATCGTCACCGGCAAACCGGTGAAGTGGATGGAGGACCGCTCGGAGAACCTGATCAGCACCGGCTTCGCGCGGGACTACATCATGCGCGCGGAGATCGCCGCGACGGCCGAGGGCCGGATCCTCGCCATCCGTACGAACGTGCTGGCCGACCACGGCGCCTTCAACGGCACGGCCGCCCCGGTGAAGTACCCGGCCGGCTTCTTCGGCGTGTTCACCGGCAGTTACGACATCCAGGCCGCGCACTGCAAGATGACCGCCGTCTACACCAACAAGGCGCCCGGCGGGGTCGCGTACGCCTGCTCGTTCCGGATCACCGAGGCCGTCTACCTGGTCGAGCGGATCGTCGACGCCCTCGCCTACGAGTTGC
Source organism: Actinoplanes xinjiangensis (assembly GCF_003148685.1). GTDB lineage: Bacteria > Actinomycetota > Actinomycetes > Mycobacteriales > Micromonosporaceae > Actinoplanes > Actinoplanes xinjiangensis. Next base: position 51,265 of record NZ_QGGR01000005.1, on the reverse strand, counting down.
GGATGGACCCGGCCGAGCTGCGACTGAAGAACTTCATCCAGCCCGAGCAGTTCCCGTACACCACCAAGACCGGCTGGGTGTACGACTCCGGGAACTACGAGCCCACCATGCGCCTGGCCATGGAGATGGCCGGCTACGAGGAACTGCGCAAGGAGCAGGAACTCAAGCGGGCCCGGGGCGAGCTGATGGGTATCGGCATCTCGTTCTTCACCGAGGCGGTCGGTGCCGGCCCGCGCAAGAACATGGACATCCTCGGCCTGGGCATGGCCGACGGCTGCGAGCTGCGGGTCCACCCGACCGGCAAGGCGGTCGTCCGGCTCTCGGTGAAGACCCAGGGGCAGGGGCATGAGACCACGTTCGCGCAGATCATCGCCGAGGAGCTGGGCATTCCGCCGGCCGACATCGACGTCCTGCACGGCGACACCGACAACACCCCGTTCGGGCTGGGGACGTACGGCAGCCGCTCGACGCCGGTCTCCGGTGCGGCTGCCGCCCTGGTGGCCCGCAAGGTGCGCGACAAGGCGAAACTGATCGCCTCGGCGATGCTGGAGGTGTCGGTCGCCGACCTGGACTGGGTCAAGGGCGCGTTTCAGGTCAAGGGCGACCCGGGCCGCTCGGTGACGATCCAGGAGATCGCGTTCCGGGCGCACGGCGCGGGCGACCTGCCGGACGGCGTCGAGGGCGGTCTCGAGGCGCAGATCTGCTACAACCCGTCGAACCTGACCTACCCGCACGGGGCGTACATCTGCGTCGTCGACATCGACCCGGGCACCGCCGAGGTCAAGGTCCGCAGGTTCATCGCCGTCGACGACTGCGGCACCCGGATCAACCCGATGATCATCGAGGGGCAGGTGCACGGCGGTCTCACCGACGGCGTCGGCATGGCCCTGATGGAGATGATCTCCTTCGACGAGGACGGCAACTGCCTCGGCGCCTCACTGATGGACTACCTGATTCCGACCGCGCTCGAAGTGCCCGACTGGGAGACCGGCTACACGGTCACCCCGTCGCCGCACCACCCGATCGGCGCCAAGGGCATCGGCGAATCCGCGACCGTCGGGTCACCGCCGGCGATCGTCAACGCGGTCGTCGACGCGCTCAAGCCGTTCGGGATCCGGCACGCCGACATGCCGCTCACCCCGTCCCGCGTCTGGGACGCGATGCGCGGCCAGGCCACCCCGCCGATCTGAGAACCACCCCGAGGAGTACGTGATGACGACGAGCACAGCCGAGCGGGCCCGGGAGCTGACCGCCCAGCGCCGGCCCTTCGTGCACGCCACCGTGGTCCGGGCGCAGGAACCCACCTCCGCCCGGGCCGGTGACGACGCGGTCATCCTCGCCGACGGGTCCATCGAGGGCTTCGTCGGCGGGGTCTGCGCGGAGACGTCGGTGCGGGCCGCGGCCATGGACACCCTGCGCGACGGCAACTCCATGCTGCTGCGGGTGCTGCCCGAGGACGCGGCCGGATTCCCCGAGACGCCCGGCGCGCTCGTCGTCGTCAACCCCTGCCACTCCGGTGGGGCGATCGAGATCTTCCTCCGGCCGGTGCTGCCGAAACCGCTGGTCGCGGTGGCCGGGGAGAGCCCGATCAGCCGGGCCGTCGCCGAACTCGCCGGGTTCCTCGACTTCGAGGTGACCGGCTCCTACGACGGTGTCACCGCGGTCGTCGTGGCCGGGCTCGGCCGTGACGAGGAACGCGCCATCCGCGCCGCCCTGGACGCCGGCGCCGGCCTGATCGCGCTGGTCGCCAGCCACACGCGCTCGGCGATCCTGCTCGACGCGATGGACCTGACCGTGGACGAGCGCGCGCGGATACGTCCGCACGCCGGCATCGACATCGGTGCCCGTGCCCCCAGGGAGATCGCTCTGTCGGTCCTGGCCGAGATCGTCCGCGAGATGCGGGCGGGCGGCCTCACCGCCCCCGCGGCTTCGGCCGCACCTTCGAATCCGGTCTCGCCCGCGGCTTCGGCCGCGGCGTCGGCTTCGGTCTTGCCCGCGGCTTCGGCCGAACCGTCGGCTTCGGTCTCGGCCGAACCGTCGGCTTCGGTCTCGGCCGCGGCGTCGGCTTCGGTCTTGCCCGCGGCTTCGGCCGCACCGTCGGCGTCGGTCCCGGGTCCGCCCAAGGCCGCGTCGCACGCCGAAGCCGCCGCCCTCGCCAAGGCCGAACCAGAGTTCGTGGCCGGCCCGGCCCTGCCCGTCGGGCCGGCCACGTTCCTCCCCGAGACGCCCGCCGCGACCGCGACCGACCCGATCTGCGGCATGACCGTCGTCATCGGACCGGACACCCACCACGCCGTCGTCGACGGCCACGACTTCTGGTACTGCTGCCCCGGCTGCCTGAAGAAGCACACGCGCGGCCGGAACTCATGAGTGTCACGGGCCTGGTGCTCGCCGCGGGCGGATCGCGGCGGCTCGGCGAGGCCAAGCAGCTGCTGCCGTTCCGCGGCCGCACCCTGCTCGACGCCACGCTCGACATGGCCCGGTCCTGCCACCTCGACGACCTGGTGGTCACCCTCGGCGGATCGGCCGCGGAGATCCGCGACAAGGTCGACCTCTCCGGGGTACGGGTCGTCGAGAACCCCGCGTTCGGCGACGGATGCGGGTCGTCGATCCGGTCGGCGATCCCGCACATCGACACCGACCGGATCGTGCTGCTCCTCGGTGACCAGCCGCTGGTGTCACCGTTCGACGTCCGGCGGGTCGCCCTGGTCGACGCACCGATCGGCGTGTGCCGGTACGCCGACGGGCTGGGACATCCGTTCGTCTTCCACCGGCCCGTCTACGACGACCTGTCCACCCTGCACGGCGACAAGGCGGTGTGGAAGCTGCTGCATTCGGGGAAGCACCCGGTCAGCGAGATAGCCACCGCCGGCACCGTGCCGGTCGACGTGGACACCGCGGAAGACTACGAGCGGCTACTGGCGCATGAAGAATCCTGAAGAGGTCGTCCAACGCCTGGACGCCGTCGACTACCTGGCCGACGAGGGCCTGGCGATGGCCGTCTTCCTGGCCCTGCGCCTCGGCAAGCCGCTGCTGCTCGAAGGCGAACCCGGCGTCGGCAAGACCGCAGCGGCGAAAGCCCTGGCCCAGGCTCTGGACACGCCGTTCCTGCGCCTGCAGTGCTACGAGGGCCTGACCGCCGGCGAAGCCCTGTACGAGTGGAACTACCAGCGGCAACTGCTGCACATCCGGCTGGGTCTCGCCTCCGACGACGCCTCCCTGTTCAGCGAGGACTTCCTGCTGGAACGGCCGATCCTGCGCGCCGTCCGGCACGACGGCCCCACCCCGCCGGTGCTGCTCATCGACGAGATCGACCGGGCCGACGACGAGTTCGAGGCGCTGCTCTTCGAATTCCTCGGCGAGGCCGCCGTCACCGTCCCCGAACTCGGGACCTTCGCCGCCACCCGGCCGCCGATCGTGGTCCTCACCTCCAACCGCAGCCGCGACCTGCACGATGCGCTGCGCCGCCGGTGCCTCTACCACTGGATCGACTTCCCGCCCCCGGCACAGGTCGCCGCCATCGTCCGGCGGGCCGTGCCGGAGGCGTCCGCCCCGCTCATCCGCGACACCACCGAGTTCATCGGCCGGGTCCGCACCCTCGACCTGGACAAGGCACCCGGCCTGGCCGAAACCATCGACTGGGTCTCCGCCCTGGCCGCTCTCGGCGCCACCGAACTCGTCGCCGGCGACACCCTGCGCACCCTCGGCACCATCGCCAAGACCCCCGACGACCGGCTCACGATCGCCGCGGCCGTACCCCAGGAGAGCTCCCCATGAAGATCACCAACGAGTTCACCGTGCCGATCCCGGTAGACCAGGCCTGGAAGGTACTGACCGACCTCGAGGGCATCGCCCCGTGCATGCCCGGCGCCCAGCTCACCGGCGTCGACGGCGAGGTCTACCAGGGCAGGGTGAAGGTCAAGGTCGGCCCGGTGATCTCCGACTTCGCCGGCACCGCCCAGTTCACCTCCAAGGACGACACCACCCACCACGCCGTGATCGACGCCAAGGGCCGCGACGCCCGCTCCGCCGGCAACGCGTCCGCGACGGTCAGCGCCTCCCTGACCCCCGCCGGCGACAACGCCACCAAGGTCTCCGTCGACACCGACCTGAAGATCAGCGGAAAGCTGGCACAGTTCGGTAGCGGCATGATCAAGGAGGTGTCGTCGAAGCTGCTCGCCCAGTTCGTAGCCAACCTGGAGGCCAAACTGGCCGCCGACACCGCAACACCCACCCCGGCCGCGTCCGCCCCCGGTGCCGTTGCCGCCCCGCCGCCCGGCTCGCCGCCCGCCGCCTCTCCCGGTGCCGCGCCTGTCTCTTCCGCTTCGCCCGCCGCTGCCGAGCCGGTGTCGGCTGTTCCTGAGGCTGAGGTCGCGACCGCTCCTGAGGCCGCGGTGGCGCTCGGTGCTGTCGCGCCCGCCGGGCCGAAGAGTGACGATGGCGCCGCGCCCGCGATTGCGCCGGAGCCTTCCGCCGGTGAGATGGAGCCGGCCGTCGGCCGCCTGGAGACGGCGCCTGGTACTCCCGAGCCGGTCGCCCCGCTCCGTACCCCCGGCGCCGACCTCTCCGCCGCCTCACCACCCTCATCCGCCGCTTCTCCTGCGGCGTCATCCGTCGCTTCGCCCGCCGCCGAGCCGGTTTCCGCTGTCTCCGAGGCTGCCGTCGCGACCGCTCCTGAGGCCGCGGTGGCGCTCGGTGCTGTCGCGCCCGCCGGGCCGAAGACCGACGATGGCGCCGCGCCCGCGATTGTCCCGGACCCGTCCGCCGGTGAGATCGAACCGGCCGCCGGCCGCTTGGAGACGGCGCCCGGTACCCCGGAGCCGGTCGCTCCACTCCGCACTCCCGGCGCTGACCTCTCCGCTGCCTCGCCAGCCTCATCCGCCGCGGCGCCCGCCACCTCTTCCGCTGCTGCGGCTTTCACTTCCGAGCGGGCGTTGCACACCGCGGAGCCGGAGGCGATCGACCTGCTCGCGGTCGCCGGCGGTTCGATCTACAAGCGCGTCATCCCGGTCGCTGTCGGAGCCGTCGTGGTCGCCGCCGTGATCGTCTGGTTCGTTGCCCGCGGCTGAACCCGCCGCCCCGGTGCTGCTGCGCGGCACGGACCGGGCCGCGTTCGCCGTCGCGTTCGTGGCCCGGCTGCGCCGTGCCGGCCTGCGGGTCGGTATCACCGAGACCGACGACCTGGTCCGGGCGCTGGCCGTCAGCCCACCGACGTCCCGGACCGTTCTCTACTGGACGGCCCGGGTGTCGCTGGTCCGCCGCCACGACGACCTCGCCGTCTTCGACCGGGTGTTCGCCACCGTGTTCGACGACACGCCTCCGCTGCCGTTGAGTCGTTCGGCCCTGCCCCCGAAGAGCCGTGAGAACAGCGTGCACGTCGCCGTCCCGGGAACCGGCGGCGAGACCGCGACCGAAGGAGAGGGCCTGCCGTGGGCCACCCTGCCCGCCGCGGTGGCCGCCGACGACGAATCCGCCGATGACGGCCTCGGCCTGCCCGAACTTCAGCCCAGCGCGCTGGCCGCCCTCGCCGACGTCCCCTTCGAGGAACTGGACCAGGCCCAGACCGAGGCGCTCGGCGCGGCGCTGCGGGCGGCCCTCACCCACTGGCCACAGCGGCGCGGCCGTCGTCACCGCACCGACCCGGCCGGCCGGCGGGTGGCTCTGCGCCCCACGATCGCACGGGCGCGCCGCACCGGCTGGGAGGCGATCACGGTGGTCCGCGAGCGTCCCGTACCCCGGCCGCGCCGCGTCGTGATGCTCTGCGACGTCAGCGAGTCGATGCGCGCGCAGGCCGCCGCCTATCTGCAGCTGATGCGCGCGTTCACGACCGTCGCCGACGCCGAGGTCTTCGCTTTCGCGACCCGGCTCACCCGCCTGACCGTCCCGCTGCGGCACACCTCGACCAGGGAGGCGATCGACCAGGCCGGCGCCGCCGTCGACGACCGTTTCGGTGGCACCCGGATCGCCGGCAACATCACCGCCCTCCTCGACTCCCATCACGGTGACACCGTCCGCGGCGGCGTGGTCATCGTCGCCTCCGACGGCTGGGACAGCGACCCACCGGAGGCGATGGCCGCCGCGATGGCCCGGTTACGGCGCAGGGCGTACCGCGTTCTCTGGTTGAATCCCCGTGCCGGCACACCCGGCTGGACCCCGAAGGTCGGCGGCATGGCTGCCGCGCTGCCGTTCTGCGACCGCCTCCTCCCGGCCGCCACCTTCACCGACCTCACCGAAGCCGTCCACCACCTGCGCGACCTCTCCCGTCCGGCCTCGTTCCGCTCCTCCCCGGCGAGATAGCGCCCGCCTACCCCTCCCGGCGGGGTCGCGTTCTTGGGCGGCGTAGGCGAATACTGCGGGTATGCCGCGCACCAGCCGGACACTCGCCTCCGCCGTGCTGCTACTGTGCGTCACCGGCTGCGACAGCTCGACGCCCACCCTGCCGGACCCGCCCGTGCCGTCCGCCTCCGCGACGTTCACGGTGCCGCCGTTGCGGCTCCCCGAGGTGCCTGCCGGCGCCGCATGTCCGGTGACAGCGGTGCGTCCCTGGTCCGGTCCGGGTCAGACCGGCCAGGTCCTCGGTGAGGGCCCGCTCTATCCGGTCGCCGACTATTTCCGCGGCGATACCGCACTCGAACTGCGACCCGACGACCGGCAGCCGGACGGAACCTACGTGAAGAAGGTCCGCTGGATCGGCGTCGGCTATTCCGGCCCCGTCCTCGTGCGGGCGGCCCGGATCGACGCCCCCGGATCGGCCGGTGTCACGTTCTCCTACACAGGCGAGGAGCGCGACGGTGGCCACTACGCCGAACTCACCAGGGAGACAAACGACCTGCCCGCCACGACCACGGTCGCCGGCCCGGGCTGCCACGCCTACCAGGTGGACGGCACCACCTTCAGCCGGACCATCGTCTTTCGTGCCGTCAGCTCCGGTGGATGACCCGGGTGTGAACCCCCGCGGGGCGTCCCTGACGTGAGGACCCGAGGGTCCCGAGCGCGGGGTGCCGGCGTTGGCAACCTCCCGGCGCGGGTGCCGCGCGAGGATCGCCGCAGCGCGGGGTGTCAGAGCGAGTCGGAGGCGCTGTCAGAGCGAGTCGAAGAAGGTCTGCACGTCGTCGCTGAAGAGTTTGGGCTGCTCGGCGGAGAGGAAGTTGCCGCCGGCCGGTAGCTCCGTCCAGTGGGTGACCGGCGCGTCGCGCTCGGCGAAACGCCGGATCGTGACGTCGGTGACGCCGAGTGCGACGCCCAGCGGGACCGTGGACTGAGGCCTCGGCGCCCACGCGGTCGGGTCGTGTGCCATCTCCCAGTAGAGGTTCGCCGACGAGCCGGCCGTCCCGGTGAACCAGTACAGGCTGACGTTGGTCAGCAGCAGATCGCGGTCGACGGCGTCCTCGGGGAGGTCGGCCGCCGGATCGGTCCACTCCTTGAACTTCTCGATGATCCATGCGAGCTGGCCGGCGGGGGAGTCGTGCAGGCCGTGGGCCAGGGTCTGCGGCCGAGTCGACTGGATGGCGTTGAAACCCATCTTGTCGTCCCGGAACTCCTGGAGGCGGCCCAGACGAGCCTGCTCCCCCTCGGTCAGGTCGGCGAAGTCGGCCGGGTCGGCGGACGGGAAGGTGATGTGCCCGTTGACATGCACGCCGATCACCTTGGTGGGCTCCTGCCGGCCCATCTCGACGGCGATGGCGGCGCCTCCGCCGGTGCCCTGAACGCCATACCGCTCGTAGCCCAGGCGCGACATGACCTCATGGAACGCCGCGGCGGTCCGTGCCGTCGTCCAGCCCGCAGTGGTGAGTGGACCGGAGTAGCCGACGCCCGGGTTGCTCATGAGCACGAGATGGAAGTGCTCGCGCAGCGCCTCGACCACGGGCAGGTAGACGGCGAACGAGGCCGGCCAGTCGTGGGTGATCAGTAGGGGGGTCGCCGCCGGGTCGGTGGAGGGGACGTGCGCGAAGTGCAGGGTCTGCCCGTCGATCTCGGTGAGGAACTGGGGCAGCGCGTTGAGCCGAGCCTCGGCCGCCCGCCAGTCGAACTCGCCCGCCCAGTAGGCGGCCAGGCCGCGCAGATAGTCGACCGGGACGCCGCGCTGCCAGCCCTGGCCCGGGATCTCCGGTGTCCAGCGGGTGCGGGCCAGCCGGTCGCGCAGATCCTGGAGGTCGCTCTCGGAGACGTCGATGCGGAAGGGGCGGATCGCGGTCATGCCGGTTCCTCTTTCAGCTTCGGAACGGTCAACTTTGGAACGGGATGCCTCGGGGCGGGATGCCTCGGGGCGGGATGCCTTGAGGCGGGATGCCTTGAGGCGGGATGCCTTGAGGCGGGAGCAATTCGGAACGGAATGCTTCGTTCCGCTTCAATCTAGCAGACCTGGGCGTCGAACGGAACAGAGCATTCCGCTCCGCTATGCTGAGTGGCATGGCGAATCCGACGTCCGGCCGGAGCCGCCAGGCGGCACGCAACGACGTGACGATCCTGGCGGCGGCGAAAGAGGTCTTCCTGGCCGACAAGCGTGCGCCCGTCGCCGCCGTCGCCGAGCGTGCCGGTGTCGGCATCAGCGCCCTCTACCGGCGTTATGCCGGCAAGGAGGACCTGCTCCGCAGGCTCTGCCACGACGGCCTGCTGACCTTCATCGACCAGGCCGAGCGCGCCGCCGCCACCGCTGACGACTGGGCCGCCTTCGAAGCGTTCGTGCACGGGGTCGTCGAGGCCGACGTGCACTCGCTGACGGTGCACCTGGCCGGCACGTTCACCCCCACCGAGGAGATGAGCGCCGACGCGGTCCGGGCCGACGCGCTGGCCACCGCTCTCTTCGAGCGGGCCCGACCACAGATGCGCGCCGAGGCCGTCCCCGCCGATCTGACGATGCTGCTGGAGATGTGCGCGGCGGTGCGCGTGCCCGACCCGGTCCGCACCACATCGCTGCGCCGCCGCTATCTGGCGATGCTGCTCGACGGGCTGCGTGCCGGCATGGCCCTGCCCGGACCGGCACCCTCCTGGGCCGAGCTCAGCTGGCGCTGGTTGCCGCGGCAGGACCCTCCCGTGTGAGGAGCCGGTCCGTCATTCCACCGTGGAGACCCGCCGCCCGGTCTCGTGCGAGGTGATGACGGCGTCGGCGAGCAGCAGCGCCCGGCGGCCGGCACCGATCGGGACCGGTGGCGGATCCCCGGCCCGCAGCGCGGCGAGCAGATCGTCGACGTGGCGGTCGAAGGTGGCGTGGAAGCTGCGGTCGGTGTCGTTGAAATATCCGGCCTGCCAGACCTGGGCGGTCTCGTCCGAGGCACGCTGAAAGCTGTACCGGCGGACGGTGTCGTCGATCTGGATCCGCCCGTCGGTGCCGTTCAGCTCCACCCGGTGGGTGTCCTGGTAGGCGTAGGAGGAGTCGTAGGAGCCGACCAGGCTGCCCACCGCGCCGTTGCCGAACCGGGCCGCCACCACGAGGGTCGACCAGCCGTGCCCGCCCGGGTCGGCCAACTGCGCCACCACCGACTCGATCGGGCCGCACAGGTGTTCCAGCATGTCCAGCCCGTGGCACTGGGTTTCGATGAGGTTCGCGTGCGGATGGAGGCTGGTGCCGGGCTCGCCGCCGAAGCGCCAGGTGGCGAAGGCCAGCCGGCCGAGGTCTCCGCGGGCGATGGCGGCGGCGGCCAGGCGGACGGGTCTGGCGTACCGGTGGTTGAAGTTGATCCCGACGAACAGGTCCCGGCGAGCCGCCTCGGCGACCAGGGTGTCGGCCTCATCCAGCGCGAAGACCAGCGGTTTCTCCAGTAGCAGGGGCACCCCGGCACGGATCAGCCGCAGCGTCGGCTCGTAGTGGCCCTCGTTCGGCAGGCAGACGGTGACCAGGTCGGGCCGCGCCCGGTCGAGCATCTCGTCGACGTCGACGTAGGCGACGGTGCCGAACTCGGCGGCCCGTGCCGCGGTGCGGGCCGGGTTCCGGCCGACGACGGCGACCAGGGTGGTGTCCGGCCGTCCGGCGAACAACTCCGCGTGGTGCCGGCCCCACCAGTCGCCGGTGCCGACCACGGCGACCCGCACCGGCTCGGTGTCCGGGGACCCGGCGGGGCGGGTGACCCCCGGTGCGTACCGTGCCGCGATGTTCATCGCATCCTCCGGCGGGTGAGTCGGGATTGGATCAGCACCACGACGATCAGGAACGTGCCGCTGACGACCTGCTGGTAGTACGAGGTGAGGGTGCCGACCTGGTTGATCAGGTTCTGGATGACCTTGAGCAGCAGAACCCCGGCCAGGGTCCCGGCCAGCGAGCCGGCGCCGCCGGTGAGCAGGGTTCCGCCGATCACCACAGCGGCGATCGCCTCCAGTTCACGGCCCTCGCCGATGGTCGGCAGGCCGGACTGGGTCTGTGCGGCCACCAGCACCCCGGCGATGCCGGTGAGCAGCGCGCTCACCACGTAGACGAGCACCCTGACCCGAGCCGTCGGCAGGCCCATCAGCCCGGCTGCCTCCAGGTTGTCCCCGACGGCGAACGTGGACTGCCCGAACCGGGTCCGGTTGAGCACCACGACGGCGGCGGCGAAGACGACCAGCGCGAACCAGACCGGTGCGCTGAGGCCCAGCCAGCGGGCCTGGCCGAGCCGGGTCAGGGCCAGGTCGGCCGGGATGAGGTGGACCTTGTTGCCCTCGTCGGCGACGGCGAAGGCCAGACCGCGGGCGAAGAGCAGACTGGCGAGCGTGACGATGAACGGCGCGATCCCGGCCGTCCCGATCAGCAGCCCGTTGACGAGCCCGATGACCCCGCAGACGGCGAGCGGGAGCAGTACGGCGGTGAGGGTGCCCCACTGCGCGCCGTAGGCGGTCAGCACACCGCTGAGCGCGAGCAGCGATCCGACCGACAGGTCGATGCCGCCACTGAGGACGACGAAGGTCATGCCCGTCGCGATCAGCAGGAGGTACGAGCTGTCCAGGGCTATGTTGCCCAGGTTGCGACCACTGGCGAAGCTGTCCCCGAAGACCAGCGAACCAACAATCAGCACCAGCGCGAGCACGATCGGCGTACCGGCCCGGTCGGGGCGCCACCACAGCCGGCCGGTGACGGTCCGGTGGCCGGTGGTGGCCGCGGTGGTCTCGACGGCGGTCATGCCCGGCTCCGTCCGCGCTGCACGTAGACGGCCGCGACGATGATGCCGGCCTGCAGCATGCGCGCCGTCGAGTCGGGCAGGTCGTGCTGGATCACGGTCGCGATGATCAGTTGCATCAGCAGGGCTCCCATCAGCGTGCCGAGGATGCGGATCCGGCCGCCGGACAGGGGCGTGCCGCCGACGACGACGGCGGTGATCGCGCTGAGTTCGATGAGCAGTCCGGCGGACGAGGGGTCGGCGGCCCCCTGCCGTGCGGTGCTGAGCACGCCGGCGGCGGCGGCCAGTACTCCGCTGACGACGTACACCGTGACCAGGGTGCGGTTGACCGGCAGGCCGGCGAGGGTGGCCGCGGCCCGGTTGCCGCCGACGGCCAGCAGGCGCCGCCCGAACGCGGCCCGGCGTACCGCGACGACGGCCGCGCCGGTCACCACGAGCACCAGCAGCACGCTGATCGGGACTCCCAGGACCGAGTCGTTGCCGAGCGTGCCGAGAACCGGGTCGAACATCTCGGCCAGCCGGCCGTCGGCGAGCACCAGGGCCAGCCCGCGGCAGGCGACCAGGGTGCCCAGGGTCGCGATGATGGGTTGCATGTGGCCGAACGCGACGAGTGATCCGTTGACGATCCCGACGGCGGCACCGGCCAGCAGGGCGACGACGACGGCGGGCCACACCCCGTAGCCGAGGTACAGCGGCAGCAGCGCGGCACTGAGCGCCATCGTGGAACCGACCGACAGATCGATGCCCTCGGTGCCGATGACCAGGGCCATGCCGATGGCGACGATCGCCACCGGCGCGACCTGCACCAGTTGCAGCCGAAGGTTGGTCAGGGTGGCGAAGTTCGGTGTGAAGGCGACGTTGAAGAGCAGGAGCAGGAGGATCGCCGGATACACGCCGCCGCCCCGGAGGACGGTGAGGACGTCGGGCCGGGCGGTACGGGTGCCCGTCATGCGGTGCCTCCCTCGGACGCCTGGGCGATCTCGCGCATGATGCGGGCTTCGCTGACCTCGTCGTCGTGCAGGACGGCGACGAGGGCACCGTCGCGCAGCACGAGCACCCGGCCGGCGCCCTCGACGACCTCCTCGAGTTCGGAGGAGATGAGCAGCACGCCGAGACCGAGCGTGGCGAGTTCACTGATCAGGGCCTGGATCTCGGCCTTGGCCCCGACATCGATGCCGCGGGTCGGCTCGTCCAGGATGAGCACCCGGGGATGCAGGCAGAGCATCCGGGCGAGCAGGACCTTCTGCTGGTTGCCGCCGGACAGTTCGCGGACCCGCTGACCGGGGCCGGTGATCTTGATGCGCAACCGGCGGACGAACGTGTCCACGATCGCGTCCTCCCGGCGCCGGGAGAGGAACCCGGCGGTGGTGAGTCTCGGTAGCGCGGCCAGCACGATGTTGTCGCGGACGCTGAGGTCGCCGACGATCCCCTCGGCCTTGCGGTCCTCGGGCACCATCCCGATCCCGCTGCGGATGGCGGCGGCCGGGTTCCAGCGCCGGGCGGACCCGCCGTCGACGGTGACGGCGCCCTCGTCCAGGCGGTCGGCGCCGAAGACGGCCTTGGCGGTCTCGGTACGACCGGAGCCCAGCAGCCCGGCCAGTCCGACGACCTCGCCGGCGTGCACCTCCACGCTGACGCCGTCGAGCAGCGGCCGCCGGGTGAGGCCTTCGGCGCGCAGTACCGGCGTGCCGGTGGCCGCCGGCCGGTGGTCGCCGAAGGTGGTGGCCCCGTGCCGGCGGATCTGGTCGATGTCGCGGCCCAGCATGGTGGCGACCAGCCGCAGCCGGGAGGTTCCGGTGACCGGCCCGGTGTGGGCCACGCGCCCGTCGCGCAGCACGGTCACCCGGTCACAGATCCGGAACACCTCGTCGAGCTTGTGGGTCACGTAGAGCACCGCGATCTGCCGGCGGCGCAGCAGCGCCACCACGTCGAGCAGCAGATCCACCTCGCGGGGCTCCAGCGACGAGGTCGGCTCGTCCATGATGACCACCCGGGCCTCGGTGGACAGCGCCCGGGCGACGGCGATCATCTGCTGCACGCCGAGACCGAGTTCACCCAGCCGGCGCCGTACGTCGACGGTGATCCCGTAGCCCGCCAGGAGCTCTCCCGCCTCGCGGTGCATGCGGCGGAAGTCGATGAGGCCGAACCGGTTGACGGGTTCCCGGCCCAGGTACAGGTTGGCCGCGACGCTGCGCATCGGTACCAGGTTGATCTCCTGGTAGATGGTGCTGACGCCGGCGGTCTGCGCGTCCCGGGGGTGCGCGAAGGCCGCCGGCTCGCCGAGATAGTGCATCTCGCCGTCGTCCGGCCGGTACACCCCGGTGATGACCTTGATGAGGGTGGACTTGCCCGCGCCGTTCTCACCGACCAGCGCGTGCACCTCGCCGGGGAACAGTTCGAGGGAGACGTCGGTCAGGGCGCGGACACCGGCGAAGTGCTTGCTCACCGTGCGTACGTCGAGGGCGGGGATGCTCATCGTCCGCGGTCAGTAGGCGTTGGAGAGTTCGGCCGCGGCGTTCTCCGGGGTGTACTCCTTGTCGGCGATGATGGTCTTCTCGACGACACCCGTACCGCTGTAGAAGTCCTCGAGCGCCTGGAAGGCGAGCGGGCCGAAACGTGGGTTGGACTCGATCACGCCGGCGATCCAGCCGTCGAGGACGCCCTGGACGGCACCCTTCGTACCGTCGATGGTGATGATCTTGATGTCGCCCGGCTTCTTGTCGGCGCCCTTGAGGGCCGCGACCGCGCCGAGCGCCATCTCGTCGTTCTCCGCGTAGATCGCGGAGATCCCGGGATTGGCGGAGATGAGCTGTTCGGTGACCTTCTGGCCCTTCTCCCGGGTGAAGTCGCCGGTCTGTTCCGCGACGACCTTCAGCTTGGAGCCCTTGGCGGCCAGCTGGTCCTTGAAGCCCTTGGTGCGATCGACCGTCACGTTGACCCCGGACGCGCCGAGCAGGATCGCGACCTCACCCTGGTCGCCGGTCGCCTTGATCATCGCGTCGGCGGCGCGCTCGCCCTGGACGACGAAGTCGGAGCCGATCCAGCCCAGGTAGTCGGTGCAGGGTGTCTTCGTGGTGAGCAGCCGGTCGATGGTCATCACCGGCACCTTGGCGTCCTGGGCGGCCTTGAGCGCGGGGTCGAGACCTTCGGAGTTGAGCGGCGAGATGATCAGCGCCTGGGCCCCCTGCGCGATCATGCCCTGGATGTCGGCGATCTCTTTGTTGAGGTCGGACTGGGCGTTGGTGGTGATGAGCTTGATCCCGCGCTTGGCCGCCTCATCCTTGATGGACTGCGTCTCGGTGATCCGGAACGGGTTGGCCTCCTTCTCCGACTGGGCGAAACCGACGGTGGCGGTCTTCAGATCCAGCTTCGGTACGCCGCCGTTGTAGAGCTCCGGCGTGCATCTGGTGGTTCCCGAGGTGGCCTGGACCTGCTGTGCCGCCGAGCCGTTCGGGGCCGGGGCGCCGGTGCCGGCGGACCTGGTGCAGCCGGCGGAGAGCACCAGGGCGGCGAGCGTGGCACCGGCCGCGGCGCCGCGGGCGAACTGTGTGGGGTGGGGCATCACGGGCGTCCCTTCATGAGGGCATGACGGATGACGGCGCCGCGCGCCGGACGAGGCGCGTAGGTGCCAGAAATTGAAAGGCTTTGACCTGAGGTTGGCAGATCGTAGCCACGTCGTGGCAAGTCGTGTCAACGATCGAGGTCGGATTGACCGGAGATGGTAAAAGTTGACGATGCAGCGCCGTCAGGCGATCTGCACGTCGATACCCTCCGCGCGCAGCCCGCGCACCACGTCCGGGTTCGCCGCGTCATCGGTGACCAGCACGTCGATACGATCGCTCGGCACCGTCTGGCACATCGTGTCGTGGCCGAGCTTGGTGTGGTCGGCCAGCACGACGACCTGCCGGCCGGCCGCCATCAGTGCCTGGTCGGTCGCGGCCGCGAAGACGTTGGGGGTGGTCAGGCCGCGCTCTCCGGTGACGCCCTCGCCGGAGAGGAAGACCTGCGCGCCCCGCAGCCCTTGGAGGACCTGCTCGGTGATCGGGCCCACCACCGCACCGATCGACCGGCGCAGCGCTCCGCCGGTCAGCACGACGTCGATCTGTGGTGAGCCGATGAGCTCCCGGGTGACCGGGATCGAGTTGGTCACCACCGTCAGGTGGCTGATGCCAGCGAGCCGGCGGGCCAGGGCCGTGGTGGTGCGGCCCGGCCCGAGCAGCACCGCACTGCCCGGCTGGACCAGTCCGGCGGCGTGTGCCGCGATGGCCTCACGTTCGGCGCGCACCGGATCCCCCTGCGTGTCCTCGGTGCGCATCGCGGAGGGCTCGGCGGGCGTGACCGGATCCCGGTGCCGGGGCGTCGCCGGGCCGACACCGCCGCGCGTCGGCGTGAGCAGGCCGTCGGCCACCATCGAGCGCAGGTCCCGGCGCACCGTGGACTCGGAGATGCCGAGGACCACCGCGAGTTCCCGGAAGGACGCGTAGCCCCGGTCGTGGACGGCCGCCAGCAGCCGTTGACGCCGCTCGGCGATCAGCACCGGGAACCCCCTGCCCTACGTGGTCGATGCAGAATATGTCAGATCATGTCACCGGTGTCGACCAGGGTGCGGAAGCGGGCGTACGCCTCCTCGACGGCATCCGACGGTCGCGGCTCGAAGTGTCGCGGTGGCATCGAGGCCCGTACCACCTGCCGTATCTCGGCCAGTGAGGACAGCTCCCCAGCGGCCCGGGCCTGGACCAGCAGATTGCCGACAGCGGTCGCCTCCACCGGACCGGCGAGCACCGGCCGGCCGGTCAGGTCGGCGGTCAGCTGACACAGCAGCGGGTTGGCCGCCCCGCCGCCCACGATGTGCACCACCTCGGCACGGACGCCCGCGAGTTCCTCGGCCCGCTCCAGGGTCCACCGGTGCTTGCAGGCGAGACTGTCCAGTACGCAGCGGACCAGCTCGGCCCGGCCGGCCGGGACCGGCTGGGCACTCGCCCGGCACAGCTCGGCCAGCCGGCCCGGCATGTCGTCCGGCGCGACGAGACACGGCGCGTCCGGGTCGACGAGTGAGCGGAACGCCGGTGCGGTGCCCGCCGCGGCCACCAGATCGGAGTAGGGCAGCGCGCCCCACGCCGCCCGGCATCGCTGGAGCAGCCACAGACCCGTGCCGTTGCGCAGGAACCGGACGGTTCCGTCGACTCCCGCCTCGTTCGAGAAACCCGCCAGCCGGGCCTCGTCGGTGAGTACCGGCTCCGGCAGCTCGAGACCGACGAGCGACCAGGTCCCGGAGGAGATGTAGCCGAAACCGGGCGCCCCGGCCGGGACCGCGGCCACGGCGGACGCGGTGTCGTGGCCGGCGACCGCCCACAGCGGCACCCGCCGGTCCGTCAGCAACGAGCCGATCCGGGTGCCGGGGGAGACCACGTCGGTCGCGAACAGCCGGCCCGGGATCCCGAGCGCCTCGATGACGCCGGCCGCCCAGCGGCGGGTGCCGACGTCGAGCAGCTGGCTGGTGCTCGCGATCGTCTGTTCGGTGACGAGCCGGCCACTGAGCCAGTACCCGAACAGGTCGGGCAGCATGACGAGCCGCTCGGCGACGTCCAGTTGTGCCGAGCCCTCCATCGCGACCAGCTGACTGGCCGTGTTGATCGACAGGGGAGCGGTGCCGGTGGTGCGGTACAGCACGGCCGGGTCGACGCGCCGCGCGACCAGCCTGGTGCTGGACTCGGTCCGCCGGTCCCGGTAGTGCCACGGGTTGCCGACCAGGCGGCCGTCGCGGTCCAGCAGGGCGAAGTCGTTGCCCCACGCGTCGATGCCGACCCCGGCCACCCGGTCGCCGCCCCGGTCGGCCAGCGCGGCCGTCAACCCGGCCGACAGGTCCGCGAACAGTGCCAGTACGTCCCAGTGCAGTCCCTGCGGCAGTGCCACCGGCCGGTTGACGAACCGGTGCACCTCGCCGACCTCCAGCCGGCCGCCGTCGAACGTGCCGCGCAGCACACGGCCGGTCTCGGCGCCGAGGTCGACGGCCACGAATATCGGCATCGCCGAAGCGTAGCGCCTGTTCCGGAAGGGACGGCCGGGCCGCGGCGGCGGGCGTCAGCTCCAGAGGGTGACGTGGATCGACGGTTTGAAGCGGGCCACATTGACCCCCGTGCCGCGCATCATCGCCTGGATGGCCCGCGGCGTGGACGCGAACCGGCCCAGTTCGGCGGCCGCCGACGGTTTCCCCGTCTCGGCCAGGGTCAGCGCGTGCCAGACCTCCTCCAGTGCCGCGTGCGGCTCGCAGAAGGAGACCAGATGTCCCTTGCGGATCTCCGGCGCGACGGTGAAGGACAGTGCCGCCGCCACCCCGCGTCCCCGTTTGGCCTCCTCGATGGCGGCCGCGTGGCTCTGGAAGATCTGCTGGCGGTCGTCGGGCACCCCGAGTCGCCGCAGCAGAGTCGGGATGGCGCCCCGATCGGCGGCGGCCGACGGTCCGAGCAGCCACGTCTGGTCACGCAACTGTCGCGGCGACGGCTGGGTCCCGGCGAGCGGATGGTCCGGCCCGGCGACGACGACGACCTTGTAATACATGACCGGCCGGCACCGGACCGCCGGATCGGGGAGCGCCGGCGCCGGCCCGATCGCGATGTCGATACTGCGCTCGATCAGCGCCTCGACGAACGAGCCCGGGTTTCGCACGCTCAACTCGACGTCCAGGTCCGCGGCCCGGCTCGCGAACAGTTCGATGAGCCCCGGCGCGGCGTGCTCGGCGAACAGCGACGACGCCCCGACCCGCAGCAGCCGGCGCCCCTGCCCGGCCGCGCTCACCTCGAGCACCGTGATGTCCTGCAGTCCGAGCAGTTCGGTGGCCCGGCTGGCGAGACGCAGCCCGCCGGGGGTGAACGTCAGCCCCTTCGCCGTCCGCGAGAACAACTGGTCGCCGAGTTCCCGGCGGAGCTGTCCGATGTGCAGCGACACCGCGGACTCGGACACCTCGAGTTGCGCGGCCGCCTGCTTCACCGAGCCACATCGGACGACGGCGGAATAGGCGCGCAACTGTGTGGGGGTCACAGCCCGCAATGTATCGCGATCAACATCGTTGGTGCTCCCCGCGTCGCACATGGTGACCACACCGGCGATCTCACCGATACCGCAGGCGCGTTCCGCACATACGCTGTCGTGCGCCCGAGCCGAACTGGAGAGGAATCCGCCGATGCCGACCTTCGAGGCCACCGACGGTGTGGAGATCTACTGGGATCACTGGGACGGCGACGCCGAGCTGCCACCCGTGCTCCTGCACCACGGTTTCATCGCCGACGGCCGGTCCAACTGGGTCTCGCCCGGCGTCGTCGCGGCCCTGACCGCCACCGGCCGCCGGGTCATCGCCGTCGACGCGCGCGGTCACGGCCGCTCCGGTAAACCGCACGACCCGGCCGTCTACGGGGAGACCAGGATGGCCCGGGACGTCATCACGCTGCTCGATCTGCTGAGGGTCGAGCAGGTCGACGTGGCCGGGTACTCGATGGGCGCGATCGTGTCGCTCATCCTTGCCACCCGCGACCCCCGCCTGCGCCGGCTGGTCATCGGCGGTGTCGGTTCGGCGGTCGTCGAGCTCGGCGGTGTCGACACCCGGGTCATCCCCGCCGAGGCGTTCCGCGAGGCGTTCCACACCGACGACCCGGCCACGATCACGCACCCGGCCGCAGCCGGTTTCCGCGCATTCGTCGACACGGTCGACGGCGACCGCACGGCGCTCGCCGCCCAGGCCGCCGCCCTCCACGCCAGCCCGATCCCGCTGGACTCGATCGCCGTGCCCACCCTGCTGATCGCCGGCCGCGACGACGTTCTGGCCGCCCGTCCCGAACTCCTGGCCAAGGCCATCCCGAACGCCCGCCTGGCGGTCATCGAGGGCGATCACCTGGGCGCGGTCCGGCAGCCGGCCTTCGCCGACGAACTGGTCACCTTCCTCAACACCCGCTGACCCTTCCGGTCCGGCGCCGCGGGGCCGCCTTTCCGGTACGACCGGAAGCGCCCCGCCGAACCACCCCGTCCCCGGCGGTATCGTTTTGTGTCATCGAGGTGCTGCGCTCCCTGGAGGAGAACGGCGGCCACCCCTAGACCACCGGCGGCGTGCCGTGGGTGTGGAACGACTCGATCGTCTTCAGACCCCACGCCTGTCCTTTGGCGCGTTCGGTCTCGGTCCAGGTGACCACCTCGTGGTCGGGGGCGAGCAGCAGCCGGGCGCCGGCGTTGCAGAGTTCGATGCGGTTGCCGCCGGGCTCCCACACGTACAGGAAGAACGTCTGTTGAATGGCGTGTTTGTGGGGTCCGGCCTCGATGTGCACGCCGGCTTCGAGGAACACGTCGGCGGCCCGCAGGATGTCCTCGCGGGTGTCGGTCGCGAACGCCACGTGATGCAGGCGCCCCTCGGCACCGGTCCGGTCGCGGGTGTAGACGAGGTCGTAGGACTTGTCGGTGAACGTGTACCAGACGGCGGCCGTGGTTCCGTCGTTCAGCACGATCTGTTCGCTGGCCCGCCCGGTCAGCGCCCCCGCCAGGAACTCCTCGTTGCGCGGCACGTCCCGGGCCAGGTAGTTGACGTGGTCCAGCCGACGCACGTTGGCGCCCCGGCCGGGGAAGCGCGCGGCCTGGTTCTTCAGCGACGGACGGGTGGCCTCCGACGCCACATAGCGTTTCGTCTCGTAGTAGAGGCCGAACGGATGCCCGTCCGGGTCGGTGAAGTGGAACACCGGCCCGTACCCCGGCTCGTCGGAGCTCCACCCCTGCCCGAGACCGGCGGCCTCGATGTCGCGGACCCGCCGCTGGAGGGCCTCGGGGCTGCGGGCGCGCAGCCAGGTCCGCCCGATGCCGGACGTACCCGCGCCGGTGACCTTGACGGTGAAGTGCTCGTAGTCGTCCCACGCATGCAGGTAGGCGCTGTCGCCGCGGCGCTCGACGACCTCCATGGCCATCTGCTCGGTGAAGAACCGGACGGTGTCGTCGAGGACGGGCGTCAGCAGTTGCACCGCGGAGACGTGCGCGATGTCGCGGATCTTCTCAGCCATTGTTCTCAGCCGTTTCCTCGACCATGGACGACGGCTCCTTCCGTAGTACTCCATGAGAAGGCGGGCCGGCGGCGAGGTCAGACACCTCTTCGGTACGGTCGTCGCGTTCCCAACCCCAGACGCATCATTCTGCCCGCGAGTAGTCGCAGCTGCTCCACCCGGCGGCACAGCCGCGCATCCGCCTCCAGCTCGGCCGGGGACTCCCGCCCCGTGACACCGAGCGACGCCGCGGTCATCAGCACGACCGGCATCCCGTTGTCGATCAGCGTGGCCGGCACCCACCTGCTTAACCGTGGCTCACGCTCGGCTGGCCCCCACCGCTGTCTCAGGCGTGCTGAGGCACCGGTGACGGCCAGCCGGTTCTTCTCGGCTGGTTCGCACCGCTGTCTCGAGGGGCCTGAGACAGCGGTGGGAACCAGCCGAGCAAGATCGGCGGCACGCACCGCGATCAGACGCTCCGCCGTTCGTGGAACGCACCAGCGGCCCCGGTGTAGTAGGCCGTGCAGACACGATTGGGGCCGAAGACTCGGTGGCTGGTGACGCGGTGAGCGGCTGAGTGTGGGGGTTGGGGGAGGTGGGCAGCAGCCCGGCGGCCGGGGCCGGGCCGTGCGGGGCCGCCTGCGTCGCGGGGTGGCTCACGGTGCTCCTACTGGCCGTACCCCTCAAGGTTGTTAAGGCTTTCCGCGGCCATTTCCAGCAGCGTCTCCACCGCGGATCCGGGGTCGGCCGGCGGCGGGATCGGCGCCGGATCGGCGCAGCGGGTGAGGAGCAGGTCGATCAGCGCGGCCCGGTGGATGATTTCCGCCGCGTCGAGGGCGCCCGGCAGGATGCGGATCTCGACCGTGTCGCGGATCGGTGTGTCGGTGAGTACCTGCGTCAGGTTGACGTCGAAGAATTTGGTCAGACCGCCGTCGGAGGCAGCCTTGCGGAGTTCGTCGGTCGTCGGTTTGCCCTCGACCGCGGTGACCAGCGGCGCCGGGAGTGGCGCGAGCCGGCGGCAGGCCGGGTTGGTGGCTAGCAGTTCCCGCAGCGCCTCCCGGTAGTGGGCGAACAGGCGCACCACGTTGGCCAGCGCATCCGGTGACCGGAACGGCGCCCCGTCGACGTGCAGGTGCACCGCCGCCTCGTGCGGAACGGTGAAACCCAGCTCGCGGGCCGGTTCGAGGAGTTCGGCGAGCGCGGCGTGATGGTCCTCCGCGATCGGCGCGGTGACGATCTCGCAGGGGCGTTCGCGTTCGCCGCCGGCCGGGGAGGCCAGGGCCACCGTCGCGCCGGCCGGGTCGTCGAGCCGGAAGATCCGGCCGTGCTGCTGGACGTCGGTGCCCCAGAGCAGGGCCGCCGGCGCCAGCACCTCCGGCAGGTGGGCGCCCGGATCGCACTGGACGGCGAGCAGGCGCAGCAGCCGGGTGTCGTCGGTGAGGATCCGGTGCCAGCCGGGGACGGCCGGTGCCCGCGGATCGAGACCGTGCATCAGGGTGACGTCGTCGACGAGCGTGCACAGCAGTTCCCCGCCCGGCCGCCGCACCTCGAAACCCTGGGTGAGATGCAGAAACCGTCCCAGGCCGGGGACCAGGGACGGCTCGCTGTCGTGGTGCCACACCGGCCGGACACTGCCCCCACAGCGTCCGGCCAGGTCCATGGCGAGGGTGCGCCGGCTGACCCCCGGAGGGGCCATCAACTCGATTTCGAAGCCGATCCGCCGGCGCAGACCCGGGGTCACGGCTGGATCGGGAGCGTCTCGCCGGCCTTCAGCCGCCGTCCGGCCTCGACCTTGGCCGCGTACGCGTCGTCCAGCTTCCAGAGTTTCGCGAGCTTCTCGGCATCCTGACCGTCGTAGCCGGCGTCCCAGAAGATGTTCGCCAGGCGGGCCTTCTTGCCCTCCTCGATCTGCTGCCTGTCCGGCTCGACGCCGCCCGGCAGTGACTCACCGGCGAGCAGGCGCTTGCCGGCTTCGGCCTTGGCGTCGCCCGGATTGTCCATCTTCCACAGCTTGGCCAGCACGACCGCGTCGTCCCAGTCGTAGCCCTGGAGGAAGAACTCCTCGACCTGCTTGTTGATCTGGGCGTCGGCCGGGTCTTCGGTCGGCTCGACGGGTCCGTCGGGGTTCGGCTTCGCGGTGACCGGAAGGATCTCCCCGGCCAGCAGCTTCTGCCCGGCGACCGCCTTGACCTGCCCGATCTGGTCAGCCGCGAGGTTCCACAGCTTGGCCAGCTGGACCGCGTTGTCGTAGCCGAAACCGGCCTGGAAGTAGGCGGCGATCCCGGCCTTGACCTCGTCCTCGGTGAGCGGTGCGGACGGGTCGACCGTCGCGACCGGTGCGGCGACCTGGAAGGCCGGCGCGTTGCTCGGAGCCGGGGCTGCGGGCAGGATCGCCGGCAGCTGGGTGATGCCCGCGATCAGGCCGGCGCTCAGCGCCACCCCACCCGCGGCCTGCACTCCGAACCGGCGCCACTTGTATTTCTTCGCCAGCTCCTCGACGCGGGCGTAAACCGCTGCGGGGTCCGGCGTCTCGGTCTCGTGCTTGGTGAAGGCTTCGCGCAGCCGGTCTCCGTGCTCGTTCACGACCTCTCCTCGGCGTGGACTCGTAGCTCCGACTGCTGATTGAGCCGGAGGATCTGCAGTGCCCTCGACGCATGGCTGCGCACCGTGGCGGGCGCGCACCCCAGCAGGTCGGCGATGGCGTCGTCGTCCAGCTGCTCGTAGTAGCGCAACACCAGCACCGCACGCTGCTTGCGCCCGAGAGCGGACAGCCGGTGCCAGAGCGCGTCGGCCTCGACCACACCGTCCGCGTGGTCGCGGACGCCCCCGCGTGCGTCGTCGAGTTCGATCAACCGTTCCCCGGCCGCGTGGATGTGGCGCACCGCCCAGCTGCGCCGCCACGACAGGTACTCGTTGAGCACCATGCGCCGGACGTACGCCTCCGGTGAGTCGGCGTCACTGATGCGTTTCCAGCGGACCTGGGCGCGCGCCAGCACCTCCTGCACGACATCCTGCGCCAGATCACGATCGCCGGTGAGGACGACCGCATATCGGAGCAGGCTGGGCAGGCGGGCCAACGCGAATTGCTCGAAGGTCACACCTCATCGACGCATCCCGGCGCCGGATTGTGCAGTCCCTTCCGGAAGTTTTTTCCTCTCCGCGACGGCCGTCACACCTGCCGGTCGCCCCGGCGGCCCCGGGATGTTCACGTACGGCCGCGGACTGCCGATGAGAAGGGGCGACCCGACCAGCCGTGAACGGGCATCCCGGAGAGGTGAATGATGAGCAACGGTGCAGCTGGAGTGATGTCGGTCCCAGGCGCTGGAGGATTGGCCGACGTCGAGCTTCCGGCCATCGGCGACCCGATCTTCCTGGTCCTCGGCGACGGCGTGAACCTCCGT
Organism: Actinoplanes xinjiangensis; assembly: GCF_003148685.1. GTDB lineage: Bacteria > Actinomycetota > Actinomycetes > Mycobacteriales > Micromonosporaceae > Actinoplanes > Actinoplanes xinjiangensis. The sequence goes on along the minus strand of NZ_QGGR01000005.1, from coordinate 27,766 downwards.
TCGAAGCTGGAGTCCATCGACGGCGACACGTTCAGCGTCGCCGCGCCGCTGGAGACGACCGGCCTCGCCATGTTCGAGCCCGGCCAGGAGTTCGAGGTCTTCTGGGCCCCGCCCCGTACCCGCGTGGTCCTGCCCTGCCGCCTCGTCGTGGTGTCCGGCAGTGCCCCGCTGCGCTGGATCCTCACGCCGTCCGGCAAACCCCGGCACGACAACCGCCGAGAGTTCGTACGCGGCGGAGCCGGCGCCGTGGTCCGCCTGGAGGCCGAGGTCAGCGGCCAGCCCGCCGAGGGTGTCCTGCTGGACATCAGCGAGGGCGGCCTGCGCTGCTGGATCGACGAGGCCACCTCCCTGACCCAGGGCGACCGGGTCGAGGCCACGGTCTGGCTGGGCACCGCCGAGGCGACGCTCAGCGGTGTGGTGCACAACGTGCGCGACGCCCCCCACGGCGACCCCGGCCAGCACCTGATCCTCACCTTCGACACCAAGGAGGACCTGGCCCAGACCATCCGCCAGTACATCCTGGCCTGGGAGATCGGCGAGCGCCGCCGCAACAAGCGAAGCGCCTGACGTCCCCACCGGGAAGCCGGGGCGCCGAATGTCAGCAGTCGATCACCATGGCGGTTCGGGTCCGGCCCGGGTCGGTGCGCAAAGGGACGCCCGGGCCGGACGTTGCGGTGACTGTCAGCGGGCCGGCGGGGAGAGAAGCGGCTCGGGTCAGTGGCGGCGGCGAAGGACGGAGCCCGCGACGAGTAGGGCGGCGAGGACCAGGAGCTGCCCACCGGCGATGATCTTGTTGACGTCCAGGGCCGGACGCCACCGGGCGTCGCCGTCGCGGATCACGTAGACACCGGCCGGGCGGGCGGAGAAGCCGAAACCGCCGCCGGAGCCCTCGCCCTCCGGTTTGTCGCTGTCTTCTAGGGAGCCGCTGCCCGCACCGGCTCCGCCGCCTCCGTGGATCACGGCTACCGGGACGACCGTGACGCCGTCGCGTTCGATGGGTTCGCCGAAGACACGGCCGGCGGTCGAAGCGCCTGTCCGGGCACGGTCCAGGATCTCGGTGGCGCTGAGTTTCGACGGCATGGGTGGCACCCTTCGTCTCGGAGGTCTTCCTCCAGGGTCCGCCATCAGTCAACGCGCTGGCGGTCGTCGGCCGGCCGTGCGGATCGACGGTCCGGTAGACGATGCGGTGTGCGTCGACGGCGTACCGGGCCCGGGCGGGGTCCAGCCCGGAGCCGGTCAGATAGGCGCCCACCTGACCGGCGTCGTATGCCGCGATCAGGGTGTCGGAGACCAGTGCGCCACGCGCCCGGCCGGAGGCGGTGACGGCCACGGGCGCCGTTCCGGCCAGCAACGCGCCGCACAGCGCGGCGATGCCCCAGCGAAGAAACGTCATCCCTTGACGGTGCCGAGCGGATCCGGTGCGGTCACTGGTGCAGGCTCCCGGGCGCGGGTAGGGACAGCGTGACCATCGGGCGTCACCTCGTCCGTGCCGTCGCTCGCGCGGCCCGACGAAGTCCTTCGCGGTCCGGGTGCCCGTCGCCGGCGATCACCCCGGTGGGGCCGTGCTCCCGCGAATGACCAGTCGGGTCGCGACCAGGTCGGTGCCGGCGTCGGCCGGTTCGTCGTGGATCTGGCGTAGCAGGGCGTGCACGCACCGGCGGCCGACCTCGGCGAAGTCCTGGTGGACGGTGGTCAGCGGGGGAAGGTAGGAGCCGGCGTCGGCGATGTCGTCGAAGCCGACGACGCTGACGTCCGCCGGTACGCGGCGGCCGCGTTCGTGGAGCGCGCGGAGGACGCCGAGGGCCATCTGGTCGTTGGCGGCGAAGATCGCGGTGCAGGCGGGGTCGGCGGCGAGGCGCAGGCCGGCGTGGTAGCCGGAGTCGGCGGACCAGTCGCCGCGTTCGGGGGTGTGGACGGGACGCCCGGCTTCTTCGAGGACGTGGCGCCAGGCGCCGGCGCGGCGTTCGGCGGCGTAGGACTCGACGGGGCCGGCCACGTGCCGGACCGTACGGTGCCCGAGTTCGAGCAGGTGCCGGACCGCCTGCCGGGCGCCGTCGGCCTGGTCGGTGTCGACGACGGGGTAGCGGTCCCCGGCGTCGGAGTCGACGACGACCACGTGGACGCCGGGCGGGATGGCGACGGCGGACGCGTCGAGCAGGTGCACCTCGATGATGAGGATGACGCCGTCGACGGCCAGCTCGCCCATTCTGGTGAACGCTCCCATGACGTTGTCCTGGGTGGCGGCACCGACCGGGATGAGGGTTATCGCGTAGCCCTCGGCGGCGGCGTGGGTGGCGATCGCCTCGACGGTGCGGCTGTTGCCGATCGACGCCAACCCGAACAGGATGACGCCGATCGTGTTGAACCGCCCGTAGCGCAGTGACCGGGCCGCGCTGTTGGGCCGGTAACCGAGTTCGCTCATGGCGGCGAGCACCTGCTCGCGGGTGGTTTCAACGACGCCGGCCGCGCCGTTGGCGACGCGGGAGACGGTCTGTGAGGAGACTCCGGCGAGGCGGGCCACGTCAGCCATGGAGACGCGCTGCTTGCGACGCCCGCCGGGGACGTCCGAGGCGGCACGGAGCCGGGGCGCTTCGATCGTGATCATCTCCTTGACCGTGATTTGTGGCCCGTGCCACTATACGGCAGTCATGTTTACGTAAACATGACGTACATGTTTACGTAAACATCCTTGGGAGGGGGCACGGTTGACCCGGCGTTCATGGATCGGGTGGCAGTTCACCGGTCCGTTCCTGGCGGTCTTCGCACTGGTCTTCCTGGCACCGATCGGCTACTCGGCGTACCTCAGCGTCTTCCGCACCCGGCTCGTGGGCGGGACCAGCTTCGTCGGCCTGGAGAACTACACCAAGGCCCTCAGCGATCCACAGTTCTGGGAGGCCCTGACCCGGGTCGGGCTCTTCCTGCTCATCCAGGTGCCGATCATGCTGGGCCTGGCCCTGCTGGTGGCACTCGCGATCGACAGCGGGCGGCTCTACGGGGCGGGCTTCTTCCGGGTCGCGATCTTCCTGCCGTACGCGGTGCCGTCGGTCGTCGCGACCCTGATGGCCGGGTTCCTCTACGGGATCCGGTTCGGTCTGGTCGGCAGCATCAACGAGACGTTCGGTCTGAGCCTGCCCGACCCGCTCGGGCCGTCCTGGATCCTCGTCACCATCGGCAACATCGTGACCTGGCAGTACGTGGGTTACAACATGCTGATCCTGTACTCCGGGCTGAAGGTGATCGACAACGCGCTCTACGAGGCCGCGGCGATCGACGGGGCCAGTGAGTTCCGGATCATCCGCGCGATCAAACTGCCGGCCCTGCGCGGCCCGCTGGTCGTCGCCGGGATCTTCTCGATCGTCGGCAGCTTCCAGCTCTTCAACGAGCCGCAGGTGCTGGACAGCCTGGCGCCGAACTCGGTGACCACCTACTTCACCCCGAACATCTACGCGTACCAGTTGTCGTTCGCCGGGCAGCAGGTCAACTACTCGGCGACGATCGCGCTGCTGATGGGTGTCTCGACGATGATCGTCGCCTACCTCTTCCAGCTCCGCACCATGCGAGGGTCGCTGTGAAGAAGAACGTGACGATGGGCGTGACGAAGAAGAAGACCAAGCGCAGCACGGTGCTCACCCTGGTCACCGGCCTGATGCTGATCTACACGGTCCTTCCGCTGGTCTGGCTCGTGCTCAGCGCGACGAAGTCCCAGGAGGATCTGCTCGGCACCTTCGGGCTGTGGTTCGGCGACGACTTCGCCCTGTTCCAGAACATCTCCGACACCTTCACCTACCAGGACGGCATCTTCGGGCGCTGGGTCCTGAACACGGTGTTCTACGTGGTGGTGGGTGCGGGCGGAGCGACCCTGCTGGCCGCGCTGGCCGGGTACGGGCTGGCCAAGTTCGACTTCCGGGGACGGCGTGCGGTCTTCGCGATCGTGCTCGGCGGGATCGCGGTGCCGCCCACCGCACTGGCCGTACCGACGTTCCTGATGTTCGCGAAGATGGGTCTCACCGACACCCCGTGGGCGGTGATCGTCCCGTCGCTGGTGTCGCCGTTCGGCCTCTACCTGATGTGGACGTACTCCACCGAGGCGGTGCCGAACGAGATCCTCGAGTCGGCGCGCGTCGACGGGGCCGGCGAGTTCCGGTCGTTCTTCAAGCTGGCGCTGCCGCTGCTGGCCCCGGGCCTGGTCACGGTGCTGCTGTTCAACCTGGTGTGGACCTGGAACAGCTTCTTCATGCCGCTGATCATGCTGAAGAACGCCGACCTGTACCCGCTCACCCTCGGCCTCTACTCCTGGAACCGGCAGGCCAACACGGTCGGCGGCGACGTCGTCTTCGACCTGGTGATCACCGGTTCGCTGCTCACCATCATCCCCCTCACCGTGGTCTTCCTGCTGCTGCAGCGTTACTGGCAGTCCGGACTGGCCGCGGGGAGTGTCAAACAGTGACATCCCCTATCACCGAAGGGATAACCGCAATGACGATCATCCGCCGGCGGGCGCTCCTTGGCGCCGCGCTGTCGATAACCCTGCTGGCCTCCGCCACGGCCTGCTCCAGCTCCGACGACCCGGACACCGGGGCCGGCGGCGGCACCGTGTCGGAGGCCGACGTCGCCGCCGCACTGGAGGCCGGTGGCAACCTGAAGGTGTGGGCGTGGGACACCACGATCACCAAGGTCGCGGCCGACTTCCAGGTCAAATACCCCAAGGTCAAGGTCGAACTCGTCAACGCGGGTACGGGCAACGACCAGTACACCGCGCTGCTGAACGCCATCCAGGCCGGCACCGGAGTCCCGGACGTGGCCCAGATCGAGTACTACGCCCTTCCGCAGTTCGCCCTGAACAAGTCGGTGGCCGAACTGGACGGGTACGGCGCGGCCGGGCTGGACGGCAAGTTCACCCCCGGCACGTGGAACGCGGTGCACGCCGGCGGGAAGATCTACGGCCTGCCGATCGACTCGGGCCCGATGGCGCTCTTCTACAACAAGGAGGTGTTCGACAAGCACCAGATCGCGGTGCCGACCACCTGGGAGGAGTACGCGGCGGCGGCCGAGAAGCTGCACAAGGCGGACCCGAAGGCGTACATCACCAGCGACAGTGGCGACGCCGGGTTCACCACGAGCCTGATCTGGCAGGCGGGCGGGAAGCCGTACACCGTCTCCGGCACCGACGTGACGGTGAACTTCGCCGACGCCGGTTCGTCGAAGTTCGCCACCCAGTGGCAGAAGCTGATCGACGCCAAGCTGCTCTCGCCGGTCGTCGGCTGGACCGACGAGTGGTACAAGGGCCTCGGCGACGGCACCATCGCCACCCTGGTCACCGGCGCGTGGATGCCGTCCAACCTGGAGTCCGGCGCGAAGGCCGCGAACGGCAAGTGGCGGGTCGCGCCGATGCCGCAGTGGGAGAGCGGCGCCAAGGCGACCGCGGAGAACGGCGGCAGCTCCCTGACCGTCCCGGCGGCCGGTGCGAACAAGGCTCTGGCGTACGCGTTCGTGAAGTACGCCGCCGTCGAGGAGGGCGCCAAGACCCGGGTCGACGCCGGTGCCTTCCCGGCCACCACGGCCGAACTGAACGCGACCGAGTTCAAGAACAAGGAATTCCCGTACTTCGGTGGCCAGAAGGTCAACGAGGTGCTCGCCGAGTCCGCGGGCCAGGTCGTGAGCGGCTGGTCGTACCTGCCGTTCCAGGTCTACGCCAACAGCATCTACGGCGACACCGTCGGCAAGGCCTACATCGGCCAGGGCAACCTGACCGACGGCCTGAAGGCCTGGCAGGACGCCTCCGTCAAGTACGGCCAGGAACAGGGCTTCACGGTTAAATGACGCACAGCTCAGAGACGACCCGGCGCTGGCTTCGCCGCGCCGGGTCGGCGCGTCTGGAATTCGGCGCGGACTACAACCCCGATCAATGGCCCCGCGAGGTCTGGGACGACGACGTACGGGCGATGCGGGAAGCCGGCGTCACCATCGTCTCCCTCGCGATCTTCTCCTGGGCCCGGCTCGAACCCCGCGACGGCGTGTACGACTTCGCGTGGCTCGACGAGGTGATGGACCTGCTGCACGCCGGTGGTATCGCCGTCGACCTGGCCACCGCCACCGCCTCGCCGCCGCCGTGGCTGACCCGCAAGCATCCGGAGATCCTGCCGGTGACCCGGACCGGGGAGACCCTGTGGCCGGGCGGGCGCCAGCACTGGCGGCCCACCTCGCCGATCTTCCGGGAGCGGGCGCTGCGCCTGGTCCGGGAGCTGGCCGTCCGCTACGCCGAGCATCCGGCGCTGGTGGCCTGGCACGTCAACAACGAGCTGGGCTGTCACAACATCTACGACTACTCGGACGACGCGGCGGGGGCCTTCCGGCGGTGGCTGCGCGCCCGGTACGGCACCGTCGAAGCGCTCAACCAGGCGTGGGCGACCGCGTTCTGGTCCCAGCGCTACGACGACTTCGAGGAGGTGCTGCCGCCCCGGCTGGCCGCCTCGTACCCGAACCCGACCCAGCAGCTGGACTTCAAGCGGTTCTCCTCGGACGCGCTGAAGGACCACCTGCGGGCCGAACGCGACCTGCTCCGGCAGATCACCCCGGACGTGCCGGTCACCACGAACTTCATGGTGATGGGCGAGACGAAGGGGATGAACTACGCCGACTGGGCCGCCGACGTCGACTTCGTGTCCAACGACCACTACGTGCTGCCCGGCCCACAGGCCCGGGACGAGCTCTCCTTCTCGGCCAACCTGACCGGCAACATCGCCGAGGGCCGGCCGTGGTTCCTGATGGAGCACTCGACGAGCGCGGTCAACTGGCAGCCGGTCAACGTCGCCAAGAAGCCGGGCGAACTGGAACGTGACTCCCTCACCCATGTCGCGCACGGCGCCGACGCGGTCTGCTACTTCCAGTGGCGGCAGTCGCGGGCCGGCGCGGAGAAGTACCACTCGGGGATGCTGCCGCACGCCGGGACCGACAGCGACCTCTTCCGGGACGTGACCCGGCTGGGGGAGCGGTTGCGGGAGCTGGCGCCCATCGCCGGCTCGCGCCGGGGCCGCGCGGCCGTCGGCATCGTCTTCGACTGGGAGTCGTGGTGGGTGTCCGAGCAGGACTCGCACCCGACCGAGCGGCTCCGCTACCGGCAGGAGGCGCTGGACTGGTACACGGCACTGCTGGACGCCGGGATCCGCGCCGACGTGCTGCCGGTGGGCGGGCCGCTGGAGGAGTACCGGGTACTGATCGCGCCGATCCTGCACGTCGTCCCGGCCGCGCTGGCCGACCGGCTGCGGGACTGGGTGACCGGGGGCGGGCACCTGGTCACCACGTACTTCTCCGGCATCGTGGACGAGCACGACCACGTCTGGCTGGGCGGCTACCCGGGACCGCTGCGTGAGCTGCTGGGCATCCGGATCGAGGAGTTCGGCCCGCTGCTCGACCAGGAGAGCGTCGAGCTGGACAACGGCACCACCGGCACGATCTGGACCGACCGGATCGATGTGACCGGCGACGACGTCGAGGTGCTGGCCCGCTACAAGACCGGGGACCAGGCCGAGCGTGCCGCGGTCACCCGGCGGCCGGCAGGTGCCGGGTCGGCGGCGTACGTCTCCACCCGTCTCGGCCCGGACGGGATCGCCGCGCTGGTGCCCGGCCTGCTCGGCCCGGCGGGGGTGCGCGGTGAGCTGCCCGCGGAGTGGGGCGGCCGGGTCGAGCTGGCGGTCCGCGGCGACCACTGGTTCCTGATCAACCGGACCGACGAGCCGGTGGACCTCGGCGCCCTGCCGGGCGCCGGGATCCTGCCGGCCCGCGGTGTGACCGTTCTCCGGACGAACTGAGGGCACTGACCGACCCCGGCCGGATGGGCCGGCCGGGGTCGGTCAGAGCGCGTTCCGCGGCGTGAAGGCGGTCGCCCCCGCCGCGGTGGTCTCGGTGATCTTCAGCCGGTCACCGTCGGCGACCACGTAGTGGCGCGGATAATTCGTCGACCGGAGCGCCAGTGCGGTGCCCTGCCGAATCGATACCTGACAGAAAGTCGCGTCCTGGCGGAATAGCGCCGAGCCGTCGTTCCTGTCTAGCCGTATTTCGAAATTTCGATGGCGGAGATAATATCCGGGAAAGTTCACCGATTCGAGCGAGGCGCAGTCGTCGTCGCCGAGTCCGGTGCGTACCCGGAAGCCGGAGTCGGCGCGTTCCCCGGCGCTGCTCGACGCGCTGACCGCCTCCAGCCGGCCACGGAAGTCACGGTGCCGGACTCGGTGCCCGGGTCGATCGGCCGCCTCCAGCCCGACCGTCGAACCGACGCTCAACCGGACCGGGGGCGGGGGCGCCGGCCGCGTCGCCGCGGGCGGTCTCGTGGTGGTCCGGGTCGCCGCCGGTGAACTCTTCGGCGGTACCGCCGGGCGCTCGGTCGACGGTACCGGCGGCACCGTGCCGGAGGGTGACGGCTGCACGCTGACCGGTACGTCCTCCGAGTCCAAGGGTGCCGGGAAGGCCGGTATCGGCTGCCCGGGGACGACCGGGACGGTGAACTCGGCGGCGACCGGCTCGGTGCTGCGGGAGGCGTCCAGCACCACGGCTATCGCCGCGGTCGCCGCGCAGGCGAGGCAGAGCGCCGCGGCCAGCACGAGGCGTGGCCGCATCGTCCCCTCGCCGCGGAGGCGGGTGAAGGAGTCGCGGGGGCGGGGAGAGTTGGCGTACGCGTGTGCGGTGGGCCGGATCGGCCCGGCGGGGCCGCCGCCGGGTGAATAGGGCGGAATCCAGCCGCCGACCCGCAGACCGTTACGGGCGTCGTCTTCCGGCATCAATTTCGCTTCCGTGGGGGATCGTTCACACAGAATCACTTAAGGATTCGATAAGGATCTACACGCTCGGGGCATCTCAGGGCAAGAGGAAACGATGTCCCCATTTGTTGGGAGCGCTCCAATCGAACCGAACGGGGCTCGCATCCGTATCACCGGCGTGGAGTTCTGCCGTGCGCCTCGAGGAGAGCTACGTGGACAGTCCTGCCGTCTCTGACACCGACAGCCCGGCCGAGAACGACCCCAGGGTCATCGAACTGGTCGTCACCGGCCCACCCGGGACCGGGCCGAAGCTGCCCGACATCTCCGGGTTCTGGCCCGACGCGCCGCACCGGCTCGGGCCGGCCGCCGACCACTACGAGCCGGAGGGGGCCGACGCCGTCCGTACCGATCCGGCCTGGATGCCCCGCGGCTCGCAGCGGCCCACCGTGGAACTCCGGCTCGCCGAGACCCGTGTCCGCCGCGCCTCCCGCAAACCGGTCGCCGCCCTGGCCGCCGCGATCCTGACCGCCGCCGGGCTGGCGTGGTACGCCACCCGCCCCACCGAACCCACCGCCGGCCCGGTGCTGACCGTCCCGACCGCCACGGCCACCGGCGCCGCCCCGGCCGGTCAGCCGCCCGTCTCCATCGAGACCAGCGCGCCCGCCGCGCCGGTGCCCGACCTCGCCACCCTGGAACTCACCGACGGCACCACCGCGCTCAGCGTGCGGGTCGGCGACACCGGCGAGGACTGGTACCGGGTGAGCAGCCCGGTCGGCAGCGGTATCAGCACCCGCGCCGAGGTGCGCGACGGCACCGTACGGATCTTCGTCGACGACGGCACCGACCCCGGCACCGCCGAGGTCGACGTGGTCCTCAGCCCGGACGTCACCTGGTCGGTGCTGATGCTCGGCGGCGTCCGTACCGCCGCGATCGATCTCACCGGCGCGAAGGTCGGCCGGGTGGACCTGGTCGGCGGCGCGGCCGAGATCGACCTGACACTGCCCCGGCAGGACAAGGTCGTACCGATCTCGATGACCGGCGGCGTCCGCGACTGGCGGGTCAGCACCGGCGGCCGCGCCCCGGTCCGGGCCGTCCTGGAACGCGGCGCCGGCACGGTCGACCTCTACGGCGACCGGAGGAAGGGCGTCAACCGGGGGAGCCGGTTCACCGTGGGCACCGGCGACGGCGGCATCGACCTGGTCGCGGAGAACGGCGTCGGCACCCTGACCGTGGCCGAGGGCCGGGACGGAGGCACAATCGCCGAGTGACACGAGCAGCAGGCGACGCGGCGCCACCCGAGACCTCCGTCTCCCTGGACCACTTCATCGGCCTCTACGAGGCCAAGGACGATCCGTGGGACGTCGCGACCAAGTGGCACGACCGCCGCAAGTTCGCGGTCACCGTGGCCAGCCTGCCGCGTGAACGCTACCGCCGCTGCTACGAGCCGGGCGCCTCGATCGGCACGCTCAGCCGGATGCTCGCCGGCCGCTGCGACGAGGTGCTCACCACCGACAGCGTCCCGGAGGCCGTCGAGCTGGCCCGGCAGAACACCGCGGACCTGCCGAACGTGCGGGTCGAGCGGGCCGAGCTGCCGGCCGACCTGCCGGACGGCGACTTCGACCTGGTGGTCATCGGTGACCTGCTCTACTACCTGTCCGGCGACGACCTGACCGCCACCCTGGACGGACTGACCCGGCGCCTGGAGCCCGGCGGTGACCTGGTCGCGGTGCACTTCCGCGACCGGGAGAACAGCGGCAGCTACGACGGCTTCAACGCGCACGCCGCCCTGCTCGCCACCGCCGGCCTGGACCACGTGGTGCACCACGAGGACGAGTGGTTCGTGCTGGACGTGCTGCGCCGCTCACACGACGTGGCGTAGGGCGATCAACCCGGGGACCGCCACCTCCCCCGACCGGGTGCCGGTCGCGGCGTCCAGCCAGGTGACCCGGCCGGTCCCGCCGGCGTAGACACGCCCACCGTCCCGGCTCAGGGCCAGCCCGCGGACCGCGCCCGGCAGCTCCCAGCGGCCCGTCTGCCGGCCGGACGCACGGTCCAGCACGGTGACCCCGCCCGCCCCGATCAGCACCCGGCCGTCCGCGGTCAGCGCCAGGGCGGCCGTCGACTCCGGCACCGGAGGCACGTCCACCACCCGCTCGATCGCCAGCGACTCCGGGCTCGCGTAGGCCAGCTTCCCGGCGTTCAGATCGGCCACGAACAGGGTGCGCCCGTCCGCGGCCAGGGCGTGCCCGGCGGCCGGTCCCTCGCCGAACGGATGCGGCAGATCCAGGCAGTACGCCCACCGCTCGCTCAGGTGCAGCACGTGCACGAAGGCGTGCGCGCCGCCCGGCCGCCCGGAGAGCAGATCACGGGTGTGCCGATGGCCGGGCTGGTGGGTGTAGAGGGTGAACAGCATGGTCCGGTCCGCGGACAGCACCGCCTGCCGCCCGTCGCCGCGCATCTCCTCCTCGGCACCCGGCGGCAGCGGCGTCTTGTCCCGGGTGCTGAGCGGCTGCACCTCCCCGGTGGCCAGGTCGAGCAGCCGTACCCGGTAGTGGTCGGGCGCGGCCGCCGGCAGCCACTCCAGCACGAACAGGCCGGTCCCGTCGGCGGTGAACGCGTCCGGCTCGATCACCCCGGCCAGGTCCCGCTCCGAAGCCCCGCCCGGCCCGGTGATCAGCAGCCGGGTCCGGGCGCGCGCGGCGGGCCGATCGGAGGCCCCCGTGCGGCTCAGCGCGCACGCCCGGCCGTCGGTGGAGACGACCCGCGGGATCCAGCCGTCGGCCAGCGCCGCGCTGCGCACCGCGGTTCCGCTCGCCGGGTCCACCTGGTCCAGGCCGCCCGGCCGGGCCGCGTACAGGTGGGCGCCGTCGTAGCCGGCCGCCGCCGGACCGAGCACCTGCTCGCCGGCCGGGCCGAGGCGCAGCAGCCCGCGGTCCGATTCGGCGAGCAGCACGTCGGGCGCGGTGGGCGTGGTGGGCGCGGCCTGGGCGGTCTCCCGGCAGCCGCCGAGGGCGAGGGCGGATCCGGCGAGCAGCAGAAGGTTGCGGCGGGTCGTCATACCCCGAAGACACCGCCCGCCCCACCGAGGTTCCCGGCCGGCTCCCACCGCCGTCTCACCGCCGTTGAGACAGCGGCGGAAACCAGCCACGGAGATCCGGCTGGTGCTGAGCGGTGTCTCACCGCGGTTGAGGCAGCGGTGGGAGCCAGCCACGGAGGTCTGGCTGGTGCTGAGCGGTGTCTCGTTGGGGGTGAGGCAGCGGTGGGGGCCAGCCGGGAACCGATCGGGGGTGGGCGGTGTCTTTAGGGTGTGTCAGCGGAGGGGGCGACCATCGACATCGACGAGGCGGCCGCGGTGACCCGGGCCCGGGCCGGTGACGTGGACGCGTACGAGGTCCTGGTCACGCGGTTCACCGTGCCCGCGCACCGGGCGGCGGTACTGCTCGGCGCCGGGGCGGACGCGGACGACGTGGTGCAGGAGGCGTTCGTGAAGGCGTACCGGCAGTTGGGCCGGTTCCGGGGCGACGCCGGGTTCAAGGCGTGGCTGCTGGCCATCGTGGCGAACGAGACCCGCAACCTGGTGCGGTCCCGGCGCCGCCGGGAGGGGCTGTGGCTGCGGGCCGCGGCACGCGAGGACCCGCTGCTGTTCGAGCCCGACCCGGCCGAGTCGGCGCTGGCCCGCGAACGGCGGCGGCTCCTCGTCGACCGGTTACGCAGCCTCGACGACCGGGACCGTGAGGTGCTGGTCTGCCGCTATCTGCTGGACCTGTCCGAGGCGGAGACCGCGGTCACGCTGAACGTGCCGAAAGGGACGGTGAAGTCACGGACCTCGCGGGCGCTGACGCGACTGCGGGACCGGATGCCGGAGGGGGTGGCCGGTGCCTGAACCCGAGGACCTGATCGCCGAGTTGCGTGACCTGGGGGCGCGGGTGACCGTACCCCCGGCTGTTGATCAGCGGATCGCGGTGCGGGAACGCCTCGCGGCGCCGGCGGCCCGGCCGCGCCGCGCCCGGGTGTGGGTGGCGGCCGCGGTGGCCGCGCTGATCACGACGGTCGCGGTGGTCGACCCGGCCCGGGCCGCGGTGGTCGAGGTGGTCGGTGACCTGCTGCGCATCGCCGGAGTGGAGGTACGCCGCGAGCCGCCCCGCGGAGCCCTGCCCGGCACCCCGAGCGCGCTGCCGTCGGCGACCGCATCCGCCGCCTTCCCGGTCGCCGCCCCGGCGCACCTGGGCGAACCGGACCAGGTGCTGCGCTCCGATCCGGACGCGGACGGTCGCCCACGGGTGGTCACGCTGATCTACCGCGGCGGCGCGGTGCGGGTGGACGTGTTCGACGGGCGGCTGGACACCGCGTTCTTCAAGACCGCCCCGGACGCCCGTCCCGTGGAGCTGCCCGGCGGCATCGGCGCGGCCTGGCTGCCGGGCCCGCACCCGGTGACCTATGTGGGCCGCGACGGGGTGGAACGGACCGCGACCGCGCGCCTGGCCGGACCGACCCTGATCTGGGCGACGGACACCGTCACCTACCGGTTGGAGGGAATCGTGACACTCGAAGAGGCGATTGCGGTGGCAGGCTCGGTGCGCTGAGCCGGGATCGGGTATGCGCGGTCGGTAGCGTTCGTCGGGATGAGAAGTCTTCCTGCACTCTGCTGCCTGGCCACGATGGTCGTTCTCGGCGGCTGCACCTCCGCCCCCGAGCGGCCCGCCCCGACGGCGCCGGCCCGGCCGTCGGCGACCGGGTCCACGGTGTTCTATGTGGAGCCGGACGCCCCCGCCGTCCGGCAGGTGGCGGCCTGGGAGGCGCAGGGCCGCAGTGCGGACGCGGCCGCGGTGCGGAGGATCGCCGAGGCGCCGAACGCGGTCTGGTTCGCCGACGACCGGCCGGGCTTCCAGGACCGGGCCCGGCGGCTGGTCGCGGCGGCCGGGGCGGCCGGGCGTACGCCGGTGCTGGTGCCCTACTGGGTGCCGCAGCGTGACTGCGGCGGCCACTCCGGTGGCGGTGCGCCGGATGCCGCCGCCTACCGGGCGTGGATCGCCGACCTGGCCGCGGTCGTCCGCGGACGGCAGGCGATCGTCGTCCTGGAGCCCGATGCAGTCCCGCACGTGCTCGACGACTGCGTCACCGGGCCGGCCGCCGAGGAACGGCTCACGCTGCTGCGCGAGGCGATCGGGGCGTTCAAGGAGGGCGGCGGCACGCGGGTCTACCTGGACGCCGGCAACCCCGGCTGGATCAAGGACATCGGCCGGGTGGCCGCGGCTCTCCGGGACGCCGGGGTCGAGAGCGCCGACGGGTTCAGCCTCAACGTGGCCAACTTCGAGACCACCGAGGACAACGTCGCGTACGGGACGGCCGTCTCCGACGAACTCGGCGGGAAACCGTTCGTCATCGACACCAGCCGCAACGGCAACGGGCCGGCGCCGGTCGACGGGCGCAACGCCGACGGGCACTGGTGCAACCCGCCGGGACGTGCGCTGGGGCCGGCGCCGACCGAGGACACCGGCACGCCCCGCGTCGACGCGTACCTGTGGGTGAAACGGCCGGGCGAGTCCGACGGGGCGTGCCTTCCGGACGCCCCGCCGGCCGGTCAGTGGTGGCCCGAGTACGCCCTCGGGCTCGCCACCAACTGAACGGTCCCCGTCGTCATGCCACCCGCACCCAGCGGGCCGGGGAGGGCAGGCCCTCGCCGTCGGTGAGGAACAGCATGTACCAGCCGGACGGGAGCAGGCCCGGTTCGTTCGGGACCGTCACGGTCACCCCGCCGGGGGTACGCCGTACGCCCAGCTCGATCGACCGCTGGTCGACGTCGGTGCCGTGGGTGACCGCGCTCGGCCGGACCAGCCGGGCCCCGGTGATCCGGTCGGCGTCCGCGGTCGCGTAGGCGGCGCTGCGCCCGCGTTTGACCGTCCGTGGCCCGCCGCCGATCGCCGGCCGTTCGCCCTGGAACAGGTAGGGCGGGCTGTAGATCTCGATGCGCTGCTCGAACTTCCCGGGGTTCTTCCCGGTGCCGTCGTAGATCGGGTCGCTGCCCATGGTGACCACCCTGCCGTCCGGCAGCAGCAGCGCCTCGGAGTGGTAGTTGCGGCCCACACTCGGTGCCGCCGCCTGGTGGAACACCTCCCGCCGCGGGTCGTAGAGATGCGCGGTGAGCAGGTCGCTGCGGTTCTTCCCCTGGTACGGCCCACCCCGGTACCCGGACGAGCCGCCGCTGGTGAACACGGTGTCGTCCGGCAGGATCACGGTGTTCAGGTACCGGGTCGGTGCCGGCAGGTCCGGTCCGGGCCGGTAGCGGGGTTCCTTCTCGTCGAGGTCGGCGATCGCGGTCCGGGCCGTGGAGACCGGTGAGTCACCGACCCCGCCCCCGCCCATGATCATCACCCTCTGATCCTGTGCCGGCGGCAGCAGCACGGACGAGCTGGTCTCGGTCATCTGCGGATCCTCCAGTCCGGGTACGGTCTGGAACCTGTTCTTCGTCACGTCCCACAGCCCCGGGGTACGGCCCTCGGTGTCCGAGCCGTAGCCGGCGTTCGAGCCGGAGAAGAACAGCCGCTCGTCGCGGGTCAGGAACAGCGCCGGATAGGTGGGGAAGACCCGCTGCAATTCGGGCGCGGCCACCCACCTGCGCTGGGCGACCTTGTAGCGCTCGTTGACGCCGGGCAGCATCCGGCCGAACTCGTCCAGCCCGGACACCGCCAGCACGTCGCCGTTCGGCATCGTCGACAGGGTCGGGTACCAGCGGTGCTCCACCATGTCCCCGGTGCGGACGTAGCGCTCGGCGATCGGGTCGAACTCGTACGACGTGCGGTCCCCGCCGTACTCCTGCTTCTCCCGGGTGATCTTGTCGGCGATGCCGTACAGGTTGCGGGTGTCGGTGCCGGTCAGGCCGTCGATCGCGTACTGGGCGGGCTGCGTGACGGTGCCCGCGTCGCCCGCGTCGGCCGCGTCCACCCAGACCTCGGTCTCGCCGGCGTGCACCATCGTGTGGCCGCCGTGCGACATCTTGGCCGCCGCGGGCACGGTCACCTCGGCCCGGGTCAGGTAGGCGCGGCCGTTCGCGCCGAGCAGCCGGGTGCCCTTCGGGAACGTGCGGGGGCCGCGGTCCGGTGACTCGTTCTTGATCTTCATGACGCCGGCGGCGCTCTTGATGTCCGCTTCCAGCACCTCGTACGACTTGGTGCCACCCGCGACCAGCAGATTGCCGTTCGGCAGGAACGTGTGCCCGCCGCAGAACAGGTCGGTCGGGGTCGGGACGTCCTTGAACGCGTCGGTGCGCGGATCCCACAGGATCGTGCGGAACGTGCCCGCCTCGAAAGCGTCCCGGTTGTTGCCGGATCCGGCGACGATCAGGATCTTTCCGGTACGCAGCAGCGCGGCGTGGACGGCGTTGATCCGGAACTTCGCCGGCACGTCGAGCAGGGACCAGTGGCCGTACTGCTCCTTGTAGGAGGGCCGGTTGATGCTGAACTCGTGGAAACGTTCGGCGGCGAAGACCACGATCGGCTTGTTCACCACGGCCACGGCCGCCATCAGGGGCAGCGTGACCGCCATCGTCAGCAGGCGCCGGGCGAGCGTCGGGCGTCGTCGCGTACTCATGCGGCGATTTCCATCATTATGGGTTCCTTGTCGTCTTCCACGGTGACGGTCTGGTGGTGGTTGCGGCCGAGCGCCTGTAGCGCCCAGATCGCCGGCGGGGTCAGGCAGAGGGCCAGGTTGAGCGAGGGCCACAGCCACATGAACCCGTGCGCGTGGCCGGTCACCGCGGCCACGGCCAGCAGGGCGGCGTAGAAGACCGCCCACCGCAGATGGGTACGGAAGGTGAGCAGCCGGTCCGGGCTGGCCGAGTCACCCTTCGGCGTCACCACGAAACCGGCCCGCCTGCGGAGCACGGCCTGCACGAACGAGGTGACGTAGATCGGCGCGCACAGCGTGGACAGCAGCATGCCGGCGAGACCGGAGGAACCGGCCTCCTCGTGCGGGCTGACGTTGTGCCGCCGGTTCCACAGGTAGAGGCCGACCTGGAACAGGGCGGCGTCCACGTAGAGCATCAGCCACACCTGCTGCGGCACCTGGACGCCCTGCACGCCGAGCAGCACGTGCAGCGCCGCGGTGGCGGCGCCGAGCAGCCAGGACACGGCGGTCAGCGGGTAGTACGCCATCAGCAGCGAGTAGTGCACCGTCCGCAGGAAGCCGAGCCGCCGGACCATCCGGGCGAACCCGGCCACGAACACCTCGTCGGTGCCGCGCGACCAGCGGTGCTGCTGGCTGAAGTAGTCGGTCCACGACGACGGCCCCTCGCCGACGGCCAGCACGTCCGGCGTGTAGACCGAGCGCCAGCGCCGGCCGGTCGCCGGGTTGCGGCGGGCATGCTGGGCGAGGCTGGTCGCCATGTCCTCGGTGATCGAGTCCTGGAGTCCGCCGATCGACCGGAGCGCGCTGATGCGTACCGCGTTGTTGGTGCCGACCAGCATCGGGATGCCGAGCCGGTTGCCGGCCCGCTGGAGCAGCGAGTGGAACAGGTACTGCTGCGACTCGGCCCAGCGGGTGATCACGTTGTCGTAGTTGCCGTAGATCTGCGGGCCGATCACGAACGCCACGTCCGGGTCGCGGAACCAGCCGAGGAGCCGCTCGCAGAAGTTCGGCAGCGGCACGTGGTCCGGGTCGACCGAGACGAAGACGTCGTACCGGTCGCCGTGCCGGTCCATCCAGGAGTTGTAGTTGCCGTGCTTGGTCTTCGCCTTGAAGGCCCCGGACGGCGTGTTCCAGTCCGGCGCGCCCTTGCGGCTGAAGTGGTACGCGCCCACCCGCCGGCACATCCGCCTGACCTCGGGGTCGTCGCCCTCGTCGAGCAGCCACACGTCGAACCGGCCGCCGTGGCGGATCCGCATGGCGGCCCGCAGCGTCGTCTCGACCATCTCGATCGGCTCCTTGCCGGGCACGATCGTGGTCAGGAACGCCACCCGCAGCCGCTCGTCCGGTACCACCGGCACCGGGTCACGGGCCTGGAGTGTGGCCAGGCACAGGGTCACCACGTTGACCAGACGGAACAGTTCGATGAGCGCGATCGCGACGATCATGAACGCGGTGGCGAGGAAGAGCCCGGTCTGCATCCGCCGGTCGGGGAGCTGGACCGAGGAGAGCAGCCATCCGAAGAAGGTCGCCTCGAACGCGAACGCGAAGACCGCGATCAGGACCGAGCGGATGGGGCGGCGACGGGACAGCGGACGCAACCGGACCCGGTAGTCGTCGCCTTCCGGGGCTGGTTCGGCGTCACCGGCGAGCCGGCTGAAGCCGCGATAATCCGGCAGACGGGATACAACACTCTTTCCGGGCACAGAGGCAAGATAGCCATAATTAGTAAAATCCGGGCATACGTCGTACTCCTATCGTGTCGTGTCATGGTGGTCGACGGCCCGGAACTTCGTTGCGGTCAGTGACAGAAATCGTCGAACCGACACGCCCTGTGATCCGTTCTCTCTGTCAGGCGGGGTGCGAACGCCCCGCGATGACCCGACAAGGCGGTGGCGATGCTGATCCTGTTCCTGCTCATCCTGGTCCTGGCCGCCGCCTGTGTGCTCGCGGTGCGCGGGGTGCGTGCGGACGCGTCTGCCGAGGTGGAGCCGCTGACCATTCCGGACGGGCTCTTCGCCCCGCAGAGCCTCGAGGGGGTGCTCTGCGCCCAGCTCATGGACGGGGAGATCACCCGGCGTCAGTACGTGCGCTCGATGGCCGGCATCGCCGCCCGTGACGAGGAACGGCACCCGCTCACGGTGCCCGGCTACGACGACTGATCCCCGTCGGCGCGACCGGCCCGGCACCGTGATCCGGGCACTCAGCCGATCTTCTCCAGAGAAGCCGGCGGCCGTACGGTCGCCGGCTTCCTGCTGTGCATCAGCGCCAGGCCCGCGGCCGCCGTCAGGGTGGTCAGCACGATCGACGCGGCGACCGGCGAGAACACCGCGTCACTGTGCCCCTCGAAGGTGAGATATCCGCCCACCATCAGCGGTGTGGCGATCGCGTTGCAGACGCTGTGCATCAGCACGCCCGGCCAGATCGAGCCGGTCCGGGCGCGGACCTCGCCGTAGAGCACCGACGCCGCCATCGTCCCGGCCAGCATCAACGGCAGGAACAGGGTCATCGGCAGCGACGTGACGAGGCGCATGTCCGCCGCCGACGTCCACACCAGATAGAGCGGCACGTGCCAGAGCCCCCACACCGCGCCCGCCAGCAGATGCGGGACGAGCCGGCCGCGCAGACCCATGGCCAGCGCGGTCCGGGTGCCGTAGCCACGGAACACGAACTCCTCGATCGGGTTCTTGATCAGCTGGACGGCGAAGACGCTGATCACGGCGGCCGCCAGGCCGGGCCGGCCGGTGACCGTGACGAGGCCGGTGGCCACGCCGAGGCCGATCGCGATCGCGGTGACCACGGGATAGAAGACCGCGGCGAGGCCGTACCAACGGAGTCCGGCCCGCGGCGCGAGGCCGAGGGGGCCGCCGCCGTCGCGGGACAGCAGATACAGCAGGAGTGCGGCCACCAGCGGACCGAGCAGGAACACCAGCATGCCGGTCGTACCGTTGCCACTGCTGGTGGCGGTGCCGGTCGCGGTCTGCACGCCGGCCGCCCGGTCGACGGCGACGCCGAGCCAGCCGGTGCCGATCACGGCCAGGGTGAAGAGGGCGAAGTTGAGGCGGGCTCTGCCGGTCATGGCTGTGGCTCCTCGGGCTCGGGATGGCCGGCCGGATCGCCGAGCGCTGCCAGGGACTCGTCGGCCCAGGCGATCGTGGCCCGGGAGTGGTGGATGCCGGCCCGGATGGTGACCTCGATGAACGGCCAGTCGGGGGTGTCGCCCTCTTGCGCGGACAACTGGGTTTGCAGTGATTCGTACCCCTGAAGGTTTTTCAGCGCCGTGTCGCGCGCCGCCTCCAGCAACCCGCGGCATCGCTCGCGGCCCAGCGTGCGGCCGAAGAAGAGCCGCAGCAGCAGGCCGTCGCGCGGGGGTGTGCCGCGGATCGGCTCGGTGAGCAGCTCGATCAGCCGGGCCGTGCCGGACCCGGTGATCTCGAAGACCGAGGACCGCGCCCGCGGGCCCTCCCGGCGCCGCACGTGGCCCTCCTCCTCGAGGGTCTGGAGTGTCGGGTAGATCTGGCCGAAGCTCTCGCTCCAGAAGTGCCCGAGCACATCGCGGATCGCCTCACGCAGCGCATATGCCGTCATCGGTTCGATGCTCAACCCGCCGAGAACCGCCATCTGGGTCTGACTCGACCGTGCCATCCGCGCCTCCTTGTATCTGCCAGATATTTCTAGCAGATACAACAGCGTCTGTCATGACGCGCGTCATGTTCATCCTGGTTACTCGTGGGTAATATAGGGTCATGATCAATGGTGTCTCCGCCTCCCTCGCCGAGGTGCTCGACGGCCGGTGGGCGCACATCCGGCAGGCCGTGCGCGACGAACTCGGCGCCGAGTTCGTCACCGTCCCCGGCGAGACCGGCGACCAGGCACGGGAACGGGTCAGCCGGCTCATCCGCGCGCTGCCGACCGACGTCGGTGTGGCGGCCGCGTTCCCGGCCGCGTTCGGCGGCTCCGACGACCCGGGCGGCTCCACCGTCGCCGCCGAGATGCTCGCCCAGGTCGACCTGTCCCTGATGGTCAAGGCCGGCGTGCAGTGGGGCCTGTTCGGCGGCGCCGTCGTCGCGCTCGGCACCGCCCGGCACCACGAGGCCTACCTGCGTGACATCATCTCCGCCGACCTCATGGGCTGCTTCGCGATGACCGAGACCGGTCACGGATCCGACGTCCAGCAGCTGCGGACCATGTGTGTCTTCGATGAAGAAGCCGGGCATTTCATCCTGAACACTCCGCATGAGGCCGCGCGGAAGGACTACATCGGCAACGCGGCCCGCGACGGGCGGATGGCCGTCGTCTTCGCGCAGCTGATCACCGGCGGGAAGTCGTACGGCGTACACGCCTGGCTGGTGCCGATCCGCGACGCGGACGGCAACCCGGTGCCCGGCGTCACCATCGGCGACGCCGGCCCCAAGGCCGGGCTCCTCGGCGTCGACAACGGACGGCTCACGTTCGACCACGTGATCGTCCCGCGGGACATGCTCCTCGACCGGTACGGGCAGGTCGCGCCGGACGGCACGTACACCAGCACCATCGAGAACGACACCCGCCGCTTCTTCACCATGCTCGGCACCCTCGTCCGCGGCCGGGTCACCGTCGGCGCCGCCGCCTCCGCGGCCACCCGCAACGCCCTCACCATCGCCGTCCGCTACGGCGAGAGCCGCCGCCAGTTCACCGCCCCCGGCGCGGACCGCGAGATCGCCCTCAACGACTACCTGGCCCACCAGCGCAAACTCCTTCCGGCGGTGGCGCGGGCGTACGCGTACGCCTTCGCCCAGGAAGAACTCGCCGTCACCATGTCCGAGGTCTTCGCCCTCACCGAACCCGACGAACACCGGCAGCGCGAACTCGAATCCCGCGCCGCCGGCCTCAAGGCGATGCAGACCTGGAACGCCACCCGCACCATCCAGATGTGCCGGGAGGCGTGCGGCGGCGCCGGATACCTCGCCGAGAACCGGCTGCCCGGCCTCAAAGCCGACACCGACGTCTTCACCACCTTCGAGGGCGACAACACGGTGCTGCTCCAGCTGGTCGCAAAAGGCCTGCTCACCGGCTACCGCGACGCCTTCGGTTCCCTGGACGGCTGGGGCCGGGCGACGTTCGTCGCCGAACAGGTCACAGAGATGGTCCTCGAGCGTACGGCTGCCCGCTCCCTGATCCAGCGGCTCGTCAGCGCCGTACCCGGCCGCGACGAGGAGGTCGCCGTCACCGACCGCGGCTGGCACCTGTCCGTCTTCGAAGACCGGGAGAAGCACCTGCTGGAGAGCGTGATCCGCCGCCTCCGCGGAGGAGCCGCCACCAAGAAGGACCGCCCGTTCGACATCTTCAACGACGTCCAGGACCACGTGCTGGCCACCGCGAAAGCCCACATCGACCGGATCACCCTGGAAGCCTTCGTCGCCGGCATCGAACGGTCCGGCGACCCGTCGGCCCGGGCACTGCTGTCGAAGGTCTGCGACCTCTACGCCCTGACCGTGATCGAGGCCGACAAGGGCTGGTTCCTGGAACACGGCCGGCTGACACCGGCCCGCTCCAAGGCCGTCACCGCGGTGATCAACGACCTGCTGCGCGACCTGCGCCCGCACATGCGCACCCTGGTCGACGCCTTCGCCATCCCGGACGAATGGCTGAACGCCGCCATCCTCCGCGAGGAGCCGGCCCGCCAGGACGCGATGGCCAAGGAGGACGACGCCGTCCGCGCCACCCCGACCGACTGACACCGGTGACCGGTGGCGCGCCCGCCGGCGTGCCACCGCTACCGGAGGCGCTCCCGCCAGGCGCGGGGGATGCCGAGGTCGAAGTGCTCGGCCTTGAGCAGGATGAGTTTGCGCTCCCGATCACGCATCAGATCGGCGAACGCCGCCGTCGCCTCCTCCACGAAATCTCGCTCACCGAACTCCCGCAGCACCCCGGGCTCGATGTCGACGCGCCAATCGATCATTCCAGTCGTCGAGATGCGCAGAATCGCGGATGGTGAAACGCCCCGACACTGCAACGTGTGCAAACCGTCCTGGAATCGCTGATGCCGTGCGTCACCGCGGTTCCGGCGATCTTGTTCCGCTTCCTCGGATGTCAGTGACAGCGCCCGTCGGACGATCTCTCGCCGTTCGCGTTCCCAGGCCACCCACGTGTTCTTTCCCAGACCTGCCAATTGCCTGGTCAGGCCGCTTTCGTCGTACCATTCGTAGGTATGGCGCTGAAAAATGATCTCAAGGGTCAGATTGCCGGTGACGGTTGCCCGAATCTGATCATCCGGCGATTTTCCGGTAACGATCATGCCGCGTAGAAGATCACCCAGATCAGCGCCGTGAGGATGCATGTGTCAGCCTTCCGTCCGCGTGCATCGATCGCCGAACCGATTGATGACAGCCAACGTATGCGGTGGTGTGTGGTACACAAAAATCGTGACAGCGAGACGTGTTGCCATCGGTGTGACGGTGCTGCTGTCCATTCTGGCCGCGCCGGCGCCGGTGGCAGCGAAACGGGACACCGGATCGCTGGACCTGGCGGCAGGTGACGGCAGCGCGGGGTTCTCCGGCGACGGAGGGCCGGCGAAATCCGCCCGGCTCAACAAGCCGTACGGAGGAGCGGTCGCTTCAGACGGCACGCTCTACATCGCGGACACCGCCAACCATCGCGTCCGCGCGGTGACGCCGGATGGAGTCATCCGCACGGTGGCGGGCGACGGGACGCCGTCCGGGGAGGCCGGTCCCGTCCCGGCGGGAACCATGGGAACGGGGCTTTCGCTCTCACTTCCGGGTGAGCTGGCCGTGGGCCTCGACGGCACACTGTTCATCGCGGACGGGCCCGGCTTCCGGGTCTACGGGCTGGCTCCGGACGGCACGATCTCCCTGCGCCTGGACGCCTCCACCGGTCAGGGCGTGCTGGACCGACCGATGCGGTTCCCTCGAGGACTGGCGGTAGCGGCGGACGGCACGCTCTACGTGTCCGACCGGGAGAACAACCGGGTCGTCGCGATCACACCGGCAGGCGCGGTGAGCGTCGTCGCGGAGGTCTTCGCCCCGAACGGTCTGGCGGTCGACGGTCAGGGTAATCTCTGGATCGCGGCGCAGGACCTGTACCGGATGCGCGGTGACGCGGTGTCGCCGATCCTGGATCATCAGGCCGACCGATGGACTGTCGGCGATGGCACCGCGCAGCCGCCGGGAGACGACGCACTGGGAAATGTGCGCTCCGTGGCCGGCCGGGCATCCGACGTCCACGTGGTGGACGACGTCCGACATGCGGTACGACGACTAGGCACCGATGGGGCCGTCGCGACCGCAACGGAGCTCGACACGGCGAACCTCGGCTTCGGGCCGTTCGACCTGGCCGCCGGCCCTGCCGGGGACGGCCCGCTCTATCTGTTCGACATGGTCGGTAGCCGGGTCTTCAGGGTGGACGCGTCCCATCCGTCGCCCGGGGCGCCACAGGCCGGAACGGTGTGGCCGTGGCTGCTGGGGGCCGGCGTACTCGTCCTCGCGGTGGCGGCCGTGGTCCTGATGACGCGGAGCCGCCCACGGGCATCGGCGAAATGACAGGGATTCGGGGGGAAGTAGATGGCGGAGATCGTCGGTGGGGACCTTTATCACCTGTGGACGGTGTCGGAGGTGCACCTGCCACGCATTGCGAGCGTCTTCTACGGCGCGGGCGGAATCATGGGACTGCCCAGCACCGATCTGTACATCCCAGCGAGCGACAGCGGGTCTCTGTTACCACCCGTGAGCGGTGTCGAGAACGCCTGGTATGCGTTCCGCGCGGAGTTGCAGAGCCTCATGATCGAGATGGGTGATGTGGTGATGGAGGCCGCTCAGGGCGTGCGTCACGCCACCGAGATCTTCAATCAGGTCGACGCCGCCAATGGCAGGACCATCCTCGACGCCTACATGGAGACGGACCACGACCCCCGGGACGTCGCCGCGAACCCGCCAGCGCCGGATGACCCGGACCGTCCCCGGCGGCCTACAGCGTCCTGACGGCAGGAGGTATCTCGACATGGCATCGGCTGAGATCCTGGACGCCCCGATTCCCGTGCGGCTGACCGGTGAGACATACGCCTCGGCGGTACGTCAGGGGGCGCGCCGGCTCAAGGAAGAGCTGATCCGGCAGACCATCGAGGATGCCGACTCGTGGGCGAAGGCGGTCGCCGCCAAGTGGGACGAGGAACATCCCGGCGTTCCACAGCGACGGGGCATCACCGAGGAGGAGTTCAACCGGTATCGCGAGCGGGTCCGGACCGAGGACTACGAATGGATCGTGCCTTCGTTCGAGCGGCATCTCGACCCTGACCCGATGCAGTTCGATGCGGTCGTCCTTCTGCTGGGACAGATCGAGGCGAAGTTCGGTGGGGATGCCCAGACATCAGGCGGCTGGACGGGATCCAGTTCAGCGCTCGGCCGGATCAACGACGTCCGGGGTGAGATGGTGCACTGGGCCGGCGAGTTCCGGACGAACTTCATCAGCAGCTTCGTCACTCCGCTGGAGAACACCCTGCCGAATCACCGCGAGCTGGTGCGCCTGGCGGGCGATCAGATGAAGCTGACCAGATTGATCTACATGCGCCGGCGTGAAGCGGTGCTCACGTTGCTCGACCAAGCGATCAACGCCACCCAGGCGGTCAGCAGAAACTCCTCCGTGGATACGACCCTCAAATGGGGAACGATCATCATGGTCGCCGTCGGGACCGTCATCGGCGCCTTCAACCCGGGGGTGGCGCTGCTCACGGCGGGCGTTCTGCTCGAGGTCGGCGGCACCGTGGGCCAGGGCCTCCTGCCGGACCGGCCGGAGGAGGAGAAGTTGCCGCTGGCGGCGCCGACCGCTGCTGAGGTCGCGATCAACGTGTCCACCGCACTCGGGCAGATCAGCAGCGAGTTCGCAGAGGCGGAGAGGCATGCCTCGAATGCGTTGTTCACCCTGACCCGAGCTGTCGAGGCCGAACGGATGCGAGCGGGCACCCCCGGGACGAACCCGTTCACCGTGCCGGCCCCGACCATCGCCACCGCGACACCGGCTCAGATCATCGAGGATCTGCATCCCACTGGCTGACACCCGGCGCCGCTGAGCGCCCGTCGGCCCGTGGCCTACCTGCCCACGACGGCCGAGACGGCATCACCGCAGCCGGAGAGCAGCACGGTCGCGGTGGCCAGGGCGGCGAGGCCGGCCCGGATGATCTTGGCGTTCATAGCCGGGGGAGTTCATCGATCGACGTGCAGCCCGGGACGGTCCGGGGGCGCGGGCGCCCCCGGACCGCCGGATGACCTACTTGCCCAGGGTGGCCTGGTCGATGACCTGGTTCGCGGCCGGGGCCACGATGCCGTCGAACTTCGCGCCGAACTCGCTGAACGTGACACCCTCGCCGGTGGCGGACGGGCCGATGCGCACCGGGTACGCCTCGCCGGTCGTCGCCACGAACACCAGGGAGTCGGCGTCGCTGCTGTCCTTCAGGGTGATCACCGGCTGCTCGCCGACCTTGGTGGCCTCGCCCTTGGACAGGGTGCCACCCGGCTTCAGCAGCTCGTTGACGTCGGCGGCGGCGAACAGGCCGCTGATCTGGTCCTTCGCCGGGACCAGCACCCACTTGCCGCCGGTCGCCGCGACCATCTTCTTGGCCTGCTCGGGACCCGCGATCATCGCCCAGAAGCCCTCGCTCGGCTTCATGTACTGCTTGCCGCCGACGGCCAGGACCTCGACCTCGGCGTCCTTGCCCATCGACATCGTGCCGACGAAGTCCTTGCCGGCGACCTTGAAGTCCAGCGACATGGTCTCGCCGTCGGTCGTCGCCGAACCGGCCATGTGGAACGAGCCGGCCTTGGTCAGCGCCTCCTTGGCCTTGGTCAGGATCTCGTCGGCGGTCATCGCGGCCACACCGTTGTCGGCCGGCGCCTGCGAGGCCGCCGTCGTCGTCCCGCCCTTCGGCTCGGTGCTGTCGGAACCACCGCAACCGGAGAGCAGCATGGTGGCGGTGGCCAGGGCAGCAAGGCCGGCCCGGAAGGCAGTCTTCGTCATCGATCTTCTCTCATCACCGCGGCGGGGACCCCCGCGCCGCGCGGAATATTAGTGAGCCTGGCAAACCTATCGGCACCGGACAACGAATCGATTACCTTTATGCGGCGAATACGAAGCATTCCGCACGGTCAGCGGGGCGCTACGCACCGTTCGCTGACCGTGTGGTTTGTCCGGAAATGGGGCCGCCGGGGGTGCCGCGACTCGGCCGGTCGCGCCGACCGGGGCGGTCAATATTCGCGCAGTAGGGAGCCGGCGCCGTACACCCGGTCCTTGATGCCGTTCTCGCGCAGCGCCATCCACCAGGTGGCGGCGTTGACGGCGATCACCGGCTTGCCCAGCCAGCGTTCGGCCTCGTCGGCCAGGCGGATCATGGACAGGTTGGTGCCGCACTGGACGATCGCGTCCACGTCGGGGGTGTTGACGTCGAGGATCGCGGCGCGCAGCTCGTCCTCGGTGACGTGGGCGATCGACACCGCGGTGGGGCACCGCAGGCCCTCGATGGCGGTCACCTCGAAGCCGATCTCGCCGAAGAACCTGACCACGTCGGCGTCGCCGGCCGGCTGGTAGGGCGTGATCACGCCGATCCGGCGGGCCCCGTAGGCCCGCAGGGCGCGTTCGCACGCTTCCGCGCCGGTGGCCACGTCGAGTCCGGTGATCTTCTTGATCCGGGCCACGAGCCCCCGGTTGCCGTCGGCGCCGTCCCGGAACGTCTCCGTCGACATGACCATGTAGTCGGGTTCGCAGGTCAGCACCCGCTCGCAGGCCGAGCCGAGCTCGGTGTCGTCGGAGAGGCCCTCGCTGCGGAGGTGGATGCGGGAGAAGTGCGAGGTGACGCCGGGTACGGCCATCGCGTAGAAGTCGGGTTCGACGATCGTGTTGGTGGACGGGGCAAGGACGCCGAACTTGCGGCGCCAGCCGAGGGCGTCGGTCATCGAAGGGCTCCGATCGGTGCGGGCGGGTGGGCGTGCGGGCGTCTGCCCGCGGCGGGCGACCGGGGCGCCCCGGTCGAGGAACGCGCGGAGCAATACCTACCCGGTCCCGCCGCCGGTGAGCGCGTCCCGGCGATGCGTTTCCGCCAGGACGGCTGTCCGGTCACGGTTCCTCCTAGCGAAACGGCGTCTCCAAAAAACTACACCGCGGTTATCTCGATAGTAAAGATATTGTCGAGGCGGCGGGAGGGTCGGGCACGTCTTTCCCGCCGAGATTCCGGACGATCCCCGACGACACCGGCGGCCCACACGCGGCGAGGGCCGGCCGCCGAAGCGACCGGCCCTCGCCGCGGATGCTGCCGGATCAGGTCAGTTCTCCTATCCCTTCCGGTGACGCCTCGCAGGCGTGAAAATCAGGGTGGGCCGCCCGCCAACGTCGGTGTTTCCCCTTGGGATACG
>NZ_QGGR01000004.1 GCF_003148685.1 Actinoplanes xinjiangensis | reverse complement strand
ATCCAGACCCGCTTGCCACTCCGCGAGCACCGCCCCACCCAACATGACCAGTTCAACGAGCGACCGCTGCTCAAGTCGCAACACCGGGTTGCAGTACTAGCCGAACTCGACGAGCGGCCCATCTAGCTGAACGCGCCGAGCCGAACTCGCCGAGCTAACCCACCGAACTGGCCTCATCGAGCTGCGGTTGCCCAGCTAAGCCCGACGAACTGCACTCGTCGAGCCGAACCGGACGAGCTGAACTCGCCGAGCCGAGCCGAGCCGAACCGACCGGATGAGCCGACCCCGTCGGCGGACGGCGGCCCGGCTTCCGGTTGCGCGGGGCAGTTAGCGCACCATCAGTGAGAACAGAGCCCGACGTCGATGAATCCTCATCGGTAGCGGGCGCGCTGTCCCATGTCGTCGAAGCCGAGCCGCCGGTAGAGGCCGGCCGCTGACGGATTGTTCACGTTGACCGTGAGCCACGCCTCCGAGGCACCGGCAGCAGCCATCCGCCGCAGCGACTCCCGGATCAGCGCGCCGCCGAGGCCGGTACCCCGGACAGCCGGCACCACGCCGACCTGCACGATCCAGCCGTCGGCCGCCGTGACGAACCCGACATCCCCGTGCCCGGGCAGAGTCACCATGATCGACCACTCCGGGCGGAAGTCCTCGTCCTCGGTGTTCTCCTCGATCCATTCCTCGGCGGTCGGATCAGGAAAGCCCGGCCGATCCCGGAACGAAGCGACATAAACCGCATAGAAACGCACAGCGGTGGCGGCGGACCATTCGACCACCGCGGCCCCGTCCGGCCAGCCGGCCTCGAAGCGGTCCCCCGCCGCCAGCTTGATCCGCATCACGTCCTCACCGAAGACCTGGGTCAGTCCTCGCCCGGCGAAGAGTTCCGCAGCACCTGCCGTAAACCCTTCGCACTCCACAGTCACCGGCGCAGCCACTTCAGTACCGACGGCAGCCGGCGCAGTCACTTCAGAAGCGGCAATAGAAGGCGCCGTCACTTCAGGACCCGCAGCAGAGGGCTCCAACGCATCAGAATCCGCAACAGACAGCGGAACAGAATCACCCTCAAGGCCAGCGTCGGCGGCACCGACAACGCCGGCAGGATCAGCGACACCAGAGGCATCCGCCGCACGGCCGGACGAACGAAGATCCACGACGGCGTCCGCAGGATCGGCGACACCAGCGGCGTCCGCCGCAAGGCCGGCCGAACGGAGATCTACGGCCGCGCCCGCAGAATCGGCGACACCAGCGGCATCCACCGCAAGGCCGGCCGAACGGAGATCCGCGGCGGCGGCCAGGGCAGCGTCGAGCAGACTCGAACCCCAGCCCCGGCCCCGGAACGCCGGATCCACCAGCCCGGTGACCATGGGGCCTCCCGGGGACGGGCGGACGGCGGCCGCCCCGATCAGCGCGCCGCCGTCTCTGACCGCGAAGGTCACCGTGCCGGGTGCGAACCAGCGCCCGCGCAGGAACCACGGTTCGGTCACCAGGGGCATGCCGCCGTCGGCCGCCCGGCATCGCCGCACGAGATCCAGCAACTCGTCCTCGGGCAGGGCATCCGCCACCCGCTGCACTCCGGCCGTCATGGCGGCCAGGTTAGTGACGCGGCGGCCGCCGGACGACCGGTTATTTCACGCCCGCCATGTCCATGCCGCGCAACTCCTTCTTCAGCTCGTGGATCTCGTCGCGGATCCGGGCGGCCAGCTCGAACTGAAGCTCCCGGGCCGCGCCGAGCATCTGATCGTTGAGGTCCTGAATGAGCTGGGCCAACTCGGCCCGGGCCATCCCGGCACGGGCCGGTGTGGCGGCCGCCCGGCCCTTGGAGCGGGACTCCGGGACGGACGCCTTGCCGCGGGACATCTGCCGGCCGGAGCCGCCGACGACCTCGTCGGTGTCCTCGGCCTCCTTGTAGATGTCGTCGAGGATGTCGTGGATCTTCTTGCGCAGTGCCTGCGGCTTGATGCCGTTGGCCTCGTTGTGGGCGATCTGCTTGGCCCGGCGGCGATCGGTCTCGTCGATGGCGCCCCGCATCGACGGCGTGATCTTGTCCGCATACATGTGGACCTCGCCGGAGACGTTTCGCGCGGCCCGGCCGATGGTCTGGATGAGCGACCGGCCGCTGCGCAGGAAGCCCTCCTTGTCGGCGTCGAGGATCGCCACGAGCGACACCTCGGGCAGGTCGAGGCCCTCACGGAGCAGGTTGATGCCGACGAGGACGTCGTAGTCGCCCTTGCGCAGCTCCTTCAGCAGCTCGACCCGGCGCAGCGTGTCGACCTCGGAGTGCAGGTAGCGCACCCGGATGCCGTTCTCCAGGAGGTAGTCGGTGAGGTCCTCGGCCATCTTCTTGGTGAGCGTGGTGACCAGGACGCGCTCGTCCTTCTCGGTGCGCAGCTGGATCTCGTGCATCAGGTCGTCGATCTGGCCCTTGGTGGGTTTGACCACGACCTGCGGGTCGACCAGGCCGGTGGGGCGGATGACCTGCTCGACGAACTCGCCCTGGGCCCGCTCCATCTCCCAGTTGCCCGGGGTGGCGGAGAGGAACACCATCTGGCCGACACGCTCGAGGAACTCGTCGAAGCGCAGCGGCCGGTTGTCGGCGGCGCTGGGCAGCCGGAACCCGTGCTCGATCAGGATCCGTTTCCGCGACGCGTCGCCCTCATACATGCCGCCGATCTGCGGAATGGTGACGTGTGACTCGTCGATGACGGTGACGAAGTCGTCCGGGAAGTAGTCGAGCAGGGTGAACGCCGGCTCGCCGGGCTGCCGCCCGTCCATGTGCATCGAGTAATTCTCGATGCCGTTGCAGAAGCCGACCTGCCGCATCATCTCGAGGTCGTAGGTGGTGCGCATCCGGAGCCGCTGGGCCTCCAGCAGCTTGCCCTGCCGCTCGAACTCGGCGAGCCGGACCTCCAGCTCGGCCTCGATGTCGCGGACGGCCCGCTCCATCCGCTCCGGACCGGCCCCGTAGTGGGTGGCCGGGAAGATGATCAGCTCGTCGACCTCGCGGATCACGTCGCCGGTGAGCGGGTGCAGATAGTAGAGCTTCTCCACCTCGTCGCCGAACAGCTCGATCCGGATGGCCAGTTCCTCGTAGGCCGGGATGATCTCCAGGGTGTCGCCCCGGACCCGGAACGTGCCGCGCTGGAAGGCCATGTCGTTACGGGTGTACTGGATGTCGACCAGCCGGCGCAGCAGCTTGTCGCGATTGACGTCCTCACCGACCTTGACCCGGACGGCCATGTCGACATATTCCTCGGGCGTACCGAGACCGTAGATCGCGCTGACCGTGGCGACCACGATGGTGTCGCGACGGGTCAGCAGAGACCTCGTGGCCGAGTGCCGGAGCCGCTCCACCTCCTCGTTGACCGAGGAGTCCTTCTCGATGTAGGTGTCGGTCTGGGCGATATACGCCTCTGGCTGGTAGTAGTCGTAGTAACTGACGAAATACTCGACGGCGTTGTTGGGCAGGAGCTCACGGAACTCCTTGGCCAGCTGGGCGCAGAGCGTCTTGTTGGGGGCGAGCACCAGCGCCGGCCGTTGCAGCCGCTCGATGAGCCACGCCGTGGTGGCGCTCTTGCCGGTGCCGGTGGCGCCGAGCAGGACGGTGTGCCGATCGCCGCCGCGGACCCGCCGCTCGAGCTCGTTGATCGCGGCGGGCTGGTCACCCGCGGGCTGGTAGTCGCTGACGACCTCGAACCGGCCGTCGAGTCGTGGGATGTCGAGCGCCATGCCCACCACCGTACGTCGGGGGTATGACAAGTTTCCGCGGCGGCGTGCTCAGGACGCACATTCGGCCCATGGCCACGGCATTGTCCCCACCTTGCGGGCCGACCTACGCTGGTTCGGTAGGCCGCCCGCGGCGGCCGCCGGCGGCCCGGGTCCCCACACGGCCCAGCCGCCGCACCATGGTTGGCTGCGCCCCGGACGCCCTGGCGAGCGCACCCGTGGTGGGTCACCCGACCCGGCCGCCGCGAGGACTTCCCCCGCGCGGGAACCCGTCAGGAGGGCTGCCAGCCCGTCGAGGACGCCCAGTCGTCGGCCGCCCGCGCCAGGTCCGCGTGCTCCGCCCCCTCCGGCACGGCCCGCAGGTAGTCACGCATCAGCAGCGCGAACCGCCAGCCCGGCGAACCCACCACACGCAGGTGCAGATCGACGCGGTACCCCGGATCGGCGTAGCCGTGCACCCGCTTCGGCCAGGTCCCGCCGGCACCGGCGGGACCACCGCCGGCCCGCTCCGACCACTCCCCCGGCCGCACCGGGAAGCCCAGCTCACCGAGCCGGCCGGCGAGTCCGTCGGCCTCGGCCAGGGTACGCACGCCGATCATCAGGTCGATGAGGTCCCGGGCCGGCCGGCCGGGCACCGCGGTCGGCCCGACGTGCTGGACGTCATGGCCGTCGCCGAGCCCGTGCCGGAGCCGGGCGATCAGCCGGGCCGCCGCAAACGGCCACTCCGGGTCGGCCGCGACGATGCGCGCCTCGGGACTTCTCGGTGCGGACCGCCCACACCGGATATTGCGCTCGAACTCCACGATCCGGTCACGCCACAAGGCGTCCACCCGGGCGTGCAGGCTCTCCAGATCGTCCTCGTTCGTCAGGACCACGTCGGCGGCGGCCCGGCGGCTCGCATCGTCGGTCTGCGCGTCGATCCGCGCGGCGGCCTCCGCCGGGGACAAACCACGCAGGCGGGTGAGACGCTCCACCCGCACCTCACGGTCGGCCATCACCACGATCACCAGGTGGTACGACGAAGCCAGCCCCGTCTCCACCAGGAGCGGAACGTCGTTGACCACGATCGAGTCGGGCGCTGCCGAGCGGGTCAGGGCGGCGGTCCTCTCCCGTACCCGAGGGTGAATGATCTTCTCGAGGCGCCGCCGCGCCGCCTCGTCGCCGAACACCCGGGCCCCGAGGGCGGGCCGGTCGAGCGCGCCCTCCGGAGTGAGCACGCCGGTCCCGAACACCTCGACGATCTCGGCGAGGCCGTCGGTGCCGGGCTCGACCACTTCGCGGGCCAGCAGATCGGCGTCGATGATCACCGCCCCGCGCTCGGCGAGCCGCCGGGCGACCGCGCTCTTACCGGCACCGATACCACCCGTGAGCCCGACTCTCAGCATGGCATCAGTATCGCCAGAACCGGGCGGACGGCCGCGCCCGGGAGGCGGCGGTGTGCAGAGAAGGCGAAAGGCCGCCCCGACCGGAGTCGGGACGGCCTTTCGGTGGTAATACCTACCGGCTGAATCAGCCCTTGCCGCCGGCAAGCTTCTCGCGCAGAGCCGCGAGAGCCTCGTCGGTGGCCAGGGTGCCGGCCGGCTCCTCGGAGGAGCGCGCCGGGGCCGACGAGCTCGAGGAGGACGACGAGGTCGACGACGAGGTGGTCACGCCGCCGGCCGGAGCCGGGTTGAGCGCGGCCTCGGCGTCGGCGTCGCGGGACGCCTGCACCTGCTTGGTGTGGGCCTCCCAGCGCTCGCGGGCGTCGGCGTACTGCTTCTCCCACGTCTCGCGCTGCTTGTCGAAGCCCTCGAGCCACTCGCCCGTCTCCGGGTCGAAGCCCTCCGGGTAGATGTAGTTGCCCTCGGCGTCGTACGTCGCGGCCATGCCGTAGAGGGTCGGGTCGAAGTGCTCCTCGCCCTCGACGAAGTTCTCGTTGGCCTGCTTGAGCGACAGCGAGATCCGGCGACGCTCGAGGTCGATGTCGATGACCTTGACGAGGACGTCCGAACCCACCTGGACGACCTGCTCGGGCAGCTCGACGTGACGCTCGGCCAGCTCGGAGATGTGCACCAGGCCCTCGATGCCGTCGTCGACGCGGACGAACGCGCCGAACGGAACGAGCTTGGTGACCTTGCCCGGCACGATCTGGTTGATCGCGTGGGTCCGGGCGAACTGGCGCCACGGGTCTTCCTGGGTCGCCTTCAGCGACAGCGAGACGCGCTCGCGGTCCAGGTCGACGTCGAGCACCTCGACCTCGACCTCCTGGCCGACCTCGACGACCTCGGACGGGTGGTCGATGTGCTTCCAGGAGAGCTCGGAGACGTGCACGAGGCCGTCCACGCCACCCAGGTCCACGAAGGCGCCGAAGTTGACGATGGAGGACACGACGCCCTTGCGGACCTGGCCCTTCTGCAGCTTGTTGAGGAACTCGGTGCGAACCTCGGACTGCGTCTGCTCCAGCCAGGCGCGGCGGGACAGAACCACGTTGTTCCGGTTCTTGTCCAGCTCGATGATCTTCGCCTCGAGCTCCCGGCCGACATACGGCTGGAGGTCGCGGACGCGCCGCATCTCGACAAGGGAGGCCGGGAGGAAGCCGCGGAGACCGATGTCGAGGATGAGGCCACCCTTGACGACCTCGATGACGGAACCGCGGACGACGCCGTCGTCTTCCTTGATCTTCTCGATGGTTCCCCAGGCCCGCTCGTACTGAGCGCGCTTCTTCGAGAGGATCAGACGACCTTCCTTGTCCTCCTTCGTGAGGACGAGGGCTTCGATGTGGTCACCGACCGACACCACTTCCGCGGGGTCCACGTCATGCTTGATCGACAACTCGCGCGAGGGGATGACACCCTCGGTCTTGTAGCCGATGTCGAGCAGGACCTCGTCCCGATCGACCTTGACGACGGTGCCTTCGACAATGTCGCCGTCGTTGAAGTACTTGATGGTCTCGTCGATGGCCGCGAGGAATGCTTCCTCGGATCCGAGATCGTCGACGGTGACCTTGTTGGCGCTCGAGGTGGCCTCGATGCTGCTCGTCATGTGGACAGTTGCTCCGAACGGAATGGATTCGTGGTGTCTCCCGCGCTCCACGGAACTGCCGTCGGTAGCGGCACGAGCAACGAGACGACCAACCCGAGAGCAGTCACATCAACGCAGTCGATCATGCCGAGACCGACGACCACGGAACCTGCTCCCTGCCGAGGCACACGATCCGCGAGCGCATCGACTAGCTTACCGTGCGCATTACCACAGGTTGCAAGCCCTCCTGAGGACCGCGGCACATTGTCGGCCGAGAACCCGTCAGCATGCACCTTATGAGCCGAATCGGGACGGTCGCCACGCCTGCCGTACGGTTGCCGGGTGACTTCGTCCCACTCCTTCGAGACGCCCGCCGGCAGTGTGACCGAGACCGAGGCGCGCCGCGCCAACCGCTCCTGGTGGGATCTCGACGCCGACGACTACCAGGACGAACACGGCACGTTCCTGGGTGACGTCGACTTCGTCTGGTGCCCGGAACGACTGCGGGAGGCCGACGCGCGGCTGCTCGGGTCCGTACCGGGAAAAAAGATTCTGGAATTGGGCGCCGGCGCCGCGGCGGCCAGCCGGTGGCTGCGCCGCGAGGGCGCCCATCCGGTCGCCATGGACCTGTCGGCGGGCATGCTGCGGCATGCGCGGGAGGCCGCAGAGCGCAGTGGGGTACGGGTTCCGCTCGTCCAGGCCGACGCGATGGCCCTCCCGTTCGCCGACGGCGCGTTCGACATCGTCTGCACGGCGTTCGGTGCCATCCCGTTCGTGGCCGACTCGGGCGCGGCCATGCGCGAGGTCGCCCGGATCCTGCGGCCCGGCGGCAGTTGGGTGTTCTCGGTCACGCACCCGATGCGGTGGGTCTTCCTCGACGAGCCGGACGAGAGCGGCCTCCTCGCCCGGAACTCGTATTTCGACCGCACCCCCTACGTCGAACGTGACGAGGACGGCACCGTCAGCTACCTCGAACAGCACCGCACCCTCGGCGATCGCATCCGCGAACTGGTGGCGGCCGGTTTCGTCCTGCGCGACCTGGTCGAACCGGAGTGGCCGGACGATCACGACCAGATCTGGGGCCAGTGGAGCCCGCTGCGCGGCCGCCTCTTCCCGGGCACCGCGATCTTCGTCTGCGACCTGCCCGAACTCTGACGGCCACCGTTTCCGGGGCGACCGGCCGGGTATCCGCCAGTCATGACCAAAGCGAAGAAAAGCCTGAAAAAGGGCGACAAGGTGAGCTGGCGCAGCCATGGGGAGACCGTCCGTGGCACGGTCGAACAGAAGATCACCGAGCGGACCGAGAGCGCCGGACGGACCGTCGCCGCGTCGGCCGAGGAGCCGCAGTACAAGGTGCGCAGCGACAGGACCGGACGCGAGGCGGTGCACAAGCCCGGGGCGCTGCACCATGGCTGACGTGCACGAGGAGTTCCGGGAGGCGGTCAACATGACCGCCTCCGAACTGCGTGGGTGGCTGGACACCGACGAGTCCCGGGAAGTCGGCCAGAAGCGGTCGGAGGGCGCCGAATCGGTCGGCCACGATTCGGGCCGCAAGATCGTCCAGATTCTCGGCAAGAAGAAGGCCGACCTCACCGACGCCGACGAGCAGCACATGCGCAAGGTCGTCGGATACGTGCACCGGCACACGGCCCAGCGCCCGGACGGCGACGTGACCGACAGCCGCTGGCGCTACTCATTGATGAACTGGGGCCACGACCCACTCAAGTGAGACATGCCCACGACCGTGAGCATGGCCACGACCGTGAGCATGCCCACGACCGTGAGCATGGCCACCAGCACCCGCGAGATCACAGCCCACCAAGGCCGAGCCCGCTAGATCACACCGGAGGGCCGAATAGAAGCCGGGCCCGCGCGATCGCAGCGGATCGGGCCTGGCGCGGATCCGTCAGCGGGGCCCGGGCCCGGTCAACGGGTGAGGCGGCCGGCGTCGAGGACGCCGGCCAAGCGGGTCAGCTCTCCGGGGACGGCGCGGTAATAGACCCAGGTGCCACGCCGGGCTCCCTGAACGAGGCCGGCCTCGCGCAGGATGCGCAGGTGGTGCGAGATGGTGGGCCCGGTGAGCGGGAACGCCTCACTGAGGTCGCACACGCAGATCTCGCCGTCGGCGGCGGAGACGATCATCGACAGCAGCCGCAGGCGGACCGGATCGCCGAGGGCCTTGAAGGTTCCCGCGAGATCGCCCGCCTGGTCGGAGTCGAGCGGCCCGTGCCCGATGGCGACGGGGTCGGACCCGGACGCCGCCGCGGGACGCGGTCCGTGGACGTGGGCGGTCGGGGGCCCGGAGCGGAGTCCGGGCGCGAGGGCTACGGCGGACTGCCCGGGGACGCCCCCGGATGGCGCGTCGGCCGCGGTCCCGGGACGCACCTCAATCGACGTCGATCGGCTCGGCATCGGCCCAGGGTGGCAGAAGAGCGCAACCAGCGGCGCGAATGCCACCCGGACGGGTACGCCGAGCCGTCCCACCGTCACCCGACCGGGCATCCGAGCCGTCTCCCCAGCGACCCGGGAAAGGCAGGAGCCGGGACCTGAACGGCCGGACCCGGAGGGTCGGGGCCGGAAGGGGCCACGGACGGGGCCGGAAATGGAAGGGCCACGACCCGGAGAACCTAGCCCGAAGAGGCCAGGACCGGAGGTCAGTGGCTTCGGCCCCCGCTGAGGACGACAGAGACCCGGCGCAGTGCCGTCAGTCGCTTCGACCCCCGGGAACAACCGGCTGGCCACCACCGCTGTCTCAACGCCCCAGAGACAACGGCCAGGACCAGCCGAGAACAACCGGCTGGCTGTCACCGCTGCCTCAACGCCCCTGACACAACGGCCAGGACCAGCCGAGAACAACCGGCTGGCTGTCACCGCTGCCTCAACACCCCAGAGACAACGGCCAGGACCAGCCGAGAACAACCGGCTGGCTGTCACCGCTGCCTCAACACCCCAGAGACAACGGCCAGGACCAGCCGAGAACAACCGGCTGGCTGTCACCGCTGCCTCAGCCGAGCTGAGACAGCGGTGAGGACCAGCCACCCGGGGGTGGCGGTGTGGGAAGTTCCGCACGCCGCCGAGGACGACAGAGGCCCGACGGGGTGGGGCAGTGGCTTCGGCCCCTGCCGGGGACGGCAGGGGCCCGGGGTGGGGCGGTCAGTGGTCGGCGCCGTTCCAGTCGCGGCCCACGCCGATGGAGACCTCCAACGGCACCGACAGCGGGTAGGCGCCGCCCATCTCGCGGCGGACCAGTTCCTCGAGAGGTTCGCGCTCGTCGGGGGCGACCTCGAAGACCAGCTCGTCGTGGACCTGCAGGAGCATGCGGGAGGTCAGGCCGGCGTCCTTGAGGGCCTCGTCGACCCGCAGCATGGCGATCTTGATGATGTCGGCGGCGGAACCCTGGATCGGCGCGTTCAGGGCCATCCGCTCGGCCATCTCGCGGCGCTGACGGTTGTCGCTGCTCAGGTCGGGCAGGTAACGCCGCCGGCCGAGGATGGTGGCGGTGTAGCCGTCCTTGCCGGCCCGCTGCACGACGGCCTGGAGGTAGTCGCGGACCCCGCCGAAGCGCTCGAAATACTCCGTCATCAGCGTGCGCGCCTCCTCGGTGGAGATGCTCAGCTGGTTGGAGAGACCGAAGGCGCTCAACCCGTACGCCAGGCCGTAGTTCATCGCCTTGATCTTGCGGCGCTGGTCGGGGGTGACCTCGCCGAGGCCGACGTGGAAGACCGACGACGCGGTGGCCGCGTGGAAGTCGGCGCCCGAGTTGAAGGCGGCGATCAGCGCGTCGTCACCGGACAGGTGCGCCATGATCCGCATCTCGATCTGGCTGTAGTCGGCGGTCATCAGCCGGTCGAAGCCGGGGCCGACCACGAAGGCGCGGCGGATGCGGCGACCCTCCTCGGTGCGGATCGGGATGTTCTGGAGGTTGGGGTCGGTCGACGAGAGCCGGCCGGTGGCGGCGACCGTCTGGTTGAACGTGGTGTGGATGCGGTCGTCGTCGGAGACCGACTTGAGGAGGCCGTCGACGGTCGACTTGAGCTTGGCGACGTCACGGTGGCGCAACAGGTGGGCCAGCAGCGGATCGGCGGTCTGCTCGAACAGGTTGGTCAGCGCGTCGGCGTCGGTCGTGTAGCCGGACTTGATCTTCTTCGTCTTCGGCAGGTTGCGCTCGACGAAGAGGATCTCCTGGAGCTGCTTGGGTGAGCCGAGGTTGAACTCCCGGCCGACCACCTCGTGCGCGGCCAGCTGGGCGGACTTGACCTCGGCGGCGAAGTGCGACTCCAGCTCGGAGAGGTAGTCGGTGTCGGCGGCGATCCCGCGCTGCTCCATCTCGGCGAGGACCACCGACAGCGGCTGCTCCACGTCGGCGAGCAGCTGCACCGACTCACCGCCGTCGCGGGACAGCTCGGCGATGAGGACCTCGGCCAGGTCGAGGGTGGCCCGGGCGCGCAGCATCACGCCCTTCTCGGCCGTGTCGTCCGGCGCCTCGTCGCCCTCGAACGTGAAGGCCAGCTGGGTCTCCTGCTCCTGCTCCTCGACCTTCAGCTCGCGTTTGAGGTAGCGCAGGGCCAGGTCGTTCAGGTCGTAGGCCCGCTGGTCGGGCTTGGCCAGGTAGGCGGCGAGGGCGGTGTCGGTGGTGACACCGGCGAGCTGCCAGCCGTGCGCGTGGAAGGCGAGCAGCGCTGGTTTCGCGTCGTGGATCACCTTGGGGCGGGACGGCTCGGCCAGCCACGCCGCCACGGCACGCTCGTCGTCCTCGTCGAGGCCGGCCGGGTCGAACCAGGCGGCCGGCCCGCCGGCGGTGGCCACGCCGATGCCGGTGAGACGGCCGGTGCCGCGCCCGAACGAGCCGGTGACGGCGACGCCGACCGCGTCGGTGCCGGCGTGCTCACGCAGCCAGGCGGCGACGCCACCGGAGCGCAGGACCTGCCCGGCGAGGTCGAACCCGGCCTCGGCCTCCGGCTCGACGGCTTCGAGGTACGAGTAGAGCCGCTCCCGCAGGATCCGGAACTCCAGGGCGTCGAAGACCTGGTGCACGGCCTCCCGGTCCCAGCCCTGCCAGCGCACGTCCTGGGGGGCCAGCGGCAGCTCCAGGTCGCAGATCAGGGCGTTGAGGTCGTAGTTGCGGATCACGTCGGCAAGATGGGCACGCAGGCTGTCGCCGACCTTGCCCTTGATCTTGTCGACGTTGGCGATGATGCCGTCGAGGTCGCCGTACTCCTTGATCCACTTGGCGGCGGTCTTGTCGCCCACACCCGGCACACCGGTCAGGTTGTCACTGGCCTCGCCGACCAGCGCGGCCTTCGCCCGGTACAGCTCGGGCCGTACGAAATACTTGGCCTCGATCGCGTCCGGGGTCATCCGCCAGACCTCGGAGACGCCGCGCACCGGGTAGATGATCGTGGTGTGCTCGCCGGCCAGCTGGAAGGCGTCCCGGTCGCCGGTGGAGATCAGCACCTCCATGCCGGCGGCCCGGGCCCGGGTCGCCAGGGTGGCGATGACGTCGTCGGCCTCGTAGCCGGGTTTCTCCAGCACCGGGATGCGCAGCGCCTCCAGCACCTCCTTGATCAGGCTGACCTGACCCTGGAAGGGCTGCGGGGTCTCCGACCGGCCGGCCTTGTACTCCGCATACTTGTCCGTGCGGAAGGAATGGCGGGAGACGTCGAACGCGACCGCGATGTGGGTGGGCTTCTCGTCGCGCAGCATGTTGATGAGCATCGACGTGAAGCCGAACACGGCGTTGGTGGGCTGGCCGGTGGCGGTGCTGAAGTTCTCCACCGGCAGCGCGAAATAGGCCCGGTAGGCCAGCGAGTGGCCGTCGAGCAGCAGCAGGCGGGGGGTCTCGGCTTCGTCGCTCACATCCCGGCACTCTAGTCGCCGGGTCCGACATTCTCCGGTACGCCGTCCGGGCCGCAGGTTCACCCGCTCATACGTCAGACCGCTAGCGGAAAGTTACGGATAGGCAACTGTCCTGTTGCAACCGGAGCTTTGAGCTAGCCGCGGGGTCCGCAGCTCATTAGGTTGCCACCATCAGCGTCATGGCAGTGGGAGCCACCCATGCACCCACCGCGCTGGGACAAAGGAGATTTGATGATCCGCCGCAACTTCGCATGGCGCGGTGTCGCCGTGCTGGGTGCCGCTTGCCTTGCTCTGGGCGCGTGCTCCAACGACGGTGACAAGCCTGAGACCGGCTCGTCCTCGGCCCCCGCGGCCGCGGGTGGTGACGGCGTGTTCAAGGTCGGCACCCTGCTGCCGCAGACCGGTTCGCTCGCGTTCCTCGGCCCGCCGGAGTTCGCCGGTGTGGACCTCGCCGTCAAGGAGATCAACGCCGCCGGCGGCGTCCTGGGCAAGGACGTCGTGGTCAGCGACACCGACTCCGGCGACACCTCCACCGACATCGCCAGCCAGTCCGTGAACAAGCTGCTCGCCGAGAAGGCGGACGTCATCATCGGCGCCGCGTCCTCCTCGGTGTCCCTCTCCGTGATCGACAAGATCACCGGCGCGGGCGTGGTGCAGATCTCGCCGGCGAACACGTCCGACAAGTTCACCACGTACAACGACAAGGGCCTCTACTTCCGGACCGCCCCGCCGGACACGCTGCAGGGCCGCGTCCTCGGTGACCTGGTGGTCGCCGACGGCAACGCGACCGTGGGCCTCCTGGTCCTCCAGGACGCGTACGGCACGGGTCTGGCCAAGAGCGTCCGCAGCGCGGTCGAGAGCGGCGGCGGCCAGATCGTCGCCGAGGAGATCTACGACCCGAAGGCGGCCGACTTCTCGGCTGAGATCGGCAAGATCAAGCAGGCCAACCCGCAGGCGATCGTCCTGATCGGCTTCGACGAGACCAAGAAGATCGTTCCCAAGCTGGTCGAGGTCGGCCTGACCGCGAAGACCAAGAAGTGGTACTTCGTCGACGGCAACCTGTCGAACTACGGCAAGGAGTTCCCGAACGGGACCTTCGAGGGCGCCAAGGGCACCCTGCCGGGCGCCAAGACCTCCGAGGACTTCCAGAAGAAGCTGCTCGAGGTCGACCCGGCCCTGAAGGACTACTCCTACTCGGCCGAGTCGTACGACGCCACCATGCTGGCCGCGCTGGCCGCTGAGGCCGCCAAGAGCGACGCTCCGGGCGACTACTCCAAGCAGCTCTCCGCGGTGAGCAAGGGCGGCGAGAAGTGCACCAGCTTCCAGGCCTGCAAGGACGCCATCGCTGCCGGCAAGGACATCGACTACGACGGCGTGAGCGGTCCGGTCGAGTGGAACGACGCCGGTGACCCGGCCGAGGCCACCATCGGCATCTACCAGTACGGCGCCGACAACACCTACAAGAACGTCTCGTACCAGACCGGCAAGATCTGATCTCAGCCACTGGTGACAGCGAGGGCCCGGCCATCTGGCCGGGCCCTCGCCCTTTTGCGCCCTGCCTCGGCGGCATCGCCCGGCCCGACGGAAAGGCCGCCTGAGGGCCGGGGAGACATGCGGTGTGGGTACGAGTGAGGCGTGCCGGCTGGTGCGGGTCAGCCGCACGATCCCCGGACGGCGACGGGCGTGGACGCAAGAACGCTCGGCCGGGATGCCCCAGCCGAGCGCTATGCCAAGGCCCCGGCCGTCATCCTGGAAGACAGGCGACCGCCGGGGCCTTTCACATCGGTACGGGAGATCAGGCCTTGGCCAGCGTCCCGAGGTAGAGCTCGATCACCTTCGGGTCGTGCATCAGGTCCCGGCCGGACGCGGTGTACGCGTTACGCCCCTGGTCCAGCACGTAGCCCCGGTCACAGATCTGCAGGCACCGACGCGCGTTCTGCTCCACCATGATCACGGTGACGCCGGTGTCGTTGATCTGCTTGGTCCGGAAGAACACCTCGTCCTGCATGGCCGGCGAGAGACCCGCCGACGGCTCGTCGAGGAGGAGGACACTGGGCTCCATCATCAGGGCCCGCCCCATCGCGACCATCTGGCGCTCACCGCCGGACAGCGCCCCGGCCCGCTGCTTGCGCCGGGTGCCGAGGGTGGGGAACAGGTCGACCACGAAGTCGAAGCGCTCCTTGAAGCGCTTCGGCCGCAGGAACGTACCCATCTCGAGGTTTTCCTCGATGGTGAGGGTGCCGAACACGTTGTTGGTCTGCGGGACGAACCCGATCCCCTTGGCCACGAGCTTGTTGGCCTTGAGGTTGGTGATGTTCTCGCCCCGGAGCGTGACCGCGCCGGACCGGATCGTCACCAGACCGAAGAGGGACTTGAGCAGGGTCGACTTACCGGCGCCGTTGGGGCCGATGATGCCGACCAGCTCGCCTTCCTTGGCGTACAGATCGCAGTTGTTGAGGATGTTGACGCCCGGAAGGTAACCGGCGATCAGATCGTCGGCGCGGACCAGTGCACCCTCGGCTCCGGCCACGTGGGCGGAACGGTCCTGGATCTCGTTGCTGGAGCTGCTACTCATGAGACTTACCTCCCTCGACCTCGGCGGCAACCTCGTCCGGGTCGTGCGCGGTGCCGTCGTGGTGGGCGCCCAGGTAGGCGTCGATGACCCGCGGGTCGGCCATCACCGTGTCGGGGGTGCCCTCGGCGATCACCTCGCCCTGGCCCATCACGATCACCCAGTCGCTGATGTCACGGACCATGTCCATGTCGTGCTCGACGAAGAGAACGGTCATGCCGTCCTCCCGCAGGCTCTTCACGTGGCCGAGCAGCGACTGCGTCAGCGCCGGGTTCACGCCGGCCATCGGCTCGTCGAGCATCACCATGTCGGGCTGGACCATCAGGGCCCGCGCCATCTCGAGGAGCTTGCGCTGACCGCCGGAGAGGCTGCCGGCGAAGTCCTCGCGCTTGGCGTCGAGCTTGAACCGGGCGAGCAACTCGTCGGCCCGTGCCGTGATCTCCTGCTCCTGGGCCTTCCACAGCGCCGGGACGAGCCCCTGCCAGAAGGACTCGCCCTTCTGACCGGTGGCACCGAGCCGCATGTTGTCGATGACCGACAGGCGGGACAGCGCCTTGGTGAGCTGGAAGGTACGGACCATGCCTTTGCGGGCCACCTTGTGGGGGGCGACGCCACCGAGCGGACTGCCGTTGAAGGTCCAGTCGCCCTCGTTCGGCTTGTCGAAACCGGTCAGCAGGTTGAAGAACGTCGTCTTGCCGGCCCCGTTCGGGCCGATCAGGGCGGTGATCGCGCCACGCTGGATCTCGATGTGGCCGACGTTCACCGCGGTGAGGCCGCCGAAGCGCCGCACCACCTTGTCGGCGACCAGGATCGCGTCGGGCTTCTTGGCGCCGGGCTGGTGCGGGACGTCCTTGAGCGCGGCACGCGCCCGCGCCACACCGGGCGGGACGTTGGCGTCAGCGGCCATCGAGCATGACCTCCTTCTTGTC
This sequence comes from Actinoplanes xinjiangensis, assembly GCF_003148685.1. Classification (GTDB taxonomy): domain Bacteria; phylum Actinomycetota; class Actinomycetes; order Mycobacteriales; family Micromonosporaceae; genus Actinoplanes; species Actinoplanes xinjiangensis. The sequence goes on along the minus strand of NZ_QGGR01000004.1, from coordinate 570,101 downwards.
GCCGAAGATGCCCTGCGGGCGGAAGATCAGCAAGAGGACCAGTCCGAGGCCCACGAAGATGTAGCCGACGGCACCGGCCTGCGTGGTGGTCATCAGCCAGGTCGGGATGTAACCCGCGGTGATGGCGGCCGGCAGGACGGCGTTGATGAACGCCAGCAGGAACCAGAAGATCATCGACCCGACGACCGGGCCGAAGACGCGGGCCGCACCGCCGAGGATCACGATCGTGTACATGTAGAACGTGAACTCGGTGCCGAACGTGTCCGGCTGCACCGCGGCCTTGCTCAGCGCGATGATGTAACCGCCGAGCGAGCCGAGGACACCGCCGAGGATGAGCGACTGCATCTTGTAGGAGACGACGTTCTTGCCGAGGCTGCGGACGGCGTCCTCGTCCTCACGGATGGCCTTGATGACCCGGCCCCAGGGGCTGCGCATCGCCAGGAACACGATGAGCACCGAGATCGCGACGAGCACCCAGCCGACCGTCATCACCCACAGCTCGCGGGCGTCGAAACTGATCACCGTGCCGATCTCGAGCGCCGAGCCGTACGGGTTCATCGCGTAGAAGTCGTCCGAGAAGGCCTGGAGGCCGTCGGAGCCGCCGGTCCACTCGCTGAGCGAGACCGACCGGAAGAACAGTCGCACGATCTCGGCCGCCGCGATCGTCACGATCGCGAGGTAGTCGGCGCGCAGACGCAGTGTCGGGATACCGAGCAGCAGCGCCAGGATGACCGCGCCGAGCAGGCCGACGCCGATACCCACCCAGAAGGGCAGGCCGAACGTGGCGACGGTCATCGCCAGGCCGTAGGCGGCGACGCCGAGGAAGGCCGACTGACCGAAGTTCAGCAGACCTGTGTAACCGAAGTGCACGTTGAGACCGATGGCCGCCAATGCGTAGGCGATCATCGTGGCGTTGATCAGCGACTCCAGAGAGACGCCGATGATGATGTCCCAGCCCATTTGATCCCCCTCAGCCGATCCGCTCGCGGCGGCCCAGGATGCCCTGGGGCCGGACCAGGATGATCACGATCAGCACCGCGAGGGCGCCGACGTTCTTGAGCTCGGTCGGGATCCACAGCGTCGACAGCTGGGTGGCCAGACCGACCACGAGGCTGCCCAGCAGGGCTCCGAACGCGGTGCCGAGGCCACCGAGGGTGACGGCGGCGAACACCAGCAGCAGGATCTGGAAGCCCATCTGGTAGTTGACGCCCTGGAAGAGGCCGAGCATCACGCCGCTGAGCGCGGCGAGAGCACCACCGATGGTCCAGACCAGGCGGATGATCGAGTCGACGCTGATGCCGGAGGCCGCGGCCAGGGCGGGGTTGGTCGACACCGCCCGGGTCGCCTTGCCGAGCCGGGTCATCACCAGCGCGAGCGAGACGGCGATCAGGACGACGATCGCGATGCCGTCCATGATCAGGTTCTTCGGGGCGATCGAGAGCAGTCCCAGGTCCATGCCGGGCTGGGCCACATACTGGGCGTACTGCCTGGTGTCGCCACCGAAGAAGTAGAGGTAGACGTACCGCAGGATCAGGGCCACACCGATCGAGATGATCATCATGCCGATCAGGCCGGTCCGGCGGTTGCGCAGCCAGCCCCAGAACAGGCGGTCCTGGAAGTAGCCGAAGGCGCCACCGAGTACCACGGCGGCGACCGCCGCGATCTCCAGCGGCAGCTCAGCGGTGACGTTGAGCAGGAAACAGCCCACCGCCCCGAAGGTGATGAGCTCGCCGTGCGCGAAGTTCGTCAGGCCCATGGTGCCGAAGATCAGCGAGAGGCCCAGGGCCGCCAGCGCGATGATCAGACCGAAATGGATGCCGGTGTAGATGAGATCCAGCACCCGGGCGAGCTGAGAGTTCCCGTCGTCCTCCGGTGCCGGTGCGCCCGATCCGCCGGCCGCGTCCGCGCCGAGCGGGAACAGCACGGCCCGTGCCGCGCCCTCGAACACCGTCAACGTCAGACTCGATCGACCCGTGGTGACTACCACGCCCTGCGGCAGCGTCGCGGTGTCCAGATCGACCTTGTAGGTGCCCGCGGCCTTCAGCGGAACCACCCACTTGCCGTCCGGACCGGACTTCGCCTCACCGGCCGATGTGCCGCCCTCGTCCGACACCTTGATCACCACGTTCGCCACTGGCTGGCCCGCATTGATCAACGTGCCCTGCAACGCCTCACCCTCGGCTAAGGCGCTCGTGGCGCCCAAACCCAGGGAAGTGAACAGGAAACCGAGAACGGCCGTGAAGATGATCACGGCTCTACGCAACGATGCTCCTTGTGTTTAGCAGCAGAAATCCCCGCCAGATGTATCGCGGAAGGACTGGCGGATCATAGCCTGCCAAGCAGCTGAGCAGCCGGTCGTAACAAAGCCGTTACGGAGCCTCAACCTTTCGTCAAGAGCCAATAGAAAACCGGTGGCACGTGATCCGCACCACCGGCTCCTATGAGGCATACCAACCGGTCTAACCGGCCGCCGCACCGCCCGCGGACTCCAGGATGATGCGGTCCGCGACCTCACGCATGGTCATCCGGTTGTCCATGGCGGCACGCTGGATCCACTTGAAGGCCTGCGGCTCGGTCATCGAGTACTTCGTCATCAGCTCGCCCTTGGCGCGCTCCACCGACTTGCGCGTCTCGAGACGCTCGGTGAGGCCCGCGACCTCGGACTCCAGCACGGAGATCTCCGAGTAGCGGGAGAGGGCGATCTCGATCGCCGGCACCAGGTCGGACTTCTGGAAGGGCTTCACCAGATAGGCCATCGCACCCGCCGCACGGGCACGCTCGACCAGGTCACGCTGGCTGAACGCGGTGAGGATGACGACCGGCGCGATCCGGCCGCCGGCGATCCGCTCCGCCGCCGCCAGCCCATCCATGATCGGCATCTTGATGTCCAGGATCACCAGGTCGGGCTTGAGGTCCTCGGCCAGCCGGACGGCGGTCTCGCCGTCACCGGCCTCACCGACGACGTCATAGCCTTCCTCCACGAGCATCTCGGCCAGGTCCAGCCGGATCAGGGCCTCGTCCTCGGCGATGAGCACCCGCTTGCGCTCCGCACCACCCTGCGTGTCGGCCACGGAAACCCCTACCCCCAGAACGTCGATGTCGCGACACCCCGGTATGTGGGTGTCGCCGCCCTAAGCCTAGTAGGTAGGCTGTCGGAGTCTCATCCTGGCGTGACCAACTCACGCCGGGCTGAGGCATACGCACGCCGTGTCGAGGCATACAATCTTTGCCGAGGCAGACAGGCTTGAGGCAGAGAGCTTTCAGCCTTGAGGCAGACAGCCCTTCGTGCGGCGCCGCCCCTGTATTCCAACCGGCAGAGAAGATGGTCTCAAACACCATACAGTGTGGGTTCGAATCCCACCGGGGGCACACATTTCACCAGGTGGTCGTGGACCACGTTCACCCCCTCTGACGTTCGCCTACATAGCACGGTGACGTCCCGGGCGCTATTGATCCTCCGGTCTGGAAAATCATTTCCCCGGGGTCCGGTCACTGCAATTACCGGACAATCAATCACACACCGATGACCGTTGCGTTACGGGCCGAAAAGGCGACGGTAAAGCAGGCAATCTGCGCGAACCCCGGGCCCAGGGCTGTCCCGGATGCTGTCATGGCAGGGACAGCATCATCTGGAGGCCTCATGTTGTGGTCCGGTTCTTCGCCCTCGACCGTCAAGCGCGGCAACATGTGGGGCCTCCTGATGTTCACCGGGGCGGCCTGGCTGGCGATCTCCTGGTCGGTGCTGCGCCTGGAACCCCTGGACATCGCCGCGGTGGCCGGGCCGATCGTGCTGTTCGGTGCGGTCGGCGAGATGCTGCGGGCGATCGCCGGAACCCGGACGTGGTGGCTGAACGCCTGCCTCACCGTGCTCTTCGCGGTCACCGCCGGCCTGCTGATCTGGGACAACCAGGACTCCACCTACACCACGCCGGCGGCGCTGATCGGGTGGTACCTGATGGTCCGCGGGGCCGTCGACGTCGCGGTGGGGATCATGACCCGGGGCGCCGACCGCACCTGGAGCCTGCTCGTCACGGTCGGGGTGCTCCAGACCGGGCTCGGGTTCTACTCGTCGAGTTCGTTCGCACGGACCGGGCCGATGGTGATCGTGGTCCTCGGCGCGCTGGGCACGCTGCGTGCGGTCGCCGACCTGGTGACCGCGCTGCGACTGCGGGAGGTCGCCGGGCCGCGTAAGGACGTGCTGGAGCTCCCGCCGGAACGGGCCGCCGGGGTGAGCGGGTACACCGCCGGGCTCACCGACTTCGAGGGGGCGCCGTCCCGCTCCCGGGCGCGGCACCGGGCCCGCCCGTCCGCGACGGCGGCCACCGCGACGGCGACCGGCTCCGAGAGCTTTCACGACCAGGTGGTTCGAACCACCGCCGACCTCGACGCGATGCTCGCCCAGGCCGGGATCACCGGGCCGCGGGCCGGCGCGATGGTCGAGTCGCCCACGGACATGCCCGCGGTCCCGGACACTCCGGAGGGCGTGGAGAGCGGGGCCGAGCGGCCGGCCGGTAAGGCCGGGCCCGCCCGTCCCGGCGGATAGAGACGGCCTGGCGGGCCGGGCTCAGGAGAAGGACGACCAGGCAGGCCGGACTCACGAGAGAGACGGCCAGGCAGGCCGGATTCAAGAGAGACGAGCAGGCAGGTTCGGCCGGTGGCGGCGGCCGGACGGCGGAGAGGTGACTCGGGCGCCGGGCCGGCCCGAGCACGCGGAGATGCGGACGGCCCGGAGAAAGCCTGTTCCCCGGTCCCGCCGGTGGTGGATCTGATGTCGGCCCGTCGCCAGGCCGAGGTCCCCACCGGCGGGGTCACCGACCGGCCGGAACGCCTCAGCCGCCGATGCGGCGGAGCAGACCCTCCTGGACGGCGCTCGCGATGTGCCGGCCGTTTCTGGTGAACATGCGGCCGCTGGCCAGACCGCGGGACCCGCTCGCGGAGGGGCTGGCGCTGTCGTAGAGGAACCACTCGTCGGCACGGAACGGCCGGTGGAACCAGAGAGCGTGGTCGAGGCTGGCGCCGATGACGCCGCCCGGCCCCCAGACCTCACCGTGGGTGGAGAGCACCGCGTCGAGCAGCGACATGTCGGACGCATACGTCAGCGCGCAGGCGTGGATCAGCGGATTGTCGGGCAGCCGCCCGTCCAGCCGCATCCACACCCGTTGCAGCGGCTCAGCGTCACGGTCGCCGGGCGGCACCCAGCCGGGCACGCCCACGTAGCGGACGTCGACCGAGCGGGGCGAGGCCTTGAACATGGCCATCCGGTCCGGATACTTCTCCGCCCAGTGCATGATCGTCGGCACGTCCTCCGGCCCGGGGACGTCGGTCGGCGCGGGGGTGTGATGGTCCAGCCCCTCCTCGGGGACCTGGAACGACGCCGACATGAAGAAGATCGTCTTGCCGTGCTGCCTGGCCGTCGACCGGCGGACCGAGAACGACCGCCCGTCCCGGATCAGCTCGACGTGGAACGTGATCGGCACGGTCGGGTCGCCCGGGCGCACGAAATACCCGTGCAGCGAGTGCACGTGCCGGGACGGATCGACCGTGCGGCCGGCGGCGACCAGCGCCTGCCCGGCGACCTGGCCGCCGAACACCCGCTGGGCACCGGTCTGCGGGCTCTCGCCCTCGAAGGTGGCCGCGTCGACCTGCTTGAGATCGAGAAGCTCGAGCAGCTGGTCGACGGCGGCCTGTCCCTGCAGCAAGGTCACCCCGCCACCTTACGGCCGGTGGCGGGGCGGGTTGCCGGTCGCGTGCAGGACGTCACACCGTCGCCGGGTCGACGAGCGAACCCAGCTGGTGCACGCGGAGGGTGTTGGTGGAGCCGGGCGCGTTCGGCGGGGAGCCGGCCACGACGACCACGTAGTCGCCGGGCTTGGCCAGGCCGAGACCCAGCATCTTCGCGTCGACCTGCCGGAACATGTCGTCGGTGTGCTCGACGAAGTCGGTCAGGAAGGTCTCCACACCCCAGCTCAGGGCGAGGGTGTTGCGAACCTCGGAGACCGGGGTGAACGCGTAGAGCGGCAGGTCGCAGTGCAGCCGGGCGAGACGCTTGACGGTGTCACCGGTCTGCGAGAACGCCACCAGCGCCTTGGCGCCGATGTTGCGGGCGATCTGCGAGGCGGCGACGGTCAGCGCGCCACCGTGGGTGCGCGGGTCGTGCTGCAGGCGCGGAACGCCCATGCCGCCGGACTCGGTGGTCGTGACGATCTTGGCCATCGTGCTGACGGTGAGGACCGGGTACTTACCGACCGAGGTCTCGCCGGAGAGCATCACCGCGTCGGTGCCGTCGAGCACCGCGTTGGCCACGTCGGAGGCCTCGGCACGGGTCGGCCGCGAGTTCTCGATCATCGAGTCGAGCATCTGGGTCGCGACGATGACCGGCTTCGCATTCTCCCGGCACAGCTGCACGGCACGCTTCTGCACCAGCGGGACCTGGTCGAGCGGCAGCTCGACACCGAGGTCACCGCGGGCGACCATGACGCCGTCGAAGGCCAGCACGATCGCCTCGAGGTGCTCGACCGCCTCCGGCTTCTCCACCTTGGCGATGACCGGGACCCGGCGGCCCTCCTCGTCCATGATCTTGTGGACGAGGTTGATGTCCTCGGGGGCGCGGACGAACGAGAGCGCGACCAGGTCGACGCCGAGCTTCAGCGCGAACCGCAGGTCCTCCTCGTCCTTGTCACTGAGCGCCGGGACGCTGACCGCGACGTTGGGCAGCGAGACGCCCTTGTTGTTGCTGACCGGGCCACCCTCGGTGACCAGGCAGTGGATGTCCTCGCCGTCGACCTCGGTCACCTCGATCGCGACCTTGCCGTCGTCGATCAGGAGGCGGTCACCGACCTTGACCTCGTGCGGAAGTTTCTTGTACGTGCAGGAGACGCGCTCCTTGGTGCCGAGGATCTCGTCGCTGGTGATGACGACGCGGTCGCCGGTCTCCCAGCGGTGCGGGCCGTCGGCGAATTTGCCGAGGCGGATCTTCGGACCCTGGAGGTCGGCCAGGATGGCGACCGGGCGGTCGGCCTGCTCGGCGGCCGCGCGGACCAGCTCGTACATCTCCCGGTGGTTCTCCCGGGTGTCGTGGCTGAAGTTCATCCGGGCCACGTTCATGCCCGCTTCCACCAGCCCGAGCATGCGCTCGGGTGACTTGGTGGCGGGGCCCATCGTGCAGACGATTTTTACGCGGCGTGTCACGGCCATCAGGCTAGTCCTTCTCCTGGGGCGGCGCGGCGGCCGACCCCGGTCATCGGCATGAACTGCGGGTGTCGACGGCGAGGTCAACCCGCGCGGTTAGGCGGGGTGCGCTGCGTCGTCCGCGGGCTTCAGCGACCGCCGGTTCAGCCTAGCGGTCCGCTCACGGCGTCCGACGGCACATGCCCCAACCCCATCATCCGGCACGAGCCACACCTACCCCTGCCAGCGCAAAAGGCATCGTCAGGATCGATGTACAGCGATGAGTCCAGGACCTACGGACCGCTGTCGGGCACCCCGGCCGCCGTGCGAGGCCCAGTTCGGCACCTCCGGGCGCCACCATCGATCGACAGACGCCATTGCGTCGGCGATCCGCCCGCCCATTAACGCCCGTTTTGGTGACAGCCCCCGGAAAGGCGCCGGGCCCGCCACCCAAAAGGTGACGGGCCCGGACTGCGAAAGGGATCAGACGGACAGCGGCTGCGAGTCCGAACGGACCGGGGCCGGCAGTTCGCCGGCCGCTCCGAGGTACTGGTGGATGGCGGCCGCGGCGGCCCGCCCCTCGGCGATCGCCCAGACGATCAGGGACGCGCCCTTGTGCATGTCACCCGCGACGAAGACCCCCTCGGCGGCGGTCTGCCAGCCCAGGTCGGCGTCCAGCACATTGCGCCGGTTCCGGGTCAGGCCGAACTGCCGGAGCAGGGGCTGGTCCTCCGTACCCTCGAATCCGATCGCGAGAAGGACCAGATCGGCGGGCAACTCGCGCTCGGTGCCGGGAGTGACGAGCACCCGGCGCACCCCGTCGACGCGCTGCACCGACACCTCGGCGATGCGGATCGCGACCAGATTGCCGTCGGCGTCGCCGACGAACTCCTGCACGGCCACGCCGAAGACCCGGTCGCCGCCCTCCTCGTGCGCGGCGTAGTTGCGCAGGATCAGCGGCCACGTCGGCCACGGGTCCTTGACGCCACCGCGCACCTCGGGCGGCAGAGGGTACTGGTCGAGCTGGGTGATCGACGCCGCGCCCTGGCGGTGGGCGACGCCCAGACAGTCGGCACCGGTGTCCCCGCCGCCGATGATGATGACGTGCTTGCCCTTGGCGTCGATCGGCGTCGTGTCGGCGAGGCCCGCGACGATCCGGTTGGCCGGGACCAGGTGCTCCATGGCCAGGTGCACACCCTTGAGGTGGCGGCCCGGGGTGTCCGTGGTGTCCCGGCCGGCGAGCGCGCCCGCAGCGAGCAGCACCGCGTCGTAGCGGTCACGCAGGTCGTCGGCGGTGATGTCGGTACCGACGTCGACGCCGGTCTGGAACTCGACACCCTCGGCCGACATCTGCGCGAGCCGCGCGTCGATGACGTGCTTCTCGATCTTGAAGTCGGGGATGCCGTAGCGCAGCAGGCCACCGATCCGGTCGTCGCGCTCGTAGACGGTGACGGCGTGCCCGGCCCGCGCGAGCTGCTGGGCCGCGGCCAGACCGGCCGGGCCGGAGCCGACGATCGCGACCGACCGGCCGGAGGACGCCGGCGCCGGCTGCGGCGTGAGACCGGCTCCGAACGCGTAGTTGGCGATCTCCACCTCGACCTGCTTGATCGTCACCGGGTCGTCGGCGATGCCGAGCACACACGCCGCCTCGCACGGTGCCGGGCAGAGCCGGCCGGTGAACTCGGGGAAGTTGTTGGTGGCGTGCAGCGAGTCCGAGGCGGCCGCCCAGCCACCGGTCCGGACCAGGTCGTTCCAGTCCGGGATGCGGTTGCCCAGCGGGCAGCCGTCGTGACAGAACGGGATGCCGCAGTCCATGCAGCGCGTCGCCTGGTCACGGATCAGCTCCTCGCCCGCGGGCGGGTAGACCTCTTTCCAGTCCAGGATCCGGACCGGCACCGGCCGGCGCTTCGGGAGCTGCCGCTCGTACCGGAGGAAACCGTTAGGGTCAGGCACTGGTGACTCCCATGACCGCCTCGTCCACGTTGCGACCGGCAGCCTCGGCGGTCCTGATCAGTTCCATGACGCGCTTGTAGTCGCGCGGCACCACGGCGGTGAACCGCTCCACCGCCGCGCTCCAGTCCTTGAGCAGGCGGCCGGCCACGGCCGAGTCGGTCTCCGCGTGATGCTTCTCGACGAGCGAGCGCAGTTGGTCGCGCTCGTCGTCGGTGAGCGGGCCCAGGTCGACCAGCTCCGGGTTGACCAGCGACTGGTCCAGGTCCAGCAGGAACGCCTTGCCGCCGCTCATACCGGCCGCGAAGTTACGGCCGGTCGGGCCGAGCACCACCACGACACCACCGGTCATGTACTCACAGCCGTGGTCGCCCACACCCTCGACGACCGCGATGCCGCCGGAGTTGCGGACCGCGAACCGCTCGCCGACCCGGCCGCGCAGGAAGATCTCGCCGGCGGTCGCGCCGTACAGGATGGTGTTGCCGGCGATGGTGTTCTCCTCCGCCGTGAACGGGGCGTCCTCGGTGGGGCGCACGATCAGCCGGCCGCCGGAGAGGCCCTTGCCGACGTAGTCGTTGGAGTCGCCGATCAGCCGCAGGGTGACACCGCGCGGCAGGAAGGCGCCGAACGAGTTGCCCCCGGTGCCGCGCAGGGTGAACGAGATGGTGTCGTCGGGCAGACCGTTGCCGCCGTACCGCCGGCTCACCTCACCGCCGAGCATCGCGCCGACACTGCGCTGGTCGTTGCGGGCGGCCAGCTCGGCGTGCACCGGCAGGCCGTCGGTCAGCGCCGGCTGGGCCAGCTCGATCAGCTGGTTGTCCAGGGCGAGTTCGAGGCCGTGGTCCTGGGCGACGACGCCCCGGCGGGCAGCGCCCTCCGGCAGCTCCGGCACGTAGAGGACCGGCGACAGGTCGAGACCCTTGGCCTTCCAGTGGTCGACGGCCTCGGTCACGTTGAGGATCTCGGCATGCCCGATCGCCTCGTCGATGCTGCGGAAGCCCAGCTCGGCGAGGATCTCGCGGACCTCCTCGGCGAGGAAGAGGAAGAAGTTCTCGACGAACTCCGGCTTGCCGGTGAAGCGCTCACGCAGCACCGGGTTCTGCGTGGCGATGCCGACCGGACAGGTGTCCAGGTGGCAGACCCGCATCATGATGCAGCCGGAGACGATCAGCGGCGCGGTGGCGAAACCGAACTCCTCGGCACCCAGCAGAGCCGCGACGACCACGTCCCGGCCGGTCTTGAGCTGGCCGTCCACCTGCACGGTGACCCGGTCGCGCAGCTTGTTGAGCAGCAGCGTCTGCTGCGCCTCGGCCAGGCCCAGCTCCCACGGGGTGCCGGCGTGCTTGAGCGAGTTCAGCGGGGACGCGCCGGTGCCGCCGTCGTGGCCGGAGATCAGGATGACGTCGGCCTTGAGCTTGGCGACACCCGCCGCGACCGTGCCCACGCCGATCTCGCTGACCAGCTTGACGTGCACCCGCGACTGCGGGTTGACCATCTTGAGGTCGTGGACCAGCTGGGCCAGGTCCTCGATGGAGTAGATGTCGTGGTGCGGCGGCGGCGAGATCAGGCCGACACCCGGGGTGGCGTGCCGGGTCTTCGCGATCCACGGCCACACCTTGTTGCCGGGCAGCTGGCCGCCCTCGCCGGGCTTAGCGCCCTGCGCCATCTTGATCTGCAGGTCGTCCGCGTTGACCAGGTACTCGCTCGTCACCCCGAAACGGCCGGAGGCGATCTGCTTGATCGCGGAACGGCGCTCCGGGTCGTACAGCCGCTCGACGTCCTCGCCGCCCTCGCCGGTGTTCGACTTGGCGCCGAGCCGGTTCATGGCGATGGCGAGGGTCTCGTGCGACTCGGCGGAGATCGAGCCGTAGCTCATCGCGCCGGTGGAGAACCGCTTGACGATCGCGCTGACGGGCTCGACCTCGTCGATCGAGATGGCCTCGCGGTCGGAGGCGAACTGGAACAGGCCACGCAGGTGACCGGCCTCGGCCGACAGCGCGTTGACCTTCTCGGTGTAGCGGCGGAACACGTCGTACTGCTTGCTGCGGGTCGCGTGCTGGAGCAGGAAGACCGTCTCCGGGTTGAACAGGTGCAGCTCACCCTCGCGGCGCCACTGGTACTCGCCGCCGACCTCGAGCCGGCGGTGCGCCCGCTCGGCCTTGTTCGCCGGGTACGCCTTCGCGTGCCGCGCCTTGATCTCGGCGTGGATCCCGGCGAGACCGACGCCGCCGATCCGGCCGGAGGTGCCCGCGAAGTAGCGCTGGAGCAGCTTGTTGTCCAGGCCGACGGCCTCGAAGACCTGTGCGCCGCAGTACGACGACACGGTCGAGATGCCCATCTTGGACATGATCTTCAGGACGCCCTTGCTGAGCGCCTTGATGTAGTTGCGGACCGCCTTGCGCGGGTCCACACCGGCCAGGGCACCGGTGGCGATCAGGTCCTCGGCGCTCTCGAACGCGAGGTACGGGTTGACCGCCGCCGCGCCGAAGCCGATCAGGGTCGCCGCGTGGTGCACCTCGCGGCAGTCACCGGACTCGACGACCAGCGCCACCTGGGTACGGGTCTGCTCACGCACCAGGTGCTGGTGCACGGCGGCGGTGAGCAGCAGCGACGGGATCGGTGCCAGGTCGGCGTTGGAGTCGCGGTCGGAGAGCACGAGGATGCGCACCCCGTCCTCGATGGCCTCGGACACGTGCCGGCAGATCTGGGTGAGCCGGGCCTTGATGCCGGCCGCGCCGTCCCGCAGCGGGTAGAGCCCGGAGACCCGGACCGCCTTGAAACCGGGCAGGTCGCCGTCCTCGTCGATCGACAGGATCTTGGCGAGCTCGTCGTTGTCGATGATCGGGTACGGCAGGACGATCTGCCGGCAGCTGGCCGGTCCCGGCTTGAGCAGGTTGCCCTCCGGCCCGATCGTCATCGAGAGGCTGGTGACCAGCTCCTCCCGGATGGCGTCCAGCGGCGGGTTGGTGACCTGCGCGAACAGCTGGTGGAAGTAGTCGAACATCAGCCGCGGCCGCGTCGACAGCGGCGAGATCGGGGTGTCCGTGCCCATCGAGCCGAGCGGCTCCGCGCCACTGCGCGCCATCGGCGCGACCAGAATCTTCAGCTCCTCCTCGGAGTAGCCGAAGACCTGTTGACGGCGCAGCACCGAGTCGTGGGTGTAGATCACGTGCTCGCGGGCCGGCAGGTCGTTGAGCTCGATCAGCCCGGCGTGCAGCCAGTCCGCGTACGGCTCGGCGGCGGCCAGCTCGGCCTTGATCTCGCCGTCGTGGACGATGCGGCCGGCCGCGGTGTCGACCAGGAACATCTTGCCCGGCTGGAGACGACCCTTGGCCACCACGTCGGCCGGGTCGACATCGATGATGCCCGCCTCGGAACCGAGCGCGACCAGACCGTCCCGCGTGTGCCACCAGCGACCCGGGCGCAGACCGTTGCGGTCCAGCACGGCGCCGATGATCGTGCCGTCGGTGAACGCCACGGCGGCCGGGCCGTCCCACGGCTCCATGAGGCTCGCGTGGAACCGGTAGAAGGCGCGGCGCGAGGCCTCCATCTCCGGGTCGTTCTCCCACGCCTCGGGGATCATCATCAGCACCGCGTGCGGCAGGCTGCGGCCGGCCAGGTGCAGCAGCTCGAGAACCTCGTCGAAGCTGGCCGAGTCGGACGCCTCCGGCGAGTTGATCGGGAACAGGCGCTTGATGCTGCCCGGCAGGTTCGGGGTGGACAGCAGCGCCTCGCGGGCGGCCATCCAGTTCTTGTTGCCGCGGATCGTGTTGATCTCGCCGTTGTGGGCGATCAGCCGGTACGGGTGCGCCAGCGGCCACGACGGGAACGTGTTGGTCGAGAACCGGGAGTGCACCAGGGCGATCGCGCTGGCGACCCGCTCGTCGGACAGCTCCGGGAAGAACGCCGGCAGCTGCTCGGGGGTGAGCATGCCCTTGTAGGTGACGGTCCGCGAGGACAGCGACGGGAAGTAGGCCGCGACGCCGCGCTGCGAGGTCTCCCGCTCGGCCTGCTTGCGGATGCAGAACGCCACCCGGTCCAGCTCGAGGCCGCTCAGAGCCGCACCGGCTTTACCGGTGGGCGAGTCGACGAGCCGGTGGGCGGAGAGGAACACCTGGCGGATCGCGGGACGGGCGTCCTCCGCGGTCGCGCCCAGGTCGGACGGGTCGACCGGGACGTCGCGCCAGCCGAGCACCTCGCCGCCCTCGACGAGCACGTACTTCTCGAACACCTTGATCGCACGGGCCGCATCGTCGAGGTCCGTGGGCAGGAACACGAGGCCGGTCGCATACTGACCGGCGGGCGGCAGCTCGAAGCCGGCCACGGCACGGTAGTACTCGTCCGGGATCTGGATCATGATGCCGGCGCCGTCACCGGTGTTCTGCTCGGCGCCGCGTGCGCCCCGGTGATCCAGCCGGATCAGCGCTGTCAGACCCTTGGCCACCACATCATGGGAACGACGACCGTGAATGTCGGCAATGAATGCCACACCGCAGGCGTCTCGCTCCGTCTGAGGGTCATAAAGCCCCTGGGGGTGCGGATATGCCACCGGGCCTCCTGTCGTCACTGGTGTTTCATTCTGAGGTCGGGACGACGTCGGCCCTGCAAAGTCTCTTGAGTCTACGTTAAGAGCCACTGATCTCCGCCAGATGCGGATTGATCACACCTGGTGCGATCACGCATCGAACTGCGGACGAACTGAATAGCACAGCCGGGGCGCGGACCGGTAGTCTCGCGCGATGGCGCCAGCGGATTCCGACCTCTTCGACCGGCTCGAGCGGTTCTACGACGCTTTGCCCCGACCCTGGACGCGATCCGAAGAGATCGGGTCTCTCGTTCTCTTCATCCGCGAGGGAGAGGGCTGGCCCTACTATGCCCGCCCGAGACCGGGTTCGCACACCCCCTCCGCCGCCGACATCCTCGACACCCGGGCCCGCCAGCGCGAACTCGGGCTGCCGGAGACCTTCGAGTGGGTGCACGAGACCACCCCCGACCTGTTGGCCGTGGCCCGGTCGGCGGGTCTCGACGTGCTGCTCGCCCCGCTGCTGGTGCTCGATCCGGCGGCCCTCGTCCCGGACCTGCCGCTGCGCGACGCGGCCATCCGCTACCTGGACCCGGCCGCCGACACGTTCGCCGACGACCTGCGCCACTCCCGCACCGTGGCCCGGCTCGGGTTCGCCGCACCCGCCTACCAGCCGCCGTTCGAAGTGGCCGAGAAGACCCTGGTCATCGACAACGCCGGGCCGGCCGAGCGGGACGCGGGCGGCGCCCTCACCGCCGAGGCCCTCCAGCAGGCGCGGAAGATGTTCGCCGGTGGCGACTACCTCACCGCGGTCGCCGAGTCAGCCGTCGAAGGCATCCTGGCCACCGCGACCAGCCAGCGCTGCGGGGACGTCGCCGAGGTCGTCGGGGTGGCCACACTGCCGTCGGCCCGCCGCCGCGGATACGCCTCCCAGCTCACCGCCACGATCGCCGGGCGCCTGCTCAACGAGGGGGTCGGCCTGGTGTTCCTCTCGGCCGGCGACGACGACGTGGCCCGGCTCTACACCCGCGTCGGCTTCCGGCGGGTGGGCACGGCCTGCATCGCCGAACCCGCCTCGGCGCCGATGTAGCGGCGTCAGCGATTCCTCACACTTCCCACATGATGGTACGCCGTAAGCACCATATCGCCGATGGACACTTACCGCCTCAACGCCTCCAGGTCCCGGAGCACGGCCACACCCACGCCAGATGATCTTTTCGTACGGGTGAACTGCGGTGTGAGATCTTCCATCCCCAGGTCCCGCACTCTGAACACACACCCCCGCGGCTGGCTCTCACCGCTGTCTCAGCGCGCCTGAGACAGCGGTGGGAACCAGCCGCACCGGACCGGCTGGGCGTCACCGCTGCCTCAGCGCGCCTGAGACAGCGGTGGGGGCCAGCCGCACCCGACCGGCTGGACGTCACCGCTGTCTCGGGGCGGCTGAGACAGCGGTGGGGGCCAGCCGCGGGTCGTGGGATACGCCCGGGGGCGCGTCGCGGGCGGGGCGGGTGGAACGGGAATGGTGCGGTTGTGTGCGGTTTCGTGCGTACAAGAAGAAATGCAGCGCTGAATTGACGCATTGCCGGAAGTGAACGGATCGCCTGGAGGATTTCGGGCGTGGACGCCATTCGCCGAACGATTATTCGGGTGCGGTCCAGTCGGCGGGGGGATCCAGTGAGCGGGCCAGCATGCGCGGGCGCATGTGGTTGAGCGCGGCATCCCGCGCGCGGAGCGCGAGCCGCCCGCGGGCCTGGACCACCGCGGACATCCGCCGGTTCTGCCGGACCACGGTGGTGGTGCGCGGGCGGCGCAGGCGGCTGTAGGACTCGACCGCCGCGGTCAGCGCCGGACCGGGCTCGACGTCGGCGACCAGCGAACGCAGCGTCGCCACATCCTCGAAGGCCAGGCAGGCGCCCTGGCCGAGATGGTGCGGCATGGCGTGCGCGGCGTCGCCGACCAGGACGACACCGCCCGGACCGGCCGGAAAACCGTAGGCCCGCGGCAGCGGGCGCAACTCGCGGACACCCTGCGGGACCAGGTCCTCGGGGCGGGTGGCGTCGAGGAGCGCACCGACCGGCTCGTGCCAGCCGGCGAACCACCTGCGCAGCAGCGCCAGCTGGGTCGCGGGCGCCTCGGGACGGGCCGCCCCGGCCGCCGTGGCCACCCAGTAGACGCCGCCCCGCCCGGCCGCGTGGTCACCGAGCGGGATCGCCACGAACCGGTAGCCGGCACCGAGCGTCTCGCCGCCGACACAGCGGCCGCCGTCCAGCCGCGGCACCCGGAAACCGGGGATGACCGCCTGCCAGGCGGCGAAGCCGGAACCGACCGCCACCGCCTCGGGGGCCACCGCGGCGCGGACCCGGCTGTCGATGCCGTCCGCGCCGACCAGCAGGTCCGCCTCGATCGTGGTACGCCCGTCGCTGACCGTCGGCCGGGTCCGCAGACCGGTCCGGATCGTCGTCGCCTCGAACCCGGTGCGGATCTCCACGTCACCGAGACCCGCGACCAGCGCGTCGTAGACGTCCTCCAGATGGGCGGCCGCCGGCGACGGGCCGGCACCGGAGCGGGCGCGCGGCGCGACCAGCCACTGACCGTCCGGGCGGCGGACCCCGCCGTCCGGCAGCGGCGACGCGATCGCCGTCCAGCCGCCGTCCGGGTCGAGGGATTGCAGCGCGCGGAGGCCGGTGGGCCAGAGCACCACCGCGGTCGGCGGTGCGGCGACCCGCTCGGCCCGCTCCAGGACGGTCACCCGCCAGCCGGAACGGGACAGCGCGCCCGCGGTGGCCAGGCCGGCCATCCCGCCGCCCACCACCACGGCCGTACGCACGAGGTCAGTTCTCGTCGGAGGGTTTGTCGGCCGGTTTGTCGGCCGGCTTGCCGGACTCCCCGACGGTGGCGGGGACGGCCTCGGGATCCTCCGCCTTCTCCTCGGGCCGCTCGTCGGGCAGGACGCCCGTCCTCTGGTACTCCAGGAACTGTTCCTCGTCGACCAGGCGGTAGGCGACTGGAACCTTGCGGTCGGCGCCCTTGGTGGCGGCGGTCACGTCCACCTGCGAGACGTCGCTGTCCGCCTCCGTCACGGTGTCCGGCGCGTCGATCGGGATGACGTAGCCACGCGGGCCCCTCACCACGACGAAGTAGATGGCCGCACCCAGGAAGACGATGACCGAGGTGTAGACGTTGAGCCGGACCCCGAAGAAGAGGGTCGCGGTGTCCTCGCGGAGCATCTCGATCCAGAAACGGCCGACCGTGTAGGCCATCACGTACAGCGCGAACGCCCGTCCACGGCCGAACTTGAACTTCCGGTCCAGCAGCCAGACCAGCGCGGCGACGCCCAGGTTCCAGATCAGCTCGTAGAGGAAGGCCGGGTGGTAGAGGTCGGGACGGGTCACCGGCTCACCGTCGATCATCACGGCGTGCCCGGGGTTCGACGAGTCCATCTCGTGCACCTCGAGGCCCCACGGCAGGGTGGTGACACTGCCGTACAGCTCGTTGTTGAACCAGTTGCCGAGCCGGCCGATCGCCTGCGCCACCGGCAGCGCCGGGGCCAGCGCGTCGGCCAGGACGCTCAGCGGGATGCCGATCTGCCGGCCCGCGATCCAGGCACCGACCGCGCCACCGGCGACCGCACCCCAGATGCCGAGGCCGCCCTCCCAGATGAAGAACGCCTTGACCGGGTCACCACCGGCGCCGAAGTAGTCCTGCGGCGAGGTGATCACGTGATAGATCCGGGCGCCGATGATGCCGAACGGCACCGCCCAGACCACCACATCGAGCGAGACCCACGGCGCCGCCCCGCGATGACGCAGCCGCTGCTCCATCAGAAGCGTCGCGACGACCATGCCGGCGATGATGCAGAGGGCGTAGGCGCGGACCGGAAACCCGAGCACATGCCACACCGACTCGGTGGGGCTGGGGATGGCGGCGATGTTCACGGGTGCACACGCTACCGCCGCGCGGTCGATCTGTGATGCCCAGGGCACCGGCCGAATTCAGCCGGCACCCTGGTTCTCACCTCTTGCGGACGCCTTCGGCCAGTTCGGCGCTGAGAGCACGCAGATCGGTCAGCGCCGTGGTGCGGTCACCGGCGTCCAGAACGCAGCGGATCAGTGCACTGCCGACGATCACGCCGTCGGCGAACGCGGCCACCTCGGCGGCCTGCCGGCCGTTGCCGACACCCAGGCCCACACCGATCGGCATCTCCGGGTCGATCGCCCGGATCCGCTGAACCAGCTCGGGCGCCTGCGACGACACACTCGTCCGGGCGCCGGTGACGCCCATCAGTGCGGTCGCGTAGACGAAGCCCCGGCAATGCGCCAGGGTCATCGCCAGCCGCTCGTCGGTGGAACTCGGTGCCACCAGGAACGTCCGGTCGATGCGGTGCGCGTCCGCGGCGGCGATCCACTCGGCCGCCTCGTCCGGGATCAGGTCCGGTGTGATCAGCCCGGTCGCCCCGGCCGCGGCCAGGTCACGGGCGAACGCGTCGACACCGTACTTCTCGATCGGGTTCCAGTAGGTCATCAGCACGACCGTGGCACCCGCCGACGACACCGCGTCGATGATCTTCAGGGTGTCCCGGGTCCGGACGCCGTTGGCCAGCGCGATGTCGCTCGCCTTCTGGATCACCGGCCCGTCCATCACCGGATCGGAGTACGGCAGCTCGACCTCGATCACGTCGCAGCCGGCCTCGTGCATCGCGATCATCTGCTCGATGCTGTGGTCGACCGTCGGGAAGCCGGCCGGCATGCAGCCGACCAGCACCGACCGGTTCTCCGCCTTCGCCTTGGCGAACGTCTCCGCGATGCTCACGTGTTCTCCCCCGGGACGACCGTCTCGACCTGGTCGAGGATGCCGAAGTAGGCGCCCGCGGTGTGTACGTCCTTGTCACCGCGCCCGGACAGGTTGATCACGATCGTCGGCGTCCGGCCCAGCTCCTCGCGCAGGCGCGGGGCGATCTTCGCGACGCCGGCGAGGGCGTGCGAGCTCTCGATCGCCGGGATGATCCCCTCGGTCCGGCACAGCAGCTGGAACGCGGCCATCGCCTCGGCATCGGTCACCGGCTCGTAGACCGCGCGGCCGGTGTCGTGCAGCCAGGCGTGCTCCGGACCGACACCCGGGTAGTCCAGGCCGGCCGAGATCGAGTGCGACTCGATCGTCTGGCCGTCGTCGTCCTGCAGCAGATAGGTGCGGTTGCCGTGCAGCACGCCGACCGAGCCGCCGGTGATCGACGCCGCGTGCCGGCCGGTCTCCACGCCGTCGCCGCCGGCCTCGAAGCCGTACAGCCGGACGGCCTCGTCGGGCACGAACGCGTGGAAGATGCCGATCGCGTTCGACCCGCCGCCCACACACGCGGCCACCGCGTCCGGCAGACGGCCGAGCTGCTCCAGGCACTGCGCCCGGGCCTCGACACCGATGCCGCCGACGAAGTCACGCACCAGCTCCGGGAACGGGTGCGGCCCGGCCGCGGTCCCCAGGAGGTAGTGGGTGGTCTCGACGGTGGAGACCCAGTCCCGCAGCGCCTCGTTCAGCGCGTCCTTCAGAGTGCGGGAACCGTTGGTCACCGGGATCACGGTCGCGCCGAGCATCCGCATCCGCGCCACGTTGAGCGCCTGCCGCTGGGTGTCCGTCTCGCCCATGTAGACGACGCACTCCAGGTCGAGCAGAGCGGCCGCGGTCGCGCTGGCCACACCGTGCTGGCCGGCGCCGGTCTCGGCGATCACCCGGGGCTTGCCCATCCGCTTGGCGAGCAGCGCCTGGCCCAGCACGTTGCGCACCTTGTGGGCGCCGGTGTGGTTGAGGTCCTCCCGCTTCAGCAGGATCTCCGCACCCAGGGCCTCGGAGAGCCGGGTCGCCCGGTAGAGCAGCGACGGCACGCCCGCGTAGTTCAGCAGGAGACCCTCGAAGGTCTTCTGGAACTCCGGGTCCTGCTTCGCCGACCGGTACGCGGCGTCCAGCTCGTCGAGGGCCTTGATCAGCGCCTCGGGCACGAACCGCCCGCCGTACCTCCCGAAGTGTCCGGCGAGGTCCGGCAAACTGGACGCGCTCACCGCACCGGCCTCGGCGTGGCCGGGTGGTTGCCGGCGTTGACCAGCTCGGCCACCGCGTCACGCGGCGACTTCTGGGTCACCAGCCCCTCACCCACCAGCACCGCGTCGGCACCCGCCGACGCATACCGGATCAGGTCGTGCGGGCCGCGCACGCCGGACTCGGCGATCTTCACGACCGTCTGCGGGAGGCCGGGCGCGATCCGCTCGAAGACCGACCGGTCCACCTCAAGGGTCCGCAGGTCACGGGCGTTCACCCCGATGACCTTCGCGTTCGCCTCGAGCGCCCGGTCCGCCTCCTCCTCGTTGTGCACCTCGACGAGGGCCGTCATGCCCAGCGACTCGATGCGCTCCAGGAGGCCGACCAGCACGTTCTGCTCGAGGGCCGCGACGATCAGCAGCACCAGGTCGGCGCCGTGGGCGCGCGCCTCGTGCACCTGATAGCTGGAGACCACGAAGTCCTTGCGGAGCACCGGGATCCTGACGGCGGCGCGAACCGCGGCCAGATCGTCCAGCGAGCCGCCGAACCACCGGCCCTCCGTGAGGACGCTGATGCACCGGGCACCGCCCTGCGCATACTCCCCCGCCAGCTCGGCCGGGTCCGGGATGTCGGCGATGGCGCCCTTCGACGGGGACGCCCGCTTCACTTCGGCGATCACCGCCACGCCGGGCTTGCGCAACGCCGCGTACGCGTCGATCGCGGGCGGGGCCGCCGCGGCGAGCTCCCGCACCCGCTCGAGAGGCACCTGTGCCTGCCGCGCCGCCACGTCCTCGCGGACGCCGGCGAGGATCTCCTCGAGGACGTTCTGCTTTGCCGCTCCGCGAGCGGGACCGCCACCGCCCGCTTCCGCCTGATCGGATGTCACGTAATGACTCCCCTCTCCGGGTGTCTTCGGCCCGATGCTAGGAGGTGACGACCGGTGACGGGGTGCCGGGGGTATGGCGCGCCTCACGGAATGGACTGCGGCATAATGCCAGGCTGCCCGTCGCGAGTGTCTCGTCGCTCACACCGCGCGGACCCCTCTCCAGCCGTTGTGCTGGGACCCCTCCCCCGTTCGGCGGATACCACCGCTCGTTGACACGGGTGTCACCGAGCGGAAATAGGACCCCACCATCATGTGACTCGGGCAGACTTGTCCCGGCGTCCAGTACGCCGTCAGCCAGCCGGACGATGATGCGGAGTCGACCCCATGGCCACTGAGTCACCCCAGCCGATGAATTTTGCCGTCATGTCCCGAGTCCTCGTCTCGGTGGCCGCCGAGGTCGCCAACGGCGTCCAGCGCGCCGTCGTCGGCTCCGACAACGTGCGCACCGCCCGGGAGAACGCCTGGGACGCCATCCAGGCCGACCGGGCCCGCGCCGCCGCCCGGGTGGAGACCGCCCGCGCCGTCGCCGCGATGCTCGCGAGCGCCCCGGCGGGCAACCGCCGGACGGCGCCGCTGACCGGCGCCCGCCGGTAACCACCGCCCAGCCCACCACGCCGGTCCCGCCGCGTGTCTCCCCGCGGCCGGGCCGGTGACCAGCGCCCAGGTCGCCGGCACTCTTCCTCCGCGGCCGGGCCGGTGACCAGCGCTCAGCGCGCGGTCGGGTCCTCGCCGCGGTCCAGGGCGTCCCACAGGTCCCGGCCGGCGGTGGGGCCGTCCGCCTCCACCCGGACCGGCGCGGCCGGGCGCCGTTCGTACCGGGCGGACATCGCCGACCACCGGTGGCCGTGACGCGCGGCGAGCACCCCCGCCACCAGCACCGCCGCGCCGCCGCCGGCGCAGGCGACCGGCCAGGCCGTTCCGGCCGGCCCGGCGGCGCCCGGGTCGACCCCGGCCCGGGCCAGGACCGCGCCCACCGCGATACCGGCGCCGGCCAGGGCCAGCACCGCGCCCAGCAGACGCCGGACCACCCCGCGGGTGGCGAGGAGCGCTCCCGTCCCGGCGAGCGCGACCACCGCCAGCCCGATCAGCCACGGCTGTGCCTCCGCACCGGTCTGTTCGGTCCGAAGATCCGACAATCCGGGCCTCTGCTCGACCGCGACCGCCCAGACCCGGGTCGCGCCGAAGAGCGCCAGACCGGCCCCGGCCAGGCCGGACGCGACGGCGGCGGGATAGGTCCTCATCGGGCGGCGCGCAGGGTCTCCGCCGAGGCGATCGCGGCGAGCACCGCGGCGGCCTTGTTGCGGGTCTCCTGCTCCTCGGCCGCCGGGTCGGAGTCGGCGACGATGCCCGCGCCCGCGCCGACGTAGGCGACACCGTCCTTGAGCAGCGCGGTCCGGATCGCGATCGCCATGTCCATGTCGCCGGCGAACCCGAAGTAGCCGACCGTGCCGCCGTAGAGGCCACGCCGGGTGGGCTCCAGCTGCTCGATGATCTCCATGGCCCGGACCTTGGGCGCGCCGGAGAGCGTACCGGCCGGGAACGTGGCGGCCAGCGCGTCGAAGGCGGTCCGGTCGTCGCGCAGACGGCCGACCACGGTCGAGACGATGTGCATGACGTGGCTGTACCGCTCGATCCGGGCGAACTCCGGCACCTCGACGCTGCCCGGCTCACAGACCCGGCCCAGGTCGTTGCGGCCCAGATCGACCAGCATCACGTGCTCGGACCGCTCCTTCGGGTCGGCGAGCAGCTCGGCGGCGAGCGCGGCGTCCTGCTCCGGGGTGGCACCCCGCCAGCGGGTCCCGGCGATCGGGTGCAGCAGCGCGGTCCGGTTGGCGCTCACCTTGAGGTGTGCCTCCGGCGACGAGCCGACGATGTCGAAGTCGTCGAAGCGGAGCAGATACATGTACGGACTGGGGTTGGTGGCCCGCAGCACCCGGTAGACGTCCAGGGCGGCGGCGTCGGTGGGCCGCTCGAAACGCTGGGCCACCACGATCTGGAAGCACTCGCCGGCCCGGATCGCCTCCTTGGCCTCCTCGACGGCCTTCTGATATTCCCCCGGAAGAGTGCGGCTGACCGGTTCGCCGGCCGGGCGGCGGTCGACCGTGGAGACCATCGGCGGGGTGGGCCGCGACAGCGCGGTGGTCATCGCGTCGAGCCGGCCGATCGCCTGGTGGTACGCGGCACGGCGGGCCGCGTCGTCGGCGTCCGCGTCGAGCACCGCGTTGGCCACCAGCAGCGCCGAGCCCTCGTGGTGGTCGAGCACCACCAGGTCGGTGGCGAGGAGCATGCCCAGCTCGGGCAGGCGCAGGTCGTCGGCGGCCGTGGACGGCAGCTTCTCGAAGCGGCGGACCAGGTCGTAGCCGAGATAGCCGACGAGGCCACCGGTGAGCGGGGGCAGGCTCTCGTCGAGGGCGCCGGTCAGCGCGGCCACCGTCTCGCGCAGGGCCACCACCGGGTCACCGCTGAGCGGCACCCCGGACGGCGGGGTGCCCAGCCACTCGGCCTGGCCGTTCCGCTCGACGAGCGTCGCGACACTGCGCACCCCGACGAACGAATACCGCGACCAGGCCAGACCCTGTTCCGCCGACTCCAGCAGGAAGGTGCCCGGGCCGCCGGCCAGTTTCGTGTAGACGCCGATCGGGGTCTCGCCGTCGGCCAGCAGCTTGCGGGTGACCGGGACGACCCGCTTGCGGGCCGCGACGAACCCGGCCTCGTCGGGGAACGTGGCTCCGCTGGTCACTGGCCCTCCGCAAGCAGGTCGTCGGTGAAGCAGGTGTGGGTGCCGTTGTGGCAGGCGGCGCCGGTCTGCACGACGGTGACCAGCAGCGCGTCGCCGTCGCAGTCGAGCGAGACGCTCCGGACCCGCTGGTGGTGACCCGAGGTCGCGCCCTTCACCCAGTACTCCTGGCGGCTGCGGGACCAGTAGGTGGCCCGGCCGGTGGTCAGGGTGCGGTGCAGGGCCTCGTCGTCCATCCATCCGAGCATCAGGACGTCACCGGTGCCGTGCTCCTGCACGATCGCCGCGACGAGGCCGTCGGGGGTGCGCTTGAGGCGGGCGGCGATGGCCGGGTCCAGGGCGGTCTCTACATCGGGTACGGGCACGGATGCGATTCTCCCCCATCGCCTGCGACACCCGTAACGACCCGCAGGGGGCCCACGATCCGGTAACCGGGGGTGTGCTCGACGATTCGGAGCGGTACCGTCGCCGGGAAGCGCGGTACGTGCCTGACTGCCCGGCGCCCGTCGCTCGGTGTGCCGCACAGCTCAGAGCCGCGGATCCGGGCATCCCGGCGGGCGCGGACTCGCAACGGGAGTGGTGAACCGAGATGGAGCCGACGTCCAGCCCCGACAACGCACGGCCCTCGCCCGGCCTGGCCCGCTTCTGGCAGGTCAGCCCGGAGCCGGAGCCGGTGGTCGACGAGCCGCTGGAGACTCCGGCCGATCTGCTGAACGGCTCGCCGCTGGGTACCTTCCGCAGCCGGTCGATCCCGCCGCTGGCACCGATCGCCTCGGCCGCCCGCCATCCGAGTGGGGCGGCCGACCCGTTCGGGCTGAACCGGGCGGGCCGCAACGGGCCGCGCCCGCCGGCCGGCCATCGTCCGGAGCCCGGCCCACCGGGGCCGGAACGGCACGGCGATCCTGATCACTCAGTACCTCCGGAGGACGAGGTGGGAGCCGCTCAGGACGTAAAGTCCGGTGAGCCGGAGGGGCACTCCTTCGGTGGCTACGGCCTCGGTGGACGTGCCGGGAGGCTGCTCTTCGGCAGCCGGGACGACGACGATCCGGATGTCCGGGACGACCGTCCGGAGTCCGCCGCCGGTTCCGGTGCAGAGGCCGGTGACGGTACGGAGACCGGAGACGGAACGAAGACCGGTGACGGTACGGAGTCCGGTGACGGTGAGGCTCAGGTCGGTGACGAGCCGGCCGACGAGGAGCCGGCCGGTGCCGGACCGGTGGACGAGTCCGCGGACCACACTCCGCCGGGCACCGGCCAGGGAGCCGCCGCGGTGGCGGGACCCAGCGACGAGAACGGACGTGAGGACATGAACGGACGGGCAGGCGCGCCCGGTTACGCGCAAACCGGCGAGGCCGACCCGGACGCCTCGGGCAGTCCGGCCGGGGAGTCGCCGGGACAGGCTCCGGACGGGCCGCCACGTGCGGCCGCCGGCTGGGCTTCGGTGCCCGGCCTGACCCAGCCGATCCCCGCGGTCCCGGGTACCCCGGTCTCCGGCGGCCCGGTCTCCGGCGCTCCCGTGTCACCGGCGTACGCGCCGAACCCGTACACGGTCGCGGACTTCACCCCCGATCACCCGGCCGGGGCCCTGCAGCCGGTCTCCGGTCTGCCCGGTCAGGAGCCGGAGCCGGCGGACCCGGCGGTACCCGCCCCGGTCTCGCCGGCCGCGAGCACCCCGCCCGCCGCGACCGGGTCCGCCCCGGTGCAGATCCCGGCGACGCGCACACCACCGGATCTGACCATCGACCTCGGCGACAGCGGTCTACCGTCGGCCGCCGAGGGTGGGTACGGCTTCGCCCCGACCGGTTACAGCCTGGGCCGCCCGGCCGAGGCCTTCGGTGTGGCGTCGGTCACTCCCGCGGCACCGTCGGCGAGTACCGTCACGCCGCCGTCGGAGTTCCTGACCTTCCCGCCCGCGCCACCCGCCCGCCGGGCCCGCGAGGAGGCCGCCGAGGAGGCGCCGGCTCCGACGGCCCGCCGGTCGGCCAGCCTGGAGGACGCCGAGCCGGTCCGCCGGGTGGGCCATCGCGCGGCGCAGTCCGAGGAGGCACCCGCCGATCGGGCCGGTGCGGAGCCGCTGATCGGCCGCACCGTCTGGGACGAGGACGCGGCCCGGCACTTCCGGGCGGCGTGGCACGAGGTGAAGGCGGAGTTCGTCGACGACCCGGTCACCGCCCTGACCCGGGCACACGACCTGCTCACCGACGCGGTGAACGAGTTGACCGAGGTGCTGCTGGCGGAGCGGGACGAGCTGGACCCGCTGCGCGGCACCGACACCCCGGACACCGAGCGCATGCGGATGGCGATGCGCGGCTACCGGGAGTTCCTGGACCGCATCCTCTCGCTCTAGAGGTGAAAAGATGTGAGCCCTGCCACCCGCGGCACCGGGTGGCAGGGCTCGAAGACGGGATCGGCGCGGCATGACGGCGGCAGAAGGTCGCCGCGCCGATCCCGCCTCGTTCTAGGCGGCGCCGCTGTTGCAGCAGCGCCGGCAGAGGATCGGGTGCAGCAGGTGCGCCAGATCGTGCCGGTCGGTGACCGGGCGGGGGAAGGCGAGACGGGCGCTGCGGTTGCCCATCCGCACCAGGAAGCCGTAGCGGTCCATCCGCACCACCTTGGGCTCGTCGTCCGGGCGGGCCTCGGAGCCCAGCTGCCGGCGCACGTAGTCGCCCATCTCACCCATGTGGTGGTCGGCGAGGTCGGCGATCAGGTCGAACTCGACGGCGCGCAGCGGGTCCGGAGTGGCCTCGGCGTAGTCGTCCGGGTCGATCTCGAGGAGCTTCTCGTTGCGCTCCCAGCGGACCTCGGCGACCTCCATCCGGTAGAGGGCCTGGCTCTCGCCGATGTCGAGCAGGTCACCGCAGGCGTCGGTGTCGGCGTAGTCGAGCGCGGCGGCACGGGCGTCGTCACCCTCGAGTCTCACGGCCCAGCCGGAGACCCAGATGCGGCCCAGCGACGGCGAGGACGCCATCGGCGGCACGTCGCGGATGTCCAGAACGAGCGCGGTGTCGTCGTTGCCGTCCTGTGGGCGCAGTGCGACGGCGAGGGTACCCTCGCTGGGCACGAGAAGGAGCACGCGACCCTGCGCGTCGGTGACGTGCCGGACCGGAGTGGGGCCGGGACGGCACGCGATGTGGGCGACGGCGGGCAGGTGACCGGCGGCAAGCGTGCGTGCGATCTCGGCGGGACTGGGTTGCATGACGAGCACCTCCGGGCACCGGTTAGGCTTACCTAAGTTAGGCAAGGCTAACCGTAACAGGAGATCGCAGTTGAACAACTCCCGACCCAAGGCGAAGCTGTCGCGCGCCCTCGGCATCCCTCTCACCCGTAAGTGCGTCAAGTACTTCGAGCGGCGCCCGTTCCCGCCCGGCGTGCACGGCCGCGGCCGTCGCAAGGCCTCGGACTACCAGGTCCGGCTGCTGGAGAAGCAGCGGCTGCGCCACCAGTACAACATCAGCGAGGTCCAGATGCGGGCGGCCTACGACGCCGCCCACAAGGCCGAGGGCAAGACCGGCGAGACGATGGTCACGCTGCTCGAGCGCCGGCTGGACGCCACCGTGTTCCGGGCCGGTTTCACCCGGACCATCTACCAGGCCCGCCAGCTCGTCGTGCACGGTCACTTCACGGTGGACGGCAAGAAGGTGGACCGCCCCGGCTACAAGCTGAAGCCGGGTCAGGTCATCGAGGTCAAGGAGACGTCCCGGCAGAAGCCGCCGTTCCAGATCGCGGCGACCGGCACGCACATCGACGGCCCGACCGCGCCGTACCTGTCGACCGTCCTCGAGGACCTGCGCACCACGGTGATCCGTG
Source organism: Actinoplanes xinjiangensis (assembly GCF_003148685.1). Lineage (GTDB taxonomy): Bacteria > Actinomycetota > Actinomycetes > Mycobacteriales > Micromonosporaceae > Actinoplanes > Actinoplanes xinjiangensis. Next base: position 543,008 of record NZ_QGGR01000004.1, on the reverse strand, counting down.
CCCCGCAGCGCTCCGAGGTCCCGGTGCTCTGCGACGAGCAGCTGGTCGTCGAGTACTACGCCCGATAACGGCGAACGTCGGGCCGGAAGGCCGAGCACCGGTCCCGACGAGCAGGACAGGCTCTTGAATCGCTGAAATGGCGGGTTCCTCGCAGCGGCCGCGGCACCTCGCGGCCGCTGCGGGCGACGCGCTCATCTCACCGGCCCCGGCCGGTCAGAAGCTGGTCAGCGTGTCTGCTCCAACCAGCTGGCGTAGAGCTTGGCGTAGATCGAATCCGGCTCGGCGACGAGGCGGGCGTGCGGGCCGCGTTGTACGACGCGGCCCGCATCCACCACGATCACCTCGTCCGCGGACTCCGCCGTGGACAGCCGGTGCGCGATGGCCACCGTGGTCCGGCCCCGGGTCACCAGGTCGAGCGCGTACTGCAACCGCACCTCGGTGGCCGGGTCGACGGCGCTGGTCGCCTCGTCGAGCACCAGCAGGTCCGGGTCGGCGACGTACGCCCGTACCAGCGCCACCAGCTGCCGCTCGCCCACGCTGAGCGACTCGCCCCGCTCGCCCACCGCGGTTTCCAGCCCGGCCGGCAGGCCGGCGAGCCAGTCGCCGAGCCCCAGCTCGGTGAAAGCCGTCCGCAGCTGGTCGTCGGTGAGCGACGGCTCGGCGAAGCGGATGTTCTCGGCGACCGTCGCGTCGAAGAGGAACCCGTCCTGCGGCACCATCACCACTCGCGACCGCAGCGACGAGAATCGCACCCCGGTCAGCGGCGTCCCGGACAACAGGACGGTGCCCTCGGCCGGGTCCATCAGCCGGGTGAGCAGCTTCGCGAACGTGGTCTTGCCGCTGCCGGTCTCCCCGACCACCGCGTACTTCCGGCGCGCGTCGAGGGTCAGGTCCACGTCGGAGAGCACCATCGGCCCGCCCGGATAGCGGAACGACACGTCGTCGAAGCGCACCGACAGGGGCCCGGCGGGCAGCTCCACCCCCTCGTCGTCGGGGTCGGCCACATCCGGGTCGACGTCCAGCACGTCCAGGATGCGCCGCCAGCCGGCGACCGCGTTCTGCGCCTCGTTGAGCTGCTCGGTGGCGATCTGCACCGGCTGGATGAAGAGCGTCACCAGGAACAGGAACGCGGTCAGCCGGCCCACCGTGAGATCGCCGTCCACACCGAGCAGGACACCGGCCACCACCACACCGGACAGCGCCAGACCGGCACTGATCTCACCGCTGGAGAAACTCAGCACGCTCGTGCGCATGGCGCGCTGCTGGGCGGTGCGCAGGTCGTCGACGGCCGTGTCCAGACGGCGGGCGGTCCGGCCGGACACCCCGAACGCACGGATCACCGTGGCGCCGACCACCGACTCGGCGACCGCGCCGAGCATCACGCCGGTGCGCTCGCGGACCGTACGGTAGGCGCCCGCCAGCCGCTTCTGGAAGAACCGGATCACCCCGATCGCCGGCCCGAAGGAGAGCAGCACCACCACGGTGAGCTGCCACGAGTAGGCGAACATCACCACCGTGGAGACGATCAGCTGACCGCCGGCGAGCAGCAACTGCACGCCGCCGGTCTGGAGGAACTGGGAGATCTGGTCCACGTCGCCGGTCACCCGGGACACCATCGACCCACGCCGTTCGGACTGCTGGTGCAGCATCGACAGGTCGTGGATGTGCCGGAAGGTCCGCGACCGCAGGCCGCCGAGCGCGGTCTCGCTGACCGTGAACAGCCGCCGGGTCATCAGGTATCCGCAGAGGGTCGAGATCGCCAGGGCGGCCAGGGTCAGCGCCACCACCACGGCCACGACGGCCGGATCCGGACCGGACGGCCCGTTGATGCCGTGGTCGATGCCCTGCTGCACGGCGATCGGCACGGCCACCCGGCCGGACATCTGCAGGACCGCCAGACCGACCGTGCCGGCCAGCCCGGACCGCAGCTCCGGCGACAGCGACAGGCCGCGCCGGACGGTGTCGAAGGTTCCCGCCTCGCTCATTGATCAGCCTTCTCGTACGCGGTGACCAGATCCCGGTAACCCGGCTGGGAATCCATCAACTCGGTGTGCGTGCCGGTCGCCACCACCCGCCCCTGGTGCAGGTAGACGACCAGGTCGGCGAGCGCGATACTGGCCCGCCGGTAGGCCACCACCAGCAGGGACGTACCCGACTCACGCAGCGCGCCGAGGATCGCCGCCTCCACCCGGGGGTCGACCGCGCTGGTGGCGTCGTCCAGCACGAGCAGCCGTGGGCGCCCGGCGAGCGCCCGGGCCAGGGTGAGCCGCTGCCGCTGCCCGCCGGAGAGCGACGTACCCCGCTCACCGACCTCGGTGTCCAGGCCGTCCGGCAGCGCGCTGACGAAGCCCTCGGCCTGGGCCAGGCGCAGCGCCGCGCGTACCGCGTCGTCGTCGATCTCGGGCCGGTCCAGCGCGACGTTGCCGCGGACCGTGTCGTCGAAGACGAACGGGATCTGCGGGACCAGTCCGGTCGCGGCGGCCAGTGCGGGCGCCGACAGGTCGGGCAGTTTCACGTCGTCCAGCGACACACTGCCGGATTCCGGGTCGACCAGGCGCATGGCGAGCGCGGCGATCGTCGACTTGCCGGAGCCGGTCGCGCCGACCAGGGCCACCGTGGTCCCGGCCGGGACGGTGAAGGTCACGTCGGAGAGCACCGGCGGGCCGTCGGCGTACCGGTAGTCGACCCGGTCGAACCGCAGCTCGGCGGGCCCCGTGCCGGGCAGGTCGCCGGTACCGTACGAGAGGTCACCCTCGGCCGCCAGCACCGCCTGCACCCGCTCCCAGCCGGCGACACTGCGGGGCAGCTCGCCGACCACCCAGCCGATCGCCCGTACCGGGAACGCCAGCACGGTGAACAGGAACGCGACGCTGATCAGCTCGGTCACGGTGATCGCGCCGGACTGCAGCCGCCAGGTGCCGATCAGCAGCACCGCCAGGGTGCCGACGCTGGGCAGGCTCTCCATCAGCGGGTCGAAGACGCCGCGCAGCCGGCCCACCGCGACCAGCGCGTCACGCAGCTCGGTGACGAACACCCCGAACCGGCGGGACTCGTCGGCCTCCCGGCCCATCGTCTTGACCACCAGCGCGCCGTCGAAGCTCTCGTGTGCCACCGCGGCGACCTTGGCCCGCATCCGCTGCGCGTGGATCTGCCGCGGCGCCATCCGCCGCGAGTAGAAGAAGTTCAGCGCGAACAGGGCCGGGAACAGCGCCACCCCGACCAGGGCGAGCACCCAGTCGGTGAGGAAGAGCGCGACCAGCGCCCCGGCGATCATCACGATCGTGCCGACCGCGAACGGCAGCGGCGCGATCGGAGCGAACGCGGCCTCCACATCCGAACTGGCGTTGGAGAGCAGGGTGCCGGTGGCGTGCCGCTGGTGCCACTCCGGTGGGAGCGCCAGGTAACGGCGGGTCACCGCGCGCCGGTACCGCGCCTGGAGCCGGAACTGCATGAACCCGGCGCCCAGCCGGCGCGCCCAGATGCTCGCCACCCGCAGCCCGCTGATCCCCAGCAGGACGGCGCAGGTCAGCGCGAGGCCACCGGAGCTGACGCGGCGCTCGGAGAAGGCCGGCACCACGACCCGGCCGATCACGGCACCGACGACGTACGAGTTCGCGATGATCAGAAAACCGAAGAAACTACTGCCGATCGCACTGATCGTGAAGAGCCGTGGCTCCGTCCGGATCGCCCGGCCGAGCACCCGCAGTCCCCGCACCAGCACGTCATTGCCGGTCCCGCTGGTCACATTCCTACCTGACTGGTAAGCATTAGTCGGCACATCCGACCTTACCGGTCCATCCTTGCCCACTGCGCACCCGTTTACATTGTGGCCACGATTACACCGGGGCCTACGATCGATCCATGACCAACTACGCCCGCAGTGAGCGGGAGCAGCTCGCCGACCTGTTGACCGACACGGGACCGGACGCTCCGACGCTCTGCGAGGGGTGGACCACGCGGGACCTGGCGGCGCACATCGTGGTCCGGGAGCGCCGGCCCGACTCCGCGCTCGGGCTGCTGATCAAGCCGCTGGCCGGCCGTGGGGAACGGGTGCGCCGGGAGCGGGCCGCCCTGCCGTATGCGGAGCTGATCAGCCAGCTGCGTACGCCGCCGGTGTGGAGCCCGGTCAGCAATCCCCTCGTCGACCCGCTGGCGAACACCATGGAGATGTTCATCCACCACGAGGACGTGCGCCGTGGCACCGCCGGGTGGGAACCGCGGGCGCTGGACCGGGGACTGGAGACCACTCTCCACCGCAACCTGAAACTGATCATCCGGGGCTCGCTGCGCCGCCTCGGGATCGGTGCCGAGATCACCGCCACCCGCTTCCCGCCGATCCGGGCCGGCAGCGGGCCGCAGGTGCGGATCACCGGGGATGTGGGCGAGATCGCAGTCTTCTTCTTCGGCCGGCAGCGCGCCTCCCGGGCCTCGATCGACGGCGATCCGGCGGTCGCCGAACGGCTCCGGACGGCCCGGCTCGGCGTGTAATCGGCTGGAGGCGCCGGCCGGGCGGCCCCTAGGTTGCCGCCATGACCGCTCGCACCGATCTGTCCGTCACACAGGGCGCCGCGCTCTCCGTCGGCGCCGTCCTGGGCACCGGGCTGATCTCCCTGCCCGCCCTGGCCGCCGAGGCGGCCGGCCCCGCCTCACTGGTCGCCTGGCTGGCCCTGATCGTCCTGTCCGCCCCGCTGGCCTGGACGTTCGCCGCCCTGGGCGCCCGCTATCCGGACGCCGGCGGGGTCGCCACCTACGCGGGTATGGCGTTCGGCCCGCGGGTCGCGGCGGCGGTCGGCTGGACGTTCTACTTCGCGGTCCCGCTCGGCGCGCCGGTCGCGGTGGCGTTCACCGGTGGGTACGTGTCCGACGTGCTCGGCGGCGGCCGGGTCACCGAGCTCGCCACGTTCCTGGTGATCGTCGGTACGGCGTACGTCATGAACTGGTTCGGTCTTCGCATCTCCGGCCGCGTCCAGGTGGTGCTCTCGATCTCCCTGGTCACGATGCTGGTGGTGACCGTCCTGGCCGCCCTGCCGCACCTGCGCCGGGAGCATCTGACTCCGTTCGCCCCGCACGGCTGGTCCGGGATCGGCGCCGCGGCCGCCCTGCTGGTCTGGGGTTTCGCCGGATGGGAGGCGCTGTCGTCGCTGTCCGGGGAGTACCGCAACCCGCGCCGCGACGTGCCCCGGGCCACCCTGATCGCGGTCGCCGTCGTGGGTGTCCTCTACCTGGCCGTGGCGACGGTGAGCGTGCTCGCGCTGGGCCCGGCGCTGGCCGGCAGCCGGGCCCCGCTCGCCGATCTGCTCGCGATCGGGCTGGGCGGCCCGGTGCGGACCCTGACCGCGGTGATCGCGGTGGTCCTGACGCTGGGCGCGGTGAACGCCTACTTCGCCGGGTCGAGCCGGCTCGGGGTGGCGCTGGCGGACGAGGGCGCGCTGCCGGCCCGGGTGTTCGGCGGCCGGCACCGCTCGCTGACGTTCATCTTCCTCGGCGGTATCGCGGCCGCGCTGATGCCGCTCGACCTGCACACCGCCGCGCTGCTGGTGACCGGCTGTTTCACGCTGGTCTACGTGATCGGCACGGCGGCCGCACTGCGCCTGCTGCCGCCGGGGTGGTCGCGGCTCACCGCCGGAGTCGCCTTCGCGGCGGTGGTGGGGCTGCTCTGGCTGAACGGCCCCACCGCTCTGCTCAGCCTGGTGATCGCCGGTGGATCGCTCGTCTACCAGTGGATCCGGGTCAGATCCGGGCAGCCAGTGTCGCCCGGTCGATGAACGCCGCGGCGCCGACGGGCGCGGTGCACGCGAACGCCCCGGCGATCACGGCCCGGTCGAGGCAGGCGTCGTCGTCGGCCCCGCTCAGCCAGGCGCTGAGGAACGCGGCCGCGAACGCGTCCCCGGCCCCGTTGGTGTCGACGACCGGCGCGCCCGGATCCGCCGCGTCCCGGTGCGTGACGCCGTCCCTGGTGTGCAGGTCGGCGCCCTCGCCGCCGTTGGTGACGACGACCCTGGACGCCACCCCGTCGGCGAGAATCCGGGAAGCGGTGCCGTCGGCGAGCTGGACCCCGCTGACGAAGACCAGGTCGGCGCCGAGGGCGAAGTCGAGGTGGTGCGGGTTGTCGCCGTCCCAGTCGTGCAGGTCGGTGGAGATCGTCACGCCGGCCGCCCGCAGCGCGGGGATGAGGTGCCGGGCCCAGTCCATGATCGTCACGTGGACGTGCCGGACACCGGGAGGCAGCGGCCGGTAGTACTCCTCGGGCAGCCGGTATCCGGGCACGTCGCGTCCGTCGTACAGGGAGAGACGCCGGCCGTCCGGGCTCATCAGGTTGACCGCACGGCGGGTGCCGGCCGGGGCGGGCGCGGCCCGCAGGCCGATCCCCCATCGGGCGAACGCCGCCTTCACCCGGCCGCCGAGTTCGTCGTCACCGACCGTGTCGATCACCGAGACCCGCTCACCGAGCGCATGCAACGCCAGCGCCACACAGGTGCCGGTGTGCGAGACATGGTCCTCGATCGGGCCCTGCGGGCGGGCCGAGTCGGCGCCGAGCACGGGCAGGCCCGCCACCGGCACGATCGTGTCGACACCGGTACCGCCGACCACCAGAAAAGTCATGCCGGACAACGTAGTGCCACGCTGACTAGGATAGGGCTTGATCCCGACTCTAGCCGTGCTGCCGCCCGCGCATTACTCTGCGGTAACACTGACGTAACGTACACCCCCCGTTCATGGTTGAAGGCGGCGCTCGAATGGCTCTCGAGGTTCCCTACCGGTCCATCCCGGACATGCTCTTCCAGCGCGTGGCCAAGACTCCCGACGCGAAGGCCCTGTCCGGGCCCAACGCGGACGACAGCGGTCCGGCGTGGCTGACCTGGCGCCAGGTCGGCGACCGCACCCGCGCGATCGGCGCCGGCCTGCGTGAACTGGGCATCGGCCTGGAGGACCGGGTCGCGATCCTGTCCAACACCCGGCTGGAGTGGATCCTGGTCGACCTGGGCATCAACGTGGCCGGCGCGGCCGCCACGACGGTCTACCCGACGACCGAGCCGGAGGACACGGCGTTCATCGTGTCCGACTCCGGGTCGAAGATCCTGATCGCGGAGAACGCGAAGCAGGCGCTGAAGATCTCCGGCGCGGTGACCGCGGTGACGAAGGTGGTCGTCATCGACGGCCCCGCCGACGCCGGCGCCACGCCGCCGCAGATCACCCTGGCCGAGCTGGAGCAGCTCGGCGCCGCGGCGCTGGCCCGCGAGCCCGGCATGATCGACGACGTGGTGGCCCAGCTCGGCCCGGACAACGTCGCCACCCTGATCTACACCTCCGGCACCACCGGCCGGCCGAAGGGCGTCGAGCTGCTGCACAAGGGCTGGACGTGGGAGGGCGTCGCACAGGAGTCCCTCGGCCTGTTCGCGCCGACCGACCTGCACTACCTGTGGCTGCCGATGTCGCACGCGTTCGGCAAGACGCTGCTCTGCGGCATCCTGCACGTGGGCGTGCCGACCTACGTCGACGGCCGGGTGGACAAGCTGATCGACCTGCTCGCGGTGATCCGGCCGACCCTGATGTGCGCCCCGCCGCGCATCTACGAGAAGGTCTACAACAAGACCGTCACCAGCGGCCTCTCCGGCACCGGCCTGAAGCCGAAGATCTTCACCTGGGCGGTGGCGACCGGCAAGAAGCGGGTCGCGTTCCAGCAGGCCGGCAAGCCGGTCCCGGCAGGTCTGGCGTTCCAGTACTCGATCGCCGAGAAGCTGGTCTTCTCCAAGCTCCAGGCCAAGCTCGGCGGCAACATCAAGGTGCTGGTCAGCGGCTCGGCGGCACTGAGCCGGGACATCTCCGAGTTCTTCGCCGCGGCGAACCTGCCGATCCTCGAGGGCTACGGCATGACCGAGGCCTGCGCCGCGAACTTCGTCAACCGCAACGGCAAACTCCGGATCGGCACGGTCGGCCAGCCGCTCGGCGACCTCGAGGTCCGCATCGACAGCGACGGCGAGGTGCTGATGCGTGGCGCCCCGATCATGCGCGGCTACCACAACCTGCCGGAGGCGACCGCCGAGGCGTTCACCGAGGACGGCTTCCTGCGCACCGGCGACATCGGCGAACTCGACGCCGACGGGTATCTGAAGATCACCGACCGCAAGAAGGACCTGGTCAAGACGTCCGGCGGCAAGTTCATCGCCCCGTCGGCGATCGAGGGCGCGTTCAAGGCGGTCTGCCCATACACCTCGCAGGCGGTCGTCATCGGCCAGAACCGCAACTTCGTCACGATGCTGATCGCGCTCGACGAGGACGCGATCACCATGTGGGCCGCCTCCGGTCCGCTGGCCGGCAAGAGCTACGCGGAGATCGTCGCCGCACCCGAGACGTACGCCCTGGTCGAGGGCTACATCAAGGAGCTCAACGCCAAGCTGAACCGCTGGGAGACGATCAAGAAGTTCGCGATCCTCCCGCGCGACCTCAGCATCGAGGCGGGCGAGGTCACCCCGTCCATGAAGATCAAGCGCCGCAGCGTCGAGACCAACTTCTCCGACCAGATCGACACGATGTACGCGGGCAGCCTCGCCCAGATCTGACCCACCGCGACACGTCAGGCCGGCGGACCTCTCACGGTCCGCCGGCCTTTTCCCACCCCGCAGCCGGTACGCCGTGGGCCCTCCCCCACCGCACCACACCTCCCCACCCACAGCGCGGCACGGGCGTACCCTCCCGGCCGCAAGGCGCCTCACGGGCGTAGCGGCCCCGCACCGGCCGGCCCCGCACCGCTTCCGACGGGGCCCCGCAGATCCGCCGCGCCGGACGGGAACCGGGCCTACCGTGGAACGGGGAGGCTGCCATGGCCATTCGCACGATCACGGTCCCGGTCAAGGACCTGGAGGCCGCCAAGGGCCTGTATTCACTGCTGCTCGGCGTCGAGCCGTACGTGGACCAGCCCTACTACGCCGGATTCCGCCCGGAGAACGGCCCCGAGGTGGGCCTCGACCCGCACGGCGACGTGGCGGCCGGCCCGGTCGTCCACTGGCACACCGGCGACCTGGACGCGACGCTCGCCGCCCTGATCGCGGCCGGCGCCACCGAGGAGCGTTCCCCCCACGAGATCGGTGACGGCGCCCGCCTGGCCACGGTCCGCGACATCGACGGCCACCTGATCGGCCTCTTCGAGGGCCCTCCCCTCTAGGCCGCGCGACGAGATCCCCGCCCGGCCCTGATCCGCAACAGCGTCCGGCTGGTCCAGCACCTCCCGCGCTGAGGGCGCGATGTCCAGTCCTCGACCGCCCGGACCCGTGAGCCGTCACTCAACCGCGCTGTACCCGCGGCAGCCGATCTCGCCCGGCTGGCTCCCACCGCTGCTTCAAAGGCCGTGAGACAACGGTGACAGCCAGCCGGAGACCTTCGGCTGGTCCCCACCGCTGCTTCAAAGGCCGTGAGACAGCGGTGACAGCCAGCCGGAGAGCTTCGGCTGGTCCCCACCGCTGCTTCGAAGACCCTGAGACAACGGTGACAGCCAGCCGGAGACCTTCGGCTGGTCCTCACCGCTGTCTCAGCGCGCCTGAGACAGCGGTGGGAGCCAGCCGGGCAAGATCCACCGTTGCGCGAGCAGTCCCGCGACCTCAGCGAGATCGCCTCGTGAGGGGCGTTCCAGCCGGAACGCGGGTCGGACGGGATGCCGGGGTGCCCGTGGGGTCAGGTGATCACCACGGGGGTACGCCAGGTGGGGCGCGTCGCGTGGTCGAGGTCGTGGCGGACGGAGGCGATGCGCCGGACGGCTTCGGTCAGGTCGTCGGCGGGCAGGGTGAACGGCAGGCGCAGGAAACGTTCGAGTGTGCCGTCGAGGCCGAACCGGGGGCCGGGGGCGAGCCGTACGCCGACGTCCTCGGCGGCCCGGGACAGGGCGCTGGAGATGGGGCCGTCGAGTTCGGCCCAGAGTGTCACGCCACCGCGGGGGACCACGAGCCGCCACTCGGGAAGTTGCTCACGCAAGGCCGCGACCAGGGTGTCCCGGCGGAAGCGGAGCTGCGCGCGGCGGGCGGCGACGATCTCGTCCGAGATGCGGAGCAGGTGGACGGCCACGAGCTGTTCGAGAACGGGGCTGGCCATGTCGACGCCGACGCGGATGGCGGCGAGCCGCTGCACGAGCGGCGCGGAGGCCCGCACCCAGCCGATCCGGAGGCCGCCCCAGTACGCCTTGCTCATCCCGCCGATCGACGTGACGCGGGAGTGCCGGTCGAAGACGGCGACCGGCGGCGGCATGGACGGGTCGTCGAGCGGCAGGTCCACGAAGGACTCGTCGACGATCAGGTCGGCGCCTGTCGCATGGGCCGTGGCCACGAGACGTTCGCGCAGCTCGGTGGGCATGAGGTGGCCGGTGGGATTGTGGAACTCGGGGATCACGTACGTCATGCGGGGTTTGATCTGCCGGAGCGCGCCGAGGAGCATCTCGCCGTCCCAGCCGCCTTCGATGTCGAGGCCGTGGGTGCTGATGCGGGCGCGCCGCGCGGCGAGCGCGGCCAGCGCGTTGGGGTAGGTCGGTGTCTCCACGAGGACCGGCGCGCCGACCGGGACGGACAGCCGCAGCACCAGGTCGAGGGCCTGCTGGGTGCCGCTGGTGATGAGGATCTGCTCGGGTGAGGTGGGCACGCCGCGGGCGGTGTATCCCTCGGCGACGGCGGCGCGCAGCTCGGGCAGGCCGGTCGGGTGGTAGCCGGCACTGCCGAGGTAGCGGGGCAGGTCGTCGGCGGCGGCGCGGGCGGCCGGGACGATCTCGACCGGGGCGGCGGAGGCCGCGCATCCAAGGTCGATCATGTCGAGGTCGTCCTCGGGGGTCCACAGGCCGGAGGAGGCCACGCGGTGCCCATGGGGCAGGGTGGTCCAGCTGCCGGCGCCGCGGCGGCTGGCGAGGTGGCCGGTCTCCCGCAGCGCGCGGTAGGCGGCGGACACCGTGGTCCGGCTGATGGCGAGCGCCTCGGCCAGCTCCCGCTCGGCGGGCAGGCGGACACCGAGGGCGAGCCGGCCGTCGGAGAGCAGGCCGCGGACGGCGCCGGCGAGCGCCGCGTAGTCGGGGCTGCGCCGACGGCCGGGCAGGGCGTGCCACCGGCCGAGCAGACGGGCCAATTGGTCTCCACGAACCGATGTCGTCATAGCCACCTCCGATGAATTGGCACTTTAGCATTGGCGGATTGGCATCAAGAGTGGCTGTTATGAACCTGTACCGTCGCGTCCCCCAACTCTTCGCAGGGCTCGTCCTCTACGGCGTCAGCATGGCTCTGATGGTCGAATCGGGTCTCGGCCTCAACCCGTGGGACGTCTTCCACCAGGGACTCTCCGAGGTGACCGGCGTCAGTTTCGGCTGGATCGTGCTGCTGGTGGGCGTACCCGTGCTGCTGCTCTGGATCCCGCTGCGGCAGCGACCGGGCCTGGGGACGGTGGCCAATCTGCTGGTGGTGGGTTTCGCCGCGGACGCGGCGCTCGCGGTGCTGCCGACCGCTCAGACGATGCCGGCCCGGGTCGGATTCCTGGTCGGCGGGATCCTGCTGAACGGGTTCGCGACCGGCCTCTACATCGGCAGCCGGATGGGCCCGGGCCCGCGGGACGGCCTGATGACGGGGCTGGCCGGGCGGTTCCCGAAGGTGCCGCTGCGGGTGATCCGGACCGGCATCGAACTGACCGTGCTGGGGGCCGGATTCCTGCTCGGTGGCACGGTCGGCGTCGGCACGATCGCCTATGCGCTGGCCATCGGCCCGCTCGTGCATCTGTTCCTCCCGCCGTTGACGGTGCGCGAGGCCGTCCGCAGTGATCTTCCGGACACATTCGCTTCCCGGTGACGCCACCGCACGGCATCATTGCGACATGGGGGCCGGTGGCTGGAACTGGAACGACGCATGGATCTTCGTCTCCGCGGTCATCGCCGAGCGCCTGGAGCGCGACCGGGCACTGCACGCCGCGCTGCCGGTGACCGGCGCGACCCTGGCCGACCTGCTGGCGGCCGCCGATTTCCTGCACCACAGCGTGCCGGAGCGGGCCGAGCTCGAGGAGTCGGTGCGCCGGTTGGCCGGTGCCGGGCTGATCGCCGTGGACGACGACATGATCCAGGTCGCCCCGCCGGGTGAGCAGCTCTGGCGGACCCGCCCGTTCAGCGGCCTGTCGTCGGCGGTGATGACCCTCCAGACCCAGCTCAATCGGATGGCCGAGCCAGGCGACGCGGATTGGTCGCTGGACGAGCAGACCTACAACTCCGCCGTCCGTGAATACAGCCTGCGGCTGGCCGACGGCCGTTAACGGACCGGGTTGCCGGCCTCGCGCAGACTGTCCTTGACCTCGCCGATGGTCAGGTCACCGAAGTGGAAGACACTGGCCGCCAGCACGGCGTCCGCCCCCGCCTCGACGGCCGGCGGGAAGTGCCCGACCACCCCGGCCCCGCCACTGGCGATCACCGGGATGTCGACGACCGCCCGCACCGCCCGGATCAGATCGAGATCGAAACCGGCCTTGGTGCCGTCGGCGTCCATCGAATTCAGCAGGATCTCCCCCGCACCGAGCTCCGCCACCCGGGACGCCCACTCGATGGCGTCTAGCCCGGCGCTGCGGCGGCCGCCGTGCGTGGTGACCTCCCAGCCGCTCGGCTGCTCCGCGGAGCGCCGCACATCCAGCGACAGCACGAGGACCTGGTTGCCGAACCGCTCGGCGATCTCGCGGATCAGCTCGGGACGGGCGATGGCCGCCGTGTTGACGCCCACCTTGTCGGCGCCGGCCCGCAGCAGCACGTCCACATTCTCCGGCGAGCGGACGCCCCCGCCGACGGTGAGCGGGATGAACACGGTCTCGGCGGTCCGGCGGACCACGTCGAGCATGGTGCCGCGGTCGTCGGAGGAGGCGGTCACGTCGAGGAAGGTCAGCTCGTCGGCACCGGCCGCGTCGTAGGCGGCGGCCAGCTCGACCGGGTCGCCGGCGTCACGCAGGTCGACGAAGTTGACACCCTTCACCACCCGGCCGGCGTCCACGTCCAGACAGGGAATCACACGCACCGCGACCGTCATGCCCCAACCCTAGCCAGTTCCTTCGTGACGACCGGCCGGGGCCCGACCAATCCCAGAAGCACCCCGCCGACCACCAGGACACCGCCGGCCACCTCGACCGGGTGCACCGGCTCGCCGAGGAAGAGGGCCGCCGAGGCGATGCCGAAGAAGGGGACGAGCATCGAGAAGGGGGCGACGGTCGCCGCGCCGTACCTCTTCAGGAGAAAGCCCCAGGCGGCGAAGCCGGCGAGGGTGGAGACCAGCGCGATGTAGATCAGCGACAGCACCGCCGGGGTGCTGATCGCGCGCAGCGCGGCGAGGTCGGCCGCCGGGCCGTCGACGATCAGGGTGAGCACGACGAGCGGGCCGGTGGCCACCGCGCTGACCCAGACCATGAAGCGCAGCGAGTCCGGCGGGGACGCCTTGCGGGTGGCGACATTGGACAGCCCCCAGGCCGCGGCCGCGCCGACGACCAGCAGGAACGCGGGCAGCGGTGCGGTCGTGCGGGCGGCCACGAGCGCGACGCCGGCGGCCGCGACGCCCAGGCCGGCCAGTTGCACCGGGCGCGGCCGCTCGCGTAGCAGGAGCACCGCGAACAGCATGGTGAACACCGCCTGACTCTGGAGGACCAGGGAGCTGAGCCCGGCCGGCATGCCCGCCTCCATCCCGATGAAGAGCAGGCTGAACTTGGTGACGGCGAGGACCAGCGCGACCGCGATCACCCAGCGCCACGGCACCTGGGGGCGGCCGACGAGGAGCAGGGCCGGGAAGGCGGCCAGGGCGAACCGGAGAGCCGAGAACAACAGCGGCGGGAAGGCGTCCAGCCCGACGTGGATGACGACGAAGTTGAAACCCCAGACGGCCGCCACGGCGACCGCCAGAGCCAGGTCACGAGCTCTCATGGGGTCCAGCCTCGCGCGGGGCGACAGTTAAGCACCAGCAAAATGATCTGAACCCAGCATGTAGCATCGCTACATGATTGACCTGGGGAGACTGCGGGCGCTGCACGCCGTGGCCAGCTACGGCACGGTGCTCGCCGCCGGGCAGGCGCTGCACTGCACACCGTCCGCCATCTCCCAGCAGATCGGCAAGCTGGAGCGCGAGACCGGCTCCAGCCTGGTGGAGAAGGACGGCCGCCGGCTGCGGCTCACCGAAGCCGGCCGGCTCCTCGCCGACCATGCCGAGCGGGTGCTGACCAGCCTCGACGAGGCCGAGGCGGCGCTCGCCGCGCACCGCGACACGGTCACCGGGCGGCTCACCGTCTCCACCTTCGCGACCGCATGCCGGGCCCTGCTGCCGCACGCGCTGCGCACCCTGACCGCCGACCACCCCGGCCTGAGCATCAGCGTGATCGAGGTCAACCCGCACGAGGGCGTGGAGATGCTGCGCCGCGGTCACGTCGACCTGGCCGTGCTCGACGACTGGCCGGAGGTAGCGCTGCGCTACCCGGACGGTGTCAGCAAGGCCACTCTCGGAGAGGACCACGCCGATCTGATCGTGCCCAGCGGCCACCGGCTGATCGGGGAGGCCACGCTGGAGGACGCCCGGCACGAGCGCTGGATCGGCGTCCGGGCCGGCGACGTCTGCTACGAATATCTGATCCGCAGCCTGCCGGGCGTGATCCCGGACTTTCAGGTCGGCGAGTTCGAGACCCAGCTGACCCTGATCGCGGCCGGGCTGGGCGTAGGGCTCATTCCCCGGCTGGCTCGCGCGGAGCTTCCGCCGGGCACGCGGGCGGTCCGGATAAATCCGACACCTACCCGCCGGGTGGTTCTCGCCTGGCGTGACTCGGCGGCGGCCCGGCCCGCGATCCGGGCCGCCGAACAGGCACTACGTGAGGCGTGGAAACTCAACCGAGAACGGCAAGAGCTTCTCGTACGGTGAACGCGCCCGCATAGAGCGCCTTACCCGCGATGACACCCTCCACCCCGACCGGCTCCAGCGTCGCCAGGGCACGCAGATCGTCGAGCGTGGAGACACCACCGCTCGCGATGATCGGCTTGTCGGTGGCGGCGCACACCTCCCGCAGCAGGTCCAGGTTCGGGCCGCGCATGGTGCCGTCCTTGGTGATGTCGGTGACGACGTAACGGGACGCACCCGCCTTGTCGAGCCGGGCCAGCACCTCGTACAGGTCGCCGCCGTCCCGGGTCCAGCCGCGGGCCGACAGGGTACGGCCGCGCACGTCGAGGCCGATCGCGACGCGGTCGCCGTACTCACCGCAGATCCGGTCGCACCACTCCGGGTCCTCCAGGGCGGCGGTGCCGATGTTGACCCGCTGGGCACCGGTGGCCAGCGCCCGGGTCAGCGACGCGTCGTCGCGGATGCCGCCGGACAGCTCCACCTTGACGTCGAGGCGGCGCACCACCTCGGCCAGCAGTTCGGCGTTGGAGCCCTTGCCGAACGCGGCGTCCAGGTCGACCAGGTGGATCCACTCGGCGCCGTCGTTCTGCCAGGCCAGCGCGGCCTCCAAGGGGTCGCCGTAGGCGGTTTCCGAACCGGCGGCGCCCTGCACCAGGCGGACGGCCTGGCCGTCGGCGACGTCGACGGCGGGCAGCAATTCGAGGGTCACGTGTTTCTCCCTAAGAGACCTTCAGGCACGGCGGCCGAGCACCACGACGACGAGGGCCGGCACAGCGAGAACGAGCATGGCGGTGAGGATGATGCGAAGAGGCAGGTCGGGGATGAGCGTCCACACCGCGGCGATGGCCAGCAGGGTGACGACCACGATGCCGATGCGCTGCCGGCGGCTGCGGTGATAGAGCCGCCCGTCCCGGCCGAAACGCGGTTTCAGACCACGGAGGAAGGAGCGGCGGCGCTCCCGGCGGACCGTCCGGCGGGCCCGGACGGCCTTGTCCCGTTCGAGAACGGCGAGCCGCTCGGCCCGCCGTTTCGCGCGTTCCTTGCTCACAGCGTCGCGACCCAGTTCCTGAGCAGCCGGTAGCCCGAGTCCGCCGACTTCTCCGGGTGGAACTGGGCGGCGCTCAGCGCGCCGGCCTCGACCACGGCCGCGAACGGCAGGTCGTGCGACGCGGTGGTCACCCGGGCACCCTTCAGAAGATCAAGATCCTGGGCGGCGTACGAGTGGACGAAGTAGAACCGGGCCTCGGCGTCGAGTCCGGCGAGAAGCCGTGACCCGGCCGGCACGTCGACCGTGTTCCACCCCATGTGCGGAATCCGGCCGGCGGACAGCTTCGTCACCGAGCCGGGCAGCAGGCCGAGACCCTTGGTCTCCACCCCGTGCTCCACGCCCGACTCGAAGAGGATCTGCATGCCGACACAGATGCCCAGGACCGGCTTACCGGCCGCCACCCGCTCCGCGATCACCGGGCCGGCACCCAGCGCCTCGATCCCGGCCATGCACGCCGCGTAGGCACCGACACCGGGCACCACCAGCCCGTCCGCGGCCGCGGCCACCGACAGGTCACTGGTCACGGTCACGTCCACACCGGTACGGGCCACCGCCCGTTCCGCCGAGCGCAGGTTTCCCGAACCGTAGTCGAGGATCACGACGTCCGCGGTCATCAGGCCTCCCCCGGCCACCAGGCGAACCCGCCCGCGGCCGCCAGCAGGGCCAGCACCGCGGTGAGCCCGACACTGAACTTCGTGGCGTCCGACCTGACGAGCTGGACCACCCCGCCGACCAGGATGCCGGCCAGCGCGAACAGCACCAGGGAGATCACAGCACCCCCTTGGTCGACGGCAGGGCGCCGGCGTTACGGGGGTCGATCTCGACAGCCTCGCGCAGCGCCCGGGAGAACGCCTTGAACTGGGCCTCCACCACGTGGTGCGCGTCCGGGTGGCCGCCCGGACGGCTGGCCCGCAGCACGTCCACGTGCAGGGTGACCTTGGCCGCGTGGCCGAACGCCTCGAAGATGTGCCGGGTCATGCTGGTCGCGTAGACCGGCCCGATGTACGGCACGAGCAGCGGCTCGTCGTGCACCACGTAGGCCCGGCCGGACAGGTCCACGGCCGCCCGGACCAGCACCTCGTCCATCGGGATGGTGGCCGAACCGTACCGCCGGATGCCCCGCTTGTCGCCGAGCGCCTGGGCGAACGCCTCGCCGAGCGCGATCGCGGTGTCCTCGATGGTGTGGTGCGAGTCGATCTCCAGATCGCCCTCGGTGCGCACGGTCAGGTCGAACCCGCCGTGCTTGGCGAGCTGGTTGAGCATGTGGTCGTAGAACCCGACCCCGGTGTGCAGGTCACCCTTGCCGGTGCCGTCGAGGTCGATCTCGACGAGCACCTTGGTCTCGTTGGTGACGCGATCGATGCGTCCTACACGACTCACAGGATCTCCTCGGCGGCGTTCAGGAAGGCGGTGGTCTCGGTTTCGGTGCCGGCGGTGACCCGCAGCCAGCCGCTCAGGCCGACATCGCGGATGAGGACGCCCCGGTCCAGGAACGCCTGCCAGGCGGCTTTCTGATCGTCACCGGTGCGGAACAGCACGAAATTGGCGTCGCTGTCCGCGACCGCGACCCCCCGGTCACGGAGAACGGAGACGATCCGGTCACGCTGCACCTTGATCTGCTCGACCGTGGCCAGCAGCGCGGCGCTCTGCGCGACCGCGGCCCGCGCCGCCGCCTGGGTGAGCGCACTCAGGTGATACGGCAGGCGGACCAGCTGGACCGCGTCGACGACGGCCGGATCGGCGGCGAAGTAGCCCAACCGGCCGCCGGCGAAGCCGAACGCCTTGCTCATCGTCCGGGTCACCACCAGCCGCGGGTGGCCGGGCAGCAGCTCGATCGCGCTGCGGGTGCCGGTCCGCGCATACTCGAAGTAGGCCTCGTCGACCAGCACCATGCCGCGCGCCGCACCGAGGACCGCGTCGATCACCGCCGGGTCCAGCGCGGTGCCGGTCGGGTTGTTCGGCGAGCAGAGGAAGACCAGGTCGGGGTCGTGCCGGTGGATCTCGGCGACCGCCGCGTCGGCCCGCAGCCCGAAGTCGGGGTCACGCAGCGCACCGATCCAGCGGGTGCCGGTGCCGGCGGCGAGCAGCGGGTGCATCGAGTAGGACGGGCCGAACCCGAGCGCCGTCCGCCCCGGGCCGCCGAACGCCTGGAGCAGCTGCTGCTGCACCTCGTTAGACCCGTTGGCCGCCCAGACCGACGCGAACCCGAGGCCGTGGCCCAGGTAGGCGGCCAGATCGGTACGCAGCCCCACCGCGTCCCGGTCGGGGTAGCGGTTGAGGTCGGCCAGCTCGGCGTCGAGCCGCTTGCGCATCTCCTCGATCACCGGCTGCGGGACCGCGAAGGCGTGCTCGTTCGTGTTCAGCCGGACCGCGACGTCCAGTTGCGGAGCCCCATAGGGTGTCTGCCCCCGCAGGTCGTCCCGGATGGGAAGCTCGTCGATGGTCGTCACGCGAACCTGACCTTCACCGCGTCACCGTGCGCGGGCAGGTCTTCGGCGTTCGCCAGGGCGACCACGTGGCCCGCGACGTCGCGCAGCGCCTCCTCGGTGTACTCCACGACGTGGATGCCCCGCAGGAACGACTGCACCGACAACCCGGACGAGTGCCGGGCACAGCCGGCCGTCGGCAGCACGTGGTTGGACCCGGCCGCGTAGTCGCCCAGCGACACCGGCGCCCACGCCCCCACGAAGATCGCACCGGCGTTGCGGACCCGCATGGCCCACTCCCGTGCGTCCCGGGTCTGGATCTCCAGGTGCTCCGCGGCATACTCGTCGACCACCCGCAGCCCCTGCTCCAGGTCGTCGACCAGCACGATGCCGGACTGCTCCCCGGTCAGCGAGGTGCGCACCCGCTCGGTGTGCTTGGTCGCCGCGACCTGCTCGGCCAGCTCGGCCTCGACCGCGTCGGCGAGCGCGAGCGACGGCGTGACCAGCACACTCGCGGCCAGCGGGTCGTGCTCGGCCTGACTGATCAGGTCGGCGGCGACGTGCCGCGCGTCGGCGGTGTCGTCGGCCAGGATCGCGATCTCGGTCGGGCCGGCCTCGGCGTCGATCCCGACACGGCCCTGGAGCAGCCGCTTGGCCGCGGTCACCCAGATGTTGCCCGGCCCGGTGATCACGTCGACCGGCTCGCACCGGTCGCCCTCGTCCACCCCGTCGGACCCGTAGCCCAGCATCGCGATCGCCTGCGCGCCGCCGACGGCGTAGACCTCGGTCACACCCAGCAGCGCACACGCGGCCAGCACCCGTGCGTCCGGCAGGCCGTTGTTGGACGCCTGCGGCGGCGACGCCACCACCAGGCCCTCCACACCGGCCTCCTGAGCGGGCACCACGTTCATCACCACGGTCGACGGGTAGACGGCCAGGCCGCCCGGCACGTAGAGCCCGACCCGGCGCACCGGCACCCAGCGCTCGGTCACCGTGCCGCCGTCGACCACCTGGGTCGTCACGTCGGTGCGGCGCTGGTCGGCGTGCACCTTGCGGGCCCGCCTGATCACCTCGAGCAGGGCGGCGCGCACATCCGCCTCGAGCGCCTCGACAGCCGCGGCGATCGCCTCGGCCGGCACCCGCAGGCGCTCCAGGGTGACGCCGTCGAACCGCTCGGTCGCCTCCCGGATCGCACTGAACCCATGCTCATGGACCGCCTCGACGACCGGGCGGATCCGCTCGACGGCCGTGGAGACGTCGAGCTGGGCACGGGGCAGCAGTCCGCGCGGGTCACGGTGGGAGCCGCGCAGGTCGATCCGATTCAGCACCCGGCCAGTCTATGCGGCCGCCCAATCGGGTTTCCGCCGCGAGTGCCCGGCCCAGGCGTTGGGATGTCAGCGGGTTGACCATGGTCGCTCGCGGACTAGGCTGAGAGCGTGAGCGATCGGCTGCCGGTGTTCCCGCTGAGCACGGTGCTCTTTCCCGGTCTGGTGCTGCCCCTGCACATCTTCGAGGAGCGTTACCGCACCCTCGTTCGTGAGCTGGTGGCCAAGTCCGAGGGGACACCGCATGAGTTCGGCGTGGTCACTCTCAGGCATGGCACCGAGGTCGCGCCCGACCTGGGAGAGGACAGCACCTCCCCCGCACCCGCGGTCGTCGCCGCCGACCTCTACGACGTCGGCTGCACCGCCGAGTTGCGGCACGTCACCGAGCTGCCGGACGGCCGCTTCGACATCATGACCGTCGGCCGCCGCCGTTTCACCGTCCTCAGCGTCGAGCAGGGCGCCGAGCCGTACCTGACGGCACACGTCCAGTGGCTGCCCGAGGACGACGAGCCCAACGCGACCGCCCAGGTGCTGGCCCCGCGCGTGCTGGCCGCGTTCCGCACCTATCTGGAGCTGCTGCGGCCCAACAGCGAGGTCCTCGAGCAGGTGCCCGACGACCCGACCGTCCTGTCGCACCTGATCGCGGCGACCGCCCAGCTGACCGTCGAGGAGCGGCAGATGCTGCTGGCCACGCCGGACACCGCGGGGCGGCTGCGCACCGAGCTGCGCATCCTCACCCGCGAGGCGGGCCTGCTGGCCCGGGTCCGGGCGGTGCCGGTCCCGCTCTCCGATCTGGCGCGGCCGGCCAGCCCGAATTAGACCCCTCATCCGGTACGAGCCAGGCCGCCCCCCGACCGCGGCCACCCCGTCCCGGAGCTACCCCGCGACGTTTCCCGGGGGTCCGGACCACACCGCGGCCGCCGGGCTGATACGGCGGGTCAGACCGAATGGCGTGACCCTGCTCCCCGCCACGCGCCGCTGCCACCCGGCCGGTCAGACCGAATGGCATGACCCTGCTCCCCGCCATGTGCCGCTGCCACCCGGCCGGTCAGGCCGAATGGCGTGACCCTGCTCCCGGCCACGTGCCGCTGCTACCCGGCCGGTCAGGCCGGGTGGCGTGGCTCCGGTTGCCCGGTCCCGCCGTAGGGCCGGGTCTCCGGCCGCTCATCGGTCACGGCGCCGCCGTTGGCCTGCGCCGGCGCCGCACCCAGTCGCTCGGCGGCCGCCACGTCGCCGTCCGGCTGGGACGGTCCCGCTTCCGGTCGCTCATAGGACACGACATCGCCGTAGGGCGGATAGCCGCCGGCCTGCGGCCCATGGCCGCCCTCCTCCGGCCCATACGGCGCGTGATCGCCCTCATACGGCCCATGCGGCGGGTAGGCGTGGTTCGGCCCGTAGCCCGGCTGGGCGCCCGGCTGGTCGAGGTCGGGATCGTTGGACCAGCCGGCCAGCAGGGTCAGCACGATCGCCGCGATGAACGCCGGCACCAGTTTCGGCCCGAGCGACTGCAGCTCCGGCGGCGCGAGATAGGTCGCACCCTGGGCCGCCGCCTCCCGCCACTCGCGGTAGGCGTCGCGCCCGAGGAACTCCCCCACCGCCGGTGCCACCCAGCGACCGGCCACAAAGGCACCGCCCACGATGCCGAGGAGCAGGAACGGCCCCCGGTCGCGGCGCAGCGCCAGCCACGACCCGATCGTCACGATCAACCCGAACCCGAGGCCGAGCACGGTGAACCAGCCGTCGGCCGCGATGTACTGCTCGGGGGACGGGTCGGTGACCACGACCGAACCGTCGGCGAGTTTGATCACCGGCACGGTCGGCGCGAGCCAGCCCCAGAGCAGCCCGAGCAGCACTCCGAGGACGACGATGGCCACCGCCGCAGTCACGGCGGCCGTGAGCGATCGCCGCCACGGCCGGGGACGGCCCTGGAGACGGAACCACTGCCGCCAGTCTGCCGTCACCGGCTCCTGGACGGGCTGGGACGGGCCGGCCGGCTGCTCGTTCGGGTACGCCACCCTACGATCCTTCCAGATCAGCCGGCGCCGTCAGGCGACGGCCGAGGGACCGAGGATCATCTTCAGATCGGCGCGCAGCGCGGGTGTCGCCGCGACCCGGACCCCGCCGAGCCGCATGACCGTGGTCCGGCTGCCGTTCTGGAGATGGACGTGCACCTCGGTGTCGCCCGGGTGGCTCACCAGGATCTCCTTGAGCGAGTCGACCATCGGTGGTGTGCACCGGGTGATCGGCATGGTCAGGGTGACCGGCTTGTTGTCCGGGTTGTGGGAGATGTCGGGGATGGACATGTCCATCGCCATGATCCGGGCCTGGTCGTCGCGCCGGTCGATACGACCCTTGACGACCACGATCGCGTCCTCGGCGATGTACTGCCCGACCAGCTCGTACGTGTTCGGGAAGAACAGCGCCTCGACACCACCGGCCAGGTCCTCCAGGGTGGCCGACGCCCACGACCGGCCCTGCTTGGTGATCCGCCGCTGGACACCGGTGAGGATGCCGGCCAGGGTGACGATCTGCCCGTCCGGGACCGAGCCGTCCTCGTTGAGCGCCGCGATGCTGGTGTCGGCGGCGTTGGCCAGCATCATCTCCAGCCCGGCGAGCGGGTGGTCGGAGACGTAGAGGCCGAGCATCTCCCGCTCGAAGGCCAGCTTGTCGCGCTTGTCCCACTCGCTGTCACCGATCGGCGGCATGCTGACCGCGGCCGACCCGCCGGCCTCGTCGCCGAACGCCCCGAACAGGTCGAACTGCCCGGCCGCCTCGTTGCGCTTGACGTCCGCGTACGCATCGATGGCCTCGGCGTGCACGGCGAGCAGGCCCTTGCGGCTGTGCCCCATCGAGTCGAACGCGCCCGCCTTGATCAGCGATTCGATCGTCCTCTTGTTGCAGACCACCGCGTCGACCTTCGACAGGAAGTCGTAGAAGTCGTTGTACTCGGATTTCTCCTTGCGGCACCGGACGATCGCCTCGACCACGTTGCCGCCGACGTTGCGGACCGCGCCGAGACCGAACCGGATGTCCTTGCCGACCGGGGTGAACGGCCCGGCCGACTGGTTCACGTCGGGCGGGAGCACCTGGATGCCCATGCGGCGGCACTCCGCCAGATACATGGCCATCTTGTCCTTGTCGTCGCCGACGCTGGTGAGCAGACCGGCCATGTACTCGGCGGGGTAGTGCGCCTTCAGGTAGGCGGTCCAGAACGACACGAGGCCGTACGCCGCGGAGTGTGCCTTGTTGAACGCGTAGCCGGCGAACGGCACCAGCACGTCCCACACCGCCTGGATGGCCTCGTCGGAGTACCCGTGCTCGCGGCAGCCGTCCCGGAACGGGATGAACTCCTTGTCCAGGATCTCCTTCTTCTTCTTACCCATCGCGCGGCGCAGCAGGTCGGCCTGGCCGAGGCTGTAACCGGCGAGGATCTGCGCGGCGCGCTGCACCTGCTCCTGGTAGACGATCAGCCCGTAGGTGGGTTCGAGGATCTCGCGCAGCGGCTCCTCCAGCTCCGGGTGGATCGGGGTGATCTCCTGGAGCTTGTTCTTGCGGAGCGCGTAGTTGGTGTGCGAGTCGACACCCATCGGGCCGGGCCGGTAGAGCGCCAGGACGGCGGAGATGTCCTCGAAGTTGTCGGGCTTCATCAGGCGCAGCAGCGAGCGCATCGGGCCACCGTCGAGCTGGAACACGCCGAGCGTGTCGCCGCGGGCCAGCAACTCGTACGCCTTGGGGTCGTCCAGCGGCAGCGACAGCAGATCGAGTTTCCTGCCGTGGTTCAACTCGACGTTGCGGTTGGCGTCGTCGAGGATGGTCAGGTTGCGCAGGCCGAGGAAGTCCATCTTCAGCAGGCCGAGCGTCTCGCAGGTCGGGTAGTCGAACTGCGTGATGATCACGCCGTCGCTGGCCCGGCGCATGAGCGGGATGTGGTCGATGATCGGCTCGGCGGACATGATGACGCCGGCGGCGTGCACACCGGTCTGCCGGATCAGGCCCTCGATGCCGCGGGCGGTGTCGATGACCTTCTTGACGTCCGGGTCGGTCTCGTAGAGCCCGCGGACCTCACCGGCCTCGTTGTACCGTTTGTCGTCTTTGTTGAAGATGCCGCCGAGGGTGATGCCCTTGCCCATGACGTCCGGCGGCATCGCCTTGGTGATCTTGTCGCCGACCGCGAACGGGTAACCCAGCACCCGGGCCGAGTCCTTGATCGCGGCCTTGGCCTTGATCGTGCCGAACGTGGCGATCTGGGCGACCTTGTCGTCGCCCCACTTCTCGGTGACGTAGCGGATCACCTCGGCCCGCCGCCGGTCGTCGAAGTCGATGTCGACGTCGGGCATCGAGACCCGCTCGGGGTTGAGGAACCGCTCGAAGATCAGGCCGTGCTGGATCGGGTCGAGGTCGGTGATCGCCATGGCGTACGCGATCAGCGAGCCCGCCGCCGAGCCACGACCGGGACCGACCGCGATGCCGTTGTCCTTCGCCCACTGGATGAAGTCGGCGACCACGAGGAAGTACGCCGGGAAGCCCATCGAGATGATGACGCCCAGCTCGTATTCCGCCTGCTTGACGTGCGTCTCCGGAATGCCGTCCGGGAAGCGCTTACGCAGGCCCTCGAAGGCGACGTGCCGGAAGTACTCCTCCTCGGTGTAGCCGTCCGGGATCGGGAACCGGGGCATCAGGTTCTTGAAGGTGAACATCCCGTCGATGTCCACCTTCTCGGCCACCAGCAGGGTGTTGCGGCAGCCCTCCTGCCACGCCTCGGAGGAGTCGACGGCGCGCATCTGGTCGGCCGACTTCACGAAGTAGCCGGAGCCGTCGAACCGGAACCGGTTGGGGTCGGCCACGTTGCTGCCGGTCTGCACGCACAGCAGCACGTCGTGCGCCGCGGACTGCTCCTCGTGCACGTAGTGCGAGTCGTTGGTGACCAGCGGCGGGATGCCCAGCTTCTTACCGATCTCCAGCAGGCCGTCGCGGACCCGCCGCTCGATCGACAGGCCGTGGTCCATGATCTCCAGGAAGTAGTGCTCCTTGCCGAGCGCCTCCTGGTACATCGCGGCGGACTTGAGCGCCTCGTCGAAGTGCCCCAGGCGCAACCGGGTCTGCACGATGCCGGACGGGCAGCCGGTGGTGCCCATGATGCCCTCGGCGTGCTCCGCGATGATGTCGAAGTCCATCCGCGGGTACTTGCCGAGCTGGCCCTCCATGGAGCCGCGCGAGTTGAGCCGGAACAGGTTCTTCAGGCCCACCGCGTTGCGTGCCCACATGGTCATGTGCGTATACGCACCGTTACCGGAGACGTCGTCCGATTTCTGCTCCGGCCGGCCCCACTTGATGCGCTTCTTGTCGAGCCGGGACTCCGGCGCGACATAGGCCTCGACGCCGATGACCGGCGTGATGCCGGCGGCTTTGGCCTGGTTGTAGAAGTCGTAGGCGCCGTGCATGTTGCCGTGGTCGGTGATCGCCGCGGCCGGCATGCCGAGCCGCTTCGCCTCCGCGAGAAGTTCTTTGATCCGGGCCGCCCCGTCGAGCATTGAATACTCTGTGTGCACGTGCAGGTGCACAAACGAGTCAGACACCCGGAACCCCCTCTTCCCAATGACAGCGCAGAGAAGCCTAGCCCCGGCGTACGACAGAACCTACTCCGCGAAGGGTTCCAACATCACCGACGCCGCGCGCAACCACGCCTGCCGGGTCTCCTGCTGGAGATCCCCATACTCGATGGAGGAGCCGACCTCCAGGGCCGGGTCGTAGGGCACCACGGCGACCGCCCTGGTCCGGGTCGCGAAGTGCCGCTTGAAGTCCTCCAGCAGCGGCAGGTTGCCCGGCGACGGGCAGGAGATCAGCGTCACGGCGTTGGCGACCATCTCGCCCTGCCCGCCCTCCTCCAGCACGTCGAGCATCCAGTCGGCGGTGAACGCGGCGTCCTCGCGGGGCACCGTGGTGATCACCAGTTGGTCGGCCGACCGCATGACGGTCTGCCAGTTGACGCTCTCCACGTTGTTGCCGGTGTCGACGCAGATCACGTCGTGGGTCCGGCGGAGCAGGTCCATCACCCGGCGCACGGTGCCCTGGTCCAGCCGCTGGGCGAACCGTGGGTTCTCCTCGCCGGCGAGCACGTCGTACGACCCGTCGGAGGCGTGCCGCAGGTAGGCGTCCAGCTCCTGGAGCAGGGCGTCGCCGTGCAGGCTCTCGATCCGCATCAGATCGGCCAGCAGATGCTTGATGGTCCGCGCGTGCCGGGCGCTGCCGGCCCGCAGACCGAGGGTGCCGCGCAGCTCGTTGTCGTCCCAGGCGAGCACGCCACGCCCGCGGACGCTGCCGATGGTGGCCGCGGCCAGCACGGTCGCGGTGGTCTTGTGGACGCCGCCCTTGGGGTTGGCGAACGCCAGCACCCGCGGCGTTCCCAGCTTGCGCCGCATGATCGAGACGGCGCGGTCCAGGCCGTCCTCGGTACGGGTCTGGCGCCACTCGATCCGGGCGGCCGCGGGGGCCGGGGAGACCGGGGCGGAGGCCCGGCCGGGCACGGGCGGCGGCGCCGGCGGCTGCTGAGGGGGTGACGGCGGTGCCGGGGCGGCCGGGTAGGCCGGCTGTGGCGCGTAGGCCTGCGCGGGCTGTGGATAACCGTTGGGGGCCGGCGGGGCATAACCGTTGGCCGGATAGGCGGAGCCGTAGTCCCGCGGGGGCTGCTGCGCCGGCGGCGCGGGCGGGGGTGGCGGCTGCTGCGGTTGTGAGCGCGGCGACGGCTCGAAGAAACTGTGCTGCTGCTCCGGCTCGCGGCGGCCCTGCCAGCGGGGGTCGAGCGGGTTGATCGGCCGCTGCGGAACGGCCGGGCGCGGTGGCTCGGCCGGCTGCTGGCGCTCGAAGCCGCCCGGGGACGGTGGCGCCTGCCGCGGGTCGAGCGGGTTGACCGGACGGCCCACCCCCGCCGAGCCACGGGTCGGCAGCTGCTGGCCCCACTGCTGCTGTTGCTGCTGCGGGGGCGTCTCCGGCTGCTGGGGGGCCTCCTCCGGCTCCTCGTTGCGGCTGGCGTGCCGGGCACGGTCGAGCAGCGCCCGCCAGCGCGGGGCTGGTTCCGCAGGCCGGCCCCAGCCGGTCTCGGTCCCGTCCACGGCTCGTCCTTTCTGCGCCTACCCGGCATCTTTCACGGCGATGGTCTCGCTCGCCCCTGACAGGCTACGGATGAGACCCTATTCGGGCCACTGACCGACCGCCCATCCCCCGGTCGTTCTTGATCACATGCTGCCGCACCGCTCGTGCACGACCTCCGGCCGAACGTTCCGGGGACGGAAAACCTAACGGCCGGAATCCCCGCTGGACGCTTCGGGTGACACTCCCGCACCTTCATGAGCTGGACTCGTGTCCGCTGCCGAGGGTACGGCACCCGACCCGTCGGAAGGGAATACGGCGGACGAGGGCGTCCCGCCTGAATTGCCGGGTGAGGTAGATGTCACATCCACCTCGATCGACGACGGTAACGGTGCGGGGGCCGGTGAGGCAACGCTCACCACCGGGGATGGCACGGCGGACGGCTCCGGGGAGACCACGTCCACCTCCTCGGGCAGCGGGGGGCGGAACTCGGTACGGTCCAGGTGCAGCACCTCCGGCGCCGGGTCGACCACCCGCACCCACGGCCGCGCCGAGATCCCGTCGAGCACCGCGGGCGTCGCCCGTACCACCGCGGCGAAGACGCATTCACAGCCGGTGCGGTAGGCGGCGGCCTCCTGGGCGGCCAGCCGGGCCGCGCTCTCGTACGCCGCCCGCAGCCGCACCTCGGTCCGGCCGTCCCCGGCCAGCGCCCGGCCCAACCGCTGGTAGTCGGCCTGTTCCTGATCGCGGGCCCGGGCCGCGCCGACCATCCCCGCGGTCACGTCCGCGGGCAGTTCCACCACCGGGATCCGGAGCACCGGCGTCCGGGCGTCCTCCATCGGCACCCGCGTGTAGACCTGGGCCACCTGGGCGCCGGCCAGCATGGCGGGCAGCCCACCCGGAGCCGCGTACCGGTTGAAGGCGACGAGCGCCCAGGTCTCGGTGACCGACCCGGGCGCACCGGTCAGGCGGGCCAGCTCGTCCTGCGAGGAGCGGAGGTAGCCGCTGACCGACTGGCCCTCCACCACGCCCACCCGCAGCACGTCACCGCTCACCTCACCGGCCGGCAGCTCGCGGTCGGCCCAGAAGACCACGAGGACCAGTGCACCGATAGCGGCCAGCGCCACTCCGGTCATGATCTGCAACCGGAGCGCCGCGGCCCCGAACCCGACGAGGACCGCCCGCATACGGATCGCGGGGCCCACGTTCACTCCCGACGGTCAGCCGGCGTCCTGGAGGACGTCCAGCGCGTATTTCAGGTCGTCAGGGTAGTCGCTGACGAACCGCACCTCCTCATACGTTCGGGGGTGTGCGAATGCCAGTTCCCGGGCGTGCAGCCACTGCCGGTCCAGTTTCAGCCGGGCCGCCAGCGTCGGGTCGGCGCCGTACGCCGTATCGCCCACGCAGGGGTGCCGCATCGCCGACATGTGCACCCGGATCTGGTGCGTGCGCCCCGTCTCCAGCCGCACGTCCACCAGGCTCGCCGACCGGAACGCCTCGACCGTGTCGTAGTGGGTCACGCTCGGCTTGCCACTGGACATGACCGCGAACTTCCAGTCGGCGGTCGGGTGCCGGTCGATCGGCGCGTCGATGGTGCCCCGCAGCGGATCCAGGTGCCCCTGGACCACCGCGTGGTACCGCTTCTCCACCTCGCGCTCCTTGAAGGCCCGCTTCAGCAGCGTGTACGCCTGCTCGCTCTTGGCCACCACCATCAGCCCGGTGGTGCCGACGTCGAGCCGGTGCACCACACCCTGCCGCTCGGCGGCGCCGCTGGTCGCGACGTTCTGCCCCATCGCGGCCAGCCCGCCGATCACGGTCGGGCCGGTCCAGCCGGGGCTGGGATGCGCGGCGACGCCGACCGGTTTGTCGACCACCACGATGTCGTCGTCGCTGTAGATGATGCCGAGTCCGTGCACCGGCTCGGCCACCACGGCGACCGGCGCGGCCGGTGACGGCAGGGTCACCTCCAGCCAGGAGCCGGCCACCACCTTCTCCGACTTGAGCCGGGCGACGCCGTCCACCAGCGCGTCACCGGACTCGACCAGGGTGGCCGCCGCGGTCCGGGACAGCCCGAAGAGCCGGGAGACGGCCTGGTCGAGCCGCATCCCGTCGAGTCCGTCCGGAACCGGAAGCGATCGCTGCCCACTCACGCGGTCTCCTCTTTGGCCGGAGCCTTCTTCTCGTTGACCAGGCGCGTGCCGTCACGCTGGCGGCCGGTCAGCTCCAGCAGCACGGCCAGGCAGACCCCGACGGTGAGGCAGCTGTCGGCGATGTTGAAGACCGCGAACTTCTCAGCGTTCGGAGCGAAGAGGCTGATC
This sequence comes from Actinoplanes xinjiangensis, assembly GCF_003148685.1. Classification (GTDB taxonomy): domain Bacteria; phylum Actinomycetota; class Actinomycetes; order Mycobacteriales; family Micromonosporaceae; genus Actinoplanes; species Actinoplanes xinjiangensis. The sequence goes on along the minus strand of NZ_QGGR01000004.1, from coordinate 513,947 downwards.
ATGTCGACGACGTGGCCCTGGAACGGGCCGGGCGCGCGGAACAGCCGGTCACCCAGGTTGCCGAGGGCGCCGCCCAGCACCAGGCCGAGGGAGAGGCCCCAGGGCACCGACCGCAGCCGGGACGCCAGCCACCCGATCACGCCGACCACCACCAGGGTGATCACCGGGAAGATCCAGGTGTAGTCGCTGCCGAGACTGAACGCGGCTCCACCGTTGCGCATCAGGGACAGATAGATCAGGCCACCGAGGATCCGGACCGGCTCGCCGGGATCCAGGTTCTCGGTGGAGAGGTGCTTGACCCACTGGTCGACCGCCACGGCGATGACCGCGGTCGTGGCCAGGACGGCCACCGCCCTGGGATGGAATCGTGGGGCGGCCTGTTCGTCGGCGTTCAGCGTCGTTCCTCCAACTGCTTACACGAGACACAGAGCGTGGCGGAGGGGAAGGCAGCCAGACGCTCGACCGGGATCTGGGTGCCGCACCGCTCACACCAACCGTAGTTGCCCGACCCGAGCCGATCGATCGCGCGTTCGACCTGTGTGATCCGCTCCAGCAGGGTATTGGCCAGCGTGATCTCCTGCTCGCGCTCGAACGTCTTGGTCCCGGTGTCGGCCAGGTCGTCCCCGGCCGAGTCGGCCAGCCGCTCGCGCTGCAGCTCGGTGATCTCGCTGAGCGACCGATCGTACTCGGCCTGCAGTTCGCCGAGCCGGGCGACCAGTGCCTCCCGGATCCGTTCGGTCTCCGCCTCGTCGCGGACCCGCTCCGCAGCCGCGCCGTTCGTTCCGGACCGGGTCTCCGTTGCCTTGGCCATCGTCGCTCCCTCGGCCGCCCGTCCGGCGGCGGTCAGCGGTCTACGAAAACGGGCGGCCCCATGACGGGCCGCCCTTCCCTGGTCTGTCCTGCACAACTGGCCTGTCCTGCACAAACGGCACGGCCGGCAAGAGGTCAAGCCCTGGCGGAAAGTGGCAAGGATACGGAACGTGAACTATCACGACAACCCGCTATCCCTGTCAGATCCGACAAATCGTCAGGAAGTGCCAGCGTGTGGACGGATTAACGACGATACACCCTACGCGAGTTCATGATCACTATCCGCTGTCGCGAAGATCCGCGAGTCGCGCCGTCCAGGAGCCCGGCGCAGCCGTGACGGTGAACACCTTGTCCCGGCTGGTGGCACCGAGCCGCAGCGACACCTCGCCGGGCCGCACCCCGATCGCCCCGGCCAGGGCCTTCCGCACCGCCTCGGTGGCCTTGCCGTCGACCGCGGGAGCGCCCACCGCGACGATCAGTGCGGGACCGTGCGGCCCCTCATACCGCCCGCCCACCCGGGTCCGCCCGGCTCCCGGCCGCACCCGGACCGGCACCGACACCCCGGCCGGCCGCTGACTCAACGCTGGTGGGCCACGGCCGCGACGAGCCGGTCCACCGGACGGCACAGGCCGCACGGGCTGAAACCGAGCTCGACCGCCTCGTTCGCCGGCAGCGGCTCGGTCAGCCGGCCGACCAGGTGCGGGCAGTCGGCCATGTGATAGCGCGGGCGCCCGTCGACCACGAGCACCTCGGTGTCGAACCGCGCGACGAGCACCGCGTCGGCCGGCCGCACCGACTGCGGCAGCGGCTCGTCGTCCGGGTCGTCGTCGTCCGGCTCGGCGAACTCGTCGGCCTGCTCCGCCGTCTCCGCGGCCGACGCCGGCTGCCAGGCGTGCTCGCCGGACCCGTCGGCGAGGGGGCCGGAATCGACCGGGGAGTCGGAATGGACGTCATCTGCGGCGGGCCCTCCGCGGTCGCCCAGACGGGTGGCCGTATCGCGCGCACCGGCCGCCCTCGCCGCCTCCACATCGAGATCCACGTCGAGACCCCGGTCGCGATCCACATCGACCGGAGCGGGCTCCTCGTACTCGGTGGATTCGCCTGCGGGAGGCTCGGCGGCGGAGGCAGAATCTTCCGCGAAGGCGGGCGGCGGCTCACGCCGGGCCGGCCGGGCGACCGGGGCCCCGGCACGCCGGGTGGCGGCCTGACGAGTCCCGATGACCAGGGCGACCGCGGCCAGCAGGCTGACCACGATCGAGGTTATGAGAAGACTGCTTGAGCCGTTGACCAGGCCCAACGCGAGAAACAGAACCGCGACGGGGATGAGCAGGAGACTAGCAACGATCATGGCTCATCCTCGTCGCGGTGCGGGGGCGTGCTGCGGTCAGCGACCCGATTCGATGGAGTTGGTGCGGCCACCGCTGTAGGAGCTGGCCAGACCGGCGGCGGCGAGACCACCGGAGCCGCCGACGGCACGGCCGGAGTCGGCCCGCGTCAGCTCGGCCTCGAGGCCCTGGCCACGACCGTCCAGGTCACGCAGCTGGCTCTCCAGGTACGCCTTGAGACGCGTGCGGTACTCCCGCTCGAACTGCTTCAGCTCCTCGATGTGCTTCTGCAGCGCGGTCCGCTTCGCGTCCAGGCCGCCCATCGCCTCCTGGTGGCGCTGACGGGCGTCCCGCTCGAGGGCGTCGGCCTTGGCCCGCGCCTCGCGGGTGACCTCCTCCGCCTTGGAACGGGCGTCGGAGAGAAGCTTGTCGGCCTCACGGCGCGCGTCGGCGACGTGGTCGTCGGCGGTGCGCTGGGCCATCATGAGCACGCGCAGAGCCTGCTGCTCGCCATCCGCGCCACCGGCGGGCGCACCGGGGCCGGGGCCCTGGGCACGGACCTGGTCCAGCTCGGCCTGCATCTGACGGGCTGCCTGCTCGGCCGCCGCCTTGTCCCGCTGCACACGGTCGAGCTGCGCCTTCAGGTCGTTGAGCTCGGCTGCCAGACGCGGATCAGCACCCGGTCCAGCCGGTGCACCACCCCGCCCGCCGCGCTCCACCTGGGCACGCAGCTCGTTGTTCTCCTCGATCAGACGGGCGAGCTCGCGCTCCACCTCGTCAAGGAAGGCGTCGACCTCCTCCTCGTCATACCCCCGCTTGCCGATCGGGGGCTTCTTGAAGGCGACGTTGTGCACGTCGGCCGGGGTCAGCGGCATCGAAACTCCTCGGGTCAGTCGCGGCCGCGGTTGGGGCTGCTGTCTAGCTGTATTGCGAAATCAATCTTGCGAGTACCACGTTCATGAGCACGAACAGGATAACCAGCAGCACGATGGAAGCCAGGTCCAAACTCACGTTACCAATGCGCAGCGGTGGGATCACACGCCTCAACGTCCTGAGGGGTGGATCCGTGACGCTCCACACGGCTTCGAGGGCTGCCGACGCGCCCCGGCTCGGCTGCCAGCGCCGTCCGTACTGGAGCACGGCGCTCATCACGAACCTGGCCAACAGCACCATCATGAAGAGGTACAGCAATATGTAGAGGATCTGGAGCACGATCGACAGCACGTCAGGTGGATCCCTCGTTCGGGTCAATCAAAGCCGGATCTGCGTCACTCGCCGGGTCAGGATCGCCGGGCGGTCGCCCAGAGCTGATCAGCCCTGGGCGAAGAAGCCGCCTTCTGCGATCTTGGCCTTGTCCTCCGCGGTGACCTGCACGTTCGCGGGAGACAACAGGAAGACCCGGTTGGTGACGCGCTCGATCGTACCCCGCAGGCCGAAAGCCAGCCCGGCGGCGAAGTCCACCAGACGCCGGGCGTCCGACTCGTCCATCTCGGTGAGATTGATGATCACCGGCACCCCGTCCCGGAAGTGCTCGCCGATCGTCCGCGCCTCCCGGTACGTCGTCGGGTGCAGCGTGGTGATCTGGTACCGCTGCTCCTCCTCGGCCTGGCGCTGGTGCACCGGCTGCGGCGGGGCGACCGGCTGCGGCTTGAGCGCCAGATTCTCCCGGGTGGAGTAGGTCAACGGGGCGGACTGCTCCGGTGCCGGAGCCGGCCGGGTGATGGAGCGGACGCTCGCCCGATCGAGGCGCTCACTCTCCTCCCGGTCACGGTCCCGGTCGAGTTCACGGTCCTGCCGCGCGGTGGAGAGCCGGTCACGCTCACGGCGATCGGTGCGCGCCCGCGGGACGGAGCGCTCCTCCTCGTCGTCCTCGTCGGCGAACTCGTCGGCCGCCGAATACCGGTCGCTGGAGTAGCGGTCACGGTCGCGATCCCGGTCACGCTCGCGCGAACGGTAGGAGCTCTCCCGGTAACCACGGTCTTCATACCCGCGGTCGTCGTCCTCCTCGACGAGGCCGAGCCAGACGCCCGCCTTGCGAAACGCGCCTCCGCTCATGCCACCTCTCCCTGCCGAGAGTCCATGCCCCCACCCTCCGTCCGCTGTTGCGGCCCGCGCCCCCTCGGCGTGCCGCGTCCCCCCTTACGAGCCGGAACGGGTCCTGTTGGGACCCACGACCCGTTACGACGCCGCGCCGTCCAATGCGAGACCCGTGGCGGTTCGTCGCGTTGAACAACACCTGTGTAGTTTGCTGCCCGCCGCAAGGCTACCGCAGCGAGTTTCGCATCCCGAGTAAAGAAGTACCGATCCGTACGTGTGTCGCCCCATACCGGACGGCGGCTTCCAGATCGCCGCTCATACCCGCTGAGACGGTCGTCGAACCGGGATGACGGGAAGCCATCTGAGCTGCGATGACGGCCAGCCGAGCGAAGGCGGCGCCGGGATCCTCGCCCAGCGGCGCCACCGCCATCAGGCCGCCCAGCCGCAGACCCTCCGATGAGGTCACCGCGTCGGATACCCGCCAGAGATCATCTCCGGCCACGCCCCCACGTGCCGGATCACCGTCCAGGCTGACCTGGATCAGCACCTCCAGCGGATCCTGGCGGCCGGCGGCGGCCCGGCCCAGCGCCTCGGCCAGGCGCACCGAGTCCACCGACTCGACCACGTCGGCGTACCCGAGAACTGATTTGACCTTGTTCCGCTGCAGTTGGCCGACGAAGTGCCAGCGCGGCCGCGCGCCCCCCGCGCGTACCGCCCCGGCTTTGATCGAGGCCTCCTGGTCCCGGTTCTCGGCCACGTCGGTGACACCGAGCCCGGCGAGCAACAGGACGTCGCTCGCCGGGTAGGTCTTGGTCACCGCGGTCAGGGTGACCGCGTCCGGCGGCCTTCCGACCGCCGCGCAGGCGAGAGCGATGCGCTCCCGCACCCGTTCGAGATTGGCGGCGAGCTCAGCGCGCCGTCCGGCGTCGATCAAAATCAGCCTTCTTGAGGGGTACGGGAGAAGCGGCGCTCAGGAGCCGTTCTTGAGGAAATCCGGTACGTCGACGTCGTCGAAGAGCACCCGGCTGGTACGCGGCGACGGGGTGCTGGGCGGCGGGGCGACCGGCGGCGGGACCGGGGGCAGTGAGCTCCCGGTCGACGGGGCAGGCACCTTGCGGGCCGGCTCGGCCGGCTTGTAGGCGGGCGCGCCCGCGTCGAAGCCCGCCGCGATCACCGTGACCCGCACCTCGTCGCCGAGGGCGTCGTCGATGACCGCGCCGAAGATGATGTTCGCGTCCGGGTGGGCCGCGTCGGTCACCAGCTGCGCCGCGTCGTTGATCTCGAAGAGACCGAGGTCCGAACCGCCGGCGATGGAGAGCAGCACGCCGCGGGCGCCGTCCATGCTCTGCTCCAGCAGCGGGCTGGAGATCGCCTTCTCGGCGGCCTCGACCGCCCGATTGTCGCCACGGGCGCTGCCGATACCCATCAGGGCGCTGCCGGCGTTGCTCATGACGCTCTTGACGTCGGCGAAGTCCAGGTTGATCAGACCCGGCGTGGTGATCAGGTCGGTGATGCCCTGCACGCCGGAGAGCAGCACCTGGTCGGCCTGACGGAACGCGTCCATCATGCTGATGCCGCGGTCGCCGAGCGCGAGCAGCCGGTCGTTCGGGATCACGATCAGCGTGTCGCACTGGTTGCGCAGCTCGTCGATGCCGGCCTCGGCCTGCACCTGGCGCCGCTTGCCCTCGAAGTTGAACGGGCGGGTGACCACACCGATCGTGAGGGCGCCCAGCTTGCGGGCGATGTTGGCGACCACGGGGGCGCCACCGGTACCGGTACCGCCGCCCTCGCCACACGTCACGAAGACCATGTCGGCGCCCTTGAGCACCTCTTCGATCTCGTCGCGGTGGTCCTCGGCGGCGTTCTTGCCCACCTCGGGCTGCGCGCCGGCCCCCAGGCCACGCGTCAGTTCCCGGCCGACGTCCAGCTTGACGTCGGCGTCGCTCATCAACAGTGCCTGCGCATCCGTGTTGATCGCGATGAACTCCACACCCTTGAGCCCAACTTCGATCATGCGGTTGACGGCGTTCACGCCACCACCGCCGATGCCGACGACCTTGATGACCGCAAGATAGTTGTGCGGAGGTGTCATCGGGCTCAGCCATCCCTTCCGGGGTTGGCGGACGTCGACGGCCCCTGCGGTCCAGGGAACCGCACTTCGACATCCGCTGCCGTACAAAGAAGGAAGGCGAGGAAACCCTCACCCTCTACTAGAGGTTCAGTGTTATGTCAACCACGCGAACCTCTCGACGCAACGTATGCGGACATGCGGCCGCAACCAAAGACCCCGGGCGGCGTGTCGCGTGCGCTTAGGAGGTGAGTATCCGACTCACCCGTAACCTTGAACCTTTTATTGCGTTCATCACGCTTTGTCCGAATAACCGCATGGCTATCGTATGGTCACCACTTTCACGGCGCTCACGTCGATCTCGTCGCCCTTCTGCTTCAGCAGCACCGTGGCGACCGTGCTCTTGCGCTCGCTCTTGGTGTCGTCACCCCAGATGACCACCCGGCCGTTACGCAGCTCCAGCCGGATCTGCACCGGCGACGGCACCGAGATCGCCACCAGCTGCTCGCGCAGCTCGTCGCTGAGCGCCGCCAGCACGGTCAGCGCCGACCCGGTGTTCTGATCGCCGGCACCCGGCGTGCCGAGCCGGGCCAGTGGCAGCCCCTTCGGCGCGGCGGGCACCGCACGGAACGGCACACCCTCGTCGTCGATCAGCACGAACTGATCGTCACGCGCCGGCACCGCCGCCACCGCGGTCCGCTCCACCACCTCGATCACCACCGCCGACGGCCAGCTGCGGCTCACCACCACCCGGTCCACCGGCGGCAGCTGCCGGATCCGGGCGCCCACCTCGTCCAGGTCGACCCTGGCCAGCGGCAGCTCCGCCTGCACCGCGGCGGCCGCACGCACCTGATCGGGCGTGAGGATCTGCGCGCCGACCACCCGGACCTCGCGGACCCCGAGCACCGAGGTGCCGTAGACCAGCCAGACCAGGCCGCCGACGGCCAGCAGCACGCCGGCGCCGATCAGCCAGGGCATCGCGGCGCGCAGGCGCCGCTGCCGGGCCCGCGCCATGAAGCGCCGGGCCGACGACGGCACCGCGTCCGTGTCGGCCCGGACCAGCCGCCAGTTGCGCGAGCCCCCGCCGGCCATCGTCGTTACCCGGCCAGGTCCGGCCGGCGGTCCGCCTCGGTGAGGGCGCCCAGCAGCTCGTCACCCATCAGCGAGATCGGCGGCGCCCCCATGGTCACCACCACGTCACCGGGACGGCTGCGCCGCACCACCTCGGCCGGCACGTCCTCCCAGTCCGGGACGAAGACCTTGCGCTCGTCGGGCAGCGCGATCGCCGCGGTCAGCGCCCGGCCACCCTCACCGGGACCACGGGTCTCCCCCGGCCCGAAGACCTCCATGCAGATCACCTCGTCGGCGACCGCCAGCCCGTCGGCCAGGTCGGCCTCCAGATCCCGGGTGCGATACACCCGGTACGGCTGGAAGACCACCAGCAGCCGCCCGTCACCGGCCACCTCGCGCAGCGTGCGCAGCGCCGCCTTCACCGAGGTCGGGTGGTACGCGTACTCGTCGTACACCCGCACGCCGGCCGCGATGCCCTTGCGCTCGAACCGGCGGCGGACCCCCGGGAACGACGCCAGGGCCTCGGTCACCAGCGACTGGTCGATACCCAGCTTGAGCGCGGTCAGCACGGTGGCCGCGCTGTTCAGGCCCATGTGCGTGCCGGGCAGCGCCAGCTTGAACTCACCGAGCGGCTGCCCGTGCAACTCGGCCCGGTAGCGCACGCCGCTGACCGAGGAGGTGATGTCGAAGATCCGCAGATCCGCGCCGGCCGACTCGCCGTACGTGTAGACGGTTTTGCCCTGGGCCTTGAGCCCCGCGATCAGCTCGTCGGTGCCCGGACCGTCCGCACAGGTCACCACGAACCCGTCGGCCAGCCCGCCGAACTCCAGGAAACCGGCCTTCAACGTCTCCAGGTCACCCCAGTTGTTGAGGTGGTCGCCCTCGATGTTGGTGATGATCGCGACATGCGGCCGGTAGATCAGGAACGTCCGGTCGTGCTCGTCGGCCTCGGCCACGAAATGCGGGCCGGTGCCGTGGTGCCCGTTCGACCCGGCGGCCGACATCTCGCCGCCGATCACGAACGACGGGTCCTTCCCGGCGTGCTGCAGGATCACCGTCATGATCGACGTGGTGGTGGTCTTGCCGTGGGTGCCGGCCACCGCGATGGTCTGCCGGTCGGTCATCGCCGCGGCCAGCGCCTCCGAACGGTGCAGCACACGCAGCCCGCGGCGGCGCGCCTCCACCATCTCCACGTGGTCCTGCGGGATCGCGGTCGAGTAGACGACCGTGTCCACGCCGTCGAGGTTGGACGGCTCGTGGGCCATGTGCACCGTGCCACCGAGGGCGCGCAGGGCGGCCAGTGCCGGCCACTCCCGCAACTCGCTGCCGGAGACCGGCACACCACGGGTCAGCAGGAGACGGGCCAGACCGGCCATGCCGACCCCGCCGATCCCGATCAGGTGCATGCTGCCCAGGTCCTCGGCGGTCATCTCGCCGGCCGGCGTCAGCTCCGCCGTGTTCACAGTGTCACTCCTCAGTCCTCATCAGCTCAGTCAGCTCACGGCTTCGAGAACGAAGCGCAGCAGTTGCTCGTCACCGTCGCGGCGACCGTAGCGGGCCGCGGCCGTACCCATGGCCGCCAGCCGCTGCCGGTCCCGGGCCAGCGGGATGATGTTGTGCTCGATCCACTCCGGTGTCAGCTCGCTGTTGTCGACGAGCATGCCGCCACCGGACTCGACCACCGGCAGCGCGTTGCGGCGCTGCTCCTGGTTGCTGAACGGATAGGGCACGTAGATCGCCGGCATACCGAGCGCGGTCGTCTCGGCCACCGTGATCGCACCGCCCCGGCACAGCATCAGGTCGGCGGCAGCGTAGCCGAGCTGCATGTCCGACAGGTAGGGCACGACGACATAGGGAACCGGCAGGTCGGTCGGCACCTCGAACGGGTCGTTACGCCCGCCCTGCACATGCAGCACCTGGATGCCGGCGTGCGCGAGCCGCTTGGCCGCCGCGGCCACCGCCAGGTTGATCGTGCGGGCGCCGGACGAGCCGCCGGAGACGAACAGCACCGGCAGATCCGGGCGCAGCCCGAAGTGGTAGAGCGCCTGCGGGCGCAGCGCCGGCCGGTCCATCCCGGTGATCCCGGTCCGCAGCGGGACGCCGACCAGACGGGCGTTACGCAGCGCCTCGGCCTGCTCCAGCTGGTGCGGGAAGCCGACGGCGATGCGCCTGGTGAATTTCATGCCCATCCGGTTGGCCACGCCCGGCGGCACGTTCACCTCGTGGATGACGATCGGCAGCTCACGCCGCCACGCCGCCAGATAGGCCGGCACCGACACGTAGCCACCGAAACCGACGACCACCTGGGCCTGCACCTCGTCGATGACCTCGCCCGCTGCCTGGGCCGACTTGAACATCCGGTCCGGGGTGCGCAGCAGGTCGAGATTGAGCGAGCGGGGCAGCTGGAACGCCGGGATGCCGCGCAGGTCGTAGCCGGCCGCCGGGATCAACTGGTTCTCCATGCCCTTGGGGCTGCCCAGCGTGGTGATCCGGATCTCCGGGAAGTGGCGGCGCAGGGCGTCGGCGAAGGCGAGCAGCGGATAGATGTGGCCGCCGGTGCCTCCGCCGGCGAGCACGACCGACCGCAGCGATGCCATCACCGTCTCCTCACACCCCCCGCGCCCTCGGATGCCTTGGTGTCACTGCCCGTTTTCGGGGCAGGCGAACGCTGCGGTCCCGGCCGCCGCGCCGGGGGAAGCGGCGGCAGCGGGGCCCAGAGTAGCCGCACCCACCGAGGCGTCGGACGGGCGTTCAGCGCTCGCGCCGCGTCCGGTTCGGCCCGGGCGAACGACGCCAGTATGCCGACCGCCGCCATCGTCACCACGAGCGCGGTGCCACCGGCGGAGATGAACGGGAGCGGGAGGCCGGTGATCGGCAGCAACCCGACCACACCACCCATGTTGATCACGGCCTGGGCGACCAGCCAGGTGGTGGCGGCGGTGGCGGCGAGACGGCGGAACGGGTCGTTGACCCGGCGGGCGATCCGGAAGCCGGTGTAGGCCAGCACCGACAGCAGTGCCAGCACCACGCCGCAGCCGACCACACCGAGTTCCTCGGCGACGATCGCGAAGATGAAGTCGTTGCCCGCCTCCGGCACCCAGCCCCACTTGAGGGCGCTCTTGCCCAGACCGACACCGAACCAGCCGCCCTCGAAGATCGCCGAACGGCCCTGGGCCAGCTGGTAGCAGTACTCACCGGCGGTGCTGGTCGTCTCGCACGTCTCCAGCGGCTGCATGAACGCGGTGAGCCGCCGCCACCGGTAGTTGTCCTCGCCCGCGGTGCCGGAGCCGGCGCCCCGGGACGCGGCGGCGATCAACAGGCCGACACCGGCCAGGCCCAGCACCCCCAGGGCGCCGAACACCCGCAGCCGGACCCCGGCCGCCCAGAGCAGGCCGACGATCAGCGCCAGCAGCACCAGCATGGTGCCCAGGTCGTTGTAGCCGACCAGGACGAAGAGCAGGCCGATCACCGGGAACAGCGGCATCGCGAGCTCCCGCCAGTGCCCGAGGGCCGGGCCCTTGCGGGCGATCACGTCGGCGCCCCACAGCACCATGGCGAGTTTCGCCAGCTCACCCGGCTGCATGCTGAACGAGCCGAGGATGAGCCAGTTCAGGTCGGCCACGAGCGGGCCGAGCGTCGCGTCGCCGTCGCTGTTGCGGCTCAGCACGCCCACCGAGGCCAGCGCGTTGATCGAGGCCAGCAGCGTGAGCAGGAGCACGGACAGGGCGAGCAGGCCCCGGCCGAGGACCCGCAACGTGACCGAGGGCAGCCGCTGGAAGATCCAGAACGCGACCAGGCCGAGCAGCGCGTACACCGCCTGGCTGCTGATCACGGTGAACGCGTTGCCCTTCTCCGCGTACGCCTTCACGCTCGTGGCCGAGAAGACCATGGTGAGCCCGATCAGCAGCAGCAACGCACAGCTGGCGATCAACAGGTAGTACGAGGACAGGGGTCTGGCCAGTATCCCGTGCACGGCGGGCAGCAGCTGCCGGCTCAGTGACGGGCGGGCCTGCTGAGAACGGTCGTCCGCCATACCCCCATCATCGTCCGATGTCCACATCTCCCGACGGCATGCCGATGGCGTGTCGCGAGGAGATCTGCGCTACCCCATGACGGCCAGATGCTCGCTGTAGAACAGGCCCAGGCCGATCGCGGCGCAGATTCCCGCGATGATCCAGAACCGGACCACGATGTTGACCTCGCTCCAGCCGGCCAACTCGAAGTGGTGCTGCAACGGCGACATCCGGAAGACGCGCTTACCGGTGGTCTTGAACGAGATGATCTGGATGACCACGGACATCGTGATGATCACGAACAGGCCGCCGATGATGACCGAGAGCAGCGTGGTGCGGGTGGCCACGGCCAGGCCGCCGATCAGGCCGCCCAGCGCCAGCGCGCCGGTGTCACCCATGAAGATCCGGGCCGGGTTGGTGTTCCACCACAGGAAGCCGACACACGCCGCCGCCGCGGCCGCGGCGATCATCGCGATCTCCAGAGGGTCCCGGACCTGATAACAGTGCTCGGCGGTGGCCGAACCCGCCTGGCCGACGTAGTCGTTGTCACCGCACCAGTGCCGGTACTGCCAGAAGCCGATCAGCGAGTACGCGCCGAGGACCAGGATCGAGGCACCGGTGGCGAGACCGTCCAGGCCGTCGGTGAGGTTCACGCCGTTCGACATCGCCATGATCACGAAGACGAACACCATGACCGAGCCGACCTTGCCGACGTCCAGCCAGCTCACGTCCCGGATGAAGGAGATCTTCTCGCTGGCCACGGTCTGGCCGTTGGTGCTCGGGAAGTAGAGCGCGGCGATACCGAACACGGTGCCGATCAGCAGCTGGCCGAGAAGCTTGCCCTTGGCGCTGAGACCGTCCGAGTTCTTCTTGCGCACCTTCAGGAAGTCGTCCATGAAGCCGACCGCGCCGCAGAACACGAAGATCCCGAGCAGGACCAGCGCGGTCATGGTCGGCTTCTCCTGGGCGATCTGCCGGTCCGGCAGCGTGGTCAGCGCCAGGTGCCCGGCGGCATAGGCGAAGACGGTGGCGATGATGAACGCCACGCCGCCCATGGTGGGGGTGCCCCGCTTGCCCAGGTGGGTCTGCGGCCCGATGGTCCGGATCGGCTGCCCGGCCTTGAGCGCCGAGAAGACCCGGATCGCGAGGGGCGTGCCGAAGAGCGAGATGAGAAAGGCGACCGCGGCCGCGACGATGACTGCCCTCACGTGGGCTGAACCTCCTCGGAACGCCGCAGCCAGTCGGCGACGTCCCATGTGCGGTAGCGGGAACCCTTGACCAGCACGACATCGTCGGCGCGCAGGTCGTGGCGCAGGATGTCGATCGCGGCGGCCTGGTCGTCGGCGAGGAGCCCCGTGCCCCGCCAGCCGGCCACTGCGGCGGCGCCGTCCAGGATCGGACCCGCACCGCCGGTCACCGCGATCAGCCGGTCCACACCCAGCTCGGCGGCGAGCCGCCCGACCTCGGCGTGACCGGACACCTCGTGCTCGCCGAGCTCGGCCATGAAGCCGAGGACGGCGGTGGTGCGCCGACCGCCGCCCATCGCCGCCAGCGCGCGCAGAGCGGCCGAGGTCGACGACGGATTGGCGTTGTACGAGTCGTCGACCACCGTGACGCCGTCCGGCCGGGTGAAGACGTCCATCCGGCGCTCGGAGGCGATGCCGACCCCGCCCAGCGCGGCGACGAGGTCGTCGAACTCCATTCCGGCGGCCAGCGCCACCGCGCCGGCGGCCAGCGTGTTGGCGACCTGGTGCTCGCCGGCCGTCGCTAGGTGGACCGTCCCGGTGCGGGAACCGTCGGAGATCGTGTACGAGGCACGGCCGGCCGCGTCGAGCGTGACGTCCGAGGCGGTGAGCGATCCGGTCGACCCGACCAGGACCACCGACGCCGACGTGCGGGAGGCCATCGCGGCCACCAGGGGGTCGTCGGCGTTGAGGACCGCCACCCCGGACGGCGGCAGCGCCTCGACCAGTTCGCCCTTGGCCAGCGCGGTGCCCTCCTTCGACCCGAACTCGCCGATGTGCGCCGCGCCGATGTTCAGCACCACGCCGATCGACGGGCGGGCGATCTCGGTCAGGTACCGGATGTGCCCGATCCCGCGGGCGCCCATCTCCAGCACCAGGAACCGGGTCTCTTCCGAGGCCCGGAGCACGGTGTACGGGAAACCCAGCTCGTTGTTGAGCGAGCCGGGCAGCGCCACCGTCGGCCCGAGCCGGGACAGCAGCTGCCCGATGTAGTCCTTGGTGGTGGTCTTGCCGGACGAGCCGGTCAGCCCGACCACGGTGAGCCGGTCCAGCCGGGACACCACGGCCCGGGCCAGGGCGGCCACCGCGGCCAGCGGGTCCTCGACGACGACGCCGGGCACCCCGGTGTCCCGGGAGCCCAGCACGGCCGCGGCGCCCGCCGCCACGGCGGCCTCCGCGTAGTCGTGGCCGTCGACCTTCTCACCGGCGAAGGCGAGGAACAGGCCGCCCGGTCCGATCTTGCGGGAGTCGTACTCGAGGTCGCCGGTCACGGTCACCGACGGGTCGCCGACGACCCGGCCACCGGTGATCTCGGCGATCTCCGCCAGGGTCAGGGGGATCATGCGCGCGCCTCCAGAGCGACGGCCAGCTCGATACGGTCGTCGAACGGCAGCACCTCGCCGTTCACCTCCTGGCCGAGTTCGTTGCCCTTGCCCAGCACCGCGATCACGTCACCGGCGGCGGCCAGTCGGACCGCCTCACCGATGGCGGAGCGCCGGCCGGCAACTTCGATGATCTTCGCGGGCGTGGAGGCCTCTTCCGCGCCCACGCGGACCGCCGACCGTACGACAGCGGGGTCTTCGGTCCTGGGGTTGTCGTCGGTGATGATCACCAGGTCGGCGCCCTCGGCCGCGGCCGCGCCCATCAGAGGCCGTTTGCCCTGGTCGCGGTCGCCGCCGGCGCCGATGACGCAGATCAGCCGGCCACCGCGCGTGGTGGCGAGCCCGCGCAGCGCGGTGAGGGCCGCGACGATCGCGTTGGGCTTGTGGGCGTAATCAACCACGCCGAGGATCTCCCCGGGCGCGTCCACCAGCTCCAGCCGGCCCGGAACGCCGCGGCAGGCGGCGATGCCGGCGCCCGCGACCCGGGCGTCCACGCCCACCGCGACCAGCAGGGCCAGTGCCAGCAACGCGTTCGCGACGTTGTGCAGGCCGGGCAGCGTCACGCCGGTCTCGACGGTCAGACCGTCCGGGCCGTGTGCCGTGAAGAGCTGACCGAAATCGGACGGTCGCACGTCGGAGGCCCACCAGCTCGCGGCCCGGTCGCCGGCCGCCGAGTAGGTGATCGTCGACGGCTTGAACAGCGGGCGCAGCGCCGGGTCGTCGAAGTTGAGCACCTCGGCCGCGGACCGGCCGTCGAAGAGCCGCGCCTTGGCCTCGAAGTAGTCCTCCGAGGTGGGGTGGAAGTCGAGGTGGTCCTGGCCGAAGTTGGTGTACCCGCCGGCCGCGAACCGGATGCCGCCGGCCCGGCCCATCACCAGCGCGTGGCTGGAGACCTCCATGACCACCGCCTCGACGCCGCGCTCGACGCCGGTCGCGAGGATCGCCTGAAGGTCGGTGGCCTCCGGTGTGGTCCGCACGCTCTTGACCACCAGGTCGCCGAGCCGGGTCTCGACCGTGCCGACCAGCCCGGTCACCCGGCCGGCGGCCCGCAGGCCGGCCTCGACCAGGTACGACGTGGAGGTCTTCCCGGCCGTCCCGGTGACGCCGATCATGGTGAGCCGCCGTGACGGCTCCCCGTAGATCGCCGCCGAGGCCGCACCGAGCACCGCCCGCGGGTCGTCGGCCACCAGGACCGGGAGCCCCGCGGCGACGGCCGCGGGGGCACCGGCCGGATCGGTCAGGACGGCGACGGCGCCGGCGTGCGCGGCGTCCGCCACGAACTCCGCGCCGTGCCGGTTGGCGCCGGGAAGCGCCGCGTAGAGATCACCCGGACGCACCTCCCGACTACTGTGTGTTACACCGGTGACCGGGACGTCACCGCCGGTCAGATCTGCCGGTAACAGCTCCGCGAGCCGCGCCAGCAGGCACGGCTCCACGGTCTCGGGACGTGGAATGCCGGACACGGCGTCAGACCCTACCCCGTCTTCGACGGGCCGTCGTCAACGCCATGCGACCCGCGTCATTCCTTGATCTTGAAATCTGGTGCCTCGCTACCGGACGGTGGCACGTGGTTCTGGAGGAGGACGTAGGACATCATCTCGCTGAACGCCGGCGCCGCCACGTCACCGCCGCCGCCGCTGCTGACGTCCATCGACACCGCGATCACGTAACGCGGGTTCTCGGCCGGGGCCATGCCGACGAACGAGCTGGCGTTGTTGCTGGTGTACTGGCCGTTGACGAGCAGCTTGCCGGTGCCGGTCTTACCCGCCACCCGGTAACCGGGGACCTGGGCCGCGAGGCCGGTGGCGTCCTTGACGGTGGTCACCGCCTCCATCATCAGGCGCAGCTCCCGGGCCACCTCGGTGTCCAGCACCCGGTGCGTCGACGGCGCGGCGGCCGGGGTCTCGGTGCCGTCCTCGCCGGAGATGGTCGCCTTGATCAGGTGCGGCTGGATGTAGACGCCGTCGTTGGCGATCGCGCCGTACCCGGCGGCCATCTGGATCAGCGTGGCGGACACACTGTGCCCGATCGGCACCGAGCCGTAGGAGGATCCACTCCAGTCGGCCGTCTCCAGCAGGTCGCCGTCCGCCTCGGCCGGCATGCCCTCACCGGTCGCCTTGCCCAGCCCGAATTTCTGCTGGTACTCGTAGACCTTGTCCGGGCCGAGCCGGTCGGCGAGCAGGATGGTTCCCACGTTCGAGGAGAAGGCGAGCAATCCCGGCAGAGTCATCCGGGTGCCCTTGTCCTGCGGGTGGGTGTCCTTGAAAAGGGTGTCGCCCTTCTTGATCGCCGGGCCGATCGCAATCACCTCGTCCGGCTTGACCAGACCCTCCTGGAGGGCCGCGCCGAAGATGAAGGCCTTGTGGCTCGATCCCGGGTCGGTGACGACGCTGCTGGGCATGTCGATCCGCTCGATCGGGTCGACCGCGTTCGGCTTCGCCGCGTTGTACAGGGGGTAGCTCGCCTGGGCCAGCACCTCCCCGGTACGGGCGTCGAGCACCACCGCGCCGCCGACCCTCGCGTTCTTCTTCTTGCCCGCCGCGTCGAGCACCCGCTGCACCTGGAACTGCAGGTCCTGGTCGATGGTGAGCTGGAGCGAGCTACCCGGCCGGGCCTCGACGTCCTGCTGGAACCCACCCGGGATCGGCTTGTTCAGCTTGCCCGTGCCGATCTCGAAGACCCGTTTGCCGTCGGCGCCGTGCAGCAGGTCGTCGTAGCGCGCCTCCAGGCCCTCCAGACCGCGGCCCTCCTCGCCGGTGAACCCGATCAGGTTCGACGCGAGGTCGCCACCGGGCACGTCACGCCGCTCGTCGGAGTGGGTGTAGATGCCGGGCAGCTTCAGGGCGTCGATCCGGTCGGCGATCGGCAGGTCCACACCACGGTCCAGGTAACGGAACTTCGACCACTGGCCCATCACCTGTTTGCGCTGCATCTTCTCGACCAGCTCGGAATGCGGGACGCCGAGCAGCGGGGCCAGCTTCGCGGCGGTGCCGGCGACGTCCTCCTGGAGCTTCTTGTTCTCCGGGTCGGCGTAGACGTACCGCGCCTCCACGCTGTGCGCCAAAACGTTGCCGTTGCGGTCCAGGATGCGGCCGCGCGGGGCCGGCAGCGTGACGCTGGTCAGCCTGTTCTCCCGCAGCTCCAGCAGGCTGGCCGCCTCCTCCGGGGAGGTGGCGACCTGCAACACCACGAGCCGTACGCCGATGGTGACGAAGAGCGAGAGGGCCAGGACGGTGCCGAGCCGCAGTCGCCGGCTGCTGCTGGCGAGCTTCGGCGGCTCCGCGGGGACCGGCCTTCTGGTCTTCTCCCTGGTCCGCGGCTCCGGCCTCCGGCGCTCCGGTTCCCGGGACCGCTGCGGTTCCCGGGTCCGGGCCCGTTCGCGGGTCTTCTCCGGCTCCCGCGTCTTCGTCCTGGGTGCTGGCTGCTCCCGCGGCTTGGCCGGCTCGCGGGGTTTGGTCTGCTCACGGGGTTTGGCCTGCTCGCGCTGGGGCGGCGGCTCGGTGGTCCGGCCGCGTCCCCGGGTCCGCTGGCCGCTCTCCCCGCCGTCGAGCACCTGGAGTGCCGGCCGGAACGGGTCGGTGTTGCGGCCGGTGTCGCGCGGCAGCCGGCCACGCTCGGCCACGGTCCGCCCCCGCGGGGTATAGGCGCGCGCCTCCCCGATGCTGGAACGGCCGCGCCGGTTGTCGCGCGGAGTCTCCTCCGGCTCGTCACCCGGCATGTCACGCGACGAACCGCGCCGGGGTGAAGTGCCCCGGCGCGGTGTCTCGTCGTCGGCTCGCGGCGACATGCGGGCCTACCGCTCGACCGCGGTGGACGGCGCGCCGCTCTCGCGCAGACCGTCGTCGGTGGTCGGCGCCGTCGGGCCCTTGCCGGGCACCGGCATCCCCACGATGTCGCCGTTCGGCAGCCAGATGACCGCCGGCTTGTCGGCCCGGACCAGGCCCAGCCGGTTCGCGGCGGCGTGCAGCTTGCCCGGCCCGGACGCGTCGACGATCTGCCGCTCCAGGTCGTGCTGCCGCTGGTCCAGCGCGGACTTCTCCTTACGGAGGGCGTCCAGCCGGAACGACTGCTCCATGGTCTTGGTGTTGATCAGCAGGATGCCGACCACGCCGACCAGCACCACGGCGATGATCGCCGCGGCGAAGGTGGCGCGCGGTGCCCGCACCGGCAGCGGCGGCGCCACCCAGAGCCGCGGACGGCCCGGGATCGGCGGCGTGTCGCCGGTCACCTCGATCGACAGCGCGGTGGCGCCGTCGACCGGCGCGGCCGGATCCTGAGCCCCCCGGCTCCGGATCCCTGACCGGCGCGTGTCGGCCGGCTCGGGCCGGCGCGCCCCCCGCGCACCACCCTTCGTGGTCTCGGCATCGCGGCTGCTCCGGCGCGTGGTGCGCGGCTGCGCCGATCGGCCCCCCGACCGCGGCGCTTCGGATCGCTCGCTCATGCTCGTCCCTCCCCCTCTACCTTCGCCCCAGGGCGTATCCGCCCTCGTCCCCCACGCGTTGTAGACATTCGGGGCCGCTCGCGGCCGGCTCCGAACGCCTTCTCGAACTTGTTCGCCTGCTCCTGCTCGTCGATCCGTTCCACCGCGCGCAGCTTCACCGAGGCCGCCCTCGGGTTCGCCGCCACCTCCGCCTCGCTGGGCGGCTCCGACCCGCGGGTCAGGAGCCGGAGGCTGGGACCGGTGCCCGGGAGCTCGACCGGAAGGTCGACCGGCCCGGTGCTGCGCGACCTCGCGGCGAGTTCGCGCTTGACGATCCTGTCCTCCAGCGATTGATAGCTCATCACCACAAGTCGCCCGTGCGGTGCCAACGCGTCCAGAGCGGCCGGAACCGCCCCTTCGAGCGCCTCCAACTCCCTGTTCACCTCAATGCGTAGTGCCTGGAATGTCCTTTTTGCGGGATTTCCACCCGTTCGCCGCGCGGCGGCCGGAATGGCGTCCTTCACGAGCTCGGCAAGCCGGGCCGTGGAGGTGATCCGCCCCTTCGCCCGCTCCCGCACGAGCGACGAGACGATCCGCGGCGCGAACTTCTCCTCGCCGTACTGCCGCAAAACGCGAACAAGATCACCCGGCTCGTACGTGTTGACGACCTCTTCCGCGGTCATCCCGCGAGACTGGTCCATCCGCATGTCCAAAGGCGCGTCCTGCGCATACGCGAAGCCGCGGTCCGCCTCGTCCAGCTGCAACGACGAGACCCCGAGGTCGAAGAGCCCACTGTGGATCGCCGGGATCCCCAGTTCCTCGAGAACCCGCGGCAGCTCGTCGTAGACGGCGTGGACCAGGTGCGCGCGATCACCGAAACGGAGCAGCCGGTGCCGGGAGTGGGCCAGCGCCTCGGTGTCCCGGTCGAGTCCGATCAGGACGACGTCGGGATACCGCTCCAGGACCGCCTCGGCGTGCCCGCCCAGACCCAGCGTGAAGTCGACGTGGACGGCGCCCGGCAGCGTGAGGGCGGGATCGAGCAGCTCGAGGCAGCGCTCGAGCAACACCGGCACGTGCGTGCCCCGCGGCTCCCCCATGTCGACCCCCATTGCCGTGCCCGCTCGCGTCTCACTCGTTCGTCACCGATTACCGCCCGGCCCGGTCGCCCGTCCGTACCGCCAGATCCCCATCCGCTCTCATGTCCCGGGCCGGCGAACCGGCCCCGGACACGCGCCTGGCGCCGGGGAAGAGGCGCCAGGAGCGGGAGCGGCTGGAGATCTCGCAGTACGGCGGCAGTGGCGTCCGGGCCGAGACCAGCGGCCCACCGAGTGCCACGCCCTACAGTCCGCCGGGCAGCACCCCCTCCTCGATGTCGGCGAACTCTTCCTCGCTCGCCGAGAGGTAGTCATCCCAGGACTGCTTGTCCCAGATCTCGACCCGGGTGCTCGCGCCGATCACCACGAGATCACGACCAAGGCTGGCATACTCCCGCAAATGGGCCGGAATAGTCACCCGGCCCTGCTTGTCGGGAACCTCGTCGTGCGCGCTCGCGAAGAAGACCCGGCTGTAAGCCCGGGCCGCCTTGTTCGTGACCGGTGCCTCGCGCAGCTGGCCGGCGATGCGCTGGAACTCCGGCATCGGGAACACGTAAAGACAGCGCTCCTGTCCCTTGGTGATCACGACACCTCCCGCCAGCTCATCACGGAACTTCGCCGGGAGGATCAGCCGGCCCTTCTCGTCCAGGCGCGGGGTGTGCGTGCCGAGAAACATCGGCCCCCACCCCTTTGCCGTGGCGGCCGCCCCATCGCGGAGGGAGCTGGTCGCCTGTCAACTCGGGCCGGCAGGTCCGGCGTCGCTCCTCCGCCCTGCCACTGCGCCCCACTCTACTCCACTTCCCTCCACCTGCAACCCAAAAGCAAACCCTCACGAGCCGTTCTCACGGACGTAATCCCAGTTCACAGGCGGTGGGGCCGAGTGGAGGGCGTGACCATGATCAACAACGTCCGGTTTCCGACATCGAGGCGTCGCCGGCGGAAAACACCCGCCGAAATGCCCGGCGAGGACCGGATTCCGGCCCCGGTGGAGCGAAGTGGGGCCGCCCGGGGAGGAGAAGGGAGGCCCATCGCGGACTCCACATCGCCCGGACACGACAGACGCCCGTGGGGCGTGACCCAGGTCCGGGTCACGCCCCACGGGCGTCATTGCTATTCCTTACTTACTGCGCCGCTGCACTTACCGCTGCCGCTCTCCGGTCATGCGGTACCTACTGCGCCGCTGCCGCGCTCCGGTCATGCGGCACTTACTGCGCCGCTGCCGGGCTCCGGTCATGCGGTCAGGCGACCAGGCGGCGTACCACGTAGTTGTTGTTCCAGATCTTGTGCTTGCCGACCCTGGCCCCGGTGCGCGGCGAGTCGTAGATGTAGCCGTTGCCGGCGTAGATCCCGGCGTGGTAACCGTACGAGCCGTTGCGGAAGACGATCAGGTCGCCGACCTGCTTCTTGCTCTTGGCGACGGCCTTGCCGTGCTTCTGCTGCGAGTTCGCCTTGTGCGGCAGGTTCTTGCCGGTCGTCTTCTTGTAGACGTACTTGGTGTAGCCCGAGCAGTCGAAGCGCTTGGGACCGGAGGCGCCGAACTTGTACAGCGCGCCCCTGTGCTTCTTGGCCTCGGCCAGCACCTTGGCGCCGCTGGCCTTGACCGTCACCTTGAACCTGCCGGTGCCCCGCTGGTTGTACCCACTGCCGGTGAAGACCGTGCGGACCCACGCGGTGGTGGTCGGCTTGGCGGTAAGCGACACCACGCCGTTCCTCACGGTGGCGGTGTCCCACGTACGCCAGGCGCCGTTGGTGTAGCCCTGAAGGCGCACGGTGCCCTTGGCGACCTTCTTGGTGGTGGGGTCGATCACCTTGGCGGTGACCTTGAGGGTGGAACCCCACTTGACGGTCCGGGCGCCACTGGCCCAGATCGAAGGTGTGACCTTCGGCGCGGCCGCCGCGGCGGCGACCGGGGTGACGGCGGGGGTCGTTGCGGCCGCCGCGGGTGATGCGGCGATCAACTGCCCGGCACAGAGGCAGAGACCCAGGGACAGTGCGACGGTTCCGGTGCCGATGGACGCGCGGCGGCGCCGGCTCGAACTGTGTTCGTGCACGGTAGAGAGATCCCTCCGGCACGCCTGCGAGGTTAGCTGTCGGGTTCGGGCGGGAAGGTGTGCCCGGCCGCGGGTGGGCGGCTTCACCCCAAGGTCTTCCCACGGCGCCACGCAACGTCGTGCGGCGCGGGGAAGACCGGTATTGGGTCCCCCGTCCCTGCCCCCGAATGCCTTGTCTGGTGTGGCTCAACTGCGGTGTCGCACTGGTCCGGCCCGGGGCAGGGCTCGGCGTGAACCGATCCGGTGCGGCCGGCGGCGGAATGCCTCCGGCTGATCCTTGGTACCCGAGTCGGCCCATGATCGTCAGCGTGGGGATAGTCACCGTGCGTAATTGGCACACTTGTCGGTGTCCAGTTTGTTACCGCCGCGTGACAAATGCGCCCACGTTACGTAGTGACACAGCTACATACAGTTGATGGTTACGGGTGAAACAGAACACACAAATAGTCCCGTCACCACCGTGCCAGACGTCCGAAAAGCCCGGACCGGGGAAAACACCGTCCACACCGTGATCTTGACGGTCTGGCAACGCGACGTGACGTTGGAGTCCGGTACCCTCGCTGGCGTGACGGACGGAATGCCTCTCATCGCCAAGGTCGCGACCTCCGTGTCGAAGACCGCGGCCGCGCTCTCCAGGGCCGCGGGCCGCGGCGACGGTTCGGTGATCGGCGGCTGGATCGGCCTCAAGATCGATCCCGACCTCCTGACCCACCTCGCGGCCGGCCGTGCCGTCGCGCTGGTCTCGGGCACCAACGGCAAGACGACGACCACCCGGCTCACCGCAGCCGCGGTCGGCGTCCTCGGCCGGGTCGCCACCAACTCGTTCGGCGCCAACATGCCGACCGGCCACACCTCCGCGCTGGCGAAGGAGGGACACACCCCCTTCGCGGTCCTCGAGGTGGACGAGCACTACCTGGCGCAGGTGATCGACCAGACCCGGCCCAAGGTCGTGGCGCTGCTCAACCTCTCCCGCGACCAGCTCGACCGGGCGAAGGAGGTGGCGATGATGGCGCAGCTGTGGAAGACGGCACTCGCCGGCCACCCCGAGATCCGGGTGGTCGCCAACTCCGACGACCCGATGGTGGTGTGGGCGGCCTCCGGCAGCCGGCAGATCACCTGGTTCAGCGCCGGCCAGCGCTGGCTCGACGACTCGTTCGTCTGCCCGGAGAGCGGCCACCCGATCGAGCGCCAGCAGGGTGACTGGTGGTGCACCGGCTGCCCGCTGCGCCGCCCGCGCCCACAGTGGATCGTCGAGGACGAGGGCGTCATCGACCCCCGTGGCGACTGGCACCTGGTCAAGTTGCAGCTGCCCGGCCGGGTCAACATCGGCAACGCGGCCACCGCGCTGGCCGTGGCCGCCGAGTTCGGGGTCCGCCCGATAGAGGCACTCCCCCGGCTCTCCCGGGTGGCGTCGATCGCCGGCCGCTACGCCCAGGTCGACCGTGACGGCCGCAACATCCGCTTGCTGCTGGCGAAGAACCCGGCAAGCTGGCTGGAGGCCTTCGACATGGCCGACCAGGCGCCGACCCTGCTCTCCATCAACGCCCGCGACCCCGACGGGCTCGACACGTCGTGGCTCTACGACGTCGACTTCTCGCCGCTGCGTGACCGCCCCGTGCTGATCACCGGCGACCGGGCGTACGACCTGGCCGTGCGGCTCCAGGTGAACCAGGTGCAGTTCCGGCACGTACAGACATTCGACGAGGCGCTGCGGTCGGTGCCGCCCGGCCGCCTCGAGGTGATCGCCAACTACACGGCGTTCCAGGACATCCGAGCGGAGTTGGACCGTGTCAACTGAGGCCCTGCGGATCGTGTGGATCTACCCCGATCTGCTCTCGACCTACGGCGACCGCGGCAACATGCTGATCCTCGCCCGCCGCGCCGCCGACCGCGGCATCCCGGCCGAGACCTACGAGGTCCGCTCCGACCAGCGGATGCCGCACACCGCCGACATCTACCTGATCGGCGGCGGTGAGGACGGCCCGCAGGCCCTGGCCGCCCAGCGCCTCCTCGCCGACGGCGGCCTCCACCAGGCCGTCGCCCAGGGTGCGGCGGTCCTCTCCATCTGCGCCGGTTACCAGTTGCTCGGTCACTCGTTCTTTGCCAAGGGGGCCAAGTGCGCCGGACTGGGACTGCTGGACATCAGCTCCGACCGGGGCGAGACCCGGGCGGTCGGCGAACTCCGCGGTGAGATCGACCCACGGCTCGGCCTGCCCGCGCTGACCGGTTTCGAGAACCACGGCGGGCGTACTCACCTGGGCGCCCACGCGGCACCGCTGGCCCGGGTGACCGCCGGGATCGGCAACGACGGCCAGACCGAGGGCGCCTGGGCCGGCAAGATCCTCGGCACCTACTCGCACGGCCCGGCGCTCGCCCGCAACCCGGCGATAGCCGATCTGCTACTGCGATGGGCGACCGGCGCGGATAGGCTTGCCCCTCTTGACGACACCTGGGCCGACCGGCTCCGGTCCGAACGACTGGCCGCGGCGAGCCCGGCGTGACCCGATCCTGAGACCTTGTCCATAACCGACGACAGTTGGGGCGGTAGGCCTGCATGACCGACAACCTGATCGCCCCGCGGGGCACCGAGCCCGCGGACCCTCAGGCAGTTGAGCAAGCCGGCCCCACCACCGGGTGGAGACGACGCTTCATCCGGTTCGCCCTGCTCGCAGCCGGCGTGGCAGCTCTCGCCGGTGTCGCCGCGCTCCTCCCGCTCAAGGAGATCGCCGAGACACTGTCGGCGATGGGCCCCAGCGCGGTCGTCGCGGTCGCGGTCCTCGGCGGCATGCTGCTGTCGGTGCTCGTGCCGCGTACGCTCATCACCATGACCTGCGGCGCCCTCCTGGGTGCCGTCACCGGCGGTGCCGCCGCTCTGGCCGCCGCGGTGATCGCCGCGGTCGCCACCTACTACGCGGGCCGCTGGGCCGGCCGCGGTGCCCTTCAGGCCCGCGCCGGCAGCCGCCTCGCCCGCCTCGACGGCTGGCTCAACCGCCGGGGCCTCGCCGCGGTCCTGCTGGTCCGTTTCCTTCCGCTGGCCCCGTTCGGCCTGGTCGGCTACGCCTACGGCACCACCAGCGTCTGCCGCAACCGCTACCTGATCGGCACCACGATCGCCGCCATCCCGTCCACGGTCACCTACGCCATCATCGGCGCCGCGGTCGCCGCCCCCGGCGAGATGAACCTGCTGACCCTCGCCCCGGCGGCGATCAGCTTCATCCTCTCCACCGCGATCATCCTCCGCTGGCGACACACCGCCCGCCGCGACGCCACCCCCGCCTGACCGCACCCACCTCCCGAGCCACTTCCCCCACCCGCCAGGCGACTTCCCTCACCCCCAGGCGACTTCCCCCACTCGCCAGGCGACTTCCCTCACCCGCCAGGCGGCCCACCGCCCGCCGGAAGCCCCCACTGCCCCGCCAGGCGACCCACCGCTCCGCCCGGCCACCGGCCGTCCCGTCCGGGCTACCTTTGGCTGGCCGGCCTGCCTCCGATTACCCGGGCTACCTCCGATGGCGGGCTACCTCCGATTGGGTGGGCCACCTCGACTGGCCGGACCACACCGATTGGCCGGACCAACTCCGACGGGCTGGCCAACAGCTGCCCATCGCCTCGCGACGCCACCGATCCTCACGCCTGGTCGGCGACCAACCGAAGACGTCACCCCGCGACGCCACCCGATCTCACAACCGGCCGGCGACTCACCGAAGGCGTACTTCGCTCCAAAACCGCCCTTCTTGTACGGCCACCCCGCCGACAACCGCGAAGATCCTGTTCCGCCGGGTCCACGCGACGCAGCCCCGGGCCAGGACCACAACGCGGCCGCCGGGCTGGCTGCCCGCTCATCGAAGCCACTCCCGTGGTGATCTACCGCGGGGGCCACCCGAGTCACCACAAGCACGCTGACTACTCGATCTCCACCGAGGCAGCAAACCCGCGGTGACAACGACGGCCAGGACACACCATCCCGGTACGTGTGCCCCCATCGTTGCCATCACACGGGTAAGCGCACACGATCGGCCTTCCGTGTGCGCTCGTCACCGTGATAGCGACGACGAGACACCACGATCCGCAATCGTGTGCGCCGGCTACCGCAACCGCGGCAAACGGCCGCTTGTCAGCGACGCGCGAAAGCTGCCCCAGGCCAGTGAAAGCCGAAGCAGGGACCACCCGCGCAATTCTCAATCACCCCTGGCTGGTCCCCACCGCTGTGTCAGCGCGCTTAAGACAGCGGTGACAGCCAGCCGGATCCCGCCCGGCTGGCCCCCACCGCTGTCTCGAGCGCCGCGAGACAGCGGTGACGGCCAGCGGGATCCCTTCCGCTGGCTGCCAGCGCTGGTTCGGCGGTCTTGAGACAGGAGGTGATGGCGGGTCGGGCAAGATCGGCGGGAGTGTCCTGCGTTCCGTTGCATGCCGCGGTAGCCGCCGATCTCGCCGGGCCAGCCGAGTAGAGCCATGCCGGGCCGGCCGAGCAGAGATGGCTGGCTGGCCGTCACCGCTGTCTCACACCGCTTGAGGCAGCGGTGAGGACCAGCCGGGCGTGATTCACCGTTGCGCGGTCAGTCCCCAGATCGGCGGCCACCGGCATGCACCGGAGCGCAGGACACTGTCTCGACGGAAGCCGGACTGCGGACAGACGGTGTGAGCTGGGCAGCGGATAGACGGAAACCGGGGAGACAGACCGCAACGCAGGGAAATGGAAACCAGACGAATCCGGGCGATAGACCGCAACGGAAGCCAACAAAATCCGGGCGACACAGCGCGACGCAGGCCGTTTCAAACCGCACGAAACCGGGCGACACACCGCGACGCAGCCCGATGGGAGCCAGACCAAACCGGGCGGCACACCGCGACGCACCCCCATGGGGAAACGGACGAAACCGGGGACAGACCGCGACGCAGGCCGACGGAAACCGGACGAAACCGGCCGACAGACCGCGACGCACGCCGACGGAAACCGGACGAAAGGGGCGACCGACCGTGACGCAGGCCGATGGAAACCGCACGAGGGGGGCGACGGGCCGCGACGTTGGCGGTGGAAACCGGGCGGGACCGAAGCGCGGGCGGTGACACGAGCCGGGTGGTGGGCGCGGGTGCGGTGCGGGTGCGGGTGGCGGTGGGGTGGGGTGGGGTGAGGGGTCAGAGGGTGGCTAGGTCGGTGAAGTAGGCGGGGTAGGTTTTGGCGACGCAGCCCGGGTCGCTGATCTCGATGCCGGGGGTTCGGAGGCCGATCAGGGAGAGGCTCATCGCCATGCGGTGGTCTTCGTAGGTGGCGAAGCGGGTCGGCTGCGACACTCCGGGGTGGATGGTGAAACCGTCGGCGTCCTCGATGGCGTCGATGCCGGCGCGGCGGAGTTCGGTGACGACGGCGCCGATCCGGTCGGTCTCCTTGCCGCGGATGAAGCCGATGCCGCGGACCCGGGTCGGGGAGTCGGCGAAGACGGCGACGGCGGCCAGCGTCTGTGCGGTGTCGGAGATGTCGGCCATGTCGACGTCGACGCCGCGGAGGCTGCCGGTGGCGCGGACGGTCAACGAGTCCGCGGTACGGCTCACCGACATCCCCATCCGCTCCAGGACGTCGGCGAACCGTACATCCCCTTGGAGGCTCTCCGCGCCCAGGCCGGAAACGGTGACCCGACCGCCCGTGATGGCCGCCGCACCGAGGAAGTAGGACGCCGCGCTGGCGTCCGGCTCGATCGCGTAGCGGGTGGGCCGGTAGGCGCCGGCGGTGACGTCGAGCCCGTCGACGGTGACGCCGAACGCCGCCATCACCGCCTTGGTCATCTCCACGTAGGGGACCGAGACCAGTGGCGACGTCAGTGAAACGGACAGCCCGCGTGCCATCAGTGGCCCGGCCATCAGCAGCCCGGAGAGGAACTGGCTGGAGATGTGGCCGCTCACCTCGACGGGACCGCCGTGTGCGGGCCCGGTGACGGCGGCCGGCAGGAAGCCGGGCGCGGCCAGCTCGTCGACCTCGGCGCCGATCTGCCGCAGCGCGTCGAGGACCGGGCCGAACGGGCGGGCCCGCAGCTGCTCCGTCCCGTCGACGACGGTGCGCCCGGGCAGGAGGGCCGCCGCCGGCAGGAGGAAGCGGGAGGTGGTCCCGGACTGGCGGGCGTCGATCGTGCCGGCGCCGCCGGACACCGCCGGGTCGATGCCGGTGACGGTGACCGTGCACGCCTGCTCGTCGGTGACGACGGTGGCGCCGAGCGCGGCGACGGCGCCCATCATGGCGCGGGTGTCGTCGGCGAAGAGCACCCCGGTGAGGGTGGACGTGCCGGGGGCCAGGGCGGCGCACAGCAGAGCACGGTTGGTGATGCTCTTCGAGCCGGGCGGCCGGACGGTCGCGTCGACGGGCGTGGTCAGCGGTTCGACGGACAGCACCTCAGGCATGTGCCCATCCAAACAGGCGGACGGCCCGCCCCCGGCAGCGGAGGCGGGCCGTTCCGAACAGTGGTCGCCGAACCCGTGGAGCGGGCGGCGGGGGGCGGTGGCCGACCGGGCGCGGGGACGGGCCGGCCAGTGATCAGACGACGACGCTGACCAGGCGCCCCTTGACCACGATGACCTTCTTCGGCTCCTTGCCGGCCAGCACTTCGGCGACGGCGGCCAGCGCGGCCGCGCGTACCTCGTCCTCGGTCGTGTCCGGGGAGACCTCGACCCGGCCGCGGACCTTGCCGTTGACCTGCACCGGGTAGGTGATCGCGTCGGCGACCAGCTGGGCCGGGTCGGCGACCGGGAAGGCCGTGTACGCCAGGGAGCCCTCGTGGCCCAGCCTGGTCCACAGTTCCTCGGCCAGGTGCGGCGCGAACGGCGAGATCATCAGCACCAGCGGCTCGACGGCCTCCCGCGACACCGTGCCCATCGGGGTCAGCGTGTTGGTCAGCTCGATCAGCTTGGCGATGGCCGTGTTGAACCGCAGCTCCTCCAGGTCCTCGCGGACGCCGGCGATGATCCGGTGCAGGATCTTGCGGGTCTTCGGGTCCAGCGGCTCGTCGCCGACCCGGACGGCGCCGGTCTCCTCGTCGACGACCAGGCGCCAGGCGCGCTGCAGGAACCGCTGGGAGCCGACGACGGCACGGGTGTCCCAGGGACGGGAGACGTCCAGCGGGCCCATCGCCATCTCGTACACCCGGAACGTGTCGGCGCCGTACTGCTCGCACATCTCGTCGGGGGTGACGACGTTCTTCAGGCCCTTGCCCATCTTGCCGTACTCGCGGTAGACCTCCTGGTCGCCCAGGTACCACTTGCCGTCCCGCTCGACGACGTCGTCGGCCGGCACGATCATGCCGCGGGCGTCACGGAACGCGTACGCCTGGATGTAGCCCTGGTTGAACAGCTTCTTGAACGGCTCGAACGACGAGACGTGCCCCAGGTCGAACAGCACCTTGTGCCAGAAACGCGAGTACAGCAGGTGCAGGACCGCGTGTTCGACACCACCGACGTACAGGTCGACACCACCGGCGTCACCGGGCGTGCGGGGGCCCATCCAGTAGGCCTCGTTCTCCGGGTCGACCAGGACCTTCTCGTTCTTCGGGTCCAGGTAGCGCAGCTCGTACCAGCAGGAACCGGCCCATTGGGGCATGGTGTTGGTCTCGCGGGTGTACGTCTTCAGCCCGTCGCCCAGGTCCAGCTCGACCTGCACCCAGTCCTTCTTGCGGGACAGCGGCGTCTCCGGCTCGGAGTTCGCGTCGTCCGGGTCGAAGGTGCGCGGCGAGAAGTCGTCGACGTCCGGCAGTTCGACCGGCAGCATCGACTCGGGCAGCGCGATCGGCAGGCCGGTCTCGTCGTAGACGATCGGGAACGGCTCGCCCCAGTACCGCTGGCGGCTGAACAGCCAGTCGCGCAGGCGATAGGTGGTCGCCCCCTGGCCCTTGCCCTCGGCCTCCAGCCACTCGATCATGGCGGCCTTGGCCTCGTCCTTGTTCAGGCCGTTCAGGAAGCCCGAGTTGATCACGACGCCGTCGCCGACATAGGCGCCGTCGAAGCCCTCCGGCGTCTCGATGGTCCGGACGACCGGCAGCGCGTACGCCGTGGCGAAGTCGAAGTCGCGCTCGTCGTGCCCGGGCACCGCCATGATCGCGCCGGTGCCGTAGCCGGCCAGCACGTAGTCGGCGATGAAGACCGGGACCTGCTCGCCGTTGACCGGGTTGGTCGCGTAGGCGCCGGTGAAGACACCGGTCTTGACCTTGCCGTCGGCGGTCCGCTCCTCCTCGGTCTTGGCCGCGGCGGCGGCGCGGTAGGCCGTGACGGCGTCGGCCGGGGTGGCGTGACCGCCGGTCCAGACCTCCTGCGCGCCGGCCGGCCAGACCGCCGGGATGATCGACTCGACCAGCTCGTGCTCCGGCGCCAGGACCATGTAGGTGGCGCCGAACAGGGTGTCCGGGCGGGTGGTGAAGACCCGGATGCGGCCGTCCCCGATCGGGAAGTCGACGTGGGCGCCGCGCGACCGGCCGATCCAGTTGCGCTGCATCAGCTTGACCGGCTCCGGCCAGTCCAGCGCGTCCAGGTCCTCGACCAGGCGGTCGCCGTACGCGGTGATCCGCATCATCCACTGCTTCAGGCTGCGCTGGAAGACCGGGTAGTTGCCCCGCTCGGAGCGGCCGTCCGGGGTGACCTCCTCGTTGGCCAGCACGGTGCCCAGGCCGGGACACCAGTTGACCGGGGCCTCGCTCACGTACGCCAGGCGGTGGTCGTCGATCAGCTTGCGCCTCTCGACGGCGGACAGGCCGGCCCACTCCGGGCCACGCTCGCCGGACTCGTACGACGCGATCAGCTCGTCGATCGGGCGGGCCTTGCCGACCGCCGGGTCGAACCACGAGTTGAAGACCTGCAGGAAGATCCACTGGGTCCAGCGGTAGTACTCCGGGTCGGTCGTCGAGAACGAGCGGCGCTCGTCGTACGCCAGGCCCAGCCGCCGCAGCTGCTGCCGGTACCGCTCGACGTTCGCCGCCGTGGTGACCGCCGGATGGGTGCCGGTCTGCACCGCATACTGCTCGGCGGGCAGGCCGAACGCGTCGAAGCCCATCGGGTGCAGCACGTTGTAACCGGCCTGGCGCTGATACCGGGTGTAACAGTCCGTGCCGATGTAGCCCAGCGGATGCCCGACGTGCAGGCCGGCACCGGACGGGTACGGGAACATGTCCTGCACGTGCAGCTTGGGCGCCCCGGCCCGGGGGTGTTCGGGGTCGGCCAGCTCACCGGTCGGGTTGGGCGCGTGGAACGTCCCGTTCGCGTCCCAGAAGTCCTGCCAGCGCTGCTCGATCTCGCCGGCCAGCGCCGCGGTGTAACGGAAAGGCGGGGTCTCGGTGTCGCTCATCTTCACCATCTCGTCTACGTCTCGTCTTTGAAAGAGGGCATAAAAAAGCCCCTCGCACAGGAGGGGTTGCCGTGCCTGGCCCGCTTGTCTAGCGGATCAGCACGGCCGGCTAAGGAGCAGAACGGACCGAGCCATGCGTGGATGATACCCCTCGTCCGTCACGGACGGCGACCGGTATGGCGGGCGCGTGACATACTCCCGGCTGTCCACAGGCGACCGGCCTGGGATGGCGGATGGCCCCTGTTCGTCCGAATCCCCCTCGATCAGGCCTTTCGGCGTTGCGCGCGGACGGGGCTAACCTGTGGGGACGGGCAACGAGCGCCGGAGGCCCACGGCCGCTGGGCGCCCGCGACCTTACGGTGCCCTTGACGGTGGGTGATCTCCGCCCTACGGGGGTAGACACGTTATGGAGGAGGCCCGTGACAACGCCGACCTGGGGCGAGCCGGCAGGCCCGCTGACGAGCGCTGA
Source organism: Actinoplanes xinjiangensis (assembly GCF_003148685.1). Taxonomy (GTDB): domain Bacteria; phylum Actinomycetota; class Actinomycetes; order Mycobacteriales; family Micromonosporaceae; genus Actinoplanes; species Actinoplanes xinjiangensis. The sequence continues at coordinate 482,647 of NZ_QGGR01000004.1, read as the reverse complement.
ATTCCGCGCCGCGGCCCAAGCCATCATGGCCAACATCGAACAGGTCATCGAGGGCAAGAGCGCGACGGTGCGGCTGGCTCTCGCGGTCCTGATCGCCGAGGGCCACCTGCTGATCGAGGACGTGCCGGGCGTCGGCAAGACGAAACTGGCCAAGGCGCTCGCCCGCTCGATCGACTGCTCGGTTCGGCGCATCCAGTTCACGCCAGACCTGCTGCCCAGCGACGTGACCGGCGTCAGCGTCTACAACCAGGAGACGCGCGACTTCGAGTTCAAGCCGGGTGCCGTCTTCGCCAACCTGGTGGTCGGCGACGAGATCAACCGGGCGTCGCCGAAGACCCAGTCCGCCCTCCTGGAGTGCATGGAGGAGCGGCAGGTCACCGTCGACGGCACGACCTACGAGTTGCAGGCGCCGTTCATGGTGGTCGCCACGCAGAACCCGATCGAGATGGAGGGGACCTACCCCCTCCCCGAGGCGCAGCGGGACCGGTTCACCGCCCGGATCGCGATGGGCTATCCGGACCCGCGGGCCGAGCTGGCCATGCTCGCCGGGCAGAACGATCACGACCCGCTCAACGATCTGCGTGCGGTCACGGACGCGGCGACGGTCCGCCGGCTGATCGAGACGGCCCGCGCGGTGCACGCCGCCGACGCCGTCCAGCAGTATGCGATCGCCCTGGTCACCGCGACCCGGGAGGCTCCGGAGATCCGGCTCGGGGCGTCGCCGCGGTGCACGCTGCAGCTGATCCGCACGGCCAAGGCGGTGGCGGCGCTGGAGGGGCGTGACTACGTGCTCCCCGACGACCTCCAGGCGCTGGCCGTGCCGGTTCTCGCGCACCGCATCATCCCGACCGCGGACGCGCAGCTCAACCGGCGTACCACCGACGCCATCGTCTCGGAGATCGTGCACCGGCTGCCACTGCCGCACGCCCGTAATCCGTACGACACCCGGGACGGCCGCGCCTCCTACGAGTCCCGGGGGCGGTGAGGATGCGGGAGGCGCTGCGGGGACTCACCACGCGCGGCCGCTCGTTCCTGGCCGCGGCGGTCGCCGCCGCGGTCTCCGCGCTCATCCTCGGCGAGAGTGACCTGCTGCGGGTGGCGGTGCTGCTGGCCGTCCTGCCGCTGCTGGCCGCCTGGTATGTCGGGCGCAGCCGGTACAAGCTGGCGTGCACCCGTTCGCTGGAGCCGGCCCGGACACCGGTCGGGTCCAGCGCGCGGGTCATCCTGCGCCTGCAGAACCTGTCCCGGCTGCCCACCGGCACCATGCTGCTGGAGGACCGCCTGCCGTACGCGCTGGGCAGCCGCCCCCGGGTCGTGCTGGAGCGCCTCGGCGCGCACCAGGCCAGCTCGGTGGCGTACACGGTGCGTGCCGACGTGCGCGGCCGCTACCCGATCGGCCCGCTGATGGTGCGGCTGACCGACCCGTTCGGGCTGTGCGAGCTGACCCGTTCGTTCCCCAGCGTCGACCGGCTGACCGTGATCCCGCAGGTGTTCACGCTCCCCCGGGTGCGGCTCGCCGGCGAGTATGCGGGGACCGGCGAGAGCCGGGCCCGGTCGGTGGCGGTGCACGGCGAGGACGACGCGGCCACCCGGGAGTACCGGCGCGGCGACGACCTGCGCCGGGTGCACTGGCGGTCGACCGCCCGTACCGGTGAGCTGATGGTCCGCCGCGAGGAGCAGCCCTGGGAGAGCCGGGCCACGGTCGTGCTGGACACCCGGGCCTTCGCCCACCGTGGTGAGGGTCCGACCGCGAGCTTCGAGTGGGCCGTCTCCGCGGCCGCCAGCGTCGCGGTCCATCTTCGTGAGGCCGGTTACAAGGTGCGCCTGGTGACCGGCTCGGGTACCGACATCGACGCGATCGAGGGCGGTGGTGAGGGCTTGATCCTGGACACTCTGGCCGATGTGAAGTCCGACCAGAACAGCGACGTCTCGGTGCTGATCGAGCACGTCCGCCGGCGCAACGACGGCGGGCTGGTGATCGGCCTGTTCGGCGCGCTGACGGTCGCCGAGGCGGAGCTGCTCAGCGGCCTGCGCGGCAACGGCGCGACCTGTATCGGCTTCGCGATCGACTCCTCCACCTGGGTGCCGTCGGGCATGGCGGAGGCGGAGCGTGAGCACGCCGCCGCGTCGCTGGCCCTGGTCCGGGCGGGCTGGCGGTCGGTGCCGGTGACACACGGCGACACCCTGGCCACCCTCTGGCCGAGTGTGGCCCGCGGTTCGCAGGGCTTCGCCTATCGCGCCGCGATGGCGGAGACGACGGTCAGCGGGGTGATCCGATGACCGGGCGCCGTCGTCTCGGCCTGGTGGCCGCGGGATCCACGCTTCTCGCCGCCGCCCCGCTCACCGCGATCTTCGAGTCCTGGACCTGGATCATGTACTGCCTGGTCACCGTTGCGCTGATCGAGGGCGCCGCCGTGACCACCAGGACGTTCCGGTTCCCGACGTGGGCGCAGGCGGCGAGCATGACGCTGGCCCTGCTCCTCGCGCTGACCTGGATCTTCCCGAGCGGGAAAGAGATCATCATCCCGCAGCCGGACACCTTCGCCCATTTCGCGGAGCTGATCCGGCAGGCCGGGGAGGACACCCGGGCCTTCGGGGTGCCGGTCCCCGACCGGGACGGTCTGCTGTTCGTCGCGGTCCTCGGTGTCGGCGCGGTCACCATCGTGGTCGACCTGCTGACCGCCGTGTTCCGCCGGCCCGCCCTGGCCGGGCTGCCGATGCTGGCCATCTACTCCATCCCGGTCGCCGTCTACACCGAGAGTGTCCCGGCGATCCCGTTCGTCATCGGCGCGGCCGGCTTCATGTGGCTGCTCGTCGCCGACAACGTCGACCGGGTGCGCCGGTTCGGTCGCCGCTTCACCGGTGACGGCCGTGACGTCGACGTCTGGGAGCCGTCCCCGCTGGCCGCGGCCGGCCGCCGGATCGGCGTGGCCGGCATGCTCGTGGCCGTGGTGCTGCCGCTGGCCGTGCCGACCGTGGAGGGTGGCCTGCTCACCCAGCTCACCCAGAGCGGCTCCGGGGCCGGGGCGGGCAGCGGCAACGGCCCCGGCGGGCGGATCAACCTGTTCGCCTCGCTGAGCGGGCAGCTCAACCACACCACGACGATTCCGCTGCTCAAGGTCACCACCGACGAGCCGGAACCGTTCTATCTGCGGTTCGCGATCGCCGACGTACTCACCGACAACGGGTTCGGCAACGAGTCGCCCCGGGGCGGCGCGCTGAATCTGGGCCTGCCCGATCCGCGGCGGCAGGCGGCCACCCGGCTGAGCACCTACACCGAGCACCGGGCCCGGGTGGAGGTCTCCAAGGATCTTCAGCAGAACATGGCGCCGCTGTACACGTACGCGCTCGGGGTGAGCGACCTCAAGGGCTCGTGGGCGTACGACCAGAACCAGCAGGTGCTCTACTCGGGCCGGACCACCACCCGTGACCAGCAGTACGACATCACGTATCTGCGGGCCCGGTACACCGCCGACCAGCTGCGGCAGGCCCCGTCACTGGCGTCGAACGACGCGCTGATGGCCTACACCGCCACCCCCGGCGACGCCACGGTCGAGGCCGCGGTGACCAGCCTGATCAAGGGCAAGACCACGGACTACGACAAGGTCCGCGCGATCTACAACTGGTTCTCCAAGGACAACGGCTTCCGGTACAGCCTGGCCACCCAGACCACCGGCAAGGCCTCGGAGATCGCCGACTTCCTGAACAACAAGGCCGGCTACTGCCAGCAGTACGCGGCGGCGATGGCCTGGATGGTCCGGGCAGCCGGCATCCCGGCGCGGGTGGCGTTCGGCTTCACCCGCGGCACCCCGGGCGGCGAGGGCACCTACACGATCACCAACCGCAACGCGCACGCCTGGACCGAGGTCTACTTCCAGGGCTTCGGCTGGGTGCCGTTCGACGCCACCCCGGCCGCCGGGGTGACCGGTTCGGCCCGCTCCGCGTCGAACTGGGCGCCGGACGTCGACCGGCCCGCCCCGACCGCGTCCACCTCGGCGGACGCCGGCGCACCCGTCCCGGACTCGTCCGGCGACCCGGGCGCCGCCAACGGCCCCGACAAGTCCGGCGTCGGCGAGGAGCAGGGCGGCACCACCGGCCAGGCCACCGAGACGACCGATTGGACCGGCCTGTGGATCGCCGCGAGTATCGCCCTGGTGCTCGCGCTCCTGCTGGTCCCGGCCCTGCGCCGGGTCCTGGTGCGGAGGCGCAGGCATGCGGCCACGGCCCCCGAAGCACCGGTGGTCCTGTCCGCGGAGGGCATCACCGACCTGACCGTCACCGGAGAGACCGGCCGGGCCCGCCAGGACGCCCACGCCGCGTGGGACGAGTTGGTCGACTCGATGGTCGACTTCCAGGTCCCGGTGGACCCGACGGAGACGCCACGGGTCACCGCGCAGCGCCTGGTCCGGGACCTGTCCCTGACCGGCGAGCCGGCCGAGGCCGCGACCCTGCTGGGTACGGCCGAGGAACGCGCCCGCTACGCCCGGCAACCCCTCCAGGGCGCCGAGCTGACGTCGGCACTCCGCCGGATCCGCTCCGGCATGTCCGGATCGGTCTCCCGCCGGATCCGTCTCCGCGCCACGCTGCTGCCGCCGTCGGTGCTGCTCAGCTGGCGCCGGGGCATGGGCGAGTGGTCCACCAGGTCCGCGGAACGCCTCGCCGGCCTTCGTGAGTCGCTGACCCGCTTCAACCCCCGCCGGCTACTGACCCGCACCCGCTGATCACCTGGTCCGGCCGCATCCGGCGGCCGGAACCACCAGCTCCGCCGAAGGCGCCGTTTCCCCAACGGCGCCTTCACCTTTTTCGGGCGGGCGGCATCTTTGTACAGCCGGCATCTTCGGTTCGGCGCACACCTTCGGTCCGGCGGACACCTCTTCTGTACGGCCAGCCCGCCCTGCCGAACACAGGTCGTTCCCGGGCTACCACGCGACGCCTGCCCGGATCACGGCCGCAGCGCGGCCGCCGGGCGTATGCGGTTGTCCCGGCATGGGCGCACCCGTCGCATCGTTCGCGCGAAACGGACGGGCGGTCGGCAAGACGGCACGAGCCACGAGGCGCTGCGGACGCGAGATGGCACAGGCACGAGTCGACACGGGCCGGGAGAAGGCTCCAACGGCGAGCCGTCGCGGACGCGAGCCGACTCGGGCGCGAGGCACCTCCCGAGGCGAGCCGCCTCGGGCGCGGGACGGCGCAGGCGCGAAGTGGCATGAGCGCGGGCCGGGAGCGGAACCGGGCGTGCGGAAGCACGACGACGGCGGCCGGGATCGGCCGCCGTTCGTCGGGAGCCGGATCAGAGCCGGCTCGGCTGGGTCAGCGATGCCCCTCCGGGCGCTGGCGCCAGCGGTCCTCGAGACGTTCGAGGAAGCCGCCGCTCTTGCGACTCTGGCGGGTGCGCCGTGACGCGGTGCCGCCGACCGATTTCAGGTCGGGCGCCTGGATGCGGCGGCGTGACTGCATGGCGAAGGCCGCCGATCCGAGCATCACGACGAATCCGGCGACGCCGAGCGGCGTGTTCTGGCTGACGGCTCCGTAGACGAGCAGCGCCAGGCCGGTGACGATCACGAACGCGGCAACCAGGAGCCGGCGCCGTGCGTGGAAACGCGGGTCGCTGGCCCGCACAGCCGAGGCGAACTTGGGGTCCTCGGCAAGCGACCGCTCGATCTGATCGAACAGCCGCTGCTCGTGCTCCGAGAGCGGCACGGCATTCCTCCCCGGGCGCATGTCCGGCCCCGTGGTGGGGTCGGGGTGGTGCAGGTGTGATGATGCGGGGCAGCCGTCGGCTGCCTTACCACGCAAGTCTACGAGCGGCTTGGCGGGTCGGAAAGCGGGACGACCGCCGAGTGCGGGTGATTTTCCATGTCCGGAAGATCGGTTCGTCCCAAAAGACCGATCACCCGGCCGCACAACGCGTCCGTCACCGCAGCATGTGGCCCTGATCACGCGCCGTGAGCTGCCTCAATACATGATCTGCAGAGTTGCCGCCGGAAGGCGGACAAATCGACTGACGCAAATAGATCTTATCGGACGATCAACAGCGGTACGGTCATCTCGGCCGCCGTGACCGATCCGTGGTAGGCCACCAGCCGGCCGGCCATCGGCGGTTCCCAGCCGGAGGCGACCACCACCGCCCGGTTCTGGCAGAGGACCACCACGTCTCCGATCCGGCCCGCGTGGGACGGGGCCACCGGGCCGTACCAGCCCTCGGCGATCGCCTCGTCGCGGCGCATCACCCGGGCGTCCGTACCGAGTACGCCGCGCCAGGTGGCCAGCACGTCGTCCAGCGCCCCGTCGGTGACGTGCAGATAGCGGGCCCGAGGCTCGCCGGTCACCGCGGCCAGCCCGTCGGCGAGAGGGCCGGTGGCCAGGTCGTGGCGTTCGGCGGGCACGTTGAGCTGCCCGTGGTCGGCGATCAGCAGCAGTGCGGCGCCCGGCGGCAGTTCGTGCACGAGCCGGTCCAGGATCGCGTCGAGGCCGCGGGCCGCCTCCTCCCAGGCCGGGGAGGCGACGCCGTACTCGTGGCCGGCCTTGTCCATGTCGGGGTGGTAGCCGTAGACCAGGCCGGGCCCGGACCGCAGCGCCGCCAGCATGCCCTCGGCCACGGCCGGGCCGTCGTCGGCCACGTGATAGCGGGCGCCCCGGTTGGCCGCGAGACTCAATCCGGTTCCCCGGTAGAGGGAGCGGCTGACCAGGGTGACCGCGATCCCGGCGGCCGCCATGGTCTCCAGCACGGTCGGGACCGGCTGCCACTGGTAGGGGTCCGGGTCGTCGCCCCAGTGGATGTGGTTGACCGTCCGCCCGTCCGGCCGCCGGACGGTGAAGCCGAGGATCCCGTGCACGCCCGGCGGGACGCCGGTGCCGACGGTCACCAGGCTGACCGGTGTGGTGGACGGGAATCCGGTGGTCAGGGTCCGGCCGGAGAGGGACGCGAGAACCGGCGCGAACGGCGCGGCCGTCGGCAACTGGTACGCCCCGAGGCCGTCCACCAGCAGCACCCCGATCCGGTCCACCCCGGCCAGCGACTCGCTCAGGCCGAGGACGTCCACCGCCCCCGGCATCCCGAGCACCGCGGACACGCTCGGCATCAGGTCGGCCAGGCTGCCGGCGCCGTAGGCGGGCGTCACGGGAAGGAAGGCCTCGGCAGGCAGCCCGTCCTCGGGCACCGGCGGCAACTCCCGCCCGCCCCCGGTGGTCACGACCGCTCCGGGACGACCCCGCTGAAGGAGCCGGTGGTCTCGGCGGCGCCGGTGGGTGCGGCGGCCGGGCGGCGGGCGAACAGGTGCAGCTGGGACGCGACGTCCCGGAACGGCGCACGGTTGCTCAGCGCCAGCTCCAGATCCAGGACAGCCTGCGGGTCCTCCTCGAGCACGGCGGCGGGCAGGAGGTCGGCCACCACGCGTACCCCCTGGGTGTCCTCGACGGTGAGCCCCGCGGTGGTGAGCAGGTCGGTGGCGCCCGCCGCGTCGTAGCGGCGAAGCAGCGTGTCGCGCGGCCCGGCCCGGCCGGCCGGGTCGGTGACCAGCGCGGACGCCGCCTTGAGGTGACCGTTGACGGCGCGGCCGAGGATCGCCGCGGCCCGGCCCGCGACCAGGATGCTGACCGCGCCGCCCGGCCGGAGCGCGGTGGCGATCGCGGCGACCACGCCGGTCGGGTCGTCGACGATCTCCAGGACCGAGTGGCAGAGGATGAGGTCGGCGCTGCCCGGCTCGACGAGGGAGGCGAGCGCGTCGCCGTCGCCCTGCACGGCCCGGACCCGGTCGGCGACACCGGCGTCGGCGGCGCGGCGGGTGAGCGCGGCGAGCGCGTCGGGGCTGGCGTCGATCACGGTGACGGTGTGGCCGGCCTCGGCGAGCGGCACGGCGAACCCGCCGGTCCCGCCGCCGACGTCGAGCACCGTCAGCTCGCGGCCGGCCTGCCGGTCGAGCTCACGACGGAGCACGGCCCAGACGGCGGCGGTGCGGGCCGTGACGTGCGGGCGGCCGGTACGCGCAGAAGTGTCCACGCGAGCAAGTTTCTCCACGCGAGCAGCCTATCGGCGACGTCCACCTAAAAGTCGAAGAGGACACCGGTGGCGCGGGTCATCTCGCAGCTGTTGCCGAAGGTCTGCCGCCACTTCACCACCTTGCCGCGCCAGGTGCCTTTCACGCTGGCCGTGACCGGTTGGTAGAGCAGCATGCAGAGCGAGTCGCCGCCCTTGAGCTTCGCCGGGTTGCCGCCGATGCCGCGCAGGGTGGCGCAGGCCTGGTCGGCCTGCGGGTGGCCGCCGCCGGCGGGGCCGCAGGTGAGCTGCACCGACTTGGCCTCGTAGGCGAGTGTGAGTTTCGACGGACCGGCGGCCGCTGCCGGTCCGGTCGGTCCAGCGAGCACGGCGAACGCCGTGGCAAGACCGATCATCGTACGGATCATGATGCACCCCCGGATGACTTCGACTGCACCGTACACCGCCAAAGGTGCAAATCATCGGAAATCGCGAGATGTGGAGGCGACCGGCGGGGACACCGCGTCGAGGCGGTCCGCGACCAGGTTGAGCACCCCCTCCACCTTCTCCAGCCGCCCGCGCACCAGCAGCGCCGCGCTGGTCCGCGCCACCCGCCGGTAGCGCAGCCACAGCCCGGGCGAACAGGTCACGTTCAACATCCCGGTCTCGTCCTCCAGGTTGACGAAGGTCACGCCGCCCGCCGTCGCCGGCCGCTGCCGGTGGGTGACGATCCCGCCGACCCGCACCCGGGTGCCGCCCTCCACCTCGGCCAGCCTCTCGATCGGCAGCGCCCCGGCCCGGTCCAGCTCCTCGCGCAGGAACCGCGCCGGATGCGTCTCCGGCGACAGACCCGTCGCCCACACGTCCGCGACCAGCACGTCCACATCGCTCATGCCGGGCAGGGTCGGCGCCTCGACGCCGGTCACCGTCCCCGGAAGGCGGTCCGGTTTGTCCTGGGCGGCCGCCCCCGCGGCCCAGAGCGCCTCCCGGCGCGACAGCCCGAAACTCGCGAAGGCATCGGCGGTGGCGAGGGCCTCCAGATGTCCGGCAGAGCATCCGGTACGCCGTGCGAGATCCGTCATCGACCGATAAGGACCATGGGTACGCCGTTCCCGCTCGATCCGCTCGGCGAGGTCGGCGCCGATCGTACGGATACGGGAGAGCCCCTGCCGGACCGCCGGACCGCCCAGCCCCCATGCGTGCGGCGGCTCGCCGGGTTCGCTGCGGTGCCGGCTCGCCGGTGTCGTCTCCAGCGTGGCCGCCGCGTCGCTGCGGTTGATGTCCGGCCGCCGTACCTCGACGCCGTGCCGGCGCGCGTCGTCGACAAGCGTCTGTGGCGAGTAGAAGCCCATCGGCTGGGCGTTGAGCAGCGCCGCACAGAACGCCGCCGGGTGATAGCGCTTGAGCCAGGCGCTCGCGTAGACCAGGTACGCGAAGCTCATGGCATGGCTCTCCGGAAAGCCGTAACTGGCGAACGCGGAGAGCTTCACGAACAGGTCGTCGGCGAGCGCGCCGGTGATCCCGTTGGCCGCCATCCCCTCGTACAGTCGCGTTTTGATCCTCTCCATCCGCTCCATGGAACGTTTCGCGCCCATGGCGCGCCGCAGCTGGTCGGCCTCCGCCGGGTCGAAGCCGGCGACGTCGATCGCCAGCTGCATCAGCTGCTCCTGGAAGAGCGGCACCCCCAGCGTCTTGGCCAGGGCGTTGGCCATCAGCGGATGCGGCACATCCGGTTTCTCCAGACCGTTCTTGCGCCGGATGTACGGGTGGACCGAACCGCCCTGGATCGGCCCCGGCCGGATCAGCGCCACCTCGATGACCAGGTCGTAGAACTCGCGGGGTTTGAGGCGGGGCAGCGTGGCCATCTGGGCGCGGCTCTCCACCTGGAACACCCCGACCGAGTCGGCCCGGCACAGCATCGCGTAGACCTCGGGGTCGTCCAGCGGCATCGTCCCGATGTCCAGCTCGTCGTCGATCATGTCGTAGGCGTAGTGCAGCGCCGACAGCATGCCCAGCCCGAGCAGGTCGAACTTGACCAGGTCGACGGCGGCGCAGTCGTCCTTGTCCCACTGGAGCACGGTGCGGCCCGGCATCCGGCCCCACTCGACCGGGCAGACCTCGATGATCGGGCGGTCGCAGATGACCATGCCGCCGGAGTGGATGCCCAGGTGGCGGGGGAAGTTCTGCACGTCGTTGGCGGCCAGGCGGACGCTGTCCGGGATGTCCTCGGCTTCGACGACGTCGCCCCAGCGGTCGATCTGTTTGCTCCAGGCGTCCTGCTGGCCCGGTGAGAAGCCGAACGCCCGCGCCATGTCCCGCACCGCCGACCTGGGGCGATAGGAGATGACGTTCGCGACCTGGGCGGTGTGTTCCCGGCCGTACTTGCGGTAGACGTGCTGGATCACCTCCTCGCGCCGATCGGATTCGATGTCCACGTCGATGTCCGGCGGGCCGTCCCGCTCCGCGGTGAGGAACCGCTCGAAGAGCAGCCGGTGCTTCACCGCATCGACATTCGTGATGAACAGCGCGAAGCAGACAGCGGAGTTGGCAGCCGAGCCCCGCCCCTGGCAGTAGATGTCGTTGTCCCGGCAGAACTGGACGATGTCGTACACCACCAGGAAATAGCCGGGGAAGCCCAGTTCCTCGATCATCCGGAGTTCGTACTCGAGCTGCCCGTAGGCCTTCGGGTCGTCCCGGTACCGCACCGCGGCGCCCCGCATCGTCAGCTCCCGCAGCCAGCTCATCTCGGTGTGACCGGGCGGCACCGGATAGTCCGGCAGCCGCGGCGCCACCAGGTCCAGGCTGAAGGCGAGGTCGCCGCCGAACATCGCGGCGTTCTCCACCGCACCCGGATAGTCGGCGAACCGGCGGGCCATCTCGTCACCGCTGCGCAGGTGGGCGGCGCCGGCCGCGGGCAGCCAGCCGTCCATCTCGTCCAGGCTCCGGCGGGCCCGGACCGCGGCCAGGGCGGTCGCCAGCCGGCGGCGGGACGGGGCCGCGTAGTGCACGTTGTTGGTGGCCACCACCTCCAGGCCACGGCTGCGGGCCAGATCGAACAGGACGTCGTTACGATCGCCGTCGTACGGGTCACCGTGATCGGTCAGTTCGACGGCCACGTTCGGGGCGCCGAAGTTCGCCACCAGACGATCCAGCTCGTAGGCGGCCTCCGGAATACCGCCGGTGGCCAGGGCCGACGGGACCGCCCCCTTCCGGCAGCCGGTCAGCACCAGGACGTGATCACGCAGCAGCTCGGCCGTCTCCTCCAGGCTCCCGTAGTCGGGGCGGCCCTTCTCCCCGCCCCGCAACTGCGCCTCGGAGATCACCCGGGCCAGCCGGGCGTACCCCTCGTGGCCGTGCGCCAGCGCCAGCAGGTGCGGGCCCTCCGGGTCCGGCTCGCCACTGCGCGGACGGGTCAGGCCCAGCGACAACTCGGCCCCGAAGATCGTCGGCAGTCGCAGCTCCCGGGCCGCCTGCGAGAACCGGACCACCCCGTACAGGCCGTCGTGATCGGTCACCGCCAGCCCGGTCAGGCCCAGTCGCGCCGCCTCCTCGGCCAGTTCCTCCGGATGACTCGCCCCGTCCAGGAAGCTGAAGTTGGTGTGGCAGTGCAACTCGGCGTACGCCGTCCGGCTCTCCGCCCGGACCAGGTCCGGCGCGGCCCGGTACGGCTCCCGCTTCCGGGTCCAGGCCGGCGAGTCCCCGCCGTCACCGTCGACCGCCAGCGGGTCCACCACGGTCCGCCCGGAGAGTGCACCCTCCAACTGTGACCAGGGAACATCCGGATTATTGAAGCCCATCGCCGTGTCCCTCAGTCATAGATCGCCTCCACCAGCCAGTGACCACCGGCCAGGGACAGCAACAGCGCCCGGCCGTCCTCCAGCAACATCTGGAACCGGGCCCGGCGGCGCGCCTCGGCGGGCGCCCACCAGCGCTCGTCCACCGGCCACGGACCGGCCCAGCCGGTGATCGCCACCGGCTGACGGCGGTCGATCCGCAAGGTGGCGGGGACGCCGGTCAGCTCCAGGCGGGCACTCACCCCGACCGGGTCGCCGACCTCGTCGTACACCGCGGCGGGCAGCGGATGCGCCAGCACCACCGCGGGTGCGGGCCGCGGCAGCCGTCCCGGCCACGGTGGCAGCGGTGTGGGGCGTGCCGCTCTGCCGCGGCGCTTCTTGCGTCCCACCTCGATCATGGTGAAACCGCTTCTCTCCGCCGGCCCTTCGCTCATTTCGCTCACCGCGCCCTGGCCCAGCAGCGGCACCGTGTCGACGCCCGGGATCGGTTCGGTCTGCTCCGCGGCGGGCCGCTCCGGCTCCCGCTCGTCACCCCACGGCACCAGCCGCACCTGATCGTCCGGCGACCGCCCGCCACCGAGCACCGCGGTCAGCACCGAACCCGGCCCGAGCAGGCCCTGCACCCGGCTGAACGCCCGGTGCGCACGGTCGCGCCCCGCACCGGTCTCGCCCCACAGCCCCGGTTGCAGCCCGACATGGGCGAGCACCCCGTCCGGCGCCAGCCGCAGCCGCACCAGCCCCGACGTCGGCGCGGTCTGCCGGCCCCGCCGGGCCCCGGTCAGCCATCCGTCCAGCTGCCAGCGCACCCGCTCGGCGATGGCCGCGGACGTCAGCATCCCGTCGTGCCGCCACACCCGCACCAGTTCCTGCCCGTCCGCGGTGACCGCCTCGATCCCGAGCCGGGTGCACGCCAGCCCGTGCGCGGCGAGCCGCTCGTGCAGCCGTTCGGCCAGCACCCGCCCCGCGAACGCGGCCACGTCCACCCGGTCCAGCGTCTCGTCGTAGGTCTCCTCGACCGCCAGATCCGGCGGTGGCCTACGCACCGCGAGCGGCCGGACGTCCCCACCCGACGCGAGCCGGTGCGCCAGCGCCCCCTCGAACCCGAACCGGGTCAGCACATCCCCCGGCGGCAACGCCGCGAAATCCCCGAGAGTCACCACCCCGAGACGTTTCAGCAGGTCCGTCAGCTCAGGTTCCTCAAGAGCATCAACGGGTACGGGTGACAGAAACGCCCGGCTGCCCCCCGCCTCCACGACCCGCCCGGTGCGCGCCGCGATCCCGGCCGCGAACACTCCGTCCGCGATCCCGATCTGGCTCTCCACCGCACACGCCAGGGCCACCTGCTCGACGACCCGCTCCGCCGCGGCCTCCTCCCCACCGAAATACCGCGCCGGCCCCCGCACCGCCGCCGCACACACCCCCGGCCGCAGCACCTCGACCCCCGCCACCACCTCCTCGACGGCCGCGACCACCGGCTCGAACGCCCGAGCGTCCCGCCCCGGGTCGTGCTCCACCACCACCAGCTGCGGACAGCGCCCCTGCGCCTCCCGCCGCCGGATCCCACGCCGGACCCCTTCCCGCCGCGCCGCCTCGGAACAGGCCAGAACCCGATTCCCGGAGAACACCGCAACCGGTTCCGAGGCCACCACACCCGACACGATCTCCGCAGCGACGACCGGCCAGTCCGGACACCAGACCAGCAACGTGCGAACCCCCGCCTCCACTACGTCCCCTCCCCCGCAACCGGCCCCTCGCCACCTCTGCCGCGGTCCTCCTCCCTCGTGGAACCCACCCCACACACCCACCGCATCACCGGCATCTCCGCGGGGCCCTCCCCCACACGGGGACCGCCCACAACCCGCACACCGACCGCATCGCCGTCACCTCCGGCGAGGCCTCCCCACACGCGTCGACCGCCCTCAACCCGCACGCCGACCGCATCGCGTCACCCTCGCCTCACCGGTGACGGGCAGATGGACAGGCCCTGACCCTGAGCTTCGACAACGACTTCGGCTGCGGCTTCTGCTGCAGCTCCGGCTCCGGCTCCGGCTGCGGCTTCTGCTGCAGCTCCGGCTCCGGCTCCGGCTGCGGCTTCTGCTGCAACTCCGGCTCCGGCTCCGGCTGCAGCTCCGGCTCCGGCTCCGGCTGCAGCTCCGGCTCCGGCTCCGGCTTCGGTTTCTGCTTCCGCTTCGGTTTCTGCTTCCGCTACGGCTTTCGCTGTAGCTACAACTTCGGTTTCTGCTTCTGCTTCTGCTTCCGCGGGCATCGTCGCGTCGGCTGACGATCGGGGCCTCACCAACGCGGGAGCGCCGACGCCGCCGGACCGTGGCCGGACCGGCGCCGGACCGTGGCTGGCCCCCGACGGGATCGGCGGAATGCCGGCGGAACGAACCGAGACACCCGGCATCCACATGGTGATCTGCCGTGGCCGCGCTGCCGCACCCCGCCCATCGGCCACGACGGTGACTTCCCGACGGCGCAACCGCCCCCGTCCGAAGCCGAGCCCCTCCCAGTGCCCTTCACCGACACGCAGTTGCACATCCGCACCGGCCCAGTCCCCGAACGGCACCAGCAGACTCCCCCGCTGCCGGGCCCGAGCCGCCAGCCGGCTGATGACGGACGGCGACACCTGCCCGGGAACAGCCGTGACCACCACATCCACACCGTCGATCAGCGCAGCCACCACAGTGGGCCAGTCCGGCCCCGGATCCGGAACGAGCGCAAGCCGCTCCAGCACGATGCCACTCTCGGCAGCGGCGACAGCCCCCAGAGCAGGCATCCCGACAACCGCACACCAGGCCCCGTTCCGCGACGCGGCGGAGAGCAGCGCCAGCATCAGCGAGGTCCCTCCACCAGCCGAAACCCCAGCCCTAGACGCAGCCGAACCAGAGCCGCCCGGCCCGCCGCCCACCACCGACAGCCCGCGCCCGGCACCCGATCCCGCAACAGCCGACAGTCCAGCCCTCACCGCCGCCGGCCCGGCTCCTCCCGCCACCTCAGCCCCACCGGCCGACCAAGCCCTCCCGGACGCCGGACCACCTGCCGGTCCAGCCCCCTCAGCAGGCTCATCGCCACGATCCGATTCAGATGGGCCAGGCAGACCTGCCCCGCCTGCCGACCCTGCCCCGTCAGACAAGTCCGCCCCACCGGAGCCACCTGGTAGACCGGCACCGCCAGACAGACCAGCACCGCTTGGCAGGCCGGCACCGCGTGGACCGGCACCGCCAGACAGACCAGCACCGCCAGGCAGACCAGCACCGTTCACGCCGTGCTCGGCGAACCGCCGCTCGGCCGAAGGCAGACCACCACCAGGCAGACCGCCGCTCGGCTGGCCACCGCTCGGCAGGATGGCACCGCCAAGCAGCGCACTTTCGTGTCTGCCGACGCCGTCATACCGAACGCCATTGGGTGGACTCACGTTGTGTGGTCCAGGCATTCCGGATGCGCGCTCACCAGCCAATCCCGACGTAACGGGTAGGGCCGGTGTGGCAGGCGGCATTTCCGGTCCAGCAGACGGATCCGGGGTAGCGGCGGACACTCGGCCTCGACTGGCCGACACGCCTGGGCCGGCTGACGAGATGCCGCGGTCGGCAGAGACGCCTGGCCTGAGGGCCGAGGTCACTGCGCCGGAACTCCGGCCGGATGCAACCCGCGACGGCCTACCCACACCGGCCGGCAGGATCTGCGCGTTGGCGACAGCGACGGTGCTGCCCCGGCGCAGCGCGCGGCCCGGCAGCAACCCGCCCAGCTCAGCCGCCACCGGCAGCATCCGGTCCACGTCCGCCTCGCCGGTTCCGGTAGCCGTCCGGACCAGCCCCGCAAGAGCATTCGCACCACTGATCATGCGCCCAGCCACGTTATGCCTCGCTCTGTCGCTTCCCCGTCAAGCGCCCCCGGACGGCAACCCCGGTCACGTAGACAAACCCTCACCAGCACCAACACGGCCCCACGCCGCCCGTCTCCCCGAAGAAAGCCGACGCCTCAGCCGAAGGCCGACAGTCCTTACCACCGGCAATCCGAACCGAAGGCCCGGCTCAGTCCGATCCGAACCGAAAGCCCAGCCCGACCCGAACCGAAAGCCCAGGCCCGGCCCGAACCGAAGGCCCAGGCCCGACCGGGAGGCAACGAAGCACGAATCTCGCCGGAGGACACCGCACGAAGGCGGGCATCGCCGTCATCGTCATGTCCAGCGACACTCACGACCTGGCGGAAGACGCCGGCCGAGAATCGCCCCTGAGCACGTGATCAGGCAGAGCCCTCGTGTGGGGCGTGGGGAAGAGTCCAGGTCATGTGGCACCGCTAAGACTCGGAATATGCGGCCACGGGGAAGGGCCCGGGACATGCAACCGCGGCGAGAACCCAGGAAATACGACCGGAGGGAAGACCCGGGGCACGCGACTGCCGGCAAGCAACGAAGGCCGCGACCGCCGGGAAGGCCTCGGGCATACGACCGCGGCAAAGGCCCGGAGGACGCGGCTGCGGGAACGGCCCAGAACGCGCCATCGCCGGGAAGGCCTGAGGCATGTCACCGGGGGAAGGGCCCGGAGCGTACGGGTGCCGGGAAGAGGCTGGGGCATGCGGTGGAAGGAAAGGCGCGGGTAATCGGCCGCCGGGGAAGGCAAGGGGTCGGCCGAAGCGGCGGGGGTGGTCATGCGGCCAGTGGAGGCTGGTAGGTGAAGCCCAGGGAGGACTCGGCCACGGTGACGAACTGCTCGGCCGCCCGTAGCAGGTCGTCGGCCTCACGAGCGCTGACCACGTGCGGGATGCCGGCTTCGGCGGCTGCGCGCTTGCTCGCGCCCAGAGCGAAATAGCCGGCCCAGTCGCTGAACTCGGGCGCCACCAGGACCAGCAAGGACCAGGCACTGGTCGCACGGGCCCGGCGGCTGGGTGCGGAAGGGCGGGCACGCGCGGCGATCAGAGCCGCGGCCGCGCGCAGGGCGGCCAGGTGAGCCGTCGCGTAGCGCAACCCGTCCGGACCGGTCTTCGCCGCCTCGGTCAAGCCCTCATGCGCGATCGCCAGCAGCTGGGCGGGAGTGCGATGGGGCAGCATGTGCGCCGGAACCGTGGGCGCCTCGGACCGAGAGGCCGCACCCGTGGCCGAGCCGATCTTCGCCGGGCCGGGCTGGGCTGGGACGGTGGGCGCCTGAGCCATGTGATCCCTTTGGGGCGCATGGTCGTAGCGAGGCCTGGGGACCTGCTGAGCCGCACGGTCTGCAGGAGGCTGGGGGGCCGGCCGGGCCGGGCTGTTGTGCGCCGGACCGGGAGCCGCCATGAGGTCCGGGGCCTTGGTGCTCGCCATCGTCGTTTCTCCTCGCTCGTTCCGCATCCGACGTTGGTGGGTCGAACCGATCGCTGCGGAGGAAGACGCAGCATGCCGTGACCGGCCGAAGCCGGAGACCGGGGCTCCAACGGGCGGCCGGAGCCCCGGTGGGCGGCCACGGGGACCGCCCGACGGCAAGCCGGCCAGGTGTGAAGCTTCCCCACACCACACCCGGCCGGCACCGCCGGCGGGTCCGTCGCCCGCCACCGGGGGTCGGGGGCAGCGAGCGACGGCCTGCCTTGAACGAGGCCCGGACCCGCGAATGCCCGGACCATGTGTGCAGCGCTTCGCGGGCGCCGCACCCGGGAGGCGAGCCGCGAAACACGCTCCCGGAGCCGAACGAACACCCTTTCGAACATCCGTTCTAACTACCGAAAGACTAACACCCCCCTACGACAAAAACGCAACCTTCAACGCGCCACGCCACCAGGTTTTTCGAACGGATGATCGAAGACGTACGGCGGCGCGCGTCACAGGGATCCGGAGGCGGGCACCCTTCCCTCGCATACCCCCAGGGGGTATATTTCCAGCGGAGTGGAAGGGAGAAGCTCATGACCTCGAGCAGACATGGATCCACCTCGTGGCGGATGGCAGCACAGGCGACACTGCACTGCCTCACCGGCTGCGCCATCGGCGAGGTGCTCGGCATGATGATCGGCACCGCACTGGGCTGGACCGCGGCCCCCACCGTGGCCCTCGCGATCGGGCTGGCGTTCGTCTTCGGCTATGCGCTGACCATGCGCCCGCTGCTGAGCTCCGGCATGGACGTCCGTGACGCGCTGAAGGTGGCGCTCGCCGCCGACACGGTGTCGATCGCCGTCATGGAGATCATCGACAACACGGTCATGCTCGCGGTCCCCGGCGCGATGGAGGCGGGCCTGGCCAACTGGCTGTTCTGGCTCTCGCTCGCCTTCGCCCTGGCGGTGGCATTCGTGCTGACGGTGCCGGTCAACAAGTGGCTCATCACCCGCGGCAAGGGCCACGCGGTGATGCACCAGCACCACCACGGCCACCAGCAGCACAACCACTGACGATTCCACGCCCGCCGGCGGACACGAGGCGGCGGACGCGGCGCGGCCGGAAGCTTCCGGCCGCGCCGTGACCGTCGCCGGTGGGGGCCCGGTGAACGGCCCCACGCGGAGAGCCAGGCGGTCATGGTGGCGATCTCCGGGGACTGTGCGGCTTCGATGGTGGCCGCCAGTTCCTTCACCCGGGGGTCGGCGGCGCGTTCGCCGGCCAGGGCCGACATCACGACCGCCTGCTGGTGGTGGACGCTCATGTGTTCGGCGAACGCCACATCGGCGTCGTTGAACACGGCTCTCGGGGAGGCGGAGGTGGTGATCTCGGCGCTGGAGTGGCCGGTGGAATGACCGCCACCACAGGCGGCCACGGCGAGGGTCAACAGCAGGGCACCGGCCGGGAGGGCACGGCGCAGCAGCGTACGGGTCATCGGGATGGAAACCTTTCCTTCCCGGCGGATACCGATCGGCCGGCCCGCCGGCGCAGCAGCCAGGCCGACTGCAGCACCGCAGCCGTCAGCGCGACGAGCACCGCCAGGCAGACGGTCCACGCCGCGCCGCGCCCGCCACCGGGTTCACGCTCCTCCGGATGCGCACCCACCGGGACCCGCCCGTGGCCGAGCGTGCCATCACCCCGGGCGGATCCGCACGATGGTGAATACGATGGCGGGATGGCGACGATCGTGGTCACCGGCGGCAGCTCGGGTGTAGGGCTGGCCGCCGCGAAGCAGTTCGCGGCACGCGGCGACGAGGTGGTCCTGGTGGGCCGTGACCCGCGACGTCTGGCCGACGCCGTGGCGCAGGTGCGGGCGGCGGCCGGCGGCACGGAGCCACCGCATTTCCGCGCCGATTTCGAGCGCCTCGACGAGGTCCGGGCGCTCGCCGGAGATCTGCTGGCCGGGTTCCCGGCCATCGACGTGCTGGCGAACAATGCCGGCGGCATGATCAACGACTTCCGGCGGACGGCCGACGGGTTCGAGGCGACGTTCCAGGGCAATCATCTGGCCCCGTTCCTGCTCACCAGCCTGTTGCGGGAGCGACTGCGGGGCGGCCGGGTGGTGAACACGGCGTCCCGTGCGCACATGCGGGGCCGTCCCGACCCGGACCGGCCGGCCGGTGATCCGGAGAGCTACAACCCCTGGCAGGCGTATGGGGCGGGCAAGTCCGCGAACATCCTGTTCGCCGCGGAGGCGGCCCGCCGCTGGCCGGATGTGTTCAGCGTCTCGTTCCACCCGGGTGTGGTGCGGACGAACTTCGGCGCGGGCCGGACCGTCCGGCTGTTCTACCGGTACGCGCCGTTCCTGGTCACCCCGGAGAAGGCCGGTGAGCTGCTGGTGTGGCTGGCCACGGCGCCGGAGACCGAGCTGGTGAGCGGTGGTTACTACGTGGGTCACACGCTGACCCGCCCGGCGGCACACGCCCGGGACGCCGCACTGGCCGGGCGGTTGTGGGAGGCCAGTGCCGAGGCGGTAAACAAGTAAGAATGGACAACCATCCGAACGTGACCGCAGTCCGCGATGCCCTGAAGGCGGCCGGGGCCGAGAACACCGAGATCGTCATCCTGGACGAGGCGGTGAGCACCGCCGCCGCGGCGGCCGCCGCACTGGAGATCGAGGTCGGGCAGATCGCCAACTCGCTGATCTTCGACGCCGACGGTGAGCCGCTGCTGGTCCTGACCTCGGGTGCGCACCGGGTGGACACCGCGAAGGTGGCCGCCGAGCTGGGCGTCGGCAAGCTGCGGCGGGCGACGCCGGAGTTCGTCCGGCAGCACACCGGCCAGGCGATCGGCGGGGTCGCCCCGCTGGGTCATCCGAAGCCGGTGCGAACCCTGGTGGACGTCGAGCTGGAACGGTTCCCGGTGGTGTGGGCGGCGGGTGGCGTACCCCGGTCCGTGTTCGCCACGACCTATGCGGAGCTGATCCGCGTCACCGGCGGCGCCCCCGCGCGGGTCGCCTGATCGATGAGCCCGGGCGATGATCATGTCAGTCTGCACGTCTGGCGGGTTCCGCGCCGGGCGGTCGGTGCCGCCATGCTGCGCATGGCCTTCGCCCGGAGGCACCTCTCCGCGGTCAGGTTCGGCAAATTCCTCGGTACGGGTACCGGCGCCACGTTCGGTCCGGGCGACACGGACCTGACCCGCTGGGCGGCCATCACCGTCAGCGACGCGCCGGTCCGGTTCCCGCAGTGGGACGCGATAGCCGAGGAGCAGGCCCGCGTCGATCTGGAACCGCTGGTGAGCCGGGGTGAGTGGTCGGGTCGCAGCCCGTTCCGCCCGACCGGCCGCAAGACGGACGGCATGGTGGTGGCCCTGACCCGGGCCCGGCTGCGGCCGACCCGTGCGCTGCGGTTCTGGCGGGCGGTCCCGGCGGTCGCCCGGGAGGTGGCGGACGCGCCGGGTCTGCTGGCCCGGTTCGGGCTGGGTGAGGCGCCGATCGGCTGGCAGGGCACGGTAAGCGTGTGGCGCAGCACGGCAGATCTGACCGCGTTCGCGTACCGTCAGCCGGAGCACCGCGCGGTGATCGCCCGTACGCCCACCGACGGCTGGTACGCGGAGGAGCTTTTCGCCCGTTTCGCGGTGCGTGACCTCACCGGCGACCGTACGGTGCTGGGCTGGATCGACAAGGAGCTGACGGAGCGATGAGGCTCGTAGCTTGGCAGCCGGACGACCTGCTGCGCCGGCTCGACGATGTGGTGACCGTCTACGGCGAGGCGATGGGGTATCGCAAGGAGCTGTTGCAGACGCGCCGCGGCTACATCGGCTCGCACGTGCGCCGGCCGGGGTTCCGGGCGGTGGCGACACTGACCGCGGAGGGCCGGCTCGCCGGTTTCGGGTACGGCTACACCTCCGCCGCCGGTCAGTGGTGGCACGACCAGGTGCGGGCCGCCCTCGACGAGCCGTCCCGCCGGTACTGGCTGTCGAACTGTTTCGAGGTCGTCGAGCTGCACGTACGCCCGGTGGCGCAGGGCCACGGGGTGGGGGCGCGCCAGTTGCGGGCGTTGCTGGCGATGGCCGACGGCCAACGGGTGCTGCTGTCCACTCCGGAGGCCGACGAGGAGGCGTCCCGGGCGTGGCGGCTGTATCGGCGGTTCGGTTTCTCCGACGTGCTGCGGGACTTCCTGTTCCCGGGCGACGAACGGGCGTTCGCGATCCTCGGGCGGGAGCTGCCGCTGGTGGAGCGGCCGGCCGAGGGAATCGTCGGCGGCTGACGGCGTTGCGCACGGTTTCCTGGACGCTGTTGGGCGCCCTGATCCTGGCCCAGATCTGCTATCCGCTGACCGGTGGCGGGACACGTGCCGCCCTGACCGTGGCGACCGTGCTGATCGGTGTCGTGCTGTCGGTGGCGCACGCGTGGTGGTTCCGTGGTGGCCGGGCGGCCGCGGCGCTGGTGGGTGCGGCGATGCTCGGCGGCTTCGCGGTCGAGGCGGTCGGGGTGGCGACCGGGTTCCCGTTCGGGACCTACGACTACTCGGGTCAGCTCGGGCCGAAAGTGCTGGGCGTGCCGCTGATCATTCCGCTGGCCTGGACGTGGATGGCCTGGCCGGCGTGGCTCGCGGCGCTGCGGGTGGCCCGCGGCCGGGTGGCCCGGATCGCGGTGGCGGCCGGTGGGCTGGCCGCGTGGGACCTGTTCCTCGATCCGCAGATGGTCGCCGAGGGATACTGGCGCTGGCACGATCCGGTTCCGGCGCTGCCCGGGGTGCCGGGGATCCCGGTCGGCAACTATCTGGGCTGGCTCGGGTTCGCCGTCCTGCTGATGACCGTGCTGTCGGCCGCGGCCGGGCACTCCGCGTCGGCCCCGGAGCCCGAGGACGTGCCGATGCTGGCGCTCTGGCTGTGGACGTACTTCTCCTCGATCCTCGCCCACGCCGTCTTCCTGGACCTGCCCGCCTCGGCCGCGTGGGGTGGCGTCCTGATGGGATTGGCCGTCCTGCCGTTGCTGAAACGCCGGGCCACGTGATCACCTGGTTCGTGCTGGCACCGTTGCTGCTGCTCACCGCGCACACGATGGTCAACGCACTGTTGCTGCGCAGGCCCCGCCGTGACGCCACCACCGGCGAACGGGTGGCCGTTCTGCTGCCGCTGCGGGACGAGGCCGGCCGGGTCACGCCCTGTCTGGAGGCGCTGCTCGTCCAGCGCGGTGTGCCGAACCTGACCGTTCACGTCCTCGACGACGGGTCCACCGACGGCACCGCCGGGGTGGTCCGGGCGGTCGCCGGCGACGACCCGCGGGTGCGGCTGCTCACCGGCGGCCCGCTGCCCGACGGCTGGCTGGGCAAACCGAACGCGTGCCGGCAACTGGCCGACGACGCCGGGGACGCCGACGTGCTGATCTTCGTCGACGCGGACGTGGTCCTGGCACCGGACGCGATCGCCGGGGCGGTCCGGCTTCTTCGGGAGACCGGGGTGACGTTGCTCTCCCCGTACCCGAAGATCATCGGTGCCGGCCGGCTCGTCCAGCCGCTGCTGCAATGGTCCTGGCTCACCTTCCTGCCGTTGCGTGTCATGGAACGCTCCCCGCGCCCGTCGCTCGCCGCCGCCGGCGGCCAATGGCTGGTCCTGGACCGGGCCGGATATCACCGGGCCGGCGGCCACGCCGCCGTCCGCGACGACATCCTCGAGGACATCGGCCTGGCCCGCGCGGTGAAGCGCTCGGGCGGGCGGATCGCCC
The DNA here is from genome assembly GCF_003148685.1 of Actinoplanes xinjiangensis. Classification (GTDB taxonomy): domain Bacteria; phylum Actinomycetota; class Actinomycetes; order Mycobacteriales; family Micromonosporaceae; genus Actinoplanes; species Actinoplanes xinjiangensis. Next base: position 459,872 of record NZ_QGGR01000004.1, on the reverse strand, counting down.
TCGCCGACGGCTCCCGCCTGGCCACCTGCCACATGTACGCCACCTGGCACGAACTGGCGAACGGCTACGGCAAATCGCTGTGGGCGTCCTTCGGCTCGGCGTCCGGCGCGGCCGCCGTCGTGGTCCTTCTCCTTTTGCTGTACGCCGTCCCGGTTCCGTTCCTGGCGGGTTCCCTGCCGGCCGTCGCCGCCGCATATCTGCTCGGTGTGACCGGCCGTCTGGTCAGCGCCGCCGCCACCGGCGGCCGTCTCGTGGACGCGTTCGCCCACCCGCTCTCGGTGGTCCTGTTCGCCTGGCTGGTGGCCCGCTCGTTCCACATGCGACGCACCGGCCGCTTGGCGTGGCGTGGACGCGCCCTCTAACCCCGGCTGGCCCCCACCGCTGTCTCAACCGCCCCGAGACAACGGTGACGACCAGCCCGAAAAACCAGCTGGCTCCCACCGCTGTCTCAGAAGGCCCGAGACAACGGTGACGACCAGCCCGCAAGAACCAGCTGGCTCCCACCGCTGTCTCGGAAGGCCCGAGACAACGGTGGGGACCAGCCCGAGAGAACCGGCTGGCTTCCACCGCTGTTTCGGGAGGGTTGAGACAGCGGTGGGGACCAGCCGGTGAGGGGGCAACCGGCCCGGCGGTCGCGGCAGGGCCGGGAGGCGCGCATCGCTCGCGCGGGAGCTACGGGACGGGGACGGTTCGGCGGGGGCGGTCTGGCCGTACGACATGGGTGGGCCTTTAGAAGGGGGTAGCGGTGAGCGAGATCGTGGTGATCGGGGCCGGGGTCGGTGGTCTCGCCGCCGCTGTGCGGCTGGCGGCGGCCGGGCACCGGGTGACGGTGCACGAGCGGGCCGCGGCGCCCGGTGGGAAGCTGGCGGTGTACGAGCGGGACGGCTACCGCTTCGACACCGGGCCGAGTCTGCTCACGCTGCCGCAGGTCTTCGACGATCTGGGGCTGGACCTGCGGCCGGAGCCGCTGGATCCGGTGGTGCGGCACGTCTTCCCGGACGGGGTGGTGCTCGACTCGTCGCCGGATCATGCGGTGTTCCTGGAGCGGATCGCGGCCGCGCTCGGTGACGGCGCGGCGCGGGACTGGGACCGGTTCTGGCGGCGGGCGGCGCGGATCTGGGAGGCCTCGTGGGAGTCGGTGCTCCAGCGGCCGGTGTCCGCCGCGTCGCTGGCGCGGCTCTCCTGGCGGGTGGGTGATCTCGCGGCGATCGCGCCGGGACGGTCGTTGCGCGGGCTGGGCCGGCGCTACCTGCGGGATCGACGGTTGCGGATGCTGCTGGATCGCTACGCGACCTACACCGGCACCGATCCGCGGCACGCGCCGGCGGCGCTCGCCGCGATCCCCTACGCGGAGCTGACCTACGGTGGCTGGTATCTGCCGGGCGGCCTGGGCACGCTGGCCGCGGCGCTGCGCGCGCGATGTGACGATCTGGGGGTACGCCTGGAGCTGGGTTCCGAGGTGGCCGCGATCGAGGCCGATGCCGCGGTCCGCGGGGTGAGCCTGCGGTCGGGCCGTTTCGTGCGCGCCGACGTGGTGGTGTCCGACGTGGACGCGGTCACGCTCTACCGGGATCTGCTGCCGACCCCGGGCCGGCTGGCCGGGCTCGCCGACCGGAGCCTCGGCGGGTTCGTGCTGCTGCTCGGGGTGCGCGGGGACACCCCGGAACTGGCCCATCACACGGTCTTCTTCCCGCACCGCTACGACGGGGAGTTCGACGCGATCTTCCCGGCGCCGGGGCGGCGGGCCCGGCCGGTGGACGACCCGGCGGTGTTCGTCACCCGGGCGGTGGATCCGGCGGTGCGCCCGGCGGGACGGGAGGCGTGGTTCGTACTGGTCAACGCGCCCCGCCACGGCACCGCGGTGTCCGCTGTGGACTGGCGGCGGCCGGGGCTGGCGGACGCGTACGCCGGGCATGTCCTGGACGTGCTGGCCCGGCGTGGCGTGGACGTGCGGGACCGGCTGGACTTCGTGGAGACCCGGACGCCGGCGGATCTCGCCGAGTCCGCGGGGGCGCCGGGCGGGACGATCTACGGCACCGCGGGTGGTCTACTGCGACCCGGCAACCGCGGCCCGGTGGACGGTTTGTTCCTGGTCGGCGGGTCGGTGCATCCGGGCGGCGGGCTACCGATGGTGACCCTGTCCGCCCGGATCGTGGCCGACGCGATCGGGCCCGCCTAGGCCTGTTTCGCAGGGGCGGCTGGTCTGCCCCTACGGAACAGGCCTAACAGGACTGCCCGGCCCGCCGGCGGAACTCCTGCTCGGTCACCTTCTCCTGCCTGCTTCCGCTTCTGCCGACCAGGACCTCGTCGGGGCCGAGCGGCGCCAGGTCCTCGACGGTGAAGTTGACCGGCACCGCGTCGTCGGTTCCGGAGGCCGCCCCGAGACCGTAGAGCCCGCCGGGCGCCGGCTCGGTCAGCCCGTCGTCGGTGACCGTCCACCCGGCCGGCGGCGGCCCGAACAGCGGCATGCTGTCGGGCACCACCGTGCCGGTCCGCTCGATGCGCCGTCTCGGGCCGTCCGTCGACTCGGTCGGGTCCGGACTCGTCGGATAGACGGAGATGCGGTCGATCTGGAAATCGTCGCAGCCCGCCAACAGGACCACCGGATCACCGCCGACGGACCGGACCGCGATCATCGGCCAGGGGCCGGGGGTGCAGGCGGCCAGCCCGGGCAGGAGCCCCAGGACGGCCGTCGCACCCGCGGCCCATCTGATCCTTCGTGACATCTGTCGAGTCTCTCAGCACCACAGCGACATGTAGCACTTCGGTTTGGTGAGCTGACGCCACATCTCGTCGAGGATCCGCTGTTGCACCGCCAGCACGTCCACCGGTTCCCGCACGTTGAACGGCGGCGGCCGCTGCCCCTGGGCGACCTTCCAATAGCCGCCCTTGTACGGGTTCGCCTCGATCTCGAAGAAGTTCGCGTCACCGTAGGTGCCGGTCTTCCACTGCGAGTAGGCGACCTGCGAGTAGTAGCCGATCAGGAACGACGCCGTGTCCGGGCGCAGCGCCCACTGGTCGGAGTGGTTGCTCTCGTGCTCCAGAAGATCGGGTCCGTAGATGTCGGACCGGATGCCGTCCGACCGGAGACCGGCGCGGATGTCGGCTTCACCCCGCAGTTCGGACTCCAGGGCGTTCCGGTCGCGGGGGTAGAGCATGAAGTCGCCGATGGTCATCGTCTTGCCGTCGGGTGTGCCGACGTTGACACAGATCATCTGCTTGGTGCCGGCGAAACATTGGCCTCCCCACAGGGCCAGAGCGGCTGAGGCGAGCATGTTGTTCTTCGCGTTGGTCAGCCGGATCGGCGGCATGCCGTTCGGCGGGGGGTCGAGAAGGTTCGGCGGCTCCTCGGCATCCTCCCGCCGGTGCAGGTCGATCGCGTACGCCATCGCCGCGTCGGCGTCGGTCTGCGCCTCGGCGGCGCTCCGGCCGGCGGCTCGCGCCGACTCGTACGCCTTGCGCATGTAGGCGTAGGCGCTGCCGGCGGCTGCCTTCGCCGAGTCGGCGGCCCGCTGCGCCTGGGTCGCCGACCGGGTCGCCGACGCGGCGGCGGACCGGGCGGTGGCGGCCGCGTTGCGGGCGGTCTGCGCCGCCTGCGCCGCCTTGGCAGCGGAGACGGCCGCCGCCTTCGCCGACTGCTGGGCCTGTGCCGCATAGGCGGCGGCCTGGTTCGCCGAGTTGGCCGCCTCCTGCGCGTACTTGGCGGCGTCCGCGGCGGCCTTACGGGCTTCGGCGGCGAGCTTCTGGGCCTTGGCGGCGTCGGTCCGGGCGTTCGCCGCGGTCGTCGCGGCCTCCTGGACCATCGCGGTGACCCGGGAGACGTGGGTCGCGGTCTCGGCGTCGCGCCGGGCCGCCAGGTATTGGCCCCGCTTGAGGAAGTCCAGGACCTCGATGCGCGGGCCGGAGAGGGCGATCTCACCGGCGGCCTTCACCTCGGGGCCACCGGTGGACATGATCTGCGCGATCCTGACCCGGTTGTCCTTGTCCTCCGCCTCGTACCGGCCGGTGGTCAGGAACGCCTGGCGGGCGGCTTCGGTGCCGTTCAGCGCGGCGGTGGCGGCGGCCTTGGTGGCCGTGCCTCCGCTGCTGACCAGAGCGGCGATGGTGAGCCGGTCGTCGGTGGCCTTGCCGGGGTAGGTGCGGGTCCGCAGCCACTCCTCGATCTCGGTGTGCGACCTGGTCAGCACCGCCTGCCCGGCGGCACGTTGGGCGTCCTTGCCGGTGGTGGCGGTGATGTCGAGCACCCGATCGCGGTCGTCCTCCAGCGCGGCGGTCCGCAACCCGCCGGTGACGAAGGCACGGACCTCGTCCACGCCGCCGGTGAGTGCGGTGACGGCGGCGGTCCTGGTCCAGTTGCCGCCTCGCTCGACCAGCCGGACCGCGGCTTTGCGGCCACTGCTGAGGACGGTTTCCGCGCCGGCGCCGGCAGCGCTCGCCTCGGCCAGCCATCGCCGGGTCTCGGTGTCGAGACGGGTCGTCTCGGTGGCGTCCACGAGGGCGGCGGTGAGCGCCTCGTTCTCCTTCTGGCGTGCGGCGGTGGCCTCCGCGATGCGCTCCTGTCTGAAGAGGTCCAGCCGTTCGGTGTCCGCCGTGCGGGCGGCCTGTTCCACCGTGGCCGCCTTGTCCGCGGCCGTGGTGGCCGCGTTCGCCGCGACGGTGGCCGCGTTCGCGGCCGCGGTCGCGCGGGCCGCCGCACCGGCGGCATCGCTGGCGTGATCAGCGGCGTCCTCGGCGGCTGCGGCGGCCGCCCGGGCGTGGGCGGCGGCGTTGATGGCGGCCGTGTACGACTCCCGTGCGGCGGCGCCGGAGGCCGCGGCGTGCCGCTGGGCGACGGCCGCGGCCCGGACCGCGGCGGCCGCGTGACGGCGTGCGTCCGCGGCGGCGGCCCGTGCCCGCGCCGCCTCGCCGGCTGCCACGTTCGACTGTGCGGCGGCGTTGGCGACGGCGTCGGCGGCGTCGGCGGCGTTCAGCCCGGCGGCCGCGGCGGAGGCGGCGGCGCTGCTCGCCTCGATGGCGGCGTCCCCGGCGCGCAGGCTGGCCTGGGCGGCCCAGTCCGCGTCCTCGGCGGCGGCCCGGGCCACACCCGCGGCACGGCGGGCGTCCTCGGCCTTGGTGGCGTTGCCGGCGGCGGCCGCGGCCGCGTGGTACGCCCGGCCCGCCTCCCTACCGGCGGCCGCGGCAGCCGCGGCGGCGCGCGAGGCGGCCCGCGAGGCGAGCCGTGCGGAGTTCATCGCGGCGCTGGAGGCGCCGACCGCGGTCCGGGCGGCCTCCGCGGCACGCTGTGCCGAGTCCGCCGCCCGGCCGGCCGCGTCGGCGGCCCTGGTCGCGGAATCCTTGGCGGCGGCGGTCTCGGCGGCAGCCTTGGCCGCCGCCGCCTTGGCGAGCCGCGCCGCCTCGATGGCCCGGTCCGTGGCGATCTTGGCCGCCTCGGTCTCCTGGCGGGCCATGTCTCCCGCTTCTCGCGCCTGGCCGACCAGTTCGGTCAGGGTGCTGATCTCCTCGTCGCGGGCGCGGGCCACGTCCTGGCCGTAGATCAGGAACTCCCGCTGCTCCTCCACGGTGTTGTTGAGCGCACCCTGTGCGGCGGCCTTCACCTCCGGACCGCCCTTGTCGAGGATCTGCGCGATCCGGACCCGGTTGTCGACGTTCTGCGCGTGGTCCCAGCCGACGGAGACGAACCCGAGCAACTGATCGGCGCTGCCGTTGAGGGCGGTGTCGGCGGCTCGCTGCACCTCGGCGCCACCCACGCTCTTGAGCTGGGCGACGCGGACCCGGAGGTCCCGTTGCAGCGGCTCCTCGTAGCCGCTGTCGAGGAAGGCCTGGACGGCGGCGGGTGAGGTGTCGATCGCCACCTGCGCGGCCCGGCGCGTGACCGGGCCGCCGGCCGTGCGGAGCCGTTCCACCTCCACCTGGTCGTCCCATGCCTTGGCCTGGGCATAGCCGGTGGCCAGGAACGCCGCGAGCTCGTCATCGGTGCCGCTCAGGGCTGCTCCGGCAGCTCGGGAGACCGCGGGGCCCCCGGTCAGCAGCAGATCGACGCAGCGCGCGCGGTCCTCGGTGGTCGGTGCGGCGGCTGAAGCGGGCGCGACGAACATCGCGCTGACAGCCAGGGCGGCGGCCGTGACGGCCATCGCACGGATCGGTCTCACTACATCTCTCCCCCGTTTGATGTATCTCCATATTTAGATGTTTTGGGCCGGGCTCCGCCGCCCGCCGCGACAGCGGTACGCGGCGGGCGGGAGCGCGTCAGCTCACGTACGGATAGCGCAGTTCCAGCAGGGTGCCGTCACCGCGGCCCTGCCCGACCCCGATCGGCTGCCATTCGCCCGGATCGACCCGCTCGGTCTCGACGACCGGGGTCGCGTCCTGGGTCTCCACCTTGGCGCCGACCGTCCGGCCCGCCTCGCCACGGATGAAGTAGACCTCGCCGATCTCCATCGACAGGACACCCGACGCCCCGGTCGCCTTGAAGCAGTGGTTGGTCTTGTCGGGCGAGCCGACCGCCGTGGTCTGCACCAGGATGACGTCGGCCGGCGGCAGGTTCGGATCCGCGCCGCAGTCGGCCAGCATGATGTTGCCGTCACCCTTGATCAGCTTGATCCCCCGGTCGGCCTCCACCTGAGCCGCGCCGGGATAGGTGTAGTCCTCGACGAGTGCCTGGGGCGATTCGTCGGCGGCGGCCTCGGCCAGCGCGGCGGCCGCCCCACCCAGAATGGTCGCACCGGCGGCGATCAGAGCCGCCGTCATGGTCAGTTTCCGCATCATGCTCCCCGTGATGTGAACGCCCGCCACCGGAGAACCGGCCATCGGCGCTCACCGGCACGATCGGGCGCGGTCGCCCGCCGCCCACCGAGCGGCAGCGGACAGAATGAGATCCTTCGATATCCTGCTGGCCCTCTCCGGGAAAAGCAACCACCTGGTGACGCAGAGTTCCGCCCGGATTTCAGGATGTCGAACGGACGGCCAGGAAGGCCTTGGCCATCGCGGAGGCGAGGTCGGCCGGGTTGCGGGCGGCGATCGCCTGGCCACCGGTGGCCTTCGCCATGTCCTGCAACGCCTTCATGTTGGCGTCCGGGCCGTAGCCGACCGCGATCACCGGAACCGGCCGGGCCGGGTCACGCGCCTCGCCGAGCCGCTTCAGGAACTCCTGGTTACTCATCGAGAACCGGGTGCCGCCGTCGGCGCCGTCGGTGAGCACCACGACCACCGCGGGCCGGCCGGCCTGGGCCTGCCCGCGCATGGCGTCGACACCGTCGAGGACGCTCTGGTAGAGCGGCGTCCCGGCGCCGGCCTGCGGGCGGTAGGCGGTGATCTGCTCGGCCAGTGCCTCGCGCCGGGGCTTCCCACCGGCCGCCGCGGTGATCGGGCCGAACGGAACCACCTCGGTGTGCGCCGGATCGGTCGCCCTGGCAGCACCGAAGTACCACATACCGATCGTGGTCTGTTCGTTGAACAGCTCGGCCGCGGTGGCGCCGGACTCCCGCAACAGCGACGCCTTGGTGTCCGGTCCGGCACCGATCTTCTCGTTCATCGAGCCGGAGTTGTCGATCAGCAGCAGCACCTGGAACGCCAGGGTCTGGAATCCGGCCCACTGCCGGGCCGGGTCGAGCATCGCCTTCGCCGACTCGGGCAGGCGGGCGCCGCCGGCGGTGGGTTCGGTACGGAAACCGGCCTCGGCGAGCGCCGGCTTGCTGATCGCCGCACGCAGCTGCTCGGCGACACGGGTCTTGACGCCCTTGCGGACCGCGAACGGGTAGTCGGCCTCGACCTGACCGTCGACCGGCACCGCGGGCGTCAGCGGAACCTTGGGGCCGGCCTTCTGATAGGCGGTGACCTGCTGCTCGGTCACCGGGAACACACCGACGTCGAACGCGGCCGTACCGGCGTCGCTCAGCCTGCTCATCTGGGTGATCAGGGAGGCCGGGTCGGCGTTCGCCTTGGTGAGCCTGCTCCGCAGGGTCAGGGCCCGGAGCTGGGCGATGCCGGGGTCCTTCGTGGTCAGTGCGGCGGCCGCGTGCACCCCGTGAACGCTGAGCAGGCCGGTCGTGGTGAGCAGCGGATCGGGCATGGTGACGACCGGCACCCGCTCCTCGGTGACCGCCTTGGTCAGGGTGGCCCAGGCGGTCCTGCCGTCCTCGGCGTACTGCGCGGCGAGCGCCGGTGGCGCCGCCAGCACGATCGGCGACCAGGCCAGGGTCGCGCCGGAGGTCTGGAAGGTGCGCTTGCGGTCGGCGGCGATCCGCAGCCAGACGCTCGACGACGGCACCCAGACGTCCGGCTGATCCTCGGCGTCCACGGTGACGCCGGGCTCCTCGGCGCGGACCACGATCGGCGAGCAGCGCTGCCCGGCCGGTTTCAGCTCGGCGGCGGCCTCGCTGATCAGCGGCGCGATCTCCGGGGCCGCGGCGACGGTGAGCTCGGGGTCGGGGCACGGGGTGACGCTGGGCTGGGTGGCCGACGGCACCGGCGCGGCGCTGGTCTGCGCGGCGGGGGTGGACGTTCCGTTGCTCATGAGCCGCCAGGCGGCGCCGCCGGCGACGAGCAGGACCGTGATCACCAGGACCGCGGCGAGCAGGACACGGCCGCGACTCTGGGGCGCCTCACTCCAGTCGCCGTGGTCCGGCGCGGGCAACTGCCTTGGCCACTCGTTGTCGGACATGCCACCTAGCCCCGTCGTTGAGGTCGGTACCGATGCCTGCCGGATAGTAGTCCGGTATTCATGTCCTGCAATGGTTCAGTAAGTAACGCGGCACATCAGGGCGACATCCGAGGCTCAGCGATCGCGATCACTATCAGTTCGCCGTCGTCGCTGAGGCCGGCCGGCTCCCGGCTCCAGCCCCCGTAGAGCTGGTCGACCCGGAAACCGGCCGCGCGCAGGGAGTCACGCAGCGTGTCCTCGTCGCGGAATCGGTGCACGGCGGTGCTGGTCAGCTCCAAGCCGTCCGGGAACAGATAGTGATGGACCACGGACACGGTGCTCTCGTCGGCGGCCGGCACCCCTTCCGTCCAGGCCACCACCGTCGACCCGTCGGAGAGCACGATGGGCCGCTCGGTACCGGCCCGGTCCCAGTGGCGCCACGGGCGGGCCGCCGGGTCCCGGCTGTCCAGGACGAGCCGGCCGTCGACGATCAGCGCGTCGCGCAGCGCGTGCAGGGCGCCGGACCACTCCTCGTCGGTCACCAGCAGCTCGGCGACATGACCGGTCAGGAAGGCGGCGTCGAAGGAGCGCGGCGGCAGCGTCTCGAAGGAGCCCTCGATCCAGCGGACCCGGGCGGCGCCGGCTCTGCGGCGGGCGGCGTCGAGACAGGCGCGGGCCGGGTCGACGGCGGTCACCTCGTGACCGGCCGCGGCCATCGCGATCGCCAGCCGGCCGGTGCCGCAGCCGAGGTCGAGGACGCGGGGTGTCATGCGGTCGGCGAGGACCCGCATGAAGAAGTCGTCCTCCCAGCCCCAGGGGTGCTCAGCGTCGTGGACCTCGACCAGCCGGGGATCGCGGTACTCGCCATGCCACACATCCGGAGCTTAAACGCGCCGCAGCCGCTTGACTACCCGATGTGGACGGTGGCCGCGCAATGCTCGATGATCACCTCGCGGAGCGCGGCGGCGGCGTGCGACATGATCGCGCCGCGACGCTGGGCCAGGGCGATGGTGCGCTGCATGCCGGGCGGCGCGAGCGGGGTGGCCCGCAGCAGCGGCCGGTTCGCCAGCACCATGCTCGGCACCAGCGCGACACCGAGACCGGCCTCGACGAAGGCCAGCACGGCGTCCATCTCGCCGCCCTCGACGGCGAAGCGGGGCGTGAAGCCGGCCCGCTCGCAGGCCTGCAACGTGACGTCGCGGATGTCGTAGCCGTCGCGGAACATCACCATCGGGGTGTGCCGCAGCTCGATCAGGTCGAGCTGGCGGGCCACGGTCGGTGGCGGGCCGGTCGCGACCGAGGCCACCACGAGGCTCTCCCGGAGCAGTTCGGCGGCCTCCAGGGCCGGATCGACGCCGTGCTCGGGCTGCACGATCAGGGCCAGGTCGAGGGTGTGCGCGAGCAGGTCGGCGATCATGTCCTGCGAGCTGCCCTCGGTCACGTGCAGCCGGATGCCGGGATGATTCGCCCGGTACGCCCGGAGCACCGCCGGAACCAGCGAGGAGCAGAGACTCGGGGTGGCACCGAGCCGGATCTCGCCCCGCCGGAGCCCGACGATGTCGGCGACCGCGTCCCGGGCGGCGTCCGCGTCCGCGATCATGCGCTGTGCCAGCGGGAGCAGCGTCTCGCCCGCTACCGTGAGGGTCACACCCCCGCGGATGCGCTCGAACAGCGGCGCGCCGAGTGACGTTTCGAGGGTGTGAATCTGCTTACTCAACGTGGGTTGAGAGACGCCCAGTTCGTCCGCTGCTTGGGTGAAATGTCGCGTCTCTGCCACCGCTAGGAAGTACCTGAGTTGTTGCAGCTGCACCTTAATAGCCTATCGCTATGGAGAGGAGCACCTGCATGCATTAGACGAATCGACTGGGACTTTCTACCGTCCAAGTTGTGGCGGTAGACACTCCTATTCCGAAGACGACCAACGCGGCGGGTGCGACGGCACGCCCCAAGCCGTCGAAGTCGGTGCGGCCCTCGTCGGTCGTACTCAAATTGATCATGGCGGTCAGCGGCGCGCTGCTGGTCCTCTTCCTCTTCGCGCACGCAGCCGGCAACCTCAAGATCTTTGTCGGTGAGACGGACTTCGACCACTACGCGGAATGGCTGCGGGAGCTCGGCACGCCCCTGCTGCCGCACGCCTGGTTCCTCTGGATCCAGCGCGTCGGCCTGCTGGTCGCGATCGGCCTGCACATCTGGGCGGCCGCCGCGCTGACCATCCGCGCCCGCAAGGCCCGGCCGGTCAAGTACGCCCACCGGCCCAAGGTCCAGGGCAGCTACGCCGCGCGCACCATGCGCTGGGGTGGCGTGATCATCGTGCTGTTCGTGATCTGGCACATCCTCGATCTGACCCTCGGCACGGTCAACCCGGCCGGCGGGGACTCCGTGCCGTCCGCCCGGGTGGTCGAGGGCTTCGCCCCCGACCGCTGGTACGTGACCCTCTTCTACGTCCTCGCCGTCGTGGCCGTCGGGTTCCACCTGCGGCACGGCATCTGGAGCGCGGCCCGCACGATGGGCCAGCAGACGATCAAGGGCGAGCGTCGCGCCAAGGCGATCGCGCTGACGCTCTCGGTGATCCTGGTCGCGATGTACCTCTCGGTGCCGATCGCGGTCATGACCGGATTGGTGGGTTGATCATGAGTGCCAACGACTTCTGGGCCGACGGCGAACCCGTCTTCGACAAGGCCGCCCCGGACGGGCCGGTCGAGACCCGCTGGGAGCGGCGCAAGTTCGCCGCCAAGCTGGTCAACCCGGCGAACCGCCGCAAGCTGACGGTCATCGTGGTCGGCACCGGCCTGGCCGGCGGCTCGGCCGCGGCGACCCTGGCCGAGGCCGGGTACCGGGTCAAGTCCTACTGCTACCAGGACAGCCCCCGGCGCGCGCACTCGATCGCCGCGCAGGGTGGCATCAACGCCGCGAAGAACTACCGCAACGACGGCGACTCCGTCTACCGGCTGTTCTACGACACGGTCAAGGGCGGCGACTTCCGCGCCCGCGAATCCAACGTCTACCGGCTCGCCCAGGTGTCGGTGAACATCATCGACCAGTGCGTGGCCCAGGGCGTCCCGTTCGCCCGTGAGTACGGCGGCCTGCTCGACAACCGCTCGTTCGGCGGCACCCAGGTGTCCCGCACGTTCTACGCCCGGGGCCAGACGGGTCAGCAGCTGCTGCTCGGCGCCTACCAGGCCCTGGAGCGGCAGATCGGTCTCGGCAACGTCGAGATGAACGCCCGGCACGAGATGCTCGAGCTGATCATCGTGGACGGCAAGGCCCGCGGCATCGTCGTCCGGGACATGGTCACCGGCGAGATCACGACCGAGTTCGCCGACGCCGTGGTGCTCGCCTCCGGCGGCTACGGCAACGTCTTCTTCCTGTCGACCAACGCCAAGGGCTGCAACGTCACGGCCGCGTGGCGGGCGCACCGCAAGGGCGCGCTGTTCGCGAACCCCTGCTACACGCAGATCCACCCGACCTGCATCCCGGAGTCCGGCTCGCACCAGTCGAAGCTGACCCTGATGTCGGAGTCGCTGCGCAACGACGGCCGGGTCTGGGTGCCGAAGAACGCCGCGGACTGCCAGAAGCCGGCCGGTGAGATCGCCGAGGCCGACCGCGACTACTACCTGGAGCGCATCTACCCGTCGTTCGGCAACCTGGTGCCCCGTGACATCGCGTCGCGTGCCGCCAAGAACGTCTGCGACGAGGGCCGCGGGGTCGGTCCCGGTGGACTCGGCGTCTACCTGGACTTCGCCGACGCGATCAACCGGCTCGGCCGCAAGGCGGTCGAGGCCAAGTACGGCAACCTCTTCGAGATGTACGAGCGGATCACCGGCGAGGACCCGTACGCGACGCCGATGCGCATCTACCCCGCCGTGCACTACACGATGGGCGGCCTCTGGGTCGACTACGACCTGCAGTCGACGGTCCCGGGCCTGTTCGTGATCGGTGAGGCGAACTTCTCCGACCACGGCGCCAACCGCCTCGGCGCGTCCGCGCTGATGCAGGGCCTGGCCGACGGCTACTTCGTGCTCCCGAACACGATCAGCAACTACCTCGCCGCCGGCCCGTTCCCCAAGGTGACCGAGGCCGACGCGCCGGTCGTCGAGGCGCGCAAGCTGGTCGAGGACCGGATCGAGAAGTTCCTGTCGATCGACGGCGACCGCACCGTGGACTCCTTCCACCGCGAGCTCGGCCAGATCATGTGGGAGTACTGCGGCATGGAGCGGACCGAGGAGGGCCTGACCAAGGCCATCGGGCTGATCCGGGCGCTCAAGGAGGAGTTCTGGACCCGGGTGAAGGTGCCGGGCAAAGGCGAGGAGCTCAACCAGAACCTGGAGAAGGCCGGCCGGGTCGCGGACTTCATCGAGCTCGGTGAGCTGATGTGCATCGACGCGCTGCACCGTCGCGAGTCCTGCGGCGGCCACTTCCGGGGCGAGAGCCAGACCCCGGACGGTGAGGCGCTGCGTCACGACGACGAGTTCAGCTATGCCGCGGCGTGGGAGTACTTCGGCGCCGACGGTAGGCCCGTCCTGCACAAGGAAGACCTCAACTTCGAGTACGTCCACCCGAGCACGCGGAGCTACAAGTAATGGACATCAAGGTCAGGGTGTGGCGTCAGCCCGGTCCCTCGGCTGCCGGGAAGATGGTCACCTACGACGTCAAGGGAATCTCCCCGGACGCGTCGTTCCTCGAGATGATCGACGTCCTCAACGAGACGCTGATCCTCGACGGTGACGACCCGATCGCGTTCGACCACGACTGCCGTGAGGGCATCTGCGGCATGTGCAGCATGGTCGTCAACGGCGTGGCGCACGGCCCGGAGAAGGCCACCACCGTGTGCCAGCTGCACATGCGCAAGTTCTCCGACGGCGACGTGATCGACGTCGAGCCGTGGCGTGCCGCCGCCTTCCCGGTGATCAAGGACCTGGTCGTCGACCGCAGCGCGTTCGACCAGATCATCCAGGCCGGTGGCTACATCACCGCCCCGACCGGTACGGCGCCGGACGCCCATGCCACCCCGGTGCCCAAGAAGGACGCGGACGCCGCGTTCGAGGCGGCCACCTGCATCGGCTGCGGCGCCTGCGTGGCGGCCTGCCCGAACGGCTCGTCGATGCTGTTCACCGCCGCGAAGATCGCCCACCTGGGCCTGATGCCCCAGGGCCAGCCGGAGCGTGACAGCCGCGTCATCGACATGCTCCAGGCGCAGGACGACGCCGGCTTCGGCGGTTGCACCAACGCCGGCGAGTGCACCACGGTCTGCCCCAAGGGCATCCCGCTGAGCCTCATCGGCCGCCTCAACAGCGATTACCGCAAGGCAATCAGCAAGAACTGACCGCCCTGAGACTCCAGGTGCCGGGCACAACGACGTGTCCGGCACCCGGCCTCTTCGGATGCCCGGCACACCGGTGTGCCGGGCATCCGCCTTTCTGCCGGGCGTACGCCCTCTCCGGCGCTCTCAGCCGCCGAGGCCGGTGTGCAGGAACGTCGTCAGGGCCTCGATCGTCTCGGCCTCACCGGTGGCCGGACCGGGGTCGGCAAACCACGCGGCGGTGACCGACGAGAGTGTCGTGGTGAAGAACGACGCCGCGACCAAGGGGCCGCCGGGTGGGCGCAGATTGGCCATGTGACCGGCGATGTGGCGCAGATCGGGTTCGAGCATCTCCCGGCTGCGGCGGGCGAACTCCTCGTCGACGATCGCGGCCTGCTGAAGCGCCGACATGACCGCACGGTGCTCCCGGTAGAAGTCCCAGTAGACGGCGACGTGCCAGCGGACCGCCGCCCGGTCGCGGAAGTCGTCCAGGTGGCCGGCCAGCCCGGCATGCACGTCGCCCTCGGCCAACAGGTCGGCGAGCAGCGCCTCGAGCAGCTTCTCCTTGCCGGGGAAGTGCTTGTAGAAGGAGCCGGTGGCCCGCCCCGCCTCGACCGTGATGTCAGTGATCTTGGTGTTCAGGTAGCCGACCCGCGCGAACACCCGGATCGCGGCCGCCTTCAACTCCGCCTCGGTCTGCGCTGCCTGCTGCCTACGCGTGCCCATCACCACTTGACGGAGGTTACCAGCGACCGTACGGTGAATTTGTGTTCACTGAATCTGGATTCACCATCATCGCCGGCGCCGGGCCCACCGGCCTCACCCTGGCCCGCCAGCTCAGCCGGCACGGGGTGCCGTACCGGATCGTCGAGAAGTCACCGCGACCGTTCGACGGATCCCGCGGCAAGGGCCTGCAACCGCGCACCCTCGAGGTCCTCGACGACCTCGGGCTGATCGAGCGGTTCCTCGCCGCCGGCGGCGACTATCCGGAGCTGCTGGCCCACCTGCCCGGCGGCGGGACCCACCGGTTCCACCTCGACGAGCCGCACGAGCCGACACCCGCCGTCCCCTGGCCCAACATGCTGATGCTCCCCCAGTGGCGCACCTCCGAGCTGCTCGCCGACGGCGTCCCGGTGGAATTCGGCACCGGCCTCACCGGGCTCACCCCGATCGACGGTGGTCTGCGGGTCACCCTGGACACCGGCGAGACCGTCGACGCCCGCTGGGTGGTCGGCGCGGACGGCGGGCGCAGCACGGTCCGCAAGCTGGCCGGCATCGGCTTCGAGGGCGAGACCCACGAGCAGGAGCGGCTGTTCATCGCCGACGTACGCCTCACCGGCCTGGACCGCGACCACTGGCACGTGTGGCCGGGCGAGGGGCGGTCGTTCCGGCTCGGGTTGTGCCCGCTGCCCGGCGACGGCTGGTTCCAGCTCACCGCGCCACCGTCACCCCTGTCACCGGCCGAGTTGGTCGCCGCCGTCGACTCGTCGATCACCGTCACCGAGGTGGGCTGGACCTCGGAGTACCGGGCCAACATGCGGATGGCGTCCCGCTTCCGGGCCGGGCACGTCCTCCTCGCCGGCGACGCCGCCCACGTGCACTCCCCGGCCGGCGGGCAGGGGCTCAACACCGGCATCCAGGACGCCTACAACCTGGGCTGGAAGATCGCGACCGGCAGCTCCGCGATCCTGGACACCTACGAGGAGGAACGACTCCCGGTGGCGGCGGCGGTCCTGGGGATCAGCACCCGCCTGCACCGGCTCCACGCCGAAGGCGCCGACGACGCGATGCGCCGCGACGACCCGGTGCTGCGGCAACTGTCGCTGAACTACCGCGGCGCGAGCCTGGCCGTGGAACGCCGCCCGCAGCCGGGCCCGGTACGTGCCGGTGACCGGGCACCCGACGCGCCCCTGGCCGGCGACCGGCTCTTCGACCGGCTGCGCGGGCCCCGGTTCACGCTGCTGGCCTTCGACTGGACCGGGCCGCTGCCCACCCTGCCCGTCCCGGTCCACCATGTCTCCGAGGCCGCTGAGATCTACGGCACGGCCGGGCCCACGCTGCTCCTGATCCGGCCGGACAACTACGTCGGCTGCGCCACCCACGATGTGGCGGACATCGTCGCCTACCTGGGGCGGATCGGGCTCTGAACACCTGATCGGCCGGCCCGGCTCGGCATCGCCTCGTCACGCCTGTTCGGGGCCGCCCGGCTTCCGCGGGTGTCGAGCCTCGATCCGGAGACGCTGCACCGACGCCCGCAGCGGTGCGGGCAGCAGCCGGTTCTCCAGATCGTCCAGGGCCGCGGTCACCAGGTCGTAGAGGGCGCCGGCCGGAGCGTCCGGCGCGGCCGAGAGGGTCTCCCGGACCAACGCGGCCCGGGTGAAACGGGCATCCCAGCGGCGGTCCGCGCCGATCCTCCGGTACAGGTCGACGGCCTGTCTCCGCAGACGGGTGACGCTGTCGCCGTACCCCTGATCAAGCTCGGACCGGCGTGGCAGTGAGTCGCGCTCCGCAGCTCTCGCCAGGTTGCGCCGGCGCTGCTCCGCCGCCTGGCGGCTACCGAGACCGAGCGCCACCGCGATCGCCGGCCACGTGACGCCGGAACGCCGGGCCCGGTCGATCAGCTCCAGTTCCTCGGCATCGAGTGCGGCCCGCCGTGCCCGGATCCCCCGCAGCCCGTCCAGTTCCGTCACCGAGCCCGCCTCCCCCACCATCCCGTCGGCACCGCCTCCCGACCATCCCGCCGGCACCGCCTCCGGGACACCGCTGCGGGCCTACCTCGACGGCACACCTTGGCTGCGCCTCGCCGTTGGCGCATTGTCCCGGACGAAAAGCAGCGGCCGTTCCGAAGGAAGCCCTTCGGAACGGCCGCTGGTGGGCGGTCGGCGGATCCCCGTGTAAACCCGCCGGCCGCCGCGTGAGGAAAGTCGATGTCATCGAGAGGATCAGTGGTAGGCGGCCCACACCGGGGCGAACGGCGTGATGCGCAACGGCATCCGCGCCTCGGCCGGGGTGCGGTCACCCTTGCGGTTGTTGCAGCGCGCGCACGCCGCGACGGTGTTCAGCCATTCGTTACGGCCCCCCCGGGAACGCGGCAGCACGTGGTCGATGGTCGAGGCGGCGTCGCCGCAGTAGGCGCACCTCCGCCCGTCCCGCACCAGCACACCGGCCCGCGACCAGCCCGGACCACGGCCGCGACGCCACCGCGTCACCACGTAGGACACCAGCCGCACCACGGTCGGAACCGGATAGACACCCATCCGGCTGTCCGGCTGGGCCTCATGGACCACGGCGACCTGACGGAACAGCATCCGGATCGCATGCCGGAGGCTGACCCGGTGCAGCGGCCCGCAGTCGGCGTTCAGGACCAGAACCGCACTCATTTCGTCACCCCCCGGTAAATCGTTTCGCTTTACAGCGAATCCACAGCTCAAGGGCGATCCGCCCCGTCCGGATCCGCTGAAGAAAAAATAGGCCCGACATCGACCACCGACAACCGAATAAACGCGGAAACGGCGGGTCTGCGTGAGGCCCGGGAGCGCCGGTCGGCACCGAACCGGGGATCCCGGCCAGCGCATCGCGCGGTGACCGGAATCGGCGCTCAGCGCGCCCGTCAGGCCAGACCACGCCCCTCTGCCCGGAACGAGCCCGCCAACGCGGAGCAAGCCCTTCAGCCCGGATCGTGGAGCCTGGACCCGTCGCTGGTCTGGAGCGCGACGCTCAACCCAGAGCACCACTCAGCCCGGAACGCTCAGCGCGCCCATCAGAGGCCCAGGCGCCCCTCAGCGGAGGGCGCGGTGAACCGCAGCGGTGAGCTGGAACAGTCCGGCGAGTTGGAGGAGCAGCCAGATCGCGACGGCCACGGTCAGCACCAGGGTGGTCCAGGCCGGCACGACCAGGGCGGCGATCGGAGCCAGAAGCAGGCCGGTCACGGCGACCGAGACCCGGGTCGGGCGCTCGCCCACAGTGACCGCGCCGATCTCGGTCATCCCGGCGGTGGCCGCGCGGGCCCGCAGGTACTCGTGCAGCCAGCTGCCCGCACCGGCCGCGACGGCCAGCCAGGCCGGGACTCCGGCCAGCCAGAACGCGGTCAGCCAGGCGGCCTCGCCGAGACGGTCGGCGACCGAGTCGTACACGTACCCGGCTCTGGTCACCCGCCCGGTCGCCACCGCGACGGCCCCGTCCAGCCCGTCGGCGAATGCGGCGAGCAGTACCAGCAGCGCGCCGGCCGCCAGGCCCGCCGGTGGCCCGGCGAGACCGATCACCACCGGCACGGCGAGACAGAGCGACAGACCGGCGAGGGTCACCGTGAGCGGCGAGATCCGCTTACGGCCGAGAAAAGAGCCGATCCGGTACGCCAGAAGCACCCATCCCCGGACCACGAGCGAGGCGGTCCGCGGATCGAACCCGCCATGGAGCCCCGACCACGCCGCCACATAGTCGTCCCAGCCCATCACCCGCCCGGCCGGCACAGGCGAGGCCGAAGCGGGCGGCTCAAGCGGAGGCGCCGCACCGACGGGAGCAGGCCCAGGGACCGGAGCAGTCCCAGGCGCAGGCGCGTCACCCAAAGCAGGCGCAGCACCCGAAGCAGGCGCAGCACCCGAAGCAGGGGCAGGCATCGGCGAGGGCACCGCGACCGGGGTGGGAGGCGGCGACGGCGCGGCCGACTCGGACGGCGCCGGTGAGGTCGGGCCGGGCGACAGTGGGTCGGTCGGTGGCACGGTCAGGCGGCTGCGGCGACCTCGGAGGAGGCCAGGAGCTGCCAGACCTCGCGGGTCGCCGTCGAGCGGTTGAGGGTGATGAAGTGGATGCCGGGGACCCCCTCGGCCAGCAGGCGGGCGCACATCTCGGCGCACATCTCGATGCCCAGGGCCCGGACGGCCTCCGGATCGTCGGCGAGGCGCTCGAACCGGGGCAGCAGGGCCGGCGGGAACGGGGCTCCGGAGAGCTTGGTGGCCCGTTCGATCGTGGCCATCTGGGTGACCGGCATCAGACCGGGCAGGATCGGGGTGTCGCAGCCCTCGGCGGCGACCCGGTCACGCAGGCGCAGGTAGTCGTCGGTGTCGAAGAACATCTGGGTGATCGCGAAGTCGGCGCCGGCCCGGCACTTGCGGACGAAGGCCCGGGTGTCGCTCTCCACGTCGGCGGAGCGGGGATGCTTGTACGGGAAAGCGGCCACCCCGACGCTGAAGTCACCCGACTCGCGGATCAGGCGCACCAGGTCCTCGGCGTAGAGGACGCCCTCGGGGTGCCGGATCCACTCGCCGGTCGGGTCACCGGGCGGGTCGCCGCGGACGGCGAGGATGTTGCTGATGCCGGCGCCGGCCAGGCGGCCGATCACGTTGCGCAGCTCGGCGATCGAGTGGTCGACCGCGGTGAGGTGGGCCATCGGCAGCAGGGTGGTCTCGGTGGCGACCCGCTCGGTGACGGCGACCGTGGTGTCCCGCGTGGTGCCGCCCGAGCCGTAGGTGATCGACACGAAGCTCGGCCGCAACGACTCCAGCTCCCGGATCGCCTGCCAGAGGCGCTGCTCCCCGACCGGGGTCTTCGGTGGGAAGAACTCGAACGAGAACGTCGGCGCCGAACCGCGGACCAGGTCTCCGACGGAGGGTGCACCGGGGAGCCGGGAGGGAAGACCGAGAGCCATACCGGAACTCTACCGGCGACCAGTACCCACGCGGCCCCACCGGAGGCCCGGCTGGTCGTCACCGCTGTCTCAGCGCGCGCGAGACAGCGGTGACGACCAGCCGGTGATGCGGACGAGCCGGCAGCGCGGACCAAACGGCGGCGCGAGCGAGCAGGCGGCGCGAGCGAGCGGCCGGCGCGGACCAGAGGGCGGCGCGGACCAGAGGGCGGCGTGGACCGAACGGCGGTGTGGACGTGCAGGCGGCGCGGAGAGGAGGGGCCGGTGCGGACGGGAGGGCGGGGCGGGTGGATGGGTGTCCGCCGGCGTTGGAAGCGGGTGATCTGGCCGAACACGGCCGGACGGCACCAGATAGCGTCTGGAAGGGTGACGAACTCTCCACTCGAACGGGCCGGTCTGCGGCCCCGCGTCGACAAGGCCCTCTCCGGCTTCCTCGCGGCCCAGCGGGCGCGTCTGCTGGAGATCGACCCGGCGCTGGCCGAGGTGGCCGACGCGGTGTCGGCGTTCGTGCTGGGTGGCGGCAAGCGGCTGCGGCCGGCGTTCGCCTACTGGGGTTTCCGGGGTGCGGGCGGCATCGACTCCGACGAGGTGGTGGCGGCCGTCTCGGCGCTGGAGCTGGTGCAGGCGAGCGCGCTGATCCACGACGACCTGATGGACCGGTCGGACACCCGGCGCGGGGAGCCGTCGGTGCACCGGCGGTTCGAGCTGCTGCACCGCCGGGAGGGGTGGCGCAGTGACGCGGCGGGGTTCGGTGACTCGGCGGCGGTGCTCCTCGGCGACCTGGCCCTGGTCTGGTCGGACGAGCTGCTGCACGCGTCGGGGATGGGCCTGGCCGAGCTGTCCCGGGCGCGGCCGGTCTTCGACCTGATGCGGACCGAGGTGACCGTCGGGCAGTACCTGGACGTGCTCACCCAGGCGACCGCGGACACGTCGCTGGAGCGGGCCGGCAAGGTGGCCCGGTTCAAGTCGGCGAAGTACACGGTGGAGCGCCCGCTGCTGCTGGGTGCGGCGCTCGCCGGCGGCGGCCCGGAGGTCGTCGCGGCGTACGCGGCGTTCGGCCTGCCGCTGGGTGAGGCGTTCCAGATGCGCGACGACGTGCTCGGTGTCTTCGGTGACCCGGCGCAGACCGGCAAACCGGCCGGTGACGACCTGCGCGAGGGCAAGCGCACCTATCTGGTGGCGTCCGCGCTCGGGACGCTGGACGACGCCGCCCGGGCCGAGCTGGACGGGGCGCTGGGCGACCCGGCGCTGGACGACGCGGGTGTGGAGCGGCTGCGGGCGATCATCGGTGAGTCGGGGGCGCTGGACGCCACCGAGGCACGGATCGACGCGCTGAGCCGTGCGGCGCTGACCGCACTGGCGGCGGCACCCGTCGAGGAGGAGGCCCGCGAGGTGCTGCTGGCACTCGCCGACGCGGCCACCCGCCGCTCGGTCTGACACTCCCCGGTACGGCCCGCCCTCACACCTGGTGGATCGAGGGCGGGTGGCCGTACCAAATAATGATCTTGATCTGAACGGTCAGAAGCCGATGGCCTGCGCGCGGCGTTTCGCCTCGCGGGCCAGATCGCCGCCGAGCGCGGTCGCCGCATTGCCGCCGAGGGTCTCGTCCGGCGCATAGAGCCACCCGAGGGCCTCTTCGTCGTTGTACCCGGCGTCATGGAGCAGGGTCAGGACACCGGGCAGGTGCTTGAGCACGGTGGCGTTCGCCACCAGCTCGGCGGGCACCACGCGGATGCCGTCTCTGCGGACCGCCAGCAGCGATCCCTCGCGGATCAGCTGGTGCACCTTGCTGATCGTCAAACCGAGCTTTTCGGACACATCCGGCAGAGTGATCCAGCCGGAGGGGCCGGAGGTTACGGGTTCGGTCACCCGTACAGCGTGCCAGACCAGATCGGAGACCTGTTGATGAGCCTGTGGCGCAACGTCCGTTCGGAGACGGCCGGGGCCTGGCGGTCCCTCTGCTACGACCTGGGGTGGCGCCCGGAGCCCGGCGCCGGGGCCGGCCCGGACGTCACGTCGACCGGGATGAACACGTTCCCGGGTTCGCTGGTCGACCTGCCCGCCGAGCCGAGGGTGGACGAGGCCCGGCCACCGCGGCGATTCGTCACGGTTGCCGCCTTCTGCGCACTGGCGATGTGCGGGGCGGCCGGTTCGTACCTCGTCGCCACGACCGCCTTCGCCGGACGGATGACCGACACTCCGGTGGCCGCGCCGGCGGTCGCCGCGGCTCCGGTGCCACCCCGGTTCGAGAATCCGGCCCCGACCGCTACCGCGACGGGCGATAGCGCCGGGATGGGCCGCACTCCGCGCAAGCCGCACACCACCGCGCCGGCCCCGCTGCCGCCGGTCGTGACGACCACCACCCGGATTGTCGTCCCACCCCCTCCCACCAGGGAGAAGACGCAGCCCGCGGCACCGGTGACGGGCTCACCGGAGTGCGACTGCGACACCCCGCCGGTGCCGACGCCGACCGTGCCGGAACCGTCCGCGTCGGTGTCGGCCTCCCCCAGTTCGTCGGCCGATCCGAGCCCGAGCGGTCCGGTCGGGCCGAGCCCCGGCGGCGGTGCCTGGATGCCGCGCAGTGACGGCCATCACCATCGCCTCCCTTGGTGACAAAACCGTAATTTCGCCTTATGTGAAGGGCTTCCACATCAATCGGCCCAGGGCATGGGTGTTTGGATACCCGTTTGGACTCAGCTGTGACATCCTGGTCCACCCCCACTGGAAAGACACATACACTTCACGCCGATGGACACCACAGTCGCCGATACGTTGATCGGCACAACGATTGACGGGCGCTACCGGATCACCGGTCGCGTCGCCCGCGGTGGCATGGCGACCGTCTACCGGGCCACCGACGAGCGGCTTGAGCGCACCGTCGCGCTGAAGATCATCCACCCGTCGCAGGCCACCAACGTCCACTTCGTCGACCGTTTCACCGACGAGGCCAAGACGATCGCCCGCCTGACGCACCCGAATGTCGTGGCGGTCTACGACCAGGGGCGACACCAGGGCCTGCCCTATCTGGTGATGGAGTTCGTGCAGGGCCGCACCCTGCGCGACCTGCTGAGCCAGCGCACCCGGCTGAGCCCGGTCGAGGCGCTCGCGATCCTCGAGCAGATGCTCGCCGCGATCGCCGCCGCGCACCGTGCCGGCCTGGTGCACCGTGACGTCAAGCCGGAGAACGTGCTGGTCGCCGAGGCGCCCAGCGGCGGCGTGTCGGACCTGGTGGACGCCGTGGTCAAGGTGGCCGACTTCGGTCTGGCCCGGGCCATCGAGGCGAGCACCGTCGACGACTCCGGCCAGCTCATGGCCACCGTGGCGTACGTAGCGCCCGAACTGGTGCAGAACGGTCACGCCGACGCCCGCACCGACGTCTACTCGGCCGGCATCGTGCTCTTCGAGATGCTGACCGGCCGGGTGCCCTATGACGGCAACGAGCCGATCGAGGTGGCCTGGCAGCACGTCGACAACGACGTCCCGGCGCCCTCGTCGATCGTCCGGGGCCTGCCCACGGTGCTGGACCGGCTCGTGGCCCGGGCCACCCGGCGGGACGCGGGCTCCCGCCCGACCGACGCCGGCGCCTTCCTGACCGAGGTGCAGACCACGCGCGACGGTCTCGGCGTCACGCACGTCGACACCGCCCTGCTGCGCCAGGTTCCGGGCGCCCCGGGCACCTCCGACGCGACCCGGATCGTCCCGGCCATCCCGTCGGCCGACGCCACCGCGCTGGTGCCGCCGGTCCCGGCCGGCACCGCCTACCAGGCGTCACACCGCCCGTCCTGGGCCCGGCTGCCGGAGCAGGGCGGCCGCACCCCCACCGGGCCGCACCGCCGGGCCCCGGAGCCCGCCGGCGGGCTCTCCGGGTTCTTCGACGACCGGCGTCGTGTGGTGCTGACCGTGCTGATCGCGGTGATGGCCGTGGTCGTGCTGGGCAGCACCTGGTGGGTGACGCTCGGGCGCTACACCGAGACCCCCCGGCTGCTGACCATGAGCCAGGACCAGGCGGCCGCCTATGCCAAGCAGGAGGGCTTCGAGCTCATCCTGGGCGACGGCAAGTACAGCGAGACCGTGGCCAAGGGCTCGGTCCTCGAGCAGAACCCCGGGCCGCAGGACAAGATCGTCAAGGGTGACAACATCACGGTCATCCTGTCGCTCGGCCCCGAGGTGCACCCGGTCCCCGAGTTGGAGGGTCAGGAGCTGGCCTTCGCCAAGGCCCAGCTGGACTCGCTGAAACTCAAGTTCAAGCAGGGCAAGGGGCAGTACAGCGACACCGCACCGGAGGGCGTGGTGCTGTCCACCGACCCCAAGGCGGGCACCGAGCTCAGGCCGGGCGAGACCGTCACCCTGGTGCTGAGCAAGGGCAGGGCGCCGATCACCATCCCCGACGTGGTCGGCCAGAACATCAACGACGCGCGGCGGCAGCTGACCGAGCGCGGCCTCCAGGTCGTGGAGAATTCCACGGAGAGCGACAAGCCGGCCGACGAGGTGATCGCCGTGAGTCCCAAGGCGGGCACCGGCGTGGAGAAGGACACCCAGGTCACCCTCACGATCAGCAAGGGCCCGGCGCAGATCGTCCTCCAGGACGTGACGAACCAGCCGTGCCAGCAGGCGGCCGCGGCGCTCCAGGCCCAGGGAGTCCAGGTGCAGATGACCGGCGACCCGAACGCGACGGCACGGCAGATGAACCCGGGTCCCGGCACGCCGGTTCCCCCGCAGAGCATCGTCCAGCTGGTGTGCTTCCTGTGACCCTGCGCCGGATCGGATCACACACCAAGACGTCGGGAGGGCTGGCCAAGGCGGCCCTGCCGTACGTCGACGCCGCGGGGTCGGAGACCCTTCAGGTGTACGTCTCCAACTCCCGTGGCTGGGCCCTGCCGGCCGGCGACCCGAAGCAGGACGTCCTGTTCCGCGACGGGATCGGCGAACGCGGGCTGCCCGCGTACATCCACGCTTCGCTCCTGGTGAACCTCGGTTCGCCGACCGAACTGACGGTGGAACGCTCGATCGCCACCCTGGAGCACGCCCTGCTGCGGGGCAAGGCGATCGGCGCGACCGCGGTCGTCTACCACGCCGGCAGCTCGGTCGACGAGGCGCACGCCGAGAAGGCGATGCACCAGCTGCACGAGCAGTTGCTGCCGCTGCTCGACCGGGCGGCCGTCGAGGAATTGCCCCGGCTGCTGGTCGAGCCGAGCGCGGGCGGCGGCCGGAGCCTGGCGTCGAAGGTGCAGGACCTGTCGGCCTATCTGGCGGCCGTGGAGCAGCACCCGTGGCTGGGTGTCTGCTTCGACACCTGCCACGCCTGGGCGGCCGGGCACGACCTGGCCACCCCGGGCGGCATGACGTCGACGCTCGACGCGCTCGTCGAGGCCGCCGGGCCGGGCCGGCTCCAGCTGATCCACGCCAACGACTCGAAGGACGACTGCGGGTCGACGCGGGACCGGCACGAGACGATCGGAAAGGGCCGGATCGGTGCCGAGCCGTTCGCCGAGCTCTTCGCCCACCCGGCGACCGAGGGCATCCCGGTGATCGTGGAGACGCCGACGGTCGAGCACGAGGGGCATGCCGCCGACATCGCGCTGCTCAAGGGCCTCCGAGAAGCTCGCTGAGCCGGGTCGCCGGCGCACCCGCGCCCGGTGTGGTCAGTAACTCCACCCGATGGACGAGCCGGGACAGCAGGACGCCGTCCGCGGTGCCCGCGGGCAGGACCGCGAGCCCGTGGCCGGCCTCCACCAGCCCGCGCAGGACGGCCACGTCGGCACCCTCGTAGCGCAGCCCGGCACGCAGGCCGTCCACCGGCAGGTTCGCCAGGGGCGACACCACCGGGGCGTCGATCCAGTACGCCTCGGCGAGGTCGGCGAGATCCAGGGTCCGGCGGCCGGCCAGCGGGTGGTCGGGCGGCACCGTCACCACGGCGCCGTCCTGGGCCACCCCGACCGCCCCGGCCACCGGGAGCGGCAGCGGGTCGTTCGGCGCGGTGAACCCGTCGACCAGGGCGACGTCGATCTCGCCGCCGGCGGACGCGGCGACGATCCGGTCCCGGTCGGCGACCAGGACCCGGGTGTTCAGGCGGGCCGACTCGGCGCGGATCACGGCCAGTGCCCCGGAGACCCGGCGGGACCACGCCAGCGGCGTCAGGCCGACGATGAGGCGGCCGGGCGGGGCCACCGCGCGGGTCACGTCGGCGCGGGCCGCGGCGAGCCGGGCCAGCAGGGGTGTGGCGTGCCGTCGCAGGCGTTCACCGGCCGCGGTGAGCGCGACCGGGCGGCGGGTCAGCAGGGCGGTGCCGAGGTCGGCCTCGAGGGCGGCGATCTGCTGGGAGACGGCCGACTGGGTGTAGCTGAGGCGCTGGGCGGCGGCGGAGAACGAGCCGGTCTCGGCGACGGCGACGAATGTACGCAGCAGATGTGGGTCCACATCAGCGATGCTAATGAGCACAACAGCAGACATCGTTGGACCTGATCTCGCGCGGGGACGAGAGTGGACCCATGAACAGAATCGCCCTGGTCGGCGACCGATCACCGGCCGTCCGCGCGCACCACCGGATCCCCGCCCTGCTCGACGTCCTGCGCGACGACGAGGACATCGACGTCTACTGGATCCCGACGCGGGATGCCGAGGATCCCGCGGCTCTGCGCGGGTTCGACGGGATCTGGCTGGTGCCCGGCAGCCCCTACCGGAGCCCCGAAGGCGGCGTCACCGCGGCCCAGGCGGCCCGGCTCGGCGGCATCCCGTTCCTGGGCACCTGCGGCGGCTTCCAGCACGCCATGCTCGAGTTCGCCCGGCACGAGTGCGGGTTCACCGGTGCCCGCCACGCGGAGTATGCGGAGGGCGAGGAGGAGGACGCCGAGGACCTGATCGTGGAGCTGGCCTGCTCACTGGCGGGACACGAGGCCGCCGTGGAGGTGGCACCCGGGTCGCTGCTCGAGCGGCTGGTCGGTGCGTCCCGCACGGTGGAGCGTTACCACTGTTCGTATGGGATCGCCGACGCCCACCTGCAGTTGCTCAGCGCCCACGGGATGCGCTTCACCGGCCGCGACGAGAGCGGGGCGGTCCGTGCCGCCGAGCTGCCGGACCACCCGTTCTATCTGGCCACGCTCTTCCAGCCGGAGCTGGCCGGCGACGGGACGGACCCGCACCCGATCATCCGTGGTTTCGTCGCCGCCGCGTCCGCCGCTCAGGCCAGCAGGTCGGTGAGGACGTCGATGGCCTGATCCACGCCGGCCTCGTCCAGGTCGAGGTGGGTGACGAGCCGCGCGACCTGCGGCAGCATCGCGGCGATCAGCACGCCACGCTCGGCGGCGGCGGCGGCCAGTGCGGGCGCGCTCAGATCGTGTTTCGACAGATCGAGGGGGATGAGATTGGTCCGCACCTTCTCCGGGTCGACCACGCCGAACGGCGCCAGTGCCTCGGCGATCTGGCGGGCCCGCTCGTGGTCCTCGGTGAGCCGCTGGAGGTGGTGGTCGAGCGCGTACCGCCCGGCCGCGGCGAGGATACCGGCCTGCCGCATGCCGCCGCCCATCCGCTTGCGGATCACCCGGGCCTTCGCGATCCGCTCCCGGCTGCCGACGATCAGGGAACCGACCGGCGCGCCGAGTCCTTTGGAGAGACAGACGGAGAGGGTGTCGAAGAGCGCGCCGTACTCGGCGAGGGTCACCCCGTCGGCGATGTGCGCGTGCCAGATCCGGGCGCCGTCGCAGTGCAGGGCGATGCCGTGCTTGTCGGCGGCCACCCGCAGGTCCTGGAGGGTGCCGAGCGGGACGACCCCGCCGCCGCCCAGGTTGTGGGTCTGCTCGACGGCGATCGCCGCGGTCGGCACCGAGGGGAAACCGGCCGGGCGGATCATCGCGGCGATCCGCTCGGCGTCCAGGGCGGCGCCGTCGGACGGCCAGGTGCGGGTGGAGATGCCGCCCAGCATCGCGGCCGCCCCGAGCTCGTAGGTGACGACATGCGCGTCGGCGCCGGCCAGCAGCTCGCCGCCGGGCGGGACGACGAGTTGCAGGGCGATCTGGTTGGCCATCGTGCCGGACGGGGCGAAGAGCGCCGCCTCATGGCCGAACAGCTCCGCCACGTGCGCTTCGAGCGCGTTGACGGTCGGGTCGTCGCCGAAGACGTCGTCGCCGACGGCCGCGCGGGCCATCGCCGTCCGCATGCCCTTGGTCGGCCGGGTGACCGTGTCCGAACGCAGGTCAGCCACGGAGCATCTCGGCGACGAGGAACGCCAGCTCCAGGCTCTGCTGCGTGTTCAGCCGCGGGTCGCAGGCGGTCTCGTAACGGCCCGGCAGGTCGAGGTCCTCGATGCCCTGGGCGCCGCCGAGGCACTCGGTGACGTCCTCACCGGTCAGCTCGACGTGGATGCCGCCCGGGTGGGTGCCGAGGCCGCGGTGCACCTCGAAGTAGCCGAGCACCTCGTCGACGACCCGGTCGAAATGACGGGTCTTGTAGCCGTTGGACGACTCGTGGGTGTTGCCGTGCATCGGGTCGCACTGCCAGACGACCTTGGCGCCGGAGGCGTGCACCTTCTCCACGATCGGGGGCAGGGCGTCGCGGATCTTGCCGTTGCCCATCCGGCTGATCAGCGTGAGCCGGC
This sequence comes from Actinoplanes xinjiangensis, assembly GCF_003148685.1. Classification (GTDB taxonomy): domain Bacteria; phylum Actinomycetota; class Actinomycetes; order Mycobacteriales; family Micromonosporaceae; genus Actinoplanes; species Actinoplanes xinjiangensis. The sequence goes on along the minus strand of NZ_QGGR01000004.1, from coordinate 431,704 downwards.
CCGGCTCGTTGCGCGGATTGAGCCGCTCGCAGAGCTCGATCGCGGTCTCCGGCGACGTGCCGGGGCCGATCTTGACGCCGATCGGGTTGGCGATCCGGCTGATGAAGTCGATGTGCGCGTGGTCGAGCTGCCGGGTGCGCTCACCGATCCACAGGAAGTGGCCGGACAGCCCGTAGGCACGGCCGTCGGAGACCCGGGTGAGCGCCCGGTCGTATTCCAGGGCGAGGGCCTCGTGCGAGCAGTAGAGGCTGACGGTCCGCAGGGCCTCGCTGTCGGTCATGCCGCAGGCGCGGATGAAGTCGAGGGCGCGGTCGATCTCGCGGGCGATCGCCTCGTAACGCTCGCCGGCCGGGGAGGCGCGGACGAAGTCCTTGTTCCAGTCGTGCAGGCCGTGCAGGTCGGCGAGACCACCCGAAAGATACGCGCGCAGCATGTTCATGGCGGCGGCCGAGTTCGCATACGCCCGGATCATCCGCTGCGGGTCGGCGATCCGCGCCGCCTCGTCCGGCTCCAGCGAGTTGATCATGTCGCCGCGGTAGGCGGGCAGACCGAGCGAGTCGGTCGGTGCGGAGCGGGGCTTGGTGTACTGCCCGGCGACCCGGGCGACCTTGACCACCGGCATCGACGCGCCGTAGGTGAGCACGACCGCCATCTGCAACAGGGTGCGCGCGTTGGCCAGCAGGTGGCTCTCGGTGTTGTCGGCGAAGGTCTCGGCACAGTCGCCGCCCTGGAGCAGGAAGGCACGGCCCTCGCAGACCTCGGCGAGCCGGTGCCGGAGCTGGTCGACCTCGTAGGGCGCGACGATCGACGGCACGTTGTCGAGGACCTTGCAGACCTCGGCGACCTCGGCCATGTCCGGCCAGGGCGGCATCTGGACGCGCGGCAGGCTGCGCCACCGGTCGAGTCCCAGAGCCTCGTCCTCGGCCGAGTCGGTGGACGGCCGGGAGGTCTGGAGAGCCGGGTTGCCCACCCCGGGGTGACTGAGCTGATGCCACTCGCGACGCATACGCAGAAGCGTACGGAAGGGGGGCACCGGGTTCCCCCGGTGCCCCCCTTGGAAAGAGCCGCTACAGGTTGCTCTTGATCGCGGTGATCAGCTCACCGTTGGCGGTGTCGCCGGAGAGCTCCCAGAAGAACGCCCCGCCGAGACCCTGGTTCTTGGCGTAGGTCAGCTTGCCGGCGATCGTCGACGGGGTGTCGTAACCCCACCAGTTGCCGCCGCAGAAGGCGTACGCCGTGCCACCGACCGTGCCGGTCGCCGGGCACTTGGTCTTGAGGACCTTGTAGTCCTCGATGCCCGCCTCGTAGGTGCCGGGCGCGGCGCCGGTCGCGCTGCCACCCGGGGCGGCCTGGGTGACGCCGGTCCAGCCGCGGCCGTAGAAGCCGATGCCGAGCAGGATCTTGGCCGCCGGGACGCCCTTGCTCTTCAGCTTCTGGATCGCCGCGTCGGAGTTGAACCCGGCCTGCGGGATGCCGTTGTACGAGGTCAGCGGCGAGTGCGGGGCGGTCGGGCCCTGCGCGCTGAAGGCGCCGAAGTAGTCGTACGTCATCGGGAAGACCTTGTCGAGCTTCGCGATGCCGGCCGCGTAGTCGGCCACGTCGAGCTTGCCGCCGTTGCTGCCGTCGGCGGAGATCGCCGAGGTGATCAGGTTGTTGCTGCCGAACCGGGTGCGCAGCGCGCTGATCACGTTGGCGTAGGCGGCCGGGCCGCTGGCGTCACAGGAGAGACCGCAGGCGTTCGGGTACTCCCAGTCGATGTCGATGCCGTCGAAGACGTCCGCCCAGCGCGGGTCCTCGACCAGGTTGTAGCAGCTCTCGGCGAAGGCGCCCGGGTTGGCGGCCGCCTGGGTGAAGCCGCCGGACCAGGTCCAGCCGCCGACCGAGTAGATCACCTTGAGGCCCGGGTACTTCTTCTTGAGCTTGCGGAGCTGGTTGAACGAGCCACGCAGCGGCTGGTCCCAGGTGTCCGCGACACCGTCGACGCTCTCGGCGGCGGTGTACGCCTTCTCGTAGTCGGCGTAGGAGTCACCGATGCTGCAGCGGCCGCCGGTGGTGTTGGCGAACGCGTACAGGATGTGGGTCAGCTTGGACGCCGAGCCGGAGGTGTCGATGTTCTTGACGTGGTAGCCGCGACCGTAGACGCCCCACTCGGCGAAGTAGCCGACGACCCACTTGTCGCCGGTGGCCGGCGGCGTGGTGGGCGGAGTGGTCGGCGGCGTGGTGGGCGGAGTGGTCGGCGGCGTGGTGGGCGGGGTGGTCGGGGGCGTGGTGCCGCCGCCGCAGACGCCGTTGTCGATCCAGACCGCCCACTGGCTGCTGTTCGTGGCCGGGGACTCGTTCTGGGTCCACCACTTGGCGGTGTAGTTGTGGCCGTTCTGCGAGGAGACGTTGTCCTTCACGTAGACGGCGGAAGCGGACCAGGGGGTGGCACAGGCGGCAGCGGCGGACGCCTGGCTCATCGGCACGGCGATGCTGGAGGCCAGCACGATCGCGCCGGTGATGAGCGCCCGACGGGGGGTTGTACGCAAGGATGTCTCCTCAAACAGTTAGGAAACTTTCCAAAGAGAGGGTTGAAGAGACCGTAGTCACATCGATTAACAACAGTCAAGCGGAGTGAACAGCTTTAAGGTCTCTTTAACATCGCGGGTCGCGTCACGACGGCGTGCAATCGGGCGGACACTGCAAGTAGTCTTCCGTCATGACCATCTTCGACGTCAACATTGGCGCCCTCACCGGTGGCGCGACCGAATTGGACCGTTACCGCGGCAAGGTCGTGCTGGTGGTCAACGTGGCCTCGCGATGCGGTCTCACCCCGCAGTACGCGAAGCTCCAGAGCCTCTGGGAGACCTACCGCGAACGGGACCTCGTGCTGGTCGGCGTGCCGTGCGACCAGTTCGGCGGCCAGGAGCCCGGTACCGCCGAACAGATCGACGAGTTCTGCCGGGTCAACTACGGCGTGACCTTCCCGGTGACCGAGAAGGTGGAGGTCAACGGGCCCGGCCGGCACCCCCTCTACCGGGAGCTGGTCGGCGACGGCGAGGACATCTCGTGGAACTTCGAGAAGTTCGTGATCGCCCCCGACGGGACCGTGGCGGCCCGGTTCGACCCCGGCACCGCCCCCGACGACGATGACCTCGTCGCGACGATCGAGAAGCTGCTGCCGCACTGATGAGCATCCACGTGATCGGCGTCGACGCGTACGCGCTCGGTTGGGTCGGCGTCGAACTGCGCGACGGGGCCTTCGGGCGCGCCGTCCTGGCCGCCACCCTCTACGAGATCGTCGCCGGCAGCTCCGGTGCCGCCGTGATCGGCGTGGACATCCCCCTGGGCATGCTGCCCGACCGGTGGCGGGCCGCCGACACCCTCGCCGCCGATCAGCTCGGCCCACGCCGCGGCAGCGTCTTCCGGGTGCCACCGCGGGCGGTCTGGCAGGAGCCCGACTTCGCCTCCGCCAACCGGCTCTGCCGGGAGCTGACCGGCGCCGGGCTCAGCCGGCAGTCCTGGGCGCTGCGGCCCAAGCTGCTCGAGGCGAACGCGATCTGGGAACGGCACCCCGGGCTGCTCTTCGAGGCCCACCCGGAGGTCTCGTTCCGCACCATGGCCGGCGAGCCGCTGCCGCACGCCAAGAAGACGTGGAGCGGCCAGACCCGCCGCCGGGAACTCCTGGCCCGCAACGGCATCGTCCTGCCGGACAAGCTGGGCCCGGCCGGGCAGGCGCCGCCCGACGACATCCTCGACGCGGCCGCGGTCGCCTGGACCGCCCACCGCGTCGCCACCGGAGCGGCCCTCAGCCACCCCAGCCCGCCGGAAGAGGAGAACGGCAGCAGAATCGCGATCTACTACTGATTCGGTACGGCCACCGGCCGACAACCGCACGAGCAGCCGCCCCGTCCCCTACCCCGCGGCGCGGGCGGCAGGCCCGGCCGCAACGCGACCGCCGGGCGGATGCGGCGGTCACCGTGAGATCTCCGGCTGGCTCTCACCGCTGTCTCAGCGCCTCTGAGACAGCGGTGAGAGCCAGCCGGATCACTGCGCGTGGGCGCCCAGCCGGATCACTGCCTGGGCGGCCCAGCCGGATCACTTCGCCTGGGCGGCGATCTCGCCGGCGCGGTCGCGGGCCGCCTCGAGCGCGCCGAGCACCGCCGCGCGGACCCCGTGGCGCTCCAGCTCGCGCAGGGCAGCGGCGGTCGTCCCGGCCGGGGAGGTGACCGCCTCCCGGAGCTTGACCGGGTGCTCGCCGGAGTCACGCAGCATGGCAGCCGACCCGACGGCAGTCTGCACGGCCAGCTCGTGGGCGACCGTGCGCGGCAATCCCAGCAGGACACCCGCGTCGATCATCGCTTCGACGAACAGATAGAAGTAGGCCGGTCCGGACCCCGAGACGGCGGTGACCGCGTCCTGTTGGGACTCCGGGACACGGACAGTGACACCGAGCGGTTCGAACATCTGCTCGGCGATGTCCAGATGCTCCGCGGTGGCGTGCGGCCCGGCGGAGATCGCGGTCATCGCCCGGTCCACGATGGCCGGGGTGTTCGTCATCACCCGGATCACCGGGGTGCCCTCGGCCAGGCGGGACGCGAAGAAGCCGGTCGGCAGCCCCGCGCAGAGCGACACGACGAGCCTGCCGGCGTCGATCCGGCCCCTGATCTCGTCGAGGAGCGCTCCGGCGTCCTGCGGTTTGACCGCTATCGCCAGGACGTCGGCCCGCCCGGCGGCGGTGACGTTGTCGACGACCTCCACGCCGTACCGCTCGGCCAACTCGGTGGCACGGGCCGGGCGGCGGGCGGTGGCCAGCACCTTCTCCCGGGGCCAGCCGGAGCGGAGCAGACCGGCGACGACGAGTTCACCGATCTTGCCGGTCCCGAGCACGGCGACGGTGGGCTTGGGCAACGGAGACTCCTCGACGGATCAGCGAGACGGCGGACAGCCGCCGCACGGACGGCGGGCGGGCGTGGGAACGCGAAATGCCGGGGGCGACGGGCCCCCGGCATCACGACGGATGGATCAGCTGCCGAAGAAGACCTCGGCCTCTTCGTAACGCTCGAGCGGAACGGTCTTCAGCTCGCCGGTGCCCTCGATGAGCGGGATCCGGACGACGTCGGTGCCCTTGAGCGCCACCATCTTGCCGAAGTCACCCTCGTGGACGGCGTCGATCGCCTGGAGGCCGAACCGGGTCGACAGGACCCGGTCGAAGGCGGTCGGGGTGCCACCGCGCTGGATGTGACCGAGGACGACCGTACGGGCCTCCTTGCCGGTCTTCTCCTCCAGCTGCTGGGCGAGCCACTGGCCGATGCCGCCGAGGCGGACGTGACCGAAGCTGTCCAGCTCCTGGTTGTGCAGGACCATCTGGCCGTCGAGCGGCTGGGCGCCCTCGGCGACGACGACGATCGGTGCGTACTCCACCTGGAAGCGCTTGGTCACGTAGGTCGCGACCTGCTCGACGTCGAACTGGCGCTCCGGCAGCAGGATGACGTTGGCGCCACCGGCGAGGCCGGCGTGCAGCGCGATCCAGCCGGCGTGCCGGCCCATGACCTCGACGACCAGGGTGCGGTGGTGCGACTCGGCGGTGGTGTGCAGCCGGTCGATGGCCTCCATCGCGATGTTGACCGCAGTGTCGAAGCCGAAGGTGTAGTCGGTGCCGTTCAGGTCGTTGTCGATCGTCTTCGGCACGCCGACGACGTTGACGCCCAGCTCGGACAGCTTGGTGGCGACGCCGAGGGTGTCCTCGCCGCCGATCGCCACGAGCGCGTCGACGCCCTGCTCGGTGAGGTTCGACTTGATCCGCTCGACACCGTTCTCGATCTTGAACGGGTTGGTGCGGGAGGAGCCCAGGATGGTGCCGCCGCGCGGCAGGATGCCACGCACCTCCGCGATGCCCAGCGGCTTCGTCAGACCCTCCAGCGGGCCCTTCCAGCCGTCGCGGAATCCGACGAACTCGTGACCGTAAGCGGTGACGCCCTTACGGACGACGGCGCGGATGACCGCGTTGAGACCGGGGCAGTCGCCGCCACCGGTGAGCACGCCGATACGCATTATTCTTCCCCCTGGATCGGGTAGCGAGATGCGGATAGCCCGTTGAGGCCCCAGGGACGATTTCGTCGGCAGCGTTGCCGGCCCGGGGCGGGCCGCAACCGCACTCTAGTCGTCGCATCTGAGCCACCCGACGGCGGCCCACTAAAGCCGGAGAGTTTCGATGCGGTCACGGCACCGCGACGGAACGGCAACCTCACAACATCGACTCGATCGCCCCCAGTGCCTCGGCGTCGCGTCCGAGAGCTGCCGGAACCACGGTGAGGGCGGCGGCCACGGCCGGGGCACAGTGCCGCTGGAGCGCCTCCCGGACCCCGTCGACGACGAAATCACCCGGCTCGGTGAACCGGCCCCCGACGACCACCACGGCCGGATCGAAAACGGACACCAGCGCGGTGACCGTACGCCCGATCAAGCGGCCCGCGTCGAGCAGCGCACGCCGGGCGGGACGGTCCCCGGAGGCGGCCCGGGCCAGCAGCCGGCTCTCGTCGGGCGGGCCGCCGTCGGACACCGCGGCGAAATACCCCGGCGACAGGAACGCGCTGAGGCATCCCCGTCTGCCGCACAGGCACAGCGGCCCGATCTCGCGGACGGTGAGGTGCCCGACCTCCCCCGCATATCCGATCGCCCCGGCGTGCGGCCGTCCGCCGGACACCAGCCCGGCCCCGGTGTACTGGTCGCAGCTGAGGAACAGCACGTCGCGGGCACCCCGGGCGGCGCCCCGCCGGCTCTCCGCCAGCGCCGCCAGCTGGGCGTTGTTGGTGACCCGCACCGGGCGGCCGAGCACCGCGGAGATCTCCTCGGCCGGTGAGAACCCGGCGAACATGGTCAGCACACTGCGGGAACTGAGGTGCCCGGCGACCGGGTGCACCGGCGCCGGCATGCTCACCGCGAACCGGGTTCCCGGCCCCGGCCGCCCGCCGTGACCGTCCAGCAGTTCCAGCACGTACTCGGCGGTGGCCCGCATGACCGCCCGGCCGTCCAGGGCCGGCGACATCCCCCGGACATCCGACCAGCGGACCGCACCCGTCCCGTCGGTGGCGATCACCCGGACACCGTCACCGCCGATCGCCACGCCGACCAGCAACTCCCCGGGCGCCACCAGGCGGAAGCACGGCGACGGCCGGCCGGCGCGCGGCCCGTCCGCGGCACACCGCTCGACGACGCCGTCCCGGGCCAGCCCGTCCAGCAGCGCGGCCACCGCCGCCCGCGGCAGCCGGGTGTGTTTCACCAGATCACTGCGGGTCGCCTGGCCGAGCCCCCGCAGCGTCTCGACGAGGATCTCGCGCCGCACGGCCCGCTCCCGCTCCCCCGGCGTCGCGAGGCCGGCGGCACTTCCGGCAGCGGGCCGCGCGAGATCGACGGCACCCCCGGCGCCGGCTTTCCCCGATCGCGCGAGGCCGTCGGCGCTCCCGGCGGCGGGATCGCCCCTCGGCGCGAGGTCCGCGGTGGTCACGGTGGGTGAGACCCGGGCGAGGGTACGGCTACCGCGCGCCGCCGGGGTGGCCCGCAGCCCGGCCCAGAGGGCGCCGAGCAGCCCCGCCCGTTCGCCCAGCGTTCCGGCCCGGACCGAGGTGGCGGCCGTCACCTCGGGCTGCGCGTACCGCTGGAGGGACTCGCCGACCGCGGTGACGATCGGCCCGCCCGCCTCGATCAGCGGCCCGTCCAGCACGATCAGCGCCGGGTTGACGGTGTTGGCCAGGTCGGCGACGACCCGCCCGATCATCCGGCCGGCGTCGGCGAGGATCCGCTCGGTGGCCTCGTCGGTGCGGGACAGCTCGACCGCGCGCCGGGCGGTGACCGGTTCGCCGTGGGGTGTGCCGAGGGCGGCGAGGATGGCCGGGGCCGAGGCGATCGTGTCCAGGCAGCCCCGGTTGCCGCAGCGGCAGAGCGGGCCGATCTCGTCCATCTGGACGTGCCCGATCCGGCCGGCGGCGCCGTGTGCCCCGTGGTGCAGCACGCCGCCGAGGAGCAGGCCGCCGGTGATGCCCGAGCCGACCCGCAGATAGCAGACGTCGGTGTGGCCGGCCGCGGTCCCGTAGCCGACCTCACCGAGCAGGCTCAGCTCGGCGGCGGTGCGGACGACTACCCGGCGGCCGAGGCGCTGCTGCAGACCGGTGGCGAGGGCGGGGTCCTGGTCGGCGCCGAGGCCGAGCACGACCGACCAGACCGGCCCTTCGACGACGGTCGCGCACTCGGCGACCAGAAGCGCGAGGGTGTCCAGGAGAGCCGGAGCATCCAGGAGAGCCGGAGCGTCCAGGGAAGCGGGAGCGTCCAGAAGAGCGGAGGCGTCCAGGTGGGCGGAGGCGTCCGGGGCGTTGCCGGTGTGCCGGTGCTCGGTGAGGATGCGCCCGGTGAGGTCGGCGCTCGCCACGCGTACCCCCTGGGTCGTCACGATCGCGCCCACCACCCCGCCCGCCGCCGGACCGAGGGTGATCGACCGGGCGGGACGCCCGGCGCGGGTCCCGTCGGGGACCGCGGCCTCCTCGGCCAGCAGGCCGGCCGTGAGCAGCTCGGTGACCAGGCCGTCGACGGTCATCCGGGCCATGCCGGTGCGCCGGGCCAGGTCGGCGCGGGTGCTCCGGCCGGCCTCGCGGACCGCGGCCAGGAGCAGGTCCCGGCGGATCTGATGCACCCTCCGGCCCGCCATGGACCCAGTTTTGCCGCAACTGGACGTAATTACCGGCCGATAGCGACGCCGGTCACATCCATGACCGGGCAAACCGGGCGGCGGTAATGCGAAACACCGGCAAATCACAGCCGTGAGCAGGCCTTTTCGGCACTGGTTCGGCGCTGATCGAATCGATACGTTCAGCGAACAAGGCGTTAACACCACACCGGAGCCGGCCCGGTGTCATTTCTCCCCCTTATTGCTCTGAGGTGTGCGATGACGACTGTCCAGCCCCGCCCGCCGGCCACCACCCCGACCGTTCCCGACGCGCCGACGCGGCTCATCGTCGCGATGGCGCTCGCGCAGCTCGGCGCGTACCTGACGATCCTCACCCCGGTCGTGGTCACCATGTCGATCCGGGTCGCGCAGATCGCCCCCGACGACAAGGCCGCCGCCCTCGGCACCGTGCTCTCCGTCGGCGCCGTGCTCGCCCTGATCGGCAACCCGTTCTTCGGTGCCATGTCCGACCGGACCACCTCCCGCTTCGGCCGGCGCCGCCCCTGGCTGCTCGGCGGCATGCTGGTCGGCTTCGCCGGTCTGCTGGTGGTCGCGCTCGGCGACAGCGTCGCGGTCCTGACCACCGGGTGGGCACTCGCCCAGCTCGGCGTCAACGCCACCCTCTCCACCCTGACCGCGCTGCTGCCCGACCAGATCCCGGCCCGGCAGCGCGGCCGGGTCAGCGGCATCCTCGGCCTGATGACCTCGGTGTCCGTCCTGCTCGGCAGCGCGATGGCCGCCGCCCTGGCCGGTGACGCGCTGCTCATGTTCGCGATCCCGGCCGCCATCGGTGTCGCCACGGTCGCCCTGCTGGTGGCCGTCCTCAAGGACCGCCCGGCCGAGCGGGGGCACTTCGCCCCGTACCGGTTCAAGGAGTTCCTGAGCACCTTCTACGTCAGCCCGCGGCGGCACCCGGACTTCGTCTGGAACATCGTCAGCCGGTTCCTCATCTGGATGGGCCTGGCCTGTGTCACCACCTACCAGGCGTACCTGCTGATCGACCGGTTCGGGTACACCACCGACACCGTGGCCGGCGGCATCCTGCTCGCCACTCTGATCAGCACCGGCGGCCTGGTCGTCGGCTCCGCGGCCGGCGGCATGCTCTCCGACCGGCTCGGCCGTCGCAAGCCGTTCGTGCTCGGCGCCGGCATCGTCGTCGCCGCCGCGCTCGTGGTCATCGCGTTCGCCGGCAGTTTCGGGGTCTTCCTCGCCGCGGCCCTGCTCTTCGGCCTCGGCCAGGGCGCCTACCTCGCCGTCGACCTGGCGCTCGCCACCGACGTGCTGCCCGATCCCGACGACGCCGCCAAGGACATGGGGGTGCTCAACATCGCCAACGCGCTGCCGCAGTCGCTCGTGCCGATCCTGGCCGCGCCGATCCTCGCCGTCGGTGCGGGCGGCGCGAACTACAGCCTGCTGTTCCTGTGCGGCGCGGCCGTCGCGATCGCCGGCTCGCTGCTGGTCCGCATGGTCCGCGGCGCCCGCTGATTCCTTTGGAGAACCTGATGCATCCCTACCGGAACGCCGCTCTGCCCATCGAGGACCGGGTCACCGACCTGCTCTCCCGGCTCACGCTGGCGGAGAAGGCCGGCCTGATGTTCCACACCATGATCGCGGTCGAGCCGGACGGCACGATCGCCGGCGGCAACGAGATGATCCCGTCCGCGTCCGCCCTGCTCCAGGGCAAGCTGATCAACCACGTCAACATCCTGACCTTCGCACCGGTGCCACCGGAGCGGCTCGCCACCTGGCACAACCGGATCCAGGAGATCGCGGCGGGCACCGGCCACGGCATACCGGTCACCGTCTCCACCGACCCGCGGCACGGCGTCGTCGACAACCCCGCGACGTCCGCGGCGGCCGGCGGTTTCTCCGCGTGGCCGGAGCCCATCGGGCTCGGCGCGACCAGAGACCCCGCTCTGGTACGGGAGTTCGCCGACATCGTCCGGCAGGAATACCTGGCCACCGGCATCCGCGTCGCGCTGCACCCGATGGCCGACCTCGCCACCGAGCCGCGCTGGGCCCGTACCAACGGCACCCTCGGTTCCGACGCCGACGTGGTGTCGTCGCTGATCAGCGCATACGTGCTCGGCCTCCAGGGCGACACGCTCGGCCCGTCGTCGGTGGCCGCCATGGTCAAGCACTTCCCCGGCGCCGGGCCGCAGAAGGACGGCGAGGACGCGCACTTCCCCTACGGGCGGGAGCAGGTCTACCCCGGCGGCATGTGGGACTACCACCTCAAGCCGTTCGAGGCCGCCTTCCGGGCCGGAGTCGCCCAGGTCATGCCCTACTACGGCATGCCGGTCGACACGTCGTACGAGGAGGTCGGCTTCGGTTTCAACCGGGAGATCCTCCAGGGCCTGCTCCGCGAACGGTACGGCTTCGACGGCGTGGTCTGCACCGACTGGGGTCTGGTCACCGACGCGGTGATCATGGGTACCGACATGCCGGCCCGCGCCTGGGGTGTCGAGCACCTCGACCGCCACACCCGGGTGGAACGCATCCTGGCCGCCGGCGCCGACCAGCTCGGCGGCGAGCACTGCCCCGAGCTGATCATCGACCTGGTCACCGACGGCCGTGTCCCGGAGTCCCGGATCGACGTCTCGGCCCGCCGCATCCTCCGGGACAAGTTCCGGCTGGGCCTCTTCGACGACCGCCGCTATGTCGACCCGGCGGTGGCCGCCCGCGTCGCCGGGAAGCCGGCCTTCCGGGCCGCCGGCCTTACGGCCCAGCGCCGCTGTGTCGTGGTCCTCACCGACCGCCCCGCGCGACCCGGGGCCCGGCCCGTCCTGCCGTTGACCGAGGGGATCTGCGTCCAGCTCGACGGTGTGGACCCGGTGGTCGCCGCCGGATACGCCAAGGTGGTCGACGACCCGGCGCTCGCCGACGTGGCGATCGTGCGGCGGGCCGCCCCGTACGATCCGCGCGGCGGCGGGTTCGAGGCGTTCTTCCACGCCGGGCGCCTGGAGTGGACCGCCGAGGAACTGGCGCCCGTCCTGGACCTGACCGCGGCCCTGCCGACCGTGGTCGACGTGTGGCTGGACCGACCCGCCGTGCTCACCCCGCTCACCGGCACGGCCGCGGCCCTGACCGGCAGTTTCGGGGCGAGCGACGAGGCGCTGCTGGACGTGCTGTTCGGCCGCTCCCCCGCCACCGGAACGCTGCCGTTCGAGCTGCCGTCCTCGATGGCCGCCGTGGCGGCCTCCCGCGAGGACGTCCCGAACGACACCGCCGATCCCCTGTTCCCGGACGGCCACGGCCTCCGGCTCGGCTGACCCGGGCGTACGTGACGGGACGGCCGGTACCGCCACCCGGCGGTACCGGCCGTCCCGTTCGGTCACTGCTCGCTGAAGTCGGCGGCGCCGGTCTCCTTGAGCACCCGGATCGGATAGTTCCCGAGCATCATCTCGGTGGGGTCGTTGCGCTCGATGTATCCCGTTCCGTTGTACGGGAAGAGCCAGGCGTCACCCTCGTCCTCGACGTACTCGCCGAGGATGACGACCGTGTACGGGTGCTGCGGGCGGACCTGGAGATCCAGGAAACGCTCGGCCGCCGCGCGGGCCTCGTCGAGGCTCACCATCGCCTATCTACTCCCCTTGTCGGTGTACAGGACCCAGAATTCCACGAATCCGTCGTTCAGGTCCGCGGCCCGGCCGGACTGTCCGTCGAGGAATCTGACGGTGCCCCGCTGGTTCATCACGTTGAAGGCGTGCCCGATCTTGCCGGGCCCGCGACCGCCGATGACGATGCCGCGGGCGCCGGAGCCGAAGCCGGTCATGGACTTCTCGATGTCCGCGATCTTGCGGCTGTGCCAGGTGGTGGATCCGCCGATGCTCCGGGAGTAGTCGGTGATCTCCTGGTTGGGGTACACCCCACCGGCCTCCGGCGACTCCCACTTCTTCCCGGACAGCATCTTGTCCGTCTCGATGGCACACCGGACGCAGTTCTTCTTGCCCCCGTTCTTGTTGATGTCGCTGAGCGGGGCGCCGACGTCGATGCCACCCCGGGTGCCCGCCGCCGGTGCGGGGCGGGGGCCCTTGGGGACTCCGGCACTCTTCGGTCCCTTGACCGGCAGCACGGCGGTCAGCAGGTCGAAGGCCTGGCGGGTGCGCTGCCGGGTGGGGTTGCCCTCGTCCTCGGCGTACTCGGCGTTGAGCGCGTCCTCCAGCTTGTCGCGGTCCAGCATGGTGTCGGCGCGTTCGGCGGTGCGCTGCTGGGCCTGCTTCTTCGTCGCCGGGTCGGTGCCGATGCTGGTCGCCGAGGCGTCGTCCGCATCGGCGTAGGCGTCCAGCAGGCCCTTGCCGGTCTCGACGATCGCCTCACCGGTCTCGGCGAGGATGTCCTTCAGCGATTCGCCGGTCGGGTCGACGGCGCGCAGGACCCGTCCGTCGACGTAGGCGTAGGGCGACGTGGCGGGTTCACCGATGCCCGCCTTGACCGGGTCGACGCCGGCGAAGACGCCGGTGCCGGGGTCGTACATGCGGGCCCGCATGTAGTAGTCGCCACCGGTGCCGGGGTCCTGGTACTGGCCGGTGAACCGCAGCGGGTTGGCCGTGGCCGCCGGGGTCGCGGTGACCTCGACACCGGCCTGCGTGGGCGACGTCCGCGGCAGCCCGTACGGGTCGTAGTCGTAGACGGCCCGGACCCCACCGCCCCCGGAGACCAGGGCACCGACACCGCCCAGCCAGTCGTGGACGTAGTAGTTCGCCTCACCGCCGTCCCGCAGGGCCAGGGGCTCACCCGTGCCGTTGTGCACGAACGTCCGCGAGCCGGCACCGTCGCGGTCGACCGCGATCTGCGGGAGCCGGCCGTTGAGATCCCAGTCCCAGGTACGGGTGGACGCCCCGGTGGTCGCGGTCAGCCGCTGGCCGGTCGCGTTGTAGGCGTACGTCGTCTTGCGCCCGTCGACGGTCGCCGACAGCAGCGTGTGGTCGAGGTGGTATTCGTACCGGTCGGCGCCGTCGTCGATCCGGTTGCCCTCGGAGTCGTAGCGGTAGGTCTTCGTGCCGGCGCCGGTACCGGTGGTCGTCTCGGCGATCAGCTGGTCGACGTCGTCGTAGCGGTAGGACGTGGCGGCGTCGCCCGCCGAGCCGGTGCGGGTCTGGGTCCGGCGGTTACCGACCAGGTCGTACGTGTAGGAGATCCGCCCGGTGCCGGCGGTGCCGCAGCTGCCCGTGCCGTAACAGGCGTCGGTGAGCCGGTCGGCGGGGTCGTACCGGTAGGCGACCTGCTCGGAGATCTCGCCCCGGGTGGTGGTGATCCTGGTCGGGTTGCCGGCCGGGTCGAGGTCGAGGGTGTACTTCCCGACCGTGCCGGTCTGGATGCCGGTGAGCCGTCCCGCCCGGTCGTAGCTGAGCTTCTCGGCCAGATCGCCGGCGGGCAGGCTGGTCGAGGTGCGCCGGCCGGCCGGGTCGTACCCGAAGGTCCAGGTGTCGCCGGCCGCGGTCAGCTCGGTGATCCGGTTGTCCGCGTCGTAGTCCGCGGTGATCGCGGTCCCGTCCGGGAACGTCCGGGACGTGACGTTGCCGTTGCTGTCGTAGCCGTAGTCGAAGACCCGGTCCCCGCGCTTGACCTGCTCCAGCCGGCCGTTGCCGTCATAGCGGTGGGACTGGCTGCCGGCCGGGTCGTTAGCGCTGGTCAGCTCGTCCTTGGCGTTGTAGCCGTAGGTGTAGACCGGCCCGGTGGAGCCGAGCCCGGTCCGGGTGAGCCGGCCCAGGGTGTCGTAGGTGTCGGTGATGGTGTGCTTCTCGCGCTCCGGATCACGGCCGGGGTTGCGCGGGTCGGCGACGGTCCGGGCGATGACCGTCTCGACGACGTGTCCCTCGGCGTCGTAGACGTGCTCGCGGTAGCGGCCCAGCGCGTCGGTGGTGGCGACGACCCGGCCGGCCCGGTCGTGGATCGCCGTGCGGGTGTGTTGCAGCGGGTCGCGGACCTCGGTCACCGAGCCGTTGGCGTCGTAGGTGTAGGTGGTGGCCTGACCAGCGGTGGCATCCGGCGCCACCACACCGGTGAGCTGGTCGGCGTCGTCGTAGGTGAACCGGGTGACCCGCTTGTTGGCGTCGGTGCCGGTGACGACGCGGTCGATCGCGTCGTAGGAGGCCTCGGTGACGTTGCCCAGCGGGTCGGTCGTCGAGGTCAGGTTGCCGGCCCGGTCGTAGCCGAACCGCGTCCGGTAGTCGTCGGCGTCCGCCCCGTCGACGTTGCCGCGCGGCTCCACCTGGGAGATCCGCCGGTTGTCGTCGTCGTAGGTGAACGTCGTGACGCCGCCGGTGGCGCTGGTCTGCTTCTCCGGGTTGCCGGCCGCGTCGTAGTCGGTGTGGGCGCGGCCCTGCCGGGAGTCGGTGACGTCGCTGGGCCGGTTGTTCCGGTCGTAGGTGAACTGGATGCGCGCCTTGGCCGGGTCCTCGACGGCGGTGACGTTGTCGTTGTTGTCGTAGCTCGCCGAGCTCTGCGCTCCGAGCGGGTCGGTCTCGGTGACCGCGCGGTCCAGTTCGTCCCAGCCGGTGTCCCGGCTGACCTCGCCGCCGCCCGGGTTCGGGTGGGTGCGCCGCACCGGGTTGTTGTTGCCGTCGTAGTGGAACGTCCAGGTGTACTGCGCCGGGTCGGCGCCGGGCTCGTTGCCGCGCGCGGTGACCAGCTTCTCCAGTGCGCCCTTGCGGTTGTAGGCGTACGACGTCCGGTCGCCCTCGCCGTTGGTCTGGGACTGGAGGCGGCCCGCGGCGGTGTAGGTGTACGAGGTCAGGTCACCGCGCGGGGACTTGACCGTCTCCAGACGGTCGGCCTGGTCGTAGTCGTAGATCGTGGCCCGCGACAGCGGATCGGTCACCGTCCTGGTGCGGCCCATCTCGTCGTAGCGGGTCTCCCACGGCTTCGCCTTGCCCGGCTGCTGGACGGTGGTCTGCCGGTCTTCGTTGTCGTAGCCGTAGGTGGTGGTCCAGGCGGCCCGGTTCGCCCCCGCGACGGTGCCCCGCGGGTCCGTCTCCGTCCTCAGCCGGCCGGTGCCGTCGTAGGTGTACTCGGTGCGCCGCCCGGTCGGGGTGATCTCCGCGGTCAGGTTGCCGGCCGAGTCGTACTCGTAGCGGCTGGTCTTGCCGCGCGGGTCGGTCATCGAGGTGCGCAGGCCGCGGTCGTCGTACCCGTAGGTGTACGAGTGCTCCTCACCGTCGGTGCGCCTGGTCAGTTCGTGGAAGTCGTTGTACTCGGCCCGCCACGTCACACCGTTGCCGTCGACGAACGTCCGGGGCTTGTTGCCCGGGGTGAACTCCGCCTTCTCGGTGAACGAGAACGGCTCCGGCGCCGTGTGCGCCGCCATGTTCCCGGCGCCGTCGAACGTCGACTGGCGCTGGTTGTTGTTGCCGTCGACGTTGAGGTTCGGGTTGGCCTGCGCGTCGTAGCGCTGACTGCTGGTGTCGCCGTTGCCGTTCTGGGTGTACTTGAGCAGGTTGCCGGCGTAGCCGTCGTGGTCCACCACCCCGTCCGGGTCGGTGACCCGGGCCTCCTGCCTACCGGCGTCCCACTCCACCGTGGTGGTCTTGCCGTTGATGTCCTGCTGCCGGGTCACCCGGCCGGTGGTGGCGTCGTAGGTGTTGACGACCTCCGCCAGCCCGCGGGCGTCGACCACCTCACGCAGCCGGCCGTTGTCGTAGCGGTACTGCGTGGTCTGCGAGATCGCCGACTGGAACGACCGCAGCCGCCCGCCCTCGTAGTCGTAGTTGGTGAACCGGCCGTCCGGCAGCGTCACCTTCGTGACGAACCCCAGGTCCTGCCGGTACTCGATCGGCACCTTCCGCCCGGCGGCGTCGGTGACCGAGGTCAGCGCGGTCCCGTTGTAGTTCAGCGTGAATCCGTGCCCGCGCTTGTTCTTCGCCGACAGGTAGCGGCCGCCGCCGTCGAAGCGGTGAACGATCTGCTCGGGGGTGGTCAGCTCCCAGCCGCCGGCGGTCTTCTCGAGGTTCGAGCGGACCCCCGCCGGGCGCCGGTACGAGCCGTCGCCGGCACGGGTGAAGTCCGCCTGCGCGCCGTCTTCCGCGCGGACCGTCGCCCCGCTGTCGGTCGCCGTGACCTTGAGGTCGAGCGTGGACGCCCATCCGTTGCCGAACAGCCCGGACGAGGTGTTCGCCGACGAGTACACCCGGCTGAGGGTGAACGGCACCGCGAACGACGCCATCCCGAGATCGGACTCGATCCGGGTGTACGCGCCGGTCCCGGTGTTCACTCCGGCACCGCGGAGCTGCTGGCCGGAGGTGGTACGCCCGAGCGCGTTGGCGCACGCACACCCCACCGTCTGCGCCGCCGGAATGGCCGGTGTGTCGCCGAGGGTCCGCGGACGTGCCTGGTTCGACGCCGCCGACGTCTGCGTGCTGCCGTCCGGATAGTCGACGGTGATCCGGACGAAGTAGTCGTGGCCGGCGTCCAGGGCCCAGCCCTCGGCGCCACCGAAGCCCCGGCAGAACCGCCGCGGTGACCCGCAGACCGGCAGGTCGCCCCGGCCCAGGGTCACCGACTGCTGGGCCTCCTGGCCGGCCGCGTCGTACACGGTCGCCGACCACGAGGTGATCGCGGTGTCGGCCAGATCGAAATACACCACCAGCGACGTGTCACCGCTGGCGTAACCCGGGCGCAGCACCAGGGCGTCCGCACCCCGGACCGCCGTGGTGGCGGCGCGGACCGCACCCTGCTTCGCCTTCTTCGCGGGCGCGCCGGCCGCTGTCCACTGGGCCGCGGAGAGCTTCCGTGCGTCTCCGGCCGCCCGGGTGGCCGGCGGCTCGACCGGCGGGCGCTCGCCCGCCGGGAGCCCCTTGTTCGGCAGCGCCGACACCGGCAACGGCCGTTCCGGCGAGCCCAGGCCCTGCGGTGCCGGCGGCGTCTGCGGCGGCACGGCCACCGCGGGCGCCGCCCGTACCGGAACCGGCGCGGCCGCCACCAGAACGGCGGCGGCGATCGCCAGGCCTCGTCTCATCCATGATTCGGGCAGCGTGAACTGATCGTCCGGCATGACCGCATCCCCCCGTAGTCATCGTTTGCGATCGATGGACTCGGGGGACGTTACCGATTTGGAAGCGCTCCCAAAAGGCCGCCGAAGACGCGGAAGCGATATGGCCTGCCGGGGCCGGAACGAGGCGCGCCCCGCTCCCGGGAACCGGGAACGGGGCGCGGGTGCGGCCGGGCGTCAGTGAGCCATGGCGGGCGGGGCGTCGGGGTCGACGTCGAGCGGGCCGGTGCGGAAGAGGACCGCGGCGACCACGGCGGCGAGGAGGAAGAAGCCGGCCGACCACCAGAAGACGGTGTGGTAGCTCTCGATCGCGGCGTGGGCCGCCAGCTCCTGGGACGGCGTCCGGCCGGCCACGTAGTCCTCGGCGGCGCTGGCCGCGAAGGAGCTGAGCAGGGCGGTGCCGATGGAGCCGCCGATCTGCTGCACCGTGTTGATCATCGCGGAGGCCACGCCGGCGTCGCGGTGCTCGACGCCGGAGGTGGCGGCGTTCTGGGTGGGCGCGAAGACCAGACCCAGGCCGAGACCGACGATGATCAGGCCGGGGAGGACGTCGGCGGCGTACGTCGAGTCCAGTTCCAGACGGGTCAGCAGGAGCATGCCCCCCGCGGCGATCAGGGCGCCGACCGGGACCAGCGGGCGCGGACCGATCTTCGGGGCCAGCATCGAGCCGGCGGTGGTCGCGGTGAGCATCACGGCGCCGAGCATCGGCAGGAAGGCGAGACCGGTCTTGATCGGAGTGAAGCCGAGGATGCCGGCGAGGAAGTAGGTGAGGAAGAGGAAGATGCCGAACATGCCGGCGCCGGCGATCGCGATCGAGGCGTAGGAGCCGCCACGGTTGCGGTCGAGGACGACACGCAGCGGCAGCAGCGGGTACTCGACCTTGCGCTCGATGGCGACGAAGGCGATGAGCAGAACCACACCGGCGGCGATCGGGCCCAGGGTGAGGACGTCGGTCCAGCCGTCGACCTCCGCGTTGCCGAGGCCGTAGACCAGGGCGACCAGACCGGCGACGGCGGTGATGGTGCCGGGGACGTCGATCCGGCCGTGGGCGGGGACCGGCTCGTCGCGCAGCTTCAGGAACGCGCCGGCCACGGCGATCGCGGCGATCACCAGGTTGACGTAGAGGCACCAGCGCCAGGAGACGTACTCGGTGAGGACGCCGCCGAGCAGCAGGCCCATGCCACCGCCGGCACCGGAGATGGCACCGAAGATGCCGAACGCCTTACCGCGCTCGGCGGGCTCGGTGAACGTCGTGGAGAGCAGCGACAGGGCCGCCGGGGCGAGGGCCGCACCGAAGGCACCCTGCAGAGCACGCGCCACGATGAGCAGTTCGAGGTTGCCGGCGGCGCCGCCGAGCGCCGAGGCGAGGGCGAAGCCGATCAGGCCGATGACGAACATCCGCTTGCGGCCGAAGAAGTCGGAGAGCCGGCCGCCGAGCAGCAGCAGGCTGCCGAAGGCGAGCGCGTAGCCGGTGACCACCCACTGCCGGCCGAAGTCGTCGAAGCCTAGGTCGGCCTGGGCGGTGGGCAGCGCGATGTTCACGATCGTGGCGTCCAGCACCACCATCAGCTGGGCCAGAGCCAGCACCACGAGCGCCCACCAGCGCCCGTTCTCACGTTGCGTCGGTTGCGGCCGATCTATGACGGTGCTGCTCATGGCGAGTGCCTTCCGAACGCGTAAGTTGAGGACCGTCCTCCACATCGGCACGCTAGCAGGAGAAGTTGAGGAATCCCCTCCACTTACTTGTAGGCTTGGCCACATGCCACTTCGCCGCGACGCGCAGCGCAACCGGGAGCGGATCGTCCAGGCCGCCGGGGAGGTCTTCGCGACCAGGGGATTCGCCGCCACCCTCGACGACGTCGCCCATCACGCTGGGGTGGGCGTGGGCACGGTCTACCGTCGCTTCCCCACCAAGGAGGAGCTGATCGAGGCGGTCTTCACCGACCGGCTGGAGGATCTGGTCACCCTCGCCGAGGAGTCCCTCGCCGCCGAGTCGGCATGGGACGGGCTGACCGGGTTCCTGCGCACGTCGGCGCGGTGGCACGCGGCCGACCGCGGGCTGCGCGACGCGGCACTGAGCATGGACGAGCAGCATTTCAAGCAGGCCGGCGAGCAGATCGTGCCCCTGCTGGAGCAACTGATGGAGCGGGCGCACGCCGAGGGCACCCTGCGACCCGACGCCGGGTTCCGCGACTTCCCGATCATCATGGCGATGGTGACCGAAATGGCCCAGCACAGTGCGGAGTGCCGGCCGGGGCTCTACGAGCGCTATCTGGAGCTGGTGATCGACGGACTGCGGGCGCGGCCGGACAACGGCCCACTGGGAGCCGCGCCGACCGAGACCGACGTCCGCGCCGTCATGCGGGACTGCGTCCCGCCGCTGAAACCGGTCAGGCCTGCGCGGTCATAGCGTTCCACCGGGCCAGATTGTGCCGCGCGTCGACCAGGGCGTCGTGCCGGCCGGCCATCTCCGGCAGGTGCGGTCGGCCCAGATCGTCCCACCGCTGGCGCAGGTCCTTGGTGAAGCGGGGGATCTCCCGCGGCAGCGCCGGCATCGCACCCCACAACTGGGCGAGCGCGACGTGGTCATACGCCGCATACCACGCCCAGAGCTCCATCTGCTCACCCCGGCCACGGATCGGCTCGATCAGGAACTCGTAGAGGTCGTCCCGGATGCGCTCGCGGCTGCGCCACGCCTTGTCCGAGGGTGAGGGCAGCTTGTCGAGGACGTTGCGGCGCACCCAGGGCACCGCGCGGGTGTCGTCGAACTCGGTACTGACCGCGTAGAACTCGCGGCCGAACTCGTCGACGACACCGATCGAGACGAGGTCGACGATCCGGCCGTCCTCGATGAACTCGCAGTCGTAAAAGTAGCGGTAAGACATCCCGCCCATCCTTGCCCATCGTCATCCGGGCATGGACTCCAGGGCCCTCCTGGCCAGCCGGAGCACGTGCGGGCAGCCGTACCGGGCCGCCAGATCCGCCTGGACGGCCCAGCGCAGCCGCAGCAGCACCGGCAGGGCGGCCTCCAACTCGTCGGCGCCGACCGGCCCGGCGGCCAGGTAGCCGTCCAGGAACTCGCCGGCATGCTCGGCGCCGCCGGCGTAGGCCACCGCGGCGGCGACGTCGTGGACCAGCGGCCCGGTGCCACCGGCCCCGCAGTACAGCAGGCCGGACCGGCCGGTCGCCGGGTCGAGCAGGAACATCTCCGGCGCCGGGTCGCCGTGCAGCACCCCGGAGGTGAGGTGGTCGGTCACGGTCAGCCTCTTGGCGGCGGTGAGCGCGGCGGTCACCGTCGCGCGGAGCCAGGGCTCCGCGTCGAGGTGCGCGGCCTCCGGATCGAGAGGCCGCCAGGGACGCAGACCGGGATGGCGGAAACCCTGGAGAGCCCGGTGTACGGCCCCCAGGCGCTCCCCCCACCACTGCTGGTCGACCGGGTCCCGCCCGTCCAGGCGGCGGCCCGGGATGCGCCGCAGGACGGCCAGCGCACCGTGCGGGGTGGCCGCGGTGAGGGCGCCGCCCAAGGTACGGACCGGCTCCCCGGCGTCGATCCGGTGGCCGCGCAGGTGCATCGACACCGCCAGGCCGCATTCCATCCGGTGCCGCGAGCCGATCTCGACCAGTCGCGCCACGTAGGTCCCGCCGCCCGCGACGAACTCCCAGCCGCGGGACAGCAGGGTCAGCGGAAGCTCGATCATCTCGGTCGGGAGGAGGTGCCACTGGTCGCGCAGAGTCGATCGAAGAAAGTCATCATCCGGCACCGCGGGATTATCTCGACACTTGCCGCCAATGCGACGGACAGACAGGGCGACAGTAACTCAGAGAGATTGACGGTTTACAGATTGCTACCGAAGCGACATGATCGTACGAGGCAGGCTTCAATGTCCGTTTTAAAAATGGCGTTCGGAGCACGCTTCGTGCTAAGAGTGATCGTTCGCGTCGTGGGGCCGGCGCCGTCGGCCGTCGGCGTGTCCTCACCGGGGGAGGGGATTGCGCCGTGGACCATCGCATGCCGGATCCCGGCGACGCGCTCACCGGTGTCGACATGTTCGCCGGTCTCGAGCCGGAGGTGCGCCAGCGCGTCATCGCCGCCGCCGTCCCACGCCATTACCGCAAGGGGCAGATCCTCTTCGTCGAGCACGACCCCGGCGACTCGCTGATCATCATGAAGCGGGGCGCCGTCGCCGTCTTCCGGACCGCACCGACCGGCGAGCGCGCCGTTCTCACCGTGGTCCGACCACCCGACGTGCTCGGTGAGGTGTCCCTGCTGGACGCCTCCACCCGCAGCGCCTCCGCCGAGGCCATCGAGGACTCGCAGGCACTGTCGCTGTCCCGGGTCGCCTTCATGGAGCTGGTGCACTCCAACCCGCGCATCCTGGACGCGGTGATGCGCTCGGTCGGCGGCCTGATCCGCCGGCTGACCGAGCAGAACGCCGATCACGTCTTCCTCGACCTGCCCGGCCGGGTGGCCAAGACGCTGGTCCGGCTCTCCGGCGAGAGCCAGGCTCCGATGATCACCATCGAGCTCAACCAGAGCCAGCTCGCCGAGATGGCCGGCGGCTCCCGGCAGAGCGTCAACCAGGCGATCGGCTCCTTCGCGAGCCGCGGCTGGCTGCGTACCGAGGGGCGGCGCATCGTCGTCACCGACGTGCAGGCCCTGCGCCGCCGCGCCGGGATGACGGGCTAGGTCTCCCGCTCCGCCGGGGGCAGCCCGGCTGCCCCCGGCGAAAGAGCGGACCTAAGCCGCCGCCTTGAGCGTCGAGGCGTAGACGTCGACGTACTCGCGGCCGGAGAGGGCCATCAGCTCGTACATGATCTCGTCGGTGATCGCGCGCTCGACGAACCGGTCGCCGCGCTGGTCGGCGTAGCGGGAGAAGTCGAGCGGCCGGCCGATCCGGATCCGGACCCGCTTCACCGCCGGGATCAGCGTGCCGGTCGGCTGGATCTCGTCGGTGTTCAGCAGGGCCACCGGGACGACCGGGGCGCCGCTCTCCAGGGCCAGCCGGGCCACCCCGGTCTTGCCCCGGTAGAGCCGGCCGTCCGGCGAGCGGGTGCCCTCCGGGTAGATGGCCGCGACGTTGCCCTCCTTCAGCACACGCAGCAGCGTGTCCAGAGCCGCCTGGGCCGCCTCGCCACCCGAACGGTCCACCGGGATCGTCCCCGCGCCGGTGAAGAACATCCGCGAGAACCAGCCCTTGATCCCCTTGCCGGTGAAGTATTCGGCCTTGGCGACGAAGGTCACTTTCCGCCGCATGATCAGCGGGGTGAAGATCGAGTCGGAGAAAGAGAGGTGGTTGCAGGCGAGAATGACGGGACCGGATCGGGGCACGTACTCCAGGCCCTCCACCTTGGGGCGGAAGACGAGCTTCAGCACCGGCCCGAGAACCACCAACTTCAGCAGCCAGTAGAACACTGACGTCCTTTCGACGGATGCCACCGTGCGTTTGGGGCGACAGGAAGCGTACGAAGCGGGAGCGGCGCGCCACAACGCACTCCCGCAACAGGCGCCTGCCGTGTCACCATTCAAGGCACGGTCGGCAAGGGGGTGTGCATCGGTGACAGCGGGTGGCGCCCGTCGCGGGCGGCGCGA
The DNA here is from genome assembly GCF_003148685.1 of Actinoplanes xinjiangensis. GTDB lineage: Bacteria > Actinomycetota > Actinomycetes > Mycobacteriales > Micromonosporaceae > Actinoplanes > Actinoplanes xinjiangensis. Next base: position 408,427 of record NZ_QGGR01000004.1, on the reverse strand, counting down.
CAACGGGCTCGACGCCGCCGACTTCGCGGCGGCGGGAGATGTCGATCCACGAATCGGCGAGCATCTGCTCGACGTGCTCGCGGCCGGCGGCATAGCGGCTTACCTTCAGCCGACGGCTGATCTCAACCCGGTCCTGCGGGCCACGACCCTGCCCGCGCGGCCGGTCGATCGGCTGTTCGTGGACCGGACGCATCTGGAGACCGCCAAGGAGCACCTCCAGAAGGTGACCGGCGGAGTACCACCCACCCCTCCGGCACCACCGGCACCCACGCCGCGGCCACAGGCCGAGGTGGACGAGGAGTGGGCCAAGATCATCGCGGGCTTCCACACCACCACCGACACGGAGACGACGCCGTGGCCGGCCGCCGAGGACGATCCCGGCCCGCCGCCGCCACCGATCCGCCCGGTCACCGAGGAGGGCACGCCGCACAACCGGCGGCGCACCGACCCGAAGGACGAGCCGTCGATCCTCTACGGACTCGACACGTTCGGCGCCGAGCTGCCCGCTGACGACGACGAGGACGAGCGATACGTCCCGCCCCCTCCCCCACCCCTGCCCCACATGTCGAAATACACCGTGGCGGCCCTGCTGGGCGTCACGATCGGCTTCGTGCTGTTCCTCTTCCCCGATCTGCTCCCGGTCGACTCGAACCTGGTCGGGGTCCTCGGGTTCGCCGCGATCATCGGCGGGGCGGCCACCCTGGTCTGGCGGCTGCGGTCCGGCGATGACGACGACGAATTCGACGACGGCGCTGTCGTATAGACAGATGTCGGTGTTCGAGCAGTAACCTACGGTGATGCGTCAGAGTTCGCTCGTCGTCATCGCCAACCGTCTGCCCCTGGACGACAGCGCCGCGCCCGACGGCGCCTGTGAGTGGCGCCGCAGCCCAGGCGGCCTGGCCAGCGCCCTGCACGCGATCCTGGAGCAGACCCCGGCCACCTGGGTCGGCTGGGCCGGCGGGGTGGGCCCGGCACCGGCCCTGCCCGACGTCGGCAGTCTGCGGCTACGGCCCGTGGCACTGACCGAGAAGGAGCTGCGCGGCTACTACGAGGGCTTCGCCAACTCGACCCTGTGGCCGCTCTACCACGACGCGGTGCAGCAGCCGATCTTCGACCGGGGCTGGTGGGAGACGTACCGGACGGTGAACCGCCGGTTCGCCGAGGCCGCCGCCGAGGTGGCCGAGCCGGGCGCCGCCGTCTGGGTGCAGGACTACCATCTCCAGCTCGTCCCGGCGATGCTCCGGGAGCTGCGGCCCGACCTGCTGATCGGCTTCTTCCTGCACGTGCCGTTCCCGCCGCCGGAGCTGTACATGCAGCTGCCCCGCCGGGTCGAGCTGCTGCGCGGGATGCTCGGCGCCGACCTGGTCGGATTCCAGCGCGAGCAGGCCGCGCACAACGTCGCCCAGCTGGCCAAGAAGCTGCTCGGCGTGGCGGCCACCGACCGCGCCATCACCGTCGACGGGCGGACCGTGCGTACCGGCGCGTTCCCGGTCTCCATCGACGTGGCCGAGATGCGGGCGCTGGCCACCCGGCCGGACGTGGTCAGCCAGGCCCGGCAGCTGCGACACGATCTCGGACAGCCGAAACGGGTGCTGCTCAGCGTCGACCGCATCGACTGGACCAAGGGCATCGAGCACCGGCTCACGGCGTACAGCGAGCTGCTGCGCGACGGGTTCGTGAAGGTACGGGACACGGTGATGGTCCAGGTGGCGGTGCCCAGCCGGGAGCGGGTGGAGAGCTACCGCGGCCTGCGCGACCGGATCGAGGGCGAGGTCGGCCGGATCAACGGTGAGTACGGCCGGGTCGGTGAGCCCGCCATCCATTACCTCAACCAGCGGTTCGGCCGCTCCGAGCTGGCCGCCCTCTACCTGACCGCGGACGTCATGGTGGTGACCCCGCTGCGGGACGGGATGAACCTGGTCGCCAAGGAGTTCGTGGCGGCCCGGGAGGACGACGCCGGCGCGCTGGTGCTCAGCGAGTTCGCCGGGGCGGCCGCCGAGCTTCCGCAGGCGTTCCTGGTCAACCCGCACGACGTGGACGGGCTCAAGCAGACCCTGCTCCAGGCCATGGAGGCGGACCACGCCGACCTGAACGCCCGGATGACGGCCATGCGGCGGCACCTGGCGCAGCACGACATCATGGCGTGGGCACGGGCCTACCTGACCGCTCTCGATCACACCGGGCGGCTCGCCGAACGGCTGCCGCCGCTAGGCCCGCGGTAGCTCCTTGTCCAGCCAGTCCAGGATCGCGTCGATCGGTTCGGCCCACGTCGTCTCGAGCATCAGGTAGTGCCCCATGCCCGGGAAGAGCAGCGGAGCACCGCCGTAGCGGGCAGCCGCCCGGTCCAGGGCGGGCCGCGGCACCACCCGGTCGTCCGGGCTGCCCACCACGAGCGTGGGCGGCCCGCCGACCGGCGTGGGCAGATCGTCCCGGGCGAACAGCTCGGCCCGCGGCCGGGCACCGATCCGCTCCAGGTACGCCGCCGCCTCCCCGGCCGGGAGGTCCGGTCCGAACAGCTGCCGCCCGGAGAATCTCAGCCGGCCGCCGAACAGGGCCGGCACCGTCCCGGCCGGGTTGCTGCGAAGCGCCGCGCCCAGGGCCGCCCAGCCGTCCAGCACCGGCGCGACCAGGACCGCCGCCCGGGCCGGGTAGCGGCCCAGCGCCCGGGCCACCACGCGGGCGCCGGTGCCGTGGCCGATCAGCACGGTCTGGCGCGGCAGCGAGGCCGCCACCTGCACCACGTCGTGCGCCTGCGCCCGCAGATCGCCGCCGGGGCGCGGGGAGACCGCGTGCGCGGGGAAACCACGGCCGGCGGCGTGCGCCAGCCAGTGCTCGGCGAACGCCCAGGCACCGTGGCCCAGGCCGGGTACGAACAGCAACGGCGGACGGTCCCGGTCCTCGTCGGGCAGCCGGGAGACGACCTCCCGCTCGGCCGCCGGGACCGGGTCCGACCAGTCCTCGAAACGCAGCAGCTCACTCACCTGATCGACTCCATGCGGTTCAGCAGGCTCTCCACGGCCTTCAGGTAGTCGACGTGGTCGACCTCGAACCAGTGCCGCCGGGTGGGCACGACGCGGCGGCGGGACCAGGACTCCAACGGCCGCTGCGACTCCTCCTTCTGCACCGCGGCGGCCTTGTCCGGGTCCGTGGTCCGCAGCCGCAGCCAGCGGGCCACCGCGACGCTCTGCCAGTGCGCCAGCGGGAACAGCCCGGCGGAGGGCTGGACGAGCCCGACCACGGCGAGTGTCGGGTGCTTGCGGGCGAACGCGTGCAGGTGCAGGTCCGGGCGGCCGTCCTCGTCGATGTCGAGCAGTTCGGGGGCGAGGAAGTCGAACCGCGGCCGGTAGCCGGTCGCGGTGATCACCAGCTCCGGCTCGATCCGCCGGCCGTCGGACAGCTCCACGGACGCACCGTCCCAGCGGGTCACGTCCGGCACCGCCTCGATCCGGCCGTGCCCCAGGTAGTGCGGCAGCAGGCCGTTGACGATCGGGTGGCTCTCCAGCGGGGCGTGGTCCGGGGCGGGCACACCCCAGCGGGTCAGGTCGGCGGCGGTACGGCGGAACCGCCGGTCCCGCAGCCACGCGGACATCCGGCGGTGGTAGACCTGGTCGGCCGGGCGGTTGCCCACGTACTTCGGGAAGTACCAGTAGCCGCGCCGGGTCGAGTGCCACACCCGGGTGGCGTGCTGGGCCGCCTCGACCGCGATGTCACAGCCGGTGTTGCCACCGCCGATCACCAGCACCCGGCGACCGCGCAGCCGGGACGGCTCCTTGTACGCACTCGCGTGGATCACCTGGCCGTCGAAGTCACCCGGGATCTCCGGGACGACCGGCGCCCAGTTGTGCCCGTTGGCGATCACCACGGCGGCGTAGCGCTGCACCCGGGACGTGCCGCCGCCGGTCGACTGGATGGTCACGTCCCAGCGGCCGTCGCCGGCCGGGACGATGGACGTGACCTCCATGCCGTACCAGATGTGCTCGCCCAGCCCGAAGTGCTTCGCGTAGCGCTCCAGGTATTCGAGGACCTGACTGTGGTGCGGGTAGTCGGGCCACGTGTCCGGCATCGGGAAGTCGGGGAACTCGGTGAGCGGCCGGGACGAGATCAGGTGGGTCCCGGCATAGACCGGGCTGCGGTCGTGCCGCCAGTTCCAGGCACCGCCGACCGAGGTCTCGCGCTCGTAGCAGTCGACCGCGAAGCCCAGCTCACGCAGGTTCTTGATGGCGGTCAGGCCGCTGGCGCCGGCGCCGACGACGCAGACGGCGCCGCCACGGTCTCCGAGGTCCGGGGAGTCTTGCACCCGGCGATCCTTGCAGACGGCGCCCCTAGGAGGAAGGGAGCAGAAGGTCCGCGACGATCGGTAGATGATCGCTCGCGACGCGGGCCCGGTCGGTCGAGATGATCTCGTAATGTTCGATGGTCACGTCGGGGCTGACGAAGAGCGCGTCGATGCGCCGGCTCGGCACCGACGCCGGGAAGGTGGGCACGTCAGCGGTCGAGCCGACCAGCCCGTCCTCGACCGTCCGCCAGGCGCCGCCACCGGGCCCCTCGTTGAGGTCGGCGGCGACGATCACCGGGCCGTCGAGCTTGTCCAGCTCCGCCTTCCAGTACTGCGCCTGGGCGGGCCGCTCGGCCGCGTCGGTGGCCAGATGCGAGCCGGAGACGGTGAACGCGGCGCCGCGCACCGCACACTCGGCGAAGGCGGCTCCCCGCAGGTGCCGGCCCGGGGTCAGCGGGTAGCGCATGCACCAGGTCCGCCGGGTCGCCACCCGCAGGCTGACCAGCAGCAGGTTGCCCAGTGACGGCAGACCACCGGCGGCCACCACCAGGCCGGTCTCGGCGGCCAGTGCGGCGCATTTCTGCCGCCACCGGAAGCGGCGCGGCGCCTCCTGCACGACGAGGACGTCCGGGGCCAGGTCACGGACCAGGCCGGACAGCGCGGCCCGATCGTCCCGCAACCCGTGGACGTTGTAGCTGACCACCCGCAGCGGAACCCCGGACATCCCCGGCCGCCTCAGCCGCGCCGGGCGAGGTCGGCCGCGCCCACCACACCGGCGGCGTTGCCCATCCGGGCGGCGTGGATCTCGGCCACCGGGAAGCGGTCCCGGTTGGCGAGCTGCTCCCGGTACGTCCGTTCGAGCGGCCCCATCAGCAGCGGCCCCGCGTCGATCACGCCACCGCCGATCACCATGATCTGCGGGTCCAGGCTCTGCGCGAGGTCGGCGAGCGCCACCCCGAGCCAGTACCCCACCTGGGCGAAGGCGTCCATCGCGACCCCGTCGCCGGACCGCGCCGCCTCGGTGATCTGCCGGCCGGTGATCGCCAGAGCGTCGCCACCGGCCAGTTCGAGCAGCTTCGCCGCCCGCTCCGGCTCCTGCCGCGCACCGGCCCGGCCGAAGCGGACCAGGGCGTTGCCGCTCGCATACTGCTCCAGGCAGCCGAGCCGGCCGCAGCCGCACGGATGCCCGTCCGGGACGGACTGGATGTGCCCCAGCTCGGCGGCGATGCCGTTGGCGCCGCGCCACAGGTTGCCGTTGACCACGATCGCGCCGCCGATGCCGGTGCCCACGGTGATCATCACCATCGACTCGGCCTGCTTGCCGACCCCGAACCGGAACTCCGCCCAGGCGGCCACGTTGGCGTCGTTGTCCAGCACGACCGGCAGGCCGATCGCCTTGCCCACGTAGTCGCGCAGCGGCTCGTCGCGCCAGGCCAGGTTCGGTGCGAACAGCACCGTCGAACCGGTGGCGTCGATCCACGCGGCGGCGCCGATCCCGATCGCCGTCGCGGTCGGGTACTGCGCCACCAACTCGGCGGCCACCTCGACGATCGTGTCGCGGGTGCCGGCCGGGTCGTCCGCCGGCGTCGGCCGGCGGTTCGACGCGAGCACGTTGCCCTGCTCGTCGACGACACCACCGGCGACCTTGGTGCCGCCGACGTCGATTCCGATGGTCAGCGTCACGCTGCCCGTCCCCTCTGCAAACAAGTCACACCGCGGTGCCGGGGCGGGCGTCGTCGCCCTGGCCCGGCTCGCGGTCCTCGGGCACCGAGGCGCCCAGCTCATGATCCACGCTACGGGGCTCGGCCGGGTCGCTTGCGGCCACCTCCGACGTGGCCATGGCCCACACGTCGCCGCCCGTCCGGGATCCGCCCGGGACCGGGCCGGCGGCTCCCCGGTCCGGAGTCCCGGCCGCCCGGGCCTTAGCGGCTGCCTCCTGCGCGGCCGCGGCGGCGCGGGCCTTCGTCGCCTGCGCGACGGCCCGCGCGACGGCCTCCTCCGCGGCGGCGGCGCGGGCCCGGGCCGCGGCGGCGGCCTCACGGGCGTCGGCGGCGCTGGCCGCTCCCCACGGGTCGCTTCCCGCGTCGGGCGCGGGCGGCTCGTCCGCCACGTCCGTGGTCCGGGTCGCCGCGGACCAGGCCCGGTCCGGCGAGGACGAGGCGGGCGCGGAACGGCCGCGCGGCGTCGGCGTGCGCGGGCGCTCGCCCGCCATCGACGAGAAGGCACGCATCAGCCCGGCCACCCCGCCGGCGATCTCGCCGGCGCTGGCGGCGAGCCGCTCGGCGGTCTCCGGGCTGGGGTCGCGCACCGCCGCGATGGCCTTGCACACCGGGCAGACGCAGCACTCGGCGCTGCCGGTGGAGAGATCGTCACGGCCGAGCACACCGATCAGGCCGGCGACCGACTCGCCCAGGAGACCGAAACCGTCCCCGGACGTGCCACCGGCCGCCGACGTCGTCCGGGCGAGGATCGCCGCGACCAGCCGTTCGGCTTCCTCCCGAGCTGATCCGGGCATCTCCGCTCCCCTCGGCCGGCGGCTCAGGCCGCGGGCAGGCTCTCGACACGGCGCTTGAGCTCCTTCAGCGCCGTATCCATGATCATTTTCTCGGCCTTGCGGCGGAACATGCCCAGCATCCCGATCGCGAGATCCACCGCAAGGGTGTACGTCACGGTCGTGCTGCCGTCCGCGTTCTCCACCAGGTCGTAGGAGCCCTCCTGGGAACGCTGCGTCTTCGACGGCTCGACCAGGCTCCACTCGATCCGGGACAGGTCGTCGGCGTACGCGTACTCCAACGTGTACTCGTCGATCAGCACGGTGGCGTCGATCTGGAACCGCACCTGCGCGGCATAACCGTCCTCGTACTCCTCGAGGACCTCCACCCGCTTGATCGACTCCGCCCACTCGGGGTAACGCGCGAAGTCGCAGATCACCGCCGCCACCCGGGCCAGGGGCGCATGGACCTGAATCGACTGTGTCGAGGTGTCCGCCATGCACGCGAGGCTACCCGCCGGGCACGACGGATCACGCGACCGGGGCGGCGTCCGGCGGGGGTCCCCCGGGGACGTGACACCCGGCCGGGCAGCGCGCGGACGAGCCGATGTCCGTCCCTGCCGCTACCATCCGTCACGTGCCAGCCCTCGCCAGTGGTCCCGCGCGCATCCGCCCGGCCGAAGCCGCGGCCCGCGCCGTCATGCTCGTGCTGGTCGCCGCCCTCACCTACGCCTTCACCGGCAGCACCGCCCAGCTCGGCTGGATCGCGCTCCTGGCGGTCGCGGCGGCGCCCTCCTTCCTGGCCCGCGGCCACGCCGTGCTGGCCCCGCTCGGGCGGATCGGCGAGGTGGTGGTCACCTGCATGGCCGCCGGCTCGGTCGCCGCCGCGGCGGACGCCGCCGACCGGGTCACCAACGGCTTCGGCGCCGAGGCGGTCCTGCCCTATCTCGCCGTGCCGCTGCTCACCGCCGCACTGCGCCGCCGGCAGGCCGAGGGCGTCGCGCTGCTCGGGGTGGCGGCCGTCACCATGACTGTCAGCGGGTTCACCTTCGCCACGCTGGACCAGGGTTACTACGCCGTCTGCGTGCAGTGGCTGGTCCAGGGCGCGATCATCACGTTCGCCGCCGAGACGATGCGCCAGCTGCTCCAGCCGCCCGACCCCACCCCCCAGCCGTATGCGGAGGCCACCCGCCTGCTGACCCAGCTGCGCAGCGTGGCCCGCTCGCTGCCGGGCGCCACGCTCGACCCGGGCGGCATCTCCGAGCACCTGCTCGAGGAGCTGCGCGTGGTCGCGCCGGGTCACCGGGCCGCGGTGCTGTCGGCCAGCGGCGGCGGGCGCCTGGTCGTGCTGGCGCAGACCGGCGCGGAGCGGGTCGACTGGGAGACCACCCTCGACGCCGATTCGGGCATCGCCGACGCCTGGGCCACCCAGCAGCCACAGACGGCGAGCCGGTCGCAGGCGCGCAGCCATCCCGGGGGCGACGTGTCCTCGCTGGTGGTGCCGCTGGTCGCCGGGGTGCGGACGATCGGCCTGGTCATCCTGGAGACGGACGACTCCGGGGCGTACCCGTCCTCGGTCGTCCAGGCGGTGACCGAGGTGACCGGCCCGGCCTCGCTGCGGCTGGAGGCCGCCCTGCTCTTCGACGACGTGCGCTCACTGGCCACCAACGAGGAGCGCCAGCGCCTGGCCCGGGAGATCCACGACGGCGTGGCGCAGGAGCTGGTGATGGTCGGCTACGGCATCGACAACGCGCAGGCGACGCTGCCGGAGGGCGCCGAGGAGACCGCCGAGGAGCTGCGGACGCTACGGGCCGAGGTGACCCGGGTGATCACCGAGCTGCGGCTGAGCCTGTTCGAGCTGCGGTCCGAGGTCGACCGCAACGGCGGCCTGGCGGCGGCCATCGCGGAATATGCGCGGACCCTCGGCACCAGTGCCGGGCTGCGGGTGCACTTCACCTTCGACGAGTCGACGGCCCGGCTGCCGGCCGCGACCGAGGCCGAGCTGCTCCGGATCGCCCAGGAGGCGATCACCAACGCGCGCAAGCACGCGGGCGCCTCCAACCTGTGGGTGACCTGCACCGTCGACCCGCCCTACGCCGAAATCGAAGTGTCCGACGACGGTAAGGGGTTCGCTGACACGCGACCTGACGGCCGATACGGTCTTACCATCATGGCGGAACGCGCCGAACGCATCCGAGGCCGACTCAAGATCACGCCGCGACACCCCAGCGGGACAACCGTCGCTGTAGTGCTCGGAACCCCGCCTCGGCGCGATAGCGTGCGGGATAGCGTTTCAGCTCCAGAAGGGGAGTAACCCGAGCATGTCGACCAGTCCTGCGCCGACGACGCGCACCAAGGTCCTCCTTGTCGACGATCACGACCTGATCCGTAAGGGACTGCGACACGCATTCGAGCGCGACCGTCAGTTCGAGGTCGTCGGCGAGGCCGCCACGGCGGCGGAGGCGGTGCGCCAGGCCGGCGCACTCCAGCCGGATGTCGTGATCATGGACCTGCGCCTGCCCGACGGCAGTGGCCTGGAGGCGACCCGAGCCCTGCGGAAGAACAATGCCAACATGGGCATCGTGGTCCTGACCATGTATGCGGGCGACGATCAGCTCTTCGGCGCTCTCGAGGCCGGGGCCAGCGCGTTCGTGCCCAAGACCGCTCCGGCCGACGAGGTCGTGGCGGCTGCCCGGCATGCCGCGTCGGCGCCGAGTGCGTTCACCGCGGCCGATCTGGCCGAGGCCATGAAGCGGCGTCTCGCCCCGTCCGGCCCGCAGCTCTCACCGCGTGAGGGTCAGGTGCTGCGCCTGCTGGCCGACGGCATGAGCGTCGCCGGCATCGCCAAGCAGCTCTTCGTGTCGGAGTCGACGGCGAAGACCCACATCTCGAAGCTCTACGAGAAGCTGGGTGCGGCCAACCGGGCGCAGGCGCTGATGACGGCGCTCCGGCTCGGTCTGCTGGAAGCGCCGGACGCTCCAAAGTTCTAACAAATCCGGACAGATTCGGCGTTTCTGTATTTCAGACGCCTCAGCCGGAAATAAGCCTCGCAGCCGAGGCGGCGTCCGAAGGCTGCGAGGAGAAACGCGGCGAGCAGCGGCGAAGGCTGCCGCCGTGACGCCGACCGCGGTCAGGCCGACAGAGGCGACCGTGGCGGAGACGGCCGGTAAGGTGAGCCCACCGGATGGGTGAACCGCACGGGGGTGGGCCGGTCACTCCTCCAAGGCGAGCAGGACTTTCCGCAGCAGGCCGTTGAGCTGCGTCAACTCCTCGTGGGTCAACGCGGCGAGCGCCCGCTGATCGACGGCCATGCCCTTGAAGATGTAGTTGCTCCACATCTCCCGGCCCTTCTGCGTGGGCCGGACGATCACCCGCCGCCGGTCGGCCCCGTCCATCTGCCGGGTGATCAGGCCCGCCTCGTCCAGGCGGTCGAGCCGGCTGGTCATCGCCGCCCGGGTCACGTTCGCCGCCTCGGCCAACTGCGCCGGGGTCGCTTCGGTGGGCCACGGCTGCACCATCAGGACGTGCAGCGTCTTGTAGTCCTGGACGGTGAAGCCGTCGTTGAAGATCGCCAGGTCGGCGCGGTCGATCCACCGCTGGATGTACTTCATCCGGGTCAGCACCCCCTCGACCTCGGGGGCGAAGGCCGGCTCGTTCTTCCAGAATCCCGCCCACCGGGCGACGTGCTGATCGACGCTGTCTTCCATGGAGCCAGTCTGCCACCCTTCTGACTATTCGATTGCTAATAGTTAGACGCTGAACTATCGTCGCCGTCATGTCCCGTGACTTCCGGCTGCTCACCATCGGCCAGGGCCTCTCGTGGCTCGGCAACGCCTTCCAGACCGTCGCCCTCGCCGTCGCCGTGATCTCCACCGGAGGCGGCGCACGCGACTTCGGCCTGGTCATGGCGACGAACATCCTCACGCTGCTCGCCGGCACCCTCTTCGGCGGCATCTGGGCCGACCGTCTCCAACCCCAGCGGGTCATGGTCGCCTCCGACCTGATCCGCTTCGTCGCCACCGCAGGCATCGCCGCCATGTTCGCCACCGGCGGCTACCACCTGGCCCTGCTCTGCGCCCTCACCGTCGTCTCGGCCGGCGCCGGCAGCTTCTTCAGCCCGGCCATGAGCTCCCTCAAACCCCTACTCGTCCCGGCCGAGGAACGGCAGAAGGCCAACGCCACGCTCAGCCTGCTGCAGTCGGTGTGCGGCGTGGCGGGCCCGGCCACCGCCGGCATCACCGTCGCCGCCTTCGGCGCGCCGGCCGGCTTCACCATCAACGCGATCAGCTTCCTCGCCTCCCTGGTCGCCGCCGCGATGATCCGGGTACGGGCCCCGCGCGGCCCCCGTACCCCCATGCTGGGTGAACTGACCGCCGGACTGCGGGAGATCCGCAGCCGCGACTGGCTGCTCGCCAACCTGCTCGGCGCCACCACCTACCACATCGCGAACGGCGTCATCCTGGTTCTCGTCCCGCTCGTCGCGATGGAACGGCTCGGCGGCCCGCACGCGATCGGCTGGATCGCCGCCGCCGAGGGACTGGGCGGCGTCATCGGCTCGGCGATCGGCATGCGGTTCCGTCCACGCCGGCTGCTGCTGGCCGGCCTCCTCGCGCTGCCGCTGATGTCGGTGTGGGCGCTCGCCTACGTCTGGCCCGGCACCCTGGCCGCCATCATGATCGGCGCCGTGATCGGGTACGCCGGCCTGCTCTTCTACGACGTCGCCTGGGACACGTCACTCCAGGAGAACGTGCCGCACCGGTTCCTGGGCCGGGTCGCGTCCTGGGACTACCTGGCCTCGTTCCTGGCCATGCCGGTGGGCAACATGATGGCCGCGCCGCTCGCCGACCGGTTCGGCATCGACAGGACCCTGACCATGTGCGCCGCCGTCCTGTTCACCGCCGCCGTCGCGATGCTGGCCGTCCCCGGATCACGGCGCCTGACCCGCACCGGCCGGCCCGCCGAAGATGCCGAACCGGACTTCCCGGCCCCCGACCCGACACCGGCCGCGACCCTGGTCGGCGACCCCCACCGGCCCTGACCCGTCCCGATCATCCGGATCCCGGTGGCTGCCGCGCCGGGAGCAGCTCCGCCAGCGCGGCGATCAGGTGCGGTTTCGTCGGCACCCCCGTCGTGCGGCGGACCTCCCGGCCCTCGGCGTCGAGGATCAGCAGCGTGGGCGTACGCCGGATGTCCAGCGCCCGGACCTCGTCGAGGTGGCTCTCGGCATCCACCTCGACGTGCCGGACCCCCGGCAACAGGGCCGCGACCTCGGCGCTGATCCGGCGCACCGCGCGGCACGGCGCACAGAACGCAGTGGAGAACTGCAACAGTGTGGCCGGGGCGGGCTCGACCCCGAGCCGTTCCAGCAGATCCCTCATCCGCCGATCTTCGCTCGACTTCGCCGCGACGGCCAGCCGCCTATCCGTGCCGGTAGGCGTCGGCCTGCAGTGCGAACAGCTGCGCGTACAGCCCGGCGGCCGCCATCAGCTCGTCGTGGTCACCCTCCTCGACGACCGCCCCGTGGTCCAGGACGTAGATGCGGTCGGCCTCGCGGACGCTCGCCATCCGGTGGGTGATCAGCACGACCGTACGGCCGGCGGCCAGCTCCCGCAGCCGCCGGTAGACCTCGTGCTCGGCCCGCGCGTCCAGGTTCGCGGTCGGCTCGTCACAGATCAGCAGGGGCGCGTCCCGGTGGAACGCCCGGCTCACCGCCAGCCGCTGCCACTGCCCGCCGGACAGGTCCGCGCCGTCGGTGAAGTGCCGGGACAGCAGCGTCTCGTACTGCCGGGGCAACTCGACCACGAACCCGTGGGCGTCCCCGGCCCGCGCCGACTCCTGCACCGCCGCCAGCGTCGCCGGCCGGTCGTGCCGGCCGATCGCGATGTTCAGCCGTGCCGACAGCGGCCACCGGGTCGGCTCCTGCATCACCACCGCCACCCGCTCGCGCATCGACTCCGGGCCGAACCCGGTCACGTCCACCCCGTCCCAGGTCACCGTGCCCTTCTGCGGCCGGTAGAGCCCGGCCAGCACACCGGCCAGCGTCGACTTGCCCGAGCCGTTCTCGCCGACCAGCGCGACGATCTGGCCGCGCCGCAGCGTCATGTCCACCCCGTTCACGGCGGGCCGCTCCGCATCCGGATAGCTGAACGTCACCCCCTCCAGCCGGATCTCCCGGAAACTCTCCGGCGCGTGCCGCCCCGGCTCCGGCTCGGCGTGCGCCAGCGACATCTCGCAGAAGCCCTGGAAATCGGAGAAGTAGAGACCCTGCTCGTAGACCCGGTTCGCGGTGAACGCCAGCTCGGTCAGCTTCCCGATCCCGATGTTGATCGCGTAGGCGGCGGCACCGGCCGCGGCCAGCTCCATCCGGCCGCTCCACAACAGCCAGAACAGCATCAGGTACGCCAGACCGGTCGCCAGCCCGCTCAGCGCCTGCCCCGCCAGGTTCGTCCGGACCACCCGCCCGATCACCCGGATCTCCTCCGACGTGGAGATCCGCAGCAGCCTCCCGACCTCGGTGAGCAGGAACCGGCGTACCGTGAAGGCTCGTAATTCGGCGGCCGGCTCCCGCGCCGCCAGCAGGTAGGCGAGCATCCGCTGCCGTCGCCAGACCGCGATCAGCCGCAGCTTGCTGCGGTAACCGAGCTTCGCCGACCGCACCGCGGCCCACGCCGTCGGCACCACCGCCAGCACCAGCATCGGCAGCAGCGCCGGATGCAGCACCGCCAGCACACTCGCCGCCGCGGCCAGCCCGACCAGGTGCGTCAGCACCTCGATCCCGTGATCCACCACCTGCTGCGCCGCCGAGATCCCCCGGTCCCGGGCCCGCTCCATGGCGTCGCGCCACCCCGGATCGTCGAACGTCGCCAGATCCACCCGCGTCGTCAGATCCAACAGCCGCATCTCCGCGGCCTCGTAGACCATCGGCGACAGCCGGCCGTGCGCCGCCGTCGCCGCCGACGCGAGCAGTCCCCGCACGGCGAGAGCGAAGATCAGGAGCAGCAGCGAGGGTACGGCCGCCCGCACCCGATCCGGCGTCGGGCCCACCCGCAGCAGCCCGTCCAGAACGCCGACCACACTGATCAGCCCCACCGCGGCCGCCACACCCGCCGTCACCTGGAGGATCAGCACCGCGAGGGTCGTCCGCCGGCTGGCCCGCCACCCGAGCAGCCAGGCCTCCCGCAACAGCGCGGGCAGCCGCCGGACCATCTCCAGGAACGTGGTGTTGGCCGCCTCCTCGGTGCTGGTCAGCCAATAGGGTAGGTCCAGCTCCCCGTCGTCCTGCGCGGCCAGCATCCCGTCCGCGGCGTCCGGGTCGATGGACGGCCCGGCATCCGGATCGATGGACAGCGCGGAGTCCGGATCGGTGGACGGCCCGGAGTCCCGGTTGGTGGACGGCGCGGCGTCATCGGGCTCGGGGGTGGGATCCGGCATCGACGGCCACCTCTCGGGTCCCGCGCCTCGGCCGACCCGGGCGGGTGCCCTTCGTTCCTACGCCGCACGGACCGGCACCGTCCACTCTGTTTCCGGCCCGGTCGCACTCATTCACGTCCATGAACCTGGCTCATGCGGCCTCGATCGCCCGCGCCCGCGTTTCCGGCAGACCCCGCCGCGCGCTTCCGGCCATGATCATCCAGACACCCGGCGCCGCCCGTCGACGACGACCCGTTCCACGGCCCACCCCCCACCCGGCCGCGGCGGACGCGCGATGGCGGTCCGTTCCAGGGCGCACCTCCGCCCGGCCGGCGGCACACGCCGGACGAGGATCGCTCCAGTGCTCACCTCCGCCCGGCCGGCGGCACACGCCCGACCAGGATCCGCTCCATGGCCCACCTCCGACCCGGCGGCGGCAGACGCGCCGCGCGGGTCAGTCTCCGCCGGTGAGCAGGGCGGTCAGGCGGGCGGCCTGCGTCTCCCAGCGCCACTCCTGCTCGACCCACGCCCGGCCGGCCTCCCCCATCGCCTTCGCCCGGACCGGGTCGGCGAGGAGCTCGGCGACCCGGGTGGCGATGGCCGGGACGTCCGAGCCACCGACCACGTAGCCGGTCTCGCCGTCGCGGACCGCGTCGGGGGCACCGCCGGAGTCGCCACCGACCACGGGAAGGCCGGACGCGGAGGCCTCCAGGTAGACGATGCCCAGGCCCTCGACGTCCAGGCCGGCGGTCCGGGTGCGGCACGGCATCGCGTAGACGTCACCGGCCGCGTAGTGGTCGGGCAACTCGGCCCAGGGGACCGAACCGGTGAAGACGACATCGGACGCGACATCGTTCTCGCGGGCCAGCCGCTCCAGAGTCTTCCGGTACGGCCCACCGCTGACCAGCAACAATGCCGCTCCCGGCACGCGGCGGCGGATCTCCGGGAGGGCCCGGATCAGCATGTCCTGGCCTTTTCGGGGCACCAGCCGGGAGACGCAGACGACGACCGGACGGTCACTCAGCCCGTGCCGCCTGCGGACGGTGGAACCGTCCACACCGGGGTGGAACTTGTCGACGTCGACGCCGGGGGCGAGCCGCCGCAGGTCGGTGAGGCCGTGCAGGGCCTTGTCGAGGCGGGTCCGCTGATACTCGCCGAGGTAGGTGATGACGTCGGCGCCGCGGGCTATCCGCCGGAGCAGGCCGCGGGCGCCGGGCAGCGCGGCCCAGCCGATCTCGTGGCCGTGGGTGATGCCGACGGCGCGCTCGACACCGGCGTTGCGGCGCAGGCCGTGCGCGAGCAGGCCGAGCGGGGCGGCCGCACCGAACAGGACGCTGTCGCAGCCGTGGGCGCGGGCCAGCTCCGCGGCACGGCGGGCGACGGCGGGCGTGGGCAGCAGGATGCCGGTCTTCTCCCGCACCACTTCGAAGGGCTGCTCGGCGTCGAACTCGGCGGCTCCCCGCCAGGTCGACGAGTAGACCACGATCGATCCGGCCGGCTGGCGCACCGCCAGGTTGTGGACGAACTGCTGAATGCCACCGGGCCGCGGCGGGAAGTCGTTGGTGACGAGCAGGGTGCGCCCCATCAGCGGTCTCCCCCGGTGCGGTGACGGGTGGCGGTGGCCGGCATCAACGGTCTCCCCTGGCCCAGGCTCGGGCGGCGGCCATGCGCTGCACGGTGGACGGGTGCGAGGCGAACATGGCGTGCTCCCAGGCGGGCGGGTCGGGATCGGACAGGTTGACGGTGCCGAGGCGGCGCTGCATCGCCTCGAAGGTCGCGGCGTCGCCGGTCAGGGTGAGGGCGTGGGTGTCGGCACGGGCCTCGACGCGGCGGGACACGAACGACTGGGCCGGGCCGGCGATCAGGCCGGCCACCGTGGTGACGGCCAGCAGCAGGCCGATGGCGCGGGGCTCGGCGATCGAGTCGACACCCGCCAGGCGGAGCAGCCACTGCCAGGAGCCGAGGAGGTAGAGGGCGACCACGGCGATCGCGGCGCCGAGCGCGCCGAGCACGGTGCCGGTCAGCACGTCCCGGTCCTTGGCGTGGCCCAGCTCGTGGGCGGCCACCGAGACGACCTCGCCCGGCGTCGCCTCGGTCAGCATGGTGTCGTAGACGACGATCCGGCGGGTCGGGCCGAGCCCGGACACATACGCGTTGACCGCCCTGGTACGCCGGGACGCGTCGGCGACCAGCACGTCCCGGACCGGCACGCCGTCGCGGGCGGCGAGGGCGAGCAGCTCGGTGCGCAGTGGGCCGTCGGCCATCGGGGTGAACCGGTTGAAGACCGGCTCGACGACGACCGGGAGCACGAACGACAGCAGCACGACCAGGCCGGCGGCACCGGCCGCGCCGAACGCCCACCACCAGCGTGGTGCGAAATGGGTGACGGTGAAGAAGCCGGCCAGCACGATCGCGCCGAGCACCGCGCCGACACCGAAGGACTTGAGCAGGTCGGCGGACCAGCCGCCCCAGGTCTGTGTGGAGATGCCGTAGCGGACCACGACGGTGTGCCGCCAGGCGGCCAACGGCAGGCTGATCAGCTCGGCGACCAGCGCGACGGCGAGCCCGCCGAGGACGGCCCGCGCCAGCCAGTGATCGCCGAACGGGCGGCCGGCCAGCTCGATCAGGCGCGCGCCGAGCGGGGTGAGGCCGAGTGCGAGCGCCACCAGCAGGCCGAGGAACATGCCGCCGTAGGAGGCCGGCCGCAGCTCGGCGTGGAAGGCGCGGGCCCGGGCCACCTGGTCGGCCGGCAACTGCCCGAGAGCGGCCAGCTGGTCGGCCCGTGGCGCGGGCGCACGATGCCAGGGCACGGTCGCGGCCGCGAACCCGATCAGGGCCACCAGCAGCACGACGAACGCGCCGGCCGCCCACAGCCGCGGGCTCACCGCCCGGCCCCTACCGACATCACAGCCCTCCGAGGGATACGACGAAACGTGCTCACCGGCGGCCCACCGACCGTCCCGCGGACCCGGAACGGCCACCGGGCGGGTGGGCCGTGACCGCCAATCCTAGAGATCCCGGTGATCGCCCACCCGCCGACGGCCCGCGGCCCGGAGGCGAGACGGGGCCGCGGACCGGAACGCCGGGGAAGATGATCACGCCACGTCACGGCCGGGGCGGAAGATGGGCGCGACGGCCGGCGGTCGCGGGGTCTCCAGCAGCTCCACCTCGAAGCCGGCCAACTCGAACATCTCGATCGCCCGCAGCTCGCCCGCAGTGAGGTCAGCGATGCCGTCGGGGGTGTCCATCAGAACGCTGACCAGGCACCCGTTGCAATCGACGCTCCGCTCGGCGCAGCGCCCACAATCGATGATCATTACCCCTCCTCATCGGGAGGTCGGCCACGCCGGAGAACAAGCGACGGACCGGCCACCATCGGTGACTGTCACGCTAAGCGAGGGGTATGACAGTTTTAGGAGCGCGACAGCCGGCGCAGCAGAGAATCCGCGCCCATCGGGTAGGCGCCGTGCCGGCGGACCCCGTCGGCGACCTCCCGGTCGGAGGAGACCACGACCACCGGGCGGCCCGGCGGCTCGGCCCGGACGAGCTGCCGGATCAGCTCGTCGGCGGTGGTGCCCTTCTTGGAGAAGAGCACCCGCACCCCGCGTGGTGCCGGCGGCAGCCCGTGCACCCGCTCGGCCCCGTCGAAGACGACGGTGACCTCGTCGCCGGTCTGCGCGGCGATCCCGCCGAGGCCGGTGATCAGGCGTTTGCGCTGCTGCTCGAGGGACATGTCGGCGAAGCCCCGCTTGGTGACGTTGTAACCGTCCACGACCAGGTGCGCCCGCGGCAGCGCGAGCAGCTGGTCGAGGCGACCGGGATCGTCGGTGTCCTGGGCGCGGGCCCGGGAACGCTCGGGCGCGCCGGGCCGGTCGGCGGCGGTGTCGGCGACGAAATCGGCGGGAAGTTTGTCGGCGGGCCCGATGGCCAGCTCCCGGCGCAGCCCGGAGGCGGCCTGCCCGATGGTCTCGATGAGCAGCCAGAGGCGGGCGTCGTCGACGGCACGGGCGTCCTTGGCGGCCTGCTTGCCGGTGGCGGCGGCCGCTTCCGCGTCGGACAGGCGGGAGCGCAGGCGGCGTACCTCCGCCTCGTGGTCGAGGGTGGCGCGCGCCGCGCGGCCCTTCTCCGTCGCCAGCAGGTCGGTGGCGCGTTTCTGCGCGGCCTGCGCCTCACGCAGCGCCTTGGACGTGGTGCGGGCCTCCTCGCGCAGCTGGCCCAGCTCCTCGCGGACCCGGGCGAGCTCGTCACGGAGCTTGTCGGCCTCGACGCGGGCGACGGCCCGGTCGTGCTCGGCGCGGGCGGCGCGCTGCTCGGCGGCGCGCACCTGGGCGGTCACGGCGGCGCTGTCGGCCTCGGCACGGACCGCGTCGCCGGCCGCCTCGATCAGCTCCCGCCAGCCGTCCGGCCGGGCCAGGTAGGCGAGCGCGGCCACCTCCACCGGGTCGGCGGCGGCGGGCGCGACCCCGCTGGTCACAGCGGTGCCGAGGTCACCGGCGTCGGCCATGATCCGGGTGCCGATGCGCTGCCGGAAGAGCGGGTCGGCGACGAGCTGGGCGGCGATGTCGCGGCCACCGAGGCGGGCCCGGCGGTTGGGGGCGAACCGGGCGACCCGGCGCAGCGGCACCGGCATCTCGTCGGCGGGCAGACCGGGCAGGGCGGCGGCGGCCAGGACGGTGATCCGCTGGCGAACCGCCTCCGGCAGCACCGGCTCGGGCGACAGGTCGAGTCCGGGCGACGACGGGGCGTCCAGGTCCAGGGACGCCGAGGAGAGATCCAGCGGCGGCGCGGCGGACAGCGATGACGAAACGTTGCGTTCGGGGGAAACCGGGAAGTCCGCACCCTCGGGCACCGCCTCCTCCTCGGGGCGGTCGTCAGGGTTCAACAGCGCGGACATCTCCCCATTCTCACACCGGTGACGACCGATTAGCCCGGCGGAGCAAGTGATCTTTTCCCGCCCCGGGCCCGGTTCATGTCATACCCCCGCTCTATCGTTGCCGCCCGTGACGCAACCGGCCTACGTGCAGGGCACTCTGGACTCGCTGCTGTCCGCCGACGGCTCGGTGGACCCGGCGGCGCTGTCCCTGGCGGACACCACGTTCGTCGTCCTCGACCTGGAGACCACCGGCGGCGCCCCGGACGGCGGCGGGATCACCGAGATCGGCGCGGTCAAGGTGCGGGCCGGCGAGCGGTTGGGCGAGTTCGCGACGCTGGTCAACCCGGGCGAGCCGCTGCCACCGTTCATCACCGTCCTGACCGGCATCACCGAGGCGATGCTGCGGCCGGCCCCGTCGATCGAGACGGTGCTGCCCGCTCTGCTGGAGTTCCTGCGCGGGGCGGTCCTGGTGGCCCACAACGCGCCGTACGACGTGGGTTTCCTGAAAGCGGCGTGTGCCCGGCACGGCTATCCGTGGCCGGGTCCGCGGGTGCTGGACACGGCCGCCCTGGCCCGCCGCGCCCTGACCAGGGACGAGGTGCCCAACCGCAAACTGGGCACGCTGGCGCACTTCTTCCGGTCGCCGGTGCAGCCCAACCACCGGGCGCTCGACGACGCGAAGGCGACGGTCGACGTGCTGCACGGGCTGATCGAGCGGCTGGGCAGCTTCAAGGTGCACACGCTGGGCGACGCGATCGAGTTCGCCAAGGCGGTCACCCCGGCGCAGCGGCGTCAGCGGCACCTGGCCGACGGCCTGCCGCACGTGCCGGGGGTCTACATCTTCCGGGCCGCCGACGAGCGGCCGCTCTACGTGGGCACCTCCAAGGACGTCGCGACCCGGGTGCGCAGCTATTTCACGGCCGGCGAGAAACGGGCCCGGATCTCCGAGATGCTCACCGCGGCGGTGCGGGTGGAGGCCGTGGAGTGTGCGCATTCGCTGGAGGCGGAGGTGCGTGAGCTCCGGCTGATCGCGGCGCACGCTCCGCCGTACAACCGGAGGTCGAAGTTTCCCGAGAGGGTCGTCTGGCTGAAGCTGACCGCGGAGGTCTTCCCGCGCCTGTCCGTCGTCCGGCGTCTCGCCGAGGACGGCGCGACCTATCTGGGCCCGTTCTCGTCGCGGCGGACGGCTGAACTGGCCGCGGCCGGTGTCTACGACGCCGTGCCGCTGCGGCAGTGCAACCACAAGCTCTCGCTGCGCTCGAAGACGCCGGCGTGCGCGCTGGCCGAGCTGGGGCGGTGCCCGGCGCCGTGCGAGCACGAGATCACCCCGGAGGAGTACGACGTACGCGCCGCCCTGCCCTTCCGGACCGCCACGTCGGGCGACCCGGGCCCGGTGGTCTCCGCGATCCTGGCCCGCCTCGACTCCCTCGCCGACCGGCAGCGCTACGAGGAGGCCGCGGTCGTCCGGTCCCGTCTGATCGCCCTGCTGCGCGCGCTGATCCGGATGCAGCGGCTGGACGCGGTGACCCGGCTGCCGGAGGTGGTGGCGGCCCGTCGCGACGACAAGGGCGGCTGGGAGATCGCGGTGATCCGGCACGGCCGGCTGGCGGCCGCGGCGACGTCCCCACCCCGGGAGCACCCGCGCCCGACGCTGGACGCGGCGAAGCTGACGGCGGAGACGGTGCTGCCGGGTGCGGGCCCGGTTCCGGCGGCGACGGCGGAGGAGACGGAGCGGATTCTGGCGTGGCTGGAGAGGCCGGACACCCGCTTGGTGGAAACCTCGGGCGACTGGGTGTCACCGGTTCGTGGCGCGGCGCGTTTCTCCGCCCTCCTCACCAGGGCTGAAGCGGCCGCTTCGGGCCAAGACTCGTCCGTTCGCCTATCGGTAACTGACCGTTTGGATGACGCTCGCTCGCTTAGGCTGTAGGGCACGCGCTACAGCCGCAACGAACTGTCGTGGTGACCTGTCGTAGTGACTTGTCACATTTGCGGGCCCGGAGCTTGGCGACCGGCCCTCTCCGATGATTCGCTTGCGAACAGAAGCGCGAGGCGACTCCACGTACCGGTTGGGCGTGGACGATCGGTGAGGGGGTGTCCGGGTGGACGTCGACGCCGGCCACGGCGCCGCATTCGGTCGCGCCCTGCCGACCAGCTCTACCGAAACGTCCTTCACCCGGCGCCTGCGTTCGCTGCTGACCTTCCAGAACAACGACGACGATCCCGTCGCCGAGCTGGCCCGCACGCATCGCAGCATCCACGCCTCGGCCGACGTCGCGATCCTGCGCCGCAGCTACCAGATCGCCGAGAGCATGCACCGCGGCCAGTTCCGCAAGAGCGGCGATCCGTACATCACGCATCCGCTGGCGGTCGCGCAGATCTGCGCCGAGCTCGGCATGGACACCACCACCCTGGTCGCCGCGCTGCTGCACGACACGGTGGAGGACACCAGCTACACCCTCGAAGCGCTCCAGGGCGACTTCGGCAACGAGGTGGCCCACCTGGTCGACGGTGTGACGAAGTTCGACAAGGCCTACTACGGCAAGGCCGCCGAGGGCGAGACGATCCGCAAGATGATCGTCGCGGCCGGCAAGGACGTCCGGGTCCTGGTGATCAAGCTGGCCGACCGGCTGCACAACATGCGCACGCTGGACGCCCGCTCCACCGCCTCCCGCGCCCGGATCGCCACCGCCACGCTGGACGTGCTCGTCCCGCTCTGTGACCGGCTCGGCATCCAGGCCCTCAAGCGCAACCTCGACGACGTGGTGCTCTACCACCTGGAGCCGGACTCCTTCGCCCGCATCGACGAGCACGTGAAGAACCGGCCCGGCTGGGACGACTACCTCGCCGACGTCTCGCACAAGGCCCGGACGGCGCTGCGCCGGCAGAAGGTGACGGCCGAGGTCCATCCCCGTCCCCGCCACTACTACTCGATCTGGAAGGACACGGTCGCCGGAAATCATCCGATGCCGCTGGACCTGCCCCGCATCGCGGTCGTGGTCGACGGGCCGGACACCGACTGTTACGCGGCTCTCGGCGCGATCCACGGCCGATGGCGCCCGGTCGCCGGCCGTTTCAAGGACTTCATCGCCTCCCCGAAGAACAACCTCTACCGCTCCCTGCACACCACCGTGGTGGGCCCGGACGGCAAGCTGGTCGAGGTGCTCATCCGGACCGAGACGATGCACCGCTACTCCGAGTACGGCGTCGCCACCAGCTACCGATATCCGAAGGAGTCGGACGAGCCACCCGGCGCCGACCAGCTGACCTGGCTGAAACGGGTGCTCGACTGGCAGGGCGACACCACCGACGCGGCACAGTTCCTCGATTCGCTGCGATGTGACCTCGCCGAGGGGCAGATCACCGTCTTCGCCCACGGCAACGCCTACGAGTTACCCAGTCAGTCCACGCCGGTCGACCTGGCGTACGAGCTGGGCCCACGCCACGGCGACCAGTGTCTTGCCGCAACCATCAACGGGCGTCTCGCCCCGCTCTCCTCTCCTCTCCGCGACGGCGACGTCGTGGAGATTTTTTCGGAGACCGAGAGCCAGGTCGACGTCGAGCCGAACTCGCAGCGCGGCCCCCGCCGGGAGTGGCTGGGCTTCGTCAAGTCGAGCCAGGCGCAGATGCAGATCAACCGGTTCTTCGACGAGAAGAACGAGCCGGGCATCAGCATCGCCGACAAGGTGCGCCTGGGCCGCGCCACGATCGGCCTGACCCTGCGCAAGCACGACCGCGGGCTGGCCAGCGAGGTGCCGTTACGCCGGCTCGCCGAGGAACTGGGCTATCCCGACCTGGAGACGCTGCTGGTCGCCGTCTGCGAGCGCAGCCTGGAGCCGGATGCGGTGGTCGAGCAGCTCATCGCCC
The DNA here is from genome assembly GCF_003148685.1 of Actinoplanes xinjiangensis. GTDB lineage: Bacteria > Actinomycetota > Actinomycetes > Mycobacteriales > Micromonosporaceae > Actinoplanes > Actinoplanes xinjiangensis. The sequence goes on along the minus strand of NZ_QGGR01000004.1, from coordinate 385,513 downwards.
TGGTCGACCACCCAGACTGAGTAATTCGGCATCCCCCGTTAGCCTTACCGCGTGAACATTCACCGGCAGATCCGCGGCCTCGCCTATCAGGCCTTCTACGGGCTGCCCCTCCCGATGCGCCGCCACATCGCCCGCCTCGTCTCGCCGAAATACCTGGTCGGAGCGGTGGCGATCATCCAGGACTCGGAGGCGGCGGCCCCCGGGCGCATCCTTCTGCTGCGCCAGCCGCCAGGGCGCGGCTGGGGCCTTCCGGCCGGCATCCTCAAGCGGGGTGAGCTGCCCGCGGTGGGCGCGGCCCGCGAGTTGTTCGAGGAATCGGGGGTACGGATGGAGCCCGGCGACCTGACCCCCGGCAATCCGAACGCGATCGTCCACCCGAACGGCGGCGTGGTCGACACCGTCTGGTTCGGGGCCGTCCCGGCGTCGAGCACGACGCTGGCGGTGGACGGCGGTGAGGTCCTGGAGGCCGGCTGGTTCCCGATCGACGCCCTGCCGGACCTGACGTGGCCGACAGCGCGGCTGCTCGGCATCTACGGCCTCGGCCCGCGCGCCGGCGAGTTGCCGCCGTCGATCCCGGCCGGCCGCTACCACACCCCCTTCCCGGCCTCGGATCTTCCCGCCACCTCCCCGGCGTCCGGTCTTCCCGCCGCCTCCCCGGCGTCCGGTCTTCCCGCCGCCGGTTCCTCGACGGCGGGTGACGGCCAGTGACCGCAGTCGCCGGGGTGGTGCTGGCCGCCGGTGAGGGGCAGCGACTGCGCCCGCTCACCGCCACCGTGCCGAAAAGCCTGTGCCCGGTCGGCAACCTTCCGTTGCTCGACCACGCGCTGCGCCGCCTCGCCGGGCTGGGACTGTCCGGCCCGGCCGCCGTCGCCGTCAACGCGGCGTACCTGGCCGAGCAGGTGGTCGCCCACGTCGGCGACCGCGCGCATCTGTCGGTGGAGCCGAACGGCCCGATCGGCACGTCCGGGGGCATCGCCCGGCTGCGCCCGTGGATCGACGGCCGGGGCGTGCTGGCCGGCAACGCCGACGCCTACCTGCACGACCCGTTCCGCGACCCGGGCAAGGACATCGCCGCCCTGCTGGACGGCTGGTCCGGCGAGACGGTGCGGATGCTGACGAAACCCTGCTTCCCGGGCGACACCGGCGGGTTCAGCGGCCGCCGGTTCGCCGGGTTCTCCCTGATGCCGTGGCGCTACGTGCGGGACCTCGCGGAGGTGGACAGCAACCTCGTCCGTACCGTCTGGCGTCCCGCCGAAGCCGCCGGCGAGCTGGAGCTGATCGCCTACGAGGGCCTCTACCTCGACACCGGCACGCCCGCCGACTACCTGGCCGCCAACCTGCACGCCGCGGCGGGCGGCGTCCTCGCCGACCCGTCCGCCCGGGTCCCCGGGCAGGCGGACGAGTCGGTGCTGGGCGCCGGCGCCGTCGTCGAAGGCGCCGTGACGCGCTGCGTCCTCTGGGCGGGTGCCCACGTCACCGCGGGCGAGTCCCTCACCGACGCGATCCGCACCGCTTCCGGCCTGACAGTCAAAACCACCTGACGGGTACGCCCACCCGCCCCAGCCGACCGCGGTCGGCTGGTCCCGACCGCTGCCTCAACAGCCCCGAGACAGCAGCCAGAACCAGCCACGCACGCCCGGCTGGACGCCACCGCTGCCTCGGCGGGTCTGAGGGAGCGGTGAGAGCCAGCCACACACCCTCGGCTGGACGTCACCACTGCCTCAACAGGCCTGAGACAACGGCCAGAACCAGCCGCGCACGCCCGGCTGGACGCCACCGGTGCCTCAACAGGCCTGAGACAGCGGTCAGGACCAGCCGCGCGCGGCCGGCTGGACGCCACCGCTGCCTCGGCGGGTCTGAGGGAGCGGTGGGAGCCAGCCGGAAGATCGGGACGGGCGCATGCGGGACCGGCAGGGGACGGCATAGCATGGGCGCGACCCACATTCGTCCTCATAGGCGAGGAGCCCGCCGGTGAACACCGCCATCGTCCACATCGACTGCGCGACCGACTCCATCCCCGAGGTGGCCGAGGCCCTGGCCGCGCTGGACGGCGTCAGCGAGGTCTACTCGGTCGCCGGCGGGGTGGACCTGATCGCGATCGTCCGGGTCCCGCACTTCGACGACATCGCCGAGGTGATCGCCGGCCGCATCTCGAAGACCCCTGGTGTGGTCAACAGTGAGACGTTCGTGGCCTTCCGGGCCTACTCCAAGCACGACCTGGAGGACGCGTTCGCCATCGGCCTCCCGGACGCCGACTGACACGAGGACCGACCCTGCCTGACGAAACACCGCTGCGCTGGCTGCTGTCCGACGACTTCACCGAGGACATCGACGACGACGCCCGCCTCCTGGGCGAGTGCGCCGAGATCCACAACCTCTTCGTGGACCTGCCCGACCCGCCCCTGGAGCGCTTCACCCTGACCGGCTGCGACCGGGTCGTGGCCACCCCGGCTCATTTCGACGTGGCGTACGTGGAACCGATCGTCAACGGCAGGACCGGTGATTTCACCGCCCTCTACGACGTGACCGTGTCGGCCTCCGACGGCGACCGTATCGAGGTGACCGGCCGCGTCGAACAGCAGCGGCATCTGCGCCCCGATGGCGAGCCGCCCGAGGCTGACGGCTTCCAGCTGTCCCTCGACGACGACACGGTCATCGCCCGATGTCGCATGGTGGACGGCTTCTTCCGGGAGCGCACCGAGCTTCTCGCGCCCCCGGTGACCCTGCTCGGTCTCCGCCCGTCGCCCGGTTTCGCCGCCGCACTGGCCGCCTGGCGACACGACGGCACCGAGGATCTGGAGCTGAGTGCCGCCATCTCGGCCCGCCACGCCGACGGAGCGCAGTTCGGCATCCTGGAGCCGGGCGTCTTCTCCTCGGTGCGGGCCGTCCGCCCCTCGGCGCTGGGCCCGGATCTGCTGGACGTGGAGCTGGAGGACGGTGTCTGGGAGCCTCTGCCCGCCGGCGCCCGCCCCCTGTGGGAGAGCTGGCTGCGACAGCGCCCCACCGTATCGGGCACCTGGGTGCCACTGAGCCCGCACATGCGCCACGAATGGCTGCGGCTGGCGCTGGCCGGCAACCGCTATCGGGCCCGTCCCGACCGGCCGGCCGGTACCACCTATCACCTCGACGGCACCCAGGTGACCGACGGCAACGCCTTCTACTGTGCGCTGGGCGAAGCGATCAACGGCCCGGGCGGCTACTTCGGCTGGAACGGCTACGCCCTGAACGACTGCCTCAGCGGCGAGTGGGGGGCCGCTCCGCCTTTCACCCTGCGGTGGACGGCTCACGAGACGGCGAAGAACAGCATGGGCGTCGAGTCCTTCACCGAACTGATGGCGGTCTTCGCCCAGGCTGACGTGACCGTGACCCTGGCCTGAACACCCCTGGGCGGCGGCCGTGCATGCCCGCCGCCCCCGGGACAACGTGAAGGGCCCGCCGGATCGCATCCGACGGGCCCCGAAGTACAAGACCGGATCAACGCCCGGACTTGATCTCCTCACGCTTGGCACTACCACCGACGGCCGGTGAAACCGGGATCTCGGCGGGCTTCTCCACCGGGTAGAAGAAGCCCTTGATGGCCGGAGCCAGCGCGCCGAGACGGTTCATCTTCTTCGGCACGACCCAGCCGGCGTACTCCAGCGGGATCGGGTGCCCGTGGTCGTCGACCGGCCCGAGGGGCTGGTGGACCTCCTCGAACTTGCCGTTCGGCAGCCGCCTGATGATGCCGGTCTCCACACCGTGGGCCAGCACCTGGCGGTCGTGCTGCTGAAGACCGAGGCAGATGCGGACGGAGATGTAGTAGGCCAGCGGCGGCAGGATGACCAGGCCGATCCGGCCGGCCCAGGTCATCGCGTTGAGGCTGATGTGGAACTTGTCGGCGATGACGTCGTTGGCGCCGGAGAGGGTGGCGATGATGAAGAACGTCAGCGCCATCATGCCGATGCCGACCCGCTCGGGGTTGTCACGCGGCCGCTCCAGCAGGTGGTGGCTGCGCTTGTCCTTGAGCTTGCGCGCTTCCAGCCACGGGTACGCCATGGGCAGGGTGAACAGCGCGCCCAGGCCGACCACGGCGGGCCAGAACATCGGCGGGAGGCTGTAACCGTCGCCGATCGGGATGTAGATCTGCCAGTTGGGCGTGAGCCGGACCAGGCCGTCCATGAACATGACGTAGAAGTCGGGCTGCGAGGCGGAGGAGACCTCAGCCGCACGGTACGGCCCGAAGAGCCAGATCGGGTTGATCTGGAACATGCCGGCCATCAGGGCGATGACGCCGAAGACGGCCATGAAGAAGCCGCCCTGCTTCATCGCGTAGCGCGGGAACATGCGCTCGCCGACGACGTTGTCGTTGGTCCGCAGCGGGCCGGGCCACTGGGTGTGCTTCTGCTTGAACACGATGCCCAGGTGGGCGGCGATCAGGCCGAGCAGGATGCCCGGAATGAGCAGCACGTGCGCGATGTAGAAGCGGCCGATGATCAGCTCGCCGGGGAACTCGCCACCGAAGATCGCGGCGGAGAGCCAGGTGCCGATGACCGGGAGGGTCAGCATGATCGCGGAGGCGATACGGAGACCGGTGCCGGAGAGGCCGTCGTCGGGCAGTGAGTAGCCGGTGAAGCCGGCGAAGAACCCGAGCAGGAACAGCAGGACGCCGATCACCCAGTTGATCTCGCGCGGCTTACGGAACGCGCCGGTGAAGAAGACACGCGCCATGTGCACGATGATCGACGCCATGAACAGCAGCGCCGCCCAGTGGTGCATCTGCCGCATGAAGAGGCCACCGCGGACCTCGAACGACAGGTTCAGCGATGACTCGTACGCCGCGGACATCATGGTGCCCTTGAGCGCCAGGTACGAGCCGTCGTACGGAACCTCCTTCATCGACGGGTCGAAGAAGAGGGTCAGGAACACGCCGCTGAGCAGCAGCACGATGAAGGAGAACAGGGCGATTTCGCCGAGCAGGAACGACCAGTGGTCCGGGAAGACCTTGTTCAGCAGGCCGCGCAGCGGAGTGGCAGCCTGGAACCGGTCGTCCACCCCCTTGGCGAAATTCTTAGGGGCCTCTGCGAGGTCGATCTTTCGGCGCTTCACGGCCGCTCCCAGAAGTCAGGTCCGACGACGTCTCTGAAGTCTTCCGCCGCCACGAAGAAACCTTCTTCGTCCACTGTAAGCGGCAGCATCGGCAGACGGCGCGTCGCGGGTCCGAAAACCGGCTGGGCGTTGTCCGTGATGAGGAACTGCGACTGGTGGCAAGGGCAGAGAAGACGGTTGGTCTGCTGCTCGTAGAGGCTGGCGGGGCAGCCCGCGTGCGTGCAGATCTTGGAGTACGCGACGTAGTTGCCCCACATCGAACCCACGTTGCGGCCGTTCTTGTCGGCCTCGGCGTTCTTGCGGGTCTCCGCCGCGTCGTCCGCCCGGAGGTGGATGAGCAGCGTCGGCGAGTCGGCGTAGTGGTTGGTGGCGCCGTGCGGGATGCCCGGGTAGACGGTCATCTGACCGCCCGCGCTCACATCCTCGGGGCGGATCGGGCTGCCGTCCTCACGGGTGAGGCGGACCGGCTTGTCGCCGTTGTGCGAGGGGTGGAACCCGGTGGTGTACATCATCGGGTGCTCGCCCTTGTGCGGGTCCTCGATCAGGCCACCGACCAGCGGGGCGGCGACGGCCAGGCCGAGCGGCGCGGCGCCGATGGCGATCGCGCCCTTCAGCAGCGGCCGGCGCGCGACGCCCATTTCGTCGGCCACAAACATCATGGTCTGGCCGGTGATCAGGCGCTCTTCGTCGGAGGACGGGTCGCCGTGGCGCTGCTGGATGGACAGCTCGTGCGGCAGCAGCTTCTTGGCCCAGGCGAGGATCGCGAAGCCGAGCGACAGCAGGCCCAGGCCCAGGGTGATGCCCAGGATCGGGGTGTAGTAGTCGCTCAGCGTGTGGCCGAGCTCGAACTCCCACGGCCACACGATGTAGAAGACCAGGAACGCCGCGGTGAACAACCCGGAGAGCAGGAGCAGCAGGGAGATGTTGCGGACGACCCGCCGCTCCGCCTTGGAGTTCTGCCCGTGGAAGTTCGACTCGTACGTGACGATCTCGATGTCGTCGCGCCGGAGGCCTTCCTTGACGATGTCGAACCGCGTCAGGTGCGGATCCTTGACGTCGACCGGCGTGCCGGTCTCGCCGTGATGAACCGCCGTCATGACTTCCCCGCAATCCAGAGCGACGTGAAGACCAGGAGGGTGATGCCGACCAGGAAGATGGCCATGCCCTCGGTCGACGGGCCGTACCGGCCCAGGTTGAACAGGCCGCCCGGGTCCTTGTCGTCCTGGAGCTGGACCGAGATGTAGGTGATGATCTGCTTCTTCTGGTCCGGCGTGAGCTGGTTGTCACCGAAGACCGGCATGTTCTGCGGGCCGGTGAGCATGGCCGCGTAGATCTCCTCGGCCGTGGCGTCGTGCAGCGCGGGGGCGAACTTGCCCGAGGAGAGGGCGCCGCCGCCGCCGCCGAAGCCGTGGCAGGAGGTGCAGTTGACGCGGAACAGCTCGCCGCCACGGGCCAGGGCGTCCGGCTTGGCCTCGAGGTCCTCGACGAGCGCGCCCTCGGGCAGCTCCGGGCCGCCACCGAGCTCCTGGATGTACTGCCCGAGCTGCTCGGTCTGCGCGTCGTCGAACTGTCGCGGCTTCTCCTCGGCCTGGGCCTCCTGGCGGGTCATCGGCATACGGCCGGTGCCCACCTGGAACTCGACCGAGGCCGAGCCGACGCCGATCAGGCTCGGCCCACGCTCCTCGACACCCTGGCCGTCACGGCCGTGGCAGCTGATGCAGCTGGTGTCGTAGAGCGCCTTGCCCTCCCGTGCGACAGCGGAGAGCTGAACGTTGTCCTCGGCGAACGCGCCCGGCGTGAAGGCGGTGTAGACGCCACCGGCCAGCACCAGGGCGGCGAGCATGCGCACCGCCGCGCCGAGCCTCCGGCGCGCCCGGCTGGGCGCGCCGCGTCGCCGGGAGAACACCCGGGCGCGCCTGCGGGCGGGGGTGTCAGAAGTCATGGGCTATGTCCCTTGGGGTTCGAACCTGAAGCTCAGCGGATTACGGCGCGTCACTGAAGCCAATAGATCATGGCGAACAGGGCGATCCAGACGACGTCCACGAAGTGCCAGTAGTACGACACGACGATCGCGGACGTGGCCTGGGCCGGCGTGAACCTGCCCATCGTGGTCCGGATCATGTAGACGATGAAGGCGATCAGGCCGCCGGTCACGTGCAGACCGTGGAACCCGGTCGTCAGGTAGAACATCGAACCGTACCCGTCGGCATTGATCTTGACGCCGTGTCCGACCAGGGTCACGTACTCGTTCACCTGCCCGAGCACGAAGATCAGGCCCATCACGAAGGTGATCGTGAACCAGCGCCGCAGCGCGAACACGTCACCCTTCTCCGCCGCGAAGACGCCGAGCTGGCAGGTCACCGAGGAGAGAACCAGGATCACCGTGAACGTCGTCGCGTACGGGACGTTCAGGGATTTCGTGTGGTGCTCCCACATGCTGTAGTCCGCAGCACGGATGGAGAAGTACATCGCGAACAATGCCGCGAAGAACATGAGCTCGCTGGAGAGCCACACGATGGTCCCGACGCTGACCATGTTGGGTCGGGTCAGCGAGTGGATCCGGCTCTTGTCGATGGCTGCCGCTGTCACGGCCTCATTATTCATCCGAGACAGGCTCAAGGTCCCCCGGGGTCCCCAATCCGGCCTTGCGGGGCGCCCGGAATTATCTGTGACCAGGGGGGAGACCTAACCTCAAGTGGTGCAGCTTCACGTTTTGCCCTCACTCGCGGCCAATGCCGGGGATACTGGACTTCCGCCGTTCACCCCGGCGGTGTTCTTCACCGAGATCAACCTGGTCAGTCCGATCACGTTGGGTCTGCTGGTCTCGGCGGCGCTCTACCTGTACGGCGTCTGGCGCCTACGACAGCGCGGCGACGCCTGGCCGGCCGGCCGCACGGTGGCCTTCATCGCCGGTGGACTCGGGTCGATCGCGCTGGTCACGGTCACCGGGATCGAGGCCTACGACACCACGCTGATCTCCGTCCACATGGTGCAGCACATGGTGCTGTCCATGGTGGGCCCGATCTTCCTGGCCCTGGGCGCACCGACCACGCTGGCCCTGCGGGTCCTGCACGGACCGCCGCGCAAGACCCTGCTCGCCGTCCTGCACAGCCGGTACGTCCGGGTGCTGACCTTCCCGCTGGTCGCGTTCGGGCTGTTCATCGCGAACCCGTTCGTCCTGTACTTCACCGGCGCCTACCGCCAGACGCTGGAGCACGTCTGGGTGCACGAGTTCGTCCACGTGCACTTCATCGTCACCGGCTGCCTGTTCTTCTGGCCGCTGCTGGGGCTGGACCCGCTGCCGAACCGGTGGCCGTACCCGGGACGCGCCCTGCTGATGGTGCTGAGTGTCCCGTTCCACACGGTGCTCGGTCTGACGATCATGCAGAGCAACGAGCTGCTCGGCGGCGACTGGTACCCGAACCTGGGCCTGAGCTGGCTTGATCCGAAGGCCGACCAGGTCATGGCGGGCGGCATCCTGTGGGCCGGTGGCGAGATCGTCAGCGTCACGATGCTGGGCATCCTGGTCGTCCAGTGGGTCCGCCAGTCGGAGCGGGAGGCCCGGCGGATCGACCGGGCCCTGGACCGGGCCGAGGCGGCGGACAATGCGGTACGCCCGGCGCCCGACGCCGGATAACAAGTTCGGTACGATCCCTGGGACCTAAGACGTGAGGTGGGGCACAAGATGAGCGAGTACACCGTGAGCGAGTACACCGTTCTGCTCTACAGCGACGACGCCGCCGTGCGAGACCGGATCCGGCTCGCCATCGGCTCGCGTCCCGCGGCTGATCTGCAGGTCGAGTTCGCCGAGGCCTCCACCTGGGAGGAGTGCCGTCGCCTGCTCGACGAGTACGAGATCGACCTGATGATGCTCGACGGCGAGGCCAGCCCGGCCGGTGGCATCGGGATCGCCCGTCAGACCAAGGACGAGTACCTGAACCCGCCGCCCACCTGCGTCGTGATCGCCCGCGCCGCGGACCGCTGGCTCGCCGCCTACGCGCAGGCCGACGCCACCATCGTGGCCCCGCTGGACCCGGTCACCACCGGGCAGACGGTGGCCGGGCTGCTCCGCGCGCGCCGGGACGGCGCCGTCCCGCTGGGCACTCTGGGCACCATCCCCCGCTGACACTTCCCGCAGTTAGACCCCCGATGGAGGCAGCGCCATGGGCGCACGCACCTGGCCCAATCTGACGAGCGCACTGTTGCGTGGCGAGGAACTCGCCACGACGGACACGGCGTGGGCCATGGGCGAGATCATGGCCGGCAACGCGACCCCGGTGCAGATAGCCGGTTTCGCGGTGGCGCTGCGCGCCAAGGGTGAGACGCCGGGCGAGCTGGCCGGGCTGGTGGAGGCGATGATCGCCAATGCCACGCTGGTCGAGCTGCCGGAGGCGACCCGGACCAGTGCGGTCGACGTGGTCGGCACCGGCGGGGACCGGGCCAACACGGTGAACATCTCCACCATGGCGGCGATCGTGACCGCCTCCGCGGGCGTGACGGTGGTCAAGCACGGCAACCGCTCGGCGTCCTCCACCACCGGCACGGCCGACCTGCTCGAGCATTTCGGCCTGCCGCTGGACCTGGGCCCGGCCGGTGTGGCACGCACGGTCGCCGAGGCCGGCATCGGCTTCTGCTTCGCGGCCCGCTATCACCCCGGCATGCGGCATGCCGCGGTCACCCGGCGCGAGCTGGGTGTGCCCACGTTCTTCAACGTGCTGGGCCCACTGACCAACCCGGCCCGGCCCACATCGGCCGCGGTCGGCTGCTTCGACCCGCGGATGGCACCGGTGATGGCCCAGGTGTTCGCCCGGCGCGGCGACTCGGCGCTGGTCGTCCGCGGCGAGGACGGCCTGGACGAGTTCACCACGTCGGCGCCCACGCGGGTCTGGTTGGCCCGTGACGGCAAGGTCGAGGAGCTCCTGGTGGACTCGGTGGACCTCGGCCTCCCGCGCAGTCAGCCGGCCGATCTGCGGGGCGGCGAGGTGGCTTTCAACGCCGACGTGGCCCGCCGGACGTTCGCCGGCGAGCAGGGCCCGGTGCGGGACGCCGTGCTGCTCAACGCGGCGGCGGCGTTCGCGGCGCAGAGCGGGTTCCCGGGCGACTTCCACGAGACGCTGCGGGCCGGGATCAGGCGGGCCGCCGAGGCGATCGACTCCGGCGCCACGACCGCTCAGCTGGACCGCTGGGTGGCCGCGGCACAGGCCGCGAAGGCCGCCGAGTAACCGGGAATTCCTTCAACACGCCGTTGGTAATACCCCAGATCGCCCGATTTACGTGACAACGTCTGAATGACATTCGGGTAATTTGACCTTCCCGCGAAGGAGAGACCCGTGCAGGAACGCGAACTCCGCTGCGTCATCTGCGACGGCGACATGCTCTTCGAGGTGCCGCCCTGCGAGGACGGCCACGACGACTGCCCGGAGCTGGTCTGCACCCGCTGCGGGGCGGCCGAGGTGGTCGCCCCGATCGTCGTCCACCTCTGGAAGCCCGGCGAGAAGACCAGGCGCGTCGCTCCCCAGCAGCGATCGGCCGCCTGACCGCGGTCACCGGGTGGCCGTTCACAGCGGCCGCCGGGTCCCCGGCAACGCGAAAGCCCGCACCACCGACCGGGGTGCGGGCTTTCAGCGTGATCAGAACTACAGGTGCGCTTCCGGGTGGCGGGTGCCCGAGTAGTACTCGAAGAGCAGACCGCACGCGGTGAAGATCACCGCGATCAGGCCGAAGGCCACCAGCCACCACATCCAGAACACCAGGCCGATGCCGGCCACCGCGGCGGCCAGGGCGATGCCGAACGGCCAGTAGCTGCCCGGGCTGAAGAAGCCGACCTCGCCGGCGCCCTCGGCGATCTCGCCGTCTTCCCGGTCCTCCGGACGCAGGTCGATACGGCGGGCCACGAACCAGAAGAAGCCGGCGCACATCGTGCAGAGCAGTCCGGAAAGGATCAGCGCCACGACGCCCACCCACTCGACCCCACCGCGGAACCCGGCCGGATCGACGTCGGTTCCGGAGATGTTGCCGGTGTTGTGCGTGTAGACGCCGTAGACGGCAGCCGCACCGAACAGGAAGGCGGCGACCGCGGCGAAGATCTTGTATTCGGTCCTCACGACAGTCCTACTTCCCCGCTGCTACGGTCTCGGGCGAGTTCCAGGTGTGCGACTGGCGCCGGGTGTTGAACGGCGAGGTCCTGGTCGCATACGGGTCTTCGCCGATCTCGGTCAGCGCGTCCTGGGTCGACTTGCCGGCCTTGCGCGCCGCAAGGTACTGGTCGAACTCTTCCGACGAGACGGTGACCAGCTCGAAGTTCATGAAGGCGTGGTATGTCCCACACAGCTCGGCGCACCGGCCGACGTAGCGGCCCTCCTTGTCGAGGGTCACCTCGAAGACGTTGCGCACGTTGCCGGGGAACACGTCCCGCTTGAACAGCATCTCCGGCACCCAGAACGAGTGGATGACGTCCCTGCTGGTCTCCTCGAACCGGATCGTCTCACCGACCGGCAGCACCAGGATCGGGATCACGTCGGACGAACCGACGGTCGACGCGACCGTCTCGGCCTGCTCGCCCATCCCGTCGCGGTAGTTGAACTGCCAGTTCCACTTGAACGCGACGACCTCGACGACCTGGTCGGGGTTCTTCGACAGCTTGTCGACATTGGTCTGCACGATCGCGGTGTAGTAGAAGAGCACCGCGACGATCAGCACCGGCGTGACCGTGTAGAGGATCTCCATCGGCATGTTGAACCGGGTCTGCACGGGCAGCTCTTCGCCGCGCTTCCGATACCGGATCACACACCAGAAGATCAGACCCCACACGCCGAACCCGACCACCAGGGCCGCGATCGTCGACGCGATCCACAGGTCATACATCTCATGTGCCTGGAGGCTGATGCCCCGGCTCGGCCAGCCGAAGTGGCCGAACGCATCTCCCCAGTCCGCGATCGAACAGCCCGAGAGCAGCGTCAGCAGCGTCGCGCCGCCGAGACCCAGCCCGGCCGCCCGGCCTACTGCCCGCGGCCTCGTGGCCGAACTCCTTGCGCCCACCTGCTTCTGCCTCCTTAGCAGCGCCGCCTGCCGAAACCGGACACCTGGCGGCAAGGCTCACCGACGGTCGCACACTACTCGACCAGGAACGGCCCGCCCGCCACCGGGGGGACCGTCGCGGAAAACACCCGGACAACCGGACGATACCGTTCCCTGTGTGGATTACACAGGCGATCCGGCCGGGGCGCATGCTTACCTCGACGCCGCTACCGCGGCGCCTCTGCATCCGGTAGCCCGCGAGGCCCTGCTCGCCTCCCTGGCCGACGGGTGGGCCGACCCCTCCCGGCTCTACGCGGCCGGGCGGCGGGCCCAGCAGTTGCGCGACGCGGCCACCGCGGTGGTCGCCGAGCTTCTGGGGGTACGCCCGGACGAGCTCACCTTCTGGCCGTCCGGGACCGCGGCGGCGCAGGCGGCGGTGCTCGGCGGACTGGGCGGGCGGAAACGGGCCGGCCGCACCCTGGTCCACTCGGCGATCGAGCACTCGGCCGTGCTGCACGCGGCCCGCACCACCGAGGCCGTCGAGGTCGGCGTGGACCGGCTCGGCCGGCTCGACCTGGCGGCCTGGGCGTCCGCGGTCGCCGGCGACGGGGTGGCCCTGGCGAGCCTGATCAGCGCCAGTCACGAAGTGGGAACGATTCAGCCGGTGGCCGCCGCGGCGGAACTGTGCTCGGAGGCGGGGGTGCCGCTGTTCGTGGACGCGGCGCAGACCGTGGGCCGGGCGGAGCTGCCGGCCGGCTGGTCGCTGCTGAGCGCCAGCGCGCACAAGTGGGGCGGCCCGCCCGGAGTGGGTGTGCTGGCCGTCCGCAAAGGTGTGCGCTGGCTCTCACCGTACCCTCAGGATGATCTTCATCGCCCCGGTAACCCGGGCGCGCTCGGCCTGCCGCAGGTGGTCGCGGCGGCCGCGAGCCTGCGCGCCGCGGTGGGTGAGGCGGCGGCCGAGGCGGTACGGCTGGGCGCGCTGGTGGACCGGATCCGGGACCGCGTCGCGGCGACCGTGCCGGACGTGGAGATCGTCGGCGACCCGGTCGGCCGGCTGCCGCACCTGGTGACCTTCAGCTGCCTGTACGTGGACGGCGAGGCGCTGCTGCACGCCCTGGACCGGCACGGCTTCGCGGTCTCGTCGGGATCGTCGTGCACGTCCTCGACGCTGCGGCCCAGTCACGTGCTGGAGGCGATGGGGGTGCTCAGCCACGGCAACGTGCGGGTGTCGCTGCACCGGGACACCACCGCGGCCGACGTCGAGAGATTCCTCACGGTATTGCCGGGTCTGGTCGCGGACATCCGGAAGGAGGCCGGGTTCTGATCACCCTCGACTGCCGTGGGCTGCGCTGCCCGATCCCGGTGATCCGGCTGGCCAAGGCGATGCCCGGGGTCGCCGTCGGCGAGATCGTGCGGGTGCTCGCCGACGACCCGGCCGCGGCCAACGACATCCCCGCCTGGTGCCGGATGAAGGGCCAGGAGTTCGTCGCGGCCGACGGCCACGCCTTCGACGTCCGCCGCCTCAGCTGAGGTAGTCGATCACCTGGGGCACGGGCTCCTTGGCCAGGTAGGTGTCGACGACCAGGCGCGGGCCCAGGTACGGCTCGTACTCGGCCTGGCGCTCCAGGACCCGCACCCAGTCCGGGATGCCCTCGTGGTCGCGGGCCTGATAGCGCTCCTCGACCCGGCGCCGGTGCTCGATGTCGTCGCCGCAGACCACCTCGACGACCCGCAACGGCACCGCCATCCGCTCGGCCAGGTCGGTCCACAGCTCCCGGGCCGCCTTGACCGGGTTCACCGCGTCGATGATCACGTGGTGGCCGATTCTGATCTGTTCCTCGGCGAGCGCGGCCACGACGCCGTAGGCGGCGAGACCGGGCCGGGGTTCGTGCACCCCGTACCGCTGCAGGGTGAAGTCGACGATGTCGACCGCCAGGACCGCCGCGGGCAGCTCGGCTGCGACCGCGGCGGCCAGGGTGCTCTTGCCGACTCCGGGGAGACCGGCGAAAACCGCTAGAACCATGACTTGAGGTCTACGCCCTCATGCGGGGAGGAAGGGCGTGATCTCGGCAGCCGCCACGTCGCCGTACGCCGCCGCGAACCGCTTGCCGAAGTCGGCGGCCCTGATGTCGTACTCCTGGGTGCCGACCGTCTCCAGCACCAGGGCGGCGACCAGCGAACCCACCTGCGCGGCCCGCTCCAGCCCGAGGCCCCACGACACGGCCGAGAAGAAGCCGGCCCGGAAGCCGTCACCGACGCCGGTCGGGTCCTCACCGATCACGCCCGGGACGACCGGCACGTGGATCCGCTCGATGTCGCGGCCGGTGATCTCCACACCGTCCTTGCCGAGCGTGGTGACCCGGATTCGGACGTGCTCCAGCACCTGATCGGCGGTGAGCTCGGCCTTGGTCTCCAGCAGCGACCGCTCGTACTCGTTGGTCATCAGGTACTCCGCGCCGCTGATCAGGCTCAGCACGTCGGACCCGCTCATCCGGGCGAGCTGCTGCGACGGGTCGGCGATGAACCGGTACCCGCGGGTGCGGCACTCCTCCGAGTGGCGGATCATCGCGGCCGGGTCGTTCGCGCCGACCAGCACCAGGTCGAGGCCGCCGGCCCGCTCATACACCGGGGCGAGCTCGATGTTGCGCGCCTCGGCCATCGCACCCGCGTAGAACGAGGCGATCTGGTTGAGGTCGTCGTCGGTGGTGCAGACGAACCGGGCGGTGTGCGCCACGTCGCTGATGTGCACCGAGTCGCAGTCGACCCCGTGCCGCTCCAGCCACGACCGGTAGTCGGCGAAGTCGGCACCGACCGCACCGACCAGGATCGGCCGCAGACCCAGCTTGGCCATCCCGAAGGCGATGTTGGGGGCCACGCCACCGCGCCGGACCACCAGGTCGTCGACGAGGAAGGACAGCGAGACCTTGTGCAACTGGTCGGCGATGAGCTGCTCGGCGAACCTGCCGGGGAAGTGCATCAGGTGGTCGGTGGCGATCGAGCCGGTGACGGCGATCTTCATTTCGGCCCTCGGGGGTCGGGAAACAGGGGCGTTACGGGTTGAGACTACCGGTCGGTTACAGCGAACAGGCCGCCCCGTGAACGGGACGGCCTGTTCGTAAGGTGCTGCTCAGTGGAACGAGTCACCACAGGCGCAGGAGTTCTGCGCGTTCGGGTTGTCGATCGTGAAGCCCTGAGCGTCGATCCGGTCGGCGAAGTCGATCGTCGCGCCCGCAAGATACGGAGCGCTCATCCGGTCCACCACGACCTCGACGCCGTCGAAGTCGCTGACGACGTCCCCGTCGAGGGACCGCTCGTCGAAGAAGAGCTGGTAGCGCAGGCCGGAGCAGCCACCGGGCTGTACGGCGATACGCAGGCGCAGGTCATCGCGCCCTTCCTGCTCGATCAGGGCCTTGACCTTCACCGCGGCGACGTCGGTGAGGTTGATGCCGGACGGGGCAGTCGCCTCGGTCGACTCGGTGTGCGCTTCAGTGGTCACTAGGTATCTCCCTGCCAGGTGCGGTCATGTGCCGTACCAGGCAACGCTAACCCCAATCCCCGGGATTCCCAATCCGGGGAACCCGTCGACCGCCCCGGCCCCCACCCCTGAAACGGAATGAAAGCCTTCTCCCCTACCTGCTCCACTGCCCGGCCAGGCGCGTGGCGATTTCCCGCAGCCCACGGGCGGGTTCGGCGAGAGCCGTCTCGACGCTGCCGAAATGCTCCACGAGAGTGTGCGTCTCGGTGACCCCGGCGGCCGACGCCTCCCGCTGACCGGTCTCGTTGCGCCCGGCCAGCACCACGCACGGCAGGCCACGGTCGCGGGCACCGGCCGCGATCCCGGCCACCACCTTGCCCCGCAGCGACTGGTGATCGAACGAACCCTCGCCGGTGATCACCAGGTCGGCGGCGTCCAGCTCCCGGTCCAGGCCGATCAGATTCGTGACCAGGTTGATACCCGAGGTCACCCGGCCACCGAGCGCGATCAGGGCCGCGCCGATCCCGCCGGCCGCGCCGCCGCCCGGCTGCACGGCCAGGTCCTTGAGGTCGAAGGCGCGCTCCAGCACCCCGGCGAAGTGTTCCAGCGCCGCGTCCAGGAGCAGCACGTCCTCGCGGGAGGCGCCCTTCTGCGGGCCGAAGACGTTGCTGGCGCCGTGCAGGCCGGTCAGCGGGTTGTCGACGTCGGTCGCGGCGACCAGGCGAACCTGGCGCAACTGGGGCACCCCGCCGAGCGAGGCCGCGTCGATCAGGACGGCACCGCCGTACGGCAGGGCGTAGCCGGTCCCGTCGAGCGGGGCGGCACCCAGAGCGGCCAGCATGCCGGCGCCGCCGTCGTTGACCGCCGAACCGCCGAGGCCGACGACGACCTCGGCGGCGCCGGACTCCACGGCGGCGGCGAGCAGCAGGCCCAGGCCGTACGAGGTGGTCCGTCTCGGGTCCCGCTCCTCGGGCGCCAGCAGGTGCAGGCCGCACGCCTGGGCGCTCTCGACGTAGGCGACGCCGCCGGCCAGCAGGATCTCGCCGCTGGCCGGACGGCCCAGCGGGTCGACCGTGTCGACCGGGATGCGACGGCCGTCCAGGGCGGCGGCCAGCACCTCGACGAAACCGGGGCCGCCGTCGGCCAACGGGCGCTGAACGAGGACGTCACAGGGAACAGACCAGCCGTCGGCGACGGCCCGGGCGACATCGGGGGCGGAAAGGGTCCCGGCGAACTTGTCCGGACAGATCAGTACGCGCACACCCGCGAGTGTGGCAGCACACTCTCCGGGGCGCAGCTACCGTCTCATTCGCTGTGCAACGATGGCTGGCGTGACGTCGACCTGGACCGAACCCTCGAACACCCCGCTCACCCTGCTCCTGCTCGGCAAGGGCACCGATCCGGCGAGCGAGCGCGGGGTGGACTGCCCCGGTGATCTGCCCGCCCCCAGCGACCCGGATCTGGTGGCCCGGGCCACCGCGGCGAAGGCGGCGCTCGGCGACCGGGTGTTCGTGCTCGGTCACCACTACCAGCGTGACGAGGTCATCCAGTTCGCCGATGTCACCGGCGACTCGTTCAAGCTCGCCCAGCAGGCCGCGGCCCGCCCGGACGCCGAGTTCATCGTGTTCTGTGGTGTGCACTTCATGGCCGAGAGCGCGGACATCCTCACTCAGCCTTCGCAACGCGTCATCCTGCCGGACCTCGCCGCGGGTTGCTCGATGGCCGACATGGCCGTGCTGGGTCAGGTCGAGACGGCCTGGGAGCACTTCCAGGACCTCGGCATCGTCGACCAGATCGTCCCCGTGACGTACATGAACTCCTCGGCCGACATCAAGGGCTTCGTCGGCCGCAACTCCGGTGTGGTCTGCACCTCGTCCAACGCCAAGCGCGCCCTGGACTGGTCGTTCGAGCAGGGTTCCAAGGTGTTCTTCCTGCCCGACCAGCACCTCGGCCGCAACACCGCCGTGCTGGAGATGGGTTTCGAGCTGGACGACTGCGTCCTCTACGACCCGCACAAGCCGAACGGTGGCCTCACCGACGAGCAGCTGATCAACGCGCGGATGATCCTGTGGCGCGGGCACTGCTCGGTGCACGGCCGGTTCACCATCGACAGCGTCCGCGAGGTCCGCGAGCGCGTCCCCGGCGTCAACGTGCTGGTCCACCCCGAGTGCCGGCACGAGGTGGTCCGGGCCGCCGACCAGGTCGGCTCGACCGAATACATCATCAGGGCTCTCGACGCGGCGCCGGCCGGTTCGGCGTGGGCGGTGGGCACCGAGCTCAATCTGGTACGCCGGCTCGCGCTCGCCCACCCGGACAAGCAGGTCATGTTCCTCGACCGGACGGTCTGCTACTGCTCCACCATGAACCGCATCGACCTCCCCCACCTGGTCTGGACGCTGGAGGAACTCGTCGCCGGGCGGGTGCCGAACGTCATCACGGTCGACGAGAAGACCGCGCACGACGCGCGCATCGCGCTCGACCAGATGCTCGCCCTGCCGTAACCGTGGGTAGTCAAACGAATCCACCCACATGGCTGATTCTTTAAGCGCGCCTTAGTCAACAGCATTTAAACGGCGTTTCAACGCTCGCCGAGGCTGCCGTGGTTGTCACTCAGCGCTATGCTTCCCCGGTTGCAGGATCGGGTACCCCCGCCCGCGCTCTGCTTTTCGTCTTCTGGGCGTTCGCGCGCCCACCGGCTGGAGGTTACGTTGACCGACGACGTCCTGATCGTGCACGGCGGTACGCCGCTGCAGGGACAGATCCGGGTCCGTGGCGCCAAGAATCTCGTATCCAAGGCCATGGTGGCCGCGCTGCTCGGCGAGTCGCCGAGCCGCCTCTTCGACGTTCCGCGCATCCGCGACGTGGAAGTGGTCAGCGGTCTCCTCGAGCTGCACGGTGTGAAGGTCACCGCCGGCATCGAGGAGGGCGAGCTGGTGATGGACCCCACCAACGTGGAGTCCGCCAGCACCGACGAGATCAACGTGCACGCGGGTTCGAGCCGCATCCCGATCCTGCTCTGCGGCCCGCTGCTGCACCGGCTCGGGCACGCGTTCATCCCGGACCTGGGTGGCTGCCACATCGGCCCGCGCCCGATCGACTTCCACATCAAGGCACTGCGCGAGTTCGGCGCGGTCGTCGACAAGACCCCCGAGGGCATGCACCTGAGCGCCCCGAACGGTCTGCACGGCGCCAAGCTGGAGCTGCCGTACCCGAGCGTCGGCGCGACCGAGCAGGTGCTGCTCACCGCGGTCCGCGCGGAGGGCGTCACCGAGCTGCGCAACGCCGCCATCGAGCCGGAGATCATGGACCTCATCTGCATCCTGCAGAAGATGGGCGCCATCATCACCGTGCACACCGACCGGGTCATCGAGATCCAGGGCGTGCCCCGGCTGTACGGCTACGAGCACAAGCCGATCCCGGACCGGATCGAGGCCGCCAGCTGGGCCGCCGCCGCGCTCGCCACCCGTGGCGAGATCGAGGTCGTCGGTGCCCGCCAGGCCGACATGATGACGTTCCTGAACGTCTTCCGCTCCATCGGTGGTGAGCTGAAGATCACCGACGACCGGGTGGCCCGTGAGGGCGTCAGCGGAGCCGAGGGCGGCATCAAGTTCTGGCACCCCGGCGGCGAGCTCAAGGCCGTCGCGCTGGAGACCGACGTACACCCCGGTTTCATGACCGACTGGCAGCAGCCCCTGGTGGTCGCGCTGACCCAGGCCCGCGGCATCTCGATCATGCACGAGACGGTGTACGAGCAGCGGCTCGGCTACACCGAGGCGCTGAACCAGATGGGCGCCACCATCCAGGTCTACCGGGACTGCCTCGGCGGTACCCCGTGCCGGTTCGGCCGCCGCAACTTCATGCACTCCGCGGTCATCGCCGGCCCGTCCAAGCTGCACGCGGCCGACCTGCGCATCCCCGACCTGCGGGCCGGGTTCGCGCACCTGATCGCCGCACTGGCCGCCGAGGGCACCTCGCGGGTCTACGGCGTCGATCTGATCAAGCGCGGCTACGAGGACTTCGAAGCCAAGCTGTCCGCCCTCGGCGCCCACGTCGAGCGGCCCTGATCAGCGATTTCGTCACGATCGACGGCGCGGTGTATGACACACCGCGCCGTTTGGCTACGCTTCTGGGGTGTCCCCGCTGTTTCGCCGCAAGTCCGCTGACCTCGTCGCCGACGCCACCGCCTCGGTGACCGAGGACGAGTCCGTCACGGCCCACCGCAAGGGCTACACCCCCAGCAAGAAAGAGCTGGGCGTGGTCACCCCGAAACGGACCGTCCAGGGCCGCCGCGTCCAGGATCCGGCGCCCGCCAACCGCAAAGAGGCCTACAAGCAGCTCCGTGAGCGGCAGCGGGCCGAGCGGCTCGAGGCGTCCGAGGGCATGCGCAACGGCGACGAGCGCTACCTGCTCGCCCGTGACCGCGGCCCGGAGCGCTCGCTCGTTCGCGACCTCGTCGACTCCCGGCGTACCGCGGGGTCGTATTTCATCGCCGGTGCGGTCATCGTGCTGATCGGCTCGTCGGTCGCGATCCCGGCGGTGCAGCTCGCCAGCAACCTGCTGTGGGCCGGTCTGGCGCTCGCCGTCCTCGTCGACAGCATCTTCATCAGCCGGCGCATCAAGAAGCAGATCCGCACCCGCTTCCCGGACACCACGCAGAAGCTCGGTTCGCTGTACTTCTACGGCATCATGCGTGGCCTGACGTTCCGCCGCATGCGGGTCCCGAAGCCGAAGGTCGAGCTGGGCGCCAGCGTCTGAGTCCGCTCTGTCTGATCCGCTCTTCCCGAACGCGGAGGCCTGACGGCCTCCGCGTTTCTCAGCTGGTGCCCACCGCTGTCTCAACACGCCTGAGACAACGGTGGAAGCCAGCCACAACCTCACGGCTGGTCCCCACCGTCGTCTCAACACGCCCGAAACAGCGGTACCAGCCAGCCACAACCACCCGGCTGGCTCCCACCGTCGTCTCAACACGCTTGAGACAGCGGTAGCAACCAGCCACAACTTCACGGCTGGTCCCCACCTCCCCACCGTCGTCTCAACACGCTTGAGACAGCGGTAGCGACCAGCTAGGGCCTCCGGCTGGTTCCCACCGCTGTCTCGGTGCGTCTGAGACAGCGGTGGGGACCAGCCGGGGGTGGTCAGTCGAGGCCGGCCAGGCGGAGCAGGGCGGTCACCGCGGCGGCGGCGATCACCACCACGACGAACGGGGCCTTGCGCCATGCCAGCAGGGCGCCGGCCAGGACGCCGGCCGGGCGGGCGAAACCGGCGAACTCGCTGCCGGCCATCAGCGTGGCCGTCGCGGCGAGTGCCGCCAGCAGGGCGGCTGCTGACATCGGCAGCATCCGTTGCAGGGACGTGGAGAGTTCCAGGCGGTCGCGGAGCAGGACACCGCTCAGGCGGAAGGCGTAGGTGCCGGCGGCCAGCACCAGGATGGCGGCGATCAGCATCGCTCCCCCTCAGAGACGTCACCGTCAGCGGATGTGGTGGCCGCACGCGCCGGGCCCGCGGCCGCAGATTCCGGGCCGGCGGCCGCAGATTCCGGGGCGGCGGTAGGGCGGTTACCGGCGGTGGGCTCGGAACTATGGGTGGCGGTGGGGCCGCTGTCGGCGGTGGGTGCTGGGGGTGCGGCGGCCGCGGCGGGGTGGTTTCGGGGGGTGGGGCGGAGGAGGACCAGGAGGCCTAGGAGGGCGCACATCACTGGGAGGCCGGCGGGGAGTACGGGGGTCAGCAGGACGGCGAGGGCCGCGCCGGTGAGGGCCACCAGGCGGGTTTCGCGGTCGCGGAGTGACGGCAGGATCAGGGCGATCAGGCCGGCGGGGAAGGCGGCGTCGAGGCCGAGGGCGTCCGGGTCGCCGGTGGCACCGCCCAGCAGGACGCCGAGGAGCACGCCGGTGTTCCAGGCGACGAACAGGCTTCCGCCGACCAGCCAGTAGACGCGGCGGCGGGCGGCCGGGTCGGATTCGGCCAAGGCGAAGGCGACGGTCTCGTCGGTCATCAGGTGGCTGCCGACGAGACGGTCCCGCCAGCGGGTGCCGATGGTGTCGGCGACGGCCAGGCCGAAGGGCAGGTGGCGGGCGTTGAGCAGCAGGCCGGCCAGGACGGCGGCGACCGGGTTGCCGGCGGCGAGCAGGCCGACCGCCAGGAACTGGGCACCACCGGCGAAGATCAGCACCGACATGACGACCGGGACCCAGGCGGGCAATCCGTACGCGATCGCGATGGCCCCGAAGGAGGCGCCGACCGCCAGTGACGCGGCGGCCAGCGCACCGATGTCACGTAGTTGGGCGCGCGTTCGATATAACGTCCCCATAGTTCGACATGCTGAACGACTGGCAAGGCGTTCGTCAAACCGAACACTTGGACCGATGGAGCGAACAATGCAGCAACCGGCACCGCCGCTGGCCGTCATCGCCGCCGCCCTGCGCCGGGAACGGGACCGGGCCGGGATCTCCCTCGCCGAGCTGGCCCGTCGCGCCGGGCTGGCCAAGTCGACGCTGTCCCAGCTGGAGTCCGGCGCCGGGAACCCGAGCATCGAGACGCTCTGGGCGCTCGGCGTGGCCCTCGGTGTCCCGTTCAGCCGGCTGGTCGAGCCGCCGCCGTCACCGGTGCGCGTGGTCCGGGCCGGCAGCGGTCCCCGGCTGCGCGCCGAGGGGGCCGACTTCTACGGCACCCTGCTGGCCGCCGGTGTACCGGGCACCCGCCGGGACGTCTACGTGCTCGAACTGGAGCCGGGAGCACGGCGTGACGCCGAACCACACATTCCGGGCAGCGTCGAGCACATGGTGGTGTCGGCCGGCCGGATCCGTACCGGGCCGGCCGACGAACTGGTCGAGGTGGGGCCGGGTGACTATGTGACGTTCGCCGGTGATGTGCCGCACAGCTACGAGGCACTGGAGCCGGGGTCGTGGGCGGTCCTGATCATGGAGCACCGGTAGACCCCGGCTCACACGGTGCCGGTGGGCGGCGGATCCCCGTCGCGGGCGGTGTAGAGGCGGGCCACCACGTCCTCGATGTCCGGCTCGAGGAGCGACAGGTCGCGAACCGGGACCGCGGCGACCAGGGCGGCCACGGCGGCGGCCGCCGTCGTGGACTCCAGCGCGAACGTCACCCGATGACCATTCGCGGTCACCGCGGTCAGCACGGCGCCCGGGAGCGCGAAGTCCGGCGGCAGAGGCTGTTCGAGATCGGCGACCAGGCTGCGGCGGGAACCGTACCGGGCGTGCAGCGCATCGATGCTGCCGTCGTGCACCACCCGGCCGTGATCGATCACCACGAGACGCTCGCAGAGCCGCTCGATGTCGGCGAGGTCGTGGGTGGTCAGCACCAGGGTCACGTCGCCGGTCGCGCCCAACTCGGCCAGGAACGAGCGGACCGCCTGCTTGCTGACCACGTCCAGGCCGATCGTCGGCTCGTCCAGGAACAGCACCTCGGGTCCGTGCAACAGGGCCGCGGTCAGTTCGCCGCGCATCCGCTGGCCCAGCGACAGCTGCCGGACCGGGGTGTCCAGGAAGTCGTCCAGGTCGAGCAGGGCCCGGCAGCGCTTCAGACGGGCGGCATGATCCGCCGGCGGCACCCGGTAGATGTGCCGGAGCAGCTCGAACGACTCCCGCAACGGCAGGTCCCACCACAGTTGCGAACGCTGGCCGAAGACCACACCGATGCGCAGCGCGAGTTTCGTGCGCTGCGGCACCGGAGCCAGCCCGCACACCGACACCTCGCCCGACGACGGGGTCAGCACGCCGGTGAGCATCTTCAGGGTGGTCGACTTCCCGGCACCGTTCGGGCCGATGTAGCCGACCATCTCACCCCGATCGATCGTCAGGCTGACCCCGTCCACGGCCGCTACCGTCCGCTTCTTGCGTCGAAGACGGCCGGCCTTGATCCGTACCGTGAAATCTTTTTTGAGGTCCTGCATTCTGATCATGAGCCGGTACTCCGGTAGTGACGGATGCCGGTGCGCCAGACGCCGGCGGCGATGGCCGCCGCGCAGAGCGCGACCAGCGGAGACAGGAAACCGGCCCAGGCCGGCAGGCCGAGCGGATCGGCCCGGCCGAGCAGCGCGAGCGCCGGCTGGTAGGCGACGAAACCGAAACCGAGGCCGTACGCGAACACGTTGCGGAACCAGCTGCCGTAAACCGAGATGGGGTACGAGGTGAAGTCGCGCCCGCCGTAGGTGAAGGCGGCGCCGATCTCCCCGGAGTCGACCCACCAGAACGCCAGGCTCGCGCTGACCACGAAGATCGAGCCGAAGAAGACCGCCGCCGCGATCGGGGTGATCACCATCAGCAGGACCCGGCCCGGCGTCCAGTCGATGGGGTTGGCGGCGACCGCCAGACCCAGCACCGTGAACCCGAACAGCACGCGCAGCAGCTTGCGCACCGGCAGATCCATCAGCAGCAGCTGCGGCAGCGCGGGCAGCGGCCGGACCAGCACCGCGTCCAGGGTGCCGGCACGCACGTAGGTCTTCAGCCGGTCCACATTGCCGACGGTGAGATCGGCCAGCGCGAACCCGGCCGCACTCAGCCCCACGATCAGCATCGCCTCCCGCAGCCGGAAACCGCCGACCTCCGGGGTCGCCTGGAACAGCACCAGCACGGTCAGCACGTCGAAGACCGTCGCGCCCGCGTTCCCGAGCATCTCCACCAGGAACGACGCCCGGTACGAGGTGGCCGACCGCCACTGCGCCGCCCCGAGCGCCGCGAACGCCCGCAGCTCACCCACCCTGCACCACCAGGCGTTTCTCGGCCCGCCGCTGCACCAGCCCGGCCAGCCCCAGAAGCACCGCCGCCCAGAGGACCTGGAGACCCACCAGGGCGGCCTGGAGCGCCGGGCCGTCCCGCTCGGCGATCACGTCCAGTGGCGTCTGCAACAGGCTCGGCAGCGGCGTCGCCACCCACAACACCAGCACGATCTCCTCCGGGAGCAGGCGCAACGGGAAGTACAGGCCGCCCAGCACACCGGAACCCAGCGTCCACAAGGTGATCGGGCCGCGCGCGTCCTGCAGCCAGTAGGCCGTCGCGTTCACGACATAACGGCAGCCGAAGCAGATCACCACGGCCAGAATCACCGAGACCGCGAACAGCGGCACCGTCTGCCACCGGGCCGGGGTGTGCAACGGGAAGAACAGCGCACCGGCCAGCAGCGGCGGACCGAACCTGGTCAGCATGCAATACAGCGCCCGGCCCAGATCGGCCGCCAGATAGCCGGTCACCGGAGCGATCGGACGTAACAGGTCGGCCGCGATGTCGCCGGAACGGATCCGATCGGCCAGTTCGGTCCAGCCCCAGATGCCGATGACACTCAGTAGACCCTGACCGACCCAGACGTAGAGCGCGAGCTGTCCGGCGTCGTACCCTCCGGGCCGCTGCCCGGCCGCCTCCTCAGCCACCGCTAGCAGCACGTAACAGCGAAGGAAGCCGAACACGATGTTGGTGAACGTTCCGGCTATGGTGGCTTGCCGGTAGGTGGCGTACCGCCGGAAACCCGACCCGGTCAGCGCGCCGAAAGTAGTGACTGAAGCGCGGAACGGACCGATTCGAGAGATCGTCGGCACGCTGGCGTCTCGCTGGTCCACGCCGTTAATCTCCTTTACAGACCCTCGCGACGGAGCCGGGCGACTCTACGCGGGTCCCCGGCCGGGCGCGGCTCATTTTCTGACAAGGTGGAGTTCGCCGTGACGGAGCGTTGCCATTCGACGGGTAACCCGTGGGCCGCCCGATGAACGGATGGGGCTCCCGGCCGGGCGACAGCTGGGAGGACGAGCCCGCCTGGGTCTACGAGATCACCTGGGAATGGGAACCGCTGCCCGGGCAGCGCTATCCCGGCGACCCCGGGCGGCGCAAGGCCGTGCACACACCGGTCTACGAGGCGTCGCGCGGCGGTTCGGCGCCGGCCAGCTCCACGCCGGTGAGCCCCGCGGGCCGCGCGTCGGTCCCCGGTTCGTCGCGGTCCGGGCCTGCCGATCAAAATCAGTCACGGTACGAGGAAACGCGCCCCGACTCCCGCGGACCGGGCGCCGCGCCGCAACCGCCCCGGGACGAACCGTCCTGGAACCGGCCCGTACCCATGCCCAACCCGCCGCCGGACCAGCGCCGTGGCGTTCCCGTCTACGGCTCGGCGGGTCCCTCCTCCCCCGCACCCGGGCATCCGTCGTCGGCCCCGGTCTCGCCAGGGCACGGTGGTCGGCCGGCCGCGGGACGTGCGCCCCAGGCCCCGGCGGCTGAGGCGGGCGGCTGGGGCCGTGGGCCGCAACAGGGTGGCGGCTTCGGTAACCCGCCGGTCTCGGGTGGGCCGGGAGGGCGTGGTCCGCAGACACCCGATGACCGGGGGGCGCACGGGTCCCGCGGGGCTGTTCCGCCTGGTGGTCAGTTCGCCGGGCAGGCTTCCGGGGGTGCGTTCCCCGGGGCGGGAGCCTCCGGACGGCCTGGCAGCGGTTCGGGGGGTTCCGCATCGTCTGGAGGGCCGGGCGTTTCCGGTCGTCCCGGTTACGGCGGTCCCGGCGCTTCTGGCGCTTCCGGCGGTCCCGGCCAACCCGGTCACGGCGGCCCAGGTGCATCTGGTCAGCCCGGTTACAGCGGTCCCGGATCCTCCGGGCAGGCCGGTCACGGTGGGCCGGGGGCTCCCGGTGCGGCCGGGCGTGGTGGGCCGGGGCGGCACGAGGGTGTGCCCGGTCGGCACGAAGGGCAGCCCGGTCGGCACGAGCCGGGCGCGGCCGGCCGGTTCGGTGGCCCGGTGGCGCCCGCAGCGTCGGCCGGATATGTGCCCGGCCGGGTTCGGCCCGATCAGGAGCCCGGCTACCAGGGCCGCCGGCAGAGTCCCGAGCAGCAGATTCCGCGGCAGGGTGGTGAGGCTCGCCCGGCCTCCGGACCGACGTCGCCCGCTGGACCCACCTACGGTGCCGCGCGCCCGGCGCCCGCCGACGCCTTCCCCGCGTACGCCGACGACCGTCGCACGCCCCGCGAAGGCCGCACGCCGGACGCCCCGTTCGACCTGCGCCCGGCGCCCCAGGACCGGAACTCGCCGGCACCGGCCCGCCCGGCACCGCAGCCGACCCGTGTCACACCGTCGCAGTCGGTGGCGCCCGCCGCCGTCTACCCGGCCAGCGGTACGTCCGTTCCCGCTCAGAGCCGCGGCGTGGGCGGGGGTGTCGCGCCGGTCTCCGGGCCGGTCGTGCCCTACGGCCAAGGCGGACCCGGCTTCCGAGAGACCCCGCCGGGCGCGGGTCGTCCGGTTTCCGGGCCGGGTGCCCCGTTCCCGCACGCGCATCCCGGCTCTGAAGCCACTCAGGGGCTGCGGGGACCCGACTCGTCTGCTCCGGTCTCCGGGCCGGTCCCGTATGCCGCGCCCGGCGTCGCCCCGGTTTCGAGCCCTGCGGTCCGGGATCAGCGCTCCGGTGCCGCTCCTGTTTCCGCGCCGGCCGCATTCCGCCCCGAAGCCGGGCCTTCGCCGACCTCCGGACCGGCCGGATTCGGACCCGGTACCGCGGCATCCTCGCCCTCCGGGCCGCCCGGATCCGGGCCCGGTACCGCGACATCCCCGTCTTCCGGGCCGCCCGGATTCGGGCCCGGTACCGCGACATCCCCGTCTTCCGGAGCGGCCGGATTCGGGCCTGGAACGGGAACAACTCAGACCTCAGGATCGGCCGGATTCGGATCCGGTACCGCAACGCCCCCGGCCTCCGGACCGGCCGGAGTGCCTGGAACCGGAACATCTCCGACTTCTGGACGGGGTGGATTCGGCCCTGGCTCCGGACCGGGTGGATTCGACCCGCGCGCCGGAAATCCGGGCGCTTCCGGATCGGCGGGGCAGGATTCGTATGCCCGGACCGGCAGCGCGCCGGTCAGTGCGCCGGCCGGGTCCGGCGGGCAGTATCCGCGGGCTTTGGAGACGCCGGAGACCACGCAGTCGTTCACCACGCCGGTCGCCGGACGGGACCCGCAGGTCGCGCCGGGTGCCGCGCCTGCCTCCGGACCGGTGGGGGCCGCTTCGGCAGCCGGTTATGCGCCGGAGGCCGAGGCCAGGGCGTCCTTCCCGCGTGGTCAGGTGCCGAACGGTGACGGCGGCAACGATGAGCAGGATCCGACTCGCCCGCTCGACCCGCGGCGGCTCGGGCACGGTGCTCCCTCAAGCGGACGCCACGACGGCGTCTCGGACCCTGACGACCCGACGCGGCCGTTCGGGCTGCGGCGGCGGCCCGGGAGCGAAGGGCTCGGAGACGCTGAAGAGCGCACCCGTGTCATCGATCCACGTAGGGCGGCGCCGACTGCTCGGAACACGCCGGAGCACCGTCCGGAGGCGGTCCACCGTCCCGAGGCCGGGCAACGCCCAGAGGCCCAGCAGCGTCCCGAGGCCGGGCAACGTCCCGAGGCCGGGCAACGTCCCGAGGCCGGTCAGTACGGTGCCCAGACGGCTCCGTGGCAGGCTGCGTCCTCCGCGCCGGCTCAGCCCGGGGAGCGGCAGGCTGCCGCTGAGCGAGGCTATGCCGGTGGCTGGGCCCCCGGATCTCAGAGCGAGCAGCAGACGTCGGCCGAGCCCGGTCGGCAGTCGGTC
This sequence comes from Actinoplanes xinjiangensis, assembly GCF_003148685.1. GTDB lineage: Bacteria > Actinomycetota > Actinomycetes > Mycobacteriales > Micromonosporaceae > Actinoplanes > Actinoplanes xinjiangensis. The sequence goes on along the minus strand of NZ_QGGR01000004.1, from coordinate 357,390 downwards.
GCGTCGGGGGCGGCGCGGCCGTTCGCGGCGGAGGACGCCGGTGCCTCGGTGGCCAGTGAGCCGCCCGCAACTGGGCCCACCTCGGACGAGCCGGAGACCCACGGCCTCGGATGGCTGCTGTCTCTGAGTGGGCTTGGAGCGACCACCCCGGTCCCCGAGGCCGAACCGGCCGCACCTGTCGAGAGCGTCGAACCGGAAATCCGGCCGCTGGGCTGGTTCGCGCCGGTCGACACCGACGACGACCCCCAGGCCGGTATTCCGGCAACGTCACCGACCATCCCGGCCCAGGACAGTTCGGCACCACCTACGGCCCCCCTCCTCCAAGCCGTTCCGGCGCCGTCCGAAACCACTCCGAACGAGGACGTCTCGGCAACGCCAGGGATCACTTCGAACGAGGACGGTCCGGTAACGCCAGAGGCCACTGCGAACCAGGACATTTCGGCAACACCAGACGCCAGTCCGAGCCAGGACGATTCGGCAACCCCAGAAGTCACTCCGAACCAGAACGTTTCGGTAACGCCAGAGGCCCGTCCGAACCAGGACGTTTCGACGACACAGCCGGTCGGCGTGAACCGGGATGTCTCGGCAACGTTCGTGACCGCCGCGGCCCAAGCTGTTCCGACGCCGCCTGGGTTCACTCCTGCGGAGACCTTCAGCGCGACTGCCGGTACGGTCCCGGCCGCTGAGGGCGCGGCCCCTGTGGACTTCTCCTCGGCGGACGACAGCGCGGCCGAGGGTCGTTCTGGCGCCGAAGGATCTGCCGATTTCGGTACTGGTGGCGACAGCCCGGCAGGTGCGGCTACCGCACTGGGCGATGCTGCCAAACCGGTTACAGAAGCGGGCAATACTGGCACGTTGGTGCCGCAGCCTCGGCAGCCCGCCGAGGACGGGACGGAAGACGGGCAAGCGCTCCCCCGAGCGGAGGGTGACGGCGGCCATGAGGCTGCGCATACCTCGGCGGCCCCGAAGTTCGACGCCACGAATAGCTTCACCGACACGCAGCCAGGGACCGGTGACACCACCGGTTCCGGCGAGACGGATACCGAGAGCAGCGCGGCCACCCGGACCAGCGAGACAGTCACGGGGGGCAGCGAAACAGACACCGTCGGCGGCGAATCCACCGGCTCCGCCGAGAGGGAATTCGGGACCGGTAATACCGGGACGGAGACCCGGACCGGCGACACCAGCACTTCCCCCGCGGTGGAAACCGGAGCCGGCGACGCCGAAACGGCACGTGGCGGGGAATCTGCCGGGATGACGGTTGCCCCCGGCGATGGGTCAGGGTGGCCCGGCGCGGCCGATGAGTCCGTCTCTGGGGCGTGGGATCCGGCAGATCAGACTGCCGCGTTTGCTTCGGATGAGGCGTCGGGCGGGTCGGATGAGGCTTCGGCAGGGATCGGTGAGGCGGACTTCGCGGCGGCTGCGGGCGGGATGTCGGCCGGTGTGCCGGCTGGGGCGTTCGCTGAGGTCGAGGAGACGTCGTTCGATGGTGGCGGCTCGGATGGGGACCGGGTGGACGCCGGACGTCACGGCGAGCCGGGTAGCTCGGGCGAGTCCGCTGTCGCGTCCGACGACGGCGAGGACCTGACCGCCGTGTTGGACCGGTCCGGGCTTGAGCAACCGGCAACCACCGCCGACAGCGATGCTGTCCGCCCGGAGGCCGATGACTCGGTCCAGGTTGTCTCGGCTACGGACGGCGATTCGGTGGAGGCTGCCACGCAGGTGGGTGGCGGATCCGATGAGGAGTCGGATCTCACTCAGACCATGCGGATCGTCCGGCTCAAGGCTGCACCGGTCCGGGAGACACCGTCCCACGACGTCGGCACGGCGGACGACGGATCAGCCGCTGAGCATGACGCCGTGGTGACGGAGTCCACGAACGACGAGATCACCGAGATGTCAGCCGTCGTAGTGAGTGACGCGGTCCTGCCGTCGAACACCGCAGCGAATGCCGAAGACGCGGTGGAACCCGACACCGTCGTCATCGCGGGAGAACCGGCGACCGTCCTGATCAATGCCGAGCCGGACACCGTCCTGTTCACTGCGGAGCCGGAGCCGGAGCCGGAGCCGGAGACTGCCGCCCTGGTCATCGAGCCGGACACCGTCGTGCTTTCCGCAGAGCCGGAGACGACCGTTCTGGGGACGGAGCCGGACACCGTCCTCCTTCGCGCCAAACCCGAGACCGGCATGCTCGTCGCAGAGCCGGACACCGTCATGTTCCACACGGAATCAGAACCGGACACCGTCCTCTTCAGTGCAGAGCCGGAAACCGCCGCGCTCAACACGGAGTCCGGGACCGGCGCAGTCGATGGGGAGCCGGAGACCGCCGCGTTCAACACCGAAACCCAGACCGACGCGGTCGACACAGAAGCAGAGACCGCCGCACTCAACACCGAAACCGAGACCGGCGAGGTTGACGGGGAGCCGGAGACCGCCGCCTTCGCGGTGAAGACCGAGACGGTCGAGCGACCTGAGAACGCCGCGGCGGCAGACGTGGCTGCGGGAGCGGTGAGTGCTGCCGACGGTGGCGTAGAGGTGCCGGATGTGCGGACTGAGGCCGACGGGGACGGAGATCCCGGCGAGACGGCGACGGCCGTGGCCGGCGAGGTGGAGGCCGGGCCGGCTGCGGTGGGGGACGACGAGAGGCTGGGAGGGCCGGCGGGCGGTGCTCCGGGCGTACCACTGCAAGGGGTGACGTCGGAGACGACGAGCGGAAGCGCGGCCGAGGCCGCTGCGGAGACCGCGTCGCGAAGCGGACCGCCGGAGGCGAAACCCGAGGCCGAGAGTACGGCCGGAGGTCCGGGCGAGGGTGCGGCGGCGACCGCGGACGGCGGGCGGGTCGAACCGGTGCGGCAGCGGCGGGATCAGCGGGCCCCGGCGGACCGGCGGCGGGCCGATCCGGAGCAGATCCTGGCGGCGTATCCGTGGGCCTATGACCCGCAGACGCTGCGGGAGCAGGTGGACGACCCGGACCGGCTGTGGGATGTCGCGGACCGGCTGACCGACCGCCTGGAGTTCGCCGAGCGGGACAACGTGCGGGCGGGGCTGCTGAGTCTGCGGGCCGTGGTGCACCGGATCGTCGGGGAGCTGGATGATGCGCTCGCCGACGGGCGGGACGGGCTGCGGCACGCGGAGGCGGCCGGTGAGTTGCGGACGGTGGCGATCGCGCAGGCCCGGCTGGCGCACGTGCTCCAGTGGCGGGGCGAGTTCGAGGAGGCGGACCGGCTGTATGCGGAGGCCGATTCGGTGGAGCTGCCGCCGCGGACGCGGGCGGAGATCCGGGAGCTGGCCGGGCGGTCGGCGTACGAGCAGGGCCGCTACCTGGAGGCGGTGAACCACTTCGAACGGGCGCTGGACGTACGCCGCGGTGAGGATCCGGAGCTGGTGGAGCGGATCGAACTGGCGCTCGATGCGATCACCCGGCGTTCCGGGGCGGCCGGGTGGGGTCCGTATCCGCGCAACCGGGACGAGGTGCTGGGGCGGCCGGAGGCGCCGGTGCCGCTGCTCGACGACGGGGCCGGGCTGTGGGGGTACGCCGCCGCGATCGAGCCGCGGTTCGCCGAGGCGCAGCCGTTCTCCGAGGGTGCGGCCTGGGTGCGGCGGCCGGATTCGGCGGCGTGGGAGCTGATCGACGCGCACGGTGAGCTGATCATCGCGGCGGCGCACGGTTATACCGGGGTGACCCGGTTCGCCGAGGGGCTGGCCTGGGTGAGCCGGCCGGATCAGGGTGGCTGGTTCGCAATCGACCGGGAGAACCGGCTGGTCGTGCCGGCCGGCGGGTTCGAGGACGTGCGGCCGTTCCGCCGTGGTCTGGCCGTGGTGCGGCAGGGCGGTGTCTGGGGTGCCGTCGACCGGCACGGGCGGGTCACGGTGCCGCCGCGGTACCAGCGGTTCGTGACGGCGCTGCACTTCGGCGGGACGGTCGACGGGTTCACCGACGAGGGACTGGCGGTCGTCGGCGCCGGGGACCGGTTCGGGGTGGTGGACCGGTCCGGGCGGCTGCTGGTCGAGCCGGTGCACGCGGCGGTGGTGATCCATCCGGTGGCGTTCCTGGTGCGTGACGCGGCCGGGCTGTGGGCTGCGCTGGACCGGTCCGGCGCGCCGATGGCCGGCATGGGCGACCGCGATCTTTCCGCACTGGTCGACGCGCTGCCGGAGGAGACGCGGCCGGTTCTCTAACCTGAGGGGATGGAGTTTCGTCATCTCGGCCGTTCCGGCCTGCTGGTCAGCGAGATCGCCTACGGAAACTGGATCACCCACGGTTCGCAGGTGGAGGAGGAGGCCGCGCTCGCGTGTGTGCGCGCGGCCCTCGACTCCGGCATCACCACCTTCGACACCGCCGACGTGTACGCGGGGACCCGCGCCGAGGAGGTGCTGGGCCGGGCGCTGAAGGACGAGCGCCGCGAAGGCCTGGAGATCTTCACGAAGGTGTTCTGGCGGACCGGTCCGGGCGCCAACGACAGCGGCCTGTCCCGTAAACACATCCTGGAGTCGATCAACGGCTCGCTGCGCCGGCTCGGCACCGACTACGTCGACCTCTACCAGGCGCACCGGTTCGACCATCACACGCCGCTCGAGGAGACCATGGAGGCGTTCGCCGACGTGGTCCGGCAGGGCAAGGCGCACTACATCGGCGTCTCCGAGTGGAGCGCCGAGCAGATCCGGGCCGCGAAGCCGCTCGCCGACGAACTGCACGTCCGGCTGGTGTCCAACCAGCCGCAGTACTCGATGCTCTGGCGGGTGATCGAGGCCGAGGTGGTGCCGGCGTCGCAGGAGCTGGGGCTGGGCCAGATCGTCTGGTCGCCGCTCGCGCAGGGGGTGCTGACCGGCAAGTACAAGGCCGGGGAGCAGCCACCGGCCGGGTCGCGGGCCACCGACGAGAAGTCCGGTGCCGGGTTCATCGCCCGGTGGCTGGAGGACGACGTGCTGAACGCGGTCGCCCGGCTCCAGCCGCTGGCCGCCGAGGCCGGGCTGACCCTGGCTCAGCTGGCCGTGGCGTGGGTGCTGCAGAACCCGAACGTCTCCGCGGCGATCATCGGCGCGTCCCGGCCCGAGCAGGTCCGGGACAACGTCAAGGCGTCCGGGGTGAAACTGGACGACGGCCTGCTGAAGGCGATCGACGAGATCGTGGAGCCGGTCGTGACCCGCGACCCGTCGCTCACCTCCAGCCCGGCCGTGCGCCCGTGACCTACTCCCAGAACCGCATCAGGCCGAAGCCGGCCCCGTAGAGGCGTGCGTCGATGCCGATCAGGCCGGCCAGCCAGTCGACGAGCGTGAAGAACCACTCGCCCACCTGGGTCTGCCACAGCAGCAGGAACAGCACCAGGAAGCCCCAGGGCGCCATCAGGTTCCACGCGCGCTGATAGGCGGGGCTGAACCACGGGGAGATGATGCTGCCCCCGTCCAGCCCGGGGACCGGTAGGAAGTTGAGCACACTCGCGGTCACCTGAAGGAAGGCGAGCAGGGCCAGCGCCGCCCAGAACGCGACGTGACTGTCGTCGGTGAGGGAGGCCTGGCCCAGCCCGGTCACCACCACCTCCGGCGCCAGGCCGAGCAGGAACGGCATCGCCACCACCACCGCCAGCACCACGTTGGTGAGCGGGCCGGCCGCGCTGATCAGCGAGTCCTTCAGCTTGCTCTGGATGTACCGGTGGTCGATCCAGACGGCGCCGCCGGGCAGGCCGATGCCGCCGAGGATCACCACGATCACCGGCAGCACGATCGAGAGCAGCGGATGGGTGTACTTCAGCGGGTTGAGCCGCAGGTAGCCCCGCTCGGCGACGGTCAGGTCGCCGGAGAAGTAGCCGGTGACGGCATGCGCGTACTCGTGCAGGCAGAGCGAGATGATCCAGCCCGAGATCACGAACAGGAACACGTCGAAACCGACGTTGCCGAAATTCGTCCACGTCATCACGCCGGTCACGACGAAGACCGCGACGATGCCGGCGAAGATCGGGCTCGGCACGAAGGCGTTGCGTGGTGTGCGGGTGTAGACCGGTTCGTACGTCACGGCAGCCCGCTCACTCGGCCGGGAGCAGGCTCATCTGGTAGTCGACCCGGTCGTCCTCGACGAGGGTGACCGTGCTGACCCCGGTGGCCTGCAACTGCCGCCACTCCTGGCCGATCCAGGACTCGGCGTCGGCCTGGCTGCTGAACGACTCGTCCGGGCCGTCGACAGGCTTGCCGTCGACGTCCTCGTACCGCCAACTCCACGGCATACAGCCGCCCCCTCACGTCAGTACCTCGGTGGGCTTCCACCCTACGGCGTCCGCGTGTGCGACCCGGCTCTAAGGTACGGGGCATGTCCGAAGATCGGTGGAACACGGTTCTGGTGCTCGGTGGGATCCGCTCCGGCAAGTCCGGGTTCGCCGAGTCACTCATCTCCGGCGCCCCCTCCGTGCGGTACGTGGCGACCGCCGTCGGCGGCGAGGACGACCCCGAGTGGCAGGACCGGATCGAGGCGCATCAACGACGGCGCCCACAGTCCTGGACGACCGAGGAGACCGGCGCCGACCCGGCCGCGCTCATCGAGCTGCTGCTCCAGGCCGGACCCGACGAGACCGTACTCGTCGACGACCTCGGCGGCTGGGTGGCCGCCGTGCTCAATCCGGCACGGCAGCCCAACAACGACGAGGCCGACGTGACGGCGCTCGCCGCGGCCGTCCGCGACACCGCGGCGCGGGTGGTGCTGGTCAGCCCCGAGGTGGGGCTGTCGCTGGTGCCGGTGACGCCGGTCGGGCGGGCCTTCGCGGACGCGCTCGGCACCACCAATCAGGCGCTGGCCGAGGCCAGTGACGCGGTCGCGCTGGTGGTCGCCGGGCAGACCACCTGGCTGAAGGGGCACGCCGCCCCGATCCCGCCGGTCGCCGAGGCACCACGGGTCGCCTCCCGGCCGATCGCCGTGCCGACCCCGGCGACGCCGGCTCCCCCGCCACCGCCGGCCACTGTGGTCGCCCCCGTCGCGGCGCCCGAGCCCGAGCCGGCGCCGGTCAGCGCGCTGAGCGGCGCCACGATGACGCTGCCGCTCGTCGCCTCCGGGCTCACCGAGATCAAACCGGGCATGGACCTGCCGCTGCCCAGCGCCGACGCCGGGCCGGACGCGCGGGAGCGACTCGCCGGCCTGGACCTGCCGGGCGGCGGGCTGGGTGCGCTCGGCGAGGCCGTCGAGTTCGCCGCGGCCACCCAGAACTCGGTCACCCCGCACGCCTGGACGGGCGTCCGGGTGGTGGTGATCGGCGGGCGGCGTACCGGTGGGGCGGTGGCCGGCACCGACACCGCCGATGTGGAACGCCGCATCGCCGAGGCCGAACTGGGCACCGGGCTGATCGGCCGGCTGGCCGGGCAGGCCGGCGCCGACATCGCGGTGCTGCGTACCCCCGCGACCGGTGCGATGGAGGACGGCCCGGTCACCGGGGAGCGCGAGGTCGAGGCCGCACTCCGCGACGGCTGGAAACTCGCCGACGGCGCCGCCGACGCCGGCCGGGACGTGATCGTGCTGGCCGCCATCTCCGCCGGCATCGAGGCCGCCGCGACGGCGGTGCTGGCCGCCACCACCGGAGCCGAGCCGGTCGCCACCCTGCCCCGGGTGCAGGTGCCGGGCGCCCGCTTCGACGACACCGCCTGGATGGCCCGCTGCGCCGCGGTCCGCGACGCGCTGCACCGGATCCGGCAGGAGCCGCGCGGCGCCGTCGACATCCTGCGGCAGGTCGGCGGCCTGGACGTGGCGGTCGCCACCGGTCTGCTCCTGGGCGCCGCGGCCCGCCGCATCCCGGTGCTGGTGGACGGCCCGCTCGGGATCGCCGCCGGGCTGGTGGCCCGCGACCTGGCCAGCCAGACCCGGCACTGGTGCCTGCTGCCGGAGGCGGGCACGCTCGCGTTGGTCCGGCAGGGTGCCGACGTGCTCGGGCTGACGCCGGTGCTCCAGGTCGGCCTGGATCTGGGCGAAGGCGCGAACGCGCTGACCGTCCTGCCGGTGGTGCGGACCGCGGTGGGGCTGGCGGCGGCGATGCCGGTGCACCCGGCGCTGCTCGGTGAGGTCGGCGACGACGGGCTCGACGACGAGCCCGATGACGATGTCGACGAGGACCTCGATGAGGATCTCGACGATGACGGGCCGGATCTGCCGTTCAACACCGCCGCTTTCAACACGCTGAGTCCGCGCACGGACCGGGGTGCTTGACGGGGTACGGCTGGCGGTCACCACGCTGACCGTGCTGCCACTGCGGGCGGGCCGGGTGGACCGGTCCACCGCGGCGGTGGCGATGTCCGTGGCACCGGCCGTGGGGGCGCTGCTGGGGCTGGCGCTGGCCGGGCTGCACGCCGGGCTGCGGGCGGCCGGATCTCCCGAGCTGGTCGCGGCCGGGCTGACCGTCGCGGCGGGTGCTCTGCTCACCCGCGGGCTGCATCTGGACGGGCTCGCGGACACGGTGGACGCGCTCGGGTCGTACCGCTCGGGTCCCGCCGCCCTGGAGATCATGAAGAAGCCGGACATCGGGCCGTTCGGTGTGGTGGCGCTCTGCGCCACCGTGCTCGTTCAGGCCGCCGCGCTGACCGCGGCCGGACCGTGGGCCGTCATGACGGCCTGGGCGGCCGGGCGGCTCGCGGTGAGTGTCGCCTGCCGCCGGGGCGTGCCGGCGGCCCGCCCGGAGGGTCTGGGTGCGATGGTGGCGTCCACGGTGCCGTTCGCGGCCGTGGCGGTGGGCGCGGCGCTCGTCGGTGCTCTCGCGCTGGCCGCGGTTCCGGGCCGTCCGTGGCAGGGGCCGGCCGCCGTCGCCGCCTCCCTGTTCGCGGTGGTGCTGCTTCTGCGGCATGCGGTACGACGGTTCGGCGGCATCACCGGCGACGTGCTGGGAGCGGCCGTCGAGCTGGCCGTGACGCTGACGCTCGTGCTCGTGACCCTGGCCTGACCCCCGCGGCTGGCCCCCACCGCTGCCTCAGCGCGCCGGAGACAGCGGTGAGAACCAGCCGTGAAGATCCGGACCAGCTGGACGCCACCACTGTCTCAGCGCGCCGGAGACAGCGGTGAGAGCCAGCTACAAAGATCCGGACCGGCTGGACGCCACCGCTGCCTCAGCAAGCCGGAGACAGCGGTGAGAGCCAGCCGTGAAGATCCGGACCAGCTGGACGCCACCGCTGCCTCAGCGCGCTGGAGACAGCGGTGAGAGCCAGCCGTGAAGATCAGGGGCGGGTCAGCGGACGGATGGGGTGACGAAGGGCGGCTTGACGAGGCGCGCCTCGGTGCGGCGGCCGCGGATGTCGATCTCGACCAGGTCGCCGTCGGCGAGGGCGGCCGCGGTGTCGATGAGGGCCAGTGCGATGCCGATCTTCTTCGTCGGGGAGAAGGTGCCGCTGGTGATCTCTCCCACGGGAGTCTCCCCCGCGTACACCCGCATGTGTCCCCGGGGGACGCCGCGGCCGGTGAGTTCCAGGCCCCGCAGTTGCCGACGCGGGCCGGCGGTCTTCTCGGCCTGCAGGGCCGCCCGCCCCCAGAAGGCCGGTTTGTCCCAGCCGACCGCCCAGCCGGAGCGGGCCTGGACCGGGCTGATGTCGAGGCTCAGCTCCTGGCCGTGCAGCGGATAGCCCATCTCGGTGCGCAGCGTGTCCCGGGCGCCGAGCCCACAGGGGCGGACGCGGGCGTCGACCACCGCGTCCCACACGGTGGCCGCGTCGTCCCAGCCGACGACGAGTTCGTAGCCGTGCTCGCCGGTGTATCCGGTACGGCAGACGGTCAGCTCGGCGCCCCGGAACGACGCGGTGGTGAACGACATGTAGCCGTGCCCGGTGGGCAGGCCGAGCTTGCCGAGGATCTCCGCGGACTGCGGGCCCTGGACGGCGAGGATCGCGTAGTCGCGGTGCTCGCCGGTGACGGTCAGCCCGGCCGGGGCGGCCCCGGCGAGCCGGCGGACCACCTCGGCGGTGTTCGCCGCGTTCGGGATCAGGAAGACGTGGTCGTCGCCGTGCAGATAGGCGATCAGGTCGTCGACGACTCCGCCGCTCTCGTCGCAGCACAGCGTGTACTGCGCCTTGCCGGGGGTGATCCGGCCGAGGTCGTTGGTGAGGCACGCGTTGACGAAGGCGGCGGCCCCGGCACCCCGGACCCGTGCCTTGCCCAGGTGCGACACGTCGAAGACACCGGCCGACTCGCGGACCGCCGCGTGCTCCTTCAGGACGCCTCCCCCGGCGTACTCCAGGGGCATGTCCCAGCCGCCGAACGCCGCGAACTTCGCGCCGAGTGCGACGTGGCGGTCATGCAGGGGAGACTGAAGCGGCGCGGAAGACATGACACTCAACTTACCGTTGACCTTGGGGTTGTTTAGAGTCGCGGGGACAACACCGTTTTCCCAATAGCCGGGAGCGCGCCCACCGGCGCCGTTCCGGCCCAGACGTCCGGAGAGTCCGAGTGACCCAGCCCAGCCTCAGCCTGGTCGACACCGACCCGGCCGAATCGGCGGTCGATGCCATCATCATCGGCCTGCACAGCCAGCCAGACGAGGACGGCACCCTGTTGCCGGCCGCGGGTGCCGAGAGCATCACCGCGGCCTTCGACGGCAAGCTGATCTCGACGCTGGCTCTGCTCGGCGCGACCGGAGCCGCCGGCGAGGTGACCAAGCTGGCCACCCTCGGCACGATCGCCGCGCCGCTGCTGGTGGCGGTCGGCCTCGGCGCCGAGCCGGACGGCCCCGCCCCCGATCTGGAGACCCTGCGCCGGGGTGCCGGCGCGGCGGTCCGTGCGCTCGCCGGCAGCGCCACCGTGGTGCTGGCCCTGCCGGTGCCCGACGACGCGGACGCCCCGCCGGTGCTGCGCGCCGTGCTGGAGGGTGCCCTGCTCGGCGGTTACCGCTTCGCCGGTTACAAGACGAAGCCGCAGAAGGGCCGCCGGGACCCGGTCGCGGAGCTGCGCCTGCACGTGCCGGACGCGGCCGACGAGGCGGCGGCGGCCGAGCTGCGCCGCGCCGAGGTGGTCGCCAGGTCGGTGCGCCTGACCCGCGACTGGGTCAACACCCCGCCGAACGCGCTGCGCCCGGCCGATCTGGCCGACCAGGTGGCGGCGGCCGCGACCGAGGTCGGTCTCGGTGTCGAGGTGCTCGACTTCGAGCAGCTCAAGGCCGGGGGCTACGGCGGCATCGTGGCGGTCGGCCAGGGCTCGGAGGCCCCGCCGCGGCTGGTGAAGCTGACCTACACGCCGGCCGGGGTGGAGAACCCGAAGCGGGTGGCGCTGGTCGGTAAGGGCATCACCTTCGACACCGGTGGCGTCAGCATCAAGCCGGCCGCCGGCATGTGGGAGATGAAGTCCGACATGGCGGGTGCCGCCGCGGTGGCCGCCACGATGGTCGCTATCGCGCAGCTCAAGCCGGGCGTGGCGGTCTCCGGTTACCTGGCGATCGCGGAGAACATGCCGTCCGGGTCGGCGTACCGGCCGGGCGACGTGATCACCATGTACGGCGGCAAGCGGGTCGAGGTGTTCAACACCGACGCCGAGGGCCGGATGGTGCTGGCCGACGCGATCACGCGGGCCTGCGAGGACGGCGCCGACTACCTGTTCGAGACGTCGACGCTGACCGGTGGGCAGGTGATCGCGCTGGGCAAGCGGATCGCCGGCCTGATGGGTTCGGACGAGGCGACCGCGCTGGTCGAGGCGGCCGGCAAGGCGGTCGGCGAGCCGTCCTGGCGGATGCCGCTGCCGGACGACGTGCGCAAGGGCATGGAGTCGGAGATCGCCGACATCTGCCAGACCAACGCCAACCTGGACCGGGCCGGCCACATGCTGCAGGGCGGCGTGTTCCTGCGCGAGTTCGTGGCCGAGGGGGTGGAGTGGGCGCACATCGACATCGCGGGCCCCAGTTACCACACCGGTGAGGCGAACGGTTACTGGACGAAGGGCGGCACCGGGGTCCCGGTCCGGACCTTCCTCAAGCTGGTCGACGACCTGTCCTGACGCGGTGGGCGCCGTCCGGATCAGACCGGGCGGCGCCGCTGCCGTTCGTTGTAGTCGCGCATCCGCTGTGGATAGCCGAGCAGTTTCACGTCGTAGACCGGCATGCTGAGCTGGTGCGCGAATTTCCAGGCCACGTCGGGTGAGCCGATGCGCCGCCGGGTCCATTCACCGTCGTGTGCCACAAGCAACAGGGTGGTCTCGGTCACTGTCGTCTGTGGCTCGATGAATGCCTCGACTCCCTGCTTCGTCCGGAAGAATTGCGTAAGATGCTCCAGATCGGCCTGGTTGACCGACCGTCCGCCGGGCCCGCCGGATCGGGGACGCCGCCGAAACCAAGCCACTGCTCCTCCTCGCGTTCGATCCCGCAAGGGTACGTCGGACCGACGTGTCGTGGGGCACCTGACTGCATTGACCGGGTCGCGAAGTGACAAGATGTCGGTGACGGGACTGTGACCGTTTCCATTGTGTGACCCACACCGGAGACGATGCGACCACTGGAGTCAACGTGAGCCAGCCCAACGGCGGAACCTTCGACATCGTCATTCTCGGCGCCGGCAGTGGTGGCTATGCGGCCGCCCTGCGTGCCGCTCAGTTCGACCTCAAGGTCGCGCTGATCGACAAGGCCGAGCTCGGCGGCACCTGCCTGCACCGCGGGTGCATCCCGACGAAGGCGCTCCTGCACGCGGCGGAGATCGCCGACCAGACGCGCGAGAGCGAGCAGTTCGGTGTGAAGGCCGACCTCGTCGGCATCGACATGGCGGGCGTCAACGCGTACAAGGACGGGGTGGTCGGCCGCCTGTACAAGGGCCTGACCGGCCTGCTCGGGCACAACAAGAACATCACGATCGTCCAGGGCGAGGGCAAGCTCGTCAGCAAGGACACGGTCGAGGTCGCCGGCCAGCGCTACACCGGCCGCAACGTCATCCTCGCCACCGGTTCCTACTCGCGCTCGCTGCCCGGCCTCGAGGTCGACGGCAAGCGGGTGCTGACCAGTGAGCACGCCCTCAAGCTGGACCGGGTGCCGTCCTCGGCGATCGTGCTCGGCGGCGGTGTCATCGGTGTCGAGTTCGCCAGCGTGTGGAAGTCGTTCGGCGCCGACGTCACGATCATCGAGGCCCTGCCCCGCCTGGTCGCCGCGGAGGACGAGGAGATCTCGAAGCAGGTCGAGCGCGCCTTCCGCAAGCGGAAGATCAACTTCAAGGTCGGCAAGCCGTTCGAGAAGGTGGAGCACACCGACAACGGTGTCAAGGTCACCATCGCCGGCGGCGAGACCCTCGAGGCCGAGGTGCTGCTGGTCGCGGTCGGCCGCGGCCCGACGACCGCCAACCTGGGGTATGAGCAGCAGGGCATCACGCTCGACCGGGGCTTCGTGATCGTCGACGAGCGCCTGCGCACCGGTGTCGGCAACATCTACGCCGTCGGTGACATCGTCCCCGGCCTCCAGCTCGCGCACCGCGGCTTCCAGCAGGGCATCTTCGTGGCCGAGGAGATCGCCGGCAAGAACCCGGCGGTCATCGACGAGGCCGGCATCCCGCGGGTCACCTACTCCGACCCCGAGGTCGCGTCGGTCGGCATCACCGAGGCCAGGGCCAAGGAGCAGTACGGCGCGGACAAGGTCTCGACGTACAACTACAACCTCGGCGGCAACGGCAAGAGCCAGATCCTCAAGACCGCGGGCTTCATCAAGCTGGTCCGGGTCAACGACGGCCCGGTCGTCGGTGTCCACATGGTCGGCGCACGGGTCGGCGAACTCGTCGGCGAAGCCCAGCTGATCACCAACTGGGAGGCCTTCCCCGAGGAGGTCGCCCAGCTCGTACACGCCCACCCGACGCAGAACGAGGCGCTGGGCGAGGCCTTCCTCGCGCTCGCGGGCAAGCCGCTGCACGCGCACAGCTGATTTCGAGCACAGCTGATTTCGACCGCGTTCTGACGTCATAAGGAGTTTGGGAAGAGATGCCGACATCGGTAACCATGCCGCGGCTGGGTGAGAGTGTCACCGAGGGAACCGTGACGCGCTGGCTCAAGCAGGAGGGCGAGCGCGTCGAGGCGGACGAGCCGCTGCTCGAGGTCTCCACCGACAAGGTCGACACGGAGATCCCGTCGCCCGCCGCGGGCATCCTCTCGCGGATCGTGGTCGGCGAGGACGAGACCGCGGAGGTGGGCAGCGAGCTGGCCGTCATCGCGGGTGACGGCGAGGACGCCGGTTCGGCCGCGCCCGCGCCGGCCCAAGAGCAGCAGGCCGAGGCCGAGCCCGAGCCGGAGCCCGCCGCCCCGGCCACCCCGTCGACCGAGAAGCCGGTCGAGGAGGAGGCTCCGGCCCCGCAGACCGCGTCCGACGCGCCGGGCGGCGCCGCCGAGGGCACCGAGGTGAAGCTGCCGGCACTCGGCGAGAGTGTCACCGAGGGCACCGTCACCCGGTGGCTGAAGGCTGTCGGCGACACCGTCGAGGCGGACGAGCCGCTGGTCGAGGTCTCCACGGACAAGGTCGACACGGAGCTTCCGTCGCCGGTCGCCGGCACCCTGCTGGAGATCAAGGTCGGCGAGGACGAGACCGCCGAGGTCGGTGCCGTGCTGGCGATCGTCGGCACCCCGGGCAGCGCCCCGGCCGCCGCGCCCGCCCCGGAGCCGGAGCCGGAGAAGCCCGCCGCGGCCCCCGCGCCGCAGCAGGCCCCGGCGCCCCAGGTCGAGTCGGCGCCCGCGCCGAACCTGTCCGGCGAGTCCTACGCGACCCCCTCGCCCGCCGCGGAGACCTCCCAGCCGGCCGCTCAGCCGGCCGAGGCGCAGCCCGCCCCGGCCGCTCCGGCCGCGCCGTCGGCCGAGGCCACGAAGTCCAACGGAGCCGGCGACGCCGGTTACGTGACTCCGCTGGTCCGCAAGCTGGCCGCCGAGAAGGGCGTGGACCTGTCCACCCTGTCCGGCACCGGTGTGGGTGGCCGCATCCGTAAGCAGGACGTGATCGACGCCGCCGAGAAGGCCGCCGCGGCCAAGGCTCCGGCGCCGGCAGCCCAGGCCGAGAGGGCTGCCGCGCCGACCGAGAAGGCGGCCCCCAAGGCGGAGCCGAGCCCGCTGCGTGGCCGTACCGAGAAGCTGACCCGGATCCGCGCCACGATCGCCCGCCGCATGGTGGAGTCGCTGCAGACCTCCGCTCAGCTCACCACGGTGGTCGAGGTCGACGTGACCAAGATCGCCAACCTGCGGAACAAGGCGAAGGCCGACTTCCAGGCCAAGCACGGCGTGAAGCTCACCTTCCTGCCGTTCTTCGCACTGGCCACGGTCGAGGCGCTGCAGCAGCACCCGGTGGTCAACTCCTCGATCGACGTCGAGGCGGGCACCGTCACCTACCACGGCTCCGAGCACCTCGGCATCGCGGTGGACGCGCCGAAGGGCCTGGTCGTCCCGGTCATCAAGGACGCCGGTGACCTCAACCTGGCCGGTCTGTCCAAGCGGATCGCGGACCTGGCGGACCGCACCCGCAGCAACAAGATCAGTCCGGACGAGCTCGGTGGCGGCACCTTCACGCTGACCAACACCGGCAGCCGGGGCGCGCTCTTCGACACGCCGATCATCAACCAGCCGCAGGTCGGCATCCTCGGTCTCGGCGCGGTCGTCAAGCGCCCGGTGATCGTGAACGACCCGGAGCTGGGCGAGATCATCGTGCCGCGGTCGATGGTCTACCTGGCGCTCTCCTAC
Organism: Actinoplanes xinjiangensis; assembly: GCF_003148685.1. GTDB lineage: Bacteria > Actinomycetota > Actinomycetes > Mycobacteriales > Micromonosporaceae > Actinoplanes > Actinoplanes xinjiangensis. Next base: position 341,765 of record NZ_QGGR01000004.1, on the reverse strand, counting down.
GACCACCGGATCGTGGACGGCGCCGACGCCGCCCGCTTCCTCGGCACGCTCAAGGAGCGCCTGGAGGCCGGGCACTTCGAGGCCGACCTGGGTCTGTAGTCGTCATCGGACCGGGGGGTGCGCCGTGAAGGCGTACCCCCCGGTTTGTTTTGGATCGTGCGACGTTCGGGAAAGAGCACATCATGCGCATCGTCATGGCCGGGGCGTCCGGATTCCTGGGTACCAGGCTCGCCGAACGGCTGCGCCAGAGCGGCCACGACATCGTCCGGCTGGTCCGGCGGCCCACCGAGCGGCCCGACGAGGCCTCCTGGGATCCCGCGCAGGGCCGGCTGGACACCGCGGTGCTCGCCGGCACCGATGCGGTGATCAATCTCTCCGGGGCGAACGTCGGCGATCATCGCTGGACGGCGGCGTACAAGCGGGTGCTGCGGTCCAGCCGGATCGACACCACCGACACCCTGGCGCGGGCGATCAGCAAGCTGCCCGAGGGTGACCGGCCGCGCACGCTGCTCCAGAGTTCCGGCGTGGGGTGGTACGGCGACACCGGTGACCAGGCGGTGACCGAGGAGGCCCCGGCCGGGAACACCTTCCTGGCCGACCTGTGCCGGGTGTGGGAGGCGGCCGCCCGACCGGCCGAGGACGCCGGTGCCCGGGTGGTGCTGATGCGCACGGCTCCGACGATCGACGCCGGCGGTTCGCTGATCAAGCCGCTGCTGCTGCCCTTCAAACTGGGCGCCGGTGCCCGGATCGGCGGCGGCCGCCAGTGGATGGCCTGGATCGCGCTGGCCGACTGGCTGGGCGCGGCCGAGTTCCTGCTGGTCCGTGACGATGTCGCCGGACCTGTCAACATGGTGTCGCCCAAGCCGGTGACGAACGCCGAGTTCACCCGTGACATGGCCCGGGTGCTGCGCCGGCCGGCCCTGCTCTCGGTGCCGGGGCCGGTGCTGGACCTGGCGATCGGGGAGTTGGCCGGGGAGGCGCAGCGGTCCCAGCGGGTGCTGCCGGGAGTGCTGTCCCATGCCGGATTCGGGTGGGCGTACCCCGATATGGCGGACGCCCTGGCGGCTGCTCTGCGACCCGAACCGGCGGTGACCGGGTAAACCGCTTCAGGGTTTCTTGCTAACCTGCGGCTGATGTCCGTCGCCGCCCCCGCCCCCGCCGCGTCCGCCGATCCGCCCGTCGAGCCCCAGGCGCCCTCCCGCGCCGGCCCTTGGCGTGCCCATCTGGCCGTCGCCCTGCTCGCTCTCGGTCTCGCCGTCTACGTGACCAACGGTCTGTGGCGTGACCCCTATGGCAACGGTCTCTCCGACAACATCGGTGACCAGGCATTCTTCGAGTGGCTGCTGGGTTACGGCGTCTACACGCTGGGGCACGGCTCGGATCCGTTCTTCACCGACCTGCTGAACGTGCCGTGGGGGGTGAACCTGGCGGCGAACACCTCCATCTCGGTCTACACGATCCTGTTCGCCCCGTTGACCTATCTGGCCGGACCACAGGTCAGTTATGTGACCATCCTCACACTGAATCTCGCCGGGTCCGCTTTCGCCTGGTATCTGTTCCTCAACCGCTGGCTGGTCCGCAGCCCGCTGGCCGCCGGACTGGGCGGCATCTTCTGCGGCTTCGCGCCCGGCTTCATCTCGCACGCCAACGGCCACCTCAACTGGACGGCCGGGTGGGTGGCGCCGCTCGTGGTGTGGCAGGTGCTGCGGCTGCGGCAGCCGGGCCGCTGGTTGCGCAACGGCCTGGTGCTGGGGCTGATGCTCGCCGCGTTCTTCACGATCGCCGCCGAGGGGCTCTTCTACACCGCTCTGGCCAGCGGTCTCTTCGTCATCACGTGGTCGCTGGCCAAGGCGGTACGGGCCGAGGTGAAAGCCGCCTTCACCACGGTGCTGCGGGCGCTCGGGGTGACCGCGGTGGTGGCCGGCGCCCTCCTGGCGTACCCGCTGTACATGCACTTCTCCGGTCCGCAGACGTTCTCCGGGACCGGGTTCAACCAGCGCTACTTCGCCGAGGACGCGGCCGCCTACCTCTCGTTCCCGAGCCGCTCGGTGGCCGGGTTCTTCGGGTACGGCTCCGACCTCGCCCCCAACCGCACCGAGGAGACGTCGTTCTTCGGCGTGCCGCTGGTCGCCCTGATCCTCGTGTCGCTGGTGCTGGTCTTCCGGCAGGCCGACAAGGGCCGCCGGGCCACCCTGCGGGCGATCATGGTGGTCGGCTTCATCTTCCTGGTGCTGTCGCTGGGCCCGCAGCTCAACTGGATGGACGCGGAACTGCCCGTCCCCATGCCGTACACGTTGCTCTCGCACCTGCCGCTCTTCGACGCGGCACTGCCGTTGCGCCTGGCCCTGGTCGTGGCCGTGGTCTTCGGCGTGGTGCTGGCGCTGATCACCCAGGAGCTGCTGGACCGGCGGCTCTCCCCGTCGGTGCAGACCGGCATGACCGCGGCGATCGTCGCGGCGCTGCTGCCGATCCTCCCGCTGCCGGTGCGGCACCAGGAGCGGGCGCCCGAGCCGGACTTCATCGCCGACGGCACCTGGCAGCGCTACGTGTCGGACCACGGTGTGATCTCCGCCCTGCCGTTCGCGCTGAACGTCACGGCCGACGGGCAGCGCTGGCAGGCGTACACGATGGCCCGCGGCGGCCCGCAGTTCCGGATTCCCGACGGCTACTTCCTCGGCCCGATGACCCACACCGAGGAGGGCCGCAAGCAGATCGGGCGGATCGGCGCGCCCCCGCTGCCGACCGACTGGCTGTTCACCCGCGCCGCGCTGTACGGCTATGTCACCGAGCTCAGCGACGGTGACCGGGCCCAGGCCCGCGCTGATTTCGCGTACTGGGGAGTGGAGGCCGTGTTCCTGCCCGAGCAGATCACCGGCTCCGACCACATGACCCTGTTCCGTAACGCGGTCCTCATGACGGCCACCGATCTGCTCGGTCCGCCGGAACAGGTCGACGACGTTCTGGTGTGGCGCATTCGTCCTGGCGTGGACCCGATCGACCGATGAATTCGGGGCTGGATAATCTCCGCGGCGTGACGATCGCCGCGCCCGCCCCGGAAACGGACCTGACGACCGCAACACCCGACGAAGAGATCACGCCGGAGGAGGCCGGCACCAGGCGTGCCCGTGCCTGGCCGGCCCACCTGGTGATGGCGGTGCTGTCGCTGGCCTGCGCCGTCTACGTGGTGCAGGGCCTGTGGGCCGCGCCGTACCGCAACGTGGTCGCCGAGAACGTCAGCGACCAGGGCCAGTTCGAGTGGATGCTGTCGTACGGCGTCCATCTGCTGCAGAACCTGAGCAACCCGTTCTTCACCGACCTGCTGAACGCGCCACGCGGCGTGAACCTGGCGATGAACACGTCGAGCACGTTCTACGCCGTGGTGTTCGCCCCGCTGACCTACTTCGCCGGACCGCAGGTCACGTTCGCGACCATCATGACGCTGAACCTGGCCGGCTCCGCCTTCGTGTGGTATCTGTTCCTCCGCCGCTGGCTGGTCCGCAGCAGTGTCGCGGCAGCGGTCGGCGGTCTGCTCTTCGGCTTCTCCCCCGGTCTGGTCTCGCACGCCAACGGCCACCTCAACTGGACGTCCGGCTGGATGGTCGGCATCGTCGCGTGGTGGGTGCTGAAACTGCCGGAGCGTGATCACTGGCTGCGTAACGGCATCGTCCTGGGCCTGCTCTGCACCATGGGCTTCTCGGTCGCCGCCGAGGCGCTGTTCTTCGCCGCCCAGGCCAGTGGCCTCTTCCTGCTCGTGTGGCTGCTGTCGCGGCCGGGCCTGCGGGAGGCCAGAACCGCGATCAGGCCGATCCTGGCCTCGCTGGGCGTGACCGCCGTGGTGGCCGGTGCGCTGCTGGCCTGGCCGCTCTACATGCACTTCGCCGGGCCGCTGAAGTTCTCCGGCACCGGGTTCGGGATGCGGCAGTTCTCCGAGGACCTGGTCGCCTACGTGGCGTTCCCGATGCAGTCGGTGGCCGGGAAGTTCGGGTGGGGCGCCGACCTCGCGCCGAACGCGACCGAGGCGACCTCGTTCCTGGGCCTGCCGCTGATCCTGCTCTTCTTCGTGGCGACGGCTCTGCTGTGGCGCCGGTCGGCCCCGGAGCGGCGGGTCACCCTGCGGGCGCTGACCGTCGTCGCGCTGGTCTTCTTCCTGCTCTCGCTCGGCCCGCGACTCCAGTTCGTCGGCGAGGAGCACTCGAACATCCCCCTGCTGTACGCGCTGCTCACCGAAGTGCCGCTGTTCGACTCGGCGCTCCCGGTCCGCTACGCGCTCGTCGTGGTCATCGTGTTCGCGCTGATCATCGCGATGCTCACCGACGAGGTGGTGCGCAGCCGCGACAGCCTGATCCGCAGCCGGGCCGGGCGGATCGCGCTCGGCGTGGCGATCGTGGCCGCGCTCGCTCCGATCGCCCCGGTGCCGCTGCGCGCCATGGAGCGCTCCGCCGAGCCGGTCTTCATCTCCAGCGGGCGCTGGCAGGACTACGTCTCCGACAACGGGGTGATGACCTCGCTGCCCCTCTCCAGCGAGGTCGCGGTGGACGCCATGCGCTGGCAGGCGTACACGATGGCCCGCGGCGGCGACAAACTGTTCCGCATCCCCGCGGGGTACTGGCTCGGCCCGCGCGACTACACGGACACCGGCCGGCACGAGACCGGCCGCCTGGGCCCGCCGGAGCGGCCGACCGCCAAGCTGTTCTACCGGGCCGCCCGATGGGGCAACACCCCGAAAATGAGCAACCTGGACCGGGCGCAGGCCCGGGTCGACTTCGCGTACTGGAAGGTCGAGACGATCTTCCTGCCCACGGAGCTGACCGGCCCCAAGGGACCCCTCAACCGGGACGCACTGCTCCAGGTCGCCACCCAGATGCTCGGTGAGCCGGAGCAGGTGGACGACGTGCTGGTGTGGCGGATCCGTCCCGGAGTGGATCCGGTCGACCAGTGGGACGAGGATTAGGCTTGCCGTCGTGACCTCTTCCGTACTCACCGTCCTCCGTCCCGGCCTGGTCGACTACCTGGAGGCCTGGGAGGAGCAGAAGCGCCTGCACGAGGGTGTGGTCGCCGGTACCCAGCCGGGCACGGTGCTGCTGCTGGAACACCCGAGCGTCTTCACCGCCGGCAAACGGACCGAACCGGCCGACCGCCCGTTCGACGGCACCCCCGTGGTCGACGTCGACCGGGGCGGGCGGATCACCTGGCACGGTCCGGGTCAGATCGTCGGCTACCCGATCCTCAAGCTGCCGGACCCGGTGGACGTGGTGGCCTACGTCCGCCGGACCGAGCAGTTGCTGATCGACGTCTGCGCCGAGTTCGGGGTGGTGGCCGAGCGGGTCGAGGGCCGCAGCGGCGCCTGGGTGCGGGCGACCGAGGGCGGACTGGACCGCAAGATCGCACAGATCGGGATCCGGGTGTCGCGCGGCGTCACCCTGCACGGCTTCGCGCTGAACTGTGACTGCGATCTGTCCAACTTCAACCGGTTCGTCCCGTGCGGTATCCGGGACGCCGGCGTCACCTCCCTCAGTGCCGAGGTCGGCCGCCCGATCCCGGTCACCGAGGTCCTGCCCGTGGTCGAGCGCCACCTCACCACACTGCTCTGATGGCCCTCTACCGCAATCCGCGCGACAAGCGGATCTTCGTCCCCCGCCCGAACGGCAGCGTGGTGCTCAACTTCGGTCACCCGATCGCCTGGGCCATCCTCATGTGCATGACGGTCATCCCGTTCGTGATCGTCACGGTGGTCACCGTCGCGGTCTTCCTCTAGCGAGCGGTTCGCGAACGAGGGCAGGAGCGGATCCGCGGGACACCGACCCCCTTCGGTACGGTTCGCGGGCCGGGTGCCGGCCTCCACCGCGGGTGGCTTCCGGTGCTTCCGGTGGCCGTACGATCAGAAAAGCCGCCAGACCCTGACCTGACCGCCGGCATGTTGGCACGCGAGGTGTTCGCCGGTGCGGCGGCAGCCGTTGGGGGTGGTGTCCGGGAGGCGGCCGCGGACCTGGCCGGTCGCCCATTCGACCACGCTGAGCCCGGCACCGTCGGGCCGGATCAGCAGGTCGCCGGCGGGCAGGCCGTGACCGAGAGCACGCCGGACCACGCCGCTGTCCGGGTCGATCCGCAGCACGTCGCCGGCGGCGGTCCGGACGATGCCGTTCTCGCCGCCGATCCAGTCGACGTTGGTCCAGACCGGGTCGCCGCTGATCGGATCGAGAGCCAACAGGCCGGGTCCGCCGGAGACGCAGATCCGGGTGCCGCACGGCACCACCGCCCGGGGCAGGAGCATCCGGACCGTCCACATGGCGCGCGCCCGGGCCATGTCGATCATGGTCACCGAGTTGTCGCCGAGCAGGTAGGCCCGGCCGCCGATCACCCGGGCCCTCGGCGCACCTCCGGCGGGGACCGCCTCCCGGGTGGCGGCGGCCACGTCACCGCTGCTCATGGCGATGCTGACAACACCGGTATCGGTCACCGCGAGCAGGTCGTCGGCGGTGGCCGCGACGGTGTGGAGCCGGTCCGGGAAGCGGCGTTTCCAGACGATCCGGTCGGTCGCCGGGTCGTAGAGCGCGAGCGTTCCCGCCGTGCCGTCCCAGAGGGCGACCCGGTCGGCGGCCGGACGGGCCACCGAGTACGTCCGCGGATCGACCCGGTCCGCACCGGTCCCGGCGTCGAGGATCCGGGTGTCCTCGTTGCCGGACACGACGAGCACCGGACCGCTCTCGGTGAGGGCCGGGATCCCGGCGAACCAGTCGAGATCCCGCTGCCAGAGCGCCGTCCCGGAGTCGAGCGACCAGGCGACGACGTCCATCCGGCCGCCCGTCCGGGTGGAGGTGCTGTACAGCGTGGTGTCGGTGAGCAGCCACGTCCCGGACGGCCCGGCGGTCGCGGCCACCTGCGGCAGGTCCCGGACCCGCGGCATCGGCGCCGACGGCCCGAGCAGGAGCATCAGGACCACGACCAGCGCCGCCGGCAGCACACGCGGCACCGGCGGCGCGGGGCGGGAGGGCGGGGCGGCCCGGTCGAGATCGATGATCACACCGGCATTCAACCCCGGCCGGCGTCTAGGGCGCGATCCGGTTCAGGTCGCGGGGGAACGCGGTCGTCTCGCGGACGTTCCCGATCCCGGTCAGCCGCGCCACGAACCGCTCCAGTCCGATCGCCCAGCCACCGTGCGGCGGCATGCCGTAGCGGAACCCGTCGAGATAACCCGCGTACGGTTCGAGCGGCTCACCCTGTCTGGTGAGGGCCGCGACGTAGTCCTCGTACCGGTGCAGGCGCTGCCCGCCGGTCACGATCTCCAGACCACGGAACAGCAGGTCGAAACCGTTCGACCAGGTCGGGTCGGCCGGGTCGGGATGGGTGTAGAACGGCCGTTTGCGCATCGGGTAGCCGGTCACGAACAGGAACTCCGAACCGTGCTCGCGCAGCGCCCACTCCCCCAGCGCCCGCTCGTGTGCCGGGGCCAGGTCGGGCTCGTCCGCGGGCGCGCCGGCGATCCGCAGCGCCTCACTGAAGTGCACCGCCGGGATCTCGTCCCTGATCTCCGTTTCCAGGGTGCCGATCTCGCCGAGCATTCCCTTGATCGTTCGGGTGAGCGCGGCCATCACGTCCCGGTGGTCGGTGATGAAACCCATCTCCGCGTCCAGCGACGTGTACTGCGCCAGATGCCGCGCGGTGTCGCTCGGCTCGGCCCGGAACACCGGCCCCACCTCGTAGACGCGCTCGAACACCCCGACCATCAACTGCTTGTAGAACTGCGGCGACTGCGCCAGATAACCCGGCCGCCCGAAATAGTCGATCTTGAAGACGTTCGCCCCGGACTCGGTCGCCGACCCGACGATCTTCGGAGTGTGGATCTCGACGAACCGCTGCGCCTCCAGCGCCTCCCGGAAACCCTTCGTCGCGGCGGCCGCGACCCGCAGGCTCGCCGCCCGGCTCGGATGCCGCAGAGCCAGAGCAGCATGGTCCAGCTGGGCGGAAAGGCCCGCGCTCAGCGCGGGACGATGCATTTCAAACGGCAGGGGTACGGCCACCCGGCTCAGTTCGCGGAAAGAGGGAGACGTCAGCTCCACTCCGTATGGCGCCTGCTCGTTGGCGGTGACCACGGCGGTCACCTCGACGACGCTCTCCTCGGTGAGCTGCTCCAGCCGCTCGCGGGCGGCCGGCTCGGTGACGACCACCTGACTGAACCCGGCGGTGTCCCGGACGATCAGGAAAGCGACCGACTTGAGCAGCCGGCGGCGATGGATCCACCCGGCGATGGTGACCTCGCAGCCCGGTTCCTGCGTGGCCAGTTCGGTGGAGAGGATGCGTTGCATGGCGGGACCTCCTCTGGTGACTGCAACGCGGCCCCAGGGAGGTGCGGGCGAGCGGGATCCTCGCGGTACCACCGCACCTTCGCGCTCACTGCTCGCGAGCGCCTCTTTGTCGTACTGCGGCTCCGGGGTGTCTTCACGCTCCGGCGCCCGGGCCACCCTTCCCAGCTGCCGGGTGGCTCTCTCGGCCGGCGGATCGAAGCGCTACTCGGTCCCATCAACACCGTGAGGCCGAACGCTAACAGTCACCGTTGCGGCGATCTCCTGAATTATGGGTGACAGCGCTCACAGGAATGGTCACGTGAGCCTCGTCGCCCCTGCGCTGTGCCCGGCCTGTGCGGGCGTATCTTCGAGGTGTGACTATTGCTCCCGAGGGCCGCCGCATGCTGCGCATCGAAGCGCGCAACGCCGAGACTCCCATCGAGCGGAAACCCCCGTGGATCAAGGTCAAGGCCAAGATGGGCCCTGAGTACACCGAGATGCGCGGCCGCGTCCAGAAGGAAGGCCTGCACACGGTCTGCCAGGAGGCCGGCTGCCCCAACATCTACGAGTGCTGGGAAGACCGCGAGGCCACCTTCCTCATCGGCGGTGACCAGTGCACCCGCCGCTGCGACTTCTGCCAGATCGACACCGGTAAGCCGGCCGAGTTCGACGCCGACGAGCCCCGCCGCGTCGGCGAGTCGGTCGCCACGATGGGCCTGCGCTACGCCACCGTCACCGGCGTCGCCCGCGACGACCTGCCCGACGGCGGCGCCTGGCTCTACGCGGAGACGGTCCGCCAGATCCACAAGCTGATGCCCGGCTGCGGCGTCGAGCTGCTGATCCCCGACTTCAACGCCGACCCGGCCCAGCTCGCCGAGGTCTTCGGTGCCGCACCCGAGGTGCTCGCCCACAACCTGGAGACCGTGCCGCGCATCTTCAAGCGCATCCGTCCCGGTTTCCGCTACGAGCGCTCCCTCGACGTGATCACCCAGGCCCGCGCCGCCGGCCTCGTCACCAAGAGCAACCTGATCCTCGGCATGGGCGAAGACCGCGCCGAGGTGACCTCCGCCCTCCGCGACCTCCACGCGGCCGGCTGTGAGCTGATCACCATCACGCAGTACCTCCGCCCCACCCCACGCCACCACCCGGTCGAGCGCTGGGTGAAGCCGGAAGAGTTCGTCGAGCTCAGCGAGGAGGCCGAGCAGATCGGCTTCGCCGGCGTGATGAGCGGGCCGCTGGTCCGCTCCTCCTACCGGGCAGGCCGCCTCTACAAGCAGGCCCTCGAAGCCCGCGGCTGACCCACGCCGGGCGCGGCCCCCGCGCCCGGGTACCCGCTTCACGCCATTCCGGGCCCAGACGCCGCATTCTCCCGCTCAGCGGCGGCATCTCGCGGGTCCGTCGGCCGTACCCCAGCCTGGTCGGTAACGGGATCGCCTGGTCGGTAGCGGGATCGCCTGGTCGGTAACGGGATCGATGGCTGAGCGAAGGCTCGCGGTCGATGAACGGCCCGTTCCCGGAACACCGACCTCGACTCACCGCGAGCCGACCTCCTCGTCGGCTGGTTCTCCGATGGCTACCCAGCCCGCCGGTGTCCGGCGCGCTGGGTAGCCGATTTCCGGTAGCCCGCCTTATTCGTGGTGACCCGCCTTACAGTGCGCGTCACCGATCCGGCCGCGCCGTCAGGCCGCCAGTTCCGCCGGGCCGCTGGGTCGTCGTCCCGCTGGATCGTCGGTTTCCCGCACCGCCCGTTCCGCCGGGGCAAGTTCCGCTGGCCACCGACCCCACCGTCCCGCCGGGTCCTCGGTTCCCCACGCCACCAGCTCCGCCGGGACAGGTTCCGCTGGCCACCGACCCCGCCGTCCTGCCGGGTCCTCGGTTCCCCCACGCCACCAGCTCTACTGGGACAGGTTCCGCCGACCCCGCCGTCCCACTGGCTCGTCGGTTCCCCACGCCACCAATTCCGCCGGGACAGGTTCCGCTGGCCGCCGGCCCCGCCGTCCCACTGGGTCGTCGGTTCCGCCGAGCCTGCCTCGCTGCCAGTTCCGCTGGCCCCGGCCGGGATGGTCGGCTGCCGTAGTTCGCCGACTGCGGCATCGGCGACGTTGATCAGCGCACACAATCACTCAACGTGTGCTCTCAATGGCGCCCTGGCACACACGGGCGCACACGATCCGAAAACCGTGCGCGTTCATCGAGGTCATGGCGACGACAGCAGCCCACATACCCGTTACGTGCGCTCCCACCGTCGCTCGAAAACCACTGGCCCCGGCGATGCAGCCGATACCGAGCAGGACCACCCCTGCGGTCAGTACCGGCCGGATGGGTGCAGCTCACCGCCGCTCGCGCCCCGGAGGCCACACAGATACGAAACCCTGACCGCCGAGGGTTCTCCAGACGCGTCGCCGAAAGATTCCGCCGCAACTCTCCACGAGCGGCGGGCAAAACCCGGGTCTACTCGCCGGGAATCGTGAAAGCCCCACGCCGATCCGGCGCGGGGCTTTCACACAGGTTCCGGGTGGCTACTTCTTCTTCTTGACCTTGGCTGCCTTCTTGCTCTTCTTGCTGCCCTTGCCGGACTTGCCACTCTTCTCGGATCCCCACCGGGACTCGGCGACCTCCGGAACGAGCACCGGCGACAGCAGCTTCAGAAAGACCATGGCGAGCGGCGCCAGCCAGGCCCACCACGGCACCAGGGAGTCGGGGCCCATCAACATGTCGACGACGCCGTAACTCACCTCGACTGCGGTATCCATCATCTGCCTCCGGGGACGACATGCTCAGGTCAGGCAAGGCGCCCTCCCGTGCTTCGGACCCCAATATCGGACCCCCGGCCGCCGCCATTAGCCTTTCCACCCGCCGCCTGGCCCACCGCCCGAGCCGTCGGACAGGGCTCCCCGCCCACGAGACAACCAGCCGCGCGCGAGCCATGCCCGTGACCAGATGGCGCCGGGCGATGGACTTCAGATGTCGAGGTACCCGAGGCGATGCGCCACTGCGGCAGCTTCGACCCGGTTGGTGACCTCCAGCTTGGCGATGATCCGGGAGACGTGGACGCTCGCCGTTTTCGGGGAGATGAACAGGCGCTCGGCGATGCGGCCGTTGCTGTGGCCTTCGGCAACCAGACGGAGGACCTCGCGTTCCCGGGCGGTCAGGAGATCGGTGCCCGCGGTGGCGGACGCGGCGTTCCGGATGCCCAGTCGGCGGGCCAGGACGTCGGTGGCCTCGCGGAGCGGACGGGCTGCGAGGGTGTTCGCGATCGCGGCGGCCTCGGCGAGTGCGGCGGTCGCGGCCGACCGGTCGGCGGCTGATGCCTCGGCGAGATCGAGGAGCGCGCCGGCCACCTGGTAGGGCTGCCCGTCGGCCCGCCATGCCTCGACCGCCGCCCGCCAACGGTCGGCGCCGCCGTCCAGAATGGCGGCCACCTGCGCGGCATAGGCACGCTCGGCGGGATACCGCTGGGGCAGCCGATCAGCGACCGCGCGGATCGCCCCCGCCCGGGCGGCGGGTGTCGCGGAGACCGAAACGCCCCCGGCCGCAGGCGTCGAGGAAAGCGGCCCACCGTCGACCACAGAGGCCGAAGAAAGCAGACCACCCCGGACAGCAGACACCAAAAGCGGCACGCCCCCGACCGGAGACACCGAAGACGGCTCGCCCCCGACTACAGACACCGAAGAAAGCGGATCACCCCGGACAGCAGACACCGAAGACGGCTCGCCCCCGACCCCGGAGATCGAAGGAAGCGACCCGCCTCCCACCGCAGACACCGAAGAAGACGGACCACTCCGCACCGACGAAGACGGCGCGGGCCCGGCCGCGGGTGTCGAGGCGGGTGGGAGGGTCCGAGCGGCGGCCGCCAGAGCCGGCCAGCTGTAGCGGGGGCGTTGGGTGAGGGCGGCGTCGTGCAGGGCGGCGTCGGCCGCGGCGCCGGCGGTGGTGGTGTCGCCCGCGGCGAGGGCGGCGACGATGCGCAGCTCCAGCAGGGAGATGCGGGCCTCGTGGGTCAGGAACGGTTTCGCCAGGAACGTGACCGCCTGCGCGACGACCGGGGCGGCACCGTCGTGGCCGCGGGCCAGGCGCAGGCGGGCGCGGAGGCGGAGGCCGGGGAGGGCCAGGGTGCCGGGTGGGTCGTGGCGGGCGGCCTGGGCCAGGAGGGTGTCGGCCTCGTCCCAGCGGCGCAGGGCCATCAGCGCCTCGGCATGGTTGGCCAGCAGGTAGACGCCGGTGGTGCGGCTGACGCCGACGCGGTCGGCCAGCGGGACGCCCTCGGCGGCGGCTGCGGCGGAGGCGGCGTAGTCGCCCAGTTCGAAGAGGGCGTCGGAGAGGTTGACCAGGGCCGCGGCCAGGTTGGGGACGTCGCCGGAGGCACGGCTACGGTCGACGGAGCGGCGCATCGTGGGCACGCTCTCGGCGGCGGGGAGACGGCCGCTGCACACCTTGCTGTACGTGATCTCGGCGGCCACCTGGGCGGCCTCGTCACCCAGCTCGGCGGCGGCGGTGAGCACCATCTGGGCGATCCGGTCGGCTTCGGGACCGTCGACGGCGGACAGGACGTGGACGACGTCGCTGAACAGTTTGAGCCAGGTGTGGTCGCGGGGCACGGCGCTGAGCAGGCGGCAGGCCTCGCGGGCCTCGGCGGCGCCGTCGCTCTTGCCGGCGTTGCGCAGCAGTTTGGCGCGGCGGATCAGCAGGCGGGCGGCGCGGACCGGCTGGGCCTCGAAGTCGAGGTCGGCGAGGGTGACCCGGGTGAGGGTGAGGGCGCGCATGTGCTCGCCGGAGTCGATGGCGGCGAGTGCGGCCTCCTCCAGCAGGTCGAGGTGGCCGACGCCGACCAGGGGCGCCGGGTCGGGCACCTGGTCCCACAGCTCGAGCATGCGGTCGAGGAGGCGGGCCCGCTCGGCGAACGCGTAACGGCAGCCGGCGGCGTCGGCGGCCCGGTGGGCGGCGACCAGGGCGCGGGCGTGGTCGCGGGCGGAGAACCAGTGGTGGGCGATCTCGGCGGGGGCACGGTCGGCCTCGACGAGGTGCGGCTCGGTCTCGATGGCCTGCGCGTAGCGGGCGTGCAGGCGGGCCCGCTCACCGGGCAGCAGGTCGTCGTGGACGGCCTCGCGGACCAGGGCGTGCCGGAACTCGTAGCCGCCGTGCGGGTCGGTGACGATCAGCTGGGCGGCGACGGCGGCGCGCAGCGCGGACTCCAGGGTGGTCTCGTCGACGCCGGCGACCCGGGTGAGCAGCTCGTGGCCGAAGCGGATGCCGCCGACCGCGGCGACGCGCAGCACCCGCTGGGCCGGGTCGGGCAGCTGGTCGGCGCGGGAGAGCAGCAGGTCGCGCAGGGTGTCGGGGATGTCGCCGCAGCGGGGGTCGGCGGAGGCGGCGAACTGCTCGATGAAGAACGGGATGCCCTGGGCCCGCCGGCTGATCGCGTCGACGGTGGGCGGGTCGGGCTCGGCGCCGAGAAGGTGGCCGAGCAACTCGGCGGTGCCGTCGCGGTCGAGCCGGTCGAGGTCGTGCCGTTGGACGCCGCGGACCCGCTCCAGCTCGGCCAGGAACGGGCGCAGCGGGTGGCCGCGGTGCAGCTCGTCGGTGCGGTAGGTGGCGATCAGCAGCAGCCGGGGCACACGGGCCGAGCGGACCAGGAAGGCGATCAGGTCGCGGGTGGACCGGTCGGCCCAGTGCAGGTCCTCGACGATCAGGACGACCGGGCGCTCCTCACCGAGCCGGGCGAAGAGCGAGCCGACCAGCTCGAACAGGTGGCCACGGCGGGTCTCGCCGGGCTCCGGTGTCGGGCCCAGCTCGGGCAGCAGCCGGGCGAACTCGGCCTCCCGCCCGCCGAGGACGGCCCGCCCCTCGCGGCGGCACAACTCGCGCAGTGCGGCCGCGAACGGCGCGAACGGCAGGCCCTCCTCGCCCAGCTCCAGGCACTGGCCGAGGAGGACACGGGCGTCGAGGCCACGGCAGAACTCCTCGACGAGGCGGGTCTTGCCGACGCCGGCCTCGCCCCCGATCAGCACGGTGGCCGGCTCGTCGCCGTGCGCGCGTTTGAGGGCCTCGCGCAGCGCGGCGAGGTCGGGATCGCGCCCGACCATGACCGTGCTGTGCACGCTCCCCGTCATGAGGTCGAGCATGCCACGCGTGTACGACAGGATCTCCGACCCGATCGTGTCGCTCACGATGCGAGAGGGCGCGGCCTGACCCGGAAGAGCCGGCGGCGCGGTGGCCGGTCGGCCTTCTCCGGATGGGCGACACGGTGGGCCGACGCGTCCTGGAGCATGCCGTCGATCCGGAAACGGGCGAGCTGGAAGTGGGTGCCGGGGTCGCTGAAAGGAATCATGAGGACGACTCTTCGCCCGCAGCCGGCCCCCGGGCATGGGGCCGCCGCCTCATCTCTCGCGCCGGTCCCTCCTTACACACGGCCGCCGAGGTCCCCGGGACGCCGTAAGGTACCTGAGCCCCACTACACTTCCGGGCATGGCAAAACCCCAGGAGAAGGTGTCGTTCGGCGAGCGCCTGAAGCAGATCGGCCAGGTGTTCTCGTTCACCGCCAAGCAGGACAAGTGGTTCGTCCCGCTGGTCGTCGCCGCGATCGCGATCCCGATCGCGATCACCGTGACGGTCGTGCTCCTGACCGGTGGCTGGCTGTGGATTCCGGTCGGCATCCTGTTCACGCTGCTGGCCGTGCTGATCGTGCTCAACCTGCGTTCCAACACCGCGATGATGAACGTGGCGGAGGGCCAGCCCGGCGCCGCCGCCTCGCTGATGGAGAACATGCGCGGCGACTGGCGGGTGCGCCCGGCCGCGAGCTCCACCACGCAGTTCGACATGGTGCACGTGGTGGTCGGCAAGCCCGGTGTGATCCTGCTGGCCGAGGGTGACCCGCAGCGGGTGCGGAGCCTGCTCAGCCAGGAGAAGAAGCGGCTGGTCAAGGTGATCGGCAACGCGCCGATCTACGACTTCGTGATCGGCCCCGACGAGGGTCAGCTGTCGATCCGCAAGCTGCGCTCGACGATGCTGCGCCTGCCGAAGAACCTGACCGGCAAGGACGTCAACTCGCTGGACAAGCGGCTCGGCGCGCTGATGTCGCGGCCGCAGATGCCCAAGGGCGCGATCCCCAAGAACATGCGGCCGAGCAAGGGCGCGTTCCGCCAGCAGCGTCCGCGCTGATCAAAGACCTTCATGGGGTACGGGGTGAGGCCGCCCCGCACAACGATGCCCGTCCCGCTGGGACGGGCATCGGCGTTTTCTCCGCCCGTTCGCGGTGCGGCCTGCCGTTGTCCGCCCGGGGCGTGCATGTGTGGCCGTACCGGATGAGCCGGGGTGAAGAGGGACCCCGGAAGAGGGTGACCGGGCCGGATTCATCGACAGGGGCCTCCATGATCGGTCCGGGGCGATAGCCTCGGGTCTACGCCGCTCTCCGGCGGTCCACGCCGGACAGTGACGCCGACCTGCACCCTGGGCACGAAGGAGTTCCGCTCGTGGTCAGCACCCTGGCGGTTCCGGGCACCTATCCGACGCTGCGCGACGCTCTCGAGGTGGCGCCGGACGGGGCCGTCGTCACGCTGGCCCCGGGCACCTACCGGGAGCGCATCGACCTGGCCGGCCGGCGTCTGGCGGTGCGTGCGTCCGGTGATCCCGGTTCGGCGGTGGTGGACGCGTCCGGTCTGGACGGTCCGGCGCTGACGGTCGCGTCCGGCGACGTGGAGGTGGACGGGCTGGCGCTGGTGTCGGACGACTATCCGGCGGTGGCGATCGGTGGCGGGCGGGTGCGGTTGCGGCGCTGTGAGCTGTCCGCGGGTTACGGCGCGGGCCTGCAGGCCGAGGGTGGCGCGACGGTCGACGCCACGGAGGTCCGGGTGGTCGCCGGCCAGCACGGTCTCGTCTTCTCCGACGCCGGCGGCACGGTGGATTCGTGTGAGATCCGCGGCGTCTCGGACGACGGCGTGATCGTCCGGCTCGGCGCGGATCCGGTGATCCGCGGCACCCGGATCAGCGATTGCGGCCATCGGGGTGTCTACGTCTACCAGTCGGGGCGCCCGCTGATCGAGCGCTGTGACGTGTCCGGTACAGGCGGCGCGGGCATCGTGGCCGCCTATGCGAGCGCGCCGCGGATCGTCGAGACGTGGGTGCATCAGACCTCCGGTCCGGGCATCGTGATCGGCGCCGGCTGTACGGCGGTGGTCGAGCGGTGCCGGGTGGAGGAGACCGCCGACCCACCGGTGCAGGTCGATCCGCGCGCCGAGGCGACGGTGACGCTGAGCGACGCCGGCGGGCTGCCGCAGGCCGGGCTGCTGGCGGCCGGTGCCGCGCAGGACGCCGCCGAGGTGGAACGGCTGCTCACCGAGTTGGACTCGATGATCGGGCTGGGCGGGGTGAAGGACGAGGTCCGGTCCCTGATCGACGAGATCCAGGTGAACGAGTGGCGGCGCAGTGCGGGCCTGTCGGTCGGCGCGGTCAGCCATCATCTGATCTTCACGGGGGCCCCGGGGACGGGGAAGACGACGGTCGCCCGGATCTACGGACAGTTGCTGAAGGCGCTGGGTGTGCTGCCGAACGGGCAGTTTCGCGAGGTGTCCCGGCGGGACCTGGTCGGGCAGTACATCGGGCACACCGCGGAGAAGACGACGTCGGTGTTCGAGGAGGCGATGGGCGGGGTGCTGTTCATCGACGAGGCGTACACGCTGGCCCGGGCCGGTGGGGCGGCCGCCGACTTCGGCCAGGAGGCGATCGACACCCTGGTGAAGCTGATGGAGGACCACCGCGATCAGGTCGCGGTGATCGTCGCCGGCTACACCCGGGAGATGTCCGATTTCCTGGACGCGAACTCGGGTCTGGCCTCCCGGTTCGCCAAGACCATGGAGTTCGCGAACTACGGCCCGGACGAGTTGGTGCTGATCGCCGGGCGGATCGCCCGGCACGACGACTACGTGTTCGCCGACGGGCTGCCGGAGGCGCTGTGGGAGCACTTCGGGCGGCTCGAACGGGATCGCAACTTCGGTAACGCGCGGGAGGCCCGCAAGCTGCTGGAGGGCATGCGCAAGGCGCAGTCGGGACGGCTGCGGGCGATGGGGCGGATGCCCAGCCGGGACGACCTTCGGACACTGATGCTCGCCGATCTGCGGATGGCGACACGCTGAGCGGCAGGGGGTGAGACGTGCACCGTGGTGAAGGAATGACCTACCGGGCAGCGCCGCCGCCCCCGGTCCCGGTCCGTGCGGTGCCCCGGCGCGGGTATCTCGGGTCACTGAGCCTCGCGCAGATCCTGGTCGCCGAGGGCGTGCTGCTCGCGCTGGCCGCGTCCCTGGCCGCCGGCCCGGCGGTGCTGCTGCCGGCCGGTGCGGCCTCCGCGGCGCTGCTGTTCGCCTTCTTCTCCCGCCGGCAGCACCGTTGGTGGCTGGAGCACCGGCAGGTGGCCCGGGACCATCGGCGCCGCCGCGCCGCCCGGATCGACGCGCGGCCCGGTCCGGTGCTGGCCGCCCTGCGCACGGTGGCGCCGGGCCTGACCGTGCAGGACGTGACGGCCTCCGACGGGACGGTCGGCGTGGCCCGGGACGAGGCGGGGTGGTTCAGCGTCGTCATGCTCGACCCGGCCGCCGCGCCGCTGCCGCTGGACGCGCTGCTCGGCATCCTCGCCGGCACCGGCCAGCCCGGCCTGGTGCTGGAGCTGGTCACGCACACGGTGCCGGCGCCCAGCCCGGACGTGCCGGCGGCCTCGCCGTCCGGTGCCTCCTACCGGCAGTTGACCGAGGCGACCGGCGCCGGGCCGGTCCCGTCCTACCGCGAGTCGTCGGTCAGCATCCGGGTCGACGCGCAGGCGCTCGCCGAGGCACTGCTCGATCACACCGCCGACCCGGAGGCCGCCGCCACGCTCGTCGCCGGTCTGGCCCGCAAGATGGTGACCAGCCTGCGGCGGCTCGGCGTGACCGGGCGGGCCCTCGACACGGAGCGGCTGCTGGCGTTGCTGGCCCGCTCCTGCGACGTGGAGCCGTGGGCGCTCGCCGACGGGCCCGGCGTGGACGAGGCGTGGACCCACTGGCGGTCGGCGCGGCTGGTGCACCGGACGTACTGGCTGCACACCTGGCCGGCGTCGGCAACCGAGATCGGGTCGCTGTTCGCGTGGGCGTCGACCGCCCCGGCCGCACAGACGAGTGTGGCGCTGGTGCTCGGCGCCTCCGCTCCCCACACGGGCGCCGACGACGTCCCGGTGCGGGCGTTCATCCGGCTGGCGACCCGGCCCGACGCGGACCTGCGGGCGCTGGACCGGGTGCTGGTCGAGGGTGTCCGGCGGGCCGGTGGCGAGTTGCAGCCGCTCGACGGGGAGCAGGGGCCGGCGGCGTACGCGACGGCACCGACCGGGGGTGGCGCCGGATGAGCCATCCGATGCCGTACCCGGAGGAACGCGCCGTCCAGGAGCAGGCACCGGCACCGCAGCCGGCCCCGCCACCGCCCGCCGTCGCCCGGGCCGCCGTGCCGATCGCCCGGACCCCGGTGGCGCCCGCGGTCACGTCCGCCCCGCTGGCCACGCCGTCCCCGCTCACCCACCCGCCGGACCAGCCGGGCGGCCCGCCGCCGGGGCCGGACGGCGATCGCCCACGGGACCGGACCGGCCCGTCCGGGCAGACGAGCCGGCTGCGGATCGGCTGGCACACCGTGCCGCGGTCCGGGCTGCGCCGGGTGACGGCCCTGCCGTCCCCGTCGGCGGGGCTGCTGCTGGGCCGCGATCAGCAGCAGGTGCCGGTGCCGTTGCGGCTCTTCGCGCCGGAGCCGGTGCGGGTGGCCCTGATCGGCGGGGTGTGGGCGGCCCAGCTGCTGATCTTCCGGGCGTTCTCGGTGGGGGTGCGGGTGGTCGTGGTGACGACCGAGCCGCGGGCGTGGACGGGCTTCGGCGAACGCGCCACCGGGCAGCAGAACCGGCTGACCGTGGTCGCCGGGGAGGCCGGTGGGCCGTACGGCGGGACCGCGCAGACCCCGCTGCTGACCGTCTACGACCTGGGGGTGTCCGGGCCGATGACGAGCCCACCGCTGGGCCCCTGGCACACGCAGCTGACGATCCTGCGGCAACTGGACCGGCCGGGCGTGGCGGCGGTGCAGGAGGCGGGTCTCGTGGTCCTGCAACGGCTCGGCGGCGACGAGGCGGCCCTGGCCTCGGCGGCGCTGCGGCTGCGGCCGCAGAGCGGGCAGCTCCTCCAGTCGATGAACGACGACATGATGGCCCTGATCGGGGACGGCGACGACCGCTATGTGTTCCTGCATCAGACCGGTGTCGAGCAGCAGTATGTGGGCCCGCCCCGCCGGTAGGCGTCACCGGGCCGGCGGGGACCAGGCGAGCTGAACCAGCCGGGCACCGTGCTTCCGGGTGATCAACCAGGCGCGGCCGGGCGGCAGCGGCTGCGGCTTGAGGTTGCCGAAGAGCGGGCCCTCCTCCCGCTGCCCGGACATCATGATCCCCGGCGACGCCAGCTCCCGGATCCGGCCGATCACCGGGTCGAACAGGGCCCGGCCGGCGCCGCCGATCCGCCGGGTGATCACCACGTGCAGGCCGATGTCGCGGGCCTGCGGCAGGAACTCCAGCAGCGGGGTGAGCGGGTTCGGATTGGCCGACGCGATCAGGTCGAAGTCGTCGACCAGCACGTACAGCTCGGGGCCCTTCCACCAGCTGCGGTTCCTGAGCATCTCCGGGGTGACGTCGGGGCCGGGCAGCCGCTCCCGCATCGCCACCGCCACCTGATTGATCAGATCGGCGGTGACCTGGTGCGACGTGCCGTACCCGATGGTCTTCTCCGGCGGGACGCAGCCGAGCAGGCTGCGCCGCAGGTCCACCAGCAGCAGCCGCGCCTCGGACGGGCTGTGCGCGGCCGCGATCGAGCGGGCCAGGCTGCGCAGGAACGAACTCTTGCCGCTCTCCACGTCACCGAAGAGCAGCGCGTGCGGCTCGGCGTCGAAGTCCAGCGCGACCGGTTGCAGGTCGGCCTCGGCGATACCGACCGGCACCAGACCGCCGCGGGCCGCGGGCAGGGCCTCGAACGGCAGCTCGGCCGGCAGCAGTCGGACCCGGGGGGCGGGGGCCGCCGTCCACTGCTCGGCGACGCTGCGGACCAGTTCGGCGACCGCCTCGGCGAGGTCTTCGGCGCGCTGCTCCCGGTCGATCCGGGGCAGCGCGGCGAGGAAGTGGAAACCGTCGGGGGTGAGACCGCGGCCGGGTGCGCCCTCGGGCACGTTGACCGCCTCCCGCCGGTTGATCACCGAGTCGGCGGCCTCACCGAGACGCAGCTCGATCCGGGTGCCGAAGACGTCCCGGATCTGCGGGCGCACGTCCATCCACCGGTTCGTGGCGGCCAGCACGTGGATGCCGAAGCCGAGACCCCGGTTGGCCAGCTCGTGCACGGTCGTCTCGAGGTCCTCGAATTCGGTGCGCAACGTCGCCCAGCCGTCGACGACCAGGAACACGTCACCGAACGCGTCGTCGGCGAACCGGCCCTGCGAACGGGCCCGCCGGTACGCCGCCGCGCCCTCCACGTTCTCGGTGGCGAACAGTTCCTCCCGGGCCCGCATCAGCCCGTGCAGCTCGGCGATGGTGCGCCGCACCTTGTCGACGTCGCGCCGGGTGGCCACCCCGCCGACGTGCGGCAGGTCGGCCAGCGCGCTGAGCGGACCGCCACCGAAGTCGAGCCCGTAGAACTGCGCCTCCCGCGGGGTGTGCGTCAGTGCCAGGCTGACCACGAGGGTACGCAGCAGGTTCGACTTGCCGGACTGGGACGCCCCGACGATCATCACGTTGCCGGCCGCGCCGGAGAGATCCAGCCACATCGGATCGCGCCGCTGGTCGTACGGCTTGTCGATGATCCCGCCGAGCGCGTGCAACGCCCCGTACCGGTCCTCGGCGTCGACGGTCAGCCCCCGCTCCGGGACGGTGATCGCGGGCGGCAGCATCTGCCCCAGCGTGGACGCCTTGTCCAGCGGCGGCAGCCACACCTCGTGGGCGGGCGCGCCCTTGCCCTCCATCTGCCGGACCAGTACCTCGATCAGGGTGTCCCCGACCGTGGTCTCCTCCACCGGCGCGGCGTCCTCCTCCGACGTGGTGAGCAGCGGAGCCACATAGAACGTGGAGAAGTCCCGGACCGGGTTCCCTCCGCGGCTGCCGGCGCCGGGCAGGTCACCGTTCTGCCGGACCGCCCCGGAGACGTACGCCGCCTTCAACCGGATCAGCCCCTCGGTGCCGGTCCGCAGATAGCCGTGCCCCGGTGACCGGGGCAGCTCGTACGCGTCCGGCACACCGAGCACGGCCCGGCTCTCCATCGACGAGAACGTCCGCAGGCCGATCCGGTACGACAGGTGCGACTCCAGCCCGCGCAGCCGCCCCTCCTCGAGTTTCTGCGAGGCCAGCAGCAGATGGATGCCGAGGGACCGCCCGACCCGTCCGATCTGGACGAACATGTCGATGAAGTCCGGGCGGGCGCTGAGCAGCTCGGAGAACTCGTCGACGATGAAGAGCAGGCTGGGCAGCGGAGCCAACGGCACCCCCGCCGACCGGGCCCGCTCGTAGTCGCGCTGGGACGCGTAGTTGCCGGCCTTGCGCAGCAGCTCCTGCCGCCGGGTCAGCTCGCCCTGGATGGCGCCGAGCATCCGGTCCACCAGGGGCAGCTCGTCCTCCAGGTTGGTGATCATCGCGGCGGTGTGCGGCAGCCGGTCCAGGGAGGCGAACGTGGCGCCGCCCTTGAAGTCGACCAGCAGCAGGTTGAGGATCTCCGGGCTGTGGGTCATGGCCAGCGCCAGTACCAGCGTGCGCAGCAGTTCCGACTTGCCGGAGCCGGTCGCGCCGACGAGCAGGCCGTGCGGGCCCATGCCGTCCTGCGCGGACTCCTTGAGGTCCAGCTCGACCGGGCGGCCGTCGGCACCGACCCCGATCGGCACCCGCAGCCGGTCCCGGTTCGGCCGGCTCGCCCACAGTTCGTTCAGATCGATCCCGTACGGATCGTCCTGCTCCAGCAGGTCGGCCAGCCCGGTGTCCTGCGAGATGGCCGGCGCATCCGCCTGGGAGGCCGCGGAGAGCCGCAGCGGCGCCAGCTCCCGGGCCAGCACCTCGGCCTCGGGCAGGCTCAGCACGTCGGCCCGGCCCACCTCGGTGGGACCGTCCATCGTGGTGCCGGTGACCGCGCCGTCGGCGGCGATCTCCAGCACCACCGAGCTGTCGTCGAGCAGCCGGGGCGGGGGCACCGACAGGTCGACGATGGTGACACCGGCGACGCCGCCCTCGGTCATCAGATGGTCGGAACCGGCCGTCGACCCACCGTCGATGATCACCATGACGTGCGGGCCGCCGCCGGGCGCACCGGCCGGGTCGAACCGGGACCGGTTGACCAGCACGTCGTCGAGCATCGCCTCCAGCGCGGGCACGCTCGGCGCGACCAGGCGCACCGGCCCGACCGCGTCGGTCTTGCCCGGGTGCTGGGTGTGCGGCAGCCACTTCACCCACTCCCACCGGGCGCGCTCGTGGTCCGGCACGCAGACGCCGATGCGCAGGTCGTCGGGGGCGTGGAAGGTGACCATCTGGGCGAGCAGGGCGCGGGTGAAGTCGTGTGCCGGGCGGCCGGCGCCCCGCACGTAGATGTGCGAGAAGTCGCGCAGCGCCACCGACACCGGCAGGTCCGGCACCACCGAGTAGGTGTTCAGGAAGCGGCGCAGCGCCATCGTGCACAGGGGCTCCAGATCGTCGACCGGGCGGGTCTGCGGCGGGACGAGCCGGGTGGCCACCTCCTGCGGGCCGACCGCGATCCGGACCACGGTGAAGTCGGCGTCACCACGGCGGCGCTCCCACAGGCGACCGCTGTCGGTGAACGTCCACAGCGTCTCCGGGTCGGGGTTGCGGTAGTAGAGCGCCTCCCGCTGCTGCCGGATCGTGTTGCGCACCTGGGCCCGCAGCTGGGACAGATGCCGCAGATACTGCCGGCGGGCCTCGATCATCTCGCGTTTGCCGGGGCCGGAGGTGTTGGTCAGCATCATCGCGAACATGCCGAGGATGGACACCCCGTACATCGCACCGGCCACGTAGGTGATCGGGCCGCCCCGCTGCGCGCCCATCATCAGGCCCATGGCCGCGGCGCCCGCACCCATCGGCAGGATCATCAGCATCCGGCTCCAGCCCTTGCCCTGCGGCGGCGGGATCTCCGGCGGCGGATCGAGCGGGACCTCGCCGGACGGCATCACGGGCGCGGGCCGGCGCGGTGGCCGCTTGATGATCGTTACTGTCACTCTGGGCTCCCCGCGTGTGACGTAGCGACATCATCCTATCCGTCATCGGTGGGCGATCCTGCTACGTTGTCCACTGTGAGCGCACCCGCAGCAAGCGGGCCCTCCCTGGCCCGGGTGACCATCGCGGCGCCGACCCGCCGCCTCGATCTCGCCCTGCCCGACAACATGCTCGTCGCCGAGTTGCTGCCGCATCTGCTGCGGCACGCCGAGGGCGCCCTGGGCGAACCGTCCGAGCGTTACGGCGGCTGGGTGCTGCGCCGGGCCACCGGCACCACCCTGGAACCCGGCCGCAATCTGGCCTCGCAGGGTGTGCGCGACGGCGAGTTGCTGCACCTGGACCCGGCCCGGGAGGACTGGCCCGAGCTGGCGTACGACGACGTCGTCGAGGTGATCGCCAGCGGTTCCCGGCGGGCCGGCCGCACGTGGAGCCCGGCCGCCACCCGGCACTGCGGCCTCGCCGTCACCGCCGGAGCCCTGCTGCTCGGTCTGGCCGGGCTGGCCGCCACCGGCCCCGGCTGGGTGCTGCCCGGCGTGATCGCGCTCGTCGTCTCCCTGGCGTGCGCGGTGCTCGGCATCCTGCTGTCGCGGGCGTTCAAGGACGCGAGCGCGGGCGGGGTGGTCGCGGCGAGCGGTCTGCCGTACGCGTTCTTCGGCGGCGCCTGGCTGCTCACCGAACCCGGCGGCGGTTTCCTCGACGTCGGTGCCGCCGGGCTGGTCCTCGGCTCGTCCGCGCTGCTGGTGATCAGTGTGCTCGGGCATGCCGGGGTGGCCGGGCCGACCCGGTTCTTCGTGGCGGGGATGGCGGCCGCCCTGACCGGCCTGCTCGCGGCGACCCTGGCATTGGCCGGGGTGTCCGCCGACGGCGCCGCCGCGGTGGCCCTGACCACGGTGATCGGCCTGCTTCCGGCCTATCCGGTGCTGGCCGGCGGGATCGGCCGGCTGCCCTTCCCGGACCTGCCGAACCGGGCCGAGGAGATCCTCCAGGACCAGCAGATGCCGCGCCGGGCGGACGTGTTCGCGGCCGTGGTGCGCGCGTCCGAGGTGCTGACCGGGTTCATCCTGTCCGCGGCGGTGTGCAGCATCGCGGCGATGACCTGGCTGGCCCTGTCCGGGCCGGGCACGGCGGCCGTACTCCTGATGATCGCGGCGATCGTCGCCCTCCTGCTGCGGGCCCGTCTGCTGCCGACCCCGCAGCAGCGGGTGCCGCTGCTGACCGCAGGCCTGCTCGGCCTGGCCGGTCTGGGCGTCGGGCCGGTCGTCACCGGCGCCGTCTCCGGGGTGGTCCTGGTCGTGCTGGCCGCCGTGGTCACCGCGGTGGCCCTGCCGTCCGCGCTGATCTACAGCCGCAAGGCGCCGTCGCCCTACCTGGGGCGTGCCGGCGACATCCTCGACATCATCGCGATCATGGCGCTGATTCCGCTGGCCTGCGCGGTGGCCGGCGTCTTCGACGGCATCCGGGGCCTGTTCGCCTCGATCGGCGGGTGAACCGGGGATGATCTCCCGCCGCGATCAGTTGCAGTCGTACCAGTTCATGAACCAGCGGGTGATCTCGGCGTTCGTGATGCGGGAGACCGACCCGGCCCAGTCCCCGCTGCGCCGCGGCATCGGCGCCCTGTTCGGCGGCCTGATGGTGGCGGTCCTGGTGGCCGCCGGGTTCGGCATCTACGGCCTGCTCACCCGTACCGGCGCCGGCCAGTGGCAGCAGGACGGCTCGGTCGTCGTCGAGCGGGAGACCGGCGCCAGCTTCGTCTACCTGCGCGGCCGCCTCAACCCGGCACTCAACTTCACCTCGGCGAAACTGGCGTCCGGCCGCCCCAACCCACCGGTCTTCCGGATCGCCGCGAAATCCCTGGCCGGCACCCCCCGCGGCGTCACCATCGGCATCGCCGGCGCTCCCGCCTCGCTGCCCGAACCGGCCCGCCAGGCCGGACTCCCGTGGGCGATCTGCGCGATCCCCGGCGACCGCCCCACGTCGATCCTGCTGGTCGGGGCCACCGGCCCGGCCGGCACCCCGCTCGGCGACCGGGCGCTGCTGGTCACCGACGACACCGCCACCCACCTGATCTGGCAGGGCCGCAAACACCGCATCCCGGAACGCACCACGGTCGTCGCCCTCTTCGGCAACCAGGCACCCACCCGCATCGGCACCGCCTGGCTCAACGCCCTCCCGTCCGGCACCGACATCGCCCCGATCACCGTCGACGACCTCGGCGACGCGTCCGAGGCGGCCCCCGGCTTCGACATCGGCGACATCCTGGTCACCGACACCGGCAGCGGCCGCCAGTTCAACCTGATCCTCGACGACGGCCGCGCCCCGATCACCTCGGTGCAGCAGGTCGTCCTCAGCGCCTCGGCGGACTTCGGCGAACCCCGCAAGATCGCCGTCGACCAGCTCACCGACATCCCCGAGAGCCGCGCCCCGAACACCGGCGACGCGAACGTCCGCGGCCCCGACCAGGTCCCCCGCCTGGCCGCCGTGGCCGCCGACGAATCCGCCTGCGCCGTCACCCGCGACGCCGCCAAGCCACCCGACCTCACCGTCGGCGGCCCGGCCTCGGCCTACGACGCCGCCATCCCCACCAGCGGCACCGCCGGCTCCGGCCGCCTCCTCGCCGACCGCATCCAGGTCGGCGGCGGCCGGTTCGCCCTCGTCCGCGTACCCGGTTCCGGCAGCTTCGCCCTGGTCACCGACGTGGGCCTGCGCCACCCCATCCCGAACCCCGACGCTCTCGCCCGCCTCGGCTACACCCCCGCACTGGCCGCCGAGATCCCCACCGCCCTGATCAACGCCATCCCGCCGGGCGTCACCCTGGACCCGGCCGCCGCCGGCCTCCCCGCCGCCAACCCCAACTGAAACCCCTCATCCGGTACGAACCACCCCTCCCCGACCACACCACCCCGCCCCACCTGCTCCCGCGCCGGGCAGGCGCCCCCTCCCGCCCCACACCCCCCCCGCCGGGCTGCGATCCCGCCCCCACCACCCCACCCGAACCCAACCCAAATCCCGCACCCCAGCCAAGCCAGGTAGAGACCCTCCACATGGCCGAGATCCTCCGCATGGCCGACCGTTTGAACGGCCGAGACCATCCGGCATGGCAAAGACTGTCGGCATTGCGGAGGTTGTCTGGCCTGGCCGAGACCGTTCGGCAGATTAGAGAGCGTCCGGTTAGATAAGGATCGTCCGGCATTGTAGAGATAGTCCGACGTGACCGAGTCCGTCGGCATTGCGGAGGTCGTCTGGCCTGGTCGAGACCGTTCGGCAAGCCTGCGACCGTCCGGTTCGACAAGGATCATTCAGCACTGTAGGTATCGTCCGGCATGGGCGAGGTCGTCCGGCCTTGCGAAATAGCCGGGCGCGATGGCCGTGATCGGGCGCAGTGGAGATCGTTCTCCTTGGTGGGGATGCCCGTCCCCCCAGAGTTGCCCCCTGGCAGCCAGCCCACGAACGGCCACCCACAAGGCGCGCCCTCACACCCTTGAGCCGCGGTGAGAACCAGGCCGAACGGTCGGGCAGATCACCCGCCTTCCCCGAGCGTGAAGCTGTAGTCAGCGACGGAAGCACACACAGCCTGATCGTGTGCGCCGACCATCGCCATACCGACGACCCGCGTCCACACAGGTCAGACCGTGGACTCTCATCACCGTGATAGCGACGATGTAGGCACACGATCGGCGATCGTGTGCTGTGGTCTCCACGACCACGACCACGACCACGAGTCCGATCGGCACAAGGCAGAACCGTCAACGCATGCGGGCGGATGCTTCGTGCAGGCACCATTCGCAAGATCATCCGCCGAAAGCAGAGGCCAGATAGCGGCAAATGGCGCCATGTCGACGACGGGGTCTCCGGCCGGTAGATCTCGGCTGGTCGTGGCCGCTGTCTCAGCGTCCTTGAGACAGCGGCCACGACCAACCAGACAAGATCTTGACCCGTCGCGCGGACGCGAGCTGACGTCTCCGGCGGATGGTGCTGCACCTCGCTCACCGAGCAGCAGCACCATCGGAGCGGGCACTGCACCCACGCAGCAGAACCGCACGAAGGACAACAGCACCCGAACAGCAGGATCGCACGGAAGCCAGCGGCGCCCGGGCAACGGAACCGCATGAGAGGCAGCGGCGCCCCGGGCGATGGGGCGGCGGAGGCACGGCAGGCGGGACGGTGGGTGGATCAGTGGCTGGCGGGTCACCGCTCGGAGGGGGCTGACGGCGGGACGTGGGTTTACTTCCGGGGTCGGGGTGGGGTGTCTAGGAGCATGACGGGAGGGCCGGGTTCGAGGGGCTCGGCTGGGGTCGGCAGGTCGGGGGGCAGACCGGGACGCCAGGTTCGGCGGCGGCTTCGGCGGAACGCGGCGGCGGTCAGGAGCAGCGCGGTGACCAGGACGGCGGCTACGACGGCGGTGTTGACGGCGATGGCACGGCGGCGCAGTTCAGGGGTGTTGTCGGGGACGGGGGCCGGTTCGAGGGCGGGGAGGCGGCGGGCGTCGGTGTCGACCACCCGGGCGGTCAGGGCCGCGTAGGGGTTGACCACTCCGGCGCCGAAGGCGGGCCCGGCGGGAGCGGGACTCGCGGTCGCGATCAGGCGGCGGGTCACCTCGGCGGGTGGCAGGTCGCGGTCACCGGCCCGGAGCAGGGCGGCGGCGGCTCCGACGAAACCGGCGGCGATCGCGGTGCCGTCGGCCTCGACCACGCCGCGCCCGGTTTGGAGAGTGGGCACTGCGACGCCGGGGGCGACCAGGTCTACGTACTCCCCGAACTGGGATTTCGACCAGATCTGGCCGGTCTGGTCGATGGCGCCGACGCCGATTACGCCGGGATAGGAAGCGGGGTACGGGTCGGGGTTGCCGTCGTCCCGGGAGCCCAGGTCACCGGCGGCGGCCACGATGACGACGTCCTGAGCGAGGGCTGTTTCGACGGCCGATGCGAGGGTGGGGTCGTCCTGGTAGACCGGCGCGGCCACGACCACCACGTCGGCATCGTTCTCGACGGCGGTGAGGATGCCGCGGGCGAGGGTGCCGGCGGTGGGTTCGGAGCCGGCCGGGTCGTCGGGCATCACCCGTATCGGCAGGATCGTGGCGCCCGGTGCGAGGCCGGCGGCGTCGCCCTCCCCGCCGTCCGGCCGGCCGCTGACGGTGCCGGCCACCTGGGTGCCGGTTCCGGTGCAGTCCTGATCGGCACCGCCCGCGTTGTCGACGGTGTCGGCTCCGGTCAGCACCCGGTCGCCGAGCTGCGGCTGCCCACTGTCGACACCGGTGGAGAGCACCGCGACCCGGGTAGGCCCACGGTCCGCCAGCGCCCGGATCGCGTCGGCCTGCAACATGACGCGAGCCCACGACCCGTTGACCCGATCCTGCCCCGGCTGCGCACAGTTCTGCCCCGGCGCAACGAGACGGGACACGACAAGGCCCGACGCCCCGAGACCCGACGCGTCGAGACGGGATGCCACGAGACCCGACGCGTCACGACCGGCCCCCACGAGACCGGGAACCGTGAGACCGGACGCCACAAGACCGGACGCCACAAGACCCGACGCCACAAGACCGGACGCCACGACACCGGGCACCGCGTGAGCCGATGCGGCCCGAACCGGTGCAACGGGACCGGACACCACCAGACGCGGCGGCTCCGGAGGCGGCGCTGCGAGGCCCGCCGCCGCGCGGGCCGGTGAAGCCATGACCGGGGTCGCCGGCGGGGAGAGGGCGGCGGCCGGCGGGAAGGGGGCGGCGGCCGGCCGGGCCGCGACGGGGGTCAGGGTGGCGGCGGAAAAGGTGAGGATGATCGAGAGCAGCGGCCGGGCCGAAAGAAGCGTCGCGGTTCTCATGGCATGAATCCTCCGCCATCGGTACGGGCATTCACCCACCCGGAAGATCTTGTTTACGAACAGCCTCGTGCACCTTCTGAAATTCGCGCGAAAATGCCGATGATCGGCCGCCGGTGGATTTCCGGCGGCCGATCGGGGAAGCGCAGTGGAATGGTCACATGTTGGCGGCGATCTGTGCGTCGACCTGCTGCATCCGCTCGGCTGAGGCGCCGAGTTTGACGCCGACGCTGGCCAGTGCCTGCTTGATCTCGGTGGCGCCCTGGTTCCACTTCTGCCGGGCCTCGTCGCAGGCGGTGCCGGCCGCGCCGGTCCAGTCCTGGGCGAAGAGCTGGGTGAAGGCGGTGTACAGGTCGTTGAGCTGCTGGTCCATCTGGCCCTGGAAGCTGTTGATGGAGGCCGAGGTGTCGGCGATCTGTCCGAAGTTGTAGGTGATGTTCATGATTCTGTCTCCGATTCGGGTCAGCCGCGAAGGGCACTGAGAACGGCGCTGTCGCCACCACCGGTAGCGGCGCCACGGATGGCCTGCGCGGCCTCGTCGTCGTTGACGCCGTACGTCTGCGAGGCGGACGACATCTTGCCGCCGAGCTCGTCCAGCGCCTGCATGATCTTGGCGAGACCGTCGTTGAGCTGCGCCGAGACGTCCTGGAGGGCGTTGTTCGCGGTACCGGCGAAGGCGCCGCCGCTGAGGCCCTGGATCTGGCCGAGCAACTGGGTCATGCCCCGCGAGATGTTCTGACCGGTGTCGGAGCACCGGGTCGCCATGGAGTTGAGCTGTTCCTGAGTGGCATGGACCTGACCCATGCCCGGCGTTCCTGCCACGATCTCTCCCCGATTCTCGTGTCCGGCGTTCCGGTCCGGTCCGCCAGTGGGTTATGCCTCTCCGTACGCCATCGGTCCGGAGTCGGTTCGAAGCTTTTTCAAATGAATCTCGTCGAACCTGATCCGGGATGCGCGCGTACTCTCCAACGTCACCAGAATCAATTGATCAATTGCGGTGACGTTATCGACGGGGGAGGGCGTGATGGCCGCAGACAATCCCTACGCGGAGCAGACCGCGAAGAACATGGGCGCGCCGTGGCTGGGCGGCGGGCCGGCGGTCGACGTGGACCTGGACGGGCTCCGGGCGTACGCGGCCTCTCTGGCGGGTCAGCAGGCCGACGTCGCGGCCCGCGCGGCGTATCTGCGGCCGCTCGGTGAGATTCCGGGGCAGGCGTTCACCGGTGAGGTGCTGGGCGAGGCGGACGCGGTCCGGGCCCGGCTGGTGGCGAACGCCGGCGAGCTGACCGTCTACCTGCAGAAGCTGGCCGAGTCGGTCGGCAACATCGGCAGTGCCGCGCGCACGGTCGCGGACAGCTACGGATCCGGCGACGCGGTCGGTGCGGCCTCGCTCAACGACGTTCTCTTCGCGTACGGCGACGTGACGGTCCCGCGCCCGGCCGGGCTTCCCGCCGGGGTCGGCACCACGTTCCGGGAGCAGCAGTCGGCGCTGGCCGCACTGCCCCCGGCCGCGGACAGCCGCGACTGGACGGTGACCGCGAACGTCCCGCTCTCGGCCTACCAGTCGATGCAGACGGCGACCGGCCCGAGCGGGGAGCGCCGCGAGGTGCTGACGTTCACGCCGCCGGGCGGGGCGACGACGGTCACGACCACGATCTTCGGCCGCGACGGCGAGACGGTGTCGTCGGTGACCACCCGCACGTCGACCCGGGTCACCGGCGGTGCGGAGATCACCGTTCAGGAGAGCTTCGGGGCCGACGGCAGACCGACCGGTACGACCGAGACACGCACCGAGTTCGACGGTGACCGGGTGGTCGGCCACAGCACCGAGGTCCGCGACGGGGCGGGCGAGACCGTGCACCGGACGGTGGAGAGCACCGACCCGGCGACCCGCGAGCAGGTCCAGGTCGTCTCGGAACGTGATGAGGAGGGCGACCTCGTGGAGAAGAACCGGATCGTGACCGGCATCGCCACCAGTGGTGGCCGGCACCAGGCGATCGGCTGAGACGATGGCTGACCACTACGGTTTCACCGCCAACCCGAACTACGGGTACAGCCCGTACAGCGGGCAGACCCACTACGGCAGCTATCCGCCGTCGACGCTGCCGTACACGGCGCCGCCCGGACCGGGCAACCCGGACACCGTCGAGCAGATCTCGGTACGGATCCGGAACATGCACCCGGAGGAGATGGCGGCGCTCGCCGACCAGTGGCAGAACGCGTGGGCGTTCCTGGCCGACGTCCGCGGTTTCCTGATCGGGCAGAGCAACGTGCTGCGCGACGAGTCGTGGCAGTCGCCGGCCGCCCGGGACGCGTTCCTGAAGATGGGTCCCGGCGAGACGCTGGCCTACCTGGACATGTGGATGGACGCCGCCCAGCAGAACGTCACCGCGCTGCGGCACCTGGTCAACGTCTCCACCGAGGCCCGGTACGCGATGACCCGCCTGGAGGCCGACTACCGGCGGGAGTTGACGGCGGCGACCGACGTCAGCTTCCTGGAGAACCTGGAGGCATGGGTGACCGAGGGCCAGGGCTGGGACGCCGCGGCCCAGGAGTTCGTCTCCGAGGAGCAGGCGGCGGTCCGCGACCGGTACCGGATCGAGGCACAGCGGCTGGCCCAGCACTACGGCGATCAGTTCTTCGACTACATCGCGGTGCTGTCCAACGGGTCCGGTCCGCCGGTGCAACCGATGAACGCCGTGCTCAACCAGCCCGGTGGCGGGCCCGGCCTCGGTGGTCCGGGCGAGCTCGGCGGTCCGGGGCAGACCACTCCGGCGCTGCCGGTCGTGCCGGTCGGGAACACGCCGCCCGGGGTCGAACTGCCGGGCCGGAACCCGCCCCAGGGTCTGGTGCCCCCGGGTGTGCAACTTCCGCAGCCTGGTGTCGTACCCCCGGGGTCCCTGCCGCCCGGTGTCACACCTCCCGGGACCCTGCCGCCGGGCGTCCCGCTGCCGCAACCCGGTGGTGCCCTGCCGCCCGGTGTCCTGCCGCCGCCGGCGACGCTGCCGCCGGGGACGCCACCGCTGCCGGTTCCGGGCACTGTTCCCGGTGCCGTTCCCGGCACCGTGCCGCCGGGAACCGGTGGGCCGACGGTGATCCCGCCCGGCACCGCGCGGCCCGGCCCCCCGTCGCAGGTGGGCCGGCCCGGTCGCGGCCCGAACGTGGTGATTCCGCCCGGCGGGCTGCCGCCCGGGCGCACGATCCGGCGGCCGTCGGGACCGGTCGTGCCGGCGATTCCTCCCGGTGGCGGCCGGGAGATCCGGCGCACCGGCCCGGCGGCCGTCCCCGCACCGACCGGGCGTCCCGGCCAGCGGCCCACCCGGACCGCTCCGGGTGTCACCCCGCCGCCGCAGACCGGCGGCCCGGGACGCACCACCCCCGGTGTCACCCCGCCGCCGCCCACCAGCCGGCCCGGCCGTACGACGCCCGGTGTCACTCCGCCGCCGGCCACCGCACGGCCCGGCCGCGGTACACCCGGTGTCACCCCGCCGCCGACGCCCGGACGGACCGGCGACCGGCGGGCCCGGCCCGGCGCGACGACCCCGCTCCCGCAGACCCCGAACGGCGGGCCGCCCCGGAACACGCCCGGGGTCACTCCCCCGCCGCCCACGCCGGGACGGCCCGGGGACCGCGGGCGTCCCGGGGGGCCCGGCCGTCCGCCGGGAACGAACACCTTCGGCCCGCCGCCCACGCCGGCCGCTCCGCCCGTACTGAAGAATCCGGTCGACGATCGCAGCACGCGGCCCGGAAGCGCCGCGGAGACCCGGCGCCCCACCGCCGCGCAGCGGCCCGGCGGCACCGCGCCGCCGGTGCTGAACCGGCCGGTCTCGCCGGCCGCTCCCCCGCCCTACCGGCCGCCGCGCGCGGACCGCGGGCCGACCGCCTGGTCGGACATGTTCGGCGCGGAGTCCGCCCGCCGGCGGGCCGGCGACGGTGTCATCGACGCGCCGGAACGCGCCCGCCCGGACGGCGGCCCGTGGGGTCTGCGCAGCCGTGCGGCCACCCGGCCGGAGGACGCCGCCGAGCCGAACCGGCCCGGCACGGTCGCGCCGGAGCTGGGCAAACGGCGAGGCGGCGGCGAACCGATCCCGGTTCACTCACCCGGCGATCCGATCACCGACGATCAGGCGTTCGGGGTACGCACACCCGGCGGCGGTGTGGTGACGGGACGCGGTGACGACCATCCGGAGCAGGACATCGGCCGTGCGCTACGGGGCCGGTGACCGGGGCACCGCCACCACCATCGACCCGGCGGCGCGGTCGTGCAGGCCCCGGCCCTGAC
Source organism: Actinoplanes xinjiangensis (assembly GCF_003148685.1). Lineage (GTDB taxonomy): Bacteria > Actinomycetota > Actinomycetes > Mycobacteriales > Micromonosporaceae > Actinoplanes > Actinoplanes xinjiangensis. The sequence continues at coordinate 308,146 of NZ_QGGR01000004.1, read as the reverse complement.
CGTTCAGGATGATCGCCGGGACGAAGAGGCCGAGCAGCACCGCCCGCAGCAGCCCCCGGCCGAGGCCGAGGACCCCACCGTCCGGATAGGAGACACAGCGGACCCGGAGCAGGCGCATGCCGGGCGTCTGGCCGAACAGCCCGAGGAAGAAGGTGTTGGCGAGGACCAGGACGAGCACCGCCGGCCACGCCTTCTCGGCCGGGGTCGCGTAGAGCCCGGCGATCAGCAGACAGAGCACCCAGTCGATCACGAGCGCGCCGAGCCGCGGGCCGAGCCCGGCAGCCTCGTTCAAAGCAACCACGGGTGCCGAGGGTACGCGATATGGTCCGGTTGACCGGGTCGCGCTCTCGCCGTGCCTGCTCCACGCACTACGTAACACGGCAGAAACAATAGGGATACGCCGGGGCAACCCCGGACCCATAACGTCGCGACCAGCCTTGCCAGGTGGCGGCTCATGCCGCCCGGTATCGGAAAACTGTGCCAGGAGGACGTGTGTTCGCCAATCCCGAGGAACTCCTGCGATACCTCAAAGACGAGGACGTCAAGTTCGTCGACGTACGTTTCTGTGACCTCCCGGGTGTGATGCAGCACTTCAACATCCCGGTCGAGTCGTTCGACGACAGTGTGGTGACCGACGGCCTCGCCTTCGACGGATCCTCGATCCGCGGGTTCCAGGCCATCCACGAATCCGACATGATGCTGCTCCCGGACGTGGCGACCGCGTTCGTGGACCCGTTCCGGATCCAGAAGACCCTCGCGCTGAACTTCTTCATCCACGACCCGTTCACCCGCGAGGCCTACTCCCGCGACCCGCGGAACGTGGCGAAGAAGGCCGAGGCCTACCTGGCCGCCAGCGGCATCGCCGACACCGCCTACTTCGGTGCCGAGGCCGAGTTCTACATCTTCGACTCGATCCGCCACGAGACCTCCGCGCACCAGTCGTTCTACTACATCGACTCGATCGAGGGCGCCTGGAACTCCGGCCGCGAGGAGGAGGGCGGCAACAAGGGCTTCAAGACCGCCTACAAGGGTGGCTACTTCCCGGTCTCCCCGGTCGACCACTACAGCGACCTGCGTGACGCCATGGTGCGCCGCCTGATCGACACCGGCTTCACCGTCGAGCGCTCGCACCACGAGGTCGGCACCGCCGGCCAGGCCGAGATCAACTACAAGTTCTCGACGCTGCTGCACGCCGGCGACCAGATGCAGCTGTTCAAGTACATCATCAAGAACACCGCCTGGGAGCACCGCAAGACGGCGACGTTCATGCCGAAGCCGCTCTTCGGTGACAACGGCTCCGGCATGCACACCCACCAGAGCCTGTGGCTGAACGGCGAGCCGCTGTTCTACGACGAGACCGGCTATGCCGGCCTGTCCGACATGGCCCGCTGGTACATCGGCGGCCTGCTGCACCACGCGCCGTCGCTGCTCGCGTTCACCAACCCGACCGTCAACTCGTACCGGCGCCTGGTGCCCGGCTACGAGGCCCCGGTCAACCTGGTCTACTCGCAGCGCAACCGCTCAGCCTGCACCCGCATCCCGGTTACCGGCAGCAACCCGAAGGCCAAGCGCATCGAGTTCCGCGTGCCGGACCCGTCGTCGAACCCGTACCTGGCGTTCTCGGCCCAGATGATGGCCGGCCTCGACGGCATCAAGAACAAGATCGAGCCCCCGGCCCCGATCGACAAGGACCTCTACGACCTCCCGCCGGAGGAGTGGGGCGACGTCAAGCAGGTGCCGGGTTCGCTCGACGCCGTGCTCAACTCCCTAGAGGCCGACCACGAGTTCCTCACCGCCGGTGGCGTCTTCACCGACGACCTGATCTCCACGTGGATCGACTACAAGCGCACCAACGAGATCGACCCGGTCCGGCTCCGCCCGACCCCGCACGAGTTCGAGATGTACTACAACGTCTGACGTCGACCCTGGGTCTGACCGGCGGGTTCACTCGCCGGTCTGATCCTGGGCCCCACGCGGGCACGACGTGAGGAACGGCGGTCATGCCCGGCTCCCAGCCGGTGTGGCCGCCGTTTCGCGTACGCCGAGCGCGCCGTCGGCCGGCGACCGGGTGCGGTCCGGGACGTCCGACCACCGGAAGGGAACCATCATGAGCAGGGGATTCGGGCTGGTCGTGCGCTTCACGGCGCGTGACCTGGATGCGGTGCGGGGCTTCGACGACCTGGTCCGGAGGACTGTCACCGGCATCCGGGAGCGCGAGCCGGGCACACTCGCCTATGTCGTACATTCCGTCCCGGAGGAGCCGTTGGTCCGGGTCTTCTACGAGCTGTACGCGGACCGCGATGCCTTCGAAGCGCACGAGCAGCAGCCGCACACCAAGGTGTTCCTTGAAGAGCGGCATCAGTACCTCGCCGCCACCGAGGTCACCTTCCTGAACGCGGAATTCGGAAAGGGCCCGGCACAGTAGTGACCCCAAGGAGCGCCGAGCATCCGGTACGTCGCAGTTAGAGGGGGGCGTGCAGCCGGTGAACCACCCGGACGTGATTCGATCGGGGCCCGGCGGGCCCCGAAGATCATCCGGCCCAACCAGGGCACAACCCAACTCGAAACCACGACGGAAGCGCACGCAACGCTTGTGTGGGCTCCTGTCGCTCCCATCACCCCGATGAACGCACGCAATCGACGGATCGTGTGCGCCTAGGCCTGCCAGAGCGAGGCGAGAGCCCACGTTGAGCGATGGTGTGCGCTGATCGACGTGCCCGGCGTGCCCGGCAGTCATGTGAAGACGGGCGGCGGCGATGCCGGCTCGGGGTGAGCCGGGCTTGGGTGGAGCCCTTCAGAGACCGCGACGCCTCACGGTTGCTGGACCGGCACGGCCTCCGCCTGATACCAGACCGAAGGCCCTCTAACCGGTCACCCGGTGGACGAGTGGGTCCGGCCGGCCGATCAGGGCCGGGTTGCCGACCGGGCGGACGGCGCCGTCCGTGCGGGTGTAGCGCTGGGCGAGCAGCAGACCGTGGTCCTGGCCGATCTCGTACCCCTCGACGAAGACGGCCTCGCTGCGTTCGCCCTGGTGGGTGTAGTAGCCGTCCCATGCCAGGACGACGCAGGTGACACCTGCCTCGACGGTCTGCAGGGCGGCTCGGCCGGCGTCCTGGCACTCCTGGAGGTTGGAGCCGTCGCCGGAGACGTACCGGGTCAGGCCGCGACCGCTCGCGCTGTCGAAGAAGGCGAACGGGGTGAATCCGGCCGGGGAGATGCCGGCGTTCTCCACCGCGTAGTCGAGGGCCGCGAAGATCAGGTCCTCGCTGGCGCGGCTGATGTCGTCGAAGGCGCTCACCCGGGGCATTGTTCCAGGCGCCCACACTGGGACGCATGGAGCTGTTTCTCTTCTTGTCCCTGATCGGTGTGATCGCGGTGAGCGCCCTGGTCGTCGCTCTCCGGACCCGTACGGCGCCGCCCCTTCCGCCGGCCGACGACCTGCCCGATTCTCCGTCCAGGTACCGCGGTGGTACGACACCCGGCGCCTGACGTGGGTGGAACGCTGCCCGCCGGTCAGCTGCCGGTCGACGGGGCGGCGCCCGGCGGCGGATCGCCGGAGCCGATCGGCGCTTCGAGGATCGCCGCCATGAGTTCGGCGGGCAGTCCCGGGTTGGCGGCGGCGGCCGTCGCGGTCTCCGGGTCCTCGAGGAGTTCCAGCAGCCGCTGGAGGGACAGCCGCGTGTCGTGGGCGGCCCAGCTCCGGACACCGGGGTGCTCGTCCCGGCTGAGGCGTTCGATCAGTTCGGCCGGGGCCCGGCGGTCGAGGACGACGAGGGCGCGTGCACCCCAGTGCGGTGAGTCCGCGTACCCGGTGAGGTCGGCGCCGACGATCGCCGGATGCGACAACAATTCGCCGCGGGTGATGACGCGGGCCTCCAGGTAGGTGCGCACGACGAGGTCCGTCGGTACGGCCTCCTGGTTCTCGCAGAGGAGCAACCGAACCGGGAAGTCGTCGTCGGCGGCGAGTTCCGCGATCTGGTCGGTGGTCAGTCTCGTGTTGCAGGCGGCGCTGCGGCGCAGTCCCGGGTGCGCCGAGGACACGCAGCGTTGCAGTTGCGCACCGTCGGCGGCGAGGACCCAGTCGAGGCGGGGTAGACGGTCGTGCGTGGACACCTGGTAGCCGATCGCGGCGCGTTCGGCTTCGCTGAGTTCGGGCCGCATCGAGACGTACGTGCGGACCCGCGGGTCGGGATCCGCGGACAGGGTCACGATGACGTCGGCGGGCAGGTCCGGTTCGAGTGCGATGTCCCGCCGCTCCCAGGGCGAGTCACCGGCGGCGATCGTCCGGGCCCGTTCGGCGGTCATCGGTTCCGGCTCCGATGTGGCCCGTGCCCAGGCGGCGAGCTCTTCGTCGTCGGCGGCGGCGAACGCGGCCACGGCGGCGCGTGACAGCTCCGTCGGGAAGTAGAGCGGCAGCCGTCGTCTCACGGCGGGATGTTCGGCGATCTTCCGGTACGCCCATCCGGGCAGCGGCTCCGAACGCGCGGCGAACGGTCCCTCCAGGAGGGCCATGAGAACGTGGAGGTCGGGATCGTCGATCATCCTGATCCGCTGGCCCGCGGTGACGCGAGGACACCGGGCGAGCATTTCGCGGAGCCGTACGTCGGGGTGGGCGGCGACGATGTCGAAGAGTTCATCGGACCAGTCGCGCCCGTACATCACGTGGACGATGTCGGCGGCGGGGTGTTCCAGGATCCGCGGCACCAGGGTGTCCGGCAGAGCCGGGTTGCGGGACAGGCCTTGCACCCGGGCGTGTGTCGTCTCGTCGTTCCAGGACAGGCGGGCCTCGTCGATCAGCAGGGCGTCCTCCTCGGTCACATCGATGACGGACACTGACCTTACGGACGATTCCGCAGTCGGCACACGGTCTTTCACCCGAGTGACCGGGGACGGTGGGCGGCACTAAGCTGAAGACGATTCGCCGTGTGGTCCTTCAGTAGTAGGACCGTTTCCCCAGGAGCCCGGCGAGGTGCCAGAGGCGTGCGGCCCGGTGGGTGGCTGCCGCGATGGCGGCGGGTGGGTCGGCGGGCAGTGCCGCGGTGATCAGACGGCTCACCGGGGCGGCCAGCGGGTTCTCGTGGGGTGCGCCACCGGGGGCGACGACGCCCAGGTAGGGGCGGCGCAGCGTGCGCGGGGCGATCACCGCCAGGATGCGGCGCAGGTGGGCGCGCTGGGAGACGACGGCGACGGGACGGTCGTCACCGAAGTGGCCCTCGTGTTCGGCCCGGAGCAGGTTGGTGACGGTGTCGACGGAGTGCCGTTCGACGCGGAGCACCGCCGGGTCGGCGCCCGCGGACAGCAGCCAGGCGCGCATCAGGTCGGCTTCGGGGACGCCCTGGAAGGTCTCCCCGGCCACCTGCCGGAGGGTCCCTTTGCGATCGGCCGGTGACTTGTAGCCGGAGCAGACGACGACCCCGCGGTCGAGGAACGTGTGCAGAGCCAGGGCGGTACGGCAGCGGTCGGCGCCGCCGGGAGTGAGCCCGGAGGCGTCGTGGTTCCGGCCGTGGCCCGGCACCAGGACGTGCACCACCTGATCGAGCGTCAGGCCGGGTGTCCCGGGAAGCACCTCGAACTCCACAAGATCAGTCTGCCAGTGAGCCGGTGCGGACCCCACCGAAGGCGAAGCCGGGCCGAGGACCACCGGCGGTGCCGGACTGTCTGGGGAGGCCCGCGGACGGCAGAATCTACCGGGTGGAGATCGCGGTGCTCGGGCCGGTCGAGGTTCGGGACGGGGACGGGTCGCTCCTGCCGGTGGCGGGAGCGCGGTTGCGTACCCTCGTGGTCCTGCTCGCCCTGGACGCGAACCGGGAGGTGACCGCGGGCCGGCTGATCGACGGCGTCTGGGGGGACGCACCGCCGGCGGCCGCGGCGAACGCGTTGCAGGCGCTGGTCTCCCGGTTGCGGCGGGCCGTGCCGGGTCTGGCCGTGGCCGCCACCCCGGCCGGATATCGCCTGGTCACCGACCCGGAGACGGTCGACGCGCACCGGTTCGCCCGGCTGGTGGCGGAGGATCCGGCGAAGGCTCTCGGGCTGTGGCGCGGTGATCTGGAGTTTCCCGAGGTGGCGCGGCCGGAGGCGGTGCGGCTGGCGGGCCTGCGGCTGGCCGCCCGGCGGGCCCGGCTGGCCGGGGAGATGGCCTGGCGGGATGTGGTTCCCGAGCTGGAGGCGCTGGTCGCGGCGCATCCGCTGGACGAGTCGCTGGCCGCGCTGTTGATCCGGGCGTTGCGGGTCGCCGGGAACCGGGGCCGGGCGCTGGACGTCTTCGAGCAGGCCCGCCGGCGGCTGGGCGGGCAGCTCGGGGTGGATCCGTCGGCCGAGCTGGCCGGACTGCACCTGGAGCTGCTGCGGGAGACCGATGTCCGGGAGGGCAATCTGCCGGCCGAGGTGAGCAGTTTCGTCGGCCGGGCCGCCGACGTGCGCGCGGTGCGCGCCCTGATCGCCGGGCACCGGCTGGTCACCCTGACCGGTCCGGGCGGCAGCGGCAAGACCCGGCTGTCGGTCGAGGTCGGCGGTGCGGTTCCGGGTGCGGTGTGGCGGGTGGAGCTCGCTCCGGTACGGGACCCGGCCGAACTGCCGCAGACGATCCTGTCCGCGTTGCGCCTGGGTGGTCCGGCGCTGCGCCGCACGGAGCCGGTCACGCCGCTGGCCCGGCTGCGGGACGCGCTGGCCGGCCGGGACATGCTGCTCGTGCTGGACAACTGTGAGCACCTGATCGAGGCCGCCGCCGAGGTGGCCGACGTGCTGCTGCGGGCCGCGCCGGGGCTGCGGCTGCTGGCGACCAGCCGGGAACCGCTGGGCATCGCGGGTGAGCGGCTGTTCCCGGTGGAGCCGCTGGCCCTGCCGCCGGCCGACGCCGATCCGGTGGCGGCGGCCGCGTCGCCGGCTGTCCAACTGCTCCTGGACCGGACCTCCCACTTCACGCTGACCAGCGAGAACACCGAGCCGGTGGTACGGATCTGCCGCGCTCTGGACGGCATGCCGCTGGCCATCGAGCTGGCCGCCGCCCGGCTGCGTACTCTGCCCGCGGCGGTTCTCGCGGACCGGCTGGCCGACCGGTTCCGGCTGCTGACCGGCGGCAGCCGCACCGCCCTCCCCCGGCACCGAACACTGCGCGCGGTCGTCGACTGGAGCTGGGATCTGCTGTCCGGCGACGAGCGGCGGGTGTGGCGGCGGCTGGCGATGCTGCCCGGTGGGGCGGACGTGACCGCGGTGGAGTGGGTCTGCGGGCCCGACCTGGATCCGCCGGCCGCCCTGGTCGACAAGTCGCTGCTGGTCCTGGGCCCGGACGGGCGGTACCGGATGTTGGAGACGATCCGTGAGTACGGGCTGGAGCGCCTGGCCGAGGCGGGTGAGACCGAGGCGGTACGGCGTACTCTGATCGCCCATCTGATCGACCTGGCGCGGGAGGCCGAGCCGCATCTGCGTCGCGCCGACCAGCTGGTCTGGTTGCGCCGTCTCCGCGCCGAACACGACAACATGCACGCGGCCGTGCGGGACGCGATCGCCGCGGGCGACCGGGCGAACGCGGTGACGCTGGCGGCGAACCTGGGCTGGTACTGGTGGCTGAACGGGCACCGGACCGAGGGCGCACGGCTCTGTGCCGAGCTGATCGCCGTGCCGGGGCCGGCCGATCAGGCCGATCTGGCGCTGGTGCACGTGTTCGCCGCGCTCAACGGTGTCGAGGGCCCGATGGAGTTCGACGAGGTGAAGATCCTTTTCCGGGCCGGTGAGCGGCTCGCCGTGGGGGTGCAGGACCGGCATCCGGCGTTGCGCCTGCTCAGCCCGCTCGCGGCGATCTATTCGCAGGCGCCGGACGAGGCCCGGTACGGCGGGGCGGAGCGGCTCGCCGAGGACCCGGATCCGTGGTTGCGGGCCATCTCGCGGATGCTGGTCGGTCAGGTGCGCCTGAACCTGGGCGAGCCGGCGGCCGCGGCCGAGGCGATCTGCGGGACGCGCTCGCCGGGTTCCGTACGGTCGGGGACCGCTGGGGTGTCGGTTTCACGCTCAGTTCGCTGGCCGACCTGACCGCGGCGCGCGGTGACTTCGCTCAGGCGCTGGGCTGGCAGCGGGAGGCGCTGGCGCTGCTGGAGGAGGTGGGTATGCGGGAGGACCTGCCGCAGCTCGCCGTGAAGACGGCCCATCAGGTGTGGTTGAGTGGCGAGCCGGAGGAGGCGCGCCGGCTGCTGAAACGGGCCCGTGAGTTCGCCCGTGAGGTGGGCATCCCCGAGGTGATGGCGTCGGTGCACCACTGTCACGCGGTGATCGCCCTGGCCGAGGACGATCTGGACGCGGCGCGGGAGCACAACGCGACGGCGATCCGGCTGATCGACAAGTCGACGTTCGCGCCGCAGTTCCGGGCCATGGCGCACAGCACGGCGGCCCTGATCGAGGGGGCCGCCGGGAATCTGCCGGAGGCCCGGGCCGGCCATCGGACGGCGATCCGGGTCGCGGTGGACTCGAACGACTCGCCGGTGGTCGCGCAGGTGCTGGCCGGGATCGCGGATCTGGCGCTGCGGGAGGGCGAGCCGGGCCGGGCCGCCTACCTGCTGGGTGCGGCGGACGCGGTGCGCGGTTCCGGGGACCGGACGGTCGAGCAGGCGGAACGGACCTTCCGCGAGGCCCGCGCCGCGCTGGGCGACGCGGGCTTCGACGCGGCCTATCACCGGGGTGACGCGGTGACCATGGCGACCGCGTTCGGCGCGGCCGGCCTGGAATCAGATGCGTCGGCGGAAGGCCCGGACCGAGAGCGGGGCGAAGACCAGCAGGAAACCCGCCGCCCAGAGCAGTGACCGCGTGACCGGCCCGGCGACCGGGCCACCGCTGAGCAGCCCGCGGGCCGCGTCGGCGAGGACGGTGGTCGGGTTGACGTCGGCGAAGGCGCGCAGCCAGTCCGGCATGGTGTCCGGGTCGACGAACGCGCCGCTGACGAAGGTGATCGGGAAGAGCAGCACGAACCCGAAGATCTGCACCTTCTCCGGCTCGCTGACCAGCATCGCCACCAGCACCGACATCCAGGACGCGGCGAAGGCGAACCCGAGCAGCAGGGCGAACGCGGCGAGCACCTCGGCCGGGCCGGTCTCGATCCGGAAGCCGAGCGCCAGGCCGAGACCGAGCAGCAGGGCGATCGCCCAGGCCTGCTTGATCACGTCGGCGACGATGCGGCCGGCCAGCGGCGAGAACCGGGCGATCGGCAGGGACCGGAGCCGGTCGAAGACACCTTTGCTGATGTCGGTGTTCAGGCCGACGCCGGTGTTCAGGGTGGCGAAGAGCAGGTTCTGCACGATGATGCCGGGCAGGGCGTAGGTCAGGTACTCCCCCGGGGTGTCCGCGATCGCACCGCCGAACACGTAGGTGAACAGCAGCAGGAACATGATCGGCTGGACGCTGAAGTCGAACAGCTCGAACGGGTTGTGCTTGATCTGCACGAGGGTCCGCCAGGCCAGCGTGGCGGTGTTGCGCAGGGCCATCGTGGTCATGAGCGCTCCCCGGTCAGGCTCAGGAAGACCTCGTCGAGGCTGGGGCTGCGCAGGGCCAGTTCGGCCACGGTCAGGCCGTGCTCGTCCAGGTCACGGACCAGTTTGGCGAGGGCTCCGGGGTCGCTGACGGGAGCGGTGACGACCTCGCCGGTCACGTCGACCGGCCCGATCGCGACCCGGGCCACCGCCTCACCGATCAGGCCCAGCTCGCCGGCGTCGGACGGCCGGACGGTGACGGTCTGCGCCCCGGCCCGGGCCTTGAGCTGGGCGGGGGTGCCGGTGGCGATGACCCGGCCGTGGTCGATCACCACGATCTCGCCGGCCAGCCGGTCGGCCTCGTCGAGGTACTGGGTGGTCAGCAGCACCGTGGTGCCGTCGGCGACGAGGCCGCGGACGATGTCCCACACCTCGTTGCGGCTGCGCGGGTCCAGGCCGGTGGTGGGCTCGTCCAGGTAGAGCACCCGCGGGTCGCCGACCAGGCTGGCCGCCAGGTCGAGGCGGCGGCGCATGCCACCGGAGTACTTTCCGGCGGCCCGCCCGGCGGCGTCGGTGAGCTCGAAGCGGGCCAGCAGGGCGGCGGCCCGGGCGCGGGCGGCCCGGCGGGACAGGCCGAGCAGCCGCCCGATCATGAGGAGGTTCTCGGTGCCGTTCAGGGTCTCGTCGACCGAGGCGTACTGGCCGGTCAGCCCGATCAGGCCGCGGACCTCGTGCGGCTGCCGGACGACGTCGAAACCGCCGACCGCCGCGTGCCCGGCGTCCGGGCGGATCAGGGTGGCCAGAACCCGGACGGCGGTGGTCTTCCCGGCCCCGTTCGGCCCCAGCAGACCGAGGACCGTGCCCGGGCGCACGGCCAGGTCGACGCCGTCCAGGGCGGTGGTGTCGCCGAAGCGTTTCACCAGCCCTTCGGCGTGGATCGCATAGGTGGTGTCCATGCCGGACACCGTGCTCCCCGGTGCTGACATGGCGCTGATACGAGGATCAGCGCCATGTCAGGTCGCGTCAGAGCAGCCGGCCCAGATCCAGGAAGACCGTCTCGCCGGTGGCGTCGTCCAGGCCGTCGTTGTCGGTGACGGCGTAGGTGCGGCCGTTCCCGGCGACGGCGAGACCCTCGACCTTGTCCTGCACCCAGCCACCGTCCGCCCGCAGCAGCGGCAGCAGGTCCTTGACCGGCTTCTTCGACACGATCGGGGTACCGGTCCAGGAGGCCGGGACGTCGAACGTGGCGATCCGCTTGATCGCGGCGAGGGTGCCGCGCTGGTTGTCGCGCTCGATCACGGCGAACGTGTTCGCGTCGACGGCGACCAGCTCGGACAGGCCGACCCAGCCGGTGGGGGCGGTGTCGAGCGGGTAGAGCAGCCACGACCAGGTCCGGGTGACCGTGTCGTAACGGCCGATCCGGGCGGTGTTCGCCGGGTCGCCCTTGATCGTGCGCTGGACGGCCACCCATACCGCACCGCCGACCTCGGCGACACCTTCCAGGCCGTTAGCGGTGACCGCGGCCGCCACGTCGGCGGGGAGCGGGATCTCCTCCCGTACGCGGGCGCGCGCGTCGAGGCGTACCAGAAGGTCGGGGTCCTTGCCGGCACCGGTGCCCTCGACCGCCAGCCAGTAGCCGCCCGCCTTGCGCACCACCAGGCCTTCGGCGTCGTAGCCGACCGGTGTTCCGTCCTTGGTGACGGTCAGCTCGCCGTCGATGACGCCGCCGGTGGTGAGGCCGAGGACGCGGGTCGGCGAGTAGACCGCGTCGGTGACGGCGGCGAGCCGGTGCGGGCGGCCGGGAACCGCCGAGAGAGCGGAGAGCGCGCCCCACGGGATGTCGTTCCTCGAGACGACGGGCGTGTTCTTCGGGGAGCCGAAGCCGAAGACCTGGACGGTGCCGCGGATGCCGATCGAGGGGTCCTCCTCCTCGGAGGAGACGACGACCAGGTTGCGCGACGGGACCGCGACGACCCCCTCGGGGCCGTTGGTGGTCGGCAGGAGCTGCCTGAACCTGGGTTTCGCCGGATTCGACACGTCGTAGACGGCGGTGAAGTTCCCGCGCTCGGCGTTCACGAAGACGTACGGGGTCCGGTTCAGGACGGCGAAGGCGACGTTCTCGGCCTCGATGCCCTTGGCGTCGGAGCGTTTGTCCGGATACTGACCGTGGGCGACGGCGATGTGTTCGAGGCTGTTGCCGGCGTCCCAGACCACTGTGCCGGTCTTCTTGCTGAAGATCGACCAGCCGCGGGAGCCGCCCTCGTAGTCGCCCTCGTTGGCGGTGGCGAACAGGTCGTCGTTGATCCAGGCGACACCGTCGGGCTCGCGTTTCGCGGTGATCGTGCCGGACAGTTCGATCTTGTCGTCATCCTCGGTGTCGACTCCGGTGACGGTGACCGCGCCGGCGTCGATACTGCGGACGATCCTGCCGGTGCGCAGGTCGACCACGGCGAGGTGGTTGTTCTCCTGGAGCGAGACGACGGCCTCGTCGCGGGAGTTGACGCTGACGTACTCCGGCTCGGGATCGGTCGGGGCCAGGGTGCTCAGACCGGACAGATCAACCCGGGAGACCTTCCAGGTCCGGGTGTCGACCACGGCGAGCCAACCGGCCGGGGCCTGCGGGATCGCGCCGTCGTCGAGGTCCTCGTCGCGCTCGTTCTCGATGGCGACGGCGATGTAGCGGCCGCTCGGGGCGACGGCGACCGAGTCCGGCTGGCCGCCGAGGTCGATCTCCCTCGTCACCGCGCGGGACGAGGCGTCGATCACGACGAGCTTGCCGGACGGCTCGGTGAAGCTGGTCCGGGTGTTCACGCCGGCGAGCAGCAGCCGGCCCAGATGCGCCACCGAGGTGGGCTCACCGCCGACGGCGAGGGTGCCGGCCGGCTTCGGCGCCGACGGGTTGCTGATGTCGACGAAGCCGAGGCGCCGGCCCGGGCTGTCGGTGTAGACGACCGTGCGGCCGTCGTCGGTGACGGTGGAGATCTCGGCCGCCGCGGTGTCGTCGATCGACGAGTTCAGGTAGGCCGGAAAGGTGGAGAGCCGGCGGAATTCTTCGGGGCGGCCGTGCGCGGCCGCCGCGGTGGGCACGGCGCCCACGGCGGCCACGGCCACGACGGAGACGACCGCCGAGGTGGTACGGCGTAGAGACATGCGCTCTGCCTACGCGGTGATCTTGACCTTCTCGTGGACGTCAGACGAACGACGGGTGCCCACAGGTGTCCAGAGCAGCAGAGCCAGGCTGAACCAGACATAAACGTTGCCACCCAGGAACATCAGCGGTGGCCTCGGCGGCTTGTCCCACAGCCAGGTGACGTGCGAGGTCATCACCACGTAGGCCGCGGCGCCCAGATAGAACCGCGACCGGTGCTCCTCGAAGTACGACAGGCAGCGGATCAGGGCCGGGATCAGCCAGACGCAGTGGTGGATCCAGGTGACCGGGCTGATCAGGCAGCTCAGCAGGCCGGTCAGGGCGAGACCGCCGATCACGTCCTCCCGCGCCTTCGCCACCCGCCACGCCCAGACGGCGAGAGTGGCCAGCACGAGCACCAGCCACACCCGCGACTCGATCTCCTCGATCGGCAGGCGGGCCAGCATGCCACGCTCGGACTGGTTGGAGAGGTAGTGGAGCAGGCCGACCCGGTTGGTGTCCCACAGCGCCGACGTCCAGAACTCCCGGGACTCGTCCGGGAAGATCGCCCCGGCCAGCAACGTGACGCCGGTGGCGGTGCCGATCGCCGTGCCCAGCGCCCGCCAGCGCCGGGTGACCAGCAGGTAGAGGATGAAGACGCCGGGGGTCAGCTTGATCGCGGTGGCCAGGCCGATGCCGACACCCGCCCATTTCCGGCCCTTGTCCAGGCCGAGGATCATGTCCCCGGCGACCAGCGCCAGCAGCAGCGTGTTGACCTGACCGAAGCTGATCGTCTCGCGGACCGGCTCGAAGGCGATGGTCAGGCAGAGGGCGATCGCGAAGGCGAACCTGACCGGCCAGCCGTGGCGCCGGATCAGCGGGCCGGCCAGCCACCACACGAGCAGGGCGGTGGTGACCACCGTCCCGATGGTGGCCAGGATCATCACCATCAGCAACGGCAGCACCGTCATCGGCGACATCACCAGGCCGGCGAAGGGCGGGTAGGTGAAGCCGTACGGCGTGCCGGGGCGGAGGAAGTCGTAGACCATGCCGCCGTCACGGAACCAGTACACGATCGCCCCGTGATAGACGCGGGAGTCGAAGTACGAGTTACGGAACACCGCGATGAGGACGAGTCCCACCGTGATCGACGCCAGGCCGATGACCATCGCTTTTCGCTTCATGCCGCACTTTCCACGCCGCCGACCCTACCGTGGCGGCTCACCCCGGCCCGCGATCACCGGCGGGCGGCCCGCTCGGCACGTTTACGCTCGCGCTGCTCACGGGTGTACTGCTTGCGGTTCGCCAGGTCGCGCTTCCACTGCTCGCGGGCGAAATGGTCGGCCCCGTGGACGGCGCCCTTCGTCTGGGCCGGGCCGATCATCGAGCGGAAGAACCAGTCGTCGAACGTCCGGTGGAACCAGGCCTTGAACCTCGACACGACAGCCTCCCCGAGAACAGTTTGTGGACAAATCATTTGTACACCAACTATTGGTAGGCTGACCACCGATGAGTGATCCGGTCGACGACCCCCTGGCGCTGGAGCAGCAGGTCTGCTTCGCGTTGTCGGTGGCAGCCCGCAGCGTCGTGGCGATCTACCGCCCCCTGTTGGAGCCGATGGGCCTGACCCATCCGCAGTATCTGGTGATGCTCGCCCTCTGGCAGTATTCCCCGTTGTCCGTGCGCCGCCTCAGCGAACTGCTGCAACTCGACCCGGGCACCCTCTCGCCGCTGCTCAAGCGCCTGGAGGCGATCGGCTACCTGCGCCGGGAACGGGACCGGGCCGACGAGCGCAGCCTGGCGATCACCCTGACCGAGCGGGGCCGCGCACTGCGGGCCGACGCCGAGCGGATCCCGCCGGCCGTCGTCGAGCGACTGGGCATGCCGATCGAGGAGCTCCGCCGGGTGCACGAGGCTCTCAGCCGGGTGATCACCGCCGCGACCGGTTGAGCCGGCGCCACGCGCCGATCAGCTCTCCAGCACCCGTTCCATCGCGGCCCGGGAACGCCGGGTCAACCGCAGGTACCGGTCGACGAACTCACCCGGGTCGCCGCCGTCCAGCAGGAGCACCACGCCCGCCAGCTCGACCCCGTGCCGTGGCAGCTGGTCGGTCGGGCGGCCACGGACCAGGGTGAGGGCGTTGCGCACCTGTGCCGCGAGCGTCCACCCGGCGGTCATCTCGGCCGCGTCCGACTCGGCGATCAGACCGCCCGCCGCCGCCGAGACGAGCGCCTCCAGGGTCCGGGTCATCCGCAGCTCCGGGACCGCATGCGCGTGCCGCAGCTGGGTGACCTGCACCGCCCACTCGACATCGGCCAGCCCGCCCCGGCCCAGCTTGGTGTGCGTGTTCGGGTCGGCACCACGGGGCAGGCGCTCGGTCTCCACCCGGGCCTTGATCCGCCGGATCTCGACCACCTGCTCCCGGGTGAGACCGCCCGCCGGATAGCGGACCGCGTCGGCCATCGCCTCGAAACGCCGCCCCAGGTCGACGTCCCCGCAGACGAACCGGGCCCGCAGCAGCGCCTGCGCCTCCCACACCTTCGACCAGCGGTCGTAGTACTGCCGGTAGGCCTGCAGGCTGCGGACCAGCGGTCCCTGCCGGCCCTCCGGGCGCAGATCCGCGTCGACACCGAGCGCCGGATCGGGTGCCGGCGCGTTGAGCAGACGGCGCATCTCCTCGGCGATCGCGTGCGCCGCCGCGCTGGCCTCGCTCTCCGGGCCCCCGGCCGGCGGCTCGTAGACGAACAGCACGTCGGCGTCGGACGGGTAACTCATCTCGTAACTGCCGAGCCGGCCCATCCCGATCACGGCGAACCGCAGACCCTCCGGGGCGGGCTTGGCGCGCCGGGCGATCCGCAGCGCCGCGTTCAGCGTCGCGTCGGTCACATCCGACAGGGCCATGCCGATCGCGTCCACCCCCAGCGGACGATCCGGGGCCAGCTCGCCGCCCTGGCTCAGGATGTCCGCGCAGGCCAGCCGGAACAGCTCGCGACGGCGCAGCGCCCGGACCGCGGCGATCGCCTTCACCGGGTCGGTGTGCCGGTCACCGGCCGCGGCGAACCCGTCCAGCAGCGACTCCCGGGGCCGTGGCTGCAACTCGGCGTCATCGGCCAGCAGGCGCAGCGCCTCCGGGTCCCGGGTGAGCAGGTCGGTGGCGTACCGGGACAGGCTCAGCACCCGGGCCAGCCGGCGGGCCACCGGGCCGGCGTCACGCAGCAACCGCAGATACCACGGCGTGCTGCCCAGCTTGTCCGACACCTGGCGGTAGTTGAGCAGGCCACGGTCCGGCTCCGGGGCGTCGGCGAAGTCCTGCAGCAGCATCGGCAGCAGGGTCCGCTGGATCGCCGCCGTACGGGTCACGCCACCGGTCAGCGCCTCCAGATGACGCAGCGCCCCCACCGGATCGGCGAAACCGAGGATCTCCAGCCGCCTACGGGCCGACTCCGTAGTCATCCGCAGTTCCTCGGCCGGCACCCGGGCGACCGCCTCCAGCAGCGGGCGGTAGAGCAGTTTCACATGCAGGCGGCGCACGTTGGCGGCGTGCCCGACCCAGTCCGAGCGGAACGACTCGACGGCGTCCCGGCCGGGCATGGCGGTGTAGCCGAGGGCGGCCGCCAGCCAGCGCAGCCCGGCCGGATCGTCCGGCACGGTGTGCGTACGTTTGAGTTGTTGCAGTTGCAGCCGGTGCTCGACGCCGCGCAGGAAACGGTAACCACGCAGCAGCGTCTCGCCGTCCTCGCGGCCGACGTAGCCGCCGGCGACCAGGGCGCGCAGCGCCGGGAGCGTGCCGCCGCAGCGCAGCGTCTCGTCCACCCGGCCGTGCACGAGCTGGAGCAGCTGCACCGCGAACTCGATGTCACGCAGGCCGCCCGGACCGCGTTTGATCTCGCGGTCCAGTTCTCTCTTCGGCACATTGTCGATGATCTTGCGGCGCATGTCGCGCACGTCGGCGACGGCCTCGGGCCGCTCGGCGGCGTGCCACACCAGCGGGGCCAGATCGGCGATCCACTCCTGCGCCAGAGCCAGATCACCGGCCGCCGGACGGGCCTTGAGCAGCGCCTGGAACTCCCACGTGCGGGCCCAGCGACGGTAGTAGGCCTGGTGGCTGGCCAGCGTGCGGACCAGCGGGCCACGGCTGCCCTCCGGGCGCAGTGCGGCGTCCACCGGCCAGGCCACCTGGCCGCAGATCTCGATCAGCCGGGCGGCGATCGTGGTGCCGGCCTGGAGGTCCTCATCGCCGGCGGCCACGAAGATCACGTCGACGTCGGAGACGTAGTTCAGCTCGTTGCCGCCGCACTTACCCATCGCGACGACCGCGAGGCGCGGCTCCGGCGCCGTCGCCGGCAGGCCGGCGACGGCGATCGCGTAGGCGGCGGCCAGCGTCTCGTCGGCCAGCCGGGACAGGGCGTCCATCGTCGGCTCCAGACCGCGGCCCGCCGTCAGGTCGGCGGCGGCGATGCGCAGCAGCGAGATCCGGTACGCGGTCCGCAGCGCCGGCACGGTCAGATCATCGAAATCCGCCAGCCCGCCGTCGGCATCCGGGGGCATGCCGCTGCGCCCGGTCGCCAGGGTGCGCCAGTGCTCCGGATTGGCGACCAGATGGTCGCCGAGCGCCGACGACGCCCCGAGCACCGCGATCAGCCGCCGCCGCAGCCCGTGGTCGACGGCCAGCTCACCGAGCAGCTCCTCGGCCGGTTTCGGCCCACCCCGCCCCGCCGACTCGACGATCCGGTGCAGCTGGCGCAGCGCCAGGTTGGGATCGGCGGCCTTGGAGAGCGCGTCCAGCAGCCCGGCCGCCTGCTCGTCGACCGGGACCTGTGCCTCGGTGTCCCAGAGTCGCAACCCGCCCGGCCCGAGCAGGTCGGTGGCGCGGGCGCCGTTGTCGGCGAAACCGTACCGCGCGAGTCGGGTGGGCCTGGTCATCACTGCCCCAGCAGTGGCAGGGTCCGCCCGGTCCCGGAATGCGGGATGTCGGCGTCGGCCAGCGTGCCCTGGGCCAGCGCGGCGAACCGGACGGCGAACGGCTGCCACACCTCCTCCACGTCGGCGAGCGCCGCGGTGACGGCCGCCACCACCGCCTCCGCGTCATAACCCAGCTCGGCCAGGACGGCACTGTCGGAACGCGCCCAGCCGGCGATCATCTCGGCGTCGCACTCGATGTGGAACTGCAGGCCCCAGGCCCGGTCGCCGATCCGGAACGCCTGGTTCGGATAGCGGGACGAGGCGGCCAGCAGCACCGCGCTGGCCGGCAGCTCGGTGATCTCGTCCCGGTGCCACTGCTGCACGTCGGGCAGCAACGGCACCCACTTGAACAACGGATCGCCGTCGGCGGCGTCGCGTTTGGCGACCAGCCCGGGGCCGATCTCCGGCCCGGCGGCGCTGCGCTGCACGGTGCCGCCGTGCGCCCGGGCCAGCAGCTGCCCGCCCAGGCAGACGCCGAGCGTGGGCACCCGGAACCGGACCGCCTTGCGCAGCAGCCCCTCCAGCGCCGGGAACCAGGGCGCGCCGGGCACGCCGGCGGCGTCCGGAAACGCGCTCTGGTCGCCGCCCAGCACGATCAGCGCCAGATAGCCGTCCAGGTTGTCCGGCAGCTCGTCGCCGGCGTGCGGCCGGAGCACGGTGAGCTCCAGCCCACCCTCGGCCAGCCAGTCCCCGAGCCTCCGGAGGTCGTCGCTGGGGTCGTTCTCGATGACTAGTGCGGTGGCCACAGGTCGAGGCTATCCGAGCTGTTTGAATGGGGCATGCTCGCCGCTGCCATCGTCGCGTTCGGCGGACCCGACGTGTTCGCGCTGACCGAGATCCCCGAACCGGCGGGTGAGGTCATCGACGTGACGGTGGCCGGAGTCGACGACGCCGACGTCCACCGGCGGCGCGGTGCGTACCGGCGGCCGTCCCTGCCCGCGGTGCTCGGCACCGACGTGGTGGGCCGCCGCCGTTCCGACGGGCGCCGGGTCGCCGCTCTGCTGCCCGCAGGCGGCGGTTACGCACAGGTGGCCCCGGCCCGGCACACCGTCGACGTGCCGGACGCGGTGAGCGACGAACAGGCGCTCGCGGTGCTGGAGCAGGGGCTCACCGCCTGGCACAGCCTGCACACCCTGGGCCGGGCCGGCGCCGACGACGTCGTGGTGGTCACCGCGGCCGCCGGCGGGGTCGGTCACCTCGCCGTCCAGCTGGCCCGCGCGGCCGGGGCGCGGGTGATCGGGCTCGCCTCGTCACCGGCGGAACACGCGTTCCTCACCGGGCTGGGCGCGCACGCGACCGTCGACGCGAACCGTCCGGACCTGGGCGCGGCCCTCGGCGAGGCACCGACGCTGGTCCTGGACGGCGTGGGCGGGCGTACGTTCGAGCAGGTGCGCGCGGCGCTGGCCCCGTTCGGGCGGATCGTGGCGTACGGCGGGGCGGGCGCCGTCGCGAACACCGTGGCCGTGGACGAGCTGATGACCGCGTCGACCGGGGTGCTCGGCTTCGGCCTGGAGCGGGTCCTCGACGACGAGGAGCTCTACCGGTCCAGTGCGGCCCGGCTGTTCCACCTGGCCGGCCGGGGCCTGCTCACCGCCCGGATCGGCGGGCGATACCCGCTGTCCGCGGTCGGCCGGGCCCACGCCGACCTGGAGAGCCGGAGGGTTCCCGGCAAGCTGCTGATCGACGTGCACCGCCTACGACTCGACGCGGTTCACGGTGTCCACCTCGCGACCACCTCGTCGTCCTCGGTCTCGCCGGTCTCGGTGAAGCCCAGGGAGAGGTAAAGACGGCGGGCGCCGGTGTTGGCCGGCTGGTAGCTGAGCGCCACGTTCGGCGTGCCCGGCTCGGCGATCAACCGCTCCCGCAACCGCCGGACCACCTCGCGGCCGACACCCTGCCGCTGATGTTTCGCGTCCACCACGAGACCGCCGATCCACCGGCTGCCGTCGTCGTCGACCGCCCACATCACGAACCCGGCCACGGCACCGCCGCGGACCACGGCGAGCGGGTTCCAGGTGTCGCCGTAGTGGCACATGCAGAGGTAGTAGGTGACCTCCGCGACGAACCGCTGCTGATCCGGGTGGACGGTGAGCGCGGCGCAGTCCCGCCAGTTGCCGGCGGTGACCGGTTCGAGGCTGATCTCTTCCATTCGGGTGATCCTGTCAAAGTCCGCCAAACACCGACAGGACGGTGTCGGGCCGGGCCCCGAGAGTGAGGAGGTCCCACAACGAAGGAGAGACATCATGTCCGCAGTGAACGGAATCGGCTGGTTCCAGATCGGCACCGACCAGCCTGAGGAGGCCGAGCGCTTCTACGGCGGCCTGTTCGGCTGGACCTTCGACGCCGCCGTTCCCGGTTACCGGATCATCAGCACCCCGGACGAGGGCGGCCTCCAGGGCGGGCTCGCGGACACCGGCGGGCAGGGCCCGAACCACGCCGTCTTCTCGGTGCTGGTCGCCGACACCGACGCCACCTGCCGGGCGGCCGAGGCGGCGGGCGGCAAGGTGCTGGTACGCCGTTCGTCCGCGGCCGGAATCGAGATCGCCCACCTGCTCGACCCGTCGGGCAACCAGTTCCAGGTGTTCACACCCCCGGTCGGCTGACCCGGCTCAAATCTGGCCGAGGTCAGGCCTAGCGGACCTGGCCGGTGGCTCCCGGCCGGCTCAGGTCAGGTCAGCGGGCCTGGCCGGTGCTCCCGGCCGGCTCAGATCAGGTCAGCGGGCCTGGCCGGTGCCTCCGGCCGGCTCAGATCAGGCTCAGCGGGCGCAACCGGTGCGGGATCTGGACACCGGCCTCGCTGAGCGATCGCGGTGGCGCCGTCTCCCGGGTCGGCGTCACCGAACTGATCCGGTCGGAGCGGAAGATCCGCACCGATTCCCGCAGCCGGCACCAGGCGATCAGATACCAGCGCTCGTTGACCCCGACATAACCCAGCGGCTCGATGTCGCGCAGGGTCACGGCACCGAACCGGTCGGCATAGCCGATCCGCAGCACGCAGCCCACCGGCAGGGGGCCACCGGCCAGGCGCGGCAGCGTGACGGGCGTCGCCTCGCCGGCCAGCTGGATGCGCCCGGCCAGGTCATGGGCGGCGGCCACGTCCTCCGGGCGCATCGCGGCGAGCACCTTGCGCAGCGCGCTGGCCGCGGGCTGCCGGAACGGGGTCCCGGCCATGCTGCGCAGGGCGAGCGCCATCGCGACCGCCTCCTCCGGTGTGAGGTTGACCGGTGGCAGGGTGTGCGCCCGGTCCAGGCAGTAACCACCGGCGCGGCCGGACTCGGCCCAGATCGGGGTCCCGGACTGCTGCAACGCCGAGATGTCCCGCTCGACCGTGCGGACGCTCACCTCGAAGCGCTCGGCCAGCCACCGCGCGCTGCGCGGCCGCGGGGCGACCGCCCGCAACTCCTCGACGAGCGCATACAGCCGGTCGGTTCGATTCACCACACGACCATAAAGCGGGGGTACGACACCTGAGGGACGGCTGCCGGCGCGGGCGGGGCGATCGCCCGGGATCCGCCCCGCAGCCGCCGTCCCGGCAGGGTCGCCACGATCAGCGGCTTCGACGGTGAGCGTCAGGCGATGCAGGCGCAGACGATCAGGGCCGCGCCGAAATGGGACGCGGCGCTGACCAGCGCGCCCGGGTGCCGGTCCTGGGTGCAGATGACCTCGCCCAGCTTGCCCGGGGTCAGCCAGTCCAGCACCAGGAAGGCCAGGCCCATGATGCCGATACCGATCAGGCCGAACAGCGCGGTCGAGGCCAGGCCCTGACCGAACGAGTCGTAGGTGGTGAAGATCGAGGTGAAGACGATGGCGGCGATACCCAGCTGGTTCGACGCCAGCAGGAGTGCCGCGTTCGGGTTGCGCTCCACCCAGATCAGATCCCGCAGTTTGCCCGGGGTGAGCACGTCGATCAGCACGAACCCGACAGCCATCAGCACGATGCCGACGCCACCGAACACTATGCTGCGCCCGGCACCCTCAAGCAGATCCTCCAGCACGGCTTCTCCCTCGTCAGATGTGTTCCGCACAAGACCGTATCGGAGCGGATCTACCGAGTCGATCGGACGCCTGACGCCACGGTGACGTTTTTTTATCAGGCCGCGCTGTACCAGGGGAGCCCGCATGCGGTGTGCGGCGCCGAAGCGAGGCGCGGAGGTCGTTGAATGGTGGCACCTGAGGGCCTCGACGATGTCGTGCAGGCGGCTCAGCAGGGCGACGAGGAGGCGTTCCGCCTGCTCTACCGCACCCAGCAGCCGGCTCTGCTGCGCTACCTTCGGGTGCTGGTCGCCGAGGACGCCGAGGACGTCGCCTCCGAGGCGTGGCTCCAGATCGCCCGTGATCTGCGGACCTTCTCCGGTGACTGGGACGGCTTCCGGGGCTGGACGGCCACGATCGCCCGGCACCGCGCCATGGATCTGCTGCGCGCCCGGCGCCGCCGGCCGCAGGTGAGCGCTCCGGTCGAATACCTGACCGAGTTGAGCGCCGGCGACGACACTGCCGACCGGGCCATGGAACTGGTCACCACCGACGCGGCGCTGGCACTGATCGCGACGCTGCCGCCCGAGCAGGCCGAGGCGGTGATGCTGCGGGTGGTGGTCGGGCTGGACGCCACCACCACCGGCAGGATCCTCGGCCGCCGGGCCGGGGCGGTGCGTACCGCCGCCTACCGGGGGCTCCGACAGCTCGCCGCCCGGCTCCCACCGGCGGCTCCCCCGCGGCCCCCGGAACAGCGCCGGAGCAGCGCCTGGACCGACCCGGTGACGACTTCGGCGGCCGCGGCGCTGAAGGAGATGAGATGACCAGCCCCGAGGAGTGGAGCGAGATGGACCGGAGGACCGCGGACCGCCTGCTGCGCGGTGACCGGACCGGGCACCCGCTCGACCAGGTGCTGGCGGCGGCGACGGCGCCCGCGACGGCGCGGGAGCTGGCCGGCGAGGCCGACGTGATGGCGGCCTTCCGGGCCGCCGCGCACTCCCCCGTCCCGCGCCGGCGTTCCTCGCCGCTCCGGGCGGCGGTGGCCCGGCTGCTCACCCTCAAGGTCGCGGTGGTCGCCCTCGGCACGTCGGCGACCATCGGCGGGGTGGCCCTGGCCGCGAACACCGGCGC
Organism: Actinoplanes xinjiangensis; assembly: GCF_003148685.1. Taxonomy (GTDB): domain Bacteria; phylum Actinomycetota; class Actinomycetes; order Mycobacteriales; family Micromonosporaceae; genus Actinoplanes; species Actinoplanes xinjiangensis. The sequence continues at coordinate 285,502 of NZ_QGGR01000004.1, read as the reverse complement.
CCTGCCCGGCCCGCTGATCGACCACACACCGCCGGCCTCCACACCGTCGAGCGAGCCGGCCCGGGCCACACCGCGGCAGGTGCCCACCACGCTGCCGCAGCCCGCACCCACCACCACGACGGCGACCCCGGACCGGGTGGCGCAGCTCTGCCAGGAGTTCAGTCTCCACGACCGGGACACCCGGACCCGGGCCCTGAACGACGGCCGCTTCGGCGAGCTGGTCCGGCGCGCCGGTGAGCGCGACCGCGAACGGGTCGAGCAGTTCTGCGGCAACCGGCCCCGCAACAGCCCGTCCAGCGGCTTCGGGGGCACGTTCGGCCCCCGGCCGGCCTATTCCGGCGACCATGACGAGCCGCGCCCGGACGACGGCGGCCAATGGTCGCCGAAACCACGGCCGAGCGTGAGCGTGAGCCCGAGCGGCAGCCGGAGGCCACGCAGATGAAGCCGGCACCCGGCGGACCGGATCTGGGGAACGGGCGGTCCGCCGGGTGCCTTTAGCGGTCGGTTGCCGGCAAGGGTGCCCCCACCCAGCGCCCGGCAACCGCACCAGCCAGGCGGTGACGGCTCGGACACCGTCGCCGCCTGGCGCCTCACATGCCGAAAGGGCCTCCCCGATCCGGGAAGGCCCTTTCTGGTACGCCTCGTCTACAGGTACGCCTCGTTCAGAGGGCCCCGAGGTAGCGCTGCCGCTCGTACGGCGTCACCTCGCGGCGGAACTGCTCCCACTCCTGCCGTTTGTTGCGGAGGAAGAAGTCGAAGACGTGCTCGCCGAGCACCTCGGCGATCAGCTCGGAGCCGGACATCACGTCGATCGCCTCGGACAGGTTCTCCGGGAGCGCCTCGTAGCCGGCGGCCTTGCGCTCGGCCGGGGACAGCGACCACACGTCGTCCTCGGCGCCGGCCGGCAGCTCGTATCCCTCTTCGATGCCCTTCAGGCCGGCACCGAGCATGACCGCGAAGGCCAGGTACGGGTTGGCCGCCGAGTCGATCGAGCGGACCTCGACGCGAGCCGAGTTGGGCTTGCCGAACGCCGGGACGCGGACCAGCGCGGACCGGTTGAGGTGGCCCCAGCTGACGAACGCCGGGGACTCGGTGATCCGGTCCGGCAGTTGCAGCGGGAAGAGCCGCTTGTACGAGTTGACCCACTGGTTGGTGACCGCGGTGTACTCCCGGGCGTGCACCAGCAGGCCGGCGATGAACGACCGCGCCGTCTTCGACAGCTTCTGCGGGTCCTCGCTGTCGTAGAAGACGTTGCGCTCGCCCTCGAACAGCGACAGGTGGGTGTGCATGCCGGAGCCGGGCTGATCGGTGTACGGCTTCGGCATGAAGGTGGCCTTGACGCCCTGCGAGAGCGCCACCTCCTTGACGACGTGCCGGAACGTCATGATGTTGTCGGCGGTGGTGAGGGCGTCCGCGTAGCGCAGGTCGATCTCCTGCTGGCCGGGCGCGACCTCGTGGTGGCTGAACTCGACCGAGATGCCGATCCGCTCCAGCGCGAGCACGGCCTGGCGGCGGAAGTCGCGGGCCACCGCGTGGGTGGTGTGGTCGAAGTAGCCGCCGGTGTCGACCGGAACCGGCACGGAGCCGTCGTTCGCCCCGTCCTGGATCAGGAAGAACTCGACCTCGGGGTGGGTGTAGAAGGTGAAGCCCTTCTCGGCGGCCTTGGCCAGGGCGCGGCGCAGCACGTGGCGCGGGTCGGCCCAGGCGGCGCTGCCGTCGGGGAGCAGGATGTCGCAGAACATCCGGGCGCTCTCGCCGCTGACGCCGCCCTCGAAGGGGAAGACCTGGAACGTGGTGGGGTCGGGCATGGCCACCATGTCCGACTCGTAGACCCGGGCGAAGCCCTCGATCGCCGAGCCGTCGATGCCGATGCCCTCTTCGAAGGCGGACTCCAGCTCGGCCGGGGCGACGGACACGCTCTTCAGCGTGCCGAGCACGTCGGTGAACCAGAGCCGGACAAAACGGATGTCGCGCTCCTCGAGCGTGCGAAGCACGAACTCCTGCTGTCGGTCCACTGCCACCCCTCGTTCGGATGTCTACCTATCGAGCCGAGACTACGCTGACCATCGCCTGTGACGTCGGCCCGGGTCGGGATCCGAAGGCCTGGGTTGGGGGAACAATGAGGGGCATGCCCACGTTGCGCATCGCCCTCGCTCAGGTTAACTCGACAGTCGGTGACATTCGCGGCAACGCCGCGTCGGTGCGGCGCTGGTCCCGGGAAGCGGCCGACGCGGGCGCGCATCTGGTCGCGTTCCCCGAGATGATGCTGACCGGCTACCCGATCGAGGATCTCGTCTTCCGCAACTCGTTCGTCGAGGCGTCCCGCTCGGCGCTGCGGGCCCTCGCCGCCGACCTGGCCGCCGACGGCCTGGGCGAGCTGGCCGTCGTGGTCGGTTACGTGGACGCCGACGGCCCACCGGCGATCAGCGCCGACGCGGTGCCCGGCAGCGGCCGGCGCGACGCGTCGGCGCTGCTGCACCGTGGCGAGGTGGTGGCCACCTACTACAAGCACCACCTGCCCAACTACGGCGTCTTCGACGAGAACCGCTACTTCGAGCCCGGCGACACGCTCACCGTGGTCCGGCTCGGCACGGCCGACGTGGCGCTCACCGTCTGCGAGGACATCTGGCAGGCCGGCGGGCCGTTCACCGCGGCGCGGCGGGCCGGGGTCGGCCTGGTCGTCAACATCAACGCCTCGCCCTACGAGCTGAACAAGGACGACGTGCGGCTCGCGCTCGTGCGGCGCCGGGCCGTGGAGGCGGGAGCGGCGGTCGCGTTCGTCAACATGATCGGCGGGCAGGACGAGCTGGTCTTCGACGGCGACTCGATGATCGTGTCGGCTTCCGGGGAGCTGCTCGCCCGGACCGGCCAGTTCGCCGAGGCGCTGCTCGTACACGATCTCGATCTTCCCGAGGCGACGGACACGCCGCCGGCCGCGGAGCACGGTGACGGGATGCGGATCTCGCGGGTCGTGACCGCCGGTGACCTCGCCGCGCTGACCGGCCGGCGGGAGGGTGGCATCGCCGATCGTGCCTCCGACGAGGAGGAGATCTGGTCCGCCCTGGTCCTGGGCCTGCGTGACTACGTCGACAAGAACGGTTTCCGCTCGGTGGTCTTCGGCCTGTCCGGCGGCATCGACTCGGCCGTGGTCGCCGCGATCGCCGTCGACGCCCTCGGCCCGGAGCGGGTGGTCGGCGTCTCGCTGCCCAGCGGCTTCTCCTCCGACCACTCCAAGGACGATGCCGCCGACCTGGCCAAACGCACCGGCCTCGACTACCGCACGGAGCCGATCCAGGCGATGGTCGACGGGTTCCTGGCGAACATGTCGCTGTCCGGCCTGGCCGTGGAGAACCTCCAGGCCCGGGTGCGCGGCGTGATCCTGATGGCGCTCTCCAACCAGGAGGGACACCTGGTGCTGACCACCGGCAACAAGAGTGAGCTGGCGGTCGGCTACTCGACCCTCTACGGCGATTCGGTCGGCGGATTCAACCCGCTCAAGGACGTGCCGAAGACGATGGTGTGGCAGCTGGCCCGCTGGCGGAACACCCGGCCCGGGACACCGCCGATCCCGGAGAACTCGATCACCAAGGCACCCAGCGCGGAACTGCGGCCGGATCAGAAGGACTCGGACTCGCTGCCCGACTACGAGATCCTGGACCCGATCATCAAGGGCTACGTCGACCAGGACCTGGGCCGCGACCAGCTGGTGGCGGCCGGCAACGACCCGGCCCTGGTGGACCGCACCCTGCGCATGATCGATCTGGCCGAGTACAAGAGGCGGCAGTCCGCCCCGGGCACCAAGATCTCCGGTAAGGCGTTCGGCCGTGACCGTCGTCTGCCCATCACCAATCTGTTCCGCGAGGGACAGTCCGTCTGATCGGTGTGAAAACCTCCACTGACCCCTGACCGGCAGGCGGTTTCCGGTGCGACGATGGGCGCACCCGGGGACCGCATCCGCGCGGCCTCGAGGGAGGAGTAAAGCGAAATGTCGGACACCATCCCGACCCTGTACGGTGGGCCGCCGACCCGCCGGGTCCGCACCCGTGACCTGCTCAACGCCAAGGTCCGCGGCGACCGCTGGCCGATGCTCACGTCCTACGACATGTACACGGCGCAGATCTTCGAGCAGTCCGGCGTACCGGTCCTGCTGGTCGGCGACTCGGCCGCCAACAACGTCTACGGCTACGAGACGACCGTCCCGGTCACCGTCGACGAGTTGTTGCCGCTGGTCCGCGCGGTGGTCCGGGCCACCAAGACGGCGCTGATCGTCGGCGACCTGCCGTTCGGCAGCTACGAGGAGGGCCCCACCCAGGCGTTGCGCACCGCCGTCCGGTTCATGAAGGAGGGCGGCTGCCACGCCGTCAAACTCGAGGGCGGGCGCCGGATGGCCCCGCAGATCGAGGCCATCACCGGCGCCGGCATCCCGGTGATGGCGCACATCGGCTTCACGCCGCAGCGCGAGCACGCCATCGGCGGCTACCGCGTCCAGGGCCGGGAGAACGAGGGCGCCGAGGTCATCTCGGACGCCCGGGCGGTCGCCGACGCGGGGGCCTTCGCCGTGGTCCTGGAGATGGTCCCCGGCGACGTCGCCAAGCAGATCACCAAGGAGCTGCCGATCCCCACGGTCGGCATCGGCGCGGGCCCCGACACCGACGCGCAGGTGCTGGTCTGGCAGGACATGGCCGGTCTGCGCACCGGCAAGGCGCCGCGCTTCGTGAAGCGTTACGCCGACCTGGCCGGCGCGCTCACCGAGGCGACGCGACAATTCGCGGACGAGGTCCGCAACGGCGAGTTCCCCGCCGCGGAACACACCTTCTGACCCCTTTTTCTGGTACGGGGTCCGCAGTCCTCAACCGCAGCGGACCCCGTCCCGCCCCACCCCACCGTCCCGCGCGGCCACGACCCTCGCCCGGACATCCGTGCCCGGCGCCGGCACCGGCCGCGTCACCGGTGCTGTCAGACGCGCTCGAACCGAACCGTCCGGCTCGCCGGGTCCGCCGACGTCAGCCGCACCGGAACCCGCTCACCGAGCGGCAGGTCCCCGGCACATTTGGCCCGCACGGCCGGCTCGTCCAGGGCGATCGTCCCGCCGGCCGGCCGTTTCCCGTTCGCGTCCTCCCGATCCAGCACCGCCGCCTCGAACACCTCCCCGACCCGGCCCTGGAGCAGCACCGCCTCGGCCAGATCGATGGCGCCGCGGTCGGCCGCCCCCGCCACCCGATCGGTCGCCGCCATCGCCTTCGGCAGCCGGGGCAGAGCGTCCAGCACCCACCCGGGAACCGCCCGCCCCTCGTACATCGAAAGGCAGACCTCCGTCGCATATCGATCCGCAAGCCGCCGCAGCGGCGCCGTGACGTGCGCATAGGGCGCCCCGACGCCACCGTGCCCCGCATCCGCCGGGATCGGAAGAACCCCCTCGCCGGCCTCGGCCGCCTCCCCCACCGGCCCGGTGCCGGCCCCACGGCCCGTCGCAGCCACCGACGGCCCGGAACCGGCACCGCCGGCCGGCCCCGGTGTCTGCCCGGGCGTCTGCCCGGAAGGGGCGCCACGGCCCGGCTGGGACGATGCCGCGACGCCGAACGCCGTGTAGCCGGCGCCGCGCAGCAGTTCGGCGGCCTGGTCGAGGAAAGCGGCGCCGCGCGGGTCCGCCGGGTTCACGGCGGCGATGACCGCCCCGACCCGCGCCCCGTCCGGCCAGGGGATGCCGAGCGGCCCGGCCGCCGCCCGTAGCTTCTCCACCGCTTCCGGTTTCGGTGACGGCATGGTCCGGATCAGCCCGACCCCACCGTCCAACATGATCCGCGCCGCCGCCATGCCGGTCAGCAGCGAGATCTGCGCGTTGTGCTCCTCGATCGCCAGTGGCGCCCGCAGCACCAGCCGCCAGCCGTCGCTGTCCCGCTCGATCTCCTGCGACGGCAGCGGAAGATTCACCGCACCCCGATCCGAGGCGCGCCGGGCGAGCAGCCCGCCGATCTCCGGCAGCAGCGTCAGCATCTCCGGCGCGGTCCCCGCATCGATCTGCCGCTGCACCCCCACATAGTCCAGTTTCGCCCGGCTGCGCACCCGGGCCCGTTCCACCCGGACGGCCACGGTCTCCCCGTCACCGTCCAGATCGATCGTCCACACGACGGCGGCCCGCTCCCCGCCCGGCAGCAGACTCGCCGCGTCCTCACTCAGCACCGGCGGATGCAACGGAACCCGGCCATCCGGCAGATACACCGTCTGCCCCCGCGCCCAGCTCTCCGCCTCCATCGGGCCGCCCGGCCGCACATAGGAGGCGACATCGGCGATCGCATAATGCACCCGATAGCCGCCACCGGCCCGCCGGCTCAGATGCATGGCCTGATCAAGATCCCGGGACGTCGCCGGATCGATCGTCACGAACTCGATCCCACTCCGGTCCGTCTCCGGCATCACCGTGGCCCGAGCGGCCGCACCGGCCTCAGCGAGCACCCCCTCCGAAAATTCGTCCGGCAATCCCAGCTCCCGCCGCAACCCCGAGAAGTCGATCTGCGGCGCCACCACCCGTTTCATCGGCACGGCTCATTCCTACCAGCCGGCGAGAGCCTTCGGGCCCGCCCGCTCCCGGCTGATGTCCTCAGCCTCAGAACCGTTCCCGTCCGGCCGGACCTGGTGGAGTCGATCTCGCTCGGCAGGGGTGCGGACGCGGCCGGGTCGTCGAACACGCGGAAGCGCGCTGCCTGGTGTCTCCACCAACGACAACGCGCTTCCAGTTCACATCAGCGACCAGTACTCCCGGCTCACGTCAGCTACCAACGCTCCCGACTCACGTCAGCCTCAACACCCCCGGTTCACGTCAGCGACCGCCGCTCCCGACTCACATCAGCGACCAGCGCTTCCGATTGACGTCAGCTACCAGCGCTTCCGGTGTCAGCTCAGCGGCGGCGTGCCGCCGCGCGGGACGCCTGTACCGGCTCGCTCCGGGACGTGTTGCGAGCGGTTCGAGCACTGCCCGGAGTAGCCCCCGCATTCGTCCCTGAACTACGAGGTGCCCGGGTGGCCTTGGCCGCGTTCCCGGTGGCCTTCACCGTGCCGCCGCCCGCTGCCCGGCCCGCCGCCCTGGCCGGTGCCGCCTTCGCGTTGGCCGCCTTACCCGCCGTACTCTTCGCCGCGCCGGCCCTGCTCCCCGCCGTCTTACCGGCCGCAGTCCCGGTCGCCGAGGACCGTCCCGGGGCTGTGGTCATGGACGCCGCGTTCCCCCGACCGGCAGTTGCCCGCCCAGCCGTGGCCTTCGCCGCGTTCCCGCGGCCGGCGGCTACTCGTCCGGCCGGAGCCTTGCCAGCCACGTTCCGCCCGGTGCCCGCGGTACCGGCGGAACCACGACCAGCGCCTGCCCGGCTCCCCGCCACGGTGGCCGCCGGCGCGGCTTTCGCTCCGGCGGCCTTCGCCGCAGTCGCCTTGGTCCCCGCGGGCCTGACACCCACCGCGGCAGCTGAGGCCTTGGCGGCAGCCGTCTTGGTAGCCGTTGCTTTGGTCCCCGTCACCTTGGCAGCCGCAGCCCTCGCTCCGGTCGCCTTGGCAGCCGCAGTCTTCACTCCGGTCGCCTTGGTCGCAGTGGCCTTGGTCGCAGTGGCCTTGGTCGCGGTCGCCTTGGTCGCGGTCGCCTTGGTCGCAGCCTTCTTCGCAACGGTTGCCTTAGTCGCTGCCGCTTTAACCGGCGCAGCCTTGACCGCGGCTGCCTTCGTCCCGGCGGCCCTCGCCGCAGTGGCCCTCGCCCCGGTCGCCCTGCTTCCGGTTGGCTTGGCAGCCGCCGCGCTCGTCGCCGTCCTGTTCGCAGCCGCCTTGGTTGCCGTCGCTTTGGCCCCCGTCGCCTTGGTCGCGGTCGCTTTGGCAGCTGTCGTCTTAGCCGCTGTCGCCTTGGTCGCGGTCGCCTTGGCAGCTGTCGTCTTGGCCGCCGTCGTCTTAGCCGCCGTCGCCCTTGTCTCAGCGACCTTCGCAGCCGTCGCCCTACCACCGGCCTTGGCGGGGGCAGCCTTGTTAGCTGCACTCTTCCGGCCAGGTACAGCCGTTTTTCCGGCGACCTTGGCGGTAGCCGACTTCGCGGCCGCGCCCACCTTCGCCGCAGCCTTCTTCGACGTTGCGACCTTCTGCGCGGTCGCTCCGGCCACCTTGACCGCAGCGTTCTTGGCCGCGGTCGACTTGGCCACCGTGGCACCAGCTGCCTTGGTCGCAGTCTTCTTCGCGGCAGCCGCCTTGGTCACAGCGGACTTTGTCGCCTTCACAGCGGTCTGCTTCGCGGCCGCCGCCTTCGTCCCGATCGCTTGTGCTGCGGTCTTCTTCGGTGCCGCGGTCTTCTTCGCAGCCGCCGCCTTCGAAGCCGCAGCTTTGGCACCGGCGCCCTTGCCCCTGGTCACTTCAGCCCCGGTCGCCTTCGCCGCAGCAGCCTTCGCCCCAGCTCTGCTGTCGACAGCCTTGGCCCCGACCGCCTTTGCACCGGTCGCCTTCGTGCCAGTCGCCTTCGCCCCAGCCACCTTGGCTCCAGCAGCCTTCGTTCCGGCCGCCTTAGCTCCAGCAGCCTTCGTTCCGGCCACCTTAGCTCCAGCAGCCTTCGTCCCAGCCACCTTCGTTCCGGTCGCCTTCGCCCCAGCTACCTTCGCGCCGGTCGCCTTCGCACCGGTCGCCTTCGCACCGGTCGCCTTCGCGGTTTCGGCCTTGGAACCGCCGGCCTTCGTTCCTGCGCCGGTCGTGCCCGCACGCTTGGCAGCCGTAGCTGCGGCCGCCTTCGTGGCCCGGGTCCCAGCGCCTCTGCCGGCCGGCGCCTTCATCGCGGTGACCGCTTCTCCAGTCGCTGCGCCCTGCTCGGCAGTACCGGCCCTGGACGCGGCTGCCTTCGACGCAGCCGTCTTGGACGCAGCCCTGTTCCCGGCGTTCCCGATCGTCTTGACCGCGGCCGACTTGGTTCCGGCTGCCGTCGTACCAGCTGCCTTCGCCTTACCCGTTCCGGCCGTCGCGCTCCGGGTCGTGGCGGCTTTCACCGCACCGCGCCCCTTAGGCGCACCACTGCCGGCAACCGTGGCGGACGTACCGTCGGTCCGAGCCGAACCGCCCCGGCCCCCCACCGTCTTGACCGCCGTCGCCGCGACTCCCGCCGCTTTGGCGGCCGTCCGCGCAGCTCCCGCCGCTTTGCCGGCCGTCGCCTTGGTCCCCCTGCTCTTCGCCGGAGCCGCCTGCACCGCAGTCGCGTCCTCGGACGTGGCCGCAGCCACGTTGCCCGCAGTCGCCTCGGCCCCCACCTTGCCCGCAGCCGATCTGCCCGCTGCCGCCCGGCCAGCCGCCGTCTTGCCAGCCGCCGTCCTGCCAGCCGTAGCCCGCCCCGCCCCGCTCGTGGCCGCTGCGGCCTTACCAGCAGTGGCCTTGTTGGCGGTAGCTGTGGTGGCCGTCATCTTGGCCGCCCGGGTTCCACCTGTTCGGGCGGCGCCTCTCCGGGGCGTCGTGATCTCGTCGAGTTCAGCCGCCTGGATGTCTTCCGCGGTCCTTTCGGCGACCGGCGGTTCCGCAGTGTCCGGCTCATCCGTCTCGGCGGCCTCTGTCCCGCGCCGGCTCGGCCTGGAGGAGGGCCTCCGCCTGCTCGAGACGGGCGCGGTGACGGTCACGGCTCCCGCGAGGCCACCCGCCGCCCCGGTGTCCCCGCCATCCTCATCATCGAGTTCGTCGTCCAGGTCACCCCCGGCAGGCTTGTCCCCGAACGGCCGAAGGAGCGCATCACCGTAACCGGCCGCAGCGGGAGCGCCCTGGGACTCGTCGCCGGTCCCAGCGGAGACGCCCCGAACCTCATCGTTCTCGGGCTCACCCTCGGCGGTCAGGTCGAGCTCCCGCCCATCCGAGCTGGAAATTCGCGCGAGCGTGGACACCCAACCCGATTCGACCGCATCCGCGGGCCCCGTGTAATCAGGAGCTTCCTCGTCGTCGTCGGCGGCGGAGTCGTCCGCTCCGGTCTCCAGGGCTTCCAGATCGGGGCGGTCCGCTCCCCACTGGTCGGAGTCCTCGTCCGGCTGGGCGGGCCCGCGATTCGGCGGGAACCATCCACCGAGGAACGGCACATCCGACAGGGACGCGGCGTCGGGCCCGTCCTCGTCCTTCCCACCGTTCGCCTCGGAGACGTTCTGTTCCGGCTCCACCTGCGGGGCGAGATTCTCGGGCGCGCGCCCTTCGTCGTCCTCGTCCCAGTCGTCATCGGTGGAGACGGTCACCTGGTTCTTCGGCAGGTTGCTCATGGCCGCGGCAACCCGTCGCGATCCACCGGCCCGACGCACCGGAACAGCGTGTCCGGCCTTCGATCCGATGGGTACGGTCCCGCCCTCCGACCCGAGAGGCGCGGTCACACCCTTCGACCCGAGAGACGCGGTCACACCCTTCGACCCGATGGGCACGGTCACACCGCCGCTCCTGCCGGCGCCCTTCTCAGCCGGGCCGCGTCCGCCCGAAGCCGCCGCGATCTTGCGGCCCCCGGCGGTCACCCGTCCAGAACCCCGTTCCGCCGCACGTTCCAGAGCCACCACGTTCCCGCCGACGATCTTTCCCGCGCGGGCGGCGGCGGTGTTCTTCCCACCGGTTCCTTCGCCGTTCCCCGCGGCTCCGGCCGCTGCCTTTCCGGCAGCAACGACATTCCGACCGGAAGCAGTGGTACGACCGACCGCAGCGTTCCCGCGCCCAGCCGCAACCCCGGCGCCCTTACCCGTGCCGGTCCCCGCCGCCGACGTCTTGCCCGCTGCGCTCCTACCCGTCGCCGCAGTGACGGCCTTACCCGAAACAGCACGGCCGACGATTCCCCCGGCCTTGCCCGCCCCGGCCTTGGCCAATGGAGACTTCCCCACCGCGGCTCCTGCACGCACTGCCTTACCGGATGCCGCTCCACCTACCCCGGCGCCCGTCCGAACAGTTTTGACAGTCCCGGAATCGGCCGACGAAATGGCCTTCGCGCCCTTTTCGGTCGCGCTCTTGGCCACCAAGCTCTTAACCGCCGCGCTCTTGACCGCCGCACCTTTGGATACCGAGCCCTTGGCCACGGTGGGTTTGGCCACCACGCCCTTGGCCACCGCAGACTTGCCGACCGCGCCTGTCGCTACCGCGGACTTCCCAACCGCGCCCTTAGCGAGCGCCGACTTGCCGACCGCGCGGGTCGCTACCGCGGGCTTTTCAACCGCGCCCTTAGTGAGCGCCGACTTGGCCACCGCGCCCTTGGCCACCGCGCCCTTGGCAACCGCGCCCTTGGCAACCGCGCCTTTGGCTACCGCAGACTTCCCGACCGCGCCCTTAGCGAACGCAGATTTGGCGACCGTACCTTTGGCTACCGCGGACTTGGCGACTGTGCCCTTGGCGATCACGGATTTGGCAACCACGGACTTGGCGGCAGTAGACGTGGCGGCAGTGGACTTGACCGCTGCTGATGTGCCTTTGCTGGTAACGGGTTTGGCCGTCGGTCCGGCGACACTCGCCGCTTTGCCCGATACGGCCTTCCCTACGGCACTCCGCGCCGGGGAGACCTTCCCGGCGGAGGCCACTGCACCACGGCCGTCTCCTCGCCCCATGGCGATGTTCTTGCTGGTTGCCGGTCGACCACCCGTGGCTCTGGCGGCCGGGGAGCCGGCGGCAGTGACCGCACTGATCGACTTTCCACTCGATCGAGCGGCCGCCTTCACCGGCGTGGACGACGCGGTGGCCCCACGCTTCCCGGTAGTTGATGACCCGGCGGAACGACCGGCAGCACTCTTACGTTCGAGAACCGTGGTGGTACTGCCCTTCGGCGACAGACCACCGCCGGTGGCCCGCGCTGATACGACCCGTACCGGCTTACTCGCCGCAACGACCCGCCCGGCAAGCTTCTTCGCCGCCGCCATTTCGACGGCGGCTTTCCCCCCGGCACGTGGTGCGGCGACCTTCCCTGCACCGGAACTCAGAGTGGTCGCGTTCTTCGTCGCGCCCGAGCCCCGCGGCTTGACGATTACGGCAGCCACCGCGGGTGCCTTGCGGCCGGCGGTGACGGTCGCGCCGCCGGCCGTCCGCTTCCCGGAAGCCGAAGCGGTCTCCGCGGCTTTCCGCCCGATAGCCGGGGCAGTCGCTCCAGTCCTACCGCTGGCGGCCCCCGCAGCCTGCCTACCGACAACCTGCTTCTGATCCTGCTTGCCGACGATCTGCTTACCCGCGGCAGGCTTCACAGATTGCTTGCCCACCACCTGCTTACCAGCGGCAGGCTGCTTGCCCACCACCTGCTTACCAGCGGCAGGCTGCTTGCCCACCACCTGCTTACCAGCGGCAGGCTGCTTGCCCACCATCTGCTTACCCGCGGCAGACTTGGAGGTCGGTTTGCCGACGGTCTCCTTCACAACGGCTTGCCTGCCAGCGGACTGCTTCACCACGGCCTGCTTGCCCACGGCCTGTTTGGCTGCGGGCTGTTTGGCTGCGGGCTGTTTGGCACGCTTGGGCGCGGGAGCCTTCGCTGCCGGGGCCGCCGTGCCCGAGCGGGCAGCGGCGGCGGTCTTCTTCGGTGTGGCCGCCGTCGCGGTGGAGGCGCCGCGGGCGGAGGTGGTGGCGGCGGTCGCGCGGGTGCCCGTACCGGATGGGGTGGTTCTGGGTCGTGGGCCCGTGCCGGAGGCAGCGGGCCTTGTCGAGGCCTTTTTGGCAGCGGGCATCGAGGTGTTCCTCCTTGCGAATGACTGCGGGCACGTCCGCGCCGGGAGACACGCGGCTCCGGCTCGGGACGGCCGGAGCGGCGGATTACGTCAGCTGGCTTCCCCTGTCCAGCGGGCGTCCTCGGCATCCCACTCGGCATTGCGCTTCTCGACGGTCTCGAGTGCCCGCGTCGCGTCGTCAGCCGTGGCGTAGGGACCGAGCCGGTATTGAGCGGGGCACACGTCGTCGCCGCTCTCCACCCGGTGGTCGCGGAGGCACCAGAAGTAGCCCGCTCCGCCCAGCCCACTGTCGTTCATTCCATCACTGTGCCGCTAAAACCGGCCAAGCGCTACCGATTCGTGCAAAAAGTCCCAAATTCCCATTGTTGAGCTGAACATAAGGGACTTCACGCCCGTCGAAACCGTCATCAGGTGACAGATCGGTCGCTCAGAGGTCGCTCCGGCGTCGGCGGAATCCCGTCACCGGCGGATATCCCCGGGAACGGCCGATAGAAACGCCCCGGGCCGACAAAGGCGACGATGAGTTCTCCGAGGCCGATAGCCGCGGCGGGGCGGCGCCGGGGGTGAGGGACGCATACACCCGTGAGGCGCGGTGAAGCCGGGACGCCGGGACCGCGTCGCGCGGGAGCCCCGGAACGGCGGAGTTGCGCCTGATGTACGGGCCGGCCCGTACCGAAAGAGAAATGCCGCCCCGGCCTGTCGACCTGGGCGGCATTTCGCCGGATGTGCGGGTCAGCCGAGTTCGGCGGCGACCAGTTCGGCGATCTGGACCGCGTTGAGCGCCGCGCCCTTGCGGAGGTTGTCGTTGGAGATGAAGAACGACAGGCCGTTCTCGGCGGTGGGGTCGACGCGGAAGCGGCCCACGTAGGACGGATCGCGGCCGGCCGCCTGCAACGGGGTCGGCACGTCGGAGATCTCGACACCGGGCGCGGAGGCCAGGATCTCGCGCGCCCGCTCGGGGCTGACCGGGCGGCTGAAGCGGGCGTTGACCTGGATCGAGTGGCCGGTGAAGACGGGCACCCGGACGCACGTGCCGGAGACCAGCAGGTCGGGGAGACCGAGGATCTTGCGGCTCTCGTTGCGGAGCTTCTGCTCCTCGTCGGTCTCGTTGCTGCCGTCGTCGACGAACGAGCCGGCCTGCGGGATCACGTTGAACGCGATCGGCTGCGGGAAGACCTTCGACTCGGGGAACTCGACCGCGGAGCCGTCGTGGGTCAGCTCGGTGGCACGGTCGGCGACCTTCTTGATCTGCTCGTCGAGCTCGGCCACACCGGCGAGCCCGGCGCCGCCGACCGCCTGGTACGTGGTGGCGATGAAGGAGACCAGGCCGGCCTCGTCGTGCAGCGGGCGCAGCACCGGCATCGCGGCCATCGTGGTGCAGTTGGGGTTGGCGATGATGCCCTTCGGGCGCACCCGGGCGGCGTCGGGGTTGACCTCGGCGACGACGAGCGGCACGTCCGGGTCCATCCGGTACGCCGACGAGTTGTCGACGATGACCGCGCCGGCCTCGGCGAAGCGGGGTGCGAACTCCTTCGAGCCGCCCTTGCCCGCGGAGAAGAGCACGATGTCGAGGCCGGAGTAGTCGGCCGTGGCGGTGTCCTCGACGGTCACGTCGCCGTCGCCCCACGAGATCGTGCGGCCCGCGCTGCGCGCGGAGGCGAAGAGCCGGAGCTGGGTCACAGGGAACTGGCGCTCGGCCAGGATGCGGCGCATGACGCCGCCCACCTGTCCCGTCGCACCGACGATACCGATCCTCATGGCCACCAAACTACGTCCTGAACAGCGCAGCAAGAAATCGTGTTATCCAAATAGTGAGAAGCTTGTCCCACATTTGAGGAAGATAGGCCTAGCGTCAGTGCCATGGCGACCTACACCCATGGACACCACGAGTCGGTCTTGCGCTCACACCGGTGGCGCACCGCAGAGAATTCGGCGGCGTACCTGCTGCCGCATCTTTCCTCCGGATTTTCCCTGCTGGACGTTGGATGCGGCCCCGGCACGATCACGGCCGAACTGGCCGGACTGGTGGCACCCGGCCGGGTGACCGCTCTGGAACAGACCGCACCGGCCCTCGACCTGGCCCGCGCGGAGATCGCGCGCCGCGGCCTGACCGGTGTCGACTTCGCGGTCGGTGACGTGCACGCGCTGGACTTCCCGGACGGCACGTTCGACGTGGTCCACGCTCATCAGGTGCTCCAGCACGTGGCCGACCCGGTCGCGGCGCTGCGGGAGATGCGCCGGGTCACCCGGCCGGGCGGCCTGGTCGCGGCACGCGACAGTGACTATGCGGCGTTCACCTGGTTCCCGGTGCTGCCGGAGCTGGACGAATGGCTCGACCTCTACCAGCGGGTCGCCCGGGGCAACGGCGGCGAGCCGGATGCCGGGCGGCGGCTGCTGTCGTGGGCGCGCGCGGCCGGGTTCACCGAGGTGACCGCGACGGCGAGCGTCTGGTGCTTCGCGAACCCGGAGGACCGGGAGTGGTGGGGCGGCATGTGGGAGGAGCGGGTGCTCAACTCCGAGATGGCGTTCTCAGCGATGCGCACCGGCGCCGCGACCGAAACCGACCTGCGACGGATCTCGGCCGGCTGGCGCCGGTGGGCTGACGATCCCGAGGGCTGGCTGATCATCCCGCATGGAGAGATCCTCTGCCGCGTCTGAGATCAGGGGCGGAACGCCCAGTGCCACGACTCGCGCGGCACGTTCTCCACGAATCCGTAGTTCTTGGCGTTCTTCCGCATCCAGGAGAGCGCCTCGGAGTTCAGGTCCAGGTCGGTGGCCATGCCCCAGCCGTGCTCGCTGGTGCCGGGCTTGGCCGCCAGACCGCCCTGTGAGTAGAGGCCCTTGCGGCGGGCCAGGTCGACCTGCTCGGCGTACGGCCGGTAGGAGTCGGTGATGCCGATCTTGACGCCCTGGCTCCGGGCGTCCTCGATCATGCGGTTCAGCTTCTCGGCGGCCGGCGCCCACAGCTTGTGGTTGGTGGTGCCGACCCGGCCGAGCGCGTCGGCCGGGATCTTGCCGTTCCCGTACGCGGCAAGATCCTCCGGGATACCTTTACTGTTGAGTTTGTAGGCTTTGTCCGAAGCCCCGGTCGACGCGACAGCACTCTGGAGATGGCTGGCGAAACTGGCCTGGGCGGGCGTCTCCGTCCGGGTGCGCGCCGTCGTGGTCGTGGCCTGTTGTCCCTGCAGCGCGAGAATCCGGCTCTGGATGTCCGCGATGCGCGAATTCACTCCCTCGATACCCACGCCTTCCCGTTCGGCGCGCCTCAGCGAATCTGAGGCGCAACCGAAGAGAAACTCAGGACGCCGGGGCCAGATCGATCGTGTGCTGGGTGTGGGCGACCTTCGCCTGGAGGTAGCGCACGTTCGCCGGGGAGGCGTGCACCCCGGTCGGCCGGACCGCCCGCACGTCGACGCCCAGCTCCCGAAGCTGGCGCGACTTGTCCGGATTGTTGGTGAGCAGGTCGACCGACTCGACGCCGAGCGACTCCAGCATCTGGGCGGCGGCGGTGTAGTCACGCTCGTCGTCGGCGTGGCCGAGAGCGCGGTTCGCCTCGTACGTGTCCATGCCGAGGTCCTGCAGGGCGTAGGCGTCGAGCTTCGCGTACAGCCCGATGCCCCGGCCCTCCTGCCGTAGGTAGAGCAGATAACCACCGGTCTCGGTGATGCGCTCGACAGCCTCGCGCAACTGCGGGCCGCAGTCGCAGCGCTGTGAACCGAAGACATCGCCGGTCATGCACTCCGAGTGCAGCCGGACCAGCGGGGACTCGGCTTTCGCGACGTCCCCGAGGGCCAGTGCGAGATGTTCTTTACCGTCGGACAGACCGGTGAAGGTGACGACCTCCGCGGTGGTGCGATACCCATCGGGGAACTCGAGCGGAACGGTGACGCGCGTACGAACCGGCATGCCCTCTCCCTGTGCACTTGATACTTCAAGTACGGATCGACCGTACGCGCCGGTTCATGAGGTGGCCATGGTTGCCGGTGGGTCGCCGATCACAGGCCCAGATCGACCTCGGATGTCCGGTCGGTCCGGTTGGGAAGAATGTTGGTGATGAGCACGATCAGGCAGCCGATCGCCGCGTAGAGCACCAGCACGGTCAGATGCCCGCCGATCGGGGCGTCCGGAAAGTAGAGATTGTCACGAACCGCCTGCACGCCCGCACCGGTCGGCAGGTGCTCCCCCAGCTCCCGCCCGAACGCCGGCAGGAACTCCGGGAGGATGCTCGCCCCCGAGATCACCGTCCCGATCGTGAAGTAGAACGCGCCGACCAGCGCTCCGGCCGCGCCGACCAGCGCCACCGCCCCGGCCGTCGACCCGGTCACCGCCAGCGAGATCAGCGAGAAGATGCAGAGCATCTCCAGGTGGTCGGCCCCCGCACCGACACCGAACCAGCTCATCGACCAGAGGACCACCCCGGCCGAACCGACCGCATAGAGGACCAGCGTCGCGAGATGCGCGACGCCACGGCGCCAGGATCTGCGGGTACGCGGAATCAGGCGCCCCAGCCCCATCGAGGCGATCGTCCCGCCCAGCGACAGCGCCTGGGTGAGGAAACCCAGCGACACCCCGTTCACGTCGTCCGCGGGCAGTGGCACCACGTCGACGGCCTTCGGGGTCGCGATCAGGGACTGGGCCACCGTGACCCCGACCGGGTCACCGGCCCGGGCCATCGCCTCCACCTGCTCCGCCTTCTGCTGCCGCATCACGTTGTCGTAGGTGGTACGCAGCAGCGACGCCGCCGAGGTCCCGGCGGCTCCGGCCACGTAGAGGACCGGCTCGTCCCCGGTCACGTCCACCCCGCCGTAGACCTCACGTCGTTTGATCGCGGTGGTCAGCACGTCGGCCGAGGCGTAGTCGCCGACCTCGAACGCGCCGCCCTCCTCCAGCATCGTGGTGATCGACTCGCGCTGATCGGGACCGGCGACCAGGCCGACCGGCAGGTCGTGCGGTGCGGCCCGGTGCCCCATGCCCAGGTAGTAGGCGGTGAGCAGCAGCTGCACCAGCATGCCGACGACGCAGACCGCCGTCGCGAACCGCCGGAACTGCTGAACCGAGGTCGCGCCCGCCTCGGACTTCTCGTCCGCCGTGGGCGCACTGTCCGCCGTGGGCTCGTCGTCCTTCACCAACCGAGCCTCGCCGAATCGGCGGGTCTAGGTGGCCAGATCCGCCGGATCGGTGTTGGCGCCGCAGAGCAGCACGACCACACGTTCGCCGGGCTCGGGGCGGTAGGCGCCGGACAGCAGGGCGGCGTGGGCGGCGGCGGTACCGTGCTCGACCACGAGCCGGTGCTCGTCCCACAGTCTGCGGCGGGCCTCGACGATGGCACCGTCCTCGACGAGAACCGAGTCGATCTCGGCCGCCCGTGCCAGCGCGAATCCGATCTCCCCGATCCGCCGGGCGCCCAACGAGTCGGCGGCGACACCGGAGACCGGGACGTCCACCGGTTCACCGGCGGCGAGGGCGGCATGCAGGGCACGGGCGCCGGCCGGCTCGGCCGCGACGATGCGGACACTGCGCGGCAGCGATGCGACGACCCCACCGATCAGGCCACCCCCGCCGACCGCCACCAGGACCGTGTCGAACCCGTCCGGCAGCTGGGAGAGCAGCTCGAGGCCGAGCGTCCCGTTGCCCGCGACCATCTCCGGGTCGTCGTAGGCGTGGCAGAACAGCGCCCCGGTCTCCGCCGCACGGACCACGGCGGCCGCGTACGCCTCCGCGTACTCCCGGCCCTCCTGAACCACCCGGGCGCCCAGCTTGCCGAGTTTCGCCACCTTGACCGCCGGCGCCGTGACCGGCACGAACACCTCGGCCCGGTGGCCCAGCTCACGGGCCGCATACGCGGCGGCCAGCCCGGCGTTGCCACCGGAGGCGGCGACCAGCCCGGCCGCGGACACCGGCCCGGCGAGGATCCGGTTCATCATGCCGCGGGTCTTGAACGAGCCCGCGTACTGCGTGAACTCGAGTTTGAACCACAGGTCCGGCCCGGCGGCGAGCACCGGGGTCCGCCGGATCCGCCCGTCGATACGTTTCGCCGCCGCCCGTACGTCTGCCAGGTCCACCACGTCGCCAGCCTAGGCGACGCTCCACGAGACCCGGCTGGAGCCGACCGGTAAACGCTCGCCCACCAGGCGCGCCAGGTCGAGTAATCGGTTGGAGAAGCCCCACTCGTTGTCGAACCAGCCGCGCACCTTCACCCCGCCGTCCGCGGTGGTCTGCGTGCCGGAGGGGTCGAACAGGCAGGACGCGGAGTTGTTCTTCACGTCGATGGAGACCGTCGGGTCCGGGTCGTAGGCCAGGATGCCGCGCAGCGGGCCGGCGGCGGCCTCGGCCATCGCCCGGTTCACCTCCTCGGCGGTCACCGGGCGGCCGGTCTGTCCGGAGAGTTCGGCCAGCGAGCCGATCGGGGTGGGCACGCAGTAGTAGCTGTAGCGCATCTCGCCGATCTCGGGCAGCGCCACGCGTACCAGATCACCGACCACGTAGTTGTGCGGGATGATGCTGTCCCCGCCGGCCCGGCCCAGGCGCGGGTCGTCCCGGGAGTTGCCGGCGGCCGAGTCCTGGACCCGCTGCCAACCCTGGCTGGCCAGGATGACCGAGGTGTTCACCGAACCCAGCCCGAACCGGTCGAGCAGCACCTTCGCCATCACGGTCAGCGCGTTCACCCCGCACGAGGCCGGCGAGACGACGTCGTGCCCCACCGGGTCGTAACTCTGGTGGTTGGCCCCGAAGACCAGGAAGGCGTCCGGGTCGTCGGCGGAGGCGCTGATCACCACCTTGCGGGCACCGCCGTGGGTGATGTGGTGGCGGGCCGTGGTCCCGGCGCGGAACCGGCCGGTGGCCTCGATCACCACGTCCACCCCGTGGTCCGCCCACGGGATCCGTTCGGGCCGCTCATGGTGGAACGTCCGGATGGCGTGGTCGTTCACCACCAGGTACTCCCCCCGGGCGGTGACCGTGCCGGGGAACGAGCCCCGGATGCTGTCGCGCCGGAGACCGTAGGCGAGCTTCTCCGTGGACGCGATGTCGTTGACCGCGGCGATCTCCACACCCGGATTCGGCACGGAGGCCACGATCCGGGTCAAACTTCGGCCGATCCGCCCGAGTCCATTGATCCCGATCGTGACAGTCATCGAGCGCTCCTCGATTTGTGATGCTTTGCCAGCATTCCCCCGTGACTTGGCCTCCCCTGTTCTCACAAGGGTCCACCCGCAGTCACGACACCGACACTATGAGTTGTGCAAGTTGCACGTCAACGGACGACATTCTCACACCCCGCCATCGGCGGACTACGCAAACCCCATCGAGCACTGTGGAGAACTCTCCGGCATGCTGGGAACGTGCCCGTGCTCGTCTCCCACTCACCCGCCGACGAACCATGGGCACAATGGATCGCCACCTCCCTGCGCGCCGCCGGCCACGAGGTACGCCTCGACCCCGTCGACGCGGCCTTCGCCGACCGGCTCACCGAGGGCCGTTTCAGCAGCACCGGCCCGGTTCTGGTACTGCTCTCCGCCGAGCACCGCGGCACCCCCGCCGACTGGGCGCTCCTGGCCGGAGCGTCCACACTCGTCGGCCGCCTCGTCGCCCTGCGCCTCGACATCTGCGAGGCGCCGCGCGCCCTCCGCGCCATCCCCTGCCGCAGCCTCCACGGACTCGACGAGGAGGACGCGCTCGAACTCGTCCTGACCGTCGCCGGCGGCATCCGCCGCGAAAAACTCCGCACCAGAGGTCTGCCCACCACTTCCGGCTGGTGAGCGACGGCCGCCATGCCGCATCGGTACGCCCTGAGCATCGCCCCCACGAACCGGACATCGCCCCGCCGCGGGGCTCCACTCCCCGGACCTGGCGGCATCACCCGGACCGCGGTGCCTGGCGGTGTCCCCGCCCCCGGTGTCTCGCTGCCTCTCGCTGCCCGGTGTCTCGCTGCCTCTCGCCGCCCTCCGATTTCTCGTCGTGGCTCGCGCTGCCCCCCGGTTTGTCGTGGTGGCTCGCGCTGCCCCCCGGTTTGTCGTGGTGGCTCGCGCTGCCCCCGATTTTTCATCGCGGCTCGCGCTGCCCCCATGTCTCGTGGTGGCTCGCGGTGGCTCGTGGCGAGATCAGCTGAGGAACGCCCGGTAGAAGAGGAGCAGGCCGATCGCGGTACCGAACGTCACGATGACGGACCTCAGGACCCGCTGGGACAGGCGCTGGGCGAGACGCGCTCCGGCGTACCCCCCGATGATCGTGGCCGGCGCCAGGGTGACCACCGCAGCCCAGTCGACCCGCGCGAACACCGCGAAGATCAGTAGCGTGACCACGCCGACCGCGGCCGACAGGACGTTCTTCAGCGCGTTGATCCGCTTCAGCGGCTCGTCGAGGATCAGTGCGAGAGCGGCGACGTACATGACGCCGAGCGCGGCCCCGAAATAGCCGCCGTAGATCGCCCCGACGAACACCACACACTGCAACGTCACCGAAGCACGCCGCGGCGACAGACTCCGCGGATGCCCGACCAGCGCCCGCAGTCGCTCCTGGAACGCCAGCGTGCCCGCCGCCGCCAGCACCAGGAACGGCACGATCACCTCGAAGGCCCGGGCCGGCGTGAGCTGCAGCAGCGCACACCCCGCCGCCGTACCCACCGCCGCGGCCGGGACCGTCGCCTGCACCCGCCGTCCCTGCCCGGCGAGATCGGCCCGGCTTCCGGCGACGCTCGACACATACCCCGGGAACACCGAGACCGAATTGGTGACATTCGCATCCACCGACGGCAGACCGATAGCGATCAGGCTCGGAAACGTGATCAGCGACCCGCCTCCGGCGATCGCGTTGACCGCCCCGGCCGCGATCCCGGCCACCACCAGCAACAGAATCTCCGTGACATCCATGGTGCTGCTGACCCTACGACCAACCCCCGGCCCGGCCGGCATGATCCCCGCCGAGCACCGGCGAACCGTCTCGAAGCCAGCCGTCTCGTCACCCTCGAATCCGGACCGCTCGCCCCCCTCGAACTCGTCCTGACCGCCGCCGGCGATCTTGGCCTGCTCGACGCGGTCGATCGCAGCAGACTCGGCGCGGTCGATCTTGGCCAGCTCGACGCCCTCGACCCCAACCGGCTCGACGCCCTCGATCCAACCGGCTCTACGCCCTCGATCCCAGCCGGCTCGACGCCCCGATCCAACCGGCTCTACGCCCTCGGCCCCCAACCGGCTCGACGCCCCCGATCCAACCGGCTCTACGCCCTGGATTCCAACCGGCTCGACGCCCCCGATCCAACCAGCTCTACGCCCTCGGCCCCCAACCGGCTCTACGCCCTGGATTCCAACCGGCTCGGCGCCGTCGATCTTGGCCGGCGTGCGGCGGCCCGGAGGCCGGCACGTAGGATTGCGGCGCGACGGACGAGTCGGCTGGGCGGCCGCGTCGGCATCCTCACGGATGCCGCCGAGGAACGTCCGGACTCCGCAGAGCAGGGTGGTTGTTAACGGCAACCCGGGGCGACCCGCGGGAAAGTGCCACAGAAAACAGACCGCCGACGGCGTACCACGTACGGTGTCGGTAAGGGTGAAACGGTGAGGTAAGAGCTCACCAGCACCCCGGGTGACCGGGGTGGCTCGGTAAACCCCACCCGGAGCAAGGCCAAGCAAGGCCCTCACCGCAAGGCGAGGGCCGGCGCAGGCGTTCGAGGGCTGCTCGCCCGAGCCTGCGGGTAGGCTGCTCGAGCCTGCCGGCAACGGCAGGCCTAGATGGATGGCCGCCACCGGCGACCACGGTCGCCGGCTACAGAATCCGGCGTACAGGCCGGCTCGTCCGCCGCCCTCAGCCGATGGGCTGCCGTCGGCATGCTCGCCCGATGCCGTCCACAACGCGCCGGTTCCCGTTTGCGGTCACTCGATTCGACCTACACGACGGGCAACCCGATGATCTGCGACTGCTCTGGTCGCCAGCAGCTGTGACATCACGCGCGGAACCGTTTGTCCGCACTGAGAAAAAGCGGTCGAACCGCCTGTCCACAACTGGGATCTCGCGCGCCGAACCGCCTGCCCACAACTGGCAAGTCACACGTCAAATCGTTGCCGCCCACCGCTCGGCACCGGAACGAACCGGCCGGCGGACCTGTCCCGTTCTTCACGGGTTGTGCTGTTGCGAACGAGGACGCGAGCACACACAGCGCGATCGTGGTCGCTGGTCACCGTGATCGCGATGGCCAGCGCTCACATAAGTGGGAACGTGGGATCTCGTCACCGTGATGACGACGACCAGCGACCACGATCGCGGATCGTGTGCGCTGGTCGTCCTGGGCCGGGATGTCGACCCCCACGCCGTCGACCCCGCGACTCATGAGCCGGGAGCGGTTCGGGTGGGCGGGGAACGGTTCCGGTGGGCCGGGAGCGGTTCGGGTGGGGTGTTGGCTTCAGGTCAGGAGGCTCGGTCAGGAGGCTCGGTGGGCGCCGACCGGCTCGTCGAGGCCGACGCGGCCCTCGCGGAGGAAGCGGTCCAGTTCGGCCTGGTCCAGGGCTTCCTTGTCGGCTCGGGCCTTGGCTCGTTCGGCGGCTCGGGCGGCGCGGGCGCGGGCGGCCTCCTCGGCTGACCTGGCCGCGGCTGTGGCGGCCTCCTGTTTGGCGCGGCGGGTGGCGGCGGCCTTCGCGGCGCGGGCCTTGGCGACCTCGGGGTCGAGTTTGCGGTTCGAGTGGACCTCGGTGATCACGGCTACCTCGCGGGCCTCGATGGCGGCGAAGTCGGGACGGATCTTGGCGGCTACCCATTCGACGCCGGCTACCAGGCCTACCACCAGGGCGAAGATGATGCGGAGGCCTAGTGGGCCGGGGGCGGCGAAGTTCACCGCGGCGGAGATGACCACCACGATGGCGAGGATCTTCATGGCGGCGCGCCGGGCGTCGGCGGCCATGCCCGCGGTGTGGGCGATGGTCAGCATGGAGAGCATGGCCAGGTCGAAGACGGCGGGGACGATCCAGGCGAACATGCCGGCGCCGAGGGTGGCCAGGTAGTGCGCCTGGTGCAGGTAACTGGCAGCGAGCGCGCCGACGAGGATCAGGTTGTTGGCGCGTTTGATGGTTCTGATGGTCCGGAGCATGCCGGGCACCGCGCCCTTGGCGTACTCGGTGGCGAACTGCTGCGTCAGGGTCGTCTGGGTGGCCAACGCTGAGCTCCTCCGCGGGTCACGATCGGGCGGCGCCAGACCAGACGCTACCGGAGCATCAGCCCCATCTGTGGCGAGTCGGACTAATACCTAAATTCGCCTCGCGTATGCCGTAACCCTCACGGTTTCCAGCGATGTGACGTCGGTGAGCAAGAATGACCGCCGGACGGGTGAACGGGGGTCTCGGTGAACGCGCTGGCTCGTACCGTCGCTGCGGTCGCCGGGATGGAATGGGCGTGGACGGCCGATCAGCTCGAAGGGCTTGTGTCCGCCGCGGGCTGGATCTATCGGGCGCCCTCCGAAGGAACGGTGAGCTGCACGTTCGACGCCGCTCCGGGCCGGGCGGGGGCGTTCCTGTTCGGCGCCGAGGTGACCGCCGTCTACCTGAGCCTGCACGACAAGGAAAACCTGGGCCGGCGCGACAAGGGAGACCTGAACCAGCACGCAGAGGGAGACCTGAGTCGGCGAGAAGGGGAGGACGCGGGCGTGCCCGCGCGGCGAGACCGGTTCGTGGCCGCGATCGCCCAGGTCGCCCTACAACTGGGACCCCCGCGGGTGCGATGTCCGGGCCCGGATCCGAGCGCCGGCTGGCGGGTCGCCGCCGGCGTGCTGGAGATCGTCGACCGGCCGGAAGCACTCGACCTGTGGCTACGGCCCGCACCGCGACGTGTTCCGCACCGGCGGGTCCCACCCGTGGACGGCGACGTGGACTGGCCGGCCATGGAGAGGGGCCTCGCGGCCGCCATCGCGTCCCTGCCTGCGGGAGCGGTCGTGCGCCTGGAAGCCCGTGGGAGGACGAACCCGGAAACGGACCTGCACCCGAAACCCCACGAGAAGACGAACCCGGGAGCGAACCTACGCCCGGAACCCCACGGGAAGACGAACGCGGAAGCGAACCTGCACCCGAAACCCCACGAGAAGACGAACCCGGAAACGGACCTGCACCCGAAACCCCACGAGAAGACGAACGCGGGAACGGACGGCGTGGGCACGCTCGTCGAGCTGAGCCAGACCGAGGACAGCCTGACCGTCCACGCCGGCGACGAGACGGAGACGATTTGCTGGCCGGCGGCCGGCGAGGCGTACAGGAAGATCGCCGGGCGCCTCGTCGTCCTCCTGCGCGAGAAGATCGCGAGCCCCGCCGACCTCGCGTATCGCTCAGACCTGCCGGTGCCGTATCTCCCGCTGCGGCGGGCCTGAGCCCGCCGCAGCGAAAAGGGACACCCCTGAAAAGACCGCCGCGAGAAGCGTCAGGTCGAGGAGACGTTGTCGACCGGGGTGGTGCGCTGCTTCTCGATCCGCGGGTCACCCTCGTCGGCGAAGTAGTCGTCGGCCTCGGTGCCGTCCACGCCCTCCGGCGTCTTGGCGGCCCGCAGGATCAGCGTCACGATCACCGCGACCAGGGCGTTGACGAGAACCGCCACGAACCCCACGTAGATCGTCTTCGTGCTGTCCAGACCGAATTCGGACAGCGGGAACGCCGATCCACCGAAGTGTTTACGACCGGTGGCCGCGTTGGGGATCTGCCACAGCATCCAGAATCCGACGGCCATGCCGGCCGCCCACCCGGCGACGAGCGCGCCGCGGTGCAGCCATCGGGTGTAGAGGCCGACCACCACGGCCGGAGCCGTCTGGAGGATGATCACGCCGCCGATGAGCTGGAGGTCGATGGAGAACTGGGGGTCAAGGAAGACGATGCAGGCGACCGCGCCGATCTTCACGACCAGGGACGTGATCTTGGCGACGTTGGCCTCCTGCGCGTGGGTGGCGTCCTTGCGCAGGTATTCCTTGTAGATGTTGCGGGTGAACAGGTTGGCCGCGGCGATCGACATGATCGCGGCCGGGACCAGGGCGCCGATGCCGATGGCGGCGAAGGCGATGCCGGTGAACCAGGCCGGGAACTGCTGGTCGAAGAGGACCGGCACCACGGTGTTGCTGTCGACGCTGCCGGGGGTCGCACCGGGCAGCGGTTTCACCCCGGCGGCGATGGCCATGTAGCCGAGCAGCGCGATGAGGCCGAGCAGCAGGCTGTACGCCGGAAGCGCCGACATGTTGCGCTTGATCACGTCCCGGTTCTTACTGGCCAGCACACCGGTGATGCTGTGCGGGTAGAGGAACAGGGCGAGCGCCGAACCGAGTGCCAGGGTGAAGTACTGGACCTGGTTGTTGGCGTTGAGGGTGATGCCGTCGTTGGGTGCCGGTGACGCCTGGAACTTCGCGTCGGCGGCGTCGAAGATGGCGTTCCAGCCGCCGAGCTTGTAGGGCAGCCAGATGATCGCCACCAGGATCACGATGTAGATCAGCGTGTCCTTGACGAAGGCGATCAGGGCGGGTGCGCGCAGCCCGGACTGGTAGGTGTAGGCGGCCAGGATCGCGAACGCGATGATGATCGGCAGGTGCCGGGCGATCGTGCTCTCGCCGGTGACACCCATCGTCTTGAGGACGGCTTCGATGCCGATCAACTGCAGGGCGATGTACGGCATGGTCGCCACGATCCCGGTGATCGCGATGACGAGCGCGAGGGTCGGCGAGTCGAACCGGGTGCGTACGAAGTCGGCCGGGGTGACGAAGCCGTGCCGGTGTGACACCGACCAGAGCCGGATCAGGATCAGGAAGAACAGCGGGTAGATGATCACGGTGTAGGGCACCGCGAAGAATCCGGCGGCACCGGCACCGAAGATCAGGGCGGGCACGGCGACGAAGGTGTACGCCGTGTAGAGGTCACCACCGACCAGGAACCAGGTGATCCATCCGCCGAAGCTGCGGCCGCCCAGTCCCCACTCGTCGAGGTGCGCCATGTCCTTCGGTGCCCGCCACCGGGACGCCACGAAGCCCATGCCGCTGACCAGCAGGAACAGAAAGGTGAAGACGACGATCTCAGTGATGTGATCGCTCATGGCCGGCTCCGCCTCTTCGTCATCTGGTAGACGATGGTGGTGGTGGTGACGCCGAGCAGGATGAAGGCGAACTGCAGCCAGTAGAAGAGCGGGAATCCGGCGAGCCGCGGCTCGTCGTGGTTGTACAGGAAGGTCAGCAGCGGCACCACGATCGGCACCAGGAGTAGCCAGTTCCAGGGACTTCTATCGGTTCTCCGACGTTCGGGCTCAGCCATGAGTCTCCTCCGTCCACATTGCGTGTGCTCCACGTCACGCTAACGAGACATCGGATCACCGGGCGATCCCCTGTGCGCCGAACGGGTGCGGCGGTGCGCCGAGTGGGCGCACCGCCGCATCGATGAGAATAATTACCGCAGGCCCGCGGAGATGGCCTTGGTGAGCGACGCGGTCTCGTCGTCACCGTCGAGCGACCACATCATCGCGCCGCCGAGTCCCTTGGCCCGGATGTAGAGCGACTTTTGGAACAGGACGGCCGGGTCGTCGTACGTCCAGAAGGTCGTGCCGTCGTAGAGCCAGGCGTGACCGTTGCGCAGGTCGCGGTGGATCTGGAAGCCCTGGGCCGGCAGCTTCTTGAGGGTCTTGAAGTCCTCGGTGCCGTTGGCGAAGACGCCGGGTGCCGGGCCGGTGGCCGGGCCGAAGAGGCCGTGGCGGCCGCCGGTGACGCCGGTCCAGCCCTGGCCGTAGTAGGGCACGCCGAGGACCAGTTTCCGCTTCGGCGCCCCACCGGCGATCCAGTGGTTGACCGTGTTCTCCACCGAGAAGTCCGGGTTGTCGGGCGCCCCGGCCGGGACCCGCAGAGCCGACTGCTGGTTGGCGCGCGGCTCCCAGGTGCCGTGGAAGTCGTAGCCCTGCACCGTGCCGAAGTCCAGGTACTTGAAGATCTTGTCCGTCTCGAACCCGACGTCGATCTTCGCGGGGGCGGCCGGGAGGAACGCGGTGAGCAGGTACTTCTTCCTGTTCTGCCGGCCGAGCCGGTCGAGCTGGCTGCGGAACTCGGCGAGCAGCAGGGTGAAGTTCTGCTTGTCCTCGGGCCGGATGATGTTGCCGTCGTTGCCGGACGAGGCCGGCCACTCCCAGTCGAGGTCGATGCCGTCGATGATGCCGGCCGCTACGCCCTCGGGCAGGCCGGTCAGGTTGCCCTTGATCCACAGGTCGATGCAGGAGGTGACCAGCTTCCGCCGGGACGCCTCGGTGAGGACGGCGTCCGAGAAGTACGCCGAGCCGCTCCAGCCGCCGAGCGAGATCAGTGCCTTGAGCTTGGGGTTCTTCGCCTTCAGCTCGGCGATCTGGTTCAGGTTGCCGGAGATCGGCTGGCCGGCGACGTCGGCGACACCGTCCACACTGTTCTCGGCGGAGAACGGCGTCTGCCAGTCGGCCCAGGGGTCGGCGGAGGCGCACACACCGTCGGCGGTCACCGGACCGAAGGCGTAGTTGAGGTGGGTCAGTCGGGCCGCGGCACCGGAGTTCTGCACGTCGGCGAGCTGGAAGTCGCGGCCGTAGATGCCCCACTGGGTGAAGTAGGCGACCTTGGTGTATTTGTCGTTCCCGTGTGCCTGTGCGGGAGCCGGTGCGGCCGCCACGACGCAGGTGGCGGCGGCCGCCGCGGCGACGAGGCGGCGGGTGAAACCGCGCATGAGCCCTCCAGGGCGAAACGTTGAAGAAAGTTTCCTAATCGAGGAAGCTAAACGTCCGCCCTGCGAGGGTCAATATTCACCGCTACCGAAGATGCGCGGTCTCGTTCACCGACCGGACCGCGATGTTGCCGTCCGGCCAGACGTCCATCGTCGACACACCCGCCGCGTCCAGGAACAACCGGTGCAGGAAGGCGTCACCGGCCGCCAGCGCGTCCCGCAGGATCAACTTGATCGGCGACACATGGGAGACCAGGACCACGACCTTGCCGGGGTACGCGCTGAGCACGGTCGCCAGAGCCGCCCGCACCCGTTTCGCCACCGCCTGGAACGACTCCCCACCGGGCGGGGCGACACTCGTCGACGCCAGCCACGCCGACATCTCCGTCGGCCACCGCTCCTGCACCTCGGCGAAGGTCTTGGCCTCCCAGGCGCCGAAGTCACACTCGATCAGATCGTCCATGATGGTCACCGGCAGCCCGCCCGCCTGATCGGCGATCAGCTGCGCGGTCCTCGTACACCGGGAAAGGGGTGAGGAGAGGACCGCCGCGATGTCGCGGGAGATGCCGGCCACCCGCCCCGCCGCGGCCATGGCCTGCGCCTCGCCCTCGTCGGTCAGCGGCACGTCGCCGCGCCCGGAGTAACGCCCCTGCGAGGTCAGCGGGGTCTCACCGTGCCGGACCAGGATGATCCGGGTGGCCTCGGCCAGGGACGCGGGCGGCGCCCACGACTTCGGGGCCGGCTCCTCCTTGCGGGCGATGCCGGCCTCCTCGTCCATCGCCCGGTTCGCCAGCGCGTCGGCGGCCTTGTTGCGCTCCCGCGGGATCCACTCGAACGTCACCCCGGCGAACTTGCCGACCAGGGCGGCCGCCTCGGCGGCGAGCGGCCGCAGACCCGCGTTCTTGATCTGCCAGCGGCCGGACATCTGCTCGACGACCAGCTTCGAGTCCATCTTCACGGCGACCCGCTCGGCGTTCAGCTCGGCCGCCGCCTGCAGGCCCGCGATCAGGCCCGAATACTCCGCCACGTTGTTGGTGGCGACCCCGAGCGAGGCGAACCGCTCGGCCAGCACCTCGCCGGAGTCCGCGTCCCGGACCACGGCGCCGTACCCGGCCGGGCCCGGATTGCCCCGCGACCCGCCGTCCGCCTCGACGACCACACGTGGGCCGGTCACAGGCCCGACTCCGACGTACGGACCATGATCCGGCGGCACTCCTCACAGCGGACCACGTCGTCCTTCGCGGCCGCCTTCACCCGGTTCAGGTCGGCGCCGTACAGCTCGATCCGGCAGGCGCCGCAACGGCCCGCGTAGAACAGCGCCGCGCCCATGCCGGTCTCCGAGCGGATCTTCTCGTAGAGCGTGACCAGGTCGGCCGGCAGGTCGGCGGCGAGCGGGCCCCGGGCCTGGGTCTTGAACTCCAGCTCCTTGCCGATCTCGCCGAGCGCCTCGTCAC
Organism: Actinoplanes xinjiangensis; assembly: GCF_003148685.1. GTDB lineage: Bacteria > Actinomycetota > Actinomycetes > Mycobacteriales > Micromonosporaceae > Actinoplanes > Actinoplanes xinjiangensis. The sequence goes on along the minus strand of NZ_QGGR01000004.1, from coordinate 255,733 downwards.
GGCGCCGCTCGGCGTCGGTACGCCGTCCGACCGCGGCCGCGAGCCGGCTCTGCACCTCGGCCAGCGTCGCCGCCGCCGTCTCGTTCTGCTCCATCAGCGCCAGCTCCGCGTCCTCCAGCTCGGACTGCCGCCGGTTGAGCGTGGCCAGCTCGTGCTGCAGGCCCTCGACCTCGCGCAGCGAACCACCGGAGTCCAGGCGCTTCTGGTCCTTGTCCTTACGCTGCCGGACCTGGTCGATGTCCTTCTCCAGCCGGGCGATGTCCCGGTCCAGGTCGTCGACGACCACCTGGGCGCGGACCCGCTCGTCCTCGAGCGCGGAGATCTCCCGCGCGGCCGCGTCGATCTCGGCCAGCTCGGGCAGCGTCTTACGCCGGTGCGCGAGCTGCGCCAAGGTGGTGTCGACGGCCTGCAGGTCGAGCAGACGGCGCTGGGCTTCCGGGGCGGCCTTCACGGGCGGATCTCCAAATCATCGCGATTCGCATGGACGGTCCAGGGGTCGGTGTCCAGATCGGACACCAGGACCTCGACGGGGAACACCTCGCGCAGCCAGGCCGCCACGTCGTCGAGCCAGGGGCGCTCACTCGCCCAGTGGGCGACGTCGAGCAGGGCCGGGCCGCCCGAGGCGAGATGCTCGCTCACCGGGTGGTGCCGCAGGTCCGCGCACAGGTACGCGTCCGCGCCCGACCGGGCGGCGACGGCCAGGAACGAGTCACCGGCGCCACCACAGACGGCGACGGTACGGATCAGGGCATCGGGGTCACCGGCGGCACGCACCCCGGCCGCGGTCACCGGCAGGCGCTCCGCCGCGAGACGGGTCAGCGCGGCCAGCGTCAGCGGCTCCGGCAGCTCCCCGATCCGGCCCAAGCCGCGGCCCTCACCGGCGGCCGCACCCTCAGCCGGCGCCAGCGGGCGCAGCCCGGTCAGGCCGAGCCGGGCGGCGAGCGCGTCGGAGACACCGGGGTTGGCCACATCGGCGTTGGTGTGCGCGGTGTAGAGGGCCACCCCGGACCGGATCAGCCGGTGCACGAGGGCGCCCTTGAACGTGTCCGGCGCGATCGACGACACCGGTTTCAGCAACAGCGGGTGGTGCGCCACGATCAGGTCGGCGCCCCGCTCGATCGCCTCGTCGACGGTCTCCGGCACGCAGTCGACCACGCAGAGGACACGGGTGACCGGGTGCTCGAACTCGCCGAGCACCAGTCCGACCCGGTCCCACGACTCCGCCCAGGAACGCGGGAAACGCGCGTCGAGGGCATCCACCACGGCCCTGACGGTCACGTCGGTCAAGTCGGTCACGAGGGCCAACCCTATACCGCTAGGAAAGCGCCCCCGGCTCGACTCGGCTGCCCGCGGCGATCGGGTTGCTGACCGCCTGCAGGGCCCGCCGCCAGGGGAACTGGCCACGGAAACGATCGGTCTGCCCCGGACCGCCCAGACGGCACACGTCCTCGCCGTAGAGCACGTGCACGCCCCAGTCTCGCAGTTTCGCGAGACTCTCGTGCAGCGACGGGTGCAGGGCCATGATCTTGTTGGTGTAGGGCACCACCGCGGTGGGGACGCCGTAGCCGTACCCCTCGACGAGGAGACCGAGCACCAGCGTGTCGGTGATGCCGGCGGCCCACTTGTTGACCGTGTTGACGGTGGCCGGCGCGACGATCATCGCGTCGGCCGCCGGCAGCACGTCCGGATCGCCGGGACTCTTGTAGTCGGAACGGACCGGATGCCCGGTCTGTGCCTGCAGGGCCGCCACGTCGACGAACTTGCGGCCGTCCGGGGTGGTGACCACACAGACGTCCCAGCCTTCACTCTGCGCGAGGCTGACCAGGATCCCGACGTCCCGGGCCATCGGTGAGCCGCACACCAGCACGTACAGCACACCGGGTGAGGGGTTACCCGTCATCACTCGCGGACCCACCTCATACACCGACTCCCATCTGTTCGGCCAGCTCCGCGATCGGAGCCGGCGGCGTGCCCCGGGTACGCCGGAGCACGTCGGAAAGGACCTCGTGGGCGAGCGGCCGGCACCGGATCTCGGACGGAGCGAGACGATCGCCCTCCAGCAGCATCTCGCCGGCCTTCTCGACGTCGCCGATCTGCGTGTACCCACGCGCGATGTCGAGGTAGTGGTGCGCACGGCGTTCCGGAAGCATGGCCTGGAATCCGGCCTTGTCCATACCCTCGTGCGTCTCCACGGCCAGCTTCCCGTCGCCGAGTTCGACCGCCGTCGCGCAGCGGTGCAGCTGCACGTTCGTCGGCCCGAAGCTGGTCCAGTAGTGGTTGAAGTCGCCGCCCAGCTCCAGCGACGCCTGATCGGCGCCGCACAGCAGATCCCGGACGGTCGCGCTGTCGCCGATCCGGGCGGCCGCCATGGCCCCGTTGAGCAACAGCATCCCGTAGACCGAGAGCTGATCCGGCCGTGGCCGGTCCGGGCCGGGCGCCAGCCGGTTGGCGATGTTGACGTTGACCTCCAGCGACGGGCGGACCCGTCCCAGCGCGAGCAGCGCACTGCCCACCCGGTAACTGGCCAGCCCGGCCAGCAACTGGTCGCCGGCCCGCTGGGAGACCGCGATCGAACGGTCCGCGGCGAGCCAGGACAGCTCGTGCTCGCCGACCTTGCGCAGTGCCGACGACGCGATCTGGTACACCTGCCCGAGCAGGTGCGCCGCGTTGGGCGCCTCGTCGCTGTTGGCGTGGGCGCTGTCCGCCGCCTGGGCGTCGCGGAGCAGCTTGGGCAGAGCGCGCGCCAGAGCCCCGTACTTGGCGTGCTGGTAGGTCAGCCAGGCGTGGCTGACCGCCTTGCGCATCTCGGTGAGCGGTGGGGAATGTGGCACCGCCTGGAAGAACGCGCTCATCTGGTCATACCGCTCCAGAGCCGCGCGAATCTCCTCGACCTCCACCTGGTCGATGCAGTTCTGCGTCTCCGGCTTGCGCTCCACCTCTTTGCCCAGCAACAGCTGGACGTCGACCTGGAGCACGTCGGCGATGTCATAGACAACGGAGAATTTGTCGAGTCGGCGGACCCCGCGTTCCACCTTGTCGACCCAGCTCTTCGATTTGCCCAGCCGGTCCGCGAACACCTGCTGGGACATCTTGCGTCGGCCCCGCCAATAGGCGACGCGGCGGCCGATCGGCAGCTCGTCCACGGTGCCTCCCCCACTCGACCGACGGTCTCTCCGCCGGTGAGCCATCCGGTGTTCACTCGCAGTGTGGACCGCTCACGTGCGCGCAGATCGCACAGCGTGTGTGATCGCCTGCTCACCGATGCTCGTAGTTTTTCATGCAAGTTGCAAAGGGTGGATCTGCCGGACCCAACGACGACCGTCGCCGCGGGATACGGCCTCGCCACTCGAATCCGGGGGTATCGAGCTATGCAGTGGACCAGCCGTCAGCCGTTCGTCCCACCGTCAATCCTCGACAGAGCCCTCCTGCGCCGGGCCGCGCTGCGGTATGCCGCGCACGGCTGGGCCGTGACGCCCGGCGCGTACCTGACCGGCGATCGTTTCGACTGCGGCCGGCCCGACTGCGCCATCACCGGCTGCCACCCGGCCCTGGACTCGTGGGCCGCGACCGCCGGCGACGATCCGGCCCGCATCGCCGCATGGTGGCGACGGCGCCCGTACACCGTCCTGCTCACCACCGGAGACGCCTTCGACGTGCTGGAGGTGCCCGCGGCGCTCGGCGCGCGCGGCCCCGGCGCCGGCCCGGTCGCGGTGACCGCCGACGGCCGCTGGATGTTCCTGGTCCGCCCCGGCAGCCCGCTGCGCCCGGAACTCGAACACCGCCTCGACGTGGTCCGGCACGGCGCCGGCTCGTGGATCCCGGCGCCCCCGACCCGGTTGCCCGAGGGCCCGGTCCGCTGGGAGGTCTCGCCGGGCCGCGTCCAGTGGCGGCTCCCGGACTCCGGCGAGGTACAGGAACGCCTGGCCACCGCCCTCGGATCGAGCCGCCCGGCCGGCCCGGTCCTGGTCCCCCGGCAGCTCTCCCGCCGGGCGGCCTGAACGCCAGAACACCTGTCATGCGACAAGGTTGCCGTACCGCCGCCCTCGATCACATCACCCCTGCGGGGGAAATGCATGAGTGAATCTTCGGCGGCTCGCCGCCGCCGTTACTCGCGGGCCAGGTCGCGGTAGGCCTCGATCACGGCCTCGGTGCGGCCGGCCAGGTCGGGCCCGCTCTCCACGGCCGCCGGAACGCCGGCCACCCGGGCGAGCGTCCGCTCGGCATGCCGGGCCGTGGCCGCGACCTGCCGCTCCCGGATGAAGCTCTCCCCGGCCCGCGCCGCGGCGTCGATGCCACCGAGGATCCGGTTCGCGGCGGCACCGGCCTCCCGCCAGACCTCATCGGCACGCTCCCGCTGCAGGTCGGCGGCCATCCGGGCCGGACTGTCCCCCGGGATGTCGGCGTCGCGTACCCCCGCCAGTTCCTCCCGCACCCGGCGCAGCTCCTGCCGCCGCCCCAGCACCTCGGCCAGTTCCCCGAGCGCACGGGTCAGCGACCGGTCCGCAAGGATCGGGTCGATCATGTCGCCCAGCGCCGGCCACGTCCGCCGAACCCGCCCCGACGCATCCAGCGCCCCCGCGAACGCGGCCCGCTCCGGCACCGACCACAACACCCGCGACTCCTCGTCCCGCGGCACCGCGAACACCGCCTCCTGCGCCGCCCGGACCTGCCGCCGCCAGACCAGCCCGACGAGCACGGCGCTCCCAGCGGCGGCCAGCCACCAGCTGAACCCCGACGCGGCGAGCACCGCCGAGACGAACAGCAGCGGCAACGCGAGGCGGGCGGTGAAGGTCACCCGTTCCTCCCGGCTGCGCCCGCTGGGCGCCCGGCAGACACTCTCGACAAGCGTCCCGGTCCGCTCACGGCGGGCGACCCCACTGCGCATTCTCAGCGGGTACGGGGAGACGACCACTTTCTCGAAGTCGATCCCGGCGTGCAGTTCCGTACCCACGTCCGGCCTCCGTCAGCGTCGCCATCCGTCCGGGCGGGCCCAGACCGCCGAGGGGAAACCGGCCGGGACCCGCCCACCGCGGTACCCGCGGACCCCCTACGTTTCGGTCCCGCACTCCCCCACATGAGCCCCGCTCCGGTGCACCCCGGTTGCCGTTGCACCTACCGTGTGCAGCCGGTTCCCACCGCCACCCCGGCCCGCCCGCATTCAGGTCGGCACGCACTCTCCACGGTCGGGCGAGGTTGAATGGGCATCGTGGATGGCAATCGTGACTTCGCCGGAGACATCGAGCCCTTTCGGCGTGAGCTGGTCGCGCATTGTTATCGCATGCTCGGCTCGATCCACGATGCGGAGGATGCGGTCCAGGAGACGTACCTGCGGGCGTGGCGCTCTCATGGTGGTTTCGAGGGACGCTCCTCGATACGTACCTGGCTCTACCAGATCGCGACCAACCGGTGTCTGACCGAACTCGCCAAGCAGAGCCGCCGGGTGCTTCCCTCGGGAATCGGCGACCCGGAGCCGGATCCCGATGTTGCCCCGCACGTGGGCGGTACGGACGTGAACTGGCTGCAGCCGGCACCGGATGCGATGGTTCTGCCGGACCCGGCTGATCCCGCCACGATCGTCGCGGCACGTGGGTCGGTGCGGTTGGCACTGGTCGCCAGCCTGCAATACCTCCCGCCGAAGCAGCGGGCGGTGCTGATCCTGAGAGACGTGCTGGCGTTTCCGGCCACGGACGTGGCGACCATGCTCGGCACCACGACGGCGTCGGTCAAGAGTGCGCTGCAACGCGCCCGGGGGCGGCTGGCAGAACTGGCTCTGACCGACGACCAGACCACCGAGCCTGCCGTGCCCGGCGCCCGGGAGCTTCTCGATCAGTACATCGCGGCCTTCGAGAACGCCGACGCCGCAGGGCTGGAGCGACTGCTGCTGAAGGACGTCACCTTGGAGGCGACACCGCTGCGCACCTGGTTCGCCGGCCGGAGTACCTGCATCCCCTTCCTGCACCGCCACCTGCTGGGATCGCCGGGTGACTGGCGCATGCTGCCGACCAGCGCCAACGGGCAGCCCGCGGCAGCGGTCTACACCCGGGACCGACACGGGAACCACCAGGCGTACGGAATCTGCGTGCTCACCGTCAGCGGTGCAGGCATTCACCGCATCTCCTCCTTCGGCGATCCGAGCCTGTTGGGCGCGTTCGGGTTCGCGCCGCACCTGCCGCAGGCACAGCGGGCTCAGCCGACAGCGATTCCTTCTTCGGTCGCGCCGGGTCTTCCCCGGTGTAGGTAGCCGGCCTCGTCGCCAACCGGTAGCCCGGTCTTGTGGCCGCCCGGCCGGTCTTGTCGCCAACCGAAGGAAGCAGACTGTCATGAGCATCTCCCCCACCATGCGCGCCCTGCGACAGACGTCCCTCAACGGCCCTCGGGATCTGCGTCTCGTCACCGACGCCCCGGTGCCGATTCGGGGCGCCGGCGAGGTCCTGATCCGGGTGACTGCGGCAGGCGTCAACTTCGTCGACATCCAGCAGGCCACCGGCACATTCGCCGGCGGCCCGCAGCCGCCGTACGTGGCGGGCATCGAGGCCGCCGGTGAAGTCATGTCCGTCGGCGAAGGGGTGACCGACCTCCAGCCCGGCGCCCATGTCATCGGCGCCTTGATCACCGGCGGCGCCTTCGCCGAGTTCATGCTGCTGTCCGCGGCGTCGGTGGTCAGCGTGCCTGCAGGCTGGACCGACGAGCAGGCTCTCGGTCTGGTGGTCAGCTGGCCGACCGCGCTGGCCGCGCTCAAGCCGCTGGGCCACATCACCGCTGGTCAGACCGTCCTGATCCATGCCGCAGCCGGGGCGACCGGTCAGGCCGCGCTCACGATGGCGAAACACTACGGCGCGACCGTGATCGCAGCGGCATCGCCGCAGAAACACGACCTGGTCTTGAGCCTGGGTGCCGACCACGTCATCGACTCCCGCAGCACCGACCTGACCGGCGACGTCATGCGGCTGACCGGCGGCACAGGCGTCGACCTCGTCCTGGAGTCGGTCGGCGGCCCCACCCTGAACGCCAGCCTGGCCTCGACCAGACGGGTCACCGGCCGAGTCGTCGTCTACGGCATGGCCGGAGGGGAGGCAACGATCACCAACTGGGACCTGATCTACAGGCACCAGGTCCACCTCATCGGCCTGAACATCGGCACCCTGATCCAGGCCGCACCGTCCCTCTTCGGCGAGGTGATGGGCGAGATGTTCGGCCTCCTCGCGGCCGGAGTCATCCGCCCCGGCCGGCCCACCTGCTACCCACTCGCCGAAGGCCCGAAAGCACTGACGGACCTGGAAGCGCGGACCACCGTCGGCAGACTGGCGATCCTGCCCTGACAACCACCCCGGCCACCGCCGGGGTTCAGAGTCATGGGCTGGTCCCCGATGGCCATGACGACCGGCATCAACACCTCGCGCCAGAACCGCCGACCAGGTGGCGACACTGTTCTTGAAGCCGAGCTGACACAAGACGCGACCGGAGCGGGTCGCCGGGATGACGGTTGCCCGCTCCGATGCTGGTCAGACTGGTGGGCGCGGTAGGTTTCGAACCTACGATCCCTCGCTTGTAAGTTGAGCGAAGGAACGTTCGGCAAGACCTATAACCGTCCGTGTACAGCATCGATTCACCGTGCCGGACGTTCTCAGACGAAGCCGTACGCAACTGAACGAGACGACGGCTGAGACGATTCGGCACCGCGCCGAGGCTCCCCGATGCCCGTCAGCGCCCAGTTGGACACAGCTCGCCATTGGCTTCAGTCTGCCGTTTCCCCAGCCTCGCGGCCCCTTCGGGGCGCATCTCACGACGTCAGCGCCCGACTCGCCGTCAGAGTCCGATGAGTCATGGTTTACGGCTACCAAATACCTATCGTCCACATCCTCCTGAAAACCTGTGTTTACCTTTTCCATTTCAAGCTTGGCGCAGTCGACAATCCTCCCGGAGCTGCATTGCAGCAATACGGCTTGGCGGTAGTGCGTGAGTCCCGCATGCTCGTCGTATGGAGGAGACACCTAGCAGCGCAGGAGCCAGCCGACCGTCACGAGCCGTATCGAGCAAGAAGTCCGCCAAGCCCTCCACCAGCGGCCAGGCCGGCGACCGGGCTGTTCGCCGGACCGTGAAGAACCTTGCCGGCACCTCATCTGCGCCCAAGCCCGTGAAGACGCCTGCATTCCACGGGTTCGTCTCCGTCCAGTCACGTGGCACCGTCGCCCTGCCTCCGGTGGTGCGCAAGCGCTACGGCCTTGACAAACCGGGCTCCCAGGTCGAGATCACCGAGCGCAGCGACGGCGTCCTGGAACTTCGCCCAGTCATCGCCGTACCCGCAAGCCAGGCGTGGTTCTGGGCTGAGAACTGGCAAGAGCGCGAACGGCGCGCGGACGCCGACATCGCCGCCGGTCGCACCACCACATACGACAACGTCGACGACTTCATGGACAGCTTGGACATCGACGAGTGAAGTTCGACAAGACCGACGAATTCGCTGCCGAATGGAAATCCATGCCGATCGACCATCGACGTATCTTCCGCTCCCTCACGCCAGCGTTCAACGCGGCTTGTGAGGCGTACATCAGCGATTCCGGACGGCAATGGCCCGCTAGCCTGCAGGTCAATCCGATGATCAATACCAACGGCATCCGGGAGATGACCTGGTCCTTCGCAGGGTCGGACGGCCGTGCAACATTCGAGTTCGTCAGATCGACGGCGAACCAGCGGTCAGATGGCGACGTATCGGCCATCACGGAATTTGCCGAAACCCCTAGGCACGATGAACGTCGGCGAGAGGTTCGGACGCCAAGCACTCGAGCGACGATGCCCCGCCTTCTCACCAATGCGGCAGAACACGCTCATGGGGCCGGATAGCGGTGACCGCAGCCTCGCGTTCCTGACACACCTGTCGCTTCACTCGTCGGGACGTCAGGAGCGGACGAGATGAGACGACATCAAAGGCCACCGAGACTCGGCAGCCTACGTTCACGCTGGTCAGACTGGTGGGCGCGGTAGGTTTCGAACCTACGACCCCTCGCTTGTAAGGCGAGTGCTCTCCCACTGAGCTACGCGCCCGGCACGGCATGCGGCCGGAGTGGTCATCGTACCCTGCCGCTGATCGAGGCCCGAGAGCGGCGAGGCCCGAGAGCGGCGAGGCGAGCCGGATCGCCGTCAGGCGGGGAGGGCGGCCAGGGCGGTACGCCAGGCCTTCTGGTCGCGGGCCTCGCCGGGACCGTTCATCTCGGCCCAGGCGACGATGCCGTCGGTGTCGATGAGAAACGTGCCGCGGTTGGCGAAGCCCCGCTCGGCGTCGAAGACGCCGTAGGCGGCCGCCACCTCACCGTGTGGCCAGAAGTCGGCGAGCAACGGGAATTCGAAGCCCTCCTGGTCGGCCCAGACCTTGTGGCTGTAGACGGAGTCGACGCTGACGGTGAGGACCTGGAGGTGGTCGCCGGTGTAGTCGGCCAGGTTCTCCTGGATCTCGGTCAGCTCGCCGTGGCAGCGGCGGCTGAACGCGAGCGGATAGAACACCAGCAGGACCGCTTTGCGACCGCGGAAGTCGCTGAGGCGGACCTCCTGGTTGTTCTGGTCCTTGAGGAGGAAGTCGGGGGCCGGCGTGCCCGCGTCGATCGGCATCGTCCCAGCCTAGGGCAACCACTTTCGGGCCGGCGCCCATGGGGCGCCGACCTGGAAAGTGGGTGGCAGTGAGTTACTTCTTCTTGGCGGCGCCCCGGGGGGAGACCAGGCGGGCGCCGGTCCAGTCTTTGCCGGCGTTGACCGTCGACGTCTGCTGGAGGCCCGCGGTGGGGGCGGACTCGCTGACCTCGCTGGGCTCGACGTGTCCGTCGCGGCCCGCTTTCGGGGTCAGCAGCCACACCACGCCGTTGTCGGCGAGGGGGCCGAGGGCATCGGTGAGGATCTCGAAGAGGTCACCGTCGCCGTCGCGGTACCACAACAGCACCGCATCGACGACCTCGTCGGTGTCTTCGTCGACCATGTCACCGACGCGTTCGGTCAGGGCGTCACGGAGGTCCTCGTCGACATCGTCGTCGTATCCCATCTCCATGACCACCATGTTCGGCTCCAGGCCGAACCGGTCCGCCAGGCTACGTACGCCGTCGGCCTGACCCGCGGTCGCGCTCACTGTCCAAATCCTCCTAGCCGTCAAGAAAAGTACCGTCAAAATTGCACCGGAACCTGGGGGTAGTCCACACATTCCGGCGCCGGTGCGCAAGTGGCGCACCGAGTGTGTGGCAATTTACCGTGCCAACAGGGCGTGGGCACCCTGTGTGATGGCATCCTCTCCCACGAGGACCTGTTGGGCGGCCGGACCGAGGGGAACCGGCACGTCGGCGGCGGCGACGCGGCGTACGGATCCTACGAACGAGCCGTCGACGAGTGCGGCCAGCACGCCCTCGCCGACGCCGCCGGAACGCCGGGTCTCGTCGACGATCAGCACCCGGCCGGTGACGGTCGCCTCGCGGACCAGGTCAGCGACGGGTAGCGGGTTGAGCCAGCGCAGGTCGACGATGCGGGAGCCGTATCCGTCGGCGGCCAGCTGTGCGGCGACACGCAGCGCCATCCGGACGCCGTTGCCGTACGTCACGATGGTCAGGTCCTGGGCGGTGCCGAGCCCGTAGATGCGGGCCCGGCCGATCGGGACGTGCTCGTCGGCCCACGCGCCGGGGGGCGAGTACGGCGCCAGCCATTCGTTGTCGCCTTGCTGATAGAGGTCCCTCGTCTGGTAGACGGCGATCGGTTCGAGGAAGACGCTGACGGTGCCGTCGGCCTCGGCCGCGGCGAGGCAGGAACGCAGCATCGGTGCGGCGTCGGCGGCACGGGCGGGGACCGCGACGACGAGGCCGGGTACGTCGCGGAGCGCGGCCACGGTGTTGTCGTTGGCCAGGTGGCCGCCGATCCCGTACGGCTGGGCGAAGGCGGGCACCCGCAGCACGAGCGGATTGCGGTAGGCACCGGCCGAGAGGTACGCCATGGTGGCCGCCTCGGCCCGCAGTTGCTCGGCCGCGCCGTGCAGGCCGGCGAGGGAGTCCACCTCGGGGACCGGGATCAGCCCGGCCAGTCCGGCGCCGGCGGCCAGCCCGAGGATCGTGGTCGGGTCGGGTGGGCTGTCGAAGACCCGCTCGGGATCGTGGCCGGAGAGGCCTGTGGTGACGCCGTGGCGGCCGCCGCGGGTCGTTGCGGGGCCGAACACGAGTAACCCGGGATTCGCGGCCAGAGCGTCGTTCAGGGCGGCGGTGAGGGTCTGTGCGAGTGTCATCGGCCCGGCGTCCTCGGGGAGCCGGCCGTCGAAGACGCGCAGCCGGGTGGGCGCGCCGTCGCCGAGGGCCCGGCCGGCGGTCTCGGCGACGGCGTGCGCGACACGCAGCGGGCGGCGGGCGGCCAGGGGGGCGACGACCTCGGCGGCGGAGGCGAGTTTCGGTTCGCCGAGCACCTCCTCGGCGGCTTTGCGGACCTGCCAGCCGATCTCGTCGTAGCGGGTGATCACCTCGTCCGGCCCGTACAGGCCGGCTTCGACGAGCAGCCGGGCGGTGCCGATCAGGGGGTCGCGGTCCAGGCCGTCGCCGGGTTCGGGGTCGCCGGGGCGGCCGAGCAGGAGCACGGTGGACAGGTGCAGGACGGCGGGGCGGCGCTCGGTGCGCACGAACGCCGCGGCCTCGGCGGCCGCGTCGTACACCGCTGCCAGGTCGCAGCCGTCGGCGTACGTGTACCGGACACCGGGCCGGCCCCGCAGCGACGCGCCGGTCCACCCGTCCGGGCCGGGCTCGCCGGGGGTGTTGTCCTCGCAGATCAGCAGGAGCGGCACCCGCTGGCCGGCGAGTTCCAGCCGGCCGGCCGCGTGCAGGGCCGAGGTGGCTCCGGCGCTGCCGGCTCCGCCGTCGCCGAACGAGGCGGCCACGATGGCGTCGCCGGGCCACGGTGTGTCGCCGGCGCGGCCGAGGGCGTGTGCCAGGCCGACGGCGCGGGGCAGGTGACCGCCGGGTGAGGAGAGGGCCGGGACGAGGTGCAGTGCCGGGTTGCCGAAGAGCTTGTCGCGGCCGCCGGTGATCGGGTCGCGGACCGAGGCGACCACGCCGCGCAGCACGTCGCGGGCGGCTTCCTCGAGACGCCGGCCGGGGTCCTGCCCGGCCGCACCGGGGTGGTTCGCCGCCCGTACGCAATAGAAGGCCGCCGAACGATGGTGCAGGAGTGCCGGGTCGTCGCCGCGCAGTGCCGCGGCGACCGCGGCGTTGCCCTCGTGCCCGGAGGATCCACCGGTGTGGAAGCCCTCGTTGAAGCTGCGCAGCCAGCGCGCGGCGAGGTCGAGGTGGCGGCTGGTCAACTGGGCGTCGAAGAGTTCCCGGGCGGTGGCGCCGGTGAGGCCGGCGCCGTCGCGGACCGGGTCGCCGGGGGCACGCCCGGACTCCGGTGGTCGAAGGGCCGAGACCGCATCGCGGAACCGCTCGTCGAGGCTTTGCGGAGTGGTCACGCGATTCAGCATTCCCGACCGCGGCCGGTGATGCCACTGCGAGAACGATCGATCTGGTGCACACGGGCCGTCACCCGGTGATGTACTCAACGACATGATCTTGTGGTGGGTCGTCGCGCGGCTGGCGCAGTGCGTGTGCTGGCTGGCCGGCGCCACATCCGTGTTCCTGCTGCTCGATCTGTACACATAGGCTCGGCTGATGCGCAGCGAACTGATCACCGTGCGGACCGGTGGGGCTCCGGCCGTCGTGGACATCACCCGTGAGGCGGCGAAGTTCGCCGGGTCCGAGAGGGACGGCCTGCTGCACGTCTTCGTGCCGCACGCGACCGCCGGAGTGGCGATCATCGAGACCGGGGCGGGCTCGGACGACGATCTGCTGACCGCGATCGACGATCTGCTGCCGACCGAGGACAAGTGGCAGCACCGGCACGGCTCCCGGGGCCACGGCCGCGACCACGTCCTTCCGGCGTGGATCGCCCCGTACGCCACGTTGCCGGTGATCAACGGCCAGATCGCGCTCGGCACGTGGCAGTCGATCTGCCTGGTGGACACCAATGGCGACAACCCGATCCGGCAGGTGCGTTTCTCCTTCGTGAACGGCTGACCTTCCAAAGTTACTGGTCAGTACGTGTGTCGAGCGTCGCTGAGACACCCCGTAGACGTGACGACGCACACCGTGAGGGGGCAGGATGGAGACCTGTTCCGCGCGATTTGCCACCTAGATCGCACGGAGGTCCGACACTCACACCAAGAGGATTGCCTGTGGCCACGGAGCGCAAGCGCCCGGTGATCAGCGATGGCCTGCCGAGCCAGCTTCCCGACATCGACCCTGAAGAGACCAACGAATGGGTCGAGTCGCTCAACGGAGTCATCGACGAACGCGGCGCCAAAAGAGCCCGTTATGTGATGTTGCGCCTGCTCGAGCGGGCCCGGGAGCGACAGGTCGGCGTGCCGCCGCTGACGTCCACGGACTACATCAACACCATCCCGCCGGAGCGTGAGCCCTGGTTCCCGGGTGACGAGTTCGTCGAGCGGCGGATCCGGGCGTACATCCGGTGGAACGCGGCGATGCTGGTGCACCGCGCGCAGCGGCCGGAGATCGGCGTCGGCGGTCACATCTCGACGTACGCGTCGAGCGCCAGCCTCTACGAGGTCGGCATGAACCACTTCTTCCGGGGCAAGGACCATCCGGGCGGTGGCGACCACATCTTCTACCAGGGGCACGCCTCCCCGGGTATGTATGCGCGGGCCTTCCTGGAGGGCCGTCTGAGCACTCACCAGCTCGACGGTTTCCGGCAGGAGCTGTCGCACCCGGGTGGCGGCCTCCCGTCGTACCCGCACCCCCGTCTGATGCCGGACTTCTGGGAGTTCCCGACGGTCAGCATGGGCCTCGGCCCGCTGAACGCGATCTATCAGGCGCGGTACAACCGGTACCTGCACAACCGCGGGATCAAGGACACCAGCCAGCAGAACGTCTGGGCGTTCCTCGGCGACGGCGAGATGGACGAGGTCGAGTCGCTCGGCGCGATCGGCCTGGCCGCCCGCGAGGAGCTGGACAACCTCACCTTCGTGGTCAACTGCAACCTGCAGCGCCTGGACGGGCCGGTCCGCGGCAACGGCAAGGTCATCCAGGAGCTGGAGTCCTTCTTCCGCGGCGCCGGGTGGAACGTCATCAAGGTCGTCTGGGGCCGCGAGTGGGACCCGCTGCTGGCCGCCGACACCGACGGCGCGCTGGTCAACCTGATGAACGTCACGCCCGACGGCGACTACCAGACCTACAAGGGCGAGTCCGGGTCGTACGTGCGGGAGCACTTCTTCGGCCGTGACCCCCGCACCCGCAAGCTCGTCGACCCGATGACCGACGACGAGATCTGGAACCTCAAGCGGGGCGGGCACGACTACCGCAAGCTCTACGCGGCCTACAAGGCGGCGACCGAGCACACCGGTCAGCCGACCGTGATCCTGGCCAAGACCGTCAAGGGCTGGACGCTGGGGTCGCACTTCGAGGCCCGCAACGCCACGCACCAGATGAAGAAGCTGACCCTGGACGACCTGAAGGGCTTCCGGGACCGGCTCTACCTCGACATCAGCGACAAGCAGCTCGAGGAGAACCCGTACCTCCCGCCGTACTTCCACCCCGGTGAGAAGTCCGACGAGTACCAGTACATGGTCGAGCGCCGCCGTGAGCTGGGCGGGTCGATCCCGACCCGGCGGACGAAGCACAAGTCGCTGGCGATCCCGGAGCCGAAGGTCTTCAGCGGCCTCAAGGGCGGCAGCGGCAAGCAGAAGATCGCCACCACGATGGCGTTCGTCCGCCTGCTCAAGGACCTCATGCGGGACAAGGAGTTCGGGGCCCGCTGGGTGCCGATCATCCCCGACGAGGCCCGCACCTTCGGCATGGACTCGCTCTTCCCGACGAAGAAGATCTACTCGCCGCACGGCCAGACCTACACCTCCGTGGACCGGGAGCTGTTCCTGTCCTACAAGGAGGCGACGGACGGCCAGATCCTGCACGAGGGCATCAACGAGGCGGGCTCGACGGCGAGCTTCATCGCGGCCGGCACCTCCTACGCCACGCACGACGAGCCGATGATCCCGCTGTACATCTTCTACTCGATGTTCGGCTTCCAGCGGACCGCGGACGAGCTGTGGGCGGCCGCCGACCAGATGACCCGCGGGTTCCTGCTCGGCGCGACCGCCGGGCGGACCACGCTCAACGGTGAGGGCCTGCAGCACGAGGACGGGCACTCGCTGCTGATCGCGGCGACCAACCCGGCCGTGGTGGCGTACGACCCGGCGTTCGGGTTCGAGATCGCGCACATCATGCAGGACGGCCTGCACCGCATGTACGGCGAGAAGCAGGAGAACATCTTCTACTACCTCACCATCTACAACGAGCCGGCGATCCAGCCCGCCGAGCCGGCCGGCCTCGACACCGAGGGCCTGCTCAAGGGCATCTACCGGTTCAGCGAGAGCCCGAAGAAGGACGGCCCGAAGGCGCAGCTGCTCGCCTCCGGCACCGGCATGCGGTGGGCTCTCAAGGCGCAGGATCTGCTCGCCCAGGACTGGGGGGTCAGCGCCGACGTCTGGTCGGTCACGTCCTGGACCGAGTTGCGCCGCGACGCGATCGAGGCGGAGGAGCACAACCTGCTCCACCCGAGCGACGCGCCGCGCAAGCCGTACATCCAGCAGAAGCTGGAGGCCTCCGAGGGCCCGTCGGTGGCGGTCAGCGACTGGATGCGGGCCGTGCCCGACCTGATCGCCCGCTGGGTGCCGAACGGCTACACCTCGCTGGGCACCGACGGCTTCGGCATGAGCGACACCCGGCACGCGCTGCGCCGCCACTTCCACGTGGACGGCGAGTCGGTGACCGTGGCGACGCTGCGTGAGCTGGCGCTGCGCGGTCAGATCCCGGCACATGTGCCGGCCGAGGCCGCCAAGAAGTACGCGATCGACGACGTCAACGCCGCGCCGGTGGGCGAGACCGGCGGCGACTCGTAGGACACCGCCGCCGAGGGGGGCCGGCCGGCCCCCCTCGGTGCGTCACGCCGGCGTGTAGTCGATGACCTCGACACCGGTGGCGGACCGCCAGCTGCCGATGTGGGTCAGGGCCAGCTTCGTGCCGGGTTCCCAGAGCTTGCGGCCCTCGCCGGCCACCACCGGGTAGATCATCACCCGGTACTCGTCGATCAGGTTGTGCCGCGCCAGGTAGTTCACCAGGATCGCACTGCCGTTGATCATCAGGGTCTCGGAGCCGGTCCGCAGCTTCGCCACCGCCTCGGCGACGTCGCCCTCGATGAAGGTGGCGTTCCACTCGGGCTCGGTGAGCGTCGTGGTGGCCACGTGCTTGGGCATCCCGTTCATCTTCGCGCCGAAGTCACCGGTCTCGGCGGCCATCCGCGGCCAGACCGCCTTCATCCCCTCGTACGTCACACGGCCGAGCAGGAGCGCGTCGGCCTCCCGCAGATTGTCGGCCTGCCAGGCGCCGAGCTCCTCGTTGAAGTACGGCCCGCTCCAGACCGGCTCCTCGAAGACGCCGTCGAGCGTCATGTACTCCACCGCCACGATCCTGCCCATCGTCCCCACCCTCGTTGCTCGACATCGCCTATTGAAAACGGCAACGAGCGGGCGGCGAGGTGGTCGCGGCGCCATGATCCAGGTGTGGGATTCCGAATCAGGCACAAACTGCTCCTGCTCGGGCTGGGCAGTGTCCTGGTGACCGCACTCGTGCTGGTCGCTGTCGGCGCCTGGCAGAGCGGCCGGTTCGCCGACAGCACCGAGCGCGAGGTCCTGCGGCAGAACCAGGCCGCGCTCAACCAGAGCGCCGCGGACGTCAGTGCACTGGTCCGGACCGTCGGCGACGAGATCCAGCAGGGCATGGACCGGAGCATGAGCAGCGCCTCGGCGTACCTGGCCCAGAACGGCGGCATGCGGTTCGCGAGCCGGCGGGTCACCTGGACGGCCACCGACCAGGTCACCCAGGGAACCACGACGGTCAGCCTGCCCCGCGTCGAGATCGGCGGCAGATGGCTCGGGCAGAACACGGATCTGCGGCGGACCACACCGTTCGTCGACGACACGAAGACGCTGTCCGGCGCGACCATCACCGTCTTCCAGCGGATGAACGCGGCCGGTGACCTGCTGCGGATCGGCACGACGGTGAAATCGGCCAAGGGCACCCGGGCGATCGGGACGTACATTCCGGCCACCGCGGACGGCAAACCGAACGCCGTGGCCGCCGCGATCAAGGCCGGGAAGCAGTACCGCGGCGTCGCGGCGGTGGTCGGCACCCCGTACGTCTCCGTCTACGACCCGATCAGGAACGCGGCCGGGGACGTGATCGGTGCCCTCTACGTCGGCGTGCCGCAGGCCGAGGCACTCGTCAACCTGACCGCGACGATCAGCGAAATCAAGATCCAGACCAACGGCTGGGTCTCCGTCTTCAGCACGGCCGCCGCCGACCGCGGCCGGATCGTCGCCTCCAGCCTCGCGGACGTGGCCGGGGAGACCGCGCTCGACGCCGTCGACGCCGCCGGCACCAGGTACGTCGAGGAGATCGTCACCACGGCTCCGGAACTCGCCGACGGCACCACCCGGCAGGCGAGCTACCAGCTGCCCGGGGCGGCCGGGGCACCCGCCGGGGACACCACCACCACGGTCGCCTACTACGCGCCGTACCAGTGGGCGGTGACGGTGGGCGGCTACGACGCCGACGCCGCCGCGGCGGTCACCGCGGTCCGGGACGGGCGCCGCACGATGCTGACCTGGTTCGTCATCGCCGGCGTGCTGCTCGCCCTGGCCGGGGCGGCGGCGGCGTACCAGCAGGCGTCCCGCATCTCGCACCGGATGGGCAGGCTGACCGGGGCGCTGACCCGGCTCGCCGACCGCGACCTCACCGTGCGGCTCGACGATCGGGGGCGCGACGAGATCGGCGAGGCGGGCGCCGCCCTGGACACCGCGGCCGCCGAACTGCGCGCCGTCATGCAGGACGTGACCGGCGCCTCCGAGGAGGTGGCCGGCACCGCCCGGCGGGTGGCGGCCACCGGCGGCGAGATGTCAGCCGCCACGGACACCGCCGCGAGCCGGGCCGACACGGTGAGCGCCTCGGCGGAGAGCGTGTCGCACGTGGTGGCGACGGTCGCCGCCGGCGCCGAGCAGATGGGCGCGTCGATCACCGAGATCTCGCACAACGCCCAGGAGGCCGCGCAGGCCGGGCGGGACGGGGTCGGCCTGACCGCGGCGGCGGCGAACGTCATCGCCGAGCTGCGGGCCTCGACCGCGAAGATCACCGACGTGGTGCAACTGATCGCCACCATCGCCGAGCAGACCAACCTGCTCGCCCTGAACGCCACCATCGAGGCGGCCCGGGCGGGCGAGACCGGCAAGGGTTTCGCGGTGGTCGCCGGTGAGGTCAAGGAGCTGGCCCAGGAGACCGCCCGGGCGACCGAGGACGTCACCGGGCGGGTCGCCGCGATCGAGGGCGACACGGCCCGCGCCGTCTCCGCGATCGACGCCATCTCGGCGCGGATCGCCCAGGTCAACGACTATCAGACGGCGATCGCCGCGGCGGTCGAGGAACAGGCGGCGACGACCGCCGAGATGGCCCGCAACATCGCCGAGGCGGCCGGTGGCAGCAGGGACATCGCCGACGGCATCGGTACGGTGAACGGGGCGATGCGCAGCACGCGGGACTCGGTGGCGGTGTCGCACCAGGCGGCCGGCGAGCTGACCGCGACCGCGCAGCGGCTGACCGGGCTGGTCGGGCGCTTCACCGTCTGAGGCGACTGGTCGGTAGTCTGGGGCGGTGACTGTTCGAGTACGTTTCGCACCCTCACCGACCGGCATGTTCCACGTCGGCGGCGCCCGATCGGCCCTGCAGAACTGGATCTACGCCCAGCAGCACGGCGGTGTCTTCGTGCTGCGGATCGAGGACACCGACGCGGCCCGCAACCGGCCCGAGTGGACCGAGGGCATCATCTCGGCACTCGACTGGATCGGCATCGAGCGCGGGACGTACGAGGGCCCCTATTTCCAGTCCTCCTACGCCGCCGACCACACCGCCGCCGCGACCCGCCTCTACGGCGAGGGCCGGGCCTACTACTGCGACTGCACCCGGGACGACGTGGTCGCCCGCTCGGGAAACAAGCACACCGGCTACGACGGCTTCTGCCGCGACCGGGCGCTGGGCCCGGGTGAGGGCCGGGCGCTGCGGTTCCGCACGCCCGACGAGGGCGAAACCGTGGTGGTGGACCTGGTCCGGGGCAAGCCCACCTTCGAGAACAAGCTGCTCGAGGACTTCGTCATCGCCCGCAGCGACGGCTCGGCGGTGTTCCTGCTGGCCAACGTGGTCGACGACCTGAGCATGGGGATCACCCACGTGTTCCGCGCCGAGGAGCACCTGCCCAACACCCCGAAGCAGCAGTTGCTGTGGGAGGCGCTGGGCGCGACCCCGCCGGTCTGGGGTCACGTGCCGGTGATCGTCAACGAGAAGCGGCAGAAGCTGTCGAAGCGGCGGGACAAGGTCGCCCTGGAGTCGTATCGGGACGAGGGCTACCTGGCCGCCGCCATGCGCAACTACCTGATGCTGCTGGGCTGGTCCCCGACCGGCGACCGCGAGATCGTCCCGTGGTCGGTGGTCGAGGAGGAGTACCGGATCGAGGACGTCAACCACGCGCCGGCGTTCTTCGACGTCAAGAAGCTGCGGGCGTTCAACGGCGAGTACATCCGGGCGCTCACCCCGAGCGAGTTCACCCAGGTCTGCGCGCCGTGGTTGAGCGGTACCGACACCATCCCGGCCCCGCCGTGGGAGCCGGCGAAGTTCGACACCGAGGTCTTCACCACGATCGCCCCGCTGGCGCAGACCCGGATCTCGGTGCTGTCCGAGATCGTCGACAACGTCGACTTCCTCTTCCTGGACGAGCCGGTCCACGACGAGGCGTCCTGGGCGAAAGCGATGAAGGACGGCGCCGCGGAGATCCTCGACGCCACCGGGGCCGCCTTCGGCGCCCTGACCGACTGGTCCGCCGAGACCCTGAAGACGACTCTCGAGCAGATCGGTGAGGCGCGAGGTCTCAAATTGGGAAAGACCCAGGCGCCGGTACGGGTGGCGGTGACCGGCCGCACCATCGGCCTACCGCTTTTCGAGTCCATCGAACTGCTCGGCCGGGAGCGCACACTGGCGCGTATTTCCGCTGCCAGGGCGCGTCTCTGAGCTGTTTATCGTAGGCGACGGCCGGTGCGCCATAGCCGGTCGTCGAATACGGTGATGCTCTCCGTCACCAGGGTGACCACCACCCCCACCCGTTGCGGGGAGTGGGTACTATTCGGCGGCTGATCAACGGCCGTTTCCGTCTCCGTGGTCATCCCCACATGGCTCCAATTCACCCTGTCTCGAGATGCGGGCTGGGCGGTGTGCAGGGAGGCTGGAGGCCTGGGCCGTGTCCCGGTTCCACCGCCGGGCACGAGCAGCAGGTTGAGTGGGCCATGTCCATCCACGGGCGGGGAGGTCGGATGGTGCGGGGGGCGATCACGAGGCTGGTGTCGACGGCTGCGGCAGCAGTCGTGGCGCTGGCGCTGGCATGGGGGGCGGCGCCGGGTGCGGCACAGGCCGCGCCGAAGGCGCCGCCGAAACCGGACGCGGTGCAGCTCGTCGGCAACGGTGTCGAGGAGACGGTCCTCGTCCTACAGGACGAGCGGCCCCGGCTGTTCCAGATGCTGACCAGCGAGGTGGATTGGCTGGCTTCGGCCTCGTCGTCCAGCTCAGCGCCGAAGGCGGCGCAGCTGGGCCCGAAATACACGCTGACTCTGCTGGTCAAGAACGCGCCGAGTCAGCTCTATCACCTGTACCCGATGGCCCAGGGTGGCCCGCGGGCACACCGGCCGGCGAAGCAGCCGTCCGGGAAGAAGACCGAGGCCTGGTTCTACGGCCGGCTGTCGATGCCGGAGTCGCTGCGGCTCGCCGGAGCACCGCTGGAGACCAAGCCGGACGTGGTGCACGGCGGCATCGGTGGCGGTGTCGGCACCGATCTGGCGGTGGACCGGGCCGACCCGTTCCAGGAGGTCAGCCAGGCGTTCAGCGAGTTCCGCCGGCTGTTCCTGCTCAACGGGGCGGTGCTGCTGGTCATCCTGACCGGACTGGCCGGGATGGCGTTCCTCATCCGCCGGCGCGTCTGACGTCGTCCGGCTGTTCCGCACTCGTCCGGGGCGCTGCTGAGTTCTCGACCATCCCGACCAGGTCTTCCAGGTCGGCGTCGAACTCGGCGGCGCCCTCGATCATTTCCGGGGACGATCCGGGCAGCCCGCCGGTGACCTCACCGGTCGTGTAGCCGAGAAGGAACGCGCAGATCAGCCGGGCCTGCCGGGGCACCTCGGAGGCCGGCACCCCGGCGTCGGCCAGGATGCCCTGCAACGCGGCGGCCAGCCAGGACGCGGAGGGCCCGGCGGCCGAACGGTTCAGCAGCAGGGGGAAGGCACTCGGGTGGGCGCGGGCCAGGGAGCGGACGGCCCGCCCGAGCGCGCACAGCCGGTGCCGCCAGTCCAGGTCCGCCGGGTTCTCGCCGACGTTCGTGCCCAGCTCCAGGTGCAGCAGGTCGACCAGCCCGTCGAGCAGTGCGTCCTTACCTCCGACGTACGGGTAGAGCGCCATCGAGGTGAGCCCGACGCGTTCCGCCACCGCCCGCATCGACATGGCGGCCAGGCCGCGCTCGTCCACCAGGGCGAGCGCCTGATCCAGGATCTGCCGTCTCTTGTCGTCCACCACGCCAACCTGACCAGTCCGGCCGCACCGAGGCCGGGAAACGCGCCCGGCACTCACCCGTACGGGACAAGAGTCCTAGCACCAGCGGCCGGGCGGGCGCCCGCGGCCGGCCGCACGCCGCCTCGGGCGGACCGCGCCGTGCAGGTGCGCGCCGGCCCATCCGCGCAGCTCGGTGCGACATCCGACCCGTCCGGTTCCCGGGTCCACGATCAGCTCCTCGTCGGCCGGCGATGCCGCCGGCGAATCGTCGAGGGCGGGATCCCTGTCGGAGCACGCGAACGCGTCGTCCCGTTCCATCATCTCGCCTCCTCGATCCGTGCGCTGGGCGCCGGCTTCCCCCGGCACCGACTTTTCATCGGCACCGCGGCGTCCGGTGTTAACCCCCGGTAGGACCGCCGTCCGACACGATGCCAGGTCACCGACCGAAATCGCGGGAGAGGCGCACCGCTACGCCGGTCAAAAGTCATAAAAGTCCCTAAAACTCGCATTGTCTTTGCTTCCCGTACATCTCCCTCGTAAGCGCACGACACGACGCCGGACGCGGCGGGTGGGCGCAGCCGTGGAACGCTGGACCGCGTGGCAGACAACGACACCGGCACATCGGCCGAGGGCAGGCCGGAAAACCCGGCGAAACCCCTGGACCCGGGCACTCTGCGCCGCATCGAGCGGCAGGCCGGTGCCTTGGCCAGCGCGGCGGTCGCCCGCATGGATGAGACGCTCCCCTGGTTCCGGGCGCTCCCGGCCGATCAGCGGTCCTGGGTGATGCTCGTCGCACAAGCGGGTGTTCGATCTCTGGTCGAGTGGTTGCGCTCCGGCGGCACGGTCGCCGCCAGCACCGAGATCTCCGACGAGGTGTTCGCCGCCGCGCCCCGCGCCCTGGCCCGGGTGATCACCCTCACCCACACCGTGGAGATGATCAAGGTCACCGTCGACGTCGCCGAGGCGGAGGTGCCGGGCTATGCCGAGCCGGGCGAGCAACAGGCGCTGATCCAGGCCATCCTGCGGTTCTCCCGGGAGATCGCGTTCTCCGCCGCCCGCGTCTACGCGAGGGCCGCCGAGTCGCGGGGCGCGTGGGACGCCCGGCTCCAGGCCCTGCTCGTCGACGCGCTGCTGCGGGGTGACTCCTCCGACGTGCTGGCCAGCCGGGCCGCCGCACTGGGCTGGGCGGACGCGCCGCCGGTCGCGGTGGTGGTGGGCCGCTCCCCGGGCGGCGACATCACCGCCGTGCTGCACGCGGTCTACCGGGCGGCCCGCCGGGCCAGGCTGGAGGTGATCACCGGGGTGCACGGCGACCGCCTGGTCGTGGTGGTCGGCGGCGCGACCGATCCGGTCGCCGCGGCGTCCGCGCTCAGCGGCGGCTTCGGCGAGGGCCCGGTGGTGGTCGGGCCGGCGGTGCCGTCGCTCGATCAGGCCACCGAGTCGGCGCGGGCCGCGCTGGCCGGCTTCCGGGCGGCCCCCGCCTGGCCCGGGGCACCGTCCCCGGTGGCCGCCGACGACCTGCTGCCCGAGCGGGTGCTGGCCGGCGACATGGACGCCCGGCGCAAGCTGCGGCACGACGTCTTCGGGGCGCTGGCGCGGGCCGGCAGCGGGCTGCTGGAGACCCTGGACGCTTTCTTCGCGTCCGGGAGCGTGCTGGAGAGCGCGGCCCGCGAACTCTACGTGCATCCGAACACGGTGCGTTACCGCCTGCGGCGGGTCGCCGAGGTCGCCGGCCTCTCCCCGCTGGACGGCCGGGACGCCTTCACGCTGCGGATGGCGCTCACCATCGGCCGCCTGGACCCCGCAACGTGACCGGGATCTCTCACCATTCGACACGATCGTAGGAGGTATAAATGTGGTTGAAGTGACCCAAGAATACCTCTGTTTTGTAGGAACCCTACAACGCTGGTCGTAGGGTTTGGTCGCGCCCGACTACCCCGGAAAGCCGCTGGATCCGGAAGAGTCGGGGGCGTGCTCGCCGTACTCTCGCCCGGCCAGGGTTCCCAGAAGCCCGGCTTCCTCACCCCCTGGCTCGATCTCCCCGGCGCCGATGCCCGTCTGACCGAGTGGTCCGCCCTCGCCGGTGTCGACCTGCTGCACCTCGGCACCCGTGCCGACGCCGACGAGATCAAGGACACCGCCCGGACCCAGCCGCTGCTGGTCGCCGCCGCTCTGCTGGCCGGTGAGCAGCTGCCGCTGGAGCGGGTCACCGTGATCGCCGGGCACAGCATCGGCGAGCTGGCCGCCACCGCCCTGGCCGGAGTGCTGACCCCGGCCGACGCGATCACCCTCGCCGGTGTCCGCGGCCGGGAGATGGCCGCCGCCTGCGCCCTCGAACCGACCGGCATGAGCGCCGTCCTCGGCGGCGACCCGGACGAGGTGGTCGCCACCATCGAGAAGCACGGCCTGTTCCCGGCCAACCGCAACGGAGCCGGCCAGATCGTCGCCGCCGGCGCGCAGTCCGCGCTCGCCGAGTTCGCCGCCGCACCGCCGGCCAGGGCCCGGGTGATCGCGCTCGCGGTGGCCGGCGCCTTCCACACCCCCTTCATGGCGCCCGCCGAGACCGCGCTGGCCGCCGTCGCGGGCGGCGTCACCGTGCGGGACCCGGCCCGTACCCTGCTGTCGAACCTGGACGGCACAGCCGTCACCACCGGTGCGGAGATGCTGCAGCGCCTGGTCCGTCAGGTGACCGCACCGGTCCGCTGGGACCTGTGCATGCGGACACTGAAGGACCTCGGTGTCACCGGCGTCATCGAGCTGCCGCCCGCCGGCACCCTCGCCGGCCTGATCAAGCGGGAGCTCAAGGGCGACGGCGCCCCCGAGATCGTCACGCTCAACACCCCGGACGACCTGCCGGCCGCCCTCGATCTGATCGCCCGCACCGAAGGAGACGCACGATGACCGCGGGTTCCCGCATCCTCGCGATGGGCCACTACCAGCCGTCACGGGTGATCACCAATGACGACCTGGCCAGCACACTGGACACCAACGACGCGTGGATCCGGGACCGGGTCGGTATCGCCGAGCGGCGGGTCGCGGACGGCGAGTCGGTCGCCGACATGGCCACCTTCGCGGCCGAGAAGGCACTGGCTGCCTCCGGGCTCACCGCGGCCGACATCGACCTGATCGTCGTCGCCACCTGCTCGGCGATCGACCGCTGCCCCAACGTGGCGACCCGCGTCGCGGCCCGGCTCGGGATCAACGCGCCCGGGGCGTACGACCTGAACACCGCCTGCTCCGGGTTCTCCTACGCCCTGGCCAGCGCCGACCACGCGGTCCGGGCCGGTGCGTCCCGCAACGCCCTGGTGATCGGCGCGGAGAAGCTGTCGGACATCACCGACTGGTCCGACCGTACGACCGCGGTGCTCTTCGGCGACGGCGCGGGAGCGGCGATCCTCACCGCCGTGCCGGACGGCGAAGAAGCCGGGGTCGGCCCGGTGGTCTGGGGCTCCACCCCGGAGAAGGGCGACGCCCTCAAGATCGCCGGCTGGCAGCCCTACATCAAACAGGAGGGCCAGGCGGTCTTCCGCTGGGCCACCACCACCCTCGCCCCGTTCGCGATCGAGGTCTGCGAGCGCGCCGGGATCGCCCCGTCCGAGCTGGCCGCCTTCGTCCCGCACCAGGCCAACACCCGCATCATCGACGGCATCGTCAAGCGGCTGGGCCTGAGCCCGGACGCGATCGTCGCCAAGGACCTCGTCGAGTCGGGCAACACCTCCGCCGCGAGCGTCCCCCTGGCCCTGTCCAAGCTGATCGAGCGCGGGGAGCTGCCCTCCGGGGCGCCGGTCCTGCTCTTCGGCTTCGGCGGCGGCCTCACCTACGCCGGTCAGGTCGTCCGCTGCCCGTAGGGCGGAAGACACCCGACCGTCGCCAAACCGCACCATCGAGAGGAAAGATTCCCACAATGGCAACTCGCACAGAGATCACCTCCGGCCTCGCCGAGATCCTCGAGGAGGTCGCCGGGGTGAACCCGGACGACGTCGCCGAGGAGAAGTCCTTCACCGACGACCTGGACGTCGACTCGCTGTCCATGGTCGAGGTCGTGGTGGCCGCCGAGGAGAAGTTCGGCGTCAAGATCCCGGACAACGAGGTGCAGAACCTCAAGACCGTCGGCGACGCGGTGAACTACATCGAGGCGAACCACTGACATGAGCACCGTGGACGTCGTCGTCACCGGGCTCGGCGCGACGACCCCGCTGGGCGGGGACGTCGCGTCCACCTGGGACGCCATGCTCGCCGGCCGCTCCGGGGTGGGTCACCTCACCCAGGAGTGGGCCGGCTCCCTCCCGGTGCGGATCGCCGCACAACTCGCCGTCGAACCCTCCGAGGTCATCGAGCGGGTCCGGCTCCGCCGGATGGACCGTTCCGAGGCGATGGCCCTCGTCGCCGCGAAAGAGGCCTGGGCCGACTCCGGGCTCGCCGACTCCGGCCTGGACCAGGAACGGCTCGCGGTCAGCTTCGGCAGTGGCATCGGTGGCGCGATCACCATGCTCGACCAGGACGACATCCTGGAACAGCACGGGCCCCGGCGGGTCAGCCCGCACACCGTGCCGATGCTCATGCCGAACGGGCCGGCCGCGTACATCGGTCTCGAACTCCAGGCCAAGGCCGGGGTCCGGGCGATGGCCAGCGCCTGCGCCACCGGCGCCGAAGCGGTCGCCCTCGGACTCGACCTGATCCGGCTCGGCCGCGCGGACGTGGTGGTCGCCGGCAGCACCGAAGCCGTCATCCACCCGCTGCCGGTCGCCGGTTTCGCCTCGATGCGGGCCATGTCGACCCGCAACGACGAACCGGAACGCGCGTCGCGCCCGTGGGACAAGAACCGGGACGGCTTCGTCCTCGGTGAAGGTGCCGGCGCGCTGATCCTGGAGCGGGCGGACCACGCGATCGCCCGTGGCGCCCGGATCTACGCGCGTCTCGCCGGTGCGGGCATCACCTCGGACGGATACGACATCGTCCAGCCCGACCCGGAGTGCCGCGGTGGCATCCGCGCCATGCGGATGGCGATCGAGGACGCCGGCCTGACCGGTGCCGACATCCACCACGTCAACGCCCACGCCACCTCCACCCCGGTCGGTGACATGGGTGAGATCAAGGGCATCCGGGCCGCCATCGGCAGCCACCCGATCCTGACGTCGACCAAGTCGATGACCGGCCACCTGCTCGGCGCGGCCGGCGCACTGGAGTCGATCGCGGCGATCCTGGCCATCCGGGACGGCATCATCCCTCCGACCATCAACCTCGACGACCCCGACGAGCGCCTCGACCTGGAGGTGGCGGCCCACAAGGCGCGGTCCGCCGACCTGCAGGCGGCGATGAACAACTCGTTCGGCTTCGGAGGGCACAACGTGGCCCTCGTCTTCACCCGCGCCTGACCCCCTGACGCGAGCCGGTACTCCTCGGGTGTCGATCCGACCTCGGTCGGACCCAACGACCCCGAGGAGCCGCTCCGGTCACCCTTCAACCGGGGCACGACCCCGGCCGCTCACCCCCACGACTCCAGTGTGCTGCCCGCCCGCGGTCGTATCGACCGCGCCGAGAAGGCCGCCCGTTCCATCCGAGTGCGCAACGCACTGGGCGTCTCGCTCGACGCCACCGCCTGGCCGTCCACCACGATGGCGGTCACCGGCCTGAACGCCGCCGTCGGCCTCCGGCACCGCCGGCCCCTCGCCGCCACCCCGACTGGCCGCGGCAACATCCCCGCTCTGACCCCCAACTTCCAGAGCCTCTTCCGGTACGGCCACACCTCCCGCCGAACATCGGCCGCCCCCGGGCTACCACGCACCGCGACCGGTGGCCCGGACCGAAACGCGTCCGCCGGGCCGAGGCGACACTCACCGCCCCACCCCCGCCCCAGCCACACCAGAAACCCTTCACGGGCAGCCAGAGACCGCCCGCGCGCCGATGACTCACACCCGGCTGGCCCCCACCGCTGTCTCAACCGCGCCGAAACAACGCTCACAGCCAGCCGGATCTCCCCGGCTGGTTCCCACCGCTGTCTCAAGCACCGTGAGACAGCGGTGACAACCAGCCGGATCTCCCCGGCTGGCTCCCACCGCTGCCTCAAACGCCGCGAGACAACGGTGACAACCAGCCGGACCTCCGCGGCTGGTTCCCACCGCTGTCTCGAGCGCCGTGAGACAGCGGTGGGAACCAGCCGGGCCTCCGCGGCTGGTTTTCACCGCTGTCTCGAGCGCCGTGAGACAGCGGTGGGAGCCAGCCGGGCCTCCGCGGCTGGTTTTCACCGCTGTCTCGAGCGCCGTGAGACAGCGGTGGGAGCCAGCCGGGCCTGTTGGGCGGTGCCGGCGGGATCGGGGCGGGGGTCGCGGGGACCGCTGGGAGCGGGACGCTCCCTGGGGTACGAGCGGGGCTCGGCCACGGTGGGGTGGGTGGAACGGGCGCATATGCCCGGCGGGCGCGCCGGCGGTCGGAGGGACCGCCGGCGTCGCGGTGTAGGCCCGGGACGGGCGTTGTTGCGGTCGGGGGTGGGCTGGCCCGTACCGCTGCTATTTGACGCAAGCACTCCGGGGCAGCTTGCCTACCGCGACGGGTGACCGGCCGGTGGCCTTGGCCTTGCCGGCGATGACGGCGGCGAGCGCGGTCAGGGACAGCCTGCTGGACGAGTAGATGGCGACGAGGGTCGGCGTCGACGCCTGGGCGAGGAGCCCCGGTGAGTCCATCATCACGGTGATCGCCGCCGTGTCGTCGAGGTCGACGCGCTGGTCGCCGTAGCCGACGAGGCGGATGACGGCGCCGCCGGAGCTCTGGACCGGTACGCCGGCCTCCTGGAGGGCCTTGACCAGGCTGACGCGGGCGACCTCGCGGTTGGCGGGGGCGGAGACCGACACCGGGCCGTTGGCGAGCGGGCCGGTGCAGCGGCCGCGGAGGACCGTGACGGCGGCGGCGTCGAGGGCGGAGACGGCCTGCTGGTTGGCGGGTGAGCCGATCACGGCGAGGTCCGGCTGCGGGGTCTGTGCGGTGCGGAACTTGAGGGTGAGGATGCGGGTGACGGCTTCGGTGAGGCGTTCCCGTTTGAGGCTGCCGTCTTTGAGGCCGGCCAGGATGCCGTCGCGGGCGGCGCCGATGTCCGGGGGCATGAGCAGCATGTCGTTGCCGGCGTTGAGGGCGCGGACGGCGGCTTCTCCGGCGGGCCACTTCTTGGCGGGGGCCATGTTCATGGCGTCGGTGACGGCGACGCCGGTGAACTTCAACTGGCCGCGCAGCACATCAGTCATGATCTTGCGGGAGAAGGTGGCGGCCACGCCCTTGTCGACGGACTGCAGGTTGAGGTGGCCGGACATGACGACGCCGGCGCCCGCGTCAACGCCGGAGCGGAACGGCGGCAGGTCCTGCTGTTCCCAGCGCCGGCGGTCCTGGCCGATGACCGGCAGTTCGTCGTGGCTGTCGGCGGTGGTGTGGCCGTGGCCGGGGAAGTGCTTGAGGGCGGCGGCGACACCGGCCGACTGGAGGCCGCGGACGGCCGCGGCGACCTGCTGGGCGTTGGCTTTGGGATCGCTGCCGAAGGCGCGCGACCCGATCACCCCGCCGCCGTTGGTGTCGAGGGTGTCGGCGACCGGTGCGAAGTCGACGGTCACGCCCATCGCGGCGATCTCCTGGCCGGCCGCGCGCCAGGCCGCCTCGGTGAGGTCGGGACGGCCGGCGGCACCGAACGCCATCGCGGACGGGAGGACGGTCACCCCCTCGGTGACCCGGACGACCGTGCCGTACTCCTGGTCCATGCCGATCATCAGGGGCGCGGCGGCCGGCAGTTTCCGCGCGGCGTCCTGGAGGCCGGCGGTGAGCGCGCGGACCTGCTTCGGGTTCTCCACGTTGGTGGTCGGGTTGGTCTTGCTGGTCGGGTCGTCGACGGTGAAGCCGACCAGGATCATGCCGCCGAGACGGTACTTGGCGATCATCTCGGCCGGGGTGTTCACGCCGGCGAGGCCCTGGTTGGCGCGGACGTTGTCCTCGTCGACGTCGGTGGCGGAGCTGCCGTAGGCGTACGGCATCAGCACCTGCCCGGCCAGGTCCTCGTCGCTGAGGCGGGCCACGGTCTCGGCGGCCCGCGCGGCGGGGTCACCGGCCGGGGTGGCCGGGGCGCTCTCCGGCGCCGGTGAGGCGGGCCCCGGCGAGGCGGTGGCCGGCGGGCCTGCCGCGGGTTCCGGTTCGTCGCCACACGCCCCCAGACCCAGGAGCAGGGGTACGACCAGAGCACTCGCCAGATTCCTCACGATCGCCATCGAACCAGTTCACGGCAAACGTCGCCACTTCGCACCGCCACCGGAGTTTTGGGCATGCTTGTGGGGGATTCGCCCCGCCGACCGGTGGGGCTTGTCAGCCGACCCGTGTGAGCAGCGTCACCGGAGCACCGTCACCGGCGTAGCGGTACGGCTCCAGTTCCACGTCCCAGGCGGTGCCGAGCGCCTTCTCCAGCGCATGCGACAGCGCCTCGGGCGCACGGACCGAGGACATGATGGCGCGCAGCCGGTCCTCGCCGATCTGGATGTCGCCTGAAGCGCCCATGACCCCGTGGAACAGCCCACGACCGGGAACGTGCATGAACCGTTCCCCGTCGACGCCCGGGCTGGGCTCCTCGGTTACCTCGAATCGGATCATGGGCCACTGTCGCAGGGCAGCAGCCAGCTCGGCGCCAGTCCCGGCACGGCCGGTCCAGCTGCACTCGGCTCGGCGCATGCTCGGATCGACCGGTTGCACGGTCCATTGCAGGTTGACCGGCGCGGTCAGGACGCGCGCGATCGCCCACTCGACATGCTGGCACACGGCGAGTGGGGTCGAGTGGACGTATACGACGCCACACGTTGGCACGGTGACCTCCCGGAGACCGAGGTGCGTCTTCCCCTACGACCTCGACCGCGGTTGATCGTGTCCCATGATGCCGGTTGGTACGGATGGTGCGCCAGAGAATCCGCAACATCGACTATGGGAGCGGCCGTAGAGGCACACCCTGCCCAACGGCCTTACCTGCTCTGACGGTATGGTCAGAGGGCCGTCGTGTAGAGTTGCCACGGCCTTTTTTCTTTCTGCCCCAAGCTTTCCTTCAAGGAGTACCGCCGTGGCGAGCAACACTTCAAAGACCGCCCGCGCATCAGTCCGCGCCGGCCAGAGCACCGGTGGCGCCCTCAGCGTGCTCGGTGAGTACAAGTACCTCATCCCGCTCGCCAACGGCCGCTTCGCGTACGTGCGGAATCTGACCAACGGCAAGACCGCGCACCTCAAGACCGACTCGGACGCGTTCGTCGAGGAGGTCCGCATCCTGACCGCGGCCGGCCACGGCGCCAAGATCCGTGCCGAGCTGGTCAACCTGCACGAGAGGAACCCGGAGCACGGCTGGGACACCACCGAGAAGCGTCTCGTCGACGCCGGTGTGTTCGAGGGCTGAGTACGACTCACACGAGAAGGCGCCTCCCGGTTTCGACCGGGAGGCGCCTTTTTGCATGATCAGAAGATCACGGCAGGAACTCGACCCAGCCGCTGTCCAGGTCGTAGACGGCGCCGACCACCCTGATCCGGTCGGCCGCGATCTCGTGGGCCAGCTCGGGCACGTCCCGGAGGCGGTCGACGGTACGCCCGACGTGCTCCCGGACCGCCCTCTCGTCGGTGTCCTCGCCGTCCAGCCCGACCGCCTGCACCGCGGGGGCGAGCTCGTCGACCAGGTAGCCGACGTAGCCCACGTCACCACCCGGGGTGGCGCCGGCCCGCAGCGCCTCGACCGTGGCGTGCACCGCTCCGCAGCGCTTGTGACCGACCACCAGGACCAGCGAGACACCGAGCTCGGCCACCGCGAAGTTGATCGAGCCGATCAGTGAGCGGTCCAGCACGTGCGCGCCGGAACGGGCCACACAGATCGAGCCGAAGGTCTGGTCGAAGATCGCCTCGAGCGGGACCCGGGAGTCGATGCAGCCGAACACCAGCGAGTGCGGTTTCTGCCCGTTCGCGGTGGCGGCGGCCCGTGCGACGTCGTGGCCGTAGCGGGGCCGACCGTATACGAACCGCTTGTTACCGGCGATGAGCTCGCTCAGGGCTTCGGAGGACGTGCTGACCTGGGCGTCACGAGTGGCCGTCATATTAGGGATTTTCGTCGGCCCGGCCCCGGGGTGAAGTGTTTGCGAGGTAACTCACTGTCCCGGCCGGGCCGTCGCCCCTGGCAAAAGTCCTCCCGAAACATGCTGGTAATACTCCACATCACGAGTGATGCTTATTACCCGCGGGTACTGCGGGGACCGTGACCATCACGGAGGTACCCATGCTCACTCTTGCCGACGGCGTACAGCTGCACGTCTCCGTCTCCGGCCCGAAGGACGCGCCGGTGACCGTGGTGCTCTCGCACGGCTGGTGCCAGGACCGGCGGACCTGGCGGCGCCAGATCGCCGCGCTGGACGAGATGGGGCACAAGGCGCCGCGGGTGATCGCGTACGACACCCGGGGCCACGGCCGCTCCAGTGCCACCCATCTGCGCGCGGCCACACTGGCCCAGCTCGGCGACGACATGGCCGAGGTGATCCGCCGGTACGCCCCGGACGGCCCGGTCGTGCTGGCCGGCCACTCGATGGGCGGCATGACCGTCATGGAGTACGCGCACCGCCACCCGGAGGAGTTCGCCGACCGGGTGAAGGGTCTGCTGCTGGTCTCCACGACGGCCGAGGGCCACACCCACACCCGGTACGGCCTGCCCGACCAGCTGGCGACGCTGCTGCGGGCCGGAGAGACCCTGGGCGCCGGTCTGCTGGCCCGCTCCGGGGCCTGGCGCCCGCACCGGGTGGTGCTGCCCGCCCTGCGCCCGGCGCTGCGCTGGCTGCTCTTCGGCGACGAGTGCGCCGACGAGGCGATGACGCTGACCATGCGCGGGCTGGGCCGGGCACCGCTGCGCTCGATCGGCGGCTTCCGGGAGTCGATCGGCACCCAGCTGCGCCTGGACACGCTGGCCGGGCTGAGCGGCATTCCGGCCGCGGTGCTGGTCGGCTCCCGGGACCGCCTGACCCCACCGGCCTGCGCCGAGTCGATCGCCGGTGCGCTGCCGGGCGCCGAGCTGACGGTGGTGCCGGGCGCCGGGCACATGCTGCCGCTGGAGCGCCCGGACGAGGTGTCGGCGGCTCTGGTCACGCTGGTGCGCCGGGCGGCCCGCCGGGCCAAGCGCGACCGCCGGCCGACCGTCGGCGGACAGTCCCGCTGCCGCGAAGCCGCTTAGCTCGTTTTCTGGGGAAATGCATACCTCGTCGTGATTCGGCGACGATCCTGGGAAGTTCGAACTTCTGCGTGACCGCCGGGCTCGTTCGACGCGGACCCACGGGCAGGAGTAAGTTCGATTGCCCCCTTCGCGCGAGCGCGTCCGCGCGTGTGGTGGTGCGCCACGAGAGGGAGAACAGCGGACTTGAGCGACACCACCGTCCTGGAGCAGGAGATCGCGGTCGAGCAGCAGCACGTGGACCGGGTCTACACCCGTCTCATCGAGCTGCGCCGAGACGCTTCCCGAGCCGAGAAGGAGGGCTATCAGCACGCCGGGGTCGGCACGTTCGGCGCCCTGGTGGAACGGGATGCGATGGTCTTCCACGCCGCCCGCCGCCGGCACGCCCTGGATGCCGAGCACGAGGGCCTGGTCTTCGGCCGGCTCGACCTGAAAACCGGCGCCACCCACTACGTCGGCCGGATGGGCATCCGCGACGACAACGCGAAACCGCTGGTCGTCGACTGGCGTGCGCCGGCCGCGGCGGCGTTCTACCGGGCCACCCCGGCGGATCCGCTCGGGGTGATCCGCCGCCGGATGATCCAGTCGACCCGGGAACGGGTCACCGGCATCGAGGACGACCTCCTCGACCCGGACGCGGCACCCGACGGCATGCGGGTGGTCGGCGACGGCGCCCTGCTGGCCAGCCTGGCGAAGGCGACCGGCCGCGGGATGCGCGACATCGTCGCGACCATCCAGCGTGAGCAGGACGACGCGATCCGCTCCCCCGCCCTGGGCGTGACGATCGTCACCGGCGGCCCGGGCACCGGTAAGACCGCGGTGGCTCTGCACCGGGCGGCGTACCTGCTCTACTCCGACCGCAACCGGTTCGTCGGCGGCGGCATCCTGGTGGTCGGACCGTCCGGCGTCTTCGTGGACTACATCGCGACCGTCCTGCCGTCGCTCGGCGAGGAGACCGCCACCCTGCGGTCGCTCGGCACGCTGGTGCCCGGCTGGAACGCGACCCGGGTCGACCGGGGCGACGTGGCCTCGATCAAGGGCTCGCTGCGCATGCGGCGGGTGCTGGAGCGTGCCTCGCACGACGCCGTGCCGGGTGGCCCGACCGAACTGAAGCTGCTCTACCGCGGCACGCTGCTGCGGCTCAACGCCAACGACCTCGACCGGATCCGGCGCTCCGCGCTGCCCAACGGCGCCCGCCGCAACGAGGTCCGCGGGCGCGGCTTCGACCGGGTCTTCGACGCGCTGTGGGCGCAGGCACGGGACGCGAAGGTACGGCTGCCGGAGAAGCGCGAGTTCGAGTCGGAGCTGGCCGACCGCAACGACTTCCGGGAGTTCCTGAAGGCGTGGTGGCCGCGGTTCACGCCGATGCGGGTGCTGGGCTGGCTGGCCGACCCGAAACGGCTCCGGGCGTACGCGAACGGCGTGCTCTCCCGGGACGAGATCGCCGCCCTCCAGGGCTCGTTCGACGACCTCGCCGAGCACGGGCCGACGATCGCCGACGTGGCGCTGCTGGACGAACTGGACGAACTGATGGGCCGGCCCCGGCAGGCGCAGAAGAAGTCGAAGAACCCGTTCCACGTGCGCGACGGGATCCAGGAGGTCAGCACGTTCGCCGACCGGCAGGCCGCGGCCCGCGCCCAGCAGGTGCAGCGGGAGGACGACTATCGCGATTACGCGCACGTCGTCGTGGACGAGGCGCAGGACGTGTCGCCGATGCAGTGGCGGATGATCGGGCGGCGGGGTTCCTACGCGTCGTGGACGATCGTCGGCGACCCGGCACAGACCGCGTGGTCGGGCGACCCGGCGGAGCTGGACCGGGCCCGGGACCGGGCGCTGGGCAGCCGCCGACGCAACAGCTACGCACTCACCACGAACTACCGGAACTCGTCGGAGATCTTCGAGGTGGCGGCTCGGGTGATTCGTACGATCATGCCCGATCTGCCGTTGCCCTCAGCGGTGCGCAGCACCGGCGTCGCGCCGGCCGACGTCGTCTCCACCGTCACCGGGCTGCCGGACGCGGTGCGGGGACTGGCCGAGAAACAGCTCGCCGAGGTGGACGGCACGATCGGCGTGATCATGCCGGTGCCGCGGCGCGACGAGGTGGCCGGCTGGGTGGCCGGGCTGCCGGAGCGGGTGCAGGTGGTGACCGCGCTGGAGGCCAAGGGCATGGAGTACGACTCGGTGGTCCTGGTCGAGCCGTCGCAGATCGCCACCGACCCGGCCGGGGTCCGCACCCTGTACGTGGCCCTGTCCCGCGCGACACAGCGGCTGACCACGGTGGGTACGAACCCCGGCTGGCTACCGGACAGCTAGGGCTCAGGGAATCGGCACGGAGACCGCGTTGTACGTGGTCTCCGGGGTCGGCGGCGTGGTGAAGCGGGCGTTCGGGAGGTAGAAGCGCCTGCGGTACTCGGCGATCGTGGTCGGCACGTCGAAGCTCGGGTCCGTGGTGACGGAGTCGAGCGTCCCGGCCGTGCCGGAGCGGTTCAGCCTGATCTCGGCGATCTGGTTGAGCCGGTTCTGGACGACGTAGAGGCTGCGGCCGCGCCGCCACAGGCCGTCGCCGTTGGTCAGGAGCGTGTCGCCGACGTCGACCCGTGCGGTGACGCCGGAGGTGGACACCCGGAACAGGAATCCGGTGTTCGACTGGACGATGATCAGACCGCGGCCGTCCGGTGTGGTGGTGATGCCGTTGGCGTTGTTGCCGGTCTGCAGCGCGATGTCGCCGGTGAGCGGAACCGCCGTGGCCGCGGCGGGCAGCCTGCCGTGCCGGCCGAACGGCAGCTTGAACAGGGTCAGGCTGCGCGAGTCGGTGAACCAGGCGGCCTCGTCGGTGACGATCACGTCGTTGATGAACGGGCCGTCCGCGGCCGGCCTCAGCTGGTAGGACTTCACGACGGCGCCGGTGCGCACGTCGATCACCCGGGCGTCGCCGCCCGCGCCACCGGCCACGAAGAGCCGGCCGTCGTCGATCTTGAGGCCGAGCGAGGGGGTGCCCGGCCCTTCGCTGAACGTGGCGCCGGTGCCGGTGCGCAGGTCGACGCGGTAGATGTCGCCGTCGACCCGGGAGCCGAAGTAGGCGTACGGCTTGTCGCCGATGGCGATGCCCTCGGGCTGGAAGCCGCTCGGCAGGGTGATTGTGGTGGGCGGTGGGCTGGTCGGGGTGGCCGCGGCGGGCACGGCGGATACGGTCACCGCCAGGGCGGTGAGGCCGAGAACGTTCGCAAGGGTACGGCGAAGCACGAAACTTCCTTTCCTATGCAGAACGGGTCAGCAGGATTCTCATCGCGCGTGAAGACACACACAACCGATTGCACATATAGCAATGTCCGCATACATTGGCGACGGCCTACCGGACGACGGAAGGTGGACTCCATGGGAGCCGGCCACGACCACGGGACCCGAGACCTGCTCAGCAGCGGCGCCGGACATCGGCACCGGCTGTGGTGGGCCGCCGGGCTGCTGACCGTCTTCATGATCGTCGAGGCGGTCGCGGCCTGGATCACCGGATCGCTCGCACTGCTCTCCGACGCCGGCCACATGTTCACTGACGTGCTGGCCATCGCGATGACCCTGGCCGCCATCACCGCGGCCCACCGCGCCGGCACCGACTCCGGCCGCACCTTCGGGCTCTACCGGCTGGAGGTGCTGGCCGCCCTCGCCAACGCGGCGCTGCTCACCCTCGTCGCCGGGTTCGTGCTGGTCCAGGCGGCCCAGCGGTTCACCGACCCACCGGACGTGCCGGCCGGCTGGATGCTGCTCGTCGCGGTCGGCGGCCTGGCGGCCAACCTGGTGGCGTTCGCACTGCTGCGCTCCGGCGCCAAGGAGAACATCGGGGTCCGCGGGGCCTACCTGGAGGTCCTCGGCGACCTGCTCGGATCCGCCGGGGTCATCCTGGCGGCGCTGATCATCTGGGGCACCGGGTGGACGTACGCGGACCCGATCGTCGCCGTGCTGGTCGCCCTGATGATCCTGCCGCGCACCTTCGCGCTCGGCCGGTCCGCGGTCCGCATCCTGGTGCAGGCCGCCCCCGAGCACCTGGACATCGCCGCGGTCCGGGACCGGCTCGCCGCCGTCCCCGGCGTCTGCGACGTGCACGATCTGCACGTCTGGACGCTCACCGAGGGGATGGACGTGGCATCGGCGCACCTCAAGCTGGATGCGGCGGCCGAGTTGGGCACGGTGCTGACCGGGGCCCGCGAGGCGCTGCACGAGGACTTCCACATCGATCACGCCACGCTTCAGGTCGAGCCGGCGCACGCGGGCCGGCACTGCACCCCCATCAGTTGGTGATGGATAGTTGCGTTCGAGCCTTAAACGGCATCTGTACTTTTTGCGATCCGCCACGCCGGATGCGCAAAAAGATAACAATGCGAGACATGAGTGACGGGCGTGTCATGGTCTTCGCGCCGGCCCCACAGCTGACGGTGACCATCGAGCAACACCACGACGAGCCGGAACTGCACGTCCACCCGGGTGGCCAGGGCATCTGGCAGACCCGCATGATCACCGTGCTGGGGGCGCAGGTGACGCTCTGCACAGCCGCCGGCGGCGAGGTGGGGCGGGTCCTGGCCCCCCTGCTCGCCGAACTGCCGGGCGTGACCCTCCGGCTGGTGCGGCGGGAGCACGGCAGCGGGTGGTACGTGCATGATCGCCGTGGCGGCAGCCGCCAGGAGATCGCCGAGCGGCCCGGCAGCCCGCTCTCCCGGCACGAGCTCGACGAGCTCTACAACCTGACGCTGGCCGAGGGCCTGCGCGCCGGCATCGCGATCCTCAGCGGCCCGGCCCACCCCTCGGTGATCAAACCCGAGGTGTACGGCCGCCTCGCCGCCGATCTCCGGGCGAACGGCTGCCAGGTCATCGCCGACCTGTGCAACCGCCACCTGGCCGCCGTACTGGAGGCCGGGATCTCCGTCCTCAAGATCAGCCACGAGGAGCTGATCGCCGACGGGATGGCTCCGGACGGCAGCACCGGGGCCCTGACCAAGGCGCTGGTCCAGCTGCACGAGGCGGGCGCCGAGACGGTGCTGGTCTCCCGGGCCGACATGGGCGCGCTGGCGCTCTTCAACGAGGAGATCTACACGGTCGCGCTGCCCCGGCTCACCCCGGCCGAGCACCGCGGGGCCGGCGACTCGATGACCGCCGGGGTCGCGGCCACTCTCGCCAACGGCGGCCCGATGGACGAGGCTATCCGCACCGGCGCGGCGGCGGGCGCCCTCAACGTCACCCGCCACGGGCTGGGCACCGGGCACGTGGACGCGGTCCGGGTCCTCACCGAGAGGGTCCGGCTGACCCCGATCGAGAAGGCATCATGACCCCCACAGCGGGCAATCACCAACGTATGCGCATCCTGATCACCAATGACGACGGCATCGAGTCCCCGGGCATCCGCACCCTGGCCCGTACCGCCGCCCACGCGGGATACGAGGTCGTGGTGGCGGCACCGCTGAGCGAGTCGAGCGGCGCCAGCGCCTCGATGACCGCTGTCGTCCAGGACGGCAAGATCGTCTCCGAGGGACGGGAACTGGCCGGCTGCAAGAACATCCCGGCGTACGGGGTGGCCGCCTCACCCGCCTACATCGTCCTGCTGGCGCTGCGCGACGCGTTCGGGCCCGCCCCGGACATCGTGCTCTCCGGCATCAACCGGGGCGCCAACGCCGGCGCCGCGGTGGTGCACTCCGGGACCGTCGGCGCCTGTCTCACGGCCGCCCACGCCGGCCTGCACGGGCTGGCCGTCTCCCTGGACGTGCTCACCCCGGCCGCGGCCAGCGCGTCCAGCGGCGGCGCCGCCATCGCGGCCCTCGACCGGATCGACGACGAGCAGCACCACTGGATCAGCGGCGCCGAGATGGCGATCAAACTGCTGCCCTCACTGATGCACACGCCGCCCGGGACCGTCTACAACCTCAACGTCCCCGACCTGCACGTCGACGGTATCCGCGGGCTGCGGCAGGCGTCGCTGGCCCGGTTCGGCCAGGTGCAGATGAGCATCGCCGAGGCGGGCGACGGTTACGTCCGGACGGCGGTGCAGGCCGCCGAGGAGAACCTCGACCCCGGCACCGATCTGGCCGCGCTCGCTGAGAACTTCGCCGTCGTCACGCCGATCCGGGCGCCCCACGAGGACAAGAACATCCGGATCAACATCGAGGGCGTGCTGGTGCAGAGCCCGGCCTACTGAGACGGCGTCAGGCGGTGACCGTCTTCTCGTCGAACGGCTGTGGGTTGCCGAACAGGCCGAGCAGGCCGGTCACCCATAGCTGGCGGTGCGCGAACCGGCTCGGGCGCGTCACGACCAGCTTGACGCCGCTGACACCGGCCAGCTGGAACGCCGCGACCAGTGCGCTGATGCCCACCGAGTCGATGAAGGTCACGTGCCGCATGTTGAGCTCGATGCGGGCTGGCGAGCCGGTGGACAGCTGCGCTGCCAC
Source organism: Actinoplanes xinjiangensis (assembly GCF_003148685.1). GTDB lineage: Bacteria > Actinomycetota > Actinomycetes > Mycobacteriales > Micromonosporaceae > Actinoplanes > Actinoplanes xinjiangensis. The sequence goes on along the minus strand of NZ_QGGR01000004.1, from coordinate 216,413 downwards.
GGCCTCGCGGATCTCGTACGCGTTCTCGACATCGATCTCGCCTCGCGGCGACACTTCCACCGCACCGTCGGCCAGCGTCGACGTCGTTATCGACAGCGTCACGTCTTCCCTCCACCCACCCGGCAGTTCCGGGTGCTGTTCCTTCTATACGCGGGCGGCCACGCCGCCGCCCCGGGCAGGGCGGCGAGGGTTACCCCCGAAAGGTCCGGTGAAACTGCCCGAAAGGCTAGGCGCCGAACCTGTTAGTCACCTGAGTGGCCCGTGTGAACCTCGTCAACCCTACTGCGGGACGTCAAATCGTTTTCGAACCGTGATGACGTCCACACCGGACGTTTTGTGGGCACCATGGGCGGGAAACAAGCTGACGACCGTGCACAGGAGGTGACGGACGATGTTCGCGAAGAAGAACCGGACCGAACGTACCGCCGAGGAGGCCTGGGAGCACCTTTCCAGCGCCTGGGCCTCGGCCGGGGACAGCGCCGGCAAGGCCGGGCGCCAGGGCCGGCGACTGGCGTCCCGGGCCGGAGATCGGGTGACATCGGTCACCGACGAGGCGCTCATCCGTGCCACCGCGGCCGCCGATGCGCTGGCGGGGCGCCGGCCGGGCCGCCCGTGGGCGCTCATCGCCGGGGTCGGCCTGCTCGGTGCCGCACTCGGCTGGGTGGCGGCCACCACCGCCCGCGCGGCCCTGGAACGACAGGCCGAGAACGAGGAGATCGAACTGGCCGAGACGGCCGTGGTGGTCACCCCGACGTACGACGATCACTGACCGTTCGGGGCCGTTCCGGCGGGCCCTTGCTGCACTCCCATGTTGAGCCCGGGCTCTGTACAGTTGAGCGGCATTCGGCTTGAACTCCTACAGATAAGGTCCGCTGGTGCTCAGTGCAGGAAGCCTCCTGGACAACCGCTACCGGTTGGACGACCGCGTCGCGACCGGCGGCATGGGTGACGTCTGGCGAGGCACCGATGTCGTGCTCGGCCGTACCGTCGCCGTGAAGGTGCTGCGGACGGCGATGCTGGAGGACCCGGAGTTCGCCGCCCGCTTCTACGGCGAGGCCCGGATGATGGCGGCGTTCCGTCACCCGGGCGTGGTCGAGGTCTACGACTACGCCAGTGACGGCGACTACGAGGGCCCGGAGAAGGTCGCCTATCTGGTGATGGCGTTCGTGGAGGGCGACCCGCTCTCCAGCCGCGTCAAGGAGGGCCCGATCGGCGTCGCCGAGACGATGGCGATCGTGGCGCAGGCGGCCGACGCGCTGCACGCCGCCCACGAGAACGGGATCGTCCACCGCGACGTCAAGCCGGGCAACCTGATCGTGAAACCGACCGGCGCGGTGATCCTGGTGGACTTCGGGGTGGCCCGGTCCGCCGCGATGACCAGCGTGACCGGCCTCAACGCGATCGTCGGCACGGCGCTCTACATGGCACCGGAGCAGGTCGCCAAGGGCAACCTGACGCCGGCCACCGACATCTACGCGCTGGGCGCGGTGGCCTACCACTGCATCGCCGGCCGTCCGCCGTTCGACGGCGACAACGCGCTCCAGGTGGCACTGCGCCACCTGGAGGACGACCCGGACCCGCTGCCCGACCACGTGCCCTACGAGGTTCGTGAGCTGATCGGGCGGGCGATGGCGAAACAGCCGTCGGACCGGTTCCAGAGCGCGGCCGAGTTCGCCGAGGCGGCGTTCGCGGTGGCCGGGCCGATCGACTGGAAACGGCTGACCGGCACGTCGATGACCGCCCCGGTCAGCCCCGCCCGGGTGGGCAGCGGCGCCTATCCGGCGGCCCACTACCCCAGCGGCGCCTATCCGGCCACCGGCTACCTCGGCAACCAGACGCCGACCGCGCCGATCAGCCCGGCGGTACCCCGGCCGCTCCCGGCCCAGCGCAGCGTGGCGGCACCGGCGCCGTTCCCGGTGTCGAAACCGGGCCAGTCCTCGGGGCAGCGGATGCTGATGTTCGCGATCCTCGGCCTCTTCGTGCTGGCCGGCGGTCTCGGTGTGGCCTTCGCGCTGGACAACGACCCGCCGGCGACCCAGAAGGGCGACGGCGGCCAGCAGGAGGCGCCGGCGCTGCCACCGGGACCTGCCGCGTCCGATGAGGCCAGCGGCGAGCCCTCGCCGTCGGCGGAGGAGGAGACCGTCGTCAAGCCGTCGGTCAGCAAGACGAGGAAACCGTCGGCCAGCGCCTCGGCCAGTTCGTCGCCGTCGCCGAGCCCGTCCTCGCCGTCCCCCAGCCCGTCGTCGTCGTCTCCGTCGCCCGCCAAGAGCAGCGAGAGCCCGACCCCGGACCCGGACCCGTCGACGCCGGACATCCCGCCGATCGTCGGCATCGGCCTCGGCACCTGAAAAGCAACTAATCCTCAACTCGGGCGGGCCGTGACCGATGGTCCCGGCGGCACGGAGAACGAACCGGGCCGTTACGGGAAGAGGTCACACCACGATGACAGTCCAGACTCCGTCGGGGCCGGGGCAGCACTACCCGAGCGCGCCGCCCTGGGCCGGGCAGCCGGAACAGCAGGCGCCACCTCCACCGCCGGCGCAGGCCGCCCCGCTGTTCGGTGGGACGGTGGCGCCCTACGGCTCCCCCGAGAACAGGCACGGCCAGCTTCTCGTCCGGTTCCCCGGTGAGGTACACGACCTGAACCGCCCGGAGGCGCCGTCGTGGCGGCCGGTGGCGATCTGGACGTTCCTGCTCAGCGCGCTCGGCATCATCTCGGTGCTGCGACGGTCCGCGCTGGCCAAACGCTACGGCCGGCCGCGCCGCCCGTACTGGATCGCCTTCGTGGTGACGCTGCTGGCCGGCGGCGCCTTCTGGACGGCGGCGGTACTCAACGCGGCGATCCCGCTCTACCACTACCACCAGGAAGCCGGGCTGACCGAGCAGCTGCAGACGGCACTGGTCTCGGACAGCCGGGTCACCAAGAGGTTCGGCGCCGTCTCCGCGGTCGAGTGCACGACGGAGAGCGACCGGGACGCCGAGGGGGTACGCACCTACCTGTGCACGTTCGAGCTGTCCACCGGCAAGGCCAACGGCATGTATGTCAACGCCGACACCGAGGGCAACTGGCGGGAGAAGGAGTGAGCAGGGGCCGGCCCGGTCCACCCGGGCCGGCCCACCGCCGTCAGAAGACGGGCACGCCCTCGCGGACGAGCCGCCAGTTCTCGACGGAGAAGTCGGCCGGGTCGATCCGGCCCTTCGCCTGCGCCCAGTCGATCAGCAGCTGACGGATCTCCTGCTGGGCGTTGTAGACCTGGGTCTTCACGATGCCGGGGAAGGTGCCGCCGCCGGAGCGCCGGTAGTTGTTGACCGCGACCACGAACCGCGCGTCGGCGGCCACGTCCACACCGCCGATCTGCAGGCGGGTGATCCGGCTGCCGACCGGCCGGCTGATGTCGATGTCGTAGTCGACGCCGGAGAACACGTCGTAGTTGTAGTCCGGCACGGCGGGGTCGCTGATCGTCTCCGGGTCGACCGGGGCGCCGGCGGCGTGCGTGCGGAAGTACTTCGCCGAGTGCTCCAGATACGCCTTCACCTCGGCGCCGGTCAGCACGACCGCCTCCAGGGTGTTGTCGTAGATGTAGAGCCCGGCGACGTCCTTGATCCGTACGTCACCCTGCGGGAACACCGCGGTCCGGCTGAACGGCGCGGCGATCGACAGCACCGGCAGCGACGCGTACTCGGTGCCGGCCAGCGCCGCCGTGACGGTGTCGGTCTGCACCCGGTTGATGTAGTCGAGGATCGGGGTGTCCTCGTACCGGCTGGTCGCGGCGGAGAGCTCGACCGTCGAGGCGGCGACGACCTGGTTGACGTACGCCACGGTCTTGTCGTGCTGCTTCTTCACCGCGGCGAGGACCTTGGGATCGGCCTCGACGGTGTTGGTGTTCAGGGCGGCCGCGGCCTTCGACGTGATCTTCCACTGGCCCTTGACGCGGGTGAGGTCGAAGTCCATCTTCGTCAGCCGCTGGCCCCACTTGGACGGCTCGGAGAGCAGCACCTGCTCGCCGGTCGCCAGGTTGGTGACGAACCGCTGCGGGACCTCGCGGTGCGCGTGCCCGAAGAGGATCGCGTCGATGCCGGGCACCTGCTCGGCGATCAGCGCGGTCGGGTTCTCGTTCGGCAGTTCGGGGCCGTAGCTGCTGGTGCCGCTGTCGCCGCCGTGCGCGGAGATCAGCACGACGTCGGCGCCGCGGGCCCGCATGATCGGCACCCACTTGGCCGCCGCGGCGATCATGTCGGTGAACTCGATCTTCCCCTCGACGTGCGCCCGGTCCCAGATCGCCGAGCCCGGGTTGGTGAGACCGAGGATGCCGACGCGCAGCGTCGGCGCGTGCCGGCCGAGCGAGACCTTCTTGATGACGTACGGGGTGAACGCCGGCCGCCCGGTCCGGACGCTGATCGCGTTCGCGGCGAGCGCCGGGAACCCGAGCTGCCGGATCCACAGGTTCAGCAGTGGCAGACCGTAGTTGAACTCGTGGTTGCCCAGCGTCACGGCGTCGTAGTGCAGCACGTTCATGGCCCGGGCCATCGGGTGCTTCTCACCGGTGGCGGTGATCGGCTCCTGCTTGGCGTAGTAGGTGGCCAGCGGGGTGCCCTGGATCGTGTCGCCGGCGTCCAGCACCAGGACCGGGCCGGTCGCCTCGGCGCGCAGCCTGTTCACCAGCGCGGCCAGCTTGGCCACACCGACGTCGTTGTGGGCGCTGTCGTCGTACTCGGCGTCCCGGTAGTAGTCCCAGTTGTAGACGTTGCCGTGGGTGTCGGAGGTACCCAGCACGGTCAGGCGGTAGGTGGTCGTGCCGCCGCCCCGGTGGCCGGCCTGCGCCGCCTCGGAGACCATCAACGGCGCGGCGACGCCGGCCGCGGACGCGGCGAGGACACTCCGCCGCGAAATGCCGGTGGGATGGGTCATTGCGGGCCTCTCAGCATCGGATCAGGGGGCGCCTCGTGGGCGCTCGAAACTGCACCCTAACGGTCGATAAGGGGATCGGTCGATGGAAGACGGGTTGCGTGGAGATCAAATCTGGTCGAGGGCCTCGATACCCAGGAGAAACATTCCGGTGTGGAGGGTCCGTGCGGTGAGGTCGGCCAGCCCGAGCCGGCTCGCCCGCACCTCCCCCTCGGCCCGCAGCACCGGGCACCGCTCCCAGAAGACCGAGAACGCCACGGCCAGTCCGTGCAGGTGGACCGCGAGCCGGTGGGGCTCGGCGGAGGCGGCGGCGGCCCGTACGGCCGGTTCGAACCCGAGCAGCGCCAGGGCGAGAGCCCGCTCAGCCGGTTCGGTGACGGTCACCGGGCCCGGCCCGCTACCGGCCTTGCGGAACAGCGACCGGATCCGGGCGTAGGCGTACTGGAGGTAGGGGCCGGTGTTGCCGGTGCTGGCCAGCATCCGGTCGGCGTCGAAGACGTAGTCGCCCCTCCGGTCGCCGGAGAGGTCGGCGTACTTGATCGCGCCGATCCCGATCGCCGGCTCGCTCGCCCGGGAGGTCGCCTCGTCGAGCAGCTCGGCCAGCTTGACCGTGTCGCCGGCCCGGGACTTCAGCATCCTGCCGTCGGCACCGAGGATCGACCCGAACCCGATGTGCTCGGCCACCACGTCGCCGGGCAGCCAGCCGGCCTCCCGGGCGACCGCGAAGACCATCTGGAAGTGGATCCGCTGCGGGCTGCCGACCACGTAGAGCATCCGGTCCGCGCCGAGCTTGCCGACCCGGTGCCGGACCGCGGCCAGGTCGGTCGCGGCGTACCCGAAACCGCCGTCCGCCTTCCGCACGATCAGCGGCAGCGGGGCGCCGTCGCGTCCGGTGAACCCGGCCGGGAAGGCGCAGAGGGCACCGTCGCTCTCGGTCAGCAGGCCCTTCTCGGCCAGTCCGGCCACCACCGCCGCGAGATCGTCCTGGTACCCGCTCTCCCCCGCGAAGTCGTCCGGGCCGAGCGTGACGCCGAGCCGGGCGTAGACGTCCAGGAAGTACCGCTCGGACTGGGCGACCAGCTGCCGCCACAGGTCCCGGGACAGCGGGTCGCCGGACTGGAGCGCGACGACCCGCAGCCGGGCCCTGGTCCGGAAGTCGTCGTCGGTGTCGAACTTGACCCGGGCCGCCTGATAGAACGCGGTCAGGTCGCCGATCGAGTGGCCGTCCGCACCACCGAGGTCGAGGAGGTGCTCGCCCAGCATCCCGAACGGCGTTCCCCAGTCGCCCAGGTGGTTCACCCGGATCACGTCGTGACCGAGCCACTCGTACGTCCGGGCCAGCGCGTCCCCGATGATCGTCGACCGCAGATGGCCGACGTGCATCTCCTTGGCCACGTTGGGGCCGGAGTAGTCGACGACGATCCGCTCCGGCGCGGCGACCGGCGCGACACCCAGCCGCTCGTCGGCGGCCGCGGCCCGCAGGGCCCCGTCGATCAGGTCGCCGGTGAGGACGAGATTGAGGAAGCCCGGGCCGGAGACGGTGACCTCGGCGATCCCGTCCAGATCCGCGGCGGCGGCGATCTCCGCGGCGATCCGCACCGGTGGCCGGCCCAGCTCCCGGGCCAGCCCGAGCGCCGCCCCGGACTGGAAGTCGGCGTGTGGCGAGGCCCGGATCGCGGGATCGACCGGATGGCCGGCGACCGCCTCCAGAACGGGCGCGAGCCGGTCGTGCAGAAGCGATTCGAGATTCATGGTCGACTCCGTCGATAGATGATCGAGACGGGTCGGACCGGTGCTGACGTCAACTCCGGCGGGTATCGACCCGCCGGGAGGAGAGCAAGCTTCAGCGGCGGCCGTGAGGACGCCGGCGTCGGACGCTGAAGCAGAACATGCGGCGACTATAGCCCGCCTGGCACTATTCGGACCATGACCGGGTGGGACGAGGACGGTGACGGCGTGCTGCGGCTGCCGTCCGGGCGGCTGGTCCGCGGGCGAGGGCTGCGCCGGGCCATGCCGACCGGGCACCCGCCGCACTTCGGGATCTATCTCCAGGGCGCGCCGCCGCCGGAGTTCGGGTGGGACAGCCGGTGGGTGCGCTGGCCGGACTTCTGGCTGCCGCGCGATCGTCCGTACACCGCGGAGGTCCTGACGGAGGCCCTGCGCCGCGCGGACGGGGAGCGGGTCGAGATCGCCTGCACCGGGGGTGTCGGCCGGACCGGAACCGCCCTGGCGTGCCTCGCCGTCCTCGACGGTGTGCCGCCGGGCGAGGCGGTGGCCTTCGTGCGCCGGCACTTTCACCGGCACGCGGTGGAGACGCCCTGGCAGAAGCGGTTCGTGCAACGTTTCGGAGGTTAGGGCGGGGGTCTGTCGGCGGAGTTGCGCAGCAGGGCGGACATCTCGCGGGACTCCCGGTAGGACAGGTAGGCCAGGATCAGGGTGATGCCGCCCAGCGGCACGGCGGTGACACCCGCCAGCTGGTCGGCGAGGGTGGGACCGAGCATGCCGACCGGGACGATCACGACGGCGACCAGGGCGAGCAGCACCAGCAGAGCGGCACGCAGACGTTTGGTCATCACGTAACCCCGCGCCTGCCGGGGGTCCAGCCCGTGGCCGGTCAACGACGGGCGTTTCCACGGCGGTGCGTTGATCAGCCATTCGATCGTGGCGATCAGAGTGATCGCCGCCGTCACGAACAGGGTCACGTGCCAGCCCTGCACGCCGGAACCGGTCATTGCAGCGCCTCCCGGATGTCGGTGATGAACCGCTGGGTGAGTTCCTCGCCCCGGTGCAGGTACGCGTACGTGTGATCCTTGAACCGCTGGGCGAACGTGGCGTAGCCGGGGTGGATCGGGCGGGGCCGGGCGTCCTCGACGGCGTCCCGGACCACCCGCAGGTACGGCACGTTGCGCTGCACCTCCGAGTCGATGTAGGCGTCCAGCCCGGTCGGCGCGAACCCGTACCCGGCCAGCAGCTTCTGCGCCGGTGTGTCGGTCAGGAAGTGGATGACCCGCTCGGCCTGCTCCCGGTGCGGGGTCTCCCGGTCGATCGCGAGGTTCTGGCCGCCCAGGATGCCGGCCGGGAGCGGGCTGAGCCGGATCTCCACCGTGTCCGGCCGGGCGCGTTCCGCGCGGTCCACCCCGGGGAACCAGACCGGCCAGTTCCGCATGTAGGTCAGGTTGCCGTTCTGGAACGCCCGGATGGTGTCGTCCTCGCCGGTCTGGGCGTTGATCCGGTCCGATCGCAGCGCGTCGGCGAGGGGTGCCAGCGCGGTCTTCCACTGCCCCAGGCCGTACGACAGGACGCCCTCCGGGTCCAGGATCGCGTCGTCCTGGGCCAGCGCCTGCTCCAGCACGTTGACGACGAACGCCTCGTCGGTCTGCGCGCCGATCGTCTCGAGCTGGCCGGTGAACCCGGGTGCCAGCCCCACCGCGCGGAAGTCCGGCAGCCGGTCGGCGGTCTTCTTGTCGGTGACCCGCCGGAAGAGCATGCCTGCGTCGCTGTTGAACGGCACCGCCCACAGCCGCTCGGTCTCCCCCTCGACCTGGCAGATCCGGCGCACCGACGGCAGCAGCAGGGTGTCGTTGCGCGGGGCGATCGGCTCGATGCGCTTCTCCGCGGCGAACCGCGGGATGTGGATGGCGTCGAGGTTGTAGATGTCCGCCTTGGTCTCGGTGAACTTGGCGAACTGGTCCTGAGTGGAGCTGGGGATCTCCCGGACCGCGATCCGGATGTCCGGGTTCAGCTCGTTCCACATGTTGATCAGCAGGTTCCGGCCGCCGCCGGTGGGCTCGGCACCGGTGGCCAGGGTCAGCGTGACCGGATCACGCCGGGTGAACACATATCCGGCCGCGCTGGACAGCAGGCCGGCGGTGAGGGTCCCGGCCAGAAAGGAACGTCGCGAGTACAGCTCACCCATGTGATCCAAGTTACTCGATGCCACTCCCGGCCGGGTCCCCGTTCAGGTCACCGGAGGACGCCAGACGGTGAAGTCCTCGATGTGGAAATGGCTGGCCACGGTACGGAAGGCGAACCATCCGCCGGGGTACGGGTCCGCATCGGTGTGATCGAAGACCAGCCGGTCGTCGCTGTAGTACCGGATCTGCCGCCCGTTCACCTGGATCCGCACCCGGACCGGGACGTTCGCCTCGATCAGCGGTGACGTGTAGTCGTAGAGCAGGGGACGGTTGCCGGCCTCACCGCCGAGGTAGCGCCGGTCGGGATGTTCGTGGTGAACAACCGCAACGTGGTGTGGTCGGCGGTCTCGGCGAAGTACTCCTCGCGCCAGTCGCCGAGGATGTCGCCGTAGAACGGCACCGCGCACCGGTGATCAGGCGCTCACCGGTCGCCGCGTCGTAGTAGTACCAGGGGAAGCCGGTGAAGACCCCACCCTCGGTCTGCTGGATCGCGTACCCCTCCAGCCCTCTCCTGGACGGGTCGAGGTCGCCGATGTGGAACCGGCCGCCGTGGACGGCACCCTCGACGACGTAACGCAACGTGCCGTCACTGTCGACGACATAGTTACCGTCCGCGATGTCGTCCCTGCCGTCCTGGTCGACGTCGACGATCCGCAGCTGGTGGAAGCTGGTGCCCTCGGCTTTGACGAAGGTCCACCGCCGGGTCAGGTCACGACCGTCGAAGTCCCACGCCGCGAGGAGTACCCGGAAGTCGCCGCGCTTCGCGCCGATGCGGACCACCTGCTTGGTGATCAGGCTCGGCTGGTCCAGCGCGCCCGGCGCCCGGAGCACGGCACCGTCGGCGAACGTGGTGCACGTAATGGTTCGCGGCCGGCAGCAGCGGGATGTCGCCGGGTGCCGGCCGCGGCGGCGGTGATCGCTCTCATGCGGCGCAACGTAGGGGACGACTGTGTATCGACGTTTGCGGAAGTTTGAACCCCGCTCCCCCGGTCGGGGCCGTCAGCTCAGGTGAGAGCCTTGCCGCGCTGCAGAGGTGAGACGACGGCCACGCTCCCATCGAGGGCGCTGATCAGAACACCGAGCTGTTCCCGCAGGTCGGCACCGACCGGCAGGTCCTCGAGGATCCGCCGGAGTTCCTCGTCGGCCCGGTCGTGCAGGCGGCGGCCACGGGCGGACAGATGAACCCGGATGCGCCGCCGGTCCACGTCGTCGCCCCGGCGGTAGACGAGGTTCTCCTCGACCAGGTTGTCGATCAGCCGGGTGAGGCTGCCCGGCGGCAGGAAACTCGACTCGGACAGCTCGGTCATGAAGTGGCCGCGGCCGTCCGCCAGCACGCGAACGACCCGCCACGCGTCCATCGAGCAGCGCTCCGCGCCGAGCACCGCGGCCAGACGGCGCGACATCAGCCGCTCGGCGCGGGTGAGCAGGTCGATGAGGTCCGTTGGTCCCCGCATCGCCGGATGCTACCGAACGGGCCGGCTTCCTCTCCTTGATCCGGTACGTCAGAACAGGCCCTCCCGGCGGATCAGGGTGCCGGACCTCCAGCACCTGCAGTGCGTGTCAGGACTGTGCCATGTCCCTCGCACCCTCGTCGATGGTGGCAGAACTTTGACATACCCGATCCCCGACACTCCGCGCACTTCCAGGGGATTCGCGCCCGAGCCGGTCCGGCGGCTACAGAGTTGGAACATCGAGGAAATGTCAGAGCAATGACGCAGCGTCAATCTGCTCTCACCTGCAGCAGCCGGCTGCACCTTGTCGGCGGCACGGGGCGGGAAGCTCCGGACGCCGACGACTCGCCCTGGACATCTACATCCGCCGTGCCGCGACCCCGGCGGCACGTCCCCTTAACAGGAACGGAGTTCTCCTATATGTCCACCACCAGCAAGCGGCTACGCATGCTCATGGCTACGGGCGCCGTCGGGACGACCCTGGCCCTCGTGCTCGCCGGCTGTGGCGCCCGGGCCGGCGACGAAGCGGCCGGCAGCGGGACGTCTGCGAAACCCAGCTGCGTCGACACCTCCGGCAGCACCGTCAAGCTCGGCTTCCTCAACTCCCTCACCGGCGGCATGGCGATCTCGGAGAAGACCGTCTCCAATGTGCTGCACATGGCCGCCGACGAGATCAACGCCGGTGGTGGCATCCTCGGGAAGAAGATCGAGTACGTCCAGGAGGACGGCGCCACCGACTGGCCCACCTTCGCGGAGAAGACCGAGAAGCTGCTCACCCAGGACTGCGTCGCCGCGATCTTCGGCGGCTGGACCTCGTCCTCCCGCAAGGCCGTCAAGCCGGTCGTCGAGAAGAACAACGGCCTCTTCTTCTACCCGGTGCAGTACGAGGGCCTCGAGTCGTCGCCGAACATCTACTACACCGGGGCGACCACCAACCAGCAGATCATCCCGGCGATGGACTTCCTCGCCTCCAAAGGGGTGAAGAGGCTGTTCCTCGCCGGCAGCGACTACGTCTTCCCGCGCACCGCGAACGCGATCATCAAGCTGTACGCGGCCAAGCTCGGCATCGAGATCGTCGGTGAGGAGTACGTACCCCTCGACAAGGACGACTGGACCAGCCAGGTGGCGAAGATCGTGGCGGCCAAGCCCGACTTCATCTTCAACACCATCAACGGCTCGTCGAACGTCGGCTTCATCAAGGCGTACTACGACGCCGGTCTCACCGCCGCGACGACACCGATCATCTCGGTGTCGATCGCCGAGGAGGAGGCACCGGCGATGGGCCACGAGGTGACCGGCCACTACGCGTCCTGGAACTACTTCCAGTCACTCAAGACCGACACCAACCCGAAGTTCATCGAGAGCTGGAAGGCCTACCCCAACAGCAGCGGTGTCACCTCCGACCCGATGGAGGCGGCCTACATCTCGCTGTACCTGTACAAGGCGCTCGTCGAGGCGGCCGGCTCGTTCGACGTCGACGCGGTGAACGCCGCGGCGAAGAAGAACACGATCACGTTCGACGCGCCGGAGGGCAAGGTCACGCTCGACGGCGAGAACCACCACATCTCCAAGCCGGGCCACATCGGCCAGATCAACGCGAACAACCAGTTCGACATCGCCTGGGCCTCCGACAAGTTCATCGAGCCGGACCCGTACCTCGAGGGTTACGACTGGTTCCCCGCAGACATCCGCAAGCAGCTCGTGGACGCGGCGGGCTGATCGCCCGGCGGGGTCGCGTGCCGCCGGCGGCACGCGACCCCGCGCACCCGGACTCGAACATCAACCCGATACAGAGAGCGAGTGCACGTGGACGCATTGATCGCACCGCTGCTGAACGGCAGCGCCCAGGGTGCGCTGCTCCTGCTCGCCGCGCTGGGCCTCTCGCTCACCTTCGGCCAGATGGGCGTGATCAATATGGCCCACGGCGAGTTCCTCATGATCGGCGCCTTCGCCGCCTACCTCGTCCAGCAGGTGATCGCCGCCAGCAACCTGTCGATCCCGGTCGCGCTGCCGGTCGCGTTCGTCGTCGCGGGCCTGTTCGGCCTCCTGCTGGAGGTCACCATCATCCAGTGGATGTACCGCAGGCCCCTCGACACCCTGCTCGTCACGGTCGGTGTCAGCCTGATCCTGCAGCAGGCGGCACTGCACATCTTCCCGTCCCAGGGCGTCCCGGTGGAGAAGCCCGGCTGGCTCGACGGGCAGCTGAACATCCTCGGCTACGAATGGCCCCTTCGGCAGCTGTTCACCATCCTGCTCGCGGCCGTCTGCGTGGCCGCGCTGGCGGCCTGGCTCAAGTACACCTCGTTCGGCCGCCGCATCCGGGCGACCGTGCACAACCGGGACCTCGCCGAGACCTCGGGGATCTCCACCCGTACCGTCGACCGGCTCACCTTCTTCGCCGGGTCGGGTCTGGCCGGGGTCGCCGGCGTCGCCGCGTCGCTCATCGGTGGCACGAACTCCCAGATGGGCGCGCAGTACATCATCCCGGCGTTCCTCGTCGTCGCCGCCGGTGGCATCGGCCAGCTCAAGGGCACCATCCTCGCGGCATGGGCGGTGGGCGTCGCCCTCTCGTACTTCGCCTACTGGACGACCGGCAGCCTGGCGCAGGTGCTCGCCTTCATCCTCGTGATCGTCTTCCTGCAGATCCGCCCGCAGGGCCTGTTCACGGTGCGAACCAGGAGTCTGGCATGACCAAGCTGAAGCCATGGATCTCCCTCGGCGGCATCGGGGTGTTCGCCGTCCTGCTCCTCGCGGTCGCCCCCCTCGTGCTCACCGATCACTGGCTCAACAACGTCGGTAAGTACTGCTGCTGGGCCATCGCCGCCGTCGGCATCGGCCTGGCGTGGGGCCGCGGCGGGATGCTCGTGATGGGGCAGGGGGTGTTCTTCGCCCTCGGCGCCTACTCGATGGCCATGCACCTCACGCTGGAGACCGCCGGTGACCGGATCCCGGGGTTCATGGTGCTCTACGACCCGCTCGCGCCGCTTCCGATGTTCTGGGAGCCGTTCCGCAGCGCGGGGTTCACCCTGCTGGCGATCGTGCTGCTTCCCGTGATCATGGCCGGCATCCTCGGTTACGCGCTGTTCAAGCGCCGCGTGAAGGGCGCGTATTTCGCGATCCTGACGCAGGCGCTCGCCGTCGCGCTGGCCACCCTGATCAGCTCCACGATCCGCGAGACCGGGGGCGACACCGGGCTCAGCGACTTCAAGTACTTCTTCGGCTTCGTGCTGAACGACCCGGCGAACAAGCTCATGGTGTACCTCATCGCGGCCGCGCTTCTCATCGTGTGTGTGCTCGCGGTGTGGCAGCTCTACCGCAGCCGCTTCGGTGAGCTCCTCGTCGCCACCCGGGACGCCGAGGAGCGGGTGCGCTTCCTCGGGTACGACCCGGCCAACATCAAGCTCGTCGCCTTCGTCGTCTCCGCGCTGATGGCGAGCATCGGCGGAGCGATGTTCGTGCCCATCGTCGGCATCATCACTCCGGCCGAGATCGGCGCCGCCGCCTCGATCCTCATGATCGCGGGCGTCGCCTTCGGCGGCCGGGCCTCGCTCTTCGGCCCCGCGCTCGGCGCGATGGCGGTCGGATGGGGACAGTCGAGCCTCGGCTCGACCTGGCCCGACGGCTGGACCTACATCCTCGGGCTGCTGTTCATCGTCGTGATCCTCTTCCTGCCCAACGGACTGTCGTCGCTGACGGCGAGGTTCACGGTGCGGGCGCGCCGTGGCCCCGACGTACCACCCACCCCGGCGATCGTCGCCGCAGAGCTCGAAGAGGTGAAGTCATGACCGACGCCTCCCTCGTTGTCACGGACCTGCACGTCGAGTTCTCCGGCTTCGTCGCGGTCGGCGGTGTCTCGTTCGACGCGCACCCCGGCGAGGTCCGGTTCCTCATCGGCCCGAACGGCGCCGGCAAGACGACCTGCATCGACGCCATCACGGGGCTGACCAGGGGCACCGGGTCGGCCAGGCTCGGCGAGAAGGAACTGCTCGGCAGGCAGGTGCACAAGATCGTCCGCCTCGGGATCGGCCGCACCTTCCAGACCGCGAGCGTCTTCGACGAGCTCACCGTGCTGCAGAACCTCGACATCGCCGCCGGGCGCCACCGCCCCTGGACCGCGCTGCTGCGCGCCCGGCGTGGCGTCGACGCGTCGATCGAGGAGGCGCTGGAGGAGACCGGACTCGCCGGCGAGCTCGCCACGCCGGCCGGCATCCTTTCGCACGGCCAGAAGCAGTGGCTGGAGATCGCGATGCTGCTCGTACAGGACGCGAAGGTGCTGCTGCTCGACGAGCCCGTCGCCGGCATGAGCCATGACGAGCGCACCGCGACCGGCGAGCTTCTCCAGCGCATCGCGGCGAAGCGGATCGTGCTCGTGGTCGAGCACGACATGGACTTCATGCGCCGCTTCGCCACGCGCGTGACAGTGCTGCACCAGGGCAGGGTGCTCTCGCAGGGCACGGTCGCCGAGGTTCAGGCCGATCCCCGGGTGCAGGAGGTCTACCTCGGCACCGCGGGCGCCGCGACCACGGCCGCCATGTCGGTCGTGCCGGAACCGGTGGCCGCGACGCAGAAGCGGACGGAGGACTGACATGCTGGAGCTCACCGACATCGAGGCCGGCTACGGGCGCACACGGGTGCTGCACGGCGTGACGGTGCCGTCCGGCAAGGTGGTGGCCGTGCTGGGCCACAACGGCGCCGGCAAGACGACCCTGCTGCGTCTCGCGATCGGCCTCATCAAACCGTCGAGGGGCCGCGTGCTGTTCGACGGCGAGGACATCACGTCGCTCGCACCCAACCAGCGCGTTGCTCGTGGCATGGCGTACGTGCCGCAGGGCCAGCAGGCGTTCGGCCAGCTCACGACCCTGGAGAACCTGCAGCTCGTCGCCGACGGCCGCCGGGGCGGCAGGGCCCTGATCGACGCGCAGATGGCCCGGTTCCCGGCACTGGAGCAGTTCGCCACCCGGAAGGCGGGCCTGCTCTCCGGCGGGCAGCGCCAGCAGCTCGCGATCGCCCGCGCCCTCATCACCGAGCCGAAGCTGCTCATCCTCGACGAGCCGACCGAGGGCATCCAGCCCACGATCGTCGCCGAGATCGAGCAGACCATCATGCAGCTGGCCGCAGAGGACATCAACGTGCTGCTCGTCGAGCAGCACATCGGCTTCGCCCTCGAGGCCGCCGACCGCTACGTCGTGCTCGCCTCGGGCCACGTCTCCCACACCGGAGAGGGTGGCAAGGCAGCCACGTCCACCGTGCGAGCCGCCATGGCGATCTGAGCCGCCATGACCCACGCCCGCAATGCCGTCGTAACACCGGACAGCGACGATGCCCCCACGCAAGGTGCCTTAGGGGATGCCACTGTGTCGACGGACAACGCGCGCGCGGCCGCAGAGGACAGCCTGGAGGATTACGCCTTCCGCTATGTGCCGCGCACCTTCCGGCGCTGGAGCGCGGCCTCCGTGGGCGCGACCGCTCTCGGGTCCATCGCGTTCCTCGCCGACTTCTCGATCGGCGCGAGCATCGGCATCGACCACGGCACCGCCAACGCCGTGCTCGGCATCCTGTTCGCGTCGGTCATCATCCTGCTCGTGGGCGTGCCCGTCGCCTACTACGCCGCCCGCTACAACCTCGACCTCGACCTCATCGCCCGCGGCTCGGGATTCGGCTACTACGGCTCCATCATCACGACCGTGATCTTCGCGGGCTTCACCTGCATCTTCTTCGCCCTGGAGGGCGCCATCATGGCGCAGGGCCTGCAGATGGCGACGGGGATGCCGCTGTGGCTGGGTTATCTCGTCTCGACCGTCGTCGTGATCCCGATCGTCATCTACGGCATGCGTGCGCTGGAGCGCCTGCAGTTCTGGACCACGCCCCTGTGGCTGGCCCTCGCCCTGCTGCCGCTGCTGTGGATCGTCGTCTCCGACCCCGAGGCGGTACGCGCCTTCACCTCGTTCACCGGCGACTCCGACGGCTCGATCAGTTTCGGCGCCGTGGTCTCGAGTGCGGCGGTGTGCTTCGCCCTCACCCCGCAGCTGGCGGAGCAGATCGACTACCTCCGCGCCATGCCGCCGCGCACACCGGCGAACGCCCGCTCGTGGTGGACGTCGTTCGCGTTCGCCGGTCCCGGCTGGGTCGTCTTCAGCGGCACCAAGCAGGTGATCGGGGTGTTCCTCGCCGTCTACCTCCTCGTGAAGGTCGAACCCGCCCTCGGGCACCAGGCGACCGAACCGGTCAAGCAGTTCGTGGTGATGTACCAGACCCTCGTCCCCGACTGGCTCGCGGTCGTCCTCGCGCTGGTGCTCGTCGTGGTCGCGCAGGTGAAGATCAACGTGACGAACGCGTACTCGGGCTCGCTCGCGTGGTCGAACGTCTTCACCCGGGTGGCGAAGCACTACCCGGGCCGTACGATCTTCGTGCTGTTCAACCTGGTGATCGCCTACGTGCTCATGATGCTGGACGTCTTCACCCTCATCTCGTTCGTGTTGAGCCTCTATGCGAACGTCGTCATGGCATGGCTCGTGACGATCGCCACCGATATCGCGATCAACAAGTGGCTGCTGCGCATCTCGCCGCGTTTCCCGGAGTTCCGCCGCGGCATGCTGCACGACTGGAACCCGGTCGGGCTGGTGTCGGTGGGGCTCGCCTCGGTGCTGTCGCTGCTCGCTTTCGCCGGGGTGTTCGGCGCCGCCGTCAAGCCGTTCTCGGTGCTCATCGCGATCGGCGTCGCGGTCGTGACCACGCCGGTCATGGCCCTCGCCACACGAGGGCGCTACTACCTGCGCCGCCGCTCCGACGGCATCGACTCGCCCCGGTTCGACGACCACGGCAACCCCTCGGGCGAACGGCTCCGCTGCCATGTCACCGGGTACACCTTCGAGCGGCCGGATATGCTGGCCTCGGCCGAGAGAGGACCGCACGGCGAAGTGCAGTACGTCTCGTCGCTGGCGCTCACGCTCGACGATTCCGATCACTACGTGCTCCCGCCGGAAGTCACCGGGCCCCCGCACCGGGCGGCCGCCCGAAAGAGGGAGACGTGATGGAGGAGCCGGTCGACACCGCGACCGCGATTCTCGCGAGCGCCGCGGTGCTGCTGCGCGAGCGTACGTTCGACGACATCTCCTATCGTGCCCTCGCCGACGAGGTCGGCATCTCGGAACGCACGATCTACCGCCAGTACCCCACGCGCGCGCACCTGCTCGCCGCCCTCTCGAACTGGATCGAGCAGACCTACTTCCCGCTGCCGCCGTTCGTGACCGTTTCCGATTTCTGCGCCGCGGTGCATGAGCGCTTCCGGGCCTTCGACGCGTCGCCCGCGTACGCGTACGTCGGCGCGCGGGCGTCCGCGATCTCGCCGACGATCGACATCGAGCCGGCCTACATCACGCGTGCGATCGAGGCGATGCTCGACGTGGCGGCGCCGACGCTCAACCGTCGGGACCGGCGGCGGGTCGCGGCGTCCCTGCGCTACTTCTCGTCGGCGATGTTCTGGGCTCGACTGCGCACGGGCTTCGACCTGGATGCCGGCGAGATCTGCGACGCGTTCGACCACGCTGTGGGCACCGTGCTCGCGAGGCTGCCCGCGGCGACGTGGGCGCAGCCGTGACCGGGCAGACGGTGGTCCCGGCGCTGAGCGGCACGCAGGAGGCGATCCTCGCCGCCTACACCGAACTGATCGAGGAACTCGGCAGCGACGACGTGTCGTACCGCGTCATCGCGCGCCGGGCCGGCATCGCCGAGCGCACGGTGTTCCGCAACTATCCCACGCGCGTCGACCTGCTGCTGGCGACGGCAGCCTGGATCGAGGCGACGCTGTTCGCCCGCGAGGAGTCGCACTCGATCTTCGACCTCCCCCTCGCGATCCGGGAGGCGATGCAGCGGTACGACGCGCGGCCGGAACTCGCCCACGTCGTCGCCGAGACGGCGATGCGCGGCGTGAACGGCGCGGCGCCGTCGCCGGGCCGTGCACAACTCGAGCGGCTGCTGGATGCCGAGGTGCCGTCCCTGGACGCGGCGCGGCGCAGGGCGGTCATCGCGGCGCTGTCGCACCTCGACTCCGTCGGGACCTGGGTGACGTTCCGTCGCGAGTTCGGTATGGACCGGCGGGACATCGCCGACGCCGCCGCGTGGGCAGCGGAGGCGGTACTCGACGGCATCCGGGACCGCGTCACCCCGGCCTAGTTCCGTGAACAGCCGCAACGCACCCGGAAGCGGCTGGTCGTCACCGCTGTCTCAGCGGCGCTGAGACAGCGGTGGGAGCCAGCCGAACAACGGAGAGCACGGGCCGACGCGAAGGAGGGGCCGGTTACCGGCCCCTTCTCCGCGTCACACCTGATTGGCCGGATTCTCGGCGAGTAGTTTGTCCACTTTGCCGTCGATCTCGGCGAGGGCCTGTTCGGCACGGGCGTGCTCACCCGGCACGTGCGCGAGGATCGAGCCGGCCTCGGCCACGTACGGCGTGGTGCCCGGTGCGAAGTTGATGTTCCACTTCGTCTTCCAGACCCGCTCGGCGGCGTTGGTCGCGGCCTTGTCGATCTGGGCGGCCAGCCACTTCTTGTCGGCGTCGGTCAGTGCCACGGGTATGTCCTCCAGATGCCAGGAAGCGGTCGAGGCTTCGAGTCTCGTCACGTAGGAGGCGGAGAAGTGGGCGTGCTCGGTGTGCGGGCTGGACCCGCTGTACGAGCGCTGCCTCCACCCGTTCGACGCCTCCCAGATGCGCCGGTTGTAGATCACGTAGCGCAGCCTCTTCTCGGCGCCGCTGCGGCAGCGGGCGAGCACGTGCTGCACCACCATCTCCATGGTCAGGTTGGGTTCGCGCAGGTCGGTGTCGAGGTCGATGGCGTGGACCTCGTGTCTGGAGTCGGCGTCCCGGATCGGGACCCGGCCGACCTCGTCGTCGTTGTGGTCGGAGACGCGGCCCTGGTGCGCCGAGTCGCCGATGGTGCCGTCGCTGGACTTGTCGCGGTTCGGCGCGATCCGATTCAGTTCGGTACGCAACTGGCCCAGACACGGCACGAGAAGCCAGGTGGCCATCGAGCTCCTCTCAGCGTCCTCTAGCCCCGTACTGTCGCCTGTATATCTCCCTCAGATACGCGTCGAAATCGCCCGAAGCCGCGAAGGTCCGTGCCATATTGACGTTTTGTGACGTCGGTCACCAGCTGAAGCGACCGGGATAGACCACATCGGCCAGTTCCTTCTGCCCCTCCGCGTTGGGGTGGAAGTAGTCGAACCGATTCAGCTGATCGACATCGAAACGGACCCGGTGCGCGGCGCCGCCGTCCCAGCGACAGCGGTCCCCGTACGCCCGGCAGGCCTGTCGCAGTTGGGTGTTGTAGTCGTCGATCCGGTCCCGGACGCTCTCCCGGCGCTCCTGGTCGGCGTCGGCGGTGGAGGTCGGATCGGCCAGCATCGACGGGCAGATCCCCCCGCGGCTCCAGATCTCGACGGCCTTCTCGTTCTCCCGGCCCACCTGCCAGAGGCGGTAGAGGTCGGGGATGCTGACCATCAGCACCCGGGTCTTCGGCAGCCCCTTCTTCAGCCGGGCCAGCCCCTCGTCGACCTGCGACCGGAAGGTGTCGACCGGCGTCATGTCCTGCACCCGGCCGGCGCACGCGTCGTTGGCCCCGATCAGGATCGTCACGTACTGCGGTTTGAGCTCGACCGCCCGGCGGGCCTGGCCGTCCAGCGCGTCGGCCTCGGCGCCGGGGGTGGCCAGGTTGTCGGCGTTGCGCTTGATCCGGTCGTTCTTCTCCAGAATGCGCTGGTAGTGGCTCTGGATGGCGTCGTTGTCGCCGGTCGACCAGGAGTTGCGAGCGCACGCGACGTAGGCGAGACAGGCGCCGAGGCCGGCCGTGATCGAGTCGCCCAGCGCCGCCATCGAGGCCGGATAGCCGGTCGCCGGCCTGGTGGGTTCCGGCTTGCCGGAGGCGCCCGGCGTGGCCCGGCCCGCCCCTTCACAGGCCAGCGCGAAGACGGCGAGCAGAGCCAGAGCAGCGGTGTGCCATCGACGAATCACCCTTCTACCATGCCTCACCGGGCATCGCGGTTGGGGATCAGCTCACCGCGGAGAGCGGGCGCAGATGGGCGGGATCGGTCAGTACCCGGTCGACCGCGGCACTGAGGGCCTCGGCCCGGGTCGCGACCGTCGCCTGCCGGGCCACGATCTCGTCGACGTTCAACCGGTCGACGGCCACGCCCGGCACGTACAGCCAGCCCTTGGGCAGTGCCTTCCCGCTCTTGGCGTGCTCGGCCTGGAGCCGGCCGGCGACCGCGCCCTTCACGTAGTGCTCCGGTGACACCAGGATCAGGTCGCCCGCCTTGACCGCGGCCAGCGACTTCGGGTCGATGTCGAAGGCGCCGGCCACCCAGGAGGCGACCTCGCGGCGACGGATCTCGGCGAGGTTCCAGCCGTCCGCGTCACTCGTGCCGATGAAGGCGAGCGCCGACTGGTTGACCTTGACCAGGGTCTCCCAGGCCTCCATGTTCGCCTCCACCTCCTGTTTCGTGTCGAACGGGCCGAACACGCTGACGGCGGGAAGCTTCTCCTTGAACTCGTCGCGGATCCCCATGGCCCGGCGGTCGAGCACCGAGACCCCGGGTGAGGAGGTCCCCAGGACGACCTTGCCGGTGGCGTTCGACGGGAGCTGGGTGATGACCTTCCGGGCGAGCATCCGGCCCAGCTCGTAGCTGTCGTTGCCGATGAACAGCTCCACGCCGGCCGACGGCAGGGCCGGGCTGTCCACCGCGATGATCGGCACGCCGTCGGCGATCGCCGACGCCATCGGTTCGACGAACAGGTCCGGGGTGAGGGTGAAGACCGAGATGCCGTCGTCGGCGCTCTTGCGCATCTCCTGGAAGAGGGCGAGCTGCCGCGGGCCGTCGACGATGTTGGGGCCGTCCACCTGAAGGCTCACGCCCTTGACCTGGTTCACCCCGGCGATGAACCCGAGCGACATCTCCTGGGAGAAGTTGAGCTGCTTGTTCGCCACCACGAACCCGACCGTGGGCGTACCGCCCTCGTCGTCGGCCTGTTTCGTGCACGCCGCCGGACCGAGGAGGAGCAGAACCAGCACAGAGGGAAAGATCCGATATTTCATAGCTCTTCCATTTTCAACCCTCAGCTAAGTCAGTATGAGGGATCTCCTTTAACCGGACGCCGGTTCAGCCGATCGATAGCACCGCGAGCGGCCCCCTCAAGCGGTCCGCATCGGGACGTTCTGTGGAGGTATCGGGGTGCTCGGGAAGGTTGTCCGCAGCAAGGCCGTGGCGCGTGCCGCCGTCATCGGTCTTGCGGTCGGTGTCTTCGCGCTGGCCGCTCTGGCCGCGATCAGCATCACCACCAACGCCAGAACCACCAGTCACGTGCGGCACGTCTCCGAGATCAGTGATCACTGGGCCGAGCTGGACATGAACATCAGCGTCGAGACCGAGGCACTCAACAGCTACGTCGTGAACAAGAAGTTCGGGCGGGATCTGCTGGACAGCGCCGTACACTCGGCCAGCCCCGGGCTGGCGTGGCAGGCACGCAACGGTGACGAACTCGACGTCCAGAACGCGACCCTGGCCACCGACGCCTACGGCGCGTTCACCCAGACCCTGATCGACGTACGCCGCGCGACCAGCGACCCGGAGTACATGAAGGTGCTGGCCGACCAGGCCGCCCTGGGCTCGTCCATGCTGCGCAAGACGGCCAACGCCAACGTCACCCGGCACCGGCTGGCGATGGACGCCTACCTGGCCGACGCCGACCAGTTCAACCAGAAGCTCAGCCTCGCCGCGACCGTCGTCTGCGGCGTCGACTTCCTGCTGCTCGTGCTCTGCGCGTCGATCCTGCTCACCCACCAGCGCCGGATCGAGGGCCAGGCGGTGGAGAGCCGCTACCGCGCGCTGCACGACGAACTGACCGGGCTGGCCAACCGGGCGCTGCTGGCCGACGAGATCGACGCCGCGCTGTGGGTGGCCGGGCAGGAGCACGAATCGGTCGGTCTGCTGCTGCTCGACCTCAACAAGTTCAAGGAGGTCAACGACACCCTCGGGCACCACGCCGGCGACCTGCTGCTCAAGGAGGTGGCGGACCGGCTCACCGCCGCGGTCCGCACCACCGACACGGTGGCCCGGCTCGGCGGTGACGAGTTCGCCGTACTGATGCCGGAGATCAACTCCCCCGAGCACTGCTCGGAGATCGCCCGCCGGCTGTTGGAGGCCCTGGAGGGCCCGGCCGAGCTGGAGGGCGTCACGGTCGACATCAGTGGCAGCATCGGCGCGGCGGTCTACCCGCTGCACAGCTCGTCGGGCGCCGAGTTGCTCCAGCACGCCGACATCGCCATGTACACCGCCAAGCGCAACCGCCTCGGCATCGCCGTCTACGACCCGTCGGCCGACAACCACAGCTCGCAGCAGCTGAGCCTGATCGGTGAGCTGCGCCGGGCCATCGACGAGGACGAGCTGGTGCTGCACTACCAGCCGAAGGTGTCGACCAGCACCTGGCGGGTGGTGGGCGTGGAGGCGCTGATCCGGTGGGAGCACCCGGTCCGCGGCCTGCTCCAGCCGGGTGAGTTCATCCCGCAGGCCGAGGAGAACGAGATCATCGTTCCGCTCACCGACCGGGTGCTGACCATGGCCCTCAACCAGCACCGGATCTGGCGCGCCCAGGACACACCGCTCCCGGTGGCGGTCAACGTGCCGACGGTCTGCCTGCTCGACGAGACCTTCCCGGACCGCGTCGCGAAGGCTCTCGCCGCCTCCGGCGTCGCACCCGGCGCCCTCACCCTGGAGATCACCGAGACCTCCATCATCAGCGACCCGGTACGCGCCACGGCGATCCTGACCGAGCTGCGGGCGATGGGTGTCCGGCTGTCGGTGGACGACTTCGGCACCGGCTACTCGTCGATGTCGTACCTGCAGAACATGCCGCTCAACGAACTGAAGATCGACCGCAGCTTCATCCGGACGCTGTCGGACTCGCACGGAGGCACCGCGATCGTGCGTGCCGTCCTCGAACTGGCCCGGGCCCTGGAGCTGGAGGTGGTGGCCGAGGGCGTCGAGGACGAGGAGACGCTGATCCTGCTCGGGAGCATGGGCTGCACGTACGCCCAGGGCTACTACATCAGCCGGCCGGTACGCGCGGCCGACCTGATGGCGTGGCTCGGCCGGCCGGCTCTGGAACCGGTGTAGACCGGTAAGCCCGCGAACCGCCCCCGGTGATCTTCACCGGGGGCGGTTCGGCGTTCCGCCGGTCACACTGAAAATCGTCTACAACCGATCCTCGCGCGCCACCGTCGGACAGGGTGAGACAGCGACAGGGAGCGGGGCCCATGCCGGAACGATCCGACCGTGACTATCTGGCGTACGTGCACGCGCGCGTGGCCGGGTTGCGGCGCACCGCCTTTCTGCTCTGCGGCGACTCGCACCAGGCCGACGACTTCGTCCAGGAGACCCTGACGAAGCTGTACGCCCGGTGGCCGCGGATCGGGCGGGTGGACAACGTGGACGCCTACGTGCACACGATGCTGGTCCGGGTCTTCCTCGACGACCGGCGGCGGGGCTGGTGGAAGGTCCGGTTGCTGACCGGTCCACCGGAACCGCCCCCGGCCGAGGGCAACCCGGAGGACGGGCCGGTGGTCCGGGCCGCCCTGGCGAAGCTGCCACCACGGCAGCAGGCGGTGCTGGTGCTGCGTTACCTGTGCGACAAGCCGGTCCGTGAGGTGGCCGAGCTGCTGCGGTGCTCGGAGGGCACCGTGAAGAGCCAGACCGCGCACGGGCTGACCAGGTTGCGTGCCCTTCTCGGCGTCCCCGACCTGGAACCCGCCGTCTCGCCGAATCGATGGTGACCGATCATGAGAGATGAGGATCAGATGATCGATGAGCGCGCGGTCCGGCTGCTGCGCCCCCTGCGGGAGGAGCCGGAGGGCCCGCCGCTGATCGACGTGCCCCGGACCATGGTGGAGGGCCGCCGGCGCCGGGTGCTGCGCCGATGGTCCGGAGGCGCGGCGCTGATCACGCTGACCTCGGTGGCCGCGGGCGGCGGCACGCTGGCGGTGTCCGCGCTGCGGGAACCGGTCCCGGCCCCCACCGTCACCGCCACGGCGACCGCGGCCCCGAGCCAGGTGGCCGCCGCGCCGGCCGTACCGACCGGATGCAAGGTCACCCGGCTGCCCACCGACGGCGCCCGGAAGGCGGCTCTCACGGCCGGTGACCCGAGCGGGCGTTATCTGGGCGGGCGGACCTACGGGACCGGCGGCGGCCCGATCATCTGGAAGGACGGAAGGATCTTCGCCCGTCCCCGGCTGACCGGCGAGGACGCCGGGCTCAACGACATCAACAGCTCCGGCGTCGCGGTCGGGTCCGCGTTCCTCGGCCAGCGACAGCAGGGGTACGTCTACCGCGACGGCCGGGTGACCGAGCTGGACGGTCAGCACACCGCCCCACTGGCGATCAACGATGCCGGTGTCATCGTCGGCGCCATCGGCGAGGTGCTGCACGAGGCTCCGGTCCGGTGGGACTCCCCCGGCGCGACGGCGGTGCGGCTGCCGCTGCCGGCCGGTATGACGTCGGGCCGGGCCGACGCCGTCGACGAGGACGGCACGGTGGTCGGCCGGATCGCCGCCGACAGCAGCAAGCTCGACAGCGGCTACCTGTGGCTGCCGGACGGCACCGGGCGTGCCATGGAGATGCCCGAGATCGAGGGGGGCCCGGCCGACTACTTCTGGCCGGACTCGATCAGCAACGGCTGGGTGGCGGGCCGGGCGGTCGACGACCGGGCCGACGGCAGCCGCTGGTTCACCGCGATGCGTTACCGGATCGCCGACGGCTCCTGGCAGAAGCTGCCGAAGAACGTCCATCCGAACCTGATCGCCGAGAACGGCTGGGTCGCCGGAGGACCCGCCGGGCGCGACGAGGCGCCGATCATCACGGCCGGTTCCGAGGTGGTGAGACTGCCGCGGTACAAGACGGCGAAGGAGTACGAGATCAGCACCGTCAGCGCCGACGGCCGGCGGGTCGGCGGCTACATCACCGACATGGAGGGGGAACTGGTCGGCAACGAGCCGCTGCTCTGGACCTGCCGCTGACACGGACGGGCGGGCGCCGCGGTCGCGGCGCCCGCCCGGTTCCCTTCCGAGGTCAGGAGACGGCCACGTCGTCGAACCAGACGGAGCCGGTGTTGTCGCCCGACTTGAGGTGCAGCTGGACGCTGGTGGCACCGGCCGGGGCGACCGCCTCGACGACCATCTTGGTCCAGGACGAGGTACCGGCGGGCAGACGGTTCGAGGTGTTCTGGCTGATCCACTTGCCGTTGACGTCGAACCAGCTCAGCGCGATCTCGGTGACGCCGGTGGCGTTGACACCGCGGGCGTACGCCTCGGCCCGCCAGCGGTAACCGGCCTGGACGGGGGTGATCGGCGCGGTGACCAGGGACGGCAGCCCGGCGGTGGTGCGGGTGGTACCGGAGAAGCGGGCCGAGTTCGTACCGGTGCGGGCGACGTCGGTGACGATCACCGGGGTGCCGGCGCCGGTGTTGGCGAGCCGCCACGGCGACTCGGCGGCGGCGGCCTCGAAACCGAGGTTGAGCAGGCTGTTCGGGACGGTGCCGGTGGTCCACCAGCTGCGCACCACGGTCGCGGCGAACTTGGCGGTGCCGTCGGCACGGTAGAGACCGAACCTGTATTGGGCGGGCATCGTCGACACCTGCGAGTTGGCCGGGATCGCGCCGGTCGCGAAGTCGTTGAGCGTCCACGGCGACACCGACCCGACTCCCGCCTCGGCCGCGGCACGGAACACCCGGGCCAGGTAGGCGCCCTGCTCACCCTCGCTGACCACGGCACTGCTCACCCCGGTCTCGCCGATCACGACCGGCGCCGGGGAGACGGCGGCCTGCGCCTTACGGATCTCGGCGAGGGCCCGCTCCGAGGAGCCGTAGAAGTGGAAGTCGTAGTAGTCGAGGGGGGTGGCGGCCAGCGCCGACCTGATCTGCGCCATGCCGTTCGCGCCGGTGCCGCCGTCGACCGAGAGGGTCAGCGGCAGTTCGGGGGCCCAGGCGCGGATCGCCGGGATGACCTGCTTGACCCAGGTGACCGCGGCGGCGTCGCCCGGCTGGAACTCGTTCTTCAGCTCGACGGCGATCACCCGGGGGTCGTTCACGTACGGCGCGAGGACCGACTTGGCCCAGTTGATGCTGTTGGCGACCTCGTTGTAGCCGGACCACCAGTCGAAGAGGGTGACCTTGACGGTGAGGCCGTGCGCGTCGGCGATGCTGACGAACTTGCGCAGCTTCTCGGCGTACTCCGGCTTCGGGGTGGGCCAGCCGAACGCCTGCGGGAAGAGGATCACCCGGACGTTGTCGGCGCCCAGGCCGGCGATCCTCGCCAGGTCGGCGTCGATCCGGACCGGGTCGAACCCGGTCCACATCGCCGACCAGCCGGCGTCCGACGGGTAGTAGTTGAGCGACTTCGCCGTCTGCACCGCCGCCATCCGGTCCGTCATGGTGGGAGTCTCCTCCACCGCGAGGGCGGGCGTGGCGGTGAGACCGAGGCTCATCAGAACGGTGGAGGCGAGGATGCCAGCGCTGACGCGGAAGCTGCTCATGGGGGATCGATGCCTCTCGCAAGGTTGCTTTTCGGGGGTGACCTCTCATTCGGCGCCGGCGTCGGTTCCTGGAGCTTCCGGCTGATGGCAAGGTGGTTGCAAACCGGGTGCGCCCTTTTCGGACGTTGCGAACCGGTTGCCGGCCCGGCCGGCTCCCGCACTCCTCCTCCCGCCCGCACCGGCCCTGCGTTGCCGTGCGGTTGCCCTGCAACCTTCCGGGGTCCCCGTCCAGAATCGACCGGCGGTCCGCCGGCCGCCCGGCGACGGCGGCGGTTTTCACTCCGCGGAGTTGCGGGACGGGTGGACCGGTTGCAGTGATCCACGAACCACGATTCGATGGCTGTCGACCGAAGCGCCGACGGGGAGAACGACATGCGACTGCTGGACGACCTGCCGAAGCGGCTCGCGACGATTCCGTACCGGGCCGCCGGTCCCGGCGGCGCCACCCGGACCCTGCAACTCGCCGTCGAGAGCCTCCGGGTCGACGCGCTGCCCGCCGGTTGCCCGGCGCTGCTGGCCACCGGCGATCTCCAGGGCATCGCCGTCTCCCCCGACGACGGAAAGCCGGTCCTGCTCGGCGTCGCCCTCGCCGGATACCTGCGGCTGTGGGCCGGCAGCGGCCTGCTGCCGCCGCCCGGTGACATCACCGTGCTGCTCACCGGCGATCTCTACTCGGCGCCGAACGCGGACCTGCGGGGCGCGTCCGGTGACGTCCACGACGTGTGGGCGGCCTTCGCCGCCGGCTGCCCGGCGGTCCTCGGCATCGCCGGCAACCACGACGTGGTCACCGGCGGCGTCAGCGGGTTCGGCCCCGGCGTGGCCCTGCTCGACGGCACCCGGCGCGACCTCGGCGGCCTCACCGTCGCGGGCGTCAGCGGGGTCATCGGAGACCCGGCAAAACCTTTCCGGCGTACGGAGGAGGCGTTCCTGACCACGGTGAAGGCGGTCAGCTCGACCCCGCCGGACGTGCTGCTCCTGCACGAGGGCCCGCGTGGCACCGGCCCCGACCAGCCCGGCCGGCCCGCGCTGCGTGAGCTGCTGGAACAGCGTCCCCCGGCGATCACCCTGTGCGGGCACGTGCACTGGACCCGCCCGGTCGCGCCGCTCGGCAGTGGTCACATCGTCAACGTGGACGCCCGGGCGGTGCTGTTCACCACCTGAGATCCGCCTCGACGGCGTAGTGGTCGGAGAGATGGGCGGGGCGGCCGTCGTCCAGGCGTACCTCCTCCTGGAAGCGCAGCCGGGCCCCGGCCCGTGGCACCGCCCGGACCAGGACGTGGTCGAGAGCCGTCGGCGACGGCCAGTCCGGCGCCGGCCGGTAGGTGGGCCGGGTGTCGCCGGCCAGCACGTCGCGCAGACCGGTCGCCGTGAGGAAGCCGGTGAGCAGGGCCGACGTCCGCGACACGTTCAGGTCGCCGGCGACGACCAGCGGCGTCGCCGGATCGAACGCCGCAAGCCGGGCGGCCAGATGATCGAACTCGGATCTCAGCACCGCGGTGAAGCGGTCGTCCAGGCGCGCCGACAGATGCGTGTTCACCACGACGACCTCGCCGTCTCCGGTGGCGATCGTGGTGATCAGGGCGCCTTTGCGCATCAGGAACTCCGGGCGCGCCGGCCCGGTCCTCGGGTACGGCGTGAACTCCCGGGCCACGATCGGCCACCGGGACAGCACCACGAGACCGCCCTTGAGCAGGACCGATCCGGTGTACGCCGGATACCGCAGGCCGGGAGCCAGCGCGCGGATCAGGTTCGCGTTCCGCCGGTACATCACCTCCTGGAGGCAGACGACGTCGTAGCCGCCCTGTTCCAGCCGCGGGCCGAGCAACCGCAGGCGGGGCCGTACGTCACCACGGAACAGCGTGTTGAAGGTCAGCAGCCGCACGGTCAGCGAACCAGCCTGCGCCAGAGGAACTCGAGCATCAGCGCCCGGAGCGTGGCGGCCTGATCGTTGTCGGCCGCACCGGCGTGACCGCCCTCCACGTTCTCGTAGTAGGCGACGTCGTGCCCCTGCTCACGCATCAGGGCCACCATCTTGCGGGCGTGCCCGGGGTGCACCCGGTCGTCCCGGGTCGAGGTGGAGAACAGCACCGGCGGGTACGACCGATCGGGCCGGACGTTCTGGTACGGCGAGTACTCGCGCAGGAACTCCCAGTCGGAGGCGATGTCCGGGTCCCCGTACTCCGCGATCCATGACCGTCCGGCCAGCAGCCGCGTGTAGCGGCGCATGTCGAGCAGCGGCACCGAGGCGACCACCGCACCGAACAGCTCCGGGTAGCGGGTCAGCATCACACCCATCAGCAGGCCGCCGTTGCTGCCGCCCTTGATGCCGAGCTGCTCCGGGGTGGTGATCCCGCGCGCGACCATGTCGGCGGCGACCGCGGCGAAGTCCTCGTACGCCCGCAGCCGGTTCTCCCGCAGCGCGGCCCGGTGCCAGCCCGGACCGTACTCGCCGCCGCCCCGGATGTTGGCGACCGCGTAGGCGCCGCCCCGGGCCAGCCAGCCGCGCCCGATCACCGCGTCGTAGCCGGGCGTGAGCGCGATCTCGAAGCCGCCGTAACCGCTGAGCAGTGCCGGGCCGGGTTTCTCCCCGCCCACCACGAAATAGGGCACCCGCGTCCCGTCGGCCGACGTGGCGAAGAACTGGCGCACCTCCAGGCCGCCGGGGTCGAAGAAGGCCGGCTGTCGTTTGAGGACCTCGGCCGGCCCGCCGACCGTGCCGAGGCTCAGCGTCGCCGGCCGCAGGAAACCCTCGGAGGCGATCAGGTACGCGTCGTCACGATCCGGATCGGTCTCGACGATCCACGTCTGGGCGAACTCCCCAGCCGCGGGCAGCGGCTCCCGGATCCATTCCGGCTCACCCGGCGTCAGCGCGTACGCCTCGGTCCGCACGTCGGTCATGGTCACCAGCAGCAGGTGGTTGCGGGTCCACGACCAGCTGTTGAGCGACGTGCGCTCGTCCGGCCGGAACAGCACGGTGAAGTCCCGCTCGCCGAACCGGGTGACCAGCAGCGACCCGGCCGGATGGGTGACGCCGCCGACCGTCCACGGTGACCGCACCCGGACCAGCATCCACTCCCGGTGCACCTGGCAGTCGGCGTCCTCGGGCACGTCGATCCGCTGCAGGGCACCGCCCGGCTCCGCCACGTGGTGCTCGCTGGTGAAGAAGGTCGGGTGCCGGACGACGACGTCACGCCGGTAGCCCTCGGTCACGTCGTGGTAGGCCCGCACCAGGATGTCGTCGGGCTGTCCCTCGAAGACCGTCTCGGCCGCCGACAGCGGGGTGCCGCGCCGCCACCGCTTCACGACCCGCGGATAACCCGACGAGGTCAGCGATCCCGGCCCGAAGTCGGTCCCGACGAAGACATGATCCGCGTCGATCCAGTCGACGTCGCTCTTCGCCTCCGGCAGGGTGAACCCGTCCGCCACGAACTCCCGCCGGACCAGGTCGAACTCGCGCACCACCGACGCGTCCGCGCCACCACGCGACAGGCTGATCAGGCAGCGGTCGTGACCGGGCCGCAGCACGGTCACGTCGCTCCACGTCCAGTTCTCGCCCTCGGCCTCGTTCAGCGCGTCGACGTCCAGCAGAACGTCCCAGTCCGGGTCGTCCCGGCGGTACTGCTCGGCGGTGGTGCGCCGCCACAGGCCCCGCGGATGCCCGGCGTCCTGCCAGAACGAGTAGTAGAAGCCGTCACCGCACCAGGTGGGGTACGCGATCCGGTCGCTGCTGTCCAGCACCTCCCGGATCGCGTCCTTCGTCCGCGTGAAATCCTCGTCCGCCAGGGCCCTCAGCGTCTCGGCGTTGCGCTCCGCGACCCATCGGGCCGCCTCGGGCTCGTCGAGGGATTCCAGCCAGAGATACGCATCGTCGATCATCGGTCGACGATGGCATCAAGCCGCGTCGTTGCCAACCCCGCCGGCCGGGCGCTGGGCGGGCGGCAGCGCGACCGCACGCGGCAGCAACTGGGCGGCCAGCAGCGTGGCCAGCGCCGACGTGTCCGCGCCGCCGGCGCCGTCGGTGCGCACCACCACCGGCTGCGGTGCCTGCCCGGCCAGCTCGGCGCCCACCTCGAGCCGGCGCAGGGCCAGCTCGTACTGCAGGACCGCCCGGTTGTCCCGGTAGGCCTGGGCCAGCCGGCGCTGCGCCTTCGCCTCGTTCTCCGCCGCGATCAGTCCACTGCGGCCCCGGGTCTCGATCTCGAACCGGACCCGCTGCGCGTTCGTCTCCTGCTCCTCCAACAGCTGGGCGACCTGCTCCCGGGCCTTGTTCAGGGACGCCTTCACCTCGACGATCCGGGCGTCACGGACCTTCTTGGCCCGCTCGATGTCCATCTGCAACTGGTCGATCCGGCGCTTGCGGGTCAGTCCCCACTCCTGCTCGTAGGCGGCGCTCTCCTTCGCCACCCGCTCCCGGGTGGCCAGATGCTGCTGGTACTGGGCGGGCAACTGGACGTCCGGGATGTTGCAGCCGGTGATCCGCACGCCGTACCGGTCGAGCTGCCGGTTCAGCAGATCCTGCATGTCGGCCACATCCGAGCCGCGCAGATCGTAGGCCCGCTCGGTCTGCACCAGACGGGCCCGCTGCCGGATGGCGTCCTGCACGGCACTGGACAGCACCAGGTCGAAGTTGCCGGCTCCGATCGTGCGGACGAACAGGACGGCGTCGGTGATCCGCAGCTTCAGGAAGAACTCGATCGAGCGCAGCGGCACGTTCTCCCGGGTCGGGCAGGCCATCACCGGCGCGGAGTACGGGATCTCGGTCGCCACGTCGACCACGAACGCGACCCGCGACCACGGGTGCCACAGGTAGTGCCGGCCCGGGTCCAGGGTGCGGCTGACCGCGCCGTACCGGGTCAGCACCCCGTTGGTGCCCTGCTCGATCTCCACGATCGAGCTGCGCCACCACCACAGCGCGCCGACCAGCAGGAAGAACGCACCGGAGAGGTACGCCAGGACGGCGAACACGCCACCGTCACCGCGGATCGAGAACATCACCCCGGAGAGCAGGGCCAGCAGGCCGAGCCAGAGCGGGGCGAGCCAGCCGAGCCGGCGGCGGTGCTTCGGGATGACGACCGGGACCAGAGTGCCGGCCTCGCCACCGCGCAGCAGCCGCGCCACGTCGCTCCACGGCGCCACCACCTCGCTGATGGTGGAGCTGCGGCCCTTGGTAGCCGTACTCATGCCTGGTCCTCCTGCTCTTCCACCGCAACCGCCACAACGACCGGCTCGTCGGCGTCGCGCAACGCGTTGATCTCCTGCTCCCGGTCGGCGATGCGCTGCGCCACCTCGGTCAGCCGGGTACGCATGTCCGCCATGTCGGCCGCGGTGAACAGTTCGTTGCCGCGCTCGCCGACCATCTCCCGGGCCAACTGGAGCAGGTCGATGCCGACCGCACCGTTCGGGTCGGCGGAGCCGCCGATCCGGACCAGCTGCGGCAGGTGCCCGGCCACCTCCTCCAGCCGGTCGAGGACCTCCCGCTGGTAGCGGTACTCCAGGATCTCCGGGGCCTCCGCCACGGTCACCGCGCGGATGTCCAGGGCCTGGGCTTCCAACAGCGCCGCGTTGGCCTTGGCCTCCGACTCGGCCAGGACGTAGCGCTGCCGGGCGGTCGCCTCGGCCCGGTTGGTCTCCCGTTCCAGGGCGGTGTCCATCTGGGCCTGATACTGCGCGATGTCCGCCTGGATCGCCGACAGCGTCTCCTGGAGGCTGGCGAGCTCCTTGATCAGGTCGCCCTCGTCCTGCTCCTTGCGCAGCTGCAACGCGTACTCGTGGGTGTAGGCGTCCTTCGCGACCCGCACCATCTCCGGCGCGGCCAGGTCCATCCGGTACTTGCGGTCGGACGGCTCGGCGTGCGTGATGTTCGCGTTCGTCAGCTCCACCGCCGGGCGGAACTGCTGGTTCAGCTGGTCCAGCAGCCGGCCGGTCTCCTCACCGACCATGTTGTAGATGTCCGCCGCCGACTGTTCGTAGATCAGGCTGCGGATCGTCTCGCTCACCGCGTTGCCGAGTTTCTCCTCGAACCCGCGGACCGCGCCGAGGGTGTAGACGAACTCCACCGGGTCACTGATCCGGAACTGGATGAACAGGTCGATCGACGCCTTCACCCCGCCCTTCGTCGGCGCCTCCCGGACCGGTGCGTTGAACGGGTACTCCCGGGTGGTGTTCAGGATGTACGACACCCGCTTCCACGGGTTCAGCAGAATGATCCGCCCCGGGCCGACCACCTGCTCCAGCTTGCCGAACCGGGTGATCAGCGCGGCGCAGCCGTCCGGCACCATCACCATGCCCTGCCGCCACCAGACGAAGCCCACCGCCAGCAGCGACAGCACCCAGTAGTGCACGCCGAAATACGGGTTCGTCAGGACGTCACCGCCGGCCACCCCGATCGCCGCGGCCGCCGCCACCCCGATCACCGGGAGCAGCAGCACCGGCAGCATCGTCACCAGCGAACGCCCACGCGGGATCACCATCGGGCAGATGACGTGCACCTGCTCGCCGTCCTGCCGACGCAGCTCGCTGCGGTTGAGCACCTCCCCCGCCTCGTCCAGCGGAACCATCCGCTGTTCCATGACGGTGTCGACGCTGCCGCCGAGATCCCGTGCCGCCGGGAAGTCGACCGGATCGACCCCCAGGTCCAGCTGCCCCGACGCCGCGGCCTTCCCGAGCCGGCGGGCCTCCTCCACGGCCACCGCCCGTGGATCGGCCCCCTCCGCGATCGCATTGGCCGCCTTGCGTAATCCCTGCTGGAGACGCGCCACGGTCCCCCCTCTTCCGAAGCTGTGGAACCAGGAATGCTATCGAGAGCCATCAAGCCGAGCAGCCCTGAGCAGGGGATCCGACAGGTGCGGGTCAGCCGGGAGCCTGACGGGCGCCGAATCGGCGGCAGGCCGGGGCGCGGGCCGGAATCATCCGGGGTGTGACACATGCGGTGATCATCGGGGCCAGTGTCGGCGGGTTACTTGCGGCACGGGCCCTCAGTGGAGCGTTCGAGCAGGTCACCGTACTGGAGAGGGACCGGCTGCCGGCGGGGGCGGCGGCCCGGCGCGGGGTACCGCAGAGCCGGCAGGCGCACGCCCTGCTCGCCCGGGGCAGCATGGCGCTCGACGAGCTGTTCCCCGGGTTCGTGGCGGAGATGCTCGGGGCCGGGGTGCCGGCCGGTGACCTGCACGCCGACTGCCACTGGTATCTGGACGGGCATCCGATGCGCCGGGCCCCGTCGTCGATGCCGGTCTACGGGGTGACCCGGCCTCTGCTGGAGCACCTGATCCGGGAGCGGGTGCGGGCGCTGCCGAACGTGACGATCATCGACGCGGCCGAGGTGACCGGGCTGCTGCACGACGGGCGGATCCGCGGGGTCCGGACCTCGGACGGCACGATCGGGGCCGGTCTGGTCGTCGATGCCGGGGGCCGGGCGAGCCGGCTGCCGTTCTGGTTGCGGGAACTGGGGTACGGCGAGGTGCCGGTCAGCACCGTGCGCACCGGCGTGGTCTACACGACCCGGCACTACCGGTACGAGCCGGGCCGTATCGGGTTCGCCGTGATCAACGCGCCGTACCCGGGTATGCCGCGTACCGGCGTGACGATCCGGCAGGAGGGCGATCGGGTGGTCCTGTTCCTCGGCGGGATCCTGGGCGAGGCACCGCCGGCCGACGACGCCGGGGTGATGGCGTTCGCCGAGTCCCTGCCGGGACCGGAGATCAGGGACTTCCTGCGTACGGCGGAGCCGCTCGACGATCCGGTCCGGATGCGTGTCCCGGCCAGTGTGCGCCGCCACTACGAGCGGATGCCCCGCCTCCCCGAGGGCCTGGTCGCCGTCGGTGACGCGGTGTGCAGTTTCAATCCGATCTACGGTCAGGGGATCACGGTCGCCGCTCTACAGGCACTGGCGCTGTCCCGGACCGCCGGCACCGGCCGCTGGTTCGCCGGTGCCGCCCGCACGATGGACGTCCCCTGGTCGATGGCGACCGCCACCGATCTCCGGTTCCCGCAGGTGGCCGGCCCACGGCGGGCCGTGGACCGGCCGCTCGACGCCTACCTGCGGCGGTACCGGGCGGCGGCCGCCCACGATCCGGATCTGGGCGCCGCGTTCCTGCGGGTCTCCAACATGCTGGCCGGGCCCGCCCACCTGCTGACCCCGGGCCGCCTGCTGCGGGTCCTGCTCAGTCCAGTTCGTCGGAGGTGAGGCCCCGCCTGTCGGCGATCGCCTCGATGCAGCCCGTCTCTGCGGTCACCGGGATCGGTGTCGTCCGGCGCCCATGCCCGGGGTGCGTGCGAGGCTGGTGGTGCGCTCCATGACGTCACCGCGCCACCCCAGCCACCGCCGTTCCGCAGAGGAGTCGTCCGAACAGTGCGAGCCGTACCGATCGCCCAGCACGCCGCGGACCTGCCACCCGGGACCACCCGGACCGATCCGATGATCATCGACTGCGATCCGGGGCACGACGACGCGCTGGCGCTGCTGCTGGCCGTGGGCGACCCGCGGGCCCGGCTGCTCGGCGTCACCACCGTCGCCGGCAACCAGACACTCGAGAAGACGACCCGGAACGCGTTGCGTGTCCTCGCCCTCGCCGGCGCCGTCGACGTCCCGGTCGCCGCCGGGTGCGACCGGCCCCTCGTCGGTGACCTGACCGTGGCCGAGGACATCCACGGCGTCTCCGGTCTCGACGGTCCCGACCTGGACGTGCCGGTCGCCGAGCCGGCCGCCGTGCACGCGGTCGAGCTGATGCGGCGGCTGATCACCGGCGCCGCCGGGCCGGTCACCGTGGTCGCCACCGGGCCGCTGACCAACGTGGCCCTGCTGCTGCGCCGCCACCCCGAGGTGCTGCCGGGAATCCGCCGGATCGTCTTCATGGGCGGCTCGACCGAGCGGGGCAACACCACACCGTACGGCGAGTTCAACATCGTCACCGACCCGGAGGCGGCCGACATCGTGCTCCGGTCCGGGGTGCCGGCCACGATGATCGGGCTGAACGTCACCCATCAGGCGCTGGCCACCACGGAGATCATCGCCGAGTTCCGTGGGCTGGGCACCCGGCTCGGCGGCGTCTGCGCGGAGCTTATGACGTTCTTCGCGGCGACCTATCAGCGGGTGTTCGGGTTCCCCCATCCACCGGTGCACGATCCGATCGCCGTGGCCCGGATCCTCGACCCGTCGATCGTCCGGACCGTCGCCGCTCCGGTCGACGTCGAGCTGGCGGGGGCGTACACCCGCGGCGCGACCGTCGTGGACCTGCACCACCGCACCGGGCGGCCGCCGAACGCGGACGTCGCGGTCGATCTGGACGTGGACGCCTTCTGGCGCCTGCTCATGACGGCCGTCCGGAACCTGGGCCGGTAGCATCCGGCCATGCAGGTCGCCACCAGACTGGAGCGGCGGGTGGTCGCCGCCGCCGAGGAGGCCCTGACCCGGCAGCGGCAGGTCGGCCCGGTCGACGTGCTGGCCGGGATGGGCTGGCTGCCGCCCGGCCGGGTCACCGACTGGCGGCAGGGCCGCGCCCCGCACCTGGAGTCGATCGCCGCGGTCTCCGCCGACCGGCTCGCCGACGCGCTGGAGATCTTCCGGCGCTGGGTGGACAGTCGTGACCTGCGGCCCAGCGAGATCGACTACGTGGCCGCCACCCGCGACCGGCGGCCACTGCGGTTCACCGCCGCCGGCGAGCCGGAGCGGGAGGCCGCCTACCGGACACACTGGATGGCCGCCGACCTCACCGACAGCCAGCGGGACCGGCTGACCACCCGGCAGAGCAGACCCCCGGACCTGGTCGTCGTGCAGCCGGCCAAAGCCTTCACCTGCGCCGGATGCGGCCTGACCGACGACGGCATGCTGATCATGGAGGATGCCGGACCGGTCTGCCTGACCTGCGCCGATCTGGACCATCTGGTGTTCCTGCCGGCCGGCGACGCGGCCCTGACCCGCCGCGCCCGGCAGGCCACCCGCCTGTCCGCCGTCGTGGTCCGGTTCAGCCGCTCCCGCCGCCGGCACGAACGCCGGGGCCTGCTGGTCGAGCGGGCCGCCGTCGAACAGGCCGAGCAGCAGTGCCTGTCCGACGAGGAGGCCCGGGCCCGCCGCCGCGAACGGGACCGGGTGCGCCGCGAGGCCGCCGACGAGACGTTCCAGCAGAGGCTGGCCGAGCAGATCGCCGACCTGTTCCCCGGCTGCCCACCGGACCGGGCCGACGAGATCAGCCGCCACACCAGCATCCGCGGCAGCGGCCGGGTCGGCCGCAGCGCCGCCGGCCGGGCCCTCGACCCGGAAGCGGTGACCCGCGCCGTCGTCGCCTCGATCCGGCACGAGGACACCACCTATGACGACCTGCTGATGTCCGGGGTCCCCCGGGACGAGGCCCGCGCGCGGATCCGCGCCGACATCGATCGTGTGCTCACCCTCTGGCGGGCGGCCGGACGGCCCGGCTGATCTCTCTGGTCCGCTCGGCGGACGGCGACGGCCGGCCCCGCTGATGGGCCAGCAGGCGGGACACTCCCTCGGCGGCCATCGGATGACCGAGGTAGAAGCCCTGGCCGACGGTGTAACCGAGATCGAGGAGGGCGGCCACCTGCTCGGGACTCTCGATCCCCTCGGCGACGGTGTCCAGGCCGAGCGCGTGCGCGAGCTGGATCACGGCACGGGCCACCGCCTGCCGGGCGTCGGCGGCGGCCGGCCGGCCGTCGTCGATCTCGATCCCGTCTACGAACGACTTGTCCAGCTTGACGATGGCGGCGGGGAAGGCACGCAGCAGACTCAGCGACGACTCCCCGGTGCCGAAGTCGTCCAGGGCGAGGCGGATACCCATCCGGTCGAGTTCGTGCAGGGTCCGGGACACCTGCGGGCCGCGGAGCACCGCCGATTCGGTGACCTCCAGGACCAGCCGTTCACAGGGCAGGCCGCTGTCGGCCAGCGCGGCGGCCACGTCGGACACGAAGTCGGGATCGTGCAGCTGCCGGGCGGAGACGTTGAGGCCGGCCTCCTGGAGCCCGTCCGGCCCGAACTCGGCGAGCCAGGCGACCGCCTGCCGGCACGTCTCCCGCAACACGAACCGGCCCAGCGGCACGATCAGGCCGGTACGTTCGGCGGCCGGGATGAACTCGGCCGGACTGACCATCCCGCGGCCCGGATGGTGCCAGCGGACCAGCGCCTCCACCCCGATCACCCGGTTGCAGTCCAGGCGCACGATCGGCTGGTAGACCACCCGGAACTCGTCGTCGTCCAGGGCCCGCCGCAACTCGGCACCGAGTTGCATGTGCGCCAGGACCGGCTCCCCCATCCCGTCCACATAGCGCACGAACCCGGCCTTGCCGCGCTGCTTGGCGGTGAACACGGCGACGTCGGCGTCGCGCAGCACCGAGTCGACGGTCGCACCGGGCGAGGCCACGGCGATGCCGATGCTCGCCTGCACCAGCAGCCGGTGCTCGCTGATCGGGCGGGCGAGAGCACCCAGCAGCCGCCGGGCCAGTTCCTCGGGTACGGCGGCCGCCCCGGTCATGAGCACCGCGAATTCGTCGCCGCCCACCCGTACCGCCAGATCGTCGTCTCCCGTCTCGGCCCGCAACAGGCCCGCCACCGAGACCAGGAGGCTGTCGCCGGTGCCGTGCCCGAGCAGGTCGTTGACGGTCTTGAAGTCGTCCAGGTCGATCAGCAGCACCACCGCCGGGCCGGGCGCGGCGAGCGCGGCGGTGAGCCGGTCACGGAACAGCGCCCGGTTGGCCAGACCGGTCAGACCGTCGTGGCTGACCTCGTACTGCAGGCGGTCCTCCTGCCTCCGCGCGATGTGCAGCAGCCGGGCGTTCTCCCGGTAGGCGAGGTACTGCCGGACCATCACCAGCGCGGTCACCAGGACCGCGGCGATCAGGACCACCCGGACCGGCCAGCGCAGCGGTGCGCCGAGGGCGACCGCGATCAACGGCACATCGACCAGGATCATGGCGAGGTACGGCAGAAGCGCCCCGTGCCGGACCGGGTCGCGGCGCCGCCCCGCATCGGCCCGGATCTGCGCCGCGACACCGAGCGTGACCAGCACCGGGGCCAGCGGCATCACCACCGCCTGCGCCGGGACACTGGCGATGTAGCCGAACTGCACCGCGAGCACGGACACCGCCCCGGCCGGGACACCACCGCCGGCCGCGACCAGCCGCATCGCCGGCCCGTCGACCGGGCCGCCGCCGATGTACGACACCTTCGTCGCCGCGCCGACCGCGACCAGCAGACCGAGGCCGACCAGCAGCATCGCCTGCCGGCTCCACGGTTCGCGGGCGGACAGCATCGGCGCCAGACCGACATACCAGAGCACGGCCGCACAGCCGAGGAAGACGATCATCCGGTCCAGGGCCATCCGCCACCGCTCGGCACCACCGGCCGCGACGACCGGCACCCGGGCGAGCGCCCCGAAGGCGACCAGGAACCCGCGGGCCGTACAGGCCGCGGCGGGTGCCGGCATGCTCCGGGTCCGGGCCTGGTCGGCGTGGGCCAGCATGTCCACGGCCAGCCAGGTGTACCCGACGGTGATCAGGACGACGGCGACCAGCACGGCACGCCAGAACCGCCGGGCCACCGGGTCCGCGGCCCCCGTCAGATGCCGGACCGACACGGCGGCGACGGCACCACCTATCGGCACGAAGACGTAGGCGATCGCTTCACTCCCGGCACCGACGGTCAGAAAACCCACACACCAGACAGCACCGAGCGCGGCGACCGCGACGGTGGCCCGTACGTGGGTGGTCAACTGATGCGTGCTCCGCGTCACGGGCCAGACACTAGCGGCCCCGATGTGGACCGGATCTCCCCCAAACGTTCGACGTTCACCGATATATAGAGGGATCCGGACAGGCGGCCGCCGGTCGGCCCGCTATCTCACTCGTCGTCGTCCGGGGTGTATGGATCGGTCGGAATCAGACTGATGTCCGGAATAACCGCGGCTCTCTCCTCCGGCGTCGCGTCGAAGGAAAGCATCTCGGCGCCTGCGGGAATACCGACCCGCGGCAGGAAGATGCCGTGGTGGCCCACGTCGCACCACATCGTCGCGAAACCGATCCTGGTCTCCGGGCTGCCGGTGTACGTAATGCGCATCCGTCCCTGGTCACCTTCCGGGCACAGCACGTCGAGCCGGGCCGGCCAGGCCTCCCGAATCTTCGTGAAGGCATCGAACCACGCCTCCCACCGGCGGTTGGACTCCGTCATCTCGCGCATCGTCAGATCTACTCCGGGTCGAGTAAGTGCTTCCTGGATTGCCACCACTGTTCCTCATAGGCGTAGGCACGGACCTCATAGGCTGCGCGGTCCGCTTCCTTCCAGGGGAACTCCATCCCGCGGCGTAACTCGTCGAGGTGGAATCGCTCATGAGCCAGAGTCCTGGCCAGCTGTTCCTCGCTCATGAATGCGTCCCGGGCGAGCTTGATCTCGCCGTCGGGCATCGTCACCCCGTAGAACTCCCGGCCGGGGCCGGCCCCGCGGCGGATCTTGTCCAAAGACAGTCGGACACCATCCATGTCGATGCCGAACTTCGCCGCTACCGCGAGCACGTTCTCCCTGCTCATCAGGATCCTCTGGCCGTTGCGGACGATACCGTCGCCCTCCCGCAACAGGCCGTCCTCCATCACCTCACCGGAGCCGGCCTCGCTGCGGCCGGGCTGCGCCGCCGTCGGGGCGGGTCGGGTGAGGTGACCGAGCAGCTGCTTCAGGCGGGTGAGGAGGTCGGCGAGGTCGGCGAGTCTGCCGTTGAGGTGTCGCAGGCTGTTGAGCAGGGCCCGGATGAAGTGCTGGATCCGGTGGGCCCACTGGGAGACCAGGGTGGCGACCTGACCGGCGACCACCGGCGTGGCGAGGCCCAGCGTGATGCCCTCCGCGGCCAGCCACTGCGGCAACCGCACGGCCAGGGTGGCGACGAACTGGGCGATCAGGTCCCGCACGATCTCCCGGACCAGGCCGACCAGCAGGCCGGCGCCCTCGACCGCGTACGAGATCGCACTCGTGACCGTGGCGATCCCGTCGACCGCGGCTAGTTGCTCGCCGGCGTGGGCTCGGTAGGCGTCACCGGAGGCGCCGAGCCAGCCGGCGGTCTGGGTGCGTACCGCAGTCGCGTACCCCTGCCGGGCCTCCGCGGCCGCGGCCGCGACGTTGCGCCAGGTCGCTGCGTGGGCGGCGATCTCGTCCGGTCTGCCGGCCAACCGGTCGAGGACGTCCCGGAGGGGCTGGACGTGTTCCATCAGCCAGCCGACGCCCCAGGCGAAGAGCGAGCCGAGCGGGTCCACCGCCACCGCCACCGCGTTCAGGCTGCCGCCCACCCCGCCGAGGGTGGCGTCGACCCAGCTGTTGTTCCGGATGCCGTCGCTGATCTGGTGGGCGTCCTCCACCAGGCCCAGACCGGTCGACCAGGTGGTGGAACCGTGCGCCTGAGCCACCAGCGGGTTGCCCGTCACGGCTGCGCTCCGGTGATCCGGCGAGCGCTGTCCGCGTCGGTCTCCTCGATCGTCGCGGCGGTGGCACGCAACCTGTGCGCCGTCTCCGACAGGGCGTCGACCGCACCGTTCACGACGTCGACGGCCCCGTTGAACAGCGGATCCAGCAGGCCGGGCAGGAACTGGCAGAGCTCACCGTACGCCTGCCGGTCCATGCTCACCTCGCGCACCGCCGACCTGGCCAGAGCCATCTGCTCAACGGTCCCGTCAACCGTGTCGGCGTGCCGGCGTACCGCCTCGGCCGGGAACCGCATGCCGGTGCTCATCGCGCGTCCGGCGCCGGAAACCTGGTCTCGAACGAGTCGATCACCGCCCGTCCGGCTTCGCTGTCGGCACCGACCGTCGCCTGTACCTGGTCGGCTACCTCCGCTGACAGCACGGACTGCGCCCCCCGGATCACCGCCAGGATCTCGCGGGCCAGTTCCGGACCGGAGAGCTCGTGTACGCGATCGTCCAGTTCCAGCGTCTCCACCTGCCCGGCCGAGCCGACCCGCACCCGGATCGCCCCGTCGCGCCCGTCCGCGGATCCGGTCAGCGCGGCCACCCGCCGGGACAACTCGACGGCCTGTCGTGCTCGGGTGTCCACCTGGGACACCCACGAATCGAGCCATTCCTCCGCAGCATCGACATCGTTCACCGGTTCACGCTATCGACGGGAACCGTGCGGGTCGACCATGCCGGGCGACCTGACGGATAGACGACCGGAGACGGCGTCAGGCCGGGTGCCCGGCGCCGAGGTGGGCGTGGATCGCCGCCGCGAGCCGGGGGCCGGCGGTCGTGGCGGCGTTGTGTGCGGCACCGTCGATGGTCAGCGTCCGTGCGTACGGCGTGATCGAGGCCGCCCGTTCGAGCCAGGCGGCCGGTGTGATCGGATCGAGGCCGCCCCGGACCAGCAGGACCGGCACGCGGATCGTGGGCAGCTTCGCGTCGATCCGGTCGGTGACCGCGTGACGCAGCGTCCGCAGGATGCGCCGCGGTCCGGCGTCGCGGATGTCCGCGGCCAGGATCGGCGTCTGCCGCCAGTCGTCGTGCAGCAGGTCACGGGCCAGCCGGCGCAACTGCGCGGCGGATGTCGCGGCGGCCGGGTCGGTGGTCGGCCCGACCAGCACGAGCGATGTCACCAGGTCGGGACGGCGCGTCGCCAGTTCGACGGCGACCTGGCAGCCGAACGAGTGGCCCACCAGTGCGGCGGGGCCGGTTCCGAGGCGGTCGAGGAGTGCGGCGATCGTCGCGGCGTGCCCGCCGACGTCGACGACGGTCCGGAGGCGGCCGGACAACCCGAAACCGGGCAGGTCGGGTACGAACACCGAGCGGCCGTCGAGGTGGCGGGCGGTGGGCATCAGGTAGCGGTGGGAGACCGCGAGCCCGTGGAGGAGGACGCACGGTGTCGTCCGGTCGGTGGCGACCCG
This sequence comes from Actinoplanes xinjiangensis, assembly GCF_003148685.1. Lineage (GTDB taxonomy): Bacteria > Actinomycetota > Actinomycetes > Mycobacteriales > Micromonosporaceae > Actinoplanes > Actinoplanes xinjiangensis. The sequence goes on along the minus strand of NZ_QGGR01000004.1, from coordinate 173,713 downwards.
TTGCCTGACATGCAGGTCGAGGCCCGCCGCGTCCACCCGCCGGCTGACGAACCCGTCGGCCGGCGCCGGTGCGGCGAGCGCGGCATGCAGTTCGGCGCTGGTCAGGTGCGTACTGATGAGGACTCCAGAGACCGAAAGGGATCAGCGGCCGCGGGAGTCCGGCCGGCATGAGGACTCTGCTCAGCTGATGCCCGGGCCGTCGCGGGTCAAACCCGGATCGGCTGAGCGAACCGCCGGCACCGCGTCCCTTCCCCACGGGGTCACCTCGCCGAGCGGCCGGACGTCGCGTCGTACACCGCGGCGAGGTGGGTTCAGGTGTCCGGGACCGGTGCCGCGCTCGGCGTCCCTACCGGATGTGGCTCGACATTCCGCCCAGCATCAGCGCCGACGCCAGGTCGAAGGCGATGTCCCGGTCGCCGCCGTGGTTCACCCCACCGAGCCGGTTGACCTCGAGGTACCAGGGTGACAGGCCGTCCCGCGGACCGTTCGGGCTCATGACGGTGCCGCCCAGGTGTTCCATACCGAACGTTTCGTACCGCTCGTCGTCGTCATCGTCATCGTCGTCGTCATCGGAGTCCGCGGGGGCCACGCCGGCCTGGGGATCGTCACGTTCGGCCAGCCACACCGCGCCCAACGGCGCGTACCTCGGCGGCACACCGTCCGGGTCCTGTTCGCCGTCCACCGGCGGTGCGGCGGGAACCGGACGGGCGGTTCGCGGTCCGGAATACTCGGCCTCCGTGAGCCACAGCAGGGCGAAGACCTGGTCGACACCGTCGTCGGCCAGTTGCAGATGCGGATGCGCTGGCACGGCCGTGCCGGGACTCGCCGGCCCGCGCCAGTAGAGGGCGTCGCACCACTGGAACACCGACACGGCGACCAGGTCCTCGCCGCGGCGCCGGTACTCCAGCGGAAGCCACAGGGTGAATCGGTGGTGCATCGGCTGACCGGTGCGCGGCGACCGGGGCCAGGTCACCGGGTCGATCGCAGGACCCTGGGGCCCCGCCCATCCGGCCGGGAGCAGCGCCGGCCGGCCGGGCGGCGGTGTCGCACCGTCACCGCCGACCACGATGTCGTACGCCTTCATGATCATCGCATCACCGTAGGCCACCGACGCCGTACCGTGTTCCTGGAATCACTCCACTGAGGACGGGAGCGGCAATGCGAGCGATGCGGGTCTGGGTGGCCGGTGCGGCGGTGGCGATCAGCGCGCTGGCGGGCTGTGCCGGCAGCAACCCGGCGACGCCGGCGACGGCGGCATCGACGTCCGAGGCACCGCGCGGAGCGGAGTTCCTGCAGCCTGGTCTGCGTTTCTCCGAGGGGCCGGAGGAGGGGTATCTGAGGGCGCTGGCCGGGGTGGACGCACGGCTGGCCGAGATCGACGGCGTTCTCAGTCACGGCCGGAGCATCTGCCTGGACATCCGGCAGGACAAGACGGACGCCCAGGTGGCCGGGAACGCCGCAACCCGGTTCAAGGTCGACGAGACGACCGCGAAGGCGATCGTCGAGGCGACCAGGGCCAGTCTCTGCAGGGTGTGACCCGGCCGCCCGATGCCGCTGAAACCCGGGTCGGACCGGGAGTCACGGCTCGACCGGGGTCGCCGACGGCGGGGGCTCGGCCACCAGCTCCACCACCCAGCGGGACTGCACCTCGTCCCAGCTCACCACCGCCCAGCCGGTACGGTCGACCGGCAGCCGTACGTTCTCCAGCCGGGCCGCCATCACCGGGGTGACCCGTTCCGGCAGTTGCAGCACCACCCGGGCGTCACGGGCGGCGAGGCTCACGACGCCCGCCTCCTTCAGCTCGGCTCGCGCCCCACGCCGGCTGCGCCAGGGGAGCCGGTCACGGATCGCCTGGTAGGCGTCCTCGCCCGCCCTGGTCGCCACGGCCTGGAGGAAGGGCAGCAGTGCAGAGCCGGCCAGGGCGCCGAGGATGAGCTCGGTGGCGCCGCGGTCGGTGCCGTCGGGTCCGTCAGTCACGTCGACCATGGTGTCATGGACCGAAGTGGATGTACGGCGCCCACGCCCCGGGCCCGTGCACCGCCCGTAGTTCGCGCACGGTCTCGTGCAGGGCGGTGGCCGCGTCCTCGGCGGTGTCCAGCCGGGCGTAGAAACCGGCCGCCACCTCGGCCGCCAGATGGTCCTTGATGGACCAGAGGGTGCCGATCACGTGCCGGAAACCGGCGATGTGGAACGCACCGGCCACGTGCAGCGCCTCGTCGTCGAGGTTCTCCCGCGGGACGCCGGTGTCGCAGGCGGAGAGGTAGGCGATGGCCGCGTCGTGCAGGCGCAGCCGGGCGATGTCGGAGACGGTGAGCTGATCCTGGAGGACGAGGTGACCGTCGGCCGAGCCGTCCGCGGCGCTGACCGCGTGACAGGCGAAGTGCGCCCACGAGTGGTGCGGCAGCGCGTCCAGCACCGCCCGGCGCACCGCGTCCTCGCCGGTCAGGACGCGACCGGCCGGCAGTGTCGCGGTCTCCGCCGCCACGCTGGGCAGCGGGGGCAGGCCGGGCGTGGTGGGCATGCTGACGACCAGCGGGTCGGACACCGGGCCGGCCGGCGGCGTGCGCCACGCGGTGACCAGGCTGCGGACCGTCGGCGCATAGGACGACACCACCCGGTCGCCGGCGGCGGCGTGCAGCGGGAGCGTGGTGAGCGGGCCGGTCGGCACCCACCACAGCCGGCTGCCCGGCGGCAGGTCCAGAGCGTCCAGGACCGGGCCGGTCACCTCGGTCCGAAGCCATTCCAGGGTCTCGTCCACCCGTTCGGCGACCGCCGCCCGGAACCGCAGAGCCCGCTGTGTCGCCTCGTCGAGCGTCAGCCGCAGCGGCAGCACCCGGATGCGGCCGTCGATCAGCAGGGCGTCGCAGCGCAGGCCGCTGATGTTCAGCACGACGACAGGACGGTGAACGGTGGTCGCGGCGATCAGGTCGTCGATCGGCGGGGGGCGTAGGAAGCGGGCGAAACCCGGCTGCTCCCGGATCTCGTGGATCAGCGCCTCCCACTCGGTGGCGAGGGCGTGGCGGTCCTCGCCGGGCAGTTCCGGGCCGGCCCCGGCTCTCGTGCTGAACGCCGCGCCCTCCGGCCGGTCCAGTGCGGTGCGCAACACCACGAACCGCTCGGCCAGCTCCGGGCGCAGACCGGTCAGCTCCGTACGAATATCGAGCGCGTGGCTCAGCAGCACTCCCCTGCCGTGTTCCAGCAGGCGCAGCGCGTCGACCGGGTCCCCCGCCTGCACGGCGCACGCCGCGGCATCCCGGGCCAGGCCGGAGAACGAGGCGAGCTGCCGCTCCCGGTCGGCGTGGGTCACGCGGCGCGGCGCGGTACGCGGAAGCAACGTCACCGCCAGGTCGAACCCGATCCGCGCCTCGGCCAGGTCGTCGCGGCTCAGCGCGGTGTTCGCCCACTGCCAGGCCGCTGACACCCGGACCCGTACCTGGACGGCGGGGTCGTTCGCCAGCTGCCGGAACACCTCCCGCGCCCGGTTGCCGGCGGCGACGTCACCGGACGCGGCCTGGAACGCCAGCGCCCAGCCCAGGTTGAGCAGCGCGTCGGAGCGCAGATGATGCCCGTCCGGAGTGGCGGCCACCGCCTCCTGTGCGAGCTCGACCATGCGCCGCCGTGGCCGTCCGCGGATCGTCTCCAACCGCCGGGCCCCGCTCAAGGTGATCAGCCGTTCGGTGCGGTTGGGGTGCCCCGGCGGGGTGGCGTCGACCGCCTTCTGCGCCAGGCCGGCGGCTTCGGACAGATCGCCCGGCCGGTGCCGCGCGGCGAACCGGTCGAGCAGCACCAGAGCCAGGTTGGCCTGGAACCGCGGCCGCAACGGGTGCTTCGGCGCCGCCGCCAGCGCGGCACGGCCCTGCTCGACCGCCTCGTCCAGCAGGGCACGGTCGCGGCCGCCGGTGGATCGATAGCGCAGCCTCAGCGCCTCGGCCAGGTTGGACCGCATGCCGGCCAGCTCATCACCGGGCCGGGCCGTCTGCACGGCCTCGCGAAAGAGGTCGACGGCCTCCACGAGCGCGGACGAGTCGTCGTGCTGCAACGACAGCGCGAGCAGGCCGTCGGCCACGTTGTTCAGCCGCCATGCGCGCCGCGGGTCGCCGGCCGAGGTGGTCGCCACGGCGGCACGCGCCTCCGCGACCGACGCGCCCAGGTCGGCCTGGTCGCCGGTGCGGCGCCACCGCAAGCGCAGCACCCCGGCCAGGTTCGCGTGGAACGACGGAATGGCCGGCGTGTGCTCGTCCGGGTACATCGCGAGCGCCTCACGGAACAGCCGGATCGCGGTGTCCAGGTCACCGGGATCACCGGACCGCTCGTACCGTGACCACATCGCCGTGCCGAGCCCGTTCACCGCGGTGCTGCGCACATCGACGTTGTGCGCGTAGTCGAGGACCGCGCTGAAGAGCGCGACGGCCGACTCCAGGTCGGAGAGGCGACCGGTCCGCTCGTACGCGGTATGCAGCCTCTCGGCCTCTGCGCAGGTGGCGACCAGCGTGTTGTAAAGCGGTGACCCCCACGGGTCGGGGATGCCGCTCAACGGGCCGCGGGGCCGTCCGGCTCGTTCTCCAACCGCTGAGCGAACGCCTCACCCAGCGGCCCACCGGCGCGCCGGAACCACTGCGCGGCCTCCCTGTTGCGGCCCTGCGACATCAGGCAGGTCGCGAGGTTGGCGGCGGCGTCGCTGTTACCCGCCTCGGCGGCCTTGCGATACCACTCGACCGCCTCATCGATCTTGCCGTCGAGTTTGAGGCGGTTGCCGAGCCGGTTCATCTCGACCGGGTCCCCACTCGACGCCGCCTGCCGCGCGGCGGTCCGGGAGGGCATCGGAGTGACGGAGAAGTGGGGCTCGGGCGGCGTTTCACGCTTGCGCCTGCGACCAAACATGTCGGGCACCTCCGGCCCCGAGTGTCGCATGGGGACTCAAGCGGAAGGCCCTCTCCCGCGCCGCTCCCCGGCGACCGGACCGGTCGGACATCGTCAAGCATCTGATCGCCGGAATGTATTAGCACGGCGCATCTCGCGTTCGCCCTATGCGCCGGAATCGAGCGGGTACGAGACCGTTTCCGCCTTTTGACCCGAGGAGAGTTGAGGCTGAGCCGACTCGCTCGCGGTTTGCACCGGTCCGGGTTCCAGAAACGACAAAGGCATACAGGGAGGCCGGCCACGGACGTATTGTGTTCCCGCTTGAACAGCCGGGAGGCGATACCGCCTGGGGCGACCACCGTGACGCGGGGTCTGGGGGTCGCTCCCAGGCAGGTTCCGTGGGCCGGACGTTGCACCATGCGAACCACACCACGACCGTTTCCGGCAAGCCCCTACTGGGACGTTTGACCAGCTCACGCACCCCGCGAGCCAGGTGATCGGTGGGTCGATGCGCCCGGCGAAGTTGCTCGCGACAGGCGGAAAACCATGATCGATCTCTGCCCGAGGGGTAGCGGTTCAGCATCCGTGGGAACGCTGAGACGCGGACTCCGTGGAACACCAGCAAGATCGAGAGGCTCGTCTCGAATCGCCGCGACCACTCGTTCGTGGGATGTCGATAGCTCGCGACCGGTGAATAGCCTGAATCATCGATGTCGCACGGGAAGGCCGCTGGCGGTGACCGAACGGACGCTGATCACCAAGGCCGCGTTGCGCAAGCTGCCGGCCAAGGCAGACGACGGAACCCCGTACTGCACGGAGTGCCGCAAGTACGGCGAACTCCATCGAATGGTCGCCAACGACGTCACGAAGTATCTCCAGTGCGAAGCATGGTCCGCGCCCACCTATACGGAGTGGGACCGGCTGACACACGAACAGATGATGGCCGGCGAACCGTGTCCTGGCTGCGGCGAGGAACTCGTCTCGATCGGTGAGGCGCCCTCGTGGAGCGGCAAAGGCACGATGTATCTGACCGCCGAGGAGCAGGCCGCCCGCACCGCTGCGGAGCAAGCCTTCAAGGAGCGGCACCCCTACTGCCACGCCGGGCGATGGAGTATGGCGGGCAGCGCGGTCAGCCATTGCGGACGATGCTGCCCGCCATCTCCGATGAGCCCCGACCAGATCCGCCGGATCTCGCAGATCCTTCAGGGCAGTGCAGAGGAACTGGTACGAAAGGCGCGGCGCGAAGGTACGAACTACGAGCGCCACGAGTCGGAGCGGCGGCTGCCCGGCCGAGCCCGGCCAGTCGCTGTGGTCCTACGCGAGTACAACGAACGCCGCGCCGAGGCCCTGGCAGCCGGGAAGGGAGAAGACCGGGCGTTGATGCGGTCCTCTTTCCCGGACGCGGAGCTGATGTTCCGGTGGCGGATGCAACTGGGCTGCGGCGACATCGTGGAGATCCTGACGTTTGGCGATGACCGGCCACCGACGGACATGACATGGTCGTGGGGCGGCAGCCCGCTGCGTAAAGGTGCTTACATCTGTACCACTCACCGGAGCCCCGAAACGCCGTACCAGGCGGTCAGTCGCTATCTCACGCGGTCGACGCTGGATCTCGAAGGCGACGAGCGCCTTCGGCGAGACCCTGAGACAGTCGGCTACTGGACCGTGAAGCTGGAATGCGGACACCTCGACCACCAGATCACGCCGCTGGATTGGAAGCCAGCGGACGGCCATCGGCAGACGGAACCGAACGATCCCGACGAGGTCGCCCGACGCAAGGCTCGGATGGAACAGATCAAAGAGCATCTCGGCGTAGCCGAGTACGCGCACGCGATCCGCCAGATCGAGCAGGGCCACCTCGATCCGGACCCGATGACGACGTGTTGGACATGCCAGTACGAACAACCCATCGTCGCCTTCCAGCGAGTGGGCTGGCTGGTACCACCGACTCCCGTCAAGGGCAGATCAGGAGCGGACACACCGGTCGCTCCCCGACCGACCCGCGTACAGCTGGAGAAACGCGTTGCCGACCTCGAAGCGGAGATCGCCCGCCTGAAGCAGCAGTAGGTCCAGCCTCACGCAGCCCTTGATCGTGCCCGAAATCGCCCTTCTGACGCTGGATCATCCGGGTCGACCGCGACGACCGGCCCCCATACAACGTGATCATCGTCGTGAACAATCCCCGGGCTACGCCCGCAGCTGCGTCATCTCGTTCGCGACCATCTGCGGGACCACCTGTTTGCACAGCTCTCGGGTCAGTCCGACGACTCTTTCGTGGGCTTCGATCTTGTTCCGGAACGCCCGCGCCACCTCGGCGATCTCCTGCTGGATGTACATCGGAGGCAGGGAGACGGGTAGGTTTTTGAGGCTGCCCTGGGTCAGGCTGGGCTGAATTCCCTGTTTGACCTGCTGGCCGAGGAACTCCAGGACCGCGGGATGCATCAGGTAGCAGTGGAGGTAGTACGGCAGCAGAACCGTTCTCGCGGTTTCGGTGACCTGAATCCGGATCGTGGATCCGCCCATGAGCATCCCGGCTTCGCGTTCCCCGATGATGACGTGATTGATCCTCTCGCTGAGCCTGGGCAGCAGAATGTCGCCGACGGCGAGTTGGTATCGGCTCAGCCTCCGCGCCGCCTCCAGGCTGATCCTGGTTCTCGGGGTGTCGGACACCCGGCCATCGTTGATGTCGATGGTGTTGATGACCGCAATGCCGTCAGCGTCGTGGTCACCGGCGTTGAGGTCGGAGCCGCTGGCGCCGCCGTTGATGCGGCAGAGATCGTCGAGGCGACGGTGCGTCCAGTTGTCGGGGGTGGGACTGATCAGGCGTTCCATGGCTGCAACCGATCGAGGAGGCGGTCAAGGGCATAGTCGGCGGCATCGGCCGCGTCGTCGAGTCGGCGGAGTTCGGCACGGAGCGTGGTGAGGCTCGGCGACCGGCTCGTCACGTCCGGGGCCGGAGGACGAAGATAGGTCGACGGTGTGAGGTCGTGGTCGTGCTCGCGGAGACGTTCGAGGCTGACGGAGACCGCGGTGATGTCGCCGGTCGCCTGAACCCGGCCGCCACTGGCCTCGGACCATGCGCGGTAGAGGCCGACGATGTGCCGGCTACCGGCGTCGGTCAGGATCCGGTGGGTCTTTCCCGCCGGATCGGTGGCCTTCTTCGCGTCGATGAGTAGCACCTCGCGGTCCGGGCGCTGTACCGGGCGGCCGAGGAGCCAGAGGGTGAGCGGGCTGGCCGTCTCCCGGAACATCTGTTTCGGGAGTTCGATGATGCAACGGACCACGCCCTGTTCCACCATCTCGGCGCGGATCTGCCGGCTCTTGCTGGTGGTGACCGAGGTGGTGTTGCTGGGCATCACCACGACGGCGCGGCCTGCCGGTGCCAGCGCGGTCGCGATCAGTTGCAGCCAGGCGAAGTTAGCGTTGTGGCGGGATGGCTCACCGTACGGCCAGCCGTCAGTTGCGATCCCCGTTGCGGACCGCCAGTCGGGCATAGTGAACGGGGGGTTGGCCAGGACGACGTCGTAGGGGCCGCCCCTGACGTCGACGATCTTCAGATCATCGGGCGGTGGCCCGCCGAGGTCGAGTGGGCAGCCGTGGACGGCGGTGTTCATGACAGCCAGGCGCCACGCCCGGGAGGCCAGGGCATGGCCGCTGACCTGGTGGCCCCGTGGCAGGTCTGCTCCGTTGTCGCGTCGATGGTCCAGCATGGCGGCGACGATCTCACCGGAGCCGCAGCACGGGTTGTACACCCGGTCTTTTGGTCCTGGATCGGCGAGCCGGACCATGAGGTGGGCCACGCCGTGCGGGGTGAGGTACTCGTCGTCGCTGGACTTGCGGGCTTGTGCGAATCGATCAAGCAGATAGTCGAAAGCCGCGGCCGCCGTCAACCGGCGGCCGACCCTCTCCTGTGACGCACCCGTATCGGGCTGGACCCAGCGTTTCAAAACCTCGACGCCGGTACGGAAGCGAGCCTGCCACCACCCGTCTCGGACGATCCTGTCCAGCAGTTCGGGCCGCATGCCGTCGGCTGTCGGCAGGGCGGACCACACATGGGCGAAGACGTCTGGACTGCGGGTGGCCGCGATGCGGGTCCATTCTTTAGGGGCGATCGCTTGGACGCAGACCAGCGCCATGATCATTTCCTGGAACATGCTGCGGTCCTGGCTCTGCGTGAAGCCAGGCTCCAGGTTCTTCCACAGGTCGGCTTTGATGGCCTCGGCGACCATGTCGGGTGCCACCTTTTCGTCGGAGCGGACGTCGGCCAGGCCGACGGTGAGACGAAAGCGCTGGCCGTAGGTGGTCCCGGCCGTCTCGCCGTCTCGCCGTTCGTCGCGCTGGATCTTGCGATTGTCGAGCCACTCGGCGACGTCTTCGGCGGCGAAGAGGTCGGCGGGCACGGTACTGACAGGCTCGGGAAAGTCCGGGTGCCGCCGCATCCAGTTGTTCACCGCCGCCCCGTGCACACCGGCAGCCTGGGCGATCTCCAGCCTGGTCATCAGACGCCGTTCGCCGGCACCGCCGACCGCATGATCAAGCGTCATCGTCCGCCTCCTTGCGCCCGTCCCGGAAGGCACGAATCAGCCGTTCCAACCGAACCGTCCGGCCGTCACTCACGATCACCCAGCCGAGGAACCCGACGGCCAGCACCACGACCACCGGAACGGCGATCCCCGGATCGATGAGCCCTGCCATGTCCGCCAGTCTGACAACCACGCCCGTTTCCTCCCCTGATGCGGCTCTCATGGCGTCGAAGGTAAGCCGCACTCCACGCGCGAGTCGTGCTCGTAGCGATAATACGGAAGGTTCTGTTTCTCATGGGGTTAGCGCAGTCGCGATGCCGGGTGCGGCGTGGTGCTCAGAGCACCGCGACGAACCGGGACGGCTCGGCGAGGATCTGCTCGGCTCGGCGCGGGTGGGGTCGGCAAGGCGGGCGGCGAGTGTCGCCATCGCGAGACGTTCTGGGAGGGTGGCACTGAACTGGCGGCACCACGGCCGCCAAGGCGAGGTCCTTCAAGCGGAGGACAGCCGCCACGTCAATCTGTGATCTGCCAGTGACTTTGAGCGACCAGCCACTCAATTCCATTACCGTCGATGCATGGAGTCAGGCTCGCCAGAGCGCGGGTCATCCCACCAGACCCTCTCCTTCTCTTTCCCAGCCCGCCTGAATCGGTTCGTGACATCCTGGTCGCCGGCCGCCGACACCTTGCACGAACCCGAATCTGGCGCATTGGCGGCGTGCGAGCCAGCAACGATCGCATCGTGGCTCGCTTGGGATGGGAAACTCAGGAAGAGACGGATCGATACGACCCGAGTGTCGAGGATTTCCAACACGAGGCGGTGATCCGCAGCCGGACGGTCACGTTCGTCGTACGGCTCGCCGACCTCGCCGTCGTATACGAGCGACGTCGGGCCGGCCTATCCGAGCAGGACTTCGCCACAGGGCTACGGATTCTGCTACGCACCTTCGACGGTCATCGCCGCTGGGTGGTCGCACCAGTAGACAGCAAGACCACCTTTGATGACTGGGCGCGAGGCGTTGACCGGGTGAGTCGCTTCCGGTTCCGGGCGAACGGGGCCGATCTCTCGGCAGACATACGGTCCACCACCCTCGGCCGATTGCTGGTACCGAGTGCGGGGCTGCTGACAGTTGACTTCAAGTCCACCCACGGGATGGATGTCGACTACGACGTGATTCGCGAACTCGTTCGCTTGGCCGAGAGCGGAATCGGTGAGGTGCTCGCCGTGGGCCAACGGAGCAGCCAGGACTCCGAGGACGTAGTGAAAGCGTGGGAGAGCGGAAGCGCCGCCGAACGGGTAGTCCAAGAAGTGCCGCTGGACGAGAAGGACTCGGACTCGGCTGCTGAGTCCCGGCTCCTCCGGGTCCTCTCCGCTGTTCCGACCAATCCGTCCTGGTGACGGCGGCATACGACGTCAGCCCTTGCCGATGAGCCGTGGGCCAGAATCCCTGTTCGCACCTGTCGTTTCATCGGAACGGTATCCCCCGTTCGTCTGCTCAGCGTGAGCCCAGTTGTCATTGTTTAGAAACTGGGCATCTCATCGCCGCCATCTACCGAGTCGGGTGCGACTACCTGCCCGCACGTTTGGCAAGATGGGGCACTGCAGTCGAGCGGGGAGGTCTGACGTGCGGGCAGACAGTCCGCGGTGGCGTGAGGTCACCGCATCCGAGTTCCCGCATGAGCGGGAAGGACTCGCGCACCTGCGTGAGCTCCTACCCGACCGGGGTCCCTTCCGTGCATGGACGAACTTCGAGTTCCGCGATCGCGACGGTAAGTGGTACGAGATCGATGCGCTTGTCCTGGGCGAGCGCCGGCTGCACCTCATCGAACTGAAGCACTACCAGGGCACCATCACCGGAAACGCCTACCGATGGCAGCGTAACGGCCGCAGCGAGGACTCCCCGCTGCTCCTTGCCCGGCGCAAGGCGCAGCGCCTCAAGGGTGTCATCACCGAAGCGATCCGGCAGATCCAGCCGAACCTTGATCCGCGGCATATTCCTTTCGTGCAGCACTCCGTCTTCCTGCACGCTGCGAACGGCCGGTGTGCGCTGCCGCCCTCCGACGCAACGGACCTGTTCGGCCTCGACGGCTCGGAACACCGCAGCGGTCTGCCGAGCATCGCCCAGCGGGTTTTGGAACCGGCCCTGTCGGGACAGCGGGCCGGCCTGATCGAGCACGACGATCTGCTCGTGCAGCTGTTCGAGCGGATCGGCTTCGCGCTGCGCCGCGAGCACGAGGTCGGATCCTGGAGGATCGTCGGCGAGCCGCTGGCCGAGGGCGAGGGCTGGCAGGACTGGCCGGCTGAGCATCGGCTGGCCCGGCGTGACGAGGCCCGGATCCGCTTCTTCGTCAGCAAAGCCGGCGCATCCGACGAGGAGCGGCGCAATACCTTGCGGCTGGCCGAGCGGGAGTACGCGCTGACCAGCCGACTGCACCACGATGCCATCCTGCGGCCCCGCGATCTCGTGGAGGACGAGCTCGGCGTCGGCTTGGTCTATCCTCGCGACGATGCGTTCGCCCGTCTCGACCTGTGGCTGAACGACCACGGACACCGGCTGTCGCTGCACGAGCGGGTCGGCATGATCCGCCAACTGGCCGAGGCGCTGGCCTACGCGCACCGCCACCACGTCGTCCATCGCGGGTTGTCGCCGGTGGCCGTGCTGGCGCGTTGGCGGACCACTGAGGAGATCGAGATCCGGCTCGGTGACTGGCAGGTCGCCGGTGCCGACGCGCCCGGAAACAGCACACCCAGTCCCACCGCGACGAGGCTTTTCGCCGTCTTGGAGGGGCGCGAGGCGGTTGACTCGGGAAGTCAGCCCGGTCGTGGGTACCTTGCCCCGGAGGGCCGCTGGGATCGCACGGCCGACCGCATCCGTCTTGATGTCTTCGCACTGGGTGCGATGGCGTACCACATCGTCGCGGGTCGCCCTCCGGCAACCGATGAACTGGAACTACGCGAACGGGTTGCCCGCGACCGAGGGCTCGACCTGGTTGCCGATGTGCCCGAGGTGCCGCCCCGGCTGCGGGATCTGATTCTGCGTGCCACCCGGCCGACGGTCAGTGACCGGCTCGCCGACGTGCAGGCTTTCCTCGGGCTCCTGGATGAGGTCGACCGTGAGGTGGCCGCAGGGACCGCCGATTTGGTCGACGATCCGCTGGACGCGGCGCCGGGAATGATGCTCGGTCAGCGGTTCGAACTGCTTCGCCGGCTGGGGTCCGGGTCCACGGCTGTCGGACTCCTGGTGAACGACCGCGCGGCCGGTGGTGAGCGCCGCGTGCTCAAGGTTGCGGTCGACGACGCGGCAGCGGCGCGGCTGCGCGGCGAGGCTGAGGTGCTGGCATCACTGCCCCAACATCCGCGGCTGATCCGACTGGTCGAGAAGACACCGCTGGAGGTGGGCAAGCGCACCGCGCTGCTGCTGGAGAGCGCCGGCGAATCCACGTTGGCCGAGGTGTTGCGGGAGCGCCCCCGGCTTTCCATCGACTTGCTCGATCGGTTCGGCACCGACCTGTTGCAGGCGCTCGTCGCGTTGGACAAGGCGGGCATCGACCACCGCGACATCAAACCCGCAAACCTGGGTGTACGGGAACAGCGCGGCGACCGTGCCAAGCACCTGGTGCTCTTCGACTTCTCGCTGTCGCGCGCCGGCGCCTCGGCGGTGGAGGCCGGCACCCCGCCCTACCTGGACCCGTTCCTCGGCAGCGGGTTGCGGCCAACCTGGGACTCGGCCGCCGAACGGTACGCGGCGGCGGTGACCCTGTTCGAGATGGCCACCGGACAGGCCCCACGCTTCGGCGACGGACGCACCAACCCTGCAGTGATCCCCGACGAGGCCACCGTCGAACCGGCAGCCTTCGACCCCAGCATCGCCGGTACGCTGGCCGACTTCTTCCGACGGGCCCTGCGCCAAGACGCTCGGGAAAGATTCCACACCGCGGCCGAGATGCTGACCGCCTGGCGGGCGATCTTCCCGGATCGAGACACCTCGCTACCCGACGACGCGGACGAGTTGGCCGCAGCCGCGCAGCCGTCGACCCCGTTGGCGAAGTCCGGCCTGTCCGCGCGGGCCTTGTCAGCGCTGGAGCCGCTGGGTCTGGAGACCGCCGGTGATCTGGCCGCGGTCGACCCCGGCCGGCTGTCGCGGCTCGCCGGTGTCGCCGACCCGACCCGGCGTGAGGTGCGTAGCCGGGCCAAGCAGTGGCGTACCCGATTCGGACCGGCCGTCGGCTCCGGCGCGGAGCCGACGACTGCAGCCACCGGATTGACAGCGGATGTACGCGTGGCGGCGGATCTTCTGATCCGGGTTGCGCGCACGCCCGCCCGGCAGCGAGTAGCCCGGCGCGTTCTCGGTCTTCCCGGCGAGGCCGACATCCCGCCGGACGTGTTCGCGCCGCTCGCCGAGCTGGCCGCCCCATTGGGCCTTAACGGCGGCCCGCAGGTGTCCCTCGCCCTCTCGGCCATGCAGGAGGCTTGGGCCGCCGACGACGAAGCCAGATTCCGGCTCGACGCCGTGCTCGGCTACGCCCATCGGCTCCTCATCGGCCTCGGCGGTGTGGCCGGCGTCGATCACGTGGTGGCGGCCTGGGCAGCCGAGAGCGGGGCAGCGGAAACGAGCCGCATGGTGGCCGGACTGCTGAAGCTGGCGCTGGACCGCGCCGACATCGTGGAACGCGGCGGCGGTGACCGCGCACCGATCGTGCGGCGGCGTAGGCGCAAGGGCCGCACACAGCTCCTCGCCATCACCCCTGCCTTGCTGGACGTGGCCGATCTCCTAGGCGAGCGCGCCGACGAACTGGTCACCGCGGCGGTGACCGCAGGCGAGGACCTCATCCCGGTGAGCCGTGCGGCAGCCCGACTGCGGACGGCGTGGCCCACCGACGCACCGCCGATCGACGACATCCGGCTGGTGCGCCTCGCCGCGCGTCTGGCCACCCGTGCCGGCGCCTCCTGGCAGGGTGAACTGCACGACCGGCATCTCGACGCCGCCGTTGCGGTCCGTAACGCGCTCGGCGGTGTCGCCCCTTCGCAGCAGCTGACCGTGCGTGATCTGCTGGACCGGGTTCGCGCCCGGTTCCCCGATCTGCCGGCGCTCCCGGGGCGGCCACACCTCGACGGCGTGGTGACGAAGGCCGGGGTGCCGTTGCAGTGGAACGGCGAGGCGTACGCCGTGCCGTCCCGCCCGTCCGACACCACCCTCACCAGCCGCACCGCCGTGACCAGCGTGCCGGTCTCTTCGGCGGCGCCCACCGGCTCGGCTGAGGACATTCGGCTCGCGGAGAGCGTACGCGGCAGGGGGTTTCTCGCCCTCGGGGTGCCGCCTCTGCGGCTCGACGCTGCAGCAGCCATGCTGGCTGCGCGGCACGGCGCGCACATTCTCGATGTCACCGCGGTGCTGCTGGAGGCGCTGCGTGCGGAAAGTGCGCGCCGCGGGGTGCCATGGGACGAGGTCCGCGCAGCCGACGCGGCGGAGCCGGGTAGCCGTCCCGCCCAAGGTCTCAGCGCGCTCGTCCGGGCCGCCATGCCGGCCGTCGGGGCAGCGATCAATGAGGCGAGCGACGCGGCGCCGGAAGGCACCCGGCCGGTGCTGCTGGTGGAGGCGGCGCCGCTGGCCCGCTACGAACACACCGAAGTGCTGGCCCGGCTGGCCGACCTCACCGCGCGGCGCTCGCAGACGATCTGGCTGCTCTTGCCCGACGAGGGACGCGGCGCCCTGCTGGACGGGGTCCCGCTGCGGCTCGGGCACGGTGGCCAGTTCCTACGACTGAACGAGAAATGGCTGCACACGTCGGCCGCTGAGAAGGAGTCTGTATGAGTGCCGCGGACACGCTGACCGCTGAACTCCGTGCCGAGGTCAAGATCCTCGAGGAGGATCTGCGTCAGCGGTTGGCCGTGTCGCCGGACGTGAAAGCCGACTGGAACCGCCAGCACACGGATGCGTCGACGGTCGGGCGTACCGCGATCTCCTGGGAGGAATGGTCCAGCGAGCGGATCACCCAGGCTGCGGTGGCGTGGGTGCTTACCACCGTGTTCATCCGCTTCGCGGAAGACAACGGCCTGGTGAAGCCGGTGTGGATTTCCGGGCCACCTGCCCGGCGGGCCGAGGCGCTCAATGCCCAGAGCGAGTTCATGCGTACGCGTGCACAGGCCGGCGAGAACCCGACGGACCGGGACTGGCTGCTCGAGGCGATCAAATATCTGTCCGGGCTGCCGACCGCGAAGGCGCTGGTCGACGAGACATCGGCGTTGTGGCTGATCACCCCGTCGGGCGACGCTGCGGGGCGCCTGCTCGCCTTTTGGCGGGAGCGGGACGAGTCCGGTGAGCTACGCCGTGACCTGCACGACGAGAAGTTGGACACCCGCTTCCTCGGCGACCTCTACCAGGACCTCTCACTCGAAGCTCAAGACAAGTACGCGCTGAAGCAGACGCCTGTCTTCGTGGAGGAGTTCATCCTCGACCGGACTCTTGAACCGGCGCTGAAGGAACGGCCGCTCGAAGGCTTCAAGGTGATTGACCCGACCTGCGGATCGGGGCATTTCCTGCTCGGCGCCTTCGAGCGGTTGCTTGAGCGCTGGGAGGAACATGCGGCAGGGCTGAATAGCCGTGCGCGGGTGCAGAAGACGCTCGACGCGATCCATGGCGTCGATCTAAACCCGTTTGCCGTGGCGATTGCGCGGTTTCGGCTGACTATTGCGGCGCTGCAGGCGGCAGGAGAGAGCGCGTTGGATGCGGGGAATCCGATCGTCTTCAATTTGAACCTGGCGGCCGGAGACTCACTCTTGCATGGCCTTGACCAGCAAGAGATCGACTACGGCCCCGAGCACCACACCGACCGGACAGTAGGAAACCACGCTTATCCCACCGAGAATCTGGCGGCTTTGCGCCGCATATTGGATAACGGTCAGTACGACGCAGTTGTGGGCAACCCGCCTTACATCACAGTCAAGGACAAGGCACTTAATTCCGCCTACCGGGATCGGTACAGGTACCTCAAACGCACTTATGCCTTGACCGTTCCCTTTATGGAGCGATTTTTTGGTCTGGCGAAGTCTGGGGAGCGGGCCGGTTGGGTCGGCCAGATCACCAGCAATTCCTTCATGAAACGCGATTTTGGCGCACCGCTCGTAGAGAAATACCTTCCGAGCCGCGATATGCGACTTATTATCAACTCGGAGGGCGCGTGGATGCGTGGACATAATATGGATGGCACTCCGACAGCAATCATAGTTGGCACCAACCGAACTCCGGCGACTGATTCCATTCGGGTCGTCATGAGCAAAGGGCGCCGAGAAGGGCGAGATGGTGGCAGCGAAGGCAAAGGCCCATATTGGTCTGCGATCGCGCAACACCTAGATGACGACACCTACGAGGATGACTGGGTCTTAATTTCCGCGCTGCCTCGTCGCGATTTTTCGAGCCACCCGTGGTCTCTCGAAGCTGGGTCCTCTAGCATCCAGCGGGTACTGGAAGCGGCGGGAAGAAAGCTTTCGGACGTCGTGCAATCTGTTGGTTACACTGGCCAAACGAACAGCGATAGTGCCTTTTTGGCGACTGCCGATGCGTTTAGGCGTAAAGATATTCCGCGGAGCCTGTGGCGCCCCTTCATTACCGGTGATGAAGTTCGCAATTTTGGGACAGATCCGCAAACCTCATCCCTATTCCCGTACGTGAGTGGCGATTTGATCGATATTGTCGATTATGACCAAGTCCGTAAATGGATGTGGCCCAATCGAACGTCTCTTTGGGCAAGGGCAACCTTTGCTGGGCCCACATACAAAGAGGAGGGCCGCCCATGGTGGGGCTGGCATCAGGTCGCTAAGCATCGCCTTTCCGGCCCGGCGATTACCTGGGCATTCATCGAGTCAGCTAATCATTTCGTCTATCTAGATGAATGCTTGCTCCATAATCGCCATGCTCCGATCCTGAAACTCCCCGCCGGCGCGAGTGAGGCAGATTACCTCGGTAACTTCGCTCTTCTTAACTCCTCCGCATGTTGTTATTGGATGAGAAGTGCATGTCAGCCAAAAGGGGGGGCCGCTGACTCTATTTGGGCTAGGACATTTGAATTCGCGGGAAACATTCTGGAGCAGTTGCCGATACCGAAATCGCTCCCACTCGGCAGAGGCTCGGTGCTCCATGGCCTGGCTCAAGAATTGGCGTCGTGCTCACCGCGGGCCCTATTGGCCAGGCATGCGGCCGGTCGCGAATCGCTTAAAACTGCTAGCCGGCTATACCATTCGATAGTCGCCAAGATGATTGCGCAGCAGGAGGAGTTGGACTGGGAGGTCTACCGGCTCTACGGGCTTGTTGACGAAGATCTGACTCATTCTGGGAACGACCTGCCTGAGCTGATGCTCGGGGAGCGGGCCTTTGAGATCGTGCTTGCACGGCGGATGCGCGACGACGAGGAGAAGACCGCGTGGTTCGCGCGCCACGGGTCCACGCCGGTCACCGAGATTCCCGAGCACTGGCCGGCCGCGTATCAGGACCTCGTTCAGCGCCGGATCGATCTGATCGCGTCCCATCCGTACCTCAAGCTCTTGGAACGACCCGAGAACAAGCGCAGGTGGGCCACCGAGCCGTGGGAAAAGCAGGAAGAGCGCGCTCTGCGCGGCTGGTTGCTGGATCACCTGGAGGACCGGCGGTTCTGGTTCGACCGGAGCGGCACGCCGATCACGCGCAGTGTCGCCCAGCTTGCCGATGAGGTGGCCCGCGATCAGGACATGGCCTCGGTGCTGACTCTGTGGGAGGGACGGCCGGACGTCTCGGTGGCGGCGAGCCTGGAGAAGTTGCTGGCCCGGGAGGCGGTGCCTTTTCTGGCCGCGTACCGGTACAGGGAGAGCGGCCTGCGTAAGCGTGCGGCCTGGGAGCACACCTGGGCGTTGCAGCGGCGCGAGGACGCGGGCGAGAAGTTCGGTCAGGACAACCCGATTCCGGTGCCGCCGAAGTACACCTCGGCCGACTTCGCTCGTAAGGAGTACTGGGACAATCGCGGCAAGCTGGACGTGCCGAAGGAGCGGTTCGTCCTTTACCCGGACACCGGGCGGGAGACCGACGCGTCGCCGGTGCTTGGCTGGGCCGGGTGGGATCACGCGCAGCAGGCGTTCGCGCTCGACCAGTTGATCATTCAGGGTGAGACGGACGGCTGGCCCGATGAGCGGCTGATCCCGCTGGTCGCTGGCCTGGCCGAGCTACTGCCCTGGGTAGAGCAGTGGCATCAGGAGGCCGACGACTTCTACGGCGGCGAGTCGGCGGCGAGCTTCGTCGGTAACGCGCTCGCCGAGCGGATGCAGCAGGTCGAACGTACCCGGGAGCAGCTTGCCGCCTGGCGTCCGCAACCGGCCCGCCGTGGCCGTCGCATTGCCAAGTAGGGCAGGCTCACAGATATGGGGAGAAGCACCGAGGAACTGCTGCGGCTGCTCGCCGACCTGGAGAGCGATCAGGTCGAGCGCAAGGAGTCGCTGAAGACGGCCGACACCAAGGACCGGGTGTGCCAGGCCATCTGCGCATACGCGAACGACCTGCCCGACCACCGCAGCTCAGGGGTGCTCTTCATCGGCGCGACCGACGCCGGTCGACCGGCCGGGCTGAACGTCACCGACCGGCTGCTGCTGGACCTGGCCGACCTGCGCGGCCAGGGCCGGATCCTGCCGCCACCGATCATGAGTGTGCGGCGGCTGGAGGTGGAGGGGCAGGCGGTGGCCGTGGTCGAGGTGGAGCCGAGCCCCAGCCCGCCGGTGCGGTTCAACGGCCAGGTGTGGATCCGGGTGGGACCGCGCCGGGCGATCGCGACCGCGGACGAGGAACGCCGGCTTGCCGAGCGTAAACGCGCCGCCGATCTGCCGTTCGACAGCCGGCCTGCGGACGGCGCCTCCCTGGGTGACCTCGATCTGACGCTGTTCGAGCGGGAATATCTGCCGAGCGTGCTACCGCACGAGGTGCTGGCGGCCAATGGGCGGACCGTCGAGCAGCGGTTGACGTCGCTACGGCTGGCGACCGTGGACGGCATCCCGACCAACGCTGGTCTGCTGATCCTCGGGGTGGAGCCGGCACGGCTGCTGCCGGGGGCCTACATCCAGTTCCTTCGGGTGCAGGGCCGGGATCTGAGCGATCCGATCAGTGATGAACGCCGCCTCAGCGGTGCCCTACCGGATCTGCTGCGAGAGCTCGACGAGCTGATCAAGTTGAACATCCGTACCGCCGTGCAGATCGGTGAAACCCTGCGTGACAGCCGACGGGCGGATTACCCGCTGGCCGCGTTGCAGCAGCTCACCCGCAATGCGGTGCTGCACCGAAACTACGAGGGCACGCATTCGCCGGTGCGGATCACCTGGTATGACGACCGGGTGGAGATCTACTCGCCGGGCGGCCCCTACGGTGCGGTGACGGTGGAGAACTTCGGTCGGCCAGGTGTCACCGACTACCGCAATCCGATCCTCGCCGAGGCTGCGGCAGGCCTGGGGTACGTGCAGAAGTTCGGCGCCGGCCTGGAGATCGCCCGGCGCACGCTGGCGGACAACGGGAACCCGCCGCCGGAGTTCACCCCGGACCCTTCGTACGTCGGCGTCATCATCAGGGAGGCGCGATGAACGCACCGGTGATCGCCTTCTTCAACAACAAGGGCGGCGTGGGTAAGACGTCGTTGGTCTACCACTTGGCGTGGATGATGTCGGAGAAGGGGCTGCGGGTGGTCGCCGCCGACCTGGATCCACAGGCGAACCTGACAGCCAACTTCCTTGACGAGGAACAGCTCGTCGAGCTGTGGCCGGCGGGCAAGGCGCTGACCGATCGCGGTCGTACCGTCTACGGCAGCCTGTCCCCGCTGATCCGCGGTCTCGGCGACATCGCCGATCCGTCCCTGGTCGCCGTGGCCGACCGGTTGCACCTGCTGCCGGGTGACCTGACGTTGTCGAAGTTCGAAGACGAACTGTCCAACCAGTGGCCGGACTGCCTGGATGGCAAGGAGCGGGCTTTCCGGGTCATCTCCGCCTTCTGGCGGCTGCTCGACCGCGCCAGCCGGCAAACCGAAGCCGATGTGGTGCTCGTCGACGTCGGTCCCAACCTTGGCGCGATCAACCGGGCCGCGCTGATCTCGGCCGATCATGTCGTGATTCCGTTGGCGCCCGACCTGTTCAGCGTGCAGGGCCTGCAGAACCTCGGACCCGCGCTGCGCAACTGGCGCATCGAGTGGGGGGCACGTCTCCCGCGGAACCCGGACGTCGAACTGGAGCTGCCCGCCGGCCGGATGTCTCCGGCCGGCTATGTCGTACTGGGTCACGGGGTACGGCTCGGCCAGCCTGTTCAGGCATACCAGCGGTGGATGGACCGGATTCCCGAGGTGTATCGAACGTCTGTGCTCGATGTACGTGAACCGGCGCCTTCGGTGGATGAGGATCCGTACTGCCTCGCCCAGCTCAAGCACTACCGCAGCCTGATGCCGCTGTCGTACGAAGCACACAAGCCGGTCTTCGCCCTCAAACCGGCTGATGGCGCCTTCGGCGGCCATCAAGCGGCCGTCAGGACCGCGGCTGCGGACTTCGCCGCACTGGCCGAACGTATCCTCACTGAGGTCGGCGGACCGAACGGAACCCCCGAGGGAGCAGCCGCATGAGCATTCTGCTGCGCGACATCATCAAGATCCCTGAGACCGCGGGTGCCGACGACTACGTCTTGCGGCTGACCGAAGGCGTGGGCAGCGGTCGACTGGCCCGCACCATCGACGACTACGTCGTGACCGATCAGTTGGCGGAGGCCTTCGACTCCGCCCTCAGTCTGGTGGTCTCCGCATTGCGTGACGACCAGAGCCGGGCGGCGTTCCTGTCCGGCTCGTTCGGGTCCGGCAAGAGCCATTTCATGGCCGTGCTGTACGCACTGCTCGGGCATGACGCGAAGGCCCGCGGGAAGGAGGAACTCCAGCCGGCGGTGGCACGGCACGACTCCGCGATCGAGGGCAAGAAGTTCCTGCGATTGGCGTTCCACTTCCTTGATGCGCGCAGCATCGACGAGACGATCCTCGGCGGTTACGTCGCACAGATCCAGGCGCTGCATCCCGGATGCGATCTGCCGGCCGTGCATCGCAGCGACGCGGTGCTGCAGGACGGTGAGGCGCTGCGGCTGAGGCTAGGTGACGACACTTTCTTCGCCGGCCTCAACGGGGGTGGTGACGTCTGGTCGGGTGTCCTCGAGGGCGGCGCCTGGAACGCTGACAGGTACGACCGGGCGCGGGCCGCGGCTTTCGCCGACGAGGAGCGGACGAAGCTGGTCTCCGCGCTGGTCCGGCACTACTTCACGGCGTTCACGTCGACCGCCGAGTTCGTCCCGCTCGACGAGGGTCTGTCGGCCATCTCGGAACACGCCAAGGATCTCGGCTACGACGCCGTCGTGCTGTTCCTCGACGAGTTGGTGCTGTGGTTGTCGTTCAGCGTGCGCGACCGGCAGTTCTTCGGGCGCGAGGCGCAGAAGATCACCAAACTGGTGGAGTCCGGCTTCGGCGGGCGGGCCATTCCACTCATCTCCTTCGTGGCGCGGCAGCTGGACCTCAAGCGATATTTCGCTGACGTCGGCGGCGGTGTGGGCGCCGAGCAGGAAGCCCTCGACAACGCCTTCCGACACCAGGAAGGACGCTTCCTCACCATCAAGCTCGGCGACGACAACCTGCCGTACGTGGCAGAGAAGCGTCTCCTCCAGCCGCACAACGAGGCCGCACGAGAGGTGCTCAACGACGCGTTCCGCCAGCTCGACCGGCGCCCCGAGGTATGGGACGTGCTGCTCGACGGGGTGAACGCCGACGACAGCCACCGGGGCAGCGATCAGGAGGCGTTCCGGCGCACGTACCCGTTTTCCCCGGCGCTGGTGTCGACGTTGCGTACGCTCGCCTCGGCGATGCAGCGGGACCGGACCGCACTGAAGGTGATGCAGCAGCTCCTGGTGCGCCGGCGTGACTACCTGACAGTCGACGACGTGGTGCCGGTCGGCGATGTCTTCGAACTGGTGGTCGACGGCAACCAGGCGTTGACCCCGGAGATGGCCGGCCGGTTCAAAAACGCGCGGGCGTTGTACGACGACAAGCTGCGACCGCTACTGCTGCGCGAGCACAAACTGACCGAGACGGACGTCGCCGGCCTGCCGCTTGGTCACGCCTTCCACGCCGACGACCGGCTGGTCAAAACGCTGGTGCTGTCGGCAGTGGCGCCCGAGGTGCCCGCGTTGAAGGAGCTGACCGGCTCCCGGCTCGCGGCGCTCAACCACGGTTCCATCACCGCGCCGGCCTTCCGGGGGCGTGAGGGCTCGCTGGTCGTGACGAAGGTGCGTCGCTGGTCGGCGGAGGTGCCGGAGTTGCACATCACCGGTGACACCCGGAACCCGGTGATCCGGGTACGGATCGCCGAGGTGGACTACGAGAGCATTGTCGAGAAGGCCAAGGGGGAGGACAACGACGGCCGCCAGCGGGAGACGCTGAAACGCCTGGTTTGGGATGCGCTCGCGCTCGACGACATCGACGGCGACGCCTTCGGGGTGTCCCGGCAGCAGCGCGTGTGGCGCGGCTCGCGGCGGGAAGTCGAGGTCGTGTTCGGCAACATCCGAGACCGCGCCTGGCTCACCGACGGCGTCTTCGAGGCCGGGCCCGACACCTGGCGCTTCGTCGTCGACTACCCGTTCGACGCCGACGGCCGCAGCGCTCTGGAAGACCTCAACCGCATCGAAGAACTCAAGGGACGGGTGGTCAGCCGGACCGTCGTCTGGGTGCCGCACTTCCTCGGTGCCGAGCGGCGTCGTGACCTGGGTCGGCTGGTCATCCTCGACTGGTTGCTGGGTGGCTCCGGCGATCGGTGGACCACCCACGCCAACCACCTGGCCGAAGCCGACCGCGTGCAGGCACGCATCATCTTGGAAACCCAGCGTGACGCACTCCGGCAGCGTCTGCGCCAGGCCATTCAGGAGGCGTACGGAGCCGCGGCGCCCACTCCGGGCACGTTGGAAACGGTCGAGGGGCATGACCGGGTGCTGTTCAGCCTCAACCCGGAGTTCAACCCCACCGCTCCGATCGGACACGACCTGGCCGCGGCGTTCAGCGACCTGATCGACAAGGCGTTCGTCGCCGTCTTTCCCGGCCATCCGCGATTCGAACCGGAAGACCGGGAAGTACGGACCAACGAACTGACCGCTGTACTGCAGGCGGTGGAAGCAGCTCGGCAGGATCCTGACGGTCGGGTGTTCATCGACAGCGCGAAGCGGGAGGCGGTCCGCCGGGTTGGCAACCCGCTGGGTGTCGGTCATATGGGCGAGACGCATTTCCTCTTCGGGGCCGACCGGTTCCGATGGGACATGCAGTTGGCCACCGCTATGGGCCGGGACGGTCTCGCACCCGGTGATCCCGTGGACGTCAAGCGGCTCCGGTCCTGGATCACGGCGGTCACACCGCCCGCCGGACTCCGGCCGGAGATCGTGGACCTGGTGGTCTGCGCCTGGGCGACCCTGCACTCGCGGGCGTGGTACCGCTACGGCACAGCTCTGGCGTCTGCGCCGCAGCCCGGCTCGCTGTCGCCGGAGATGGAACTGCGGCCCGAGCCGCTGCCCTCCACCGACGACTGGAAGCTGGCAGTGGAACGGGTCGGGCACCTGTTCGGGGTCTTCGGTAATCCGTACCTCACCGGGCAGTCCGTCACCGAATTGACCGAAGCGGTCAGCGCGGCCACGCGGCAATCGATGGGTGCCGCGGGAGCTCTCGTCGCTTCGCTGGACGGCGTGTATCGGCGACTCGAGATCGATGCGACTGCCGGGACCGGTCGGCTGGCTACGGCTCGCGCCGCCGCGAGCCTGCTCACCGCCTTTGATACGGCGGGTGATCGAGTCCAGGTGGTCGAGGTGCTGGCCCGCCACGAGTTGCCGACGACGCTGCAAGCATTGTCTCGGTCGCTGACGTCCGCGGCAAAACTGGTGGACTTCATCAAGGGCTTCGCCTGGGACCGTCTGCGGCCGGTGCAGGAGGCCTCCACCGGAACCGATGACCGCTCTATCGCGGCGCGGAACATCGTCGAACGGCTGCGTACCGCGGTGATCGCGGAGGAGTTGGCGCAGTCGCTGCAGTCGGCTCTTCAGCGAGCCGAGGACGAGGCTTTCAAATGGGCTATCGGGCCCAAGCCGCCGGTGGATCCGCCGGTAGACCCGCCGACCAAGCCGTCCGTCAAGGGCGGCCGCCGGAGCATTGCATCGGCCGCTGACCTCGACGCCGCCCTCGCCGAAATCCGCGACTTCGCTGAGAAGGCGAAGCGGAACATCGTGGTCGAGTGGCGGGAACAGCCGTGACCGTACCCGCGGCCACCCTTCCGGTGTTGCGGGCGCTGCTAGACGAAGCGCATCGCAAGCGGTACCGGGGTGGAGTTCTTGCCGTGTCCGCCAAACCCGATTGGGACGGACCCGCTGAGTTCGAGCACGACGGTGTGCCGGTGCGGATCGTCGGCTGTCCCTCCACCCTGGCGGTGCGGGAGGCGCTGCTGGAACGGGCACCCGATCGATGGCTGGTGCTGCTTACCGACCGCGACGACAACGAGCTGGGTCTGGGCATCACCGCCCACTTGACGTGGCAGCGCACCCGGCGACCGGACCCCTGGGCCGCCGTGCAGGACCGGTTCGAGGCGACCAGGATCGACCACCGTCTGGTATCCCGCGCTGACAACCGTGACCTCGCGCTCGGCCTGCTCAGCGCGAGACCACCCGAAGGATGGCCACCCGCACGGGCGGCACTGCTGACTCGTGACCACGCATTGGCGTCTGTCGCGGCAAGCAGGCTGGGTCTCGGCAGCCTGACTGAGCCGTTGGACCTGGCCTCAGTGTTGCGGTGGACCACCCGCGGCGAAGCCGCTACCGCCTTGACGGACCTGCGGGCGCTCACCGTCGAAGCGCTGGTCGACGAGGTACTGACCTGGGTCGCCGAACGGTGCGGTACGGCTGGCCCAGCCGTGGCGGCCCTGCTGCGTTGCGGGCGCGCCGCCGATGTCGTACCGCTGGGTCTGGTTGCCCGGCCGGTGCTCGCGACACCGGGTGGTTCTGGGCCGCGAGCCCTCTTCGGCAGGGAGACCGGTGTGCCGCTGCCCGATCACGTGATCGCCTCCTGGTCTGCCGAGGCCGAAGCGGTTGTCCGTGAGGTGATCACGGTAGATCAGGAAGCCACCGCCCGGGTTCTGGCTCGGGCGGAGACGCTGCTGGACGCGGTGGAAGCGATATCCCATGCCGGTGAGTCGGGTGTGCTGCGCCGCGGTCTGACCGCACGTCTCGCCGAACTGGGGGAGACACTTCGGCGGTGCACGGCCCGGGCGGTGACCAGGGCCGGCACCGAAGGCCCCGACGCGGTCCTGGTGGATGTCGAGGTGCTGCCGGAGGTAGAGGCGGCCCGCGCAGGCGTCGAGGAGCATGCGTTGGCTCGCCACGCCGATGAGGTGCGAGTGCCTCGGGCGATCGCCGGAGTGCGTCTGGCGAGGTGGCTGGCGCACGGTTCCGAAACGTCCACCGACCTCGGTGCACTGACGACACGGCACCGGGACCACGGCGCCTGGGCTGACCGCGCGATCGCCGCCGCGTGGACCGGCGTCGATGACGAGGCGCTGGCGCAAGGATTGCGGGCGGTGCTGGAGGCGGCACGCCTACGACGAGACGTCCACGATCAGCTGTTCGGTCAGGCACTGGCCCGGCATTCGGGCCCGGCGCCCGCCGGCCTGATCCATCTGGAAGACGTGGTAGCGACGACCGTGCTGCCACTGGCCAAGCGCCAGCCTGTGCTGCTGGTGATCGCCGACGGGATGAGCCAGGCCGTCGCCACCGAAGTGGTCGACGACCTCGTCCGACGCTATGACACCTGGCTCGAATGCCTGCCGGACGGGGAGAACGAACGACGGCTCGCCGCGCTTGCCGTACTACCGTCGCTGACCGAGGTGAGCCGTGCCAGCCTTCTCTCCGGCACATTGACGGTCGGCCAGAGGAACACCGAACAGCGAGGCCTCCGCACCCTCGCCAAATCGCACGGCCTCCGTGCGGAGCTTTTCCACAAGCTGAACCTCGACACCAGCCCGGACGGGTATGCGTTGGCCCTGGACGTCGCCGCGGCGGTCGACGACACCGACATCGCACTCGTCGCCTGCGTCCTCAACACCATCGACGACTCTTTGGACCGGTCCGATCCGGGAGGTACCGCCTGGACCGCCGACACGGTCAAGCATCTGCGGCCGCTGATGGAACGGGCTCGTCGCGCAGGGCGAGTGGTAGTCCTCACCTCCGACCACGGTCACATCGTGGAGCGACGCCAAGGACGACAGCAGCCGGCAGAGGGAACCTCCAGCAACCGCTCACGTCCGGCGGCCGGAGGACCGTCCCCGACATCTGATGAGGTACGGGTGAACGGCCCCCGAGTGCTGTTGCACAACGGCGACGCGATTCTCGCTGTCAACGAGCGACTGCGATACGGACCGCTCAAGGCCGGCTACCACGGCGGTGCCTCCCCCGCTGAGGTCGTCGTGCCGATCAGCGTTCTGGCTCCCGGCGAAGCGCCGTCCGGCTGGCGGTTGGCACCCCCGCAATCGCCCAGTTGGTGGCGGAGCGCACAATCGTCGGCTCCGAGCAAACACCCCTCGACCGCTCCCGTGCATCTCCCCGTTCGACCGGCCAAGGAAGACCGGTCGGCGCCGACTCTCTTCGATGCCCCGGACGAACCGGTCCCGTCGGGTACCCGGGGCGAGGCGGTGCTCGCCAGCGCGGCATACCGGGACCAGCGCAAGCGCTCGGCACGATTGGCGATCAGCGACGGCCAGGTGCGGCGGCTGCTCGACGCGCTGCTGGAAGCTCCGGCACACCGGCTCGATCCAGAGTCTGCCGCAGCCGCGCTCGGCGTGGCGACCGTTCAATTGGGTGGTGCACTTCCGCAGGTGCAACGCCTACTCAACGTCGAGCAGTACCCGGTACTCAGCCGCGATCCGGACGGCGCCACAGTCGTGCTCGACGTCGAACTGCTCGCCGATCAGTTCGGAGTGCGGCCGTGACCACGCCATTGAGCCCTCGCCGGCGTCGGGAGGTCGTCAATGCGCTACGGCGAGGAACCGTCCCACACAACGGCCTGGACGTTCTCGCTGTAGGGCTGGACCGCTTCGCCGCCACCATGGAGGCGGAACTCGACGGTGTGACCGGCGGCGCAGCCGTCTTCAAAGCCGTCCGAGGAGAGTACGGGTCCGGCAAGACGTTCTTCGCCCGCTGGCTCGGTGAGCTGGCCAAACAGCGAGGAATGGCGGTAGCTGAGGTACAGATCTCGGAGACCGAGACGCCGCTGCACCGGTTGGAGACCGTATATCGGCGCATCTGTGAGTCCCTGCAGACCGCCGAATTCCCGCCGTCGGCCCTGCGGCCCGTTTTGGATGCCTGGCTCTTCGGCCTCGAGCAGGAGGCCGGTGAGGACATCGATGCGGTTCTCGAACGCCGCTTGGCCGCGGTTTCGCAGACCACACCGGCCTTTGCCGCCGCGTTACGGGCCTACCGGCGTGCCACACAGGCAGGTGACAGCACCATCGCGGAAGGCCTTGTCGCCTGGCTCGGCGGTCAGCCGCATGTCGCCGCTGCCGTCCGCAGAGGTGCAGGAGTACGTGGCGACCTCGATCACTTCGGTGCGTTCGGCTTCCTGCAGGGCCTCCTCACCGTGCTGCGCGACAGCGGCCACCCTGGCCTGCTGCTCATCCTGGACGAAGTGGAAACGCTGCAGCGCGCTCGCTCGGACGTACGCGACAAAGCACTGAACTCGCTCCGCCAGTTGATCGACGAAGTGGACTCGGGCCGGTTTCCCGGCCTCTACCTGTTGATCACCGGGACGCCGGCATTCTTCGAGGGCACACAGGGGGTGCAGCGGCTCGCGCCGCTGGCTCAGCGGCTCGCCACTGACTTCACCACCGACGCGCGATTCGACAACCCACGAGCCGTGCAGATTCGCCTTGTGGGGTTTACCCGCGAGGCGTTGCGCGAGGTCGGTGTCAGGGTCCGCGACATCTACGCCAGCGATGTCTCCGATCCCACCCGGATCACGAATCAGGTGGATGACGACTACATCGGTGACCTTGCTCTGGCGGTGGCAGGACGGCTCGGGGGCAAGGTGGGCGTTGCGCCCCGCTTATTCCTGAAAAAGCTGATCGGCGATGTATTGGATCGGGTGGACCAGTTCCCCGACTTCGACCCGCGGCTGCACTACTCCGTTCTGCTCAACGCTGCGGAGATGACGGATATTGAGCGCAACGCCGCCAGCGCGGACGAGGTAGCCCTGGACCTGCCGTGACCGAAGCCGACCAGCTCCACCCGGTCCTGCTCCACCACATCGTCAACACACTCGGCTGGACCGACCTGCGACCGATGCAGCGTGCGGCGGTAACGCCGCTGCTCACCGGCGACGACGCGCTCGTACTGGCGCCCACCGCCGGCGGCAAGACGGAAGCAGCGATGTTTCCCCTGCTCTCACGAATGGCCAACGAGCGGTGGACCGGCACGTCAATCCTGTATGTCTGCCCCCTCAAGGCACTGTTGAACAACCTTGTGCCGCGGCTGGAGCGTTACACCGAATGGCTCGGACGCCGAGCGGCGGTGTGGCACGGAGACATCACCGCGCCTCGCCGCAAAGCCATCCTTGCCGCCCGACCGGACGTACTACTGACCACGCCGGAATCACTCGAAGCGATGTTGGTCAGCCAGAACGTCGACCATCGGTCGTTCTTCACCGGCCTGCGTGCGGTCGTGGTCGATGAGGTGCACGCCTTCGCGGGTGACGACCGGGGCTGGCACCTGCTGGCAGTCCTCGAACGGCTCACCCACCTGCTGGGACGGCCCATCCAACGAGTCGGACTGTCGGCGACGGTGGGAAACCCAGACGAATTGCTGACATGGCTTCAGGGATCGGGACGAGATGCACGGCCAAGCCGGATCATCGCTCCCGAACAGACGGTGGCCGCCTCCGGACCGCCTCCGGGGCACATCGAACTCGACTACGTCGGGTCGCTGCAGAACGCCGCCAAGGTGATCGCGACATTGCACGGCGGAGAGAAGCGGCTGGTGTTCTGCGAGTCGCGACAGACGGTCGAGGAGCTTGGCCAGATGCTGAGGGAACGCGGCGTCACGACCTTCCTTTCGCACGCGTCGCTGTCCGCGGACGAACGCCGGCGATCGGAGCAAGCCTTCGCTGAGGCCCGTGACTGCGTGATCGTGTCGACCAGCACCCTGGAACTCGGCATCGACGTCGGAGACCTGGACCGAGTCATCCAGATCGACGCCCCGACGACGGTCGCGTCATTCCTGCAACGTCTCGGCCGCACTGGGCGCAGAGCGGGCACAACGCGCAACTGTCTTTTCCTAACCCGGGACGGCGAGGCGCTCACCAAGGCCGCGGCGCTGCTGCTGCTGTGGGGCCGAGGATGGGTGGAACCGGTTGTTCCCCCACCGGAACCACGCCACATCATCGCCCAGCAGGTTCTTGCACTCTGCTTGCAGGAACACCGCGTCGGTGATCGGCTCTGGGCGGAATGGTGGAACGGTCTGGCCCCGTTCGACCAGGGTGCCGAGCCCATCGTCCGCTACCTCTCCGGTCAGGGCTATCTGGAGAGCGACGGCGGTCTTCTCTTCATCGGCCCGGAGGCGGAGAAACGGTTCGGATACCGACACTTCATGGGCATGACCGCTGTGTTCACCGGTCCTCCGGAGTTCGCTGTTCTGCTGGGGCGCGCCGACTTGGGGCGGGTTGACCCCAGCCTCCTTACCGAGGAGGTTCAAGGTGACCGGCGACTGCTGCTCAACGGGCGCAGTTGGCGGGTGACCTACATCGACTGGCAGCGACGCCGGTGCTTCGTCGAGCCGGCAGACGGTGGTGGGCGCGCACGGTGGACGACCGGAGGCTGGGCGGGCTTGGGATTCGAACTAACGCGCGCCATCCGCGAAGTAATGCTCGGCAGTGATCCACCGGTCCGACTCACTGCGCGGGCCATTGCACGGCTGGCCAAGGAACGCGATGAGAAGGCCGACCTTGTCCATCCTGGCGGCAACGTCATAATTCAGGACCGGCAGGGCGATCTGCGATGGTGGACATGGGCCGGCTTCCGCGCGAACGCCACGCTGGCCGCGACCCTCGGCGAAGTCATCGATCCCGCCCAGCGCTTCGATGACTGTCAGGTGAGGCTGCGTCGCGATCTGACCCCCGCGGAGTGGCGTGCCTTGACCGCGGACGCAGGAGACCGTCTCTGTCTTCCTGACGTGGACAAGAGGGCACTGGACGGGTTGAAGTTCAGTGCTGCTCTTCCCGAGCGGCTTGCGGTCGCGACGCTAGCCGCGAGGCTCGCCGACTTGGACGGCGCGGCCACTGTCCTGGCCGAGCCGGCACGTTTCGTAAAGCAATAGAACTATTTTCGCCTCGGGCAGTGATCCCTCGGACAGCGAAAGTGATGATGCGTTGACGACAGCGGAGAGGTCGTTCGAGGAGGCCGTCCAATCGGCCGTCGAGCAGGGACGCATGGAACTGATCCACCTGGACGACATCACGGACGACTTGCTCACCGCCCTCACCCAGGGACGGGGTCCGGGCTTTATCGCTCGGCTGCATGACTTCGTTCATGGGTTTCCAGCGGAGTTGCGACGTCATCTCGATCGTGAGCGGGCTTCGCTCGGCACGTTCAACGTTGCGTTCTTCGGGCGAACCGGCGCGGGGAAGAGCACCTTGCTGTCGATATTCGGCCGACTCGACGGAGCGTACGTCTCGCCCGGTGACAACGATTTCACCACCGAGGTACGTCATGTCGAGTGGCGGGACTGCCGATTGTTCGACACACCCGGGATCAACGGCTGGGGTGCCTCCGAGAGCCGGGATGTCCTGGAAGCCAGGGCCCGTACGGCTGTCGAGATCGCCGACATCGTGCTGTTGTGCTTCGACAGTCAGTCCCAGCAGGCGATGGAGTTTGAGAAGATCGCCGACTGGGTTCTCGACCGGGGGAAGCCGGTGGTGGCCGTCCTCAACTCCCGTAACGGGCGTTGGCGTCACCCAGCGATGGTCCGCGAATCCGGCCGCCGGCATCTTTCCGAAACGGTGCGCCAGCATGCCGATAACATCCGCACCCAGCTTGCCCGGATCGGGTTGTTCGACGTCCCGGTCGTTGCGATCCAGAGCCAGAGGGCCCTGTACGCGCGCGCCGCGACCCCGTTCCGAGGCCCGTTTCCGGAGGACTTTCAGGACGCGAGGGAGACCTTCGGTACGGACTACCTGGATCGTTGGTCGAACTTCCGCATGCTGGAGCAGCTCATCGTCGCCGCGATCGCGGAGGGCGGGGCCGACCTGCGGCTGGCGGCGTTGCGCGAAGACATCAGGTCCCGGTGCCGCCACGGGATAGGCGAGTTGGAGGGCCTGGCGGCCGAACTCGAAGGGGAAGCTAACGCGCTGGAGCGCCGGGTCGAGTCGCTATTCGCCGTGCTGGGCTACCCGGACGAAACCGAACGTGCCGAGTGGCTGCACGACGCGACGCTCAGCGGAGACCTAGTCCACCTGTCCGA
The DNA here is from genome assembly GCF_003148685.1 of Actinoplanes xinjiangensis. Classification (GTDB taxonomy): domain Bacteria; phylum Actinomycetota; class Actinomycetes; order Mycobacteriales; family Micromonosporaceae; genus Actinoplanes; species Actinoplanes xinjiangensis. Next base: position 141,786 of record NZ_QGGR01000004.1, on the reverse strand, counting down.
ACAGGCACGGGGTCGTCCCTACACCTCGCCATCGAAGGGTTCGCTGGACCGCTTCGTCCGGCATCTCGCCGCCTCGTATCTCGCGGCCTGTCACCGCCAAGCCAAGGTCAACGTGGACGACGCGATCCAGCGGGCCTTCGCCGAACGCAAGGCATTCGGGAAGGAGGAGTTCCGCGAGGCCGCGTACGACCAAGAGGCCATGACCACCGCGGTGCAGGCCGTGTGGGCCGGCCGGCAGGATTTTCTGCAGCGTGAGTTTGAGATCGCGGTGGATCACGGACTCGCTGCAAACGGGCCAACCGCAGTGCACGCCGCGACGATTTCCGGTGACAAGGGCGGCAGCATGGCGGGTACCGCTGCCCGGAGCGGGAGCATCGCGGCGAGTCTCGGCGCCCTCGCGCTGCCGCTGATCTGGAACCCTGCGGGATGGGTACTCGCCACCACAGTCGCCGGCATCGGCATCGTCACGCAGGTTGGGCAGTACCTCGGCAAGAGGGCGAGCCGGCAGGGTGCAGAGCAGACCCGGAAGGCGAAGGCCGACGCCATCGCCGAGGGCCATCGGGCGGTGGACCGGACATTCGCCGACAAGGAGGATGCCCTCGTCCAGGAGAGCCGCCGGGCGGCGTGGACCGCGCTGGCGCCGGTGGTCGTCGAGTCGCTGAGCGCCGCGATCGAGCTCCGGATGGCGTGTGCTCGAATTACTGGGCTGCTCAACAGCCTGCGGACATACGCCGAGGCGATCCGTCCGGCACCGTTGGCGACCGATGTCCTGCGGCGGGCTCAGCACCGGATCGGAGCGACGCCGGCCGAGGTGACCCAGGTGCTGCTGGGCGAGGACTGGCTGGAGTCCGAGATCGGCCACCGGCCGGCGCAGATCGCCGAAGTGGTGCGTGAGGCGTACGCGATTCGGCAGGAGGCGGACCGTACGCGGCTAGCCGACGCGGTGGACGCGGCATGGCGGGCACCGTCGCCGGCGGCGATCTACTCATGGCGTCACGACCTGGAGGAGGCTGCCCGGCGTGACCCGGGCCTGACCGACGTCGTGGGGACCTTCTGGCGGGTGAACCGGGCCCGGCCGGCATTCGCTGTGCTGGGCGACTACAGCTCGGGGAAGTCGTCGCTGGTGCACCGGATCCTGGTGGACGGCGGGCGGCGACCGAGCGCCGCATTCGACACCCGGGCGCTGCCGGCGACCACGGCCGCGAGCTACTACAGGTTTCCCCGGTTCGATCTCGTGGACACGCCGGGCCTGCAGAGTGAGCACGTCGAGCACGACGCCATCGCGGTCGAGGCGATCACTGAGGCCGCTCTGGTCCTCGTGGTGGTCCACATCAACCTGTTGGTCGGCGACACCTCGAAACTGGAGGAGCTGCTGCGCGGCACGCAGACGGCCGCGGCCAAGGGCACGCGGACGGTGTTCCTGATCAATCGATGCGATGAGATGGGCGCCGATCCCCTGGCAGCCCCGGAGCGCTTCATCAGTCTGCAAGCAGGCAAATGCGAGGAGTTGCGCGTCGCTCTCGTCGCTCGCTCCACCGAGGTGAGCCCGGACCGGATTCACTGCCTGTCCGGGGATCCGTACGGCTTGGTCGGCGGGGCGGTGACGGCCGAGCCCGCGGACTTCGACGAGCATCGGCTGTGGGACGGCGTGGCCGCGCTGACCAGCGCGCTGTTCGGCCTCTCCGACGAGCAGTTGGCCGAAGCGGCATCGTCGGCTGCCCTCGACGCAGCGGTCACCGCCCTCAAGCGTTACCGATTCACACTGCGCCGGGTACTCGGCGGCGGTGCGGAGGAGCTGAGTCGCCTGGAACCGGTGATCGCCGGCCTCCGGGACGCCGTGCGCGACGGCATGCTCGTCGAGAGCACGCTGCGTGAGGAAGCCCGTCGCATGGTGGACCGGCACGCGGTGCAGGCAAGGTCCGCGGTCGCCGAGCTGGACCGCAAGGACGCCGGGAAGCTGACCGAACTCGTAGAGTCGTGGTGGAAGAGTCCGCAGTTCGAGGCCGACCTCGAGCGTTACCGCGAGGACTCGTCCCGCCGGTTGGACGAGTGGCACGGCGACTACATCTCGATGATCGGGCGCGAGATGGCGGCTGCCGAGTTGCAGGTGGCGCCCGAGCTGGTGGCGGAGTTCGAGGCTCGAGGAACCGCCTGGTACGAAGATGTGGCCTCGGGCGCCGGCAGTGTCGCCGGTGCCGTGGCGCCGCTGGCGAAGGCGCTCGGTCACCGGGACGCGTTCTACACGCTCCTGAAGCAGTTCAACTACAAGTTCAAGCCGTGGGGCGCGGTCAAGGGAAGCGCCAACGTCGCCCGGGTGGGCCTTGTCTTAGGGGTCATCGCCTCTGCGGTGGACATCGCGGAGATGGCCACCGACGCGAAGAAGGCCGACCAGCACCAGAAGCAGCAGGAATCAGCGTCGCAGGAGATCGACGAGATAGCCGCGCAGATCGTCGACATGATCCTGCGTGACGAGCAGTGGGGCGGCCACCTCGCCTACCTCGAACAGCGGGCCAGGGACCTGGAAGCGCTGCTTGACGAACACTTGGCCCGGGAGTCGTCGATAGCCGAGCGAATGGGCACGGCAAAGGCCCAGGCCGAGACGGCCGACGCCCTGATCACGGTTGCGGAGCAGATGGGGAGAAACGAATGACAGTGGTGGACGTCGACGCGGTACAGGATTGGCTCGGGCGGCTTCCCGGCGGATCACCTGGGCGGTACGCCGACGACTGGGACGCCTTCCAGAAGCGAGACCGGCCGGTGGTGACCCTCGTCGGGTCCTACGACACCGGTAAGAGCTCCTTGCTGCGCCGGCTACTCGTCGACGCGGGCCGCGAGGTCCCCGGCTGGCTGACGATCAGCGCACGCCACGAGACCTTCGAGGTCAACGAGGTCGAGATGGGCACATGCATGGTCCGGGACACTCCCGGATTCGAGGTCGGTGCCTCCGACGTGCGTGCCGGGAACAGCTCCCGCGCGATGGCCGCGGTCGGGCTCACCGACATCGGCGTCGTGGTCCTGCCCCCACAACTGGTGACCGCCGAGCGGGACGTGTTCCGGCAGCTGTTCACCCGAGGCTGGCCGACCGGGGCGATGTGGTTCGTCGTGTCGCGGTTCGACGAGGCGCACGGAAACCCGGAAGGAAACCGCGCTGGGTACCGCGAAATCGGCGACCGTAAGGTCCGCGAGCTGCGGGAACTGTTCAGCCTGGACGACCGGGTGCCGGTCTTCGTCGTCGCGCAAGATCCGTTCCAAACCGCCGGGCCGGACCCCGATCCCGGCTCCTGGATCTGGGATGAGTTCCGGGACTGGGATGGCATGCGGGACCTCGCCGCGGCCCTCGATCGGCTGTCCCCCGTGGAGCTACCCGAGTGGCGGCGTGCGGCCGGGCAGCGGTACTGGTCGACGGTGCTCGACGAGACCCTGTCCGAGCTGCGGGGACAACTGGCGGACTACACCGAGCAGGCCGCGGTCGCGAACCACGGAGTGCAACGCCGCGACCAGTGGGAGAAGCAGCTCGGCAACCTCGACCAGGCCGCTCAGGCCAGCCTCGAAGGTCTTGTCGACGAGGTGCTACGGCGGTCATGGGAGCCGGGATCCGCGGCCGGCGAGCTGCAGCGCACGGTCGGCGAGTGGTTCGCCAAACACCAGGCGCACCTCGATCGGTTACGGCAGTCGATCCGCAAGGGCAAAGAGAGGGACCGCGCTCAACCCACATGGAGCGGCTTCGCCTCGCTGGTGGAGAGGCTCGGCTCAGGGACGAAGACCGCCACCGCGGAGCAACCCGGCCGGATCTCGGAGCACACCGGAACCATCGGGACCATGCTGCTCGGCGTGCTGAAAACGATGACCCAGGAGGTTGGCGAAACCGCAGACAAGACCCGAATGGCGAAGATGGCCGAGAATGTGAAGCCGTACGTCGGCCCAGTCGAGGCTGCGCTTCCGCTCGCCGTCTACCTGACCGGGTTCATCGACAAGCACGTGGCGCATCGCGCGCGGGCCAGCCAGGACCGGGCCGCGGCCGAGACCCGGCAGCAGGTCGTCGACGAGTGCACCCGGATCGCCCGGGAGACCTGGCAGCCGTACGTCTACGAGGTGCGCGACGAGATTATCGTCCAGACACGGGATGAGGTCGATCTCGACGCGAGCCTGCGTCAACTCGTCAGGCAACTGCAAGAAACCATCGTGGAAGGCGAGGGCCTTTCTCGAAAGGATGCAGAACCGCTGCACGAGACAAGGGTGTAACTCCATCTCGAAGTCGAGGACTTAACCTGCACCCACGAGGAACACGCATCGAGACCAAGGAATGACACCACGTGCATGCGTCCGATAGGGTGACGCCCGGTTGATGCCGCATCGCTACGGGGAGGACCGCGATGGGTTCGATCGCGCAGTTTCTTGGGCGAGCGGTGGATTTGCATCGGCAGGCTGCGTCGTTGCTGCTGGATGCGGAGGCGGCGGTCGCTGGGCTGGAGGATGACCAGTTCGCGGGTGCGTCGGCCGATGGTGAGCTGCGGCGGCTGGTAGGTCAGCTGCAGGTCGTGGCTCAGGCCGGTCTGCCAGGCTGGCTCGGCCTGCCGCTCGACGGGCCGATCGTCAACCGTCAGCTCGGTCAGGACGCGCGGTCGGGTGGTCCGCTGTTCCTGCGGGTAGGCGACGCGGAGCCGATCCGTAGCAGTGTGTTCTGGGCAGCAGCGCCGTTCGTCGGCGCCGGCCACCTGGCAATCGACACCGACGCCCGAGACCGATCCGTGGCGGCATGGCTGCGCGGCGTCCTGGTGCGCACGATCGCGGCACTGCCAGAGGGCAGCGTGCGGGTGCTGCCGGTGGACGGGGCGATGCTCGGCGCAGTGTTCACTGCGTTCCGGCCGCTCATCGATGCCGAGGCGTGGGCCGCCCCGGCCACCACGCTCGCCGGGCTGCGCACCGCCCTGGATGAGGCGGAGCAGCAGATCACCGCAGCGCAAGCCGGCGATCTGCAGGCACCGCCCGTGCTGCTGATAGCCGTCGCCGCGTTGCCGTCGGGGCATGGGCGTGCCGAGTGGGCGCGGCTGGCCGCGATCGCTCATGCTGGCCCGGCCGCGCGGGTGCACCTGCTGCTGGCGGGCTGGCCGCCCACGCTCATGCACGGCGACGGGCCACCACGGCTGGACCACACGACGATGCTCAGCGCGGGTGGGGACGGCTGGTGGACAATGTCGGAGCCGCCAGGCCCGTACCGGTTGTCGGCCGACGGCAGCGGTCTTGCCGCACCGATCCGGCTTGATCCCGGTGCCAGCGAGGACGTGACTGCTGAGGTCAGCCGCCGGATGGCGGCGACCGCGGCGGTGGCCCGGCGCACAGACTTCGCGTCGCTGATGCCGGACCGGATCTGGCAGGAATCGTCCGCGACCGGGTTGCGGACGGTGGTCGGCCGGGACGGGCGGATCCCGTACGAGCTGGTACTGGACGACGCGACGCCGCACATGCTGCTCGCCGGGCGATCCGGCGCGGGCAAGACGAACCTGCTGTTGATCCTGCTGTACGCCCTCGCGTCCCGATACTCCCCGGACGAACTGGGTCTGTACCTGCTCGACTTCAAGGAAGGCGTGTCGTTCGTCGAGTTCACGCCCACCCTGAAAGACCCGTCCTGGATCCCGCACGCCCGCACGGTCGGCATCGAGTCCGACCGCGAGTACGGGCTCGCCGTCCTGCAAGCTCTGACCCGGGAAATGAACCGCCGCGCCGCCGCACTCAAAGCTGCCGGGGTCACCAAGCTTGCCGACCTGCGCGCCAGCACCGACGTCGCGTTACCGCGCCTGGTCGTCGTGATCGACGAGTTCCAGGTGCTGTTCGGCGCCAACGACACCCTCGCCCGCGACGCCGTCGCGGCCTTGGAGGACCTCGCCCGCAAGGGCCGCTCCTACGGCATCCATCTGATCCTGGCATCGCAGACTCTGTCCGGGATCGAGGCGTTGTACACGAAGAAGGACTCGATCTTCGGGCAGTTCCCGCTGCGGATCGCGCTGCCCGGCGGATCCGGCATCCTCGAATCCGGCAACACCGCCGCCGACGGCCTCCCGGTCGGCTCCGCCGTGGTCAACAACGCCGGCGGCGTCGAGCATGCCAACAGGGTCGTCCGGTTCCCGGAAGCCGACCCGGCGTCGCTCGCCGCACAGCGCCACATCCTGTGGCAGTCCAGGTCGCCGGTCAACGAGCCGCCCGCGGTGTTCGCCGGCTACGCCGAGCACCACATCGACGACGACCCGCTCTACCGCGCGCTCACCCCGCAGGTCCGCCGTCGGCAAGCCCTCGTCGGCCGGGCCATCGACGTCGGCTTACCGACCGTCGGCTTCGCCATGGACGCCGTACCTGGCCGGCACCTGGCCGTCCTCGGCACCTCCACCATCGGCGCGGACGTCCTGCACGCCGCCACGGCCAGTCTCGCCAGCCAACACGAGCCCGGCACCGCCCGCTTCGTGGTCGCCAGTTTCGCCGCCGTCGCCGACCAGGTCGTCGATGACCTCGTCGCCGCTTTGACCGCTGCCGGGCACGACTGCACCGAAGCCGACGGCGGAACAGTTCGCGCGATCCTCGCCGACCTCGCCACCGCTGCGCCCGGCAAGCCGACGTATCTGGTGGCGTTCGCCGCCGACGTCATCGTGCCGCTACTGGGCGAACGCGGCCCGGAACGCCGTACCGGCCTCGACGACCTGCGCACCGTGCTCCGCCAAGGGCCTGGCCACGGGGTCCACGTGCTGAGCTGGTGGCGCGTCGCCCGCCGCTTCTCCGACGCCATCGGCGGCTCCGCCGGCCGCGAAGACGTGGCCTGCCTGGTCGCGCTCAACGTCCCCGGCAGCGAGCTGTCCTCGCTGCTCGGTGACCACACGCTGTCCTGGCAGCCACGATCCAACCGGGCACTGCTGCTCGACCGGCACGACCAACGCCAACGGCTCATCGTGCCGTTCGTACGCCCCGGCCGCCACGACGAGATCAACGAACCGGGATGAGCTCGCGGCTGTAGACCTCTATGCCACTACCACGCTTCGAGAAGGAGGACACGCCGATGTCCGCGATCGATGAGGTGATCGCCGCCTTGCAAGGGGTGATCGACGAACTCAACGACACCAGCAACGCCGCCAACGCCGCAGCCTCGAAAACCGACGAAGCCGTCAACCAGGCCGTCGCCCTCGGCGCTACCGCCACCGTCGCCGGCCTCACCACGGTCAAGGAGAGTATCGAGAAGCTCTCCCAACAGGTGCACGGCACGATCGACATCGCCAACGACACCATCAGCCAGGCCCGAGCCGTCGCCGACGGCACTTGAAGAGGTAGCGGCGGGGGCAGCACAGGACCGCCCGCACGTTCTCCGCGGAAACCCAAGCGCCTGACCAAGAAGGAGCGACGAAGGAGAGCGGCAGCGCGACGCGTCGCTGAGGAGCAGCACGCCAAGGCGCCGCCACGCCGATACTTGACTCCGACCGCAATCGGGGCAATGGGAGCGGCGACGGCGGTCGCCTGGTCGCCGTGGCAGGAGTTCATGCCGGTGCCGGTGAAAGCGGTAGCCGGCGTGGCGATCGCTGCGATCGCTGCCGTCGCCGCGATCCGATCTTTCGTCGACGAGCTACGGAAGAACCGAAAGGACTGATGGTGGGAAAGATTGACTTCAGTGTGGAGCCGCTCGTACGCGAGGCGCTTGGAGCGGTAGTTGGCAAGGACCTTGCCCGCCTGCAACAAGCTCTCGGCGCGTTCACCGGTGATGAGGCCGCTATTCACGGTCTAAACCTTGCTACGGCGGTGTCGCTTTATGTCCTGTACGACCTCAACGAAGGCGCACGGTCGACCAACGAGGAGCTCGCTGAAATCGCAGGAGAGGTTGCAACCGCTGAAAAGTGGGTCGGCGTAGCCGACGACGAGGTCAACAAGTACCTTCAGGCAGCTCACTCCGGAACGCGAGTCGATCAGATCCTGCCGATGGAACGCGTGATCATCCTTGCTTACGTCATCGCGGCCAATCTTCTTGCCTCCTACTGCGATGAAGGCGAGCACTGGTGGGATCTCCTCGATCGGGCTGAGGCTGCGATCGAAGCTTCGCCGGAACGGTGATGTTCGTGATGCGGGGCCGCCATGAGATGGCCTGAATACGCTGACCTCGCGCGCCAACTCGCCGATGCCCGCAGCCAGGAAGAGGCGAGGTCTACGCAGGTCCGGCAGCGAGCCCTCACAGGCCGGGCCGAGGTCGACAAGCTCAAACGACGGCTGAACGTTCAAGGGGAACACCTCCCTGCTCTGGCGCAGCGGTTACGGGAGCCACATCCGTCGTTCGGCGGCACAGCGCGAACTGGGCTGAACGACGTCGATGAAGCACTTCGGCGAGCCTGGGACGCGGTGAACCAGGCTGACGTCGAGGCCCGGAAGGCCGAGGAACGCGGCATGCGGCCTGCCCTCTTCCCGACGATGTCGCCAGTAGGCCGTAACGCGCTGATCTACTCTGTCGCGGCGTTCTGCACGTGGCTGGTTGCCTGCGGTCTGTTCATCCTCGCTCCGTCCGATGGGGCTTCGGCAGGAACGTTGTTGTGGTCGATGTGCGGCCTGCCTGCTATCGCGTACTTCGCCGCCTACATCGTCATCTCGGTGTTCGGTCGGCCGCGTGCGCAGTCGTTGGGCGACGTCGAGCATTCCGCGCGGCTGGGCGGGCTGATCTGCTTCGGCGGTAGCTTCCTCGCCTGGATCCTGGTTCTGGCGGTGACGGCGCTGATTTGAGCCGCCGTCAGCGACATGGCATCGCGCTGCGTCGCTGATGAAGCAGAACAGCCCGCGCCGGCATGGTCATGCGCTTCGACGAGTCTCACCGCCAGGGTTCGTCGGGATGCCGACCGATTCCAGGAACCTTTGGACAGTCGTGGCGAGTCCTTCGATACGGTCGTCCTCGACGAACGCGTAGCCGGCCTGCGACAAGCAGTCGGCGGCTTGTTGGGCCGCTCGCCACAGGGGATCACTCGGGCTGATCATCGCGGTCCTCCTTAAATCTCGAGAGGTTGGTCGCGGATTCGTCCGACCCGTACGTCATAGATGTGGGCCGTCAGTTCGAGGCACCTCCTTCGCTGTCGTCGGGGCCCGGCCGGTGGACGCAGTGCGTCACGACCGGCCGGGGTGTTCCACGGCCACGGCACGCGGATGCCATGGCCGGTCACTCGCTGGGTTGCGGACCGGGGAGCGACAACCAGCAACCTAACCCAACCTTATGCATAAGGCAACACCTAGATGCGACAAGATGCGTCCTTATGCTTGCGGCTGGAAGTCGCCACATGGTCCACTGGTCGTGCGGACCAGGGAGAAGACGTGGCGAAGTCCAAAACGCAGTTGATCATCGATGACATCAGCACGCAGATCGAATCGGGTCGTCTCAAACCGGGCGACCGTCTACCGAGTACGGCCGAACTACGAGCGCAGTACGACGTATCGATCACCGTAGTGCGCAACGCGATTCAGTGGCTCAAGGCGAAAGGACTCGTCGAGGGCCTCTCCGGTGTCGGCGTTTTCGTCACTGAGCAGGGCGAACAGCCCAAGAGCTAGACGATCCAGTTCCCGTCGGGCCGCGGAGAGCGTGCCCGCTGACTTCCAGCGTCTTACGGATGGTGGCAGGCTGGTTCACGTGATGGCGACCTCTGATCCGGCAGACAGCCGCCCCCATAGCGCGGTAAGCGACACCGAGGCCGCCGCCGCGCCCGCTGCGGCGGTCACCAGTCGCGAAACGTTGGCTGGCTCGCTGGCAGCGGAACTCCGCGACATGCCGGCCTCGGTGTGGCCGGCTCGGTCGCGAGGTGCGGCGTCGTCGTACGTGGTGTTCTTGGAGGACGAGGTCGTGCTGGTTGATCTCGTGGTGGTGTTGTGGGACATCGCGCGGTCGGGCCCGTTCCCGCCGGAGGTGACGGTCCAGTCCGGTGTCGCGGGCGCCGTCGTGCTGGTGCATGGGCCGGATTTCAGTGTGGCCGGTCGTTCGGGTGGTCCGGTGTTGGTGGTGTCGGATCGGATCCGTGGGGTGTTGCGGATCGATCGTGATCCGAGCTGGCAGCAGGAGCTGTCGGCGCTGATCGGCGAGTTGGTCGCGGTGGGCCAGGGTGCGGAGCCGTTCGACGAGTCGATGCTGCCGCCGCCTCCGCGGATGCCGTGGCACCGCGACCGGTAGCCGACTTCCCGCGAACTCCACCGGCCGGTTTCTCGTCGGGTTCCCGGTCGCGGGCGGCGAGGTACTTCAGGAAGCGGGTCATGGCGCGCTGGCGTTGCTTGTAGGCGGCGTCCAAGCTCATGCCGAGTTGGTCGGCGGCGTCCTTCATGCTGACGTGGTCGAAACCGGTGATGGTGAGCAGTTTGACGTCCCGCTCGGCCAGCGGCCTTCCATCGGCGGCGAGCGCGGCCAGAAATTCGTGGAAGAGGGCACTGATTTCCTCATCGGGCGTGCTGTCGGCCATGGCCGCAGGTGGTCGGCGCTTCCGGGGTTTCCGGGGTTGTTGGGATGGCCGGGATTGTTGGCCCTTGGCGTGGGTGATGCCGCTCTCGATCAGTTTCATGCCGAGGTTCGTCGCCCGGACGTCGATGGTCGTCATCCGTTTCAGGAATCCGTAGAGCAGGTCGTGGTCGATGTCGGCGGTGTCGTCGCGGTGGGCCAAGACGACGCGCTTGCGGGAGCGGCGCAGGCCGCGAACGGCGAGGTTGATCGCGAGGAGCCGGTAGGGCTCGGCAGTCGCTGGCCGGCGGGCGCCGGTGATGACGGCGGCCCAGATCTTGTCCCGCTGGGGGTAGTCGGCGTCTTCGAGCAGGAACCGCAGGAGCATGCGGGGCCGCATGTCCCTGGGCGGCAGGCCGGGACCAAGGCGATCGGCCGGGATGGTCCAGTTGAGCATCGCGAAGCGGTCCTCGAACCAGTCGAACAGCGGCCCGTGCCGAGCTTCTATGCCGTCCCGGCTGCCCGGCAGCACGAGCGGAGTGAGATCCCGTAGGCCCAGCTCAGCGCGCCGCGACAGTGGTGTTGATCTGTTCGGCTGCACCACCAACCCCCGTCGCCGGTGTGATCGCTGGAAAAAATCTTGTCGGTCTGGTGTCCAGAACGGCGTCGAGCCGCCCCTTTCTCCTGTAGCAAGCCCGCGCTCTCTTGCTTGCGTGCCGCCGTCGCCGCCCTCGGGCTGCGGCGGCTGCTTCGTTCGTCCCCTGCTCCGCTGCCGCGGGCAGGTTCGTCGTCTCTTGTGGAGAGTAAAACCATGATTATCGATCACTGTCACGCTGTTTGGGGAGAGCAGGATACGCGCCGGATCTGTCACCAGCGCCGATCCGCGCCCGTTCGCGATCTGTCACGACCTGTCACCGCGACCGGAACTCTTCCCACCGCCCGGCACGGCCGGGCCTCACCGGTACGGAGCCGCCGGTGAGCGAACCCAACACTCCACTCCCGACACGGGTGGACCGTGCCGCCCGGGTCGAGGGTGTCGTCCAGGTCGTCATCATGCTGGCGATCGGGGCGGCCGCGGCGGCGGCCTCGTTCACGCACGTGCACGACGTCGCCGAGGCTCACGGCCAGCCAGGGTGGCTGGCGTGGGCCGACGCCGTGGTGCTGGAGTTGATGTCCGTGGCCGGCGGCCTGGAACTACGGCGCCGTAAACGCCTCGGTGCTCACCTGTGGTTCCCAGCCGTGGTGCTGGTCGTCGCTGTGGTGCTGTCGCTGGGCGCGCAGGTCGTGGAGGCCGAACCGTCGGTCATCGGCTGGCTCGCAGCGGCGCTACCAGCGGTCGGGTTCCTGGCCATGGTGAAGATCGCACTCGGCCGAGCCGGGCACGGTCCGGCCGTCACGGTCCCGGCCTCGGCGGCCGTCCCGGACGGTCCCGGACGTCCGCAGCCACCACCAACCGTCGCGGACGACGGTCCGCCACCCGCGACAGTCGATGACGAGATCCGCGACTTACTCCCCGTCGCCCGCAAAGCCGCGGACGACCTGGCCCGCGAGGGTCGGCCACTGTCACGCGAAGCCCTGGCCGACGTGCTCCGCCGACAGGGCCACGCGATGTCCAATGCGCGGGCGTCCGCGCTGGTCAAGCTCATCCGCGACCAACCCGCCCGCCCCGAAGCATCAACCGGAGACGGCGACGCACCCCCGACCACGGGGAAAGCCGACCTGCCGACTGCCGCCGTCACCGGCTCGCCGTCGTGATGACGGGCGTCGGCGGCGCTGCGGCGAGCCGCCTGCCGTCCTATCAACGAGAAGGAGTGTCCATGAACCGCCCGTCAGCAGGGCCACGGAAGGTACCTCCGTGCTCCTGCCGAAGTCCAGGCCCAACGCCCGCGGTCGATCTGTCAGAACCTGTCACGCCCGCGACCAACGGTCCATCACCATTGCTGTCTACTTCGCTCGGAACCCAACTGGCACCCAACTGCGACAGCACGCCCGGACCATCGATCACAGCGCCACCAGGTCAACCAGCCGACGCATCCCTTCCTCGGAACGGGACCAGCACGGCTTTCGACTCAGACCGACTGGCTGGGTGGGGCCGGGGTGTCGGTGCCGGAGTGTGTCCGGGTGACGGTGTGGGGGTCGGTCTTGACACCGACCCCCACACCGACCCCATCGTCCACCTGTCAGCCCAGGTCAGCCGCTATCCGGCGACGGTCGTCGTGTGCTGCGACAGACCCTCGTCTGGGGTCTCCCCGGGGGGTGATGCCTATCCCTACCAGCACTGAACAGCGCCTACTGCGGGCGCAGTCCGCTCTCACCGGCCGTGATCTGCGGCTGCTCGGCTGGCTCTACGACCACGGCGTCCTGACCACCGACCAGATCAACACCGCCCTGTTCGGGTCGCTGACGTTCTGTCAGCGGCGGCTGCTCAAGCTTCTCGCGTTGGGTGTGGTGGCCCGGTTCCGGCCACAGCGCTGGGAGGGCGGCTCCTATCCGTACCACTACCTGCTCGACCAACTCGGCACCGAGATCGTCGCCGCCCAACGCCGCGACCCCCTCCCACGTCGCGACCAGGCGCGGCAGCGCCGCCAGCACCTGACCTCCCGGGCGAACCTGCCGCATCTGCTGGCCACCAACCAGTTCTTCGTCGACCTGGCCGGCCACGAACGCACCCACCCCGGCAGCCGCCTGATCCAGTGGCGGTCCGCTTCCACCCTGCAAGAGAGAGGAGCCTTCTTCCGCACCGGCGACGACCCCAGCCTGATGCTGCTCACCAGCCTGCCTCGCCCGGACGCCCACGGCGTCTGGGCCGAACACGACTGGCAGGTGCCGTTCCTGCTCGAGATGGATCTCGGCACCGAGAGCCTGACCGTCCTCGCCAACAAGATCATCAACTACGTGCGGCTCGCGGACATGACCCGCTGGCGATGGCCGGTGCTGTTCTGGCTGCCCTCGACCCGCCGCGAACTCAACCTCCACCACCTCCTGACCGACACCGACGTCCCCGACCTGGTGGCCACCGCCGCCAGCGACCACGCCACCGCAACCGGCCAGTCACCCGCCGAGAACGTGTGGTGGCTGCACGGCCACCACGGTCCCCGACTACGCCTCGCCGAACTCCCGTACGACGACCACGAGATCACGGAGCACACCTGATGAACGCCCACGAACCCGAAACCACCACGACCAGCAACCACCACGACACCAACGAGCAGCACCCCGCGAAGACCAGCGTGCCGCCGCTCCCGACCGACGACCACGGAGACGACATGCAAACGACACGAACCCTCGCCGAACTACTCGGCGAACCGGAACCGATCCGCCACCCTCACGACGTGCAGTGGTTCACCGCAACCCTGCTGGCACATCCGAGCAAGGCGGTCCAGACCGCCCCAGTGATCGCCATGGTCGCCGAACTCCTCGACATCCTGCGCGACGACCACATCAGCGACCAACAAGCCCACCACGCCCTACGCCGCGCCGTCCGATGGCTACGCATCTTCACCACCGAACCGCCCGGACCCACCAATCGACACCACCCGGACACCGGCCGCCGCAACTACGCGGCCTCCACGACGAACCTCGCCGCAGCGGCCGCCTCCCGGCAACTCGCCACCACCTGGCTACGCGGCACACCCCAAGCCGCCATCCGCACCGCCCCAGTCATCGGCGTCGTCGACCAACTCCACGCCGACCTGCAGTACTCCACCAGCAACCGCGACGCCCAATCCCGGCTACGCCACGCCGTCGCACTGCTCGACGTCTTCGTCACCGACGACCAGACGGCACCACAACTCCAGTAGCACTCGCACGCTCTCACCGTGGCCGGCACCCCGTCGGGGTGCCGGCCACGGCTCGCGCCAAGAACCTTTGGTCAGCCAAGATGCAATTGCAGAAGCCGCAATGAAGAAAGGAATACGAGCACATGATTCGTCACGCGCCACACTCAATCTTGCGTATCTCTCATGGAGGCATATGCCGCGCGACCCCGACCATTCAGCAACAGAAATCGGGTATCATCGAAATGCGCCTGTCGAAACCGGTCCAGGATCCAGAGAAGCCAGAAAATCACGGACCGCATCGGGCCGGAAACAGGCCGCCATAACCGACATCCGAATCCACCACATCGAAACGGTCCCCATGACCGACGCCCAATACGCCAGGGCGGTGGAAGCACTCGCCGTCCTCATCGCCCGCTACGAACGCGAACACCCCGACGACCTGACCGCATGACGCACGACCAGGCGGGGTGGCGCGACAAGCGCCACCCCGCCCCACCACCCCTCGAAAAGGAAACGCTCGTGGCAGCCACCACCGCCCGCTCCCGACGCCGCCGCCCACGCCCCGGTTTCGGTGACACCCCCACCGGCACGCGCCGCGTCGCTCTCTACCTGCGTCGCTCCACCGACGACGAGCACCAGCCGTTCTCCATCGACGCCCAACTCGCCGCGCTCACCTCGTACGTCAACTCCCAGCCCGGATGGATCATCGCCGGAGAACCCTTCACCGACGACGCGTCCGGCGCCACCACCGAACGACCCGGCCTGCAACGCGCTCTGCGCGCCGCCGCAGCCGGCCGATACGACGTGCTACTCGTCTACCGCGTCGACCGGTTCTCCCGCCGCCTGTCCGACCTTCTGGACCTGCTCGGTCAACTCGAAGACGCCGGAGTCGCGTTCACCTCCGCCACCGAACCGTTCGACACCTCCACCTCCATCGGACGCATGCTCGTCCAACTCCTCGGCGTCTTCGCCGAATTCGAACGAGAAACCATCATCGATCGCGTCATCAACGGAATGAACGCCAAAGCCGCCAAAGGAAAATGGCCCGGCGGCAACCGCCCCTACGGCTACCTCATCGATCGAGCAACCCAGAAACTCACACCACACGAGCACGAGGCGGCGATCCTCTGCGAAATCGTCCGCATGTACGTGAAGAAACGCCTCGGCACCCGCGCCATAGCCGACGAACTCAACCGGCGCGGCATCACCAACCGCACCGGCAAGAAATGGTCCGGCATGACGATCGGCCGTCTCCTGGAGAACCCCGCCTACACCGGCGACATCGTCTACGGCGACACCCACGTCCCCGACGCCCACCCCGCGCTCATCGACCGCCCCACCTGGGACCACATCCGCGAGATCGCCGACTCCCGCTCCGACGCCCACAACCAGCGAGCCATGAACGGATCCGACTACCACCTCACCGGCCTGATCACCTGCCCACGCTGCAAGAACAAGTACATCGGCACCTCAGCGAAAGGCCGCACCCGCAGCTACCACTACTACACCTGCTACTCCCGCAGCCGATACGGCGCCCACGGCTGCACCAGTCCCCGCCTGGACGCCCCCGCCATGGACGAAGCCGTCCTCCAGGCCCTCCACGACTTCTACCGCGACGCCGACACACTCATCGCCACCGCGATCAACCAGGCGCGCGCCCACCACCGCGACACCAATGCCGACCGGCACGCCGAACTCGACGCCATCGAAGCCGCCATCACCGCCAAGACCACCGCACGCGACAAATACCGAACGGCGTTCGAGAACGGCACCATGGACGAGGAAGACACCGGCCCGCGCCTGCGCGAACTCCGTACCGAGATCGAAGCCCTCAAAGTCCGCCGCGACGAGATCACCGACCTGATCAGCGACGAACCCGTCGCACCGTCACCCAGTACCCTCGCGAAGACCCGAGCCCGCCTCGAACACGTGATCGCCAACGGCGACTCACCCGAACGCAAGGCCATCATCGAAGAGCTGATCGCCGAGATCCGCATCATCGACGACGAGATCATCCCCGTGTTCCGGCTGCCCCGCGACGAGCCCGTCGCGGTGGACGCGGCGACACCCGCTACGTCCACCGGCGACGGCAACGAACCGGATCCGGTTCGCGCAATGCCAAACCTGGTGGGGCGGACGGGACTCGAACCCGTGACCGATCGATTATGAGTCGACTGCTCTAACCCACTGAGCTACCGCCCCGTACCGGCGGCGATCCTATCCCGTGCCCCGCCCCCGAGCCTAGCGATCTATCACGGCACCAGGGATTTCGGCAGAAGAATGATCTGTCGCCGGGGATCTTCGACCATGTCCGGTGGCTGGAGATCCTCCACCCGGGGCGTCTCCTCATCGGAGCAGCTGGGGCATTCGGGGCCGTCCTGGGTGGTGAATTCAGCGTAGTTCTCCGGGTTGATGTCGCTCATTGAAACCCCCTGAAACAGGCATTAAACGCCTACCCGGGCACCAAGTGATGCCAGGACTGATCCTGCGGTGCGCCAGCCGCCGGCCATCGCGCCCTGAATCGACGGGCTGTCCCGGTGGTCGCCGGCGACGAAGAGGCCGTCGCCGAGGTGGACCGGCTTGCGCAGCCGGGTCTGGGGCGGGCGGGCGGCGGGGAGAGCCTGCGGCACGGTGACCACACCGAGGAGTTCCCAGTCGTCGGTCGGCACCCCGTACATCCTCGCCAGCTCGACCCGGATGACGGTCTCCGAGGCGCCGGAGGGCGCCGAGATCCCGACGACGGTGGCCGCGATGAGGCTCTTGCCGCCGGGGGCGTACTCGGGGGCGGCGTTGCTCATCACGACGGTGTTGGCGATGATCTCCCGCCGGTCGCCGTCGAGCAGGAGGATCGGCTCGTCGACGGGGGCGCGGTCGGCGCCGAAGTAGAACGTGGTGAGGCTGTGCACGTCGGGCCGGGGCAGCCGGTCGGGCAGCAGGGTCGCGGCGCCGATCGGGTCGGTGGCGACGATCACCGCCCGGCACCGGACCTCGCCACCCTCGGTGACGACCATTCCGGGCCCGACGGCGAGGGCCCGCGCGCCGATCAGCAGTTGCGGGAACGGCAGCGGCCCGGCGATCGCGGCGGGCAGCGCGGCCATGCCGGCGGCGGGCACCCCGATCCGGCCGCGGGCGAACGAGCGCAGCACCATCGCGGCGACGTGGCTGGACGTGTCGAGGGTCCGGTCGGCGAAGACGCCGGAGAAGAACGGCCGCAGCGCCTCTTCGATGATCCGGTGGGAGAGCCCGGCGGCGCGCAGCATCTCCTGGGTGGTGGTCTCCGGCATGTCGAGGAGGCGGTGGACCGGCAGGGTGGCGCAGCGGGTGGCGAGGGCGGCGAACTTGAGCCGGTCGGTGAGGGTGCCGATGCCGGAGATCAGGGTCTGCGGTGTCATCAGCGGCTCGCGGACCGGGTTCTCCAGGCGGTGCAGCTCGCCACAGCGGCGCACCAGCACGCCGGAGGTGAAGTAGCGCAGGTCGAGCGCGTCGATGTCGACGAGTGCGGGCAGCCGGGGGTAGGCGGTGTTGAGCGTCTGGAATCCGCGGTCCATGCGCCAGCCGTCGATCACGTCGGTGGCGACCCGCCCGCCGATCCGGTCGGAGCCTTCCACCAGGAGCCATTCGACGCCGGCCCGGTCCAGACGGCGGGCAGCGGACAGCCCGGCGAGCCCGCCGCCGATGATGACGACGTCCACCTCTACCGGCTGCGACATGTCCACCTCACTGACTGCAATCAACGCGATACTCAGCGTACCCGGGCAACTGCCGCGGAGGAGGCGAAAGCGACAGGCGGCCGGAGGCCGCGGGATCAAACCCACACGGGGGTACGACCGACACCGACCCGATCCAGAAGGATCACCGTCTCGCGCTCCACGACCCTCGTGCCGGGCCCCTGACGGTCGGGGCCGGACACGCGACCGCGCCTCCCACCGGCGTGAACCGATGGGAGGCGCGGGTGCGGTGCCGGGTCAGGCGAGGTGGAGCCGCCCGAGGCCGTTGGCCACGTCCATGCCGTGGAAGCGACCCCAGCCCGACGTCACGAGACGACCGCCGTCGAAGCCGCCGTTCGTGGTGTTGAGCCGGACGAAGACGTCGGAACCCTGGTGGACGGCCATGTCGTCGAAGCCGTCACCGTTGTAGTCGGCGAAGTACAGCCGGCCCAGGCCGTCGGTCACCTGCATGCCGTGGAACCGGCCCCAGCCCGAGGTCACGAGACGACCGCCGTCGAAGCCGCCGTTCGTGGTGTTGAGCCGCGCCCACACCTCGGTGCCCTGGTGCACGATCAGGTCGTCGAAGCCGTCACCGTTGTAGTCGGCGAAGTACAGCCGGCCCAGGCCATCGGCCACCTGCATGCCGTGGAACCGGCCCCAGCCCGAGGTCACGAGACGACCGCCGTCGAACCCGCCGTTCGTGGTGTTGAGCCGGACGAAGACGTCGGAACCCTGGTGGACGACCATGTCGGTGTAGCCGTCGGCGTTGTAGTCGGCGAAGTACAACCGGCCCAGACCGTCGGCCACGTCCATACCGTGGAACCGGCCCCAGCCCGAACTGGCCACGGTGCCGCCACCGAACGCGTTGCTCTTGTTGTTCAACCGCACCGACACATCAGTGCCCGAGTGCACGATCATGTCGGTGTAGTGGTCACCGTTGAAATCGCCGTAGAACAGCCGGCCCATCCCGTTGGCCACCTTCATACCGTGGAACCGACCCCACCCCGAGGTCACCACACCCAGGTCCGAGAAACCGGAGCCGGTCCCCTTGCGTACGCCGACATCAGTGCCGTTGTGAATCACCAGGTCGGTCTTGGCGTCACCGGTGAAACTGTCGAACGGGCGGTCGACGGCGTGGTCCCAGACCGCGTCCACGATCTTCGTGGCGTCGCCGACCTCGACGGCGTAGCGGTCGGGATAGGCGGAGACCTGGACCGTCTGGGCGACCTCGCCGACCGGCGCGCTCTGCCACGCGTTGTTCGGGTACTTGTCGATCATCTTGGTCAGGAACGCGTTGGTGGCCCACGCCGGGTCGAGCCGGTTGGCGACGCTGCCCCAGGAGGCGCGCTGCTGGAACAGGCCGAGGCTGTCGTGGTCCACCTCGACGTCGTGGTTCTGCAGTCCCGTCTCGACGATCGCGGTGTCGACCGCGATGACGGCCGCCCGGCGGGCCAGGCCCCGCTCCCGGACCGCTTCGACGATCTCCCGGGCGCAGGACACCCGGTAGGCGGTCATGTAGCCGTCGAGCTTGGCGGTGAGCACCCCGTTGAGTGCGTCGGCGAGGCTACCGTCGTTGCCGGTCGGGCCGCCGACGGTGCACGCGGTGTTCGAGATGGCCAGGATTCCGTAGTCCGCGGGCTGGGCCGGTCCCGGGGCGGCCTGGGCGGCGGTGGACATTCCGGTGATCAGAAGTCCACCGGCAAGGGCCGCGGTGATGCCGCGCTTGAACGAGTTTCCGAGGGTCATGGCGTCTCCAGAGGGGGTGGCCGGGTCTGCTGGGCGAGGGGGTGGCCCAGCAGACCCGGACGACTGCGGTGGTGCGAAGGGAGGTGCGAGGGGCGATGCGGAGGCGGATCAGGCGAAGTAGAGACGCCCCAGGCCGTTGGTCACCTGCATGCCGTGGAACCGGCCCCAGCCCGAGGTGACGAGCCGGCCACCGTCGAACCCGCTGGCGGTGTTGTTCAGCCGGACGAAGACGTCGGTGCCCTGGTGGACGACCATGTCGTCGAAGCCGTCACCGTCGTAGTCGGCGAAGTACAGCCGGCCCAGACCGTCGGTCACGTCCATGCCGTGGAAGCGGCCCCAGCCCGAGCTCACCGTTCCGGCCGGCGTGAAGCCCTTGGCGTTGTTGTTCAGGCGGACCGAGACGTCGGTGCCCGAGTGCACGATCATGTCGTCGAAGCCGTCGGCGTTGTAGTCGGCGAAGTAGAGCCGGCCCATGCCGTTGGGGACGTTCATCCCGTGGAAGCGGCCCCAGCCCGAGCTCACGAGACGACCGCCGTCGAAGCCGCCGTTCGTGGTGTTGAGCCGGACCCACACCTCGGTGCCATGGTGGACGACCATGTCGGTGTACCCGTCGGCGTTGTAGTCGGCGAAGTACAACCGGCCCAGACCGTCGGCCACGTCCATACCGTGGAACCGGCCCCAGCCCGAACTGACCACGGTGCCGCCACCGAACGCGTTGCTCTTGTTGTTCAACCGCACCGACACATCAGTGCCCGAATGCACGATCATGTCGGTGTAGTGGTCACCGTTGAAATCGCCGTAGAACAGCCGGCCCATCCCGTTGGCCACCTTCATACCGTGGAACCGGCCCCACCCCGAGGTCACCACACCCAGGTCCGAGAAACCGGAGCCGGTCCCCTTGCGCACGCCGACATCAGTGCCGTTGTGAATCACCAGGTCGGTCTTGGCGTCACCGGTGAAGCTGTCGAACGGGCGGTAGTCGTCGACGATCTTGTTGTAGCGCCACGCCCGGTACGTCGACATGTCGGACCAGCTGTTGTACCCGATGTTGCCCTTGCGGTTCTCCTCGTTGGGCGACCGGACCGGCTCGCCGTCCTTGTTGAAGGAGTAGACATAGGCGCCTTCGCTGTGGTTGCGCTCGTTCTTCCAGAAGGCGAACAACTCCATGTGCCCGTCCTTGTGGATGGCGTCGCCCGGCTTCAGGTCGTGCAGGCTGCCGAGTGGGCTGGCCAGCCCACTGCCCGGGAAGGTGCCGGTGGTGAAACTGCCGTCCACGTGCCAGGCCATCGACACCAGTCCGGAGCAGTCGTTGCGGTACGACTTGCCCTGCGGATCGCCGGACCACGTCGTCTGGCTGTACGGCTGACCCAGGTCGGCCCAGAACTCGGCCCGGTCCATGACCTCCTTGCGGCTGATCGGGCCGTTCACCGAGGAGGCCGCGGACGCCGCGGACGGGGCGGCGACGGCGGTGGCCGTGGCCCCGACGACGGCGCCGAGCCCCGTGGCCATGACGAGTCCGAGCGCTCCGGCCAGCAGTCTGTTCACCTTGTGACGCGCCCCACCGGTCGGTGCATCGACGTTCCTCGATGGACGGGAGGAGATTCGTGCTCGCATGGAAAGCTCCGTTTGATTTCAGACAGCCGCATCCGACTGTCAAAGTCAGAAAAGAGGGATAGAGCTAGAGAAGAAGATTCGCGACGCTGCGGTTCCGGCAGGTGATCCCACCGCGCAGCAGCGGCGACATTTCGCAGGCACGTGTCACCAGATCCAGCGCGATCGTCCGCAGTCGTTCCGCGTCCACCATCGCGGCGAAGACACCGACGACGATCTCGCACTGCAGGACCCGCACCGACAGGTGCTCGACAAGGTCTTCCGGTAGAACGGCCGCCCAGATCGTGTCCAGCACCGCGGCCTCGTTGACAGGAAGCACGAGGTCACCGCTCGGAACGATGGAAACCATGGCCAGCCGCATCAGACATCAGTCCCAGATAAGGCTTCCGGACGGGCCGTCGGCGATCTGCACGGACACCGTTCCCGGCGTCTCCCCGCCGCCAGTGCCCCGGTCCCCGCCGACCAAACCGGCGAACGCCAGGACACCGACGAGGAGGGAAAGAGCGGCACCAGTGTAATTAATGCGTGCAGACATGAGACGACCCCGTTCGAAAGAGCAGTGGAATTCAAAGCTTGATTCGAATCGCTTGCCGTTTCCCGGGTGCCGGCCTGCGTTCTGGGAATATCTTCGCCGCCACCGGACCACGTACGGAAGAGAGAAGGCCTGGCCGGAAGCGGCCGTGGACCAATGCGGCCACGACCACGCTGAGCAACCACCCGGCGACGCGGAGCCCCAGAGTCCATTGATACTGGTGTCCGCCTGTGCAACCATCGCGGTCCAAGATCAAAGTTTTTGCTGCGGGGGGAGCAGATTCAATGTTGGGTGCCTTGGGATTACCAACGACGACGGAATCGGTCTACCGCTCACTGCTGGAGGAGTCCAGCCGGAGCGTGGCCGAGCTGGCCGACCACCTCGGCGTCGATGAGGAACAGGTCCGCACCGCCCTGGACTCGCTGTTCGACCTCGCTCTCCTGCGCGAGTCGACGGAGGCACCACAGGGCATCCACGTCGTGGATCCGGAGGTCGGACTGCGGGTGGCACTGGCCCGGCAACAGGCCGACCTGGCTCGCCGGCAGCAGGAGGTGGCCCAGAGTCAGGCCGCGATCGCGCGCCTCATCGACGGCCTGAGCCACACCGAACGCTCCACCGGACCGGTGGCCAGCGAACTCCTCGGCATGGACGCGGTCCGTGACCAGCTCCAGCTGCTCGCGCAGGAGGCCCGCGACGAGGTGATGACGTTCATGCCGGGCGGCGCGCAGTCCCCGGCCGCGCTGGAGCACGCCGGTCGCAACGACGCGCAGATCCTCGCCCGCAACGTCCGGATGCGGACGATCGGACTGGACAGCATCCGGAACTCACCGGAGACGATGCGGCACGCCCGCTTCCTCACCGACAGCGGAGCCGAGTTCCGTACCTCCGCGATCCTGCCGCCGCGCATGGTCGTCGTCGACCGCAGGGCCGCGCTCATCCCGCTCGACGCCACGAACACCCGCCGCGGCGCCCTGCTGGTCTCCGGCACCGCCATCCTCGCCCCCATGATCGCCCTCTTCGAGCAGGTCTGGGAGATCGCGACCCCGCTGGGCGCGGCGGCCGACCCGGACCGGGAGGGACTCACCACGCAGGAACGGGCGCTGCTGAAGCTCCTGGCCCAGGGACTCACCGACGAGGCCGCCGCGACCCGCCTCGGTGTCTCCCACCGCACCGCCCGGCGCGTCATGGCCGACCTGATGGAGCGCCTGAACGCCCGCAGCCGTTTCGAGGCCGGCCTCAAGGCCGCCCAGCGCGGCTGGCTGTAGCAGCGGCCCCGGCGGGCGCGGACCACCGATCCGCGCCCGCCGGCCCGGCGGCAGTCGGGGCATGCGCGGGACGCTCGGCGCCGAAAGGAAAGAGGCTGTGCCATTGGCACAGCCTCCAGAAACACAAAAACCAGGCCTTTACGGCCTGGTTGATGGCTCCCCGAATAGGACTCGAACCTATAACCTGCCGGTTAACAGCCGGCTGCTCTGCCAATTGAGCTATCGGGGATCGTTCCACTGCGATGGTTCTCCTGCTTGTCGTCCGGTTTCCCTGGCGACGGTGAACAGACTACATGACCACCTGGGCCCCCCGCGAACGGGATACCCCCGTTCACGCGGCGGCCCGACAGCTGGGTGGAAATCGGGATGCGGGGAGTATCGCCACGGCAGGATGGGTATGCACCCCGCAGACGCACGCGCGTCGAACTACGGAAGGAGCCGCCACCATGCGCGGAAAGCTGATGTTCATCACCGGTCTCGCGGCGGGCTTCGTCCTGGGCAGCCGTGCCGGCCGGGAGAAGTACGAAGAGATCCGGTCCAACGCACAGAAGCTCTGGGAGCACCCGACGGTGCAGGAGGCCGCCGGAGTCGCCCAGGCGCAGGCCAACAAGCTGTACACCGAGGGCAAGGACAAGCTGCAGTCGTCGAAGCTCGGGGAGAAGCTCAACACCACCGGGACCACCGACAGCAGCACGGACACCACAGACGCGTTGCTCACGTCGAGCGACTCGCTCGCCACCACGCCGAAGGGCAGCAGCACCAGCAACACGTACTGAGGCCGGTTCACCACGGCGCCGCTTCCCCGACGGGAGCGGCGCCGAGGCATGTCCGGGCCGGGTTCGCGGCGGCTGCGCCGCCGTCAGGGCGCGGTGCAGGGCTGCTGCTCGGGCACCAGACCGAGAGTGGTCAGTTCGTCCAGGACGTACGCGAGAGCCGCGCCCCGCTGCTCGTCGGTGCCGATGACGTCGACGTCCACGTACTCGGTGCGCGCGGTGTCGGCGGCGAGCAGGTGTCGCAGGACGGGCTGCCAGGCGGCCGCGGGGTCACTGATCCGGGCGGAGATGACGGACAGGCCGGCATCGGTGATCCGGTCGATGCCGGCTTCCGGGCCGGGCCAGTCCCGCAGCACGGTGGCCAGGTCGAGGCAGATGCCCAGCCGGTCCTTGTCGATACGGCTGAGCGCGGCGACGGTCTGTTCCGGGCTGTCGAGCACCTCGCCGGGGCCGGGCTGGAAACCGGCACGGACCGCGCGCCCGACCCGCCAGGCGAGGTCGGCGAGGCCACCGGAGAGCCGGGACAGGTGCCGGGCACCGGCCTTCTGCCGCGCCTCGTCCCACTCGCCGGAGCGCCCCAGCCCGCCGGTGGCTATCGCTCCGCGGACCTCCTCGAACGGGAGCAGGTCGACGAGGACCCGGGCCAGATCGAGGGTGTGCCGGACGCGGGCCGGGTCACTCCAGTCGGCCGGACCGGCGGCGCCGCCCTCGTGATGCGGCGCGCCGCTCAACGTGACGACCTCGAGCCCACGGGCGTCGAGTTCGGCACGCAGCCGGGTGCGGGCGCGTCCGTCGCCGGCGAGGACGGCAGCCAGCCGGTACGGCAGTCGGAGTGCCACGGTGAGGGCGCCGGTCCCGAAGTGCCCGCGCAGTGCCGCGTCGGCCGTGTCGAGCCGGTCGATCGCGGTGGAGACGTCCTCCGCGTGGTCTAGGCTGATGCCGCAGCTGAGGTGCACGATCCGGCCGGAGGGATGTCGAAGCCGCATCAAAATCCTCCCCGGACGAGTTCACCCGTGCAGGTGCACGTGCATTCGCACGCGCTTACGGCTCCAGTATGGACCATGTCGGAGTCCGTACCTGATCGGCTGATCTCGTGCCGCCGAGTTGTCATCGGCGCCTCCATCCGTGGAATGCCTGCCCTCGGGTACGAGCCTGAGCCGCGCAGCGGATCACCGGCGCACCCCCCGTGCGATGCAACGACCAGCGCGAACATGATCGAAAGCAGCCGCATTAATTGAAGCATGCGGATGCGTCCGCCGGGGGTGACCAGCGGGTAGCGTTCGCCGGACCGTCCCGAAGAGGCACAGCCGGACAGTCCGGATGTTCATATTTCGCACAAACGGACATGCAATGTTCGGCTGCGCGTGCGTATGCGCCGTGCCAATACCCCACCGTGCGAATGCACGTGAACACGCCCCGCGCATCCGCACCGGTCCGCAGCCCCTGATCGTCGGCACCGCCATGGACTCCGGAGGCTCGGCGAGCCTCACGGGCGCGCACTCTCGCCACACCCCGGGCAGCATCGAGGCCCGGCGCGTTCGCCGGGCCTCGGTGGGAGTCGACGGGTCAGTTCTGGCTCAGCCCGTGCTCGCTGCCCTTCTTGAGCTTGCGGGTGTCACGCAGCTCCAGGAACGGCTCGTCGTCGGCCGGGTGGCCGGCCGCGATGGCACGACCCCGTTCGAGTTCGGCGTCGAGCTCGGCGCCGAGCAGGATCGCCATGTTGGAGATCCACAGCCACACCAGGAAGGCGATGACACCGGCCAGCGTGCCGTACGTCTTGTCGTAGCTGGCGAAGTTGGCCAGGTAGAAGGCGAACGCACCGGACGCGGCCACCCACAGCACCACCGCGAAGATCCCGCCCGGGGTGATCCAGCGGAAGCCACCGGTCTTGGCGTTCGGGGAGGCCCAGTAGAGCAGGGCGAACATCAGGCTGACGAGGACGACCAGAACCGGCCACTTGGCGATGTTCCACGTCGTGACGGCGACGCCGCCGAAGCCGAGCCGCTCGCCGACGACCCGCGACAGCTCGCCCGTGAAGATCACGATGGCGGCGGAGGCGATCAGCATCATGCCGATGACGGCGGTGACACCGACCCGGATCGGCAGGGTCTTCCAGATCGGGCGGCCCTCGGGCACGTCGTAGACGGCGTTCGAGGCACGCATGAACGCGGCCACGTAACCGGATGCCGACCAGAAGGCGACCACCAGACCGATGATCGCGGCGAACCCGGCCGCCCCCGAGTCACCCACCTGGGTGAGAACGGTGTCGACGAGACTGCGCAACTGCGCGTTCGGCGTGAGGTCGTTGACCGCGTCGGTCACCGTCTTCTGCCCGTCGTTGCCGAGCATGCCCAGCAGCGACACCAGCACCACGGCGGCGGGGAAGATCGACAGGACGCCGTAGTAGGTGAGCGCCGCCGCCCAGTCCGAGATGTTGTCCTCGGAGAACTGCTTGAAGGTCCGTTTCAGGGCGGCGAAGATCCCTTTGCCCTTCAGCTGGGCGGGGCTGTCCGGCCCGGCGTCGGGACTCGGCGCGGCAAGGTCGACGTCGCGGTCCTCACCGGTACGCGCGGTGGCCGCCGCGGCCACGTCGTAGTCGGACTCCCCCTTGCGGCGCGCCTCATCGGTGGAACGATCGCTGCCGGCCGCCCCTGTTGACGGCTCGTCAGCCTTGTGTCGAAGTTTCATGGCAGAGTTCCCTCCGGGCAGTAGCGACAGGCCGAAGCAACGATCAACCGCAGCGACAGCCGGGCCGCAGCGACGAACCGCAGCAACAGCAGGGCCGAACGACGACCGAGCCGAAGCGACAGCCTCACCGGCGCACCGTGACGACCTGCCACCACGGTGACCGTCCTTCGGCGCACCGGGACCGGCGACCGGGACGGACGCGCGAGGCGGCGAGCCGGTCCGGCCCGACGTGCGCTGACGACCTGCGGTTTTGTTGCCCCCCGGAGCAGCCTCCTAACCTCGTCCGGGTTGGATTGTCCCTTCCGAGTCACCATCGGTCATCGGCAAAGCAGCCGCTCCATCCGGCGGCCAGCCACGAACAGGCCGCCGGCCAGCATCACCAGCAGATAGACGACGTCGAGCACCTGCACCGGGCCGGCCGAACCCAGGGTGATGCCGCGGATCAGGTCGACCGAGCGGTAGAGCGGGGTGACCTCGACGATCCAGCGCAGCACGTCGGGATAGGCGGTGGCCGGGATGAACGTGCCGGAGAAGAGGAACAGCACGAACATGCCGGCGCCGATCATGTCGAAATCCTGCCAGCCCCGGATCAGGGTGGAGATCGTCATGCCGAGCGCCCCGAAGGCGAACCCGACCAGGATGCTCGCCGGCAGGGCCGCCAGCGCCCGCAACGGCGTCGTGAGATCCATCGCGACCATCAGGACCAGGAACGCCGCCGAGTAGACGCTGCCGCGAAGCATCGCCCACGCCAGCTCCCCCAGGGCGATCTCGATCGGCCGGACCGGGGTGGCGAGCATCCCGTCGTACAGCCGCATGAATTTCATCTTGCCGAAGAAGTTGAAGGTGGTCTCGGACAGCGCGCCGCTCATCGCCGACGACGCGAGCATCGCCGGCGCCACGAACTCGGCGTAGCCCACCACCCGGCCACCCGGCAGCGGAATCTCCCCGATCAGCGCGCCCACCCCGACGCCGATCGAGAACAGATAGAGCACCGGCTCCAGCAGCCCGCCGATCATGACCAGCCAGTAGGCGGTCTTGAGAGCGGCCACGTTGCGCCGGGCCACCGCGGCCGAACGCCGCCCCATCCCCGGCAGGGCCATCAGCCGCCGCGGCAACACGAGAGTCAGCACGTCAGATCACCAGCCGTCGCCGATAGCGCCAGGATGCCAGGAACCAGCCGCCCACCGCCCAGGCCAGCAGATAGAGCACCTGCCAGACCGCTCCCGGACCGGGATCCAGCCCCAGGGTGGCGGCCCGGCTCAGGTCGACGCCGTGCCAGAGCGGAAGCGCCCACGCCACCCAGCGCAGCACCGTGGGCAGCGAGTCGACCGGGAAGAACACCCCGGAGAACAGCGACATCGGCAGCACCGCGAACCGCATCAGAATGGCCAGATAACTGTCACTCGAGACCGAAGCCGTGTAGGCGGCCACCGGCGCCACGAGCGCCGCGCCGAGCAGCAGCGAGATCGGCAGCACCGCCACCGCCCACCCCGACCGCAGCGCACCGAACCCGAACGCCACCAGCAGGAACGCCGCCGCACTGACCGCCACCCGGAACAGCATGAACGCCAGGTGACCACCGAGGATGTCACCGATCCGCAGCGGCGCCGCGGCCTGCGCGAAATACGTCTTCACCCAGGTGAAGCAGCTCATCACCGGCCACGTCGCCTCGGCGACCGCCACCTGCGCCGCGGTGCTGGCGATCAGACCCGGCACCATCCACTCCAGGTAGGAGACGCCGTCGACGCCGCCGGTCACGAACCCCCCGACACCGAGGCCGAACCCCAGCATCGTGAGCAGGGGCAGCACCAGCGACGAGAACACACTCGCCCGCCAGGTCCGCCGGTAGTTGACCAGGTGATACTCCAGGACGTGGACCGACGGGATCATCAGTCCACCAGGGTCCGGCCGGTGAGGCGCAGGAACACGTCCTCCAGGCTGCTGCGGCGCACCAGGGAACTCGACGGGCTCAGCGACCGCCGGTGCACCTCGGCCAGCGCGCCGTCGCCGTCGGCCACGTAGAGCAGCACCCGGTCGGGCAGCACCTCGACCCGCTCGCCGATGCCCTCCAGCTTGCCCGCATAGGTCCCCTGATCGTCGGTCGGGAACCGCAGCTCCACCACCTCACGGGTGGAGTGCGCCCCGATCAGCTCGCGTGGTGAGCCCTCGGCCACGATCCGGCCGCCGTCCATCACGACCAGCCGGTCACAGAGCTGCTCCGCCTCGTCCATGTAGTGGGTGGTCAGCACCAGCGTCACACCCTGCTGCTTGAGCCGGAACAGCCGCTCCCACACCAGATGGCGGGCCTGCGGGTCGAGCCCGGTGGTCGGCTCGTCGAGCAGCACCAGGTCCGGCTCGTTGACCATCGCGCGGGCGATGGTGAGCCGCCGCTTCATACCGCCGGACAACGGCTCCACCCTGCTGCCGGCCCGCTCCCCCAACTGCACGAAGTCGAGCAGCTCGGCGGCACGGGCACGGGCCACCCGGCGCGGGATGCCGAAGAACCGGGCATAGGTGACCAGGTTCTCCAGCACGGTCAGCTCGGGATCGAGATTGTCGAGCTGCGGGCAGACACCGAGCCGGGCACGGATCGCCGGGCCGTCACGCCGCGGGTCCATCCCCAGGATGCGCAGCACACCGCCGGACGGTGGGGAGACACAGCCGATCATGCGCATGGTCGAGCTCTTGCCCGCACCGTTCGGCCCGAGGAAGCCGAACGCCTCCCCGGGCCGCACGTCGACGTCGATGCCGTCGACCGCGGTGAAGTCACCGAACCGTTTGATCAGCCCGCGCGCGTGGATGAGGGAGTTCACGCCCCGACCCTACGGAAGGGGTACGACAGATCTCAGTCCACGGTCTCGGTGGCCGACCGCGCCGTCCCGACCAGCTCGTCGGTCGCCTCGACCACCTCGCCGGACTCCACCGGCGTACCCGAGTCGTAGCGGACCGCCCAGCTCAGCCCGTTGCGCCCGCTGACCCGCCGGCCCACCACCCGGACCGAGCCCTCCGGCAGCGTGTGATGCGACGTGTACCCCACCGACCGGGTCACCCGCGCCCGCACCTCATCGGGCAACTCCCCCGGCTCCAGCAGCAGGAACGACACCGCCGGCCCGTCCACCAGCACGGTGTAGCCGTCCCGCTCGACGGCCACCTCGGCCGGCGTGATCCGCAGCTCCCGCCCGGACCAGGCCGCCTTGTGGATCTCGTGCCAGCCCAGCCGCTCCACCGCCGACGGCAGCCAGATCCCGTAGTTGGTGGCGACCACCACGTCCTCCGGCGACTCGGCGACCCGGCACCAGGCCACCACCCGCTCCTCCGCCACGAGCGGGGGCCGGGATCCGGCCGGCAACGAGGGACGTCGTCGGAAAAGCCTCACAGTTCACCTGCCGCCTGCTCGCGCAGGGCCCGAGCCTGCTGTTCGAGTGAGAAGAGCTCCCCGGCCAGAGCCAGGTACTGATCCTTGTGGGCCACCGGGTTCAGCCGCTGGACCCTGGACTTCAGGTCCCGGATGCGGGTGGCCAGCGCGCCGCCCTGCAACCGGGCCAGAGTGATCTGCACATAGCGCGGATCGACCGCCCCGTCGACGTAGAGCGGCTCCACCGCCAGCTCCCCGACCAGCATCTGCCCGCCCATGTCGGTGCACGCGTCGCGGACCTTCTCGATCCACACCACACCGCCGGTCGCCGAGGACACCCCGCCCGCCTGGGCGACCGCCTCACGCACCGACTGGAGCACCTGGTCGCCGTAGTTCTCCGGGCCGACCGCGTCGAACATCGGCCCGGCCAGCACCGGCTCCTGGAGCGCCAGCTTCAGCGCCTCCCGCTCGACCCGCCGCTGCGGCGAATCCGCGACCGCCTGCGGCCGGGGGACGCGCTGCTGCTCGGCGGCCTCGCCACGCAGCGCATTGTTCACCGCCCGCTGCACGGGGTCGAGGTCCATCCCGAGGTCGCCGGCGAGCTTCCGCGCGTACTCCGGCCGCTTCTCCCTGTCCTTGATCTTGGCGACCAGCGGCGCGGCACGCCGCATCGCCTCGACCCGGCCCTCCACCGTGTCGAGATCGAACCGCGCGATGGTCTGCCGCAGCGCGAAGTCGACGAGCGGCTCACGGCCCGCGATCATGTCGCGGACCGCCAGATCACCGCGGGCCAGCCGCAGCTCACAGGGGTCCATGTTGTCCGGGGAGACGGCGATGAAGGTACGCCCCACGAAGCGCTGATCCTCCTCGAAGGCCCGCAGCGCCGCCTTCTGCCCGGCCGCGTCGCCGTCGAAGGTGTAGATGATCTCGCCGGTGAAGCTGTCGCTGTCCATCAGCAGCCGCCGCAGCACCTGGATGTGGTCGACGCCGAACGCCGTGCCGCACGTCGCCACCGCGGTCGGCTCGCCCGCCTCGTGACAGGCCATCACGTCGGTATACCCCTCGACGATGACCGCCCGCCCGCGCTTGGCGATCTCCCGTTTCGCGTGGTCGATGCCGTAGAGCACGTGCGACTTCTTGTAGATCGGCGACTCCGGCGTGTTCAGGTATTTGGGGCCGTCGTCGTCGTCGAACAGCTTCCGCGCGCCGAACCCGATCACGTCACCGCTCAGATCCCGGATCGGCCAGAGCAGCCGGCGCCGGAACCGGTCGATCAGCGACCCCGAACGGGCCGCTTTGGACAGCCCGGCGGCGGTCAGCTCCTCCGCCGTGAAGCCCTTCAGCCGCAGATGCTTGCTCAGTGCGTCCCAGCTGTCCGGGGCGAACCCGCACCAGTACTTCTCCGCGGCATCGCGCCCGAAGCCACGCTCGGCGAGGAACTCGCGGGCCTTGCGCGCGCCCGGCGAGCCGAGCTGGTCACGGTAGAAGTCGACGGCCGCGGCGTGCGCCGCGATCAGCCGCTGCTTCTGCCCGGCCTGCGGCCGCGGCGCCGGCGCGGCACCGGTCTCGGTGTCGTAGCGCAGCTGGAGCCCGGCCTTGCCGGCCAGCCGCTCGAGCGACTCGATGAACGACAGGTGCTCCGCGTCCATCAGGAACTTGATCGCGTCCCCACCCTGGCCACAGCCATGGCAGTTGCCGGTGAGGATGTTGTCTTCGAGGACGAAGGCATGTGTGCCGTCGACGACCGGGCAGAAGACCTCCTCGACCTCGCCGTGGTCCTCGATCGCCTCGACGACCCAGCCCCGGCGCTCGTGCTTCTTACCGGCCGCCACGAAGCGGTCCCGGTGCGCGCCGATCAGGAAGAAGTCCTCGGGGATGTCCCCGCCCATGAGAGTGAGCCGGTAGATCGGGGTGGTGCAGCCCTTCTCCCCGTTCGGCCGCTGCGCGTCCGGGAATCCGGTTGGCACGTACTCCCTGATGCCGTACGTCCCGATCCCGATCCGGGTGCACACGTCGCGGACGTACTCCAGGTGCTCACGGTGTGCGGAATCCAGTGCGATGCAGCCGTCGGCCGCCACGTCACCGTCGGCCGCGAAGTAGCCGGCCAACCAGCCGAACAGATACGAGAGCGACTCGGTGAGCGGCGGCAGGTCGGTCTTGAAATACGCCGGCATGTCCGTGACCGTGATCCGGCCGTCGCTGACATAGGTGTCGTTGAGCGGGAACCACTTCAGTAGTTCCTTGTCCTTGTTGCCGTACAGGATCGCGATGCTGCCACGATCGAGCAACGTGCCGTCACCGAAGACGATGCCGCGGGAGATGCCGAACGGCGACGGGGAGAGGGTGTGCCCGCCGTCACGGGTCGCCAGCGCGCGCGGGAACACGTGAGCCAGCCGATCGCCCGGCCGGAGGTCGGCGGTGGTGCGCTCGATGCGCTTGTCACCCGTACGCCCTCGAATGAACCACCGGTGGTTGCCGGTGGCCCGGACCGTCTTCTTCTGCCCGTTCCGCGACAGCTTCAGGTGCAGTAGCGGCTGTTCGCCGAACGACCGGAACGGCGCCTCCACGAAGCGTCCGTGGGTCGTGATGACGCGATGCCGCCCGCCCGCGAGATCACGGATCTCCCGGATGCCCTGATCGGTGATGACCCGCGTCTCGCCCGCCAGGCAGAAATACACATTCCGGGCTGGTGAGACGTTGAAGGATGGTGTCTTCTCGTCATGGAAGGGGCACAGCCCCTTCAGATTGCCGCCGCCCGCCGACCGCAGTGTGACCGTCTCGCTGATCACGTCCACGATCGAGGTCCGGTCGCGGACCAGTGCGATGTCCTCGTCCTTGACCCTGCCCGCCACGGCATACATCCTGCCTCGCCCGGCCGGTCACCCGCCAGCAGGGTCCCGCCGTGTCCCGGTGATCGAGGAATGCCAGGCCACCGCGGCGTGGTCGGTCAGGGACGCGACCTGGTCGATCACCACCCGTAGCGCGGCGGCGTCGTCGGGGGCCGCCGCGTGCAGCGGCCGGAAGAGCGGATCCAGCCTCTCCGGGGTACGGGTCAGCGCCTCCACCAGCTCCACGAGGATGGTCCGCTGCTGCTGGTACCACCGCTCGGCCGCCCGGGATCGCATCACGTAGCGCAGCGCCATGCCCTTGAGCAGCGCGCACTGGTTGCGGACGGTACGCGGAACGATCAGGTCGGCGGCGTAGCGGCGCAGCGGCTCGGTGCCGTAGCGGCTCTGGGTGGCGCCGACCGCGGAGGCGACGAACCGGCCGGTGAGCACACTGGTCATCCGTTTGAGGGCGATCAGGGAGTCGTAGCCGCCGTCGTATCCGGCGACCCCGCTGACGGCCGGGTCGGACAGCAGCAGGTCGAGTGCGGCGCTCAGGGCGTCGAGACTCTCGTCGGAGTAGGTGGCGGCCACGTCGGCGCAGAGGGCGGCCCGTTCGCCCGCGTCGTCGATCAGGTCCCGCAGCCCGATGTAGCCGCCGTGCACGCCGTCCTCGACGTCGTGCACCGAGTAGGCGACGTCGTCGGCCCAGTCCATCACCTGCGCCTCCAGGCAGCGGCGTTCGTCGTCGCGGCCGTCGCGGAGCCAGGTGAAGACCGGCCGGTCGTCGGCGTAGACGCCGAACTTGCGGTAGCCGGGTCTGCGGAACCAGGGGTATTTGGAGCAGGCGTCGAGGGTGGCGCGGGTCAGGTTGAGGCCGGCGCCGGGGACCTTCGCCTCCAGGCGGGTGATCACCCGCAGGGTCTGCGCGTTGCCCTCGAAGCCGCCGCACGGTTCGGCGACCAGGTCGAGGGCGGCTTCGCCGTTGTGCCCGAACGGCGGGTGGCCGAGGTCGTGGGCGAGGCCGGCGACGTCGACGATGTCGGGGTCGCAGCCGAGGCGGGCGCCCATCTCGCGGGAGATCTGGGCGACCTCCAGCGAGTGGGTGAGCCGGGTCCGCAGGAAGTCGTCGGATCCGGCGGTGTGCACCTGGGTCTTGGCGGCCAGGCGGCGGAACCCGGCGGAGTGCAGTACCCGGGCCCGGTCGCGCTGGTAGGGGGTACGTCCGTACCCGCTGTCCTTGGCGGGCTCGGCTGCCCATCTCTGGGCGTCGGCGGCCGTCATGATCCCCAGACTAAGCCGGATGTCCAGGTTGCCGATGGGGCAACCGTGGGGATCTCCATCGTCGGCCGCCTTGTGGCACTGGGTGCCACCGGGCTGTTCTCGGTGGCGCTGGTGACGGGGTTCGCGATCCGCAACTCCGAGGACCAGAGTGCCGCGAACGAGGAGATCGCCACTGTCAGCTCGGCGATGAGCAACCAGTGGAACGCCGACATGATGCACGACGCGCTGCGGGCCGACGTGATGGCGGCGATGTACTCGACCACGGCGCAGCAGCGGGAGTTGTACGAGGTCGACGCCGTGGCGGAGCACGCGCAGACGATGGTGGACAAGTTCGACGCGGCGGCCGAGCTGGCGCCGGCGTCGTTACGGCAGCGGTACTCCGAGACCCGCCCGGAGATCGTCGAGTACGGCGACCTGGCGAAGGCGGCGGTGGCGGCCGCGGCGACCGACCGGGTCGCGGCGAGGCAGTCGCTGACGGCGTTCCTGGACCAGTTCGGGGCGCTGGAGGAGAGTCTGGGCGGGCTGGACGACGATGTGCTGGCGGCGGTCAACGCGGCCAGCGCGCGCGGCCGGGAGGCCGGGTCGGACAGTACGACGTTCATCCAGTGGGCGGCGGGCATCGCGAACCTGCTCACGCTGGTCGTCTGTGTGCTGACGGTGCGGGCGGTGCGGCGGCCGATGCGCGGCATGCGGGAGACGTTGCGGACGCTCGCCGGGCGGGATCTGACGGTACGGGCGCCGATCGTGAACCGGGACGAGTTCGGTGACATGGCGCAGGCGCTGAACGACGCGATGACGGAGATCCAGGGCACGGTGCGGGCGACCGCGGAGCGGGTGGGCCGTCTCAGCGCGGCCAGCGTGGATCTGCAGAAGCTGGCCGGAGAGTTGGACGGCTCGGCGGAACGGACGTCGGCGGAGGCCCGGAACGCGGACACGTCGGCGGTGCACGTGGCCGGTTCGGTAGGCGACATGATGGCGGCCACGGACGAGTTGTCCGCGTCGATCCGGGAGATCGCCCGGCAGACCGCGACGGCGGCGTCGACCACGCACGAGGCGACCACGAGCGCGAACCGGACCGCGGAGGCGGTGGGACGGTTGAGCGACGCCAGCCAGGAGGTCGGCGACATCGTGCAGATGATCACGAACATCGCCGAGCAGACGAACCTGCTGGCGCTGAACGCGAGCATCGAGGCGGCGCGGGCCGGGCAGGCCGGCAAGGGGTTCGCGGTGGTGGCGACCGAGGTCAAGGAACTGGCCGGGGAGACCGCGCGGGCGACCGGTGAGATCACCGCGAAGATCAGCGCGATCCAGGAGATGACGACGAGCACGGCGAAGGCGATCGAGGCGATCACCGCGGTCATCGCCCGGATCGACGACGGTCAGCGTACGATCGCCGCCGCCGTCGAGCAGCAGTCGGCCACCACCGATCTGCTGGCCCGCAATGTGGGCGCGGTGCAGGCGGCGGCGTCGGGTATCAGCGGCACGGTGTCGCACATCACCTCGTCGAGCGCGTCCACCGCGGAGGGCGCGAACACCACCCGGCACTCGGCGAGCCTGGTCAGTACGGCGGCCGAGGACATCCGTGGGCTGATCGACCAGTTCAGGTACTAGTACCGGAGAGTACGCAGAACTCGTTGCCCTCCGGGTCGGCGAGCACGACCCACGGCACGTCGCCCTGGCCGATGTCGACGGACCGGGCACCCATCCCGACCAGCCGTTCCACCTCGGCCTCCTGATCGTCCGGGCGCAGGTCGATGTGCAGCCGGTTCTTGGCCCCTTTGACGTCGGCGACCGGGGTGAACAGCAGCCCGGGCATCTGGTCGGGGGCGCGGCGGATCTCCACCTCGTCGGGTGCCTCGTTGACGATCACGTAGCCGAGCGCCTCGGCCCACCATCGGGCGAGCCGCGCCGGGTCCGCGGCGTCCACCACGACCTGTTCCCACCGACTGGGCACGAGACCTCCCTGATCGAGACGTGGCGATCAGGTTACGCCGACGACCGGCGGATCGGCTGGGGACAACGCCGTATCCGGCTCGCGGTGACGGGGGCATGACGCACAGCACGTGCGACTTGTGGTCTCACGGTCACCGGAGGATGGCCCACGGTGGCGGACGGGAAGCGTCCGAACTCCGACCCCCAGCGCTGAGGAGTGAAGTGCCCGGCGTCGACCACTGTCTACAGGAGGCCATGACGATCCCCGGCGCCGTCGGGGCCAGCATCGTCGACTACACGACGGGCTTCCCGGTCGCCACGACCGGTGCAGCGCCCAATGAGGACCACGAGGCCGCGGCCGCCGGCACGGCCGAGGTGGTCCAGGCCGCGAACAGCCGCTCGCTGTTCGTCTCGGCAGTACCGCACGACCTGCTCGAAGACCTGATCATCACCACCGCCGGGGGCTATCACCTTCTGCGGCTGGTCCAGACCGAGTTCGACAGCCGTCTGGTGCTCTACGTGTGGCTGGACCGGGTGCGCGGCAACCTCGCCGTGGCCCGGCGCACGATGCAGCGCCTGGCCGACGAGTTGGTCGCCCAGCGATGACACCACCACTGACCATGAAGGAGCGTTCGGTGGCCCGCACGAGGACCGCAGCGCCCGGCGACCTGCTCACGCGGGTCGCCGGCGAGCGGCAGACCGGAGCGCTGACGGTCGGGGGCCATCCGGGTGGTGCGGTCTACGTCTTCGAGGGCCGGGTCATCTACGCCGAGTCGTCGTCCGCTCCGGGGGTGGGTGAGCTGCTCACCTCGTCCGGGCGGCTGGCGGGCCGGACGTGGCAGAGCGCGCTCGACCTGGGCGCATCGGGGGCGCGGGTGGGCCGCCTGCTCGTCGAACAGGGCCATCTCACCCAGGGTGAGCTGGAGTTGTGCGTGCTCGGCGCCACCTATGACGCGGCGTACTTCGTGCTCGCCGACCGGTCCGCACCGGCCGAGTTCCGGCCCGGTGCCCGGCACTGGCTGGGCCCGGTCGTGCACATCGACGCGGCCGCGGTGGACCGGGAGGTCAGCCGCCGGGTCCGGCTGCTCGACGACATCTTCCCGAACCCGCTGATCGACGTGGCGCCGGTGATCCCGGTGGCCAGGCCGCCCCGGGAACGGGTCACCATCACGGCACCGCAGTGGGAGCTGCTGGTCCAGGCGGACGGGCAGCGCACGCCGGCCGACCTGGCGCAGCTGCTCGGGCGGGCGGGGTACGCGATCATCCAGGAGCTGCGCCGGATGGCCGCCGCGGGGCTGATCGAGCCGCCCGAGACGCGGGCGCCGGACTCCCCGGAGTTCGTCCGGCTTCCGCAGCCGCGCGGGGTGTCGGTCCCGCTGGCCCGGTCGGCGGCCCCCGTACCGGTGATCTCGGGTCCGGAACCGGTGGCGCGGCACCCGCCGCCGCACGGCGACCAGCGGCCGAACCGTGACCAGCGGCCGAACGCCGACCCGCCACCGCACGGTGACCCACCACCGGCGCCGCCGGGTGAGCACAACTCCGGCCCGATCCGGCCGCCGCGGCTGGCCCGCCGAAAACCCGGCGCCAAGCTGCCCAAGGAGATGGCGGGTGAGAGCCCG
Organism: Actinoplanes xinjiangensis; assembly: GCF_003148685.1. Classification (GTDB taxonomy): domain Bacteria; phylum Actinomycetota; class Actinomycetes; order Mycobacteriales; family Micromonosporaceae; genus Actinoplanes; species Actinoplanes xinjiangensis. The sequence continues at coordinate 104,247 of NZ_QGGR01000004.1, read as the reverse complement.
CCGGTGCACCAGGGGGCCGACGAGGTCCTGCTCAAGCGCATCCGTACCGCACTCAGGGCACTGCGGTGACGCGCGCACCCCCGACCAGCCGAAACAGCGAGGAAGAGGAATGACGGTGGATCCGGCGGTACTCGAGGAACTCGGGCGCCTGCGCAGCAGGTTGCCGGAACTGGCCGGCAGCGTCCTCGCCACCGCCGACGGGCTGGTCGTGGCGCACGACTCGCACGGCCTCGAGCCGGACACCCTCGCCGCGCTGGCGGCGGCCCATCTCGCCCTGGCCCGGCGGTTCGCGCACGCGGTCAGTCACGGTGAGTTGCGGGAGTCCGTGGTGGAGTGCGACGGCGGTTACATCACCTCGTACACCGCCGGACCGAACGCGCTGCTCACCGTGGTGACCTCGGGTGACGCGAACCTCGCCATGGTCCACCTGGAAGCACGCCGGTGCGTACGCCGGCTGATCCGGATCCTCGCCCTGGAGACGGCGCCTCAGCTGCGCCCGGAGATCCCCGCGCAGGCCGGCCCACCGACCCCGCTCGCCCGGCGGACCCCGATGGCAACCCTGCCGAACATGGCCCGTCGCCGCCAGGCGACCGGCTGACACCACCCACCACAACGGAGGAACGATTCCCATGCCCGACATGGACACCGCACTCAAGGAAATCATGGAGATCGACGGCTGCATCGGCGTCGCGCTCGTGGACCACACCAGTGGCATGGCCCTGGGCACCCTCGGCGGCGGCAAGGAGCTCGACCTGACGGTCGCCGCGGCCGGCAACACCGACGTGGTCCGGGCCAAGCTGCGGGCGATGGAGATGCTGAACCTGTCCGAGAAGATCGAGGACATCCTGATCACGCTGGATACCCAGTACCACATGATCCGGCCGCTGACGAGCCGGTCGGGGAAGGGCCTCTTCCTCTACGTGGCGCTGCGGCGGGACCGGGCGAACCTCGCGATGTCCCGGCATCAGCTGCGCCGTATCGAGAACGATCTCGACGTCTGAGCCGAAAGGCGTGAACGCCACCCCTGGCGGGGAGGGCCCGCACCGCCCTCCCCGCCCCCGCCGGTTCCGGTGGACAACGTTTCCCTCCCGAGGGGGCCCGGCCGGTGACCAGGGCCCCGGCAACTACCATCTCGTCCATGAGCGCCCGGGAGATCATTGACGGGGTGCGCTCCGGCGCTCTGAACTACGAGGACGCGCTGGACGCCCTGACCGGCGCACCCGCCGCCGAGACCGACGCGGCCCTGAGCGCGGCCCTGAGCGCCGAGTTCGAGCGGCTCTTCAGCAACGGCTGGCAGCCGGCCGAACTGCACCGGGCGGTGGCCCGGCGGGGCAACCCGCTCCAGGGCCGGCTGGTCGCCGAGGCCGCCCGGGACTATCTGCGTGGCCGCGAGCCGGTCGACGAGCGCTGGCGGGACCAGGCGGACGGCCTGCGTACCGCTGAAGGCCGGAAGCCGGACCGGATCGCCGTGCTGGACGCGTCGCTGGATCTGCTCGCCGAGTTGCGGCGGATGCCGCGCATCGAGATCCTGATCCCGCCGCCGGGCACCCCGCTCACCACCGTGCCGCACCACGGTGACCAGCGGATCCTCGACCGGGTGCGGGCGCTGCTGGCGAAGGCGGAGTCGACCGAGTTCCCGGCCGAGGCGGAGACCTACAGCGCGAAGGCGCAGGAGCTGATCACCCGGTACCGGATCGAGGAGGTCACCGTCGCGGCCGTCGACGTGGTGCCGTTCGCCCGGCGGATCGGTGTCGACCACCCCTACGAGAGCGAGAAGGCGGGCCTGCTCGACGCGGTGGCGAGTGCCAACACCTGCCGCACGGTCTGGTCGCAGGAGCTCGGCTTCAGCACCGTCTTCGGGTTCGACACCGACATCGACGCGGTCGAGTTGATCTACACGTCGCTGCTGGTGCAGGCCAACCGGGCGATGGTCCGGGACGAGAAGAACGTACGGAAGGCCCGGTTGAAGGCGTTCCGCCGCTCCTTCCTGGTCGCCTACGGTGTGCGGATCGGGGAGCGGCTGCGGCAGACCGTCGCACGGGAGCTGACCGGCCACGACCATCTGCTGCCGGTCCTGCGCAACCGCGAAATCAAGGTGCACGAGGCGCTGGACAAGGCGTTCCCGCGCACGGTCCGGGTCCGTGGCAGCCGGGTCGACAGCCTGGAGGGCTGGGAGTCCGGGCGGGCCGCCGCCGACGAGGCCGAATTGCGTTGACAGCGGGCCGGGCCCGGGCAGGATGGGGTCATGCACCCGATATGACGCTGACACCTCCATGCGGTGCACGCGCTGCAGGACAGCGTGCTCCTCTACCCGGTCTACGCACTGCTCTTCGCCGACGCCGGGCTCACCACCGGCGAGATCTCGTCGCTGTTCGCGATCTGGTCGGTGGTCTCCTTCCTGTGCGAGATCCCGGCCGGCGCGCTCGCCGACGTCTGGTCCCGCAAGCGGCTCTACGCGCTCGGTGAGGTCATCTCCGCGGCCGGCTGGGCCGTCTGGCTGATCCGCCCCGACTACGCCGGCTTCGCCGCCGGTTTCGTGCTGTGGGGCCTCGGCGGCGCGTTCGCGTCCGGATCACTGGAGGCGCTGGTCTACGACCGGCTCGGCGACGGCACGGCGTACACCCGGCTGATCGGCCGCGCACGCATGGTGGGCCTGCTCGCAATGCTCGCGGCCACCCTGCTGGCCGGCCCGGCGTTCCAGGCCGGCGGCTACCTCCTGGTCGGCATGATCAGCATCGCGACGGTCACCGCGGGCGGCCTGCTCGCCCTTCTCCTGCCCGAGAAACCCCCCGGCGGTACGGACGACACGACCGCCGGGGACACCGATGAGGCGGGCGGGTACCTCGCGGTGCTCCGCGCGGGCCTGCGGTCGGTCACCGGCAGCGCCCGTGTGCTCCGGGTTCTGGCCGTCGCCATGGCCGTGCCCGGGTTCTCCGCCCTCGACGAGTACCTGCCGCTGCTGGCCCGCGAGATGGGGGCGCCGACTCCGGCCGTACCCCTGCTGTTCGCTCTGACCGCCCTCGCGATGGCCGCCGGAAGCGGGCTCGCGGGACGTCTCGCACCGGATTCGCCGCGGCCCCTCGTGGGTGCTCTGGCCCTGGCCGCGGTGCTGCTGGCGGCGGGTTCGCCGGTGCCGCACCCGGCCGGGATGGTGCCGGTGTCGGCGGCGTTCGGCCTGCTCCAGTTCGCGATGGTGCACGCCGAGGCCCGGCTCCAGAACGCGATCACCGGCCCGGCCCGGGCGACCGCCCTGTCGGTGGCCGGGTTCGGCGCCGAGGTGGTGGCCCTCATCCTCTACGCCGCGTTCGGGCTACCGGTCGCGCTGCCGCTGCTGTGCGCGCTGATGGCCGTGCCGCTGCTGCTCACCGCCCTGCTCTCCGTTCAGCCGTGAAATGTCCGTCCACCCAGGCCGGGACGCACCTCTACCGGAGAGCCGTCGATTTCCCGCCGGTGGCACGCAACCTTTCCGGGCCACCCCGACACATACCTGCGTCTCCCCCATCGAAAGGCGCATCCCCATGCGATCCCGTCTCCGCAAGTTCCTGCTGGCCGGGGTGACCGGTCTGCTGGCCGTGACAGCCGGCGCGTACGGCCTGACGCGGGCCGACGCCGCGACCTACCCGAATCCGGGCGTCGTCACCGGCTCGACGTTCGCGCACGACCCGACGATCGTGAAGAAGCCGGCCGGCGACTACATCCTGGCCTACACGGCGCCGGGCATCGGGCTCAAGACCTCGGCCGACCGGACGAGGTTCACCGACGCCGGCAAGGCCTTCCCGAACGGCACCCCGTGGGCCGACACCTACACCGGCGGCGACACCAACCTGTGGGCGCCGGACATCTCGTACCGCAACGGTCGGTACCTGATGTACTACTCGGCCTCCACGTTCGGCTCCAGCCGGTCGGCGATCTTCCTGGCCGCCAGCACCACCGGCGCGGCGGGCACCTGGACCAACCAGGGCAAGGTCGTGGAGAGCACCACGAGCAGCGGTTTCAACGCGATCGACCCGAACCTGACGGTCACCCCGAACGGCGAATGGTGGCTCAGCTTCGGCTCGTTCTGGAGCGGGATCAAAATGATCAAGCTGAACCCGTCGACCGGTAAGCGCGCCGACTCGGCGATCCACCACCTCGCCGAGCGGTTCGTGAACAGCAAGTCGGTCGAGGCGCCGCACATCTACCACCGCAACGGCTACTACTACCTGTTCGCCGCGTTCGACCTCTGCTGCAAGGGCGCGTCCAGCACGTACCGGACCGTGGTCGGCCGGTCGACGAGCATCACCGGGCCGTACAAGGACCGCGCCGGCACACTGATGACCGCCGGCGGCGGCACCGAGATCCTGGCCTCCCACGACGCCGTCCACGGTCCCGGCCATCCGGCCGTCTTCCAGGACGGGGCACAGGACGTGCTGGTCTACCACTACTACACCCCTGCCGGTGACGCGCGGCTCGGCATCAACCTGCTGAGCTGGAGTTCGTCCGGCTGGCCGACGGTGTACTGAGATGCGCATCCGTCCCCTCAGAGCCGCGCTCGTCACGCTCCTGATGACCGCCGCGGCCTACGTGACCGTCGCCTTCAACCCGTTGAGCAGCGACGCGGCGGTCGGGTTCACCAATCCGGTGGCGGCCGCACCGTACGGCGCCGACCCGTGGATGGGCTTCGACAACGGCTACTACTACCTGGCCGCGACGACCTGGAACAACCAGGTCGTGGTCAAGAAGGCCAAGTCGGTGGCCGCCCTGCCCGGCGCCACCAGCACCGCATCGCGCCGATGAGCAACCCGTGGACGGTGTCCGCCCACGGCACGAGGATCTCGTACCCCACCCACGACTGGGAGAAGCAGGGCGGCAACACCGAGGAAGGGCCGTACATCCTCCAGCGCAACGGCAAGACGTTCCTGACGTTCTCGGCCAGCTCCTGCAACACACCTGACTACAAGATCGGCATGCTAAGCCTCACCCCGGTCAACGGCGGCTACCTGATCGCCAACCGCGGCAACGGGCTGATCCTCGACGTCACCGACTGCGGCATCGCCGACGGTGTCGCGGTCCGGCAGTGGGCGTCCCTGGGCAACACCTGCCAGCAGTGGAAGCTCACCGTCTGACAGGCGGCTGGTTCCCACCGCTGTCTCCGGCGTCGCGAGACAGCGGTGGGAACCAGCCCGGCACGATCTCGGCCTCAGACGGCGAATGCCCGGCCCAGGTAGTCGGTCACCGACCAGATCGCCTCGTGCGGGCCGTCGGCCGGCAGTCTCCGGTCCGCCGCGTCCCGCATCTGGTGGGGCCAGCCGCCGGCAGGTCGGGCCGCGGCCGCCCCGGTGTGCCGGCCGTCCCGCTCCAGCAGGGTGACCAGCGTGAACCGCAGGTACAGGTGGTTCGCCGACGGATGGCGGCGCAGCAGTTCCTCGCCCTCGGCGGTGCGACCGCGCACCTGGAGCAACAGGGCCAGGGGTGAGGCCGCGAACATGTCGTCGGCGTACGCCCGCATCAGCTCCTCGGCGTCGTCGAAGCGGGTCGCCGCGGTCAGTGCGCGCATCGTCTGCCGCGGATTGATCATGAAGTAGCGCCGGTCGGTGCCCCGGCGCAGCGCCTCCCGCTGCACGTCCATCGCCTGGTCGTACCGGCCGCTCTCGGCCAGCAGCCGCGCGCAGCGCTCCAGGGCCGTCGCGTCCGCGGGGAACCTGCTGATCAGCTCGAACTGGAAGCGGGCACCCGACTCGGCGTCGAAGTTCGACGCGCTCAACTCGACGAACCTGGCCAGCTGCTTCTGCGAGGCGGTCGTCGCCAGTCGCTCACCGAGCTCCCGGATCTCCGCCGTGCGGCCCTGGTCGCGGAGCAGCCGTGTCAGCGTCGCCCAGCACTCGATGTCACCGAAGGACAGTGCCTGCCGCAGGGTCTGCTCGTCGGAGGCCGGATCCCACGCCACCGACGGTGCCAGCGGGTGCCGGTCGCCGGGCTCGAAGTCGGCCGGCCAGAACGGGAACGGCTCCACGAAACGCTCGGGCATCCCCGCATCCTGCCCGTTCCGCCCGCACACCGCCGCCCCGGCCGGCTCCAGCCCGCTCAGCCGCCGGATTCGTCGGTTTCGGCGCCTTCCGGTCAGCCGCCGGATTCGTCGGTTTCGGCGCCTTCCGGTCAGCCGCCGGATTCGTCGGTTTCGGCGCCTTCCGGGACCGTCTCGTCGTCGCGGCTGTCCAGCCAGCCGTGCGGGAGCGACACCTTGCCCGGGGCGTTGACGCGGCCCCGGGGCTGCCCCAGCGCCTCCGCCGGGAAGGGCAGGGCCGGGTCGAGTTCGGCGAGCAGGTCGTCCAGCTCGGCCAGTGAGGAGATCATCGCCAGTCTGCGGCGCAGGTCGCCGCCGACCGGGAAGCCCTTCAGATACCAGGCGACGTGCTTGCGGAAGTCGGCGCACCCGTGCCGCTCGTCCTCCAGCGCCTCGACCAGCAACTGCGCGTGCCGGGCGATGATCTTGGAGACCTCACCCAGGGCCGGCAGCACCGGCCGGTAGCCGGCGCCCTGCGTGAAGGCGGCCTCCAGGTCCGCGAAGAGCCACGGACGGCCCAGGCAGCCCCGGCCCACCACGACACCGTCGCAGCCGGTGTGCTCGACCATGCGCAGCGCGTCCGACCCCTCCCAGATGTCACCGTTGCCGAGCACCGGCACGTCGAGGGCCTGCTTCAGGGTGGCGATCGCATCCCAGTCGGCCTTGCCCGAGTAGCGCTGCTCGGCGGTGCGGGCGTGCAGGGCCACCGCGGTCACGCCGGCCTCCTGCGCGGCGAGGCCTGCCTCCACGTACGTCAGATGGTCGTCGTCGATGCCCTTGCGCATCTTGATCGTCACCGGGATGCCGAACGGTTTCGCCGCCGCCACCGCCTGGCTCACGATCCGCCCGAACAGCCGGCGCCGCCACGGCAGGGCCGAGCCACCGCCGCGGCGGGTGACCTTCGGCACCGGGCACCCGAAGTTGAGATCGATGTGATCGGCCAGGTCGTCCTCGCCGACCATCCGCACAGCGGCCGCGGTCACGTCCGGGTCCACGCCGTAGAGCTGGAGGCTGCGAAAGCCCTCGTCCTCCGCGAACGCGATCATCTTGAGCGTCTTGGGGATCCGCTCCACCAGCGCCCGCGTGGTGATCATCTCGCAGACGTAGACCCCGCCGCCCTGCTCCCGGCAGAGCCGCCGGAACGCCACGTTGGTGATCCCGGCCATCGGCGCGAGCACGACGGGCGGATTAACGGCATGGTCGCCGAGCATGAGCGGTGCAGTCACGCGCTCTAGGGTGACACGCCCAGCCCGGCGACCCCGAATCGCCCGGTCCGCTACCGCTCGCCGTCCCGCTCGATCAGCGTGTCCAGCATCCCGACGATCCGTTCCACGCCGCCTGCGATGCTGTCGACCTTCCCTTCCAGGCGGTCGACCTTCCCTTCCAAGCGGTCGACCTTCCCTTCCAAGCGGTCGACCTTTCCTTCCAGGCGGTCGAGTCGCTGGCCGTGCTGCGCGAGGGTTGCGGTGTGCTCCGACTGGGTCTTTTGGATCGCTTGGATGAGGCCGTGCTGGACACGAAGCTTCTGGCCGAAGTCGGACTGATCAAGGTCCTGAGCGGCACGGAGCTTCTTCTGCTCGTCCATGTCCTTCTCCAGACGGGTAACGCGCTCTTCCAGGGTGGGCAACGAGGCCTCCAGGGGTGAAGGGTAATCGCTCAACGGGCCGACGTTGAGCTTTGAGCTGCGGTTCGCCCATGACTATAGCCTCATAACTAGTTTGCAGACGACACCTGGACAGGTGCAGTGCGTGCCATCTTCTGACAGAGTCGGTGGGGTGAGTGACGAGCTGAGCCCGCGGCGGCTGATCGCCGTCTTCGAGTCGCCGGTGTCGGAGATGCTGTTCCGCTTCGGGGTGGAGCTGGGCTTCCGCACCGTGCTGGTGGAGCCCGACCCGACCCGCCTGGCCGGGACACCGCGGCCGCACGGTGACACCTTCGTCAGCGACCTGGTCGCGGCGGCACCGGACGAGAACACCGACATCCTGCTGACCGACCATCACCGGCCGGAGATCGGCGCCCTGCTCAAGGAGGCACTGTCCGGCCGGTCGCGGTGGATCGGCATCCTCGGCAACCCGCGCGCGGAGGGCCCGCACGTGGCGGCGCTGCGCGAACTGGGCGTGCCCGACGACCAGATCAGCCGGGTGCGCCGTCCGGTCGGTCTGAACATCGGTAGCCGTACCCCACCGGAGATCGCCGTGGCGGTGCTCGCCGGACTGATCGCCGACCGCAACCACCGCCCCGGCGGTTTCGCATTCTGACCGCCGTCCGGCGTCGGGGAAGGCAGGCGGCGACGGTCCGCAGGAGTTCCGCGCGGACCATAGATCCTCATGAAGACCGCCGGGTTCCCGTACGGGCACCCGGCGGTCCGTGTCACATCCGGATCAGCAGCCGGGCAGGCGCTTGATCAGGTAGTCCTCGATCTGGTCGAGGGAGACGCGCTCCTGCTTCATGGTGTCGCGGTCGCGGACGGTCACCGCGTTGTCGGTGAGGGTGTCGAAGTCGACCGTGACGCAGAACGGCGTGCCGATCTCGTCCTGGCGGCGGTAGCGGCGGCCGATCGCCTGCGAGTCGTCGAACTCGACGATCCAGCGCTTGCGCAGGTTCGCGGAGAGTTCCCGGGCCTTCGGCGACAGCTCCGGGTTGCGCGACAGCGGCAGGACGGCGACCTTGACCGGCGCGAGGCGCGGGTCGAACCGCATGACCGTGCGCTTGTCGACGCCGCCCTTGGTGTTCGGGGCCTCGTCCTCGTCGTACGCCTCGAGCAGGAACGCCAGCACCGCCCGGGTGAGGCCGGCCGCCGGCTCGATGACGTAGGGCACCCAGCGCTCGCCCTTCTCCTGGTCGAAGAAGGACAGGTCCACACCGGAGTGCTTCGAGTGCGTGGTGAGGTCGAAGTCGGTGCGGTTGGCGACGCCCTCGAGTTCGGCGAACTCGGTGCCGCCGAACTGGAAGCGGTACTCGATGTCGACGGTCCGCTTCGAGTAGTGCGAGAGCTTCTCCTGCGGGTGCTCGAAGAACCGCAGGTTGCTCTCCGAGAGGCCGAGGTCGCGGTACCAGTTCCAGCGCTCCTGGAGCCAGTACTCGTGCCATTCCTCGTCGGAGCCCGGCGGGACGAAGAACTCCATCTCCATCTGCTCGAACTCACGCGTACGGAAGATGAAGTTGCCCGGGGTGATCTCGTTGCGGAAGCTCTTGCCGACCTGCGCGATGCCGAACGGCGGCTTCTTGCGGGCCGCGGTCGCCACGTTGTTGTAGTTGACGAAGATGCCCTGGGCGGTCTCCGGGCGCAGGTAGTGCAGACCGTCGGCGCTCTCGGTCGGGCCGAGGTAGGTCTTCATCAGGCCGTTGAACATCTTGGGCTCGGTGAAGGTGCCCTTGTTGCCGCAGTTCGGGCAGTTCAGCTCCTGGAGCGAGCCGGGCAGCTTGCCGTGCTTGGCCTCGAAGGCCTCCTCCAGGTGGTCGGCCCGGAAGCGCTTGTGGCAGGACTGGCACTCGGTCAGCGGGTCGACGAACGCGTCGAGGTGCCCGGAGGCGGCCCACACGTCACGGGACAGGATGACCGCCGAATCCAGGCCGACGATGTCGTCGCGCTGCTGGACCATGGTCTTCCACCACTGCCGGCGGACGTTCTCCTTCAGCTCCACGCCGAGCGGACCGTAGTCCCAGGCCGAACGGGTTCCTCCGTAGATCTCGCTGGAGGGGAAGACGAAGCCCCGGCGCTTGGCCAGGCTGACGACGCTGTCGATACGGTCGGCAGGCATGTGCGGGTTTCCTCCTACGCCGGCTGGGTGTCGGCGGGGAAATCAAGAGTTACAGGACGAAAAGCGAGGTTACTCCCCGAGGTCGCAGACCTCGAACTTGCCCGTCGACCTGTTCTGCGCGAGATCTGCCTGCAAGCGCGTCGAATCCCCGTCGGGATAGACGATCTCCACCGGCACGGTCAGCCGCACTCCCATGGACAGATCACCCACCCGGTACGAGTCGAACGGCTCGGTGTCGGACATCCGGGCGGTGAAGTCGGTGAGCGACTCGGCGTCCTGCGCGTCCTGGCAGAGCTGCTCGTAGGCGCCGTCGAAATCGCGCTCCCGCAGGTCGTCGAGGTAGTTGCTGACCACCACGTCGGCCTGCTCGTCGAGCGCGTTGGTGACGGACGTGGCCAGGCCGATGCCGGCCACCGCGCCGACGCCACAGACCAGCACCACGATGCCGGCGACGATGCCCACGCTCATCCCGACCCGCTTGCCCCGCCCCTCGACCGGGGGAGCCGGGAACGGCGGGTGCACGCCCGGGCCCGGCGGCGGCGGGGGCGGAGGAAGACTCATGTTCCCAGCCTAGTGTTCACCGCCAGGGATCGGCGGCCCGGTCGCTCGCCGTCACCACCACGTCGGCCCCCGGATCGGCGGAGGCCAGCGTCTCGAACGCCGACGGCTCGTCGAGGGAGTGCGCGAGCAACGGTGTGGCGTACAGCTTGACGTCGTAGGCACCGAGGGCGCGCCGGTAGGCTCCGACCGATTCCCACTCGGTGACCAGGGTCCAGCCGGTCGGGTCCTCGATGGCCTGGGCGAGCCGGCCGGAGCGGTATCCGGGGGTGCGCGCGAGGGCGGCGAGGGCGGCGTGCGCCTGATCCCGGAAGCCGTCCTGCGTTTCCGTGGGAACCGTGAAGCGGTTGAGCACCAACATGTGACGAGGGTACGCACACGCGACGGGAGCGACAGTTGACGCGCACATTCCTGCACCGGCTGGCGCGGGTGAATCCGACCGCGGCGTTCGCCGGGACGCTGGCCCTGCTGCTGGCCGGCCTGTTCCTGCCGGGCATCGTCGGCGCACTGCTGCTCGGCCTGCTGGCCGCGGGCCTGGCCACCCTGACGGCGGCGACCTGGCCGGTGCAGACCCCGGTCACCCGGGTGGTGCGGGTGGTGCTGCTCACCCTGCTGGTGGTGGCGGCGGTGTCGAAGAGCCTGTGAAAGCATGCGGCTTTGACAATCATTGTCATTATCGACCAGAGTTGCTGACATGATGCGCCGTCTGCTCCCCGCACTGCTCCTGCTGCCCGCTCTCACCGGCTGCGGAGGGGACTCCGCCGGCGCGGACGGCAAGCTCTCCGTCGTCACCGCCTTCTACCCGCTCCAGTTCGTCAGCGAGCGGGTCGGCGGGGACGCGGTGACCGTCTCCACCCTGACCAAGCCGGGCGCCGAGCCCCACGACGTCGAGCTGACCGCCCGCCAGGTCGGTGAGGTCGCCGACGCCGGGGTGATCGTCTACCTGGGCGGCTTCCAGCCCGCCGTCGACGACGCGGTCAAGCAGAACGGCGGCGACCGCGCCTTCGACGCCACCACCGCGGTCGAGATGATCAGCGCGCAGGAGGCCGACGACCACGCCGAGGAGGGCGGCGCGCAGGCCGAGGAGGAGCACGGCGGCACCGACCCGCACGTCTGGCTCGACCCGACCCGCCTCGCGGGCATCGCCGACAAGCTGGCCGAGCGCCTCGGCAAGGCCGACCCGGCGCACGCCGCCGACTTCACCGCCCGCGCCGCCGCCCTGCGCACCGAGCTGACCGCCCTCGACGGGGAGTTCACCACCGGCCTGGCCGGCTGCGCCCGCCGTGAGCTGGTGACCAGCCACACCGCGTTCGGATACCTGGCGAACCGCTACGAGCTGACGCAGATCGGCATCACCGGCATCGACCCGGAGACCGAGCCGTCGCCGCAGCGCCTCGCCGACGTGGCCGCCGAGGCCCGGGAGCACGGCACCACCACGATCTTCTTCGAGACGCTGGTCAGCCCCAAGGTGGCGGAGACCATCGCCAAGGAGGTCGGCGCACAGACCGCCGTGCTGGACCCGATCGAGGGCCTCACCGACGACTCGGCAGACTACTTCTCGGTGATGCGCGCCAACCTGACCGCATTGAAACTGGGCCTGGAGTGTTCGTGAGCGAGCGCGAGACGGAAGTGACGCCATGAGCGTTGTCGAGGTCAGTCACCTCGCGGCCGGATATGACGGCCGCGAGGTTTTGCACGACGTGTCGCTGAGTGTGACCGCCGGCGATGTCGTCGCGATCCTCGGCGCCAACGGCTCCGGGAAGTCCACCCTGATCCGGACGATCCTGGGCCTGGTCCCGTCGCGCCGGGGGGAGATCCACCTGTTCGGGACGCCGCAGCAGCGGTTCCGGCGCTGGGAGCGGATCGGGTATGTGCCGCAGCGGCTGGGCGCCGGCAGCGGCGTGCCGGCCACGGTCGGCGAGGTCGTCGCATCGGGCCTGCTGGCCCGGCGCGGCGTCTTCCGTTTCCCGGGCGCGGCCGACAAGGCGGCGGTACGGGACGCGCTGACCGCCGTCGGCCTGCTGGACCGGATCGGTGACCCGGTGACGACGCTCTCCGGCGGCCAGCAGCAGCGCACCCTGATCGCCCGGGCACTGGCCGGCCGACCCGATCTGCTGGTGCTGGACGAGCCGAACGCGGGGGTGGACGCGGCCAGCCAGGAGGCGTTCGCCGCGGCGCTGACCCGATTCGCCGGTGACGGCGGGACGGTCCTGCTGGTCCTGCACGAGCTGGGACCGCTGCGGCCGCTGATCGGGCGGGCCGTGGTGGTGCACGACGGGCGGATCGCGTACGAGGGGACCCCACCCGAGCCGGCCGGGCATCACGCCGAGCCGGACCACGAGCACCTGCACCCGCATGCCGAGCAGCTGAAGGCCGGCATCTGCGAGTGGGCGCCGACCGAGGGGACGAAGGCGTACTGATGGATCTGCTCACGCAGCCGTTCATGCAGCGGGCCCTGATCGCCGCGATGATCATCGGGCTGGCCGCCCCGGCGCTCGGCATCTACCTGGTGCAGCGCCGCCTGTCGCTGATCGGCGACGGGATCGGGCACGTCGCGCTCACCGGCGTGGGCCTGGGCCTGCTCACCGGCAACGACCCGGTGTACACGGCGGTCGTCGTGTCGGCTCTGGGCGCGGTCGGTGTGGAGCTGATCCGGGAACGCGGCCGCACCTCCGGCGACCTGGCCCTGGCCATGCTGTTCTACGGCGGGATCGCCGGCGGTGTGCTGCTGGTCGGCCTCTCCGACGGCAGCGGCAACAGCAGTCTCATGCAGTATCTCTTCGGCTCCCCGCTGACCACTTCGGAGAGCGACCTGGTGGTGATCGGCGGGTTGGGTGCGGCGGTCCTGACGGTGATGCTGTTCTTCCGGCCGGCTCTCTTCGCGCTCTGTAACGACGAGGAGTATGCGAAGGTCAGCGGCCTGCCGGTGCGGACCCTCAACATTCTGCTGGCGGTGACGACCGCGGTGACGGTGACGATCGCCATGCGTACCGTCGGATTGTTGCTCGTCTCCGCTCTGATGGTCGTCCCGGTGGCCGCCGCGCAGCAGCTCACCCGCGGTTTCGTCAGCACGATGACGGCGGCCCTCGCGATCGGGGTGAGCGCGGCCGGGGCGGGTGTGCTGGTCTCGGCGGAGGCGAACACCGCGCCGGGCGCGACCACGGTGCTGCTGGCCCTGGCGGCGTTCGCGGCGGCGGCGATCGGCGCGTCGATCCGGCATCGGCTGCGCCGGCCCGCGCCGCAGCCGGTGGCGTCCGAGCCCCCGGATGTCGTGTTGCATGGCTGACCACGGCCTGCCTGTACCGTTGGCGCAACGATGACGACGACCACCGGTTACGAAGCGTACGAATCGGCGGGGGCCCTGCTGCGCGCCCTCTCCGCGCCGATCCGTGTCGCCATCGTGGTCGAGCTGGGCGTGGGCGAGCGCTGTGTGCACGACCTCGTGGAGAAACTCGGCGCCCCGCAGCCGCTGGTGTCACAGCACCTGCGCGTGCTGCGCGGGGCGGGCGTGGTGCGGGGTGTGCGGCGGGGCCGGGAGATCGCATACTCCCTGGTGGACGAACACGTGGCCCACATCGTCGCCGACGCCGTGAGCCACGCCAGGGAGAGCCGACTGTGAACCCCGAGAGTCAGATCCGCAACACCAAGCAGCGCAGCGCGGTCAGCGCCGTCCTCGCCGAGACCGAGGGCTTCCACAGCGCCCAGGACCTGCATGCGATGCTGCGGGACCGGGGTGAGCGGGTCGGGCTGACCACGGTGTACCGGACGTTGCAGGGTCTGGCCGACGCCGGGGAGATCGACGTCATGCGGCCGCCGGGCGGGGAGCACCTCTACCGCCGGTGCAGCCAGGGCCACCATCACCATCTGGTGTGCCGGTCGTGCGGGCGGACCGTCGAGGTGCTCGGCCCGGCGGTCGAGTCGTGGGCCGACAAGATGGCCGGTGAGCACGGCTTCGTCGACGTCTCGCACACGCTGGAGATCTTCGGGACATGCCCGGAGTGCGCCGCGAAGGGCTGAGTGCGACGCTTCCGAGGTGAAGCTCTATGCGGACCGCGTTCCCGTCGCCCTTCGCCAACTCGTCATCGACATCCTCGTCGTCATCTGGGTCTACCTGTGGATCAGGGTCGCCCTGTGGATCCACGACGTGGTGGAGAAACTCGCCGTCCCCGGTCAGAAGCTGGAGAGTGCCGGCGGCGGCATCGCCGACAACCTCGCCGATGCGGGCGGCAAGGTGGGCCGTGTGCCGATCGTCGGTGACGAGCTGACCGCACCGTTCACCGGTGCCGCCGACGCCGCCCGCTCGATCGCCGACGCCGGCCGGCAGCAGCAGGATTTCGTGGAGCAGCTGGCGCTGATCCTGCCCGCTCTCGCGCTGGCGGTGCCGCTGGCCCTGGTGCTGTTCGTCTGGCTGCCGTCGCGGTTGCGCTGGGTGCGCCGGGCCGGGGTGGCCGCGGCGGTCCGGAACCATCCGGCCGGTCAGGATCTGCTGGCGCTGCGGGCGCTGGCGTCGCAGCCGCTGACCGAACTGGCCAAGCTGGGCCCGGACATCGCGCAGAGCTGGCGGTCCGGCGACTCGGCCGCGGTCGAGGCCCTGGCCGGCCTGGAACTGCGCCGGCTGGGCCTGAAGCAGCGTTAGACACAGCTGGTCGTCAGCGCTGTCTCAACGGCGTTGAGGCAACGCTGACGACCAGCCGGAGTCAGTCGCTCTGCTCGTCCTCGTCGTCCTCGCCCCACTCGCGGTGGGCGAACGGCAGGATGACCCAGTAGGTGAGGAACCAGCCGCCGGTGATGGCGGTCAGCGGGATCGCCCACTGCCAGTCCAGCAGGTAGTCGGTGATCAGCAGGACGCTGCTGGTCATCGCGATCAGCATGAAGGCCAGGCCACCGGTGGCCATCTTGTGCGCGTACTTGACCAGCTCGGGTTTGCGGCCCTGACGGAACAGCGCGCGGTGGAACGCCACCGGCGAGATGATCATTGCGGTGGCGAACGCCGCACTGATCAGCGCAACCGTGTACACGTCCTTCTGGAACGCGGTGACGTTCGGGAAGCCGCTACTGAACGGCAGAGTCAGCAGGAACGCGAAGAGGATCTGCACGCCGGTCTGCGCGACCCGCAGTTCCTGGAGCAGATCCGCGAAGTTGCGGTTCCATCGCTGCGTCTCGGTCTCTCGGGAAGTGTGTGTATCGACCGCCATGACGGGCGGAGTTCCCCGTCGACCCCCTTGATCAAACGCCGATTCGTGCCAGCACCGCGTCGGCCAGCTCACGCGGCGCCTGTTCCGGTACCCAATGGCTGACACCCCGCATCGCCACCAGCTGATAGTCGGCCCGTACCCAGTCCCGGGTGCGCAGCGCCGCGGTCAGCCCGACCACCCCGTCCCGGTCGCTCCACACGTAGGTGGTCGGCACCGTGACCACGCCGAGATGCGCGATCTGTCCGGTGTCGAAGGCGCGGTACCAGTTGAGGCCGCCGGTGAGCCGGCCCGGTTCGCGCATCGCCGCGACGTACTGCTCGGCGCGCATGCCGACCGGCCGCAGCATCAGCCGCAGTGCGAGAGCGTGCTGGGCGAGCAGCAGTCTCTCGGCGAACGGTCGCCGGAACACCTCGAAGTAGGCGAGCCGGGCCTTCTGGCTGGGCCGGACCCGGATCGCGAGCATCAGTGCCCGCGGATGCGGAACGGAGATCGCGGTGAGCGTCCGCACCCGGTCCGGATGCCGGGCGGCCAGCTGCCAGCCCACCTGCGCACCCCAGTCGTGGCCGACGACGTGCGCGCTGTCGATGCCGAGCGCGTCGAGGACGGCGATCGCGTCCGCGGTCACCGACGTCATCGTGTAGGCGGCGACGTCGGCCGGGCGGGCGCCGGGCGAGCATCCACGCTGGTCCATCGCGTACGTCCGGAGACCGGCCGCGTGCAGGCGGGGCAGGATCAGGTCGAACTCCCGTGAATCCTGCGGAAAGCCGTGCAGCAGCAGGACCGGTTCGCCGTCCTCCGGCCCGCCCTCGTGCACGTCGAACGTCAGTCCCCGGGCTTTGACCTCGATCACGTCATCCCCTCCTGTTTCGCGCCGCTACCAGGTGTTACGGTCATCGAAGCACATCCAACGAAGCTTTTTCGCGACGGCGGAGACGATATGCATCGCTCAGGCGATGTGTTCGCCGACGGGTCACGGGAAGGCTTCGATCCGACAGGGGAGCGCACAGCGCTGAGAGTGCGGGGTGAACCCGCAGACCCTAGTACCTGATCTGGGTAATGCCAGCGCAGGAAGCTCGGTCTCTCCAGCCGCGTCGTGCCCTGGGCATCGCCGCCCGGGGAACACGGCGTGCGTCTCCTCCCGGTACCCACTGGGAGGCATTCCAATGAAAGACATCAATTCTCGTCGCTGGCGGACGATAGACATCGTCATCGCCTCGGTCATCGCCGTCGCGTTCGGCGTGATCTTCTGGGCCTGGAACACGGTCTGGTCGGTCACCGAGGGCGCCTTCGCCTTCTTCCCGCCGGCGCAGACCGTGATCTACGGCGTCTGGCTGATCCCGGCCGTCCTCGGTGGCCTCATCATCCGCAAGCCGGGCGCCTCGCTCTACACCGAGACGGTGGCCGCCGTCGTCTCCGCGCTGCTCGGCAGCCAATGGGGCGCCCCGGTCATCCTCCAGGGCCTGATCCAGGGGCTCGGCGCGGAGCTGATCTTCGCGGTGCTGCTCTACCGCAACTTCAAGCTGCCGGCCGCGATCCTGGCCGGCGCCCTCACCGGGGTCGGCGCGGCGATCTACGACTTCGTCCGGTACACCGCCGGGACGGATCTGTGGTCGTACCGCATCCCGTACGCGGTGATCACCGTGATCAGCGGCGCACTGCTGGCCGGGATCGGCTCGTGGGCGCTGGTCCGGGCGCTCGCTCCGACCGGCGTGCTGGACCGGTTCGAAGCGGGCCGCGAGCGGGCAACCGTCTGATACATGAGTGACGTTCAGCTCCGTGACTTCGGGTGGCGGCACGCCGGTCGCCGCGCCTGGGCGGTCCGCGGGCTGGACCTGGAGGTCCGGCACGGCGAGCGGGTGCTCCTGCTCGGTCCCTCGGGGGCCGGCAAGAGCACGCTGCTCGCCGCACTCGCCGGGCTGCTGCCCTCCGACTCCGGCGAGTCCGAGGGCACGATCCGCATCGACGGGCTCGACCCGCGCAAGGCCCGCGAACGCGTCGGCATCCTCTTCCAGGACCCGCAGACCCAGATCGTGATGGCCCGCAGCGGCGACGACGTGGCGTTCGGGCCGGAGAACCGGGGCGTACCGGCCGGTGAGATCTGGCCACGGGTGTCCGACGTGCTGGATCGCGTCGGTTTCCCGTACTCCATCAACCGCCCGACCGCCGCCCTCTCCGGCGGCGAGGCGCAGCGTCTCGCCCTGGCCGGCGTCCTCGCTCTGCGCCCCGGTCTGCTGCTGCTCGACGAGCCGACCGCCAACCTGGACCCGCCGGGCGCCGCGCTCATCCGCGACGCGGTGGCCCGGGCCACCGGCCCGGAGACCACGCTGATCATCGTGGAACACCGGGTCGCCGAGGCACTTCCGCTCGTCGACCGGGTGGTGGTCCTGGAGCCGGGCGGCGGCGTCCGCGCCGACGGCACGCCCGAGCTGATCTTCGCCGCCTACGGCGACAAACTCGCTGACGAGGGCGTCTGGGTGCCGGGTTTCCCTGCCGCACCGCTCAAGGCCACGTCAAAGGCGACCCCCGATCTGGTACGCGCCACGCGTGCCGAGGTGAGCGGACGTCTCGGCCCCGTCACCATCGAAGCCGGAGGCGGCGAGGTCCTGGCCGTGACCGGGCCGAACGGCGCCGGCAAGTCGACCCTGGCACTGCTGCTGGGCGGGCTGCTCGCGCCCACGTCCGGCCGGGTCGAGGCGTTCGGTGACAAACGTCCGCCGCACCGGTGGCGGGCCGCGACACTGGCCGGCCGGATCGGTTCGGTCTTCCAGAACCCGGAGCACCAGTTCGTCACGTCCCGGGTCGTCGACGAGCTGGCCCTCGGGCCACGACGACTGGGCCGCTCCCCCGCCGACGTCGAGCGGATCGTCGGTGAGCTGCTCGAACGGCTCCGGCTGACCCACCTCGCGGAGGCCAACCCGTACACCCTGTCCGGTGGGGAGGCACGGCGGTTGAGCGTGGCGACGGCCCTGGCCACCGCACCCCGGCTGCTCGTGCTCGACGAACCCACCTTCGGCCAGGACCGGCGCACCTGGCGGGAACTCGTCGACCTGCTCGCCGGGTTACGTGACGACGGGCACGGGATCATCGCCGTCACCCATGATGACGCGTTCGTGCGTACCCTCGCGGATCGGACCGTGCCCCTCGGCGCGCCGGAACCGGACCCGCTGCCCCGGCGGACACGGCCGTGACCCTCTCGTTCGCGCCGGTCGCCGACCCGTCGGCACCACTCGCCCGCCGCAACCCGGTCGCCAAGGCCGGCGCCGCGCTGCTCTTCTCACTGCCGTTGATCGCCACGATGGACCCGTTCACGCCGGCCGTCGCGCTCGCCGTCGAGATGCTCGTGCTGCCGTTCTTCGGGGTACGGCTCGGCGTCGTCGCCCGGCGTGCCGCGCCGCTGCTGCTCGCCGCCGTCGGCGTCCTGATCACGATGGTGCTGTTCGCCGCCGATCGCGGTGGTGAACTGCTGGTGTCGCTCGGCCCGGTCGACGTCACCACCGGGGTGCTGTCCACCGCCGGCGCCCTCGTCCTGCGGATCTTCGCGGTGGCACTGCCCGGCATCGTGGTGTTCGCCACCACCGACCCGACCGACCTGGCCGACGCGCTGGTACAGAACGCGAAGGCGCCGGCCCGCTTCGCGATCGGGGCCCTCGCCGCGTTCCGGCTGGTACCACTGCTCGGCGACGAGTGGCGGTCGCTCAGCCTGGCCCGCCGCGCCCGCGGTGTCGACGCCGGCCGCAACCCGGTGGCCACGGTGCGGCTCTTCGCGTCGACGGCGTTCGCGCTGCTGGTCGGAGCGTTGCGGCGCGGAGTGCGGCTGGCGGTGGCGATGGACGCGCGCGGCTTCGACTCCGGAACCCCCCGGACGTACGCCCGGCGGCAGCATTTCACCCCCGCCGACACCGCCCTGCTCGTCCTGTCGCTGCTCGCCGCACTCCTGATCCTGGCCGCGTCGATGGCCCTCGGCTTCTTCCACCCGGTCGTCTGACCCCACCGCCAACCCGGCTGCCTCCCACCGCTGCCTGAACTCACCGTCAACCCGGCTGGCTCTCACCGCCGCCTGAGCTCACCGTCAACCCCGGCTGGCTCTCACCGCTGCCTGAACTCTGCTGAGACAGCGGTGGCGACCAGCTGAACATTCTTCGCCTTCAGGTCACTGCACCGACAACGGATGTTGTCCTGTTCGGACGAGGGTGACCGCCATGGGTCACGGCCACGATCATCTTCACGACCATTCGCACGCCACAGCCGCCGGGGGCGACCTCCCCGAGGCTCTCGATCTCTCCATTCCCGCCGCCGAGCTGGCGCCGTCCGACGCGTCGCGCCGCCGCTTCCTGCTCGGCGCGGGACTCCTCGGCGCCGGTGCGGCCGCCTCGGTCCTCGCCCAGCCGGGCGCCGCCGAGGCCGCCGGGCTCCCGCACACCCACGACCCCGTGGGCGGCGGCACCGCCAAGGGCGGGTTCAGGTTCCTGGCGGGTGATCATCACATCCACACCCAGTACAGCTCGGACGCCCAGTACCGGGTCCTCGACCAGGCGCAGAAGGGCCACGCGTACGGCCTGGACTGGCTGGTCATCACCGACCACGGCAGCGCCACCCACGCCAAGATCGGTGTGGACAAGGTCAACCCGGACATCGTCAAGACCCGCTCCGCACTTCCCGAGCTCCTGACCTTCCAGGGTCTGGAGTGGAACATCCCGGCCGCCGAGCACGCCACCGTCTTCGTGCACCCGGGCCGCAACGAGGTCGACGTGCTCAAGAGATTCGAGAACGCGTACGACGGCTCGATGCTGCCCTCGACCAACACCGCGGCGCAGAACGAGGCCCTGGCCATCGCCGGCATCCAGTTCCTCGGTGAGCAGGTCCGCAAACGCAAGATCGACGGTGCGCTGTTCTTCGCCAACCACCCGGCCCGGCGCGGCATCGACTCCCCGCACGAGATCCGCAACTGGCGCGACGCCGACCCCACGGTCGCCGTCGGCTTCGAAGGCGCGCCCGGCCACCAGGCCGCCGGCATCCCCGCCCCGAACGGCCGCGGCGGCGCCCGTGGCTACTACGACAACAACCCGTCGGCCGCGTCGTTCGCCGGCTACCCGCTGGAGAGTTACCGCACGTGGGGCGGCTTCGACTGGATGACCGCCACCGTCGGCGGCCTCTGGGACAGCCTCCTCGCCGAGGGCAAGGCGTGGTGGATCACCGTCAACTCGGACAGCCACGTCAACTACCTCGACCAGACCGGCCGCGGGCCCGGCAGCGACTTCGACGCCAACGGTAAGTACAACGACCCCGTCTACACCGGCACGATCAACACGCAGGCCGGCGACTTCTGGCCCGGCTACTACGGCCGGACCAACGTGGGCGCGTCGTCGTTCTCCTACAAGGCGGTCATGGACGGCCTGCGCGCCGGCCGGGTCTGGGTCGACCACGGACGCCTCATCAAGGGCCTCGACGCCCGGGTCCGCGTGACCGGCGACCGTCGCGGCCACACCGGAACCCCGCTCGGCGGTGTCCTCCGGGTCAAGCGCGGCACCTCCACCGAACTGGTCCTCGACATCGACCTCCAGGACATCCCGAACTGGGCCGGCTTCGTGGCCGCCCTCAAGCGCGTCGACGTGATCGTCGGCACGGTCACCGGCCCGGTCACCGACAAGGACACCTTCACCACCCCGAACACCCGGGTGGTCAAGTCCTTCGAGGTCACCCGGACCAGCGGGCGGATCTCGTTCACCTACGACCTGGGCCGCCTGGACAAGCCGTTCTACCTGCGGGTCCGCGGCACCGACGGCAACCGCACCCAGCCCGGTCTGCTCGGCACCGCGGTCGACCCGTACGGTCCGCAGCTCGACGTCGTCGGCTCCGCCGACCCGTGGGGCGACCTGTGGTTCTACACCAACCCCATCTGGGTCCTGCCCCGATGACTCCCTACCCGACAACCGGAGCCCCGGCCGCTGAGGCGGCCGGGGCCACCCGGCCCGCACCTCCCCGCACACCGGCCACCCGGCCGGTCCCGTCCCAGCCGTCCCCGTCGTTCTACCGGGACGCCCCTCGGCACGGGTCCGCCCCCGCGGGGACTGCGCGGATCGTCGGGGTCAGCCTGGGGCACGCCACGCTCGCCGAGGCGGATCACTGGATCCAGGCGCTGGTGCCGGCGCCGGTGCTCGCCTGCACGCACCTGGTGAGCGAGCCGTTTCCGCACGTCGCGATCAGCCTGCTCACCGCTCATTCGTTCTCGACGGTCCCGGAGCTCACCGTCGCCGCCGCCACTGCCGCGGCCGGGCGATTCGGGCGGGCGGTCCGCTTTCCCGGCGTCGAACGCCTGATCGGCCCGCTCACGGTCAGCGAGATCCTCCAGCGCAGCTCGATAGCCCGGGTCGAGATTCTCGGCAGCGGCCCGGCCGCCCCGGACACCATCGTCGAGACCGGCGACTTCGTCCGCCCGCAGTTCCGCGACGGCGAACTGATACTGGTCACCACCCCTGCTGCGGGCGGAAAGCTGGTCCCGTTCGAGACACGCACCCCCACGCCCTGCTGCGCCGACCACTGACCTGAAGCCCGCACCGGCTGGTCGCCAGTGCCGCCGCCGAACACCCGCACAGCCCTGACGACCAGCCGGCCGCTGCTGCCGACCACCCACCGGTTACGACTGCCGGCCGCCGGCTGCCGGCCACCGCTTGTCAGCCACCACCGCCGGCCACCGCTTGTCAGCCACCACCGCCGGCCACCGCTTGTCGGCCACTGCTGTCGGCCATGTGGGAGCACCGGGAACAGGCTCGATGCTTTTTGTGTGGATGGGGGCTGGTGGCCGTACCGCTGAGGTTCGCTCTTCGGGATGGGGTGTGTGCGGTGACCGGCCCGCATCGCCGGGCCCCTAGGGTTGTCGCATGTCTCGTCACCCCCTGCCGCAGCTTCTGGCGGAGGCGCGCAGCGGCGTGCTGGTGTTCAGCATCACACCGCCACGGCGCAGCGCCACCGAGGAGCGGATCAAGGAGATCGCCGAGGTCACGCTGGACCGGCTCGCCGCCCTCGACCTCGATGGCCTGATCTTGTATGACATCGACGACGAATCCGATCGGAACCCGGAGGATCGGCCGTTCCCGTATCTGCCGACCCTCGATCCGGGCCGCTTCTACGCCGAGCACCTGACCGGGTGGCGACAGCCGGTGATCATCTACCGGTGTGTCGGCAAGTATTCGGAGGAGGAGCTACGCGACTGGATGGCCGGCGCCGACTCGCGGGTTCTGAGCGTTTTCGTCGGCGCGTCGTCGGGCGGTAAGGCGGTCCGCACCGGGCTGCGCCGGGCCCAGGAGTTGCGCGCCGAGGTGCGACCGGACCTGCCGCTCGGCGCTGTCGCGATCGGCGAGCGCCCCGACGAGCATCTGCGCATGCTCGCCAAGCAGGAACGGGGCGCGTCGTTCTTCGTGAGCCAGGTCGTCTATCACGTCAACGACATGAAGAACCTGCTCAGCGACTATTTCTATGAGTGCCGGGCCCGCGACGCCGCAGCTCGGACGGTGATCTTCACTCTGTCGTTGTGCGGGTCGCCGAAGACGCTGGAGTTCGTCCGGTGGCTGGGTGTCGACGTCCCCCGCTGGTTGGAGAATTCGATCCGGCACGCGGACGACCCCTTGGCCGAGTCCTATCGGCAGTGTGTGGCGATCGCCCGCGATCTGATCGACTTCTGCGAGCACCTCGGCCTGCCCTACGGCTTCAACGTCGAAAGCGTGTCGATCCGCAAGGCCGAGATCGAGGCCAGCATCGATCTCGCCGCCGATGTGTCGGGCATGCTCCGTTACCGTCGCTGATCCATTTCGGCCATCTCCTCAGCGGTGAGCCGCAACGCCCCGGCGGCGACGTTCTCCTCCAGGTGAGCGACGTCGCCGGTGCCCGGGATCGCGAGCACGTGCGCGCCCTGCTGCAACGTCCAGGCCAGCCGCACCTGATGACCGGTGACCCCACGGGCCGCAGCGATCCGCCACTCCGCCCCGGGCCCCACCTCCGAACCGGTTCCCCGCACCGTCGCGGCTTCAGGAACCGTTGCGGCCTCCGGAACCGTCGCCGCCTCCCGGACCGTTCCGGTCTCCTGAACCGTTCCGCGCTCCTGTTCCGGCCGGGTCCCCTGAACCGTTCCGGTCTCCTGTTCCGGTCGGGCCTCCCGTTCTGATCCGGCTTCCCGCGCCGCTCTGGGCACCGGGCCGCCCTCACGGTCGGCGCCGGCGATCGTGAAGAAGGGCACGAAGGCGATCTTCTGCTCGCCGCATTTCCGCAGCAGTTCGAGATGCCGGCGAAGGTCCACGGCGAAGGCGTTCTGCACGCACACGACGGGAGCGATGCCCCGCGCGGCCTCGACGTGTTCCCACCGCACATTGGAGAGTCCGAGGTTCCGGATCAGCCCTTCGGAACGCATCGCGGCCAGCGCCTTGAACCGTTCGGCGACCTCTTCCGGTTCGGCCGGCCGAACGATTCGCAGATTGACCAGGTCAAGCGTCTCCACACCGAGCCGGCGCAGATTCTCCTCCACCTGCCGGCGCAGGCGCCCGGCGGTGACCGCTTCACCCCAACTGCCGTCCGGCAGCCGATCCGGTCCAACTTTCGTCGCGATGAAAAGCCCTTCCGGGTACGGCCGAAGCCCGTCCCGAATCAACTCCGCCGCATACCGAACCTCCCCCGCTTCCCCGTCGAGGATCCCGCCCGGCGAAAAGTAGAAAGCCGCCGTGTCGATGTGATCGACCCCGAGTTCAACGGCCCGCCGCAACACTCGAACCGCAAGCTCCCGATCCCTCCGAACGGTGAGCCGCATCGACCCGAACCCCATCCGGTTGACAACCCGATCCCCGAGCCGCCACTGCCCCGCCACCGACGCATCGATTCGCTCCGCTACCACTCGGCGAACCTACGCAGCCCCTCCCCCGAACGCACTCATCCACCCACCCGATACCGACAAACGTCAATCACTGATAGTTTTCAGACAGTGGGAATGCCTCAGTCAACCGTTCCCGGCTCCGCGATCCACCGCACCGGCTGACCGGTCACTTCAGCGACTCGCACGAAGTCCCGGTCGTAGTGCAGCAATGTCAGACGATGCCGTTCAGCCGTGACAGCGGTCAGAAGGTCGACCGGCCCCGCGGATCTATGCGCCCCTTTCTCGGACAGCGCCGTCTGCAGCTGAGAGGCCTGTTCGAAAACGCCATCGGGCATGACGACCCAGCTGAACATCCGCCGGATCAGCTTCTCCTGATGTTGCCGATCGCTGTGCGAACGAGCCGTGTAGAGCAACTCGATCTCCGTGATGGCACAGGTTGCGATCAACCCGTCCGTCACAGTCCGCCCCCACTGTTCAAGGACGTCGGGACTACGGAACAACCGGATCAGCGCGCTGGTGTCGATCAGGTATTCCGCTCCACTCACGGACGATGCCGCTTGTCAAGCAACTCGTCGAATTGGCCGGTCCTGGCGATCTCCACCATTTCGGCCAGCGCTCGGGCTCGCTGGGCACGAACAGCAGCGTCGCGCAGAGCTGCGTTGACGGTGTCGCCCGGGGTACTCGTCCCGAACCACTCCGCCGCGTCAGCCAACGCCTCGTCATCGAGATCGACCAGGTTCTTGGTCATCAGGTCTCCCATGCGGCAATCAACTCCCTCAGCTTAAACAACTAGTCGGACGCCATCTGGTCGCCTATCCAGACTAGTCGCCAGTATTGATCGACTCAAGCGGCAACCGGCTGGGAGGATGGGGGCATGCTGGTTGCCTTCTCCGTCACGCCCATCGGGGCCGGTGAGTCCGTCGGGGACGCCGTCGCCGAGGCGGTCCGCGTGGTCCGGGCCTCCGGGCTCCCGAACCGGACCGATGCCATGTTCACCACGATCGAGGGCGAGTGGGACGAGGTGATGGCCGTGGTCAGACAGGCCGTCGACGCCGTCGCGAAGGTCTCGCCTCGGGTCAGTCTCTCGTTGAAGGCGGATGTCCGGCCGGGTGTCACCGGCGCGCTGACCGCCAAGGTCGAGCACATCGAGCGGGTGCTCGGCCAGTGAGACGGCTGGTGATGTGGGACATCGACTACACCCTGCTGCGCGGCGGCGGGGTCGCCGCCAAGGCCTGGCGGGCCGCGTTCACCGAGCTGACCGGGGTGGCCTGGCGGGACACGCCGGTCTTCGGCGGGCGCACCGACACGGACATCTGCACCGAGGTGTTCGCCTCGCACGGGGTGACCGACTGCACGCACGAGCGGTTCTTCGCCCGTTATGTCGAGGCGGTGCACGAGATCAGGCACGAGTTCACGGTGCAGGGGCAGTTGATGCCGGGGGTCCGTGCGGTGCTGGCCCGCCTGGGTGACGACCCGCAGGTGGTGCAGACGCTGGTGACGGGCAACGTGCCGGAGGTGGCCGCGATCAAGGTGGCGGCGTTCGGCCTGGACGGCTCGTTCGACGCGGAGATCGGCGGTTACGGCACCGACGACAGCGTGCGGGCCACGCTGGTGCGCCGCTGCATGGAGCGGGCCCGCGCCAAGTACCGCGAGGATTTCGCGCCGGTGGTGATCGGCGACACGGTGCACGATGTGACGGCGGCGCTGGCGAACGACGCGGTGGCGATCGCGGTCGCGACGGGCGCGACCGCGGCACCGGACCTGGCCGCCGCGGGCGCGCATGTGGTGCTACCGGACCTGAGCGACCTGGACGCTGCGATCAGAAGCGTGAAGACCCTTACAACCTGAGTTCCGGTGGCGAGCCGGTCCACCGGAGTTGCCCGGGCAGGTGGGACAGGTCGTTGAAGACGATCACCCGGGTACGCCCGCCGGGGAAATACCGGATCACGGTGAGCCCGGTGTTGGCCGGGATGACGTCGCGCCATCGTGACTCCGGTGTCTCCAGCGCGTCCCGGAGGAACCACGCCACCTGGAACGCGTGCGTGATCACCAGCTCATGGGTCTCCGCCACCGACGGGCCGGTGAAGCGGGTGATCATCGCGGCGGAGGCGGCCGGCTCGTCGGTCGGGAAGCGGTCGTCGAGCTCCTCGGCGACCTGGACCGGCACCCCCGGCAGGTGAGCCGACACGATCGCGGCGGTCCGCACCGCCCGTGGCAGCGGGCTGTGACTGATCGTCGCGAGAGGCACCCCGCTGAGCCGTTCACCGAGGAGGGCGGCCTGCCGCTCGCCGGCCGCGCTCAGCCCGGACTGGTCAGCGGTGGCCTCGGCGTGCCGGGCGATCCAGAGGTGCCGGACACCGGTCACGTGGGGCTGACCGGGTTCGGCAGGGCACCGCCGAAACGCCGGTCACGCTGGGCGAACAGCTCACACGCATACCACAGGTGGCGGCGGTCGAAGTCGGGCCAGAGCGTGTCCAGGTAGACCATCTCCGCGTACGCCGACTGCCAGAGCAGGAAGTTCGACGTACGCTGCTCGCCGGACGGCCGCAGGAACATGTCCACCTCGGGGATCTCCGGGTGGTACAGGTATTTCGCGATGGTCTTCTCGGTGATCCTGTCGGCCTTGAGCTTGCCGGCCACGACGTCCCGTGCGATGGCCGCGGTCGCATCGGCGATCTCGGCCTGACCGCCGTAGTTGACGCAGAACTGCAGCGTCAGCTTGGTGTTGTGCCGGCTCATCTCCTCGGCGGTCTGCAACTCGGAGATGACGCTCTTCCACAGCCGCCCGGCCCGCCCGGACCAGACGACCCGCACGCCGAGGTCGACGAGCTGGTCGCGGCGGCGGCGGATGACGTCGCGGTTGAAGCCCATCAGGAAGCGCACCTCCTCGGGCGAGCGCTTCCAGTTCTCGGTGGAGAACGCGTAGGCCGACAGGTACGGGATACCGATCTCGATGGCGCCCTCGATGGTGTCGAAGAGCGAGTGCTCCCCCTGCTCGTGCCCCTTGGTCCGGGACAGCCCGCGCTCCTTGGCCCAGCGGCCGTTGCCGTCCATGACGATGGCCACGTGTTTCGGCAGGGCCGCCGACGGCAGCCGGGGTGGCCGGGCACCGGAGATGTGAGGGGTGGGCGGACGCGGGCTCAAGGGTTCAACTCCCGTCGATCGACAAGCGGGAGCGAGCGCAGCGCCCGCTCCATGTGCCATTGCAGGTGGGCCGCGACCAGTCCGCTGCACTCGCGGCGCACCGACGGCGCGGACGCGTCCGCGATCGTCCAGTCGCCGGAGGTGAGGGCGGACATCAGGCCGAGAGTGTCCGGGCTGGGGTGTGCGGAGCCGGGTGGCCGGCAGTCGGGGCAGACTGCGCCTCCGGCCGGCACCGAGAACGCCGCGTGCCGTCCGGGAGTGCCGCAGACCGCGCACTCGACGATCGCCGGGGCCCACCCGGCGACCGCCATCGCGCGCAGCAGGTAGGCGTCGAGCACCAGGCTGCCCGAGTGCTCAGCGGTGGAGAGGGCCTTGAGCGCGCCGAGGGTGAGCTGGAAGAGCCGCAGCGCGGGCTCCCGCTCGACCGGGGTGAGCCGCTCGGCGGTCTCGCAGATCGCGCTGGCGGCGGTGTAGCGCGGGTAGTCGGTGAGCAGGTTCTTACCGTAGAGGGTGACCGCCTCGACCTGGCTGACCGAGTGCAGCGAGCTGCCCAGGCCCTCGGGGGAGCCGGCCAGTTGCAGGTCGATGTGCCCGAACGGTTCGAGCCGGGCGCCGAACCGGGACGAGGTGCGGCGCACGCCCCGGGCGACGGCGCGCAACCGGCCGTGACGGCGGGTCAGCAGGGTGACGATCCGGTCGCTCTCGCCGAGTTTCTGCACACGCAGGACCACCGCGTCGTCGCGGTAGAGCTGGCGGCGGTATCCGGCGGGCACCCCGCCATTCTGCCCCCTGCCTACGACAGACCCTGACCCGGATCTCAGGGTCGTCTAGGGGACGGGACCGATGGCTAAACGAAAAAAGCAGAAATAGCGTCAGTGCATGACCCGCAGAGTTGCCCTGATCCTCGCCGCCGTCTCGGTCGGCGCCCTGGCCGGCTGTGACGGCGTGGTGGGCGCTCGGATGACCTTCGACGACGTCGAGAAGACCAAGATCACTGAGATCGTGCTGAGCGGTGACGCCGGCAACGTCACGGTGGAGACGGACGCCTCGGCAACCGAGACCCACATCCGCCGGGTGATCTACGGTGGCACCGATCCGGGCGGCTCCTACCAGCTGGCCGGTGGCGTGCTGACGCTGGACAGCGAGTGCGGCCGTGACTGCCGGGTCGACTTCGTGATCACCGCACCGCCCGGTGCGGCGGTCAAGGGCGAGCTGCGCTCCGGCGACGTGATGCTGCGCGGGACCGGCCCGGTGGATCTGAGACTGACGTCCGGCGGCGTGATGGTGGAGAACGGCACCGGCCCGGTCAAGGTGCGGACGACCTCGGGTGATCTCAACGTGATCGGCGGCACCGAGGTGAGTGTCGAGTCGCACTCCGGCGATCTCTCCGTGCTGGACGTGGCCGGCCCGGTGACCGCCCGGACGACCAACGGCGACATCGATCTCAAGCTGTCCGCGGCGGCGTCGGTGACCGCCACGGTGAGCAGCGGTGACGTCAACCTGATGGTGCCCGCCGGGGACTATCGGGTGCGCGCCGTGACCGGCTCGGGCGAGCAGGAGATCTTCGGGATCACCGACAACCCGACGTCGGACAAGGTGCTGGAGTTGCGGGCCGGCAGCGGTGACCTGCGAGTCAGCGGAGGCTGACGGCCGGTTCCGGCTCGCGCCGACCGGCCGGTGCCGGTGAGACGGGGACGGGGATCCGCCGGCCGGGCAGCAGCACCGGGGGCCGGCCGGCGGCCACGTCCTCGATCCAGCCGACGGCGACGATCAGGCAGGCCAGGAGGACGGCGACGACGGTGAGGCGCCAGCTGATGCCGACCCAGCCGACGATCGGCAGACCGTGCCGCTCACCGAAGTGGGTGACCGCCACGACCACCGGCACGTGCCACAGATAGATCGTGAGAGCGCGTGCGTTGAGCACGGTCAGGACCCGGTTCCCGCCGATCACCGGCCGGACGCAGCCGAGCGCGATCAGGATGAACGCGGCCGACCAGAGGGCGTTGCCGAGCGGGATGTCGTTGAGGTCCCACCCGCGTGGGCCGGGGTGGGCGGCGATCCAGGCGACGGCCGCGACGGCGACGGCCGCGGCGATACCGAGCAGCCGCCGGCGGCCGAGCCGTTCCAGGTGGCCGTCGTGGTGGGCGAAACCGAGCAGCCACGCCCCGCCGTAGAGGGCGAGGCTCTGCGCCACCGGCGGCACGGTCAGCCCGGCCACCGTGATCACGATCAGGACGAGGTACGGCGTGACGATCGTCGCCAGCGGGAACCGGCGGTAGACCGGCAGCACCAGCGGGGAGAGCAGCACCATCCAGAGGAAGTCACGCAGATACCAGGTGTGGCTGAGGCCCTGGACCCACCAGCCGGTCGCCTCCGGCGTGTCGATCGGGAAGCCCCAGAGCAGGAGCATCGTGTTCCAGGTGGAGGTGCCGGTGGCCAGCATCGCGGCGACCGCGATCGCGGCGAGCACCCACAGCGACGGCAGCAGGCGGCGGATCCGGCGCTCGACCGCCCACACCCCGAACCGGTCCAGCGAGGCCGCCATGAGCGACCCCGCCAGTGCGAACATGACCGACATCGCGGGGAGAACCACGGTGAACGCGGCCCACCCCGTGACGTGATAGATCACAACCCGGACGGTGGCCACGGCACGCAGCAGGTCCAGGTACCGGTTTCGCATGGCCCAAGGTGTTACCCGTGCCCCGGTAACCTGTGCAAACTATGGTGAAGTTCACCATAGTCAGCAAATGTCCACGTTTCGATCAGAAACCGAGCTTACGCAGCTGTTTGGGATCCCGCTGCCATTCCTTCGCCACTCGAACGTGGAGGTCCAGGTAGATCCGCCGGCCGAGCAGCTGTTCGATCTCCGCGCGGGCCTTCGTGCCGACCTCTTTGAGCCGGGTGCCGCGGGATCCGATCACGATCGACTTCTGACTGTCGCGCTCGACGTAGATGTCCGCGAAGATCCGGGTGAGGTTGCCCTCCACCAGCATCTCCTCGACGAGCACGGCGATCGAGTGCGGCAGCTCGTCACGGACGCCCTCCAGCGCCGCCTCCCGGATCAGCTCGCCGATCAGCACCTGCTCGGGCTCGTCGGTGAGCACATCGTCCGGGTAGAGCTGCGGCGACTCCGGCATGTGCCGGATCATCGCATCGGTCAGGTTCTCCACCTGGTGCCCGGAGACCGCGCTGACCGGGATGATCTCCGCGAAGTCGTACAGCTCGGCGACGGCGAGCAGCCGCTGCGCCAGAGTCTGCGGGTCGACCAGGTCCACCTTGGTCACCACGGCGATGACCTTGGCCTTGAGCGCACTGACCTCCGACGAGATGAACCGGTCGCCGCGCCCGATCGGCTCGTCCGCCGGGAAGCACACGCCGATCACGTCGACCTCGCTCCACACCTCACGGACCAGGTCGTTCAGACGCTCGCCGAGCAGGGTCCGGGGGCGGTGCAGACCCGGCGTGTCGACCAGCACGAGCTGCGCGTCCGGCCGGTGCAGGATGCCGCGGATCACGTGCCGGGTGGTCTGCGGCTTGTTCGAGGTGATCGCGATCTTCTGCCCGACGATGGCGTTGGTCAGGGTCGACTTGCCGGCATTCGGCCGACCGACGAAACAGGCGAAACCCGCACGGTAGACGTCGTCTTGCGGTGCGACGGCACTCGCGGCCTTGTGCCGGTGCTTCTTCCTTGCGAACCCTTTGCCGGTACGCACGTCGCCGTCACCAGGAACAGCAGCCGGTCCCCGGGAGCCGGCGGCGATCCCGGCCTTACCCGTAGGCCCGGCCGGAGCACCGTCTCCACGGGGCGCCTTCGTGCTCTGACCAGCCGCGGCACCAGCGCTCCGGCCGGCCACGGCACCGCCCCCACGGAACGACTTCGAACCCTGACCGGCACCGCCACCACGGCCGGCCGCAGCACCGCCCGCACGGGGCGCCTTCGCACCCGGACCGTCGGCAGAGCCGGCTTTACGCGTACCGGAGAGGCCCGGAGCGCTGCCCCCGGCGGACCCGCCGGGTTTGCGCCCACGCTGCTCGCCGCCCTGCTCCTCGGCCCGCCGGGCCGCCCGCCGCTCCTGCCGCCGCAGCTCATTGCGCTCCCCGGCGGTGAGACGCCGCTCACCCTGGGCGGGCCGCGTCTCCCCCGCAGCCGGCCGCGGCGAACCCGCACCCGAATGCTGCGAGCTCGCCGCCGACCGCTGCGAACCCGAAGCCGGACGCTGCGAACCCGCAGCCGGACGCCGCTCCCGCTTCTCCCCGGCCATCACAGGACGACCGTGCCGGACAGCGAGCCGTCCGGGCCGGCCAGGTGCACCGGCGCGTCGGCCGCGAGGTCACGGACCGCCGCGAGGCCGGCGCTCTCCAGCTCGGCGGCCTCGGTGACGACCGCGGCGGCCTCCAGCTTCGTGGCCCCGGCGGACACCGCCTGCGCCACGGCGAGTTGCAGCGCAGTCAGCGTGAGGCTGGTGAGATTCACCGAAGCGGCCGCGTAGGTGCGGCCGTCCTGGTCGCGCACCGCCGCGCCCTCGGCCGCACCCACCCGGGTACGGGAATGGCGCGCAAGGGTCACCAGTTTGGTGTCCTCGGCGCTCAGCGCATCGTCGGCAACGATCTGATCAGGCATCGGCAGGTTGTCTTTCCTCGTTCTCGGCAACGTTCTCATCGTCCTGCTCGGCCCCCGGCTCCGGGCCGATCCGGCGCACCAGCACCGAGTCGATCCGGTTCCGTCGGCCGGTGGTGCCCTCGGCGGTCAGGTGCAGGCCCCTGACCTCGGCTTTCGCACCGGGGATCGGCACTCGGCCCAGGGTCTGCGCGAGCAGGCCACTGACCGTCTCGACCTCTTCGGCGGGCAGCTCGACACCGAACACGTCGCCGAGGTCCTCGATCGGGAGGCGCGCGGCGACCCGGACGGCCCCGTCGTCGAGGTGCTCGATGGGCGGGCGTTCGACGTCGTACTCGTCGGTGATCTCGCCGACGATCTCCTCGAGGATGTCCTCGATGGTGACCAGGCCGGCGGTGCCACCGTACTCGTCGACCACGATGACCAGGTGATTGCGGGCGGCCTGCATCTCGGAGAGCAGGTCGTCGACCGGTTTCGACTCGGGCACGAAGTTCGCCGGGCGCATCGCGTCGGCCACGGCCTGCCCGGTGGCGGCCGGGTCGCCGTTCTGCGTGCGCCGGATCACGTCCTTGAGGTAGAGCACCCCCAGCACGTCGTCGACGCTCTCGCCGATCACCGGGATCCGGGAGAACCCGGACCGCAGGAAGAGGTAGAGCGCCTGCTGCAGGGTCTTCGGCGCCTCGATCCACACCATCTCGGTGCGCGGCACCATCACCTCGCGGGCGATCGTGTCACCGAGAGTGAACACCGAGTGGATCATCTCGCGTTCGCCGTGCTCCACCACGCCCCGCTGCTCGGCCAGGTCGACCAGCTCACGCAGTTCCACCTGGCTACCGAACGGGCCCTCCGGGAACCCCTTGCCCGGGGTGACCGCGTTACCGATCAGGATCAGCAGCTTGGCCAGCGGGTTGAGGACCTTGCCCAGCCAGCGCACCAGCGGGGCGGTCGCGCGGCCCACCGCGTACGCGTGCTGGCGCCCCAGGGTCCGCGGGGCCACCCCCACCACGACGAAGCTGACCAGCGTCATCGCGCCCGCCGACACCAGGGCGGCCTGCCATCCGACGCCCCACGTGTCGACCGCCACCAGCGCCACCAGCGTGGTGGCGGTCAGCTCGCAGAGCAGCCGCAGCAGGAGCAGCAGGTTGACGTAGCGCACCACGTCGGAGGCGACCGCGGCCAGCGCGGCGGCACCCCGTTTCCCCTCCCGGTCCAGTTCGGTGGCCCGGGCGTGGGAGACGGTCGCCAGCGCGGCATCCGTCATCGAGGCCAGGCCGGCGAGCAGCACCAGCAGGACCGCGAGGATGATCAGTTGCAGATCCGGGAGGCCGACCGAGGCGGGGTCCATGATCAGCCGGCTTTGCGTCCGGCACGCCAGCTGTGCAGAAGCTTGTTCTGTAGAGCGAACATCTCCCGCTCCTCCTCCGGCTCGGCATGGTCGTAGCCGAGCAGGTGCAGCGCGCCGTGCACGGTGAGCAGGTGCAGCTCGTCGGCGGCGGCGTGACCGGCGACGGTCGCCTGCTTGGCGGCCACCTCCGGCGACAGCACGATGTCGCCGAGCAGCGCCGGCTCACCGGCCCCGGACTCGCCCGGGCCGTGGTCGACGCTGCCCTCGTCCATCGGGAACGCGAGCACATCGGTCGGGCCGTCACTGCCCATCCACCGATGGTTCAGCTCGGCCATGTAATCGATGTCGACGAGCAGGATCGACAACTCGGCGAGCGGGTTGACCCCCATCTCGTCGAGGGCGTGCCGGGCAACCGCGAGAATCGCGTCGGTGTCGACCTCGACTCCCGACTCGTTGGCGATCTCGATGGACATAGTGGTGCGATTACCCCTTGCGTATCAGCGCCGGCGGCCCGGGGCCCGGCCACTGCTGGCGGCCCGGCCCGGCACGGCGTGGACGGATTGTGCTGCCTGTTGCTCCTGCACGGCGTCGAACCGGGCGTACGCGTCGACGATCTCGGCGACCAGGCGGTGCCGCACCACGTCGGAGCTGGACAGCTCCGCGAAGTGGACGTCCTCGACGTCGCGCAGGATGTCCCGCACGATCCGGAGGCCGCTGGTGGTACCGCCGGGCAGGTCGACCTGGGTGACGTCGCCGGTGACCACGATCTTCGCCCCGAACCCGAGACGGGTCAGGAACATCTTCATCTGCTCGGGCGTGGTGTTCTGTGCCTCGTCCAGGATGATGAAGGCGTCGTTGAGAGTACGGCCACGCATGTACGCCAGCGGCGCGACCTCGATCGTCCCGGCCGCCATGAGGCGCGGGATGGTCTCCGGGTCGAGCATGTCGTGCAGCGCGTCGTAGAGCGGCCGCAGATACGGGTCGATCTTCTCGGTCAGCGTGCCGGGCAGGAAGCCGAGTCGCTCCCCCGCCTCGACGGCCGGCCGGGTCAGGATGATCCGGTTGATCTGCTTGGCCTGAAGCGCCTGCACGGCCTTGGCCATCGCCAGATACGTCTTACCGGTACCGGCGGGGCCGATGCCGAAGACGATCGTGTTCTTGTCGATGGCGTCGACGTAGTGTTTCTGCCCCAGCGTCTTGGGCCGGATGGTGCGCCCGCGCCGGGACAGGATGTTGAGGGTGAGCACCTCGGCCGGCCGCTCGGAGGTGTTCTCCTGAAGCATCCGGAGGGTGCGGCGGACGGCGTCGACGCTGAGCGTCTCGCCCTTCTCGATGAGCTCGATCAGCTCGGAGAAGAGACGCTCCGCGGTCGCGTTCTCGGCCGGATCGCCGGTGATGGTGATCTCGTTGCCGCGGACGTGCACGTCACTGTCGAGGGTGCGCTCGATGAGCCGGAGGATCTCGTCCTTGGCGCCGAGCAGGTTCACCATGATCTTCGGATCATTCACCGAGATCTTGGTCTGCGCCCGCACCGGGCTGGTCGAGCCAGTGCTGGATTCGTTCGGCGTACCGGTCATAGGGTGGCCCGAAGGGCCTCCGCCACCTGCTCTCTTCTTCATCGCCGTCCGGGTCGGGCGGCTCGCTCAAGGATCGTGCCATCCTATCCGCTCGCCCGCCCGCACGCCGATGCCATTATCGCCGGTCCGCTGTTCGAGGCGCCCCGCCGCCCAAGACGGCCCGCCCTCCGAGACGGCCCGCTGTCCGAGACGGCCCGCAATCCGGAATTGCCGGCCGTCCGAGACGGCCCGGGCAAGAGCTACTCGGGCCCGTCCGACGCCCGGCCCCCGTCGAAGGCCTCCTGCGCCCTGGTGAACCGGTATGTCGCCCAGTGCATCCGAACCAACCCGCCGCGGTCGTCGCGGGTCAGCCGCAACAGTTCGCCGGCCTCCCGCCCGGAGACCGTCCGCAGCACGTCCACCTCGTCCGGCAGCGGCTCGAAGATCGCCGGCGGGCGGCTCGCCGGCGCCTCGGCCAGGCGCGCCTGCAACTGCCCGTCGTGCCAGGAGAAGACGAACTCCATCCCCTCGCTCCACCAGCGCCCCAGCACCGGGCGGTAGGCGGCCGGCGCGGGCGGGGCCGGGCGCCACGGCCGGATCTCCGCCGGGTCCCACTCGACCGTGAGGCGCAACAGTTCGTGCACCAGGTCGTTGACCTGCCCGGCGGTCCCGGACGAGCCGAGCACCGCGCAGCCGAGCGCACCGGGGTTGCCGTCGCCGCCGCGACGCCCGTACACGCCGGCCAGGAAGCCCGGCATCGCCCCGTCGTGGCCGACGTGCATGACCCGTCTGCCCTCCGGGGCCAACATCAGCCCGAGACCGAAACCGAGCGCCCACAGGTTCTCGTCGGTGGTGGTCAGCGGCCAGCGCATCTCGTCGAGCGTGGTGGCGGCGAGCACCCGCCCGGCCGGGTCGACGATCTCCGGGCCGGCCAGGAACGCCGCCCACCGCGCCATGTCACCGGCGGTACTCCAGATCTGGGCCGCGGGCGCGAGGCCGGCCACGTCGACCGGGGGTTCCGGCCGGGCGGCGTCGGAGT
Organism: Actinoplanes xinjiangensis; assembly: GCF_003148685.1. Classification (GTDB taxonomy): domain Bacteria; phylum Actinomycetota; class Actinomycetes; order Mycobacteriales; family Micromonosporaceae; genus Actinoplanes; species Actinoplanes xinjiangensis. Next base: position 68,131 of record NZ_QGGR01000004.1, on the reverse strand, counting down.
ACGCGTCGACCAGGTATCCGATTGCGGCCCGGTCGGGCCGGGCGACCGTGGTGGCGGCCAGGCCGAGCGGGGCGAGGATCCGCTCCTCGACGATCTCCGCCCAGGTGCCGCCACGCAGTTTCGCGACGAGCTGACCGAGGACGGCGAGGCCGAGGTTGGAGTAGTGGAAGCGGCGGGCGTTGGGCAGCACCCGCTCGGCGCGGTCCAGTTCGGCGAGCATCCGTCCGGCGTCCGGGGCGAGCAGGCTGTCCCAGACGTCGCCGTACGGCTCACGCTGGAAACCGGCGGTGTGCGACAGCAGCCGCCGGATCGTGGCGTCCCCGTGCGCCGGTATGTCGAGGTGGTCGGCGACCGGCCGGTCGAGGTCGAGCAGACCGTCGTCGCGGGCCTGCATGACCAGCACCGCGGTGAGGGTCTTGGTGACCGAGCCGATCCGGAACCGGGTGTCCGGCCCGAGCGGGTGCTCCGGGTTGCCGGAGTCGCCGACGGTGAAGACCCACGGCTCCCGGTCGGCACGGTGCAGCGCGACCGAGAGCGCCGGGATCCGGCCGTCGGCCTGCGCCCGGCGGGCGGCCCGTTCGTACCGTGCGGTGGGTGTGCTCACTGCCGGGCCAGCATCGGGCCGAGCGGCGCGCCGCCGACGACGTGCGCGTGGACGTGGAAGACCTCCTGGCCGCCGTGCGCGCCGGTGTTGAAGATGACCCGGAAGCCCTCGTCCAGGCCCTCGAGCTCGGCGACCTTCGCGGCGGCGGCCAGCACGTCGGCGGCCGCGGCCGGATCGGCGGCGAGTTCGATCACGTTCGCGTGGTGGGTGACCGGGATCACCAGGACGTGGGTGGGCGCTTTGGGGTCGATGTCCCGGAAGGCGACCGTGGACGCGGTGCGGTGCACGATGGTCGCGGGGATCTCGCCGGCCACGATCCGGCAGAACAGGCAGGAGTTTTCCACCTGACGGATCTTATGGTCCCGGGGTGGGCTTAGATGGTCGTCGGACCCTCCGACACACCACTGGGAGCGCTCTCATGCCCGACCTCGACGGCCTACTCCGCCAACTCACCCTGGAGGAGAAGGTCTCCCTGCTGACCGGACAGGACTTCTGGTCGCTGCCGGCGATCCCCCGGATCGGCCTGCGCTCGCTGGTCATGTCGGACGGCCCGGTCGGCGTCCGCGGCACCGGGTACACCCCCGACGACCCGTCGGTCGCGCTGCCCAGCCCCACCGCGCTCGCCGCGACCTGGGACGTGGCCCTGGCCCGCCGGGCCGGCCGGCTGCTCGGCCAGGAGTCCCGGCGCAAGGGCGTGCACCTGCTGCTCGGCCCGACCGTCAACCTGCACCGCACCCCGCTGGGCGGCCGGCACTTCGAGTGCTATTCCGAGGACCCGCTGCTGACCGGTGAGATCGCCGTCGGCTTCGTCGAGGGGGTCCAGGAGCACCACGTCGGCACCACGGTGAAACACCTGGTCGGCAACGACTTCGAGACCGAGCGGATGACCGTGGACGTACGGATCCCGGAACGGGCGCTGCGCGAGCTGTACCTGGCCCCGTTCGAGCGGGTCGCCGCGGCCGGCGGGTGGGGCGTGATGAGCGCGTACAACGGGGTCAACGGGGCGCCGATGGCCGCGAACGGGCGTATCCAGGACGAGATCCTCAAGCGTGAGTGGGGCTTCGACGGGGTGGTCGTCTCCGACTGGCGGGCGGCCCGCGACACGGTGGCGTCCGCGCTCGGCGGCCTCGACATCGCCATGCCGGCGATGGACAACCCGTGGGGCCCGGCGCTGGTCGAGGCGGTCCGGTCCGGCGCGGTCCCGGAGGACGTCATCGACGACAAGGTACGCCGGGTGCTGCTCCTCGCCGCCCGGACCGGCGCTCTGGAGGAGGACGGCCTGCCGGCGGTACCCCTCGACGAGGACGGCGACGACGTGGCGCACGACGTGGCCGTGGGCTCGTTCGTCCTGGCCCGCAACGTCGACTCCGCCCTCCCGCTGGACCCGGCCGACCTGACCCGGGTCGCGGTGATCGGCGCGCTGGCCACCGACGCCCGGGTGCTCGGCGGCGGCAGTGCCCAGGTCACCCCCCGGCACGTGATCTCGCCGCTCGACGGCCTGCGCCACGACCTGCCCGGCGTCGACGTGGCGTACGCGGTCGGCGCCGACCCGCGCCCGTTCCTGCCGGCCGCGCAGGGTCCGGACTGGGCCCCGTTCCGGTTCGTCGTCCTGGATCACGAGGTCCCGGTCGAGACGGCGACGATCCGCTGGATCGGCGACCCGCCCGCCGGGCTCGACGTGGCCGGGATCACCACCCTGGAGCTGCGCACCGAAATCACCCCCGAGACCGGTGGCGAGCACGTCCTCGCGGTCTCCGGGTTCGGTGCGTTCGAGCTGATCGTCGGTGGAGAGAAGCTCTACGAGGGCTCGCTGCACCCGCCCGGCACCGGCCGCGCCGACCTGCTGCTGCACCCGCGGGAGCAGCGCTTCCCGGTCACGCTGGAAGCCGGTGTGCCGGTCCCGGTGCTGCTCCGGCAGACCTTCGAGGCGGGCGCGGCACACTCGGTCTCCACCACGCTGGGTCACCGCGCCCCCGGTCCGGACGACGACGGGCTGATCGCCGAGGCGGTCGAGCTGGCCGCCCGGTCGGATGTGGCGGTGGTCGTGGTGGGCACCACCGAGCAGGTCGAGTCCGAGGGCTTCGACCGTACGTCGCTGGCCCTGCCCGGCCGGCAGGACGAGCTGGTGGCCCGGGTCGCGGCGGCGAACCCGCGGACGATCGTCGTGGTCAACGCCGGGTCGCCGGTGCTGCTGCCCTGGTCGGACGAGGTGGCGGCGGTGCTGCTCACCTGGTTCCCGGGCCAGGAGGCGGGCGCCGCGCTGGCCGATGTGCTGCTCGGCGTCGCGGAGCCGGGTGGCCGGCTGCCGACCACCTGGCCGCGCAGTGAGAAGGACTGCCCGGTTCTCGAGGTCCGTCCCTCGGACGGCACGCTCGGTTACGACGAGGACATCTTCATCGGCTACCGCGGGTGGTTGCGGCAGGCGGCCGAGCCACTGTTCGCTTTCGGTCACGGTCTCGGATACACCGACTGGTCGTACGACCATCTGGCCCACTCCGGATCCGAGGTCCGGGTGACCGTCACGAACACCGGCTGGCGCGCGGGACGTGAGGTCGTGCAGGTCTACCTGTCACCCGGCGCCGACCACCTGCCGTCGGACCTCGGGTCACCGGCTCCGGGCGCCGTACCGCCGGTGGCGCCGGTGGAGCGGCCGGAACGCTGGCTGGCCGGCTTCGGGACGGTGGACGCCGAACCCGGGGAGTCCGTCACCGTGACCATCCCGATTCCCGAGCGTGCCTTCCAGGTGTGGAACGACGGCTGGCAGACGATCCCCGGCACCTACACGGTGATCGCCGCGCACGCCCTCGACGACCCGCGCCGCTCCGTCGAGATCACGATCTGACCGCCGTTCGGGGCGGGACCGGAGAGTCCCGCCCCGTCTAGGTTGGCATCCATGACGACTCGCGAACGTGGGCAGGTCTTCGGGGAGCTGGCCGAGCAGTACCACCGGGTCCGTCCCGGCTACCCGGCCGAGCTGGTCACCGACCTGCTGGAGCTGTCCGGAGCCGGGCCGGTCCTGGAGGTGGGCGCCGGCACCGGCAAGGCGACGGCGCTGTTCGCCGCCCACGACGTCGACCTGACGTGCCTGGAGCCGGACCCACGGATGGCGGCCGTGCTGCGCCGTTCGGTCCCGGGCGTCCCGGTGATCGAGTCCACGTTCGAGGCGTGGGCGCCCGACCGTGGCTACCGCCTGCTGATCAGTGGCCAGGCCTGGCACTGGGTCGACCGCACCCGCCGCAACGCGCTGGCCCTCGCCGCTCTCACCCCGGGGGGCCTGCTCGCCCCGTTCTGGAACGTCTTCCTGCTCCCCGACCGTGACCTGTACACCGCCCTGGCCGCGGTGGACGCCCGGCACGGCCTGACCGGTGAGCAGTCACCACACTCCCTGCACGTCGACGACGTGCCCGACCGCCCGCGCCCGTTCGCCGAGGAGTGGCCGGACCTGGCCGGTATCGAGGAGCTGTTCACCGACCTGCGCACGCTGCGCTACCGCGGGTTCCGCTCCTACAGCCCCGCCGAGTACCGCGCCCACCTGCACTCGATCTCCCTGTACCGAATGCTCGACGACACCCGCCGGGAGACCGTGATCGACGACACCATCGCCGCCATCGAAGCTCACGGCAGCACGATCGACTTCGCCGTCCACACCTTCGTCGCCCTGGCCCGCCGCCCCACCTGACCCCGCCGCACTCCTCAACCCGGCCCCGCCCGCACTCCCCAAGCCGGACCCCGCCCGCACTCCTCAAGCCGAACTCCGCCCGCACTCCCCAAACCGAGCCCCAGCCGCGCTCCTCAAGCCGAGCCCCGGCCTATTGGCCGGGGCCCAACCCCCGGCTGGCTCCCACCGCTGTCTCAGCGCGCCGGAGGCAGCGGTGAGAGCCAGCCGAAACTCACCAGCGGCCGAGACGGGCGGCGAGGACGGCGAGGGCCGCGACGCCGGCGGTCGAGGTGCGCAGCACCGCGTGCCCGAGGCGCACCGGGATCGCGCCGGCCCCACGGAACACCTCCGATTCGGCATCGCTGATGCCGCCCTCCGGCCCGACCACCAGCACCACGTCCCCGGACGCCGGCAACTCGGCCGCGGTCAGCCGCTCGGTGGCCTCCTCGTGCAGCACGAACGCCGCCGCGGCAGCCGCCAGCCGGTCCGCGACCTGCCTGGTCGAGCAGTCCGGGTCGCCGCCGACGACCGGCAGCCACGACCGCCGGGCCTGCTTGGCGGCCTCCCGTGCGGTCGCCGACCACTTGTCGCGGGCCTTGAACCCACGGTCACCACGCCACTGGGCCACCGACCGCGACGCCGCCCACGGCACGATCTCGTCCACGCCGACCTCGGTCATCGCCTGCACGGCCAACTCGCCCCGGTCGCCCTTGGCGATGCCCTGCACCACGACGAGACGGGGATCGGCGGCCGGCTCCTCCGCGACGCTGAGGATCGTCAGGTCGACGCTGCCCCGCCCGACCGCGGTCACCTCGGCGCGGGCGGTGCCGCCACGCCCGTCGGCGAGGATCAGCGACTCACCGGCACGCAGCCGCTGCACGGTGGCGGCATGATGTCCCTCCGGCCCGTCGAGCGTGAACGACGATCCGGTGGGCAGGCTCTCGACCAGGAACAGCGGCGCGGACATGCCCGGAACGCTACCGAACGCCACCCGCCGGCTCACCGGCCCCGCTGCAGACGAGCCGCTGGGCCGGGACGCGGAGCCGCCCCCTGCCTGGACGGGCGAGGGGGCGGCTTCACACGTACCCCTAGTGGCCGTTGAAGGCGTCTCGCATCCGGCTGAAGAAGCCGCCCTGCTTGCTCAGCTCGGCGACGTCCTCGCCGCGGGTCTTCGCGAAGTCGCGGAGCATCCGCTCCTGGTCGGCGGTGAGCTTGGTCGGCGTCTTGACGTCGAGATGCACGAAGAGCTCACCGCGGCCCTGACCGCGCAGGTGCGGGACGCCCTTGCCCCGGATGCGCAGCGTACTGGCCGGCTGGGTGCCCGGTTTGACCTCGATGTTCTCTTCGCCGTCGAGGGTCTTGATGGTCATCCGGGTGCCGAGGGCCGCCGCCGTCATCGGCAGGGTGACCCGGCAGTGCAGGTCGTCGCCCTTGCGGGAGTAGACGTCGTGCGGCCGCTCGTGGATCTCCACATACAGGTCGCCGGCGGTGCCACCACCGGGGCCGACCTCGCCCTGCTGGGCCAGGCGGATCCGCATGCCGTCCTCGACGCCCGCCGGGATCTTGACGGTGAGCGAGCGGCGTGTCCTTATCCGGCCGTCACCGGCGCAGGTCGGGCACGGGTTCGGGATGACCGTGCCGTGACCCTGACAGTTCTGGCAGGGCCGGGACGAGACGACCTGGCCGAGGAAGGTGCGCTGCACCGACTGGACCTCGCCGCGACCGGAGCAGACCTCACAGGTCGACAGGTGGGTGCCGGGCGCGGTGCCGGCACCGGAGCACTGGGTGCAGAGGACCGCGGTGTCGACGGTGATCGGTGCTTCCACGCCGAAGGCGGTCTCGACCAGATCGAGCTCGAGCCGCAGGATCGCGTCGGCGCCGGGGCGCGTGCGCGGGCGCGGGCCACGGGAGCCGCCGCCGGCCGCCGTGCCGAAGAACGCGTCCATGATGTCCTGGAAGCCGACGAACGGGCCGGCGCCACCGGCTCCACCGGGCATGCCGCCACCCGGCGCGAGCGGGTCGCCACCGAGGTCGACGATCTGCCGCTTCTGGTCGTCGGAGAGGACCTCGTACGCCGCGTTGATCTCTTTGAACTTCTCGTGCGCCTCCGGGTCCGGATTGACGTCCGGGTGGTACTGCCGTGCCAGTTTGCGGTAGGCGCGCTTGATCTCGTCGTCGGTTGCCTCCCGGCTCACACCGAGAATTCCGTAATAGTCCTTGGCCACGGGGTTTGGAGTCCTCAATGTCTGCGCGAATCCGTCAATTCTGTGCCAACAGGTCGCCAACGTAGCGTGCCACTGCACGAACGGTAGCGATAGTGCCGGGGTAGTCCATCCGGGTGGGCCCTAGCACACCGAGCCCCCCAACGATCGTGGTACCCGGTCCGTAACCGCTGCTCACCACGGACGCCGACCGCAGGTTGTCGATCTGGTTCTCGTCGCCGATCAGGACCCGGGTGGTCCGGGGCTCCAGATCGCCGATGAGCTTCAGAAGGATGACCTCCTCCTCGAGAGCCTCGAGGACGGGCCGCAGCGTGCCCTGGAAGTCCAGCACACCCCCACGTGTCAAGTTGGCCGTACCGGCCAGTGCGAGGCGCTCCTCACTGCGCTCGACCAGAGTCTCCAGCAGAACCGACGCCAGGCACGTCATCGCCGCGCGCCGCTCGGCGGCACAGTCCTCGACGAGTTTCTGCACCAGGGGCGGGGTGTCGGCGAGGCGCTGACCGGCCAGTTTCTCGTTGACGCGCAGCCGCAGCTCCCACACCTCACCGTCGGCCAGCGGGCCGGGCATCTCCACGAGACGCTGCTCGACCCGGCCGGTGTCGGTGATCATCACCAGCATCAGCCGGGTGGTGGAGATCGGCACCAGCTCCAGGTGGCGGACGGCGGAGCGGGACAGGCTCGGATACTGCACGACGGCGACCTGGCGGGTGAGCTGCGCGAGGAGGCGGACGGTGCGGTGCACCACATCGTCGAGGTCGACCGCGCCCACCATGAAGCGCTCGATGGCGCGGCGCTCGGCCGGGCTCAGCGGCTTGATCTTGGTGAGCCGGTCGACGAAGAGCCGGTAACCGGCGTCGGTGGGCACCCGGCCGGCACTGGTGTGCGGCTGCCGGATGTAGCCCTCCTCCTCCAGCACCGCCATGTCGTTGCGGACGGTGGCCGGAGAGACGCCGAGCCTGTGCCGGTCGACCAGGGCCTTGCTGCCCACCGGCTCCTGGGTCTCGACGTAGTCCTCGACGATCGCCCGGAGCACCTCGAGCTTGCGGTCATCCAGACTCACTGTGACCCCTCCCCCTGCTGGCACTCCCGTTAACAGAGTGCCAGTCTACGTCGCGGGCGGTCACAACGCGATGATCGAAAGTACGTCCCGGGCTCGGATATCGGGGCCGGACACGTCATACCGGCCTTTACAGCACGTCCCGGACCACGGCGTCGGCCAGCAGCCGGCCCCGCAGGGTGAGCACGAGCCGTCCCTCCGCGTAGGCCCCCGGATCGAGCAGCCCGCCGGCCAGCGCCTGAGCGGCGCCGGTGGCGTCCACCCGGTCCAGCGGGATGCCGTCGCGCAGCCGCACCCGGAGCATCACGTCCTCCATGTGCCGGTCGGCGTCGGTCAGCAACTCCCGCGCCTGTCCCGGCGACGTCCCTTCGGCCAGGCGTTTCGCGTACGCCGACGGGTGTTTGACGTTCCACCAGCGCACCCCGCCGACGTGGCTGTGCGCGCCCGGCCCGAGACCCCACCAGTCGGCGCCGGTCCAGTAGAGCAGGTTGTGCCGGCACTCCCCGCCCGGCCTGGCCCAGTTGGACACCTCGTACCACTGGAACCCGGCCCCGCTCAGCGCCGCCTCGGCGGCGAGGTAGCGGTCGGCGGCCACGTCGTCCGACGGGTAGGGCAGCTCGCCGCGCCGCATCCGCCCGGCCATCCGGGTGCCGTCCTCGACGATCAGCGCGTAGGCACTCACATGATCCACACCGGCCTCGACGACGGCCCGGAGGGACCGCTCGAAGTCGTCCGGGCCCTCCCCCGGTGTCCCGTAGATCAGATCCAGGTTGACGTGCTCGAAACCGGCCTCGCGTGCCTCGATCGCGGCCTGCGGGGCACGCCCGGCGGTGTGCTTGCGGTCGAGGACCCGCAGCACGTTCGTGGCCGCCGACTGCATGCCGAGCGAGATCCGGGTGAAACCGGCGCTCCGGAGCTGCCGAAGGTAGGACGGGTCGACCGACTCCGGGTTGGCCTCGGTGGTCACCTCGGCGCCGGGGGCCAGCCCCCACGTGCGGTCGATGCCCTCCAGGATCCGGCCGAGGTCGCCGGCGCTGAGCAGGGTGGGTGTGCCGCCGCCGACGAACACGGTGTCCACCGGGCCGGGCTCGATCACCCGGGCCGCGAGGGCCAGCTCGGCCAGGACGGTCTCCGCGTACTCGTCGCGGCTCGCCCCGCCACCCAGCTCGCTCGCCGTGTAGGTGTTGAAGTCGCAGTACCCGCAGCGGCTGGCGCAGAACGGGACGTGCACGTAGACGGCGAACCCGTTCTTGCCGACCTCACGGGTGGCTTCGTCGGGAAGGGACCCGTCGGTGGGTACGGGTTCGCCATCGGGGAGTGCGCCGGCCATCCGTCAAGTGTGCACGTCTTAGAGTTCCGGGATGGATCTGGTCCGTACCGTCACCGCCGCCGGCGTGACCACGATGACAATCGACAACCCCGCCAACCGCAACGCGCTCTCCACCGCGCTGCTCGGGCAGCTGCTGGACGCGCTCGCCGCGTCGGCCGCCGACCCGGACAGCCGTGTGGTGGTTCTCACTCATGAGGGCCCGGTCTTCTCCTCCGGCGTCGACCTGAAGGAGACCGCCGCGGCCGGTCCCGGCGACCGGCTGCCCGCCGAGATGCTCGCCGACGTGCTGGCCGTGCTCTGGGAGTTCCCCCAACCCGTGATCGCGCGGATCGCCGGGCCGGCCCGCGCCGGTGGCCTCGGCCTGATCGGCGCCGCCGACATCGCGGTCTGCGTCCACGCGGCCACCTTCGCCTTCACCGAGGTGCGGCTCGGCGTGATCCCCGCGGTGATCAGCTCCACCGTGCTGCCGCGGCTGTCGCCCCGGGCCGCCGCCGACCTCTACCTGACCGGCGACGTCTTCGACGGCGCCCGCGCGGCCGAGATCGGCCTGGTCACCGCGGCCGTCGCGGAGGATGAACTGGACAGCGCGGTGCAGCGTTACTGCGCGTCGCTCGTCCGGGGCGGTCCGCTCGCGCTCGCCGGCACCAAACAACTCCTGCGGCGTACGCGAGCCGACTCGATCCGTGCCGACCTGGCCGATCTCGCGCACCGCTCGGCCGGTTACTTCAAGTCGGCCGAGGGTCGCGAGGGGGTGGCCGCCGCACGCGAGAAACGGGATCCGAGCTGGATCCGCTGATCGCCCCGGTCGGGTGCCCGGGCCCACAGTGACGCCGGGCCGCAAGCGCTCGTTGTCTAGGCTTGGCGTCCGGCGTCAGAGGAGGTGTGAGTGCGCGCGAAGCCGATCGTGGGCGTGATCGCCCTGCTGTCCGTCGCCGCGGTGGCCGGCGTGGTCGTGCTGATCAACAGCCTGGCCGGCACCCTCAGGCTGCCACAACTCGGTCCCGAGTGCACGGTCCGCGCCGACGGTCAGGTGACCCTGGACACCGCCCAGATGGCCAACGCGGCGACCATCGCCGCGGTCGGGGTCCGGCGCAACATGCCCGAGCAGGCGATCGTCGTCGCGCTCGCCACCGCCTTCCAGGAGTCGAAACTGGAGAATCTGGACAGTGGCGACCGCGACTCGGTCGGCCTCTTCCAGCAGCGGCCGAGCCAGGGGTGGGGCACGGTCGAGCAGATCAAGGACCCGCGCTATGCGGCCGGCCGGTTCTACGCGGCTCTCAAGAAGGTCAAGGACTGGGAGGCGATGCGGGTCACCGACGCCGCCCAGAAGGTGCAGCGGTCGGCCTACCCGGAGGCGTACGAGAAGTGGGCCGACGAGTCGAAGGTGCTGGCCGCCGCACTGACCGGCCGGGCCACCGGTGCCGTCGAGTGCGTCGTGCCGGACACCCCGGCGGTGCGCGGCGCCGAGGCGGCCGCCACCCTGCTGAGCACCCTCCAGCTGGACTGGGGCAAGAAACTGGCCGGTCAGGCCCGCAGTGCGGAGACGGCCGGCCTCACCGTCGAGGTCGCCGATCCCAGTGTCGGCTGGCGGTTCGCGCACTGGCTGGTCTCGCACGCCTCGGCCACCGGCCTCGAACGGGTACGTTTCGGCGACCTCGAGTGGCATGCACCGGAGGGAAAGTGGCAGCCGGTAACCGATGGCAGCGGGGGCGGTCAGGCCCGAGTCGTCGCGGAGGTCTTCCATTGAGACGACCCCGGAACTATCGGTGACTAGCCGTAATGTCTCGCTTGCCCGACAGTGGTAGCACTGCGTATACATCCACATGGACACTGTGCAACCACCCTGGTACTAAGTAGGTCGTGCTGAGGGCGATCGAGTGGATCCTGCTGGGAGCGGGCAGCGCCGGCGCCATTCTCTGGGGCGTTCACCGGCACCGCCCCACCCGGCGTTCCCCCTGGCTGCTGCTGGCCGGGGCGGTGGCCACCCTGGCGATCGGGGACGTCTGGTATGCGTACGACCGGATGGCTTTCGCCGACACCTCCTACCTGGTGATGTTCGTCCTGGTCGCGCTGAGCCTGCTCCAGTTCACCCGGGGCGGCGCGCTGCTCGTCGACCGGGCCCGCCTCATCGACCTGATGGCGTTCGCCTGCTCCGGCATGCTGGTCGTCTGGGTCTTCGTGATCAGCGTGGACAGCCGGTTCGACACCGTCTCCCCCGGCGACGTGATCGGCGACCTGCTGCTGATCGGTGTCGCCGTGCGCCTGGTCGCCGCCGACCGCCGCAACGTCGCGGCGATCCTGCTGGCCGCCGGTTCGGCGGGGATGCTGGCCGGTGACGTCCTCTACCCGCTCAGCGGCGAGAGCCCGGTGGCCGAGTCCGCCTTCGTGCTGCTCTACCTGGCGTGGGGGCTGTCCGCGCTGCATCCGTCGATGGCCCGGCTGACCGAGCCGCGGCCGGCCCGGCTGTCGCCGTGGCGGTTCCGGGACACCATTCTGCTCGCCCTGTCCGCCGCCACCCCGCCGGTCGTGCTGATCATCGAGGCCGTCTCCGGGCCGGTCCGCAACGGTGTGGTGATCGCGGCCGCCGGGGCGCTCACCCTGCTGCTCACCATCACCCGGCTCGCCGACGCCGTGCATCAGCACAGTCAGGCCCTGACCCGGGAACGCGGCCTGCGCGCCGCCAACACCGCGCTGGTCGCGGCCGCCGACGCCCCCGCGGTCAGGGAGGCGGTCCGCGCCGCCGTCATCCGGTTGCTGCCGCCCGGCAGCGTCCGCCGGGTGATCCTCGCCACCGACGACGGGCGGCTCGCCCGCGAGGGTCTGCCGGCCGCCCCCGCCGGCACCGGCGGGCACAGCTGGTGGACCGACTCCGCCGACTCCGACGAGCAGACCCTGATCTGCCCGCTCCGGCTGGAACCGCTCGCCGTGGCCCGGCCCAGCGGCGGCGCCCTCGTCATCACCGGGCGGCGCGAGGCTCTGGTCGCCGGCCGTGACGCGCTGGAGGTGCTGGCCGGCGAGACCGCCCTGGCCCTGGACCGGGTCACGCTGGTCGAGGCGGTCGGCCGCCGGGACAGCGACCTCTACCTGCGGGCCGTCACCGGCAACACCGCGGAGATCATGGCGGTCGTCGACTCCGACCACCGGATCCGCTACGCCAGTCCGGGCCTGCGACGTCTGCTCGGCGGCGGCGACCTGCCGCCGCTCACCATCCTCGACGATCTGGTTCATTCCGACGACCGCGAGACGGTACGGGAGGCGCTGCGTGCCGAGGGCGACGGAACGGTGTACTGCGCCCTGAACCGGGCGGACGGCATCCAGGTGTTCGTCGCCATGGCGTATCGCGACCTGCGACACGACCGCCTCGTCCAGGGCCTCGTCGTCACGCTGCGGCCGGTCGGCAACACCGGCGACGTCACCGATCCCGCGCCGCACCACGAACATCAGGGCGAACTACCCGCCTGGGTGAACCGGCGCAGCGCCCGGGACAAGTTCCGCTACTGACCCTTCCAGGCCATCTGTCCCGCACTCGCGGGCGGCCCATCCGCGGCTCGCCCGGCCGCGGCTCGTCCGGCCTTGGCTCCCCGGCCGCGGCTCGTCCGGTGGCGGCCCGCTCCGTGCTTGGCCGTCCGCGGCTCGCCCGTCCGTGCTTGGCCGTCCGGGGCCTTGTCGTTTCGGGCTTTTCTTCACAGCCGGAAACGCGAGAAGCCGACCCCGCCGTTGGGGTCGGCTTCTCGCGTTCGGGTCAGACCCTGCGTCAGCGGGTCAGGTGGCGACGGCCACGGGTGCCGGCGACCAGAGCCACACCGATGGCGGCCAGCACGACCTGGAAGAAGAGCTCGATCCAGTCGAAGCCGCGGGTGTCAGCAACGCCGAGCGCCCGGGCCAGGACGGTGCCCAGCAGAGCGGCGACGACACCGACGACCAGGGTCAGCCACAGCGGGATGTTCTGCTTGCCGGGTACCACGAGCCGGCCGAGCGCACCGATGACAAGGCCGACGATCAGGGCGACGATGATGCCGGTAAGCGTGAGTTCCATCGGGATCCTCCTCGGGGGTGGAGCTTGTTGGTTGCGTCCGTCGAGCCCCTGTGTTCCCGACCCTCCGAGAAATCAAACCGCCCTATTTTTTGGTCGTCCCCTTGGTGTCAGCGCTGTCGGACGTCGACAGTGCGGCGATGAAGGCCTCCTGCGGCACCTCCACGCGACCGACCATCTTCATCCGCTTCTTGCCTTCCTTCTGCTTCTCCAGCAGCTTGCGCTTCCGGCTGATGTCACCGCCGTAGCACTTCGCGAGCACGTCCTTGCGGATGGCGCGGATCGTCTCGCGGGCGATGATCCGGGAGCCGATGGCCGCCTGGATCGGCACCTCGAACTGCTGCCGTGGGATGAGTTTCTGCAGCTTGGCGGCGATCGTCGTGCCATAGGTGTACGCCTTGTCCTTGTGCACGATCGCACTGAAGGCGTCCACCGGCTCGCCGTGCAGCAGGATGTCCACCTTCACCAGGTCGGCCACCTGCTCACCGGAGGGCTCGTAGTCGAGTGACGCGTACCCCTTGGTCTTGCTCTTCAACTGGTCGAAGAAGTCGAAGATGATCTCGGCCAGCGGGAGCGTGTAGCGCAGTTCCACCCGTTCGGTGGAGATGTACTCCATGCCGAGAAGATGGCCGCGCCGGCTCTGGCACAGCTCCATGACGGCGCCCACATACTCGTTGGGTACGAGGACCGTGGCCCTCACCACCGGCTCGTGGATCTCCGCGATCTTGCCGTTCGGGAACTCGCTCGGGTTCGTGACCACCGTCTCGTTCGCGTCCTCGGTGAGGACCCGGTAGACCACGTTCGGCGCGGTCGAGATCAGGTCGAGGCCGAACTCCCGCTCCAGCCGCTCGCCGATGATCTCCAGGTGCAGCAGGCCGAGGTAGCCCACGCGGAAACCGAAGCCGAGCGCCGCCGACGTCTCCGGCTCGTAGGTCAGCGCGGCGTCGTTCAGCTGGAGCTTGTCGAGAGCGTCGCGCAGCGCCGGGTAGTCCGAGCCGTCGATCGGGTAGAGACCCGAGTAGACCATCGGCTTCGGGTCCTTGTAGCCGCCGAGCGGCTCGGTGGCCGGCCGGAGGCTGCGGGTGACGGTGTCACCGACCCGGGACTGCCGCACGTCCTTCACACCGGTGATCAGGTAGCCGACCTCGCCGACGCCGAGCGCGCCCGCCTTCTCCATCTCGGGCGAGACGACACCGATCTCCAGCAGCTCGTGCACGGTGCCGTTGGACATCATCTTGATCTTGTCGCGCGCCTCGATCCGGCCGTCGATGACCCGGACATAGGTGACGACGCCGCGATACACGTCGTACACCGAGTCGAAGATCATCGCCCGGGCGGGGGCCGCCGCGTCGCCGACCGGCGCCTGAAGCTCCCGGACGACCACGTCGAGCAGGTGATCGACGCCGACGCCGGTCTTGCCCGAGACCCGCAGCACGTCGGACGGCTCGCAACCGATCAGCTTGGCGAGCTCCTCGCCGTACTTCTCGGGCTGCGCGGCCGGCAGGTCGATCTTGTTGAGCACCGGGATGATGCGCAGATCGTTCTCCATCGCCAGGTACAGGTTGGCGAGGGTCTGCGCCTCGATGCCCTGAGCGGCGTCGACCAGCAGAATCGCGCCCTCACAGGCGGCCAGGCTCCGGGAGACCTCATAGGTGAAGTCGACGTGCCCCGGAGTGTCGATCATGTTGAGGACGGCGGTCTCACCCTTGCGGTCGCCCTCGCGGATCGTCCAGGGCATGCGCACGGCCTGCGACTTGATGGTGATGCCGCGCTCGCGTTCGATGTCCATCCGGTCGAGATATTGCGCACGCATCTGGCGCGGGTCGACCACCCCGGTGATCTGCAGCATCCGGTCGGCCAGCGTCGACTTGCCGTGGTCGATGTGCGCGATGATGCAGAAATTGCGGATGCGGCTGGGATCGGTCGATCCGATCACGTTCACGCCGGGGTCGAGCGGTCCAGGCACGGTCTTCCGTTCTTCTCGGGCTTGGCTGCGGGCGCCGGCTCAACCGCCGGCATCACCTATCGTCCCACGCCCGGAAGGGCAGGTCCGATCACACCCGTTCCAGCGGTGGGTGCGAACCCGGCGGCAGCTCGACGGCAACCGGATCCCCCGGATGAATCACCCCACCACGCAGCACGACGGCCATCACCCCGGCCTTGCGAACCACGTTCCCGGCGGCGTCCTGCGTGAGAACCTCCCTCAGCAGCCCGCTCCGGAAGCCGTTGATCTGCACACACGGATTCCGCAGCCCGGCCAGCACGACCGCCGGCCGCGGGTCGTCCCCCGCATCTCGCCCGGCAGCGGCCGCCACCGCGGCGACCGCGCGCGCCGTCGCCTCGTCCAGACTCGTCGCCCCGGCCGCCGCGAGCACCCCGCGCAACACCGCCACCCCGGCTTCCGAGCCCTTCCCCCTACCTTCGCCCCCGCGCGGCGCCTTCTCGGCGCCCGGCCAACTCTCGGCGGCCCGCGCACTCACTACGTCCGGCCCGGTCTCGGCGCCGGACCCGGTCGCGGCGCCCGGCCGACTCTCGGCGGCCCGCCCGGTCAAGGCGCCCGCCGTCCCCTCAGTGGCCGGCGGGCCGAAACGCAGGATCGTGCCCGGCGGCATCCCGAGCAGGTTGAGGCCGCGGGTCGTCACGTTCTCCCCGAGCCCACCGGCGGGCACGTCGTAACCCTTCTCCGCGATCTCGGCGAACAGCTCCTCCTGGATGAGGTGGACCTGCCGGAGATTCGGCTGGGTGGGATCCGCCCTCACCCGGCCGCGATGCCGGACATGCACCCCGGCGTGCACGTCACCCTCCACGCCGATGCCCGCGACCAGCACGATCGCGTCCCGGTTGGGCTTGGTGAACGTGTAGGCATCGTTGCGGCTGACCGCGGCGACCATCCCCCGTGCATCACTCATGCCCCGAGTCTCGCCAGCGCGGGCCACCCCTCTCGACCCGTTTCCCGGTAGATGGCCGCGCGCTCAGTCCGGTGGCTCCAGGAACAGGGCGGACAGGCGCGGCAGACGGCGGCGCATCTCGTCCTCGTTGTCGAAGTCCCACAGATCGGCCACATCGGGCCGGCTCGGTGGCCGCTCCTCCACCGGCAGCGGCTGCCCGGTGGCCTCCGCATAGGCCCGGGCGGCGATGCCGAGCACCTCCTCGGCCTCGAAGACCGCACCGGTATCGGCGGCCTCCTTGATCACCACCACGTTGGCCAGCACGTCCGGCTGCTGAACGGCCGCGGCCACCGCCTTGCGGCCGTGCGCGATGAGCCAGCCCCGGAAGGCGTCGAACCCGGCCTCGTCGGCGCCGCTGTTGATCAGGTAGGCCGCCGCCCAGAGATCCTCCGTCCCCGAGGCGACCATCACCTTGTCGAGGTGACGGCCCCACGCGACGATCTCCTCCGGATCGCGCGCGGCCAGCTCGGCGACGGCACGCTCGGCCACCTCAGCGGGTGAGGCCGGCCGGTCGGCGGTGGCACGGTCGATGACCGCCCAGAAATCGTCGGTTCGCATGCTGCGATCCTGCCAGTGCGGTACGACATTCTCGCGGGCGGCAGGATGGGGTTCATGCGGCCGATCACTCTGCCCGACGTTCCGTACGACGCGACCGCCGTACGACCGCAGTGGTCCGACCTGCCGGACGGTGTGCGGGAGGCGATCAGCCTGCGTCTCGGATCGCCGGTGTCCGCCGCGCACAGCGCCGGTGGCGGTTTCACCCGGGCCTTCGCCGCGGTGCTCGAGACCGGAGCCGGCACCCGGGTGTTCGTGAAGGCGGCGCCGCAGAGCGACCCGGTGTCGCAGTGGTATGCCCGCGAGGCAGCCCTCACCGCGGCCCTGCCGCCGGAGGTGACCGCCGCCCGGCCGCTCTGGACGATGACCGGATCCGATTGGTTCGTGCTGTGTCTGGAAGCGATCGACGGGCGGATCCCGGAGTTGCCGTGGTCACCGGAGAACCTGGACGCGGCCCTGCGCACCTGGTCGGCCGCGGCGACCGCGCTCGCCCACCCGTCGCCGCACCTCCTCGGGATCGGCATGCCGACGCTTCCGGAGATCCTCCGCGACGAGATGTCGTGGTGGTCGCTGATCGCCGCCCGCCGTGCGCCGATGCCCGAACCGGCCCTCGCGACGATCGCGCCGCACCGGCTCACCGACCTCGCCCGGCTCGAACGGGCGCTGCCCGCCCTGGCCGCCGGCGACGGGATGTGCCACGGCGATCTGCGGGTCGACAACGTGCTGATCGACCGGGACGGCCGGGCCTGGCTGTGCGACTGGACGTGGCCGTGTCTCGGCGCACCCTGGTTCGACACGGTGACGCTGATGGTCAGCGCCTACGCCAGCGGCCGGGACACCGACGCGGTGCTGCGCGCGTGGGGCGCTCCGGACGAGGGTGTGGACGGGGCGCTGGCCGCGCTCGCCGGATACTGGCTGACGCGTGCCGGCGACGGCCCGAGCAGTGCCTCTCCGCACAGTCGCCAGCATCAGCGGTTCAGCGGTGAGCAGGCGCTCGCCTGGCTCGCCGAACGCCGCGGATGGGACGGCGAACCCGGTAAACGCCGCTGGTTCCGCCGTTGAACCGGAGCCGTTTTGGCGGCTCGTTGGCGTGCTGGTAACCTGGTACCTCGCGTGTGGTGACACGCTGTTGTTTCCTGCACCGGCCTCGCCGGATCGAGACGGCCGCGCGGTGACCACTCGTTTGAGACCATTGTTTCCGAACTAGTCAGGACAAGGCTGTCGCGTGGCGAACATCAAGTCCCAGATCAAGCGCAACCGGCAGAACGAGAAGGCCCGTCTGCGCAACAAGTCGGTCAAGTCTTCGCTGAAGACCGTGATCCGCAAGCTGCACGAGGCGAGTGACTCGGGCAACGTCGAGTCGGCCACCGCGCTGCTGCGTACCGCTTCGCGTCAGCTGGACAAGGCCGTCAGCAAGGGCGTCATTCACAAGAACCAGGCGGCCAACCGCAAGTCGGCCATCGCCAAGAAGATCGCCTCGCTGTCCGCCTGATCCTCTCGTTCTGGATCAGGTCACAGCCGCACGGACGCGGCTGATGACCCGCGCCCGCCGTTGAGGCGGGCCGGCTCGGACAAGACCCGGGCACCGCCGGACCTCACGGTTCGCGACGGTGCCCGGTTTCGTTTTCCGGCTTTCCGGCTTTTTCGGTACGCCCGGCGGCCGGGACAGTCATCTCTCGATCTTGCAGGTCGCTCTCCGCCGCGGAACGTGGCCCACGCGACACCAGCGGGATGTGGCCCACGCGACCTCGTCGGACGACCGCCGCGGCCCACCACAGGCAGGCCGTTTTTCGGCGGACGAGCCGTTACCTCGCCCCACGCAGGCCACCGCCTCGTCACACAGGCCCGCTTTCTCAAGCGGCGCGGGACCGCTTTCTCGCCGAGCGCCGCGGACCGCTTTCTCGCCGAGCGGCCGCCTCCCGCGGAACAGGGCCGCAGCCCCGCCTCACGCAACAGGCTGCCGCCGCGCCGGACCTACTCGTAGCGACGCGACGCGGCCTGACGAGCCATCTGCTGCTGAACATCCAGGTCATCGGCCCACGCGCGGCGGATCGGCGCATTGTTCGTGCGAGGCTCCTCCACGGCCGGTTCCATGGTCGAGCGCACCTGGTACGCCCCCTCGTCCCCGTATCCGCCGTCCCCCGGCGAGTGCCCGTCCCCACCGCCCGGCGAGTGTCTGATCCCACTGCCGCCGGACGAGTACCCGCTTCCGGAGAGGCCGCGCGAGTACGACCCGGGGTAACCGACGGCCGGTGCCTCCGACATGCCGTCGACCGAGGCGCCCGACTCGTATCCGAGGTCACCCGGGGCACCCGACTCGTATCCGAGGGTGGACGGCTCCGGCGAGACGATCGGCGCGTAACCGCCCGCGAGCGGCATGGCCGCAGGCACGAACCCACCGGGCGCCGGCGCGGCAGTGGGCGTGAACCCGCCGCCCCGGCCGTCCGTCAATGTGACCTCCCGCTCAGAACCACCGAACCGCTCGGCAGAGAACGGCCCACGGTCGTCGCTGCCCTCCCCATGAACACCGGCCCACTCGTCGGCGGCAGATCCATAGGTGCCGGAAGGGTCGTAGGAGCCAGACCCCTCCGTGGAGAGCGGATCGTAGGCACCGGACGTCTCCGATGTCGCCCGGCCGCATCCACCGGCCTCCGCGGAGAGGGAATCGTGAGCACCGGCCGACTCCGCGGCCAGCGAACCGTAGCCACCGGAACCCTCCCCGCGTGGGCCGCCGTAGCCGCCGGACGCCTCCACGAGTGGCCGCCCGTAGGCACCGGACCGTCCCCCGAAGACCGGCCGGTAGGCGGCCGACCGTTCGGCGGTGACCGACCCGTACACCCCGGGCCGGTCGGTCCGGACGGGGTCGTAGATTCGCGGCCGCTCCGCCGACGGTGCCGGGTTTCCGGCCGCACGGGAGAGCGCCGGCCGGAAGCCCTCGCCCTCGGGCGACCGGACCGCCTCGTCCTCGGGCGGTGTGGCCATCGCCGCCGGGCGCAGCACGGCCGTCCGCGCCGACGTGGTCCCGGGGGCGGCCGGGCGAGGCGCGATCGCCCCGGCGACCAGATCGTTGAACTTGACCATCAACGCGACGGTGATCGGCAGGACGACCACGCCCCACCAGCTGACCAGCTCGGCGAGGGCGAGCAGGATGCCGAGGACCACGGCGCCCTCGAGGAAGACGAAGCAGAGCAGGCCACTGGGCGCCAGGTGGCGCAGGCGCAGCATGCGGGCGTAGAGCGGCTGGTGGGTCTGCTCGGCGCGCCGGGCGCGGATGGTGCGGGTCATCGGGCGCCTCCGTCCCGGCGGGCGGCGGCGATCGCGAAGACGGTCTGCTCCAGCGCGTAGCCACGGTCCTCGGCGCCGCCCTTGACGGCGGCGTTGCAGTCGGCGGCGGCGCGCATCGCGTCGACCAGGCCCTCCGGGGTCCACCCGCGGCTGCGGGCCTGCGCCTTCTCGATCTTCCAGGCGGGCATGCCCAGACTGCTCGCCAGCTGGTACGGGTTACCGCGCCCCGCCGAGGCCACCCGCGCCACGGTGCGCACGCCGTCGGCCAGGGCGTCCGCGATCGGCACCGGGTCGACCCCGACGTGCAGGGCCCAGCGCAGCGCCTCGAGCGCGCCGGGCAGATCGCCGACCATGGCCGCGTCGGCAACCGCGAAACCGGTGACCTCGGCGCGCCCCTTGTAATACCGCGCGACGACCGCCTCGGTGATCCTGCCGTCGGTGTCGGCGAGCAGCTGGGAGCAGGCGGCGGCGATCTCGCGCAGATCGGTGCCGACGGCCTGGAGCAGCGCGGCCGCGGCGGAGTCGTCGCACCGCACGCCGTGGCTGCGGAACTCGTTGCGGACGAACGCGACCCGGTCGGAGTCCTTCTTCAGCTTCATCACCGGCACGACCGTGGCGCCGGCGGCACGCAGCCCGTCGGCGAACGCCTTGCCCTTGGCCCCGCCGACGTGGGTGACGATCAGGGTGACCTCGGGGTCGGGGTTCTTCGCGTAGGCCAGCAGCGCGGCGGTGAGATCCTTCCGCGCATCCTGACCGCTTCTGATCACCAGGACGCGGCGACCGCCGAACAGCGACGGGCTCAGCATCTCGGCGACCTCACCGGCGGCGAGCGCACCGCCCTCATACTCCCGGACGTCCGCGCCCGGGTCGGCGGCTCGCGCGGCCTCGACCGCCTCGGCGACGGCACGGGCGGCGAGCAGCTCCTCATCGCCTTGGACGAGCAGCAACGAGGGGGGTGGCGCGGCATTCACGTGCAACATCGTCGCACGGGGGACCGACAGTTCCGCGAGCCTCACTCGTTAGCGCAGGCCGCTGATCACCGAACGCGAAACCAGACATATCGGCGACCGAACATGCCCTGACCACCGTAGAGTCGCTCAACCCAGGCCGAACACTCCGCCTATTCTATTTGGGTGTTTCGCGTCTTATCGAAGTGATACCGCATAAAATCTGCCCGCCCGGAGGTCTCACCCGGGCGTGTCACCATCGGCACCGCGCGCGGCGACCGCGAGCCCTCCGCCGGTCACGACCGCCGCCACGTCCCCCGACTCGTCGGTCCGCAGGACCCGCGCCCCGCCCTGGGCGATCCTCCCCAGAAGCATCGCGTTCGGGTGCCCGTAGTCGTTGTCCCGCCCGACCGACACCAGCGCCACCGCCGGCTGCACCGCGTCCACCAGCGACGTCGCCTGCAGTGCGCTCCCGTGGTGCGCCACCTTCAGCACGTCGGCCCGGAGCCCCGCCGGCCCCAGCACGGTCACGAGGTCCTCCTGCTCCTCGGTCTCCGCGTCGCCGAGCAGCAGCACCGACCGGCCGGCGCCGACCGCCCGCAGGATCAGCGAGTTGTTGTTCGGATCCGAGTTGGTGCCGCGCATCGGCGTGACCGGCCCGAGCACCTCCAGGCTCAACCCGCCGACCGCCCAGGACCATCCCGGCCCCACCGACTGCACGGCGGTCCCGGATGCGGCCGCGGCCTTCTCCACGGCGGCCCGCCCGCTCGCCGGCTCCGGCCAGTCCGGCCCGATGACGGCATCCACCTTCCGGCCGCGGAACACCCCGGTGACCCCACCGATGTGGTCGGCGTGGAAGTGGCTGACCACCAGGACGGCGACCTGCTCCACCCCGAGACGCCGCAGGCACCGGTCGACCGCGTCCGGCTCCGGCCCGGCGTCGACGACCACCGCCCGTCCGGCTCCGGCGGCCAGCACCACGGCGTCGCCCTGACCGACGGCACACGCCACCACCAGCCAGCCCGGCGGCGGCCAGCCGGGCGCGAGCAGCCGCACCGGCAGAGCACCGAGGATCGCGCCGAGAGCGACGACGATGGCCACCCGGCGTACGACCACCCGCCGCGCCGCCACCAGAAAGACGACCGTCAGCACCGCGAGCAGCACCCCACCGAACGCACCACCCGGCCACGGCAGCGCCCCCGCGGGCACCCCCGCCCCGGTGTGCGCGACCAGCACCAGCCACTCGGTGGGCCAGTGCCCGACCCAGGCGGCGAACTCGGCGCCCGCCGGCCACAACGGCGACAGCACGGCCGACGCGACGCCGGACAGCGTGGCCGGGGCGATCGCCGGTACCGCCACCAGGTTCGCCGGTACCGCCACCAGGCTGACCGTGCCGGAGATGGCCGCGACCACCGGCCCGCAGGCGATCTGGGCGGCCGCCGGTACGGCCAGCGCCTCCGCCACCCCCGCCGGGCAGCCACGGCGGCGCAGCCCGTCCCGCCAGACCGGGGCGATCAGCAGCAGACCGGCCGTGGCCATCACCGACAGCGCGAACCCGGCATCGGCGGCCAGCTCCGGATCGGCGATCAGCAGCACCGCCGCGCCCGCCGCCAGCGCCGGAACCGCCGCCCGGCTGCGCCCGGTGGCCAGCCCGAGCAGCCCGATGGCCCCCATCGCCCCGGCCCTGATCACGCTCGGCGACGGCCGGGCCAGGATGACGAACGCGACCAGCGCGACCGCACACAGCACTGCGCAGAGCACCGGCCCGGCCCTCGCCCGCCGCACCACGAAGAGCACCACACCCAGCACGATCGCGACATTGGTGCCGGAGACCGCGGTCAGATGCGTGAGGCCGGTGGTCCGGAAGTCCTCCTCCAGCGCCGGGTCGAGGCGGCTCGTGTCACCCACCACCAGGCCGGGGAGCAGCCCGCCGGAATCGTCCGGGAGCGGCTCGCAGGCCAGCTGAAGGCCGGTACGCAACACGCCGGCACCCCGCTGCGCCCACGACGGCCGGCCGAGCAGCCGCGGTGGCTTCCGTGCCGACAGGACAGCGGCCCGCAGGTCACCGGGGCGTGGCGGCATGAGCCGTCCGGACGCCGCCACCCGCTGCCCGGGAAGCAGCCCACGCCAGCCCGGGTCGGCACCGAGCACCAATGCCCGCGCCGACAGCCGGACCGGCGCGGCGTTCTCGGCCGTCACCGACTCCAGATCGACGG
This sequence comes from Actinoplanes xinjiangensis, assembly GCF_003148685.1. Classification (GTDB taxonomy): domain Bacteria; phylum Actinomycetota; class Actinomycetes; order Mycobacteriales; family Micromonosporaceae; genus Actinoplanes; species Actinoplanes xinjiangensis. The sequence goes on along the minus strand of NZ_QGGR01000004.1, from coordinate 45,276 downwards.
CGACCAGATACGTCGGCGGCCCCGCCGACACGGCCAACAGCCGCGGATCATCCCTGATCACCACCTCCACCTGTACGGTCGCGCCCGCCCCGACCAGACCCGCCAGCGCCGGAGCCTCCCGAACCGACACCCGGGCCGCCGTGGCCACCGCCCCACACCCGACCCCGAGAGCAACGGCCACCCCGATCCACCGCACCGCCCCGGCCCACCACCGCCCACCGGGCCCAGCCCGGCCGTCAATCCCAGCCCGACCGACAAACCCGACCCGCCCTGCAAGCTCAGCCCGCCCGAAGAGCCCGGCCCACTCGAAGGGCCCGGCCCGTCCAAGAGACCCGGCCCGCCCGAGCCCGATGAGCCCAGCCGCCGTCGCCAGCCCCACCACGCCGACCGCGAGCCCCCAGGCGGCCGACAGGTGGAGCGAACCCAGCGCGGCCGACCAGAGCCCCACCGTGAACCCCGCCAGCCGCAGATCAGGAACCCGCAGGGACTCCGCCACGTCCCGGGACGACCCGGCCATCAGACCGTCACCAGGTCTTTCAACTGCTCGTAGCGGGACTCCCCGATCCCGTCGACCTTGCGCAGATCGGTGACCGCCCGGAAACCGCCCTGCGCATCCCGCGCGTCCAGGATCCGCTGCGCGAGCACCGGCCCCACTCCGGGCAGCGAGTCCAACTGGCCGAGAGTCGCCGTGTTGAGGTTGATCAGCCCGCCGGCAGCACCCGGGGTGGCGGCGCCGGGGATCACCCCGGGCGGTGCCGAGGCGCCCACCATGATCAGCTCACCGTCGACGACCTTGCGGGCGAGGTTGAGCGGCGCCACGTCGACACCCGGCTCCGCGCCCCCGGCCGCCTCCAGCGCATCGGCCACCCGCGCCCCCGCCACGAGCCGCACCAGACCGGGCCTGCGCACCTTCCCACCGACCGCGACGACGATCTCTCCGCCGGGGCCTGCACCGGAGGCGGGAGCCCGGCCGGCACCGGCACTGTCGGGCGCAGGACCGGAGGCCGTGGCGGCCGCATCCGACGCCACTTCGGAGACCTGTGGCCGTGACTTCCAGGCCAGGAAACCCGCCACCAGGACGACGACGACCGCCACCGCGGCCATCGCCCGCACTCCCGGCCGCCCCGGATCAAAGGCGTGCAGCCACTGCCGCCGCCCACTCCCGAACGCCCCTTCCCCGCTCAGCCCAGCGTCCGAAGCCCGGCCCAACCCAGCGTCCGAAAGACCGGCCTCTGAAGCCCGACCCAACCCAGCGTCCGAAAGACCGGCTCCTGAAGCCCGGCCCAACCCGGCATCCGAAGAACCGGCTGCTGAAGCCCGGCCCAGCCCGGCGCCCGAAAGACGGCTCACCCCGGCCTCTGAAGCCCTGCCCAGCCCGCCCGCGGGAACCGCGGAGTCCCAGGGATACGCCGAAGACGCCCGCAAACCGGCGCCGCGCCGACCCGAGGAGGCACCGTCCCCTAAAGGGGCGACATCATCCTCCTCAGCCGACCATGCCGGAACGACGTCCGCCCAGTCCAGAGGGCCCTCCGTGGGCTCCGGCCGGCCGGCCGCTCCCGCGTCGAGCACCGCCCGGAGCCGCGATCCCACGACGTCACCGCTATCCTTCGCCTCTCGCACGGGCCGACCGTAGGAACCGCACCGCTCCCCCGCTCGCGGCCCTGTGGACGAACCAGCGTTGTGGACAACTCCCCGAGGACTGTGTGTGACACGAGAGCAGGCGATTTCCCGGTTACGGGCGGCGGGTTGCGTGTTCGCCGAGGACGAGGCGGACGTCCTGATCGAGGCCGCGTCCGCCGGAGCGCCGCTGGCCGCGATGGTGCGGCGCCGGGTGGCGGGCGAGCCGCTGGAGCAGGTCGTCGGGTACGCCGACTTCGCCGGTGTCCGGGTCCGCCTGCGCCCCGGAGTCTTCGTTCCGCGCGTCCGCAGTGAGCTACTGGTCCGCCTGGGTGCCGCCGAGGTCCACCCGGGCGCTCTGGTGGTGGATCTGTGCTGCGGTTCCGGCGCGCTCGGCCTGGCGGTCCGTCACCGGGTCCCGGGCATCGTGCTGCACGCCTCCGACGTGGATCCGGCGGCGGTGGCCTGCGCCCGGGAGAACCTGGCCGGGAACGTCCACCGGGGCGACCTCTTCCAGGCTCTCCCGGCGACTCTGCGCGGCCGGATCGACCTGCTCCTGGCCAACGTCCCGTACGTCGCGACGGGCCACCTCCCGTTCCTGCCGGCCGAGGCCCGCGACCACGAGCCGCGCACGGCGCTGGACGGCGGCGACGACGGTCTGGCCGTGTTCCGGGCGGTCGCCGCGGGGGCCGGTGAATGGCTGGCCCCGGGCGGTCTGCTGATCTCCGAGATCACCGAGGCGCAGACCGGGATCGCGTCGGCGATCGCTGATGGGAACGGATTGACGGCTGCCGTCGCCACCGACGATGATCTCGACGCCCGCGCGATCCTGGCGCGCCGCCCCCGACAACCCGACGAGAATCCCTGAGGACCCCGTGGGCCTGCTGCGTAGGATCGCCCGCGCCCGGCTGGCCGGCCGGGTGATCCGGCGTCTGCGCCGCGCCGGTGTCCGGGATGCCCGTTATTATCCGGGACCGTTCGAGGTCAGGTTCACCGTGCCGGGCGAGGACGAGGCGACCATCCTGCCGCTGGCGCCGCTGCTGGGCCGTCGGAAGGCCGTGGACGACCTGGTCATCGGCCGGTTGCGGGTGCCGCCCCGGTGGGACGCCGCCGCCGGACTGCTGCGTCCGGTGCTGCGGGGCGCGGCACCGGGTACCCCGTTGCGCCGTCCGGTTCTGCCTTTCCTGTCCGAGTTCGTGGTGGTCGACCAGCCGGACACGATGACCTATGTGACGGAGGCGCAGGCCACCGCCTGGAAGATGCCGCCCGACGAGATCTTCGCCACCGCCCGCGCCAACCTGACCGGCGCGGTGCTGCACGGCGCGGCCGACGGCCCGGTGATCGTGCGGTTCGTCGACGACGGTAATGCGTACTGGACGTCGCACCTGTTGCTTCAGGGTTGGCTGGCCCGGCTGGCGGGTCAGGTGGGCGGCGTGCCGGTCGCGTTCGCCCCGGAACGGGGAACGCTCCTGGTCACGGCCGACGACAGCCCTCTGCTGGCGGCTCTGTTCGCGGAGGCGGAGGCCATCTTCGTCACGTCGCCGCACCTGCTGAGCCCGATGGCCTACCGCAGTGACGACAACGGCTGCACCGTGCCCTACGTCGCCCCGGAGGGCCATCCGCTGCACCAGACGGTCCGTCGCGCCGAGCGCCTGCTGGCCATGCACGAGTACCACCAGCAGCCCCCGGACCCGTCCCTGCCGTCCGCCGAACTCCACCTGCTCGGCAGCCCGTCGGAAGGCTGGCGCACCCGAGCCGTCTGGCCGGAGAACACCCCGACGCTCCTCCCACAGGCCGACGAGGTCCAGGCCGGCGACCGCACCATCCCGTGGCCGGCCCTCGCCCCACATCTCACCCCCACCACCCACACCCCCACCCGCTGGCTGGCCACTGCCTGGCCGCCGTGACCCCCAGCGTCTACCGCGGCCGCCGCGATCCCTTCCCGCTCACCCCTGATCTGGTACGAGCCAGTAGGAGCACCCGGGCTACACCGCAAGGTGGCTGCCCACTCCCGGCCGCAACGCGCCCGCCGGGCGCATGCGACGGTCACCGGCTGGCCCCCACCGCTGCCTCAACGGCCCCGAGACAGCGCTGAGAACCAGCCCCCCGAGATCCCAACCGGCTGGCTCCCACCACCGCCTCCACAGCCCCGAGACAGCGCTGAGAACCAGCCGCCCAAGATTCGGAACGGTGGGGGTCAGCCGTGCAAGATCGAAACCGGCTGGCTCCCACCAACGTCTCAACGGCCCCGAGACAGCGGTGAGAACCAGCCGTGCAAGATCGAGACGGTGAGGGGCAGCGGTGCAAGATCGAAACTGGCTGGCTCCCACCAACGTCTCAACAGCCCCGAGACAGCGGTGAGAACCAGCCGTGCAAGATCGGGACGGTGCGGACCGGCCAACCAAGATCGGGACCGGCTGGCTCTCAGCGACGTCTCAACGGTGTTGAGGCAGCGGTGAGGACCAGCCGTGGTGTCCGGGCGGGGCGTCAGTGGGTGGGCGCGTGACGGCGGCCGTCGGGGGCGGGGCTTCGCGCGAATCTACCGAGGTAAGGCGTGGGACCCGGGGCGCACGGGACGCCTGGATGCGGTCGGGGGCGGCCGTCGACTCCGTACGAGATCAGCGTTTGTGGACGACGACCCCGGCCAGACCGGGACCGGTGTGTGCCGCGACCACCGCGCCCACCTCGGTGAGATAACAATCGCGCAAGCGATCGCCTAGCCGGGCGCTCAGGTCGTCGACCAGCGCGGACGCGCGGTCCGGCGTGCCCAGATGATGAACCGCGACGTCGGCCTCACCGTCCCCGGCCGCCTCGATCGCCAGATCGACGAGCCGGGTGAGAGCCCGTCCGGCCGTGCGGACCTTGTCGCGGACGACGATGGCGCCGTTCTCCACGTGCAGGATCGGCTTGACCGACAGCGCCGTCCCGAGCAGGGCGGACGCCGCGCCGATGCGGCCGCCGCGGCGCAGGAACTCGAGCGTGTCGACGTAGAACAGGGTGGTCACCCGGGCCGCGTGATCGGCCGCGGCGGCGGCGACGGCGGCCAGGTCGTGGCCCTTGCGGGCGGCCGCCGCGGCGGCGAGCGCCGGGAAGCCGAGCCCCATCGCGGCGGTCCGGCTGTCGACCACCCGGACTCGGGGGCCGACCTCGGCCGCGGCGAGCTGCGCGGCCTCGTAGGTGCCGGACAGCTTGGCGGACAGGTGCACCGAGACGACGCCGTCGGCGCCCGCGGCGAGAAGCCGGCGGTACTGTTCGGCGAACTGGGTCGGTGCCGGCCGGGAGGTGCTGACGGCGGCCCGGCGCGCGGTGAGCGCCCGGGCCACCTCGGCCGGGGAGACCTCGAGGCCCTCCAGGCCGGCCCAGCCGTTGATCACGACGGTGAGAGGCACGATGGTCAGCTCATACGTGCCGCTCAGCTCGGCCGGCAGGTACGCGGTGGAGTCGGTGACGACCGCGATGGTCATGCAGGCAAGGTACTTGATTCAGATGTACGTCAGCTGCCGGCCACCGAGGAGACCACGAACGGCTTCCCCTGCATGCACGTGGTCATCAGCCCCGGCTCCGACTTGCCGACCACGGTGATCTCGGCGCCGGGCTGAAGCGCGGACTTCACTCTCACGTCCTCGGTGATCAGCAGATGGTCACCGGTGGCGTCCTTGAGAAGCAGGCAGTTCGGCTCGACACCGGCGGTCACGGTGCCGGTGAGGGTGGTCTCGCCGGGAGCGGCGGAGACCACCGCGGCGGGGGAGGTTGCGGGCGACGTGACGGCGGACTCGGGAGTGCCGCCGGCGGCGATGGGGGCGTCGGTGTTGTTCGCGCAACCGGCGGAGAGCGCCAGAAGCAGCGCGGCGGGGACGACGGTTCTACGGATCAGCATGATGTTCAGACGTTACCGGACATATCCGGGTTCCCTACACCGGCGGCGGGACCGGGCGATCACCCAGGACCCCGACGTTGTACGCCGCCATCTGCCACCCGCGGGAGTCGTCGTGGGTCAGGTCCACCCAGTGACAGTTCTGTAGCGCGCGCAGGGTGCGAAGCTGCTCGCGCCCCCAGCCGAGCAGGTGACCGACACCAGAGCGGGCCGCGGCGCCGTGGGTGGCGACGACGACCGTACCGCCGGGCGGGGCCAGGCGGGCAGCGGCCTGGAGGGCGTCGCAGACCCGCTTGCCGAGGTCCTCCAGGGTCTCCACGCCGCCGCCGATGACGTCCTCACCGGCTGTCCAGCGGGCGTGCTCCTCGGGCCGCTCGGCGGCGACCTCGGCCATGGTGTGGCCCTGCCACTCACCGAAGTGCCGCTCGCGGAGCCGCTCGTCGGTGCTGATGGTGAGGCCGGTCAGCGCGGCGAGGGCGGCGGCGGTGTCGGCGGCCCGGCTCAGGTCGCTGGCGACGATGGCGGTCGGCCGCAGGCGGACGAGCAGCTCAGCGGCGTCGACGGCCTGCCGTCGGCCGAGGTCGTTGAGCGGCACGTCGGTCTGCCCCTGCACGCGGGCCTGGGCGTTCCAGTCGGTGTTGCCGTGCCGCCAGACGATGAGGCGCGTCACGGCGCCTCGGCGCCGGCTTCGGCCAGATCGCGGTCGACGAACGGGATGATCGGGCAGTCTTTCCACAGCTTGTCGAGGGCGTAGAACTCCCGCTCCTCGTCGTGCTGGACGTGCACCACGATGTCGACGAAGTCGAGGAGCACCCAGCGGCCCTGCTGGTGTCCCTCGCGGCGCTCGGGCTTGGCCTTCTCCGGAAGCTTGAGCAGCGCTTCCTCGATGGCGTCGACGACCGCCATGACCTGGCGCTCGTTGGAGGCCGAGGCGATGACGAACGCGTCGGTGATGTAGAGCTGCTCGCCGACGTCGATGACGGTGATGTCGTGCGCCTTCTTGTCCGCGGCGGCCTGTGCGGCCGTCAGGGCTAGTTCGAGAGCGCGTTCGGTGACGGGCAAAAGAGGGTCCCCTCAGTAGGGTTACAGGACATCAAGCGTCTCACACCGGCCCGGCAATACCCGAGTCCCGATACAGGCCCCGCTTGTTGATGTACTGCACGACACCATCAGGTACCAGGTACCAGACCGGAAGTCCGGCGGCCACCCGGTTTCGGCAGTCACTCGAGGATATGGCCATCGCCGGGACCTCGACGAGCGTGACGCTCTCGGCCGGCAGGTGCTCGTTGGTGAGCTCGAAACCCGGCCGGGTCACCCCGATGAAGTGGGCCAGGTCGAGCATCGTCATGGCGTCCTTCCACGACATGATCCGGGCCAGCGCGTCCGCCCCGGTGATGAAGTAGAGCTCCGCCGACTGCCCGTAGACCGCGCGCATGTCACGCAACGTGTCGACGGTGTAGGTGGGGCCGTCCCGGTCGATGTCGGCGCGGCTCACGTGGAACCGCGGGTTCGAGGCGGTGGCGATGACGGTCATCAGGTAGCGGTCCTCGGCCGGCGAGACGCGGCCCTTCTCGTACGGCTGGCCGGTCGGGACGAACATCACCTCGTCGAGGTCGAAGCGGGCCAGCACCTCGCTCGCCGCGACCAGGTGACCGTGATGGACGGGGTCGAAGGTCCCGCCCATGATCCCTACACGCCGTCCAGACACCGACGAAGGATAGTCCGCCGGTGGATCAACCGTCGAGGCGGCGGCGCACCGCGGTGAGCAGGTCACCGGCCGTGAACGGCTTCTCCAGCAGGGCCACCCCGGGGTCGAGGGTGCCCTGGGAGGCGAGGACCGGCTGGGCGTAGCCGGACATGTAGAGCACCCGTGTGCCGGGGCGGGCCACGACCAGCCGCTCGGCCAGTTCCTTGCCCAGCATCCCGGGCATCACCACATCGCTGACCAGCAGGTCGATGTCACCCTCGTGGTGGGCGGCCAGTTCCAGCGCCTGCGCCCCGCCCTCGGCCAGCAGCACCCGGTAGCCGGCGCCGGTGAGGATCCGGCCGGCCACGTCACGCAGCGCGTCCTCGTCCTCGGCCACCAGCAGCGTCTCCCCACGGCCGGCGGTCGCGGCCGGTTCGCCGCGGGTCTCCGGCTCGGTCGCCGCGGCTCCGGCCGGCAGCAGCACGGTGACCGTGGTGCCGAGGCCGACCTCGCTGGTCAGGGTGACCTCGCCGCCGGCCTGGGTGACGATGCCGTAGACGGTGGCCAGGCCCAGGCCGGTCGCCTCACCGCTGCCCTTGGTGGTGTAGAACGGCTCGAAGGCGCGTTCGGCCACGTCGGCGGGCATACCACGGCCGGAGTCGCCGACCCGCAGCCGGACCTGGGTGTCGAGCACGCCGGTGTCGATCACCAGCTGCCCGCCGGACGGCATCGCGTCCCGGGCGTTGAGGGCCAGGTTGACCAGCATCTGCTCGATCTGGCTGGGATCGCAGGTGACCGTCGGCAGATCCGGGCCGGGGCGGAAGATCAGGTGGATGTGCTCGCCGAGGGTGCGGCGCAGCAGGTCCTGGGCGCCGGTGATCAGCGCGTTCAGGTCGACCGGCTGGGGGCGGACCACCTCACGCCGGGCGAAGGCGAGCAGCTGATGGGTGAGGTCGGTGCCGCGACGGCCGGCCCGGACCACCTGCTTGGCGTCGGAGGCGATCATCGCGACGTCCGGCTCGTCCGCCTCCGCCTCCTCGATGACGAAGTTCGCGTAGTTGAGGATCACACCGAGCATGTTGTTGAAGTCGTGGGCGATGCCGCCGGCCAGCTGCCCCAGACTCTCCAGGCGCTGGTTGCGGTGGGCCTGCGCCTCGGCGCGCAGCCGGGCCTTCTCGTGTTCGGCGTGCACCCGATCGGTGATGTCGCGGACCACGGCGACGGCGACCCGGCCCTTGGCGGTGTCGACCAGGGTGGTGGACGACTCGCAGGGGAACTCGCTGCCGTCACGGCGACGTGCGGTGGTCACGATCCGGCCGATCGAACCGGCCTCGGCCTCGGCCAGCAGGCGCCGGCGCTCCTGGAGGAGAGCGCGGGAGTCGTCGGTGAGCAGCACCTCGACGGACTGGCCCACGAGTTCGGCGGTGGGCCAGCCGTACATCTGCCCGGCACGGTCGTTGGCCAGCACGATCCGGCCGCTGTCCAGGACCAGGATCGCGTCCGGCGCGGCCTGCAGCAGGCCGCTGGACAGCTCCTCGGACCACTCCACGCATCCACCCCCGTAGCCACAGGCTACGAGGACCGTGCGGGCACGGGGGTGGAGACGGGTGAATCCGGTCAGCCGCGCGCGAGCAGCGCCCGGCGCATGTCGTCGTCGGCGTCCTGGACCACCCGGTGCAGGATCTGGTTGAGTCCGGGGGTGGCCAGCAGGTCGGCGGCGAGCTGCCGGGTGCGGTCGGAGACGGCCGGTGACGGATAGGCCATCGCGGCGATGTGCTCGGCGCTCATCCCGCCCCGGATCCGCATCATCTCCGGCATGTCGGCGAAGTAGCGCTTCACGTACGGCTCCAGCAGATCCAGCTGCTCCGGCTGCCAGAACCCGCTCGCGGTGCGCTCGGCCAGCCGGTTGGAGAGCGTGGCGTCGCCGACGATCGCGGCCCAGGCGGCTTCCTTGGCCTCGGCGTCGGGACGGGCGGCCCGGCAGGTGGCGGCCCACTGCTCCCCCGAGGCGCTGCGGTCGCGCTCCAGTTCGGCATCGATCTCGGCGGCACCGGCCGCGCCCAGCACCGACAGCCGGTAGAGGATCAGCCAGCGCAGGTCGGCGTCGACGGCCAGGCCGTCGGGCACGTCCTCGCCGGCCAGCCAGCCGCGCAGCCGGGCGGTGTCGACGGTCGTGCCGATCAGGCCACGGGCGGCGGCGAGCTGCCGGGAGTCGCCGGGGCCGGTGGCCGCGAGCAGCCGGTCGGCGGCCAGGGCGAGCGTCTCCACGGCGGCCGGGCGGGCTGCCGGGCCGGCGTACCGGTCGACCAGCCAGCGGGTGGCGCGCAGCACGTCCTCGACCACGACGACCTCGGTCTCCACCGGCAGCGCGGCCAGGACCAGGGCGACCAGTTCGGCGACCGGGCGCTCGCCGTCCACCACGGCGTCCAGCGTGGCGGCCCACACGACCGCGCGGGCCAGCGAGTCGTCCAGGTGCGGCAGCAGCTGGGGCACCGCGGCCGCCGAGTCGTCGTCGAGACGGATCTTGGCGTACGTCAGATCGCCATCGTCGAGCAGCAGGAGGTCGGCGGCCGGTTTCCCGGCGAGGCCGGCCAGCACGGTACGCCCCGAGGCGTCCACCTCCACGTCGAGGCGTTCCCGCAGCACCACACCACCGTCGGGCGACCGGTCGTAGAGGCCGACGCCGATCCGGTGCGGACGCAGAGTCGGGTACCCGTCCGGGGCGGTCTGCACGACGGCCACCTCGGCGTAGTCCGCGCCGTCCCGGGTGATCTCGGCGCGCAGCGTGTTGACCTGCGCGTGGCGCAGCCACACGTCGGCCCAGCCGGACAGGTCGCGCCCACTCGACGTGGACAGGGCACCGAGCAGGTCGGCCAGGGTGGCGTTGCCGTAGGCGTGCGCCTCGAAGTGGGCGTTCAGCCCGGCCAGGAACGCGTCGTCGCCGAGCCAGGCGACCAGCTGCTTGAGGACGGCGGCGCCCTTGGCGTACGAGATGCCGTCGAAGTTGAGCAGCGCCTGCTCGGTGTCGTCGACCTCGGACGGGGCCACCGGATGGGTGGAGGGCCGCTGGTCGGCACGCAGGCCCCACGCCTTGCGCTGCATCGCGAACGTGGTCCACGCGTCGGTGAACCGGGTGGCCTCGGCGGTGACCCGGGACCCCAGGTACTCGGCGAACGACTCGTTCAGCCACAGGTCGTCCCACCAGGCCATGGTGACCAGGTCGCCGAACCACATATGCGCCATCTCGTGGGCGATGATGTTGGCCCGGCGCTCCCGGTCGGCGTCGGTGACCGCCGAGCGCGGGATCAGCTCGTCCCGGAAGACGACGATCCCCGGGTACTCCATGGCGCCGAAGTTGAACTCGGGGGCGAACGCCTGCTGGTAGTGCCCGAACGGGTAGCGGATCCGGAACATCTCGTGGAACCGGTCCAGCGACTGCCGGGTCAGCTCGAAGATCTCCGGCGCCTGGGCGTCCAGGTGTTCGGCGAGTGCGGCCCGCGCGTACAGCGCCAGCGGAATGCCGTCGTGCTCGCTCGTGACCACGTGGTACGGCCCGGCGATCAGCGAGGCCAGGTAGGTGGAGATGCGCCTGGTGGGCCCGAACTCCCACCGGCCGCCGTCGCGGGAGACGAGTTCACCGTTGGTGGCGACCAGCCAGTCCTCGGGCGCGGTGACGCTGACCCGGAAGACCGCCTTCAGGTCGGGCTGGTCGAAGCTGGGCAGCACCCGCCCGGCGTTGTTGATGAACAGGTGCTGGTACAGGTAGGTGTTGCCGTCACCCGGGTCGGTGTAGCGGTGCAGGCCCTCGCCGTCGTTCGAATACGCCATCACGGCGTCCACGACGAGCGTGTTCTCCTCGGCCAGGCCGGTCAGCTCCAGCCGGGCGCCGGTGGATGCCGCCGGATCGACCGCCGCACCGTTCAGCGTCATCGAGGTGACCTCGACCGGCTCGAACTCGAGGAACGTCGCGGCGCCGGCCCGGGCGCGGAAACGGACCACCACACGGGATCGGAAGGTGTCACCGGAACCGGTCAGGTCCAGGTCGACATGGTATTCCTCGACGTCGACGAGTGATGCTCGTTCGACAGCCTCGGCACGGTTCAGGGTCGGCATGACGACAATCATGCCGGTATGGGAGCGCCACCCGCGCGACGGGCGGCGTGGGCCCGGCCACACGCCCGCGCGACGGTACGCCGTACCCGAGCCGCCCCGGCCGGTTACTGGACCAGCGCCGGCAGCCGCTTCTCGAACCGCACCCGGTCCGGGGCGGCCGACGTGGCCTGCCGGTACCCGGACGACTGATAGAGGGCGATGGCCGCGGACATGCCGGCCTCCAGCTCCAGCCGGAGCAGGGGGCGGCCCGCGGCGAGCGCCTCCTCCTCGATCGCCACGATCATCTGGCGGGCGAGGCCGCGACCGCGGAACGCCGGGCGCACGTAGATCCGCCGCAGTTCGGCGGCGGCCGGCCCGACCGCCTGCCAGGCGGCACAGGCGACCGCCCGGCCGTTCACGACACCGACCAGATAGGCGACGTCCTCGTCCGGCTGGAACATCCGCTGTCCCGCCGGGACACCGGACTCGGCCGACTCCCGCTGCTGGGCAGTGATGAGGGCGGCGAGTTCCGGGTCCAGGGCGGGGCGGATTTCGATCAGCACGGACGTGACTCTAGGTGACGACCGTTTCCGGCGGGTTGCGCTGATCTGGACGGATGCCTATTCGTCGGTGTCGCCCTCGCTGTCATCCTCGTCACTCACCAACACCGGGAGCTTGGAGTTCGAGATGGTGCTGACCGTGCCGTCGGCCGACATGTGCACCATCTCGTCCTCGTTACGGACGCGACGGGCCTTGCGGGCCGCGAGCCGCTGCGCCGCCGAGGGCCGGGTGTCCAGCTCCTCGAGACGGGAGTCGGTGCCACGCGGGCCGGAGATGTACTCACCGGCATTGGGGTGCCAGTCGAACACCCGCTCGCCGATCCGGACCGGGTCGCCGGCCTGGGCACCCTTCTTACCGAGTTCCGCCTCGACGCCGAGTCGCTCCAGCCGGTCACCGAGGTAGCCGATGGCCTCGTCGTTGTCGAAGTTCGTCTGCTTGATCCAGCGCTCCACCTGGGCGCCGCGGACCACGAAGACGCCCTCGTCGTCCTTCTCGACCGTGAAGCCGCTGTCGTCGACCGCGCGGGGGCGGATCACGACCCGGGTGGCCTCCTCGACCGGCTTGGCCGCACGGTTCTCGGCGACCAGCTTGGCCAGGGCGAACCCGAACTCCCGCAGGCCCTCCCGGGTCATCGCGCTGACCTCGAACACCTGGTAGCCACGGGCCTCCAGGTCGGGCCGCACCATCTCGGCCAGGTCACGCCCGTCCGGGATGTCGATCTTGTTGAGTGCCACGATCCGCGGCCGGTCCTCCAGCCCCCCGTACGCGGCCAGCTCGGCCTCGATCGCGTCCAGATCGGCCAGCGGGTCACGCTCGATCTCCGGTGCCGCCGCGTCCAGCACGTGCACCAGCACCGAGGTCCGCTCGATGTGCCGCAGGAACTGCATGCCCAGGCCCTTGCCGGTGGCCGCACCCGGGATCAGGCCGGGCACGTCGGCGATGGTGTAGGTGTGCTCGCCGGCCTGCACCACGCCCAGGTTCGGCACCAGGGTGGTGAACGGGTAGTCGGCGATCTTCGGCTTGGCCGCGGACATCACCGAGATCAGCGACGACTTGCCGGCCGACGGGAAACCCACCAGGCCCACATCGGCGACGCTCTTCAGCTCCAGCACCACGTCCAGCTGGTCGCCGGGCTCGCCCAGTTCGGCGAAACCGGGCACCTTGCGCCGGGCGTTGGCCAGTGAGGCGTTGCCCCGGCCGCCGCGGCCACCACGGGCCACGGTGAACTCGGTCCCGGCCCCGACCAGGTCGGCCAGCACCTCGCCGTCCTCGGTCTGCACGACCGTGCCGTCCGGCACCTTGAGGATCAGGTCACGGCCGGTCGCGCCGTCCCGGTTCGATCCGGCGCCGCCACCACCGTTGTTGGCCTTGATGTGCGGGTGGAAGTGGAAGTCCAGCAGGGTGTGCTGCTGCGGGTCCACCACCAGGGTGATGCTGCCGCCGTGCCCACCGTTGCCACCGTCCGGCCCGCCGAGCGGCTTGAACTTCTCCCGGTGCACGGAGGCACAGCCGTGGCCGCCGTCACCCGCCTGTAGGTGCAGCACTACCCGGTCGACGAACGTGGTCACTTGCGACTCCTACTACTGCTGGCCGGCTCTCGCCGCTGCCTCAGCGCTGCTGAGACGGCGGTGACGCAGCCGCCGGGTTCCGGAAAACGACAGCGGGCCGCGGACCCGAGGGTCCACGGCCCGCTGTAGAGAAATCTACTGCGCGACCGGCACGATGCTGACGGTCTTGCGACCGCGCGCGGTGCCGAACTGGACGTTGCCGGCAGCGAGCGCGAACAGCGTGTCGTCGCCGCCACGGCCGACCAGGTCGCCGGGGTGGAACTTCGTGCCCCGCTGGCGGATCAGGATCTCGCCGGCGTTCACGAGCTGGCCACCGAACCGCTTGACGCCCAGCCGCTGAGCAGCGGACTCACGGCCGTTACGCGAGCTGGATGCACCCTTTTTATGAGCCATGTCCGCGCCTACTTCCCGCTCTTGATGCCGGTGACCTTGACGCGGGTCAGCGGCTGACGGTGCCCCTGGCGCTTGTGGTAACCGGTCTTGTTCTTGAACTTGTGGATCCGGATCTTCGGACCCTTGGTGTGCTCGGCGATCTCGCCGGACACCGTAACGTTGGCAAGCTTGGCCGCTTCGGTCACCAGGTTGTCACCGTCGACGAGGAGGACCGCGGCGAGGGTCAGGGCATCGCCGGGCTGACCCGCGAGCTTCTCGACCTCGATCACGTCGCCCTCGGCAACCTTGTACTGCTTGCCGCCGGTCTTGACGATCGCGTACATCGGACGCGGACTCCCTGAGACTTACGCAGCCATAAGGCTGCTGGCGGATGGTGCTGAGAATCCGGCGGGCGCTCAAGTGTTCCCGGAGCGCGCACGGAGCTAGCGCCTAAAAGGCGCCGTCGGAAAGACTACTTCATCGCAGGGCTGAGACCCAAACCGGGCTGTCACCCGCGGCCGCAGGCCTTGTCGAGCACGGTGTGCAGGTCGGCCAGCTTCTTCTCGTCGACCTTGGTGACGTCGCCCTTGAGGGCGGTGACCTGGGCCCCCATCGTGCCCAGCGCCTTCTTCACCGCCGGGTCGGCGGCCAGCTTGGACATGTCGAGCAGGGCGAAGGAGAAGTTCTGCAGGTCGCGGGTGACCTTCTCCTGGGCCTTGGCCTTCGCCTCCTTGCCCTCCGCGGCGGCCCTGATCAGCAACTGGTAGTCCTCGGCGAACGTCTTGCCGAATTCGTTGCTGGTCCGGCTGGCCTGGGCGCAGATGGCCTCGGTGTCCTCGGAGAGCGCGGTGTCGGTCGGCTTCTCGGACTGCTGCGACGCGGGCGCACCGGCGTCCGCGGCGGGGGCCTGGGCGGCCGGGGCCGACGGTTCGTCGCCGCCGGAACAGCCGGTCAGCATGACCGCGGAGATCGCCACGGCGGCGAGGGCAGGGATACGCATGGAACTCGGTCTCCTCGGGGGACAGGGATCGATCCGCCGAGGGTAACGGAAAACCCGGCCCGGTAGTTAACTTTCTTTACAAGTAACTACCGGGCCGGGTTCACACAGCTCAGGGACGCGTACGCCGCCTCGTGCCGCCGCGCCGTGACCGCCGGCGGGTGCCCGTGCCGGCGCCCACCGCCTCGTCGTCCTCGCCCTCGTCGTCGTCCTCGTCGGCCGCGTCCGGGTCGTCGGCACCGGTCAGCCGCAGGGGCTCCTCGTCGGCCGCGTTCGTACCGTTCTGCTCGGCCGGCGCCTCATAGCGCGACAGGTCGTACCCGCTGATGTCGTAGCCGTCGTCATCGTCCGCGGTGGTCAGCGCCGGCTTCGGCGCCCGCCGGACGATGCCCGAACCCACGACCGGGGCCGGTGGCACCTCGGCCACCTCCGCGGCCGGACCCGGCTCGGTCGCCACGACCGGCTCGGGGGCCACGACAGGCGAGACGACCGGCGCGGTGGCCACGACCGGCGCGGCGACCGGCTCGACAGCCTGCCTCGTGACCTCGACCACCGGGGCGGCGGTCTCGGTGACCGTCTCCACGGCCTCGGCCGGCTGCTCCACGGCGACGCTGTCGCCACCGCCCCGGCGCCGCCGCTGGCGAGCCGGCGGCTGCTGGACGGGCGTCTCGGTGCGCGGTGCCGCGGCGGCCACCGCCTTCACCTGAGGGCTCGCGGGAGCACCGCCGCCGCCACCACCACCGCCACCGTTGGAGCGCTTCTCCGGAACCGGCTCCGGGAAGGTCACCACACCGCGGCCCTTGCAGTGGTCACAGGTCTCGCTGAACGCCTCCAGCAGGCCCGCACCGATCCGCTTCCGGGTCATCTGCACCAGGCCGAGCGAAGTGATCTCGGTTACCTGGTGCTTGGTCCGGTCCCGGCCCAGGCACTCGGTCAGCCGGCGCAGCACCAGATCCCGGTTGCTCTCCAGCACCATGTCGATGAAGTCGATCACCACGATGCCACCGAGGTCGCGCAGCCGCAGCTGGCGCACGATCTCCTCGGCCGCCTCCAGGTTGTTGCGGGTGACCGTCTCCTCCAGGTTGCCGCCGGCACCGGTGTACTTACCGGTGTTGACGTCGACGACGGTCATCGCCTCGGTCCGGTCGATCACCAGGTGACCACCGGACGGCAGGAACACCTTGCGGTCCAGGCCCTTGAGGATCTGCTCGTCGATGCGCCACTCGGCGAAGACGTCCGCCACGCCGGTGTGCCGCCGCAGTCGCTCCACCAGGTCCGGGGAGACCGAGTCGAGGTAGTTCTCCACCTCGGCGTACGCCTGCTCGCCCTGCACCACCAGCTCGCGGAAGTCCTCGTTGAAGAGGTCCCGGACCACCCGGATGACCAGGTCGGGCTCCTCGGAGAGCGCCCGCGGGGCGTTGCCCTCGGCGGCCCTGGCCTGGATGTCCTCCCACTGCGCCTGCAACCGCTTGACGTCGCGGGCCAGCTCGTCCTCGCTCGCGCCCTCGGCCGCGGTCCGGACGATCACGCCGGCGCCGTCCGGTACCAGCTTCTTCAGGATGTCGCGCAGCCGCTTGCGCTCGTTGTCCGGCAGCTTGCGGCTGATGCCCGAGGCGTTGCCGTTCGGCACGTAGACCAGGTGCCGTCCGGAGAGCGCGATGTGGCTGGTCAGCCGGGCACCCTTGTGGCCGATCGGGTCCTTGGTGACCTGCACCAGCACCGAGTCGCCGGAGCGCAGCGCCTGCTCGATCGAGCGGGCACGGCCCTCCAGGCCGGTGGCGTCCCAGTTGACCTCACCGGCGTAGAGCACGGCATTACGGCCACGGCCCACGTCGACGAACGCGGCCTCCATGCTCGGCAGCACGTTCTGCACCTTGCCCAGGTACACGTTGCCGACCATGGTGCCGGACGTCGCCCGGGCCACGTAGTGCTCGACCAGGATCCCGTCCTCGAGGACCGCGATCTGGAGACGATCCGACTTCTGCCGGACGACCATCACCCGGTCCACCGCCTCCCGGCGGGCCAGGAACTCCGACTCGCTCAGGATCGGCGGGCGGGTACGGCGCTGCTCACGGCCGTCCCGGCGGCGCTGGCGCTTGGCCTCCAGCCGGGTCGAGCCGGAGACACCCTGCACCTCGTCGGAGGTGCGACGCGGCTCACGGACCCGGACGACGGTGTGCACACCGTCCTCGATGCCACCGGTCTCGGTGTCACCGGAGCCCTTGCGGCGGCGGCGACGCCGGCGGCGGGTGACACCGTCGCCCTCGCTCTCGCCGTCCTCCGGCTCCTCCTCGTCCTCGGCCTCGGCCTCGTCGGCGGACGCCTCGGCGCCCTCCTCCGCGTCGGACTCGGCATCGGCGTCGCCGTCCTCGGCGTCGTCGGACGGGCCCTTGCCCCGCCCACGGCCACGACGGCCACGGCGGCGGCGCCGGCGGGCCAGGCCACCGTCCTCGTCGTCGTCCTCGTCGCCGTCCTCGACGTCGTCGGCGCTCTCGTCGGCCTCGTCCACCACCGGCTCGGTCTCGACGACCGCGACCTCGGCGGGTTCCTCGGCCGCGCCACGGCGACGGCGACGGCTGCGGCGGGCGCCCTCGGCGGGCTCCTCCGCGATGATCTCGGGTGCGGCCGTCTCCTCGGCGGCGACCTGCTCGACGACCGGTTCCGGCACGGCGGCCGTACGGCGGCGACGGGTCACCGGAGCGGCCGGCTCGGCCTCGGTGGCCTCCGGCGGCATGAACAGCACGGCGGGCGGCAGCGGGGCGCGACGGCCCCGGGTGCGAACGGCCGGCTGCTCCTCCACGAATTCGTCGTCGAGCGGAAGGATGCCGACCACCGGGACACCGGCGGCACGTGCGGCGGAGGCGGCCTGCACGGCGGCCTCCTCGATGAGGGCGGCCTCGTCCTCCTCGGAGAGCTCCTCCTCGGCGACCGGCACCGGCGGGGTGACCGCCACCTCGACCGGGACGTCGGCGGGAGTCGGGTCCTCGGCCGGGACGTCGACGAGCGTGGGCTGCTCGGCGGCCGGCTCGACCTTCTTACGGCGGGCCCGGGTGGCCTTCTTCACCGGCGGAGGCGGAGCGTCCGCGGTCTCGGCGGCGGGACCGGCGGCCGTCTCCGCGGCGGGACCGGCCGGCGTCTCGACGGCGTCGGGTGTCTCGGCGACCTCGGCGGCCGGCTCCACCTTCTTACGGCGGGCCCGGGTGGCCTTCTTCACCGGCGGAGGCGGGGCCTCCGGGGTGTCGGCCGCGTCTCCCGCGGCCGCCGCCTCGATCGCGGCGCCGGGCTCGGCACCGCTCGTCCCCGTGGTCTCCGCAGGCTCTGCGGGCGGGGCGGCGGCTTTACGGCGCGGGGCACGCGTCCGGCGGACCGGGGTGGTGCTTGCGGCGGCGTCTCCGGGAGGAGTGGTGGCTCCATCCCGTTCACCGCCCTGATCTCCCAGGTTGGCTGGGGGCTCGTTATCGAGCATGGGGCGCTCTCCAGTTCTCGGCGACCCCGGGCGCGGGTGAGCGCTGCCACGCAGGATCGCTGCAAAGTTTTTCGGGCCCGGCCTTGTCAAGTCGGGCTTGCCGAAGTCTGCCAACGAACGCCGGCCGGGCTCCCGGCTAGCGTTCTCCGATGCTGACGTCCTCGCGATCCGCGTCCAACGGATCAGCGATCTCCCCCTGAGCGGTGAGTGTGCCCTGGGCCAGCCGGGTCACCCGTGGGGGTACCGGCGGCTCCAGGCCAGCCACCACGCGCAGGCCGGAGAGGACGTCATCGGGCCGCACGGCCGGAGTCACCTGCCGTACGACAAGGTCGATTATCGCACACGGTACCGCAACCGCCTCGGAAGGTAGGTCCGGCGCATCGGCGACCTCGCAACGGGTGACCGCCACCCGCGCGTCGAAACTGCGGCGGCCCTGCTTGGTCATGCGTTCCACCAGGACTTCCGAGGACCCGAGGAACGCCGCGACGGCCTTCTCCGCGACCTCGGGCTCGACCCCGGGAAGCTCCAGCCGCCAGCGGGAGGCGTCGATCCGGTCGGCGAGGCTGCCCGGCCCGGCGATCACCGCCTCCAGCACGTCCAGACCCGGGGAGAGCGCGGCGTCCAGCGCGACCCGCAGTGCCTCCGCGTCGACCGGGGCCTGTAGGCCGATCTCCAGGTACTCCGCCTCACTACCGACCCCGGTCGGGGCGGCACTGGCGTACGAGATCTTCGGGTGTGGGGTGAAGCCCTGCGAGAAGGCGATCGGCACGTTCGCACGGCGCAGCGCCCGCTCGAACGCGCGGGCGAAGTCACGGTGCGAGGTGAAGCGCAGCGGGCCACGCTTCGCGTACCGGAGGCGGATCCGCTGGACGACCGGGGCCTGGCCGCCGACGGGCTGGTTCTTCGGGGGAATCGTCTATCTCCTAAGCGGGAACCCGCAGATTGTTCACGGGAGTCAGGGGCAGCAGCTTCTTGCCGGTCGGGCCGATCTGGATCTCGGTGTCCATCGACGGGCAGACACCGCAGTCGAAACACGGGGTCCAGCGGCAGTCGTCCTGCTCGAACTCGCTCTTGGAGTCCTGCCAGTCCTGCCAGAGCCAGTCCTTGTCGAGGCCGGAGTCCAGGTGGTCCCAGGGCAGGACCTCCTGCTCCTCGCGCTCGCGGGTGGTGAACCAGTCCAGGTCCACCCCGAAGCCGGGCAGCACCTCGTCGGCGGCCTCGATCCACCGGGCGTACGAGAAGTGCTCCGACCAGCCGTCGAAGCGGCCGCCCTTCTCCCAGACCCGGAGGATGACCTTGCCGACCCGGCGGTCGCCGCGGGACAGCAGGCCCTCGATCAGTGACGGCTCGCCGTCGTGGTAGCGGAACCCGATCGCCCGGCCGAGCCCGCGATCGCTGTTGATCGCGTTCTTCAGCATCTTGAGCCGGCGGTCGATGGTCTCCGGCGTGTCCATCGGCGCCCACTGGAACGGGGTGTGCGGTTTGGGCACGAAGCCGCCGATCGACACCGTGCAGCGGATGTCCTTGGTGCCGGCGGCCTCGCGACCGGCCCGGATCACCTCGTGCGCCATCTCGGCGATCTCCAAGACGTCCTCGTCGGTCTCGCTGGGCAGGCCGCACATGAAGTACAGCTTGACCTGGCGCCAGCCGTTCGAATACGCCGTGACGACCGTCCGGATCAGATCCTCCTTGGTCACCATCTTGTTGATGACCTTGCGGATCCGCTCCGAGCCGCCCTCGGGGGCGAAGGTGAGACCGGTACGCCGTCCGTTGCGGGACAGCTCCTGCGCCAGGTCGATGTTGAACGCGTCGACCCGGGTGGACGGCAGCGACAGCGAGACGTTGGTGTCCGCATACTGCTCGGCCAGGCCGGAGCACATGTCGCCGATCTCGGAGTGGTCGGCGCTGGAGAGCGAGAGCAGACCGACCTCGCTGTAGCCGGAGAACTCCAGGCCCTCCTTGACCATCTGGCCGACCGTGGTGATCGACCGCTCCCGCACCGGGCGGGTGATCATGCCGGCCTGGCAGAACCGGCAACCGCGGGTGCAGCCGCGGAAGATCTCCACGGCATAGCGCTCGTGGACCGTCTCGGCCAGCGGGACGAGGGGCTTCTTCGGGTACGGCCAGGCGTCCAGATCCATGGTGGTGCGCTTGGAGACCCGGAACGGCACGTCCGGCCGGTTCGGCACGACCCGCTGGATGCGGCCGTCGGGCAGGTAGTCGACGTCGTAGAACCGGGGCACGTAGATGCTCTCGGTCCGGGCCAGGCGCAGCAGCAGCTCGTCGCGGCCGCCGGGGCGCCCCTCCGCCTTCCATTCCCGGATGATCCCGGTGATCTCCAGGACCGCCTCCTCGCCGTCACCGAGCACCGCGGCGTCGATGAAGTCGGCGATCGGCTCCGGGTTGAAGCTGGCGTGGCCCCCGGCGAGAACGATCGGGTGGTTCTCGTCACGGTCGGCGCTGTGCAGCGGGATGCCGGCCAGGTCGAGCGCGCTGAGCATGTTGGTGTAGCCCAGCTCGGTGGCGAACGACAGCCCGAGCACGTCGAACGCCTTCACCGGGCGGTGCGCGTCGACGGTGAACTGCGGGACGCCGTTCTCCTTCATCAGCGCCTCGAGGTCCGGCCAGACCGAGTAGGTGCGCTCGGCGAGCACGTCCTCCTGCTCGTTGAGCACCTCGTAGAGGATCTGCACCCCCTGGTTGGGCAGGCCGACCTCATACGCGTCCGGATACATCAGCGCCCACCGGACGGTGGTGGCGTCCCAGTCCTTGACGACGGCACCGAGCTCGCCGCCCACATACTGGATCGGTTTGCTGACCCGGGGCAGCAGCTGCTCCAGCTGCGGGAAGACGGAACTCACGCTCATGGGTGTCCAGGGTACGCGGACTACCCGCCCAGTTCCGTCGCGGCCCGGTCCAGGTCGGTGTCGAGGAGGTCGGCCCGGAACGCACAGAGCTGCAACGTCATCCGTGCGGCCCCGCGTTCGCCGACGACCAGACGGATCGGCTTCCCCCGGTCGTTCAGATCTCCGACGATGCAGTCGAGCAGCCGCACCCCGGCGCTGTCCAGGAACGAGACCGCGGTCAGGTCGATCAGCACGGCACTGGCCGAGGAGGTCCGGGCCACGATGGCCCGGCCGATGTCATTGGCGTTGGCCAGGTCGATCTCACCCTTGAGATGAACGAGCTCGGCCGCCCCGCGGCGGGAGAAACTCACCCACTGGTCCGTCACGGTGTCCCCCGATGCCGGCGCATGATCACCGTCGTACCCTCCCCGGTCCGGTCGAAGGCCACCTCGTCCATGGCCTCGTAGATCAGTTGGAGCCCGCGCCCGCGGGCCAGGTCGGAGACCGGACCGCGCCAGCGACCCCGGTCGGTGACCTGGATCTCCACGGTGTCCGGGCTGATCGTGGCGGCCACGTCGACGACACCGAACGGGTCGTCCTGGTAGCCGTGCTCGATCGCGTTGGCCACCGCCTCGGAGCAGGCCAGCAGCACCGCGTTCAGGCAGTCCGGGTCGACGCCGTGCCCGGCCAGCCAGCCGCGCATGTCGGCACGCAGCAGCGCTATCTGGAGCGGGTCGGCGCCGATCGAGCGCTCCAGTCGCTCCTCGGTGCCGAGCGTCAGGCAGAGCAGGCACACGTCGTCGGCGTGGTCCCGGCCGACCAGGGTGTCGGCCAGGCCCGCGGTCAGGCCCTTGAGCGGGGCGTCACGGCGGCGGGCGTACTCCCGGGCGAGGATCTCGAAGCCGCGGTCGATGCCGCGGCTCCGGCGCTCGATCAGGCCGTCGGTGTAGAGCAGCACGCGGCTCCCGGCGGCCAGTCGCCTCCGGTGCTCGGTCCGGCGGACGTCCCCGGCCCGGGAGCCGAGCGGCGCCGACCGGGCCTGCAGCAGGTATTCCGGGGAGCCGGCCGGCTCGTGCAGCAGCGGCGGCAGGTGACCGGCGCAGGCGAACGCCATCTCGCTGCTGAGCAGGTCCACCTCGGCGTATACCAGGGTGGCCATCCGGGCCGAGTCGACCCGGTCACAGAACCGGTCCAGGCCCTCCAGCAGCCGGGCCGGCCCGTTCTCGGCCGAGGCGAGCGCACGGATCGCGCTGCGCAGCTGGCCCATCGTGGTGGCCGCCTCAATGCCCCGCCCGACCACGTCGCCGACCACCACGGCCAGTTTGTTCGCGGTGATCAGGAAGGCGTCGTACCAGTCGCCGCCGACCTCCATGTCCTGCGCCGCGGCCTGGTAGTAGGTCTCCACCACGAACCGCGGGTCGGTGCCCGGCACGTCCGCGGCGAGCAGGCTGCGCTGCAACGTCCGGGCGATGGCCCGCTCCTGCTCGTAGAGGCGGGCGTTCTCACAGGCGAGGGCGACCCGGTCGGCCAGGTCGATCAGGAACTGCCGTTCGGCCTCGTCGCCGCGGCGGTCCGGCGCCATCCGCAGGGCGAGCGTGCCGAGCACCCGGCCGCGGGCGATGAGCGGCAGCACGGTGCAGCCCAGTCCGTCGCCGTCGGTGGCGAAGACCGGCGCCACCGTCTCGATCGCCTCGGCGGTCCGGGCCTCGATCCGGGCCGGGTCCGGCGCAGGGCCGCCGTGGTGCTCGACCAGCCCGGCCGGGCCCACCTGGAGCCGCACCAGCGCCCAGTCGGCGATCTCCGGCACCACCCGCTCGACCAGCCGGCGGGCCCGCTGCAGCAGCCGGTGCTCCTCGTCGAGCGCGCGGGTGGTCCGGACCAGGAACGAGGACCGCTCCTCACGCCGGCGGCCGTCGTCGTAGAGACGGGCCCGGTCCAGCGCCTGGCCGGCCTGCTGGCCGAGCAACCGGATGACTCGCAGCTCACCGTCGGTGAGGACCCGTTCGTCACGGAAACTGAACGCGAGGACGCCCAGCACGGCCGGTCCGCCCTGCTCGTCGGCCGACCCCGTGGTCAGCGGCAGCAGCACCACGGTGCCCCGCTCTGACCGGCGCATCGACTCGGCCAGATCCGGGAAGTGCGCCTCGGCGTCGGTCAGCGTGCCGATCACGTGCAGGTCGCCACGCCGGGCCACCTCGGCCACGGCCCGGGCCGACGAGCGCGGCATGTCGTCCCAGTTGCCGGTGGTCGGGTCGGTCGAGGCGACCGCGACCAGTTGGTCCCGCTCCGCGTCGACGAGGTAGATGCTGGTGCTCGTGGCCTGGAAGGCGGGTTCCGGCGCACGCACCACCGCCTCCGCGACCTCGGCCTCGGTAGGGGCCGCCGCCAGGTCGGCCACTATCTGCTGCAGCACCCGGACCCGCTGCTCGGACGCCTCCGCGGCCCGGCGGGCGGCCAGCAGTTCCCGCTCGTAGCTGCGCCGTTCGGTGGCGTTGAAGACCATCGTGCGGATCATCCGGGGTGATCCGTTGGGGCTGCGTTCCAGGACCGAGTTGACCAGCGTGGGCAGCCGGCGCTCGTCGGCGCCGACCACCTCGAGGGCGATCTCGTGCACCTCGCCCTGCATCGCCAGCAACGGCGCGTAGTGGGTCTCGTGGTAGATCTGGTCACCCGGAGTCAGCAGATCACGGAACCGACGGTGACCGATCAGGTCCGCCCGGGTGTAGCCGGTCCAGTTCAGGAACGTCTCGTTGACCCGGACGACGGTGCCGTCCGGAAGCGTCGTGAGATAACCGCACGGCGCATGTTCGTACAGGTCCTCGGGATCGTCGTCCCAGGGCAGTCGCAACTCCTGTGTCACGTCCGGCCCACCAGATTCGCTCACGCCGATGCTCCGCCGATCATGCCCGCTGTCTACAACCAGGACTTGATGGCGTCAACCGTTTCCTCCGGCGCGCTCAGATTCGGACAGTGACCGGTCGCGTTCAGTGCCAGGAACGTGCTGTCCGGCGTGTTCTTGTGGACGTACTCACCGACCGCGGTGGGTGCGATGACGTCGTCCGAGCACTGGAGGACCAGCGACGGGACCCGCAGGTGCGGCAGGTCGGCCCGGTTGTCGGAGAGGAACGTCACGCGGGCGAACTTCCTGGCGATCTCCGGGTCGGTGGCGCAGAAGCTGTTGGTGAGCTCCCGGCCCAGCTCGGGACGCTCCGGGTTGCCCATGATGACCGGGGCCATCGCGCTCGACCAGCCCAGGTAGTTGCTGTCCAGCGACTCCAGCAGCCCGTCGATGTCATCCCGGGCGAAGCCACCGACGTAACCGGTCGCCTCGTCGTCGATGTAGCGCGGGGAGGGGCCGATCATCACGATCGCGGCGAACCGCTCCGGCTCCCGGTTCGCGGCCAGCACGCCGATCATCGCACTCACCGAGTGGCCGACGAAGACCACGTCGCGCAGGTCGTGCTCGCGGACGATGTCCAGGACGTCCTCGGCGTACCCCCCGAGGGAGCCGTGCCGGGAGTCCCGGTAGGCGGACAGGTCCGACCGCCCGTTGCCGACGTGGTCGAACAGGACGATCCGGTGGGTGTCCTGGAACGCCGGGGTGACGAACCGCCACATGTTCTGGTCGCAGCCGTAGCCGTGGGCGAACACCATCGGCCGGCCGGACTCGGCACCCGAGATGGTCACCGCATTTCTCTCCGTCGCACCCATGCGATTCCGGCGCACCGCTGTGACCGGTGCGCCCCTCCCTCCTGTGGCGAATCGAGGTGTCGCATGCCCGGGTGACCCCGGGCACTCTCCGGCCTGGAGAGCCGGATCGAAGCCAAGTCCGGGTAACCATACGACTCCAGAGCGTTTCGCACATCGCCCTCGTTGTCCGGCATTCATGTCCGGCGTCCGGATCTCGACCTGCCGTCCCACTGGCGCACCCGGCCTAACCTGGATCGAAGAGTGCCGCCTCCAGGCACGCGGGAGGAGATCGATCCATGGCCGACCAGCAGCCGGGTGACACCACCCCGGCCGCAGGAGTGCCCGACCGCACCCGATTCGCCGGATCGGGCGAACCACCGACGGCTGACGTGCCCGGGTGGTGGAGCGGCGCCGCCCCGGTTCCCGAGCCGGTGCCCCGCCGGTCGCTGTGGTCCCGCGTGGTCGACCGGATCAACGGGGCCGAGCCGGCGGCTCCGGCCGCGCCGGCCGACGACCGCACCACGATCCCGGCCGTCGACCCGTGGGCCGATCAGGACACTCCGGTCTGGCCGGACGCGTACACCACCCCGCCGTCGCCCCTGCCGCCCACCCGCATCGAGAACCCGGCACCGACCCCCGTCGACGACGCACCACCGGCCCGCGCCGCGCAACCGGCGGGCCCGGCGACGACGAGCGTCTCGAACCCCGCGGCGCCCGCCGCCGAACCGGCACCGGCCCCTCTCCCGAAACCGGCGGCGCCCGCCGCGGGCACCACGCCGTCGTCCCTGCCGGCGCCCGGTACCTATCCGCCCCCGGCGACCGGCACCGGCCTGCCGCCGTTGATCCCGCCGAAGGTCCGCGCATGGGGCTGGCGTGCCGCCGCGAAGGGCCAGCAGGCCGCGGCCGGCGCCCCGGACCGGTTGCGGTCGCTGAGTCAGCAGGCCGCCGCCAGGGGCCAGCGGGTGGCAGCCGACACGCCGGACCGGCTGCGGTCACTGGGCCAGCAGGCCGCGACGAAGAGCCAGCAGGTCGCCACGGCCGCTCCCGGCCGGTTGCGCCTGCTGAACCGCCGGCCCGCGCCGTCCGCCCCGCCGCGGATCCCGGTGCAGCCCCGCACCCCGGTCGCCGCGCCGTGGGCACCGTCGCGGCCCCGGCGCCGCCGTCGGTTCCGCCGGCTGGGCCTGTTCCTGGTGGTGGTCCTGGCCCTGGCCGGCGCCTACTGGTATGTGCCCGGCCTGCGGCAGTACCCGGTGAGGGCCGTCCTGCCGAGTTCCTTCTCCGACCTGAGCCTGCGCGACAACGAGGCCGGCCGGCGCGCCGCGCAGCGTCTCGCCGACCAGTTGCAGGGCGCCGACGGCGACACCTTCGCCGGGATCTACACCGACGGCCGCGGCAAACGGGTCACCGTCTTCGGCGTCACCGGCCTGCGCCTGAGTCCCGACACCGACGTGGACGCGCAGCTCAGCCGCCTCACCGACTCACTGAACCTGAAGAAGATCCAGTCCTTCGACCTCGGTGAGTTCGGTGCACACCAGCGGTGCGGCACCGGCCGCCTGGACGACACCTCGGTCGTCGCCTGCACCTGGGCCGACCACGGCAGCCTCGCCACGGTCCTGCTGACCCGTCGCTCGCTGACCGACAGCGCCGACCTGGTGGCGCGCATCCGCGAAAGGATCCTCGAGCCCGCCTGACCAGGCCTTGGGTCACCATCCGCAACAAACGGCGATACGGTACGGCCACCCGCCCCGCCTCGTGCTGATCCGCGAGGCAGGCGCCCCGTCCCGGCCGACAGCGCGACCGCCGGGCGTATGCGTCCGTCCCGGCCGGCCGGCCCGGTTGGCTTGCACCGCCAGCCGTCACCGGCTGGCCGTCACCGCTGTCTCAGCAGCGCTGAGACAGCGGTGGGAGCCAGCCGGGGCTCACGGTGACCGATCGCCTCAGCCCGCAAGGCGCGCTGGGACCGCACGTGTCACTCGCCTCGCGTCTCAGCACGAGACGGGACGGGTAGCCGTACGATATGAGGCTTTTATTCGGTTTCGTCGCGCTTCGGGGCGTAGCGCGGGATGTATTCCTGGCCGGTGAGCTTCTGGATCTCGGTCATCACGTAGTCGGTGAGCTCACGCAGAGCGGTGCGGTCCTCGGAGCGGCCGACCGTCTCGATGGGCTTGCCGAACTTGACCGTGATCACGCCGCGTTCCAGCTTGGGCACCATGCGGCCGATCGGCTGCACCTTGTCGGTGCCGCGGACGCCGACCGGGATGATCGGGACGCCGGCGGCGACGGCGAGGCGGGCGACGCCGGTGCGGCCGCGGTAGAGGCGGCCGTCGGGTGACCGGGTGCCCTCCGGGTAGACGACGATCAGGTCGCCGCCCTTCAGCGCCGGGATGGCCGCGTCGAAGGCGGTCAGCGCGGCACGGCCGCCCTCCCGCTCGACACGGATGGCGCCCAGGCCCTCCATCAGCTTGCGGTTGAGCAAGCCCTTGACGCCGGCGCCGGTGAAGTAGTCGGACTTGGCCCAGAAGGCCAGGTGACGGGGAACCACGGTGCCCAGGAGGAGCTCGTCGGCGACGGAGAGGTGGTTGCCCGCGAAGATCGCGCCGCCGGTGTGCGGGATGTGCTCGATGCCTTCGACGTGCGGGCGCCAGCCGAAGTTCAGGGCCGTGCCCAGCGTGGCTTTGGCGATCGAGTAGAGCAGGGGCAACTCGTCCTCCGGGACGCGTGGGGGGTGTGTGGTGCTGTGAGGTTAGCTGACAGTGGCCGGGATGTACCTAGTGATCTTGGACTGGCCCGGACGTTCGCCCACTTCGAGGCGAACATCCGGGCCAATCGGCTGAATCACACTACGGTGACCGTCACGGTGACCTGCTCGCCGTCGCCGACCTCGCCGGCGAAGCCGCCGGTCAGCTCGGCGAACTCCAGTGCCGTGGCGAGCGTCTCACCGGCGATGAAGTCCCGGAACGTCTCGACCGCTGCCCGGACCGCCGGCGAGGCCGACAGCACGAGGGTGATGCGGTCGCTGACGTCCAGGTCGGCGTCGCGGCGGGCCTGCTGCACGACGCGGATCACGTCGCGGGCCAGGCCCTCGGTGGCCAGCTCGTCGGTGACGACCGTGTCGAGGACCACGACGCCGCCACCGGCCGGCAGCGGCGCGGAGTTCTCCACGTCGGCGGCGACCAGCTTCAGCTCGTACTCCCCCTCGGCCAGGGTGATGCCGGCC
Source organism: Actinoplanes xinjiangensis (assembly GCF_003148685.1). Taxonomy (GTDB): domain Bacteria; phylum Actinomycetota; class Actinomycetes; order Mycobacteriales; family Micromonosporaceae; genus Actinoplanes; species Actinoplanes xinjiangensis. Next base: position 17,289 of record NZ_QGGR01000004.1, on the reverse strand, counting down.
GCGACCGGGGCGCCGTCGACGAGCTGCCACTCGCCGGCCTTGACCGCCTTGATCACCTGCTGGACCTGCTTGCCGACCCGGGGGCCGAGCGCCCGCGGGACGACCGTGAGGACCTGCTGGCAGTACGCCGCGACGTCGTCGGTGAAGACCACGTCCTTGACGTTCACCTCGTCCTTGAGCAGGTCCCCGAGCCCGGCCAGAGCCGCGCCCTGCGGGGTGGCGACGGTTGCGGACGCCAGCGGCAGCCGGACCCGGAGGCCCTTGGCCTTGCGCAGCGACAGGGCCGCCGAGGCGACGTCCCGGATCGCGTCCATCGACGCGACCAGCTCGTGGTCGGCCGGGAACGCGTCCGCCGAGGGCCAGTCGGTCAGGTGCACCGAACGGCCGCCGGTGAGGCCACGCCAGATCTCCTCGGCGGTCAGTGGCGCGAGCGGCGCCACCACCCGGGTGACCGTCTCCAGCACGGTGGCGAGGGTGTCGAAGGCGTCCTCGTCGCCCTCCCAGAACCGGTCCCGGGATCGACGCACGTACCAGTTGGTCAGCGCGTCGAGGTAGGACCTGATGGAGACGGCCGCACCCGAGATGTCGTAGTCGTCCATCTGCCGCTGGACGTCCTCCACGAGTTCCCGCGTCTTCGCCAGCACGTACCGGTCGAGCAGGTGCTGGGAATCCGTCCGGAGCCGCGCCTCATGGCCGGAGGCGTTGGCGTAGAGGCTGAAGAAGTACCAGACGTTCCAGAGCGGCAGCAGGACCTGGCGCACCGAGTCGCGGATGGCGGGCTCGGTGACCGGCATGTCGCCACCCCGCAGCACCGGCGACGACATCAGCATCCACCGCATGGCGTCCGAGCCGTACGTGTCGAACACCCGGTACACGTCCGGATAGTTCCGCAGCGACTTGGACATCTTCCGGCCGTCCTCGCCCAGCAGGATGCCGTGGCTCAGGCAGTTCCGGAACGCGGGCCGGTCGAACAGCGCCGTGGCCAGCACGTGCATGGTGTAGAACCAGCCGCGGGTCTGCCCGATGTACTCGACGATGAAGTCGCCCGGGTAGTGGTGCTCGAACCAGTCCTTGTTCTCGAACGGGTAGTGCACCTGGGCGAACGGCATCGACCCGGACTCGAACCAGCAGTCCAGCACCTCGGGGACGCGGCGCATGACCGACTTCCCGGTCGGGTCGTCCGGGTTGGGCCGGGTCAGCTCGTCGACGTACGGCCGGTGCAGATCGGTGACCTTGACCCCGAAGTCGCGCTCCATGTCCTCGAAGGAGCCGTAGACGTCGACGCGCGGGTACTGCGGGTCGTCGGACTTCCACACCGGGATCGGCGAGCCCCAGAAACGGTTGCGGGAGATCGACCAGTCGCGGGCGTTGGCCAGCCACTTGCCGAACGAGCCGTCCTTGATGTGGTTGGGCGTCCAGTTGATCTCCTGGTTCAGCTCGACCATCCGGTCCCGGAACGTCGACACCGCGACGAACCAGGACGACACCGCCTTGTAGACGAGCGGGGTGTCACAGCGCCAGCAGTGCGGGTACGAGTGCGTGTACCCGTCGTGGCGCAGCACCACGCCGCGCTCCTTCAGCGTGGCGATCACCGGCTTGTTGGCGTCGAAGACCTGCAGCCCCTGGTAGTCCGGGACCAGCGAGGTGAACCGGGTGTGGTCGTCGACGGTGACCACGGTCGGGATGCCGGCCGCGTTACAGGCGTTCTGGTCCTCCTCACCGAAGGCCGGGGCCATGTGGACGACACCGGTGCCGTCCTCGGTGGTGACGAAGTCCGCGCCGAGCACCTGGAAGGCGTTCGGCCCGCCCTGCTCCACCAGGTAGTCGAACAGCGGCGTGTACCGGCGACCGACCAGGTCCCGGCCCAGCACGGTCCCGGTCTGCTCGAAACCTTCGAGCTCCTTGGCGTACGCGCCGACGCGCGCCGCGCCCAGCAGAAGCTTCCGCCCGTCCTTCTCGAGCACCGCGTACTCGATGTCCGGGCCGACCGCGAGCGCCAGGTTCGACGGCAGCGTCCACGGCGTGGTCGTCCACACCGCGATGTCCGCACCCTCTTTGAGCGCCTCCGGCCCTGAACCCGCCGACAGGCGGAACTTCACCGTCAGCGCGGGGTCGGTGCGGTCCCGGTAGACGTCGTCCATCCGGGTCTCGGTGTTCGACAGCGGCGTCTCACAGCGGAAGCAGTACGCCAGCACCCGGAAGCCCTCGTAGACCAGGCCCTTCTCGTGGAGCGTCTTGAACGCCCACATGACCGACTCCATGTACTCCGGGTCGAGGGTCTTGTAGTCGTCGGCGAAGTCCACCCACCGGGCCTGGCGCGTCACATAACGCTCCCAGTCCTTGGTGTAGGCCAGCACGGAGGTGCGGCAGGCCTCGTTGAACTTGTCGATGCCCAGGTCGACGATCTGCGCCTTGGAGGTGATGCCGAGCTGCTTCTCGGCCTCCACCTCGGCGGGCAGGCCGTGGGTGTCCCAGCCGAAGCGCCGCTCGACACGCCTGCCGCGCATCGTCTGGTAGCGCGGGACCAGGTCCTTCACGTAGCCGGTGAAGAGGTGCCCGTAGTGCGGGAGGCCGTTGGCGAACGGCGGGCCGTCGTAGAAGACGTACTCGTTGGACCCGTTCTCGCCGGCCGGCCGCTGATCGACGGACGCCTCGAAGGTCTTGTCGGCCGCCCAGTGTTCGAGGACGGCACGTTCGACCGCCGGCAGGTCCGGGCTCGCCGGAACGCCGGTGGCGTCGGTGTGTTTCGGGTAGGCCATTCTGGTGTTCCCCTCAAGCAGTTCACATGACGTGACTGCGAGGACGAGCCTTCGACGAAGACCCGCGGTACCACCTCGCTTGACGGTTCGTGGAGACCCGCCCGCTCATTCGCCGGATGACCTGCGCGGTCCGGTGTCCGCCCGGTTCTACTGGGATCCGTGGATCTTTTCTTCCGGAGGCTCCCCGGTGATGGCCGGTTCAAAGCCTGCGTGCGGACAACGATACCGGCCCCGCCCCGATTCCCTCATCCGCATTACCACCGCGCGCCTACACTGCAGCCGTGATCCGGATCGAGCTCGACGAGCCGACGCTGTCGCGCACCCGCATCGCGATCAGCCCGCTGCTCGAGACGGTGAGCAGCCTCTGGCTGGTGGGCCGTGACCCCGCCCACCTGTCGTGGCCGTTCACCGACTGGGTCCGGCGGGTCCGGGACATCCCGGTTCCCGAGCCGGCCCGGCTCCACCTCCAGCTGCCCAAACGGATGCCCGACTTCCTCGCGCCGATGCCGCTCACCCCGGCGCCGACGATGGAGGACCAGCTGGAACTGCTGCGCCGCACTCCGGCCGGGGTCGTCGACGCCCAGCTCGGGATCCACTACCCGGACGGCTCGCTGCCGGCCCTCCTGCGCCCGTTCCGGGACGACCCGGAAACCGCGCTGGACCGCCTCGCCGACGGCCTCGCCACCTGGTGGGACGCCGCGCTGGCACCGCACTGGCCGGCCATGCGGGCCGCACTGGACGAGGAGGTGCTGCTCCGGGCCCGGGCGCTCGCCGCCGACGGCCCGGACGCGCTGCTCTCCCACCTGCACGAGCGGATCATCTGGGAGCGGCCCGTCCTCACCCTGATCAAGCGCCTGGACCAGGGTTTCACGGTGACCGACAGCCGGATCCTGCTGGTGCCGCTGATCTTCTCGCGCGGCGGTCTGCTCTGTTCCACCGACGACCGCGAGACGCAGATGGTGACCTACCAGGCCCGCGGCTCGGCGGTGCTGGCCGACAACCCGGCCCCGGCGCCGGACGACCGGCTGGCGCTGCTGATCGGCCGCGGCCGGGCCGCCGTGCTCCGTGCCCTGACCACGCCGTCGACCACCACCGGGCTGGCCGCCACCCTGGGCCTGGCGATGAGCACCGTCTCCGAGCACCTGGGCGGGCTGCAGGCGGCCGGGGTGGTGCACCGGCGGCGGGTCGGGCGACGCGTCCTCTACGGCCTGGAACCGGCCGGTCTCGCCCTGGTGAAACTGCTCGGCGAGGATTCGGCCCGCGCCGAATTCGTTTCCTGACATCGGCGGGGTTGCCTAGCTTTCCCCTTATGGAAAGCGACTACGCCATCGAGGCGGACGGTCTGCGCCGCTCCTACCGATCCCGGACCGGCTGGCTCCGGCCACGCCTCACCACGGTCGACGCGGTCCGCGGCGTCGACTTCACGGTCCGGCGCGGCGAGCTGTTCGGCCTGCTCGGACCGAACGGCGCCGGCAAGACCACCACCATCAAGATGCTCAACACCCTGCTCATCCCGACCGGCGGCACGGCCCGGATCTGCGGCTTCGACGTGGAGAAGCAGACCCGGGAGGTACGGCGACGGATCGGGTACGTGTTCGGCGGCGACCGCGGCCTCTACGACCGTCTCTCCGCGCTGGACAACCTGCGTTACTTCGCCGAGCTCTACGGGGTACCCGCGCGCGACCAGAGACGCCGCATCGCCGAACTGCTCGACCTGGTCCGGCTCGCCGGCCGTGAACAGGACCGGGTCGAGGGCTACTCCCGGGGCATGCGGCAGCGCCTGCACATCGCCCGTGGGCTGCTGCACGCGCCGGAGGTGCTGTTCCTCGACGAGCCGTCGATCGGCGTCGACCCGGTCGCCGCCCGCGAGCTGCGCCAGACCGTGGCAAACCTGGCCGCCACCGGCACCACGGTCCTGCTCACCACGCACTACATGGCCGAGGCCGACGAACTCTGCGACCGGATCGCGGTGATCGCCGACGGCCGGATCCAGGCCCTCGGCACACCGTCGGAACTGCGGAGCCGGGCCGACGGGCGGCGGGTCGTCGAGGTGGAGGCGTACGGGGTGCCCGACACCGCCCTGGCCGCGCTGCGGGACCTGCCGGGCGTACGGGAGACGGCGGTGGAGACCCGCGGCACGCTCCAGGTGCTGACCGTGCAGTCGGACGCGCACGTGGACGTGCAGAGCGACGTGCTGCGGGAGCTGGCCGGGATCCGGCTGGGCCGGGTGGACAGCCGGGAACCGACCCTGGAGGACGCGTACGTGACGATCGTGAACGCCTCATGAGAACGCTGCGCATGCTGCTCGTCGGCACGCTGATGCACGCCAAGCACCTCAGCCGGTCGCCGTTCGAGATCGCCATCTCGCTGGTCGTGCCGGTGGTGCAGGCCGTCCTCGCGGTCTACCTGTTCCGCTCCGGCGGCGAGCAGGACCGGCTGCTGCAGGCCGCGGTCGGTGCCGGCCTGATGGGAGTGTGGTCGTCGGTCCTCTTCGGCTCCGGCGGCGCCATCCAGAACCAGCGCTGGCAGGGCACCCTCGAAATGATCATGATGGCTCCCCGGCGGCCGGTCGTGGTGATCCTCCCGCTGACCATCGCCACCGGGATCACCGGCACCTACTCACTGCTGGCCACCCTGATCTGGGGACGGCTGCTGTTCGGTATCCGGCTCGACTTCGCGCACCCCGTCGCCTTCCCGATCGCCGCGGTCGTCTGCATCGTCGCGCTCGGCATGTTCGGGCTGCTGCTGGCGTCCACCTTCGTGCTGATGCGCAACGCCAACGCGCTGGCCAACGTCCTCGAATACCCGGTGTGGCTGGTCTCCGGCATGCTCGTACCGCTGACCGTGCTGCCCACCTGGACCGGCCCGATCGCCGCGGTGCTGCCGACCACCTGGGGCGCCCGCGCCCTGCACGAGGCGACCACCGGCGGCCCGGTCTGGCCGTCGGTCGCGATGTGCCTGGCGATCAGCGGCATCTGCCTGGCCCTCGGCGCCGCCGCCCTCACCGTGGTCGAACGGCGTGCCCGCGCCACGGCGACCCTGGCACTGGCATGAGCGGGCTGCGACTGGTGACGGTGGGCGGCATGATCGCCTACCGAGCCCTGTTCAACTGGACCCGCCCGGCGCTCTTCATCGGCACCCTGTTCATCGGGCCGCTGTTCCAGCTGCTCTTCTTCGCCTACCTGGGACGGCAGCTGCGCGTCGGCGACGACCAGTTCTTCCTCGTCGGCAACGCCGTCCTGACCGCCTCGCTGGCGTGCGTGTTCGGCGGGACGATGGCGGTCGCCAACGAACGCCGTTTCGGCACTCTGGGGCACGTGCTGCTGTCGCCCCGCAGCCGCACCGCCATCTTCTGGGGGCGCGTTCTGCCGTACGCCGGGAACGGGCTCTTGATCTCGGTCTTCACCCTGACCGTGGCGTCGCTGATGCTGGGCCTGAGCATCCCGCTCAGCGCCCTGCCCGGCCTGGCCCTGGCGATGGCGGCCGGCTCCCTGGCCTGCGGCTTCTTCGGACTCACGCTGGGCGCGCTGGGGCTGCGGTTCCGCGACGTCTTCGTGATCTCGAACGTGGCGGTGGCGGTGCTCCTGCTGCTCACCGGGGTGAACGTGCCGCCCGGCAACCTGCCGCAGTGGATGGTCGTCGTCGGGCAGGGCCTGCCGGTCACCCATGCGGCCGAAGCGGCCCGGATGCTCGCCGCGGGGCGCGGCCTCGATGCGGCCGCGCCCGCGATCGGGCAGGAGTTGCTGGTCGCCGCCGCCTACGCGGTGGTGGCCGCGCTGCTGCTCAAGTTCTTCGAAGCCGAGTCCCGCCGGCGGGCCAGCCTCGACACACTCTGACCCTCCGGATCAGAGCTTGGGGAACCAGAGGGCCAGCTCACGCTCGGCGCTCTCCGGCGAGTCGGAGGCGTGCACCAGGTTCTCCCGGTTGGAGAGCGCCAGGTCCCCACGGATCGTGCCGGCGGCCGCCTTGCGGCCGTCGGTCGCGCCGATCATCGCGCGCACCACCTCGACCACCGAGTCACCGGTGAGGACCAGCGCGGCCAGCGGGCCACTCGTCATGAAGTCCTTCAACGGCGGGTAGAACGGCTTGTCCACATGCTCGGCGTAGTGGGCGTCGGCCAGCGACGCGTCCATCGTGCGCAACTCCAGCGCCTCGACGACCAGGCCCTTACGCTCGAAACGGGACAGAATCTCGCCGAGCAGACCGCGGCGCACCGCGTCCGGCTTGATCAGGACGAGCGAACGCTCGGTGGTGCTGGACACGCAGTTCCTCCGTTACAAGGGCAGACACGCGGAGGTTCAGCCTATCGGTACCGGGAACCAGGCGAGCGGCGATGTCCGGACTGCCGCACTTTCGCGGAGGCGCCGCCGGGTCATAACCTGACGGGAACTACCGGGAGGTCCACAGTGAAGAACCAGACCGGCCGGCCCATCGCCCCGGCGCGAAAGCTGGTTGCCTGGATCATCGGCACGATCGCGGCCTTCGTGATCGCACTCGGCCTCGGCATGTCGAGTTCACCGGTCGCGTTCTTCGGGGTGGCCGTCCTGGCCATAGCCGTCGCGGTGGCGTTCATGCCGGCGCCCCGGCGAGGCGGGCGCGCCACGGTGGCGGGCACCGCCGAGGTCCGGTCGATCACCCCGCCCCCGGTCGCCGGCGCCTACGGCCGCGCCACCGTCCAGCTGATCGTGGTCGCCCCCGGGCTCGGCACCTTCGAGACGACGGTCCGCGAGCCGCGCATCCCGGTCGAGAAATGGCCACTGCCCGGCGCCACCGTGCCCATCACCGTCGACGTCGACGACACCCGCCGGGTCCGGGTCAGCTGGCGCGACGCCCCCGCACGGCGCGAGAGCGACGACCTGCCACCGCCCCCGCCCCCGGCCGGCCGCAACGAGCCGGACGACCTGGACGACGAGGTGTTCGGCAGCGTCGACGAGCCCTGGGAGGGCCGCGACGACGACTGGGAGGTCGACCCCGACGGTCCCGGCGGGTCGTCCGGTCCGCGCGGCACCACGACCGCGTACGCCCGGCGTACCGGCGCGCCCGTCGTGGTCCGCGAGACCGCCGCCGGCACCATCGTCGAGGGCCACGTCGTCGGCACCGACGAGGAACCGTCCCCACTGCCCCGCCGGGCCCGCCCGGTCCAGCCGGAGACCACCACCTACGCGGCCGAGAGCATCCCCGTCGCCGATCCCGTCGAGGAGCCGGTGCGGCCGGCACCCGCCGCGCGGACCGACCCCGACCCCGACTTCGACCCGGACGCCGACTGGCCGGACCCGGAGCCGCCCTGGCGCTCCCCGGACGCCGACCCGGCGCCCGCCGGCACGGCCACCCCCGACCTCGACCCGGACCCGGACCTGGGCACCGGCTCTTCCGCCCCGTCCCCGTCCGGCCCGGCCGCCCCCGACCTGTACCCGGACCTCGACCCGGATCCGGATCTGGGCACCGGCTCTTCCGCCCCGTCCGGCACGGCGACGTCCCGCGCCGCCGCCGATTCCCGCGCCGCCGCCGCGGCCTCGTCCGGCCCAACCTCCGCCTCGTCCGGCCCAACCTCCGCCTCGTCCGGCCCAGCCCCTGCCGATGCCGACTCCCGTGCGGATGTCGACTCCCGTGCAGCGTCGGTCGGCCCGGATGCTTTCGAGGCAGCGCCTTCCGGCCGAGAGTCGTTCGATGCGGCCCCTTCCGGCCGAGAGTCGTTCGGCGCGGCCCCTTCCGGCCGAGAGTCGTTCGGCGCGGCCCCTTCCGGCCGAGAGTCGTTCGATGCCGCCCCTTCCGGACGAGAGTCGTTCGGCGCGGCTTCCTCCAGCCCGCGGTCGTTCGGTGCGGCTTCCTCCAGCCCGCGGTCGTTCGGTGCGGCCGAGCCGGAGACGGCGGCCCGCACCACTGCGGCGTTCGTCACCTCTCCACAGGGCGACGCCCCGCCGAGCACGGGTCCGGGCCCGGCGTCCGGCTCATGGCCCGCGTCCGGTTCGGCCTCCGGCCGCCCGCCGGGTTCCCGCCCGAGCCCACGCCCGCGAGGCGCCTCAGCCACCGCGACGGCCGAACGAGACACCCCATCCGGTACGGCCGAAGCCTCACCGACCGCAACCACGACCACCGCGACGCAGACGTCCGGCCAGGTGCCCCCGGCACAGCGCACGTCCACCGAGTCCCGCCCCGACCCGGCCATCGACATCGACCTGGACCTGGACGGCCCACCCACCAGCCCGGTCTCTCCGATCCCGGCGCAGAGCACCCACGGCCGCATCAGATCCACCGGCCGGGAATCCACCGAACACACCAGCCGAAGCGGCCCCACCACCGCGGGCATCCCGACTCAGGACGCTCCGGAGGGCCCCGTGACCGGCTCTGCCGGTACAGCCACCGATGTCCGTCCCGAGCCGGACACCCGCTCCGGGGATTCGACCACATCCGCTGCCCGCGCCACCGGATACACCGACGACCGCATCACCGGCACGGCGAACCCCACCTCACCGGCACCCCGCACCACCGCATTCACCGACGACCGCACGACCGGCACGGCCAACCCCACCTCACCCGCAGCCCACACCACCGGATACACCGACGACCGTCCCCGCAGGCCGGTCGATCCGGTGTCACCGGCAGGCCGCCGCACCGGATCGGCCGAGCCGGTCTCGCCGGCGGGCCGCTCCGCCGACCCGATCTCTCCGGCGGGCCGCACCACCGGGCCGATCGACCCCGTCTCGCCGGCGGGCCGGTCGTCGCGGGCCGGCGCGCGCGAACCGGGCCTCACACCGCCGCCACCACCGACGGCACGCCGTGCGGACGCACCGACCCCGCCACCTCCGCCGGCCGCGCGCCCCGGCCACGCCGCTCCGCCGCCCCCGGCCCCGTCCCGTTCCGCCCGGCCGGGCACCGGCACCCATGAGCAGAACGCCTGGGCCCGCCCGCCCGAGTCCCCGGCCTCCTCGACCCCGGAGGCCCGGCCGACCCCGTCGCCCCGCTCGCCGGCCTCCGCTGACGAGCGCTGGGCAGCCCCGAACCGTCCTGTCTCGCCGGCCCCAGAACCCGGCTCAGAGCCGGCCGAGACAGGCCGTCGGCAGCCCGCACCCACGCCAGCCGACAACGTTCGGCAGGCCGCACCCACGCCAGCCGACAACGTTCGGCAGGCCGCACCCACGCCAGCCGACAACCTTCGGCAGCCCGCACCCACGCCAGCCGACAACGTTCGGCAGGCCGGACCCGCGCCGGCTGACAACGTTCGGCAGCAGGCCGACCCGCCTCCGACCAGCACAGCTCAGGCGCAGTCGGGGCCGGCGCCGACCGAAACGGCCCAGACCCGATCCGGCCCCGCAACGGCTGACGCCCTCAGGCAGCAACCAGGCTCGACGCCGGCTGGATCCGCTTGGGTGCAGCCCTCGCCCGCCCGGTCTGAGCCCGCCCGGCCCGAGCCCACCCGACCCACGCCCGTCCAGTCGGCTCCGGACGACGAGGATCGGTGGGCACCGGCCCACGGTTCGGCGGCGCGGCAGGCGGCTTCGACGGTTCCGCCGGACGTCGAGACCCGGCCGTTGGGCAGCCGGACCCGTTTCTTCGCGCAGCCCGGTGAGGAGACGGAGTCGTTCGAGACGGAAGACGCCGAGCAGGCCCGCTCGCAGTCGGCACCCTCTGCGCCGCCGCGCCCGGAGCCCACCCCCTCGTACGCGGCGTCGACGCCGTCGCCGGTGGCACCACCGCCGACCGCCCCGGAACCGGATCGCCCGTTCCCGAGCGCCCCCCCGCCCACCCCGCGCCCCGCACCCCGGCCCGGTATCGACCAGATCGACATCCCGCTCGATAACTTCCCGTTGCGCGGCCACACCGTGCCGATCGATGCGGATCCGACGCCCCCACCGGAGGACGAGCCGCAGGCGGCCGCCGCCCGCGCAGAGGGCATCATGGCCCGGCCCGCCGAGGAGATCCCGCGCCCGTCCGCGCTACGTGACGGCATTCTGGGGGTCGCCGTGGGCCGTGCCGCGGTCTCCCCCGACGCGTTCCCGACTTCACACCTCGACGACATCCCGGCACCGGGCAGGGGCCAGGAGCGCCCTGGCGCGGGCACCCAGCAGCCCAGCACCCACCAGGAGCGGGCCGGCACAGAGGGTGAACAGTCCGGCACGAGTCAGGATCAGCCCAGCCCCATCCACGGCCGGCCCAGCGCGGGTCAGGAACAGCCCGGCGCGGGTCAGGAACAGCCCCGCCCCATCCACGGCCAGCGCAACGCGGGCCAGGAACAGCCCGGCCCGAGCCAGGAGCGACCCGGCCCGAGCCAGGAACGACCCGGCACGCGTCAGGGCCAGCCCAGCGCGGGCCAGGAGCGGGGCGCCGAGGGCGGCGAACAGCGCCGCAGCGGCCCGTGGGGCGACTTCAGCGGCCGTCCCGACGAGCACGCCGGTGACGTGATCACCGGTTACCCGAGCGCCCGGCCGGCCACCGCCGGCTCGATCCACGGGGTCGGTATCACGGTGCTCGTCACCGACCTGGGACGGTCGATGGAGTTCTACCGGGACATCCTCGGTTTCCACGAGATCGACAATGGTGACGGCAGCGCGGTGCTGGCGTCCGGCGACACCCGGCTGGTGCTGCGGACCGTGCACAATCTGACCGCCGAGGCGGGGCGCCTGATCTACCTCAACCTGGAGGTCGGCGACATCGAGGCGGTCCACGCCGAGTTGCGGGAGAAGGGCGTCAAGTTCGTCCACTCACCCCGGCCGGTCAATCGCGGCGACAAGCTGGAGCTGTGGTCGGCGACGTTCCGCGATCCGGACAACCACAACATCGCGATAACCCAATGGCGGGCGATCCTCTGAGCAGTGGGTCAAAAGAAAGGGCGGCCGGATCTCCGGCCGCCCTTTTCGTCACCCGAGGATGCTTCGACGGACATGCATGGCGTACGCCCAGGTGAGCCCGAAGATCACCCCGACGGCCGCCAGTGTCCAGTGCAGGAAACCGCCGGCCAGCAGCAGGCCCTGAAGTACGGCCCCGGCGGTCCACGCCCAGTCGCGTTTCATGGACCCCGCGAGCACGATCGCCAGCACCGTGGCGACGAGCACCGCCGTGATCGCCGGGCCTTTGCGGTCCCCCGCGATCACGGTCAGTGGCGCGATCGTCAGCAGCAGCACGATCACCTCCAGCACCAGTGTTCCGGCGCCGAGTCCTCGTACCGCTGCCTGTGGATTCTTGAGACCGGAACGCCGCGGCGCGGCTGTCGGCGTGCTCTCGGCCGGCGTCGCGTCCTCCTCCGGACCGGTCATCGTTTGAGCAGTTTCCGCGCGTCGGCGACGGTCACCACCGAGCCGGTGATCAGTACGCCGACACCGCTGAGCTCGCCGGACGCGTCCTCTTCGGCCTGGACGACGGCTTCTTCGATGGCGTCCGGCATGTCCGAGGTGACGGTCACCCGGTCCTCGCCGAACACCTCCATCGCCAGGCGGCCCAGTTCGACGGCCGACAGGGCGCGCGGCGAGCTGTTCTGGGTCACCACGAGCCGGGCGACGACCGGTTCGAGCAGTTCGAGCATGCCGGTCACGTCCTTGTCGCCGAGGACCGACAGCACCGCGACGAGGTGCCGGAAGGTGAACTCCTCCTCCAGCGCGGCGACGGTGGCGGTCATGCCGTGCGGGTTGTGCGCGCCGTCGAGCAGGATCGTCGGCGCGCTGCGGACGCGTTCCAGCCGGCCGGGCGAGTCGACCCGGGCGAACCCTTCGCGGACCAGGTCGGCTTCGAGCTGCTTGCCGGGGCCGGCGCCGAGGAACGCTTCGACCGCGGCGAGTGCGATCGCGGCGTTCTGTGCCTGGTGGGCGCCGAAGAGCGGCAGGAAGATCTCGTCGTAGACGCCGCCGAGGCCCTGAAGGGTGAGCACCTGCCCGCCGACCGCCTGGGCCCGGTGGACGACACCGAACTCGTTGCCCTCCCGGGCGAGGGTGGCGCCCATGTCCGCGCAGCGTTCCAGGATCGGCCGCATGGCCTCCTCGGTCTGCAACGCGGTGACCACCGTGGCGCCCTGGTGGATGATGCCGACCTTGTGCCAGGCGATGTCCTCGATGGTGTCGCCGAGCCATTCGGTGTGGTCTAGCCCGATCGGGGTGAGCACGCACACGCCGGCCTCGATGACGTTGGTGGCGTCCTCCTCGCCGCCGAGACCGACTTCGACGACGGCGATGTCGACCGGGGCGTCGGCGAACGCCGCGTACGCCATGGCGGTCGTCATGTCGAAGTAGGTCAGCGGTTCCGGGTTGCGCGCGTCGATCAGCTCGGCCAGCGGCGCCACGTCGTTGTACGTGGCGACGAAACCCTCCTCGGAGAGCGGCTCACCGTCCAGGCTGATCCGCTCGCGGACGGTCTCCAGGTGCGGGCTGGTGTAGCGGCCGGTGTGCAGCCCGTGCGCCTGGAGCAGCGCGTCGATCATGCGGGCTGTGCTGGTCTTGCCGTTGGTACCGGTCAGGTGGATGGCCGGGTAGGCCCGCTGCGGGGTGCCCAGCACGTCCACCAGGTCCCGGATCTTCTGCATGTCGAAGACCATGCGGGTGAAGCCGCGGTTGTCCAGCGCGGCCTCGACCTCTTCGTACTCGCTCATGCTGTCGCTTTCTCTATCGGCCGCTGATCGCTGGTGAGCGGTCAGCCGGCCGGCAATGCCTCGAGAGCGGCCGCGATCCGGACCAGATCCGCCTCGGCAGCCGCCAGACGGTCCTTGATCTTCGCGACCACCTGCTCCGGGGCCTTTCCGACGAACGCCTCGTTGCCGAGCTTGGCCCGGCACTGGGTGGCCTCCTTCTCGGCGGCGGCCCGGTCCTTCTCCAGGCGGGCCCGCTCGGCGGCCACGTCGATGGCGCCGCGCGTGTCCAGGTCGACCGTGATGCCGCCGGTCACCGTGAGGGTGGCGGTGGTGGTGAAGTCGTCGCCGGGCGTGTCGAGCCGGGCCAGCGACCGGATCAGCGGCTCATGCGTGTCGATGCCGACGTTGCCGAGGCCGGTGAGCGCGGCGGTCACCCGCTGGCTCGGCTTGAGGCCCTGGTCGGACCGGAACCGCCGGACCTCGGTGACGACCTTCTGGAGGGCGGCCAGCTCCTCCTCGGCGGCGTCGTCGATCAGCGTCTGGTCGACGGTGGGCCACGCGGCCGTCATCACGGTCTCGCCACCGGTCAGCGCGATCCACAGCTCCTCGGTGACGAACGGGATGACCGGGTGCAGCAGACGCAGCAGCTGGTCGAGCACGTGCCCGAGGACGCGCCGGCTGCGGGCCGCCTCCGGCGTGTCCGAGGCCAGCACCGGCTTGCTCAGCTCCAGGTACCAGTCGCAGACGTCGTCCCACGCGAAGTGGTAGAGGGCGTCACAGACCTTCGCGTACTCGTAGGCGGCGAAGTAGCCGTCGACCTCCGCGGTCACATGCTGAAGGCGGGAGAGGACCCACTTGTCGATGGCGGAGAGTTCCGCGGGGTCCGGGAGCGGGCCGTCGACCGTCGCGCCGTTCATCAGGGCGAAGCGGGTCGCGTTCCACAGCTTGTTGCAGAAGTTGCGGGAGCCCTGGCACCACTCCTCGCTGATCGGCACGTCGGAGCCGGGGTTGGCGCCGCGGGCCAGCGTGAAGCGGGTGGCGTCGGCGCCGTACCGGTCGATCCAGTCCAGCGGGTCGACGACGTTGCCGAACGACTTCGACATCTTCTTGCCGTACTGGTCACGGACCATGCCGTGCAGGTTGACCACGTCGAACGGCTGCTTGCCGTCCATCGCGTACAGCCCGAACATCATCATCCGGGCGACCCAGAAGAACAGGATGTCGTACCCGGTCACCAGCACGCTGGTCGGGTAGAACTTCTCCAGGTCGGCGGTCTGCTCCGGCCAGCCCAGCGTGGAGAACGGCCACAGGCCCGAGGAGAACCAGGTGTCCAGCACGTCCTCGTCCTGGCGCCAGCCCTCACCGGACGGCGGCTGCTCGTCCGGGCCGACGCAGACGATCTGGCCGTCCGGTCCGTACCACACCGGGATGCGGTGACCCCACCACAGCTGACGCGAGATGCACCAGTCGTGCATGTTGTCGACCCAGGCGAAGTAGCGCTTGGACAGCTCCGCCGGCTCGATCTTCACCCGGCCGTCGCGCACCGCGTCGCCGGCCGCCTTCGCGAGCGGCCCGGTGCTGACGAACCACTGGAGCGACAGCCGCGGCTCGACGGTCGTCTTGCACCGCGAGCAGTGGCCCACCGAGTGCACGTAGGGCCGCTTCTCCGCGACGATCCGGCCCTGCTCACGCAGCGCGGCGACGATCGCCGGACGCGCCTCATAACGATCAAGACCTTGAAACGGCCCGGGTACGGTGATGATCGCCCGCTCGTCCATGATCGCCGGACTGGGCAGGTTGTGCCGCTGCCCGATCTCGAAGTCGTTCGGGTCATGGGCCGGCGTCACCTTCACCGCACCGGTCCCGAAGGACGGGTCGACGTGCTCGTCGGCGACGATCGGGATCCGGCGGCCGGTCAGCGGCAGCTCCACCTCGGTGCCGACCAGGTGCTTGTAGCGCTCGTCGTCGGGGTGCACGGCCACCGCGGTGTCACCGAGCATCGTCTCGGCACGCGTGGTGGCGACGACGATCGAGTTCTCCCCCTCGCCGTAACGGATCGAGACCAGCTCACCCTCGTCGTCGCTGTGCTCCACCTCGATGTCGCTGAGAGCGGTCAGACAGCGCGGGCACCAGTTGATGATCCGGTTGGCCCGGTAGATCAGACCGTCGTCGTACATCCGCTTGAAGATCGTCTGGACGGCGCGGGAGAGGCCCTCGTCCATGGTGAAACGCTCGCGGGACCAGTCGACGGAGTCGCCGAGCCGCTTCATCTGGCCCAGGATCGCGCCGCCGGACTCGGCCTTCCACTCCCAGACCCGCTGCACGAACGCCTCACGTCCGAGGTCGTGCCGGGACAGCTGCTGGGCGGCGAGCTGCCGCTCCACGACGTTCTGCGTGGCGATGCCGGCGTGGTCCATGCCGGGCAGCCACAGCACCTCGAAACCCTGCATCCGCTTCAGACGCACCAGGGTGTCCTGGATCGTGTGGTCGAGGGCGTGGCCCACGTGCAGGGATCCGGTCACGTTCGGTGGCGGGATCACGATGGTGAAGGGCGGCTTGTCACTCTTCGGGTCCGCGGTGAAGTAGCCCTCCGATACCCAACGCTCGTACCGCCGCTGCTCTACCTCGCCCGGCTGGTACTGAGCGGAGAGTCCACCGGTGGGCCGGCTGTCGGGGGTACGGGTTTCGGTCGCATCGGTCACCCGACAAGTCTACGGAGCCCCGCCGACCACACCGAATTCGCACCTCCTCCGTAGGATCCCGGCCCGCCGCCGTCCGGTTCACGGCTCCCTTTCGCCGTGTCCCGCCACTGCGCCGTCGGGTCCACAGCCGCCCCGACTCGGGACAGCTGTCGGTGGCGGGAGGTACTTGTACGTCGCGTACCCCGACCGGTACCACGACGTCATGACTCACCGCTCGGGCGAACGGCCTCGCTCGTGCCCGCGCGATAGGCTCGCCTGATGTCGGATCGCGGCCAGCACACTTCCTCTTCCGCCACCCCAGCGGACGACGTCCCCGACCGCACCGAGGATCCCGCTTCCGGGGCCCCTGCCGCTCCTCCCGTCGAGCCTGCCGCCCGTCCCGTCGAGCCGGGCGCCCCTTTGCTGGAGCCTGACGCCCCGGAGTCACCGCCCGTGTCGGGCCTCGACGCCCCGCTCGAACTCAGCGCGACCGACGACGGTGACGCACCGTTCAGCCTCACCGGCCCGGACGCCGAGTCAGAGACACCGCCGCCGGCCCGCACCGCGCGTACCGTCGTGCTGGCGAGCCTGTTGGTGGTGTCGCTTGCCGGCGCGTCGACGCTGGCCTGGTTCGGCTGGCAGGTCAACACTCAGCGGAAGACCACGCTGTCCACGCCCTCGACGATCGGCGCCCTGTCGCTCGACGACAGTGAGCAGGCCACCTCCACCGCGGACTATCTCCAGTCCGCGCTGTCCGCCGAGATCGCCCTGGACAAGGCGGTGGGTGCCGTCTACAACAGCAGCGACGAGAGGTCCGTTCTGTTCTTCGGCGGAACCACTCTGCTGTGGTCGCCCGAAAGCGACCTGGACTCGTCCTTCAACCTGGTGGACGACAACCAGGGCACGGTGAGCGGTCTCCAGGAAGTGGACGCCGGCGACTTCGGCGGAGTCATGAAATGCGGCGTCTCCCGTTCCACCGACGGCGACATGACGGTCTGCGGCTGGGCCGACCACGGCAGCATCGCCCTGGCCCTGTTCCCGAGCCGGACCGAGGCTGAAGCCGCCCCGCTGATGCGCGAGCTTCGCAGCGCCATTCAGACCCGCGGCTGAACTTCTTCTGAGGCCTGCATTCCACAGGCCTCAGAAAGGCGAATCCGCACAAAAAGAAAAGGCCCACCCGTTACCCGGGTGGGCCTTTCCTTACGTTGAGTCCGGCGGCGTCCTACTCTCCCACACCCTCCCGAGTGCAGTACCATCGGCGCTGGAGGGCTTAGCTACCGGGTTCGGAATGTAACCG
>NZ_QGGR01000003.1 GCF_003148685.1 Actinoplanes xinjiangensis | reverse complement strand
ATCCAGACCCGCTTGCCACTCCGCGAGCACCGCCCCACCCAACATGACCAGTCAACGAGCGACCGCTGCTCAAGTCGCAACACCGGGTTGCAGTATTAGGCCGCCGACTCGTGCCGCAACAGCCACTCCTTGACGTGCAGGCCCCAGCGGTAGCCACCGAGCGACCCGTCGGTCCGCAGCACCCGATGACACGGCGTGAACAACGCCACCGGATTGCGGGCACAGGCCGCCGCCGCCGCGCGGATCGCCGCCGGCCGGCCGGACAACCCGGCGAACCCGGTATACGTCACCGGGGCGCCCGGCTTGATGCCCCGCATCACCTGCCATGCATGCGACATGAACGCGCCGGCGGTGTGCTGCTCGACCTCGATCGCGTCGATCGCGGTCAGGTCACCCTCCAGATATGCCCGGACGGCCGGGCCGACCGCACCCGGGTCACCCGGCCGCGCAGGCTCCAGCAGCACCGGATGCACCAGCTTCAGCAACTCGGCCACGTCGGTGGTGAAACCGGCAGCGCGCACCGCCCCGGTCTTCGCCACCACCACGGTGAACGGGCCGACCGGGCTGTCCAAAGTCGAATGGAGCAACATCGTTTCCTCCTCGGTGGGGGCATACAGCGTGACGCGTTCTCGCCGCCGGCGGGCTCGGAAGTGGCCCACCTGTGGACAACCGCGACCGCGCTTTCAGCAATGTGGACAACCGATCGGCGCGGTCCGCCGACGGGTAGGTTCGGTTACGCGGCACGCCACAGACGGATCAGGGCGTAGGAGCGCCAGGGACGCCAGCGCTCGGCGTACGACGAAAGGGTTTTCGCGGTGGCGGGCAGGCCGAGTGCCTCGGCGCCGCGGCGGGCCGCGAGGTCGGTGGGAAGGAAGACGTCGGGGTCGCCGATCGCGCGCATGGCGACGTAACCGGCGGTCCAAGGGCCGATGCCGGGCAGCTCGGTGAGACGGTTCACCGTCTCGGTCCGGTCGGCGGTGGGGTCGAGGTCGAGCTTGCCGTCGGCTACCGCCTCGGCGAGGGCCCGGATGGTGGCGCGGCGTGCCGCCGGCATGCCGAAGGCGGTGTCCGGCAGGGCGGCGATGACGTCGGCCGCCGGGAAACCGGCGAGCCGCGTGGCGGTATCGGTTTGGGGGATGGGGGTGGGTTCCCCCACGGAGACCGGGCACGCCACGGGGACAGGTTCCCCGGCAGCGACGGAACCGGCCGCCGCCCGCAGGATCCGCCCCAACGTGGTCCGAGCCCCCGCCACACTCACCTGCTGCCCCACCACGGCCCGGACAGCCATCTCGAACCCGTCGACCGCTCTCGGCACCCGCACCCCCGGCTCGTCCGCCACCACCCGAGCCAGAGCCGGATCACCCCCGAGCAGTCCATCGACGGCCACCGGATCAGCGTCCAGATCGAAGAGCCGCCGGCACCGGGCGACCGCCGGCGCCAGATCGCGCACGTCGTCGAGCCGCAACGTCGCATGAACGACCCGGTCGCCGGGCCGCAGGCAGACGGTCGCACCCCCGTGCGGCAGGCTCAGCCCCCGCCGATAGGCCCCGTCGGTGACCTCGTCGACGCCGGGCAGTGTCCGTCCGGCGAAGAACGACAGCAGTGAGCCGGCATGCAGCGGCGGCCGGTACGCGAGCCGAAGGTTGACGACTCCGGCCTCGCCCCGGCCCACGGGCTGCCTCTCCCGCATCTGGCTGGGCGACCGCGCATAGACCTCGAGCATCGTGTCGTTGAACTGCCGCACACTGCCGAACCCGGCCGCGAACGCGATCTCGGCGAGCCCGAGGTCGGTGGTCTCGACGAGGATCCGGGCGGTCTGGGCGCGCTGGGCGCGGGCGAGCGCGAGGGGCCCGGCGCCGAGTTCGGCGGTGAGCATCCGGTTGAGGTGCCGTTCGGTGTATCCGAGCCGCCCGGCCAGCCCGGGTACTCCTTCGCGGTCGACGACGCCGTCACCGATGAGGCGCATGGCGCGGCCCACGGTGTCGGCGCGGGTGTCCCATTCGGGTGAGCCGGGTGCGGCGTCGGGCCGGCAGCGGCGGCAGGCGCGGAATCCGCCGCGCTGGGCGGCTGCCGCGCTGGGGTAGAACGTGACGTTCTGCCGTTTGGGGGTGACGGCCGGGCAGGACGGCCGGCAGTAGATGCCGGTGGTGCGGACGGCCGTGTAGAAGCAGCCGTCGAACCGCGGGTCACGGCTGTCGACGGCCCGGTAGCAGTGTTCGAAGTCCAGCTCCATGTCGTCGAGTCTGCTCCCGGCGGGGCCGGTTCAGCTGGCGGGTTTCGGACATGACCGTGCCGGGGCGGGAAGTGCGATGACTTACCGAGGCAGGCGGCTGTCAACTCCGGTTGACGAGTCGGAAAGCGTCAACTACGGTTGACAGCATGATGGTGCAAGCGGCAAGGACCGACATCCGGTGGCGCGCCTTCGGCGGCGGGCCCAAGGTCGTGCTTCTGCACGGCGGCATGCAGAGCTCCGCCAACTTCACGAAACTGGCCCGATCGCTGGCCGGCGACTTCACCGTCTACGTCCCGGACCGGCGTGGTCGCGGGCGCAGCGGTCCCGCCGGTCCCGGCCACGGGCTGCGTGACGAGATCAGCGACCTGGCGGCGGTGCTCGACGAGACCGGCGCGCGCAACGTGTTCGGCCTCAGTTCCGGCGCGGTCATCGCGTTGCGCGCGGCGATGGAGCTGCCGATCGAGCGGCTCGCGCTCTACGAGCCGCCGCTGAAGTACGGTGACCACGACCCGGTCGCGTGGCTGCCGCGGTTCGAGAAGGAGCTCTCCCGTGGTCGCCGGGCCGCGGCGTTCGTCACGGCCGCGAAGGGCACAGGCGATCTTCGGTACGCACCACGCGCGGCCCTGATCCCGCTGCTCGGCATCGCGATCCGGGCCGGCGACGGCAGGCGTATCGGCGAGCTGATCCCGACCATGCGCCTGGACGCGGCGGTCGTCGAGGATGCGGCCGGGCCACTCGGCACCTACCGGTCGGTGACCGCGGAGACACTTCTGCTGGGTGGCGACCGCTCCCCGGCGTACCTCAAAGGGGTTTTGAACGGTCTGGAGCCCGTCCTGCCACGGGTGCGGCGGGTGACCTTGACCGGCGTCGGGCATCACGCCGCCGACGACAGTGGCAAGCCCGCGATGGTCGCAGCCGTTCTGCGGGAGTTCTTCCGCTGACGCTTGCGTAGACTGGCGTTCCGTGAGCCTCACCATCGGAATCGTCGGCCTGCCCAACGTCGGCAAGAGCACCCTGTTCAACGCCCTGACCAAGAATGACGTGCTCGCCGCGAACTACCCGTTCGCGACGATCGAGCCCAACGTCGGCGTGGTCGGGCTGCCCGACGAGCGGCTGGGCAAGCTGGCCGAGCTGTTCGGCAGTGAGAAGATCCTGCCGGCGCCGGTGAGCTTCGTCGACATCGCGGGTCTGGTCCGCGGCGCCTCCAAGGGCCAGGGCCGGGGTAACGCGTTCCTCGCGAACATCCGCGACGCGTCCGCGATCTGCCAGGTGGTGCGCGCGTTCTCCGACCCGAACGTGCTGCACGTCGACGGCAAGGTGTCCCCGGCCGACGACATCGAGACGATCAACACCGAGCTGATCCTCGCCGACCTCCAGACCGTCGAGAAGGCGCTGCCCCGCCTCCAGAAAGAGGCGAAGCTCAAGAAGGAGAAGGCCGCCACGGTGGCCGCCGCCGAGGCCGCGTTCAAGCTGCTCAACGACGGTGTCACCCTCTACCAGGGCGCCGGCCCGGCCGGCATCGAACTCGACCTGCTGGCCGAGCTGCACCTGCTGACCACAAAGCCCTTCCTGTACGTGTTCAACGTCGACGAGACCGAGCTGGGCAATGCGGCGTTCCTCGACGAGCTGCGTGCCCTGGTCGCGCCCGCCGAGGCCGTCTTCATGGACGCGAAGATCGAGTCCGAGCTGATCGAGCTCGACGAGGCCGACGCTCTGGAGCTGCTCCAGTCGACCGGTCAGTCCGAGCCCGGCCTCAACCGGCTGATCCGGGTCGGGTTCGACACGCTTGGCCTCCAGACCTACCTGACCGCCGGCCCGAAGGAGGCCCGCGCCTGGACGGTTCCGGTCGGTGCCACCGCCCCCGAGGCGGCCGGCGTCATTCACTCCGACTTCCAGCGCGGCTTCATCAAGGCCGAGATCGTCAGCTACGACGACCTGGTCGCCGCCGGTTCCATGTCGGCCGCGAAGGCCGCCGGCAAGGTCCGCATGGAAGGCAAGGACTACATCATGAAGGACGGCGACGTCGTCGAGTTCCGCTTCAACGTCTGATCGCGGGTCAACGTCTGCCGCGTCGGCCCGGCCCGGTGGGCTACGCCTGTGTGGCACTTTCCTACTCGATTGACACACTGGGGTGATGAGCGAAGCGGTTTACCGCATCGGCGAAGGGCCGGCGACGCGGGTGAGTCTGTCGCTGCCAGAGGGGACGGCCGAGGCGATTCGGGCGCGGGTGGGCAAGCGGGAGTTCTCCGCGTTCATTGCCGAGGCGGTCGAGCGGGAGTTGCGCGGGCAGGTGCTCGACGAGTATCTGGCCGACTACGAGAGCCGCAAGGGGCCGGTTTCCCAGGAGGCTCGTCGGCGAGCGCGGCAGGTCTTCGACGGAGTGTTCGCCGAGGAGGGCGAGTGGCCCGCCGCAGGCTGATCCACGAAGGAACGCTGGTGCTGGACAGCGAGGGGCTCTCGAAGCTGCTCTCGGACGACGAGCAGGTGGTGGCAATGACTGCCGAGGCGCGCTCGCGTGGCATGGAGGTGGTGATCAGCGCGCTCACCATCATCGAGGCCGTCCACGTTCGCACCCACAAGGTGCGCCTGAACTGGGTACTTTCTGGGTTGCGAGTGATTCCGATCGGTGACGAGGAAGCAAGGGCAGCGTCAAAGTTGCTGATGGATGCCGGCTTGCACGGGCATAAGTACGCGATTGATGCGGCAGTCGCCGAGGCTGCGATGCGCCAGCACCGCCCTGTGGTCATGTTGACTTCCGGCCTCGACGACATGGCCAAGCTCTGCGGCGACCGTGTCCGGCTTGTGTCGGTGTGAGTTCTCGTTGCGACTTCGTCGGCCGAGCGTGAGTGAGGATGGCCTGCCCGCGGCTCATCTTCGTGGAATGAGGCCGCTCAGGTCGATGTCGAACGGAACCGGCCGGCGAAGCATGCCCCGGTGAATCCCGGCCGCGACGTACGCCCTGGTCGGCTCGTCCAGCTCGTAAGCATGGACGGCGGGTGATCCGCTCTCGTCTTCGATCCGCCAGTAATGCGGAATGCCAGCCTCGGCATATTTCCGCAGCTTGACCGTGCGGTCTCGGTGGGCTGATTCGGGGGAGACCACCTCGACGACGAGCCGCACCTCGTCCGGCGTGAAATACGTGCGGTCGGGATCGTAGGCGGCGCTGGTCTCCAGAACGTCCGGCTCCGGCCGATTGTGTTTGTCGAGCCGGATCGTCATCTCCTGATCGACCTCGAAGCCTTCCGGTGCCTGTGCCGCCAGCGTCTGCCGGAGAGTGGAGACGAGACGGCTGTGCCAGGCCCGCTGTGGCGACATCCTGAAGACGAGCGCTCCGTCGATGGGTTCGGTGTGCCGAGGAGCCTCAGGGAGGCGGTCCAGGTCTTCCGCGAACCAGCCTTCCGCACGTGGTGGGTGCATCCAGTCGGGCAGACCGGTCATGAGACTAGGGTAGCGGACTGCTGAGAGTCAGCGCGCGCTCGTAGCAGACCGAGAGGTGCGAGCCGACGTAGGCGCCGAAGAGGGGGATCTCGTGGTAACCCTCCCGCTGGTAGAAGCGCATCGCGTCGGGCTGGGCCGGGCCGGTCTCCAGTCGGATCGTGGTCCAGCCCCGGTCCAGGGCGGCCGATTCCAGGGCCCGGAGGATGGCGGTCGAGGCCCCCGAGCCGCGGGCGGCCGGGGCGACGAACATGCGCTTGACCTCGGCGGTCGTCGCGTCCAGGCGGCGGAGGGCGCCGCAGCCGATCGGGGTGCCGTCGGCGTCCACGGCGACCAGGAACAGGTCGATGTCGGCGGCGGACGGCGGGGTGCCGGGCTCGTGGTCGCCGGTGCCGTAGCGGGCGTCGAGTTCGGCCCGCTGGGCGGCCCGGAGTGCGGCGCCGGCCGGGTCGTCCCAGGGGCGGGGTTCGATGGTCCAGGTCATGGCATCCTCCATTCGGAACGGATGTTACGGTAACAGCCGTTACGAAAAGAGGGGTGCGACGCGTGTCACGTACGGCGGATCGGTCCGCGCAGGGGGAGACGTTGTCCCGGGCGGTGTGGAGCGTGCTGGCCGAGCAGGGGCTGGAGCGGCTCACCGTGCGGGCCGTCGCGGCCGCCGCCGGATGCACGACGGGGCTGGTCATGCACCGGTTTCCGAACCGGCAGGCGCTCCTGCTGCACGCCCGGGAGCTGCTGCACCGGGTGACCCGGGCGCGGGTCGAGGCACTGGAGGCTGAGGCGGGCTCGCCACGGGCGGCGCTGCGGGCCGTCCTGCTCCAAGGCATGGCGCTCGACGAGCAGACCCGGCAGGAGGCGATCGTGTGGATGGGCTTCCTGGCCGCGGCGGTCACCGACGACGAGCTGATCGCCGAGCACCGGCGCAACAACCGGGCGTGGCGGGAGCGGGTCGAGCGGCTCACCGCGGCCGCCGCTCCGGAGTGGACCGCAGGGCGGGTGGCCACCGTCGCCCTGGCGCTGATCGCGATGACCGAGGGAGTGGCCGTCTACGCGGCCGCCGACCCGGCCGCGTTCCCACCGGCCGACCAGGAACGCATGCTCGACGCGACACTGACCGCTCACGGCCTGGATGCCGCCGGTGAGGGCGACGGGGAGCAGCGCCGGAGCTGAGGTGCCGGTAAGGCAGGTCCGGCGTCAGAAAAGCCGGGAGGCGAAGGTCGGGGACCGAAAGGCCGGAGACCGAAGGGCCGGGGACCGAAAGGTCAGCGCAGGAGCGGGAAGACCGTACCGGCGATGAGGGCGCCGACCAGCGCACCGGCGACCACCTGGGCCGGCGTGTGCGCGGTGAGCCGGACCCGGGCCCAGCATCCGAGCACCACCAGCGGTACGCCGAGCAGGGCGATCGCGCCGTAGACGGCGGTGAGCGCGGCCACCGTGCCGGCCGCCACGCCGGCGTGGATCGACATCTTCCACCAATGGGTGACCAGCGCGAACGCGGCCAGGCCGACGCCACCGGCGGTGAGCAGCGCGAGCACCTCGCGGGGCGCTCCCAGCGCCAGCATCAGCAGCAGACCGGCGATCAGGGAGGCGGTGCCGAAGAGCAGCGGGATACGGCGGTCGGCGCGTTCCGGGATGTGGTGGTTGGTGAGTCGGCCCCGGCGTACGCCGTGCAGGACGTAGCCGAGGGGGATGACCGCGGCGAACAGGGCCCCGGGCAGCCCCCACCAGCGGGAGACGCCGGGGGTGTCGCCGGCGTGCCAGCCGACGGTGAGCAGCAGTACGGCGACCAGAACCGCGGGGGCGAGCACCTCGGAGACGACGGTGGCGATGCGGTCGAGGGCGCCCGGGGCCGTCCGGGTTTCGTCGGGGGCAGCGTTCAGCACGGTTAGATCATCGCAATCGGGACGGCCCATCCCGGCGGCGCGAAACGCGGGAGAGGCGCGCGAGTAGTGCCGGACGGATCAGTGCTCGGCGGCCATCGCGTCGAAAGCCCTGGCCAGGTGGCGCAGGTCGAGGCCGTCGAGGTGGTCGAAGATGTGCCGGCGGACGCTCGCCAGATGGGTGGGCCAGGCCTCGCGGAGCCGGGCCATGCCCTTCTCGGTGAGGACCGCGTTGGCGCCGCGCGCGTCCTCCTCGCAGCGGATGCGGCGCAGGCAGCCGAGCGATTCGAGTTTGGCGGCGAGGCGTGTCATGCCACTCAGTGACATGTCACATGCGGTGGCGAGTTCACTCATCCGCATGAGGTGGCCGGGGGTCTCGGAGAGGTGGCGCAACACGGTGTACTCACTGGCGGACATGCGCTGCTCGCGCATCAGGTCGGCGTCGAGGGCGCGCGGGATGACCAGCAGGAACCGGCCGAGGGCGCGCATCACGGCCTCCTCGTCCGGGCTGAGTGGTGCGGGCGCGGGCATGGGGTCGATCGTACGGTGGCCGCGCACCCGCAGGTCGCCGCCGACTTTGCGCCTCGCCGGAGCAACGTGTGGGAATGGTCTCGGGGCGTGGGCGTCAGCATTTCGGGTGACCGGCGTTGACTTGCCTGCAGGCCCCGAGAAGTAACAATGTTTTGGTGCAAAACCAGACAACTAGTGACTCTTGGCAGCATCTGCTCGAAATGCCACGAAAGTCTTGGTGGGCCCGACTGCCGTTCGGCGTGCGGATGACCGCCGGCGCGTGCGCGATGTTCGTGATCGTCGGTGGTGGCGTGGCCGGTGCCGTCTCCACCATGACCGCTCCCCATTCGTCCGGGGTCTCCGGCCAGGACGTCGGGCCCGATCTCGGCGCACCGCGGCTGGAGGAGGACCCCGAGGTGGTCAGCCGGGCCGCGGCCGCCGCCGAGCCGCTGCCACCGCGGCACGGCGAGACCACGGCCCCGGCCCCCGCACCGGCCGGCGTCGCAACGGGGGGCGAGAGCACGGCGGCTCCCGCGACGGGGCGGGGAGCGCCGGGGGCGGGCCGGCGGACCGGGCCGGGGCGCGAGGCCGGGACGGGTCATCAGCAGGCCGGAACGGGTCATCAGCAGGCCGGGACGGATCATCAGCAGGCCGGACCGGGCCGGAACGCGCCCGCACCGAACAGGAGGGCACCGGCGCCCCACATCGCGGCCGCTGCCGATCAGCTCAGCCGGGCCCGGACCGCCGACGATCGCGCCGACCGCACCGGGCCGCGCCGCGACCGTACCCTCGCTCAGGCCCCGGCCCTGCGCAAAGCGGCGGCCGCACCGGTCGTCACCACCCGGACCGACGTCGAGACCCGCGCCATCCCGTTCGACACCAAGGTGATCCGGGACCCGTCGATGCTCCGCGGCACCCGCCGTGTCGAGACGCGCGGCGCGGCCGGCGAGCGGACGCTGCGCTACCTGGTGACGCTGATCGACGGCCGGCAGACCTCGCGGCGGCTGCTCGGCAGCACGGTCACCCGGCAGCCGAAGAAGCGTGTCGTGGTGGTCGGATCGGCCCGCCACATCGATCCCGGCGTGGAGTGCGACGCGATCCTCGGCATCTGCCTGCCGTTCGGCCGGACCGCGATGGCCTGCCCGGGCGACGGAACGACGGACCCGGTCGCCCCGGCGGCGCCCTGGGCCGATGTGACCGCGGACTCGGATTCGGGCGGGATCCTGATCGCCGATGAGGACCTGGAACTGCTGGGACCGGGCGGTCTGGAGAGCCTGGAGGGTCAGGAGGATCGGGACGGGGCCTACCGGGAACCCGCCACACTGTGTTGACGGTCACCGGTGGTTGCGTCCGGGCCCGCCCGGGGCACACGGTAACGAGATGGCGCTGACCGACACCGGCCTGACCGATCTCGCCCACCGGCTGCTGACCGTGCCCGGCGTGATCGGGGTGGTCCTCGGCGGCAGCCGGGCCCGCGGTACGCATACCGAGGACTCCGACACCGACCTGGGGCTCTACTACCGGACGCCGCTGGACACCGGGCGGCTCGGCGAACTGGCCGTCGAAATGGCCGGGCCGGGCGCCGGGGTGACCGCGACCGGTGACTGGGGACCGTGGGTGGACGGCGGCGGCTGGCTGCGGATCGACGGGCACCCGGTCGACTGGCTCTACCGGGACACCGACCGGGTGCACCGCTGCTGGGCCGATGCCGAGCAGGGCCGCTACGCGTTCCACGTCCAGGCCGGCCATCCACTGGGGGTGCCCGATTTCCTGTACCCCGGTGAGCTGGCCCTGAGCCGCATCCTCGCTGATCCGACCGGGGAGCTGGAGCGGCTGCGGCGCCGCGCGCTGGTCTTCCCGCGACCGCTGGCGGAGGCTCTGGTGGCCGGGCTGTGGGAGGCCGACTTCCTGATCGGAGTGGCCCGCAAGGCGGTGTCGCGCGGCGACAGCGCGTACGTCGCCGGTTGCCTGTTCCGGATCGCCGGGGTGTGCGCGCACGCGCTGCACGGCGCCGCCGGACGGTGGCTGATCAACGAGAAGGGCGCGGTGGCGGCGGCCGCGGCGCTCCCCGGCGCGCCGGAGCGGTTCAAGCCGCGGATGGACGCGGTGTTCGCCGCCGTCGACGGCGATCCGGTCCGGCTGAGCTCCGCGATCGACCTGATCGCGGATCTCGTCCTGGAGACCACCGACGCGTGCGCGATGATGCTGCGGTGACCGCCGACGTCCCCACCATCCTGGCCACCAGCGCCTTCCTGCGATCCGGCGGTCGCGGACCGCTCGACGTGCGGCCGGGCGCCGTCCACCGTCTCGCCGCCGAACTGGCGAACACGAAGACGCCACGGTTCTGCTTCCTCGGCCAGGCGGGTGGCGACGCCGAACCACGGATCGCCGCCTACTACGCGGCGTTCGCCGGGACCGGGTTCAGGGCGTCGCACCTCCAGCTGTTCCCGATGCCGAACGTCGCGGACATCCGCGCCCACCTGCTCGCCCAGGACGTCATCTGGGTCGGCGGCGGCAGCGTCGCGAACCTGTGCGCGGTCTGGCGGGTGCACGGCGTCGACGAGATCCTGCACGAGGCCTGGCAGGCCGGGGTGGTACTCGGCGGTGTGTCGGCCGGTTCGATCTGCTGGCACGTGGGCGGCAGCACCGACAGTTTCGGCCCGCAGCTGCGCGGCTTCACCGACGGGCTCGGGTTCCTGCCGTTCAGCAACGGCGTGCACTACGACGCCGAGGACCGGCGGCGGCCGCTGATGCACGAACTGATCGGGTCGGGCGCCCTGCCGGACGGCTACGCCACCGACGACGGCGCGGGGCTGATCTTCCGGGGCACGTCCCTGTCCGAGGCGGTCGCCGACCATCAGGGCCCACGGGGGTACGAACTCCGGCGCACCCCGGACGGCACAGTGCTGGAGACGCCGTTACCGACCCGCGTCCTGACCTAGGCTGGATGCGTTGGGACTTCCGGAGTCCATCAGTTCGTTGGAGGAGAGTCATGTCCGACCGGACCGGCAAGGGCGGCGAAGGCGGAAGCTGACGCGCGTGGTCTCGCCGCAACGCCGGCTCAGTGCAGGGCGACCGTGGCGAGACCCACCAGCACCGCGGAGAGCAGCATGGCCGCGGCGAAGATGGCGTTGTGGCCGATCAGGGACCGCCGCCGCGGCTGCCCGCCCTCACCCCCGCCCATGATCGACACAGCATCGAGGTCGTGACCGAACAACTCGGTCCGATATCTGCGGGTCAACGGCCTCTGTAGGTGGGTCAGCACCGCGGATCGCCTCCGGGGGGTCGAGGATCGATTCTGGTGGAACTCCCGGTAGCATGCGGCGGGCCGGAAACGGCAGGCAAGGGATACCCGCGAAAAACAGTCGCGGGTGGGCCGGACTGGCATGACCGTTCCACTGATCGGTCAACGGATATCAGGCGAACAGCCGTCCCCAGGCGATGCCATTCACTCTTTATGAGGATTTGTCGGTAACGATCGTTTCGCCATCATTGGGACGATGCCGGAGACTCCGACGATCTCTCACACCCTGTTCAGGGGCACCCTGAACGTCTCGGTCGTGCTCATCGGCCTGACGTCGGGCATCGCACAGCTCACCGGAATACCCCTGCGGTTCGCGCAGTGGGCCTTCACCGCGATCTTCCTGGCCTGCCTGCTCTACTTCGTGGTCCGGCTGTGGCAGCTCGCGTTCGTCGTCAAGATCCGCGAGCTGAGGACCGACCTCCAGGACGCCTCCCGGCTGCTCACCCTCCAGCAGGCCGGCCACCAGCACTACCTCGACGCCATCCAGCGGATCAGCGACCGGGAGAAGCCGCTCTTCCAGGAGACCCTGGAGGTGCTCGTCACGATCGGCGCCGACGACGACAGCGACCGCATCGTGGAGAAACGGATCACCACCCCGGAGCCGCTCGTCACCCATCGGACCATGCGGCCGATCGTGCCGACCGACACCGACCGGATCACCCGGCTCGACGAGATCTCGTTCAAGACGCTGCGACCGGTCGGCGGCACCATCACGCCGCTGCCGCTGGAACAGAGCAGGCTGCTACGGGTCTGGCTGATCTTCGACCCGGCGATGACCACCCCCACCGAGTGGCAGGTCGAATACCGCCCGCGCGGACTGTGGGGCCCGCTGCGCGAACGCGGTTGGGACCAGCTCGTCTGGGAGGACCGGCTGCCGACCGCGAGCGGAACCCCGTCGGCGTTCACCCGGTTCCAGGTCACCTTCAGCTTCCCGGACAGCGATCAGCCGCCGAGCGTCAAGGAGCGGCAGGGGTACGGACGGTTCGCCGAACCCGAACGCGACCCCCGCGGCCGCTGGGAGGTGGTGTGGCGCGACGAGAAACCCGCCGGCCGCCGGTACGTATGGGATCTCACGCAGGCGGTCGGCGGGCGCTGACCGGACTCAGGACGCCTGGCCGAGGATCAGGTTGTGCACGTGGTGGGCCTTCTCCGAGCCACGGAACTCGATCTCGTAGCTGGTCGTGCCGACCGCGATGGCGATGGTGCCGGAGGAGAAGAACTGGCCGGCCCAGCTCTTGTTGCTCACCACACTGACGCTGCTGACCTTGGAGTAGGGAATGCTGGTGATCGCGAACCGCTTCCCGACGTAGGACTGGTCCTGAATGATGATCCGGCGGTTGGTGAGACCGATGAAGCCGGTCCCGGTGCCGATCGCGTCATAGACCGCGATGACCTGCTCGCCCTCCAGCAGACCACTCTGAATCTGCTCGAGCTGGCCCTTGTCGTCGTACACCACGTCAGTCATGCGGCGCAGCGTAGTCCGCCCGGATCATGGCCTCTCGACCACGGTGCGATAGAAATCCTCGATCCGGGCCGCGAGGGTGACCTCACCGTCGGTGATGGCTGTACCGTCCTGCGAGCCCAGGCAGATCTGTGTGTGACCGTTGATTCGCCGGATGCTTGGTCGTATGTGAAGAGTGTCCGCAGCCACCTTGATACGTTCGGTCAAGGCCGCGTGCTGACTGTCGTCACACGCCAGATCACGGCGCAACTGGACGCCGTCGCGGGTCCATCCGCCGAGTAACGCCAAGGCGTCGCTGAGATAGTCCGAGCCGGTGTCCCGGCGTCTTCTCGCCCGCACTCCGCACCCCCCTTAGCGTCGTTGCCGGCTTGTGGCCGAACTGTCGCCGGATCGTCATGGTCGGTGCCCCACAGTTTCGTCGGTTCAGCCACCCGTGTCCACGCCCACATATCCGTGTTTGCGTGACGATCAGGGCACCAGCGGGCAACCTGAACGATGAACTTTCGTGAGATCTTGGATCGCATGCGGCCCGAACAATACGTCAAGCCGGCGTCATCACCCAGGGTGATCGTTGCGGCTGTGATCATCACCGCTGGGCGGGTCCTCGCCTGCGAACGCAGCTCTCCACCGGAGGCGGCCGGGCGCTGGGAGTTCCCCGGTGGCAAGGTCGAGCCGGGGGAGACCGAGCAGCAGGCACTGGCCCGCGAGTGCGCCGAAGAGCTGGGCGTACGCGTCGAGGTCGGCGGCCGGATCGGCCCGGACGTGCCACTGGCCCACGGTCGCGCCGTGCTCCGCGTCTACGTCGCCGACCTGCTCGGCGGCGACGTCCCGGAGGCGCTGGAGCACCGCTCCCTGCGCTGGCTGACCGTGGACCAGTTGGACACCGTCCCGTGGCTGCCCGCCGACGTCCCGATCGTCGCCGAGCTGCCACCGCTGTTGAGCAGCTAGCTGTACTGCTTGCGCAACTCCCGCTTCAGGACCTTCATGCTCGGCCCGAGCGGCAGGGACTCGGCGAACCGCACCTGACGCGGGTACTTGTGCTTGCCCAGCCGCTCCTTCGACCACTCGATCAGTTCGTCCTCCGACAGACCCTTGTCCTCGAGCACCACCACGGCGCAGATCTCCTCGCCCAGGGTCTCGTCGGCCACGCCGATCACCGCGACCTGCTGGATCGACGGATGCCGGGCCAGGACCTCCTCCACCTCACGCGGGTAGACGTTGAAGCCGCCGCGGATGATCAGGTCCTTGGTCCGGTCGACGATGCTGATGAAGCCCTGCTCGTCGCGTACGCCCAGGTCGCCGGTCCGGAACCAGCCGTCGACCAGGGCCTCGGCGGTCGCCTCCGGCCGGTTCAGGTAGCCGGCGAACACGTTGTGCCCGCGGATCACGATCTCACCCAGCTCGCCGTCCGGCAGGAACTCGATGCGCTCCGGAACCTCCGGGCGGGCGATCTCCACCTCGACACCCCAGATCGGGTGCCCGACCGTGCCCGGCTTCGCACCGAACGAC
Organism: Actinoplanes xinjiangensis; assembly: GCF_003148685.1. Lineage (GTDB taxonomy): Bacteria > Actinomycetota > Actinomycetes > Mycobacteriales > Micromonosporaceae > Actinoplanes > Actinoplanes xinjiangensis. The sequence continues at coordinate 630,193 of NZ_QGGR01000003.1, read as the reverse complement.
GGCTGGTTGGTGGTCGCCGTGGGGGAGGTCTCGCTCAGCCCGTACCCCTCCCAGATGGTCGAACCGAAAGCCACCGCGAACTTCTCCAGAACCGCCACCGGAAGTGACGCACCACCGGAGACGCACAGCTTCAGCTGTGGCAGGCGCTCGGCCTTGGCCGCCGCCTCCAGCAGTCCGATGTACATGGTCGGCACGCCGTGGAAGATCGTGACGTTCTCCCTGATCATCAGTTCGATCGCCGCCTCGCCGGTGAACCGGGGCAGCAGCACCAGCGTCCCGCCGAGCCGGAACGTCGCGTTCATCCCGACCGTCTGGCCGAACGTGTGGAACAGCGGCAGGCAGCCCATCACCACGTCGTCGCCGGTCAGCGGATGCACGTCGAAGACGTTGACGGCCGCGTTCATCACCAGGTTCAGGTGGGTGAGCAGGGCGCCCTTCGGCTTGCCGGTCGTGCCGCTGGTGTAGAGGATCACCGCGACGTCCTCGGCCTCGACCGTCACGTAGGTCCGGACCGGCTCCAGCCCGGCCGAGATCTGGTCCAGGCGCGGTGGGTACTGCGGCAGCCCCTCCGGCAGCGGGCCGACATTCGCCAGCGGGGTGCCGGTCGCGGCCGCGGCAGCCGCGCCGACCTGAAGGAACGCCGAGTGCGTGACCAGCAGCTTCGCGCCGCTGTCGGCCAGCACGTAGCCGACCTCCTCGGCGTTGAGCAGCAGCGACACCGGCACGATCCGGGCGCCGACGGCGAGCGCGGCGTAGTAGACCCGCGGGAAGTCGCCCACGTTCGGGATCATCACGGCCACCGTGTCGCCGCGGCCGATGCCCAATTCCGTCAAACCGGCGGCGTACGACCGGGTCTGCGCCCAGAGTTCGCGATAGGGAATCCGGCCTCCGGCCTCGTCGACGATCGCCACCTTCTCGGGGTACCGGCGTGCGGCCTCGGCCAGAACCGTGGCGAGGGAAAGCGTCGTCATTGCTGATCTCCCTTAGTGATGTACGTCGCAGCTGTGCTTAAACTAGCGGCGTAAGTTTTTACACGTCCAGTGTTGATTTCGGTTTTCTCGATCTGATCGAAGGGACGACTTCCATGGCTCGGCCTCGGCAGGCGCTGCTCACCCGGGAGCGCATCGTCGAGGCGGCGGCCGTGCTGATCGACGCCGAGGGCCTGGACGCCTGCTCCATGCGGCGCCTCGCCACCGAACTGGGGGTGCAGGGGCCGTCGCTCTACAACCACTTCGCGACCAAGGCGGAGATCGTCGACGCGGTCGCCGAGGCGGTGGTCGCCCAGGTCGACATCTCCGTCTTCCGGGGCAACGACTGGCGCGAAGGGCTGCGGCTGTGGGCGAAGTCGTACCACGCCGTGCTCGCCGCGCACCCGCACATCGTCCCGGTGCTGGCCACCGGCCCCGGTCGCCGGCCGGCCGGGCTGGCCATGGCCGAGGCCGTCTACGGCGCGCTGATCGAGGCCGGCTGGTCCCGGGCCCGGGCCACCCACATCGGCGCGCTGATGCGATACCTGATCACCGGCTCCGCGCTCGGCTCGTTCGCCCTGGGCTTCGAGGCCGACCCGGACCTGTACGACCGCTTCCCGCACCTGCACCGGGCCCATGAACTCGCCGCACATCGCGCCGCCGTCGACGAGGGTGCGTTCGAGCTCGGGCTCGACCTGCTGATCAACAGCCTTTCCGACCGTTACGACCAGGGGGTACGCCGATGACGTCGGTCTTCCGTGATGAGCACTGGATCGGCGGCGCGTACGTGCCGTCCGCCTCCACCGAGCGCATCGGAGTCGAGAACCCGTACACCGAAGAGGTGTTCGGGCATGTGCCGGCCGGGACGGCCGAGGACGTCGACCTCGCCGTCTCCGCCGCCCGCGCCGCCTTCGACGGCTGGGCCTTCGGGCTGACGCCGGCCGAGCGCGGTGCGGCGCTGGGCCGGCTGCACCGGGCGCTCACCGCCCGCGCCGACGAGGTCGCCCGGATCGTCGGCCTCGAACTGGGCACCCCGCTCAAGATCGCCAAGGCGGTCCAGGCCGGCCTTCCCCTGACCGTCCTCGCCGGGTACGCGGAACTCGCCGGCCGCCCGGCGCGGGAGGAGACGATCGGCAACTCGCTGGTCGTCCACGAACCGATCGGCGTGGTCGGCGCGATCACCCCGTGGAACTATCCGCTGCACCAGGTCGTCGCCAAGGTCGGCGCGGCGCTGGCCGCCGGGTGCACGGTGATCCTCAAACCGAGCGAGCTGACCCCGCTCACCGCCTACCTGCTGGCCGACGCGGTCGCCGAGGCCCAGCTGCCGCCCGGCGTGTTCAACCTGGTCACCGGCACCGGCCCGGCCGTCGGATCGGCCATTGCCGGGCACCCCGGCATCGACATGGTGTCGTTCACCGGATCCACCCGGACCGGCGCGGCCATCAGCCACGCCGCCGCCGACCGGATCGCCAAGGTGTCCCTGGAACTCGGCGGCAAATCCGCCAACGTCATCCTCGAAGACGCCGACGTGGTCAAGGCGGTCAAGGTCGGCGTCGGCAACGCCTTCCTCAACTCCGGCCAGACGTGTACGGCGTGGACCCGCATGCTGGTCCACCACAGCCACTACGACGAGGCCGTCGAACTGGCCGCCAAGACCGCCGCCGGCTACACCCTCGGTGACCCGTTCGACCCGGCGACCCGAATCGGCCCGCTCGCCTCCGCCGCCCAGAAGGACCGGGTCCGCGGTTTCATCGAACGCGCCACGGCCCGGGTCGTCGCCGGTGGCCTCGACGCCCCCGTGCCCGCACAGGGCCACTTCGTCGCGCCGACCGTCTTCGCCGACGTCGACCCGGACAGTGAGATCGCCCAGGAGGAGATCTTCGGCCCGGTGCTGTCGATCATCGGCTTCGGTGACGACGACGAGGCCGTGGCGATCGCCAACAACTCGAAGTACGGCCTGGCCGGCGCGGTCTGGGGCTCCGACGCGCGGGCGGTCGCCGTGGCCCGGCGGCTGCGCACCGGCGCCGTCGACGTCAACGGCGGCTCGTTCAACCCGTTCGCCCCGTTCGGCGGCTACAAGCAGTCCGGTATCGGCCGTGAACTCGGCGCCTACGGGCTGACCGAATTCCAGCAGGTGAAAGCGATCCAGCGATGACCCAGTACATGACCGGCCTCGTCGTCCGCGACACCGGAGCCCCCGCCGCCCTCGCCGAACTGCGGCTGCCCGAGATCGGCCCCGGCCAGGTGCGCGTGCGGGTCCGGGCGGCCGGTGTCTGCCACTCCGACCTGTCGATGGTGAACGGCACGCTGCGGCCGCCGCACCCGCTGATCCTCGGGCACGAGGCGGCCGGTGAAGTCGTCGAGATCGGCGAGCACGTCACCCGGACCGCCGTCGGTGACCACGTGGTGCTGAACTGGCAGCCGGCCTGCCGCACCTGCTGGTTCTGCGAACACGGCGAGCCCTGGCTGTGCAGCACCTCGCACGGCGTCGCGGCCCAGTCCAACGGCATCACCCTGGACGGCGCGCCGGTCCACGTGACCCTGGGCGTGGGGGCGTTCGCCGAACAGGTGGTGGTGCCGGAGAACGCGGTCATCCCCGTACCTCAGGAACTCGCCTTCGACCTCGCGGCCCTGCTCGGCTGCGCCGTCCTCACCGGGACCGGCGCGGTCCGCAACACCGCCCGGGTGGCACCCGGCGAATCGGTCGTGGTCATCGGCCTCGGCGGGGTCGGCCTGTCGGTCGTCGCCGCGGCCCGCGCCGCCGGTGCCGCACAGGTGATCGCGGTGGACGTCACCGAGGCGAAGAAAGGCCTGGCCGAGGCGGCCGGCGCCACCGACTTCGTGGTGTCCTCGGACAACCTGTCGAAGGACATCCGCGGCCGCACCGGCCGGCTCGGCGCCGACCACGCGATCGAATGCGTCGGCCGGGCCGCCACCATCCGGGCCGCCTGGCGAGCCACCCGCTCCGGCGGCCAGGTCACCGTGGTCGGCATGGGCGCGGCCGACGACATGGTCCAGCTGAGCGCACTGGACATCTTCTCCTCGGCGCGCACCCTGCGGGCCTCGGTGTACGGGCAGGCCGACACCGACCTGGAGGTGCCGGCCCTGGCCCGTGACGTCCTCGACGGCACGCTCAACCTCGACCACCTGATCACCGACCGCATCACCCTGGCCGAGGTACCGGCCGCCTTCGACCGCATGTCCCGCGGCGAGGGCGCCCGATCCGTCGCCCTCCTCTGACCCGGCTCCCCACCCGCGACCCGGCTGGGCGCCACCGCTGTCTCACGCGCCGCGAGACAGCGGTGGTGTCCAGCCGGACGGGCCTGGCTGGTTCCCACCGCTGTCTCGGGTGTCGTGAGACAGCGGTGGTGTCCAGCCGGACGGGCCGGCGGGCCGGGCTGGGCCTGGTTGGGGATGGTGCGATAGGAAGGGCGGATGCGACCTGAACCGGGGCAGGTGCTGCACTTCTCCGAGGATCCGACCATCACGCGGTTCGTTCCGCACGTCGCGGCCACCGCACAGCAGCCGGAGGCCTACGTCTGGGCGGTCGACCACGAACGGGCGCCGGACTACTGGTTCCCGCGACAGTGCCCGCGCGCTCTTGCCTGGGTGCGCCCCGGCGTCACCACCGACACCGACCGGGACCGGATCATCGGAGCCGGCTGCGGCGACCGGGTCCACGCGATCGAATACGCCTGGTGGGACACGATGCGCGCCACCAGGCTGTACGCGTACCGGCTCCCCGCCGAACCGTTCCGCCCGATCGGGGAGCCGTTGCCGCACGCCCACGTGGCATGCGAACCGGTCGAACCACTCGGCCCACCCGAACCGGTCGGCGACCTGATCGCATGCCACGCTGCGGCCGGAATCCAGCTGCGGCTGCTCGACGACCTGTGGTCCTTCTGGGACCAGGTCGTCACCAGCACGATCGCCTTCAGCGGCATCCGCCTCCGCAACGCCGCACCCCGGCGGACCCGGTCGCAGGGCCTCCCACGGCTCAGCGGGCCGGCTTCGCCCCGGCCGGGTTGATCAGGGCGGTGACGACGCGGGCGAGTGCGGACCGGGCGCCCTCGACCGGCAGGCCCATGGCGTCACGCCACGTCGCCCACGTCGGCCAGAGGCTGGCCGCGGTCAGCGCGTTGAGCAACTCCTCGTCACTGCCGATCTCGGTCGGAAAGGTGGCGGTCAGCTCGTCGCGTACCCGCGAGGTGTGCAGTTTGCGGTAACGCTGCAATCCCGACGAGAACGGCTCTTTCAGGGCGGAGGCCCGCGCCGCGGGCGCGATCTCCTCCAGCAGGCGGGCCCGCTGATGGCAGAACGCCTCGATCCGCTCGGTCAGCGGCAGATCCGCCGGGATCGGCCGGTACGACGCGTCGCGCTGCTCCAGCACCCGCTGACCACTCGCCGCCATCAGGGCTTCCATGTCGGCGAAGTGACTCCACAGGGCGCGCAGGGACACCCCGGCCAGCTTGGCCACCCGATCGGCGGTGGGGCGCATGTCCCCCTCGCCGATCAGCTGGAGGTGCGCGTCGATGATCGCGTTGCGGGTCCGCTCGGACCGCGCGGTACGCCCGTCGACGCGCGTAGGTGGGTTGGTCACGAATGACTCCGGTAACGCTTGAGTTCACGGTGGGCCAGCGACCGCTTGTGCACCTCGTCCGGCCCGTCGGCGAGTCGCAGCATACGGGCGCTGGCGAACAGGCCGGCAAGCGGGAAGTCCTGCCCGAGCCCGGCCGCCCCGTGGGTCTGGATCGCCTTGTCGACGATCCACTCCACCGTGGACGGCACCACGATCTTGATGGACTGGATCTCGGTGTGCGCACCCCGGTTGCCGACCGTGTCCATCAGCCAGGCGGCCTTGAGCACCAGCAGGCGGGCCTGCTCGATGCGGACCCGCGACTCGGCGATCCAGTCCTGGATGACGCCCTGCTCGGCGAGCGGCTTGCCGAACGGCGTACGGACCAAGGCCCGCGTGCACATCAGCTCCAGGGCCCGCTCGGCCATGCCGATGAGCCGCATGCAGTGGTGGATGCGGCCGGGCCCGAGCCGGGCCTGGGAGATCGCGAACCCGCCGCCCTCCTGCCCGATCAGGTTGGTGGCCGGCACCCGGACGTTCTCGAAGATCATCTCGGCGTGGCCGCCGTGGTCGCCGTCGGTGTAGCCGAGCACGGTCATGCCCCGCTCGATGGTCAGGCCGGGCGTGTCCCGGGGCACCAGGATCTGGCTCTGCTGGAGGTGCCGCGGGGCGTCGACGTCGGTCTTGCCCATCACGATGAAGATCTTGCAGTTCGGGTTCATCGCGCCGCTGATGTAGAACTTGCGCCCGTTGATGACGTAGTCGTCGCCGTCGCGGTCGATCCGGGTGCCGATGTTGGTGGCGTCCGAGGAGGCCACCTGCGGCTCGGTCATCGCGAAGGCGGAGCGGATCTCACCGGCCAGCAGCGGCTTGAGCCACCGCTCCTTCTGCTCGTCGGTCCCGAAGTCCGCGAGGACCTCCATGTTGCCGGTGTCGGGTGCGGCGCAGTTCAGCGCGGCCGGGGCGATCGCCGGGCTGCGGCCGGTGATCTCGGCGAGCGGCGCGTACTGGAGGTTGGTGAGACCGGCACCGTGGTCACCGGGAAGGAAGAGGTTCCACAGGCCGGCCTCCTTGGCGGCCGCCTTCAGTCCCTCCAGCGCGGCGGGCGGTTCCCAGCCGTCGGTGTGATACGTGGGCTCCGCGGGATAGACATGCTCGTCCATGAAGGCGAGCAGCCGCTTGCGGTAGTCCTCGGTCTTCGCGTCGTACTCGAAGTCCATCAGTGTCCTTCCAGCGCTCGGTGGCCCTGCTCGACCAGGGTGGGAACCATGGCGCCCACGGTGTCGAAGCCGGGCCCGACCGTCTGACCCTTGGTGTAACGGAAGTGCACGCCCTCGAGGATGACGGCGAGCTTGAACGCGGCGAAGCCGACGTACCAGTGCAGGTCGCTGACGTCGCGCCCGCTGCGTTCGGCGTAGCGCGCGGCGATCTCGTCGAGTGTGGGGTGCCCGGGGATGTCGACCGGGGCGAACGGCTTACCGTCGCGTTCCAGCAGCGGCCGGCCGGCGTAGATCTGCATCAGGGCCAGGTCGCTGAGCGGGTCGCCGAGGGTGGACATCTCCCAGTCGAGCACCGCGTTGACCGTCAGCTCGTCACTGACCAGCACGTTGTCCAGGCGGAAGTCACCGTGCACGACGGCGCCGGGGCCACCGGCCGGGATGTCGGTGGCCAGCCGGGCGTGCAACTCGTCGATGCCGGAGAGCTCCCGGCTGCGTGACGCGTCGAGCTGCTGTTTCCAGCGGCGGACCTGCCGGGCGTTGAAGCCCTCCGGTCTGCCGAAGTCACCGAGCCCGATCGCCGCCGGATCCAGGGAGTGCAGATCGGCGAGGGTGTCGACCAGGGTGAACGTCAGCGCCCGGAAGTCGATCTTCTCGATCAGCGCGGCGTCCCGGTAGATGGTGCCGTCCACGTGCTCCATCAGGTAGAACGGCGCCCCGATGACCTCGGTGTCGGTGCAGAGCCGCACCGGCCGGGGCACCGGGAAACCGGCCCGGGAGAGGGCGTCGAGGACCTTGTGCTCACGGACCATGTCGTGTGCGGTGGGCAGCACGTGCCCGAGCGGTGGCCGGCGCAGCACCCAGCGGTCGGCGCCGTCGGTGATCGCGTAGGTCAGGTTCGACCTACCGCCCGCGAACATCGTCCCGGAAAGCGGCGGGCTGTCCAGATAGGCCTGGAGGCGCTCCAGGTCGAGGCCCTTCACGCGGACTCGAATCCGCGCTGGAGTTTGTTCATGCCTCCCAGCCAACGATCGGGATCGCTCGCGCGCAAGCGGTAGTAGCCCTCGACCTCCGGATGCGGCAGGATCAGGAACCCGCCGTCCTCCAGGGAACCGGCGACCAGGTCGGCCACCTCCTCCGGCGGCAGTGCACCCTCGGCGAGCAGCGAGGCCGCGCCGCTGCCCCGGTCGTTGCCGCGGGTCAGCATGTCGGTGCGCACACCCTGCGGGCAGAGCGCCTGCACGATCAGACCCCGATGGGCGTACGTGGCACGCAGCCACTCCGCATAGGCCAGGGCCGCGTGCTTCGTCACCGAGTACGTCGCGCTGCCCAGCAGGGTCAGCAAACCGGCCGCGCTGACCGTGATCAGCAGCCGTTTCGGCTCACCGCCGTCCAGCCAGCGCGGCAGCAGTGCCCGGCTCACGTAGACGTGCGACATCACGTTGACCCCGAAGTCGCGCTGCCACTGGGCGTCCGGTGTCGTCTCGTCCCCGGCCGACAGCACTCCGGCGTTCGAGCAGAACAGATCGATCCCGCCCAGTTCGCTCCAGGCCGTGTCGATCAGGTGCCGGACGTCCTCCTCGCGGGCCGCGTCACCGGGAACCGCGATCCCGCCGATCTCGCCGGCGACCGTCCGGGCCGCCTCCGCGTTCAGATCGTTGACCACCACCTTGGCACCGTCGGCGGCGAACCGCCGGGCCAGTGCCGCGCCGATCCCGCCACCGGCGCCGGTGACCACCACCCGCTTGAGGCTCACTGGACGGCCCCGGTGAGGGTGATGCCACCGTCGATCACGATGGTCTGCCCGGTGATCCAGGCGGCGTCCGGGGAGCAGAGGAACGCCACGGTGCCGGCCACGTCGTCGGTGTGACCGAGCCGCTGGAGCGGATACGTGGCCGCCACCTCCGCCTCCCGCCCCTCGTAGAGGGCGGAGGCGAACCGCGTCTTCACGACCGCGGGCGCGACCGCGTTGACCCGGATCTTCGGGGCCAACTCGACCGCGAGTTCCTCGGTGAGGTGGATGAGGGCGGCCTTGGTGGTGCCGTAGAAGGCGATCCCGGGCGCGGGGCGGACACCGGAGACCGACGAGATGTTGACGATCGAACCGCCGGTCTCGCCGAGTCCGCCGCGCAGCGCCTCCTGGATCCAGCCGAGCGTGCCGATCAGGTTGACCTCGGCCATCTTGCGGGCGGCGTTGAGGTCCAGGGTGGCCAGCGGCCCGTACGCCGGGTTGATCCCGATGTTGTTGATCAGCGTGGTGACCGGGCCGAACCGCTCCCGCACCGCGTCGATCACCGCGGCCCGGTGCGCGGGGTCGTCGCCCTTGCCGGCCACGCCGAGCGCCACCTCGGGGCCGCCGAGCTCCTTCACGGCGGCCTCGAGGGCGTCGGCGTCGCGGCCGGTGACGGCGACTCTCACACCCTGGGCGACGAAGCGTTGCGCGATGGCGAACCCGATCCCCCGGCTTGCTCCGGTCACGATTGCTACCTGGTCGGCCATCGCCCAACCTCCTGAGTCGTGTTTTTGCAGTCTAAGTGCAGATATTACGCGGCGGGCACGCCACTCGGCGGTGGTGCCACGGCCTGCCCCTGGTACGGCGCGACCGGACCGTCTCCGTCGTCGGTGGTGTACGGGGTGCCGAAGTACACGGCCTTGCCGTTCTCCACCTTGGTGAGCTGCTCACCGCCGTACCCCGAGTGGTCCTGGGCCGAGAAGCGCAGCGGCACGAGGCCCGGACCCTGGAAGCCGTTCTTCTGCACGGTTTCGAGGATCTTGTCGCGGGTCAGGTCCTTGCCGGCCGACTGGAGCGCCTGCACGAACAGGTAGCCCACGGACATGCCGTAGACGACGTTGTTGTCGAACTCGGCGTTGCCGTTGTGCTCCGCGTTGACCTTCTTGAACAGCTGGATCCACGGGTTGGCCTCGTCGGTGTTCAGTGGCAGGTAGTTGGCCGCCACGAGGCCCTCCATCAGGGGCGCGGCAGCACCCAGAGTCTTCCCGACGGTGGTCGGGTCGGAGCCGACGTTACTGACGACGAACTGCGGTTTGAACGCAATCTTCGCAGCGGTCCCGATCGACAGGGCAGTGAAACCGGGCACAGTCGCGAGCACGACGACCTCACAGCCGGCCGCCTTGAGCGCACCCATCTGCGGCCCGACGTTCGGGTTGCTGGTCACGTAGCTCTCCTTGGCCGCGACCGCACCGAGGATCTTCTCGACGCCGGCCAGGCTGTCCCGGCCGAAGTCGTCGTCCTGGCCGAGGAAGCAGGTCTTCTTCCCGGCCAGGTTCTCCTTGATGTAGGTGGCCAGGATCTTGCCCTCGACCGTGTAGTCCGGGTTGAAGCCGAACGTCTGCGGATACTTGTCGGCCTGGTTCCAGCTGCGGCTGCCGCTGGCCACGAACAGGTCGGGCACCCGGTTGGTCTTGAGGAAGTCGAGGACACCGGTGTGTGTGGGGGTGCCGAGACCGTTGAGGACCGCGAAGACCTTGTCCTGAAGCACCAGCTCCCGCACCACGGTCTGGGTGTTCGCCGGGTTGTAGCCGTCGTCCTTGATCTTGTAGGTGATCTTGCGGCCGTGCACACCGCCGTTGGCGTTGACGTAGTCGAAGTACGCCTTGGTGGCCGGCGCGATCTTCGAGTAGCCGCCCGCGGCCGGACCGGTCAGCGGCATGTGCGTGCCGACCACGATCTCGGTGTCGGTCACCCCTGGCACGTTTCCGCTGCCCGAGCCGTTGCCGCCACCGCCGCCGTCCGTGCAGCCGGCGGTCGCCAGCAGCAAGACGGAAAGGGCCGCCGTCGTTATGCGTTTCATCGGTTCCTCCTGATCAGGCGTGACATTCGAGATGGGATGGATGCGAGGCCGCCCGGAGCGGCGAGCATGACGACGACGAGCACGACACCGAAGACGATCAGCGCGAGGTTTCCCTCCAGCCGCTGCGAACCGGTCTGCTCACCGACGGACTGGGACAGTGCGGGCAGCACCACCAGCAGCAACGCGCCCCACAACGCCCCGAAGAGGCTCCCCAGCCCGCCGATCACGATCGCCATGACCAGGAAGAGGGACAGGGTCAACGGGAAGGCTCCGGGCGAGACGCTCTGCGCGAGGTAGGCGAACAGGGCGCCGGACACCCCGGCGCAGACGGCGCTCACCACGAACGCCAGCACCTGGGTACGCGCGATGTTGATCCCGGCGAGCTTGGCGGCGGTCTCGTCGTCGCGGACGGCCCGCAGGTCCCGCCCGAACCGGCCGCGCACCAGCAGCGCCAGCAGCAGCACCACGACCAGCGCCGCACCCCAGCACAGCCAGGCCTGCCACTGCTCGATCGGGTACTGCTCGGGCGGCGGGTTCAGGAACACCGACAGGCCCTGGTCACTGTTGAACGTCTCATCGAACGTGCTGGTCACCGACGGGACCACGATCGCGACGGCGAGAGTCAGACCGGCCAGGTAGGGACCGCGCAACCGGGCCGCGGCCAGGCCGATCACCGCGCCCACCACGGTGGTGACGAGGACCGCCATGGCGAAGCTGAGCGGGAGGTTCTCCCACCTGTTCTGCGTCAGTGCCAGCGTGTAGGCGCCGGTCGCCATCAGCGCGCCGTGCCCCAGCGACAACTGCCCGTTCAGTCCGGTCAGGACGGTCAGCCCGGCCGTCACGCAGAAGTAGGCGCCCACGGTGGCCAGCTGATAGTTCCGGAACGGCGGCAGCATGTAGGTCAGCGCGACCACCAGGACCGCGCCGGCCGCGATCACGATCACCGGATGCACCCGCCGGCGGCGCTTCGGCAGGACGGGACCCGCATCCGGTACGGGTGCCTGCGCGGTCCCGGCCGTCTCGGCTTCGTGCTTCGCTGCGGTGCGGCCGGTCATGCCACCCTCGCTTTCGAGCTGGAGAACAGTCCGCCCGGTCTACCGAGCAGGACGACGACGAGCAGGGCGAGAACGGCCATCGGGGCGACCGTGACGTCGATGTATCCGCTGACGTACGACAGCAGGACGCCGACGATCAGTCCGCCCACGACCGCGCCGATCGGGCTGTCCAGACCTCCCACGACGGCGGCCGCGAACGCCGACACGAAGACCACGTCCATCGCTGTCGGGTGCACACCCAGTTCGGTGGGGACGACGAGGATCCCGGCGAGCGATCCCACGGCCGCCGCCAGTGCCCAGCCGAGCGTCAACATGCCGCCCACCGAGACGCCGAGCAGCCTCGACACGTCCGGCGCGAAGGCCGCCGCACGCATCCGGAGCCCGACAGCGGTACGGGTGAACAGCAGCGTGAGAGCGATGACCACGGCGCCGACCGTCCCGAAGACGAACAGGTCGTACCGGGACAGCATCGCCACCCCGCCGACCACGAAGGCGTCCCGGCTGAACGGGGTCTCGAACGGCAGGAACTCGTTGCCGTAGACGATGCCCAGCACGCCCTGGAAGATCAGTACCAGTCCGAGCGCGACCACCACCCCGTTGAGCGGCGACGAGTGGTCCACGAACCGCATCACCACGCGCTCGACGATGACGCCCAGCGCCAGCCCGGCCAGGAGCGCGGCCCCGAACCCCAGCCAGTACGACCCGGTGGCGTTCGTGACCGAGTACGCGACGTAGACCGCGGACACCGCCATCGCACCCTGTGCGAAGTTGACGATCCGGGCAGCCCGCCAGATCAGCACCAGGGCCAGCGCGAACGCGGCATAGACCAGGCCGCGGCTGAGCCCGTCGAAGGTCAGGTAGACGAACTCGCTCATCAGAACCCCAGGTAGGCGTGACGGAGGTCGGCGTCGTCGCGGAGCACCGACGCCTTGTTGCGCACCACCACCCGGCCCAGCGACAGCACCACGCCCTCGTCGGCGATGGAGAGCGCGCTGCGCACGTTCTGTTCGACCAGCAGAACCGCCAGGCCGGTACGTTCCCGCAGGTCACGCAACAGGGTCATGATGTGCCGGGTGACCTTGGGTGCGAGGCCGAGCGACGGCTCGTCGAGCAGCAGCAACCGCGGCCGCCCGACCAGGGCCCGGCCCAGTGCCAGCATCTGCCGCTCGCCGCCGGACAGCTGGTGCCCGGCGAAGGTGCGGCGCTGTGCCAGCGGAGGGAACAGGTCGTAGACCTCGTCGAGCGCCACTTTCGCGTCGGCCCGGTCGCGTCGCCAGAGGCCGCCGAGCCGCAGGTTCTCGTCGACGGTCAACTCGGTGACCACGCCGCGCCCCTCGGGGACGTGCGCTATGCCCCGGCGTACGAGATGCTCCACTTTGGTGCCGGCCAGGTCGTCGCCGTCCAGGACGACCCGACCGTGGGTGCTGCGGACCAGTCCGGACAGGGTGCGCAGCAGCGTCGTCTTGCCGGCGCCGTTCGCCCCGAGCACGGCGACGATCTCTCCCGGCCGGACGGTGAGGTCCACATCGTGCAGGACGGGGGCCGCGCCATATCCGGCGGTGAGGCCTTCGACCTGCAACAACGCGCCGCTCATCGGCTGTCTCCCGTTGATTCCGGGGTACGCGTGATCATCGGCGCTCCTTTCTCGGGGGCCGCTCGTAGACGTGTTTCGGGTATGCCGAAGAGCGCCGGGACACGACCGGCTTTTCGGGTATGCGAGGTCAGAGGCCGGTCCGGCCCCACGCGGAACAGGTGATAGGTCAGAGGCCGGTCCGGCCCCACACGGAACGGGTGATGCTGAGTAGGGTCAGGCCGCCGCGCCGAGATAGGCCTCGGTCACCTTGGGATTCGCGCTGATCTCCGCGGGCGAACCGAGTGCGATCGACTTGCCGAAGTCGAGGACCAGGATCTCGTCGCAGACCGACATCACCAGATCCATGTGGTGCTCGACCAGCAGCACGGTGGTGCCGGTCTCCTTGATCAGAGCACCGAGCCAGGCGATCTCATCGGCGTCCAGGCCGCCGGCCGGCTCGTCGAGCATCAGGATGCGTGGCTTCGCCACCAGGGCGCGGGCCAGCTCGATGCGTTTGCGGATCGCATACGGCAGAGCGCCCGGATGGGCATCCGCATAGCGCGCGACGCCGCACCGGTCCAGGGCGGCCAGCGCCTCGGACTCCGCGTGCCGGTGACGGGCGCCGACCATCACGTTCTCCAGCACGGTCATGCCGGAGAACTGGCCGACCCCCTGGAGTGTCCGGGCGATACCCAGACGGCTCAGGTGGTGTGGGCGGGGCCGCCAGGGGCTCCCGTCCAGAGTGAGCGACCCGGAGGTCGGCTGCACGAATCCACAGATGACGTTGAAAAGGGTGGTCTTGCCCGCACCGTTCGGCCCGATGACGCCGACGATCCGCCCCGGCGCCACGCGCAGGGACACACTGTCGAGAGCGGTCAGGCCGCCGAAGCGGACCGTGATGTCGTGGAGCGCAAGCTCCTTGAGCTGGGAATCTGTTGACATGACCGCCTCGCCGGACCGGTGGAAGTCCTGTAAGGGAGATGGAGCATCAACTATTTACACTTGGAGTGTAACTTTCTCGGCGGACTCGTCAACCACTTGCAATGTCCGCGTTACCGAAGACCTCTGATCAGGCCACACCGGCTGGTCGGAACTGCACGCTCACCCGCGGTCCGACCGGCTTGGCCGTCTTCGGCACGGCATGCTCCCAGGTGCGCTGACAGGACCCGCCCATCACGATCAGATCGCCGTGCCCGAGGGGGAACCGCAGCGTCTCGTGCCCACCCGCCCGTGGTCGCAGCAGCAGGTTGCGGGGTGAGCCGAACGAGACGATGGCGACCATCGTGTCCACGGTGGCGGAGCGCCCGATGGTGTCGCCGTGCCACGCCACGCTGTCGCGCCCGTCGCGGTAGAGGCACATGCCCGCGGTCACGAACTCCTCGCCCAGCTCCCCGGCGTAGTGCCGGTTGAGCTCGGACCGCGCCGCCACCAGTGCGGGGTGTGGCAGATGCTCCCGCGGGCCGAACCACCGCAGGAGCCGGGGGACGTCGACGATGTCGTCATACATTCTGCGCCGCTCGGCCCGCCAGTCGATGCCGAGCAGCGCCTCGAAGACCGCGTCCGACCCGTGCAGCCAGCCCGGCAGCACGTCGACCCAGGCTCCGGCGGTGAGCTGATGCCGGGTGAGGCGGCCGGTCAATGGCTCGACCGCCTCAGCCGGCCCGGACATCAGGTCGAACATCGAAGGTTGGTAGGCGCTGGTCATGGCGCCATATTAGTACGGGCGTTCGATTCCGGCGGGTTCCACTTCCGGATCTGTGGACAACCTTTCCGCCTCTTCCGCTTCTGTGGATGACGGGCCGCCGGCCGCCGGGGCCGTGGCAGGCTTCGGTCGCAACACCGCGGCGGCCAGGACCGCGGCGGCGATCCCGCCCACCACGCCGATCAGAGAGGTGACCGCGATGGCATCCACGAAGGCGGCCCGTGCCGCGTCCGCCAGCCCGGCGTCCCCGGTCGCGGCCGCGACTCCCAGGGCGTCGCCCAGCGAGTCCCGTGCCGGCCCGGTCGTGCCCGGCGGCATCGCCGCACGGTAGGCCGTGGTCAGCACGCTGCCGAGCACCGCCACGCTGAGGGCGGCACCGACCTGCTGCACCGTGTCGTTCACCGCCGACCCGACCCCGGCCCGCTCCGGCGGCAGCGCGCCGAGCAGCGTGCCCACCGCCGCCGGCGAGGCCACCCCGCTGCCCATGCCGATGATCACCAGCGCCGCGGCCAGCTTGAGGTAGCCGTCCGCGTAGTCCAGGGACGCGAGCACCGCGAAACCGCCCGCCACCAGCAACAGGCCGGCCGTCAACGCCACCCGGGCACCGAACCGCTTGTCCACCACCACGCCGATGCCGTTGAACACCATCGTCGTCAGGAGCATCGGGATGAACGCCGCACCCGCTCTGATCGGCTCGTATCCGAGGACGAACTGGAGGTACTGCGTGATCGCCAGCATCACCCCGCCGGCCGAGAAGGAGAGCAGCACCAGCGACAGGCTGGCGCCCCGGAAATTGCGGTCGCGGAAGAGGGGCAGCGGCAGCATCGGCTCATCGATGCGGCGTTCCCAGAGGGCGAACCCGACCAGGGCGACCACGCCGATCACGAGCGCGCCGGCGGTGCGCAACGACTCCCAGCCGTGCTCAGGCGCCGAGATCACGCCCCAGATCAGGGCGGTCATGCCGATCGTGGAGAGCAGTGCGCCGACCGTGTCGGGGCGGGAGGTCGGCCCCTTGGACTCCGGGATGATCAGCAACGCGGCCACGATGCCGAGCACCGCGATCGGGATGTTGAGCAGGAAGACCGAGCCCCACCAGAAGTGCTCGAGCATCAGCCCGCCGAGCGCCGGGCCGCCGAGGGCGCCGAGCATGAGCACCGAGCTCCAGATGGCGATGGCCTTCTTGCGCTCGTCCTCGCCGAAGACGGTGGTGAGAATGGCCAGCGTGCCGGGCATCAGGAAGGCGGCGCCGAGACCCATCAGGCCCCGGACCGCGATCAGTTGCCCCGGTGTCTCGCAGACGGTGGCCAGCGCCGAGGCGCCACCGAAGACGACCAGGCCGATGACCAGGCCGAGACGGCGACCGTGCCGGTCGGAGAGGCTGCCGGCGGTGAGCAGCAGACCGCCGAAGACCAGGATGTACGCGTCGATGATCCACTGAATGTCGGCGGTGCTCGCGCCGAGGTCCCGGATGAGTGCGGGGATCGCGATGTTGAGCACCATGTTGTCCACCATGACCACGAGCAGGCTCAGGCAGAGAACACCCAGGATCAGCCACCGCCGCGGATGACGGTCAGCCATCGAGAAACTCCTCTCGTACAGTGTTCGCTTGGGCTCGAACACCGTACCAGTAGACTCGAACAGTGTACGAGCCCCTTTAGGATGGCCTCATGCCCGACTTCATCGACTCGGTGTGGACCCGACCCGTCCGAGCCCGTACCGGTCAGCCCACGCTCAGCCGGGAGCAGATCGTGCGCGCCGCGATCGAACTGCTGGACGCCGAGGGCGCCGCCGGCCTGAGCATGCGCCGTCTGGGGGCCCGGCTCGGTTCCGGCGCCACCTCGCTCTACTGGCACGTCGCCACCAAGGACGACCTGCTGGAACTGGCCGTCGACGAGGTGATGGGCGAGATCTACGTGCCGGAGCCGGGCGACGCCCCCTGGCGGATCGGCGTGTCGGTGATGGCCAACGGCATCCGGGCCATGCTGCTGCGCCACCCATGGGTGATCGGGCTGCTCGGATTGCGGCCCACGTTCGGGCCGAACGTCATGCGGATGGGCAACCGCACCGTCGCGCTGCTCTCCGCGGCCGGGTTCCGCGGACCCGACCTGTCCCATGTGAGCTCGCTGATCACCGCCCACGTGATCGGGTCGGCGACCACCGAAGCGGCGGCCGCGGCGATGGTCCGGCGGTCCGGCCGGTCGGCCGCCGAGATGCAGGAGAAGCTGCAGCCCTACGTGGAGACGCTGTCCGAGGAACACCCGGAGTTCGGCCGCTGGCGCAAGGAGGAGGGCGTCGCCGCGATGGACCCCGAGCGGGTCTTCGCGGAGAGCTTCGCCTTCGGCCTCGAGCGCATCCTCGACGGTTTGGAACTCTGGCGCACCCGCGAGGCGACCCCGGCCACCAGCGCCGACGCCGAGTCGGCCTGACGCCGGTCGGCGGACGCGGTCAGGCCGGCGAAAGATGCGGCCGGCGACGCGGCGCCCGCCGGTGTCAGCGGGCGGGGTCGGTGGCCAGGCGGGCGTGCAGGTGCATGTCGTGCCAGCCGTCGGCGTGCCGGGCCTCGGCGCGTTTGGTTCCCTCGGCGGGGAAGCCGGATCGTCCGGCCACCCGGCACGAGGCGGTGTTCGCGGTGGAGTGACTCAGTTCCAGCCGGTGCAGGCCCAGGTCGTGGAAGGCCCAGCTGGTCAGGGCTTCCAGCGCTCGCGGCGCGACCCGCCGTCCCCGGGCGGCCGGCAGCGTCCAGTAGGAGATCGCCGCCATCCCCTCGGCGAGGTCGATCCGGCGTAGCCCGATCTGGCCCGCCACCACGCCGTCGGCGACGACCGCCCAGCACGCCTCGGTCTCCGCGAGCCAGCCCGTCCGCCACCGGGCGATCCAGGCCAGGGCCTCGTCGTCGTCCAGACTCCGGCAGTGCCACCGCTGGATGTCCGGGTCGGCGAATCCGGCCACGACGGCCGCCCGGTCCGCTTCCGTCCACGCCCGCAGCAGCACCCCGTCACCGGTGATCGCCGTCTGGTCCATGGACGCGAGAGAGCCTGCCGGCAGCGCGGGCGTGACGAGGGAGGGCACCCGACGACTTTAGACCCTCGCCTCAGCCCGGCGGCCGCGTTGCGGCCGGGACCGGGCTGGGCGTCGCGGGGGAGCCACGGGACGGGGTGGCTCCGCGTGGGGCCGTCCGGCCCGTACCGGAAAGGGGTTATCGGTCCTTTTCCGGGTGGTGGTAGGTGACCTCTTCGGGCGGGAGCGGGAAGGTCATGTCCTCGCCGAAGGGGGAGAGGCCGCCCTGGAGGGGCGCGACGAGTTCGGCGATGTCCATGTGACCGTCGGGGCCGACCGGCGCACCCTCCGGCCGGCGGGCGCGGGAACTCGGGATGCCGCCGGAGGTGCCGGCCACCCCGGGGGTGGTGCTGGGCGCCATGTTGTCGGACCCGAGCTGGTCACGGCGCAGGATCTTGCGGCCCAGCCAGACCAGCGGGTCGTAACGCCGGTCGACCACGCGTTCCTTCATCGGGATGATCGCGTTGTCGGTGATCTTGATGTGTTCCGGGCAGACCTCGGTGCAGCACTTGGTGATGTTGCAGAAGCCGAGACCCTGGCTGGCCTGCGCGTACTCCTTGCGGTCGGACCGGTCGTCGAGCGGGTGCATGTCCAATTCGGCGGCGCGGATGAAGTAGCGGGGGCCGGAGAAGGCCGGCTTGTTCTCGTCGTGGTCGCGGATCACGTGGCAGGTGTTCTGGCAGAGGAAGCACTCGATGCACTTCCGGAACTCCTGGCTGCGCTCGACGTCGATCTGCTGCATCCGGTACTCGCCGGGAGCGACGCCGGGCGGCGGAGCGAACGCGGGCGTCTCGCGCGCCTTCTCGTAGTTGAAGGACACGTCGGTGACCAGGTCACGGATCACCGGGAAAGTGCGGATCGGAGTGATCGTGATGGTCTCGTTCTCTTCGAACGTCGACATCCGGGTCATGCACCCGAGCCGCGGCTTGCCGTTGATCTCCATGGAGCAGGAGCCGCACTTGCCGGCCTTGCAGTTCCACCGGCAGGCCAGGTCGGGCGTCTCGGTGGCCTGCAAGCGGTGGATGATGTCGAGGACGACCTCGCCCTCGTTCACCTCGACGTCGAAGTCGCGCAGGTCGCCGCCGGACGCGTCGCCGCGCCAGACACGGAAGTGGCGTTTCACTCTGCCTCCCTCTCGGCCAGTTCCTCATCGGTCACATACTTGGCCAGCTCACTGCGATCGAACAGGTCGAACAACTCGTCGCGCATCCGCGGCACCGGTTTGCGTTCCAGGTGCACCTCGCCGGTCTCCTCCAGCGAGCAGACCAGGTTGACGCGCCGCCACTCCGGGCTCATCTTCGGGAAGTCCTCACGGGTGTGACCGCCGCGCGACTCCTCCCGCTCCAGCGCCGCCTTGGCGGTGCACTCCGAGACGACGAGCATGTTGCGCAGGTCGATGGCCAGATGCCAGCCGGGGTTGTAGCGGCGGCCGCCGCTCGCGCTCACGTTCGCGACGCGGACCCGCAGCTCCTGAAGCTTCTTCAGCGCATCGGTCAACTCGCCCTCGCGCCGGATGATGCCGACCAGGTCACCCATCACCGCCTGAAGATCCTGTTGCAGGGTGTACGGGTTCTCGCCCCCCGCACGGACCAGAGGCGCGAGCGCCACCTCGGCCGCGGCGGCGACGTCGACCTTCGACGGCTTCGGCCGGGCCTGGAGCGTCTCCACATAGGCCGACGCGTGCTCCCCGGCCCGTTTGCCGAAGACCAGCAGGTCGGACAGCGAGTTGCCACCCAGCCGGTTGGATCCGTGCATGCCTCCGGACACCTCGCCCGCCGCGAACAGCCCCTGGACCGTGCCGAACGCCGCACCGGTGTCGGGTTCGACCTCGACGCCACCCATCACGTAGTGGCAGGTCGGCCCGACCTCCATCGGTTCCTTGGTGATGTCGACGTCGGCCAGCTCCTTGAACTGGTGGTGCATCGACGGCAGCCGCCGGATGATCTGCTCGGCCGGCATCCGGCTGGCGATGTCCAGGAAGACCCCGCCGGCTGGACTGCCCCGGCCCGCCTTGACCTCGCTGTTGATGGCCCGGGCCACCTCGTCGCGGGGCAGCAGCTCCGGCGGGCGGCGGTTGTTGTCCGCGTCGGTGTACCAGCGGTCGGCCTCCTCCTCGGTCTCCGCGTACTGCTTGCGGAAGACGTCGGGGACGTAGTCGAACATGAACCGCTTGCCCTCGGAGTTGCGCAGCACCCCGCCGTCGCCGCGGACCGACTCGGTGACCAGGATGCCCTTCACGCTGGGCGGCCAGACCATGCCGGTCGGGTGGAACTGGAGGAACTCCATGTTGATCAGGGTCGCCCCGGCGCGCAGGGCCAGCGCGTGGCCGTCACCGGTGTACTCCCACGAGTTCGAGGTGACCTTGTAACTGCGGCCCACCCCGCCGGTGGCCAGCACCACGGCCGGCGCCTCGAACAGGACGAACTCACCGGACTCGCGGTAATAGCCGAACGCCCCGGCCACCCGGTCGCCGTCGAGCAGCAGCTCGGTGATCGTGGTCTCCTGGAACACCCGGATCCGCGAGTCGTAGCTGCCGGTCTCGGCGAAGTCCTCCTGCTGCAGCGACACGATCTTCTGCTGAAGGGTGCGGATCAGCTCCAGACCGGTGCGGTCGCCGACGTGGGCGAGACGCGGGTACTCGTGGCCGCCGAAGTTGCGCTGCGAGATCTTGCCGTCCTTGGTCCGGTCGAAGAGCGCGCCGTACGTCTCCAGCTCCCAGATCCGCTCCGGCGCCTCCTTGGCGTGCAGTTCCGCCATCCGGAAGTTGTTCAGGAACTTGCCGCCCCGCATGGTGTCCCGGAAGTGCACCATCCAGTTGTCTCTGCTGTTCACGTTGCCCATCGCGGCCGCGGCGCCGCCCTCGGCCATCACCGTGTGCGCCTTGCCGAACAGCGACTTCGAGATGATCGCGGTGCGTTTGCCGGCGAGCCGGGCCTCGATCGCCGCACGCAGGCCGGCGCCACCGGCCCCGATGACGACGACGTCGTACAGATGCCGCTCGATCAGAGTGCTCATACGCCGCCTCCTCAGTTGATGATGCGCAGGTCGGGGTACCAGTCGGCGGCGAGACCCATGATGTAGAAATCGGTCAGCGCCAGGGTGCCGAGCGTGATCCAGGCCAGCTGCATGTGGCGGGTGTTGAGCTTGGACACCAGCGTCCAGAAGCGGTAACGGACCGGGTGCTTCGAGAAGTGCTTCAGCCGGCCGCCCGCGATGTGCCGGCAGGAATGGCAGGACAGGGTGTACGCCCACAGCATGATCACGTTGACCCAGAGGATCACGTTGCCGAGCCCCAGCCCGGTGGTCTGCGCGTGGACGGCGTCCCAGGTGTTGATCACCGAGATGATCACGGCGGCGTAGAACGCGTACCGGTGCGCGTTCTGGAAGATCAGCGGGAACCGCGTCTCCCCGGAATAGTTCTTGTGCCCGTCCGGCACGGCGCACGCCGGCGGCGACAGCCAGAACGCCCGGTAGTACGCCTTCCGGTAGTAGTAGCAGGTCAACCGGAACAGCAGCAGGAACGGCAGGGTGAACGCCGCCTCCGGGACCAGGAAGAACGCCGGCAGCGGGGTGCCGAACATCGCCGCGTCCCCGCACGCGTCCGTTATGCACGGCGAGTAGAAGGGTGTCAGGTAGTGGAACTCCTCGACGAAGAACCACTTGTGCATGAACACCCGGACGGTGGCGTAGGTGACCCACGCGCCCAGGCCGATAAAGGTCACCAGCGGCGCGAGCCACCACCGGTCGGTGCGAAGCGTCCGCGCCGCGATCGCCGCGCGCGCTTTGCCGCCGCCGCCCGGCCGCGTTGCCGTCGTCGTCATTCCATCTCCCTGGACAGTGCCGTGTGCAGGGCCGAGACGGACGGGGTCAGGACATGGCGATGCCCCACGCCGCCGTCGCGTCACGACAGTGATGTGGGGCACACGTTACGCCGAAGGTCTGACTCTTTGCGGACTGGGTCACAAAAACATCATCCCGGCGTGCAGAGATCATCGCCTATGAAGTAGTTGATCTATCCCGAGGCGTTGCCGGTGACGTTCCACTCGGCCAGGTGCAGGGCCGGCGCGGCATAGCGGGCCCGGCCCCACGACTCCGGCAGCAGCACCGTCTCGGCGCCGATCCCGAGCACCCGGCCCGGCCCCAGCGCCCGTGGGTAGGACTGGGTGAACCGCACATTGCTCACCGCCGACGTGATCTCGCCATCCTCCACCAGCCACACCCCGTTGCGGGTCAGACCGGTGATCACCAGAGCCTTCGGGTCGAGAACCCTCGTGTACCACAAATCGGTGATCAGCAGGCCCCGGCGCATCCCGGCGACCAGCGGACGGGCCGAATCGGCGATCGAGCCGGTGCCCCCGGTCCCCGGTGCGGCGCCCGGCACCGGTGCCGCCTCCAGCCGCAGGTGGGTGGCTTTCGGGCCCCATGAGCGGGAGACCGGCGAGGCGTGCCCGGTCGAGGCGGTGCCGGCCAGCGCCGCCGACGTGCGGTCGTGCGTCACCGCGGCGGTCACCCCCTCCCGCACCAGGACCAGCGGCCGTCGTGGTGTGCCCTCGTCGTCGAACGGCAGATCGGCGGCCGGCTCCTCGCGGCTGCCGAGCGGCTCGTCCACGATGGTCACCGATGGATCGAACTGCGCCGTACCCAGGTCGGCGAAGCTCTGCTGCTGGTGGTGCGCCTTACCGTCGAAGCCGAAGACCGCGAAGTTCTCCAGCAGGTCACGCACCGCGTCCGGCTCCAGGACCACCTCGTAGTGGCCGGGCGGCAGCTCGACCGGACCACGGGCGGCCCGGGCCTTCGCCGCGGCCCGGGCGCCGAGCACCGCGCCGTCCAGATCGGCCAGCCGGGCGGCCGCCAGCCGGGCCACCCCGTCGGCCCCGTCGCAGCGGGCGATGCCGTCCATCGCGGCCTCCGCCGTCCGTCCCTCGACGGCCTGGCCCGCGCTGTTGGCGAACGCCGCCGACACATACACCGTGCGGCAGTAGCCGGCCGTCTCCAGACCGCCGGCCGCCCGCACGAAGGCGCCGACCCGCTCGGCCCGCTCAGCCGGATCGGCCCGCGCCGTCGCCTCGTCGAACCCGAAGGCCAGCCCGGACCGCTCGCCCGACCCCGGGTGGCCGGCCGACAACCGCAGCGCCGCCGGCGGGGCCAGGCCCGGCCAGGACCGGTCGACCGGCGAAACCCGCACCGCGGCGAGTGTCCGCTCGACCAGGGTCCGCAGGCCGTCCGCGCTGGTCACGGTGGTCGAGCCACCCGCCGTACGCCCGGCGGCGTGCAGCCGCAACCGGACGCCGGTCGTGGCCGACGCCACGTTCTGATGAATCGTCGAGTTCGCGAACCGGGTCAGCGCCTCGGCGTCGTGCCGGACGTTCACCTCGGCCTCCGCCTCCCGCCCGGCCAGCTCCCGGACCAGCTCGATGACCCGGGCCGCCAGCTCCAGCTCGGCCCCGGCGCGACCACCCTCGCTCATCCCCGCACCCCCAACCGCACGTTCGTGAACCGGGCCGGCGCCGCCGGATGCCCGGTGTGCCCGATCTGGCCGGGCTGGCCCTTGCCGCAGTTGGGCGTGCCCCACGCGATCGTCTCGCTCGACAGCATGTCCATCGACTGCCAGAACCTCGGCCCGATCCCGGTGTAGGTCGGGTTGCGCAGCATCCGCCCCCGCTTCCCGTTCTTGATCTCGTAGCCGATCTCGCATCCGAACTGGAAGTTCAGCCGGCGGTCGTCGATCGACCAGGACCGGTTGACATCCATGAGGACACCGTCGTCGGTGGCCGCGATGATCTCGTCGAGAGTGTGCGGGCCCGGCTCCAGACCGACATTCGTCATCCGCACCATCGGCAGCCGGGACCAGCCGTCCGACCGGACACTGCCCGCGTAGTCGAGCCCGGCGATCGCCGCCGAGTCACGCCCGGCCAGCACACCCACCCACAGGCCGTCGCGGACCGCATGCCGTTTCACCGCCGGGGTGCCCTCGTCGTCGAAGCCGAAACTGCCCAGCGCGCCCGGGAACGTCGGGTCGATCGTGATGTTCATCAGCTCGGAGCCATACCGCAACGAGCCCAGCCGGCTCAGGTCCAGCCAGCTCGTGCCGGCGAACGCCGCCTCCCAGCCGAGAATCCGGTCCAGCTCGATGGCGTGTCCCACCGACTCGTGGATCTGAAGGGCCAGCTGCTCACCACCGAGCACCAGCGTCGTCTCGCCGGACGGGCACAGCGGCGCCGTCAGCAGCGCCCGCGCCTCCTCCGCCATCCGCGGAGCGTTGCCCACCAGGTCGATCTCCTCGACCAGCTCCCAACCGCGGGTGCCGAACTGGCCCCGATGCGACGGCCAGGACCGGCGCTGCACCTCGCCGTCACCGATCGCGATCGCGGTCACGCCCGCGCCGCACTCACGGATGTGCTGGTCGATGCGGTGGCCCTCGCTGGAGACGAACCACTTACGGGTGTCCCAGATCGCGTAGTTGGCCTCGGCCACGTCGGCGCCCGCGGCCTTCGCCGCCTCGGTCGCCCGGACCAGCAGGTCACCCTTGTCCGACAGCGGCACCCCGAGCGGATCGACCACGCAGTCGGAGGCCCAGCTCGCCACCACGGCTCTGGCCGGTACCAGATCGGCCGGAAGGCCCGGCACCGCGGCACTCGCGGCGGCGATCTGCGCGGCACGCCTCCCGGCGGCCCGTGCGGACGGTTCGGACAGATCGGGGACGGCATAGAAGCCCCACCCGGAGCCGACCAGGGCCCGCACCCCCAGCCCGGCGCTCTCGTCGAAGCCGAGATCCTCGACGTCGCCGTCACGTGCCGACATGGCCTCGGAGCGCCGCACCATCACCCTGGCGTCGGCATAGCGGGCGCCGGCGTCGAGCGCGGCCTGCACCGCCGCCCCCGCCTCATCGAAGTGGGTCATGACCCGACCCTATGCGCCGGGTGCGACAGTTTCAGCGAGGCGGCAGCAGATCCGCCGGATCGATGGTCGCGACCACGGGCTCGGTGATCTCCAGCAGCTCGCCGGGTGCGGCAGTCGCGTGCACCGCATACTCGGAGCCTTCGAGCTTGTAGAGGGTGAAGGTCGCGGTCTTCGGCTCGGCGAGCAGGTACCACGGAATGCCGGCATCCGCGTAGTACCGCATCTTCAGGACCCGGTCCGTGGTGGCGTTCGACGGGGAGAGGATCTCGCAGATCAGCCGCACATCTGAGGCGTCGACGACCAGCTCCTCGAAATCGATCATCGTGGTGATCGCGAGGTCGGGAATGGGAATCCGATTGGTTCCGACCCGCACGTTGATGGCCTCGTGGACGAAGAGGCCGATGGCCTCGGCCGACGGAGTCAGGATGAACGCCAACCTGGTGGAGAGGCGTTGATGAATCGGCGTCGGGCCAGGGGTCACGTGCAGGCTCCCGTCGAAAAGCTCGATGCGCTCGGGCGTTTCGCCGATGGCCAGGAACTCCGACTCGGTCCAGGTCCGGTTGTCGAGGTGGAGGAGGGCAGTCGTCATGGCGTCGTCTCCTGAGTTGTCGTGGGACCATAGTCCCATGCGATCATGCTCCATGACAACCTCCCTGGTGACTACCACCCTGTGAGGAAGGTTAGCTCCTCCTGGAAGGTCACGGCGGCCTGCGACGGGAAGCCGTCCAACTCGGCATCGACCAGCAGCACGTCCGCGGACGCCCCGGCCTCGTGCAGCGAGTGATGGGCGTAGACGTCGGAGCAGTCGTGCCGGTCGCCCAGATAGCGCTCGGCCACCGGCACCGGCAGTTGCGCCCAGTCGAGGACCGGCCGGTGGGCGACCGCCCGGTGGAAGATCTCCGGCCGGCGCAGGACGGCCATCGCCGCCAGCCAGCCGCCCAGCCCGCAGCCGCGCACCGCGACCCGGCCGAGATCCAGATCCGGGTGTTTGCCGTGCAGGGCGTGCAGGGCGTCGGCCTGATCGGCGAGCACCACGTCGGCCAGGCGCCGGTGGACCGCCTTCTCGAAACTGGGGGCCACTCCGGGCGTACCCCGGGAATCGATGCTGACCACCGCGAAGCCGGAGTCGGCGAACCGCTGTCGCTCCGCCCACGCCGTGGGGTCCGCGAGGACCTGCTGACGCCCGGGCCCGTCGCCCAGGGTGACCAGCACCGGAAGCCGGGTCCCGCCGACGTGCCCGGCCGGGTAGAGGACGGCGGCCGGCAGCCGCCGGTCGGTGACGCGCTCCAGCACCGGCTCGGGCGCCGCGGACGCCGACGGCGCCCCGGACCGCAGGGTGATCATCCGGTCGCCGTGCCACACCCGCCGGCCGGCGACCAGCACGTCGCCGCCCACGATCGCCCGGTCCGGGCCGGTGAGCAGCGTCACCCGGGTGACCTCGGGCCCGCCCCCGCCGAGTGCGGTGCGCACCCGGAACACCTCCCGCACCGCCGGGTCGCCCAGGCTGCCCTCGACGATCAGATCGGGCGCGCCGGCCGGCCCGCCGGGTCGCGGCAGGGTGCCGGCCACCCGCCGGACGTAGAGGCCGGGCGGGGTGAGCAGGCTGCCGTCGGCGAAGAGGCAGCGCGCGTCGAAGCCGTCGTGGGCGAGTTCGCCGCCGACCAGCACACGGCCGTCCGGCAGGTGCCGCGGCGTGCCCGGGATCGGTTCCACCCAGCGGGCGTCGGCGAGTTCGGCGTGCACCTGGGTCTCACCGGTGCGCGGATCGATGGAGAGGACCAGGCCGTGCTGCTGCATCCGGCGCAGCACGGTGATCAGCGGACCGCCTCCGGCCCAGTCGACCTGCGCCAGATAGGGGTAGGTCTCCCGGTCCCAGTGCACGTCGACCCAGCCGCCGTCCAGGTCGAGCAGATGCAGGCTGGCCGTCCGGGCGCTGCGCACGGCCAGGATCTGCGAGCCGTCCGGAGACCACCACCACCCTCGGGTACGCCCGAACTCGCCCGCCCACGTCCCCGGCATCCCCCAGGAGATCGTCCCGCCGTGCTCGCGCCACGCGTTGCCCGGTTCGCCGGCCAGCAGCCGGTCCCCGTCCGGTCCGGTGACGTGCAGCGAGGCCGTCCCGCCGGGGTCGGTGAGGTAGGCGATGGCGTGCCCGAGCGGGTCGGGCCGGGCGTCGAAGGCGGGGCCGGCCGTGGGCACCGCGGTGACCGCACCGGTGATCAGGTCGGCCCGGAGCAGCTCACCACCCCGCACGAGGGCGGCGACCCGGGCGTCGCGGTCGGTCGCGTAGGAGTCGACCGGCCCGGCGGCGACCCGGCGTTCCACCCCGGCGGGCACGTCGAGCAGCCAGAGTTCGGACGAGCGGAGGAACACGACTCGGGCACCATCGGCCCCGACGGTCACGGCGTACGGGTACTCCACGTCCCCAGCATCTCCGATGGGAGGCGACTCGCGCCGGGCAAACCGCGGGCTGGTGGGCCGAACCCGTCGGTGGTCGCGCGTACAGTATCCGCCGTGACTGACGAGTTGCCCGCCCGCCGCCTGCTGCTGGTCCACGCGCACCCCGATGACGAGGTGATCGGCACCGGAGCGACCATGGCCCACTATGTCTCGGCCGGCGCCCACGTGACCCTGGTGACCTGCACCCTCGGGGAGGAGGGTGAGATCCACGTCCCGGAGCTGTCCCGGCTCGCCGCCGCCGAGGCCGACCAGCTGGGCGGCTACCGCCTGGTCGAGTGGGAGCGCGCCTGTGCCGAGCTGGGCGTCACCGACCGCCGCATGCTCGGCGGCCCCGGTCGTTACCGTGACTCCGGCATGATGGGCCTGCCCACCAACGAGCACCCCCGCGCGTTCTGGCAGGCCGACCTCGACGAGGCGGCCGGCCACCTGGTCGAGATCATGCGCGAGATCCGCCCGCAGGTCATGATCACCTATGACGAGAACGGGTTCTACGGACACCCCGACCACATCCAGGCCCACCGGGTCGCGATGCGCGCCGCCGAACTGGCCGGCGAGGACGGGCCGACCAAGATCTATTGGACGGCCATGCCGCTGAGCGTCCTGCTGGACGGCATGGAGGCGTTCCGCGACTCGGAGAGCAACCCGTTCGCCGACGTGGAGAAGGTCGACGACCTGCCGTTCGGCACGCCCGACGACGAGATCGCGGCCCGCATCGACGGCACCGACCACTACGCGAAGAAGACCGCGGCGATGCGCGCCCACGCCACCCAGATCCCGGACAACTCCTGGCTCTACGGGATCGCCGGCGACTTCGGCGGCGAGTTCATGGGCGTGGAGTACTACACGCTCGTCAAGGGCACGCGCGGTCCCGGCTCGGGCCCGCACGGCTGGGAGAGTGACCTGTTCAGCGGGCTGGCATGACCGCCGAGACACCGGCCGTCGTGACCGGGGAGACGGCACCGGCCGGCCCGTCCGGCGACGTCGGCGACACCGTCGTCCGCGTGGCCGGGATCAGCATCGCGCTCCTCGCCACCGTGGTCACCGCCGTCCTCGAGTTGCAGCTGAGCGCGCTGCGGACCGGTGCGATCGGGGCGATTCTCGACGGCCGCTCGCCGTACACCGGGAGTGGCGCACCGCTGCCGCTGGCCGTCCCGCTGGCGATCGGGCTCAACCTGGCGATCTCCTGGTTCGCCGTGTCGACGACCGGCCGCCGCTGGGCGGCCGGCCCGCCGTGGGCGCTGTGGACGCTGATCATGCTGGCCGCCGCCGGCACCCGCACGTCCGAGGGCGACTACCTGGTCGGCGGGACGAACTGGGTGGCCCTGGTGACGATCCTGGCCGGGAGCCTGACCTTCGCGGTGTATGTGTACCGGATGATTCTGACTCCGTTGAACAGGGACAGCGAACTCTCAGGAAGCGTCTAGGAATCCCGGCGCACCATCCGCCAGGATGAGCGTTACGATCCCGCAACGCGGAATTCACGGTGTTCTTTCTGGGAGGACGAGATGAGGCAGCAGCGCTGGTTCCGGATCACGGTGCTGGCCGTCGCCCTGTTCGCGGTCAACGTGATCGCCCGGCTGGTCATCCGGTTCTCATCCGAGGACGGCAGCGGCCAGGGGACCGCCTCGATCGCCATGTTCGCGACGATCGTGGTGATCCTGGCCGTCCTGACGTTCCTCCGGTCGCAGCGACTGGCCCCGGGTGACTGGCTGCCCGAGGTCGGGTTCGGCGCGCTCGGCGGCATGGCACTGACGGTCCTGCTCGGACCGCTGGTCAGCGGCCACGGCCCGTTCGCGAACGGGGCCGGTGACTTCTTCGCCCAGATCTGGCTCTACGCCGCCTGTGCGGGCGCGGGCACGGCCATCGGCTACTGGACCGCCGTCATGCTCGGCCGTGACTACCGGTCCCGGGCGCTCAAGGCGTTCACCGAGGCCCGCAAGGTCCGCCCCCGCCGGGTCGTCGGCCGCTAGGGCCTAGGCCCGCGGAGCCTCCCGGGTCAGATAGGTGTGATGGGTGCTGAACCCGAGCCGGCCGTAGAGCGCGACGGCCGCCGTGTTCCGCTCCTCCACCTGGAGGTATGCGCGGTTGGCGCCGCGCTGGGACGCCCAGTGCGCCAGCGCCCGCACCACGTGCCCGCCCAAGCCGCGCCGGCGTGCGGCCGGGGCGGTCTGCAGCAGCGACACGCCGAGCCAGTGGTCCGGGCCGGTCACGGCGCCCCGGGCCACCGCCAGCAGCTCCCCGTCGCTGTCGCGGACGTGGGCGAACACCCGGTCCGGCACACCGTTCAGGATGGTCAGGGCGGCCGCGGGCAGAGTGCCCTTGTGGTCGGCGACCATCGTGTACCAGTCGTCGCCGGCCGCGTCGGCCAGATCGACCGGTGGCAGGTCGGTGCGGGCCGCGGCGGCCAGCATCGGTGCCAGCGGGGCGGTCTGCACCAGGGTCAGCGGCCGGCTCGTCCACCCGCGTTCGTCGAGGGTCGCGTTCACCGGCGCGGCGAGCGGCAGCGGCGCGTTGATCAGGGGCTGCTGGCCGCGCTCGCCGTACCACTTGACGACCGCGTCGATGGCGGCCTCCAGCGGGCGGTCCGGATCGCCGACGGCGAGCGCCGAGTTGGCCCGGCCGGTCCAGTTGTCCGCGGCGCGCAGCAGCCAGCCGCCGAGCCGGCCACGCACCGGGGCGGGCCACGCCTGGTCGGCGGCGAGTTCGAGCGCGATCACGGCGGCGGCGTGCGGCCGGCGTGCGGCGGGCACCCGCTTGGCCCGGTGCACCTCGCGCAGCGGCACCCGCAGGGTGCCTTTGTCGGTGGCGAGTGTGAGATCGGTCTCCGTGAGGTCCACGAGCTCACCGAGCGCGTCCGTGAAGAGCGTCCGGTCCCCGGATACGCCTACAATTCGCCGTACCACCACCCGGTGTCCCACATCCTGCTGTCGGAGCACGCATTACCTCCCTCGGCGGGAATACTAGGCTCTGCAATTTGTCGTCGGCGGTTCCCGCGGCGTGGCTTCGAAGGGAAAGATCCGTGACCTACATCATCGCTGAGCCCTGCGTCGATGTTCTCGACAAGGCATGCATCGAGGAGTGCCCGGTCGACTGCATCTACGAGGGCAACCGGATGCTCTACATCCACCCCGATGAGTGCGTCGACTGCGGAGCCTGTGAGCCGGTCTGCCCGGTGGAGGCGATCTTCTACGAGGACGACGTGCCGGAGCAGTGGAAGGACTACACCAACGCGAACTACGAGTTCTTCGAGGACCTCGGTTCGCCCGGTGGCGCCTCCAAGGTCGGCAAGATCGACAAGGACACGCCGTTCGTGCTCTCGCAGCCGCCTCGCGGGGACGCACACTGAGCGCTCTGTCGTCGGCCCTGCCGGACTTCCCCTGGGACCTGCTGGAGCCGGCCAAGAAGCTCGCCGCGGCACACCCGGGCGGCATCGTGGACCTGTCGATCGGCACCCCGGTCGACCCGGTTCCCGCTTCCGTCCGGCAGGCCCTCGCGGACGCCTCCGACGCGCCCGGTTACCCGCTGACCGCGGGCACGCCCCAGCTGCGTGCCGCGATCGCCGGCTGGCTGGCCCGGGAGTGCGGGGCGGGCGGTGACCTCGGGGTGCTGCCCACGATCGGTTCGAAGGAGCTGGTGGCCTGGCTGCCGACGCTGCTCGGCGTCCGGTCCGGCGACGTGGTCGTCATCCCCTCGGTCTGCTATCCGACCTATGAGGTGGGTGTCCGGCTGACCGGCGCCGAGGTGATCCGCTCCGACTCGCTCACCGCGATCGGCCCCGATCCCCGGGTCAAGCTGATCTGGATCAACTCACCGTCCAATCCGACCGGCCGCGTGCTCCCCGTGGAACACCTGCGCAAGGTCGTCGACTGGGCGCGGGAGCGCGGCGTGACCGTGGTCAGCGACGAGTGCTACGTGTCGCTCGGCTGGGAGACCACCCCGGTGTCGGTGCTGGACGACCGGGTGACCGGCGGC
Source organism: Actinoplanes xinjiangensis (assembly GCF_003148685.1). GTDB lineage: Bacteria > Actinomycetota > Actinomycetes > Mycobacteriales > Micromonosporaceae > Actinoplanes > Actinoplanes xinjiangensis. The sequence continues at coordinate 598,901 of NZ_QGGR01000003.1, read as the reverse complement.
GACTACACCGGCGTGCTGGCCGTCCACTCGCTCTCCAAACGCTCCAATCTGGCCGGTTACCGGGCCGGGTTCATCGGCGGAGACCCCGCCCTGGTGGCCGAGCTGCTGACGGTGCGCAAACACGCCGGCATGATCGTCCCGGCGCCGGTGCAGGCCGCCATGGTGGCCGCGCTGACCGACGAGACACATGTGGCGCAGCAGCGTGAGCGCTACGCCGCCCGGCGCGAGATCCTGCGGGCCGCGCTGGTCAAGGCCGGTTTCGAGATCAGTCACTCGGAAGCCGGCCTCTACCTGTGGGCGACCCGCGACGAGGACTGCTGGACGACCGTGGACCGGCTCGCCCAGCGGGGCATCCTGGCCGCACCCGGCGCCTTCTACGGTCCGGCCGCGGCGAGACACGTGCGGATCGCGATGACCGCCACCGACGAGCGGGTGGCGGCCGCGGCCGACCGCCTGAGTGAGCCGTTCTGACGCAGAGGGAGAGTCTCGCCGTGGACCAGACGATCGTGACCGTCCACGGCGAGGCACGCCGTGAGGTCCCCCCGGAGCAGGCCGTCTTCTCGGTGACGGTGTCCGCACGGGACCGCGACAAACCCACCGTGGTCGCCCGCCTCACCGAGCGTTCGGCGGAGGTCGGAAAGATCCTCGACCGGTATGCGACGGCCATCGAGCGCCGGGAGACCGCCGGCCTGCACGTCTACGAGGAGTACCGCCGCCGCAGTGAACGCAGCGCGGTCCACTCCGGCTCGCTGACCACCACGGTCACCGTCGCCGACTTCGACCCGCTCGGCGAGATGCTCGCACGGCTCGCCTCCGGCGACGCGATCTCGGTGTCCGGCCCCTGGTGGCGGCTCCGGCCGGGCAGCAGAGCCGGCGCGGACGTCCGCCGGGAGGCCGTCACCGACGCCCTGGACCGCGCCCGGGAGTACGCCGCCGCGGTCGGCTCGGAACTGGACCGGATCGTCGAGATCTCGGACGCCGAGGCGGCCGGTGCGCACCCGATGGCGATGCGGGCGGCCGGCGGGATGGCCGCCGAGGCCGAGGACAGCGCCGCCTTCGACCTGGACCCACGGCAGCAGACCGTCGAGGCCCGCGTGCTGCTGCGGGTCACCGTCACGGAGCCGACCGTCCTGCGACCCTGATCCTGGCGAAAACGCCTCCGGGCGGCCGGGGAGTCGGTAAGACTCGGCTGCATGCGCAAGGGCCTCGGGCACCTGCTGCTGCGGGTGGCGAACGTGAATCCCCGAAGTGTCACCACACACTCGGACCGCGTTCTGTATCGATCGATCGGCGTCTTCATCCTGCTCTACTTCGTCTACGCGACGGTGGGCGGCGCCGCCTTCATCGACGCCAGCTCCGGCTACGCCCATCCGTGGTACCAGTGGGTGGTCGGGCCGCTCGTGGCGATCGGTGTGGTCGCCTATGACCGGGCGGTCGTGGGCCGGGTGACGATCAGCTACGAACGGCTGGACTCGTCAGACCCGCGGCACCTGCTGCGCCCGCCGACCCTCGGCCTCTATGTGGGCCGGCTCAGCCTGGCGCTGCTGTTCGCGGTCGTCATCACCGAGCCCCTGATGCTGGCCCGGTACCGCGGCGAGATCGAGGCCCACCTGGCGCGCGTGCACAGCGAACAGCTCAGCGACCTGGACACCGGCGGCGCCGTCGCCGGTTACACGGCCCGCATCGCCGAACTGCGCAAGGAGACGGCCGCCGACGACACCGCGGTCCGCCGCCTCGTCGACCGGGCCGCCCAGAAGCGCGAGGACGCCCGCCTCATGTACCGGCAGGCCCTCGACGACTCGGCCGGGCGTGGCGTCACCCGCAGCCCCGGCTGCCCCCGCAACGGCTACTGCCACCAGCTGGTGAGCCGCTCCCGGACCCTCGACGACCAGGCCGTCCGGCTGGAACGTCAGGCCGCCGCCCTGCAACAGGACCAGCGGGAGTCACGGGCGGCACGGGCCGGCGAACAGTCCCGGCTGACCGACCGGATCAGCGCCGAACGGGCCGCCAACGCCGAGGTGGTGCACGGCGACTCCGGCTTCGGCGCCCGTACCGCGGCGATGTGGCATCTGATCCGCACCGACTTCTGGGGCGTCGGCGTCTTCTACCTGGGGATCGCGCTGCTGATGGTGGCCCTGGACTGCGCGGCCATCGGGCTCAAACTCGTCTCCCGCGGCAATGCCTACGAACGGGCCGAGGCGAGGGTCGCCCGGCTCCGCGAGCACGAGGCGTCCCTCATGCACGAACGCGAGATCCACGACGCCCGGACGTACGGCGAGGCCACCGCCAAGGTGATCGCCGACGGCATCGAGGCGGCCGCCCACGACGGCCGTCTCGCACGGGCCGCCACCGACCGCGCCCGGCACGTCCTGCACGACGCGGTGGTCGTCGACCCGGCCCGCATCGAGCGCCCGATCCCACGCCACCGCATCAACGTCTGAATCAGATCATGGGCGTACGGCCTTCGCCCGCACCGGAACGGTGAACGTCGCCCCCTGGCATGCGGTGTCGCCGCCAGCCCGTACCGTCAGCGCGCCGTTGAGGATGAACGCGCCCACCGTGTTGCGCGGCACCTCCCACGACACCGGAAAACCCGGCTGCGTGAACTCCACCCGCGGGTCGGCGCAGCCGGCGTCCCGGTGCACGTCGTCGGGGACCGCCCGGCCCTTCCCGGGCAGGATCTCGGTGATGTGCACCGGTGCCCCGTGCTGGTTGGTGACGGTCACCGTCAGATTCCCCGGGATGCCGGGCCGCAGCGGCCGCCCCGGATCGGAGATGGCGCTGAGCGAGACCTCCACGACGGTCCCGGAGGCCCAGTTGTGCTGCGGGGCCGGACTGTTGAACCGCCAGTAGGCCCAGGCCGCACCCGCGTTCGCGAGCAGAGCCGCGATCGCCGCGGCACTGAGGATGGTCCGGGCCCGCCGGTCGAACCGTCGCCGCCGCGCCGGATGCAGCACCTCCCAGGTGGGTTCCTCATGGTCCGCGGTGTCGAGTTCCAGGTGCGCGGGCACCCGGCCGTCGCTGTCGGTGAAGCCGGGCAGGGTGTCGCGCCGATTCACGAAGCGACCTCGGTGGCAGCCGCCGCGCGGGGATCCCTTGGTTCGGGCATGCGGCTCGTTCCTCCTCGAGGGCCGGTGGGAAAGATGCCGGGTTCGGCGCTCATATAACGTTCCCCGACGCGGATGTCCGATGTGATCGGATTTCCGTCCGTCCTTCCAGCGCATAAATCGGACAGGTCTGCCGATACGGCTTACCCCTGCGGGGTGACGAAATCGACCGTCCGGCCACCCCCGGCCCGACGATCGATTCCCCGCGACAGCCGATCATTGCGGCCCCGCCGATCTATGCCTCCCACCGCGCCTCCGCCGGGGAAGCGCGACCCTCTACCCGCCGCCGCCCTCCCCGCCGTCGGCCGCCGAAGACGACGGCGAAGCACTGGCCGGCGCCACGGTTGCGGAAGGTGCGGACGACGTGGGACCCGGCTCGGGGTTCGTCGTCGGCGTCACCGCGCCGTCCACCCTTTCACCGTCGCCGTCCGGCACGACCCTTCTTCCCTTCTCCTCCACCTTCGCAACGGACCCCTTCGCCACAAGCCCGGCCGGACCCGGTGCCGTCGCACCGGGAATCGTGAGCTCATCACTCTTCGGGCTCGCCACCCCCGCCCACCGGTCCCCGGCCACGGCCCGCACCGTGTAGGTCACCGGACTCCCCGGCACCGCAGCCGTATCGGTACAGGTCAGGGTCGCCGCCCCCACCCGGCAGACCTCGTCCTGCGCCGTCCCCACCCGCCGGGTCACGGCATACCCGCCCACCGCCGCCCCCGACGGAAACCTCACACCCACCCAACTGATCTTCGGCACCCCACCGCTGGTCAGAACGGCCTCCGGCTTCCCCACCACCGGCAGCGTCTCGCCCTGAAGAGCCGCCCGTCCGTTGGCCGCCCCCACCGACCAACTGGCCCAAGCCGCCAACCCGCTACCCGCCACGATGACCACCGCCGCTCCGGCCACGACGGTCATCGCCGCGCTGCGCCGCCTCACCGGTCTGCCTTGGTGGCCGTGGCGGTGAATGCGAGCCGGAATGTCGCCCTCTGGCAGGCGTTCGCGACTGTATTCGGCATCCTCGCCTCGAACTCTCCGGCATCTCTGCGGCCGTGCGCCGGCGTAGTCAGCGGCAGTTTGCCCAGATAGGAGCCGACCGTCAGATTGGCCGACGTCGGCTTGCAGCGCCATTTCGAGGTCTCGGCGACATGCGCCTCGATGTGCTGAACCCTGATCGGAAATGGATATGGGTTCGTCACCGTCACCCGAGTGCGCCTGACGGCGCCCGGATGGAGGTCATCCATCGGGGTCCCGCTCACCGAGAACGCATAGGTTCGGCCGTTGGCCACTTCGACAGCGGACCCGTCAGTACGAGGAGCGGCCGCGATCCACACACACGCCACGGCCGCTCCGCCTGCCACCCAACGCCTGATCGGCAGCCATGGAACCAGGTCACTGGACATCGCTGTGCCCGCTTGCGGTGAGCGGAATCGTGAAACTCGCACCCTGGCACGCTGAGTCCGACTCGTTCGTCATACGCACCGCCTGTCCCAGAAGGAACTCCCGAGTCGACCGGCCAGGGATCCTCCACGTCACGGAGAAGCCCGAGGCGGTCAAGGAGACGCCGGTATTGACACAGCCCGCAGTTCGATGAGTTTGATCAGCAGTGACCGCGCCGCCGCGATCGAGGGAGGTGACCAGGACGGGAAAGGTGTTGTCATTCCGAACGGTCACCCGCAGGTCGGATTTGGCTCCCGGATATAACGGACGATTGGGCCGGGGATTTCCGATGATCTCCAGATCGATGGCTGATCCGACTGCCATCGATGAGGTCAGCGATCCTTCCAGCCGCCAGATCGCCCACGCCGCCCCACCGGTGCCGACCAGGATCGCAACGATCGCGAAGGGGACCAGAGGCCGGGCCCTCAGGAATGATCTGGACACTTCGCCGTCCTGTTCCTCTGTGGTGTGGGCGAAAGGTGAGATGTGGAGGGTGCCGATGACACCCTCCACCGTCCGTAAATCAGGCGTTGCTCTGGCCATTGACGAGGACGCTGATGTTGAACGCGTGGCCCTGGCAGTCGTCCTCCGGGTCGGCGACCATACTCAGCTTCCCGGTGTAGGTGAGCGTCGACGACGCCGTCTGGGAGCCGGCCGCACCCAGCGCGAGCCCATTGGTCGCCGTGGGCTGTCCCCCGGGGGTGACGGTGACGTTGCTGGCATTGCAACCGTCGCCCTCGAGTGAACTCGTGACGGTGGGGCCTGTGATGCCGGTGATCAGGACCGGGAACGCGTTCGGGTTCGTCACGGTGAAGGTCAGGTTGTTCGTGCTGCCGGGCCCGAACGCGGGAGAGACCGTGACGTCCGAGACGGTCAGAGTCGCACTGCCCGCCGACGCCTGTGCCGTGCCCGTTCCGGAGAAGAGCCAGGCTGCGTAGGCCGCGCCCCCGGTGGCGGCGACGACGCCAGCGGTCACGAGGGCAGTGGAGCGCTTGGTGAACTTACGCATGGGAATGTTCCTCCTGGAACCAGGTCAGCGTGCGGTCACCCCGGAATGAGTCAGGAGCGACTTACGCGGGGTGCACGTCGTTAATCGGATGTCACCGGGGCCACGAAGCCACCCGGCGCTGGGACCAAAGATGTCGGACCCGGACCAAGCCGACGATCGTCCGTCCCGTTCGGCTGTTGCGTGCGAGATGGCGGTGGATCGGTCCGTCCCGGCTACCCCGTCCGCGTGACACCGCCCGCTCCGGCGATCACCCCGGGCCGTGGCGAAGATCGATGAAACGCGCGACGACCTGCATCGATGGCCACGGTGCATCTACCGGTCGCGGTGGCAACCCCGAGTGCGCCTCGGATTGCCGGAACCCTTCGGATCGACGGCTGTAATGTGAATCCGCGGACCGTTTAGGCATGAAATCGGAGCGGATTCCCAGAACAATTTCCGGCTCGCGGACCCTAACGGGTTAGGGTCTCGCAGGTCCGTTCCCCTGAAAGAGGCTTGACGCTTATGCCTCTGTCGGCCGCTCGGCCCGGACGAGGAACCGGTGAGCCCGTACCGTGAAACCGCCCCGCGCCCGGATCGTCGCCGACAGGCGGGCGAGCTCACGTTCGTACCGCAGGGGGGTGAAGTCTCTGATCTGCCAGGGCACCGATCGCAGTTGATGGACCACCGCGGTGATGTCGTGGAAGGTGAGGGGCGGATGCTCCTCGCGCACATCGGTGACGTGCAGCCCGGCGGCGCGCAGCGCGCCGACCGCGACCTCGGCGTCCCACCGGCGCGGGTGCGGAGGCGGGGCGCCGAGGGAGGTGTTGAGCTCGGCCAGGTCGTCGCTGCCGACCTGCTGGGTGAGCAGGACGCCGCCGGGGGTGAGCAGACGGACGATGTCGGCGGCCGGGAGCCGCCCGTGCCGGCTGAGGACGAGGTCGAACTCGTTCTCCTCGGCCGGCAGCTCGGTCTGCACCGCCACCCCGAACGGCGCGAGCCGTTCGCGGGCGGCGGGTGTGTTGCGGGCCCACGTCTCCACCGCGACGGTGCGCGGGGGAAGCGGGGCGAGCTCGGCGAGCAGCTCGCCGCCGCCGGTGTCGAGGTCGAGGACGCTGCACGCGCGGCGGACCAGGGGGCGGGCCAGGTCGAGGTACGACCAGGACGGCTCGGACGCCACGGCCAGGCCGTCCAGCCAGGCGAACTCCCACCCGGTCATGGAGGCGCCGGTAGCCGCGGCGTTGAGATCCTCTCCCTGCCGGTTGCTGCGCACGCCTGCGAACGTAGCCGGGCCGGGTCTTCGTCAGCGACTCGATCCCACGGCCTTTCCAGGACCGGTGCCGGACTGTGGCTGAACGGTTACCTACCTCTCAATGGCGGACCGGCATGAGGAGCGAGAAATGAGACGCCGATCCCACGGGGCGAGAGTGCGCCGGCCGGACGATCAGCGGGCGGACCGGGCCGTCGAGTTCGAGTTCCAGCTGGCCGGCGGCGCCCGCGTCGAGCGCCTCCAGCAGGAACTCGCGGTTGACCGCGACGTGCGACTCGGTGTCGGCGGCCCACTCGTCGGCGCCGGCGAACCGCAGCCGGCCCGCCGGGTCTAGCCCGAGAACCGACACCGGGTACGGCCGGCCCTCGTGCTCGCGGTCGATCACGGGGGCCCCGGCGAGCAGCGCACGCAGCTCGGCCATGTCGACGGTGACGGTGGAGCCGGCCGGCGGGAGCAGGCGGCGGTAGTCGGGGAAGTCCATGTCGATCGGCTTGCCCTCGACGGTCCGGTCGCCGGCGCGGGCGGTGACCAGACTGTCGGTCAGGTCCACGGTGATCGAGCCGGTACGGACGCCGTGCAGTTCCCCGGCGAGCTGGTACGGCAGGAACAGCCGGGCCGGCGAGCCCTCCACGGTGGCCGCGGTGGTGGCGGCGGCGAGCCGGTAGCGGTCGGTCGCGACCAGCGTGACGGTGTCGTCGCCGGTCTCGAACAGCACGCCGGCCGGGATCGGGTCGGTGGCGCCGGCGGCGGCGAACAGCACGGTGCCGAGGGCCGCGGACAGGTCGGCGGCGGGCAGGGTGATCCGGGTCATCAGGTTCTCCTCCAGGTCGAGCAGGGTGTGCAGGCGGAGGAGCTCACGCTTGGCGTCGGCGAGACCGGATTCCAGCCGGACCAGGTGGTCGTCCAGCTTCGCCCGTACCGCTGAGGGGTTCTTCAGAAGGTCTTGGACCGCTGCCGCGATCTCGCTGACCGGCATCCCGACCCGCCGCAGCCCGGCGATGAGCCGGGCGGCCCGGATCTGCTCGGACGTGTACCGGCGGTAGCCGGTCGCCGGATCCACCGCGGCCGGGACCAGTACGCCCGCGCTGTCGTAGAACCGCAGCGCGCTGATGCTCAGCCCGCTGGCCCGGGCCGCCTCGCCGATGCCCCGCATGTTGCTCTCCACGTCGGTAGACCCTGGTGTCTCGACCCGCTCGAGGGTCAAGCCCGCCCCACCCGGCATGAGGTCAGGCCTGTACCACCAGCATGACGCCCAAGGCGGCCATGACCAGTGCTATCGAGCCGTCGAGAATCCGCCACGCGGCGGGCCGGGCGAGCAGCGGGGCGAGCCGCCGGGCGCCGACGCCGAGCGCGAAGAACCAGCTGAGACTTGCCGCGGCGGCGCCGAGGCCGAACGCCCAGCGGCTGGCGTGCTGTTGCGCGACCGAGCCGAGCAGCAGCACGGTGTCCAGGTAGACGTGCGGGTTGAGGTAGGTCAGGGCGAGGCAGGTGAGCAGGGTGGCCCGCAGTGTCGTCGGGGCCTGGGCCGCCGGGTCGAGGGCGGCCTGCGGGCGCAGTGCGCGGCGGGCGGCGAGGACCGCGTAGCCGATCAGGAACGCGGCGCCGGCCCACCGGATCGCGGTGATCAGCGTGGGCTGCGCGGTGAGGACCGCGCCGAGGCCGGCGATGCCGGCGGAGATCAGCGCGAGGTCGGAGAGGGCGCAGGTCAACACCACCGGGAGTACGTGTTCCCGGCGCAACCCTTGACGGAGGACGAACGCGTTCTGCGCACCGATGGCGATGATCAGTACCGCCGACGCGACGAATCCGGCTATAGCGGAGGAGAGCATGGGCCCGACGCTACGGCCGGATGCGATGCCACTCCAGCTAATCATTCTGACGATGGATTAGTTTTGCTAACGTGGACCAGGTGCAGTTGGCGACCTTCCAGGCCGTCGTGGAGCAGGGTAGTTTCGAGGCGGCGGCCCGTGCGTTGCACGTCACACCGTCCGCGGTCAGCCAGCGGATCAAAGCACTCGAGCAGACCGTCGGTCAGGTGCTGGTGCGCCGCGCCAGACCGTGCACGGCCACCACCGCCGGCCAGGCGCTGCTCCGCTTCGCCAACCAGGTGGCGCTGCTGGAACGGGAGGTCCTCGGCGCCGACGCCACCCGCCTCTCGGTGGTCGTCAACGCCGACTCACTCGACAGCTGGTTCCCGCCGGTGCTGACCGCCGTGCCGGGCGTGCTGTTCGAGCTGCACACCGACGACCAGGACCACACTGCCGACCTGCTGCGGTCCGGCACGGCGATGGCCGCCGTGACCGCCGACCACGTGCCGGTCCAGGGCTGCCGGGTGGAGCGGCTGGGCGTCATGCGCTACCTGGCGGTGGCCGCGCCGGAGCTTGACATCACCGACCTGAACACCACGCCCCTGCTCGCCTTCAACCGCAAGGACCGCATCCAGCACCGCTTCCTGACCGCCCGCTACGACCCGCCGGTGCACTACATCCCGGCCACCGCGTCGTTCAACCGGGCACTTCGGGGCGGCCTGGGCTGGGGCATGCTCTACGAACACGAGGCGGCCGACGATCTCGCGGCCGGACGGCTCGTGGAGATCCGCCCCGGCCGCCACCTGGACATCCCGCTCTACTGGCAGTGCTGGCGGCTCTCGTCGACGGCCCTGGAGACACTGACGGCCGCCGTTCGCACGGCGGCCGCCCAGGCGTTACGGACGTGATCAGTCGTTGGCGTGCAGCGCGCTGTTCAGCTCGATGCCGGTGCCCTTGCGGGACCGGGCCTCCAGCGCGCCGGAGACCGAGTTGCGCCAGAACAGGAGATTGTTCACACCGGACAGTTCGATGGCCTTCACCACACGACCGTCGGGCAGGGTGATCTTCGAGGCGGCCGTGATGTAGGTGCCGGCTTCGACCACGCAGTCGTCGCCGAGCGAGATGCCGACACCCGCGTTCGCGCCGAGCAGGCTGCGCTCACCGATGCGCACCTTCTCCTTGCCGCCGCCGGACAGCGTGCCCATGATCGACGAGCCGCCGCCGATGTCCGAACCGTCGCCGACCACCACACCCTGCACGATCCGGCCCTCGACCATCGAGGTGCCGAGGGTGCCGGCGTTGAAGTTGACGAAACCCTCGTGCATCACGGTGGTGCCGGAGGCCAGGTGGGCGCCGAGACGGACCCGGTCGGCGTCGGCGATCCGGACACCCGCGGGCACCACGTAGTCGATCATGCGGGGGAACTTGTCGACCCCGTAGACGGCCAGCTGACGGCCCGCCGCACGCTCCAGGAAACGCAGCTCGTCGACCCGCTCCGGCGGCACCGGGCCGGCCGACGTCCAGGCCACGTTGGCCAGCTTGCCGAAGATGCCGTCCAGATTCAGCTCGTTGGGCCGGACCAGCCGGTGCGACAGCAGATGCAGCCGAAGGTAGGCGTCCGACGCGTCACCGATCGGGTCGGCAAGCGACTTGACCAGCACCCGCACCTCGACGGTGCTCAGGCCGGGCAGCAGCTTCGGGCCGGTCAGGCCGGCCGGCAGCACCGGCGCGTCGGCCGGCTCCTCACCCAGACCCAGATGGCCCGCGGGGAACCAGGTATCGAGAACCTGACCCTCGGCGGTGACGGTGGCGAGGCCGATGCCCCAGGCGGGCGAAGTCGAGATCGCGGTTTCCACGACCCGAACCCTACCGGACCCTCGATGAGTGATCAGCGGGCTCGTCGGGCCCCGGTATGGTGCGCTCATGGCCAACCCGCTTACCCCGGACGTGCTGGTCGATCCCGTGGTGCTGACCCGTGCCCTGGTCGACATCGAGTCCGTTTCCCGCGACGAGAAGGCGATCGCCGACTGCGTCGAGGACGTCCTCCAGAAGGCCGGGCACCTGAGCGTGCGCCGCCTCGGCAACACGGTGATGGCCCGGACCAGACTGGGCCGGGGACAACGGGTGATCCTGGCCGGTCACCTCGACACCGTCCCGGTCAACGGGAACCTGCCGTCCACCGTCGTCGACGACCTGATCTACGGCTGCGGGACCGCGGACATGAAAGGCGGCGTCGCGCTCGCCCTGCACCTGGCGGTGACCCTGCCCGACCCGCAGTACGACGTGACCTACCTGTTCTACGAGTCCGAGGAGATCGACTCCGAGTTCAACGGGCTCAACCTGGTCGCCGAGGAGCACCCCAAGTGGCTGCGCGCCGACTTCGCGGTGCTGCTCGAACCGACGTTCGGCGCGATCGAGGCCGGCTGCCAGGGCACCATGCAGGTCGACGTCCGGACCCGGGGGCGGCGGGCGCACACCGCGCGGGCGTGGCGCGGCGTCAACGCCATCCACGGGGCCGGTGAGGTGCTGCGACGGCTCGAGGCGTACCACCCGCGGACCGTCACCATCGACGGCTGCACCTACCGGGAGGGCCTGAGCGCGGTCCGGATCAGCGGCGGCGTGGCCGGCAACGTGGTGCCCGACGAGTGTGTCGTCGGGGTCAACCTGCGGTTCGCGCCGGACCGTTCGGAGGCGCAGGCGGCCGAGCACCTGCGGGAGGTCTTCCAGGGCTTCGACGTCGAGGTCACCGACTCGGCCCCGGGTGCGCTGCCCGGTCTCGACGCGGCGCCGGCCCGGGAGTTCCTCGCCGCCGTCGGGATCGAGCCGGCCGCCAAACTCGGCTGGACCGACGTGGCCCGGTTCGCGGCACTGGGCATCCCGGCGCTCAACTACGGTCCCGGCGACCCGTCGCTCGCGCACGCGGCGGACGAGCACGTCGAGATCGGCAAGATCCGCGACGGGGCGGCCACCCTCTACCGGTGGCTGGCGCCCTAGTACTGGACGGTGACCCGGCCGACCGCACGCTGCGGCGGCGGGATCTCCATCGTGGCTTCCGGATCCACGGCCGGTTCCGTGTCACGGGCCGCGAACGCGGCCCGTCGTTCCTCCAGCACCAGGCGGATCCGGCGCTGCATCCTGAGGCGCTCGTGTCGATTCGTCACGGTGGTCGCTCCTTCGCGGGGAGCCCGGTGATGCCAGGTCGGTAACTGTACAGACGCGTCAGGGCTACTGTCGGTTGCTTCAATCTGGCAAAAAGGTCTGCGGGTCGCAATCCTCTTACCGAAACGCAGCCGGTTATTCACCGGGTACTGACCGTCCGCACTACCTTTGTGGCATGACGGACAGCACCAACGGGCGACAGTCGGGGCCGGAGCGTCATCGCGGAGCCGTCACGTTGCGACGTGACGCCATCCCGCCGAGCACGGCCGATCAGAAACTGCTCGACTCCCACAACCGGGAGGAGTGGAAGACCAAGGACGCCTGGCGGGCACTGCGGATCCTCTCCGAGTTCGTCGAGGGCTTCGACACGCTCGCCGACCTGCCCCGCGCGGTCAGCGTCTTCGGCTCGGCCCGCAGTGCCCCCGACAGTTTCGAGTGCGAACTGGCCGAGAACCTGGGCGCCGCCCTGGCCGAAGCCGGCTACGCGGTGATCACCGGCGGCGGTCCCGGTGTCATGGAGGCGGCCAACAAGGGCGCCACCGACGCCGGCGGCATGTCCGTCGGCCTCGGCATCGAGCTGCCCTTCGAGCAGGGCCTCAACGACTCGGTCGACATCGGCATCGACTTCCGCTACTTCTTCGTCCGCAAGACCATGTTCGTCAAGTACGCCCAGGCCTTCGTGGTCCTGCCCGGCGGCTTCGGCACCCTCGACGAGCTGTTCGAGGCCATCACCCTGGTCCAGACGAAGAAGGTCACCCGCTTCCCGGTGATCCTGATGGGCGTCGAGTACTGGGGTGGGCTCCTCGACTGGATGAAGGCCCGGATGCTCGACGAAGGCAAGATCAGTGCCATGGATCTCGATCTGCTCCAGGTCACCGACGACGTCGCCGAGGCCGTCCGCATCATCACCGAAGCCGACCCGGCAGGGCAGCGCTGACGTGGCCGCGATCTGCGTCTTCTGCGCCTCCTCCACCACCCTCGAGCAGCGCTGGCTCGACCTCGCCGCGGAGACCGGCCGCGCCCTCGCCGAACGCGGGCACACCCTGGTCTCCGGCGGCGGCCGGGTCGGCATGATGGGCGCCGTCACCGACGGCGCCCGCTCGGCCGGCGGCCACACCCTCGGCATCATCCCGCAGTACCTGGTCGACCTGGAGGTCGCCGACGAGGCCTCCGCCGAACTGGTCGTCACCGGCGACATGGCCGACCGGAAAACCGTGATGATCGAGCGCTCGGACGCGTTCATCACCCTGCCCGGCGGGCTCGGCACCCTCGACGAACTCTTCGAGGTCTGGACGACGGCGACCCTCGACGTGCACCGCAAACCGATCATCCTGCTCGACCCGGACGGCTTCTACGACGGGCTGACCCGCTGGCTCGGCACCCTGGTCGACCAGAAATTCGTCCGGCCCGCCGCGATGGAGATGCTCCACACCGCGCGTACGGTCACCGAAGCCGTCGACCTCACCGAGGCGACCCTCGCCGCCGGCCCGCGAAGCGGCCCGTCCGGCGCCGCCTCCGGTACAGCGAGTCCCGCCGGTCACTGACCTCTGCGGTACGGGCCACTCCTCCCGTCCGCACGCAAGAGGCACATCGCGTCCCGTCCCGGGCCGGGCGCCTGCCCCCGCCGTCCACCCCCAACCGCGAACCGGTCTCCCCGGCCTCGCGAACCGGCGCGTCTTCCGCGTCGGGTTCCCCGGTCCATACGACGGCCGGGGCCGGGCCCGGTGTCTTCGAAGGGTGGACTGCCGGGGGCCCGGGTGGCGGCTTCGGACCGGCCGTTCGGTGTGATTCGGGAGCGCCCGCCCTTCCTGGCCCGGAATAACGTCATACCGGCGTGCTCTCATAGATGCCGTGAGCACGCCGGTTTCCCTTCCCCCGGTGCGCCGGCCCACCTATCGCCTGGTCCGTCGCCCCCGTCCGGTGGTGCCCGAGCTGCCGGCCGATCCGGTCCAGCGTCGGGTCACCGGTCACACCTCCGGCCCGCTGCTGGTCGTCGGCGGTCCCGGCACCGGCAAGACGTCGGTGCTGGTCGAGTCGGTCGCCGCCCGGATCGCGGAGGGCACCGACCCGGAGCGCATCCTGATCCTCACGTTCGGCCGCCGCAGCGCCGCCGCACTCCGCGACCGCATCGAGGCCCGGATCGCCGACGACCCCGGCCGGATCGTCCACGAGCCTCTCGTGCGGACCTTCCACGCGTATGCGTTCGGTCTGCTCCGCCGGGCCGCCGCCGAGCGTGGCGAGCCGTCCCCACGTCTGCTCACCGGCCCGGAGCAGGACCTGATCATCCGTGAGCTGCTGGCCGTCGTCGCCGATCCCGACGCCCCCGACGAGATCGGCTGGCCGGAGTCCCTGCGCCCGGCCCTGCCCACCCGCGCGTTCGCCCAGCAGCTGCGCGACCTGATGCAGCGTGCCGCCGAGCGTGGCGTCGGCCCGGTCGAGCTGGCCCGCCTCGGCGAGCGCCTGGGCCGCGACGACTGGCCGGCCGCCGCCCGCTTCCTCCGCGAGTACGTCGCGGTGCTGGCCCTCCGCGACGTCACCACCCGGGGCTCGGCCGCCTACGACCCGGCCGAGTTGGTCCGGGCCGCGTCCGGCCTGCTCGCCGACGATCCGGATCTGCTGGAGGCCGAGCGCCGCCGCCTGGCCCACGTCTACGTCGACGAGCTGGCCGAGACCGACCCGGCCCAGGTCGATCTGCTGTCCCAGGTCGCCGGCGGGGGAAAGGCCCTGGTCGCCTTCGCCGATCCCGACTCGTCGATCTACGGTTTCCGCGGCGCCGACCCGACCGTGGTCCCCGCCTTCCCGCCCCGTTTCCGGTCGGTCTCCGGCGCCCCCGCCGAAACCGTCGTCCTGCACACCAACTACCGGTCCGCCCCGCCGTTGCTGACCGCCACCAGCCGGGTGACCCGCCGCATGCGCGGCCCGATGGGGCACCGCCTCATGGTCCCGCCGCCCACCGGAGCCAGCACACCCGCGGGAGACCCGGCCCCGGTTGCATCCGCCCTCGGCCAGGCCCCCGCGAACAGTGCTGTCGATGCCGGTGGTTCCGCGTCGGCCGGTGGTTCGGACGCGGTGAGAGGGGCCCGACCCGTCGGCGGCCCGGAGGCGGCTGGGAGCGCCGGACCCGTCGGCGGCCCGGAGGCGGCTGGGAGCGCCGGAGCTGTCGGTGGTTGGGGGGCCGTCGGTGGTCCGGAGGCTGCCGACGGTGGGGTGGATTTCGGGCCGGTGCCGGGAGCTGTGGTCCGGACGTTCCGGTCGACGGCCGCCGAGACGGCCTACATCGCGCACGCCCTGCGGGAAGCGCACCTCCTGCACGGTGTGCCGTGGTCACGGATGGCGGTGCTGATGCGGTCGACGACGCTGCAGCAGCCGTCGGTGCAGCGGGCGCTGGCCGCCGCCGGGGTGCCGACGATCATTCACGCCGAGGATCTGCCGCTGCACCTGCAACCGGCTGTCGCACCGTTCCTGCTGTTGCTGCGCTGCGCGGTCGACCCGGCGGCACTGAACGAGGAGGCAGCCGTCGCGTTGCTGCACTCCCCGCTCGGTGGGGCCGATCCGCTGGCCGAGCGCCGGCTGCGGCAGGGCCTGCGGGCCCTGGCGATCAGCGCCGGTGACCGCCGTCCCTCCGGTGAACTGCTGGTCGACGCGATCCGCGATCCGGCGGGGCTCGACCTGGTGGAGCGGCGCTGGGCGCGTCCGGCACAGACCGTCGCCCGTCTGCTGACCGTGGCCCGGGAGGCGGCGGCCGAGGCCGGAGCGTCGGCTGAGCAGGTCCTCTGGACGGTCTGGCGGGAGAGCGGACTGCACGACCGCTGGTATGCGATGAGCACCGGCAACACCCCGATGCCGGATCAGCGCGACTCGGCCCGTGCCCGGGAGTGGCGGTCCGAGGCCGCCGACCGCGATCTGGACGCGATGGTGGTCCTCTTCGACGCCGCGGCCCGTTTCGTGGACCGGCTGCCCGGCGCCGGTGTCTCGGTCTTCCTGGATCACGTTCTCGGCCAGGAGTTGCCCGCCGACTCGATCGCCCCGAGCGCCGACCGCGGCGAGGCGGTCCGGCTGCTCACCGCCCACGCGGCGAAGGGCCTGGAGTGGGACGTGGTGATCCTCGCCGGTGTCCAGGAGGGCATCTGGCCGGACCTGCGGCTGCGTGGCAGTCTCCTCGGTTCGGAACGCCTGGTGGACGTCCTGGCCGGCCGCCCGGCGACCGGCCCGGAGGCGATCCTCGGCGAGACGTCGGCCCTGCTGGACGAGGAACGGCGGCTCTTCTACGTGGCCACCACCCGGGCCCGCCGCCGTCTGGTGGTCACCGCGGTGGCGTCGGCGAGCGTCGGCGGTTCGGTCGGCGAGGAGCAGCCCAGCCGCTTCCTCACCGAACTGGCCACCCCCCGCCGCGGCCCCGGCGGCGAACTCCCGCCGGGCCCCCCACCACCGGACCCCTGGGACTCCGGCCCGCCGGACGCGCCCACCCACCCCACCGGCGGTGGTGGCGCACTCACCCTCGATGAGGGCGGTGACTCGGCCTCCGACGAGCGCGAATCCGCTGGCGGGGCCCCCGCTGCCAGCGCGGACGGCTCTGCCGGCGACGTCGCTGCCCTTGATGGGGCCGGCCAGGCAGGCGAGGGCCACGAACCCGTGGACCGCGTTCTTGAGCCGGACGGCAGTGAGCGTGAGCCGGCGGGCGGCGAGGGCGGCGCGGCCCGGCGCGACGGTCCGGCGGAGGGCGAGCTGGGAGACGGGGAAACGGAGCTGCCGGTGGGGCGGCCACCCCGGGCCCTCACCCTGGCCTCGCTGGTGGCCGAGTTGCGTACCGTCGTGGTGGGAAGTGTGGAGACGCCCGGCCGGCGGCGCGCCGCGGCGGCTGAGCTCGCACGTCTCGCGGCCGCCGGGGTGCCGGGAGCGCATCCGGACGAGTGGTGGGGGCTGCGGCCGCTGTCCGACGATCGGCCGCTGGTCGACGAGGGCGAGCCCGTCAAGGTGACGCCGTCGTCGATGGAGAGTGCGCTGCGTTGCAGTCTGCGCTGGCTGCTGGAGCGGCATGGTGGCGCGGCGCCGGCCGGTCCGGCGCAGGGGATCGGCAACCTGGTGCACGCCGCGGCGATGCTGGCGGAGGACGCGAACGCGGATCGGGAGAAACTGGTCGAGTACGTGTCGGCCCGGTTCGATTCGATCGAGCTGGCCGCGCAGTGGCTGGCCGGGCCGGAGCAGGATCGTGCGCAGGCGATGGTGGACAAGTTGCTGCGCTGGCTGGCGGTGAACCCGCGACGGCTGCTGGCGATCGAGCACGAGTTCACGGTGCGGTTGGAGGACGAGCGGAACCCGATCCAGCTGACCGGCCGGGTGGACCGGCTGGAGGTGGACGAGGCCGGCCGGCTCGTGGTGATCGACCTGAAGACCGGGAAGACGACCGCCGTGTCGGCATCCGACGTGGCGGAGAACGCGCAGCTCGGCGGCTACCAGGCGGCGATCGACGCGGGTGCGTTCGCGGATTACGGCTCGGACAGTGGTGGGGCGGCGCTGGTGCAGCTGGGTCCGGGTAAGGACGCCCGCGAGCAGATGCAGGTGCCGTTGGCCGAGGCGGTCGATCCGGGCTGGGCGGACGGCATGGTGCGCCGGACCGCGGCGGCGATGGCCGCGTCCACGTTCTCGGCGGTGGCGAACAGCCGGTGCCGGGTGTGCCCGGTACGCACCAGCTGCCCGATCTCCGGCAAGGGCCGGCAGGTCGTGGAACCGAACGGACCGGATCAGGACTGATGACACAGCCGACGTTGTTCACCGAGGGCCCGCAGCCACGCCGCCGGGTCCGGTCGGGTCCCCGTTTCACGCCGCGTGAGCTGGCCCGGCTGCTGCGCCTGCCGGAGCCGACGTCCGAGCAGGAAGCGATCATCGCGGCGCCGGTGGAGCCGCTGCTGGTGGTGGCGGGCGCCGGGTCGGGCAAGACGGAGACGATGGCGTCGCGGGTGCTGTGGCTGGTCGCGAACGGCTACGCGCATCCGGGCGAGATCCTGGGGCTCACCTTCACCCGGAAGGCGGCGGGGGAACTGGCGCACCGGGTCCGCACCCGGCTGGGGCAGCTGGGCCACCGTCTGGGCCGGGACGAGGCGCTCGCCGGGGAGCCGACCATCTCCACCTACCACGCGTACGCCGCCCGGGTGGTGACCGAGCACGGCCTGCGTGCCGGGTACGAACCGTCGGCACGCCTGCTGACCGAGGCGGCCCGCTGGCAGATCGTCGATTCCCTGGTCCGCACCTACACGGGCGAGATGACCGGGCTCAACCGGGCGCCCGGCACGGTCACCGACGACGTGCTGGCGCTCGCGGCGGAGATGGCCGAGCACCTGGTGGGCCCGGACGATCTGGCCGCGTGGACGGGCCGGTTCTTCGCCGACGTGCAGGAATTCCCCGGCCGGGTCTACGCCGACGTCTCGGAGATGCTGCGCCGCCAGCAGAACAGGCTCACCCTGCTACCCCTGGTCCGCCTCTACGAGCAGCGCAAACTCGACCTGGAAGCGATGGACTTCGGCGACCAGATGGCCCGTGCCGCGCTGGTGGCCCGGGACCATCCGCAGGTCGGGGCGATCGAACGGGGCCGGTTCCGGATCGTGCTGCTCGACGAGTACCAGGACACCAGCCACGCCCAGGTGACGATGCTGAACAACCTGTTCGGCGGTGGGCATCCGGTCACCGCGGTCGGTGACCCGTGCCAGTCGATCTACGGCTGGCGGGGCGCCTCGGCGGGCACGCTGGAACGGTTCCCGGAGGAGTTCCGTGACTCGGCCGGCCATCCGGCCTGGGTGCGCACGCTGACCCGGAGCTGGCGCAACCGCCCCGAGATCCTGCGCGTGGCGAACACGGTGTCGGCGCCGTTGCGCGCCCAGGTGCACCGGTTGCAGGCGGCGGACCGGACGGCGGAGGCGGTCGGCGGCCGGACGGTGACGTGTGCGCTGCTGCCGACGTACGCGGACGAGGCGAACTGGATCGCCGATTCGATGCTGACCGCGTGGCGCCTGGCCGCCGGCATGCCGACGGCACCACCGGGGGAGATCCCACTGGAGCGCCGCCCGACCAGCGCCGTCCTGGTCCGGGTCCGCAGCCAGATCCCGGCGATCGAGGAGGCCCTGCGGGCGCGGGGCCTGCCGGTCGAGGTGGTGGGCCTGGGCGGGCTGCTGGACACTCCCGAGGTCCGGGACGTGGTGTGCACGCTGCGGGTGCTGGCCGACCCGACCGACGGCGCGTCACTGTTGCGGCTGCTCACCGGGGCACGCTGGCGGATCGGGCCGCGTGATCTGGTGGCACTGCACCGGCGGTCGCGGGTGATCGCCAGCGCCCGGGTGGCGTCGTCCGGGCGTACGGCCACCGACCCGGAGCAGATCACCACGGACCGGCTGGACGACGCGACCCTGGTCGAGGCGATGGCCGACCTGGGCGCGCCCCGCAACTACTCGGCGGAGGGGCACCGCCGTCTGCAGGAGTTCGGCCGGGAACTGGCCGCGCTGCGCCGCCGCCTGGATCAGCCACTGCCGGACCTGCTCGCCGACATCGAGCGCACGATCGGCCTGGACGTGGAGGTGGCGGTGCGGGGCTGGGCCGCCGGGGACGCCGGTCTGGCCCGCGGTCACCTGGACGCGCTCGGTGAGGCGGCGACCCGGTACGGCTCCGAGAACGAGTCCGGCACCGTCGCCGGTTTCCTGGCGTTCCTGGCCGCCGCCGAGGAGGAGGAACGCGGCCTGGAACCGGGCCAGGTCGACGTGGTCGAGGGCGCGGTGCAGATCCTGACCGCGCACGCCGCGAAGGGCCTGGAATGGGACGTCGTGTCGGCGGCCGGCCTGTGCCGGGGCGTCTGGCCGGGCCTGGCCCGGTCGTCCGACCACTATCTGGGTGGGATCGGGGTGCTGCCGTTCCCGTTGCGCGGCGACTCGTCGGGCCTTCCGCTGCTCGACCTGTCCGCCGCCAGGGACCAGAAGGACGTGGCCGGCGCGGTGACCACGTTCAGTCGCTCCTGGCGGGAGCACGACGAGCGGGAGGAGCGCCGCCTCGCCTATGTCGCGGTCACCCGGCCGCGCCGGCTGCTGCTGTGTTCCGGCTACTGGTGGGGCGACGGCGTGAAACGCCCGCGCGGCCCGTCGGTCTTCCTCGACGAGATCCGCCAGACGTGCGCGGACGGCGCCGGGGTGGTCGACGTGTGGACGCCGGAGCCGGCGCCGGGCGACAGCAATCCGAGCGATCAGGTGGTGGCGACGGCCGAGTGGCCGGCCGACCCGCTCGGTCTGCGCCGTCCGGCGATGGCGGCTGCCGCCGACCTGATCCGCCGCATGATCGAGAACCCGGACGCGTCCGCGGCCGAGGCCTTCGCCGACCTGGCGGCCGCGGACCCGCAGGTGGCGGCACGCGCCGGCCTCGCGGCCGATCTGGTCGGCCTCGCCGGTCCGGGCGAGATCCCCGGCGACGCCGGCTGGTCGAACCCCACCCCGGGGGTACGGCCCACCCAAACGTCCCCCGCCTCCCCGCCGAGCCCGGCCGCTCCCGCCTCCCTGCCGAGCCCGGCCGCCCCCGGAGAAGTGGGCGGGACCGCTCCGGCCGCACCGGGAGAAGTGGGCGGGACCGCTCCGGCCGCGCCCGGAGAAGTAGGTGGGGTGGGGTCGGCTGCCCCTGAAGACGCCGGCGCAACCGGGCCGGCTGCTGTGAAGCCGCCCCCGCTCCCACGCCAGCCCGGCCCGCGCACCGCTCCCGGCGAGACCGATCCTGATCAGGAAGCACCCACCTCGGACGCGGTGAGCGGGCCGCCGCAGCCCGCGACGGCCCCAGGCTCGCCCGTGTCCGGCGAGGAGGAGCCGGCCGGAGGGGTGGAACGGGCCGGGCTGCTGGCCGCGGTCGAGGCGGCGGACCGGGCCGCCGAGGCCGAGGACCCGGACATCGCCCGCTGGAGGCGGGAGGCGAGACTGCTGCTGGCCGAGCGGGAGGAGCGGACCCGCAAGGACGGCCCGATCGAGGTGACCGTGCCGCCTCACCTGTCGGTGTCGCAGCTGGTAGTGCTGCGCAGGGACCCGCAGTCGCTGGCCCGGTCGTTGCGCCGTCCCCTGCCGCACCGTCCGGCGCCGCAGGCTCGCCGGGGGACGGCGTTCCACGCCTGGCTGGAGCAGCGGTTCGGCGCGGTCCGGTTGCTCGACATCGACGACCTGCCGGGTGCGGCCGACGAGGGTGCCGCGGCCGACGACGAGCTGGCGGCCCTGCAAGAGGCGTTCCTGACGGGGGAGTGGGCGGAGCGGACGCCGGTCGAGGTGGAGGTGCCGTTCGCCACGACGGTCGCCGGGGTGGTCATCCGGGGCCGGATGGACGCGGTCTACGCCGACCCGGACGGCCGGTTCGACGTGATCGACTGGAAGACCGGCCGTCGCCCGTCCGGTGCGGAGGCGGAGGCCGCGGCGGTTCAGCTGTCGGCGTACCGGATCGCCTGGGCATCGCTGGCCGGGGTGCCGGTGCGGAAGGTGCGTGCCGGGTTCCACTATGTCCGTGAGCAGGTCACCGTCCGCCCGGCCGACCTGATGGACGCCGCCGAACTGGCCGCCCTGATCGAGGAGATCCCGGCCGGCCACGAGTGAAGATCAACCCCCGGCTGGCTCTCACCGCTGTCTCAACGTCCTTGAGACAGCGGTGAGAGCCAGCCGGGGTCTTGCCGGTGCCCGGCGAGCCCGGCTGGCTCACGGCGGGACGGTAGGCCGGGGTGTCAGAGTGAGATGGGCTGGAGGGTGTCAGAGGGCGACGGCGAGGAGGTGGAGCAGGGCGGCGGCGTAGGCTTCCTCGGCGGTGGGCGCGGTGAAGTCCTGTGGCCGGCCGAGCAGCTCCGTCCGTACCGTGTGGGTGTCCTGATGCTTGTGCAGTGACCGGAAGGTGCCGCCGAGCAGTTCGCGCAGCTGGTCCTCGCGGGGCAGCCACAGCGCCTCGTCCAGCTCGACATCGTCGAGCGCCCACTCGGTGGTGCCGTTGAAGCCGATGATCCGCCCCTCCGGGCGATCGTGCACCTGGATGGTCATGTTGCTGAGCACGAAGACCTCGTCGTCCAGGTCCCGATCCGGAATGGCGAAACGGTCGCCGAGCTGCGGCTTCCACGCCAAACCCGCGGTCTTTAGCTGCCATGCGAGTTGTACGCCGAGCACCTTGCGGTCCTCCTCTCCGTGCTAGGCTCCTCATCGTTGTCAGTTTGGTTCCCAAGTACTCAGGAGCGCCTGTGGGGAAGTCTGCCCCAGGCGCTCTTTGTCGTAACCCGGGTTTCTCCGGTCGGGCGATCAGTACGGCGACACGAGACCCACAGAATGCGGGTCTTATTACCTCGCTCCCGTCCATAATGGCCAGGAGCGATCGATCGTCGAGGAGACGAGCATGGTTACCGGTGTTGTGAAGTGGTTCAACGCGGACAAGGGCTTCGGGTTCATCACCCCGGACGACGGCGGCGCCGACGTCTTCGCCCACTTCTCTGCGATCCAGATGTCCGGCTACCGGGCCCTGGAAGAGAACCAGCGGGTTGAGTTCGAGGTGACCCAGGGCCAGAAGGGCCCGCAGGCCGCCAACATCCGGGCCCTCTGATTCACTTCTGAGTGTCGGCCGCCTCGTGCGGCCGGGCAGCTGTGATCGAGGGTGTGGGGCGCCGGGCGTCCGGCGTCCCACACCCCAACAAGAACGGTGCCGTCCCCCTCGGGGGTCCGGCACCGTTTTTCGTGGGCGTCAGACGGATGCCGCGGGGACGTCAGGCGGATGCGGCGGGGACGTCAGACGGATGCCGTGGGGCCGTCAGACGGATGCCGCGTGGGCGTCAGACGGATGCGGCGGGGCTCGGCAGTGGCGCCGTGCCGCCCAGGTGCGCCGGCAGCCACCAGCGATCGTCCGGCCCGGCCGGCTTGTCGGGGTAGGCCTGCTGCACCGCGTCGAGCAGCACGGTCAGCCGCTCCTTCAGCGTCGCGGTGATCGCCTCCGGCGTCGCGTCCGCGGCCACCGGGATCGCCTCACCGATCTTGATGATGACCGGCACGTGGCGCTTGGTCAGCTCCTTCTTGCGCCCCTTGGTCCAGAGCCGGTGCGGCCCCCAGACGGCCATCGGGATCAGCGGGACGGCGGCCTCCTGGGCCATCCGGGCCGCGCCCGACTTGAGCGCCTTGATGGTGAACGACTCGCTGATCGTCGCCTCGGGGAAGACCCCGACGATCTCGCCGCTCTTCAGCGAGTCGATGGCGTGCTTGAAGGCGGCGGTGCCGGCTTTGCGGTCGACCGGGATGTGCCGCATGCCGCGCATCAGCGGACCGCTGATCTTGTGGTCGAAGACCTGCTTCTTCGCCATGAAACGGACCAGCCGGTCGGCCGGCTGTGCGCCGAAGCCGCAGTAGATGAAGTCCAGGTAGCTGGAGTGGTTGCTGGCCAGCACCGCCCCGCCGGTCGGGGGGATGTGCTCGGCGCCCTCGACGACGATCTTGTTGTCGAGCACGCGGAACATCGTCTTGGCCAGGGCGACGACCGGGGGATACACCAGTTCCATGGCAGCACGGTAACCGAAGTTTCCAGGAACGGCTCGGGTCGCCAGCACAATTTCGGCACGCTTGTCCGCCTGTGGGACGGGGTGTGGGCCGCCCAGGTCACGGCGACGGTGGTGTTCACTGGTGTGCATGTCCGAGCCGAAGCCACCGACGCCCGCCTGGGAGCGGGCGGGCGGGCCGTGGTCGTCGGGGATGGTGACGGCGTACCGCGTACCCGGGGAGAGACCGCAGCCCGAGGCACCCCCGGAGCCGACCGGCCCGGATGGACCGGAACGGCGCCGGCGGCAGTTGAGGATCTTCGGTGGGGTGGCCGGGGTGATCCTGGCGGCCGGCCTGGCCGTGCTGCTCGTGATGATCTTCGGCGGTGACGGCGATCCGTTCGGGGAGAAGGCGGCGGCGCCGGCCGATCTGCGGCCGCCGCTCGCGCAGGCCTGCCCGGCGCCGACGGTGTCACCGGGCGGCGCGGCGCCCACCGCGCCGAGCGTTCCGGCACCACCGCCGGCCGACGGCGAGCGCACCGTCGATCCGGATGCCGGGATCACCTACAAGAGGTACGGGGCGCCCTGGACCCCCTGGACCGAGGTGTGGAGGGCGGGCACCCTGGAGGTGCCGTACCGGGTCGGGGCAGCACTTCGTGACCGAGGTCTACCAGGGTGGGCAGTACCATGCGTCGATCCTGTCGGCGGCGGTTCCGGCGGCCGACAACGACGCGGTGACGCTCGATCTGGAGTGTGTGGGCCGGCAGGTCGCGGCGGACGTGCGGGCCGAGTACTACCCGCAGCCGAACAGCATGCAGCCGCTGCGCGACGAGGTGACGACCCTCGGCGGGCGGCCGGCGTGGGTGAGTGAGTTCCGGCTGAGCTTCAAGGAACCGGGCCTGACCGCCACCTCGGAACTCTCCGCGGTGGCGGTCATCGACGTCGGTAAGCCGACGGCGGCGGTCCTGTACGTCTCGATCCCGGACACCCACCGGCGGTTCGACCACGTGGTGGACGAGGTCCTCGACTCGGTTCGGCCGATTTAGATCAGTTGCCGGTCAGGCCCCACCGCTTGCGCAGGGCGCCGTCGGCGGCGTTGAAGAACTGGTCGACCAGGATGCCGATGACCAGCACCACGATGATGTAGGCGAGCACCGCGACCGCGTCGCTCAGGTCGCGGGCGGTCTGCATCCGTACCCCGATCGAGACCGTGCCCGGCACGATGACCAGCAGTTCCCCGGCCATCAGGCTGCGCCAGGAGAACGCCCAGCCCTGCTTGAGGCCGGAGACGAAGGACGGCAGCGACGCCGGCAGGATCAGGTGGCGGTACTTCGCGATGCCCCTCATGCCCATCACCTGGCCGACCCGCAGCCAGGTTCGCGGCACGTAGTCGATCCCGCTGATCAGGCCGTTCGCCACCGACGGTGCGGCGCCGATGACGACCACGAAAAGGATCGCCTTCTCACCGAGCTGGAAGAGCAGGATGGCGAGCGGGAACCACATGATCGACGGCATGGTCTGCAGGCCGGTGATCAGCGAGCCGATCGCGGCGCGCAGCGGCCGGAACTGGGAGACCGCCGCGCCGATCAGCGTGCCGATCGCCACGGCCAGGGCGAATCCGGTGAGCGCCCGGGTCATGGTCAGCTGTACGCCGTCCCAGAACTTCGGCTCGGTGATCAACGCGCCGAGTTCGGCGAACACGTCGGCGGGCGGCGGGAAGACGTAGGCCGGCCGCCACTCGGACAGGTAGACGATCTGCCACGCGCCGACGACGATCGCGATGGCCAGCGCCTTGGGCCAGAAGCTGCTCCAGACGCGCCGGCCGAGCGCGCCCTTCTCCTTCTTCGGGCCGAGCTCGAGAGCGTCGAGGCCGCTGACCTCGTCCGCCTGCTTCTGCTTCTCGACGACCTCAGTTGGCATGACGTGCCACCTCCGCACGGAGCCGGTCGGTGATCTCGGCGGCCTGGCCGGAGACCTCAGGGGAGTCGATGCGCCGCGGGCGCGGATGGCCGATCTTGAAGTCCTCGATGACCCGGCCGGGCCGGCTGCTCAGCAGGATCACCCGGTCGCCGAGGCGGACCGCCTCGCGCACGTTGTGGGTGACGAAGAGAACGGTCAGTTCCTGCTCGCGCCAGATCCGTTCCAGTTCGTCGTGCAGGATGTCGCGGGTCATCGCGTCGAGCGCGCCGAACGGCTCGTCCATCAGCAGGACGTCGGCGTTCTGGGCGAGCGCGCGGGCCAGCGCGACACGCTGCCGCATCCCGCCGGAGAGTTCGTGCGGGCGCTTGTCGTCGAAACCGTCCAGCCGGACGATCTCGAGCAACTCCCGGGCCCGCTTCCTGCGGTCGGCGCGGCCCACCCCCTGGAGTTTGAGCGGCAGCTCGACGTTGCCGGCCACCGAGAGCCAGGGGAAGAGGGCGGCCTCCTGGAACATCAGCGCGACGTGGCGCCCGCCGATGTCCAGGGTGCCGGTGGTGATCTGGTCGAGGCCGGCGACCAGCGAGAGCAGGGTGCTCTTGCCACAGCCGGAGGCGCCGAGGAGGCAGACGAACTCCCCCTGGGCGACATCGAGCGAGACGTGGTCGAGGGCGAGCAGAGCGTTGCTCCCCGAACCGTACTGCTTGGTGACATCGTCGATCCGGACGACCGTGCTCATACTCGCCCTCCTCCTCGTTCCGCGGGATCAGACCGCGGTGTCGCTGACCTCGGCCTGGCCGTCCGCCTTCAGCAGCTCGTTGAGCAGCGTGATGTCGTAGATGCCCTGCAGGTCCACCGGGTCGAGCAGGCCGACCTCCTCCGCGTGCTTCGCGCTGGTGAAGAGCGAGGACGCGATCGGGTCGTAGGTGAACTTGAGGTTCGCGAACGCGGCGGTGAGGATCTCGTCCTTCAGCGGCTTGCTGGTGAGCGCCTCGATCTGGGCGTTTGCGGCCTTCTGCGCGTCGGCGTTGCTGTCCTTGATGTACTTGACCGCCGCGATGTGGCCCTGGAGCAGCTTCTTGACCGTTCCCGGGTACTTCTTCAGGAACTCCTGGCTGACGATCAGGTGGGTGGTCACGAACTCCTGGTTCGGCCACAGCGTCTTCTCGTCGACCAGGACCTTGCCCTTGGACTCGAGGACCAGCTTGCTGTAGTTGGGCTCCGGCACCCAGGCGCCGTCGATGGTGCCCTGCGCGAACGCCTGGATCGCGGTCGCGTTGTCCTGCGGCAGGACCGAGACGTCGCCGCCGCCGCTGGTGTCGGCGTTGAGGCCGTTCTGCTTCAGCCAGGCGCGCAGCGCGACGTCCTGGGTGTTGCCCAGCTGCGGGGTGGCGATCTTCTTGCCCTTGAGGTCGGCCGGGGTGTTGATGCCCTCCTTGACGACCAGGCCGGCGCCGCCCGAGGTGCTGCCCGCGATGATCTTCAGTGCGGAGCCCTTGGACTTGGACCAGCCGTTGATCGCCGGGTTCGGGCCGATGTAGGTGGCGTCGATCGCGCCGGAGAGCAGCGCCTCGATCGCGGCCGGGCCGGCGTTGAAGGTGGTCGCCTCCAGCTTGGTGCCGCCCAGCTTCTCGGCGAACAGGCCCTTGTTCACGCCGACCAGGGCGGGGGCGTGGGTGATGTTGGGGAAGTAACCCAGCTTGATGGCCGGGGCCTCGGCCGCGTTACCGGCGGCGGCCTCGGCGGCGGTCTTGTCCTCGTCCTTGGAACCGCAGGCGGCCAGCGCGGTCGTGGCCACCAGCGCGGCCGAGGCAAGGGCCAGCGCACGGAGGGTGCGGGAGCTCATGCTCACTCCTAATTTCTTCTCACTGAGATGTGGGAGAGTTCGGCCAGGGTCTTGTGGTCGACCACACCCTCGATGGCCGCCTCGACGGCGACCCACACGTCGTGCAGCGCCGTCGCCGCACCGTGGTAGGTCGCCGTGGACGTGGGCAGCCCACGGACCGTGGTGAGGGCACCCCCGACGGCGCGAACGACGTCGCCGACGGTGATCTCCTCGGCGGGGCGTGCCAAGGCGTACCCGCCGTCCACGCCACGATGACTGTGCAGCAGTCCGGCGCGGCGCAGATCGAGCAGGATTCCCTGAAGGAAGCTGAGCGGGATGTCCTGGACGGCAGCCAGTCCGGCGGCCTTCACCAGGCGTGGGTGCTCGGCGGTGACCGCCAGCATCGCGCGTACGGCGTAGTCCGTGCGAGCCGAGACGTACACGACGCGCTCCCCCTCCCGCGGATACTTCGGTATGCCTATCTGTTGGATGGGAATACTGGACCATATGGGTTTGGTGCGTCAACCCTGGCCCGGGCCGTGGGAAACCGCCATCCGGGGGCTTTTCGGGTTGTATCGTGCCCGGGTTCCACCGTTGGGGTGACGGGAACGACATCGACGCGCCGTACGGGGTCCGATTCGCGGCGGAAGATCGCGAACGGATATTGATGTATTTACTCGGCGTCGCCACTCGACTACGGAGGCGTGTCGGCTAGATTCGTACCGTGGCGCCCAAAATCAAGATCCCCGCGACGAAATACCCGGTCGAGCGGTTCACGCTCGGCAACGGTCTGCGCGTGGTCCTCTCTCCGGATCGCAGCGCCCCGGTGGTCGGCGTGGCCGTCGTCTACGACGTCGGCATCCGTAGCGAGCCGGAGGGCCGAACCGGTTTCGCCCACCTCTTCGAGCACCTGATGTTCCAGGGCTCGGAGAACCTGGAGAAGCTGGCGCACTTCCGCCACGTGCAGGGTGCGGGCGGCAGCTTCAACGGCTCCACCCACCTCGACTACACCGACTACTTCGAGGTGCTGCCGACCGGTGGTCTGGAACGCGCCCTGTTCCTCGAGGCGGACCGGATGCGCGGCCCCCGGCTCACCGAGGAGAACCTGCGCAACCAGGTCGACGTGGTCAAGGAGGAGATCCGGGTCAACGTGCTGAACCGGCCGTACGGCGGGTTCCCGTGGCTGAAACTGCCACCGGTGATGTTCAGCACCTTCGCCAACGCGCACGACGGCTACGGCTCCTTCGAGGATCTGGAGAGCGCCACCGTCGAGGACGCGCAGGGATTCTTCGACCGCTACTACGCCTGCGGCAACGCGGTGCTCTCGGTCGCCGGCGACTTCGACGTGGCCGAGGCGACCACGATGATCGAGCGGCACTTCGGTGACGTCCCGGCCCGGCCCGCCCCGCAGCTGCCGGACTTCGACGAGCCCGACATCAACGGGGAACGGCGCGAGTCGTACACCGATCGCATCGCCCCGCTGCCCGCCGTCGCCGCCGGCTGGCGCGTGCCCGACCCGATCGGCACCTTCGAGGACTACCTGCCGTACGTGGTGCTCGCCGAGGTGCTCACCGACGGCGACGCGTCCCGGCTGGTCGAGCGCCTGGTCCAGCGTGACCGGACGGCCACCACCCTGGGCGGCTACCTCGGCTTCATGGGCGACGAGTACCTCGTGCGCAACCCGACCGCCCTGCTGCTCCAGGCCCACCTGCCCCCGGGCGGCGACGCCGGCAAGGTGCTGCGCACCATCGACGAGGAGCTCGACCGGCTGGCGGCCGACGGCCTCAAGCCCGGCGAGCTGGACCGTACCCAGGCCCGCATGGCGACCCGCGCGCTGCACGGCACCGACGACGTCCTCGGCCGGGCCCAGCCGATGGCCGTCCTGGAGCTGCAGCGTGGCCGCCCCGGACTGCTCAACGACCTGCCCAAGCTGATCAGCGAGGTGCGCGAGGAGCAGATCGTCGCCGCCGCGGGCACTCTGCGGCCCGAGCGCCGCGCCTCCGTCGAAGTCTTCCCGGGAGCCTCTTCGTGACCAAGACCCTGCCGGACCTGGTGCCGGACGCCGAGCTGAACCTGCCGCGGGAGCGCGAGCGGACCCTGTCCAACGGCCTCACCGTGATCGCGATCCGGCGGTCCGCGGTGCCGCTGGTCGAGGTGCGGCTGCGGATCCCGTTCGGGCGGGCCCCGCTCGCCCCGGCCACTCTGCTCTCGCAGGCGCTCTTCACCGGCACCAGCGGTATGAACAGCATCGACATCGCCGCCGAGTTGCAGGCGGTCGGCGGCGGCCTGGCCGCCGGACTCGACCCGGACCGGCTGCTGATCAGCGGTAACGCGCTCGCCGACGGCCTCGACCGGACGCTCGAACTGCTCGCCTCGGTTCTCACCGACGCCACCTATCCGGACGAGGAGGTGTCCACCGAGCGGGACCGGCTCGTCGACCACATCCAGGTCGCGCTCAGCCAGCCGGCACACCTCGCCCGGGTGGCCCTGCTCAAGCGGATGTACGGCAGCCACCCGTACGCGGTGCAGACCCCGGCGCCCGAGGAGATCCGGGTGCTGTCGCCGGGCCCGCTGCGCGAACTGCACGCCGCCCGGGTCCGTCCGGACGGCGCGGTGCTCGTACTGGTCGGCGACATCGACCCGGACCAGGCGATCGACACCGCGGAGAAGGTCCTCGGCGGCTGGTCGGGCAGTGCCCAGGACGGCAGCCTGCCGCCCACCCCCGCCCTGGAGACCGGTCCACTGCTGCTCGTCGACCGGCCCGGGTCGGTGCAGTCGTCGCTGCGGATCGCGCTGCCCGCGCTGACCCGCACCGACCCCGACTACGCGGCGCTCAACCTGGCGAACCTGGTGTTCGGCGGCTACTTCTCGTCCCGGTGGACCGAGAACATCCGGGAGGACAAGGGCTACACCTACGGGTCGTACTCGTCGGTCGACCACTACGTGGCCGGGTCCGCGCTGGTCGCCGCCGCCGAGGTGGCCACCGAGGTGACCGGCCCGTCGCTGCTGGAGACGAACTACGAGCTGGGCCGGATCGCCAGCCTCCCGCCCGGCGAGGAGGAGCTGGAACAGGCCCGCCGCTATGCCCTCGGCACGCTCCGGCTCGGCATGTCCACCCAGGCCGGGCTCGCCGGGCTGGCCAGCATGTACGCCGGGTTCGGGCTCCGCCTCGACCACCTCCGGAAGTACTCCGCGGCGCTGTCCGCGGCCACCCGCGAGGAGGTGGCCGCCGCCGCCTCGAAGTACCTCGCCCCGTCCCGTGCGGTGACCGTGGTCCTCGGCGACGCCGAGAAGATCGAGCCGCAACTGTCCGCCCTGACCGTGGTGGAGCGCAGCGCAGCGTGATCAGCTCGGAGAAACCGGGCGGTCCGCCGCTCGCCCGTACCACCCTCGACCGCGCGGCCCAGCACCGCCGGGACTCCGCATGGCTCGCCGCCGCCTGGGAACGCGGCCAGGTCCTCGTCGTGGACCTGGCCAAGGGCGGCCGGGCCCTGGTCAACGACCGCCCCGACGGTGGTGCCGCACTGATCCTGGTGCCACCGTCGGAGGCGCCGGAGGCCGAGCGCTGGTTCCTCGGCGTCGGCCCGGACGGCACGCCGTACTGGGCGGTCGACGCCCCGCTCACCGCCGCCGGCGACACCCGCGTGGCCGGCCTCCGTGAGGTCGGGCATCTGCTCGACGCCCGCGACACCGGCCTGCTGACCACGGCGGTCGCGCTCGGCAACTGGCACCGCAGTCACCTGTACTCGCCGCGTACCGGAAAACCGACCACAGTGGTGGAGGCCGGCTGGGCGCGGGTCGATCCGGACGGCACCATGATGTGGCCGCGGACCGACCCGGCGATGATCATCCTGGTGCACGACGGGGTCGCCGGCCCGACCGGGCGCTGCCTGCTCGGCCACAACGCGGCCTGGCCGGCCCGGCCCGACGGGTCCCGGCGTTTCTCCTGCCTGGCCGGGTTCGTCGAGGCCGGCGAGTCGGCGGAGGCGGCGGTCGCCCGCGAGGTGCAGGAGGAGGTGGGCGTCGACCTCTCCGAGATCCGGTACGAAGGGAGCCAGTCCTGGCCGTACCCCGGCTCCTTGATGCTCGGTTTTCAGGGGATCGCCGACCCGGGGCAGCCGCTGGTGCTGGATCCGGAGGAGATCGACGAGGCGCACTGGTTCACCAGGGAGGACGTCGCGAAGATGTTCTCCGGTGAGGGCTCGCACGGCGTGCCGATGAGCTCTTCGATCGCCTTCTATCTGATCGAGAAGTGGCTCCTCGAGGACTCAGAAGATTTTTCTGGTTAGGCGCAACCCATTCGAGCGTCCGTCGCGTCTTCCCTTCAAAGACGAGAGGGGAACCGATGACTCAGGTGGAGGCGCCGGCGTGGACGCCGATGTCCGCGGAGGAGCGGGAGGCGTTCGACCGGGACGGCTACATCGTCGTGCCGTCGGTGCTGAGTGAGAGCGAGATCGAGGCCGGCCGCGCCGCGATCCTGGGGTATTACGAGAAGCAGAAGTCCGCGGGCGAGCTGAGCGCGACCGGTGCCCTGCACCAGCTCTCGCCGATCGCGCACGTCCCCGAGCTGGCCTTCCTGATCGATCACCCCAAGGCTTTCAAGTACATCTGGTCGCTGCTCGGGTGGAACCTGCACATCTACCACTCGCACATCGACGTTCACCCGCAGCTGCACCAGAAGCAGAAACAATGGTGGCACTGGCACCAGGACGGCGGACGGCAGAACCGGGAGATCGAGACCGACCCGCGGCCGATGCTGTCGGTCAAGCTGGCGTACTGGTTCTCGGACGTGAGCGAGACCGGCCGCGGCAACTTCACCGTGCTGCCGGGCAGCCACAAGACCAACTGGCTGCCCGGCCCGCCGAGCCGTGGTGTCCCGTGGCCCGCGCCCGACGGCGCGACGCAGATCACCGCGAACGCCGGCGACCTGGTCGTCTTCGACCGGCGGATCTGGCACGCCCGGTCGGACAACTACTCCGACATCACCCGCGTCGGTGCGTTCTTCGGCTACACCCCGCGCTGGATCGCCATGCGCGACGAGAACGCCGACCTGCCGAACCGGCCGGAGTGGGCGAACCTCACCGAGGTGCAGAAGCAGCTGCTCGGTGGCTTCGGCGACGGCGACGGCGACCACCAGTGGGGTCACTACCCGGAGACCACGCCGCTCTACGGGGCGCTCAAGGAGCGCGGACTGCTCGACTCGAGCATCCCGGCGCTGATCCCGTAAATGGTTGCGGGAGGGGCCGCGGGCCCCTCCCGACCATCACGCCGCGATGGTGGCGAGGTGCTGCTTGACCTGGACGATCGACGGGTTCGTCAGAGCCGAGCCGTCGGCGAACTTCAGGGTCGGCACCGTCTGGTTACCGCCGTTGACGCTGCGCACGAACGCGGCCGAGGCCTCGTCCTGCTCGATGTCGACGACGTCGTAGGCGATGCCCTCCCGGTCGAGCTGCGACTTGAGGCGGTGGCAGTACCCACACCAGGACGTCGAGTACATGGTCAGCATCCGTCAAGACTCCTTCGATACAGGTCACACCGCGGTGCGGCTGACAAGCACAACACCCCGCCGGGGTGTCATGATTCCCTACCGTGCGGACTGAAGCAGTGCTGGCCGGGCTCGACCCGGATCAGCGTACGGCGGTGACCGCGCCCGCCGGTCCGGTCTGCATCCTGGCCGGCGCCGGCACGGGCAAGACCAGGGCGGTCACCCACCGGATCGCGTATCGGACGATGTCCGGCGAGATCAGCCCCCGGCACGTGCTCGCGGTGACCTTCACGGCACGGGCCGCGGCCGAGATGCGGGCCAGGCTCGGTGCCCTCGGTGCCGGCGGGGTGCAGGCCCGGACCTTCCACGCCGCAGCGCTGCGCCAGGTGCGCTATTTCGCACCACGCCTGCTCGATGGCCGGCGGATGCCCGAGCTGATGGAGAGCAAGGCCCGGATGGTCGGCCTCGCGGCGGCCAAGGCGGGGGTACGCACCGACCGCGCCGCCGCCCGCGACCTGGCCGGCGAGATCGAGTGGGCCAAGTCGTCCCTCGTCGAGCCGGGCGAGTACGCGGTGGCCGCGGCCAAGGCACTGCGCGAGCCGCCGTACGAACCGGCCCGGGTGGCCGAGGTGTTCGCCGCCTACGAGCAGCTCAAACGCAGGCAGGGTGTGATCGACTTCGAGGACCTGCTGCGCGCCGCGGTGTGGGGCATCGAGGAGCACCAGGACGTCGCCGACCAGATCCGTGCCCAGTACCGGCATTTCGTCGTCGACGAGTACCAGGACGTCAACCCGCTGCAGCAGCGGCTGCTCGATGCCTGGCTGGGCGGCCGGGACGACCTGACGGTGGTCGGGGACGCGAGTCAGACGATCTACTCGTTCACCGGTGCCACCTCGGCGTACCTCATCGATTTCCCGCGCCAGCGCCGTGGTGCCGTGGTGGTCCGGCTGGTCCGTGACTACCGGTCCACGCCGCAGGTGGTCGGGCTCGCCAACGCGGTGATCCGGCAGGCCCGTGGCACCGAGGCGAAACTGCGACTGGAACTGGTCGGCCAGCGTCCGTCCGGGCCCGAACCCGAACTCAAGATCTTCCCGGACGAGCACAGCGAGGCGGTTGCGGTGGCCCGGCGCTGCCGGGAACTGATCGCCGCCGGCACCCCGGCGAGCGAGATCGCGGTCCTCTTCCGTACCAACGCGCAGTCCGAGACGTACGAGGAGGCGCTCGCCGACGCCGAGGTGCCCTACGTGGTGCGGGGCGCCGAACGATTCTTCGAGCGGGCCGAGGTGCGGCAGGCGATGGTCGCGCTGCGCGCCGCCGTCCGGTCCATCCCGGGGGAGACGCCGCTCGTCGAGGCGGTCGTGGAGGCGCTGGCCGCGACCGGCTGGAACCGGCAGCAGCCACCGCCCGGCGGCGCGGCACGCGAGCAGTGGGAGGCACTGGCCGCCCTGGTCGCGCTCGCCGAGGAGTACGCGGCGTCGCCGGAGATCCTGCCGATCGGCGAGGCCGGGCGGGTCCAGCGCGACATCTCGCTCGCCGCCTTCAACGACGAGCTGATCCGCCGTGCCGAACAACAGCACGCACCAACTGTGTCCGGCGTCACTCTGGCTTCGCTGCACTCGGCCAAAGGCCTCGAATGGGACGCGGTCTTCCTGGCCGGGCTCGCCGACGGCACCCTTCCGACGACGTACGCGAAAACGGCCGAGCAGTTGGAGGAGGAACGCCGACTGCTCTACGTCGGGGTGACCCGGGCCCGGCAACTGCTCTGGCTGTCGTACGGCCAGTCGCGCGCCCCGGGCGGCCGGACCCGTCGCCCGTGCCGGTTCCTGCCGCAGCTCACCAAGGGTGGCGCCACCGAGTCCCGTACCGTCGAGCCGGGTCGGAAACCCGACCGCCGCCGCCCTCAGGTGTCCTTGTGCCGCATCTGCGGAGCCACCCTGCTGGCCGGCGCCGACCGCAAACTGGGCCGCTGTCCCACCTGCCCGTCCGACCTGGACGAAGACCTCCACGAGCGTCTCCAGGTGTGGCGCGCGGTCACCGCCGCTGAACTCAAAGTCCCTGCTTACGTGGTGTTCACCGATGCGACGTTGGTGGCCGTGGCGGAGCGCCGCCCGACGGAACCGGCACAACTGCTCGCGATCGCCGGGATCGGCCCCCGCAAGCTGGGTCAGTACGGCGACGCGGTCTTCGCTCTCGTGGCCGGCGCCAGCCCCGATGACCTTGCGCAGAAAAACTTTGAAAACTAGTGGCTAAATTCGTTTGCCCTCCCGTGTAGGGCAGGCATAGCCTCAGGACACACCTTGGCGAGCAGTGGATTCGCCGAGGTTCGACTACGAGTGCAACGCGATGGAGGAGGTGGCCACGATGAAGCTCGAAATCACGATGACAGTTGCGTCCATGCCGCTGAACCACGCCTGTGCTCTGCCCGTTTCGCTGCCCGCCACCGCCGCTCCGGCGTGGATGGCTGCTGAGCGGACCCAGGTTGAGCTCGTCCGGACCCTGCCGACCGCGGCAAGGCTCGTCCCGGCTCCGCGGGTGCACCAGGTCCCGGCCCAGGCCGAGTTGGGCGAATCTGCCCTGGTGCGCATCGAAGGCAACAACGGGACCACTGGCTTCAAGGGCAGCAACATCACCATCTCCAGCAAGCGCTACACGGATGGTGGCAGCGGTGTCCCGCCTCGAGGAAGGCCGGTCTGACAACAGACCACCGGCTCACCTCGAGGCCGCGGAACCCCTAACCGGGATCCGCGGCCTCAATTCTTTTCCGGCCGAACCGGCCGGATGCACGACCTGAAACACGATCCAGAAGATCGAGAAGAAGAGAGAGGTGACCGGGCTTTATGAGTCTGGCGCTGGCCCCGATCGACATGACCGTCGACCTCGAGGCAAACCTGCCCTGTCGGAAGTTCGACCCGGACATGTGGTTCTCCGACTCCCCGGCCCAGCTGGAGCTGGCCAAGTCGCTCTGCGGGGACTGCCCGCTGCGCGCCGAGTGCCTGGCCGGTGCGGTCGACCGTGCGGAGCCCTGGGGTGTCTGGGGTGGCGAGATCTTCGAGCGTGGCGCTGTCGTCCCGCGCAAGCGGCCCCGTGGCCGTCCGCGTAAGGCCGACGTCGCCCGCGACGCCGAGCTGGCTGTCGAGGTGGAAGAGCGCCTCGCCGCCAACGGCCTCGACACTCGCAGCTCCGTTCGTCTGGCCGCATGAGATGACCACCCTCCCCATGACCGAGATCGAAACCCGAAAGCCGAGAACCGAGATGCCTTCGAACGGAGACATGAAGATGAGACTCATCCAAGAGGCGTTGTCGAGGGCTCGAATGCCTCGGCCTCAGCGTGACCGTGCACCTGAGGCTTACCGCTCCGCCCGCCGTATCACGATGGACGCCCGCAGCCGGACGTCCCGTGAACTCGGCGCCGGACTCTGACGACCACCAGCGATGAGAAACGGCCCGTCCGCCACTGCGGACGGGCCGTTTTCCTTTGACCGCCTCAGTTGTACGGCGCGCCGGGGCTCAACTCGGGCCTGGACCGGTCGACGTCACAGTGGACGGTGATCAGCGTGCGATCGAGGTCGGCCCCGGCCGGGATGTCGGACTGTGTCATCGCCCCCCGTGTACCGGATCGGTGATCGCACCGGATCCGGTCGCGAGCATCTCGGCGGCGAGGAACAGCTGGTCGTACATCGCCGCGAGAGCGGAAGTGTCCGGCAGGCTGATCCACGTGCTCCTCACCGGGAATGCTCCGCCCGCCCACGAACCGCATCCCGAACTTCTTGAGGGACTCCAGCGCCGCCAGCTCCTCTATCCGGGCCGCGTGCTGCCGCAGTTCCTCGTAACTCATCGGAGTTCTACCCCGGGCAGCGCGGCCTCGATTCTGGCGCACTCGGACTCGAAGGCCTCGGCATTGTCACGGTCGGTGCCGGCATACGAATCGGCCGCGAGGATCAGGACGTCTGCGGTGGCGGCCAGACTCTCGGAGGTCGTACGGAGACTCTCGATCGCCTGATCGGCCAGTGTCTGCCAGGCGGTTCGGAACGGACCGTAGGGACCGCCGAGCATGCTGTCCCGCCCCAGAGCGGAGAGCCCCGCCTCTGACCGCAGGACCGCGGTGATGACGTTGCGATAGTGGTCAGCCAAGGGCTTGAGCTGGTACTCGCCTGCCTGCCAGAGCTTCACGCAGTCAGCGACGAGTCTCCCGTCCACAGTGCCCATGGTGTCCCCCGCTCGAGTGGGCCGGTTGGCTCCTCACTGGTGGGTACACCGGGAAGGGCAGACGCGTTCACACTCGAGCGGGCCGGAATCTCGCCGGCGGGGGACGCCCTCTGTCAGGGGACCGGGGCGAAGCCCGGCAACCATTTCTGGAGGATCTCCCGGTAGCCGGCCTCGGCCTCCAGCTGGCTGAGGACTCCGATCGAACCGAGCGTCACCCGATGGATCAGCAGGTAGGACGGGGGCAGGTTGAGTTTGCGGCTCAATGCGTACGCCGGCCCCCGGGGGTTCGCCAGGCGGCCGGCCTCGTTGCGGATCCAGCTTCGGGTGAAGCGGAAACGGTCGACCGCGACGGGCTCGATCATCGGGAGCAGGAAGTCCAGCAGGGCCTGCGCGTCGATGTCGTCGGCCGGCTTGATGAATCCCTCCTCGCGCAGACCGTCGACGACCGCCTCGGCCTCGCCGTCCAGGGCCAGCCGGACGAGGCGGCCGATCGGCTCGGGATGGCCCCCCGGCAGGCGGGCGACGGCGCCGAAGTCGATGACGCCGAGACGGCCGTCGGGAAGGATCCGGAAGTTGCCGGGGTGTGGGTCGGCGTGCAGCAGCCCGGCCCGGCCGGGTGCGGAGAAGTGCAGGATCGCCATCAGCCGGCCGGCCTCGTCGCGTTCGGCCTGGGTGCCGTCGGCGATGACCGCGGACAGCGGGGTGCCGTCGACCCATTCGGTGACCAGGATCTGTGGCGCGGACGTCACCACCCGGGGGACGAAGATCTCCGGGTCGTCCTGGTAGGCGGCGGCGAACGTGCGCTGGGTCTCCGCCTCCATCTCGTAGTCGAGTTCCTCGATGATCCGGTCCCGGAGCTCGGCGATCAGCGGTTTCACGTCCATCCCGGGCTGGATGATCTTGAACATGCCGGCCAGCCGGGAGAGTTGTTTGAGGTCGGAGACCAGGGCGTCGCCCGCTCCCGGATACTGCACCTTGACGGCCACGGGCAGCAGTTTCGGCTTCCCGTTGCGGCGGGCCGGTGGCAGCTTCCAGACCGCCCGGTGCACCTGGCCGATGCTGGCGGCGGCGGCCGGGCTGTCGTCGAACTCGGCGAACAGGTCCCGCCAGTCCGGCCCGAGCTGTTCGGCCAGCGCCTTGTGCACGTTCGCCACCGGCATCGGTGGCGCCGCCTCCTGGAGTTTGGTCAGCGCCTGCCGGTAGGGGCCGGCCATCTCGTCGGGTAGGGCCGCCTCGAAGACCGACAGGGCCTGACCGAATTTCATCGCTCCGCCCTTGAGCTGGCCCAGCACGCTGAAGAGCTGCTCGGCGGTGCGCTGCTGGATGTCGGCGGAGATGACGTCGGAGGCGATGCCGACTGCCCGTTTACCGAGACCCAGTGCGGCGCGCCCGGCGAAGCCGAGCGGTAGAGCGGCGAGCTTTGCGGTCCGGGACGCGGCGCGGCGCGGTATGTCCGTCACCAGATCATTGTGACCGACGGTTCCCCTCACCCGGCCCGTCGCAAGGTGGTTTGGCGGTTATGCGGTGAAGGTCCGGTGAAGGTTGGCCTCCGACGGCGCCGTTGGCACGCGCAGGCGGGGTGCGGCGCCCAGGTCCGGCGACGGAAACGGCCGGGCGCGGCGATCTCCACAGCGGCACCGAGGGTCTCCGGAGCCCCACCGTCGAGGAAGGTGAGCACCTCACCGGCCGCGTAGGCGGTCGCGGCGAGCAGGGTGGCCACCGCGCACGGCTCGGCGCCGCCGGAGACGGCCGCCTGCGCCCCGGTCCAGCCGCCGTCCCGCTCTCTGCGGTGCAGGTCGACGCAGTGCAGGCACGGGCCACCGGTGGCCGGCACGAGGGGACCGATCACGGCGACGCCGTCACGGATCGCGACGGCCAGGTGCGGTTGCCGCCGCGCGGCGAATCCGGCGGCGAGCAGGGCGGGCGGCTCGTCGTGGGCGAGTTGCACGACCAGGGACGCGGGGGTACGGCGTACCGGATGGACCACGGTGCCGGCGGCGGTCCGCAGGATCGCGGCCTCCACGGCGGTCCGTCTCGGGGCGCCGACGTCCTCCGGCCGGAGCGGGGAACCGGTGATCTCGGCCGCCCCGACGGCACCGGACAGGTCGGGATGCACGTGCCCGACACCGGCCTCGGCCAGGGCGACCGCGACGGTGGCGCCGAGCCGCCCGCGCCCGCTGACCACGACCCGGGCCGACCGGCGGCGACGCAGGACCCGTGCGGGGGACAGGCGCTCTCTCGGCTCGGAGCGGGGGCCGGCCGAGCCGAGGGCGAGCGCGGCCGCCTCACAGGTGAGCCGGTGCCGGGTGACGGCGGGCAGTGCGGGAGGCAGCAGTGCGAGGGAGGGCAGCACCAGGCCGACCGAGTGAAGCAGGTCGAGCAGGGCGAGTGTCTCGCCGGCCGGCACGCCCAGCTCGGCCGCCCGGGTCTGGACGAGGCGCTCGGAGTGCCGGCCGTCGAGCAGGTCGAGCACGCCGGCGGCGCGTGGATCCGGCATTTGCAGGACCACGCCGTGTGCGGGATCGAGGCCGAGTTGGAGCTCACCGGGGCCGCGCCAGAAGCGCGGGAGGCCCGGGATGAGGGTCGGCCGGGGCAGAGGAGTCCGGGTCATGAGTGACAGGGTGTCACTGTGAAGCTGCGGAGTGATGATGTTATCCACAGGCCCTCACCGCCCTGGTGAGGGTTGTCCACAGCTTTACCGGAGTTATCCACAGGTGCTCTAGTGGCTCACTTGACCCAACGTGTCTGAGTGAACACAGTTACGGGTGCGGCGTGCCGGGGAGGGCGGCCGTCTCCGGCTGTCCTCCCCGGAGCGCGGTCACGCCTTGGCCTTGCCCAGGATGCGGTTCATCGTGGTGCCGCAGACCGGGCACTTGCCCTTGGCCATGTTCATGCCGGTCTTGGAGACCGCAACTTCACCCTGGAAGTCGCGCTTCTCCTTGCACTTCACGCAGTAGCCGTTGTACGTGTTGTCGGCCACGGTTCCTCCTCGTCGTATCGTCGGCCGCCCGGCCCGATGTCTTGTTCTCGACGGCGGGCGCGAACCTGCCACGCGGATGTGGCCACCCGTCCGGGGCGGTCACTTACCCAGGTCAGGCCGGTTCCATGTCAGCGCAGCGTCGGCGGTGTCGCCGACGACGTGAGTGTGCCGGTCCTGCGTACCCTTTTTGGCCAGTTTTGCCGGGACACGCCGACGATTCCCATCGTAAAGGCATAAAACGGACAGAAATGCCGGTTGGGCGTGTGAGTCGACGATGGTCTAGTTTGACGGGTGTCACCGATGTTGCCGGTGGGGAAATTTTTTTCGGGTATATGCGGGCGAAGTGCTCATATACCGCGACCGTCATTGTCCGTACTCTTGCGGTAACCGGGGTGTGGCGGATTAGCGTCTCAATGTGAACCCGAATCTGGGCCACGCGAGCCGGTAATGGCCCGCGTGCGCAAGCCTGTCGTGGAAGTGCGGCGCAGCCAGCGCCGGCGA
Organism: Actinoplanes xinjiangensis; assembly: GCF_003148685.1. GTDB lineage: Bacteria > Actinomycetota > Actinomycetes > Mycobacteriales > Micromonosporaceae > Actinoplanes > Actinoplanes xinjiangensis. The sequence goes on along the minus strand of NZ_QGGR01000003.1, from coordinate 558,727 downwards.
CGGACGGTGTCCGCCTATCGCGACGGCGAGCGAGTCGTGGTGCTCATCCCGGACCGTTTCTCCCGCGCGGAGGAGACGGAGTGGGTCGAGCGCATGCTCGCCCGCCTGGAAGCTCGCGAGGAACGGCTGCGGTGCACCGACGCCGAGCTGCTGGCCCGCGCCCGCCGCCTGATCAACCGCTACCTGGCCGATCACGTCGACCAGGTGGTGCCGGCGAGCGTGCGCTGGGTGACGAACCAGAACGGGCGCTGGGGCTCCTGCACCCCCGACGACGCGACGATCCGGATCTCGCACCGCATCCAGGAGATGCCCGACTGGGTCATCGACTACGTGCTCCTGCACGAGCTGGCCCACCTCGTCGTACCCAGTCACAACAACCGCTTCTGGGACCTGGTCAACCGCTTCCCCAAGGCCGAGCGCGCCCGCGGCTATCTGGAGGGCGTCTCCGCCGCCGGCACCCTGGTGATGGCCGAATAAGATCAGGCCTGAGAGCGGCCGGCGATCCGGCGCCCGACGCGATGATGCGGTACGCCGTGAACACCCACCCGCGAGCACCCTGAGTAGGGTGTCGCTGTGACGCGGCGAGTAGTGGTGACAATGCTGGTGCCGGTGCCGTGGAGCCCGCCGGGAGTGGACCTCGCGGCCTGGCGCACCGCCATGGCCGAGGACGTGGTCGACCTCCTCGCCCGGCTGGCGCAGGCCGAGGCCGCGATCGCCGCCACCCCCGCCGACCTTGCGCTGGCCGAGGAGATCGCCTGGCCGGGCACGCGGATCTACGAGGTGCCCGGGCCCACCGTGCGGCCCGTTCTGGAGGCTGCCGCCGCGGACGGGTTCGACCAGGCCGCCGTGATAGCCGCGGACGCTCCGGACGTACCCGGAATGACCCTGGGGAAGTTGCTGGCGCCTCTGGAAGCCAAAGCCGTGGCCGTGGCCCCGGCGGGTCCCGGCGGAGGGCTCTTCGGCATCGCCACCGGCCTGCCCGCGCCGGACTGGCTGATCGACCACGACCTGGACACCGCCTCCGCGCAGCTGCTGCGCAGGACGGCACCGTCGCCCGGTGAGGTCACCTCGACCCCACCGTGGCGGCGGCTGCGCGGCCCGGCCGATCTGGCCGGCCTGGACCCCGCTCTGGAGGGCTGGGAGAACACCCGGGCCCTCCTCGGCGGCTGAACGCGCTGGTCAGTCTTCTTTCGGGCCCTCGCCCAGGTTGTCCAGCTCACTGATGTCCCAATCCGACCGGCCGCGGGCGAAACCCTCGGGATCGGCGAAGTCCTCGTCGGTCGGCAGCAGGTCCGGGTGGTCCCACAGCGCGTCCCGGCCCGGGATGCCCCGTTGCTCGGTGACCGCGGTCCACAGCGCGCCGGCCTCGCGCAGGCGGCGGGGCCGCAGCTCCAGACCGACCAGGGCGGCGAACGTCTGCTCGGCCGGCCCACCGGCGGCCCGGCGACGGCGGAACGCCTCACCGAGCGCGGCGACCGACGGCAGCCGGTCCGCGGCGGCGGCGTCCACCACCTGACCCACCCAGCCCTCGACCAGCGCGAGCGCGGTCTCCAGCCGGGCCAGACCGGCTTTCTGCTGCGGGGTGTCCTCGGGCGTGAAGATGCCTTCCAGAGCCATCGCCTGCATCGACTCGGGATCGGTCGGGTCGACCCGGCTCATCGCCTCCTCGATCGCCTCACGGTTCACCGTGATGCCGTTCGCGTAGGTCTCGACGGCGCTCAGCACGTGCGCGCGCAGCCACGGGACGTGCCCGAAGAGCCGCTGGTGGGCGGCCTCGCGCAACGCCACGTACAGCCGGACCTGGTCCTCGGGGAGTTCGAGACCGGAACCGTACGCCTTGATGTTGGCGGGAACCAGGGCGGCGGTGCCGGCCGGTCCGAGTGGGAGCCCGATGTCGCCGGCCGAGAGCACCTCGGCGGCGAGCTGGCCGAAGGCCTGCCCGAGCTGACCGCCGAAGAGCGCGCCGCCGAGCGTGGCGACCATCGACTGCATCGGGCCGAGCTGGAGGCGGGCCTCCTCGGGCACCAGGTCACCCATCGCGCCCACCATGCGGCCGGCGATCGGCTCGCACAGTTTCTTCCAGACGTCGAGAGTGTTGTAGATCCACTCGTTGCGGTTCCACGCGACGGACTTGTGGATACCACTCGGGAGCGCGCACACCGGATCGAGCCACAGGTCGGCGAGGCGCAGAGCCTCCTCGACATGATGGCGCTCCAGCATGTTCACCGCGGGGTCACCGGCCGCCGAGAGTTGGCTGGCGGCGACCTGACGGGCCAGGTCCCAGTTGACCGGGCCACTGCCGGGCGCGGCGAACATCTGCTGCAGCTGCGCCATGAACTGCTGCATCTGCTGCGGGTCGGAGGGGTCGGGCGGCTGCGCGCCCGGCAGGGAGAAGCCGAACGGGATATCAGGCACGACCCCAACGGTACGCGCGAAAAGCCCGTAGCGGACTGAGGGAGGTATCAGCTCAGAGAGAACTCAGACAGGGTGGGTACTCTCACGCGCATGAGACGTCGCGGTGTCACCGTCATCCTCGGTGCCCTGATCACCGCTCTGCTGGCTGCCGGTGTCATGGTCGCACCGATGCCCTACGTGGTGCTCAAACCCGGACCCACGGTCGACACCCTCGGTATCGAGAACGGAACCGAGGTCATCCAGGTCACGAAGGGCGAGACCTCCAAGTCCGCGGGCCAGTTGCGCCTCACCACCGTCAACGTGCAGTCACAGGTGGAGCTGGTGTGGGCGATCCGCGGCTGGCTGAGCGACTCCGACGCGGTCGTGCCGCGCGAGTTGATCTACCCGCCGGACCGCAGTGAGCAGCAGGTCCAGGAGCAGAACGCCCAGGAGTGGAAAGAGTCGCAGACCAGCGCCGAGACGGTCGCCCTGCGCGAACTGGGCTATCCGGTGCAGATCTACGTGGGGAAGGTCACCGCCGGTGGGGCGGCCGACGGCGTGCTGCGCGCCGACGACGTCATCACCTCGATCGACGGCACCCCGATCACCCGGGACTCCCAGGTCTCCGAGCTGGTCCGGGCCAAGCCGGCCGGGACCCCGCTGACCTTCGCCTACGAGCGTGCCGGCAAGGCGGCGACCGCGCAGATCGCCGCGCGGGCGGACGCGACGGACGGCACGCCGCGGATCGGGATCGAGATCGCCACGAAACAGCCCCATCCGTTCGAGATCGAGATCGACCTCGACAAGATCGGCGGCCCGAGCGCGGGCCTGATGTTCGCCCTCGGCATCATCGACAAGATGAGGCCCGAGGACCTTACCGGCGGCAAGATCATCGCAGGTACGGGGACCATCGACGACGACGGCAACGTCGGCCCGATCGGTGGCATCCCGCAGAAGCTGGTCGGCGCCGAGAAAGCCGGTGCCGAGCTGTTCCTGGTCCCCAAGGACAACTGTGCGGAGGCGCTGCGCAACGCCCGGCCCGGCCTCACCATGGCCGAGGTGGCCACGGTGGACGACGCGCTCACCGCGCTGACGGCCTTCATCGCCGGGAACGACCCGAAGCCGTGCTCGGCATCGTGAATGCACACGCCGGTAGTGACGAGACAGTTCTGCCGCGTATAGAAGCTGGATGCGACATCGTAAGGTGAAACACCGGCCAGACGAAGTGTGGAGCCAACGTTGGTCATGCGTAACAGTCCTCTACCGAGGATGAGCCGGCGCGGTCGCGTGACCGTCGGCGTCCTGGTCGGGGTATTCATTCTTTTCACGCTGCTCGGTTGGGGTATCGACGCGTACACCGACTACCTGTGGTTCGACGAGGTGGAGAGGACCGACGTCTTCTCCGGGGTGATCCTCACCCGCCTCGTCCTCTTCCTGGTGGTCGGCGCGGTGATGACGTTGATCGTCGCCGGCAACCTCTACCTGGCATACCGTCTGCGCCCGCTGCTGCGCCCACATTCAGCGGAGCAGGCCACCCTGGAGCGCTACCGCATGATCCTGGCGCCCCGCCTGGGCACCTGGATCGCCGTCACCGGCGTGATCATCGGCTTCTTCGCGGGACTCTCCGCGCAGAGCCGATGGGGCGACTGGATGCTGTTCCGCAACGGCGGGCCGTTCGGGGAGACCGATCCCCAGTTCGGCGTGGACATCTCCTTCTACATCTTCCAGTACCCGCTGTGGCGCTACCTGCTCGGTCTCGGCTTCACCGCCGTGGTGCTGTCGGTGATCGGCTCGCTCGCGGTGCACTACATCTTCGGCGGCGTGCGGCTGCAGGGTGTCGGTGACCGGATGACCACCGCGGCGCGCGCCCACCTGACCTCGCTGGTCGCGGTGTTCGTCCTGCTCAAGGCGGTGGCGTACGTTCTGGACCGGCGCGCGCTCCTGCTGGAGCAGCACGTGTCCCCCGGGCTGTACGGCGCGGGCTACACCGACGTGAACGCACTGCTGCCGGCCAAGGAGATCCTCGCCTACATCTCCGTGGTGGTGGCGATCGCGATCATCGTGTTCTCCAACGCTGTGATGCGAAACCTGGTCTGGCCCGGCGTCTCGCTGGCCCTGCTGGCGATCTCGGCCGTCGCGATCGGCGGCATCTACCCGCTGGCCGTGCAGAACTTCCAGGTCAAGCCGAGCCTGTTCGACAAGGAGTCGGAGTACATAGCGCGGTCCATCGCGGCCACGCGTACTGCGTTCGGGCTGGAGAACACCGAGGTCTCGCAGTACCCCACCGGTAGCGGCCGGCCACCGGAGACACTGGCGAGCGACACCAGCGCCCAGAACCTCCGGATCATCGACCCGCAACTGGTCTCGCAGGCGTTCACCGTGTCGCAGCAGTCCCGTGGTTTCTACGACTTCGGTGACAAGCTCGACGTGGACCGCTACACGATCAACGGCAAGACCCAGGACTACGTGGTCGGCGCCCGCGAGATCGACGACGAGAAACTCACCGCCCAGCAGAGCAACTGGCTCAACCGGCACACCGTCTACACCCACGGCTACGGCCTGGTGGCGGCGCCGGCCAACCAGAAGTGCGGCACCGGTCTGCCGTTCTTCGCCTCGGGCGTCCTCGGCAGTGAGGGCGGCGAGAACGTCAACAGCTGCATCACGCCGACCGAGGCGCTGGAAGCCGAACAACCGCGGATCTACTACGGCGAGAGATCCACCGAGTACGCGATCGTCGGCCAGAACGAGGACGGTAAGAACGTCGAGTTCGACCGGCCGCAGGGCGACAGCAACAACGCGGGCGAGGTGTACTACACGTACTCCGGCAAGGGCGGCGTCGAGATCGGGTCGTTCTTCCGCCGGATGATCTTCGCGATCAAGAACACCGAGAGCAACTTCGTGCTCTCCGACGCGGTCAACGAGAACTCCAAGCTGATGTACATCCGCGAACCCCGGGAACGTGTCGCGAAGGTGGCGCCGTTCCTCACCATCGACGGCGACCCGTACCCGGCCGTCGTCGAGGGGCGCATCGTCTGGATCCTCGACGGCTACACGACCGCGAAGACGTACCCGTACGCCCAGAAGATCAACCTGGCCACCGAGACCAAGGACGAGCTCACCGGCACGGGATCGTTCGCGCTCGCCCGCGACGACGTCAACTACATGCGCAACTCGGTCAAGGCGACCGTCGACGCGTACGACGGCACCGTGACGCTCTACGAGTTCGACGACAAGGACCCGATCCTCAAGGCGTGGAACAAGGCGTTCGGCGGTGACCTGATCCAGTCGAAGGACAAGATCCCGCCGGCGCTCGCCGAGCACTTCCGCTACCCGGCCGACATGTTCAAGGTGCAGCGCAACCTGCTCACCCGATTCCACGTCACCGACCCGCGGACCTACTTCTCCGGCGAGGACTTCTGGCAGGTCCCGAACGCACCCGACGCGCCGCAGAGCGGGTTCCAGCCGCCGTTCTACCTCAACGTCAAACTCCCCGAACAGGAGGAGACCCGGTTCCAGCTGACTGCCGGCGTCACCCCCCTCAAACGGGAGAACATGGCGGCCCTGGTCTCCGGTTCGTACGTCAACGGTGAACCACGGCTCGAGATACTGGAACTACGCGACGACACCATCGCACCCGGCCCCGTCCAGGTGCACCAGCTGATGGTCAACAAGGACAACATCTCCAACCAGCTGACGCTGCTCAACCGAGGCGGCCAGGCATCCGTCCTCTACGGCAACCTCATCTCACTGCCACTGGGCAACGACATCCTGTACGTCGAGCCCGTCTACGTGAAGAGCAGCCAGGCCGGGGCCGCACCACTGCTGCAGAAGGTGCTGATGTCCTACGGCGACGGCGGCACCTACGTCGTCCTCGAGGACAACCTCACCAAGGGCCTGGAAGCGCTCGCCGCCCTCGGCAAGGCCGCCCCACCGCCCACCGGCACGCCGTCCACCCCGACCACACCCACCACGCCCGGCGCCACCCCGACACCCAGCACGAGTGTCTCGCCGGCCAACCCGCCGCCCGGTCAGGTCACCGGCGATCTGGCGACGGCCGCCGCCGCCGTCGACCGGGCCATCGAAGATCTCAAGGCCGCGAAGCGGGCCGGCGACCTCGCCAAGGAAGGCGCAGCACTGATCGCCCTCGACGAGGCCATCAAGCGGTTCCAGGCCCTCGGCGCGGCAAGCACCAGCGCAAGCCCGACACCCACACCGAGCGGGTGACCATCGTCTCCGGGGGCCGTTTTGCGGTCCCCGGAGACGGTGCGGTAGTCTTTAGCTACCGACGCGGGGTGGAGCAGCTCGGTAGCTCGCTGGGCTCATAACCCAGAGGTCGCAGGTTCAAATCCTGTCCCCGCTACGAGTGCAGAGGGTCCTTGTTCGCGGAAACGCGAATCGGGACCCTCTTCTCGTTTCCGGACCTCTGCCGACCCCGGCGGAAACCCAGCCCCGGCCCCAGAGGTCCCGCCCGGCCTGATCCCGGTTCCGGTGATCCTGCCCCGGCCGTCCCCCAGCCTCAGCACTAGTTCCCGCGCCGGTGGTCCCGTCCAAGCCTAGGCCGGCGATCCCGCCCAGCGGCGTTTCGGCTGGGTGGGGCCGAACCATTCCGAGATCTTCTTCTCCGCACTTCGGTTGTTTCAGGAGACTGCTCTTCGGCTCCGTCATCAAGGTTGGGGTGGGTCCGGGTGACCGCCACCTGCCGGCGTCCTGCCGCTGCTCCTAGCCAGGGGTCCGACTCGCCCGGTTGTACGCTCCCTCGGTTGTTCCCGTCCGCTGGCTACGTCAACTCGGTCGACTACTCGTCTCGGGTACCCATGGCGCGCTTCTCGCTTGGCTGGAGCTCAGGCGGCTGCCCGGCCCTGGCGGTGGCATCTTCTCGCTCTCGGACCTTCCGGCTGGACCGCCGCGCGCCGTCGTAGTGGCCGAAGCCCTCCCAGCCCCGACCTCGAACCCGACCGAAACCCATTCCGGACGCCAGTTCGTCAGCCAGGCGACGCCCAGGCTTCTGCTCTCCATGTCGTGCCCATGCTCGTTCGCTACCTGATCGGGCGTCTCTGCTGACGTAGCCCGCCAGCCGAGGCGCATGATGCCGTCGAGTCGGAAGCGCCTGCTTCACGGTGTGTCGCGCAGAAGCCGGTCGAGGCCGCTCCGAAGCATGCCGGTCTCCGGCGATCTTCCCGGCTGGTTGTGACCGCTGTTTCGAGGCGCGTGAGACAGCGGTCACGACCAGCCGGGAAGATCCGGCTGGCTGTCACCGCTGTCTCAGCTCGTCTGAGACAGCGGTGGGGACCAGCCGGGCGCGATCCACCGTGGTGCGGGCAGTTCCACGAAGAGCTGTGGAGCCGGCCAGGTGGGGGTTGAGGCGGCGCGAACGAAGCCGAGGCGACGCGGAAAGCCGGGAGGAGGCAACGTAGCTGAGATGGAAGCCACAGTCCGTCTTCCTCGCGGGGCACTCTTAGATCGTTGCCAAGGCGCCTCGTGGTGCGCGGTGAAGGGTAATAGTGAGCGGGCACACACTCGCCGCCAGCCCTTAACGAGCGGGGTCCGGAGGGCTCGGCCTTTCCGGGAAACGAGAAGAGGGTCCCGATCCGCGTTTCCGCGAACAAGGACCCTCTGCACTCGTAGCGGGGACAGGATTTGAACCTGCGACCTCTGGGTTATGAGCCCAGCGAGCTACCGAGCTGCTCCACCCCGCGTCGGTAGGTAAAGACTAGCGCACCGGGTCGGCGGGGTGCAAAACGGCCCCCATGAGGTCGACTGCCGGGCCGGAGGGGGAGGGGGAAGGGGGACCGGAAGCGGCTACCACCGCCGGGTTGGCTTCGACGCCTACCGAGCCGCCGTGGCGTTCCGATGATGCGCTGGACGATGCGCGAGGCCGAGGCCTGTTACGGCGTAGCGTTCGGTGCCGTCGGCTCGGGTGAAGGCGTTGAAGACTTCGGCCCACTGTTGCTCGCGCCGGCCCCCGCTTACAGGGGGTGATCAGCGGCATCGGCCCTCCGGGGGGCTCCCGGAGGGCCGATCGCGGGTCAGCAGGTGGTGTAGCCCTTGCCGGCCTTCGTCCACCGGCAGCTGTCGATCGTCTTGCCGGCGTCGGTGCGCAGGGTCGCGGTGTCGCCGCTGTTGTTCCACACGTGGTAGCTCTTGCCCCAGTACCGGGTGTGGGCGGTGTTGGTGCCCTTGCCGGTGCGGACGGTCACGTACTTGCCGGCGTAGAGCGTGTAGCTGGTGGTGAACCGGTACAGGTTGCCGGCGGCGTCGCGGAAGGTCCACCCCTTGAGGTTGATGTTCTTCCTGCTGCGGTTCGTCAGCTGGACGTACTCGCCGTTGATGCTCTTGTTGGTGCGGTTGTCCACGCCGGCGGCGTTGTACGCGATCCGGGTGAACTGGACGGAGCCGACGGCCGGTGGGGCCGGGGGCGTCGTCGGGGGCCTGGTGGTCGGCGGTGTGGTGGTCGGCGGCGTGGTGGGCGTGGTGGTGGGGGTCGTGGTCGGCGGGGTGGTGCCGCCGCCGGTGCCGCCGACGTTGACGATCTGGGTGTACGTGTTGCTGGTGATCAGGTTCTCGGCGGAGGCGTACGCCGCGTTCCCGGTCTCGGCGATGACCGCCCGGTAGGTCTGCTGCCCGCCCGGCTGACCGGTGGCGGCGCCCTGGAATTCGGCGTTGTTGTCACCGTCGTCGTTGGGTGGCGTGGCACCACCCTCGCCGGCCGGACCGTCGGTGACGCCGGAGGCGACCTCCACCCAGCTGCCGCCGTTCTGCCGTTCCACGCGGACCGGGAAGTACGGCTGGTCGGGGCTGGTGTGCACGTTGAAGCTGATGCTGTTGGCGCCGGTCGAGGCGACGGTGAAGGTGGCGCCGACCTTGAGCGGCGCCTCCACGATCCGGGAGTACTGCCCGCCGGACTCGACGGCCCACACGAAGCCGGAGTCCATGATCCGGTGAATGGTCCACCGGCCGCTGCTGTTGGCGGTGACGGTGGTGGGCATGTCGTCCTCGAACTGGGTGGCCGGTGACAGCTCCGACCCCTGGGTGGCGTCCTTGCCCCACTTGTAGGCCGCCTCACGCAGGGTGACGGTGGCGTTCGCGGTGGCCGTGCCGGTCAGGGTCACCTCGCCGTAGCCGACCTGGGCGGCCGGAGTGTCGAAGGTCGGCGCCGCGGCCCAGGCCGGTGTGCTGCCGAACACGCCGGTACCGGCGATGAGTACGCCCAGCGCGGAACCCATACCGAAAACTGTTTTCGGTCGTGTGTACATGATGTTCGAGATCCTCCGTAGTGCGGGCGGAATAACCCGCTCCGGCATCGGTCGCGAGATTATCGAAAACAAATCCGGGGGCCATCGGCCTTCTCGCCTGCGCACCCTACCCGTAGGTGCCGTCGGCCCTGCCGTGATCATAATTGCAGGTGGGGAGGTGTTTGCCGGGCTGTCGGTAAAGTTGTCGCCAGCGCCGATCGAGGGAATGTACAAGAAATGTTGGAACTAGCCGCCGATTGTTCTCGGTGCGCCGCGTTGTGCTGCGTTGCCCCCGCTTTCGCCAAGTCGTCCGATTTTGCGGTCGACAAGCCGGCCGGGCGGCCCTGCCGGAATCTGGGTGACGATTTCCGGTGCACCATTCATGAGGAGTTGCCGCGGCGGGGATTCCCCGGCTGCGTGGTGTTCGACTGCTTCGGGGCCGGTCAGCGGATCACCCAGGAGACCTTCGGCGGGCGGGACTGGCGGTCCGCGCCGGAGCTGGCCGGAGACATGTTCGCGTCACTCCCGGTGGTGCGGCAGCTGCACGAGCTGATGTGGTACCTGACCGAGGCGCTGAAGCTGGACGAGGCGCGCCGGCTGCACCCGAAGCTACGGGCCGCCCTCGACGAGACCGACGCCCTGGCCGGTGGGGGTCCGGACGATCTGCGCGGGCTGGACGTGGAGGCGTACCGGATGAGGATCGTGCCGTTGTTGCGGAGGGCCAGCGAGATGGCCCGGTCCCGGGTCGCCGGGCGACGCCCCGACCACAGTGGCGCCCGGCTGATCGGCCGGCGCATGCGCGGTGCCGATCTGCGCGGTGCCAGTTTCCGCGGGGCGTTGCTGATCGGCGCGGACCTGCGTGACGCGGATCTGCGGCGGGCCGACTTCACCGGCGCCGACATGCGGGGTACGGATCTGCGCGGCGCGAATCTGGAGGGATCGATCTTCCTGACCGCGTCACAGTTGCGTGCCGCAGTGACCGGCGCCGATCACCCTTAGGATGGGCGCATGCAACCGGTGTCCGGTGTGGTGTGGGTCCTGACCGTTGCCGGCATCGTCGGCCTGCTGCTCTTCGACTTCTTCTTCCACGTGCGCAAGGCTCATGTGCCCAAGCTGCGTGAGGCGGCGCGGTGGACGTCGATCTACGTGTCGATCGCGATCCTGTTCGGTGTCGGCGTCTGGGTCTTCGGCGGCGCCACCATGGGCCAGGAGTATTTCGCGGGGTACGTCACCGAGGAGGCGCTCTCGGTCGACAACCTGTTCGTCTTCCTGCTGTTGCTGAGCAGCTTCAAGGTGCCCCGTGCTGACCAGCAGAAGGTGCTGTTGTTCGGGATCGTGGTGTCGCTGATCGCGCGGACCGGGTTCATCCTGCTCGGCGCCGCGCTGATCAACTCGTTCGCCTGGATCTTCTACCTGTTCGGGCTGATCCTGCTGGTCACCGCGGGCAACCTGCTGAAGGAGAAACGGGACGACGGCGAGGCGCCGGACAACATCGTGATCCGGCTGGCGCGGCGGTTCCTGCGGACCTCGGAGACGTACGACGGGGACAAGCTCTTCACCTATCAGGACGGCAAGCGGGTGCTCACGCCGATGCTGCTGGTCATGGTGGCGATCGGCGGTACCGACATCCTGTTCGCGCTGGACTCGATCCCGGCGATCTTCGGGCTGACCCAGAACGTCTACCTGGTCTTCACCGCCACCGCCTTCTCCCTGCTCGGGTTGCGGCAGCTCTACTTCCTGATCGACGGCCTGCTGGACCGTCTGGTCTTCCTGTCCTACGGGCTGGCCGCGATCCTCGGCCTGATCGGCGTGAAGCTGGTCCTGCACGCCCTGCACGAGAACAATGTGCCGTTCATCAACGGCGGTGAGCCGGTCGACGTGGTGGAGATCCCGACCACCGTGTCCCTCGGGGCGATCGTCGGTGTCCTGCTGGTCACCGTGGTCGCGTCGCTGCTGAGCCCGAAGGGGCAGGCCCGGACCGCGGCGGCCGCGGCCCGCCGGTCGGCGCATGAGTTCCTCGACGTGGAGACCGACCCGGAGTATTGCGACGAGGTCTATCACCGGATGCGCGTCGAGGAGGACAGGGTCCGGGCGCTGTCGGAGAAGCAGCGGGCCCTGATACCTCAGGAGGCGCAGCTGATGGAGTTGCTGGACCGCGCGCACCGGGTCCACGAGGAGCGTGTCGCCGCCGGGCGCTGTTTCGTGCCGGCGGCGAGCTGAGCGGCGGCTCTCAGCGGTCCCGGTTGAGGTATGAGGAGAGGTTCGTCGTCTGACCGTCGTCGGGGGACCGGGAGACCAGGTTCGCCACCCGGGCGGCCAGGCTGGCGGCACGGGACGCCAGATCCGGCTCGGACTGCCGGGAGTCCAGCTCGGCGCGCAGGGCCTCCTCGGCGCGGAGCGCGTCGGCCTCCACGCCGGGCCGGTCGGAGTGGTCGCGCGGGCCGGAGACCGGCTCCTGATACTCCGCGTAGGAGGCCTCCTGGTAGGCCGGCTGCTGGTGAGCGGGCTCCCGGTAGGCGGATTCCTGGTAGGCCGACTCCTGGTATGCGGGCTCCGCGTAGGCCGGTTCGGCGTAGGCCGGTTCCGCGTACGAGGACTCCTCGTAGGTGGGCTCCTTCGCCTCCGGGGCGGGCACCGGGACCTCGCCGAGCAGCGTCACGGTCTGCCCCTTCCCGCCCAGGTGGTTGCTGAACTCCGGCCCGATGACCAGCCGGGACAGCATCCGCGCATGGACGGCCGGCACCCCGATGAGATCGGCGTTCTCCACCCGGAACCGGGCGATCGCCTGCCGCATCGTGTTGGCCAGATGATCCGCGGCGGTGATCCCGCTCAGCTCGCCGCCGGCGAAGACCAGAGCCGGGAAGGTACCCTCCGGCCCCTTGCAGACCAGCTGGATCTGGGTGACCGTGCCGTTGCGGCCGGTCTCCCGGTTTCCCGGCTGGACACGCAGGTGCTGAGGCCAGAGCCAGAACAACTCGCCACTACTGTGCGTGTCCTCACTGTCATGGACATACCGCACCCGGCGATCCGTGACGACGACGTCGGTCTCCTCCGGCAGGGTCCACCGGGGCAGCGAGGACGCCTCGTCGAACGCGTACTCCGCGACGGCGCAGCGGCCACGCCAGAGGATGCGCTCACCGCCGTCCAGCGGTCCGAGGTCCGTGCCCTTATGGGACAGGAAGTGCTGGTGGAACATGGTTGCCTTCCCCGTGCCTGCCGCGATCTCGTGAACAGCGGCCGCAACGATTACAACCGGGTACCGGCGGTGTCGCCAGTCACCGGGCGTGAATCACACCGGAACTCGCGAAATCGACACAGGACGGTGACCAGGGATACACCAACGGCCGACCCTGCGATTACTTACGGTTACCGAAGAGGCCTTCGGGCGGTAGGGGAGAGGGTACCGCCGTGGCGTCCGGAACGGGAGACGCTCCACCGCTGAAGCGATCCAGATCGGTCTCGACCCGCCCGGGGAACCAGTCACCGGCGGCCCGGCGGGACAATTCGGCGACCGGCGGAGGGGTACGCCCGGCGACCACCACCAGATTGCCGAAACGCCGCCCGCGCAGCACCGCCGAGTCCGCCACCAGACACGCCTCCGGCAGTGCGGCCCGGATCGTGGCCACCTGGGCGCGGGCGTACCGCAGCGGCGGGCCGTCGGCGACGTTCGCGATCAGCCGGCCCGCCGGGTCCAGCACCCGGGCCACCTGCTCGGCGAACTCGGCCGACGCCAGATGCGCCGGGGTGCGGGCGCCGGCGAACACGTCCAGGACCACCACGTCGTACCCGGCGTCGCGCATGCCCTCGACCGCGGCACGGGCGTCGGCGACGCGTACCCGGATGTTGGCGGCGGCCGGCAGCGGCAGCGCCTGCCGGACCAGTTCGACGAGCGGACCGTCGATCTCGACCACCCGCTGCGCCGAGCCGGGCCGGGTGACCGCGACATACCGCGGCAGGGTGAGCGCACCGCCGCCCAGATGCAGCACACGCAGCGGGCGGCCCGCCGGGGCCGCCAGGTCGATCGCGGCGGCCATCCGCCGTACGTACTCGAACTCCAGGTGGGTGGGGTCGGCGAGGTCGACGTGCGACTGCGGTGCCCCGTCGAGCAGCAGCGTCCAGGCGGTGTCGCGATCGGGGTCGGGAACCAGCTCCGCGACGCCCGAGGCGACCGTCTCCACCCGCCTCCGTGACGCCCTGCGCTGTGCCATCGGGCCAGTATCCAGGTAGCGAATCGGGAGCAGCGGCGCGGGAACGCACAAGTGACACCGGAAACTTCCGACGTTTATCCCCGTGAGTGCCCTCCCGCAGATGATGACGCGGCGCGGTGTGGTCGGCGGGATCGCCGCCGCCGGCGCCGCGGTCGCCCTGACCGCCGGCACGCCCGCCGCGGCCGCCGAGCCGTCCCCGGCCGGTCTCGTGCCCACCGACCCGCTGCTGCACCTGCTGCGCCGGGCCACCTACGGGCCGAGCCCGGCCTCGATCGCCGAGATCCGCAGGCTGGGTGCCGCGGCGTGGCTGGACCGGCAGCTCAACCCGGCGGCTATTCCCGACCCGGTGGCCGACGGCGTGGTCGCCCGGCTGCCGCTGGCCCGCCTCTCCATCGCCGAGATCCGCTCCCGGGTGTCCGCCGGGACGCTCAAGCAGTACAGCTGGGACCCGATGTGGCAGCTCGGCTGGGCCGCCATCGCCCGGGCGATCTGGAGCGAGCGGCAGCTCCTCGAGGTGATGACCGACTTCTGGAGCAACCACCTCAACGTGACGTGCCCGCAGGGTGACGTCTGGGACAGCCGGATCGACTACGACACGATGATCCGTCAGCACGCCCTCGGGACGTTCGCCGGTCTGCTCAAGGCCTCGGCCCGGCACCCGGCGATGCTGACGTACCTGGACAACCGGTTCTCCGGCAAGGACGCCCCGAACGAGAACTACGGGCGGGAGCTGCTGGAGCTGCACACCGTGGGGCTGGCCTACACCGAGGCGGACGTCAAGAACGCCGCCCGGCTGCTCACCGGCCTGACGGTGGACAACGGCACCGGGAAGTACCGGTACGACGCGGCGAGACACGCCACCGGCGCGATCCGGGTGCTGGCGTTCCAGCACGCCAACGCCACCACGGCCGGTGGTGAGGCGGCCGCCCTGGAGCTGCTCGACTACCTGGCCATGCACCAGGCGACGGCCCGCCGGATCGTCACCAAGCTGTGCGTGCGGTTCGTCGCCGACGAGCCGCCGGCGTCGCTGATCACCACGCTGATCAAGGTCTATCTGGACAACCGGACGGCGATCGTGCCGGTGCTGCGGGCGCTGTTCACCTCCGCGGAGTTCGCCGCCTCGATCGGGGCCAAGACCCGCACCCCGCTCGAGGACCTGGCCGCGACGGTGCGCACGCTGGGCTACGGGCCGGCGGCCACCGGGACGAAGTTTCTGGAGAGCCTGTACTGGATGGCGCGCGACGCCGGGCAGGCCCCGCTGTTCTGGGGGCCGCCGAACGGCTACCCGGATGTGGCGGCCGCCTGGGCCTCGCCGTCCGGACTGCTGGTGCGGTGGAACTTCCACCTGTCCATCGCGGCCGGATGGTGGCCGGAGACGCTGGTCCGGCCGGCGAACCTGCTGACCGGGATGGTGGGGGCGCTGCCCGCCACGTACGGCGCGCTGATCGAGAGGACCGCGACCCGGCTGCTCGGGGTCGTGCCGCCCGCCGCGCAGACCGCCGCGCTGGCCCAGTTCTACGGCAAGACCCCGGCGTCGCCGCTCAAGGTGAACGACCCGGCGGCCGGCTGGATGTATCCGTATCTGATGGGGATGCTGCTGAACTCCCCGTCCTTCGCGTTGAGGTGATCATGACGGAGTTGTGTGGCTGTGCGGACAACCAGCGAACCCTGCTGAAGCGGCGGAGTGTGCTGGCCGGCGCCCTGGCCGGGCTGGCCGGTGCGACCCTCGACACGAGTCTCGCGTTCGCCGCCGATCCGGCGTATGCCGGGGATGTCCTCGTGCTGCTGTCACTGCGAGGTGGCTTCGACGGGCTGTCCGCCGTGGTTCCGGCGGGCGACGCCGCCTATTACGCGGCCCGGCCCTCGATCGCCGTACCGAAAACGCAATTGATCGGGGGTGGATCCTTCTTCGGTCTGCATCCGGCGCTGTCGCCGCTGCTGCCGTATTGGACCGGCGGCCAGTTGGCCGCGATCCAGGCGGTGGGGCAGCCGGCGCCGAACCGGTCGCATTTCTCGGCCATGGAGGATCTGGAACGGGCCGCGCCCGGCACCTCGATCCGCACCGGCTGGCTGAACCGGATGCTCGGTCTCACCGGCTCCACCGATCCGATGCGGGCGGTCGCGATGGGCACCGCGATGCCGGCCCGGGTGCTCGCCGGTCCGGCGCCCTACCTGGGCATCACCTCGATCGACAAGACGGTGCTCACCGGTGAGCAGGCCGGCCGGCCGATCGCGGCGACGATGGCGAAGATCTACGAGAGCGCGCCGGCCGCGCTCCGGCAGACCGCCGGGCAGTTGAACGGCGCGCTCCAGAAGACCGCGCAGATGCGGGCCGCCGGATACCAGCCGGCCAACGGGGCGGTCTATCCGGGCACCGATCTGGGCGCCGCGCTGCGGGACGTGGCCCGGCTGATCAAATCGGGGACCGGGCTGATGAGCGCGACCGTCGACTCCGGCGACTGGGACATGCACGAGAACCTGGGCCCGGCGGTCGCCGGCCGGCGGATGTTCGACCAGCTCAAGGCGCTCGCCTCGGCGCTCGCCGCCTTCGCCGCCGACCTCGGCCCGGACGGGCTGCGCCGGGTCACGCTGATCACCATCAGCGAGTTCGGCCGGCGGGTCACGCAGAACGGCTCCGGCGGGCTGGACCACGGTTACGGCAACGCCATGTTCGTGCTCGGCGGTGCGGTCAAGGGCGGCAAGGTGTACGGACGATGGCCCGGCCTGGCCACGGCGCAGCTGCGTGACGGCGACCTGGCCGTGACCACCGACTACCGGGCGGTGATCGGGGAGATCCTGCGCGCCCGCTGTGGCGTCGGCGATCTGGCGGGCGTCTTCCCGGGGGTGACCGCGTCGAGCCTGGGAATCGTCACCGCACGCTGAAAGCGGCGATATTCCGTCAAAACAGGTATAAGTCACGAACGGTGCGTTCCACACTGACTCTCATGTCCAGCAACTCGCTTGCCGAGGTCATCGGCGCACAGCGGCAGCCCCCGCGGGTCGACCCGGCCGGCCCGCCCCTGCGGATCCGGCGCCACACGTCCGACGAGGGCGCGCCGTTCTGGCGGTGGGACTGCTCCGGCTGTGGCGAGTACGGCGGCGGGCGGCACCACGAGGACGCGGTGACCCGGGCGTTGCGGCACTGCCACGAGCACCCGGATCACCGCTCCTCACTGCTGCCCCCGGCGCGCTGCCGGGAACCGCACACCTACCTGCCGTTGCACCCGATGCTCTACGCGCTGGACGACGACCCGCCGCCGGCACCGCTGGCGATCTGATCCGGTCCCGCCGCTCCCGGGTGCCGCCCGGGCAGCGGTTGCGGCCGGTTGCCGAGGATCCCGGCGACCTTGCGGAACAGCGGATCGGCCACCACCTCGGTCAGGTCCCGGCCGAGCGGGATGCGCCAGTTCGGGTACTCGTCGAAGGTGCCCGGCAGATTCGGCTGGCGACGCTCCAGCAGGACGTCGTGCAGGGACGCGGTCACCAGCCGGCACGGGGTGCCGGCCAGGAACTCGTGCATCGCCACCACCACGTCCTCGTCGGCGGGATCGGCGCCGATGAGGCCTTCCGCGCGCAGCCGCTCCAGCAGCAGCGCCCGGTCCGCCCGCCAGGACTCCCGCTCCTGCTCCACCGGCCCGGCCAGCTGGCCCAGCGCGGCGCGCACCTCGACCTGCTCCCCGGCCAGGAACCCGGCCGCGGTCGGCAGGTCATGGGTGGAGACACTGGCCAGCGCGTTGCGCGGATAGCCGGCCGACGGACGGTAGCCGCCCTCGTCGTCCCGGGTGAACCAGAGCACCGCCGAACCCAGCATGTTGGTCCGTTGCAGGCCCTCGGTCACCACCGGCATCACCGTGCCCAGGTCCTCGCCGATCACCACGGCCCCGGCCCGGTACGCCTCCAGCGCCAGGATCCCCAGCATCGCCTCCGGGTCGTAGTGGACGTACGTCCCGTTCGCCGGCCCCAGCCCGGCCGGCACCCACCACAGTCGCCAGAGCCCGGCCACGTGGTCGACGCGCAGCCCCCGGGCGTACCGGAAGATCCGGCGCAGCATGTCCCGGTACGCGGCGTAGCCCGTCTCGATCAACCGGTCCGGTCGCCACGCCACGCCACCCCACTCCTGGCCCAGCTGGTTGAAGGCGTCCGGCGGTGCCCCGGTGCGCGCCTCCATCGCCAGCACGTCCTGGAGCAGCCACCCGTCGGCGCCGGACGGTTCCACGGCCACCGCCAGGTCGTACACGATCCCCACCGGCAGACCACCGGGGTCGGCGGCCTGGAACTGCTCCTCCAGCAGCCCCTGGATCCAGACGTGGAAGGCGATCCGGTCGGAGTCCATCGCCCGCACCGCCGGGCTGTCGGGGCGGCGCACCTCGGACGGCCACTGCCGCCAGTCCGGCCCGTGCTCCTCGGCGAGCACGCAGAACCGTGCGAAGTCGGTCAGCCCCGGATCCCGCTCCAGGTCCACCGGCGCGGCCAGCGGCCAGAGCAGCTCGAGTGCCGCCAGTTTGGCCCGGAACACCGCGTTGTAGTCGATCAGGCCGTCGGCGGCCGGCGCGGGCCGCAGGGCGTCCACCCTGTCCCGGAGCTCGGACGAGGCCCCCCGGTACTCCGCGGTGTCGGTCACCCGCAGATAGAGCAGATTGGCGAAGCGGCGGCTGGACGGCGAGTACGGCGACGCCGGCACCGGCGCCACCGGAGTGATCGCGTGCAACGGGTTCAGCACCACCAGGCCGGCCCCCGCCGACCCGGACACGAAGTCGCGCAGGTCGCCGAGATCACCCATGCCCCACGAACCGGCCGAATGCAGGGTGTAGAGCTGCAGCATCCAGCCCCAGGTGTCCGGCGGCTCGGGCAGCTGCTCCGGGACCACGACCAGGGTGACCTCCTGGTCCCCGCGCCGCAGCCGGTGCCAGCCGAGCGGCAGATCCGGCGGAAGCCGGTCCAGCCGCCGGACCGTGCCGTCCTCCAGCGTGACCTCGGCCGGGCCCGGCAGCGCCCGCCCGCTCCCGGCCCGCACCACGATCGTCCCGGGCAGCCGGTCACCACTGTCCCGGCGGCGGGCCTCGGCCAGCGACGCCCGGACCGCCGCCGGGGTGCTCGCGTCGACGCCGAGCATGCCGAGCACCCCGATCACCGACTCGGCCGCCACCTCGGTCTCCTGGCGTTGCCAGTTCTCATACCGTGTGGCCACTCCGTGCGCGTCGGCCAGGGCCACCAGATCCGCGTCCATGCCTCTCCCATCCCGTTGGTACACGATGCTCTACCCATTGCGTACATCGGTCAGCATGGGGCACATGGGTGACATGGCTCGAAGACTTCGAATGTGGTTCACCACGGCCCTGGTGGGCCTGACTCTCGGCGTGCTCGTCCCGGCGCAGGCCTGGGCGGCGGACAACGGCACTGCTCAACTGGTCGTCGAGGCGGCCCGCAAATCCCGGCGGGGCGGATTCGGCTTCGGCACCATCGGGCTCGTCTGCTGCCTCGGTGTGATCGCGATCATCGTGATCGTCCTGGTGCTGATTTCCCGGAAGCGCAGGCGTCGCTGAGGCCGTCAGGCCTAGCGTTGACGCATGCGATCGGTGGTGCTGGGCGGCGGGATCGCTGCGGTGCTGTGCGTGCCTCTGGCCGTCTCGGTGGCGGCCGGCGCCTCCTCGTCCGACGTGGTGCTCACCGGCGATCGTCCGGTGCTGGCGTCGGCCACGGAGAGCATCGCGTGGCCCGCCTCCGGCGCCACCGACACCGATTCCGGCACGCGGTGGTCCAGCGGCGCGGCCGGGCCCGGCACCCAGTGGGTGCAGATCGATCTGGGTACGGCCCAGGAGGTCCGCCGGGTCCGCCTGCACTGGGCCAGGGCGTACGCGAAGGCGTACCGCCTCCAGGTGTCCGACGACGGCGCGACATGGCGTGACCTGTACCGCACGTCCACCGGCGACGGTGAGGTCGACGACGTCCGCGGTCTCTCCGCGACGGCCCGTCACCTGCGCGTGCTGGCCACCCAGCGGGGCACCCCGGAGGGTTACTCGCTGTGGGAGGTCCGGGCGTACGGGCCGGGCCGCGCCGCACCCGCCGCCCCGTCGGCCGCCACCGCCGAGGTTCCGCCGGTCGCCGGTGGCCTGAACACCGCCGCCAAGAAGGAGATCGCGCTCAAAATCGTCTCCAGCGCCGAGAACTCGAGCGTGGAGTGGCGGTCGGAGTACGGCTACATCGAGGATCTGCGCGACGGCCGCGGTTACACGGCCGGGATCGTCGGGTTCGGCTCGGGCACCTCGGACATGCTCGCCGTGGTCACCGATTACACCCGCCGCAAGCCCGGCAACGTGCTGGCCGGCTATCTCCCGGCACTGCGGGCCGTGGACGGCACCGACTCGCACGACGGCCTCGACCCGGGCTTCCCGGGCGCCTGGCGGGCGGCGGCCGGCGACCCGGTGTTCCGCAAGGTCCAGGAGGACGCCCGGGACCGGATGTACTTCCTCCCGGCGGTGCGCCTGGCCGAGGCCGACGGGCTGCGCGCTCTCGGCCAGCTCGCCTATTACGACGCGGCCCTCATGCACGGCATCTCCAGGCTGCGGTCGATCCGCGAGCGGGTGGTGGCGCGGCAGCGGACGCCGGTGCAGGGCGGCGACGAGATCGCGTTCCTGGCGGCCTTCCTGGACGCACGGGCGGCCGAGATGCGCACCGGGGCGGCACACAGCGACACCAGCCGCGTCGACACCGCGCAGCGGGCCCTTCTGAACGCCGGCAATCTGGACCTGGTCACGCCGCTGACCTGGGAGGTCCACGGCGACCGGTACACCGTGACGGGCTGATCAGGCCTTTCCGAACAGCGCCGGCACCAGGTCCGGCTGCCAGCCGGGCAGGGACGTGTGCGCCTCGCGGACCCGGTAGACCACCTTCCGGTACTCGACGAGCTGACCGGCCCGGTAGGCGGTGAACGCCTTCCACTTCGCCGCGTCCACCTGCACCGGCGTCCGGACCGTCACCCAGTCGACCAGCATGCCGTTCGAGTAGTACCCGCCGGAGGCCAGGTTGAGGACGAACATCAGCGGCTCACCCTTCTCCGCCCGGGTGAACCGCAGCACCTTGCGGCCGTCGAGCGACCAGGTCAGCGTCGTCGGCGTCCAGTCGATCGTGTAGGTGTGGAAGTCGTCGCCGTCCACCCGGTCCGAGTCCAGGGTCTCCACCGAGCCGGCCGGCACCCGGCCCTCGTCGTCGAGCACACCGAGCGCCCGCCAGGCACCGTCGCGTCGCCAGACCTTGATCCGGGCCTCGGCACGGCCGTACGCCTGGGGGAAGGTCTCCCCGGTGCGCAGCACCGAGTGCAGCGCCAGCCGGCCCTCACCGTCCAGCGCCGCGACGCTCCGGCGACCGTCGGCGGCCGCCCAGACGTCGCCGTCCGGCCGGTCGCCGCGGTCCCCGGAGAAGCCGTCACTGAGCAAGGTCCGGTTCACGGTCGCCGCCTCAGCCGCGTCACCGTGACCGGTCACGCCCGTCGCCGCCAGCGAACCGGCGACCATCACCACGGCCGCCGTCAGAGCGCGCCCTCTCATGACTCTCCCCATCCCGCACCTCAGGTGGGCACTGTGCTGAACTGGGAGCGCTACCGGCAAGGGTTTTTACGCGACTGTGACCGGACGTCCCGGTCAGCGGTAGTCCGGAGAGTTGGTCTCGTGCATCGCCAGTTCCTCGGCGCTGGCGCCGCCACCGGCCGCGCCCGCGTCGTAGGCGACACTGTCGGGCTCCTCGTCCCAGCCCGAGCCCTCATCCGGGGCGACCAGACGGCCCACCGGGCGCGGCGAGTCGCCGTCGAGCTGGCCGTCGTCGTAGAGCGACACCTGCGACGACGGGTCGGAGGTCGGCCCCGGCTCCCACACGTCCCGGTCGAACTCGCGCTGCGCCGAGTCGTCCACCGTCTCGTCGATCGGGTCCCGGCCCTCCCGGTCCGCAGGTTCCGCACCGAAGTCCGGCTCCTCCTGCCGCAGCCGCCGGTCCAGTGACTCGCCGTGCAGCTGCTCCTCGGCGGTCTCGCCGAACCGGTTCGACCCGCCCGGGCCCACCCCGGCGAGCGCCGCCGGATCGGGGCCGTCCGCCCATCGAGGGCTGTTCACCTCGTCGTACGCGGTGGAATCGTCGTCAGCGGTGTCCGGCAGCCCCGACGCTTCCGGATCGGTGACCTCAGCCGGGTAGTCGTTGTCTCGCATGACCGCCTGACTACCCACGAGTGGGGGCGATCATGCCGCGACATCCTTGTCCATCGCGCCCAGCCGCGCCCAGATGATCTTGCCGCCGGCCAGCACCAGATGACCCCAGCGCTCCGAGAGCGCGTCGATGAGAAGCAGGCCCCGGCCCCCGTACGCGGTCGGGGCCACCGGGCCGCCGAAGCGGGGCGCCGTCGCCGAGAAATCCCGGACCGCCACGCTCACCGTGTCGCCGTGCAGCGCCAGCAGCAGGCTCATCGGGGTGCCGGCATGCGACACCACGTTGTTGACCATCTCGGTGGCCACGATGCACGCGTTGCCGGCCAGATCCGGCCGGTCCCACCGCGCGCACGCCTCGGTGATCACCTCACGGCAGAGCCGGGCCGCACCGACCACCGGCTCCAGCTCCGCGACGACCCGATGGCCCACCGGGCCGGGGGCGCCGAGCGAGGCGAAGGCGCCCGGCGCGTCCGGCCAGACCGGCCAGCCGGTGGGCTCCCAGGCGGCGGCGTCCGGTGAGCCGCACAGCGCGAGATGGCTCCCCGGCCAGTCCCTGGTCTCGGCCAGCACGTCGCGCAGCACGCCGAGCGCGTCGGCCTCGATGACCCGCAGCTCGCCGATGTCGACCACCAGCGCCTCCGGCTGGGCCGCGAGCACGTCGAGAAGCGCCGACCGGACGGGCGTGGTCGTGGCGCCGTCGAGCACCCCGGACAACCGGACCAGAGGGTAGGCCTGGCCGCGGTCCACGTGGTGACGAACCTCGCTCGGCATGATCGCTCCATTGTGCATAACCCGCGGACGGTGCGCATTTCGAGAGCGCTGGTCTGTGCGGGATACCCCCGTACCGGGGTGGTCATGCCGGAACGGGCGGTTCTCAGGCGCGACGGGCCAGCGCGGTCAGCACGCTCTCGTGCAGCAGCCCGTTGGTGCCGATGACGGAACTGTTGTCCGCGGTCGGCCGCCCGTCCAGATCGGTGATCCGGCCGCCCGCCTCGGTGACGATCGGGATCAGCGCGGCCATGTCCCACAGCGACAGCTCCGGTTCGGCCATCGCGTCCAGCGCACCCTCGGCCAGCAGCATGTAGCCGTAGAAGTCGCCGTACGCCCGGCTGCGCCAGACACCGAGCAGGATGTCCATCATCTGGTCGAGGCGGCCGTTGTCGGCCCAGCCGTTCAGGCTCGCGTAGCAGAAACTCGCGTCGGTCAGCTTGTGCACCGACGACACCCTGATCCGGGACGCCGAGTGCTGGTTCCTCCCGGCGAACGCGCCCAGCCCGCGCCCGGCCCACCAGCGGCGGCCCAGCGCCGGCGCGGACACCAGGCCGGCGACCGGGGTGTCGCCCTCCATCAGCGCGATCAGGGTGGCCCAGATCGGCACGCCGCGCACGAAGTTCTTGGTGCCGTCGATCGGGTCGATCACCCAGTACCGGTTACCGGGCCCGGCTGTCGCGGCGGTCCGGCCGAACTCCTCGCCGAGCACCCCGTCGCGCGGCCGGGCCCGGGCCAGGGTCGCCCGGATCGCCTTCTCCACCGCGGTGTCGGCGTCGGACACCGGCGTCAGATCGGGCTTCTCCTCGACCTTCAGGTCCAGGGCCCGGAACCGGGCCATCGAGATGGCGTCGGCCGAGTCGGCGAGGACGTGGGCAAGCGCAAGATCATCGGCATATCCGGCCATGCCAGAAAGCTAGTCCATCGACCCGGCGCGGGCGCGCCGGGTTTCCCGGGTTTCCCGTCTTCCAGGATCAGGCTTCGCCTGCGGCGTGCTCCTGCCCCTCGCCCTCGGCGGCCCGGTCGCTTTCGCTGGTTCCGTCGCCCTCTCCGGTTCGGTCGCTTTCGCTGGTTCGACCGCCCTCGCCGGCCCGGTCGCCCTCGCCGGTTCGGTCGCCCTCTCCGGCGCGGGAGGACAGCAGGCGGCGGTACGACGCCAGACGGCGCTCGTCGGCCTTCCCCTCGGCCACCCAGGCGTCCAGCCGGCAGTCGCCGTCCGCGGCCGTGTGCCCGCAGTTCGGCTGATCCTCCAGCGTCCCCTCGACCAGGTCGGGGAACCCGTGCAGCAGGCTCTCCGCGCTCACGTGCGCCAGCCCGAAACTCCGGATCCCCGGGGTGTCGATGATCCAGCCCGGGTCCTTGCGGGACTTCCCGACCGGCGGCAGCCGCAACGCCACCGCGCTGGTCGACGTATGCCGTCCCTTGCCGATCGCGCTGACCACGCCGACCGCCCGCAGCGCATCCGGGACCAGGCGGTTGACGAGCGTCGACTTGCCCACGCCGGAGTGGCCGACCATGACCGACAGGCGCCCGGCGAGGCGGCTGCGCAACTCCTCCAGGTCACTGCCCGGCCGCACCAGCACATGCGGCAGATCCAGCTCGGCGTAGTAGCCCAGCACCTGTTCCGGGCCGGCCAGATCCGCCTTCGTCAGGCAGAGCAACGGCTCGATGCCCGCGTCGTACGCCGCCACCAGGCACCGGTCGATGAACCCGGTCCGCGGCGGCGGGTCGGACAGCGCGCTCACGATCACCAGTTGGTCGGCGTTGGCGACCACCACCCGCTCGAGGCGGCCCTCGGGGGTGGTGTCGTCGTCGTCCGCGGTGCGGCGCAGCACCGACGTCCGCTCGCTGATCCGGACGATCCGGGCCAGGGTGCCCGCCGCGCCGGACGAGTCACCGACGAGCGCCACCCGGTCGCCCACCACCACCGACTTGCGGCCCAGTTCCCGGGCCCGCATCGCGGTGATCACGTCGAGGCCGCCGGTGTCCTCGCGGACACAGCCGTACCGGCCCCGGTCGACGGTGATGACCAGGGCATCGACGGCGTCGTCGTGCTTCGGCCGGGTTCGGGTACGCGGTCGTGACGACTTACCGGGCCGGACCCGTACGTCGTCCTCGTCGTACTCCCGTTTACGCGCTGGCAGTGTCAGCTCCTGTTCCGAAAGGGATGGCCGGGCCGCGGCGTGGCCCGGCCGCCGCCCGCGGCGCACACCCGGACGACACCTGGACCCCGCCTCACTCCTGCCCACCTGGGTGGGACGGGAGCCGACTCCCCGCCACGAGTCCCGCCCAGAGTTCGGGGAACTCGGGCAACGTCTTCGACGTACAACCTACGTCGGTGAGGGTCACCCCCGGCACGGCGAGTCCGATGACCGCGGCGGCATGCGCCATCCGATGGTCGGCGTAGGTCTCGAAACCCGCCCCGCGCAACGGCCCCGGCTCGATCCGCAACCCGTCGGGGAACTCGGTCACCCCGGCACCGACCTTGCCCAGCTCGGTGGCGAGCGCCGTGATCCGGTCGGTCTCGTGGCCCCGGATGTGCTCCACCCCGCGCAGCTCGGACGGGCCCTCGGCGAGCGCGGCCAGCGCCGACACCACCGGGGTCAGCTCGCCCACCTCGGAGAGGTCCGCGGTGATGCCGCGCAGCGTGCCGGTGCCCCGCACGGTCAGACCCTCGGTGGTGCGGGTGACCTCGGCGCCCAGCGAACGGAAGATCTCCACGGCCTGGTCGACCGGCTGCCAGCTGTCGGCCGGCCAGCCCGCCAGGGTGACCGCGCCACCGGTGACCGCGGCCGCCGCGAAGAACGGTGCCGCCCCGGACAGGTCGGGCTCGATCGTCCAGGTCCGGCCGCTCAGCGGGCCCCGCTCGACGGTCCACACGTCGGCCACACTGTCGTCGACGACGGCTCCGGCCGCCCGCAGCATATGCGTCGTCATCCGCAGGTGCGGGGCGCTCGGCACCGGCGGGCCCTCGTGCCGCAGGGTCAGGCCCTTGGCGAACCGGGCCGCCGACAGCAGCAGGCCGGAGACGAACTGGCTGGACGCCGACGCGTCGATCACCGCCTCGCCGCCCTCGACCACGCCGGAGCCGTGCACGGTCAGCGGCAGGCCGTCGATCGGGGAGGCGTCGACCGTCACGCCGAGTGCCCGCAGCGCCGCGACGATCGGGCGCAGCGGCCGTTTCCGCATGTGCGGGTCGCCGTCGAACTCGACCGGGCCCTCGGCGAGCGCGGCCGCCGGTGGCAGGAACCGGGTGATCGTGCCGGCCAGCCCCACGTCGATCCGGGCCGGGCCGCGCAGCGGTCCGGGTGTCACCAGCCAGCGGGCGTCGTCGGTGACGTCCACCTCGACACCGAGCGCGCGCAGGCCGGCCGCCATCAGCACGGTGTCCCGGGCCCGCAGCGGAGCCTCGATCACCGAGGGGCCGTCGGCCAGGGCGGCCAGGATCAGGGCGCGGGCGGTCATCGACTTCGAGCCCGGCAGCCGCACGGTCGCCGTGACCGGACCGGTGGCGGACGGGGCGAGCCAAGGGCGGGGTTCAGCAGTCACGCCCGCCATTCTGCCGTCGCCCTCCGACATTTCCGTCCCGCGTTCCCGTCCCGCGAGACATTTCCGGCGCCGTACCCCCGCCGGTGTGAACCCGGTCCTCCCACGGCCGCGCCCGGGGGTGGCCGGCGGGCCGGGGTGTTTCGGGGCGGACGGGTGTCCGGTGGGCGGCGTAACCTGCTGCTCATGTGCGGCCGATACGCGACGACGAAGAGCAACGCCGACCTCAGCAGGCTGTTCGAGGCCGTGGACGTCGCCGAGCCGCTGCGTGCCAGCTGGAATGTCGCCCCCACCGATCCGGTGCCGTTGGTGCGCGTCTCCACGGAGCACGAGGGCCGGGTGCTCGACACCGCCCGCTGGGGTCTGGTGCCGCACTGGGCGAAGGATCTGAAGGCCGGTGCCCGCATGATCAACGCCCGCGCCGAGACGGTCACCGAGCTGCGCTCGTTCGCGCCGTCGTTCGCGAAGCGGCGCTGTCTGATCCCGGCCGACGGCTGGTTCGAGTGGGTCCGCGACGGCAAGGAGAAGCAGGCCTTCTACATGACCCCGGCGGACTCGGGGCCGCTGGCCTTCGCCGGTCTCTGGTCGGCCTGGGGCCCGGAGTCGGTTCTCACCTGCAGTGTGATCACCACGGCGGCGCTGGGCCACCTGACGAAGGTGCACGACCGGATGCCGCTGATCCTGCCGGCCGCCCGCTGGGCCGACTGGCTGGCCGGTGGCGGCGACGCCGAGCGGTTGCTGCAACCGCTCTCCGAGCGGGATCTGGAGGCCATCGAGGTACGCCCGGTGGGCGCCGCCGTCGGCAATGTGCGCAACAACGGTCCCGAGCTGATCGAGCCGGCCGCGAATATTACGCTTTTTTGAACTCTCCGAGATCAACAAGAATATTTGTCGGGATATGTAGCGATTCTAGACTGACAACTTTCTTTCCAGATCGATAGACCCCTTGTTCTGATCTTGTAGCTTGCGGTACAAACCAGCGCCGGAGTGGTGCTGGACCGTAAGGTGCGGCCCGGCCGCCACATGCAGTTCCGGTCCCACGGGGGAGGTGGGCTGATGACACGCGCACGCATGCCGCGTCCGCACGAGGTGGCTATCGCGCGACGCGACCCGCGACTGCTCGAGGCGATCGCGCAACGACGGTCCGATGAGGCCTGGCGCACACGGGGCGCCTGCCGTGCGGTCGATCCTGAGACGTTCTTTCCCGCGCCGAACGAGCCGTCGGGCGGCGCCGTGGCTCTGTGCGGGACCTGCGATGTGCAGGGCCCATGCCTGGCCTGGGCACTCCAGGTCGGCGACTGCCACGGGGTCTGGGGCGGCACCACGCCACGGGAACGCCGGGCCATGCTCGTCGCCTGGCGGGAGCGGATCCAGGCGGACGGCGAGGCGGTCGACGACTCGCCGGACGACGAGGATCGCCGTCTTCTGACCCTCATACCGGTCAGTCGCTGATAGAACGGAGCGCGTGTCGCGCTCCGAGATGACGCTGGAAACCCCACGCGGCCCCGCCGCCGCGGCCGTCACCGACCCGTCCGGGCCGGCGCGCGGTCTGCTCGTCCTCGGCCATGGTGCCGGGGGCGGTGTCGACGCGCCCGACCTGGTCGCGGTGCACGACGCGGCGGTGGCGGCCGGCGTGCGGGTCGCCCTGGTCACCCAGCCGTACCGGGTGGCCGGCCGGCGTGCGCCCGCTCCGGCCGGGCACCTCGACGAGGCCTGGGTCTCGGTGGTGGGCGCGTTACGCGTACCGGAGCTGCCGTTGATCGTCGGTGGGCGCTCCAGTGGTGCGCGTGTCGCGTGCCGGACCGCGACCACGCTGGGCGCCGCGGGGGTTCTCGCCCTGGCTTTTCCGCTGCATCCGCCGGGCAGGCCGGAGAAGACCCGGGCGGGGGAACTGCCGGAGACGGTGCCCACCCTCGCGGTGAACGGGGACCGCGATCCGTTCGGCGTGCCGTCACCCGGAGGGGCCGTCGAGGTGGCCGTACGCCCCGGCGCTGTGCACGATCTGCGAAAGGATCTTCCCGGCACCGTGGCGGTCGTTCTGGAGTGGCTGCGCCGCCATTGCTGGGCGCGCTGAACGGGCGGAGGGAATGCACCGGCCCGTAGCGGACGTTATCCAGCTGGAAAGACGTCAGCGGAAGGGGTTTGCCAGTGGGTGCCGGTGTCGGAAGCGTCGAGCGCGACGGCCGGGAGGCGGACCGGGTGCGGGACCTTCTGGGTTCCCCCGAGTGGCCCGCGGTGGAGACGGCGCCGGTGGCGCGGTCGGTGAGCGTCAGCACACCGGCGGTTTTCGAGAGCGTTACAGGGGCACTACCCGTATCCTCGGCGGGGCGGTCGAGGGGAGATTCCAGGGTGGCCCAGAAGGAACGGACCGAGGAACGCCGGGCGCGTTTCGAGCGTGAGGCGTTGCCGTTCGTCGATCAGTTGTATGCGGCGGGGCTGCGGATGACGCGCAATCCGGCCGATGCCGAGGATCTGGTGCAGGAGACGTTCCTCAAGGCGTTCTCCGCGTTCCACCAGTTCGAGCAGGGCACGAACCTCAAGGCCTGGCTCTACCGGATCCTGACGAACACGTACATCAACTCGTACCGGCGTAAGCAGCGGCAGCCGGTGCAGGCGCCGACCGAGGAGATCACCGACTGGCAGCTCGCGTCGAGCGAGTCGCACACGTCGCAGGGTCTGCGGTCGGCCGAGACCGAGGCGCTGGACCGGCTTCCGGACAGTGACATCAAGGAAGCGCTCCAGTCCCTGCCGGAGGACTTCCGGCTCGCCGTCTACCTCGCCGATGTCGAGGGTTTCTCGTACAAGGAGATCGCCGACATCATGGGTACGCCCATCGGCACGGTCATGTCCCGGCTGCACCGTGGCCGGCGCAACCTGCGCAAGCTCCTCGAGCAGTATGCGGTGGACCGGGGCATCACCCGGACCGCGACCTCCGAGCCGCAGGGGGCGTGACGACATGGGCCACGACGAGAACGAGCACGACACCGACTGCAGCATCGTCCTCAGCGAGGTGTATCTCTATCTCGACCTGGAGTGCTCCGAGGACCGGCGGCAGCTGATCCAGAAGCACCTGGACGAGTGCTCCGGTTGTCTGCGCGAGTTCGGCATCGAGCACGAGGTCAAGGCGCTGGTCGGCCGCTGCTGCGGCGACGAGCGGGCGCCGGTGGAGCTGCGCGAGCGGCTGCGCAGCAAACTCGGTCAGCTGGAGACCCAGACCGAGACCAGGGAATACCTGCCCTGATCGAAACCGAAAGGCCCGGCGGATCGCCGGGCCTTCTCGTTTCAGCTGTTGGGGCGCTTGCCGTGGTTCGCGCTGCTCTTCTTACGGGCCTTCTTCTTACGGGCCTTCTTCGCCATGTCGGCTCTCCTGTCCCTGGTGCTTGAACTCGCTGCCGATCGTAATGGGCGCGTCCGGCCGGGCAGGACTCGCCCGCACCCCAACCGTGGTTTGATGGCGTCACCGACAGCTGACGAGGGAGGCACTGACCATGGCGGACGAGATCCGTGCCGAGATGGTGGCCAATGTGTGGAAGGTCGTGACGGCGCCCGGCGCCACCGTCGCCGAGGGGGACACGCTGGTCATCCTCGAGTCGATGAAGATGGAGATCCCGGTGATCGCCGAGAGCGACGGCACGGTGTCGCAGCTCGCCGTCAACGAGGGTGACGTGGTGCAGGAGGGCGACCTGATCGCCGTGATCTCCTAGGGTCTAGTCCCGGCGCCAGCGCAGCAGCGACCGTCCCCTTCCACGCTGGCGGGGGACGGCCGGCACGCGCAGGGTGGCCGCGGCCAGCTCCCGGGTGGGCCGGTCCAGGCCGGGTGCGGCCAGGACCAGCTCGGCCACCGCGCGGGCGGACGGGCCGGAGGCGGCCTCGGTGAGCCGGCCGGCCACCACGGCGGCGATGTCCCCGCGGGCGTCCGGGTCCACCCACGCGTAGGCGACCAGGGCGAACATCGCCGCCTGGGTCACCCGGTCCACGTCGCCGTCGAGCAGCCCGAGCAGCAGTCGCCGGCGGCTCGACTCCGGCCACGGTTCCTCGGTCCCGTGATGCAGCAGGCCGAGGCAGGCCCACACCTCCAGACCGTTCTGCTGGTCCGGCCGGGCCGTCTCCGGGTGCGCGAGCAGGGCCAGCAGTTCCCAGGGCTCGACCAGTACCAGGCCCAGGGCCCGGTCATAGGCGCCCGGCGGATGCGGCCACGTCTGCCCGGCGACCCGCTGGAGGCGGCGCAGCGCGTCCGCGGACGGCTCGGCGTTGACCGGGGCGCGGCCCGCGGGCAGCGGCGCGCCGGCCGGCAGCCCGCCCAGCCACGGGATGTTCCGGCAGCACTCCTCGAGATCGGTGTGCTCGTGCGCGTCGTCCGGGTGGTCCCGGATGAAGTCGGCCAGGTCGACCAGATGCGCCACGTCGCCGTCGGCGCGGTATCGCAGCCGGTGGGCGGTGTGCACCACACAGTCGAAGGCCGGATCGCGTTCCAGGGCCAGCTCGGTCCAGCGCAGTGCCTCGTCCAGCCGGCCCAGGTCGGCCAGGGTGGCCGCGACGTCGGCGTAGACCGAGAGGTCGTCGGGGTCGTAGGCGACCGCCCGGCGGAGGGCGGCGAGCGCCTCCGGCATCCGGCCGGCGCTGCGCAACGCGTACCCGAGCCAGATCTCACCGAGTTTGGACGGCTGCGCGCGGGCGCCCCGTCCGGCCCATTCCACCGCCAGGCGGACCTCGCCGAGCCGCCGCGCCAGCGCCGAACCGGCGCCGAGCAGCATGGCGTGCTCCCCGTGCGCGGCGACGGCATGCCGGACCACCGCCAGGTACGGCCGCAGCGGCCCCACGGTCTCGGTGGGCGCCGGGTCGCCGACGGCGGTGCAGAGGCGCATCACGGTACGGGCCAGCTGCCCCGGATCGATGCGGGCGCCGAGGGCCGGTTCCGCGACCCAGGGCACGCCGGCCCAGTCGAGCGCCGGATCGTGCCCGCTGGCGGCGGCGAGCAGCGGCAGGCCCTCCTCCGGGCGGTCGGCGGCGGCGAGCAGGTGGGCCCGGGCGGCGAGCCGGCCGACGGACGCGTGCGGCTCCGCCGGGAAGAGGTCGAGCCCGCCGCCGGGTGCCGCGGCCAAGCGGCTGAGCAGCTCATGAATCTCGGGCAGGGTGGGCGTGTGGGCCAGTGCCGCGGCGAGATGACCGGCGGCGGCATGGGTCTCGCCGGCGTCCAGGGCGGCGCGTGCGCGCGCGAGGTCACGGCGAGCCGGGGGGCGGGAATCCACGAGTGAAGACCCTAGGGGAAGTGGGCCAGATTGTCAGTCCTCGTGTTTGCTCATTCGTGCACGAAACCTTGACCAACTAAGCTCTTTCTTGCAAGACTGCGCACAGATTGCGCATTAGGCGCGCGAGAAGGGGAGGAACACGTGACACAGCGAGGCCTGGGGATGTCAGAGGACATCGCGGAACAACCCGCCGGTTTCGCGCGGCTGCTCGAGTCCGGCCCGTCCGCGGCGATCGCCGAGGTCGCCGCCGAGGTCGTCCGCCGGGCGCCGCGCAGCGTTCTCTTCGTCGGCCGCGGCACGTCCGACCACGCCGCCCTCTACGGCGCCTACCTGGCCGAGATCCGCCTCGGGCTGCCGGTGGCGAGCGCCTCCCCGAGCGCGATCACGCTCTACGGCGCCCGGCCCGACCTCACCGGCACCCTGGTCATCGGGGTCAGCCAGAGCGGCGGCTCGGCCGACCTCACCGGCGTGCTGAGCGTGGCCCGGGAGACCGGCGCGCTGACCCTGGCCCTGACCAACAACCCCGACTCCCCGCTGGCCCGGGCCGCCGAGCTTTCCGTCGACGTGGTCGCCGGGCACGAGCGGGCGGTCGCGGCGACCAAGACGTACACCGCCGAACTGCTCGCCCTGCTGATGCTGGTCGAGGGCATCCGGGCCGGCGACGGCCGGCTGCCCGCCGAGGAGCGCGCCGCGCTGGAGAAGCTGCCGCAGCTCGCCTCCGACGTACTGGCCGACCGGTCGGCCACCGAGCTGGCGCAGCGCTATCGGTTCGCCTCCAGCCTCGTCACCACCGGGCGCGGCTACGCCTACCCGACCGCCCGGGAGGCCGCCCTCAAGCTCATGGAGACGTCGTACCTGCCGGCGCTGGCGTTCTCCGGCGCCGACCTGCTGCACGGGCCGCTCGCCATGGCCGATCCGGACGTCCCGGTCCTCGCCGTGGTCGGCGACGGGCCCGGTGGCCGGTCGATGCGCGACGTGGTGGCCCGGCTCGGTGAGCGCCGCGCCGACGTGGTCACCATCGGTGGCTCGGACGTCGACGGCGCCTCGGGCCGGCTCACCGTCCCGTCCGTCGACGAGCGTTACGGCCCACTGCTCGACATCCTGCCGTTGCAGCAGCTCGCGCTGGCCCTGTCGCTGGCCCGCGGCGAGGACCCGGACGCGCCCCGGGGACTCAAGAAGGTCACCACGACCCTTTAGAAACACGGGCATGGCAGGCTGGGACGGTGTCCACCCTGCGCGATCTCGTCGAAGAACACACCAGCCTCGGCCCCGCCGACATCGACCACCTGCACCGGATCGCCGGTGACTGGCAGCTGCTGTCCGACCTGTCCTTCGCGGATCTGCTGCTCTGGGTGCCGATCAAGGGCGAACCACGCCGGCCACGGGAGTTCCTCTGCGTCGCGCAGGTGCGGCCGACCACCGCGCCCACGGCGTACCAGGACGACCAGGTCGGCAAGATCGTCGGCGGCCCGGAGGTGGCCCACCTCGACGTCGCCCTCACGCAGGAGCGCATCTGGCGGGAGGGCGACCCGGTCTGGTACGGCGACACCCCCGCCCGCCACGAGGCCATCCCGGTCCGGCTGCGCGACGCCACCGACCTGGAGGAGGCGCTCAGCGAGGTGATCGCGGTGATCGGCCGGGACACCAACCTCAGCACCGCACGCACCCCCAGCCAGCTGGAACTCAACTACCTGACCACGGCCGACGACCTGGCGCAGATGGTGGCGGACGGGACGTTCCCGCCGCCCCGCCTGCCCGGGGAGATCACCTCGGCACCGCGGGTCGGTGACGGCCTGATCCGGCTGGACGCCTCCGGCAAGGTGACCTACGCCAGCCCCAACGCGCAGTCCGCCTACCGCCGGCTCGGCTTCAACGCCCACCTGGTCGGCGAGGAGCTGGCCAAACTGTCCAGCCGCCTGTCCGGCGACCCGCTGGAGGGCAACGACGCCGCCGAGCGGATCCTGTCGTCGCTGCGCGGCGAGTTCCCGGCCCGGATGGAGGTGGAGGCGCGTGGGGCGACCGTGCTCACCCGGGCGCTGCCGCTGTTGCCCGCGGGTGTGCCGATCGGTGCACTCGTCCTGGTCCGGGACGTGACCGAGGTGCGCCGCCGGGAGCGGGCGCTGATGACCAAGGACGCCACCATCCGGGAGATCCATCACCGGGTGAAGAACAACCTCCAGACGGTGGCCGCGCTGCTGCGCCTGCAGGCCCGCCGGGTGGACGCCCCGGAGGCCCGGATGGCCCTGGAGGAGTCGGTGCGCCGGGTCGCGTCGATCGCCCTGGTCCACGAGACCCTGTCGATGTCCAGCGACGAGGCGGTCGAGTTCGACGGCATCGTCGACCGGGTCGCGTCCGCCGCCACCGAGGTGGCCACCACCGGCTCCTCGGTGAAGATCCGCCGGGAGGGCACCTTCGGCGTGCTGCCCGCCGAGATCGCCACCTCGCTCGTCATGGTCCTCAATGAGTTGCTGATCAACGCGGTCGAGCACGGCTTCCCGGCCCCGGACGAGGAGGCCGAGGAGCTGGTGGCCGCCCCGCCCCTCGGCGGCGGGGGTGAGGTCGTCGTCTCCGCGCACCGCTTCCGCAAGCAGTTGCACGTCACGGTCGCCGACAACGGGCGGGGCCTGCCGGAGGGCTTCAAGTTCGAGGGCAGCAACCGGCTCGGCCTGCAGATCGTGCGGGCGCTCGCCACCGGGGAGCTGCGCGGCAGCATCGAGCTGCGCAACCGGGCCGGTGGCGGCACCGAGGCGGTCCTGGTCGTACCCCTGGGCAAGCGCTAGGACCGGTTTCGTAGGGCGGCCCGGCCGCCCTGCGGAACCGGGGCGTCAGCGGCCGGGCTTGCGCTCCAGCAGCACCAGGGTGCCCTTGGTCTTCTTGAAGATGTCGATCTGGCGGTAGTCGGATTTCAGAGTGGGGCCGATCGGGCCGACGTCGTCCAGCGGCTCGCCCGTCTTCCACTGCCGGAAATACCAGACCCGGGGCGCCTTGCCGAGACAGGCGGCCGGATCGGCGCACTCCACCGCGGCGAGCTGGCCCACCTCGGCGGACGGGGTCTGCAACAGGATGTCGACCGGGCGGGTCTTGTCGCGCAGCTGGTAATCCATGCCGGCGCGCAGCGACCAGTTGCCCAGAGCGGCGTAGACGATCACGTCGCCGGGCTGCTGATTCTTCGTGACGACCTTCGCCAGGGCCCGGAAGTCGGCGCCCATGTGGGTGGCCGGCCCGCGCAGGTCGAGCTGGTCGGGGACCGCGGTCGCGGCGACCAGGACGAACACCAGCAGGCTGCGGAACCGGAGGCCGCGCAGCGCGGCGGCGGCGCACAGGGTGATCGCCGGGAGGACGAACAACACATACCTCGGCACCCAGACCGAGTCGGTGACGAACGAGACGCCGATCAGCGCCACCGGCGGGATCACGGCCAGCACGCCCAGCTCCCGGATCAGGGCATGGTCCGGCCAGCGGGCGGCCAGCGCCAGCCCGATGAGCACCAGGCCGCCGATGGTGGCGCCGAACATCGCGCCCGGCGCGGCCAGCACGGTGTCCAGATTCATCTCGGCGATCCAGGCCAGCTGCCCGCCCCGCTGGGTGGCGCCGAGATAGACGAACGGCAGCACCGGCAGCAGCGCCACGAACGTCACCGGGAACCAGGCGAAGAGCGCCCGGTCGCGGCTCAGCCACCAGCGCGACACCACGATGTAGAAGTGGCCCGCCAGCATCAGCAGGGCGAAGATGTGGGCCAGGCCGGTCAGCGCCACGGTCAGCCCGTAGAACGCCCAGCGCTTCTTACCGGGCCGGTCCAGCGCCAGGTAGAGCAGCAGGGTCGCGGTGGTGGCGAAGAGGAAGGCCAGACCATACGCCCGGGCCTCCTGCGCATAGCGGCTCAGCTGCGGGACCGCCACCAGCAGCAGCGCGGCGAACAGGCCGACACCCGGGTTGAACAGCCGGCGGCCCAGCTCGCCGGCGACACCGACACCGATCGCGACCGCGAGCAGCGACGGCATCCGCATCGAGATCTCCGAGTCGCCGAAGACCGCCGTCCAGTAGTGCAGGAACATGTAATACGGCGAGATCACGCCGTCGAAGTGCCCGGCCTGGTCGACGATCTGTGCCGGCGTCCGCTGACTGACCAGCCAGCTCGCGTTCTCGTCCCACCCCAGGGACGGGTTGCCCATCCGGAAGCGGCCGACGAGCAGCATCAGCAGGGCCGGGATCAGCGACGGGGCCAGCGCCCAGAGGGTCGCGGTGGTCGGCACGCGACGGGGCGCCGGGCCGGCCAGAGTCCGGGACGGCGAGTCGTCGCTCAGGGTTTGAACAGCCATCTCCGACTTTCGACGTGCGTCCGGTGAGTGCGAAGGGAACCTTACCGGGCGGTGGTCGATGGATGAGAACCCGGAGACGGGCGGGCGAACGACGAGGTGCGGTTGACCACACTCCCGGAATCTGGACCTCTCTAGCCGACTTTACGTTCCCGTGAGAGTCTTATCGACATGACCGCTGCAGTTGACCGCCGCTTCGTGGCCCGCCGCCACGTGGACTACGGCCGTGTCCGCAGCGCGATGTGTCCGGCTTCCTGACGACGCCCGATTTCCCGTTCGGGTGTGCGACCGCCGGGCCCGACTCCTGACACAGACGTCACGAGCCTCCGCAAGGGCCGTGGGCGGCAACGCGCGCCCACGAAACCCGGAGGAACGCCGAAATGGCGCCCAGCAACACTCCCGCTGCAAGGCCGGCCGCCCGCCCTCGTAAGGCGCGCGGCGAGGGTCAGTGGGCGCTCGGACACCGCGAGCCGCTCAACCCGAACGAACGCAGCAAGAAGGACGACAATCCGCTCAACGTCCGCGCGCGGATCGAGAACATCTACGCGCACGGCGGCTTCTCCTCGATCGACCCGGCCGACCTGCGTGGCCGTTTCCGCTGGTGGGGGCTCTACACCCAGCGCCGGGCCGGGATCGACGGCGGGCGTACCGCGGTTCTCGAGCCGGAGGAGCTGGAGGACGAGTACTTCATGCTCCGCGTCCGCTGTGACGGCGGCTCGCTGAACCTGGCACAGCTGCGGACCATCGCCGGCATCGCCACCGAGTTCGCCCGCGACAGCGCCGACATCACCGACCGGCAGAACATCCAGCTGCACTGGATCCGTGTCGAGGACGTGCCGGAGATCTGGCGCCGGCTCGAAGCCGTCGGCCTGCAGACCACCGAGGCGTGCGGTGACTGCCCCCGGGTCGTGCTGGGCAGCCCGGTCGCCGGCATCTCGGTCGACGAGGTGATCGACGGGACCCCGGCGATCGACGAGATCGTCAAGCGGTACGTGGGCAATCCCGCCTACTCGAACCTGCCCCGCAAGTTCAAATCGCAGATCTCCTGGCTGGCCGACGGGCCGTACCAGGTCAACGACATCTCGTTCGTCGGCGTCGAGCACCCCGACCACGGCCCCGGCTTCGACCTCTGGGTCGGCGGCGGCCTGTCCACCAACCCGCGGCTGGCCGAGCGGCTCGGCGTGTGGGTGCCGCTGGCCGAGATCCCGGACGTCTGGGAGGGTGTCGTCGGCATCTTCCGGGACTACGGCTACCGCCGGCTGCGGCACCGCGCCCGCCTGAAGTTCCTGCTCGCCGACTGGGGCGTGGAGAAGTTCCGCGAGGTGCTGGAGAAGGAGTACCTCGGCCGCGCGCTCATCGACGGCCCGGCGCCCGACCTGCCGGAGAAGCCGATCGACCACATCGGCGTGCACAGGCAGAAGGACGGGCTCAACTACGTCGGTGCGGCGCCGGTCGTCGGGCGGTCCTCGGGTGAGCAGCTCACCAGGCTCGCCGATCTGGTCGAGAAGCACGGCTCGCAGCGGGTGCGGCTCACGGCGTACCAGAAGCTCCTGGTCCTCGACATCGCCGACGACCAGGTGGAACCGCTCGTCGAAGGCCTCCGCGCCATCGGGCTGGAAGCCCGGCCGTCGGCGTTCCGCCGCGGCACCATGGCCTGTACCGGCATCGAGTACTGCAAGCTCGCGATCGTCGAGACCAAGGCGCGCGGCGAGGAACTGGTGGCCCGGCTCGAGGACCGGCTCAAGGGCTTCGACGCCGACCTGTCGATCCACATCAACGGCTGCCCCAACGCCTGCGCCCGCACCCAGGTCGCCGACATCGGCCTCAAGGGCCAGCTGGTGATGAACGCGCACGGCGAGCAGGTCGAGGGCTTCCAGATCCACCTCGGCGGCGCCCTCGGCATGGCCAAGGGCGAGACCGCCGGCTTCGGGCGCAAGGTCCGCGGTCTGAAGACGACCGCCGAAGAGCTTCCGGAGTACGTGGAACGCGTCGCCCAGCACTACCTGGACGGCCGGGACGGCTCCGGCGAGACCTTCGCCGACTGGGTCCTGCGCGCCGACGAGGAGCTCCTGAAATGAGCGAGACCCGGCAGCCGCCCATGTACTGCCCCTACTGCGGCGACGAGGACCTCCGCCCCAACGAGGCCTCGCACGGCGCGTGGGAGTGCCGGTCCTGTGTCCGTGTCTTCTCCGTCAAGTTCATCGGCCTTCTGAACAAGGGAGTGAGCAGCAAATGAGCAGCCTCCTCAACGCATCCGGAATGGGCCTGATCGATCTGGGCGGGCCCGTCGTCAGTGCGGACCCCGAGCGCCGTAGACCCGAAGAGCTGAAGGCTCTCGCCCTGGCCGCGGCGGAGGCGCTCGAGGGCGCCCCGGCCGAGGAGATCGCCAAGTGGGCGACCGACACCTTCGGCGAGCGGTTCTGCGTCACCAGCTCGATGGCCGACGCCGTCGTCGCCCACCTCTTCTCCCGGGTGTCGCCCGGCGTGGACGTGGTCTTCCTCGACACCGGCCTGCACTTCCCGGAGACCCTCAAGGTCCGGGACACGGTCATCCGCACGATGAACGTGAACGTCCGCTCGATCCGGCCCCGCCTCACCGTCGGCCAGCAGGACGGCGAGTACGGTCCCCGGCTCTTCGCCCGCAGCCCCGACGAGTGCTGCTTCCTGCGCAAGGTGGAGCCGCTGGAGCGCGCGCTCAGCGGGTACGACGCCTGGGCCACCGGCCTGCGCCGCGACGAGTCGCCGACCCGTGCCAACACGCCGGTCGTCGCGTTCGACGCGAAGAAGGGCAAGGTGAAGGTCAACCCGATCGCCGCCTGGACCGAGGACGACGTCAACGCGTACATCAGCCGGTGGAACGTGCCGGTGAACGAGCTGTTCAAGAAGGGCTACGGGTCGATCGGCTGCTGGCCGTGCACCCGGCGCACCAAGGCCGGCGAGGACCCGCGCGCCGGACGCTGGGCGATGTTCGAGAAGACCGAATGCGGTCTGCACGTCTGATCCCCCGGTCGCGGCCGGCCGTGGTCCTGGTGGCCCACGGCAGCCGTGATCCGCGGGCCGCGGCGTCGACCGAGGCGCTGGCCCGTGCCGTCCGCCGGGATCGGCCGGAGTGGACGGTGCGCGCGTCGTACCTCGACCACGCCGGCCCCCGGCCGCTGGACGTGCTGGCGGCCCTGCCCGGCGGTTCCCGGGCGGTGCTGGTGCCGCTGCTGCTGACCGCCGCCTATCACGGCCGGGTGGACCTGCCCGCGGTGATCCGGGACGCCTCGTCGCTGCCGGTCCGGGTGACCGCCACCGACGTCCTCGGGCCGGCCTCACCGCTTCTTCTCGCCGCGGTCACCCGGCGGCTGCCCCCGGACGGGCTGGACGCCGTCGTGCTCGCCGCCGCCGGCACCCGCGACGACACCGCCCGCGGCACCATCGGGGACGCCGCAACGGCGCTGGGACGCCATCTGGGGCTGCCGTCGGCGGTCTCCTGTGCCTCCGGGCCGGGGGAGCGCGCCGACGAGGCCGTCCGGCGGCTCCAGAGGGCCGGAGCGCGCCGGGTCGGGATGGCCGCCTACTTCCTCGCGCCGGGGCTCCTGTACGACGCGTCGGCGCGGGCCGCCCGGGAGGCGGGCGCGGTCGCGGTCGCCGAGCCGCTGGGCGATGCACCGGAGCTGGTACGGCTGGTGGCCGCCCGGGCCGAGTCGGTCCTCTCCGGGTCGCTCGCCACCGCCGCCTGACCCCGCGCCCCGCTGGTAATTCCCGCCCGCGGCCGCGGCCGCTCCTCGCCGCCGCCTGACGCCGCGGCCCGCTCGTCACTCCTGCCGGAATCCGCGGCTTGCTCGTCACTCCTGCCCGAGTCCGCGGCCGGTCCTCGCTGCCGCCGGAATCCGCGGCTCGCCCGTCGCTGCTGCCGGGGTCCCGGTTGGTTCCCAGCGCTGTCTCAGCGCCGCTGAGACAGCGCTGGAAACCAGCCGGATCTTCCAGCCTCTCCGGGCGGGTTCGGGGCGGCAGCGGGGCTCTCAGGCCGTTGCTGAGAGCTGGCTGTCAATATTCGCGTGCCTGTGTCGCTCTGGGTAACGATCACTCTGCGCTATGCGATGATCCGGCGCTGATTGGCGCGTGAGAACGGCGGTCCATTGCGGAGTGTGCGGGAGTGGCGACGCAAAGCGTCAGTGGCGGCATTTCGAGATCATTAAGGGCGCCGCACCGAAACGTACCGTGATCGAATTACCGCACAATGGAGTGGCACGCACTGTGAGGACTCCGAAACAGCAAGACGCCCCGGTGCCGTAAGGCCCGGGGCGTGAATGCTGTGTGGGGGATTGATTTCAGGCGGTAGGAGCTCCGACCCGCAGGCCGCCGCGACGCTTGACTGCGCGCCGCTCATCTTCGCTCATCCCGCCCCATACGCCGGCGTCCTGTCCAGACTCGAGTGCCCACGAGAGGCATTCCTCGGTCACCGGGCACCGCCGGCACACGGCCTTGGCCTGCTCGACCTGCAGGAGCGCCGGCCCGCTCGTCCCGATCGGGAAGAACAGTTCGGGGTCCTCGTCGCGGCAGATCGCATCGTGACGCCAGTCCATGGCGGCAAACTCCTTGTTTCGGATGGGGTAATGAAAACAGTGCTGTTTACCTATATGCGAGCGCAGTGGTCGGCGACGGCTTGTGCCCGTACGCTCACCGGTGCGTCAGCAAGCTTTTGTTGTTGGCGCCGTTCTGCGCTTCTTGATTAGGAACGCGCACATGTGGCAACCGGTTACTTCTTATCGCTTGTGAATGCTTTCACGAACTCACGCGATGTCAAGGGTAGCGCCGGAAGTTTCTCCCGGTGGGTGAGCTGGCTCACGCACCCATATGTCCGGTTCCGCCGCTGCTGCCAGAGCCGGTTGACGAACGCTCCCATCAATGTAGTACGGTCCCGGCCACTTCGCAGACCTTTTGCCCGTGTTTCTGTAACGGATCGTGAGCACCTGTCCGGAACAGGTACCCCGGAGTCAGCAGATCACACGTAGCGCAGAGGGAACGGACACGAAGTGCACCTTCTGCCGCTCCCCCAGGTAGTCGCCGTCCAGCTGGAATGCCTGGGGCCGGGCCGCCACCACGGTGAACTCGGTGATGTCATGTAGACGTAAGACCTGTTTACCTCGCGGATCACCCGCTCGCCACGCGAGTTGTGTCACGGTGCGCGCGCTGCCCGCGATCGTCAGCCGTGGCAGCGCCACCACATCGAGCCCGGAATCGAACGAGGCGTCCGGATTCAAATGGACAGGACGGTCACCGACGTACGTCCAGGGCGCGGTGTTCTGCACGATCACCGTGCTCAGCTCCGTGTCCGGGGTCTCACCGGGACGCTCCAGCGTCAGCGGCGGATTCTTCCGGTCCGTCCCCAGGAAGAACTGGCTCGCCGTCGACCGCATGTACAGCGCCGGGGTCGACGTGCGGCCCCGTAGCCGGGCCTGCTCCACCCGGCGGATCGTCGCCGCGTCCCAGCCCAGTCCGGCCGTGAAGGTGAAATACCGGTCGTCGGCCCGGCCCAGGCCGATCACCCGGTGCCGGCCGTCACGCAGCCCGTCCAGGATCACGCTGGTCCCCTCGGCCCAGTCGCGGGGCATGCCGAGCGCCCGGGCGAACACGTTCGTCGATCCACCCGGTACCACGGCCAGTGCCGGAAGTCGGTCCGCGATCGGGCCCCGCAGATCGGCGAGTGCGGCCGGCGCGGTCAGCAGACCGTTCACCGCCTCGTTCACGGTGCCGTCACCGCCCAGCGTCACCACCACGTCGACGCCGCTCTCCGCCGCGTCCCGGGCCAGCTTCGTCGCGTGACCGCGCCGCTCCGTGTAGCGCACCGAAAGTTCCACGGCGCTGCTCAGTGCCCGCACCAGTACGTCTCGGCTGCGCTCCGTGGTGGTCGTCGCCCGGGGGTTCACCACCAGCAGTGCGCGCATGCGCGGACTGTACCCGCCGGCACCCGATAAAGCTGCCGTATCGTGCAGCCGTGACCAGCGCTCCCACCCTCGACTGGGGGGTTCGGCTGCTCTACCTGCAGAGCGCCGGGCTCGCCGTGCTCACGGCGTACCTCATCGTCCTTGATCTGACCCGCGGTGAGGTCGTCATCGCGATCGCCGTGTCGCTCACCGTGATGGCCGCCCTCGCCGCGGCCGCCGTCTTCCTGGTCGCCCGGGCCCTCGCGCGGCGGTCGGTCCGCGCCCGCGGGCCCGCCGTCGTCGTGCAGCTGTTCCTGCTCGCCACCGGCGGATTCCTGGTGCAGTACGGAACGCTCTGGGCCGGTGTCGCGTTGCTCGTTCTCGGCGCGGTGACAGCCGCACTGATCCTCGTTCCGCCCAGTAGTCGAGCGTTGGGCGTCGATTAACGGGTCTCCGGAAGCCGATCTGGGCCTACCCTGGACGGGTGACCGGCTCAACGGTGCGCCCACCCGCCTATCAGCAACTGGCGGACGAGTTGCGGGCGGAGATCACGTCCGGCCGTCTCCAGCCGGGCGAACGTCTCCCACCCGAACCTGAACTGTGCGTCAAGATCGGCGTCAGCCGCAGCACGGTCCGGGAGGCGCTGCGCCTGCTCGCCAGCCAACATCTCATCGTCACCACCCGGGGAGTCACCGGCGGCAGTTTCGTCGCCCATCCCGACGCCGAGCAGCTCGCCGACGGGCTCTCCACCGGGTTCGCCCTGCTCACCCACTCCGCGGTCATCGGTCTCGCCGACCTGCTGGAGCTGCGGCGCGCCCTGGAGGTCCCGGCTGCCGGGCTGGCCGCCGTCCGTCGCGAGGAAACTCATCTCACCGAGCTGCGCAGCGCTCTCTTCGATCCCGACATCGACGACTTCGACACCATGCTGGCCGCGCACTCGTCCTTCCACCGGGCGATGGCCAAGGCGAGTGGAAACCCGCTGTTCGAGCTCGTGGGACGGCCGCTCTACCAGGCCAGCTACGGGGAGGACGTGATCGGGTCACTTCCGGAGGGGTACTGGATCCGGATCGACAGTGATCACCGGGCGATGATCGAGTGCCTGGCCGCCCAGGACGCCGACGGGGCCGCCCGCGTGGCCGGTGCGCACATCGACTACATCTCGGACGCCGTCCACTGACGGTGTCCGAGAGTGATCGCGATCAGAACTCGGTGCGCCGCGTGAGCAGGC
Source organism: Actinoplanes xinjiangensis (assembly GCF_003148685.1). Taxonomy (GTDB): domain Bacteria; phylum Actinomycetota; class Actinomycetes; order Mycobacteriales; family Micromonosporaceae; genus Actinoplanes; species Actinoplanes xinjiangensis. Next base: position 515,682 of record NZ_QGGR01000003.1, on the reverse strand, counting down.
GGATGGTGGCGTGCCGGCCGTTCGCCTCGGCGGCGGCCGAGGTGGTCAGGGCCGTCAGCACCTTCCAGGCGAAGGACGACTCCGAGGGGAGGCGGGCGCCGCGGACGGTGGCCACGGTCACCTCGACGGTGAGGGCGTCGTCGGTGACGGCGAAGCGGCACTCCAACTCGGCGTTGCGGGTGGCGATGGCCAGCAGCATGGCGCACGCCTCGTCGACGGCGATGCGCAGATCCTCGATCTCGTCGAGGGCGAAGTGCAGGCGGGCCGCCAGGCCCGCGGTGGCCGTCCGGAGGACGCCCAGGTAGCCGCCGTCGGCGGGCACGGTCAGCAGTACGACGTCGTCTCCGACATCCGGCTCCGTCAACTGGGTCACCGACCCCTCCTCCCGATGCAGAGACTGTAGCGGCTGAACGGCGCGACCGGGTGGTTCACCCGGCCGCGCCGTCGGCGGCGGACGCTCGGTAAGGAGCGGTCAGGCCTGCTTGGTCTCCCAGAAGATCTTGGAGATCTCCTCGATCTTGCCGAGCAGCTGGTCGGCCACGGCCGGGTCGACCTGGCCCTTGGCGCCCGCGGCGCCGGCGAGCTTGGTGGCCTCGTTGAAAAGCTGGTGCAGGTGCGGGTACTTCTCGAAGTGCGGGGCCTTGAAGTAGTCGGTCCACAGCACCCAGAGGTGGTGCTTGACCAGCTCGGCGCGTTGTTCCTTGATGAGGATCGCGCGTGTACGGAACTCGGGGTCGGTGTTCGCCTGGTACTTCTCGGCGATGGCCTTGACGGACTCGGCCTCGATCCGGGCCTGGGCCGGGTCGTAGACGCCGCACGGCAGGTCGCAGTGGGCGCTGACCACGGTGCGCGGGGTGAGGAAACGCGGAAGTCGCATCAGGACTCCTCCATAGAGTTTGCGATGATCCGGGGTTGACACTACCCCTTACGCCCATGCGGTAACGCGACGGAGGCTTGATGCCGTGCGGTGGCAATTACCACTGTTCGCCGTACTCGTCCGGGGTCCTTCGATGGTCCCGACACTGCGGGCCGGGGACGCTCTGATCGTCCGGCGCGGCGGCCGGGTGCGGCCCGGTGACGTGGTGGTGGCCGAGTTCCGCTCCCGGCCGGGTCTGCTGGTCGTCAAACGGGCCGCCGCCGAGCGTGACGGAGGGTGGTGGCTGTTGGGTGACAACACATTCGTCCAGGACGATTCCCGTGCTCACGGCGTCGCCGATGTCATCGGGCGTGTGATATTTCGCTACTACCCGAGACCGTTCCGGTTACGTTAGTGTCCTCTGATCCCCAGCGCACACCCGCGCTGGAGGTGGTTGTACCGGGTGATCCCCGCATCGCACCGCGGTTTCCGGCGCATACTCGCGACCGGGATTCCAGCAGGTGCCACGTATCAATGTCGATGCAGTGTGGAGTTTCACCGTGTCTTTCTTCAGTTTCGAACTCGATCCCGCCCTGGCCGCCGACCCCGTCTTCGACCTGCACCGCAGGGGCAAGATGACGATGAGCGCGACCGTCCCGCTGGCCAGCCGCGACGATCTGTCGCTGGCGTACACCCCCGGTGTCGCCCGGGTCTGTGAGGCGATCGCCGAGGACGAGGGGCTCTACCCCGACTACACCTGGACGTCGAACACGGTCGCCGTGGTCACCGACGGATCCGCCGTCCTGGGGCTCGGCAACATCGGGCCGAAGGCCGCCATGCCGGTCATGGAGGGCAAGTCGGTCCTGTTCAAGCAGTTCGGTGGCGTCGACTCGATCCCGATCGTCCTGGACACCCAGGACGTGGAGGGGATCATCGCGACGGTCAAGGCGATGGCCCCGTCGTTCGGTGGCATCAACCTGGAGGACATCAGCGCACCGCGCTGCTTCGAGATCGAGCGCCGGCTGGACGCCGCACTCGACATCCCGGTCTTCCACGACGACCAGCACGGCACCGCCGTCGTCACGCTGGCCGCGCTGCGCAACGCCGCCAAGCTGCTCGGGCGCTCGTTCGGCGACCTGCGCGTGGTGGTCAGCGGGGCCGGCGCGGCCGGGGTCGCCATCACGAACACCCTGATCGCGGCGGGTGTCGAGGGCGCCAACATGATCGTCGTCGACTCGCGCGGCATCATCCACGCCGAGCGCGGGGATCTCAGCGGGATGAAGGCGGAGATCGCGGCGGTCACGAACATCTCCGGGCGTACCGGTGGGATCACCGAGGCCCTGATCGGCGCCGACGTGCTCGTCGGCGTCTCCGGCGGCAACATCGGCGCGGAGGCCCTGGCCGGCATGGCGCCGGGCGCGATCATCTTCGCGCTGGCCAACCCGACGCCGGAGGTCCACCCGACGGTCGCGCACCGGTTCGCGGCGATCGTCGCGACCGGCCGCAGCGACTTCCCCAACCAGATCAACAACGTCCTGGCGTTCCCGGGCATCTTCCGTGGCGCGCTCGACGTCCGGGCCACCACGATCACCGACCGGATGAAGGTGGCGGCGGCCGACGCGATCGCCGCGATCGTCGCCGACGAACTCCGGCCGGACGCGATCGTGCCGTCGCCGCTGGACCCGCGGGTCGCCCCGGCGGTGGCCGCCGCGGTCGCCGCCGCGGCGATCGAGGACGGGGTCGCCCGCCGGGTGGCCGCACCCACGCCGGCGCCGGTGGCCGAGGTCCAGCCCGCCTGATCCATCGACACACGTCACGCCGCCCGCGCCGGAACCGGTGTGGGCGGCGTGACGCGTTAACGGTCGCTAAGGTCGACAGATGCGCGCTGCCTATGCTTCCGCCCTGAACCCGGAGGAGCCGCTCAGCGGCCTGACCCTGGGTGAGCTGCCGCTCTCCGTCCCGGACGGCTGGGTGCCCGTCGACGTGCGGGCGGCCTCCCTCAACCACCACGACATCTGGTCGCTGCGCGGGGTCGGGCTGCCGGCCGACCGGCTGCCGATGATCCTCGGCTGCGACGCCGCCGGGGTGGACCCGGACGGCAACGAGGTCGTGGTCTATCCGGTGGTGGAGGACAAGGCGGACCCACGCGGCTTCTCGCTCTTCTCCGAGCGGCACCCGGGCACCCTCTCCGAGCGCCTGGCCGCGCCCCGGGAGAACCTGATCCCCAAGCCGGCCGGGGTGTCGTTCGCCGAAGCGGCCTGCCTGCCGACGGCCTGGCTCACGGCGTACCACATGCTCGTCACCCGTGGCCGGGTCGCCGACGCCGGTTCGGTGCTGGTCCAGGGCGCCGGCGGCGGCGTGGCCACCGCGGCGGTCGCGCTCGCCGTGGGTCTCGGCAAGCGGGTGTACGCGACCAGCCGCGACCCCGGTAAGCGGGAGCGGATCACCGCGCTCGGCGCGACCGCGGTGGAGCCGGGCGCCCGGCTGCCGGAGCGTGTCGACCTGGTGATCGAGTCGGTCGGTGCGGCCACCTTCGACCATTCGATGAAGTGTTCGGCCCCCGGCGCCCGGATCGTGGTGTGCGGGGCGACGGCCGGGCACCGGGCCGAGATCGACCTGCGCCGGGTGTTCGCCATGCAGCTGGAGATCCTGGGCAGCAGCATGGGCACCCCGGAGGAACTGGCCGCCCTGCTGGAGCTGGTGGCGTCCGGCAAGGCGCGCCCGGTGATCGACTCGACCTATCGCCTCGCCGAGGCCGACCAGGCGTTCGCCCGGCTGGCCGGCGGCGACATCTTCGGAAAGATCGTGATCGAACCCTAGAAGGTGCTGGTCAGGGCCGCCGAGTCACCCGACGTCGCATCCTGTGGCAGTCGCCGGCCGGCGGCCTGGTCGCCGTTCAGGGCCCAGCGCCAGAAGTCCGTGGTGGTGGCGGCCACCACGGCCGGTTCGTCGCGGTGCGGCAGGTGACCGGCCTTCGGGATCTCCAGGAAGCCCTTGGGCCAGGGGACCTGGTTGTACGCGCCGTACGCCTCCTCGTAGGTGACCGTCTCGTCCGTCTTGCCCTGCACGAACAGCAGCGGCGCGGCGGGCCCGGCGAACGGGGACGGCTGTGGCATCTGCCGTCCGGCGATCACCAGGCCGGCCTTGAGCCGGTCGTCACGGGCGCCGCTGAACAGCCCGACCGTGGTGATGGCGCCGGCCGAGTGCCCGGCCGCGGCGATCCGCCCCGGGTCGACCAGGCCGCCGAGGGCCGCCAGCAGCTCGGTGATCACGAACTGGGCGTCGGCGGGCTGGTTGACGACGTCATCGGCGATGTACTCGGTCGCCTTGTACCAGGTGTGCGGATACTTCGGGCCGGCCACCACGAAGCCGGCATCCGCCCAGGCGGCCAGCAGTTCGGCGTAGTCGTCGGGCTGAGAGGTCAGGCCGTGACTGAAATAGATCAGTGGGTGGGGGCCGCTCCCGGTGGGCAGCCAGACCTTCGTCGGCAGCGGCCGGCCACCGCCACGGTTGAAGGCGAGCTCCCGCGTGTGCTGGGGAGCAACCGGGGCGGGCGGCTTCTCCGCGGCACAGGCGCTCAGACCGGCGGCGGCGAACAGGGTGAGGAAGGAACGGCGTAACACCCGGGCCATTCTGCCGCCCGAAGATCGGAATTCCCTGGTAGAGCGGGGTTGCCGACATCACACGGGGTCCGCCGAACAGGTGCCGCCCTTCGCGGATCCCGACCCTTTTGGCTAGGGTCGTGCGCATGTCCGATAACCAGGTCGACCCCAGCGGCAACACCGAGGCGTTCCGGGCGTTCACCCGTCCCGGCCCCGACGCCGAGGCGCCCTCCAAGGTTCCCTACCTCGTCGGCGGGCTGGTCGCGGTCGTGCTGATCGCGCTGCTCGTGGTGCTGCTCGTCCGCTGAGCGCCGTTAGTCCGCCGCCCCGATCGCCTTGCGGGCCTCCGAGGCGATCTCCAGCTCCTCCTCGGTCGGCACCACACACACCGCGATCGGCGACCCGTCCGGTGAGATGACCGGGGCGTTGCGGTCGTTGCGATCCGGGTCGACGGTGATGCCGAGCTGCTCCAGACCGGCGAGCGTGACGGCCCGGACCGGCCGCGAGTTCTCCCCGACCCCGCCGGTGAAGGTGATCGCGTCCACCCGGCCCAGTACCGCCAGGTAGGAGCCGGTGTACTCGCGGATCCGCCGGCAGTAGACGTCGAACGCGAGCGTGGCGTCCGGGTCGCCCGCCTCGTACCGCTCCTGCACCGTCCGCAGATCGTTGTCGCCGGCCAGCCCGAGCAGCCCGGAACGCCGGGTCAGCAGCTCCTCGATCTCGTCGACCGGCATCCCGGCCACCCGGTGCAGGTGGAAGATCAGGCTCGGGTCGATGTCACCCGACCGGGTGCCCATCACGAGGCCCGGCAACGGCGTCATCCCCATCGAGGTGGCCACGCTGCGGCCCCCGCGCACCGCGGTCGCGCTCGCCCCGTTGCCCAGGTGCAGGGTGATCACGTTCGTCTCGGCCACCGGCCGGCCCAGCAGACGGGCGGTCTCGCGGGACACGTACGCGTGCGACGTCCCGTGGAACCCGTAGCGCCGCAGCCCCCATTTGCCGGCCACCTCGCGGTCGATCGCCCAGAGCGCACCCTCCGGCGGGATCGTCGAGTGGAACGCCGTGTCGAAGACGGCCACCTGCGGTACGTCGGGCAGCAGGTCACGGGCCACCCGCAGCCCGGTCAGCGCGGCCGGGTTGTGCAGCGGCGCGAGCGGGACCAGCTCCTCGATGGTGGCCAGCACGTCGTCGTCGACGACCGTCGAGGCGGTGAACCGGTCGCCGCCGTGCACCACCCGGTGCCCGACCGCGGCCAGCCCGGACAGGTCCAGCTCGTCCATCAGCCGCTGGAGTGCGGCGCCGTGGTCGGCCGCGTCGCCGCCGGACTCGCCGATCCGCTGGACCAGGCCCTTGGCCAGCACCTCGGAGCCGTCGAAGTGCCGGTAGCGCAGCGACGACGAGCCGCTGTTCAGCACGAGTACCCGGGTCATCTCGCTCCCGCCTGGATCGCCGTGATGGCGACCGTGTTCACGATGTCCTTCACGGTCGCGCCGCGGGACAGATCGTTGACCGGCGCCCGCAGGCCCTGCATCACCGGCCCGACCGCGACCGCGTTGGCCGACCGCTGGACGGCCTTGTACGTGTTGTTGCCCGTGTTCAGGTCGGGGAACACGAAGACGGTGGCCTTCCCGGCCACCGCACTGCCGGGCAGTTTCGCGGCGGCGACGGCGGGGTCGACGGCCGCGTCGTACTGGATCGGGCCCTCCACCGGCAGGTCCGGCCGGCGCTCCCGGACCAGCGCCGTGGCGGCGGCGACCTTGTCCACATCGGCGCCGGCACCGGAACTGCCGGTCGAGTAGGACAGCATGGCCACCCGCGGTTCGATGCCGAACGCGGCCGCCGTCTGCGCCGAGGACAGCGCGATGTCGGCGAGCTGCCCGGCGTCCGGGTCGGGGTTGACCGCGCAGTCGCCGTAGACCAGCACCCGGTCGGCCAGCAGCATGAAGAACACACTGGACGCGACGGTCAGGCCGGGCACCGTCTTGATGATCTCGAAGGCCGGGCGGATCGTGGCGGCCGTGGTGTGGGTGGCGCCGGAGACCATGCCGTCGGCCAGTCCCGCGGCGACCATCAGGGTGCCGAAGTAGTTGACGTCACGGACCACGTCGTATGCCAGGTCCAGGGTCACCCCGCGGTGCCTGCGGATCTCCGCATAGCGCTCGGCGAACTGCTCGCGCAGCTCCGACGACGCCGGGTCGACCAGGTGCGCCCCGCCGATCTCCACACCGATCTCGCGGGCCCGCCGGTTGATCTCGGACGGGTCGCCGAGCAGGGTCAGTTCGGCCACACCCCGGCGCAGCAGCGTCTCGGTGGCCCGCAGGATCCGCTCCTCGGTGCCCTCCGGCAGAACCAGGTGCCGCCGGTCGGTACGGGCCTTGTCGATCAGATCGTTCTCGAACATCAGCGGCGTCACCCGGCTGGACCGGGCCACGTCGAGCAGCCGGGACAGCTCGGCGGTGTCGACGCTCTCCTCGAAGACGCCGAGCGCCGCCTCGATCTTGCGCGGGGTGCTGAGCTGCGCCGTGATCCGGTCGGCCGCGGCGATCGTGTGATAGCTGTCGGTCCTGGTGACGAGCATCGCCAGACCGGTGTTGAGCCGCTCGATCACCCGGACCGCACGCTCGTCGGCCGGCTCCCCGAGGGTGAGCACCAGCCCGGCCAGCGTGACATTGCCGGCCGCGTGCGCGGCGCTCGCGGCCACCAGCAGGTCGGCCCGGTCGCCCGCGGTGATCAGCAGCGCCCCGTCGGTCAGCGCGCCCAGCACGGTCGGCACGTGCGCGGCGCCGACGACGTAGTCGAGCACGTCACGCTCCAGGGCGCCGGCCGAGCCGGACAGCACCGTGGCATCCAGCGCGGCGGCCACCTCACCCACCGTCGGCGCGGCGATCACCGCCACCTCCGGCACGGCCCAGAACGGCACCGGCAGCCCTTCGGGCCGGGACATCGAGATCGCTTGCGGCACCCGGTTCGCGATCACCGCGGCCACCGTCGCCCCGAGATCCACCAGCGAGTGGTACGCACTCCGCGTGGCCGCCGCCAGCGACTCCGCCGACCGCCCCTCACCGCTGACCACCGGGATCACGACACTGCCGAACTCGGTCGCGAGCCGTGCGTTGAAGGCCAGCTCCCGTGGCAGCTCCTCGCGGCCCTCCTCGGGTTTGTCGCTGAAGTCGCTGCCGATCACCACGACCGCGCTGCTGCGCCGCTCGACCTCGCGATACCGCTCGACGATCCGGCCGATCAGCTCCTCCCGCCGGCCGTCGGCGACCAGCGCGGACGCCTCGGCCACCGTGACGCCGGACGACTCCTCGACGCCGACCGGCCCGGGATAGCGCTTGCGCAGGACGGTGAGCAGCGGGTCCGGCCCGGCCCCGGAGACCAGCGGCCGGAAGACCGCCACCTTCGCCACCTGACGGGACAGCAGCTCGACGATGCCGAGCGCGACGGTCCCCTTGCCGACGGACGGGCCCAAGCCCGCGACATACACACTGCGTGCCACGCCTTCAACCTACCGGCCCGGAACGTGCCGGGCCGGGCCGAAGGTCCCGATCCCGGGCCCGGCTGGTCGTGAGCGTCGTCTCAGCGGAGCTGAGACAGCGGTGACGACCAGCCGGAGTGTCGACCCGCTCCTACTCGTCGTCCTCGTCGCCGCGGGCCAGCCAGGTGGCGAGACGCTCGATCGGGGTCTCGAACTCGGGGTTCATGTCGACGAAGGTGCGCAGCTGCTCACCGAGCCACTCCAGGGTCACGGTCTCCTCGCCGCGCCGCTGGACCAGTTCCTCGATGCCACGATCGGTGAAGTACATGCCTGGATGGTAAAAGGGGCCGCCCCGGATACCCGGAGCGGCCCCTCTCGACTCAGCGTGTCACGGGCGCGGCAGCGCCGCCTCGATCAGCGCGGCCTGCTCGGCGTCGTGCATCTTGGCCGAACCGACCGCCGGGGCGGCCGCGGCCGGGCGGGAGATCCGGCGCAGCCGGACACCCTCCAGGTGCTCCAGCAGGTTGAGCGCCACGAACGACCAGGCGCCCTGGTTGGCCGGCTCCTCCTGGACCCACGCGAAGTCCTCGGCGTTCGGGTACTTCGCGAGCTCCGCCTTCAGCTCCTCGACCGGCTGCGGGTAGATCTGCTCCATCCGGATGATCGCCGTGTCGGTGATGCCCCGGTCGGCCCGTGCCTGGAACAGGTCGTAGTAGACCTTGCCCGAGCAGAGCAGCACCCGCTTCACCGAGCCGCCGTCGAGCGGCTGGCCGCCGACTCCGGCGTCGCCGAGCACCGGCTGGAAGGCACCCTGGGTGAAGTCGTTCACCGCGGAAACCGCCAGCTTGTGGCGCAGCAGCGACTTCGGCGAGAAGACCACCAGCGGCTTGCGCTTGGTGGACAGGGCCTGACGGCGCAGCAGGTGGAAGTAGTTCGCCGGGGTGGTCGGGTTCGCCACCCGCATGTTGTCCTGCGCGCAGAGCTGGAGGAACCGCTCGGGACGGCCGGACGAGTGGTCCGGGCCCTGGCCCTCCATGCCGTGCGGGAGCAGCAGCACCAGCGACGACTGCTGGCCCCACTTCACCTCGCCGGAGGAGAGGAACTCGTCCACGATCGACTGGGCGCCGTTGACGAAGTCACCGAACTGGGCCTCCCAGAGGACCAGTGCGTCCGGGTTCTCCACCGAGTAGCCGTACTCGAAGCCCATCGCCGCGTACTCCGACAGCAGCGAGTCGTGCACGAAGAACCGGGCACTGCCGGTGGCCAGCGAGCTGAGCGGCAGGAAGTCCTTGCCGGTCTTCGAGTCGACGATGGCCGCGTGCCGCGAGGTGAACGTGCCACGCCGCGAGTCCTGACCGGCCAGCCGGACCGTCACGCCCTGGCTGAGCAGCGAGCCGAAGGCGATCAGCTCACCGAAGCCCCAGTCGATGCCGCCGTCGGTGGACATCTTGGCCCGCCGGTCGAGCAGCTGCTGGACCCGCTTGTGCGGGGTGAAGCCCTCGGGCAGCTCGACATGGGCCTGGCCGACCGCGCGCACCATGCCCGGGTCGATCGCCGACTCCACCTCGGGTTCCGGCTCCTCGGCGATGATGTGCGGCCGCGGCGGGCTGCCGGCGGAGTCGCGGGTCGCCTTGAAGACCTCCTCGAGACGGCCCTGGTAGTCGCGCAGCTGCTCCTCGGCCTCCTGCACGGTGATGTCACCGCGGCCGATCAGCTCCTCGGTGTAGAGCTTCCGCACGCTGCGCTTGGTGTCGATGATCTGGTACATCCGCGGGTTGGTCATCGACGGGTCGTCGCCCTCGTTGTGACCGCGGCGGCGGTAGCAGATCATGTCGATCACGACGTCCTTGTTGAACGCCTGGCGGTACTCGAAGGCCAGTTTCGCGACCCGGACCACGGCCTCGGGGTCGTCGCCGTTCACGTGGAAGATCGGCGCCTCGACCATCCGGGCGACGTCGGTCGAGTACATCGAGGAGCGGCTGTACTCCGGGGCGGTGGTGAAACCGACCTGGTTGTTCACGATCACGTGGATCGTGCCGCCGGTGCGGTACCCGCGCAGCTGCGACAGGTTCAGCGTCTCGGCGACCACGCCCTGGCCGGCGAACGCGGCGTCGCCGTGCACCAGCAGCGGCAGCACCGTGTAGCCGTGCAGGCCGAGGTCGAGGCGGTCCTGCTTGGCGCGGACGATGCCCTCCAGGACCGGGTCGACGGCCTCCAGGTGCGACGGGTTCGCCACCACGCTGACGGTGGTCGAGAACTCGCCGTCCGGCGTCGTGTACTTCCCGGTCTGGCCCAGGTGGTATTTCACGTCGCCGGAGCCGTGCGCGGTCTTCGGGTCCATCTGACCCTCGAACTCGTTGAAGATCTTCTCGTACGGCTTGCCGACGATGTTGGTGAGCACGTTCAGCCGGCCACGGTGGGCCATGCCGATCACCATCTCGTCCAGCCCCGCCTCGGCGGACGACTGGAGCACCGCGTCGAGCAGCGGGATCAGCGACTCGCCGCCCTCCAGCGAGAACCGCTTCTGGCCGACGAACTTGGTCTGCAGGAAGGTCTCGAAGGCCTCGCCGGCGTTGAGCCGGTGCAGGATGTGCTTCTGCTCGTCGGTGTCCGGCTTGGTGTACTTGACCTCGATGCGCTCCTGGACCCAGCGGCGCTCCTCCGGGTCCTGGATGTGCATGTACTCGATGCCGATCCGGCGGCAGTAGCTGTCCCGCAGGACGCCGAGCACGTCACGGAGCTTCATCTTCTGCTTGCCCGCGAAACCACCGACCGGGAAGGTGCGGTCCAGGTCCCACAGGGTCAGCCCGTGCTGGAGCACGTCCAGGTCGGGGTGCTTGCGGATGGTGAACTCGAGCGGGTCGGTGTCGGCCATCAGGTGACCGCGCACGCGATAGGCGTGGATCAGCTCGACCACCCGGGCGGCCTTGTCGATCTGCCCCTCGGAGGTCCGGGCCACGTCACGCACCCAGCGGACCGGCTCGTACGGAATCCGCAGTGACGTGAAGATCTCGTCGTAGAAGCCGTGGTTGCCGAGCAGCAGCTCGTGCATCACCTTGAGGAACTCGCCGGACTGCGCACCCTGGATGACCCGGTGGTCGTAGGTGCTGGTCAGCGTCGTGACCTTGCTCACGCCGTGCTCGGCGAGGGTCTCGTCGCTCATCCCGGAGTAGGGCGCCGGGTACTCCATGGCGCCGACACCGATGATCGCGCTCTGCCCGTTCATCAACCGGGGGATGGAGTGGACGGTGCCGATGCCGCCGGGGTTGGTCAGCGAGATCGTCGTCCCGGAGTAGTCGTCCATGGTCAGCTCGTTGCGGCGGGCCCGCCGGACGATGTCCTCGTAGGCCTGCCAGAAGCCCCGGAAGTCCAGGGTCTCGCAGTTCTTGACCGAGGGCACCACCAGCGTGCGCGAACCGTCCTTCTTGACCAGGTCGATCGCGATGCCGAGGTTGACGTGCTCCGGCTGCACCAGGGTGGGCTTGCCGTCGATCTCGGCATACGTGTTGTTCATCTCGGGGTGCGCGACGACCGCGCGGACCAGCGCCCAGCCGATCAGGTGCGTGAAGCTGACCTTGCCGCCCCGCCCCCGGGAGAGGTGGTTGTTGATGACGATGCGGTTGTCGACCATCAGCTTGGCCGGCACCGCACGCACCGACGTGGCGGTGGGGACCTGGAGCGAGGCCTCCATGTTCTGCACGATCTTGCCGGCCACGCCGCGCAGGGTGACGGTCTTCGCGCCGGCCGGGGCCTCGGCTGCGGCGGCCGGCTTGGCGGCGGGCTTCGTCGCCGGGGCGGCCGGAGCGGCCGACGGGGCCGGCTTCGCGGCGGGTGCCGGGGTCACCGGCTTGGCCGGGGCGACCTTGGCGGCGGCCGGGGCATCGGTACCGGCCTTGGCCGCGGTCGCGGTCGCATTGGCCGCGGTGGCCTCGTCCGGGGTCGCGATCGAGCCCTGGGACGTCGCCGGTTTGTAGTCGGCGAAGAAATCGTGCCAGGCAGGGTCGACACTGGTCGGGTCGGCCAGGTATCGCTGGTACATCTCATCGACGATCCACTCGTTGGGACCGAAGTCCGCGAGTGGATTGTCCTGCGAAGTCTGCTGCGTCGACACTGCCGCGTTCGCCTCTTTCACCGTTTTTGTCATCACGTGACCGCTCACGTCACGCGGGACGGGTAGGATTCGGTGTCCAGGCTACGCCGTGCGCAGGCGTCGTCGGTGCGGACGTCCGCTGTGTGGCCAATCAGACCCTGCGACCGGCGGCTTTCCCGTCGCCCCGTCGCGACCCGGCGAGACTACATGGCCGGGCCGCCACGAGCACGGGTCAGGCGATGTCACGGGTCAGGCGATGTCCCGCCGCTTGGTGATGAGCGTGCCCAGCACCCCGGCCACCCCGGCATAGGCCAGCAGCACCACGGCGCCCACCCAGCGGGGCAGGTCCTCCGGCGACTGCGGGCCGGAGACCAGCAGCTCCGAGGCGAGCGTCGGGACGAGCACCCGCAGCTGCATGAACACCTCGTCGACCTGGTTGGCCAGCACGGCGAAGACGGCGGTGAAGATCTGGGTGCCGACGACGTAGAGCACGGTCAGGGTGATCGTCGTGCCGATCTGACTGCGGATCAGCACACCACAGCCGATGCCCACCAGTGCCCAGAGCACGTGGACCAGCAGATTCAGCGAGATCGCCTGCCAGACGAACGACTCACCGAGGAACGACTCGTTGTTGGTCGAGCTGAGCGCCACCGGCGCGAAGATCAGGTTGAGCCCGGTGGTGAACAGCCAGACCGTCACCGCGATCAGCACCGCCACCGCCATCTTCGCCAGGATCACCAGCTCCCGGCGCGGGGTGGTGAGGAACGTGGCGGTGGCGGTCAGGTGGAAGAACTCGTTGGTCACCAGGATCGCGCTGAGCAGCAGCACCAGCAGCACCCCGGCGAACTGCCCGCTGGTGTAGAGGTTGCTGACGATCTGCTGCATGCTGATCAGCCCGAACGGGCCCTCGTCCGGCACGTCCATCTCGGTGATCACGCTGGTGGTGAGCCAGTTGTATCCGAGCGCCAGCCCGTACAACGGCACCATCGAGACCGCGAAGATCCACCACAGCGAGGTGGTACGCAGTTTCAGGAGCTCGGCACTGATGAGGTTCATCGCGCCCCCGCCTTTCCGGCCGTCAGGTCGAGGAAGGCGCGTTCCAGGTCGGCGCTCTCCCCGGTCAGCTCGTGCAGCTCCACCCCCGCGGTGAAGGCGAGGTGCCCGACCCGGGCCGCGTCGGCGCCGGAGACCTGGAGCAGGCCGTCCGGTGTGGCGGTGACCTCCAGCTGCGCGTCCCGCAGGGCGGCGGCGAGCTGATCCGGCTGCGGTGTGCGGACCCGTACCCGGGCCACGCCGGCCGTCGAGCCGAGCACCTCCGCGACCGGGCCCTGCCGGATGAGCCGGCCGGCCGCGATGATCACCACGTCGTCGGCGAGCTGCTGCATCTCACCGAGCAGGTGGCTGGAGACGAGCACCGTGCGCCCCTCGGCGGCGAGTGCCCGGAGCAGGTCGCGCATCCACCGGATGCCCTCCGGGTCGAGACCGTTGGTGGGCTCGTCCAGGATCAGCACCCGCGGGTCGCCGAGCATCGCCGCGGCGATCCCGAGCCGCTGCTTCATACCGAGTGAGTAGCCCTTGAACTTGCGGGTCCCGACGGTGTTCAGGCCGACCATGGCGAGCACCTCGTCGGCGCGCTGGTCGGGCAGGCCGGCCGCGCGGCAGATGATCCGCAGGTGGTTGCGGGCGCTGCGGCCGCGGTGCGCGCTCGACGCCTCGAGGATCGCGCCCACCTGCCGGATCGGGTCCGGCATGTCCACATACCGCACCCCGCCGATGGTGGCGGTGCCCGAGGTGGGCGTCACCAGGCCCAGGATCATCCGCAACGCGGTGGTCTTGCCGGCCCCGTTGGGACCGAGGAAGCCCGTGACCCGGCCGGCGTGGACCGTGAAGGAGAGGTCGTCGACCGCGCGCACCTTGGCGTAATGCTTGGTGAGGCGTTCGACGCTGATCTCCGCGTAGTTGGGCCGGCTCATCGTCACGGCTCCCTCCCCGTCGGCTCGAAACGATCAACTTACTGGACGAGAGCGAGCCAGGTGGCCCGTGCCTGCGCCAGGTGACGGCCGTCCGGCCCGTACACCGAGGAGTCCACCGTGGCCTTGCGGCCGTTCACCCCGGCCAGCGCTCCGGCCACCACGCACCCGGCACCCGGGGCGGGCAGCGCGGCGACCGTCGCGGTGATCCGGCCGAGCACGAAGGGGCGGCCGGCCGTGCCGATCGCGGTCCAGCCGCCGGGGCAGTCCAGAGCCGCCCACATCGTCTCGGCCGTGACGTCGTCCGGCACCGTCCACGGCGCCGCGGTGCGATCGCCGGGCAGCGGGCCCGGGAAGATCCGCAGACCGTCGCCGGGCGCGCGGTCCGGGCCGCAGACGAAGCAGCCGGGGAACGGGTGGGTGACGAAGCCGGGGTAGTCCCGCGCGGCCGCGGTCGCCTCGGCGAGCGGGACCGGGGGCACCGGCACCCCCGTGTCGCCGGCCTCGGTGACCTCGGCGACCAGGACGTCGCCGGCCCGGACCGAGCCGCCGTCGAGCAGCAGAGCGGTGTCGAGCGGTGGCGGCACCCGCAGGGTCACCTGAACCGGCGGCCCGCCGATCCGGGCGCCCGCAGCGGTGGCGAAGAGGCCCGCGCACCAGCCCCCGTTACCGGAGCCGGGCGGGCCGTTGAAGCGAGCCGGGATACGCACCCCCCGACCTTCGCACACGCAGTTCATCAACCGGTCACACATCGCCACCTGAAGCGACACGCCATCGGCAGACGTCAGCCTTACACAGATCACATGGCAGTTCTCATGACGGCCGCCGCACCCACCGGGACCAGCGGCTACACGCTTCTCCTCGCCGACGATCCCGGTCTGGTCGAGGCCGCGCAGCGCCTGCGCCACGACGTCTTCGCCGGGGAGCTCGGCGCCCGGCTCACCACCGGCACCGAGGGCATCGACGCGGACGAGTTCGACGCCTACTGCGACCACCTGATCGTGCGCGACGACGCGTCCGGCGAGGTGGTCGGGACCTACCGGATGCTGCCGCCGCGCGCCGCCGAACTGGCCGGCCGGCGCTACGCCGACGCCGAGTTCGACCTGAGCGCGCTGCGCCCGCTGCGCGACCACCTGGTCGAGATCGGCCGGTCCTGCGTGCACCCCGACCACCGCTCCGGCGCCGTGGTGAACCTGATGTGGGCCGGAATCGCCCGCTACCTGCACCTCAACAACCTGCGCTGGCTCGGCGGCTGTGCCTCGGTCCCGCTCGGCGACGGCGGTCGGCTGGCCGCCGGCGTCCGGGCCCGGGTCAACGCCGGGCACCTCTCCCCGCCGGCGATGCGGGTCCGGCCCCGCACCCTCTGGACGCCACCGGCGGACGTCGAGGCCGACCCGAAGGTGGCGCCGCCCGCACTGCTCCGCGGTTACCTGCGGCTCGGCAGCTGGGTGTGCGGCGAACCGGCCTACGACGCGAACTTCGACTGCGCCGACTTCTACGTGCTCTTCTCGATGGACCGGCTGGACCCGCGGTACCGCCGGCACTTCCTCGGTGCGTCCCGATGACCGCGCCCGTGGGCACGTTCTGGCAGCCCGCCTCGGGGTGCGACGACCGGTGCCGGGACGGCCGTGCGGTCCGGCGAGCGGGGCCGGTGGCCGTCGTGGTGCGGTTGGTGGCGCTCGTCGCCGTACTCCTCGGGGGTCTGGCGATGGCGGTGCTCGACAGCGCCGCGCTGCGGGCGATGGCCCGGGGGATCCTCGCGGTCCTCGGGGTCCGGCTGGTGTGGCGCGGTCCCGCGCCGCGCCCCGGCAGCCTGCTGGTCGCCAATCACGTCTCGTGGCTGGACGTGCTGGCGCTGGCCACCGTCCTGCCGGCGCGGATGGTGGCCAAGCACGACGTGCGGGCCTGGCCCGGCATCGGCGGCGCGGCGGTGCGGGCCGGCACGATCTTCATCGACCGCACGCGGCCGAGCGCGCTGCCGGGGACGGTGGCCGAGGTCGCCGGCGCGCTGCGGGCCGGGCATTCGGTCGTCCTCTTTCCGGAGGGTACGACCTACTGCGGCCCCGAGCGAGGCCCCTTCCGTTCCGCGCTCTTCCAGTCGGCAATCGATGCCGGTGCCCCGGTGGTGCCGGTGTCGATCGGCTACGACTCGACCGAGGCGGCGTTCGTGGGCGACGACACGCTCGGCGAGTCGATCATGCGGATCGCCCGGCTGCCCAGGCTCACGTTGACCCTGGCGGCGGCGCCCGCGCTGCGGCCCGACCCGGGGGCGGACCGGCGGGCGCTGGCCCGGGCCGCCCAGTCCAGCCTGGCCGGGAGGGGGTACCACCTGGCGGCGTAACCGTGCCGGGTGTCTCACAGACAATTTTCAGCGAGTGTGCAGGCAAGGTGCAGGGGTCGGGACGACAATGGCGCCATGGCCACCCAGACCCAGCCCAAGCAGAGCGAAGCGAAGCTGCTCGTCGTCGAGGACGATGCGAACATTCTCGAGCTCCTCTCCGCAAGTCTGCGCTTCGCCGGGTTCGAGGTGACCACCGCGATGAGCGGCAGCGCAGCCGTCAGCGCCGCCCGCAACTCCACCCCCGACCTGGTCGTCCTCGACGTGATGCTGCCCGACCTGGACGGCTTCGAGGTGATCCGGCTGATGCGGGAGGGCGGGCAGCGGACGCCGGTGGTGTTCCTCACCGCCCGCGACGGCACCGACGACAAGATCCGCGGCCTGACCCTGGGCGGCGACGACTATGTGACCAAGCCGTTCAGCCTGGAGGAGCTCACCGCCCGGATCCGGGCGGTGCTGCGCCGCACCAACGCCGGCGACGAGCAGCCCTCCCGGCTGGTCTTCGCCGACCTGGAGCTGGACGAGGAGACCCACGAGGTCTACCGGGCGGGTTCCCGGGTGCAGCTCTCGCCCACCGAGTTCAAGCTGCTGCGCTATCTGATGCTCAACGCCAACCGGGTGCTCTCCAAGGCGCAGATCCTGGACCACGTGTGGAAGTACGACTTCCGTGGTGACGACAACATCGTCGAGTCCTACATCTCGTATCTCCGCCGCAAGGTCGACAACGTCCAGCCGCGGTTGATCCACACCCTGCGTGGCGTGGGCTACGTGCTCCGCAAGCCAGCCGTCTAGGCCCTGCGATGACACTGACCGAGCGGGTCCGCGAGCGGATGCCCCGCAATTCCGGGCTGCGCCGGATCTCGCTGCAGACCAAACTGGTCGCGTCCGTCCTGGTGCTGGTCTTCGCCGCGCTCACCCTGATCAGCGCCGCCAGCACGTATTTTCTCAGCGAGTACATGGTCGCCCGGATGGACACCCAGTTGTGGGCCATCGTCAACGACCCCGGCGACGACTCCGAAGCGCACGTCCGAAAGATCTGGACCCCGCCGGACTACCTCGTCGCGTTCACCGCGGTCAGTGGTCGGCCCCTGGCCGGCGTCACCGGCATCGGCGTCGAGGCGGGCGACGCGCCTCTGCTGCTGCAGGGCGTGGATGCGATCACCAAGCAGGCCGACAAGCCCTACACGGTCAGGGGCGAGAACGGCAAGTACATGTGGCGGATGCTCGTCGTCGTCCAGTCCGACGGCTGGGTCATGCATGTCGGCCAGCGGATGACGGGCGTCGACGACGTCATCGCCCGGCTCGTTCTGGTGGACGTGCTGGTCGGCGTCGGCGTGCTGATCACCCTCGCCATGGTCGGCGCAGGGCTGGTCCGGCAGAGCCTGATCCCGCTGCGCCAGGTGGAGCGGACGGCGGCGGCGATCGCGGCCGGCGACCTCACCCGGCGGGTGCCCGACCCGGAGGAGTCCGGCGGCCATCCCACCACCGAGCTGGGCCGGCTCTCCGGGGCGCTGAACGCGATGCTCGCCCAGATCGAGGCGGCCTTCCAGGCGCGGGCCGACTCCGAGCAGGCCGCCCGGTTCGCGGCCGACGCGGCGCAGCAGTCCGAGGCCCGGGCCCTGGAGTCGGAGTCACGCGCCCTCCAGTCGGAGGGGAAGATGCGGCAGTTCGTCGCGGACGCCTCGCACGAGCTGCGCACTCCGCTGACCACGATCCGCGGGTTCGCCGAGCTCTACCGGCAGGGCGCGGTCTCCGACCCGGAGCAGGTGGCCGCCCTGGTGCGGCGGATCGAGGACGAGGCGGCCCGGATGGGGCTGCTCGTCGAGGACCTGCTGCTGCTGGCCCGCCTCGACCGGGAGCGCCCGCTCACGCTAGCTCCGGTGGAGCTGCCGGTGCTGGCCATGGACGCGGTGGAGGCGGCCCAGGCCACCGCCCCGGAGCGGGAGATCACCCTGGAGGTCCGCGATTCGGCGGAGCAGCTGGTGGCGTACGGGGATGACGCCCGGCTGCGCCAGGTGATCGGCAACCTGATGACGAACGCCCTGGTGCACACGCCGGCCGACGCGTCGGTGACGCTGCGGCTGTACGCCGGCGAGGGCAATCATGCGGTGGTCGAGGTGTCGGACACCGGTCCCGGCCTGAGCGATGCGCAGACCCGGCGGGTCTTCGAGCGGTTCTACCGGGTGGACGAGGCGCGGACCCGCGACACCGAACGGGAGGCCACCGGCACCGGTCTGGGGCTGGCGATCGTGGCGGCCATCGTGCGGGCGCACGAAGGTTCCGTGCAGGTGATCTCGGATGCGGGCCAGGGTGCGACGTTCCGCGTATCTTTGCCTACCATAAATCCGGATAAAGGGTTCACAGAAAACGTCCAGGAGTAACTCAGTTCGGTACGAGTCCGACGGGGCAGAGTTAGCGACATGAACGAGAACGAGACCAACCCGCGGCCCGCGGACGCCGCCGCTGACAACACCAGCGCGGAGCGGGTGGAGTCTGAGCAACCGACGCTTGCGCAGCCGCCGGTTGCCCCGCAGTCGGGTGCTCCCCAGTCCGCGGCACCCACTCAACAGCAGAGCGCCTGGGCGCAGCAGTCGCCCTGGCAGTCGCAGCAGCCGGCCTCCGGTGAGCCGGTGTCGGCCCATCCGGTGTCCGCGCAGCCGGCCGCCGCCCATCCGGTGTCGGCCCAGCCGGTCACCGCCCAGTCGGCCAGTGGTGCGCCCTACGGTCACCCGCACTACGCCTACCAGGCCCCGCAGGCGGGCTACGGGCAGCAGAGCGGCGACTACCCGGACTATTCGCAGCAGCAGGCGGCGTACCAGGCCTGGCACGCGGCCGCGACGGCGCAGGCCTCCGGTGCCGGCGGCGTCCCGCCCGGCTGGACCCCGGGGCCCCAGGCCGGCGGCTCCGGGCGTCCCCCCGGCCGCGGGCGGAAGGTCGTCCTGGCCGGTGCGGCGGCCCTGCTGATCGCGCTCGTCTCGGGCGGGATCGGCGCCGCCACCGCGGTGGCCATGGATTCCGACAACCCCACCGCGGCCGTGCAGACCGGCAACTCCTCGGTCACCCGGGTCGTGGACCGTTCGTCGCTGGCCCAGATCGCCGCCGCCGTGCAGGACAACGTCGTCTCGATCACCACCGGCTCGGGCGAGGGCTCCGGTGTGGTGCTGACCGCCGAGGGCTACATCGTCACCAACAACCACGTCGTCTCGACGGCGCAGGGCTCGACCGTGACGGTGATCTTCGCCGACGGCACGAAGACCTCCGCCAGCATCGTCGGCACCGACGAGCGTACCGACCTGGCCGTGATCAAGGCGGAGAACGTGTCCGCTCTCAAGGCCGCCACCTTCGGCGACAGCTCCAAGATCGAGGTCGGTGACACCGTCCTGGCCCTGGGCAGCCCGCTCGGCCTGGAGGGCTCGGTCACCGCCGGCATCATCAGCGCCAAGGACCGCACCATCCAGTCCGGCGGCGAGCAGGAGCAGCCGCAGACGCCCTGGGGCGGCCAGGGGCAGCAGCAGTCGGCGCCGACCACGATGACCGGCCTGCTGCAGACCGACGCCCCGATCAACCCGGGCAACTCCGGTGGCGCCCTGGTCAACACCAACGGCGAGGTGATCGGCATCAACTCGGCGATCGCCACCTCCGGCTCCGGCACCGGCAACATCGGTCTCGGCTTCGCGATCCCCAGCAACAAGGCCAAGCAGGTCGCCGAGGCCCTGATGCAGGGCAAGAAGGTCAGCCACCCGGCCCTCGGTGTCAGCGTCACCAACGCGGAGAACGGCGGGGCGGCGGTCAGCGCGGTGGTCGACAACAGCGCCGCCGCCAAGGCCAAGCTCCAGCGCGGCGACGTCGTCACGAAGGTGGACGGCAAGCCGATCGGCGACTCGGACGACCTGGTGGCAGCCGTTCAGGCGGGTGCCGTCGGCCAGCAGATGACCCTCACCTTCACCCGTAACGGCACGGAGCAGACAGTCACCGTCACGCTCCAGGAATCCGAGTAGACATTCCCCTTCCGCTACGGCGGGTGACGTGACCCGGGGGTGGGCGCGTCACCCGCCGTGATCGTGTTCCCCGGGAATCCGGACCTTTCCGGGAGAAGAGGACAGATTTAGCGCGCAGGACTCGCGTTCCCGCAGGCAAGCGCCTAATCTCCATTCGCCATCGGCGAAGCCATCGTCCGTCGGTGCGGTCGCGCGGTGTTCGCCACGGCGGAGTGAAAGGCCCCCTGAGTTGACGTATGTCGAGACCCGGACGAACGTCTGGGAAGCCCTGGCCGGACGGGCTCCGGGAGCCCCGTCGGGACCGGCCGACACCGGGCTCTGGCACACCGTCGCCGACCGGCTGAACCCGGCCAGCGCCCGCCCGGTGCTGCGATCCGGGATCGAGGTCCGGCACCGGACCGCGGTGCGCGGCGGCCGGTACGTGATGCTCCGCTCGCCCGACGACGGCGGGCGCAGCTCGTACCTTCGGCTCACCCCGGAGGAGTACCAGCTCGCCCTGATGATGGACGGCGACAGCACGGTGGCCCGGCTGGTCGCCGAGTTCGCCCGGATCGCCGGCCGGCTCGCGCCCGACCAGGTGCGCCGGGTCGTCGCCGACCTGGCCGCCAACCGGATGCTCGAAGAGCTCCCGATGGACGCGTTCCGCCCGCTGCGCGAGCTCCGCGGTGAGCCGACGGCCTCCGCGGGCCGCGGTCGTGTGGTCCTGTCCGTCCCGGTGGACGGTCTCGTCACGACGTTCTACCGGACGGTCGGGCGATTCCTGTTCACCCGGGTCGCGGTGTGGCTGGGCGCGCTGCTGGCGGCGGCCGGGCTGATCCTGTTCGCGGGCGCCTGGCAGCAGGGCAGCCGGTCGCTGTTCCTGGTGGGCGACTCGTACCTGCTCGGCGCCGGCACCCTGGTCCTGCTCAACATGCTCGTGCTCGGGTTGCACGAGTTCGGCCACGCGCTCGCGACGAAACGCGTCGGGCGTGAGGTCCCGGCCGCCGGCCTGATGCTCCGCTTCGGCATCCCCTCGGTCTTCGTCGACACCAGCGACGTCTGGATGGCCGGGCGCCGGGCCCGGATCGCGGTCACCGCCGCCGGGCCGGCCACCGCGTTGGGGCTCGCCGGCCTGCTCCAGGTCACCGGCTTCGCCGTACCGGCCGTCGCCGGGCTCGCCTTCAAACTGGCGTTCCTCTTCTACCTGCACACGTTCTTCAACCTCAGCCCACTGCTGCCGCTGGACGGCAAGTACCTGCTGATGGACTGGCTGGAGATCCCGGACGTACGGGCCCGTGGCCTGTCCTGGCTGTCCGGCCGCCTGCGCCGCCGCGGCCCCCGCTGGCGGATGCTGGACCGGGAGGGCCGCCTGGTCGCCCTCTACGGCGTACTGGGCCTGCTCTGGCTGGTCAGCGCGGTCGGCCTGGGCTACCGCCTGTGGACCGACCGGATCCACGGCCTCGCCGTCGGCCTCTGGTACGAGGGGATCGGGTCCCGTCTCCTGCTGCTCGTGATCATCCTCGGCGTGGTCGCCCCGCCGCTCTGGTTCGTGCTCGGCCGGATGGCGCGCACCGTCCGCCGGCTGCGGCAGCGGGCCGCCGAACGCGACCGGGACGCCGACCTGCCCCGCCGGGTGGCCGCGCTGCGCGCCTCCGAGCTGGGCGGCCTGCCCGAGCCGTCGTTGCAGGCCCTGGCCGCCCGCGCCCGCTGGATGCGCCCGCCGACCGGTCGTCAGCTGGTGCTCGCCGGCGAGACCTCCAGCGCCGTGCACGTGGTGGTCGAGGGCGCGCTGCACGGCCGGCGTCCCGGGGATCCGGGCGGCACCATCCGCCACCACGTCGGCCCGGGCGGCGTCGTCGGCCTGGCCACCGCGCTCACCGGGCGCACCGCCCAGCTCGACTGGCACACCGCCGGCGTCACCCTGCTGGCCCTGCCCGCCTCGACGGTGGCGACCGTGGTCGGGCCGATGCCCGGCCCACCGCCGCAGGAGCGGGCCGAGGCCGAGGCGCTGTTCGCCGACACCCCGGCGCTGGCCGCGCTGGAGGAGGACCAGCGGCTCGCGCTGATCGCCGCCGCGCACCCGGTCGACCTGGATCCGGGGGCGCCGGTGATCCTGCCCGGCCCCACCCACGCCGTGGTCGTCGAGTCCGGCGTGATCGCCATGCCGGACGGCGTCGAGCTGCGCCGCGGCACCCTGGTCGGCCCGGTCGGCGACGGCAGCCCCGGCATGGTGGCGCAGGCGCGGACCCCGGTCCGGCTCTGGGTCCTCCCGGACGCCTCCGACCTGCCGCCGCTGATCGGCTCGTACGGCCCCGGCGTTCCGATGCCGATGTTGCGCCCGAGCACCCCGGCGGTGGGCCGGCCCGGTTCCGCGCACCCGCCGCTGGCGGTCCCGCCCGGCCCGCCGGACGCCGACGAGCAGTACGACGTGGACCGGCACTTCGAACGCCGGATGTGGGGCTTCGTCAGCATGCTGCTGGTGTTCGCGCTCAGCAGCCTGCTGATCAACGTGCGCAGCGGCCCGGCCTGGGCCGAGATGCCCACCGAGCGGGTGCTGCTGAGCGTCCAGCGCGGCACGGTCACCGCGGACATCAAGAGTGCCGCGGTGTCACTCCAGCTCGGCGAGCAGCGTTATCTGGCGGCCGGCGCGAAGGTCGAGGTGCCCGGCAAGGGCGTGGCCCTGCTGACCTTCCCCGGCGGTGGGGCCGTGGTGCTCTGCGGCAACTCGCGCGTCGCCGTCAACGGGGTCGGCGTGGAGAAGGGCCGTACCTCCAGCCCGTCCGGGACGCTGGCCCTGGAGAACGGGCGGCTGCTGGCCGACACGAGCAGCCCGAGCGGGGCGTTCGCGCCGCTCGCCCTGACCGTGCTGCGCGGCCAGGGTGACGTCGTCAGCGGCGGGCGCGCCTGGTATTCGGTCGACCCGGGCTCGGTCGCCGTCTCGTCCGGTGCGGTCACCATCGGCGGGGCCGGGAGCACCGCCGACGGCAAGGAGCTGAACTGCGGTGACGGTGTGACGGTCAAGCCGCCGACCGAGGTCGAGCCGAGCGAGGAACCGACCGAGGTGTTCCCGACCGAATCCACTCCTTCGGCCTCTGTGGACCCGTCGGTGTCTCCGACTACCGTGGAGTCGTCCGCCCCGGCCACCGAGACCACCACCGAGGCGACCACCGGCGCCCCGGCCACCACGGCCCCGAGTATCCGGCCGAGCCGGTCCCGGTCGCCCTCCCCGTCGACGAGCCCGAGTTCGAGCAGGTCGTCGTCACCGAGCGCCAGCGCCTCGGCCTCGACGTCGCCGACCACTCCCGACACGCCGTCCACATCGCCGAGCGTCCCGGAAGAACCGACGGAGCCGTCCACCGAGTGACAGCGGGCGGCCTCGCCGGCGACAAGTGAGGAGTGGCCGCCCATGCTCTGCTGGTTCTGTGCTGAGGCGTCGCGCGCGACGTGCCGGTTCTGCGGACGTGGCGTGTGCGCGGGTCATGCGCGGTTCGGGCCGTACCTGCTGGAGGTGACCCGGTCGGCACGGCGTGACCGGGCCGAGGCGCTGGTGGTCGAGGACGCCGTGCAGTGCGGCGCCTGCCATCCCCGGCCCCAGCCGGTCGCCATGCCCGAGCTGGACTAGGGCCGTCCGAGGTCCGATCCGGCAGGCCCGCGCCGGTGGCTGCTAGCTGTTCACGTACGGGTGGAGGGCGTTCGTCATGGCCTGCCGGAGCATCGTCTTCGGGCGGGCACCGACGATCGTCGAGGTCACCACGCCACCGTCGAAGAGCAGCAGCGTCGGCATGGAGTGCACCCGGTAGGCGATGGTGGTCGCCGGGTTCGCGTCCACGTCCAGCTTGGCGACGAGCAGCCGGCCGCGGAACTCCCCGGCCAGCTCGCCGAGGATCCGGGCCACCGGGCCGCACGGCGGGCACCACGTCGCCCAGAAGTCGACGAGCACCGGCGTCGGCGCGGCCAGCACCGTCTCGGCGAAGGTGGCGTCGGTCACCGTGATCAGGGCGTCATCGGGCATGTGATCTCCTCCAACTGGGTCTGCAGGCGGTGCCGGACCGCGGTCAGCTGATCGAGATAGCCGTCCACCTCGGCCAGCCGGCGGCGCAGGACGGCGGCCGAGTCCGGGCACACGTGGCCCGAGCTGTTGCCGGCCCGCAGGCAGGCGACGAACGGCTTGATGTCGTCCACGCCGTAACCGTCGGCGAGCAGGGCCCGGATCTCGTGCACGACGCGCAGCTCACCGTCGTCGTACTGCCGGTAGCCGTTGGCGTCGCGGCTCGGGTGGATCAGCCCGTGCTCTTCGTAATAGCGCAGCGTGCGAGGGCTGGTGCCGGCCCGCTCGGCCAGCTCTCCGATCAGCATGAGGTCGACGGTAGGGCCTGACACCGGCGTCAAGGCAAGGCCGTGACCTGCGGCACGGGCACAAGATCGTGCGAGGATGGGCGCATGGTCGACGGTCCGGTGGCGTTCGTGCTCGGCGGCGGCGGTGTCCTCGGCGCGGTCGAGGTCGGCATGCTCCGGGCGCTGTTCCGTGCCGGGTTCCGGCCGGACCTGGTGGTCGGTACGTCGATCGGTGCGGTCAACGGTGCCCTGGTCGCCTCCGACCCGTCCGAGCCGGTCACCGAGCGCCTGGTCCGTCTCTGGACGTCACCGGAGGCGGCGGCCGTCTACGGCGACTCGATCGGCCGTCAAATGCGCCGGTTCGCGGCCCGTACCCATCTGCACTCGCCCCGCCCGCTGCGCCGCCTGCTGGAGAGCGAGCTGGGCGAGTCGGCCACGTTCGCCGATCTGAAGGTGCCGTTCCACTGCTGCGCGGCGAGCATCGAGCGGGCCGCCGAGCACTGGTTCGACAGTGGACCGCTCGTCGACGCGGTGCTCGCGTCGTCGGCGGTGCCGGGTCTGCTGCCGCCGATGGAGATCGGTGGCGAGAACTATGTGGACGGTGGAATCGTGAACTCGATCCCGATCGGCGAGGCGGTGCGGCTCGGGGCGAAACTGATCTTCGTGTTGCAGGTCGGGCGGGTTGAGCGGCCGCTCAGTGTGCCCCGACGGCCGTGGGAGGTGGCGCAGGTGGCGTTCGAGATCGCCCGCCGGCACCGGTTCGCGCGCGAGATGGCCTCCCTGCCGGACGACGTGCGGGTGCATGTGCTCCCGGGCGGCGGCGGTGACGGCCGGGACGATTCGCCGTGGGCGTACCGGGACATGGCCGCGGTGGGCCGCCGGATCAGCCGGGCGTACACCGCCTCGCGGCGCTATCTGGCCGCGAACGTGCATCCGCTGCCGGAGTCCTGATGAGACCGCCTCCGGTCTGGGTCCGGCGCCTGGTGATCGCACCCACCGTCGTGCTCCTGGCGTTCACCCTGCTCACCACGCTGCCGATCTGGCTGATCCTGGCGCTGGCGGTCTCGCCACTGGTGCCGGGCCGGCTGCGGGTCCCGCGGCTGGTGTTCCTGGTGGTCGTCTACCTGGTGTGGGACGCGGTGGCGCTGGTGTCCCTGGGCGTCCTCTGGATCGTCTCCGGGTTCGGCCTGCGGATCCGCGGCCCGTGGTTCCAGCGCGCCCATTACGTGCTGACCGGCCGTTTCCTGGGCGCGCTCTTCTGGTTCGCGCGCTGGTCGCTGCACCTGGAGATCGACGTGGTCGGCACCGACCCGGACACCGCCCAGCCGGGGCGGCCGGAGATCGTGGTCAGCCGCCATGCCGGCCCGGGTGACTCGTTCACGCTGATCCACGCGCTGGTCAACTGGTTCGCCCGGGAGCCGCGCATCGTGCTGAAGGCCGCGCTGCAGTGGGATCCGGCGGTCGACGTACTGCTCAATCGGCTGCCCAACCGGTTCATCTCGCCGGGCCGCACCCGGACGGCCTCGCTGGAGGAGCAGATCGGCGAGCTGGCCACCGGCCTGGACGACAACGACGCCTTCGTGATCTTCCCGGAGGGCGGCAATTTCACGCCGCGCCGCAAGGTGAGCGCGATCGCCCGGCTGCGGGCCCGCGGCCTGCACGACATGGCGGTCCGGGCGGAGAGCCTGCGCAATCTGCTGCCACCGAAACCGGGTGGCCTGCTCGCCGCGATCGACGCCGCACCGGACGCCGGCGTGATCTTCGTGGCGCACACCGGCCTGGACCGGATGGTGAGCGTCGCGGACGTGTGGCGGGAGCTGCCGATGGACAAGCGCCTGGTGATGCGTTTCTGGAGCGTGCCGCCGGAGGAGGTGCCCACCGGCGAGCAGGAGCGGACCGAGTGGCTTTACGACTGGTGGGCCCGCATCGACGCGTGGATCGACGAGAACCGGCCCGCGCCGCGCCCGCTCTGGACGCCACGCGCGCGATAGGGGCCCACCAGAACAGCCGTTACGCCCCGGCGGTGGCACCCTGGGCGGTGAACGCCTTCAGCATCTCCGCCGGCATCGGGGTGACCTCGCCGGCAGCCGGTGCCGCGACGTCGACCTTGGTGCCGAAGTCGTAGTAGGTCGTGGTGATCTTGCCAGCGCCCGCGCCCATCCCGCTCATGTCGATGACCATCTCGGTGAGACGGCCCTCGCTGTCACGCTTGGCGGTGAACGGGACGGCGGTGGCCTTGGCGCCCAGCGCCTTGATCGACTCCGGGTCGGCGGTCGGCGACTTGGTCATGTCGAGCGTGCCGCTGAAGTTGTCGCCGTCACGCTTCACGTCGACCGCGGCGGCCGCGAACGCCTCGGCGTTCGCCATGTTCTCCGGGTTGAGCGAGTTGCCCGCCGGGAGCTTCGACACGTCGAGCGACATCCACTTGTCGCCGGTGGGGCCCATCTTCATGTACATCGTCTCGCCGACCAGGCGAACCGCGATGTCCAGCGACTCGGTGCCCATCGCCATGGTCATCTTCATGTCGAGCTTCTTGCCGGCCAGATCGGCGGAGCCGGTGGCCTCGATGCCACCGGGCATCGACATCTTCATCTTCATCGTCTCGCCGCCGAGCTTCTTGGAAGCGGCGACGAAATCCTCGAGCGGGGTGGTGGCGGCCGCGGTCGTGGCGGCCGGCGCGGCGCCGTTGGTGCCGGAATCCTTGGACCCGGAGTTGCACCCGCCGAGCCCGACGATGGCGGCGATCGTCACCGAGACGACGGCCAAGCGTTGGAAACTCATGTGTATCTCCCTGTCAATGTTTTGAACGGGGCCCACGATAGCGGGCGGGTCCGACAATTCCCGGCCCGATTTCCGGGGCGATCATGAGAGGGGCATGATGGATCGGAGGAGTCCGCACGCGTACGTACAGGGGGAGGACTCGTGAGATTCGAGGTCAGCAAGGTCCTCGACGCCATCGAGGCCCGGCTCACCACCGACCCGGCGCTTGCCCGGGCCGTGGTGGATCTGGCAGAAGTCGTCCGTTATGCGGATCTCGATGGTGGTCGTCCGGCCAGCCTGGTCCGTCTCGGTCTGCTGGTCGATGCGCTCGGCCGCTACGTCTCCGAGGAGAACGTGCCGGTCTATGTGGTGACGCCGCATGGCCTGCTCTCCGACACCGACCTCACCTCGAACGAGCGCATGGTGGTCCGCCGCTGGGCGGACGACGGCAAGGTCGAGGTCGTGCCGCAGGTCGAGGACCGGGTGCTGGAGGTGGCCGAGATGCTCGGCCTGCCGGTGCTCACCCGTGACCGGGAGGACCGGTTCCGGGCCAGCCGGCCCTGGGTGGCCGAGCCGGGCCGGTTGCTGGCCCTGGTGTCGGCCCAGGGTGGCCCGACACTGGTGGCCCGGGTCGGCCGGGGCGAGGCGACACCGCCGGTGCCGCGTTCGCCGCTGGGTGAGCGGCTGCTCGCCCGGGTGTGGCGGTGCCCGTCCCTGAGCTGCAACAGCTACGGCGACGGTGGCGACTCGGACAGCCCGTTCGCCGACATGAGGACGTATACGAGCCCGGTCTCGCAGCCACCGCCCGCTCTGCGGGCCGGCGCACCGACCTGCCCGCGGCACGGCGAGCGGCTGAAGGATGTCGGGCCGCGCCCGGCCACCGAGGTCTTCTCGGTCCGTATCGACGGTGTGATCCGGCAGCGGTTCGTGGTCTCCGAGGACCGGGCGACGGTGGTCGGCCGGGCGCCGGAGGGCGGCTCGGGGGTCATGCTGGGCCAGTGGCTGACCGACGACGCCCGTAAATGGATCAGCCGCGGGCACGTGCAGTTCACGCTGCGCGGCGGTCAGGTGACCGTCACCGACATCAGCATGAACGGTTCGGGGGTCCGGCCGGGCGGCTCGATGGACGACGGCGCACGGATCACCCTGCGGCGTGACGAGAGCCGGGTGCTGGCCGAGGACGACATCGTCGAGCTCTACCACGCGGTGCTCATCGGCCGGTCACGACTCTGGGCCAGCGGCGGCAACGTCCAGCCGGAGTCGGTGATGGGCGAGGCCCCGACGATGGCGTTCCGGCCGGTCGGCCGCTGACCGCCGCAAACAGACGAGAAAAGGGGCGCTGCCGTCGGCAGCGCCCCTTTCACGATTCCGGTCAGCCCCGCAGGACCGCCGCGAGCTGGGCCAGCGCGTGGTCCAGGTCCTCCTCGGTGACGACCAGCGGCGGCGCCAGCCGGATCGTCGAGCCGTGCGTGTCCTTGGCCAGCACACGACGCTCGGCGAGCCGCTCGCAGGCCTGCCGGCCGGTCATCAGCGCCGGGTCGATGTCCACCCCGGCCCAGAGGCCCCGCCCGCGGACCGCGATCACGCCCTGACCGATCAGCGCCTCCAGTCCGGCGTGCAACCGGGCGCCGAGCCGGGCCGAGCGCTCCTGGAACTCGCCGGTCTCCAGCAGCTTGACCACCTCGGTTCCGACCGCGCAGGCCAGCGGGTTGCCGCCGAAGGTGGAGCCGTGCTCACCGGGCCGCAGCACACCGAGCACCGCCCGGTCGGCGGCGACCGCGGAGACCGGCACGATGCCGCCACCGAGGGCCTTGCCCAGCACGTACATGTCGGGCACCACGCCGTCGTGATCGATGGCGAAGGTCTTCCCGGTACGCCCCAGGCCGGACTGGATCTCGTCGGCGATCATCAGCACGTCGGTCTCGGTGCACAGCTCACGGAGCCCGGCGAGGAAGCCGGCCGGCGGCACCAGCACCCCGGCCTCGCCCTGGATCGGTTCCATCAGCACGGCCACCGTGTTCGGGGTGATCGCGTCCCGGACCGCGGCCAGGTCGCCGTACGGCACCACCACGAACCCGGGCGTGTACGGCCCGAAGTCGGCCCGCGCATCGGGATCGGTGGAGAAGCTGACGATGGTGGTGGTGCGCCCGTGGAAGTTGTCGGCCGCCACGATGATCTCGGCCTGCTCGGCGGCCACGCCCTTGACCCGGTAGCCCCACTTGCGGGCCACCTTGATCGCGGTCTCGACGGCCTCGGCGCCGGTGTTCATCGGCAGCACCATGTCCTTGCCGCACAACGCGGCGAGCCCGCGGCAGAAGGCGCCGAACTGGTCGTGCACGAACGCCCGGCTGGTCAGGGTGACCCGGTCGAGCTGGGCGTGCGCGGCGGCGATCAGGCCGGGGTGCCGGTGCCCGAAGTTGAGCGCCGAGTATCCGGCCAGGAAGTCCAGGTAGCGCACCCCGTCGACGTCGGTCACCCAGGCGCCCTCGGCCTCGGCGACGACCACCGGCAGCGGGTGGTAGTTGTGGGCGGTCCAGCGCTCCGCCTCCGCGAGCGCCTCCGGCGTACGGAATTCCACGGTCGTCACGAGCTGTGCCCTCCTGCCATGCTGTCCCGGCCCTCGTCCGCGAGGTTTCCCGCGGGTGCGGGTAGGTGCCACTCGGTGCAGTCGATCACGGCCGTACCTCCAGCGTGCAGCACTTGGGTCCGCCGCCGGCCTTGCGCAGCTCGGACAGGTCGACCCCGATGGTCCGGTAACCGGCCGCGCGCAGCGCCCCGGCCAGGTGGGTGGCCTGCTCGGCCAGGACGACGGTCTCCCCGTCGCTGACCGCGTTCAGGCCGAGCACGGCGGCGTCCTCCGGCGTGGCGATGATCGCATTCGGGAACAGCTGCCGGAGCACGGCCTGCGAACCCGGCGAGAAGGCCTCCGGCAGGTACGCGACGGTCCGCTCGTCCAGCACGCAGAGCGCGGTGTCCAGGTGGTAGTAGGCCGGGTCGACGAGTTGCAGGGTGATCACCGGACGCTGGAGGAACTCCTGGGTCTCGGCGTGCGACGCGTGGGCGGTCCGGAACCCGGTGCCGGCCAGCAGCACGTCACCGGCGAGCAGGATGTCGCCCTCGCCCTCGTTGGTGTGCTTGGGCTCGCGGACCTCGAAGCCGCGCTCCCGGAACCAGGAGGCGTACGCCGGGGCCTCGTCGGCCCGCTCGGCGTCGCGGAACTGCACCCCCAGCACCCGTCCGTCGACGACGGTGCCACCGTTCGCGGCGAAGACCATGTCGGGCAGGCCGGGCAGCGGATCGATCAGCTCGACGGTGTGGCCGAGCCCGAGGAACGTCTGCCGCAGGTTCTCCCACTGGCTGACGGCCAGCGCGTTGTCGTACGGCGCCGTCGGGTCCATCCACGGATTGATCC
This sequence comes from Actinoplanes xinjiangensis, assembly GCF_003148685.1. Classification (GTDB taxonomy): domain Bacteria; phylum Actinomycetota; class Actinomycetes; order Mycobacteriales; family Micromonosporaceae; genus Actinoplanes; species Actinoplanes xinjiangensis. Next base: position 484,864 of record NZ_QGGR01000003.1, on the reverse strand, counting down.
GGTACGTGACGGCGAAATGGGTGGGCCGGCACATCAGGTAGCGGCGCTTCAGGCTCATGGTGAAAAACGGTATGCGGGGGTGACCGACGATCCCCAGGGAGTAACCATGCGTACACCGGCGGATCGTTGCGTGATCACGGTGGTCGACGGCGATTCATTGCAAAGGCCCCGGCGGGACGGCGAACCGCCGCCCTTGCCGGGGCCTCAACGATCTCCGGCGAACCGCCGGAGGCATTCGGGGCGGGCCGGCCTTCGCCGTCCCGGTTCCGAGAGAATGTCCGCCGCCACATCATCGGCGGTGAATGTCAGGTACCCGTCAAATCCGGGTTTCAAACTGTGTGTCAAGCCACGTCCGCAGTTCCGTGACGGTCTGCGTGTCGGTGCCGAGCCACCACAGCTGGCCGGCCAGCGCGAGCACGCCGATCACGACGGCGGCGAGCGAGAGGACCACACCGATCAGTGCGCCGGTCTTGCCGGCCACGTGCCGCTTGCGGGTCGCGAAGATACCGGCGAGCGAGAGGACCAGCGCCACCGCGGACACGCCCACGCCGTACCCCAGAAGGGGTCCGGACAGCACCAGCAGCGCGCCGGCAACGGCCAGGACGAGGCCGAGGGTCGCGACGAGGCTGGCCCGGGCCCGCGGAGCGGGCGTGGTGACCGGCACGGTGACCGGCTCGGAGACGGCGCGGGCCCGCTCGGTCTCGGAGGGAGAGGTCCCCGAGAGGGAGGTCCCGGTACGCGGCGGGAACGTCTGCGGGCGGGCCGGCGGGGGAGCGACGGTGTCCGAACGGACCGGCGCGAGTGTGGCGGTGGTGGGTTCGTCGTGTCGCGGCGTCACCGGTGTGCGCTCGGTGTTCGCGTCGTCGACGGTCGTCTGGCGGGGGAAGGTGGGGAGCCTCACGTCTGAACCTCCTTGGCAGGTGTGACACGGCTACATACCCCTACCGCCCGCAAACGACACGAAGGGCACGCCCTCCAGGACGTGCCCTTCGCCGAAACCGGGTCAGACCAGGGAGGACACCGCGTTCACGTCGGTGGCCCTGCTGATCACGTGGTCGACGAGGCCGTAGTCCTTGGCCTGCTGGGCGGTGAACCAGCGGTCCCGGTCGGAGTCGCGCTCGATCTCCTCCGGCGTGTGGCCGGAGTGGAAGGCGATCCGCTCGTTCATCACCCGCTTGATGTGCAGCATGCTCTCGGCCTGGATGGCGATGTCCGCCGCGGTGCCGCCGATGCCGCCGGAGAGCTGGTGCATCATCACCCGGGCGTGCGGCAGCGCGTACCGCTTACCGGGGGTGCCGGCGCAGAGCAGGAACTGGCCCATCGAGGCGGCCATGCCCATCGCGATGGTGGCCACGTCGTTCTTGATGTACTGCATGGTGTCGTACACCGCCATGCCGGCGCTGATCGAGCCACCCGGTGAGTTGATGTAGAGCGCGATGTCGCGCTCCGAGTCCTCGGAGGCGAGCAGGAGCATCTGCGCACAGATGCGGTTGGTCACCTCGTCGTTGACCTCACTGCCGAGGAAGATGATCCGCTCCCGGAGCAGTCTCTCGAAGACCTGGTCGTCGAAGGTCGCGCCGCCACCACGCATGGTCGTCTCAATGCTCATGCAGACACTTTCTCCCAGCCGGGCCGTGGATCCCAGCGATTCGCCTCAGGGCGAATCCGCTGACGGCATAATGCCCGGCTACCTTTGGTGCGTGCCGGAGGGACATACCATTCACCGCCTCGCGATCCGCCATCGCGAACTCTTCGCCGGGCATCCGGTCACCGCGGGCAGCCCGCAGGGCCGCTTCACCGCGGGCGCCGCGCTGATCGACGGACGCCGGCTGCTCGACACCGAGGCGTACGGAAAGCATCTGCTGCACCACTACGAGGGCGAGCAGACCCTGCACGTACACCTCGGCCTCTACGGGAAGTTCGCCGACGGGGAGCTGCCCGCCCCGGCCCCGGTCGGTCAGATCCGGATGGTTCTGACCGGTTCCGGTCACTGGCTGGAGCTGCGCGGCCCGACCGCCTGCGAGGTCCTCGACCCGGGCGCGGTGGACCTGCTGCGGTCCCGGCTGGGGGCCGACCCGTTGCGTGACGACGCCGACCCGTCCGCCGCGTTCGCCCGCGTCCGGGCCAGCACCAAGCCCTTGTTCGCCCTGCTCATGGACCAGTCCATCGTGGCCGGTTGTGGCCTGATCTACGCCAACGAGACGCTGTTCCGGGCCGGGCTGTCCCCGGAGACGCCGGGTGTCGCGATCGACGCCGACCGCTGGGCGGCGATCTGGGACGATCTGCGGGCGCTGATGAAGGAGGGCGTGCTGCGCGGCCGGATCGACACCGTGCACACGCAGCACACGCCGGAGGCGATGCGGCGGGCACCGCGGGTCGACCGGCACGGCGGCGAGGTGTATGTCTATCGCCGTCCCGGCCAGCCCTGCCTGATCTGTGGCACCCCGATCGCGCGGGACGAGCTGGCCGGCCGCAACCTCTACTGGTGCCCGTCGTGTCAGCCGCCGGTCACGCCGCCGCGGCGTCGCTCGGTGCGGCGGACGGTGCCCCGGACGGGGTGACCGACGGGGCCGGCTCGGGGGCGGACGACGACGGCGCGGGCTCCGGGGTCTCGGCTCCGGGGACGCCGACCTCGAAGTTCTCCACCAGCCAGGGCAGCAACTGCTCGTACGCCGCCGTGGTGTCCGGCTGGTTGAAGTCGTGGGACAGCACGATCGCGCCGGGCCGGGTCTCTTTCCGGACCTGCTCGATGATCCGTTTCACGTGCTGCTCGGAGGTCTCGCCCTCCGGGTGCTCCCAGTCGCGCGGGTCGACCTCCCAGTAGAGGGAGGTCATGCCGTCGACGTACGCCGTCTTCACCAACCGGTCGGTGAAGTTGCCGCCGGGCGCCCGGAAGTACGGGATCTCGACGCCCGGAACCGCCGCCCGGATCGCCGCGTTCGTCCGATCCAGATCAGCCTTGATCTGGTTGGTCCTCTTGCCACCGATCTTCAGATCGTGGCTCCAGGTGTGGTTGCACAGCACATGCCCGCCCTCGGCGATCTGCCGGACCAGGTCCGGGTGCCGCCGGGCCTGCGTGCCGACCAGGCAGAACACCGCCTTCACCTGGTACTTGTCGAGCAGCGCGAGGATCTTGGGCGTCTGCACCGGGTCGGGGCCGTCGTCGAAGCTGAGCATCACCACGCGGGAACCGGTGGTACGCAACGAGTTGAAGGGCCCGTCCCCGGCCGGCACCACGATCTGCGGCGGAGCGTCCTCGGTGGGCTTCACGGCGGGGGTGGCCGGTGGAGTCGACGGCTCGGGCTCGGCCGTCCGGGTGGCAGCCGGGGCGCCGGCGATGACGGCCGGCTCGCGGTCCGGTGCGGGCTTCTTGCGCTCGGTCTTCTCGATCACGCCGACCGCCTCGGCGGCCGCGGTCATCACCGAGGTGGTGCCACCGTCCTCCTGCGGGATGGTCGGCACGGCGGTGAGCAGCAGGCCGGCGGCGACCAGGGTGCCGAGCAGCACCTGCGGCCGGTTCTTCGCCGCCCGGACCCAGGTCTCGACCGGCATCGTCGAGGGCGCGCGGTGCGCGCCGCCGGAAGTACGGTCCTTTTCGGACCCCGGCGGTGGCGAGTGCCGGGCGGTACGGGCCTGCGCGCGGCGGGCGGTGGCCCCGTAGGAGTCGTACGACCCGGCGCGGTGCCGAGCGGACCGGGGAGCCGGAACGGTCGCTCCGGAGGCGGTGACGATCGCGGCGCGCAGGTTGGTCAGCCGGGACACCACAGGCTGTGCGGGTGTCGCCCCGGCCGGAGCCCGGTGCCGGCCGGTCGCCGGGCTGTCTGCACGGGACGTCGGCGCAGGTGGGAGGGAAGCGTGCGACGACATTCGTCATGCCTACCGTGCCGCATGATCCAGCGCGATACCGAATCGGTCACTGTCTGCTCACGCAGCGACATATGCGCTGTTCACCCGAGGTGATGCCGGAGGGTGCAATCTGTGAGCGTCATATCCCAATGAGCGTGATCAAGTACCCATAAAGGACAGAAGGACCTTGTCAGTCGATGGGTGGATTCCCCGGCTCGCCCCGGGTGGCCCGGGCGAGTTCGTCCACCACGTCACCGACCGACGCCCCGCTCGCCAGCATCGCCCGCTGTCGGGCCGCGCCGGTCCCGTGCTCGTGCAGGCGTCCCATCAGGGCGGTCACCGTGGCCAGGTCGCCGTGCCGTTCCAGCTCCGGGCGCACGTAGTCGAACAGTTGGCGCAGCAGCCGCCACGCCGGGCGCGGCTCACGGGTCGCCATGTCGATGTTCAGGCCCTCCAGGCCGTCGTGCGCGGCCCGCCAGTGCGCCGCCATCAGCAGCGGGTGTTCGACGTCCGGCGCCTCGATGCCGGCCCGCACCTCGTGCAGCAGCGTGCCGACCAGCGCCCGGGCCAGCGCGGCGAGCAGCACCGCGTCGTCGGCGGTGGGCATCACGTCGCCCATCCTGATCTCCACGGTCGGATAGGTCGCCGAGAGCCGGGCGTACCAGTACAGCATCCCCGCGTCGAGCATCGCGCCGCTCGCCTCGAGGTCGCCGATGAGCGTCAGATAGTGCTCGTGCGACCGCAGGTACGGCGTCGGGCCGACGGTGGGCCAGCGCTCCCACATCATCGAGCGCCAGCTGGCGTATCCGGTGTCGCGCCCGCCGAACAGCGGTGAGTTGGCGGTGGCCGCCTGGAGCACCGGCAGCCACGGGCGCAGGTGGTTGAGCACCCGCACGCCGGTCTCCGGGTCGGGGATGCTCACGTGCACGTGGGTGCCGCACATGCCCTGGCCGGGGGAGAGGTCGCCGAAGCGCTGCCGCATCCGGTGATACCGCTCGTTGTCGACGATGCGTGCGTTCTGGCCGGTGGCCGGTGCGGTGCCGACCGCGACGAGCCGGACGCCGGCCCGCTCGGCGGCGGCCGCGACGCCGGAGCGCAACCGGAGCAGTGCCGCGGCGAGTTCGTCCAGTTCGAGCTGTGGCGGGCTGGCCACCTCGATCTGGGTGCGGTAGTACTCGTGCTGCACCCCGTCCCGCAGCTCGCCGGGTACCTCGGCGAAGACCGCGTCCACCGCCTCGGCGGCTCGTGGCTCGACCGCGTCGACCAGCAGATACTCCTCCTCGACGCCGAGGGTGAGAAGGTCGTCACGCTCGGCTTTCGTGGCGAGTTCGGGAGAGATCGCCGTATCCATGCGAGCGCATTACCCGGGCTGATCTCCTCGGAAACGATAGGCGTACTTCCATATTGACAAGCCCTGGAAACAAGCGTGCAATCTCTGAGAGCGCTCTCTCAGCTCCCCAGGAAAGGCGCGTCCCCCATGAGAATCCCCCGGAAACTGCTGGCCACAGCCACGGCGATGCTCGCCGTCGGCGCCTCGGTGACCTTCGTGGCCAGCGCCGACGCCGCGGTCCCCGCCGCGCCCGCCGGCATGACGCTGGTCTTCAGCGACGACTTCACCGGTGCCGCGGGCACCGGCCTCAACCGGTCCCACTGGCTCTACTCCACCGGCACCGGATATCCCGGCGGTGCCGCCAACTGGGGCACCGGTGAGATCGAGACGATGACCGACTCGACGGCCAACGTCTACCAGGACGGCGGCGGCAACCTGGTGATCAAGCCGATCCGGGACTCCGCCGGCCGCTGGACCTCCGGCCGGGTCGAGACCCAGCGCACCGACTTCGCCGCGCCGGCCGGCGGGAAGATGCGCATGGAGGCCCGCATCCAGCAGCCCAACGTCACCGGCGCGGCCGCCGCCGGGTACTGGCCGGCGTTCTGGGCGCTCGGCGCCGCGGCCCGCCCGGTCGGTGCGACCAACTGGCCGAGCATCGGCGAGATCGACATCCTGGAGAACATCAACGGCCGGTCCAGCGTCTTCTCCGCCCTGCACTGCGGCACCAACCCCGGCGGCCCGTGCAACGAGACCACCGGCCTGACCAGCGGCGAGCGGGCCTGCAGCGGCTGTCTCGGCAGCTTCCACACGTACGCCACGGAGTACGACCGGAGCGTCTCGCCGGAGCAGCTGCGCTTCTATCTGGACGGGAACAACTACTTCACCCTCACCTCGAACGCGGTCGACGCCACCACCTGGAACAACGCCCTGCACCACGGGTTCTTCATGATCCTCAACGTGGCGATCGGCGGCGGGTTCCCGGCGGCGTTCGGTGGCGGACCGACCGCGGCCACCCAGTCCGGCGTGCCGATGGTGGTCGACTATGTGGCCGTGTACCAGTCCGGCGGTGGCACCACGCCGACCACGCCCCCGACCACCACCCCGCCGCCGTCCGGCAGCCGGGACGCGTACTCCCGGATCGAGGCCGAGTCGTACAACGCCTCCGCCGGGGTGCAGCTCGAGACCTCCTCGGAGGGCGGGCAGAACGTCAGTCACATCGCGAACGGTGACTGGTTGCAGTTCAACAACGTCAACTTCGGCACCGGCGGGGTGAAGGACTTCGTGGGCCGGGTGGCCTCCGGTGCGGGCTCCGCGGTGAGTGGCCTGATCGAGGTGCGCCTGGACAGCCGCGGCAACGCCCCGATCGGGAGCTTCGCCCTCGCCAATACCGGCGGATGGCAGAACTGGACCTCGATCCCGGCCAACGTGTCGAACGTGACCGGATCCCACACCGTCTACCTGACCTTCACCAGCGGCCAGCCGGCCGACTTCGTGAACGTCAACTGGATCCAGTTCCGCAAGTGACCGGCTAGCGTGCGCGGGCGGCGGTGCGCTGCCGCCGCTTGCGCACCTTCTTCACCACCCACGACCCGATGGCGACCGCGAAGAACGCCCAGATCGCGTAGTCGAACCACTGGGCGTACATCTCCAGGTCTTTCCAGCGGGAGCCGAGCGCGTATCCGCCGCCGATGAACAGGGCGTTCCAGAAGCCGCTGCCGATCGCGGTGAAGAGCATGAACTGGCCCATCGGCATGTGGTTGGCACCCGCCGGGATGGAGACCAGGCTGCGGACCACCGGCGCGCAGCGGCCGAAGAGCACCGCGGCCCGCTCGTGTTTCTCGAACCAGCGGTCGGCGGTGTTCAGATCGTCGAGGTCGACCAGCGGGATGCGGTCGAGCCAGTGCTTGAGTCGCTCCTCGCCGAGCCCGCGGCCCAGCCAGTAGAGAACGAGCGCGCCACCGAGCGCGCCGAGCGTGGCGGTGATCCAGACGAGGATCAGGTTGACCCGGCCCTGACTGGCCAGATAGCCGGCCATCGAGAGGACGATCTCACTCGGGATCGGCGGGATCAGGTTCTCCAGTGCGACCAGCAGCCCGACGCCTATCTCGCCGAGCGAATCGATCACCGAGGCGACCCAGCCGGTCAGTCCACCGAGATTACCGAGATCACCGTCGGCCATGAGCCCGCCTTTCGAATGTCGCCGTGAACTCCCCACACACTGTGCAGGCGGTTTCTGAGAGTTACCCGTGAGCAGGCCACCGAACCGTCTACCTCATATACCGATCATCGGTATATGCTTCCGTCATGACTGACACGCCGATGCGTGAGCCGACGTTTCTCGTGCTCACCGCGCTGGCCGAGGAGTCCCGCCACGGTTATGCCGTGATCGAGGACGTGGCCGCCATGACCGGAGGGCGGGTGCGCCTGCGGGCCGGCACCCTCTACGCCGCCCTCGACCGGCTGCGGACCGAGGGGCTGATCGAGGTCGACCGCGAAGAGGTGGTGCAGTCCCGGCTGCGGCGCTACTACCGGCTCACGGGGGCCGGCGAGCAGAGCCTGGCCACCGAGACCGCCCGCCTGCGCGCCCAGGCGACCATCGCCGAGCGCCGTCTGCAGGGCCGTCGGGCCCGACTCGGAGGAGCGACCACGTGACCGGTCTGGAGAGGCGCTACCGCCGCCTGATGCGGGTCTATCCGGCCGGCCACCGGGCCGCGTACGAGGAGGAGATGATCGGCGTGCTGCTGTCCGGCGCCCCGCCCGGCCGTCGCTTCCCCGCCCCGGCCGATGCGATGGATCTGATCCGCGCGGGCCTCACCGCCCGTCTCGGCCGGGCCTTCCACCTCCAGAGGGGTACGGGGTGGAGAGACGCCGCCGCGGTCACCGCCCTGTTTGCCGCGCTGTTGATGGCCGGCGCCGGGATCAACCGGCTGATCGCCGGCCTGGTGCTGTGGGGGCAGGGCGACCCGTTGCGGCTGCACGGGGTGGACGGGCTGATGCTGCTCGACCCGGCGATGCGCACCGTCGTCTGGCCGTTGGTCGTCCTCGCGGCCGTGCTGGGTCTGCGCCGGACGACGGTCGCGCTGGCCGTGGCCGGGGTCCTGGTGCAGGCCGTGGTGGTCGGGTTGTGGTCGGTGCCGATGAATGCGCGGGGCCTGTCGCCGGTGTGGGGTCTCGCGGCCGGGATCGCGATCACCGCTCTGTTCGCCGTCGCGGTCTCCGGCCGCTGGGTGCGTTCGGTGCTGGGCGCCCGAGGCCTGGCCCTGGCCGTCGGCGGGGCGGCGCTGGCCGCCGTGACCCGGATGCCCGCCCTGGAGGGCTTCTGGGTCCCCCAGGGCTTCGACCAGAGCTTCTTCCAGCCGGGGGAGGTGATCCAGGATTGGGCGCCGGTCCTCGTCCTGGCCGCCGCGACGTGGACCGCCGGCCGGTGGGTGCGTCGCCGCATCGCGGTTCTGTCGGCCACGCTGTTCACCGTCGTCCACGTCCTTCGGGACGTGCCGGGACTGGTGAACGTGGCGCTCCGGGGCGATCTGGGCGGCGCGGAGATGCTGAGTGGTATCACGGTGAGCCTGCTGGCGCCGGTCGTCATCCTCGGCGGTGGTCTCGGGGTGCTGCGGGTCCTGGAGAGTTTGGCCGACCGGGGCCACGGACAAGTAAGGGCGCATGAGTGACCGGTGGTATTCCAAGGCCGTCGTCTATTGCCTCGACATCGACACGTTCGCCGATTCCGACGGTGACGGCTGCGGTGACATCCGCGGCCTGATCGGACGGCTCGACTACCTGTCCCGCCTCGGGATCAACTGCCTGTGGCTCAACCCGATCCACCCGTCGCCGGGCAAGGACGACGGCTACGACGTGTCCGATTTCTACAATGTGGACCCGCGTTTCGGGACCCTGGGCGACTTCGCCGAGCTGCTGCACCAGGCGGCCAACCGCGGCATCAAGGTGATCATCGACCTGGTGGTCAACCACACGTCCGACCAGCACCACTGGTTCCAGTCGGCGCGGTCGTCGCCGGACTCGCCGTTCCGTGACTGGTTCGTCTGGAGCGAGACCGAGCCGGCGGACCGCAAGCAGGGGATGGTCTTCCCCGGCGAGCAGGCCGAGACGTGGACCTACGACCGCACCGCGAAGCTCTGGTACTACCACCGGTTCTACAAGTTCCAGCCGGACCTCAACATCAACAACCCCGAGGTCCGCGCGGAGATCAAGAAGATCTGCGCGTTCTGGCTCCAGCTCGGGGTCTCCGGTTTCCGGATGGACGCGGTGCCGTTCATCATCGAGCAGACCGAGCCGGGCAACCCGGCCTCGCCGATGGACTTCGGCTTCCTCAGCGAGCTGCGCCAGCATGTGCAGTGGCGCAAGGGGGACGCGGTCCTGCTGGCCGAGGCCAATGTGGAGCCGGAGAAGCTGGTGGCCTTCTTCGGTGACGAGGGCGGCTCCAGCAACCGCATCCACATGCTGTTCGACTTCATGATGAACGGCCGGCTGATGCTCGCGCTGGCCCGGCAGGACACCGAGCCGATCATCGACGCGCTGCGGGACACCCCGCAGCTGCCGGAAGGCGGCCAGTGGGCCACCTTCCTGCGCAACCACGACGAGATCGACCTGTCCCGGCTCACCGCCGAACAGCGCAAGGACGTGCTCGAGCAGTTCGGCCCGGACGAGAACATGCAGCTGTACGGACGGGGCATCCGCCGCCGGCTGGCACCGATGCTCGGCAACGACCGGCGGCGGCTGGAGTTGGCGTACGCGCTCCAGTTCAGCCTGCGGGGCACACCGGTGCTGCGGTACGGCGAGGAGCTCGGGATGGGCGAGGACCTCTCCCTGGACGGGCGCTACGCCATCCGTACCCCGATGCAGTGGAACAACCGGCCGAATGCCGGGTTCTCCAGCGCGGAGCCGAAACAGCTGGTCCGGCCGGTGATCTCGGGTGGCGAGTTCGGCTACGAGACGCTCAACGCGACCCTCCAGCGGCACGACCCGAAGTCGCTGCTGTCGTGGTTCGAGCGGATGATCCGGACCCTCCGCGAGGCGCCCGAGATCGGCGGCGGATCCTGCACCCACGTCGACGTGCCCGCCCCCAGGGGCATCCTGGTGCACCGCGCCGACGCCGACACCGGAACCATGCTGTTCGTGCACAATCTGGGCACCGAGGAGGGCGAGGTCGATCTGAGCAGCCTGGCCGCCGAGGCCGACTTCCCGAACGACGTGCTGGCCGACCAGGAGTACCCGGAGCCGGGCGAATTCGACAAGATCCGCGTCGCGGGGTACGGATACCGGTGGATCCGGATGCGCAGAACCGCCTGACCCGGTTTAGCATCGGCTTCCAGCAGCGTGGATCACCACTCTCCAGCAGCGTGGATCACCACTCTCCAGCAGCGTGGATCACTACCGGAGGCCGCAATGTCGCAGTCCGTACGTCGTGTCGCTGTAGTGACCGGAGCCGCCCGCGGCATCGGCGCGGCGATCGCCCGCAAGCTCGCCGCCGACGGCCTGGCGGTCGCGGTCGTCGATCTGGACGAGAAGGCCGGCGCCGAGACGGTCGACGCGATCGTCTCGGCGGGTGGCTCGGCCATCGCGATCGGCGCGGACGTGGCCGACAAAGATCAGGTCCGAGCGGCCGTCGAGCGGACCGTGGCCGAGCTGGGTGCCCCGACGGTGCTGGTCAACAACGCCGGGGTGCTGCGCGACAACCTGCTCTTCAAGATGTCCGAGGACGACTGGGACACCGTGATGGCCGTCCACCTGCGTGGTGCGTTCCTGTTCAGCAAGGCCGTCCAGGAGCACATGGTCGCCGCGAAGTTCGGCCGGATCGTCAGCCTCTCCAGCACCTCCGCCCTCGGTAACCGGGGCCAGGCCAACTACGCCGCGGCCAAGGCCGGCCTCCAGGGTTTCACCAAGACGCTCGCCATCGAGCTCGGCAAGTTCGGCATCACCGCGAACGCGGTCGCGCCCGGCTTCATCGTGACCGACATGACCCGGGCGACCGCGGCGCGCGTCGGGGTCGACTTCGACGACTTCGAGAAGGCGGCGGTGAGCCAGATTCCCGTCGCCCGCGCCGGGCGCCCCGAGGACGTCGCGAACACGGTGTCGTTCCTGGTCGGTGAAGGGGCCGGGTTCGTCTCCGGACAGGTCGTATACGTGGCGGGCGGGCCGAGGGACTGACAGGCTAAGGGTTACTGGCAACTTGCTGAGAAGAGTTACAAAGAAATCATGAACCGACGCATGAGTTCCCGGACCGTGTCGCTCACCAGCACCTTCCTCCTGCTGGCAGCGGGCGGTCTGGCCGCGTGCGACAACGATGAGTACGTGGACGAGGGTTTCTACTGCGCCGACGCCGACGGCACGATCGTCGACGAGGACCTCTGCGACGACGATGGTGGCGGTGGCGGCGGCGGCGGTTTCTTCATCTGGCATTCGTCCGGATACCGCTCGGGCTATCCGATCGGCACCAGACTGCCCGCCGGGGGCACCAAGTTCCCTTACAACGACGCCGCATCCCGGTCGAAGTTCGGGCTGCCCTCCACGGGCAAGATCCCCAACGGCACGGTGAAGAGCAGTGTCGTCGGTAAGGGCGGCGGCGGCTCGTCGTCGGGGGGCTGACGGTTGCGGCGGATTCCGCACGGGCCGGTGCGCGACGGATGGCGGCTCACCAACTACAGCCTCGGCCTGACCTACAACGACGACGTCCTGCCGGACGGGACGCCGTACTCGTACTGGCAGGAGGGGCCGTACTACGACTTCACCGCGGCCGAGATCGAGGAGCTGGAGAGCGCGAGTTCGACCCTCTACGCCATGTGCCTGGAGGCCGGCGACTGGATGATCCAGCAGTGCCCACGGCGTACCGTCGAAGGTCGCCGACAGGGCTACTTCGCCTCGATCTGCACCGCCGACACATGTTTCCTGACCCGGATCGGCATCCCCGAGTACACCCACGAGCAGATCATCCGGACCTGGCTCGACGGTGACGCCGAGACGTGGACCCACCAGGACAAGGACCCGGACGGCCGGCTGCCGATGCAGACGCCGGACTGGTCGCCGACCGTTTATGGTCGCTTCGATCTCTGGTACAACGGGGCCGGCACCGTGCCCCGGCTGCTCGAGTTCAACGCGCAGACCCCCACCTCACTGGTCGAGGCCGCCGTCATCCAGTGGCACTGGATGGATCAGACCGGCGTCGCACAGCACGAGTGGCGCCAGTGGAACTCGATCCACGAGCGGCTCGTCGGCTGGGAGGACGCACCCGGCGAGCCGGGCGACCCCGGCGCGTGGCGGCGCAACATCGGCAAACTCCGCGAGGCGCGTCCCTGGCTTCCGGCGAAACCCAAGATCTACTTCGCGTACGAGACGTCCGAGACCTCGGGTGAGGACCGGATGAACGTCGCGTACCTGATGGCGACCGCGGAGGAGGCCGGGTACCCGGTCGAGCTGATCGCCATGAGCCAGATCGGATGGGACGTCGCCGGGGACCGTGTCCTGTTCGTCCCGGCGCCCGGCCAGGAACACCGTGCCGAGCCGATCGACGTCATCTTCATGCTCTACCCGTGGGAGTGGTTCTGGCACGAGGAGGGCGGCAAGGCCTTCTTCCGCAACATGGCCGATCCGCAGAAACGCGGGACCGTGTGGATGGAGCCGCCCTACAAGGCCGCGCTGCTCGGCAACAAGGCGCTGCTCCCGGTGCTGTGGAAACTCTTCGGCGACGACCCGGAACGCGGGAAGTACCTGCTGCCCGCCTACTTCGCGGAGTCGTCGGGGGCGGCCCGGCTGACCTCGTACGCGAAGAAACCCGTGTGGGGTCGCGAAGGCGGATCGGTGACCCTGGTCCGCGACGGGACCCCGATCACCGGCGTGCCCTCGGAATACGGCTCGGACGGCCGGTATGTCGTCCAGGAACTGTGCGAACTGCCGACCTTCGACGGGCTGGAAGGGCCGGTCCACCCGGTGATCGGCGCGTGGCTGATCGACGGGGAACCGGCCGGCATGGGCATCCGCGAGGGCGTCGGCACCGCCGGCCTGGTCACCACGAACACGTGCAACTTCGTGCCGCACGTGATCAGCTAGCCGGCTTGTGCCGCCAGATCCACCAGAGGCCGACGAAGGGCAGGACCAGGGGGACGTAGCCGTAGCCGCTGCCGAAGTTCGACCAGACGGTGGCGTCCGGGAAGTCGCCGCTGTCCACCACGCTCAGGGTGCCGATCACCAGGACGCCGATCAGCTCGATGGTGCAGCTGATCAGGGCCGTCCGGCGGCCGGTGGGGCCACCGCGGGCCAGGCCCACGGTGGCGGTGATGTAGATCAGGCCGGCGAAGGCGGAGAGCAGGTAGGCGAGCGGCGCCTCGGAGAAGTGGGTGGTGATCTGCACCAGGGCCCGGGCGCTCGCGGACAGCGCGAAGACGCCGTAGACGAGGAGCAGGACCCGGCCGATCCCCGAGCCGAGGGCGGCGTCGGCCGGACGGACGGTGGTCTCCGAGGGGGTCTTCTCAGGCAACGGTCACCGACGCGATCTGCTGCAGGCGCAGCACGAGAACGGGCAGGACTAGACAGCCGACGCCGAGGATCAGGTTGCCCCAGCGCGTCGGCTCCATCTTGGCCAGGATCACCGCGGTCGGGACCAGCCCGGCCGTCGTGACCAGGTAGCCGGCGAAGGTGCCGGTGTCGGCCGGCCGCGCACCGTCGAAGAGGCCGGCGACGGCGACCACGACGAGGACCGCGGTCAGCACACCGAGCACGACGGCGGCGATCAGGTCGATGGGATCCGGCGCCCGGTCGAGGGCCGTCCGCACCAGATACCAGACCGCCAGGACGAGAGCGGCGACAATGGTCGCCGTCGACAGGGCACCGTTCACCCGGCCAGGTTACTGAGGCCCTTCCGGCCTGGTAACTTCCGGCCCGGGGATCAAGAACACGAGGGCGGGGTCAACCGGTGCGCTTCGGACTTTTCGGTACGGGACCATGGGCTCGACTGGCGCACGCGCCGGGGCTGGCCGCACACCCCGGCGTGGAGTTCGCCGGCGTCTGGGGGCGGGATCCGCAGAAGACGGCCGATCTGGCCGGCCGGTACGGCGTCACGGCGTACTCCGACGCCGACGCGCTGATCGCCGACGTCGACGCGGTCGCGATCGCGCTCCCGCCGGACGTGCAGGCACCGATCGCCCTGCGGGCGGCACGGGCCGGCCGGCACCTCCTGCTGGACAAGCCGGTCGCGTTGCGTACCGAGGATGCCGAAGCCCTCGCCGCCGCGGCGGGTGACGTGGCCTCGGTGGTGTTCTTCACCCGCCGGTTCACGCCGGAGCTGGACGGCTTCCTGACCGAGGCGGTGGCGACCGGCGGGTGGGCCGAGGCGCGGATCGACCACCTCGGCTCGATCTTCGTGCCGGACAACCCGTTCGGGGCGTCGCCGTGGCGCCGGGAGCGCGGTGGTCTCTGGGACGTCGGCCCGCACGCGCTGGCCGTGGTGCTGCCGGTGCTCGGCCCGGTCACCGAGGTGACCGCGGTGGCCGGCCCGCGTGATCTGACGTTTGTGCTCCTCCAGCACGCCGGAGGCGCGATCAGCCGGTTCACGCTGGCGGTGGACGCGCCGCCCGCCGCGGCCCGGGAGGAGGCCGTCTTCGCCGGCGACGCCGGGCTCCGGGAGGTCCCGCGCGGGCGGTGGGAGCCGGCCGACGCTCTCGGCCGTGCCGTCGACCAGTTGCTCGCGGCGGCCGCCGGTGGCCCGTCCCCGGCCTGCGATGTCCGTTTCGGCGCCGAGGTGACCGCGATCCTGGCCGCCGCCGAGCGTTCCCTGGCCGAACGCGCCACCGTCGCCGTTCACTCGGGGTGACGGTCGTATTGATCTGGTCCTGGCCGATCTGAGCGCTAAGTGGACAGAACCTGCGCGTTACGGATGGACGCATAGTAGCGAGCCGAATACATTTTCGCCTTGTCACGTGCACCGGGGGCCGAATCGCCCGGCGGTGGCGATCGCGGGCCCGCGACGCTGCCGGCGTACGTGTCGGGGTGAGGGGATGCACTGCATGACCGACCGCACAGCCAGAGGTATGGACGATCCGGCCCGGCGCGGGGGAGCGCGGGCATGACCGGCCTGTGGGATGCCGAGCGCGACGCCTCCGAGGTGGCGCAGGCACTGTCCGGCCTGGCCGCCCTGCTGCGTGAGGGCGACGGCGCCGACCCCAGGGTGCTGCGCAGCCTGGCCGAGAACGGCGGGGCCGCGGCGGAGCGCGTCGTGGCGTACCTACGCCGCCAATGCGCCCCGGGGGACGGCGAGATGGTCGCGGTGCCGCCGCGGCTGGCGGCCTGGCGCGACTGGGTTCCCCCGCGGGGGCATCTGTTCGGCGTACCGGGCGTGCGGCGTCAGTCCGACGGGGTGCCCCAACCGCGGCGCTGCGGTGACCCGGGGGAGTGACACCCGTTCAGGTGGACGTCCGCAGTGTCTCCGACGGTGACTCTCCGAAGCGTTTCCGGTAGGCGGACGCGAACCGCCCGAGGTGGGCGAACCCCCAGCGGTTCGCCACGTCGGCGACGGTGATCGCGGCCGGGTCACCGGTACGGAGCGTCTCGTGCGCCCGGGTGAGCCGGATCTGCTGGAGATACGTCATGGGCGCGCTGCCGATGTGCCGGCGGAACCCGGACTGGAGCGAGCGGACGCTCATCCCGGCGATCGCCGCGAGTTCGCCGACCGTGAACGCGTGTTCCGGCTCGCCGCTGATCGCCTCCAGAACCCGGCGGATCGGCCGGGGCGGTCCGGTGGCCGCCGGTGCCACCAGTTCGGCGGCATACCGGTGCGGCACGCTCAGCAGCAGCCCGCTGAGCACGCTGCTGCACAGCTGTTCGGCGATCAGCGGCTCGAAGATCAGGCTGTTCTCGTGGTCGAACTCGTCACGCAGCAACCGGATGAGCCGGCTCCAGCTGAGCGCCGGGCCCTCGGTGAGGTCGAAGTGGGGCGGCAGGTCGATCGGGCCGTCGAGCGGGTGGCCGAGGAGCGCGACCAACTCCGCCTCCAGCGCCCAGCTCTCGATCCGTACGTCCAGTTCCGCGGTGTTCGGCTCCTGGCGCAGCTGGACCCGGTCACCGGGCCGGAAGACGAGCGCGGTGGCCGGGGTGGCGGTGACCTCGTGCCCGTCCCGGCGGGCGCGCACGAGCCCGCTGAGAGGCAGCGTGACGTGGTAGGCGGCCGGTGACCGGAAGTCCAGGGTCGCGCCGGTGGCGAAGGTGAGGTGGCCCACGGTGAGAGGTCCGAGCCGGATCACCTCGACGCCGAGTCGCAGGTCCCCGCCGGCGGCCATCGGGGCGTAAAAACGATTCAGGACCTGTCGGGCCCGATCGCCGTCGACGCTGTCGCAGTAGACGACGTCCGGCGCCGGCGTGGCGCGCGGCAGGGCGTCAACCATGCCGTCTGGCGCTGCAAGGCATAGGGGTGAGTATTCGGTCAGGCGGGTGGACAGTCAACGTGGCCGCCACGCAGTGACCGTTCCAGCACATTCCGGCCATATGAACTACTCTGGCGTTCCGCGCCTACGTGGCGTAACTTGCAGACCAGCGGATTGTTGTAGGAACGCGGGTTCCCGGTCGGCGTCCCCAGCGAACGCCGCTCAGCGCACGACCCCACTTCTTCGGTCGGCGCCACCGTGTCCCCGGCAGGATTCGGCGTCGGCTCAGAAGGCTCTGACGCCAGGAAGAGGGCAGCTGTGTATCTGCCGATCACGACCCGCCAGCTGGCCGACGGCACCGTCGAGATCGCCCCGAGCGGCGAGATCGATCTGGACAACGCTCACGTCATGAGGGACGCGGTCAACGACGTCCTGACCGGCATGACGCCGAGCCGGATCTGTCTGGACCTGCAACGCGTCATGCTGATCGACAGCATCGGGATCGGCATTCTGGTCGCCTGCTTCCACACGGCCGCCGCGAGCGGTGTGAAGCTGGTGGTCAGCCATCCCAGTGCCACGGTCTACCGGCAGCTCTGGGTGTCCGGGCTGGTCGGCCTCCTCGGGTGCGCCGAGCCGCCGACACCGCGGACCTCGGTGGGCCTGCGCCCGTCCTGACCGGTCTCACCCGTTCGGGCAGGGCCGGCCGACCGACATCGACCGGCCCGTGGTGAACGTCAGTGCAGGGCCGACTCCTGCTTCAGCCGCTCGTCACCGGAGAGGGTGGAGAGCGGCTTCTCCCGGATGAAGAGCACCGCGATCACCGCGAGGAACGCGATCGGCGCCCCGACCAGGAACAGGTCGGCGGTGGCCGTACCGTAGATCTCCTTGATCACCGTGAGGACCTCGGGCGGCAACGTCTCCAGGTCGGGGACCTTCGCCTCGCCGCCACCGGCGGCGGCGCCGAACTTCTCGGTGAACAGTGTGGTGACCCGGTTGGTCAGGACGGCGCCGAGCGCGCTGACCCCGATCGAGCCGCCCATGCTGCGGAAGAACGTCAGTGCCGAGGTGGTGGCGCCGAGTTCGGTCGCGGGCACGTCGTTCTGCGCGGCCAGGACCAGGTTCTGCATGAGCAGGCCGACACCGATGCCGAGAATCGCCATGTAGACCGAGATCACCGGTACGCCGGTGTCCGCGCCGATGGTGCTGAGCAGCAGCATGCCGACGGTCATCACGATCGACCCGGCGACCAGGAAGCCCTTCCACTTCCCGAACCGGGTGATCAGCGCGCCGGCCACGGTCGACGAGATCAGCAGGCCGAAGACCATCGGCAGACCCATCAGGCCGGCCACGGTCGGCGACTTGCCGAGCGAGATCTGGAAGTACTGGGAGAGGAAGACGGTCCCGCCGAACATCGCCACCCCGACCAGCACGCTGGCGACGATGGCGAGGGTGACGGTGCGGTGCCGGAAGATACCGAGCGGGATGATCGGCTCGGTGGCCTTAGACTCGGCCCACACGGCGAGCGCCAGGACCACCACGCCGGCCGAGACCATCGCCGTGGTCTGCCAGGACGCCCACGCGAAGTGCTGCCCGGCCAGGGTGGACCAGACGAGCAGGGTGCTGACGCCCGCGGTGATCAGCAGTGCGCCCAGCCAGTCGATGCTCACCTCGCGGCGGGTCACCGGCAGGTGCAGGGTCCTCTGGAGCAGTGCGATCGCGATCAGGCTGAACGGCACACCGATCAGGAAGCACCAGCGCCAGCCGAGCCACGACGTGTCCACGAGGACGCCGCCGATCAGTGGCCCGGCGATGGTCGCGACGCCGAAGACCGCGCCGAACATGCCGGAGTAGCGGCCCAGTTCCCGCGGCGGGATCATCGCGGCCATCACGATCAGCGCGAGCGCGGTCATGCCGCCCGCGCCGACGCCCTGGATGATCCGGCTGACCAGGAGCACCTCGACGTTCGGGGCGAACCCGGCGACCAGTGAGCCGACCACGAACAGACCGAGGGAGAGCTGGATCAGCAGCTTCTTGCTGTAGAGGTCGGCCATCTTGCCCCAGAGCGGGACGGTGGCGGTCATGGCCAGCAGCTCGGTGGTGACGATCCACGTGTAGACGGACTGGCTGCCGTTCAGGTCGGCGATGATCCGCGGCAGTGCGTTGGCGACCACGGTGGAGGCCAGGATGCTCACGAACATGCCGAGCATCAGACCGGAGAGCGCCTGCACCACCTCCTTGTGCGACATGCGCTCGGCGGTCTCGGCGGGTTCGGGTTCTACTGCTGTCATCGGCTTTCTTTCAGATCGTGGAGGATGGCGAAGGCTTCACGGACGTGTTCGATCAGCGGGCGGGAGCCGCCGGAGCCGGCCCAGCGGATCAGCGCGACCCGGACGGCGGCGTTGGCCACGGCGGCGACGACCGGCGGGCGGGGGTGGTCCGGGGCGAGGCCGGAGCGCGCGGCGATCGCTGCGGAGAGGCGCTGCTCGGCCGAGGCGGCCGCGGCGATGAGCAGTGGCAGCAGCTGCGGGTTGGCGGCGATCACGCGCATCCGGAGCAGCCAGAGGTCCCGGTCCTGCTGGATCTGCTCGAAAGCCGGTGTCAGCGCGTGCAGCAGGGCGTCCAGCAGCGGCAGGTCCGGGATCACGGGGGTGCCGCAGTCCTCCAGGGGGTCGCCGACGAGGGCGTCCTCCTTCGTGGCGAAGTAGTTGAAGAACGTGCGCGGCGACACCTCGGCGGCCGCGCTGATCTCGTCGACGGTCACCCGGTCGGCGCCGCGCTCGTCAGCGAGGCGCAGCGCGGCTGTGATCAGCGCGAGCCGGGTCTGCCGTCGCTTGAGTTCCCGGCGTCCGGGCAGGGGGGAGTCATCCGCGTGCACGCGGAGAGGTTAGTTCCAAACTTGCAGTCTCTGCAAAGTTTTAATCGTTGAGCTGGGCCCGCTCGATCTCGGCCAGCGCCGCCGTCCACCAGGGCGCCACCTCCCGGCCGGCCAGCAGGTCGGTGAGCAGCACCACAGCGTGCCGGGCCAGGGCATCCGGTTTCGGCGGTGACGCGGCGTCCTCGTCGAGCACGCCCAGCGCCGCGGCCAGCAGCCAGAGCATCACCTGCGGATCGGCGTCCGGCCACGACCGGACACCACTCGCCAGCACGGCACGCACGTCGTCGGCGGTCAGCCCGTCCGGATGGCCGTCCTCCAGCAGCAGGCGGACCGCCGTACCCAGGACCAGGCCGGTGCGCGCCGGATCGAGAGCGGCCAGATCCGCCGTCGCCTCGTCGAGCGCGGCGTGATCGGCGGCCCGGACCGCGGCGACACCGGCGGTGGCCGCGGCCGCGATCGGGCGGGCGGGTGCGGGCAGATGCCGCCAGTCGTCCGTCATGCGGGAGACCCTACGGGCGTACGGCCGGCGGGGATCGGGCGGGAAGGACCGGAATGACCGCTCCGGTGGACCACACCGCCCAACCCCGCCCATTCACCGAATAGTGGACGGTAAGTCGTGAAATGATTATCGGAACAAAGGTGAATGTGAAACATGAATGGCATTCGAGCGGTGTTCGGATGTGCGAATCGGCGAGCATTTGGGCACACTGCGTCGGGTGGAGTCGGATCGGAAACTCGGCGGCCGGTACCGGCTGGAGAACGAACTCGGCCGCGGTGGCATGGCGGTCGTCTGGCGTGCGCTGGACGAGGTGCTGGACCGCCAGGTCGCGGTCAAGGTGCTGGCCGGACGCTATGCCGGCGACGACCGGTTCCGCGCCCGGATCCTGCACGAGGCGCGGGCCGCGGCGACCCTCTCGCACCCGAACATCGCGCAGATCTACGATTTCGGCGAGTCCGCCGAGGACGGGCATCCGGTCCCCTATGTGGTGATGGAACTGATCAACGGCCCGACGTTGCAGGAACGCATCGCCCGCGGCCCCATTCCGCCGCGCACCGTCTTCCGGATCTGCGGCGAGGTGGCCACCGCCCTCGCCGTCGCGCACGCCGACGGACTCGTGCATCGCGACATCAAACTCGCCAACATCATGGTCACCCCGGCCGGAGCCAAGGTCGTCGACTTCGGCATCGCCGCCGTCGCCGGGCCCGCCACACCCGAGGACGTCCTGCTCGGCACCCCCGCCTACCTCGCGCCGGAACGCCTCACCGGCGGCGCCATCGAACCCGCCTCCGACGTCTACGCGCTCGGGGTGATGCTCTACCGGCTCCTCGCCGGGATCGCGCCGTGGAGCGTCGAGACCACCACGCAGATGCTCAAGGCGCACGTCTACCAGGAGCCGATCCCGCTGGCCGGTCAGACCGGGGTGCCCGCCGAGATCATCGACATGGTCACCCGGTGCCTGGCCAAGGACCCGGCGGCACGACCGGACGCGGCGGAGGTGGCGGGCATGCTGGGCGACGCGGCCGAGGCCGCGATCCTTTCCCCCACCGATACGGTACGACCGGACGCGCCCGATTTCGCACATGAGGCGTCGGACGGCACCGGCGAACAGACCCGCCCCGTCGTCCGGGCGCCGACGACGCTCACACCAGGGCCGCGCGGAACGGCTGCCCGCAACGGCACGGGGCGGGTGGGCGTACCCCATCGTTGGAAGCATGCGCGGCTGCCCGCCGCAGCCGTCGTGGCGACCCTGGCCCTCGTCCTGCCGTTCGCGCTCGCCGCCGGAGACGGCGACCCGGCCGGATCACCCGGAGCCGCAGCCCCACCGTGGTCCTCACCCACGGTCACCCGCAAAGCTCCCGCCGGGCCGACCGCCACCCCGCCCACCGAGGTGACCAGCCGCCCCGAACGTGCCCCGGTGACCAGCGCAAGCGCCGCAGCCGTGGCAAGCGGCCCGTCACGCACGCCGCAGCCGCCGGCGCCCTCGCAGGCCGGGCCGCAACCGAGCGTCACCACCTCCCGTTCGCCGTCCCCCTCGGCGCCGCCGGTGCAGGGCACCCGTCTGGACTCACCGGGCGGGTCGGTGCTGGCCAAGTGCGTGACCGCCGGCGCGGAACTGCTGGCCTGGGAGCCACGGCCCGGATTCGAGGTGGAACGGGCCGACCCCGGCCCGGACCTGGCCGCGGCCGTGGTGTTCGCCGGCGACCTGATGCGCTACCGGATGACCGTGACCTGCGTCGGCGCGCGGCCCTCCGCGGTGGTGCTGCCGTTGTAGAACCGTTCGTCCGCTCACTGCCGGACCGCGTCGGATGTCCTACTAAACTGCGGCGGCACGCTGCGAAAGGAACATCGATGACGGCGACCGCACCCGACGAATGGTTCACCCGGATCCGAGCGGTGCTCCGCCGTACCCCGCCGCAGTCCGGCCCCACGCCGGCCGCCGCCCCACCATCGGTGCTCAACCTGGCACCCGATCCCGGTTTCCGGGTCGCTCCGGACGGCGTCGACGTGCCCGAGCAGGTGGCCGCCGAGCGGGTCGAGGTGCCCGGCCGGCCCGGCGTGACCGGCCTCAAGGTGACCGTCCCCGGCGGTGGCGGTGCCGCCGTGACGCCGGCCCTGACCACCCTGCCCGCCGGCACCTACCGCGCCAGCGTGTCGGTCTACCTGGCCGAACCGCTGGACGGCCCACCGCCACGCCTGGCCGCCGAGTGGTCACTCGACGAGCCGGTGTCGACCCGGTCGATGCCGGCCCGCAACGAACACGGTCATCATCGGATCGGCGTCACCTTCACCGTTCCCGACGGTGCCCGGGACGTCCGGGTCCGGTTCGGCGCCGGACAGGGCGACGCGATCTGGTACGACTACGCGGTCACCGCCTCCGAGGCGCTGATCCGGCACTTCGACGGCGCCACCCCGGACGACGCCGTCCACGTCCACGAGTGGACCGGCGAGCCGAACGCGTCACCGTCCCGCCGTACCCTGCGCCGTGACCCGGCCGCCATAACCGCGTCTACCGCAGACGACGCTCCCGGTGTTTCTGGGGCTGCCCTCAACGGGCCCCTCGTCATACCGGAGACGCCCGAGGAAGCCGCTGCGCTGCGGGAGCTGATGGCCGGCGATCCGCTGGCCGTCGCCCGGCTCGCCCTCGCCGAGGGTGACACCCAGGCGGCCGTCAACGGGCTGCGGCAGGTGGTCAAGGCCGGCGACCCGGACGGCGAGGCAGCCTGGGAGCTGGGCCGGATCGCGCTCACCGAGCAACGCTGGGCGGCCGCCGAGCAGCTGCTGCGCGGCGCCGTGGCGAAGCGGCCGGAGGCGTTCGAGCGTGGCTACGCGCTGGCACTGGCCTACGACAAACTCAAGCGCCGCGACGACAGCCACCGGGCCTCGGCCGCGGCCCTGGCCCACGACACGAAGCTGCCGTTCGACGGAGCGGCCCTCCTCGACTCCGACGTCACGTCCTTCGGCGCCCGCCGTGAACTGGGCATCTTCCTGGCCGAACACCTGGGCCAGATCCGCATCCAGGCCGAACAGCGCCTGGCCCGCCCGGCGCACAGCACGTTCGACCAGCCGATCTTCGTCTACTGGGCGCAGGGCTTCGACGTGGCGCCGCCGGTGGTGAAGGCCTGTCTGGCCGCGCTGCACGCCAACAACCCCGGTTCCCGGGTGCACGAGCTGTCCCTGGCGAACATCGGCGCCTACGTGGACGTGCCGGAAGACCTGGCAGCCGCGCTGGAGGGCGACCACTACCACTTCTCCGACCTGCTGCGGATGCTGCTGCTGGAGAAGTTCGGCGGAATCTGGGTCGACGCCGCCTGCCTCGTCACCGAGCCACTGCGGCCGCACATCGACCGGGCCCTCGCCCAGGGCAGCGTGTTCGCCTTCACCTACACCGGCCCGTACCTGGTCAACTGGTTCCTGGCGAGCCGCCCGGGCAGCTACGTCATGCACCTGTGGCGAGCCGCGTCCTTCCTGTGGTGGGAGAAACGCGGCGAGATCGTCGACTTCCTCCTGCACCACCACATCTTCGAGATGCTGCACCGCCTGGACGACCGTTTCCGCACCGAATGGGACGCCGGCCTCCGGCTCAACGCGACACCCCCGCACGCGCTGCAGTCGGTACTGCTCCGCCCGTACGACCCGGAGATGTTCCAGACGATCACGGAAGGCGCCTTCGTCCACAAACTCCGCCACCAGCTCCCCGCCGCCGCCGGCGGCAGCGAGTCCTACCTGGCCCGCATCATCCGCGGAGACCACTGAGGGCGGCCGCGCGTATCCAGAAACCGCGAGCCGTCACGCAGGCACCCTTCAGCCGCGGTCCCACCACCCTGAGAGGTACGGCAGAGGCGCCCGGCTGCACCCCAGCACGGCTTCGGACACGGGGATCCGGTGGCCCGGCGGCATCGGCGGCATCGGTGGCGACGCGGGATTCGGTGTCCCGGCGGCATCGGTGGCGACGCGGGATTCGGTGGCTGAGCTGCGGCCGACGGGCACCGACCCTGCCGACGACGTTCTCTTGCGATCGTGTTGTGTTCTGGCACACCGTTATCGCAGAACTCCCCAAGATCGAGGCACAAGCCGCAGACCTCGACACCGACTCCCGGAGAACTTCCGGGACACGGGTTTCGTCTGTGCGTGTAAGGGCCGGCGCGGCGATGGCGGTGAGCTGCACGTA
Organism: Actinoplanes xinjiangensis; assembly: GCF_003148685.1. GTDB lineage: Bacteria > Actinomycetota > Actinomycetes > Mycobacteriales > Micromonosporaceae > Actinoplanes > Actinoplanes xinjiangensis. Next base: position 460,777 of record NZ_QGGR01000003.1, on the reverse strand, counting down.
TGGCGGTATCCGCCCGAGCGGTCGGTTCCGCTCCGGTACCGGCTACACCGCCCGCACCAATGGTCTTCGACCGACGACTGTGGCCGCGTCGCCCGGGGCCAGCGGTCTGCGAGCGACGACGGGAGCCGCGTCGCCCGGGGTCAGTGGTCCGCCACCGACGACGGGAGCGCACGCAACGCATATGAGAGCTCCTGTCTTCGCTATGACCCGGGTGGCCGCACACAGTAGGTGGATTGTGTGCGGCCACCCGTGCCAGGACGAAGCGAAAGCCCACATTCGGCGATCGTGTGCGTTGACCAACGTCACCCATCCTGCTGTTGGCGACCCGCGGCGCTTCGATCATCACGGCCAGAAACGGTAGGGGCGGCAGGAGCGGCGGAAGCGGCGCGGACGGTGGGAATGGCGGGAAGGCGCGGGAAAGCGCGGGTGCGGCGAAGCCGGCGGTGACTGAAGCGGAACGCGCGGTCTGGGCGTACGCCGTGCGACCGCAGGCGGTGCGACCACGGGCGGTGAGTGGAGCGAAACGTGGGGCCGGGCGCACGCCGAACGACCCGTGGCGGTGAGCGAAGCGGAAGTCGGGTGTGGGTGCACGCCGACCGACCGAGGCGGTGAGTGAAGCGGAAGTCGGGTGTGGGTGCACGCCGACCGACCGAGGCGGTGAGTGGAGCGGAAGTCGGGTGTGGGTGCACGCCGACCGACCGAGGCGGTGAGTGGAGCGGAAGTCGGGTGTGGGTGCACGCCGACCGACCGAGGCGGTGAGTGGAGCGGAAGTCGGGTGTGGGTGCACGCCGACCGACCGAGGCGGTGAGTGGAGCGGAAGGCGGGGCCGGATACACGCCGAATGACCCGAGACGGTGAGTGAAGGGGATCGCTGGGCCTAGTGCACGGCGAACGACCGAGGCGGTGAGTTCGGCTGTCGGCATTCCCGCTGCTCGCCACCGCGGTGAGCGAAGCGAAACGCAGGGTCTTGGGTGAACGCCGAGCGGCCGCAGACGGCGAGTGACCGGAACGCGGGGTCTGGGGCCTCGGGCCCCAGCAAAAACGAAACAAGCGACCCCGTCCGCGCTTTCCGCGGACATGGATCGCCTGGAGACTTGTGCCCCCGGCAGGATTCGAACCTGCGCTTTCGCCTCCGGAGGGCGACGCTCTATCCCCTGAGCTACGGGGGCTCAGTGATGATGAGCCTAGCAGGACCCCCGACGGCCCGGCCAACCGGTATCGCCGAAAACGGACGGGCCGCCGGGAATTCCCGGCGGCCCGTCGATACTGCCTGGTCAGGAGGTGGCGCCGAGCTTCTCCTGGAGGGACTTCATGTCGGTCATCTCGCGCTGCTGGCTGTTGATGGTCAGCTGCGCGGCCTCGACGACCTCCTTGTCCTTGCTCACTGCGACGACCTCCTGGGCCATGTGGACGCCGCCCAGGTGGTGCTTGATCATCATCTGGAGGAAGAGGCGGTCGCCCTCGATGCCTGTCGACTCGCGGAGCCGCTTCATCTCGTCGGGGGTGGCCATGCCCGGCATCAGGCCGTTGACCACGCTCTCCGCGCCGTCGGGCATCCAGGCCATGGCGGGCTGGGAGCCGGTCGGCTGGAGGTTCCACTCGCGGAGCCAGGCCTGCATCATGCCGATCTGGCCCTGCTGGTTGAGGGCGATGTCGACGCCCATGGTCCGCACTTCGGGGTCGGAGGCCTGCGCGTACGCGATGAGCCCCATCTCGACCGCCTGGGTGTGGTGGGTCGTCATGTCCCGGGCGAAGCCGGCCTCGGCGGAGTCGTCGGCGGGCAGGCTGTCGCCGCGTGGCACCAGCAGACCGATGGCGACGCCGAGGACGAGCCCCACCACCAGTGCCACCGGAATCCAGTAACTGAACCGGGGCGGTGCCGGAGTGGGGTCGTCCGCAGTGACGGGGTCGGGCACGGATCAGCCTTGCGGGGTGCTGCCGGTGACGGAGACGCCGCGGTCGCAGAGCGCGGTCGGTCCCTCGATCGAGGCGTTGACGCGCAGCGACTTGATGAACTCGTCGATCCGCGGGTCGTCCACCGAGTCGACCTTGAGCTGGTAGCCCCAGGCCTGGAGGGAGACGGCGTTGCTGAGTCCGGGGAACGGGCTGAGCATGGTCTTCTCCTTGCCCTCGACCTTGGCGGCGAGGGTGGCGACCTGGTCGGCGGGCAGGTCCGGACGGTAGGTGATCCACACCGCGCCGTGCTCGAGACTGTGCACGGCGTGCTCGTTGGGGACCGGCTCGGTGTAGACGACACCGTTGCAGTTCTCCCAGGCCGGGTTGTGCTCACCGGCCACCGGTGGGGTCTGCTCGTACTTCAGGACGCCGCTCTTGTGCTGGCTGCCCTTGACCAGGTCGGGGTTGGTCTCGCGGAAGTTGACCAGCCCGGAGATGGCGGCGGCCCGCTCCTCCCACGGCACGGCTTTCTGCTTGTCGCTCTTGACGGAGGCGAAGACTCCCCAGCCGATGATCCCGACCGCGATGACCACGACGAGACCGGCGACGGCGATCGGGCCCCAGTTGCGGGCCCCGGCGACTTTCACCGGGGTGACCGGCTTGCGGCCCTTGCCCTTGCCGCCCTTGCCGGTGGGGCGTGAGCCACCGGGCCGGTTGGCGCCGGAGCCGCCGGTGGGGGGCTTGCCCTGACCGGTGGTCTTGCCGACCTTGACGGTGGACGGGACCCGTTCGGGCCCCGGAGTGCTCATGCTCATCGTGCCTCGTCGATTCGTCAAAACGGGAAGGGGCGGGGCTCGGGTGGCCGCCGAACGCCGAAGTCTACCCCCGATAGCATGGCTGAGTGACTCCCGCCAACCTTGCTGACACCGTTCTCTCAGCCGCTCGTGCCGTATTCGAGACGCGCGGACTCGATGTCGCGCTGCTGCCCGCCGCGACGACGGTGGAGCGGCCGCGCAACCCCGAGCACGGCGACTACGCCTCCAACCTCGCCCTTCAGGTGGGCAAGAAGGCCGGCGTCGTCCCGCGTGAGCTGGCCACGGCACTCGCCGAGGAGCTGCGCCGCCGGGCCGGTGTCGAGGCGGTGGAGATCGCCGGGCCGGGCTTCCTGAACATCCGGCTGGACGACGCGTCGCTCGGCGCGATCGCCCGCCTGGTGGTCGAGGCCGGCTCAGCGTATGGCCACAACAGTGCCCTGTCCGGCGAAAAGGTGAACCTGGAGTTCGTCTCGGCGAACCCGACCGGCCCGATCCACCTGGGGCACACCCGCTGGGCCGCGGTCGGCGACTCGCTGCGCCGGGTGCTGACCGCCGCGGGCGCCGAGGTGACGAGTGAGTACTACATCAACGACGCGGGTGCGCAGGTGGACCGGTTCGCCCGGTCGCTGTTCGCGGCGGCCAACGGCGAGCCGGCCCCGGAGGACGGCTACGTCGGCGACTACATCACCGAGATCGCCAAGGAGATCACCGACGCCGACCCCGGTCTGGTGGGGCAGCCCGCCGAGCAGGCGCTGCCGATCTTCCTGGCCCGCGGTTACGAGCTGATGCTGAAGGAGATCCGGGAGAGCCTGGAGCGCTTCGGCGTGCACTTCGACGTCTGGTTCTCGGAGCAGACGCTGCACGGCGGCGGCGCGGTCGAGCACGCCATCGAGGAGCTGCGCAAGCAGGGGCACATCTTCGAGGACGGCGGCGCGATCTGGTTGCGGACCACCGACTTCACCGACGACAAGGACCGGGTGCTGATCCGGTCGAACGGGGAGAAGACCTACTTCGCGGCCGACGCGGCGTATTACATCAACAAGCGGGAGCGCGGCTTCGACCGCTGCATCTACCTGCTAGGCGCCGACCACCACGGCTACATCGGCCGGCTGAAGGCGATCGCGGCGTGTGCCGGCGACGACCCGCAGAAGAACATCGAGATCCTGATCGGCCAGCTGGTCAACCTGGTCCGGGGCGGGCAGCCGGTGCGCCTGTCCAAGCGGGCCGGCAACATCATCACGCTGGACGAGATGCTCGACGCGGTCGGCCCGGACGCGGCCCGCTACTCGCTGGCCCGGTCCTCCACCGACTCCACGCTCACGCTGGACATCGAGGAGATCACCAAGAACTCCAGCGACAACCCGGTCTTCTACGTGCAGTACGCGCATGCCCGGATCTGCTCGCTGCTGCGCAACGCCGAGGAGAAGAAGATCAACCGCGCCGAGGTGTACGACCCCTCGCGGCTCTCCCACGAGCGGGAGCGCAACCTGCTGAAGACGCTCGGCGAGTTCCCGGGTGTGGTGGCGACCGCCGCCGAGCTGCGTGAGCCGCACCGGATCGCGGTCTACCTGGAGGAGCGGGTGGCCACCGACTACCACCGCTTCTACGACGCCTGCCAGGTCCTGCCGAAGGGTGACGAGCCGGTCTCCGAGTTCGCCCAGTCGCGGCTGTGGCTGGCCGAGGCCACTCGTACGGTGCTGGCCAACGGTTTGGACCTCCTCGGGGTCTCCGCGCCGGAGAGGATGTAAGGCATGCGCGCACACGAGGCCGGGGCCCTGCACGGTGACCTCGGTAATCGCGGGCCGGCCTGGCTGCGTACCCCCGAAGATGTGAACGCCCTGGTGCCGCAACTGTGGCCGCGGACCGTGACCAGGACGGACGCCGGGGGTCTGGAGATCGGCGGCGTCAGCGTCGCCGATCTGGCCGCCGACTACGGCACGCCGGCCTACCTGCTCGACGAGGAGGACCTGCGGGCCCGCTGCCGCGATTTCGCGGCGGCCTTCGCCGAGGCGGACGTCTACTACGCCGGCAAGTCGTTCATCTGCAAGGCCGTGGTCCGGGTGATCGACGAGGAGGGGCTCTTCCTCGACGTCTGTTCCGGCGGTGAGCTGGCGGTGGCGCTGGCGGCCGGGTTCCCGCCCGAGCGGATCGGCTTCCACGGCAACAACAAGTCGGTGTCCGAGCTGCGCCGGGCGCTGGAGGCCGGGGTCGGCCGGATCATCGTCGACTCGTTCCACGAGATCGCCCGGCTGAGCGAGCTGGCCACCGAGCTGAACAAGCGGCCCGGTGTGCTGCTCCGCGTCACCGTCGGTGTCGAGGCTCACACCCACGAGTTCATCGCGACCGCCCATGAGGACCAGAAGTTCGGGTTCTCGCTGGCGGGCGGGGCGGCGTTCGCGGCGGCGGCGCAGATCCTCGACGAGGGTGTGCTGGACCTGCGCGGCCTGCACTCGCACATCGGTTCGCAGATCTTCGACACCAGCGGGTTCGAGGTGGCCGCCCGGCGGATCCTGGAGCTCCAGGCGCAGATCCGGGACGCGCGCGGCGTGGAGCTGCCGGAGCTGGACCTGGGCGGCGGTTTCGGTATCGCGTACACCACGCAGGACGACCCGTCGACGCCCGGCGATCTGGCCAAGCGGATCAACAAGATCGTCGAGTCGGAGTGCGAGCTGGCCTCGCTGCGCAAGCCGCACCTGTCGATCGAGCCGGGACGGGCCATCGTCGGCCCGGCGGTCTTCACCCTCTACGAGGTGGGGACGGTCAAGGACGTCGACGGCATCCGCACCTACGTGAGCGTGGACGGCGGGATGAGCGACAACATCCGCACCGCCCTCTACGACGCCTCCTACTCGGCGACGATGGCCAACCGGCGCAGTGACGCCGAGCCGTTGCTCGCCCGCGTTGTGGGAAAACATTGTGAGTCCGGGGACATTGTCGTGAAGGATGAATTCCTGCCCAGCGACGTGCAGCCCGGAGATCTTATCGCGGTCCCCGGGACCGGTGCGTATTGCCGGAGCATGGCCAGCAACTACAACCACGTTCCTCGGCCACCCGTGGTGGCGGTTCGCGACGGCGCCGCCCGTGTCATCGTGCGGCGGGAGACCGAGGACGACCTGCTTGCATTGGATGTTGGATGAGCCCCGCCAAATCCGTCCGCCTCGCCCTGCTGGGCTGCGGCATCGTCGGTTCCGAAGTGGTCCGTCTCCTGCACGAGCAGCGTGACGACCTGACCGCCCGGATCGGCGCCCCTCTGGAGATCGCCGGCATCGCGGTGCGGCGCCCGGGCCGGGAGCGCGGCGATCTGCCGGTCGACCCGTCGCTGTTCACGACGGACGCGCTGGGTCTGGTCAAGCGTGACGACGTGGACGTGGTGATCGAGGTCGTCGGCGGCATCGAGCCGGCCCGGACCTGGCTGACCGAGGCGCTGCGGGCCGGTAAGAGCGTGGTCACCGCCAACAAGGCGCTGCTCGCCGAGGACGGCGGCGCGCTGCACGACGCCGCCGCGGACGGCGGCGCCGATCTCTACTACGAGGCGTCGGTGGCCGGCGCGATCCCGCTGCTGCGGCCGCTGCGCGAATCGCTGCACGGTGACCGCGTGACCGCGGTCACCGGCATCGTGAACGGCACGACCAACTTCATCCTCTCCTCGATGGCGTCGACCGGCGCGGGCTTCAACGAGGCCCTCGAGGAGGCCACCGAGCTGGGGTACGCGGAGGCCGACCCCACCGCCGACGTGGAGGGCTTCGACGCCGCCGCGAAGGCCGCCATCCTCGCCTCGCTGGCCTTCCACACCCGGGTGACCGCCGCCGACGTGTTCCGTGAGGGCATGACCGGGGTGACCGCCGGTGACATGGCCAGCGCCAAGGAGATGGGCTGCACGATCAAGCTGCTGTGCATCGCGCAGCGCACCACGGACGCCGTCAGTGTCCGTGTGCACCCGGCGATGATCCCGCTCACCCACCCGCTGGCCAGTGTCGGTGACGCCTTCAACGCGGTGTTCGTCGAGACCGAGGCGGCGGGCCCGCTGATGTTCTACGGCCGGGGCGCCGGTGGCCGTCCGACCGCGAGTGCGGTGCTCGGCGACATCGTGGCCGCCGCCCGCAACCGGCTGACCGGGGCGCGCGCGCCGAGCGAGAGCAACTACGCCGAGCTGACGGTCCGCCCGATCGGTGAGTCGCTGACCCGCTACCACATCAGCCTCGACGTGGCCGAGAAGCCGGGTGTCCTGGCCACCGTGGCCGGTGTCTTCGCCCACCACGAGGTGTCGATCGCGACGGTCCGCCAGTCCGGCCGGGAGGACGACGCGAAATTGGTCATCGTCACCCACAGCGCTCCGGACGCGGCGCTGGCCGCCACGGTGGAGGCCCTGTCGCGGTTGGACATCGTCCGGTCGATCGCGAGTGTGCTGCGCGTCGAGGGGGGTGCGGGCTAGTGCTCGGCCACTCCTTCGGTCTTCGTGCGCGATCCGGACGGCCACAACGTCGAGGCCGTCTGTCACCGTCCTGAATAATGGTCATCCGGTCCCATGGATCGGGTGAGTCCGGCACGCTGGGCCGGAACTTCCCAGCTTGAGTGAGGAGTACTGCCATGTGGCGGGGCTTGATCGAGGCGTACCGGGACCGGCTGCCGGTGTCCGAAGCCACACCGGTGGTCTCGTTGCACGAGGGGAACACCCCGCTGGTGCCGGCGCCGGTGCTGTCCCAGCGGGTCGGTGCTGACGTCTTCCTCAAGGTGGAGGGCGCCAACCCGACCGGCTCCTTCAAGGACCGGGGCATGACGATGGCCGTCTCCAAGGCGGTCGAGGACGGTGCCAAGGCGATCATCTGCGCGTCCACCGGCAACACCAGTGCCTCCGCCGCGGCGTACGCCGCCCGTGCCGGGATCACCTGCGCGGTGCTCGTGCCGCAGGGCAAGATCGCGCTCGGCAAGCTGGCCCAGGCGCTGGTGCACGGGGCCCGCCTGCTTCAGGTCGACGGCAACTTCGACGACTGTCTGGCGCTCGCCTCGAAGCTGTCCCAGGACTACCCGGTGTCGCTGGTCAACTCGGTGAACATCTTCCGCCTGCACGGGCAGAAGACCGCGTCGTTCGAGATCGTCGAGGCGCTCGGCGACGCGCCGGACATCCACTGCCTGCCGGTCGGCAACGCCGGCAACATCTCCGCCTACTGGATGGGCTACCAGGAGGACTTCGAGGCGGGGAACAGTTCGAAGCTGCCGAAGATGTACGGCTTCCAGGCCTCCGGCGCGGCCCCGATCGTGAACGGCGCGGTGGTCGAGCAGCCGTCGACGATCGCCACCGCGATCCGGATCGGCAACCCGGCGAGCTGGACCAAGGCGCTGGACGCGCGGGACGCGTCGGAGGGCCTGATCTCGGCCGTCACCGACCGGGACATCCTGACCGCGTACCGGCTGCTGGCCCGCGAGGTCGGCGTCTTCGTCGAGCTGGGCAGCGCGGCCAGCGTGGCGGGTCTGTTGCAGCAGGCGGCGGCGGGGCGGATCCCGGCCGGCGCGCGGGTGGTCTGCACGGTGACCGGGCACGGTCTGAAGGACCCGGAGTGGGCGATCTCGACCGCTCCGTCGCCGACCGTGATCGCTAACGATGCGTTGCTCGCCGCGAAGGCCCTCGACCTGGCCTGAGCGCCCCTCTAGTTTTCCCCGGTTTCCGGATCGGCCGCAGCGTGGTCTGACAGACTGGCTGCGGCCTCTTCGGCTGCCTGGGATCCCGCTTCGCGGACCAGCAACTCCATGGCCCGGGCCACGATCGTCAGTTCCTCCGCTGAGAGCCGGCTGAGGAGTTCACGCTGCTTCGCCACCCCTGCCGTGATGATGCCATCGATGACCTCGGTGCCCGCCTTCGTGAGTCCGATCCGGCGAACCCGCCGGTCGTTCATGTCCTCCGCGCGCGTGACCAGGTCCTGCACGACGAGGCGGTCGACCATGCCACTGAGAGCCGCGGCGCCGACACCGAGCATCCGGGCCAGTTCACCGCCGGCGAGCGTGCCGTGCCGGGACAGCAGCAACATGATCTTCAGCTGCGACATCGTCAGGTGTGACGAGAAGAGCGGGTCGGACCGGTCATCGGCGAACAGGTGCTCGAGTTGGATCGACGAGCCCATGATGTCCGCGATGAGCTTCTCTTTCTCGCCCAGCGCCTGCTCCTTTTGTGACGTGCCGGTGGCGTGTTCGTCTCCACCTGATGACGGACGGTACCAGCGGAGTTCGTTCGCGACCTACCTCAGCCCGCGTTTCGCACACCTGGTGGGCGCGCCGCCTCCACCGTCGCGAACAGACCTCGGAGGCCCCCTGGTGAAAAACCATTTGTTCGCGTCATGCAAACTATCAGTATCGACCGAATCAATCTCGGGGGAGCGCCCATGTCAGCTCTGACACGGCTCAGCCTTGCCAACCGAGGTCTCGTCGCTCTGATCGCCGTGGTGATCAGCGGCTTCGGGCTCTATGCGATCCCGTCCCTCAAGCAGCAGCTCTTTCCCTCGATCGAGCTGCCCGCCGCGTTCGTCAGCGCGGTGTTGCCCGGAGCCTCGCCGGAAACGGTCGAGGAGCAGGTGACCAAGCCGATCGAGGACGCGGTCAAGGGCATCGACGGCATCGACACCGTGACGTCGACCTCCCGCGAGAACGCGGCCAGCGTCGTCGTGATGTTCGAGTTCGGCACGGACATCGAGTCCGCCGTCAACCAGGTCACCACCTCGATCAACCGGATCCAGTCGCAGCTGCCGGACAATGTCGACCCCGCGGTCTTCGCCGGCGGCACCGACGACATCCCGGCGATCGTGCTCGCCGCGTCCGGTGGTTCCGACGAGGCCGATCTGCTCCGCAAGCTCAACGAGACCGTCGTGCCGGAGCTCAACGCGATCGAGGGCGTCCGCGACACCCAGGTCACCGGGGCCCGGGCCAAGCAGGTCGTGATCACTCCGGACCTGGCGAAGATGGGCGCGGCCGGCGTCAACCCGACGTCGCTGACCACCGTGCTCCAGGCCAACGGGGTCTCCATCCCGGCCGGCGCGGTCACCCAGGCCGACAAGTCGCTGACCGTGCAGGTCGGCACCCCGATCACCTCGGTGGACCAGCTCAAGGACGTCTACCTCAACGGTTCGCGCGGCCCGGTCCGGCTCGGTGACGTCGCCGCGGTCGAGAGCAAGCTGCCGGCCGCCGAGTCCTATACGCGGACCGACGGGGTGGACAGCCTCGGCATCGCGGTCACGGCCCGGCCCGACGGCAACCCGGTCTCGATCTCGCACGAGGTCCGGGACCTGCTCGCCGAGCTCCAGAAGGACTCCGGCGCCACGCTGACCGTGATCACCGACCAGGCGCCGTACGTGGAGAGGTCCATCGAGAGCCTGACCACCGAGGGCCTGCTCGGTCTCGTGATGGCGGTCGTGGTCATCCTGGTCTTCCTGCTCAGCGTCCGCTCGACCCTGGTCACCGCGGTCTCCATCCCGCTCTCCGTGCTGGTGGCGCTGATCGCCCTGTGGATCGGCGACTACACCCTCAACCTGCTCACCCTCGGCGCGCTGACGATCGCGGTCGGCCGGGTGGTGGACGACTCGATCGTGGTGCTGGAGAACATCAAGCGCCACCTCGAGTACGGCGAGGAGAAGGTGCACGCCATCCTCGGCGCGGTCCGTGAGGTGGCCGGCGCGGTGGTCGCCTCGACGCTCACCACGGTCGCCGTCTTCGCGCCGATCGCCCTGGTCGGTGGTCTGGTCGGGCAGATCTTCTCGTCCTTCGCGATCACCGTGACGGTGGCGCTGCTGGCCTCGCTGTTCGTGTCGCTCACCATCGTGCCGGTGCTGGCGTTCTGGTTCCTCAAGCCGCCGCCCGCGGGCGCCGACAACGAGGCGATCCGCCGGGCCGCCGAGGAGAAGGAGCTGCGCAGCCCGCTCCAGCGCGGCTACCTGCCGGTGATCCGGTTCGCCACCACCCGGCGCTGGACCACGGTGCTGATCGGCATCATGGTGCTGATCGGGACGTTCGCGCTCTCCACCCGGCTGGAGACGAACTTCCTCGACGAGTCGGGGCAGGACAGCCTGAACATCAGTCAGGAGCTGCCGCCGGGTACCAGTCTGGCCGCCACCGACGCGGCGGCGAAGAAGGTCGAGGGCATCCTCGCGGCTCGCGCCGACATCACCACCTACCAGGTCACCGTCGGCGGCAACTCGGCCAACCCGTTCGCCGGGGGCGGTGGGTCCGGCACCGCCAGCTACAGCGTGGCCCTGGACGAGGACGCCGACGCCGAGCAGGTCTCCGACGGCCTGCGCGACGAGTTCGCGCGGCTGACCGACGCCGGCGAGATCAAGATCGGTGAGGAGAGCTCCGGGCTGGGCAGCAGCCAGCTCTCCGTGCAGGTCTCCGCCGCCGACAACGAGGTGCTCGCCACCACTACCGAGCAGGTGCGGACCGCGATGGCCGGGATCTCCGGCGTCACCGACGTGGACACCAGCCTGGTGGCCAGCGTTCCTCGGCTCGAGGTGGAGGTGGACCGCAAGGCCGCCGCTGCCGCCGGGCTCACCGAGGCGCAGATCGGTCAGACCGTGGCGGGCATGTTCCGCAGCGTCCCGGCCGGTCAGATCAGCGTCGACGGTGCCGGTGAGGACGTGGTGATCTCCTTCGGTTCGGCTCCGGCCGACCCGGCCGCACTGCGGGCACTGCCGCTGACCACCCCGCGCGGGCCCGTCCCGCTGGACCAGGTCGCCGACGTCAAGGAGGTCGGCGGTCCGCCGACGATCAGCCGGGCCGACGGCAACCGCACCTCCACCGTCACCGGTGTGGTCGTCGGCTCCGACCTCCGCAAGGTGAACGCCGACCTGGCCACAGCCATCGACGGGCTGGAGACGCCGCCCGGAGCGGAGATCACCATCGGCGGTGTCGGTGCCGACCAGGCGGAGGCGTTCGGGCAGCTCGGCCTGGCCGTACTGGCCGCCATCGCGATCGTCTTCATCATCATGGTCGCCACCTTCCACAGCCTGCTCCAGCCGGTGATCCTGCTGGTGTCGATCCCGTTCGCGGCGACCGGCGCGATCGGCCTGCTGCTGATCACCGGCACCCCGCTCGGCGTACCGGCTCTGATCGGTGTGCTGATGCTGGTCGGCATCGTGGTGACCAACGCGATCGTGCTGATGGACCTGATCAACCACTACCGGGCCCAGGGCTACGGGGTGCAGGAGGCGGTGATCGAGGGTGGCCGGCACCGGCTCCGCCCGATCCTGATGACCGCGATCGCGACCATCTTCGCGCTCATCCCGATGGCGCTGGGCCTCACCGGCGAGGGTGGCTTCATCTCGCAGCCGCTGGCCATCGTGGTGATCGGCGGTCTGGTCAGCTCGACGCTGCTGACGCTGGTGCTGGTACCGACGCTCTACACCCTGGTGGAGAACCGCAAGGAGAAGAGCCGGGCCAAGCGCCGGGCCAAGCGGCTGCGCAAGGGCGAGGGCGACGGATCCGGTACGCCGAAGCACGCCGCCGACGAACCGTCCGACGACCTGGTGTCGGCCGGGGCGGCGGCGCCGGATTCCAGCGGCGGCGCCCACGAGGCACGGCCCGAGACCGGCAAGTCGGCGCTGCGGGGCTTCACCGACCAGTTCGAGGTGCTGAAGATGCCGCGCAAGCCGGCCGGCCCGGCCGAGTAGGCGGTTGACGAAGGTGATGCCCGGTCCCCGGTGGGGCCGGGCATCGCCTATATGGTCGGTACGTGCCAGCAGCCTTCTCGGTCCTTACCCGCAACCGTGACTTCCGCCGCCTGTTCGCGGCCGAGCTGGTGGTCTTCGGCGCCGACTGGTTCGTCATGGTGCCGCTGCTCGTGCTGCTCCCGGAGCTGACCGGCGGCGGCACGATGGGCGCGATGGTGCTGGCCGCGGACACCGGCATCCTGGCGTTGCTGCTCCCGTGGACGGGTACGGTCGCCGACCGGGTGGACCGTCGCAAGATCCTGATCGTCTCGAATGCCGCGGCCTTCCTGTCGGTGCTGCTGCTGTTCGCGGTCCGGTCGGAGGCCACCGCCCCGCTGGCGCTGGTGGCGGTCGGCGCGATCGCGGTGTCCAAGGCGTTCTACTCCCCGGCCGCGTCGGCCGCGCTGCCGAACCTGGTGGACCCGGAGGACCTGGCGGCGGCGAACACGATCGCCGGATCCGCCTGGGGCACCATGACGGTGGTGGGCGCGTCTCTCGGTGGCGTGGTGAGCAGCGTCTTCAGCCCGTACGTCTGCTTTGCCGTGACCGCCGTCTGCCTGCTCACCGGAAGCCTGCTGACGACCCTGATCAAGCGGCCGATGCAGGCGCCGCGCAGCGGCGGCGGCGAGCCGGCCCGGGCCCTGCCCGCGCTGCTGGAGTCGCTGCGCTACATCGGTGGCCGCCCGCGGCTGCGTGCCCTGGTGACGGTGAAGTCCGCGGTCGGGCTCGGCAACGGGGTGCTGACCGTGTTCCCGCTGATCGCGGCGGCACACGGGGTCGGTGCGCTGGGGGCCGGGCTGCTGTTCGCACTGCGCGGCGCGGGCGCGCTGGTCGGCCCGCTGGTGATGCGCCCGGTGCTGAACCGGCCGGCCTGGCTGCTGCCCGGCCTGGCCCTGTCCATGGGCCTGTACGGCATCGGTTATCTGGGTGTCGCGTTCGCGCCGTGGTTTCCCCTGGTGGCGGCCCTGGTCTTCGTCGCGCACTTCGCCGGCGGCAGCAACTGGGTGCTGTCCAACTTCGCGTTGCAGGGCGAGGTGCCGGACGCTCTGCGGGGCCGGGTCTTCGCGACCGACATGATGCTGGCGACGCTCGCGATCGCGGTGAGCCAGCTGATCGCGGGCGCGGCCATCGACCGTGTCGACTCGCGGTGGATCATCGCGGGCTGTGCGTCGATCACGCTGACCTACGCGATCGGGTGGCGGATCGCGACCCGTCGGCTCCAGCCCTCGACCGAGCCGACATTCGGGATTACCGGTACCGGGGAGCTTCCGCCGAAATGATCACGCCCTAGCATGTGGCGATGGGCTTGACCTTCGTCACCGAAACGGTCTCCGTCAGCACCCCGGCGACCAGCGCCAATCTGGGCCCCGGTTTCGACTCCCTGGGCCTGGCGCTGACGCTCTACGACGACCTGTCGGCCCGCGTGACCGCCGGCGGCTTCTCCGTGACGGTTCTCGGCGAGGGCGCCGGGGAGCTGCCGACCGGAGCCGACCACCTGGTGGTCCGCGCGATGCTGGAGACCTTCGACGAGGCGGGTGTGCGCCCGCCGGGCCTGGCCGTCGAGTGCGTCAACCGGATCCCGCAGGCGCGGGGCATGGGCAGTTCGTCGGCGGCGATCGTCGGTGGCGTACAACTGGCCCGCGGCCTGATCGCCGGCGGCCTCGATCTGATCGACGACGCGGCCGCGCTGCGCATCGCGGCCCGCATCGAGGGCCATCCGGACAATGTCGCTCCGTGCCTGCTCGGCGGGTTCACGGTGGCCTGGACCGAGCCGGACGGGGCACGGGCGGTTAAGCTGACGCCGGCCGAGGGTGTGCGCCCGACGGTTTTCGTTCCCGCCGAGCTGGGGTATACGGCGTCCGCGCGGGCCGCACTGCCGGCCGAGGTGCCGCATCACGACGCCGCATTCAACGCCGGGCGGGCCGCGCTGCTCACGCACGCTCTCACGATTGATCCCTCGCTGCTGTTCGCGGCCACCGAGGACCGGCTGCACCAGGGCTATCGCGCTCCGGGGATGCCGGCCACGGCGGCTCTGGTGGCGGCGTTGCGTGCGGTGGGAGTGGCCGCCGTGGTCAGCGGCGCCGGCCCGACCGTGCTGGCACTGACCGAGGTCCCGGACGATTTCGCGCCGGGTGCGCACTGGCACAGCGAAGTGCTGGGCGTGGATGACGTCGGTGCTCGTGTGAAAGGGGGTATGGTGGAACACGCCGAGCGGGGTCCTGTTGCCGCAGGTCGCACGAGTTGACTACGCTCAAGACCTAGCACAGCCGCGAAGCAAGCGATCTCTGCGGTTCGGCGCACCCCCGAGATTCTGGGCCTTCTGGTCTTTCTCAACTCTCATCAAGGCAAACGCCGGGCAGCAGTCGATAGATCGCTGCACTCGCCGAGACCTACCCGCCGGCACCCTCGACGGGCAGGGATACCGTCGAGCTGCCGTGCTGCATGAACTCCCGCACCGCTGTTGCGAAGCGGGTTCCGAGGGCACCCGGCCCAAGGCTGAAGTTCCGGGTGGACTCGGGCTTTTTCCGACGGAAGGAATCCATTGAGCGACACCACCGACGTGACGTCGGGTGTTTCTGACGTCGCTGACGGCGCAGGCACCACCGCGACCGCTACGAAGCGCCGCCGGGGCGGCACCGGGCTGTCCGCGATGCTTCTGCCCGAGTTGCAGAGCCTCGCCGCCTCCCTCGGCATCTCCGGCACCGCCCGGATGCGCAAGGGCGAGCTGATCGCCGCGATCACCGAGCGTCAGAGCGGTGGTGCCCCCGCCGCTGCCGCTGCCGCTGTCGAGACGGCTCCCCGCCCGCGTACCAACGGCTCCGAGGCCGTCGCCCAGGCTCCCGCCCCGGTCGCTCCGGTCGCTGCGGTCGCTCCGGTCGAGGCGCCGCAGGCCGCAGCCGCTCCGGCGGAGACCGCTCCTCCGGCCGAGCGCCCGTCCCGCAGCCGCCGTGAGCGTGGCTCCCGGGAAAGCGCTCCGCGCCAGCAGGAGACCGTGGCCGCACCGGCCGAGGCTCCCGCCGTCGCCGTCGCCGTGGCCGCACCGGTCGAGGCGCCCGCACCCGCTGCCGAGCCGACCGAGCGTCCGGAGCGCGGCGAGCGTCCCGAGCGCGGCGAGCGCAACCGGGACCGGCAGCGCAACCAGCGTGACGGTCAGCAGCGTGACGGTCAGCGCGACAACCAGTCGCGTGACGGTCAGCGTGATGGCCAGCCGCGTGACGGTCAGCGTGACAGCCAGCCGCGTGACGGTCAGCGTGATGGCCAGTCGCGTGATGGTCAGCGTGATGGCCAGCCGCGTGACGGTCAGCGTGACAGCCAGCCGCGTGACGGCCGGCAGCGCGACGACCAGCAGCGCGAGGATCGCGGCGGCAACGACCGCGGCCCGCGTGACAGCCAGGGTCACGACGACGACGACAGTGACGGCGAGGGCGGCCGCCGGAGCCGGCGCAGCCGCTTCCGGGACCGTCGCCGGGGCCGTGACCGTGACGACAACCCGCGTGACGAGCGCGGTGGCGGCCAGCGTGAGGGCCGGGAGCCGCACGTGGCCGAGGACGAGGTGCTCGTCCCGGTCGCCGGCATCCTGGACGTGCTGGACAACTACGCGTTCGTCCGTACCACCGGCTACCTCTCCGGGCCGAACGACGTCTACGTCTCGATGTCGCAGGTCAAGAAGTACGGTCTGCGCCGTGGCGACGCGGTGACCGGCGCCGTGCGGTCCGCCCCGCGTGACGGTGGCGGCGACGGGCAGCGGCGGGACAAGTACAACCCGCTGGTCCGCCTCGACACCATCAACGGGATGGAGCCGGACGAGGCCCGCCGCCGTCCCGAGTTCTACAAGCTCACCCCGCTCTACCCGCAGGAGCGCCTGCGGCTGGAGACCGAGCCGCACATCCTCACCACCCGCATCATCGACCTGGTGATGCCGATCGGTAAGGGCCAGCGCGCGCTCATCGTCTCCCCGCCGAAGGCCGGTAAGACGATGGTCCTGCAGGCTCTGGCCAACGCGATCACCCGCAACAACCCCGAGTGCCACCTGATGGTCGTGCTCGTGGACGAGCGGCCCGAAGAGGTCACCGACATGCAGCGCACGGTGAAGGGCGAGGTCATCGCGGCCACGTTCGACCGTCCGCCGCAGGACCACACCACGGTCGCCGAGCTCGCCATCGAGCGGGCGAAGCGGCTGGTCGAGCTGGGCCACGACGTGGTCGTCCTGCTCGACTCGGTGACCCGCCTCGGCCGGTCGTACAACCTGGCGGCGCCGGCCTCCGGCCGCATCATGTCGGGTGGTATCGATTCGACCGCGCTCTACCCGCCGAAGCGTTTCCTCGGTGCGGCGCGCAACATCGAGAACGGTGGCTCGCTCACCATTCTCGCGACCGCGCTGGTGGAGACCGGGTCGATGATGGACACGGTGATCTTCGAGGAGTTCAAGGGCACGGGTAACGCCGAGCTCAAGCTCGACCGCAAGATCGCGGACAAGCGGATCTTCCCGGCCGTGGACGTCTCCGCCTCCAGCACCCGTAAGGAAGAGATCCTTCTGGGCAAGGAGGAGCTGGCGATCATCCACAAGCTCCGCAAGGTGCTCAGTTCGCTGGAGTCGGGCGCTGCCCTGGACCTGCTGATGGACCGGCTCAAGCAGACCCGGACCAACATCGAGTTCCTGATGCAGATCGCCAAGTCCACGCCTGGCGAATAACCAGACGAAAACGACGCAGCCCACCCAATCGGGTGGGCTGCGTCGTTTTCGTCGCACAACCTGTCTGATTCGGCCCAGCCCGGCTCGTGCGAACCTCCGGTATCCCCGCCGCTCGACAACTCCGGAGGCGCCCGATGATCGTGCCCGGCTACCGGGACTGTCCCGCCTTGCCCTGGGATCCGGGCTCTCCGGTGGACCCCGGTGAAGCCGAGGACTTCCTGCGCCGCTGTTACACCGAGAACCCGCGGCTCGGCCCGGTCGAGCCCCGGCTCGCCATCGTCCGCGCACAGATCGCCGCGACCGGCACCTATGTGCACACCACCGACGAGCTGGCCCACGGCGCGAAGATGGCCTGGCGCAACGCCAGCCGGTGCATCGGGCGGCTCTACTGGCGCAGCCTCATGGTCCTGGACCGCCGCCGGGCCCGTACCGCCGACGAGATCTACTCGCTGCTCGTGCAGCACCTCCAGACCGCGGGCGGCGCGCAGATCCGGCCGGTGATCAGCGTGTTCGCCCCGGCCCAGCCCGGCCAGCCGTACGCCCGGGTGTGGAACGAGCAGCTGATCCGGTACGCCGGATACCGCACCGGGGACGGCGGCGCGGTCGGCGACCCCCGGCAGATCGGCCTCACCACGGCGGTACGCGGCTTCGGCTGGCAGGGCAAGGAAGAGGCCTTCGACGTGCTGCCCCTGGTCATCGAGACGCCCGCCGAGGGGGTACGCGTCTACGAACTGCCGGAGCGTGCGATCCGCGAGGTGCCGCTGAGTCACCCCGAGTTCAGCTGGTTCGCCGAGCTGGGACTGCGCTGGCACGCGGTACCGGCGATCGCCAACATGCGCCTCACCGTCGGCGGCGTGCACTATCCACTGGCACCGTTCAACGGCTGGTACATGGGATCCGAGATCGGTGCCCGCAACCTCGCCGACGCCGACCGCTACGACCTGCTGCCGCTCGTCGCCGCCCGGATGGGCCTGGACACCAGCCGGGAGTCCACGCTCTGGCGGGACCGGGCACTCGTCGAACTCAACCGGGCGGTCCTGCACAGTTTCGAGCGGGCCGGCGTCCGGATGAGCGACCACCACACCGAGTCGCAGCGGTTCATCACCCACCTGCGTAACGAGGAGAAGGCCGGCCGCCGGGTGCCCGCCGACTGGACCTGGATCGTCCCGCCGATCTCCGGCGGCATCACCCCGGTCTTCCACCGCTACTACGACGAATTCGACGAGCGGCCCGCCTTCTATCTCGACGACGAGGCCGCGGAGCTGGCCCGGGGCTGCCCTAGGCGAACTCGTTGAGTGCGAAGTCGTCGCGGTGACGCCAGGAGGCATCGGTACGCACGTGGTCGGCCCGGACCCACTTGAGGAGCTTGCGGTCGAACTCGGCGGCCGGGATGCGCCCGGCCGCACGCACCACGTACCCCTCGGAGGTCTCGCTGTCCCGCTGGGCGGCCCAGGCGGCGCACGCCTCGGAGAGGCTGCCGCCGCGGTAGAGGACCGGGACGACCGGCAGCTCCAGGCGGCGTGCCCAGTCCACCGTGTCGTCCCAGCCGAGCAGGGTGTTCGTCTCGTCCCAGATGCCGAAGACCAGGAAGACGCCGGGCAGGTCGCGGTAGGCGACGCTGCGGCGGGCCCACATGGACTCGCCGCAGACACGCCAGTCGTCGGGTATCCGGTACGCCGTCATCGCCCACAGCGCCTTGGCCGGCCGGTCCCAGGGCTGGGTGCCGGAGTCCAGCGAGCGGGCGTACATGGTGTCGCGGGTGAAGGTGAGGTTCCCGCCGTCCATTTTCTCGGTCACCACGAGCTCGCCGTCCAGCCAGGACAGATCGTGCTGAACACGGTCGTCGGCGGTCGCTCCCGGTGAGCCGGGCAGATGGAACGTCCGCGGGTACTTCACCCTAGAAATCTCCCTCCGCCACCTGGAAGACGGTCAGGCCGAGCTGCCGCCACATACGTACCACCTGTTGACGGTCGTCGAACACCCCCACGATCCGCCAGCGGTCCCTGACCTCGAGGTCGAAGATCTCCCGCTTGACGATCGAGTCCTTCCGGCTGTCGCCTTCGGGCCGCATGAACAGCGCCTCGTACGGCACCCCGACGAACAGGTCCAGCCAGGCCTCGGTCTCCGCGCGGCACACCGCGTCGCGCCCGGAGCAGAAGACGATCGCGTGGCCGGCGGCGTGCATCGCCCGTACCGCGGCGATGACCGCCGGGTTGGGTTCGTCCTCGCCGACCCGCCCCCAGTCGTACGGGCTCCGGCCGCTCATCAGCGCCACCGTCCCGTCGATGTCCACGAGCACCGCCTCCGGCAGTTCCGGGTCGGGCCGGTAGATCACGCCCGGCCCACCCGGGTCGACGAACGGAACCGGCAGCGGCAGATTCCTACCGGCCAGGTAGCGCTGGTGCATGCGGCGGATCGCGTCCTCGCCGACCCGCACGTCCTCAGGCCGGTCGACGTCACGCCGCACGCACTCGTCGACCGGCACGTCGGTGAAGTCGTGCACCTCGAACGACGCGTTGTGGCGTGCCGCCATCTCGGCCCACTCGCGGACCGTCTTGGCCCGCAGGTTGGTGTCGTCGACGACGACGCTGCCCCGCGCCCGCAGCAGCGCCTCGACGGCGGCCCGCTGTGCCTGGGTGACCTGAGCCTCGGCGCGCTGCGTGAACAGCGGCCGCCCGTGCAGCATCCGCCGCAGGTCGTCCCGGTTGACCCGGACCACGCCCGGCTGGAGCTTGCGGGCGAACGTGGTCTTGCCGGAGGCCGGCAGGCCCCTGGTGATGAGCAGTCGTGTCATTGTTCGTCTTCCCCTCCGGGGCGGGCACCTGCCGGGCGAACCCGCTGCCACAGGCCGGGACGGTAATCCCTGCCGTCGAGCCGCAGGAACAGTTCGGCGCGGTGCTCGCTGCGCGAAGCCTGCGCCGCGTACTCCTTGCGGCTCCAGCCCTCCGGCAGTGAAGTGATGATCGTCTCGTAGGCGGCCTCCACCGCCGCGGCCCGCGCGTCGACCTCCGCGGTGAGTCCGGCGGCGACACCGCGGACCCAGACGTGGAACTCGTCCGGCAGCGGCTCGGTGAGCGCCGCCAGGTCCCCGCCGGTGGCGAGGATCTCCCACACGCTGCGCGGGGTGAGCCCGGTGACCAGGCGGTGCAGCCGTACGTAGTCCGCGTACTTGATCTTCACCCGCTGGTCGGCCTCGGTGAAGTGGACGACCAGGCCCTCCCGGCCGTCCCGCGGCGGGGCGGCCAGCGCCTCGGCGAAGCTCGTGTAGGCGAACGTCTCCACGACCGGCCCCGGCCACTCCGGCACCGCCTCCGGGCCGTGGGTCCGCCCGGTCGCGATCTCCACCGCGCCGAGCAGCACGAGGTCGTCCAGCCCCCGGTAGTCGATGACGATCCGGTTGTCCGGGTAGATGATCTCCACGAGCACGGTCAGACCGGGCGGCGGTACGAAGGACGGGTAGCGCGTACGCAGCAGCCGAGTCGCGTGCCGGGCCTGGTCGGACGCGAAGGACCCGCGGGTGGCGACGGCCGGGCCGGAACCGTCGTGGTAGATCACGCCGAGGCTGCCGTCGGCCTTGTCGGTCACCGTGACCCGCGCGCCCGGGTCGAGCACCGGCGCCTGCGACTGGTTGTGGTTGAAGAACTTCGGGAACGGCCGGGCGACGATCCGGCCGGCGGCGTCCACCACGAGACCGCGGCAGGCGAGCGTCACCGGCGTCCAGGCCGCGCTGTACTGGCAGGCCTCGGTGTAGTTGTAGATCAGGAACGGCCGGCTGGGGTGACGCTGCGACCGGACGAGCCCGTTGCCGATCGCAGCGGCCAGTTCGGCCGGATCGAGGACGTCGTGCAGGAGCGTCATGGCGATGCCTTTCAGGGGCGGGAATGCCGGAAGGGACGCTCACGTTAACCAGCATGAATCCAGTTGCGCCTCCTGATTTCCGGCCAGGGCTCCAGGCATGGCAGACTGGTACATCGGCCAGTAAGGGTTCCGGTTCACGTCTGCCGTTCAGCACATCTGTTCAGCACAGGCGACCCGGCGGCCCGCATTTTCGAGAGGGACCGAGAAGACATGAAGAGCGGCATCCACCCGGAGTACGCGACCACCGAGGTCATCTGCTCCTGCGGCAGCACCTTCAGCACCCGGAGCACCGCCAAGGGCGGCGAGATCCGCGTCGAGACCTGCAGCGCCTGCCACCCGTTCTACACCGGCAAGCAGCGCGTCCTCGACACCGCGGGCCGGGTGGCGAAGTTCCAGGCGAAGTACGCGAAGGTCACCGCCGCGAAGAAGAAGTAACCGCGTCGACGGCGCCCGTCCCGGAATCCGGGGCGGGCGCCGTTCGCATGTGGTCCGCCGTCTGGGTTGGGAGAGAACGATGAGTAACGACCGCCTTAGCACCCTTCTCGCCGAGTACGCGGACCTCGAGAAGCGGATGGAGGATCCGTCGATCCACGCCGACCAGGCGCTGGTCCGCCGGGTCGGCCGCCGGTTCGCGGAGCTGGCGCCGCTGAACGCCGCATACAACGAGCTGGAGGCCGCGCGCGCCGACCTGACCGCCGCCGAGGAACTGGCCGCCGAGGACCCGGCGTTCGCCTCCGAGGTCGAGGCGGTCGCCGCGGTGCTGCCCGCGCTGGAGGAGAAGCTCGGCGAGATGCTGATGCCGCGCGACCCCAGCGACGCCAAGGACGTGATCATAGAGATCAAGGCGGGCGAGGGCGGCCAGGAGTCCGCGCTCTTCGCCGGCGACCTGCTGCGCATGTACACCCGGTACGCGGAGCGCCGCGGCTGGGTGGTCGAGGTGATCGACTCCCAGGAGTCCGACCTGGGCGGCGTCAAGGACATCTCGGTCGCGGTCAAGACGAAGGGCCTGCCCGAGGGCGGTCACGGCGTCTGGTCGCGGCTCAAGTGGGAGGGTGGCGTGCACCGGGTGCAGCGGGTCCCGGTCACCGAGTCCCAGGGCCGCATCCACACCTCGGCCGCCGGCGTGCTGGTGCTGCCCGAGGCCGAGGACGTCGAGATCCACATCGAGCCGGGTGACCTGCGGATCGACGTGTTCCGTTCGTCCGGTCCGGGTGGTCAGTCGGTCAACACCACCGACTCCGCGGTCCGGATCACGCACCTGCCCACCGGCACCGTGGTTAGCTGCCAGAACGAGAAGAGCCAGCTCCAGAACAAGGAGTCGGCGATGCGGATCCTGCGCTCCCGGCTGCTGGCGGTGGCCCAGGAGGCGGCGGACGCGGCGGCCGGTGACGCCCGCAAGGCCCAGGTGCGTACGGTCGACCGCTCCGAGCGGGTCCGCACCTACAACTACCCGCAGAACCGGATCACCGACCACCGCATCGGCTACACCGCCTACAACCTGGACCTGGTGCTCGGCGGTGAACTGGACGGCGTCCTGGACGCGCTCGCCGGCGCGGACCGGGCGGCCCGGCTGGCCGGCGACACGGAGTTCACCCGGCGGTCATGACGACCATCCGGTCGCCGAGCATGCAGACGATCCGGCGTCCCGATCCGCCGTAGAGAATCTGATCGCCGGCCGGGAGGAGGCCGAGCACGGTGGTGTGCCCGGTGGTGGTGTCGATCCGGCTCAGGACGCTGGTGGCCGGATCGAGGTGGCGCAGCAGCATCGCCGTGCCCTCCTCGTGGTCCACGGACAGTACGCCGCCGGCGGTGGTGGACCCGATCGCCCGCCCGGTCGCCGCGTCGACGAGGGTCTGCTTCTGGTCCTCCTCGATACCGGGGATCAGCAGGCGCTCCCCGCCAGCGACGGCGCCGATGAACGGGCTGCCCGTCATTGTCCAGCGTGGGGTGCCGGTCTCCGGGTCGACCGCCTCGAAGAGCCCTTCCGCGGTGCTGAGGCAGACCAGCGGCCCGCAGTCCTGCACGTTCGCCCACCCCTTGCTGTCGCGGCTCCACAGCGGGACCAGGCTGTCGGTCCGGTAGACGGTCACCCGGCTCCGGTCGGCGTCGCCCTTCAGACCGGTGTCGACGACGACGAGCCGCCCTTTCACGGTGCCGAGGTTGCTGCCCACACCGGTTTCGGGCGACACCGACTGCCACGGCAGGGACCGGGACGTCACGTGAGTGCCGTCGGCGTAGCGCAGCACCGTCAGCCGGCCCCCCGGGCCGGCGGTGACGATCCGCTCCGGGGTGTCGCCGCCGAACTGGACGTCCACGGTGTCGGCGTTCGCCGGCGCGCGCCGCTCCCAGACGATCGAGCCGTCCCGGATCCGGACCTGCCGGAGCCAGGTGAGCGTGCCGGTCCGGTCCCGCTCGTACATCAGCAGCGTGTCGCCGGTGTCCGCCCAGTGCTGAGCGCCGGGGCGCTGCCACAGTTGCTCGCCGGTGGCCGGGTCGAGGGCCGTCAGCGAACCGGCGTAGGAGTAGCTCATCATCGCGCCGTCCGGCGACTTGACCTCGATCGACTGCTCGTCGCCGGGGAGCAGCAGCACCCCGTGTTGTGGTGCCGCGCCCAACCAGGACGGGCCGGTGTCGACCCGCCTGGTCCAGCGAACCCGGCCGGTCCCCAGGTCGTAGGCGGTCAGCTCGGTCAGCTCGGTCCCGTTGTCGGCGGGACGATGCAGGTACACCGAGTCGTCGTCGACAGTCATCGACTGCTCGGGGGAGACCGGCACCGACCACACCTCGCGCAGCACGGGCGGGCCGGGCAGCGCGGAACCACCGGCCGCCAGGGTGACGACCACCGCTATCGCGGCCTTCGCGAGCCGCCCGACACGAAACCGCCCGAGCCCGGGGTGACCACCCGGATAGCCCTCCGGCTCGTCGGGTAGGTGGCTGACGTCGCCGAGGTCGATCACGGACATGCTCACGTAGGTTTCCTGCTCGCTGCCGCGGCCGCCAGTGCCGCGCTCAGTCCCCGCCCGTTGGCCCCCACCTCCGACCAGCCCGAAGCCAGGCCGATCGACGTGCCCGGCACCAGGGCCTGCCAGTTCTCGGTCGTGGCGGCCGCGCCGATGCGCCGCGCCACCTCGGCCGCCTGGTGCGGGCCGGCCCCCGGAAGAACCAGCACGAACTCGTCGCCGGCGAACCGGGCCACGAAGTCACCACGCCGCATCACGCGGTGCAGTACACCGGCGATCCGTTGTAGCACCAGGTCGCCACAGTGCCGTCCGTGCCGCAGGTTGACGGTGGTGAAACCGATCACGTCACAGACGCCGACAGCGGCCCGTTCGCCGCGGGACAGCAGCGTATCCACGTATCGCTCCAGCTGACGGCGATTGGGCAGACCGGTCAGCGGGTCGGTCAGGGTCTCGTCGCCGTACCGCCCGGGGTCGCGGTGCGTCTCCTGGGCGTCGAGACGGGCGGCCACCCCGTCCAGGTAGCCGTCGCGGAGCTGGTCGATGCGCAGGGCGGCGAGCCGGAACGCATACCGGTCGGCGGTGTGCGCGGCGGCGTGGTCACCCGCGCTGGCGTGGCAGATGCTGCGCAGCCGGGCCGGCTCGGCGGGTCCGAGCACCTCGGCCGAGACCGGCACGGCGGCCAGCATGGCCAGCGCCTGCTGCGGCCGGCCGGACGCGATGGAGAGACAGACCGAGCCGAGATGCCGCAGGTCCCGGGTACGGGCGCTGTCGCCGCCGCCGGTCAGCCAGCGGCCCGCCTCCGGGGCGGTGGGCTCGCCGAGCGCGGCACGGCGGGCCAGCGCGTAGCCGTACACCGTGCGGCTGCCCGGCCGCAGCCGGTCGGTGGCGAGGTAGCGGGACAACTCGGCGTCCATGTCGCGCAGCACCCGCAGGCAGCCGTCGGTGTCGCCGTGATGGTCGAGGGCGACCGCGTTGCGCAGCCGGATGCCGGGGGCGGCGAACACCTCCGGTGCCAGCCCGGCGGCCGCGCCGATCTCCCGGGCCTGCTCCACCGCGGTCAGCGCCTGCCCGTGGAAGCCCAGGTAGGAGTAGGCCATGGCGAGGTCGTGCCAGCCCCAGGCGGTCTCCGAGTCACGCTCCGGAACGGCGGCCAGCGCGCGGGCCGCCTGCACCAGGTGGGTCACCCCGCGGTCCAGATTGCTCTGCAGATGGGCGCCGAGAGCGGCGAACGCGTGCATCTGCCCGCGCAGATAGGGATCGGGCACCTCACGGACCGCCTCGGCGGCGGCCGCCATCGCGGCGGCCAGCTCACCGATCCGGCCCAGGTTGATGAGTGCGCCGAACCGCTGCACCAGTGCGTACGCCCGGGTGGCCGGATTCGAGGCGGACGCGAGCACGCGGTCCAGGATCGGCAGGGCCGTCGCCGACTGCCCGTTCTGCTGGAGCTCCCCGGCGTGGCGCAGCTCATCGACGTGTTCCGCGAGCTGGTCCAACCAACTCACCAGGCGCCTCCCACGGCATCGGCGGGTCGCCGGCGGGCCCGCGTGCGCGACGTCCCATGATTATGCCGTGACACCGCGACACGAACACCCCCGCGAGAGCACGGATCGGGCGCGCCTGGCGCCGGAGCTGGCAGTGGCGACCGCCGATCTCGCGAGAGCCGGGGTGGCGTCCCCCCGGGTCGACGCCGAGCTGCTCGTCGCGCACGTGCTCGGGGTGCCCCGGGGCCGGCTGCTGCTGATCGACGCGATCCGGCCCGCGGAGCTGGCCCGCTTCCGCGAGCTGGTCGAGCGGCGGGCCGCCCGGATCCCGTTGCAGCACCTGCTCGGCACGGCCGCGTTCCGGCACGTGGAGCCGGCCGTCGGTGACGGGGTCTTCGTGCCCCGGCCGGAGACCGAGCTGCTGGCCGGGTGGGGCGCCGAGCGGGCCGGGCCGGGCGCGCTCGTGGTCGACCTGTGCAGTGGCAGCGGCGCCATCGCGATCGCGATCGCCGACGAGACGAGGGCCGGGCGGGTGATCGCCGTGGAGCGGTCGCCGGCGGCACTGGCCTGGCTGCGCCGCAACACCGCGGCGTACCCGGTGGTCGAGGTGGTGGCCGGCGACGTCACCGATCCCGGCCTGCTGTCCGATCTGCACGGTGCGGTGGACGTGCTGCTCTGCAACCCGCCGTACGTTCCGGACGGCACCGAGGTCCCGCCGGAGGTGGCCGGCCACGACCCGGCCGAGGCGGTCTTCGGCGGCGCGGACGGTCTCGACGTGATCCGGCCGGTCGTCGCGCTGGCCGCGGTGCTGCTCAAACCCGGTGGATCGGTCGGTATCGAGCACGACGACGTGCACGGCGAGGCGGTTCCCGAGCTGCTCCGCGCGGACGGCCGGTTCATCGAGGTGACCGCACACGACGACCTCACCGGCCGCCCCCGGTACGCGACCGCCCGCCGCCGGTGGGACGGTGCGTAGCCGCATGGCACACTGCATCTCGTGATGCTCTACGACTGCGCCACCGTCGCGGACCGGGACCGCGGCATCGCCGCTGCCGTCGAGGCGGCCAAGAGCGGCGAGCTCGTGGTCTTCCCCACCGACACGGTCTACGGGGTGGGCGCCGACGCGTTCGCCACCCACGCGATCACCCAGCTGCACCACGCCCGCGGCTCGGACCGCCGGGTGCCGCCGCCGGTGCTGGTCGGCTCCCGGCACACGCTGGACGGTCTGGTCTACTCGCTGCCCAGGGCGGCCCGTGAGCTGGCCGACGCGTTCTGGCCGGGCCCGCTGACCATCATCGTGGAGCACTCGCCCAGCCTCCAGTGGGATCTCGGTGACACCGGCGGGCAGGTGGCCGTCCGCATGCCGCTGCACCCGGTCGCCCTGGAGGTGCTGCGCGAGGTCGGCCCGATGGCCGTCACCACCGCCAACAAGCTCGGCTCCCCGGCGCCGCTCACCGCCGACGAGGCCCGCGACCAGCTGGAGTATGCGGTGCGCGTCTATCTGGAGGCCGGCCCCGCCGCCGACCCCGCACCGAGCACGATCGTCGACGTCACCGGCGACGTCCCCCGCATTCTCCGGGCCGGGGCGATCCCGACCGGGAAACTCCGTGACGTCGTCCCGGACATCGTCGATGGGCAGGACTGACTTGGCTCCGTTCACTGTTCTGCACGTCTGCATGGGCAACATCTGCCGGTCGCCGATGGCCGAGCGCCTGCTGGCCCGGGCGGTCCGCGAGCGGGCCGGTGACGCCGACGGCGCCCCGCTGCTGCGCAGTGTCAGCGCCGGTACCGGTGGCTGGCACGAGGGTGAGGAGATGAACCCGCCGGCCGCCCGGCTGGTCCGGGCCCGCCGCGGCACCGACGAGAACTTCCTGGCCCGCAAGCTGCGCGGCGACTTCATCGACGAGGCCGACCTGATCCTCACCGCCACCGCCGACCAGTACGACTACGTGGTGGCACTGCGTCCCGACGCCGCCGCCCGCACGTTCGTCCTGGGCGAGTTCGGCCGCCTGCTGGGCGCCGTCGACACCGGCGCGCTGCCTCCGGCGGAGCCGAAACCGGAGGCGGTCCACGCCCGCGGTACCGCGATCGTCGAGGCGGTGGCGGAGCTGCGTGGTGTGGAGGCCGCACAGCCGGCCGACGATCTCGACGACCCGTGGGGCCGTGGCGACCAGACGTTCCAGCGGGTGGCGGACGAGATCGAGGACACCACGATGCCGCTCGCCGCGTTGCTCCTCCCGTGAGTGGTGCCGCATGGCGTGACCGGATCGTCGCGTCCGACGCCGATGGACTGTCCCGCGCAGCCGGCCTGTTGCGGGCCGGTTCGGTGGTGGCGTTCCCGACCGAGACCGTCTACGGCCTGGGCGCCGACGCCTTCTCCGAGAAGGCGGTCGGCGAGATCTACCGCCTGAAGAACCGGCCCACCTGGAACCCGCTGATCGTGCACGTGGCCGACGTGGCGGCGGCCCGCTCGCTCGCCGCGGACTGGCCGGACGGGGCCGAGGAGCTGGCCGCCCGGTTCTGGCCGGGCCCGCTCACCCTGGTCGTCCGCCGGGCGCCGCATCTGCCGGGCATCGGCGCGTCGAACGACACCGTGGCGGTCCGGGTGCCGGCCCATCCGGTCGCTCTCGAACTGCTGAAGGTCGCCGGGCTTCCGCTGGCCGCACCGAGCGCCAACCGTTCCGAGGGCATCTCGCCGACCACCGCCGAGCACGTGGTCCGCAGCCTGCCGGACGTGCCGATGGTGCTCGACGGCGGCCCGTGCTCGTGGGGCATCGAATCGACGGTGCTGGACCTGACCGGGGACGTGCCGCGGCTGCTGCGCCCGGGCGCGCTCGGCCTGCGGGTGCTGCGTGACACGGTCGGCCCGATCACACTGCCCGGAGCGGCGGCCGAGGACGGCGAGGCCCGGTCGTCACCGGGTCTGAGTCGCCGGCACTATGCGCCGCGCGCCAGGGTGGTCCTCTGCCCGGACGTACGGGACGTCGATCGGTCGGGTCTCACCGAGCCGGTCGCGGTGCTGGCCTACGAGGGAACGGACGGCACGGAGATCCTCTCCGCCGACCCCGGGGAGTACGCCGCCGACCTGTATGCGGCCCTGCACCGGCTGGACGACGCGGGTTACCCGACCATCCTGGTCCAGGAGCCGCCGCGGACCGAGGACTGGCTGGCCGTCCGCGACCGCCTGTCACGCGCCGCCGCGTGAGGTCTCCGCGGTCCGGGTGATGTTGCGGGCCATCCCGTTGAAGACGACGCCGTGGAAGGGCAGCACCGACGCCCAGTAGAGGTGCCCACCGAGACCGCGCGGCAGAAAGACCGCCCGCTGCCGGTAGACGCTGCGGCCGGTCCCGTCGGGCTCGGCGCGCATCTCCAGCCAGGCCCGGCCGGGTACTCGCATCTCGGCACGCAGCCGCAGCAGCGCGCCCGGCTCGATCTCCTCGACCCGCCACCAGTCCAGTGCCTCGCCGACCCGTAGCCGGTGCGGATCGCGGCGGCCCCGGCGCAGCCCGACCCCCCCGGCCAGCCGGTCCAGCCAGCCGCGCACCGACCAGGCCAGCGGGAACGAGTACCAGCCGTTCTCGCCGCCGACGCCCTCGATCACCCGCCACAGCTCGCCGGCACTCGCGTTGACCGGCCGGGACCGCTCGTCGACGTAGAGGCTGCCGCCGGACCAGTCCGGGTCGCTGGGCAGCGGCTCGGCCGACGGGTTCAGACCGGACGCGGTGGACCAGCGGGTCTCCACCTCGGCGTCGCGGATCCGGCCGAGGGCCAGCTGCACCGACTCGTCGAACCCGAGTGGCGGCGGGCCGGGCAGCAGCTCGGCCAGGTCGTTCTCCTGGGCGACCGCCTCGTGGATCAGGCTGGCCACCAGGGGCCGGGCGATGCTGTTGGGGACCGGGGTGATCAGGCCGACCCAGTGTGCGGAGAGCCACGGGCTCAGCAGCCGCACCGGCACGATGACCCGGCGGGGGAGTCCGGCCACCCGGGCGTACCGCTGCATCATCTGCTCGTACGTCAGCACGTCCGCCCCGCCGATGTCGAACCCGCGGCTCACCTCCGGCGGGAGACCGGCCGCGCCGATCAGGTAGTGCAGGACGTCGCGTACCGCGATGGGCTGGATCCTGTTCTTGACCCACCGCGGGGTGATCATCGCCGGAAGGCGCTCGGTGAGATAGCGCAGCATCTCGAAGGAGGCCGACCCGGAACCGATGATGACCGGGGCGCGCAGCACCACCGTCGGCACGCCGCTGTCCAGCAGGATCCGGGCCACCTCGGCCCGGGAGCGCAGGTGGGCGGAGGGTCGTTCGTGGGCGGGCGGCTCCGGGCCGCCGAGATAGATGATGCGGCGTACGCCGGCCGCGCGCGCCGCCGCCGCGAAGTTCCGGGCCGCCTCCCGGTCGAGCTGTTCGAAGTCCGGCCGGCCCAGCGAGTGCATCAGGAAGTAGGCCACCTCGACGCCCTCGAAGGCGGCCGGAAGGGTGGCCGGGTCGGCGAGGTCCGCCTGGACGATCTCGGTCCGGTCGGCCCAGGGCACGTCCCGCAGCCGGCCGGCGCTGCGTGCCAGGCATCGCACCTGATGTCCCGCTTCGAGAAGTCTGGGGGCGAGCCGCCCCCCGATGTAGCCGGTCGCGCCGGTAACCAAGCACCGCATAACTGGAGACTGTGCCCACGAACGAGGGGTCACAAGCCATATGCTCGGAAACCGGAAGGCTCCTCGATCTCGGGAGGCCAGCGTGGGCACCTTCTGGGGGCCGGACTTCGCGATGCTCGAACGCGAAGATCCGGAGATCGCGTCCGTGCTCCTCGACGAGGTGGCACGCCAGCGGGACACGCTCCAGCTGATCGCGAGCGAGAGTTTCACGTCACCGGCGGTGCTCGCGGCGCTCGGGTCGACCCTGGCCAACAAGTACGCCGAGGGCTATCCGGGGCAGCGCTACTACGGTGGGTGCGCCCATGTGGACCGGGCCGAGGCGCTGGCCGTGGAGCGTGCCAAGGACCTGTTCGCGGCGCCGCACGTCAACGTGCAGCCGCACTCCGGCGCCTGCGCGAACCTGGCCGCCTATGCGGCGCTGGCCGAACCCGGTGACGTGGTGCTGGCCATGGGTCTGCCGCACGGCGGTCACCTCACCCACGGCAGCCGGGCGAACTTCTCCGGGAAGTGGTTCCATCCCATCGCCTACCGTCTGGCCCCGGAGACCGAGCTGATCGACTACGACGAGGTGCGCGATCTCGCCCTCGCCCACCGTCCGAAACTGATCATCTGTGGCGCGACCTCGTACCCGCGGCTGATCGACTTCGCCCTCTTCCGGGAGATCGCCGACGAGGTGGGCGCGTACCTGATGGTCGACGCGGCGCACTTCATCGGCCTGGTGGCCGGGCGGGCGGTGCCGTCGCCGGTCCCGTACGCCGACGTGGTCACCGGCACCACCCACAAGGCGCTGCGCGGTCCCCGCGGCGGCATGATCATCTGCCGGCCGGAACTGGCCCAGCGGATCGACAAGGCGGTCTTCCCGTTCGCCCAGGGCGGGCCGATGATGCACGCCATCGCGGCCAAGGCGGTCGCCTTCCGGGAGGCCGGCACGCCGGAGTTCCGCGGCTACGCCAACCAGACGGTGCGCAACGCGCGGGCGCTCACCGACGGCCTGACGGCCGAGGGGCTGCGGCCGGTCACCGGTGGCACCGACAACCATCTCGCGGTGCTCGACCTGCGCGAGGCGGGCGTGACCGGCCGGGATGCCGAGGCGCGGTGCGCGCGGGCGGGCATCGCCCTCAACAAGAACCCGGTGCCGTACGACCCGGAGCGTCCCGCCGTGGCGTCCGGCGTCCGGGTCGGCACGCCCAGCGTCACCTCGCAGGGGATGCGGGAGGGCGAAATGCGGCGGATCGCCGGGCTGATCGGCCGGGTCGTGCGGGACGGGCTGGAGACAACGGCGGGGGAGGCGGTGATCCGCGAGGTGGCCGCCGAGGTGTCCGAGATCGTGGGGGGCTTCCCGCCCTATCCGCTCGGCACGGAATTGCCGGCCGATTCCGTGTTCGTGCGCTGAATCGGGTGGCGGTGAATTCCCGGGAGGATTTCCGGGAACGCCACCTTAACGAGCCTTAACCGGCGGTGGATTGATTCGCGGGGTGATCCGGGCGCGGTGATAGCGTGGCCCGCTGCGGTTCGTCTCTTCTGGGGGTTGTGGTGAGTCAGGTGCCGACCGAGGAACGTCCGGCCCCGCCGGCGCCGAATCCGGCCTGGCGGATCGAGCATCTGCCGTTGCTCTCCGCGGTCTCCATGGCGCTGCTGCTCTGTGCCGGTTCGGTGGGGTTTCTCACCGGCGGTCCGGACGCGGCTCTGGGCGCGGCGGCCGGTGTGCTCATCGTGACCGTCAGCTACACCATGTCGACCCTGGTCATCGCCTGGGCGGACACGGTCCGGCCGGCTTTGCTGATGCCCCTCGGAATGCTCACTTATGTGGTGAAATACTCCTTGTTGGGAGTCATCCTGGCGGTCGGCGTCGGGATCAAGTGGCCGGGCTGGAACGCCCTGGGCTGGGGCATCGTCGCCGCCGTGATGGTCTGGACGGGCGTGCAGGCCTGGTGGGTGCACCGCCGCGTCATGCGAAAGTGATCTAGAGCACCTGGTCTTCCCTGGTCAGCGATGTGAAAACCGGGCAACGCGCCACTATCCGGTGACCTCCTCGCTCGTGCCGTGTTCCGATTTGGCGCGACAGGAGTACCGTGTCCAGTCAGTTGCGAGACCCCTGACGCCTGGACAACTACGGTTGTGCGGGGGGTCCCGCTTAGCTTCGTGTTTCCTGCTGATATCGTTCGGGCCGTCATGACCGGCCAGAAACCTCCCCCCGAATCTCGCGGTGACGACGGTTCGAACCCGCCTCCTGACTCAGGTGCGGGCATGACCGCACTGTCGTATCTCATCGCGGGCATTCTGTCCTGGGGCGGGATCGGCTGGCTCGTCGACCACTTCGTCGGGACCAAGGGCATCTTCGCCGGAATCGGCGCGATCCTCGGGGTCGCCGGTGGTGTGTACCTCATCGTGCGCCGACTCGGCGCCTGACAGGAAAGGGCCAAGGTGATCAGTCAGTCGACGGTCCTCGCGGCGGCATTCCCGCCCAGCGTCGAGGACTTCTACCTGCCCAGCATCCTGCCGTGGAACCAGCATGAGAGCTATTGGTTCACCAAGATCACGGTGCTGGTCTGGGTGGCGGTCGCGGCGATCATCATCTTCTTCCTGATGTCGTACCGGAAGCCGCAGCTGGTGCCGACGAAGAAGCAGTGGCTCGCTGAGAGCATCTACGGCTTCGTGCGGAACAACATCGCGGTGGACATGATCGGGCCGCAGGGTGTGCGCTTCGCGCCGTACCTGACGACACTCTTCATGTTCATCCTGGTCAACAACTTCTTCGGCATCCTGCCGCTCGTGCAGATCTCGCCGATGTCGCACATCGCGTTCCCCGCGGTTCTCGCGGTGATCAGCTACGTGATGTTCATCTGGGTCGGCATCAAGAAGCACGGCATGGCGTATTTCGTGCACGCCGTGAAGCCGAACGCGCCGCTCGGCATCCTGCCGCTGCTGATCCCGATCGAGATCTTCTCCAACTTCCTGGTCCGGCCGTTCTCGCTGGCGGTTCGTCTCTTCGCCAACATGTTCGCGGGCCACATGCTGCTGCTGGTGTTCACGCTCGGCGGCTTCGCGATGATCAACGCGAACGTCTTCCTGGCGCCGGTCTCCGTGCTGTCCTGGGTGCTGACCATCGCGATCACCTTCCTCGAGTTCATGGTGATCTGCCTCCAGGCCTACGTCTTCACGGTGCTGACCGCGAGCTACGTCCAGGGTTCGCTCGCCGACGAGCACTGAGCAGTACCCGATCTCCACGTAACACCCCGTTGCCGTCCCGCGTGACAGTCACGCGAGATACCAGGAGGAACTGAGAAATGCAGCTCGCCGAAGTTGTCGGTAGCACCGCCGCCATCGGTTACGGCCTCGCCGCCATCGGCCCCGGCATCGGTGTCGGCCTGGTCTTCTCGGCCTACATCCAGTCGACCGCCCGCCAGCCGGAGTCGTCCCGCCTGACCCTGCCGTTCGTCTGGATCGGCTTCGCCGTCATCGAGGCGCTCGCGCTCCTCGGTATCGCGTTCGGCTTCATCTGGGCCGGCCAGTGATCCTCGGCCTCGACTAGGAGGTTCACATGATCAACCTTTACCTGGCCGCTGCCCCGGAAGAGGACGGCCACAACCCGATCTTTCCCATCTGGGAAGAGATCGTGGTGGGCTCGGTCGCCTTCGCGGTGCTCTGCTTCGTGCTGATCAAGTTCGTCTTCCCGCAGATGGAGAAGACGTTCCAGGCACGGGTGGACGCCATCGAGGGCGGTATCAAGCGCGCCGAAACCGCTCAGGCCGAGGCGAACCAGCTGCTCGAGCAGTACAAGACGCAGCTCGCCGAGGCCCGGACCGAGGCCGCTCGCATCCGCGACGAGGCCCGGGCCGACGCCGAGGGGATCCGTCAGGACGTGCTGGCCAAGGCCCGCGAGGAGTCGGACCGCATCATCGCGGCCGGCAACGAGCAGCTCTCGGCCCAGCGTGAGTCCATCGTCCGGGAACTCCGGTCCGAGGTCGGCACGCTCGCCGTCGACCTGGCCGGCAAGATCGTCGGTGAGGCACTTGCCGACGAGGCCCGCACCCGCGGCACCGTCGAGCGGTTCATCGCCGACCTCGACACCACGGCCGGGCGGCGCTGATGGCGTCGAGCGTAAGCCGAGAGGCCTACGGCGAGGCGACTCAACAGCTCGCCGCGAACACCGTGGCGTTGACGGCCCCGCAACTGGCGACGGTTGCCGACGAGATTCTGTCGGTGGCCGGTCTGCTGCGGGCCCAGCCCCGGCTGCGCCGCGCGCTGACCGACCCGTCCCGGCCCGGCAACGAGCGTGCCGGTCTGCTGAAGTCGATTCTCGGCGGCAAGGTCTCCGAGATCGCGGTGAACGCGGTGGCCGCTCTGGCCGCCGGTCGGTTCTCCCGGCCGGCCGACCTGCTCGACGCCACCGAGCGGCTGGGCGTGGACGCCCTGCTCGCCTCGGCGGACCGGGACGGCAAGCTCCCCGACGTCGAGGACGAGCTGTTCCGCTTCGGTCAGATCGTCTCCGGTGACTCCGGCCTTGCGGTCACGCTCAGTGACGGCAGCGCTCCGCTGGAGCGGCGCGTTAAGCTGGTGCAGGACTTGCTCAAGGGCAAGGTGCACGTGGCCACCGGCCGGCTCGTCGAGATGGCGCTCACCGGCTTCGGTGGGCGTGGCTTCGAGGCCTCGCTGGCCCGGCTGGTCGAGGCGACCGCCGAGAAGCGCGACCGCGAGG
This sequence comes from Actinoplanes xinjiangensis, assembly GCF_003148685.1. Classification (GTDB taxonomy): domain Bacteria; phylum Actinomycetota; class Actinomycetes; order Mycobacteriales; family Micromonosporaceae; genus Actinoplanes; species Actinoplanes xinjiangensis. The sequence goes on along the minus strand of NZ_QGGR01000003.1, from coordinate 426,038 downwards.
TGGCGTATGTGACGGTGGCCAAGCCGCTCACCGACGCCGAAGAGCAGGCACTGGGCGCGAAACTGGCCACCATCTACGGCCGTCAGGTCTCGTTGAAGGTGGACGTCGAGCCCGCTGTCATCGGCGGTGTCAGCGTCCGGGTCGGTTCCGATCTCTACGACGGCACGATCCTGCGCCGGCTGAACGCAGCCAAGCAGGCGTTCGCTAAATAGTCTTTCCCCTCGATCCTGATCGAGAAGCCCCCTCGGCGGCGGTGACGTCCCGAGCTAGACAGAGAAGGCAGAGGATGGCCGAGCTGACCATCTCCTCGGATGAGATCCGTGGGGCGCTAGAGCGCTACGTCTCGTCCGCTACGCATGATCTCACCCGCGAAGAGGTCGGCATCGTCTCCGACGCGGGCGATGGCATCGCGCACGTCGAGGGCCTGCCCTCGACGATGGCGAACGAGCTGCTCGAATTCGCTGACGGCACGCTGGGTGTCGCCCTGAACCTCGACGTCCGCGAGATCGGCGCCGTGATCCTGGGTGACTACACGAAGATCGAGGAGGGCCAGCCGGTCAAGCGCACCGGCCGGGTTCTCTCCGTCCCGGTGGGCGACGCCTTCCTGGGTCGCGTGGTGGACGCCCTGGGCAACCCGATCGACGACCGTGGCGAGATCGCGAACGAAGGTTTCCGCGAGCTCGAGCTGCAGGCGCCGAACGTCATGGCCCGCCAGCCGGTGAAGCAGCCGCTGCAGACCGGTATCAAGGCGATCGACGCCATGACGCCGATCGGCCGTGGCCAGCGCCAGCTGATCATCGGCGACCGCAAGACCGGTAAGACCACGGTCGCGCTCGACACGATCATCAACCAGAAGGCGAACTGGGACTCCGGCGACCCGGAGAAGCAGGTTCGCTGCATCTACGTCGCGATCGGCCAGAAGGCCTCCACCATCGCCAGCATCCGCGGCGTGCTGGAGGAGCAGGGCGCTCTGCAGTACACGACCATCGTGGCTGCTCCGGCGTCCGACCCGGCCGGCTTCAAGTACATCGCCCCGTACACCGGCTCGTCCATCGGACAGCACTGGATGTACAACGGCAAGCACGTCCTGATCGTCTTCGACGACCTGACGAAGCAGGCCGAGGCCTACCGCGCCGTGTCGCTGCTGCTGCGCCGCCCGCCGGGCCGTGAGGCCTACCCGGGTGACGTCTTCTACCTGCACTCCCGCCTGCTGGAGCGTTGCGCCAAGCTCTCCAACGAGCTGGGCGCGGGCTCGATGACCGGTCTGCCGATCATCGAGACCAAGGCCAACGACATCTCGGCGTACATCCCGACCAACGTGATCTCGATCACCGACGGTCAGATCTTCCTCGAGTCGGACCTGTTCGCCTCCGGTGTGCGTCCCGCCATCAACGTCGGCACCTCGGTGTCCCGCGTGGGTGGTTCGGCGCAGGTCAAGGCGATGCGCTCGGTCTCCGGCCGCCTGCGTCTCGACCTGGCCCAGTTCCGTGAGCTGGAGGCCTTCTCGGCCTTCGCCTCCGACCTGGACCGCGCGTCGCGTGCCCAGCTCGAGAAGGGCATCCGCCTCGTCGAGCTGCTGAAGCAGCCGCAGTACTCGCCGTACTCGACCGTCGACCAGGTCATCACGATCTGGGCCGGTACCACCGGTCAGCTCGACGATGTCGCGGTCGCCGACGTGCGCCGCTTCGAGCAGGAGTTCCTGCAGTGGTTCAAGCAGCACAACAGTGACGTCTACACCGCGATCGAGTCGACGAACCTGCTGAGCGACGACAACATCGAGACGCTGAAGGCCGGCGTCGTCGAGTTCAAGAAGTCCTTCCAGGGCAGCGCGACCGGCGAAAGCGGTAGCTAGGCATGGCCGCCGGTCAGGTACAGGCGCTGCGTCGGCGCATTCGCACCGTCAAGTCGACCAAGAAGATCACCAAGGCGCAGGAGCTGGTCGCCACCAGCCGGATCGCGAAGGCCCAGGAACGGGTCAACGCCTCCCGGCCGTACTCGCTGGCCATCACCAAGGTGCTGGGCGCGCTGGCGTCGAACGCCTCGGTGGACAACCCGCTGCTGGTCACGCGTGAGCGTGTCCGGCGGGCGGGGGTCCTGCTGATCACCAGTGACCGGGGCCTGGCCGGCGCCTACAACGCCAACGCCATCCGGACCGCCGAGCAGCTGATCGCTCAGCTGAAGTCGGAGGGCAAGGAGGTGGCGCTGTACATCGTCGGCCGCAAGGGCGTCGGCTACTACCGGTTCCGTGGGCGGGACATCGCCGCCAGCTGGACCGGCTTCTCCGAGCGCCCGTCGTTCGCGGACGCGAAGAAGATCGGCGACGCGTTGATCGAGGGATTCGCGGCCGGCTCCGAGACCGAGGGCACCTTCGGCCCCGACGGCATCGCGGGCGTGGACGAGCTGCACCTCGTGAGCACCGAGTTCAAGTCGCTGATGACGCAGCACGCCAACGCGAAACCGCTCGCGCCGGTGCAGGTCGAGGCGCAGGCGGACGCGGAGGAGAAGTCCTCCGAGCCGCGCGCGGCGTACGAGTTCGAGCCGGACGCCGACGAGCTGCTCGACGCGCTGCTGCCGAAGTACCTCAACACCCGCATCTACGCGGCGTTGCTGGACTCGGCGGCCAGTGAGTCGGCCTCGCGCCGGCGGGCGATGAAGAGCGCGTCGGACAACGCCGACGACCTGCTCAAGCGGTACACGCGCGAGATGAACTCCGCGCGGCAGGCTGCGATCACCCAGGAAATCAGTGAGATCGTCGGCGGCGCCAACGCGCTGGCCGCGGCGGGAAGTGATGTGTGATGACTGCTGTTGCTGAGCCCACCAAGGCGGAGACCGCTGTCGGCCGTGTCGTCCGGGTCATCGGCCCGGTCGTCGACGTCGAGTTTCCCCGTAACGAGATGCCCGCGATCTTCAACGCGCTGCACGTGGAGGTCACCCTCTCCGGCGGCACGAAGAAGCTGACCATGGAGGTCGCCCAGCACCTGGGTGACAACCTGCTCCGCGCCATTTCGATGCAGCCGACCGACGGCCTGGTCCGCGGCTCCGCGGTCACCGACACCGGCGCGCCGATCTCGGTGCCGGTCGGTGACGTGACCAAGGGCCACGTGTTCAACGCCCTCGGCGAGGTGCTCAACGTCGACCCGTCGACGCTGAACATCACCGAGCGCTGGTCGATCCACCGCAAGCCCCCGGCGTTCGCGGACCTCGAGCCGAAGACCGAGATGCTGGAGACCGGCATCAAGGTGCTCGACCTGCTCGCGCCGTACGTGCGTGGTGGCAAGATCGGCCTGTTCGGTGGCGCGGGCGTGGGCAAGACGGTGCTCATCCAGGAGATGATCATCCGCGTTGCCCGTAACTTCGGTGGCACCTCGGTGTTCGCCGGCGTCGGCGAGCGCACCCGCGAGGGCAACGACCTCATCCTGGAAATGGACGAGGGTGGCGTTCTGGACAAGACCGCGCTGGTCTTCGGCCAGATGGACGAGCCGCCGGGCACCCGTCTGCGGGTCGCCCTGACCGCTCTGACCATGGCGGAGTACTTCCGTGACGTCCAGAACCAGGAGGTGCTGCTCTTCATTGACAACATCTTCCGGTTCACCCAGGCCGGTTCCGAGGTCTCCACCCTGCTCGGCCGTATGCCGTCCGCCGTGGGTTACCAGCCCACGCTGGCCGACGAGATGGGCGAGCTCCAGGAGCGGATCACCTCGGTCCGTGGCAAGGCGATCACCTCGCTGCAGGCGATCTACGTGCCCGCCGACGACTACACCGACCCGGCGCCGGCGACCACCTTCGCCCACCTGGACGCGACCACCAACCTCGAGCGGTCGATCTCCGACAAGGGCATCTACCCGGCCGTGGACCCGCTGGCCTCCAGCTCGCGGATCCTCGCCCCCGAGTTCGTCGGTGCCGAGCACTACGCGGTCGCCCGCGAGGTGCAGCGGATCCTGCAGAAGTACAAGGACCTGCAGGACATCATCGCCATCCTCGGTATGGACGAGCTCTCCGAAGAGGACAAGGTCACGGTGCAGCGGGCTCGCCGCATCGAGCGGTTCCTGTCGCAGAACACCTACGCGGCGGAGCAGTTCACCGGCGTCCCCGGCTCGACGGTCCCGCTGAAGGAGACCATCGAGGCGTTCAAGAAGATCGCCGAGGGTGAGTACGACAACTACCCGGAGCAGGCCTTCTTCATGTGCGGTGGCCTCGAGGACCTCGAGAAGAACGCGCACGAGCTGATGAAGGGCTGACGATCCGTCAGTCGTTCCAGGAAGCCGCGCCGGTGAATACCGGCGCGGCTTTCGCGTTCCCAGCCACCCCCTTCCTCGGTATTCGCGCAGGTCAACGCGGGTATGATTGACCCCGCGCCGGGGTGACCGGCGGCCGTCCGGGGCACTCTCGGGCGGCCCGGCGAGGTGGGGATCCGGGTGCCACAGTCTTCGAGGAAACGCCGCCGTGCACCCGTGTGGGCGCGGCTCTGTGCCGCCTTCGGGTGCGTGCTCATGGTCAGCAGCGGCGGGGTGCTGGTCACCGGCCAGGCCCTCATCGCGCGGTACACCAGCGAGGTCGACGCCGGGGGCAGCCTGATCGGCGATCCGGCGTCCGGCGCGACCCGGGACGACGCCGACATCAGGGGCCCGCTCAACATCCTGCTCGCCGGCATCGACCCGCGCGACGACTCGCAGGCCCCACGGTCCGACTCGATCATCGTGGCCCACGTGCCGGCGTCGATGGACCAGGTCTTCCTCTTCTCCCTCCCCCGTGACCTGTACGTGCCGATCCCGCCCTTCGCCTCGACCGGCTTCGACGGCACCACCGCGAAGATCAACTCGGCGATGTCGTACGGCAGCGACCGCGGCAACGGCACGCACGACGTCGAGCAGGGCTTCCAGTTGCTCGCCCAGACGGTCAGCGCCTTCACCGGGATCCGGACGTTCGACGCCGGGGCGATCATCAACTTCGGCGGTTTCAAGAAGATCGTCGAGGCCATGGACGGGGTCACCATGACGATCGACCAGACCGTGCGGTCCGAGCACCTCCAGCCGGACGGGCGCCCCCGGCCCAGGAGTGCCGCCTGCGCCGGCGGTGGGTGCGACCATCCGTACATCGGGCCGCAGAAGGTCTACAAGAAGGGCACCTACCACCTCCAGGCGTGGGAGGCGCTCGACTACGTCCGTCAGCGGTACGGGCTGCCCGGCGGCGACTACGACCGGCAGCGGCACCAGCAGCAGTTCATCAAGGCGATGGCCGAGCAGGCGATGAGCAGGGACGTGGTGACCGACCCCGCCCGGCTCATGGCGGTCCTCGACGCGGCCGGTGACTCGCTGACCTTCGACGGCGGCGGCAGCAGCATCATCGACTGGGGGCTCGCCCTCTCCGACGTCAACACCTCCGACATGACGCTGATCAAGCTGCCCGGCGGTGGGCTCTTCCAGAACGGCGCGTACCTCGGCGAACAACTCGATCCCTCGACCGCGCAGTTCTTCCAGGCCGTCGCCGAGGACCGGATCGGGGCTTTCCTGCTCGACCATCCCGCCTACGCCGCCGGGGCGAGCGGCTGAGGCGGTACCCCGTACCACGTCGGCGTTCGCCGCCGATTAGACTTCACCCATTCGGTTCGTAGCATCTGAGGGATCTGTAGCACCTGAGGGGAACAGCGTGGCCAACCAGCTGCACGTCGAGGTCGTCGCCGTCGAGGAGAAGGTCTGGGTCGGAGAGGCCGAGATGCTCGTGGCGCGCACCACCGAGGGTGAGATCGGTGTGCTCCCGGGCCACGCGCCGCTGCTCGGTCTGCTGAAGGAGCCGTCCCAGGTGCGGGTCAAGCTCGCCGGGGGCGACCAGCTCACGTACGACGTGGCCGGTGGGTTCCTCTCGATCGACGCCAACGGCGTGACCGTCCTCGCCGAGAGCGCGACGCCCGCCACGCCCGAGTCGCACTGACGCCGACGATGCGGGTTCTGGAGATTGCCGGAATCTGCGTCGTCGCGCTGCTTGCGCTCCTCTTCGCGATCTTCTTCCGCCGCCGGTTGCTCATGACCGGCGGCGGAACCATTCGCCTCCAGGTGCACATCAACACGATCGTGCCCGGCCGCGGCTGGTCGCCCGGCCTCGGGCAGTTCGTCGGCGACGAGCTCCGGTTCCACCGCATGTTCAGCCTCGCGATCAGGCCCAAGCGGATCCTCGACCGGCGAGCCCTCACGGTGGAGGACAAGCGGTTGCCGGCCGGCCCCGAGCGTCTCACCATCCCGGGTCACTGGGTCGTCCTCCGCTGCCGTATGGCCGATTCCGTGCTGGAGATCGCGATGGCCGACACCACGGTGACGGGATTCCTCTCCTGGCTGGAAGCCGGTCCACCCCGTGACCCCGGCAGCCTCCGTGGCCGCCCGGTCTTCGGTCCCCGCCCGATCGAGGGCTGAACGCCCGGCCCGTCGCCGGTTCGAGGGCCGGCGGCCGCTTCTTCCCGATTGGCCGTCGTGCGGTCGGCCGTGACTTCGTAGGGTCGGCGGCATGCGGATCCGAATCGTCGACGCCTTCACCGACCGGCCCTTCGCGGGGAATCCCGCCGGGGTGCTCATCCTCGACGACGACGGGTTTCCCGCCGACGACTGGATGCGCCGGGTCGCCGCCGAGGTCAACCATGCCGAGACCGCCTTCGTCCACCGGCTGCCCACCGGCTCGGACGCGGACTGGGCGCTGCGCTGGTTCACTCCGGCCGTCGAGGTGGCCCTCTGCGGCCACGCCACCCTCGCCACCACCCACGTTCTGAGCCGGGGTGGATACCTCGACGGCCCCGTGCGCTACCGGACGCGCAGCGGCGTTCTGAGCGCCTCCACCGACGGGGCCGGGCTGATCACCCTCGACTTCCCGACGGCACCGCTCAGTCCGGTCGACGCCGACCCGGAGTTGGTCGCCGCCCTCGGCATCGACTTCCGGACCGTGCTGCACACCGGCCCCCAGACCGACGACCTGCTGTTCGAGGTCGCCGACGAGAAGACGGTCCGGGCCCTCGATCCCGACCTGCGGACCGTCGCCCGGCTGACCCGGCGCGGCGTCATCGTCACCGCGGCCGCCGAGGATCCGGCGTCCGGCTACGACTTCGTCTCCCGCTTCTTCGCCCCGGCCGTGGGTGTCGACGAGGACCCGGTCACCGGCAGCGCCCACACCGCCCTCACACCGTTCTGGGCGGGACGGCTGGGCCGCACCGAACTCACCGGCTACCAGGCGTCGCCCCGCGGCGGCCTGGTCCACGTGGCCCTGCACGGCGACCGCACCCACCTCAGCGGCCACGCCGTGACCACCATCGACGGCGACCTCCTGCCCTGACCCCCCGAATGCCGGCTGGCCCCCACCGCTGTCTCACCGCCCGTGAGACAGCGGTGAGAGCTCCACACGAAGGTCCGGCTGGTTCTCACCGCTGTTTCGGCGCGGTTGAGACAGCGGTGGGAGCCAGCCGGGTGACCGCCGGATGCGCCCGGCGGGCGCTGTGGAGGCCGGGACTGCCGCCTGCGTCGCGGTGTGGTCAGGGGAGGGGTGGGTGCGGTCGGGGGCGGCCGACGGCGTACCGGAGAAGGCGCGGTCGAGAGGAGACGCGGACCGTGACGGGACCGCCCTCGGTGACGGGCGTCAGGTGTCGGCGACCAGCTCGACCTCGTAACCCCAGGCGTCCTCCAGGTAGGCGGCGTAGCAGTCGGGGCCACCGGCGTGCGGATAGCGGTCGCTGAAGAGCGGTGACCAGCCGTGCGCCGGCGCCTCCGCGGCCAGGCGGTCGACCGTGCCGGGTGGGCCGGCGCGGAAGGCCAGGTGGTTGAGGCCGGGGGCGAGGCGGTCGTGTGTGGTTCCGGAGAGGGCGGGGGACTGCTCCAGCACCAGGTAGAGACCGTCGTGTTTCCAGGAGTGGCCGGCCGGCCACTCCTGGAACGGGGTCCAGCCGAGCGAGCCCAGCAACCAGCCCCACGGGCGCAGTGCGCCGGCGAGGTCCGGAACCCACAGCTCGATGTGGTGGATCACTTCTGCCGGTCGCCGCCGGGCACCCATTTCACGTCGCCGGACGGGTTCGCGACCCGGGAGAGGATGAACAGCAGGTCGGAGAGACGGTTCAGGTATTTGAGCGGCTGCATGCCGGTCGTCGAGGGCTCCAGCTCGTAGAGGGCCCACGCGGTGCGCTCGGCGCGGCGCGCGACGGTACGGGCGACGTGCAGCAGCGCCGCGCCCGGAGTGCCGCCCGGGAGGATGAAACTGTCCAGCGGGGCGAGCCGTTCGTTGAACTCGTCGCACCAGCCCTCCAGCCTCGTCACATAGGCCTCGGTGATGCGCAGCGGAGGGTACGGCGGGTCGTCGCTCACCGGATTTCCCAGATCGGCGCCCAGGTCGAACAGGTCGTTCTGAATGGTGGCGAGCACCTGCCGGACGTCGTCGGACAGGTCGCCGAGCGCGATCGCGGCGCCCAGTGCCGCGTTGCACTCGTCGACGTCGGCGTAGGCGGCGATCCGTGGGGAGGTCTTCGGGGCGACCTCGTTGTTAACCAGCCGGGTCTGTCCGGCGTCGCCGGCCCGGGTGTAAATGCGGGTGAGATGCACAGCCATGGGCCCCACCCTACGAGGCGCCGGTGGGTGGCGGACCATACGATGGCCCGCGTGGATGTGATCAGGGTGAAGGGCGGGGCACGCCTCGCCGGCGACGTCACGGTGGGCGGCGCCAAGAACTCGGCGCTCAAGCTCATGGCGGTCGCACTGCTGGCCGAGGGGCGCAGCGTGGTGGCGAACGTTCCCCGGATCACCGACATAGCCATCATGGCCGAGGTACTGCGGCGGCTGGGCTGCGGCGTCACGCTCGACGGCACCGAGGCGGTGATCGACGTGCCCGCCGAGCCGGGCAGCGAGGCCGACTACGACCTGGTGCGGCGGCTGCGCGCGTCGATCTGTGTGCTCGGGCCGCTGCTGGCCCGCCGCGGCTACGTGCGGGTGGCACTCCCCGGCGGCGACATGATCGGCTCCCGTGGCCTGGACATGCACGTGTCCGGCCTGGCGCGGATGGGTGCGGAGATCTCCGGCGAGCACGGTTTCGTGATCGCGTCGGCGCCCCGCGGCCTGCACGGCGCGAAGATCTGGCTGGACTTCCCGAGTGTCGGCGCCACCGAGAACATCCTGATGGCCGCGGTGCTGGCCAAGGGCGTCACGGAGATCGACAACGCGGCCCGGGAGCCGGAGATCGTCGACATCTGCGACATGCTCACCGCGATGGGCGCGAGGATCGAGGGCGCCGGCTCCTCCACTCTGATCGTGGAGGGGGTGGACGCGCTGAAACCGGTGCGCCACCAGACCATCGGCGACCGGATCGTCGGCGGCACGTGGGCGTTCGCGTCGGTGATGACCCGCGGTGACGTGACCGTGCACGGGGTGCGGCCCGAGTTCCTCGACATCGCGCTGGACAAGCTGGTGACCGCGGGCGCGACGGTCGAGCCGGGTGACAACCGGTTCCGGGTGCGGATGGACGCCCGGCCGCGTGGTGTCGACATCGTGACCCTGCCCTATCCCGGTTTCGCGACCGACCTGCTGCCGATGGCGCTGGGGCTGGCCGCGGTCGCCGAGGGGTCGTCGCTCATCACCGAGAACATCTTCGACGGACGGTTCATGTTCGTGAACGAGATGGTGCGGCTGGGGGCGGACATCCGTACCGACGGGCACCACGCCGTCGTCAACGGGCGGGACCGGCTGTCCGGCGCCCCGGTGCGGGCCACCGACATCCGGGCCGGTGCGGGTCTGGTCATCGCCGGGCTGTGCGCCGACGGGGTCACCGAGGTCGGCGAAGTGCACCACATCGACCGGGGCTACCCGGACTTCGTCTCCGACCTGGCCCGTCTCGGCGTCGAGGTGGAGCGGACGGACGTACCGGAGCCGACCTTCGACTTCTGAGGAGGCTCCGCGGTCCACAGGAGTCCCTCTGAGGTCTCAGAGGGAGGCCACCAGGCGCCGGGCCTCCTCCACCTCTTCGGAGAAGACCAGCACGCTCACCCGGCCGTCGCGCCGGACGGCCTTGGTGGCCCGGATGCCCGCGTCGGAGAGCAGCCGCCGGATCTCGTCGGCCACCTCGGGCTCGTCGGTGACGGCGGCGGGCCACAGCAGGCCGTAGTCGTCCGGTTCGCCGAAGATCGCCAGACCGTCGGGAGCCGTCTCGGGAGCGACGGTGGGTTGCAGTCCCATGCGCCAGAACACCGCGCCCAGGAAGCCGACCAGACCGACGGCGATCAGCGGTCCGATGAGGTACCAGCCGCTCGTGGCCATGGGCACAGTCTGACACTGCGGTAGCGCGTTTTCCGGTGATTCGCCCCGATCGTGAACCGTGCTGAACTTCCGTTAAGGAACGCCGCTAAACTGACTGCCTCTGACGAAGGAGTGGATCATGGCAGGTCGTCTCGCGGTCATCGGTTCCGGTTTGATGGGCTCCGGCATCGCCCAGGTCTCGGCGCAGGCCGGGTGGCAGGTCACCATGCGGGACGTCGACGACGCCTCGCTCGCCCGCGGCATGTCCGCGATCAAGGACTCGCTCAGCCGGTTCGCGGCCAAGGGCAGAATCGCCGAGGCCGACGTCGAGGCCACCCTCGCCCGGATCACCCCCACCACCGACCTGGACGCGGCCGCCGACGCCGACGTCGTGGTCGAGGCCATCTACGAGAAGGTGGAGGCCAAGCACGAGGTCTTCAAGGCCCTCGACAAGATCTGCAAGCCCGGCGCGATCCTCGGCACCAACACGTCGGCCATCCCGATCACCCAGATCGCCACCGTCACCAGCCGACCGGAATCGGTCGTCGGCATCCACTTCTTCTCGCCGGTCCCGATGATGAAGCTGGTCGAGCTGGTCCGCGGATACCAGACCTCCGACGAGACGCTCGCGGCCGCCCGCAACTACGCCGAAGAGGTCGGCAAGACGTGCGTCGAGGTCAAGCGCGACGTCGCCGGCTTCGTCTCCAACCGGCTCTTCTCGGCGATCCTCGTCGAAGCCATCCAGCTCGTCGAATCCGGCGTCGTCTCCGCCGCCGACCTCGACACCGTCATGAAGCTCGGCTTCGGCCACGCCATGGGCCCGCTCGCCACCGTCGACCTCACCGGCCTCGACGTCATGCTCAACGCGACGAGCAACATCTACCGCGACACCGCCGACGAGAAGTTCTTCCCGCCGGAACTGCTCCAGCGCATGGTCACCGCCGGCGACCTCGGCCGCAAGACCGGCAAGGGCTTCTACAGCTACTGATCATTCTCGGCCTTCCGGGCCGAACCGCGGCGTAGGTGCCGGGTGCCGCACCGCGGTGCCCGGCACGCTTCTTCTCGGCCCAGAACCCCGCAGCGGTACGGCCACGACTCCCTCGACCGCACCACCCGCCCCCCGCCTCCGGCGGCTACCGCCGGTGTATCCGGCCGCCCGCCGGTAGGCCGGCATGGCCCACTTCGGATCTCCCCGGCTGGCTCCCACCGCTGTTTCGGGTCGGCTGAGACAGCGGTGAGAACCAGCCGGTGTTCTGTGGCTGGTTGCCACCGCTGTCTCAGGTCGGTTGAGGCAGCGGTGGGAGCCAGCCGGTGTTCTGTGGCTGGCTGTCACCGCTGTCTCCGGCGGGTTTTTACAGCGGTGGGAACCAGCCGGGGGTAACGGGGAGGGCATGCATGAGCCGGCGGCGGGGGTCGGTGGTGAGGTGGCACCTCGCCGGGCCGCCGCGAGTCACGTGACTCTGCTCAGGTCGTACCGGAAACGTCTGAAGCGGGAGGCCCGTCTGCCGTGCGAGGCGGGCAGCGGTGCGGCATCGCCTGGCCGGGAGGCGGATGTGACCGGAAGTGGTCAGCGGATGGCGACTCAGCGGGTGGCGGTTGAGGGGGCGGCGGCTCCGCGGGTGGCGGTTAGCGGGGGTCAGCGGGTGGCGGCGAAGGAGAGGGACAGCAGGGTGGCGGCGAGCATGCCGCCGAGGAGGGTCAGGCCGATGCCGCCGATGTCCATGCGGGCGCGCATGCGGCGGTGGGTGAGATAGGCGGCCACCGGGACGCCCGCGGACGGGGCGGCGAGGAACGTCAGCCAGCCGATCCCCCGGATGACCGGGCCACCCCAGAGCGCGGTGTCACCGAAGGTGACCAGACCGGCCGCCACCAGCCCGGTGACGAAGGCGCTGAGGGCGCCGATCAGGGGGAGCAGTGGCAGCGCCCACCGGGGGAGTACGCCGGTGCCGCGCGGATGGATGGTGACGTCGATGCGGTCGGCGGCGCGGGAGAGCAGCACGCGCGGGGACTGCCGGCCGATCGGGACGACGTCCTCACCGGGTTCCGGGCGGCGCTGGAGGGCGACCCGGGGCATGGCCTCGACCGGAGCCGGTTCGGGCAGCTCGCCGATGGCGCGGACCCGCAGGCCACGGGCTCGGCGGAGCTGGTCCCAGAGCCGGGCGGCCTCCCGGTCGACGTCGAGTACCTGGGCGGCGGCGGCACCGGCCCAGCGGTCGGCGGCCAGGGCCTCACCTTCGGCGCGGGCGAGTTCACCGGCGGCGCGGGCGGCGTTGTCCTGATAGGCCTGTTCGGCGTCGTCGAATTCGGCGTCCCGGCGGCGGGTGACGTCGGCGAGCGCGCTCACCATCAGCTGGTAGTCACGCCCGAGCGGCTGACGGTCACGGGTGGTCACGGTTCACCTCGGTTTCCGGCCGGCGGGTGTGGTCACGTGTGGTCACTGTTCACCTCGTACGGGATGATCACTTCGGGTGTGCGGTGTACGGACCGGTCGAAGAAGAGGGCCCGGCGCGGCCGTGGGCGCCAGAGTGGGCCGCCCGGCTGGGGATAGAGCGGTGCCAGGTCGGCGCCGTGCACGTCGAGGGCCACCCAGGCGCCGATCGGGTCGAACCGGCCGGCCAGGTCGTCGCGGAGCCGGCTGACCGATCGCCACCAGCCGAGGACGTGCACACGCCGGGACGGGCCGGTGTCGAGCAGGGCGCGCAGCGCCGGACGGTGCGGTGGACCGGCCGCTTCGAGTCCGTATCCGATCACGTAGCGGGGCACGTCGGAGGTGGGCGGGTCGAAGTGGACGTCGGAGGTGTCGTACCAGTCGGCGGCCGGTAGTTCGGCGACCAGCCGGGCCGCCGAGCGTTCCGCGGCCGGGTCGAGGCAGACGATGCTGAAGTGGGCGGGCCCCTGGGCGGCCAGCGACAGGGCGGCGGCGGCCAGCACGTCGCAGGCCTCGTCGGCGCGGGCACCGATGACCGCCAGGTTGCGGCCGGGCATCCGGCCGAGCCGTACCCGGGCGGGCCGCGCCGCCACGTCGATCCGTTCGCCGAGGACCGCGCCGGGTGACGATCCGACCGGTGCGCCGGCGGTGGGCACCCGCCCGGACGGCCGGTACGCCGACGGCAGCCGGGGCACCGCGTCGCCGTCGAACAGGCGCGGCTCCTCGCAGCCGAGCGGCCGGGACCGCCACAGCCGCCGCTGGGTGGCCCGCCAGGCGGTCGGGTCACCGGCGTCCGGCAGGCGCACCACCTGGTTCGCGCCGGCCAGCCCGGACTCGGTGTTGACGACCGCGTGCCGGGCCGGGATGACCGAGGCGGCCAGGTTGTCGTCGGTGAGGATCCGGTTCGCCTTGGGCAGGGCGATCCGCAGGGTGAACGGCGCGATCAGGGCGGGGCGGCCCTGCAACGCCCGCAGGCCGTCGGTGTCACGGGTCGCCAGGACCAGGTGGATGCCCTGCTCGCCGCCGCGCCGGGCCAGGTCCTGGAGCAGGCCTGCCGCCTCGTCGGCGACGGTGTCCCGGCCGTCGAGCAGCACCGGGAACTCGTCGAGGACGGCGACGACGCGGGGCCGGTCGGCCGGGTCGGCACGGCGGGCGGAGCGGGTGCGCAGTTCCTCGCCGAGATGCCGGAGTACGGCCAGACCGAACTCCCGGTCGTTGCGGACGTTGACGCCGGCGAGCCGGACCTGCGGCAGCCAGCTGGGATCGCGCGGGCCGGGGGCGTACCGGGAGAACGACCCGCCCTCCTTGAAATCGAGCAGGTAGAGGGCCAGTTCGCCGGGGCCGTACCGGGTGGCGAGGGAGCCCAGCCAGGTGTAGATCAGGTTGGTCTTGCCGGAGCCGGACGGCCCGCCGATCAGGACGTGCGGCAGCTCGTCGCCGAGCGGGATCTCCACGAGCGTGCCGTCGGTGCTGTCGCCGATCGGGGCGGACAGGCCGTACCTGGCAGATTCGTCCCACAGCCGGGCCGGCTCCAGGTCGGCGAGCCGGGCCGGGGGCGGGCCCTGGCGCTGCCGAACCGCCACGTCGCGGCAGAGGGCGGCCGGTGGCGGCGGGTCGAGGTGCACCTCGAGCCGGCCGAGCGAGGCGCAGGCGGCGACCCGGTCGTGCACCACGATCCGTTCGACCGCCGGGTCGTCCGGCAGGTCGAGGCCCCGGACGATCAGGTGCACCCCGCGGTCCACCCCGGTACGCGCGATCCGGTCCAGCTGAGCCCGTTGCGCCCGGGTCATCTCGTCGGCGGTGGCCCGGTCCGCGAGCAGCACGACGAGCCGCCAGGCGTCGTGGTCGTCGGCGTGGCAGAGTTCCTCGAGCAGTGTCCCGATCCCACCGGGCCCGACGAACCGGGGCCCGAGCTGTCCGAAAGCGCCGCGGCTCTCCGGGTCGTAGACGATCAGGTCGACGTCGCCGGGGCGGGTGCTGCCGAGGGCCCGCAGCAGCAGGCCGGTGATCACCTCGTCGAGGGTGGCGGCCGGTCCACTCAGGTGCAGGTGGGCGCGGTCGAGCAGGGGGATCAGCGCGGGCAGTGCGGCGGTCTCCTCGAAGGTGATGGTCCCGATCCGCAGCAGTCCGGGCGTCGTGCCCGGCTCCGGCTCGCTGGGCGCCCAGAACCGCCACGGTGCCCCGGCCGCCCCGGTGGCGCTCATCGTGGCCAGGCCGCGCAGGTGCCCGGCGAGGCGGGTGGCCTCGCCGCGGTAGCGCTGCTGGATGTCCTGGCGGGCGGCCTCCCGGGCGGCGGACAGCTGGGTGAGGCAGGTGCCGTACGCCTCGCGCACCAGCCGCCGCCGCTGCTGTGCCTCGCCACGGGCCGATTCGGCGGCGGCGAGGACCGCACGGGCGGTGCCGCGGGCCTCGGCGAGCTCCTGCCGCACCGCGGCGACCAGCGCGTTGCGGTGGCTCATGGTCGGGGATATTAGCCCTAAATGACCTTTTATGGTGTTTAGGTGGAGCGTGTCGTGATCTCGGCTGACGGCAGAGCGTGGTGCCGGCCCACCACATCGATCCACAGTTGCTCGGCCACCAGCATGGCCGCCTCCCGCTGCCACTGCTTCGTGATGTCCTGCGGCACATACCGCTTGAACCACTCCACGGCCAGCCGCGCCTCCCGGCTCGCCCCGTCGGTCCGCAACCGCCGGGAATACGGGTTCAGGCCCAGCACGCAGCAGAACTGGAGAACGTTGTAATACCGCCACTCCTCGGTCGTCCCGAACGGCCCGGCCGGGCGCATCGACGACACGCACTCCCGCAGCACCGCCCGCAGCTCCCGGGCCCGGGCCCGCGGCTGGTCCTCCCGCCCGGCCAGCCGCCGCTCCACCGCCGGCAGGCCGGTCAGCGGGCTGCGGGCCAGCCGGTTCAGATCACCGAAGTCGTTGAGCGCCCGCCGGGTCATCCGCAGGAACTCCGGCTCGCCGATGGTGTTCAGGCGCCGCTGCTCACGCCGCCGCAGCAGCGCGTCCGCATTCAGGAACAACGCCGACCGGTCGGACCGCAACGGCTGGTCATCGGCGAGCGCCACCCGGTCCAGCGCCCGGCGCACCTGGGAGCCGAGACCGGCCAGAGCCGACCCGGCGGCCAGCACCACGAACTGCATCAGCGCCACCCCGTCGCGCTCCGGGACCAGCCACAGGGTCACACCGGCCGGGATGCCGGCCAGCACCAGCACCGCGACCTGGGCGACCAGCGAACGCCGCAGATCGGGCCGCAGCCGCTCACCGGTCTCGCCGGCGTGCGCCACCGCCATCAGATAGCCCACCACCAGCAGGTCCAGGCCGAGCGCGGCGATCGCGGCCAACTCCCCGGACCGGGTGAACAGCAGCAGCACCAGAGCCGCCGTGCACAGCAGCGCCATCACGGTGAGCGCGAGCGGCAGCATCGCCGGCACCACCTGGCCGCGCAGCCGCCACATCAGGCTCAGCGCGCCGATCATCGGGGCGAGCACGACGAGCCGGCCCGCCTGCGGCAGAAAGACGATCATGAGGAGGAAGGCGCCGCCGAGAAGCAGGGCGCCCCGGTCGACCGGCCGCCGCTCGGCCGGAGTCAGCGGCAGCAGCGACACCACGGCGCCGGCCCAGCACAGCGCCGGGACGCAGAGCAGCACCTCGGCGGTGGCCGAGCCGGGCCACACGGTCCAGGCGGCGACGCCCAGGGCGTACGACACCAGGGCCGCCGCCGACCACCGGAGGGTGGCCCGGCCCGGATCGCGGCCGATCAGATAGCAGGCGAGCCAGCAACTCAGGGCGAAGGCGGGTACGGCGATCGCGAACACCCCGAGAGTCAACCAAACAGGTGACGTGTCCCGACACTCGCGGCTCGTTCCCGCCTCCGCCGGTTCCGCCGCCGGACCACCCAGACGGCCGCCCACACCAGCACGCCGAGCCCTCCCAGAACGAGCACCGGAAGCACGATGGCCAGCACCGACATCAGCACGCTGCCGATGTCCTCGGCGGTGCTGGCGACCGGCGCGCCGAATCCGGCGGTGGTCACGTTCACCACCGGGCGGGACGCCGCCTTCAGGCCGTGCACGACGAGCGCGATCACCACGCCGGCGGCTATCGGCGCCCACTGGTTCGAGGTGAAGAACGAGCCCGGGTCGGTGACGGTGACCGTCTCCGACGCCGACCCGGCGCCGAACGCCAGGCCACCGGCGGTCGGCCGGACGAAGGTCTGCACGATGTCGTTGACGTGGTCGACCACCGGCACCTTGTCGGCCACCATCTCGATGGCGAGCAGGATCGACAGAATCGTCAGCGTCCAGCCGTTGGTCAGCCACGCCGACCCGGACGGCAGGTCGATCGCCGACGTGTAACGGGCCAGCAGCCCCATGGTCAGCAGCGGGATGTAGGCGTTGAGCCCGGCGGAGGCCGCCAGACCGGTACCGGTCAATACTTCGAACACGATCTCAGGATCGCACCGCCACGCTCGTGCCGCCCGCCGAGCTTCGGTGGACGGTCAGGTACCGTCGCGGGGTGCGCCTGGTCATCGCGAAGTGCTCCGTGGACTATGTCGGCCGTCTCTCCGCCCATCTGCCCCCGGCAGTGCGGCTGCTGATGGTCAAGGCCGACGGGTCGGTGTCGATCCATGCCGACGACCGTGCCTACAAGCCGCTCAACTGGATGAGCCCGCCCTGCAAGCTGCAGGAGGCCCCCGGGGTGTGGAAGGTGGTGAACAAGGCCGGCGAGGAGTTGCGGATCACCCTGGAGGAGGTCTTCCAGGACTACTCCTACGAACTCGGTGTGGACCCTGGCCTGGTCAAGGACGGTGTCGAGGCACACCTCCAAGAGCTGCTCGCCAAACACCCGGAGACCTTCGGCGAGGGCTTCACGCTGGTCCGCCGCGAGTTCATGACCGCGATCGGGCCGGTCGACCTGCTCCTCAAGAACGCCACCGGCGGCTCGGTCGCCGTCGAGGTCAAACGGCGCGGCGAGATCGACGGGGTCGAGCAGCTGACCCGCTACCTGGAGCTGATGAACCGCGATCCGCTCCTCGCCCCGGTCCAGGGCGTCTTCGCCGCCCAGGAGATCAAACCCCAGGCCCGCGTCCTGGCCACCGACCGCGGCATCCGCTGCCTCGTCGTCGACTACGACAAGCTACGGGGCATGAAAAAAGACGAACTAACCCTTTTTTAGTACGGCTACCCAAAGCACCGTGAGCCACACCGCGGCGCAGGCGACACTCCCGCCGGCCACCGCGCCTCACGCGCAAGCCCTGCGGTCACCCCCAGACCCCACGCCGCATCTCCCGGCTCCTATCGCCGGACATGGCCGCTGGACCCCCGCTGATCCGCCATGCCGGTGGGAAATCTCTCCCAGCCGGCAAGACGACACGCGCGCGACTGGCCCGTCCCCGTTCCGGGGCCACTCGCAGAGGGCGGCCGCAACGGGGATGGGCGCACACACAACGCCATCGTGTGCCCCGGTCACCGCTATGACGTAGACGAGCAACCACGATCGCGGGATCGCGTGCGCCTACCCACGCCAGGGCAACGACCGGAGCCCACGATCGGCGATTGTGTGCGCTGATCGCCCCTGCCAGTCGGGTTCCGCCCGATGACAGATCTTGATCCGGCTGATCCTCACCGCTGTCTCAAGGCCCTCGAAACAGCGGTGAGGACCAGCCGGGTTGGCGGCGTGAGACAGCGGTGAGGACCAGCCGGGTTGGCGGCGTGAGACAGCGGTGAGGACCAGCCGGGTTGGCGGCGTGAGACAGCGGTGAGGAGCAGTCGAGCTGTGCTGGGGCCGGCACCGCGCCGTCAGAAGCTGGTCGACGAAGGTGTCCAGCTTCAGTGGATCGCACCGCCGGCGCGCGACCGGATCTCGCCCGGATCGGCCGCCGAGGACCGCGGCGGGAGGCTGTGCGGGGTGCGCTGCGGAAGCCTGGGACGTGGCCGGGGCGGGGCCGGCCGGCGGAAGGGGGCCTCACTTGGACAGGCCGACGCGTTCCGGGTCGGTGGTCCAGGAGATGTAGGCCCGGACGCCGAGGGCCGCCAGGCCGGTCTGGACGGCGATCACGCTCCACGTGGCCGGCAGGTCCTGGAACAGGCGGATCACCGTGGGCAGGGTGAGGAGCAGCAGGTCGAGGCCGGCGAAGGCGTAGACGACCGGCCCGGTCGGTACCGAACCCATCGGGGTGTCGATCGGGATCAGGTCGTTGCGGACGAACCCGGCCCGCGCCGCCCGGATCGCGGCAGCGCCGCCGATCGCCCCGATCGCCGGCCCCAGCGCCCACCACTGGCCCGGCGGCAGCGCTCCGGCCACCTGGAGCAGACCCAGCGCCATCGTGGCCCAGGCGGCACCGAGGACGGCCGGCAGCCACAGGCGCTGCTGGACCACCTGGCGTGAGGTGAGCCCGAGCATCCGGAGCAGCACCGGGTTGCCGGCGTCGGTCTTGATCGTGGCGGTGGTGCCGCGGGCCGCGATGACCGTGCCGGTGAGAAGGGCGATCACCAGTACCCAGCGAGGGGCGGAGATCAGCAGCAGCGGCAGGGCGGTGGACGCGGCCGTCCACAGCAGACGGGCCGGGCGGCGCCGGGCCAGCAGCAGGTCCTGGCCGGTGAGCGGGGGCAGCCGGTGGGGCAGCCGGGCCGAGCGCAGTCGCCGGGACGCCCAGTAGCGGCGTTCCAGCATCTCGGCGAAGAACGAGGGCTCGATCCCGTAGACCGAGTCGGCGAGCGTTCCGGTGGTCTTGGCGGACTCCAGGATCGCGTCGTTGGGGGTGCGCGCGAGGTCTCGTACCCCCAGGATGAACGCGACGACCGCGAGGGCACCGGTGACCGTGACCAGGACGAGCGCCGGCGCTTCGCCGCCCAGGGTGGGCGGCGTCCAGCCGATCGCCTCGGCGACCAGGCCGGCCAGGCCGACGGCGAGCGCGATCCGTGCGGCGGTGTCGACGAGTGACGCGAGTCGCGGCCGCGATTGGGCGGCCGAGGCGAGGAGCGCGAGGAGTACGCCGGCGAGCGCTCCCGTGGCCACCAGGACGATCGATCCGGTGGCCGCCGCGTTGCCGAGGATGCCGAACGCCGCAGCGCCGCCGGCCAGGGCCGCACCGAGGGCCGCGGTGACCAGCGACGGAGCCAGCAGCCGCTGTCGGCTGACCGGGGCGGTGAGCAGGAAGTACGCGGCCGGGCGGGTGACCGTGACCGGCCCGAGGCGGCGCAGGGCCAGGTGGATCAGGCCGGCGCTGCAGGCGGCCGCGGCGACGGCTCCGACGCCGCTGAGGTGGGGGACGAGCGGGCTGAAGACGGCCCGGAGGGTGTCCTGTGCCATCACCGACAGCACGGCGATCGAGAACACCGCGGTGTAGACGGTGGCCAGGGCGTCGCCACGGTCCCGGTGGGAGGCCTGTGCCTTCCTGATCCAGCGGCGGACCGGCCGCAGGGCGACGACGGCTGTCACGAGGCCGGCCCGGTCAGCTGCTCCATCGAGACCATCTCCGCGCCGGAGGCCACCGCGAACTTGTCGTCGTGGCTGGCCAGCAGCAGCGAACCGCCGGTGGCCAAATAGTCGGCGAGCATCCCGGCGACCAGCGCCCGGCCTTCGGGGTCGAGGCGCTGTTCCGGTTCGTCCAGGATGAGCAGGGAACTGGGCCGCAGCAGGACCAGGGCGAGGGTGAGCCGCTGTTTCTGGCCGGACGACAGCGACGGCGGGATGGCGTCGGCGTGCCCGGCCAGCCCGAACCGCTCCAGCGCCTCGTCGATGCCGGAGGAGTCCGGGTCCTGGCCGTGCGCCCGGCACACCAGTTCGGCGTGTTCGCGGGCGGTCAGGCCCGGGTACCAGGTGGGTGGCTCGACCGTGGTGGCCACCGCACGCCAGAACTCCGGGCTGTCGCCGGGCACCGCGCCGAAGACCCGGACGGTGCCCTCGTCGGCCTGCTGGAGGCTGCTCACGCACCGCAGCAGGGTGGATTTGCCGATGCCGTTCTCACCGGTCACGCAGACGCCGGCGCCGGCCGGGACGGTGAGTCCCACATCCACCAGCACCGGCGTCGAGCCGTAACGAACGTGCAGACCATTGACCTCGACCGCTGGGTGCTCCACCACCCACACAGATTAGGGCTTGCGGCCGTACAGCAGGCGCAGTGCCTTGACGATCTGCTGGACCTGGGCGGGCGTGCGCTCGAACGTCATCGCGGGCAGCAGCGACGGGCCCCGGCGTACGGTGATCGCCTTCGCCCGGGCGAACTCGCGCAGGCCGTCCTCGCCGTGGATGCGGCCGAAACCGGACTCGCCGACCCCGCCGAACGGCAGGTTGCCCATGCCGACGAAGGTGAGCGTCCCGTTGACCGCGACCATGCCGGACCGCAGCCGGCGGGCGATCCGGATCGCGTTCTTCTTTCCGAAGACCGAGCCGCCCAGGCCGTACGGCGTGTCGTTGGCCTTCCGCACGGCCTCGTCGGCGTCGCGCACCTTCGTGATCGTCAGGGTCGGCCCGAAGGTCTCCTCGCGGATCTCCGACGAGTCCTCCGGCACGTCCACCAGCACGGTCGGCGAGACGAACGGCGCCTGCACCGCCCCGGCACCGCCGAGCACCGCCCGGCCGCCCTTGGCCAGCGCGTCCTCGATGTGGTCGCGGATGATGTCGAGCTGTCTCGGCATGGTGATCGGGCCGATCTCCTCGCCGGTGCGCAGCTTGCCCGCCTTCGCCACGACGGCCTCGACGAACTGGTCGTAGACCCCCTCGACCGCGTAGACCCGTTCGATGCCGATGCAGGTCTGCCCGGCGTTGGTCATGGCGCCCCAGACGGCGGCCTCGGCGGCGGCCGTCACGTCGGCGTCCGCGTCGACGATCAGCGCGTCCTTGCCGCCGGCCTCCAGCACCACCGGCACCAGATTCTCCGCGCAGGCGGCCATCACCTTCTTGGCGGTGGCCGTGGAGCCGGTGAACGCGACCTTGTTGACTCCGGCCCGGCACAGCGCACCGCCGACGTCACCGAGGCCGTGCACCGCCTGGAGCACCGGGTGCTCCGGAACCACCTCGGCGAACGTGTCGGCCAGCCACTGCCCGGTCACCGGGGTGTACTCGCTCGGCTTGAAGACGATCGTGTTGCCGGCGGCCAGGGCGCCGCTGATCGGGCCGACCGGCGTGACGATCGGATAGTTCCACGGGCCGATCACGCCGACCACGCCGTACGGCTGGTACTCCAGGTGGCCGGAGTGCTCGGCGACCAGGATGCGGGTGCGGACCCGGCGCGGGCCGAGGACCTTCTTCGCGTGGCGGGCCGCCCAGTCCAGGTGCTCGACCGCGGCGACCGCCTCGATCGTGCCGTCGGCCAGGGGCTTGCCGGACTCGCGGTGGACCAGCTCGGCCAGCTCCTCGATCCGCTGGACGATCAGGGTGCGCCATCGCAGCAGCCGGGTCTTCCGGCCGTCGAAGCCGAGCCCCTGCCACCACACGGCGGCCTCCTTGGCACGTTCGACGGCCGCGATCACCGCCTTCTCGTCGGCGACCGGCACGCGGCCGGCCTCCTCGCCGGTGGCCGGGTTGGTGGAGATCAGCCAGCCGTCATCGATCACGGGGAGGCCGGGAACGTGAGTCGCCGTCATGACGCGAGTCTAGGGTGATTGTTACCGGCGAGTCACTACGTACGCTTGACCTCGTGAGCCCCCGCCGTAACCGCCCCCGCCGGCCGTCCGAGGACGAGCGCAACCCGGACCGTCCCGGGATCACCGAGCAGCGTGTCCAGCAGTGGCGGGACGGCGAGTGGATGGTGCGGTCGATCTTCGGTGCGGCGGCCGTCAAGACGTACCGTTGCCCCGGCTGCATGCAGGAGATCCGGCCCGGCGTGGCGCACGTGGTGGCGTGGCCGGCCGACGGCTGGGGCGACATGACCGACCGCCGGCACTGGCACACCGGTTGCTGGCGTGGCCGTGACCGGCGCACCCCGGGAGTGGAGCGCTCGCGCAACGCCCC
The DNA here is from genome assembly GCF_003148685.1 of Actinoplanes xinjiangensis. Taxonomy (GTDB): domain Bacteria; phylum Actinomycetota; class Actinomycetes; order Mycobacteriales; family Micromonosporaceae; genus Actinoplanes; species Actinoplanes xinjiangensis. The sequence continues at coordinate 403,401 of NZ_QGGR01000003.1, read as the reverse complement.
CAGGTATGGGTAAGCCATCCGACCGCCCCACCCGCCGCCCCTGAAAAGGAATGAAACCTCTCATCATGAGCAACAACCAGATCCGGGCGAACTCGATCCTGCCGGCCCACCGGGAGGACATCGAGCTGCACACCGCGGACGGCGTCACCCTCGTCGGCGAGCTGGCCCGGCCGCTCGACCGTGACCCGGTGGCCACCCTCGTCTGCCTGCATCCGCTGCCCACGCACGGCGGGATGATGGACAGTCACGTCTATCGCAAGGCCGCGTGGCGGCTGCCCGCCCTGGCCGGTCTCGCGGTGCTGCGGTTCAACACCCGCGGCACCAGCAGCGTCCGCGGCACCAGCGGCGGCTCGTTCGCGAAGGCGGTCGACGAGCGTTTCGACGTGGCCGCCGCCATCGAGTACGCGGAGTTCGCCGACCTGCCGGACATCTGGCTGGTGGGCTGGTCGTTCGGCACCGACCTGACCCTGATGTACGGCCTGGACCCGGCCGTCACGGGTGCGATCCTGCTCTCCCCGCCGCTGCGGTTCTCCCAGCCGTCGCATCTGGCCGCCTGGGCCGAGGACGGCAAGCCGGTCACCGCGCTGATCCCCGAGTTCGACGACTATCTGCGGCCGGCCGAGGCCGCTGAGCGGTTCGCGGCGATCCCGCAGGCGGAGGTCGTCCCGATGCCCGGCGCCAAGCACCTGTGGGTGGGCGACGCCGAGAAGGTCCTGAACGAGATCGTCCGCCGGGTCGCCCCGGATGTGGCGACCCCGCTGCCGGTCACCTGGGACGGCCCGATGGAGACCGGCGACGCCGCCGCCTACGCCGACCGCACGGTCGCCGCCTTCGACAAGGGCTAACGCTCCTCCAGGCTGGGCAGCAGGACCTCCCGCATGATCAGCTGGATGGCGGCCACCATCGGGATCGCGATCAGCGCGCCGATCACCCCGAACAGGCCGACCCCGAGCAGGGCCGCCACCAGCGCCGCCACGTCACTGACCCGGACCGAGCGGCGCATCACCCGCGGGTAGATCAGATAGTTCTCGAGCTGCTGGTAGATCAGGAAGAAGACCAGGCAGGCGATCCCGTCGGTCAGTGACGAGGCCAGCCCGACCAGGCTGACGACCACCGCGCCGAGGGTGGCCCCGATCTGCGGGATCAGGTCACAGACCGCGACCACCACGGCCAGGGCGAAGGGGTACGCCAGGCCGAGCACCAGAGCCAGCGCGAAGGTGCTCGCCCCGGCCAGCACCGCGATCGCGAGCGCGCCCACCATGTACGCCCCGACCTTGGTCAGGATCTCGTCGGTGAGCAGCGAGACCCGCTCGCGCCGGGAGGCCGGGACCAGGCGGTACCCGGTAGCCTTGATCCGGTCGAACGAGGCCATGAAGTAGATCGTCAGGACCAGCACGGTCAGGATGTTGAAGATCGTGCCGAAGAGCAGCCGGGCGCCGCCGACCACCCCGCCCAGGGCGTTCGTGATCGTCCCGGCGTTCACCGCGCCCTGCACCCGGTTCGCGATGTCGTAGCGCTGCACCAGCTCGTTGATCGTCTCGCTGCGGCGCAGGCTCTCCACCACGTCCGGTGCGTTGTTGATCAGCTCGGTGGTCTGGGTGACCAGTGGGGGTATCAGCGCCACGATGCCGCCGGCCATCAGCCCGACCACGCCGAGTGCCACGATCGCCACCGCCGCGCCCCGGCGCAGCCCCCAGCGGCGCAGCCGGGCCACCGCGGGGTTGAGACCGATCGCCAGGAACAGCGCGATGAAGACGAGGATCAGCATCGAGGCCGCGTTGCGCACGCCGAGGAACAGCGCGTACGCCACGATGACGCCGAGCCCGAAGAGGAAGCCGAACAGGAACGGGTTGCGCCGGTTCAGTGGCGCCCCGGGCTCGCCGAACGGCTTCTCGTCGGCCGGCTCGTTCTCCCCGGCCGGGGGTCTCTCGGCGGCTGGTGGTGCACCGTCAGCGGGCGGCTCGGCAGACATCTGACCTCCTCGATCACCGCAACCGGCGATCGGAGGCTATCGTCGCCGAGCCCGGCCCGCCACCGGGGATGTACCGGATGTCACTCCGCGTCGGCGGGCACCCGGGTCGCCTGCGGAACCGTCACCTTCGCCGAGGCGGTGACCTTGGCCGGCTGCTTGTCCGTGGGCTGGGGCTGGACCGCGACCGGCACCGGCTCCACCGGGCTCTCGGCCGGCGGCTCCTGCTCCCCCGGGTCGGCGGCGGCCGCGAGCACCGCGGCCGCGGCCAGCTCGGCCACCCGCTTGGCCTCCCTCTGCACCTGGCGGCGAACCTCGGCGGCGTGCCGCTCGGCGGCCTCACCGGCGCGCTGGGCCTCGGCCACCCGCTTCAGCTCCGACTCCAGCTGCTGAGACGTCTCGGCGAGACGCTGGCCGACCCGCTCGGCCTCCTTCTCGGCGGCCCGGGCCTGCTCCTGCGCCGCGGTGCGACGCTGCTCGGCCTGCGCCACCTCGGCGGTGGCGACCTCCAGCTCCCGGCCGGCCTGGGCGATCTTCTCCTGCTGGGCGGCGATCTCCTTGCGTACGGCCGTCGCCTGATCGTCCGAACGCCGGAGGACCTCCTCGGCATACTTGTCGGCCTCGCTGCGCAGATCGGCGCACTGCTTCTCGACACCGGACCGCATCTGGCCCAGCTCCTCGATCACCGAGTGCCGGCGCAGCGCCAGCTCGTGCTCGACGGACGCCTTCAGGTCGGCGAGCTCGCGCTCGGCCTCGGCCCGCTTCGCGGCGATCTCCTGGCTGGTCTTCTCCCGCAGCGCCTTGATCTCCTGCTCGGCCTGCATGCGGGTGGACTGCACGTATCCGTCCACTTCGGCCCGCGCCCGGGCCGCGTCCTGGGTGGCCTGGTCGACGAGGTGCTTGCCCTCGTTGCGGGACCGGGCCAGGACCGCCTCCGCCTCCTTGCGCATCTGCTCGCCGGCCTGGCGGGCGGCGACGAGTGCCTTGTCGGAGGCCGCCCGTTTCGCGGCGTCGACCTTCTCCTCCTCGGCACGGCGCGCGGCCAGGGCGATCTCGAAGTCGCGGATGCCGTTGTGGGCGTGCGCCTCGGCCTCGGCCCGGATCCGCTCCGCCTCGGCCAGACGGGAGGCGATGTCGTCGGTGGCGGAGGCCTTGATCGCCTCGGCCTGCTCCTCGGCCAGCGCCAGAATCTGCTCGACCCGCGGGCCCAGGTGCCGGAACGACACCTCACCGCTCATCCCGGAGTCACGCCGTGCCTGTGCCAGCTCCGCCTGGAGACCCTTGATCTGCGCCGTCATCGCCTGCATCTGCGAGTAGGCCTGCTCGCGGTCGGCGAGGAGGGCGGCGATCTCGTTCTCCGCCCGGGTCACATACCGCTCGACCTGCTTGCGCTCATAACCCCGCAGGGCGGTCTCGAAGCTGGGTTCGGTGGCCGAATCTCCGCCGAGACCGAGAATTTCACCGCCATGCGACATGCTTTCCATCCTCACATACGCATCGTCCCGTGGCGTGTCGATACACACCGGTTTGGAGGAGACGATCCGGGTAGTTGTGATCTGTCTAACCTCGGCTCGATAAACCCAGGCAAGCGCGAAACGAGTCAGGCCGTACCGGAGAAACTCCGGTACGGCCTGATTTCGTCGTCGAATGCCCCCGGCCGTTGTCAACCGTCGCGCACTCGCGGCGGCTCCGCAACCGGAGAGAGACGATGGTCTCGGGTCAGGAATTCGTCTTGGCGGCCACCGGCTCGCCCTCGGTGTCCTCCGTCGCGGCCTGCTCGGAAGCGCGCTGCACGGGCGCCTCGGCGGGCTTGGCGGCAGCGGCCACCGCAGCGGCGGCGGCCGGCGCGGCGGAGGCGCCCCCGACACCCGGCACCAGGCCGGACAGGCCGGACAGCATCTGGCCCAGCTGGTTGGTGACGGCGTCCTTCTGACGGGTCAGGTCCTCCACCTCGCGGCGGGCCGCCTGGGTGGTCAGCTCGGCCTCCTGGCGGGCGTCACCGAGCAGGCGGTTGGCCTCCTGGCGGGCTTCGCTGACGGTCTTCTCGGCCAGCGCCCGCGCTTTCTCCACGGTCTCGGACGAGTGACGCTCGGACTCGACGCGGCGGCTCTCGGCGCGCTGCTCGATCTCCTTCGACCGGTCCTCGGCGGCGCGGGCCCGCTCCTCGGCCTCAGCCACCATCTTCTGGGTGGCGGCGACCTGTGCGGCGTGCCGCTGCGACTCCTCGGTCTCGGCCTTCTCGCGGCGCTCGGCGATCTCCAGGGCGAGGGCCTGGAGGTCCTTCTCGCGCTTGTCGCGGGCGTCACTGAGCAGCTTGGTGGCCTCGGCGCGCTTCTCCTCGGCCTCCCGGCCGGCCTTCGCGCGGGCCTGGGTGATCTCCCGCTCGGCGGTGGCCCGCAGCGACGCGACCTCACGCTCCACGGTCGACTTCAGCTCGGCGACCTCGTGCGCGGTGACCGTGCGCAGCTGCTTGGTCTCGCGGTCGGCGTCCGAACGCAGCGTGTCGGCCTCGCGCCGGGCCTGCACCCGGGCCTCGGCGGCCTCCCGCTCGGCGTGCGTGCGGACCTGGCCGGCCTCACGCTCGGCGGTCGCCTTCATGGCGGCGGCCTCGGCACGCGCCTTGTCGGTGATCTCGCGGGCCTCGAGACGGGCCGCGGAGAGAATGCCCTCGGACTCCCGCTTCGCCTCGTTACGGTGATCGTTGGCCTGTTCCTCGGCGAGACGCAGGATCTGCTCCACCCGGGTGCCCAGCCCGGAGAGCGTCGGCCTGTTGTTCTCCTCCAGCAGCTTGTTGCTGTCGGCCAGTTTCTGCTCGAGCGCGTTCAGACGCTGCTCGGCCTGGCGCAGGCGACGCTGCGCGTCGTTCATCCGCTGCTCGGCCTCGCCGCGGGCCGCCTCCGACTGGTTCAGCGCGGCGAGCAGCCGGCCGATGTGTCCGTCGACCTGGTGGCGGTCGTAACCCCGCAGGACGACCGTGAAATCGTGCTGCGAGTTGGCGGTTTCGAAGAAGGCCAGGTTCTGATCCTGCTGCTGGGGCATTGCGCCATCCTGGCGAAGAGGAATCGGACATGCAAGAGCCGATGGGCATCCGGACCGCATCGTAGATCAGCTTCGACCTGGAGCGCAGCCCGCCCCCGGGCCGTTCGGGGAGGACCACTGACTCACCGGCCGGTCCGGTGTCGTCCCGCTGTCACCAGCCCACTCGGGGCTTCGGGGGATTCCGGACCCGTCGTCGGGGTCGTCGGCCCTGCTCAATGGCCACGATCCTGCCAGGCGGGCGGGTCCCCGTCAGGTTGATTCACCCGTGGGAGGGACCCCTCACGCCGGCTCCACCAGCTCGACCAGCACACCCCCGGCGTCCTTCGGATGCACGAAGTTGATCCGGGAACCCGCGGTGCCCCGCTTCGGCCGGTCGTAGAGCAACCGCAGGCCCCGGGCCCGCAGCGCGTCCGCCGCCGCCTCGACGTCGGCCACCGTGTAGGCGAGTTGTTGCAGCCCCGGGCCACTGCGGTCGAGGAATTTCGCGATCGCCGAGTCCGGCCGGGCCGGGGCCAGTAGTTGCAGCCGTGGACCACTGCCGTCGCCGACCGCGAGCATCGCCTCCCGGACGCCCTGCTCCTCGTTCGTCTCTTGATGCACACAGTGCAAACCGAAGGTCTCGGCATAGAAGCGGAGCGCTTCGTCCAGATCGGCCACCGCGATTCCGACATGATCGATTTTCAGCAGGCCGACATCGGAGAATGTGACATTTTCAAGCGCGATCCGGCTCGGTGTGTCGTCTGTCATGGAGCTAGTCTCGGACCTGACCCATCGTTAAGGCCAACCCGGGTGTGCCCCGCGCCCGGTCCCGCAGATCGGATCACGACCGTGACCAGCTCCGTCATCGTCAGCGGCGCCCGGACCCCGATGGGGCGCCTCCTCGGAAACCTCAAGCACCTGCCCGCCACCGCCCTCGGTGGGCACGCGATCGCCGCCGCCCTCAGCCGGGCCGGCATCGAGCCCGAGCGCGTTCAGTACGTGATCATGGGCCAGGTCCTCCAGGCCGGCTGTGGCCAGATCCCGGCCCGCCAGGCCGCCGTCGCGGCCGGTGTCCCGATGACCGTTCCCGCACTCACCGTCAACAAGGTGTGCCTCTCCGGCCTCGACGCGATCGCCCTGGCCGACCAGCTGATCCGGGCCGGCGAGTTCGACATCGTGGTGGCCGGTGGCATGGAGTCGATGACCAATGCGCCGCATCTGCTGACCGACCAGCGCGCGGGCCGTAAGTTCGGTGACGTGCTGGTGCGAGACCACACCGCGTTCGACGGCCTGATGGACCCGTGGGCGGGCATCTCGATGGGTGAGTCCACCGAGGCCAGTGGCGCCGGCCTGGGCATCACCCGCCAGGAGCAGGACGCGTTCGCCGCCCGGAGCCACCAGCGGGCCGCCGCCGCCCAGCGGGACGGCCGGTTCGCCGAGGAGATCGCGCCGGTCCCGGCCGGCGGCCGCAACGCCACCGGGCCGGTCGACGGCGACGAGGGCGTCCGCCCGGACACCACCGGCGAGTCGCTGGCCCGGCTGCGCCCGGCCTTCACCCCGGACGGCACGATCACCGCCGCCAGTTCCTCACCGATCTCCGACGGCGCCGCCGCGGTCGTCGTGATGAGCCGGGCCAAGGCCGAGGAGCTGGGTCTCACCTGGCTCGCCGAGATCGTGTCGCACGGCAACGTCGCCGGCCCGGACAGCTCGCTGCAGTCCCAGCCGGCCAACGCGATCCGGCACGCGCTGGGCAAGGCCGGCCTCGCCGTCGAGGACCTCGACCTGATCGAGATCAACGAGGCGTTCGCCCAGGTGGTCATCCAGTCCACCCGCGAGCTCAAGGTCGACGAGTCGATCGTCAACGTGAACGGTGGAGCCATCGCGCTCGGCCACCCGATCGGCATGTCCGGCGCCCGCCTCGTGCTGACCCTCGCCCTGGAGTTGCAGCGGCGTGGTGGCGGCCTCGGCGCGGCCGGCCTGTGCGGTGGCGGTGGCCAGGGTGACGCCTTGATCATCAAGGTCCCCGCGGCGTGACCGTCGGCGCCGGGCGGCGGAGCCGCGATGTCCCCTCCCTGGTCGCCCGGGCCCGGGAGGGCGACGCCCGGTCCGTGGCACGGTTGATCAGCCTGGTCGAGAACGGTGATCCCGCCCTGCCGGAGGTGGCCGCCGCGATGGCGTCGCACGCCGGCCGGGCGCAGGTCGTCGGCCTCACCGGGGCGCCCGGCGTCGGCAAGTCCACCACGACGAACGAGCTGGTCCGCGCCCTGCGTGAGGCGGGGAACCGGGTCGGTGTGCTGGCCGTCGACCCGTCCAGCCCGTTCACCGGCGGGGCGATCCTCGGCGACCGGATCCGCATGCAGGACCACACCGCCGACTCCGGCGTCTACATCCGCTCGATGTCCAGCCGTGGCCAGCTCGGCGGCCTGTCGGCGGCCACCCCGCAGGCGGTCCGGGTGCTGGAGGGCGCCGGCTGCGACGTGATCCTGGTCGAGACGGTCGGGGTCGGGCAGGCCGAGGTGGAGATCGCCTCCCTCGCCGACACCACGCTGGTGCTGCTCGCCCCCGGGATGGGCGACGCGATCCAGGCCGTGAAGGCGGGCGTGCTGGAGATCGCCGACGTCTTCGTGATCAACAAGGCGGACCGGCCCGGCGCCGACGCCACCTACCGGGACATCCAGGGCATGCTCGCCCTCGGCGAACGCGGTCCCGGCGAGTGGCGGCCCCAGGTGGTACGCGCGGTCGCCGTGAAGAACGAGGGCATCGACGACGTGGTGGCCGCCATCGGGAAACACCGTGAGTGGCTGGAGAGCACCGGCAACCTGCGCCGACGGCGCGAGCATCGGGCCGCCGTGGAGATCTCCGCGCTGGCGCTGGGCACGCTGCGGGCGCGGATGGGTGATCTGCGCGGTGGCGCGACCCTCCCGGAGCTGGCGGCCCGGGTCGCCGACGGTGACCTCGACCCGCACGCGGCCGCGGCGAAGCTGCTGGAAAGCCTCTGAGCCCCGCACCCGTCCGGGGCTAGCCGAAGCGGGCCAGTGTCTCCTCGATCAGGGTGCGGTCCCAGTGCAGGGTGCCGTCGTCCAGCTCGCTGATCAGAGTGCGCAGCCAGGCGATCTCGGCGCGCAGCATGCCGGCCCGGTACTCGTCCTCGATCAGGAACAGCCGGGGCAGTCCGGGCGGGGCCTGCCCGTCGACGGCGTCGGCCCGTGCGGTCAGCGCCTCGACCCGGCGCTCCAGCAGCTCCCGCGTCTCGGTGGGGGTGAGCATCGGCAGGAAGGCCAGGGCCACCGGGAACTCCGGGAACTCGCGGGCCGGCTCCGGCAGCATCTCCAGCAGCCAGCGGCGCAGGCTGGCGGCTCCCTCCTCGGTCACCTCGTAGACGGTCCGTTCCGGGCGGCCGGCCTCCCGGCTGGTGCCGGCGGGACGGGCCAGTCCCTCGCGTACCAGCCGGTCCAGGGTCTGGTAGACGCTGTTGCGCTGCGCGACGTTGACCAGCTGGTCCTGGCCGCGCTCCTTGATCATCTGCTGCATCCGGTACGGGTGCATCGGCGCCTCCACCAGTAGTGCCAGCAGAACCATCGCCAGGGGAGACCGCTTCATGCGGGCCAGCTTAGGGGTTGACGATCGATAGTCATCTCATCAATAGTCATTGTATGACTATCAGCGAACATGGCGCCATCGTCGTCGGTGGTGGCATCGCCGGCACCGCCGCCGCCATCGCTCTCCGGGCCGCCGGCCGGACCCCGGTGATCTACGAGGCGTACGGCCCGGGTGACGCCGAACGCGGTGTCTTCGTGACCATCGCGGTGAACGGGGTGAACGCGTTGCGGGCCCTCGGCGCCGACCCGGCCGTCGTGCTGGGCCGCGGGTTCGCCACACCGCGGCTCGCGCTGCGCCGCGCGTCCGGCCGGCTGCTCGCCGAACTGCCCCTGGGTGGGCCGCTGCCGGACGGGACGGTCACCACCACCATCCGGCGGGCCGACCTCTACGCGGCGCTGCGGGCCGAGGCGCGGGAGCGGGGCGTCGAGATCGTGTACGGCCACCGGCTCGCCGCCGCCCGATCCGGCCCGCACGGCGTCACCGCGGAGTTCGCGAACGGCCGTACCGTCACCGGGGACCTGCTCGTCGGGGCGGACGGGCTGAACTCGCGGACCCGTACCGCCCTGGATCCGTCGGCGCCCGCGCCGCACTTCCTCGGTCTGCTCGACACCGGCGGTTTCACCGACCGCCCGGTCGATCCCGCGCTGCTCCCGCCGGCCGGCGTGATGCAGATGTCGTTCGGCCGCCGGGCCTTCTTCGGCTGGGCCGCCGCACCGGACGGCCGGGTCTGGTGGTTCGCCAACCCGCCGCGCCGCCGTCCGGTCGAGCCCGGTGAGTTCACCGCCGAGACCTGGCGCGCCCACCTGCTGGATCTGTTCGAGGGGGAGCCGGGCGCACGTCTGATCGAGGCGACCGGTGGGATCCTCGGCCCGTGGAGCACCCGTGACCTGCCCCGGGTGCCGGTCTGGCACGGCGACCGGATCGTGCTGATCGGCGACGCGGCCCATGCCGTCGCGCCGTCGTCGGGGCAGGGCGCGTCGATGGCGCTGGAGGACGCCGTGGTCCTCGGGCACAGCCTGCGGGAGCATCGGGACCTGCCGGCCGGGCTGGCCGCCTACGAGGCCGCGCGCCGGCCGCGGGTGGAGAAGGTGGTCGCGCACGGGCGGCGGACCAGCGGCACGAAGGTCCTCGGGCCGGTCGGTGCGGCGATGCGGGACGCGATGACGCCGCTGGTGATGCGGATGATGCACCGGCGCGGCGATCCGCAGGCCTGGATCTTCGAGCACCGGGTGCCGGTGCTGACCCGGGCGCCGCGGTGAGTGGCGGGGGCCCCGGCGGCGTGGCGGGCGCCACCGGGGCCTCTGGGGAACTGCTTGCCCTCCACTCTCGTTCCGGCCGGTCCGGGCGGCAACGGGGAAAACCCTTGCTGTTCCACCACCCGCGAATCCTTAGCGATCGTTCAGTTCTGATCTACCATGGCAGGTATGGATGCAGCCGAGATCCACGCCGGCCGTGAGCGCTGGCAACGACGCTACGATGCGGCCCGTAAGCGGGACGCCGACTTCACCACGCTCTCCGGGGCGACGGTGGAACCGGTCTACGGGCCACCCGAGGGCAGCGCCTACCCCGGCTTCGAGCGGATCGGATGGCCCGGCGAGTTCCCGTTCACCCGAGGGCTGCACCCGACCGGCTACCGCGGGCGGACCTGGACGATCCGCCAGTTCGCCGGATTCGGCAACGCCCGCCAGACCAACGAGCGCTACAAGATGATCCTGGCCGCCGGCGGGGGCGGGCTCAGCGTCGCGTTCGACATGCCGACGCTGATGGGCCGCGACTCCGACGAGCCGGAGGCGCTCGGCGAGGTCGGCCACTGCGGCGTCGCCATCGACTCGGCCGCCGACATGGACGTGCTGTTCGACGGCATCCCGCTCCAGGACGTCACGACCAGCATGACGATCTCCGGCCCGGCCGTGCCGGTCTTCTGCATGTATCTGGTGGCCGCCGAACGCCAGGGCGCCGACCTGGGCAGGCTCGACGGGACGTTGCAGACCGACATCTTCAAGGAGTACATCGCGCAGAAGGAGTGGCTCTTCGCCCCCGAGCCGCACCTGCGCCTGATCGGCGACCTGATGGAGTACTGCGCCCGCGAGATCCCGCGGTACAAGCCGCTGTCGGTCAGCGGCTACCACATCCGGGAGGCCGGCTCGACCGCCGCGCAGGAACTGGCGTACACGCTGGCCGACGGTTTCGGGTATGTCGAGCTCGGCCTGTCCCGCGGCCTCGACGTCAACACCTTCGCCCCCGGGCTGAGCTTCTTCTTCGACGCGCACGTCGACTTCTTCGAGGAGATCGCCAAGTTCCGCGCCGCCCGCCGGATCTGGGCCCGGCACCTGCGTGACGATTACGGGGCCACCAGCGAGAAAGCACTGTGGCTGAAGTTCCACACGCAGACCGCCGGGGTGTCGCTGACCGCGCAGCAGCCGGTCAACAACGTCGTCCGGACCGCTGTCGAGGCCCTGGCCGCGGTGCTCGGCGGCACCAACTCGCTGCACACCAACGCCCTCGACGAGACCCTCGCCCTGCCCACCGACGAGTCCGCCGAGATCGCCCTGCGCACCCAGCAGGTGATCATGGAGGAGACCGGGGTGGCCAACGTCGCCGACCCGCTCGGCGGATCGTGGTATGTGGAGGCGCTCACCGACCGCATGGAGGCCGAGGCGGAGGAGATCTTCACCCGGATCCGCGAGCTCGGGCACGACGGCAGCATCACCGCCGGCATCCTGCGCGGCATCGAGGACGGGTGGTTCACCTCGCACATCGCGGAGGCGGCGTTCGCGTACCAGCAGGCGCTGGAGACGAACGCGAAGAAGGTCGTCGGGGTCAACGCCCACACCGGCACGGTCGCCAAGGACCTGACGATCCTCCGGGTGTCCCACGAGGTCGAGCAGGTCCAGCGCCGCGAACTGATCGACCGCAAGGCCAACCGCGACGGGGTACGGGTGAAAGCCGCCCTGGAACACCTGATCACGGTGGCCCGTACCGGGGAGAACATGATCCCCGCGATGCTCGACGCCGCTCGTGCCGAGGCCACCCTCGGTGAGATCTGCGGCATCCTCAAATCCGAGTGGGGCATCTACCGCGAACCCCCGCGTTTCTGACCCCGTTCCCGGTGCCGGAACGGTGCCGGCCGTCGAGTGCGTCGTGGGTGGTGGGGAGGCGGCTGCGGGGCGGGTTGTGACGTCCGATATCGGCGGCCTGGTGGCGGCGCGAGCAGGCGTGACAGCGTGCGAGACTAGGTAACCATGAGCGACCCACGGACCACTCCGTCGATCTTCACCCGCGGCGCGGTCGATCTCAGCGCGCTGCGCCCCTCGGCACCGGCCAAACCGGCCGCGCCGAGCCGTCCCGCCGCCGCCCCCGCCGCACCGGCCGCCCCGGCCGGCGGGGTTCCCGGCGCCGTGCCGGGCCCGCCCGCCGGCGCCGTTCCCGGGGTCACCCCGGACGTGATCATCGACGTCACCGAGGCCGATTTCCAGTCCGTTCTGGAACGGTCCCTGACCACGCCGATCCTGCTCGACTTCTGGGCCGACTGGTGCGAACCCTGCAAGAAGCTCTCCCCGGTGCTGGAGAAACTGGCCGAGGAGTACGGCGGCTCGTGGATCCTCGGCAAGGTCAATGTGGACCTGAACCCGCGTCTCGCGCAGGTCTTCCGCGTGCAGGGCATCCCGCAGGTGACGGCGCTGATCGGCGGGCAGCCGGTCGAGGGCTTCAGCGGGGTCCTCTCCGAGACCCAGGTCCGGCAGTATGTCGACGCCGTCCTCAAGGCGGCCGGCGTCGATGTGGCCGCCCCCGAGGACCCGCGTCTCGACGCCGCCGACGACGCCCTGATGGGTGGTGACCTGGACGCGGCCGAGGCGGCGTACCGGAAGATCCTCGCCGAGTCACCCGCCGACGCGGCCGCCGAGTCCGGCCTGGCCCAGGTGGAGCTGTACCGGCGGATCGCCGGCGTCGACCCGTCGACCGCCCTGGCCAAGGCCGACGCCGACCCGGAGGACGTCGAGGCCCAGCGGCTCGCCGCCGACATCGAGGTGCTCAGCGGGCAGGCGCCCGAGGCGTATGAACGGCTGATCACCCTGGTGAAGAAGACCGCCGGTGACGACCGCGAGGTGGTGCGCAAGCACCTTTTGTCGTTGTTCGCCGTCGCCGGGCCCGATGACCCCGCGGTCGCCGGCGCAAGGCGTGCGCTGGCCCGCGCACTCTTCTAAGCTGCGGCTTCTCAACGAAGGGGGGCGTCGTGCGCCGCATCGCCGTTCTGGACGCACCGTCCAATCTCGGCCTGCGCCCGCCGACGGCGACGTCGGTGCCGGGCTGCGCCAAGGCGCCCGGCGCCCTCCGCGACCAGGGTCTGCTCACCCGGCTCGGCGCCCGCGACGCGGGTTGCCTCACCCCACCGCGGTACGACCCGGGTGACTGGCGCCCCGGTGACGGGGTCGCCCACGCCGCCGAGATCGCCGCCTACTCCCGGGCACTCGCCGACCGGATCGGCGTCATCATCGACGGCGGCGAGTTCCCGGTGGTGCTCGGCGGGGACTGCTCGATACTGATCGGCGCCGGCATCGCCATGCACCGCCTCGGCGACGCGGTCGGCGGCCGCATCGGGCTCGTCTTCGTGGACGGCCACTCCGACTTCCGGCATCCCGGCAACGCCTCCTACGTGGGCGCCGCCGCCGGCGAGGACCTGGCACTCGTCACCGGCCGCGGCCAGGCCGACCTGGCGGCGATCGAGTCCCGCCGGCCGTACTTCCGGGACATCGACGTGGTGGTCCTCGGCATCCGCGCCCAGGATGAGTACCGTCTCGACCTCCAGGCCGCCGGCATCGTCACCCGCCCCGTCCCGGCCCTCCGCGCCGAGGGCGCCGCCCGCAGCGCCCAGTGGGCCCGCGACCAACTCGTCGACTGCGCCGGCTACTGGGTGCACGTCGACGTCGACGTCCTCGACCCGGCCGTCATGCCAGCCGTCGACGCACCCGACCCCGGCGGTATCGCCTTCCCCGAGCTGGAGCTCCTCCTCAGCAATCTCGTCGAATCCCCGCACTGCCTGGGCGTCGAGATCACCGTCTTCGACCCGGACTACGACCCGGACGGCCGCTATGCGTCCGAGATCACGTCCGCGGTGGTCAGCGGCCTCTCTCCGGTACGCACGACGAGCCCCCGCCCGGACCTGGTCGCCGCCCGCCGCGACTTCGACAAGCCCGCCGCCCGCCGCAATGCCGGCCGCCCCGCCGGCGTGTTCCGCTCGATGGACACGACCTTCGGGGACCGCACCTTCGCGACCGCCGCCCGGGCCGTCGGCCCCGACCCCCATGCCACCAGCCCGGACCACGACGATGCCGCCGACGACCCGGGCTCCGGCGTGGCCACCACTCCAGACCCTGACCACGGCGATGCCGTCACCACCCCTGGCCACGGTGATGCGGGTATCGCCCCTGGCCACGGCGATGCCGGTACCGTCCCTGGCCACGGCGATGCCGTCACCATTCCTGGGCACGGTAATGCCGGCACCGCCTCTGGCCACGGTGATGCGGGTACCGCCCCTGGCCACGGCGACGCCGTCACCATCCCTGGGCACGGCGATGCCGGTAGCACCCATGGGCACGGTGATGGCGGTACCTACCCGGGCCACGGTGATGCTGCCGCTGACCTGGGATCCGGCGTTGCTGGCGTCGACCCGGACTCCGGCGTTGCCGGCACCGCGTCTGGGCCTGGCGGCGTCGATGCCACTTCGGACCTCGTTGTCGCCGGTGCCGCGTTGAGCTCCGGCAGCGTCGGTACCGCTTCGGATCTGGAGGCCGCCGGCGACGCGTCGGGCTCCGAAGACGGCGGTGTCACTTCGGAGTTGGGCGTTGCTGCCGCCGCCTCGGATTTCGGCGACACTGCTGCAGGAGACTCGGGCTCCGGCGACGTTGCCTCGGCGGTCGCCCCGGGATCGGCGTTTTCGGCCACCGACACAGATCTCGACACTTTCGCCGCAGATATGCGAGCTACTCCCGCCGGATCGCTCGTCCGAACGATCTCGATCGAGATCCAGAGGCCGGACTCTGCGCACGTGCCAGAAACCGGGGCGGACGCCGCAGATCTCGTCGTCCGCGACCACGGCCACGACTCGGCGGTTGCGGATGGAGCTGTCTCCGAGCCGGATGCCGTTCCCGATCGTGGTGCCGTTTCGGTGGCTGCGGGTGCGGATGCCGCCGTCTCCGAGATGGGCGCCATTCGGGGTAGTGGCGCTACTTGGGTGGTTGCGGGTGCGGATGCCGCCGTCTCCGAGATGGGCGCCATTCGGGGTAGTGGCGCTACTTGGGTGGTTGCGGGTGCGGATGCCGTTGTCTCCGATCTGAGCGCTGTTCCTGATAGTGGCGCCGTTCCGGCGGATGCGGCTGTCTCCCAACCGGATGTCGCTGCCGATGGTGGCGCCGTTCCGGCAGATGCGGATGACGCGGTTTCGGAGTCGGGTGTCGAGTCCGATCGCCTTGGTCCATCAGCCGACCAGCGCCGTGACGTCGGTGTCGACGGCGGGGGAGCCGATCTGGCCGGGCCGGGTCCGGTTGATCCGGCATCCGGGACGGCGACCGTCACCGATACCCCCGGCCGTCATGCCGAGCCTGCGGCTCCGAGCCTGACCGCTGCCGTGAGCGGAGAGACAAGGCCGGCCGCGGGTGGCTTTCCGAGCTTCACGCGGTCCGATGCCGACTTCGTGCTGGCCGTGGCACTCGCCACAGGACATGCGCCGATGCCGTCGGCCGCAGCACTCGCCGCCAGACGAGCACCGGTCCCGGCCGGCGGCGATGAGGCGGGCGCGGTCGTGCCCCGGCAGTTCGCAGGCCCGACGAACGATGTGGCAGCCGAGTCCGTCGACGGAGTAACCGAGACCAGGACAGCAACAACTGAGGCCGAGGACATCACCGGCAGGCCTGACCAGGGCGTCTCAGATGGTGACGGCGAGGAAGCCCCGACCAGAACCGGCCGCCCGGGCCTCGTCGCTCTCGGTCTCACGGATGACGTCCTCGACGATGCCCAGAACGTCGCCGAATCGGATATGCCCGTCACCGCCGAGTCGGATGACGATGCCAGTCGACCCGGTGACGAGACCATTCCCGGGCCGGATACCGGATCAGAGTCCCCCGCGGATCTGGGCCCAGATGCCCCCTCGGCTCGCGCAGTCGATGGTGCAGCAGATGTCCCGGCTGATGGTGCAACGGATGTCTCGGCCGATGGGGTAGTGGATGGCGCAGCGGATGTCTCGGCCGATGGGGTAGTGGATGGCGCAGCGGATGTCTCGGCCGATGGGGTAGTGGATGGTGCAGCAGATGTCCCGGCCGATGGTGCAGCGGATGGCTCAGCAGATGCCCCGGCCGATGGTGTAGCGGAGGTCCCGGCGGATGGCGCCGAGCCCGATCCCGTCGGCGAGGAATCCGGGCCGGCTACCGAGTCCGACGGCGAGCCGCGGCTGGAGCGAAGCCGCGCCGAACCGGAGGTCGCCGGGGGTCGCCTGCTGTCCCGGCTGCTCGGTTCGGCACCGCTGCTCGATTCCGAGCCGCTGCCCGCGACCCGCCCGGGAATGCTTCGCCCACGCCCACCTGCCGACGGCGGTTTCGGCCCGCCCGCCGCAGACGCGGGCCCGTTGACCGGTCTCCCACCCGGTGCCGCCTGAACGTCGCTGCCCGGCAGGCCCCCAGGTCAGCGGCTTCTTCCCATAGTGTCGACTCAGGACGCCAGAAAGCTTCCGGCCCCAGGGCCCGCACGTGGGGTGCCGGTTCTCGCGCGACTACCAGGCACGGGTGTCCGACCGCGTCGGTAGCTGGTTTCTGGCGGCCCGCCGGGCCCGCTGATCCCTGCCGGGATGATGGACACACTGCGGGGTCACCGACGGCGGTGGCGGTGGCCAGCGCGCACAATCGCTCAACGTGGGCTCTCGCTACGTTCTGGCACGCATAGGCGCACACGATCGTTGGATCGTGCGCGTTCAACCTCGCCAGAGCGATGGCAGGAGCACACATAACGCCAATGTGCGCTCCTGCCATCGCTCGCAGCCCATCAGCCCTCGGCTGATGCCGCCGCATCCGGAGCCGGGGGTCCGGCGCGGCGTGAACGGGGCGGTCCAGGAGCGGCGTGTCTTGGCGGCGCGGTCCGGCGCGGCGCGGCGTGGCGTGAAACGGCGCGGGTTGGGGCGGCGTGGCCTGAAACGGCGCGGCGGGGGCGGCGTGGGCCGCCGTCGCGGTCCGGACGGCGTGGCGTGAAACGGCGCGGTCCGGGGCGGCGCGGCTTGAACGGCGCGGTCCGGGGCGGCGCGGCTTGAACGGCGCGGTCCGGGGCGGCGCGGCTTGAACGGCGCGGTCCGGGGCGGCGCGGCCTGAACGGCGCGGTCCCGGGGTGGTGTGTGGGCTGGGCGGCGCGGTCCCGGGGTGGTGTGTGGGCTGGGCTGGGCGGCGCGGTCTGGGGCGGGGTGGTCCGGCCGGAGACTGCGGGCCCGGCCGGACCGTGAGTGATGGGCGGGCCCTACCGGTTGAGGGCGGTCAGGAAGCGCTGCACCACCGGCACCGCCGCCTCGGAGCCGGCGCCGCCCTTCTGGATCATCACGGCGAAGGCGACGTCGCCCTGGTAGCCGATGAACCAGGAGTGGGTGTCCTCGGAGCCGGTCTTGAATTCGGCGGTTCCGGTCTTGCCGTGGACGGCGCCGCCGGGGACGTTGCGGAGCGCGGTGGCGGTGCCGGCGGTGACGACTTCGCGCATCATGGTGCGCAGCGCGGTGAGCGCGTCCTGGTCGAGCTGCGGTCCGGCGGCTGCTGCGGCGGCGGGCGCCGGGTCGAGTACCAGTTTGGGCTGCTGGAACTGGCCTTTCGCGATGGCCGCGGTGGCGGCCGCCATGGCGAGCGGGCTGACGACGGTGCTGCCCTGGCCGAAGACGGCGGCGGCGAGTTCGGTGGCGGTGCCGCCGTCGGAGACCTGGCCGGAGTACGCGTCGATGCCGAGATCCCACGTGCCGCCGAGGCCGAGGGCGCTGGACGCCTCCTGGAGGCCGGCTGAGCCGAGCTTGGGTGCGAGCGCGGCGAAGGCGGTGTTGCAGGACTTGGCGAAGTCCACGTGGAACGGGACCTTGCCGAGCGCCTGATCGTGCGAGTTCTTGAACTCCCGCCCATCGACCGTGACCGTTTTCGGACAGTCGACGACGGTGTCGGCGGTGATGACGTCGCGCGCGAGTAGGCCGTACGCGGAAATCATCTTGAAGGTGGACCCGGGCGGGACCTGGCCGGTGAAGGCGGTGTTGACGCCGCCGGGCTCGGGGCCGTTTGCGGAGGCCAGGACGGCGCCGTCGCTGACCCGGATGGCGACCAGGGAGCTGGGCTGCTTCTCGGTGGCGAGGGCGGTGTCGGCGGCGTTCTGCACTCTGGTGTCGAGCGTCACCTTGATCGGCTTGCCGGCGACCGGCTCGCTGGTGAACAGCTTGGCCTCCTCGGTGTCGCCGTCGGCGGCCTCGCGGGCGATGACCACGGAGAGGCCGGGGCTGCCGCGGAGCAGGTCGTCGTACTTCTCCTGGAGGCCGCCGTGCCCGGCCTGGTCGCCGGCCTGGAGGATGCCGGGTTTGGCGGCGATGTCCTCCTCGGTGGCGGGGTCGACCGTGCCGAGCAGGGCGCGCGCGTAGGCCCGGGTGGGTGCGAGCTGCCGGGTCTCGTCCCGGAAGACGGTGCCGGGCAGCGGCCGTACCTCCGCCCTGATCTTCTCGTAGTCGGTGCGCCGCAGGCTGACCAGGTCGATGAAGGCGCCGGGCTGGGCCTTGCCGACCCGGTCCTTGAGGTCGTTCAGGCCCACGTCCACATTGATCTTGCGGAACGCGGTGGCCAGGTCCTTCTGGAGTTGCGGAAGGTTGGTGATCCGTTCGGGGGTGACCCCGATGATCGTCACCTTCTGCGGCCCGACCAGGGCGTTGCCGCTCGCGTCGAGGATGCCGGCGCGGGTGGCGGCGACGCGGCGCAGCCGTAGTTTCTCGCCGGCGGCCAGGTCGGGCTGGACCACGGCGGGCTCCCAGACGACGCTCCACCCGTCCTTGTCGGCCCTGGTGGTGCGCACGGTGCTGCGGTAGCTCCACTCGGCGCCGCCCGGCAGGGTCCATTTGACCGTGATCGGCGTGCTGGCGTTGTCGCCGTTCTCCTCGGTGGCGCCGGCCGTGGTGACCGCGAGCGGCTGGCCGGTGAGGTCACCGTAGAGGGCGTTGATCTGGCTCTGCACGTCCCCCGCGGCGATCTTGCCGCCGGCCGCGGTGACGAAGCCGATGTCGTCGAGCTTGCCGCCGGTCCAGCCGTCGAGGAACGCCGTGACGGTGTCCCCGGCCGGCTCCGAGGAGCAGGCGGTGAGCCCGCAGGAGGCGGCGAGCAGCAGGGCGGCCAGGCCGGCGGAGGAGCGGTGCATGAGGATCCTCTCGGTGGGTAGCTGAACGAACCGTAATAAACCCATGCCCGTTCGGCTGTCCCGCGTATCGGGCACACCGGGGGTGTGAGAGGTACGGGGGCCGGGCTCTAGGCTGTCCTCGACACGTTCGAGCCCACAGTGCCGTGGGTGAGGGGAGCGCCGGAACATGGCTGTCGCCGACGAGGCAGCGACCGATTCTGATCAGACCGCGTTGTTGGTTGACGAGGTGCCGAACGCCGAGCGGCTGGTGGCCCAGGCGGTCGAGCGGGCGGGCGGGGACCACAACACCGCCTCGCTGGTGGGCCGCTTCTGGCGGTTCGCACCCGACGAGGAACTGATCGGATACACGCCCGACGAGATGTATGCGGCGGCGGTGGAGCACCGCGAGCTGGCCCGCAATCGTCTGCCCGGTGAGCTCAAGCTCGCCATCACCGAGCCGAGCGGCCCGCAGGCGCACAGCGTCCTGCGGATCGTGACCGACGACATGCCGTTCCTGGTCGACTCGGTGATCGCCCTGCTCACCGCCCACAATCTGCAGGTCTACCTGATGGTGCACCCGTTGATCGTGGTGCGCCGTGAGCCGCTCGGTGCACTCGCCCAGCTGGAGGCGGACGTCGAGGCCGACGACGCCATCGAGGGCGACCTGGTGGAGAGCTGGATCCGGATCGAGATCGACCCGGTGCGCCGTCCGGAGGCCCGCGAGCAGCTGCTCAACGAGGTGCGGCGGGTGCTCACCGACGTGCGCGACGCGGTCGAGGACTGGCCGCGGATGCGCCAGCGGGCCCTGGTCATCTCCGACGAGCTGGCCGCCGCCCGCGGCTCGGACCGTGGCCTGCCGGTGCCCGACAAGGACGTCACCGACTCGATCGAGCTGCTCAAGTGGCTCGCCGACGACCACTTCACCTTCCTCGGCTACCGGGAGTACCGGCTGGACGACGGCGTCCTGACCGCGGTTCCGGGCACCGGACTGGGCATCCTGCGCGGGGCGAGCAGGCCGCGCCGGCTGGCCACCGAGATGGCCACCGAGATCTACGAGCGGGCCATGGAGCGACGGCTCCTCGTGATCACCAAGGCGAACTCGAGGGCCACCGTGCACCGGTCGGCCTACCTCGACTACATCGGCGTGAAGCTGTTCAACGACGCCGGCGAGGTGGTCGGCGAGCGCCGGTTCCTGGGCCTGTTCTCCAGTTCCGCGTATCGGACGAGCGTGCGCCATCTGCCCGTGGTCAAGCGCAAGGTGCAGGAGGTGATGGACCGTTCCGGTCTGTCGCCCCGTGGCCACTCCGGCAAGGACCTGCTGCAGATCCTGGAGACCTATCCCCGCGACGAGCTGTTCCAGATCAAGACCGACGACCTGTACGAAGCGGTCATCGGCGTGCTGCGGATGGCCGGGCGCCGGCAGCTGCGGCTGTTCCTGCGGCGCGACGGCTACGGCCGGTTCATCTCCTGCCTGATCTACCTGCCCCGGGACCGGTTCACCACCGGCAACCGGCTGCGTATGCAGGAGATCCTGCTCCGCGAGCTGAACGGCGTCGGCGTGGACTACACGACCCGGGTCACCGAGCGGATGCTGGCGCGGGTGCACTTCATCGTGCGTACCGACCCGGCCGCCCCGCCCGGCCATCTGGAGCCGAACGAGCTGGCCGAGCTGCTGGCCGACGCGACCCGGATGT
Organism: Actinoplanes xinjiangensis; assembly: GCF_003148685.1. Taxonomy (GTDB): domain Bacteria; phylum Actinomycetota; class Actinomycetes; order Mycobacteriales; family Micromonosporaceae; genus Actinoplanes; species Actinoplanes xinjiangensis. The sequence goes on along the minus strand of NZ_QGGR01000003.1, from coordinate 382,740 downwards.
GGGACGACGACTTCTCCCTGGTGCTGGAGCGCAAACTCGGCGACGAGCAGGCCCGGCGGCTGTTCCTGCGCTACTCCTCGGCCTACCCGGAGAGTTACAAGAACACCCACACGCCGTACGAGGGGATGCAGGACCTCGCGAAGCTGGAGCTCCTGGAGGAGCCCGGTCAGCTGGCCATGCACCTGTTCCGGCGACGGCGGCTGGGCCCGGAGGGCACGCCTACGCCGGACGAGCGTGACGTCCGCTTCAAGGTGTACCGGTACGGCGAGCCGATGATGCTGTCCGCGGTGCTGCCGGTGCTGCACTCGCTGGGTGTCCGGGTCATCGACGAGAGGCCGTACGAGATCCGCCGCGACGACGGCGTCATCCACCTGTACGACTTCGGGCTGCTGCCCCCGAGCGGTCACCGTGAACTGGCCGAGGTCCGCCCGCAGGTGGAGAACGCGTTCGCGGCCGCCTGGCGGGGCGAGGCCGAGGTCGACGGCTTCAACGAGCTGGTGCTGCTGGCCGGCCTGACGTGGCGGCAGGTGGTGGTGCTCCGCGCCTACGCGAAGTACCTGCGCCAGACCGGCAACGTCTTCTCCGAGCGCTACCTGGAGTCGACGTTCACCGCGTACCCGGAGATCGCCGGTCTGCTGGTCCGGCTCTTCGAGATCCGCTTCTCGCCGAACCTCCCGGTCGGCGAGACGGAACGGGCCCGGCAGGCCGGCGAGGTCCGCGACCGGATCACCGACCTGCTGGATCAGGTGGAGAGCCTGGACCAGGACCGGATGCTGCGCTCCTACCTCACCCTGATCGAGGCGACGCTGCGGACCAGCTTCTTCCAGCGCGGCCCGGAGGGGCGGCCGAAGTCCTACGTGGCCTTCAAACTGGACCCGCAGGCCATCCCGGACCTGCCGCAGCCCCGTCCGAAGTTCGAGATCTTCGTCTACTCGCCCCGGTTCGAGGGCGTGCACCTGCGGTTCGGCGCGGTCGCGCGCGGTGGTCTGCGCTGGTCGGACCGGCGCGAGGACTTCCGTACCGAAGTGCTGGGCCTGGTCAAGGCGCAGATGGTGAAGAACTCGGTGATCGTGCCGGTGGGCGCGAAGGGCGGTTTCGTCCTCAAGCAGAAACCGGGCGACCGGGACGAGGCGGTGGAGTGCTACAAGCAGTTCATCACCGCGCTGCTCGACGTCACCGACAACATCCTGGGCGGCAAGATCGTGCCGCCGAAGGACGTGGTCCGGCACGACGGCGACGACCCCTATCTCGTGGTGGCGGCGGACAAGGGCACGGCCACGTTCTCCGACATCGCCAACGAGATCTCGGTCGGCAAGGACTTCTGGATGGGCGACGCGTTCGCCTCCGGCGGTTCGGCCGGTTACGACCACAAGAAGATGGGCATCACCGCCCGCGGGGCGTGGGAATCGGTCAAGAAGCACTTCCGTGACCTGGGCCTCGACACCCAGACCCAGGATTTCACGGTAGTTGGTGTCGGCGACATGTCCGGCGACGTCTTCGGCAACGGCATGCTGCTGTCGCAGCACATCCGGCTGGTCGCGGCCTTCGATCACCGCCACATCTTCCTCGACCCCGACCCCACGGCATCGATGTCGTACGCGGAACGCAAGCGCCTGTTCGACCTGCCCCGCTCCTCCTGGGACGACTACGACAAGTCCCTGATCAGCGAGGGAGGTGGTGTCTACCCGCGGTCGGCCAAGTCGATCCCGGTGAGCCCACAGGTGCGGGAGCGGCTGCAACTGGGCGAGGACGCGGTCATCAGTCCCGGCGACCTGATGCGGGCGATCCTCAAGGCACCGGTCGACCTGTTCTTCAACGGCGGCATCGGCACCTACGTGAAGGCGGCGTCGGAGTCGCACGCCGAGGTCGGTGACAAGGGCAACGACGCGATCCGGGTGAACGGCGCCGACCTGCGGGTCAAGGTGGTCGGTGAGGGCGGCAACCTGGGTCTGACCCAGCGCGGCCGGATCGAGTTCGCCCGCGCCGGCGGCCGGGTGTTCACCGACTTCATCGACAACTCGGCCGGGGTGGACTGCTCCGACCACGAGGTCAACATCAAGATCCTGCTCGGCGGCGCGGTCGTCGACGGCGAGATGACCATCCCGGAACGCGACGAGATGCTCGCCGCGATGACCGACGAGGTCGGCGAGATGGTCCTGCGGGACAACTACGAGCAGGCGATGGCACTCGGCAACGCCCGTTCGCAGGCGCACTCGCTCCTGCCGGTGCACCGGCGCATGCTGACTTCGCTGGAGCAGCGCGGTGAACTGAACCGGGAACTGGAGGCCCTGCCGACGGACAAGGAACTCGCCGTCCGGCACGAGAACGGGGAAGGCCTCACCGCTCCGGAGTTCGCGGTGCTCCTGGCGTACGTCAAGATCAGCATGGAGCGTGAGGTGCTCGCCGACGAGCTGGTCGACGAGGCCTGGACCAGCACGGTCCTCTCCGAGTATTTCCCGACGCCGTTGCGGGACCGCTTCGCCGCCCGGATGGCCGGGCACCGCCTGCGGCGGGAGATCATCTCGACGTCGCTGGTCAACGAGGTGGTCAACCGCGGGGGTACGTCGTTCGTCTACCGGGCCATGGAGGAGAGCGGCGCGTCCGCGGCCGACGTGATCCGGGCCTACGTGGTGATCCGGGACGTCTACGGGCTGCCGGAGATCTGGGCGGCCGGTGAGGCGCTCGACAACGAGGTGCCGACGTCCGCGCAGACGCTGGTCTTCCTGGAGACCCGGCGGCTGCTCGACCGGGCGGTGCGCTGGCTGGTCAGCACCCGCCGCTCACCGATCGACGTGGCCGGCGAGATCGCGAAACTGCGTCCCGGTGTCGCCGAACTGATGCCCCGTCTGCCGCAGGTGATCGTCGGCGGGGAGCGCCGCTCGCTGGAGAACCGGGCCGAGGAACTCGCCGGCAAGGGGGTGCCGGAGAAGCTGGCCGGTGCGGTGAGCCGGGTGTTCTACGGCTTCGGCCTGCTGGACATCCTGGAGACGGCGTCCGCGATCAACCGGGACCCGGGTGAGGTGGCCCAGGTCTACTTCGTGCTCTCCGAGCGGTTCGGGGTGGACGCGCTGCTGTCGCACATCTCCCGGCTGCCGCGCGGCGACCGCTGGCAGACCCTCGCCCGGATGGCCCTGCGGTACGACCTGTATGCCGCGCTGGCCGCCCTGACCGCCGAGGTGCTCCAGTCGACTCCGTCGACGGCGGCTCCGGAGGACCGGGTGTCGGAGTGGGAGCAGGTGAACGCGGCCTCGATCGCCCGCGCGTCGAACGCCATGGGCAACGTGGCGGACACTCCGGCCGAGCTGGCGGCACTGTCGGTGCTGCTGCGCCAGATCCGTACGCTGGTCAAGACCTCGTCGGCAGCCTGATTTTTTGGTGAGCCGGACTTCAACGGGCAGCTCCCGAGGCCCTGCTGAAGTCCGGCTCACCGTCTGCGCCGCGGTTCGAACTGGTCCCGAGCCGAGTTCCGCGACGTTTCCCCAGACCCACCTTCTGGTCATCACGCTAGGTGACGTGGCAGCGCGCAGGGAAGCGGAGCGTAGGCGGATTGACCGTTCGGATGGTCCGGTTCGCCCGGAAGTTTCGCCCATAGACGGACACTCGTGACGTCCGGCATGTGCCTAGTAACGCACCGTGATGCTGCCGCCGGATCCGGCTGGCTCTCACCGCTGTCTCAGCTGCGCTGAAACAACGGTGGCGTCCCGCCGGATCCGGCTGGTTCTCACCGCTGTTTCAGCTGCGCTGAGACAGCGGTGGCGTCCCGCTGGATCCGGCTGGTTCTCACCGTTGTCTCAGCTGCGCTGAGACAGCGGTGGCGTCCAGCCGGCCAGCGGCGAGGGCGTTGACGTCCAGCCGGCCACGGCCGAGCGCGGTGCCGCCCGGTCGGTCCGGGTGGGCCGAGTGCGGTGACGCCCCACCGGGCCGGGCTGGGTCGGGTGCGGCGGCGCCCGGTCGGTCAGGCTGAGCGCGGTGACGTCCGGCCGGTCAGGCTGAGCGCGGTGACGTGCGGCCGGTCAGGCCGAGTGCCTCGGCGGCGGCGCGGCTGTTGGCGAGACTGGCACCGTGCGTGATCACGAAGGCGTCCACGCCGGCCGGGCGCCACACTGAGGGCCAGCCCATCTCGACCACGCCGACCGGGCGTTCCGCGGCCAGTTTCTCGATCAGGGTCCGGGCCGCGGGGGAGTTGTGCAGGCGGCGGCCGACCAGCACGATCGGCCGGTCCCCGGCACGCTCCGTGATCGACTCGACGGTGGTGTCAGCGGCCACCAGCTCGATCTCCTCGGTGCTCGCCAGGTGCGGCGCGAGTCCCCACGGCACCTTGCCCTCGGCGATCGAGTAGCCGGCCACGAACCGCACCACCAGCGGATTGCGCAGCCGGTCGTCCGATCCCTCGAACCGCATCCCCTGGCGGGCCGCCTCGACACCCAAGGCGAGATCGGGCCGGGCCGTTTCGGTCGTCGCGATGGCTGCGCCGAAGCCGGACGGGTCGCTGACGATGGGTGTGTCGGAGCCGGACCGGTCGCTGACGGTGAGGATGGGTACGCCGAAGCCGGACCGGTCGCTGCCGGTGGGGGCGGATGCGTCGGAGCCGGGCCGGTCACTGACGGTGAGGATCGGTGCGCCGGTGCCGGCCCGTTGGTCTTTCGGCGACGACGCGGCGGCGGCCGCCGTGGTCGGCATGCTCCAGGCGGCCAGCGCGGCGTTGCGTTCGGCCGCGTCCTCGAGCCGGTCGAGGCTGAGCCGCCCGTCGCCGGTGGCGGCCGCGATCTCGGCGGCGATCGCCTCGACCAGTTCCCGGTCGACGACCGCGCCGATGCAGAGCAGGTCGGCACCGGCGGCCAGGGCGGCGACGGCGGCCCGCGGGATGCTGCCGGCCGCACCGGCCGCGCCCCGCATCTCCAGCGCGTCGGTGACGATCACGCCGCGGAAGCCGAGTTCGTGGCGGAGCAGTCCGGTCAGCGCGGTCCGGCTGAAGGTGGCCGGGCCGTCGCCGGTCAGCTGCGGCACCCGGATGTGGGCGCTCATCACCGACTTGACCCCGGCCTCGACGGCGGCGGCGAACGGCGGCAGGTCCCGGGAGCGCAGCAGGGACAGCGGCACGTCGACGGTCGGCAGTTCGAGGTGGGAGTCGGTGACGGTGGCCCCGTGCCCGGGGAAGTGTTTGGCGCAGGCGGCGACCCCACTGGACTGGAGGCCGGTGACGGCGGCGGCGGTGTGCCGGGCGACCAGCTCCGGGTCGGCCCCGAACGACCGGGTGCCGATGATCGGGTTGTCGTCGGCGGTGTTGACGTCGACGGTCGGCGCCAGGTCCAGGTTGATCCCGGTGGCGGCCAGGTCGGCGCCGATCGCGGCGTACACCCGGCGGGTCAGGTCGAGGTTGCCGGCCGCGCCGAGGGCGGCGTTCCCGGGGTACGCGCTACCGGTCCGGTGCCCGAGCCGGGTGACGTCGCCACCCTCCTCGTCGATCGCGATCAGCACGTCCGCGCGGGCGGACCGCAGCTGGGCGGTGAGATCGGCGACCTGACCGGGATCGACCACGTTGCCACCGAACAAGGTGTGCCCGGCCAGCCCGTCGAGCAGGAGATCGCCGGCCCACGGCGGCACGGTCGCGCCGGGAAACGCGGCGAGCAGGGTGCGCAGGGCCAGTCGGCGGAGGCCGGGGTCGATCGCCATGGTGTCCTTCCGATGACGCAACTATGGCCGCACGTGGCCCGGAGCTGCCATGATCGCTCGGAGTCGATAGCCACCTTGCGGTCCGGCGACATTGCCTACCGTTACGCTGCGGCTGCGTGTCGTGCGTCGACACTAACAGGAAAGAATCCTTAGTATTAGGGGACTATGTTATGGCCGCCACTCGCCTTCCGGGCACGCCCCGGTTGCTGCGCGCTCTCAACGACCGCGCCGCACTGGATCTGCTGCTCACCCGAGGCCCGCTCACCCGGGCCCAGCTCGGCGAGATGACCGGTCTCAGCAAAGTCACCGCCTCCCAGCTGGTGGAACGCCTGGAGGAGCGCGGACTGGTCCGCCGGGTCGGTGAGCAGGCCGGCGGTCGCGGCCCGAACGCACAGCTCTACGCGGTCACCCCGGGCAGCGCCCACGTCATCGGTGTCGAGGTCGGGCCGGACGGCGTGGTCGCCGCCTGCGCGGACATCGCCGGAACCGTGATCAGCCGGGTCGAGCAGAGCACCAAGGACACCGACGATCCGGTCGGGGTCGTACACAACGCCGTCGTCCAGGCCGCCGGTGAAGCCGGCGCCGACATGTCCTCGGTGCGCCGCGTCGTGCTCGGCACCCCCGGCCTGGTCGACCCGCAGTCCGGTGAGATCTCGTTCGCTCACGACCTGCCCCGCTGGCATCGCGGCCTGCTCGCCGACCTGCGCCGCGACCTCAACATCCCGGTCTTCTTCGGCAACGACGTCAACCTGGCCGCCGTCGCCGAGTCGAGCACCGGCGCGGCCACCGGCGTGACCGATTTCGCCCTGATCTGGATCGGCCGGGGCGTCGGCCTCGCCACGGTCATCAACGGCCGCCTCCACCAGGGTGCCACCGGAGCCGCCGGGGAGATCGGCTACCTGCCGGTCGGTGGCGCCGAGGTGCCCCACAACGCCTCCCGCCGCGGCGTGAAGGGTGCGTTCCAGTCGATCGCCGGTGCCGACGCGGTCAAGGCCATCGGCAAGCAGTTCGGCTTCCGCGGTGCCGAGGCCTCCGACGTGGTCCGCGCCGCCGTCGCCGCCGGCCCGGCCGGTGAACCCGTCCTCGACGAACTGGCCCGCCGGCTGGCCCTCGGCGTGGCCGCCACCTGCGCGGTCCTCGACCCGCCGCTCGTCGTGCTGGCCGGCGAGGTCAGCCGGGCCGGCGGTCCCGCCCTCGCCGAACGGGTGGAACGCGAGGTCGCGGCGATCACCCTCGTCTCGCCCAAGGTCGTGGTGACCGGCGTGGCCTCCGAGCCGGTCCTGCACGGCGCCCTCCGCACGGCCTTGGACGCCGTCCGCGACGAGGTCTTCGGCTCCACCACCGACTGACAGAAGACACCGGCTGGCTCTCACCGTTGTCTCAGCTGCGCTGAGGCAACGGTGGCGACCAGCCAGGTAGGTTCGGCTGGCTCTCACCGTTGTCTCAGCGCAGCTGAGACAGCGGTGGGGACCAGCTGGTTTCCCCCGCGGGGGCGGGTCACCGGCACGCCGTCCGGCTGCCGGGAGCGGACGTGGTTGGATGGACGCGTGCGCGAGGCTGCCGTATCCATTCCGCCCGACGAGGACACCGTCATCGCCTTCGACCGCGTCAACGTGGTGCGCGGTGGAAATTACCTGATCCGCGACCTGTCCTGGCAGGTCGAGCTGGACGAGCGGTGGGTGGTGCTCGGCCCGAACGGTGCGGGCAAGACCACCCTGCTCAATCTGGCGTCCGCCCGGATGCATCCGACGCGGGGAAACGCGTATGTGCTGGGCGAGAAACTGGGCCGGACCGACGTGACCGAGCTGCGGACCCGGGTCGGCATGACCACCGGCCGGTTCGCCGATCAGGTCCCACCGTCCGAGCGGGTGCTCGACGTGGTGGTGACCGCCGCGTGGTCGGTGGTCGGCCGCTGGCGGGAGAGCTACGACCCGCAGGACGAGGCGCGGGCCCGGGAGCTGCTCGACCAGCTCGGCATCGGGGCGTTCGCCGACCGTGAGTTCGGCACCCTCTCCGAGGGGGAGCGCAAACGCACCCAGATCGCCCGGGCGCTGATGACCGACCCCGAGCTGATGCTGCTCGACGAGCCGACCGCGGGCCTCGACCTGGGCGGCCGGGAGACGCTGATCGGTCACCTCACCGAGCTGGCGCTCGACCCGGACGCCCCGGCGATGGTGCTGGTCACCCACCACGTCGAGGAGATCCCGCCGGGCTTCACCCACGGCCTGCTGCTGCGCGAGGGCACGGTGGTCGCGGCCGGTCTGCTCGCCGAGGTGATGACCGCGGAGAATCTGACGAAGGCCTTCGGGCTGCCGCTGATCGTCGACCGGTTCGGCGATCGGTACACCGCACGGGCCGGCTGATGCCGACCCGGGTCGTCGTCGTGGGCAGCGCGAACATGGACCTGGTCGGGCTGGCGCCGAGCCTGCCCCGGCCGGGGGAGACCGTGCTCGGTGACGACTTCGTGATGACGCCCGGCGGCAAGGGCGCCAATCAGGCCATCGCCGCCGCGCTGGCCGGCGGCGAGACGGTCTTCCTGGGAGCCATCGGCTCCGATGCCTTCGGCGTCACCCTCAACGCGCGGTTGGCGGCGGCCGGCGTGGGCGTCGATCTGGTACGGACCAGCTACGGCTCGTCCGGGGTGGCGGTCATCATGGTGGACCGTGCCGGCGAGAATTCGATCCTGGTCAGCCCGGGCGCGAACCGCAGCTTCGTCGGGCTCACCGACGAGGAGTCGGCCGCCGTCGCCGCCGCTGACGTGCTGCTCTGCCAGCAGGAGATCCCGATGGCCACGGTGCAGGCCGCGCTGCGGGCCGGCCGGGCCGCCGGGACGAGGACCATCCTGAACGCGGCACCCGCCCGGGTCCTGCCGTCCGGCCTGCTGGACGAGGTGGACCTGCTGGTCGTCAACGAGACCGAGGCCAGGGCCATCACCGGCGGCGACGATCCGGACGTCAAGGCGCTGCTCGCCCTGGTGCCGCGGGTGGTGCTGACGCTCAGCGGCAACGGCTCCCGCTACGCCGACCGGGACGGCGCCGACGTGCACGTCCCGGCGTTCCGGGTCGAGGTGGCCGACACGACGGCAGCCGGGGACGCCTTCACCGGCGCCCTGGCCGTCGCCTGGGGTGAGGGCCGCGACCTGATCGACGCGGTCCGCTGGGCCAACGCCGCCGGAGCCGCCTGCGTGCGCCGTGTCGGCGCCAGCAACGCCCTCCCCACCCGCGCCGACATCGAGGCCCTCTACAGCCGGCCCTGATCACGATCCGGCCGGGGTGCGGAGCCGGAGGATCAGGATTCGCGGATCGTGGTGACGAACCGCGACACCTCGGCCCGCAGCACTTCGGCGAGTTGTGACAGCCCGGCGTTGTCGGTGTGCCGGCCGCCGTCGACGGCCAGCGCGATGCCCTCGACGAGCCCGCTCATCTCCCGGATCCGATTGGTCACCGCTTCCAGGACGGCGATCGCGTCGGCCGCCGACTGCTGCACTGTGTTGACCTGGCTCATGATCTCCTCGCTGGAGGCGCTGGTCTCGTTGGCCAGGTTCTTCACCTCGTTGGCGACCACGCCGAAGCCGCGCCCGGCCGAGCCGGCGCGGGCCGCCTCGATCGTCGCGTTCAGAGCGAGCAGCCGGGTCTGCGCCGCCACCTGGTTGATCAGGTCGACGGCGTGCCGGATCTCGTCCGACGAGGTGCGCAGGGACGACACCGTGCCCAGGCCGCGCTCGGCGTCGGCGACCGCGACCCGGGCGAAGTCGGCGAGCCCGTTCGCCGACCGGCCCATTTCGGTCGCGGCCGTGGCCACCTGTTCGGAAACGGTCAGCACCGCCGACTCCAACTCGTCGGCGAGCGCCTGCCGCTGCCGGGCCGCCTCCGCGAACTGCGCCGCGGTCCGGCTCATCACCTGGTTGGAGTGGGTGATCTGCTCGGCCGCCGCCCGGTACACGCCGTCCAGCCCCTGGGTCAGGAACCGCCGGTGGAACCGTCCCTCGAGGCGGCCGCCGAGGCGGCTCCGGCCTCCCGGACGAACGCGTCCACGTGATCGAGCAGCCCGTTGATCGCGGTCCGGATCCGGGTCGCCCGCTCCGAGCCGCTGATCAACGGGACCCGGGCCTCCAGGTCGCCGTTCAGGGCCCGTTCGCAGACCTCGGTGACCAGCCGCACCGCCTGATCAAGAGCGGCCATGTCGACGCTCTCCGGCTTCGGCTTCATCGCCCGCTGCCGTCGGTGATCTGCCAGACCAACTCGTCGTACGTGACGCCACGCTCGTCGAGCATCCGCTGTAGTGCGGCGATCCCGGCGGCGACCGCGTCGGGGGTACGGGACTGCCGGCGCTCCTCCTCCAGGAGCCGGCGGTAGACCTCGCGGATCGCGGTGACCGACGACTGTGCCGGCCGGCGCCGGTTGGAGTGATAACCGAGCAGCCGCCCGGCCCTGTCGAAGGAGGGTGTGACGTGCGCGAACACCCAGTAGTGCGCGCCGTCGGCGGCGAGGTTCAGGACGTAGGCGAAGATCTCCCGCCGCTGTTCCAGGGTGTCCCAGAGAAGCTTGAACACGGCCCGCGGCATGTCCGGGTGCCGGATCAGGTTGTGCGGGCTGCCCACCGTCTGCGCCTCCGGCAGGGCGGAGACGCGGAGAAAGACGTCATTGGCGTACGTGATGACCCCGCGCGGATCGGTCTTGGACACGATCAGCTCGTTCTCGCCGAAGGTGCGCTCGACACCGGTGGGCCGTACCTCGGTGGCTCTCATGATGCCCTGATCGTCGCCAATCGGGGCGTTTCATGCCTGGAATTCGCCGAATCAGCGGGCCACCCGCAGTGCCCAGGCGATCAACGGAGCCTGGAGCGGCAGCCGCCCGAACGCGATGGCCCGTCTCGCCGGCGGCGCGTGCCGCCAGTCCACCGCCATCTTCACGTTCGCCGGGAACACCGCGACGAACAGCGCCGCCGCGGCCAGCGCACCGGCCCGGCGGGTCCGCGGATGCGCGACGGCGGCGGCGATCGCCAGCTCGGCGGCCCCGCTCAGGTACGTCCACGTGCGCGGTGAGCCGGGTAGTGCTCCCGGCACGATGCCGTCGAACGGGTTCGGCGCCACGAAATGCAGCACGCCCGTGGTCGCCAGCAGCCCGGCCAGCCCCGCGGCGTCCCGCCTCACCGGCGCACCGCCGGCTCCAGCGCCCGCTGCAGGGCCCGGTAGATCCGGCCGAACCGTTGCGCGTTGTTCGTCCGCATCAGCAGGACGTCTCCGCCGCGGACCCGGCCCCAGATCTCCAGGGTGCGGGTGCCGCGGTCGTACGACCTGTCGACGCTCTCCAGGATCAGGTCGGCGACCGGCACCACGGCCAGCCCGACCAGGAGACCGCCGACGACCATGGCCACCGTGGTTCCGAGTGGTGCGTCCATCAGCACGGCCACCAGCACGGCGAGCGCGCCCACCATCAGCGGTAGCAGCACGGCGAGCCCGAGAGCGCCGCGCCACGCGATGACGCCCCAGGACCGGGCGCCCTTCGTGTACCAGACCTGGATCAGCTCGGGCAGCCGGAACTCACGGCCGTTCATCCAGACGCCGGACGATGTGATCAGCACTTCCGGATCCCGGTAGTACGTGGTCATCTTCTTCCTCCCCAGGGGGACCAATCTAATGCCTACCCGTCGTAGGCTGGCGGCGAAACGACTCGATGACGAGGAGGTCCGGGTGGGCGAGTTCGTGCGGCTCGAAGTGGCGGACGGCATCGGCACGATCCGGCTCGAACGGCCACCGGTGAACGCGCTGAACACCCAGGTCCAGGAGGAGTTGCGGACCGCGGCGCAGCAGGCGTCGGACGACGCGTCGGTGCGGGCGGTGGTCGTGCACGGCGCGGGGAGGCACTTCGCCGCGGGCGCCGACATCACCGAGTTCACCAGCGTGACTTACCAGGAGATGGTGGCCCGGACGCATGCGCTGTCCGGTGCGTTCGACGCGGTCGCCCGGATCCCCAAGCCGGTGGTCGCCGCGATCAGCGGATATGCGCTGGGTGGCGGCTGCGAGCTGGCGCTGGCCTGCGACTGGCGGGTGATCGCCGAGGACGCGAAGCTCGGCCAGCCGGAGATCAAACTCGGCATCATCCCGGGCGCCGGCGGCACCCAGCGCCTGGCCCGGCTGATCGGCCCGGCCAAGGCCAAGGATCTGATCTTCTCCGGCCGGATGGTGGACAGCGCGGAGGCACTGCGGATCGGCCTGGCCGACCGGGTGGTCCCGGCCGCCGAGGTGTACACCGCGGCCGTCGAGCTGGTCCGGCAGTACACGACCGGCCCGGCCCTGGCGCTGCGCGCGGCGAAACAGGCCGTCGACGGCGGCCTGAGTGTCGACCTCCCGTCCGGCCTGGCGCTGGAGTCACACCTGTTCGCGGGCCTGTTCGCCACCGACGATCGGCTCGAAGGGACTACCGCGTTCGTCGAGAAGCGGGCCCCCAAGTTCACCGGCAGGTAGTGGATCGCTCGGATGCGGGCAGTCATTGCCTAGACTGCGGGCATGCCCATCGACCAGGGTGGTCCGAAGCGGTACGCCCTCGGCGTCGACTTCGGCACCTCCAACACCGTCGCCGTGGCGCGATGGCCGGACGGCCGCTCCCGGCCGATCCTCGTCGACGGTTCTCCACTGCTGCCGTCCGCCGTGTTCGCCGACGCCGAGGGCAATCTGCTCGTCGGCCGGGATGCCGTGCACAGCGCCCGCCTCGACCCGGCGAAGTTCGAGCCCAACCCGAAACGGCGGGTCGACGACGGCCTGGTGCTGCTCGGTGAGCGTGAGTTCGAGATCGTCGATCTGATCGCGGCCGTCCTGGCCCGGGTCGCCGAGGAGTGGCACCGCGCGGTCGGGCCGTATCGTCCGGAAGTCACCCTCACCTGCCCGGCCAGCTGGGGCGCGACCCGCCGGACGCTGCTGGCCGAGGCCGCCGCCCGGGCCGGTCTGGAGGGCGCCCGCCTGGTCGCCGAGCCGGTCGCCGCGGCCACCTACTTCGCCGAGGTCCTCGGCCGGGACGTGCCGATCGGTTCGGTCGTGATGGTGCACGACTTCGGAGCCGGCACCTTCGACACCAGCGTCGTCGCCCGGACCTCCTCCGGGTTCGAGGTGCTCGCCGTCGACGGCCGCGACGATCTCGGCGGCCTGGACGTGGACGCCGCGGTCGTCGAGCACCTGCGCACCGACGAGTGGGCCCGGTTGATGGAGCCGGCCACCGTCGAGGAGCGCCGCGCCCGCCGCCAGCTCTGGGACGACGTGCGGATCGCGAAGGAGCGGCTCTCCCGCGCCCAGTCCGCTGATTTCGTGGTGCCGCTGCTCGACGTCGAGGCGCACCTCACCCGGGAGGAACTGGAGACGGTCGCCCGGCCCGTGCTGGAGCAGACGGTTCAGATCACGCAAAATCTCCTGCGCTGGGCCGATCTGCCGGACGGCCGGCTCGCCGGGGTCTTCCTGGTCGGCGGTGCCAGCCGGATCCCGCTCGTGGCGACGTTGCTGCACCGCGCGCTCGGCGACCCGCCGGTCGTCATCGAGCAGCCCGAGCTGGTCGTCGCCGAGGGCAGCATCCTGGCCGGCGCGGCCCTGCTCAGCACCGAACCGGCCGCACCCGGCCCCACCGAGGAACTGCGCCTGCCGTCGAGGTACCTGTCGTCCGAGGTCGCCGACGAGCCGTCCGGCGACCGCCCGGCATCCCCGCACGCGCCGGCCGACCGGCCGACCATGGTGACCGAGAAGCCGCGGATGGACGACCGGCCCACCGTGGTCGCGTCGAAATCACTCATCGACGACCGCGCGGCGGTGGCGGCCGGGCCGTCGACGGAGGACCGGCCGACGACGGCGCCGGCCCCGAAGCCGGTGCCGGACGACCGGCCCACCGTCGTCGCGTCGAAATCGTTGATGGATGACCGGCCGACCGTGGTCGCGTCGAAATCGTTGATGGATGACCGGCCGACGGTGGTGGCGTCGAAATCGCTGATGAACGACCGGCCCACGGTGGTCGCGTCGAAATCGTCGATGGACGACCGGGCGACGGTGGTCGCGTCGAAGGCGGAGATCGAGGCGGACCGGCCGACCGCGCCGGTGGACCGGCCGCTCCCGCCGCCCGCGACCACGCCGGTGCCGGCCGTGCCGTCCGAGCAGGCCCTGGAGGACCCCGAGCGCCCGGCACCGGCCGCCGCGGGCACCTCGGCCGACGACACGGTCAAGACACCGGCGCGTACGCGGATGGTGCCGGCGCAGGCGGTTCCGGCTCGCGAGAGTGACGTCGACGCGCTGCCGAAACGACAGCCCCGGCCGGACGGCCCGCCGTCCCGCTCCGTCCCGAACCAGAGCCGTGGCTCCGGCCGTGGTCCCGGTCGCCCGTCCCGGCAGGGAGGCCCGGACGCCCCGCCGCACCTGCGCCCGCCGGTGGACCCGTGGCCGCACGCCGCCTCGGTCACCTGGCGTCCCGACCCGGACGCGACGGTGGCCACCAGCCCGCCGGAGTATGAGAGCCGGACGCCCGTACCACCGCAGAGGCAACCCGGGCCACCGTCGCGCCCGCAGCGTGCCCAGCAACCTGTGGTGATCCCGTCCCGTCCGGTCTCACCGGCGGTGGGCTCCGCCCGCCCGGTCTCGCCGCAGCGGGCGACCGCCTCCGTGCCGCAGCAGCCGCAGCACACCCCGGAGCCGGCACTGGTCCACCGGCCGCGCCGGCGTGGCCGTGTGCGGCGCACGCTCCAGGTCCTGATCAGCCTGCTGGTGATGATCACCGTGCCGATCGTGGCGCTGATCCTCGCCTACGGGTACGGCAACAACGCGACGATCGAGCAGGACGCGGTGAACGTCTTCAAGGACATCGCGGATCTGCTCGGCCTCCGCTGACGGTCACGGACGGTCCTGCTGCTCGTCGTCCTGGTGGATGTCGCGTTCCCACTGGGCGAGCAGCTCACGGTCACGGCGCGACTGCTCGTCGTCCATGGACCGCAGGAAATCCGGATCGTCGTCGGGTGAGGCCGGGCGCCGGGACGGCCGGCGGGTGCGATCAATGGGGCGGCCCGCGACGAAATAGAGGATCGGGCCGGCGATCGGGACGAGCAGGACCACCAGGACCCAGACGGCGCGCGGGGCGTGACGCACCCGCTCGGCCGACAGAACGCTGATGAGTGCCAGGACGAGCAGCACGAGCGCCGCCCCGGCCAGGAGGATGAACAACCGGACCATGCCGCAATGATGCCCCGCCCGCGGCGGGACGGCGACGATCAGAGCATGACAACCCAACAGCCGAGCATCGCGAGCGCGGTGACCAGGACGGCGTAGGCCCGGATCGGACGCGGGGCCGGCCCGGGGAAACGGGCCCGCAGATCGCGTGCCCGGTGCAGGGCGATGCCGACGGCGCCCGCCCAGGTGACCATGGACGCCGCCGCGGCGAGCCACTCGGCCGGCCCGGCGCCGGGCCGGAACGCCGGCCGGACGGCGAGCAGCGCCACCACGGCCGCGGACAGTCCGGTACGCCGCCAGGCGAGCCGGGTCCGCTCGGCCGAGGCACCCGGATCGCGGCGCACCTCCCCGCACGCTCCCGGGTCCTGCCGGTGCTCGGCGCAGGGGCCGCTCATCAGAACACCTGGATCAGGACCGCGACGATGAGCACCACCGCACCGGCGGCCACCGCGACCGCCAGCACCGCCGGGAACCGTGACCGCGGCAGATCCGTGCCCAGGCGCATGGCCCGTTCGGTGCGCACCCAGTGGTCGACGGCCCGCAGCGCGACCAGCCCGCCGAGCACCAGCAGCAGGATCGCGATGATCTCCCGCAGGTGGGCGACCGGGAGCGGTGGCAGGAACTGCGCGGAGGCCAGGCCGCCCGCGATCAGGGCCAGGCCGGTGCGGATCCAGGCCAGGAAGGTCCGCTCGTTGGCGAGCGAGAAGCGGTAGTCGGGAGTGCTGCCGGTCTGTGACGTGCCGAACCAATGCCTCAGCTCACCGAACACGCTGCCGATTATTGACCTAATGGGTCAAGAAGGTGGTGCCAGAGATTGCGGACTTCGTCACTCACGCACGCCTCGCGTGGCCGTCCGCACAGGCACCACGGGGAGTCCGGGCCCGCTCGTCCATGGGACTGCGGCTCCAGGGGATCGGGGCGTGAGGGAGTATGGGTCGTGGATGGGCTTGTGCCCTCCACGAGTGAGACGTTTTGACCGGACATGTCTGACACCTCCTCATCGCCCACTGTAGCGATCGAGATCGCCATGCGGGTGAGGTGTGTCACTCTGGGTGGCCGGCAACAGTGAAGCTACTGGCGGGTAACCTGGCTGACATGTCCGCCGCCCCGGCATCGTTCCGGCGCCAAGGACAGGGTCGACCGCAACGGTGCGTTCAATACAGGAGGGTCGTAGGAGCGCGATGAACATCGTCGTACTGGTGAAGCAGGTACCCGACTCCGGTGCCGAGCGCACCCTGAGCGCTGATTTCTCGGTGGACCGAGCCTCGTCGAGCAACGTCATCAACGAGATGGACGAGTACGCCATCGAGGAAGCGCTGAAGATCAAAGAGGCGCACGGCGGCGAGGTGACCGTCCTGACCGTCGGTCCGGCAGGCGCTACCGACTCCATCCGCAAGGCCCTGTCCATGGGGCCCGACAAGGCTGTCCACGTGCAGGACGACGCCCTGCACGGCTCCTGTGCGGTCGCCACGTCCAAGGTGCTCGCCGCCGCGCTGCGCACCCTGAACGCCGACCTGATCCTCAGTGGCGCCGAGTCCACCGACGGCCGTGTCCAGGTCGTCCCGCACATGCTGGCCGAGCTCCTCGGCGTGGCGGCCCTCACCGGCGCCCGCAAGCTCACCGTGGACGGTTCGCAGCTGACCGTCGAGCGGCAGACCGACGAGGGCTACGAGGTCGTCACGGCCGCCACCCCGGCGATCGTGAGCGTGTGGGACACCATCAACGAGCCGCGGTACCCGTCCTTCAAGGGCATCATGGCCGCCAAGAAGAAGCCGGTGCAGGCCCTTTCCCTGGGTGACCTGGGCATCTCCGGTGACGAGGTCGGCTTCGCCGGCGCCACCAGCCAGGTGCTGGAATTCACCAAGCGCCCGGCACGCACCGGTGGCGCCAAGGTCGTCGACGAGGGCAACGGTGGCGAGCAGCTCGTCTCGTACCTCGCCACCGAGAAGTTCGTCTGAGTCTGAGGGGATAGGAAGACATGGCTGAAGTACTGGTCGTCGTCGAGAACGGCGTCAAGAAGGTCACCCTCGAGCTGCTGACGATCGCCCGTGGACTCGGGTCCGTCTCGGCGGTGGTGTTCGGCGACGCCGACACCGCCAAGCTGGGTGAGTACGGCGCCGAGAAGATCTACGCGGCGTCCGGTGAGGACGTCGACGGCTACCTGGTCGCCCCCAAGGCCACCGTGATCGCCGAGCTGGTCAAGAGCGTGCAGCCGGCCGCCGTGCTGCTCGCCTCCACCCAGGAGGGCAAGGAGATCGCCGCCCGCCTGGCGATCAAGCTGGACAACGGCCTGCTCACCGACGCGGTCGAGGTCGCCGCCGACGGCACCGCCACCCAGGCCGTGTTCGCCGGCTCCGCGATCGTCAAGTCCAAGGTGACCAAGGGCCTGCCGATCGTCACGGTCCGCCCGAACTCGGTCACCCCGGTGCCCGCCGCCGCGTCCCCCGCGGTCGAGCAGCTGACGGTCGCCGTCTCCGGGACCGACAAGCTGACCAAGGTCGTCGAGCGGGTCGTCGAGCAGAAGGGCTCGCGCCCCGAGCTGACCGAGGCCGGCATCGTGGTCTCCGGCGGTCGCGGCGTCGGCAACGCGGACAACTTCAAGCTGGTCGAGGAGCTGGCCGACCTGCTCGGCGGTGCGGTCGGCGCGTCGCGTGCGGCGGTCGACAGCGGTTACTACCCGCACCAGTTCCAGGTCGGGCAGACCGGCAAGACGGTGTCGCCGCAGCTGTACGTGGCGCTCGGCATCTCCGGTGCGATCCAGCACCGGGCCGGCATGCAGACCTCGAAGACGATCGTCGCGGTCAACAAGGACGCCGAGGCCCCGATCTTCGAGCTGGCCGACTTCGGCGTGGTCGGCGACCTCTTCAAGGTGATCCCGCAGGCCGCCGAGGAGATCCGCAAGCGTAAGTGAGACAGGCATACGGTCACGGCCCGGCGGTCCTCCGCCGGGCCGTTCCGTTTTCCCCCGGCGGGCGCCCATCGGCCCGGACCACCGCCTGCCCCGCGCGGGACGGACGGGGCGGGACCGATGCGGTCGGGGGCGGGCTGCGGCGTACCGGAGCGGAAGTGTGGTGTTGATCTTTGGGGGAGGACGGGCACCGAAGACGGCGGGCGGACGGCCTAAGCTTGACGGTGATGGCCTACCTTGATCATGCGGCGACCACGCCGATGCTGCCCGCCGCGCTGGACGCCTACGTCGCGGCGGCGCGTGAGCTTGGGAATCCTTCTTCGCTGCATGCGGCGGGGCGGGGCGCGCGACGGCTGGTGGAGGAGTCGCGCGAGCGGGTGGCCGCGGTGCTCGGAGCGCGGCCGTCGGAAGTGGTGTTCACCGGCGGCGGCACGGAAGCCGACAATCTCGCGGCCAAGGGCATCTTCTGGGCACGCCGGGACGCCGATCCGCGGAAGCGGCGTGTGGTGGCCTCGGCGGTGGAGCACCACGCCGTTCTGGACGCGGTCGAGTGGCTCGGGCGGCACGAGGGCGCCGACGTCACGTTGCAGCCGGTGGACGCGGCGGGACGGGTCGATCCGGCCGAGTTCGCCGAGCTGGTGCGGGCGCACGGCGACGAGATCGCGGTGGTCAGCGTGCAGTGGGCCAACAACGAGGTCGGTACGGTGCAGCCGGTGACCGAGCTGGCGGCGATCGCGGCGGGCGCGGGTGTCCCTTTTCACACCGACGCGGTGCAGGCGGTCGGGCAGGTCCCGGTCGACTTCGCGGGCAGCGGGGCCGCGGCGCTGACGCTCACCGGGCACAAGGTCGGCGGGCCGGTCGGGGTGGGTGCCCTGCTGCTCGGCCGGGACGTGCCGTGCACCCCGCTGCTGCACGGCGGCGGCCAGGAGCGGGACGTGCGATCGGGGACCCTGGACACACCCGGTGTGGTGGCGTTCGCCACGGCGGTCGAGGCCGCGGTCACCGAGCGCGAGGAGCACACGGCCCGGGTGGCCGCGCTGCGGGACGACCTGGTGGGCCGGGTGCGGGCCGCGATTCCGGACGCGATCCTCAACGGCGACCCGGACGGCCGGCTGCCCGGCAACGCGCACTTCTCCTTCCCCGGCTGCGAGGGGGACGCGTTGCTGCTGCTCCTGGACGCGCAGGGGATCTACTGCTCGACCGGGTCGGCGTGCTCGGCGGGGGTGGCACAGCCCAGTCACGTGCTGCTCGCGATGGGCGCCGACGACGGGCGGGCGCGGTCGTCGCTGCGGTTCAGCCTCGGGCACGACAGTACGAAGGCGGATGTGGACGCGCTGCTCGTGGCCCTGCCCGGAGCGGTGGAGCGGGCCCGGCGGGCCGGTGCCTGGAAGACGCCGCGCTGACCGGCCCGGCCGTTCGCCGATGCCGCGCTGAACAGGTGCGCACCGGGCCCGGATAGGCTGGGGTTCATGCGAGTTCTTGCGGCCATGTCGGGTGGTGTCGACTCCGCGGTCGCCGCCGCGCGCGCCCGGGATGCCGGCCATGACGTCACCGGGGTGCACCTGGCGCTGGCCCGTAATCCACAGACGTTCCGGACCGGGGCGCGCGGCTGCTGCACCCTGGAGGACTCGCGCGACGCGCGCCGGGCGGCCGACGTGATCGGCATCCCGTTCTACGTCTGGGACATGGCGGAGGAGTTCCACGACAGCGTGGTCGACGACTTCGTCAACGAGTATGCGGCGGGCCGCACACCGAACCCGTGCCTGCGCTGCAACGAGAAGATCAAGTTCACCGCCGTGCTGGACCGGGCGGTCGCGCTCGGCTTCGACGCGGTGGTCACCGGCCACCACGCCCGCCTGGGCGCCGACGGGCTGCTGCGCCGCAGCGTCGACCTGCCCAAGGACCAGTCGTACGTGCTGGCCGTGCTGACCCGCGCGCAGCTGGACCGGGCGATCTTCCCCCTCGGTGACTCGACGAAGGAACAGGTCCGGGCCGAGGCGGCCGAGCGGGGCCTGGCCGTCGCCGACAAGCCCGACTCGCACGACATCTGCTTCATCTCCGACGGTGACACCCGCGGGTTCCTGGAGAGCCGGCTCGGGTCGGCGCCCGGCGACATCGTCGACGGGCGGACCGGGGAGAGACTCGGCACGCACAACGGTGCCTACGGGTTCACCATCGGCCAGCGCAAGGGCCTCGACCTGCGGGTCCCGGCCGCCGACGGCCGTCCGCGCTACGTGCTCTCGATCACGCCCGTCTCCAACACGGTGACCGTGGGGCCGCGCGAGGACCTCGCCGTGGACGTGGTGACGGCCGACCGCCCGATCTGGCACGCGGCATCGGACACCACGGACTGTGAGGTCCAGCTCCGGGCGCACGGCGAGGTCGTCGGCGCGTCGGTGTCGGTGACCGGGGAGACGCTGGTGGCGACCCTGAAATCGCCCGCGCGGGGGGTCGCCGCCGGTCAGGCGATCGTGGCCTACCGGCCCGACCCCGGCGGCGACATCGTGCTCGGCTCGGCGACGATCACGGCCGGCGCGCGGGCCGAGTCACATGCCTGACTTCCCGTGGGGGCCGGGCGCCGCGACCGGCATCGGGTCGCTGCCGGGTATCGACATCGCCGAGGCCCAGCGCATCGTCCTGGGTGAGCTGCCCGGCCTGCCGCACCTGCCCGAGCTGCCGGATCGCGGCCCGGGAGCGGACATGATCGGGCGGACCGCCGGATTCCTGGTCGAGCTGCCGGTCGAGATCTACGCCGGGCGGTGGCAGATCAGCTCGAGGCCCGGAAAAGATCTGCGCCAAACCGCTGACCTGCTGGAACGTGACCTGGACCAGCTGACCGAGCAGGCCGACGGATACACCGGGCCGCTCAAGATCCAAGCGGCCGGGCCGTGGACCCTCGCCGCCGGTCTGGATCTGCCGATCGGCGGCCGGATGCTGCGGGACCCGGGCGCCGTCCGGGATCTGACCGACTCACTCGCCGAGGGACTCCGCCGGCACGTGGCCGACGTGCGCAAGCGGGTGCCCGGCGCCACGATCCTGCTCCAGCTGGACGAGCCGTCCCTGCCGACCGTGATGGCCGGGCGGGTGCCGACCGAGAGCGGGCTCAGCGCGTACCGGGAGGTGGACGGCCCGGACGCGGCGACCCGCCTGCGGACCGTGGTCGACGCCGCCGGCGCTCCGGTGATCGTGCACTGCTGCGCGCCGCAGATCCCGCTCCAGGTGATCCGCGACGCCGGTGCCGTGGCGGTGGCCCTCGACCTGTCGCTGATCAAGGACCTGGACCCGCTGGGCGAGGCGATCGAGGCCGGCCTGGGGATCTTCGCGGGCGCGGCGCCGACCCGCCCGCCCGGTGGGCGGCCCCCGGAGTCGAAGCAGATCGCCGAGCGGGTGAGCACCCTGTGGCGGCGTCTCGGCTTCCCGCCGGCGCGGCTGCCCGAGCAGGTCGTGATCACTCCGGCGTGCGGGCTGGCGGGCGCGCCGGTGGGGTATGTTCGCGCGTTGCTCAAGGCGTGTACGGAGGCCGGCCGCCGGATCGCCGAGGTCTGAGGGCGGAAAGTGTCAGGGGGTGGGACTACCGTGCCACCTAGGTATTCCTGACACGGAGGTTCGGTTCAGTGGCTACACCCGAGGCGGATCCGGCTCTGCGGGCGGCGTCCCGGCATGCCGAGCTGGCCGACGAGATCCGCGAGCACCAGCACCGCTATTACCAGCTCGACGCCCCGACGGTGTCGGACGCCGAGTTCGACCTGCTGCTGCGCGAGCTGGAGGCGCTGGAGGCGGAGTTCCCCGAGCTGCGCACCCCCGAGTCGCCCACCCAGAGCGTCGGCGGCACGGTCTCCGGTGACTTCCCCAAGGTCGAGCACGCCGAGCGGATGATGTCGCTGGACAACGTGTTCAGCCTCGACGAGCTGACGGCATGGGCCGAGCGCGCGGAGCGCGACGCCGGCGGGCCGGTGCGCTTCCTCTGCGAGCTCAAGATCGACGGCCTGGCAATCAACCTGACGTATGAGAAGGGCGTGCTCGTCCGTGCCGCCACCCGGGGCACCGGGCGCGTCGGTGACGACGTGACGCCCAACGTGCGCACCATCGCCGACATCCCGGAGCGGCTGACCGGCGACGACCTGCCCGATCTGGTCGAGGTGCGCGGCGAGATCTACTTCCCGGCGGAGGCGTTCGCGGCACTCAACGCGATGCTGGTCGAGCAGGGCAGACCGACGTACATGAACCCGCGCAACGCGGCGTCGGGCAGCCTGCGGCAGAAGGACCCACGGGTCACCGCCGCGCGCGGGCTGGGCATGGTGGTGCACGGTCTCGGCGCGCGTGAGGGCTTCAGCCCGGCCTCGCAGTCGGCGGCCTACGAGGCGATGAGGGCGTGGGGGCTGCCGGTCAGCTCGCGGTGGAAGCTGGTCGACGACCTGGCCGGGGTGCGCGAGTTCATCGAGTTCTACGGCAAGCACCGGCACGACGTCGAGCACGACATCGACGGCGTGGTGGTCAAGATCGACGACGTGGCGATCCAGGGGCGGCTGGGTTCGACGAGCCGAGCCCCACGCTGGGCGATCGCGTACAAATACCCGCCGGAGGAGGTCACCACCCGGCTTCTCGACATCGCGGTCAACGTGGGCCGCACCGGCCGGGTCACCCCGTATGCCGTGGTGGAGCCGGTCGTGGTGGCCGGGTCGGAGGTCGAGTTCGCCACCCTGCACAACGCGCAGGAGGTGGTCCGCAAGGGCGTGCTGATCGGCGACACCGTGGTGCTGCGCAAGGCCGGCGACGTGATCCCGGAGATCCTCGGGCCGGTTCTGGAGCTGCGCCCGGCGGACGCGCGGGCGTTCGTGATGCCCACCGAGTGCCCCGACTGCGGCACCCCGCTGGCCCCGGCGAAAGAGGGCGACATCGACATCCGCTGCCCGAATTCGCGGTATTGCCTGGGCCAGCGCCGCGAGCGGCTGACGTATGTCGGTCATCGCAACGTCCTCGACATCGACGTGCTGGGGGAGAAGTCGGCGCGGGCGCTGATCGACTCGGGTGTGCTGTTCGACGAGGGTGACCTGTTCAACCTCACCGAGGAGGATCTGCTGCGGGCCCCGTTCTTCGTGAAGAAGGACGGCACGCTCGGCGCCAACGCCACCAAGATGCTGGCCAGCCTGGCCGAGGCGAAGACGCGGCCGCTCGCCCGTATCCTGCGCGGACTGTCGATCCGCCACGTCGGACCGGATGCGGCCGGCGCGCTGGCGCTGGAGTTCGGCTCGATGGCGGCGATCGAGGAGCTCATCGAGCAGACGTCGGCCGCATTCCCGCCGGCCGGAGCCGATGCCGCGCGGGCGGATGCCGCCTTGGCGGATGCCCAGACGGATGCCCCGCTGGCGAACGCTGCGTCCGCGGACGCTGCTCCGGCGGATGCTGCCCACATGGACGCTGCCTCGGTGGACGAGAATGAGGCAGACGCGGGCGAGGCGGACGCGGGCGAGGTGGAGGCGGCCGCTACGGCGACCCGGCGGAGGGCCGCCAAGGCCGTCGACCCGCTCGCCGCGGTGGACGGTGTCGGGCCGACCATCGCGGAGAGCCTGCGTGAGTGGTTCGCCGTCGACTGGCACCGCGAGATCATCCAGAAGTGGCGGGCGGCCGGTGTGGTGATGGCCGACGAGCGGGTCGAGACCGGCCCGCGCACGCTGGACGGGCTGACCGTGGTGGTGACCGGCACGCTCGCCGGTTACACCCGGGACAGGGCGGCCGAGGAGATCACGTCCCGGGGCGGCAAGGTGAGCGGCTCGGTGTCGAAGAAGACCGGTTTCGTGGTGGTCGGGGAGAACCCCGGCAGCAAGTACGACAAGGCGGTCGCTCTCAAGGTGCCGGTGCTCGACGAGGCCGGGTTCGCCGTGCTGCTCGCCGAGGGCCCGGAGGCGGCCCGCGCCGTCGCCGAGACCACCCCGGAAGGGTGAATCGTGACGGATCCCACGTTCAGGACATTAGGGGTGTCTAACTACGTATAGGTGCTTTAAGGCAAAAACCGCCATATGGATCTATGGTGTATGCGATTGGTGATCGAGGCCATCGTGGAGGTCGCATGGATGCCGCTCGCCCACGGACGGACGGCCGGCGGCACCGGCGGACGGTGATCGTCTCCACGGCCTCGGCCGGCGTCGTGGCCCTGACCCTGCTGCTGCTCGGGCCGGCCGACGCCCTGCCACCGGCCTTCTGGGCGATGGCACTGCTCGCCGTCCTCGTCGACGCCCGGCCCTACGTGGTTCCCGGGCGCCGGGCCAGCGCGGTGATCCTGCCCTCCATCTGCTTCACCTTCGCGGTGGCGCTGGCCTGGGGTGCGGCTCCGGCGATCGCGGTGCAACTGGTCGCGGTGGCGGTGGCCGGGGCGCGGATGCGGCACTCGCTGCGGCGTACCGTGCATCTGGGTCTGCAGCATGTGGCCGCGCTCAGCGCGGCGGCGGCGGTGGCCGGCCTGGGCCGGCTGCGCATCGACCCGAGCCCCGACTGGTGGGACGCCATGCTCATCTGTGTGGCCGCGGCCGCCTGGATCACCGCCCGGCACGCGGTCGCCGGCCTGGTTCGCGCCCTCACCTCGGACGGCCACGCCCCGGCCCGGCGCCGCCGCGGTCACGCCGATCTCCTGGCCTCCGCCGCGCTGTTGCTGCTCGGCCCGGTGGTCCTGGTCGCCGCCCTGGTCAGCCCGGCCCTGCTGCCCCTCGCCCTGGTGGCCCTGCACGCCGTGCACCGGATGGTCCGCTGGGCCGGCGAGTCGGAGCGGGCCGCGCGGTTCGACCCGCTGACCGGCCTGCCCAACCGGCGCGCCCTGCAGATCGCGATCGCCGAGCGCCCCGCCGACCGGCGCCGGGCGCTGCTACTGCTCGACCTGGACCGGTTCCGCGCGGTGAACGACGCGCTCGGGCACGGGGCCGGCGACCGGCTGCTGAGCCGGGTCGCCGACCGCCTCACCGCGGTGGTCCCGGCCCACGACCTGGTGGTGCGGCTCGGTGGGGACGAGTTCGCGGTGCTCGCCACCCGGGTCGAGGACCCGGCGTCGGCCCGGCGGATCGCCCAGCACCTGACCGAGGCGCTGAGCCGCCCGTTCCCGCTGGACGGCACCCCGGTCGAGTTGAGCGCGTCGATCGGCATAGCCCTGCAGGCGGGCCGTCGCGACGGCGGCACCCTGCTGCGGGAGGCCGAGTCGGCGATGTACGAGGCGAAACAGCGCGGTGATCAGGTCGCGGTGCACGGGCCGGAGGCCGCCAAGCACACGCCCGACCGGTTGAGTCTGGTCGCCGACCTGCGGACCGCGCTGCGCCGGGAGCCGCCGGACGACGGAATAGTCCTCTACTACCAGCCGCAGATCGCGATCGCGACCGGCGCGGTCGTCGGGGTGGAGGCGCTGCTGCGCTGGCGGCACCCGCGGCGCGGCACGATCGGGCCGGAGGAACTGCTGCGGGCGGCCGAGCCGACCCCGGTGATGCGCCTGCTCACCGCCCGGGTGCTGGAGGAGGTGGTGGCGCAGTTGGCGGCGTGGCGCGACGCCGGCGCACCGCTGCGGGCGGCGGTCAACGTGAGCGCCCGTGACCTGCACGCCGGTGACATCGCCGACCGGGTCGGGGCACTCCTCGACCGGTACGCGGTGCCCGCCGACCTGCTCCAGCTGGAGATCACCGAGAGCGCGCTGATGGCGGATCCGCACCGCGTGCTGGAGACCACCACCCGGCTGTCCCGGATGGGGGTGGCGATCTCGCTGGACGACTTCGGCACCGGGTACTCGTCATTGCAGCACCTGCGGAGACTGCCGCTGTCCGAGGTCAAGATCGACCGCTCGTTCGTGCTCGGTATGGCCGGTGACGCCGGGGACGCGGCGATCGTACGATCGGTGGTCGGTCTGGCCGAGGCCCTCGGCCTCCGTGCCGTCGCGGAAGGTGTGGAGGACGAGGTGACCTGGCGTCTTCTGGCCGCCGCCGGCTGTCACACCGCGCAGGGCTGGTTCCACGCCAGGCCGATGCCGGCCGCGGATCTCCGGGAGTGGCTGGGGCGGTACCGCCCGGTCCGACCCGGGAATCGCGGCGAAATAGACTCTGTGGGCACATCGCAAACGTCAAGTAACTGATCAGCAAGGGGGCAGGATGGCCGCCATCTCCCGCGAAGAGGTAGCGCACCTGGCGCGCCTGTCGCGGCTCGCCGTGACCGAGGAGGAGCTGGACCGGTTCGCGGGCCAGCTCGACGTGATCCTCCAGTCGGTCGCCCGGGTCGGTGAGGTGGCCGCGGAGGACATTCCGCCGACCTCGCACTCGGTCCCGTTGACCAACGTGTATCGCGATGACGTCCCCACGCCGAGCCTGGCGCAGGACGCGGCGCTGTCCGGTGCGCCGGACGCCTACGAGGGCCGCTTCCGCGTGCCGCGGATCCTGGACGAGGAGGTCTGACCGTGAGTGACCTGACCAGGCTTTCCGCCGCTGAGCTCGCTTCCCTCATGGGGAAGAGGGAGGTCTCCGCCGTCGAGGTGGCGACCGCCCACCTCGACCGGATCGACGCCGTGGACGAGCGCGTCCACGCGTTCCTGCACGTGGACCGGGCCGGTGCGCTCGAGGCCGCGGCCGCGGTCGACCGGGGCGAGATCACCGGGCCGCTGGCCGGTGTGCCGATCGCCGTCAAGGACGTGATGGCCACCAAGGGCATCCCGACCACGGCCGCCTCCAAGATCCTCGAGGGCTGGAAGCCGCCATACGACGCGACGATCGTCGAGCGGCTCAAGGCGGCCGGCATGCCGATCCTCGGCAAGACCAACATGGACGAGTTCGCGATGGGCTCCTCCACGGAGTACAGCGCGTACGGTCCGAGCAAAAACCCGTGGGACCTGGGCCGGATCCCGGGCGGCTCGGGTGGCGGCTCGGCGGCGGCGCTCGCGGCCTACGAGGCGCCGCTCGCGATCGGCACCGACACCGGCGGCTCGATCCGCCAGCCGGGCGCGGTCACCGGCACGGTCGGTGCCAAGCCGACCTATGGCGGGACCTCGCGCTACGGCCTCATCGCGTTCTCCTCCTCGCTGGACACCCCGGGCCCCTGCGGCCGGACCGTCGAGGACACCGCCCTGCTGCACGCGGTGATCGCCGGCCACGACCCGCGCGACTCGACCTCGATCCCGCAGTCGGTGCCGGACGTGGTGGCCGCCGCCCGCCGGGGCGCGACCGGCGATCTGACCGGGGTGAAGCTGGGCCTGGTCAAGGAGTTCGCCGGTGACGGCTCCGAGCCCGGTGTGACCGCCGCGTTCCGGGAGTCCCTGGAGGCACTGGTCAAGCTGGGTGCCGAGGTCGTCGAGGTGTCCTGCCCCCACTTCCAGTACGCGTTGCCCGCCTACTACCTGATCGCCCCGAGCGAGTGCTCGTCCAACCTCGCCCGCTTCGACGGCGTGCGGTATGGCCTGCGCAGTGGTGACGACGGCAGCCGGTCGCTGGAGGAGGTCATGTCGCTGACCCGGGACGAGGGCTTCGGCCCCGAGGTCAAGCGGCGGATCATCCTCGGCACCTACGCGCTGTCGAGTGGCTACTACGACGCCTACTACGGCCAGGCACAGAAGGTCCGGACCCTGATCACCCGGGACTTCCAGGCCGCGTTCGAGCAGGTGGACGTGCTGGTCTCGCCGACCACCCCGTTCGTGGCGTTCCCGTTCGGGTCGCGGACCAGCGACCCGTACCAGATGTATCTCGCCGACCTGTTCACCATCCCGACGAACCTGTACGGCGGTCCGGCGATCTCGGTCCCCTGCGGTCTTTCCGAGGGCCTGCCGGTCGGCTTCCAGATCATGGCCCCGACGCTGGCCGACGACCGGATGTACCGGGTCGCCGCCGCGCTGGAGTCGGCGGTCGGCACCTTCACGCCGCCGGCGCTCTGAGCGGATGAAGAGGGGGCCCGGGCCCCCTCTTCATCCGCTCAGGCGGGTGTCGTCGGCGAGTCCAGCCAGGCGTCGATCAGCTTGGTGAAGTCCTTACCGGTCTGCTCGTTCACGAAGGCGGTGAACGAGGCCCGGTCCTGGTTGGTGTTGCGGTTCTTCTCCACCCACGCCGCGGCCAGCGCGAAGAACTTCTCGTCACCGAGCGCGTCGTTCAGCTCTTTCAGCATGGCCGCCGGGCAGACGTAGACGTTGCTCTCGGCGAAGGTGCCGGCGGTCGGCTTCCCCGGCGGGCCCACCCGCTTGCGGAGCCTGGCGTCCGCCTCCCGCAGATACTTCTCCAGGTAGGCGTCGTCGAACCCGTACAGCTCCTGCTCGTACAGGTTCTGCACGTAGGTGGCGAAGCCCTCGTTGAGCCACAGGTCGGTCCACGTCTTCGGGGTGACCGCGTTGCCGAACCACTGGTGGGCGTACTCGTGGACCAACACCGCCTCGAACTCCCTGAGGTCGCTCTCCGTGAACGCCGCCCGGCCCATGCTGAGCATCTGCTGCGTCTCCATGGCGGAGATGGAGCCGTTCATCAGGGCGCCGGCCGAGGGGTACGGGTACGGCCCGAACCGCTTCTCCAGCCACTCGATCAGCTTCGGTGTCTTCTTCAGCGTGCTCAGGTAGCGGTCGTCACTCTTCGGCACCACGAAGTGGGTGATCTTCAGCCCGTGCGGCCCGGTCTGTTCGATCCTCTTGTACCGGTCCACGGCGAGCGTCGTCACGTACGCCGCCACCGGGTCCACGCTGCGGTAGCGGTAGGTGCTCCCCTCGATCGGGCCGGGTGTGCCGCTCGCGGCCGCCGCCCAGCCCTGCGGGACGGTCACCGCCAGGTCGTAGAGCGCCTCGTCGGACGGGTGCTCGTTGACCGGATACCAGGTCAGCGCTCCCCACGGCTCCTGCATGGTCCAGAGGACGCCGTCCTTCGACGACCGCATGCCGATGCCCTCGGAGGCGTCGCCGCGGTGGGACGGCATCTCCACCTGCTTCGGGGTGCCGTGGTAGGCGACGGTCAGCGTCACCGGCCGGTCCGCGGTGACCGCGCCGGGCACGACCAGTTTCCCCTTCTCGACCGTGCCGGTGGCCGCCTTCCCGTCGACGGTCACCCTGTCGACGGCGAGGCCGGTGAAGTCCAGCTTGAGCTCGCCCGCGTCGGCGACCGGGCGGATCCGCAGGGTGGCCGTACCGGTGAGGACCTTGGTGTCCGGCTTCCAGTCCAGCTCCAGCCCGTAGTGCAGAACGTCCAGGCCGGCGTTGCCCTTCTCCGGGTAGAGCTGATCGGCCACCGGAGTGGACCGGCCGGCCGCCCAGGCGCTGTAGTCGATCTTCGTCTCGCCGGTGGTGGAAGCCGCCGGCGCGGGCTTGTCTTTGTCGGCCGCGGTGCAGCCGGTGATGAGAAGAGTCGCGGCGAGGGCGGCGACGGTCGAGGTGCGGCGCATGCGGTAGATCTTCCTGGGCGGTTGCAGAGTCCGTCAGACCGGGCGACTAGGCTTGGGGCTCGTCCCGATGTCCTCAAAGCCGGAGCCGCACGCACATGACGACCATCGCGCTGCCGTCCTACGAAGACGCCACCAGCCGTTACGAGACGGTGATCGGCCTGGAGACGCACGTCGAGCTGGGCACGCAGACCAAGATGTTCTGCGGCTGCAAGACCGAATTCGGCGCCGAGCCGAACACCCAGGTCTGCCCGGTGTGCCTGGCGCTGCCCGGCGCGCTGCCCGCGATGAACGGCGCGGCCATCGAGGCCACCATCCGGATCGGCCTGGCGCTGAACTGCTCGATCGCCGAGTGGTGCCGGATGGCGCGGAAGAACTACTTCTACCCCGACATGCCGAAGAACTTCCAGACCTCGCAGTACGACGAGCCCCTCTGCGTCGACGGCTACGTGGACGTCGTCGTCGACGGCAAGGAGTACCGGATCGGCATCGAGCGGGTGCACATCGAGGAGGACACCGGCAAGACCCTGCACGTCGGCGGGGCCACCGGCCGGATCCACGGCGCCACCGAGTCGCTCGTCGACTACAACCGGGCCGGCATCCCGCTCGTCGAGATCGTCACCAAACCGGTCCCCGGCCTCGGCGCGCTGGCCCCCGAGATCGCCAAGGCCTACGTCGCCGAGCTGCGTGACATCATCCGCTCCCTCGGCGTCTCCGACGTCCGCATGGAGCAGGGCTCGCTGCGCTGCGACGTCAACACCTCGCTGAACCTGCCGGGCGAGGAATGGGGTACGCGTACCGAGACGAAGAACGTCAACTCGCTGCGTTCGGTCGAGCGCGCGGTCCGTTCCGAGGTGATCCGGCAGGCCGGCCTCCTGGACGTCGGCACCCGGATCTTCCAGGAGACCCGCCACTTCCAGGAGACCACCGGCGACACCCGGCCGGGCCGCTCCAAGGAGACCGCGACCGACTACCGCTACTTCCCCGAGCCCGACCTGGTGCCGATCGCGCCCGACCCGGCGTGGGTCGCCCAGCTCAAGGCCGGGCTGCCGGAGCGGCCCAGTGCCAAGCGGGCCCGTCTCCGCGAGGACTGGGGTATCTCCGAGCTCGACATGCAGTCGGTGGCGAACGCCGGGGCCGTCGACCTGATCGAGGAGACCATCGCCGCGGGCGCATCCCCGGCCGGTGCCCGCAAGTGGTGGATGGGTGAGCTGGCCCGCCGTGCCAACGAGCAGGACATCGAGCTGTCCGCCGTCGGCGCCACCCCCGCCCAGGTCGCTGAGCTGCAGAAACTCGTCGACGAGGGCAAGCTCAACGACAAACTCGCCCGGACCGTCCTGGAGGGCGTCGTCGCCGGCGAGGGCGACCCGGCCGAGGTGATGGCCGCCCGCGGGCTCGGGGTGGTCAACGACACCGGCGCGCTCACCGCCGCCGTCGACGAGGCGATCGCCGCCAACCCCGACATCGCCGCCAAGATCCGGGACGGCAAGGTCGCCGCGGCCGGCGCCCTGGTGGGCGCGGTCATGAAGACCACGCGGGGTCAGGCGGACGCCAAGACCGTCCGCGAGCTCATCCTCGCCCGGCTCGGCGCTTCCTGAAACCTTCAGCTGTACGGTCGACGCCCGGCCCCGTGAACACGGGACCGGGCGTCGTTCCCATTCAGGGCAGGCGAGCGATCAGCGCGTTCGGGCCGCCGGGTCCCGTGTCCACGAGGCCGGGTGTCGTCCCTGTTCAGGGCAGGCGGGCGGTCTGCGCGTTCGGGTCGCCGGGTCCCGTGTCCGCGAGGCCGGGTGTCGTCCCTGTTCAGGGCATGCGGGCGGTCAGCGCGTTCGGGTCGCCGATCGGGTAGAGGGCCCACCGTCCCCCGGTCTCGGCACGGTCCAGGAAACTCAGCAGGGTTCGCGGCCCGACCGGCTGATGGCGCAGCGCACCGGTCACGGCGCTCTCCAGCAGACCGTGATATTCGGCTGCCTCGGGCGGCCGGTGTCCGTTCGTCTCCCGCCGGACCGGCGGCTCGGTGAAGACGGTGATCGCCGCACCCGGGGCCAGGCTCGCCCGCACCGCGTCCAGATCCGCCAGGCTCGCCCGCACCGCGTCCAGATCCGCCAGGCTCTCCCGCACCGCGTCCTGATCCGTCAGGCTCTCCCGCACCGCGTCCTGATCCGTCAGGCTCTCCCGCACCGCGTCCTGATTCCGGCCGGCGGGGATCAGCACCCAGCGGTGCAGGCCCGGACCGCTGGTCTCCAGCAGGGCCAGCTCCGTGTCGGCGGCCGCCTGCCGGACCCGGTGCCAGAAGTCGTCGTCCGCCACCGGCAGGTCCCCATCCGCGGGGGTCAGCGGTGTGACCGGAGGCGTCGGGACCGCCGCGTACGGCGGGGGTGTCGCCGGATATGGCGCGGTCGCCGTGTAGGGCGGGAGAGCCGTGTACGGGGGTGCCGCCGTGTACGGCGGCGTGGTTGCCGCGTACGGCGAGGGTGGCATGAAGGCCGGCGGGAAGTAGGCACCCAGCGACAGGTGAACCCGGCGCCGGATCTGCCAGATCGCGATCATGAGACCGGCAAGACCGACGAGACGCAGGACGCCCGAGAAGACGACGATCTGAAGCAGGCCGACCATGCCGTCCACACTGTCGTAGGTCCCCGGCTCCATCAGCCCGCCCGCGCAGCAGTAGGCCATGAAGGTGGCTACGCCCCACGTCACGACACCCGGATGTCTGGTCAGGCTGACCGGATCGAGGTCGTAGCGACGCAGCAGGGCACGGGTGCGGTACCGCCACACGAAGAACCCGACGATGGAGGCGAACGTCAGGATCAGGCCGAGAGCATCGATCCCGTAGGCGCGGTCCGGGTTCTCATAGAGCCAGGTCAGGACGGGCGACATGTCCGCGTCGCTACCCAGGTAGTCCTGAACGGCAAGGCCGAGGGCCACCGACAGGACGACGAGGACACCTGACCCGGCGGTGACCAGCAGAAGGGCGCCGGTACCCACCTCCCAGGCCAGTGGTGGGCGGATGGAGCCGGGCGGACTGTCACTCATGGATACCCCCGTGTGAGAAGCGCCGCGTCACGATAGTTGATCTTCGATCCGACCGGCATCCGCCTTTTCGCCGGGCCGGGGGACTTCGTCCCGTTCCATCGGAATTCGCGGCATCAAGTGGCATAACCTGCCCCGGTGGCAGTGCACCCCGCGG
Source organism: Actinoplanes xinjiangensis (assembly GCF_003148685.1). Classification (GTDB taxonomy): domain Bacteria; phylum Actinomycetota; class Actinomycetes; order Mycobacteriales; family Micromonosporaceae; genus Actinoplanes; species Actinoplanes xinjiangensis. The sequence continues at coordinate 350,415 of NZ_QGGR01000003.1, read as the reverse complement.
CGACCCGCCGCCCCCGGCGATTGCTCACCGTCGCGCTGACGGCCGCCCTCGCCGGCGGCGTCCCGGCCCCGGCCGCAGCCCTCGCCGGCGGCGACCCGACCGCAGCCGTCGCCGGCGGTGCCCCGACCGCGGCCGCAGCCCCTGGCAGCGGCGCCCCGACCCCGGCCGCAGCCGCTTCCGGTCGGCCGGGCCCAGGTGGTCCGCAGCTCACCGTCGGTGGGCCGGCCGTTCTGCTCGACCTGAAAGGGCCCGCCACCGTGGGCTTCCAGGCCACCGCGGGCCAGCGACTCACCGTGCTCGCCCAGCGCCGGACCCTCACCGCCACCGACAACACCGACCTGACGATCGTCCGGAACGGCACCACCGTGGCCGACGGGGCGCTGATCGTCACGTGGGCCAGTGTCAGCGTCGACTTCACCGCACCGGCCGCCGGGGCGTACACGGTGCGGATCAGTCCCCGGGCCGCCAAGGACCGCGGAACGCTCCTGGTCAGCCTCGCCGGAGCGTCCGCCGGCACGCTGGCACTCCGCGGTCCGGCACAGCAGGTCACCATCACCAGGCCGGGCGAGCGCGCGTTCCTGACGTTCGCGGCGACCGCCGGCCAGCGGCTCACCGTGGTGGCCCGGCGCGGCACCCTCGCCAAGGACGAATACACCTACCTGGACATCCGGGGCCCGTCCGGCGAAGTGAACACGTCCGGTGCGGTCGGCTACGAATCCGAGTACCGCACGCTGGACTTCGACGTCACCCGAACCGGCCGGCACACCGTCGAGGTGAACCCCGACACCGATCGCACCGGCACCCTCACGGTCCAGCTGACCGGATCCATCAGCGCCACCCTGACGCCGGGCAGGCCGGCCCGGATCGCCTTCACCCAGCCCGGCGAGCGCGCCTTCGTCACGTTCCGGGCCGCCGAGGCCGAGCAGTTCCGCCTGACCGCCCGTCCCGGCACCCTGACCACCACCTCGGAAACCGTCCTGAAGGTACGCACCCCGGCCGGCCTGGACGTCGTCGACGCCACCCTGACCACGTCGAAACCCGTCGCCACGCTGGGCTTCAGTTCCTCGGCCGGCACCTACACGATCGAGATCGACCCCGAGGGTCTGGACACCGGCACCCTGCTCCTGGACCTCCACCGCCTGCCCTGACCCATGCCGGCCGTTCCGGGCGCATCAGGCAAGGCACCAGCTGGCCCGGCTGGTCCTGACCGCTGTCTCAGAGGTGTTGAGGCAGCGGTGGGCGCCAGCCGGTCGGGTCGGGCTGGTCCTGACCGCTGTCTCAGGGGCGTTGAGGCAGCGGTGGGCGCCAGCCGGTCCGGTCGGGCTGGTTCTGGCCGCTGTCTCGGGGGTGTTGAGGCAGCGGTGGGCGCCAGCCGGTCGGGTGCGGCTGGTAGCTGGGCGACGGGGCGGGAGCGGTGAGGCCGGCGGTGGTGCCGGCCGCGGAAATGGGGCCGAGCGCGTCAGCTGGTGGAGGGCACCGGTGTCGGGGTGGGCTGCTCCTCGAGACCGATCACGTTGCGCTGCATCTCCACGTTGGACTGGCCGGTGCCACCCAACTGGATGTCGTCATAGGCCTTGAGCTCGCGGTTCTCGTCGAAGTAAAGGACCGACAGGCTCAGCGGGGTCGGATCGTCGTTCTCCAGGCCGCGCAGGCCGGCGCCCCCGGTGGAGCCCTCGACCATCAGGCGGGTCGGGACGACCGGCTGGATCGCCGCGAGTGCGGACGGCGACGGCGCCGGGGAGGCCGACACCGACGGGTCGGGTGTGGGCGGCGCAGGGGCCGGGAGCATGGTGACCGAGCGGCTGTGCTGGTGACCGGCGAGGACCAGCGGGACCAGCCCGGACAGGGGCTGTGCCATCGCCGGGTCGTGCACGAGGGCGATGTCGACCTGCTTGCCGGATCCCCGGATGGTCTGGGCGAGGTTCTCCCCGGCCGTGGTCAGTAGTTCGGGGGCGGCGTCGTCGCCGGCCTCGTTCGTCTCGCTCTTGTCGGGAGTGAACTGGGGGTCGCCGATGCCGGCGATGGTCAGCCCGTCGACCTCGGCGAGGCCGTTGTCGAGGACGATCGCGTTGCTCTGGGCGGCGACGGCGGCCTGGATGGCGGTCGAGTCGTGGTTGCCGCGGACGTAGATGTACGGCACCTGGATCGACGGGATCGACGACACATATCCGGTCTCGGCGCTGCTGCCCCAGTCGACGATGTCGCCGGTGTCGATCACCGCGTCGATCTCGAAGGTCTCCACGACGGTCCGGATCAGGCCCCACGACGCCGGGTTCAGATGCAGGTCGGAGACGTGCAGCAGGCGGGTGGTGTTGCCGGCCGGCTCGTAGACGGGCAGCGCCGAGATGGTCGAGTAGACCCGGCTGACGTTGCCGAGGATCGTCTGCAACTGCTCCGCATACCGCCCGTAGTTGTCGGCGATCCGCCGGGCGTCACCGACCACCGCGGGCGCGTTGATCAGCAGACCCTCGTAGCGCGGCTCGCTGATCGAGTCGGGGCGCAGGGTGCCGGCGGCCAGGCCCAGGCTGCCGCCGGTGACGACCAGCGCGGTCGCACCGGCCGCCGCGGTCCGGCGCACGTCGCGGAAGGTCAGCGCGGCCAGTAGCAGAGCGCCGAGCACGCCCAGGCCCATGGTGCGCAGCCCGAGCCGGGACACTCCGGCGACCACCTCGTCGACGGCCCGGTCACCGGCCGAGCTGATCGCCGACGGGTTGTCGATCAGCGCCTCGGTGCGGCTCTGGTCCAGCGAGCCCAGGTCGACCCGCAGATGGACCGGGCCCCGGTGGCTGTCCAGGTGGAGTGACCCGAGCGGCGGGATGTTGATCTCGGTGCCGCCGGTGACCGACGGTTCCACGGACATCTCGGCACTGAACGGCCCCACGTTGATGTCGGCGCGGGCGAACAGCATCACCCCGATGAGGGCGCCGGCTACCCCGGTGAGCCCGACGGCCGTGGCCACCCGCACACGGCGGGCCCACCGGTGCCGGAACACCCGGCCGGTCAGACCGGCCGTCCGCCCGGCGGCCCGGCCGGTCAGCTCGGTCGCCGACCGCCACCGCTGCCGCCACGAGGGCCGTTCTCGCATCATCGGGGCCTCATCTGCCCTGCCGGGCTCGGGACGAAACAGTCATGGCCGTCAACTCCGGCCGGCGCCGCCGTCGGAGAAGACCAGCCGGAGGATGCGATCGTCCTCGGGATTGGGGCGTCCCGCGTCCTCCTGGTTGGAGGTGCCGACCCAGAACGAGCCGTCCGGCGCGGTGACCACGGTCCGCAGCCGTCCGAACTCGTCGGTCAGCAGCTCCTGCGGGCTGCCCAGCACCGTCCCGGTGCCGGTGACGTCGAGCAGCTGCAACCGCTGACCGAGCAGGCAGGCGGTGGCGACCAGCGACTCCAGGACGGCCACCCCGGCGCACGACGACGTCTGGGTGGGCCAGGAGGTCAGCGGGTTGGTGAACTTGGCGTCGGTGCTCTCGCCGTCGGCTTTCGGCCAGCCGTAGTTCTTACCCTTCACCACCACGTTGAGTTCGGCGGTGCGGGGCTGGCCGCGATCCGTGGCATACAGCCTCTTCGCCGCGTCCCACGCCAGGCCCTGGACGTTGCGGTGCCCGGACGTCCACACCGGTGAGGTCTTGACCGGGTTGCCGGGTGCGGGCTTGCCGGCCGTGGTGATCCGCAGGATCTTGCCGCCGAGGCTCTTGGCGTTCTGCGCCTGGCCGCCCTCCGGGGTGCCGTCGCCGGTGCCGGCGTAGAGGAAGCCGTCCGGGCCGAAGGCCAGGGCGCCGCCGTTGTGCTCGGGTGACCGCGGGATGCCGGTGAGGACGGGCTCCAGCCGGCCGTCGCCGGCCAGCCTGCCGATCCGGTTGTCCTGATCGGTGGAGTAGTAGACGAACAGGGTCTTGTCGGTCGCGTAGCCGGGGGAGACGGCGATGCCGAGCAGGCCGCCGTCGCCGGAGGCGCGGACCTCGTTGAGCCGTCGCAGCTCGGTGACCTTGAGACCGCCGGCCGTGGACTCGGGACCGATCTTCAGGATGCGGGCGGTGTCGCGCTCGGTGACCACCGCACCGCCGTCGGGCAGGAAGGCGATCCCCCACGGGACCTCGAGGTTCTTGGCCAGCACGGTGATCGCCACCTCGCGGGAGGTGTCGTCACCGCCGGCCGTCGGCGCGGCCGACGGGCGGGGCAGATTGGGCGGGGAACCGGCCTGATCCGGGCCGGGTGGCCCGAAGCTGCACCCCGCGGTCAGCGCCAGCAGGGCCGTGGAACTCGCGGCCAGCGCACGGCTCCGGCGGAATCGCACGACCCAACCACCCCCTCCGGTCATGCCGACCAGGGTAGCCGCGCCGTCTGACAGAACCGGCTCATTGATCGGTGGTGTCCGGCCGGCCGGCCGCGACCAGGTGGTCGGACGCCTCCAGCACCGTGGGCAGATTCTCCCGGGTCACCCCGGTGAGTCGGATGATGTTGCCGTTGTCGAGCAGTGCCGAGACCCGGCCGTGCCGGTCGGGCGCGAACTCGGTGATCCGGGCGAAGGGCACCCGGGTGCCGCCGAAGAGGGCGCGGACCCGCAGCTCCTCGGGGTAGACGTCGGTGCCCGCCCGCCACGACCACACCAGGGCGGCGATCGGGAGCAGGAACAGGGGGCTCAGGGCCCAGGAGGAGCCGGCGAGCGGGGCCGTGCCGACCAGCGCGATCAATGCGGCGACGAGCACGGCGCCGGACTTGCGGACGCGGAGGACGGGACGACTGCGCTCGCCTCTCGTCCTCCGCAACGCGGCGACCAGCACGGCGCCGGCCCTGCGGATGCGGAGGAGGATACGACTTCTCACGTCTCCCATCCTCCCACCCGCGGTGATCGGCGATCGTGCCGGTCTCGGCGGGCCCGGCGGGGAGTTGACCGTCATCGCTGGATGACCGACGATCCGTTCGTGGGATGACGACACGCCGTGCCGTAACCCGATCCGGGGACCGTCGTTGACCCGGTGCAGTTCCCTGAAGCAGAGGACTCGTCGATGATCGCCGTTCTGCTCGCGGGGGCGATCGGCACCGCCGGTCTGTGTGCGGGCGCCGTCCTCATCCGCGCTGCTCTCGCCCTGCACCGTGCCGAACGCGCGTTCGTCTCCTGCCGGGGCGCCGGCCTGGTCGGCATGGGCGCCCTGTGCACCGGGCTCACCGGGCTGGTCCTGTGGTGGGCGCCGGAGCACCCGTCCGCCTGGATCACCGCCGGGCTCACCGTCGCCGCGGTCTGTTTCGTGGCGGGCACGTCGCTGCTGCCCGGCGCGGCGAGCAACTGGGTGGTCCGGCTGCGGAGGGCGTACGACGGGGTCGGGCTCGGTGTCAGCCTGGGTTTCGCGATCTACCTGGTGCCGGCGGCGTCGAGCCGGCCCGGTGCGGTGCCGGCCCTGCTGATCGCGGCCGCCGGCATCGCGATCGTCACGGTGATCGTGCTGCGCGCCCGGCCGCGGCCGAGGGCGGCCGCCTGGTGCGGGGCCGGCACCTCGCTGGTGATGTTGTCCCTCGGCGTGCTGGGGTTCGGCGTGACCGGCCCGGCGCAGCTGCTCGCCGGGCTGGGCGTGGTGGCCGGGCTGGGTGCCTCGGCGTGGGGCGGCTCGCGTCGTGACCTGCCGCCACCGCCGCTGGAACCCCGTAATCCGGATCAGTATCTGGCCAGCTATCCGCTTCTGGCGGTACCGGCGGCGGTCGGTGTGATCGCCGCGATCTGGCATCTGCTGACCGTCGAGGAGTTCGGCACCGAGGCGATCATCTTCGGTCTCGTGATGGTGAGCGTGCTGGTCGTCCGGGAGCTGCTGGTGGTCCGGGACATCCGCCGGTACGCCGGCCGCCTCCGGGTCACCGAGGCACATTTCCGGTCGCTGGTGACCGGCGCCACCGACCTCACCCTGGTACTCGACGAACACCTGACCGTGCGCTGGCAGTCACCGGCGGCCGCCCGGCTGTTCGGGCTGCGCGATCCGGAGGTGATCGGCCGGGAGTTCCGCTCGCTGATCCACCCCGACGACGTGGGGGACGCCCTCGCGGTCATCGGGTCGGTGCTCGACGGCGAACCGGAGGGCGGTCCGCCGGTGCTGGTCAGTGCCCGGCTGCGCGACGGTGCCGAGATGTGGCGCGACACCGAGTCGACCATCTCCGACCTGCGCCGGGTCCCGGAGGTGGCGGCGCTCGTCGTCCACGTACGCGATGTGGGTGAACGCCGTCATCTGGAACGTGCCCTGCACCGCCTCTCCTACCTGGACCAGCTGACCGGCCTGGCGAACCGTCAGGCCCTGATGCGGGACCTGCTCGCCCTGCGCCGCCGGCCGGGCCGTCCCGGCACCCTGCTGGTGATCGACCTGCACGGGCTCGCCGAGATCAACGACCTCCGGAGCCGGGAGGTCGGGGACGCCGTGCTGATCGAGGTGGCCCGGCGGCTGCGTGCCCTGACCGGCGCGGAGGACGTCGCGGCCCGGCTCGGGGGCGACGAGTTCGCGGTGCTCACCCCGGATTCGTCGATCCCGGCGTACGCCCTGGCCACCCGCATCGTCACGAATCTGGCCGAGCCGTACCCGCTGCCCGGCGCGACGGTGGACCTGCACACCAGTGTGGGCCTGGCCGAGTTGTCCGGCGGCGCCGACTCCGACGAGGTGCTGCGGCACGCGGATCTGGCCCGGCAGCGCGCCTGCCAGCTCGGCCGGGACCGCGTCGAATGGTACGACCCGGACCTCGAACTCCTGCTGCACCGCCGGATGGAGCTGGAGCACCAGCTGCTCGGCGCGGCCGCCCGCGGTGAGCTGGACCTGGTCTTCCAGCCGGTGTCCGGGCTGACCGACGGCCGCCCCGCCGGGGTGGAGGCGCTGCTGCGCTGGCGGCATCCGGATCTGGGCCCGATCCCGCCGAAGGAACTGCTGCCGATCGCCGCGGCGCTGGGGATCACCGCCGAACTGGACGAATGGGTACTCGAGGAGGCGTGCCGGCGCCTGGCCGGCTGGTCGGCGGGCGAGGAGTTCTGGCTGTCGGTGAACATCGGGCCGCGGGAGCTGCTGACCGCCCGGTTCCCGGAGTATGTCGGGTCGACCCTGCGGCGCTACGGCCTGGCACCGGAACGCCTGGTCGTCGAGGTGGCCGAGACGTGGATCGACGAGGATGTGCCGGCCATCGTCGCCGCCCTCGCCGGCCTGCGGAAACTCGGTGTACGGGCGGCGCTGGACGACTTCGGCTCGGGGCAGACGTCGCTGTCGCACCTGCGGCGGCTGCCGGTCGACATGCTGAAACTGAGCCCGGCGCTGATGTCCGACCGGTCGGTGGTCGACGTGGTGGTCAGTCTCGGTCGCCGGCTGGGCCTGGACATCGTGGCCAAGGGGCTGGAATCGGCCGACGACATCGCCCGTGCCACCGAGGCGGGCTGCCGCTACGGCCAGGGTTTCGCGCTGGGCCATCCGGGGCCGGCGGAACGGGTCGAGGCATACCTGGACAGCCACCGGACCTAGCCGGAGGCGGCTAGCGGGGCGGTGCGGTGCTGCCGCGCGGGGTGAGGTGCACGCGGCCGGCCTCGACGTTGCCGACGGTCCGGCCGTCGATGGCGTTCAGCAGTTCCAGAGCGGCCTGCGCCCCGTACGCCGAGATGTCGCGGCTGAGCGCGGTGAGCGGTGGGTGCACGAGGCTGCACAGCGGCGAGTCGTCCCAGGCCACGATGGACAGGTCGCCGGGGACGGAGAGCCCCATCTCCTGGGCGACGGCCAGGCCGGCGACCGCCATCACGTCGTTGTCGTAGATGATCGCGGTGGGCCGGTCGCCGCCGATCAGGAGCCGCCGGGTGGCGCGGCTGCCCTCCTCGCCGGTGTAGTCGGCCGGGATGGTGATCGCGTTGTCTAGTCCGAGGGCGGCGCAGACGTTCTCGAAGGCCTTCGTCCGGTTCTGGGTGTGCAGCAGGCCGGGGACGCCGCTGACCCGGGCGATCTTGTGGTGGCCGAGGGCGACCAGGTAGCGCACGGCCTCGGTGATGGCGCCCGCGTCGTCGGACCAGATCTGCGCGATCGGGCCGGTGTCGCCGGGGCCGCCGATCACCACGGCGGGTAGCTGGAGCTGCAGGAGGACCGGGATGCGGATGTCGTTCTCCCGGATGTCGGTGACGATCACGCCGTCGATCCGGCGCTCACCCCACCACCGCCGGTAGACCTCGACCTCCTGCTCGGGGGTGGCCACCACCTGCAACGTCAGCGCATAGGAGCGGGCGCCGAGCTCGGCCTCGAAACCGCTGATCAGGCCCATGAACCAGGGCTCGATGCCGAGGATCCGGGCGGGCCGGCACAGGGTCAGGCCGACGGCCCGGGCGCGTGCGCCGGAGAGGGCCCGGGCCGCGCTGTTGGCGTTGAACCCGATCTCCTCGGCGATCGACAGGATGCGCTTGCGGGTCGCCTCGGAGACGCCGGGCTGGCCGTTGAGCGCATACGACACGGCGCCCTTGGACACGCCGGCCCGTCGTGCGATGTCGGCGATCGTGGGCCGCTTCACTCAGTCTCCTCTGTCCCCACTGCTGCCGAGCTTATCGGGCGCCGGGCGGCGGCCGCCGGACTCCCTCGACGTTGGACGTTCGCTGGACGCGCGCTTGATCGGTTAAGTGTTACGGCACACGGCGCATGATGTAAACCGTCGATTTCCGCCCGTCCGATAAATCCGGCTTGATACGTACTGGGAGCGCGCCCGTAACCGGGTATTGACACCGTTGAAAGGCGGGCTTACGGTTCCCCCAACTTACCCGGTTCAGTGATGCGGATCTCCTTGCGGAGGAAATGACTATGGAAAAGTTCGGACGCCGTGCCCTGCGCATGGGCGCCGCCGGCCTCGTGGCCGCGCTGGCGATAACGGGTTGCAGTGGCAAGGACCTGGAAGGCGGCAACACCGAGGGCGGCAACGCCCAGGTCACGCTGAAGATCAACTTCTGGGGCGACATGGGCCTGGATCAGCTGAAGACGAAGTACGAGGCTGCCAACCCCAACGTCAAGATCTCGCTGAACACCGGCGAGTACCAGGCGCAGCACCAGGACCTGCAGAAGAAGCTCGTCGCGGGCTCCGGTGCCCCGGACATCTCGGCGGTCGACGAGGGCTTCATCGTTCAGTTCCGCGAGCAGGCCGACCAGTTCGTCAACCTGACCGACAAGGGCGCCGGCGCGCTGGAGTCGAAGTACCTGCCGTGGAAGTGGCAGGCCTCCAAGTCCGCCGCCGGGCAGCAGATCGGCCTCGGCACCGACGTCGGCGGTCTGGCCATGTGCTACCGCACCGACCTGTTCAAGGCGGCCGGCCTGCCCACCTCGCGCGAGGACGTGTCGAAGCTCTGGCCGACGTGGGACGCGTTCCTGCAGACCGGTAAGACCTACACCGACAAGACCAAGAAGAAGTTCATCGACTCCGCCACCAACCTGTTCAACCCGATCCTCTCGCAGCAGCCGGTCGGCTTCTACAACGAGCAGGAGCAGTTGCAGATGGAGGGCGGCCCGAAGGTCGGCTTCGACGTCGCGATGAAGGCGCTCGACTCCGGCATCTCGGCGAACCTCGCCAGCTTCCAGCCGAACTGGGACCAGGGCTTCAAGAAGGACCAGTTCGCGGTCCTGGCCTGCCCGGCCTGGATGCTCGGCCACATTCAGAAGACCGCACCCGACCAGGCCGGCAAGTGGGACATCGCCGCGATCCCGGGCGGCGGCGGTAACTGGGGCGGCTCCTGGTGGACCATCCCCAAGCAGGGCAAGAACGTCGACGAGGCGTACAAGTTCGTCGAGTGGCTGATCCAGCCCGAGCAGCAGATCGAGGTCTTCAAGACGGTCGGCAACCTGCCGTCGCAGCCGGCGCTCTACAAGGACCCGGCCGTCCTCGACTACAAGAAGGAGTTCTTCACCAACGCCCCGACCGGCCAGATCTTCGCCTCCACCGCGGAGAACCTGAAGCCGCAGTACCTGGGCAAGAAGAACGGTCCGACCCGGCTCGCCGTGGAGAACGTGATCAACCGCGTCGGCCAGGGCACGCTGAAGTCCGCTGACGCCTGGGCCGAGGCGGTCAAGGAAGCCGAGAAGGCCGCGAACTCCTGATCCATCCCGAAGAGAACGGCGGGGCGGCCACGGCCGCCCCGCCGTCCGGCCCCTAGGAGTTACCCGTGGCCCTCACCGACGTGCGCGTCGCGCACACCGAGGAGCCGAAGCACGCGCCGCCGAAGCGGCCGAAGTTCTGGCTCCACCGTTTCGACACCAAGACCTTCCCGTACCTGATGATCGCGCCGTTCTTCGTGCTCTTCGCGATCTTCGGGCTGTTCCCGCTGATCTTCAACGCGGTGGTGTCGCTGCGGCACTGGCACCTCATCGACAAGGAGAAGAACGGCTGGGTCGGCTTCGACAACTTCACGAAGCTGGCGGGCGACTCCGACTTCTGGGACGCCCTCGTCAACACGTTCGGCATCTTCATCCTCTCCACCGTTCCGCAGCTGCTGATCGCCCTGATGATCGCGAACCTGCTGAACCGCAAGCTGCGTGGCGCGACCTTCTGGCGGATCGGGATCCTGCTGCCGTACGTCACGCCGGTCGCCGCGTCGTCGCTTGTCTTCGCGGTGTTCTTCAGCCGCGACAACGGCCTGGCCAACTGGTTCCTGTCGCTGGTCGGCTTCGGTCAGGAGCAGCCCCTCGACTGGCGCGCGGGCACCTGGAGCAGCTGGGTCGCCATCGCCGTCATGGTCAACTGGAAGTGGATCGGCTACAACGCGCTGCTCTACCTGTCCGCGATGCAAGCGATCCCGAAGGACGTCTACGAGGCCGCCGCGGTCGACGGCGCGGGCCCGTGGCGCCAGCTGTGGAAGATCACCGTGCCGATGATCCAGCCGGTGGTCCTGTTCACCGTCGTCCTCTCCACCATCGGCGGTCTCCAGCTCTTCACCGAGCCGATGCTCTTCGACGAGAACCCGGCGCAGGCCAACGGTGGTTACGACCACCAGTGGCGCACCATCTCGCAGCTCATCTACCGGGTCGGCTGGAGTGACCTCAACCTCGGCTACGCCGCGGCGATGAGCTGGGCACTGTTCTTGATCATTCTGGTGGTGGCCGGTATCAACGCCCTGGTCACCCGGCGCCTGGGAGGCGGAAAGTGAGCAGCCGCCTGTTGAGCCGGGCGCCCCAGGACACCCCGGGCACCTGGAAGTCGTACGTCGGGCTCGCCGCGATCCTGCTGATCTCGGCCTTCCCCGTGTACTGGATGTTCGTCATCGCGACCAGCAGCGACGAGGCCGTGATGTCGTCGCCGCCGGCGCTGATCCCCGGCGATCAGCTGATGGTGAACCTGCGTGAGGTCTTCACCATGCAGGACGTCTTCTTCACCGCCTCGCTGATCAACAGTCTGATCGTGGCCCTCGCGGTGACCGCGTCGACGCTGTTCTTCTGCTCGCTGGCCGGCTTCGCCTTCGCCAAGCTGCGCTTCAAGGGCAACAACGTCCTGATGTTCATCGTCATCCTGACCCTGACGGTGCCCAACCAGCTCGGCGTGGTCGCGCTCTTCATCGTGATGAACGAGCTCGGCTGGAACGGCACCCTGCTCGCGGTCATCGCCCCCGGCCTGGTCACCGCCTTCGGCGTCTTCTACATGCGCCAGTTCATCGGGCACGCCATCCCGGACGAGCTGGTCGAGGCGGCCCGCATCGACGGCGCCCTCACGCTGCGCATCTACTGGACGGTCGTCGTCCCGGCGATCCGGCCCGCCCTCGCGGTCCTGGGCCTGCTCACCTTCGTGGCCACCTGGAACGACTTCCAGTGGCCACTGATCACCCTGAACGGCACCGACTTCCCCACCTCGATGGTCGCTCTCTCCGACCTGGCCAGCGGTAACTACGTGGTCTACCGCCGCGTGCTGGCCGGCGCCTTCGTCGCCACGGTTCCCCTGGTCATCCTGCTGCTCCTCGGCGGTCGCCAGCTGGTCCGCGGCATCATGGAGGGCGCGATCAAGTAACCCCGGCGTCACGGCGAGGCCCGTCCACCACTTCCGGTGGGCGGGCCTCACCGTTTTCCCGACCTCGCATCCGGTACGGCCACACAGTCCACAGAAACAATGCGCCCGTTCCCCGCCTCCGGCGGCTACCGGCGCCGGACTCACACCACTCTTTCAGCGAAGACTAAGCATTTCCGCAGGTGGACTCAGGCGGACCAAGGGTCGCCCGGGCAGGGTGCGCCTCCGAGCGCCCCGGTGGCGCCCGGAGAACCTGAGGAGTTCAATGAAGAAGAAACTGCGTCGTTTCGCGGTCACCGCGGGGGTGACCGTGGCAGTGATCGCGCCTCTCGCCGGCACGGCGGCCGCGGTCGTGGTCACCACCGCGACCCGGCAGGGCAGCCTGACCCAGGCCGGTCCGCTCGCCGAGCACGGCTTCCCGGCCTGGTACCGGGACAGCAACGGGCTGCGGCTGGAGGCCTGCACGACCCTGGACGACCCGCTCTGCTCGACCCTGCCGGACGAGGTGCCGAACCCGGACGCACCGGTCTCGTACCCGGACAACTTCCCGGGCGAGTTCTTCTACCAGCTCGCCGGCGCCGAGATGACCCTCGCCAACGGGGTGGACTTCGGGATCGGCATGGACCTGGAGGGCGCCTGGGCGGCCGAGGAGGTGAGGGACGGCGACCAGATGGTGTTCGGCCGGATCCGGATCCGGTTCGACGCGGTCGAGGGCACCCGCTACCGGATCACCCACCCGTACGGCGTGGACGAGCTGACCGCCGACGACCGCGGCGTCAACATGACCGAGGACATCGGGACCACGCCGGGTGCGTTCGGGCAGGCGATCACCAGCCGGGTCGGCCCGTTCCTGAAGTGGGACCCCGCGGTCGCCCCGGCCGCACCGGCGGGTTACACCGGTGACCCGGGTGTGGACCACCGGGTCGTCGGCAGCCCGTACGGCACGAACTTCGTCCGCGTCGAGCAGGTCGACCCGGCCGGCGGCGCGGTGATCGCCGACCTCGGGTCCACCGACCTGTTCAGCGTGCAGGGCCGGTACGCCGCCAACTCGGGTATCGACATCGACCAGGCCACGTACACGGTCGGCGCGAACGGCACCGGCGTCATCGAGGTCTTCGCGAGCAGCGAGCCGGGCCAGTCGATCGAGGTGACCGGGAACTCCCAGCTCGGTTTCCGGACCACCAGACTGCGCGGCGACAAGGGCCGCTACTACGGCCGGTTCCCGGTGACCGGCTCGGTGCCGGCCGGCGGCGCCAGCATCGAGGTGGTCAACGCGGGGGACCGCCCGGTCGCCAGGAAGACCCGCAAGCTGGTCGACGTCGTCCGGGTCACCGACGCCCGCTACGACGCCGATGCCGGCACCCTGACCGTCGCCGCCGCCTCCAGCGACGCGGACTCGACCCCGCCGCAGCTGTCGGTCACCGGATTCGGCCCGATCACCGGCCCGTTCACCGGCGTCACCGCCCCGCCCGCGACGGTCACCGTCACCTCGTCGAGCGGCGGATCGACGACCGTTCCGCTGACCGGTTCCGGTCAGGCGTTCGTGCCGGATCTGCCGGTGGCCAACGCGGTCGCACCGGCCGCCGCCGTGGCCGGCCAGAAGGTCACCCTCGACGGCACCGGCTCGACCGGCGCGATCGACACGTACTCCTGGACCCAGACGTCCGGGCCCGCGGTCATCGTGACCGGTGCGGCGACCCCGGCCGCCTCGTTCGTCGCCACCCAGGCGGGCACCTACACGTTCCGGCTGGCCGTGTCCGGCCCGGGCGGCGCGGGCACTCCGGTCAGCGTGTCCGTGACGGTCACCGGCGCCGCTCCGGCGGTGGCGAACGCCGGCGCCGACCAGACCGTGATCCGTGGCCGTACGGTCACTCTAGACGGTTCCGCGTCGACCGGTGCCGAGACCTACCAGTGGCGACAGGTGTCCGGCCCGGCCGTGACGCTGACCGGCGCGACCGGTGCCAGGCCGACCTTCACCTACCCGTCGCTGACGTTGCCGGCCGCCCCCGGCCCGAACCCGGCCTACGTCTACACCAACGACCCGGTCGTGCTGGAGCTGACCGCCCGGAACCCCTCGGGCACGAGCACCTCGCGGGTGACGGTCCGGCCGCAGGCGGAGACGTTCACCGGGCTGACGGTCCGGTACCGCACCGGCAACAACGAGTGGCGCATCTCCGGCACCAGCAACCTGCTCGCCGGGCAGCGGATCACCGCGGTTCTGGGCGGCACGCCGGCCGGCCGGGTCGTCGGCACTCCGGTCACGGTCGACGCGGCGGGCGCGTTCAGCATCCGGGTGACCGGCCCGAACCCGGGCACGGTCCGCACGATCAGCTTCGTCAGCTCGACCGGTGGCCAGGTGCTCGGTTTCCCGGTGACCGTGACCAACTGAACGCCTCTTGCGCGGCCACGGAACGCGTGGCCCGTACCGCATGAAGATCAGTGACCCGGCGGCGGGCCTCCTGCGTGGAGCCCGCCGCCGGGTCCTGTCAGTTGTCGGCCGCGAGGCGGCGGCGCAGGTAGCGGGCCGAGGCCGCGGAGACCTGGCCGGAGACCGCGGCGCTGGTCAGCGAGCTGCGGTGCCGGACCCGGCCGTCCTCGTCCTCGGTGAGCAGGTGCGCGTGGACCAGATGGTCGACGCAGGCCAGCAGTTCCGGCAGCGGATATCCGGTGAGCGTGGACAACTCGCCGACGCTGAGCGGGCCGAGGACCGCGCACAGCCGCAGGATCTCCCAGGACGGGTCCGGCATCCAGCGGGTGCGCTGCCGGGCGATCTGCATGGCCACGGCGTAGGACACCTCGGTGGGCCGCGCCGCGGCCCCGACCAGCGCGGGGATCCCGCCGGTGCGTTCCGCGAGATCCTTGTCGCCGAGGACGGTCAGGTCCCCGTCGGTGAGCGGTTCCAGGCGCAGCACGACCGGCGAGCCCAGCCCGGACAGCGGGCGTTCGGCGATCTCCGACGGATAGCAGTAGGTGAGCACGATCCGCACCGCCGGGCAGTGCCGGCCGAGCCAGGACAGCTCGGCGACGCTGGCGGCGTCCAGGTCGGCGGCGTCGTCGATGGCCACGAAGATCAGCTCCGGGCCGTCCAGCGCGGTGCCGATCACCTCCAGGTCGGGCCGCAGCAGCGGCCGTTCCGGCCCGGCCGCGTCGACGACCGCGAGCACCTCGGCGGGCGCACCCAGGTCGGTGAGGACGGCGCGCAGCCAGGCGTGCCGGAGCACCCCGACCGAGGACGCGCCGTGCCCGATGCCGACCCGGCCGGGCGCGTGCCGTTCCAGCTCGGCCAGGAACGCCGACTTGCCGGACCCGGACGGGCCCACGATGTGCACGACCGGCGGCGGGTCCGGCTCCAGCAGCAGCCGCAGCTCGGTGACACGGCCCAGGAAACGCTCCCGCACCACCGGCTCGGGCGCCGGCACCGGCCGTGCTGCGGGCGGCGGCGGGCAGATCGGGGCGGTACGGGTGGTGACTATCTGTTGTTGCAGGTGGACGAGGTCGGCCGACGGCGTCACGCCGAGTTCCTCGTCGAGCAGCTGCCGGCAGCGCTCGAAGATCCGCAGCGCATCGTCCTGCCGGTCCATGGCGATCGCGGCGGTCATCGCCGCCCGGTACCCCGACTCCAGGAACGGGTTGAGTTCGATCGCCTCCTGGGCCAGCCGCAGCGAACGGGCCGGATCGTCGCACAGCGTCGACCCGGCGTGCTGCAGCAGTGCGTTCACGGCTGCGACCTGCACCTCGGTGCGGACCGGTTCGGCCCATTCCGCGTACGGGTCCTCCGGGAACGGCAGCTGCCGGGCCAGGGTCAGGATGTCGGCGTGCACGGCCAGGCGCTCGGGCGAGCCCGGGGTGGGCGCGTCCAGCCGCCGGATCAGCGTGCGCAGGTCGGCCAGGTCGAGCCCCGCCCGGCTGGTGTCGAACAGATATCCGCCGCTACGGGTGACGATGAACCAGTTCGCCGAGGAGCCGTCCGGCTGGAGCCGCCGCCGGATCACCGACACGTAGTGCTCCAGCGCGGCCACGTGGTTGCCGGGCAGGTCGTCGCCCCACACCGAGTCGGCGAGCGCGTCCTTCGACTGGATCCGGTCGTGCCGTGCGGCCAGGACCGCGAGCACCTGACGGGCACGGCGGGGCAGTTCACCGGCGGGCAGTGGCTCGCCGTGCTCGCCGGTGACGGTCAGCTGCCCGAGCACGCTGACGCGCATGTGGCCTCCTCGTGGGTTCGTCCGAGGACGTTTCGGCGCTCGGCGGCACCGGGTTGAGGCTTTCCACAGGATTACCAAAGGCCCTGCTCATAGCTTCGCTGCCGACTGACGGACGGAAGTGTGAGGGAGTTCGATGACACGGGGAAGTCTGAGTCGGCGTGACGTGCTCAAGGGAGCGATCGCCCTCGGTGGCGGCGGCCTGGTCATCGCGGCCGGCGGCGGAGCGGTGGTGGCCCAGTCGAGCAGGCTGGCCTCGAAGAACACGCCGGCGCCGTACACGAGCATGTTCCGGCGCCCGCCGGTGCTGATGCCGTACGAGGAGGGCGTCGACGACCAGGGGCCGTTCCAGAGGTACCGGCTGACCCAGAAGGCCGGGCAGGCCAGCATCGTGCCCGGCCTGACGACGACGATCGCCGGCTACAACGGGATCTTTCCCGGCCCGACCATCCGGGTTCCCCGGGGCACCCGCTCCGAGGTGCGGATCAAGAACTCGCTGACCCTCAACCGGATCAACGGGCAGCCGTTCAGCACGGTCACCCACCTGCACGGGTCGGCGTCGCTGCCGCAGTACGACGGGTACGCCAACGACCACACCCACCCCGGCGAGTGCAAGACGTACCGATACCCGAACTGGCAGCCGGCCCGGACCCTCTGGTACCACGACCACAACCACCGGACCACGGCGGCGAACGCCTACGCCGGCCTGGCCGGGCAGTACCACCTGACCGACGGGTACGAGGCCGCGCAGCTGCCGCAGGGCCAGTACGACGTGCCGATCGTGGTCAGCGACATCGCGTTCAAGGCGGACGGCTCGGTGGCCTTCGACGACGAGGACCACGCCGGCTTCATGGGTGACGTGATCCTGGTGAACGGGGTGCCGTGGCCCAAGATGCGGGTCCGGCCCCGCGTCTACCGGTTCCGTTTCCTGGTGTCGTCGATCTCCCGTTCGTACCGGTTCAAGCTCAGCACCGGCGACCCGTTCCACGTGGTCGCCACCGACGGTGGGATGGTGCCGAAGGTCGCCGCGGTGGAGTCGTTCCGGCAGGCCCCCGCCGAGCGCTACGAGGTGCTCATCGACTTCCGGAAGTACCGGGCCGGTCAGAAGATCGAGCTGCGGAACCTCAGCAACAAGAACAACGAGGACTTCCGGAACACCGACAAGGTGATGCAGTTCGAGGTGGTCGCCGACTCGGGGACGCCGGACACGTACGTCATCCCGTCCACCCTGGACACCGGCCCGGTGCCGTGGGCGAACCGGGGCGCCCTCGACGTGATGAAGCTGAAGCCGGAGATGGCCACGGCCCGCCGGACCGTCCGGGTGGAGCGCAAGCACGGCCTCTGGACCGTCAACGGCGAGACCTGGGACGACGTCGAGAAGAGCGACTTCACACGGGTGCTGGGCAACCCGAAGCCCTACGACATCGAGATCTGGGACCTGGTGAACGAGTCGGGCGGCTGGTTCCACCCGGTGCACGTCCACCTGGTCGACGGCCGGTTGCTCTCCCGCAACAACACCGCCGGCCGGAAGCCGTACGCCTGGGAGAACGGTCCGAAGGACGTCTTCTACCTGGGTGAGAACGAGACCGCGTCGGTGCTCATGCAGTTCACCACCGGCGACGGCAACGACGGCGGCCGGTACATGCTGCACTGCCACAACCTGGTGCACGAGGACAGCGACATGATGATCCAGTTCGCGGTCGGCGACATGGCGAACAACGACCCGATCCACGCGGATCCGGCCTACCCCGACGCCTCGGCCGAGCTGCCGGTGACGTACGCGCCGAGCTACCCGCTGGGCAGCTGATGAAGCGGCTTCTCGCCGGACTGCTGGTGGCCGCCGCGGGTGTCGCCTGGTACGCGTATCCCGCCGCGGAGCCGCCCACCCCGGTCGCCCACGTCGTCGCCGGTGACAAGGGCGACGGACTGGCCGGCACGTCGTTCGACGGCCCGATGGTCCGCCGGCGGGCCGCCATCGCGATCCACCCGGCACCCGGCGCCGACCGGGCCGCGATCGCCCGGGAACTGCGGGCGCTGGCCACCGAGGCGAAGATCGGCTCGCTGACCGACGCCACCTTCGCGGTCTTCTCCGAGGAGATGCTGGCGTACCTGGTACCGGAGATGACCTTCGTCCTCGACGAGGGGGCGCGGGTCTACGACGCCGAGGCGTTCATGCGTGACCACCAGCCGGCCAGTGTCGCGTTCTACCTGGTCCAGGCGGTTCTCGTGCACGACCTGACGTTCTGCGTGGTCCCGGCCGCCGGGGTGAGCCCGGCGCGGGTGTCGGAGCGGCAGGACGCCGAGGGTGTGCTCGGCGACTCGCTCCACCGGTACGTCACCGACGTGCAGCCGGACGGGGTGACGGTCCGCTACTTCGGGGCGGTCCTCTCCGACGCGCAGATCGCCGCGGTGCGGGACTCGATGGGGCGGACCGCCGGGGTGCCGGCCGACCGGGTCCTCGTGACGGCGACCCTGTCCGGTCCGGGTGTGGACCTGTCGCACGGCGTGCCTGATCTATCGGACGCACCACACGGACACTGAGTCCCGGCCACGGCCCCCCTCTGCGGAGGGGGGCCGTTTCTGCTTTCAGGATCCCCACAGGTGGACCACTGCCCGCTGCCAGAACATATGCCGAAATAGCCCTTCCAAACGGGCATTCTCGCTCCCCGGATGAGGTCCCACCTTGCGTAGAGTCTGGTCCGCCGCGGCGCTCGGTGCGCTGCTCGCCACCACTGTCCTGGCCGTTCCCGCGCAGGCCGCCCCGATCGGTCAGGGGTTCACGATCACCGAGGCCGATCTGTCGTACATCCTCCAGCAGATCAGGATCGCCGAGGCACACGTCGCCGCCACCACCAGCGAGACCGGTCCGTGCGGAGCCCTGCTGGACCAGCTCGGAAGCCCACTGCTCTCGATGGGCCTGCGCACGGTCGACGGAACCTGCAACCACCTCACGCCCGGTCAGGAGAACTACGGCGCGGCCGACCAGGAGTTCCCGCGCCTCGCCCCGGCCCAGCACACCGGCGCCTACCGGGGCCCCCGCCCGGTCGACGCGGCACCGCGGCAGATCAGCAACATCATCGCCGACCAGACCGCGGCCAATCCCGCCGCGGTCGCGGTCTCCGGCGGCAACACCGACGGCGTCACGCTGTTCATCCCGAACGTCACCACCGACTTCGGGCTGTCCGCGCCGTACAACTCGTGGTTCACGCTGTTCGGGCAGTTCTTCGACCACGGCATCGACCAGACCGTCAAGGGCGACGACATCGTCATGGTGCCGCTGCGCGCCGACGACCCGCTGATCGCCGGACCCGACCGGCTCACCGGCACCGCCGACGACCCGAAGCCGGGCGACGCGAAGTACGTGCCGCCGGCCATGCGGTTCATGATGCTGACCCGGGCGAAGAACCCGTCGAAGAACACCGACACCCCGTACGTCGACAACTCGCAGACCTACACGTCGCACGCCGCCCACCAGGTGTTCCTGCGGGAGTACACCGCTGCCGGGAAGACCACCGGCAACCTGCTCACCGGTGCCGCGGGCGGCCTGCCGACCTGGGCCGACGTCAGGCGGCAGGCGCGGGAGGTGCTCGGACTGTCGCTGAGCGACCGGGACGCGCTCAACGTGCCGATGGTGCTCGCCGACGCGTACGGCGCCTTCGTCCCCGGCCCGGCCCGCGGCCTCCCGCAGTACGTCACGGCGACCGGCCTGGTCGAGGGCGACCTCGCGAACCCGGTGGCGGTGCCCGCGAACGTGGTGCACTTCGACACCCCGTTCCTCACCGACATCGCACACCACGCGACGCCCGTCTCGTCGTCCAGCGGCAGGCCCCTCGTCCCGGACACCGACACCGTCGCCTCCGCCGACTTCGCGGCCCAGCCGGCCGGCACCTACGACGACGAGATGCTGGCCGCCCACTACCTCGCCGGTGACGGCCGGGCCAACGAGAACATCGGTCTCACCGCCGTGCACCAGATCTTCCACTCCGAGCACAACCGCCTGGTCAGCGACATCGCGCGGATCATCGACGGCAACCCGGAGTGGACCGGTGAGCGGATCTTCCAGGCCGCCCGGTTCATCAACGAGATGGAGTACCAGCACCTCGTCTTCGAGGAGTTCGCCCGCAAGATCCAGCCGGCGATCAACCCCTTCCAGCCGGCCGCGTTCACCCAGACCGAACTCGACCCGGCCGTCTACGCCGAATTCGCGCACGCCGTCTACCGGTTCGGCCACTCGATGCTGAACGAGAGCATCCACCGGCCCACCGCCGGAGACCTCTCCCTGCTCGACGGCTTCCTCAACCCGCCCGCGTTCACCAACGGCGGCACCCTGTCACCGGAGGCCGCGGCCGGCGAGATCGTCATGGGCATGACCGAGCAGGTCGGCAACGACCTCGACGAGTTCATGACCGACACGCTGCGCAACAACCTGCTCGGCCTGCCGATGGACCTGGGCGCGATCAACATCGCCCGGGGGCGCTCCGAGGGCATCCCGACGCTCAACAACCTGCGCCGGGTGCTGCACGGCCGCACCAACGACGGGCGGCTGCGGCCGTACGCCAGCTGGGTCGACTTCGGCGAGCACCTCAAACACCCGGAGTCGCTCGTCAACTTCGTGGCCGCGTACGGCAGGCACCCGTCGGTGGTCGGCGCGACCACGGTGGACGGCCGGCGGGCCGCCGCGCGTACCCTGCTCGAGACCCCGGCCGGCGCCGACTTCCTCAACGCCACCGGCACGTGGACCGCGGCCGGCTCCGGCCTCGACGACATCGACCTGTGGATCGGTGGTCTCGCCGAGACCACCGAACCGTTCGGCGGGCTGCTCGGCAGCACCTTCGACTACGTCTTCGAGGCACAGCTGACCGCGTTGCAGAACGGGGACCGGCTGTACTACCTGGCCCGTACCCCCGGCATGAACCTGCGCGGCCAGCTCGAGGGAAACACGTTCGCCGAGCTGATCAGCCGCAACACCACGGCCACCGGCCTGCGCGCCGACGTCTTCGCCACCGCCGACTGCAAATTCGACCTCCACACCCTCGACGGGACCGGACAGGGGTACGCCCGGCAGGGCAACCTGGTCGACGACGACCCCGCCAGCGAGTGCGACGAGCGGGCCATGCTGATGCGCCTGCCCGACGGCACCATCGCGTACCGGGCCCGCAACAGCGTCGACAAGGCCGGCATGAACGCCCAGTCCGTCTACAGCGGAACCGAGAACCGGGACCGGATCCGGGCGGGCAACGACAACGACACCATCTGGGGCGCCGAAGGCGACGACGTGCTCGACGGCGGTGCCGGCGACGACGTCACCGTCGGCGGCGAGGGCGACGACCTGCTCACCGACTCCGGCGGCGCCGACTTCTCGATGGGCGGCCCCGGCAACGACGCCATCGACGCCGGACCCGGCCTCGACATCGTCCTCGGCGGCGACGGCCGCGACTTCACCAACGGCGGCGCCAACGCCAACGAGACCTTCGGCGGCGAGGGCGACGACATGATCATCGCCGGGGACGGCGAGGACAGCGCGCTCGGCGACTCCGGCGACGACTGGATCGAGGGCGGCGACTCACCCGACCTGCTCCAGGGCGACAGCGGCAACCTGTTCTTCCGCGACGACGCCAACAGGCCCGGCCACGACGTGCTGATCGGCGAGGGCGGCGACGACGACTACGACATGGAGGGCGGCGACGACATCGGGGTCCAGGGCCCCGGCATCGAGAAGAACGCCGGCGGCTCCGGCTGGGACTGGTCCATCGCCGGCCCTCTCGCCGGCTCCCTCGCCGGTTCTCTCACCGGCTCTCCCACCGGCTCTCTCGACGGTTCTCTCGCCGGTTCTCTTGCCGGTTCGGCGGCCGTCGACGCTGACCTCGACCTGCCGCTGCTCGGTCTCGACGGCCTCGACACCGGCGTCCGCGACCGCTACGACGAGGTCGAATCGCTCTCCGGCGGCAACGGCGACGACATCCTGCGTGGCGACGACACGGTGCCCGCGGTCGACGGCGCGATCGGCTGCGACGCTCTCGACGCCGCCGGCATCGCCCGCATCCACGGCCTCGACCAGGTGGTCACCGAACTGCCGATGCCCGTGAGCGGCGTCGCCAACCGGACCGGCCGCGCCTGCGACCTCACCGGCGACGTCTGGGGCGAGGGCAACATCCTGCTCGGCGGCGCCGGCGACGACCTCATCGAAGGCCGTCTCGGCAACGACATCATCGACGGCGACCGCCACCTGACGGTCCGGCTCGCGGTCCGGGGCACCTCGATCACCGCGTCGTCGCTCGCCGCACTCCGGGCCGACGTCTTCGCAGGCAGGATCAACCCCGACGACGTCATCACGGTACGGGAGATCGCCACCTCACCCACGCCCGGCAGGGACACGGCCGTCTACGCCGGAGCCCGCGCCGAGTACGCGGTCACCCCGATCTCCGGCGGCGTCCTCGTCTCCGGCCCCGACGGCAGCGACATCGTCCGCAACGTCGAACTGCTGCACTTCGACGACCAGACCGTGGACATCAGCGCCATGTCGGCCTTCCTCGGAGTCAGCGCCTTCCCCGGCGACGGCCGGGCCACCGTCCTGATCACCGTTCCCGACGCCACCGGCGGCGAGCCGGTCACCGGCCTCACCCTGGAGCGCACCGGCGCCGGCGAGACCATCCTGACCGGCCTCGACGCCGAGACCCGCAGCCTGGTCGTCACCGGCCTGACCAACGGCACCGGCTACACGTTCCGGATCCGCACCGACACCGCGGCCGGCCCGGGCGTCTTCACCGCACCGTTCGGCCCGGTCACCCCGGTGGCGGCCGTCCCCGGCGACGACGGCCCGGCCGAGCCCGGCGAGACCGAGCCGGACGACAACGATCTCGGCGACAACGAGCCTGGGGTGAACGGGCCCGGGGCGAACGGGCCCGGCGCGGGCGGTAGCGGGCAGGAGCCGGCCCCGCAGCCGGGACCCACCAGCGTCACGCCGACCACCACCGCTCCCACCGAGCCGACCGCGGCGCCGACGACGACCGTTCCCGTGGTCACGCCGCCGACCACCGTTCCCGTGGTCACGCCGACGACTACCGTTCCCGTCGTCACGCCGCCGACGACCGCTCCGGGCACACCCACCACCGCCCCGACCACGGTGGCGCCGCCGCGGCCGGCGACGCCCGTCGCGCCGGATGCTCCCGGCATCGGCGCCGCCACTGCCGGGGAGGAGAGTGCCGTGGTCCGCTGGACCACGCCCCTCCACGACGGCGGAACCCCGATCTACGGCTACGAGATCCAGGTCCTCGACGCGGAGACCGGCATCGTCGTCGGTGTCGACGTGGCCGACGCCGGAATCAACGAGATGACCATGACCGGGCTGACCAGCGGCGTTCCCTACGCCTTCTGGGTGCGTGCGGTGAACGCGGCCGGCGCCAGCGCCTTCTCCGGCATCTCCAACACGATCACGCCGACCGCCTTGGCCGGCCCTGGTACCACCGACCCCGGCACCACTGACCCGGGCACGACCGACCCCGGTACCGGCAACCCCGGAACGGGCCCCGGAACCGGCCCTGGCGCTGGCCCCGGTACCGGCAACCCCGGAACGGAGCCTGGCACCGGCAACCCCGGAACCGGTCCTGGCACGGGCCCCGGAACCGGTATCCCCGGAAGCGGCCCCGGCGCCGGCAATCCTGGAACCGGTGGCCCCGGTACCGGGCCTGTCACTCCGGCGCCCTCCGCCACGCCGACCTGGACGGCGACTCCGGTTCCCACCGTGTCGCCGACCCGCCCCGGAGGGCCTGGTCCGACGGTTTCGCCGACCCGGACCGCGACGCCCAGCCCGACCGGCAGCACCACGCCGACCCCCGGCGGCCCCGGCTCCACTCCGGACACGCGGACCGTGCCCGGCGCCGCCCGCATCGGGAAGCCCGACCCGGCAGCCGCCGCCGCGGTGGTGCGGTGGACGGCCCCGGTCGACAACGGGGGCAGCCCGGTCCAGCGCTACGAGATCCAGGTACTCAACGGTGCCGGCCGCCAGTCCGGCGCACTGCGGACCGCTCCGGCCGCGGCCGGCGTGCAGACGGTGAACGGCCTGGCCAACGGCACTGCCTACCGGTTCCGGGTCCGCGCGGTCAACGCGCTGGGTGCTGGCGCCTGGTCCACTTCCAGCACGGTGGTGACACCGCGGACCGTACCCGGAAAGGTCCGTTCCCTGACCGCCAAGCCCGGCAGCAGGGGCGGCAAGCTCACCACGACCGTCCGCTGGACCGCCCCCGCCGGCACCGGCGGCTCGAAGATCACCGGCTACCGGATCACCTGGCAGCGCCTGAACGCCAAGGGCACCGCCCGCGGCACCGCCGTCGTGACCACCGTCCCCGCCGGTGCGAAGGCCGCGAGCTTCACCGCACCCACCGGGGTTCCGGCGAACACCCGGTACCGGGCCACCGTCCAGGCCGTCAATGCAGCCGGCACCGCCCCCGGATCAGCAGTGACCACCACGGTCCGCTGACCACCGCGGTTCCATAACCGTCACGGTCGGCTGACCGGCCCGCGGCCCCAGGCCGCGGGCCGGAGGGCAAGCGGGTTCGTCAGCCGTCCAGATGGCGCGTCCGTTGGCCCGCGACCGAAGGCCGGTGCCCGTTGGCCCGCGGCCGGGCTCCGTAGGCCCCGAGGGGGTGACGCGGGTTCGCTAATCGGCCGGTGACCGGTGGCTCGCTGATCAGCTGGTCGCTGGGGCAAGCGGGTTCGGCAGCCGGTCGCAGGCCGGGCCGCTGGCCAGGCTGGTTCGGTGACCGGTATCCGTTCCGGTCGCTGAGCCGTTTGAACAAGAGTCGCCGTCCCGCGAGGGGCGGCGACTCCTGCTGTTCCGGCCATTGTGGGCGATGCCTACGCTGGCGGCGGGAGACCGGCTCACGAAAGGCTGGACGTCGATGGCGAACCCCCGGAAGCGTTCCCGTATCCACCCATACCGCTCGTCCGCCGAATCCCGCCGCAATCCGATGCCGACCCCGCGCAAGGCGCACGGCGATCCGGCCGCGGCGGATACTCCCGGTGCCGCGGCGGCCGCCCCCGCCGAGGAGTTGACGGCCCGACAGTCGACGGTTGAGCCGCCGGCGGCAGGGCTGCCCGCGCAGACCGGCCGCGATGCGACGGTGTCGGCGGCCGACGCCGGATCGGCTGGCGACCGGGCCGAGTCGAAGATCACCACGCGGGAACTGCTGGCGATCGGTTCCGCGCTGCTCCTGCTGCTGTTCCTGATCAAGATCTACGGAGTGGGCCGGTATTCGCTGACCACGACGACGGCTCTTCTCGCCGCGACCCCGGTGCAGGTCGCGTTGGGAACGGTGACCATCTACGCCTACTACGTGCTTCCCGCGATCGCTCTCGGAACGCTGTGGTTCGCGATCCGGTTCCGCGCCCGGCTCCAGCCCGCCCTGTGGCCGCTGATCCTGATCGTCGCCACGGTGACCGCTCTGGCCTCACCGTACAAATATCTGCTCAACGGCTTGGCCGTGGTGGCGGTCGCCCTCTGCGTGGAACTCGTCGTCCTGCG
Organism: Actinoplanes xinjiangensis; assembly: GCF_003148685.1. Lineage (GTDB taxonomy): Bacteria > Actinomycetota > Actinomycetes > Mycobacteriales > Micromonosporaceae > Actinoplanes > Actinoplanes xinjiangensis. Next base: position 324,729 of record NZ_QGGR01000003.1, on the reverse strand, counting down.
TCTGCGCCGCCGCTGGTCCGAGTCTCCCGACGAGCGCCTGAGCCGCCGCCACCGGACGCTCGCCTCCTGGCAGGGGCTGTCGGTCGTCTACCTGGGTGCCGCGGCGCTGGCGTTCCAGTTCATGCACAGTCTCGACGCCCCGTGGGTGTCCGCCCAGGCGTTCCTGCTCAACGGCTCCGCGGTGACCTCCACTCAGAACCTCGAGGACGGCGTCAACCGATTGGAGGTACGACCGTCGAGCCGTTTCGTCGGCTACCCGATCGCGGAGACCGAGGAGTGGCTGACGGTCCTGCACGCCGACACCCGCTATGTGATGCGCATCCCGCAGTCCGCCGTGGACAGCCGCCTGACCTGCCATAACGAGAACGACCAGCTGGCCGGTGACCAACCTCTGCTGGAAGCGCTGAAGGGCAACACCTACAGCTCCCCGAACCTCGACTGTCGCGAGGTGCTCCGCTACCTCGAACGCAAGTCGCCGGGCGGCCCCCTCCCCACCTGGAACTGACCCCCTCCAGCCCCGCGCCCCCGACCCGCGCGCCCTCCACCCCCGGCTGGTCCTCACCGCTGTCTCAGCCGCCCGGAGACAGCGGTGGGAACCAGCCACAAGTGCCCGGCTGGTCCTCACCGCTGTCTCAGCCGCCCCGAGACAGCGGTGACGACCAGCCACAAGTGCCCGGCTGGTTCCCACCGCTGTCTCAACCACCCCGAGACAGCGGTGGTGACCAGCCGCGAGTGCCGGGCTGGTTGTCACCGCTGTTTCAGCCGCCTGGAGACAGCGGTGGTGACCAGCCGCGAGTGCCGGGCTGGTTTGCACCGCTGTCTCAGCGGTCTGGAGACAGCGGTGGGAACCAGCCGGTGACCACCGGATCAGCCCGGCGGGCGCGTTACGGCCGGGAGTGCCGCCCGCGTCGCGGTGTGGTCCGGGACGGGGTAGTCGGCGGGAGTGGTGGGCCGTACAAGGGAAAGGGCCGTACAGGAGAAAGGGCCGTACGGGAGGAAAGGCCGAGGCCGGGAGGACGTCTGTCTCCCGGCCCCGTCGCGTGGTTTCTATTCGGGAACGCGCCGGTATGCGCCGTCGCTGGCGGCGGTGGCCATCGAGGCGTAGGCGCGCAGCGCCGCCGACACCGGGCGCTGGCGGGAGACCGGCGTGTACGGCTTGGGCCGCCGCTCCTGCTCGTGCCGGCGCTGGGCCAGGACGTCGTCGTGGACGTTGAGGGTGATGCTGCGGCCGGGGATGTCGATGGTGATCTCGTCGCCGGTCTCGACGAGGGCGATGAGCCCGCCGCCGGCCGCCTCGGGGGAGACGTGGCCGATGGAGAGGCCGGAGGTGCCGCCGGAGAAGCGGCCGTCGGTGATCAGCGCGCAGGCCTTGCCGAGGCCCCGGCCCTTGAGGAACGAGGTGGGGTAGAGCATCTCCTGCATGCCGGGGCCGCCGCGCGGGCCCTCGTAGCGGATGATCACGACGTCGCCCTCGACGACCTCTTTGCCGAGGATGCCGGTGACCGCGTCGTCCTGTGACTCGTAGACGCGGGCCGGGCCGGTGAATTTCCAGATCGACTCGTCGACGCCGGCGGTCTTGACGACGCAGCCGTCGGGGGCGAGGTTGCCGAAGAGGATGGCCAGGCCGCCGTCGACGGTGTAGGCGTGCTCGACCGACCGGATGCAGCCGCCTTCGGCGTCGGTGTCGAGGCTCGCCCAGCGGTTCTGCGTGCTGAACGGCTGGGTGGTGCGGACCCCGCCGGGTGCGGCGTGGAACAGCTCCAGCGCCTGCTCGGACGGGGAGTCGCCGCGGATGTCCCACTTGTCGAGCCAGGTGGACAGCGACGGTGCGTGGACCGCGCGGACGCCGGTCTTGAGCACGCCGCCGCGGTACAGCTCGCCGAGCAGGGCGGGGATGCCGCCGGCCCGGTGCACGTCCTCCATGTGGTATTTCGGGCTGTTCGGGGCGACCTTCGACAGGCAGGGCACCCGGCGGGAGATCGCGTCGATGTCGGAGACGCTGAAGTCGAGCTCGGCCTCACGGGCCGCGGCCAGCAGGTGCAGGATCGTGTTGGTCGAGCCGCCCATCGCCACGTCCAGGGCGACCGCGTTCTCGAAGGCGTCGCGGCTGGCGATCGCGCGGGGCAGGACCGACTCGTCGTTGTTCTCGTAGTAGTCCTTGGCGATCTCGACGATCAGCCGGCCCGCCTCGGTGAACAGCGCCTTGCGGGAGGCGTGCGTGGCGAGCGTCGAGCCGTTGCCGGGCAGTGACAGGCCGATCGCCTCGGTCAGGCAGTTCATCGAGTTGGCGGTGAACATGCCGGAGCAGGAGCCGCAGGTCGGGCAGGCGGACCGCTCGATGGTGTCGAGCTGGGCGTCGGTGACCTTGTCGTTGGCGGCGGCGCTCATCGCGTCGACCAGGTCCAGCTTCTCGTGGACGACGCCCTCGATGGCGATCGTCTTGCCGGCCTCCATCGGGCCGCCGGAGACGAAGACCGTCGGGATGTTGAGCCGCAGCGCGGCGAGCAGCATGCCGGGGGTGATCTTGTCGCAGTTCGAGATGCAGACCAGCGCGTCCGCGCAGTGGGCGTTGACCATGTATTCCACGGCGTCGGCGATCAGCTCGCGGCTGGGCAGCGAGTAGAGCATGCCGCCGTGGCCCATCGCGATGCCGTCGTCGACCGCGATCGTGTTGAACTCACGGCCGATGCCGCCGGCCTCGAAGATCGACTCGGCGACCAGGCCGCCCATGTCCTTGAGGTGCACATGCCCGGGTACGAACTGGGTATAGCTGTTGGCGATGGCGACGATCGGCTTGCCGAAATCGTCGTCGGTCATGCCGGTGGCGCGCCACAGGGCGCGCGCGCCGGCCATGGTGCGACCGTGGGTCGAGGTCCGGGAGCGCAGCTCAGGCATGCCACCCATAGTGCCACCGACGGGGCCGTGGACCGTGCCGGACGTCCACAGCGCGGGACGCCGGGGGTGTCGAAATCCGAGAAGATCCGGCACAGTGTGTCCGTGCACTCACCGTCCGGTATGGAGCTGGCGGGCCTCGCGGGCCTGCTCGCCGCCGTCCCGGCGGTCGCCTATCTCGGCCGGTCCGGCCGCCGGCACACCGGGGCCGCCCGGCGTGCCCATCTCCTCCTGGCGGCCGGCGGCGCGGTGGCGACCGCGGCCGCCCTGGCCGGCCTGGTCACGGCGCTCCTGGGTACCCATCACACCACTCCGGGGCACAGTCGCACGCTGGCCACCGCGGTCGCCGTCGGCATGGGCCTGGGCACGCTCGCCCTGCTGGCCGGGACGGTGGTGCTCCCCGGTTCGGCACGCAGCCCGGCCGCGGCGATCCGGCACGTGCTGGACGGGCTGGTGATCGCGGCGGCCATCTGGTTCGTCGGGTGGGTGCTGATCAGCCGGCCGACCCGGATCCTGGGCGACGCGACGCCGAACCGGTGCCTCGCCATCCTGCTGCCGGCCGTCCTCCTGGTGCTCGGGCTGGGCCTGACCGCGGTGCTGGCGCTGCACGCGCACCGGCCGCGACGGCACACCGTCCGGGTGGCGGCCGGGGTCACCGTGGTGGCCGCCGCGGCGAACGTGCTGGCCATCGGGATCTGCCGGGAACACGACGGGTACACGCTGGTCAGCGGCCTGCTGCTGACGGCCGGGCTGGCGTACGTGGCGTGGGCGGTGCGGGCCGCCGACCGGCCGGTCGAGGTGTCCGGGGACGTGCTGGAGCGCGGCGGGGCGTACGCGGTCGCCCCGATGGTCGCGATGGTCGGCGCTCTCGGGTATCACCTGGCCCGCGGCGGCACGATGGACCTGCTCGGCTTTCTCGGCTGCACCGTCGAGGGCCTGGCCCTGGTCTCCCGGCAGTACCTGGCGCTCGACGACGTCCGCCGGTACACCCTGCGGCTGCGGCAGAGCGAGGCGCACTTCCGGGAGCTGGCGCACACCGATCCGCTGACCGGGCTGGCCAACCGGCGCGGCCTGCAACGGGCACTGCGCTCGGTGGCGGAGCAGGGCGCGCTCATCGGCATCGACATGGACGGGTTCAAGACGGTCAACGACCTGCGCGGGCACGACGTCGGCGACCGGGTGCTGGCCGAGGTCGGCGCCCGGCTGCGGCGCAACCTGCTGGCCGGGGACGTGGCGGCCCGGCTCGGCGGCGACGAGTTCGCCGTCCTGATGCACGGCGACGCGGACGAGGCGGTGCTCGCGGCGCACCGGCTGCTCGCGGTGCTGGGCGAGCCGTACGAGGTCGACGGCGGCTCAATCTTCCTCTCCGCGAGCCTGGGCGTGGCCGCCACCGGCGAGCTGCTGCACGACGCGGACCTGGCGCTGCGCTACGCCAAACAGCGCGGCAAGAACCGGGTGGAGCGATACCAGCAGGGGTACGACGAGCTGCTGCGCCGCCGCGGCACGCTGACCGGGGAACTGCGCCACGCCATCGACCGTGACCAGCTGCATCTGGTGTTCCAGCCGGTGGTGGCGCTGCCGTCGATGCGCCCGGTCGGCGCCGAGGCGCTGCTGCGGTGGACCCATCCGGAGCTGGGCCGGGTCGGCCCGGTCGAGTTCATCCCGGTGGCCGAGGAGTCCGGGCTGATCAACCGGATCGGCGCCTGGGTGCTGGAGCAGGCCTGCAAGCAGCTCGCCGAGTGGCGGGCGAAGGGCCACGACGTCTGGCTGTCGGTGAACCTGTCGCCGAAGGAGCTGCACAACTCCGACTACGCCGCCCAGGTCGCCGACGTGCTGGCCGAGTACGGCGTACCCCCGCAGCGCCTGGTGCTGGAGGTGACCGAGCACGCCGTCGCCACCGACATGGAGGAGCTGGTCCGCCGGCTCGCCGAGTTGCGGGAGACCGGGGTGCGGATCGCGCTGGACGACTTCGGCGCCGGGTATTCGTCGCTGACCCAGCTGCGGACCCTTCCGGTGGACATCCTGAAGATCGATCACGCCCTGGTGGCCGAGCCGGAGTCGCGGACCGGGACGGCGGCGCCGCTGGTCGACGTGGTGGTCCGGCTCGGGCATCGGCTGGGCCTGGAGGTGCTGGCCGAGGGGATCGGCACCCCGGCGCAGCGGGAGATCGTCGAGGAGGCCGGCTGCCGGCTGGGCCAGGGTTCGCTGTTCGGCTGGGGTGTGCCGGCCGAGCACTTCGAGTCCCGGCTGCTGTCGCTGCGGTCGTCGGCCACGCGCCCGGCCCCCGCGCCGCGGTCGTCACCGCCGCAGAACGACGCGCCGGCCCGTAGTCAGGTGGTGCAGCTCGGGCCGGGAATGCGGCAGGTCAGAGCGTTGTTGCCGAGCGATCCGGATTTCGCGACGGCGACGAGTGATCAAAATGTGGGATCAGTTGACTCAGGCCGTGAGATCGGGCAAGGTTAGGCGCATGTGCTTCGCGTCCCGAGTACTTATCTGAGCGCACTCTCTCATCGAGCTTTCGATGAAGTGGGTGCGCTAGGTCCCGTGCATACGCACGAGGGCCTTTTTTGTTGCTCAAGTAACGGGACCGCTTACCGAAAAGGTCTGACTTGCCATGACTAGACCCACTCCTGAATCCCTCGCACATCGAGCCACTCCGGCCACCGTCGCGGCGGCCGTGAACACTGCTCCCGCCACCGTGGCCCCGGTAGCCACCACCGGTGCGGGCGCGCTCGTCCGGTCGCTCGAGGCGCTCGGGGTCGAGGTCGTCTTCGGCATTCCGGGCGGGACGATCCTGCCGGCGTACGACCCGCTGTTCGACTCGAAGGTGCGGCACATCCTGGTGCGCCACGAGCAGGGCGCGGGGCACGCGGCGACGGGTTACGCGCAGGCCACCGGCAGGGTCGGGGTCTGCATCGCGACCAGTGGGCCGGGCGCGACGAACCTGGTGACCGCGATCGCCGACGCGTACATGGACTCGGTGCCGATCGTGGCGATCACCGGTCAGGTGACCCGTGCGGCGATCGGGACCGACGCCTTCCAGGAGGCGGACATCCAGGGCATCACGCTGCCGATCACGAAGCACAACTTCCTGGTCCAGACCGCCGAGGAACTGCCCCGGATCCTGGCCGAGGCGTTCCACCTGGCGGCCACCGGCCGGCCCGGCCCGGTTCTGGTCGACGTCCCCAAGGATGTCCAGCAGGACCAGACCACGTTCTTCTGGCCGCCGGCCCTGGACCTGCCGGGTTACCGCCCGACCCTGCACCCGCACGGCAAGCAGATCCGTGAGGCGGCCCGGCTGATCGCCGCGGCCAAGCGCCCGGTGCTGTATGTGGGCGGCGGCGTCCACAAGGCCGGTGCCACCGACGGGCTGCGCAAACTGGCCGAGCTGACCGGCATCCCGGTGGTCACCACCCTGATGGCGCTCGGCGCGTTCCCCGACTCGCACCCGCAGCACCTGGGCATGCCCGGCATGCACGGCACCGTCCCGGCGGTCTACGCCCTCCAGAAGGCCGACCTGCTGATCACCCTGGGCGCCCGATTCGACGACCGGGTCACCGGCAAGCTCGACTCGTTCGCACCGGACGCCAAGATCGTGCACGCCGACATCGACCCGGCCGAGATCGGCAAGAACCGGCACGCGGACGTCCCGATCGTCGGCGACGCCCGGCACGTGATCGACGAGCTGATCGCGGCGGTCTCCGGCTCCGCGGGCGGCACCGAGCACTACGCCGCCTGGTGGGCGACGCTGAACGACATCCGCGAGCGTTACCCGCTGGGCTACGACGAGCCGACCGACGGCACGCTGGCCCCGCAGTACGTGATCGAGCGGATCGGCGAGATCGTCGGCCCGGACGCGATCTACTGCGCCGGCGTCGGTCAGCACCAGATGTGGGCGTCGCAGTTCATCCGGTACGAGAAGCCGGGCACCTGGCTCAACTCGGGCGGTGCCGGGACCATGGGCTATGCGGTTCCGGCCGCGATGGGCGCCAAGGTCGCGCAGCCGGGCACCACGGTGTGGGCGATCGACGGCGACGGCTGCTTCCAGATGACCAACCAGGAGCTGGCCACCTGCGCCCTGGAGGGCATCCCGATCAAGGTGGCCGTGATCAACAACGGCAACCTGGGCATGGTCCGGCAGTGGCAGACCCTGTTCTACGACGGCCGCTACTCCAACACCGAGCTGGGCACGCACAAGCACCGCATCCCGGACTTCGTGAAGCTCGCCGAGGCGCTCGGCTGCATCGGCCTGCGCTGCGAGTCGAAGGACGACGTCGACAAGGTCATCAAGCAGGCCATGGAGATCAACGACGCCCCGGTGGTCATCGACTTCACGGTCGGCAAGGACGCCATGGTGTGGCCGATGGTCGCGGCCGGCACCAGCAACGACGAGATCATGTTCGCCCGGGACGTGCGCCCCGCCTTCGAAGAGGACGACCTGTGACCAACAAACACACGCTGAGCGTGCTGGTCGAGAACAAGCCCGGCGTGCTCGCCCGGGTGAGCGGGCTGTTCTCCCGGCGCAGCTTCAACATCGACTCCCTGGCGGTCGGCGAGACGGAGAACCCGGACGTCAGCCGCATCACGATCGTGGTCAACGCGGACTCGAACCCGCTGGAACAGGTCACCAAGCAGCTCAACAAGCTGGTCAACGTCCTGAAGATCGTGGAGCTGGACCCGGCCCAGTCGGTCCAGCGCGAGCTCCTGCTGGTCAAGGTGCGTGCCGATCGGGCGCAGCGCAGCCAGGTGCTCGAGACCGTCGAGCTGTTCCGGGCGCGGGTGATCGACGTGGCTCCGGACACCCTGACGATCGAGGCCACCGGTAATCCCGACAAACTGGATGCGTTGCTGCGCGACCTCGAGCCGTACGGCATCAAGGAGATGGTCCAGTCGGGCCTCGTGGCCATCGGCCGCGGTTCCCGCTCCATCACCACGGGCCCCGCGCTGCGCGCCGCCTGAGTCCTCAAGCGCCGCCTGAGTTAGTAAAACGAGAGAAGAAGGAAGTCATGACCGCGGAAGTGTTCTACGACGGCGACGCCGACCTGTCGATCATCCAGGGCAAGAAGGTCGCCGTCATCGGCTACGGCAGCCAGGGCCACGCGCACTCGCTGTCGCTGCGTGACTCGGGCGTCGAGGTCGTGGTGGGCCTCCAGGAGGGCTCGAAGAGCCGCCCGAAGGCCGAGGAGCAGGGCCTGACCGTGAAGACCCCGGCCGAGGCCTCCGCCTGGGCCGACGTGATCATGGTGCTGGCGCCGGACACCGCGCAGCGCAAGATCTACGCCGAGTCGATCGCCCCGAACCTGACCGCCGGCAAGGCGCTCTTCTTCGGCCACGGCCTGAACATCCGCTTCGAACTGATCAAGCCGCCGGCCGACGTCACCGTCGCGATGGTCGCCCCGAAGGGCCCGGGTCACCTGGTCCGCCGTCAGTACGTGGACGGCAAGGGCGTGCCCGCCCTGATCGCGGTCGAGCAGGACCCGGCCGGCGACGGCCAGGCGCTGGCCCTCTCCTACGCGAAGGCGATCGGTGGCACCCGCGCGGGCGTCATCAAGACCACCTTCAAGGAGGAGACCGAGACCGACCTCTTCGGTGAGCAGGCCGTCCTCTGCGGCGGCACCGCGGCGCTGGTCCAGACCGGTTTCGAGGTGCTCACCGAGGCCGGCTACGCCCCGGAGATCGCCTACTTCGAGTGCCTCCACGAGCTCAAGCTGATCGTCGACCTCATGTACGAGGGCGGCATCTCCCGGATGCGTTACAGCGTCTCGGACACCGCCGAGTTCGGTGACTACGTCTCGGGCCCCCGCGTGATCAACGCGGAGACCAAGAAGGAGATGCAGGCGATCCTCGCCGACATCCAGTCCGGCGAGTTCACCCGCCGTCTGATCGCCGACGACGAGAACGGCGGCGCCGAGCTCAAGAAGTACCGTGAGCAGGGCGCCGAGCACCCGATCGAGATCACCGGCAAGAAGCTGCGCGGCATGATGAGCTGGGTGGACCGGCCGATCACCGAAACCGCCTGACCCGTTTCCGGCCCACCGGGCCCTAATATCGAAGTCCATGAGTCCAGTAGTGCTCGTCACCGAGGAACTGGCAGCGGCCGCACTCGACGTGCTGGCCGAGGACTTCGAGGTCAGACAGATCGACGGCACACATCGGGCGGCGCTCCTCGGAGCGCTGCCCGATGCGCATGCGGTGATCATCCGCAGTGCCACGGCGATCGACGCGGAGGCACTCGACACGGCGGGCCGGCTCAAGGTCGTCGCCCGCGCCGGAGTCGGCCTCGACAACGTCGACGTCCCGGCCGCCACCGCCCGCGGCGTGCTCGTCGTCAACGCGCCCACCAGCAACATCGTCTCGGCCGCCGAACAGGCGGTGGCGCTGCTGCTCGCGGTGGCCCGGCACACCGCGGCGGCGAGTGCCGCGCTCAAGGCGGGCGCCTGGCGGCGCTCCGCGTACACCGGGGTCGAAGTGCAGGGCAAAACCGTCGGGGTGGTCGGCCTCGGGCGGATCGGCGTCCTGTTCGCCCAGCGCATGGCGGCTTTCGGGGTACGGCTGATCGCGTACGACCCGTACGTCCAGCCGGCCCGTGCGGCCCAGCTCGGTGTGCACCTCGTCGGGCTGGACGAGCTGCTGCGGGAGAGTGACTTCGTCTCGGTGCACCTTCCCCGTACCCCCGAGACCGTGGGGTTGATCGGCGAGAAGGAACTGAACCTGGTCAAACCGGGGGTGCGGATCGTCAACGCCGCCCGCGGTGGCCTGGTCGACGAGCGCGCGCTCGCCGAGGCGCTGGCCGACGGACGTGTCGCCGGTGCCGGGCTGGACGTCTTCGAGACCGAACCGCTCACCTCCTCACCGCTGTTCGCCCTGGACAACGTGGTGGTCACCCCGCATCTGGGCGCGTCGACGGTGGAGGCGCAGGACAAGGCCGGCCTGGCCGTGGCGCGCAGTGTCCGGCTGGCGCTGCGCGGCGAGTTCGTGCCGGACGCGGTGAACGTGCGGGCCGGTGGGCCGGTCGACGAGGACGTACGCCCGTTGCTGCCGCTGGCCGAGAAACTGGGCCGGGTGCTCACCGCCGTCGCCGGGCACCTCCCCGAGCGGGTGACCGTCGAGGTGCACGGCGCCGCCGCCGGCCACGACGTCTCGGTCCTGGAACTGGCCGTCCTGAAGGGATTGTTCGCTCCGGTGGTGAGCGAACCGGTGACGTACGTGAACGCCACCCGCCTGGCCGCCGAACGCGGGGTCACGGTGCAGATGTCGGCCGTCGACGAGCCGGAGGACCTGCTCCGGGTCCACGGCGCGCTGCCGGACGGCCGTGGGGTGACCGTCGCCGGAACCCTCGGCGTCACCGCCAAGCTCGTCGAGGTGGACGGCTTCGACCTGGACCTGCCGCCGGACGGGGTGCTGGTGTTCTTCACCTACACCGACCGGCCGGGTGTGGTCGGCGCGCTCGGGATGGCCTTCGGCGAAGCGGAGATCAACATCGCCGCGATGCAGGTGGCCCGGCGCGCGGCCGGCGGCGAGGCCCTGATGGCGCTGACCGTCGACTCCACGGTCTCACCGGAACTGCTGACCGGGGTCGCCGCGGTGATCGGAGCCTCCCGCGCGGCCGTGGTCGACCTGCGAGCCGACTGAGTTTCCGCTAGAAGGCCCGGTAGACCGAGCCGTCCTGAAGGTCGAGCAGGTCGAGGTGGAACTGCGCGGCGTACTTCTCGATCATCTCGAGCACCACGTCGGCGCAGTTCTCGTCGAGTCTCATGTGGATGTGGTCGGCCTCGGCGTGCAACGGAGCACTGGCCCACGGCGAACCGGACTGCGCGGCCCGCGGCCCACGATCGGGGTAATAGCTGGTCACGGCGTCATAGAAGGCGACCACGCGAGGGTCGGCGGCGCGCTGTGGATGATCACCGCTGAAGCAGCGCGCGTTCGCGGCCCGGACCGCGTCCTGGTCCGCCGTCCGGTCCATGGCCCACACCACAAGGTCGAAACTCACCGGCGCATGGTGCCATCACCGGTGCCCGGCGTCGCGAACCGGCCGCCCGACACGCGGATACGGCGATGCCGCTCGTGGCGGCGCGGTTCGTGCGGATCCGTCCCCACGGGTGACCCGGTCCCGCTTTCCGGAGACCGATGGTGCGACACGCGCGGCGGGGTGGCTTGCGCGTCATAAGTCCGTCTCGCTAGCGTTGTGCCCCAAGCCGCACGTCTCGTACGGGCCTGTCTTCGGGTGATGGTGCCCGCCTCCGAGACGAGTGGTGCGTATCCCGGCGGGACTTCTCGTCGCTACAGCCCCCGTGACCGTTTGCCGCGGTCCGGGGGCTGTTCGCATTCCGGCTCGTCCGCCGTTCACTTGATGGGACTGCCGTACCGATGACCGGGACGGGCGGGTAGCCTGGCCAGGGTTCATCAGAATCATTGGGGGACTTCCAGAATCATTGGGGGATTTGACGTGAGCGTGGCGCGGATCGCGGTTGTCGGCGGCGACGGCATCGGTACCGAGGTGACCGCTCAGGCTCGCAAGGTCATCGACGCTGTCCTCCCCGGAGTCGACTACAACGACTATGACCTGGGCGCCCGCCTCTACCACCGCACCGGCGAGGTCCTGCCGCAGGCGGTCCAGGACGAGCTGGCCGGTCACGACGCGATCCTGCTGGGCGCCATCGGCGACCCGAGCGTCCCGCCGGGTGTGCTGGAGCGCGGCCTGCTGCTGAAGCTCCGTTTCGACTTCGACCAGTATGTGAACCTGCGCCCGTCCAAGCTGTGGCCCGGCACCACCAGTCCGCTGGCCGGTGTGAAGCCCGGCGAGATCGACATGGTCGTGGTCCGGGAGGGCACCGAGGGTCTCTACGTCGGCGCCGGCGGCGTTCTGCACAAGAACACCCCCGCTGAGATCGCGACCGAGGAGAGCCTGAACACCCGGCACGGCGTGGAGCGGGTCATCCGCGACGCGTTCGCCCGCGCGCAGCGCCGCGACCGCCGCCATGTCACCCTCGTGCACAAGACGAACGTGCTGACCCACGCCGGCAACCTGTGGTCGCGGGCGTTCGCCGCCGTCGCCTCGGAGCACCCCGAGGTCACCACGGAATACCAGCACATCGACGCGGCCAGCATGTTCATGGTCAGCAACCCGCAGCGGTTCGACGTGGTGGTGACCGACAACCTCTTCGGTGACATCCTCACCGACATCGCCGCGGCCGTGACCGGCGGCATCGGCATGGCGGCCAGCGGCTCCGTCAACCCGGAGCGCATCTACCCGTCGACGTTCGAGCCGGTGCACGGCTCCGCGCCGGACATCGCCGGCAAGGGCATCGCCGACCCGGCGGCCGCGATCCTGTCCGCGGCCCTGCTGCTGGAGCACCTGGGCAAGCTCGACGAGGCCCGGCGAGTAACCGAGGCGGTCGCGGTCGAGGTCGCGTCCCGGACTCCGGGCGCGCCGCTGCGTACCGCCGAAGTCGGCGACCGCGTCGCCGCCGCCGTCTGAGCGCGGCCCGTCACTCAGCCCTGCGGGGCTCGTCACCCACGGTCATTATTTTTTAACGACCGTTCGGGGTAAATTCATGGGGCACTGCGGGTGCCCTCATGCATGCTTCCCAACTTCTGCGTAAGAAAGCAGGTCCACCTGTTATGAGCGGTGGTGACCACCTCGATTTCGAGATCCGTCCGAACCCGGCACCCGTCAGCGACGCGGACCGCGCCGCCCTGCTGGCCAATCCCGGTTTCGGCCGCATCTTCACCGACCACATGGTCACGGTGCGCTACGCCGACGGTAAAGGCTGGTATGAGCCGCGTGTCGAGGCTCGCGCGCCGATCCCGATGGACCCGGCGAGCGCCGTCCTGCACTATGCGCAGGAGATCTTCGAGGGTCTGAAGGCGTACACGACACCCGACGGTGGTGTCGCGATGTTCCGCCCCGATGCGAACGCGAACCGGTTCAACCAGTCCGCGGCCCGGATGGCGATGCCGGCTCTGCCGGTCGAGACGTTCCTCCAGTCCCTCCACGAGATCATCAAGATCGACCGGAACTGGATTCCCGAGGACCCGGAGGGCAGCCTCTACCTGCGCCCGTTCGCCTACGCGAGCGAGGTGTTCCTCGGCGTCCGTCCCGCCACCGAGTACCTCTACCTGGTCATCGCCTCGCCGGTCGGCCCGTACTTCTCCGGCGGCGTCAAGCCGGTCAGCATCTGGGTGACGCCCGACTTCACCCGCGCGGCCCCCGGCGGCACCGGCGCGGCCAAGTGCGGCGGCAACTACGCGGCCGGCCTCTCCGCCCAGGCCGAGGCCTCCGAACACGGCTGCGACCAGGTCGTCTACCTCGACGCGGTGGAACGTAAGTACATCGACGAGCTCGGCGGCATGAACGTCTTCCTCGTCCTCGACGACGGCAGCCTGATCACCCCGCCGCTGACCGGCACGATCTTGCCCGGCATCACCCGCGACTCGGTGATCAAACTCGCCGAGCTGGCCGGCCGCAAGGTCGAGGAGCGCCCGATCAGCCTCCAGGAGTGGCGTGAGGGCGCGGCTTCCGGCCGGGTCCGCGAGGCGTTCGCCTGCGGCACCGCCGCGGTGATCACCCCGATCGGCACGATCAAGAGCGAGGACGGCGACTTCGCCGTCGCCGACGGCGACTTCGCCGTCGCCGACGGCGGCTCCGGCGAGGTCACCATGGCCATCCGCAAGGAACTCGTCGACATCCAGCGCGGCCGGGCCGAAGACCCCTTCGGCTGGGTCCACCGGGTCCTCTGACCGGTCCGGTCACCCTTTCCACAGGGTCACCGCACTTTTTCGGTACGGGTGGGAGCGCCGACAAACGCACCCACCCGTCCCGCACTACACCGCGACCGCCGAGGTCCGTCCAGATCCCAGCGCGTCCGCCGGGGCGTATCCGTCCCTGACCACTCAGCGGCCGGTCGTCATCCGCTAGATGTCGGTGAGGAGATGGGACCGCAGCGATTGCAGGTCGTCGTCGGTGAGGCCGATGTCCTTGGCGTAGGCCTCGACCGAGCCGTGCAGGGCGCGGAGGTCGTCGAGGAACAAGTGCATCGCCTCGGCGGGGGAGTCGAACATGTGCTCGTTGCCCTTGACCGCCTCAGGGCTGGCGCGCAGCAGGTATTCGGTGAGCGGGCGCATCGCCTCGGTGGTCAGGGCGTAGTCGGCGGCGATGTCCTCGTCGGACACGCCGAGCAGGGACAGCGTCAGCGCGCACACCGTGCCGGTCCGGTCCTTGCCGGCCATGCAGTGCACCACGACCGGGCCGGCCGCCGGGTCGGCGATGACCTTTAGTGAGCCGGCGATGCCCTCGCGGCCGTCCTCGGCGAAGTTGAGATAGCGGTCGGCCAGCCAGCGCTCGTGGACCGTGTCCGCGGAGTGCTCGACCTCCTCCCAGTCGACGTGCCGGATCACCAGGTTGCGGTAGTCGACGCCGTGCTCCTCGGCGACCCGGCCGAACTTCTGCACCTCGAACTCGCGGCGCAGGTCGATCACCGTGCGGATGCCGAGGGCGGCGAACGCCTCGCCGTCGGCCTCGTGCATCCGGTGCAGGGAGTCGGCGCGGAACAGCCGCCGCCAGCGGACGCGGCGCCCGTCGAGGCCGGCGTAACCGCCGACGTCCCGGAAGTTGTACGCCTTCGAGAACGGCAGATTGCGTGAATACGATTCGGCGACCACGGTCCCAACCTAACCGGCGACGGCGACTGCTCCACCCGTCGATTTCGTCACTCTCGCCGTCTCATCAAGTGGATTTCCGTCTCATCCCGTGGCGGCGCGTGGCATGCTTCGGGACATGACCCACTCCGTGCTGATTATTCGCACCTAGCGCGCCGACTGACTCCTCGTCGACGCGCAGACCTCCCGCATCCGCGGGGGGTCTTTTTGTTGTGGCTCGTGGATGACCGATCGAAAGGACTTTCCCCGATGGACTACCAGGTGTTCGACACGACGCTGCGCGACGGCGGGCAACGCGAGGGAATCAGCTACACGGTCGCCGACAAACTCGCGGTCGCGCGCCTGCTGGACGAGTTCGGTGTGGGGTTCATCGAGGGCGGCTGGCCGGGCGCCATGCCCAAGGACACCGAGTTCTTCGAACGGGCGAAGACCGAGCTGGACCTGAAACACGCGGTCCTGGTCGCGTTCGGTTCGACCCGCAAGGCGGGTGTCGACGTGACCCGGGACGCCCAGGTCAAGGCGCTGCTCGACGCCGGCACCCCGGTGGTCTGCGTGGTCGCGAAATCCGACATCCGGCACGTGGAGCGGGCGCTGCGCACCACCGGCGACGAGAACCTGGCCATGGTCCGCGACACGGTGCGGCACCTGGTGGCGAACGGGCGGCGTGCGTTCGTCGACTGTGAGCACTTCTTCGACGGGTTCCGCTACGACCCGGAGTACACCGCGTCGGTGGTGAAGGCCGCGTTCGAGGCGGGCGCCGAGCGGGTGGTCATGTGTGACACCAACGGCGGCATGCTTCCGTCGATGATCACCAAGGCGATCGCCTCGCTGGTGGAGAGGACCGGGGTCCGCGCGGACCAGCTCGGCATCCACTGCCAGAACGACACCGCCTGTGCGGTCGCGAACACGGTCGCCGCCGTCGAGGCGGGCGTCAGGCACTTCCAGTGCACGGCCAACGGGTACGGCGAGCGACCCGGCAACGCCGACCTGTTCGCCGTCGTCAGCAACCTGCAACTCAAGCTCGGGCTGAAGGTCCTACCGGACGGATGCCTCGAGAAGGCGACGCGGGTCTCCACCGCGCTCGCCGAGATCGCCAACATCGCCCCCGACACCCACCAGGCCTATGTCGGGGCCGCGGCGTTCGCTCACAAGGCGGGGCTGCACGCGAGCGCGATCAAGGTGGATCCGCTGCTCTACAACCACATCGACCCCGCGGTTGTGGGCAACGACATGCGGATCCTGGTGACGGAGATGGCCGGCCGGGCCAGCATCGAGCTCAAGAGCCGTGAGCTCGGACTGGACCTGGCCGGCCACCCGGACACCCTGACGAAGGTCACCCGCAAGGTCAAGGACCTGGAGGCGACCGGCTGGTCGTTCGAGGCCGCGGACGCCTCGTTCGAGCTGCTGGTACGCAGTGAGCTGCCCGGCGCCGACGTGGCCCGCCCGTTCACCCTGGAGTCGTACCGGGTGCTGGTCGAGCACCGGGAGGACGGCACGGTCATCTCCGAGGCGACCGTGAAGGTGCGGGTCCGCGGCGAACGGGTGATCGCCACGGCCGAGGGCAACGGCCCGGTCAACGCCCTCGACGAGGCGCTGCGTACCGCGCTGACCGGCCACTACCCGCACCTCAAGTCGTTCGAGCTGACCGACTACAAGGTGCGGATCCTGGAGGGCAGCCACGGCACCAACGCGGTCACCCGGGTGCTCCTGGAGACCAGCGACCACAACCGCGAGTGGACCACCGTCGGTGTGCACGAGAACATCGTCGAGGCCAGCTGGACGGCTCTCGTCGACGCTCTCACCTACGGTCTGGCCCGTACCTCCGCTCCGGCCTGACGCTCGTCCCGGGCGGCGGCCTCGATCAGTTCGATCGCCGCCGCCCCGGGCATCGGGTCCAGCCGGCTGCCGTCCCGCAGCCGGAGGGCCACCTCGCCGGATGCGGCCTCGCGGGCACCGATGACCGCGAGGTACGGAACCCTGTGGTGGTCCCGGATGCGGGCACCGACCGAGCCGTCGTGGATCACCTCCACCCGAAGACCGGCGGCCGACGCGGCGAACCCGCGAGCCGCCGCATCCTGGTCCGCGCCGACCGGCAGGACCGCGAGCTGGACCGGTGCGTACCAGACCGGGAACGCGCCCTCGTGCACCTCGATCAGGTGCCCGAACAGTCGCTCCATCGAGCCGGCCAGGCTGCGGTGCACCATCACCGGCCGGTCCCGTCCGCCGCTGCGGTCGGCGTACTCCAGCTCGAACCGTTCCGGCTGGTGGTAGTCGATCTGCACGGTCGCGAGGGTCCACTCGCGGCCGGACGGATCGGCGACCTGAATGTCGATCTTCGGGCCGTAGAACGCGGCCTCACCGGGCACCGCGACGTACTCGACGCCGGCGTCGGCCAGCGCCCCGCGCAGCAGTTCCTCGGCACGTGCCCACGAGCCGTCGTCCCCGCCGTACCGCTTTCCCGGTCCGCGCAGTGACAGCCGGTAGGAGACCGGGCCCATGCCGAGCGCGGCGTGTGCCTGCCGCATCAGCGCCAGCACCCCGGCCACCTCGGCGCCCGCCTGCTCCTCGGCACAGAAGATGTGCGCGTCGTTGAGCAGCATCGACCGTACCCGGGACAGGCCGCCGACCACGCCGGACCGCTCGGCCCGGTACATCGGCCCCAGCTCGGCGATCCGCAACGGCAGATCACGGTACGACCGGCCGCGGGACCGGAAGATCAGCGCGTGATGCGGGCACAGGCTGGGCCGCAGCACCAGTTCGTCCTCACCGACGCGCATCGGCGGGAACATGTCGTCGGCGAAGTTGTGCCAGTGGCCGGACAGCTCGTACATCCGGCGTTTGCCCAGAGCCGGCGAATACACGTGGCGGTATCCGGCGCGCCGCTCCAGGTCGTACAGGTAGGACTCCACCTCGTGGCGCGCGGCCGCGCCGGCCGGCAGCCAGAACGGCAGTCCCGCGCCGATCAGCGGGTCGGAGTCGAACAGGTTCAGCTCCCGGCCGAGCCTGCGGTGATCGATGGACATCGTGGGTCTCCCTCGTTTCGGGGACCCCGGACGACAAAGCCCCGGGCATGTCGCCCGGGGCTGCGTCGTCGCTTCTAGCTCGGCATCGACTCGGCGCCGGGTCTTCCCGGCGTCGTCGTGTTCGAGCTGAGCATCATGCCGACGATGCTAGACAGCCCCCTCGCGGGCGGCCAGCCAGTTTTCCGAGAGCAGCTGGAACAGGTAGTGGTCCTGCCAGTCACCGGCGATCTTCAGATACCGGGGCGCCATCCCGAAGCGGACGAAGCCGTTGCGTTCGAGGACGCGCTGCGACCGTACGTTATGGAGCATCGTGCCCGCCTCGACCCGATGCAGACCGTAGGTGAGGAACGCCGCCTCGACCACCGCCGCGACAGCGGTGCTCGCGACGCCGCGCCCCGCGGCGGACGCGTCCACCCAGTAACCCAGGTTCGCCGACTGGAAGGCACCGTGCACCACGTTCGACAGGTTGACCCGGCCGATGATCCGGCCGCCCTCGACGATCGCGTGCGGCAGGGCGTTACCTGCCCGCAGCGCGTCGGAGATGATCTGCCACTGGCCCTCGGTGGTGTAGTAGCTCTCCTCGCGCAGCGGATCCCACGGGGCCAGGTGCTCCCGGTTGGCGCGCAGCAGGGCCGCCATCTCCGCGGCGTCGACGGGGCTGATCAACCGGATCGCGATGTCGGTCATGCGGCCGGGACGACCAGCCAGGCGATCACCGCGCGATGATCGGAGTCCTTCACACTGTGCACCTGGACATCTTTCACCCCGATCCGGTCGTCGGCCAACACGTGGTCGATGGTGACCGGCGGGATCGGGTCGCCGTCGTAGGGACCCCACGTGCCGATCCAGCCCTTCCCGACGGCGTCCGCGACATCCCGGTAGCCGGTGTCGATCAGGTCGCGCAGCGGCCGGTGGTCCAGCGTCGCGTTGAAGTCGCCCATCAGGATCTTCGGCAGCCCCCCGGCGGCCGGCACCAGGTCGCCCAGGTCGGCGGCCCAGCCGGGGACCATGTCCCGGCTCGCCGGGGCGAGCGGGTGCACCGACTCGACATAGACCGTCCCGGCGCCCGGCACCTGCACCACCGCGTGCGCCTGCTGGAAGCCGCCGTCGTTGCGGCGCGACGCCTGCTCGGCGAAGTCGTAACGCGAGTAGAGGCCGGAGCCGCTCGCACCCCACTCCGGCGCCAGCTGGTTGAAGGGCAGCAGCTGCTCCAGCCCGGCCGCCTTCAGCGCCTGCTGCCCGCGCTCGGTGAACTCCTGCACGGCCAGCACGTCGATCCGGTTGTCGCGCACCAGCGCGACGATCTCGCCGGCGTCGGCGCCGCCGAACAGCATGTTCGACGTCATCACCCGCAGCTCGACGCCGGTCGACGGACCCTTGTCACCGTCGGCCAGGACCCGCGGCACGGTCGCCGTCGCGAAACCGGCGGCGATCAGGACCGCCACCGCGGCGGCGGCCCACCGGCGGGTGATCAGGGCACCGAGGGCGGGAATCAGGGTCCATATCGCGACGTACGGCGTGAAGGCCAGCAACTGGACCCAGAAGCCGGCGTCCCAGCCGAACGTACGCGCAACGAGCCAGATCGCCGCCGGGACCAGCGACAACCAGAACAGAACGGTCCACACGATGCGTCGGCGCCCGACCGGGCGTGCCGCAGGTGGCGCGTCGGTGATCGTCATGGCGGCGACGGTATCCGCAGGCTGCCACCATGAAGGGGCAACGCGGCTCACGTCACATCATCGACGGTGGTCGGCGGGCGAGTGGGCCGCCCAGATCCTCCACCCGGTTCGCGGTCGCCGCCCGTCTGACCCAGCGATAGACCTGAGCAGGGTCTTTGCAGCCCCGGATGGTGTCACGGGTCTCCCCGGAGATCTCGACACCGCGTGCCTTGAGGACATGGAACAGCGCGCCGATCATGCCGATCAGCCGCCCCTCGGCCCGGCCCTCGGCCTCCGCCCGGGCGGCCATGCGTCGCAGGAGATCCTTCGGAAGGCTGTATCCGATGCGCGTCATGGGTGACAGCGTACGCCTAGCTGAACCATGACAGCTAGGCGCACGACAGGGTGCGCGACCGTGTGATCGCACACCCCGTCCGTCGTCAGATCGTCGAGTCGACGACCTCGCCGAACTCGGCGAGCTCCGCCCGGATCGCCGCGCCGTCGCCCTCCACCACCAAGGTCAGGGCGTCCACCGACAGATGCTCGGCCGCCGCCTTCGACACCTGCTCGACGGTCGCCTCCAGATACTCCCGGCGCAGCGTCGCGTAGTAGTCGTCCGGCAGACCGTGCACGACCAGGGTGCTCAGCGCACCGGCGATGGCACCCGGCGTCTGCATCTCCACCGACAGCTGGCCGGCCCGCCAGGAACGGGCCACCTCCAGCTCGTCCTCGGTGATGCCCTCCGCCTGGGTGCGCGCGATCTCGCCGAGGGTGTCACGGATCGCCGGGGCGGTCACCGCGGTCTGCACCCCGGCCGCCACCTCGAAACGGCCCCAGCGGCGGGTCATCGCGTACGACCCACGGATCCCGTACGTGTACCCCTTCACCTCGCGGATCAGGTGATTGAGCCGGGACGTGAACGCGCCGCCCAGCACCGTCGCCGCCAGCGTCATCGGCACGTAGTCGGGGGTGGCCCGCTCCGGCGCCCGGTGCCCCAGCCGCAGCGTCGACTGCACCGAGTCCGGCCGGTCCACCAGGATCGTGCGCCGTCGTGCCGGCAGCACCACCCCCAGCGGCCCGGTCTGCTCCAGCGGGTCGCCGGAGGTGCCCTCGAACGCGGCTTCGGCCAGCGCCGCCAGGTCCAGCGCGTCCAGATCGCCGGCGACCAGCAGCACCCCCGGCCGCCGCAGCCAGGCCTCGTGGAAGGCGAGCACGTCGTCGACGGTCACCGCGGCCACCGAGGTGGGATCGCCGTGCAGTGGCCGGCCGTACCGCCCGTCGGCGCCGAACAGGTCGGCCCGCAGCGCGGCGTCGGCCCGTGGACCCGGCTGCGCCCAGTCCATCCGCAGGGCGGTCACCTCGTCGTCGCGGACCCGGGCCACGTCCTCCGGGTCCAGCTTCGGCGTACGCGCGGCCTCCGCGGCCAGGCGCACGGCGTCGGCCAGCAGCGGTCCCGGCGCCGACACGCCGACCCGGAAGGTGTCCCAGTCGACCCCGGGGGACAGCTCCGCGCCGAGACTCTCCAGCGCCAGCGCGTACGCCGCCGAGTCACGCCTACGGGTGCCCTCCTCCAGCGACTTGGCGAGCACGGTGGCCGTACCCTCGCGGCCGTCGGTCTCCCGGGCCGCGCCCGCGTCCAGCAGCAGCAGCGCGCTGGCCAGGATCTGGCCCGGCATGTGGGCGGCGATGACCGTGCCGCCGTGGGCGGTGACCCGCCGGATCGCCGGGAAGGCGTACGGCCGGGCCGAGCCGGCGCCCGGTCGGGTGGTGACGAGGCTCATGACGGCTCCCCGGGAACGTAGGTGAGGGTGACGCGGGACTCGGGACGCAGCACGTGCCGGGCCGCCTCGGTGACGTCCTCGGCCGTGACCGCCAGCCACTTCGGCAGCCGGTCGGCGGCGGTCGCCGGGTCACCGAACTGGGTCGTGTACCGCCCCAGCAGGTCGGCCCGGCCGTACACCGTCGACACACCCCGCCACCACGAGGTGGTCAGCAGCGCCTTCGCCCGGTTCAGCTCGTCCTCGCCCACCGGCTCGTCGATCAGGCTCTGCACCACCTCGGCCAGGCCCGCCTCCAGCGTCTCCAGGTCGACGCCGTCCTTCGCGGTGGCCGTGATGATCAGCGGGGCGGGCGCGTGCGCCAGATCCACCCCGTACGCCCCGATGTAGTCCGGCTGGGCGATCCGGGCGCCGTCGGCGAGCCGCTGGTAGAGCCGGCTGCCCCGGCCGTTGCCGAGCACCGTCGCCAGCACCGTGACCGCGTCGTACCCGGCCGTGCCGAACGGGTACGTGCGGTGCGACAGGTAGATCCGCGGGGCCGGCACCTTCGCGGTGACCGTCTCGCGTACCGCCTGCTCCGCCGGGCCCGGCAGGGTGCCGTCCGGCGCCGCCGGGATGTCCGGAACCGTGGCGATCGCGCCGAAGTACTTCTCGGCCAGCGCGAACACCTCGGCCGCCGCCGCGTCGCCGACGACCGTCAGGACCGCGTTGTTCGGCGCGTAGTACTGCTGGTGGAAGGCCTTGAAGGTGTCCAGGGCGGCCCCGTTCAGGTCCTCCATCGACCCGATCGTGGAGTGGTGGTACGGGTGCCCCTCCGGGTACAGCAGCGGCAGCAGGCGCAGCCACGCGTCACCGTAGGGCACGTTCTCGTACCGCTGGCGCCGCTCGTTCTTGACCACCTCGCGCTGGTTGTCCAGCGTCTCCTGGGTGAGCGCCGGGACCAGACCGCCCATCCGGTCCGCCTCCAGCCAGAGCGCCAGCTCCAGATGCTCGGACGGCATCGTCTCGAAGTAGTTCGTCCGGTCCGGGTTGGTGGTCGCGTTCAGGGAGCCGCCGTTGCCCTGGACCAGCTTCATGTGCTCGGTCTTCTTCACGTGCTGCGAACCCTCGAACATCAGATGCTCGAAGAGATGCGCGAACCCGGTCTGGCCTGGCGGCTCGTGCCGGGAGCCGACGTCGTACCAGAGGTTGACGCAGACGACGGGCGCCGTGCGGTCCTCACTGACGACGACGCGCAGACCGTTCGCGAGCTGCGTGGTTTCGATGGGCCACGGATACCCGGTCGTGGCGACCGGTGCGGATGGTGACGTCACCCGACCAATCTTGCCCTGTATGTGGCGACTGCGTCGCCTGCGATCCCGACCTGTGTGTGGCGACTGCGTCGCCTGCGATCCCGACCTGTGTGTGGCGACTGCGTCGCCCGCGATCCCGGCCTGCCGGGCACGATTCCGGCTTTACTGCGTGGCGCGTGATCATGGCCGGGTGCGATGCTGGGCGGCGTGCTTGAGGACGTACGGGTGAACGACCGCCTGACCATCCCGGCGGCCGAGCTCTCGTGGCGCTTCTCCCGCGCGAGCGGCCCCGGTGGTCAGGGCGTCAACACCACCGATTCGAGGGTCGAGCTGTCGTGGGACGTGCTCGGCTCCGACCTGCTGCCCCCGATGCTCAAGGAGCGTGCCGCCGAACGACTCGGTGCGCGGCTGGTGCAGGGTGTGATCACTGTCATCGCCGCCGAGCACCGGTCCCAGTTGCGGAACCGGGAGGCCGCCGCGGGGCGCCTGGCCGGCCTGATCGCCGGCGCCGTCGCGGCACCACCGCGGGCCCGCCGCGCTACCAAGCCGACCCGTGGGTCGGTCGAGCGCCGTATCGCCGAGAAGAAGCGGCGCGGCCAGACGAAACGCAACCGCCGGGACACCGACGACTGACCGCGCCGTCCGCGTTCCGTCACCCGGTCCTGTGACGCTTCGCGATGGGACGGTGCGCCGGATCCCGGACGGGCGACCGCAGTCCCGGGTCGGATCCCGGACGGGCGAGCGCAGTCCCGGGTCGGGTCCCGGACGAGCGAGCGCAGTCCTCGGTCGGGTCCCGGACGGGCGGGCGCAGTCCCGGGTGGGCGCAGACCCCCACCTCGACAGATCTTCGGGAGCCGGCGTCGACGACCGGAGCACACATTGCGGGTATGTGTGCTCTGGCCGTCGTCATGGCGTGGGTGGGCGTCCACGATCACGGTTCTGTGTGCGCCGGTCGTCGTGATGGCGTGGGTGAGATCTCACGATCGGCGATTGTGTGCGCCTGTCGTGGCCGGGCGACGATGTCGGACGGCGAGGTCGGTGCGGCGCGGACGTCGCCTGGCGCGGAGTGCGGATTTCGCCTGGCGCGGAGTGCGGACTTCGCCTGGCGCGGGGCGCGGACTTCGCCTGGCGCGGGGCGCGGACGTCGACTGGCGCGGAGCGCGGACTTCGCGGGGCGCGGGGCGCGGACGTCGACTGGCGCGGAGTGCGGACGTCGACTGGTGCGGGGCGCGGACGTCGACTGGCGCGGAGTGCGGACGTCGCCTGGCGCCGGGGCGCGCTCACTCCGTACCAGAAGATCTCAGCGTTGGTTGAAGGGTGCGACCGCCTCGCGGTTCTGCGCGGCGGCGTCCGCGCCGAGCAGGGCCTCGCAGACGCGGATGAGGCGGCTGCGCAGGCCGGCCGCCCGGCGGGCCAGCTCGCGCTGGCGTGCCACATACTCCGCCTTGCCCTCCGCGGTCTCGATCTTGACCGGGGGATGGCCGTAGGAGGTCAGGTCGTAGGGGCTGGCCTGCATGTCGAGCAGGCGGATCTCGCCGGCCAGGGCGAAACAGTCCAGGGCGAGGGCGCCGGGCACGGCGGGACCGAGTTTCTGCGCCCACTTGTGCACGTCCATCGCGGCGTGCAGGCAGCCGGGCTGGTCGAGGTCGACCTGGGTCGCGCGGGTCGGCTGCAACCGGTTGAGGCCGACCGCCTCGGGCGTGAAGAACCGGAACGCGTCGTAGTGGGTGCAGCGGATGCTGTGCTGCTCGACCACCTCGTTGGTGCCGGCCTGGCCGAGGCGCAGCGGCAGCTCGTGCCGGTGCTCGGTGTCGCGGTAGACCATCGCCCACTCGTGCAGGCCGAAGCAGCCGGAGAAGACCGGCCGGGACGCGGTCGCGGTGAGCAGGCCGTGGATGTAGCGCACGCTCTCGGCGCGGGCGTGCATGAACGCGTCCTGATCGAGGGTGACGACACCGTCGGGGTAGGACATGTAGAACTTCCACCCGGCGTGCTCGGCCAGGCCGTCGGGGGCCGCTGACAGGCCGGTGCCGACGCCGGGGTGCCAGCGGCGCATCAGCGACGGGCGGGTCCCGTAGTAGTCGTAGAGAAAATCTTCGATGGCATGCTTCTCGCCCGTCGCCCGGCGGGCGCGGTGGCCCGCGGTCATCTGGTCGGCGCGCTCGGAGTGCGCCCGGGCGAGGGGAATCCAGGTAACCGAGGGCAGCGTGGTGGTGAGTGCCCTCACCTGCTTGATCCCCATCGCACCAATGTATCTAGCCGAGGCGATCAACACGATCACCGTTTGGCGCGAATGAGTTGCACCACCGAATGTGGCATGAGAGACGTACATTGATGTGTAGTAGATGTACTACATATTTGATAGTGTCCTGGATATGTTGGGGACCTTGGTCGACACGCCGGTGATGGAGGTCAGTGACCTCCGCATGCGTTACGGCGACAGGGAAGTGCTGTCCGGCGTCGAATTCTCGGCGGCGCCGGGCGAGGTGGTCGTGCTCCTCGGGCCGAACGGCGCGGGCAAGACGACCACGATCGAGATCCTGGAGGGCTTCCGGATGCGGTCCGGGGGTGATGTCCGGGTGCTCGGCGTCGATCCGGCCGACGGTGGCGAGGCGTGGCGGGCCCGGCTCGGCGTGGTCCTGCAGTCCTGGCGTGACCACAGCAAATGGCGGGTCCGGGAGCTGCTCGCCCACCTCGGGGCCTACTACGCCGCCTTCTCCACTCCGGACAAGAGGCGGCCCTGGGTGATCGACGAGCTTCTCGAGGTGGTGGGCCTCACCGCTGCGGCCGGCAGCGTCATCGGCCGGCTCTCCGGCGGTCAGCGGCGGCGTCTCGACGTGGCCATCGGGATCGTCGGCCGACCCGACCTGCTCTTCCTCGACGAGCCGACGGTCGGGTTCGACCCGGAGGCGCGGCGCGACTTCCACGACCTGATCCACCGGATGACCGATCTCGATTCGACGACGGTGCTGCTGACCACGCACGACCTGGACGAGGCGGAGAAACTCGCCGATCGCATCCTGATCCTGGCCAAGGGGCGGATCGTGGCGAGCGGCTCGGCCGACGAGCTGTCCCGTCAGGTGGCCGGTGAGGCCGAGGTGCGCTGGACGCAGGACGGCCGGCGGTTCGTGCACTCCGACGTCGACGCCACCAAGTTCGTGCGGGAGTTGTTCCAGCAGCACGGTGCGGCCGTCGGTGACCTCGAGGTGCGCCGGGCCAGCCTGGAGGAGACGTATATGAAGCTGGTCCGTGAGGCGGAGGGGTCATGAGCCGGTTGATCCGTATCGGTCTGCGCCGAGGCCTGATCGAGCTGCGGCACACCGTGACGAACGTCAGCGACATCTTCGGCTACCTGTTCCCGGTCGCCCTTCTGCTCGGCTGGCTGTACCTGAGCAGAGACGACGACGTGCCCGGCTCGGAGGTGTCCCTCGGCGCCTACAGCCTGGTCAGTTCCCTGGCCCTGATGCTGGTGATCAGCGGCCTGACCTCCACCGCGCAGTATCTGACGATGGACCGGGAGGACGGCACCCTCCTGCGGGCCAAGGCCACGCCGAACGGCATGACCGGCTACCTGATCGGCAAGATCGTGCTGGTGGCCGGTGTCATGGTGATCACCTGTGTGGTGACCCTCGCGCCGGGGGCCCTCATGGTCGACGGGCTGCGGTTCGACGTCGACACCTGGGTGACTCTGCTCTGGCTGACGCCGCTGATCATGCTCGCCCTCCTGCCGGCCGGCGCCGTTCTCGGGTCGTTCTTCCAGAGCGCCCGCGGTGCCGCGATCCTGATGCTGCCGGTGATCGCCCTCACCGCGATCTCCGGGGTCTTCTACGCGCACTCGGTGCTGCCGGGCTGGGTGCAGGGTGTCTCCAAGGTCTTTCCGATGTACTGGATGGGCTCCGGGCTGCGGTCCGCCTTTCTGCCCGGTGAGCCGGAGCAGCGCCTGGCCGTGGCGGCGGTGCTGGGACTCTGGGCCGTGATCGGGCTGGCCCTGGCTCCGCGTATTCTGCGGCGGATGGCGCGCCGGGAGTCCGGCTCTCTGGTGGCGGCCCGTCGGGAACGGGCGATGGCCCGGGTCATCTGAGGGAGCCATGGGCAGCGAGATCACGTACAACCGGATCGCGATGTTGCGCGCGGAGCGCGGCATCTCGCGGCGGCAACTCGCCGACGCTCTCGGGGTCCACTACCAGACCGTGGGTTACCTGGAGCGCGGCGAGTTCAGCCCGAGCCTGCACCTGGCACTGCGCATCTGCACCTATTTCGAGGTGCCGGTCGAGGTGGTGTTCTCGCTGGAGCCGTTCCCGCGACTCGGTACGGAGTCGCGACCGGCGTAGATTTTGAGGCGCCAGCACCGCTAGAGATGGGAATCCCCGTGCGCTTCGCCCGTTTTGTCCACCCTGGTGGAGTGTCGTTCGGCGTCGTCGAGGGCGACAGCTCCTCGGGACTGACGGTCGCCGAGATCGACAGCATCCCCTTCAACGAGGTGCGCTTCACCGGCCAGCGGTGGGCGCTGGCCGACGTCCGGCTGCTCGCCCCGATCTTCTCCAGCAAGGTGATCGGGATCGGCCGCAACTACGCCGACCACGCCGCCGAGATGGGCAACGAGGTGCCCAAGGAGCCGCTGATCTTCATCAAGCCGTCCACCTCGGTGATCGGGCCGAACGACGCGATCCGCATCCCGAGTGTGACCCAGCACGTCGAGGAGGAGGCCGAGCTCGCCGTCGTGATCGGCGCGAGCGGCGCCCGCCGCGTCGACCGGGCCGGCGCCGAGAAGGCGATCTTCGGCTACACCTGCGGCAACGACGTGACCGCCCGCGACCTCCAGCGCAAGGACCCGCAGTGGACCCGGGCCAAGGGCTTCGACTCGTTCTGCCCGATCGGCCCGTGGATCGTCACCGGGCTGGACGTCAGCGACATCGAGGTGCGCTGCGAGGTCGGCCGCGACCCGGCGAACCTGGAGGTGCGCCAGATCGGGCGGACCAAGGACATGGTCTTCGACATTCCGAGCCTGATCTCGTACGTGTCGCACGTCATGACGCTGCTGCCCGGCGACGTCATCCTGACCGGCACGCCGGCCGGAGTCAGCCGGATCACCCCGGGCGACACCGTGTCGGTCAGCATCCAGGGCATCGGCGAACTGCGTAACCCGGTCGTCTCACTCGACTGACCGTTCGATCCCGTCCAGGATCAGGACCAGGCCGTAATCGAACACGGCCTGGTCCTCGAATCCGCCCGCGTTCCACAGGGCGGTCATCGCCGGATACGCCTCGACGTCGAACCACTTCTCCCAGAACTCGCCCCGCTCGTGCCACCACGATTCGGTGGACTGGCCGCTGGCCCGGCTGAGGCGCGCGTCCTCGCCGGCCTCGCGGGCGAAGGCGTAGACGTACGCGGTCACCGCCAGCGACGCCCGGTTGACGGCCGCGGTCGGCACGCCCGCCAGTGCCATCGTGGCGATCAGGAACTCCCGCTCGGCCATCGTCCCCGGCCCGAGCGGCGGCCGGACCAGCGACACCTCGGTCAGCCACGGGTGCGCCGCATACATCCCCCGGGTCCGTTCCGCGAAGAGCCCGACCCGCTCGCGCCAGGTCTCCGCCGTTGCGGTCAGCCGCCGCGCCAGCAGCACCTCGTCGACCATCAGCGCGACCAGATCGGCGCGGGACGGCACGTAGCTGTAGAGCGTCATCGTCGCCACTCCGAGATCCGCCGCGACCCGCGCCATCGAGGCCGCATCCAGGCCGTCCGCGTCGGCGATCCGGATCGCGGCGGCCACCACGGCGTCCACGGTGAGCCGGGGCGGGCGCCCGGCGGCCTTCTTCGCGGGCCGGCTTCTGCGCCAGAGCAGTGGGTAGTTCTCCATGATTCCGTATACCCTACGGGAAAGACTTTCCGTAGGGAGTACGAGAATGCGCATCCTGGTGACCGGCGCCACCGCCAACATCGGCCGCATGGTCGTCGACGAGCTGCTCGGCGCCGCCGAGGTGCGGGCCTTCACCGTCGACCCGGTCCGGGCCGCACTGCCACCCGGCGTCGAGGTGGCGACCGGCTTCTTCAACCGGCCCGACACCCTCGCCGCGGCACTCGACGGCGTCGACAAGATGTATCTGGCCCCGCACCGCCCCACCGCCTTCGACGTCTGCCGCGCGGCACGCGACGCCGGCGTGCGCCACATCGTCGACCTGGCCGGGGTGAAAGGCCTGCACTGGCAGGTCATCGAGGACGCCGTGGAGGCGTCCGGAGTCCCGTTCACCCACCTGGAGCCGGGCGAGTTCATGGCCAACAGCACCAGCTGGGCACCGCAGATCAGAGCCGGTGACGAGGTTCGCGACGCGTGGGGCGACGCGGCCAATGCGCCGATCGCCCAGGAGGACATCGCCGCGATCGCCGCCCGGCTGCTGCTCTCCGAGGACCACTACGGCTGCTCCTACGAACTGACCGGC
The DNA here is from genome assembly GCF_003148685.1 of Actinoplanes xinjiangensis. Classification (GTDB taxonomy): domain Bacteria; phylum Actinomycetota; class Actinomycetes; order Mycobacteriales; family Micromonosporaceae; genus Actinoplanes; species Actinoplanes xinjiangensis. The sequence goes on along the minus strand of NZ_QGGR01000003.1, from coordinate 295,991 downwards.
CCCGAGACCCTCAGCCGGCGGCAACAGGTCGCCCTGATCGGCGCGGAACTCGGCCGCGATCTCACCTACGTCGAGCTGACCGGCGACGCCGCGGTCGCCCATTACCGCGAGCTGATGGGCGAGTTCGGCGACTGGTATCTGGACGGCCTCGCGCAACTCGCCGAACACCCGCAGCCCGCCCTGCCGACCGTGGCCACCCTGCTCAACCGCCCTGCGATGAACTACGCCGAGTGGGTGCGCCGTCACGCGGATCTATTTAGGTAACCCGATTTGGCGGCCCGGGTGGCCTCGGGTAAAGTTCTCCACGGCGCGGCAAGCCGGGCCAAATGGGGTATGGGGTAATTGGCAGCCCGGCTGATTCTGGTTCAGCTAGTCTAGGTTCGAGTCCTGGTACCCCAGCGCAGTCCTTCCCCCGGGAAGGGCAGTGCTGGAAGCAGTCAGCGTGTTCTGGTCCCGTCGTCTAGCGGCCTAGGACGCCGCCCTCTCAAGGCGGTAGCGAGGGTTCGAATCCCTTCGGGACTACATCGAGGACGGCCCGCGTCAACTGATGCGGGCCGTTTCGCATTCCGGCACTCCCGCTCACTTCTCACCAACCATGCAGCGGTACGAGCCACACCTCCCGCAACCGCAACGATCGACGCCCGTGGCTCCCGCGCGAGGCAGGCGGCACTCCCGCCCGAAACGCGCCCGCCGGGCGGATGCGACGGTCACCGCAGATCGCAAGCCGCCACCTGTCGTCGCCCCGCCTCCTTCGAGGTGCCGTCGCTCCGCGCCCCTCTGAGCGCGTTCACCCGACACCTTCGAGGCGGGTCCGCCCCACGTCTTGCGGGCGGGGTCACCCTGCACCGTCGAGGCGCCATCGCTCCGCGCCACTCTGAGCGCCGTCGTTCCGCCTCCTTCGAGGCGCCATCGCCCCGCGCCCTTCTGAGCGCGGTCGGCCCGCCTCCTTCGAGGCGCCCTCACTCCGCCCACCGCTGAGCGCCGTCACCCCGCGCCCTTCGAGGCGCCGTCACCACGCCCTTCGAGGCGCCGTCACCACGCCCTTCGAGGCGCCGTCACCACGCACCCTTCGAAGCGGCGATGGAGGGTTTGGGCAACGGCCCGCGGGTGGGGTGTGTGGGTGTTCAGTGGCCCGGGTCACCCCTGCTGAGGTGGGTGGATATCCGATTTCGGCTGCGGGCGGAGTGCTGATAGAGTTCAGTCCGCCGCCGCAACCGGGCGGTGAATGGAAAGTTCTGGTCCCGTCGTCTAGCGGCCTAGGACGCCGCCCTCTCAAGGCGGTAGCGAGGGTTCGAATCCCTTCGGGACTACCAGAAAAGATCGGCCCGCATCGGTGACGGTGCGGGCCGATCTGCGTTCCCGCCACATGCCGACGGTGCGCCGCCTCCTCTGTTTTTGGCGCCCGCCAACGGTTGGCCGTGTGCTGTGTTTTCGGCTCGCGTCGACGGTGGGCCGCATGCTGCGTTTCCGGCGCACGCCGACGATGCGCCGCGGGCCATGTTTCCGGTGTATGCCGACGGCGCTGCATCCGGTGTTTTCGGTTCGCGCCGACGGTGGGCCGCATACTGCGTTCAACGCACGCCGCCGGTGGGCCGCATGCTGCTCTTTCGACGCACGCCGCCGGTGGGCCGCATGCTGCATTTCCGGCGCACGCCGCCGGTGGGCCGCACGCTGCTTGTCCGGCGCCACGTCGACAGTTGGCCCCGTGCTGTTCTGCTGGGCGGAGATTTCAGGGCTCCCGCCCTGTCGGGGCATTGATACTTCGGCGATGAGCGAGATCACGATTCGGCGAGTCGACTTCGGATGGTTCGTCCGGCCGGGCGAGGAGACCGGGACCGGTGTAGCTCGGGTGGAGCCGACGCTCGGGTATCTCATCGACCATCCGGCGGGGCGGATCCTGGTCGACACCGGTATGGGCAGCCACCCGGACGTGGACCGCCACTATCAGCCGCGACGGGTTCCTCTGGGCGACGCCCTCGCCGCGGCGGGGACGAGGATCGACGACATTCGGTACGTCGTGAACTGTCACCTGCACTTCGACCACTGTGGAGGAAATCCCGACCTGGCCGGCCGACCGATCTTCGCGCAGCGGGCGGAACTGGCGCTGGCCCGTACCGTCGAAGGGCACACGCTGCCGGAACTCGTCGACCATGCCGGTGCCCGTTACGAGGAACTGGACGGCGAGGCGGAGATTCTGCCCGGCGTGCGGATCGTGCCGACCCCGGGCCACACCGACGGTCACCAGTCCGTGGTGGTCATCGCCGCCGACGGCACGGTGATCGTGGCGGGGCAGAGCCATGACCACGCGACCGCGTTCACGTACGACGCGCTGGCACACCGGACCGGCATCGGCACACCTCCATCCTGGATCGAGACCCTGCTGGCCCACGACCCCCGCCGGATCGTCTTCGCCCACGACAACGCCGTCTGGACCCCCTGACCCAGGGATCCGCAGGCGCGGCCGGGCACGCAAGGCGAAAGGCGGACGCGGCTGGTTCTCACCGCTGTCTCAGCGCGCTCGAGACAGCGGTGAGAACCAGCCGGGGGTGGCGGTGACGTCGCCGAGCGCCTTCACCGGCAGGGAGCCGGCCCCGGAGCCGGTCCGGGAGCCGGTCCGCAAGCCGGTCCGCAAGCCGGTCCGGGAGTCGGTTCGGGAGCCGACCCCGGGCGCGACACCGTTGAAAGGCCATGGGTGCGGGGGAAAAGACAGGCCGCCCCGCGGAATCGCGGGGCGGACCGGGAGGAAAGGGGGGAAGGCGGAGGGTCAGAGGCCGGAGAGGCGCTGTCCGGCGCGGACGACGGCCATCGCGTGCCGTTCGCCGGGGCGGCGGCCGAGGCGCTCGATCGGACCGCTTATCGAGATCGACGCGATGACCCGGCCCGTCCGGTCCCGGATCGGCGCGGAGACGCTGGCCACACCGGGCTCGCGTTCGGCGACGCTCTGGGCCCAGCCGCGGCGGCGGACCTCGGCGAGGGTGCGGCCGGTGAACTTGCAGCGCGGCAGGAGCGGCATCACGGCCTCGGGGGGCTCCCACGCGAGCAGGATCTGTGCGGCCGAGCCGGCGACCATCGGGAGCACCGAGCCGACCGGCACGGTGTCGCGAAGACCACTCGCGCGTTCGGCGGCGGCGACGCAGATACGCTCATCGGCACGGCGCAGGTAGAGCTGAGCACTCTCACCGGTGGCGTCCCGAAGTGCGGACAGCAGGGGTTCGGCGGCGGTCAGCAGAACGTCCGGTGCGGCGTTGGCCAACTCGCCCAATCGTGGGCCCGGACGCCATCTTCCTTGAGTGTCACGCACCAGCATCCGATGGATCTCCAAGGCCTGGGCCAGGCGATGTGCGGTCGCCCGCGGCAGCTTGGTGCGTTCGACCAACTCGGCAAGGCTGGCGCCGTCGACACATGCGGCGAGGATGACAACCGCCTTGTCGAGAACGCCTACACCGCTCATACTGTGTCCCACAAGCCGAAACATACATTCCAGAATTTAGGATGTCCAGATGGTGGGAGTCACTCCCCAGAGCGGGAAACCCAGGACCCTGGCCGAGAAGGTCTGGGATGACCACGTGGTGCGCACGGCCGAGGGCGAGCCGGACCTGCTCTTCATCGACCTGCATCTCCTGCACGAGGTCACCAGCCCGCAGGCGTTCGACGGTCTGCGGATGGCCGGTCGCCCGGTCCGCCGTACCGACCTCACGCTCGCGACGGAGGACCACAACACCCCGACCGGGTATGCGGACCCCGCGTTCAACACCCGCCGCGGTGACCTGCTCACGATCACCGACACGGTCTCGCGGACGCAGATCGAGACCCTGCGCAAGAACTGCGCCGAGTTCGGTGTGGAGATCCGGCCGCTGGGCGACGTCAACCAGGGCATCGTGCACGTGATCGGCCCGCAGCTGGGGCTCACCCAGCCCGGCATGACGATCGTCTGCGGCGACTCGCACACCGCGACCCACGGCGCGTTCGGCGCGCTGGCCTTCGGCATCGGCACCAGTGAGGTCGAGCACGTGCTCGCCACCCAGACGCTGCCGCAGGCCAAGCCGAAGACGATGGCCGTCACGGTCGTCGGCGAGCTGGGCGAGGGTGTCACCGCGAAGGACCTGATTCTCGCGCTGATCACGCAGACCGGCACCGGCGGCGGCAACGGCCACATCGTGGAGTACCGCGGCGAGGCCATCCGGAAGCTCTCCATGGAGGGCCGGATGACCATCTGCAACATGTCGATCGAGTGGGGCGCCAAGGCCGGCATGATCGCGCCGGACGAGACCACGTTCGCGTACCTCAAGGACCGTAAGCACGCCCCGCAGGGCGAGCAGTGGGACGCCGCGGTCGAGTACTGGAAGACTCTCGCCACCGACGCGGACGCCGAGTACGACACCGAGATCATCCTGGACGCCTCGGCGATCAGCCCGTTCATCACCTGGGGCACCAACCCGGGTCAGGGCGCCGCGCTGAACAGCGTCGTCCCCAGCCCCGAGGACTTCCTCGACGAGGTCGAGCGCGGCGCCGCCCAGCGCGCCCTCGACTACATGGACCTCACTCCCGGTACCCCGTTCCGCGAGGTCCCGGTGGACGTGGTCTTCGTCGGCTCGTGCACCAACGGCCGCCTCGAGGACCTGCGCGCCGCCGCCGACGTCATCCGGGGCCGCAAGGTCGCCGACGGCGTACGCATGATGATCGTGCCGGGCTCCTACCTGGTGCGGGAGCAGGCCGAGGCCGAGGGCCTGGACAAGGTGTTCACCGAGGCCGGCGCCGAGTGGCGGTTCGCCGGCTGCTCGATGTGCCTGGGTATGAACCCGGACACGCTCAGCCCCGGCCAGCGTGCCGCCTCCACCTCCAACCGCAACTTCGAGGGCCGGCAGGGCAAGGGTGGGCGCACCCACCTGGTCTCGCCGCAGGTCGCCGCCGCCACCGCCGTGGTCGGCCGGCTGGCCGCCCCCTCCGACCTCTGAGTAGGGGAGAGTCATGGACAAGTTCGTCACCCACAGCGGCAAGGTCATGCCGCTGCGCCGTTCCGACGTGGACACGGACCAGATCATCCCGGCGGTCTACCTGAAGCGGGTCACCCGGACCGGCTTCGAGGACGGCCTCTTCAACGCCTGGCGGGAGGACCCGGACTTCGTGCTGAACCGACCTCGGCACGAGGGCGCGACCATCCTGGTCGCCGGGCCGAACTTCGGCACCGGCTCGTCCCGGCAGCACGCCGTCTGGGCGCTGCGCGACTGGGGCTTCAAGGCGGTCATCGCCTCCCGCTTCGGCGACATCTTCCGCGGCAACTCCCTCAAGGAGGGCCTGCTGCCGATCCAGCTGGACCAGAAGGTCGTGGAGAGCCTCTGGGACCTGGCCGAGTCGGAGCCGGAGAAGGAGATCACCGTCGACCTGGAGGGCCGCGTGGTCCGCGTCGACGACGCCGCATACGGCTTCCCGATCGACGATTTCAGTCGCTGGCGCCTCATGGAGGGCCTCGACGACATCGGACTGACACTGCGGCATGAGGAAGCGATTACCGCGTACGAGAACGGCCGCCCCGCTTTCAAGCCGGTCGTCGTCCTTTAGCTCCGCCGTCGAATTCGCCCCTGCCCGGGTCACCCGGCAGGGGCGAATTCGTTGGGACACAACGGTTTTTTCCCCTGAATGTTTCTGTAACCAGGTCACAGGGCATACCGTGCGCGCAGAATGGCCCGTGACGGGCCAGTTCTCACGTCCGGGAGGAAACCGTGAACAAGGCCGAGCTCATCGAGGCGCTCGCAGTCAAGCTGGGCGACAAGAAGACCGCGACCCTGGCGCTCGACGCGTTCATCAGTGAAGTGCAGAACGCTGTCGCCAAGGGCGACCGAGTGGCACTCACCGGATTCGGTTCCTGGGAGAAGCGGGTCCGTAATCCGCGGGTCGCGCGTAATCCGCGAACCGGCGAACCGGTCAAGGTGAAGAAGACGTCGGTCCCGGTCTTCAAGGTCGGCAACACATTCCGCGAGTTGGTCGCGAGCGGAAAGCCGGCCAAGGCGGCCGCGGTGAAGAAGGCCTCCGCCAAGGCGGCCACCACCACCAAGGCGGCCCCGGTCACCAAGGCGGCGGCGGCCACCAAGACAACGGCGGCGGCCAAGACGACGGCGGCCACCAAGACCACGGCGGCGAAGAAGACCACCGCCACCAAGGCGGCGGCCACGAAGACCACGGCCGCCGCGAAGAAGTCGACGACGACGACGGCCAAGGCCACGCCGGCGAAGACGGCGACCACCACCGCCGCGGCGAAGAAGACCGCGGCGGCCACCACTACGGCGGCCAAGAAGACCACCGCCACCAAGGCGGCGGCGACCAAGACCGCAACGGCGCCGAAGGCGACCAAGACCGCCCCGGCGACCAAGACGACGAAGGCGGCCAAGACCGCGAAGGCTGCTCCGGCGGCCAAGCGGACCGCCCGCAAGACGGCTGCTCCGGCCCCGGCGCCCGCACGCGCGGCGTCACCCCGCCGCAGCCGCTGATCCACGGCAGACCGAAGGCGTCCACCCGTACGGTGGACGCCTTTTCGGTGTTCCGGCGCGGCCCCGTCCGGCCGCCCTACCGTCCGCATCATGCAGCGAGGATCGAGGCCACGTGGCCTGACCAGCCGCGCCGGCATCGCCGCGGCGCTGTTCACGGTCGCGGTCGTGCCCGGATGGACACTCGGCGACCTGGCCGAGGACGCCACCGGGTGGCCGGTGCTGGACTGGCTGATCACCTGCGGCTGGTCGGGCCTGGCCGTGGCGGTGGGCGCCCCCTACGGCTCGTACCGGCGGATGGACGGGCTGGCCGGGGCGGTGCCGCTGTACGGCTGGTACCTGGCCGGGGTCCTCAGCTGGCGGCTGGCGCTGCTGCCCTACCGGGACTGGGAGCCGCGCCGGGACGAGCTGTGGCAGGCCCGCTGGCTCACCGGCGACCTGATCGGTCACTGGCGGGCCGACGCGCCCGCGCACCGTACCGTCACAGCCGCGAAGCGCCCAGCAACGTCTCGCCGGACCAGGTCAGCAACCACCCGTCGCCCTTGGGTGTCTTGAAGGGCCGGTGATCGGCCTCGCCGAGCAGCGACGCCAGCAGGTGCGGCATCAGTTTGCCCTGGCTGCACACCACGACCCGCTCGAAGCCGCGCAGCTCGGCCAGCCGGGCCCGCGCGGCGGCCACCCGGGCCGGCACCTCCTCGGGCCGGGCCGGTTCGGCGAACGCCGCGTCCCGGACGATCGGCCGGTCGCCGAGCGCCGCCGCCAGCGGCTCCAGCGTCTGCGTGCACCGCAGCGGCGTCGCCGCCACCAGCCGGCGCGGGCGCAGCGTGGTGAGCAGGGCGGCGATCCGGTCCGCCTGCTTCGCACCGACCGGATCGATCGGCCGCAGCTCGTCGCGCCCGGCCCATTTCTTACGCTCCCCGGCGCGGGCGTGCCGGACCAGCGCGACCACCGCGGTCACCGGCGGCAGCGCGGCGACTCCGGCGAGGACGGTTCTCTCATCGGGGTACGTACACCGCGCGGCCGCCTCCGCCAGAGGCAGCCAGGCCAGCTCGTCCACCTCGGCGGTGTCCAGCACGGGCCCGTCCGAGGCGGCCGCCATCAGCCAGTACGCCACGTTCTTGGGCCGGCCGTCCGGCAGCACGTAGTCGGTGTCCGGCAGCCGCAGCTGGGGGACGGCCGCGGCGCCGGTCTCCTCCTCGACCTCCCGCAGGGCCCCGGCCAGCGGGTGTTCACCGCCGGCCAGTTTGCCCTTGGGCAGGCTCCAGTCGTCGTAGCGCGGGCGGTGCACCAGGCACACCTCGACCCGATCGCCGGCGCGGCGGTAGAGGACCCCGCCGGCCGCACGTTCCACGTCTGTCATCAACGGCGTTTCTCAGGCGTTCTTCTTGCCGATGATGCGCCGGAGCATCGCCGCCTGGAGATGCACCTGGGGGCGGCCCGGAGTGCCCTGGTTGCGATGCCAGAGGCCGTCGGCGTCCATGTCCCAGCCCTCGGTGGTCTCCGCCATCGACAGTTCCAGCACATTCCGCAGTTCCTCGCGGGCCGACGGCAGCGTCACCTTGACCAGAGCCTCGACCCGGCGGTCCAGGTTGCGGTGCATCAGGTCGGCGGAGCCCATCCAGTACTCGGCGTCGGCGCCCGGCCCGAACCGGAACACCCGCGAGTGCTCCAGGAACCGGCCGACGATCGAGCGGACCCGGATGTTCTCCGACAGGCCGGGCACACCGGGGCGCAGCGCACACATGCCCCGGATGATCAGGTCCACCTTGACCCCGTCCTGCGAGGCCCGGTAGAGCGCGTCGATGGTCTTCTCGTCGACGAGCGAGTTCACCTTGAACTGCACCAGCGCCTCGCCGCCCTCCCGGGCGATCCGGGCCTGCTCCTCGACCCGCTCCAGCAGGCCCTTGCGCACCCCGTGCGGGGCCACCAGCAGCCGGCGGTAGGTGGTCTGCCGGCTGTACCCGGTGAGCACGTTGAACAGGTCGGTGACGTCGGCGCCCACCTCCGGGTCGGCGGTCAGCATGCCGAAGTCCTCGTACAGCCGGGCGGTCTTCGGGTGGTAGTTGCCGGTGCCGATGTGGCAGTAGCGCCGGATCTGGTTGCCCTCCTGACGTACCACCAGGGAGGTCTTGCAGTGGGTCTTGAGGCCGACCAGGCCGTAGACGACGTGGCAGCCGGCCCGCTCCAGGGTGCGTGCCCAGGCGATGTTGGCCACCTCGTCGAACCGGGCCTTCACCTCGACCAGGACCACCACCTGCTTGCCCGCGGCGGCCGCGTCGACCAGGGCGTCGACTATCGGCGAGTCACCGGACGTGCGGTACAGGGTCTGCTTGATCGCCAGCACCAGCGGGTCGGCCGCGGCCTGCTCGATGAAGCGCTGCACGCTCGTCGAGAACGAGTGGTACGGGTGGTGCACGAGGATGTCGGACTCGCGCAGCCGGTTGAACACGCTGCGCGGCACCTCGCCGTCGGCCAGATGCGGGTGGGTCGCCGGAACGAACGGACGGTCCTTGAGGTCGTCACGGTCGCACTCGCCGTAGACCTGCCACAGCGACGACAGGTCGAGCAGACCGGGCACCCGCAGCACGTCGTGACTGTCCATGTCGAGCTCGCGGACCAGCAGGTCGAGCACGTGGTCGCTGATCGAGGCAGCCACCTCGAGCCGGACCGGCGGACCCAGCCGGCGCTGCGCCAGCTCCCGCTCCAGGGCCTGCAGCAGGTCCTCGTCGCGGTCCTCGTCGACCTCCAGCTCGGCGTTGCGGGTCACCCGGAACAGGTGCCACTCCAGGATCTGCATGCCCGGGAACAGCTGGCTCAGGTGGACCGCGATCAGCTCCTCGACCGGGAGGAACCGGATGCCGCGGCTGTCGTTCTGCACGGTCACGAAACGCGGCACGTTGTTCGGCACCTTGACCCGGGCGAACAGCTCCGGCGCGTCACCGTCCGGATAACGAAGGGCGACGGCGAGATTCAAGGACTTGCTGGAGATGTACGGGAACGGGTGCGCCGGATCGACCGCGAGCGGGGTCAGGACCGGGAAGACCTGCTCGCGGAAGAAGGTCCGCAACCGCCCCTGCTCGGCGGCGTTCAGCTCCTTCCACGAGACCAGCTCGATGCTCTCCGCGGCCAGTTTCGGCCGCACCTCGTCGGAGAAGCAGGCCGAGTGCCGGGTCACCAGGTCGGTGGTCCGCTCGGTGATCATCTCGATCTGGTGGCGCAGCGGGGACCGGTCACCACCGCGCATCGGCAGGCCCGCGCTCAGCCGCCGTTTCAGCCCGGCCACCCGGACCATGTAGAACTCGTCCAGGTTGCTCGCGAAGATCGCCAGGAACTTGGCACGTTCCAGCAGCGGCGTCCCCGGGTCCTCGGCGAGGGCCAGCACCCGGGCGTTGAAGTCCAGCCAGGACAGCTCCCGGTTCTGGAAGCGGTCCTCGGGCAGCTCGTAGCCGGGCTCCTCGTCCTCGTCGCCGTCGTCGATGTCGGCGGCGCTGAGATCGGTGGTGTCGGGATCGGCGGTGTTGAGCTCGGCGACCATCTCGCTCGTGGCGAGCTCCGTCACCTCGCGCTCGGTGGCCTCCGGATCGGAATCGAGAGCCGCCGCCTCCGGGGCGGGGTCGGGGGCCTCGATCAACTGCTGCGTCTCTGCCGACTCGGGGCGGGGCAGAAAGCGGCCGTTGGGGCCACGCCGGCGGGTCTCGGGAATCCGGGGCGGGGTCGTCATGGGTCCATCATTGCCGCTTCCGGAGAAACGTGAAACGAACTAGCGGATGATCACTTCAAGCCACTCCGGGAATTAACACCCGCCACACCACACCGGTCGCGTCAGACTCCACCGTCACGCGCTGGCCGAGACGAAGAAGCCGCAGGCCGGAGCGTTGGAACGCCTCCGCGCCGAACTCCAGCGGGGTGCCGTCGTCGAGCAGCAACGTGCCGGTACGGGTAGCTGTGTCGAAAGTCGCGATCGTGCCCTGCATGGGACGGACGCTACCCGTCCTCCGCGGCCGGCCCGTCATACGGGCCGGTGCGCGTTTGCGGGACGGCCGGACTCGTCCTCCGCGGCCGGTGCCCGCCTGCGGGACGGTCGGGCTCGTCTTACGCGGCCGGTGCGCACGCCGTGGCGCGGCCCAGCTCGCGCAGCAGCCCGCAGGTCCGCTCGCCCGCGCCCAGCCCGAGCACCGCCTCCAGGTCGGCCGCGGTGTCCACGTCCTGCCGCAGGCCCGGCCAGTCGCCGCGCAGCAGCGCCGCCCCCGACTCGGCGTGCGCCGCCGCCGACGGGCCGCCGAACCGGGGCTGGAGCGCCCACCGGGCCGGCGCGGCCAGCAGCACCGTCCCGATGCCCGCCGCGTCCGGCACGAACGCCCGCCCGGAAACCCGGCTCAGCGCCTCGTCCAGCTGCTCCGGCCGCAGGGCCGGCAGGTCACCGGCGAGCACCGCCCGATGCACGGACAGGCCGGCCGTCTCGTCCGCACCGAACCGCATCGCCGCGTTCAGCCCGCCGCCCGGATCGGCCACCACCCGGGCGCCCAGCTCCCGCACCGCCGCCCCGACCTGCGGGTCGTCGGTGACGACCAGCAGCTCGGCCACCGAGGCGGCGGCCAGCACCGCGGCCGCGGTGTCGCGGACCATGGCGAGAGCCAGCTCCGGATGACGGTCGGCCGGCACGGCGCCACGCAGTCGCGTCTTCGCCACTCCGAGCCGTTTGACCGGGATCACCGCCGTCCACATCTGCACCCGACCATCCTGCCCGAACGAATGCCGCGTCCGGGGCCCGCACACACGTGATTCGAAAGACCCCTGCCTGGTCCGGCGGGACCTGAGCGGGCATGATTTCGTCGCAGGTGAACGAGGGGGGCGGCGGTGACGTCGCCGTTCGAGGGACGGGGGACGCCATGACACAGCTCAGGCTCGGCTTCTGGCAGCGTGTCGCGGTGATGCTGGTGCTCCCCGTCATGACGGCCCTGACGAGCAAGACCTGGCTGCGGCAGGAGCGTGTCCCGGCCACCGGCCCGGTCATCCTCGTTCCCAATCATGTGTCGCACTTCGACCCGCTCGTCGTCGCCCATTACCTCTACCGGTCCGGGCGCTGGCCGCGGTTCCTGGGTAAGGCCAGTGTCTGGAAGGTGCCGGTCATCGGGTTCCTGCTGACCAAGACCCGGCAGATCCCGGTCGAACGGGGCAGTGTGGAGGCGGTGAAGTCGCTGGACAGCCTGGTCGAGGCGCTGCGTGAGGGCGGCGCCGTGGTGATCTACCCGGAGGGCACCACCACCCGGCACCCCGATCTGTGGCCGATGCGCGGCAAGACCGGCGCGGCCCGGCTCGCCCTGCTCACCGGAGCCCCGGTGGTTCCGATCGCGAACTGGGGGGCGCAGGCGGTCTTCGACCCGCGTACCAACCGGCTCAAGCTGCGCCGTACGCACGTCACCGTGACCACCGGCGAGCCGGTCGACCTCAGCCGGTGGGCCGGCCTCGAACCGAGCCGGGCGGTGCTGGAAGAGATGACCGAGAAGATCATGCTGGATGTCCGGGATCTGCTCGGCGAGATCCGCGACGGCGAAGCGCCGGCGCTCTACGACCGGCCCGTACGACGGGCCACAACCTCGGAGGAAGCGCCATGAAGGCCGCCGTCATCGGATCCGGATCCTGGGGCACGGCATTCGCCAAGGTGCTCGGTGACGCCGGATCGTCGGTGACCATGTGGGCGCGGCGGGAAGCCGTCGCCACCGAGATCCGGGAACGCCACGGCAACGAGGGTTCGCTGCCCGGCGTCCGCCTCGCGGAGAGCGTGACCGCCACGACCGATCTGGCCGAGGCGGTCAGCGCGGCCGAGCTGATCGCCATCGCCGTGCCGTCGCAGACCCTGCGGGGCAACCTCGCCGACTGGGCCGGGCTCTTCCCCGCCGACTCCACCGTCGTCTCCCTGATGAAGGGGATCGAACTCGGCACCCTCAAACGGATGAGCGAGGTGATCATCGAGACCGCCGGCGTCGCCCCGGATCGGGTGGTGGTCGTCTCCGGCCCCAACGTGGCCCCGGAGATCGCCGCCGGGCAGCCCACCACGACCGTGGTGGCGTGCTCCGACGAGGGCCGCGCCAAACAGGTCCAGCACGCCCTGGCCACGCCCTACTTCCGGCCGTACACCAGCGACGACGTGATCGGCTGCGAGCTCGGCGGCGCCTGCAAGAACGTGATCGCGCTGGCGTACGGCATGGCGGTGTCGCTCGGTCTCGGCGACAACACCCGGGCCTCGCTGATCACCCGCGGGCTCGCCGAGACCGCCCGCCTCGGTGTCGCGCTCGGCGCGGACCCGCTCACCTTCGCCGGTCTGGCCGGCCTCGGCGACCTGGTCGCCTCCTGCTCGTCGCCGCTCGCCCGCAACCGTAAGTTCGGTGAGCACCTGGGCCGCGGCGAGACCCTCGAACAGGCGCAGACCGCCACCCGGCAGACCGCCGAGGGCGTCAAGAGCTGCCTGTCCATCCGCGACCTCGCCCGGGCGAACGGCGTCGAGATGCCGATCGTCGAGCAGGTGGAGCGCGTGTGCCACGAAGGGGTGGACCCGCGCATCGCGGTCAAACTGTTGATGACACGGGAGATGAAACCCGAGTGAGTGTTTTCTCTGACGGCACCCGAGCCGTCCACGCCGGCCTGCCCGCACCGGAGGTCGGCGAGCCGTTCCTGCCCGGGCCGGTGTTCGCCGCGCCCTACCACCTCGACCCGGTCACCGGGCCGGGGGAGAACGGCTACGCCCGCACCGAGCACCCGACCCGGCAGGCGCTGGAGGCGGCGATCGGCGCCCTCGAAGGCGGGCCGACGCTGGTCTTCTCCAGCGGCCAGGCCGCGATCACGGCGCTTCTCCTCGCCGTTCTGCGGACCGGCGACACCGTGGCGATCCCCTCGGACGGCTATTTCACGGTACGGGCGTTCGCCGACGGTTTCCTGCGTGATCTCGGCGTACGTTGGCTGCCGGTGCCGACGGCCGGGCCCTACCCCGATTTCACCGGCGTACGGCTGGTGCTCCTGGAGACGCCGGCCAACCCGGGACTCGACGTGTGCGACGTGCGGGCGCTGTCCGCCGCCGCACACGCCGCCGGGGCGCTGGTGGCGGTGGACAACACGACGGCGACGCCGCTCGGGCAGAACCCGTTGGCGCTCGGGGCGGACCTGGTCGTCGCCTCCGGGACCAAGGCGCTCACCGGGCACTCCGACGTCCTTCTCGGATACGTGTCGGCGACCGACCCGTCGCTGCTCGCCAGGGTGGAGACCTGGCGCAAGCAGACCGGTGCCGTGCCCGGTGCGTTTGACGCGTGGCTGGCTCACCGGTCGATCGCCACCCTCGACCTGCGGCTGGCCCGGCAGACCACGAACGCGGCGGCGGTCGCCGAGTTGCTGCTCTCCCGGCCCGACGTGACCGGGGTGCGCTGGCCGGGGCTGCCGTCCGACCCGTCGTACCCGATCGCCTCGGCGCAGATGCGGCGGATCCCCGGGGTGGTGTCGTTCGACCTCGGCTCGGCCGAGCGGGTCGGGCGGTTCGTGTCGGCGGCGAAGCTGGTGTTCGCGGCCACCTCGTTCGGCGGGGTGCACACGACGGCCGACCGGCGCGCGCAGTGGGGCGACGACACGCCGCCCGGGTTCGTGCGGTTCTCCTGTGGCATCGAGGACACCGCCGACCTGCTCGCCGACATCACCGCGGCCCTCTCCGCGTGACGGCGTGGAGCAGCTTCAGCGGTGACGAGGTGGCGGCCCTGACCCAGGGGTCGAGCTTCTTCACCGAGCCGGGGGAGCGGGTCTGCCCGGGGTGCGGCGAGCGGCGGCTGCGCGCCTACTTCACGGCGCCGGAGAACGCCAGACGGCCGACGCTCGTCAGCTACGTCTGGTGCGGCGGTTGCGACAAGTTCGTGGGCACCCGCGCCCGGCACCCGGAGGGGCTGATCTTCTCCGATCCGCTGGCCACCCTGACCACGGCCGAACGCCGCGAGCTGGAACGCAGCCTGACCGGTTTCCTGGCCCACCTGGACAAACTCTGGGACTCCGGGGCCCTGCCCCAGACGTTCACCGCGTAGTACGTCCGGCTGGCCCGCACCGCTGTCTCAGCGCCGCTGAGACAGCGGTGGGAACCAGCCGGGGACCACTCTCAGCCGTGGGTGGCGACGAAGTCGTGCAGCCAGTCGGGGGCGATGCCGCCGCCCGGCGCGGTACGGCGCAGTGCCTCGCCGGGGCGGATGCCGAGCAGAGCCAGGGTCATCGTCGCCAGCAGCGTCGAGCGGCCGTTGTCGGCGGCCGCCTGGGTGACCACGAACCGGCCCGCGCGAACCTCACGGGCCAGCCGGATGGCGAGGGCGACGACCTGCTTCGCCTCCTGCTGCATCTCCTTCGCCGACGGGGCCGACGTGGCGTCCACCGCCGGTGCGGGCGCCGGGAACGGCACCACCTCGATGCCCGCGGTGTCCGGGCCGGGTGCGGCCGACGAAACCAGTACCTGCACGCCGGCTCTCGCGAGCGCGTCCAGCTCCTGCGGTGACCACGGCTCTTCCGCCGGACGGGCCATCGTCGCCAGCTGACCCGGCCCCGGGCCGGCGATCACGTGGAGTGCTGGAGCCATGAACGCTTCGTCCTCCCTGCCTTGCACGTTCTCAACGGGGCTGTCACGAATCCCCAAGTCGGCTTACGCAGAGTAGGGTCACCCCCGGTACGCCCGCTAGCTGGAAGGCACAGAGAGA
Organism: Actinoplanes xinjiangensis; assembly: GCF_003148685.1. Taxonomy (GTDB): domain Bacteria; phylum Actinomycetota; class Actinomycetes; order Mycobacteriales; family Micromonosporaceae; genus Actinoplanes; species Actinoplanes xinjiangensis. The sequence continues at coordinate 280,795 of NZ_QGGR01000003.1, read as the reverse complement.
AGTGACGTCCCACCGCAAGACCCGCGTCGCGATCGTTTTCGGCGGTCGCAGCACTGAGCACGCCATTTCCTGTGTCAGCGCCGGTGCGATCCTGGGCGCTCTGGACCCGGATCAGTACGAGGTGGTCCCGGTCGGAATCACCCGTGAGGGGCGCTGGGTCCTCGCTTCGGGTGACACGTCTCAGCTGGCGATCAGTGGGCGGAGACTGCCGGAGGTCACCGCGGACTCCGGCACCGCGGTGGTGCTCTCCGCCGACCCGACCTCCGCCGACCTGATCGTGCGGGAGCCGACCGACGGGGTGTCCGAGCTGGCCGGTGTGGACGTGGTGTTCCCGGTGCTGCACGGCGCGTACGGGGAGGACGGCACCATCCAGGGCATGCTGGAGATGGCCGGTATCCCGTACGTGGGTGCCAACGTGTTCGCGTCGGCGGCGGCCATGGACAAGGAGTTCACCAAGAAGCTGGCGGCCGCCGAGGGCATTCCGGTCGGGCCGTACGCGGTGCTCCGCGCCGGGGTCTCGCTGTCCCGGGCCGACAGGGAGCGACTGGGCCTTCCGGTCTTCGTGAAGCCGTCCCGGGCCGGGTCGTCGCTGGGCATCACCAAGGTCACCGACTGGGCCGACCTGGACGACGCCGTCGCCGTGGCCCGCGAGATCGATCCGAAGGTGCTGGTCGAGGCCGCCATCGTGGGCCGGGAGATCGAGTGCGGGGTGCTCGAGGGCGAGGCCGGTGGCGAGCCGGAGGCGTCGGTGCTGTCGGAGATCCACATCGACGACGTCGAATGGTACGACTTCGAGACGAAGTACCTGGTGGGCGGCCGCTACACGGTCCCCGCCGAGCTGCCCGCCGAGGTGACGAGGCAGATCCGCGAATACTCGCTGCGCACCTTCACCGCGCTGGACTGCGCCGGCCTGGCCCGGGTCGACTTCTTCGTGACCGAGGCCGGCGAGGTCTTCCTCAACGAGATCAACACGATGCCGGGGATGACACCGAACTCGATGTTCCCGCGGATGTGGGCGGCGACCGGCCTGGAATACCCCAAGGTCGTGGACCGGCTGATCCGGACGGCTCTGCGCCGCGGCACCGGCCTGCACTGACCGCGGTTACTCGCGGCCCGGTTACTCGCAGCCGCTCGGCATCGTGCCGGCCGCCTTCGACTTGACCGTCGCGACGACCGTGTCGGAGAACTCGTTCGCCCACTGCGCCGGATTCTCATACGACCCCGGCACGGTCACCCGCACGGCGACCTCGCGGTCCATCGTGGTGATGGTGGCCGCGTCGGCGCCGGGGGCCGCATACCAGCAGACGTCGTTCATGATCAGCAGCTCGGTGTCCATGGCGACACAGCCGGGAGTGGTGTCCTCCGGAGTGGTGCACATGATCGGCTGCGGCACGCCGCAGGAGACCGTGACCGGAGGCTCACCGTAGGCGGCGTTCTGCTCCGGGCCGGCGGTCACCTGCCGGCCGGGCAGATCGCGGATCTTCTCCGGCAGCTGGGACGTAACCGCGAGACAGACCCGTGCGGTCCGCTCGTCGAGCCTCGGCGCGTCCATCACCACCGGAGTAGATGGAACCGGAATGGCCGTTTTTTCGGTTTTGTCCGGATTTTCCGGCATGATAGTAAGGAAAGCGACCACGCCGACGATCAGTGTCACCGGAACGGCCACCACCGTCGCCCACAGAGCGGCGGCCCTCCTGGCCGGGTCCTTCTCCGGTGCCTTTTTCGGCGTAACCACATCCACCATAGTCAGAGGTTTACCACGGAGCAGGTGAGCGTCCGCGTGATGCCCGGAACGTACTGGACCTTGCTCACAATCAGTCCACCCAACTCGTCGACCGTGTGCGCCTCGGTCAGCACGACCACGTCATACGGACCGGTCACCGCGTCGACACGCACTACCCCCGGTATCTTCTCGATCGCGGCGGCCACGTCACGGGCCTTACCGACCTCCGTTTGAATGAGGATGTATGCCTGGACCACGATCGACTCCAATCCACCACTTCGTCGGTGATCCCCGGTCGTGAAACTACCGTACGAAGTGACCCGGCAGCGGGACGCCACCATCGAAGGACTTAGACGTGAGCATCGCAGAGGCCGGTGAATTCGGGCTGATCGGCCGAATCGTTCCCCGGCTCGGCATCGGAGAAAGCACCCTGATCGGCCCCGGCGACGACGCCGCCGTGGTCAGAGCACCCGACGGACGGGTGGTCGCCTCCACCGACGTGCTCGTCGAAGGACGCCATTTCCGCCGCGACTGGTGCGGCGCCACCGACGTCGGCCACCGGGCCGCCGCCGCCAACCTCGCCGACATCGCCGCCATGGGCGCCCGGCCCACCTCCCTGCTCGTGGCCCTCTGCGTACCCGTCGGGCTCGACGTCACCTGGGCCGAAGGGCTCGCCGACGGGCTCACCGCCGAAGCCGGGCTCGTCGGCGCCGTCGTCGTCGGCGGCGACACCTCCGCCAGCCCGACCCTCACGATCGCGGTCACCGCCCTCGGCGACCTCGGCGGCATGGCACCGGTCCAGCGTAACGGCGCCAGACCCGGCGACACCCTCGCTCTCGCCGGCCGGATCGGTCACGCGGCCGCCGGCCTCACCGTTCTCTCCCGAGGATTCCGTACGCCCAAACTGCTCGTGGACGCGTACCGCCGGCCGGCCGTCCCGTACGCGTCCGGTCCGGAGGCGGCACGACTCGGAGCCACCTCGATGATCGACGTGTCGGACGGCCTGCTCCAGGACCTCGGGCACGTCGCCACGGCCAGCACCGTCGCCATCGACGTGCACCGGGACGCCTTCGACCTGCCCGACCAGATGCGGGACGCGGCCAAGGCCCTCGGCGTCGACCCGTACCAGTGGCTCCTCGCCGGCGGCGACGACCACCCGCTGGCGGCGACGTTCCCGCCGGGCACCGCATTGCCGCCACACTGGCGCCCCATCGGCACCGTCCACGACGGCGAGGGCGTCACCGTCGACCAGAAACCCTGGACCGGCGGCTCCGGCTGGGACCACTTCCGCTGACCCCACCACCCGTCACCCGCCGCCCAGCCGTTTCCGTCGCCTGCTCCCGCCGCCGCTTCGGCCGCCCGCCCCTTCCGCGCGGGCGTCGGCGGCCGGGAACCGTGCTCGGTGGCGGTCGGCGCGCCGGCTCTGGGTGTGCGGTGGTGAGGGGTGGTTCGGTGGCTGGCAGACGTCCGGTGGTTGTGGCCCCTGGCTCCGGAGGCCGTCTGGCTGCTTGCGCGTGGTGCTGGCTAATCTTGCGGCGTGCAGGACATCAAGATCATCACTGCGGACTTCGACGACCCGGCAGTGCAGGCGCTCGTCGCCGAGAACATGCGCGACCTGTCCGAGCGTTATGGCGGCAGCGGCGACGACACCCCCATCTCGGGCGCCGACTTCACTCCGCCCAAGGGCGCGTTCCTGGTGGCCGTCCTCGGTGAGGAGTTGGTCGCGAGCGCCGGCTGGCGGCGCCACGGCGACGACGCCGAACTCAAGCGCATGTTCACCACCAAGGCCGCCCGGGGCCGGGGCGTGGCCCGCCGGATGCTTTCCCGCATCGAGGAGTCAGCCCGCGAGGCCGGCTGCCACCGGGTCATCCTGGAGACGGGGGACCGCCAACCGGAGGCGATCGCCCTCTACGAGTCGGCCGGCTACACCCGGGTCGAGGACTTCGGCTACTACAAGGACCACGCGGACGTCCTCTCCTTCGGCAAGCCTCTCTGACCGCCCCCTGCCAGAACCTGCCCACTCAGCGCCACCGGCGACTCCCGCCGATCCCGCCCCCCACTCCGACCGCCCCCGCCCGAGACGCCGCTCATGGCCGTCCGCGAGCCTCCGGCTGGCTCCCACCGCTGTTTCCGAGGCTTTGAGACAGCGGTGAGAGCCAGCCGTGATGGTCTGGCTGGTTCCCACCGCTGTTTCCGGGACCGTGAGACAGCGGTGGGAGCCAGCCGTGAACGCCTGGCTGGTTCTGGCTGCTGTTTCCGGGGTCTTGAGGCAGCGGTGGGGGCCAGCCGTGAGGGTCTGGCTGGTTCGCACCGCTGTTTCCGGGGCTTCGAGGCAGCGGTGGGAACCAGCCGTGAACGTCTGGCTGGTTCTGGCCGCTGTTTCCGGGGCTTTGAGGCAGCGGTGGGAGCCAGCTGTGAGGGGCTGGCTGGTTCTGGCTGCTGTTTCCGGGGTCTTGAGGCAGCGGTGAGGGCCAGCCGTGAGGAATGGGCTGGTGTTCGGCGTTGCTCAAGGTGCGGAGGGTGATCTGCCCGACAGGATCGGCTGTCAGGTGGAGGGTCTTGCCTGCGGTCGGGCCCGAAGTTCGGTTCGGGGTGGCCGTTCGGGTTCGGCTTGCGGGCGCCGTATGAGGGCCGGTAAGGCTGGCGGGAAACGGCGAATAGCCGCTGAACCCGAAGGTTCAGCGGCTATTCGAACTGGCCTGTTGAAGCTCGATCAGGCGCGAACAACCTTGCCGGCCTTGATGCACGAGGTGCAGACCTTGAGCTTCTTGGTGGTCCCGCCACCGGCCGGGGTGCGCACCGACTGGATGTTCGGGTTCCAGCGGCGGTTGGTCCGCCGGTGCGAGTGGGACACGTTGTGGCCGAAGCCCGGTCCCTTGCCACAGACGTCGCACACGCTAGCCACGGGATACTCCTGGGTGTGATTCGAAACTGACCTGCTCCAAGGATTTGGAGGCGCCCAGGGAAGCAACGCCCAGGCAACTCGCCGAGCCTACCCGATTCGCTGGGGGGACAGCTAATCGCCCCCGGTCAGGGGTGCGTGCCCGGCGATTGTCAGGGGTGGTTAGTACGATTTTCGCGTGCTGGAGACCCTCGATGCCGCCGCGGTACGCCGCTGGTGTGATGGTGGGCTCGAGGCGCTTCGGGCCCATCAGCGTGAGATCGACGACCTGAACGTCTACCCGGTGCCCGACGGTGACACCGGCACCAACCTGGTCCTCACCCTGACCGCCGCCCACGAGGCGCTGGGGTCGTCCGGCGGCCGTGAGGGGGGTCCGGGTGCCGATGACGGCGGGCGGGACCGCTCCGGTGACGACGGTGTGGCGGGGCTCATGCGGCGGATGGCGCGGGGCGCTCTGCTGGGGGCGCGTGGCAACTCGGGCGTGATCGTCTCGCAGATCCTGCGGGGCATGGCCGACACCTTCGCCGGCGGGGTCGCGGTGCGCGGCAGTGAGCTGGCCCGGGCGTTGCGGATGGCGACGGATGCGGCTTACGCGGCAGTGGCCCGCCCGGTCGAGGGCACCGTGCTCTCGGTGGTGGCGGCCGCGGCGGAGGCCGCCGGCCGGATCAGATCCGACAATCTGGTCATCGTCGCGCGGGCGGCCGCGCGGGCCGCCACCGAGGCACTGGCGCGCACACCGCAGCAGCTTCCCGTCCTCGCGCACGCGGGTGTGGTCGACGCCGGTGGCCGCGGCCTCTGCCTGCTGCTCGACGCCTTGGTCAAGGCGGTCGACACCGGCGACGACGGCTGCGCTCATGCGGTTGCCACCGGCGACGTCTCGGCCGGCGCGGTCGGCACCGGCGGCGCCTTGGCCCACGCGCTCGACACTGCGGGCCAGCCGGTCGACGGCGATAGCGACTCCTTGGCTCAGGCGGGGGAAGCCGGTGCCGGGACTCTCGGCCGTTCACGGGGAATCGGCCCGGCATCCGCCGGCGACGTGGTGGGTGAGCATTCGGCGAGCGGTAGGGCGCCCGAGCGGACGACGGCGGACGGCTTCGGCGCGGCAGGCGGGGCTGGCGGGCACGGTGCGAGTGCGGCAGGGGACGCGGGGTGTTCGGGGTATGGGTATGAGGTGCAGTACCTGTTGGACGCCACCGAGGACGCCGTCGAGCGGCTTCGGGTGACGCTGGACCGGCTGGGGGACTCGCTGGTCGTCGTGGGGACCGGGGACGGGGATCCGCCGACCTGGAACGTGCATGTTCATGTCACCGAGATCGGCCCGGCGATCGAGGCCGGTATCGGGGCCGGTCGGCCGTACCGGATAAACGTCACCCCCCTTGAGGAACGACGGACCGGAAGTGATCAGCGCGGCGCCGTGGTCGTCGCCGCCGGCGACGGGCTCACGGCGTTGTTCGAGGCGGAGGGGGCCGTCGTCGTGGACCGTAATCCGTCGATCGCGGAGATGCTGGCGGCCGTGCACGAGACCGGCGCCCGTTCGGTGGTGCTGCTGCCGAACGACGCGAACACGCATGCGGTCGCGGTCTCGGCGGCCCGGGAGGCGGAGACCACGGGGGTACGGGTGAGCGTCGTCCCGACCCGGTCGCCGGTGCAGGCGCTCGCCGCCCTGGCCGTGCGGGACGTGCAGCGCCCGTTCGCCGAGGACGTGATCGCGATGGCCGAGGCGGCCGGCGCCTGCCGGTACGGCGAGGTGTGCACCGCTCAGCGGGACGCGTTCACGGTGGCCGGCCAGTGCCGCGCCGGTGACCTGCTGGGTCTGGTCGACGGCGAGGTGCACGTGATCGGCCGGGACGTCGCCGAGGTGAGCCGCCGTCTGCTGGACCGGATGCTCGGCGGCGGCGGCGAGTTGGTGACGCTGGTGCTGGGCGCGGACGCCCCGCCCGGGTTCGAGGACGTTCTGAAGGGTCACGTCCACCGCGCGTGGCCGTTCAGTGAGGTGCAGTGCTACGCGGGCGGCCAGCCCCGTTACCACCTGTTGGCAGGAGTCGAATGACCACGACCGACACCCCGTTGACCAAGGTGCTGGGGGCGAAGACCGCCAAGGCGCTGGAGGACCACCTGGAGTTGCGTACGGCCGGTGACCTGATCTATCACTTCCCACGGCGCTACGACCAGCGTGGCGAGCACACCGATCTGCGCAGCCTCGAGGTGGACGAGCAGGTCACCGTGCTGGCGCAGGTGCAGGGCATGAGTGTGAAGCCGATGCGGCAGCGCCGCGGCAACATGCTGGAGGTGACCATCGGTGACGGCTCGGGCGCGACGCTGACGTGCACGTTCTTCAATCAGGCGTGGCGGGAGCGGGAGCTGCGCAAGGGCGTGTGGGGGCTGTTCGCCGGCAAGGTGACCGAGTTCCGTGGCAAGCGGCAGCTGAACGGCCCGGCCTATCAGCTGCTCAGCACGGGCGCCACGAAGGACGACGCCGCCGCGGAGATCGAGGAGTTCGCGGGGGCGCTGATCCCGGTCTATCCGGCGGCGCAGGCGGTGCCGACCTGGGTGATCGCCAAGTGTGTGCGGACGCTGCTGGACACCTTCCAGCCGCCGGACGATCCGATGCCGGCGGAGATCCGGGCGACCCGGAACCTGGTGGGTATCGGGACGGCGCTGCGGGAGATCCACCGGCCGGCCTCCGAGCCGTCGCTGTACTCGGCGAAGCATCGGCTGAAGTGGGATGAGGCGTTCGCCGTACAGCTGACGCTCGTGCAACGGCGGGCGAGGGCGGCCGCGGCGCCCGGCACCGCCCGGCCCCGCGCCGACGCCGGGTTGCTCGTGAAGTTCGACGCGGGTCTGCCGTATGAGCTGACCGAGGGGCAGCGGGAGGTGGGGGAGGAGATCGCGGCGGATCTGGCCCGCCCGCACCCGATGCACCGGCTGCTCCAGGGTGAGGTGGGTTCCGGCAAGACCCTCGTCTCGGTACGCGCGATGTTGCAGGTGGTCGACGCGGGCGGGCAGGCCGCGCTGCTGGCGCCGACCGAGGTGCTGGCCACCCAGCACTTCCGCGGCATCTCCGCCCAGCTGGGCGCGCTGGGCCGGGCCGGTGAGCTGGACGGTGACCCGGAGGGCACGCAGCTCACCCTGGTCACCGGTTCGCTGGGGGCGGCGGCCCGGCGTGCGGCGCTGGCCAAGGTCGCCGACGGGACCGCCGGCATCGTCGTGGGCACCCATGCGCTGCTGTACGAGGGGGTCGACTTCAAAGATCTCGGCCTGGTGGTGGTGGACGAGCAGCACCGGTTCGGGGTGGAGCAGCGGGACGCGCTGCGGGCGAAGGCGGAGCGGCCACCGCACGTGCTGGTGATGACGGCGACGCCGATTCCGCGGACGGTGGCGATGACCGTCTACGGCGACCTGGAGACGTCGGTGCTGTCGCAGCTGCCGCGCGGCCGGTCGCCGATCGCCTCGCACGTCATCCCGGCCCTGGAGAAACCGGCCTACCTGGACCGCGCGTGGGTGCGGATCTCCGAGGAGGTGCGGGCCGGGCATCAGGCGTACGTGGTGTGCCCGCGGATCGGCGAGGACGAGGAGACGCCACCGAAGGACGACGAGCCGTCCCGGCGCCCGTCGCTGGCGGTGACCGAGGTGCTGCCGCTGCTGCGCGACGAGTATCTGAAGGGCCTGCGGATCGCGATGCTGCACGGCCGGATGCCGCCGGACGAGAAGGACGCGGTGATGCGCTCGTTCGCCGCCGGTGACCTGGACGTGCTGGTGGCGACCACGGTCATCGAGGTCGGTGTGGACGTACCCAACTCGACGGTGATGTTGATTCTGGACGCCGACCGGTTCGGGGTGTCGCAGCTGCACCAGCTGCGGGGCCGGGTGGGCCGGGGGTCGGCGCCGGGCATCTGCCTGCTGCACACCGAGGCGGTCGAGGGATCGGCGGCGCGGGAGCGGCTGGACGCGGTGGCCTCGACGACCGACGGTTTCAAGCTGTCCGAAATCGATCTGGAGCAGCGCCGCGAGGGGGACGTGCTGGGCGCGTCGCAGTCCGGTAAGCATTCGCATCTGCGGCTGCTGTCGCTGCTCCGCGACGAGAAGCTGATCAAGGAGGCGCGGGCGGAGGCGTCCGCGCTGATCGGCGACGACCCCGATCTCACCCGGCATCCGGCACTGGCGGCCTCGGTCGCGGCGCTGGTCGACGAGGACCGCGCCGAGTATCTGGAGAAGGGCTGATCTCGTCCGGGCGCGGTGGCAGCCGTTGACGACTGCCGACCGCGCCCGGACAGGACTCAGGCGGTGAAGTTCACCCGGCGGCGACGGGCCAGGATGAACAGCACGGCGCCCGCGACGAGCAGCAGGAACGCGCCACCCGCGACACCGGCGACGGCGGACCCGGTCAGCGGCAGCTCGGGGTCCCCGCCGTCACCGGCGACCGGGGTGGTGGCGACCGGGCTGGTGCTGGTCGAGACGGTCCCGGACGGGGTGGCCGACGGGCTCTCCGACGGGTCGTCGGTCGGCTTGGTGGAGACCGACGCGCTCGGGCTGGGCTCGGAGCACTCGCCCTTCTTGACCTGGACGGTGACCGGCGTGGTGCCGGTGATCTCCGGGTAGGTCACGGTGGCCGTGGTGGCCGTACCGGCCGGGAAGGTGACCAGTTCCGAGACGCCCGGGGCGACGGTCGTGGTCTTGGTCTCGGAGCCGTACTTCACCTCGGCCTTGGCCGGGGTGTTGCCCTCCGGGTTGGTCACCGTGATCGTGACGGTCTTGCAGTCGTTCTCGCCCCCGGCGGTGGGCACGCAGGTCTCCGGGCGCGACCAGCTGTAGGTGAAGTCCGGCAGGCCGGGCGCGGTCACCTTGATCTCGCCGGCGCCGGCCGGGACCTCGACGGTCTCGCCCTTGCCGGCGGCGACCTTGACGGTCTTGTCGAAGCCGGTGCCGGTGACCCGGAACTCGACGTCGTACCTGCTCAGCTTGCCGTTGTTGCTCAGCTGCAGGTCGACGGTGCCGTCGCACTGCGCCACCGGCTGCACGGCCGGCTGCACACAGGCCTTGCTGCCGCCGTTGAACCAGCCGGCCGGGCCCTGCGAGCGGGAACCGGTGCCCTTCTTCTCGCCCAGCTTCCGGTCGCCGTAGTACTCGGTGCCGTCCAGCGGGTCGATGACGTCGTCCTGGCCACCGAAGAAGAGGTCCACCTGCGTGTTGCAGTCCGGAACCGCGACCTCGAGGGTGACGACGCCGTTCTTCTCCTTCAGCGTGCCGGTCTTGCTCTCGAAGACGTACTGCGGCGTCGCGAACTGGGGCTTCGGCGCGAAGTAGGACACCAGGGTGACCTCTTCGGCGACGTCCAGATCCTTGTTGGGGGTGATCGTGGCGGTCGCGATGCCGCCGTCGATGGTGAAGGTGTGCGTGAACAGGTAGGGCTTGTCGGCGCCGCGTGGGGTGGCGCCGGCAGGGTTCGCGAAGGCCGTCAGGCCGAGCAGCGCGCCGGCCAGGACGGCCAGGACACGACGCCCGCGAGGGGTTTTGTTCATCTGTTCTCCGTTGAGGGGAAATGGGGCGGGGGCGCGCCGAATCAGATTCGACGCGCCCCCGGTTGGTGCTGTTGTCAGGTGGTGCCAGCCTTGATCAGGCGGTGAACTTCACCTTGCGGCGGCGAGCGACGAAGAACAGCGCGCCACCGATGGCCAGCAGGCCCGCGGCGCCGGCGGCGACGCCACCCGCGGCGGCACCGGTGACGGGCAGGCCGCCACCCTCACCGTCGTCGCAGCCCTCGGCCGGCTCGGTCCACGGGACGTCGGTGGAGCTGGAGTACTTGACGCCCTTGAACTCGACGGTGAAGGTCACCTTGACCGAGAAGCCCTCGGTGGCGCTGAACTTCTCGGCCTTCGACTCACCGGGCTTGACGACCAGGGTGCGCTTCTCGCCCTTGCTGGTCTCGTACTCGATGGTGAAGGGGGTCGAGTTGTTGGTGTTGTCGACGCCGATCGAGATGGTGTCGCAGTCCATCTCGAGGATCGGCTCGGCCGGGACGTCCTCCGGGATCTCCAGCGGCGGGGTGCTCGGGTTCTCGGCCGGGACGCTCGGGTCCTCGGACGGGGTGCTCGGCTCCTCCGACGGGGTGCTGGGCTCCTCCGACGGGGTGCTCGGCTTGTCGGTCGGGGTGCTCGGCTCGTCCGTGGGCGGCTTCTCGGTCTCTTTGCACTCGCCCTTGAAGGTGACGTTGCCGGTGGCCGGCTTGCCGTCGAAGTACGACGGGTCGTTCCACTTGGCCACGACGGTCAGCGAGGCCTGCTTGGCGTCGCCGGGGACGATCTGCTGCGAGGTGATCGGCACGCCGGCAGGCACGGGCGCGCCGTCGACGACGAGGTTCTTGTTGCTCAGCGAGGTGCCGGCCGGAAGCGCGTCCACCGTGGTGAACGTGGCGGTCTGGTTGGGGCTGCGGCCGTCACCGATGGCGTTGACCGTCCAGTCGACGACCCAGTTGCCGTCCACACAGTTGGCATCGCCCGCGATCGTGCTGTGGTGGGCGAAGGCCGGGGTTGCGAACACCGCGACGCCGGCGAGCCCGATGAGGGACCCGGCGGCGAGGGCGGACACCCGGCGGAGCGGGGACTTGGACACGTTCACGCCATCTCCTGTATAGGGGGTAGTAAAGGAGCGCGCGAGGAGAACAGCAGCAGTCGCTGGTGGATTGAGCGAGTCTGCGACGACGCCTCCCCGCGTCATCGGCGGGGACGATAGAACGCCACCGCAACGTCGCCCGACCATAGTCACTTCAGGAGATCAAAGAAACGTCTCAGCGTCCGCTAATGCTGTTGTTGCAGATTCGAGATCTTCGCTGCACTGAACGGAACCGTAGCGTCGCCCGCAGTGCCCATGGGGAGGGAAAAGTTCACGCCACGGTGGCCCCTCGGGGCTGGTGAAGTAGCGTCCCCTGTGATGACAAGGATTATCGCGGGCGCACACGGCGGCCGGCGGCTGTCGGCTCCGCCGGGCGCGCACACCAGGCCCACATCGGACCGTGTTCGGGAAGCCTTTTTCAGCACTCTCGACACCATGACCGATTTGTCGGACACGCGGTTCGCTGACCTCTACGCCGGATCCGGCGCGATAGGACTCGAGGCGCTCTCCCGGGGTGCCGCGCACGCGCTCCTGGTCGAGGCGGACGGCAAGGCGGCCCGGGCCATCCGGGACAACATCGTCGCCCTCCGGGTCGGCCCGGCGGCCAAACTGGTCACCGGCAAGGTGTTGCAGGCGCTCGCGGACCCGCCGGCGGGCGGACCGTACGACGTGGTCTTCGCCGATCCGCCGTACGCGCTGGGCGACGACGAGATCACGACCGTGCAGGAGGAGCTGGTGGCCAACGGATGGCTGTCGCCGGACGCCGTGGTGATTTTCGAGCGGTCCACTCGCGGTGAGCCGCTGAGCTGGGTGGACGGTCTAGCTGGGGACCGTACCCGGCGTTATGGCGAGACCACGCTTTGGTACGGTCGCCGATCATGAGACGAGCGGTGTGTCCAGGCTCCTTCGACCCGGTCACGAACGGGCACCTCGACATCATCGGACGGGCCAGCCGGCTCTTCGACGAGGTCATCATCGGAGTCCTCATCAACCAGTCGAAGACCGGGCTGTTCACCATCGAGGAGCGCATGGAGATGCTCCGCGAGGCGACGGCGCAGTACGGCAACGTGCGGGTCGCGTCCTTCCACGGCCTGCTCGTCGACTTCTGCCGGGCGCAGGGTGCCGCGGTCGTGGTCAAGGGCCTGCGGGCGGTCAGCGACTTCGACTACGAGTTGCAGATGGCGCAGATGAACATCGGGCTCTCCGGTGTGGAGACGCTTTTCATGCCGACCAACCCGCTCTACTCGTTCCTGTCCTCCAGCCTGGTCAAGGACGTGGTCAAGTGGGGTGGCGACGCCTCGTCGTACCTGCCGGACAATGTGCTGGCTCGCCTGGTGGGCCGGTTGAAGCAGAATTAGGCGGCTTGGCAGTAACGTGATCGCACCACGCTGGGTGGCGGTTCGACGACGGGAGTGAGGCACCGGTGGATCCGCTCGACCGTATCGACGAGCTCATCGAGCTCGTCCAGGACGCGCGCTCCGTGCCGATGTCGCGGACGAACTTCATGTTCGACCGCGGCGAGATGATCGAGCGGCTCGAGGAGCTTCGCGCCGAGCTGCCCTCGGAGCTGCGCAAGGCGGCCGCGGTCCTGGACGAGCGGGACCGGATCGTCGACGCCGGCCGGCGTGAGGCCGACCGGATCGTCAGCGAGGGCGAGAGCGAGCACGCCCGCCTGGTCTCGGTGAACGAGATCACGGTCTCGGCCGAGCACGAGGGCGCACGGATCATCGCCGAGGCACGGACCGAGGCACAGCGGCTGCGTGAGGAGGTCGACGACTACGTCGACACCGCGCTGGCCAACTTCGAGCAGTTCCTGACCCGGGCGCTGGCATCGATCGAGCGTGGGCGTGACAAGATGCATGCGCTGCGCGAGATCGGCACCTTCCAGGGTGAGGATGCCGAGCGGCCGCTCCCCTTCTGAGACGGGGCCGATTCGACGACGTCCTACAAGCTCAGGTAATGTTTTCGGTCGGCCTACCATGGCTGAGGAATAACGATGCCCAAGTCACCACAGAGCCACCTGGACCCCAGGCAACCGCTGGTCGTCGACACGACGAAACTGCCGCGGCAGCCTGGTGCGACGCGTGCCCTGAATCGGGTGGTGCCGGCCCCGGCGGACCTCGGCCTGGAACTGATCTCGGTTCCGTCAGGGTCCGACCTCACGCTCGACATGAGCATGACGTCGGTCTCCGAGGGGGTCTACGTCAGTGGCACCGCCACGGGCTCGCTCACCGGCGAGTGCGGGCGTTGCCTCAACGAGATCGACAAGTCGTTCGTGATCTCCATCGCGGAGTTGTTCGCCTACGCGGACAGCACCACGGAGGAGACCACCGACTCCGACGAGGTCGGCCGGATGCAGGGCGACCTGCTGGACCTGGAGCCGGCGATTCGGGACGCGATCGTCCTGATGCTGCCGACCAATCCGCTCTGCCGCCCGGACTGCCCAGGGTTGTGCCCCGACTGCGGGGTGCACTTCGACGACCTTCCGGCTGACCACAGCCACGAGGAGATCGACGCCCGCTGGGCCGCTTTGCGCAACCTGTCAAACAACAAGGAGTAGGAACCGTGGCCGTCCCCAAGCGCAAGATGTCGCGCAGCAACACCCGCTCGCGCCGGGCGAACTGGAAGGCGACCGCGGTGGTTACCGCGGCCTGCTCCCAGTGCAAGTCGCCGAAGCTGCCGCACGCCGCCTGCCCGGTCTGCGGCACCTACAACGGCCGCCAGGTCCTCGAGGTCTGACGTCGCCGCGTGACGCGCCCGATCATCGGGCGGGTCGTGCCCGAGCGGTGGCGAACCACCGGTGCCACGGCTCCTGGACAGCGCACTGTCGGGGAGCCGGGCACCGCGCGGATCGCCGTCGACCTCCTCGGCGGGGACCAGGCTCCCGCCGTCGTGGTTGACGGCGCTCTGCGTGCTTGCAAGGCAGACCCGGCCCTGCACCTGACGCTGGTCGGCCCGGCTGATGCCGCCGACTCGGTTCTGGCCGCCCTGAAACCGGGCGACCGCCGCCGCATCACCACCGTCCCCGCCCCGGCCGATGCCGTCGGCGCCGCGGTGCGCGCCCTCGCCGAGGGCCGTGCCGACGCCCTCGTCTCCGCCGGTGACACCCGGGCCACGGTGCTCTCCGCCGCCCGGGAACTGGGTCGCTGGCCGGGAGTCCGCCGGCCCGCGCTGACCGCCGTACTGCCCACGGCCGCCGGCCGTCTCGTCCTGCTCGACGTGGGTTCGTCCGTCGACCCCGACGAGGAGACCCTCGCGTGGCACGCCCGGCTCGGTGCGGCGTACGCCTCGATCGTTCTTCGCATGCCCACACCCCGTGTGGGGCTTCTCACCATCGGCACCGAGCCCGGCAAGGGCGACCGCCTGCGCCGGGCCCTGCCCGCCCAGCTCGTCGACCTGCCGTTGCCGGGCGGTGCCCGTTACGCCGGCCTGGTCGAGGGCAGCGACATCGTGCTGGGCCGGGCCGCCGACGTCGTGGTGACCGACGGATTCACTGGAAATGTCCTGCTCAAAGGGCTGGAAACGGCGTACGCGCTGTCCGGCCCGCCCTCCCGGAACACTGATCCACCGGCCCGGGCGGCGCTGCTGCTCGGCGTCTCCGGCACGGTCGTCGTCTGCCACGGCGCGGCCACCGGTCCGGATCTCGCCGCGGGCATCGCGCTCGCGGCCGACCTGCACCGCCGCAACTCGGTCGCGGCGATCGCCGATTCTCTGAGCGCTCAGCGAGGTATCGCATGATTGACAAGCGTCGTCGCCCCTCCACTGAACCGCTGGAGGAGGCGTTCGGGGTGCCGTTCAAGCCGGAGCTGCTGGAACGCGCACTGACCCACCGTTCGTTCGCCTACGAGAACGGCGGCCTGCCGACCAACGAGCGCCTGGAGTTCCTCGGCGACTCGGTCCTCGGCGTGGTGATCACGTCCGCTCTCTTCCACAACCACCCGGACCTGCCCGAGGGGCAGCTCGCCAAGCTGCGGGCCAGCGTGGTCAACATGCACGCGCTGGCCGACGTGGCGCGGGGCCTGGGCCCGGAGGGTCTCGGCCCGCATCTGCTGCTCGGCAAGGGCGAGGAGACCACCGGCGGACGGGACAAGGCGAGCATCCTGGCCGACACTCTGGAGGCCCTGCTCGGTGCGATCTATCTGGAGCACGGGCTGGAGATCGCCGGCGAGGTGATCCACCGGCTGTTCGACCCGCTGATGGCCGAGTCGGCGGGCCGGGGCGCCGCGCTGGACTGGAAGACCAGCCTCCAGGAGCTGACCGCGGCGCTGGGCCTGGGCGTGCCGGACTACGAGATCGAGGATTCCGGCCCGGATCACGCGAAGACGTTCACTGCCTGGGTGGTCGTCGCCGGCGAGCGGTACGGCGGCTCCGAGGGCCGCAGCAAGAAGCAGGCCGAGCAGCGGGCCGCCGCCGCGGCGTGGCGGACCTTGACGGAGCAGTCCGAGAAGACCGAGTCATGACCGCTCTCACAGAGACTCCCACCAAGGAAGATCTGTGGGACAGAGCGGGCGGGCTGAACGGCATCGGCGCGGCGGTCGGGATCCTCGCCGCCACCCGGGTCGGCCAGCTCGTGATGATCTGGTGGTTGAACGGCGGTGTCGCCGAGCCCCGCTCGCTCTGGGAACGGCTCCTCATCTGGGACGCCGGCTGGTTCCTGCGGGTCGCCATGGACGGTTATCCGGAGGGCTACACCTACGGCGCCTCCGGTCAGCTCGAAGGCAACGAACTCGCCTTCTTCCCGGTCTACCCGATGCTCATCCGGCTCGGTGCCGCCATCGGCATCGACCCGAGTGTGGCCGCCCTCACCGTGGCCTGGCTCGCCTCCGTCTGTGCCGCGATCGCCCTGCACCTGCTGGGATCGTCGCTCTACGGTAAGCGGGCCGGCTGGGCCCTGGTCGCGATCTGCTGCTCGGCCCCGGCCTCCGTGGTGCTGTCCATGGCGTACTCGGAGAGCCTCTTCATCGCCCTCGTCGCCGGCATGTTCGTCGCCGCGCACCGCCGGGTCTGGTGGGCGGCCGGCCTGCTCGGTCTGCTCACCGCGCTGAGCCGGCCCACCGGTGCCGCCGCCGCGCTCGGTCTCGCCGTGGCCGCGCTGCTCGCCCTCAGGCGCGACGACCAGCACGACGGCCAGCCGACGTGGAAGCCGCTCACCGCGGCCGCGGTCGCGCTCGCCGGGGTGCCGCTCTACCTCGGCTGGGTCGCCTACCGGGTCGGTGACCTCACCGCCTGGTTCAAGATCCAGACCGCGGGCTGGGGCACCTCGTTCGACTACGGCGCCAGCACCGGGAAGTTCCTCTGGACCACGCTGCGCTCCGGCGACGGCTGGGTCCCGATGAGCGTCGCGCTGATCCTGCTGGCGGCACTCGCCGCGGCCGGGGTGGCGCTGGCCGGGAAACCGTGGCTCCCGATCGCCGTCTACGGCGTGGTCGCGATGATCCTCGTCTACGGCCAGGCCGGCTTCTACCACTCCAAGCCGCGGCTGTTGCTGCCCGTACTGTTGACGCTGCTGCCCGCCGTAGTGGCGGCCGCCCGCGCCCGCCCCCGGGTCGCGGTCCTGTCGATCACCGCGTGGGCGCTGTTCGGTCTCTGGTACGGCGCCTACCTGGTGACCGTCTGGCCGTACACGTTGTAAAGGACCGTGAAGTGCCCGAACTTCCCGAGGTCGAGACCGTCCGCATGGGCCTGGCGAAGTGGGTGACCGGCCGCACCATCGCCACCGCCGAGGTGCTGCACCCGCGCGCGATCCGCCGGCACCTGCCCGGCGACGCCCACTTCGCCGCCGTCCTCGCCGGGCGTACCGTGCTGGACGTCTCCCGTCGTGGCAAATATCTGTGGCTGCCGCTCGACTCCGGGGACGCCGTCATCGGTCACCTCGGCATGTCCGGCCAGCTGCTGATGCAGCCCGCCGACGCGGCCGACGAGAAACATCTGCGGGTCCGGTTCACCTTCACCGACGGTGGACCCCAGCTGCGGTTCGTCGATCAGCGCACGTTCGGCGGCCTGTCGGTCTCCGAGGGCGGCGCCGAGTTGCCCGACGAGATCTCGCACATCGCCCGGGACCCGATGGACCCGCTCTTCGACGACGAGGCCTTCAACGCCCGCATGCGCGGCCGGCACACCGAGGTCAAACGCGCCCTGCTCGACCAGACCCTGATCTCCGGTGTCGGCAACATCTACGCCGACGAGGCCCTGTGGCGTGCCGGACTGCATGGCACCCGCCCCACCGATCAGCTCACCCGGCCGGCCGTCGCCCGCCTGCTGGGCCACGTGCGTGACGTCCTCGGCGAGGCGATCGTCGCCGGCGGCACCAGCTTCGACGAGCTGTATGTCGACGTCAACGGCGAGAGCGGCTACTTCGACCGCTCCCTCAACGCCTACGGCCGCGAGAACGAGCCCTGTCACCGGTGCGGTGCCGTCATCCGGCGCGAGCAGTTCATGAACCGCTCCAGCTTCAGCTGTCCCCGCTGCCAGCCCCGGCCCCGGAAAGCCGTCTGACGAGCCGGTCGGGTGGAGTCGCGCCGTACCTGTTCCGCGCGACTCCACACCGCGGGCCGGCTCAGCCGGGAGTGGCCGGGGCGGGGGTCGCGGCCACCCGGGGGCCGGCGTCCGTGGCCAGCCCGAACCCGGCTCCCCGCCGGCCCATCAGGCGGCGGGCGGCGGTGAGCAACGGCGCGGGCACCCCGTGCACGATGTGGCCGTCGCCGGGTCGTACCCCGTCGCCGTCCCAGCTCTGATAGGCCGACCACGGTCCTTCGAAGGTGCAGATCCGCACACCGAGGTCCCGGTAGAGCGGATGCGTCGGCACCCCCGGATTGAGCACGACCCGGTGCAGGCCGCGCCGGGCGGCGAGGCGGACGGTCAGGGCGACCGGGCCCACTCCTCCCGAGCCGGCCGGCGCACGGTCGAGGAACAGTCCCTCGACCCCGTCGGCACGCCAGGCGTCGACGTCGGCGAGGACGTCGGCGAGGGAACGGCTGCCCCAGTCCAGGTCGATGCGGCCGAGTGACTGGTGGAGTGTGCGGCGGTCGCCGGGCTGTTCGCGGACGATCCAGGTGTCGGCGTCCAGTTCCAGCTCGGGCGACGGGTGGGCGTACGGGGGGAACAGGGTTTTCACGGCGTCCTCCGTAGGTCGGCGGCGGTCAGGGCGACGATGAGCAGGCCGGCCAGATGGGTCGCGGCGAGTACCGCGACGGCGGCGGGCAGGAGCCCGGCCGGTGGGGCGGCCACCGCCAGCACGGCGGCGGCCAGGGGCGGGATGGCGGCGAGGGTCGCGGCGATCCCGTGCCGGGTGCGTGCGGCCAGTAGGAAGGTGACCGCGAACACCCCGCCGAGCAGGGTGGCGGCGGCGAGTGCGAGAACGGCCTCCCGGGCGCCGGGGACGGCCGAGAACCCGTACGGCAGCCGGTACGCGGCGACCAGCAGCGCGCACCCGGCGACGAGTGGCGGCAGCAGCCCGGCCAGGGTGATGGCGGTGACGTTGCGTACGTGCCGGTCGAACTCCTCGGGCGTCTCGGCGGAGTCCAGACCGGCGTTGAGCCGGTCGGTGTGCCAGCCGATCAGTCCTTCGAGCAGTGGCACGGCGAGCAGCAGCGGCAGGGCGGCGGGCAGTGGCATGACGGCCGGGCCGCCGCGCCACAGCAGGACCACGGACACCGCCTGCGCGGCCCCGATGATCAGGTAGGCGAACGCCCGCCGGCGGTCGGCGGCGGTGAACCTCCCCGGGCGGGTGCCGGCGGAGACGGCACGCTGCCCGCGGACGGGGGCGGCGCTCACCCGCGGGTCGCCGGCGGCGGATGCCGGGCGCCTGGTGCGGGTCGCCGAGGCGGGCAGCAGCGCGGGACGGAACGCCCGGACGGCGACCGCCACCATCGCCGCCGGCAGCAGTGTCTGCACCGGGACGGCGGCGGCTTCGGGGACTCCGGCGGCGTCGGCCATGACGGCGGCGGCGAGCAGCCAGCACGGCACGTACCAGCCGGCGATCACACCTTCGGCCCGGGTGACGAGCGCGGCGGTGACGGTGGCGAGGGTGACCAGCCCGCCGACGCCGGCGGTCGCGGCGAGCAGGCGGTTCGGACCGAGGAGGGCGTCCGGCGCGATCCACACGAGCGCGCACCAGAGCCCGACGACCGCGGCGAACCCGGCGCCGACGGTGCGGGCCGCGGCGGCCGGCCCACCACGGCCGGTGACGGTCACTCCGATGCTGGTCAGGCCCTGGGCGGCGGTCCATCCGAGCAGGACCATCACGGCGGGCACCGGCCACGCCACCCGGCCGAGCGGTTCGGCGGCGGCGATCGCGACGCTCAGCGCGCCGAGGTAGAGCCCACACCGGACCATGGCGGCGTTCAGATAGCCGCTTCGCGTCCGCCGCGCATGCGACCAGCGGCCGATGTGCCGCCGTCCCGCTTTCCGGCGGTCCTTGACACCCCTGCGACGGTACGAACCACGCCCCCCACCATCGGCGCAAGAGGCCTCCTCGTCGTCCGGTTCCCCATCGTCGAGTGCGCGCCACAACTCGTCGACGTACGCGTCCACGGCGTCGGCCCCCGCCGCTCCCGAGGGCCCGGACCCGGCCGAACCGATCTCGGCCCGGCGTTCGGAGGTGTCGGCCCACCCACCGGTACCCCCGGCCGGATCACCCCAGCCACCCGCCGTGCCGGTGCCGCCGGCCCAGGCGTCGTCGGCCCGGGCGTTCGGCCCGATGTGGTCGGTCCAGCCGCCGGCCGGGACGGCACCGTCGTCCCGGATGCCGTAGGGCAGGACGTTCACACCGGTGTGGTCGGTCCAGCCGCCGGCCGGGACGGCGCCGTCGTCGCGGATGCCGTGCGGCACGACGTTCACGCCGGTGTGGTCGGTCCAGTCGCTCAGCGGGGTGAAGTCCCCGCCGGCCGGCTCCGCCCACCCTGTCGCGGGGGTGTTCTCCGCCCAGGCGTTCCGACCGCCCCGGTGTCTCTCGTCCTCGGGTGCCGCCCACAGGCTCCGGCGGTCCACCACCCCCGGGTCCCCGAGCGGGCCGGTGCTCCCGGCCGGCAGCGCCTGCCGTGTGCTGGTGGCCCACGGGTTCCAGGCCGGCGCCGGGAATGCGACGTCGGTGTCCGCGGCGGCCGTGGTGTCGTCCGGGACCGGCTCGTCGGCGGCGTGCCGTCCGCCCCGCCGTCGCGGCGGGGCGAGTTCGGGCTGGCCGGGTGCGGCGTGGCGGGGTTCCCCGGCGGCGTTCTGGTTCTGCCGGCGGCGGATGCGGTTGCGGGCGGTACGTGTGGTGGCGTTCCCGCGCGGTGTGATGGTCATGAGGTCTCCCGGGTGAGCCAGCGCACGGTGGCCGGCGTCGTGGTGCGGGGCGCGGGAACGGTGAGCGCCAGTTCGAAGGCCGTCGCCGGGGGTGGCGCGGCCAGGTCGGTGTAGAGCGCGCCGTACACCCGGACGACCCGGTCGACGGTGAAGTGGCTGAGGGCGCGCTGGCGGGCGGCATCGCCGAGGGCTCGCCGTCGCCCGGGGGCGCGGAGCAGGCCGACGATGGCGATGGCGAGTTCGGACGGGTCGCCGGCGGGGACGAGGATCCCGGTGGCGCCGAGGGTCTCGGCGGCGGGCCCGACGTCGACGCCGACGACGGCGCGGCCGGACATCATGGCCTCGACGAGCCGGTACGGCGGGTCGGCGGGCCCGGGGACGTGCGCGACGACCTGGCCGACGGTGTACCGGTCGCGGGGGTCGGCGGGCAGCGGGTGCAGCCGGATGGTCCGCCCCAGCCCGGTCCGCTCGATCTGTTCGGCACAGTGCTCCTCGTGGGCGGCGGTGACGCCGACGAGGTGCAGCACCACACCGGGGACGGCGGCGGCGACCTCGGTGAACGCTTCGAGCACCAGGCCGAGTCCGCTGTCGGGGCCGCCGCTGCCGGCCCACACGACGGTGGGGGTCTCGGCGACCTCGGCGGCACCGGGGTATTCGCGCGGGTCGACGCCGGCGGGCACCTGGACGAGCCGGGTGGGCGCCGCGCCGTGGCCGAGGGCCCATCCGTGGTGGTAGGTGCTGAGCGGCGCGATCAGCTCGGCCTCGGTGTAGCCGGTGCGGGCGACGGCGATCCGGAACCGCCGCAGCACGGTGCGGACGCTGGGGGACAGCCGGTCCTCGGCGGGCCGCTGCCGGGGTACGGCGGCGCGCGCCTCGGTGAGCAGCAGTGGCGTGCCGGCGCGCCAGTGGCCGGCGAGCGCGGCGAGCAGCGGGGTGGTGCCGCCGACGCAGTGGACGAGTTCGACCTCGGGCACCGGCACGGTGACGGCGCGCAGGGCGTGGCGGAGCAGCGTGGCCGCGGTCCGTGCGTCGCGCACGCTGAGCCGGGGCAGTGGCGTGCCGTCGGCGGTGTGCGCCGGTCGTTGCCGCCAGGCGTCCTGGAGGGCGTCGGTGAGCGGCAGCGCGGCCAGCGGGTCGGTGTCGTCGCCGGGCGGGCAGAGCCCGGTGAGGCGCCGGAGGCCGTCGGCGAACAGGGCGGTGACCGGTGTCTCGTCGGCGAGCAGACCGCGGCAGAGCAGGGCGGCGGCATCGGCCGCACCGTCGGGCACCGGGCCGCGCCGCCGTTCGGCACGGGCCGGGTCCCGGCCCAGCGCGGCGGCGTGCGCGGAGCCGACATTGAACGGGAGCGGGTACGCGGGTGCGGACGGTAGTTCACGGTCCGTGACGGTCAGCAACTCGAAGCGGAACCGGCGCAGCCCCTCGACGAGGGTCCGGCACCATCCTCCGAGGGCGTCCCGCCGGTACGGGTACCCGCCGCCGGTGAGCAGACAGATGCGCTCGCGCGACGGGGTCGGATTCACGCTGGAGGCAACGAGACAAACCGGCGAAGTTGCTGGAGCATGTCGGCTAGGCGACACAATTACGTACCTTTTAGCACTATTTGTCAGCCGTGTTTGCCCGTTTTTGCCCGAAAGGCCACGACGTGCGAGCCGAGATGGCGGGCTCCGTGCCGCCCGCGTCGGCCCCGCTCGTCGATCCGTCGCGCCACCATCCCCGGAACGGCGTCCGGTGACCCGGAGTCCCGTGCCGGAGACCCTCCGTACGACATTGGGCGCCGGCCGGCCGTACGGAAGGGGACGAGCGCACCCGAGTACGTCGGATCTTGCGAAAACGGACCCCTCTTGACGAGATCGACATGCCCGCGAAAGATGTATAAGACCTGGTGGGATACCCCTGAGGTGCCTTGGTGGCGTGATTCACTTGACTCGCGCGCGCAACCGGCACCCCCTCGGCTTGACGGCGGATGGGTATCAGCGGACTATGGAGTTGTCGCCAGTCGCGCCCACTCATGCCTCGGTTCAACCGTGGTCTGAGGTCTTGCACCATAAAGAGCCCCGCAGTTTCATTGGCGGGTTTCTGCGCTCACGCGTGCCCGTGAGCATGTGGTGTGTCGGTTCGCATGAGGTTCACTGCGCACCGAACCGCTCGGGTGCGTGAAAGGGCGCCACGCTGGCCGGCTCTTCCGGCAGCGATAAAAGACAGCGCACCACCCAAAATCGACGCAGCGCGTCACAAGGAGTCACGATGGCGAAGGCCCTCTTTGGCCACGTAGGTGCGGCGCCCGACCGGCGCCTCCTCGACGAGGTCACCCGACTGCGCTCCAGGGTTCAGGCCCTCGAGTTCGAGGTCACCCGTCTCCAGGCGGAGAATGATCGTCTAGCGGCGGCGGCCGTGGAAGCGGACGATTTCGCACGGCTCACCGAGCCCGCTCTGACCTGAGGCCCCCACCCGATGCCGGGCGGTACTGCGGGGTAGCCATCCGGCGTCACATCCCCTCGCACCATAGATGCACCAGAGAAAAAGCGCGCCTCCACTTCCGTGGCGGCGCGCAGCTTTTTTCTCGCCACGTGATTCCCGTCTCGGCGGTGATCGGCGGGTAGCCTGCCACCCAGCAGACGAACGCAGACGACCCTCCGGAGATCCGTGCACCTCAAGAGCCTGACGGTCAAGGGCTTCAAGTCCTTCGCCTCCGCCACCACGTTGCGGCTGGAGCCCGGCATCACCTGCGTGGTGGGGCCGAACGGCTCCGGCAAGTCCAACGTCGTCGACGCCATCGCCTGGGTTCTCGGCGAGCAGGGCGCCAAGGCGCTACGCGGCGGCAAGATGGAGGACGTCATCTTCGCCGGTACGGCCGGCCGCGCGCCCCTGGGCCGCGCCGAGGTGACGCTCACGATCGACAACAACGACGGTGCCCTGCCGATCGACTACACCGAGGTGTCGATCACCCGCCGGATGTTCCGGGACGGCGCCAGCGAGTACGAGATCAACGGCAACTCCTGCCGGTTGCTCGACATCCAGGAGCTGCTCAGCGACTCCGGCATCGGCCGGGAGATGCACATCATCGTCGGGCAGGGCCGGCTCGACGCCATGCTGCACGCCAAGCCCGAGGACCGCCGTTCCTTCATCGAGGAGGCGGCGGGCGTACTCAAGCATCGCAAACGCAAGGAAAAGGCGATCCGCAAGCTGGACGCCATGCAGGTCAACCTGAATCGCCTGGGGGACCTGACCACCGAGCTGAGGCGGCAGCTGAAGCCGCTCGGCCGGCAGGCCGAGGTGGCCCGCCGCGCCGCCGGCATCCAGTCCGACCTGCGCGACGCCCGCCTGCGGCTGCTCGCCGACGACCTGCACACCCTGCGCAGCACCCTGGACAAGGAGATCGCCGACGAGTCGGCGATGCGGGAGCGCCGCGGCCAGGTCGAGGAGGAGAACCGCGAGGTCCAGCAGATGCTGGCCGACCTGGAGTTCGCGCACGCCGAGGACGCGCCGTTACTGCAGGCCGCACAGGACGCCTGGTACCGGCTGTCCACCCTCCAGGAACGGTTCCGGTCGACCGAGCAACTGGCCACCGAACGGCTGCGGCACCTGGCCGCCACCCCCGACGACGAACGTCCCGGCCGCGACCCGGAGATGCTCGAGGCCGAGGCCGAACGGGTCCGGGAGCAGGAGGAGGAGCTGCGCGAGGCCCTCACCGAGGACCAGATGCGGCTGGCCGAGGCGGTCGAGCACCGGCAGGAACAGGAACGCCAGCTGGCCGCCGCCGAGGGGGAGCTGCGGGCCGCCGCCAAGGCGATCGCCGACCGCCGCGAGGGTCTGGCCAAGCTCACCGGCAACGTGAACGCGGCCCGCGCCCGCACCACCAGCGCCGCCGAGGAGATCGAGCGCCTGGCGATCGCCCACGAGGACGCGCTGATGCGGGCCGAGGCCGCGCAGGCCGAGGTCGACCTGGTCTCGGCCGAGTCCACCGAGGCCGACCGGGACAACGCCGACCTCGACGCGCGGCACGACGAGGCGGTGGCCGCCCACGACCGGGCCGCGGCCGTGGTCCGCGAACTCAACGACACCGAGCGGGCCGCCGAGAAGGACGCGGCCAGCTGGAAGGCCCGCGAGGAAGCCCTCGCCATGGGCCTCAAGCGCAAGGACGGCGCCGGGGCGCTGCTGGCCCGCGCCGGTCAGGTGCCCGGCCTGCTCGGCAGCCTCGCGTCGCTGCTGAGCGTGCGCCCCGGTCACGAGGTCGCACTCGCCGCCGCCCTGGGCGGGCTGGCCGACGCGGTCGCCCTGTCCGGTGTGGACGAGGCGATCGAGGCGATGCGTACCCTCAAGATCGCTGACGCCGGCCGGGCCGACCTGGTGGTCGCCGGATCCGCCGGGCCCGGCATGCAGGGGTCGCTCGCCAGCCTGCGGCCGAACCTGCCGGAGGGCGCCGTCTGGGCGCCCGAGGTGGTCGACTGCCCGGAGCAGATCCGGCCCGCCGTCCACCGGGCGCTGCGTGACGTGGTGATCGTCCCGGACCTGGCCGCGGCCGCCGCCCTGATCGCCACCAACAGCGAGCTGCGCGCGGTCACCCCCGAGGGCGACCTGCTCGGCACCTACGCGGCGGCCGGTGGCTCGGCGAAGGCGACCAGCTACATCGAGGTCCAGGCCGCGGTCGACGAGGCCAAGGCGAGACGGGCCGTCGCCGAACAGACCATCACCGAGGTCAAGGAGCAGCTCGGCGCCGCCCGGGCCGAGGTCGCCGAACTCAAGCAGGCGGTCGCCGTCGCCGCCCAGGCCAAGCGGGCCGCCGAGGGCGAGCGCAACGCGGCCGCCCGCCGACTGGCCGAGCTGGGTGCCGCCGCCCGGTCCGCCAAGGCGGAGAGCGAGCGGCTCGGCGCCTCCCGGCAGAAGGCCGAGGCGGCCCGCGAAGCCGACCTGATGCGGGTCGCCGAGCTGGAGGAACGGCTGCGCCTGGCCGAGGACACCCCGCTCGACGAGGAGCCGTCCACCGAGGAACGCGACCGGCTCGCCGCGCTCGTGCCCCAGTCCCGGCAGAACGAGATGGAGGTACGGCTGGCGGTCCGTACCGCTGAGGAACGTGTCTCGTCGATCGCCGGCCGCGCCGACTCGTTGTTGCGCCAGGCCGCCCAGGAACGGCAGGCCCGGGAACGGGCCGCCGCGAGGCGGGCGGCCCGGGCCCGCGGCGCCGAGATCGCCCGCGCCGTCGCGCACGGCGCTGCCGCGGCCCTGGAACACGTCGCCGTCTCGCTGGCCGCCGCGGCCGAGCGCCGCGACCGGATCGCCAGCGAGCGGACCAGCCGGGAGGCCGAGCTCCAGGAGGTACGGGCCCACGCCAAGCGCCTCCTGTCGGAGCTGGAGCGGCTCACCAGCGAGGTGCACCGCGACGAGATGGCCCGCGCCGAGCAGCGGATGCGGATCGAGCAGCTGGAGGCGAAGGCCGCCGAGGACTTCTCGCTCGACGTCGAGACGCTGATCAGCGAGTACGGCCCGGACCAGCTGGTACCGCCGACCCAGGCGGAGGTGGCGCTGGCCGAGAAGGACGGCAGGCCGGAACCTGAGCCCGCCCCGTTCCACCGGCCCACCCAGGAGAAGCGGGCCAACAAGGCGGAGCGTGACCTCACCCTGCTCGGCAAGGTCAACCCGCTCGCCTTGGAGGAGTTCGCGGCCCTGGAGGAGCGGTACAAATTCCTCTCCGACCAGCTCGAGGACCTCAAGGCCACCCGCAAGGACCTGCTCACCGTGGTCAAGGACGTCGACGAACGGATCCTGGAGGTCTTCACGTCGGCGTTCGAGGACACCGCGCGGGAGTTCCAGACCGTCTTCCAGGTGCTCTTCCCCGGCGGTGAGGGCCGGCTGGTGCTGACCGACCCGGAGGACATGCTCACCACCGGCGTCGAGGTGGAGGCCCGCCCGCCGGGCAAGAAGATCAAACGGCTGTCGCTGCTCTCCGGTGGCGAGCGCTCGCTGACCGCGGTGGCCATGCTGTGTGCCATCTTCCGGGCCCGGCCGTCGCCGTTCTACATCATGGACGAGGTGGAGGCGGCCCTCGACGACGTGAACCTGGGCCGGTTGATTACCCTCTTCCGACAGCTGCGCGAGAAGAGCCAGCTGCTCATCATCACGCACCAGAAACGGACGATGGAGGTCGCGGACGCCCTGTACGGCGTCACGATGCGCGCCGGCGTCACCCAGGTGATCAGCCAGCGCCTCGTCCCCGATCCGGAGGAGTAGAGGAACCACATGCGCGACCGCGCCCAGGCCCTGATGATCGACCTGGACGGCGTGCTGCGCCGCTGGGACCCGGCCCCGATGATCGCCGTCGAGGTCGGATACGGCCTCAAACCCGCCGCGCTGCTGGAGACGGCGATGTCGTGGGACATCTACCGGCCCGCCATGGCCGGCGAGATCACCGACGCCGAGTGGATGAGGCTGGTCGCCGACCGGCTGCCCCTGGACGCCGGGCAGGCCGCCGCCGCGGTGGCCGAGTGGCAGTCCTACCGCGGCGAGGTCGACCCCGAGGTGCTCGCCTTCGTCCGCGAGGTGCGGGCCGGCGGCCGCAAGGTCGCGATCGCCACCAACGCCACCGACCGCCTGCGCCCCGATCTGGACGCGCTCGGGCTCACCGACGAGGTCGACATGGTGCTCAGCTCCTGGGAGCTGAAGGTGCACAAGCCCGCCCCGGAGTTCTTCCAGCAGGCCTGCCTCCAGCTCAGGGTGCTGCCCAAGCACGTCCTCTTCGTCGACGACGACGATCGGGTGATCCGTGGCGCGCGGTCGGCCGGGCTCTCCGGATACCGGTGGACGGGGCCGGAACACGTACCGTATCTGCGCAAGGCTCTCGATCTGCCGGCCTGATCCCACCGTGCCGGCCCGCCCCACCTCGGCGACTGACGAACCGGCCCCGGCGATCACGCCGGGGCCGGTCTCGTCAGGCGTGGTAGTCGACCGAGGCGACGTCGTGCAGGGCGCCGTCCTTGGTGGTGCCCTCGATGCGGGCGGTGGCGACCGCGCCGTCCAGCCGCAGGGTGGCGACCGCGTTGCCGAAGTACGGCCCGGCCAGCTTCTTCCAGCGCAGCGCCGGCTTGCGCACCGACACCGTCCGGGCCAGCGCGCGCACCGAGTGGACCACCCCCGGCCACCAGGCCACCCGCATCAGCGGCCGTAGCGGCAGCGGCACCTCGTTGTGGATCGGTGAGCAGGTCAGCTGGTAGACCGGGGTCGTCATGGCGTGACCGAGGTCGGCCCGCGCCACATACGAGTGATGAACGTCACCCGAAAGCACGCTGATCGAGGCCGGCGCACGGTACGCCCCACCCGCGCCCACCCGATGGCCGGGCGCCTCCGGACCACCCTCGCCGAGCCGCCGGAACAGCTCGCCGAGGGCCGCGAAGGACTTGCCGAACGCGGCCCAGTGCTCCAGGTCGAAGGTCCGTCGCACCTTCTCGCCGAAGGCCGCCGCCCGGGGATGCGACGACTCGGCGATCCGCTCGTTCCACGCCTCCAGGTAGTGGATGGCGGGCGGCATCAGCCACGGCAGCGACGAACCGACCACCAGGTGGTCGTAGTCGCCGTGGGCCCGGTCGACGAACCAGTTCCACTCGGCGGCCGGCAGCATCGCCCGCGCGCCCGGGGTCAGCACCCGGTTGCAGCGGTTGTCCAGCACGACCAGCCGGGTCCGGCCCACGTCGAGGGCGAAACTCCACTGGTACGGCACATCGGTGTTCTCCGCGGACTCCGGCTCGTCCACCCGCAGCCCGAACTCGCGCAGCAGGTCGGTGGCGTCCTCGGCCTCCGCCACCTTCCGGAATAGCGGGTCGGCGGCCAGCTCGTCCGGGCTCAGGTTGCCCAGATGCTGGTAGATCCAGTAAGAGGCCAGGCCGCCGGAGATCCGCTCCCGCCACCACGACTGGGCGGCCATGTCGGTGCGCCAGGAGGCGGACGTGTTCCAGTCGTCGATCAGCTCGTGATCGTCGAAGATCATCACGCTCGGCACGGTGGAGAAGAGCCAGCGCACCTCCGGGTCCCGCCACGACTCCAGGTAGAGCTTCGTGTACTCCTCGAAGGCGACGACCTGGTCGGTCGGGCCCTGGTGACCGTTGCGCCGGCGACTGCGCAGGAACCGGCGCACCTTGGGGGAGGTCTCGTCGGCATACACCTGGTCGCCCAGCAGCACCAGCAGGTCGGGCCGGGTCTCCGGATCGGTCATCAGCCGCCGGGAGAACGCGTCCAGCGCGTCCGGCGGCAGCCAGCGCCCGCTCACCTGCGGGGTGCCCTTCCGGCAGGAGCCGAAGATGAGGCTGACCGGCTGGCCGGCGTCGTCGGCGGCCCGGGTGCGGATCACCGGGGCCGGATACTCGGAGTCCTCCTCGGGCCAGACCTGCCGGTCGTCGAGAAACAACCGGTACGGGTTCGCCGAGTCGGGTGCGAGGCCGTCGACCGTGACCATCGCGTAGTGGTGGCCGTACGCCGAGAAAGTCGGTGCGGATCCGGCGCCCGCGCCGTCCACCTCGACCCGAGCCTGCGCCGGCTCGCTGGTCTCCAGCCACAGGGTCGCGCGGTCGCCGTCGACCCTGCGCAGCACCGGTCCGATGAGTAGTTGAGCGGTCACCGGATGGCGCCGGGGTAGTGCCGCATTGGGGATCCCTCCACGCCGTTACAAAGAGCGTCCCATCCTCCGTCAATCCGGGCCGGAATCGCCAGTGCACGGCCTCCGCCACGGCCGCACGGGTCATCTGTCAGGATTCGGGCATGGAATACGTGGTCGCCGCAGTGATTCTGCTCGTCGTCCTGGTCGTGGGCGCGGTCGGACTGGTGGTGCCGAAGATGCGCCGTCGCGATCTTCCGCCGCCGCCCGCCAAGGGCTCGACCACCACCCTGGAGCGCCCGCCGACGGTCCCGGTCGAGGAGGAGCTCCCTCCCCTGATCGAGCGGCCCGCGGAGGTCGTCGTCGAGGAGCCGCCCGCTCCCGTCGTCGAGGAGCCGCCCGCTCTCGAGAAGCCGGAGCCGTCCGCCGGCCGTCTGGTCCGGCTGCGGGCCCGCCTGGCCCGTTCCCAGAGCGCGCTCGGCCGTGGCCTGCTCACCGTCCTCTCCCGGGACCACCTGGAGGAGGAGGACTGGGAGGAGATCGAGGAGAGCCTGATCACCGCGGACGTCGGGATCGAGGCGACCCAGGTGATCGTCGAGCGGCTGCGCGAGCGGGTCCGGATCCTCGGCACCCGGACGGTGGCGGGGGTCCGCGAGCAGCTGATCGAGGAGCTGGTCTCGGCCCTGGAGCCGGGCATGGACCGCAGCCTGCGGACCGCACCGCACGACGGCCGGCCGGCCGTGGTCCTGGTCGTCGGCGTCAACGGGGCCGGCAAGACCACCACCTGCGGCAAGATCGGCCGGGTGCTGATCGGTGACGGCGGCAGCGTGCTCTTCGGCGCCGCCGACACGTTCCGGGCCGCCGCGGCCGACCAGATCCAGACCTGGGGTGAGCGGGTCGGCGCCGAGACCGTCCGCGGCCCGGAGGGCGGCGACCCGGCCAGCGTGGCCTTCGACGCGGTGAAACGGGGTATCGACACGGGCGTGGACACGGTGCTCATCGACACTGCCGGCCGCCTCCAGAACAAGGTCGGCCTGATGGACGAGCTGGGCAAGGTCAAGCGGGTGGTGGAGAAGCACGGCCCGGTCGACGAGACCCTGCTCGTGCTCGACGCGACGACCGGGCAGAACGGTCTGGAACAGGCCCGGGTGTTCACCGAGGTGGTGGATGTCACGGGTGTGGTGTTGACCAAGCTGGACGGCACGGCCAAGGGCGGCATCGTCATCGCCGTGCAGCGCAAACTGGGGATCCCGGTCAAACTCGTCGGTCTCGGCGAGGGCCCGGACGATCTGGCCCCGTTCGAGCCGGCCGCCTTCGTCGAGGCCCTCGTTGGCTCGGACGCGTAGGCTTCCGGCAGGAGCAGGCCCTTTCCTTACTGTCTTACGGGCGTGGGTGGGGCGGTTGGATGGGTGTCGTCTTTGCCTGGGAGGCCGTGAGTGACGCAGGAGCCGCTGCGCGAGATTCCGCTGCACGGTGGCAACGTCTCCACGGTCTCCCGGATCGGCGACACGGTCCGGCGCAACGCGGGGCCGTGGACACCGTCCGTGCACGCTCTTCTGCTGCACCTGGAGCGGGTCGGCTTCACCGGCTCGCCGCACGCTCTCGGCATGGACGAGAAGGGCCGGGAGGTCCTCTCCTATCTGGATGGCGAGTGCGGGGAGTATCCGCTGGCCCCGCACTGGGTGACCGAGGAGGCGCTGGTCACCGTCGGCACCATGCTGCGGATGTTCCACGACGCGCAGTACGGTTTCGTCCCCCCGCCCGGCGCGGTCTGGCGCTCCTTCGGGCCGCCCCCGCCGGACACCGAGGTGATCTGCCACCACGACGCCGCCCCGCACAACGTGGTCTGGCGTCCGGACGGCACCCTCGCACTGATTGATTTCGATCTGGCGTCGCCCGGCTCACGGCTCTACGACGTGGCTTATGCGGCCTGGACCTGGGTGCCTTTGTTCAGCGACCGGGACTCCTACACCCTCGGCTGGAAGCGGCCGAACCGGCCTCGTCGCCTCCGGCTGTTCGCCGACGCGTACGGTCTGATCCCGCGGGACCGGCACCGGCTGGTGCGGACCATCCGTAAGCGGATCGTCGACCACGTCGAGGGCATCCGGCGGATGGCGGCGGCCGGCGACCCGGCGTTCGTCCGGATCGTGCACAAGGGCCATCTGCGCCGTCCGATGCGCGATCTGCGGCTGCTCGACTACGAGCGCCACACCCTCGAGTACGCACTGCGCTGACCTAGCGGTAAAGCGCTGCGATCGGGGCGAAACCGGCTATATCGTGGCAGCTCAGAGCCGGTCTCCTTGCGGACTGTGAGGTTTTCTTCACACGTCGGAAACAACGCGTGACGTCTCGGAAATCGCGCGAAGACCGTGCTCGAAACAGCAGGCCGGAAAGCTTCGCGCCGAACCGGCCGACAGGCGGCGTTGCCCCAGGTCCGGTGTGCGAGGACACCTTATTCCGAGAGGAGGCAGCGTGGAGATCAACACCGGCAATACCGCTTGGTTGCTCCTGTCGTCTGCGCTCGTTTTGCTCATGACCCCGGGTCTGGCGCTGTTCTACGGTGGCCTCAACCGGTCCAAGGGCGTTCTGAACATGATGATGATGAGCTTCTCGTGTCTGGGGCTCATCAGCGTTCTGTGGATTCTGTACGGCTTCAGTCTCGCCTTCGGGGTCAACGAGAGCACCGGCCTGCAGAACATCATCGGCAACTTCGACTACCTGGGCGCCGACGCGGCCAAGATCACCGAGGAGTGGCTGTTCTTCGGTGCCAACACCGGCATCCCGACGTACGCCTTCCTCGTCTTCCAGATGATGTTCGCGATCATCACCGTCGCCCTGATCAGCGGCGCGGTCTCGGACCGCCTCAAGTTCGGCGGCTGGGTCCTCTTCGCCGTGGGCTGGTTCACCATCGTCTACATCCCGGTCGCGCACATGGTCTGGGGTGGCGGCTTCATCGGCACCACGATCCGGGCGCTCGACTTCGCCGGTGGTACCGCGGTCCACATCAACGCCGGTGCCGCGGCCCTGGCGCTGGTGCTGGTCCTCGGTAAGCGGATCGGCTGGCCGAAGGACAACATGCGGCCGCACAACGTGCCGTTCGTCGCCCTCGGCGCCGGCCTGCTGTGGTTCGGCTGGTTCGGCTTCAACGCCGGCTCCGAGCTGACCGTCGACGGCACCACCGTCATCGCCTTCATCAACACCCAGGTCGCCACCGGCGCCGCGCTCGTCGGCTGGGTCGCCGTCGAGTGGATCCGGGACCGCAAGCCGACCCTGGTCGGCGCGTCCTCCGGCGCGGTCGCCGGCCTGGTCGCCATCACCCCGGCCTGTGGTTTCGTCGAGCCGGTCCCAGCGATCATCATCGGCCTCGTCGCCGGTGTGCTCTGCGCCCTGGCCGTCGGCCTGAAGTACAAGCTGGGCTACGACGACTCGCTCGACGTGGTCGGCGTCCACTTCGTCGGCGGCTGGATCGGCTCCCTGGCGATCGGCTTCTTCGCCACCGACTCGGTCAACGCCGGCATCACCGACGAGAAGATCCTCAACGCCAGCAACGGTCTCTTCTACGGCGGCGGGGCCACCCAGCTCCTGCGCCAGTTCGAGGGAAGCGCCCTCGTCACGGTCTACTCCTTCATCGTCGCGGCGGCCCTGGCCTACATTCTCAAGCTGATCAAGCTCGGCCGGGTCAGCGACGAGGCCGAGGTCGGTGGCATCGACATCTCGGCGCACGGCGAGACCGGCTACGACTTCACCCCGGCCTCCGGGGCCGGCGGGGGCGGCGCGTTCGCCCTGGCCGGTATCGGCACCAAGGAAACCGTGGACGCTGACGGCAAGGCTTCCGTCAGCCAGAAGGTTCCCAGCTAGATTCCCCCGATGGCTGCAATGGAAGGACTGAGCATGAAGCTGGTGACCGCGGTCATCAAGCCGTACCAGCTCGACGCGGTGAAGGAGGCTCTGCACGCCCTGGGCGTCGCCGGGCTCACCGTGAGCGAGGTACAGGGCTACGGCCGGCAGAAGGGCCACACCGAGGTGTACCGGGGTGCCGAGTACACGGTCGAGTTCCTGCCGAAGATCAAGGTCGAGGTGCTGACCGACGAGATCGACGTCGAGAAGATCGTCGACGCCATCGTCGGCGCCTCGCGGACCGGCAAGATCGGTGACGGGAAGGTCTGGGTGACCTCGATCGACGAGGTCGTCCGGGTCCGTACCGGCGAGCGCGGCCTCGACGCCCTCTGATCCCATGACGAATCCGTTGAGCGAGCCGCCGGCACCTCCGGCACGTCCGGCCGCCGGTGGCTCGCTCGACGAACTCAAGCACCACATCGGCGTTGCCGCCCGTGACGAGCGGGCGGCGGCGCTGGAGCTCTGGCTCAAGCAGCTCTTCCCGTCCCACCTGCCCGGCGTCAGCCTGATCGCGGTCGGTGGGCTCGGCCGGCGCGACTGCGCCCCCTTCAGCGACCTCGACCTGGTGCTGGTGCACAACGGCACCGCCGGGATCGACCGGATCGCCTCCGCTCTCTGGTATCCGATCTGGGACGCCCGCCTCGGGCTGGACCACTCCGTGCGTACCCTCCCGGAAGCTCTGTCCGTCGCCCACGACGACGTGAAGGTCGCCCTCGGTCTCCTCGACGCCCGGCACCTGGCCGGCGACGCCGGGCTCTCCGCGGAGCTGATCGCGGCCGTCTCCGACCAGTGGCGCCGCACCGCGGTCCGGATGATGCCCCAGCTACGGGAACTCACCACCAGCCGGTGGACCCAGCACGGGGAACTCGCCTTCCTGCTGGAGGGCGACCTCAAGGAGGCGTCCGGCGGGCTCCGTGACGTGACCCTGCTGCGCGGCATCGGCCGCGCCGGGATCGCCGACACCCTGCGACCCGCGGTCCGCGCCGCCACCCTGCGCCTGCTCGACACCCGTGACGCGCTGCACCTGGCCGTCGGCCGCCGCGTGGACCGGCTCGTCGCACAGGAGCGCAAGGCGGTCGCCGATCTGCTCGACATCGACGAGCCGGACAACCTGTTGCGCCGGGTGGCGGGCGACGCCCGTACCGTCGCCCATGCCGTCGACGACGCCTGGCGTGCCATCGACCGCCTCCGCAGCGGACGGCGTCGCGGTGGCCCGTCCGCCCCGCCGAGCCGCCGCCCGGTCGCCCGCGACGTCGTCGAACAGGACGGCGAACTGGTGCTGGCCCGCACCGCGATCGGCCCGGTGCCGGACCCCAGTCTCTCGTTGCGGGTGGCCGCCGCCGCCGCCATCACCCAGCTGCCGATCGCCCGTGCCACCTGCGAGTGGCTCGCCGCGTTCTGCCCGCCGCTGCCGGCCCCCTGGTCCCCGGCGGCCCGCGCCGCGCTGGTCTCGCTCCTCGGTTCCGGTCCCGGTCTGCTGCCCACCTGGGAGACCTGCGACCGGTACGGCCTGATCGACGCGTGGCTGCCCGAGTGGGCCCGGATGCGCAGCCTCCCGCAGCACCACCCGATCCACCGGTACACCCTCGACCGGCACCTGGTGCAGGCCGCCTACGAGGCCACCGCCTTCGCCCGCGAGGTGGACCGCCCCGACCTGCTGCTGATCGGCGCCTTCCTGCACGACGTCGGCAAGGGCCTGCCCGGCGACCACAGCATCGCCGGCGCCCCGATCGCCGCCGACATCGCCACCCGGATCGGCCTGGGCCCCGCCGACGTCGCCACCGTCGAGAAGATGGTCCTGCTGCACCTGCTGCTGCCGGACGTGGCGACCCGCCGTGACCTGAGCGACCCGAAGACCATCTCCACCGTGGCCGAGAAGGTCGGCGACACCCAGACGCTGCACCTGCTGCACGCGCTGGCCCGCGCCGACTCGCTGGCCACCGGCCCGGCCGCCTGGTCGGACTGGAAGGGGCGGCTGATGAACGAGCTGGTCGACAAGGTGGACACCGCGCTCGACACCGGCGCCCTGCCGGAACCGCCCGAACCCGACCCGGAACTCCTCGACGGCACGCTGCCGGTGGTGCACCTGGACGGCGACCGGGTGGCGGTGGCCGCCGCCGACCGCCGCGGCCTGCTCGCCGGGGTGGCCGCCTGCCTGGCCATGCACCGGCTCGACGTGGTCGCCGCCGACACGATCACCGTGGACGGGCGGGCCATCGTCGAGTTCTCCACCTCGCCGCGGTACGGGTCGCCGTACGATCCGGTCGCTCTCGCCGCCGATCTGCGCCGCGTCGGTGCCGGCGACGTCTCGGTGACCCAGCGGGTCCGGGCCCGCGCGATGAGCGGGCGCGGCGGGACCGCCTCACCCCGGGTGGTGTGGCAGCGTGACGTGGCCACCGACGCGGTGGTGCTGGAGCTGCGCGCCGCCGACTCGGCCGGCCTGCTCTACCGCGTGACGCACGCCCTCGACGAAGCCGGCGCGGAGATCCGCGCGGCCCGCATCTCCACTCTCGGCAGCGACGTGGTAGACGCGTTTTACCTGGTGGGAACCTGGGCGTCGGCGGAGGAACGGAAGCGGGTCGAGGCCGCCGTCCTGGCCGCCGTCTAGCGTCACTCCACCGTCCCACCCGCGTTGATCCGAAAGGACATGACCGGGTACGGACGGAGAGTCGATGGCTGAGGCGCAGCCGGCCGCGTTGCTGGACGATCACGTCGCCCTCGCCGGTGCCGGGGCGGAGGTGTCGCTGCCGAACACGGCGATGCGCAACCGCTCGGTGGCCGCCCGCAGGGTGCTGGCCCGGGCCGCCGGGATCGGTCTGGACGAGGTGCTGGAGGCGGCCCGCCGGGGCGACACCCGCCGGATCCGCCGCCCGGTCGACCCGGTGCTGCTGGCCGGGCTGGCGCAGACCATCGCCCTCCAGGACGAGTTGCCCGGTGACCGGGACGACGCCCTCGCCCTGTACGCGCTGATCCGTACCGCCCGCGGCGCCCGCGCCCTGCCGCCGGCCCACCAGGCCCTGCACGTCCAGCTGGTCTACGCCTGGCAGGGACCGGCGAACGCGCGGCAGCTGCTCGGCGCGTACCGGCGGATCCCGGCGGCGGCCCGCGAGTCGCTGGAGATCGACCTGGCCAATCCGCACGCCGGCGGGTTCGTCGAGGAGGAGACCTGGCTGGCCCGGTTCGGGGCGCTGTTCCCCGCGCCGGGGCCGATCCTGGCGGCCGCCCCGGAGAAGGTCCCGTTCGACCGGCTCGCCGGTTCGGCCGGGCACCCCGCCGAGACGGCCGGCGAGCGGGTCACGGTGGTCGTCACCGCGTACCGCCCGGGGGAGGGGCTGCTCACCGCGGTCCGGTCGATCGCCGCCCAGTCCTGGCCGGACCTGGAGATCATCGTGGTGGACGACGCGTCGCCGCCCGAGCACGACGCGATCCTGGCCGCCGCCGAAGACCTCGACCCGCGGGTCCGGCTGATCCGCCTGCCCGCCAACGGCGGCACCTACGCCGCCCGCAACGCCGGGCTGGAGGCCGCCCGCGGCGACTTCGTCACCTTCCAGGACTCCGACGACTGGTCCCACCCGCGCCGCGTCGAGTTCCAGGTCCGGCCGATGCTCACCGACCCGGCCGTGGTCGCTACCACCTCCGAGGGCATCAGCGTCACCGACCAGCTGGTGATGACCCGCCCGGGCATCCGGCGCGGCCGGGTCAACGTGTCGTCGCTGCTGTTCCGGCGGGAGGCGGTGATCCGGCGGATCGGCTGGTTCGACCCGGTGCGCAAGGCGGCCGACTCCGAGTTCCTGGAGCGGATCCAGACCGCCTTCGGCAACGATGCGGTACGCCGGGTCGCGAAACCACTGGCCCTGATCAGGCTCTCCGAGGGGTCACTGTCGCGGTCGGAGATCCGTGCCTACTGGATGCATCCGGCGCGGACCGCGTACATGTCGGCGTACCGGTGCTGGCACACCACCACCCGGCCGCTGCACCGGGACCGGGCGGAGCGCCCGTTCGTGGTGCCCGCCCACCTGAGCGGCCTCTCCTCCTCCCGGCACTACGACGTGGTGGTCGCCGCCGACTGGCGGTTCCTCACCGGTGTGCAGCGGTCGGCACTGGCCGAGATCCGGGCTCTGCGGGAAGCCGGCCGCTCGGTGGCGATCCTGCACCTGGAATCGCTGCGCTCGGTCCACCGGCAGCGGCGGTCGCTCAGCGACGGTGTCCAGCGGCTGATCAATTCCGGACGGCTGGAGCAGGTGCTCGAGACCGACGACGTCACCGCGGGCGTGGTGCTGGTGCGCCAGCCCGAGGTGCTTCAGTTCGCTCCTGAGGACGGGTGTGCACTACGGGCGGGACGGGTGCTGATCGTCGCGGACCGGGCCCCGGCCCGCCGGGACGGCAGCGACCGGCGTTACACCGTGGTCGCGGCCGGCTCCGCGGCCGAGCGGCTCTTCGGGCGCGTACCGCTGTGGTGCCCGCAGGATGCCGCCGTCCGGGAATCCCTGACCGACGCCGAGCCGACCGACTTCGACCTGCCGATGGTCGCCGAGCCACTGGACGTCGCCCGGCCCCTGCCCGGCCCCCGCGGCCAGGCGGTCGTCGGCGTCGACCTGTGCGATGCCGGGGAATGGCCCGGTGACCTGGCCGCCGCTCTCGACGTACCCCGCCGCTGCACCGACGCCGACGTGCGCCTGCGCCTGCCCGAGACGCCCCGGCGCCCGGCCGGCCTGCCCGCGCACTGGCTCGTCTACGAGCCGTCCGACCTGGACCCGCGGACCTTCATCGCCCAGCTCGACTTCTACCTGCACTTCCCGCCGGAACACTGCGCCGAGCTGATCTCCCGGCCGGCCCTGGAGGCGGCCGCCACCGGCTGTGTCGTGTTCGTTCCGGAGCGTCTCGCCGGCGCGTTCGGTGAGGCCGCCGTGCCGTGTACCCCGGAGGAGGCGCCGGCCCTGGTCCGCCGGTTCCGTGACGACCCCCGCCGGTACGCGGCGCAGAGCGTGCTGGCCCGAGCCGCCGTCGCCCGCGACCACCGCCCGTCGGCGTTCGCCGACCGGATCGCCGCCCTCCTCCCCACGGGCTCACCGGCCGCGGTCGGTGCGCCGGGTTCCGTGGGCGCGCCGGCGCCCGTACAGCGCGTGCCGTAACGAGGCCGGTCCCGGCCCCGTTGACCCGTCGGAACTGCACTACGAGGAGTCCCGCATGAGCAAACTGAGCCGAATCCGCCGCCGGCTGCCGCGTTTCACCGGCCCGCAGGCCGTGGTGATGTCGGCCGCCGGCGTCCTCTGCGCCGGCGCCGCGGCCACCGCGCTCACCGGCCGGGCCGGGATCGCCACCGCCCTGCTGGCCCTGCTCGGCGGCATCATCCTGGCCGCGCTGATGCTGCTGTTCCGGCGGCTCGCCCGGGTGCAGAAGGCCGGCCTGGCCGCCCAGCGTGACCTGCGGACCACCGTCGAGGAGATGCAGCGCCGCCTGGTCGCCGCCGTCGAACGGGAACGCCTCACCGCCGGCGACCGGCACCTGGAACTGGCCGAGGCCATCGCCCGGGTCAAGCAGGTCACCGACCGCAAGGCCGGCTCCGCCCAGGTGCTCGGCCTGCCCCGCGAGTTCGAGGCCACCGTCCAGCTCTTCCAGGGCTTCACACCGAGGGCCCCGATGCCGTCGTCCGGCGACTTCGCGCTCAACCCGACCGACCTGCTGGAACTGCTGCACCTGATCCGTACCCGCCAGCCCCGTCTCGTCCTGGAACTGGGCAGCGGCACCTCGTCGGTGTGGATCGCCTACGCCCTGGAGAAGTCCGGCGGCCGGCTGGTCTCCCTGGACCATGACGGTGGTTACGCGGCGCGGACCCGCGCCGCGCTCGCGGCCCACGGCCTCTCCGGCATCGCGGAGGTACGCGACGCGCCGCTCACCCCGGCCGGCATCGACGGGCGCGACTACCCGTGGTACGACCCGGAAGCGCTGGCCGACCTGCACGACATCGACTTCGTCCTGATCGACGGCCCGCCCGCGGCGACCGGGGCGGACGCCCGCTACCCGGCCATGCACATGATCGAGAAGCGGCTCGCGGACCGGGCGACCATCGTGTTCGACGACGCCGGGCGGGCCGACGAGCAGGCCGCCCTGGCCGCCTGGACCGAGCGGTTCACCGGCCTGACCCGTGAGGGCGAGCTCCTCGGCCGGCACGCGGTGCTGGCGTTCACCCGGCCGCCGGCGATGGCTGCCGCCCGCGTCTGATGACGGTCACGCTGCCCCGGCGCCGCAGCCGGCCGGTCCCGGGGACGGCACCACCCGCCCACCGGGCGGACATCGAAGGGCTGCGGGCCGTCGCGGTGCTGCTGGTCGTCCTGGCCCACGCCGGTGTGCCGGGG
This sequence comes from Actinoplanes xinjiangensis, assembly GCF_003148685.1. Taxonomy (GTDB): domain Bacteria; phylum Actinomycetota; class Actinomycetes; order Mycobacteriales; family Micromonosporaceae; genus Actinoplanes; species Actinoplanes xinjiangensis. Next base: position 241,445 of record NZ_QGGR01000003.1, on the reverse strand, counting down.
CTGTCCGGCGGGTTCGTCGGGGTCGACGTCTTCTTCGTCATCTCCGGTTTTCTGATCACCGGGCTGCTGCGCCGCGAATACGCCGCGACCGGCCGGATCCGGTTGGCCCGGTTCTACGCGCGCCGGGCGGTCCGCCTGCTGCCGCTCGCCACCCTGGTGATCGTGGTGACCCTGGCCGGGGCCTGGTATCTGGCGCCGCCGGTCCGGTTCACCACCTGGGCCGGCGACGCCGTGGCCGCCGCCACCTACACGATGAACGTGCGCCTCGACACCGGCGGGACCGACTACTTCGGCGACCCGGCGCCGTCACCGTTCCAGCACTTCTGGTCGCTCGCCGTGGAGGAGCAGTTCTATCTGCTGTGGCCGCTGCTGGTGGCCCGCGGCCGGATCGGGCCGGTGCTGATGGCGGCGGTCACGGTCGGGTCGTTCGCCTGGAGCCTGCACGCCACGTCGTATTTCGGCACCGCCGGCCGGGCCTGGGAACTGGGCGCCGGAGCACTGCTCGCCCTCGTCACGACCGGTCACCGGCCGTGGCTCGCCTGGGCCGGGCTCGCCGCCGTCGGCACGGCGGCGGTGCTCTTCGACGAGACGACCCGGTTCCCCGGAACGGCGGCGCTGCTGCCCGTCCTCGGTACCGTCGCGGTCATCGCGGCCGGCGGCAACCGGCTGCTGTCCACCGCCCCGCTGCGCTGGCTGGGCCGGATGTCCTACGGCTGGTACCTGTGGCACTGGCCGCTCCTGCTCCTCGCCCCGGCCGGCCCGGCACCCCGGATCGCGGTCGCCGTCGCCGCGCTGGGGTTCGCCGTCGTCAGCCATCACCTGCTGGAGAATCCGGTGCGGCATCATCGCGTGTGGACCGTACGATCCCGCCGGGGGCTCCTCCTCGGTCTCGGCCTCTCCGCCTCGGCGGCCGCGCTGGCCGGTTTCGGCATGTTCCACCCGCCGGAGATCCCCGCCCGTGGCGTCGCGCCCGACGCGGGGCGGACCCTCGCCGCCGCCCGGAACCCGGCCGCCGCCCTCCAGCGGATGCTCGCCGCCGGTGTCACCGCCACCGACCTTCCCGGCAACCTGCGACCCGACTTCGACGGTGCGGCCACCCAGCGGCTCGCACCCCAGCTCGACGGCTGCCACGTGGGGCTGACCGGGCCGTTCCGGCCGAAGAGCGACTGCTCGTACACCACCGGGAGCCGGGTCGTCGTCCTCTTCGGTGACTCGCACGCGCTCCAGTGGTTCCCCGCCATGGAGACGCTGGCCCGCCAGCACGGGTGGCGGCTCTACAGTTTCACCCGCAGCTCGTGCAGCCCCGCCCAGATCGCCCTCGACGAGCGCCGCGCCCGCGCCCGGTACCTCGAATGCGACGCGTGGCGGTCCCAGGTCGTCACCCGGATCGGCCGGCTGCGGCCGGACCTGCTGGTCGTCTCGTCCAGCGTCAACTACCGGCAGGTGCTCACCGGGCGGCCCGCCGACCCCGACGCCGTCTGGCAGACCGGCTGGGTACGCATGCTCACCACCCTGAAACGCCTCGCCGGGCGGGTCACGATGATCGCCGACACGCCGTTCCTCACCGTGGCACCGGCCGACTGTCTCAGCACCCATGCGACAGCCATCTCCCGCTGCGCCGCGCCCCGCGCCGACGTGCTGCCCGAACCCCGCTGGCGTGAACAGCAGCGGGCCATCTCGGTGGCGTCCGGCGTACCCGTCATCGACCCGGTGCCCTGGCTGTGCACCACCCGGTGCCCGCTCGTCGTCGGCGACACGCTCGTCTACCGGGACAGCAACCATCTGACGGAGGCGTACGCCCGCCTGGTCGCCCCCCTCCTGAAGCTCCGCCTCGCGTGACCGCCCCACCTCGCGGTCTTTTCGGCTGGTTCCCACCGCTGTTTCGAGGGCTGTGAGACAGCGGTGACGGCCAGCCGGGTCTTTTCGGCTGGTTCCCACCGCTGTCTCAAGAGCCGTGAGACAGCGGTGGGAACCAGCCGGGCACGACCGGCTGCCTGAAGATCACCGCCGTCGGGCGTGGAACGGAAACGAGCGCGCCCCCGCCGTCGGGGGACGGCGGGGGCGCGCAGTGCGCGGTGCGGGGGCACCGCGCGGGCCGGGAGGGGGTTCCGGCCCGTGCTTTCGGGTCTCTTGGAGACCGCGGTCTTAAAAGCCGAAGTCCTGCGTGAAGTAGGCGGCGCCGTTCGCGGCGTACGCGGCGCCCACCCCGACCGTCTTGAACTTGCAGTTCAGGATGTTCGCGCGGTGCCCCGGGCTCTTCATCCAGGCCTGCACCACCGCGTCGGCCGACCGGTAGCCCCAGGCGATGTTCTCGCCACCGGGCCGCTGGTATCCGGCCGCCTTGACCCGGGCCGAGAACGTCGAACCACCCGATCCGGCGTGGCTGAACGTGCCGGTCTTCGCCATCCACACGCTGTGGGCGCGGGCCGCCCTGGTGATGTTCGCGTTGACCGTGACGGCGCCGCAGCCGTGCGACTTGCGCTGCGCGTTCGTCAGCTCGGCGATGCCGGCCTGCAACGTCGTCACCGGCGTGGCTGCCTCGGCAGGCGCCGCGAAGAACATCACGGCGGCGGCGGGGGCGAGGGCGGCCAGGGCGAGGCGGCGGAACATCGAGCGCAAGAGGGACCCTTCCGGAGTACGGCGCCCGGCTGCACCGCCGGGCTCACCGTTCTCTTCGGCCCGCGCTCATCGGCCTCGAATGCGAAACGGGTGCCTCCTCGTCGCCGTCGGGTTGCCGGACCACGCTCCGGGTGGCCGGGCGCCTCCCCCCCACGCCGCCGGTCAGTATTCGCCGGCGGGCAGTGGGGGCAGCACCTGGCCGGAGGCGGCGATGATCTCGCCGGTGATGGCCTCGCCGGTCGGGGCCGGGGGCGTGAGGAAGTCGTCCACGGCGTCGGCGTAGCGGCTGTGCGGGTGGTTCTCCCGGACGAAGGCCAGGCCGCGTTCGCTCTGCGCCAGCAGTGCCGCCGGGTCCCGGTGCAGGCCGGTGACGACGGCCGGGACCTCGTCCGGTTCGGCGTAGACGGCCGCCTCGCCGAAGACCGCGGCATGGCGGTGCGGCAGGACCGGGATGCAGCCGGCCGCCATTGCGATCAGGACCTCCGGGCAGGTCGCCGGGAGGCGGTCGTCGGCCGGCAGGTGCAGGTAGAAGTCGAGCTGATGCAGGAAACCGCGGGTGTCCAGGTCGGACGGGCGGAAGACGAGCCAGCCCTGGGGGACCGCCGGCGCCGGGTCGTTGCGGTCGAGGACGCGGACGTCCAGGGCCGGTGACGTGCCGGCGCGCAGCCGCTGCCATTCGGCCGGGCCGCCGGCGCAGATCCGGCCGATCACCGGGCGGTCGGCGCGCGGCCCGGAGCGGTGCAGCCGCCAGCGCCGCAGGTTGACGGTGCCGGGCAGGTCGGCGGTGGTCAGCCGGGTGCCGAACGGTCCGGCGGCGAGATCGGCGCGGGCGGCGGCGTCGGCGGGGGCCCAGTGCGGTTCGATGCCGAAGAGGCGGCGCGACTCGGCGGCACAGTGCGCGGACGCCGGTGTCCACGCCGGGTCGGCGGCGATGACGACCCGGGCGGCGCGGATGCCGGACGGGACATCGGGCGCGAATCCGAGCAGTTCCGGGTCGTGCACGAGGACCAGCCGGGCGTGCACGTCGTCGGTGAGGATCACCTGGTCGATCACCTGAGCGTTGATCATCTGCTGGAGGGTGGGATCCAGCCGCGCGGGCTTGCCGGCGACGCTGCCGAACGTGTCGAGGTGCAGGACGGCGACGGCCCGGCCGGGTCCGGTGAGGGCGCGGAGGCGCTCGGCGACCGGCCAGGCGGTGTCGCCGTGGGCGTTCCAGTCGCCGGCCAGGATCACGTCGTAGCTGGCCCGGCGCAGGCCGGCGTCACCGGCCAGGCCGCGGGGCGCGGCGAACGGCCGGTCCCGCGGGGTTCGGGGGCGTACCGCGGTCTCCGCGCCGGCGGCGACCCGGGTGTGCCAGGCCTGGAAGGCGGAGAGGTACGCGTGCCGCGCCGGATGCATCCAGCCGGGCCCGATGTCGGTGCCGGACAGCGACCCCGCGGTGAGCCGGATCAGGGCGAGCGGCTCGCCCCCGAGGTGCCGTACGGCGGCCCGGCCGAAGACCGCACGGGCCCGTTCCACGTACTCGGCGTCGGCGCCCTTGCGGACCGGGTCGAGGTAGCCGAGCCGGTCGAGGACGGTCTCCCGGCGGATCATCAGTGACGACAGGTTGTACGACCGGAACTCGGCGAACCCGGGCCGGGTGACCACCAGGTCCTCGGTGACGCGGATGGCCGCCGACGTGGTGGCGACGATCGAGGGGTCGGCGATCAGCGGGGCGGCCTGCCGTTCCAGGCGCAGCGGGTGCGACCAGTCGTCGGAGTCCTGGAAGGTGACGAATTCGCCGGTGGCGACGTCGAGCCCGGCGTTGCGGGCCCGGTAGGTGCCGCCGTTGCCGGGGATCCGGATGACGCGGACCCGCGGGTCGAGCGAGGCCGCCCGGTCCAGGACGGATTCGTGGCCGGGGCCGGATCCGTCGTCGACGACGAGGATCTCGTGGTTGGTCCAGCTCTGCGCCACGAGCGACCGGACCGCGGTGACGAGTTCCGGGCCGGGCCGGTACGTCGTGACGATCGTGGTGATCCGGTGCGGCGATCCGTGCCGGGGTGCGGGGGCGGACCGGATCCGGTCGAATCCGGTCACGTCGGTGGGCACCAGTGTCAGGCCGGGTGCCGGGAACAGGCCGGCGAAGCGGCCCGGCCACTCGTCCTTGGTGGCCATGTCGACGCCCAGCGCCTCCCGGATGGTGTCCGGCACCGACGGGTAGTCGGCGAGCAGTTTCGCGACCCGGACCGGATCACCGGCCGCGAACGCGAGCTGCGCGTGCAGTCCCTGGTGGACGGGGGCGACGCCGGCCGGACCGAAGGTGCGCAGCAGCGAGTCGAACAGGGCCAGCCCGTCACCCCGGTCGCCGGGGTGGAGGTTCTGGAGGGTGACGACACGGGCGAGTTCCCCCAGCGCCCACGGGTCGGCGTCCTGGAACAGTCGGCCCTCCCGGGCGGCGGCGATCAGTTCCTCGGCCGGGCGGCGGGCCGCGGCCCAGGCCAGCAGGGTACGGGCCCCCGCCGACCGGGTGTGCAGGGCGGCCGCGGCGGGACCGGTCGGCGCGATCGCGCTCAGGTTCCGCCAGTAGCGTTCCAGCAGGTCCGTCCCGTACGCGTCCGGTGTGGTGTGCTGCCTGCGCATGGCCCCCCTCGACTGTCGGGAGGATCAACGCACCGGGGCGGGGGTGCGTGACGCCGGGTGTGCACGCTTCGTTGAGCCGACCATGACGGCGACCGTTCACGACGTGGCGATCCTCTCGGACTTCCGGTATCCGGGCGGCACGTCGGCCAGCATCGCCGCGGAGGTCCGCGCCCAGGCCCGGGCCGGCCTGACCACGGTGCTCGTGCACGTGCGGTCACCGCATCTGAAGCGGGACCGCCCGTTCCATCCGCTGATCACCGCCCTGATCCGGGACGGGGCGGCGTACCTGGCCGCCGACGGCGAGGAGGTCACGGCGAAGCTGCTGGTCGTCCGGCAGCCCCGGATCTTCACCGAGGACCTCGCGGTGCGGCCGCCGGTGCGGGCCGGGCGGGCGGTGATGGTCCTGAACCAGGCGCCCGGTGACGCCGGGGACCCGGCCCGGTACTACGACTTCGCAGCGGTCCGGCAGCGGGTGGAGGGCCTGTTCGGCGCCGGGATCGAGTGGGCGCCGATCAGCCCGCAGGTCCGCGCCGAGGTGCTCCGCGCCGAACCGGAGGCGACCCTGGCCGGCGTCGACTGGCACGAGATCATCGACGGGGCCGAGTGGTGGCGGGAGCGCCCGGCCCGGGCGGGGGCGCCGGTGATCGGGCGGCACGGCCGGCCCGACCCGGTGAAGTGGCCGCGGACCCGGGAGGAACTGCTCCAGGCGTACCCGGATGTCCCGGACGTGAAGGTGCGGGTGCTCGGCGGCGGCGAGCTGGCCGTCGAGCGGCTCGGCCGGAAGCCGGCGAACTGGGAGGTCATCGAGTTCGGGACGATGGAGCCGGTCGACTTCCTGCACACACTGGACTTCTTCGTCTACTTCCACGACCCGGACCTGATCGAGGCGTTCGGCCGGACGATCATGGAGGCGATGGCGGCCGGTGTCCCGGTCATCGTCGGGGAGCACTTCCGGCCGATCTTCGGCGACGCGGCGCTCTACACCACCCCGGCCGGTGTGCTGCCGCTGGTCCGGGAACTGCACGCGGACCGCGAGCGCTACCGGGCGGTGTCGCTGCACGGGCGGGAGTTCATCGAGTCCCGGTACGGCTACGCCTCCCACCTGTCCCGGCTGGCCGCGCGCGGGATCCGCCCGGACGCGCCGCCGCCCCCGGCCCTCCCCGCGCCCCGGCCGGCCCCGCCGAAGGGGGTGCTGCTGGTCAGCGACAACGGCGTCGGCCTCGGGCACCTGTCCCGGCTGATGGCGATCGGCCGCCGGCTGCCCGCGGGCACCCCCACGGTGATCGCCACCCAGTCGCACGGCGCGATGGTCGCCCACCGGGAGGGTTTCCTCACCGAGTACATCCCGTCGCGCAGTGTGCTCGGCCTGCCCCGCCAGTCCTGGACCGAGCTGCTGCGCAGCCGCCTGGAGCACCTGATCGATCTGCACCGCCCGGCGGTCGTCGCGGTGGACAGCGTCCCGCACGACGGCATCGTCGCCGCCGCCCGGTCCCGGCCGGAGGTCACCTGGGTGTGGGTGCGCCGGCCGATGTGGCGGCGTGCCACCGGTACCGAGTGGATCGAGCGGCGGTCGGCGTTCCAGCACGTCCTGGAGCCGGGGGAGTTCGCCGCGGCCGCTGACGAGGGCCCGACCGTCGACGACCGGGACGGCGTGTTCCCGGTCCGCCCGATCACCTACCTGGACGCCGCCGAGCTGGTGACGGCGGAGGAGGCGCGCGCCGCCCTGGACCTCGTGCCCGGCCGCCCGGCCGCCCTGTTGCAGCTCGGCGCCGGCAACATCAACGACATCTCGTCGCCGGCCGCCCGGATCGCCCGGCAGTTGCGCGGCGCCGGTTTCCAGGTGGTGCTGGCCGAATCGGCGATCGCCACCGAGCCGATGCCCGCTCCGGCCGGCGCGCACGTGGTCCGGGTCTACCCGATCAGTCGACACCTGCGCGGATTCGACCTGGTGGTGAGCGCGTCGGGTTACAACTCGTTCCATGAGCTGATCGCCTTTCAGATCCCGTCGGTGTTCGTGCCGAACCGGGAGACCGCCCTGGACGACCAGGTCAGCAGGGCCCGATTCGCCGCGGCCGCCGGTGCCGCGCTGATCGTCGAGGATCCGGACGGCGACGACCTGGACCGGGTTCTGGCACACGCGGTGCGGGCCGACGTCCGCGACGCGCTGCGCCGCCGCTGTGCGGAGGTGGCTCCCGGCAACGGGGCCGCCGACGCCGCGGACTGGCTGACCGCTCTCACGTGAGGAGGACGTGATGCCCGACGAAGGCGACATGCAGGCCCTGGTCGTGCGGCTGCGCACGATCGAGCAGGAGCGGGACGCGTGGCGGTCCCGCTGCGCCGGCCTGGCCGGGGAACGTGACGAGGAACGGGAGGCGGCCCGGCGGCTGCGCGGCAGTGGGTCGTACCGGCTCGGCCGTGGCCTGGTGACGCTGGCCCGCGATCCGCTGCGGCTGGTGGGCCGGATCCGCCGCGTCCCGCCGGGGCCGCGCCGTAAGACGGTCAAGCGCCCGCTCCAGGCCCGCCTGTACGTGGCGATCGGCCTCGACCTGGACCGGCTCCGCGAGTTCGCGCAGACGGTCCGCCGGCGGGTGCTCGTCGATCCGGACCACCGCGCGGTGATCCTCACCGACAATCCGGAGTTCTCGCTGCTGCGCCGGTCCGGGCTGATCCTGGAGTATCTGCCGGACCGGTCCACGTGGGAGCGGCACCGCCCGGACCACCCGTGGGACGTGGTGCTCTCCGAGCGGCTGTCCCGGCTGTTCGCCGAGCACGACGCGACCGACGTGGTGTTCGTCGACCCGGAGCGGCCGCCGACATTGCCGGAGATGCTGGACACAACTCCGCCGGGCCGCACGTCGTTGCAGCAGTCATGACGGCTCAAACCGTGACGATCCCGGCGGCTCGTGCACCCGAGTCCCCGGAGCCGCCGGCGAACCCGCGGCTGTGGGGCCACATCGCCCGCCGCTGCGTGCTCGTCCCGGCGATCGTCCTGACCCCGCTGCTGGCCGTCGCGCCGTCCCGCGACCACCGGTTCAACGTCTACTGGCACGGCGGCATGTTCCGCGACGACCCGGCCGCGATCGTCTCGCACACCATCGCCAGCGGCGACGCCTACCTGCGGCTCGGCAACTTCCGGCCGCTCGGGCGGATGCTGGAGAAGAGCCTCGACCTGGTCGCCTTCACCGGCATGCAGCAGCTCGGCCTGCCCGCCACGGTGATGCTGCGGGCCGTCTCGATCCTCGCGGCGATCGCGCTCACCCTGGCCGTCGTCGTCTTCGCCGAGAGCGTCCTCAACCGTGGCCGGCTGATCGGCGGCACACCGTCGGCGGTGGCGCTGCTCCTGCCGTACGCGGTCGGCGCCGGTCTCGTCGCCGCCGGCCAGGACAGTACGACCATCCTCTTCGGCGGCCTCTACTTCAGCACCGCAGCCGTCGTCCTGCTGGTCGCCGCCGCGGCCTGCCGGCTCGACCGGCTCCGCTGGTGGAACGGGGTGCTCGCGGTCACCGCCGGCGCCGCCCTCGCGATCTTCAACGAGCCCGCCTACTTCGCCGTCCCCCTCGCCGGAGCCGCGGTCCTGATCCGTGGCCGGTTCGTGCTCGGGGCCGGCCAGCGGCAGCTGCTCGTCTCACCCGGGGTGCGGTTCGCCGGACTGCTCTGGGTCGGCTTCCTGCCGGTCTTCGCCGCGGTCCGGTGGATCATCCGCGGGTTCTGCGCCGACGGCGGCTGCTACCAGGGATCCGACCTGGTCCTCGACGGCCGCTCGATCCTGCTGCTGCCGGTCCGGATGACCGCCTGGCTGCCGCCGCTGCAATGGCGGGCCGCCACCGACGCCGGCACCGGGGACTGGCTGCGCGGTGTGGTTCCGGTCGTGGCGTTCCTGCTGCTGGCGGCGCTCGCCCTGCGTACCCGCAAAGTCCTGGGGGGGGCCGCACGCCCGGCGAACCGGGCGCTGACCGGAATCGCCGCCCTCGCCGTCGTGGTGATCGCGTGCGGCGCCCTGCTCGCCACGCTCAGCGTGGCCGTCCGCGCCGCGATGAGCGGCGCGCAACTGTGGGAGCAGGGCTGGCGCGACTCGGCGCTGACCGTTCCCGGCGGCATGCTGCTCGCCGTCTCGCTGCTGCTCCTCGCCGGCCGCCGGGCCGCCGTCGGCGTCCTGGCCGCGCTGGTGCTGTGCGGTGCCGTCTCGGCCACCGCCAACCGCGCCTACGCCGACGCCACCGCCACCCTGAAGACCGCCCAGCTGGACAACCGGATCGCCGCGGCGATGGGCGGCTTCGAACGGTCCAAGGCCGGCAACACCCGGCGGTGCGCGCTGCTCGACGAGGCCCTCCAGACCAACGGGCACAAGCCGTTCCTCCAGCGCCGCTACACCGAATCGCTGGATGTCGCCGCCCGCACCATGGCCGGCGTCCCGTTCTGCGACCGGGCGGTGCGCCGGTGATCTCGGTGATCGCCCCGATCTACAACGAGGGGCCGGGTGTCGACCGGTTCGTGGCCCGGCTCGCCGAGGTCCTCGAAGCCGCCTCCCTCGATTTCGAGCTGATCCTGGTCGACGACGGCTCCGCCGACGACTCGTGGTCCCGGATCACCGGGCAGGCGCTCGTCGACGCCCGGGTGCGCGGCCTGCGGCTGTCCCGCAACTTCGGCAAGGAAGCCGCCCTGCTCGCCGGCCTGGAGAACGCCACCGGCGACGCCGTCGTGATCATCGACTCGGACCTGCAACACCCGCCGTCCGCGATCCCGGCGATGGTCCGGCGCTGGCAGGAGGGCGCCCAGGTGGTCGAGGCCGTCAAACGCAACCGGACCGGCCAGTCACTCGGCAGCCGGCTCAGCTCCAAACTGTTCAACCGCACGTTCACCCGCTTCACCGGCGTCGACCTGGTCGACGCCACCGACTTCCGGCTCCTCGGCCGCCCCGCCGTCGACGCGCTGCGCCGGATGCCCGAACACTCGTCGTTCTTCCGCGGCACCAGCAGCTGGATCGGCTTCACCCGGGCCACCGTCGAGATCGACATCGACCACCGCGAGGGCGGCACGTCGCGCTGGACCGTGCGCGGCCTGTGCCGGCTCGCCATCAACGGCCTGACGTCCTTCACCTCGGCGCCGTTGCACATGGTGACCCTCGCCGGTTTCGGCTTCGCCGTGTTCGCCGTCATCCTCGGCATCCAGACCCTGGTCCGCTGGATGAGCGGCGGCTCGGTGGCGGGCTTCACCACGGTCATCCTGCTGCTGCTGGTGACCGGCACGTTCGTCCTCATCGGCCTCGGTGTCATCGGCGAATACCTGGCCCGGATCCACGAGGAGGTCCGCGGCCGCCCCCGGTACCTGATCCAGGAGCGCGCCGAATCCACCGTCCCGGAACGCTGGGTGGTTGAACAGCGTGCCGAACGCTGACACCGTCACCCGGATCGCGCGCTACGGCGTGAGCGGCGTACTCAGCGCGCTCACCCATCTCACCGTCGGCCTGGCCGCCGCCGTGCTCCTCGGGCTGCCGCCGGTGCCGGCCTCCACCGCCGGCTTCGCCGCCAGCGTCGCCGTCTCCTACCTGCTCCAGCGCGCGTGGGTCTTCCGGTCCGATGCGGCACATGCGGTTACCGGGCCGCGGTTCCTCACCGTCACGGCTGCGGCCCTCGGCCTCAACACCACGATCCTGTGGGTCGGGGCCGATCTGCTCGGTGGCCCCTATGCGGTGGTCCAGGTTGTCGCGATCCTGCTGATCCCGGGGCTGAACTATCTGCTCAACTCCCGATGGACGTTCACCTGAAACCCCATTTTGTACGGTCTACGCCGAGTGACCGTGGCTGTCCCCGCGAGGTGACTGCCCGCTCCCGGCCTCCAGCGCGCCCGCCGGGCTGATGCGGCGGACCCGCGGGGCAGCCCTCACCTCCGCGTCGCCCGTCCCGCGTCGCCTGTCCCGCGTCGCCCGTCCCGGCCCGTGCTCGACGACTCGCGACGGTCGGGACCGATCGGCTCGGGGGACGACGGGCGCACACATAGCGCGTTTGTGTGCGGGTGTCGTCGCCCTGGGGAGGGTGGACGCGCACGGTCGGTGGATCGTGCGCTTTCGTTGACGTCCTGGCGCGGGCCGGCGCACACGATCGGTGAATGTGTGCGCTGATCGCTGCTTTCGGGGGCGGGTCCCGATGGTGACCACCGCATCCGGCCCGGCGGTCGCGTTTCGGCCGGGAGCCGGGCGGGGCTTGCGGTGACAGGCTCGGTGCCTGGGCTGGTTCGTACAAGAGAAAGCGAGAAGAGCCGAGGGCGCGACCGGGCGGTGAGGGACGCCCCGGCCGCGGGGGTGGTGCACGGGTCAGAGGCGATGCGCCTCCCGAACGGTGGTGACGCCGCGGGTGTCGAAGAAGCGCTTGGCGATGCGGGCCAGCTGGTCCGGGTCGTATTCACGGTGGTTCTGGACCAGGATGACCAGGTCGGCGGCGGCGGCCGCGCCGTGCAGGTCGTCGGTACGGGAGACGGGCACACCGTCGAGTTCCCACGTGGTGACGTGCGGGTCGTGGTAGGCGACGGTCGCGCCGAGGGCGGCCAGGTGGCGGGCGAGTGGCGCGGCGGGGGATTCGCGCTGGTCGGCGATGTTGGCCTTGTAGGTGATGCCGAGCAGCAGGACGGTGGCACCGCGCACCGCGTGACCGTCGGCGTTGAGCAGGTTCTGGGCGCGGCGGGCGACGTACGCCGGCATCGTGGTGTTGATCTCCTGGGCCAGCTCGACGAACCGGAACGGGTAGCCGAGCTTGCTGCGGACGTTGTGGGAGAGGTAGTTCGGGTCGATCGGGATGCAGTGGCCGCCGACCCCCGGCCCGGGATAGAACGCCTGGAAACCGAACGGCTTGGTGGACGCCGCGTGGATCACGTCCCAGAGGTCGATGTCGAGTTCGTGGCAGAACCGGGCCATCTCGTTGACCAGGGCGATGTTGACGTGGCGGTACGTGTTCTCGAGCAGCTTCGCGGTCTCCGCCTCCCGGGTCGAGCGGGTCCGCACCACCGTCTCGACGAAGCGGCCGTAGAACGCCTCGGCCCGGTCGGTGCACGCCGGGGTGTAGCCGCCGACCACCTTCGGGGTGTTGTGGGCGCCGTACACCTCGTTGCCGGGGTCGATCCGTTCCGGCGAGAACGCCAGGTGGAAGTCGATGCCGGCGGTCAGCCCGGAGAGCTGCTCCAGCCGCGGCCGGACCTCCTCGTCGGTGGTGCCCGGGTAGGTGGTGGACTCCAGCACGACGAGCATGCCGGGCCGCAGGTTGCGGCCGATCGCGGAGGTGGCGCCGAGGACGGCCCGCAGGTCCGGCCCGTCACCCTCGGCGAGCGGTGTCGGCACGCAGATGACCGCGGTCCGTGCCTGCCTGATCAGGGCCTCGTCGGAGGTCGGCAGGAAGCCGCCGGCCAGCATCTTCTCCACGTCGGTGTCGCTCAGGTCGTCCACGTGGGAGCGGCCGTCGCCGAGCGAGCGGACCACCGTCTCGTCGATGTCGAAGCCGAGGACCGACATGCCGGCCCGGATCGCCTGCTGTGCCAGTGGCAGCCCGACATACCCGAGGCCGAGGATGACGACGTCGTAGCTCAAGGGAGTCTCCTTCGTGCGAAAGGGCAAAGGTCAGGCGACGGGCGGCAGTGCCATCCCGGGCGGCACCGGGCGGTCGTCCCGGCCGGGACTCGGCTGCCGGGGCGCCGCGATCGGGCGGACGTTGCGGTGCTGCAACTCGAACGGGGACGTGAACGGCAGATACGCCGGGAGGAACTCCGCGACCAGGGCTTCCTGATCGGCGACGGCGGCGCTGTGCACGTCGACGTCGTTGAGGCAGAACGCGTCGACGTCCCGGCTGCGCAACAGCCGGGCCAGTCGCAGCGGCGTCACCGGTTCGGACAGGTCGGTGTACAGGTAGCGGATCCGGCCGGGCGCGGCCTTCCCGGTGAGGTACGCGTAGTACTGCTGCAGCGACGAGAGCAGCGAGATGTCGTCGGGATGCCGGAACTGGTGCCCGGCGGTCGCGGTGACCTGCTCGGCGAACCGTTCCTCGATCTCGGCGATGACGCTGCGCCGCGACGGGTGCGGGGTGTGCATCATCTTGCGGGTCAGCATCCGGCCGAACGTCTCCTGGATGAGCCGCCGGTTGTTCTTGGCGGCCGAGTCGGCGGGCCGGTCGGCGGGGCCGCGGGGCGCGGTGTCGACCCGGGCGGCCGAGGCGAAGAACTTGGTCAGGCCGCCCGGGGTGAAGAACATCTCGGGGGTGACCGGCCGGCCCAGGATCACGTCGTCGTTGAGGTAGAGGAAGTGCTCGGCCAGGCCCGGGATCCGGTGCAGCCGGGACTCGATGGCCTGCGAGTTGAAGGTCGGCAGCCGCCCGGTGTCGCCGAAGATCTCCCGGTGCGAGACCACGGTGAGCCGCGGGTGGGCCCGGTCCAGCCAGGCCGGCGTCTGGTCGTCGGTGACCAGGAAGACCCGGCGCACCCAGGGCGCGAAGCAGTGCAGGGCGCGCAGCGAGTAGCGCAGTTCGTCGCGGCTGGCGAACCGGGAGTCGTTGGCGGCCTGCTCGCTGACCTCGCCGACCCACGGGTTGTCGGCCAGCGCCTGTGCCTTGCGGCGCTGCCAGGCCGGGTCGCTGCCGTCCACCCACGTGTAGACCACGTCGATCGGGAAGTCGACGCGGTCCGGGTCGACGCAGGTGAAGATCCGCCGGGTGCGGTAGCCGGTGGTGTCACCGCGCGCGCTGAACGACCCGAACGCCGTCTCCGGCGCGACCGTGACCGGTTCGGTGACCGGGATCGAGTCGGCGACCGGGTTGCGGCGCGGCGACACCAGCCGGCCGTCCCGTTCGGTCCAGAACTCGACCTCACAGGCCAGGTCGGGCCCGAGCACCAGGCTGCCGCCGGGATCGGTGACCGGCCAGCACACCGCCACCACCTGGGGGTTCTTCCGGCGGCGGCCGGGGCGGACGACCCGCAGTGATCCCCGGTCGTCGGCGACGTGCCGGCGGAGCGCGGCGAGGGCGTCCGGCCGGTCGGCGGCGCGGACCGCCACGGCGGTGCGACCGGCGGCCCGGATCGGCACCCGGAACCAGTCGACGCCGGCCTCGTCGAGCGCCTTGACGACCCGGTCCAGGTTGAGGCGGCGGACCTCGGCGGGGGCGGCCGCCGGGTCGGCGCGGGCGGTCAGGACCCCGGCGGCGGTGCGTACGCGCAGGGTGGCTCCGCCGGCGCCGCGGACCCGTGTGGAGACCAGGGGCATGAAGGTACGGGCGACCCCCAGCCGCCGTTCCGGGGCGACGCGCGGCAGGACACGCGCCTCGACCGTCTCGAAGACCCGCCGTCGGACCGGCCAGGGGGCCAGCCGCAGGACCTGTCGCAGCGCCACGCCGTCGTCCTTTCGCCGCTCATCCGCCGAGGGTTCAACGTCCAGGATCAGAGCGAAGTTGCGGTCTATATCCCCTTAAGTGCGTTATACGACTTCGGTGCGCCCGGCGTGCCGCAACGTGCCGACCTCACCCCTAGGGGGAACGCATGGGGGTCTCGGCCGATGCGGGCCGTTGCGCCGGAAGGGCATGGTGGAAGGGTGATTTCCGACGACGGCGGGAGGCCGGCGATGGGTAGGGCGATCGCATTCCTGGTGGGACTGGTCGCGGTGGGCTGGGTGGCCAGCTGGCTGCTCGGACCACTGCTCTGGTATCTGTTCGTGGGCGCGCTGGTGCTGGGCGGCGGCGCCGTCCTCTACGCGGCGGTCCGGCGCTCGCTGGCTCCGGGCACCCGCACTCAGCGGCGCATCGAGGCGGCCGCACGCACCTACCGCATGCGGAACCGGTGAGGCAGCGACGGTACGGCTAGGCTTGCGGTCGACGTGACCATTCAGACCAACGGGAAGTCGCACCGTGTTTGACACTTTGAGTGACCGCCTCTCCGGGATCTTCGGCAAGCTCCGCGGCAAGGGCAAGCTCACTGATGCCGACATCGACGCCACCGCACGCGAGATCCGTCTCGCGCTGCTGGAGGCGGATGTCGCGCTGCCCGTGGTCAAGGCGTTCATCGCCAACCTGCGTGAGCGGGCTCGCGGCGCCGAGGTCTCCCAGGCCCTCAACCCGGCCCAGCAGATCATCAAGATCGTCAACGAGGAGCTCATCGAGATCCTCGGCGGCGAGGGGCGGCGGCTGCAGTTCGCCAAGCAGCCGCCGACGGTGATCATGCTGGCCGGTCTCCAGGGTTCGGGTAAGACGACGCTCGCCGGCAAGCTGGCCCGCTGGCTGAAGGGCCAGGGTCACCAGCCCCTGCTGGTCGCCTGTGACCTCCAGCGCCCCAACGCCGTCAACCAGCTCCAGGTGCTCGCCCAGCGCGCCGGGGTGGACGTCTACGCCCCGCAGCCGGGCAACGGTGTCGGTGACCCGGTCCAGGTCGCGCGCGACTCGATCGAGCACGCGAAGCGGGCGGCGAAGGACATCGTCATCGTCGACACCGCCGGCCGCCTCGGCATCGACGCCGAGATGATGCAGCAGGCCGCCGACATCCGGTCCGCCGTCGACCCGGACGAGGTCATCTTCGTCATCGACGCGATGGTCGGCCAGGACGCGGTGCGCACCGCCGAGGCGTTCCGCGACGGCGTCGGCATCACCGGCGTGGTCCTCTCCAAGCTCGACGGTGACGCCCGCGGTGGCGCGGCGCTCTCCGTCCGGCACGTCACCGGCCAGCCCATCCTCTTCGCGTCGACCGGCGAGAAACTGGAGGACTTCGACGTCTTCCACCCGGACCGGATGGCCGGCCGGATCCTCGACATGGGCGACCTCCTGACCCTCATCGAGCAGGCCGAGCAGGCCTTCGACGAGGACCAGAAGGAGAAGATGGCCAGCAAGCTGCTCGGTGGCGAGCAGTTCACGCTGGAGGACTTCCTGGACCAGCTGATCGCGGTCCGCCGGATGGGCCCGATCGCCAACATCATCGGCATGATGCCCGGCATGGGCCAGCTCAAGGGCCAGCTCGACGAGCTCGACGACAGCCACTTCGACCGGGTCACCGCGATCATCCGCTCGATGACCCCGGGCGAGCGCACCAACCCGAAGATCATCAACGGCTCCCGGCGACTGCGTATCGCCAACGGCTCCGGCGTCACCGTCATGGACGTCAATCAGCTGCTCAACCGCTTCACCGACGCGCAGAAGATGATGAAGCAGATGACCGGGATGATGGGCCTGCCCGGCGGCCGCCGCAGCGCGACGAAGAGCTCGAAGAACAAGCGCAAGGGCGGCAAGGGTGGCAACCGGCCGCGGGTCGGCGGGCGTCCGGGTGGGATGCCCGGCGGGTTCCCGGGGGGCATGCCGCAGCTGCCGCCGGGGCTGGACCCGGGTGCGCTCGGTGGGGGTCCGGGTGTGCCGCCCGGCTTCAAGCTGCCGAAGCTCGACTTCAACAAGCTGAACAAGCCCAAGGACGACAACCGTTGATGATGGGCTAGTCACGGTTCAAGTTGTATTGCGCTAACTGTCAAGAGGCTAGTAGCGTGGGCGGCGATCCCAGTGAGGAGAAGCTGATGACCGCCGCCCTTCGGTTGCCTGATAAGCGCGACTGGACCGTTGAAGATCTCGCCAGTCTTCCTGAGGTGCTCCGCTATGAGCTGATCGACGGAAGGCTGGTCTTGCCGTCTCCGACCCCTTTCCAGCGGGTGCTCGGCTATCAACTGGCGACGATGCTGCGTCCGAATTGTCCGGCCACCTACGTGCCGGTTCCGGATCTGTCGCTTGACATCGATTGCCGGAGTGAGCTGCGTCCCGATGTTGTGGTGGTGCATGAGCGCTACATGACGCGCTCACCCGTGCCGATCGATGGCGCGATGCTCGTTGTGGAGATCATCTCCCCGACCTCGCGCTTCCAGGACATGTATGCGAAGACCAGGGTCTACGCGGCTGCGAGGGTCGACGACTACTGGGTCGTCGACCCGACGTTCGGGGAGGGTGTGGAGCTGACGATCTTCCGGCCGGGTCGGTCCGGTGAGTATGAGATGACCCTGAGTACCAACAAGGCCCTCGACACGGACGTGCCGTATCCGATCACCATCGATGTGCCCGCGCTGACCGCGCTGCGCGACAAATACCTCGCCGCACGGGACGACGCCTGATCCGGTAGGACTTACCCATGGCGTTTCATGTGCGTGGGACGGTTCTGCCGGACGGTGAGGTCCGGGATCTGTGGCTGGTGGGAGATCGGGTCACCTACGAGCCGGTGGCCGGGGCCGAGACGATCAGTGACGGCGGGTTCGTCGTGCCGGGGCTCGTCGACGCGCACTGCCACCTCGGCATCGCCTTCGGGGCGAAACCGATCGAGAGTGTCGACCAGGCCCGTGAGCTGGCCGTCATCGACCGCGACGCGGGTGTTCTGGCCCTGCGGGACGCGGGTTCCCCTTTTCCGTACCCCGAATTGGACGACGAACCGGGCGTGCCCCGCCTGGCCCGCGCCGGGCGCCACGTCGCCGCCCCTCGCCGCTATCTGCGGGACATCGGCGTCGAGGTGGCCGGTGACCAGGTCGCCGCGGCCGTCACCGCGCAGGCGAAGGCCGGCACCGGCTGGGTGAAGCTGGTCGGCGACTGGATCGACCGCGGCGTCGGCGACCTGGCCCCCAGCTGGGACGCCGCGACCATGACCGCCGCCGTCGAGGCCGCCCACGCGGCCGGGGCGCGGGCGGCGGTGCACACGTTCTCCGAGGAGGGCGTGGAGATCATGGTGCGGGCCGGGGTCGACTCGGTGGAGCACGGCACCGGACTCACCCTGGACCTGATCGACGAGATGGCCCGCCGCGGGACCGCCCTGGTGCCCACGATGATCAACATCCGGACGTTCGGGAAGATCGCCGACTCCGCACGCGGCAAGTTCGACGGGTACGCCGATCACATGCTCGCCCTGCGCGACCGGTTCCCGTCCGTCGTCCTCGCCGCCCACGAGGCCGGCGTGCCGATCTACGTCGGCACCGACGCCGGCGGCGGCATCCGGCACGGCCTGGCCGCCGAGGAGATGCTCTACCTGCACGAGGCCGGCATCCCCGCGGTCGACGTGCTGGCCGCCGCCTCGTGGCGGGCGCGGGAGTGGCTGGGCTTCCCCGGCCTGGTCGAAGGCGGCCTCGCCGACCTGGTGGTCTACGAGACCGACCCGCGCGCCGACCTGCGGGTGGTCCGGGCGCCCCGCCGGATCGTGCTGCGGGGCGCCGTCATCACATGATCAGCGGCGCCGCAAGGGCGGCCGCTGATTCAGCGCCGGGCCAGGTGCCCGCTGAATGAGCGGCCGAAAGGCGGCCCGCTGGTTCAGCGGTTGAAGCGCCAGATCCACAACTCCTGGCCGGTGGGGCAGGTGAGGATCTCCTCGTTCCAGTCGCAGCGACCGGAGATCTCCGGGATGACGCCCAGTTCGACCTTCTGGTAGTCGACCGTGGAGACACCGCGGACCGTGAACCTCCGGTCCCCGGCGTCCTGGCTCATGGACAGCGCGTTGCCGTCGTCGACGAACCCGCCGACCCCGTAGTCGGAGTAGCGGGCCTCACCGTTCTCGTCGTAGAGGGTGGTCGCCTTCTCACCGGTGCCGCTGGTCAGGATGCGGCCGACCCGCATCGAGTTCTCGCCGTGGCGTGGCACCGCACCGGTCGTCCGGAGCACCTTCCCGGACTTCGCGTCGATCAGGACGATCCGGGCCTCCGACCGCTCCTCGGTGATCGGGCGGTCCTCGATGACGCAGAGGCGGTCGCGCCCGCAGGCGAAGTGGGCCGCGTAGCTCCACGAGTCCCCCGCCCGGTACTGGTAGAGGATCCGGTCCAGGGAGGCGACCCCGATGAGGTCGCCGACCCGGACCTGGGCGTAGGCCGTCCCCTCGTAGGCGATGAGCTGTTCGGCGTTCGGGCGGCCCGATGCCGTCGACCGCACCTCGCCGGTCCGGATGTCCCGGATCGTGACCTTCCCCGACCTGCTCATGTCGACCAGCCGGTCGTCGGTGTACGGGATGGCGTCCGCCGTGTCCGGCCCGCCGAGGGCCCAGGTGGTCCCGTCGGCGTCGTCGTTGCCGTCCGCCTCGACCCGCATGCCGCTGATCAGCCGCGGCGGCGCCGGGACGAGCGATGACGTGTCGCCCGGGGTGTGACCGGGCGGCGCGGTCCACAGTTTCCGTCCGGTGTCCAGGTCGTATCCCTCGATCGCGGTCGTCTCGCCGACCAGCCGGACCAGCACGTCCTCGTGCAGGACGAACCGGTCGTGGTCGGTGTGCGGCAGTTCCCACGTCTTCTCGCCGGTGACCGCGTCGTGGAACTCCAGGATCCGGGCGGCCGGTTCGAGTACCGCCTCGGACTGCGACGCCAGCTCCCGCAGCAGCATCACCACCGTGGACGTGGTGGCGACTCCCCGGTAGTAGCTCTCCCGGCCGGTGATCCGCCAGAGGGTCGCACCGGTCCGGGCGTCGAGGGCGACGGTCTCGTGGCCGCCGTTCCCGTCGGAGGAGAAGCCGATCACCCGCTCCCCGGCGATCCGGGTGTTGTTCCACATCCGGCCGTCGGCGATCCGCAGCGGCTCACCGACCGGTGCCAGGCCACGGAGCCGGGCCGGATCGGTCGCCGGCAGCAGCGGCTCCGGTGTCGTGTGCGGCCGGTTGAGGGCCAGGCCGGTTCCGGCGACGACCACAACGACCGCGGCGGCGGCCAGGGCGGCCACGCCACGGGCGCGGCGCTGCCGGCCGCGTTGCCGGGCGTGTTCGACACCGGCGAGCGGGATCGCGTCGGCCTGCCGGCTCAGCGTGGTGAACAGGTCGTCCAGGTCAGCGGGCACGGCGGGCCACCTCCTCCTTCTGCTTGGCCGAGGGGTCGTCCAGGGCGGCCGCGAGCAGCGTGCGGCCCCGGAACAGCCACGACTTGACGGTGTTGGGTGCCGCGCCGGTCTCGGTGGCGATGTCGGCGATCGACCGGTCCAGCAGGTAGTGCAGGGCCATCGCCCGGCGTACCTTCTCCGGCAGGTCGCGCATCGCTTGTACCAGCAGCACCACGTCTTCGGACGGTGGGCTGACCGACGGCAGCGGTGGTTCGGCGGCGGCCCGTGCCCGGCGGATGCCGAGCCGGCGCCACCGGTCCGCGGACAGCCGGTTCACCACCAGCCGCAGCCAGGCTTCCGGGTCGTCGTACCCGGACAGGCGCCGCCACCGTTGCCAGGCGCGCGCATACGCCTCCTGGACCAGGTCCTGCGCCTCCACCGGGTCGCCGGTGAGCCCGTAGGCGTACCGGGCCAGCCGCCGGGCGGTATCCCGGTAGAAGTCATCGAAGTCCATCCGTCACCCCGTCTTTCTCCGATGAGGGACACGGGATGCCCACCCGGCTGGTTGCAGGCCGGTCAGGACTACGATGCTTCCTCATGGCTCGCGTGCTCACTCCCCGTGCGGAGGATTTCCCCCGCTGGTATCAGGACCTCATCGCCAAGGCGCAGCTCGCCGACAACGGCCCGGTGCGCGGCACGATGGTGATCCGCCCGGTCGGCTACGCGATCTGGGAGCGCATGCAGGCCGACATGGACGCCCGCATCAAGGAGCAGGGCGTCCAGAACGCCTACTTCCCGCTCTTCATCCCGGAGAACTATCTGCGCCGTGAGGCCGACCACGTCGAGGGCTTCTCGCCGGAGCTGGCCGTGGTCACCCACGCCGGCGGCAAGGAGCTCGCCGAGCCGCTGGTCGTGCGCCCCACCAGTGAGACCGTGATCGGCGAGTTCATGGCCAAGTGGGTCGACTCGTATCGTGATCTTCCCCTGCTGCTCAACCAGTGGGCCAACGTGGTCCGGTGGGAGCTGCGCCCGCGCACCTTCCTGCGCACCACCGAGTTCCTCTGGCAGGAGGGCCACACCGCGCACGCCACCGAGGCCGACGCCCGGGAGCACGCCCGCGACATCCACAAGAACGTCTACGAGGCGTTCATGACCGAGATCCTGGCCATCCCGGTCATCCCGGGGCGCAAGACCCGGGGTGAGCGGTTCGCCGGCGCCACCAACACGATGACCGTCGAGGCCATGATGGGCGACGGCAAGGCGCTGCAGATGGGCACCTCGCACGAGCTGGGGCAGAACTTCGCGAAGGCGTTCGACATCACCTACTCGTCCGCCGAGCGGACCGTCGAGCACGCGTGGACGACCTCGTGGGGCACCTCGACCCGGATGCTCGGCGGCCTGATCATGGTGCACGGCGACGACAACGGCCTGCGGCTTCCGCCGCGGCTCGCGCCGGTCCAGGTCCAGGTCATGGTGGTCAAGGCGGGCGAGGGCGTCGCCGAGGCGGCGGCCCAGCTGGTCAAGGACCTCAAGACCGCGGGTGTACGGGTGAAGCTCGACGACCGCGCGGACATCCCGTTCGGCCGTCGCGCGGTGGACGCGGAACTGCAGGGCATCCCGATCCGGATCGAGGTCGGCCCGCGCGACCTGGCGAACGGCAACGCCGTGGTGGCCCGCCGGATCGACGGCACCAAGTCGCCGATCCCGCTGGCCGAGGTGGCGAACGCCGTGGTGGCCGCCCTCAAGGCCGACCAGCAGCGCCTCTACGACGACGCCCTGGCGTTCCGGGTGGAGCGCACCGTCGAGGTGAAGACGCTCGGCGAGGCGATCGAGGCGTCGCAGACCGGGTTCGCCCGGGTGCCGTGGTCGGCGGTCGGCGAGGCCGGTGAGAAGGAGGCGAACGGCAAGGCGGTCACGGTGCGCTGCCTCACCCGCGAGGACGGTTCGATGCCGGAGTCGGACGAGGAGCCGGACCTGATCGCCTACCTGGGTCGTTCGTACTGAGCGTGCGCTTCGAACCGGGTCGGCTGATCCTCCATCGCGACACCCATCACGGCCGGATCGCCTTCGTGCATCCCGGCCGGGTGATCTCGGACGACGACCGTGGGCTGCTCATCTGGGTGGCCCGCGGCTCGGTCATCGCCGTGGAGACGACTCTGGACGGCCGGTTCCCGCGGGATCTGGCGTTCCCCGACTGGATGGCCGCGCCCCGCGCCCCGCGGACCGCGCAGTGGCGTGGCCCGGGGGTGCTGCGGTTCTTCCCGCCGGGCGAGAACCACTCGGTCTGGTTCTTCCGGGACGACGAGGGCGAGTTCACCGGGTACTACGTCAACCTGGAGGAGAGCGCGGTCCGCTGGGACGACGGTGACGTCGCCGGGATCGACGTGATCGACCAGGACCTCGACATCGTGGCCGGCCGTGATCGGGTGTGGCGGTGGAAGGACGAGGACGATTTCGCCGAGCGCCTGGCCTTCCCGGAGCTGTACTGGGTGCCCGACGAGGCGGCGGTGTGGGCCGAGGGCCGGCGGGTGATCACCCGGATCGAGGCGGGGGTGTTCCCCTTCGACGGCACCTGGACGGATTTCCGTCCGGATCCGTCCTGGGGCGCACCCACCGAGCTGCCGTCCGGCTGGGACCGGCCGGTGGTGGCCCGGTTGGGAGACCCGCGCGTTCGTCTGGCAGAATGATTAGCTGGTATCCGGCATGCGACAGGCGCCCTCTAACCCCTGATCGCGATGCCAGTCCATGAGACATCGGTCCCGCAATCCCCACGTGGGTTCCGTTCGGCTCAACCACGCAGTCATCAGGAGCGAATAAACCGTGGCCGTTAAGATCCGGCTCCTGCGGATGGGCAAGATCCGCAACCCGCAGTACCGCATCGTCGTCGCCGACTCGCGCACCAAGCGCGACGGCCGCGCCATCGAGTACATCGGCATCTACCAGCCGAAGGAACACCCCTCGGTCATCGAGGTGAAGTCCGAGCGCGTTCAGTACTGGCTGTCCGTCGGCGCCCAGCCGTCCGAGCCGGTGCAGCGCATCCTGGAGAAGACCGGCGACTGGCAGAAGTTCAAGGGTCTGCCCGCTCCGCCGCCGCTGCTGGTCGCGCCGAGCAAGCAGAGCAAGTCCGAGGTCTACGAGGCCGAGGCCAAGGCTGCCGCCGGTCTGACCGAGACCAAGCCGGCCACCCAGAGCAAGTCGGCGAAGAAGGCCGCCGCTCCGGAGGTCGCCGAGGCTCGCCCGGCCGACACCAAGCCGGCCGACCCGGCCGAGCCGAACCGCGAGGCTGTCGCCGAGACTGCACAGGACCCGGCCGGTGCCGGCGCCGACGCAAGCTGACGGGGCGCTCCGGCCCGCGCTGGAGCACCTCGTCAAGGGCATCGTCGACAACCCGGCCGACGTCCGGGTTCGTCTGGTCGACTCGCGCCGTGGCAAGCGGCTCGAGGTCCGTGTGCACCCGGAGGACCTGGGAACGGTCATCGGGCGCGGCGGGCGTACGGCCAAGGCCCTGCGTCAGGTGATCGGCTCGATCGGCGGTCGTGGCATCCGGGTCGACATCGTCGACGCGTACTGATCGATGCTGCTCGTCGTCGGCCAGATCGGTAAACCGCACGGCATCCGGGGCGAGGTCACGGTGGTCGTGCGGACCGACGAGCCCGAGGAACGCTTCACCGCCGGATCGGTGTTCATCACGGAGGTCCCCCGGGACCGCCGGGTGAGCGCCGGCCCGGCGGCCGCGCCCGCTCCCGGTGCTCGCTTCGAAGTCCCGAAAGAACTCGTCCTCGAGTCGATCCGCTGGCATCAGGGCCGCGGGATCGCCGTCTTCGAGGGCATCCACGACCGCAACGTCGCCGAGGCGTTGAAGGGCGTGTACCTCCAGGTGGACAGCGCCGGTCTGGCGCCGCCGGAGGACCCGGAGGAGTTCCACGACCACCAGCTCGTCGGGCTGCGCGTGGAGTCGGTGTCCGGCGAGGAACACGGCACGGTGCAGCGCATCGAGCACGCGCCCTCCTCGGACCTGATCGTGCTCGCCAAGAAGGACGGCGGGACGGCTCTGATCCCGTTCGTCACCGCGATGGTCCCGACCGTGGACCTGCGTGGTGGCCGGATCGTCGTCGACCTCCCGGAAGGCCTGCTCGACCTGTGAGGGCCCGCCTGTGAAGGTCGACATCATCTCGATCTTCCCGGACTACTTCGCGCCTCTCGATCTGTCACTGATCGGCAAGGCGCGGACCACCGGGACCCTCGATCTCACCGTGCACGATCTGCGTAAATGGACCTATGACGTGCACCGCACGGTGGACGACAGTCCGTACGGCGGTGGTCCCGGCATGGTGATGCGACCCGAACCCTGGGGTGAGGCGCTGGACGCCGTCGCGTCGCCGGGGGCGGCTCTGGTCGTACCGTCGCCGGTCGGGAAACCCTTCACCCAGGCCGACGCCCACCGGCTCGCCGGCCTGGAGCACCTGGTCTTCGCCTGTGGTCGCTACGAGGGCATCGACCAGCGGGTGATCGACGACGCCGCCGACCGGATGCCGGTGCACGAGGTGTCGCTCGGTGACTACGTGCTCTTCGGCGGCGAGGTCGCGGTCATCGTGATCATGGAGGCGATCACCCGGCTGCTGCCCGGGGTGCTCGGCAACGCCGACTCGCTGACCGAGGAGTCGCACGCGGCCGGCCTGCTGGAGGCCCCGGTCTACACCAAGCCGCAGTCCTGGCGCGGCCGTGAGGTGCCGGACGTGCTGCGGTCCGGCGACCACGGCCGGATCGCCCGCTGGCGGCGTGAGCAGAGCCTGCTGCGCACCGCCGACCGCCGCCCCGACATGTATGCCGCCTACCCTCCGGATCTCCTCGACAAGAAGGACCGGAAAGCCCTTGATGAGGCCGGATTACAGCTCCCGCCTCCGGGTGTGGCAAAGTAATGAGGTTGCCGTGCTCATCCACACCGTGAGGTGAGTACGAGGATCCTCAGGAGTGGCGGGGG
Source organism: Actinoplanes xinjiangensis (assembly GCF_003148685.1). Taxonomy (GTDB): domain Bacteria; phylum Actinomycetota; class Actinomycetes; order Mycobacteriales; family Micromonosporaceae; genus Actinoplanes; species Actinoplanes xinjiangensis. The sequence goes on along the minus strand of NZ_QGGR01000003.1, from coordinate 216,464 downwards.
ATCAGCATTGCCCATTCGCGCACCGAACTCACGGTGCGCTCTGAGTACGAGGATGCAGCGATGAACACGCTGGACGCTATCGACGCCCAGTCGCAGCGCACCGACCTCCCGGATTTCCGGGCCGGTGACACGCTCAAGGTGCACGCCCGGGTCGTCGAAGGTAACCGGTCCCGTGTCCAGGTCTTCCAGGGCGTCGTGATCGCCCGCCAGGGTGCCGCCCTGCGGGAGACCTTCAAGATCCGCAAGATCAGCTTCGGCGTCGGCGTCGAGCGGACCTACCCGCTCAACAGCCCGGCGATCGACCGGATCGAGGTTCTCACCCGTGGTGACGTCCGCCGCGCCAAGCTCTACTACCTGCGTGAGCTGCGTGGCAAGAAGGCGAAGATCAAGGAGCTTCGGGAGAAGCAGTCCGTCTGATCTCCGCGGTGTTTCCGGGACGGGCCCGAGCGAACTAAGCTTGCGCCCGTGCCGGACGCGCTGTAGGTGAACCATTCCAGTCCTACCGCCCGTAACTCTCCCTAGCCGGGAAACTCGGGCGGTAGTGCTGTATCCGGGGGCGGTTCGGCCGGTAGGCGGCGGGAGATGCGAAGCGTGGATCCGATGGAAGGCTATCGGCCGGCACGACGCCGGCGCGGCGTGGTGCGGAAGGAGATGCCTCTCTGGCAGGAACTTCCGTTGCTACTGGTCGTGGCGTTCTGTCTGGCGGTGCTCATTCGGACGTTCCTCGTCCAGGCGTTCTACATCCCCTCCGGGTCGATGCAGAGCACCCTGGAGATCAAGGACCGGGTGCTGGTCAACAAGGTCGTCTACGACATGCGTGACCCGCTGCGCGGCGAGATCGTGGTGTTCCGCGGGACCGACGACTGGGCGCCCGAGGTCACCGAGGAGGTCAGCAACACCTTCCTCGCCAAGCTCGGCCGGACCGTCGGCGATCTCGTCGGGGTCAGCCGTCCCGGTGAGCGTGACTTCATCAAACGGGTGATCGGTCTTCCGGGTGACAAGGTCGCCTGCTGTGATTCCGGCGGGCGGATCACCGTCAACGGGGTCGGCATCGATGAGGCGTACATCGCCGAGGGCTTCAACTCCGATCTGAGTCAGCCGCCGATCGCGGGCCAGTGCACCAGCCGCCGGTTCACCGAGGTGACCGTCCCGGCCGGCGAGATGTTCGTCATGGGCGACCATCGTTCGGTCTCGCAGGACGCCCGCTGCCAGGGAACGGTGCCGATCGAGAACATCATCGGCCGGGCGTTCGTGGTGGTCTGGCCCAGTGAGCGGTTCACCAGCCTGGACGTCCCGGATGTCTGGAAACAGTTCGCCCAGCAGTACCCGTCGGCGGCCGCGGCGCATCCGCTCCCGGCGCGGGAGGAGGAGCCGGTCGTCGCCACAAACGTGTTCCCTCTTCTGTTGGGTGTGGTTTTATCCGCGCGTTCCGGCATGTCGTTATGGACGAGACGACGTAGGCTCCGAGCGTGATTGACGAGCAGACCGAGAAGCGCCAAGGATCGTTCTGGCGTGAGCTTCCCATCCTGTTGGGGGTGGCGATCCTCGTCGCCGTCCTGGTGCGCGCCTTCGTGCTGCAGACGTTCTACATCCCGTCGCCCTCGATGCAGCACACCCTCGAACTGTGGGACAGGGTGCTGGTCAACAAGCTCGTCTACGACTTCCGTGAGCCGCGGCGCGGCGAGATCATCGTGTTCAAGGCGCCCGGTGTCTGGCAGTCCGGCAACGAGGGCGAGGACTTCATCAAGCGGGTCATCGGCCAGCCCGGTGACAAGGTCGAGTGCTGTGACGCGCAGCAACGCCTGATGATCAACGGCACCTCCCTCGACGAGCCGTACGTGTATGTCGAGTCCGACGGCACCCGCAACCGGGTCGCCAGCCGGAGCTTCAGCGTCACCGTCCCGTCCGGCCGTCTCTGGGTGATGGGTGACCACCGGGAGGCCTCCGGCGACTCGCTCCAGCACTACATCGACAGCAGCGCCACCGACGACCCCGGCAAGATCAATGAGGCGACGGTGCCGGTCGACTCGGTCGTCGGCCGGGCCTTCACGATCTTCTGGCCGGTCGGCCGGGCCACCTGGTTGTCGGTCCCGGACGAATTCGACGCCATCCCCGACGCGGGCAAGTAACACTCGCGCAATAGGCTTGGTCGCGTGACCGAGGTGATAGATCGCCGCGCCGGCCGGGTTCTCCTGGTCGATCTGGCCGGTCGGGTGCTGCTGCTGCACGGCGGTGACCCGGCGCGGCCCGGGCTGCGCTGGTGGTTCACTCCCGGCGGCGGCCTGGACACGGGTGAGACGACCGTCGACGCCGCCTGCCGCGAGCTGTTCGAGGAGACCGGGCTGCGGGTGACGGCGGACCGGCTGGGCGAGCCGGTCCGGCACGAGGTGACCGAGTTCTCGTACGATCGCCGGCAGTATCGGCAGGAGCAGGACTTCTTCCTGCTCCGGGTGCCCGACTGGCAGGTCGACACCGCCGGGATGGACGAGGAGGAGCGCCTCACCATCACCGAGCACCGGTGGTGGTCGGCCGCCGAGATCGAGGCGAGCCAGGAGGAGATCTTCCCCGCCGACCTGGCCGCCCTGCTGCGGCGGCTCACCGTCGACGCCGTCGCCGAGGAGTCCTGATGCCGGCCTCCTCGCGTATTGTCGTCGTCGCTTCCCAGGGGTCTCGGATGCCGGCCTCCTCGCGTACCGTCGTCGTCGCTTCCGGGGGTTTCTGATGCTGGCCCCACCGCGTACCGTCGTCCGCCGCGAGGCCGGGCTGTACGCCCTGGAGCAGGCGTTGCAGCGTCGTGGCTTCCGGCACGTGGCCGGCGCCGACGAGGCCGGCCGCGGCGCCTGCGCGGGCCCGCTCGTGGCGGCCGCCGCGATCCTGCCCGAGGGCAGACGCGGTGAGATCCCCGGCCTCGCCGATTCGAAACTGCTGACCCCGGCCGCCCGGGAGCGGGTCTACGACCAGGTGGTCGCCAAGGCCCTCGCCTGGTCCGTGATGATCATCCCGCCGACCGAGGTCGACGCCCGCGGCCTGCACGTCTGCAATCTCGCGGCGATGCGCCGGGCACTGGCCTCCCTCGACGTCCGCCCGGAGTACGTGTTGACCGACGGCTTCCCGGTCGACGGCCTCGGCGTGCCCGGCCTCGCCGTGTGGAAAGGTGACCGGGTCGCCGCGTGCGTCGCGGCCGCCAGCGTCCTGGCGAAGGTCACACGTGACCGGCTCATGGTCGAGCTGGACGCGAAGTTCCCCGACTACGGATTCGCGGTGCACAAGGGCTACATCACCGAGGAGCACAGCACCGCGCTGACCACCCACGGGCCGTGCTCCGAGCACCGCTTCTCATATGTGAACGTCGCCGCGGCATCCGGCCGCGGCAACCGGCCCCCACGGGCGCGCCGCCCGGCCGACCCGCCGCCTGCTCTGTTCGACGTATCCGTTACCGAGCCGCTGCTGATTCTCCAGGCGCCTGAGGGTACCGTCGGCGTGGCGTCGAGCGAGCAGCCTCAGCCGTCGCCGTCGGTGGGGGAAGATAGTGCCATGGAGGGCGAGACACGATGAGCGCAGAGGATCTCGAGAAGTACGAGACCGAGATGGAGCTGCAGCTCTACCGGGAGTACCGCGACATCGTCCGCCAGTTCTCCTACGTGGTGGAGACCGAGCGCCGGTTCTACCTGGCCAACCAGGTCGACCTGCACGTGCGTAACTCCGACGGCGAGGTGTATTTCGAGGTCGAGATGCACGACGCCTGGGTGTGGGACATGTATCGTCCGGCCCGTTTCGTGAAGAACGTGCGGGTGATGACGTTCAAGGACGTCAACGTCGAGGAGCTGGAAAAGCCGGACATCTCGTTGCCCGACGAGCCGGGCTTCGGCGGCTGACGGTCGTCCACACCCGGCGGTTGTCCACAGGGACGGTCGCGAGACGGGTTCCGGCCCGGCAGTCTCGGCGGCATGCCCGCTCTCGCTCTGGTCCTGCTCCTGCTGCCCACTCTCGGGGCCGTGCCGTCCTATCAGTGGCCGGTGCTGCCACCCCGGGTGCTGCGGCGCTTCGATCCGCCCCCTGAGCCGTGGCTCGCCGGTCACCGGGGCGTCGATCTCGGCGCGACCGCGGGTGCGCCGGTGCGGTCCGCGGGTGGCGGTGTCGTCGTCTACACGGGGACGCTCGCCGGGCGCGGCGTCATCAGCATCCAGCACGCCGGTGGGCTGCGCACCACCTATGAGCCGGTCACCGCGACCGTCCGGGCCGGCGACGTGGTCGCGGCCGGCGATCCGATCGGGTCCGTCGAGCCCGGCCATCCCGGCTGCCCCCAGGTCACCTGCCTGCACTGGGGCCTCCGCCGCGGCGACGTCTATCTCGACCCGCTGGCCCTGCTCGGCCTGGGCCGGGTCCGCCTGCTGCCCCTGAACGGATGACCCGTCTCCGCTTACCCGTCTCCGCTTACCCGTCTCCGCCTACCCGTCTCCGCCTACCCGTCTCCGCGTGCCGGCTCGGCCTCCCCGGGTCCTCAGCGCTGGTATTCGGCCAGGAACGCGGGCAGGCGCTCGGCGAACCGCTCGTACTCCTCCGGGCGGTTGTAGACCTGGCCGCTCAACCGCAGCAGCCCCCGGCCGCCCCAGGCGTTCACCGCGACCTCGGTGGCCAGCTTGTCGGCGATGTGCTGCCGCAGCGCCTGCGCCTCCGGAACGGTCGTCGCGAGGCCGGCCGGCAGCGGCACCACCCGCATGGCCACCCCCGGTCCGCCGGGATGCGGCAGGTCCGCGGGCGCGAGGCCGAGAGCCTCACCGACAACCCTCTGGCCGTACGTGACAAGCGCCTCGTTGTGCTCCCGGACGGCCTCCAGACCCAGCGTCCGCAGTGTGAAGACCCCGGCCGGCGCGGCCAGCCACGGCGTGTAGTCGACGGTCCCCTGGAACTCGACCGCGCCCGGATAGCCCTCGTCATGGGCCCAGGACACGACCAGCGGCTCGATCCGGCGGCGCCAGGCCGGTGCCACGTTCATCAGCGCCGTGCCACGGGGCGCCCAGCCCCACTTGTGCAGGTTCCCCACCCAGAAGTCGGCGCCGATCGCGGACACGTCCACCGGCAGCATGCCCGGCACGTGGGCGGCGTCCACCAGCACCGGGATGTCGTGCTCGCGGGCGGCGGCGACGATCTCCCGTACCGGAAAGAGGGCCGCCGTCGCCGACGCCAGCTGATCGATGACCAGCAGCCTGGTGCGGCCGGGCCGCAGTGCCGCCCGGATCCGGGTGACCACCTCCCGGGCCGGCAGGCCCAGCGGCACCGCCACCGTCCGCGCACTGGCCCCGGCCTGCCGGCACCGGCTGCGGACCGCCATCGTGACCGCGCCGTAGGAGTGATCGGTCAGCAGCACCTCGTCGGCCGGTCCGAGCCGCACCGACCGCAGGATCATCGACACCGCGGCCGTCGTGTTCTGGATCAGGGCGCTACCGTCCGGATCCGCACCCAGGAACGTCGCCAGATGACGTCGGCTGTGGACGATCCGGTCCTCCAGGCCGACGGCGAAGAACCGCAGCGGATTGGACTCCATCTCGTCGCGCAGCCGCTGCTGGGCACGCTGCACGCTGATCGGCAGCGCACCGAACGAGCCGTGATTCAGATAGGACACCGACGGATCCAGCGAGAACAGGAGCCGACCGCCGGGAATCGGTTGCGGTGGTCCTCCTGCCGGGGCGCTCATGCTGGGATCGTACGATGTCAGGCCCGTGGATGCGCCTGATTGAACGCCGCACGCAGCCGCTCGGTCGACACATGTGTGTAGATCTGTGTACTCGCCAGCGAACTGTGCCCGAGCAGTTCCTGCACCGCCCGCAGATCGGCGCCACCGTCCAGCAGATGCGTCGCCGCCGAATGCCGCAGATCGTGCGGGCTGGTGTGCGGAAGGCCGGCCGCCCGTGCGGCGTCCGCGACGATCCGCCGCACCACGGTCGGCTGGAGGCGGCCGCCCTTGGCCCCGAGGAACAGAGCGTCCCGGCTGGCCCGGTTGACCAGTGCCGGCCGGCCCAGGCGCAGCCAGGCGTCCAGGGCCCGCCGCGCCGGATGCCCGAACGGAACGGCTCGCTCCTTGGCACCCTTCCCGAACACCCGCACCACCTGCCGGGCGTGATCGACGTCGGCCCGGTTCAGCGAACACAGCTCCCCGACCCGGATCCCGGTGGCGTAGAGCAACTCGAGAACCGCCCGATCCCGGATCTCCAGACCGTCTCCCGCGCCGCTTTCACCGTTCCCCGTCTCAGCGCCGCCTCCGTCGTTCCCCGCCGTGACGCCTCCGTGGTTCCCCGCCGTGGCGCCCCCGTGGTTCCCCGCCGTGGCGCCGCCGCGGTCGTCACCTCCCGTGACGCCGCCACGGTCGTCACCCCCCGTGCCTTCGCCGCGGTCGTTTTCAGCCGTGGCGCCGCTCCCGTCTTTTTCAGCCGTGGCGCCGGCCGCGCCGGTTCCGGCCGTAGCGCTGGCGTGGTCGTTCTTTTGCGTGGTGGGGGCCCCATCATCTCCCTCCGAGCCGCGGGTGCTGTCATCTCTCATCCCCGCCGGGGTCATCAGGCTCGCCGCCTGATCCGCGCGCAGAACGGTGGGCAGACTCCGGTGAGCACGCGGGCTGGCCAGTTGAGCGCCCGGATCATCCGGCGAGATACCGGTGCGGTGTGCCCAGCCGCTGAAGGCCCGCGCCGCCGCCGCCCGCCGGGCCTGCGAGGAACGTGCCGCACCCGTCCCCATCCGGGCCGCGAGCCACCCGCGGAGAACCGTGATGTCCAGGTCGGCGACGGTGACCCGGCCCTCGGCAGCCGCATGATCGAGCAGCGACACGACATCCCCGACATACGCCCGGACGGTGTGTTCCGAACGCCCTTCCACCACGGCGAGGTGCCGGCCGAAGTCGTCCACCGCCGCACGCAGGGCCGTCGGCAGCCGTTCGTGCAGTTCCCGTATCCGCATCGCCTCAGACCGTCCGTCGAGCAGAGCCGTCAGTCAAGCATCTTTGTCATACCCCGGGTCTAACGTCGCTGCCATGGCACGCTGGGAGGAAATCGAGAAGGACGCCCCGGAGTTCGCGGCCCGTGTGCGGGCTCTCTTCGAAGCGGGCACCAACAAGACGATCGCCACGTTGCGCCGCGACGGCTCACCCCGGATCAGCGCTTCCGAGGCCCAATTCACCGACGGTGACCTGACGTTCGGTTCGATGCCGGATTCGGTGAAACTGCGAGACCTGCGCCGCGACCCCCGGATCGCGATGCACAGCCCCACCCTGGAGCCCCCGGCAGACGACCCGGCCGCCGGCCCCGGCGATGCCAAGGTCTCCGGCCGCGCCGTCGAGGTCCCGCCCCCACCGGGCACCCCACACGCCGACGCCGCGTTCTTCCGCCTCGACATCGAGGAGGTCGCCCTGACCTACGTCGGCACCCCCGCCGACCACCTGGTGATCGAGTCCTGGCACGCAGGCCGGGGCCACCACCGCCGCACTCGCACCTGACCACAACCATCGCGTGCGACCCGGCCCCGTTGCGTGCGGGCTGGCCGCGTTGCGTGCGGCCCGGCGCTTTCACGCGCTGGCTCTCGCAAGCCGTGTCGGCTTGCGGGCCTTGCTGCGCTGACTGGCGCCGGTCTCGATGAATCAGGCCGTCACAATGTTCCACGCCGTCGCATCGACTCGTGCTGGCCGACCGCGCTCGTCGTCACCTGATCGTTCGTCCGCGGGCCTTGGCCCTTCTGCCATTTACCGGTCGAATGCCGTCGCCTTTCGAGGGACGCGACGCCGGCCGTGCGATGAGACCGGGATGGGCTGCGGCAGGCAAGGCCGGGGTAGGCCTGTGGCCAGCATCCTGAGGGATAGGTGCGCGGTCGGCGAGGCCAGGGATAGGCCTGCGGTTGGCAAGGCGAGAGCGGCCTGCAAGTCAGGGATAGGCGTGCGGCGGGGAAGGCGGAGAGCGGCCCGCGGCCGCTGAAGATGTGGGAACTGCCCGTGGCGATCGAGCGCTTGGCCCGGTGGGTGTGAGGTGAAGCCGGGAGACGCCGGGGCGGTTTCGCGTGGCTGTGGAGATCAGGAGGCTGGTCGGGTCCTGGTCCAGGCAAGGAAGCGCTCATACAGGTCCACGGGCGCCGACTGGCCGTCGACGGTGAGGTCGTCGAGCGCCTCGTACATCTGGGCGGACAGATAGATCTTCAGCAGCGACGGGTATGCGTCGTACTCGTCGAGAAGACGGGTCTGCGCCTCCGGGCACGGCCAGGGGCGGCTGCACACGCGGCACCGCCAATGTGGGCGGTCGTGGAGATGCTCGGTTTGCGGTGCGGTCGGCAAGGCTTCCCCCGAAAGTGATCGGCCACTCGGGCGCGGGACGTCAATGGCTGCGGGGCTGGCGACGATTCCGCCGCCGGGCGCCCTGATTCACGCGGTGCTCCTGGGCGGGGGTCAGGCGCCCCGCACGGCCGACGTTCAGCTCCGGATGGGTCGGGCGGTGAGGGCTGTCCGGAGTGGTGGCCGGGGCACCCGCCCCGGGTGGGGCCGACCGGGACCGGTAGATGCCGCCGGCACCCTGTGTCCGCTGGTCAGGAGACGGTGACGCCCATCGCGGGTACGGCGGTGGCGGCGCCGGCGGGAAGCGGTCGATGCAGGGCGCGGGAAGCCCGCATATGCAGCGGCGCCAGAGGGTGCGCCAGTCCCGACGGTGGCGGGGATGATGGGGAACCGGGCCACTAGGCTGGTGACGGCTAGGCATGGGACCACCTTAGTTGACTATGGACTAGCTGTCTCCTAACAACTTGGTCAGAGACTAATAGTCCCGCGCCTACGGTCGATCATGTGGGAGTGAAGCCGATCCGCCTCATGGGCGCGCACGAGATCCGCATCCGTCTGGGCGGAGTCAGCCGACAGCGGGCGTACCAGATCACCAGCCGTGCCGACTTTCCGAAGCCGGTAGCCGACCTTGCGCAGGGCAAGGTATGGCTGGTGGAGGACGTCGAAGCGTGGATGAAGGTTCATCGCCGGGACCTGGACGAGTCCGAGGACTGATCTCGTCCGGTCACAGCGGTGACCGTGGACCGGCTCGGAGCCGGTCGTCGCTGACGCGGCGGCCTGACGGCGACGGGCCGGTCACCGTCATGCCTCCGGCAGGGTTGATTCGCTCCCGTCAGCCGGTTGCGGCCCGGCTCGGGCCCCGCGCGGGGGCGAGGGAGACACCGTCAGCGGTACGCACCACCAGCCCTGCGATCTCGAGAAGAGACAGGCGTCGCAGCACCGTGCGCAGATCCAGCCGTGCCTCGGCCGCGAGCTGCTCCGGGGTGGACGTGCCGCTCCGTGGCAGAGCTTCGAGGACGAGTGCCGCCTCCTCGTCCAGGTGATCATGTCGGCGTTGCGGTCCGCGCGGTATCTCGGCGAAGTACTCGCCGATCCGGCCGATCTCCTCGAGCACCTCGGCGGCATTGGTGACCACCCGTGCGTATGGATTGTTCCGCAGGATCTCGTGGCACCCGACCGACATCGCCGATGTCACCGGTCCGGGAACGACCATCGCCGGCCGGTTGAGCGCTAATACGCGGCTCATCGTCTGGGCGGCGCCGCTGCGTGCGGCCGCTTCGACGACGACCGTGCCCGCGGTGGCGGCCGCGATGACCCGGTTCCGGATCAGGAAGCGGTGCCGTAGCGGTTCGGCCCCGACCGGCCATTCGCTGATCAGCAGGCCGGAGTCGGCGATCCGGTCGAACAGCGCCGTGTGCCCGACCGGGTAGGGCCGGTCGATCCCGCAGGCGAGGACGGCCACGGTGCGCCCTCCGGCGGTGAGCGCCCCGCGATGGGCGGCGGCGTCGATTCCGAACGCCCCGCCGGACAGCACCGTCCACCCGTCCTGGCTGATCGCCGATGCCAGCTCACCGGTGACGTGGATGCCGTAGTCGGTGGCGGCCCGTGCTCCGATGATCGCGACCGACCGTTCCAGCGTCTCGCCGAGCGGCCACGCCCCGCGTACCCAGAAGCAGAGCGGCGGCCGGGTGTCGTTGTTGATCCGGCCTCCGGTGTCCAGTTCCAGGGTCGCGAGGTCGGCGACCCGTCGTGGCCATTCCTCGTCGGCCGGCACCACCAGGCGCGCGCCGAGCCGGTCGGCCCGGCGCATCGCGATCTCCGCCATCCGGCGGGCGTCACCGGCGGCCGCGCGGGCGGAGACCGCCGACCGCAGCCGGGCGTCCGGGATGTCGCCGCTGAGCAGCCGGTCCAGGGTGGCCGGCGCCCCGGCCTGTTCCACCAGTGCCCAGACGGCACGGTTCCCCGGCTCGGCCAGCCACGTCAGTGCGACGCGCGCCGCGCGATCCTCCGGGCCGCCGGGCGCGGGCGTCCCGGTCCTGCCGGGAGCGGATGCCGAAACGCTCACTTCACTCTCCGATCGAGAAGGGAACAGACAAGAGACGAAAAGCACGCCGGCGAACCCGATGCGCCCCGGAAGAAGCGGTGGAGAACGCCAGTCCCGGCGAGGCGCACGTCGCCGACGCGGCGGAAGAGGGGAGGCCTGGGGAGGTGACTCCGGCGGGAAGGTCGCCCCGGCGAAGCGGTGGAGAAGACGGAACGCGGCGAGAGTCGCCGCAGCGAAGCGGTGGAGAACGCCAGTCCCGGCGAAGCGCGTCCCGGCGAAGCGCCGGAACCAGCGCATCCGGGCGCGGCGGCGGGCGAGACACGTCCCGGCAGGGTGGTGGGGCGGGGGACTCGGAAGGGCGGAACGGGTACGCCAGGAGGCAGTCACTTCGGGACACGATGGGCGGCCTCTCCCATCCGGAGCTGGTACGCCTCGCACACGTCGCCCTCCGAGGGCCGGTCCCGGCCGTCGAGGTCGGCCACGGTCCAGGCGAGGCGGAGACACCGGTCGTAGCCGCGGGCCGACAGGGCGCCCCGGTCCAGGGCGCCGTGCAGGACGGCGGTGGCGCGGGGTGGCAGCCGCCACGGTGAACGCCGCAGGACCGGCCCCGGCACCTCGGCGTTGACCCGCCAGCCGTCCGCGGCCCAGCGGGCGGCCGCCGACTCCCGGGCACGCGCCACCCGGGCCGCGACGACCGTGGACGGTTCGGCGGGTGCCGAGTCGGCGAGCAGCTGCGCGGCCCGCACCGGGAGCAGGTTGACCCGCATGTCGATGCGGTCGAGCAGCGGCCCGGACAGCCGCCCGAGGTAGCGCCGCCGCACGGCGGGCGGGCAGTGGCAGGCCTGGTCGCCGGCCGGTGACGCGCAGGGGCACGGGTTGGCGGCGACGACGAGCTGGGCGCGGGCCGGGTATTCGGTGGTGCCGCGGGCCCGGGACAGCACGACCCGCCCGCTCTCCAGCGGCTGCCGCAGCGCCTGCAGTGTGGCCCGGCTCATCTCCGGCACCTCGTCGAGGAAGAGGACGCCGCGGTGGGCGAGGGAGAGCGCTCCGGGCCGGATCAGCCCGGAGCCGCCGCCGACGAGGGAGGCGAGGGTGGAGCTGTGGTGTGGGGCCTGGAACGGCGGCCGGCGGACCAGCCGCCCGTCGGCTGGCAGCACCCCGGCGATCGACTGGAGGGCGGTGACCTCCAGGGCGGCCTCGTCGTCGAGTTCCGGGAGGATGGACGGGAGCCGCTCGGCGAGCATGGTCTTGCCGGCGCCGGGCGGCCCGAAGAGGGCGAGGTGGTGTCCGCCGGCGGCGGCGATCTCCAGGGCGTACCGGCCGGTCTCCTGGCCGGCGAGGTCGGCCAGGTCGGGTCCGGCGGGCGGGGGTGCCGGCGGGAGGTCCGGCGGGTCCAGCAGCGTTCCGGTCCCGTGGGCGAAGTCGACGAGCCGGTGCAGGGTGTCCACCGCGCGGACCGTGACGCCGGGCACCACGGTCGCCTCGCACGCGTTGGCCGCCGGCACGATCACCCGGCTGATCCCGGCCCGTGCCGCCGCGGCGACCATCGGCAGCACGCCGCGGACCGGCCGGACGGTTCCGTCGAGGCCCAGCTCACCGATGAGCGCGACCCCGTCGAGCCGGGCCGGTGGCAGGTCACCGGCTCCGGCGAGGACCGCGACGGCCACGGCGAGATCGAAACCGGAGCCGTGTTTCGGCAGGGCCGCGGGCAGCAGGTTGACGGTGATCCGCCGGTTGGGCCAGTCACCCCCGGAGTTGACGATCGCCGCGCGCACCCGGTCGCGTGCCTCGTTGAGGGCGGTGTCGGGCAGGCCGGTGAGCAGCAGGGTGGGCAGCCCGTTGGAGAGGTCGGCCTCGACCTCGACGAGGTGCCCGGCGACGCCGACCAGCCCGGCGCAGAGGACCCGTGCGTAGCCCATCAGAACGCGTCCCGGATGTGGACCAGCCGGGTGGCGCCCCGGCGTTGCGGCAGAACCTCCACGACGTCGAAGCGGATGCGCTCCCCGCGTACCCCCTCGTCGGTGAGGTAGCGGGCCGCCAGATGCCGTAACCGGCGCACCTTGCGGTGATCGACTGCTGCCGCCGGCGGGCCGAAGGCGGCCGTGCGCCGGGTCTTGACCTCGCAGAAGACCAGGTCGGCGCCGTCACGCAGGATGAGATCTATCTCGCCGTCGGCGCAGCGCCAGTTGCGCTGGAGCAGTGTGAGCCCGATCTCCTGGAGGTGCCGGGCGGCCAGCCGCTCGCCGTAGGCGCCGACCGCCCGTCGCTGAGTCGTCATGACCCGGCACCGTCACAGGAATGTGGGGCCGCCGTCCGGCGCCCTGTGGAGGGTGCCGTGATGTGGACGGCTGCGCGCCGGTGCCCGCTTCGTGCTAGACCGAGGGCGGCCCGGGCTCGCGGGTGGCTTGGCGTATGCTGGTCCATGGCGACCGCCTGTGCGGTCGACCTCGCGTGCCCTCCTCCGGATCCAAGTGCTGATTTTTCAGCGACGGCCGGAGGCGGTGGCCCTCCCTGGTCCCGATTCCGTCGGGTCCGACTGCGGCCACTGACCAGGCGCCAGGGCGCTCATCGTCGGTGAGCGTGATAACCAGGGAAGATCAGGGAGTACCCATCATGGCCGTCGTGACCATGCGCCAACTGCTGGAAAGCGGTGTCCACTTCGGGCACCAGACCCGGCGCTGGAACCCGAAGATGAAGCGCTTCATCATGACTGAGCGCAACGGCATCTACATCATCGACCTGCGCCAGACCCTCGACTACATCGAGAAGGCGTACAGCTTCGTGCGGGACACCGTCGCCGAGGGTGGTCACATCCTCTTCGTCGGCACCAAGAAGCAGGCGCAGGAGGCCATCGCCGAGCAGGCGACGCGGGTCGGCCAGCCGTACGTGAACCACCGTTGGCTCGGCGGCATGCTGACCAACTTCCAGACGGTGTACAAGCGTCTCCAGCGCATGAAGGAGCTCGAGGCTCTGGGTGACCTGACCGGCACCGCCGCGGGTTACACCAAGAAGGAGACCCTCCAGCTCTTCCGCGAGAAGACGAAGCTCACCAAGACCCTCGGTGGTCTGCGTGACATGACCAAGACGCCGTCGGCGATCTGGGTCGTGGACACCAAGAAGGAGCACATCGCGGTCGACGAGGCCCGGAAGCTGAACATCCCGGTCATCGCCGTGCTGGACACCAACTGTGACCCGGACGAGGTCGACTTCCCGATCCCGGGCAACGACGACGCGATCCGGTCCGCCGAGCTGCTGACCAAGGTCATCGCGGCCGCCGTCGCCGACGGTCTGATCGCCCGTTCCGGCCGTGGCCGTGGCGCCGGCGCCGACGAGAAGCCCGAGGCCGGCACCGTCGCCGCGGGTGAGCCGCTGCCGGAGTGGGAGCGGGACCTGTACGAGGGCGCCGAGAAGAAGGCCGAGGAGCCGGCCGCCGCCGTCGACGCCCCGGCTGCCGAGGCTCCCGCTGCTGAGGCTCCGGCTGCTGAGGCTCCGGCCGCCGAGGCTGAGGCCGCGCCCGCCGCTGCCGCCCCGGCCGCCGCGCCCGCCGCTGTCGCGGCTGAGTAAGTCAACCGACTGACATCGAGAGAAGAGTCATGGCTAACTACACCGCCGCGGACGTGAAGAAGCTCCGCGACCTCACCGGTGCCGGCATGATGGACTGCAAGAAGGCGCTGGAGGAGTCCGAGGGCGACTTCGAGAAGGCCGTCGAGTTCCTGCGCATCAAGGGTGCGAAGGACGTCGGCAAGCGGGCCAGCCGGACCGCCGCCAACGGCATCGTCAGCCACTCGGGCAACGCGCTGCTCGAGCTGAACTGCGAGACCGACTTCGTCGCGAAGACCCCGGACTTCGTCGCCCTGGGCCAGCGCTTCGTCGAGTTCGGTGAGCAGCACAAGATCGCTGACGCCGCCGCACTGCTCGCCGCGACGCTGGAGGACGGCAAGACCGTCGCCGCGACCGTCGAGGAGTACGCCGCCAAGATCGGCGAGAAGATCGTGGTCAACCGCTTCACGATCATCGACGGCACCGTCGCGGTCTACCTGCACCGCAAGGCGCAGGACCTGCCTCCGCAGGTCGGCGTCCTGGTGCAGTACACCGGCAAGGACGACGAGGCGGCCGACTCGGACGCCCGTGGCATCGGCATGCAGATCACCGCGATGCGGCCGAGGTACCTGAGCCGCGAGGAGGTGCCGGCCGAGGTCGTCGAGACCGAGCGCCGCGTCGCCGAGCAGACCGCTCGTGAGGAGGGCAAGCCGGAGCAGGCTCTGCCCAAGATCATCGAAGGCCGGGTGAACTCCTTCTTCAAGGACTTCGTCCTGCTGGAGCAGCCTTCGGTCGTCGACAACAAGAAGACGGTCAAGCAGATCGCCACCGAGGCGGGCATCGAGATCACTCGGTTCGTCCGGTTCGAGGTCGGCCAGGAGTAAGGCAGCACCGAAAGCAATGCGTCGGGAGGTCGGGTACGCGATTGAGCGCCCGGCCTCCCGGTCGCATAAGGTCTCTTGACAGATGGAGAAGGGAAGGCGGGTCTCATGACGATGCTGACCGAGCAGTCCGCCGCGGCCGACGATCAGAGCCTGCCGACCATGCGCCCACGGCGGGTCGTCCTCAAACTTTCCGGTGAGGTGTTCGGCGGCGGCGACGTCGGCGTCGAGCCCGATGTGGTGCAGTCGCTGGCCAGGCAGATCGCCACCGTCATCCGGCGCGGCATCCAGGTCGCCGTGGTGGTCGGCGGCGGTAACTTCTTCCGCGGCGCCGAGCTGCAGAAGCGCGGTATGGACCGTAACCGGGCCGACTACATGGGCATGCTGGGCACGGTGATGAACTGCCTGGCCCTCCAGGATTTCCTGGAGAAGGAGGGCATCGAGACGCGCGTGCAGACCGCCATCACGATGGCCCAGGTCGCCGAGCCGTATCTTCCGCTGCGTGCCATCCGGCACCTGGAGAAGGGCCGCGTCGTGATCTTCGGCGCCGGCGCCGGCATGCCGTATTTCTCCACCGACACGGTCACCGCCCAGCGCGCGCTGGAGATCCGTGCCGACATGGTGCTGATGAGCAAGAACGGCGTCGACGGCGTCTACACCGCCGATCCCCGGATCGACCCCACCGCCAAGAAACTGGAATCCATCACCTTCCAGGAGGTTCTCCTGCGTGGTCTGCGAGTGGCCGATCAGGCCGCCTTCAGCCTCTGCCAGGAGAACAAACTGCCGATGCTGATCTTCGGCGCGGAGGGCGACGACACCATCGTGCGTGCGTGCGCCGGTGAGCGGATCGGCACCCTGATCACCGCCGACTGAGGTCGCGTCCAAGTCCCCACATCCGGCACCACCGAAGACAGCAAGGAGGCGAGAAGAGCCGGTGATCGAGGAAACCCTCTTCGAGGCCGAGGAGAAGATGGAGAGCGCGGTCGAGCACGCCAAGGAGGAGTTCGCCGCCATTCGGACCGGCCGGGCCACCCCCGCGATGTTCTCCAAGATCCTGGTCGACTACTACGGCGCCCCCACACCGGTGACGCAGATGGCGTCCGTCGGTGTCCCGGAGCCGCGCATGGTCATCGTCAAGCCGTACGACGCGTCCCAGCTGGGGCCGATCGAGCGGGCGATCCGGGACTCCGACCTGGGGGTCAACCCCAACAACGAGGGTACGCAGCTGCGCATCCACCTCCCGCAGATGACGGAGGAGCGCCGCCGCGAAATGATCAAGGTGGCCCGCGGTAAGGCCGAGGACGGGCGCGTCGCGATCCGTAACGTGCGCCGCAAGGCCAAGGACCAGATCGACAAGCTCGTCAAGGACGGCGAGACCGGTGAGGACGATGGCCGCCGGGCGGAGAAGGAGCTCGACGACGTGACGCACCGCTACGTCGGGATCATCGACGAGCTGCTCAAGCACAAGGAAGCCGAGCTCCTCGAGGTCTGAACATCAGTGGAAGCCCGGCGTACCTCCGCAGAGGGGGCCGGGCTTCTCCTCTGTTCGGCCGACGCGGGTTCACCGGTGGTTAAATTGCCCGCCATCTCGACAGCTGTTCAGGCGTCACCTTTGCAGTACGCTCTGCACGGTTCCTGTGAGGCGTAGATTTTCGGCAGGTAGGGGTCCTGGTTTTGTCAGTGCGTTCGGCGGCGCTCCCGCCCACCACCCCGCCCGAGGTCTGATGTCCTACGTCGATCCCCGTGCCCGGCAGATCCCCGGCGACGACACGAGCGTGCCGGCGCCGTACTTCCATGAGTCAGAGGACCCGAATGCCGCAGTCCGGCGCCCCGAGGCCGTTTCCGCGTACGCCGGGACGGAGCCGATGAGCGAACCCGCGCGCGAGGAGGGTGGTCCGGGCCGTCGCCGGGCCGGCCGGGGACGCAAGCCGCAGGGCGGCGGACGGGCCGGCCGTAATCTCCCGGCGGCCATCGCGGTCGGCCTGAGTCTCGGCCTGATCGTCCTCGCCTCGCTGTTGATCCAGCCGGTGGCGCTGCTGGCCGTGCTGGTGGTGGCGTCCGGCATCGGCGCGTGGGAGATGGCCCGGGCGCTCTCCACGACGGGCGCGAACCCGCCGCTGATCCCGCTGGTCGCGGGCAGTGTGCTGATGACCGGCCTGGCGTGGTTCGAGGGAGCCGACGCCCTGGTCCTCGGGCTGATCGTGACGATCGGCGCGGCCGTCCTGTGGCGCCTCGCCGACGGTGTCGCGGCGGTGCGCCGTGACTTCACACCGAGCGTGCTGATCGCCGTGTACGGCCCGTTCCTGCTGAGCTTCGCGGCGATGCTGGTCCGGATGGACGAGAACGACGGCCCGCTCATGGTGATCTGCACCCTGGTCGCCGTGGTGCTCTCGGACACCGGGGGATATGCGGCGGGTGTGTTCCTGGGTAAGCATCCGATGGCGCCGAAGATCAGTCCCAAGAAGTCGTGGGAGGGTTTCGCCGGCTCGGTGACGGCCGCCGCGATCGGCAGCAGCGCCCTGCTGTTCTTCCTGCTGGACGTGCCGGTCCACTGGGGCCTGCTGTTCGGCGCGGTCATCTCGGTGATGGCGGTCCTCGGCGACCTGGCCGAGTCGATGCTCAAGCGGGACCTGAAGGTCAAGGACATGAGTAATCTGCTGCCCGGGCACGGCGGCCTGATGGACCGGCTGGATTCGATCCTGTTCGCCGTCCCGACCGCATACCTGCTCTTCGCGATCATCCTGCCGAGCTAGCTGTGGGCGACCTACTCGGCGGACGTGGGAGACTGGATACGCCATGACGATTCTTCCGGTCATCCCGATCAGTCCCGATCAGCCCGACATCCTGCCGTCCGGGCTGATGAAAACACGCCGTCGCCCCAGCATGCCTCCACGCCATCTCGCCGACATGGATCTCGCCGCCCGTAGGAGCGCCGTCGCGAGCCTGGGCGAGCCGGAGTTCCGGGCCAAGCAGATCTCCACCCACTACTTCGGCCGCCTGGTGCGGGATGCCGCCGAGATGACCGACCTGCCGGCCGGCTCGCGGGACAGGTTGACCGCGGATCTGCTGCCCACGCTGCTCACCCCCATCCGGGAGCAGGCGTGTGACGACGGGGCGACCCGCAAGACACTGTGGCGGCTGCACGACGGCGCGCTGGTGGAGAGCGTCCTGATGGGCTACCCCGACCGGGTGACGGCGTGTGTCTCCAGCCAGGCCGGGTGTGGCATGGCCTGCCCGTTCTGCGCGACCGGCCAGCAGGGCCTGACCCGCAACCTGTCGGTGGCCGAGATCGTGGACCAGGTCGTCTATCTGGCCGGGGTGGCCGCCTCGGGCGCGGTGACCG
The DNA here is from genome assembly GCF_003148685.1 of Actinoplanes xinjiangensis. Lineage (GTDB taxonomy): Bacteria > Actinomycetota > Actinomycetes > Mycobacteriales > Micromonosporaceae > Actinoplanes > Actinoplanes xinjiangensis. The sequence continues at coordinate 198,351 of NZ_QGGR01000003.1, read as the reverse complement.
GTTCGCCGCCGCGGTTGTCCCGGGTGGTCTTCATGGGGATGGGCGAGCCGCTGGCCAACTATCCGCGGGTGATCGAGGCCGTGCGGCGGCTGACGTCGCCGGCTCCGGAGGGTCTCGGGCTCTCCCAGCGGCACATCACGGTGTCGACGGTGGGTTTGGTGCCCGCTATGCGCCGGTTGATCGCCGAAGGGCTCTCGGTGACTCTTGCGCTGTCACTTCATGCCCCCGATGATGATCTGCGCGATGAGCTTGTGCCTGTCAACCAGCGTTGGAAGGTGGCCGAGGTGCTCGACGCCGCGTTCGACTACGCGGCACAGACCGGCCGTCGGGTTTCCATCGAATACGCCCTGATCAGGGACGTAAACGATCAGCCCTGGCGTGCCGACCTGCTCGGCCGTCTTCTGAAAGGCAAGCTGGCCCATGTGAATCTCATCCCACTGAACCCGACGCCGGGCAGCAAGTGGGATGCGAGCCCGAAACCGGTCGAGCGCGAGTTCGTCCGCCGGTTGCAGGAGGCCGGCGTCTCGACGACGGTTCGCGATACCCGGGGGCGGGAGATCGACGGCGCGTGCGGCCAGCTGGCCGCGGGTGAGCTGACGGACGCGAGCGCAGGGGGCGCCGCAGCCGACGCGGAGGTGGCACAGTGACTGGGCGCAGGTCCCAGCGAGCGGAGTGGGAGACGTTGTGACGAGTCAGGGGCAGCGTTTCCGAAGGCGTGCGCTGCGGCGTGGCTACAAGGTCGACGAGGTCGACGCGTTCCTGGACCGGGTCGAGGCGACCCTGGCCGGTGAGCAGGTCGGTCCGCCGGTCGGTGCGCAGGAGGTGCACGACGTCGTCTTCCGGGTGCGGTTCGGCGGCTACGACGAGTGGCAGGTCGACCTGCATCTCGACCGGGTCGAGCGCCAGCTCGCCGAGTTCGAGGAGCGGGGCGGCCGTCCCGCGTCGGACCCGATGCGCGACTCGATGCGCAGCGGCCTGACGGCCGGCTCTGTCTCCGGCCCGCCGGCGATGAGCCAGAGCCAGGGCTTCGACCGCGGTGGCTTCGACCGTGGGCCCGCCGGCCCCGGCCCGCAGGTGCAGGGTTTCCCGCAGGGCCAGGGTTTCCCGCAGGGCCAGGGCATGCAGCCGCAGGGCATGCCGGGCCGCGGTGGTCCCGGTGGATTCGGTGGCCCGGGTGGCCCCGGCGCCCCGGGGATGAACCCGGCGGCCCAGATGGCGTCGCCGCCGACCGAGCGGCTGCCCGCGCCGATGCGCGACGACCGGATGATGCCGCCGCAGATGCCGCAGCGTCAGCAGCAGTTGCCGCCGGGCCCGGACCCGTACGGGCGTTACGACGAGCCGACCGGCTACGGCCAGCAGCAGCCGCAGCAGCAGCCCCCGCCGTCGCAGCTGCCGCAGCGTCCCGGCCCGCCGCCCGGTTACGACCCGAGTGGGTACGACCAGGGTGGCTACGACGGCTTCGAGGCGGGCCGGCACGGCAAGGCGGACATGACCGCCGAGATCCGGATGCCGGACCGGGATCCGCGCGGTGGCTACGGGCAGCAGATGCCGGGCGCCCCGATGCCGGGTTCGCCGATGGCCATGCCGGGTTCGCCGATGCCGGGCGCGCCGATGAGCGGCCCGCCGTACGGCGGGGGCGGCGGCGGTTACGGCCAGCCTCAGCAGCCGCAGCAGCCGCAGCTCGGCCCGCCGCTGGGTGAGCCGGGTGGCGAGTTGTACCGGGTGGACCAGTTGCGGCGGACGTTCCAGCCGCGCCGGTTCGGCAGCGGTTACGACCCGATGCAGGTGGACCGGTTGTTCGAGGGCATCCTGCAGGCGATGACGGGCCGCGGTCCGATGCCGGTGAACGAGAACGATCTCGACATGCTCCAGTTCGGCCTGGTGCCGAACGGCTACTTCGAGGCCGAGGTCGACGCCGCGCTGCGCGAGGTGAAGGACATCCTGCTGCGCCGCCGGTGAGATCAGGCATGCGAAGCCGGCGGTGAGATCAGGCATGCGAAAAAGAGGGGGCCTCGGCCCCCTCTTTTGCTGCCGGGGCCTTACTGGTCGTTGGGGCGCAGACCGCTGCGGCGCAGGACCGCGTCGCCGATGAGGACGGCGACAAGGCCGATCGCGATCACGACGAGCCACACCTTCTCGGTGTTGCCCTGCTGGTTGCCCCAGAAGTAGAGCAGCATGATCGCGGCCGAGATGATCGCGCCCTTCTGAGCCCGCTTGCGGTTGCCGGGCTTCAGCTGGTCGGGCGCGTAGACCTCCTCGTGGTGTTCTTCCGCAGCCACGGTGGCGACCTCCTAGTCGATGGTGGATCTGAAACAGTCTGTCACGGGGTCGACGGGCGAACCGCAGCAACCCGGCTGTACTTTCGAGGCGGTCAAGAACCGCAGAGGCGGTTGTGCAAGCCGTAAGCAGAGGAGCGATCAAAGTGCGGATCACGGGCACCGGCCATGCGAGCATGCGGATCGACACCGCTGCCGGCAGCATTCTGTGCGATCCGTGGGTGAATCCGGCGTATTTCGCCTCGTGGTTCCCGTTCCCGGACAACTCCCTCCTCGACTGGGAGACGCTCGGCGACGTCGACTACCTGTACGTCTCCCACCTGCACCGGGACCACTTCGACGCGGAGCACCTGAAGAGGTTCATCAACAAGAAGGCGACCGTCCTGCTGCCGGAGTATCCGACGAGCCAGCTGGAGGACGAGCTGCGGGCGCTGGGTTTCACCAGTTTCCTGCGGACGAAGTCGGACGAGGTGCACGAGCTCGACGGCGGCCTGAAGGTGATGATCCAGGCGCTGATCAGCCCGACCGACGGCCCGATCGGCGACTCGTCGCTCTGGGTGGAGTATGACGGGATCCGCGTCCTGAACCAGAACGACGCCCGTCCCGCGGACCTGACCCGGTTCAACGAGCTGGGCCATGTGCACGCCCACATGCTGCAGTTCTCCGGCGCCATCTGGTATCCGATGGTCTACGAGCTGCCGGACAACGCGAAGACCGCGTTCGGCAAGCAGAAGCGGGAGCGCCAGTTCGACCGTACGTGGCGCTACATCGACGACCTGAAGGCGGACTTCGTCTTCCCGATCGCCGGTCCGCCGTGCTTCCTCGACGACGAGCTGTGGCAGTTCAACGACATCCACGGTGACGAGGGCAACATCTTCCCCGACCAGTCGGTGTTCCTGACGGAGTATGCGAAGGTCGGCGGCACCAACGCGGTCGTCCAACTGCCCGGCAGCGTGACCGAGCTGACTGACGGCGGCACGAGGCAGACCACCACGCACCCGACGCCGGTCGACGAGTTCTTCGCCAACAAGAAGGCGCACCTGGAGGAGATGCGGGAGCGCAAGCGCCCGATCATCGAGGCGGAGAAGGCGTCCTGGCGGCACCCGGAGATCGATGTCCTCAAGGAGCTGAAGAAGCGGATCGAGCCGCTGCTCGAGGAGTCGCTCTACATGGCCAAGGGCGTCGGCGGCCCGGTCCGCTTCGACCTGGTGTCGTACGACGGCGACGAGGTCGAGTCGATCGTCGTGGACTTCCCGGGCAAGCAGGTCCGGGCGTATGCCGACGAGAAGGTCCGCTACCGGTTCCGCACCCAGCGGGAGCTGATCGAGCACCTCATCTTCATCGACGAGGGCGACTGGGTGAACTCGCTGTTCCTGTCCTGCCGCTTCTCCGCGGCCCGGATCGGGCAGTACAACGAGTTCGTGTACGCGTTCTTCAAGTGTCTGTCCGAGGAGCGCCTGCAGTACGCCGAGGGCTGGTACGACGAGCACGAGAAGTCCGTCGACGCCGAGGACATCCAGTTCGGCGACTGGACGGTCCAGAGGCGCTGTCCGCACCTGAAGGCCGACCTGTCCCGATTCGGTGTCCTCGACGGCAACGTGCTCACCTGCCAGCTGCACGGCTGGAAGTTCGACCTGCCCAGTGGCCGATGCCTGACCGGCGTCGGCCACAAGATCAGGGCCAGTAAAGAGGGTTAGACGGCGAGATCCTTGAGGATGCGGCGGGCCGCGTTGTGGCCCGCCGCGCCGATCACGCTGCCGGCCGGGTGCGCCCCGGCCGAGCCGTGGTAGAGACCGTCCAGCCCGGTGGCGTAGGGCATCCGCTTGTCGAACGCGACCGTGTTGTCGACGTGGTGGATGTGCCCGCCGGTGATCCCGAAATGCCGCTCGATCCCCGGCGGAGTGAGCGGGAACACGTCGGCGACCAGGTCCGAGGTGCCGGGCGCATACCTGTCGCAGATGGCGAGCAGCCGGTCGACGTACCCCGGAAGCTCTTCGTCCCACGACGTGCCGGCCAGCTCGAACGGCACCGACTGCACGAACAACGCCGAGGAATGGTGTCCGGCCTCGTCGCGCAGCGACGGGTCGACGGTGGTGTGCAGATACCACTCGATGGTCGGCTCGGCCGGAAGGATCCCGGCCTGCACGTCCGCCCACATGCCGCGCAGATTGGCCATCGGCGAGCCGCTGCCGGGCAGCAGGTGGATGGTCGAGCCGAACGGCGACGGCGCGCCGGGCGGCAGGCAGTCGAAGACCGGCAGGTCCCGCAGCGCGAGGTTGACTTTGAGGGTGCTGCCGGGGCGCTTGACGGCGGCCATCCGCTCGGTCAGCGCGGCGGGCAGAGCACCATCCGGGACGAGATCCATCAATTGGTACGGGTCACAGCCGCCGAGGATGACCCGGGCGTCGACCGCCCGCCCGTCCGCCAGCACGACCCCACTGGCCGCCCCGCCGTCGACGGTCACCGAGGTCACCCGGGCATCCGTGAAGATCCGTGCCCCGGCGGCGCGGGCCGCGTCGGCGAAGGTCCGCGACACGGTGCCCATGCCGCCCTCGGCGATCAGCCAGGTCCCGTCCGAACCGGGCAGCCGGCACATGTTGTGCACCAGGAAGTTGTGCCCGGTCCCCGGATCGTCGGGTCCCGCGTTGAGCCCGGACAGGCCGTCGGTGACCGCGTACATCGCGACGAGCAGCTCACTGGCGAAGCCGAACCGGCCCAGGTAGCCGGCGACCGAACCGCGTACCAGATCGAGGAAGGTGCTCTGCAGCTGCGGCCGGATGTGCCGGTCGGCGATCTCCTCGACCGGCGTCGGCTCCTCCAGCCAGGCCGGCGCGAGATCGGCGCGGATCGCGCCGATCTCCACGGCCAGCGCCTCGTCGGCGGCCGCGTCCCGGTCGCTGAGCTGCGCCCGGTTGGCCTTGCCGTCACTGCCGAACAGGAGGTACGGCGAACCGGCGCCGACCCCGGGCAGGAAGTAGTGCGGGTCGCGCCGCAGCACGGGGATGTCCACGTCGAGGGTCCGCAGCAGCTCCGGCGGCATCAGCCCGAGCAGGTAGGAGCCGGTGGACTGGCCGAGGCCGGGCACCTTGGGGAAGGGGTGTTCGGTGCGGGTGGCGCCGCCGATCACACCCGCGGCCTCGAGCACGACGACGTCGAGCCCGGCGCGGGCGAGCAGGATCGCGGAGACCAGAGCGTTGTGACCGGCCCCGATGATCACCACGTCGGCACGGTCCGGAATGGGGGTCATGGTTCGCGAGGCTATCTTGTGATCGCGCTCGGTGACCTCGTCGAATCATCCGAGAATCGCGGCCCGACGGCCCGGGTAGCCGCGAAACCGGTGAGCAGGACCACGTGGAAGAGGTAGAGCCACAGCCCGATCGCCACCACCGCCCCCACCTCGGTGAGCCCGCCGAACGGCACCCCCAGGTCCAGTGGCAACGACGTGAACAGCACGAACCCGTGCAGGAAACCGGACAGGTTCGCGGCGGTGAACGAGCCGATCAGCACGGTGGTGAGCCACGGTGGGCGCCCCGGGGCGACATAGCGGAACACCCAGATCACCACCGGGGTGAGCAGCAACCAGATCGCCAGGAACGACAGCACCACGGCCAGCACCGACCACCAGCCGCCGCGTACCCACAGGCTGCTCGTGGTCGGCAGCGCCAGCAGCAGCGACAGCAGCAGGGCCGGGGCGGCGGCCAGCAGCGGCAGCCAGAGCAGCCGGCCGCGCCAGCCGACCAGCTTCTCGCCGGGGCGCGCGATCGAGGCGAACGCCCGGCGCAGGCCCTCGCCGTACAGGGTCGCCGGCAGCAGACTGGCCAGCGCGAACATCGGCGTCAGCGCCAGCCCGGCGTCGATCAGGGCGGCGAGCGCGCCGGGCGCGCCGATCTCGTCCGGCAGCGAGGCCAGCGTCCTTCCGGTCAGCTCGCGTACGCGCTCGGCGCCCACCAGCAGCCCGGTCAGCCAGATCGCCAGCAGCGCCACCGGCACCACCGCGATGCCGCTGTAGAAGGTGATCGCCGCGGCGTGCAGCGCGACGTCCTTGCCACGCAGCGGCCGCATGAGGGCCGTGATCACCTTGTGCACGCCTGACAGGTACCCCGATCGATGCCGGGGATCACTATGATCTCGCATTCGTGGACACCGACATCGCCTTCTCGTTCTCCGCGCACCCGACCCGCGCGCAACTCGTCGTCTCGATCCGGCGGTTCATGCGGGGACAGGCCCGGTTCTTCCGGCTGGCCGGTGCGCTCCTGATCGTGTTCGGGCTGGTGTTCTCGCTGGACGACGAACTCGTCTTCCGGATCGTCACCGTACTTTTCGGGCTGGCCTGCATCCTGCTGGTGCCGGAGCTGACGGTCCGGACCGTGGTCGGCAGGATGCAGGGACTGCTCAGTCGTCCCACCGAGTACCGGATCGACGACCAGGGCGTCCGGATGACCACCGACCTGACCGAGTACTTCATCCGCTGGGCGGCCGTGGACCGGCTCGACGAGGCGCCGGGGCTGCTCATCGCCCGGACCGGGCAGAGCGGCTTCTACGCCGTCCCGACCGTCGCGCTGCCGCCGGAGACGGCCGCCGAAGTCATCGCGTTCATGCGGGCGCACGTCCGGTCCTGACGCGGGCCCGCTCTCCGGCGGCCGGCGGACCGTCGGCTTTCCCACGGGCGCACGTAGGGGCCTCCGGGGCCGTCCGCGAGAATGGGCGGTATGCGAGACCTCGTACTGCTCGGCTCCACCGGGTCCATCGGCACCCAGGCCATCGACATCGTCCGGCGCAACCCGGACCGGTTCCGGGTGGTGGCCCTCGGCGCGGGCGGCGGTAACGTCGCGCTGCTCGCCGCCCAGGCCCTCGAACTGGGCGTCGAGGTGGTCGGGGTGGCCCGCGCCTCGGTCACCCAGGACCTCCAGCTCGCCTTCTACGCCGAGGCCCAGAAACGCGGCTGGGCGACCGGCGACTTCAAACTCCCCAAGATCGTGGCCGGGCCGGATGCGATGACCGAGCTGGCCCGGTGGCCCTGTGACGTGGTCCTCAACGGTGTGGTCGGCAGTCTCGGCCTGGCCCCCACCCTGGCCGCTCTGGAGTCTGGCCGGATCCTCGCGCTGGCCAACAAGGAGTCCCTGGTCGCCGGTGGCTCGCTGGTCCGGCGGATCGCCAAGGAGGGGCAGATCGTCCCGGTCGACTCCGAGCACTCGGCGCTGGCCCAGTGCCTGCGCGGCGGCACCGCGGCCGAGGTGCGGCGGCTGGTGCTCACGGCGAGCGGCGGGGCGTTCCGCGGCCGGCGGCGCGAGGAGCTGACGAACGTCACACCCGAGGAGGCGCTCAAGCACCCGACCTGGGACATGGGGCCGGTCGTCACGATCAATTCGGCCACCATGGTGAACAAGGCGCTCGAGGTGATCGAGGCCCATGAGCTGTTCGGCGTGCCGTACGACGACATCGAGGTGATGGTGCACCCGCAGTCGGTGCTGCACTCGCTGGTCGAGTTCACCGACGGGTCGACCCTCGCCCAGGCCAGCCCGCCGGACATGCGGCTGCCGATCGCGCTCGCGCTCGCCTGGCCGGAGCGGGTGCCGTCGGCGGCCGCCGCGGTGGACTGGACGAGCGCGCACAACTGGGAGCTGCGGCCCCTGGACCACGAGGCGTTTCCCGCGGTCGAGCTGGCGAAACAGGCGGGCCGGGCGGGGCGTTGCCTGCCGGCCGTCTACAACGCCGCCAACGAGGAGTGTGTGGCCGCTTTCGTCTCCGGTCGGCTACCGTTCCTGGGCATCGTCGACACGCTGGAACAGGTGCTGGCGGCGGCCCCGGATTTCGCGGAGCCGGGTACCGTCGAAGACGTGCTTGCCGCGGAAGCATGGGCGCGTGCCCAGGCGCAGCGGACCATCGAGACTGTGGCTGAAGGAGCCTGATGCTGTTCTGGTTGGGGTGCGCAGCCTTCGCGCTGACCATTTTGATCTCGGTGAGCCTGCACGAGCTGGGACACATGGTCACCGGCAAGCGCTTCGGGATGAAGGTCACGAAGTACTTCGTCGGTTTCGGTCCGACCATCTTCTCGTTCCACCGGGGTGAGACCGAGTATGGGTTGAAGCTCATCCCGCTCGGCGGCTTCTGCAAGATCGTCGGTATGACGCCGCAGGACGACGACGTCGCCCCGGAGGACCAGCACCGCGCCATGTGGCGGTTCCCGGTCTGGAAGCGGACCGTCGTGATGGCCGCCGGCTCGATCACGCACTTCATGCTCGCGCTGGTCGGCGCCTGGGTGATGGCGTGGGCGATCGGCCTGCCGAACATGGATCTTCCGCGGACCGCCGCGGAGGAGCGGGCCGCACCCGCCATGGTCCGGGTGGCCGACTGTCTCCTGACCTCCCTGACCGACACCGCCACCGAGTGCAAGCCCGGTGTGGGCAGCGCCGCCTCCGGCCCCGCCGCCGCCGCGGGCCTCAAGACCGGTGACGTGATCACCAAGGTCGGCGCCACCCCGGTCGCCAACTACGGGCAGCTCACCGACGCCATTCGGGCGGCGCCGACCGGGCCGACCGTCTTCGAATACACGCGTGACGGTCAGACGGCCCAGGCGACCATCAGCCTGATCTCCGCCGAACGGCGCCCGATCGATGACCCGTCCGGTCCGATCACCACGGTCGCCGTGGCCGGGATCAGCCGGACCACCGACCAGCCGGCCGTCATCCACTACAACGGCCTCAGCGCGATCCCGGCCTCCGGTGAGTACAACTGGTTCCTCGTCGAGAACTCGATGCGGGCCATGGCGCGCATCCCGGAGAAGATCCCCGCCCTGTGGAACTCGATCACCGGCGACGAGCGTGACCCGGACACCCCGATCAGTGTCATCGGCGCCAGCCGGATCGGCGGCGAGGCCCTGGAGCGGGGCGTGCCCGAGGTCTTCTGGGGCGTCTTCATCTCGCTGAACGTGTTCATCGGCCTGTTCAACCTGCTGCCACTGCTCCCGGTCGACGGCGGTCACATCGCCATCGCCTGGTTCGAGGCGTTGCGCTCCCGGCTGTACCGCCTGCTCCGGCGGCCCGATCCGGGCCGGGTGGACTACTACAAGCTCATGCCGTTGACGTACGCGGTCATCCTGATCGGTGGTGCGTTCACCCTGTTGACGGCGACCGCTGACATCATCAACCCCATTACCATCTTCCCGTGAGTTCCGTGCGAGCTCACCTCATCCACGCGACACGGAAGGCCGGGAGCAACCCCCAATGACCGCGATCAGTCTCGGAATGCCTGCGGTACCCCCACCGCCCCTGGCTCCGCGCCGGCAGAGCCGCCAGATCAACGTCGGGGGTGTGCTGGTCGGTGGCGGCGCCCCGGTCAGCGTCCAGTCGATGACGACCACCCTCACCTCGGACGTCAACTCGACCCTTCAGCAGATCGCCGAGCTGACCGCGTCCGGCTGCCAGATCGTCCGGGTCGCCGTCCCGTCCCAGGACGACGTCGAGGCGCTGCCCGCGATCGCCAAGAAGTCGCAGCTCCCGGTGATCGCCGACATCCACTTCCAGCCGAAGTACGTGTTCGCCGCGATCGACGCCGGCTGTGCCGCGGTCCGGGTCAACCCGGGCAACATCCGCCAGTTCGACGACAAGGTGAAGGAGATCGCCAGGGCGGCCTCCGACGCCGGCATCCCGATCCGGATCGGCGTCAACGCCGGCTCGCTCGACAAGCGGCTGCTGGAGAAGTACGGCAAGGCCACCGCCGAGGCGCTCGTCGAGTCGGCGCTCTGGGAGTGCTCGCTCTTCGAGGAGCACGGCTTCCGCGACATCAAGATCTCGGTCAAGCACAACGACCCGGTCGTGATGATCCGGGCGTACCGGCAGCTCGCCCAGCAGTGCGACTACCCGCTGCACCTCGGGGTGACCGAGGCCGGGCCGGCGTTCCAGGGCACGATCAAGAGCGCGGTGGCGTTCGGTGCGCTGCTCGCCGAGGGCATCGGGGACACCATCCGGGTGTCGCTGTCCGCCCCGCCGGTCGAGGAGATCAAGGTCGGCAACCAGATCCTGGAGTCGCTGGGCCTGCGCGAGCGCGGCCTGGAGATCGTCTCCTGCCCGTCCTGTGGTCGCGCCCAGGTCGACGTCTACACCCTCGCCGAGCAGGTCACCGCGGCCCTCGAGGGTTTCCCGGTGCCGCTGCGGGTGGCCGTCATGGGCTGCGTCGTCAACGGGCCCGGCGAGGCCCGTGAGGCCGACCTCGGGGTGGCCTCCGGTAACGGCAAGGGCCAGATCTTCGTCAAGGGCAAGGTCATCAAGACGGTGCCCGAGTCGATCATCGTGGAGACGCTGGTGGAGGAGGCACTCCGCCTCGCCGACGAGATGGGCGCCGAACTCCCCGACGAACTGCGCGAGCTGCTCCCCGGCCCGACCGTAACCGTGCACTGAAGCGACGAAGGGCCCCGCGAGGGGCCCTTCGCCCGTTTCCACAGACGTCCGTTCCGGAGAATCCCGTTCCCGCGGAGGTCCGCCCCCGACGAGATCCGACTCCGGTGTCGTCCGGCTCAGAAGAGCACGGTGGCGAAGCTGCCGGCCGAGGTGAAGCCGCAGTTGGCGTACACGCGTCGGGCCGAGGTGTTGTAGTCGTTGACGTAGAGGCTGACGCTGGGAGCCACCCGGCGTAGGGCGTCGGCCACGACGGCAGCCATCGCGGCGGTGCCCAGACCCCGGCCCCGGTAGTCGGGGTGCACCCAGACGCCCTGGACCTGTGTGGTCCGCCGGGTGACGATCGCCAGTTCGGCCTTGAAGACCACCAGGTCGCCGTCGAACCGGGCGTACGCACGTTTCGCCTTCACCAGCTCGGCGATCCGCCGCCGGTAGCCGCGCCCACCGTCGTCCTGCATCGGCGAGACGCCGACCTCCTCGGTGTACATCGCCACCGCGGCCGGGAACAGCAGATCGACCTCGCCGGAGCGGACCAGCCGGACCGCCGGGTCCGGGCGGACGGCCGGGTCCCGGTCGGTCACCAGCAGCGGCTGGTGCGGTCGCACGTCGCGGGCCGGCCCCCAGTTGCCACCGAGCCGCGCCCACAGGTCCAGCACCGCCTCGGAGCGGCCGATGATCGACGAGCAGATCCGCGGCTCGGCGCCGAGCAGATCGGCGAACGCGGCGGTCGCGGGCGGGGTCGCGCCGACCGGCACCAGGTGTGCGCCGGACCAGATGATCGACTCGATCTGGCGACGCGGCTCGTAGCCGTAGATCCGCCCGTCGGAGCGCCACCAGTTGAGCCCGTGAGTGGCCACACGCTCCGCGATCTGGGCACCCGCGTAGGGATCGGCGTCGAGAATCCGCTCGACGGCCGCACGCTCGGGCTCACCGAGCTGGCGAATGGGCACCGTCAACACAGGTACCACATTGCCAGATAGGGGCCCGTCGACACGTGTCGCAACCCCGCGAACCCAGAAACCCTTGTCGCCGACACTTTGCCGACATATCGTCTAACTATCGACGACAGTACGGAGAAGATCATGAGGCACATGCACGGAGAGCACGGACACGGCGGACACGGGTGGGTCGGCGAGTTCCGCCGGCGCGGGTTCGGGTTCCCGCCCGGATTTCCCTTCGGCCCCGGCGGCCCGGGCGGACCCGGTTTCCCGCCGCCGGAGTTCGGCCGCCCCGGCGGCCGGCGAGGTGGTCGCGGCGGCCGGCAGAATGTTCGGCCGGCGATCCTCGCGCTACTGGTGGAGCGGCCGATGCACGGCTACGAGATGATCCAGGAGCTCGACGCCCGCACCGGCGGCGTCTGGCGGCCCAGCCCCGGGTCGGTCTACCCGACCCTGCAGCTGCTCGAGGACGAGGGCCTCATCGAGGTCACCGCCGAGGGCGGCCGCAAGAGCTACCGGCTCACCGAGGACGGCCGGCCCGAGGCCGAGACCGCCGCACAGAACCCGCCGTGGTCCCAGATCGGCGCCGACACCATGTCCCAGGTGCAGGACTTCCGCGACGCGGCGGTCGGCATCATGGGCGCCCTCAAGCAGGTCGGATTCAGCGGCACCCCGGAGCAGCGCCAGAAGGCGCTGGAGGTGCTCAACGACACGAAGCGCAAGCTCTACGCCATCCTCGCCGAAAGCGAGTGATCCGGCCGGCCGGCTGGAGCGGAGCCCACGACCGCCCAACGGGGACGCGCCCGCAGGACAGGCGCATCCCCGTTGGGCACAGGCCTTGCGCACCGCAGCTTGCCCGGCGCTGACCTGTGCAAACCCCGCACCGGGGGACCCATTGCCACCTACTCTCGGTGGTGCTGGCAGAGCAGGCGGCGAAGGGACGAGGTGCCGGGGTGAGCGAGCCCTCCGACGCCGTGGTGATCGGGCTGCTGGAGGCCGCACCCGACGCGATCATCGCCGTCGACCGGGATGGGCGCATCGCCGTCGTCAATGCGCAGACCGTCCGGATGTTCGGGTATGAGCGCGCCGAAATCCTCGGGAAGTCCATCGACCTCCTGGTCCCGGAACGGTTCCGCAACCGTCATCCGGGGCATCGCATGGCGTACCTCCGTGATCTTCGTCCCCGCCCGATGGGCGCCGGTGTCCCGCTGGCCGCCCGGCGCCGGGACGGCAGCGAGTTCCCCGCCGAGATCTCCCTCTCCGCCCTCGCGGGCGGCGGCATGATCGTCGCCGCGGTGCGTGACGTCAGCGACCGGGTCCGCCGCGAGGCGAAGTTCCAGGGCCTGCTGGAGGCCGCGCCGGACGCCATCGTCGGGGTCGCGGCCGACGGCCGGATCACCCTGGTCAACGCGCAGGCCGAGCGACTGTTCGGATATCAGCGCAGCGAGCTGTTCGGCCAGCCCATCGAAACCCTCGTCCCCGAGTCGGCGCGGGCCCGCCACCCGAATCTGCGGCACCGCTACTTCGCCGATCCCCGGCCCCGTCCGATGGGTTCCGGCACCGCCCTGCGCGCCCGTCGCCGTGACGGCACCGAGTTCCCAGCCGAGATCAGCCTCTCCGCCCTGGAGACCGAGGACGGGCTGATCGTCTCCGCCGCCATCCGCGACGTCAGCGAGCGCATCGAGGCCCAGGCCGAACGTCAGCGCCTGGAAGCCGAACGGGAACGACTCGCCGCGGCCGCCGAACGGGAACGACTCGAAGCCCAGCTCCAGCAGGCCCAGCGACTGGAGAGCCTGGGACAGCTGGCCGGCGGCGTCGCCCACGACTTCAACAACCTGCTCGCCGTGATGCTCAACTACGCCAGCTTCGTCGCCGAGCAGATCCAGGAGGCCGCCGACGCCGATCCCGAGAGTGCCTGGCCACAGGCCTCCTGCGATCTGCAGCAGGTGCTGCGTGCCGGGCGCCGGGCGACCGAGCTCACCCACCAGCTGCTCGCGTTCGGGCGCCGCGAGGTGGTCCGGCCCCGTGTCCTCGACCTCAACGTGGTGATCCGCGAGGTGGAGCAACTGCTGCTGCGTACCCTCGGTGAGCACATCCAGCTGCACGCCGACCTGGAACCGCGGCTGTGGCCGGTCCTCGCCGACCCCGGCCAGATCGAGCAGGTGCTGGTCAACCTGGCCGTCAACGCCCGCGACGCGATGCCGGGCGGCGGCACCCTCACCGTCCACACCGGCAACCGGGACCTCGCCGCCGAGGAGGCCGCCCGGATGCGGCCACCCGTCCCGCCCGGCCGGTACGTGCGCCTACGGGTCGCCGACACCGGCACCGGTATCCCGCCCGACGTGCTGGAACGCGTCTTCGAACCGTTCTTCACCACGAAGGCGCCCGGCGAGGGCACCGGACTCGGCCTGGCCACCGTCTACGGCATCATCACCCAGGCCGGCGGCTATGCCGGTGTGCAGTCCGCGGTCGGTGCCGGCACCGTCGTCACCGCGCTGTTCCCGGTGACCCAGGAGCTACCGGCCACGATCCCCGCGTCGGCCGGCCCCGCTCAACCGCAGCGCGGTGGTGAGACGATCCTGGTCGTCGAGGACGAGGAGGCCCTGCGCGCCGTCACCGAGCGCATCCTGACCCGCCACGGCTACCACGTCCTCAGTGCGGGTGGCGGCCCGGCGGCCCTCGAGATCGTCCAGGACACGACCCGGCACCTCGATCTGCTGCTCACCGATGTGGTGATGCCGCACATGCATGGCCGGGAACTGGCCGAACACGTCCGCGGGGCCCGGCCGGGTCTTCCCGTCGTCTACATGTCCGGTTACGCCCAGCCGTTCATCACCGGCGAGGGAACCCTCGAACCCAACACCATCCTGATCACCAAGCCCTTCACCCAGGCCGAACTGCTCGAACGGCTGCGCGAGGCCCTCGATCGCGCCTGACTCAGATCTTCGCGGCTGGTCGTGACCGCTGTCTCGACGGGCCTGAGGCAGCGCTCACGACCAGCCGGAACCTCGGCCGCCGGCGACCGGGCAACCTCGGTGGCCAGGCCGGCGCACGGCCCGGGCCGGATGGCGGTCAGGACGGATGATCGTCAGGAGGGCTTGCGGCCGAGGGCGGCGATCAGGTCGAGCAGGGCCGGCAGGCCGCCGCGCTCCAGCTCGGGAGTCGGGGTCAGCGCCATGATCGGGACGGTCACGCCGGCGTCCGCGTACGCCTGGACCCGGGCCCGGCACTCGGCGGGGGAGCCGTGCACGATCAGCTCGTCGACGAGTGAGTCCGGGATCGCGGCGAGGGCGGCCTTGCGGTCGCCGGACTGCCACGCCTGCCACATCGGGGTGAGCAGTTCCTCCCGGCCGAGCCACCGGTGGAAGGCCGCATAGGCCGGAACCGTCAGATAGGCGGTGATCAGGCGGCGGCCGACGGTACGGGCGAACCCGGCGTCCTCGGTGGGGACCATGAAGATCCGGGTGGCCACCGCGAAGCCCGCCGTCGCCTCCTTGGTCTCGGCCAGGGCGGTGGCCACATCGGAGGCGGACAGCCAGTTGAGGATCACACCGTCCGCCTCGGCGGCGGCCAGGCGCAGCATGCCCGGGCGGAGCGCGGCGAGCAGGATCTGCGGCGGGGTGGCGGGCGGGCGCTCCAGCCGGAACCGGCGCACCGAGAACGTGTCGAAGTCGCCGTCGACCAGCTCGCCGGCCAGGGCCGACCGCACGAACCGGAGGACGTCACGGCTGCGCGCGAACGGCCGGTCGAACTCCACCGCGTTCCAGTCGCCGACGACGACCGGGGAGGACGCGCCGATGCCGAGCTGGAACCGGCCGGGTGCCGCCTCGGCGAGGGCGGCGGCGGTCATCGCCAGCAGCGCTGGCCCGCGGGTGAAGGCCGGGGCGATCGCGGTGCCCAGGCGCAGCCGCGGCTCCCAGGCGGCGGCCAGCGTCAGCGGGGTGAACCCGTCGGCGCCGGCGACCTCGGCCGACCAGGCGTCGGTGAACCCCGCATCGGCCAGCGCCGAGTAGACAACGGCGTGCTCGGAGAGCGGAACGCCACCGAACGGCACGGTCATGCCCCATCGCATCGACATGCCCCCGATCCTGCCGGGCGGATCGGCGTGATGTCCAACACTTCGCCGGAGGTGCGGGATATCCCACGGTCCTCGGCGGAGGGCCGGCCCACGCCGATCCGCACCGGATCAGCCGGCGGCCGTCGTACGGGTCCGCCAGGCGGTCGCGAACGAGGTCTTGCCGTTGGTCCGCAGCAGCGAGCCGTGGTAGATCCGGGCACCGATCACGAGCATGCCCGCCGCGCTCGCGGCCAGCACACCCAGCGCCACGAACGGCTCCCAGGCGGCCGCCCCGTTCTCGAAGATCCGGATCGGCATGGCCATCGGCGAGGAGAGCGGGAAGTAGGAGAGAGCGGTCAGCGCGGCGGCGTTGTCACGCAGGAAGATCACCGCGAAGAACGGGATGAGCACCGCCATCTGCACCGTTCCGGAGGTGCTCCCCAGGTCCTCCTGCCGGGCGGCCAGCGCGCCGACCGCCGCCCACAGCGTGGCCAGCATGACGAACCCGAGGATGAAGAACGGCAGGAACCAGCCGAGAGCCGGCCGGAGGGCACTGATCACCCCGGAGTCGAGGTCGGCCACCGTGGTCCCGATCAGCGCGATGACCGACAACAGGGCGATCTGGGCGAACGCGAGCGCCGTCATCGCCGCGATCTTGCCGGCCAGCAGCGCTTTCGCCGGGATCGTGGCGACCAGGATCTCGACGATCCGGGTCTGCTTCTCCTCCACCACGCTCTGCGCGATCTGCAGTCCGAAGAGCAGTGACGTGATGTAGCAGAGCATGGCCAGGGCCAACGGTACGAAGATCGCGATGGCCTCGTCGAACGCGGGCGGGTCGAGCAGCTCGACCGGCGGGACGGTGCTCAGGATGTCGAGCAGCTCGCTCGGCGCGTCCTCCATGGCCACCACCTTGGGGCCGGGCAGCACCACGGCCTCCACCTCGCCGTCGCGCAGCAGCTGTTCCGCGGCGGCCGGGTCGGTGACCTCGCGGACGTCCAGGGCGGCCGCCCGCAGGGTCGGGGCGAGGGCGGCGTCGACCACCGCCACCTTCGTCGGGCCGCTGCTGAGCATGGCCGGGATCGCGATCGATCCGATCAGGACGACCAGGAACGACACGGTGCTGAAGATGAACGCCTTGTCCCGGAGCTTGGCGCGGATCTCGCGGCCGAAGACGAGCCGGGCGGCCTGGAACGTGGTCACTGGATAACCTCTCGGAAGATCTCGGCGAGCGACGGGCGGACCGGGCCGAAGGCGCGGACCGGGCCACGGCCCAGCGCGGATCGCAGCACCGCCTGCTCGTCGGCCCCGGCGGTCATGTCGAAGACGGCCTGTGCACCGTCGAGTTCGAGCAGCGTCACACCGGGCTCGTCGCGAATCCAGCCGGCGTCACCGTCCACCTCGATCCGGTAGCGGGGCAGCGCGTGCTGCTCGCGCAGCGCGATCCGGGACCCGGCGGCGCGAACCGTCCCGTCCGCGATGATCACCAGGTCGTCGCAGAGGCGCTCGACCAGCTCCAGCTGGTGGCTGGAGAAGAGGACGGCGGCGCCGGCGCGGGCCCGCTCCCGGAGCACCGCCAGCACGGTCTCCACCGCGATCGGGTCGAGGCCGGAGAACGGCTCGTCGAGCACCAGCAGCTCCGGGTCGTGCACCAGGGCGGCGGCGATCTGGGCCCGCTGCTGATTGCCCAGGGACAGCTTCTCCACCGGGTCACCGGCGCGCTCGGCCAGCTCCAGTCGCTCCAGCAGGGCGGTGGTACGCCGTTTGGCGTCGGCGGCGGAGAGCCCGTGCAGCCGGCCCAGGTAGACGACCTGCTCGCCGACGGTCATCTTCGGGTAGAGCCCGCGCTCCTCCGGCATGTAGCCGAACAGCTGCCGGTCGTTCCGGCTGATCGGGGCGCCGCGCCAGGTCACCGTGCCGGTGTCGGCGGCGAGCACCCCCAGGATGATGCGCATGGTGGTGGTCTTGCCGGCACCGTTGGCGCCGACGAAGCCGGTGAGCCGGCCGGGCTCCACCGAGAACGACACGTCCTTGAGGACCTGTCGCTCCCCGAAGGACCGGTTCACGGCCTCCACGTTCAGGACGGTTGTCATGACCAGAACGCTAGATCATCATCGATGCGGTGTCGTCCGGCGCGGGGACGTCATCCTCCGGAAGGACCCTCAGCCTCCGGGACGGACCACGCCCAGCTCGTACGCCAGCACCACGGCCTGGGTGCGGTCGCGGGCGCCGATCTTCATGAGCACCCGGCTGACGTGCGTCTTCACCGTCGTCTCGCCGAGTCGCAGGGTGGTCGCGATCTCCGCGTTGGTGGCCCCGCCGGCGAGCAGGACCAGCACCTCGTGTTCGCGTGGGGTGAGCTGGTCCAGGCGTACACCGGTGGTGCCCGGTGTGGTGAAGGTGGCGATGACGCGCCGCGTGACGGCCGGGGCGAGCAGCGCCTCACCGGCGGCCACCACCCGTACCGCCTCGGTCAGGGCCTCCGGTGTGCCGTTCTTGAGCAGGAAACCGCTGGCGCCCGCGCGCAACGCCGCGAACAGGTAGTCGTCACGGTCGAAGGTGGTCAGGATCAGCACCGACGGGCCGCCGGCGGCGCTGATCCGCCGGGTCGCCTCGAGGCCGTCCACACCGGGCATCTCGACGTCCATCAGCACCACGTCGGGCCGCAGCCGCAGCGCCATCTCGACCGCCTGACCGCCGTCGGGGGCCTCGCCGACGACGGTGATGTCGTCCTCCATCTCGAGGATGACCCGGAATCCGGTACGCACCAGCTGATGGTCGTCGGCGAGGAGCACGGTGACGCTCATCGGGCCACTCCCGCCTGGTACGGGAACCGCGCCCGCACCCGGTAGCCGCCGTCCGGGTGCGGCCCGTTCTCCAGGGCGCCGTCGTGCACCGCCACCCGCTCCCGCATGCCGACCAGGCCCATGCCGCCGGCCGACGGTGGCCCGCCGCGGCCGTCGTCGGTGACGTCGAGTTCGAGTTCGCCGCTGAGATACCGGACCCGGACGTCGAGGACCCGTGCGTGGGCGTGTTTGAGGGTGTTGGTCACCGCCTCCTGGACGATCCGGTAGGCGGCCTGGGACAGCGACTCGGGCAGCGGTACGGGATCACCGTAGACGGCGTACCGGACGGTCAGCCCGGCCTCGCGGGCCCGGTCGGTGATCTCCCCGAGCCGGTCGATGCCGGCGTTCGGTACCACGTTCTCCGGGGCTCCGGCCGAGGTGGCGCGGAGCGCTCCGAGCATGCGGCGCAGCTCGTCGACGGCGGTGCGGGCGCCCTCCTCGACGGCGGTGAGGGCGGTCCGGGCCCGGGCCGGGTCCTTGTCGAGGGCGCGGCGGCAGGCGGAGGCCTGGATGCCCATCACCGACACGTGGTGGGCGACGACATCGTGCAGCTCCCGGGCGATCCGGACACGTTCGCCGAGGACGGCCTGTTCGGCGGCGACCTCCTGGGTGGCCCGCAGTTGGGCGGCCTGCTCCTCGAGGGCGTGGGTGCTCCGGACGTGCTGCCATGCGGCGTCGCCCATCAGGTAGCCGAAGGCGAAGAACGCCGCGTTGACCACGAACCAGTTGAACGCGACGGAGGCCCGCTCGGCGGGGCCGCCGATTTCGCCGGCGAAGAAGATGAAGACGACGGCGAGCCAGGCGAAGATGGCACCGATGATGCCGAGCCGCAGGACCCGGGCCCGGTCGCGGTCACGGCCCCAGGCGCCGAGGGCGTAGATCGCCGCGAACAGGACACCGATGGTGACCTGCTGCTCCTGCGAGCCGCGGGCCTGGCCCCCGATGAAGGCGGCGCCGATCACGACGGCCACCACGTCGGGGTACGCCCGGCGCAGGGTCAGGGGCAGCGTGATGGCCAGCACCCAGCAGATCTGCTCGGGCAGGGAGGCACTCTCCGCGGACGCCAGCATCCCGACGTGGCGGGCGAGGAAGAGGTTGACCAGGGCGACCGCACTGACGGTCAGCCCGATCCACACGTCGGTGCGCCGCTGCGCCGCGGTCGGCCCGGGCCGCACCCAGTCGTCGAGGTTCACCGATGGCATGGGCAGACCATGCCATGGATCGGCGGGTACGGTTCAGTCGCGCCGGGTCTGTGTGGGGATGCTCGCGTCCTGCTCGGGTGTGATGGTGCCGCCGAGCTCGCGGACGCGGCGGTGGGCGGCTTCGAGACGGTCCTCGAGCGTGACGATCCGGCAGGCGGCGGCGAGCAGGAAACCCTGGTCGAGCAGCACCCGGACGCGGGCGGCGAGATCGAGTTGGTGACGGGAGTAGCGGCGGTGGCCGCCGGCCGAGCGTTCCGGCTCGATCAGCCCGGCCTCGTCGAGACTGCGGAGGAAGGCCTGCGTCACACCGAGCGTCTCGGCGGCGCGGCCCGTGCTGAACACCGGACTGTCACGGTCCATGGTGTCTATCCAGCCACAGACCAGGGCCCCGGCGGGTAACCGGGGCCCTGGCTTTTCAATTCTGGTGCCGGACTCTGCCGGCGCATGTGGTCGACCGGCTGCGTGCCGCTAGCAGTCGACCGGAGTGATGGGCATCGGCTGCGATCACCTCTTGTCGGGCCGGGGACGTCGTGATTACGCGTTGCTGCGGTATCTCGTCCTCCTTCTCCAACTCAGCGACTGTGCCAGTTGCTTGTCGGCCGTGACCGACAGACCAAATGTAGGCCGCCATCGGCGAAATTTCTAGAGTCGCCGCTGTAGATTTTTTGATGGAAGGTCTGCCGAGCTGCGAAAACTCTTTCGTAAAGGGGGGCTGTGGTGCGGCGGCGGTGCGAGGCGGGCGCTGAGGAAGAGAGAGGTGACCGCGCCCCGCACCGCCGCCGGCGGAGAGGTGTCCACAGTCGATCCGGCCGAGGGATCGCTCCCGTCAAGGCTCGCACCGGCGCCGGTGCGCGGCAACGCAATTAACCCTGCGCATTGACGGCCGTAACACGGCGGAGCGATCATGACCCAAGCAGTGGCTCAGGTCACAGTCCTTCTCCTGCAGGGGGCATACAGATGAGCACCGACGAGGAACGACTCGCCCAACTCGGCTACAAACAGGAACTGCACCGCCGGCTCTCCGGCTTCTCCAATTTCGCCGTCTCGTTCTCGATCATCTCGATCCTGGCCGGGGCGATCACCTCGTACGGCATCGCCATGAAGGCCGGTGGCCCGGTCGCGATCACTCTGGGCTGGCTCTTCGTCGGCATCATGGTGACCTTCGTGGCCCTGGCCATGGCCGAGGTGTGCTCGGCCTACCCGACCGCGGGCGCGCTCTACTGGTGGGCCGCGGCGCTGGCCAAGAAGAACAAACCCGCGTGGGCCTGGTTCATCGGGTGGTTCAACTTCCTCGGCGAGGTCGCCGTCACCGCGGCCATCGACTTCGGTGCGGCGATCACCACGGCGGCCTTCCTCAGCCTGACCTTCGGGCTGGAGGTCACGGCCCTCTCCACGTTCCTGCTCTTCCTGGTCATCATCGTCGTGCACGGCCTGCTGAACACCTTCGGCGTCAACCTGGTGCGGATCCTCTCCGACGTCAGCGCCTGGTGGCACCTGATCGGCGTCGCGGTGATCGTCGCCATCCTCGCCATCGTCCCCGACCAGCACAAACCCATGTCCGAGGTGTTCACCGAGGTCTACAACGCCACCGGGTTCACCTTCGCCGGGGCGGGCGTCTACGCGGTCCTGATGGGCCTGCTGATGGCGCAGTACACGTACACCGGCTACGACGCCTCCGCGCACGTCGCGGAGGAGACCCACGACGCCGCCCGGGCCGCTCCGCGCGGCATCGTGCTGTCCGTGGTCGTCTCGGTGATCGCCGGTTTCGTCCTGCTCGTCGCGATCACCTGGTCCATCCAGGACTACGAGGGCGCGCTGGGCACCGATCTCGGCCTGCCCCCGGCGCAGATCTTCATCGACGCGGTCGGCACGGACCTGGGGATCTTCCTGCTCTTCATCTGCATGGTGGCGCAGTGGTTCTGCGGCATGGCCTCGGTCACCGCCAACTCCCGGATGTCGTACGCCTTCGCCCGCGACGACGCCATCCCCGGCTCGCGGATCTGGAAGAAGGTCAACCCGCGCACCGGTACGCCCACCAACTCCATCTGGCTCTGCGTGACGCTCTCCACGATCCTGGTGCTGCCGTCGCTCTGGAACACGGTGGCGTACTTCGCGGCCACCTCGATCGCGGTGATCGGCCTCTACATCGCCTACGTGGGCCCGGTCCTGCTGCGCCGGCTCAGCCCGGACTTCCAGCCCGGCCCGTGGCATCTCGGGAAGTGGAGCGCCCCGATCGGATGGATCGCGATCGTCTGGGTAGGGATCATCTGCGTGCTGTTCGTGCTGCCGCCGGCCAGCCCGATCACCGCGGAGACCTTCAACTACACGATCGTCGCGGTGGCGGTGGTCGTCGGCGCGGCCACGATCTGGTGGTTCGCCAGTGCCCGCAAGTGGTTCACCGGACCGAAGCAGAACGTCCTGGAAAAGGCCGCCCACGGCGAGCCGACCGACTGATAGGACTTAGCGCATGGATCTCGAGGAGCTCGACGTATCCGTCGACAACGGCACCATCGACACCGTTCTGCTGGCCCTGACCGACATGCAGGGCCGGCTCCAGGGCAAACGGCTGCACGGGCGGTTCTTCCTGGACGAGGTGGTGTCCGGTGGCAGCGAGGGGTGCAACTACCTGCTCGCCGTCGACGTCGACATGAACACCGTCGACGGGTACGACATGTCCTCCTGGTCCACCGGCTACGGCGACTTCGTGATGAAGCCCGACTTCAGCACGCTGCGCCGGGTCCCGTGGCAGCCCGGCACCGCGCTGGTCCTCGCCGACCTGCTCGACACCGCCGGGCAGCCGGTGCCCGCGTCACCCCGGCAGATCCTGCGCCGCCAGCTCGACCGGCTGGCGGCGCACGGGCTGACCGCGTTCGCCGGCACCGAGCTGGAGTTCGTCCTCTACAAGGACACCTATGAGCAGGCGTTCAGCAAGAGCTACCGGGATCTGACCCCGGCCAATCAGTACAACGTGGACTACTCGCTGCTCGGCACCGCCCGGGTGGAACCGCTGCTGCGCCGGATCCGCAACGAGATGTACGGCGCGGGCCTGATCCCGGAGAGCGCCAAGGGCGAGTGCAACCTCGGCCAGCACGAGATCGCCTTCCGCTACGCCGACGCGCTGACCAGCGCCGACAACCACGTGATCTACAAGAACGGGGCCAAGGAGATCGCCGCCCAGGAGGGCATGGCGCTCACCTTCATGGCCAAGCCCAACGAGCGCGAAGGCAACTCCTGCCACATCCACTTCTCGCTGCGCGACGAGAACGGCCGGTCGGCGATGCTCGGCGACGGGCCCGCCCACCTGAGCGAGACCGGGCAGCGGGTACTGGCCGGGCTGCTCGCCACGATGCGCGAGTTCAGTCTGCTCTTCGCGCCGAACATCAACTCGTACAAGAGGTACCAGCCCGGCTCGTTCGCGCCGACCGCGCTGCGCTGGGGTGTCGACAACCGCACCTGCGCGCTGCGGATCGCCGGGCACGGGCAGGGCATGCGGGTGGAGAACCGGGTGCCGGGCGGGGACGTCAACCCGTACCTGGCGATCGCCGCCCTGGTCGCCGGCGCGCTGCACGGCATCGAGAACGAGCTGTCCCTGGAGGACGAGTTCGTCGGCGACGCCTACCGGGACGAGACCGCCGAGCGGGTGCCCGGCACCCTGCGCGACGCGTCGATGCTGTGGGCGTCGAGCGGGATCGCCGAGGCCGCTTTCGGAGCCGATGTGGTGGCCCACTACAGCAACATGGCCAGGGTCGAACTGGCCGCTTTCGACGCCGCGGTGACCGACTGGGAGTTGCGCCGCGGATTCGAGAGGCTTTGATCTAGGGTGGCGGCATGACCAGGACGGACGTCATCAATCCGGCCGACGGCGAGGTCTTCACGACCGTACCGTCGCTGGGTCTGGAAGAGACCGACGCGGCGATCGAGCGCGCGCGGCACGCCTTCGCCGGATGGCGCCGCGTGGCGCCCGGTGAGCGGGCCCGGCTCCTGCGCCGCTTCGCGACGGTGGTCGAGGACCACCTCGAAGAGCTGGCACAGCTGGAGGTACGCAACGCCGGTCACACCATCGGCAACGCGCGATGGGAGGCCGGCAACGTCCGGGACGTGCTGAACTACTACGCGGGGGCGCCGGAGCGGCTGTCCGGGCGGCAGATCCCGGTGGCCGGTGGTGTCGACGTGACCTTCCACGAGCCGCTCGGCGTGGTCGGGATCATCGTGCCCTGGAACTTCCCGATGCCGATCGCCGGCTGGGGGTTCGCCCCGGCGCTGGCGGCCGGCAACACCGTGGTGCTCAAGCCGGCCGAGTTGACCCCGCTCACCGCGATCCGGCTCGGCGAGCTGGCTCTCGAGGCCGGTCTGCCGGAGAACGTGTTCCAGGTGCTGCCGGGCAAGGGCAGTGTGGTGGGGCAGCGGTTCGTCACCCACCCGGCGGTCCGCAAGGTCTGCTTCACCGGCTCCACCGAGGTCGGCAAATCGATCATGGCAGGCTGCGCCGATCAGGTGAAACGGGTCACCCTGGAACTCGGCGGCAAGAGCGCCAACGTCGTCTTCGCGGACGCCGATCTGGAGGCCGCGGCGGCCGCGGCGCCCGGTGCGGTCTTCGACAACGCCGGACAGGACTGCTGCGCCCGGTCCCGGTTGCTGGTCGAGGCTTCGGTGTACGACCGGTTCCTGGCCCTGCTGGAGCCCGCGGTGCGGGCGTTCCGGGTGCTCGACCCGGCCTCTCCGGAGGCGGAGATGGGACCGCTGATCTCGTCCGGCCAGCGCGCGTCGGTGGCGGGCTTCCTGGACGGCGCCGACGTGGCGTTCCGCGGCTCGGCTCCCGACGGCACCGGTTGGTGGTTCCCGCCGACCGTGCTGCTGGCGCACTCCACCACCGACCGGCACTGGCGTGAGGAGATCTTCGGGCCGGTGGTGAGCGTGCTGCCGTTCCGCGACGAGGAGGAGGCGGTCCGGCTGGCCAACGACACCGAGTACGGCCTCTCCGGCTCGCTGTGGACCCGGGACGTCGGCCGTGCCCTGCGGGTCTCCCGGGCTCTGGAGACGGGCGCGCTGAGCGTCAACAGCAACTCGTCGGTGCGGTACTGGACACCGTTCGGCGGCATGAAGCAGTCCGGTCTCGGTCGGGAGCTGGGGCCCGACGCATTGCTGTCCTTCACGGACGTGAAGAACGTGTTCTTGGCTACGGGAGACTAAGTGGAGCGTTTGCAGGACCGGGTCGCCGTCATCACCGGCGCCGGCAGCGGTATCGGTCTGGCCACCGCGCGGCGCTTCGCCGCGGAGGGCGCCTTCGTCGTCTGCGTCGACATCTCCGACGAGGCGGGCAAGTCGATCGCGGCGGAGGTCGGCGGGGAGTTCGTCGCCTGCGACGTCAGCGACGAGGAACAGGTCAGGGCCCTCTTCGACGGCGTGGTGGAGCGGCACGGCCGCGTCGACATCGCCTTCAACAACGCCGGCATCTCACCGCCGGACGACGACTCGATCCTGGTCACCGGCCTGGACGCGTGGGAGCGCGTCCTCAAGGTCAACACCACGAGCGTCTTCTTCTGTTGCAAGTACGCCATCCCGCACATGCAGCGGCAGGGCAAGGGTTCGATCATCAACACCGCGTCGTTCGTCGCCCTGCTCGGGGCGGCCACCTCGCAGATCGCCTACACGGCGAGCAAGGGCGGGGTGCTGGCGATGACCCGGGAGCTGGGGGTGCAGTTCGCCCGGGAGGGGATCCGGATCAACGCGCTGTGCCCGGGGCCGGTGGCCACGCCACTGCTGATGGACCTGTTCGCCAAGGACCCGGAGCGGGCCGCCCGCCGGCTGGTGCACGTGCCGATGGGCCGGTTCGCCGAACCGGACGAGATCGCCGCGGCGGTCGCCTTCCTGGCCAGTGACGACGCGTCGTTCATGACGGCCTCGCAGTTCGTCGTCGACGGCGGTATCACCGGAGCGTACGTAACTCCGCTGTGAGGTTTACCGACCCGCTACGGTGGGGATCAGACTCCAAACGCCCAGTTCAAGAAGGTGCAAGGGGTCGAATCCCCGCCCGTACGGGTCAGATCCCCGTGTAGGTGGGACAGATGGGCCCGTGACGCGGCGCCGGTTCACCGGCGCCGCGCGCCTGTGACTACGGTGGTGCGATGCGTCCGATCATCGGCATAACGTCCTATGTGCTGCCGGCCAGCTGGGGCGTCTGGACCGATCTCCCGACCGCGCTGGTTCCGCACGACTACACCGAGGCGGTCCGGCTCGCCGGGGGCCGCGCGGTGCTGCTGCCGCCGGACGATCTCGATGCGGACGTGCTCGACCGGATCGACGGCCTGGTGCTGGCCGGCGGCCCCGACCTGGAGCCGTCGCTGTACGGCCAGGATCGTGGCCCGCACACCGTCACCCATCCGGACCGGGACGCCGCCGAGTTGCTGCTGCTCCGCGCCGCTCTCGACCGCGACCTGCCGGTCCTCGGCGTGTGCCGGGGCATGCAGCTGCTCACCGTCGCTGCCGGCGGGTCCCTGCACCAGCACCTGCCCGACGTGCTCGGGCACGAGAAACACCGGCCCGGGCCGGGGGTCTACGGCTCCCAGCTCGCCGTTCTCGATCCGGGCAGCCGGATCGCCGCCCTGATGGGCGAGGACCTGACCATCAACTGCTTCCATCACCAGGGCGTCGCCGACCCGGGCTCGCTGACCGTGACCGGACGGGCCGCCGACGGCCTGCCCGAAGTGGTCGAGGACCCGGAGCGGCGTTTCGTGCTGGGTGTCCAGTGGCATCCGGAGGTGAGCCGGGACCACCGGTTCTTCGGTGCCCTGGTGGCGGCGGCATCGAAGGAGCTCACGCAAGCATGCGCAGACCGCTGATCGGACTCACCGCCTACGCCGAGCAGATCCACCACGGCCGCAACGACCTGATGGCCGCAATGTTGCCGATGAACTACGTGAAGGCGGTGCACGCCGTCGGCGGCCGGGCCGTCCTGATCACCCCGGACGACCCGGGCACCGACGTGCTCGAAGCGCTGGACGGCATCGTGTTCTGTGGCGGCGGCGACATCGACCCGGCCCACTGGGGCGCACCGCGCCACCCGGCCACCGAGGTGGACACGGTCCGCGACGCCTCCGAGCTGATGCTCATGAACGCCGCGCTGAAGGCCGACATGCCGATGCTCGGCGTCTGCCGGGGCATGCAGCTGATGGCCGTGGCCACCGGCGGCTCGCTGCACCAGCACCTGCCCGACGTGGTCGGCCACGAGCGCCACCGGGCCGCGGCCGGCACCGACCCCCTCGCCGCCGGCGCCTCCGACTACGGCCGGCACGACGTGGTGGTCGAGGACGGCAGCGCGGCGCACCGGCTGTTCGGCCGTACCCTCACGGTCAATTCGTTCCACCATCAGGCGATCGCCGACCCGGGTGAGTTCCTGCCGGTCGGCTGGTGCCCCGACGACCAGATCATCGAGATCGTCGAGCACCCCGGCCGCTCCTTCGCCCTCGGCGTGCAGTGGCACCCCGAGCGCACCGCCGACCTGCGGTCCTTCGCGGCGCTGGCGGAGGCCTCGGCACGGGCCCGTGCCGTCGCCGCCTGACGAGCGGGAACACCGGTCCGGTGTTAACGTGCCACCGGACCGGACGGGGGGAGGCATGCACATGGGCGCCCTGCCGAGGCGGCTGCACAACGCCTTCGAGCGCGGCGGCGAGATGGGCGCCCGGATGTCCATGCTGGACTGGTCGGCGACCCCGGTCGGTGAGCCGTCGTCCTGGCCGCCCGAGCTGGTCGACGCGGTGGTCACCATGCTCGCCTCCCGCGCCCAGATCATCATCTTCTGGGGCCCGGAGTACCTGGTGCTCTACAACGACGCCTACACCGCGACGATGGGCGGCAAACATCCCGGCTTCCTCGGGCGCCCCGGCCGTGAGCTGTGGGCCGAAGTCTGGGGCGTGCTGCACGGGCTGTTCGACGGGGTGATCACGAACGACCGGTCGTTCTACGCCGGGGACCACCCGTTCATGATCGAGCGGAACGGGTTCATGGAGGAGACCTACTTCGACGTCTCCTACGACCCGATCCGGTCCGAGGACGGCGTGCCCGGCGGCGTGATGTGCATCATCAGCGAGACGACCAGCCGGGTTCTCGGGGAGCGCCGGGTCCGCACCCTCAGCGCTCTGGGCCGGCGCCTGGCCGACTCCCCGGACCAGGTCGCCCTCGCCGTCGAGGCGGCCGCCGTGCTCACCGGCACCGAGGACGTCCCGTTCGCCTGCCTGGTCCTGGACGACCTCGACCGGCACCCGGCGATCCGTGCGGTGATCACGGGCGGCCGGCCCGGTCGCGTCCCGCTGGCCGAGATGACCAGCCCGGCGCCGTCCGCCGCCGCCGAGGCACTGGTGCTGCCGATCGGCGTGGCCGCGGACACGGTCGGCGTGCTGGTCGTCGGAGTGAGCCGCTACCTGGCCCTGGACGGCGACTACCGCGACTTCCTCGACCTGGCGGCGGCACAGATCTCCCGTGCGGTGGCCAACGTCCGGGCGTACGAGCAGGAGCGCCGCCGGACCGCCGAGCTGGCCGCCCTGAACCAGGCCAAGACCAACTTCTTCTCGAACGTGAGCCACGAGTTCCGTACCCCGCTGACCCTGATCCTCGGGCCGTTGGAGGATCTCATCGAGGACGCGGCGCCGGACGGGGCGCTGCGGGACCGCCTCCTGCCGGTGCACCGCAACGCGCTGCGGCTGCTCAAGCTGGTCAACACCGTGCTCGACTTCTCGCGGATGGAGTCCGGGCGGATGGCGGCCGTCTTCCGGCCCACCGACCTGGCGCAGCACACCGCGCGGCTGGCCGGCACGTTCCGGCCGGCCATCGAGCGGGCCGGGCTGACGCTGACCGTGGACACGCCGCCGCTGGCCGAGCCGGTCCACGTCGACCACGAGCTGTGGGAGAAGATCGTCTTCAACCTGCTCTCCAACGCCGTCAAGTACACCCGCGAGGGCGGCATCGAGGTCCGCATCGCCGCCGACGGCCCGCATGCCGTGCTGGCCGTGCGCGACACCGGCGTCGGCATCCCCGAGTCCGAGCAGGCGCTGCTCTTCGACCGGTTCCACCGGGTCACCGGGGCCTGGTCCCGCAGCCACGAGGGCACCGGCATCGGGCTGGCGCTGGTCCACGAGCTGACCGGGCTGCACGGCGGCTCGGTCGGCGTGCGCAGCCGGCCCGGCAAGGGCAGCGAGTTCCTCGTCCGGATCCCGTTCGGCGCCGCCCACCTGCCGCCGGACCGGCTCAGCGACGACCCGGTACCGCCCGGCGACCCGGTCGAGGCGCGGCTCTGGGTCGACGAGGCGACCTGGTGGGCCGGGAACGGGCCGGCCGCCCCGCAGCCGGTGCACCGCGGGACCGGTGGCCGGATCCTGCTCGCCGACGACAACGCCGACCTGCGCGAACACGTGTCCCGGCTGCTCGGGCCGTACTGGGACGTGGTCACCGCGGTGGACGGCGTGGACGCCCTGGAACTGGCCCGGGAGCAGCAGTTCGACCTGGTGCTCACCGACGTGATGATGCCCCGGCTGGACGGCTTCGGCCTCATCACGGGGCTGCGCTCCGATCCGCGTACCCGGGACGTGCCGATCATCGTGCTCTCCGCCCGTGCCGGTGAGGAGTCCGCGGTCGAGGGCCTGTCCGCGGGCGCCGACGACTACCTGGTCAAACCGTTCTCCACCCGGGAGCTGACCGCCCGGGTCCGTGCCAACCTGGAGCTGGGCCAGCTGCGCCGGCGGACCGTCAGCCGGCTGCGCGGGCTGGTCGACGCGGCCGCCGCCCTCAACGCCGTCCCCACCACCGCCGAGGTGCTGGAGGTGGCGGCCCGGCACGTGCTGGCCATGACGTCGGCCGGCCGGGTGGTGCTCACCACCCCGGAGGGCCGGGCCGAACGCGACGGCGGTGCCGCCGGATCCGCCCCGCCCGACCTGATCCTGCCGCTGCCGGCCACCAGCGGGCCGCCGCTCGGTGAACTGCGGGTGTGGTCCGGTCCCGGCATCCCGGTCGAGCCCGTGGTACTCACCCAGCTCGCCCGCCTCGTCGGGCTGCGCCTGGCCAACGCCCGCCTCTACGAGACCGAGCACCGGATCGCCTCCACCCTGCAGCACAGCCTGATGCCGCAGTCGCTGCCGCGGGTGCCGGGCGCGATCGTGGCCGGGCGGTACGCGCCGGGCAGCAGCGAGGCGCTCGTCGGCGGCGACTGGTACGACGTCATCGCCGGTCCGGACGGCAAGCTGATCCTGGTCATCGGCGACGTCGTGGGCAAGGGTGTGCAGGCCGCCGCCGGGATGGGGCAGCTGCGCAACGCGCTCCGGGCGTACCTGCTGGAGGGTTTCGACTGCGGCGCCGCGCTGACCCGGCTGAACCGGCTGGTGGACACGCTGGGCCGGCGGCAGTTCGCGACCGTGCTCTGCGTCGGGTTCGACCCGCGGACCCGGCTGATGACCTTCTCCTCGGCCGGGCACCCGTCCCCGGTGCTGATCCCGCCCGGAGCGCACGGCACGTTTCTGTACGATGCGGCGCTCGGCCCGCCGATCGGGGCCCTCGGCGCCGTCACCTACCCGACCCGGGAGACCGAGCTGACCGCCGGCACCCGGCTCCTGCTCTACACCGACGGCCTGATCGAGGACCGCCGGCAGGGTATCGACAGCGGCCTCGCCGAGCTGACCGCCGACGTCGCCGAACCCACCGGGCACATCGACGACCTGCTGGACGCCCTGCTGGCCAAGGCGGCCCGGCAGATCCGCCGCGACGACATCGCCCTGGTCGCCCTGGAGGTCACCGAGCCCCGGGAGTTCGTGCTGCGACTGCCCGCCGAACCGGGCCGGCTCTCCGTGCTGCGGCGCCGGCTGGAGGACTTCCTGGCCGCGCACAAGGTGCCCGACTCCGACGCGTTCGACCTGGTGGTGGCGGTCTCCGAGGCGGCGGCCAACGCCATCGAGCACCCGCTGGACCCGGTGGAGCCGGTGATCACCGTGACCGCGTCGCTCCACGCGGACGCCGTGCTGGTGACGGTCCGCGACACCGGCACCTGGCGCCCGGCCGGCGACGCCGGGTTCCGCGGGCGCGGCCTGGCCCTGATCGGCGCGCTGACCGAACTGTCGGTGCACCGATCCGGGGAGGGCTCCGAGGTGACCCTGCGGCGGTCGCTGCGTTTCTAAGGCTCTAGCCGGTCCGGAGCCAGGGCTGCCCGCCGAGGCCGGAGATGTCGAGCACCCGGCGCACCCGGTCGGAGGGGAACACCTCGATCTCACCCGCGTAGTGGTCGGCCAGGCGGACCAGGGTGTGGATGGCGGCCGAGTCGAAGAACGTGACCGCCCGCAGATCCAGGGTCGCCGCGGTCACCCGATCGGGGGTGGCGGCCTGATACAGCGCTCCGGCGGTCGCCATGTCGACCTCACCGGTCACCGTGACGGTGACACGATCCCCGGCCACCTCGCCGACCGCGGAGAAGCCCGGGTCCGCCTCCTCTTGATCCACGCCGAATACGATTCCACAGCGGTCCGCGCAGCGGCAAGGACGGGGCCGGTCGGTGCCGTGGCCGCCGGATAGGCTGTTCCTCATGACCGTACGTGCCCCACTCGTGCCGGGAAAGCAGTCGCGTGCGCGATCGGTCCCGGCGCAGATCGTCCGCCCCGAGTACGTCGGGAAGAAACGTCCCCAGCAGTGGCGCGGCTCGCACGTGCAGACCGCCGAGACGATCGAGAAGATGCGGATCGCCGGCCGGATCGCCGCGCAGGCCACCCAGCTCGCCGGTGAGCACTGCAAACCGGGCGTCACCACCGACGAGATCGACCGGGTGGTGCACGAGTTCCTGCTCGATCACCACGCCTACCCGTCGACGCTGGGCTACAAGGGTTTCCCCAAGTCCTGCTGCACGTCGCTCAACGAGGTGATCTGCCACGGCATCCCGGACTCCACCGTGCTGGAGGACGGCGACATCATCAACGTCGACGTCACGGCGTACCTGAACGGCGTACACGGCGACACCGACGCCACCTTCCTCGTCGGTGACGTCAGCGACGAGGCCCGGCTGCTGGTCGAGCGCACCCACGAGGCGATGATGCGGGGCATCCGCGCGGTCGCACCGGGCCGCCCGATCAACGCGATCGGCCGGGTCATCGAGGCGTATGCGCGGCGGTTCGGGTATGGCGTGGTCCGTGACTTCACCGGGCACGGGATCGGTGAGACCTTCCACTCCGGGCTGTACATCCCGCACTACGACAACCCGCAGCTCACCACGGTGATGGAACCGGGCATGACGTTCACCATCGAGCCGATGATCACGCTGGGCACCCACGAGTACGACCTGTGGCGCGACGGCTGGACGGTGGTCACCAAGGACCGCAGGTGGACCGCCCAGTTCGAGCACACGCTCGTGGTGACCGACGACGGCTACGAGATCCTGACCCTGCCCTGACCCGCCGGTCTAGTCGAAGAGGGCGCCGAGCCGGCCGTCGACCGGACGGCCGCGCGCGGTCAGTTCCTCCGCCTGGTATCGCAGGATCGCCCCCAGTTCCTGCATGTCCGCCGCGGCCACCCCGGTGTGCTTGACCGCGTCGGCCGTGTTGCGGAAGTAGGTGCGGGTCAGGAACCCGGCGACCAGCGCGGCGTGCAGGCGGGCCTCGGCCATCAGGATCAGGGCGGCGTCCGTCTCATACCACTGGGTGAGCCGCACCGCGCGGGCGTGCGCGCCGTTGGCGATCGCCCAGTTCTGCCGGGCCAGGCCGGTGAACTCCATCGGCCGGGCCTCGGCCAGCAGACTGAGGTGGGCCTCGCGGCGGGTCTTGAACCACTCCTGCGGGTCGTGCAGCGGAAACGTGGTGATGTAGGTGTCGGCCTGCATCGGCCACTGCGGAGTCAGCAGCCGGGCCTGCCCCAGCCCCTCCTCGGCGGTCGTCACCCGCAGGTCGACCGGCACGCCGTCGACGATGCGCCGGGCCGGTTTGGGGCCGGTCCGCGGGCGGTAGGTGACCACCACCACGTTGACGTCGCTGCTCTCGGTGTCGTCGCCGTGTGCCATCGACCCGCACAGTCCGATCGACTGGACCTCGGCCGGCCAGCGCTCCTGGACCGCGTCGCGCAGGCGGGTGGCGAGCGATCCGCGGGGCATGGTGGTGTCCAGCTCGACGATCACACCCTCATTCTCGGGTATCGGTCCCGGCCGGGTGGCGCGATCATCAGCCCGGGCGGCCCGGAAAGGCGATTGTCAGCGGGGTGACCCCGGCGATGCGCCGCCACCGTGTGGCACGAACTGCGGAGTCGGTCAAATGCGACAGCGCGTCGATGCGTTCCTCGCCCTCGGTGACCGGCAGCAGGACCCGCCACGCCTGGGCCACCCCGTCCTCCACGTGCACGGCCAGCTTCAGGGCGCCCTCCCGGTCGGTGACCTCGAACGGCAGCCGATAGGCCGCCGGGGCGGGGGCGGCGCTGGCCCGCAGCTCGTCGATGCGGTCCACCAGGGCGTCGCGCCGGGCCCGGTGCTCCAGCTCGGCGGCACGGGCGCGGGACACCTCGTCGGAGCCCGTCAGATGCACGCCGATCACGCCGTAGGCATAGATGGCCGCCTCCTCGGCGGCGAGGGCGGCGGCGAGTTGTTCCGTCACGGCGCGAACAGTATCGGGTCAGGTCAGCGGAGTGCTTCGGCGTGGGTGGCGCGGCAGGCGGCGATCGAGCCGGCCAGCATGGCCCGCTCGGCCGGGGCCGCTTTGCAGGCCGCGACCGCGGTCTTCTGCGCGGCCTGCTCGGCCTTACGCAGCGTGGCGGTCGTGCCCGCGGGGGCCGACGAGACCGGTACGGACGGTGCCGCGGACGCCACCGTCACCCCGATCACCCGGGCGAGGTCGGCGGCGTGCGCCCGGTGGTCCTCCGCCAGCGGGGTGAGCCGGGCGGCCAGAGCGGGCTGCGCGGCGATCACCCGGTCGTACGACGCGGCGAGCGCGAGTGCCTCGTCGAGCAGGGGCTGGAAGGAGTCCGGTGGGGGAGCGGGCTCCGGATCCCCGTCGAAGACACCGCAGCCCGCGAGCGCGGCCGAACCCGCCAGGGCGCCGAGGAGGATCCGCCGTGAGGTCGTCAGCACGGTGCCAGTCAACACCATTCGGTGCGGCGCTGCTTCGCCCCGCCCACCGGCACGTTACGCTTCGCGTCAGCCGCGGGGCCATGAACTGCCCGGCGGCATATAGTCGTTCCTGCGAGAAAGCTAGCGAGAGGTCGAGCCCGATGACGCAGCGTGGTCGCGCCGGGGCCCGGCCCGGCGGTCGCCCCGGCGCCCGCCGCACCCGGCCGGAGCCGGAGACCCGTACCCCCACTCCTCCCCGCGTCGATCTGGCCGCCGCGCGTGCCCGGGTCCGCGAGGTGATCGAGCCGGTCGTGGTCAAGGCCGGTTACGACCTGGAGGACCTCACCCTGTCCCGGGCCGGCCGCCGGCACGTGGTCCGGGTCCTGATCGACACCGACGGCGGCATCAGCCTGGACGACGTGGCGGTGATCTCCCGGGAGATCTCCGGGGCGCTCGACGCGGCCGAGGAGGCCGGCGGCGAGGTGCTCGCCGGGGAGTATCAGCTGGAGGTCGGCTCGCCCGGGGTGGACCGGCCGCTCACCGAGCCGCGGCACTGGCGGCGCAACACCGGCCGGCTGGTCGCGGTGAACGGGCTGACCGGCCGCGTCATCGCGGTCGGCGACACCGGCGTGACTCTCGACGTGGATTCCACGATCCGGGAGCTGAGCTTCGCCGAGCTGGGTGCGGGCAAGGTCCAGATCGAGTTCAAACGCATGGACGAAGCCGAGTTCGACGAGTCGGACGAAGAAGACGACGACGAAGGGGAGGGCGAGGAGTGAACATCGACCTCGCGGCGCTGCGCGCCCTGGAGCGCGAGCGGGAGATCCCGTTCGAGACGATCCTGGCGGCCATCGAGACCGCATTGCTGACCGCCTACCGGCACACCGAGGGCGCGGAGAGCCACGCCCGGGTGGACATCAACCGCAAGAGCGGTGTGGCCTCCGTGCTGGCACAGGAGCTGGACGCGGACGGTTCGGTGGTGCGGGAGTGGGACGACACACCGCACGACTTCGGCCGCATCGCGGCGATGACCGCCAAGCAGGTGATCCTCCAGCGGCTCCGGGAGGCGACCGACGAGCAGCACTTCGGTGAGTATGCGGGGCGCGACGGGGACCTGGTCACCGGTGTGGTGCAGGCCGACGCCGCACGTGCCGAGAAGCACATCGTGACTGTCGACCTGGGCAAGCTGGAGGCGGTCCTGCCGCAGTCCGAGCAGGTGCCCGGCGAGAGCTACCCGCACGGCACCCGGATCCGCTGCATCGTGGTGCACGTGGCCAAGGGCTTCCGCGGCCCGCAGATCACCCTGTCCCGCTCGCACCCGGCCCTGGTGAAGAAGCTGTTCGCCCTCGAGGTGCCGGAGATCGCCGACGGCACCGTGGAGATCGCCGCGATCGCACGTGAGGCAGGTCACCGTACGAAGATCGCGGTGCGGTCGACCGTGCAGGGCGTGAACGCGAAGGGTGCCTGTATCGGCCCGATGGGCCAGCGGGTCCGGGCGGTCATGAGCGAGCTGCACGGCGAGAAGATCGACATCATCGACTGGTCGGACGACCCGGCTCATTTCGTCGGCAACGCGCTCTCGCCGGCCAAGGCGCTGCGGGTCGAGGTGGTCGACGCGGCCAGCCGTACGGCCAGGGTGACCGTGCCCGACTTCCAGCTGTCCCTGGCGATCGGCCGGGAGGGACAGAACGCCCGGCTGGCCGCTCGTCTCACCGGCTGGCGCATCGACATCCGTCCGGACAGCGAGCCGGCCGGCGTCTCGGACCGTGATGCGGCCGGGACGGGGAACTGACCGGATACGCGTGCGGCGCGAACGAGAGGTAGACTTACTCTCGGTCGGCCCGATGCGAACCTGCATCGGCTGCCGCAAACGCGCGCCGGCCAATCGTTTGCTGCGGTTCGTCGCGGCAGATTCGGGGGGTGACCTCCGGCTTCTGCCCGATCCGGCCCGCCGACTGCCGGGGCGGGGAGCGCATTTGCATCCCGATCCGGCCTGCTTCGCGCAGGCAGAGCGGCGCCGCGCCTTCGGGCGTGCGTTGCGTCTCACTGGACTTGCTAACCCAGAACTGCTTGCGGAGCACATCCGCACGGTCTCCGTGCCATGCGGATCAACTGATGACGAGGCGTCGCCGCCCCGTCACGACCGAGCAAGGTAGGACGACCCAGATGAGCACACGATGAAGTCCCTGAAATGACCAGGCTTCTAGTGCACGAGTGAGGTCTGTGCGGGCGCTGCTCGCACGACCTCGAAGTGAGGAGTGCAGTGCCAGGCAAGGCCCGCGTACACGAGCTCGCCAAAGAGCTCGGGGTCGATAGCAAGACCGTTCTCGCCACGTTGAAGGACATGGGCGAGTTCGTTAAATCCGCGTCCAGCACCGTCGAGGCCCCTGTGGCCCGCCGGCTGCGTGGCGCCTTGGAGCAGGGTGGCGCCATTCCGGCGTCTCCGTCGGCTCCGGCGTCGAGCGCGCCCACCTCCGGTGGCCCCGCTCCGTCCGGCTCCCCGCGTCCGGGTCCGCCGATGGGGCGGCCCCAGCCGCCGCGTCGTCCGGGTCCGTCGCAGAGCGCCCCCTCCAACAGCCCTACTTCCCCCGCGCCCACCCCCGGCCCGTTCGTCCGGCCCAAGCCGGCCGTTCCCGGCCGGCCGGGCCCGATGCCCGGCCCGGTCGCGAAGCCGGCCAGTGCGCACGACATCGAGGTGGCGGCCGCCGAGGCGCGCGCCTCGGCACTGAAGGCCGAGCAGGAGGCCGCGGTCAAGGCCGCTCAGGCCGCCCGCACGCGGGATGCCGAGCGCCGTCAGGGTTCGACCGACGGTGGCGCCCAGCGTGGTGGCCCGCGTCCGGGCCCCGGCAGCGTTCCGCCTCGTCCGGGTTCGCCCGCCGCCGGTGCCGGTCGTTCCGGTGGTCCGGGTGGTCCGGGTGCCCCCGGTGGTCCCCGTCCCGGCCCGGCCGGCGGCGCTCCGCGCCCGCCTGCCCGTGGCCCGGGTAACAACCCGTTCGGTGTCTCCGGCGGCGGCGCTCAGCGTCCCTCGCCGTCCTCGATGCCGCGTCCGAACCAGGCGGGCATGCCGCCGCGGCCGAGCCCTGCCTCGATGCCGCCGCGGCCCAGCCCCGCCTCGATGCCCTCGCAGCGTCCCGCCGGTCCCGGCGCCGGTCGCGGCGGCCCCGGTGGTGGCGCAGGCCGTCCCGGTGGTCCCGGCGGCGGTCGTGGCGGCCCCGGTGGCGGCGGCGGTGGCTTCCGTCCCGGTGGCGGCGGCGGTGCCGGTGGCGGCTTCCGTCCCGGTGGCGGCGGCGGTGCCGGTGGCGGCTTCCGTCCCGGTGGCGGCGGCGGTGCCGGCGGTGGCGGTTACCGGGGTGGCCCCGGTGGCGGCACCGGTGGTCCGGTCGGCGCCGGCGCTCCCGGTCGTCCGGGTGGCGGCGGTCCCGGTGGACGTGGCCGTGGCGGCGGCGCGGCGGGTGCCTTCGGGCGTCCCGGCGGCCGGCCGACGCGTGGCCGCAAGTCGAAGAAGCAGCGGCGTCAAGAGTTCGACAACCTGTCCGCACCGCAGATGAGCTCTGGCGCTCCCCGCGGTAACGGCCAGGACGTCCGGCTCTCGCGTGGCTCGTCGCTCTCCGACTTCGCCGACAAGATCAACGCCAACCCGGGTTCGCTCGTCCAGGAGATGTTCAACCTGGGTGAGATGGTCACCGCGACGCAGTCGGTGTCGGACGACACCCTGCTGCTGCTCGGTGAGCACCTGGGCTTCAACGTGGTGATCGTCAGCCCCGAGGACGAGGACCGTGAGCTGCTCGCGCAGTTCGACATCGACCTCGACGCCGCGGTGGCGGAGGACCGTCTGGTCACCCGTCCGCCGGTGGTGACCGTCATGGGTCACGTCGACCACGGTAAGACGAAGCTGCTCGACGCGATCCGCAAGACCAACGTGGTCGCCGGCGAGGCG
This sequence comes from Actinoplanes xinjiangensis, assembly GCF_003148685.1. Taxonomy (GTDB): domain Bacteria; phylum Actinomycetota; class Actinomycetes; order Mycobacteriales; family Micromonosporaceae; genus Actinoplanes; species Actinoplanes xinjiangensis. The sequence continues at coordinate 160,652 of NZ_QGGR01000003.1, read as the reverse complement.
GGTGGCATCACCCAGCACATCGGCGCCTACCAGGTCGTCGTCCCCCACCAGGGGGAGGACCGGGCGATCACCTTCATCGACACCCCGGGTCACGAGGCGTTCACCGCCATGCGTGCCCGTGGCGCCAAGGTCACCGACATCGTGATCCTGGTGGTCGCGGCCGACGACGGCGTCATGCCGCAGACGGTCGAGGCGCTCAACCACGCGAAGGCGGCCGACGTGCCGATCGTCGTCGCGGTGAACAAGGTCGACAAGCCGGACGCCAACCCGGACAAGGTCCGGCAGCAGCTGACGGACTACGGCCTGCTCGCCGAGGAGTACGGCGGCGACACGATGTTCGTCAACGTCGCGGCGAAGCCCGGCATCGGCATCGACGACCTCCTCGAGGCCGTCCTGCTGACCGCCGACGCGGCGCTCGAGCTGACCGCTCCGATCGACGGCCCCGCCCAGGGTGTCGCGGTCGAGGCGCACCTGGACAAGGGTCGCGGTGCCGTGGCCACCGTCCTGGTGCAGAAGGGCACGCTGCGGGCCGGCGACTCGATCGTGGCGGGTGGCGCGCACGGTCGCGTCCGGGCCATGCTCGACGAGCACGGCAACCAGGTGGCCGAGGCGCTTCCGGCGCGGCCGGTCCTGGTGCTCGGTCTCACCTCGGTCCCGAGTGCGGGTGACACCTTCCTCGCGGCTGAGGACGACCGCACCGTGCGGCAGATCGCCGAGCAGCGGCAGGCTCGCCGTCGTGCGGCGACCTTCGCCAACTCGGGTCGCCGGAAGTCGATGGAAGACATCATGCGCGAGATCGAGAAGGGCGAGACGACTGCTCTCACCCTGATCATCAAGGGTGATGGCTCGGGTTCGGTCGAGGCCCTCGAAGAGGCGCTGTTCAAGATCGAGATTCCGAGCGAGGTCGAGCTCAAGGTCATCCACCGCGGCGTCGGTGCGATCACCGAGAGCGACGTCAACCTGGCGTCGGCCTCGTCGGACCAGATCGCCACGATCATCGGCTTCAATGTCCGGGCCTCCAACAAGGTCAAGGAGATGGCCGACCGCGCCGGCGTGGAGATCCGCTACTACAGCGTGATCTACCAGGCCATCGAGGAGATCGAGGCGGCTCTGAAGGGCCTGCTCAAGCCGGAGTACGAAGAGGTCGAGCTGGGCACCGCGGAGATCCGCGAGGTGTTCCGTTCGTCCAAGATCGGCCTCATCGCCGGCTGTATCGTCCGCTCGGGCCTGCTCAAGCGCAACGCCAAGGCCCGGATCATCCGGGACGGCACGGTCGTGGCCGACAACGTCACGATCAGCTCGCTGAAGCGGTTCAAGGACGACGCCACCGAGGTCCGCGAGGGCTTCGAGTGTGGTCTGACCCTGAGCGGCTACGGCTCGCCGCAGGTCGGCGACACGATCGAGACGTGGGAGATGCGCGAGAAGCCGCGCGCATAAGCTCCTGAGCTCGATGACGGCCCCCGGTGCTTCGGCACCGGGGGCCGTCTCGGCAGAATGGCGGCATGTCCCGCTATGCCATGCTGCTCGCTCCATCCGCCAACCGCGTCTACGCCGACCAGGCGTCCCGCATGTCCCAGGCGGAGCTGGCCGCGTTCGGCCCGGTGCTGTCCACCGCGCTCGACGACGTCGGCGTGACCGTGCTCGGCGGCGTGGAGTATCTGACGTTCGCCGCGGAGCTCTCCGAGCGCGATGTCGCGTACCTCTCGAATCTGTCCTCGGCCTATGCGCTCTTCGAGCGTGTCGACGATGTCCTGCTGCGTCCTCTCGCGCTGACACCTCTCGCCCGGTATGACAGCGACCTGATCACCATCCCGAAGTACGCGGGGAAGACCAACGAGCAGTTCACCAAGCTGGTGCTGAACCTCACTCTGCTCGGCTCCGCCTTCGCTCCGCGGATGCTCGACGGCAACCTCACCGTCTTCGACCCGCTGTGCGGCCGCGGCACCACGCTCAACCAGGCCCTGATGTACGGGTACGACGGCATCGGCGTGGAGATCGACGGCAAGGACGTCGAGGCGTACAAGCTGTTCCTGCAGACCTGGCTCAAGCGCAAGCGGCTCAAGCACACCGCCGACCTGATCACGGTGCGCCGGCAGGGCCGCCGGGCTGCCAGGCGGCTGGAGGTGACCCTCGCGGCCAGCAAGGACGACCACAAGGCCGGCGCGGTGCAGAAGATCATCGTGCTGAACGCGGACACCACCGGCCTGGACGGGCTGATCAAGGGCAACGTCGCCGACCTGATCGTCACCGACCTGCCGTACGGGGTCGCCCACGGCAGCTACGACGATGACGGCGGTGGCATCACCCGGCGCCCGCTGGACCTGCTGGAGCGGGCCGTGCCGGAGTGGCTGAAGCTGCTGCGCCCGGGTGGCGCGGTCGGAATCTCCTGGAACACCAAGGTCGCCAAGCGCGAGCTGGCCGAGGACATCCTGGTGGCGAACGGCCTGAAGCTGATCGAGTTCCAGCCCCTGGCGCACCGGGTGGACCAGGGCATCGAGCGGGATGTGCTGGTGGCCCGGAAATACAGCTGATCCATCTCAGGAACCGCAGTAACGTGCTCGCTGATGTATACCGAGACCGCGATCTTCGACCTGCTCCTGCCCGGTGACTCGCACTCGCTGAAGCAGAAGCGTTCCTATGTCCGGCCGATCATCGCGATGCTGAAGAAATTCGAGGTCAGCGTCGCCGAGGTCGGTCTGCACGACCTGCACGGCCGTGCACAGATCGGGGTGGCCGTGGTGGCGGCGGAGGCGTCCCAGGCGCGTGCCGTCGTCGACACCTGCGAGAACCAGGTGGCCGGCCGTCCCGAGATCGAGCTGCTGTCCGTGAAGCGAAGGCTGTACGGCGAGGACGATTGAGCGCCTGGGTACGCTTCAGCAGTTGGGCGGGGGCGGTACGACCCGCGGGATACACAGTCGGAGGTGGGCGAGATGTCCAACCCAGCCAAGACGCGCCGGCATGCGGAGCGGATCAAGGAGCTGGTGGCCAGGCTGGTGCGGGAGATCAAGGATCCCCGTCTCGGCATGGTGACGATCACGGACGCCCGGATCACCGGCGACCTGCGCGAGGCGACGGTCTACTACACCGTGCTGGGTGACACGACCGAGCAGGCCTCCACGGCGGCCGCCCTGGAGAGCGCCAAGGGCATGCTGCGCACCCGGGTCGGTCACGCGCTCGCTCTGCGGCACTCGCCGAGCCTGACGTTCGTGCTGGACAACGTCCTGCACCACGTCAAGGAGATCGACGATCTGCTGGCCGAGGCGCGGCACCGGGACGAGGAGGTCCAGCAGATCGCGGCGAGCGCGACCTATGCCGGCGATCCGGATCCGTACAAGAGTGACGAGGACGACGAGGTCGAGGACGACGAGCCGGAGCGGGTGGGCGCCCGCGAGGACAAGGGGTGACTCTCGGCCCGTCCGCGCAACAGTGGGCCGCCGCCGTGGCGGCGGTCCGCTCGGCCGGCCTCGACGACGAGATCCAGCTGATCTGCCACGTGAACCCGGACGGGGACGCGCTCGGCAGCATGCTGGGCTTCGGGCTGGGTCTGCGGCGCCTGGGGTTCACCCGGGTGCGCGCGACGTTCCCGGGCGATTTCGTGGTGCCCACGCCGTACCAGAGGCTCCCGGGTGCCGACCTGCTGGTGCCGGAGCCGGACGCGTTCGCCGACCCGCGCCTGGTCCTGGTCTTCGACGTGGCGAGCGAGTCGCGTCTCGGCGCGCTCGCCGGCCGTCTCGCGGCCGCGCCGGCCAGTGTGGTTCTCGACCATCACGCGTCCAACACCGGCTTCGGTGGGGTGCGGCTGGTCGATCCGCAGGCGGCGGCCACCTCGGTGGTCGCTGACGGGCTGCTCAGCCGTCTCGGGGTGCCGCTGGACCCCGAGATCGCGGAGTGCCTCTACGTCGCTCTGGCGACCGACACCGGGTCGTTCAAGTTCGACATGACGACGGTATCGGTTCACGAGCTGGCGGCGCGGCTGATCGCCACCGGGATCCGGCCGGGGGAGATCTCCCGGCAGATCTTCGACAGCAAGCCGTTCGGGGCGATGAAGCTGACCGGCGAGGTGCTGGGGCGGGCGGTCCTGGAGCCGGCCGCGGCCGGTGGCCGGGGCATGGTCTGGACGTATGCGACGCTGGCCGACCTGGAGCGGTACGGGCAGCCGCCGTACGTGCTCGACACTCTGATCGATCCGGTGCGCTCGGTCGCCGAGGCGGACGTGTCGGTGGTGGTGAAGCAGGTGGCGGCGGGCGAGTGGTCGGTGTCGCTGCGCAGCAAGGGCGCGGTCGACGTGAGCGGTGTGGCGGTGTCGCAGGGCGGTGGCGGGCACCGTCTGGCGGCCGGTTTCACCGGGTACGGCGAGCCTTCCGACGTGGTGGACACGGTTCGCAGGCTGGTCGACGAACACTTGAATTAGAGATGTTTCCGCTGCGTGGCGGGGGTCACCTGAGAGGGTGGCCTCCGCTTTTTCTGTCCCGGATCGCGGGATCCGGGCCTGCTGCGGCGGGACTGAACGTTAGTTTTGGCCTGAACGGTGATTTGGTTTCGCTCGGCTGGCACCGAGGCCGTCCGCGAAACCTCGAGCCGCCCGCGCCTACCGGCCCGGGTCGCGTCACCCGGCACAGGCCGCGGCGATCCCGCGCCGGCTGGTGACGCCCCGCTCGACTGCTCTCGGGCGCCCGTGCGCCCGTTCCACCGGAAGGATCTCTCCATGGCTGCCAAGCCGAAGCCGAAGCCCGCTGACGACGCCGCCGAGCAGGCGCGCCGCGCCCTCCAGACGTCGATGGACACGCGTCAGTAGGTTTGTAAGTGACGGGCCGCCTTGCGGCCCTTACCGGTAGGCGGGCATCATGGGTTCCCATGAGCCCGCCTGCCGATGCGCCCACCCAGCCGCAGCGCACCGCCACGGCCCGCCGGATCGCCGGCCTGGCCCTGCCCGCGCTCGTGGTCCTGGCCGCCGAGCCGCTCTACGTCCTCGTCGACACCGCGGTCGTCGGCCACCTCGGGTCCCTCCCGCTGGCCGCCGTCGCGATCGGCGGGACGGTGATGTCGTTCGCCGTGTGGTTCGGGACGCTGATGGCGTACGGGACCACCGGCCGCGCCGCCCGCCGCTTCGGTGCCGGGGACCGGGCCGCCGCGGTCGCCGAGGGCGTCCAGGCCTCCTGGCTGGCCCTCGGTACCGGACTGCTCCTCGCCCTGCTCGGCACGGTCGCCGCCGACCCGCTCGCCCGGCTCCTGGCCGGTGACCCGGCGACCGCCGAGGCCGCCGCCGGCTGGCTGCGGATCGCCGCTCTGGGCGCGCCCGGCCTGCTGCTCGCCGCGGCCGGCAACGGCTGGATGCGCGGCGTCCAGGACACCCGCCGGCCGCTCTGGATCGTCCTGGGCGCCAATGTGCTCTCCGCGATCCTCTGCCCGCTCCTGGTCTACACCGCCGGCCTCGGGCTGACCGGCTCGGCGATCGCGAACGTGACCGCGCAGACCCTCGGCGGTGCGCTCTTCCTGATCGCGCTGGTCCGGGAGACCCGGGCACTGCGCCCGAAACCGTCGATCATCGTGCAGCAGGTGGTGCTCGGCCGTGACCTGCTGATCCGCGGCGCCGCGTTCCAGGCCTGCTTCCTCTCGGCGACCGCCGTGGCGTCCCGGTTCGGCATCGCCGCCGTCGGCGCGCACCAGATCGGGCTGCAACTCTGGTTCTTCGCCGCCCTGGCCCTGGACGCGGTGGCCATCGCCGCCCAGTCGCTGGTCGGCGCGGCCCTCGGCGCCGGCGATCCGGACGAGGCCCGCGACGTGGCCCGCCGGGTCACCCTGGCCGGTGGTGTCGCCGCGGTGGCCTTCGCCGCCCTGGCCGCGGCCGGCGCCTCGGTGGTGCCGGGCTGGTTCACCCCGGATCCGGCGGTGCACGATCAGGCGGCGGTCATCTGGCCCTGGTTCGTGGCCCTGCTGCCGTTCGCGGGCGTCGTCTACGCACTGGACGGCGTGTTCATCGGGGCCGGGGACGTGGCGTTCCTGCGCACGCTGACCATCCTGTCGGCGCTGCTCGGCTTCCTGCCGGCGATCTGGACGGCGTACGCGCTGGATCTGGGTCTCGGTGGGGTGTGGGCCGGTCTCGGGCTGTTCACCATGGCCCGGTTCGCCGGCCTGATCTGGCGCTGGCGTTCGCCGCGCTGGCTGGTCACCGGCGCCGTCCGCTGACGATGTGCCGTCGCGGCCACACCGGCGACCGGCCGGACGGGCCCGGCGACCGTTACCCATAGGCTGGGCGGGTGAACACGGACGGACTGATCGTGGTGGACAAACCGGCCGGGATGACGTCGCACGACGTCGTCGCCCGGATCCGGCGGCTGGCGAAGACCCGGCGGGTGGGGCACGGGGGGACGCTGGACCCGATGGCGACCGGTGTCCTGATCATCGGGGTCAACCGGGCCACCCGCCTGCTGACCTACGTGATCGGCGCGGAGAAGAGCTACGCCGCGACGATCCGGCTCGGGGAGTCGACGATCACCGACGACGCCGAGGGTGAGATGACCGCGACCGTCCCGGCCGGGCACGTCACCGACGAGGCGATCCGGGCCGGGCTGGCCGCGCAGGTCGGCGAGATCGACCAGGTGCCCAGCGCGGTCAGCGCCATCAAGATCAACGGGGAGCGGGCGTACAAACGGGTCCGCGAGGGCGAGACCGTGGAGATCCCGGCCCGCCGGATCACCGTCCACCGGCTCGACGTGCTCGACATCCGGCGGCCCGCGGACCGGGACGTGGTCGACGTGGACATCGACGTGACGTGCTCGTCGGGGACGTACATCCGGGCCATCGCCCGTGACCTCGGCACCGGCCTCGGCATCGGCGGCCATCTCACCGCACTGCGGCGCACCGCGGTCGGCGGGATGACCCTGGACGCCGCGTCCACCCTCGCCGAGCTGGAGGAACGCGCGCCCGACGTGATCGGCCTCCCGCTCACCGAGGCCGCCCGCCGCGCCTTCCCGCAGCGCATCGCCACCGAGGAGGAGACCCGGGTGCTCCGGCACGGCGGCCCGCTCCCGGCGGTCGGCATCGAGGGGCCGTACGCGGTCTTCGACCCGGCCGGTGAGGTGCTGGCGGTGGTCAGCGAACGCGACGGCCGGGCCCGCGCCGAGATCGTCCTGGCCCCCGCCTGATCAGCTCTCGCCCAGGTGGCGGGCGATCGTGGCGACCAGGTCGGCGGCGGCGTACGGCTTGTCGAGGAAGTCGTCGCAGCCCGCCTCCAGCGCCGCCTTCTGGTCCTGCGGCAGCACGCTGGCGGTGACCGCGACGACCGGCGGCCGTGGCTGCCCGGTCGCGGCGAGTTCCCGGGCCAGGTTGAGGCCGTTGCCGTCGGGCAGGTTGAGGTCGAGCAGGATGAGGTCGAACTCGGTGTCCGCCAGGCGTTCCCGGGCGGCGGCCAGGGTCGCGGCGTCGACCAGTTCGGCGTCCCGGACCGCGGCGACGGCGGCCCGGGCCAGGACCGCCTTGACCAGCATGCGGTTCAGTTCCTCGTCCTCGACGAGGAGGATGCGGTGCGGTGCCTTCACGGTTCGGTCCTCCGGGCGTCGGTGGGTGGGACTGCGCTGCGGAGCGTGACGGTGATCTCCGGGACCCGCGTCGTCCCGCGCCGCGCCGCCGGATGCGGGCCGGGCAGGACGGCGGGCCGCAGACCGAGCCGTGGGGGCAGGACCTCGGGACCGGCCAGCGCCTCGGCGACCGCCCCACCGGCCATCGCGGTGGCGATCAGCGGGGTCGTGTCGCCGGAGGCGAAGGCCGCCGCGCTCAGACCGAGCACCGGGGTGTGCCGGCCGGACGGGTCCTGCTCGATCGCCGCGAGCAGGCTGAACCCGTCCTCCTCGGGCGACTGCATGTCACAGACGATCAGGTCGAACTCGCCGGTGCGGCTGCGGGCCAGCCCGTCGCGGGCATCGGCGCAGGCCACCACGTCGGCACCGCCGGCCCGCAGCCCCTCGGCGATGGCGTGCCGGGCGTCGTCGTCGTGGTCGACCAGCAGCACGCGCGGCACGGGCCGGGCGGCGACCGCGTTGGTCAGGGCGCTGAGCAGCGCGGACTGCTCGACCGGTTTGACGAACCAGTCGTGCGCGCCGAGGGCGATCCCGGTCGGTGCCTCGTCCAGGATGCTGGCGAAGAAGACCGGGATGCCGGAGAGCAGATGGTCGGCCTTGAAGCGGCGCAGCACCTCCCAGCCGTCGATGCCGGGCAGCGTGACGTCCAGGACGACCGCGTCGGGCCGGTGCTCGCGGGCCAGTGCCAGGCCGCTCTCCCCGGTGCCGGCCACCTCCACCCGGTAGCCGGCGTTGCCCAGCTGGGTGCTCATCAGCTCGGCGGACTGCGGGTCGTCCTCGATGAGCAGCACGTATGGCCCGGTGCCCGGGTGGGCGGCGGAGGCGGCGATGGTCACGGCCGGCAGGTCGACGGTGAACTCGCTGCCGCGGCCCGGCTCCGACACCAGGCTGATCTCCCCGTCGTGGGCGGCGACCAGTCGCCGGGTCAGCGCCAGCCCGAGTCCGGTGCCGGAGTGCCGCCGCTCCGGATCGCCGGCCTGCTGGAACTCCTCGAAGACACGTTCCAGGTCCTCGGTGGCGATGCCGACGCCGGTGTCGGCCACCACGATCCGGACCCGGTCGCCGGCGGCACGGGCGCTGACCGTCACGTTGCCGCCGTCGGGCGTGAACTTGATCGCGTTGGAGAGCAGGTTCTCGACGATCTGGCGGAACCGCAGCCGGTCGGCGAGCGCGGTCACCGGGGCCAGGTCGGCGCGGACCGCGAGCCGCTTGCCGGTGAACAGCGGCGCCAGGCCGGTCAGCAGTTCCTCGATGGTGGTGTCCACCCGTACCGGGGCGAGCCGCAGCTCCATCCGCCCGGACTCGACCTTGGTCAGATCGAGGATGTCGTTGATCAGCCCGAGCAGGTGCCGGCCACTGCCGTGCACGTGGTCCACCCACTCGGCGGGCACCCGCCGGCGGTCACCCTCCGGCTCTTCGAGCCGCATCAGGTCACTGAAACCGATGATGGCGTTCAACGGGGTACGCAACTCGTGGCTCATGTTCGCCAGGAAGTCGCTCTTCGCCTGACTGGCCAGGGTCAGCGCGGCCACCGAGGCACTCAGTTCGGCCGTGATCGCCTGCCGCTCGGCCAGCAGCCCGGCCTGCCCGCCGAGGTCGGCGAGCAACCGCAGGTCGTCCTCGCTGAACAGGTTGCGGTGCCGGTTGAAGAGCAGCACCGCCCCCTCGACGTCGGGCGGCACCCGCATCCGCAGCACGCGGACGAAGTCGTCGGCCAGCCCGGTACCGAAGTGGCCGACCAGTCCGGCGCCCCCCTCGGCGTCGCGCAGCCGGACCGGGACGGGGTGGCGGGCCAGCCGGCTCAGGTCGGTGTCGATCGGGTCGCCGGTGGCCGGCAGCCCCGGGCCGGAATACGCGATCCGCCGGTACGCCCCGCCCGCCGAGTGCAGCAGGACGGCGACCGCGTCCGCCCCGGTCTGCACCCGCATGATCTCGGCGTAGGTCTGCCAGACCTGGTCGGGGGAGTCGGCGGGCGCCCGCAGCAGCTGCTCGGTGACGGTCTGCGCGGCGGCGGCCGAGAACGCCCGGCGCAGCCATCGCGGCGGCTGGAACGCGATCAGGTAGCCGAGCGCACTGATCAGGGCGAACACCACGCTGACCGGGCGCAGCGGGGATTCACCGCCGCGCACCCGCAGCAGGATGACGCAGCCGAAGACGAACGTCGCGCCGGCCGCGATCATGAGCCGGGCCCGGTTCGCGCCGGTCCGGGTCCGGGCCTCGCCGTAGAGCAGCGTCGCGGCGAGGACCTCGACGCCCAGGAAGTAGAGCACCGACAGGATCCGGACCCAGTCCGGCAGCGGCCGGGGCGCGAGCACGACGGCGATCAGGACCGCGACATAACCCAGCAGCGCCCCGGCGGTCAGGGCCCGCGGGACGGCCCGGAGCCGCCCGGCGAGACGGAGCGTGAGGTACGGCTGGGCGAGGATCGCGGCGGCGCTGACCGCGTCCACCCAGCGCGGTAGGGTGCCGTACCCCCGGCGGGCCATGTCGACGCAGAACACCAGCATGAACGGGGCGAACACCAGCGCGACGTCGCGGCGCAGCGGGTCCTGGCGGCGGAGCCGGGCGAGTAGCGCACGGAGGAAGAGCACCGCGAAGGTGACCTCCGCAGCGAGCAGTACGAGGCGACTCCACCCGTTGCTCATTTCACGATTTATGGTAGCGAGACGGGCGAAGTGGAGGGCTGATACCGGCAGCCTGAACGATCGATACGCTAGGGCCGGGCATTATCGGCGGAGGAGCGTTCGATGCAGCGATGGCGGGGATTCGAGGCGATCCCGTCCGGGTGGGGCCGGTCGGTCGTGACGATCGGTGTCTTCGACGGGGTGCACCGTGGCCACCAGGCGATCATCGGGCACGCCGTGAAGCGTGCCCGTGACTCCGGTCTGCAGTCGGTGGTGATGACCTTCGACCCGCACCCGGCCGAGGTGGTGCGCCCCGGCTCGCACCCGGCGGTGCTGACCGAGCCGGTGCGCAAGGCCGAGCTGATCGAGGCGCTCGGCGTGGACGCGCTGTGCGTGGTGCCGTTCACCCCGGCCTTCTCCCAGTTGACGCCGAGCGAGTTCGTGCACGACGTGCTGGTCGAGTCGCTGCACACCGCGGCCGTGGTGGTCGGCGACAACTTCCGGTTCGGGCACCGGGCGGCCGGTGACGTGGAGATGCTGGAGTCGCTCGGGCGCACGTTCGGCTTCACCGTCGAGGACGCCCCGCTGGTGGCCGAGGACGGGCTGGTGTTCTCCTCGACGTACATCCGCAGTTGTGTCGACGCCGGGGACGTGCGGGCCGCGGCCGCCGCGCTCGGCCGTCCGCACCGCCTCGCTGGTGTGGTGGTCCGCGGTGATCAGCGCGGCCGCGAGCTGGGTTATCCGACGGCCAACCTGATGACGCACCGCTATGCGGCGGTGCCGGCCGACGGTATCTATGCCGCCTGGCTGACCCGTGGCGGGGAGAACGGCGCACGATTGCCGGCCAGCGTTTCGATCGGCACCAATCCCACATTCTCCGGGCGGGAGCGCCGTGTGGAGGCGTACGTGCTGGATTTCGCCGGCGACCTGTATGGCGAGCGGGTGAGCCTCGATTTCGTCGCCCACCTGCGTGAGCAGCGTAAATACGACGCCATCGAACCGCTGATCGCCCAGATCGAGGCCGACGTCGCAGAGACCCGGGTGTTGCTCGGTTGACCCCCTGGTAGGGTTGAACGGTCGTTGGAATATCCGACACCGGTCCCGCCTACCTGCCCGACGCCGCGGGTCGCGGGGTAACCGTGAAATCGGCAACACAGAATTTCGGAGAACATGGCGCTCGATCAAGAGACCAAGAACAAGATCATGGGCGAGTACGCGACCAAGGACGGCGACACCGGTTCGCCCGAGGTTCAGGTCGCGATGCTGACCAAGCGGATCGCCGACCTGACCGAGCACCTCAAGCTGCACAAGCACGACCACCACAGCCGTCGTGGTCTGCTGCTGCTGGTCGGTCAGCGCCGCCGCCTGCTGAACTACGTTCAGAAGAAGGACATCGCGCGCTACCGGACGCTCATCGAGCGTCTCGGCCTGCGCCGCTAGTTTTGCCGGGGGAGCGGCTTCGGTCGCTCCCCTGATTTTCACCCCACGGACCCGCGCGGGTCGCAACCCGTCAGCACCGGTCCTCGGTAGTGGTTCCCAGGTGTCATCCCTGGGCACTTCGATCGAAGACCGGCTCACTGCACCGCGCTGTAGACCGCCGGGTCCACGACGAAGGAGTACCGCACTTCATGACAGAGCAGAACAACGCTCTCGGCAACGAATCCCGTACGGCCGTCATCGACAACGGTTCGTTCGGCACCCGCGAGATCGTGTTCCGGGTCGGCCGCCTCGCACAGCAGGCCGCCGGCTCCGTGATCGTCCAGCTGGGCGACACCACCGTCCTCTCCGCGACGACCGCCGGCAAGCAGCCGAAGGACCACTTCGACTTCTTCCCGCTGACCGTCGACGTCGAGGAGCGGATGTACGCCGCCGGTCGCATCCCCGGCTCGTTCTTCCGGCGTGAGGGCCGTCCGTCCGAGGACGCCATCCTCACCTGCCGCCTGATCGACCGGCCGCTGCGCCCGTCGTTCACCAAGGGCCTGCGCAACGAGGTCCAGGTCGTCGAGACGATCCTGGCGCTCGACCCGCAGCACCCGTACGACGTCGTCGCCATGAACGCGGCCTCGATGTCCACCAAGCTCTCCGGCCTGCCGTTCAGTGGCCCGGTCGGCTCGACCCGGGTCGCTCACGTCGAGGGCCAGTGGGTCGCCTTCCCGACCCTCGAGGAGCTCGAGCGGGCCACCTTCGACATGGTGGTGGCCGGCCGTGTCCTGGCCGACGGCGACGTCGCGATCATGATGGTCGAGGCCGAGGCCACCCCACACGCGATCAAGCTGATCTCGGCCGGTGCCGCCGCTCCGACCGAGGAGGTCGTGGCCAGCGGCCTGGAGGCCGCCAAGCCCGCGATCCGTGAGCTGTGCCGCGCGCAGAGCGAGCTGGCCGAGATCGCCGCCAAGCCGGTCGCCGAGTTCCCGGTCTTCCTGGACTACCAGGACGACGTCTACTCGGCCGTCTCGGAGGCCGTCCGCGAGGAGACCGCCGAGGCGCTGAAGATCGCCGGCAAGCAGGAGCGCGAGGAAGCCCTCGACCTGGTCAAGGCGAAGGCGCACGAGCTGCTCGACGAGCGGTTCGAGGGCCGGGAGAAGGAGATCAGCGCGGCGTTCCGCTCGGTCACCAAGTCCGAGGTGCGCCAGCGGGTCCTGCGCGAGCAGATCCGCATCGACGGCCGCGGTCCGCGTGACATCCGTGGCCTGAGCGCGATGGTCGGCGTGCTGCCGCGGGTGCACGGTTCGGCGCTGTTCGAGCGTGGCGAGACCCAGATCCTGGGCGTGACCACCCTCAACATGCTCCGCCTCGAGCAGTCGCTGGACACTCTCGCCCCCGAGAAGACCAAGCGCTACATGCACAACTACAACTTCCCGCCGTACTCGACCGGTGAGACCGGCCGGGTCGGTTCGCCGAAGCGCCGCGAGATCGGTCACGGCGCGCTCGCCGAGCGGGCGCTGGTGCCGGTGCTGCCGTCGCGTGAGGAGTTCCCCTACGCGATCCGGCAGGTCTCCGAGGCCCTCAGCTCGAACGGTTCGACGAGCATGGGCTCGGTCTGCGCCTCGACGCTGGCCCTGCTCTCCGCCGGTGTGCCGCTGAAGGCTCCGGTCGCCGGTATCGCGATGGGCCTGATCTCGGACGAGGTCGACGGCAAGACGTCGTACATCGCGCTGACCGACATCCTCGGCGCCGAGGACGCGTTCGGTGACATGGACTTCAAGGTCGCCGGTACGGCGGAGTTCGTCACCGCCCTCCAGCTGGACACCAAGCTCGACGGCATCCCGTCGGACGTGCTGGCCGGCGCGCTTCAGCAGGCGCACGAGGCCCGCGCCACGATCCTCGCGGTCATGACCGAGGCGATCGAGGGCCCGGCCGCGATGAGCGAGCACGCCCCGCGGGTCACCACCGTCAAGATCCCGGTCGACAAGATCGGCATGGTGATCGGCCCGAAGGGCCAGACCATCAACGCGATCCAGGACGAGACCGGCGCCGACATCTCCATCGAGGACGACGGCACGATCTACGTCGGTGCGACCAACGGCCCGGCCGCCGAGGCCGCCGTCGAGCGGATCAACGCGATCGCCAACCCGACCCTGCCGAAGATGGGTGACAAGTTCCTCGGCACCGTGGTGAAGACCGCCGCGTTCGGCGCCTTCATCTCGCTGCTGCCCGGCCGTGACGGTCTGCTGCACATCTCCAAGGTGGGCGACGGCAAGCGGGTCGACAAGGTCGAGGACTTCCTCAACGTCGGCGACAAGGTCGAGGTGTCCATCGCGGACATCGACGCCCGCGGCAAGATCTACCTGGACAAGGTCCGCCCCGAGGGCGAGGAGGCCCCCGCGGCCGCCGCGGCTCCCTCGGAGAACCGGCCGCCTCGCGAGGAGCGCGCTCCCCGTGAGGGCGGTGGCGAGCCCCGTCGTCGCCGGTCTCGCCCGGCCGGCGAGCGCCGCGACTAAGTGACAGCGAACGACGAGCGCGGGCCGGCCACCAGGCCGGCCCGCGTTTCTACCCGGACCCTGCAGGACGGTGTCAAGAAGACCGTCCTGCCCAGCGGCCTGCGGATCATCACCGAGGCGATCCCGACCACCCGCAGTGCGGCTCTCGGCATCTGGGTCGGCATCGGTTCCCGTGACGAGACCCCGTCGCTGCACGGCGCCTCGCACTTCCTGGAGCACCTGCTCTTCAAGGGCACCCACAAGCGCACCGCCCTGGACATTTCCTCGGAGATCGAGGCGGTCGGCGGCGAGACCAACGCCTTCACCACGAAGGAGTACACCTGCTACTACGCGCGGGTGCTCGACGCCGACCTGTCGCTCGCGGTGGACGTGCTGGTCGACGCGGTGGCCGATTCGATCCTCGACCCGGCGGACGTGGAGACCGAACGTGGCGTGATCCTCGAGGAGATCGCCATGCACGAGGACGAGCCCGGCGACGAGGTGCACGACGTCTTCGCCGAGGCGATCTACGGCGACCACCCGCTCGGCCGGCTGATCTCCGGCACTCCCGAGTCGATCACCCCGATGACCCGGGACCAGATCAACCGCTTCTACCGCCGCCGGTACACGGCTCCGGAGGTCGTCGTCGCGGCGGCCGGGAACCTCGACCACCAGACGGTGGTCCGGCTGGTGCGCAAGGCGCTGGCCGGCACCCCGCTGGACACCGGGCCGGCGGCACCGGCGGCACCGCGTCCCGGCGACCGGAGGGTACGGGTCCGCAAGGCCCACGACGTCGTCCTGCACCGCGACACCGAGCAGGCACACATCGTCCTGGGCGGTCCCGGGCTGGGCCGGCACGACCACCGCCGGTTCGCCATGGGCGTACTCAACAACGTGCTCGGCGGGGGCATGTCGAGCCGTCTCTTCCAGGAGATCCGGGAGAAGCGCGGCCTCGCCTACTCGGTCTACTCCTACGCCGGGCAGTACGCCGACAGCGGCCTGTTCGGTGTCTACGCCGGGTGCGCCCCGGCCAAGGCGCGGGAGGTGCTCGACCTGATCCGGATCGAGCTGGAGCGGGTCGCCGTCGACGGCATCACCGGTGAGGAACTGGCCCGGGGCAAGGGCATGACCAAGGGGTCGTACGTGCTGGGCCTGGAGGACACCGGGTCCCGGATGAGCCGGCTGGCCAAGTCGGAGCTGCTGCACGGTGACCTGATGGGGGTCGACGAGATGCTGACCCGGGTGGACGCCGTCACCTCCGCTGAGGTCCACGCGGTCGCCGCGGAGCTGCTGGCACAGCCGTTGTCGCTGGCCGTGGTGGGTCCCTTCGAGGCCGGCGAACTACCCGCGTAGCGCAGACCACCGCCCGGCCTCCGTGCGGTGGTCCGCCCCGGGCCGTACGTTAAGTTGACGGTGTGACTGAGCTGCCTGAATCCATTCGTGTCGGTGTTCTCGGCGCCCGGGGCCGGATGGGCCTCGAGGTGTGCAGGGCGGTCGACGCCGCCGAGGGCCTCGCCCTCGTGTCGATGATCGACCAGGGCGAGGAGCTGTTCCAGGCCTCCGACGCCGGCGCGCAGGTGCTCGTCGACTTCACCAACCCCGACGTGGTCATGGACAACCTGCACTGGGCGATCGAGCAGGGCATCCACGTGGTGGTCGGCACGTCCGGGTTCACCGAGCAGCGGCTGGCGACGGTGCGCGGCTGGCTGGCCGGCAAACCGGGCGTCGGCGTCCTGATCGCGCCCAACTTCGGGATCGGCGCGGTGCTGATGATGCAGTTCGCCGCCCGTGCCGCGCGTTACTTCGACTCGGTCGAGATCATCGAGCAGCACCACCCGCGCAAGCTGGACGCGCCGAGCGGCACCTCGATGCACACCGCCAAGGTGATCGCCGAGGCCCGGGCCGCGGCGAACTGCCCGCCGATGCCCGACGCCACCAAGGAGGAGCAGCTCGGCGCCCGCGGCACCGACATCGACGGGGTGCGGGTCCACTCGATCCGTGCCGCCGGTCTGGTGGCCCACCAGGAGGTGCTGTTCGGCACCACCGGCGAGACGCTGACCATCCGGCACGACTCGCTGGACCGGTCGTCGTTCATGCCGGGCGTGCTGCTCGCGGTCCGCAGCGTGCTCACCCGGCCGGGCCTGACCATCGGCCTGGACCCGCTGCTGGAGGGCTAGGCGCCCGCGGCGGGCTCGTCGGCGTTGATCGCGACGTGCAGGCGGAGCTGCGGCACCAGGAGGTCGTCGACGTCCAGGGCCCGGCCCGCCCCGTCCGGCTCCCACCCGGTCGACCCGAGGAATTTCCGCATCGCCTCGTCGGCCTCGTAGACCCAGGCCACCGCGGTGTGGAAACCGTCGTCGCGCCAGTTGTCGACCGCGGCCGCGAGCAGTCGGCTGCCGTGCCCGCGACGGCCCCAGCGGGGCTCGATGAGCAGGTCGGTGACGGCCGCGACGTCGTCCGGCAGCGGCTTCTCCTCGGGTGCCAGGGCCTGCTCGTCGGCCGGCCCGGAGGCGGCGAAGCCGACCACGTGCGCGGAGGTCTCGCTCTGCTCGACGGCGATCAGGACCCGGTGCCGGGCGGACGGCGGCGCGGTGATCGCCTCGGTCCAGCCCCGGGCGAGGTAGCCCTCGTCCAGGTTGTCCAGCACGTGCGGTGGGAACATCCGCCGGTACGCGGTACGCCATGTGGAGAGCTGGATGCGAGCGATCTCCGCGGCGTCCTCGGGACGGGCGGGACGGACGAAGCCGAGTGCCATGGCGGCAACTTTGTCATACCCGTCACCTAGTCTTCCCCGGTGGCCGTGTCCGAATCGCTCTCCGTCGCCCAGGCCCGCCGGATCACCCTGGCGGCACAGGGCTTCCTCGACCCCCGACCCGGTGGCGCCACCGACATGCGCCACCTGCGGCGGGTGCTGCGCCGACTGCACCTGATCCAGATGGATTCGGTCAACGTCCTGCAGCGGGCGCACTTCATGCCGCTCTACAGCCGCCTCGGGCCCTACGATCCGGGCCTGCTGGAGCGGGCCGCCTACCGCAGGCCCCGCGAGCTGTTCGAGTTCTGGGGCCACGAGGCGTCGCTCATCCGCACCGACCTCCAGCCGCTGTTCCGCTGGCGGATGGCCCGGGCGCACGAGTTCGCCTGGGGCAACATGCGCCGCATCGCCGAGGAGCAGCCACAGCTGGTGGCCTGGGTGCTCGACGAGGTGCGCGCCCGCGGCCCGATCACCGCCGCCGAGATCGAGCACGACGCCCCGCGTGCCAAGGAGCACTGGGGGTGGAACTGGTCGGTCGTCAAGCAGGCGCTGGAGTGGCTCTTCTACACCGGCCAGGTGACCGCCGCCGAGCGCACCACCTCGTTCGCCCGGCGCTACGACCTGCCCGGGCGGGTGCTGCCGCCGGCCGTGCTGGCCGCGCCCGACCCGTCGCCGGAGGAGGCGTTCCGCGCCCTGGTGGAGCTCTCCGCCCGGGCGCTCGGGGTGGCCGGCGAGGCGGAGCTGCGTGACTACTTCCGGCTCCCGGTGCAGCCCTGCCGGACGGCGATCGCCGAGCTGGCCGAGGCCGGGGTGCTGCGCCCGGTGACGGTCGCGGGGTGGAAGTCGGCCTGGCTGCATCACGAGGCGCGCCTGCCCCGCCGGGTGTCGGCGGCCACCCTGGTCAGCCCGTTCGATCCGCTGATCTGGGAGCGGGCCCGCACCGAGCGGCTGTTCGGGATGACCTACCGGATCGAGATCTACGTGCCGAAACCCCAGCGGCTGTATGGCTATTACGTGCTCCCGTTCCTGCTCGGCGACCGGTTCGCCGCCCGGGTCGATCTGAAGGCCGACCGGCGGACCGGGGAGTTGCAGATCCCGGCGGCCTGGCTGGAGCCGGGCGCCGACCCGGAGGAGACCGCCCCCGCGCTCGCGGCCGAGCTGTCGCGGCTGGCCGGCTGGCTGGGCCTGCACACGGTCACGCTGCCGGAACGCGGTGACTTCACCGCCCCGCTGGCGAGCGCGCTGCGGGCTGGCGCCGCCCGATGAGTGCCCCGGCGGCGGGCACTGCGGGATGAGTGCCCCGGCGGCGGGCGCACCGGGCCGAGGAGTGCCCCGGCGGCGGGCGCACGGCCCGAGGAGCGCGGGCGCCCCGGGTGTAGCGTGGCGGTCATGAGCGTTGCCGAGCTGCCCTCCTGGCTCGCCGACCAGCCGGTCCAGGGTCCCGCGGTCCCGCCCGAGTGGTTTCAGTATTACCAGCGGCCCGAGCCCGACCGGATCACCCGGCTCGTCAACCGGGTCGCGTCCCGCTCGCCGATCTGGCTGGCGCCGTTCGCGGTGCTGGCCTGCGCGGGCGCCGCGGTGGGCTACACGATGATCAGCGACCCGGCCACGGCCGAGGCCGGTGAGCCGCCGTCGTGCCTGCTCAAATATCTGACCGGCTTCGTCTGCCCGGGGTGCGGCGGGACCCGGGCCGCGTGGTTCCTGCTGCACGGCGATCTGCCCGCGGCGGCCCGCCACCACCTGCTGTTCGTCTTCGTCGTGCCGTTCCTGATCTATCTCTATGTGGCCTGGGCCGGCCGCAAGGTGTTCCGGTGGAAGCTGCCGGAGCTCTCGATCAGTCCGGCCGTCATGATCACATTCATGTCGGTGTGGGGCGTGTGGAGTATTCTGCGTAACCTCCCATGGGCGCCGTTCACCGCTTTCTACGTCTGACCGGGGCGTCCGATAGGTTGTCAGGTATGACGCACGACCCGCGGCCCTTCGGTCGGCTGCTGACCGCCATGGTGACTCCGTTCACCCCGGACGGTTCCCTGGACACCGACGGTGCGGCCCGGCTCGCCGCCCACCTCGTCGACGAGCAGCGCAACGACGCTCTCGTGATCAGCGGCACCACCGGTGAGTCCCCCACCACCACCGACGCGGAGAAGGAGCAACTGCTCCGCGCCGTGATCGAGGCGGTCGGGGACAGGGCACAGGTTCTGGCGGGTGTGGGCACCAACAACACCGCCCACACCATCGAGCTGGCGCACACCGCGGAGAAGGCGGGGGCGCACGGGCTGCTGGTCGTCACGCCGTACTACAGCAAGCCGCCGCAGGCGGGCGTGGAGCGGCACTTCCGCACGGTCGCCGACGCCACCGGCCTGCCGATCATGGTCTATGACATCCCGCACCGGGCCGGCACGGCGATCACCACCGAGACCATGGTGCGGATCGCCGAGCACGAGCGGATCGTCGCGGTCAAGGACGCCAAGGGCGACCTGGTCGCCAGCTCGCACGTGCTGGCCCGTACCGATCTGGCCTACTACTCCGGGGACGACGCGGCCACCCTGCCGCTGCTCGCGATCGGTGGGGTCGGCCTGGTGGGCACCTCGACGCATTTCACCGGTGCACTCGCCAAAGAGATGATCGAGGCGTGGGAGCGGGGCGACGCGGCGGCCGCGCTGACCCTGCACCGTAAGGCTCTACCCCTGTTCACCGGCATCTTCCGGACACAGGGGGTCATGCTGGTCAAGGCCGGCCTGGGGGCGCTCGGGCTGCCTGCCGGGCAGGTCCGCTCGCCACTGGTCGACGCGACCGGTGAGGAATTGCATCAATTGCGCCAGGACGCCGCCGCGGCCGGCATCGTGCTCTGACAGGAAGAGGCGAATGACTAACGCTCACGTGGAGCTGGGTCCGCCGCCGCCGCTGCCGGAGGGCGCCCTGCGCGTCATCCCGCTCGGTGGGCTCGGCGCCATCGGCCGCAACATGACGGTCTTCGAGTACGACGGAAAACTACTTGTCGTCGACTGCGGGGTGCTCTTCCCCGACGTCGAGCAGCCCGGCGTCGACCTGATCCTGCCCGACTTCGCGCCGATCCTGGACCGGCTGGAGGACGTTCAGGCGATCGTGCTGACCCACGGTCATGAGGATCACATCGGTGCGGTGCCGTACCTGCTGGCCCACAAGCCGGACATCCCGCTGGTCGGTTCCGAGTTCACGCTCGCGCTGGTCGAGGCGAAACTGGCGGAGCGCAGGCTCGACCCGTACACCTTGACCGTCCGCGAGGGCGGTGTGGAGCGGCTCGGCCCGTTCGAGTGCGAGTTCTTCGCCGTGAACCACTCGATCCCGGACGCGCTGGCGGTCGCCGTGCGTACCCCCGCGGGTCTGGTCCTGCACACCGGTGACTTCAAGATGGACCAGGTGCCGCTGGACGGCCGGATCACCGACCTGGCCGGGTTCGCCCGGCTCGGTGCCGAGGGCGTCGACCTGCTGCTGTCCGACTCGACGAACGCCGAGGTCCCCGGGTTCGTCACACCGGAGCGCGACATCGGCCCGGTGCTCAGCTCGATCTTCGGCAAGGCCCGCGGCCGGATCATCGTGGCCAGCTTCGCCTCGCACGTGCACCGCGTGCAGCAGGTGATGGACGCCGCCTGGGAGTTCGACCGGAAGGTCGCACTGATCGGCCGGTCCATGGTCCGCAACATGGGCATCGCCCGTGACCTGGGCCTGCTGCGTATTCCGGACGGTCTGCTGGTCGGCCTGGACGAGGCCACCCACCTGCCGCCGGACGAGATCGTCTTCATGTCCACCGGGTCGCAGGGCGAGCCGATGAGTGCGCTCGGGCGGATGTCGACCGGCGACCACCGGCACATCACCATCGCCTCCGGTGACACCGTCGTGCTGGCCAGTTCGCTGGTGCCGGGCAACGAGACCTCGGTCTACCGGGTGATCAACCAGCTGTCCCGGGCCGGTGCCACGGTCATCCACAAGGAGACGGCGAAGGTGCACGTCTCCGGGCACGCCCCCGCCGGCGAGCTGCGCTATCTGCTCAACGTGACCCGGCCGAGCAACCTGATGCCGGTGCACGGCGAGTGGCGGCATCTGCGGGCGCACGCCCAGCTCGGCATCGAGACCGGGGTGGCCCCGGACCGGGTGGTGCTCTGTGAGGACGGTGACGTCGTCGACCTGGTCGAGGGTCACGCCCGCGTGGTCGGCCGGGTGAAGAGCCGGTATGTCTACGTGGACGGTCTCGCGGTCGGCGACGTCAGCGAGTCGCTGCTCACCGAACGCCGGATCCTCGGCGACGGCGGGTTCATCGCGGCCACGGTGGTCATCGACTCGGTGACCGGAAAGGTGGTCGGTGAGCCGGTCATCTCGGCGAAGGGTTTCTCCGAGGACCCGGAGGCGTTCAACCCGGTCGTCCCGCTGTTGACCGCGGCCCTGCACCGCTCGGCCGAGGACGGCATCACCGATCCTCACCAGCTGCAACAGGTGGTGCGGCGGACGGTGGGCCGCTGGGTGAACGACGCCTATCGGCGGCGGCCGATGATCGTCCCGACGGTCGTCGAAGTCTGAGATTCCTATGAATCCATAAGGATCACGCGTCCGTTTCAACCATCTTGGGTCGAGCTGCGTACTCCCTGGCACGGTGCCGCCCCCACGGCACCCGTGGCGGAGGGAGTTCTCCAGATGCAGCGCAGTGCGATCGCCGTAGGGGCGGTTGTGGCGGTGGCGGGTGCGGCGGCTGTCGCCTTCACCCTTCCATCGCTGGCCGGAACCGAAGAGACCAACGGGTCGAAGGCCGCGAGCAGCACTCCGGGGGGACTGTCCCCGGAGCTGCTCTCGGCCATGAAGCGTGACCTCGGTCTCAACAGTGAACAGGCGGCCAACCGGCTGGCCCGCTCGGAATGGGCGGGCGGCGTCTCGGCGACCCTGGCCGCGCAGACCGGCGAGGACTTCGGTGGTGCCTGGCTCGCGTCCGACGGCACCACGCTCAAGGTCGCGGTGACCGACTCCGACGCGGCGTCGGCGGTGAAGGCCGCCGGTGCCGTACCGGTGCTGGTCAAGCGGAGCGAAGCCGAGCTGGACGCCTTGAAGACCAGGCTGGACACGGCCGCGGCGAAGGCCGAGGGCCTGACCGGCTGGTATGTCGACGTGCCCACCAACAAGGTGGTCGTGGTCGCCCGGCCCGGAGAGAAGGCCGGTGCACTCGCCGTCGCCCGGCGGGCCGGCCTCTCCACCGATGCGGTGACCGTGAAGATCAGCGACGCGCAACCGAAGCCGCTGTTCGACGTGCGCGGCGCGGACCCGTACTTCATCAACGTCGGTGGCGGCCAGGCCCGCTGCTCGGTCGGCTTCTCGGTGACGACCGGTTTCGTCACGGCCGGTCACTGCGGCGCGGAGGGGACCGCGACCACCGGGTTCAACAACGAGGCGCAGGGCACCGTCGAGTTCTCGGTCTTCCCGGGTACCGCCGACATGGGCTTCGTCGCGGTGAACGACGACTGGACCCCGCGTCCGGTGGTCAACGACTTCGAGGGCAACGAGCTGCCGGTGGCCGGCAACACCGAGGCCCCGGTCGGCGCGGCGATCTGCCGTTCCGGCTCGACGACCGGCACGTTCTGCGGCACGGTCCTGGCCAAGAACCAGACGGTCCAGTACCCGGAGGGCCAGGTCACCGGCCTGACCCGTACCGACGTCTGCGCCGAGGGCGGTGACTCCGGCGGCCCGTGGCTCTCCGGTGACCAGGCCCAGGGTGTGACCTCGGGCGGTTCCGGCGACTGCACGGCCGGTGGCGAGACGTTCTTCCAGCCGCTCAACGAGATCCTGGCGGCCGAGAACCTGACGCTGGTCACCACCGAGGGCGGGGGTGGCGCCGAGGCGACCACGCCGCCGGCGGAGGAGGGTGCGGAGACGTCGTCGTGTGACGCTCTCCCGGTCCAGCGCGACGGCACGATCAACCGGGCCGGTCAGGCGCAGGCGCAGCCGAACGGCGGGGCCTACCGGGCCCGCGCCGGTGCGCACACCGCCTGCCTGGACGCCCCGGAGGGCGCCGACTTCGACCTGGTTCTCCAGCAGGCGAACAGCCGTGGCCAGTTCCGTAACGTGGCGCAGGCCACCGGCACCGGCGACAAGACGCTGTCCTTCAGCGGTCAGTCCGGCACCTACCGCTACGTCGTCGTGGCCACCTCCGGCACCGGCGCGTACAGCCTGGGCTTCAACGTCCAGTAACGGCAGACCGGGGACGGTCCGGGCGGGGAAGCCGCCCGGACCGGTCCCGCCGCCGGGCCCGGAGGCCCGAACCCGGCGACCAGGATCGGGGTTCTCACGCGGTGCGTGAGGGCCCCGATTTCAGTTCGCCGAGCGCCTCGCCGAGCCGGCAGCCGGTCGCCACGCCGCAGAGGATCACCTGGTCGATCTGCTCGAGGGTGGCGCCGTGCTCCCAGTCGGTCGTCACCTCGCCCACCACGATGGCCTGTCCGTCGTCGGTGACCTGCACGTAGGCTTTCGGCCACAGCTGGTCCCGGTTCCACGTGTTGCAGAACTCGTAGAGCTTCGGCACGGCCTCGACCGAGAACACGTGCTGCATCATGGCTCGTACCTGGAGGATCTCCTGCCGCTGGCCGAGGCGGAAGAAGTAGATGAGATTGCCCTGGAAGTTGCCGGCGATATCGCCGTCGGCATCGACGAAGTATGCGAAGCCGCGCTTGTCCAGGGCGGCCTTGATCAAGTCGTTGCTGAGAGGCTGCACCTTACGATGGTAAATGCCGGGAAAGTGAAACGCAGTCGCGGTGCGCCTTCTCGGCGGATCGGCCCAGCACCGCTACGGTGACATCCATGGCGGGCCGAACTCCTCCGGCGGGCCGGAGCCGCGCCGCGTCCACGACTCGGGGCGCGGCGGTCAACCGCGCCCGGCAACCGGCAGCACGTAAGGCGACCGGTAAGACCACCGGCAAGGCGGCCGCACGCAAACCGGCCGCCCGGAGACCCGCTGTCCGCAAATCACCGCCCGCCGTCGGCCCCGGCATCACTCGCGGCCTCGGCAGTCTCTGGCTCGGTGTGGCCGGCGGCGTCGGCTGGCTGGCCCGGGGCGCCGGCCGGCAGGCGGCCAGCGCCCGGTCGATCGGACCCGAGCACCGGCGTGACGGTGCCGGCCTGTTGCTGCTCGGCGTCGCCATCCTGAGCGCGGTGGCGGTCTGGGCGGGCAGCGCCGGACCGGTCGGCCTCTGGGTCGCCGACATGGTGCGCCTGTTCCTCGGCAGCCTGGCGGTGCTCCTGCCGCTGCTGCTCTTCTACGGCTCGATCCGGTTGATGCGCCAGCCGGTCGACCCGGAGCACCGCGGGCGCACGCTGGTCGGCTGGACGGCGATCATCGTGGCCACCGCGGCGCTGCTGCACATCTCCGGCCCGCGGTCCGACAACCCCACCGTCGACCAGGCGGGCGGTCTGCTGGGATTCGGGATCGGCGGCCTGCTCGAACGTGCGGTGACCGACTGGGTGGCCGTACCCCTGCTGCTGCTGCTCTTCGCCTTCGGTCTGCTGGTGGTCACCGCGACGCCGATCGCCAGGATCCCGGAGCGTGTCGCGCTCCTGCTCGACCTGGTCTCCGGCCGTTCCGGCCGGCACACGGAGCGTCCGATTCCGGAGCCCGACGTGGATGTGGACCTGGACGAGATCCTGGAGGAGGAGCCCGCGAAGCCGCGGCGCCCGGCCCGGCGGCGGCAGGCGTCACAGGCCGAGGTCGTGCCGCCGGCCGGCGAAGCGCCGGACGACTTCGACGAAGAGATCATCCTGCACGACACGGTGGCCCTGCCGAAGCTGCCGAAGACCCGTAAGAAGCCGCCGCCCGAGCACTCGCCGATGCCGCCCACCCGGGCCGAGCAGCTGGAGATCTCGGCGGTCAAGGGCGACTACCGCCTGCCGCCGTCGAGCATTCTCGCCGTCGGCGCGCCGGCGAAGGCCCGCAGCCGCGCCAACGACGAGATCATGGCCGCGCTCACCGGCGTGTTCGAGCAGTTCAACGTGGACGCCGTCGTCACCGGCTTCACCCGTGGCCCGACCGTCACCCGCTACGAGGTGGAGATCGGCCCGGGCACCAAGGTGGAGCGGATCACCCAGCTCTCCCGCAACATCGCCTACGCGGTGAAGTCGCCGGACGTGCGGATCCTCAGCCCGATCCCGGGCAAGAGCGCGGTCGGCGTGGAGATCCCGAACACCGACCCGGAGAACGTGTCGCTCGGCGACGTGCTGCGCTCCCGGGCGGCGGCCTCCGACCACCACCCGATGGTGGTGGCGCTCGGCAAGGACATCGAGGGCGGCTTCGTGGTGGCGAACCTGGCCAAGATGCCGCACATCCTGATCGCCGGCGCGACCGGTGCCGGCAAGAGCTCCTGCCTCAACTCGCTGCTGGTGTCGATCCTGACCAGATCGACCCCGGATGAGGTACGGCTGCTCCTGGTCGACCCCAAGCGGGTGGAGATGACCGCCTACGAGGGCATCCCGCACCTGGTCACACCGATCATCACGAACCCGAAGAAGGCCGCGGACGCCCTGGAGTGGGTGGTCCGCGAGATGGACATGCGCTACGACGACCTCGCCGCCAACGGGGTCCGGCACATCGACGACTTCAACCGCAAGGTCCGCAGTGGCGAGATCACCGCGCCGCCGGGCGTCGAGCGGGAGATGAAGCCGTACCCGTACCTGCTGGTGATCATCGACGAGCTGGCCGACCTGATGATGGTCGCGCCGCGCGACGTGGAGGACTCGGTCGTCCGGATCACCCAGTTGGCCCGTGCCGCCGGCATCCACCTGGTGCTGGCCACCCAGCGCCCGTCGGTCGACGTGGTCACCGGCCTGATCAAGGCGAACGTGCCGTCCCGGCTGGCCTTCGCCACGTCCTCGCTGGCCGACTCCCGGGTCATCCTGGATCAGCCGGGCGCGGAGAAGCTGCTCGGCCGGGGCGACGGCCTCTTCCTGCCGATGGGTGCCTCCAAGCCGACCCGCATCCAGGGTGCCTGGGTCGACGAGTCGGAGATCGCGGCGGTCGTCAAGTTCTGCAAGGATCAGCGCGAACCGGAGTTCCGCGAGGACGTCACCGAGGTCCCGCAGAGCAAGAAGAAGGACATCGACGAGGAGATCGGCGACGACCTGGCGCTGCTCATCCAGGCGATCGAGCTGGTGGTGACCAGCCAGTTCGGCTCGACCTCGATGCTTCAGCGCAAGCTGCGGGTGGGTTTCGCGAAGGCGGGCCGCCTGATGGACCTGATGGAGACCCGCGGCATCGTCGGGCCGTCCGAGGGCTCGAAGGCCCGCGACGTGCTGATCAAGCCGGACGAGCTGGAGGAGTCGCTGGCGGCCCTCAGGGTCGACTGAGCACGGGCGCGGGGAACGGCTGCCGGAACGTGAACGCGCGCGGTCCGGGGCCCTCCGCACCGAGCAGCGCCAGACGCTGGAGACCGTCCCGCAGGGTCGGGATGCGGCCGGCCTCCACCCACCACAGGACCATCGCGGACTCGCCCGGGACGAACCACTCCCGGCGGCGGCGCAGGTAGTCGAGGTGGGTGGAGTGGTAGACGTATCCCCGCAGCGCCTCCAGGGACTCCCAGACCGACATCGTGGCGATCATCTCGGGTGGTGCGGGGGCGATCCCGAGCGCTTCCAGGTCGACGTCCTCCTCCTTGAGCCGCCAGATGAAGCCGGGGGAGCGGTCGGCCAGTTCGTTCATCAGGTCGACGCCGGCGGTGAACTCGGCGACCAGGGGATCCCCCTCCGGGGCGCGGAGCTTGGCAACGTTCATCTGGGCCAGGTGGAAGTCCGTCATGCGGTCACTTCATCAGCCCGTACAACTAAAGTCAATCGGTTTTGTTTTTAGAGACCGTCACGCAGCAGCGGCCCGGCGCCGGGTCCATCCGGGCGCACCATTGCCCGGCCAGCCCGGCACCCTCCAGCAGGCCGGTGAGCATCGCCAGATTCATGCCGCAGATGAGCGGCGGGAACTGCTCGGCCACCCGGTGATAGGGGCAGTTCCGCAGCTCGATCCGCCCGTCCTCGCGAGAGGCCGGTTCATACCCGTGGCCGGTCAACAGTGCTGTGACGTCCGGCTCCGGCCCCGCCTGCCGGCCGTGCTCCTGCGCCACCCGGTAGAGGGTCTCCTCCGCGCCGGTGCGCTCCAGCGCCTCGGCCAGCAACTCGGCGGCACTGCGGTAGGCGCGCGGCGGCACGCTCACCGCGTGCTCCGCCGCGGACAGCCGGTACAGCTTGGCGGGACGACCGGCGCCCGGCCCGCTCCGGCCCGACCTGCGGGCGTACGAGACCTCGAGCAGCCCGGCGTCCACCAGCTTGTCGAGATGGAACGCGGCCAGGGTGCGGCCCACCCCGAGCGCCTCGGCCACCTCGTCCCGGCCGGCCGGCTCCGGCGCGGCATCGGCCACCGCCCGGTACGCCGCCCGCCGGACCTTGTCGGCGAGGGCGGTCACGGCGTCGAGATCGTCCAGATGGTCGGGTGTCGTCACTCCGCCATCGTATTGCCAACCACCTTTGGTGCTAGAGGTGTGATCTCCCGCTCGCGCAGGACGTCCCTGATCAACGTGTGGCCGACCGCGATCAGCGCGGCCATCATCAGCGCCGCCAGCACCTGCAGGTCCAGCTGCTGCCCGGTCTGGCCGAACAGGAAGTAGGTGTAGGCGCCCAGCGAGGCCGCCTGCACCAGCAACGGCACGAACCACAGCCGCGGCACGTAGAACACCAGGGCCACGGTCAGCACGTCGGCCAGGTAGAAGTACCGCTCGTGCATCCCGGGCAGGCCGAACGGGATCAGGATCGCGAACAGCGCCGCCAGCGTCACCACCCGGGTCTCGTCCAGCCGGACCCGGCGGGCGATCACCACCAGGAAGATGCCGAGCACCAGCGCCGCGGTCAGGAGGTAACCCAGCTGCCGGGCCGTGTCCAGCCGCCGGGTGCCCTCCAGGAAGGCGAAGATCGACGGCGCCCGGTCGGTCAGCTCGTCGATGATCCGGGCCTGCCGGTCCAGGCTGTAGATGGTGAACAGCTCACCCGGCGAACGCCCGAGCAGCAGCGCCGGCAGGCTGAGCACCAGCCAGACCCCCGGCACCGCCAGCAGCGTCCGGGCCCGCAGCCGCCCGGCCAGCACGAGCAGCGCGACCAGCGCGAAGATGAAGATCCCGTGCGGTTTGAAGGCCAGCGACAGCGTGCAGAGCACCACACCCCACCAGCCGCGACCGCGGGCCAGCATCCAGACGCCGCCGACCGCGAACGACGCCCAGATCGAATCGATCTGCCCCCAGACCGACGCGTTGATCACGACGGTGGGCAGCAGGATCACGATGAACGCCGCGGCGATCCCGGCCCGGCGACCGCGGCGCATCTCCACCAGCCGGAACGTGAAGAAGGCCAGCAGCAGGTCGAAGACCGCGTAGACCAACTTGATCCCGATCAGGAGCGGGACCGGCAGCACCGACGCGAACCAGAGCAGATACATGTACGGCGCGTTGTAGTTACCGATCGCCTCGCCCAGCCCCCGCCAGCCGCCGGCCTGCTCCAGCTGGTCGTGCCACTTGAAGAAGATCTGCATGTCGCGGGTCATCTCCGACCGGCCCACATACCGCGCCGCGAAGGCCGCCGCCAGCAGGCACACGATCAGAAAAAGCTCCGCGCGCCGCTGTGGATCACGAAGAGTGGACATGGGGAGGGACGATATCCACCCCGCGCCACACTTTCGTACCACCGGGCGAAACGGATGTTTCCGGGACCGGCCGAGCGGAGGAAGGACGTACCGGGGGCGCCCGGTAACCTTGGCGCGTGTCTGGAACTCCTCCCACCCGCCGTGTCGCCCTACTGACTCTGGGCTGCGCCCGTAACGAGGTCGACTCGGAAGAGCTGGCCGCCCGCCTCGACGCCGGCGGCTGGGAGGTCGGCACCGACGCCGAGGGCGCCGACGTGGTCGTCGTCAACACCTGTGGCTTCGTCGAGAAAGCCAAGCAGGATTCGATCGACACCCTGCTCGCGGCGGCCGACACCGGCGCCAAGGTGGTCGCCGCCGGCTGCATGGCCGAGCGGTACGGCAAGGAACTCGCCGACAACCTCCCCGAGGCCAACGCGGTGCTCGGCTTCGACGACTACACCGACATCACCGACCGCCTGGAGAGCGTGCTGCGCGGCGAGAGCCACGTCTCGCACGTCCCACGCGACCGCCGCGAGCTGCTGCCGATCACGCCGGTCGAGCGGCACGCGGCCAAGGTCGTGGTGCCCGGCCACGCCACCGTCGACGAGCACACCCCGGCCCACCTGCGCAAGGTGCTGCGCCGCCGGCTCGACACCGGCCCGGTCGCCTCGCTCAAGCTGGCCAGCGGCTGCGACCGGCGCTGCGCGTTCTGCGCCATCCCGGCCTTCCGCGGCGCGTTCGTCTCCCGCGACCCGCAGGAGCTGCTCGCCGAGGCGGAGTGGCTGGCCCGGTCCGGCGTCCGCGAGCTGGTGCTGGTCAGTGAGAACAGCACGTCCTACGGCAAGGACCTGGGCGACCCGCGCCTGCTGGAGAAACTGCTGCCCCAGCTGGCCGCGGTCGACGGCATCGTCCGGGTCCGGGCCAGCTATCTGCAGCCCGCCGAGACCCGTCCCGGCCTGGTCGAGGCGATCGCCACCACGCCGGGTGTGGCCGCCTACTTCGACCTGTCCTTCCAGCACTCCAGCGAGCCGGTGCTGCGCCGGATGCGGCGGTTCGGCTCCACCGACCGCTTCCTGGAGCTGCTCGACTCGGCGCGCAAGCTGTCCCCGGCGGCGGGCGCCCGGAGCAACTTCATCGTCGGCTTCCCCGGCGAGACCAAGCAGGACGTGGACGAGCTGATCCGCTTCCTCACCGAGGCACGCCTCGACGCCATCGGCGTCTTCGACTACAGCGACGAGGACGGCACCGAGGCCGCCGGCCTGTCCGGCAAGCTGACCGAAGCGACGATCAAGCGGCGGTACGAGAAGGTCGTCGCCCTCGCCGAGGAACTCTGCGCCCAGCGCGCCGAGGACCGGATCGGCGACACCGTCGAGGTGCTGGTCGACACGATCGACGACGGCGAGATCGAGGGCCGTGCCGAGCACCAGGCCCCCGAGGTCGACGGCTCCACCACCCTGGTCGCCGGGGGTGACGGGGTCGACCTGTCGATGCTCCGTCCCGGAGACCTGGTCCGCGCCCGCGTCACCGGCACCGAGGGAGTGGACCTGATCGCGGTGCCGGTGGAGATGATCTCGGCAGCCCCGGTGACCCGGTGACCGACGAGCCGGTGCCCGCGCCCCGCGTGGTGTCGCTCTACAACGCGGCCAACGCGCTGACCGTGGTCCGGATCGTACTGATACCGGTGTTCCTCGTCCTGGTCGTCGTCTCCGAGATGAACGACCCGGACTGGCGGATCGCCGCCTGCCTGGCATTCTGCATCGCCTCGGCGACCGACTTCGCGGACGGCTGGATCGCCCGGCGATGGCATCTGGTCACCTCGTTCGGAAAGGTCGCCGACCCGATCGCCGACAAGGCGCTCACCGGCACCGCCCTGGTCCTGCTCTCCCTCTACGGCCCGCTGTCGTGGTGGGTGACGGTGATCATCCTGATCCGCGAGTGGGGCGTGACCGCCCTCCGCTTCTGGGTCATCCGGTACGGCATCATCCCCGCCTCCCGGGGTGGCAAGCTCAAGACCGGGCTCCAGACCGCGGCGATCGCCTGGTATCTGTGGCCGGTGCCGGAGCCGTTCCATCTGGTCGGTGTCGTGCTGATGGGCGCCGCCCTGGTGGTCACCGTGGTCACCGGCGCCGACTACGTCCTCCAGGCACTCAGACTGCGGCGCGGCGCCCGGCAGTAGGTGGGTTCGACAGCTGGAGGAGAGTTCGATGGAGATGTCCGTGGCGGCCGCTGCGGCGGTGCACGCGCTCGTCGAGCGGCGCGAGACCATGGCGACCGCGGAGTCGCTCACCGGGGGCCTGGTGGCCGCGACCATCGTCGAGATTCCCGGGGTCAGTGCCGTCTACCGGGGTGGCCTGGTGGTGTATGCCACCGACCTCAAGGCGCGCCTCGCCGGTGTGCCCGAGGCGCTATTGGCGGAACGCGGCCCGGTCGACGGTGACGTGGCCACCGCCCTCGCCGAGGGTGTCCGGGAGCGCTGCGGCGCCGACTGGGGTCTGGCCACCACCGGTGTCGCCGGCCCGGAACCGCAGGACGGCAAGCCGGTCGGGCTGGTCTATGTGGCGGTCGCCGGCCGCTCCGGGTCCACCATGCGGGAGCTGAAACTGGACGGAAACCGGGAAGCCGTCCGTACCGAAAGTGTGACGGCCGTCCTGCAATTGCTGACCGACTCTCTCCGTGCCCAACCGGCTCGTCTCTGAGCTGGGAATACTTCCATTGATGTGCCGGTTGTCCGATTCGGTGGCGAGCCGGTCGGTCCGGGAATTCGGCGGGGCGGGATGTCGGCGCGGCGAACGCCAGGTACGGTTGCGGGAAGCCTCCGGCGTCAGCCGGCGGCCCCGCCCGCAGGAGGAGGTGCCATGGTCCTGCTACGCCGCGTTATCGGCGACGCACTTCGTGCGCGCCGGCAGGGGCAGCACCGCACGCTGCGCGAGGTGTCGACCGCCGCAAACGTCAGTCTGGGATATCTGTCCGAGATCGAGCGTGGACAGAAAGAGGCGTCCAGCGAGCTTCTCGCCGCCATCTGTGACGCTCTCGGTGCCCGCCTCTCCGAGTTGCTCAGTGAGGTCAGCAACACGCTCGCCCTCGCGGAGAACATGGAGGGTGTGCTCGTCCCGATCGACGAGAAGGCGTCCAGCGACAGGGATGTGTCTGTCTCGGTGCGCCAGGAGTCGCCGCTGAAGGCGACGCTGCACGCGACCCGCAAACCGAAGCGGGACATCGTCTACGCCGCCTGATCATGAATACGTCTGCGCCGGGCCGCTCCATGGGAGCGGTCCGGTCTGTTTCATGTCCGGCCGGTTCAAACGCCGCGGGTGCGAGCGTGCCCACTTCGTGTGCCGCGGGTGCGTGCGAGGTCGGTTCAAACGCCGCGGGTGCGAGCGTGCCCACTTCGTGTGCCGCGGGTGCGTGCGTGGCCGGTTCATGCGCCGCCGCGGGATCGGGCCCGGCCGCTGAAGGTGTTTCGTGCCTCGCCGGGAAAGGTCAGGGGAGCGTAGCCTCGATGCCAGGGGAGACCCTGAGATCCCCCGGAGGACACGTGACGCGGCTGGCGTCCGGCTGTCACGATGGGTTTCGCGTTACCGGTCGAAACTCCGGTGACGCGTCCGACGGAGCGACATTTGAGGGGACACCACGAGATGGCGAATCCGTTCGTCAAGGGCTGGCATTACGTGATGGCGCTCTTCGGCGCGAAGATCGACGAATACGCCGACCCGAAGGTCCAGATCCAGCAGGCCATCGAGGACGCTCAGCGTCAGCACCAGGCGCTCGTGCAGCAGGCCGCGGCCGTCATCGGCAACCAGCGGCAGCTCGAGATGAAGCTGTCCCGGCAGATGTCCGAGGTCGAGAAGCTTCAGGGCATGGCGCGTCAGGCCCTGGTGCTCGCCGACCGGGCCCGCGCCGCCGGTGACGAGTCCGAGGCGCAGAAGTACGAGCAGACCGCGCAGACCCTGGCCACCCAGCTGGTCGCCGGTGAGCAGTCGATGGAGGACCTCAAGACCCTCCACGACCAGGCTCTCGGTGCCGCCGGTCAGGCCCGTAAAGCGGTCGAGAACAACGCGATGCTCCTCCAGCAGCGCATCGCCGAGCGGTCCCGCCTGCTGAGCCAGCTGGAACAGGCCAAGATGCAGGAGACGGTGGCCAAGTCTCTCGAGTCGATGTCGCAGCTTGCCGCGCCGGGCAACACCCCGTCGCTGGACCAGGTGCGCGACAAGATCGAGCAGCGGTATGCGAATGCCATGGGCCGGGCCGAGCTGGCCTCCAACTCGGTCGAGGGCCGCATGCTGGAGGTGCAGAAGTCCAGTCTGGACCTGGCCGGTGCGTCCCGCCTCGAGCAGATCCGCTCCAGCATGGCCGGCGAGAAGCTGGGCGGCGCAGCCACCCAGCCGGCGGTCGAGCAGCCCGCCACCCCGGCCGCCGACGCGGCGGGTGTGGCCCGGCTCGACGAGATCCGCGCCAGCCTGAACCAGAAGCGCGGCGACACCAGCGCGGCCGGCTGACCGGTCCCGGCAGACACGAGGGGAGCGACGGTGGACGAGCGGGCCAGGTATTTCCGGCGGCTCAAGCGGCTGCGTGGATCAGCGCGGCGGTGGAGCGTGCTGGGCGGGGGCCTGACCGCGGCGGCAGCCGTCCTCACGCCGTACGCGGGGATCGGCCCCGGCGACGCCGGCTGGGCGGCCGCGGCCGGAGCGTCGGCCGTGCTCGCGGTGTGGCGGTGGAAAGACCACCGCGAGCTCGCCGCCACGCCCGCGCCGCCGCCCGCACTCCCCGAGGACAAGCTCAGCAAGGCCCTACAGCGTTTCCCGGCCGGTCAGACGGTGCTGCGGGAGGTCCGCCGCCAGCGCAGCCGGTATGCGTTGCGCGGCTCCGCGATCGCCGACGCGTGGGACCGGCTCGACCGGGCCTCCCAGGCGATGGTCGGGCTCGCCGGCCGGCTCACCGGCGCCGGCGAGACCGCGATGCTCGAAGCGGCCACCGCCGAGCAGTGGCTGCGCGACCTGGGGCAGCGGGTGGCGAGCGTGGAGCGGGCCATCCCGGTCGCACAGCCCGGCCAGCGGGAGGCGCTGACCGAGTCACACGCCGGGCTGGCCGACCAGTTCGCCGAGGGCGTCGCGGCGTATGAGCAGTTGGTCGCCGCCGCCGCGAGTTACGTCGCGGAGGACGGGCACCCGGTCGCCGAGAGCCGCCACCCGGCCTACTTCAGCCTGGTCGACGCGGCCGACCGGCTTCGCGGCATCGCCGAAGGGCTGGCCGAGCTACGGACCACCGAGTTCCGCACCCCGCCGGGGTTCGCGGCCACCAGCCCACCCTCGGCGGCGGCTCCGACCTCATCGTGGTCGCCGTCCCCGTCCGCCTCGTCAGCCGCCTCTTCGCCGTCTGCCTCTTCACCGTCCGGCTCTTCGTCGTCTGCGTCTTCGCCGGTCGCGCCCAAGCAGGCGGAGCCCGAGTTCGGAGAGCTGTCCGAGGCCCGGACCAGCAAGTTGCGGACGCCGCCCGGTTCCCGGTCCAGCGCGACAGGCTGACCGCTGTGACGGCACCGGCCGGCTCCTGGTCCGCCGCGGCGGACCGATCCGTGTCACGGCTCCGGCTGGCTTCCCGGTCCGACATGCGGCGGGGTGACCGGCATTACGGCTCCGGCCGGCTGTTCGGTCCGACATGCGGTGGGTGAGCGCCATTACGGCTCCGGCTGGCTGTTGGGTCCGACATGCGGCGGGGTGACCGGCATCATGGCTCCGGCCGGCTGTCCGGTCCGACATGCGGCGGGGTGAGCGCCGTTACGGCTCCGGCTGGCAGCGCGGGCACCAGTAGGTGACCCGCTCGTCCTGCTCGGCCTTGCGGATCGCCGTGCCGCACCGGCGGCATGGCTGGGCGCGACGGCCGTACACATAGCTGGTCTCGCCCTTGCGCAGCGAACCGGTGGTGGTCTGCGTCCAGCGGCCGCGGTTGGAGGCGACCAGCTTCTGGGCCATCGTGACCGTGCCGGTGAGGTCGGTCACCCCGGCGACCGGGGTCCACGGCCACAGACCGCGCAGAAACAACGTCTCCGCCTTGTACAGATTGCCGACCCCGGCGAGATTGCGCTGGTCCAGCAGTGCCTCGGCGATCGTGGCGGACGGGGCGGCGGAGATGCGCCGAACCGCCTCGGCCGGATCCCAGTCGGCACCCAACAGGTCCGGCCCGAGATGACCGACGAGTGTCTCCTCCTCGGCCGTCGGGACCAGCGTGATCTCGTGCAGGTGGTACCCGACGGCAACGGACCGAGCCGTGCGCAGCACCACCCGGATCAGGTGGGCGGGGCGGCCGGTCCAGCGTTCCCCCGGAGCGTAGGACCGCCAGGCACCGTCCATCCGCAGATGCGAGTGGAGGGTGTGCGGCGGCCGGCCCTCCCGGGTCAGGCGCAGCAGCAGATGCTTGCCACGGCTGGCCGACTCGGCGACCGTCCAGCCGGTCAGGTCGGTGGTGGCCAGGCGGGGCACCCGGAAGTCGGAACCGGTCAACGTCTCCCCGGTCAGCGCCTTCTCCAGCACGCGCGCGGTGTTCCAGACGGTATCCCCTTCCGGCATGCCACCATTCTTCCCCGGTCCGTCCGGTTCACTCCTTCCTGCCCGTCCGCCCGTCCGCCCGTCCGTCCCGCCCTTCCCCGCCGGCCTCCGCCGGCTTCGTGTCGGTCTCCGTCGGCCTTCATGCCCGATTCCAGCCGGGCGGCCGTGACCCGTTCGGGCATGGTGGAAAATCGGGTGACCGGGGGCGAACCGGCTGGGATTCTGCCCGCATGGAACTGGATATCGCCCCCATCGGGGACCGCGCGGAGCTCTACCGGGAACTCGACGGCGGCTGGCCGGTGTTCATGAGCAAGGACCCCACCGGCGGTCTCTACTACCAGCACCTGGACCGTCTGTGGCCGGAGTTCTCGCTGCTGGCTGTCGACCGGGAGACCGGCCGGGCGGTGGCCAAGGCGCATGCGGTGCCGCTCTCCTTCGACGGCGACATCACGGCCGGGTTGCCCGAGGCAGGCTGGGACTGGGCGATCCGCACGGCCGTCCACGACCATCTCAACGGCACCAAACCGACGATGATCTCCGCCCTGGAGATCAACATCCGGTCCGATCTGCGCGGGTCCGGCCTTTCCAGCCTGATGCTCACCGCGATGCGCGACAACGCCGCGCGACACGGTTTCACCGACCTGGTCGCGCCGGTCCGGCCCAGCGGCAAACCCGCTGACATTCAGCAACCCATCGATGAGTACGCCCCCGCGACCCGTCCCGACGGCCTGCCCGTCGACCCGTGGCTGAGAGTGCACGTGCGAGCCGGCGCCACGATCGTCAACGTCGCCCACTACAGCATGACGTACGCCGGAACGCTCGCCGAGTGGCGCTCGTGGACCGGCCTCCCGTTCGACCGGACCGGTCCCGTCGAGGTCCCGGGCGCTCTGTCCCCGATCCACTGCGACGTGGCCCAGGACCACGCCGTCTACGTCGAACCCAACGTCTGGGTTCACCACCGCATGTGACCGGCAGCCCGGATCGGCTCCCGTGCCGCCCACGGCCCCGACGCCCGGCCTCGGGCACACTGCCGGCGGATACAGATCTTGGTGGCCGGCTCGGGCCGCTTTCCTGGAGTGCTCTGTGATCGGGCAGCAGCCTGCGTGGCTTGTCCCGAGTGCTGTTCGTGAGTCAGTGGTGGTAACCGGCTGGTTTCAAGGGCCTCGGCGCGGCGGCTGCGCGCCGCTGCGCCTGAGTGTTGTCCCAGGCCGTCAGATGTCGCTGCGGGGCCCGGCCGGCTCAGCGTGCGGTGATGCGGACGGTGTCGCCGGGGACGACCGAGAGGAGAACGACGGCCCTGCCGTTGTTGACGGCGATCGCGACCCGGTCGGCGGAGTCGGCGAAGACCAGTAGCTCTCCCACGTTCACGTCGGCGAACGTGGTGCCGCGCCGGGCCCGGACACCGCCGTTGATCAGCAGCTCGGAGCCGAGGCCGGAGAGCGCCGAGCCTTCCGCCGCGAGCTGCACGTTGCCGAACCGGTCGACGGTGAGCACCTCCGCCTCGATCCAGCCGTCGCCGATCGTGACGCCCGGGTCGGGAAGCCGGGTCAGGTCGGCCGGGTCCACCGACGGCCCGGCCTCCTGCGGTGCCGCGCCGAGCGCCAGCCGGGCCGCGGCCGGTGCGAAGACGTCGCGCCCGTGGAAGGTGCGGGACACGCTGCCGAGCGTCCAGTCCTTGTTGGCCAGCTCGTGGGCCGCCGTGATGCCGCCGAGCGCCTCGGCCGCCCAGATCAGCAGGCCGTTGTCCGGGCCGACGAGCAGCCCGTTCGGAGTGGTCAGCACTACGCCCCGGCGGGCCGTACCGACACCGGGGTCGACGACCGCGAGATGCACGGAGGCCGGCAGGTGAGGGGCCGTCTGGGCCAGGACGGCCGCACCACGCGCGACATCGGCCGGCGGCACGTGATGAGTGACATCGATCACCCTGACGTCAGGGGCGATGCGGGCGACCGAGCCGTGGCAGGCGGCGACAAAGCCGTCAAACGTGCCGTAATCGGTCGTGAAGCTGATCCATCCATAACCGGCCATGGTGGCCAACGTTACTGCCTGTCGATGATCGATGTGTGGCTGGCGCGCCGGAGCGTCGTGGCAGTGTTGAGCCATGCGTCTCGTGATCTTCACCGAACCCCAGCAGGGCGCCAGCCACGACGATCTCCTGCGGGTCGCCAAGGCCGCCGAGGACGGCGGATACGACGGATTCTTCCGCTCCGACCACTACCTCAGGATGGGCGACGGGCACGGCCTGCCCGGCCCCACCGACGCCTGGATCACGCTGGCCGCCCTGGCCGTGCAGACCTCCCGGATCCGGCTGGGCACGCTCGTCAGCTCGGCCACGTTCCGGCTGCCCGGCCCGCTGGCGATCGCCGTGGCCCAGGTCGACGCGATGAGCGGCGGCCGCGTCGAGTTCGGCCTGGGCGGGGGCTGGTTCGAGAGCGAGCACAGCGCGTACGGCATCCCGTTCCCGCCGGTCGCCGAGCGCTTCGATCGCCTCGAAGAACAGCTGGAGATCATCACCGGTCTGTGGGCCACCCGGGTCGGCTCCACCTACGACTTCGACGGCAAGCACTATCAGGTCGCCGGCTCGCCCGCCCTGCCCAAGCCGGTCCAGTCGCCGCGCGTGCCCGTCATCGTCGGTGGCCACGGCAAGAAGCGCACCCCGTACCTCGCGGCCCGCTACGCCACCGAGTTCAACGTCCCCTTCTCCAAGATCGAGGACATCCCGGCGCAGTACGCCCGTGTCCGCTCCGCTGCCGAAGCCCTCGGCCGCACCGAGCCGCTCGCCTACTCCGCCGCAGCCGTTCTCTGTGTCGGCCGTGACGACGCCGAGGTCAAGCGCCGTGCCGCCGCGATCGGCCGCGAACCCGACGAGATGCGCGCCAACGGCGGCATCGTCGGTACTCCGGCCGAAGCCGTCGAGAGCATCAAGCGGTACGCCGAGGCCGGCGCCTCTCGCCTGTTCCTCCAGGTCCTCGACCTGTCCGACCTCGACCACATCGACCTGGTGGCCGCCGAGGTCGCGCCGAACCTCTGAGCCGGGGCGGCCGACCTTCGGGTCGGCCGCGTCCGGTCCGCGTCCGGTCCGCGTCCGGTCCGCGTCCGGTCCGCGTCCGGTCCGCGTCCGGTCCGCGTCCGGTCCGCGTCCGGTCCGCGTCCGGTCCGCGTCCGGTCCGCGTCCGGTCCGCGTCCGGTCCGCGTCCGGTCCGCGTGAGTTTCAGTTCGCGGTGCCGCGTGTGTTCGGCCTGCGGTGGGTGGAGCCTTCGATCGGCGCTGGTGGCGCTTTCGGTTCGCGGCGGTGTTGGATCCGGTTCGCGGCCGTGTAACTGTCCGGGTTGCGGCGGCTTGGGTCCGGTCTCCTCGGCGGTCGTGGCGGGTCAGGCTCGCAGGCGCAGGCCTCGTGGGGTGGTGCGGAATCCGGCCGCCGTCAGCGCGTCACGCAACGGGGACGTGTGTACCGATTCGCCGTCGGCCCGTTCGACCGAGATCGCGCCGAGTGCACCGGACCGCACCGCTCCGGCGAGGCCGTGCGCCCCGTGGGTGAGCAGCTCCGCATCGTCGGTGAAGGACAGGAGTGTGCGGCCGCCCCGTTCGATGTAGAGCACCAGGTCGCCGCCGGCCAGCACGACGAGGGCGCCCGCTTTCCGGCCGGCTCGATGGCCGGCCTTGGCGACCGGCTCCCCGTCGCCGCTGTCGACGATGCGGTCCGGCCATGGCAGTGCCGCGCCGTAGGGGTTCGCCGGGTCCGTCGCCGCCACCACCACGGCCGGTGGACCGCCGCCGCGCCGCTCCTCGTCCGGCTCGTTGAGCGCCCGCAACCGGTCGACGGCGCCCGGCACCGCGAACTGGGCCGCCCCGAGTCCTTCGACGAAGTAGCCGCGCCGGGCCGCCCCGCGCTCCTCCAGCGCCGCGAGCACCGGATAGACCGCCGCGAACCCGCCGGTCACCCCCTCGGCCACCGCCGCGCCCCGGGTCACCACGCCGTGCCGCTCGAGCAACAGGTCGGCGACGGCGGCCGCCCGGCGGGTCGGGTCGAGATCGCGGTCGGGAAGCCGTGACCAGCGGCCCGCCATGTTCGGCGGCCCACCTCGCACGGGCAGATGTGGTCGTCCGGGCCGCCGGTACCGGGACCGGGCCGGCGCTGCTTTCGCCCGGTGTGCGCCGCTGCCGCCGAGGAGGGCCCGCAGCGGCGCGAACGTGTCATTGGTCAGATGCCCGGCCCACACCAGATCCCACACCGCCGCGGCGAGCTCGGTGTCGTCGGTCGAGCCGACCCGATCGGAGAGCGACCGGAAGAACAGCGCCTGCCCGCCGTCGAGCGCGTCGAGCACCGTCTGGTGCAGTGGGGTGGCCGCGACCTCGTTGTCGGGCGGGGGAAGCAACAGTGGTGCACTCTCCGCGTAGGCCAGCGTCACCCAGCCGTCCCCGCCGGAGATCGACCCGGACCCGGACCACAGCACCTCACCCGACGCGCACAACTCGTCGAGCTGCGGTGCCGCGTAGTCGGCCACCCGGGCGGGCAGCACCAGCCGTTCCCACGCGGACGCCGGCACCGCGACGCCCTGCACCTGCTCGATCGCGGCGGCCAGGGCGTCCACGCCGCGGTTGTTGCCGCCGACCTGCTGCCAGCGGGGCAGGAACGTGGCGAGCACCCGCGGCGGAACCGGCTCGATCTCCCGGCGCAGCGCGGCCAGCGAGCGCCGGCGCAGCATCCGCAGCACCTCGGCGTCGCACCACTCGGTCCCGGCGCCGCCGGGGGAGAACTCGCCGGACGTGACCCGGCCGGTCGCGCTGAGCCGCTTCAGTGCCTGCTCGACCACGAAGACTCCAAGCCCGAACCGCGCCGCGCACGTCGCCGCCGCGAACGGCCCGTGCGTCCGGGCATAGCGGGCGACCAGGTCACCGAGCGGATCGGCGACCGGCTCCAGATAGGCCTCCGGGATGCCGACGGGCAGCGCCACCCCGAGCGCGTCCCGATACCGCCCGGCGTCGTCGATGCCGATCCACCGGTCCTCACCGGCCACCCGCACCCGGACCGCCCGCCGGGCCGCCGCCAGACCGTCCACCCACTCCTCGGGGACACCCCGTACGGCCAGCTCGCTCGCCGACAGGTCGCCGAGGAGCCGGAGCAGCTCGGCCGCGTCCTCGGCGTCGCGAGGGGTGCGCTGAGTGGTGAGCCACTGCAGCTGCGCCTCGGTCTCGGCCACCACCTCCGGGTCGAGGAGTTCTCGCAGATCGACCCGGCCGAGCAGTTCGCCGAGCAGGGTCGAGTCGAGGGCCAGCGCGGCGGCCCTGCGCTCGGCCAGCGGCGCGTCACCCTCGTAGAGGAAGGCGCCCACGTAGCCGAAGAGCAGCGACCGGGCGAACGGCGACGGCCGTGCGGTCTCCGCCTCGACCAGCCGAACCTTGCGGCCGGCGATCTCCCGCATCAGCCCGGTCAGGCCGGGCACGTCGAAGACGTCCTGGAGGCACTCGCGGGCCGCCTCCAGCGTGACCGGGAAGTCGGCGAACTCCCGGGCCACGTCGAGCAACTGGGCCGACCGCTGCCGCTGCTGCCACAGGGGCTGGCGGCGGCGCGGGTCACGGCGGGGCAGCAGCAGCGAGCGGGCGGCGCATTCCCGGAAGCGGGCCGCGAACAGCGCCGACGTGCCGACCGACTCCTCGACCAGTTGCACGATCTCCTCCGGGTCGAAGGCGATCAGGTCGGCGCCGGGTGGCTCGTCGGCGGTGTCCGGCAGGCGCACCACGATGCCGTCGTCGGAGGGCATCACCTGGCCGTCCACCCCATACCGTTCGGAGAGCCGGCGGGCGATCGCCAGCGCCCAGGGCGCGTTGACCTTGGCACCCAGTACACAGTGCACGGTCATCCGCCAGTCACCCAGCTCGTCGCGGAACCGCTCGACCACGACGGTCCGGTCGTCCGGCAGATGCCGGGTCGACTCGCGCTGCTCCCGCAGGTAGGCCACCAGGTTGGCGGCCGCCCACTCGTCCAGCCCCGACTCGCGCAGCGCGGCGGTCGCCGCCTCGTCACCGGCCTTGACCAGCCCGCGCAGCCGCGCCCCGATCGCCCGGCCCAGCTCGATCGGGCGGCCGGGGGAGTCACCCTTCCAGAACGGCATCCGGGCCGGCGCGCCCGGAGCGGGGGAGACCAGCACCCGGTCGGGGGTGATGTCCTCGATCCGCCAGGACGTCGAGCCGAGCAGGAAGACGTCACCCACGCGCGACTCGTAGACCATCTCCTCGTCGAGCTCGCCCACCCGCGAGGCACGCTCGGAACCGGCCAGGAACACGCCGAACGTGCCACGGTCGGGAATCGTGCCGCCGCTGGTCACGGCGAGGCGCTGCGCGCCCGGACGGCCGGTGAGCACGTCGGTGGCCCGGTCCCAGACCAGACGGGGGCGCAACTCGGCGAACGCGGTGGACGGATAGCGCCCGGACAGCATGTCCAGCACGGCGTGCAGCGCCGACGACGGCAGCTCGGCGAACGGCGCGGCCCGCCGGACCAGCGTCGCGAGGTCGTCGACCTGCCACTCGTCCAGCGCGGTCATCGCGACGATCTGCTGGGCCAGCACGTCGAGTGGGTTGCGGGGGCAGCGCAGCTCCTCGATGGCGCCCGCACCCATCCGCTCCGCCACGACGGCACAGGACAGCAGGTCACCGCGATGCTTCGGGAACACCACGCCCCGCGAGACCGCGCCCACCTGGTGCCCGGCGCGGCCGATGCGCTGCAACCCGGCCGCGACCGACGGCGGCGCCTCGATCTGCACCACCAGATCGACCGCACCCATGTCGATGCCCAGCTCCAGGCTCGACGTCGCCACCACGGCCGGCAGCTGCCCGGATTTCAGCGCCTCCTCGATCTGCTTGCGCTCCTCCCGGGAGACGCTGCCGTGGTGGGCGCGGGCCACGACCGGTGGCGCACCGCGGGTGCCACCGGCCTGCGCCATGACCTCCGCCGGCATCCGGGAACCGACGGGAACCTGCACCGACTCCGGATCGGCGCGCTCGGCGGCCAGCTCGTTGAGGCGGGCGCAGAGCCGCTCGGAGCCGCGCCGCGAATTGGTGAACACGATGGTCGAACGGTGCGCCTCGATCAGATCGAGGACCCGCTCCTCGACGGCCGGCCAGATCGACGGCGTGTGCCGCCCGGCGCCCGGATCGTCCTGATCGGGATCGGGCGCCTCGTCGAGACGGGTCATGTCCTCCACCGGGACCTCGACCGTCACCTCGATCGTCTTGGCGCTGGGTGGCTGCACGATCTCGACATCCTGCGCGCCACCGAGGAACCGCGCGGTCTCGTCGATCGGCCGCACGGTCGCGGACAGACCGATCCGCTGGGCCGGGCGCTCCAGCAGCGCGTCCAGCCGCTCCAGGGAGAGCGCCAGATGTGCGCCCCGCTTCGTCGCCGCGACCGCGTGCACCTCGTCGATGATCACCGTCTGGACTCCGCGCAGCGAATCGCGGGCGGCCGACGTGAGCAGCAGGAACAGCGACTCGGGCGTGGTGATCAGAATGTCCGGCGGCGTCCGCGCGAACCCGCGCCGCTCCTCGGCCGGGGTGTCCCCGGTGCGCATGCCGACGGTGATTTCGGGTGGCGGCAGGCCGAGCCGCCCGGCCGCCTGCCGGATCCCGGTCAGCGGTGCGCGCAGGTTGCGCTCCACGTCGACGGCCAGCGCCTTCAGAGGGCTGATGTAGAGCACCCGGCACCGCTGCCGGGCCTGCTCGGGAACCGGCTCACGGGAC
This sequence comes from Actinoplanes xinjiangensis, assembly GCF_003148685.1. Taxonomy (GTDB): domain Bacteria; phylum Actinomycetota; class Actinomycetes; order Mycobacteriales; family Micromonosporaceae; genus Actinoplanes; species Actinoplanes xinjiangensis. The sequence goes on along the minus strand of NZ_QGGR01000003.1, from coordinate 117,844 downwards.
AACCGGTCCAGCGACCAGAGGAAGGCCGCAAGCGTCTTGCCGGACCCGGTCGGCGCGACCACCAGGGCGTTGCGCCCCGCGCCGACCGCCCGCCACGCCCCGGCCTGAGCGGCGGTGGGCGCGGCGAAGGCGGCCGTGAACCACTCCCGGGTGGCCGGTCCGAACCTCTCCAGCACGTCTCGCACGCCTCACATCCTGCCTCGGGGGTACGACAGAAACCGGGGCGCCGGCGCGCCTCCGGCGAGAAACTTCCCGGTTCGGCCGGTTCGATCACCTTTCGCTTCATCCAGCGGTACGCCGTGAGCACCTCTTGCGCGACCACGGAGCCGGTTCACCCGTACCCCCTCGACGGTTTTGTGGGTCTCGAGGTTCTGAGCGGTGACCGGGTGATCGTGATTCCTTGGGCGGTCTGTGCCGGATTATCCTGATGCCCGACGTGATGGGTGGGTGCCGATGACGGTCAGGCAGATGCTCGTCGCCGGCCGGTACCGTCTCGTGGAACCGGTCGGCGCGGGGGGAATGGGCCGGGTCTGGCTGGCCCGCGACGAGATGCTGCACCGCGACGTGGCCGTCAAGGAGATCGTGCCACCCGGCTGGATGTCCGATGTTGAACAGCATCGGATGCACGAGCGGACTCTGCGGGAGGCACGCAGCGCCGCCCGCCTCAACCATCCGCACGTGGTCCGGATCTACGACGTGGTGCACACCGAGGGCCAGTCCTGGATCGTCATGGAGTACGTGCCGTCTCGTTCGCTCTACCAGGTGCTGGACGAGGACGGACCGTATGAGCCGGCGGTCGCCGCACGCATCGGCCTGGCTCTGCTCGATGCGCTCGACGCCGCACACCGGGCCGGCGTCCTGCACCGTGACGTGAAGCCGCACAACGTCCTCATCGGCACCGACGGCCGCGTGGTTCTGACCGATTTTGGTCTCGCCACGTTCGTCGATGACGGCGGGGTGACCGCGCCGGGGCTGATCGTCGGCTCCCCGCAGTACGTCTCGCCGGAGCGTGCGCGCACCGGCGCCTCCACCGTCGAATCCGATCTGTGGTCGCTGGGCGCCACCCTGTACGCGGCCGTCGAAGGCCACTCGCCGTACGCCCGCGAGACCGCGATGGCGACCCTCGCCGCCCTCGCCACCGATCCCCCCGACCCGCCCGCCCGCGCCGGGCCGCTCGCCGCGGTCCTGGACGGCCTGCTCCGGTACGAGCCCGCCGCCCGTCTCACCGTTCCCGAGGTCGAACGCCGGCTCCGCATGATCGTTTTCAGCGATCCTCGGGAGATTCCGTTCCTGCCCACCCGGCGCGGTTCCCGGCCCGGTGCCGCGCGGTCCGGTGCCGTGCGGCCCGGTGGCATGTCCTCGCCTGGTCTCGCCCGTCCTTCGGGGCCGGTCCCGGTCTCCGGTGGTCCAGAGGCGGCCGGGATGGTGGCAGGGGCTTCGGCGTCAGGGGGTGCCGCGAGGGGCGAGCCGGTCCGGCCTGTCGGGCCTCATCGGGGGACGGCGGCCGTGATCGGGCGCCCTACCCCGCAGCCCGTTCCGCAGCCGCAGCCCGTTCCACCGCTACCGCCGCAGTCGCGGCCCGTTCCTCCGCCGCCGCAGCCACGACCCGTTCCGCAGCCGTACCCCGTTGCACCGCCACCGCCGCAGTCGCGGCCCGTTCCGCCGCCGCCGCAGCCACGACCCGTTCCGCAGCCGCATCCCGTTGCACCGCCACCGCCGCAGCCCGTTCCGCAGCCGCAGCCTGCTCCCCAGCAGCGGACACCGCCGTCCTCGCCGACTCGGCCTCTTGGAGACGTCCCGTCCTCGCCGATGCGGCCTCCGGTGTCGCCTTTCGTGCCTGAAGTGCCTTCTGCCGCCGAGCCCCGTGGCGAGCGCCCCTCAGGGCGGCCCGCACCTGAGGGGGATCCTCTGCGCTCGTCTTCAGAAGCCAAATCCGATGTGGACAGCCTCACGCTGATGGAATCGCAGCCCGTCCCCGCTCCACAGCCCGGCAGTGACGTACCAGACACCTCGGGTCGAATCCGGGAGCCGGAGCGAGCCTCGGATGCGGGTATGGATTCCCCCGAATCGCCCTCACCTCGACCGGTACCGACCGTGCGCCGACCCGCCCCCAAGCCTGGACCGGTTCGTGGCCTGTCGACCGCGCCGCCGCGACAACGCCGCGCCGAGCCGACCTCGAAGTCCGAAACTGATCTGGTGATGCCACGCCCGGCGTCACCCTCCCACGTCGCCGAACGCCCACCGAGTTCGGATGGGCCGCCCTCGAGGACTGCTACGACCATCGCCGGCGGCCACGCCGAGGAGCCGGCGGCCGGAGCCAGTAGTCCGGAGCCGGATGTCGGCCGCGGCGAGCAGGCAACGGTCGCAGCCAGTGGTCCGGAGCCGGATGTCGGCTGCGGCGAGCAGGCAACGGTCACAACCGGTGGTCCGGAGCCGCAAGTCGGCCAAGCCCGAAAATCCGACCAGGCGGCGGCCGTTGTTCAGGGACTCGAGGCCGGTCCCGAATCGGCCGATACCCAGGACCCCGGTGCGGGTTCGGTTCCGGCGCCTCGCCGGAGTCCCGAAGCGGGCCATACGCCGAGTGTCGGCCGTGGCGCAGAAGACGGCCCCGAGTCGCCGGTGAGCCGGGATTCCCACACTCCCGGCCCGATGGCGACGACCGCCGCCACTGCGGGTCCGATGTGGGTTGCAGGGCGGGGTTCCGGTGCGGATCCGATGCCGGTGACCGGTCGGGGTTCCGGTGCGGACCCGGTGTCGGTGACCGGCCGAGGTTCCGGTGCCGGGCCAGGGTCGGCTGTCGAGCGCCGATCCGACGTGACCGCTATTGATCGGCAGCCCGAATTCGACCGCGGAACTCCGGCCGAGCGTGTGCACCAGGCCGACCGGGACACCGTCGATCCACTCCCGGGCCCGCAGGCGGACCCGGTTTCGGATCGGTCGGCTCGGCCGCCCGGCCAGGCTCTGGTCCCGGTCCGCCTCGTCACCGCCTCGGCCGGTCCTCGGCCACGGCGCCGGATGTTCCCCGACTCGGTACGCGTCACGCCCGCTCGGCTGGCTCTCACCGGCGTGGTCGTCCTACTTCTCCTCGGCGGCAGCCTGCTCGCCGGCTACGTGGCCGAGCTGACCGGTGCCCGCCCGCGGGTCTTCGTCCCGTCACCGTTGTCCACCGAAACCGCCCAGGAGCGTTCGACGAACTCGGCGTCCGATCCCGTCCCGAACTCTCCGCCGTTCGGCCCGGTAGGTGGCTCGCCGTCGACCGGCGTCCCCGGATCCCCGGAGACGCCGGCGGGCCCGCCCGATCCGAACGGTGGAGAGTCCGCGGGTTCACTGGGCCCGGCTCCCGCCTCATCGGATCCACAGACGACCTCCTCGGCGGCGTCCGCATTCTCACCGTCCCTCTGTGACTCGCCGCCACCCGACGGCCTGCCCGTCACCCCGCTGGACGGTTCGGCCCGCGGAGTGAACGGCTGGAACCTCCAGGCCGGATGGTCGTACTTCACCGACGGCTCCGGCTTCCACATCGCAGTGCCGAACGGTTGGACCCACCAGCGCATCGGCACCACCCACTGCTTCCGGGGCCCGCGCAACGGCAGGACGATCACCCTGGACGCCGCCCGTGACCCCGCTGCGGACCCGCTGGCGGAGGCCCGTGCCGAGGAGAGTCGCCTCGCGACCTCGGGCGCCCTGCCCGGTTACACGCTCGTCGGGGTCGGTCAGGTGCCGCTGTTGCTCAAGGCCGCCGACTGGGAGTACCGCTACCGTTCCGCGAGCGGATCGGCCCGGCACGCCGTGTTCCGGTGGTTCGTCATGGGCGGCCGGGCATACGCACTCGGCTGGGCCACCGCGGAGAAGTCCTGGAGCGCCGACCTCGCCGAAGTCCAGATGATCCGCAGCACGTTCTACACGATCCGCTAGACGCCGTTATCGCCAGCCGGCCACCGGGGTCCGGTCGATGACCGACCTTCTGTGGCCGGCGTCTCGGTTCGGCCGGCGCGGGGCTCAACCCACGCTGGCGGTGGCCAGCTTGATGCCGAACCCCACGAACAGAGCACCGACCGCGGTCGTCGCCCCGGTCGCGAGACGACGACGCTGCTGGAACTGTCCAGCGAGGTATCGGCCTCCGAAGATCAGCGCGGACAGGTAGAGCGCGCTGAAGAACTGCACCACCGCCCCGAGGATCAGGAACGACAGGGCGGGGTGGGCGTAACCGGGCTCGACGAACTGGATGAAGAACGAGACGAAGAACAGGATCGCCTTCGGGTTGAGCAGGCTGATCACGGCGGCCCGGCGGAACGGGCGCTGAAGCTCGGCCGGTGGCTCCTCGGCGGCGGCGGTGATCTCCGCGCGGTTGCGCCAGTTACCCCAGGCGTTCCGGATGATGTTGAGGCCGACCCAGCCGAGGTACGCGGCGCCCGCGTACTTGAGAACGAGGAACAGGGGTGGGTAGGTGCTCAGCAGTGACGCGACCCCGGTCGCGGAGAGGATCATCAGCACCGCGTCGCCGAGGAAGACCCCTGCGGCCGCCTGATAGCCGGCGCGGACGCCCCGCTGGGCGCCCACCGACAGCACGAAGATCGAGTTGGGCCCCGGCAGCAGGATGATCGCGACCACGCCGAGCACGTAGGTCCAGAAATCGGTGATGCCCAGCATCGGTCAGCCTCTCTCGATCAGGGCGGTGCTCATCCGGCCGCAAGCCGGTCGCGGAGACGCTGAGCGGCGGCGGGCCACTCGTCCACGGTCATCGCGAACAGTACGGTGTCGCGCCAGCTGCCGTCGGGTCGCCTGCGCTGGCGCCGGATCACCCCGTCACGGCTGGCTCCCAGACGGGCGATGGCCTGCTGGGAGCGTTCGTTGCGAACGTCGGTGTACCAGAACACCCGCTCGGCGCCGAGCACGTCGAACGCCCGCTCGAGGAGCAGCAGTTTCGCCTCGGTGTTGACGCCCGTCCGCCACCACTTCCGGCCGACCATGGTGTGCCCGATGCCGACGGCCCGCAGGGTGGTGTCGATGTCGTGATAGGTGGTCATCCCGATCACCGCCCCGGTCGCCGGGTCGATCTGAGCCCATCCGGCCCGCTGGCCGAGCCACTGGCCGCGCAGCACATTCAAGATGTCCCCGGTGCGCAGCTCCTCCGGCGTCCGTGGCCGCGGAAACGGGATGTGCCGCCAGACCTCCTCGTCGTCGAGCGCCTCGAACAGGCCTTCCGCATGGCCGGGAGTGAGTGGCTCCAGCCGCACGTGCCGGCCCTCCAGCACGACCGGGGTCTGCCACTGCGACGGATGGCCGGGCAGGTAACCGGGTGGCGCGGCGGCGACACCCGGATCGGTCTCCGGCGGTCCGGCGACCGTCCGCAGCGGGAGCACACCGGCCCAGTGCGGGAGAGCCAGATCCTCCGGGTCGTCGCCGACACCGCCGGAGCGGGCGCGGACGGACACCTCGGCCAGTGGCAGCGCGAGAACGGTGGTCTGGGCCAGCTCCTGACGGGTGGGTGGGCGGCTGTCCGTGGACCGGCCGGGGCCCACCTTGTCGGCCAGCGCGGACAGCACGCGGAGCTTCTCGTCGGCGTCGGTGACCGGCCGGGCGGTCCCGAGAGCGACCACCGACCGGTAGTTGGCGCTGTGGTTGAACTGGGAGCGCGCGTAGACCAGCCCGTCGAGGATGGTGACGGTCACACACACCGGCACGCCGTCGCCCCGGGCCGCCAGGCCGAGACGCGCACCGGTGGACCCGTGCAGATAGAGCGTGTCGTCGATACGGACGTGCAGATGGGGCAGGACGCGGGGCTCGCCGTCCACCACGAAGCCGACCGAGCAGTCGAAGGCCTCGTCGAGGACCGCGTGCGCCGCCTCCCGCTCGTAGTGCATCCGCTTGCGGGTGCGGGTGGCCGTCGTGCGGGGCGTGGGAGCGTAGAGGTCGGTCATCGGGGCCTCCCCGGGATGTTCTCGGTCCTGTTGCATCAGGGCCTGTACTAGTACACAATCGAATCTGTGGCAGAACAGTATCAGGTCAGTGGAGACAGCGCCGCCGAGATTTCCGCCAGCATCGAGACGGGCGTCGTCCAGGGCCTCTGGGTGGCCGGCTCGGCCCTTCCCTCGGTGCGGGTTCTCGCCGGCAGCCTGCACGTCAGCCCGGCGACGGTCGCCAAGGCGTACCAGGAGCTGCGGCAGCGCGGAGTGATCGAGACCGAGGGCCGCCGCGGCACCCGCGTCCGCTCCCGGCCGGCGGTCGCCGTGCGGCGTTCCGGCCTGCACACGCCGGTCCCGCCCGGCCTGCGCGATCTCTCCACCGGCGAGCCCGACGTGCGATTGCTGCCCTCGCTCGCGCCGGCTCTGGCCGCCGCGGCGGCCATGCAGAGCCCCCCTCAGGGGTACGCGTCCGCCGTCACCATGCCGGAGCTGGCGGACGCCGCGCGCCCTCGTCTCCTCGCCGAGGGGATCCCGGTCTCCGGGGCTGAGATCGTGGTCACCTCGGGAGCTCTCGACTCGATCGAGCGCGCGTTCAACGCCCACCTGCGACCAGGCGACACCGTCGCGATCGAGGATCCGGGCTGGGCCGCTCTCATCGATCTCCTGGCGGCGCTCGGCCTGCGGGCCGTCCCGGTCGCCGTCGACGAGCACGGTCCCGACCCGGCCTCCCTGGCGACGGCGCTGCGTTCCGGGGCCCGTGCCGTCGTCGTCACGGTCCGCGCGCAGAACCCGACCGGGGCGGCGGTGAGCGCCGGTCGCGCCGAGGAGTTGCGCGGGCTGTTGAGCGGGCATCCGGGAGTGCTGGTGGTGGAGGACGATCACGCCGCCGAGCTGGCCGAGAGCGAGCCGCACTGCATCGGCCCGGTGACCGGCTCGTGGGCGTTCGTGCGGTCCGCCTCCAAGCCGTTCGGCCCCGACCTGCGCATCGCCGTTCTGGCCGGCGACGAGACGACCGTCGCCCGGGTGTCCGGCCGGATGCGGATCGGCATGGGCTGGGTCTCCACCGTTCTCCAGCGGATGCTGCTGTGGCTGTGGCGTGATCCAGAGGTGACCGCGCTGGTGGCCCGGGCCGCCGAGACCTACGGCGATCGCCGTCGGGCCCTGCTCGACGCGCTCCGGGCCGAGGGCGTGATGGCGAGCGGCGACACCGGCATCAACGTCTGGGTGCCGGTGCCCGACGAGACCCATGCCGTCGCGGCACTGCGCGACCGTGGCTACGCGGTCGCTCCGGGGGCACTCTTCCGGGTGAGTTCGCCGCCCGGGATCCGCATCACGATCAGCACGCTGGATCCGGCGGAGGTGTCGGAGCTGGCCCAGGCGGTGGCATCGGCGATCCACCCGGCCGGTCTGTTCCCCCCGATGCGATGAGCAACCGGCGTCCTCCGGGAGGGGGGTCCGGGCGGAATGTTGTCGGGGGGTGGGGGTAGAACGGTGCCATGCCATCGACCCGGGACCCCGTCGGGGCGCAGCAATGGGTGCCGCCACACCCGCGGAGCATCGACGAGCTGAAGTCGGCCGCGGCGGACTGTCACGGCTGCGAGCTCCATGAGAACGCGACCCAGACGGTCTTCGGTCGTGGAGCGCCGCACGCGAAGATCGTCTTCGTCGGCGAGCAGCCCGGTGACGTCGAGGACCGGCACGGGCTGCCGTTCGTCGGTCCCGCGGGCCGCCTGCTCCGGGAGGCGGTGGACGACGCCGGCATCGACCCGGCTGAGCTCTACATCACCAATTCGGTGAAACATTTCCGCTTCGAGTTGCGAGGCAGCCGGCGGATCCACCAGACCCCGGGGCCGGGGCACATCGAGGCGTGCCGGCCCTGGCTGGTGGCGGAGTTCTCGCTGCTCAAGCCCAAGCTGGTGGTCATCCTCGGCGCGTCCGCCGGTAAGGCCCTGCTCGGACCGGACTTCCGGGTGACCCGGTCGCGCGGCCGGCTGCTGCCGTGGCCCGGGTCGGCCCAGCATCCGGAGGACTTCCCGATCGCGGAGATCCAGGCGCTGGCCACGATCCATCCGTCGGCGGTGCTGCGGGCCGACGATCGCGAGACGGCGTACCGGGGGCTCGTCGACGATCTGCGGGTGGCTGCGGCGGCGGTCGCCTGAGGTGCGGTGGAGCCGCCTCTGGGTACCCTTCTCCGGTGCGGTTGACAGACTTCTGGGAACGCTTGGAGCAGAGCTTCGGCTCCGCCTACGCGCATAGTTTCGCGGCTGATCACTCCTTCACGGAGCTCGGCGGGCGGACCATCGACGAGGCCATTGCTCACGGTGTCGAGACCGCTACCATCTGGCGTGCCGTGGTGGCCGCGTACCCCGATCGGGTGCCGTCCCGGCTGCGCTGAGCTGCTTTTAGTACGCCTGTTCTGGCGTGTCACTCGATCGTCGTACAGGTGTTCGGCTATTGTCCACAGCGGCTCGGTCATCCACAGCACACGACAGGGCGGAGGATTTTTGTCGTACCCCTCGCCTAACGTGTCGACCGTGGTGAACAAGAGCACGTCGACGAAGAGCATGAAGTCGAATACAGGGGTGGCGGGAATGGCGGCAGGACCTGATCGGGAGAAAGCGCTCGAGCTAGCGCTGGCACAGATCGACAAGCAGTTCGGCAAGGGCTCGGTGATGCGGCTCGGAGAGCGGCCGGTCGTGCAGACCGCCGTCATCCCGACCAGCTCCATCGCTCTCGACGTGGCCCTCGGGGTCGGCGGTCTGCCGCGCGGCCGGGTCATCGAGATCTACGGGCCGGAGTCCAGCGGTAAGACCACGGTCGCCCTGCACGCGGTGGCCAACGCGCAGAAGGCCGGCGGCATCGCGGCGTTCATCGACGCCGAGCACGCCCTCGACCCCGACTATGCGCGGGCCCTCGGTGTCGACACCGACGCCCTCCTCATCTCGCAGCCGGACACCGGTGAGCAGGCTCTGGAGATCGCGGACATGCTGATCCGCTCCGGCGCGCTCGACATCATCGTCATCGACTCGGTGGCGGCACTCGTGCCGCGTGCCGAGATCGAGGGTGAGATGGGCGACAGTCACGTCGGTCTCCAGGCCCGTCTGATGAGCCAGGCGTTGCGGAAGATCACCGGCATCCTGAGCAACTCCGGCACCACCGCGATCTTCATCAACCAGCTCCGCGAGAAGATCGGCGTCATGTTCGGCTCGCCTGAGACCACGACCGGTGGCCGCGCGCTGAAGTTCTACTCGTCGGTCCGGCTCGACGTCCGGCGTATCGAGAGCCTGAAGGACGGCACCGACGTCATCGGTAACCGGACCAGGGTCAAGGTCGTCAAGAACAAGGTCGCCGCTCCGTTCAAGCAGGCCGAGTTCGACATCATGTATGGCAAGGGCATCTCCCGCGAGGGCTCGCTCATCGATGTAGGTGTCGAGCAGAACATCATCCGGAAGTCGGGCGCCTGGTACACCTACGACGGTGACCAGCTCGGTCAGGGCAAGGAGAAGGCCCGGGAGTTCCTCAAGGAGAACCCGGACGTCGCCGCCGAGATCGAGAAGAAGATCCTGGAGAAGCTCGGTGTCGGCCAGGCCGGCGCCGGCGATGCCGCCGGTGGTCCTGAGCTGCCGCCGGTCGACTTCTGATCCGGTAGATCGCGATGGCCGGACGGCGCGGCGCACGGTCCGGGCGGGGATGGGATGCCATTCCGCCCCGGACCGGCGCCGGCACGACAGCGGGCGATGACGCGGACGGGCCGCGACGTTCCACGGGGCGTCGCGGCCGCCGCGGCGCCCCGGACCCGGGAGCGTTCGCCGACCCCGACGTTCCGGCGGACGGTGACACTTTCCCGGCGGGCCGGGGGAACGTCTCGGCGGGCCGTGACGGCTTCTCGGTGGGCCGGGAGGCACGTGCGGAGCCACCGCGCAGTGAGTCCGAGGTCGCCCGGGAGATCTGCCTGCGTCAGCTGGCCGTCCGCCCGAGGACCCGGGCCGAGCTGACGAAGGTGCTGCTCCGCAAGGAGATCTCCGAAGAGGTGATCGCCGAGGTCCTCGACCGCTACGACGAGGTCGGGATCATTGACGACGCGGCCTTCGCGCGGGCCTGGGTCTCCAGCCGGCACCACGGTCGTGGACTGGCCCGCCGGGCGCTCGCCAACGAGTTGCGGCAGCGTGGGGTCGACGCGGAGACCGCAGGCGAGGCGCTGGAGGTGGTCGACGACGAGGCCGAGGCCGAAGCGGCGCGTGCTCTGGTCGACCGGAAACTCCGCAGCACGAGGGGAACGCCCGACGCGATCTTCCGCCGGCTCGTCGCGATGCTCGCCCGAAAGGGCTACCCGGCGGGCATCGCCATCCGCGCGGTCAAGGACGCACTCGCCGCCCGGGATGCCGAAGCCGCCGAGTTCGTCGACGCCATCGACGCGGATGCCCTTGCCGACGGGGTCGACGACCTCCAGGCCTGAAACCTCCGCGGCACCCCGGCGCCTTCCGGCGGTGTCGCCCGGTACATGCCGATCGAGGGCGGGCCGGTCAGGGGACGGGATGGCCCGGGAGGGTCCGAGTCGTGGGCGCGGGCAGCGGTGTTACTCACGGAGCCGAGCCGTTGCGGCGGTGGCCAGGGCTTTCGCCGATATAGTCCTGATGTGAGGATCGCTCCTCTGGTGACCGTTCAGCCCGATATCACGCGATGACTTCGAGGTTGTGGTGGCTGACACGTTCCGTCACTTCGGGTCGTTGTCACGCTCCGTGTCGTGCGCTTCGGCGCCGACGTCGGCGGCGATAATGGCTACGGCCGAGGAGGGAAGGGCGTGATCGCGTGGTACGTCTGGAAATGTCCCGTGGGATCGTGAGCTGGGCGTAAGCATCTCTGTGCCGTACGTCCTATCCGCTGCCGAATCATGAGTCCTTGACCGAAGCGGTGCTCGCGACCTAGCCTCGCGTTACACAAGGTTTGTTCGACCATCGTATGCAACAGGCACAACATAGATCGCATTACATTACGGCATCACTTGGGCGGTTTTAGCTCGATGGGTGCCTCCGTCGGCCGCTGACCGCGCGGCAGACGGAGCGACATACCGGCGGTCAACCCCACAACTCCACACACTCCTGATTCGAGCGTCCGGTGGGCGGCTCGCTGGTGGGCCTTTTGATGCCGGCCGGGGGAACGGATGGGGTCTCGGGCGACGATGTTCGCTCGAGACATCGTCGTATCCCACGGACGGTAACGATGGACCCCCTCCGGTGGGACGGCCGCGGTGGCGAGGCTACGCAGGGAAATGCTGCACGGATGGGCGCACGGTGATCATCCGATGCGGCCGTCGTCCCTGAGCCGGAGGACCGAGGACGCCGGACGCCATGTGCGAACGGCGCCCGGAGACCCGACGGAAGCCGGACCACCGAGCCTGACAACCGGAGCCGACCGAAACCGAGCCTTCGATGGCCCGGCCGATGCCGCGCATGCTCGACCCGGGCCGTAAGCCCGAGTCGGCCGAGCCACCGGCACCGGGATGGGCAACCGACGGCCGGCGAGGGTGGCAGGCGATGACCGTGCAACGGTTCCCCCGCAGGCATCGGACCAGCCGGCTGAAGAGGCCGGCGGAACCGGCGCAGGCGGGACCGACGGCAGACAGGAAGCCGGCCGACAAGCGGCCGGCTGACGAGAAGCCGCCAGCCGCAGCCGTCGATACCCGACGGCAGACGTAGGCAGCCGAACCCGACGGAATGGAAAGCCGACGAAACGCCGACAGGCCAGGGCGAACGGGCCCGAAGGTCGGCGCCGACGGACGAAGCCGAACGGTTCCGGGTGCCGGGTCAGCGCCGACGGACAAGGCGAACGGACGAAGCCGCTGAAGGCCGGCCCGCAGGCGAAAGCCGACGGATCGGCAGGCAGACGTAGGCCGGGCAGCGGACGGAAGCCAGGCGGACCGAAGCCGTTCGGACGGAGACTGGAAGCTCGGGGTAGCCGAAGGCGGAGCGCGTGATGCCCGGGGCCCGGTGCCGCCCGCGGTCAGCTGCCTTGGTCGGGCATCCCGCAGAGAGCCCGCGCGTGTGCACCGCGCCGGCGGCGAAGGGAGACGCGGCGAGATGACCCCCGTGGACTGGGTGCTCGTGGTTGCGATCATCGTGCTTGCCGCGTCGGTGATAGCCGGGCTGGTCCTCGGGGCGCGGGCGCTGCGCGTGCTGCACACCGACCGGCAGGATGCTCAGGTTCGCCGGGAGCAGGCGGTCGGTGACGCGCAGGCGAAGGTCGAGGACGCCAAGGCCAAGGCCGCTTCGGTACGGGCCGAGACCGCCGCCGCGAAGGCCGAGGCGAATGCCGCCCGTGCCGAGGCCCGTCGGGTGCTGGAGACGGCGCACAGCGAGGCCGACACGATTCTGGAGCACGCCCACCGCCAGGCGGAGACGGACGCCGAGCAGTTGAGGGCCGCCGCCCGCCGGTCGGGGGAGCGGGAGGTCGCCCTGCTCAACGCGACGGTGAAGGAGCAGGCGGCGGAGGTGGAGCGCCGTGCCGCCCGGATCGACGAGCGGGAGCGGCTGCACGCCGAGGAGGTGGAGCGCCTGGTGGAACGGGAGCGCCGGCTCGCCGCCCTGGAGTCGGATCTGTCGAAGCGGGAGTCGGCGCTGACGGCCCGGGAGGCGGAGCTGGCGAAGGCGGACGAGGTGAAACGCCGTGAGCTGGAGCGGATCGCCGGCCTGAGCGTGGAGTCCGCCCGTACCGAGTTGATCGAGGCGATCGAGGGGCAGGCCAAGCGGGAGGCCGCGATCCTGGTCCGGGACATCGAGACCGAGGCGAAGAACACCGCCGACACCCGGGCCCGGCACATCGTGGTCGACGCGATCCAGCGGATCGCCAGCGAGCAGACCGCGGAGAGTGTGGTCAGCGTGCTGCACCTGCCGAGCGACGAGATGAAGGGCCGGATCATCGGCCGTGAGGGCCGCAACATCCGGGCGTTCGAGTCGACCACCGGGGTCAACCTGATCATCGACGACACCCCGGAGGCGGTCCTTCTCTCCTGTTTCGATCCGGTACGCCGGGAGGTGGGCCGCCTCACGCTGGAGAAACTGGTGCTGGACGGCCGGATCCATCCGCACCGGATCGAGGAGGTCTTCGACAGCGCCAAGAACGAGGTGGAGCGGCTGTGCGACCGGGCGGCCGAGGAGGCCCTGGTCGACGTCGGGATCACCGACATTCATCCGGAGCTGGTGAAGCTGCTGGGCCGGCTGCGTTACCGGACGAGCTACGGCCAGAACGTGCTGAAGCATCTGGTGGAGACCGCGCACATCGCAGGGATCATGGCGGCCGAGCTGGGTCTGGACGTGCCGACGATGAAGCGGGCGGCGTTCCTGCACGACATCGGCAAGGCGCTGACCCACGAGGTGGAGGGCAGTCACGCCCTGATCGGCGCGGACATGGCCCGTAAGTACGGCGAGCACGAGGACGTCGTCCACGCCATCGAAGCGCATCACAACGAGGTGCCGCCGCAGACCATCGAGGCGGTGCTGACGCAGGCGGCCGACGCGTGTTCCGGTGGGCGGCCGGGCGCCCGGCGGGAGAGCCTGGAAGCGTACGTCAAGAGGCTGGAACGCATCGAGGAGATCGCCGGGGGCAAGGCCGGGGTGGAGAAGGTCTTCGCGATGCAGGCCGGCCGCGAGATCCGGGTGATGGTGCGGCCGGACGACATCGACGACATCGGCGCCGCCGTGCTGGCCCGCGACGTGGCGAAGCAGATCGAGGAGGAGCTGACCTACCCGGGCCAGATCCGGGTCACCGTGGTCCGTGAGTCCCGGGTGACCGAACTGGCCCGGTGAGCGTCAGGGGCCGCCCGCGCCCTCGGCCTGCGAGACGAGCGCGGCCGGAGGCGGGTTCTGGGCGGGGAGGTTCGCGGTCTTGCGGCCGCGGGCGAGCCGCTTCTGCACGTACTGGGCGAGCTTCGACAGCGAGTAGTTCACCAGGATGAAGAGCACCGCGATCACGAAGTAGACCTGGATCGGGTTGCTCAGCACGCCGATGATCTGCTTGCCGATGTTGAGGGTCTCCTCGTAGCTGATGATGAAGCCGAGCGAGGTGTCCTTGAGGACCACCACGAGCTGGCTGATCAGCGCCGGCAGCATGATCCGGAACGCCTGCGGGAGCAGGATCAGGCCGGTGGTCTGCAACGGTGAGAGACCGATCGCGACGGCGGCCTCGCGCTGGCCGGACGGCAGGCCCTCCATGCCGGAGCGCAGGATCTCGGCGATGACGACCCCGTTGTAGACGGTCAGGCCGATCACCAGATACCACAGCGTGTCGAGGGTGATGCCGAACTCGGGGAAGCCCCGGGCCACGAAGAAGATCGTGATGACCACCGGAAGACCCCGGAAGACCTCGACACAGACCCGGGTGAGTACGGCCAGACCGGTACCGAGTCCGCGCAAGAGGTAGGCCACGGGGCTGGAGAATCCGGCGTAGCGGTTACCGGCGATGCTCTTGAGCTGGAGCCGTAGCACCGCGAGCAGTGTCCCGATCACGAGCGAGGTGACGATCGCCAGGCCCGCCGCGATCAGCGTGTTCTCGATGCCGACCCAGATCCGCTGCCAGACGAGGGTGAAGTTCTCGTTCGAGGGGTCGATCAGCGGCCCCCACAGTTCCATCGAGAGCTGCCCCTTCTCGTCCAGGGGCTGGTAGATCAGGAAGTACGCGCCGGCCGCGACGAGGATCGTGGCGAGGATGCTGATGATCAGCGTCAGTCGGCGCTGGCGGGGGCCGGGTACGTCGTACAGGACGGTCTGCTGGGTCATCGGGCCGCCACCGCCTGCCGCCGCTCGATCCGGTCCAGAAGGGCCCCGAGGGGGACAGTCATGATCAGGTATCCGATCGAGATGCCGATGGCGACGGGGATGAAGGCGTAGCCCTCGGCGCCGGTGAGCTGGTCCGCGGTGGCGGAGAGGTCACCGACCACGCCGAAGAAGCCGATCAGGGCCGAGTTCTTGATCATCGCGATGATCACCGACCCGAGCGGGACGATCGACGCCTTCCACGACTGCGGCAGCACCACGTACCGCAGATTCTGGGTGAAGGTCAGCCCCAGTGACCGGGCCGCCTCGGCCTGGCCGGGCGAGACCGCGTTGACGCCGGACCGCAGCGCCTCACACACGAACGCGGCCGTGTAGAGGGTCAGCGCGATCAGGGCGAAGCGGAAGTACGGCAGGTCGGTGCTGAGCCGGGTGAAGACCAGGTCCAGTACCGGGATGCGCAGGAAGTCCGCGTTCGAGCCGAGTGCCGGCAGGGCGAACGCGGAGAAGAACATGACCACGGTCAGTGGCATGTTGCGGAAGATCGTGACGTATGCGGTGCCGACCGCCCGCAGCGGCGGCACCGGTGAGATGCGGAGCACCGCCACGACGGCGCCCAGGATGAGGGCGCCGGTCGCGGCGAGCACGCAGATCTGGAAGGTGAGCCAGAAACCGCCCGCGAAGACGTCGAACTTGTCTACCCAAACACTCACGGGCGGAAGCTCCCCGGATCAGCTGATGAGATCAGTAACGGTTGACGGCGGGGGCGGTGCCCAGCTCGGCGCCGAACTTGCCGGCGGTGTCGTCCCAGGCCTTCTTCCAGCTGCCGTCGGCGTAGGCCTTCTCCAGCGTGTCGTTGATGAAGGTCCGGAAGTCCTTGTCGTCCAGCTTCACGCCGATGCCGTACGGCTCCTTGGTGAAGTTGTCGCCGGCCAGCTTGTACTTGCCCTCGTTCTTGGCGATGTAGCCGAGGAGAATGACGTTGTCGGTGGTCACGGCGTTGACCTGGCCACCGTCGAGAGCGGCGACGCACTTGTCGTAGGTGTCGAAGAGCACCAGCTGGGTGGCGACGTCCTTGACGTACGTCTTGATGTTCTCGCCCGGGGTCGAGCCGGTGACCGAGCAGACCTTCTTGTCGCCCGCCTTGAAGGCGTCCGGGCCGGTGATGGTCGCCTCGTCCGCCTTGACCAGGATGTTCTGGCCGGCCTCGTAGTACGGCCCGGCGAAGGCGATGCGCTCCTTGCGCTTGTCGTTGATCGTGTAGGTCGCGACGACGAAGTCGACGTTGCCGTTCACGATGACGTCCTCGCGGACCTTGGACGGCGTCTCCACGAACTCGATCTTGTCCGCGGGGATCCCGAGCTCCTTGACGATGATCTTCGCGACCTCGACGTCGAAGCCCTCCGGCTTGCCGGACAGACCCTTGAGACCGAAGCCGGGCTGGTCGAACTTGGTGCCGACCTTGATCGACTGCGCCTTGTTGAGCTTCTCCATGGTGCTGCCCGCGGCGAACGACTTGCTGGTACCGGTGTCACCCGACTCCGTCTTGTCGCCGCCACACGCGGTCAGGCCGAGAGTCAGAGCCGCGGCGGTGGCCACCACGGCTGCACGAGTGAAACGCATACTTAATCTCCTTTTCGATCAGGACCGCCGTCGTGTGGCGGCCCTGAGGGCGCATCAGTGCGTGAGGATCTTGGAAAGGAAGTCCCTGGCCCGGTCGCTCCGCGGGTTCGCGAAGAACTCCTCCGGCGCGGCCTGCTCCACGAGCTGACCGTCGGCCATGAACACGACCCGGTCGGCCGCGTGGCGGGCGAAACCCATCTCGTGGGTGACGACCACCATGGTCATGCCGTCGCGGGCGAGCGAGGTCATCACATCCAGCACCTCGCCGACCATCTCCGGGTCGAGCGCGCTGGTCGGCTCGTCGAAGAGCAGCGCCTTGGGCTGCATGGCGAGCGCCCGCGCGATCGCGACGCGCTGCTGCTGGCCGCCGGAGAGCTGCGCCGGGTACTTGTCGGCCTGGTTGGCGATGCCGACCCGTTCCAGTAGCCCCATGGCACGCTCACGGACGACCGCGGACTTCTCCTTGCGCACCTTGACCGGCCCCAGCATCACGTTCTGGAGGATGGTCTTGTGCGCGAAGAGGTTGAACGACTGGAACACCATGCCGACTTCGCTGCGCAGCCGCGCCAGCGCCCGGCCCTCGGCCGGAAGTGGTTGCCCGTCGAAAGTGATCGTGCCGGAGTTGATCGGCTCCAGCCGGTTGATGGCGCGGCACAGCGTGGACTTGCCGGACCCGGAGGGTCCGATGACGACCACGACCTCGCCGCGCGCGACAGACAGGTCGACGTCCTGTAGCACGTGCAAGGGCCCGAACCACTTGTTGACGTTCTCTAGGACGATGAGAGCCTCGCCTGTCACCCCTGGTCCATCCACTCGTTGTCGGTTCACTCGAATGGACACACCCTATGGGCCCGTCAGTATCGGAATGTGTCGAGAATGGTCACGGAGCGGTAACACAGCTTCAGCGCGGAGAAAGGGGTCCGGACCATGGACTTTATGGCGGACGGCCCGTGGAACTGGTGCATCGCCGGCCGGATCGATCCGGATCGGGTCATGGGTGCGCTGGCCGGTGCTCTGGAACGCCCGGCGCACGGCATGGTCGCCGGTGCGGATCTGCTCTGCGACGTCTATCACGTCGGCGGGGACTTCCCGACCGTGGCCGACATCTACCTGACGCCCGCGGGCGTCGCCGAGGAGACCATCGCGAGCGCCGTCGCGGTCCGGCTGAGTGCCGCGGTCCTGCTTCCCGACGACACCCTCAACCCTTCGCGGTACGTGTTGTGCGAGCCCGACGGCACCATCCGGCCGGTGCACGCCGACGAGCGGGAGACCGACGACGGCACCGAGCGACGGCACGTGCGGCCCTGCACCGGCCACGATCCGGCGTGTGCCGCCCCGGCCGGCTGTGACCGTTCGCGGTGGAAACCGGACCCGACGCCGGAGCGGCCCGCCGCGGCATGAGGGGTAGCCTGGCACATTGCCATGACTACCGAGATGACCGGCGCCCCGCGCACCTACGACGTGCGCACGTACGGCTGCCAGATGAACGTGCACGACAGCGAGCGGATCTCCGGCCTGATGGAGGACGCCGGTTATGTGCGCGCCCCCGAGGCCGACGCGGCGGACGTGGTCGTCTTCAACACCTGCGCCGTCCGGGAGAACGCCGACAACCGCCTCTACGGCAACCTCGGCCACCTGCGCCCGACCAAGCTGAAGAACCCCGGCATGCAGATCGCGGTCGGCGGCTGCCTCGCCCAGAAGGACAAGGGCGACATCGTCAAGAAGGCGCCCTGGGTCGACGTCGTCTTCGGCACCCACAACATCGGCTCGCTGCCGGCGCTGCTGGAACGCGCCCGGCACAACGAGGAGGCGCAGGTCGAGATCCTCGAGTCGCTCGAGGTCTTCCCCTCCACGCTGCCGACCAAGCGAGAGTCGACGTACGCGGGGTGGGTCTCCATCTCGGTCGGCTGCAACAACACCTGCACGTTCTGCATCGTCCCGAGCCTGCGCGGCAAGGAGAAGGACCGCCGCCCCGGCGACATCCTGGCCGAGGTGCGCGCCCTGGTCGCCGAGGGCGTCCTCGAGGTGACCCTGCTCGGGCAGAACGTGAACTCGTACGGTGCCGAGTTCGGCGACCGGCTCGCCTTCGGCAAGCTGCTGCGCGCCTGCGGCGAGGTGGAGGGCCTGGAGCGGGTCCGGTTCACCAGCCCGCACCCGAAGGACTTCACCGACGACGTGATCGCCGCGATGGCCGAGACGCCGAACGTGTGCCACTCGCTGCACATGCCGTTGCAGTCCGGCTCGGACACCGTGCTCAAGGCCATGCGCCGCAGCTACCGCCAGGAGAAATACCTGGGCATCATCGAGAAGGTCCGGGCCGCCATGCCGGACGCCGCGATCACCACCGACATCATCGTCGGCTTCCCCGGTGAGACCGACGAGGATTTCGAGCAGACCCTCGAGGTGGTCCGCCGGGCCCGGTTCTCCAGCGCCTTCACCTTCCAGTATTCGAAGCGCCCCGGCACGCCGGCCGCGACCATGGAGGAGCAGATCCCGAAGGCGGTCGTCCAGGAGCGCTACAACCGGCTGATCGCCACGCTCGAGGACATCACCTGGGCGGAGAACAAGAAGCTCGTCGGCGAGAAGGTCGAGGTCCTGGTCGCGGTCGGCGAGGGCCGCAAGGACGAGCGCACCGGCCGGATGAGCGGCCGGGCCCGCGACGGCCGCCTGGTGCACTTCGCCACCGGTGAGCTGACCGGCGACCTGGCTCCGCGTCCCGGCGACATCGTCGAGACGGTGATCACCTACGCCGCCCCGCACCACCTCAACGCCGACGGCGATCCGCTGAGCCACCGCCGCACCCGGGCCGGCGACGCCTTCGAGGCCGGCCGCACCCCGAAATTGAAGGGCGTCTCGCTGGGCCTGCCGTCGATCGGCATCCCGGCCCCGCTGCCCCCGGCAACGGACGGCTGCGCCCTCTAGACCGCGCCGATCCCGCGGAGTTCCGCCATGGTGGTGCGACCGGAATCCACGAGATCCGGCCGGAGCCGCTAACCCACGACGGGAACCGTCGCGGCTGCGGCGCGGAGCTGGGCGAGCAGCGCCGCCGTCGCCGGGGGATCGGGTGGATCACCCAGGACCGCGATCGACACCCGGCGGCCCGGTCCAGGCAGCGGCACGGCCCGCACCCGCGGGTTGCGGTGCGCGGCGAGGGCGAGCGCCGGCAGCGTCGTCGCGCCCATCCCAGCCGCCACCAGCGCCTGTACGGCCACGTAGTCGTCGGTGGTGAACCGGATGTCCGGGGTGAAGCCTTCGGCCGTGCACGCGGCCACCAGACGGCCGCGGCATCGTTCGCAGCCGCCGATCCACGGCCGCTGCGCGTGGTCGGCCAGCCGCTCGCCCGGCCAGCCGTCCGGAACGACGAGGTAGGTCGGCTCGTCCAGCAGGGTCTCGGCCCTCAGACCGGCCAGGTCCGCTGAGGACACGTCCCGTGCGGACGCGCCGGGATGGGTGAAGATCAGGGCGGCCTCCACCTCGCCGGCGCGCAGCAGCCGGACCGCGGCGGGCGGCTCCGCCTCGGTGAACCGCAGATCGACACCGGGGTGGGCGGTGGTGAAACCGGCCGCGGCCACCGGGACGAACGTGCCGAGCGCCGAGGGGAAGGCGGCCAGCCGGACCCGGCCGGCGTGCAGCCCGGTGAGTTCGGCGAGCTCGGCCTCGGCGGCGGCGAGGCGCCCCAGGATCTCCTCGGCCCGGTCGGCGAGCAGCCGGCCCGCCTCGGTGAGCCGCACGCCCCGGCCCACCCGCTGCAGGAGCCGGCTGCCGGTCTCAGCCTCCAGCCGGGCCAGATGATGGCTCACCGACGGCTGCGCGTAGTGCAGGGCGCGGGCCGCAGCGGTCACCGAGCCGTGCCGGGCGACGGCGGCCAGGACGGTGAGCCGGGTGACGTCGAGCATGCCCCCAACGTATCAATGCGGTCTATGGATCACCGAGATCATTGACATTGGACCTATGGGTCGGGTCGGGCCGACGATCAGGACATGGAACCGACACTCGACGACATCCGGGCCGCCCGCACCCTCCTCCGGGAGCATCTGCCACCCACCCCGATGTGGTCCTACCCGCTCCTGGACCGCGCGGCGGACGCGACCGTCCTGGTCAAGCACGAGAACACCCAGCCGGTCGGCGCCTTCAAGGTGCGTGGCGGTCTGACCCTGCTCGCCGGGATGAGCGACACCGACCGGAAGCGCGGCACCGTCACCTGGTCGACCGGCAACCACGCGCAGTCGCTCGCCTACGCCGGTCGCGTCTTCGGCACCGAGTGCACCGTGGTCATGCCGGCCGGGACGCCGGCGTTCAAGGTGGCGGCGGTCGAGTCCTGGGGTGCCCGGGCGATCCGGGCGGACGCGAGCCTGGAGGCGGCCGAGCGGCGGGCCCGCGAGCACGCGGAGCAGACCGGCGCCCGCCTGATCAGTCCCGGGGATACGCCGGAGCTGCTGGCCGGCGTGGGCACCGTCTACCTGGAGATCCTCGAGGCCCGTCCGGATGTCGATGCGATCGTGGTCCCGGTCGGCAGTGGGACGGGCGCCGCCGCCGCGTGCCTCGCCGCCGCCGCCCTGGCGCCGCGCTGTGCCGTGATCGGGGTCCAGTCGGCGGCCTCGCCCGCCGCGCACGACTCCTGGCGCTCCGGCGAACTCGTCGAG
This sequence comes from Actinoplanes xinjiangensis, assembly GCF_003148685.1. GTDB lineage: Bacteria > Actinomycetota > Actinomycetes > Mycobacteriales > Micromonosporaceae > Actinoplanes > Actinoplanes xinjiangensis. The sequence goes on along the minus strand of NZ_QGGR01000003.1, from coordinate 96,907 downwards.
CGCCCCAACCGCACCGCCGCCGCCGGACTGGCCACCGGGCGCGGCTTCGCCCTGCCCCAGCAGATCATGCGCGGCCGTCTGGCCGACTTCCTGCTGGTGGACGACGAGCGGATCACCGAGGCCCGCCGCCTGCTCGCCGCCACCGCACACACCCTCGCCGAGGGCGCCGGCGCGGCCGCCCTGGCCGGTGTCCTGAGCCGTCCCGACCTGTTCAAGGGCAGGACGGTCGCCGTCGTCTGCACCGGCGGCAACGCCGACCCGGGTGAACTGGCGACCCTGGCCGGGGCATGAAAAAGCCGGGGCGGCGGACTCGGCGCCCGCCACCCTGACCTGGAAACCTCAGTTGGCCTGCTCGGCCAGCGCGAGGAACTGCTTCTTGGAGGCGAGCGCCTGCTCGGCCTCCTTGATGCGCCGGTTGTCGCCGGCCGCCCTGGCCCGCTCGAGGCGCTGCTCGGCCTCGGCGACCTGGTCGCGCATCTGACGCAGCAGCGGGTTGTCCTGCGGGCTGGTCTTGCGCCACGCAGAGTCCATCGCCACCCGGATGCGCTCCTCGGCGGCCCGCCAGCGACGGTCCAGCGAGGCGGACGCCTCCCGCGGCACCCGGCCGGCCTCGTGCCACGCGGCCTGGGCGTCACGCAGCTTGTTCTGCGCGCCGCGGGCATCCGCGTCGACGTCGACGGCCTCCAGCTCGGCCAGGATGGCCTGCTTCTTCTCCAGGTTGCCCTGGAACTCCGCGTCCCGGGCGGAGAAGACCTCGCTGCGCTTGGTGAAGAACGCGTCCTGGGCGGCCCGGAAACGTTCCCAGAGGCGCTGCTCTGCCTCCTTGGCGGCGCGGGGCGCCGCCTTCCACTCGGTCATCAGCTCCTTGAGCCGGTTGGCCGTGCTCGACCACTCGGTCGAATCGGCCAGGCCCTCGGCCTCCTTGACCAGGTCCTCCTTGGCGGTCTGCGCCTGCTTGCGCTGACCGTCGAGGGTGGCGAAGTGGGCGCCGCGGCGGCGGGTGAAGCCGTCCCGGGCGGCGGCGAACCGCTTCCACAGCTCACCGTCGGTCTTCTTGTCGACGCCGCGGATCGTCTTCCACTCGTCGAGGATCTCCTTGAGGCGGTCGCCGGCGGTCTTCCAGCCGGTGGCGTCGGCGGCGATCTTCTCCGCCTCCTCGACCAGCGCCGTCTTGCGGGCCAGCGCCTCGGTCCGGGCCACCTCACGGGCGGCCTTCGCCTCGCCGGCCTTCTCCTCGGCGAGCGCGGCCAGCCGGTCCAGGCGGGCGGTGAGCCCCTCGATGTCGCCGACGACGTGCGCCTCGTCCAGCTGGGTGCGCAGGCGCTTCACGCTACTGATGGAGTGGGCCGCGTCCGCCGCGCCCGACTTGAGGCGGGCCTCGACGAGCTCGACCTCGGTCACCAGGTCGGCGAATCGCCGGGCGAAGTGGGCAAGCCCCTCTTCAGGGGTGCCCGCCTGCCAGGACCCGACCACCCGGTCGCCCTCAGCGGTCTTCACGTACACGGTGCCGTCGGCATCCACGCGCCCGAAGGCCGTCCAGTCGTTCATGAGCTCATCCTCGTTCTCCCGGCGTCATCGGCCCGCATCGGGGTCGTGGCCACCGCCACAGCGCAGTCTGAATGCCAACTTCCAACCGGCATTCTTTCTCGCGCATTGTCACAGGTCCAACCCGGTTAGGGGAAAGCTCCCGCTGACGACCGTGACACAACGGTGTCCTACGGTTGGTTCGTGCCGTTCCGGACAGGTCAGCGAGTCGTCACCGTCGTCGGCCCCACCGCGGCCGGGAAGTCCGCCTTGAGCATCGCGCTCGCCCACGAGCTGGGCGGTGAGGTGGTCAACGCCGACTCCATGCAGCTCTACCGGGGGATGGACATCGGCACGGCCAAGCTCACCCCGGCCGAGCGCGACGGCGTTCCGCACCATCTGCTCGACATCTGGGACGTCACCGAGCCGGCCGCCGTCGCCGAGTATCAGCGGCTGGCCCGGGCCGCGATCGACGACATCCTGGCCCGTGGCCGGGTGCCGCTGCTGGTCGGCGGGTCCGGCCTCTACGTGCGGGCGGTTCTGGAGGACTTCGAGTTCCCCGGCACCGACCCGGCGATCCGGGCCCGTCTGGAGGAGGAGCTGGCCGTCGCCGGTTCGGGGCCACTGCACGCCCGGCTCGGCGAGCGCGACCCGGAGGCGGCCGCCAAGATCCTGCCGAGCAACGGCCGCCGGATCGTCCGGGCGCTGGAGGTGATCGAGCTGACCGGCCGCCCCTTCACCGCGAGCCTGCCGGACCCCCGGCCGGTCTACGACGCGGTGCAGATCGGCGTCGACCGGGACACCGCCGAGCTCGACGAGCGGATCGCCCTACGCGTCGACCTGATGTGGGCGGCCGGGTTGATCGACGAGGTCCGCGGGCTGGACGGCATCCGCGACGGCCGGACCGCGTCGCGGGCGCTCGGCTACCAGCAGGCGCTGGCCCAGATCGACGGCGTGCTCAGCGAGGAGCAGGCGAAGGCGGACACGGTCCAGGGCACCCGGCGGTTCGTGCGCCGCCAGCGGTCCTGGTTCCGCCGGGATCCCTCGGTCAGCTGGCTCGACGGCGCGGCGCCGAACCTGTTGGCGGACGCCATGGACCTTGCGCAATGATGGGCCGCGTGCTTTTCACCAAGGGCCATGGAACAAGCAACGACTTCGTCCTGCTCCCCGACCTCGACGGCGAGCTGGAGCTGACGCCCGCGCTGGTCGCGGGGCTCTGCGACCGCCGGAGGGGGATCGGCGGCGACGGCGTGATCCGGGTGGTGCGCAGCGCCAAGCATCCGGAGGCGGCCGGGTTCGCCGGCGAGGCCGAGTGGTTCATGGATTACCACAACAGCGACGGCTCGATCGCCGAGATGTGCGGCAACGGCCTCCGCGTCTTCGTGCGCTATCTGCTGGAGAAGGGGCTGGCCACGCCCGGCCCCGCGGGCCTGCCGGTGGCGACCAGGGCGGGGGTGCTGGTCACCGTCGTCGGTGACGGCACGATCAGCGCGCGGATGACGACCCCCCGGGTGTACGCGGGGAGCACCGCCACGCTCGGCGCCCTGACCGTCCCCGGGGTCGCGGTGGACTGCGGGAACCCGCACCTGGTCTGCGGCCTGCACGACGGGGTGGAGCTGTCCGCCCTCGACCTCACCAGGGCCCCGCTGCACGACCCCAGGGTGTTCCCGGCCGGGGTGAACGTCGAGTTCGTCGAGCCGGCCGAGCCGCTGGCCGGGGTGGACCGGCACGTCCGGATGCGGGTGCACGAGCGCGGCTCCGGCGAGACCCAGTCGTGCGGCACCGGCGCGCTGGCGGTCGGCGCGGTGGCACTGCGGGAGGCGGGCCTGACCGCCGGCTCGGTGGCGGTGGACGTGCTCGGCGGTCGGGTGCTGGTCACCTGTGACGCGGACGGGGCGTGGTGGCTGGAGGGCCCGGCGGTCCTGGTCGCCGATGGTGAGGTCGACCCGGAGGCCGTGCTCTGATGCTGGCCCGTGTCGCGCACCGGGGCTATTCGGCGGTGGCCCCCGAGAACACGCTGCCCGCCTTCGCCGCCGCGGTCCGGGCCGGTGCCACGTTCGTCGAGTTCGACGTCCGGGCGACCCGGGACGGCGTGCCCGTGGTGATCCACGACCGGACGGTCAACCGCACCACCGACGGCCACGGCCGGGTCTGGGACCTGACCTATGACGAGGTCGCCGCGCTGGACGCCGGTTCCTGGTTCGGCGCCGGGTTCGCCGGTCTGCGGGTGCCGACGCTGGCCGAGACGCTCGATCTGCTGGCGCCCGCCCCGGTCGACCTGCTCCTGGAGATCAAGCCGCCGGCCACGCTGGACGAGGTGAAGTCGATCGTCGCCCAGCTCGCCGAGCGTGACCTGGTGGATCGCACCGTGGTGCAGAGCTTCGACGCCGACGTGCTGCGCAAGGTCCGCGACGTGGCGCCCGACGTGCGGCGCGGCCTTCTGCTGTTCCGGTTCGACGCGGAGACCGTCGAGCTGTGCCGGGAGCTGGGAGTCGCCTACTGCAACCCGCCGGTCGACGACGTGCTGAACGGGGCGGAGACGACGGCCGCCCTGGTCGCGGCCGGGATCGGCGTGATGCCGTGGACGCCCAACGACATCAACCAGTGGCGCCCGCTGGTCGACGCCGGCGTGTCCGGCCTGATCACCGACCTGGTCGGCGAGCTGACCGGCTGGGCCGCCGCCTGAGGCGTACTTTCGGCGTCGAGGTCTGATTCCCTCCTCCGCGATCTTGTCGAATCCCGGCACGCCGTCATCGCGGAATTCGACAAGATCGATATGTGGGCCGCGGACCTCGACATGCGGAAGCTCTCCAGATCCAGCCGGACGCCCGCCGCGTCGCACCAGCGTGCCGACGCCACCCACCCTCCCGACGCCACCCACCCTCCCGACGCCACCCACCCTCCCGACGCCACCCACCCTCCCGACGCCACCCACCCTCCGACGCCACTGCAGGCCAGGCGCCCGCCGCGTCGGTGCCGGTTGTCGAGGCCGCCGACCGCCCGCAGTCGTTGCCGGCCAAGCCCCCGTCGCGTCGCACCAGGCTGCCGACGCCACCCACCACCCGCAATCGGTGCTGAGCAAGCGGCCGCCGCGCCGGTGCGCGGTGGTCGAAGCCCTCAACGCTGATCAGCGCACACAATCGGCGAACGTGTGCGCTGATCAGCGCTATCACGACTGCAGGAGCGCACGATCCTCGGATCGTGGGCGCTGATCCCTGTCATGGCGGGGACGAGCGCACACAAACCGCCATCGTGTGCGTTCGTCGCCGTTGCGCGGTGCCCACGCGCTGCCGGCAACCGGCCGCCGAACCGAACACCGACCGACCGCCCACGCCGAACCGAACACCGACCGACCGCCCACGCGAACCGAACATCGACCCAGCGCCCACCGAGGACGGCGTCGATCACGAGGCCGCACCCTGAGTCCGGAAGCTCTCTAGAAGGTCGTCTCCGGAGCCTTGTCGAGCTCGCTCTCCGGAACCGCCGCCGGGTTGGCCGGAGCGGGCGTGCCCTTGACGACCGCCCGGATCGCCGCCGCCACCGCCGGGGTCACCCGGGGGTCGAAGACGCTCGGGATGATCACGGTGGGGTTCAGCTTGTCCTCACCGACGACGTCGGCGATGGCCCGGGCCGCGGCCAGCGCCATCTCCTCGGTGAACTCCTCGGCGGCGGCGTCCAGCATGCCCCGGAACACGCCGGGGAAGGCCAGCACGTTGTTGATCTGGTTGGGCTGGTCGGAGCGGCCGGTCGCGACGATCGCGGCGTGCTTGCGGGCCTCGCGGGGGTCGACCTCCGGGTCCGGGTTCGCCATCGCGAACACGATCGACCGGTCCGCCATCCGGGCGATGTCGTCGCCGGTCAGCAGGTTCGGCGCCGACACGCCGATGAAGACGTCCGCGCCGACGATCGCGCCGGGCAGGTCGCCGGCGTAGTTCTCCTTGTTGGTGTGCTCGGCCAGCCACTGCATCGACTCGTTGAGGTCGGGCATCCCGCGGTGCAGGGCGCCCTTCCGGTCGTACGCGATGATGTCGCCCACACCCTGCCGCATCAGCAGTTTCATGATCGCGGTGCCGGCCGCGCCGGCGCCCGACACGACGACCTTGACGTCCTCCATCCGCTTGCCGACCACCCGCATCGCGTTGGTGAGCGCGGCCAGCACGCAGATCGCGGTGCCGTGCTGGTCGTCGTGGAAGACCGGGATGTCCAGCAGTTCCTTCAGCCGCGCCTCGATCTCGAAGCAGCGGGGAGCCGCGATGTCCTCCAGGTTGATGCCGCCGTAGGCCGGGGCGATCGCCTTCACGATCGCCACGATCTCGTCGGTGTCCTGGGTGTCGAGCACCACCGGCCAGGCGTCGACGCCGCCGAACCGCTTGAACAGCGCGGCCTTGCCCTCCATCACCGGCATCGCGGCGGCCGGGCCGATGTTGCCCAGGCCGAGCACGGCCGAGCCGTCGCTGACCACGGCGACCGTGTTGCGCTTGATGGTGAGGCGCCGGGCGTCCGCCGGGTTCTCCGCGATGGCCATGCAGACCCGGGCCACCCCGGGCGTGTACGCCCGGGACAGCTCGTCGCGGTTGCGGAGCGCGACCTTCGACGACACCTCGATCTTGCCGCCCAGGTGCAGCAGGAACGTCCGGTCGGAGACCTTGCGGACGTCCACGCCGTCCTGCTCCTCCAGCTGTTTGACGACCTGGTCGGCGTGCGCGGCGTCGGCGGTGTCGCAGGTGAGGTCGACCAGCACGTGGGTGGGGTCGGAGTCCACCACGTCCAGTGCCGTCACGATCGCCCCGGCTTCACCCACACAGGTGGTCAGCCGGCCGATGGACGATGCGTCCGCGGTAACGGCGATGCGGATCGTGATCGAGAATCCTGCGCTCGGCAGGCGGGTGGTCACCACGGTGTTCCCTCCGACGTTGGTGGGGTGAGTACCCGCATTGTCGCTCTTGCGGAATAGCGGCCTGCCGTCCGGTGGTTACTGAAGCGTCACCATCACGCAGCGAGACGCCCGGACCCATATGTGGATGCGCCTGCGGCCACGACGTGCCACGATCGGAGTCCGGAGGAGGTCACTTTTGCGAAACACGTACCAGACACCCGTCCTTGACGAGCTGGACCCCACGACCGGGGACCTGGAGCTCGAGGAGCGGCACTCGCTCAGGCGGGTGGCCGGTCTTTCCACCGAGCTGACCGACGTCACCGAGGTCGAGTACCGACAGTTGCGACTCGAACGAGTCGTGCTCGTCGGTGTGTGGACCGAGGGCAGTGTCGAAGACGCCGACAATTCACTCACCGAGCTGGCCGCTCTCGCCGAGACCGCCGGCTCACAGGTCCTCGAGGGCCTGATCCAGCGACGGAAACAGCCCGACGCGGCCACCTTCATCGGCCGCGGCAAGGTCGACGAGCTGCGCGACGTGGTCATCATGACCGGCGCCGACACGGTCATCTGCGACGGCGAGCTGTCCCCGTCCCAACTGCGCAAGCTCGAGGAGCAGGTCAAGGTCAAGGTCGTCGACCGGACCGCGCTGATCCTCGACATCTTCGCCCAGCACGCCAAGAGCCGAGAGGGCAAGGCTCAGGTCGAGCTGGCTCAACTGCAGTACCTCCTGCCGCGTCTGCGCGGCTGGGGTGAGGCCATGTCCCGGCAGGGCGGTGGCGCCGGCGGTTCGGGTGGCGGCGGCGTCGGCACCCGTGGTCCCGGTGAGACCAAACTCGAGACCGACCGGCGGCGGATCAACACCCGCATCGCGAAACTGCGGCGCGAGATCAAAGCCATGAAGACGGTACGCGAGACCAAGCGCTCCCGTCGGGTGGCGAACGGCGTTCCCGCCGTGGCCATCGCCGGTTACACCAACGCGGGCAAGTCCAGCCTGCTCAACCGCCTGACCAGCGCGGGCGTGCTGGTGGAGGACGCCCTGTTCGCCACCCTCGACCCGACCACCCGGCGGACCGCCGCGGAGGACGGGCGGATCTTCACGCTCTCCGACACGGTCGGGTTCGTCCGGCACCTGCCGCACCACATCGTCGAGGCGTTCCGCTCGACGCTGGAGGAGGTGGCCCGGGCCGACCTGGTGGTGCACGTGGTGGACGGCGCGCACCCGGACCCGGAGGGTCAGGTCAGCGCGGTCCGTGAGGTGCTCAGCGAGGTCGGCGCCGACCAGCTCCCCGAGCTGCTGGTGATCAACAAGGTGGACGCAGCCGACGAGGAGACCGTGCTGCGGCTCAAGCGGACCTGGCCGGAGGCGATCTTCGTGTCCGCGCGGTCCGGCATCGGCATCGGCGAGCTGCACAAGGCGATCGCCGACCGGCTGCCCCGGCCCGCGGTCGAGATGCGGGTCCTCATTCCGTACGACCGGGGTGACCTGGTGGCCCGGGTGCACCGGTCCGGTCAGGTGCTCCAGTCCCGGCATCTGGACGACGGGACCGAACTCGCGGTCCGCGTCGATGAGCAGTTCGCTGCGGAGCTGTCCGATTTTCGGAGCTGATCAGGAAACGCAATTCGGACTTCACGGGAGCACCTACCTGTGTTGATCCACACGTAATACCGGGGCGGGACGTCGCGTGCGACACTGTTCGGATGCGGCGTCTCGTGTTCCCGACCATCGTGGCCATCGGTCTGGTAATGGTCGGCTCCTCCAGCGCGTCCGCCGAGGACCCGACGCCCGCGCCCACCGTCAGCGCCAAGTCGACGCCCGGCAAGAAACTCTGCAAGATCGCCGACGCCGGGCTCACCGAGCTCTCCGGCCTGGTGGCCACCAAGAACGGCTTCGTCACCGTCAACAACGGCCAGCAGGGTGTCGAGCCGAGGATCTACTTCCTCGACCGTGAGTGTAAGAAGGTCAAGGAGGCCGGGTTCGACGGCACGCCGCTGGACTCGGAGGACATCGTCCTCTCGCCCGACGGTCAGACGCTGTGGATCGCCGACATCGGCGACAACAACGTCCGCAACGATCCGTCGAACGTGCGGCCCCACGTCGCCCTCTGGAGCCTGCCGGTCAACGGCAACGGTGAGGCGGTCATCCACCGGGTCAGCTATCCGGACAAGGACCGGCACGACGCCGAGGCGCTGATCTTCGACGGCGACGGCACGCCGCTGATCGTGACCAAGGAGATCGGCGCGCCCGCCGGCGTCTACAGGCCGACCGCCGCGCTGAAGAAGAACAACAACACTCCGGTGCCGATGGAGCGGGTCGGCGAGATCAAGCTCTCGGCCACCGAGACGGCCGGCAATCCGGTCGCCCGGATCGGCAACAAGACGATCACCGGCGGCGCGGTCTCGCAGGGCGCGAAGAAGGTGGCGCTGCGCACCTACACCGACGCCCTCGAGTGGGACGTCACCGGCGGTGACGTGGTCGCCGCCCTGAAGAAGGAGCCGCGCACCACCGGCCTGCCGAACGAGCCGCTCGGCGAGGCGATCGCCTACAGCACCGACGGCAAGCTGTTCTACACCGTCTCGGACATGAGCGGCGTCAAGGCCTCGACCAACCACATCCGGGAGTACACGCCGGCCACCACGGTCGCGGTGAAGTCGGAGAAGTCCGGCGGCAACGGCTCCGGCGACTCGTGGTACTCGAATCTCGACATCGACGACATCACCTACATGGTGGGCGGTGTCGGCGTCCTCGGCCTGATCCTGGTCGCGGCCGGCGTCTTCGGGATCGTGCGGTTCCGCCGGTCCCCGCAGGGCTTCACCGCGGCCGTCGACGACCTCCCGTCCGGCGGGATCGACAAGGGCGACCCGGAGACCGAGCTGATCGGTGTCGGCGGCGCGCCGCCGCGTGGCGCGGCCTACAACTCCGGACGTCAGGGCGGCCCGGTCTACGGCGCCAAGTCCGGTCCGGCCGCGGGCGGTCCGGCTTCGCGCGGCCCGGCCTCGGGTGGACCTGTCTCGGGTGGCTCGGCCGCCGGTGGCGGTGCACCGCGCAAGGGCGTCTACGGCGGCGGTCAGGGCGGCGCTCCCGGCGCCCCGCAATACGCTCGTCCCGCGGGCCAGCCGCCCCGCGGTCCGCAGCAGACCCCGCCCCGCAACCCGCAGCAGTCGCCGGCTCGGGGACCACAGCAGGCGCCCAGCCGGGGCGGTCCGCAGCAGCCTCCGGCGCGTAACCCGCAGCAACCGCCGGCGAGGGGACCACAGCAGGCGCCCAGCCGCGGCGGTCCGCAGCAGCCCCCGGCGCGTAACCCGCAGCAGCCCCCGGCGCGGGGGCCCCAGCAGGCGCCCAGTCGCGGCGGCTCGCCGCAGCCACCGCGCGGCCCCCAGCAGGTGCCGGGCCGTGGCCCGCAGCAGCAGCCGCCGCGTAATCCGCAGCAGCCGCCCCGAGGCCCCCAGCAGTCTTTCGGTCGCGGTGGTGGCGGCAACGGCGTCTACGGCGGCCAGCAGTCACTGCGGGGACCGCAGGGCCAGGCGCAGCGTTCGCCCGGCACGTATGGCGGCGGGCGCCCCGACGGCCGTCAGTAACCCGATCCACGTCGAGAGGCCGGTTCCGCACACGCGGGGCCGGCTTCTTCCGTTACCGACCGGCCCGTCACCGGTCCACCAGCCCTCCGGCACGGCTGGCCTCTCGCGCCTGCCCACCAGCGGTTTCACTTACGGCCTCCGGCTTCCGCGTCACCTTCATGCTTCGCCCGCGCTTCACATCCGTGCCAACGCCTTCGGCCAGTGCCTGCAGCGTTCGGTGCTTCGGCGTCGCGGGTGTGGCCTGTCGGGGCCTTAAGACGGCTTCCGCCTGCCGCGTCCGGGCCTTCAGCGTGCCGCGGCGGGGCTCTCAGACAGCTTCCGCCTGCCGCGTCCGGGTCTTCAGCTTCCGCGTCGGGGCTTCTCCGCCGCGCTCGTGCCTTCTGTGCTTGTCTCGCTCCTCGGCCCCCCTTCCGGGGCGTGGGCGAGTAGCGGCTTGCGGTCGGCCGGGCGGGGGTGCCTCTTGCCTGGGCTCGGGGCGCGTGGACCGTACCGCCGGGAATTTCGGAGGCCGGATCCCGGTGAGGTGGGCGCCTGCCGCGCGTTTCGGCGGCGTGGGGTGCAGGCCGGACGCCGGGGTCTGCCCGGTGTCCGGCCTGCGTGGCGTCAGACGCGGCGGAGGACCGCGACCACGCGTCCCATGATCGTGGCGTCGTCGCCGGGGATCGGGTCGAAGGCCGGGTTCGCCGGCATCAGCCAGACGTGCCCGTCGCGCTGGCGGTAGCTCTTGACCGTCGCCTCGCCGTCGATCATCGCGGCGACGATGTCACCGGCCTCGGCGTTGGGCTGCTGGCGCACGACCACCCAGTCGCCGTTGCAGATCGCGGCGTCGATCATCGAGTCGCCCTTGACCTCGAGCATGAAGACGTCGCCCTCGCCGACCAGCTCGCGCGGCAGCGGGAAGAACTCCTCCACGGACTGCTCAGCGAGGATCGGGCCGCCGGCGGCGATCCGGCCGAGCAGCGGCACGTAGGCGGGCTGCGGGCGGGCCGCGCGCAGCGCCTCGTCGTCGACCATCTCGCTGGGGGCGCGGACGTCGACGGCACGGGGCCGGTTGGGATCGCGGCGCAGGTATCCCTTGGTCTCCAGGGCCTTCAACTGGTAGGCCACGCTGGAGGGGGAGACCAGGCCGACCGCCTCGCCGATCTCACGGACGCTCGGCGGGTAGCCGTACTTCTCCACCCAGTCGCGGATGAACTCGAGGATCCGCCGCTGGCGTGCGGTCAGATCGGAGGCGACGACCTCCGGGACGTGACCGATCGGCGTGACCGCGCGTAGCTGCGGCGCGTCCGAGCCGCGGGACCGGCTCGGTGTGGTGCGGCGCCGGACCGTCTCGGGCTTCCTGGTCTGCTGCTGCTGTCGGCTGGTGCGGTCTTCGGTCGACACGTCCGCCCTCCCTGTCGGCCAAGTGCCTTGCGGCACGTGGTGCGTCGCGGAGCCGGCGACGCCGTGGGGATGGCGTGCGTCCGGCTGACCCCTCTTGCTGAGAATCTAGTGTGCAGGTCCGACATATTCAAACATCTGTACGAGATTTCCCCGGCGTGTCGCTCCACAGGACTCGACTTCCGTACCCCTGTTCTGATAGACCGTCGTACGGGCGTTCTATAGAACGGGTGTCCGAAAGGGGTCTGTCATGACGGTCAGTGGTGCGCGACACGCCGAGCCGCAGCTGCGCCTCACCCGCCGTGGCCGGGTGGTGTTGCTGAGCCTCTTCTTCGCCGCCGTCGCGCTGGCGTATGTCGTCCTCCTCACCACCGCCTCCCAGGGCTGACCTCCGCCTCCCGGGCGGCCCGGATTTGATCTCCGTCGGGTGTGCTGCCCGATTCTCCGGCGCGTCGTATCGTTCGATCCGGCCGCGGCGCGTGATGGTGTCATCACCCCAGGTGGTGAGGCAGAAAATACGGCGCGTCGGCACAGTGGTGAACTTGCATCGGCGTCCGCCGGGGCCTAGCGTCTACCCCAACATCTAGTGGTTACACGGATGTAAGTCGTCCACAGGTTGGGTTTCCTTCTCACCGGTTATCCACATGTCATCCACAGCGCAACCCAGTGCTTCGGCAATGGTTCCGCTGCGTTTCGTCATGCCCGGATCCTGGTGGGGCGGATTCGGAGGGAGATCCCGGTGCGCTGCCCGTACTGTCGTCACGCCGATTCGCGCGTGGTCGACTCGCGAGAGGCCGACGACGGTCAGCTGATCCGTCGCCGCCGCTCGTGCCCGGAGTGCGGCAAGCGGTTCACCACCGTCGAGGAGGCCGTCCTCGCCGTGGTCAAACGCAGCGGTGTCACCGAGCCCTTCAGCCGGACAAAGATCATGAGCGGGGTGCGCAAGGCCTGTCAGGGCCGGCCCGTCGACGAAGACTCCATCGCGAAGCTCGCGCAGCGCGTGGAGGAAGCCGTCCGGGCCCGCGGTGCCGCCGAGATTCCCAGCCATGACGTGGGACTGGCGATCCTCACGCCGTTGCGTGAGCTCGACCAGGTGGCTTACCTCCGGTTCGCCAGCGTGTACAAGTCGTTCGACTCTCTCGACGAATTCGAGAAGGAGATCGCCGCGCTGCGCGAAGCCGGCCCCGACCGGGAATCCGGGACGCGACACGCCGTCGCGCCGCGGTCCGGGGGACGCGCACCCAAGCTGAACGGCTGAGGCGTCAGTTCGGCCGGCCTCAGCCCGAGGCACTTCTTACCGACTCATCTGTAGCGGTACCTACGAGGGGGAGCACATCCATATGGCCGGAGACGGCATCACTGCAGGTCGCCAGCGCAGCCGGACCAACGGCGGCGGCGGCGCGGCGGCCGGGGGGCTGCGAGTGGAGCGGGTCTGGACGAGCGAGGGCGTTCACCCGTACGACGAGGTCGAGTGGGAACGCCGCGACATCGTCATGACCAACTGGCGCGACGGCTCGATCAACTTCGAGCAGCGCGGCGTCGAGTTCCCCGCGTTCTGGAGCGTGAACGCGGCGAACATCGTCACGACCAAGTACTTCCGGGGCGCGGTGGGCACGCCCGAGCGGGAGTGGTCGCTGAAGCAGCTCATCGACCGGGTCGTGAAGACCTACCGCAAGGCGGGCGAAGAGCACGGCTACTTCGCCACCCCGGCGGACGCCGAGCTGTTCGACCACGAGCTCACCTGGATGCTGCTGCACCAGGTGTTCAGCTTCAACTCGCCGGTCTGGTTCAACGTCGGCACCAAGTCACCGCAGCAGGTCAGCGCCTGCTTCATCCTCTCGGTCGACGACTCGATGGATTCGATCCTCGACTGGTACAAGGAAGAGGGCCTGATCTTCAAGGGCGGCTCCGGTTCGGGTGTCAACCTGTCCCGGATCCGGTCGTCCAAGGAGCTGCTCTCCTCCGGCGGCACCGCCAGCGGCCCGGTCAGCTTCATGCGCGGCGCGGACGCCAGCGCGGGCACCATCAAGTCCGGCGGTGCCACCCGGCGCGCGGCGAAGATGGTCATCCTCGACGTCGACCACCCGGACATCGAGGAGTTCGTCTCGACGAAGGCGCGCGAAGAGGACAAGATCCGCGCGCTGCGGGACGCCGGCTTCGACATGGACCTGGGCGGCGCCGACATCGTCTCCGTGCAGTACCAGAACGCCAACAACTCGGTGCGGGTCAGCGACGAGTTCATGCGGGCGTACGAGGAGGGCACCGAGTTCGGTCTCCGCGGCCGCCTCGACGGCGAGGTCATCGAGACCATCGACGCCCGGAAGCTGTTCCGTGGCATCGCCCAGGCCGCGTGGGAGTGCGCCGACCCCGGCCTGCAGTACGACGACACCATCAACGACTGGCACACCAACCCCGAGACCGGCCGGATCACCGCGTCCAACCCGTGCTCGGAGTACATGTCGCTGGACGACTCGTCCTGCAACCTGGCCTCGCTGAACCTGATGAAGTTCCTCAAGGCCGACGGTGGCTTCGAGGTGGAGAAGTTCGTCAAGAGCGTCGAGTTCATCATCACCGCGATGGACATCTCGATCTGCTTCGCCGACTTCCCGACCGAGCGCATCGGTGTCACCACCAGGGCCTACCGTCAGCTCGGCATCGGGTACGCGAACATCGGCGCGCTGCTCATGGCGTCGGGTCTGCCGTACGACTCCGAGGGTGGCCGCAGTGTCGCCGCGGCGATCACCTCGCTCATGACGGGTACGGCGTACCGCCGCTCGGCCGAGCTGGCCGGTGTCGTCGGCGCGTACGACGGCTACGCCCGGAACGCCGAGGCGCACCAGCGCGTCATGCGCAAGCACGCCGCCGCCAACGACGAGGTGCGCCCGGTGGGTGCCGCCGCCACCGAGATCCTTCGTGAGGCGACCCGCCAGTGGCAGACCGGTAACAAGATCGGCGCCAAGAACGGCTGGCGCAACGCGCAGGCCTCGGTTCTCGCGCCGACCGGCACCATCGGCCTGATGATGGACTGCGACACCACCGGTATCGAGCCCGACCTGGCTCTGGTCAAGTTCAAGAAGCTCGTCGGCGGCGGCTCGATGCAGATCGTCAACCAGACGGTTCCGCGCGCGCTGCGCAGCATCGGGTACCCGGAGGAGCAGGTCGAGGCGATCGTCGAGCACATCGCCGAGAACGGCAACGTCGTCGACGCGCCCGGCCTCAAGCCGGAGCACTACGCGATCTTCGACTGCGCCATGGGCGAGCGGGTGATCTCCCCGATCGGCCACGTCAAGATGATGGCCGCGGTGCAGCCGTTCATCTCCGGCGCGATCTCGAAGACGGTCAACATGCCGGAGACGGCGACCGTCGAGGAGATCGAGGAGATCCACTACCAGGGCTGGAAGCTGGGTCTCAAGGCGCTCGCGATCTACCGCGACAACTGCAAGGTCGGCCAGCCGCTGTCGGCGGCCAAGAAGAAGACCACCGAGGTCGAGGCCCCGGCGATCCCGGTCGCCGAGGTCGAGAAGATCATCGAGAAGGTCATCGAGTACCGCCCGATCCGGAAGCGCCTGCCGAAGAAGCGGGCGTCGGAGACGGTGTCGTTCTCGGTCGCCGGCGCCAAGGGCTACCTCACCGCCTCGTCCTACCCGGACGACGGTCTCGGCGAGGTCTTCCTGAAGATGTCGAAGCAGGGTTCGACTCTGGCCGGCGTCATGGACGCCTTCTCGGTCGCGATCTCGATAGGGCTGCAGTACGGCGTCCCGCTCGAGACGTTCGTCAGCAAGTTCACCAACATGCGCTTCGAGCCGGCCGGGATGACCGACGACCCGGACGTGCGCATGGCGACCTCGGTGATGGACTACATCTTCCGTCGCCTGGCGCTGGACTTCCTGCCGTACGAGACGCGGGCCGAGCTGGGCATCTTCACCGTCAAGGAGCGGACCGCGCAGGCCGCTGCCGAGGCGGCGGCCGCCGATGCGGCCGAGGAGCTGGCCACGCTGGCCGCCTCCGCGCCGGTCTCCACCGCGACGACCGCCAAGGTCACGGTGGCCGAGGTGAAGGCCTCGACCGCTGCGGAGAAGGAGACCCCGGTGACCGCCGGCTCCTCGACCGAGCTGCTGGAGATCGTGACGGGTCACGCCGCCGACGCGCCGCTCTGCTTCACGTGCGGCACCAAGATGCGCCGCGCCGGCAGCTGCTACGTCTGTGAGGGCTGCGGTTCCACCTCGGGCTGCAGCTGATCCTGAAACACCGAATGTCCCCCGGGCCCTCACGGTCCGGGGGACATTTTTATTTGTACGGCGAAGGAGATAGCCACTTGCATAGACAGCAACCTATCTAAAATGGCGCTGCCGCCCGGGTTCAGTGCCCGGCAGCCGCCGTCGACGCCGAAGTCCCCGACGATGTGGGCGTTGAGCCGGCGTGCGCGGGAGCGGCGAGTGGGGTCACGCCGAGCCCGATGCTCAGCGCTGCGACGGCAGCGCCTTTCTTCAACATGGAATTCACCATGATTTCCCCTCGTGATGTGGGGCGTGCGCTCGGATCAGTGATTCCGGGATCCCTTTCGCGCGTCGGAAGACTATCCATGGTCATGAATCCGCGGAAAGGTCGCTCCTGAGATAATCGGTCGTGGTAGCGCGCCCAGTGAGACGCCGATTCGCCGAAGTCGATCTATTTTGATCGAGGAATGTCGCGGGTGGACCTCTTCGCCCGGGCGCTCCGAAGTTGATGATTGTGACGTGTGTCGCATACGGAGGGGGAACCGCGGGGCTGTCCACAACCGACGAGGGGTGTGATGGCCGAGAACCCGGAGACCGACGCGGACGCCTCCCTCGTGCGTGCCGCCCGGGAGGGTGACCGGCGGGCGTGCGAGGAGCTGTTCCGGCGGTATTCACCGTGGCTCCGGGCCCGCCTGCGGCAGCGGTGCGCCGACGTCGTCCTCCTGGACGACGTGGTGCAGGAGGTGTTCGTGGCGGTGTGGACCGGCGCGGCCCGGGGTGACGACATCCGGGACGTGCCGGGCTGGCTCTGGCGGATCGGCCAGCGGCGGCTCACCGACATGCAGCGCCGGCAGGGCGCCCGGCACCGGCTGTTCGGGCTGTTGAAACGCGAGCGGCCGGCCGCCGAACGGTCCGCTGAGGACGCCGTGCTCGCCGGGATGCCGTCGGCCGAGCTCACCGCCGCGCTGGAGCGCCTCTCGCCGGAGCATCGGCAGGTGATCGACGCCAGTGTGCTGGGCGGTCTGACCATGGAGCAGATCGCGGCCCGGCTCGGCATCCCCGTGGGGACGGTGAAGACCCGGGTCATGCGGGCCCGGCGGCTGCTGCGGGACGAGCTCTCATGACCGGACGCGAGGAGGGGACGCCGATGACGGCGCAACAGGTATCCGTTGAGCATCCCACCCGGGAGACGCTCCGCGCGTACGCCGGGACGGGGCTCACCGGCGCGCGGCGCACCGCCGTCGACGACCACGTCGCCCGGTGCCGTGCGTGCGTCGGCACCCTCGCCGAGCTGGCCGACCGCGCGGAGCTGGCGCGCGGCTGGGCCCGGCTCGACGAGCGCCTCGACGAGCCGCGGGCCGGGCTGCTCGAACGCGTCCTGCGCCTGGTCGGGCTCCGTGAGGACCTGGCCCGGATCACGGCGACCACTCCGGCGCTGCACGCCTCCTGGCTCGGCACGGCCGCCGTCATCGTGGCCGGCGCGCTGCTCATGACCCGGTACGCCCCGGCGGACGTGGCCGGCCTGACCTTCCTGGCCGCCTTCCCGATGCTGCCGGTGGCCGGGGCGGCCCTGTCCTACGGGCCGCGGCTCGACCCGACGTACGAGCTGACGCTCATCTCGCCGCTCGGCCGTTTCCCGATCATCCTGCTGCGTACCCTCTCGGTCCTGATCGTCCTGATCGGCATCGCCGGTCTGGGCAGCCTCGCCGTGCCGCAGGAGGGCCTCGCCGCGGTCGGCTGGCTGGCCCCGTCGCTCGCCCTGACGCTCGTCACCGTCGCGCTCACGGTGAGATTCGAGCCACGTCTCGCGGCGGCCTGCACGGCCGCGGCCTGGGCCGTCTGCGTCGTCGTCACCAGTGACCCGGACGGCACGTCGCTGCTGCTCACCGCCGGGGGCCAGCTGACCGCGGCGGTCCTGGTCGTGGTGGCCGCCGCCGCGGTGGCCCGGCTGCGGCGGTATTTCGACGTGCTCAGCCCCATCGACTTCCCCTCTCTGGCCCGGACCGCACCGTGACCGGCGCCCCGCATCTCGACGAGTCAAGGAGCCCCTGGATGGCATCGACCTCCGTCGCCGTAACCGGTCTGGTCCGGCGTTACGGGCGGCACACCGCGCTCGACCACGTGTCGCTCGGCCTCACCAAGGGCGTCACCGGCCTGCTGGGCCCGAACGGCGCCGGCAAGACCACCCTGCTGCGGATCCTGGCCACCGCGATGTCCCCGGACCAGGGCTCGATCGACCTGCTCGGGATCGACCCGCTGACCGCCCGCGGCCGGCTGGAGGCCCGGCGTGCGCTCGGCTACCTGCCCCAGCATCCCGGCTTCCACCCGGGCTTCACCGCGTTCGAGTTCATCGACTACGTGGGCATCCTGCGCCGGATCACCGACCGCCGGCAGCGGCACGACGAGGCACGCCGGGTGCTGGCCGCGGTCGGCCTGTCGGACGTGCGCGGCAAGAAGATCAAGGCACTCTCCGGCGGGATGCGGCAACGGGTCGCCCTCGCCGCGGCGATCGTCGGTGACCCGCAGTTCCTCATCCTGGACGAGCCGACCGTGGGCCTCGACCCCAAGCAACGGCTGCGTTTCCGGGAGCTGATCGCCGAGCTGGGCGAAGGCCGTGTCGTGCTGCTCTCCACCCACCAGACCGAGGACGTCGGCGCCCTCTGCCAGCACGTCGTGGTGCTGGCCGGCGGGACGGTCCGCTTCGACGGGTCGCCGGCCGACCTCAGCGCCCACGCCGCCGGCCGGGTCTGGCACAGCGACCAGCGCGATCCGGGTGCGGTGGCCGGCTGGCGCACCGGGCAGGGCTCGGTGCACAACATCGGCACCCCACCGCCGGGCGCCGCCCTGCTGGACCCCACCCTGGAGGACGGCTACCTCCTGCTGCTCGACGGCGACCCGGCACTGGAGGAGGTGGCATGACCACGACGCTGACCCCCACCACCCCGCCGCGGATCGCCGGCCGGCCGGCGACCGTGCTCACCCTCGCGCGCGCCGAGTCGTGGCGGCTGCTGCGGCACCCCGTGCTCCTGGTGGCCCTTCTGCTGACCGTCGCCCCGTGGGTCTACGAGCTGGTCAGCGGGGGACTGGCCACCCGGTACCCGGTGCTGCACGACGAGGACCGGTTCGTCCAACTGCCGATGCTGCTGCTCGCCGCCGGTGCCCTGCTCGCCGTCAACCTCGCCGCCCTGCGGGCCCAGCGCGACAACATGGAGGCGTTCTACGCGGTCCAGATGACGACCGCCGCGCAGCGCACCGTCGCGCACCTGCTCTCGGCGATCGCGCCGGCGGTGCTGGCCGCCGTCGTGGTGACGCTGCGCCTGATCTGGCTGGCGGCCGTGCCCGGCGCGGTCGGGCGGGTGTCGGTCCCGGAGGCGGTGACCGCCCCGCTGGTCGTCCTGCTGGCCGGCGTCGTCGGGCTGCTGCTGGCCCGGCTCACCACCGCGCAGGTGGCCGCACCACTGGCGATCGTCGCGCTCGCCATGCTCGCCCTGTTCAGTGCCGTGGGCCCGCGGTGGAGCCGCTGGCTGGGACCGATCGCCTTCGAGGACGAGCTGACCGGCTCGCTGCCGCCGGACCTGATGCACCGCCCGGTGGTCTGGCACCTGCTCTACCTGTCCGCGCTGCTGGTGACACTCGCCCTGATCGCGGTCGGGCTCAGCGGCGCCCGGTGGCGGACGACCGGGCCGGCCGCCGCCCTCGCCGCGGTGGCCGTGGCGGTGACCGGGGTGCCGCAGATGGCCGCGGAGCCGGCGGACGTCCTGGCCGCGCGCACCGCGGCGGCGACCCGGCCCGCCGGTGGACAGGAGTGCCGGGAGATCGACGGCGTCCGGTTCTGTGCCTTCCCGCCCTACGAGCCGCGCGCCGCGCAGTGGGCGGACGTCACCCGGGGGATTCTGCGGTGGGCGCCGGCCGAGGTGGCCGGATCGGCGTACACGGTTCGTCAGCGGGTCTTCTTCAACTCGTCCGGCGACCTGAACGACCCGGTGCCGGTGGCGGACTGGCAGGCCGACGATGCCGCGGCCGGGACACCGGACTCGGTGCCGGTCAGCACCTCCTGGGGCGACCGGGACGGCTACAACGAACTCCAGATGTTCCAGTTCTCCGGGGCGTTCGCGATCCGTGCGGTCACCGGGTCCACCACCGCCGTCTACGACAACGCCCCGATCTGCGGCGCCCGGGGCCTGCTGATCCTCTGGCTGGGCGCGCAGGCCACCCCGGAGACGCGCAAGGCGTACGAGCACAGTCTCGACAACTCGTACGGCGGGAGCGTCGTCCTGGCCGTACTCACCTCCGCCTCCGGCCCGTCGCTGCCGCGGGAGACCGCCGACCTGGCCCGGAAGCTGCTGGACCGGCCGGCCGCCGAGGTCGGCGAGCAGATGCGGCAGAACTGGGCGAAGCTGGCCGACCCGGCCACCGGCCTCGACGAGGCGGCGCAACTGTTCGGCCTGCGCGCACCGGACGGCTCGCTGTGCTGACGCTGTATCTGCTGCGATCCACCAACCGGGTGGCGATCGCCGTCGGTGCCGTCGTCGCGCTCGCGTTCGGCTGGATCCCGCTCGCCGCGGGGATCGGCCTGGAGCTGTCCGACGCCGTCACGATGCTGCGGTTCGCCGCCATCGGGCTGGTCATCGGCCTGGCCTTCGTGCTGGACGACCCGGCCGCCGTCACCACTGCCACGCTGCCGACCCCCCGGCACGTGCTGGTGGCGCTCCGGGTCGCCCCGGCCGCCGTCCTCGCGACGGTGGTGTGGACGGTGGCCTGGCTGGGGTGCCGGCTCGCCCTCGACGCGGAGAGCCGCGCGCTGCTTCCGTACGGTGGCCTGCTCCTGGAGTTGCTCGCGCTGCTCGCGCTCACCTTCTGGCTGGCCGGAACCCGATGGGGTGACGAGACCGTGCGCGGTGGGGTGCTCGCCGCCCCGGCCCTGGTGCTGCTGCTGATCGCCGCGGCGCTGCTGCCTGATGCGGCGGCCGTGTTCCCGTCGCCGGGCACCGACCGCTGGGACGGCTCCCGGTGGGTGTGGGCGGCGGTGCTCGCCACCGGCCTGGCCGGGCTGGCCTGGACCGGCCGGGAACCCGCGCCTCGGTCCCGCCCGGCGCAGTCGTCGTCCGCCGCTTCCCGAGAGAGGATCCGCAGTTGACCAGCCGAACCGCGTCCTGGGGGCGCCGAGCCGCCGCCGCGCTGATCGACACGGCGCTCGTGATCGTCCTGCCGCTGCTGTTCACCGCGCTGGTCTGGGCGATGTTCGCCGGCGGCTACGAGACCGTGTCCGACGCCTCCGGCGTGCAGCAGTCGGCGGGGATGAGCGGTGGCTCCTCCCCGGCGGGTCTGGGCATCGTCCTGGCCGGGGCGGTGGTGGCGCTGATCGTGGCCGGCCGGATGGCGTACCGGCAGGGTGAGTCCGGCCAGACACCGGGCAAGCGGGCGCTGGGCCTGGTGACCGTCGGTGCCGACGGCGATGTGCTGGGCGGTCCGGCGGGCCTGCGGCGCGGTGCCGCCCAACTGGTCAACATCGTCCCGCTCGGCGCCGGCTATCTGCGGCCGCTGTGGAGCGGCGACCGGCAGACGTGGGCCGACCGGTTCGTCGGCTCCACGGTGGTCGACGCCCGCCGCTGACGTCTCAGACGTTGGACCAGCGGGTCGTCCGGCGGTTCTGGACCACGTACCGGCCGGGCACCCACGTGCGCACCTTGCGGCGCTGCACGTAGTGGCCGGGAACCCAGACACGGACCCGCTCGGTGACCGGCCGGGCGGTCTGCCAGCGCTCCGCGGTGACGGTCCGGCCCTCCTCACGGGACACGATCACCCGGCGCAGGTGCCAGGTCCGGCAGTCCCGCTCGGTCCGGCTCTTCGCGTGGCACAGGTACGCCTGGCGGGCCTTGTACGGGTTGCCGGTGCCGGGCCACTCCGGGTGCAGGGTGCCGCGCATCGCCTCGTACCAGCCCCAGGCCATCTTGCGGTAGCCGAACTCGTTCGGGTGGTGCGCGTCGTAGATGTCGAGCCCGGCGACCGTGGACTGGTCGACCAGGTGTACCCGCGGGCCCTTCTCCTGGACGATCGCGGGGATCAGGGCGTTGTAGGCACGGTTGGCCGGGACCTCCGAGGCGACGGCCGTACCGACGATCTTCGCGACGTAGATCTCCGCCTGCGGCACGCGAGCCTGGATCCGGTCGATCAGGGCGGACAGCTTGCCGGCGGCGGCCGCCGGGTCGTCGGACCGGGTGATGTTGTTGGTGCCGGCGTGCAGGAGCACGACGTCCGGCTCGTACGCGGCCAGGCGCTGGTCGACGATCCCGGCGATCCGCTCGATGGTCCAGCCGCCGTGCCCCTCGTGGTCGAGGTCGCCGCTGGTGCCCTGGCTCTCCGAGCCGACGAAGTCGGCGGAGACGCCCGCCGCCCGCAGTCGCCGCTGGAGGTCGGCACGCCACCCGTTCCTCCCGGGTGATCCGACGCCGACGGTGATGCTGTCGCCCAGCGGCATGATCCGCAGCGGCGCGTCACCGGGTGCGGCCGCCACCGGGGTTGCCAGTCCGGTGCAGAACAGGAGTCCCGCCAACGAAGCAGCGAACGTGCCGAACCGCGATCGCGTCATCTCTGCCCATCCTGGAGTGCCGGTGCCTTCGCCTTGGTATCGGCGGACCCGGACGGGCGACTGACCCGGTCAGTCGTTGTTGCGCCCGGTTCGCAACCAGACGCCGAATTCGACGGCGGTCCGCACCCCGTGCTCCAGGACCGCGGTGCAGATGTCGTAGCCGCCCACCTCGTCCGGATACTCCGGACGGCGGTGCCAGACGCTCTTGATGCCGAGGATCGCCTGGCGTTCCTCGGCGGTCAGCCGCCCGGCGAGTTCCCGGTGCCACCGGCTGACGTCGGCGTGGTCGTCGTGCAGCCAGATCGAGAGGTCGACACGCCACTCGCCGACGGTGAGGACGAGGTGGTGCCGCTCGTCCCGCGGCTTCCCGGTGGGCGACCGGTCACCACGTTCGTCGCGGTACTCGAAACCGGTCAGCCCGGGGATCGCCATCGCCCGGCCCAGCAGCGCGACCACCTCCGCCGGCCCGAACTCCGGGCCGCCGGTGAGCATCACGTCCAGGTCCCGCCAGACCATCAGCCCCGAGACGAAACTGCCGGTGGGTGTCAGTGGTCCCAGCGGCTCCAGCAGCGCGAGCACCGAGCGCGCCTCCGCCTGAAGATCCTCCGGGCTGGCCATCCTGCTCCCCTTCCCGACCACGTTCCCGACCACGTTTCCGCTCCTGTGACGCACATTGTCGGATGTGGCGGGTCCGCGCCGGAAATGACCCCCTAGCGATGCTCGGTGAGGAAGTCGGTGATCACCTTCGCCAGCAGGGTGGGCTGCTCGATCACCATGGCGTGCGAGGTGTCGGCCAGGGACAGACGGCGCAGGTGCGGGATCGACTGTGCCTGTTCGACGAGGAAGCGGCGGTGTGCGGCGTACAGCTCGGCGAACGGCTCCTGCTGCGGCAGATCGCGGGTGGGCAGGACGACCAGTGCCGGGCAGGTGGTCGCGGCGTACACCGGAGTGAGGTCCAGCTCGTTCATGGCGGCGCGCAACTGGCTGGTGAGCGCGGCCGACGGGCGGATCGACGTCTCGCCGCCGAGGTGGACGAGGTTGCGCCGGAAGCCCTCGACCCACACCTTCTCGTTGGCACCCATGTCGCGGGCGGCCATCTGCTGGCTCTCGACCAGGTCGGGCAGTTGATCGGCGGGGATCACCTGACCGGCGGCGGCCTCGACGGCGTCGAAGACGGCGTGCAGGCGGGCCAGTTCGGCGGCGGCCTTGGCCGGGTCGAGGCCGGGAAGGTGCTCGGGCCGGGTCGGCGGCGGGTTGCCGTCGAGGCTGACGATG
Source organism: Actinoplanes xinjiangensis (assembly GCF_003148685.1). Classification (GTDB taxonomy): domain Bacteria; phylum Actinomycetota; class Actinomycetes; order Mycobacteriales; family Micromonosporaceae; genus Actinoplanes; species Actinoplanes xinjiangensis. The sequence goes on along the minus strand of NZ_QGGR01000003.1, from coordinate 73,470 downwards.
CCGGGCGACTCGGGATGCCGCTGGCCCCAGAGGGCGGCGAGCATGCCGCCGAGCGAGTGGCCGACGACGGCCGGGCGCTCCAGCTCGAGCTGGACGCAGACGGCGGCCAGGTCGCCGAGGGCGGCGTCCCAGCTCCAGTCGCCGTCGGCGGAACGGCCGTGGCCGCGCAGGTCGAGGGTGACCACCCGGTGGTGCGGGCGCAGCGCCCGGGCCAGGGCGGTCATCTGTGCCAGGTTGCCGCCGGCGCCGTGCACCAGCAGCAGGGGCGGGTCGTCGCCGCCGAAATCGCGGACGGCGAGCTGCACGCTGCCGGCGTCGATCAGACGATCGTTGATCATGGGGACTCCTCGGTGGGCGGGATGGTGCGGAGCCGGTCGCGGATGGCGGCGACGGGCACGCCACCGTCCGGATGGCGGGGCAGCCGACCGCGGCGGACCAGGTCGTGCACGCCCTGCCGGCTGATGCCGAGCATCGCGCCGGCCGTGGACAGCGACACCGAGGCCGCATACGGATGCCCGACCCGCCGGACCACGATCTGCCCGAGCGGGGTACGCCACCAGTCGGCCGGTGGATGGAAGCCGTCGTCGCCGGGGTAGAGCGTGCCGATCAGCCGGGCGATCACGTGGACCGCCGCGGTGTCGTCGCCGTGCTCGAGGGTCTCGGCCCACCCGGCCACCCGGTGCCGCAGCAGTGTGCGGATCGCGTCGGCCGGCCGGTCGTCGTCGAGGAGGATCTCCAGCGGGTCGAGCAGGCGGTTGTCGAGCAGGCGGAGCAGCTGCCCGGCGAGGTCCATGGGAGCATCCTGTCCCTACTTGACAGTGAGTGTCAAGCGATATGGTCCGAGGGGTGAACCGTCCACTGACCGAGCCGCATCCGTCCCGGCTCGCGCCGGAGCACCCGCGCCGTGCCGACATCCTCGCCGCGCACGCCGAGGCCCTCGACGAGGGGCGGGCCGGCTACCTCGATCCCGAGTCCGGCCTGTTCGTGCTGACCGCCGGTTTCCTGGCCGCCCGGGGGACCTGCTGCTCCCGCGGCTGCCGTCACTGTCCGTACGTGGGCGGCCCCTGATCGCCCTCTTCCGTGATCGGCCCGCGCCCAGTACGTTGTGTGCGCCCGCCCCCGGGGAGGATCACTAGTGCCTACGCGTCTGGCCGCTCTCGGCGCCGCCGTGCTGTTCGCCGTTTCCGGCTGCAGCGGCCCCGCCGACGAGGCCGCCACCATCGTGACCCCGTCCGCGCCGGCCGAGGACCTGGCCGAGCTGCCCGCGGCCTCGGCAGGTGGCGCCTGCATCCTGTGGGATTACGACTTCATCGAGCAGACGATCGGCATCCGGTTCGCGGTGGCCGCCGCCGACCAGATCGAGGACACGTCCACCTGTGTGGTGCAGACGATGAGCGCGGCCTGGCCCGACCTGGCACTCTCCGTCGTGGAGACCACGACGGCGAACGCGACGATCTTCCTCGACACCCGGATGCCGGCGAAGGCGACGAAGCTGACCGGACTGGGCCGGGCCGGCTATCGGGTGAACGCCAAGGCGTCCGGCGGGCACGGCCCGACCGTGGAGATCGGCTGGCTCAGTGAGGCCAAGCAGCTCCAGACGCTCCGATTCACCTTCGCGAAGGACGCCACGGCGGCCGACGTGAAGGGGATGAACACGAAGCTCCTGGAGCTGGCGAAAGCCCTGAGCACCACGAACGGCTAGCGCGCCGCCACGAACACCCGGGACGCGACCTCACGCGGCAGCCGGATCTTGTCGCCGGCGGAACCGTCGATGGTCACCCCGTCGCGCTCCTGGGCCACCGTCACCGTCGTCCCCGGGTTGATCCCGGCGGCGTGCAGCTGGCGCAGCACGTCCGAGTTGGTCTGCACGCTCTCGCAGATGCGCTGGATGACGACGCTGCCGCTGAGCCCGGGGAACGCCAGATTGCGCTCACCGTGCACCAGGATCCCGGACGTGTCGTCCGGTGCACCCAGCTGGTCGAGACCCGGGATCGGATTCCCGTACGGCGAGCGGGTCGGCTTGTTGAGAAGCTCGTAGACCCGCTTCTCGACGGCGTCGCTCATCACGTGCTCCCACCGGCAGGCCTCCTCGTGGGCCTCCTCGTAGGGCATGCCGATGACGTTGACCAGCAGCAGCTCGGCGAGACGGTGCTTACGCATGACCGCGACCGCCGACGCGCGGCCCAGCTCGGTGAGCACGAGATGACGGTCGCCCTCGACGGTGAGGAGGCCGTCACGCTCCATCCGCGCGACGGTCTGACTGACCGTGGGACCGCTCTGATGCAGGCGCTCGGCGATCCGGGCACGGAGCGCGGGCACACCTTCTTCTTCAAGCTCGAGAATGGTGCGCAGGTACATCTCGGTGGTATCGACGAGATCGTTCACGATGCGGCCCTCCCAGCAGCGATAATACCGCGTTGCGCAGGGTTGACCTCCGCCCCGGACAAGTGCCTGACGACCCTACCCGACGGCGAAACACGTGTGCGGACAGCACATCGCCACGACCGGGGGACGCCGGGCGCATGGCAGCATGGCGGGCATGGCGGACGACACGACGGCGGTGGTCTGGGACAGTGCCCTGCTCGACTACGACATGGGCGATCATCCTCTCAATCCGGTGCGGGTCGAACTGACCATGGCCCTCGCCCGTGACCTTGGCATCCTGGACCGGCCCGGAGTCCAGATGATCACTCCGGTGGAAGCGAGTGAGATCGATCTCACCAGGGTGCACCGCGCCGACTATCTGGACGCGGTCCGGATGGCCCCGATCGATCCGTTCTTCAGCGGCTGGGGACTGAACACTCCGGACAACCCGGTCTTCGACGGCATGCACCACGCCTCGTCCCGGATCTGCGGTGCCACCCTGGCCGCCGCGAAGGCGGTGTGGCACGGCGCGGCCCGGCGCGCGGTGAACGTGGCCGGCGGCCTGCACCACGCGATGCCGGCCCGCGCGGCCGGCTTCTGCGTCTACAACGACCCGGCGGTGGCGATCGCCTGGCTGCTGGAGCAGGGCGCGCAGCGGGTGGCGTACATCGACGTCGACGTGCACCACGGCGACGGGGTGCAGACGGTGTTCTACGACGACCCGCGGGTGCTCACCGTCAGCCTGCACGAGACACCGCTCGCGCTCTTCCCGGGCACCGGCTTCGCCGACGAGACCGGCGGGCCGAACGCCGAGGGCACCGCGGTCAACGTGCCGCTGCCACCGGGTACCGATGACGCCGGCTGGCTCAAGGCGTTCCACGCCGTGGTGCCGTCGGTGATCCGCGCCTTCGCCCCGGAGATCATCATCAGCCAGTGCGGCGCCGACGCGCACCGGCTCGACCCGCTGGCCGACCTGCAGCTGTCGGTGGACGGGCAGCGCGCCGCCTACATCGCCATGCGCGCGCTGGCCGACGAGGTCTGCGACGGTCGTTGGGTGGCCACCGGCGGCGGGGGGTATGCCCTGGTCGAGGTGGTCCCACGGGCCTGGTCGCACCTGCTCGCGGTGGCCACCGGGGAGCCGCTGGCGCCTCAGACGCGCATCCCGCAGCAGTGGCGCGCGCTGGCCGCCGCCCGCCGTCCGGAGGCTACGATTCCGGAGACGATGACCGATGGGACCGAGCCGCCGGTGGAGTCCTGGCCGGGGACGAGCGACGACCCGGTGGACCGGGCGATCCTCGCCACCCGGACCGCGGTCTTCCCGTTGCACGGCCTGGACCCCCACGATCCCCGGGACTGACTCATGGAGCGCAGCGCGGACGTTCTTCTCTCCGATGGAACCGCCGCGCACCTGCGCCGGATCCGGCCGGAGGATGCTCCGGCCATCGTGGACTTCCATTCCCGGATGAGCGATCGCACCCGGTACCTCCGCTACTTCTCGCCCTACCCGCGGATCCCGGAACGTGACCTCCAGCGTTTCGTCAACGTCGACCACCGCGACCGGGAGGCGTTCGTCACGCTCGCCGACGGCCGGATCACCGCCGTCGGGCGATACGAGCGGCTCGGCCCGGACTCGCCGGAGGCCGAGGTCGCGTTCGTGGTGGAGGACGCGCTCCAGGGCCGGGGGATCGGGTCGGTGCTGCTGGAGCACCTCGCCGACGCGGCCCGGGAGAACGGGATCACCCGGTTCGTCGCCGAGGTCCTCCCGGAGAACAACGGGATGCTGCGCGTCTTCGGCGACACCGGCTACCAGGTGCAGCGCCGCTACGCCGACGGTGTGGTCCACCTGAGCTTCCCGATCGAGCCGACCGAGAAGTCCCGGGAGGTGCAGGAGTCCCGCGAGCACCTGACCGAGGCACGGTCGATCGCCCGGCTGCTGGCGCCCCGGGGCATCGCCGTCTACGGGGCCAGCGCCACCGGCCACGGGATCGGCGCGCACATCCTCGGCAATCTGCGCGACGGCGGCTACACCGGCCGGGTGGTGCCGGTGCATCCCTCCGCCGAGCGGGTGGCCGGGCTTGCGGCGTACCGGAGCGCGGTTGATGCCGGTGTGCCGATCGACCTGGCCCTGATCGCCGTGCCGGCCGACCGGGTGGCGGAGGCCGGGATGGATGCCGCCCGCGCCGGTGCGGGTGGCGGGGTGGTGGTCTCGGCGGGCTTCGCCGAGACCGGCCCGGAGGGAGCCGCGCAGCAGCGCGCGCTGGTCGAGGCGGCGCGGGCCGCCGGGTTGCGGGTGGTGGGCCCGAGCAGCTTCGGGATCGCCAACACCGACCCGGAGGTACGGCTGAACGCCACCCTCTCGCCCCGTCTGCCGAAGGCCGGCCGTGTCGGCTTCTTCAGCCAGAGCGGCGCGCTCGGGGTCGCCCTGCTCGCCGAGGCCGACCGGCGTGGGCTGGGCCTGTCCAGCTTCGTGTCGGCCGGCAACCGGGCCGACGTCTCCGGCAACGACCTGTTGCAGTACTGGCAGGACGACCCCGGCACCGACGTGGTCCTGCTCTACCTGGAGACGTTCGGCAACCCGCGCAAGTTCGCCCGCCTGGCCCGCCGGATCAGCCGGGTCAAGCCGGTGGTGGCGGTGGCCTCGGCGACCCGCCCGCCCGGTCTGTCCGGTGCCACGCCCGGCCCGGACGCGCATGCGGTGACCGCCCTGTTCGCCCGTTCCGGGGTGATCCGGGTGGACACCGTCCAGGAACTCTTCGACGTCGGCATGCTGCTGGCCCACCAGCCGCTGCCGGCCGGCCGCCGGGTCGCCGTGGTCGGCAACTCGTCGGCGCTGGCCGCGCTCGCGGTGGTGGCCTGCCGGTCGGCCGGTCTGGTGGTGGCCGACGGCTACCCGCGCGACACCGGCCCGGAGGCGGGCGCCCACGACCTCGCCGACGCGCTCGCCGACGCGGCCGTCGACCCGTCGGTGGACGCGCTGGTGGTGGTCTTCGCGCCGCCGATGCCGGGCCGGCACGCCGACGAGGACGCCGATTTCACCGCGGCGCTCGCGAGCGTGGCCCTGGCCGGTGAGAAACCGACGGTCGCGACGATGGTCTTCGGTCAGGCGCCGCCACGGGTGCCCGCCTATCCCTCGGTCGAGGAGGCGGTCCGCGCGTTGTCCCGAGTGGTCGGTTACGCCGACTGGCTGCGCCGTCCACCGGGCGTCATGCCGGCGCTGTCCGGTGTGGACCCGGTCGGGGCGGAAGCTGCCGTCGCTGCCGAGTCGCCGACCGGTCTGCTCGCCGCCTACGGCATCGCGGTGCTGCCGTCGACGCTGGCCGGCAGTGCGGACGCGGCCGTCGAGGCGGCTGCTGAGCTGGGCTTTCCGGTCGCGCTCAAAGCGGCGGGCGGGGCCATGCGGCATCGGATCGACCTCGGCGCGGTGCGCCTCGCGGTCTCCGGAGAGCAGGGGGTACGCGTGGCGTACGCCGAACTGGCCGACGCCTTCGGCCCGGACGTCCTGGTCCAGACCATGGTACCGCCGGGTGTCGCCTGCACCATCGAGATGGTCGAGGACCCGGCGTTCGGCCCGGTGATCGGTTTCGGGCTCGGTGGCGTCGCCAGTGAGCTGCTGGGCGATCTGGCCTGGCGGGCCGCGCCGCTCACCGACCGGGCCGCCGAGGCACTTGTCGACGAGCCACGGGCGGCACCGCTGCTCCATGGTTACCGCGGGTCCACCCCGGTGGACCGGGCCGCCCTGATCGATCTGCTGCTGCGGGTGGGCCGGCTGGCCGACGAGCAACCGCGGGTCCGCTCGCTGACGCTGAACCCGGTGCTGGCGCGCCCGGACGGCTGGTCCGTGCTGCACGCCGCCATCGAGTTCGGCGACCCGGGGGCCCGGCCGGACACCGGCCCCCGGAGGTTGCGGAGCGTCTAGGAGGCGTAGGCCTCGAGGCGGGACGCCCGCTCCGGGTCACGCAGCTTCAGCATGGTGACCTTCTCGATCTGGCGGATCCGCTCGCGGCTGAGACCGAACTCGCGGCCCACCTCGTCGAGGGTGCGCTGCCGGCCGTCGTCCAGGCCGAAGCGCAGCCGGATCACCGCGGACTCCCGCTCGGAGAGGGTGGCCAGGACGATCTCCACCTCGCTGCGCAGCTCGCCCTGGGAGTGGCCCTCGCCGGGCACGTTCGGGCCGACCGCGGCGACGAAGTCACCGAGGGCGCTCTCGCCGTCCTCACCGACCGCCTGGTCCAGGCTGACCGGCTCCCGGTCGTACGAGATCAGCTCGATGACCTGGAACTCCGGCACGTCCATCGCCTTGGCGATCTCGGCGATGCCGGGCTCCCGGCCGAGTGAGGCGGCCAGGTCGCGGCGGCAGCGGACCATCCGGTTGACCTGCTCGACCATGTGCACCGGAATGCGGATGGTGCGGGCCTGGTCGGCCATGGCGCGGGTGATGGCCTGCCGGATCCACCACGTGGCGTACGTGGAGAACTTGTAACCCTTGGTGTAGTCGAACTTCTCGACCGCGCGGATCAGGCCGAGGTTGCCCTCCTGGATCAGGTCGAGGAAGGCCATGCCGCGACCGGTGTAGCGCTTCGCGATGCTGACCACGAGGCGCAGGTTGGCCTCCAGCAGGTGGTTCTTGGCGGCCTTGCCCTCGGCGGCGATGACCCGCAGCAGAGGCGCCAGGTCGGCGGGCGCCGCCGGCAGCTTCTCGTCGGCGTAGAGGCCGGCTTCGATGCGCTTGGAGAGTGTCACCTCCTCGACGGCGGTGAGCAGCCGGGTCCGGCCGATGCCGTTGAGGTAGGCACGAACGAGGTCGGCGGACACACCGCGCTCGTCCGTGGCGTCCAGGTCGGCCAGCGGCTCGACATCGTCGGTCATGCTGTCCTCAGCCGCCATCGACTCCGACGCCTTCATGTTCAGGACCACTTCGAGTCCCCTCCCCCGAGTAACGTCTCGTGCGTACCAGCCGCATCCGTGCCGGTGTGAGGGCTAGCTTCGTCCGTGGCGCGTTAAGCGGAGGTGAGGCCAGCGTCCAGGTGGCATGAATCGGGGAGAAGCCTGACGTCGCCAAACCGACAACGGAAGCGCTCGGGCCACCGGACAATGTGCCGGAACTCGATAATGTGCATGGCCCTAGGAGGAGGATCTGCGTGGTCTTCAAACGAATGATGCAAGCGTTCGGCGTGGGCGGTCCGTCGGTGGACACCGTGCTGACCAACCCGAACACCTATCCCGGCGGATACCTCGAGGGTCAGGTCCACGTGGTCGGTGGGGACCACGCGGTCGACATCGAGTATGTCGCGATCGGCCTGATGACCCGGGTCGAGGTGGAGAGCGGCGACAGTGAGTACCAGTCGAACCAGGAATTCCACCGTCAGCGCCTGACCGGCTCCTTCAAACTGGAGTCCGGCGCCCGGCACGACGTGCCGTTCCGCTTCGAGGTGCCCTGGCAGACCCCGATCACCGAGGTGTACGGGCAGCATCTGCACGGCATGACGATGGGCCTGGCCACCGAGCTGGAGGTGGCCCGCGCGGTCGACAAGTCGGACCTGGACACGGTCGCCGTGCACCCGCTGCCGGCCCAGGAGCGGATCCTCAACGCGCTGCTCCAGATCGGTTTCCGGTTCAGCAGGGCCGACGTGGAGCAGGGCCGGATCCACGGGGTGGAGCAGCACCTGCCGTTCTACCAGGAGATCGAGTTCCACCCGCCGTCGCAGTACGCGAGCGGCATCAACCAGCTGGAGCTGACGTTCCTGCCGACGCCGCAGAGGTTGCAGGTGATCCTGGAGCTGGACAAGCGCGGCGGCGTCTTCACCGAGGGGCACGACGCGTTCGGCAGCTTCGACGTCGACTACGCGTCCGCCGACCAGATCGACTGGGTGTCCCGGCTCGACCAGTGGCTGCGCCAGTCGGCGTCCCGCCGCGGATTGTTCTTCTAGAGCTCCAGCAGGACCGTGCACGGTCCGACGTTCACCGACTCCACCAGCATGTGCGCCCGGAAGCGGCCGGTCTCGACGGTCGCTCCCCGGGCGCGCAGTGCTGTCACGTACTCCTCGATCAGGGGTTCGGCGGCCTCGGCCGGCGCGGCCGCGCTCCAACTGGGGCGGCGGCCCTTGCGCGCGTCGCCGTAGAGGGTGAACTGGCTGATCACGAGCAGGGGCGCGGTCAGGTCGGCGGCCGAGCGGTCCTCCAGGACCCGTAGCTCCCACGTCTTGCGGGCCAGTTCCGCCGCCTTCGCCGGGGTGTCGTCGTGGGTCACGCCCACGAGGACCAGCAGGCCGTCCTTGATCTCGCCGACGATCGCGCCGTCGACGGTCACACTCGCCCGGCTCACGGTCTGCACCAGCGCTCGCATGGGACTCCGTCCGTTCCGGCCGTCGCGCCGCTCGCGAGGGCCGGAACGGACGTTATCCGAGCCGCTCAGCCCGCGGTGTCGCTGGTGTACTCCTCCGGCGGCGTGCGCAGGGCGCCCGTGGTGGCGTCGCCGGTGGTCGTGTTCGCCACCCCGGGCCCACTCCGCGCCCGGCTCGGGAAGCTGGCCGGCCCGGCGGTCCCGCCGGTCGTGGTCATGATGCCCTCGGCGGGGGCCGGACCGCCGTTGCGCAGCTCTTCGACATCGGTACCGGCGTCGAGCGTGCTGGACAGTTCGTCAGGTCGTGTGTCGCTCATCGTCCGCCTTCCGGTTCATCAGGTAGTTGTCCCGATTGCCCGTGTGGGGCGGTCGCAAACCCCCGGCGCCGGCCGTGAACTCGGTCGATATCAGGTCGACGAGGTTTGCAGCGATGCCAGGATTTGCCTGGTCGGAGGGGTCGTCGAGACATGTTCTCCGATGGTGAGCGACCGACGTTCCCTGCTTGTGGCGACCCGACCCTAGTGTGCGCCGGATCCACCGGACCCAGATGGGAGACCACCCATGCCCCTCACCAGCACCACTACCGGGCGCAGTACCGACACCTCGCGCGCCCGGCCGGCGGCCGCGGCGGCGGCGCCGGCCCGGCCGGCCCGGGGCGGTGACCCGGACGCGAACCGGCGTCAGGCCCGGTCGGTGGCGAAACAGCAACAGGCCGCCGAACGGATCGCCACGGCCACGGCCGAGATCTCGGCGCAGAACGCCGAAGCCGCCGAGGCGTCCCGGCAGCTGTCCGAATCGATGCAGCAGATCGCGGCCGGTGCGGAGGAGGCCTCGGGCGCGACCCAGCAGAGCCTGGCCGCGATGAATCAGATCGAGGAGCGGGTCGGGCGTCAGGAGCTGACCACCCGCCAGGTCGCCGACCTGAGCCAGGCGCTCCAGAACCTGATCAACGAGACCCGGGGCGGGATCAGCAATCTGCTGGCCAATGTGGAGCGCAGCTCGGCGCGCCAGACCACCTCGGTCGTCACCATCACCGAGCTGGAGAAGCAGGCCGACGAGATCGGCGAGATCGTGAAGACGGTCGCCCACATCGCCGACCAGACCAACCTGCTGGCCCTGAACGCCGCGATCGAGGCGGCCCGGGCCCGGCAGCACGGCAAGGGTTTCGCCGTGGTCGCCGACGAGGTACGCACGCTGGCCGAGACCAGCGAACGCAGCGCCCGGCAGATCCGCGACCTGATCGACGAGGTCCGTACCAGCGTCACCGAGATCGCCGGCGCGGTGCAGACCTCCGCCGAGATGGCCCGGGGTGAGATGGAGAAGGGCCAGACGATCACCTCCCAGCTGGAGACGATCCGGGCCGACATGGGCTCGATCATGGCCGGCGCCGTAGAGATGGCCACCGCCGCCGAGCAGTCGAAGCGGTCCGCGGCGGCGGGCAAGCAGAAGTCCGAGGAGATCGCGGCGGCGGCCGAGCAGCAGTCCGCGGCGTGCGAGGAGTCGCTGCAGACGGTGGCCCAGCAGACGCAGGCGCTGCGCCAGAGCGAGCAGGCCGCCGAGGAGTTGGCCGAGGTCTCCGAGACACTGCGCAGCAGCACCGACATCGCCAAGAGCGCGGAGGAGGTGGCCACCGCGGCCGAGGAGCTCTCCGCGGCGGTGGAGGAGATCAACCGGGCCGCCACCCAGATCAACGTGGCGATCAATGAGATCAACGCCGGTGCTCGGACGGCCGCCGAGAAGGGCCAGCAGACATCCGAGCTGGTGGGCCAGATCGAGCAGGGCGCCCAGCAGTCGATGAACCGGGGTTCGGCCGCGGTGGAACGCGCCGACGCCATCCTGGAGCTGCTGTCGACCAACAAGGAACAGGTCGAATCGATGATCAACGCGATCGGCCAGGCCGCCCGCGAGGGCACCGACAACGTCCGCAAGGTCAGCGAGCTGGAGCAGATCTCCCGCCGGATCGACAAGATCGTCGACGCCATCGCGAACGTGTCGATCCAGACCAACATGCTCGCGGTCAACGGCTCGGTGGAGTCGGCGCGGGCCGGCGAGTTCGGTAAGGGCTTCGCGGTGGTCTCCACCGACATCCGCAACCTGGCCAGAGACTCGGCCGACAACGCCGACCGCATCAAGGACCTGGTCAAGGCGGTGCAGGACCGGATCGTCGAGGTCCGCGCCGACCTGGAGGAGACCAGCCGTCTCTCGCTGGCCGAGGTGGAGACCGCCGGTGCGATCACCGTCCGGCTCCAGGAGATCGAGCGCGACATGCAGCAGGTCCGCGGCGGCAACGAGGAGGTACGCGAGTCGGCCGTCCAGATCGTGAGCGTGCTGGGCGAGGTCAAGGTCGGTCTGGACCAGATCGCCTCCTCCGCCAACGAGGCCGAGCAGCTCGCGGCCCAGTGCTCCACCGCCGCCAAGGAGCAGGCGCAGGGCGCCGAGGAGCTCGCGGCCGCGGTCGAGGAGATCGCCGCTCTCGCCGACGAGCTTCAGAACGCCGCCTGACGGACGGGAAGGGGACACCCGATGGACGCCGACGAGGATCTCGCCGACGAGTTCGACGAGAACAGCGACTACGTCACCTTCGACATGGCGGGGGAGCGGTACGCCTTCCCGATGCGCCGGGTGCAGGAGATCATCCGGATGCCCGCGGTGGTGAAGGTGCCGCTCGGGCCCCCGTCGCTGGAGGGTCTGGCGAACCTGCGGGGCCGGGTGCTGCCCGTGGTCAGTCTGCGGCGCTGCTGTGCGATGGATCAGACCGGGCACGACGAGACCACCCGGGTGATCGTGGTGGACGGGGGCGTGCCGCTCGGCTTCGTGGTGGACCGGGTGTCGAGCGTGATCAGCATCGACCCGCAGCAGGTGGAGCCGGCCGACTCGGTGCAGGCCACGGTCCGGTCCGACGTGCTGGTCGGCGTGATCAAGTCCGGTGGCGGCGAGATGACCACCGTGCTCGACGTCGACAGCCTGATCGGCAGTCAGTTCTCCCGCCTCTCCGAGAAGCGGACCGGGCGCGACACCGCGACCGGGGCGAAGATCTCCGCCGAGCAGGATGCCGACATCGAGCTCGACGACACGCTGGAGCTGGTCAGCTTCGCGGTCGAGGGTCAGGAATACGCCCTCCCGATCGACCAGGTGCAGGAGATCGTCCAGGCGCCGGAGTCGGTGAGCCACGTGCCGAACGCCGGCAGCCGGGTGCTAGGCGTGATCGACCTGCGCGGCCGGCTGCTGCCGGTGGTGAGCATGCGTCACGTCTTCGGACTGCCGGTCACTCCGCTGCAACCGCAGAACCGGATCGTCGTGGTGTCGATCGACGGCGGTGTGGTGGGTGTCGTGATGGACACCGTGCGCGAGGTGCTGCGGGTGCCGCACCAGCTCGTCGCCCCGTTGCCCAGCGTGGTCGCCGGCGACGGGCGTGCCACCGAGGTGGAGTCGGTGTGCCGGCTCGAGGACGGCAAGCGGCTGGTGTCGGTGCTCAGCGTGAACCGGATGTTCGACTCGCCGGAAGTACGCAACGAGATCGCCGAGTATCGGCAGGAGGACGAACCGGAGATGGCCGACGACCAGGGCAGCGCCGACGACGGGCGCGGTGACGAGGAACTGTTCGTGGTGTTCCGCCTCGACGACGAGGAGTACGCCGTCGACGTAGACACGGTGCAGGAGATCATCCGGGTGCCGGAGGCGCTGATCCGGGTGCCGAAGTCGTTCGACTTCGTCGAGGGCCTGGTCAACCTGCGCGGGACGGTGCTGCCGGTGGTGGATCTCCGGACGCGGCTGGGGCTGGCCCGCTCCGAGCGGGACGAGCGGCAGCGGATCGTCGTCCTGATCATCGGCGGGGTACGCACCGGCTTCATCGTCGACTCGGTGGCCGAGGTGGCCAGGGTCGGCCGCAACGTGCTGGAACCGGCGCCGGAGCTCTCCGCGGAGCAGGCCAGGGTGGTCTCCCGGGTGGCGAACCTGCCGGAGCAGCAGCGGATGCTCCTGCTCGTCCAGGTGGATCAGTTGCTGGCGGCGGAGCAGGCCGGGCAGGCCGCGGAGCTCTGCGAGGCGCTCGTCGACGAAGCGCTCGCCGCCGTCTGATCGGAGTCTGCGGTGCCCCCCACCTCCGTCCTGGTAGTCGACGACTCGGCGCTGATGCGCCGGGCGCTGAAAGCCATCCTGACCGCGGCCGGCGACTTCGAGGTGCACACGGCCCGCAACGGGGTGGACGCCCTCGACCAGCTCGGTCGTGTCCGGCCCGACGTGGTGACGCTCGACATCAACATGCCCGAGATGGACGGGCTCACCTGCCTCGCGAAGATCATGGAGGAGAGCCCCGTACCGGTGGTGATGGTCTCCTCGCTGACCGAGCACAACGCTCTGGTCACCCTGGAGGCGCTGGAGCTCGGCGCGGTCGACTACGTGCCGAAGCCGGGCGGCACGGTGTCGCTCAACATCGACGAGGTCGCGGTCGAGCTGGTCAGCAAGGTCCGCAGTGCCGCCGGAGCCCGTCTGCGCGGTGCCGGCCGGGTAGGCGCCCGGATCCGGGCCCAGACGGCGCGGGCCGCGGCGGCGCCCGGCCGGGACATCGGTGCGGTCGGTGCGGTGGACCTGGTCCTGATCGGATCGTCGACCGGCGGACCGGGGCTGCTGACCGAGCTGTTGTCCGAACTGCCGGCCACCTTCGGTGCGCCGTTGGTGGTGGCGCAGCACATCCCCGCGTCGTTCACCGCGCCGCTGGCACGGCGGCTGGACGAGACCTGCGCCCTGCGGGTGCACGAGGTGGACCGGATCATGAACCTGGAGCGCGGGAACATCTACATCGGCCGCGGCAACGCCGATGTCGTGGTGGCCCGGCGGACCAGTGCGCTGATCGTCAAGAGCGTGCCGGCCGCCGCGGACTATCGCTGGCACCCGAGTGTGGACCGGCTGGTGGCCTCGGCCCGCCGCTACATCGATCCCCGGCGCATGGTGTGCGCACTGCTGACCGGGATGGGAGACGACGGCGCCACCGAGATGGCCGCGGTCAAGGAGGGTGGCGGCCGGACCATCGCGGAGGCGGAGGAGACGGCCGTGGTCTGGGGCATGCCGGGCGAGCTGGCCCGCCGGGGTGGTGCCTCGGTGGTGCTGCCCTCCTACGAGATCGCCGCGAAACTGGCCGACTGGGTCCGCTGAGCGTCCAGAAGAGTCGTCGAGGAAGAGGTGAGCACGATGGGACTCGTCCGCAAGCAGGCCCCGCAGGAGCCCGAGGAGGCGCTGCCCGAGGGGCCCTCGGCGGAGATCCTGCTGAGCCGGCTGGACGACCCGGACCCGGACCGTCGGCGTGAGTCGGCACTGGGCCTGGTCGGTGCCCCCGAGGCGGTGCCGGCGATGCTCGCCCGGGTGGGAGTCGAAGAGGATCCGCGCGTGCTGGAGTCGATGCTCACCACCCTGGCGGCGTACGACACCGAGGACGTCGCGGGTGGTCTCGCCGTCCATCTGGCGAGTGACGAGGCGGGTCTGCGGACAGCCGTCGCGGCGGCCCTGGCCACCATGCCGCGGTCGTTCCCGGCGGTGCTGCCGAGTCTGCTCGCCGCGCCCGACCATGACGTCCGGGTGATGACCGCGATGATTCTGGCCGACCTCCAGCATCCGGAGGCGCACACCTGGCTGGTGCGGATGATCTGCCAGGACCCGCATCCGAACGTGGTGACCGGGGCGATCGACGCGCTGCTGCCGTCGGCCACCACCGACGACGTCCAGCTGCTGCTGGACGCCCGGGAACGTTTCCCGGACGATCCGTTCCTGCGCTTCACGGTGAACGCCGCGCTGCCCCGGCTGACCGGGACGCCGTGATGGCGAGTACCGCCGCCACCGGGCTCTCCGATGGGGACTTCATCCGCTTCGCCGAGTATTTCTACAAGCGCACCGGCATCCACTTCGCGGCGGGGAAGCGGTACTTCGTCGACAAGCGGATCGACACCTGCATCCGCAACTCGCCGTACGACACGTTCGCGGCCTGGTTCGCGGCGCTGCGAACGTCCGACCAGGGCCCGATGCTCCAGGAGCTGATCAACCAGCTCACCGTGAACGAAACGTACTTCCTGCGCGAGGACTACCAGTTCGACGCCATGCTCAGCACCGTGCTGCCGAACGTGCTGGCGGCCCGTGGCGGCGTCGGCCGGATCGTCGGGCCGGTGAAGATCCTGTCGCTGCCCTGCTCGACCGGTGAGGAACCGTACTCGATCGCGTTGCGCCTGCTCGAGGAGTGGGACCAGATCGACCACGTGGACGTGGAGATCCACGGCGCCGACATCGACAGCGAGGTGCTGGCCAAGGCGGCCCACGCCAGTTACGGCGAGCGATCCGTGCAGCGGGTGCCGAAAGCCTGGATGAACAAGTACTTCGCCGCCGTCGGGGCCGGGCGCTACCAGGTCGACGAGGGCATCCGCAGCGCAGTGACGCTGCACAAGGTGAACATCTGCGACACGGCGGCGATGCGGTCGTTCCGCGACTTCGACATCGTGTTCTGCCGCAACGTGCTCATCTACTTCGACGAGCTGTCCAGCCGCCGTGCCGCGGAGAACCTGTACGGCGCCATGCGCCCCGGCGGCTACCTGTTCCTCGGCCACTCCGAGTCGATGAGCCGGATCTCGCCGATCTTCACGCCGACCCGCCTGCCGGAGGGCCTCGTCTACCAGCGACCGACCGGAGCCAAGTGATGACCTCGGATACCCCGACCAGAGCCCGGGTGCTCGTCGTCGACGACGCCGCCACGGTGCGGATGTACCACAACAGCCTCCTCGGCGAAGCCGGATTCGAGGTGAGCGAGGCGGCGAACGGCCTGGAAGCGGTCGAGGCGGCTCTCGGCACCCCGTTCGATCTGTACGTCGTCGACGTCAACATGCCGAAGATGAACGGCTACGCCTGCGTCGAGGCACTGCGCTCCGAGACCGTCGGCACCGCCGCGCCGATCGTGATGATCAGCACCGAGGACCGGCCGGGGGACGCGGACCGCGCGTACCGGGCCGGTGCCAACCTCTACCTCGTCAAACCGGTCGCCGGGGACCGGCTGGTGCGGGTGGCGACCATGCTGACGGCCGACCGGAGCTGGGCCGCCGAGAAGGACGTGGCCGCATGAATCCGCTGCTCGCCCAGTTCCTCGCCGAGGCCAACGACCTGCTCGCCCAGGTGGACGAGGGGCTGCTCCAGTTGGAGCGGGTACCCGGCGACCCGGAACTGGTCAACGAGGTGTTCCGTGCCGCGCACACCTTCAAGGGCTCGTCCGGGCTCTTCGACTTCCCGGAACTGACCCGGCTCACGCACGCCGCCGAGGACCTCCTGGACCAGGTCCGCTCCGGCCGGCTGGCCCTCGACTCCGGCATGACCGACGACCTCCTGGCCGCCTTCGACCTCATTCGCGGGTGGCTGGCACACGTCACCACGCACGAGCGTCTCCCGGCGAGCGCGGGCACCGACGCCGCCGGCCTCATCACCCGACTGCGTGCCCCGCTGGGCGGTGAGGCGGTCACCGCCGTCGCGACGACGGCCACCTCGACCGCCACGATCGACGTGGCGCCGGAGTGGCTGGCCTGGCTCGACGCCGAGTGGCTGACCGAGACCGCGGGATGGCTGGCCACCACGTCGTCGACGATGCGTTTCGTCCGGTACTTTCCCGACTCGGACTGCTTCTTCCGCGCCGAGGACCCGTTGCACCTGGTCCGCCAGGTGCCGGCCCTGGAACGGCTCGGGGTGGTGCAGCCCCGGGTGTGGCCCGGCCCCGACGACTACGACGAGTACGTCTGCCTGCTCTCGTTCATCCTGGCCACCCGCGCCTCGCTCGGCGAGCTGGAATACCTCTTCCGGTACGTGCCCGATCAGGTCCAGATCGTCGAACTCGACTCCGACGCGATCACCCGGCACCTGAGCGGCGAACCACCGTTGCAGGTGGAGGCGGCCGTCACCGCCGCCGTCATGCCGATGATCGACTCCGATCTCGCCGCCGACGCCCGTGCTCTGCTGCACGCCGCGCAGTCCTCGCTCGCCGTGGACGACGTCGTGGCCGGCGACACCCGGCTGCGGTCGGTGGTGCACGCGGTCGCCTCGGCGGCCCGGGCGCTGGGCGTACCGGTGAATCTGACCGGAGCCGACCGGGCGACACTGCTCGCGGAGATCGACCGGCTGCTCGGGGCGGCCGCCCCGGCCCCGGCGGGAGTCGCGGAGGACCTGTCGACCGCGGTGGCGGCGCCGGTCCCGGCGGCGGCCGTGGCCGACGCGCCCGGCCGTGCCGACGACCCGGGCGGTCAGGTCGGCACCCGCGTCCTCAAGGTCGACCAGGAGAAGGTGGACCGGCTGATGGAACTGGTCGGCGAACTCAACGTGGCCAAGAACGGCCTCACCTTCCTGGCCGACGCCGCCGAGGAGGAGTTCGGCAGCCGGGTGCTCAGCCGCCGGATCAAGGACCAGTACGCCGGGATGCACCGGATCGCCGAGGAACTTCAGGCGGCGGTGATGGACGTCCGGATGCTGCCGCTGTCGGTGGCGTTCGGCCGGTTCCCCCGCCTGGTCCGCGACCTCAGCCGACGGCTCGGCAAGACCATCGAGCTGGTCACCGAGGGCGAGGACACGATGGCCGACAAGGACGTCATCGAGGCGCTCGGCGACCCGCTGGTCCACCTGGTGCGCAACAGCCTCGACCACGGCATCGAGCCGTCCGACGAGCGGATCGCCGCGGGCAAGCCGCCGGCCGCCAGGCTCACCCTCGCGGCGGTCGCCGACGGGGACGCGGTGATCGTCGAGGTGTCCGACGACGGGCGGGGAGTCGATCCGGAACGGGTCAAGCGCAAGGCGTACGAGAAGGGCCTGATCTCGGAGGAGGAGCTGGAGACGCTGAGCGAGAGCGACGCGGTCAACCTGGTGTTCCGGGCCGGCTTCTCGACCGCGGACCAGGTCTCGGACCTGTCCGGCCGTGGTGTCGGCATGGACGCGGTCCGGGCCAGTGTCGAGAAACTCGGCGGCTCCGTCACCATGCGGTCCAAGCTGGGCCAGGGCACGTTCACTCGTCTGCGGCTGCCGCTGTCCATGGCGGTCACCCAGGTGATGGTGGTGAGTGTGGCCGGGCAGCGGTTCGGTATCCCGGTCGACCTCGTGGTCGAGACGGTGCGGGTACCGGCCGGGGAGATGGGCCGGGTGCTGCACCAGGACGTGGTGATGATGCGCGGCGAGGTGGTCCCGGTGATCGACCTCGCCCGGGCCCTCGACATGCCGTGGGCCCCCACGCCCGGCGAGGACCGGCGGATCCTCGTGGTGAGCGTGAACAGCCAGCGGATCGGCCTGCTGGTCGAACAGTTCCACCGCGAGGTCGACGTGATCCTCAAGCCGATGGAGGGCCTGCTGGCGTACGCCGACGAGTTCTCCGGCACCGCCCTGCTCGGTGACGGGCTGGTGCTGCTGGTGCTCAACATGAAGGAGGTGCTCGGTCTTGCCGCTCGAGTTGCATGAGGAGACCGCCAACCTGGTCGGTGTCGTGACCGTCGACGAGGTGGAGCAGCTGACCGGCTGGCTGCGGACCGCCCGGCGGCCGAAGGTGTCCCTGCGCCGTTGCAACCATCTGCACACCGGCGCACTCCAGGCGCTGCTTCTTTTCAAGCCGAAGATTTCTTCAGCACCGAATGACGCCTTCCTGGCGACGCAGGTGCTGCCGCTGCTCACCGGGAGCAGTGGCCCGGCCAACAAGCAGGGAAGCGATCCTCCATGACCACTGTGATGCTCGTCGACGACTCCGCCACCATGCTCATGAGCCTGAAGTCCATCCTGACGAAGGCGGGATACGCGGTCGAGACCGCCGGGCACGGCAAGGAGGCGCTCGACAAGCTCGGCAAGGGCGTCAAGCCGAACCTGATCATCAGCGACGTGAACATGCCGCAGATGGACGGGATCACCTTCGCCCGCGAGGCCCGCAAGGCCCCGGGCATGCGCTTCACCCCGATCCTCATGCTGACCACCGAGTCGGAGCAGACGAAGCGGGCCGAGGCGAAGGCCGCCGGGGCCACCGGCTGGCTGGTCAAGCCGGTCGGCCCGGACCAGCTCCTCGGTGTGATCAAGCAGGTTCTGCCCGGAGCCTGAGCGACTGACCGGCGAAACGGAGGTATCGCATGCCTAGTGTTCTCCGCAAGCTCTCGATGACCACGGCCGAGCCCGAGGAGTCCGACCTGCGCCCCGATGTGGTGGCCGGCGCCCTGGACCCGGTCCCGGCGTACTGCGACGTGGTCGACGGGCACGTGCGTGACGTCATCGAGCAGACCGGCGAGGCCGCGCACGCGATCATCCAGCAACTCGTGAAGGTCGACTCGCTGGCGGAGGTGATGGCCGGCGACGTGGCGCAGCTCGCCGGCACCCTCAGCCGGACCGAGAGCGAGCTGAGCCAGGTGAGTGCCGGCAACGACCAGCTGGTGGGCCGCCTGATCTCGTACTTCCTGCACCGGGACCACCAGATCCGGGCGCTGGTCGACCAGATGCGCGAGCTCGACCAGCACGTCAAGCAGATCGAGCAGGTCAGCCGGGCCACCAACATCCTCGCGCTGAACGCGATGATCGAGGCGGTCCGGGCCGGCGAGGCCGGTGAGGGGTTCTCGGTCGTCGCCGACGAGGTCCGCAAGCTCGCCCACCGGTCGGCCGAGGCCGCGCACGGCATCGGCACGAACATCGGTGACCTGACCGCCAAGCTGGACGCCGTGCTCTCCGACGACAGCCAGTTCGACCGGGAACAGGAGCTGCCGCCGTCCAGCGAGGAGACCGCGATGACCCGCCGGCTCGGCGGCATCGCCAGCGCCCAGCGGGAGATGTCGGAGATGGTCTCGGGCATCCTCAAGGACACCGTCAACGCCGCGGAACAGGTGCAGCGCAGCTCGTCCGCGCTCACCTCGGAGACCACCGGTGCGGTCGGGCACGTGCAGTTCCAGGACATCAGCCGGCAGATGCTGGAGCACGTCGCGGGCGCGGTCGGCGACATCCGGCAGCAGACCGAGGACGTCGTCGCCTACGCCCGCGGCGACCTCACCGAGGAGGAGCTGATGGCACGGGTGATCAGCGTGGAGGACCTGCGGGCCAAGCATGTGATGTCCCGGCAGCGGACCACCCACGCGTCGCAGACCGGCGGTGCCTCGCACGACGACGCCGAACCCCTCATCGAACTGTTCTGACCCGTGATGACCAGCCCAGCGAGAGGTAGCGCCATGGCCAGAGCCGAGAACTACGGCCACGACCGGCCGACCGAGCAGGACGCCGTGAAGGCTCTGGCCGACCTCATCGGGCCGCAGATGGCCGAGGGCCTGTGGAGTCTGTCGGTGCAGGCGCTCGGCCTGCGGCGGCCGGTCAGCACGTCGGCCGACCTGCGCAAGGTGGCCGAGCACGTGATGGAGGTCGGTGAGCTGAGCCGGGTCGCCGGCCGATCGCTCAAGGTCCGGATCATCACCTACGAAGCTCTGGCGAGGACGGTCCAGGCGTGATCCTGGAGAGATATCCCGAGCTGCGCGACCGGGGGCGCCTGCTCGATGTGGCCCGCCTCGGCATGGACGTCCAGGTGGCGCGCCCCTACCTGGACGAGATCGTGGAATCCGTCACCGACCGGCTGGGCATGCCGTTCGCGATCGTCGACAGCCTGCTCGACGGTGCGCAGGTCTTCCTCGCCGGCCGCGGGCCGATCCCGGAGTGGGTCGGCGAGGTCGGCGGGACACCGATCGAGTGGGCGTTCTGTCTCCCGATGCTGCGCTCCCGAACCACCCGATCCGTCAGCGATCTCACCACCGACCCGGAGTTCCGGGACAACCCGCTGGTCACGATCGAGGGGGTGCGGTCGTACATCGGAGCGCCGTTGATCTCCGGATCCGGGGCCGTCCTCGGCGGGCTGTGCGCGCTGGACGTGCGCCCGCGGGAGTTCGACCCGGCGGAGCTGGATCTGATGCGTGATCTCGCGGACGAGGTGGTCCGCCGGATCGAGGCCCGGGCCGAACCTGACATCATGGAACCGTGACGTTCTCCCTGCCGGTGCCGCCCGAAGCCAACGATCTGCTCAACCGCGACCCGCTCGCGGTGACCCTCGGGATCGTGCTCGACCAGCAGATCACTCTGGAGAAGGCGTTCACCTCGCCGTGGGTGCTGGCGCAGCGGCTCGGGCACGAGCCCACCGCCGCCGAGCTGGCCGACTTCGACCCGGAGGCGCTGGTCGCGATCTTCTCCGAGCCGCCCGCCCTGCACCGTTTCCCGAAGGCGATGGCCGCCCGGGTGCAGGAGGTGTGCCGGGTGATCGCCGATGAGTACGAGGGGGACGCCGCCGGCCTCTGGCGTGGTGTGGCCGACGGCGCCGAGCTCTACCGGCGGATCTTCGCGCTGCCCGGCTTCGGCCGGCAGAAGGCGCAGATCTTCGTCGCGCTGCTCGGCAAGCTCTACGACGTGCGGCCGGACGGCTGGCGCGAGGCGGCCGGCGGCTACGGCGAGGAGGGCTCCCACAAGTCGGTGGCCGACATCGTCGACGCCGCGTCGCTGGCACAGGTGCGGGCCTACAAGAAGCAGGTCAAGGCGGAGGCGAAGGCGGCTAAGGAGGCCTGAGTCGCGGCCCGGCTGGGCGGAACGGCCCGGCCGGTGGGAGGATGGCGAGGTCGATCGGAGACCCCGCGTGAAGAAACATCCGGAGCGCCCGGTGCTGATCACCGACGCCGCACGCAGCCAGGACGATCAACTCCGCAGCCGCCAGATCCGCTATGTCTCGATGATGAGCGTTCGGGCCCTGTGCCTGATCCTCGGTGGCGTTCTGATCAGTGCCCAGGTTCCGCTCCTGCCCGTGTGGCTCGTCCTCTGCGCCCTCGGCATGGTCCTGCTGCCCTGGATGGCGGTGCTGATCGCGAACGATCGGCCACCCAAGACCAAGGAGGAGCGGGCGGCCGACGCGGCGGCCCGCGAGGACGTGCGGCGTGCCCTCACCCCGCCGGTCGAGGAGCCCGACTACATCACCATCGACTCCGAGGTGGTCGACGAGGCGCGCCGCCGCACCGACTGACGAAGACCCACGATCAAAAGCCTCCGGGGGTACGGTCCGGGCGCCCCGGCGATCACGCAAGAGGCCTCCACCGCTACCGGATCAGTGCGGGGCGGGCCGTGCGCCGACGCGGGAGACCGCCTTCGCGCCCAGAGCGGCACCGGCCCGTAACGCCTCCTCCGGGGTGGCGCCCGAGCACCAGGCCCGCAGCAGTCCGGCCGCGAAGGCGTCCCCGGCACCGGTGGGATCGGTCACCGGCACGGGCTCCACGGCGAGCGGCCACACACCGTCCGGGCCGGCCCACACCGCACCGGCCGGGCCCTGCTTCACCACGGCGTTGCGCACGTGCGCCGCCAGCCGCACCGCCTGCTCGGCCGCACTGCCCGGGCCGGCCAGCACGTCGGCCTCGTCGGCGTTGCACAGGAGCAGGTCGGTGTCGCGTACCCAATCCAGGAAGATCCCGGCCCCGACGGTGCGCAACGGGGCCGCGGACGCCGCGTCGACGCTCACGCTGAGCCCCCGCCGTGCGGCGGCGGTGAGGGCCGCCAGGCCCGCCGGACGGGAACCGGCGTGCAGCAGCGGGTAGGCGGACAGGTGCAGGTGCCCGGTGGCCGCGGCGGCGGCGAGGGTGGCCGTGACGTGGCCCGGATCGAGCCGCAGCGAGGCGCCCCGGTCGGTGATCATGGTGCGTTCGCCCGGGCCGGTGAGCACCACCACGCTGCCCGTGGTGGCACCCGGCAGGACCTGCACCGCGCAGTGCACCCCGGCCGCGGTGAGCTCGGCCACCCGGTCGCGGCCGGCCTGGTCGTCGCCGACCGCCGCGATCAGCGTCACCTCGTGCCCGGTCGAGGCCAGCCAGGCCGCCGTGTTCGCGCCCTGGCCGCCACCGGCGACCCGGATCGCCGCGTCCGTGTCCGACCCGATCCGGATGTCTCCGTCGTGCTCGACCAGGACGTCGGTGACCAGATCACCGGCGACGTAGATCATGCGCAGGTCCTCATGCCGGGACGGCGAAGCCGACCGGAGCCGGCGAGCCGTCGGTCGCGGCCACGGCGATC
Source organism: Actinoplanes xinjiangensis (assembly GCF_003148685.1). Classification (GTDB taxonomy): domain Bacteria; phylum Actinomycetota; class Actinomycetes; order Mycobacteriales; family Micromonosporaceae; genus Actinoplanes; species Actinoplanes xinjiangensis. The sequence goes on along the minus strand of NZ_QGGR01000003.1, from coordinate 50,720 downwards.
TTGGCGGCCAGAGCCGCGTTGCGCAGGATGATCCGGATGTTGACCGCCAGGCTCCGGCCCTCGGTGCTGGAGTGGAAGTGGCCCAGCAGGAACGGGGTGACCGCCTTGCCGGTGATGTTCTGCTCGGCCAGCAGGTTCAGCCCGGTCGCCAGGGTCCGGTCGTGCAGGCCCGGCTCCAGCTGCTCGTCGGCCGGCAGCGGGTTGGCCAGCACCAGCGCGCTTTCGGTGACTCCCTGGTCGGCGCGGGCCTTGATGAAGTCGGCCACCTGCTCCGGCGAGTCGAGCTGCCAGTCCAGGTCGAAACCGCCGTCGGTGATGAAGAAGCCGGGGAAACGGCGGGTCCGGTAGCCGGCCACCGGCACGCCGAGGGTCTCCAGGCGCTCCAGGGTGGCCCCGACGTCCAGGATCGACTTGACTCCGGCACAGACCACGACGATCGGGGTACGGGCCAGCGCGGTCAGGTCGGCGGACTCGTCATACGTGACGTTCGCCTCCCGGTGCACCCCGCCCAGCCCGCCGGTGGCGAACACGCCGATGCCGGCCGCCGCGGCGATCGCGCTGGTGGCCGCGACCGTGGTCGCCCCGTCGGCGCGCCGGGCCGCGGCGATCGCCAGGTCACGCACCGAGAGCTTGGCCACCGCATCGGCCGACGCCAGGCGCGCCACCTGGGCGTCCTCCAGGCCGACGATCACCTCACCGTCGATCATGCCGATGGTCGCCGGCACCGCCCCGTTGTCCCGGACGGCCTGCTCGATCTCACCCGCCACCCGGATGTTGTCGGGGTGCGGCAGGCCGTGCGAGATGATCGTGCTCTCCAGGGCCACCACCGGCCGGCCGTCCCGCCGGGCACGGGTCACGTGCTCGCCGTATCGAATCGCGAAGTCAGTCACGGGTAAACCGTACGGCTCTCACCACTCGCGTTGTCGTTGGACCGGCCCGGCGTGAGGTGTCAGACTTGTCGGCTGGAGCTTGGCTTACTTCAGAAGGGCAGATAACCGTGAGCACCCAGATCCTGGAGCGTCCGGAGACCAAGGACGCCGACACCGGTCCTGAGATGTTCCACTACGTCCGCAAGGAGAAGATCGCCGAGAGCGCCGTCATGGGCAACTTCGTGGTGGCTCTCTGCGGAGAGACGTTCCCGGTGACCAAGACGCCGAAGCCCGGATCGCCGGTCTGCCCGCAGTGCAAGGAGATCTACGAAGCCATGAAGGCCTGATCGGGGCGTGACGGGCGGATATCCGCTGCTCGTCGCGGATCTGATCGGTGTGGCGGTGTTCGCCGCCTCCGGCGCCTCGGCCGGCGTCGCGAAACGACTCGACCTGTTCGGTGTCGCGTTCGTCGGCTTCGCGGCCGCGCTCGGCGGTGGCATCCTGCGTGACCTGGTGATCGGCGCCCCGCCCCCGCTGGCGTTCGCCGACTGGCGTTACGCGGTGACCGCGGTGGTCGCCTCGATCGCGGCGTTCTGGCTGCACCCGGCATTGCACCGGGTGCGGCGTACCGTGCTGGTGCTGGACGCCGCCGGTCTCGGGCTGTTCACCGTGACCGGCACGCTGAAGGCGCTCGAAGCCGGTGTGCCGCCGGTCGGTGCCTGCCTGGTGGGGATGCTCACAGCGATCGGCGGAGGCGTGACCCGCGACCTGCTCACCCGTGAGATCCCGGTGGTGCTGCAAAAAGACATCTACGCGGTGGTCGCCCTCGGCGGCGCCGTGCTGGTGACCGTGCTGCACGGGCTCGGCCAGACCGGCGTGATCCCGTTCGCGACCGCGGCGGTCGTGATGACCGCTGTCCGGCTGATCGCGCTGTACCGTCGCTGGTCGGCTCCGGTGGCGGTGCCGTGAACCCGCCCGGCAACATTGCATGGCTATGCTGGACCCCGCCTCCGCGACCCTTCACCGCGGGGGTTTTTCCTTGGGAGAAGGGATCACCGCAGCTTGAGCCCGCCTGTGCCGAACCTGGAGATCTTTCCGCCGCTGCGGGACTGGCAGCGTAAGGCGATGGTGACGTACCTTCGTCGCCGTTCCGAGGACTTCATGGCCGTGGCGACGCCCGGTGCCGGCAAGACCACGTTCGCGCTCCGGATCGCCGCCGAGCTGCTCGCCGACGGCACCTGCGACGCGGTCACCGTGGTCTGCCCGACCGAGCACCTGAAGACGCAGTGGTCGCTCGCGGCGGCCCGGGTCGGCATTCAGCTCGACCCGAAGTTCCGCAACTCGGACGTGCACTCCTCACGTGACTTCCACGGGGCGGTGCTCACCTACGCCCAGGTCGGCATGGCGCCGGCCGTGCACAAGCGGCGCACCCTGTCGCGCCGCACGTTCGTCATCCTCGACGAGATCCACCACGCCGGTGACTCGCGCACCTGGGGCGACGGGGTCAAGGACGCCTTCGAGCCGGCCGAGCGGCGCCTGCTGCTCACCGGGACACCGTTCCGCTCCGACGAGAACCCGATCCCGTTCGTCTCCTACGAGCGTGGTCAGGACGGCATTCAACGATCCAAGGCCGATTCGGTGTACGGCTACGCCGACGCTCTCCGCGACCAGGTCGTGCGGCCGGTGCTGTTCATGGCGTACTCGGGTGAGACCCGCTGGCGGACCAACGCCGGTGACGAACTCGCCGCCCGCCTCGGCGAGCCGATGACCAAGGACCTGATCGCGCAGGCCTGGCGGACCGCCCTGGACCATCGGGGCGAGTGGATGCCGCAGGTGATGCGGGCTGCCGACGCACGGCTCACCAAGATCCGTGAGCACGGCATGCCCGACGCGGGCGGCCTGGTCATCGCGAGTGACCAGCAGTCCGCCCGGGCGTACGCGAAGCTCCTGCACGACCTGACCGGTGAGCCGGCCACCGTGGTGCTCTCCGACGACGAGGGCGCCTCCGGCCGGATCGCCGAGTTCGCCGCCTCGGAGAAGCGCTGGATGGTCGCGGTCCGGATGGTGTCCGAGGGCGTCGACATCCCCCGCTTGGCCGTCGGCGTCTACGCCACCAGCGCCTCCACCCCGCTCTACTTCGCGCAGGCGATCGGCCGGTTCGTCCGGTCCCGGGTGCCGGGCGAGACCGCCACCGTGTTCCTGCCCAGCGTCCCGCACCTGCTCGGGCTGGCCAGCGAGATGGAGGCGCAGCGCAACCACGTGATCGGCGCGCCGAAGGAGAAGGACGGGCTCGACGACGACGTCCTGGAACGTGCGCAGAAGACCGAGGACGCGCTGGGCGACCTGGACAAGATGTTCGAGGCGCTGTCCGCCACGGCCGAGCTGGACCAGGTCATCTACGAGGGCACGTCGTTCGGCACCGGCGCCCGGACCGGGACCGCCGAGGAGGCCGACTATCTGGGCCTGCCCGGCCTGCTCACCCCCGATCAGGTGACCACCCTGCTGAACAAGCGCCAGGCCGACCAGATCGCGGCCCAGAAACGGCGGCAGGCGGAGGAGGCACCGCCGGAGGAGCCCGCCCGCCTGGAGCCGGTCGTGCCGATGAGCGCGGGGGAGCGGCGCAACAGCCTGCGCCGCCAGCTGAACACCCTGGTCGCGGCCCACCACCACCGGACCAACCTGCCGCACGGCAAGATCCACGCCGAGTTGCGCCGGCTCTGCGGCGGCCCGCCCAGTGCGCAGGCCACGATCGAGCAGCTCGAGGAACGGATCGCCACGATCCAGTCCTTCTGAGGCCACCCGGTTCGCTCCGATCCGGCTCCCCGGCGCCGATAGGGCGCCGGAAAGGGGAGCGGATGCGGGAGATCACACTCGAGGCGGCAAGCCTGCTGGAGCACGCGCAGATCGGTGAGGCCGTCGCTGCCCGGGACCGCGCGGAGTCGGTGCTGCGGTCGGTCTCCGGCGACCTCGCCGACGGCCCGGCCTGCATGCATTTCGTCCGGGTTGTCTCGTTCATCGCGCAGGCCGAGCCGGCGGCCGCCGTCGAGGCCGCGGACCTGATGCTGCCGGCCGCCGAGCGGGAGGGCAGCGCCGGGTGGCGTGCCTGCGCCCTGGCCAGCCGTGCCTGGCAGCGATCCCGGCTCGGTCAGGCGGACAACGACGTGGAACGGGTGCTCCGGGACCTGGTGACCGCCGAGTCGCTGGCCGCCGAGGAGCGAGAGCCGATCGCCGCGGTCAACTCACTGGTGGCCGTGGCGATCGGCTACTGGGAGCTGCGGCTCTACGAGCTGGCGGCCCCGCAGTTCCTGCTGGCCCACGAGATGAGCCGGGCCGACGACCGGCAGAACGGCAACCAGGCCATGTGGCTGCTCAACCTGGCCGAGCTGCACCTGCACTGGGCCCTGGAGCTGTACCAGATCTCTCAGGTCGACGAGGCCGAATCCCACACCGCCGAGGCCGAACGGTACGCCCTGTGGGCCGCCGCCGAGGTCTCCGGCGACGACGCGGGTGCCTGGAGGGAGAACGCGCTTCTCTTCGCCGCCTGCTCACGGGCGGACCGGGACGACCCGGCGGGCGCCGCGACCGACATCGAGGCCTACATCGAGCGGCTGGAGACCCGCGGTTTCATGCCCGACGCGATGACCATCAGCAAGCCGTTCTACGCGGTCGCGCTGAGCCGCTCAGGGCGCCCGGAGGAGGCCCTGCGGGTGATGGCGGACGCCGTCCGTGACCTGCCGGCCGACGCCGACTGGCTGATGGTGGCGAGCACCCACCGCACCCGCGCGGTGCTGATGGCCCAACTCGGCTCCGAGGACGCGCAGGCGACCCTGGCCTACGGGGACTCGCTCGCCGCCGCACTCTGGCGCCAGCGGCTCAACACGCTGCACGCCGCCCGCAGCCTGCACGACCTGGATGCGCTGCGCCTGCAGCACGAGCAGATGGCCCGGGCGGCCGACCTGGACGCCCTGACCGGCATCGCGAACCGGCGCGCCTTCGACCATGCCCTGGAATGCGCCCGGACGGCCCCGGACGCGGCCCGGCGGCGGATCGCCGTGCTGCTGATCGACACGGACCGGTTCAAACAGATCAACGACACGTACGGCCACGCGGCCGGCGATACCGCGCTGCGGTCCATCGCCGCCGCCCTGAGCGCGCAGGCGGGCCCGGGCGACCTGGTCGCCCGTCTGGGTGGCGACGAGTTCGCGGCGCTGCTCAGCGACCGGGACGAGGCCGCGGCCGCCGACGTCGCCGTGCGCATGGTCCAGGCGGTCCGGGAGCTCCCGGACTGCCCGGCCACCCTGAGCATCGGGGTCGCGGTGGCGTCCGCCGGTGGACTCCAGGCCGCCCTGGAACGGGCCGACGAGGCCATGTACGCCGTCAAGCGGGCCGGCGGCGACGGTGTGCGGCTGTGTGACGAGGACGAGGCGGCTCTCGCGGCCTGACACGCAGAACGGGCGATCCCTGCAGGGGGAACGCCCGTTCTTGTCACACGTATCGGTTGGGGACCGCCGCTAGTTGCTGGAGTTCGACATCATGTCCGCGCCGCGCCAGGTGAATTCGGGCTCAGCCGTGTACTGAACCGCGATCTTCACCAGGTCCTCGGCGTACCGGTTGGCGTGGTGGCCACAGAAAACGAGTTCACTGCCACCCGCCAGGGTCAAACGGAGCTTCCCGGCTGCATTGCAGCGGTCGCACCGTTCATCGGCTGCGGGGCCGGCCAGACTTCCTGCCGACGGCGTGAGAGTCGGGGTCATCGCCTTCCTCCTCTGTTCGTCACCGATGAACATGTTCCTCGGCTACTGCTCACACATCGTGCAACACCCTGCACCGTTGCAGCCTTCCCAAAATGCCCCGGGGGGACCGGGATCACACGTTGGTTCCGGCTAGTGTGCCGTGATCCAAGGGTGCCACGTCAACGATCACTTCTGCACAACGGTCTGATCACCACCCGTTGATGTACGGGTGGTGACCATTCAGACACTGAATGTTGACCAAAGGTCCTAGTCGAGGTAGTCGCGCAGGACCTGGGACCGCGACGGGTGCCGCAGTTTGGACATGGTCTTCGACTCGATCTGCCGGATCCGCTCCCGGGTCACCCCGTAGACCTGGCCGATCTCGTCCAGCGTGCGCGGCTGCCCGTCGGTCAGGCCGAACCGCAGCCGGACCACACCCGCCTCACGCTCGGAAAGCGTCTGCAGAACCTGCTGGAGCTGGTCCTGCAGGAGCGAGAAGGAGACCGCGTCGACGGCGACGACCGCCTCGGAGTCCTCGATGAAGTCACCGAGCTGGCTGTCGCCCTCGTCGCCGATCGTCTGGTCCAGCGAGATCGGCTCACGAGCGTACTGCTGGATCTCCAGCACCTTCTCCGGCGTGATGTCCATCTCCTTGGCCAGCTCCTCCGGGGTGGGCTCACGGCCCAGATCCTGGAGCAGCTCGCGCTGGATGCGCCCGAGCTTGTTGATGACCTCGACCATGTGCACCGGTATCCGGATGGTGCGGGCCTGGTCGGCCATGGCGCGGGTGATGGCCTGCCGGATCCACCACGTGGCGTACGTGGAGAACTTGTAACCCTTGGTGTAGTCGAACTTCTCGACCGCGCGGATCAGGCCGAGGTTGCCCTCCTGGATCAGGTCGAGGAAGGCCATGCCGCGACCGGTGTAGCGCTTGGCCAGCGACACCACGAGACGGAGGTTGGCCTCGAGCAGGTGGTTCTTGGCCCGCTCGCCGTCCCGGTTGATCCACTTGAGGTCACGCTCGAAGTTGCGCTCGAGCGCCTCCTCGCCCTCGTCGGCCGCCCGCAGCCGCTCGGCGGCGTAGAGGCCGGCCTCGATCCGCTTGGCGAGCTCGACCTCCTGCTCCGCGTTGAGCAGCGGGACCTTGCCGATCTGCTTGAGGTAGGCACGGACCGAGTCGGCCGAGGCGGTCAGCTCCGCGTCACGGCGGGCCTGCTTGAGAGCCTCGGACTCCTCGTCGTCCCACTCGAAGTCGCCGTCGGTGGCCGAGCTGGCGGCGTCGGTGGCGGCGGCCACGACCAGGGCTGCCGGCTCCTCGATCACCACGTCCTCGACCGCGGCGGCGAGCTCCTCGGGATCGATCTCCTCGCCGGGGACCTCCTCGCCGGGCTGTGCGGCCTTCCCCGGCGCGGCCTTCTTCGCCGGCGCGGTGGCCTTGGCGGCGGTGGCCTTACGGACCGGTGCGGCCTTCTTGGCCGGCGTGGCGTCGCCGCCGAGGGCCGGCGCGGCCTGCTTGGGTGCGGGCGCCGCCTTCTTGGCCGGCGCGGTCTTGGCGGTGGTCGCCCGGGATGCCGGTGTGGTGGACCGGGCTGCGGCGACCTTGGGCCGGCGCGTGCTGGCGGAGCCGTCGACCACGACGGTGATGCCGGCGTCCACCAGCCCGCGCAGGATCTTCTTGGCCTGCGCCGGGTTCACCGCGGCGGACTCTAGCGTATGCGCGACCTGGGCCGATGTGAGTTGCCCGCCCGCACCCTGGGCATGGGTGATCAAGGCCTCGGTGAGAGAGCGAACGTCGGCACCGTTCTGGTGGGCTTCTGTCACGAATGACCTTCCGGAGGCGATGAGGTTGGGCACGGCCACGGTCCAGCGCAGCACGCGGGGGCGGGCGTCGCCGGAGTCGGTTTGTGGGGGCCCCCGGGTCACGGACCGTACCGGTGGCGTGTCCGTGAAGCGGTGGGCAGGGGTGAATTGTAGCGCCGCTTGCCGAGATCCTCCGCCCACAGCACGCCGCCGGGGCCCGACGACCTCGTCAGAGACGCCTGACGCCAGAATGGTATCGGCGGAAAGGACCCATACGTGAGCGAGATTCCGATGGTATCGACACCCGGCGAGCTGCTGTCCGTGGCGCTGCGGATCGCCCGGGAGGCGGCCGTGACGGCCCGCAGGATGCGGGACGAGGCGATCGGCGACGTCCAGACCAAGAGCACCGACACCGACGTCGTCACGGCGGCGGACAAGGCGGTCGAACGCCAGGTGGTGGAGGCGCTGAAGGCGGAGAGACCCGGCGACGGCGTCCTCGGGGAGGAGTACGGCGACTCGCTGAGCGTGGAACCCGGCGCGGTCCGGTGGATCCTCGACCCGATCGACGGCACCGTGAACTACCTCTACGGCCTGCCGCAGTACGCGGTGTCGCTGGCCGCCGAGCGCGACGGCGAGGTGGTGGCCGGGGTGGTGGTGAACGCGGCCACCGGTGACGAGTGGACGGCGACCCTGGGCGGCGGCGCCTGGCGGGCCGGACGGCGTCTGAGCGGCTCACAGCGGACCACTCTGGACCAGACCCTGGTCGGTACCGGGTTCGGCTACGACGCGCGACGACGGGCCCATCAGGGGGCGGTGCTGGCCCGATTGATCACCCGGGTGCGTGACATCCGCCGGTTCGGCGCGGCGTCCCTGGACCTCTGCCTGGCCGCGGAGGGTTCACTGGACGCGTACTTCGAGAAGGGGCTGAACCTGTGGGACCACGCCGCCGGCGGGCTGATCGCGGCCGAGGCGGGCCTGATCGTCGCCGGGCTCTCCGGGGAGCCGGCCGACGGGCGGATGCTGGTGGCCGCCCCGCCGGCGATCTTCCCGGCCCTGCACGACGCACTGGTCGAGCTGGACGCGGCCGGCGGCCCGTGAGCGCGCCGGCCACGACCGTGTCACTCGGTCTCGGGCTCGGTGGTCTCGGTGACCGGCTTGCGGCAGGCGCCCGGCGGCAGGGTGGGCTCGCCCTCGGCGCCCAGCGACTGGTTCACCTCGGTCGTGGTGGCCAGGGCCTGGAACTTGTCGCCGATGATGATGTCGATGACGTCGCCCTTGCGCTTGGCGTTGTAGACCATCGTCGACTGGGCCAGGAAGTACGCCCGGAGCAGCTGCGCCTTGCCGACGGTGTCCGGCCCGTACCGGATCTCGGCCACGCCGTCGACCTTGGTCTTGCTCTTGCCCGGCTTCTCGACCACGAAGCGGCGGTTCGCGAACTCGTTGGTGACCTGCTCGGCGAGATCGGCCTTGCTGGTGCCGTTGTACACCTTGATCTTGACGACCGCCGGGTCGTTCGGGAGCCGGATGTCGGCCAGCGGTGCCCCGGCCGGGCAGTCGCTGCCGTTGGTGCTGCCGCGCTGCGTGTCCCGGAAGAGGGTGACGACGACGAAGACCACTGCGGCCACGGCGAGCACACCGACGACTACCAGCGCTCGGACGCGGGCAAAGCTCATGGGTCGGCTCCAGGATCGGGGGACGGACCCGGGTAACGTGCCCGGGCCTGTCGAGAGGTTAACGTCTGTCCGCCAGGTGCGCGGAAACAGGGAATGCTTCCGGCGCGTTGACGATGATCCAGTGGCTGGGGCCCCTACTTTGATGTCGCCTCGGTCACATCAGGAACAATGTGCCGCCGGAGTGCGTACAAGCCTGCCGCGTCAGCGGTAATGTTCCGCGCCCACCGGGGGCGGTTTTCCGATGTCCGAACGGGTGTCAGAAATCGTCCAGCGGAACCGGGAACCGAAACCCTGCCAATGGCGTTACAAACGCCAAGTGACACATCGATACAGGAGAGTGAAGACCGATGGCCACCGACTACGACGCCCCGCGTCGCGATGAGGTCGACCTCGGCGAGGACAGCCTGGAGGAGCTCAAGGCCCGCCGCGCCGACTCGCAGTCGGGCGCAGTGGACGTCGACGAGGTCGAGGTTGCGGAGAGCTTCGAGCTGCCCGGCGCCGACCTCGCCGACGAGGAGCTCACCGTCAAGGTGCTGCCGATGCAGACCGACGAGTTCCGCTGCTCCCGCTGTTTCCTCGTGCACCACCGCAGCCAGCTCGCGGTGGAACGAAACGGGGAGCTGATCTGCCGCGAGTGCGCCTGAGCGCACTCGCGCGCAGCGCGCCACATCACCCGATCGCGGCGGCCGCGGTCGGGCGTACGGCGTTCACGGGGGTTCGACAGGGGGTTTGACAGGGGGGTTTGACCCAGGGGCGTGACCGGGCACAGATGCCGGTGACGACGACGGGAAGGACGACGATGAGCCAGCCGGATCGTGCCACCGAGCCCGGTGCCGAGACCGTTTCCGCAACCACCGGTACACCGGAGGACGTGGGCCGCACCGTGGCGGCCCTCACCGCGGACGACCTGGAGCCCGGAGGCCGGCGCCGGCTGCTCGGCCGGCTCGCCGGGCAGGTCCGCGGCCGCGACGTGGGACGCCTGTTCCGGCCGAAGACGGCTCTGCGCTGGATCACCGATCGGGTCACCGAGGTGGCCCCGCACGTCCCGGTCCGGGACCGGGCGACCCTGCTCCGGCACTTCCCCGGCCTGGACGACACGGAGCTGGCCGAGCGCCTGATCCGGAACGCCACCCGCGCCACGGCGGGGGTGGGTGCGGCCGGGGGCGGCATCGCCTCGGTCCAGTGGGTCGCCGCCCCGACGCTGCTCTCGGCGCCCGTGCTACTGGCCACCGAGACGGTGGCGGTGGTGGCGATCGAGATCAAGCTCATCGGCGAGCTCCACGAGATCTACGGCCGCCCGATCACCGGCACCGTCGGCGAGCGGGCGCTGAAGCTGGTCGAGGCCTGGTCCGGCCGGCGGGGGGTGAACCCGCTGGTCCCCGGGGTCGGGGTGGCCACGGTGCTCGGCACGGCGGCGCGCAAGGAGTTGCAGAAGTCGCTGATGAAGCGGTTCGGGCGCAACCTCACCACGTTCGGCCCGATGCTGACCGGTGCGGCGGTCGCCAGTTACCTCAACGGCCGGGCCACCCGGCAGGTCGGCGAGAGCGTGCACGCCGATCTGCGCAAGTCGGGACCCCCGGCGGTCACGCCCGCTCGGCGCGCGCTCGGCGACTGACCTCGAGCAGGGCGGTCGCCAGCTCGACCGGCCGGCGGGTGCTCACCACCCAGAACGGGGTCGGGTCGTCCGGATCGTCGAGCAGCACCTGCACGGCCGGGCCGATCCAGGCGCGCTGCACCACGAAGGCCAGCGGGTGCGAGCCGACGCCCAGCGCCTCACGCTTGCCCGCGGCGTCCAGCGCCACCACCCCGGAGACGAACCGCACCGGCAGCCGGGCGTCGTCGGCCCGGAACTCGTCGGCGGTCACCTCGACACGCAGCCGGTCCATCGGGACCAGGATCAGCAGGCTGAGCGGGAGCACCACCACGTAGGGCAGCCAGATGGGCACCTCGGGGAGCCCCAGCGTCAGCTCGGTCGCCAGGATCGCACCGGCCGCGAGCGTGGCCGGCCAGGCCCACCACGGGAGGCTCAGCCGTTCCTGATGGGCCGCCACCGTGCGGGCCGGGGACTCGGGTGTCACCCTTCGAAGAGTACGGCGCGCCTCCGAGGCCGGACGCGGCAGGATGGCAGGGTAGGTGCCGCCCGCAGTACCCCAGTGAAGGAACCCCCGCCGTGACCGATGTGATCGTGCAGGTCCTCCGGATCGACCCGGATCTGCCCCTGCCGGCCTACGCGCATCCCGGCGACGCCGGTGCCGACCTGGTGGCGGCCGAGGAGGCGGAGATCGCGCCGGGTGCCCGCGTCAAGGTCCGCACCGGTGTCGCGATCGCGCTCCCGGACGGCTACGTGGGGCTGGTGCACCCGCGCTCCGGGTTGGCGGCGCGACTGGGGGTGACGGTCCTCAACGCGCCCGGTACGGTCGACGCCGGTTACCGTGGCGAGATTCTGGTGAATCTGATCAATCACGATCGGGCGAACACCGTCAAGATCTCGCGGGGCGACCGGATCGCCCAGCTCGTGATCCAGCGGGTGGAGCGGGCGGCGTTCCACGTCGTGGACACCCTCGCCGACACCGTGCGCGGCACGGGCGGCCACGGTTCGACCGGCGGCCATCAGGCCCTCTGAGCTTTGCGAAAAGGAAAGGCTGGCAGTAGATGTTCTCCCGTAAGCGCGGTGCCGCGAAGCACGTCCGGTCGGCTGACGCGCCGCCCTCCAAGGCGCTCGCCGACAGCCTCGCCTCCGACGGTGAGCCGCCGGCGCCCGAGTTCGGCCCCTGGGACGCCCGGCACGCGCCGGACGGCGTGCAGCGGCTCGACCTGGGCAGCCTCCAGATCCCCGCGATCGAGGGCGTCGAGGTCCGGGTGCAGGCCAACCCGGACGGCGGCGTGGAGCAGGTCGTCCTGGTCGACGGGGAGAGTGCCCTGCAACTGGGCGTCTTCGCCGCGCCGAAGACCGAGGGCATCTGGGGCGAGGTCCGCGAGGAGATCGCCGGCGCGATGGCCGCCGACGGTGTCACCCCGCGCGAGGTCGACGGGCGGTACGGCGTGGAGCTGGTGGCCCGGGTGAACACCCCGGAGGGGCCGGCCGAAGTGCGGTTCGTCGGCGTGGACGGGCCGCGGTGGATGGTCCGGGCGCTCTACCAGGGTGCGGCCGCCTCCGACCCGGGGCGCGAGGGTGCTCTCGGCGAGGTGCTGTCCGGGCTGGTCGTGGTCCGCGACAACGAGCCCCGGCCGGTGCGCGAGCCGCTGCCGATGCGTCTGCCGAAGGAGATGGCCGAGCAGGGCCAGGCCGCGGCCCAGCAGGGTGCCAACGGCAATCCCCTCCAGTGACCTAGATCACCACGGCGTTTCGGGCGTAGCGTGGTCGTCGAGCACACGCGCACACTGCGTCGCGTCGACGAAGGGTGACAGCGAAGTCATGACGACCGAAGAGCGCACCGGATTCCGCAGGTTCCTGAGCCGGCTGACGGCGACCGACTCGGAGCTGGACGCGGAGGAGCTCCAGCGGGACAGCGCCAAGTGCGGCGCCGTCCCGGCCGGTGACTGCCGCCGTGGGCAGGTCGTTTCGGTGTCGGGGCGGCTGCGCACGGTGGCGTACACTCCACGCACCAATCTGCCTACGCTGGAAGCCGACCTCTACGACGGCAGCGACGTGGTCACGCTGGTCTTCCTGGGGCGCCGGTCCATCGCCGGCATCGAACCGGGGCGGCAGCTCACCGCGCGAGGCCGGATCGCGATCCGGGACGACCGCAAGGTGATCTACAACCCCTACTACGAGCTGGAGGCGCCCCGGTGACACCCGGAAGCGACCCGCGTCACGCCGCGCACGAGTCGGTCGAGGAGCGGATCGCCGAGCTCGTCGGGGACGCCGAGGAGAAACTGGCCGCGGAGATCATCGCGGAGCAGGATCTGCACCCGGTCACCAAGGGGCGGCCCGGCGACGAGGAGCCCTTCCCGTCGATGAGCGAGCAGATCGCCGAGCAGCTCGGCGGTGTGCGCGGCCTGATCGAGTCGAGCGTCCCGGTGCTCACCTTCGTGCTGCTCAACGTGCTGCTCAGCCTGGAGGTGGTGGGCCTGGAGAAACGCCAGGCGCTGCTCTGGGCGATCATCGGCTCGGTCGGCTCGGCACTCGCCATCGGCGGTGTCCGGCTGGTCCGCCGGCAGCCGATCCGGCACGCGGTGAACGGTCTCTTCGGCATCGCGCTCGGCGCGTGGCTCGCCTGGCGTACCGGCGACGCGAAGAACTTCTACCTGCCCGGCATCCTGCTCACCTTCGGCCAGGCCGCGGCGCTGCTGGTCTCGGTGGCCTTCCGCAAACCCCTCATCGGGTACGCCTGGGGCATCATGGCCAACAAGGGCCGGCAGGACTGGTTCGGCAACTCCCGGCTGTTCCGTACCTTCCAGTGGCTGACCGTGCTCTGGGCCGTCTCCCTGACCGTGCGGGCCGGCATCCAGTTCGTGCTCTACCTGATGGGTGAGGCGAACGCGATCGGCGTCGTCCGGATCCTGGTGAGCTGGCCGATCTACGCCGCGACCTTCGCCTTCACCATCTGGGCGATCCACCGGGTGACGTCAGCCCAGCGGCGGGAGACCCCGGTCGCCTAGCACCACGGCGCGGACCTGGTCCTCGACCTCGCTGGTGCACACGAAGATCAGCTCGTCGCCGGACTCCAGCGGGTCGTCCGGCGTCGGCACCAGCACCCGCTTGCCACGCAGGATCGCGACCAGGGCGGAGTCTCGTGGCATCGGCACCGACCGCACCGGCTGGCCCTCGTAGGGCGCGTCCTTCGGCAGGGTGATCTCGACGAGGTTCGCCTCGCCCTGCCGGAAGGTCATCAGCCGGACCAGGTCGCCGACCGTCACCGCCTCCTCGACCAGGGCGGCCATCAGGCGGGGCTTGCTCACCGCGACGTCGACGCCCCACTGCTCGGTGAAGAGCCACTCGTTCTCGGCCCGATTGACCCGGGCGACCACCCGGGGCACCGCGAACTCGGTCTTGGCCAGCAGCGACACCACCAGGTTGGCCTTGTCGTCACCGGTGGCGGCGACCACCACGTCGCAGCCGGCGAGGTCCGCCTCCTCCAGGCTGCTCAGCTCACAGGCGTCGGCGAGCACCCACCGTGCCTGCGGCACCCGCTCCGGGCAGAGCTGCCGGGGGTGCCGCTCGATCAGCATGACCTCGTGCCCGTTGCCGATCAGCTCCTGGGCGATGGACCGGCCCACGTTGCCGGCTCCGGCGATGGCGATGCGCACGGTCAGTTCCCTTCCTTGTCGGCACCCTGGGCGATGTCCAGCACCTGATCCACGGTCTCGTCGGTGACCAGCATGTAGACCTGGTCACCGTCTTGCAGGACGGTGGACGGCTGCGCCAGGGTGCCCACGCCGAACCGGGCCAGGTAGGCGACCCGCGCGCCGGTCCGGTCCTCCAGCGCCTTGACGGTGCGGCCGATCCAGTCGCGGTGCAGCGGGGTCTCCACGATGCTGATCACGCTGGTCGGGTCGCGGAACACCTCGACCCGCTGGTCCGGCACGAGGAACCGGTACATCCGGTCGGCGGCCCAGCGGATCGTGGCGATGGTCGGGATGCCGAGGCGCTCGTAGACCTGCGCGCGCCGGGAGTCGTAGATCCGGGCCACCACGCGGGAGACGCCGAACGTCTCGCGGGCCAGCCGGGCCGAGATGATGTTGGAGTTGTCGCCGCTGGAGACGGCGGCGAACGCGTCGGCCCGCTCGACGCCGGCGGTCCGCAGCACGTCCCGGTCGAAGCCGATGCCGGTCACGGTGACACCACCGAAGCCGTCACCGAGGCGGCGGAACGCCTCCGCGTCGCGGTCGATCACGACGACCTGATGGCCCTGGGCGTCGAGCTTCTGGGCCAGCGTCGAACCGAGCCGGCCGCACCCCATGATGACCACGTGCACGGTTCGTGCCCTCCCGAATCTCTACGGACCAGTGTGAGCCTCCCATGCCCCGCACAGGGACGCTGTCCGGGGCGGGCCACGCGCCCGAAGGTCCGCCCGTACGCTTGGCACTCGTGGCGAGTACCACCTCTCTAGCCAAACGGCTGCTCCTGGGACGACCGTTCCGCTCGGACAAGCTTCAGCACACGCTGCTGCCCAAGCGGATCGCCCTTCCCGTCTTCGCGAGCGACGCGCTCTCCAGCGTGGCGTACGCACCCGACGAGATCCTGCTGACGCTCTCGATCGCCGGCGCGGCCGCGTACATGTATTCGCCCTGGGTGACCCTCGCCGTGGCAGTGGTCATGGTGACGGTGGTCGCCAGCTACCGGCAGAACGTGCACGCCTACCCGTCCGGCGGCGGCGACTACGAGGTGGCCACGGTCAACCTCGGGCCGAAGGCCGGGCTGGGGGTGGCCAGCGCGCTGCTCGTCGACTACATCCTCACGGTCGCGGTGTCGATCTCCTCCGGGGTGACGAACCTCGGCTCGGTGATCCCGTGGGTGGCCGAGCACAAGGTGATCATCGCGATGGCGGCGATCTTCCTGCTCAGCGCGCTCAACCTGCGGGGCCTGCGGGAGTCGGGGGTGGCCTTCGCCGTACCCACCTATCTGTTCATCCTGGTCATCGTCGGGATGATCGGCACCGGGCTGGTCCGGGTCTTCATCCTGGGCGACGATCTGCGGGCGCCCAGCGCGGACCTGACGATCGTGGCGGAGGAGGACCATCTCAGCCAGTTCGCCTTCGCCTTCCTGCTGTTGCGGACGTTCTCCTCGGGCTGTGCGGCGCTGACCGGTGTGGAGGCGATCTCCAACGGGGTGCCGGCCTTCAAGAAGCCGAAGAGCCGGAACGCGGCGACCACGCTGCTGCTGCTCGGTGGCCTGTCGATCGTGATGCTCTACGGCATCATCCTGCTGGCGCAGGCGACCCACCTGAAGTTCGTGGAGAACCCGACGCTCCAGATCATCGTGAACGATGCCTCCGAGGGGTACGTCCAGAAGACCGTCACCACCCAGCTGGCCGAGACCGTGTTCGGTGGCGGGTCGATCCTGCTCTACGTGGTCGGCGCGGTCACCGCCCTGATCCTCTTCCTGGCCGCGAACACCGCCTTCAACGGCTTCCCCGTGCTCGGCTCGATCCTCGCCCAGGACCGGTACCTGCCCCGCCAGCTGCACACCCGCGGCGACCGGCTGGCGTTCAGCAACGGCATCCTCTTCCTGGCGGTCGCCGCGATCGTGCTGATCGTGGCCTTCGAGGCCGAGGTCACCCGCCTGATTCAGCTCTACATCGTGGGTGTGTTCGTGTCGTTCACCCTGTCCCAGCTGGGCATGATCCGGCACTGGAACCGGCTGCTGCGCACCCAGCGGGACCCGCTGCGCCGGCGCCGGATGATCCGCTCCCGGGCGATCAACACGTTCGGCATGATCCTCACCGCCGCGGTCCTGATCGTCGTGCTGATCACCAAGTTCCTGCTGGGCGCGTGGATCGCGATCGCCGCCATGATCGTGATCTACACGCTGATGGTGGCCATCCACCGGCACTACACCCGGGTCGCCGAGGAGCTCCAGCCGACCGACGAGCGGCCCGTCCTGCCGTCCCGTAACCACGCGATCGTCCTGGTCAGCAAGGTGCACCAGCCGACTCTGCGGGCGCTCGCCTACGCGCAGGCGACCCGGCCGGACACCCTCACCGCGGTCACCGTGAACGTCGACGACAACGACACCCGCACCATCCAGGCCGAGTGGGAGCGCCGACAGTTGCCCGTACCGCTCACCGTGGTCGACTCGCCGTACCGGGAGATCACCAAACCGATCATCGACTACGTGAAGAACACCCGCCGGGCCTCGCCGCGCGACGTGGTCACCGTCTTCGTCCCGGAGTACGTGGTCGGCCGCTGGTGGGAGAACCTGCTGCACAACCAGAGCGCCCTGCGGATCAAGGGCCGGCTGCTCTTCGAACAGGGCGTCATGGTCGTCAGCGTGCCCTGGCAGCTGCGGTCCAGCCAGGACCGCAACCTCGACCGCCTCGACCGGGTGCTGAGCCAGGCCCCGGCCCGTGGCCCGCGTGCCCAGCCCGGAGACGAACCGGAGGACGGTGATCAATCGTGACCGTCGCCGACGACCGGCTGTCCGCCGGGGAACCGATCGAGGGCGACCGGGTCGAGGTCGTGGTGGGTGCGCCCGCGCACGGCGGCCACTGCGTCGCCCGGATCGGCGGGCCGCACGGCCGCGTCGTCTTCGTCCGCCACGCGCTGCCCGGCGAACGCGTCACCGCCGAGATCACCGAGATCCACCGCGGGTACCTGCGGGCCGACGCCGTGGAGATCCACGAGGCCTCCCCGGACCGGGTCACCCCGCCGTGCCCGCACGCCCGGCCCGGCGCCTGCGGCGGCTGCGATCTCCAGCACGCCTCCGGCGAGGCGCAGCTGCGGTGGAAGACCGAGGTGGTCCGGGAACAGCTCACCCGTCTGGCCGGCCTCGACCCCGATGACCTCGCGGTACGGGTGGAGGCGCTCCCGGCGGGCCCGGACCGGGCCGGCGCCGACGACCCGGAGCGGCTGCTCGGATGGCGCAGCCGGATCCGGTACGCGATCGACGCGGCCGGCCGTCCCGGGCTGCTCCAGCACCGCTCGCACCAGGTGGTGCCGATCGACCGGTGCCGGATCGCCCATCCCGCGATCCAGGACCTGGACGTGCTCGCCAACGACTGGCCCAACGTCGACGCCCTCCAGGCGGTCGCGTCCACCGGTGGCGACGTCACCGTGCTCGGCCGCCCGTCCGGATCATCCGGCACCGCACCCGGCGACGATCTCGCCGAGGCTCCGGAGGCCGGCCCGCTGTTCCGTCTCGCCGGCCCGGCCGAGGTGATCGAGTTGGCCGCCGGCCGTGCGTGGCGGATCCCGCCGCAAGGCTTCTGGCAGGTCCACCCGGCGGCCGCGGACACGCTCGTCGACGCGGTCCTGGAGATGCTGCAACCGGCCGCGGGGGAGACCGCCTGGGACCTCTACGGGGGCGCCGGCCTGTTCGCCGCGGCCGTCGCGGAACGCACCGGCGGCCGGGTCACCGTCGTCGAGTCGTCGCCGACCGGGGTGGCCGCGGCCCGCGCCAACCTGGCCGACCTCCCGCGTGCCGAGATCGTCGAGGCCCGGGTGGACGTCGCCCTGGCCCGGCGCCGGGTGACCGGTCCGGTCGACCTGGTGGTCCTCGACCCGCCGCGGGCCGGGGCGGGCGCCCGGGTGGTCCGGGCCCTGGCCGCCGCCCGGCCCCGTGCGATCGCCTACGTGGCGTGCGATCCGGCGGCGCTCGCCCGGGACCTGAAGACGTTCGGCTCGCTGGGCTGGCGCGTGGAGAGGCTGCGCGCCTTCGACTGCTTCCCGATGACCCAGCACGTCGAGTGCATCGCCCACCTGGTCCCGGCCTGACCGCCCGGACGGGCGGAATCCGAGCCGGTGGGCCGGTGGGCCGGGGGTGCGGTGGGCCGGGGGCCGGCACCTGCCCGGCCGGCGCGCGGCGACCGGGGGAGGCGGCGCCGCGGGACGGTCCCGGTGTGTCAGGGGGCCGCCCACGGCGTACCGGATGGGGTCAGGGGTTGGCTCTCTCGGCGGCGGCCACCGCGTTGCGGAAGAGCATCGCGACCGTCGTCGGGCCCACGCCGCCGACCCGCGGGGTGATGGCGCCGGCCACCTCGGCGCAGCTCTCCTCGACGTCGGGCAGGAGGCGGCGGCCCTCGTAGCGGACGCCGGCGCCGATCACCACCGAGCCGGGCTTGACGTGCTCGGGCTTGACGATGCCGGGGACGCCGACCGCGGCGATCAGGATGTCGGCGCGCTGGGCGTACCGCGGCCAGTCCTTGACGCCGGTGTGGACGACCGTGACGGCGGCGTTGGCGGTCGGGCGTTTCTGGGCGAGGAGCATGGCGAGCGGGCGGCCGAGGGTGGCACCGCGGCCGAGGATGACGACCTCGCGGCCGGACACCGGGATGCCGTGGTGGGCGAGGAGCGCCTCGATGCCGGCCGGGGTGCAGGGGAGCGGGCCGGGCAGGCCGACGGCGAGGCGGCCCATGTTGAGCGGGTGCATGCCGTCGACGTCCTTGTCGGGGTCGAGGGTCTGCAGAGCCGCGTCGTAGTCCAGGTGGCCGGGGATCGGGTACTGGATGAGGACGCCGTGCACACCCTTGTCGTCGTTGAGCTCGGCGATCACCCGGTGCAGGTCGGCCTGGGCGATGTCGCCGGGCAGGTGCTGGTGCGGGGATTCGAAGCCGAGCTCGGCGGCCTGTTTCTGCTTGATCCGGATGTAGCCCGCGGAGGCGTCGTCGTCGCCGACCAGGATGGTGGCGAGGCTGGGCCGGATGCCGCGGTCCTTCAGCTTGGCGACGCGGGCCTTGACGTCGTCGAGGACCGCCTCGGCGACGGGCGCGCCGGGCAGGAGACGAGCAGTGGACATGTGTGACTCCTCAGCCGGGAGCCCAGGCGGTCGACTCCCGTGACGAGCTCCCCGATGGTTCGACCATCCCTGTGCCGCCAGTCGCTGCGTGCCTTCCAGGATGCCGGACGGCTCCTCCCGCCGCCCACCCGGGGTGTGGCGGTACGCCGGTCGGAGGAGGTCCCAATTGTGTGGAGGAATGGTGACGGTCCGTTCGCTCAAGTCGCGTCCTCGCCTCACGCGGATAGACTCCAACCTCATGAGCGACTCCCCCTCGACCCCGGCCGGCCTGCTGTCCAGCATCACCAATCCGGGTGATCTGAAGCGACTGACCGCGGAGCAGCTGACCCTGCTCGCGGCGGAGATCCGTGACTTCCTCGTCGCCAAGGTCTCGCGGACCGGGGGCCACCTGGGGCCCAACCTCGGTGTGGTCGAGATGACCCTGGCCATGCACCGGGTCTTCGACTCCCCGCGCGACAAGATCCTCTTCGACACCGGTCACCAGTCGTATGTCCACAAGATCGTGACCGGCCGGCAGGACGGCTTCGACCTGCTGCGCCAGCGGGGCGGCCTGACCGGCTACCCGAGCCGGGCGGAGAGCGAGCACGACCTGATCGAGAACTCGCACGCCTCCACCGCCCTGTCCTACGCCGACGGGCTGGCCAAGGCGTTCGCGCTGCGCGGCGAGGACCGGCACGTGGTCGCGGTCGTCGGTGACGGCGCGCTGACCGGTGGCATGTGCTGGGAGGCGCTCAACAACATCGCGGCCACCAGGAACCGTCTGGTGATCGTGGTCAACGACAACGGCCGCTCCTACGCGCCGACCATCGGCGGTCTCGCCGACCACCTGTCCACGTTGCGCCTCAACCCGGGCTACGAGAAGGTGCTCGACCTGGTCAAGGACGCGCTGGGGCAGACCCCGCTGGTCGGCAAGCCGGTCTTCGAGGTGCTGCACGCGGTCAAGAAGGGCATCAAGGACGCGGTCAGCCCGCAGCCGATGTTCGAGGACCTCGGCCTGAAGTACATCGGCCCGGTCGACGGCCACGACCAGCAGGCCATGGAGTCGGCGCTGCGGCGGGCCAAGGGCTTCAACGCGCCGGTCATCGTGCACGCGGTGACCCGCAAGGGCTACGGCTACCGCCCCGCCGAGCAGGACGAGGCGGACTGTCTGCACGGCCCCGGCGCGTTCGACCCGCAGACCGGCGCGCTGACCGCCAAGCCGTCGCTGAAGTGGACGGCGGTCTTCGCCGAGGAGCTGGTCCGGATCGCCGACGAGCGGCTGGACGTGGTGGGCATCACCGCCGCGATGGCCGAGCCGACCGGGATCGCCGAGCTGGCCCGCAAATACCCGGAGCGCACCTACGACGTCGGCATCGCCGAGCAGCACGCGGCGACGTCCGCGGCCGGTCTGGCGATGGGCGGGCTGCACCCGGTCGTGGCGGTCTACGCCACCTTCCTCAACCGCGCCTTCGACCAGGTCCTGCTCGATGTCGCGATGCACCGTCTTCCGGTGACGTTCGTGCTGGACCGGGCCGGTATCACCGGGCCGGACGGGCCGAGCCACTACGGCATGTGGGACATGAGCGTCTTCGGGGTGGTCCCGGGGCTGCGGATCGCCGCCCCGCGGGACGCCGCGACGCTGCGGGAGGAGCTGCGCGAGGCGGTCGCGGTCGAGGACGGCCCGACCATCGTGCGCTTCCCGACCGGTTCGGTCGCGCCGGACACCCCGGCGATCCGCCGGGTCGGTCAGGTGGACGTGCTGCGCGAGGGCGAGCGGCCGGACATCCTGCTGGTCGCGGTGGGCTCGTTCGTGGGCCTCGCGCTGGAGGCCGCGGAGCGGATCACCGAGCAGGGGTATGGGGTGACGGTCGTCGACCCGCGCTGGGTGCGTCCCGTGCCGATCGAGCTGACCGGTCTGGCCGCCCAGCACCGGGCCGTCGTCACGCTGGAGGATGGCGTGCGGGCCGGCGGTGTCGGCGACGCGGTGGCGAGTGCCCTGCGTGACGCGGGCGTGTCCACCCCGCTGCGCGACTTCGGCGTTCCGGTGGGTTTCCACCCGCACGGCACCCGCGCCGAGATCCTCATCGAGCTCGGGCTCACCTCCCAGGATGTGGCCCGCGAGGTGACCGAGTTCGTGTCCCGTCTCGCGGAGCCTGAAGTCCGGGTCTGAGCCCCTGGGCATCTTCGTTACGGAAAAGTTACCGTTGGCGGATGGGTGCGGACACCGTCAGCGGGCCACTGGTCATCGACCTCGGCTACGACCGTGGTGAGCCGATCACGTACGACCGGCCGGGAGGGCGCGCACTGCCGTCCTGGCTGGTCCCGTCCGTGGTCGTGGCCATGATGCTCTTCGGCCTGACCGCCTCCGGCCCGCCGCCGCCCCCGCTGCTGTCGGCGCTGACCCGGGTCGAGCTCGGATCCGGCGACCCCTACCTGGTGACCGGGACCGGCCAGCTGATCGTCCAGTCGACCGGCCGGCTCACCTCCTACGACCTGGCGACCGGCGCCCCGCAGTGGCAGGTGAGCCAGCAGATCCCGGTCTACCGGCTGCGCTCCGGCGACGGGCTGCTGCTCCTGCGCCCGTGGGGTGCCGGCAGCACCGAGCCGGGCACCACCGCGGTCTCGCTGTCGACCGGCGCCCAGCACTGGCACAACACCCGCAGTGTGATCAGCTTCGAGGGCACCGGCCTGGTCTTCTCGGTCGAAGGGGTGCGCAGCCAGTCCTCCGGCACCGGCCGCCGTGTGGAACGGACCGTCGAGGCGCTCGACCCGGTCGCCGGGCGGGCCCGCTGGCGGGTCGAGGTGCCGTCGACCGCGGTGCTGCTCAGCGTGCCCGGCCCACCCGGCGAGACGGCCCGGATGCTGATGGTCCGCGACGACCTGACCGCCCAGCTGTACGACGGCCGGACCGGCGCCCTGCTCGCCGAGCGGAAGGTGCCCGCCGCCAACTACGACCCGGACAACCCGCTGGTGGCCGGGGAAGTCATCCTGCTGCGGCACCCGGGGCCCTCCGGTATCGAGCTGTCCGCGTTCGACCCGGCGACGCTGCGGCCGCTGTGGACCGGGGCGATCGGCAGCACCGGCGAGGTCCAGCCGTGCGGCGCGCTCGCCTGCCTGAGCGGCCTCGACGGGGTGCGGGCCATCGACCCGGCGACCGGTGACCTGCGCTGGCACCGGCCCGGCTGGCGGTCCATCGAGACGATCGGCGAGCGGCTGATCGCGTACGCCGACGGCCCCGGTTCACCGACCGCCCTGGTCGACCCGGAGACCGGCCGGGTGCTGGTCGACCTGACCGGCTGGCGGCCCCTCGGCGGCACCGCGGTGGGCGGGGAGGTGCTGGTCACCCGGGAGGTCGGGGCGGATCCGCGTACCATGGTCGCGGTCGCGGCCCCGCGCCAGTCCCGGCCGCGCGTACTCGCCGCGCTGCCCGCCGGTACCGGGGAGTGCCAGTCCGCCCCGGAGCGGCTGATCTGCCGGTCGATGTACGGCGAACTGGTCGTCTGGGCCTACCGGTCCGAGACGGCGTGACCGCTCAGGAAGGTTGTGGCGTGGCGCTGATCGAACTGGATCGGGACGCCCCGCCCGAGCGGCTCACCGGGCGCCGGACCCCGCCCCCGTGGCGCTACCGCCCGGTCGGCCTGGCGCTGGCCGTGCTCCTGCTGCTGGCCGTCGCCGGCGCGGCCCCGCCGGGCAGCACGTTCTGGCGCCCGCTCGGCCTGATCCCCACCGGCGCCGGTGCCGAGCTGTCGCTGCAGATGGCCGGTGGCCGGGTGTTCACCATCCCGACCGTGGGGCAGAGCCGCACCCTCACCGCCTGGGAGCCGCAGCCGTCCCCGCACCCGCTGTGGAGTGTCGAGGTGCCGGTCAGCGCCACCTACGACCCGGTCAACGGCATCTTCGGGGCGGTCCGGGTGCAGCGGGTCGGCGACCTGCTGCTGGTCGGCGCCGGACTATCCAGCACGGTCCTCGACCCGGAGACCGGGCGGATCCGGTGGACCACCCCGAACCGGATCACCCCGGTGGGCGACGGTCTCGCCGTGCTCGCCGACCGGATCTTCCGGCCCGGCACCCTCTACGACCAGGAGTCCGGCGACCCGGGGATGCTCTACTTCTCGTCCGACGGACAGCCGCACGTGGAGCCGCCGGTCCGTACCGAGGTGCGCGGCCTCGACCTGGCCACCGGCGCGGTGCTGTGGACGGCCGCTCCGGCCGGCTCGGTGACCGCCGAGGCGGCCGGCGGCGACGGCCCGGCCGCCGTCGTGATCACCGCCTCCGACCGGCTGAGCCTGCGCGACGCCCGGACCGGCGAGGTGCTGCGCGAGACCGAACTGCCCGAGGAGGCCGGTTCCGGGCCGGGCACCAGCGACGTGCTCGACGACGTGGCCCTGATCGGCTATCCGGACGCCGGGTTGCAGGCCGGCTACGACGTCCGGACCCTGCGCCGGCTCTGGACCCGCGATCTGCACACCGACGGCGAACCGGACAACTGCACGGGCCTGCTCTGCACCGGCGGTGACCGGGAGGTCCGGGTGCTGGACCGGCACACCGGGCAGGTCACCTGGTCGGCGCCGGCCACGGTCCAGCTGGCGTACCGGGCCGGGTCGGTGCTGATGAGCGGCCCCGAGGGCGACGGGCCGGAGCTGCTCGTCGATGCCGGGACCGGGATGCCGCGTGCCGACCTCACCGGCTGGACCGGCGAGGTGGAGGGCTTCGACGCGCACGCCGTGCTGCTGTGGCGGCACGAGGCGGGCGGCGGACGGGCGTTCGGGGCGGTGCTGCCCGGGTCGACGGAGGTCCGGTATCTCGGGGCCGCCGCCGGGCTGGGCGGGGACTGCGGCGGCGACGACCGGTACGTAGTCTGTCGGGACGTCCGGGGGCTGCGGGTATGGGCCTACCGGGTTTGAGACCGCTACACGTACACCTGGGGGCAGTCGTTGCGGAATGCCCTGATCGATCTCGGTGAGGTGGCCCCCGGTGGGCCGGGGGAGCCGGAGATCGCGCTGCCACGGCCGCCGCTGCCGTACCGCTGGATCCTCGGTCTTCTCACCGTCGTCCTGGTGGCGCTGCTCGGCGGCGGTGGGCCACCGCCGCAGCCCCGCCCCGGCCCGGTCGTGCTCCCGATCTCCCTGGGTGACCGCATCCAGGCCGAGGGGGACCGGCTCTACGTGGTCGGGGAGGCCGAGCCGATCGGCGCGGTGCAGCGCACCTATCTGATCCGGGCCTACCACCTGCCCGAGGTGACCATGCTGGCCGAATACCGGGTCACGGTGTCGGGGGACATCTACGCCATCGCCGGCCTCGACGACGACGTGCTGCTCCTCGGCTACAACGACGTCCAGACCTCCGTGCCCGGGCTGCTGGCGGCCCGGCCCGGTGGTGGCGAGCCGCTCTGGCGGCGGACGGCGAACATGTACGGCGTCTCCCCGGACCATGACCTGCTCCTGGTGCAGGAGGAGACCGCGCCGGGCCGGGCCGACAGCCGAACGGTGTGGCGGGCCCTCGACCCACGGACCGGGACGGTGCGCTGGTCGATCGAGCAGCCGCCCGGCGGCCACGTGACGATGTCGACCGGCTTCTACTGGACGGGCTACCCGAAGCTGATCTACACGGTGCGCGGCGACGGGCTGGCGGAGGCGCGCGACGGGCACACCGGCGCGGCCACCGCGACCGTCCGGCTCCCGCGGCCGCCCGGCGCGGACTTCGTGGCCTGGGCGACGGCCGACCTGCTGATGGCCGGGTACGGCAAGGACGAGACGATCGCCTACGACGAGGCGACCCTGACCGAGCGCTGGCGGCGTGCCGGCCCGGTGTTGCCCGAGGGCGGTTATCCGCAGGACTGCAAGCCGATGATCTGCCTGGTGGGGATCAACTTCCAGGAGGGCCTCACCATCCTCGACCCGGCCACCGGGCGTGACCTCTGGCACGCCGACGAGTACGACTCGACCGAGGTGATCGACGGCCGGGTGCTGGCCGCCCGCACCAGCCAGGCCGAGCCCGTCCTGGCCGTGCTGGAACCGCGGACCGGCCGGACCACCACGGTCGCCGGCTCCTGGACCAGCGGCGGGCCCGGACCCGAGCCCGGCACCGCCTGGGTCTACCGGCATCAGGCGGTCGGATACTCCCTCCGGTACGGGGTCCTCGACCTCGCCGAGGGCACCGTGCGCGTGCGCGGCCGGGCCGAGCGGATCGCCGGAGACTGCCAGTTCACGGCGCAGACCCTGATCTGCCGGCAGCTGGACTCGTCGATCGCGATCTGGCGCCTCTGACGTAGCCTGCACCTACGAGCATGGAGGTCGCGGTGCGGGTGCTGGTGGTGGAAGACGAGCGTGACATGGCCGACGCCATCGCGCGGGGGCTGCGCCGCAAGGGGATGGCGGTGGACGTCGCCTACGACGGCCTCCAGGGCCACGAGCTGGCGTATGTGACGCGGTACGACGTGGTCGTGCTCGACCGTGACCTGCCCGGCATGCACGGCGACGAGATCTGCGCGGCCCTCGTCGAGTCGGGTGCGCTGACCCGGGTGCTGATGCTGACCGCCAGCTCCTCGGTCGAGGACAAGGTGGAGGGCCTGGAGCTGGGCGCCGACGACTACCTGGCCAAGCCGTTCGACTTCAAGGAGCTGGTGGCCCGGGTGCAGGCGCTGGGCCGGCGGGCCACCCCGGTCGCGCCGCCGGTGCTGAGTGTCGGCAACCTGGTGCTGGACCAGTCGCGCCGGGTGGTGACCCGGGGCGGGGTGACGCTGGAGCTGACCAACAAGGAGTTCTGCGTCCTCGAGGAGCTGCTCAAGGCCAAGGGCGGGGTGGTCTCCAGCGAGGAGCTGCTGGAGCGGGTCTGGGATGCCAACACCGACCCGTTCACCACGACCGTCCGGGTCACCATCAACACGCTGCGCAAGAAGATCGGCGATCCACCGTTGATCGAGACCGTGGTGGGGGCTGGCTACCGGGTGCCCGAGCCGGTCGTGGCCTCGTGACGGTCTATCCCGGACTCCGCAGCCGCGGCCTCCGGTTCGACGTGCGGCCCACCCTGCGGTTGCGGCTGACCCTGCTCAACGGGATCCTGCTGGTCGGCGCCGGGGCGGTGCTGGTGCTGCTGGCCTGGCTGCTGGTCAGCGAGTCGCTGCATCCGGTCGACGAGTTGCAGCAGCGGTCGACC
Organism: Actinoplanes xinjiangensis; assembly: GCF_003148685.1. Lineage (GTDB taxonomy): Bacteria > Actinomycetota > Actinomycetes > Mycobacteriales > Micromonosporaceae > Actinoplanes > Actinoplanes xinjiangensis. Next base: position 24,115 of record NZ_QGGR01000003.1, on the reverse strand, counting down.
GTGACCCTCCAGGACGGGACCACCCGGGACGCGGGGAAGTGGCAGAGCGACATGGTCGCGCAGGCCTCCCGGGAGCTGCTGATCAAGGGGTTCAGCGCGCTGGCCGCGGTCGGCATCGTCGGGATCGCGCTGGCGTACGCGGTGACCGGCCGGGCTCTGCGCCCGCTGCGTGACGTCACCCAGACCGCGCAGCGGCTCGGCGAGGAGACGCTGGACCAGCGGATCCGCTACTCCGGATCGGACGGCGAGGTGGCCGAGCTGGCCCGGACGTTCGACGCGATGCTGGACCGGCTGGCAGCCGCCTTCGAGGCGCAGAAGAGATTCGTGGCGAACGCGTCGCACGAGCTGCGGACCCCGCTCGCGGTGATGCGAACCGAGATCGACGTCACGCTCAGTGACGACGAGGCGGATGTGGCCGAGTTCCGGCGGATGGCCAAGGTGGTCCGTAACGCCTCGGAACGGGCCAACGGGCTGGTCGACGCGCTGCTGGTGCTGGCCCGGTCGGAGGCCCAGTCCGGCCGCCGGCTGGTCCGTAAGGTGCCCGCCGACCTGTCGCTCAGCGTGCAGAACGCGCTGTCCGCGGTGAAGGCCGAGGCGGAGCGGCTGAAGCTGGAGGTCACCACGGACCTGTCGGCGGCTCCGGTGGTCGGTGACCCGAGCCTGCTGGACCGGCTCGCCGGCAATCTGATCGAGAACGCGATCCGCTACAACCACCTGCTCGGCCGGCTGTGGTTGCGCACCGAGTCGTCGGGTGGCCGGGCCCGCCTGATCGTCGGCAACACCGGGTACGAGGTGGAGCCCGCCGACGTGCCGGGCCTGTTCGAGCCGTTTCGCCGGGGCGGCTGGGAGCGGACCGGGTCGCGCGGCTCAGGGCTGGGACTGTCGATCGTGCGGGCGGTCTGCGACGCGCACGGCGGCACGGTCTCGGCGGTCGCCCAGGACGGCGGCGGCCTGGAGGTCACGGTGACCCTGCCGGCCGCCGACACCACGCCGGTGGTGGCGGCGTCGGCGAGCGTCCCCCGCACCCGGTGAGGGGAACGCCCACCTCCGCTCAGCTGGTCTTCTTGCTCTCGATCTCGGCGCGAACCTTGGGGAACTCGGCCTGCACGTCCGGGGCCTTCTTGAAGAACCACATGACCATGCCGACACTGCCCTCGTCCGCCCAGCCGCACACCGCGACGTCGATGCCGGAGACCGAGCTGGTGCCGCACTTCGCGACCCCGCCCAGCGTGCCCGTGTCGGCCTGGGTCAGCCCGCTGACCGGCGCGTCCTTGCCGAACGTCTCGAACGAGGCGTCGAGCTCCTTCTGCGGGCTCGCGATCACGGCCTTGGTGGCCAGGGCGGCGACCATGTCCTCCTCCTCCGGCGCGCCGTAGATGGCGCCGAACGAGCTCTGCGCCCCCGGGTACTCGGCGAGGCTCTTCTCCATGTCCGCGGTGATCGCGGCGAACTCCTGGCTCTCCAGCTTCGGCCGGCCGCCGAGCGTCGACGGCTCGGTGATGGTGACCGCCGCCGCGTCGTCGACCGCGTTCTTGCCGACCAGGTAGAGCGCGGTGAAACCGCCGATGCAGAGGACCGCGACGATACCCAGCGAGATCAGCACGATCGGCAGGACCCGCGACTTGCGCTTCGGCGGGAACGGGGCCGGCGGGTACCCACCCGGGCCGGGGCCGAACCCGGGCGGCGGAGGCGCGCCGAACTGCGGCTGCTGGCCGTACGGCGGCTGCTCCTGACCGTACTGGGGCTGGCCGTACTGCGGCGGCTGCGGGGGCTGCTGGCCGTACTGCGGGGGCTGATGCGGCTGGCCGTACTGCGGGGGCTGAGGCGGCGGGTATTCGGAAGGGTTCGGCTCACCGGGGTGAGGAGGGTACGTCATCGATGCTCCAGAACTTGAGATGTCGGAGGATCCTACCGACGAACCGGCGGGGGAGATGACCGCTGACCGGGTGAAAACGAGTGCCCCCGCACCTCAGTGGGCGCGGGGGCACTCGTTGTGCACCATGTGAATCAGGAGCGGACGTTCGCCACCCCGTCGGCCAGGAACCGCTTGCCGGTGACCTTCTCCGCGGTGCCGCTGCGGTCCAGGTACGGCGTGACGCCACCCAGGTGGAACGGGTAACCGGCGCCGAGGATCATGCACAGGTCGATGTCCTGTGCCTCCGCGACCACGCCCTCGTCGAGCATGATCCGGATCTCCTCGGCCAGGCCGTCGAGCGCCTTCTGGCGTACCTCGTCGGCGGTCAGCGGGGCGTCGCCGACCTGGAGAAGCGCCACCACCTCGGGGTTGATCTCCTTGTCCACCATGACCGGCAGCTTGGAGTCGACGATCCGCTTGAGGTTCGGCGAGTCCACGTACCGGTCCGGGAACGCGGCGTGCAGCGTCTCGCCCACGTGGTACGCCACGGCCGGGCCGACCAGCTGGAGCAGGGCGATCGGGCGCATCGGCAGGCCCAGCGGGTCCATCGCCACGTTCACCACGTCCAGCGGGGTGCCCGCGTCGACGGCCTGGAAGATCTCGCTGGTGACCCGGGTGAGCAGCCGGTTGACCACGAACGCCGGGGCGTCCTTGACCAGCACCGACGACTTCTTCAGGGTCTTGCCGACCTCGAACGCGGTGGCCAGCGTGGCGTCGTCGGTCTTCTCGCCCCGGATGATCTCCAGGAGCGGCAGGACCGCGACCGGGTTGAAGAAGTGGAAGCCGACCAGCCGCTCCGGGTGCTCCAGATCGGCCGCCATCTCGGTGATCGACAGCGAGCTGGTGTTGGTCGCGAGGATCGCCTCGGGCTTGACGATCTTCTCGAACTCGGCCCAGATCTGCTTCTTGAGGTCGAGGTTCTCGAAGACCGCCTCGATCACGAAGTCGGCGTCGGCGAAGACGGACTTGTCGACCGAGCCGCTGACGAGCTGGCGCAGCTTGGCGGCGGTGCCCTCGTCCATCCGGCGCTTGGCGACCAGCTTGTCGATCTCGGCGTGCACGTAGCCCACGCCCTTGTCGACCCGCTCCTGGTCGAGGTCGGTCAGCACGACCGGCACCTGGAGGCGGCGCAGGAACAGCAGGGCCAGCTGTGAGGCCATCAGGCCGGCGCCGATGATGCCGACCTTGGTGACCTTGCGGGCCAGCGACTTGTCCGGCACGCCGACCGGGCGCTTGGCCCGGCGCTGCACCAGGTCGAACGAGTACAGGCTGGCCCGCGACTCGTCACCGAGGATGAGGTCGGCGAGGGCCTCGGTCTCGGCCGCGGTGCCATCCTCGAAGGAGGCGGTCTTGGCGAGGGCCAGCAGTTCGACGGCTTTGTTGGCGGCCGGGACGGCGCCGTGCAGCTTCTCGTCCAGCATCGCCTTGACGAACTCCAGGACGCCGTCCCAGTCCTTGCGCTCGACCTCCGGGCGCTCCACGGTGACGTCGCCCTTGACCACACCGGCGGCCCAGGCCAGCGAGTCCTCCAGGAAGTCGGCGGCCTCGAAGAGGGCGTCGGCGACACCCATCTCCTTGGCCTGCTTCGGCCGCAGCTGCTTCTGGGTCAGCGGGTTCTGCAGGATGACCGTGGCGGCGTTGACGATGCCGATCAGGTTCGGCAGGATCTGCGAGCCGCCCCAGCCGGGGATCAGGCCGATCGCGACCTCGGGCAGCGCCAGCGCGGCCGCGCCGGTGGAGACGGTCCGGTAGTGGCAGTGCAGCGCCACCTCGAGGCCGCCGCCCATCGCCGCGCCGTTGACGAACGCGAAGGTCGGGATCGTGGAGGACCGGAGGCGCGCGAAGACCCGGTGGCCCAGCTCGCCGAGCGCGACGGCCTGCTCGCGGGAGTTGATCAGCGGCATGCCGGTGATGTCGGCGCCCACACAGAAGATGTACGGCTTACCGGTGATCGCGATGAACGCCGGCTCCGCCGCGGTGGCCGTGGTGATCGCCTCGTCCAGCGACTTCAGGCCGCCCGGCCCGAAGCTGTTCGGCTTCTTGTAGTCGAAGCCGTTGTCGAGGGTGATCAGCGCCGCCGGCTTGTCCAGCCCCGGTACCGCGACCAGGCGGACGATCGCCTTGGTGACTACCTCGTTCGGGTTCTCGATCACTTGGCCGCGCCTTCCCAGTACGGGTTCTCCCAGATGGTGGTGCCACCCATGCCGATGCCGATGCACATGGCGTTGATGCCGTAGCGGACGTCGGGGCGCTCGGCGAACTGCCGGGCGAGCTGCGTCATCAGGCGGATCGCCGAGGACGCGAGCGGGTGGCCGATGGCGATCGCGCCGCCCCACGGGTTGACCCGCGGGTCGTCGTCGGCGATGCCGTAGTGGTCCAGGAAGGCCAGCACCTGCACCGCGAAGGCCTCGTTCAGCTCGAACAGGCCGATGTCGTCGATGGTGAGACCGGCCTTCTTCAGCGCCTTCTCGGTCGACGGGATCGGGCCGTAACCCATGATCTCCGGCTCGACGCCGACGAACGCGTAGGACACCAGCCGCATGGCGACCGGCAGGCCCAGCTCCCGGGCGGTGGCCTCGTCGGCCAGGATCGCCGCGGTGGCACCGTCGTTCAGGCCGGCCGCGTTACCGGCGGTGACCCGGCCGTGCGGGCGGAACGGGGTCTTCAGGGTGGCCAGCTTCTCCAGCGACGTCTGGCGCGGGGCCTCGTCGACGGTGGCCAGACCCCAGCCCAGCTCGGCGCTGCGGATCGCGACCGGCACCAGGTCCGGCTGGATCTTGCCGTCGGCGTACGCCTTGGCGGTCTTGATCTGGCTGTTGAGGCCGTAGGCGTCGGCCCGCTCCTTGGTGATGTGCGGGAGCCGGTCGTGCAGGTTCTCCGCGGTCGAGCCCATCACCAGGGCGGACGGGTCGACCAGTTTCTCGGCGAGGATCCGCGGGTTGGGGTCGACGCCCTCACCCATCGGGTGCCGGCCCATGTGCTCGACGCCACCGGCGATGGCGATGTCGTACGCGCCCATCGCGATACCGCCGGCGACATTGGTCACGGCGGTCATGGCGCCCGCGCACATCCGGTCGACGGAGTAGCCGGGTGTGGTCTTCGGCAGTCCGGAGAGCAGGGCGGCGGTCCGGCCGAGGGTCAGGCCCTGATCGCCGATCTGGGTGGTGGCCGCGATCGCGACCTCCTCCACCCGCTCGGGCGGGAGGTTGGGATTCCGCTTGAGCAGTTCGCGCATGCAGCGGATCACCAGGTCGTCGGCGCGGGTCTCGGCATACATGCCGCCCGCCTTGCCGAACGGGGTGCGGACGCCGTCGACGAAGACGACCTCGCGTACTTCACGGGGCACAGCAAGCCTCCTTGCGGGCGTGAACCCAAATGTGTCGGCAATGCTACTCGCCAGTAACTAGTAGCGGCCAGGGGCACCGAGAAAAGGTCACATTCGCGGCTCGTACGTCATGATCGGCGCCGCGGGCCGGGACTGAACGGAAATGCCGGTGACCGGTCGCGGCGGTGTGTGATGTCACCGGTCGGGGGACCGTGCAGGGGCCCTGAGCACCGATAAGATCCATCGACTTCACGATTCCTGGAGCGTCGATGACGTACCCGCCGCACCCCGGTGAGCACAACCCCGCCTATCCGACGAGCGGGCAGCCCGCCGGTTGGGGCCCACCCCAGCCACCGCCGTACCCGCAGCAGCCCGATCCCACCCGGCCGTACCCCGCGCCGCCGGCCTACGACCCGCACCAGCCGTACGGTGCGGTCCCGCAGTACGGCGTGCCCGGTTTCCCGCCGCCGCCCCCGCCGCCGCGGAAGTCGAAGAACACGCCGATCGTGGTCAGCGTGGTGGCGCTCGTGCTGGTGCTCTGCGTCGGCGTCCTCACCTCCCTCTACCTGATCGGCAAGAACGCCGCCGACCAGGAGACCGTCGACGCTGCCGGTACCGCGGGCCCGCGCACCGGGTCCACGGCCGGGCCCACCTCCGAGCCCGCGGTCGAGCCGACCACCGACGCGCCGCGGGTCACCGTCCGGATCACCGAGCCGGCCAGGCTCGGCGGCCGCCCCAAACTCACCGGCGAGGAGTTCGCCGACATCACCGAGGAGTTCCAGCGGAGCATCGCCGCCGACTTCGGCGCCGGCGACTCGTTCGGCGCGTTCTACGGCGACATCGAGAAGGAGAACATCGTCGTCGCGATCGCCGTCGAGACCGAGGTCCCGCTGCCCGGCGTGGCACTCTCCGGGATCTTCACCGGCATCGGCAACGGCGGCCTGAAGGTGACCAACCTGACCGACGCCGGCACCGGGCGACTCGGGGGCGCCGCCAAATGCGGCGACGCCGACGCCGACGGCGTCGCGGTGGCCGTCTGCAGCTGGGCCGACGAGGGCAGCATCGGCATGATCATGTGGCACTTCAAGAAGGCCAGGCAGGTGCGGGCCGAGTTCCCGAAGCTGCGGGCCCAGATCGAGACCAAGAGCTGACCTTCGTCAGTACGAACGGAGCCCGGCCCGCACGAGCCGGGCTCCCGTCGTCAGGTCACGCCGGCTCGGGAAGGATCTCGGCGAGCTGGTCGGCCAGCAGGCCCACCTGCCAGTTACGGGCGCCGAAACCGCGCAGCGTGTCACCGACCGTCCGTCCGGAGATCTCGTCCGGGGGCGACCACGCCAGGCGCCTGATGAAGTCCGGGCTGATCAGATTCTCCGGCGGCAGGTTGTGCTGCTCGGCGGTGGCGACGACGACCTGCCGGCAGCGGGCCAGCCGGGCCGCGGCGACCGGGTCGCGCTCGGCCCAGCGGTGCGGTGGCGGTGGGCCCTCGACCGGCTGGTTCACCGGGAGGGCGTCGTCCGGCAGGGCCCGCGCCTGATCGAGCGCGTCCAGCCAGATCCGGGCCAGGCGCCGCACCGAGCGGCCCCCGAACCCCGGGATGCCCAGCAGCGTGCGCTCGTCCTTCGGATCGGCCTCGGCGGCCGCGACGATCGCCGAATCGGGCAGGACCCGGCCCGGCGCCGAGTCGCGGCGGGCGGCGACGCCGTCCCGCGCATACCAGAGCGCACGGACCCGGGACTGGGCGCGGGCACCACGGACCCGGTGGATACCGGACGTGCGGCGCCACGGATCGGGCCGCACCCGCGGCGGGCGGTCGGCGCCGGCGACCAGAGCGGCGAACTCCTCGGCCGCCCACGCCGTCTTGTCCTGCCGGTCCAGCTCGTCGGCGAGCACGTCACGCAGATCGGTGAGCATCTCCACGTCGAGCGCCGCATAGGTGAGCCACGAATCGGGCAGCGGACGGGTCGACCAGTCCGCCGCCGAATGGTGTTTCTCCAGCGAGTAGCCGAGCAGCTGCTCGGTGAGCGCGGCCAGGCCGACCCGCTCGAACCCGGCCAGGCGGGCGGCCAGCTCGGTGTCGAACAGCCGCCGCGGGCGCATGCCCAGCTCGGCCAGGCACGGCAGGTCCTGGCTGGCGGCGTGCAGCACCCACTCGGTGTCGGCGAGCGCCGTGTCCAGGGTGCGCAGATCGTCCAGCGGCAGCGGGTCGATCAGCACGGTGCCGGACCCGGCGCGGCGCAGTTGCACCAGGTAGGCCCGCTGGGTGTAGCGGTATCCGGAGGCGCGCTCGGCGTCCACGGCGATCGGGCCGGTGCCGCCCGCCATCCGGGAGACCACCTCGGCCAACTCGGCCGGGGTCTCCACCGGGGCGGGCGTGCCGTCACGTGGGGCGGTCAGGGGTGTCGCGGGGCGGGAATCCTCGGGACCGCCAGATGTCGGGTCGGGCGGCACAAGGTGCGGTCCGTCCCCTGCCGTGTCCGGCGAGTCCCGACGGCGCAGGGGTGCTTCGTCGGTCACTCCGTAACCGTACGGGGGTAGCACCCCCGCCGTGCGCAGCAGGGCTCCCGGCGCGTCGATTCTCGATCTTCCGGGGGGTTCATCCGTTTGCCGCTCCGGTCCGTACCACCTGTCGCAGCGCCGAGACCACCGGGAGGCCGCGCCGTATGTCCAGCCCGTTCCAGCCCTTCACGCCAGCCGACGGTGGGCGCCGTGCCCAGGAGTGGAACTGGCAGGAGGAGCAGTACCAGGCGCAGGACCCGTGGGCTCAGCAGGAGCCGCAGTACCAGCGGCCGCAGTACCAACAGCCGCAGTACCAGGAACCGCAGTACCAGGAGCCCCAGTACCAGGAGCCCCAGTACCGGCAGCCGGTCTACGAGACGTACCAGCAGCCGCAGCAGTACCAGCCTTCGCAGCCGGCCTACGCCCCGCCGGAGCCGCGGGCGCGCAGGAGCAGGTCCAAGCCGATCCTCTTCGGCCTGGTCGCCGCGCTGGTCCTGGTCTCGGGCTGGCAGGCGTTCCGGGTGGAGACCATCATTCAGAGCAGCAACGACCTCACCGAGGCGGTCAACACGTCGCAGGGCCGCGTCGACGAGCTGGAGAAGCAGCGGACCTCGGTCGCCTTCGATTCGGAGGGCATCGCCGAGGACGTGCTGCCCAGCGTCTTCCGGGTGCGTGCCGGCGAGTTCACCGGCACGGCCTTCGCGGTCAGCGAGGCCAACGGGCGGACCAGCCTGTTCACCAACTTCCACGTGGTGGAGGAGACGTTCGAGGGCGGCGACCGGCAGGTGACGCTGGAACGCGGCAACACCCGGATCAACGCGACGATCGTCAAGGTGGACCAGGAGAAGGACCTGGCGCTGCTGCGGGCCAACCGGGAGATCAAGGCGCTCGGGATCGCCGGCGGCGAGGTGAAGTCCGGCCAGCAGGTGCTCGTGGCGGGCGCGCCGCTCGGCCTGGAGGACTCGGTCACCACCGGCGTGATCAGCGCGTTCCGGAACACCGAGGACGGGCCGACGATCCAGTTCGACGCCCCGATCAACCCGGGCAACTCGGGCGGTCCGGTGGTCAACTCCAGCCGTCAGGTGGTCGGCATCGCCACGGCCAAGGCCCGCGACGCCGAGGGCATCGGCCTGGCCATCCCGATCGAGGTCGCCTGCGAGACCCTGGGCGCCTGCGGCAACGGCTAGACCGGCCCGGCTTCGGTCGGACCGGCTTCGCTAGACGCGCATCTGGCGGTCGCTGATGGAGGCCACTCCGGGCGGCGGCAGGCCGGCCGTCGAGGCGAGCATCGCCAGCCAGCCGAGCAGGTGCGCGCCGAAGTCGTCGGAGGTGGGCGTCCAGGACGCCCGCACCTCCAGGTCGGCGGTCGGGTCCGGGCCGGCCAGCTCGCCGAACCGGGTGGACGCGGTCTGCGTGACCGTGCCGCCGATCGCCGTGTAGGCCGCCGCGTGCTGGTCCAGCCCGTCGGTCAGCCAGGTCCAGGCCACCGCGGGCAGCAGCGGGTCGGAGGCCAGATCGTCCTCCAGCTCGGCGGTGATCAGCGTGACCAGCCGCAGGTCGCCGCGCCAGGCGTCGTGCCCGGCCGGGTCGTGCAGCAGGATGAGCCGGCCGCTCGCCACCTCGTCACCGGCGCGGAGCACGGTGGCGCTGAGAGCGAACGAGAACGGCGCGAGCCGCTGGGGCGCGGCGATCTCCTCGAGCAGGATCTCCGGCCGCGGCGACTCCGCGCGCAACCCGGCGACGGCGCGGGTGAACGCCTCGGGGGCAGCGGAGGGGGACGCCATGGGGGCAGCCTATGCCGATCTCGCCGCCGTCCCGTGCTCGGCGCGCCGCCGGGACGAATCGCTCGCGTGGCACGATGTTTCGGTGACGGTTCTTGAGGATTCCCCCTTTGTCCGGGCGTGTCGTGGTCTGCCGGTTACGCACACCCCGGTCTGGTTCATGCGGCAGGCCGGGCGCTCGCTGCCGGAATACCGCAAGATCCGGGAGGGTGTCGGCATGCTGGAGTCGTGCCGGCGACCGGACCTGGTCACCGAGATCACCCTGCAGCCGGTGCGGCGGCACGACGTCGACGCGGCGATCTTCTTCAGTGACATCGTGGTGCCGATCGCGGCGGCCGGCATCGATCTGGACATCGTGGCCGGCACCGGTCCGGTGGTGGCCGAGCCGATCCGTGCCGAGTCCGATCTGGCCCGGCTGCGCCCGCTCGTCCCGGCCGACGTCGACTTCGTCACCGAGGCGATCCGGCTGCTGGTCGCCGAGCTCGGCGCGACCCCGCTGATCGGCTTCGCCGGCGCGCCGTTCACGCTGGCCAGTTACCTCATCGAGGGCGGTCCGTCACGGACCTACCTCAAGACCAAGGCGATGATGTACGGGGCGCCCGACCTGTGGAACGCCCTGCTCGCCCGCCTCGCCGACATCACGCTGACGTTCCTGCGCGTTCAGGTGGACGCCGGGGTCAGCGCGGTCCAGCTGTTCGACTCGTGGGCCGGTGCGCTCTCCGAGGCCGACTACCGGCGTCATGTGATGCCGCACTCGGCGAAGGTGCTGACCGGCCTGATCGACGCCGGCGTCCCGCGGATCCACTTCGGTGTCGGCACCGGCGTGCTGCTGGAGGCGATGGGCGAGGCCGGCGCCGACGTGGTCGGGGTGGACTGGCGGACCCCGCTGGACGAGGCGACCCGGCGGATCGGCCCGGACCGCGCGGTGCAGGGCAACCTGGACCCGGCGATCCTCTTCGCCGGCTGGGAGACCGTCGAGCGGGAGACCCGCCGCGTCCTGGCGCAGGGCAGGGCCGCTCCGGGGCACGTCTTCAACCTGGGCCACGGCGTCATGCCGGAGACCGACCCGGAGATCCTGACCCGCCTGGTCGCGTTGGTGCACGAGGTTTCCGGGTCGTAAGGCCCTGGAAGGCGCTCCCGGCCGGCGCGACGATGCAGCCGGCCGGACGTCACAGCGGCCGACCCCCGGTGGCCGGAGCCGGGCGCGACCTGGGAGTGTGAAGAGCGTGCGGAAGCGGATCGCGGTCATCGGCGGCGGCATCGCGGGCCTTGCGGCGGCGGTGCGGCTGCGGGATCTCCACCCTTCCGGCGCCGACATCGTCGTGTATGAGCGGGGCAGCGCCCTGGGCGGCAAGCTCCACACCGGTCAGCTGGGCGGGCGCCGGGTCGAGCGGGGTGCCGAGTCCTTCCTGAACAGCGGGCCGGACGGCGGCGGGTCCGCGGCCGTCGCGCTGGCCCACCGGCTCGGCCTCGGCGACGCCCTGGTGCACCCGGCCGCGCGTCCGGCCGCGCTGGCGATCGGCGGCCGGCTCACCCCGATCCCCGGTGGCACCCTGGTCGGTGTGCCCGGCGATCTGTCCGCCCTGGACGGCGTGGCCCTGCCGGCCGACGGCGCCGATGTGGACCGCGGCGTTCCGCTGCTGGCCCCCGGCGCGGACGTGGCGGTCGGTGAGCTGGTGCGCGAGCGGTATGGCGACGAGGTGGTGGACCGGCTGGTCGACCCGATGCTGGGCGGGGTCTACGCGGGGCGGGCCGACCGGCTGTCGTTGCGCGTGACGATGCCGCAGCTGGCGGCCACGGCGGAGACCGAGCACACCCTGGCCGGGGCGGTCCGGGCCGCGCAGGCACGCAGCCGGCGGACACCGGGCCGGCCGGTCTTCGCGGCTGTCGACGGCGGGATGAGCCGTCTGATCAGCGCCGCCGTGTCGGCCTCCGGCGCGCGCGTGGTGCTGGGGCTGCCGGTGCGCGAGCTTCTCCGTACCACCGGGGGCCGTTGGAAGTTGATCTTCGGGCCGACGCCGGCGCCGCAGGTGGACGAGGTGGACGCGGTGATCCTCGCGGTCCCGGCGAAACCGGCGGCGCGGCTGCTCGGTGACGCCGGGGTGGAGATCGCGGCCCTGGATTATGCGAGCGTCGCGCTCGCCGCGCTGGCTCTGCCCGCGGGGACGTCCCTGCCCGATCTGTCCGGCTTCCTGGTTCCGCCGGGGGAGGGCACGCTGGTCAAGGCGGCCACGTTCTTCACCACGAAGTGGCCGCATCTGGCGCGGGAGCCCGGCCCGGTGGTCGTGCGGGTGTCGCTGGGGCGCGCCGGCGAGGAGGATCGGCTGCAGCTCGACGACGCGTCGCTGCTGGCCGTGGCCCGCCGGGAGCTGGGCGAGCTGATCGGCACCGCGCTGCCCACCCCGGTGGATTCCTGGGTGCAGCGCTGGGGTGGCGGCCTCCCGCAGTATGCGCCCGGTCACGCCGGCCGGGTGGCACGGGTGCGGGCCGGGCTGCCGGAGGGTCTGGCCCTGGCCGGGGCGGCGTTCGACGGTGTCGGCATCCCGGTGTGTGTGGCCAGTGGCGAGCGTGCGGCGGACGATGTGAGCAAGTACCTGGAGGGAAATCGATGACCGAGCAGACCAATGCTTCCCGCATCAATGAGCTGAACGCGACGATCCGTTACACGATGTGGTCGGTGTACCGGGTGTCGTCGCCCCTGCCGGCGTTGCGCGACGAGATGGCCGGTGAGGTCGACGGGCTGTTCGAGCAGCTCGCGGGCAAGGACGTGACGATCCGCGGCACCTACGACGTGTCCGGCCTGCGCGCCGACGCCGACATCATGGTGTGGTGGCACTCCGGCTCGCCGGACGCGCTCCAGGACGCCTACGGGATGTTCCGCCGCACCGCGCTGGGCCGCCACCTGGCGCCCGTCTGGTCGCAGATGGCGCTGCACCGCCCGGCCGAGTTCAACCGCAGCCACCTGCCGGCCTTCCTCGCCGGTGAGGACCCCCGCGCCTACCTGTGCGTCTACCCGTTCGTCCGCTCCTACGAGTGGTATGTGCTGCCCGACGAGGAGCGCCGCGCGATGCTCGCCGAGCACGGCCGGATGGCCCGGCCGTACCCGGACGTGCGCGCCAACACGGTCGCGTCCTTCGCGCTCGGTGACTACGAGTGGATGCTCGCGTTCGAGGCCGACGAGTTGCACCGGATCGTCGACCTGATGCGTGACCTGCGGGCCTCGAAGGCGCGGCTGCACGTCCGCGAGGAGGTGCCGTTCTACACCGGGCGCCGCCGATCGGTCACCGAGCTGATCGCCGACCTTCCCTAGCCGGCCGGCTCCCGCTGCGCCGCGCCGCGGGCCATCGGCACGTGCGGGATGCCGTCCTCCAGGAATTCCGGGCCGTCCACGACGTACCCGAACCTGCCGTAGAAGCCGGCCAGGTGGGCCTGGGCGTCCAGCACACTGGGGCGATTGCCGATCACGGTGATCGCCTCGGTGATCAGGCGCCCGGCCAGCCCGGCTCCGCGGGCCTCCGGGGCGGTCACCACCCGGCCGATCCGCTCCACCCCGTGGTCACTGAGAATCCGCAGGTAGGCCCGGACCTTCTTGCCCTGGGCGAACCAGACATGCCGGGTTCCGGGCTCGGTGTCCCGTCCGTCCGGATCAAGGTAGGCACATTCCTGCTCGACCACGAAGACCTCGCTGCGAAGCTTGAGAATTTCGTAGAGGGTGGTGGTGTCCAGGTCGCGGAAGGACGCCACTCGCAGCTCGTCGTGAGGTTCGGGATGCATCGGCACAACATACGCGGCAGTGCGACGTTGTACCGGTGAAGGCTGGAGGACGTCATGATCAAGAAGAGCAAGCTGTTCGGTACCAAGACCAGGGTGACCTTCTCCCTGCCGGCCGACGAGCCGGCCGGGACCGTCAGCGTGGTCGGCGACTTCAACGGCTGGGAGCCGGGGAGGCACGAGTTGCAGGTGCGGCGCAACGGCACCCGGACGGTCAGCGTGTCGCTGGACCCGGGTGACTACAAGTTCCGCTACCTGGCCACCGACGGCGTCTGGCTGGACGACGAGGACGGCAGTGAAATTCATCTATAAACGTTTCGGCCGGGTCCCGGGGGAGATCTCCTTGAGTCATGGCTGATGTCAAACTTGCGATCGTCTATTACTCGTCGACCGGCACGATCCACTCCATGGCTCAGCGACTGGCCGAGGCCGCCGAGAAGGCCGGCGCCGAGGTGCGGCTGCGCCAGGTCGCCGAGCTGGCCCCCGCGGAGGCGATCGCCTCCAACGCGGCGTGGAGCCAGCACTTCGACCGGACCAAGAACGAGCCGAAGGCCGCCGCCGACGACGTGGTCTGGGCCGACGCCGTGCTGTTCGGCACACCGACCCGGTACGGCAACGTGGCCAGCCAGCTCAAGCAGTTCCTGGACACGCTCGGCCCGCAGTGGTCGCAGGGTCAGCTGGCGAACAAGGCGTACGCCGGGTTCACCGCCTCGATGACCCAGCACGGCGGGCAGGAGTCCACGCTGCTGGCGCTCTACAACACCATCTACCACTTCGGTGGTGTGGTGGTGGCACCCGGTTACACCGATCCGCTGAAGTTCGCCGACGGCAACCCGTACGGCGTCTCGCACGTCACCGGTGGCAGCAACGACGCCCCCCTGGGTGACGCACAGCACGCCGCTCTGGATCACCTCGCCCGGCGGATCGTCAGCATCGGCGGGAAGCTCCGCTAGTTTTACCGGCATGGCTGTCGACACCCAATACGAAGCTCTCCTGCGGCGCGTCCTGGAGTCCGGCACTCCCAAGAGCGACCGCACCGGTACGGGGACGCTCAGCCTCTTCGGTGAGCGTCTCCGGTACGACCTGTCCCAGGGCTTCCCGCTGATCACCACGAAGCGGGTGCACTTCAAGTCGCTCGCCGTGGAGCTGCTGTGGTTCCTCCGGGGCGACACCAACGTCCGGTGGCTGCGCGAGCAGGGCGTGACGATCTGGGACGAGTGGGCCGCTCCGGACGGCTCTCTGGGGCCGGTCTACGGCAAGCAGTGGCGGTCCTGGCCGACGTCGCGGGGTGATGTCGACCAGCTGGCCGAGGTGGTGGAGACGATCCGGGCGAACCCGGACTCACGGCGCATGATCGTCTCGGCGTGGAACGTCTCCGACATCCCGGACATGGCGCTGGCGCCGTGCCACGCGCTGTTCCAGTTCTACGTGGCCGACGGCCGGCTCTCCTGCCAGCTCTACCAGCGCAGCGCCGACCTGTTCCTGGGCGTGCCGTTCAACATCGCCAGCTACGCCCTGCTCACCCAGCTGATCGCCGCCCACGTGGGCCTGGAGCCCGGCGACTTCATCTGGGTCGGCGGCGACGTGCACATCTACACCAACCACATCGAGCAGGTGAAGGAGCAGCTCACCCGGGAGCCGTACCCCTTCCCCACACTCGAGATCAAGCCGCGGGAGAGTCTCTTCGAGCACGAGTTCGAGGACTTCACCGTGGTGGACTACCGGCACCACCCGCTGATCAAGGCACCCGTCGCGGTATGAGCGTCCACATGATCTGGGCCGAGGCCCGTGGGCGGGTGATCGGCGCCGGCAACACCATCCCGTGGCACGTCCCCGGCGAGCAGAAGACGTTCAAGGAACGGACCCTGGGCGCCGCGGTCGTGATGGGCCGCGCCACCTGGGAGTCGCTGCCCCGCCGCCCGCTGCCCGGCCGGGAGAACATCGTGCTCACCCGCTCGCCGGACTGGGCGGCGCCCGGCGCGACCGTCGCGCGGTCACTCGACGACGTGCCGGCGGACGACTTCTGGGTGATGGGCGGCGGCGACGTCTACGCCGCCTTCCTTCCGCGGGCCGGCCACATCGTGCGGACCAGGATCGATCTCGACGTGGCCGGCGACACCTGGGCCCCGGAACTCGGTGACGACTGGGTCGTCACCGGGTCCAGCGGCACGATCACCGCGGAGAACGGTGTCTCCTACGTGATCGAGGATCTCAGGCGGCGGGATCCAGCCTGATCGACAGACTGTTCACGCAGTGCCGCGTGTTCTTCGGGGTGAAACCCTCGCCCCGGAAAACGTGACCCAGGTGTGAATCACAGTTGGCGCACCGGATCTCGGTCCGGACCATCCCGAGGCCACGGTCCTCGATCTCGCGGACCGCGCCCGGGAGGGCGTCGTCGTAGGACGGCCACCCGCAGTGGCTGTCGAACTTGCTCCCGCTCTCGTACAGCGCCGCGCCACAGGCCCGGCAGTTGTAGACGCCCTCGGTTTTCGTCTCCACGTACTCACCACTCCAGGGCGGCTCCGTACCGGCCTCGCGGAGCACGTAGAACTCCTCCGGGGACAGGCGGATGCGCCACTCGTCCTGAGTGGTAGGCAGATCGGTCGTCATGCTGTCAACCGTACGTCGCACGCCCGGTCCGCCAGGAGTGATGTTCACCCGGAGTTGAGCGGTCATGGAAGGTGCATCTCCCGCGACGTTCCGGCCGACCTGGCAGCAGGGTGTCGGCCACGGTCTCTATCTCGGTGTGTTCGGCGCCGCGGTGAGTGTCACGACGGGGGTGCTGGCCGCGTTGCTGTGGTCCCGGCCACCCGCCTGGATGTGGGCGGCGCTGATCGCGGCACCGCTGCTGGTCGGGGCCGTCGCCGGTCTGCTGGCCGGGCGCCGCACCGGAATCGAGGTGGGTGACGGCGGGATCCGTACCTCCTCGGTCTTCGAAGAGGGGGTGGCCCCCTGGAGTCACGTCGTGGACCTGCGGGCGGAGCGGCGCGGGCGCCGGACGGTGGTCTCGGTCTATCTCGACTCCGGCGCCACCGTGCGGTTGCACGCTCCCTACAGCGGTGGGTTGTTCGCCGCGGATCCCCAGTTCGAGCTCAAGGTGTGCGCGCTGTCCCATTTGTGGCGGAGTCACCGTTTCGGTGGTCTTCCGGGCTGAAGACCCGCCCCGGGGTGTTTCCGGGTAAAACGGGCAATTACCGTTAAGCTCCCGTGCGACCATGGAACGTACCTTCCGCAACAGAACGGATACTCCTCATGAGCTTTTCGCGCCGTCCGGCCGCTGGACTCGCCACGGTCGGTGCCACTGTTCTCGCTGCTCTGGCCCTCGGCGGAGCCCCCGCAACGGCGGCTGACGTCCAGCAGAAGGCCGCTCACGCGATCATGACGCCGAGTCCCGACACCGGTGATCAGCGGGGCAACCCGGGTTACGGCGGCACCGTCCAGCAGGTGCCCGGAACGCCGGTAGTGACGACCCCGGCGACGACGGCCACCACCCCGGCCGCACCCGCCGTCAAGACGACGACCGCCGCACCCACCGGCCCCACCCGCGGCCGTCCCGGGTACACGCCGTCGCAGGGCCTGAGCCCGTCCGTGACCCCGTCCGTGACGCAGAGCCTGCCGACCGGCACCATCGCGGGCACCCCGGGCACCGGCGTCAACTCGGCGACCGCCGGGCCCCGGCCCTCCACCAGCGCCCACGGCCAAGGCGTCAGCGTCGGCACGACGCTGGCGGTCACCGGCGCCCCGCTCGGCGGCATCCTGGCCCTCGGCGGCCTGATGCTGGCCGGTGGCGTCACGGCCATCTGGTACACGCGCCGCCGTCGCAACGCCTGATTCCCGCAACGGCCGCCCGGTTCGCCGGGCGGCCCTACGGCGTTCCGGCCTCCGGCTCTCCGGCTGTGGCCGGGCGGCCCTACGGCGTTCCGGGCCTCCGGCTCTCCGGCTGTGGCCGCGCCGGGCGGCCCTACGGCGTTCCGGGCCGTAGGCTCGGGCCATGCCGAAAGCCGCTGCTGAAGAGCATCAGATCGCCGGGCACACCGTGCGCCTGAGCAGCCCCGACAAGATCGTCTTTCCGGGGCGCGGATTCACCAAACGGGACGTCTTCGAGTATTACCTGGCGGTCGGTGACGGCATCCTGCGGGCGCTGCGCGACCGCCCCACCACCCTCCAGCGCTTCCCCGACGGCATCGAGGGCGAGGCGTTCTACCAGAAACGCATCCCCACCCGCGGCGTCCCCGACTGGATCAGGACCGCGACGATCAGATTCCCCAGCATGCGTACGGCCGACGAACTCAGCCCGGCCGACCTGGCGCACGTCGCCTGGGCCGCCCAGATGGGCACCGTGGTCTTCCACCCCTGGCCGGTGCGCGCCGGCGCCCCCGACGAGCCCGACGAACTACGCATCGACCTCGATCCCCAGCCGGGCACCGGCTTCGCCGACGTGATCGCCACCGCCGAAGTGGTCCGTGCGGTCCTCGCCGACCTGGGCTGGACCGGTTACCCGAAGACGTCCGGCGGCCGTGGCGTCCACGTCTACGTGCGGATCGCCCCGCAGTGGTCGTTCGTGGACGTGCGCCGTGCCGCCATCGCCCTGGCCCGGGAGGTGGAGCGCCGCAACCCGGCCGGCATCACCACCTCCTGGTGGAAGGAGGAGCGCGGCGAGCGGGTCTTCCTCGACTACAACCAGATGGCCCGGGACCGGACCATCGCCTGCGCCTACTCGCTGCGGGCCAACGCCCGCGCCACCGTCTCCGCCCCGGTCACCTGGGACGAGCTGGCCTCCGCCGAACCCGACGACTTCGATCTGCGGACCATGCCGCCCCGGTTCGCCGCCGTCGGCGACCCGCACGCCGGCATCGACGACGTCGCCCACGACCTCACCCCGCTGCTGGAGTGGGTGAAGCGCGACGAACGCGACGGTCTCGGCGACCTGCCCTACCCGCCGGACCACCCGAAGATGCCGGGCGAGCCCAAGCGGGTGCAGCCCTCCAAGGACCGCGACCTGAAGTAGTCCTATCGGTTCGTGTCGCGGAGCAGCAGCTTCATGCCCTCATGGGAGGCCTCGAAGCCGAGTGCGGTGTAGAAGCGGTGTGCGTCGGTGCGCCGTTTGTCGGTGGTCAGCTGGACGATCGCGCAGCCACGTTCGCGGGCCCGCTCGATCGTCCACCGGATCAGCTCCCCGCCGAGCCCCTGCCCGCGCCGGCCCACGTCGATCCGGACCGCCTCGATCAGCATCCGCTCGGCCCCGTTGCGGCTCAGCCCCGGGATGAAGGTGAGCTGGCACGTGCCGATCACCTCGTCGCCGTCGACGGCGACGATCAGCTCGTTACGGTCGTCCGCGTCGATCGCCTCGAAGGCGGCCCACACGGCGGCGTCGACCGACTCGGGAACGACACCGAAACCCCGGTCGCGGCTGATGTGATCGTCGGCGAGCAGGCTGAGGACGGCGGGGACGTCGGCACGGGTGGCGATCCGGATCTGCATGATCGGAAGCTTGTCACGGGCTGTCATGGACCCTTCACGTCGGGCACGATGACGACATGCATGCGCTGCTCACGCTGCCACGACTCTTCTACGCCGGGCTCGTCTGGCTGGCCAACTCACCGAAGAAGTTGCTGCTCGCGTACTCGATCCTGATCGTCGTCTGCGGGACCCTCTACGACCGTTTCGAGAAGGGCATGTCGTTCGGCGACTCGGTCTGGTGGGCGGTCGTCACCGCCTCCACCGTCGGATACGGCGACATCTCACCCAAGTCGTGGCAGGGCCGCGTGATGGCCGGGATCCTCATCTCGGTCATGGTGCTGCTGGTGATCCCGCTGATCACCGCCCACTTCTCCAGCAAGCTCATCGTGAACAACGACGCGTTCCGTCACGAGGAGCAGGAGGAACTCAAGGAGAATCTGCGGGTCACCCGGGCCCTGCTCGAGGAGATGGCCGCCCGCCAGGGCATCACCGTCACTTCGGCGGACAGCGCAGACCCTCCTGCGGGACCTTCAGATCGATGAGGTACGCGTCGACGGCGTCCCGGATGCAGGCGGTCGACGGGTAGGCGGTGTGCCCCTCGCCCTCCCACGTCAGCACGTGCCCGACACCCAGCATGTTCGCCAGGTCGGCGGTGTTCTCGTACGGCGTCGCCGGGTCACCGGTGGTGCCCACCACCACGATCGGCGGCGCACCCTCCGCCTTGCCCACCGGGTACGGGTCACGCTGGCCGCCCCAGTAGGTGCACGGCAGCATCCCGATCGCCAGCGCCGGGCCGAACATCGGGTACTTCGTGCGCCACTCGCCCTGTAGCCGCCGCACCTCCGCCACGGTCGGCGCCTTGTCGGTGTCCGCGCAGTTCACCGCCAGGTTGGCGTCGAACAGGTTGGAGTACTTGCCGTCCTCGCGCTCCGCGTACTGGTCGGCCAGTTCGAAGACACCCTCGGCGTCGCCGGCCGCCAGCGCGTCGATCGCCTCGGCCAGGCTGGTCCAGCCGGACTCGGTGTAGAGCGACGAGATCACGCTCAGGAAGATCCAGCCCGGCGTGGCCTCCCGCCCGTCTGCTCCGGGCACCGGTGACGTCTCCGCCTTCGCCAGAGCGTCGGTCACCGCACCGCGGGCGTCCGGCGCGATCGGGCACTTGGCGGCGTTCTGCGTACACCATTTCGTGAAGTTGGTGAACGCCCGCTCGAAGCCTTTCGCCTGCTGCTCCGAGCCGGACACGTAGTTCTCGGTCGGGTCCACCGCGCCGTCCAGCACCAGGGCCCGCACGTTCTTCGGAAACAGCTGGGCATACGTCGCGCCGAGCAGCGTCCCGTACGAGAAACCCAGGTATGTCAGTTTCTCGTCGCCGACCGCGGCACGCAGCGCGTCCAGGTCACGGGCCGCCTGCTCGGTCGAGTACGTGCGCAGGCTCGGCCCGTACTCCTTCGCGCAGCCGTCGGCGATCCGCTTGTTCAGCGCCGCGATCTCGTCGAACGCGGCCTGCTCGGCCGGATCCGGGTCGGCGGCGAAACTCGCGTCCTGATCCTTCGTGGAGATGCACTTCACCGGGTCGGACTCGCCGACACCACGCGGATCGAACCCGACGATGTCGAACCGGTCGGTGACCTCGGTGGGCAGGCCACCCAGCGCCTGCCCGAAGGACAGGTAGACCGCCACGTCGATGCCGGAACCACCCGGGCCGCCCGGGTTCAGCAGCAGCGAACCGATCCGGTCCTTCTGCCGGTCCGACCGGATGCGGATCATGTCGATGCCGTACGTCTCCCCGGCGACCGGCGCCGCCCAGTCCTTCGGCACCGGAACCGTGGCGCAGTCGTAGGTCATGCCCGCCGCCGTCCGGCCGACCAGCCCGCGAGGCACCTCGGGGCACGGTTTCCACCGGATCGCCGAGCCGGATTCGGCCGGGGCGGGAGTGCTCGCGCCGCCCTGGCGCGCCGGCTGATCGGAGCCGTCCGGGGCGAACGCGGGCAGCGTGCACCCCGCCGTCAGAACCAGCACGGAGAGGACTGCGACAGCCAGGCGTGAGCGACGATCCACGCAACGACCCTATCCGGTCCGCGCCCGGCGCTCCGTCAGCGGCTGGTCAGCACCTCGGCCAGATCGAACCGCACCGGCCGCTCCAGCTGCTCATATGTGCAGGTCAGCGGGTCGCGATCGGGGCGCCACCGTTCGAACTGGGCGGTGTGCCGAAACCGGACGCCCTCCATGTAGTCGTAGCGGACCTCGACCACCCGTTCGGGGCGCAGCGGCGTGAACGACAGGTCCTTGCCCGCGTTCCACCTGCTCACCTCGTTCTTCCGGGGGGTCCGCTCACCCTGCTCGTGCGCCGCCCAGTTCCACGGGTGTCCCTCGAACGTGGTGACCAGCGGCTGCAACTCCTCGAACAGCTCCTCCCGGATCTTCATCGAGAACGAGCCGATCACCCCGACGCTCACCAGGACGCCGCGCTCGTCGTGCAGGCCCAGCAGCAGCGAGCCGATCCGGTTCTCCGCCGACTTGTGCACCCGGTAACCGGCCACCACACAGTCCGCGGTGCGTTTGTGCTTGACCTTCGCCATCACCCGCTTGTCCGGCTGATAGGTGAGATCACGGGCCTTCGCGATCAGGCCGTCCAGCCCGGCGCCCTCGAACTCGGCGAACCAGCGGCGGGCCGTCTCCAGATCGTCGGTCGCGGGTGTCACGTACACCGGAGGTTTGGCGTTCTCCAGGCACTTCACCAGCATCTCGCGTCTTCTCTGGAACGGCAGTTCGGTCAGGTCCTCGTCGCCGAGCGCGAGCAGGTCGAACGCCACGAAACTGGCCGGGGTCTGCTCGGAGAGCAGTCTGACGCGGCTCGCCGCCGGATGAATGCGCTGCTGGAGAGCCTCGAAGTCGAGCGTGTTGCGCTCGGTGTCGGCGACGATCACCTCGCCGTCGATCACCGCGCGCTCCGGGAACTCGGCGAGGATCGCCTCGACCACCTCGGGGAAGTACCGGGTCATCGGTTTCTCGTTGCGGCTGCCGATCTCCACCTCGTCGCCGTCCCGGAAGACGATCGACCGGAATCCATCCCATTTCGGCTCGTAGACCTGGCCGGGCGGGATGTCCGCGACGGGTTTGGCGAGCATCGGCTTGACCGGTGGGTTCAGCGGGAGCTGCATTCGATCAGTGTGCCCCCTTTACTCGGCCCCTGGGGCAGGCTCCACCATCGAATCCATGAACAGCGGTTCTGTGGAGGGTCGAGCCATGACCATCGGGGAGTTCGGCCGGCGGGCCGGGCTCTCCGTCAAGGCGCTGCGGCTCTACGAGGGGTCCGGTCTGCTGCCACCGGCCGAGGTGGATCCCAGCGGCTACCGGCGATACACCGCCGGTCAACTCGACCGGGCGAGCCGGATCAGCCTGCTGCGCCGGCTCGGCATGCCCCTCGCCGTCATCGCCGAGACACTCGACCTGCCCGATGCCGAAGCGGTGCGCCGGCTCGACCGGTGGTGGGCCGCCGAGGAGGCGGCGGCCGCGGCCCGGCGCGAGAGCTACACCTGGCTGCGCACCCGGCTCGCACACGGCGACGAGCCACCACGGCGATATGCCGTCCACATCGACGCCCGCCCGGCGCGGAAGGTCGCGACCCTGCACATCGAGGTCGACCAGGAGCACCTCGTGCCGGAGATCGGCGCCGCCGAGTGGGAGATCCGCCGCCACCTGGAGGATCAGGACGCCGCGGCGACCGGTGAGCACTGGGTGATCTACCACGGCCAGGTGACCCCCGACAGCGAGGCCCAGGTCGAGGTCTGTGTCCCGTTCACCGGCCCGATCGAGCCGTCCGGCCGGATCACCATCCGGATCGAGCCGGCCCGCCTGGTGGCGTATGCGGAGGTCACCCGCGATGACTGCTTCTATCCCCGCATCACCCAGGCCTACGAGGCGGTCTTCCAGCACGTCCGCGCCGCGGGCCTGATCCACACCGCGCCACCGCGCGAGATCTATCTGGACAGCTGGGACAGACTCGCCGCGACCGACCCGTTCGTGCACGTGGCCCAGCCTTTCGAAGGGTGAGACCGATGGACTACACACGACAGACCCGCTTCTCCGATCCCGGCCGTCACCTCGGCCGCCTTGCCGCCCTTTCCGGCACCGCCGCCCTTCCGGATGCCGCTCTTCCCGGTGGCGCTGCCCCGTCGGATGCCGCTCCGTCCGGCGGTGCCACTTCTGTGGGTGCCGGTCTTTTCGGCGGCGCTCCCTCTGTGGGTGCCGGTCTTTTCGGCGGTGCTGCCTCTGTGGGTGCCGGTCTTTTCGGCGGTGCTGCCTCTGCGGGTGCCGGTCTTTCTGGCGGTGTCGCTTCTGTGGGTGCCGGTCTTTCCGGAGCTGCCGGGTGTTCCGATGTTGTCGCCGTGGTCGGTGCCGCTGTCCGGAATCTTGTCGTGCACTACCGCGCGTCCGGCCTCGACTTCCCGCCTGACCGGCTCGCCGAGATCGACAGCCGCTGGGTGGAGACCATGCTCGACACTCTGCCGCCCGGCGTGCCCCTCGACGAGCCACGCCCGGCCGACCAGCGGATCGTCGGCTGCTGTCGTGACTTCACCCTGCTCACCGTCGCGGCGTTACGGGCCGGAGGTGTTCCCGCCCGCAGCCGGGTCGGCTTCGCCGACTACTTCCATCCCGGCTTCCACTGCGACCACGTCATCACCGAGTACCACGACGGCAGCCGCTGGATCGCCACCGACACCCAGCTCGACCCGGCGGCCGGCTTCCCGGTCGACGCCGCCGACGTTCCTCTCGGCCCCGGCGGGTTGCGCACCGCGGCCCAGTCCTGGCTCGCCTTCCGGCGCGGCGAGATCGACCCCGAGACGTACGGTGTGGGCCCCGGCATCCCCCTCGGCGGCCCCTTGTTCATCCGGAAGTATGTCGTCACCGAGCTGGCCCACCGGATGGGCGACGAAACCCTGCTGTGGGATTTCTGGGGAGCCGACCGCGCCATGCTCGCCGACCTGGACGGGCGCCCCCTCACCGAAGCGTGGTCCGACCTGCCCTCCTGGGACTCCGGCGACGTCACCCTGATCGACGAGATCGCCTCGTTGCTCGTCGCATCCGACGCTGGTGACTCCTCACCCGAGGACCGCCTGGCCCTCCTCTACGCCACCGACCCGCGCCTGCACGTCGGCGACACCGTCACCTGCCACTCACCCCGAGGCAACCGCTACGACGTCGACCTGCGCCACCCCTCCCCAGCAGCGGCCTGACGCGGTCCGGCGCTCGGCCTTGCACGGCTCCGCCGTGCCACCCTTGGTCGGCGTTGGGCGTTGGGCGTTGGGCGTTGGGCGTTGGGCGTTGGGCGTTGGGCGTTGGGCGTTGGGCGTTGGGCGTTGGGCG
>NZ_QGGR01000002.1 GCF_003148685.1 Actinoplanes xinjiangensis | reverse complement strand
GGGCGTTGGGCGTTGGGCGTTGGGCGTTGGGCGTTGGGCGTTGGGCGTTGGGCGTCGGGCGTCGGGCGTCGGGCGTCGGGCGTCGGGCGGCCGTCTTATTGACGTCGTGCCGTACCACCGAACCGAGCCGTGCCGGTCTTGCCGTCGTGCCGAGCCGCTGGATCGTGCCGCACCGTCCGTGCCACGGGCCGTCGTGCCGTCGCGGCCAAGCCGCTGGGACCGTGACCTCCCGGCGGAGCCGCTTTGACCGTGCCGACCCCAGCCGTGCTGCTGGCCGTCTTGGTCGGCTGTCGTGGACGGCGGGGAGCCGGGTCGGCTGGTGGGCTGGTCAGTGGACCAGGAGTTCGACGAGCCTTCGCAGTTCGGCGGCGGGGTCGGCGGTCAGGCCCATGTGGACCGGGCCGGCGCGCAGGATCGTGCTGCGGGGGGCTACCAGCCAGCGGAAACGTTCGCCGAGACGCATCTGCTCGGCCGCTCCGCCGCCGGTGCAGGTCGTCTCCCACGCCTCCAGGGCCGACCGAATGCCTTGGACATCGGCTGCCGGGTCCAGCGCCCGGAGCCGCGCCTCGTCCAGGTGTGTCCCCGCCGACAGGAAGTCGTGCCGCTGGCTGTAGAGCAGCACGCCGACGTTGATCAGTTCACCGCGTTCGATCCGTGGCACCGCCTGGATGATCGCGTACTCGTAGGGGGTCAGTCTGATGGTCACGGCAGCCACGCCTCCGGCTGCGCGGCCCGCGCCGACAGGTGGTTCAGATAGGCGTCCCGGTCACCGTCCTCCAGCCACTCCTCCGGCACCAGGGCGATCACCTCCGCCAGCAGGTCCGGGGTGATCCGCTCGGCCAGCGCGGGCCCCTCCGACGCGAGATCGCCGGCGTAGGGCTTGAGCACGTGGTCGTCCCACTTGTAGGGCCGGTGCACGACGCTTTCCGCCCGGGGCCAGTTGTGGTGGAAGTAGAGGGTCGCTCCGTGGTCGATCAACCACAGCCCGCCGTGCCAGATCAGCAGGTTCGGGTTGCGCCAGCTGCGGTCCACGTTCTCCACGAACGCGTCGAACGCGATCACCCGGCTCGCGAGCCCCGACTCGACGGGGTGCGCCACCGGGTCATACCCGAGCGCGCCGGGCAGGAAGTCCATCCCGAGGTTGCCCCCGGCACTGGCCTTGATCAGCTCTTGGACCTCTTCGTCCGGTTCCGCCCGCGCGACCACCGGATCCAACTCCACCCGGGCCAGCTCCGGCACCGGAAGCCCGAGACTCCGGGCCAGTTCCCCGGCGATCACCTCGGCGACCAGGGCCCGGGGTCCCTGTCCCGCTCCGCGGAACTTCACCACATAGGTGCCGAGATCGTCGGCCTCGACCACCCCGGGAAGCGACCCGCCTTCCCGCAGTGGCGTGACATACCGGATGGCAGTGACCTCACGAAGCACGCCGCCCACCCTACGGCCGCCACCCCACCGGCGAAGCAGCCCCCTCGTCACCCTTGATCACCGATCCGGAGTTATCCGACTGACCGGTGTCCCGGGCGGGCCCCACGTCCCAGGCGGGCCCGAGCCCCATGCGGGCCCCGCGTCCCGCCCGCCCCGCGTCCCGCCCGGCCCCGCGTCTCGCCCGGGCCCTAGCCCGGCTGATCAGAGCGGCTGCTGACTGCGGTTGTGGTGGGCGTCGTCGTGTTGAGGCGCGCATTCGCCCGGCGGGCGCGCTGTCGGCCTGAAGGGGACAGGCGCCTTGCGGGGGAGTGGCGGTACTGGTGGTGCGGTTGTCGGTGGCGGACGGCGTACCGGATCAGTAAGGGTTTCCGGTTCCGGGGAGGCGGCCGCGCAGCAGGCCGCCGAAGCGTCCGGGCAGGTCGGGGTCCTCCGCCAGAGGCGGGCTCGCGGTGCCGGAGGTGTCGGCCATGCCGGCGAGAAGTTCGCAGAAAGCGCTCACCGCGTCGGTCGCCGGCCGCCAGCCCAGGTCGCCGGCTGCGCGGTCGCAGCTCATCAGGGGCGCCTTCAGCGCCAGGCGAACCCATCCGCGGTCGACCGGCTGCAGCCTGAGCTGCCAGGTCAGCGCGGCGGCGCCTTCCAAGAGCAGACCCGGAATCCGCAGCGGTACGCCGTGGAAAGCGCGACCGACGATGTCGGCGTCGAGGACGGGGCCGGCGGCTAGGTTGAAGGCGCCCCGCACGTCGGCGCGGAGGACGCGCAGGTAGGCGTCGGCCACGTCGTCGGCGTAAACCGCCTGCATGCGGAGGGCGGGATGCTGGGGGACGACCGGGATGCGGCCGAATCGGAGCAGCTTCGCCGGGAGCAGCGGGCCCGCGAAGTACCGGGCGATCTCGGTGCCGGCGTTGCGCTGGAAGATCAGGCCCGGGCGGAGGCGGACGATCCGCATCGTCGGATGGTCGGACTCGATCTCGTCGAGCATGCGTTCCACGAGTGCCTTGTGGCGGCTGTAGGACGATTCGGGCACGCCGGTGCGCAGCCATGTCTCGCGGACGAACGCCCGTTTCGGGCCGGGCGCGTAGACACCGACCGACGACGCGTGCGCCAGGACGGAGACGCCCGCCCGGATCGCGGCGCGGAAGACGGCGCGGCTGCCGAGGACGTTCGTCCGGTACAGGCGGCGCTGATCGTGACTGGGCTGGATCTGCCAGGCCAGGTGCACGACCGCGTCAGCGCCGGCGAACACGTCGGCCAAGCGGTCCGTGGCGTCGTCGGAGCCGATGTCGATCGCGTGCCAGGCGACGTCCGCGTACGGGCCGGACGGTGCGGGCGGGCGGCGGCAGACACCGGCCAGGTCCAGGTCGGGTTCGGAGCGCAGGCGGCGCAGCAGAGCGGTGCCGGAGTTCCCACTGGCGCCCACGATCACTACACGCATGGGTGTTGCGGTACCCCTGATCGGGACGTTGAACCGCCCTTTTAGGCAGCTGGTTTACGTCGAGCCGGTGGCGTTCCATTCGAATGGGCCCGCTTGTGGATTTCCTGTGAGCGCGCCGGGAATGGCCGCGGTCGCACGGCTATCGAAGCCCGGCGCTGCGGGCCGGCTATCCGGAATTCCCCTCGCCACCCTTTCCGTCGGGTGGCCCCTCGTTTCCCCCCGTCCGGTCCGTGTTTCCGGTGCTCCGGCTCTTTTTACCGGCCGCTTCGCCCGCGTAGAGACGATCCGGGATCGCCGGCAGGGCATTGGCCAGGAGGATGGCGGCCCGATACTTTCCCGGAACGACCACCCGGCGCCGCGGCCGGGTCAGAGCGCGTTCCACGGCCGCGGCCACGATTTCCGGGCCGGGCAGACCGGAACGGTGCGCGGTCATGTCGGTGGCAATGTGCCCGGGCTCGACCAGAGTGACGCCGATACCGGTGCCGGCCAGTTCCCGGCGTACCGAGTCGTTCATCCCCCGTAGACCGAACTTGGTGGCCGAATAGATCCCGCTGATACCGATCTCGCCGGCCACCGAGCCGATGTTCACGATGGAACCGGATCCCTGCTCCCGCATGATCGGGACCACCGCCCGCATCAGCCGGATCGGTGCCAGCAGGTTCACCTCGACGACCGCCCGAACCTCGGCCTCGTCGGCCAGGATCGACTTGTCGCCACCGGCGCCCGCGTTGTTGATCAGGGCGTCGATCCGGCCGGTGACCGTCAGGGCCCGCTCCACCAGCGCATCCACAGCCCTGGGGTCGGTGACGTCGGTCGGGACGGGCACCGCCGTGCCGCCCGCCGTCGCGATCTCCGCGGCCACCGACTCCAGCTCGGCGGCCCGGCGTGCGGCGAGGACCACGGTGTCGCCGCGGGCCGCCAGGCGCACGGCGATCACCCGCCCGATCCCGCTCGACGCCCCGGTCACGATGACGACGGCCACGACCTCCCCTTTCGACGGCAAACGGCGCCACCCGTCAGCGGGTGGCGCCGATTGCTCGCGGAAACTAGCGCTTGCTGTGGTACGCCTCGACGACCTCACTCGGGATCCGTCCACGCTCTGAGACGGTGTAGCCGTTCTTGTTGGCCCACTCCCGAATGGCCTGATTCTGGTCGCGGCTGGAACGGCTCGAGACGGCCGGAACTGCGCGCCGGGCAGGGGTCGGAACGTTACCGTTACGGCCCAGCCGGGTTGCCGAGGAGAGGAACGGTTCCAGGGCTTTACGCAGCTTGCCAGCGTTCTTCTCGGACAGGTCGATCGTGTAGTTGACCCCGTCGAGGCCGAATTCGACGGTGCGGTCCGCTTCCGTACCGTCGAGGTCGTCCGTCAGCACGGTAATTATCTGCTTGGCCATGGTTGTTCGACTCCTACAGCGAGTTATTCGGCTGACGCTGCGTGCACACGCCAGTCCAGCTCGCGAATGCTCGTCGTCGCATTCATTCTGTCGCCCGGAAGGCAGCAAGTGCAAATTGCCCGTTCTGGCATGTCGCAATTGCCGGGTACCAACCTGCCCGCAGGTCTTTTCGCCGAAGTGAATGTACGGTAACGTCACACGTGGGAGCGCTCCCACTCCCTCTGGAGGGTAGAGGGGACGCACCGTGCCAGTCGTGACACCGACTGCTCGGGTGGCCTTCGCGGTCGTCACCGCGGTCGTCGCCCCCCAGCCGGTCTGAGCCTTCGGCGCTCCCCCGAGCGCTGGCTCCGCAGCGTAGTGGACCTTGCGCACCCGCCGCCACTGTTTCGTGGCCCTCGACCCGAGCCGCCTCGTCGCCGATTCTCCGGTGCCGGGGCGGTTCGCCGTTTCGCGCATCGTGAGCGCCGGTGGTCAGCGCCAGTAGTGAGTGCGTGTGGGTGCGTGCCGGCGGTGCGTGCGTGCCTACCGCGTCCTGGCCGGCTGGTTGCCTGAACCACGGACACCGTTCGGCCACCCTCCCGACTTGCCGGTTCCGGGTTGGGCTACTGCCCTGCTGCCCTGCCTGGCCTGCTGCCCTGCCTGGCCTGCTGCCCGGCCGTCCTGTCTGGCCTGCCGTCCTGCCGTCCTGTCTGGCCTGCCGTTCCTGCAGCGGGTGCGGTCCTGCCTGAGGTGCGGTCCTGCCTGGCGTGCCTTTCTTCCTGGTCCTTCGGTCTGCCGCCCTGCCTGATCGGCGAGAGGCGCAGTTCCTCGATGGGGCCGGGTCTGACCGGTTCCTGGACTGTCGCCCTGACTGGTCGACCGCCGAAACTCGGCGGTTTGTGCTGTCGGCAGAATCCGACGACCTGCTCGGTCGGACAGTGGCCGAAGCGACTGGAACGCTGTAAGCATGTAATCACGTAAGTTGGGGAGGTTGAGATGCGAGTCCGTTTTGCCCAACAGGGTGGTCGTGCTGAGCCGCCCGCCGCTGATGACGCTGCCGCCTGGATCGCCGGAGCGGTTCCGGACGGGTGGTTCGCCGAGCGGCCCGAAGTCGTCATCGATCGTGACGAGATCGTCATCTGGGGCCGGCTGCCCCGTCCCGAGCTGGGTGACGACGTCACCGAGGCTGATGCGGCCGCCGCCCAGGCCGGCCGGATCGCCCAGTTCCGCGAGGACACCCGCGACGCCCGGATCCGGGTGGCCCGCCAGGTCGAGCACCGCTACCAGCGCAAAGTCGCCTGGGGAGCACGGTGCGGCGACGCCTCGGAGCTGTTCACCCACCTGTCCGCCCCGGTGATGACCCGCCTGCGCCAGCCCGAGCGGCAGGTGCTCGACACCCTCGTCGACGCGGGGGTGGCCCGTTCCCGGTCGGAGGCCCTGGCCTGGTGCGTCAAATTGGTGGGCCGCCACACCGAGGACTGGCTCACCGATCTCCGCGCCGCCATGACCCAGGTCGACGAGCTACGCCGCCGAGGCCCGGACGCCTGACCCCACCCCTCCACGAGCCGGCCCCTCTCGCGGTGGCTGGTCGTCACCGCTGTCTCAAACCGACCGAGACAGCGGTACGCGCCAGCCGGATCGTCGTGGCTGGTTGTCACCGCTGTCTCAAGCCGATCGAGACAGCGGTGGGTGCCAGCCGGATTCTCGCGGCTGGTCGTCACCGCTGTCTCAAACCGATCGAGGCAGCGGCACGCGCCAGCCGGGTCGTCGCGGCTGGTTGCCACCGCTGTCTCAACGCGGTTGAGGCAGCGGTGGGTGCCAGCCGGATCGTCGTGGCTGGCTGTCACCGCTGTCTCGACGTGGTTGAGGCAGCGGTGGCGGCCAGTTGGGGAGGGCTGGTCAGACGGCTATCGACTGGGGGCTTCGCATCCAGGCCAGGACCTCGGTGGGGCCGAGCGGACTGGAGAACAGGAAGCCCTGACCCAGGGGGCAGCCCAGGCGGACCAGGACCTCCCGGTGGGTGGCGTCCTCGATGCCTTCGGCGACGACCGTCAGCCCCAGCGACTGCGCGAGACTGACGATGCCGCTCACCAGGGCCATCGGCTGCTGCCCGAGAACCATGTCGTCGATGAACGTCTTATCGATCTTGATGACGTCGATCGGCCGGGAACGCAGATAGCCGAGCGACGAGTAACCGGTGCCGAAGTCGTCGATGGCGATCCGGATGCCCATCTCGCGCAGGACGCCCAGGTCGGTCCAGATCCGCTCGTCGTCCTTGACCAGCAGCGTCTCGGTGATCTCCAGCATCAGCGCCTCCGGCGGCACTCCGGTGTGCGCGAGCGCGGTCCGGACCTGATCGACGAACCCGCTCTCCCGGAACTGCCGGACCGACACGTTGACGCTCATGTACGGCGCCTGCCCGGGCGGGAGGATGCGCCGCCACTCGGCGACCGTACGCAGCGCCTCCTCCAGCACCCAGCGGCCCATCGGCAGGATCAGTCCGCTCTCCTCGGCGACCTCGATGAACTGGTCCGGCGTGATGACGCCGCGTTTCGGGTGGTGCCAGCGGACCAGCGCCTCGAACCCGACGGCCGTGCCCGACGGCAGGTCGACGATCGGCTGGTAGTGCAGCAGGAAGTGGCCCTCGTTGACGGCGTGGTCCAGCGCCGACCGCAGTTCCAGCCGTTCGACCATCTCGTTGTGCAGGTGCGCCTGGTAGCGGCGCCACTGGTTCTTGCCGGCGCCCTTGGCCACGTACAGCGCGAGGTCGGCCTGGCGGAGCAGTTCGTCGGCGTCGTTGCCCTCGGGGGTGGTGGTGATGCCGATGCTGGCCATCGCGTACAGCGGCTTGGCATCGGTGACTACCGGCTCGGCCAGCGCCGCGAAGATCCGGTTGGCGGTCTCCTCGACGGCGCCGGGGTCGTTGACGTTCTCCACGATGGCGGCGAACTCGTCGCCGCCGAGGCGGGCGGCGGTGTCGTCGGCCCGCAGCGCTCCGGCGATCCGGTGCGCCACCTCGATCAGCAGCTGGTCGCCGACCGCGTGACCGAGCGTGTCGTTGACCATCTTGAAGTCGTCCAGGTCGATGAAGAGCACGCCGATCACCGAGCCGTCGCGGGTACTGCGGGCCACCGCGTGCGCCAGCCGGTCGTTGAAGAGCACCCGGTTCGCCAGGCCGGTCATCGCGTCGTGGAACGCCTGGTGGGTGAGTTCGTTCTGGAGGCGCCGCTGCTCGGTGACGTCACGCATGGTGATGACCAGGCCGGACACCGTCGGTTCGGCGCGCAGGTCGCGGCAGTGCAGTTCGAGGAGCACCTCGGTACGCCGGTTGCCCCGCGCCCGGAAGTCGAGCTGCTGCTCCAGTTGGTGGCCGCCGCGGACGGCCGCGAGCACGTCGCCCAGCCGGGCCCGCTCGCCGGGATGGATCACCTCGGGCAGCAGGGCACCGGTCGGGTCGCCGCCGAAGACACCGACCGCGGACGGGCTGGCGTACTGGATCCGGTCGTCCTCGTCGAGGATCGTGATCACGTCGGCGGTGTTCTGGATCAGCGTCCGGAAGTAGGTCTCGCTGTTGCGCCTGGCCACCTCGTGCCCGAGCGCGATCCGCTCCAGCGCCAGCGCCACCTGGGCGGCCAGCACCTCCACCGACCGTTGCAGCTCCAGCAGCGCCCAGGTCGGCGCGCCCACGTGCAGGACACCGACGAGCGGGTCGCCGCCCGGCCGGTCCTTCAGCACCATCGGGCAGCGCAGCGTCTTCGTGAACTGGGTCAGGCGTACCGCCACCGCCCAGTCCACGTCGCGGGTGGTGACCAGCCGGGCGGCGGTGCCGGTGGCCCGGTCCACGCCGGCCTGCGCGGCGGCCTCCGGCGACTGCGGTTCGGTCTGCGCGATCGCGATCGCGAGGACCACGCCGTGCGGCACGTCACCGGGGATCAGCTGGGCGACCGCGGTGCGTACGGCCAGACCGACCGCCTCGCTGTCGGCGGCCGAGACGAGCGCCGCCGAGGCCTCCCGCAGCGCCCGTTCCCGGGACATCGCCTGCCGGTGGCTCGCCATGATGCCGGCCATCCGGGCCAGGACCAGCGCCACCATCAGCGTGCTGAGCGCCGCCACCACGGTCAGGCCGGCGAACTGCCCGTCCCGGAACATCTTCACCAGCAGCACGGTCGGCGCGACCATCGCCGCGAACCCGAGCAGCGCCAGCCGGGCGTGGCTGGTCTCGGCCGGTGGCGTCTCGGCCGGCCGGGTCAGCTCGGCCATCGACGGGATCAGCGCGGCGAGTCCCGCCGCCGTGTAGAGGGCGAGGTGACCGAAACCGGAGGCCCGGCCCACGTCGGCGACGAGCAGCGCCACCACTCCGGCGCCGAGCATGTAGCCGGGGGCGACCAGCCGGCCCGGCATGGTCGCGAGCCGGATCAGCAACCCGAGGCAGAGCAGGTCGGCGACCGGCATGGCGATCTCGGTCCAGCCGGTGGCGGCCGAACCCTCCAGCCGCGGTCCGACCACGAACGTCCAGATCAGCAGTGCCACCCCGGACGTGACGGTGAGCGCGTCGAGCAGGCCGGCCATGTCCCGCGACGAACTGGTGCGGCGGTCCACGAAACCGGCCAGGGCGACGGCCAGTGCGGCGTACGCGACCAGCAGCAACGCGACCCCGGTCGGCTCCAGCCAGGTCAGCCAGTCGGTGACGAAGGAGGGCGCGGACGCGGCCGCACCACCGACCGCCGACAGGACGACTGCCCCGGCCAGCACCCACCACGGTTTGACGTCGTCGGGCCGGCTCCGGCGGACCCCCAGAGAGAGGGCCACCACCGCGGACACTCCGGCGACCAGTCGCAGCGGCGCCTGTAGACCCGGCTGCAGCCCGAAGGCCACGGCGAGTACCACCATCCAGGCGCCGAAGATGGTGGCAGGCCACCGTGTCGGCATCGGCGCTCCCTCCCGACGTACGCCCTCGTCGAACTGATCGGCCCGGTTGCCGCACATCTGAGCGGCGACGGCACAATCGCAGAGTGCTTCTGGAGTTCGTCCGTACCCACACCGTGCCCGCGCCGGTTCCGTTCGTCCCCGAGATCTCGCTGTTCCAGGCGGAGGACCCGATCGCGCTGTGGGAGGCGACCGAGTCGGCTGGGACCCCGCAGCCACCGCCGTTCTGGGCGTTCGCCTGGGCCGGCGGGCAGGCCCTGGCCCGGCACATCCTCGACGACCCGGACCTGGTCGCCGGGCGCAGCGTGCTCGACCTGGCGACCGGCTCCGGCCTGGTCGCGGTCGCCGCGGCCCGGGCCGGAGCGACACCGGTGACGGCCAACGACATCGATCCGCTCTCGCTGGCCGCGGCCCAGGCCAATGCCGAGTTCAACGGGGTACGGGTGGCGACGGTCGAGGCGGACCTGCTCGACCGCGACGACGTCTACGGTGTCGTGCTCGCCGGTGACGTCTTCTACAGCCGGGAGATGGCCGGGCGGGTGCTGCCGTTCCTGCGCCGGGCCGCCGGCCGTGGCTCACTGGTGCTGGTCGGTGATCCCGGCCGCGCCTACCTGCCGGAGGGCCTGATCCAGCGGGCGGTCTACGACGTCCCGGTGATCGAGGAGCTGGAGAGCATGCCGATCCGCCGTACCACCGTCTGGCAGGTCACCTCCTCCTGACCGGCAACCCCAGGCTGGTCGTCACCGCTGTCTCAGCGCCGCTGAGACAGCGGTGAGAGCCCCACCGCAGCGCGGCCTCAGAGGGCCAGGAGCCCGAAGCCGTCGGCCACGACGGCGTCCGGCTCGGCCTGGTCGCCGCCGGAGTCCTCCCGGCCGGACGGCATGAGGATCGCCGCGCCGATGTCGGCGCGCCGGGCGCAGGCGATGTCACGCCGCCGGCTGTCGCCAACGAACCAGCAGGCGGCCGGCGCGACGCCGAGGGCATCGGTGGCGTTCCAGATCATCTGCGGGTTGGGTTTGCGGACGCCCGCCTCATCGCTGTAGATCTGCGCCGCGAAGAACTCTCCGACACCCGCGTTGGTCAGGAAGTCGCGGTGCGCCGCGCCGCACAGGGTGTTACTGACGACAGCGAGCGGGATGCCCCGGTCCGAGCACGAACGGAGGAACTCGGGGATACCGGGCCGCAGCGCCCAGCCCTCGCGCCACGCCCAGTCGTAGCTGAGCCGGGTGACCGAGCCGCGCACCCGGGCCTGCGCCAGCGGCGGCCAGTCGTGGATCACGAACCGTTCCCAGACGGCCAGGTGCGACAGCTCGTCCGGGCAGTCCTCGTCGCGCCAGCGGGCGTAGGCGGCGGCACCGTCGATCAGCGACTGCTGGATGCGGCCCGGGGCAAGCGCGCCGTCGATCAGGTTGTAGAGGCGCAGCACCAGGTCGGGGCGCTCGGCGCGATGCGGCGCGTCGGCGAGCACCCCACCGAAGTCGAGCAGGACCGCCGCCGGCCGGATCACCATCAGCGTTGCCCCAGCGTCCAGGCGCGGACCCCGCCGACGATGCCCGCCGTGTTCGGCACCACGACCACGTCGTCGCCCATCCGGGCCAGCTGGGCCGGGGTGATCAGCCGGGAGTTGCCGCCGCCCAGATAGACCCGGTCCCACCGGAAGACCGGGCGGAACCCCTCGACCACGTTACGGACCCGGCGCGACCAGAGCGCGTCACCGAGCCGCCGGCGCTCGTGCTCACCGATATACGTGTCGTAGGACATGCCCCACCGCACCGGAGCCTGCGACATCTCCAGGTGCGGGGCCAGCTCACCGCCGTCGAAGAGTGCGCAGCCCAGCCCGGTGCCGAGGGTCAGCACCAGCTCGCACCCCGTCCCGGCGACCACTCCGGCGCCGTGCACCTCGGCGTCGTTGAGCACCAGGGTGGGCAGCCCGAACGCCTCGGCCAGCGCGGTCCGGGCGTCGAACCCGTGCCACACGTCCACCAGCTCGGGATCGATCTTGGTGCGCGGCCCGGACCGGGTCACGTAATGCGGGGTCGCCACCACGACGCCGTGCCGGATCATGCCGGGCATGCCGACGGTCACCCGATCCGCGTTCGGCAGCTGCTCGCCGAGAGTCACCAGCGTCTTGACGAACAGATCGGGTGGCAGGGGATAGGGCGTCGGCACCCGGATCGGCTGCGCCCGCATCGTTCCCGCCTCGTCCAGGACGGAACCCTTGATGCCGCCGCCGCCACAGTCGATCGTCAGGGTGAAAGCCACCCGGCCAGTGTGCATGCGGATCACCTCCCCGGACAGTAATTGTGCCGGGTGTCAGGTCAGCCCGCCTCCTCCGCCCACACGCGCCAGTTGTCCAGAACACCGTGCAGCGGCGGGGTCAGCCAGCCCGGAGCGGACCGCCGGAACACCCCCGGATCCATCGACCCGGCACCCGCCGGCAACGCTCCGACCAGGTGCGGAACCAGCTCGCCGAGGTTCGCCCAGTGCACCAGCTCCGGCTCGGCCGGCCACGCGCCGAGGATCACCCTGGCGTGCACGCCGCGACGGGTCAGCGCCTCCAGGGTGAGCGCGGTGTGATTCAAAGTACCCAGGCCGGCGCGCGCCACCACGATCATTCCGGAGCCCAGCGTCGTGGCCAGGTCGGCGAACGTCCACGCCTCCCCGGACGGGCGCAGACCCATCGGCACCAGCAGGCCACCGGCGCCCTCGACCAGCACCAGATCGTGTTTCACGGCCTCCGCGCGGATCGCGTCGACCACGTCGTACAGGTCCAGCGGTGGCAGCCCGGCGACCTTGGCCGCGGCGAGCGGGGCGAGCGGCTCCGGATACTCGGCGAGGGTGCGGACGGTGTCCGGACCGGCCAGGCGGGTGATCACGTCGGCGTCCGTGGGCGCGCCGGTCGCGATGCCGGTCTGACCGGGTTTGATCACGGCGACCCGGAGGCCGGCGGCCTGGGCGGCCGCGGCCATCGCGGCGGTGGCGATCGTCTTGCCCACCTCGGTGTCGGTGCCGGTGACCAGCACGATCCCATGCCACTCGTCCGGATTCGCCGCCGGCTCCCGGTCCGATTCCGCTTCACGCTCGGATTCCGCTTCGCGGTCCGATTCCGGTTCGCCGTCTGCTTCCGGTTCGGCGGGGGACACCGTTTCTTCCGTATTCGGTACGCCCGATGGCGTCACCGTGTCGTCGGAAGAGGTCTCCTCCGGCTCGGGCACGGCGTTCGGCTCCGCCTCGGTCCCGTCACCCTGTCCCGTCCCGTCGTGCGGTTCCAATTCGGTGCGCGGGTCCGCCCCGGTGACGCCGCTCGACCATGCCGCGGCGCCGTTGTCCGGCCGCGTCACGGTGCGCTCGTATGGCTGCGCCGCGGTCCGGCCGTCGGCCCAGTCGTTCGGCTGCTCCGTGATCCGGTCGACGCTCTGGTCGCTGAGCTGCGCCGGGCTCCCGCCGTCCGGCCGGGCTGCGGTTCGGTCGTTCGGCTGCGCTGCGATCCGGTCGTCGGTCCGGTCGTTCGGCTGCGCCGCGGTCCGGTCGTCGGTCCAGTCGTTCGCCTGAGCTGTGTGGTCGCTGTTCGGCTGTGCCGTGGTCCGGTCGTTCGGCTGTGCCGTGGGGTCGCTGTTCGGCGGTACCGCGACGGTGTCGTTCGGGTTCGTCCCGCCGGCGGCCGGGTGCGCTGCCGGCACGGGATGGGGCACCGGGCGGTGGCCGCCGCCGTGCGCCTGCAACGGATCCGGAACGGCGCTCAGGATCCGGGCCGGCGCCGGTGTGGCGACGGGAAGCCCATGACCCCCGCTGCCTCGCTCGGGACGGGGTGGCGGCGCGACCAGCGACAGACGGGGCCGGGGGGTCGCCTCAGGGGGGTCGGCGGTCATGGTGCGCACTCCAGGATCACGGTGAGGGCTCGGGCGAAAGCCTCCTCGGGGACGCCCGCGTTCACGGTCAGGCGCAGTCGCGAACTGCCGTCCGGTGTCGACGGTGGCCGGAAACAGCCCACCGCCACCCCGCGATCGCGGCAGTCGGCGGCCCAGGCCACGGCGGCCTCCGGGCCCGGTGCCGGCACCGACAGCACACCGGCCGCCGGATCACGGGCGGGCCGGCCGGCGGAGCGAAGCCCGGCCGCGAGATGGGTGCCCCGGCGCAACAGCACGGCCCGCCGGTCGTCGGCGGCACGGGCCACCTCGACGGCGGCGAGCACACCGGCGACCACGGCCGGAGGCGGGGCGGTGTCGTAGATGAAGCTGCGCCCGGTGTCGACCAGGTGCCGGACCAGCGCCGCCGGCCCGGCCACCACGCCACCGGCGCCGCCGAGTGATTTGGACAGCGTCGCGGTGACGATCACGTCGGATGCGCCGGCCAGGCCGGCGGCCGCGACCCCGCCCGCCCCGGACTCGCCGAGCAGACCGAGAGCGTGCGCGTCGTCGACGATCAGCAGCGCGCCCCGGGCCGAGGTGACCGCGTGCAGGGCGGCGAGCGGGGCGAGGTCGCCGTCGACGGAGAACACCGACTCGGTGACGACCGCGGCCCGGCCGGGGTGTGCGTCGAGCAGGGCGGCGACAGCGGCCGGGTCGTTGTGCGGGGCGACCTTCACCGGCAGGCCGGAGATCCGGCAACCGTCGATCAGGGACGCATGGTTGTACGCATCGGAGACGACCAGATCGCAGACCGCGGAGAGGGCCCGGACCACGGCCAGGTTGGCCAGGTAGCCCGAGGAGAAGACCAGCGCCGCCTCACAGCCGGTCCAGCTGGCCAGGGCGTCCTCGAGGGCGGTGTGCAGGTCCGTCGTACCCCGGACCAGGCGGGATCCGGTGGCGCCCAGACCGTACGTCTCCAGGGCCTGCCGTGCCGCCGTGATCACCTGAGGGTGATCGGAGAGGCCGAGGTAGTCGTTTCCGGCGAGATCGATGACGGTGTCGCCGGCCGTCCGCGGCCGCAGCTGACGGGTGAGCCCCGCCTTGGCCCGCTCGTGGGCCAGCCGGTCGAGCGCCTTCAACCAGTCCGCCAAGACACCCCCATTGATCACCAGACTGGCAAACTATCACCCAGCTCCGACAGTCCTACCGTGCTGGGAACTCTGTAGGGTACGGGCATGCCGAAGATCCTCGACCGGGCCCGTGCCCGGGTGCTCGACGACGGCGCCGGTCTCGACGAGGCGGGCATTCTGGAGGTCCTCCAGCTGCCCGACGAGGACCTGCCGGAGCTGCTCCAGCTTGCTCACGAAGTCCGGATGAAATGGTGCGGCCCGGAGGTCGAGGTCGAGGGCATCGTCTCGCTCAAGACCGGTGGCTGCCCCGAGGACTGTCATTTCTGCTCGCAGTCGGGCCTGTTCGCGTCCCCCGTCCGGGCTGTCTGGCTCGACATTCCCTCCCTCGTGGAGGCCGCGAAGCAGACCGCGGCCACCGGTGCGACCGAGTTCTGCATCGTCGCCGCGGTCCGCGGGCCGGACAAGCGCCTGATGGACCAGATGCGCGCCGGCGTGCAGGCGATCAAGGAGGCGGTCGACATCCAGGTCGCCGCGAGCCTCGGCATGCTCACCCAGGAGCAGGTCGACGAGCTGGCCGAGATGGGTGTGCACCGCTACAACCACAACCTGGAGACCTGCCGCTCCTACTTCCCCAATGTGGTGACCACCCACTCGTGGGAGGAGCGCTGGAGCACGCTGACCATGGTCCGGGAGTCCGGCATGGAGGTCTGCTGCGGCGGCATCCTCGGCATGGGGGAGACCCTGGAGCAGCGGGCCGAGTTCGCCGCCCAGCTGGCCGAGCTCGACCCGCACGAGGTTCCGCTCAACTTCCTGTCGCCGCGGCCGGGCACTCCGTTCGGGGACCGTCCGGTGGTCGAGGGGCGCGACGCACTGCGGGCGATCGCCGCGTTCCGGCTGGCGATGCCGCGGACCATCCTGCGTTATGCGGGCGGACGTGAGATCACCCTGGGCGATCTGGGTACGCGCGACGGCCTGCTCGGCGGCATCAACGCGATGATCGTCGGCAACTACCTGACCACGCTGGGCCGCTCGGCGACCGCTGACCTGGAGCTTCTCAAGGACCTGAAGATGCCGGTCAAGTCGCTGTCGGCGACGTTCTGATGTATTGCGATCGCTGCGGCCTCGCCGCCGCGGAGGGCGATCACGCCGCGTGTGTGACCGCCCGGCAGCTCGAACCACCGCGCTACTGCGCCGACTGCCGTCGCCGGATGAAGGTGCAGGTCGTGCCGACGGGGTGGACCGCCACCTGCGTCGAGCACGGTGAACGCCGAGGTTGAGACCCTGGGGTGACGGTGGGCGATGCCCGCCGTCACCCCACTCACCTGGTCACCTCAAGGGCGGCGGGAATCTCGGTTGCCGGGAGTCCAGGTTCCCCGAGATGGCAAGAACCCCCGAATTGTCGGGACGGTGGGCGTCCCGGTGGTCCGGAGTCCCGGGCGTCCTGGTTGCCCCGATGGCGGAAGTCCCGGTTGTCCGGGCGGTGGGCGTTCCGGTTTTCCGTAGGTGTCGGAAGTTCCGGTTGCTCGGGCGGTGGGCGTTCCGGTTATCCGGAGGTGGCGGGAGTCTCGTCGCTCACGCGCGGCCCGGCCGTCCGCAGGGTGACCGTGACCATCGCGCCGTCCCGCTCGATCGGGCCCGCGCCGACCCGCCGCAGCGTGCGCAGCATCGCGACGTTGCCGGCGCCGATGTGCGCCACCACGGCCGCGACCCCGTTCCTCTCGGCGTGCACCCGGAGCCGGCGCAGCAGCGCCGTGCCGAGGCCGCGCCGCTGCCAGTCGTCGGCCACCAGGACCCGGACCTCGCCGAGGTCACCCTCGGCCAGCAGGGTCGCCATCGCCACCACGGCGCCGCCCGGGGCGACCGCCAGCAGCGTCAGGCCGCCGGCCGGTTCCAGCAGGCGCCGCAGCCGGGCGTCGGCCGGGACGCCGGCGGGATAGCGCCGGTGCAGGGTCGCGGGGGAGCACTCGTCGTGGAACTCGCCGACGGCGGCCGCGTCATCCGGCCCGGCGGCCCGCAGCACCATCTCGGTGCCGTCCGGCAGCAGCAGCGCCACCTGCTCGCGGTGCCGCCGGTGGACCGCGGTGGCGACCTCGACCAGCGCCTGGGCCCGGGCGAACTCGGCCGGAGTGAACGCGGGCAGCGCCCGGAGCACCTCGAGCGAGCCACCGGCCGGGTCGGTCAGCGTCATCCGGCCACCGTGGAAGCCGGGTGTGTCACCGCCCCGCGGGCGCCAGCGCACCTCGGTCGCGTCGAGCAGCGTGACCAGCGACTCGCCGAGCGAATCGGGCTCGTGGACCAGCCGGCCGGCCAGGGCCAGCGACCGGGTCGGCTGATCGGCCAGCCCCTGGGCCTCGGCCCTGGCCACGAACGCGTCGCGCCCGCGGCCCTTGGCCACCGCGGCGAGCAGGTCGGCCTCGGCCAGATGGTCCGGAGCGTCCACCAGGAAGTCGTCGACCGCACCGTCCTCGGTGGTGTGCACCTGGACGGCGAGGATGTTCACCGAACGCAGAGCCAGGCTCGCGGTCAGCACCGACAGATAACCGGGGCGGTCGTCGACCGTGGCCCGAACACGCCACAACGCCATCGGGGGCACTCCTTTCCTCCGGGGGCCGGGAGCCGGAATCCGACTGCCGGCTCCTCTTAGAGTGCACCCCCGTTGTTGCGTGGGTATTGCCTGAGCTGCGAAAACCGGGTTATGACGATCACACCGGGTGGACGGCGGCGGCGGTGCCGACAGAGTCCAGCCGGCCGCCGAGGATGACGGCGGCGGCCCGGACCAACTGGGCCACCCGGTCCACCTCGGTGATGTGGAAGGCGGCGGCCGGCAGGTCGTCCTCGTCGGTCCGGGCGACGACCAGAACCAGGCCGCCGCGGCCGAACGGGGCCACCGCGAGATGCGTGCCTCCGGGCTCGGTCATCGGGCGGGCCCGCAGCGGGGTCACCTCGGGCAGGTGCAGCGGGGACGGGGCACGCCAGCTCGCGTAGGCGACGGTGGGCTCGTTGCCCCCGCCGGAGCCGCTGCGCGCCGCCCAGTCGGCGGGCACCACGGCGGCCGCGGCCCAGTCGGCGGCGAGCAGCCCCGGAACGGCGTCAACCAGCGTGGCCAGGCCGTCCACCGGGTTCGCCGCGACCTGGGCGAGCAGCTCGGCGTCGTGGCCGCCGCCGACCGGAGCTCCTATCGCCTTCCACACGCCGTCCACCTGCACGCCCGGGATGGCGGCCAGGCCGGCGAGGAGACGCTCGACCCGGGTCGCGCCGGGCCACACGACGGTGAAGTCGTCGACGGCCCGGCCGCCGAGCCGCTCCAGCACCACGACCTGGACGATGTCTGCACCGGCCACCCCGAGGGTGCGCGCGACCTGCCCGAGCGCGCCGGGACGGTCTGGCAGGGTGACTCGAACCCGCAGCAACATGTAACTCCTCCCGTCGCGACGGCCGGTGGCGCCGTCCCCGTAGAACACCCTGCCGACCTGGCGTTTCGGACCCGTTGCGCGGCCATGTCCCGGTCGTCAAGCTGGCGTGATATGCCCGGAATCACAACTCAGAGTAGAAGTTCGCGCCGGTCCGGGCGGTTCGCCGGTCGGGTGTCGGACAATGCCATCCTCCCAAAGCGGATCATTCTCCCACCATGCGGGAAGTCAACGTCCCGGCTGGCTCTCACCGCTGTCTCAGCGCCGCTGAGACAGCGGTGACGACCAGCCGGAGGCCCGGTGACGGTGACGACCAGCCCGAGTAGCGGCGACGGTGACGACCGGACGGTGACGGTGAGGGTCGGCCGGGGGTTAACGTCGAGGCATGATCTGCAAGGACTGCCGGGAGCGGCGTCACGAGGACTGCCGCGGCGTGTCCTGGTGCGACTGTCAGCACCGCACGCCCGAGCCGACCCCGCCGGTCACCGGCCCGCCCGGCCCGTGATCTTCACCCGCGACGAGCTGCTCGCCCACTATCCGCGCGCCGACGGCGCGGTCCTGCGGGCCAACTTCATCGCCAGCGCCGACGGGGCGGTGGCGGTCGACGGCGTCTCCGCGGGGCTTCAGGGTCCCGGTGACAAGGAGATCTTCGACCATTTGCGTACGATCTGCGACGCCTTGATCGTCGCGGCCGGCACGGTCCGCGCCGAACGGTACGACGCGTTACGCCTCACCGGGCCGGACCGGGCCTGGCGACTGGCCGCCGGGCTGCCCGAGTTCCCGCTGATGGTGATCGTCTCCGGCTCGCTCGACCTGGACCCGGAACAACTGATCTTCGCCGACGCCCCCGTCCGGCCGATCGTGCTCACCCATCGTGCGGCACCCGCCGACGCCCCGGTCCGCGGGGTCGCCGAGGTGATCGCGGTCGGTGACACCGAGGTCGACCTGGCCGCGGGGGTGCGGCTGCTGCACGGGCGCGGCGCGACCCGGTTGCTCTGCGAGGGCGGCCCCGGCCTGTTCGGCGCGCTGATCGCCGCCGATCTGGTGGACGAGCTGTGCCTCACGGTCGCCCCGCTGCTGGCCGGCGGCGCGGCGGGCCGCATCGCGCACGGACCGCCGACCCCGCCGCGGCGGATGTCGCTGCGGCACGCACTCACCCGGCACGACATGCTTTTCCTCCGGTACGCCCGGAATTGAACCGGAGGCATGCCCGGAACGGAGCCGGAGGCCCGAAGTGAGAGGCGGAGGCGCCAGTAGGGAGGGCGGATGCGCCCGGAGTGAGGGGCGGAGGGTGCCAGGAGCGGCGGCGGCGACGCCAGGAGTGCGAGGCGGAGGTGCCAGCAGTGGAGGTGGACGCCCCAGGAGTGCGAGGCGGAGGCGCCAGCAGTGGAGGTGGATGCGCCCGGAGTGCGAGGCGGAGGCGCGGGAGCGGCGGCGGAGACGCCGGGAGTGAGAAGCGGAGGCGCCCGGAGCCGGAGCGGACACCGATACCGGCCGATCGGTGCACATCAGGGCGCGCCTCCGCAATCAGGTCAAGATCTTGTGCATAACTCTGTGGATGGACACCAGAAGTTGTGGACAACGAAGGGCGCGGGCATTTTGTCGTACCGCTGAGGCACCATGATCCCCGTGTCTGACGAAACTTCCCCCGTCGGGCGGGTGCTCGGAACAGCGGACGCGACACCGCTGCAGTTCTGGACGGCCGTGACCCCGGGCAGCTATCTCCAGCTCGACGACGTCGTGGTGACAAGGCGCGACCTGCCGGACCGTGAGCCGGTGACGATCGCCGGCGTGGTCACCCAGGTGCGGGCCCGGCACGAGGGTGCCCAGTTCGACTCGGACGTGTTCGCCATCGCCGACGGCACGTTGCCCGCGATGGTGCAGGAGGCGGCCGAGATCACCACCACCCGCGTCGACCCGGAGCTGTATGTTCCGCCCGCTCCCGGCGCGGTCGTGCACCGGGCGACCGGCGAGGCCCGGGACGCGGCGCTGCACTTCGACCGGATGGAGCGGCGGGTCCCGATGGGCACCGGCCGGGACGGGGTGCCGGTCTTCCTCAACGCCGACTTCCTCGACGGCACCCGGGGCGCGCACGTGTCGATCTCCGGCATCTCCGGGGTGGCGACCAAGACCAGTTTCGCGACGTTCCTGCTCTACTCGGTGTTCCGGTCCGGGCAACTGGGCGCCGACGGCACCAACGCCCGGGCCCTGATCTTCAACGTCAAGGGCGAGGACCTGCTCTTCCTCGACCACCCCAACACCAAGCTCGACGACAAGACCCGCGAGGCGTATGCGCTGCTCGGTCTGCCCGCCGCACCCTTCCCGGACGTGCGGGTCTACGCACCGCCGCGGGCCGGTGACTCGTCGGGGGCGCCCGACGTGGCCAGCCGGCTCACCGGGGTCGACGCGTTCTACTGGACGCTCGCCGAGTTCTGCGAGCAGAAACTCCTGCCGTACGTGTTCGCCGACGCCGACGACGAGCGCCAGCAGTACACGATGGTCGTCCACTCGGTGACCGCCCACCTGAACCGCTACGCGGTGCCCGCCGAGGGCGGTATCAGCATCGACGGCAAGCGGATCGGCTCGTACCAGGATCTGGTCGATCACGTCGTCGAGCAGCTCACCGACGACGAGACCCGGTCCACATGGGCGGGCAGCGCGATCAACATGGGCACGGTCAACGCCTTCGCCCGCCGGCTGATCGGCAGCAAGCGCGACCTGTCCCGGCTGATCCGCGGCGACCTGGCCCAGCGTCGCCCGCACCGGATCAAGACGGCCGACAGTGCCCAGGTGACCGTGGTCGACCTGCACAACCTGCCGGACCGGGCGCAGCGGTTCGTGGTCGGTGTGACGCTGAAGACTGAGTTCGAGGAGAAGGAGAAGTCGGGCACCGGCCGGCCGCTGCTCTTCGTGGTCCTCGACGAGCTCAACAAGTACGCCCCGCGCGAGGGCTCCTCGCCGATCAAGGAGGTGCTGCTGGACATCGCCGAGCGGGGCCGTTCGCTCGGCGTGATCCTGATCGGCGCCCAGCAGACCGCCAGCGAGGTGGAGCGCCGGATCGTGACGAACTCGGCGATCCGGGTGGTCGGCCGGCTCGACCCGGCCGAGGCGTCCCGGCCGGAGTATGGCTTCCTGCCCCCGGCCATGCGCCAGCGTGCCCTGCTGGCCCGGCCGGGGACGATGTTCGTGAACCAGCCGGACATCCCGGTTCCGCTCTGTGTCGAGTTCCCGTTCCCGGCCTGGGCCACCCGCAAGTCGGAGTCCGGCCCGCCGCCGGCCGAGACGCTCCGGTCGATCGTCCAGGGCGCC
Source organism: Actinoplanes xinjiangensis (assembly GCF_003148685.1). GTDB lineage: Bacteria > Actinomycetota > Actinomycetes > Mycobacteriales > Micromonosporaceae > Actinoplanes > Actinoplanes xinjiangensis. The sequence continues at coordinate 765,709 of NZ_QGGR01000002.1, read as the reverse complement.
GACCCGTTCGCGGTGATAGGCGGGCGTGGCTCAGCGGACGACGACATCCCGTTCTAGGCGGAGACTAAGGTTCAGCGATGCGCATCCTGCACACCTCCGACTGGCACGTCGGCAAGGTTCTCAAGGGCAAGAACCGCAACGAGGAGCACATCAAGGTTCTCGCCCAGGTCGTCGAGATCGCCCGGGCCGAGCGTCCCGACCTGGTGATCGTGGCCGGTGATCTCTACGACACCGCCGCACCGACGGCCGAGGCGACCCGGTTGGTCACCCGGGCCCTGTCCGCGTTGCGCAAGACCGGCGCGAGGGTGGTGGCGATCGGTGGCAACCACGACAACGGGGCCGCTCTCGACGCGTTGCGCCCGTGGGCGGACGCGGCCGGGATCGAGTTGCGCGGGTCGTACCCCAAGGGTGATCTTCACGATCTTCTGATCGAGGGGACGACCGAGGGCGGTGAGCGGTGGCGGCTCGTCGCGCTGCCGTTCCTCTCCCAGCGGTATGCCGTCCGGGCCGCCGAGATGTACGAGTTGACCGCCGCCGAGGCCAATCAGACCTACGCCGACCTGGTCGCCCGCCTGATCGCGAAGCTCAGTGAGCCGTTCTCGGAGCCGGGGGTGGTCAATCTGCTCACCGCCCACCTGACCATCGTCGGCGCGAGCACCGGCGGCGGGGAGCGGGAGGCGCACACCATCATGGGGTACGCGGTGCCGGCCACGGTCTTCCCGCCGAACGCCCACTACGTCGCCCTGGGCCACCTGCACCGCAACCAGACGGTGATCTCGCCGTGCCCGACCCGATACAGCGGCAGCCCGCTCGCCATCGACTTCGGCGAAGAGGAGAACGTCTGCTCGGTCGCGATCGTCGACGTCTCCACCGACCGCGCCGCCCACGTCCGGGACGTGCCGGTGACCTCGGCGCTCACCTTGCGGACCGTGCGGGGCACGCTGGAGCAGCTCGCCACGGTGAACCTTCCGGGCGCCTGGTTGCGTGTCCTGGTGCGGGAAGCGCCCCGGCCCGGCCTCCGTGAGGACGTGCAGGAGCTCCTGCCGAACGCCCTGGAGGTGCGCATCGACCCGGACATGCTGCCGCCCCGTGACGGCGCACGCAGTGCCGAGCGGGCCGGCCGGTCCCCGCGGGAGCTCTTCGGTGACTACCTGGACAGCCGCGGTAACGCCGAGGAGGGCGTTCGCGATCTCTTCGACGAGCTGTACGACGAGGTGAGCAGCAACAAATGAGGCCACTGAGGCTCGACATGGCCGGGTTCACGGTCTTCCGTGACCCGACGACCGTGGACTTCACCGACGCCGACTACTTCGCGCTGGTCGGCCCGACCGGTTCGGGCAAGTCGACCGTGCTGGACGCGATCTGCTTCGCCCTCTACGGCACCGTGCCCCGGTGGGGCGGCGCGCGGGGGATCGTCAATGCGCTCGCCCCGTCGTCGACGGAGGCCCGGGTGCGCCTGGTCTTCGAGTCGGCCGGCGACCGGTTCGTGGCGACCCGGGTGGTCCGGCGCGACGGCCGCGGCAATGTGAAGACCGCGGGAGCGGGGCTGCAGCTGATGCCGCCCGGCTTCGATGTCACCAAGCTCGACACCGGCATGGACCTGGAGGACCTGGGCGAGGTGCTGGCCGGCACCCCGGCCGAGATGGACGCCGCCGTCCTGGACGCGGTGGGTCTGCCCTACGAGCAGTTCACCAGCTGCGTGGTGCTGCCGCAGGGCCAGTTCGCCGACTTCCTGCACGCGAAACCGGCGACCCGGCAGCAGATCCTGATCAACCTGCTGGGCCTGCACGTGTACGAGGAGGTGCAGGTCAAGGCCGCCGAGCGGGGTAAGGGGGCGGAGGCCAAGCTGACCGTGGTCGAGCAGCAGCTCGGCAGTCTGGAGGATGCCACCGACGAGGCCGTCGAGCAGGCGGCCGCCCACCTGGAGCGGATGCGGGAGCTGACCGCCGCGGTGGAGGGCGCGGTACCGGAGCTGCGGGCCGCCCGCGAGGCCGAGGTGGCCGCGTCCGAGGCACGGGACGCGGTGGACGCCGAGCTGGCGGCGCTCGGCTCCGTGCGTACCCCCGCGGGGGTGACCGAGGCGACCGGCGCCGTCGCCGCGGCGAGGGAGTCGGCCGACCGGGCCGCCGTCGAGGTGCACGCGGCCGAGGAGGCCGAGGAGAAGATGCGCGGCGAGCTGACCGCGGCGGGCGACCCCGGGCAGCTGCGGGTGGCGCTGGACCGGCACACCGAGCTGGCCCGCCTGATCGAGCAGGAGGAGTGGTTCGCCGGCAAGGTGTCGGTGGCCGACGTCGAGCACCGGGACGCGCTGGCCGCCGCCGAGCTGGCGAACGCCCAGCACCTGGGCGCCCAGCAGCTGCTGGAGCAGGCCCGCCAGGACTACCGGGACGCCCAGCAGCGCGATCGTGCCACGGCGCTGCGCGGCCATCTCACCGCCGGGGGCGTCTGCCCGGTCTGCGAGCAGACGGTGGCCGTGGTGCCGGAGGTGCCGCGGGAGTCCGCGGTCCGGCTGGCCGAGCAGGCCGGCAACGTGGCCCGCGAGGAGGCGGAGTCGGCGCAGGTCCGCTGGCGCGAGCGGGACGCGATCGCCCGGAACGCGGCGTTCGACCTGGAGCGCAAACGCGGGCAGTACGAGCACCACCTGACCCGCCTCGCCGAGGTCCGCAAGGCCGTCGAAGCGCTGCCCGGGGCGGAGACGCTGCGGCAGCGACTGGCCGAGCTGGGCGCGTTGCAGCGCCGGCTCGAGGATGCCGGGACGGCGGTGCGCTCGGCGCGGGAGGCGCTGCGCACGGCACAGGCGGTGGTCCGGTCCGCCGAGGACCAGCAGCGTAAGGCGTGGCGTACGTTCGACACGGTCCGTGACGGTCTGGCCCGTTTCGGCCCGCCACCGGCCGACCGGGAGGACCTGGCCGGCGCCTGGGCCACGCTTGTCGACTGGGCCGCCGGGGAGCACGCCCGCCGGCGCACCGCCCGGGACGCCGCCGAGGCCGCGGTGGCCGTCGCGCATCAGGAGACGCTCCGCGCCCGCGCCGACATCGTCGACCTGTTCACCGCGGCCGGCGCGCCCGGCCCGGCGTCCGCGGACGAGGCCGGGCTGATCCGGGCCGCCGCGGTGACCGCCGAGCGGGCCGGGGCGGCCTGGCAGCGGCTGACCGAGCGGCGCGAGCAGGCCCGTGCCGCGCTCGAGCAGCGGGACGCGCTGCTGCGGGCGAGCCGGGTGGCGAAGTCGCTGGCCGGGCATCTGCGGGCGAACAACTTCGAGCGCTGGCTGCTGGAGGAGGCGCTCGACCTGCTGGTCGACGGCGCCTCCCGGATCCTGCGGGAGCTGACCGGCGGGCAGTACGAGCTGATGCACGAGAAGGGTGAGTTCTTCGTCGTGGACCACCACGACGCGGGGCTGCGGCGCGGCGTACGGACGCTGTCCGGCGGTGAGACGTTCCAGGCCTCGCTGGCCCTCGCCCTGGCCCTCTCCGAGCAGCTGGCCGGGATGAGCACCACCGCGGCGAGCCTGGAGTCGATCGTCCTGGACGAGGGCTTCGGCACCCTGGACGCGGCCACCCTCGACGTGGTCGCGGCGACTCTGGAGAATCTGGCGGCGCGCGGCGACCGGATGGTCGGCCTGGTCACCCACGTGCACGCGCTCGCCGAGCGGGTGCCGGTCCGGTTCGAGGTGCACAAGGACGCGCGTACCGCCCACGTGGAGAGGGTCGGCCTGTGACCAGGATGTTCGTCGACGCGTGGGACCCGTCCTACGGTGCCTCCTTTGAGGGCGACAGCGGTGGGGACGGGCCGGGTTCGTCCAGCAGTGCCCAGGTCGACGTGGACGTGGAGGTGCCGGCCGCCGAGTGGGCACCGATCGACGTGTCCCGGACGGCGACCGTGCCCGACGTGGTGTTCCTGGTCGACGGGGTGCGGCGCAACGACGCCGGGCTGTGGACCGCGGAGGAGGACGGCACCTCCTATGCGGGGCTGGCCGCGTCGTACGCCGCCGGGGTGGTCCGTTGTGATCTGGCCCGGGGCGTCGCCGAGCTGGTCGGTGCCCGGGTCTCCCGCGGTCTGTTCACGGCCAGCCCGTCGGCGACCGACGTGCAGGCCGGGTCGGTGCGCTACGAGGTGCACCGGGTCGGCGGCAACGGCGAGGCCAGCAAGCTGCCGGCCGCGGTTCAGGGCCCGCTGACGGCACTGGAGATCGAGATCTCGGCGGCCGCCCGGGACGGCGGCTCGGACGGGGCCGATCTGCTGGTGGTGGACGGTCCGCTGCGCAACCGGCGTCAGCTGCCGCGCACGATCGGCTATGTGAAGACCCAGCAGAAGCACTACCTGCCGGCCGCGCAGGAGGCCATCGTGCCCCGGTTGCGCCCGAGCCAGCGGACGCCGGTCTTCCATCTGGGCTCGGTGTGGGGCGGCTGGTCGTGGTATCTGCGGTTGCCCGGTTCGTCCGGTGCACCGTGGTCGGGCATCGTGCGGGTGGAGTGCTCACCCGAGCTGACCGCGGAGCAGGCGATCGAGCTGGCCGAGGTGTCGGTGGCGACGCTGCCGCGGTTCGCCTCGTCGGCGTACAAGGATCCACGGGCCCCGCAGAATCTGGTGCCGATCGCGGGTCTGGAGCGGCGCCTGCGGGGGATGCTCGGTGACTCCCGGGTCCTGCACCGGGCGTTGTCTCTGGCGACCAGTCACACGCGCTGAGGACACCGCTGCGTGTGCTCGTGCACACACCCTTCCCGCCAGGTGAGCCGGGGCGATCCCGCAACGGGTCGCCCCGTCCCGCCCTCTGAGACGTCGATCCGGAGGCCGGAATGCCGTCGCCGGTTCGGGTGAACGGGCCGGCCGCCTTGCGCGCAGTGACCGCGGTGATGCCCCGGGTGCCGGCGTGCGTATGGCCGCGAACTGCGGAATCGGAAATGGGAGCGCTCCCCTACGGGTGTCGCCCGAAAGGGTCCGACCGGCATCGGAGCATCCCCCGTTCGGTTCTCCCGAGCACTCATTCACCGCAGATCACGCACTTGTGACGACGCAGTGGAATCGCTTGTTCACGCTACGAGATCACGCTCTCCGCGCACAGCGAGAATTATTCTCGGGGACGTGTCCACGGTCGAATCCCACTGAGTATCATTCGCCCTTACCTGGCGTCCCAATCGGCGTTGATCAATACGGAGCGTGATCGGCGTCCGGGTTCGCCTTCCCTCTCGATCGCAGCGGAGGACCGTTGAGACCAAGTACCCCGGAAATTCTCGCCCCGGCTTTGATCCCGGCCGGGCCTCCCGGCCGTATATCGGGCGACGGGGAAAGGTCCGGGCGGAGGTATCGATGCATGCGGTGGCCGAGGATCGGCTCGCGCCGGAGAGGGTGCGCGTGATGGCACGTCAACACTCCGGTGGTAAGTGGCAGGCTCTCGACGGTGGCAACAACCGCGACGAGGGCACGGTGATCCCGCGACAGACGCCGCGGCACGAGGCCGCTCCCAACAGCACGCCGGGTCACGAGGACACACTCGTGCGGCTGTTGTATGAGGAGCACGCAGGCCCCCTGCTGATGTTCGTCCTGCGGCTGACCGGCGGTGACCGGCAGCGCGCCGAGGACATCGTGCAGGAGACGCTGCTCCGCGCCTGGCGCAACGCGCACCGGCTCGGCGCACAGGGGCAGCAGTCGCTGCGCCCGTGGCTGGTCACGGTCGCCCGGCGGATCGCCATCGACGAGCATCGCAGCGCCAATGCCCGCCCCGCCGAGACGTATGATCGGGAGCTGGAGAGTTTCCCGACCACGTCCGACGAGACCGACAAGGTCCTGCAGTCGATGACGGTGTCGGACGCACTCCGGCAGCTCAGCCATTCGCATCGGGAGATCCTCATCGAGACGTACTTCCGCGGCCGGACCGTCCCGGAGGCGGCCGAGGCGCTGAACCTGCCGCTCGGCACGGCCAAGTCGCGGGTCTACTACGCGCTGCGTGCTCTGCGCACGGCGCTGCAGCAGCGGGGGGTGACGGAATGACGCAGGACCAGCACTACGACGTCGCGTCCTACGCCCTGGGCATTCTGGACGACCGCGACGCGGCCCGGTTCGAGGACCACCTCATCGACTGCGCGCAGTGCGCGTACGAGCTGGAGTCGTTCGTCGAGGTGGCGGACGTCCTGGCGACCGTCGACGGGGAGGCCTTCGAGGCCGCCGAGCGTGCCGAGCGTGACGGCGCGGTGCTGAACCAGATGCTGCGCGAGGTCGGCGCGGAGCGGCAGCGGGCCAACAGCCGCCGGCTCTACTCGCTGGCCGCCGCCGTGGTGGTCTTCGCGATGCTGTCCATCGGCGCGCTCTTCGCCGGCGGCCAGTGGCTCGCGCCGGACGGCAACAGCCCGTCGGGTACGGGTACCCCGGTCGAGGCGGGCAGCCAGCTCGACCCGTTGCCGGCGGCCGGTGTGGCCATCGGTGGCACGAAGCTGCCCGGTGAGAACTACACCGCCGTCGACACGCGGACCGGGGTGAGCGCCGTGGTCGGCCTCCTGAAGAAGGACTGGGGCACCCAGGTCTCCTTCGCGGTCTCCGGGGTCACCGGGCCGAAGGAGTGCGCCCTGTTCCTGGTCCGCCGGGACGGCACCTCGGAGAAGGTCGCGGCCTGGACGGTCGGCAAGACCGGCTGGGGCACCGCTGCCAACCCGACCCCGCTGATGCTCCAGGCGGTCACCTCCACCCCGCCGGCGGACATCGCCCACGTGCAGGTGCAGGAGATCACCGCGAGTGGTGCGGGCGAGACTCTGGTTCGCGTTCCGTAACCCTACGAACACGTAAATGGCCCGGTCGCTCGTCGACCGGGCCATTTTTCGCATCCGGGGTCCGTGTTTTACGTGCCGGACGTCCGGAAGGTTCAACCGAAAAATCATTGATTTGATCCACCCGAATGTTCAACCGTCTTGAACCGCCCTCCGTACTACTGGCCGGAAATGCCAGAGCCATGAAATCAGCTGGAGGGCCCCGTGGCACCGGAGAAGCGGAAGTTGAAGGTTCTCGGCGCGTCGTTGGTGGCGGCGATCGCACTGACAGGATGTGCCCCGGCCGGATTCGAATCCGCCGACTACGGCAACGCCGCTGAGCCGGCGTCCAACGATGTGGTGGCCACGCCGGGCGCGACCGCCGGCGCGGAGCCGGAGACGGACCCGAGCGCGGAGGCGACCGCAGAGGCCGCCCCGGGTGAGGCGAACACCCCCGAGATCAGCGACGAGGTCGCCACCAACGAGCTCAACGCCGCCAAGGTTCCCCGCATGGGCACCACGGTCCAGGACGAGAACGGCTTCGTCCTCTACCGCTTCGACAAGGACGAGGACAGCCCGGCCAAGTCGAACTGCAACGGCGACTGCGCCAAGATCTGGCCGCCCGTGATCAGCAACGACGGCGAGCCGAAGCTGAAGGGCGTCGACGAGTCGCTCGTCGGGACGGTCACCCGGGCGGACGGCACCAAGCAGCTCACCCTGAAGGGCTGGCCGCTCTACCGCTACATCGGCGACAAGAAGGCCGGTCAGTGGAAGGGCCAGAACGTCAGCGGCACCTGGTTCGTGATCCAGCCGAACGGCACCAAGAACCTGACCTGCCTGCCTGCGGTCTCCAAGCCGGTCGCCCCGCCCGCCGACTCCTCCGGTGACGCCGGTGGCGACGCGGACGCGGGCGGCGACTACAGCTACTGACCCGACACAGGCACCGGAAAGGTTGGAGGAGGAGATACATGAGGACCCGCCGGATCCCCCGTTGGCTGGTCGCCACGCTGGCGCTGTCCCTGGCGTTCATGGTGACGCCGGCCGGAATGGCACGCGCCGCCGATAACCCCGTCCCCGTGCCGCCGAACACCGGACTCACCGACAACGGCACCGGCGTGATCAGCGCCGCGGACCGTGACTTCGTGGTCAAGGTGCGGCTTGCCGGCCTCTGGGAGATCCCGGCCGGGAACATGGCCGCGGAGAAGTCGCAGAACCCGGTCGTCAAGAAGGTCGGCGCGGAGATCGCCAAGCAGCACGAGTCGCTCGACGCCCTGGACCGCGCGGTCGCCGCGAAACTCGGCATCATGCTGCCGAACGGGCCCAACGGCACTCAGGAGGCCTGGCTGAACGAGATGCGGACCGCCGCGACCCCGCAGGAGTTCGATCAGATCTTCATCGACCGGCTGCGGGCCGCGCACGGCGCCATCTTCCCGGCGATCGCCACGATCCGCGGCACCACCCGCAACGACTCGGTCCGCAAGCTCGCGCAGCAGACCAACCAGTTCGTGATGACGCACATGACGCTGCTGGAGAGCAGCGGCATCGTCGATTACGCCGCACTGCCGACGGCTCCGGCGCCGGCGGCGGCCGCGGGCCAGGGCCCTGTGCCCATCGACAACCAGATGCTGGTTGCCGCCACCGAGGGCCAGGACGTGCCCGGCCTCAGCAACACCGTGATCCTGTTGGTCCTCGCTGCCGCACTGGTGGTCGGGGTCGTCACCACCATGCGCATCTTCCGCGCACGGTAGGTCAAATCTCGCCCGCCCACGGCGACAGAGAAAGGTGTCACCCATGCGAAGGTCCAAGTACCGGCGCGCCAACTCCCCGGCGTGGTTCAGCGGTCGGCGCCGCATAGTCGTCGTCGCCGCTGCCGCCCTGGCCGCGTTCGGTGGCGTCGTGACCGTCACGCAGATCTCCAGTGCCGGCACCAAGAACCAGAACAATGCCGGCACGAATTCTGCGCTGGCGTCCTGCGACAAGCTGCAGGCTCCGGCTCGGTCGCGTCTGTCCACTCAGACGCGGAAGGGTACCTACACCACGAACAACGGCCGGGTCACGCAGCACGCGGACGACGGCGCCGGCGACGTGGCGACGACTGCCCAGCTCCAGGCCCGGTGTCGGGAGTGGGTCACGAACAACGTGGCCAACGCCGAGACGCTGGCCCGCCGTGGTGGCAACAACAACGGCGGCAACAACGGCGGTAACAACAACGGCGGCAACAACACTGGCGGCAACCAGGGCAACACTGGTGGCAACCAGGGCAACAACGGCGGCAACGCCAGCGCCGCGCCGAGCCAGGCCGTTCCCTCCGCGCCGGCCGGCAACGGCGGCAACAACGGTGGGAACAACAACGGCGGTAACAACACCGGTGGCAACCAGGGCAACACTGGTGGCAACCAGGGCAACAACGGTGGCAACAACGGCGGCGGAGCCGTCACGCCGCCGCCTGGCGCCGGCCTCGGCATCCTCACCAACAGCTGTGAGACCTCCGACCTGGAGGACCACGACGGTTTCCAGAAGGGCAACCGGTGTGTCTCGACCGAGTTCGGTGAGGTCGGCGCGGCCGCGAACAACCCGACCCTGCTGATCACGAACGCTCCCCGCCAGGTGAACCGGAACCAGCCGTTCACCCTCCAGGTCAGCACCCGCAACCTGATCCGTGACCGGTTCCTCGCGGCCGGCCAGGGCGGTTACTACGTGGAGTCGAGCGTGCTCCAGGGCGGCCTGGTCCGCGGTCACTTCCACACCGCGTGCCGGATCCTGGACAACCGCAACGCCGCCCCCGCCCCGGACCCGGTCCCGGCGTTCTTCGTCGCGACCGAGGACAGCCGTGGTGGTGCCCAGCCGGACACCGTCGCCATCCAGGTGCCGGGCCTGCCCCAGTCGGGCGAGTTCCAGTGCTCCTCGTGGGCGGGTGACGGCTCGCACCGTATCCCGATGATGGAGCGCGCCAACCAGACGCCGGCCTTCGACTCGGTTCGCGTCCGGGTCCGCTGACCGGCACGACCACCGACTGCGGAACCGTCGCCGTTCCGCCGGCGCTGAACCGGTCCGGGTTCGTGAGAACCCGGCCGGGCCCCCCATCAGCGCCGGTGGGCGTCCTTCCCCCTGCCGGACGCCGGCGGCGGTACCGCACAGGGTGACCGGACCTTTCTCGGGTGTCCGGTCACGGCCCGATGGCCCTGACCCCGGAGCATGGTCAGGGCCATCGGCGTGCCCGCGTCCGGCCAGGATGTGTGGCCGGGATGAGGAGCCCGGCGAGGGGCCCTGAGTGGCATAGTTGCGCGGTGACCGTGACCCGCCGGCTGAGACCACCGGAGCGGTATGCCTTCGGCCGCTCGGTGCGCCCGCTGCTCGTGCCGAAACACGATCCGTGTGGCGTGCTCCGCGAGGACGGGTTCTGGCTGGCCATGCGGACGCCGGAGGGCCCGGCCACCCTGCATCTGGCCCGGTCCGCCGCAGAGATCGTCGCGACCGGCCACGGTCCGGGTGCGAGCTGGGCCGCCGACCGCGCGGACGCGGTCGCCGGACTCCGCGACGACGTGAGCGGTCTCCCGGCGCTGGCGGCGCGGCATCCGCTGGTCGAGCGCCTGGCGAAGACCTTCTCGGGGGTACGCCTACCCGCGACCGGCCTGGTCTTCCCCCGCCTGTTGCGCGCGATCCTGGAGCAGAAGGTCACCGGTAAGGAGGCGCACCGGTCGTACCGTGCGGTCTGCCGGCACTTCGGTGAGCCCGCGCCCGGCCCGGTCGATCTGGTCCTGCCTCCGGACCCGGCCGCCGTGGCGGCCACCCCCTACTGGGTGTTCCATCCGTTCGGGGTGGAGCAGCGCCGCACCCAGGCCCTGCTGCGTGCCGCCCTGGTCGCCGACCGGCTGGAGGCGTGTGCGGACGCGGCCGGGGCGACGGCCCGGATGACCGCCCTGCCGGGGATCGGCCCGTGGACCGCCGCCGAGACGGTACGCCTCTCCCACGGTGATGCGGACGCGGTGAGTGTCGGCGACTTCCACATCCCGAACACGGTGGCGTTCGCGCTGGCCGGTGAGGCGCGCGGCACCGACGAGCGGATGCTGGAGCTGCTGGAGCCGTTTCGCGGGCATCGTGGCCGGGTCTGCGATCTGCTCGCGATGGGCGGCATCAGCGCTCCCAAGTTCGGTCCCCGGATGCCGCTGCGGTCGTTCTCCCGGTTCTGACGCGTTCAGCTCGCTAAATTGTTCGGGATTGTGTGATTTGTCCCGAAAGGCGTAGTGATGGATGGCCTCGGTGTGCCGATCCTCCTGGTGTTCCTCCTCATCCTGCTGAACGCCGTCTTCACCGGCAGCGAGATGGCCGTCATCTCGCTGCGCGAGGCGCAGGTGCAGCGCCTGGAGCGGGAGTCCCGGACCGGGCGGATCGTGGCCCGGCTGACCCGGGACTCCAACCGGTTCCTGTCCACCATCCAGATCGGTATCACCCTGGGCGGCATGCTCGCCTCCGCCGTCGTCGCGATCTACCTGGCCCCGTCGGTCGAGGCGTGGTTCGGCTTCCTCGGCAGCTGGGCCAGGTCGACCAGCACCGTCCTGACCACCACGGTGCTGACCTTCGTCACCCTGGTGCTCGGGGAGCTGGCGCCGAAGCGGATCGCCATGCAGAAGGCCGAGGGCTGGGCGCTGCTCATGGCCCGCCCGCTCGACCTGTTGGCGCAGATCTCCCGCCCGGCCGTCTGGCTGCTGGGGCGATCCACCGACGGGGTGGTCCGGCTGGCCGGCGTCGACCCGCACGTCCAGCGCGACGAGGTCACCCCCGAGGAGATCCGTGACATGGTCGCCGCCCAGCAGGAGTTCTCCGCCGAGCAGCGGAGCATCATCTCCGGGGCGTTCGAGATCGCCGACCGGATCCTGCGCGAGATCCTGGTGCCGCGCCGCGACGTGCTCTCGCTGCCCAGTGGCCGGCCCGCCGCCGAGGCCCTGCGCGCGCTGATCGACGGCGGGCACTCCCGAGCCCCGGTGATCGGCCCGGCCGGGCTCGACGACGTGATCGGCGTGGTGCATCTGCGCGACCTGGTCGGGGCGGCCGGGCCGGTGGACGAGGTGGCCCGGCCCCCGCTGTTCCTGCCGGAGACGCTGCGGGTCTCCGACGCCCTCAAACAGCTGCGAGCCGAACGCCAGCCGCTCGCCCTGGTCGTCGACGAGCGCGGGGCCATCGACGGCATCGTCACCATCGAGGATTTGGTCGAGGAGATCGTCGGGGAGATCTACGACGAGACCGACCGGGACGTGGCGGCGACCGTACGCGAACCCGACGGCGCCCTGCTGATGCCCGGCTCGTTCCCCGTCCACGACCTGCCGGACGTCGGTTTCCAGGGCCATCACCAGGAGGAGGGTGACTACACCACGATCGCCGGGATGGTGCTGGCCAGGCTCGGGCACATCCCGACCGGGCCGGGGGAGGTGGTGACCCTGCCCGAGTTCACCGCCGAGGTGACCGAGGTGACCGGGCGGGCCATCACCGAGGTACGGGTCCGGGCCCTCCCGGAGGACACCGACTGACGATCTGTGCGACATTTTCTCCGGTTCCGGGAATAGGCTGCCGTCCATGACAGAGTCGTCGAACGCCTACGAGTATCTGGACAACGTGGACCCCCGGGAGCAGGCCCGGCTCGAGGCGGTGCGCCGGTACCGACTGGTCGATCAGCCGGTCGAGGACGCGTACGACCGGATCGCCTTCGTGGCCGGCGCCCTCTTCGGCACGCCGATCGCGACGGTCTCCCTGGTCGAGCGGGACCGGGTGTGGCTGGCCGCCTGCCAGGGGCTGGCCGGCGTACGCGAGGTCGGCAAGGAGCCCGGCCTGTGTGCCTCAGTGATCGCCCAGGACGACGTCTACGTGATCAACAACGCGGCCGTCGACCCGCGTACCCTGGAACACCCGCTGGTCCGGGGCGAGCTGGGCCTGCGGTTCTACGCCGCCGCGCCGATCCGCACCCACGACGGCTACCGCCTCGGCACCGTCAACGTGATCGACAGCGTGCCGCGGGAGGCGAACCCGCGCCAGCTCACCGCGCTCCAGCATCTGGCCTCGATCGTCGCCGACGAGCTGGAGCTGCGGCTGATGGTGATCCGCAGCGCCGCCGCCGAACAACGTATGCGGGAAACCGTGAACTGATCACGCCTGGTGGGTAGTACGAAGGCATGATCTGGAACCTCCTTCGCAGAATCGTGCTGACCGCGGTCCTCGTCCCGCTCGGTGTGGCGGGTGCTCGCAAGCTCGGCGACGCCGTGGAGCGCCGCCGTGGCCCGAACAACCGTGCCTCGCGCCTGCTCCGGCAGGGCGCCGACACCGCGCAGACCCTGTTCGGCCGCAAGAAGCGGCGTCGTTTCGGCTTCCGCTGAGTGCCGGTCGCGGCTGGTTCCCACCGCTGTCTCCGCCGCGCCGAGGCGGCGGTGAGAACCAGCCGGGTTTCGGGATCTCCCCGGACCGGGTAACGGCGGCGACATGCGAACCCCCCGTACGATCGCCGTCGTCGCCCACCGTCGCAAGACCCTCGGTGGCGGACTCGACGAGCTGCGCCGGCTGCTGACCGGCCGCGACGTCGAGAAGCTGCTCTGGTTCGAGGTCCCGAAGAGCCGTAAGGCGCCGAAGGAGGTCCGCAAGGCCGTCCGGGCCGGCGTCGACCTGCTCGTGGTCTGGGGTGGCGACGGCATGGTGCAGCGCACCCTCGACGTCCTCGCCCAGGAGAAGGGCGGGTCGAAGATCCCGGTCGCGATCATGCCGGCCGGCACGGGCAACCTGCTCGCCGGCAACCTGGGTGTGCCCACCGACCTGGCGAAGGCCGTCGACATCGCCTTCACCGGCGAACGCCACCGCTTCGACCTGGGCCGGCTCGACGGGGAGCACTTCGCGGTGATGGCCGGCGTCGGATTCGACGGCGCGATGATCAAGGACGCCGACGGCGCGCTCAAGGACCGTCTCGGCAAGCTCGCCTACGTCTGGACCGGCCTGCGCCACGTCAACGGCGAGGCGCCGCACGCCACCATCCGGATCGACGGCAACGACTGGTTCGACGGTGAGGCCAGCTGCGTGCTGATCGGCAACGTCGGCACCATCACCGGCGGCATCCACGCCTTCGACGACGCCGTCCCCGACGACGGCTGGCTCGACGTCGGCGTCGCCACCGCGCAGAACGCCCTCCAGTGGGCCCGCGCGCTCGGCACCATGGCGGTCAGCCGCTCGGACCACTCGCCGTTCGTCCGCACCACCCGGGCCCGGCGCATCGACGTCACCCTGGCCTCGAAACTCGAGTACGAACTGGACGGCGGAGCCCGCGCCAAGACGAAGAAGTTCACCGCCGAGGTCGTCCCCGCCGCCGTCCAGATCTGCGTCCCCCGCGCGGACCCCGCGGCGAGCTAGCTGATCTGCTGCCACCAGCCGTCGACCGGCGGCGGATTGTCGACGTCGACCCGCTCACCCGGCCGCGGCACCGCCAGCGTCACATCCCGTGCCTTCGCCTCCCGCCAGGTCCGGTCGGCCGGCTCCGCCCAGTCGTGCAGGGCCAGGTTGAAGGTCGCCCAGTGCACCGGGATCAGCAGCCCGCCGCGCACGTCGACGTGGGTGGCGACACCGTCCTCCGGCGTCATGTGGATGTCCGGCCAGCCGTCGCCGTACGCCCCGATCTGCACCAGCGTGGCGTCGAACGGGCCGAACTCGTCGCCGATCTCCGCGAATCCCGGGAAGTAGCCGGTGTCACCGGAGTAGAACACCTTCCGGGTCGGCCCGTTGATCACCCAACTGGCCCAGAGCGTCTCGTCCCGGGACAGACCGCGGCCGGAGAAGTGCCGCGCCGGCGTCGCCACGAACTCCACCCCGGCGACCGTGGCCCGCTCGTTCCAGTCCAGCTCGACGATCCGGCCCACCGGCACGCCCCACCGCTCCAGGTGCGCGCCGACACCCAGTGGCACCAGGAACTTCGCGGCCTGCAGATCGGCCAGCGTCTGGATGGTCGCCATGTCCAGGTGGTCGTAGTGGTCGTGGGAGATCACCACGGCGTCGATCGGGGGCAGATCGCGCAGCGCCACCGGCGGCTCGTGCAGCCGCCGCGGGCCAGCCAGCCGGGACGGCGAACAGCGGTCGCTCCACACCGGGTCGAGCAGGACCCGGCGGCCCTCGATCTCGATCAGGGCGGAGGAATGCCCGTACCAGGTGATGTGAAGTCCCTGCGCGTCGCCGCCCGGAGCCGGCGTGACGAGCGGAACCGGAAGATGCGGCCGCCGCGCCTCGCGGCCGGTCGCCGCCGCCACCGCGAGCCGCGGCATCGACGCCGCGGTGACCTCGGTGGCCGGCACCGTGTTGCGGAATCTGCCGCCGGAATACTGTGGCGACGACTCGACCCGGGCCCGGCGGGAGCCGGAGGCCCGGGCGCCCAGCTGCGCGGGAATGTCGCGGGCCGCCCACACCGCCGCGGCGGCCAGCCCCAGTGTCATCACGGTACGCGTTCGTTTCGCCATGGGTTCCAGTCTGGCCTGCCACGGTTCGCCACGGCCACCGCTGCCCTCAGCATTGCCTCAGCAAGTGACCGGTATGACACACTGCCGCGGTGACGCAAGACACCCTTCAGCAGCAGACACACCTCATCGTGCGTCAGCGCATCCGCCTCATGGTCAACCAGTATGAGGTCCACGCCGTCTCCCCGACCGGAGACGAAGCCGGCATCCTCGCGTTCGCCCAGCAGAAGCGGCTGGCGTTCAAGGAGCAGGTGACCCTCTACACCGACGACACCAAGCAGTACCCGGTGCTCGGTTTCAAGGCCCGCCAGGTCATCGACCTCGGTGCCACATACGACGTCTTCGACGCGAACGGGCAGCCCATCGGCCTGTTCCGGAAGAACTTCGCGGCCTCCCTGCTGCGGTCCAGCTGGATCGTCGAGCAGCCCGGCTACGCCGAGATCGCCGGGCAGGAGCGCAACCCGTGGGTCGCGGTGCTGCGCCGGTTCATCGACTACCTGTCGTGGCTGCCGTACCACTTCGACTTCACCATCCAGGGCCGGCCGGCCTTCTCGGTGGTGCGCAAGTGGGGGCTGCGGGACACGTACCAGGTGAGCATCCACGACCAGTACCTGGACCGCCGTCTCGTCGTGGCGATGGCCGTCGCGCTGGACGCCCTGCAGAGTCGGTAGATTCTGCGGGCATGGACGACCCACGTGCCCAGCGCCTCTTCGGTGACAGTCTGGTGGCCCCCGGAGATCTGGCGCAGAGCCCGTTCCGGGTCGACCGGGACCGGATCGTCAGCTCGCCGTTCCTGGCCCGTCTCGCCGGGGTCACCCAGGTGATCAGCCCCGGTGGGGCGGGACTGCTCGTGCACAACCGCCTCACCCACAGCCTCAAGGTCGCGCAGGTGGGCCGGGCCGTCGCCGAACGCCTCCGGGCCGCCGACCCCGATCTGTCGGAGAAACTCGGCGGCTGCGACCCGGACGTCGTCGAAGCCGCGGCCCTCGCCCACGACCTCGGCCACCCGCCGTTCGGGCACCTCGGCGAACGGGTCCTCGACCGGCTCGCCCGGCACCGGCTCGGACTGTCCGACGGTTTCGAGGGCAACGCCCAGTCGTACCGGATCGTCACCAGCACCGAGATCGGCGGCCAGGCCACCATCGGGCTCAACCTGACGAACGCGGTCCGGGCCGCCATCCTCAAATACCCGTGGACCCGGCTCACCCATCCCGACCCGCACCCGCGCTTCATGGACCCGCCGCCGCGCGGTGCCGCCGTCGTCCCCGACGACCCGGACGGCGGCTCCCTCAAGTTCGGCGCCTACTCCACCGAGATCGCCGACGTCCGCGCCGCACGTGCCCCGTTCGCCGGCCGCGTCGCCGACTGGCAGCAGACGCTCGAGGCCTCGGTGATGGACGCCGCCGACGACATCGCCTACGCCATCCACGATCTCGAGGACGTGCACCGGGTCGGTGTCCTCCAGCAGGGCCTGGTCGCCACCGAACTGATGGCGTGGCAGCGCTGGCGCAGCGAGTCCGACCTCAACCGCGCCGGCGGCGCCATCGAGTCCCTGCGCCGCACCCTGCGCCGCAAGGAGAGCTGGATCGCCGACGACGAGGCCTTCGCCGACGCCGTCGAACTCGTCCGCGCCGAACTCGTCGACGGCCTCCTCGCCCGCCCCTTCGACGGTTCCCTCGAAGCGGAGGCCCGGGTCGCCGCCTTCTCCGCCAACTGGACCCGCCGCCTCGTCGACGCCGTCGAACTCGTCGGCCAGCCCGCCGTCCGCAGCAGCCACGCCCAGCTGTCCCGCGCCCAGTGGCACGAGGTGCAGATCCTCAAGTTCGTGCAGAACCGGTTCGTCCTCGAACGCCCCGACCTCGCCCTCCACCAGCGTGGGCAGGCCCGCCTCCTGGCGTCCCTGGTCGAAGCCCTGATCTCCTGGCTCACCGACCCCGACGAGGCCCAGCGCCTCCCACGCCGCCTCCGCGACCTGGTCGAACTCGCCGAGAACGAACTCCCGCCCGGCACCCCCGACCGCCTCTCCCGGGCCCGCGGCCGCGCCGTCGTCGATTTCGTCGCCGGCCTCACCGACAGCCAGGCCGTCGGCTTGATGGAGGCACTGTCGGGCCGCTCCCGCCAACTCTGGACCGACGCCTTCGTCCTCTGACCCGCCGGGCCCCCGCCCACCGCAGCCGGTCCGGGACGCGCTCACTTCCCGGATCCGGTCCGCTCCGGCCGATACTTCCCCCGGCTGCGCATTCCCTCCTGCTGACCACGCCTTCCTTGTACGAGCCATCCAGCCCCCACCGAATCGACCCGGTCTCGTCAGGTCCGGCGCGACAGGCTGCCCACTCCAGGCCTCCACCGCGACCGCCGGCCGTATGCGACGGTCACCGGCCCACCCCTACCCGTCGATCTTGGCCAGCTGGCCCTCAACGCCGTCCCAGACCCCCCGAACCAGCGGCGCCAACCAGCCGAAGCCCGCCAGCTGGCCGCCACCGCTGTTTCGGGTGTCTTGAAGCAGCGGTGGGGGCCAGCCGGGGTGTGCCGGCTGGCTGTCACCGCTGTTTCGGAGGGCTTAAGACAGCGGTGGGGACCAGCCGAAGTGCGCCGGCTGGCTGTCACCGTTGTTTCAGACGTCTTGAGGCAGCGGTGAGGGCCAGCCGGGGTGGGCTGGATGGTTGTGGCCGCTGTTTCGGGTGTCTTGAGGCAGCGGTGAGGGCCAGCCGGGGTGGGCTGGCTGGTTGTGGCCGCTGTTTCGGAGGGCTTGAGGCAGCGGTGGGGACCAGCCGGTTGCCACCGGATATGCCCGGCGGGCGCGGTGGAGGGCTGGAGTGGGCAGCCACGTCGCGTGGGAGCCACGTGACGTGTGGCTGCGGTTGGGGGCGCGTGCGGCGTACCAGAGGCGGGTGTATGGACCGCGAAGCCGCCGCCGAGGCCGGGCCGGGTCAGATCAGGAAGCCGCCGCCCGCGTGGAGGTTCTGGCCGGTCATCCAGGCGGAGTCGGGGCCGGCGAGGAAGGCGATGACGGCGGCGATGTCCGGTGGGGTGCCGAGGCGCTGGAGGGCGGTCATGCCGGCGGCCCGTTCCAGGCCTTCGGGGGTGTTGACGGAGCGCAGCATGTCGGTGTCGGTGGCGCCGGGCGAGACGGTGTTGACCGTGATGCGGCGGGGGCCGAGTTCGCGGGCGGCGACCTTGGTGATCTGTTCGAGGGCGGCCTTGCTCGCGCTGTAGAGGGCGCCGCCGGGAGCCGGTAGGGCGGTGTTGATGCTGGAGAGGTTGATGATCCGGCCGCCGTCACGTAACAGCGGAATCGCTGCCTGCATGGCGAATGCCGGGAATTTCGTGTTGATGGTGAGCACCCGGTCGAAGTCTTCGAAGGTGATCTCGGCGAGCGTTCTGGCGAAGGCGATCCCAGCGTTGTTGACCAGGATGTCCAAGCCGTCACGGACCGGTTCGAAGATCGCCGGCAGGGTGCCGAGGTCGGCCTGATCGCAGCGGACCGCCTCCGCGCCGGTCGCGGCGGTGAGCGACGCGGCCTCGGCCTCCGCCGAGTGGTAGGTGAACACGACCCGGGCGCCGTCGGCGGTCAGGCGCTCGACGACGGCCCGGCCGATGCCGCGCGAGCCGCCGGTGACGAGGGCGGTCTTCCCGCTGAGTGAAAGCGTCATACCCGTCGATGCTAGGCGGGCCGGGAGAGATCTGCGGGGGTCTCGCGTGGGCGAGCGGGGAGAGATCTGCGGGCGTCTCGCGTGGGCCGCGGGAAGGGGGGTCTCGGGTGGGCCGGGGGAAGGCAGGTCTCGGGTGGGCCGGGGGAAGGGGTCTCGGGTGTGGGCGGGGGTCAGGCGGGGCGCAGGCGCAGCGCGGCCGGGGCGTGGGCCGGGACGGCGGGGGAGTGCGGCGCGATCGGCGTGAGCCGCTGGTAAGCGTCACCGACGGCCGGGCGGAGGTCGGGTTCGCCCTTGTTGGGCCAGAGGGCGATGGCCCGTTCGGCGAGGGCGGTGATCGTCAGGGACGGGTTGACGCCGAGGTTCGCCGGGACCGCCGAGCCGTCGACGACGTGCAGGCCGGGGTATCCGTAGACCCGGTGGTAGGCGTCGACGACCCCGGTCGACGGTGAGTCCCCGATGGTGGCGCCGCCGAGGATGTGCGCGGTCAGGGGGATGTTGAAGATGTCGCCGACGGTGCCGCCGGGATATCCGCCGATCCGGTCGGCGATCCGGCGGACGGCCTCGTGCCCGACCGGGATCCAGGTGGGGTTGGCCTTCCCGTGTCCGAGGGTGGTGGTGAGACGCCCGGTCCGGGTGCGCCGGACCGTGAGCGAGTTGTCCACCGACTGCATGACGAGGGCGATGATGGTCCGTTCGCTCCACCGGCGCACCGACAGCGAGTGCCCGAGGACGACCGGATGCCGGAGGGCCTGCCAGAGGAACCGCAGCGGCCGCGGTACCCGTCCGCCGCCGTCGACGAGGATGGTGGACAGCAGGCCCATGGCGTTGCTGCGCGGCCCGTAGCGGACCGGCTCGATGTGGGTGTCGGCGTCCGGGTGGAACGACGAGGTGATCGCGATGCCCTGGGAGAACGGCTGGTCGGGCACGTCCTTGGTGGCGGCGCCGAGCAGTGCCTCCGAGTTGGTGCGGGTGAGCTGTCCGAGCCGGCCGGAGAGGGCGGGCAGCACTCCGCGGTCCTTCATGGCGTGCAGGAGCCGCTGGGTGCCGAGTGCACCGGCGGAGAGGATGACCTGCCCGGCGGTGAAGACACCGCGGCGCGTCTCGATCCGCCAGCCTTCACCGGCCGGGCGCACCGCGGTGACCTCGGTGTCCGGGTGGACCGTGACCCCGGCGCGTTCGGCGAGGTAGAGGTAGTTGACGTCGAGCCGGTTCTTGGCGCCCACCCGGCACCCGATCATGCAGTTGCCGCATTCGACGCAGCCGGTGCGGTCGGGGCCGGCGCCGCCGAAGTACGGGTCGGGCACGGTCTTGCCGGGCTCACCGAAGAACACCCCGACCGGGGTACGCCGGAACGTGTGCCCGACCCCCATGTCGTCGGCGACCTGTTTGATGACGACGTCCGACGAGGTCATGGTCGGCTGTTCGACGACGCCGAGCATCCGGGAGGCCTGGTTGTAGAAGGGCGCCAGTTCAGCGGACCAGTCGGTGATGCCGGACCAGTGCGGGTCGGCGAAGAACGGCGCGGGCGGGACGTAGAGCGTGTTGGCGTAGACGAGCGAGCCGCCGCCGACCCCGGCCGCGGACAGCACCATGATGTCCTTGAGCAGGGTGATCCGCTGCATGCCGCGCATCCCGAGCCGGGGTGCCCAGAGGAAGTTGCGCAGATCCCAGGAGGTCTTGGGCAGGGTGTCGGGGGTGAACCGGCGGCCGGCTTCGAGCACGCCGACCCGGTATCCCTTCTCCGCCAGCCGCAGAGCGCTGACGCTGCCACCGAAGCCGCTGCCCACGATCACGATGTCGAAGTGCGTCATCGTGTCACCTAAGCATTACCCGTCGGTAACCTTCAAGGGTCAGCGGCGATAGATCCTGATCGAATGGCCTACGTGGCCTATCTCCTGAGATGTGGCGATCATCTGCTTCAGCCGCGGTCCCGCGAGCGCCACCCGGGAGTCCGAGACGACGAGCAGACCGCGGATCTCGCCGAGCGGCACCGAGTACGGATCCCGCGCCGCGATCCCGTAGTAGGAGGGCACCCCGGCCCCCTTGTACACCAGCCACACCGGCTCGCCCGGATGTTCGGTCCGCAGGTACTGCCCGAGCCGGGCCAGGTCCTGCCCCCAGTCCACGTTCGCGTCGTGCAGGTTGAGGTGGGTCTTCGCGGTCCCGCCGAAGGCCTCGTTGGAGTAGGGCAGATAGAACGGGAACGTCAGGGCCGAACCGACGGCGACCCAGAGCGCGAGCAGCCCGGCGGCGATCCTCGACGGGGGGAACCGGATCAGCGCGACGGCGCCGGCCGCGACGGCCAGGAAGAGCGGGAGGTGGATCGCGTACCGGGTGCCGTAGTTGCGGGCCCCCATCATCGTGAGCAGGAGCAGCACCACCGAGACCGGCACCAGGTAGAGCAGCGCCGCCCGCAGTCGCGGCACCATCAGCATGGTGAAGAGCCCGCCGGCCCACAGCGCCAGCATCCCGAGCGGCGTCTTGATCAGGATCGCGACCGGCATGTAATACCACGGCGACCCCTTGTAGGACTCGCCCAGCAGGAACCCGTTGAACAGCCGGTTCTCGAACTTGAACTGGACCAGCATGCCGTCGGTGTAGGCCTGCGGGAACGGCAGCAGGTCCACCGCCAGGCGCTTCAGCCCGCGCACGTCCGGCAGGTTCGGTGGGGTGGTCCAGCGCAGCCGCGGATCCACCACGAGATAGACGAACCACACCACCGCCACCGCGATCACACCGGCGCCCAGCGTCGCTCCGGCGGCGATCAGCAGGCGGCGCCTCAGGTCATCGGTCCGGGCCTGCCAGGTGGACCATCCGGCGAGCAGGACCAGCAGCGGTACGGCCGGAAGCACGCTCATCCGGGTGGCGAGGGCCGCCCCGAGCGCCGCCCCGGCCACCGGAACCCAGACCGCGGGGCGGGTCCGTGCGCGCCAGGCCGCCCAGAAGGCGGTGAGCAGCATCCCGGCGGCCGGCACGTCCAGGGTGGCGAGCGACCCGTGCGCGATCACGTCGGGGGAGAAGCTGTACAGGGTGAGGGCGATCAGCCCGCCCCACGGCCCGGCCAGGTCGCGGGCGAAGAGGAGCACCACCAGTCCGAAGACCAGGGTGAGCAGGATGACCGGCAGCCGGGCCAGCAGCATCAGGTGGAACGGGTTGTTACCGGACTCGTAGAGCAGGTGCCGCCCGAGCAGGGTCTGGTTGCCGGGGTACGCCGGGTCCAACTCGGCGCCGGCGAACGCCGTCCCGGCCGCGATGATCAGCTTGCCGAGCGGCGGGTGCTCCGGGTTGTAGCGCAGACTGTGCTGCTGCCGGTAGACCTCGGCGGTGGCCACGTAGACCGGTTCGTCGATGGTCGGCGACTGCTGCATCGCGGTGGTGACCATGGCGAACGCCATCTGCCCCAGCATGGCCACCACTGCCAGGACGTAGAGCAGACGGCGTCGTGGCATCGGGCCAATCTATCCGGGCCCGGGTCACACGCCCACTGTGCGGGTGGCCACCAGCCCGCGGGCCGCGTCGCCGGTCACCGAAGGTATCTCCAGCGTCCACCCTCCGGTGAAGCAGCCGTCCCGGCCGATGCTCATCCCGTCGAGTCGCCGCCGCTGTGCCGCGCAGTACGCCTGGGCGCACGCGTCACCCGGTAGGGCGAGCTGGGCGGTGTGCAGCACCCCGCCGGCGTCGCCGGAGTGGACCGCGAAGTGCACGTGCGGCCAGTGCCCGGCCCGCGCCTCGGGGAACGCGCTGCCGAACGACACCCAGCCGGCCGGGTCGGCGGCCTGCCGGCCGGCCGTCCCGTGTCCGCCGCAGTGCCAGAGACTGACCGTGCAGCCGGTCCGCGGCCGGCCCGAGTTGGCGCTCACCAGCCGCAGTTTGACCGTGAGGGGAACGCCGGGGGTGGGCTCTGTCATGGCCGTCTCTTCGCCCGCGATCGGTGGCCGCTGAGAGGTTCGCCGGTGGCAGAAACGGAGCACCCCCGGCGCCGGGACGCCGGGGGTGCGCAAGGATCGGTGACCTCAGACGGAGGAGGAGACGCGTTCTGTCTCGTTCTCGTCGTAGGCGGCCCTGGCGGCCGCCAGTTTCCCGGGGAACTGCTGGCAGGCCCGGTACAGCTTGTAGATCAGGAACGCCTCGAAGGCGAGCAGCCCGGCCCCGGCCGCGACGGTGATCGGGAAGATCAGCCCGGTGATGGGGGCGATGATGAAGACCGACATCTCGTACTCGATGCCGCTGAACAGGTGGGTGCGGATCCGGTTGCGGCGCAGCGTCTCGCCGATCCGGCTCTTCAGCGAGCCACCACCGGCCGGCGACGGCTCGGACATCTCGTCGGACGGCTCGGCCATCTCGGCGGCGGCGTCGGCCTCCACCGCGGCCGGCCGGCGGAACGCGTTGACCTGGTCCTTCATGCTGCGGCGGACCTTGCCCATCTGGGCGCTGTTCAGGTACCGGAACAGGTCCAGGAAGATCGCCACGGCCATCAGCCAGAGGTACGACACCTCACCGGTCCGCGCGTACTGGCCACCGAACAGGGCCAGCGCGATGAAGAAGACCCGGACCCGGTCCAGGACGAAGTCGAGCCACTGCCCGAACATCGTGCCCGTCCCGTTCAGCCGCGCGATCTTGCCGTCCATGCAGTCGACCACGAAGCTGATGTGGAACAGGACGCCACCGGCGACGAGGGCCCACCGCTCCCCGGTGGCGAAACAGGCGGCCGCGCCGAATCCGAAGATCGACGCGATGAGAGTCAGAACATTGGGCGTGATCCATCGGTACGGCGCAACCAGACGCACCAGTCGAGACGCCAGCGGGTCGACCAGAAGCACGGTCCACCACGCGTCGACCGGCTTGTAGGTCCGTTCCCGGATCTCCTGCAAGGTCACCTTCACGCGCGGCACTTTAAACCTTAATCCTCTGAAAACGCTATGTGGCCCGCCGGTGAACCAGGGTTACTACCTGGGGTAATGCCGATCAAGGCGGCCCGTAGTCGGATTTCGCTCGATTGTCACAACACCGTACCGCTTCCTGCGGTAAGGCGACTCTACGCCCGGTCCGGGAGGCCGGCACCGGAACCTCGCCGGGCGCGCAGATCCGCACCGACGTCGTGCAGATGCCGCAGCGCCTGCCGGTACGACTCGATCAGCCCGGTCACCTCGTAGGACACCCCGATCTCGGCGCAGTAGTCCCGCACGATCGGCTGGGCCAGGCGCAGGTTCGGGGTCGGCATGGCCGGGAACAGGTGGTGCTCGATCTGATAATTCAGCCCGCCTAGCGCCGCGTCCACGAACCGCCCGCCCCGCACGTTACGCGAGGTCAGGACCTGTTTGCGCAGGAAGTCCTCGGTGCCGTCGGGGTGCGGCATGCCCTTGTGGTTCGGGGCGAAGGTCAGGCCCAGGTAGACGCCGAACAGTGCCTGGTGCACCAGCAGGAAGGCGAGCGCCTGCACCGGCGACAGGACCAGGAGCAGCGCGGCGGCGTACCCGATGAAGTGGATCGCCAGCAGCACGGTCTCCAGGCCGCGCCGTTTGATCGTGCCGCCGGCCAGCGCCCGCACACTGTCCCGCTTGAGGGAGACCCCCAGAAGAGTGAGCAGCGGGAAGAACAGCCACGCCTGGTGCCGGACCGTGAAGCCCTTGCCGCGCGCCTGCTCCCGGGACCAGACCAGCACGTCCGGGCCGACGTCCGGGTCCAGGTCGTCGTGGTTGGGGTTGGCGTGGTGCTTGGTGTGCTTGTCCATCCAGTAGCCGTACGACATGCCGATCGCCAGGTTCCCGGCGATCCGGCCGGCCCGCGCGCTCGGCCGGTTGGTGCGGAACACCTGCCGGTGCGCGAGGTCGTGTGCCACCAGCGCCACCTGGGTGAACACGACGGCCAGGAACACCGCCACGGCGAGCGTCCACCACGAGGAGCCGACCAGGACGAAGGCGGTCCACCCACCGATCAGGGCGAGGGACACCAGGCTCAGGCGTACGGCGTAGTAGGCGGGCCGCCGGCGCAGGAGGCCGGCCGCGTTGATCCGGCGGTTGAGCTCGGCGAAGTCGCTTCCGGCGGTTCGCGTCTCTGCTGCGGTCGTCGTCATGGTTACAGCGAACCGGTCCGGTGGCCGGCGGTCAGGAGTGCCAGGCCACCGAAGCCCGGTAGTGCTGGCCCTACCGACAACCTGGCGCCCGGTGACCAGGATGAGGGCATGGACTCGCGTGACTGGATCCGTGACGGTGCCCGTGCCGTCGCCGGCGGGCTGCTCGCCGTCCCCCTCGCCGTCGTGAACATTCCGTTGTTCGCGTTCTTCGTGGTCGGACTGGTGCTCACCCCGGTGCTCGGCATCGGACTGCTGCTGTTTCCCCTGATGACCCTGCTGATCCGGGCACGGGCCGACGTGGCCCGCCGCCTCGCCGCCGGGCGGGGCGTGACCATCGTCCGGCCGTACCGTCCCCGCCCGGACGGGGTGGTGTTCGGCAGCCTGCGTTACTACCAGTGGCTGGTCACCGACCCGGCGACCTGGCGGGACGTCGCGTGGCTGCTGCCCGGCGCGCTGGCCGGCCTGGTGCTGGGTGTGCTGTCGCTGGCCCTGCCGGCGTACGGGATCGAGGGCATCCTGCTGATCCCGCTCTGGATCTGGCTCGGCACCGACTCGTACGGCTACGGGATGTTCTGGCCGATCGAGACCATCGGCGAGGGTTTCCTGTCGCTGCCGCAGGGTGCGCTGATCCTGTCGATCGGGATCGCCGCCGCGCCGTACCTGCGCCGCTTCGACGCCCTCTTCAACCGGCTGTTCCTGGCTCCCACCCGGGCCGCCGAGCTGCGCATGCGGGTCAGCCGGCTCACCGCGACCCGGGCCGACACCGTCGACGCCCAGGCCGCCGAGCTGCGCCGGATCGAGCGTGACCTGCACGACGGCGCCCAGGCCCGGCTGGTCGCCCTCGGCATGACGATCGGGCTGGCCGAGGAGATCGTCGACGCCGACCCGGCCACCGCCCGCAAACTGCTCGCCGAGGCCCGGGAGAGCAGTACGGCCGCGCTGGTCGAGCTGCGCCACCTGGTCCGCGGCATCCACCCGCCGGTGCTCGCCGAGCGTGGCCTGGAGGGTGCCGTCCGGGCGCTGGCGATGGCCCTGCCGATGCCGGTGACGGTGACCACCGAGCTGCCGGGCCGGCTGGACACGCCGGTCGAGTCGGCCGCCTACTTCGCGGTGGCCGAGGCGCTGGCCAACGCGATCCGGCACAGCGCCGCCGGCAACGGTGCGGTGGAGCTGTGGCACACCGGGGAGACGCTGGTCATGCGGATCAGCGACGACGGCCGCGGTGGTGCCGACCCGTCCCGCGGCACCGGGCTGGACGGCATCGAACGCCGTCTCGCCGCCTTCGATGGCACGATGAGCCTGTCCAGCCCGCCGGGTGGACCGACCGTCGTGACCATGGAGCTGCCGTGCGTGTTGTCCTCGCCGAAGACCTTGCCCTCCTCCGGGACGGGCTGACCCGGCTTCTCGAGGCGTTCGAATTCACGGTGGTGGCGGCGGTCGACAACGGACCGTCGCTGCTGCCCGCCCTGCTGGAGCACCGGCCGGACGTGGCCGTGGTGGACGTGCGGCTGCCGCCCACCTTCACCGACGAGGGCCTGCAGGCGGCGATCGAGGCCCGGCAGAAGATCCCCGGGATGCCGGTCCTGGTGCTGTCCCAGCACGTCGAGCCGCTGTATGCGCGGGAGCTGCTGACCGACCGTGCGGGCGGCGTCGGCTATCTGCTGAAGGACCGGGTGGCGAACGTGGCCCAGTTCGTCGACTCGGTGCGCCGGGTGGCGGGCGGCGGCACTGCGATGGACCCGGAGGTCGTCTCGCAGCTGCTCGCCCGCCACTCCTCGCCGCTGTCCGGGCTGACCACCCGGGAACGGGACGTGCTCGAGCTGATGGCCGAGGGCCGGTCGAACGGGGCGATCGCCGCCAAGCTGTTCGTCGGCGAGAAGGCGGTCAGCAAGCACATCAGCAGCATCTTCACGAAGCTGGGCCTGCCGCCCTCGGACGACGACCACCGCCGGGTCCTGGCCGTGCTGACCTATCTCAACGCTTGAGTCTGGCGATCCGCCCGTCCCGGCCGGACGCCCAGCAGGATCCGTCCGGGGTGCAGGCCACCGCGTCGAAGCTGCCGGTGTCGAAGCGCCGCCAGGTGACGCCGCCGTTCCAGGAGACGTCGCTGCCGGTCGGCCCGACCGCCAGCGCGGTACGCCCACGCCACCACGCCACCCCGGAGCGGTACTCGCCCGGCACCTTCTTCGCGACGGTCCAGTGCCGGCCGCCGTCCCGGGTGACCGCCGCACCGTCCGGTGCGGACGTCTCGGTGTTGTAGTCGCCGCCGACCGCGATGCCCTGTCCCGGGCCGCGGAACGCCAGCGAGTAGATGCCGGCGCTGGGACCGCCCGGCACCGGGGAATCGGTCACCGACCAGGTCCACCCGCCGTCCTTCGAGGCGAACACCCGGGACGGGGCTTCGCCGCCGGTGGCGAACCAGGCGTGCCGGCCGGCCGAGACGAGGCAGGTGCCGCTGGCCGCGAAGGCGAACTCGCCGGGCAGCGCGGCCGGCATGCCGTCGGTGGGGCGGGTCTGCCAGGTGCGGCCGCCGTCGCGGGTGGCGAGGATCCGGAACCGCCCGTCGACCGGGTCGGACAGGGCCAGCCCGTGCCGCCGGTCGAGGAAGGTCATGCAGTCGTAGAAGGCGGTCGGCTCGTCGTTGCGGAACGTCTCGGTCCAGGAGGCACCGCCGTCCGAGGTCGCATAGACGCGGGAGTCCGGGCCGTTGCCGATGGTGAGGGCCACCGCGTGCCGGGAGTCGAAGGCCTCGATGTCGCGGAACTGGAGCGCGGCCGCCTCGGGTGGGCCGACCGAGGCCCAGGTGCGCCCGCCGTCGACGGTCCGCAGCACCGTGCCGGCCGAGCCGGCCGCCCACGCGACCTTCGCGTTCACCGGCGCGAGCCCGCGGAACCGTGCGGTCGAGCCGGTGTCGGTGAGCTGCCAGGACAGTCCGGGGCCCGAGGTGAATCCGGTACCGCCGACCACGACGAGGGCGAGCACTGCGATGGACAGTTTTCGATGCGACGTCATGTCCGGGAACCTACCGCGTCAGGCGGCGGATCTCGACGGGCTCGGGGCCGGGGCCGGCGGTGGCGCCTCGTCCGTCAGCAGGCGCCCGGCCAGCAGGCCGCCTCCCAGGACCAGCGCGGCGGCGATCATGGCCACCAGTCCGTTCGTCACCGGCCGGGGCTGTCGTCCCGGCAGGCGCTGGAATCCGCTCAGCGCATCGCCCATCACCGGCCCCCTCTCCGCTGCCCACCCTCGATTCTCAACGGAGCAGGGGCTTCGACGGTCATCACTCGTTCCGGGTCAGCCGAACAATCGGGTACGAGCCGTGAAGCGGGTCATCAGCCGCCCAACAGGACCCGCAGCCGGATGCTGTCCGCCGTCGTCCAGCCCGGTGGCGCGGCGAGGGCCGCCCACCCGTCGACCGTCTCCCACCGGTACGAGTGCCCGTGCCCGGTCGGCACCTTGTTGGAGAAGACCAGGTCACAGGAGATCTGCCAGAACGTGATCCCCGGGTACCAGTGCATGTCCGGGGTGACGTCCGGTGCCCGTTCCCCGACCAGCCACTGTGGTTTCTTCCACAACAGGTCCCAGCTCCACCAGACCACCGGGTCGGTCGCGTTCTGCAGATAGACCACCTTCGGCGGAGGGCCGGACAGGTTACGCAGCTCGGCCGCGTCGTCGGCGAACTCCACCGGCAGCCGGGTATAGGTGGGGTCCCAGATCGGACTGTCGTCGGCCCGGTCCTCGGTGAGCACCCGATGTGTCGGGTTGGCGAAGGTCGGTCCCAGCAGCAGCGCCCCGTCCGCCCCGTCGACCAGGCGTTCCGGCGTGCCGAAGGTCATCTCCATGCCGTACGTCCCGAGGCTCTCGCCGAACAGCAGCAGCCGTGGCCGGGTCGCGGCCGGTAGTGCCGCCCACCGCGCGCGCACCGCGCCGATCAGGGCGTCGGCCGCGTTCACCACCTCGGACCGGTCACCCATGAAGGCGAAGAAGCTCGGCAGGTACGAATACTGCATGGACACCAGCGCGGTGTCCCCGGCATACATGAACTCCAGGGACCGGGGCACCCGGTTGTCGATCCAGCCGGTGCCGGTCGGGGTGATGACGGCGACCACCGCCCGGTCGAACGCGCCGGTCCGGTCCATCTCCCGTACCACCAGCTCGGCCCGGTCGCGCAGCGTGTCGGCGGAGGTGAGGCCGGCGTAGACCCGGATCGGCTCGATCGCGGGCCGCCCGGCGAACGTGGTCAGTTCGTCGACGCGGGGTGTCCCGGCCACGAACGCCCGGCCCTGGCGGCCCAGCGTGTCCCAGGGGACGAGCGACTGCGGACCGCCGGAGCGCAGCGTGGACGCCGGAACGGTGACACCGTTGCCGGTGCCGTTGTTCTCCACGGCGGCCAGACGGTCGGCGGTGGCGAACAGGTTGGCGATCAGCAGGCCGTCGAACGCGGAGTAGGCGAGGACGGCCACCACGAGGGTGCCGGCGCAGTAGGCGGCGCGTTGCGGGACGACGCGCCGGAACAGCAGGGCGCAGCCGTACGTGGCCAGGCGCAGCATCCGGGCGATCAGCAGCAGCAGGCCGAAGGTGAGCAGGCTGGCCCAGACGGTCCGGGCGATGTCGTACTCCGGGACGGGGGCCATGCCGAGCCGGACCCGCAGGTCGCGCTGCCAGCGGGTGCCGAGCCAGAGGAAGATCACCATCAGCACCGGCACCACCGCGGCCAGGGTCGCCCAGGCGATCAGTGTGGTCCGGGCGCGGAACGGTCCGTGCAGGCGGCGGGCCACCGCTCCGCCCGCGGCGCCCAGCGCATACCCCATGGCGGCGGTGATCCCGGCGACCACGCCCTGGAGGAACCACGCCCGTGGCAGCAGTGACGGGGTGAAGGAGAGGCAGTAGAAGACGGCGGCGAGACCGGCGCCGGTGACGCTGAGGCTGGAGCGGACGATCCGGCGCCGGGCCGGTGGCGCCGGCGCGAGCGGGGTGTCCTCGATCGGCCGGCGGGGCGAGGGAATCCGGGAGAGCAGCGCCTTCTGCCACCCGGGCGGGGACACAACCACCTGTTCGAGCATCCGGTGCTCCGTTTCGTCGGGCCGGGTCCCGCACCGGGTGTCACGACATCGACCCGATGCGTTGCCTCTCCATCATCGTGGTCGATCCCGTCGAGCGCCGCCTCATTTCCCTCGGGGTATTCCCTGGTTTATTCCCCCGGGTTCTTTCACTTCGGGCCTCGTCTGCCGATGACTTGCGGTGAGGAGGAACTCGATGCGGCTGCGTAACTGGATCGCGGTGCTGGTCAGCGTTTTACTGCTGGCCGGGGCCGGTGTCGCCGGCATTCTGGTGAACCGTTCGACCGTTCAGGCGGTGGAGAAGGTCCACTTGGACGACACCAGGGCTCTGGGCGACAACAACGCCGAGCTCACCGGTCAGCTCCAGTACTACTCGACGGTCGAGCTGGGCAAGATCGGCGCTCTGCTCGCCGCCGGCACCGGCGCCACGGCCGCTCAGGCGAAGGCGGCGCTCACGGCCGCGGCGAAGAAGACCAACACCTTCCAGTACGGGTTGATGATCACCGATCCGAACCGGAACGTCGTGCTGGTGAGCGGGGACTCCGCGCGGCCGGCGACCGATGACGCCGGCTGGGAACGGATGTGGGTGCAGCTCGAGAAGGCCGCCGGCACCGAGACCAGGACCGACGACTACGGCTTCTCGAACGTCATGCCGGTGACCGGTGGCGACCCCGCCCAGCCCGCGTCCTATGTGGCCGCGGTGGCGGTGCCGTTCACGCGCAACGGTGTGCGGGCGGGTTACCTGATCGGGCTGAACCACATCGCGACGACCTCCCTCCAGGGCTACATGCGGGAGCTGAAGAGCGACTACCACCGCACGACGATCGTCGACGCCGCCGGCCGGATCGGCGCGGCCAGCCTGGACGAGGTGCTCGGCACCACGGTCAATTCCGAGATCCTCGGGAACCGGAGCGGGACCTCGTCGTTCGTCGAGTACCTCCAGGACGACGAGAAGATGATCGCGGTGGTGATCGACATCGATCACAGCGGCTGGTACTACGTCCGTACCCAGACGAAGGCGTCCTTCGACGGCGCCGTCTACAACCGCAGTCAGACGCTGAACCTCACGCTGCTGGCGATGCTCGTGATCGGTGTGGTCGGCATCACCCTGCTCGGCTACCGGACCCAGATCACCCGGCGCCGCGCCGACGAGCGTTTCCAGGCGCTCTTCCAGCACGCCCCGGACCTGGTGTCGGTGCTCGACGCCGGTGGCCGGATCATCTTCAGCAGCCCGAGCACCACCTCGGTGCTCGGCTTCAAGGCCGGCTCGCTCGCCGGGCACAGTGTCTTCGACGTGGTGCACCACGAGGACCAGCCGCAGATGCGGGAGAAGCTGGGCATGCTGCTCTCCGACCCGGCCGGGGTGCTGCGCCTGCAGTGCCGGGTCCGGACCGCCGACGGCGAGTTCCGCTGGTTCGACTTCACCGCCTCCAACCAGATGGACAACCCGTCGCTGAACGGCGTGGTCATCAACGCCCGGGACATCTCGGAGAACCGGGCCTTCCAGGAGCGACTGGAGCACGAGGCACAGCACGACCCGCTGACCGGGCTGCCCAACCGGCGCCGGATGCACGACAAGCTCAACTCGACGCTGCGAGCCGACGCGGTGGCCGTGCTCTTCGTCGACCTGAACGGGTTCAAGCCGGTCAACGACCGGCACGGGCACGAGATCGGCGACGAGCTGCTGCGCCAGGTGGCCGACCGGCTCAGTGCCTGCGTACGCTCCGACGACGTGCTGTCCCGGGTCGGTGGCGACGAGTTCGTCATCCTGATGCCCGGTGTGGTCACGCCCGACGACGCGATCTCGATGGCCGGCCGCGTACGGTACGTCCTGGAGCTGCCGTTCCGGATCGACGGGCACGAGATCGGTATCGGCGCGAGTGTCGGGGTGCACCTGGCCCCGGCCGCGACCGACCCGGACGAGGCTCTGCGCGCCGCCGACCACGCCATGTACGAGATCAAGCACTCCAGCCGGATTCCGGCCGGGGTGACGATCAGGGTGGGCCGGCACCGTGCGGCGGACTAAACTTGGTGCACACTGGGTGCATTAAGTTCCGACCGAAACGGTGGTGGCCGCGGTGTCCAAGGTGTTCTCCCGGCGGGATCTCGACTTCCTGCTCTACGAATGGCTCGACGCCGAGGCCCTGACCTCCCGGGAGCGGTTCGCCGAGCACTCCCGGGAGACGTTCGACGCCTTCCTCGACGTCTCCCAGCAGATCGCCGAGCGTGACTTCGCTCCGCACAACCGCACCGGCGACCTCAACGAGCCGACCTTCGACGGTGAGACGGTCACGATCATTCCGGAGGTGGCCCGGGCGCTGAAGGTCTTCGCCGAGTCGGGCCTGATCGCCGCCGGTTTTCCCGCCGAGCACGGTGGCCTGCAACTGCCGCACGTGGTGCAGCGGGCCTGCTTCCTCTGGTTCCAGGCCGCCAACACCGGCACCTCGGCGTACGCGATGCTCACCTCCGGCAACGCCCACCTGCTCCTGACGCACGGCACCGAGGAGCAGATCCGCCGCTACGTCCACCCGATGCTGGAGGGCCGGTTCACCGGCACCATGTGCCTCTCCGAGCCGCAGGCCGGGTCGTCGCTGAGTGACGTGGCGACCAGGGCGGTCCGGCAGGACGACGGCACCTACCGGGTCGACGGCGGCAAGATGTGGATCTCCGGCGGCGACCACGAGCTGAGCGAGAACATCATCCACCTCGTGCTGGCCCGGGTCGCCGGGGCGCCGGCCGGGGTCAAGGGCCTGTCGCTGTTCATCGTCCCGAAGAAGGACCTGGACACCGGCGAGCGCAACGGCGTCGTGCTGGCCGGGCTCAACCACAAGATGGGCTACCGGGGCACCACCAACACGGTGCTCGCCTTCGAGGACGCGGTCGGCCACCTGGTCGGTGAGGAGGGCCGCGGCCTCCAGTACATGTTCCACATGATGAACGAGGCGCGGATCGGCGTCGGCTCCGGCGCGGTCGCCCTCGGCTACACCGGTTACCTGCACGCCCTGGCCTACGCCCGGGAGCGGCAGCAGGGCCGGCCGATCGGCGACAAGGACCCCACGGCGCCCCCGGTCCCGATCGTCGCGCACACGGACGTCCGGCGGATGCTGCTCGCCTCCAAGTCGTACGTCGAGGGAGGCCTCGCTCTGGTGCTCTATGCGGCGAAGCTGCTGGACGAGCCGTCACCGGAGAACGACCTGCTGCTGGACACGCTGACGCCGATCGTGAAGGCTTGGCCGTCGCAGTGGTGCCGTCTCGCCGACGATCACGCCATCCAGGTGCACGGCGGTTACGGCTACACCCGCGAATACCCGGTCGAGCAGTTCTACCGCGACAACCGGCTCAACTCGATCCACGAGGGCACCGACGGCATCCAGGCCCTCGACCTGCTCGGCCGCAAGGTGACCCAGCACGGTGGCGCCGGTCTGGCGCTGCTCCTCGACCGGATCCGGGCCACCGCCGCGCGGACTCCCGAGCTGGGCGCCTCCGTCACCAAAGCCGCCGATCGGCTCGCCGCGACCACCGCCACCCTCTGGGCCGACCCGTCGAAGGCGCTGGTCAACGCCACGGCCTACCTGGACGCCGCCGGTCATCTGGTGATCGCCTGGCTCTGGCTGGAGCAGCTGCTCGCCGCGGAGGGCCGGGAGGGCGACTTCTACGAGGGCAAACGCCTGGCCGCGCGGTATTTCGTCACGCACGAGCTGCCCCGGATCGGCCCCATGCTGGACCTGCTCGACTCGGGCGACACCCTGCTTCGGGACATGGACGACGCCTGGTTGGGCTAGGTTCGACGCATGGCGGGTAAAGCCACGATCATCGAGGTCGGCGACTACGAGGTCCGGGTCTCCAACCCGGACCGCGTCTACTTCCCGGAGCTCGGCGCCACGAAGCTCGACCTGGTCGAGTACTACCTGGCGGTGAGCGACGGGATCGTCCGCGCGCTGCGCGAGCGACCCTGCATGCTGCACCGGTTCCCGGACGGCCTGGCCGGCGAGAAGGTGCATCAGAAACGGGTGCCCAACGGCGCTCCGCCCTGGCTGGAGACGGTGCGGGTCACGTTCCCGCGCTACCACCGGCATGCCGACGAGCTGTGCGTGACGAAACCGGCCGACGTGATCTGGGCGGTGCAGATGTCCACCGTGGAGTTCCATCCGTGGAACTCCCGGCGGGCCGACACCGAGCGCCCCGACGAGTGGCGCATCGACCTGGACCCGATGCCGGACTGCCCGTTCGGCACGGTCCAGCGGATCGCCCCGGTCGTCCGGGAGGTCCTCGGTGAACTCGGCATCACCGGCTACCCGAAGACCTCCGGCGGCAAGGGCCTGCACGTGTACGTGCGGATCCGGCCGGACTGGGGCTTCTCCGAGGTGCGCCGGGCCGCGCTCGCCTTCGCCCGCGAGGTGGAGCGGCGTGCCCCCGACGACGTGACGACCACCTGGTGGCGCCGCGACCGCGACCCGCGCGCGGTGTTCATCGACTACAACCAGAACGCCCGCGACCACACCATCGCGAGCGCCTACTCGGTGCGCGGCGTCCCTGCGGCCACCGTCTCCACCCCGGTCGGCTGGGACGAGATCCCCGACCTCGACCCCAGGGACTTCACCATCCGTACGGTCCCCGGGCGCTTCGCCCGGCTCGGTGATCTGCACGCCGCCATCGACGACGAGGCGTACTCCCTGGAGACCCTGCTGGAGTGGGCCGACCGTGACGAGAAGGCCGGCCTGATCACCCCCGACGAGAAATCTCCCGAGTAGACGGGAACCGATCGGCGGCCACCGGCGTGTATCGGGCATGGTGGTCTCGACAGTGATGATCGGCGCGGGCCCGGCGGCTCCGGAACAGGACGGCTTCGAAGCCTTCTACCGGGCGAACGTCGACCGGCTCTACCGCGCGCTCGCGGTCACCCTGCGCCGTGACGACCTGGCGGCCGAGGCCGTCGCCGAGGCGATGGCCCGTGCCTATGCGCGCTGGCCCACGGTCAGCCGGCTGGACAATCGGGCGGGCTGGGTCTTCCGGGTCGGTCTCAACTGGGCCACCTCCTGGTGGCGCAAGGTGCGCCGGGAACGACCGCCGGCCGACGACTCCGCACATCCGCACCTGCGGCCGCCGGAGGTCGCGGTCGCCCGGGACGCCCTGGCCAGACTGCCCGAGCCGCAGCGGGCCGTGATCACCTGCCGGGTGCTGCTCGACCTCTCCACCGCCGAGACGGCAACCGCGCTGCGGATCGGCGAGGGCACCGTGAAGAGCCGTCTCGCCCGCGGGCTGGCCGTTCTCCGGCACGAGCTGAACAGCGAGGACTGACTCATGGCGAGGATCTCAGAGGACGTGGCCGAGGCGGTCCGGACGGCGGCGAACGCCGCACGGGGATATCCGGGCGACCTCGCCGACGTCCATCGCCGGGCCCGGCGGCGCCGTAACCGTCAGGCGGTCCTCTCCGCCGCCGCGGTGGTGGCCGTTCTGGCCGGGGCCGGCGTGGGCGTGGCGTCCCAGCGGCAGCAGGCCGCACCCGCACTTCCACCGGCCGCCACCGACCCGCCGGCGGCGGCGGTCCCGAGCGTGGGCCCGAGCGCGCCGTCGAATCCGGCGCCGCCCGCCCGGGAACCGGCCCAGCACCTGATCCTGCGGGACGCGGCGGGCACCTACCGGACCGAGGGCCAGGCCGTCGAACTCGGCATCGGGTCACGGGTCGGTGAACTCCGCCCGGACTGGACCCTGGTCACGCACCGGGTCGTCGGCTCCCGCAACTGGGAACGCCTCGTGGTACTGCCGGACGGGTCCCGCGTGGCGTTCGGCTCACACGACACCGAGCCCGGGACGAGGCGTACCGACGGGCCGGACGTGAGCGGCCTGGAGTACCGCCTGGTCGTCACCGGGCGCGACGGCGCGGTGCGCCTCCAGCGCGACGTCCGCCGGCACGATGAGCCGGTGATGCTGCTGACCGCGACCGCGACCACGGCGTACCTCTGGCGGCCGGCCGGTCTGGTCTCGCACGACCTGGAGACCGGTACGGAGCGGACCGTCGTCCGGAAGGCGTCGGCCGGCCTCGGCGAGGTCTTCGGGTCGCTGCGGTTCGCCGACCTCTCCGGTGGCAGGCTGGTGGTGTCCCGGATGACGGACGAGTGTGTGCCCCGGGTCTACGACGTCGCCACCGGCCGGCTGGTGGCCGAGCTGCCGCTGACCGGGGCGGGCTGCGTCGCCGTGACCGATATGCGCCTCTCCCCGGACGGCGCCACGCTCGGCGTCGTCTACGAGCACAGCGGGGCGACCGGCCCGCAGACCCGGGCCGTCCTGATCCGGGTGGCCGACCGGCGGGAGCTGATCGGTTCCGAGGATCTGCTGGTGGACCGGGCCAAGACGTCCCCGGCGATCTCGGTGGCCTGGGAGGACGACCACACCCTGCGGGGGGCGATCTATCCGGTCGGGGCCGCCGGTGTCAGCGGTGTGGACGCCTTCAGCCTGACCCGCGACTGACCGTTTTATCGATTCATATAGATGTAGAGTCGGGCGATGGCCCTGCTCTCCGCGCTCGACCGTGAGCACTCCATCGCCCCCGAGGGATACAGTCGCTGGCTCATCCCGCCCGCGGCGCTGGCCGTGCACCTGTGCATCGGCCAGGCCTACGCCACAAGCGTCTACAAGAACTCCCTGGTCCAGCACTTCGGCACCAGCCAGACGGCGATCGGCATCGTGTTCAGCATCGCGATCGTCATGCTGGGTCTCTCGGCCGCGGTCGGCGGCACCTGGGTGGAGCGGAACGGGCCACGCCGGGCGATGTTCGTGTCCGCCTCGTTCTGGGCCACCGGCTTCCTGGTCGGGGCGCTCGGCATCGCGACGGGTCAGCTCTGGCTGCTCTACCTGGGGTATGGCGTGCTCGGCGGGATCGGCCTGGGCATCGGTTACATCTCGCCGGTGTCCACGCTGATCAAGTGGTTCCCGGACCGGCCGGGCCTGGCCACCGGGCTGGCGATCATGGGGTTCGGCGGGGGAGCGATGATCGCCGGGCCGGCGTCGCGGCAGCTGATGTCGCTCTACGACCCGGGCTACGACCCGTCGGTGGCCACCTCGGTCGCCGACGGGGATGCGCTGACCGCCCTGTTCCTCACCCTCGGCATCGCCTACTTCGTGATCATGATGTTCGGCGTGTTCAACATCCGGGTGCCGCGGGAGGGCTGGCGGCCGGCCGGGTGGGACCCGGCGACCGTACGGGAGAAGCCGCTCGTCACCACCGCCGACGTCTCCGCCGCGAACGCCATCCGGACCCGCTCGTTCTGGCTGCTCTGGATCGTGCTGTTCTGCAACGTGACGGCCGGCATCGGCATCCTGGAGCAGGCCAGCCCGATGATCCAGGACTTCTTCCGGGGTACCGACGGGGTGTCCACGGTCGCGGTGTCGGCCGCGGCCGGGTTCGTCGGTCTGCTGTCGCTGTTCAACATGGCCGGCCGGTTCGCCTGGTCGTCGACCTCGGACGTGATCGGGCGCCGGCCCGTCTACATGGTCTACCTGGGCGGCGGCATGATCCTGTACGCGGCGCTGGCCATCGCCGGTCACCTCGCGACCGCGCTGTTCGTGCTGCTGGCCGGGGTGATCCTGTCGTTCTACGGCGGCGGGTTCGCGACCGTGCCGGCCTACCTGCGGGACCTGTTCGGGACGTACCAGGTGGGCGCGATCCACGGCCGGCTGCTGACCGCGTGGTCGGCCGCCGGGGTGGTCGGCCCGCTGATCATCAACGGCTTCCTGGACGCGCAGGGCAGGCCGGGCACGCTGACCGCGGACGCCTACCGGCCGGCGCTGTTCACCATGGTCGGTGTCCTGGCGGTCGGCTTCGTCGCGAACCTGCTGATCCGCCCGGTCCCCGAGCATCACCACGAACCGGCCGTCGCCGACCGGGAGGAGGTGGCCCGATGAGGCTCGTCCTGTCCTGGGGCCTGGTGGTCGTACTCCTCGGCTACGGGGTCGTCCAGACCCTGATCACCGCGGCTAAATTGTTCCAGTAGCCCGGCCGGCCGTGCTCTCCCGGATGATCAGGCGGTGCGGTGCCCGTACCTCCAGGCCCTCCGGCGGGGTGCTGCTGCCGATGCGCAGCAGCAACCTCTCCACCGCGGTGGTCGCGATGGCCTCCTTGTCCGGGGAGATCGTGGTGACCGTCGGGTTGGAGAAGCGCCCGTCCTCGATGTCGTCGTAACCGATCACCGCGACGTCCTCGGGGACCCGTAGCCCGCGCGACACCAGCGTCCGGATGGCGCCCAGCGCGACCAGGTCGGAGTAGCAGAAGACGGCGTCCGGCGGCTCCGGCAGGTCGAGCAGGTGGGCCATCGCACGGGCGCCGTCCGGCCGGTTGAACCGGGGCGTGCTGATGATCAGGTCTTCGCGCGGGGTGAGCCCGCGGGCCGCGTGGGCCTCCCGGAAGCCCCGGGTACGGCGCTGCGCCGCCTCACCGGTGGCGTAGGGCTGATCACCGATCGCCGCGATCCGCTGCCGGCCCAGGTCGAGCAGGTGCTCGGTGGCCTGGCGGGAGGCGGCCACGTCGTCTATGCCGATGTGGTCGAAGCTGCCGTCGCTGGACCGCTCGCCGAGGATCACCAGCGGGAGGGTCGGGTCGCGGTCGGCGAGGGCCTGCTGGTCGAGGCCGAGCGGGCTGAAGATGACGCCGTCGAAGAGCAGCCGTCGTGAGCCGTGCGCGATGAACGCGCGCTCGTGCTCGGGGTCGCCGTCGGTCTGGTCGATCAAAACGTTATAGCCGCGCACCCGCGCCGCCCGGATCACACTCTGCAACAACTCGGAGAAGTACGGGGTGTCCAGATACGGCACGACGACCGCGATCTGGCCGGACCGGCCCTGGGCGAGATTCCGCGCCAGGACGTTCGGGCGGTACCCGAGTTGTTCCACCGCGCGTTGAACGCGCTCTCTCGTGTGGTCTGTGACGTTGGCGTATCCGTTCACCACATTGGAGACGGTTCGGCTGGAGACGCCGGCCAACTCCGCG
Source organism: Actinoplanes xinjiangensis (assembly GCF_003148685.1). GTDB lineage: Bacteria > Actinomycetota > Actinomycetes > Mycobacteriales > Micromonosporaceae > Actinoplanes > Actinoplanes xinjiangensis. The sequence continues at coordinate 726,735 of NZ_QGGR01000002.1, read as the reverse complement.
ACGTCACGCAGAGTGACTTCTCGACGCATTCTTGCCCCCTCTGACCGCCCCAAGTTTCCGGCAGGTTACCCCTTGCCGTCGTTCGGGGTGCCGTGCATGCTTTGCTTTGCAGCGCTGCAAAAGCGTAGCAACATCGCTCGACCAGCAGTGAGACTGTTTGGCCGTGTGAAGTCCGGCCTGATGGCCGACCCCCGATGTGCCAGCACCGGAGGTCGGCTCTCTGAGCCCTCGCGGGTCTCAGAACTGATCAACTGGATACGCATCTACTCGTCTGTGAGGACCCAGTGAACATCGGCAACTTTAGTGCACGGAGAGTCAGTCGGCGATCAGTTGTGGCGGCGGTCGCGGCCACGGCCCTCGCGCTGACCGGTTGCAGCAGCGGCGGGGACGACAAGCCCGCCGAGAAGCCGACCGGCCCGGTCACCATCAAGGTGTGGGCCTGGTACCCCGAGTTCAAGGCCGTCGTCGACCAGTACAACGCGACCCACACCGACGTGCAGATCGAGTGGACGAACGCGGGCACCGGCCAGGACCAGTACACCAAGCTCCAGACCGCCCTCAAGGCCGGCAAGGGCGCCCCCGACGTGGCGATGCTCGAGTTGCAGGAGATCCCCACCTTCGCCCTCACCAAGCACCTGGTCGACCTGGGCAAGTACGGCGCCAACAACGTCAAGGGCGACTACGTCGACTGGGCGTGGAAGCAGGTCAGCTCCGGTGACCAGGTCTACGCGATCCCGGTGGACGCCGGCCCGATGGCGATGATGTACCGCGAGGACATCTTCAAGAAGTACAGCCTGACCGTCCCGGCCACCTGGGACGAGTACAAGGCGCAGGCCGAGAAGCTGAAGACCGCGTCCGGTGGCAAGAGCTTCATCACCGACTTCGGCGCCAACGACGGCGGCTTCCTGAGCGGCCTGTTCTGGCAGGCCGGCGCGCAGCCGTACGCCTATGACCTGGCCAACCCGACGAGCATCGGCGTGAACGTGAACAGCGCCGAGGCCAAGAAGGTGATCCAGTACTGGGAGGGCATGGTCGGTGCGGGCCTGGCCGACACCACCGCCTTCCACACCACCGACTTCTACAACGGCCTCGGCTCGGAGAAGTACGCCACCTACCTCGCGGCCGGCTGGGGTCCCGGTTACATCCAGGCCAACGCCGCCGCGTCCGCCGGCAAGTGGAAGGTCGCGCCGCTGCCGCAGTGGGTCGCCGGTGAGAACAAGCAGGGCGACTGGGGCGGTTCCTCGTTCGCGGTGACCGACCAGGCCAAGTACCCGGACCTGGCGGCCAAGGTGGCGATGGAGATCTTCGGCGCCAAGAACACCGACGCCTGGAAGATCGGCATCGACAAGGCGTTCCTCTTCCCGACCGCCACCCCGGTCCTGGAGTCGGACACCTTCAAGAACAAGGAGTACGACTTCTTCGGCGGCCAGAAGGTCAACGAGGTCTTCGTCCCGGCGTACAACGCCGTCGGCCCGTTCGCCTGGAGCCCGTTCAACAGCTACAACTTCAACCAGCTGACCACCGGCCTCAACCAGGCGATCGAGCAGAAGACGTCCTGGACGGCGGCACTGGACACGGCGCAGGAGAACATCAAGACCTACGCCACCCAGCAGGGCTTCAAGGTTCAGTAATGACCGAGGTTCGTACCGAGTCCGCGGCCGTCGCTCCGGCGGCCGCGGGCCCCTCGCCCCTCCGGGGCGACAGCAAACGGCGGTCCCGCTTCCTGGAGGCCGCCACCGGCTGGCTGTTCGTCCTGCCGTTCGCGGTGCTGCTGGTCGCGTTCCTGCTGCTGCCGATGGCGTACGCCTTCAAGATCAGCCTCTACCGGTCGACCCTGATCGAGGGCGAGGTCTTCGCGCTCTTCGACAACTACAAGCAGGCGATCGACGACCCGCTGGTCCGTGAGGGCGTGGTCCGGGTCCTGGTCTTCGGGCTGATCCAGACGCCGGTGATGATCGGGGTGGCGCTGCTCGCGGCACTGCTGATCGACGCGGCCACGTCCCGGTTCTCCCGCTTCTTCCGGCTCGCCGCGTTCGTCCCGTACGCCGTACCGGTGGTCATCGGCACCCTGATGTGGGGCTTCCTCTACAGCGACAGCATTGGCCCCTTCGCGGCGCTGGGCATCGACTTCGTCGCCGCGGACACGGTGCTGGCCTCGCTGGGCAACATCGTCACCTGGCAGTGGGCCGGCTACAACATGATCGTGCTGTACGCGGCACTGCAGGGTCTGCCCCGGGAGACGTACGAGTCGGCCCGCATCGACGGTGCGACCGAGGTGCAGATCGCGCTGCGGATCAAGACGCCGATGATCTCCTCGGCACTGGTCCTGGCCACTCTCTTCACGATCATGGGCACCCTCCAGTTCTTCACCGAGCCGCTGATCCTCCAGCCGCTCAATCCGGGCGCGATCACCCAGCACTACACCCCCAACGTGTACGCCTACCAGCAGGCGTTCTCGTTCCAGCAGTACAACTACTCGGCGGCGATCTCGTTCCTGCTCGGCGCGGTGGTCTTCATCGGGTCGTACATCTTCCTGTTCGCCACCCGGAAGAGGAGCGCGCTGCGATGAACACCCGGAAAGGCAGCGTCGCCGCCCACATCGTGATGGGCCTGCTGGCGATCTACTTCCTGCTCCCGTTCTGGTGGCTGCTGGTGGCGGCGACCAAGAACAACGACGGTCTCTTCCAGTCCGCCTCGCTGTGGTTCTCCGACTTCCACCTGATCGACAACCTGACGCTGCTGTTCGAACAGGACGGCGGGGTGTTCGTCACCTGGATGCGCAACTCGGCGTTCTACGCGGTGGTCAGCGGCGTCGGTGCGACGGTGATCTCGGCGCTGGCCGGGTACGCGTTCGCCAAGCTGCGCTTCCCCGGCCGCAACGCCCTGTTCGCGCTGCTGCTGGGCCTGATCATGGTGCCGGCCACGGCGCTCGTGCTGCCCACCTACCTGCTGATGTCGCAGGCGAACATGGTCGACACGATCTGGGCGGTGATCCTGCCGTCGCTGCTCAACCCGTTCGGCGTCTACCTGCTGCGGGTCTACGTGCACGACTCGATCCCGGACGAGATGCTCGAGGCGGCCCGGATCGACGGCGCCGGCGAGTTCCGCGTCTTCACCAGCGTGGCCCTGCCGGCGATGAAGCCGGCCCTGGTCACCGTGCTGCTGTTCAGCATGGTCGCGTCCTGGAACAACTTCTTCCTGCCGCTCGTGATGCTCAGCGACGACCAGCTCTACCCGCTCACGGTCGGTCTCCGGGCCTGGTACATGTCCGCGATCATGGGCAACGGCGGGGCGGCCACCTTCAACGTGATCGTGACCGGCGCTCTCGTGGCCATCGTCCCCCTGATCGTGGCCTTCCTGATGCTCCAGCGGTACTGGCGTGGCGGCCTGACCATCGGCTCCGTCAAGTAACCGCGGCGTCTCCTCAATCTTTCTCGGTAAAGGGAACAACCATGCTCCGTGCGCGTGTCGCATTGAATCCGGCTGCCGTCGTGGCGCCCGTCAGCCGCCGCACCTTCGGCTCGTTCGTCGAGCACATGGGCCGCTGCGTCTACACCGGCATCTACGAGCCGGGCCACCCTCTCGCCGATGAGGACGGCTTCCGTACCGACGTGCTGGCGCTCGCCCGTGAACTGGGCGTCACCATGGTCCGGTACCCGGGTGGCAACTTCGTCTCCGGCTATCGGTGGGAGGACGGCGTCGGCCCGCGCGAGCAGCGGCCCCGCCGGCGTGACCTGGCCTGGCGCAGCATCGAGACCAACGAGGTCGGCATCGACGAATTCGCCAAGTGGGCGGAGAAGGCCGACGTCGAGATCATGTACGCGGTCAACCTCGGCACCCGCGGCGTGCAGGAGGCGCTCGACGTCCACGAGTACCTCAACCACCCGGAGGGCACGGCCCTCTCCGAGCTGCGGCGGGCCAACGGCGCGGAGAAGCCGTACGGCATCAAGGTCTGGTGCCTGGGCAACGAACTGGACGGTCCCTGGCAGACCGGGCACAAGACCCCCGAGGAGTACGGGCTGCTGGCGGCCAGCACGGCGCGGGCGCTGCGCTCGGCCGAACCGGACCTCGAACTGGTCGCCTGCGGCAGTTCGTCCTCCTCCATGCCGACCTTCGGTACCTGGGAGTCGACGGTGCTGGAGCACGCGTACGACGTGGTCGACTACGTGTCCTGCCACGCCTACTACGAGGAGCACGACGGCGATCTGGGCTCGTTCCTGGCGTCCGCGGTCGACATGGACTTCTTCGTGAACAGCATCGTGGCCACCGCGGACGCGGTCGGTGCCCGGCTGAAGAGCACCAAGAAGATCAACCTGTCGTTCGACGAGTGGAACGTCTGGTATCTGTCCCGCTTCCAGAACGCGCCGCTGCCCGAGGAGTGGAAGGTCGCCCCGCCGGTCATCGAGGATCAGTACAACGTGGCCGACGCGGTCGTGGTCGGCAACCTGTTGATCTCGCTGCTGCGGCACAGCGACCGGGTCACCGCCGCCTGCCAGGCGCAGCTGGTCAACGTGATCGCCCCGATCATGACCGAGCCCGGCGGCCCGGCCTGGAAGCAGACCATCTTCCACCCGTTCGCCAAGACCGCGGCCCTGGCCAAGGGGGACGTGCTGCGCCTGCACATCGACGCCCCGTCGTACGACACGGCGAAGTACGGCGCGGCCCCGCTGGTCGATGCGGTCGCCACCCACGATTCGGCCACCGGTGACGTGACCGTCTTCGCCGTCAACCGGGACGTCGAGAACCCGGTCGAGTTCACCGTCGACCTGTCCGCCTTCGGCACCGGGCTGACCGTCGCCGAGTCGTGGACCCTGACCGACGACGACGTGTACGCCGCCAACACCAGGGACGACCCGGAGCGGGTGAGCCTTCGCCCGACCGCCGAGGTGCCCGGTGGTGCCATCGCCCTCGACGGCCCCACCGCCACCATCACCCTCCCGCACGTCTCCTGGAGCGCGATCCGCTTCACCCGCTGACCCCGGCTGGTCCGCAGCCCTCTCCCAAGCCCGCCGAAATCCCGGCTGGTTCCCACCGCTGTCTCAAGCCCGCCGAGACAGCGGTGGGAGCCAGCTTGGGGTGAGCGGGACCACGGCGGGGGATTTGTGTTATCGGGGGTGGCCGGAAAACGTCGGGGATTTTGACCTTAAAGGAGCTTTAAAGGCTCTGGGAGAGCGGTTTCTCGTGGGTGACAATGGCGTCCGCCCCTGCCCGTACCCTCTCGGAGGTCGCACCCCCATGCGCCGTAAACGGAGCCTCATTCTCGCCGCTGTGGCAACGGTCGCCGCGCTCACCACCGCCTGGATCGCCCTGCCCGCCTCGGCCGCCTCGGCCACCGCCTCGCTGCGTACCGTGTCCGACTGGGGCAGCGGCTGGCAGGACGAGGTGACCATCACCAACGGCGGAACGTCCGCGCTGACGTCCTGGAAAGTCGAATTCGATCTGCCCGCCGGCGGTTCGGTCGGCAGTTTCTGGGAAACCGACATGACGGTTTCCGGCAGTCACCGCACATTCACCAACCGTGCCTGGAACGGTGCGATTCCGGTGGGTGCGAGCGTGACGTTCGGATTCGTCGGTACCGGCCCGCAGCCGGTCAACTGCAAGCTGAACGGTGCGCCGTGCGGTAGCGGGCCGGCGACCACGACGCCGCCGGCGACCAGGCCCACGACGACCGTGCCGACCGTGGCCCCGACGACCGTCCCGCCGACGAAGGCGCCGACCACTCCGGCCACGACGGCCCCGGCGGCCACGACTCCGGCCGCGACCGTCCCGCCGGCCGGCCCCACGCTCCCGGTCACGGTGACGAACCGGACCGGTCGTACCGATCCGGTGTTCCTCTACGTGCTGGGCGTCAACCTGGAGACGGGCAAGCTGGGGTCCGTCAACGCGAGCGGTGGGTTCACGCCGTGGACCGGAGGCGGGCCGGTGCCGGTGCCCGCGCCGGACGTCTCGATCCCCGGCCCGGCGAACGGGCAGAGCACCACGATCAAGGTGCTGAAGAACATCTCCGGCCGGATCTACTTCTCGTTCGGTAAGAAGCTGGACTTCCGGATCACCGCCGACGGGCTGGTCCAGCCGGCTCCGTGGGCGGGCGGCGACCCGAACCGGGACATCCTCTTCGACTGGAGCGAGTTCACCCTGAACGGCTCGGGCCTGTTCCTGAACAGCTCGCAGGTGGACATGTTCGCCGTCCCGCACGGCGTCTCGGTCACCGGTGGCAACGGCGTCACCGCGAAGACCGGCGAACTGGTCGCGAACGGCCGGCAGAAGGTCATCGACGCGGTGCGGGCGAACCCCGACTTCGCCAAGAGCGTGGTCACCGGCGCCGACGGCACGGTGCTGCGGGTCCTGGCCCCGGGCAAGGCCGCCGACGCCGGGCTGATGAGCGCCACCTACCTCGACTCGTACATCACGAGCGCCTGGAACGCGTACACCTCGAAGAATCTGACCGTCGTGCCGTTCGGGGATCGTCCGGAGGTCCGGTACACCGGCCGGACCGCCGGGAACGTCATGAACTTCACCGACACGAGCGGCCGGACCGTGGCGTCCTTCACGAAACCGTCGACCGCGAACGTCTGGGGCTGTGACGGTGCCCTCGGTGCCCCCAACGACCAGGTGGTCGGCCCGATCGCCCGGACGCTGTGCGCGGCGCTGTGGCGGACCACGCTGGGCCGGATCGACACCCAGCCCGGCGGGACCGCGGCCGACTTCTACACCGGCGGCCCGGCCAACCCCTACGCGAAGGCCGTCCACGCGAACATGGCCGACGGCAAGGCGTACGCCTTCGCCTTCGACGACGTGCAGAACCAGGAGTCGCTGGTGCACGACGGAGATCCCCGCGCGGCCGGGATCACGCTGACGGCTTTCTGATCTTCTTCATCGACGAAGCCCATCCTGTAAAGGGTGGGCTTCGTGCGTCATGTGGCACTCGTCACTAGACATTCATCGAGGTGTTCGAGGGGTGCACATGCGCTGGTGGCGCCGCTTCCGGAGGGCGGTGGACCGGACGCGGCGCCCCCGCGGTGCCGAGTCCAAGTTTCCTTCCCGTGTCCGGCCGGTTAGCCTCCCCTCAGGTTAGGTAAGGTTTACCTTATTGGAGGCCCCCGTTGGAGCGGTCCGAGTCCCCGCATCTGTTCTCCGGCTCCACGTTGGACAGTTACACGTCCGGTGTGTGGCACGCGTCGGCGCTGCTCGCCGACAGGGTGAAGGCAGTGCGGCAGCCGTACTCCGGCGCAGCCGTCGGCGAGTTGCAGGAACAGGTCGACGCGGTCGATCTGGACCGGCCCCTCGGTGACACCGGCGCGGCACTGCACGAAGTCGCCCGGCTCTACCTGGACAACGCCGTCTGGTTCCACGAGCCGACCTACGTCGCTCACCTGAACTGCCCGGTCGCCATCCCCGCGCTCAGTGCCGAAGTGCTGATCTCGGCGGTCAACTCGTCTGTGGACACCTGGGACCAGAGCACCGCCGGCACGCTCATCGAGCGCCGCCTGATCGACTGGACGGCCGGGCGGATCGGGTTCGGCCCGGGCGCCGACGGCATCTTCACCAGCGGCGGCACCCAGTCCAACCTCCAGGCCCTGCTGCTGGCCCGGGAGGAGACCCTGGAAGGGCTGCCCCGCTCGGCGAGCCTGGAGAAGCTGCGGATCTTCGCGACCACCGAGAGCCACTTCAGCGTCAGCAAGTCCGCCGGCATCCTCGGTATGGCCGCCGACGCCGTGGTCGGCGTCGCCACCGACGGCACCGGGCGGATGGACACCACCGCGCTGGCCGCCGCGATCGAGGACGTACGCCGCGACGGCGGCATCCCGATGGCCGTGGTCGCCACCGCCGGCACCACCGACCTGGGCCGCCTCGACCCGGTCGCCGAGATCGCCGCGATCTGCGAGAGCCAGGGCATCTGGTTCCACGTCGACGCCGCGTACGGCTGTGGCCTGCTCGTCTCCACCCGCCGCCGGCACCTGCTGGACGGCATCGAGCGCGCCGACTCGGTCACCGTGGACTTCCACAAGAGCTACTTCCAGCCGGTCAGCTCCAGCGCGATCGTGGTGCGCCGGGGCGAGACGATGCGCCGGATCGCGGTGCACGCCGACTACCTGAACCCGCGGGCCGCCGCCGTGCCGAACCAGGTCGACAAGAGCCTGCAGACCACCCGCCGCTTCGACGCGCTGAAGCTGTGGATGACGCTGCGGACCATGGGCGCCGAGCAGATCGGCGACATGTTCGACGCGGTCGTCGACCGGGCGCACGACGCCTACCTGATGATCGGCGACGACGCGGACTTCGAGGCGGTGGCCGCACCGACCCTGAGCACGGTGCTGTTCCGCTACCGGCCGGCCGGCATGGGCGTCGCCGAGTGCGACGAGCTGATGCCGAAGCTGCGGCAGCGGCTCTTCTACGGCGGCCGGGCGATCGTCGCCGGCACCACCATCGGCGGCCACTACTGGCTCAAGTTCACGCTGCTCAACCCGAACACGACGATGGGCAACCTGCGCGACGTGCTGGACCTGATCCGCGGGATCGGCCGCGAGATGACCGGCGAGCGCGACGAGGCGACGGCGGTGATGGCCTGATGCACACCTACGACTTCGCAGCGATCGGAGTCGGCCCCTTCAACCTCGGCCTGGCCGCGCTGACCGAGGACCTGGCCGACGTCGACGGGATCTTCCTGGAGCAGCGGGCCGAGTTCGACTGGCACCCCGGCCTGATGCTGGACGGCGTCACGATCCAGGTCCCGTTCCTCGCCGACCTGGTCACCATGGCCGATCCGACCAACCGGTTCTCGTTCCTCAACTACCTCAAGCAGGTGGGCCGGCTCTACCCGTTCTACATCCGGGAGAGCTTCTTCCCGCTGCGCGCCGAGTACAACGAGTACTGCAGGTGGGCGGCCCGGCAGCTGACGTCGATCCGGTGGAACACCCGGGTCGACACGGTCACCCACGACGGCGAGGCGTACCTCGTGCACACGAACGGCGAGACCTACCGGGCCCGCAAGCTGGTCCTCGGCATCGGCACCGCGCCGCGGATCCCGGCCGCCGTCGACCAGGGACCGTACGTGCACAGCGCCGACTACCTGCCCAACAAGGCGAAGCTTCAGGGCCTCGACTCGATCACGATCATCGGCAGCGGGCAGAGTGCCGCCGAGATCTACCTCGACCTGCTCAACGAGATCGAGACGTACGGCTACCACCTGAGCTGGATCACCCGGTCACCGCGGTACTTCCCGATGGAGTACACGAAGCTGACCCTCGAGATGACCTCGCCCGACTACATCCGCTACCACCAGGCACTGCCGATGGACGTGCGGGACCGGCTCGGCCGCGAGCAGCGCAACCTCTACAAGGGCATCAGCGGTGACCTGGTCGACGCCATCTACGAGACGCTCTACGCCAAGAGCCTGACCGGCCCGGTGCCGACCACCCTGCTCACCGGCACCGCACTGGACGGCGTCATCTGGGACGGGGAGCGCTGGACCCTGGCCCTGGAACATCAGCAGCAGGGCCGCTCGTTCACCGCGACCACCCAGGGCCTGGTCCTCGCCACCGGGTACGCCCCGCGCGTGCCCTCCTTCCTGGACCCGGTCCGCGACCGGATCAACTGGGACGCCCGCGGCCGCTTCGACGTGACCGTCGACTACGCCGTGGACTCCGCCGGTGACGAGGTGTTCGTGCAGAACGCCGCCGAGCACACGCACAGCGTCACCGACCCCGACCTCGGCATGGGCCCGTACCGCAACAGCGTGATCCTGCGGGCGATCACCGGCCGGGAGATCTACCGGGTCGAGGAGTCGATCGCGTTCCAGCAGTTCGGCGCCCCCACCGCCGACATCCCCCGACAGTTGGTGAACCAGTGAGACTCGTACCCCTCGACCTCGATCGTGACCTCGACCTTCTGCATGCCTGGGTGACGCATCCGCGGTCGCACTACTGGGGGCTGCAGGGTGCCACCCCGGAACGGGTCCGCGAGGAGTACCAGAAGATCGCCGACGACCCGCACCACCACGCGTGGCTCGGACTCGACGACGACGAGAGCCCGCTGTTCCTCGCCGAGACCTACGATCCGGCGCACAGCGAGCTGGCGCGGCACTACGACGTGCCGGCCGGTGACATCGGCATGCACGTGCTGGTCGCGCCACCGACCGGCAGGCCCCGGTCGGGTGTCACCTCCGCGGTGATGCGGGCGGTCATGGACTTCTGCTTCGCCGACTCCCGTATCGAACGGGTCGTCGTCGAGCCGGACGTACGCAACGAGGCCATCGCGCGCAAGAACGCCGAGGTCGGGTTCGTCGAGGAACGGCACGTCCCCCTGCACGACAAGGTCGCCCGGCTGAGTTTCTGCACGCGGGCGGCGTACACGATGAGCGTCCCGCACCTGCGGCCGGAGGCCATCGCGTTCGCCCACCGCCGGCTGATCGCGAAGGCGATCGCCGAGTTCAGCCACGAGCGCCTGATCACGCCCGTCCCGCTCGGCGGCGACCGGTTCGAGGTCGGCGCGAACACCTTCACCGCGAAGCGCCACCCGCTGGAGCACTGGGTGATCGACCCGGAGTCGCTCGACGGGCCGCTGGACGCGCTCGACTTCATCGCCGGCCTGCGCGAGACGCTCGGCATTCCGGAGAAACTGCTCGGCACCTACCTGGAGGAGATCTCGGCGACGCTGGCCGGGACCGCCTGGAAGTACGCGCACCGCCGGGAGACCGCCGAGGACCTGGTGCACGCGAGCTTCCAGACCATCGAGGCGGCGATGACCGAGGGCCACCCCGGGTTCGTGGCCAACAACGGGCGGATCGGTTACGGTCTCGCCGACCACGAGGCCTATGCGCCGGAGGCCGGGCAGGCGGTCCGGTTGCGGTGGGTGGCCATCCGCCGGGACGAGAGCGTCTTCGTGTACGACGGCGACGAGCGCGCGCACTACGCCGACGAGCTGGGCCCGCTCCTGGACCGGTTCGAGCGGCAGCTGCGGGGACACGGACTGGACCCGGCCGACTACCGGTACCTGCCGGTGCACCCGTGGCAGTGGGAGCACAAGGTCACCGTCACGTTCGCGCCGGACGTGGCCCGCCGGGCGATCGTCCCGCTCGACGCCGGTCCCGACCGCTACCGGGCACAGCAGTCGATCCGGACGTTCTTCAACGTCGACCGGCCCGAACGCCACTACGTGAAGACCGCGATCGCCGTGCAGAACATGGGCTTCCTGCGCGGGCTGTCCCCGAAGTACATGCGGGCCACCCCGCCGATCAACGACTGGGTCGCGTCGGTCGTGGAGGGTGACGAGGAACTGCGCGCCTGCGGTTTCGGGGTCCTGCGGGAGCTGGCGGCGATCGGGTACACCGGCGACGCCTACCACCGGACCGGGACGCCCAGCGCGTACACCAAGATGCTCGCCGCCCTGTGGCGCGAGAGCCCGGTCACGCGCATCACCGCGAACGAGCGGCTCGCCACGATGGCCAGCCTCCTGCACCGCGACCGGGACGGGAACTCCCTGACCGCCGCCCTGATCCGGGAGTCCGGCGTGCCGGCCGCCACGTGGGTGGCGAGCTACCTGCGCGCCTACCTGCGGCCGATCGTGCACTGCCTGCTCCAGCACGACCTCGCGTTCATGCCGCACGGCGAGAACCTGATCCTCGTGCTGGAGAACCACGTACCGACCCGGGTGTTCATGAAGGACATCGGCGAGGAGGTGGCGGTCATGAACGACCAGCCGCTGCCGCCCGAGGTCGAGCGGATCCGCATCGACGTCACCGACGAGATCAAGGAACTGGCTCTCTTCACCGACGTGTTCGACGGCTTCCTGCGCCACCTGGCCGGGATCCTCGACACCGACGGGATCCTGAGCGCCGCCGAGTTCTGGGCGCTCGCCGGCGACTGCGTCCGCGAGCACGCCAAGGACCACCCGCACCTGGCCGGGCGGCTCGACCTGCTGCGGCCGACCTTCCGGCACTCCTGCCTGAACCGGCTGCAACTGCGCAACACGCTCCAGATGGTGGACCTCACCGATCAGGCCGGCTCGCTGATCTTCGCGGGCGAACTGGAGAACCCGATCGCGGCATGAAGCTCTACCGCGACGAACACGGCATCCCGCACCTGCGAGCCGGGTCGGTCCTCGACCTGGCCTGGCTCCAGGGGCGGGTGACCGCGACCGACCGGGGCCGGCAGATCACGGTGGAACGGCTGCGATCGGAGGGCCGTCTCGCCTCCGTCGCCGGAGTCTCCGAGCTGGGCTGGGACCGTTTCGCCCGCCGGGTCCGGCTCGACGACACCGCGCGGCGTTCCTTCGCCGAACTCGACGTCTCGACCCGGCAGTGGCTGGAAACGTATGCCGACGGGGTCCGCGCCGGTGGCATCGAGTGGCATCCGTGGTCGTCGCTCGGCGTCTTCCAGGTGCAGCACATCCTGTTCGGCACGTTCGGCAACAAGCTGTGGCGGGCGCACGTCGAACGGACCCTCGGTGCCGACGCGCTCGGCTGGTTCGCGATCGAGGGGCCCGGCGGCTCCGGCAGCAACGCCTGGACCGTGCCCGGCGAGATCGCCGGTGACCCGCACCGGCTGCTCGAACTGCCCGGCGTCTACCAGCAGATCCGCCTCGCCTGCCCGGCGTTCGACGTGGCCGGGCTCACCTTCCCCGGCGTCCCCGGCGTGCAGCACTTCGGCCACGCCGGGTCGGTGGCGTGGGCGATCACCAACGCGATGGCCGACTACCAGGACCTCTACATCGAGGAACTGCGCCCGGCCGGCACCGGGCTCCAGGCCCGCGGCGCGAACGGCTGGGAGCCGGTGGTCACCCATCAGGAGACGATTCTCGTACGCGACGAGGAACCGGTCGTGGTCGATGTCATCGAGACGGCCCGTGGACCGGTCATCGATGGGAACCTGAGTCTTCGTACCCCCGCGCGGTCCGCTTCTGATCTGGGTTTCGACGCCCTGCTGCCGCTGCTGCACGCCTCCACGGTGGACGACGTCGCCGACGCCCTGTCCCGCTGGGTGGAACCGGTGAACAGCGTCCTCACCGCCGACTCCACCGGCCGGGCCCTGCAACTGACCGTCGGCCGGGTGCCGCAGCGCGACGACCGCAACCGCCTCGTCCCGGTGCCCGCCTGGGAACCGCGGTACGCCTGGAAGCCGGAGTGGGCGCCGATGTTCCGCGCCCCCGTCACGTCGGCGGTCAACGCCAACGACCGGCGGCCGGACACCGCACCGTACGGAGTGGACTTCGCGCCCCCGGCCCGCGCCCGCCGGATCCGGGAACTGCTCGCCCTCGGGGTGCCGCACGAGTCGATCCACATGGACACCGCCCTCCCGGCCGACTCGGCCGACGCGGGGCACCGGATGGCCCGGCAGGCCGCCGTGGCCCGTGCGGTGTGTGACCTGCCCGCCCTGCGGCCGCTCTTCGCACCGTCCGGGCACGACCCGCTCTTCGCCCCCTGGACCGACCCGCGCGCCCGCGTCGGCATCGCCCTGGACGGGGTGCTCGCCGGGCTCGGCGTCGATCCGGCGGTACCGGACCCGCTCCCGGACACCCCCTGGGGCGACCGGCACCTGCTGTACCCGCTCCAGCTGCCCGGCCTGGACGCCGTCGTGCCGCAGATCCGGCTCGGCGGGTCCGCCGGGTGCGTGCTCAACACGTCCAGCGTGCCCGGCGTCAGCGACCTGTGCTGGCGCGGACCGGTCGCCCGCTACGTCTGGGACCTCACCGACCGGCGGCGCAGCCGGTGGATCGTCCCGTTCGGCGCCTCGGACGACCCGTCGTCCCCGCACTTCCTGGACCAGCTGCCGCTCTGGGCGTCCGGTGAACTCGTCCCGCTCGTCACCGACTGGGAACTACTGACGGAGGAACCCGTGATCGTCTTCTCGGAGAAACTGCCCGGGCTCGGCGAGCTGACCATGATCCCGCTCGACCCGGCGGCCCACGCGCCGATCGTGCACGCCTGGGTGATCAGGGAGCGCAACCGGTTCTGGGGCATGGGACAGCACACCGTCCAGGACGTCGAGGAGATCTACGGGTTCGTCGACGGCCTCGACAGCCACCACGCGTACCTGCTGTCGCTCGACGACGGGCCGATCGGGGTGTTCCAGACCTACGAGCCGTCACAGGACCCGGTGGGGGAGTGCTACGACGTACGGCCCGGGGACTTCGGGCTGCACCTGCTCCTCGACGCCGAGGGGCGGGAACTGCCGCACCTGACCAGTGCGGTCTTCCCGGCGCTGCTGCGGCACCTGTTCGCCGACCCGTCCCGCCGGCGGATCATCGCCGAACCGGACATCCGCAACGAACGGATGATCGCCCGCCTGCAACGGGAGGGGTTCGACCTCGGCCCGGAGATCGACCTCGGGCACAAGAGGGCCCGGCTCACCTTCCTCGACCGGGACCGTTTCGAAGCCGGAAGCTGATCCGAGGTCCCCGGTTGGCTATCGTCTCGGGCATGAAGTACCGGGGTGAGCTGGAGAAGACCGGGGGGAACACCACCGGGTTCCGTATTCCCGACGAGTTCGTGGCCGGGCTCGGCGGTGGCGGGCGGCCCAAGGTGGTCGTGCGGGCCGGCGACTTCGAGTTCCGGTCCTCCATCGCCCGGATGGGCGGCGAGTACTGGCTCGGTGTCAGCGCCGAGCGGCGAGCCGCCGGCGGGCTCGACGGTGGGCAGGTCTATGACCTCGACATCGAGCTGGACGCCGCTCCCCGTACCGTCGAGGTGCCGGACGACCTTGCGGCGGCGCTGGCCGCCGAACCGGACACCAGGGCCTTCTGGGAGTCGATCTCGGTCAGCAACCAGAAATGGCATGCCGGGCAGCTGACCTCGGCGAAGACGGCCGAGACCCGCGCCCGGCGACTGGCCGCGTCACTCGCCCTGCTGCGGGCCGGCAAGGCACGCTGAACCGGCCGGACCGGCCGCGTCACTCGGCCTGCCGCGGCCGGCAAGGCACGCTGAACCGGCCGGACGTCACAGCGGGCGGAAGGCGGTCTCCGGGTCGAGGAGCCGCACCCACGACGGGCGATACCGGGGCTGGCGGGCGTCCATCTCCTCCTGAAGGTTCGTCCGCCACGGGCCGGAGACGCCGTCGTCGTGCCACCAGGGCGGCCAGGAGTCGTAGCGCCGCTCCACGTGCACGGCGGACGCGCTCGTCTCCACCCGCAGGAACAGCCACCGGCCGTACCGCGGATCGGACTCGGCCCGGCGCAGTGCCCGGACCAGCTCGGTGAGCCGCCGGAAGGTGGCGTAACGCTCCTCGTCCGGTCGCTCGGCCGGCGGGCGCTCCCCGGACTGCACGCTGAAACTCGTGGCGTCCGCATACGCCAGCAGCGAGCACCGCCCGTCGGCGTGCGGCGCCCGGTCCTGCAGCCAGCCGACGAGCGTGTCCAGCTCGGCGGTGGTGGGCGGTGCCGGCCGGGACACCTCGGCCGCATCCCGCATCGCCGACCAGACCAGCCGGTCGTGCTCGCCGTGGCTGAGCCGGCGGACCCGGCGCATCGGCGGCCGCCGGCCGGGCGCGATCCGCGGCGCGGCGCTGCCCGGCACCAGACCGCCCCGGGCCGCCGTGGCCATCGCCGCCGCCAGATCCGGCACCCCGTCGACCAGCAGATCGGTGAGGTGCGCCGGGGACACCTCGGCCCGCACCGCGGCGACGACCAGCCGCTCAGCCGCCGGGCGGGGACCGAACCGGCTCAGCGCGCCGAGCGTGCGCTCCCCGGTCAGCAGCGGCCCGGCCAGATCCGTCATGCCGTCGGGCCGGCCGTCCCGGTAACGCACCCGCGACCAGCGGCCGCTCTCGTGCCAGATGACGAAACCCAGCCGGTCCCGCTCGGCGAGGGGAGCCAGCGTGTCCCACGGGAGCCAGTCGGGGGCGCCGGTCAGCGGATCGGCTGGCGGATCGTCGCGCATGGCCGCACTGTGCTCGTGATGATCGCCGTAGAGCACCGCGCGACGACCGTCAAGCAGGGCGAACCGGGCCCAGCCCCCGTCCTGCCGATCCCGGCGCGCCCCGTGGTCGTCGATCGACCAGGAGCCGGTGCGGCCGAGGGCGACATGGGTGGTGCTCAACGTCGCCCAGCGGATCCAGAGCAGTCCGGGCGCGGGGAGGTCCACGTCGGTCAGCATCTGTCCACTGTGCCAAATGGGGGGTGGTCCCCGGCACCCCCGGGGTGCCGGTTCGGTGCGATCGGTAGTGAGACGGGTGCGGGTCGTCAGCGACGGCCGGGACCGCCCGAACGGATCCGCGATGCTTACCCACGTCTTCGGCCTTCTCGGTGCCGCCCTGTCCATGTCGATCGCCTGGCCGCAGGTCTACCGCTCGTGCGTGCGCCGCCGCACCAACGGCCTGTCCGCCACCGCCTGCATGCTGAGCGTCGCCATGCCGCTCGGCTGGGTCACCTACGGCCTGCTGATCGGCGACCGCTTCCAGGTCGTGACGAACACGGTCAGCGCCTCCACCGGGCTCGCCATCCTGATCGCGCTGCTCGCCGCCCGGCCCGACGCCCGTTCCGGCCGGGCACTGCTGGCCAGCGCGGGTGCGGCCGCCGGGGTGCTCCTCGTGGTGCTGTGCACCGCCGCCTCCGCGGCACTGCCCCAGGTCACCGGGCCGCGGGCGGCCGCCATGCTGGGAACGGCGCTGGCCGCGGTGTCGTTCGTCTCCGCGGTACCCCAGCCGCTCGCCCTCCTCCGCGACCGCCACCAGGACATCTCCGGGCTCTCCCCGCTGCGCTGGACGCTGGCCGCCGCCGCCTGCGGATCGTGGCTGGCCTACGGCATCGGCGTCGGCCAGCCCGCCGTGTGGGCTTCCGCCCTGGTCGGGCTGACCAGCTCGCTCATCGTCTGCTCGGTGCTGTTCGCCCGCCGCAGCGCCCTGGTCCCCGCGACCGCCTAGGCCCAACCGGGCCGGTGTTCGTGGGCGGTCCGGCCGCGGTCGTTCTCAGCGGCGCTGGCCGGCCAGCCATGTGTCCAGAGTGGTCGGGGCCAGGAAGGCCGACGGGCCCGCGACGAGGGCGTCGACCGGGATGTCGGCGCCGAAGAACGGGCGACCGTCGCTCGTCACCCGCTGGCCGGGGGCGGCCAGCCGGCGGCCGATCTCGTCCAGGGCCAGTGCCTCCGGCCCGGCCACCTCGACGGTGCCGTCGGCCGGGGCCGATTCGGCGATCCCGGCCAGGTGGGTGACCAGATCGGACAGCGCGATCGGCTGCACCCGGACCGGAGCCAGGGTGATCTCGTCGCCCCGCGTGTTGGCCTGCATGATGACGTCCAGGAACTCGAAGAACTGGGCGGCCCGCACGATCGTGTACGGCACCCCGCCCGACCGAACCGCCGCCTCCTGGGCCAGTTTCGCCCGGTAGTACGCCAGATCCGAGGCCGGCTCCAGGCCGATGACCGACAGCACCACATGATGCCGGACCCCCGCCTTGGCTCCGGCGGTGGTCAGGTTCTCCGAGGTCGCCCGGAAGAACTCGGTCGCCTCGGCCGCACCCGCCGATGGCGGATTGGTGACGTCGATCACGATGTCAGTTCCGGTCAGGACCTGTTCCAGACCGTCCCCGGTGAACGCGTTCACCCCGGTCGACGGGGAAGCCGGCACCGCCTCGTGGCCGCGCGCCCGCAAAGCCTCCACCAACAGCCGCCCGGTCTGCCCGGTGCCGCCCACCACAACGATCCGCATGTCCTACTCCTCGCGAGGTCAGATCCGGCTGGTTCCCACCGCTGTCTCAGCGTGCTCGAGACAGCGGTGACGTCCAGCCGGTAGTTGGTGGCTGGTTCTCACCGCTGTTTCGGCGTGGTTGAGGCAGCGGTGGTGTCCAGCCGGTGGTTGGTGGCTGGTTCTCACCGTTGTCTCGGCGTGGTTGAGGCAGCGGTGACGTCCAGCCGGTGGTTGGTGGCTGGTTCCCACCGCTGTTTCGGCGTGGTTGAGGCAGCGGTGGGGACCAGCCGGGTGTTTGTCCGGGACAGGGACGAGACGGGCGGGGCGGATGTGACAGCGTCAGTGGCGGGGGAGTTCGCTCTGGGCGGCGGCCAGCCAGTCGAGGGCGTACTCCAGATCGATCGCGGCAGCCCGGCGCCGGTGCGAACGGTGGTGGCGGGCCGCGGCGGCGCACGCTTCGATCCGGCGGCGGAACGCGACATACCGGTAGTGGTCGTCGATCGGCGCCGGACCGTCGACGGTGGCGCGGTCCCACCGGCGGCGCAGATGCCGCAGCAGGGCGACGGCAAGCAGGGCTGTCCACAGGGCGGCCACCGCGGTCAGGGCCAGCGGCAGTGGCGCGATCACCGGGACGGCGTCGGCGGGCAGCGTCACCGGGAAGACGTCGGCCGGCGCGGGCACGTCACCGGCCGGCATGGCGTTCGCGGGCACGTCACCGGCCGGTTGCGCAGGGCTGGGGGCATTGCCGGCCGGTTGCGCAGGGCTGGGTGCATTGTCGGCCGGTTGCGCTGGGCTGGGGGCATTGCCAGCTGGTGGCGCAGGGCTGGGTGCATTGTCGGCTGGTTGCGCAGGGCTGGGTGTATTGCCGGCCGGTGGCGCGGGCGCGGGTGCATTGCCGGACGGTAGGGCGTGTGGGGGGAGATCGCCGGGAGGGAGCATTTTCGCCGGGATACCGGTGAGCAGCAGGACCGTCGCCGTCAGGAGGCCGGTGACGGCGCCGAGCAGGACGGCGAACGGGTCGGCGGGGCGGCGATCCGCTCCACCGCGGCCGGCCGCCGCTCGAACCCGGCGACGGGCCTGGCCCAGCCGGGCGAAGATGACCCGGTCCGGACGGTCCGCCGACCAGTCCCGGCTCTGCGCGTCGGTGATCACGGCGTGCAGATCGCGGTCGATGGCCGCCGCGCGGGGCCGGTTCTCCCCGGAGAACGGGTCCTCGCGCACCAGCGAACGCATCACGGCGGGTCCTTCCGGAGGTCGCCGAGGTGGCGTTCGACACAGTCGACGGCCTGGCACAGCAACTGGTCGGCGTGGGCCAGACGGCGGACCACCGGATCGGTGCGGATGGCGCGGCGCAGTTCCGGCGCACTCCAGTTGCCGGCCCCGGCCTGCCGCAGCGCGGCCGAGACGAGCCGGACCCGGGCCTGCAGCAGCCGATCGGGCACCCCGGCCAGGCCGGCTTCCGGTGATGTCGCCCGGACCGGCCGCGGGGACAGGTGGGCGGCGGCCCGGGCGAGGCGGCGGCGGCCGGTCAGGGTGTAGACGTGACGACCGGCCCACGGGATGGTCGCGAACATGATCAGGAGCGTGGTCCCGGAGAGGGCGAGGGTCCCGCCGGAGCCGAGGCCCAGCGCACCGGCGAGCGCCGCCGAACCCGCCACCACCAGGAACGTCGCGAGCGTCACCAGGATCAGCCGGGTCGGTGCGGCGAGCACGCCGGCGGCCTCGGTGACCACCTGGTCGAAAGCGGTCAGGCGGGCCGTCGCCGAGCGGAGCCAGACCTGCCCGGTGTCACCCGCGTCGCCGATCTCGGCGAGCCCGTCCGCGACGAGTGCGCGCACGGCCGCGAGTTCGGCGGGCAGCGGGCGTGCGGACATGAGTCGAGCGTCGCACTGCGGCGCGCGTCACGCAGCTCCCGGACTGTCGTGTTTCAGCGGCGCAGCGTTCGTAACCACGACGCTGCGGCGTCCGCTGTGGACACCGTGACGGCGCCGGGTGCCGCCGGGCGGTCCACCATGACGACCGGAACGCCCAGTTCACGGGCGGCGACGAGCTTCGCGTCGGAGCCGCCGCTGTCCTTGGTGACGAGTACGTCGACGCGGTGCCGGGTGATCAGTTCCCGCTCGCCCGCGACGGTGAACGGCCCCCGGTCGAGCAGCACCTCCAGGTGGCGCGGCACGGTGCCGGTGGGCGGTTCGACCGAGCGGGCCAGGAACCAGCACCCGTCGAGCCCGGCGAAATGGGCGATGCCCTGCCGTCCGGTGGTCAGGAACACCCGCCGGCCGAGGCGCGGCAGCAAACCGGCCGCCTCCGGCAGCGACGCGACGCGATGCCACTCGTCGCCCGGCCCGGCGGTCCAGCCGGGCCTTCGCAGGATCAGCAGGGGTACGCCGCAAGCCGCACACGCCGCCGCCGCGTTCCCGCTGATCGCCGCCGCGAACGGATGGGTCGCGTCGACGACCGCGCCGACCCGTTCGTCCCGCAGGTACCGGGCCAGCCCGTCCACCCCGCCGAACCCGCCGATCCGTGTCTCCCCGGCGGGCCGCAGGGGATCGGTGGTCCGCCCGGCCAGTGACGTGACGACGTCGACCTCACCGGCGATCATCCCGGCGAGCCGCCGTGCCTCGGTGGTCCCCCCGAGCAGCAGCACCCTCCCTACCGGGTCCGGCACGCTCACGGCACCGCCGGTCCCGGGTGGTGGTCGTCGTCGCCGGACCGGCAGCGGTCCGCCGAGTAGAGGTGGCTGTCCGGGAACTGGCCGGCCGTCAGGGCCGCGCCGACCACGATCACCGCGGTACGGCGTACCCCCGCGTCCTTGACCTTGCCCACGATGTCGGCGAGCGTGCCGCGCAGGATGAGCTCGTCGGGCCGGGAGGCCCGCGCCACCACCGCGACCGGGCAGTCCGCGCCGTAGTTGCCGGTCAGTTCGGCGACGACGGCGTCGATCCGCTGGACGGCGAGGTGCAGGATCATGGTGGCGCGGCTGGCGCCGAGGGTGGCCAGGTCTTCGCCGGGTGGCATGGCGGTGGCCCGTTCGGCGGTACGGGTGAGGATGACCGTCTGCGCCACCTCGGGGACGGTGAGTTCCCGCGCGAGTGCGGCGGCGGCCGCGGCGAACGCGGGTACGCCGGGCGTGACGTCGTAGGGGACGCCGGCCGCGTCGAGGCGCCGCATCTGTTCGGCGACGGCGCTGAACACCGACGGGTCGCCGGAGTGCAGCCGGGCGACGTCCACACCGGCCGTGTGGGCGGCGACCATCTCGGCGATGATCTCGTCGAGGGTCAGGTTGGCGGTGTCGACCTTGCGGGCGCCGGGCGGGCAGGCGTCCAGGAGTCCGGCCGGGACGAGGCTGCCGGCGTAGAGGCAGACCGGGGCGGCCGCGATCAGCCGGTGGCCGCGCAACGTGATCAGGTCGGCGGCGCCCGGGCCGGCGCCGATGAAGTGCACGGTCACGGGTTCACCGCCCAGATCGTCACGGGCATGGACGAGCGCCACCCGGTGAAGCCGCCGACCGGGGAGCCGCGTTGCACGGTGATCCGGGTCAGTTCGCCGCCGAGTTTGGCGTAGGCGGCGGCGACGACCGCCTCCGATTCGACCGTGACCGCGTTGGCGACGAGCCGCCCGCCGGGGCGCAGTGCGGCGAGGCAGCGGTCCAGGACTCCGTCGCGGGTCAATCCGCCTCCGATGAAGATGGTGTCCGGTGGGGGGAGCCCGTCGAGGGCGCCGGGGGCGCGGCCGTGCACCACCCGCAGGCCGGGTACGCCGAGAGCAGCCGCGTTCGCGGTGATCGTGGCGATCCGGTCGGCCGACGACTCGATCGCGATCGCCCGGCAGGCCGGGTGGCTGCGCATCCACTCGATGCCGATGCTGCCGGATCCGGCTCCTACGTCCCACAGCAGTTCGCCGGGGGCGGGGGCGAGTGCGGCCAGGGTGACCGCCCGTACCTCGCGTTTGGTCAGCTGCCCGTCGCCCTGATAGGCGTCATCGGACAGACCGGTCGTGACCGGGACGGCGGGCCCGGCACCGCACTCGATCGCGACGATGTTGAGCGGGTCGCCTTCCGGGAGGGTCCACGAGTCCGCGGTGCCGGTGACCACGCGCTGCCCGTCGCCGCCCAGCTGTTCCAGGACGGTCAGGGCCGCCGCGCCGTGGCCGCGCCGGACGAGCAGTGCCGCCACCGCCGCCGGGGTGTGCGCGCCCGCGGACAGGACGAGAATCCGACGACCGGGATTGATCAGCCGGTGGAGGGTCTCGACCGGGGCCGTGACCAGGCTCACCACGTCGGTTCGGGCGAGATCCCAGCCGAGGTGGGCGGCGGCCAGCGACACCGACGACGGATGCGGGACGACCGTGATCGACGAGGGCCCCAGAACGCGGGCCAGGGTGGTGCCGATCCCGTGGAACATCGGATCACCGCTGGCCAGTACGCACACCCGGCGGTGGCGTTCCGGTTCGAGCAGGCCGGGCAGGGAGGGGAGCAGCGGAGACGGCCACGGGACGCGGCGTGCGGCGACGGTGGCGGGCAGCAGATCCAGCTGCCGGGATCCGCCGAACACCACCTCCGCGGCGGTCAGCGCGTCCTGTGCCGTACCGGAGAGGTCCGGCCAGCCGCCGGCGCCGATGCCGACCACGGTGACCGGGTGTACGGAACTCATGCGGAGAACCTAACCTCTGGGATTTTTCCGATCTCGTTGAGCCAACTCGCCGTGATGCGCGTACCCAACCATGACGGCCTTTCCGCGCACGGGTCGTCACGTCGGCCGCATGGGGTGGCAGGCGCCGTGAGACGACTGCTGAGCAGGTGAGGACGTTGACAATTCCGGCTTTCCGGGATCAACGCGAACTTCCCGATGATGACGGGTACTTCTCCGGGCTGCGGGCCGATACTCGTCCCGGCTGGGACAACCCTTCCATGCCGCCGTGGCCGGAAGCCCAGGGGCAGCAGCAGTACGCCCAGCCCCAGTACGACCAGCCGCAGTACGGCCAGCCCTACGCCCAGCCGGACAACTACCGCCGCGGCGACATCACCGAGCCGTCGCTCACCGACCCGACCGGCTGGAAGGCCGGCACCGGTGTCCCGGTCGTCGACGAGCGGCCGCCCGGCGAGTCCACCAGCGGCAACCGGCTCCTCACCGTCCTGCTGTTCTTCTCCGGGCTCGCCACCAGCGTCGCGCTGTGGCTGTTCAACACCCGGCCGGGAGCGATCAGCGACACCGCCACCATGATGATCGCCGGCGGGCGGGTGACCGGCCTGATCGGCGGCTACCTGCTCTTCATCCAGCTGCTGATGATGAGCCGGGTCTCCTGGCTCGAGGAGTGGGTCGGCTCCCGCGACCTGCTGCGCTGGCACCGCTGGCTGGGAACCTCGCTGCTGACCTTCGTGGTCGCGCACATCGTGTTCATCGTGTACGGTTACGCGCTCACCGCCGGCACCGGTGTGGTCGAGCAGGGCTGGACCGTGATCACCACGTTCCCCGAGATGATCAGCGCCACCATCGCCACCGGCCTGCTGGTGTTCATCGCGCTGATCTCCATCCGGGCCGTCCGCAACGTGCTCAACTACGAGCTCTGGCACCTGATCCACCTGACCAGCTACGGCGTGCTGCTGCTCGGCTACGGCCACCAGATCGCCGCCGGCGCCGACATGAGCGGCAAGTTCGCCTCGGTGTTCTGGCCGGCGCTCGGCTGCATCACCATCGCCGCCCTGTTCTGGGGCCGCATCGTCGAGCCGCTGTGGCTCAACGCCCGGCACCGCTTCACCGTGGCCGAGGTCGTCGGCGAGGGCGCCAACACGTTCTCCATCTACATCGAGGGCAAGCGGCTCGACAGGCTCCCGGTACAGGCGGGCCAGTTCATGCGCTGGCGGTTCCTGACCGCGAACGGCTGGTGGCAGTCGCACCCGTTCTCGCTGTCGGCGGCCCCGAACCCGCAGTGGCTGCGGCTCACCGTCACCATCGCCGGCGGCCACACCCGCAAGCTGGCCACCATGCGCCCCGGCACGCCGATCTGGGCGGAGGGGCCGTTCGGGACGTTCACCGCCGAACGCCGTACCCGTCGCCGTGCTCTTCTGATCGCCGGCGGCAGCGGCATCGCGCCGATCCGTGCCCTGCTCGAGGACATGCCGGCCGACACCATCGTGATCTACCGGGCCAGCCGCCCGGACGAGCTGGTGTTCCGCTCCGAGCTGGAGGAACTGGCCGAGGAGCGGGACGCCTGGGTGCGCTACATCGTCGGCGGCCGCAACGACCCCGGCCCGCGCCGGCTGTTCACCCCGGACGGGCTGCGCGGCCTCGTTCCCGACGTGAACCGGCGCGACGTCTACCTGTGCGGTCCGCCCGGACTGGTGAACGCCGCCGTCGACACACTCAAGCAGCTCGATGTTCCCGACAGCCAGCTCCACCTCGACCCGTTCGAGTTCTGACCCCTACTGACTGGGAGTTTCCGCGATGCGACGCAGTACCGCAGCAGCCGTAGGCACCCTCACCGGTGCGGCCCTGATCCTCGGGGTCCGCCTGAGCGTGCAACCCGCGGCCGTCCCGGTGTCGTCCGCCCAGGCCGACAGCGCCGCCGAGGAGCCGGAGATCGACGCGGCCGGAGCAGAGGAGACCACCGCCCCGGGATCGGCGAAGAAGCCCTCCGGCAAGAAGACCACCGCCCCGGCCGGGGACGACGCCGAGGAGGACGGGCTCAAGGCCGGCACCTTCAAGGGCAAGGCCGTGCAGCACACGTACGGCACGGTCCAGGTCACCATCAAGGTCGCCGGTGGCAAGGTCACCAGCGCGAACGCGACGTACCCGACCGAGGGCTTCAGCGGCACGATCAACCCGAACGCCGTGAAGAGCCTGAACGCCTCCGCGCTCAAGGCGCAGAGCGCCGACGTCGACGCCGTCTCCGGCGCCACCCTCACCACCGGGGCCTACAAGTCGTCCCTCCAGGCGGCACTGGACAAGGCAGGCGCGTAGGGTCCAGGTTCGTGCGGCACGTCGAAGAGGTCATGGGTACGGTCGTCAGCATCGAGTTGGCGGACGACCTGCCCGAGTCCCGGCTCCGGTCGCTGGCCGACGAGACGTGCGCCTGGCTGCACGAGGTCGACGCCCGCTTCAGCACCTACAAAGACGACAGCGAGGTGTGCCGCTTCCGCCGCGGTGACCTGCGGCTGGAGGACTGCTCCGCCGACCTGCGCCTGGTCCTGGACCGCTGTGCCGACCTGTGGCGCGACACCGGCGGCTACTTCGACGCCTACGCGGGCGGGCAGCTGGACCCGTCCGGCTACGTCAAGGGCTGGTCCGTCGAGGTGGCGTCCCGGCGCCTCGCCGCCGCCGGCTCGCACCGGCACTACATCGGCGCGGGCGGCGACATCCGGATGCGCGGCAGCGGCCCCGGCGGCCGGCCGTGGCGGGTCGGTGTCCGCCACCCCTGGGAGGCCGACAAACTGGCCTGGGTGCTCAACATCACCGACGGTGCGGTCGCGACCTCCGGGACGTACGAGCGGGGCGCCCACGTGTGGAATCCGGTCTCCGGCGCCCCGGCGACCGGTCTGCGATCGGTCACCGTCGTCGGCCCCGATCTGGCCGTCGCCGACGCCTGGGCGACCGCGGCCCTGGCCATGGGCGAGCCAGGCCTCACCTGGCTGGCCAAGCGCGCCGCCGAGGGCTACGAGTCCGCCGCCGTCACCGACGACGGGCGCGCCTTCACCTCTCCCGGCCTGCCCGTCGCCGGCTGACGCCCCGGACCACCGGATCACATCGTGGGCGACACGCAGGAGGACCCCCGGTTTGGTGTGTGGTCGGGAGACCAGATAAAGTTCCGTTGTCGCCAGGGAAACCTGGGGGGACAAGCGGACGTAGCGCAGCTGGTAGCGCATCACCTTGCCAAGGTGAGGGTCGCGGGTTCGAATCCCGTCGTCCGCTCGGAGAGGCCTTTTCGAGGTCAGCTCGGTGGAGTGGCCGAGAGGCGAGGCAACGGCCTGCAAAGCCGTGTACACGGGTTCAAATCCCGTCTCCACCTCGCTTTTGTGGTGCGGGCGATTGGCGCAGCGGGAGCGCGCTTCCTTGACACGGAAGAGGTCACTGGTTCGATCCCAGTATCGCCCACCAGCTGTTTGGCAGTTCACGTAACCCGTTACCGATCATCCGGTAGCGGGTTTTCTGTTTTCCGGTCCTCGTCCGACCGGGAACACACCCTCGCGTCGAGGTCGACGGTGTAGCCGCCGTGGTTGCGGTGTTGGGCGAGCGCGGTCCGGGGTGGTGACCGTTGCGCCCCGCTGGAGGCACAGGCGGGTCACAGCACCCTTTGAGGCTATTCCGAGGTGGTGTTCGATGAGGTTCGACCGGTTCGCGGCTAGGGTCGAATCGAAGTTCATCGATATATAACCTGCCGGCCGGACGGCGTTCAGGGGGCTGACGTCCCGGCCGGGCGCACTGAGAGGTCGTGCCACTATGCCCCGGCTTGCGCTCTTCGCGCTAGATCTTGCCGCTGTGAGTGTTCTCGTCTTCGGGCTGTATTTTCCACGGCACCGGCGGCGGGATCTGGTCGTGGCGTTCCTCGGCGTCAACGTCGGTGTGCTCGCGGTCGCGGGGTCGCTCAGCTCCAGCTCGGTCGGTGCCGGCCTCGGGCTCGGCCTGTTCGGGGTGCTGTCGATCATCCGGCTCCGGTCCACCGAACTGGACCAGCACGAGGTGGCCTACTACTTCTCGGCCCTCGCCCTCGGCATCCTCGGGCCGCTCAGCGGTGGTCCGGTCTGGCTCACCCCGACGCTCATGGTGCTGATCCTCCTGGTCATGTACCTCGGCGACCACCCACGCCTGTTCCGCTCCTACCGGCGTCAGGTACTGGTGCTCGACAACGCCGTCACCGACCACGTCGCCCTGGTCGCGCAGCTGGAACGGATCCTCGGTGCGCGGGTGCACGCGGCCACCGTCGAACGGGTGGATCTCGTCAACGAGACCACCGTGGTGGAGGTGCGGTACTCGTACGCCCCGGGCAAGAAGGCGCTCGTGGGAGCGGCCCGATGACCGTGACCACCGCCCATCTCGACCCGGTCTCCCTGGCCGAGCTGACCGAGAAGGCGGCGTTGCAGACCCGGACCGACCGCAAGTACGTGCTGCCGATCGCGGCGGCCGGCGAGGTGCTGGCCCGGCTCGACCCGGCCACCCGGGTCCTGGAGATCGACGGCGAACGGACGTTCCGCTACCGATCGGTCTACTTCGACACTCCGGACCTGGTCAGCTTCCGGCTCACCGCGTATCGCCGGCGGCGGCGGTTCAAGGTGCGCACCCGCACCTACCTGGACTCGGCGCTGTGCTGGCTGGAGGTGAAGACCGAAGGCCACCGGGGCGGGACCGTGAAGGACCGCCTGCCCTACGACTCCGGCCACCACGACGACGTCGGACCGGGCCGCTGGTTCGTCGACGACATCCTCGGCGACGACCGGTTCGTCCTGCGGCCGACGCTGACGACACACTATCGGCGCACCACCTTCCACCAGCCCGCCGACGATTCACGGATGACCGTCGACATCGGCCTGACCTGGACCGATGTGGACGGCCGGGAGCTGCTGCTGCCCGGTGTCGCGGTCATCGAGACCAAGACCGCGTCGTCCGTCTCACCCAACGACCGGCTGCTCTGGGCCTGCGGGCACCGGCCGGTAGGCATCTCGAAATACGCCACCGGGCTCGCCGCACTACGCCCGGACCTGCCGGACGTGCCCTGGCGCCGCCTACTACGCCGGCACCCGCCCCGCTGAAGAAGCGGAGCCGCATCGGCCCGCTGAAGGCAGTCATCCTCCTCACCATAAGGATCCCCCATGTCCAGAATCTCCCGTCTCGCCGTCCCCACGGCGCTGACCGCCACCGCTCTCGCGGTCTGGGTGGCTCCCGCGTCCCCTGCGCTGGCCGCCGGACCGGCCGGTGCCGCCGCGCTCGCCGCCAACCAGGCCAGTCACCTCAGCGCGGCCGACCTGACCTGGAACGAGGCGGACGTCGCCGCGGTCACCCTGACCGGATCGAGTGCGACCACCACCAGTGCGAACGTCACCGTCTCGGGCAGCACGGTGACCGTCCACGCGGCCGGGACCTACCGGTTCAGCGGGTCGCTCACCGCCGGCCAGATCGTCGTCGACAGCACCGGGACCGGCATCGTCCGGCTGATCCTCAACGGCGTCACGGTCACCGGCGGCACCGGCGCGATCAACGTGGTCGCCGCCGACGAGGTGCTGGTCCATCTCCAGGCCGGCACCACCAACCGGCTCACCGACGGCACCGCCTCGGTGGACGGCGCGATCGCCTCGGCCGCCGACCTGACCATCGCCGGTACCGGGGCGCTGGTCGTCACCGGCAACGCCAACGACGCCATCAACGTCAAGGACGGCCTGGTCATCGCCGGCGGCACGATCACCGCCACGGCGCCGGACGACGCCCTCCGCGGTCAGGACTACGTGATCGTCAGCGGCGGTTCGATCACCGCGACCGCCGGCGGCGACGGCCTGAAGTCCGACAACGAGGAGGACGCCACCCGCGGGTACGTGGCGGTCACCGGCGGCACCGTGAACGTCAAGGCGACCGACGACGGGATCACCGGACAGACCGACGCCATCGTCACCGGCGGGTCGATCACCGCGACCGCCGGCGGCAAGGGCATCAAGGCCGGCGTGCTCACGGTGATCAGCGACGGGACGGTGAACGTCACCGCCACCGACGACGGCCTGCACTCCGATGCCGGCCTGACCGTCGACGGCGGCACGACGACGGTCTCCAGCGGCGACGACGGTGTGCACGCCGAGACCGACGTGCGGGTGGCCGGCGGCACGGTCACCGTCACGAAGTCGTACGAGGGGGTGGAGGGACTCAAGGTCCACGTGACCGGCGGCAGTATCTCGGCGACCGCCACCGACGACGCGTTCAACGCCTCCGACCCCGCCTACGGCGAGATGCAGAACTCCCCGAACGCCCTGATCAGCGTCACCGGTGGCACCGTCGTCGCGAGCGGCGGCACCGACGGCCTGGACTCCAACGGCGCCCTGACGATCAGCGGCGGCACGGTGGCGGTCACCGGTTCGGCGACCCGCGGCGGCGGCGAGGGCGGCCTCGACGCCAACGGCGCCCTCACCATCACCGGCGGTACGCTGATCTCGTCCGGCATCAGCGCCACCACCAGCACCCTGCCGAGTTCCGGTCAGGGCTGGGTGTCGATCACCTTCAGCGCCAACCAGGCGGCCGGGACCGTGGTCCACCTGGCCACCACCTCGGGCACGCAGATCGCGTCCTACCAGCCCACCAAGGCGTTCCGTGGCGTCGTCTTCAGCTCCCACCAGATCACCAGGGGTACGACCTACGCCGTCCGTACCGGCGGAACGGTGTCCGGCACCTCCGTGGGCGGCGGCCTCCACATCGGCGGCACCCTCTCCGGCACCCAGGTGAGCACGGTGGTCGCCGGCACCCGCTGACCGGTGTGGGATCGTCCTGTCCTGATGACCGATCCCGTCCGTGACCTGTGCCGGGCCGGGCGTGCTCACCTCCCCGAGCACGCCCGGTCCGTGCTGTTCCCGCGCCGTTTCGTGCTGGACCGTCACTCGTGGCCCCGACTGGCCCGCCTCGGTGAGCTGTGCGCCGCCGGGGACACCCCGACGCGTACCGGCGCGTTGCGGGCCGCCACCGAGGTGCTGCGGTGGATCGAGACGGACGTGCTGCCGTTCGAGAGGATCGACGGCGGTGACGTCCGGTCCTGGGTCGGTGATGTCGGCCGGGCGGCGGTCCGGCACCTGGACGACACCGCGGTGCTCGCTCTCTACCAGGTGTTCGCCCAGGAGATCTTCCCGCCGGCCGGGCCGATCACCGGGCGCCTGGACGAGGCGTTCCTGAGCTCCCGGGATCCGGCGTTGCGGCTCGCGGCGGCGGTGTGCGCGGCGCGGCTCGGCGGGGGCCCCGCGTGCGAGGACGTCCTCCGGGAGTTCCTGGCGCGGCCGTTGCCGCCCGGAGACGAGGTCGTCCGGGTTCTCGGGCCGGACGTGCGCGGTGTGATCCGTCGGGCGATGGACGGGCGGCCCGGGCAGATCCCGATGTTCGCCGAGGCGATCGGCGCCGGGGACGTGCTCGCCCGCTGGGGTGCCGTCGGGCAGTGCCGGCGGCTCATGGAGACCTGGCGGGCCGCTCCGGCGCGCCTCGTCCCCGTGCTGGCCGGGTGTCTCACCGACGGCGCCGTGCAGGTGCGGCAGGCGGCGATGAGCGCGCTGCGGATGTCGGGCGAGGCGGCGCGGGATCATCTCGGCGCGATCGGGCGGTTCTTCCGGGAGCCGCTGTCCGGGGTGACCGGGACCGCCCCGGAACGCCTGGTGGACCTGGCTCGGGGCAGTGCCCTGGAAACGATGGTCCGGTTCAGATCACCCGAGGCGGTGGCGCCACTGCGGGATTTCCTGGCCGCGCCCCATGGCCACGGATCGGTGCAGCTGATCGTGGCGGATGCGGCCTGGTGTGCTCCGGAGATCGCGGGGAAGCTGGCCGTACACCTGCACGATGAGCGGGCCGGCGCGATCCTGAACGCCCTCCGGGGGTGGGGCGCCGCCGCGGCGCCGTTGCTTCCGGCCCTGGTGGCGCTGCATGCCACAGGCAGGGCTCAGCGGGCGGTCCTGGAGATTCTCGCCGGCCTGGGACCGGCCGCCGCGGCCGCCGGTGATCTGCTGCTCGCGGAGCTTCAGGATCACGACCATGATCCGGTACGCCGTGGTCACGCGGCCGCCGCGCTGCTGCGGTGCGGCCTCGCGGTCGATGAGGCCGCCGCGGCACTGGTGTCCGAAATAGGTCACCCGGTGGCACAGAAGCACCTGGCCACCCTGGACTGGCCGCCCGCCCTGCGCGACCGGATGACCGGCCGGACCGGCGACCGCCCGGCCGCGGCCTACGCGGCCCGGCTCGCCTGGCGTTGCGGCGACCGCGGCCCGTGGGTGGCCGCGGACCTGCTGGACCGGGTGAACCCGCTGGCCGGCGGCATTCTGGCCCTCACCTGGCTGGCCGGGACCGGTGACTTGATGGAACCGCACCGGCCCGCCCTCCAGCGGATGCGCGACGACCCGGGCCGCCCCGGCTCCGGTCTGATCCCGAGCCTCAAGGTCGAGGCGGACGAGCGGTTCCGGCGGGCCCTGACGGAGGTGCTGCCGGATCGGGGAGCGGCGGGCGGTTCGTCGGATCGATCAGCCGGGCCCTGACGGGCGTGCTGCCGGATCGAGGACCGGCGGGCGGGCCGTCGGATCGATGCGCCGGGGCCCGGTTCCGGCCGGTGACGGGCTCTATCGTCGAGAGATGACGACGCACGCCGATCTGCGGGTGCCCCGCCGGTTCGGGATGGACCGGTCGTGGGCCGAACGGGCCGCCCGGCCCCTGCGACTGGTCGCCGGTCCCGGCGCGGCCCCGACCGACGACGAGATCGAAGCCTTGAAGGCCGGTCTGCTCCGGCGTGACGAGCTCGCCGCCGGGCTGATCCGGGCGGTCCGGCCGGCGGAACTGCACCGGGTTCTCGCCGCCGGGCCGTCGGCGGACGCGCCCGAGGCGGTGCGGGCGTTCTACGACGCCGTGGCGCGGCGGCCCGACTGGGTCGACGACGAGCTGCTGGCCCGCGGCGCGGAGGCGTGCCGGGCCTTCGGGATGGATGCGGGGCTCGTTCTCGCGTACGGCTCGCTGCTCGGCGGCTACCGGACCGCGGCGGCCCTCGAACCGCTGGTCCGCACCGGCCGGCTGGCCGGTGGCGAGACGCTGCGGCGCATCCGGGAGACCTCGCACTGGTGGCGTGCGGTCACCGCGCCCGGCGGGATGGCGCCCGGCGGGGCGGGATTCCGGGCGACCCTGCACGTCCGGGTCATGCACGCCCTGGTCAACGCCCGCCTGGAAGCCGGCCCGGACTGGGACCGGGAGCTGCGCGGCGTGCCGATCAACCAGTACGACCAGGCCAGCACCCTGGGCGTCTTCAGCACCAGCTTCCTGCTGCACCTGCGCCTGCTCGGGGTCCGGGTGTCCCGCGCCGACGCCCGCGCCGTCATGCACCTGTGGAGTTACGTCGGCTGGCTGATGGGCGTCGACGACCAGTGGCTGCCGCACACCGAGCGCCGGGGCCGTCGCCTGCTCTACCACTTCCTGGCCAACGATCCGCCGCCGGACGGCAACAGCACCGCCCTGGCCCGTGCCCTGATCACCATGACCGACGACGTGACCACCGGCTGGCGCCGGTGGTACGAACGGGAGCGGGCCCTGTCGGTGAGCTGCTGGCTGCTCGGCCCGGCCGCCATGCGTGACCTGGGACTGCCCTACCGCCCACCGTGGTACGGCCTCACCCGGGTGGCCGCGAACCTACTGGTCAGCCACCTCCTCGGGCGCCTTCCCGGCGGCCGTGCCCGGCTGCTGGCCCGCTCCGAACGGCAGGCCCGCGCCCAGTTCGCCCGCTGGGGCGACGACCTCGGACCGGCCCCGAGCGGGGGACCGGCCTGACAGAAACGTGCCAGAAAGACGCCAGGCGGGGCTGGCAGGCTGGCCCCGGCGCCGGACGGGACGACGAGACGCGCTGGCGGGCGCCCAGTTCGACGTTCCTCGCCTGACGAGCGCGGACGGTGCGGGATCAGCATGCAAGGGGGGATCTCGCACCTTCCGCGCTCTGCATTTTCACGGATCAGGGTGACCCATGTGGCCGATCGACGAGTCCGCGCGTGACGAGACCGCCGGGGACCGGATCGCCCGGTTGCTCGCTGAGCATCCGCTCGTCGACGGGCACAACGATCTCGCGGACGCGCTGCGGACCCTGCACGGCGGTGCGGTGTCGCCGGACGAACTGGAGAAGTTCGCGCTCGACCAGCGGCAGCCGCTGACCCGTACCGACCTGCCACGGCTGGCGGCGGGGCGGGTCGGCGCGCAGTTCTGGTCCGTCTACGTCCCGGGTGACCTGCCCCCGGCGGCGGCCGTGGTCCGCACCCTCCAGCAGATCGACCTGGTGTACGCGCTGCACCGGCGCTTTCCGGGCCGGCTGGAACTGGTGACCACGGCGGACGGGCTGGAGGCGGCATTCCGGGCCGGGCGGATCGCCGGGCTGCTCGGGGCCGAGGGCGGGCACAGTATCTGCGACTCCCTGGCGGTCCTGCGGATGCTCGGTGAGCTGGGCGTCCGGTATCTGACCCTGACCCACAACCGCAACGTCCCGTGGGCGGACAGCGCCACCGACACGCCCCGGCTCGGCGGCCTCAACGACTTCGGCCGTGAGGTGATCGCCGAGATGAACCGGATCGGCATGCTCGTCGACCTGTCACACGTCGCCGACACCACCATGTCCGACGCCCTGGCCGTCACCACCCGGCCGGTGATCTTCAGCCACTCGTCGGCGCGGGCGCTCTGCGGGCACCCGCGCAACGTGCCCGACGACGTGCTCGCGCGGCTGCCCGGCAACGGCGGGGTGTGCATGGTGACGTTCGTGCCGGCGTTCCTGTCGGCGGAACGCTGGGCGTGGACCCGCGACCCGCAGGGCCCGCCCCCGCCGGTGACCGTGGAGCAGGTCGCCGACCACGTCGAACACGTCCGCGAGGTGGCCGGGATCGATCACGTCGGGCTCGGCGGGGACTTCGACGGCTGCGCCGACACCCTGCCGGGGCTCGACGACGTGTCCGGTTATCCGCGGCTGTTCGGGGAGCTCGCGGCGCGGCGCTGGTCGGACGCGGACCTGGCGGCGCTGGCCGGTGGCAACGTGCTGCGGGTGCTGCGCAGCTGCGAGGACGGGCAGATGCAGCCGAACCGGGCACGCCAGGCGGTCAGCTCGTCGTTCTCCCGTACCCCCAGGTTCTGAAAGACGTCTCCCGCCGCGGCCCAGAGCGGATGTGCGGCCTCGTGATCGCCGGCCGCGCAGCGGACGGCGCCCAGATCACGCAGCGTGCGGGCCCGGCTGAGCTCCATGCCGATGTCGCGCCACTGCTGCGCCGCCGACTCCAGCGACTCGGCCGCCTCGGGCAACCGGCCGGCGGCCAGGTGCAGCTCACCGAGGGTTCGGGTGACCAGCGCCGTCCCGTGCCCGTCGCGCCGCACGGTGGTGGCGGCCAGCGCGACCCGCAGCGGTTCCAGGCCCCGGTCCGGGTCGCCCTGCCGGATCCAGACCTTGGCCAGCGCCTGAGCGGTGTACGCGGCCAGATGCGTGTCCCCGATACCGGTGGCGATGGTGTGCGCGGCCGAGCAGAACTCCTCCGCGGGGCCGAGTTCGCCGCGCGCCCGGTGCACCAGGCCCATCCCGCGGATCGCGATCAGCTCGCCCCGCCGGTGGCCGAGCCTGCGGTAGCGGGTCAGCGCGGACGCCAGATGCTCCAGCGCGATCTCGTCGTCGCCGAGTTCCCGGTGCGCGAACCCGAGGCTGTAGTGGGCGTGCGCCACCCCGGCGTCGTCACCGAGCCGGTCCAGCATCGCCAGCGCCCGGTTGATCTGCGGCAGGGCGATCGCGTGTTCGCCCAGCTCCCGGCCGACCGTGCCGAGCCCGTTCAGGGCCACCGCCTGCCCACGGTCGTGGCCGGCCGCCTCGAACAGTTCGGCGGCACGGGAGAAGTGCGCGCGCGACTCGGGGAACCGGTCCTGGGCGTACCGCAACTGGCCGATGCCGCACTCCATCGCCGCCTCGGCCAGCCGGTCACCGGCCCGGCGGGCCGCCGCGCCCGCCGCGGTGTGCGTGCGTTCCCAGCCGTCGAAGTTGTTGCGGGCCGCGAACGACGCGAACACCAGTGCGTCGGCGAGGCCGCAGGCGGCCGCCACCAGATCCAGGGAGGCGGCCCGCTCGACCGCGGCGATCAGTGCCGGTTCCTCGGCGTCGAACCACCGCGGCAGGTCGATGCGGCCGATCGTGGCCGCCCAGTGCGCGGACGGCTCCGGCAGCTCGGGATGGTAGAGCCGCGGGGTGGCCACCGGCAGCTGCTGCGCCAGATGTTCCACCAGCCGCAGCAGCGCGGCGACCGCACCGGTCACGGTCTCCCGCAGAGGGCCGGCCCGGGCCAGCTCACCGGCGTAGATCCGGACCAGGTCGTGCATCCGGTACCGGGTGAACGGCCCGTCCGAGCCGACCACGTCCAGCAGCCGCGCGTCGGTGATCTCCTCGACCAGGTCGTCGGCCTCGTCCAGCCCGATGTCCAGCAGCGCGGCCACCGTGACCGCGGTCAGCACCGGCGGATCGAGACAGCCCAGCGCCTGGAACGCGAGCTGTGCCGGCGGGCTCAGTCCACGGTGGCCGACGGCCAGGCCGGCCCGCACCTCCAGGTCGTCGACGGCCAGTTCGTCGAGCCGTCGCCGCTCGTCGTCGAGCCGGTCGGCGAGTTGCCGCACCGACCAGTGCGGGCGGGCCGCCAGCCGGGCCGCCGCGACCCGGACCGCGAGCGGCAGCCGCGCGCACAGGCCGATCAGGCGTTCGGTCTGGTGTGGATCGGCCTCGGCGCGGTCCGCTCCGATCACCCGGGTGACCAGGGCCCGCGCCTCGGCGGCGGTCATCATGCCCAGCTCGACCCGGCTCGTGGCGGGCACCGTGACCAGCCGGTTCCGGCTGGTCACGAGCAGTGCCGAACCGGTGTCACCGGGCCGGAACGGGTGGATCTGCCGGGCACCGACGGCGTCGTCGACGACCACCAGCACCCGGCGCCCGGCCAGCTCGGCACGGTAGCGCGTCTCGCGTTCGCGCAGGTCGGAATTGCCCTGGGCGTCCGCGTCGGTGACACCGAGCATGCGCAGCAGGCGGCTCAGCGCCTCGGCCGGCTCCAGCGGGTCGGCGCCGCCCACGTTGAGGAAGAGCAGCCCGTCCGGATAGTGGTCGCGGACGGCGTGCGCCACGTGCACCGCGAACGCGGTCTTCCCGGCCCCGCCCGGCCCCGAGACGACCACCACCGGGCTGGCGCCGGGCGTGCGCAGGACGTCGACGGTCGCCGCGACCGGACGGTCGAACCCGGTGTAGTCCGGCAGGTCCGGCGGCAACAGGAACGGCCGCGCCTCCCGCACCGCCGCGACCGGTGCGCGCAGCACGCCGGTGTGCGCCTCGCGCAACAGCGGACCCGGCTCGGTGCCCAGGTCATCGATGATCCGATTGCGGGAACGGGCGAAAAGCTCAAGAGCCTCGACGGTACGGCCGGAGGCGTGCAGCGCGCGCATCATCGCCGCGATCAACGGCTCGCACAGCGGGTCCCGGGCCAGCGCGACGGCCAGCCGGTCGGCGGCCTCGGCATGCCGCCCCCGGGCGATCGCGGTCAGCGCCCAGTCCGCCAGCGCACCCAGCCGATGCTGATCCAGGCTCTCCCGGGTGCGCTGCGCCCACTCGCCGGGCAGGCCGGCCAGCGCGTCGCCACGCCACAGCCCGAGCGCCTCCTCCAGCACGGCGAGCCGCTCGTCGGGGCCCGCGGTCCGGGCCGCCTCCAGCAGCTGCCGGAACCGGAACAGGTCGACCGAGCCCGCCGGGACCTGGAGTGTGTAGCCACCCGACCAGCGGACCAGCGTGACGCCGGTGCTGTCCTTGACCACACGGCGCAGCCGGGCCACGTAGCCGTACAGGGCGCCGCGCGCGTCGGCGGGCGGCTCGTCGCCCCAGAGACGGTCGATCAGGGTCTCGAAGGTGACCGGGTGCCCGCCGTCGAACAGCAGGGCGGCCAGCAGGTGCCGCTGCTTGAGAGCGCCCAGCGCGACGACCCGCTCCTCCTCGGCCGCCTCGACCGGACCCAGAAGCCGGAACCGCACCACTCTCCCCTTCGGACACGACATCGCGCCGGCCCAGCCTAGGGGTGCGAGTCGTCACCGTCCATGTCCAGCTCAGGCCTCGGACAGGGCGGGCGCCCGGTCGATCCACGCGGTGAGGTTGGCGGGCAGGTCGGCCTTGCTGTAGAGCCAGCCCTGCACCAGGTCACAGCCCTGGTCACGCAGCCAGTCACGCTGGGCCTCGGTCTCCACGCCCTCGGCCACCACCCGGTGCCCCATGGCCCGGGTCATCGCGAGGACCGCCCGCACGATCGGCTCCTTGGCACCGTTCTCGCCGACGCCCGAGATGAACGACCGGTCGATCTTGACGATGCCGACCGGGAGCCGGTGCAGGTAGCTCAGCGACGAGTAGCCGGTGCCGAAGTCGTCGACGCACAGGGTGACACCCATCGCCCGCAGCGCGTCCAGGGTGAGCAGCGCCGTCTCGAGGTCCTCCATCACCCCCGACTCGGTGATCTCCAGCCACAGGGCGGACGGGGCGAGCCCGTGGTCCCGCAGCGCGTCGTCGACCAGGCGTACCAGCGAGCCGTCACGCAGCTGGCGCACCGCGACGTTCACCGACACGTGCAGCGGCCGGGCGTCCGGGCCGCGCCGGGCGGTCCACTCGGCCAGCTGCCGGACCGACTCGCGCAGCAGCCACGACCCCATCTCCTCGATCATCCCGGTCTCCTCGGCGATCGGGATGAACTGCACCGGCGACACGTGGCCGAGCTCCGGCGAGTGCCACCGCATCAGCGCCTCGAAACCGTCCAGTTCCCCGGAGGCCAGGTCGATGATCGGCTGGAAGTGCGCGGCCAGTTCCCCGCGCCCGACCGCACCGCGCAGCGCCTGCTCCAGCCGGACCCGGTCCTGCACCTGATTCCGCATCGAGGCGTCGAAGAGCGCGTACATGTTGCGGCCGTTGCTCTTCGCCTTGTACATCGACGTGTCCGCGTCCCGGATCAGGTCCAGTGCGTGCACGTCACCGGCGGACTTCGCCACGCCGATCGACACCGACGTCACCACGTCACCGATGGACAGCGAGAACGGCCTGTTGAACTCCGCGATCAGCCGCTCGGCCAGTTGCTCGCCGAGCCGTTCGCTGGGCGGCCCGGCCAGGGCCACCACGAACTCGTCGCCGCCGATGCGGCTGACCACGTCCTCCGCGCGTACCTGCTGGGTGAGCCGGTCGGCGACCGCCCGCAGCAGCTCGTCACCGACCCGGTGCCCCCAGTTGTCATTGATCATCTTGAACCGGTCGAGGTCGAGGAAGAGCAGGCTGATCTCCAGCCGTTCCGCGGCGGCCCGGTCCGCCCACAGCGTCACCGTCTCGGTGAGCAACTCCCGGGTGGGCAGCTCGGTGAGCGTGTCGTGGGTGACCCGCCGGCGGCTGATCCGCTCGGCACGGGCCCGTGAGTTGTTCGAGCGGATCACCCGCAGCAGCACCGTCAGCACCACCGCCAGGCACAGGGCCGCCCGGATCAGGTTGCTCACCATGCTGACCGGCGGCATCAGCACGGTCAGCCCGACCGGGAAGATCACCATCGCCCCGATCAGCGCGATCCGGCCACGGCTCAAGTCACGGGTCACACCCTGCTGCGGCTCGGTCAGCGTGCGCATCGACGGGTGCAGCGCCGCCGCGGTGAGCAGGACGAACATCAGCATCAGCGACGTGTCGACCAGCCGCTGCGGGATGCCGCCGACCCCGAGCGCCTCCCGCAGGCAGTAGAGCAGGTCTCCGGTGAACAGGGCCCCGCAGGCGAGCACCATCATCCACAGCGCCGGCTGCCGTACGCCGCGCGACAGCATCAGCCGGGCGGCCAGCACCAGGATCGTCACGTCGAAGACCGGGAACATCGCGTTGACCAGCCGGGAGCCGCTCAGCCCGTCGGCCAGGTGGGGGGCGATCAGGAACGTCCAGGTGAGGAACGCCGTACTGAGCCCCAGCAGCAGCGCGTCGACCCGCGCGGAGTCGTCGTCGTCGGCCCGCCGCTGCCGCAGCATGATCATGAAGCAGAGCCCGACCAGCAGATACGCCGGTACGGTGAGCAGGTCCGGCAGCAGCTCCAGCGAGTCCGGCAGCCCGCCCACCTCACGGACCACCCGCACCAGGCTGCTGACGACGAAGAACCAGGAGGCGTTGCGGACGTGCCGCCACGGCGTCAGGTCGTCCGGCCGGTTCAGGCGTGGTCCCCGATGGATCGCGACCAGCCCCTGCGCCAGGAGCAGGGCCATGATCGGGGAGGACAGCTGCTCCGGGCCGGCGAGCAGGACGGCTAGCAATGTCAGTCCGACCCCCAGGTGCAGCCGGAACTCGAGAACGGCCCGAGTGACGGGCGCATGGCCGGTGGCCTGGACGTGGGTCATGCCTTTCTATCGGCGGGGCCGGCGGGCGCTTTACCCAAGACCGGCGTGGATGACCCGGCTCACGTATCGAGCCGGGCCGTCACCACGGTCGTCAGGTGCCGGTGGTGCCTTCCTGGGTGGTCGTGTCCTGCTCTGGGGTGGTGCCGGGATCCTGCTGAGTGGTCCCTGAATCCTGCTGGGTGGTACCCGAATCCTGGTCGCCCGGCATGCCCCCGCGGGGCCCACCACCGAAGCCGCCGGGACCGCCCTGCCGCCCGGTGGAACCGTCCTGGGTGGCGACGGCGGGGGTGCCGCCGCCGATCGCCGACATGACGCCCGCGGTGATGCCGGAGCTGGCGATCGCGGTCACCAGGACGGCGGCGATCAGGACGACTTTCGGGCTGCGCCCGGGCCTGCTCGCCGCGGGCGGCGGGGCCTCCCACACGGCCGTCGGCGGCCCGGCCGGCGGAAGCGGACCGCCCGGCGCCCCGCTGGTTGTCGTCCCGGCCACTGTCGTCCCGGCCACCGGGCCCTCGATCATCGGGGCCACCGTTTCGGCGGACTTGTCCGGCCGGTCGGCGGCGGTGATGATCTCGGTGGCCGTGGTGGGTTCGTCGGCTCCGGCGGCCCACGGGTCGCGCGGCGCGTCGGAGGTCAGCTGGTCGTTCACTGTCATCGGTTGCTCCTCGGGAGGTCGGCGAAGACCATCGTGCGGAGCCGGCATGTGCGGACTCTGTGCGCCGGGCAGGAAGCCCCTGTCAACGCGGTGTGGTGAGGAAGGAACTGATCGTGGCCACCACCCGGTCCAGGTCACGGCCGGTAGTGCCGCAGGTCCGCCCCGGCCCCGCACCGGATTCCCCCGTTGTCCTCCCAGGGGAGGAAGGCTGCTCCCACCGGCTGTCGCGCACTGACGTCCGGCTGACGTCCCCCTGCCGGGTCGGGTGGATCTGATCCGCCCGGCGGCCGGTATTGCGGCATGTGGCTGACGTGCGAGATTGTCGCGCGTGTTCGAGGAGGCCCCCATGGAAGAAGCATTAGCGGCGTACCACGCCGGTCACACCGACGGCAGTGCCGGCGTCCGCGACGGGATGCGCGCGAACGACCCGGAGACCGGAACGGACTACCGGGTCGGCGTCGTCGACGGCAGCGTCGTCGCGTTCCAGTCCGAGCTGATCGCCGCGGTGCGGCGGCTGCTGGACGAGACGCGGTGATCTGCTGGAGGGGCTCTGACCTGCGGCGCGGCGTATAAACCGGGGGGCGCTTTGGCATCCGGCCCCGGCCTCGGCTAAGGTTTCTTCCGTCGCCAGGGAAACCTGGGGGGACAAGCGGACGTAGCGCAGCTGGTAGCGCATCACCTTGCCAAGGTGAGGGTCGCGGGTTCGAATCCCGTCGTCCGCTCGGAGAAGGCTGTTGCTGATCCTTGCATCGGCCGCCACGGTGGAGTGGCCGAGAGGCGAGGCAACGGCCTGCAAAGCCGTGTACACGGGTTCAAATCCCGTCTCCACCTCGCATTGTTGTGCGGGCGATTGGCGCAGCGGGAGCGCGCTTCCTTGACACGGAAGAGGTCACTGGTTCGATCCCAGTATCGCCCACCAGTAGGTACACGCGAACCGCCTGTCGAATCCGACAGGCGGTTCTTCTGTTCCCGGCCCGGGCTCCCCGGCAGAGTCATCGTGTGAGCCGTGGGTGGCGATCCGGCCGCCTCCGGCGAGGCGAGAAGCACGAAGTACTCCGAGTCGTCCAGCGCGTCCTGGATGGACGACCGCAACGCCGGCGTCACCGACCGACAGAGGGTCATCTTCCGGGGGTGAGGTGCGGCGGGTGGTGGCGGGGCCAGACTGCGGCGATGCGGGCCCGGCCGCCTCTGGAGCCGGGTCGCGCGGATGCCGTACGCCGGCACCGCCCGAGGCCAGGACGCGGAGACGATGCCATGTCCAAGAAACCGAAATCGCCGAAGGGCGAAGGCGTGACACGGATGAAACGGCAGGTGTACGAGGAGGAGATGCGGCGTCTGCACGGTGAGCTGGTGGCGATGCAGGAGTGGGTCCGGGCCACCGGCGCCAAGATCTGCGTCGTCTTCGAGGGCCGGGACACCGCCGGCAAGGGCGGCACGATCAAACGGATCACCGAGCGGGTCAGCCCGCGCGTGTTCCGGGTCGTGGCTCTGCCCACGCCCACCGAGCGGGAGAAGAGCCAGATGTACGCCCAGCGGTACATGGCGCACTATCCGGCCGCCGGTGAAGTCGTGATCTTCGACCGGTCCTGGTACAACCGGGCCGGCGTGGAGCATGTGATGGGTTTCTGCCGGCCGGAGGAGACCGAGCGGTTCCTGGAGACCGTTCCCGCCTGGGAGAAGGCGATGACCGACTCGGGGATCCTGCTGCTCAAATACTGGCTGGAGGTCAGCCCCGACGAGCAGACCCGGCGCCTGCAGAGCCGGATCGACGATCCGCGCAAGGTCTGGAAACTCACCGACATGGACCTCAAGTCGTACAGCCGGTGGCACGACTACTCGCGGGCGCGCGACGCGATGCTCGCCGCCACCGACACCGCGTGGGCACCCTGGTTCGTCGCCGGCGCCGACGACAAGAAGCGCGCCCGGCTCAACATCATCACGCACCTGTTGAGCCAGGTTCCGTACGAGCCGCTCAAACCCCGCACCATCACCCTGCCGAAACGGCAGAGCCCGAAGGGCTACCGCGATCCGGAATCGCGTCCGCGCCGCATCCCCACCCCGTTCGGAGAGCTCTGACGGTACGGGCGGACGGCGGCCGTCTCCCCGCGGGCGGCCGCCGTCCGTTCCGTGGCGCGGGTCAGATCAGCTCGGCGGCCGCCGCCACGTCGGACTCGTCCACCGAAGCCAGCGAACCGAATATCGTGACCGCCTGGTAATACGTCCACGCCAGGCTGAGGCAGGCCGGGCGGACCACCGTCGAGTAGCCGGCGCACTTGCGTTTCAGGTCGGCGTGGAAAGCCGTGTCGACGAGGCGCTTGTTGGCGTCGGTGAACGCGCCCGCCGCCTTGTAGTTGCGGTAGCCGAAGTCATGACGGTGACAGGACAGGGTGAAATCGAAACCGAGAGGCCTGTCCGGGCTCGCCGAACAGAAATCGGTGCCCCAGTCGAACCCGTAGGCCGACCAGTCACCCGGATTCTTCCGGGCCGTGTTCCAGGCGTGGTAGGAGGCGGCGGACGTCTGGGTGAACGAGGTGAGCACCGTGATCTTCTCGGCGGCGGTCACGGCGTGGGCGGGTCCCGCCCCGACGACGACGAGGGCGAGCGAGAGAACCGCGGCCAGAATGACCCGGAACGGTCGGATGCGGACGGGGGAGTGGTGAGCGGCGGTAGTCGCAACCGGTGGTGTCGCGGACATCGGGGCTCCTTCGAACGGCCCGCCCCGGGGACGGGCTGCCGGTGGGCGCCCGGGCTACCGATCGGTAACCCGAACGATCACTAAGTCTGGAACCTCCAGCCGGGCACAAGCCCAGCACCACATGGCCGTTTCCCGTCCCCCGCGCAAACAGACGCCGTCCGATGATCTTGCGGCTAGCCGGGGATGACCCTGTCGGCGGCCGGATATGCCGACCACCAGCGCTCGCGGTTGTGCTTCGCGATCTTTCCGTCGAATCGGGCGACCAGCAGGAGATCGCCGTTGATGACGAGCGTCGCATCCTCCGGTCCGGACTCCAGCAATCCGTGGACGATTTTGATCATGTTCGCTGCCGCCTGCTCGCGATCGATCGGTCCATCGAGATTGAAGATCACCGTGACGAGGGGGTCCGGCTCCCATTCGAACAGGCCTTCATCCGACATGGCGTCGACGTAGCCGTGGCGATCAGCCCACAGCGAGATGTCGATGCCAAGGGTCTGATAGAGGTCTGCCGTCAGCACGGAACCGGTGCCCGGCGTCCACTCCGGCTGTTCCGGCGGCATGCGCGCAGCGATTTGCGCAGCGGTCGCGCCGCTCGCCAGGGTGAGGGTGTAGTCAAGCGACATGGTTCACTCTCGATCGCTCGGTGAGGGAAGGTCGATCTGCACGATCTCGCCGTGTGGCGTGATGACCTTGACCTCTTTGAGTCCGTTGATGGGCCAGCCGTCGAACTGTCGCTGGAGGTCTCGCACGTCGCCTCGCCAATCCTCCAGGTTCACCACGACACGTTGAGTCTGCTCCTTCACGACCTTGTTCTTGGTCTCGGTCCAGATGCCTCGTAGCGACTTCTCCGGCTCCGTCGGCGAGTAGCAGTCGAACACGCGTCCCTCGATCAGGTAGTCCGGGTTCTTCGTGGGTAGGCCGGTGTCCCCGGTGTTGGCCCGTGCCTGCGCGACCTCCCCACGCGTGGGGTTCTGGTGAATGCGATATCCCGAATCCGCCAGAAGCGCGGCCGCCGAGTTCTCCATTTCGTCGGAGCGCCGGACGGTGACGTCAGGCCCTGCCCTGACCTCGGTGAGAGGGCCGGTGGGCGTGCCGCCGGGGGTGCCGGTCATCCGGGTGTGCAGGTGGTCGGGCTGACCGCGCGCGACGTCGAAGGGGGTGGCGGCCGGCCCGTTACCGGCTCGGCCCTGGTGGGCGGTGGCCATGGCGGCGGCCTCGTTCGAGCGGACGCCGCCGCCTCCCGAAGGGGCGCCGCCGTGGGGGCGTGGGCCGCTTCCGGGGCCGTCCGGGGTGTCGCCGCCGCCGGTGCCGCGGGGTCTCGGGGTCATCGGCGGGGCTCAGCCGTTGAGGAGGCGGGTCAGGTTGGTGAGGCTGGTGACGAGGGCGCTCGTGTACGAGGCGATCCGGCCGGCCCACTTGACGACCGCCGAGGCGATCTGGGCGGCCACCACCGGGATGGTGACGATCAGGAGGGCCTCGCCGGCCCAGACGATCACGCGGGCGACCAGGTCGGCGATCAGGTCGCGGACCAGGTC
This sequence comes from Actinoplanes xinjiangensis, assembly GCF_003148685.1. Taxonomy (GTDB): domain Bacteria; phylum Actinomycetota; class Actinomycetes; order Mycobacteriales; family Micromonosporaceae; genus Actinoplanes; species Actinoplanes xinjiangensis. Next base: position 683,161 of record NZ_QGGR01000002.1, on the reverse strand, counting down.
CCGGGTGAACGTGACCAGGTTGCCGGCGGCCCGGGTGGCCGATGACATGGTGGTGGCCAGGACGCCCAGCCCGTCGAGGACGTCGACGTTGTTCGCCATCAGGTTCTGGTAGGTGGTGGCGGCGGTGCCCTGCCAGTCGGGGAGGCCGGTGGACAGGCAGCCCTGCAGGTCGGCGGCCATCGAGTGGAGTTCGCCTGCCATGTTCTGCCAGGTGGCGGCGTGGGCGGCGACCAGGTCGGGGAGACCGGCGAGTCTGTCGAGGATCTCCCGGAGCGGCGCGAAGTGTTCCATCGCCCAGCCGAGGCCGTTGGCGAGCAGGGCACTGAACGGGTCGATCACCGTGGCGACGGTCTCGGCGGCGAACGCGCCGCCGGCCAGGGCCCGGTCCGCCCAGCTGCCGCTCTCCACGGCTTCCCGGGCGCCCTGGAAGCTCTCCGCCAGGGACAACCCGGTGGTGCCCGTGGTGGTGGACGTGGTGGCGGCGACGAGGGTCATCGGCGGGCCCCTCAGAGGTTCCCGGCACGGCGGATACGGTCCGCGGCGGCCGTGTCGGTGGCGGCATAGTCCTGACCGGTACGGATCAGAGCCTCCTGCGCCAGGCGGAGGTTCTCCTCGACGTACGAGAGAATGGTCTTCTGGGCCTCGTGCCGCTCCTCCAGGATCCCGGACATCCACCCGCACAGCAGGCCGTAGGCGGCGTCGTCGCGGGTGATGGCCGCGCTCGCGGCCGTGACCGCGGCGAACCTGTCGCGGACCTCGGCGATCTTCGCCGCATGCTCGCGGATCTGCTCCGTGTCCGCGGAGAACCCGTCAGGCACGGTGACCCTCCCGTCGTCCGTGGTCGGTGGCCGCACGGGCGTCGATCTGGGCGGTGATGGCCCGGGCCGCCGGTGAGTCGGGGCCGAGCGTCTCGGTGACGACGGCGCGGGACTGTTCGGCGGCGGTCCGCCGGGCGGCGGCGGACGCGGCGAGGACCGCGCGGGCGACGGCGTCGGGTGGGACGCGGTGGATGCGGTCGGTGAAGCGGATGTCGAGGAGTGTGCCGGTGGAGTCGACGGTCACCTCGGTGAGGCCGTTGCCGTCGCCGGCGGTGGCGCGGACGGCGGCGATCCGGTCGGCGGCGTCGCGGGCGTTCGCGGCGTTGCGGGCGATGCGCTCCTGCCAGCCGCGGAGGTAGGCCTGTGAGGCGTCGGGGTCCAGCAGCTCGTCCATCGTCCCCCCGTGGTCGCCGAACTCCGGCGGAAGTGTCGAAGTCTAACAAGGGGCGTCGATGCCCCGGGGGGCCTCGTTCCTGTAGGGCGGGACGGTCGGTGTGGGGGAGACCGGTCACACAGAAATTGCTGTTTTCCCTGCTCAGCGACTTGCGTAAGGGTGCCCTAAGTCCGGTTTGGGGGGTTTGTGGATCGGGGTCGCTTTGATCTGAACCTAGGTTGAGGTTTTACAGTCGCTCTGGCCTGCCGTCGATCTTGCCTGACGGAATCGAAGCGCGCGAGTTAGGAAGCGACCATGAACCGCCCCCTGCGAGTTGCCGTCATCGGAGCCGGTCCGGCCGGTATCTACGCCGCCGACCATCTGATCAAGGCATCGGAGACGGTCACCGTCGACATCTTCGACAAGCTGCCCACCCCTTACGGCCTGATCCGGTACGGCGTGGCGCCGGACCACCCCCGGATCAAGGAGATCGTCAACGCCCTCTTCCGGATCCTGGACAACCCGCGGATCCGCTTCGTCGGCAACGTCTCCTACGGCGTCGACGTGAAGCCGGAGGAGCTGAACCGCTTCTACGATGCCACGGTGATCTCCACCGGTGCCGAGAAGGACCGCTCGCTGGACATCCCGGGCATCGACCTCCAGGGCAGCTTCGGCGGCGCCGACTTCGCCTCCTGGTTCAACGGCCACCCGGACGTGCCGCGCGAGTGGCCGCTGGAGGCCAGGGAGGTCGCCGTCATCGGCGCCGGCAACGTGGCCATCGACGTGGCCAGGATCCTCGCCAAGACCGCCGACGAGCTGCTGGTCACCGAGATCCCGGACAACGTGTACCAGGCGCTGAAGGCGAGCCCGGTCACCGACGTGCACCTGTTCTCCCGCCGCGGCCCGGGGCAGGTCAAGTTCACCCCGCAGGAGCTGCGGGAGCTGGACCACTCGCCGAACGTCGAGGTGATCGTCCACCCGGAGGGCATCGAGTTCGACGAGGCCAGCCTGGAGGCGATGCGCCAGACCCGGCACATCAAGATGTGCGTCGACATCCTGCAGAACTGGGCGGTCCGCGACCCCCGGGACCGGCCGCGCCGCCTGCACCTGTACTTCCTCCAGGCGCCGGTCGAGGTGCTCGGTGAGGACGGCCGCGTCGTCGGCCTGCGCACCGAGACCCAGGAGCTGACCGGCGACGGCTGGGTCCGTGGCACCGGCGAGTTCACCGACTGGCCGGTCCAGGCCGTCTACCGGGCCGTCGGCTACCTCAGCAGTGCCCTGCCGGACCTGCCGTTCGACACCCGTACCGGCACCATCCCGCACGCCGCCGGCCGGGTCATCGACCTGGACGGTGAGCACGTGCCGGGCACCTACGTGGCGGGCTGGATCAAGCGTGGCCCGGTCGGCCTGATCGGTCACACCAAGGGCTGCTCCGGCGAGACGGTCGCCAGCCTCCTGGCGGACGAGGCGGCGGGCCGGCTGCCGGTCGCGCCCGACGGTGACCCGGCCGCCCCGATCGCCTACCTGGAGCAGCGCGGCCTGCCCATCACCACCTGGGCCGGCTGGCAGCTGCTGGACGCCCACGAGATCGCGCTCGGCGAGCCGCACGGCCGCAAGCGGATCAAGGTCGTCGACCGCGACGAGATGACCACCATCTCCCGCGGCTGAGATCCCGCGACACGAAGAAGGGCCGCTCCCCACGGGGGCGGCCCTTCTGTGCGGTCAGCGGCCGGCGGCGTCGGCCAGGGCACGTTCCAGCGGCACCGGTTTGCCGAGATAGAAACCCTGACCCAGCGGTACGCCGCAGGCGGCCAGCGCGTCCCGCTGAGGCGCCGACTCGATGCCCTCGGCGATCACGGTGCAGCCGTTCTCCCGGGCGAACTCGACGAGCGACCGGATCGACGCACGCCGGGCACCCTCGGTCTCCACCCCGGTCAGCGACTGGCGGCCCAGTTTGAGGAACGCCGGCTTCAGCGACTCCATCCGGGCCAGGCTGTCGTAGCCGGCGCCGGCGTCGTCGACCGCGATGCGCACCCCGGCCGGCAGATCGGTGAGGTCGTCCGGGTCGGCGCCGTCGATCTCCAGGACGATCGGCCGGTCGCTCTCGGCGACCAGTTGCTCCAGCTCCCGGGGCCGGCGCAGCAGCCCGGCCGAGACGTTGACCGACAGCCAGGTGCCCTCCGGCAGTGAGGCGGCCGAGGCCATCGCGGCCCGGACCAGCGCGGCGTCCAGGTCGATGTGCCGGCCCTGCGCCCGGGCGTCGGCCAGACCCTGGTCGGGGCTGCTGCCGTCGGCGAACCGGGTCAGCGCCTCGTAGCCGGCCACCTCGCCGGACTCCAGCTCGAAGATCGGCTGGAAGACGGTGAAGAAGGTGTACTCCTCGAACGAGCTGGACACCTGCGGGGCCCGGGCACCGCGGCGGCTGGCGGCGGCGGCCTGCGACGACCGGACCGCGACCATGCCGGGCGAGTTGCCCTCGGCGCCGTAGTGCAGCACCGACGCCCAGTCGCCGATCGCGCCGGCCATCGCACGGTTCTCGGCGTGCCCGGCCGCGGCCGGTTTCGCCGACGGGGCGGCCGAGCGGGCCCTCTTCGGCTGCACCGGGCGGTACAGCCAGCCCTTCAGGTGGGTGAGCAGGTCGACCACGGTGTTGCCGACGCCGACGAAGGCGATCATCGCGTACGAGGCGAGGACCAGGTTGATCACGGCGAAGACCAGGTTCGCCCACTGTCCCAGCTGGACGTCGCGGACCACGGTGTAGGCGCAGAGCGCGATCAGGGCGATCGGGGCGAGCAGGTAGGTGGTCGCCGCCGTCGTCCGGTTGCGGACCTTCGGCGTACGTTTGAACTGGCTCTTCTCGCCGGTCAGCAGCTGCAGGATCGAGGCGAAACTGCCGGAGAGGTTGACCGGCAGCAGGATCAGGTTGAAACCGTAGATGCGCAGGATGTCCATGCGCTTGTAGCCGACGTACTTCAGGTCGGCGGCCATCATCATGAAGTACGGCACCGACACCAGCAGCAGCACCGGGTTGAGCAGGTCGGCGTTGAACGGGTACGCCAGCATGATCACCAGGCAGATGGAGCTCCAGAAGATGGAGGCCATGTAGTTCACCCGGAGGAACAGCTCACCGAAGCGGTTCTTCTGCCCGCGTGCCGCCTTGGCCCGGAACTGGTCCTTGAGCCGGGACAGGATGAGCAGGCCGCCGTTGGCCCAGCGCTGCCGCTGGATGGCGAGCGAGCCGAAGTCCGGCGGGGTGGCGCTGTAGGCCATCCGCTCCGGGTAGTTGTACAGCGTCCAGCCGCGCACCCCGAGGTCGATCGTCGACTCGGTGTCCTCGATGACCGTACGGTCCTGGATGTACCGCTTGATCTCCCAGTCGCCCTCGTAGGCGGCCTCGCAGATGTCGTCGAGCGCCTTCTTGCGCAGCACCGCGTTCGCGCCGACCCAGAACGTCGCACCGTAGTGGGTCATGCCCTGGTGCACGATGTGCTGGATGTCGGTGGTGGCCCCGGAGATCCGCTCCAGCCGGGTCGCCGCGCCGGGGAACGCGCTGTACGGCGTCTGCGACACCGCGCACTGGGCGTACGCGCCCTGCTCCATCAGGTGCACCAGCCGCAGCGCGTACTCCGGCAGCAGCACGCTGTCGGCGTCCAGGGTGAGCACGTAGTCCGGGTTCGGGATGGTGAGTTCGGCGCGGCCGGCCCCGGCGGAGACCAGGGCGATCCCCATCGGGGTGCTGACCTCCTGGTAGCTGCCACCCATCAGGCCGATGTAGCTGTTCAGGTTCATCGCCTTGTTCGGCTCCGGCGACAGCGACACGTACCGCTTGCGCTCGAAGCTCGTCACCGTCGCGTCGAAGATCGCCATCAGCCGGCGGTAGAGCTGGATCATCCGCTCGACCGGCAGGACCGCCTCCTCGGCGGCGCCGCGCTCCAGAGCCTCGGCGATCGTGCCGAGGTCACCGGCGAGCCGGTTGACGATGTGCTCGACGAAGAAGGTGTCGGTGTGGTCGACCACCTCCTGCCGGTGACCCAGGCCGTACAGCCAGCCGACCGCGGACTGGTACTCGGCCGCGAGGTCCCGCATGTCGTCGACGGTCGTGACGCGGGTGTCCCGGCTGTCGAGCCCCGTCTCGAACCGGTCGTAGGCGTTCTGCGCGCGGCTGAACGGCACGGCCAGTTCGGATTCGATCGCGCCGGGCAGGGCGCGGGCGGCGAGCAGCAGGTCACGCGCGGCCCGCGTCTTCGGCTGCTGCGGGTCGTCGATGAGCAGCGTCACCCGCAGACCCGGGTACTCCTGGAGCGCCGCCGACAGCAGCGTGGTCCGGATGACCCGCTCGTCCTCCTGATAGGAGGGCACCAGAACGGTCACCGTCGGGGTCGGGCCGGCCAGGAACGGGTCGAGCACGATCCGCGGCACCCGGTGGTGCGCCCGGCTGCGGTAGAAGAAGCCGATCCGGGTGATCAGGTAGGCCATCGCCGACCCCATCAGCGCGGTGACCACCAGCATGTAGACGATCGCCTCGACGACGAGTTTCGGCTCGCTCGCCTTGCCGACGACGAACTGCTCGAACACCGTGTAGGCGATGTAGCAGGCCCAGACCGCGATGGTCAGGACGATCGCGAGCCGGCCGCGGGCGATCCGGCCTTCGGAGACGGGCGGCGGAGTCAGCGGGTGGGGCGCCGACCGCCGGTCCGCGCCCCACTGCCGAGGGGTGTCGGGCCGGTGTTGGTCCACCGGGGTGCGCTGCATGGGGATGGCCTCTCACTGGGGATGGGACGCCGGTCCCGGCGCGTTCCGCCGGTGCCCGTCGACCGGCACCATCGGCCGGTCAGCCGGGTCGCTTGAAGGTTTCCGGCCGGTTGCCTTCAGCGGGGCCGGCACCTGCCGATTCGAGAGGCCGACGAAGACCCGCGATCGAGAGGCCCACCATGCAGACCGCCACCCCGCAGTTGGCGCGGCCGGAACCGGACGACCCGCTCGCCGACCCGGACTGGCAGGAACCCGACGCGCCGGCGCAGAAGCTGTCCTGGCTGCGGCTCGGTTTCCTGATCCTGGTGGTGGCCGGGCTCGGCGCCGGTGGTGCGGCCGCGGTGGTGCACTACCGGGACAACGCCGGCCCGGCCGTCAAATCATGGGCGGTGCCGTACGTCGACGTCACGCTCACCCCGACGTTCGAGTTCCAGGACCCGGCGGTGAACCCGGCCAACGACGTGGCCCTCGCGTTCGTGGTCGCCGACCCCGAGGACGGGTGCGCGCCCAGCTGGGGCGGCGCCTACACGCCGGACGAGGCGGCCGCGTCGCTGGAGCTGGACCGCCGGATCGAACAGCTGCGGGCGGCGGGCGGCGACGTCATGCTCAGCGTCGGCGGCCTGACCAACACCGAGCTGGCGGTGGCCTGCACCGACCAGGCGCGGCTGACCGACGCCTACCGGCAACTGGTGCGCCGCTACCAGCTCGACACCCTGGACCTGGACATCGAGGGCACCGCCGTCGCCGACCAGGCCTCCCTGCAGCGCCGCGCCCTCGCGTTGAAGACGCTGCAGGCCGAGCGGAAGGCGGCCGGCGAGAACCTGGACGTGTGGATGACCCTGCCGGTCGCCCCGACCGGTCTCACCGTCGACGGCATCGCCGCGGTACGGACCACCCTGGAGGGTGGGGTCGCGCTGCGCGGCGTCAACGTCATGATCATGGACTACGGCACCGGCGGTTCCAGCCCGGACATGCTGGAGCTCGGCGAGAGCGCGCTGGAGGCCACCCACAAGCAGCTGTCCGACCTCTACCTGCGGCTCGGTGTGCAGCTGACCGGGCCCGAGGTGTGGTCGCGGATCGGGGCCACCCCGATGATCGGGCAGAACGACATCGACGCCGAGCGGTTCACCGTCGCCGACGCGCAGGGGCTGGCCGCCTTCGCCGTCGACAACGGCCTCGGCCGGGTGTCGATGTGGTCGCTGAACCGGGACGCCCCGTGCACCGGCACCTTCACCAACGTGGTCGTCCACTCCAACACGTGCAGCGGCGTCTCCCAGGAGAAGCTGGCGTTCTCCAAGGTCTTCGCCGACCTGCCGGGCGCCATCGTGGGCGACTCCGGGCGGGACGCGGTGACCATCCCGGAGCAGTCGTCGGTCACCGACGACCCGGCGAAGAGCCCGTACCCGGTGTGGCGGCTCACCGCCCAGTACGTGCGCGGCTACAAGGTCGTCTGGCACGGTGTCGTCTACGAGGCCAAGTGGGCCAACCAGGGCACCGACCCGTCAGCCGGCGGCGACTCGGCCACACCCACCCCGTGGTCGGTGATCGGCCCGGTGACCTCGACCGACGTGGCGCCGTCACCGAGCCCGACGGTCACCGGGGTGACCGACCAGTGGAACCCGGAGACGGTCTACTCCCGCGGGCAGAAGGTGCTCTTCGAGGGGCTGCCGTACGAGGCCCGCTGGACCAGCACCGGCGACGCCCCGTCGACCGAGTACCCGATCAGTCCGGACGACCCGTGGAAGCCGCTGTTCGTCGTGCCGGGTGAGCCGGTCACCAGCTGAGACGAGGACGAACACGTCCCCGGGCCCGCGCGGGCCCGGGGACGTCGCTCATCGCAGGCGCCGGCGCACGTCCTCGACGGTGCTCGCGCCCGGCGACCACGGGGCCACCCAGGGCGCGTCCGACGCGGGGGCGATCACACCCTCCTCCAGGAAGGTGTAGCGGCCGGCCAGCACCCGCTCGGCGGCCGTCACGTCCAGGCGGTCGGTGTTGTCCCACAGGGCGGCGAACCTCGCCTCGACCCGGAGCCGGGCCTGCCGGCAGAACAGGTCGGCCAGCTCACGGCCCTCGGGGCGGTCGTCGCGCTCGGCCCGGGCCCGCACGCAGACCGCCGACATGGCGAACAGTTCGGCGCCGATGTCCACTATCCGGCCCAGGAACGCCTGCTTGCGTTCCAGCCGTCCCTGCCAGCGGGACATCCCCCAGAACGTCGACCGGGCCAGCTTGCGGGACGTGCGCTCCACGTACCGCAGATGGGCCGCCAGGGGGCCGAACTCGCCGTACGCCGAGGGATTCTGACCCTGGCCCACCGCGAGGGTGGGCAGCCACCGCGCGTAGAACGCCCCGGCCCGCGCCCCGGCGCGTGCCTTGCGGCCCAGATCCGCCTCCGGGTCGATGATGTCGCCCGCCACCGAGAGGTGCGCGTCCACCGCCTCCCGGGCGATCAGCAGGTGCATGATCTCGGTCGAGCCCTCGAAGATCCGGTTGATCCGCAGGTCCCGCAGAATCTGCTCGGTCTCCGAGGGCCGCTCGCCACGGGCGGTCAGCGACTCGGCCGTCTCGTAGCCCCGGCCGCCGCGGATCTGGACCAGCTCGTCGGCGACCTGCCAGGCGATCTCACTGGCGAACAGCTTGACCAGCGCCGCCTCGATCCGGATGTCGTTGCGCTGGTCGTCGGCGATCAGGCAGCACAGGTCCAGCATGGACTCCATGGCGTAGGTGGACGCCGCGATGAACGCGATCTTCTTGGCCACCGCCTCGTGCGAGCCGACCGGCCGGCCCCACTGCACCCGGTCCGCCGACCACTCACGGGCGATCGCCAGCGCCCGTTTACCGGCGCCCACACACATCGCCGGCAGGGACAGCCGGCCGGTGTTCAGTGTGGTCAGCGCGATCCGCAGGCCCCGGCCGAGCCCACCGATCACGTTCGCCTCGGGCACGAACACGTCGTGGAAGCGAGTCACGCTGTTCTCCAGGCCGCGCAGGCCGAGGAAGGCGTTGCGCCGCTCCACCGTGATGCCCGGCGAATCGCCCTCGACCACGAACGCGGTGATGCCCTTCTCCGGGACGCGGGCCATCACCACGAGCAGGGTGGCTACCGTGCCGTTGGTGGCCCACAGCTTCACGCCGTTGAGCCGGAAGCCGCCCTCGACCGGCTCGGCCACCGTGCCGAGCCGGGCCGGGTCGGAACCGACGTCCGGCTCGGTGAGCAGGAACGCGGACACCTCACCGGCCGCCAGCCGGGGCAGGAACGCCTTCTTCTGCTCGGGTGTGCCGAACATCTTCAGCGGCTGCGGTACGCCGATCGACTGGTGCGCGGAGAGCAGCGCCCCGACCGCCGCGTTCACCGAGCCGGTCATCGTCAGCGCCTGGCAGTAGTGCAGGTGGGACAGTCCGAGACCGCCGTACTCCCGGTCGATCTTCATCCCGAACGCGCCGAGAGCCGCGAGACCGTGGAAGACCTCGTCGGGGATGCGCGCCTCCCGCTCGATGCGGGCACCGTCCACCTCGGAGCGCAGGTACTCCGCCAGGCGGTCGAGGAACTCCGGCCGTGGCGTGGGTGCCGGCCGTGGGTGGATCAGGTCGAGACGGAAGCGGCCCAGGAAGAGTTCCTTGCCGAAGCTGGGCTGTCGCCACTCGGACTCGCGGGCGGCCTCAGCCGTCTGCCGTGCCTGTTTCTCCGAGACGTTCGTGCTCATCGCACACCCCCTCCTGAGGGCCACGCTACGCACTCGCGTTACCGAGTGGTAGCGGTCGGTAGGCATTCGGTTGCACCCCTTCGGCGCGGCCCGCGCGGGCCGAACAGTCGGGGCGTAACCGCCGACGAATGTTCAGGAGAGTCCATTGCTGCAGTCGAAGCTCCACCGCCGCCACTTCCTCGGTGCGAGCGGTGCCGTTGCCGGATCGATCGCCCTGGGCGGTCTCGCATCCTCGGCCGCGATGGCCACGGAACCGGGCATGTCCCCGGAGAAGGTCCTCGCGAACCTGATGGCCGGCAACAAGCGCTTCATCTCCGGCAAGGCCAAGCACCCGCACCTGAGCCGCGAGCGGATCGGGGCCATCGCGAAGGGCCAGCACCCGGTCGCGATCATCCTGAGCTGCGCGGACTCGCGGGTCGCTCCCGAGCTGCTGTTCGACCAGGGCCTCGGTGACCTGTTCGTGAACCGGGTCGCCGGCAACGTGGTGGACTCGCTCCTGCTGGGCAGCATGGAGTACGCGGCCGAGGAGTTCGTGCCGCCGCTGGTCATGGTGCTCGGCCACGAGCGGTGCGGCGCGGTCGCGGCCACCCAGGGCTGCGTGCGCTCCGGCGGTTCGGCGCCCGGTCACATCCAGACGATCGTCGACGCGCTCACTCCGGTCGTCGGGCCGTACGCCAACGACCCGGACGCCGTCGAGAAGGGTGTCCAGGCGAACGTGAAGGCCCAGGCCGCCGCTCTTCTGGCGCAGAGCGCCATCCTCCGTGAGAAGGTCGAGGCCGGGCACATGAAGGTCGTCGGCGCCCGTTACGACCTGGACTCGGCCAAGGTCACCCTGCTGGGCTGATCGCTCACCACGCACACCTCGGGGGCGGCACCGTGAGGGTGCCGCCCCCGCATGCGTTGCTCTAGTGGCGGGTCAGCGTGACCGACGTGCACGTGGTGGCCGCCGGGCAGAGCCGGACCTGCACGCTCGGGTCGGTCGCCGCGATCGTCCCGGTGAAGGCCGACCGGCCGCCGCGCAGCACGGTGACCCGCGTGGTGGTGCTCGCCCTCGTGACGGTCACGGTGACCGAGCTGTACGAGTTGTTGACCGCCGTGGCGGACAGGACGTTGGTGTCCCAGTTCACCGAGCCGCTCACCGACGCCGCCGAGCAGTTCAGCGGGTAGGCGCAGAGGGTGAACGAGTCGGTCGCGGCCTGTGCCGGTGACGCGAGCAGGCCGGCCGAGATCGTCATGCCGGCCGCAGCGGCCACGGCGAGATTGCGGGCGCGTGCCATGTGGTGCCTCCATATCCCCGTTAACATCGGACTTCTTCGATACCCTTGCATTCCACCGGAGTGCCGACAAGGCGGCGATATGCCAGGTTCAGGAACCTGTGGTGGAATTCGCGTACCGGAAACCATCAGAACTCTCATGGCGAATTCCTAGGAAACGCTTCTAGGGTCGATGGATGCAGAGTCAGGCGGTCGCATCGTGATGACGGTGCTCCGCCCGGACGGGCCCGCCGCGCCGGAGCCCGTTCCGGAGGAGCCGAAGAGCCGATGGAACACTCCTGAGCTGCGCCGCCGGGTGCTCATCGGGGCGATCGTGGCCTGGGCCGTGGCGATCACGGTGCTCGTGGCCGTCCGCGGCGGGGGTAATGGGCAGGCGCCGGCCGCGGCCCGCCCCGCGGCCTCGCCGTCGGCGTCGGCGGCACCCCTCACGGTGGCCGAGATCTACCGGGCGCTCACCCCGTCGGTGGTGCTGATCCGGACCACCGGGCACGACTCGCAGAACCGCCTGGAGGCCGGCACCGGCACCGGGGTGATCGCCAACGCCGACGGGACGATCCTGACCGCGCTGCACGTGGTCGACGGCGCCGAGAGCATCGAGCTGACCTACGCCGACGGCACCAGGGCGGCCGCCCAGCCGGCGAGCGAGGACCCGGCGCGGGACATCGCCACCCTCACCCCCGACAAGCTGCCGGAGACCCTGGTCCCGGCGGTGCTCGGCGGCGGCAGCGGGATCGGCGACGACGTGGTGGCGATCGGCAACCCGCTCGGCCTGACCTTCAGCACCAGCAGCGGCGTCGTCTCCGGCCTCGATCGTGTGCTCAACCGCGACGGGGGCGAGTCCGACATCGAGGGCCTCATCCAGTTCGACGCGGCCGTCAACCCGGGCAACTCGGGCGGTCCACTGATCAACGACCGCGGGCAGGTGGTCGGCATCGTCATCGCGCTGGCCAACCCGAGCGGCGCCGGGACCTTCATCGGCATCGGCTTCGCCGTCCCGATCGGCGCGGCCCTCGGCGGCACCGGCGAGGGCGACGGCCAGTCGCCTCCCCTCTGACAACGAAAGCGACGGAAAAAATGAGCTGGACCGACGCCCCGCCCGCCGCCGCCGGCCCGATCGAGAAGGTCCTGTACGAGGTCAAGAAGACCATCGTCGGCCAGGACAACCTGCTCGAACGGCTCATCGTGGCACTGCTGGCCCGCGGGCACATCCTGGTCGAGGGCGTCCCCGGCCTGGCCAAGACGCTGGCCGTCAAGTCGCTGGCCGAGGCGATCGGCGGTGACTTCCACCGGGTGCAGTTCACCCCCGATCTGGTGCCCGCGGACATCGTCGGCACCCGTGTCTACAACCAGAAGAGCGGCGAGTTCCAGGTGCAGCTCGGCCCGGTCTTCACCAACCTGCTGCTGGCCGACGAAATCAACCGGGCGCCCGCCAAGGTGCAGAGCGCGCTGCTGGAGACGATGCAGGAGCGGCAGGTCACCATCGGCCGCGAGACCCACAAGCTGCCGAACCCGTTCCTGGTCATGGCCACCCAGAACCCGATCGAGAACGAGGGCGTCTATCCGCTGCCCGAGGCGCAGGTCGACCGGTTCATGATGAAGGTCGTGGTCGGCTATCCGAGCGTGACCGAGGAGTTCGTGGTCGTCGAGCGGGCTCTCGGCCGGGCCGCCGTGATCCAGAAGATCATCGACCCGGTCGTCCTCACCGGGCTCCAGGAGGAGGTCGACAAGGTCTACGTCGACCCGTCCCTGATCGAGTACGCGGTGAACCTCGCGCACGCCACCCGCGACCCGGGCCGGGCCGGCCTCACCGACATGGCCCGTTACGTCACCTTCGGCGCCAGCCCACGATCGTCGATCAGCCTGGTGCTGGCCGGGCGGGCGCTGGCGTACATCCGCGGCCGCGAGTACGTGGTGCCCGAGGACCTCGGCGACCTGGCCCTCGACGTACTGCGGCACCGGCTCGTGCTCTCCTACGAGGCGCTCTCCGACGAGGTCACCGCCGATCTGATCATCTCGAAGATCATGGCGAACCTGTCGTTCCCGGAGCCCGCCGGCCGGGGCCGCTAGATGACCACCGCCCCGGACCGGCTGCTGCGGCGCCTGGAGTGGAAACTCGGGCGCCGCCTCGACGGGCGCCTTCAGGGCTCCTACCGGACCGTGTGGCACGGCGCCGGGCTCGACTTCACCGACCTGCGGGCGTATACGCCGGAGGACGACGTCCGGCACATCGACTGGAACGTCACGGCACGCCTCGACGAGCCGTTCGTCCGGCAGTACACCGAGGACCGGGAGATGACGGCCTGGATGGTGATCGACCGGTCGGCGTCGATGCGCTTCGGCGGGGGCGCCGGCAAGGAGTCGACCGCGGCGACCCTGGCGGTCAGCATCGCCAGGCTGATCTCCCAGGGCGGGAACCGGGTCGGGGCGATCCTGTTCGACAACCGGTCCCACAGGATCATCCCGCCGCGGACCGGCCGGGACCAGGTCCTGCGGATCGCCCGCGAGACCACCGCCGACGTCACGAGGAAATCGGATCAGACGACCGACCTGACCGGGATGCTGCGGTTGGCCGCCGCGACCACCGCCCAACGGCGCAGCCTCGTCTTCGTGATGTCCGACTTCATCGGCGACCCCGGCTGGGACCGGCCCCTCGCCCAGCTCACCCACCGCCACGAGGTGGTCGTCATCCGTGTCGTCGACCCCGCCGAACTCGAACTCCCCGACCTCGGCCTGATCCTCGTCGAGGACGCCGAGACCGGTGAGCAGCTGCTCGTCGACACCAGCGACCCGCTGCTGCGGGCCCGCCTCACCGAACAGGTCGGCGCCCGCGAGGACGAACTGGCCGCCGGGATGCGCAAAGCCGGGGTCGACGCCCACCGGATCACCACCGACCAGGACATGATGACCACCCTGGTCGACATGGTCCGCCGCTCCGGACGGAGACGCCGGTGACCTTCCTCCATCCGGCCGTGATCGGGGTGGCCGTCCTGCTCAGCGTCGCCGCCGTCGCCGGATACGTGACGATGCAGAGAAGACGCGCGGACGCCCTCAGGAAGGCGGGCTTCGCCACCCTCAACAGCAGCGGGATCCGGCGGCATCTGCCGTACGCGCTGATCCTGACCGCCCTTCCGGTCATGCTCATCGGCCTGGCCCGCCCGCAGGCGGAGGTCACCGTGCCCCGGGTCGCCGGCACCGTCCTGCTCGCCTTCGACGTCTCCAACAGCATGTCCGCCGCCGACGTCGCGCCCAGCCGGCTCGGTGCCGCGCAGGAGGCCGCGAAGGCGTTCGTCGAGGACCAGCCGGACACCGTCGACGTCGGCGTGCTCGTCTTCGGGAACCAGGCGCTGCTCACCCAGGCGCCCACCGACGACCACGCGGCCGCGCTCGCCGCGATCGGCCGGGTCTCGCCGGGCGGCGGCACCTCGCTCGGGCAGGCCATCCTCGTCGCGCTCGGCACGATCACCGGCAAACCGGTCAGCCTCCCGTCGGCGGAGGGGGCGGCGCCGACCACGCCGGACCTCGGCTACTGGCCGTCGGCCACGATCGTCGTGTTCTCCGACGGCGAGGAGACCGGCGGACCCGACGTACAGGCCGCCGCCGAACTGGCCGCGGCCGCCGGCGTGCGGATCCAGACCGTCGGCGTCGGCACCGCCCGGGGCGCGACCGTCGAGGTGGACGGCTTCCAGCTGGGCACCGCCCTGGACGAGACGCTGCTGACCACGGTCGCGCAGGTGACCGGTGGGGCGTACCAGCAGGCCGGCGACGCGGCCGCGCTCGCCGACAGCACCCGGTCCATCGACCTGCGCCTGACCACGGAGAAGGAGCCGATCGAGCTGACCGCCCCGTTCGCGGCGGCCGCCCTGCTGCTCCTGACGCTCGGCGGGCTGCTGGGCATCCGCTGGCACGGAAGGATCGTCTGATGTCGCTGAGCTGGCCCTGGGCTCTGGCCGCGGTACTCGCCGTGCCGCTGCTGCTGCTCGCCCGATGGTGGTTCAACCGCCGCCGCAAACGGACCGCGATCACCGTGTCCAGCGTCGCCCTGATCCGGGCCGCACTTCCCGGCCGTACCGCCTGGCGCCGCCGCATCCCCGTCTACCTGTTCCTGGCCGGCCTGATCGCGCTGGCCGGCGGTATCGCCCGGCCGCAGGCGTCGGTCGCGGTCCCGTCCAACGACACCACCATCCTGCTGGCCATCGACGTGTCCGGATCGATGTGCAACACCGACATCGCCCCGAACCGGCTGGCCGTCGCCGTCGACGCGGCCCGTGGGTTCGTCGAGGCGCAGGAGGGCGACACGAAGATCGGCCTGGTCGCCTTCTCCGGCATCGCCGGCCTGCTGGTCCCGCCGACCACCGACAAGGATCCGCTGCTCGAGGCGATCGACAACCTCAAGACCGCCCGCGGCACCGCGATCGGCCAGGCCATCCTCACCTCGATCGACGCGATCGCCGAGATCAACCCCGACGTGGCCGCGACCGGCGTCGAACTCAACGGCACCGTGCCGGACGGCGCGACGGTCGACTACGAGCCGGACACCATCGTGGTCCTCACCGACGGCTCCAACACCACCGGTGTCGACCCGGTCACCGCCGCCGGACAGGCCGCGGCCCGGCGCCTGCGCGTCTACACGATCGGGTTCGGCACCACCGAACCACAGCAGATGGTCTGCACCGCCGACCAGGTCAGCGGCGACTCGGCGTTCGGCGGCGGGGGCTTCGGCGGCGGCGGGTTCGGTGGCGGCGGCAGCGGCCGCGGTGGCGGCAACCGCGAGATCGACGAGGAGGCGCTGACCGAGGTCGCCGACCTGACCGGCGGACGCTACTTCAAGGCCCAGGACGCCGAGCAGCTCACCGACGTCCTCGGCGACCTGCCCCGCGAATTCGGCCTCACCAGGCAGAACGTCGAGATCAGCGTCTGGTTCCTGCTGCTCGGCACCCTGCTGGTCAGCGCGGCGGTCGGCCTGTCCCTCTGGTGGAATCGCGGCCCGGCGATCCGTCGCGGATAGAACCCCTCATCCGGTACGCCGTGGGCGGCCCCCGACCGCAACGGGGCCTGCTGTGGCTACCCCGCGACGCAGGCGGCCGGCACGGCCACAGCGCGGCCGCCGGGCTGAGGCGGCGGGCCACGCGACAGTCCCGATGGCCGGCCTCCTACCGCGCGCCCCGCACCCCGGGGTTGGGTGGCTGGTTGTCACCGCTGTCTCGGGCGTCGTGAGGCAGCGGTGGGGGCCAGCCGGGGTGGGGGCGCTTCGGCCCGGCGGGCGCGTTGGGCCGGGACGGGGCGCCTGCGTCGCGGGGTAGCCGCGGGACGCGCTGGTGCGGTCGGGGGCGGCGCACGGCGTACCGGATGGGGGTCATGGGGTGGCCGTGAGGCGGCGGTGACGTTGGGCCGCCATGCGGACCGGGGCGTTGGGCTCGCCGAAGCGGTCGTAGCCGGGCCGGCGTTCGACGATCTCGAAGAAGACGCGGCCGCCGAAGACCGGCGTGTAGAGGTGCAGCAGTTCGTGGCCGGCCGGGTCGCGGTCGTAGAGGATGCCGTGCCGGGCCAGGGTGGCGACGAATCCGGCTTCGAGGTCGAAGCGGGCGATCAGGTCGTCGTAGTAGTTGTCGGGCACCGGGAGGGCCGGCAGGTCGAGGGCGGCGGCGGTGGCGATGATGTCGGCCGTGGTGAAGGCGACGTGCTGCGGGTCGGCGACCGCGGGGGCCCAGTCGCCGCGGCGCAGCAGGGCCACCGTCAGGGCCACCCGGACGGTACGGGACGGGTTCGCGACGGCGCGGGAGCGCATCAGGCCGTACGGGGCGGCGTACTCCTCGGTGGCGAGATGGTCCAGGCCGAGCACCGAGTGGTAGAAGAGCCCGGCCTCGTCGAAGTGGTCGAACGGCTGGGCCAGTCCGAGATGATCGACCGCCAGCAGGCCGGCGCCCGGTCCGGGTTCGGCGCCGGTGGGCAGGAAGTCGGCGCGCCAGTCGTCGCCGGGGTGGGTGACGAACACACTGGTGCCGTCGGGGGCGGTGATCGCGGCCAGTTCGGCTTCGCCGGGTTCGCGGACGTTCGGGTGGGCGGGCGCCAGCAGGGCCCCGGCGCGGGCCAGCGATCGGCCCGGATCGGCGGAGGCGACGGCGAAGGCGCTGATCGCGGCCGGTCCGGGGTGGGTGACGGCGCTGTTCAGGACGATCCGGGCGGCGCCCTGTTCCCACAACTCGACGGGTTTGGTGCGGTGCTGGCCGGTGTGGGCGAACCCGAGGCCGCGCAGGGCGGACCGCAGTTCCGGGCCGGAGCGGCCGTCGACGGCGAACTCGGTGAAGGCGTGACCGGTCAGCTCGGGCGGGTCGGGGAGGCGGCGGATCCCGGCGGTGAGCCGTGGCGCGTCCGGGCGGTGCCGGGTGGTGAGGCCGTCCTCCAGGGCGATCAGCGAGCGCATGGCGTCGATCGCGGTACGGCCCGGGTCGGACTGCCGGAACACGTCGTTGAAGACCTCCAGCGACAGCGGCCCGTCGTAGCCGGCGGCGAGGACCAGCTCCACGAAGCGGGGCAGGTCGAAGGCGCCCTGGCCGGGGAAGAGACGATGGTGGCGGCTCCACTGGAGCACGTCCATGCTCAGGTGCGGCGCGTCCGCGAGTTGCAGGAAGAAGATCTTGCCGGGGGTGATGCCGGCGATCCCGTCCGGACTGACCTCGCGGGACAGCACGTGGAACGAGTCGAGGCAGAGCCCGAGCGCGGGGTGGTCGGCGCGCTGCACGATCCGCCACGAACGGTCCCACGTGGACACGTGCCGGCCCCACGCCAGTGCCTCGTAGGCGATCCGCATCCCCCGCCGGCCGGCGCGCTCGGCCAGCGCCGACAGTTGTTCCGCCGCGCGATCGTCGTCGTCCACGGCGTCGGCCGCGACCGACGAGCAGACCAGGACGGTGTCCACGCCGAGGGCGGCCATCACGTCGAACTTGCGCTCGGCGCGGTCCAGACTTCTCGCGAACCGGTCCCCGGTCACCGAGTCGAGGTCGCGGAACGGCTGGTACAGGTCGATGCCCAGGCCCAGGCCGGCGCAGCGGTCACGCACCTCGGCGGGCGTCATGGGCGACACCAGGAGATCGTTCTCGAACAGTTCGATGCCGTCGAATCCGGCGGCGGCCGCTGCCGTCAGCTTGTCGTCAAGGGTTCCGGAGAGGCAGACGGTGGCGATCGACCGGCGCATGGCGGCTCACTTTCGTAGATAGCCGGTCACCAGATCGCCGAGCATGGTGCGGTAGTGCTCCCTGCGGTCCGGGTCGAGCAGGTCCCGGTCGAAGAGCGCGCCCCACGTGTGGCGGTTGGCGACGCGGAAGAAACAGAACGAGCTGATCATCATGTGGACGTCGAGGGCGTCGACGTCGTCGCGGAAGGCGCCCTCGGCACGCCCTCGGTCCAGCACGCGGTGGAGCAGGTCGACGGCCGAACTGTTCAGGTCGACGAGCCGTGCCACGTGGGTCATGTGCTTGGCGTGCTGGGCGTTCTCGACGCCGACGAGCTTGATGAACGCGGGGTGCGCCTCGTGGTGGTCGAAGGTGACCCCGGCGAGCCTGCGGACGGCGGCGACCGGGTCGAGGTGGTCGACGTCGACGCTGCGCTCGGCGGCCCGGATCTCCGCGTACGCCCGTTCCAGAACGGCCAGGTAGAGCTGCTCCTTGCCGCCGAAGTAGTAGTAGATCATCCGCTTCGTGGTCCTGGTCCGGGCGGCGATCTCGTCCACTCTGGCCCCGCTGTAACCGCGCTCGGCGAACTCCTCGGTGGCCACGTCGAGCAGTTCGGTGCGGGTGCGTCCGGCGTCGCGCCGCCGTTCACCCGTCTCTGCCCGCACTGTTCTCTCCTGCGTCATGAACCCAGTCTGCCGTGGGGCTTGACAGTGTCGGCTGTCACACCCGATAACTAACGTACCAGTTCGTACATTAGAAACGGAGATCGAGATGGCGGCCTGCCGATGCGGGTTGATCGGAACCGGGATCGGCGCGTCGCTGTCACCCGCGTTGCACGAGGCCGAGGGGAGCCACCACCACCTCGGGCTCACCTACACGCTGTTCGACACCGAGAGTCCCGTGGACCTCGAACGGCACCTCGACGAGGCCGCACGCGCCGGCTTCGCCGGGCTCAACATCACCCACCCCTTCAAACAGCAGGTGATCAGGCACCTCGACGAGCTGTCCCCGATCGCCCGTGACATCGGCGCCGTCAACACCGTCGTCTTCAAGAACGGGCGACGGCAGGGGCACAACACCGATGCGTACGGGTTCGCCGAGTCCTTCCGCAGTCAGCTCTCCGGCGCGGCCACCGGCCACGTCGTGCAACTGGGTGCGGGTGGCGCCGGGGCCGCCTGTGGCCACGCCCTGCGCGGTCTGGGAGTCGAGCGGCTGACCATCGTGGACCCGGATCGCTCCCGCGGCGAGGAGCTCGCCGACCGGCTGGGCGCGAGCCACCGGGACCAGGCCGATCCGGACCTCCTCAAGGACGCCGACGGGCTGGTCAACACCAGTCCGGTCGGCATGCACCACCACCCGGGGATCCCGCTGCCCGCAGAGTCGCTCCACCGTGGCCTGTGGGTCGCCGACATCGTCTACCTGCCGGTCGAGACCGAGCTGCTGCGCGCGGCCCGGGCCGCCGGACTGCGGGCGGTCGGCGGCGCGGCGATGTGTGCCTATCAGGCCGCCGCCGCGTTCGAGCTGTTCACCGGGCGTACCCCCGATATCGCGCGGATGTTGCTTCACCTCTCCCATCTTCTGGAGCGCGGTTATGTTGACCGAGACCACCACTCGTGAACTTCCCGAACCCCTCGCACTGCGCCGGATGGTCGGGCCCGGCGTCGTGGCCGTCGGCATCGGCATGGCGGCCGGCGAGATCATCCTCTGGCCGTACCTGACCGCCATCGGCGGCCTCGGCCTGCTCTGGCTGGCCTTCACCACGCTGGCCGTGCAGTTCGTCATCAACATGGAGATCGAGCGATACACGCTGGCCACCGGTCAGACCGTGGTGGCCGGTTTCTCCCGCTGGTGGAAGGGCTGGGGCATCATCATCTGCCTGGCCGGCGCCTTCCAGTACGTCTGGCCCGGCTGGGCGACCAGCGGCTCGACCCTGCTCACCTACCTGTTCAACGGCGGCGATCCGGTCTGGATCACGGTGATCGGCCTGGCCCTGGTCGGGGTGCTGCTGACCTTCTCCAAGGTGATCTACAAGACGGTCGAGCGGGTGGAGACCGCCAAGGTCGTCCTGACGCTGTTCTTCCTCGCCGTCGTGGTCGTCTTCGTCATCTCGCTGAGCACCTGGGGCGAGGGCGCGAAGGCCACGGTCACCGGGTTCGGGCAGATCCCGGACGGCATCACGTTCACCATGCTGCTCAGCGCGATCGGCGCGGCCGGTGCCGGCGGTGTGCACAACCTGGTGCTGAGCAACTGGATCCGCGACAAGCGGTACGGCATGGGCGCGCACGTACCCCGGCTGGTCTCCCCGATCACCGGCCAGGAGGAGGCGGCCGGCACCGGCGACCGCTACCAGTTCCCCCTGGACGAGGCGTCGATGAGCCGCTGGGCCCTGTGGTGGAAGCGGGCCAACGTCGAGCACCTGGTCACGTTCGTGGCGGTCTGTTTCGTCACGATCGGCGTGATGAGCCTGCTCGCCTACGAGACGCTGTTCGGGCGCGGCGACCTCAAGTCGGACCCGTCGTTCCTGCGGATCCAGGGCGACATCTTCCAGGCCGAGGTCGGCACCTGGCTGAAGCTGCTCTTCCTGGCGGTGGCGGCGGTGTCGCTGTGGGCGGCGGCGATGGGCCTGCTCGACATCATCGGCCGGGTCGCGTCGGACTTCCTGCACCGCAACTACCTGGAGGGGTCCACCCGCTGGACCGAGCCGCGCATCTACCTGCTCGTGGTGTGGACCGAGATCGTCCTCGGTTCGATCATCCTGCTGGCCGGCTTCACCCAGCCGCTCGGTCTGCTGATCGTCTCCACCTGCGCGGCCTCGGTGGTGACGCTGCTCTACTCGATCCTGCTGGTCCGGCTCAACACCCGGGACCTGCCGGCGCCGATCCGGGTCCGCGGCTGGCGTCTGGGCGGCCTGCTCGTGGCGATCGGCTTCTACGGCTTCTTCGCGATCGCGATGGTGGTCACCCAGCTCGACAAGCTCTGACCGGCGACTTGACCCTCCTACTACGTCCGGCGATACTACGTCGTGCGTAGTAGGAGGTGGATCCCGTGAGTCTTTCCGAACTGGGCAGGTTCTCCGAACCCGGGCTGCTCGTCCTGATCAGCCTGGCGGACGGCCCGAAGCACGGCTATGCCGTCCAGGAGGACATCGGCGTGCTCACCGGCAGCCGCCCCGGGCCCGGCACGTTGTATGGGGCGATCAGGCGCCTGGAGGAGCGCGGGCTCATCGAGGCCCTGGCACCGGAGGACCGGCGTAAGCCCTATCGCCTCACCGCCGTGGGCAGGCGAACACTGCAGGCCGAACTCGAGCGTGCCCGGGCGGTGGCCACCGTGGGCCTGCGTCGTCTGGCGGTGACCTGATGCGCCGGCTGCACGCGGCCGTGCTCGCGCTGTACCCGCGGGAGGTGCGGGAGCGCTACGGCGAGGAGATCGCCGCTCTGCTGGAACAGTCGGGCACTCCGGTGCGCGATCTCGCCGACGTGGCATGGGCCGCGCTGACCGATCGAGTGGAGAGACTGATGACGGTCGACATGCCCGCCGCGCTCCGGCGTACGCCCCGGGGGCTCACGGTCACGGCCGTCACCGTACTGACGTGTGTGGCGGTGCCGCTGCTGGGGTTCAGTGCGGTGCCGTCGGCCATCGTCCTCGTCGGGCTGGCCGCCGGCCTGCTGTGCGCCACCCGAGACGGCGGATTCCGCTCGGCGGCGGTTGTCGTCGGCGTCGTCCTCGGGCTGTTCACCCTGCCGCACCTGGTCCAGTTGCTCGGCGGGTCGACCGAGCGCGTGGCGGAGGTGGCCGGCACGGCGGCGTTCGTCGCGGCCGCCGCCGCACTGGCCGTATCGGTGGTCGTCCTGGTACGCCGCAACCGGCGCCCGGCCGCACTGACCGCCGCGGTGCTCGGGAGCCTCACGGTGCCGCCGCTCGCCTCGACGATGCTGGTGCTGCTCAGTGGTGCCGAGCCGGCGGGCAACCCGTGGCTGGCCTACTGGGTGAGCATGCTGCCGTACCGCGGCTGGAGCGAGGAGGGCGGCGCCGAGTTCGTCGGGGTCCTGTTCGATGCCCTGGTCTGGTATCCGGCGCTCTACACCTTCTGCCTCTCGTTCCTGATGGCCTTCTGCCTCCGGGCGACGACCGGCCGGCCGGCCCGCACCGCTGTCTCGTCCGGCGCGGGACGGCGGTGAGAGCCGGCGCGGGACGGCGGTGAGAGCCGGCGCGGAACGGTGGTGAGAGCCGGCGCGGGACAGCGGTGCGGGCCGGCCCGGGTTCACACGCGACGCCGGCGGGTCCAGGAGAAGCCGACCAGGCCGGCGAGAGCGGCCAGTACGCCACCGCTCGCCGTCCACACCCAGCGGGACGAGAAGTCCGGCAGCCAGTCGAAGGAGAACGTCGAGTCGTCCTCCTTCTCGACCGGGGCCGGGGGGCGGGTGGTGAGAACCTCGCCGGGCCGGTTGTCCGGGACCAGCGGAGCGGCCAGCGAACCCTGGTCGGCGCCGGTGTCACCGGTCGGCGCGGTCAGCTTCAGGCTCACCTCGACGGGGAGGCCAAGGTCCTTCTCCGGCAGCTCGGTGCTGGACAGCCGCACATAGTAGGTGCCGGGCAGCGGGTCGCCGTCCCACGGTTCGGCCCACGAGCGAACCTGCCGCAGCCGGCAGCCGAGCGTCATCGACGTGGCCGAGGTCTCGGCGACCGGGCTCTGCTCGCCGCCCACGCAGGCCTGCCGGCGGCGCAGCCCGTCGAACACCTCGACGGTCCACGCGTGGTCACCGGTCCGGCCCTCGGTGGGCAGCTTGACGTCGATGGCGAGTTCCGGCCGCCGGCCCGCGGTGGCCGGGAACTGCCAGTAGAGGTGGTCACCGGTGACCGCGGAGACCTTCACCGGCTGTTCCGCGGCGATCGACACCGCGGTCAGGTACGACGTGCCGGCGGTGCTGACCAGCGGGGCCGGGCCGGCGGACGGATCGGCGAGAAGGAGAGCCGCAAGAACGAGCTGCATGATCAGTTCTCCTTCCACTTGGCGACCCACCAGCGGGTCAGCCAGCCGGCCAGTACTCCGGCTACCAGGCCGGCGATCATCAGGACGAACAGCAGCAGCAGGCCGCGGCCCAGTCCCGGGGCGTCCGGCGCCTGCGAGGCGGCGACCAGGCCGATGCTCAGCTCGACCGGCATGCCGGGGGCGCCGGCCGCGGTGGCCGACGCGAACGAGTTGCTCACGATCAGGCAGATGTCGGAGATCTCGGCGAGCGCCGGTTCCTCGTCGCCGGACCAGCGCAGGCCCGCCGAGATCACGTCGGCGCGGCCGCTGCCCGCGTCCAAGCCGCGGACCAGCTCACGACCGTCCACGGTGGCCGCCTTGATCAGCACGCCGTAGTCCCGGTTCAGCGGCCGGTCCAGGGCGATGCTGACCGAGGCCCGCAGTTCGTCGCCGTCGTTGACCGAGACCCGGTAGAACCGGTGCTCGCCGATCAGCTCCCGGTCGGTGTAGACGCCGGCGGCCAGCAGCGGCGCGGTGGCGCAGTCCTTCGCCCCCTCGACCACGGCCGGGGTGACCGGCGGCGGCAGCGCGGCCCGGTCGACGAGCTGCTTGATCCGTTCGGTCAGCTCCTCCTCGCTCTGCGCCGCGGCGTACGTACCGCCGGTCGCCTGGGAGATGCAGACCAGCTGCTTGCGGGTCTTCTCGTCGGGGGCGAGACCGAGCGTGTCGACGACCAGGTCGGTGCCCTGGGCGGCCAGCTCGCGGGCCACGTCGCACGGGTCGGGCGGGGTGCAGGTGTCCTCGCCGTCGGTGATCAGGACGATCCGGCGGGCCGCGCCGGCGCCGTTCAGGTCCTTCGCCGCCTCACGCAGGGCCAGGCCGATCGGGGTGAAGCCGGTCGGTCTGAGGGTGGCGATGGCGTTCTTGGCGGCGACCCGGTTGACCGGGCCGACCTTCACGATCTGCTGGGTGTCCCGGCAACCCTGCTTCTTGTTCTCACCGCCGTAGGTCGCGCCGAGCACCCGGATCCCGAGCTGGGTGGTCTCCGGCAGGGCGTCGACGACCTCGTTGAAGGCGCGTTTGGCGACCGTCATCCGGGTCTCGCCGTCGATGTCGGCGGCCTTCATCGAGCCGCTGACGTCGAGGACCAGCTCCACCACCGGCGGTTCGGCGGTGGTCTCCGGTTCGGCGTGGGCGGGGGAGGCGCCGAGGACGGCGACCGCGATCAATCCTATCGCTGCCACAATGGACAGTTTTCTGTGGATCACGCGGCAAGATCATAAACACCCGTCACCGGTACGGGTCAGACGGCACCCCCTCGCGGCCCGAGGGGGGAGAGGGTGCCGGCCGGTGACGATCAGCGATAGGCGGCGTGGCCGGTCAGCGCCTCGCCGATCACCAGGGTGTGGATCTCGGAGGTGCCCTCGTAGGTGAGGACCGATTCGAGGTTGTTGGCGTGCCGCAGCGGGGAGTACTCCAGCGTGATGCCGCTGCCGCCGAGGATGGTGCGGCACTCGCGGGCGATGGCCAGCGCCTTGCGCACGTTGTTGAGCTTGCCGACGCTGATCTGGTGCGGCCTGATCGTGCCGGCGTCCTTGAGCCGGCCCAGGTGCAGGGCGAGCAGGGCGGCGGTGTTCAGGTCGACCGCCATGTCGGCCAGTTTCTCCTGGGTGAGCTGGAAGGCGGCGATCGGCCGGCCGAACTGGACGCGCGCCTTGGCGTAGTCGATGGCGGTGCGCACGCAGTCGAGGGCCGCCCCCGCCGAGCCGAAGACGATGCCGAACCGGGCCTCACCCAGACAGCTCAGCGGCGCTCCGAGACCCCGCGCCTCCGGCAGCTGCGCCGAGGCGGGCAGCCGCACGTCGTCCAGCGACAGCTCACCGGTGATCGAGGCACGCAGCGACAGCTTCTTCTTGATCGTCCGGGTGGTGAAGCCGGGCGTGTCCTTCGGGACGAGGAAACCCCGGACCCCCTCTTCGGTACGCGCCCAGACGGTCGCCACGTCGGCGACGCTGCCGTTGGTGATCCACATCTTGGAGCCGTTGAGGATCCAGTCGTCGCCGTCACGGACCGCCCGGGTGCGCATGTTCGCCGGATCGCTGCCGAAGTCGGGCTCGGTGAGACCGAAACACCCGATCGCCTCACCGGCGGCCATCCGGGGCAGCCACTCGAGTTTCTGCTCCTCCGACCCGTATTTCCAGATGGAGAACATGGCGAGCGAGCCCTGCACCGACACGAAACTGCGCAGCCCCGAGTCACCGGCCTCCAACTCCAGGCAGGCCAGACCGTAGGCGACCGCGCTCGTCCCGGCACACCCGTAGCCGTCCAGGTGCATTCCCAGGACACCGAGCCTGCCCAGCTCGGGAGCGAGCTCGCGGGGGAACGTGCCGGCCTCGAACCAGTCCGCCACGTGCGGGCGCACGTGCTCGGTCACGAACCGCGCCACCGTCTCGCGGATCTGCCGTTCCTCGTCACTGAGCAGGCTGTCGATGTCCAGCAGATCGAGCGGGTCGGTGATGGTCATGGGATCGATTCTGCACCGCCGGGCTCGTCAGCGTTCTCTCAGAGGGGTGTTCTAGCCTCTTGATCATGGCGGCCTCGATACCTGGACTCAGCGACCTCGTCGATCCGGACGTCCGCGACCGGGTCGCGGCATTCCTCACCGGTGTGGAGACCGAGCTGTTGGTCGCGGTGACCAGCCCGGACCCGCTGATCGACGAGGCCGCCGCGCATCTGGTACGGGCCGGCGGCAAACGGTTCCGCCCGCTGACCGTCTCGCTCTGCGCGCAGCTCGGTGATCCGTCCCGGCCCGAGCTGCTGACCGCCGCCGTGCTGATGGAACTCACCCACCTGGCCACCCTCTACCACGACGACGTGATGGACGAGGCGCCGCTGCGGCGCGGTGCGGCCAGCGCGAACTCCCGGTGGAGCAACCGGATCGCCGTCTACGTGGGCGACTTCCTGCTGGCCCGGGCCGCGGAGATGGCCGCGAGCCTGGGCGAGGAGGCGGTCCGGTTGCAGGCGAGCACGCTCGCCCAGCTGGTCCGCGGGCAGCTCGCCGAGACCGTCGGCCCGCGCGGCGGCGACCCGATCCGGCACCACCTCCAGGTCGTCGAGGACAAGACCGCCTCACTGATCGCCACCTCGGCCCGGTTCGGTGGCCTCTTCTCCGGCCTGCCTGGGCACCACGTGCGGACCCTCGCCGAGTACGGCACGGCGATCGGCATCGCCTTCCAGCTCTCCGACGACCTGCTCGACATCGCCTCGGAGACCGCCCAGTCCGGCAAGACGCCCGGCACCGACCTGCGCGAGGGCGTGCCCACCCTGCCGGTGCTGTATGTCCTGTCCGACCCGGCCACCGGCGGCCCCCGATTGCGCGAACTCCTCTCGAAGGGCCCCCTCACCGACGATGAGGAGCATGCCGAGGCGCTCGGCCTGCTGCGTGAGTCGGCGGCGCTGAAGCAGGCGCGCGAGACCGTGCACGGCTACGCGGAGGTGGCCCGCCGCAGCGCGGGCACCCTGCCCGCCGGCCCGGCCCGGCGGGCGCTGGAGCAGCTCTGCGAATACATCGCCGACCGCACCGGCTGAAAGTCTCCACTCCCACGGCGCGCTGCCGATGGTGGCCGTAGGCAGATCCATGCCTTCGACCAGCGGGGGAGCGAGATGCGCAGCGAACATGGCCGCCGTCATGGCGATGAGGGCTTCACCCTCGTCGAGATGCTGGTGGCGCTGACGGTGCTCAGCGTCACCATGACCGGGCTGGGCACGTTCTTCGTGAACAGTTCGGTAGCCGTCGCTCAGCAGCGTGATCAGCGCAACGCCGCGGTGCTCGCGAGCAACGTACTGGAGCAGATCCGCGCCCTCGAGGAGGCCGCGCTGCTCGACGGCCGTGGCCAGCAGAAGGTCGACCAGCAGTTCTCGGACGCCGCCGTCGGCCCCTTCAAGGACAAGCTGAAGCCGTACTTCGACAACATGAAGGCCGAGGGCATCGCCGGCACGACCAGCGGCGAGAACGCGGCCCTGCCGACCGCACGCAAGACGTCGGGCGTCAGCGGCACCACCTTCGGGCAGACCGTCTTCGTCGGCCCGTGCGAGGTCTACGTGGTCCTCAACGACAACTGCGTCCGGCCGCTCGAGGTCGGCGACCCGAAGCGGCCGACGGACGAGACCACGATCCTGCAGTACTTCCGGGTGGTCGTGCTGATCGACTGGCAGAACAAGGGCTGCACCGCGAACATCTGCGGTCACATCGCCTCGACCCTGATCTCCCGCAAGCCGGACGACGCCGCGTTCAGTTCCAAGCGCGGCTGGCCGGACATCTGGCCGCCGTACATGCGCACCTTCTACCGGGGTCTCGGCGGCATCAACGTCAAGATGAACGCGCGCGGCGGGAACCTGCCCAACCACTGGAGTGCGGCCAACCTGCCCGACGGTCTCAAGATCGACGAGCTGACCGGCAACGTCACCGGGACTCCGACGAAGGTCGGCACCTGGTCGTACGCCACCACGGGCACCTTCATCAGGGTGGTCGAGAACGAGGCGCCCGCCGGTTCGGTGTCCCCCCGGGCCGACCAGGACACCACGTTGACGTGGAAGGTGGTCGAGCCGCCCACCCTCACCCTCGCCACGGCGCCGAAGAGCAACGCCGGCGACGCGGTGAACCTGAAACTGCTGACCGGTGGGGTGGGGCCGTTCACGCTCACCGCCGAACCGGCGCTGCCCGCGGACCTGACGCTGAACGCCGACGGCTCGATCACCGGCACCGCGCGGAAGACCTACACCACCACCGTCACGGTGGTCGACTTCAACGACGTGAAGGCGTCCCTGACCTTCACCCACACCGTCGGCTACCCGCAGCTGGCTCTCACCCCCGTCACGGACAAGCAGGTCCCGGTTCTCTCGACGGTCAACATCCCGATGGCCGCCACGGGCGGGGACGGGAAGTACACCTACAGCGCCACGGGTCTTCCGGCGGAGCTCCAGATCAACCCGGCCACCGGCGTGATCACCGGGCTCCCCGTGCTCACACCGGGCCGGTACCTCCCGGTCGTCACCGTCAAGGACGGGCAGGGCGTGACGGTCACCGGCACCTTCGTCCTGGAGGTCACCTCGGTCGGCGGTCTGAAATTCACCTCGCCGACGGGCAACGTGACCACGCCCCGCAACCAGCCGGTCAATCTGACGGTCGCCACCAACGCCACCCAGATCGGCGCCGTCGCCACCCAGGTCGACGTGGTCAGCGTGTTGACACTGCCCCCAGGCGTGACGTGGAACAGGGGCACGAAGACCTTCACCGGCACACCGACCGTTCCCGGCGCCTACCTCGTCACGTTGACGGCGACCAGCGTGGCCCCGGTCGCGGCGGAAGCCCTCTTCAACTTCGTCTGGACAGTCAGTTGAGCGGGGAGGAGACCCGAATGCGGCAGTGGACACGCCGGCCGATCGGCGACGAGGGTTACTCGTTGACGGAGATCGTGGCCGCGATGGCCGTCATGTCCGTGGTGATGGCCGTGGTCACCACCTCGCTCGTCCGGATGTTCGCCGACGTCAAGCGGACCGAGCAGATCTCGGTCGCCGCCGACCAGTTGGACATCAGTCTCGGCCGGCTCGACCGCGAACTGCGGTACGCGACCCACGTCTCCGCCCCGGCGATCGGGCTGGACGGCACCCGCTGGTACGTGGAGTTCGCGATCCCCGGGAAGCAGCTGGACAACGGAACCGACGGCCCGCCGCGATGCCGGCAACTCCAGTTCGATTTCAAGAACAACATGCTGCGGCTGGCGATGTGGGATCTGCCCACCCTGACGGCCGGTACACCGACCACCCTCGCGAGCGATGTCTTCCTCGACAACGGCGCGCGACCGTTCACCGTCTACCAGCCGGGTCCCACCAGCGCGGCGCTGCCCAACGGGGTGGTCTCCGCGCCCAACAACAAGTACTCGATGGTCCAGCTGCGCTTCAAGGCGACCAGCGGCACCGTGGACCAGTCGGTCGACATGTCCTTCACCTCCCAGAACATCACCAGCGACACCATCGCCAGCGCGACGACGGAGAAGCGATGCAGCCAAGCAGCGAGGCCGTGACCATGATGAAGCGACGTGGTATCGACGACGACCGTGGATCGCTGACCATGGCGATGCTGGCGGTCACCATCGGGCTGACCCTGTCGGTGGCCCTGCTGCCGGTGGTGGTCCACCAGGTTCAGAGCTCACGGGTGGTGAAGGACCGCGCCGTCGCTCTCGCCGGGGCCCGGATCGGCCTGGACGTCGTGATGGCCCAGGTGGCGGCCGCCTCCTATGGCGAGGCCGACGAGAAGACCGGCCTGCTGGAGAACCTTCCCGATTGTCGTGTCCCCATCGAGGGCGACGCCGGCGTGGGCGGGGAGAAGCTCCCCTACAAGGTCACCATCAAGTACTTCGCGGAGGACGGCAGTGCGCTCAACTGCCCGCTGAAAGTGGCCCCGAAGAGAGCGGACCTGTACTCGGAGGGCCTGGGCACCCTCAACATGGCCCCCGCGGGCACTGACCCGAGCGAGCCGTACTACATCTCCCGTGCCCTGGACGCCACGTACACCTTCAAGCTCGACAACCGGAATCTGCAGAGCACCGGTGGTGTGATCCGGATCGACTCCTCCACGACCGGCTTCCTCTGCATGGACGCCGTGACGAACTACCCGGCCCCGGGCGCGCCGCTCAAGATGCGGACCTGCAACGGCGCCACCACCCAACAGTTCGAGTACACCAAAGAGCTCTACATCAAGCTGGTCAACTCCGCCTCGACCGCCTACCCGAACGGCATGTGCGTATTCGCGGCGACGGCTCACGCCGTGGGTAAGCAGCTGGGCTTCCAGCATTGCCCGAGCGGCGCCATCAACCCGCTCTACCAGTGGAGCCTCGACAACAGCAGCTTCCTCAAGTCGACGAGCGCCGACCGGGCCGTGGAGAACTTCTGCGCCAGCCTGACCACGGCGAACAAGGTCGACTCCAACGTCCAGCTGGGCGCCTGCAGCTCCAACGCGGCCGTGAACGTGTGGCGGTTCGACGCCGGGGTCGGCGCCGGCATGGCCGGTGAGGAGACATACCAGCTGGTCAACTACGCCCAGTTCAGCCGTTGTCTGGACGTCACCAACCGGAGCACGACCTCGACGTACATGATCGCGTGGTTCTGCAAGCAGGACCCCAACGGTGTCGTCGACTGGAACCAGACCTGGCTGCACCCGGTCCCGGTCCTTCCGGCGACCGAGAAGAAGGGCGTCATCTACATCATCACCGGCGGTGCCCGGCACTGCCTGAGGTCACCGCTGGTGGCCAACTCCAGCAGCTGGGTGACGGTGACGAAGACCGGATGCCCGCAGGCGAACACCACCTCCCTGACCGGGATCCCCTCCGAGCTGATCTGGAACGTGCGCCGCGCCACCAAGAGCTACACCACCAGCTACCGCATCGAGGACAACGAGGGTCTCTGCCTGCAGCCGACCGAGCTCAAGGGCGGTGTCAAGGGCGTCGATCTGCACGGGGACGGGACCAGCAAGGTGAAGGTCGCCACCTGCAGCAGCTCCGAGCTGCAGAAGTGGAACGCCCCGCCGAACATCAGCAACTCCAGCCCGATCACCGACATCATCGAGCAGTGATCCGGGTCCACCACATCCGGTTCTGACGTCAGTGCCGTCTTCCACCGCGGGAGACGGCACTGACGCGTGATGGGCGTACCGCGAAGGTCAGCTCGTGGGTGCGAAGTCGCCTTGGACGGCCAGGCCTCCGCCTGCCGTCGTGGCGGCGGCCCGATAGGTGTCGCCGCCGGCGTCGCGGCCGCCCGACGGGTATGTGTACCTGGCCGTGAACGTGTAGGTGCCGGGGCCCAGGGTGTCGGCCGAGGAGAGCGTGAACCGGTAGAGATAGGCGCCCGGCTCCTCGGTGACGGTGGCGGTGACGCTGGCTCCGGGAGTCTGCTTCGTGCCGCCCCGGGAGGCCAGTCCGTCGGTCCGGGCGACCCGGATCACCACGTCCAGGGCGGTCAGCGCCTCGGTCGTCTTCAGCGTGACGACGCTCGCGCCGCTCGTGTCGCCGCTGTCCGGGTCGACCGAGCCGTCGGACCACAGCGGGCCCTGGCTGACCCCGGTCCCGGCGGGCCGCTGACTCGTGGGGGTGGACGACGGCGTCGCGGGCGCCGATGTGCCGGGCCGTGCCGAGGCGGTACCGCGCGACGGGACCGGCTTCGTCGTGGCGGCCGGCGGCGTACCGCCGGCCGGGCTCGTGCCGTCGGGACGCGGCGTGGCCGTCGCCGTCGCCACCGGGAGGGCCGGGTTCACCGGGTCGCGGTCATCGGCCCCGGTGAGCGCCCAGGTGCCGACGCCACCACCACCGAAGATCGCCACGGCGGCGGCCACGACGGCGCCCGTCCGGCCGCGCAGGCTCAGCCTGCGGCGGCCGTGGCCGGTGTCCCGCATCGCGGACGTGGTGATGCGATCCAGCATGGCGTCGCGGTCGGGGCGGTGCGTGGCCGCCTCGGCCCGCAGTGCCGCCCGCAGCTGGTCTTCGGAGAACTTCATCGTGCCGCCTCCCAGCCGTCGATGCGGACGTGCTCTCCCAATAGTCCGGCAAGCTGCTTCGCGCCGCGGGACGTCGAACTCTTGACCGCGCCGACGGAGATGCCGAGAATCGCCGCGACCTCGCGTTCCGGCAGGTCGAAGGCGTAACGCAGGACCACGCAGGCGCGCCGGCGATGCGGCAGCCGGCGCAGCGCGCCGCGGACGTCGAGGACGGCCGGCACGTCGGTGTCACGGTCGCGGCGCAAGGACTCGAATGACAGCAGCCGCTCCCGGCCGCGGCGGCGCACCCAGTTGCGGGCCAGGTTCATCACGATGCCGTGACCATAGGCGACCGGGTCGTCGGCCGCGGTCACCCGGTCCCAGTGTCGCCACACCTCGGTCAGCGCGTCGGCCGCCAGGTCGTCGGCGATCCCGGACTCGCCGGTCATCAGGTACGCCAGACGCGACAGGGAGGCATGATGCCGCTCGAAATACGCGTGGAAAGCGTCGTCGCGCACCCGGCACACCCCCTCGATCCCTCGGACCGAACGACCGTAGAGATCAGGCCGGGTCCGGGGCAAGGGCTGTTCGGCCGGTGAGACGCGGATATCAGTGCCACCGGCCGTGGGGTGTCAGCGGGACAGCCGGTCGAGGAAGCGGCCCGGGTCGGCGAGGAAGGCGCGGGTCATGGCCACCGGCTCGGCCTGGTCGTAGGGGACCGTGCGGATCGGGCCCTCCGGCGTGATCTCCAGGATGGTGGCGTCCGGGGCGGCCAGCAGGATCGGCGAGTGCGTGGCGATCAGGAACTGGCTGCCGGTGGCCACCAGGTCGGCGATCCGCAGCAGCAGGGCCAGGCAGCCGTTCACCGACAGGGCCGCCTCCGGCTCGTCGAGGAGGTAGAGGCCGCCCGGGCCGAAGCGGTGCGCGGCCAGGTCGAGGAACGACTCGCCGTGCGACCGCTGGTGCGGGGAGACGCCGCCGTAGGAGCCGGTGACACCGAGCCGCTCGATCTCGGTCGCCACGTTGTAGTAGGACTCGGCACGCAGGAAGAACCCGGTACGGGGTTTACGCCCGGCCGTACGGATCAGGGTGAGACTGCCGCCGAGGGTCGACTCGGTGGCCCGGGTGGCGAAGTTGAACGACGTGGTGCCGCCCTCCGGGTTGAAGCCGGCCGCCACCGCGATCGCCTCGATCAGGGTGGACTTGCCGCTGCCGTTGTCACCGGAGAACAGCGTGACGGGGGTGGGGAAAGACAGCTCCCGGCCGTCCGCGAGAGCACGGACGGCCGGGAGGTCGAACGGGTATCCGGTACGCGGTGTGCCGTCGAGCCGGATCGCTCTGATGAACAGGGTCAGTCCTCCCCGATGACCGGCACCGGGGCGACCCGCCAGATCCGGGCCGCGTAGTCGGCGACCGTACGGTCGGAGCTGAAGAAGCCGCTGTGTGCGGTGTTGAGAATGGACATCCTCGTCCAGCGGGTCGGATCGCGCCAGGTCTTCTCCACCTGTTCCTGGGATTCCAGGTACGAACGGAAGTCGGCGAGCGTCAGGTACTCGTCCCAGTCGAGGAGGCTCGCGGCCACCCGGCGGCCGACCTCGCCGAAGATGCCCGAGGTGAGGGTGTCGAGGGCGGCGCGCAACTCCTCGTCACGCTCGTAGAAGTGCCGCGGGTGGTAGCCGTTGATCCGCGCCTGGGCGGCCTCGTAGGCGTCCATCCCGAAGAGGAAGAAGTTGTCCTCACCGACCCGGGCGCGGATCTCGATGTTGGCGCCGTCGAGGGTGCCGATGGTGACGGCACCGTTGAGGGCCAGCTTCATGTTGCCGGTGCCGGACGCCTCCTTGCCGGCGAGCGAGATCTGCTCGGACAGGTCGGCGGCCGGGATGATCCGCTCGGCGAGGGTGACGTTGTAGTTCGAGGGGAAGACCACCTTCAGGTGCGGCGACACGACCGGATCCGCCTCGATGCGGGCCGCGATCGTGGCGATGAGCCGGATGATGTCCTTCGCCGCGTGGTAGGCGGGTGCGGCCTTGCCGGCGAACAGCACCGTCCGCGGCACCCAGTCGGCCGCCGGGTTCTGCCGGATCCGCTGGTAGAGCGTGATGACGTGGAGCACCTTGAGCTGCTGCCGCTTGTACTCGTGGAACCGTTTGATCATCACGTCGGTGAGCGAGTCGGGGTCGCCGGCGGCCAGGTCGACCTTGTTGGCCCGTTTGATCGCCTGCCAGCGCTCCCGGAACGAGCTGTCGTCGGCGAGCGGTTCCAGGCCGGCGAGTCTGTCCAGGTCACGCAGCCAGGTCTCGTCGCCGAGGCCCTCGGTGATCAGGTCGGACAGGCGCGGGTTGGCGAGTTTGACGAAACGGCGGGGCGAGACGCCGTTCGTGACGTTCTGGAACTTGGCCGGCCACAGGGCGGCGAAGTCGTCCAGCACGGTCTCGCGCAGCAGTTTCGAATGCAGCTCGGCGACGCCGTTCACGGCCTCGGTGCCGACCACCGCGAGGTGCGCCATCCGGACCCGGCGCTCCGGGCCCTCCTGAATGATCGACATCCGGCGCAGGCGGTCGTGGTCGCCGGGGAAACGGGCCTCGACCTCGCGCAGGAACAGCATGTTGATCAGGTAGATGATCTCCAGGTGCCGGGGGAGGAGCTTCTCGAACATCCGGACCGGCCAGGTCTCCAGGGCCTCCGGCAGCAGGGTGTGACAGGTGTAGGCGAACGTGCTGCGGGTGATCTCCCAGGCCTTCTCCCACTCCACCTCGTACTCGTCGACCAGCAGCCGCATCAGCTCGGGGATCGCGATCGTCGGGT
This sequence comes from Actinoplanes xinjiangensis, assembly GCF_003148685.1. GTDB lineage: Bacteria > Actinomycetota > Actinomycetes > Mycobacteriales > Micromonosporaceae > Actinoplanes > Actinoplanes xinjiangensis. The sequence continues at coordinate 648,773 of NZ_QGGR01000002.1, read as the reverse complement.
GGGTGTCGTTGAGCTGGATCACCGTCTTGTCGGCGAAGGTGTCCCAGCCCTCGTTACGCAGCCGGAACCGGCGCACGATGTCCCGCAGGGAGCAGGAGACCAGGAAATACTGCTGCTTGAGCCGCAGCTCACGGCCCAGCTCGGTGCTGTCGTCGGGGTAGAGGACCTTGCTGATGTTCTCGGCCCGGACCGCCTCCTGCACCGCCTCGGCATACTGCCCGGCGGAGAAACGGCTCAGGTCGAACGACGCCTCGCTGGCCTTGGCACTCCACAGCCGGACGATGTTGACCGTCTCGGTGCCGTACCCGGGGACCAGCATGTGGCTGGGCTCGCCGAGCACGATCTCACCCGGCACCCAGGTCTTGCGGGTGGTCGAGCCGGCGATCGGCTCGGTGTGGCCGTAGAAACCGACCGTCTGCCGGTCGTCGGGCGCCGGGAACTCCCACGGGTTGCCCTGGAACGCCCAGTCGTCGGGCAGCTCGGTCTGCCCGTTCTCGGTGATGATCTGGCGGAAGATGCCTAGGTCGTAGCGGATCCCGTACCCGACGGCCGGGATGTCCCGGGTGGCCAGCGAGTCGACCAGGCAGGCCGCGAGCCGGCCCAGGCCGCCGTTGCCCAGACCCGGCTCGACGTCCAGGTCCTCCAGGTCCTCCAGGCTGAAACCGAGAGCCTTGACCGCCTCCGCGGCCGGCTCACCGGTGCCGGAGTAGAGCAGGTTCTGCTCGAGCTGCGCACCCAACAGGTATTCCGCGGAGAGGTAATACACCCAGCGGGGGTTGCTGGCGAACTGCGCGGCGGCGGTCCGGGCCCGCCGCTGCGCGAGGTGGTCGCGCACGGTCTGGGAGAGTGCCTCGTACGCGTCCCGCGCGCTCGCCGACTCCACGGTCGTCCCGCGCCGGTAGTAGAGGTTGCTCAACAGGTCCTGCTGGAACTCATCGGTGGTTCTGCCCAGTTTACGTAGACCGATGCCCTGTCGAAGATCCATGCCGCCATTGTGCCTTCCGGAGGTTTCGGAACACCCCTCTTCGCGCTATCGGCCGGATCATCCCGTTTGCCGCGGGTGTCGGATCGGCCCCATCCGCCTGGTCAGCTCCGAGCGCCGCGCGGACTGCACCGAACGGGCCTTACCCGTCACGAAACGGCGCAACGGTCCGGGCGAGCGCACCTCGATCGTCTCGGTCACCCGGGTACCCGTACCGTCGGCCGCCAGGTCCACCGTGGAGTCCAGGCGCACCGCCCCCGGGCTCACCACCGAGCTGATCACCCGGCCCTCGAGTGCCGTCATCGTCACCCGGATCGGGTTGTCCCACCGCAGCGGGCCCCACCGGAACCGTTCCACCGCCACATACGCGACGGCCGGCCGGTCCCGGTCGTCCCGCACCGGCCGGACGTCACGGACCAGCACCACGAGCGGGGACAGGCCGACATAACTCTGCGGGTCGGCGAGGTGCGCGAACACGTCGGCGGGCGGCGCCGCCACGGTGAACGTCACACTGAACCGGTCGATCGGCATGCGTCATTCTGGCAGGACACCGGCGCGTTCCGTACGCCGGCGGGGGCGCTGCTGGACCAGGCCGGGATCGGGCTGGGCCGCCGGTCCCTGCCGCGGCCGCACGAGGGGGTGGGACACTGCCGTGTGCTTCAGGACCTGCTGCCGTCATCCGTGGTCACCGCCGAGGCGTTCGCCGACGATCCGGGCGAGCCGTGCTTCCCCGGTGAGGAGGACCTGGTCGCGACCGCGGTCGACGGCCGCCGGCGGGAGTTCGTGACGGCCCGCCGCTGCGCCCGCGAGGCCCTGGCGCGGCTCGGGTTCGGCCCGGCGCCGATCCGCTCCGGGCCGCGTCGCGAGCCGGTCTGGCCGGCCGGGGTGGCCGGCAGCATCACCCACTGTGCCGGTTACCGGGCCGCCGCCGTCGCCCGTGTGACGGACGTGGTGAGCCTGGGCATCGACGCCGAGCCGCACGCCCCGCTGCCGTCCCGGGTGCTTCCGGCGGTGACCACACCCGGCGACCGGGAGCACCTGGCCGACCTCGCCGCACAGGACCCGGCGGTGCACTGGGACCGGCTGCTGTTCTCCGCCAAGGAGGCCGTCTACAAGGCGTGGTATCCGGTGACCCGCCGCTGGCTGGGCTTCGACGACGCGAGTCTCACCGTCGACCGGGTGCGGGGCACCTTCGCGGCGCGGATCCACATCGAGTCGCCCTGGCCGGCCCTGCACGGCCGCTGGCTGGTGGCCGGCGGTCTCGTGCTGGCCGCGGTGACGGTCACCGATCCGCCGGCGGCTCAGTCGTAGTGCTGTAGTTCCGGCCAGGCCAGGGACCACGGCCGGTCCATCCGGCACACGTGGACCCGGGTGCCGACCTCCTCGTTCTCGACGCCGGGCGAATTACGCAGGATCGCCTTCGGGGTGCAGGTGCCGAGTGCCTCGGGCGGCGTGTCCAGCACCGCGATCACGATCCTCTTCGAGTCCGGCGGCGGCCCGAACTCGTGCAGCGCGTTGTGCCCGCTGTAGACCGCCGGCAGCCGCAGCGCCGGCCCGTACCGGTCGAGCGCGCCGGCCTCGCCGTAGTTGCCGGTGAACAGCACGGTCCGGTCCCGGTCGGCCTCGGACAGCCCGGCCCAGACGGTGCCGATCTGCCACACGTACTCCCGCCAGCCGATCTGCTCGGCGATCGTCTCGTTCACCTCGGCCGGCAGCGACCCGGCCAGATCCTTCTCCGGAATCACCGGCAGCGACAGCACCACGGCGGCCGCTGCCGTGACCACCACCGTGCTCCCGGCGAGGATCTGGCGGCCGCGCCGGCCGGTCAGCCAGCGCTCCACCGCGACCGCACCGATCGCATGGAGCCCGAGCAGCAACCCGGCCGTGTAGTACGGCTGCCCGGCCGTCACCAGGACCACGACGAGCATCAGCGGGTACGCCACCGCCAGCGCCCGCAACCGCCGCAGCCGGGAGTCGCGGACCAGTACGAGGAGGCCGGCGATCCACACCGGAGGCAGCGGCGGCAGGGCGAACTGGAGCGGGAGCAGGGCCGCCCGGGACTCGCCGCCCCTGTTCTCCGCGATCGCCGCCGCCATCTCCGCCTGCGGGAACCCGTGCATCACCTGGTAGAGCAGGTTCGGCGCGCCGATCACCGCGGCCGCGGCCACGCCGAGCCACAGATGCCGTGACCGCAGCACCTCGCGTGGCCCGGCCAGCGCCAGCGCCACCGCGAGACAGAGCAGCAGCAACAGGATCAGATGTTTGTTCCACAGGCCGAGCCCGGCCACGATCCCGGCGCCGATCCACGCCCCCGGCCGCCCCCACAGCAGCGCCCGGACGACGAAGAAGAGCACGCCCGTCCAGACCAGGAGGTCCGGTGTGGAGGTGGAGGTGATGTGCGCCGACGACAGCGGGAACACCGCGAACACGCCGGCCGCGGCCAGCGCCTGGGCGACCGTACCGCCGCCGGTCTCGCGGGCGATCGCGGCGAGCACCAGCGCGGTGAGCCCGAGCAGCACGGCGGACGGCACCCGGACCGCCCACAGGGTGTCGCCGAACATCTCGATCCCGAACCGGACCAGCATCGGGGTGAACGGCGGCTGGTCGGCATAACCCCATTGCGGGTGCTCGCCGAGGAGCCGGAAATACAGTTCGTCGCGGTGATAGCCGTAGTCGTTCGCGGTCACCAGAAGCAGGAGCGTCGCGGCGGACGCGATCAGCCCGGCGGGCCACCAGGCGAACGGCCAACGGCCCGAATTCATACGCTGCGTGTCTTCGATGTTACTGAGAGCATCGACCACTTCTCCACCGTACGGGTAGCCGTCCACCGGCCGCCAATGTCAACTCGACCAGCCCGCCCCCAGAAGGCACGTGCCACACCCCCGGCACGCCCCGTCACCCTCCACGGTGCCGTCCCTACGCAGCGCATACGGGCACGGCTCCCCCGTGGGTGTCGGATAACGGCGGTCCGGCTCGACCCGGCGTGGCTGTTCCGAAACGGTCGTGGTGGTCATGCCACCATTGGCGCACGGAACCCGCCGCCGGACCCGGGCCGAAAGTCCCGCCGTCGCGGGCGGGTCATCCCGGTTGGCCTGCCGGGCGCCGGTCAGATCTGGCGGTTCCGGCCGGCGGCCATGCCGGCGATGATCTGGGGGACCATCAGGGCCGCCATCAGGGCCAGCGGCAACCGCCAGCCGCCGGAGGCGTCATGGAGGACGCCGACCAGGATCGGGCCGGGGATGGCGAAGAGGTAGCCGATGCTCTGCGCGAACGCCGACAGCTGAACGACCGTGGCCGGGGTCCGGCCGCGGAGCGCGATCATCGTGAGGACCAGCGGGAAGGCGGCGTTGACGACGCCGAGCAGGACGGCCCACACCCAGGGGGCGGCGGCCGGGGAGACCCACAGACCGGTCCAGCCGGCGATGCCGAAGAGGCCGAGGACGAGGGCGATGCCGCTCTGCGAACGGAGGCGGCCGGCGTACGCCGACAGCAGGAACGACAGGGGTACGCCGAGCAGGGACGTGACCGCGAACAGGACACCGGCCAGGGCGGGGGAGAGGCCGGCGTCGCGGTAGATCTCCGGGAGCCAGCCGATGATCACGTAGGCGGAGGTGGACTGCATGCCGAAGTACACCGCGAGGGCCCACGCGACTGGGTGGCGGCTCACCCGTACCGGAGCGGATCCGTCGGCGGTGGCACCGGCGGTGACCTCGCGCGAGCGGGCCATCAGCAACCACGGGGGAAGGGCGAACAGCGCGGCGAGGGACCAGCAGGCGAGCCCCAGCCGCCAGTCGTCGCCGAAGGCGCCGGTGACCGGCACGGTCGCGGCGGCGGCCGTGGTGGCGCCGATGTTGAGCGCCACCGAGTAGAGACCGGTGACGGTGCCCACCCGGTCCGGGAACCAATCCTTGACGATCGACGGCAGCAGCACGTTGACCAACGCGATCCCGGCCAGCGCGACCGCACTGAACAGCAGGAACAGCGCCGGGCCGCCGGTGAACGGCCGGATCGTCAGGCCCACCGCCAGCAGCAGCAGACCGCCGAGGACGACACGCGCGGGGCCGAAGCGCTGGGCGAGGCGGGGCGCGGCGAGACCGATCGAGGCGAAACACAGCATCGGTACGGACGTGAGCAGCCCGGCGACCGTGGCGCTCATGCCGAGCCCGGCCCGGATCTCGGTGAGAACCGGGCCGATGCTGGTGACCGCGAGCCGCAGGTTGACCGCGGCGAGAAGCAGGGCCGTCAGTGCGAACAGCCCGCGGGCCCGGGTCTTCTCCTTGATCACCACGTCACCCAGGGTATCGGGTGACCGGCATTACACCCCTTACCGGCCGGTCACGCCGCGGCGGGTTCCTGCTCGCGCTCGATCTGCTCGTTCCACTCCCGTTTGCCGGCCTGCCAGCCGTCCTCGTTGAGGCCGCGCCGCCAGTAGCCGGAGATGGACAGCTGATTCATCGGGATGGCCAGTTCGACACGGAGGAACCGGCGCAGGTCGCGGACGAAGTTGGCCTCGCCGTGCACGAACGCCTGCACCTGTCCGGCCGGGAACTCCAGGCCGCGGACCGCGTCGACGAGCGACTCGCCGGTGCCCCGGTGCAACCAGGTGATCTCGGCGTCGGCCCGGGTCTCGATCTTCTGCTCCTCGTCCGGGCCGGAGACCTCCAGGAACGCCCGGACCCGGGCACCCTCGGGCATGTGCTCCAGGGCCGCGCTGATCGCCGGCAGCGCGCTCTCGTCGCCGACGAGCAGATGCCAGTCGGCGGTGGCGTCGGGTGCGTAGCCGCCGCCCGGCCCCATGAACCGGAACACGTCGCCCGGTCGCGCCGCGGCCGCCCACGGGCCGGCGACGCCCTCGTCGCCGTGCACCACGAAGTCGACCCACATCTCGCCGGCCTCGGGCAGCCACTTGCGCACCGTGTAGGTCCGGACGGCCGGCCACGAGGCCCGCGGCACCGTCTCACGGATGACGCCCATGTCGAACGGCTCGGGATAGGTGACACCGGGCTGGGGGAAGAGCACCTTGATGTAGTGGTCGGTGAACTGCCCGGCCTCGATCCGGGTCAGGGCGTCACCGCCGACCACGACCCGCACCATGTGCGGGGTCAGTTGCTCCACGCGGGTGACCACACCCTCGTGGGCCGGTCGAGCGGGTCTGTTCGCCATGGAGTGCACCTCACTGCGGGGGAACGAATGCTGCCGGAGTGGTGATTGCCGCCGGAATAGTGATCTCAGCAGGTAAGGCTACCCTTATTCTGGCCGGGCAACCGTCCCGCCTCCGCTTTGCCGAAATTTCCCACCCGGCGGCTGATCTTCCGCAGCGGTTCGGTGGATACGCAGGTCGAAGCGCATCCGCACCCCTGCTCACCGGCGTTCGTGAGGGCCGTCCGGGTACGGGCCGGGATGCGCGAACGGCGGGCCGGACCCTGAGGTCCAGCCCGCCGTCATGCCGTGCGAGGTGCTCGATCAGCGCCAGGTGTTGCGCGGCCGGGTCCGCAGGAAGGCCGCGATGATCAGGCCGATCAGGACCATCACCGCGCCACCGCCGATCCAGGCGAGGTTGCTGCTGATCAGGTTGAACGAGCCGCTCTGCGCGGGCGGTTCGGCGACCGTGTCACCGGTGCTCTCCGGGTTGTCCGGTGCGCCGTCGCCGGGGTCGGCGGCGAGACCCGGACCGTCGGTGGGCTCGGGCTGGGCGTCGTACTCCGGCTCGGCCGCCTGGGTGGTCTTCTTGGTCGTCACCGGCTTCTGAGTGGTCTCCTCGGACTGCGAGGATTCTTCAGAGTTTTCAGATTCCGCAGATTCGGACTTCGGGGTGGTCGGGGTCCGGCTCGGCTTCGGAGTCGCCTTCGTGGTCCCGCCCGAGGTTCCGGCTTCCTCGTCGTCGTTGTTGTTCGTCGTGGTGGTGGTGGTACGCGGCGTGGCGGTCACCACGGTGCTGTTCGGCTTGGCGATCGCCGGCTTCGTGGTCGGCGTGGTCGCGGGCGGCGTCGTCGGGGTCACTTCACCGTTGTCGTTGCCACCGTCGTTCCCGCCGTTGTCGTTCCCGCCCTGGTCGCCGCCGTTGTCGTTACCGCCGCCGTTGTCGCCGCCCTGGTCGCCGCCGCCGTTGTTGTCGCCGCCGCCCTGGTCGCCGCCCTGGTTGCCGCCGTTGTCGTTCCCGCCGTTGCCGTCGCCGCCCTGGTCGCCGCCGCCGTTGTCGCCGCCCTGGTCGCCGCCGTCGTCGCCGCCGTTGTTCGCGGCGCGGGCGGTGACCCGGACGGAGTCGAGGGCCGGCGTCTGGTTGGCGCGCTCCATCATCGGGATCCGGTGCGAGCCGTCACCGGCCCACGACGAGCACTGGAACTCGCCCTCCTGCGGGAGTCCCGGCACCTGGATGGTGACGGTGTCGGGCTCGGCGCCACCGCGACTGTCCTCGGTGGCGACGAAGAACGCCGGCACGGGTGCGGACTCGGGCGCCTCGCCGTTGTTGTTCAGGATCCGGCAGGCGGTGTGGAAGTGGCCGCGGACCAGGCCGTTCTGGAGGACGCTGCTCTCCACGTAATACCCGCCCTGACCGGCCGCGAGGAACCGGTCCCGGATCAGGTTGCGGGTGCTGATCCGCAGCTGGAAGGGCGTGCCGACGGTGACCTCGTCAGGCGCCTCGGTGATCAGCAGAGTGGGGTTGTTGGCGGCCGCGCCGACCTCACCGAACTCGGTGGAGACGCATCGTTCGCCGCGCTGGAAGCCGTCGTGGGGCTGGAGTCCGCTGTCCACGCAGGTGTCGGTGAGGATCGTCAGGTTGTTGCCGACGACCTTTCCGGCCCCGCTCTCACCGGCTTTGGTGCTGGTGTCGGTGTCGGCAGCGTTGGCGAACTGGGTGAAACCGATCACCCCGCCGATCGCGATGATCACTGCGCCACCGGCCAACAGCCGGGTACGTCGTTGCCCCGAGCTTCGCATGACGAGACCTTCTTTTCCCGATTCCCGGTCAATGAAGGCGCCGGTTCCCGGCGCCGACCGACCAGACGTTAAGGGCGCGTCTCACAGAAAGCAATTCCGGAACCCGCGTCGAAGATTTCTTATGGTGGCCCTAAAGAAAATATGTGGAACCGGCGTCGAACCCCAAGCATCCTCCGAACGGATGATGTCCGGAGTTCAACTGATCGTAGAAAAAAGTCCCTGACCAGGGAAGGTAACTCCTTGCACCGAGAGCAGGCACTATCCGTCAGCGGGCCAGAAACCGCGCGCCCTATAGACGTCGCGCAACACTTCGATACGGTCCGTCATGATGCCGTCGACACCCATGTCGAGGAGCCGATTCATTTCTTCCGGATCGTCGATCGTCCACACATGGGCCTGCAATCCGAGCCGGTGCAGATAGGTGAGAAATCGCGGAGTGAGCACGGTGACCCGGCCGTGGCGGACCGGGATCTGGGCGGCGACCGCGGATCCGGGCGGCCGCAGACGTACGCCGACGGCCGAGGCGATCCGCAGCCGGGCGGTCGCCCGCATGCCGAGCGAGGTGGCGACCCGTGGGCCGGCGAGCGCACGGACCCGGGCGAGCCGGTCGTCGCTGAACGAGGCGAGCAGCACCCGCTCCTCGGCGCCGGTGGCGCGGACCGCGGCCACGGCCGGCGCGACCACCCCGTCGGCCTTCACGTCCACGTTGAACCGGATCTGCGGCCAGGCGTCCAGGACCTCGTCGAGGCGGGGCACCGCGGCGGCGCCCCCGACCCGCACCGATGCCAGGTCGGCCCAGGTCAGATCGGCGACCCGGCCCTGCAACCCGGCCAGCCGGTCGAGCCGTTCGTCGTGGATGACGACAGGGACCCCGTCCGCGGTGGCGTGCACGTCGGTCTCCACATACCGGTAACCCATGTCGACGGCCCGCTGGAAGGCCCCGGCGGTGTTCTCGTCGCCCTCGGCGGCACCGCCGCGGTGCGCGAAGGCGAGCGGTCCCGGGGTGTCCAGGAACGGGTGATCCACCGGGGCAGTATGCCGGGGCTTGTTGACGTGGGCCAAAAGAGGTCGAATGGCGGTGGCGGCGAGGAGGGGGCGCGATGTCCGGACCCACGGTTGTCATCATCGGCGCGGGGATCGTCGGTTGCGCGCTCGCCGACGAGCTGACCGGCCGCGGCTGGACCGACGTCACCGTCCTGGATCAGGGGCCGCTCTTCGAGACCGGCGGTTCCAGCTCGCACGCGCCGGGGCTGGTCTTCCAGACCGAACCGTCGCGGACCATGTCGCGGCTCGCCCGCTACACCGTCGAGAAATACGCCGGGCTCGGCTGCTTCGCCCCGGTCGGCAGTCTCGAGGTCGCGACGACGCCGGCCCGGCTCGCCGAGTTGCACCGCCGTTTCGGGTTCGGGCAGTCCTGGGGAGTCCCGTCATCCGTCCTGGATCCGGCCGCCTGCGCAACCCTCTTCCCATTATTGGACAAATCAATAATCGTCGGCGGGCTCCATGTGCCGTCCGACGGACTGGTCCCGCCGGTGCGGGCGGCCGAGGTCCAGGCCGCCCGGGCGACGTCCCTCGGCGCCCGGTTCCTCGGCAACCGGGCGGTCACCCGGGTCACCTCACGATCCGGCCGGGTGACCGGTGTCGCGACCGCCGACGAGGAGTTCCCGGCGGACCTGGTGGTCAGCTGCGCCGGGCTCTGGGGGCCGGCGATCGGGGCGATGGCCGGGGTGCCGATCCCGCTGCTGCCGATGGCCCACCAGTACGTACGGACCACCGCGGCCGGTGCCTCCGACGATCTGCCGATCCTGCGTCACCAGGACCGCGATCTGTACTTCCGCGCCTACGGTGACCGGTTCGGCGTCGGCTCGCACCGGCACGAGCCGATGCCGGTGGACCTCGCCGACCTGCCCGGCGACGCGCACCCGTCGAAGCTGCCGTTCACCCCGGACACGTTCAGGCAGTCCTGGGCGGCGGCCGGTGAGCTGATCCCGGCGCTGCGCGGCGCCACCCTGGAGGACGCGTTCAACGGTGTCCTCTCGGTCACCGCCGACGGTTTCCCGCTGCTGGGCGAGGCCGCCTCGCTGCGCGGGTTCTGGGTGGCGGAGGCGGTGCGGGTGACCCATTCGGCCGGAGCGGCGAAGGCGGTGGCCGAGTGGATGGCCGACGGCCGGCCCGCGATCGACCTGCACGAGTGCGACCTGAACCGGTTCGACGCGGCCCAGCTGGCCCCGGACTACGTGCGCCGGCGGGCGATCCGCACCTTCGCCGAGACCGACGGCATCCGGCACCCGGCCGACCCGCCGCCGGTGCGCAACGTCCGGGTCAGCCCCTTCCACCCCCGGCAGGCCGAGCTGGGCGCGGTCTTCGGCGAGGCCGCCGGGTGGGAACGCCCGCTCTGGTACGCGACCAACCCGCCCCCGGAGGCACCACGCCCGCGGGACGAGTGGTCGGCCCGGCACTGGTCGCCGATCGCCGAGACGGAGGCCCGGCTGACCCGCCGCCGCGTCGCGCTCTACGACATGACCCCGCTGACCAGGATCAACGTGACCGGCCCGCCCTCCTTTCTGTCCGGTCTGACGGCGGCCGACGTGGACCGTCCGGTCGGTACGGTCGTCTACACCTGTCTGCTGGACCCGGCGGGCGGCATCCGTGGCGACGTCACGGTGGCCCGGCTCGGCGAGGACCGGTTCCGGGTCGGCGGGAACGGTCCGCTCGACGTCGACTGGCTGCGCCGGCACGCCCCGCCCGGTGTCTCGGTGCGCGACGTCACCGGCGGCACGTGCGGGGTCGGCCTGTGGGGACCGGCGGCCCGGGAACTGGTCGCCCCGCTCACTGATGTGGACGTGTCGGCCGAGGGGTTCCGGTACTACCGGGCGCGGGAGGGGTACCTCGGCACGGTTCCGGTCCTTCTGCTGCGCCTGTCCGGCGTCGGTGAGCTGGGCTGGGAGATCTACACCGAGGCGCAGTACGGCCTGCGTCTGTGGGACACGCTGTGGGAGGCCGGCCGGGAGCACGGCCTGATCGCGGCCGGCCGGCTGGCGTTCGACAGCCTGCGCCTGGAGAAGGGGTATCGCACCTGGGGGCGGGACATGACCACCGAGGACGGTCCGGATCAGGCGGGGCTGCGGCCGGCCGGCGACCGGGTGCCGGATCGGCGGCTGACCTGTCTGCTGCTGGCCGACACCGGAGACGTGCCGCTCGGGCGGGAACCGGTGTACGCGGGCGGGTTCCCGGTGGGGCACGTGACCGGTGCGGCGTACGGCTGGTCGGTGGGCGCCCCGATCGCGTACGCCTGGTTGCCCTCGGCCCTGGCCGTGCCCGGCACGCAGGTGGAGATCGGCTATTTCGGCCGCCTGCTGCTCGCCACCGTGGCGGCGGAGCCGCTCTTCGATCCCCAGAACGAGCGCCTGCGGCGCTGACCTGCGCGAAGTCTGGGGTATCTGGGCATTCTCCGTCGGGATTGGCCCCGATATGACTAGCATCGAGTCGATCAGGACAGGCGTGGGGTGCTTACCGCCGTTCACACGATCGTGGGTTCTCGGCCGGGCTGACCGGCCGGTTCACGAGGCGTGCCGCCCCTTGATCGTCGCGAAACGAAACCGTCCGGAGTAAATAACGGGACTCGCTCACACGGCTTCGCGGACTGCCCTAGCTTAGGCCAGGTCTAAGTCGGGCAAATCCGTTTGAAGTGGAGTATGTCGTGCGCTTTTCTCGTTCGTCCAGGGTCGCACGGGGCGGTCTCTGGGCTTCCGCCCTGCTCTCGATAGTGGCCGCGGTGAACTCGGGAGGAGCACTCGCGGCCGATGTCGACCCGACGTACACGCCCCCGCTGTCACTGAACGGGACCGCCTCGCTGATGTGGCGGGCGGGTGACGACGAACGCGTCATCCGCCTGACCGACGGGGGCTACCGGCAGGCCGGATCGGCCTGGAGCACCGAGATGGTCGACCTCACCCGCTCGTTCGAGACCACGTTCACGGCGCACCTGCGCAGCGGCAGACGCGGTGCGGACGGGATCGCCTTCGTGGCGCAGGGCGAGGGGCCCCGCGCGCTCGGCGGATGGGGCGGTGGCCTCGGCTACCGGGGGATCCACCGCAGCGTGGCCGTGGAGTTCGACATCTACCAGAACTCCCCGGACCCGAGCAGGAACCATCTCGGCGTCTCGATCAACGGCAACCCCGACCGGTACGAGTCGGCGGCCGAGTCCTCGATCCCCCTCTACGGCAAGCCGTTCAAGGCCCGGATCAGGTACGACGGCGGAGACCGGCGGCTGACCGTCCACGTGCGTGCCCTCACCGCCGGCGCCACCGAGGAACTGCTGCTCGACCAGCCGGTGGACCTCGCCCGCCGGGCCGGTGTGGCAAGTGGATGGGTCGGCTTCACCGGTGCCACCGGCAGCCTCACCGCCCGCCAGGACGTCTACGAGTGGACGGTCGGCGCGCCGCAGGCGTGAGCGCCCTTCCCGGCCGGGACACACGTCCCGGCTCCTTCCCATGCTCCGGCCCGGACCGGGCCGACTCCACCCTCCCCGATCGGAGAGAGTTATGCCCACGGTCGACCGTGTGCTTCCCGACGAGACGAACGCCGTCATCGACATCCAGACCATCCAGGCCACCGTCCCGGCGATTCCCGAGCTCCCGCAGGACCCGGACGCCGGCACCGCACCCGAGCCCCGGATCAGCGTCATCGTGCCGGCGCTCAACGAGGCCCAGAACATCCCGCACGTCTTCGCCCGGCTTCCCCAGGTCGACGAGATCGTCCTGGTGGACGGCGGGTCCATCGACGACACGGTGTCGGTGGCCCGGCGGCTGCGGCCCGACATCCGCGTCGTCCGGCAGAACCGCAAGGGCAAGGGCAACGCTCTGGCCTGCGGGTTCGCCGCCGCCACCGGCGACATCATCGTGATGATCGACGCCGACGGCTCGACCGACCCGCTGGAGATCCCGCGCTTCGTCGAGGCGCTGCGCGAGGGCGCCGACTTCGCCAAGGGCTCCCGCTTCCGGCCGACCGGCGGCAGCGCCGACATCACCCGGCTCCGGCGGGCCGGTAACAAGTGCCTGAGCATGCTGGTGAACGTCATGTTCCGGACCCGCTACAGCGACCTCTGCTACGGCTACAACGCGTTCTGGGCGCACTGCCTGGACGTCTTCGACCTGGACAGCACGTCCCCGGCCCCGGACAACACGGACGGCCGGCTGTGGGGCGACGGCTTCGAGATCGAGACCCTGCTCAACCTGCGCGCGGCCCGGGCCGACCTGAAGATCACCGAGGTCGCCAGCTTCGAGCACAACCGCATCCACGGGGTCAGCAACCTCAACGCCCTCACCGACGGCATGCGCGTGCTGCGTACCATCGCCCGCGAATGGCCCCGCCGAGCCCGCGCCAAGCAGGTCGCCGAACGGCAGGTCCGATGAGGATCGGCATCGTCGCGAACGCCTACCACCCGGACATCGGCGGGGTGGAGACCCATGTGAAACGGCTCTGCGCCGGCCTGGTCGCGGCCGGCGACGAGGTAGAGGTGATCACCCAGCACGCCGTCCGGTCCGTGGAGACCGTCGACGGCGTGCTCGTCCGCCGTTTCCCCCTCACCGTCCCGGCCGGCGACTACCGCCTGTCCGTGCCCCTGTGGCGCTGGCTGCGCGCCCACGCCGGCGAGTACGACGTCCTGCACGCGCACAGCTACCACGCTCTCGCCGCGCTCTGCGCCGCCCTCGGCAACCAGGCCCCGCTGGTGTTCACACCGCACTACCACGGCACCGGTCACACCCGGTTCCGGGCGGCACTGCACCCGCTCTACCGGCCGATCGGCCGTACGATCATGAACCGGGCCTCCGCCGTCGTCTGCGTCACCTCGGCCGAACGGGAGCTGGTGCTCCGCGACTTCCCGGTCGTCGGCACCCGGGCCGTGGTCATCCCGAACGGCACCGACCCGCGCCCGGCCCGCGGCCCGGCCGCGCCCCGGACCCGGCGGATCCTCTGCGTCGGCCGGCTGGAACAGTACAAACGGGTCGACCGGGTGATCCGGGCGATGACCCGGCTCGATCCGGAGCACCGCCTCGACGTGGTCGGCACCGGCCCCGCCGGAGACCGGCTGCGCCAGCTCGCGGCCGGGCTCGGACTGGCCGGGCGGGTGGTCTTCCACGGCCGCCTCGACGACGCCGCCTTCGACTCCTGCCTGGCACAGGCCTCGGCGGCGGTCTCCGCCTCCACCCACGAGGCCTTCGGCATGGCGGTCGCCGACGCGCTCGCCGCCGGCCTGCCCACCGTGGCCAGCCCGATCCCCGCGCACCGCGAGGTCGCCGGACTGGCCGGGGACAGCGCGTGGCTGCGGTTCGCCGACCCGGACGACGAGGACGCCCTGGCCGCCGCGCTCCGAACCGCCGCGACCGCCGGGCGTACCCGGCCGGCCATCCTGCCGACCTGGCCGGACGTGGTCGGTGCGACGCGGAACATCTACGCCGCGGTGGCCCGCCGGATCGCCCCCGTGGGGGCCGTCAGCCGATGAGCGAGCTTGCGAGCGAAGCAGCAAGCGAAGCGGAGGCGGTGCGATGAGCGCGGCCACGGCCAGCCCCACCATCGACCGACGGGACGGCCGGGATCCGGTACCGGCGCCGCGCGCCTGGACCGGACCGGCCGCCGCCGGGATCACGCTCACGATCACCGGGGCGGCCGGGGCCGCGGCTCTGGTGACCGCCTACCGGCGGGCCGAATGGGGACAGGACGGCTCGTTCGCCTGGTTCTGGGCGGGCATGCTGGTGTTCAGCCTGCCCGCGGCGTACTGGGCGATCCGCCGCGGATCGAGCGCCCGGCTGCGCCTCGCCGTCCTGATCGGCTACGCCTGCTTCACCTACCTGCCGAAACTGCTGCGCAACCCGGCCGGTCCGCTCTACCACGACGAGTACGCCCACTGGGGACAGAGCCACGACATCGTCCTCGACGGCCTGCTCTTCCAGCAGAACCCGATCGTCCGGGTGATCGGTGACTATCCGGGCCTGCACGCCACCGTCGCGTCCCTGGCCACCCTCACCGGGGTCACCGTCTGGCACGCCGCCCTGTTCGTGCTGATCCTGGCGCACGTGCTGCTCACCCTCGGCGTCGCGGTGCTGGCCGGTCAACTGTGGCCGGACCCGCGGATCGCCGCCGCGGCCGCGATCGTCTACAGCCTCAACAGCTCGTTTCTCTACTTCGACACCCAACTCGGGTACGAGTCGCTGGCGATCGGTGTCCTGGTGTGGGCGCTGGCCTGCGCGATGCGCGCGATCCGGGCCGTCAGCGCACGGGCCCGGCTCGGCTGGGCCGCCCTGTTCCTGCCGTTCACCGTGGCGATCACCGCCACCCACCACCTGACCGCGATCTGGCTCACCGGCATGCTCGCCCTGATCGCGTCCGCCTGCACGGTTCTTCGCGCGCCGGCGCGTACCGCCTGGGCTCTGACCGCGATCGCCGGCGTCTCGGTGGCCGGGTGGATGGCCGCGGTGTCACCGCGGACCGGGACCTACCTGCAGCCCTACCTGGGCCGGGCCCTCGACCAGTTCGGCGGGATGGCCGGCGGCGGCTCCGGTGGCCGCACCCTGTTCAACCAGTCGGTCGCCCCCTGGTGGGAGCAACAGGCCGCCTTCCTCGCCCCCGGCGTAGCCCTGCTCGCCACCCTCGGCGCCGCCGTGCTCTGGTGGCGCCGCCGGCGTGTCACCGACCCGCTCACGAGGGCCGCGTCGGCCGCGATGCTGCTGCTCGGCGCCCTGTACTTCCCGGCGACGCTGCTGATCCTCACCCCGTCGGGTGCGGAGGGCGCACGCCGCTCCTGGGCGTTCAGCTACCTCGGCATCGCCGTGGTCACCGCTCCCTTGATCATCGCACTGCTGGACCGCGCGCGCCGCCGGATCAGCGGTTCCGGCGTATTTCTTCTGGCGATGTGTGCGCTGGTCATGGTCGGCAACACGGCGGCCGGCATGAACCCGTCCTACCGGTTCCCCGGCCCGCCGGTCTTCGGCTCGGACACCCGCGCGGCCACCCCCGAGCTGCTCGCCGCGTCCGCCTGGCTACGGGAGACCCGCGGCCGCGGCGCCCGTCTGGTCGCCGACCGCTACTCCGGCCTGATCTTCGGCTCCTACGGCGAGCAGGAACCCACCACCGGTTCGGAGAGCTTCCCCACCTATCAGCTGTATCTGGCGAAACCCGGCCGTCCGATGCCACCCGCGCTGATGGAGCAGCTGCGCGGCTGGCGCTTCGAATACCTGGTCGTGGACCGCCGGATGGCCGAACAGGTCCCCGACATCAAGATCTACTTCGAGACGAACGAGCCGATCCCGCACGACGGGAGACCCGGCTTCACCCGGTCCCAGCTGACCAAGTTCGACACCATGCCCTGGCTGATCAAGGTCTACGACGGGCCGCACATCGCGATCTACCGCTTCGACTTCGACAGTCTCGGCCGGAACATCCACATGGGAGCCCGATGACCGTCCCCCCACTGCTGCGTGCCCCGGCGGCGAGGCTGCTGCTGGTCGCGTACCCCGCCCTGGCCGCGATCCTCCCGGCCGCCGGCCGCCCCTGGCTCACCGTCCCCCTCTGCCTGACCGCCCTGGCGGCCACCGGCGCCCTCTGGATCCGCGCCCTCCCCGGACTCCCCGCCGAAACCGGCGTCCCCGCCGTCCGCCCCGGCCTCGCCGCCGCGGCCGGCCTCATCACGGTGCCGCTGGTGGCGCTCCTTCTGCATATGACAGGCCAGCCGGTACGCCCGGCGCCCCTCGTCATCGCCTGTACCGCCCTGGTCACCGTCCTCGGTGCGGTCGCCCTCCTCCGCGACCACCGTGCGGTCCGCCGGGCGGGCGCCCCTCCCGGCCTCCCGGTCCAGCGGCGGCACGACACCTCGCCCGGTTCCGTCGCACTGCTCCCGGGCGCTGATGATCCACTGTCTTCGGGCGGCGAGGATGCTTCCGGTCCGCTGTTCCCGGGCGGCGACGGTGGTTCTGGTCCACGGTTTTCGGACGCTGACGGTGGTTCTGGTCCACGGTTTTCGGACGCTGACCGTGGTTCTGGTCCACGGGTTTCGGGCGGCGACGGTGGTTCCGGTCCGCTGTTCTCAGGTGCGGACGGTGCTTCGGATGCCGCCCTCCCGGATGCCCGGTCGGGCCGTGCCGGTTCGGGCCGTGCTGGTTCGGGCCGTGCTGGTTCGGGCCGTGCCGGTTCGGGTGCGCCGTTGGCCGATGCGGACCTTCCCGGTGCGGGCCGCGGGCCGGCACGGACGACGGTGGCCGTGACGATCCCGCTGGTTCTGGCGGCCGGCGTCGGCGGCCCGGCGGTGCACCGCTACCTGACCGCGCCGCACCCGGCGGAACCCGGTTACCTGAGCGTCGCCCTGAACGGCTGGGCCGCCGCCATCGACAGCCCCGTCACGGTTCCGGCGCGGGGACTGGTGGTCCCGATCCGGGTGACCAGCGCCGGCCTGGCCGACACCACGAGCCTGCTGCAACTGCGGGTCGGCGGTCAGGTGCTGGCCAGTCGCCCGATGACGGTGGCCGCCGACTCGGTCCGATCGCTGACCGTCTACGTCCCCGCCCTCCCGGCGGACGGCCGCCTCCGCACCGTCGCCATCAGCGTCGGCGGCACCAGCATCGGCTTCCACGCCCTCGGCCATGCCGACGGCAGCGGATCCCCGCTGACCTCCGCGGGTGCCGCGGTCACCGGGCCCGGGGTCCGCCCGCACACCGCCACCGGAGGCGACCGCCCGGCCGGCCGGGCGAACGGTCCCGGGGCCCACACCGGCCCGGCCGGTGCAGTCGGTGACCCTGCCGCGCCTGGCCGTACGGTTCCCGGCCAGGTCAGGGGGATGCGGGGCCCGTCGGTCACATCCGCCGGTGATGACGCTGCACCCGGCCGGACGACTTCCGGCGAGGGCCAGGGAATGCACGGTCCATCGGCCGCGCCCGCCCGCGATCGGGGTGCTGGGGTGCGGGCTTCCTCGGCCGGGACGGCCGGGGATCGCGGTGCTGGAGCTTCTTCGGCCGGGTCCGCCGGGGATCGCGCCGCTGGGGTCAGGCGTCCTTCAACCGGGCCCGCCCGCGATCGCCGCGCTGGGGTGCGGGCCTCTTCAGCCGGGCCCGCCGGGGATCGCGGTGCTTGGGTGAGGCCTCCTACAGCCGGGTCCGCGGGGGATCGCGGTGCGGGGGTGCGGGTCTCTTCGGCCGGGGCCGCCGGGGATCGTGCCACGGGTGTGCGGGCGACGCCGTCGACGGGAGGGGCAGACGGTGCCTCAGCCGTCCCGGGCCGGCCGATGACGTCCGGCGCGAACGGTGGAACGACCACTCCCGGGGCCGGTCCGGTGACTCACGCCGAAGACCGCAGGCGGCCGGCCGGTACCAAGGGCGGCCGGGCAGTGGGCGCCCCGCGGCAGTCCCCCGTGGTCGTCTCCGGTGCCGACGGCGTACCGCTGCGGCCTTTCGCTCCTGGTCATGAGATTGCGGAGCCGGGCCGGGTGACATGCTCGGGCAAGCGGCGGGCCGTGCTCGCGGGGGAGCGGACCGCGTGCTGAGAACCGCTGTCCGCCGCCTGTCCGAGGACTCCCTGGCCCGCAACAGCCTGCTCATCATGGCGACGACGGTGAGTAACGGCGGGCTCGGCTACTTCTACTGGATGCTGGCGGCACGTTCGGTCCCGCCGAACCGGATCGGTACCGCCACCGCGCTGATCTCCGCCGCCACCGCGGTCAGCATGATCGCCAATCTGGGCGCCGGGCACATGTTCATCCAGCGTCTGCCCGGCAGCGACGCCGTCACCTGGTCCCGGATCGTCGGCACCGGCCTGTTCGTGGGCTCGGCCGCGACCGCCGCCACGGCCACCGCGGCCGCCCTGATCGTCCCGCTGTTCTCCGGCAACTTCGGTTTCCTCTCCGGTCCCGGCGGAACGGCCGCCCTGATCGCCGCCGCGGTGGCGGTGACGCTGACGACCCTGCTGGACAACCTCTACGTGGCCCACCGATCCGGCCACGGCATGCTGATCCGCAACCTGGCGGTGGCCGCCGGCAAGATCGTCACCCTGCTCGCGGTCCTGTCGGCCGGCGCCCACGGAGCGACCGCCGTCCTCGTCTCCTACATCCTCCCGACGCTGCTGATCAGCCTGGCCACCATCGCCGTCGGCCCTCGCCGCCTGCGCCCGTCCCCCCACCGAGCCGACGCCCCCGCCACGGCCGTCGATCGCACCGACCCCGGAGCCAGTCACACGGCCGTTGATGGTGCCGGCTCCTCAGCCACTCACGCGGTTGTTGATGGTGCCGACTCCTTCGGTATTCGTCCGGGTGCCGACCGTTTCGGGGGGTCCGGCCCGCGGCCCGGCGGCCGGACGCGGTGGCGGGCGGCGACGGCGGGCCTGCGGGCCGAACTGCCGCACCTGCGGACCGCCGTCACCGGGCACCACCTGATCAATCTGACCCAGGCGGGCCCGGCCGCGCTGCTGCCGGTGCTGGTGACCGCCCGGCTGGGCCCCGACGCGAACGCCCACTTCTACCTGGCCTGGATGACCGCCTCGATGCTGTTCATGGTCTCCCCGGCGGTCGCCTCGGCGCTCTACGCGGAACGCACCAACGCCGCGGCCGTCCCGGTGTCCCGGGCGGCCGTGGTGGTCCTCGCCATGGTCGGCGCACCCGCCGCCGTGCTCCTGATCGCCGGGGAGCGGATCCTCGCCCTGTTCAGCGCCGGATACGCGGCCGAGGGCGGCCTCCTGCTCCAGATCCTGGTGCTGGCCGCGCTGCCCGACGCGGTGGCGAACCTGGCGGTGGCGCACTGGCGTTCCCACGGCAGGTTCCGCCTCTGCCGCCGCCTGAACCTGGTCCGCGCGATCACCTGCCTGGTCCTGGCCTGGCTCCTGCTGCCCGGCTCCGGCGTGACGGGAGCCGGTGTCGCCTGGCTGACCGGCCAGACCGCCGCCGCCCTGCTGGTCGGCGCGATCGCCCTGACCCGCCGCGCACCCGCGGCCGGAACCGGTCCCGACAAGGGCCCGGACAGCGGTGTGGGCGACGGCTCGCGCGGTGTGGGCGGCGGCGGTGAGACCTGTCCTGGTGGCCGGGGAAGCGGCGTGGGCGGCGGCGGCGAGGACAGTCCTGGTGGCCGGGGAAGCGGCGTGGGCGGCGGCGGTGGTGAGGACAGTCCTGGTGGCCCGGGAAGCGGCGTGGGCGACGGCTCGCGAGGTCCGGGCGGTGAGGGGCGGGGCGCGGTGGGCGTACCGCAGGAGGTTGGAAAGCGGCGGCAAGCCGGCAGTGAGACACCCACCGGGGAGAAAACGATGAGGGTTCTGCATCTGTCGAATCTCTACGCGCCGGTGATCGGCGGGCTGGAACGCAGCATCGCCACCAGCGGTGAGGAGATGGTGCGGCGCGGGCACGAGATCACCGTGCTGACGCTGGCGACGCCGGAGGCGCCGCACGACGAGACGATCAACGGGGTACGGGTGATCCGCATCCGCAGCATCATCAACACCCTGGCGCCCGGCCTGAACCGGGATCCGCGCAAGCCGTTCCATCCGACGATGGCCGACCCGCTGGCGACGGCCGGGATCGCCCGGGTGCTCCGCACGCACGACTTCGATCTGGTGCACAGCCACGACTGGCTGATGTACAGCTATCTGCCGCTGCACGGCACCGCGCTGGGCCTGCCGCACGTCCACACCGCGCACGATTTCGGGCTGACGTGTGTGCGCAAGACGTTCGCCCGTAACGGCCGCCGCTGTGACGGCCCGAGCCTGGGCCGCTGTGTCCCGTGCGCGTCCGGCCAGTACGGCAGACCGAAGTCGACCCTGCTCACCATCGGTCTGCGGGCGCACCGGCACCGGGGCATCGACTCCCTGACGGCGATCTCGAACTCGGTGGCGTCGGCGCTGAATCTGGCCCGGCTGCCGGGTGAGCTGCCGGTGCAGGTGATCTCCAGCCTGGTCCCGGACGGACTCGACGAGCTGGCCCGGGACACGCCACGCCCGGACTGGCTGCCGGACCGGCCGTACCTGCTGTTCGTCGGTCAGCTCGGCCCGCACAAGGGCATCGACGTGCTGTTCGACGCCTACGAGAAGCTGCGCGCGGGGATGGACGACCCGCCCCGGCTGGTCTGCCTCGGGACGCCCCGCGACGACACCCCGCCCGCGCCGGAGGGGGTGCTGGTCCGCACCGATGTCCCGCATCCGCAGGTGATGGCGTCCTGGCGGCACGCGGCCGCCGGGGTGGTGCCGTCGCTGCTGGAGGGGATGGGCCAGGTCGCGGTGGAGGCGATGCTGGCCGGCACCCCGCTGATCGCGTCCGCGTCGGGGGGCCTGCTCGACGTGGTCGGCGACGACGGCGTGAACGGCCTGCTGGTGCCACCCGGCGACGCGGAGGCCCTGCATGCGGCGCTGCTGCGCCTGCTCACCGACCCCGACCTGGCCGCCCGCTTGCGTGCCAACGGTCTTCAGCGTGGCCTCGACTTCACCGCGGCCCGCGTCGTCCCCCAGATCGAGGAGGTCTACCGTGCCTGCATCGCCGCCGCCCAGTGAGTCGTTCGGCCATGCCGAGGCCCGCATGCTGAGCGGGACCGGCCGTACCCCCCGGATCCTGGTGGTCGGATCGGGATGGCGGTTCCTGTCCGGGATCAGCTACTACACCTGCCGGCTCAGCAACGCGCTGCACGACCGCTACGAGGTGGGTGCGATCCTGATGCGCCGACTGCTCCCGGCCCGGCTCTACCCCGGCCGGGACCGGGTCGGCCGGTCCCTCACCGACCTGCGTTACGACCCGGATGTACGGGTGTTCGACGGCGTCGACTGGTGGGCGGTGCCGAGCCTGCTCCGGGCGGTGCGGTTCCTGCGCCGGTTCTCCCCGGACGTGCTGGTGCTCCAGTGGTGGACCGGGGCGGTGCTGCACTCGTACCTGGTGCTGGCGCTGGCCGCCCGCAAGCGGGGGATCCGGGTGATCGTCGAGTTCCACGAGGTGCAGGACACCGGGGAGGCACGGCACCGGTGGGCGGCCCGTTACGTGCGCCGTTGCATCCGGCCGCTGCTGCGCCGCACCGACGGGGTGGTGGTCCACTCCCGGTTCGATCAGGTGGCGCTGGCCGAGGCGTACGACCTGGGGGCGGTGCCGGCCGAGGTGGCGCTGCACGGCCCGTTCGACCACCACCTGCCGGACCGGCCGGTACGCGAACCGGGCGACGACGTGTGCCGGCTGCTGTTCTTCGGGACGATCCGGCCGTACAAAGGGCTTGAAGATCTGGTCGAGGCCTTCGCCGACCTGGGTCCGAACTATCACCTGACGGTGGTGGGGGAGACCTGGGAGGGCTGGACCGGGCCGGGCCGGATGATCGAGGAGTCGCCGGTCCGGGACCGGATCGAGTTCGTCAACCGGTACGTCGCCGACGCCGAGGTCAACGAGTTCTTCGCGCACGCCGACGTGGTGGTACTGCCCTACCGGCGCAGTTCGGCGAGCGGTCCGCTGCACATCGCGATGAGCCACGGCCTGCCGGTGGTGGTGACCGCGGTCGGCGGCCTCGTCGAGGCCGCCGAGCACTACAGCGGCACGGTCTTCGTCGCGGCGGCGGCGCCGGGCGAGCTGCGGGAGGCGATCGTGCGTGCCGCCGGCCTGGCCGGCCGCCGGCACGCCGACCCTTCTTCCTGGGGGCGTACGGTCGACGCGTACGCCCGCCTGCTGACGCGGATCGGGGTCGCTCAGGACCCGCCGGTCGACAGCGCCACGTCGTCGAACCAGACGCTGCCCTTGTTGTCGCCCGACTTGAGGTGAAGCTGGACGCTGGTCGCCCCGGCCGGGGCGACCGCGTCCACGGTCAGCCTCGTCCATTCGCTGTCGCCCTTCGCGACCTGCTTCGACGAGTGCTGGCCCAGCCAGCGGTCGTTGATGTCGAACCAGCTCAGCGCGATCTCGTTGGAGCCGGTCACCCCGGCGCCGCGGGCCCACGCCTCGGCGTGCCAGGTCTGCCCGGCCTGTACCGGGTCGACCGGTGAGGTGCGAACCGACGGCAGGCTGGAGCCGTTACGGACGGTCCCGGTGAACCGCGCCGAGAAACCGCCGGTCCGGGCCACGTCACGCGCCCGGACGGCGACACCCTCATCGGCCAGGTAGGGCCGCCACGGCGAGCTGCCCGGGCTCGCCTCGAAATCGAGGTCCAGCAGGTTGTTCGTCAACGGGTGGCCGGCCCACGCGTTGCGGACCACGGTGGCGGCCGGCTTGGCCGTCCCGTCGGCCCGGTACAGACCGAACCGGTACTGCGCCGGCACCTTGGAGACCTGCGAGTTCGACGGGATCGCGCCGTCGGCGAAGTCGTACAGCGTCCACGGCGCCACCGACCGCACCCCGGCCTCGGCGGCGGCCGCGAACGTCCGCGCCAGGAACGCCATCTGCTCGCCCTCGCTGCTGGTGGCGGTGCTCAGGCCGGTCTCGCCGATCACGATCGGGTCGGGGCTGACCGCCGCCTGCGCGCGCCGGATCTCGGCCAGGGCCCGCTCCGAGTTCCCGTAGAAGTGGTAGTCGTAGTAGTCCAGCGGGGTGCCGGTGAGGGCCGCCCGGATCCGGGCCAGGCCGGCCGCGCCGCTCTGGCCGTCCACCGACAGGGTCAGCGGCATCTGCGGGACGGCCTCGCGGACCGCCGGGATCAGGTTGCGCACCCACGTCACGGCGGCCGGATCGGTCGACACGAACTCGTTCTTCAGCTCCACCGACAGCACCCGGCGGTCGTCGGCGTACGGCGTGAGCACGGCCTTCGCCCAGGCGGCGCTGCCGGCCGCGTCGGAGTAGCCGGACCACCAGTCGAACAGGGTCAGCTTGACGGTCAGGCCCTGCGAGTCGGCGATGCTGATGAACTTGCGCAGCCGCTCGGTGTACTCCAGGCGGGGCTTGGGGAAGCCGAAGGACTGCGGGAAGAGGATGATCCGCACGTTGTCCGCGCCGAGGGCGGCGGCCTTGGCCATGTCCGCCTCGATGCGGCCGGCGTCGAACCCGGTCCACATCGCCGACCAGCCGGCGTTCGACGGGTAGTAGTTGATCGTCCGGGCGGTGGTGACCGCCGCGAGCCGGGACTGCAACGTCACCGCTGTCTCGTTGAGGGCGGTCACCGGCGTCGGGTCGCCGACCGGAAGCGCCGATGCCCTGGGCCCGCGCTCGGCCGCCGAGGAACCCGAGGCCGGAAGTGTGACAGCGAGCAGAAGAGTAGAGGCCAGGATCGCCGCGGTACGGGTACGAGCTGTCGTCACGGTTGTTCTGAGCCCTTCGCATCGTTCAGGTGGGGCCCCTCCTTTCGGTCGCCGGTGTCCGGGTCGTCAGGCCCCGGGCTGATGCAGTGCGGTTGCGATCCGGGAGCGCCCCGGGAACGCGGCTTCATTCCCCGGACGGCGGCCGATGGTCCGCGCGTCGGCCGCCGGGAGACGCCGGTTCCGGGCGTCAGTCCGGGTAGTGGCGTGGCGTGTAGACGGCGGTGGTCCCGTCGCCGCGGGTGACCGCCCGGGTCTGCGACGAGCCGATGATCAGCAGGCAGCGCATGTCGACGCCGGCCGGGTCGAGCGCGGCGAGCGTGGTGATGCGCACCGACTCCTCCGGGCCGCCGACGTCCCGCCCGACCACCACGGGCGTGCCCGGGTGACGATGGTCCCGCAGCAGCTCCAGGGCACGGACCAGCTGCTCACGGCGGGTCTTCGAGGCCGGGTTGTAGACGGCGATCACCAGATCGGCGGCCGCGGCGGCCGCCAGCCGGGACTCGATCACCGACCACGGCTTGAGCCGGTCGGAGAGCGACAGGATGCAGAAGTCGTGCCCCAGCGGGGCGCCCGCACGGCTCGCGACCGCCTGCGCCGCGGTCAGGCCCGGAATGATCCGCACCGGGACGTCCAGCCACTGTGGGTCCTCGGCCACCTCCAGGACGGCGGCGGCCATCGCGAAGACACCCGGGTCACCGGACGAGACGACCGCCACCCGGCGACCGCGTTTCGCCAGGTCCAGCGCGAACGCGGCCCGCTCCGCCTCGACCCGGTTGTCCGACGGGTGCCGGCGCTGGCGCGGGTTCGGCGGAACCCGGTCCACATAGGGCCCGTAGCCGATCAGGTCGTCGGCGTCGGCCAGCGCCTCCTGTGCCTCCGGGGTCAGCCAGTGCCGGTCGCCCGGGCCCAGACCGACCACGGTCACTCCACCGGCCCGGCCGGCGGTCTCGATCCGGCTCATCGCCGCCGCGTTGGCCTCCTCCAGGCTGACCATGCCGGTGTCCGGCACGGCCGTGCCCGCGGCGGGCGGGGCGAGCAGCACGTCCAGCCCGGCGGCCCGGCCGGGCCCGGCGTCGGCGGTGAACGCGGTGGCCGCCGGGCTCGGCAGCAGGGCCAGCGAGAAATACGGCACCGTGGCCGGGTCGACGTCACGCAGCGGGGCCGACCGCTCCCGGTCGGTGGTGGCACGCTCCACATACCACGCGTCGTCGAGACGGCCGGCCTGCTCCAGGGCCTCCCGCACCCCCTCGAAGGTGCGGCCCAGTTTCATCACGGCGGCCGAGTCCGTGGTGGCCAGGCGGGCGGCCAGTTCCTTCGGCTCCAGGGTGCCGGGCAGGACGGTGAGCACCTCGTCCCGCTCCATCAGGGGCCGGCCCAGCACCGCCGAGGCGGCACTCACCGAGGTCACCCCGGGAACGACCGCCGTCTCATACCGCCCGGACAGCCGCTTGTGCATGTGCATGTAGGAGCCGTAGAAGAACGGATCACCCTCGGCGAGCACCACCACGTCGCGTCCGGCGTCCAGATGCGCGGCCAGCCGGGCCGCCGACGCGGTGTAGAACTCGTCGATCGCGCCCTGATAGCCGCCCGGATGATCGGTCGTCTCGGTGGTCACCGGGTAGATCAGGGCCTCCTCGATCTGGCCCTCCCGCAGATAGCCGGCGGCGATCGCGCGGGCGTTGCTGCGCCCGTGCCGCGCCGCGTGATAGGCCACCACGTCGGCCGCGCCGATCAGCCGTGCCGCCTTGACCGTGACCAGCTCCGGGTCACCCGGGCCCAGCCCGACCCCGAAGAGCCGCCCGGTCCTCGCCGCCGCGGTGTCGCTGCGGAATGCGTCGTTCGTCATTCTGTTCCGTTCCGGCCTATTCGGCTTCCGAGGCGAGGGCGTTCACCGCGGCCGCGGTCATGGCACTGCCACCCCGGCGGCCGCGCACGATCAGATACTCCAGGCCGGACTCGGCCAGCGCCTCCTTCGACTCGGCCGCGCCGATGAACCCGACCGGGATCCCGACCACCGCGGCCGGCCGAGGCGCACCCGCCGCGACCATCTCCAGCAGCCGGAACAGCGCGGTCGGCGCGTTACCGATCGCGACCACGGCACCACCCAGCCGGTCACCCCACAGATCCAGGGCGGCGGCGCTGCGGGTGTTGCCGATCTCCGCCGCCAGCCGCGGCACGGCGGGGTCACGCAGCGTGCAGATCACCTCGTTCGCGGCCGGCAACCGGGTCCGTGTCACCCCGGACGCGACCATCTCCGCGTCGCAGAGGACCGCCGCGCCGTCGAGCAGCGCCTTCCGCGCCGCGGTCACCACACCCGCACTGAACCGGACGTCGTCCACCAGATCCACCATCCCGCAGGCGTGGATCATCCGAACCACCACCCGCGACACGTCCTCCGGCAGCCCCGACAGGTCCGCCTCGGCGCGGATCGTGGCGAACGATCGCCGATAGATCTCCGCGCCGTCACGCACGTACTCCATGCTTCAGGGCCTCCTCGCCACCGCTATCGCGTCTTCCAGCCCACTCACCGCAATCGGCCCGCGGTCGCCGATCCTCGGCGTTTCCGGCGCTGCCGTCGATGGCCCGACCAGCCCGGATCCACTCCCCGGACGGCGGGTGATCAGGTAACCGCCGGCGGTCGCCTCGGCGCGGACGTGCGGGCCCGAGGGGCTGCCGCACGCGCGGGCGCAACCGGCCCAGTGGACCGGGAGACCGTCGACGAAACGGGACGCGGCGGCGGCGTCGGCACGCACGTCGGCCAGCGACTTCGCGCAACCCGGGCGGCCCGCGCAGGCGGTCACCCCGGACCAGGACGAGCCGGGCGTCACCGCGAGACCGGCACCGGCCAGGCGATCCGCCCAGGCCTCCGCCGCCTCCGGCGCCAGATCGGCCACCACCACACCGCGCCACGGCGTCACGACCAGCAGGCCGGCGTCTTCCAGAACCCTCATCGGTACGCCGTCCAACCGCCCCAACGGCACCAGCGCCGCGACCGCGACGAGCCCGTCCGGCTGTGGCACCACCCCGATCAGGTCACCGGGGTCCGGGGCGCCGACCTCGATCAGGTCATGCGGATCCGGGGCGTCGACCCCGACCAGGTCAGCCGGGGCCGGGGCGCCGACCGGTGTCGCCACCTCGACCGGCGCGGATGTCAGACCGAGTGCCGCCGCCACCCGGGCCGAGACGCGGGCCGGGCCGCCGGCGAGCTCCCGCAGTCGCCACGCCGCCGCACCGCCGGACCGCTGCGCCTCCCGCTCGGCGAGGAACGCGTGGGCGGTGGCGATGAGGGCCGGCACCACCTCGTCGAAACCGGCACGTAGACCGGTGTCTTCCCCGGCGAGCCGGATCGTGAACAGGCCACCGCCCGCGCCCTGGACGGCGGCGACGTCGGCGGCGAGCGGGACCCGGCCGATGGCGAAGAGGAACTTGCCGGGCAGGGCGGCCAGGGCGGCGTCAGCCTGGATCGCGAGGTCGAGCCGTCCTACGAGAGCGCGCAGAGGCGATCCGGGAAGAGGCGGGGCCGCAATGTTCCGTACATTGTCGTGGGTCGGTGAAGGCAGCAGGCCCGCCGACCGCAACCGGGCCGCCAAGGCCGGCGCATCGTCTGGCTTCAATGCTCTGAGCTGGAGATTCGCCCGGGAGGTGAGCTCCAGACAGCCGTCACCGAACTCCTCGGCCAGCTCGCGCAGCGAGCGCAGCTGAGCGCCGGACAGCATCCCCCCGGGCAGCCGGACCCGGGCCAGCATGCCGTCGGCCGCGGCGTGCAGCCGCAGCGCGCCGGGACAGGCGTCGGTGTCGCTGGAACGGGGAGTCATGGCCCGGATACTACGGCCGACCCCCGACAGGAATTCATCTCCGTCGTGCGGTGGGTCGGGAGCGTCACAGCGGGCGTTCCACCTTGACGCGGGACACCGGGGTTCGGAAAGGTTAGGGGCCAACGAGCGGCGACGCCGCGGAGGAAGCCGGTGTGAGTCCGGCGCGGTCCCGCCACTGTCACCAGGGGATTTTCCCCGGGAGCCAGGAACTCCGGTCGCTGTGATGTCCGTCTACCCGGGGCGCGGACCCCGAGGGGGAGTGCGCGTGTTCCTGCTGCTGTCGACATCCGACACCGACCTGCTCAGTGCCCGGGCCAGTGGCTCGGCGTGGCGCCCGGCCAACCCGGCCCGCACCGCTGTCGGTGACCTGCCCGCCCTGCTCGACGGCGTCGACCTGGTCGTGGTGCGCATCCTCGGCGGCCGCCGCGCCTGGGAGGAGGGCCTCGACGCGCTGCTCGCGGGCGACCTGCCGGTCGTGGTGCTCGGCGGCGAGCAGGCGCCCGACGCGGAGCTGATGAAGCTCTCGACGGTGCCGGCCGGTGTCGCCGCGGACGCGCACACCTATCTGGCGCAGGGCGGCGCGGAGAATCTGGCGTCGCTGCACGACTTCCTCTCCGACACGGTGCTGCTGACCGGCAACGGATTCGCGCCGGCGACCGAGACCCCGCAGTGGGGTCTCCTGCCACGCCCGGAGTCCACCGGCCGGGAGACGGTCGCGGTGCTCTATTACCGCGCCCACCACATGGCCGGCAACACCGCCTTCGTCGAGGCGCTGTGCCAGGCGATCGAGGCGAAGGGCGCACGGCCGCTGCCGATCTTCACCGCCTCGCTGCGGACCGCGCCGCCGGAGCTGCTGGCCGAGCTGCGCAAGGCGGATGCGCTGGTGGTGACGGTGCTGGCGGCCGGCGGCACCCGCCCGGCCACGGCGTCGGCGGGCGGCGACGACGAGGCGTGGGACGTCGGTGTGCTCGCCGACCTCGACGTGCCGATCCTCCAGGGGCTCTGCCTGACCAGCTCGCGGGCCGCCTGGGAGGCCAGCGACGACGGGCTCACCCCGCTGGACGCGGCGACGCAGGTGGCGATCCCCGAGTTCGACGGGCGGATCATCACGGTGCCGTTCTCGTTCAAGGAGATCGACGAGGACGGGCTGTCGGTCTACGTTGCCGACCCCGAGCGGGCCTCCCGCGTCGCCGGGATCGCGGTGTCGCACGCCCGGCTGCGGCACGTCCCGGCCGCGGAGAAGAAGATCGCGCTGATGCTGTCGGCCTACCCGACCAAGCACTCCCGGATCGGCAACGCGGTCGGCCTGGACACGCCGGCCTCGACGGTCGCCCTGCTCGCGGCTCTCGCGGAGGAGGGCTACCGGATCGGCGACTTCGGGTCCTACGACGGTGACGGGCTCATCCACACGCTGATCGCGGCCGGCGGGCAGGACCCGGACTGGCTGACCGAGGAGCAACTGGCGGCCAACCCGGTGCGGATCTCCGGCGAGCGCTACGCGGCCTGGTTCGCGACCCTGCCGGAGGATTTCCGGGCGAGCGTCGTGCAGCACTGGGGGCAGCCGCCCGGCGAGCTGTACACCGACGGCGGCGACATCGTGCTGGCCGCACTCCGCGACGAGAACGTCGTGGTCATGGTGCAGCCACCGCGGGGGTTCGGGGCCAACCCGGTCGCCATCTACCACGATCCCGACCTGCCGCCCAGCCACCACTACCTGGCCGCCTACCGCTGGCTGGCCGACGACTTCGGCGCGCACGCCGTCGTGCACGTCGGTAAGCACGGCAACCTGGAGTGGCTGCCGGGGAAGAACGTCGGCATGTCCGCATCGGACGGCACCGACGCGGCCCTCGGCGATCTGCCGCTGATCTACCCGTTCCTGGTCAACGACCCGGGCGAGGGCACCCAGGCCAAGCGGCGCGCGCACGCCACCCTGGTCGACCACCTGATCCCGCCGATGGCCCGCGCCGAGTCGTACGGCGACATCGCCCGGCTCGAGCAGCTCCTCGACGAGCACGCCAACATCGCGGCTCTCGACCCGGCGAAACTCCCGGCGATCCGCGCCCAGATCTGGACCCTGATCCAGGCCGCCAAGATGGACCACGACCTGGGTCTCCAGCACCGGCCCGACGACGAAGAGTTCGACGACTTCATCATGCACATCGACGGATGGCTGTGTGAGGTCAAGGACGTGCAGATCCGCGACGGACTGCACGTGCTCGGTGCGGCGCCGGCCGGCGAGGCCCGGGTCAACCTGGTGCTGGCGATGCTGCGGGCCCGGCAGATGTGGGCCGGCAAGGTGGCGGCCCTGCCCGGTCTGCGCGAGGCGCTGGGCCTGGCCGAGGACGCCTCCACGGCGGAGACCGACGCGGTCGAGGCGCAGGCCCGCGAGCTGATCGCGGCGATGGAGGAACACGACTGGGACGTCTCCGCCGTTTCCGGCCTCTCCGATGACGCCGATGTGCGGCGGGTGCTGGAGTTCGCCGCGACCGAGGTCGTGCCCCGGCTGGCCCGGACCACCGACGAGCTCACCCACGTGCTGCACGCTCTCAACGGCGGCTACGTCCCGGCCGGCCCCAGTGGCTCCCCGCTGCGCGGCCTGATCAACGTGCTGCCCACCGGGCGCAACTTCTACTCCGTCGACCCGAAGGCGATCCCCAGCCAGCTCGCCTGGGAGACCGGCCAGGCGATGGCCGAGTCGCTGCTCGACCGCTACCGCGCCGACTACGGCGACTGGCCACGCTCGGTCGGCCTCTCCGCCTGGGGCACCAGCGCCATGCGCACCGCCGGCGACGACATCGCCGAGATCCTGGCGCTGATCGGTGTCCGCCCGATCTGGGATCCGGCGTCGCGCCGGGTCACCGGGCTGGAGCCGATCCCGGCCGGGGAGCTCGGCCGGCCGCGCGTCGACGTGACGGTCCGCATCTCCGGTTTCTTCCGGGACGCGTTCCCGCACGTGGTCGCCCTGCTCGACGACGCCTTCCAGATGATCGCCGGTCTCGACGAGCCGGACAACTTCGTGCGCGAGCACGCGCTGCGCGACCAGGGCGAGCACGGCGACTGGCGACGGGCGACGACACGGATCTTCGGGTCGCGACCGGGGGCGTACGGTGCGGGCATCCTGCCGCTCATCGACAGCCGGAACTGGCGCGACGACGCCGACCTGGCCGAGGTCTACGCGGTCTGGGGCGGTTTCGCCTACGGCCGTGACCTGGACGGGGTCCCGGCTCGTGGGGACATGGAGAACGCGTACCGCCGGATCGACGTGGCCGCGAAGAACATCGACACCCGCGAGCACGACATCGCCGACTCGGACGACTACTTCCAGTATCACGGCGGCATGATCGCCACGGTGCGGGCGCTGACCGGTAAGGCTCCGGCGGCGTACATCGGCGACTCCACCAACCCGGACCAGGCACGCACCCGCAGCCTGACCGAGGAGACCGCGCGGATCTTCCGCGCCCGGGTGGTGAACCCGCGCTGGATCGCCGCGATGCGGCGGCACGGCTACAAGGGAGCCTTCGAGCTGGCCGCGACCGTCGACTACCTGTTCGGCTACGACGCGACGGCCGGTGTGGTCACCGACTGGATGTATGAGCAGCTGGCCGCCAGCTACGTGCTGGACGCCGAGAACCAGGCGTTCATGCGGCAGTCCAACCCGTGGGCGTTGCACGGCATCACCGAGCGCCTGCTGGAGGCTGCCGACCGCAAGCTGTGGGATTCGCCGGAGCCGGAGACGCTGGCCGCGCTCCAGCAGCTCTATCTGGAGACCGAGGGCGACCTGGAGGACGGCCCGGCGTAACCGTGTCAGCCCGCGTCGGGGCGGCGGCGCAGCAGGTAGGTGTCCATGATCCAGCCGTGCTGCTCGCGGGCCTCGGTGCGGGTCTTGACGATCTCGTCGCCGACCTCGGCCACCGGCCCGGCCGCGAGCAGCTCGTCCGGGGTGCTGACGTAGGCGCCCCAGTAGATGTCGGCGTCCGGGTATCTGGTGAACGCGTGCTGGGCGTCGAGCATCACGACCACGTCGTCGGCGCCCTCCGGCCAGCCCTCCGCCAGGCGCCGCCCGGTGGTCACCTGGAACGCCTGCCCGACCCGGTTGAGGCCGATCCGGTGCTTGGCGGCCAGCGCGGACACACTGCTGATGCCGGGGATCACCTCGAACTCGAACGTGACCGCCCCGCGCTCCAGGATCTCCTCGAGGATGGCGATCGTCGAGTCGTAGAGCGACGGGTCGCCCCACACCAGGATCGAGCCGGTCTCACCGTCCTTCAGGTGCTCGACGATCAGCTCCTCCAGGACCAGGGAACGCCGGTGCCGCCAGTCGGCGACGGTGCCGGTGTAGTCGGCCGGGTTGCGATCACGGTCCGGGTCGCGGCCCTCGACGATCCGCTTCCGGGGCTGCGAGTAACCCCGGATCAGACGCTCCCGCAGCTCGATCAGGCTCGCCTTGGTCTCACCCTTGTCGAGCAGGAAGAACACATCGGTCCGGCCGATCGTCTTCGCCGCTTGCAGGGTCAGATGGTCCGGGTCGCCCGCGCCGATTCCGACTACACAGATCTTCCGCACGCCCTGAGTCTGCCTCACGCACGGCGGCGGGCCGCCGCCAGGCCGCTGCGATGAGCGATGGCGACGAGCTGCGCGCGGCTTCCGGCCTCCAGTTTGGCCAGGATCCGGTGGACGTACGTCCGGACGGTCTCCGGGCTCAACGACAACGCCCGGGCGATCGCCGCGTTGTCGTCGCCGTCCGCGAGAGCGGCCAGCACCTCCCGCTCCCGGGCGGTGAGCCGCTCCAGCCGCGCGTCGGGAACCGGCTGCGGTGCGGCGGCCGCGTGCGCCATGACCTGCCGGGTCACCCCGGGGGAGAGGACCGGCTCCCCGCGGGCGGCGGCCCGGACGGCGTCCCGCAGCGGTCCGGGCGCGGTGTCCTTGAGCAGATAGCCGTCGGCGCCGGCCCGCATCGCTCCGAGCACCTCCTCATCGGTGTCGAATGTGGTCAGCATGAGAATCGCGACGTCCCGCCCGGTGGGCCCGGCCCGGAGCTCCCGCACGGCGGCGATGCCGTCCCCACCCGGCATCCGGATGTCCATCAGGACGACGTCCGGCCGCAGCCGCCGTACCAGCGCCACCCCGGCGATCCCGTCCTGCGCCGCCCCGACCACCTCGATCGTCTCGCCCGGGCCGTCCGCGTCGCCGGTGAGCAGGGCCGTTATCCCGGCCCGGACCAGCGACTGGTCATCGACGAGCACCACCCGCACCGCGCTCACCGGCCACCTCCAGCGGCTGGTCGTCGACCGGCTCCATGTACCGCGCTCACCGGGCCACCTCCAACGGCTGGTCGTCGACCGGCGGTATGTACCGGGCTCACCGGGCCACCTCTAGCGGCTGGTCGTCGACCGCCGTCATGTACCGGGCTCACCGGGCCGCCGCCAGCGGCAGGGCGGCGCTGACCCGCCATCCGTGGGCGACCGGTCCGGCGTCGAGCCGCCCGCCGGCCGCGGTGACCCGCTCGCGGAGCCCGGTCAGGCCCGCCCCGGCCGCCTCCGGACCGCTGGGCGGACCGTCGTCCTCCACGCTGACCAGCACGAGTCCGTCGTCCTCGCGGATCTCCACCGCGATGCTGCGGCCCGCCGAGTGCCGCAGCACGTTCGTCACCGCCTCCCGGACCAGCCGGTACGCGGTGGCCGCGGTCGCCGGATCCTCGACCGGCTCGATCGCGGTGCGTACCCGGAAACCGGCGTCCCGGGCGGTGTCGATCAGCGCGCCCAGGTCGCCGAGTGACGGCTCCGGCCCGGCCCGCAGGGTCCGGACGGTGCTCCGCAGCTCGGCGAGTGCGTCGGAGAGCGCCCGCGCCACGTGGTCGAGGGCGGCGACCGCGGCGTCCGGCCGATGCGGCGCCTCCTGCCGCGCCACATTGGCCTGAATCGCGGCGACGGTCAGCGCATGCCCGATCGAGTCGTGCAGCTCCCGGGAGAGTTCCTGATTGTGCTCGTGAACCCGGCGCCCGGCCTCCAGTGCGATCTGGCGCCCGGTGAGCGCGGCGATCCGGCGGCGTGCCCGGACCAGCTCACCGAGGGCGATCGCGGCCGCCATCAGGGCGAGGTGGCCGATCCCGTCGTACAGCACCACGAGCCCGAAGTCCTGCCCTTCCCGCAGCCGGAACACCACGGAGACCACCAGGGCGACCAGCGCCGCAACGACGGCGATCCGGCGATGCCCGGCCTCGGCGGCCGAGTACAGCGCGGCGGCCACCGGGACCGCGACACCGATCGCCGGAAACCCGGCGGCATAATAGGCGAAAAGACCAAGAACGGTCAGGATCAGCACGGTACGCGAGTGGCGCCGCCGCCCGAGCATCAGCGCGCCGAGGGCCGCCGCCCCGAGATAGGCGCCGATGCCGCCCCGCCCACCGAGGTCCGCCGAGGCGATCAGCGCCAGCACCCCGGCGACACCGGCCGCGACCGCGCCGTCCACCAGCATCTTCCGCACCTCTGTGATGCTAGGCAGAGTTCTCCGGGTCCGGGTACGCCGAAAAGCGACACCTG
Source organism: Actinoplanes xinjiangensis (assembly GCF_003148685.1). Taxonomy (GTDB): domain Bacteria; phylum Actinomycetota; class Actinomycetes; order Mycobacteriales; family Micromonosporaceae; genus Actinoplanes; species Actinoplanes xinjiangensis. The sequence goes on along the minus strand of NZ_QGGR01000002.1, from coordinate 614,280 downwards.
CCGACGCCACCGGCGGGATTCGCCGTGCCGCCCCGATCCCTACCGTCGGATCCCATGCGGAAAGACATCCCCCTCATGATCGTTCTGGGCCTGCTCGCGGCGCCCCGGGCGGTCCTGCACGACCTCGGCCTGGTCCACGAGGGCACCGGCCTCAACGCACTGCTGGTCTTCGTGCCGCTGCTGATCTGGGTGGTGACCGCGGTGACCCGCTCGCCGTCCCCGGTGCGGCTCCTGCTCGGGGCGGGCGCCGTCTACGGCATCTGCCTGGCCGTCATCCACAACGCCCTGTGGAACGGCGAGGCGTCCGTCGCCGAGCCACTGGCCCGCGCCGGGATGACCCTGTCCAGCCTGGTCACCGGCCTCGCGGTGGGCGCGATCTGCGGCGGCGTCGCCTGGCTGCTCACCCGCCGCCGCCCCGACCCGGCCGCATCCCGCAAGAGCACCCCCTGAACAGCGCCCGCCCCGTTCCGGCCGCACCGCGGAACGCGCGTGAAGCGCGACGCCACGCACCGATCCGATCGCGTCGCGCGGGTACGCGCATGAACTGCAACGCCCGCGCGATCCGGCCGCGTCGCGCGGGGACGCGCATGAACTGCGACGCCCGCACTGATCCGGCCGCCTCGCGCGGGGAGGCGCGTGAAGCGCGACGCCCGCACTGATCCGGCCGCCTCGCGCGGGGAGGCGCGTGAACCGCGACGCCCGCGCCGATCAGTCCGCACCGGGCAGGCCCGCCCCGTGAAGCGCGGCGCCCGCCGGGCCGATCTTGGGCAGGGCGCGACGGCGGCTCAGTCCGGGAGGATCGGGACCGACGGGGAGATCTCGCGGCCGATCATCGCGGCCCGTCGCAGGGCACCGGACCCGAACCGGTCGCGAACCCGGTCGACCGCCGCGTCCAGCCCGTCGGCCCGGGGTGGCTCGAACGGCAGCTCCATCTGGACCGCGCCGTCACCGTCGAGGTTGCTGACCGCGACACCGACCAGGGTGAGCCCCCGCTCGCCGATCAGCGGCCACGCCTCGCGCAGCAGGTCGACCGCGGTCCGCAATACCGCGCCGGTCTGCATGGTGGCCTTGAGCAGGCTGCGCGACCGGGTGGCCCGGCTGAAGTCACCGAACCGCAGCCGCAACGTGATCGTCCGCCCGGCCCGGTGGGCCCGCCGCATCCGCTGGGTGACCCGGTCGACGAGGGCGCCGAGAACCGCCTCGACCTCGGGGAAGCCGCGTGAGCCGGAGCGGCCCAGCGCGCATTGCGCCCCGATCGAGCCGCGCCGCCGCCCGGTCTCCACCCGGCGGGGGTCGTGGTTGTGTGCGAGCGCGTGCAGGTGCCGTCCGGCGTTGCCGCCGAGCATCGCGATCAGTGCCGCCTCCCCGATCCGGGCGACGTGCCCGACCGTGTGGATCTGGCGCTCGCGCAGTTTGGCGGCGGTGACCGGGCCGACGCCCCACAGTTTCTCCACCGGGAGTGGGTGCAGGAACTCCAGCTCCCGGCCGGGTGGCACGATCAGCAGCCCGTCCGGCTTGCCGGCCCCGCTGGCCACTTTCGCCAGGAACTTGGTGGGTGCCACACCGACCGTGATCGGCAGCCCGGTCCGCGCGCGGACCTCCGCCCGCAGCACGCGGGCGATCTCCTCCGGTGTCCCGCGGATCCGGCGCAGGCCCTCCACGTCGAGGAAGGCCTCGTCGATGGAGAGCGGCTCGACGAGGGGCGTGGTGTCGCGGAACACCTCGAACACGGCCCTGCTGGCCGCCGCGTAGGCGGCCATCCGCGGCGGCACGACCACGGCGTGCGGGCAGAGCGCCCTCGCCCGGCCGAGAGCCATCGGGGTACGCACCCCGAACGCCTTCGCCTCGTAGGAGGCGGCCAGCACCACCCCGCCACCGACCAGGACCGGCCGGCCGCGCAGCGCGGGATCGTCGCGCTGCTCGACCGACGCGTAGAACGAGTCCAGATCGGCGTGCAGGATCATGCCGCCACTTTAGTACATACGTTCGAAGAAGCGCAGGCCGGCAGAGCGGCGGCCGTCACAAAGTAGTGGGGGAATCGCGCCCATGGATTCCCGGTTCTCAGACTCGAGTCACCCAAGCTCAAGCGAACAGGGAGCCACCCATGCTCACCACCCTCACCGCCCGCGTCCTGGAGGGCTCGGACCGGGGCTCCGGGGCCCGGCTCGACGCCTACCGGGTGGACGGCACGTTCCACATCGACATCGCCCTGCCCGGCGCCGACACGGCCTCGATCGACATCACGGCCGACGGTGGCGCGCTGACCGTCCGCGCCGCGCGCCGGCGTCCCGGGCCGGAGACCCCGCCGGCCGTGGTCACCGAGCACCCCGCGGGCACCCTCGTCAGGGAGGTCCCGCTCGCCGGGAGGTTCGACACCGACCGGCTCGACGCGCGATATGACGACGGCGTGCTGACCCTGAGCATCCCGGCCCTGGAGGGCACGCCCCGCCGGACCGGGGCGGCCGTCTGACGACCGGGCTCAGTGCGCGAACTGCAGCCAGTTCAGGTTGAGGAAGTCGCCGCCGTCGGCCGACGTGAACGTGACGAACACCGTGTGCACTCCCGTGACCGGTTGGAGGGCGGCGGTGTTCGTACGCCACTCCTGCCAGCCCCCGGTGTCGCTCACCGAGAGCTCACCGACCGGCGCGGCGTCCCGGCTGTCCAGCCGGATCTGCAGCCGGCCGGTGATGCCGGTGCCGGACGCCACCCGTAGCCGCACCTGACCGGCCGGCACCTCGCCGAAGTCGAAGTTGTCGAACCGCAGATGATCGTCCCGGTTGATCCACCCGACGTAGTCACCGCCGCCCTCGTCCTCGGTGCCCTCGGTCTCCACTCCGGCCCGTTCGGTGGCCGACTCGGCCTGGAGCACCGGATAGGGGATAGCGCTGGGCGAGGGGGACGCCTCCGGCTGCGCCGAGGTGGCGGCCGGCGCCGCGGCCGCGGTGGTGACCACCACCTGCGGCGTGACGACCGGCTCGGCAGGTGTGTCCTGCCAGCGGCCGAGCAGGTAGCCGCCCAGCACCAGGCCGGCGCCGCCGAGGACGGTCACCACCCGGCGGCGGTTCTGCCACGACTTGGTGCGATAGACGGTCGGAGATCGCTGATCCACCCGGACAGGGTAAAACGAACCGCCTCCCGCGCCGAGAGCGCGGGAGGCGGTTGACGATCAGCGGGCGTGGATCAGACCACTTCGCCCGTCTCGGGGAAGTGGCAGGCCGAGATCGAGCCGTTCGGGTTGGGCAGGAGCACCGGCGCCTCGGCCGAGCACTTCTCCTGCGCCTTCCAGCAGCGGGTGTGGAAGACACAGCCGGACGGCGGGTCGATCGGCGACGGGACGTCACCCTCCAGCTTGATCCGGCCGTGGCCACCGAGCTTCGTCACGTCCGGCACGGCGGAGAGAAGGGCGCGGGTGTACGGGTGGGCCGGGTTCTCGTAGATCTGCTGACGCGTACCGACCTCGACCATCCGCCCCAGGTACATGACGGCGATCCGCTCACAGAAGTGCCGGACCACCGCCAGGTCGTGGGCGATGAAGACGAAGGACAGCCCCAGGTCGCGCTGCAGCTGGCGGAGCAGGTTGACCACCTGCGCCTGGATCGACACGTCGAGCGCGGACACCGGCTCGTCGGCGACGATCAGCTTGGGCTTCAGCGCCAGGGCCCGGGCGATGCCGATGCGCTGCCGCTGGCCGCCGGAGAACTCGTGCGGGTACCGGTTGTAGTGCTCCGGGTTGAGACCGACCGTCTCCAGCAGCTCCTGCACCCGCCGCTTCACACCGCCGGGCGGCGTGATGCCGTTGACCTGAAGCGGCATCGCGACGATCCGGCCGACCGTGTGCCGCGGGTTCAGCGACGCGTACGGGTCCTGGAAGATGATCTGGATGTCCTGGCGCAGCTTGCGCAGCCGGGCGCCCTTGGTGTGGGTGATGTCCTCACCATCGAAGGTGATCTTGCCGGCGGTCGGCTCGAGCAGCCGGACCAGCATGCGGCCGGTCGTGGTCTTGCCACAGCCCGACTCGCCGACCAGACCGAGCGTCTCACCCGGGTGGACCTCGAAGTTCACGTTCTCCACCGCGCGGACCACGGAGCCCTTGCCCCACAGACCGGAACGGACCGGGAAGTGCTTGGTCAGGCCCTCGACCTTGAGCAGCGGCTCACGGGCCGGAGTGGTCGTCGTGGCCGTGCCCGCCGCGGTGCCTGCGAGATCAGTCATTGGGCCACTCCTGCGTGCGCGATGTCTTCTGCGTACAGCCGCTGCCGGGTCTCGAAGGACATGTGGCAGGCGACGTTGTGCCCCGGCTCGCCGGCCGGGCGGAGCTCCGGAACCTCGGAGAAGGAGCGGTTGCCGTTCTGGCCGGCGTAACGACAGCGCGGGTTGAAGGAACAACCCGTGGGGAGGTTGATCAGGCTGGGCGGGTTGCCCTTGATCGGCACCAGGTCGACGGTGGCGTCGCCGTGCAGCGACGGAACGCTGGCGAGCAGACCCCAGGTGTACGGGTGCTGCGGCCGCTTCATGATCTGCTCCACCGAGCCGGTCTCGACGGGCCGTCCCGCGTACATCACCAGAACGTCGTCGGCGACCTGCGACACCACGCCGAGGTCGTGCGTGATCATGATGATCGCGGACTGGAACTCGCGCTGCAGGTCCTCGAGGAGCTCCAGGATCTGCGCCTGCACGGTCACGTCCAGGGCGGTGGTCGGCTCGTCGGCGATCACCAGTGCCGGGTCGTTGACCAGGGCCATCGCGATCATGGCGCGCTGGCGCATACCGCCGGAGAACTCGTGCGGGTACTGGTTGGCGCGACGCTGAGGCTGCGGGATGCCGACCCGGTCGAGCATGTCGACCGCCCGCGTGGTGGCCTCCTTCTTGCTCGCCGACGGGTGGTGCACCTTGTACGCCTCGGCGATCTGCGCACCGACCTTGTAGTACGGGTGCAGCGCGGACAGCGGATCCTGGAAGATCATCGCGACGTCCTTGCCGCGGAGCCGCTGAAGCTGCTGCTCCTTCATCCCGACGATGTTCTTGCCACCGATCGAGATCTCACCGGTGATCTTCGTACGGGCGGGATTGTGCAGCCCGAGGATCGACATGCTGGTCACGCTCTTGCCGGAGCCGGACTCGCCGACGATGCCGAGGGTCTGGCCGCGGCGCACCGAGAAGGTCACGCCGTCCACCGCGCGAACCAGGCCGTCCTCGGTGGGGAACTGCACCTTGAGATCGCGTACCTGCAGGTAGGCCTCCGGGTCCACGGCGGCCGCGGCAGGGCTGGTCGAGGTCGTCATTTCGCTCTTTTCCACGTCAGCTCCGCACGGCTCAGCCGAGTCGCACGCGGGGGTCGATCACCGCGTAGAGCATGTCGACGATGATGTTCATGGCGACGATGAAGAATGCCGCCAGCAGGACGGTCGCCATCACCAGGGGCAGGTTCAGGTCCTGCACCGCCTGCGCGGCCTCACGACCGATGCCGTTGAGGCTGAACACGCTTTCGGTGATGACCACGCCGCCGAGGTAGGCGCCCAGGTCGACACCGGCGATCGTGATGATCGGGGTGATCGCGGCACGCAGCGCGTGGCGCCGGTTGACCACCCGGGCGGACAGGCCCTTGGCCCGCGCCGTCCGGACGAAGTCCTCCTGAAGCGTCTCGATCATCTGGGCCCGCGACAACCGGGCGTAGAGCGCCGAGTTGATCAGGCCGAGGGTGATCCAGGGCAGCAGCATGCCACCCGCCCAGTCCAGGGGATCCTGGGTGATGGGCGTGTAATGCGGGTTGGGCAGCAGGCCGGTCGAGTAGACGAGCAGCAGGAGCAGGACACCACCGAGGGTGTAGGTCTGGGTGGAGGCGAAGCCGACGGAGGCGCCGATCGCGACCCGGTCGAAGACCGTGCCCTTCTTGAGCGCGGCCAGCATGCCGAGGCCGATGCCGACGGTCAGGAAGACCACCATCGCGCCGGCCACGATGCTCACCGTGACGGGGAGCGACCGCTCGATGGTGTCGGTGACGGGCTCCTTGCTGCGGAAGGAGTATCCGAGGCAGGGGGCGTCGCACTCGCGGATGGTGCCGGCGTCGTTGATGGTACGGCCGACGAAGATGCCCTTGACGAAGTCGGTGTACTGCTTGGTGATCGGCTGATCGAGACCGAGGCTCTGCTCGACCTGGGCGATCCGCTCGGGGGAGCAGTTCCGCCCGCACATCACCCACGCGGGACTGGACGGGACCGCGAAGAACAGCAGGAAGGTGACGATCGAGATGGCCACCAGCGTGGTCGACGCCAGTAGCAGGCGCTTGATCAGGAAGCGGAGCACGGTTCTCTACATTCCTCTTGACTGGCCACGGCCGGTGGGATGACCGCGGGTTGCGCGATCATCCCACCGGCGTGACTGGAGAGACTGTTACGGCTTGACGAACATGGTGTTGAGGGTCATGTGACCGTACGAGTCGCTCAGGAACGTCCCGCCGATCTTGGAACCGGTGATCTCGTAGTTCCCGATGTAGTACTGCGGGATCAGCGGCGCGTGCTTCTCCATGATGAGCTTGTCCAGAGCGGCCCACGCGGGGGCGGCCTCGGCGACCTTCAGCGTCTTGATCCGGTCGATCTCCTTGTTGACCTCGTCAGAGTTGAAGTAGGCGAGGTTCTGGTTGCCCTTGTCACGGATCGTACGGCCGTCGAGCAGAGCCGGGATCACGGTCGAGGCGGACGGCCAGTCGGCGCCCCAGCCACCACGGATCAGGTCGTACTGGTTGCCCTTGGTGCCGACGCTGTCGTAGTAGGTCGCGGGGTCGAGCGGGGTCAGGACCAGCTCGATACCGGCCTTGGCGTAGACCTCCTTGGTCTTCGCCGCCATCTGCTGACGCACCGGGACGTTCGGGAACGCGTAGGTCAGCTTCAGCGGCTGGCCGCCGAGCAGTTCCTTCGCCTTCTCCGGGTTGCCGGTCTGGCCACCGTCGTAGGCGTTGAAGTTCTGGTAGCCCGCGATGGTCGGCGAGATGATGGTCGAGCCGAACTGGTCGACACCGCCGCGCACCTTGATGATCGCGTCACGGTCGACGGCGTAGTTGAGCGCCTGGCGCACCTTCAGGTCCTTGACCCGGTCGGTGTTGATCCAGGTGTACTCGACGTACTGCGACGCGCCGGCCTTGACCCGCTCCTTGACCTCAGGAGTGTTGGTCTTCGACAGCACCGCGGCCGGGACGTTCGCCCAGATGAAGGCGGTCTTGTCCTCGGCGGCGTCGGCGACGATCCGGTTGGCACCGGTCTCGGCGTCGATACCGAACTCGACACGGATACCGTCCGGGTACGCGTTACGGATCGGGTCGGTCGCCGGGTCCCAGTTGGGGTTGCGAACGAAGTCGATGTACTGGTCGTACGCGTGTTCCTTGATCATGTACGGACCGGACGAGACCGGCTTGCGGTCGTAGTCGCCCTTGGTGTCCTTCGCCTTCGGGACCGGCGCCGAGGTGGGCATGGCCACCGCGAACGGGGTCTCACACTGGGCGGCGGGGAACGTGAAGGTGATCACGTTGCCCTCGGCCTTGAGGCCGGGAACGTCCGCACCGGGGCTCAGGAACGGGCCCTTGTAGGTGGTGTTGTACTCCACCGCACCGGTCAGCCACTGCTGGATGTAGGTCGGGCCCACACCCCAGTCCGGGTCGAACGAGCGCGAGATGCCGTAGACGACGTCGGCACCGGTGATCGGCGTGCCGTCCTCGAACTTCAGGCCGTCCTTCAGGGTGTACTTCCACACCTTGCAGTCGCCGTTGACGTCCTCACCCGCGTTGGTGGCGAGGTCGCCGACCAGCTTCAGGTTGCCCTTGCCGTCCTCCTTGTACCCGGTGAGGGTACGGGCGAACTGGGTCGCCATGGACAGCGCGTCCGAGACGTAGATCTTCTGGGGGTCGAGGTGCTCGAACTCCGCCGCGTGGAGGAGCTTGACGACGCCACCCTTCGTGGCGCCCTCGACAGCCTTGGCCGGACCCTGCGATTCCGCGGGGTCGGTTGCGATAGTGCCGGTCTGCACTACGTTCTGAGTGTTGCCGCCGCCGGCCGGGTCGTTCGTGGTCTCCGAACAACCGCTGGCAACAAGGGCAACCGCCAGAACGCCGACGGGCAGCGCTCCGAACTTGCGTCGCACTTAGGTTCTCCTTCTCTCAACCGATACGTGCCTGGGCCACGCGACCCGCCGCGGCACGAGCGGAAGTACCCGGTTTTCAGTTGTGTTTCAGTTCCGGCCGGTCACTTCGACGACTTGGGGTCGAGTGCGTCGCGAAGAGAGTCGCCCAGCAGGTTGAACGCGAGGACGGCGATGAACACGGTCGTCGCGGGAATGAGGAAGTAGGCCCAGTCCGGGGTGCCCAGCCACTGCCGGCCGTAGTAGACCAGGCGGCCGAGGTCGGGGGTGGGCTCCACCACACCGATGTTGAGGAACGACAGGGCGGCCTCGGCGGCGATGAAGCCGGGCAGCGCCAGAGAGAAGGAGACCAGGATCGGTGCCCAGATGTTCGGCAGCAGCTGCTTGAAAAGGATGTGCGCGCTGCCGGCGCCGGCAGCCCGGGCGGCCTCCACGTACTCCCGCTCGCGCAGCGACAGGATCTGGCCGCGCACCAGGCGGGCCGTCGTCATCCAGCCGAAGAGGGCGAACACCCCGATGATCACGGCGATCCGGAACGAGCCGGGCACCTCTTCGCCCACGTCGTAGGCGGCGGTGTTGATGATCGGGATGATCGCCAGCGCGAAGACCAGGAAGGGGAACGCCAGCATGAAGTCGGTGAACCAGGTCATCGCCTGGTCGACCCAGCCGCCGAAGTAGCCGGACACGATGCCCATCACCACGCCGAGCACGATCGAGATGATCGCGGACAGGAAGGCGATGATCAGCGAGGTACGCAGGCCGAAGATCAGCTGCATGAACAGGTCACGGCCGATGCCGGCCTCGAGGCCCAGCCAGTGGTCGCCGCTGATGCCGCCCAGGTAGCCGGTGGGCAGGCCCTGGTAGGTCAGCTTCTCACTGAAGCCCTCGGTCGCCGTCATCCCGTACAGCCGGGAGATCACCGGCGCGAACAGCGCGATGAGGATGAAGAACACGACGGTGATGAAGCTGCCGAACGCGGTCCGGTCCCGCTTGAGGCGGATCCACGCGAGCTGGCCCGGTGAACGGCCGACGAATGCCTTCGCAGCCGTATCGGGCTGGAGAACCGCTACCGCCGTGTCCTCGGTGCCTGGTGAGCGTGAGTCGGCGGTGGCCGGGGTGTTGCTCATGATGCGGTGTCTCCTCGTAGCGGACTTGATCGCGAAACGAACCTGTCACTCGCGGTGGCGAGCCTGGTCCTCCTGCCCGGTCCCGGGCGGGTCGACTCGGCCCGTCGTCGCGACGGCGGGCGCTCGATGCGCTTCAGGATCGCCAGCATGCGGCCGGAGTCGATACTTGGTTGTACCACGCACCAATCCCTCCCCCGGTGACGCGCCCCCACGGCGCTATGTGAGCGGTATTCGTCTGCCGCGGTTCAGAAATTTATCCGAGATCCGCAGGCCGAGAAATGTGTTGACGCATCGATCCGGTAACGGAACGGGTTCGTTGCCATAAGGCCTAGGTCATATCGTGCTCCGAGTGCCGTGGTCATAAGAACCCATTTTGGGGGTAAAGGCGCCATCTCCCATGCGGCGAAACGACCGGAGGGCTGAGAATGTCGGGTTTACCGTGCTTATGCGTTCTTGCAGTTGCGGAGAGTTACCGGCCCTGGTGAGCGCCCGATGCTGCCGCACTGTTTCCCAGCGGTTTCCGATTTCGAACCGCCATCGGCTCGCGCCGATGAACGTTCCGTAGTCGCGGTGAGCAACAAGATCGCGCATTTATCGGCGTTCGATTACGGCCGGTGTATTGGGGAGTCGATCAGTGGTTCGGCGCAAGGCCCGCGAGAACTTCCGCGCCGAGCTCCGCGGCGACCCGCGGGTCGGGGTCGAGCCCACCGATACGGGGATCCCAGTTGGGTTCGTAGAACAGTTCGGTCGCGCCCGCCTCAGCGTACCTCTCCGCACCCGCACGGATCTGCGTCCAGTCGCCGGAGAGCGGGATCGCCTCGTCCCGCCGCCCGGCCTGGACGACGCCCCGAACCACGATACGCAGAGAATCCGGGTCACGGCCGGCCGCTTCCGCCGACTCGCGGACGATCCGGACACCGCGGGCGATCTCCGGCAGCGTGGTGCGGCTGCTGCTCACCCAGCCCGCCGCGATCCGGCCGGCCCGCCGCAACGCCACGTCCGCCGTGCCGCCGAGCAGCACCGGAGGGCCACCCGCCTGCGTCGGAGCCGGCAGCATCCGGCTCGGCGGCACCTGGTAGAAACGGCCGCCGAACTCCGTCTCCTCGGCGCTGAACAGGGCCTTGAGAACCGCCAGGTACTCCTCGGTGCGAGGGCCCCGCGGCTTGGGGTCCGAGCCGGTCGCCTCGAACTCGGGCGCCGACCAACCCGTGCCCAGCCCCAGGTCGAACCGCCCACCGGACAGCCGGTCCAGAGAGCTCACCTGCTTGGCCAGGTAGGCAGGCGAGACATACGGCAGGTTGATCACCGAGACACCCAGCCGGATCCGGGACGTCGCGGCGGCCGCCCAGGTCAGCGCGACGATCGGGTCCAGCACGCTGTGATAGACCGGCGCAAGATCCTGGTCGCGGCCCACGAGCAGCCGCTGGAACGCCCAGAGACCGTGATATCCCAGCTCTTCGGCCTGCCGCGCGATCGTGGTCAACGTCTCCGGCTGCGCCCAGGCGCCGGACACCGGACATCCGAAACTGATCAGCATGAAAAGCAACCTAACCGCCGCACCCGGCCGCCGTCCGCCGACCGCCCACCCCACGTCGCCCGTTTCCGGGCATCCCCAACGCTCACCGCCCACGACGAGCTGTCGGTCAGCCGCCCGGATCGGCACGACACAGCCTGTCGGTCAGCCGCCCGGATCGGCACGACACAGCCTGTCGGCCAGCCGCCCGGATCAACACGACGCGGCTGTCGGTCAGCCGCGCGGATCGACACGACGCGGCTGTAAGTCAGCCGTCCGGATCAACACGACACAGGCTGTCGGCCAGCCGCCCGAATAACACGGCGCGCGCTGTCGGTCAGCCGCCCGGATAGATCCGCGTCGGGGTGACCAGCACTGCCGCCCGTCGCTGCTCCACCATGGTCCGGTCATACGCCGACCAGTCGTCGTGGGTGCCGCCGGCGGCCGTGAAGATGTCGCGCAGCAGCAGCCGCAGGCGCTCCGGATCCAGCCACGGCTGCGGGTCGTCCGGGCCGGCCAGCAGGGCCATGCCCTCGACCGTCGCATAGCGCCAGCCACTGCGGAACGCCACCGCGATCTGTGGTCGCTCCCGCAGATTGCGCAGCTTGACCGCCCCGTAGGTGACGAACGCCAGCACCGGCACCCCGTCCACGGGGTGCCCGATCAGCCCCGTGTTGACGAGCGTCGACTGCACGGACTGATCGGCCCGAACCGTCGACACGATCGCCAGCCCGGTCTCGTCCCGGCTGAGTCCCCACGCGTCCTCAAGCGCACCCATCCCACCACCCCCTACCACCGACCCTACCCACCCCGGCCCGCGGCTGGTTCTCACCGCTGTCTCACAGCGCTTGAGACAGCGGTGGCGTCCAGCCGAGAACCCCCGGCTGGTTCTCACCGCTGTCTCACAGCGGCTGAGGCAGCGGTGGCGTCCAGCCGGGAGGGCCTGGCTGGTTCTCACCGTTGTCTCGCGGCGCTTGAGGCAGCGGTGGTGTCCAGCCGGGAAGGTTTGGCTGGTTCTCACCGCTGTCTCACAGCGCTTGAGACACGTGAGGACCAGCCGGGAAGGTCTGGCTGGCTCTTGCCGTTGTCTCGCGAAGCTTGAGGCAGCGGTGGGGTCCAGGCGGGAGAGCCTGGCTGGTTCTCACCGTTGTCTCGCGGCGTTTGAGGCAGCGGTGAGGACCAGCCGGGTGGAGGGGACGGGGGCCGGGAGTCGCGCTGGAGTCGTCAGGGGCTGGTTACGCTGCGTAGCGGATCGCCTCGGCCCGGCGGTCGCTGGTCGGTCGTTACGGTCCGTATGTGTCGCGTGGCTTGGCGGAACTCCACGTAGACCGTACAAAGTCAGGCATTTGCGCCTTCGAGGAAAAGCCGGCCGGCTTCGGCGGCCGGGACCGGCCGGGAGAAGTAGTAACCCTGCGCGAAGCCGCAGCCCATCTCACGCAGGGCGGCGAGTTGACCGAACTCCTCGATGCCCTCGGCGACCGTCGCCATGCCGAGGCTCTTGCCGAGGCGGACGATGGTGTCGGTGAGGGCGGTGTCGTCGGCGATGACGCCGAGGCGTTCGACGAACGACCTGTCGATCTTGAGAGTGTCCACTGGGAAGCGGCGCAGGTAGGCGAGCGACGAGTACCCGGTGCCGAAGTCGTCGATGGCCAGGGTGAGGCCCAGCGCCTTGAGGCGCAGCAACTGCTCCAGATTGGCCTCGGTGTCGGTCATCAGGACGCTCTCGGTCATCTCCAGGCACAGCCGGTCGGCGGGCATGCCGGTCTCGGCCAGCACCGTGGAGACCATCTCGGACAGATCGGCCCGGTCGAACTGGCGGACCGAGACGTTGACCGACATCTTCGGCGGGCGGCCGTCGCCTGCCATACCCCACTCGACGGCCTGCCGGCACGCCTCGTGCAGTACCCAGCGGCCCAGCGGCACGATCAGGCCGGTGGCCTCGGCGATCGGGATGAAGTCCAGCGGGTTGATCATGCCGCGGGTCGGGTGCGGCCAGCGGGCCAGTGCCTCGAAGCCGATCACCTCGCTGGTGGCCAGGTCCACGGTGGGCTGGTAGTGCAGGCGCAGGTCGCCGTTCTCCAGGGCGGCGCGCAGGTCGGACTCCAGCTCCAGACGGTCGACCAGGCCCTCGCGCATCCGCGGGTGGTATCCGGAGAAGACGCCGCCGCCGGACGCCTTGGCGTGGTGCATGGCCAGGTCGGCGTTGCGGATCAGCTGCTCGGCGCGGTCACCGGCGCCGGCCCCGACGATGGCGGGTTGCGCGGTGCCGGCCCCGGCGATGGCGGGTTGCGCGGTGCCGGCCCCGACGATGGCGGGTTGCACGGTGCCGGCCTCGACGATGGCGGGTTGCGCAGTGCCGGCCTCGACGATGGCGGGTTGCGCGGTGCCGGCCCCGGCGCTGGCCGGTTCCGCGGCGCCGGCCTGCTCCGGTGAGCCGGTGCCGGCCAGGCCGATGCTGGCCCGGACGTGGATCTGGCGTTCGCCGAACATCACCGGCGCGTCCAGGTCGTCGAGGATGCGCCGGGCGACCGGCTCGGCGCCGTTCTCGTCCTCGCCGAGCAGGAGCACGCCGAACTCGTCGGCGCCGAACCGGGCCACCAGGTCACCGTCGCGGACGCAGCCGCGCAGCCGGTCGGCGACCTGCACCAGCAGCTGGTCGCCGGCCAGGTGACCGAGACTGTCGTTGACGCGCTTGAAACCGTCCAGGTCGAGGTGCAGCACGGTGACCGCGCCGGTGCCGCGCATCGCGGTCGCGGCCCGCTCCCGGAACAGTGCGCGGTTGGCCAGCTGGGTCAGCGAGTCGTGGTACGCCTCGTGCATCAGCTGTTCCTGCAGTTCCATGCGCTCGCTGATGTCCCGCGTGTTCAGCACGAAGCCGGCCACGTGCGGGTCGTCCACCAGGTTCGTGATGATCACCTCGGACGGGCGCCTGCCGCCGTCGCGGTGGGTGTGCACGACCTCCAGCGTCACGTCGGCGAACGGGCGGGCGGCGACCTGGCGCATCGCCTGGGCCAGCCGCAGCGCCACCTCGTCGTCGACCAGGTCGGTGTAGCGGCGGCCGACGAACGCCTCCGGCGGGTAGCCGAAGACCCGGCGCATCGACTCGCTCTGGTAGCGGATCAGGCCGTCCGCGTCGATCACCGTGACCACGTCCGAGCTGTGCCGGATCAGGGCCTCGAACCACTGCTCCCGGGCGTGCAGTTCGGCGGTGCGCTCGGTGACGCGACTCTCCAGCGTACGGGTCAGGGCACGGTTCTCCAGCTGGGTGAGCAGCTGCCGGCCCACGATCAGCAGGATGAGGACCGAGCGGCCCCAGACGACGAGCGGGTGGTTGTGCCCGGTCTGGAGGTGGAACATCACGCTCGATCCGAGAGCGGCGAGCACGGCGAGGTACGGCACCAGGATCGCGGTGCTCCAGACGCCGGGCGGCAGGTCCAGTGGCTTCGCGTCGCCGTCGCGGGGGCGGATCGCGCCGATCAGGATCAGGGTGTACCCGGCCAGCGACGGCAGGTGCACCAACGGGGCCCCGCTGAAGTCGCCGACGAGTTCTAGATAGACGTGCCCGAGGTCGGTGATCGCGAAGGCGACCATTCCGGTGCCGAAGAACGCCAGGTCGGAGCCGCAGCCGTGGCGGCGGCGCTGCGACGGCAGCATGTAGGCGAGGATCGTGGCGATCACGATGTCGGCCAGCGGGAAGATCAGGGTGAGGTAGAAGGCCGGCCCCGGCCCGCCGTCGCCGAGGTGCGGGCCGATCACGAAGACCCACGCCACCACGACCAGCGACGAGGCGATCAGCAGGCCGTCGAGCACGCTGCGGAGGCGGTTGACCAGCGGCTGTGAGGCGCTCGGCAGGGTCAGCACACCGGCCGGGATCAGCACCACGAGGCCGATCAGGCCGGGGGCGCCGAGATACGGGAAAAGGTTCCCGGACACTCCCGGGACGGTCCACTGGGTGAACCAGCCGAACTGGCCCAGACCCCAGAGGAACACTCCGGAGGCGAGCAGCCCCCACCCCCAGCGGGCCCGCCCGGTGAAGCCGCGGGACCGCCACACGCAGCCGGCCGCCGCGGCCGAGGCCGTAACCAGCAGGCCCCAGGCGGTCACCGCGCGGGCCGTTTCCGGTCCGCCCACCCCGGTGACGACCAGTGCGGTCAGGACGGCGAGAACGGCGCCGGCCGCGACACTGAGACTGGCCCAGCGGCGGGTCGGCCGCGGGTCGGGCACTGTCGTGTCGACTGCCATCCGCTCGCCCCTTTCCGGTTGCGTCACCTCGGCCGAGGTGTGGATAACCGGGTCATCGGGCCGGTGCGGGCCGTCCTGAGAAGATCCTGACGATCAGTTACCGACCAGGCCGTCCTCGTAGGCGACGATCACCAACTGCACCCGGTCACGGACTCCGAGCTTGGCGATGGCCCGGGTGACGTGGGTCTTCGCGGTCAGGGGGCTGATCACCAGAGTGGCGGCGATCTCGTCGTTGGACAGGCCGGTCGCGACCAGGCGGACCACCTCGCGCTCACGCCCGGTGAGCACCGACAGCCGTTCTCCGCCCGCCCGGCCGGCCGCCGGGACCGGACGGTGCGCGAACTGGCCGACGACACGGCGCGTCACGCTGGGCGAGAGCAGCGCGTCACCGCCGGCCACCACCCGGACCGCGGCACGCAGCCCGTCCGGGTCGATCTCCTTGGTCAGGAAGCCACTGGCTCCGGCGGCGAGGGCGGCGAAGACGTACTCGTCGGTCTCGAAGGTGGTCAGGATGATGATCCGGGCCCGCTGGGCGGCCAGGATCCGCCGGGTCGCCGTGATGCCGTCCATGCCGGGCATCCGGATGTCCATCAGGATCACGTCCGGCTGGAGTTCCCGGGCCGCGCGCACCGCCTCGTCGCCGGTGGACGCCTCGCCCACCACCGACAGGTCCCGGCCGCGCCGCAGCAGGCTCCGGAAACCGGCCCGGACCAGGTGCTGGTCGTCGGCGAGGAGAACCGTGATGGTCATGTCCGCTCCGTGATCGGGATGCTTGCCCGGACCGTGAAACCGGTCCGGCCCGGGCCGGCGGTGAGTGCGCCGCCGAGCGCGGCCACCCGCTCGCGCATCCCGGCGATGCCGTGGCCGTCGACGGTTCGGCCGCCACCCGTCCCGTCGTCCCGGACGTCGACGAGCACGCTGTCCGGCGCGTAGCGGATCGTCACCACGACCCGGCGGGCGCCGGCGTGCCGCACCGTGTTGGTCAATGACTCCTGCACCACCCGGTGGATCGCGGCGGCGACCGGGGCGGGCACCTCGACCGGGTCGCCGAACTCGTTGAACGACACCTCCAGTCCCGCCTCGCGGACCTGGTCGAACAGCCGGCCGAGACCCTCCAGGGCGGGCAGTTCCCCCTCGCGCAGCACGCCGACCAGCGCTTTCAGGTCGGTCATCGCCCGGCCGCGGACCTCCTGGGCGAGCCGCAGCGACGCCTTGGCCTCCTCCGGCTCGGTGTCGAAGGCGTCCAGCGCCACGTTCAGGTGCACCCCCACGACGGCGAGCGTGTGCGAGACCACGTCGTGCAGGTCGCGGGCGATCTCCACCCGCTCCTCGGCCCGTCGGCGGCGGGACTCGACGTCGAACCGCTGGGCGGCCTCGGCCCGCCAGCGCAGCGTGTTCCGGTACGCCGTGGCGCCGGCCAGGACGGCACCGGCCCACAGTGCCTCCCCACCCAGCCGGCCGAGAACCCAGTCCGCGTCGTGCGGGTGGACGAACGTGTCCCACTGGAGGCCCCAGAGCAGCGTGCCGACGGCGGCCGACACCGCGGTCCGCAGACGGCCCGCCAGGACCAGGGCGACCAGCGCGGCGGTGGCCGGCCACAGCCAGCCGGCCTCGATCAGGCCGGAGATCCGCCAGGCGTTGACCGTCAGCACCGTGACGACCAGGACGGCGAGCGGCCATCGGTGGGCGAGCAGGGCGAACCCGGCCAGCCAGGCGGCGAGCGTGAGGGTCAGCACGGTGTCGGCGTTGCCGCCGGTGAGCGCGAGCCCGGCCGGCACCCCGACGAGCGTCAGGACGGCCGCGACCCGGGTGAGGTTCGTCATGGCCGGGACGTTAGGGCCGCCGGGCCGGGTGGCGCGTCGTCCCGGCGCTGTCACCCGCATCGACGCCTCCCGAGTACCGCGTACACCGATCGAAGTAGTCTCAGGCCTCCCCGCCCGCCTCGCGGCGGGCGCGGGCGCGCCGTTTGCCCTCGTGCATGGCCTGGACCCGGGCGACCGGGATGGTGTGTCCCTCGGCGATTAGCCCGGCGTCCAGCACCTGCGGCGTCGGCATCGACTCCGCCCACGGGTCGCCGCCGGCGAGCAGCCCGGGCGCGGTCCGCACGGTGAAGTCGGCCGGCGCGACCCGATCGAGATCGGACCACGCGACCGGGAACGACACCGGCGCGCCGGGCCTGATCCGCGGGCTGTACGCCGCCGCCACGGTCGCCCCGCCGGCCCGGGTCGCGTCCAGGAAGACCTTGCCGTGCCGGTCCTCGCGGATGAACGCGGTGGTGGCCAGTTCGGGATCGATGCGTTCGGCGCGGGCGGCCACCGCGCGCTGGGCGGCCGCCACGTCCTCCACCGCGGGCTCGCCGGCCAGCGGCACGAAGACGTGCACGCCCTTCGAGCCGCTGGTCTTGACCGCACCGGACATCCCGGCGCCGGCGAGCGCCTCCCGGACGAGCCGGGCCGCCGCCACGGCGACGCCGAATCCGCCGTCGTCCGGCGGGTCCAGGTCCATGATCAGGTGGGTGGGGTGCGCCGAGCCGGCGGTCATCAGGGCCGGGTGGTACTCCACGGCCCGCTGATTGCCCAGCCAGAACAGCGTCCGCCGGTCGTTGGCCAGCGCGTACGTCACCTCGCGGTGCGACGCCTCGGCCCAGACCGTGGCGCGCGGCACCCAGTCCGGCGTGTACTTCGGCAGGTTCTTCTGCATGAACCGCTCCTGCCCGCGGAGCACCCGGACCACCGAGAGCGGACGGTCCCGCAGCACCGGGAGGAACCGGTCGGCCACCGCGTCCAGGTAGTCGAGCAGGTCCCGCTTGGTCACACCGGCCCCCGGGAACAGCTCCTGATCCAGATTGGTCAGCGGTACGCCGTCGCGCTCCTCACCCATCCGCTCATCGTGCCCGATCCGGGCCGGATGTGCCCGCCCTCAGCCCTGGCGGACGAACTGCTTGGCCGCCGCGGCCAGCGCACTCTGGAGCGCCGTCGCGTCACCGGAGGTGGAGAAGGCGCCGAGGGCCGCGTTCGCCGCGTTCTGCCACGGCTGGGAGCAGGCCGAGCCGTGCGCGCAGGACGGGACCGCCACTCCGGACTTCCAGTCGCCGGCCGCCGCCAGCTGGTAGTCGGAGAAGCCGGTGGTGGGCGCGTCGGTCCGGGCCGGGATCGAGCCCTTCTGCACGTTGAACGCCTGCTGGCCCTCCGGCGAGGCGACCGTCTGCAGCCAGCAGGAGCCGCCGGCCGGGTTGACCGCCCGGGTGGGCAGCGCGAACGAGTCGGCCAGCCACTGGAAGGCCCGGCCGTTGCCGGGGAAGGTGAACGAGTCGTACCCGCTGAAGTTGTTTGCCTCCAGGTCCGCCGCGAGCCAGTCACCCATCAGCTGGTAGCCGGCCTTGCCGTCGATGAGCAGCCGCTCCGCGTCGGGCCAGTCCAGCGAGTCCCGGTCGGGGTTGCTGAAGTCGAGGATCCGGGCGTAGTCGTCGATCGCCGCGCGGACCGCCCTGCTCTCCCACTTGGTGGCACCGGTGAACAGCCCGGTGAACCGCTTCGGTCCCAGGTCGCTGATCAGCACCGATTCGAGCAGCATCAGCTGGGTCCAGTCCCGGCCCAGCGCGAGCGGGGACTCGATGCCGTCCCGGCGCAGCCTGCCGAGATCGGCGATGAAGGCGTCCAGCGTCTTCGGCGCGGTCAGGATGCCGGACCTGGCGAGCACCTGGTCGTTGGTCCACACGACGTTGGCCCGGTGCACACCCACCGGCACCGACCACAGCGCGCCGTTGACCGTGATCGTCTCGATCAGGCCCTCCGGCAGCGTCCCGGTCAGGCCCCACGACGAGAACTCGCTGGTCAGATCCTTGATCTGGCCCGAGTCGATGTGGTCGAGCAACTCGGCGCCGGCGTGCACCTGGAAGGTGTCCGGCGGGTCGTTCTGCTGGAGCCGGGCGTTGAGGACCTGCTTGGCGTTGACGCCGGCCCCGCCGGCCACCGCGCCGCCGACGAACTCCTGGCCGGGGCAGGTGGTGGTGAATCGGCTGACCAGAGCGTCCAGGCCGGCCTTCTCCCCGCCCTCGGCCCACCAGGTGAAGACCTCGACCTTCGAGGCCGTGGAGTCGTCGTCCTCCCCGGTCCCGCAGGCGGACGCCACGAGCAGTGCGGCGGCGCCGACGACGGCCGCCAGGGCGCGTCGGGTGGAGCGCATGGTGTTCCTCCATCATCCAGACCCGTCGTTGCCACGACGACAATCGGAAGTACCGTGCCGCTTCACGTTCAAAGGTGTCAACTCGTGATCTATCGACGCTTCACCATGCGCCAGAGCCGAGAGGATCTTGAGCTGGGCGGATGGTGCCGGACCATGTCACAGCTGTGCTGAATGTAACTCACGGTTAAGGGCTTCACGTCATATG
Organism: Actinoplanes xinjiangensis; assembly: GCF_003148685.1. Classification (GTDB taxonomy): domain Bacteria; phylum Actinomycetota; class Actinomycetes; order Mycobacteriales; family Micromonosporaceae; genus Actinoplanes; species Actinoplanes xinjiangensis. Next base: position 594,881 of record NZ_QGGR01000002.1, on the reverse strand, counting down.
GCCCAGTTCAGGTGCGCGACGCGGAGAACAGCGGCCACCGAACCGTCACTGAAAGTGAGTTGAGCCTTCGACCTAATTCCTCCGGGGTACGTCAAACGGGCCATAGCTGGCGGTCTATCCGATTCGTCACAATCAGAGCATGACCACACCGGGCGACATCGCACTGCTGATCGTTCTGGCCGCCGCCCTCATGGCCTGCGCCGGGTATGCCGCCGGGCGCTTCCATCAGCGCCGGCAGAGCGGCCCCGACCTCCGGGACGCGTACAAGACCGGGTACGACGCGGCCACCCGCAGCGTGTTCAGCATGGCGGCCCGGGCCGCCGGCCGGAAGCCGGACTCGCCGGACGCCGACACGGACACCGACCCCGACGCTCCGGACGCGCCTGACGTCCCCGGCCAGCGGGAGGGCCGCCACGCCGTGCCCGAGGAACTGGTGCGCGCGAAGACCTACCGGCTGCCCGTCGACCGGGTGGCACGCGCCAAGGTCCCGCGCCAGGTGGAGAGCGCCGACGATCCGGCTCCCTCCGAGGTCAACACCTCCCCGTGAGCACGGCCGGGGGCGTGCCGTCCGCCGATCCCGGGCGGCCGCCCGTGCCGTACCCGGGATCGCCGGTTCTCAGCTCTTCAGCTTCGCCGCCTCGACCGCCTCGCGCAGCCCGCGCGCGGCGAGCCGGTCGGCCCGCTCGTTCTCCGGGTGGCCGGCGTGCCCCTTCACCCAGTGCCAGGTGACCTCGTGCCGCCGGACCGCCTCGTCGAGCCGTTTCCACAGGTCGACGTTCTTCACCGGCTGCCGGGCCGAGGTCATCCACCCGTTCCGCTTCCAGTTGTGCATGTACTGGGTGATGCCGTTGCGCACGTAGACGCTGTCGGTGTAGATCTCCACCGTCAGCGGCGCCCGGTTCAGCGCCTCCAGCGCCCGGATCGGGGCGGTCAGTTCCATCCGGTTGTTCGTGGTCGTGGTCGCCTCGCCGCCGCAGAGATCCTTCTCCGCCCGTCCCCAGCGCAGCACCGCGCCCCAGCCGCCCGGACCGGGATTGGGCGCACACGCCCCGTCGGTGTAGATCTGCACGACGCTCATACCTGGAGACGATAAGGCCCGACCTCGGTAGGAGGTCTCCAGCGGTGCGGCGGGGGAGTGTGGGACAGGCCATCCGGTGCGCACCGCCGAGCCGGGGGCTTCAGCGGGCCACCGTATGGTGGCGGTGGCGGACGAAGCGCAGATGGGCGGGACTCATGATGGGTGGCGACGCGGCCGCGGTCGAGGTGCGGGACGTCGTGGTGCGTTACGGCGAGACGACAGCCGTCGACGGGGTGTCGCTCTCCCTGCCCCGCGGACGGGTGCTCGCTCTGCTCGGGCACAACGGCGCCGGCAAGACCAGCCTCCTGCAGATCTGTGAGGGCTTCCGCCGGCCGGACGACGGCCGGGCCCGGGTGCTCGGGCTGGACCCGGTCGGCGACCACGACGAGCTGATGCCCCGGCTCGGGATCATGCTCCAGTCCGGTGGTGTCTACCCGTGGGCGACGGCCGGCGAGATCCTGCGCCTGTTCGCGTCGTTCGCGGCCCACCCGCTCGACACCGACATGCTGCTGGACCGGCTCGGGCTGCGGAGATTCGAGCGGACCCGGTTCCGCCGCCTGTCCGGCGGCGAGCAGCAGCGGCTCAGCCTCGCGGTGGCCCTGGTCGGCCGCCCCGAGCTGGTCTTCCTGGACGAGCCGACCGCCGGGATGGACACCGAGGCCCGGCACACCACCTGGCAGCTGATCGAGGAGCTGCGGGCCGACGGCGTGTCGGTGCTGCTCACCACCCACCTGCTGGACGAGGCGGAGCGCCTCGCCGACGACGTGGTGATCATGCGGTCCGGCACGGTGGCGGCGACCGGCACCCCGGCCGAGTTGACCTCGGCCGCGGCCATCGACGTCCTGGAGGTGCGGGCCGATCCCGGCCTCGACCTCACCGGGCTGCGCGCGGGGCGTACGGTCGCGGAGCCCACCCCCGGGCAGTACACGATCTCCGGCTCCCTCGACACGGCCGGGCTCGCCGAGGTGCTGGCCTGGTTCGCCACCGCCGGCGCCGACGTGACCGCGATCAACACCCGCCGGCGCACCCTCGAGGACGTCTACCTCTCCCTGACCGCCACACCGACCCCGGTGGGAGCAACCAAGTGAGCACCTTCGCCCCCGCCCCCGGCCGGGCCCCGATGCGCACCATCCTCGACCGGCAGATCCGGATGGAGCTGCTGCTGACCGCCCGCCGCGGCGAGGCCGTCGTCCTGGCGATGGGCGTGCCGCTGCTGGTGCTGCTCGGTGCCGGTCTCTTCGAGGTCACCAACCTGCCGACCGACGACCGGCTGGGCTGGGTGGTCCCCGGCGTGCTCGCGCTCACCGTCATGTCGACCGCGTTCACCGGCCAGGCCATCACCACCGGGTATGAGCGCAGTTACGGCGTACTCAAGAGGCTCGGCGCCTCCCCGTTGACCCGGCCCGGCCTGCTGCTGGCCAAGACCGCCGCCGTGCTCGTGCAGATCGCCGTGCAGGTGCTGGTCCTGGCGCTGGTCGGTCTCGCGGTGGGCTGGCGGCCGGAGGCCGGCGCCCTGCTCCCGGCGATCGGCGTGACCGTGCTCGCCACGGCCGGCTACAGCGGGCTGGCGCTGCTGCTGGCGAGCATCCTCAAACCGGAGACCACCACCGGCGCGGCCACACTGATCTACGTGGTGATGCTGTCGGTCGGCGGGATCATGTTCAGCGCGCCCGGCCTGGGCCCGGCCGGCTGGTTCCTGCTGCCGCTCGCGGCACACGCCGAGGCGCTGCGGGAGACGCTGATGCACGGCGGCGCGGTGCCGCTCGGCATCTGGCTGGCCCTGGGCACCTGGGCGGTGGTCTGGCCGGCCCTGGCCGCCCGCAACTTCAAGTGGGAGTGACCGGCGTGTCCATCGATCGGTGGACAGCCGGTGACCGCCGCGTGGTCGTTCCGCCGGGCCGCGCAACAGAGCACGATCAGATCCATGGAAGCCATCGAGGTAACCGGACTTCGTAAGACATACGGCGGGCAGGACGCGGTCGCGGGAATCGATCTCGTCGTCGCCCGTGGCGAGATCTTCTCCCTCCTCGGCCCGAACGGCGCCGGCAAGACCACCACCGTGGAGATCCTCGAAGGGCATCGCCGCCGGACCGCCGGTGACGTCCGGGTGCTCGGTGAGGACCCGGGGACGGCCGGCTCCGCGTGGCGGGCCCGGATCGGCATCGTGCTCCAGGACGCCGACGACGCGGCCGACCTGACCGTGCACGAGATGGTCCGGCACATCGGCGGGTTCTATCCGGACCCTCGCCCCGCCGACGAGGCGATCGAACTGGTCGGCCTGACCGCCAAACGGAACAGCAAGATTCGTACCCTCTCCGGCGGCCAGCGGCGCCGCGTCGACGTGGCCCTCGGCATCGTCGGCCGTCCCGAGCTGCTCTTCCTGGACGAGCCGACCACCGGGTTCGACCCGGAGGCACGCCGCCGGTTCTGGGACCTGATCCGCACGCTCGCCGGTGACGGCACCACGATCCTGCTGACCACCCACTACCTGGACGAGGCGGAGGCGCTCGCGGACCGGCTCGCCGTCGTGTCGGCCGGCCGGATCGTCGCCGAGGGCACGCCGGCCACGCTGGGCGGGCGGGGCGCCGCCGAGGCCAGGGTGAGCTGGACCGAGAACGGCGTCACCCGGGTCGAGCAGGTCACCGACCCGAGCGACCTGATCCGTCATCTGGTGGCGTCCGGAGCCGACCTGAGCACCCTGACGATCACCCGCCCGACCCTCGAGGACACCTACCTCAGCCTGATCGGAGCCGCCCGATGATCGCCATGAGCCTGAGCCGCGGTCACGTGGAACTGCTCCAGTTCGTACGGGACCGGACCGCTGTGGTCTTCACCTTCTTCTTCCCGGCGCTGCTCCTGCTGCTGTTCGGCACCATCTTCGGCAGCGAGTCCACCGACTCCGGGGTGGCGGTCAGCCGGATCTTCACGGCCAGCATGATCGCCTACGGCATCCTCAACACGGCGTTCGTGACGATGGGGTCCGGGCTCGCGATGGATCGTGAGGACGGGACGCTCAAGCGGCTCCGCGGCACACCGATGCCGGCTACGGCGTACCTCATCGGCAAGGGTCTTCTGGTCTTCGCTCTGAGCCTGGCCGAGGTGGCGTTCCTCATCCTGATGGGGGTGCTGGTCTTCGACATGCCGCTGCCGCCGGCCGGGCACTGGGTGACGTTCGCCTGGATCTTCGTGCTGTCGGTGGTCGCCTGCTCGCTGCTCGGTATCGCGGTCAGCGGCCTGGTCAAGAACGCCCGCAACGCCGGCGCCATCCTGAACGTGCCGGTGGTGGCGCTCCAGTTCGTCTCCGGCGTGTTCATCCACCCGATGAGCCAGCTCCCGGACTGGCTGGAGAAGGTCGCGTCGATCTTCCCGGTCCGCTGGATGGCGCAGGGTTTCCGCTACGTCTTCCTGCCCGACGAGGCGAAGGTGACCGAGATCGGTGGCGCGTGGAACCTCGGCACGGTGGCCGTGGTGCTCGGTGTGTGGTGTGTGATCGGATTGGTCCTGTGCCTGGTGACGTTCCGGTGGAGCGGTCGCGACAAGTGAGCGAGTCGGAGTCCTCCTACTGGCTGTGGGAGCTGTTCTTCGCGGTGACCGTGGTCGCGGTCGGCTCCGCGGTGGCCATCGTGGACGGTTTCGAGCCCGGGCGGCGAGCGGTCGCGCTCGCCGCCGTCGGCGCGATGCTGGCGCTGCACCTGCTCCTGGGCCGGCGGCTGATCGCGCGGGACGCGGAGAACACCACGGCGCTGCTGACCCTCCTCGCCCAGATGCTGTTCTTCGGCGTCGCGGTCTGGGCCGTCCCGCTCGCCACCTGGCTGCTGTTCGCGGTCATCCCGGTGATCTTCCAGATGGTGGCGGTCCGGCTCGCGATCGCCCTCGTGGTGGTGACCAACCTGATCCCGGTCGGGGTGAAGTTGTGGTACGACCCCGGCGGCGTCGGCATGGACGTGGTGATCGCCGCCATCTCCACCGTCGCCGGTATCTGCATCGGCCTCTGGATCCTCACGACGCTGCGCGAGAGCGAGCAGCGGGCCACGCTCATCACCGAACTGGAGGCGAGCCGCGCCGAGGTGGTCCGGCTCTCCCACGAAGCCGGGGTCGCCGCCGAACGCGCCCGTCTGGCCGGCGAGATCCACGACACCCTGGCGCAGGGCTTCACCAGCATCGTCACCCTGGTCCAGGCGGCCGATCCGGGACTGCGTGACGAGCGGCTGGCGCTCGCCGTGCGTACCGCACGGGAGAATCTCGCGGAATCCCGGGCCCTGATCGCGGCCCTCTCACCGACCGCGCTGGCCGATGCCTCACTGCCCGAGGCGGTACGCCGTAGTGCCGCCCGATTCACGGAAGAGGCGGGTGTGCCCGCGGCCGTCCGCATCACCGGCGACCCTCGTCCCCTGCCGACCCGGCTGGAGGTGGTGTTGTTGCGGGCGGCCCAGGAGTCGCTGACCAATGTCCGCCGGCACGCCTTCGCCAACGAGGTCGGCGTTCTGCTCGCCTATGCGCCGTCCTCGGTCCGGCTGGTGATCCGCGACGACGGAAAGGGCTTCGACACCGCCATCGCGGGCGGGTTCGGCCTCTCCGGCATGCGCACGCGGGCCGCCCAGGTCGACGGCACCCTGACCGTCCGCAGTGACGCGGACACCGGCACGATCATCGAACTGGAGATCCCCGCGTGATCCGCATCCTGCTGGTCGACGATCACCCCGTGGTACGGATGGGGCTGCGCGGCATGCTCGACGCCGAACCCGATCTGACCGTGGTCGGCGAGGCCTCCTCCGGCGCCGAGGGCTTCGACCGGGCCCTCGCGCTCACCCCCGACATCGTGCTGATGGACCTGCGGATGCCCGGCGGTGACGGGGTCGAGGCCACCGGCCGGATCCTGTCGGCCGCCCCGGGTGTCCGGGTGATGGTGCTGACCACCTACGAGTCGGACCGGGACATCCTGCGGGCGATCGAGGCCGGCGCCTCCGGATATCTGCTGAAGGACGCCTCCCCGCGGGAACTGGCCGACGCCGTCCGCGCCGCCGCCCGTGGTGAGACGGTGCTGGCGCCGAGCGTGGCGAGCACCATCGTGCGCCAGATGCGCAGTCCCGCCCCGCCGGCCCTGTCCGCGCGGGAGACCGAGGTGCTGCGGCTGGTCGCCCGGGGCCTGACCAACGCCGACATCGGCAGGCAGTTGTTCATCAGCGAGGCGACGGTCAAGACGCACCTGCTGCGCGTTTTCAACAAGTTGGACGTCGCGGACCGTACCGCCGCTGTAACCACCGCCATGCGCCACGGGATCATCTGACGCATCGTTATCAGAATTCGTCTCATAAGGCCTGAATCGGGCGGCTAGATTACGGACGGCGCGTCCCTGTGTACGCAGCTCAGCCCGTGCGCGCCCAGCCGGAGGAGACGACATGCGTGTACGACGATCACATCGGATGAAGACGGCTCCGGTGCCGTTCCGGCTATGGGCCCCCGCGCGCTTCCGGGCCGCCGTGTCGTTCGTCGTCGCCGCCGCGATCACCCCGCTGACGGTGCTCGTCCCGGCGGCCCCCGCACACGCGGTCGCCGGCGAGATCATCGTCGAGGCGGACATCGAGGACGCCGAGGACGGCATCTTCACCTTCGAGGTCAAGCGGCTCGGCCCGACCACCGGCATGGGCTCGGCGACCGTCACGTTCGACTCGGTCGGGGCGGCGAACGCCGACTTCCGCGCCGCCACGCTCGGCGTCGACTACAAAGAACCCGCCGTCAAGACCCTGACGTTCGCCGAGAGCACCCGGGACGTCATCAAGCGGGTCACCTTCACCGGCATCGTCGACCCCAACGACGAGTACGACGAGCGGTTCGCGATGCGCCTGTTCGCCGCCAACGGTGACACGATCACCGAGGCGTGGGGCACGATGATGGACAACGACGACCCGCCCACGTACAAGGTCGACCCGGTCACGGTCGCCGAGTCGGCGACGACCGCCACGGTCACCGCGACCCTGTCCGCCTTCTCCGACAAGCCGGTCTCGATCCCGTACCGGACGGTCGACGGCACCGCGAAGGCCGGCGAGGACTACACGGCCCGGAACGGGATGCTCGACTTCACGATCGGGCAGGCCACCGCCACCGTCGACGTGACCCTCGCCCCGGACGACCGGGACGAAGGCACCAGCGAGATCTTCAAGCTCGACACCACCGGCACCGGGACCACCGCGACCAACGCGACACCCAGCACCACCACCGCGGAACTGACCGCCGACGTGACGGTCACCGACGACGACGCCCCGGCCGTCCTCTCCATCGGCGACGCCCCGGCGGTCCGGGAAGGCGACACCCTCCGCTACCCGATCACCCTCGACAAGCCCTCCAACCTGGAGATCACCGCCAAGGCCAACACCACCAGCGGCTCCGCCACGGCCCCGGCCGACTACACCGAACTGGTCGACGAGGTGGTCACCGTCGCGCCGGGTGCGACCACCGGAACCATCGAGGTGCCGACGGTCAGTGACTCCGACGCCGAGACGGACGCCGTGACGGTCACCCTCAGTGACCCGGGGAACGCGACCCTCGGCACCGCCTCCGGTGACGGTGACATCGTCGACTCGGTCGTCTCGATCACCCCCGTGGAGACCCTCGACGAGACCGAGCACACGCAGCACTTCGACATCACGCTCGCCAACGCCGCGGCCTCACCGATCGACATCGGCTACGCGGTGGCCGCGGACAGCGCCGCCTCGCCGGCCGACTTCACCGCGGTCTCGGACACGCTCACGTTCGCGGCGGGGGAGACGACCAAGCGGATCGCCGTGCCGATCCACGCCGACACCGTCCACGAGAACGGCGGCGAGACCTTCACCGTCACGCTCACCAACCCGGGCGGCGGCGTGACCGGCGGCCTCGGGGCGAGCACCTTCACGATCCTCGACGACGACAGCCTGCCGACACTGTCGGCGCTGACCACGAGCATCGCGCGGCCGGAGGACGACGGCGACAACACGGCGACGTTCGTGGCCGGCATCAGCAACGCGAGCAACCAGGACATCACCCTCGACATCACGGCGGCCGACACCACCGACATCAGCCAGGGCGGGGCCGGCTTCGGCAAGGACGACTACGACTTCCCGTCGACGGTGACCATCACGGCCGGCGACACGACCGTGGACATCCCCGTCACGGTCCACGGCGACGGCGTCCACGAGACCGACGAGACCGCCACGATCACCGCCACCGTGCCGGGCGGGGAGACCGACGCGGCGTCCGGCACGCGTGACGGCACGTTGACGCTGCAGAACGACGACGCGGTCCCGGTCATCACCCTGAACCCGGTCACCCACGACGAGGGCCAGCCGACCGCCCCGATCAGCGCGACCGTCACCGGAACGGCCGAGGCGACCATCCCCTACACCGTGACGACGGCCGCCGGCACCGCGGAGGGCACGGACGGTATCGACGACTTCGATCCCGCCAACCTCGCGTCCGGAAGCATCGACCCGGGCGAGACGACGCTGAACCTCGGCACCGTCGACGTCAAGGCGGACGACGTCGACGACGACAGCGACTCCTTCGACATCACGGTGACCCCGACCAGCGTGGTGGCGGCGAAGACCGCGACCGTCACCATCGCCGACGAGAGCACCGACCTGCCGCCGCGGGTGGTCGGCTCCGGCCCTCTCACGATCGGCGAGGAGGAGGTCGACATCGACGTCCCGGTGAACATCGACTTCCCCGGGGTCGCCGGACAGACCGCCACCTCCACCGACAAGACGATCACCGTCGACTACGCGACCGGCAACGGCACCGCGATCGCCGGCACCGACTACACGGCGACGACCGGAACGCTGACCTTCGCCACCCCGACCACCGCCACCGTCGCGCAGGACATCACCGTCCCGGTCGTCAACGACACCGCCTTCGAGGTCGACGAGGCCTTCACCGTCGCGCTGACCAGTACCTCCACCGTGGTCAGCGGCACCACGACGGTGACCATCGAGGACGAGCCCGACCCCAAGCCGACCTTCGACGTGACCGCGGACCACGCGATGGCCGAGACCGGTACGGCGACCTTCGTCGTGACACTGTCCGAGCCGGCGTCAGCCGACACGGAATTCGACGTGACCGTGGCCGACGGCTCCGCCACCGAGGCGGCCGGCGGCGTGGGCGGCGACGACTACGACCTGCCCGCCGGTACCACGGTGACCGTTCTCAAGGACCAGACGACGGCGTCGATCACCTTCCCGGTCAACGCCGACGACGTCTACGAAGGCGACGAGACCGTCACGGTCAACGTGGCTCGTGACGCGGGCGCGACGAACGTCGACGGCATCCCGATCGACCGCACGCTGACGATCACCGACGGCGACGCGGTACCGACGATCACCCTCAACACGTCGACCACCATCGAGGGCGGCCAGGCGTCGATCCAGGCCACGCCGAGTATCGCCACCGCAGTCGACCTGACCTACAGCGTCGCCCTGGCCGGTGACGCGTCCGGCGGCGACAACGCGGCGGAGTCCGAGGACTTCACCGAAGGCGTGCTGACCGAGACCATCCCGGCCGGGACCCTCGGCGGGGCGCCGGTCACCCTCCAGACGGTCGACATCGAGGACGACCAGATCGACGAGTTCACCGAGGCGGTCCAGGCCACCGTCACGAACCTCGCGCCGACGGGGCCGGCTCCGGTAACGGCGTTCTACAGGATCACCGACGACCCGCTCGACTACACGCCACGCGTCCGGATCCCCTCCGCCCCGCTCACGGCCGCGGAGAGCGACGGTACGGTGACGGTCCCCGTCGAGCTGGTCTGGGACGGCCTGACGAACAACGACGCCACCTCGACGGATCGCACGATCACCGTCGACTACGCCACCGTCGCCGACACCGCGGTCGAGACGGACGACTTCACCGCAGCGAACGGCACCCTGACCTTCGCGCCGCTGGACCTCGCCGAGTCGCTCGACGTCACGCTCACGGCGGACAGCGGCTACGAGCTGGACGAGCAGTTCAAGGTGGCGCTCTCCGGCGTGACCGGGGACAGCAGCGTCCTGACCCCGGAGAAGGCCGTCGCGATCACCGATGACGACCAGACGGAACGGCCGGCGGCCACCGTGGACGACGTCACGGTCGCCGAGAGCGGCACGGCCCAGATCACCGTGAACCTCTCGAAGCCGGCGGTCGCGGACGTGACGCTGGACGTCACGCTGACCCCGGACACGGCGGCCGAGGCGGTCGCCGGGGTGGGCAGCGACGACTATGACCTACCCACGCTCGCGACGGTGACCATTCCGAAGGACTCCGCCGTCGGGACGATCGAGATCCCGGTCACCGCGGACGAGGTCTACGAGGGCGACGAACGCTTCTCGGTGACGGTCGATCCCGGTGCCGACACCAACGTGCTGCCGGGTGCGGACAGTGCCTGGGTGACGATCGACGAGAACGACCCGGTGCCGGTACTGACGTTCAACGAGTCGATGGTGGCGGACGAGACCGAGCCCGGCATCGCCGTCACCGTCACGACCGACCGTGCCGTCGAGGACGACATGGACTTCACGGTCGGCATCGACGGCAGCTCGCTGAACTCGGACGCGGCCGACGGCGTCAACGGTGCCGACGATGTCAGCACGGCGATCTCGGCGTTCCAGATTCCCGCCGGAACGGAGCCCGGCCTGCTGCCGGTCGGGATGATCGTGCCGGTCGCCGACACCGTCGACGAGTACGCCGAGCGGGTCGTGCTGACGTTCGCGAACGACACGGTGCCGACCGAACCGGACCTCACCGCGTACTACCGGATCATCGACGATCCGGAGGACATGACGCCGCAGATCGTCACCACCGGCGCCGGGACCTTCGCGGAGGGCGCCGGTGACGGCACCGTCTCGGTGGGTCTGAGCTGGGGTGGTCTGCCGGCCGAGAACGACGCCACCGCCACCGAGAAGACGTTCACCGTCGACTACACGACCGCGGACGACACGGCGAAGCAGCCCGGCGACTATGCCACCACGGCCGGCACGTTGACCTTCACGGCGGATCCGACGCCGCAGGACATCGTCGTGGCGTTGGCGGACGACGCGTTCTTCGAGGCCACCGAGCAGTTCAAGGTGAATCTGAGCAATGTGGTGGGTGACGCGGACGGCGACAGCCTGATCGCCGATCCGGAGACGTTGGTGGAGATCACCGACGACGACACCGGCAACATGCCCGGGTACACGGTCTCGGGCCCGGTGAATCCGGTCGGCGAGGGCGGATCGGCCGAGTTCACGGTGACGATGGAGGCCGAGGCGGTTTCGCCGGTCACCTTCGATGTGAGCGTCGCGGCCGGTGGTGTGTCGCCGAGCGCCGTCGCCGATGACTACGACCTGCCGAGCACCACGGTGACGGTGCCGCAGGGCGGTGTCTCGGAGACGTTCACGATCAACATCGAGGACGACGCCCTCTACGAGGGTGAGGAGACCGCGACCGTCGTCGTGACGCCGGCCGTCGGCGAGACGGACGTGAAGGCCGGCACCGAACTCGACGGCGGCGAACACGCCGCCCTGACGCTCGCCGACGCCGACCAGATTCCGGCCATCACCTTCGAACCCGTGCTCGACGCGGTCGAGGGCGACACCCTCACGGTGGTCGCGAAGCCGGACGGCGTGGCCGAGCGGGACATGGTGTACACGGTCACGATCGACGGCGCCGGGACCGTTCCGGCAACGGCGACCGACGACTTCACCGCCACCCCCGCGCCGGTCACCATTCCGGGCGGGACGGCGGCCGGTACGGCAGTCGACCTCCTCCAGGTCCAGCTGGTGGGCGACGACGCCGACGAACACACCGAGACGGTCCTGGTCACCGCGACCAATGACACGCATCCGGCGGTGGGTCTCGCCGAGCAGACCTACGACATCGCCGACGACGAGTTCGACATGACGCCGCGGCTGGTCGCCGGTGGCCCGCAGACGGTGGGGGAGAGTACCCCGGCGGTCGACGTCCCGGTGACGCTGAGCTGGGCCGGCCTCAGCGGAAACACGGCGACCTCGACCCAGAAGACGATCACGGTGAAGTGGGCGACCGAGGACGGCACCGCGGTCGACCCGGCCGACTACGTGTCCGACTGGGACACGATGACGTTCGAGCCCGGCCAGCCGCTCAGCCAGAACGCCACGGTGACCATCGCCGACACCGACACCGTCTACGAGGCGGACGAGACGTTCAAGGTGAACCTGTCCGAGCCGACCGGCGACAGCACCATCGCGACCCCGCAGACGGTCGTCACGATCGATGACGACGACGAGGCGAACAGGCCGGGCTACACGGCGACCGCGACGTCGCTGACCGAGGGCGAGACGGCTCAGCTCACCGTCGAACTCGACACCCCGGCGGTCGCGGACATCACCTTCGACGTCACTCACGACGACGACACGGCGACCGAACCGGACACCGCGAGCACCGGTGACGACGACTACGACCTGGCGGCCCCGACGGTCACGGTGCTGAAGAACGCCACGACCGCCACCGTCGACATCCCGCTGAACACCGATGCCGTCTACGAGGGCGCCGAGACCGCCACCCTGATCGCCATCCCGGCCGACCTCACCCACGTCAAGCCCGGCACGGAGACCGACGGCGGCGAACACGCCACGCTGACCATCGCCGACGCGAACCAGATCCCGGCGATCACCCTGAACACCGTCACCGACGGGGCCGAGGGCGGCACGATCGATGTGATCGCCACCCCGGACGGCGTCACCGAGCGGGACGTGACCTACTCGCTGACCCTCGCGGGCGCGGGCACCGACCCGGCGGAAGCGGGCGACTTCACCGACAGTGCCGCGGCGGCGACGATCCCCGCCGGTACTCCGGCGGGCGACCCGATCACGTTCCGGTCGATTCCGGTCGCCTCCGACCTGATCGACGAGAACACCGAGACGATCGAGGTCACGGCGGCCCCCACGGCCGACCCGACGAACACGGTGTCGTCGACCTACGCGATCGCCGACGCCGCGGACAACAAGTCGCCGAACATCGTCGCCACCACCCCGGCGGCGGTGAACGAGAACGCGGGCACCGCGCTCGTGCCCGTCGCGCTGGACTTCACCGGCATCCCCGGCAACGTCGCGACCTCGACGGAGAAGACCATCTCGGTCGACTTCGCCACCGTGGAGGGTACGGCGAAGGCGGTCACCGACTACTCGGCGCTGGACGACACCCTGACGTTCAGCCCGTGGGACACACCCAGGGTCATCACCGTCCCGCTCATCGGCGACGACGCCTACGAGCTGACCGAGCAGTTCACGGTCCGTCTCGACAACCCGACCGGGGACAGCACCGTCACCACCGCGGACACGGTCGTCGAGGTCACCGACACCGACGCCAAGCCGACGTTCACCATCACGCCGAGCCGCACGGTCGTCGAGGGCCAGACCGGCTCGTACACCGTGACCCTGGGTTCGCCGGCCGCCGACGACGTCACCCTCGACGTGGCGGTCGTCGACGGCACCACCACCGACGGCGGCACCGGCCCGGGCAAGGACGACTACACCGCCCCGGCGAACCCGGTGACGATCCTCAAGGGTCAGTCCACCGCGACGGTCGACGTCCCGGTCGCCGACGACCCGGCTTACGAGGGCCAGGAATCCGCGACGGTACGGGTGACGCTCGGCGCGAACGAGACGGAGGCGATCGGCGGCCCCGCCGAGGGAACGCTGACGATCACCGACGGCGACGCGGTGCCGGCGATCGCGCTGACCGCGGTCGAGGGTGCCGAGGGTGCCCCGGTGGCGGTGGTGGCCCGGCCGTCCGGCGTCGCCGAGCGGGACCTGGAGTACACGGTCACCGGTGCCGGTGACGCCACCGCCGGAAACAACGCCGCGGAACCCGCCGACTGGACGAACACCCTGACCACGGGCACCGTCCCGGCGGGCACGGCGGCGAACGCGCCGCTCGACTTCGGGTCGATTCCGCTGCTCGCCGACACGGCCGACGAGGCCCTCGAGACGATCAAGGTGACCGCGCACAACACGACGGTGACCACACCGGACGTCTCCGCCTTCTACCGGATCACCGACGACCCGCTCGACATGCCGCCGTCGGTGGCGCTCGGCTCGCTGTCGGTGAACGAGTCGGCGGGCGCGGCCGAGGTGCCGGTGGCTCTCTCGTTCGGCGGCGACAACGAGGCCACCTCCTCCGAGCGGCCGGTTTCGGTCACCTACCAGGTTCTGGCCGGCACCACCTCCGGATCCGACCGCGGCAGCCCGACCAGCGCCAACCCGCTGGTCATCGCGGCCGGCGCCACGAGCGGCGTGATCCGGGTCCCGATCACCGACGACGCGGAGGACGAGGTCGACGAGACGTTCCGGGTCAAGGCGACCGCGGTCAACCCGGCCGAGGCCGCGATCACGACCGACACCGGATCGGTCGTCATCACCGACAACGACGACGCGGTGACGCCGCCGAACCCGGGCACGGGGACGCCGGGGACCGGGACGCCCGGAGCCACGCCGTCGATCTCGGTCGCTGACGTGACGGTCGCCGAGTCGGCCACCAGCGCGACCTTCACGGTGGCGCTGAGTGCGGCCGCCCCCGGCGACGTCGATCTCGCCGTGGGGATGACCGACGGCACGGCCGCCGACGCGACCGCCGGGCCCGGCGGTGACGACTACGACGCCCCGGCGACGTCACTGGTCATCGCGAAGGGCGCCCGGACCGGCACGGTCACCGTGCCGCTGCGCCCGGACCAGGTCTACGAAGGTGAGGAGAAGGCGCAGCTCACGGTCGCCCCGGCGGCCGGCGAGACGGACGCCACCGGCAGCCGGCAGGCGATCCTCACGATCACCGACGACGACGCCAGGCCGACGGTCACCGTCGCGGCGGACACCGTCACCGAGGGGGAGAACATCACCATCTCCGCGGTGGTCACCGGCGTGGCCCAGCGGGAGTTCACCATCGCGGCGCCGACCGTCACGCCGGGCGGTGGCGGGGGCGACCCGATCGAGGAGAACGAGTTCGACTTCGCCGGCGACGATGCCGTGGTGGCCGGCGGGAGCCCGAGCGGTTCCACCGTAGAACTCGGCACGATCCAGTTCTCCGACGACACCATGGACGAGCACACCGAGACACTGTCGGTGAACCTCGCCCAGGGCGGCACGGCGACCCGCGGCCTGAACACCGTGGTCGTCCGGGTCGATGACGACCCGGACGACGTCGCGCCGACCGTGTCGATCACCGACGCGGACACCCCGGAGAGCGCCGCCTCGGTCGCCCTGGAGGTGTCGCTGGAGTTCAGTGGGGACACCACCGGCACCGAGCGGACGGTCACCGTGCCGTGGCGGACGATCGCCGGCTCCGCGAAGGCCGGTGAGGACTTCACCATGTCGTCCGGCACGGTGACCCTGAACCCGCCCGCCGGCGCCGCCACCGTCTCGGTCCCGATGCTCTCCGACGGTCAGAAGGAGACCGACCAGACCTTCAGCGTCTACCTGAGCGGGGCGACGCCGTCGGACGTGACGATCGCCAGGCCGAAGGGCATCGTCACCATCGACGACGATGACAAGGCGAAGGCGCCGACGCTCTCGGCGCCGGGAACGGTCACCGGCAGTGGGCGGGTGACGGTCGCGGGTACGGCCAGTCCCGGCTCCGCCGTGCAGCTGCTCAGCGCGCCGGGCACGTCCGGCGGCGAGTTCAAGGTGGTCCTCACGGCGACGGCCGACAAGGACGGCAAGTTCTCGTTCAGTCCGAACTTCACCGGTGGCTACCGCCTGATGGTCAAGGCCGACAACATGACCTCGCCGGTCCGTACCGTGCAGGTCCGCCAGGAACCCACGATCGCTCTCGCCTCGAACGCCCGTGGCGCGGTGACCGTGACGGTGACCGGCGACCCGGCCCGTGGTGGGCAGGACGTGCGCGTGCAGCAGCTGGTGGCCCGCAAGTGGCAGACGGTGGCGACCGGTGAACTGAACCGGAGCGGCAAGTTCACCACCACCGAACGGGGCGTGCGTTCCGGTAACCAGTCGTTCCGTGCGGTGATCGCGGCCACGCCGTCGCTCGGCATCCTGGCCGGCACCTCGCCGGCGAAACAGGTCAGGGTCAGGTGATCGACTGAAGTCGACAGTGGAGGGCGGTCCGGCCGGACCGCCCTCCACTGTTGGTACGGCATCTCTCCGGCCGTTTGGAGGGCATGTGAAGGTTTTTATACCGAAAAACGCGTTCCGCCGATAACGGTGCGATACGCCGGTTAGATTACGGATGGCTCGGCCTCACGCTGGATCTTGCAATCCGGTGTCTGCGCTGCTGAGGGCCGGTTTCACCACCGCCCCCACCGCCCCGTTCCGGTGCGGTACCCGAACAGGCAAACCCGTCGCGAGGCGGGGACGCAAAGCCAGGGGCCTCCCCGCTGGAGGTTGCCCAGCCGCCGAAGGAGACAGAAAGACATGCACTATCACACCCGCCGTACGGGGTCGGGCGGTTCCGTGCCCTTCGCCCTGCGCGGCCAGAGTTCGGTGCGAACGGTCTTGTCGGCCGCCGTCGCCGGCGCCATCGGCCTCGCGCCCGTCGTCTTTGTCGCGTCGCCCGCGCACGCCCTCGTCGACCCGCCGAAGTACTCGATCACCACCTCGTCGGCACCGATCGTCGAGACGGCCACCACCACGATCGTCAGCAACAACACCGTGGTGACCCAGAAGACGGCGACGGTCTACGTCAATCT
The DNA here is from genome assembly GCF_003148685.1 of Actinoplanes xinjiangensis. Classification (GTDB taxonomy): domain Bacteria; phylum Actinomycetota; class Actinomycetes; order Mycobacteriales; family Micromonosporaceae; genus Actinoplanes; species Actinoplanes xinjiangensis. Next base: position 578,145 of record NZ_QGGR01000002.1, on the reverse strand, counting down.
CTCGGCGCCCGCCGAGGAGGAGACGACCGTCACGCTGGCCATCGACGCCACCGAAGGAGCGGGCGGCACCGCACTCGGCGCCGCGAACACCAACACCAACCGGGACTTCACCTGGCCGCCGGCGGACGGGGCTGACGTCGTCATCCCCGCGGGCGAGCAGAGCGGTTCCCTGGAGATCGAGCTGTACGACGACAAGCTCGACGAGGACGCCACCCAGAACTTCGTGGTCAAGGTGGACACGGTATTGCCGGAACTCGTGCCGCTGACCACGGCGGCCAGGTCGACCAGGGTCTACATCGCCGACGACGATGCCACGCCGACCGTGTCGATCGGTGACGCCGGCGACGCGACCGAGGGTGATGAGGAAGCGGACGACGACGGTAACGACCTGGTCTTCCCGCTGACCCTCAGCGGCCGGTCGGAGAAGGCCGTCACGGTCGAACTGAGCACCGCGAACGGGGCGACCGCCGGTGACACCTACGGCGCCACCGGCGGTCTCACCGCGACCACGGGCGTCGACTACCTCACCCTGAACAAGTCGGTCATCACCATTCCCAGGTACGCGGTCTCGGCTGTCGCCGTGGTGGACGTCAAGCCCGACGAAGTGGTCGAGGCGAGCCCGGAGAAGCTCACCGCCACGATCGCCACCCCGACGAACGCGACGCTCGGCACGCCCGTCACCGGCACCGGCAACATCGTCGACGACGAGACCGCCCCGAGTGTGAAGCTTTCGCTGGACGCGCTGCCGACCTACGAGACCACGGCGGTGACGACCTTCGCTCCGGAGGGCAACACCGGCGAGTCGGTGAAGACCATCAACGTGAAGCTGGATGGCACGTCGACGATTCCGGTGCGGCTCAACTACGAGTTCGTCAACGCCGGCACCTACCCGGCGACCAACGGCAAGGACTACAAGGGTGCCGGTGGCTCGCTGACCATCGCACCGGGACAGACGACCGCCACCATCCCGGTGACGTTCCTCGGTGACACGATCTTCGAGCCGGGCGACAACGACCAATGGATCGGCGAAACCTTCGGGATCGTGCTGACCAGCCCGAACGGGTCGGTCAACGCCGCCAACCTGGGCACCTCCGGCCAGACCCAGTTCTTCATCTCCGACGACGACACCGGTCCCGTCACCTTCGCGGCCGGCAACGTCGAGGTGCAGGAGGGCAATAGCGGCACCGTCGTCGCGAAGGTGCCGGTCACCCTCAGCGCACCGCTGGACATCGACACCACCCTCGCCGCCACGATCGAGGCGATCTCGGCCGACCCGGATGGTGTCAACGAAGGTGACAACGCCGGCCGTAACGACTACGACCCGCCCGCCACGGGCACGGTCACGATCAAGGCCGGCGACACTGTGGGCTACGTCGAGATCGTCGTCAACGGCGACACGGTCTTCGAGAAGAACGAAACCCTGACCGTCGCCATCGGCATCGGTACGGCGGACGCGGTCCGGGTGAGTGCCAGCGCGGCACCGGGCACCACGCACACCTCGCTGGTGACCATCGCCAACGACGACGCGGCACCGACCTTCGCCTTCAGTGAGGTCGCCGCGCCGGAGGGCGGCCTGGTCCGGATCGGTGGCACGATCACCGGTATCGCCCAGGACGCGTACACGATCTCGTTCGCGACCGCGGCCAGTGGATCGGCGACCGCGGACGCGGCCGGCACGATCGAGGCGGTCCCGGCCACACCGGGCGTCGACTACGAGACCACCCCGGCGATCGCCGACTTCACGGTTCCGCGCGGCAAGTCCGGCACCGTCACCGTCGACGGCCGTCTGAGCACCAACCTGGCATCGATCTACCTGCTGCCGGACGACATCGACGAGCCCACCGAGACGTTCACGGTGACGGCGACCGAGAAGGGCACCACCCTGGTCGGCTTCGCCAAGTCGGCCGGTACCTACCGGATCACCGACGACCCCTCCGACCTGCCGCCGACCGCGTCCCTCCAGGACGAGTCGATCGGTGAGTGGGAGCAGTCGGTGGACGTCGGCGTCGACCTGAGCCCGAACGGCGAGGCGACCTCGACCACCCAGACGATCAAGATCCCGTACCGCACGGTGGACGGGTCGGCCACGGCGGGCGAGGACTACGTCGCGGCCGAGGGTGTCCTGGAGATCAAGCCCGGCGACAGCCCGAAGATCAACGTCAAGATCATCAACGACAAGTGGGCCGAGGACAACGAGACCTTCGAGGTCCGCTTCGGCAGCCCGCTCTCGCCGGTCGGCGCCTCGGTGGTCAAGAGCACCGGTCAGGTGATCATCAAGTCCGACGACAAGACCGACCCGGTCAAGCCGTCGCTCAGCGTCACCGGCCCGGCCAAGGGCGTGGGCGGCGCGACCATCAGCGGTAAGGCCGCGCCGAACGCCACGGTGGAGCTGTGGGGCGCGATGCTGCCGGAGACCGACCCGGCCAAGGGCAAGTGGCTGGCCGAGGTCAAGTCCGGCGACGACGGCTCGTTCCGGTTCCCGGCGCGGTCGCTGAGCCAGGGTTGGGTCTTCGCCGTCCAGGCGACCGACATGGTCTCGGCGCCGGTGACGGTCCGGGTGACCCAGAACCCGTCGTTCTCGGCGAGTTCCACCAGGGGCAAGCTGAACGTCTCGGTGGCGGGCAACCCGAAGGCGGCCGGCCAGGCCGTCACGGTGCAGCGCTACACCGGCGGCAAGTGGGTGAACGTCGGCAAGGGCACCACCAGCTCGGCCGGAGCGTTCAAGAAGTCCTACACCTTCAAGTCGAAGACCAAGCTGACGCTGCGGGTCCAGGTCGGCGGTAACAACTCGATGGGCATCAACAGCGGCTGGTCCGCTCAGAAGAAGATCACCATCAAGTAGGCGGTAGCAGACGAGACGGGGGCGGCCGGACGGCCGCCCCCGTTCCCGTGTGCGCGGTGTCAGTCGACCTCGGCGACGGCCTGGGCGAACTGCGCGGAATAGAGCCGGGCGTACGCCCCACCCTTCGCGATCAGCGAATCGTGGGTGCCCTGCTCCACGATCGACCCGTCCTCCATCACCAGGATCACGTCGGCGTCGCGGATCGTGGAGAGCCGGTGCGCGATGACGAAGCTGGTCCGTCCGCTGCGCAGCGTCGCCATGGCCCGCTGGATCAGCACCTCGGTACGGGTGTCGACCGAGCTGGTCGCCTCGTCCAGGATCAGGATGCTCGGCTCGGCGAGGAACGCCCGGGCGATCGTGACCAGCTGCTTCTGCCCGGCGCTGACGTTCGACCCCTCCTCGTCGATCGTCGTGTCGAAGCCGTCCGGGAGCATCCGTACGAACCCGTCGACGTGGGCCGCCTCGGACGCCTGCCGGATGAGTTCCGGCGAGGGCGAGGAGGCGCCGTACCCGATGTTGTCGGCGATGGTGCCGCCGAACAGCCAGGTGTCCTGGAGCACCATGCCGATCTGCTCGCGCAGCTGCTCGCGCGGCATGGTCGCGATGTCGACGCCGTCCATGGTGATCCGCCCGCCGGTCACGTCGTAGAACCGCATCAGCAGGTTGACGAGCGTGGTCTTGCCGGCGCCGGTGGGGCCGACGATGGCGACGGTCTGTCCCGGCTCGACGGTCAGGTCGAGGTTCTCGATGAGCGGCTTGTCCGGCAGGTAGCGGAAGGAGACGTTCTCGAACGCGATCCGCCCCCGCACCGCCGGCAGGTCGAGAGGGGCCGGGTCCGGCGACTGCTCGGGCGCGTCGAGCAGGGCGAAGACCCGCTCGGCGGAGGCGACGCCGGACTGCACCAGGTTCGCCATGCTGGCCACCTGGGTGAGCGGCTGGCTGAACTGGCGCGAGTACTGGATGAACGCCTGCACCTCACCGAGGCTCAGCGTGCCGGACGCCACCCGCAGGCCGCCGACCACCGCCACGAGCACGTAGTTCACGTTGCCGATGAACATCATGGCGGGCTGGATCAGACCGGAGACGAACTGGGCGCGGAAGCTCGACGCGTACAGCTTCTCGTTGTGCTCCCGGAACGTCGCCGCCGCCTCGTCCTGCCGGCCGAAGACCTTGACCAGGGTGTGCCCGGTGAACATCTCCTCGATGTGGCCGTTGAGCTGCCCGGTGGTCTTCCACTGGGCGACGAACTGCGGCTGTGACCGCTTGCCGATCACGGTGGTCAGCCAGATCGACAGCGGGACGGTGACCAGGGCGATCAGCGCCAGCAGCGGGGAGATCCAGAACATCATCCCGAGGACGCCGACGATCATCAGCAGAGCCGTCACCAGCTGGGCGAACGTCTGCTGCAGGGTCTGTGCGATGTTGTCGGTGTCGTTGGTGGCGCGGCTCAGCACCTCGCCGCGGGCCTGCTGGTCGAAGTAGGACAGCGGCAGCCGGCCCAGCTTCTCCTCCACCTGCTGTCGCAGGTCGTAGACGGCGGACTGCACGGCACGGGTGGTGAGCCGGCCCTGGAAGACGCCGAAGACCCAGGCGAAGACGTAGATGAGCGCCACCCACGCCAGGACCTGCGCCAGCCGGTCGAAGTCGATGCCCTGCCCGGGCGTGAAGTCGACGCCGGAGAGCAGATCGGCCTGGGTGCCCTGGCCGTCGGCCCGCAGGGACTCGATCACCTGTTCCCTGGTGGCGCCGGGTGGGTAGCCGGGCATCCGGCCGATCACGCCCTCGAAGATCACGTCGGTGGCGTGACCGAGAAGGTACGGCCCGAGCACCGACAGGAAGACCCCGAGCGCGCCGAAGACCAGGGCGCCGGCGACGAGCAGGCGCTGTGGTTTCAGCATGGCCAGCAGCCGTCTGGTGGAACCCTTGAAGTCCTGGAGTTTCTCCGGCGGCCCACCGGCCATCATCATGCGGGCGGCGGGCGGTCCACCCGGAACCGGGCCGCGACGTTGAGGAGCAGTCATCGGGTCGCCGCCTCTTCCACGGTCAGCTGGGACAGGACGATCTCGCGGTAGGTCGGGCTGGTCTCCATCAGTTCCTCGTGAGTGCCGGTGCCGACCACCCTGCCGTCGTCGAGCACGATGATCCGGTCCGCGTCGCGGATCGTGCTGACCCGCTGCGCCACGATCACCACCGTGGCGTCCGCGATGTGCTCGGTCAGGGCCGCCCGCAGCGCCGCGTCGGTGGCGTAGTCGAGTGCCGAGAACGAGTCGTCGAAGAGGTAGATCTCCGGCCGGTGCACCAGCGTGCGCGCGATCGCCAGGCGCTGCCGCTGACCGCCGGACACGTTGGTGCCGCCCTGGGCGATCGGCGCGTCCAGCCGTCCCTCCATCGACTCGACGAACGAACGGGCCTGGGCGATCTCCAGCGCCTCCCAGAGCTGCTCGTCGGTGGCGTCCGGGTTGCCGTAGCGCAGGTTGGACGCGATCGTGCCGGTGAACAGGTAGGGCCGCTGCGGGACCAGGCCGATCAGCCGGGACAGCAGGGCCGGCTCGATCTCCCGGACGTCCACCCCGTCGACCAGGACCTGGCCCTCGGTGGCGTCGAAGAGCCGGGGGACCAGGTTGAGCAGGGTGGTCTTGCCGCTGCCGGTGCTGCCGATGATCGCCGTCACCTCGTTGGGGTGCGCGGTCAGGCGTACCCCCGAGAGCACGCCTGCCTCAGCCCCCGGATAGTGGAAACCGACGTCGCGGAGCTCGAGCTCGCCGTGCCGCGACAGCGTGGTGACCGGCGCCGTGGGCGCCACCACGCTGGACGCGGTGCCCAGCACCTCCTCGATCCGCTCGGCGCAGACCTCGGCGCGCGGCACCATCATGAACATGAAGGTCGCCATCATGATGGACATGAGGATCTGCATGAGGTAGCTGATGAACGCGGTCAGCTCACCGACCTGCATGGCGTCGGTGTCGATCCGGTGGCCGCCGAACCAGAGCACCGCGACGCTGGAGATGTTCACGATCAGCATGACGGTCGGGAACATCAGCGCCATGATCTTGCCGACCCGCAGCGACACGTCGGTCAGCTCGTTGTTGGCGGCGCCGTAACGCGCCCGCTCGTGGTCGTCGCGGACGAACGCGCGAATCACCCGGATGCCGGTGATCTGCTCGCGCATCACCTGGTTGACCCGGTCCAGCCGCTCCTGCATGGACCGGAACAGCGGCCGCATGCGCGCGATGATCAGGCCGATCACGGTGATCAGGACCGGGACGATGACCAGCAGCAGCGAGGAGAGCGGAACGTCCTCCCGCATGGCCAGCACGATGCCGCCGACGCACATGATCGGCGCCGACACCATCAGCGTGAAGGTGAGCAGGACCAGCATCTGGATCTGTTGGACGTCGTTGGTGGTCCGGGTGATCAGCGACGGCGCGCCGAACTGGCCCACCTCGCGGGCCGAGAAGCCCTGCACCCGGTCGAAGATGGCGGCGCGCAGGTCACGGCCGACGGCCATCGCTGTCCGGGCCCCGAAATACACCGCCACGGCCTGCGCGGTGATCTGGAGCACGGTGATGCCGAGCATCCCGGCGCCGATTCTCATCACGTAACCGGTGTCGCCCTTGACCACGCCGTTGTCGATGATGTCCGCGTTGAGTGCGGGCAGGTAGAGCGTCGCGATCGTCTGGAGGAACTGGAAGATCACCACCAGGGTGATCTCCGTCCGGTACGGCCGCAGATGCACTTTCAATAGTCTGATCAGCACGGCTGTTCCGTCTCTCTGATGTGAATGCCGTCCAGCAGCAGCGAAGCCAGGTCCGCCCCGCTGAACGAGTCGGGCTCCCCGTACGGCCCGAAGGTGTTGGCGCCGCAGAACATCAGCAGCAGATGGGCGGCACGCTCCGGTGTCACGCGTAGCTCTGCCGCGTCGGGCGCGAAGACGTCGGCGACCGCGGCCCCGATCTTCGCCCGGTTGGCGGTCATCCGGGCGATGGTCTCCGGGTCGTGCTCGCCGACCATGATGAGTTTGCGGGCCGCGTGCATGAGGTCGGCCCGTTCGGCGAACCGCCGGTGCACCAGCTCGGCCGCGGCGATCACCCGCTCGCGCAGGGGAGCGGACCGGTCGATCGCGGCCAGCGCGTCCAGGTCGGACTGCGGGTCGAGCGCTTTGATCACCGAGCAGATCACCAGCTGGCTCTTGCTCTCGAAGACGCCGAAGATCGTGCCTTCGGCCACTCCCGCCGCGCTGGCGATCTGCCGGGTGCTCACCTCCAGCCCGTGCTCGTGCAGCAGCGGGATGGTCGCCTCGATCAGCGCGGCCCGCCGCTCCTCCGGTGCCATCGCCGGGACGCGTCTGCGTCGGTTCTCCATGGCGGCCACTGTAATGAGCGAGTACTCACTCAGACAAACGGATTACCGCGGTCGAACCGGAAACCGAGACGTGGCGTATGAAAGGAATGTGAGCCCAACGAAGTCGTACCGCCGTGTCATCCGGCACCTGACCACGGGATTTGCCGCGGTTCTGGTGTTCCTGGCCCTGATCGTCCCGGACCAGATCTTCCGGCTGCCGCCCGGCAACTCGGTCTTCACCGCGCTCCTGCGGGTACCGGTCGAGGCGCTGATCGCCGGAGCACTCCTGCTTCTGCTGCCGCAACGGGGGCGTCTCGGCCGGGCCCGCCGCCCCCTCGCCGCCGGGCTCGGCGTGCTGCTCGGGCTGCTCACCGTGGTGAAGATGATCGACATCGGTTTCTTCGCGGTGCTGGCCCGCCGCTTCGACCCGGTCCTCGACTGGATCCTCGCCGACGACGCGTTCAACTTCATGGTCGACTCGATCGGTGAACCCGCCACCATCGGCCTGGCCGTCGTGCTGGTGCTCGCCTCGGCCGGCCTGGTCGCCGTGATGACCTGGGCCGTCCTGCGGCTCAGCGGCATCGCGCTGAACCACCGGGTCGCCGCCTGGCGCGGGATCGGCACGGTCGCCGCCGCGTGGATCGCCCTCACGCTGATGGGCACCCAGCTGATCGGCGGCATCCCGGTCGCCTCGCACACCGCCGCCGACCTGGCCGCGCACACCGCCCTCGCGCTGCCCAACGACCTGGCCGACCGCAAGCGGTTCGCCGCGGAGGTGCAGGTCGACGCCTACCGGGACCGGCCGGACGACCAGATGCTGACCGCTCTGCGCGACAAGGACGTCATCATCTCGTTCATCGAGAGTTACGGCCGCGACGCCATCGAGAACCCGGCCTTCAACAGCGCCGTCCTCACCAGCCTCGCCGCGAATCAGGAGAAACTGACCGCCAAAGGTTATGCCTCCCGCAGCGGCTGGCTGACCTCGTCCACGGCCGGCGGCGGCAGCTGGCTCGCCCACTCCACGTTCCTGTCCGGGCTGTGGATCGACAACGAGCAGCGTTACCGCAGCCTGGTCTCCTCCGACCGGCTGACCCTCACCAGGGCGTTCAAGAGCAGCGGCCATCGTACGGTCGGAGTCCAGCCCGGCATCATCTTCGCCTGGCCGGAGGGAGCCTTCTACGGGTACGACCACATCTACGACTCACACACCCTGGGCTACAACGGCCCCGGCTTCAGCTGGTCCCCGATGCCCGACCAGTACGTGATGTCGGCCTTCCAGAAACTGGAGTACGGCTCCACCGACCGCGGCCGGCTGCTCGCCGAGATCACCCTGACGTCCAGCCACACCCCGTGGGCGCCGGTGCCCAGCATGATCGACTGGGACGCGGTCGGTGACGGCAGCGTCTACGGCCCGATGGCGGCGACCGCCGAGGGCCCCACCAGCGTGTGGAAGGACGAGACCCGGATGCGCACCGAGTACGCCCGTTCGGTCGCCTACTCGATGGACAGCCTGCTCGGGCACATGGCCGAGTACGGCCGCGACGACCTGGTGACGGTCTTCCTCGGCGACCACCAGCCGGCTTCCGCCGTGGTCGGGCACCAGGCCACCCACGACGTGCCGGTCACGATCGTCGCCAAGGACCCGGCCGTGCTCGACCGGATCGCCGGATGGGGCTGGACCGACGGCCTCAAGCCCGACCCGGCCGCCCCGGTCTGGCGGATGGACACCTTCCGGGACCGTTTCCTCGCGGCCTACGGCCCGGAGGGCGACCCGCACTGACTCATCCCGGGACGACGTCGATGACCTGCCCGGCCGGGAGCCGGGGGGTCTTCGGCGGCGCCGAGTGCGCCGGGTCCAGCGTGCCGAGCCGGACCGCGAGGTACGGGTACCCGATGTCCCCGAGCATCCGGCGCAGCGTCTGCCGGGTGAACGGGATCTCCACCGGGCTGCTCAGCGGCAGCACGCTCACCGCCTGCTCGGTCGCGGCCAGCCACAGCCGGCTCAGCGCCTCCCCGCCGCGCAGCCAGTCCTCGGCCCCGTCCCCCTCGCCGTAGAGCACCGCGTACACCGCCGCCTTGTCGTGCCCGTCGCCGGCCGCCAGGGTGCCCTTCGCCTGGAAGTCGCGCTCGGCGACCGTGGTGAGCGGCAGTTCCTCGGGCAGCGCCGACGCCGGGATGCCGGTGCCGTCGGGCCGCTCGCCGCCGACCCAGACGGCCGTCTCGGCGGACAACCGCTCGTCGTGGGTCTCGGCGTTCTGCGCCCGGTCGACCGCCACGGCCAGCGCCAGCACCTGGTCACGGCCGAGCACGTGCAGCCGGGCGCCGCTCTCCTCGGTCACCTTCACCAGGTGCCGCAGCGTGTCCTCGGGCACCCGCTCGTCGGTCACGGTCCGCCGGTCGGTACGCCGTACCTGGAGCATCTGGTAGTGCCGGGTGGCCTCCGGGTGCACCGCGACCTGACCCACGGGGCGGATCACCGCGAGCGGCTCGCCGGCCGGCCGGTCCACCTCGTGCCGCCAGCCCTCGGCCTCCAGTGCCACCCGCGCGTGGTGCAGCGCCGTCCCGCAGCTCAGCAGCAGCATCCGGCCCTCCGGGTCCTGCTCGCGGAGCTGCCGTTCCGAGACGCCGAACAGCTCCAGCCGGCCCTCCCGCACCACCCAGCGCCACGGCTGCGTGTTGTGGATCGACGGGGCGAACCGTGCCGCATCCGCCGCCTGGACAAGTGCGCGCTTGACCTCGTCGGTGTCGTTCATGTCCCTATCGTGCGCCCTCCACGCGGCAGCGGGTACGGTCTTCCGCCCCTACCGCCGTTACGCTTCTGCGATGTTCAGTGTCGACCTGACCGAAAGTGCCCAGCTACGCCCACTCGAACCCTGGCAGGCCGAGGAGTTCCTGGCCCACATGGACCGCGCTCGTGCCACCGTCGACCCCTGGATCCCGTGGGCGAGCGTGAGCACCGATCTGGCCAGCGCCACCGCGACCCTCCAGCGCTACGCCGACAACGCGGCCCAGGACCGGCAGCGCCTCTTCGGCATCTGGCTGGACGGCGTACTGGTCGGCGGCACGATGTTCGTCGCCTTCGACGCCAAGGCCGGCAACTGCGAACTCGGCGTCTGGCTGGAGCCGTCCGCGACCGGCCGTGGCCTGGTCACCCGGGCGGCACGGGTGCTGATCGACTGGGCGTTCCGGACCCGGGGCCTGCACCGCGCCGAGTGGCACTGCAACCCCGACAACATCGCCAGCTCCGACGTGGCCCGCCGGCTCGGTATGACCCGTGAGGGGCTGCTGCGTGAGGCGTACCCGTGGAACGGTGTCCGCAACGACACCGAGATCTGGGCCGTCCTAGCCTCCGAATGGAAGTAGATTCGTCGGCGATGTTCGCCGAACCGTCGCTCACCCACCGGCGGGAGGACGGTCTCGACGTCCCCCTGCTGCTCTGGCGTTTCCCGGAGCCGTTGCTCGCCGCCTCCAGCGCGGTCCTCGGCGGCGGCGTCGGCCCCCGCGAGTGGCTGATCAACGCGTCGGTCGCGATGTCCTACGCCCGGCCCGACCCGGACGCCCACCTGGCCGCGCTGGCCACCGGTCTGGGCCTGACCGGGCCGGGGATCGGGCTGCTCACCGGAGTCGACGTGGCCGACGCGGTCCACGTCCGGGACGGCGGGGTGCAGGTGTACGCCACCGTCGGGCTCGGCGCCCCGATCCAGGCCGCGTCCGCCGAGTCCGGCTTCGATCACCGGCCGGGCACCGTGAACATCGTCGTCTGGGTGCCGCAGCGCCTCGCCGACGGCGCGCTGATCAACACGATCGCCACCGCCACCGAGGCGAAGGCGCAGGCCCTCGCCGAACTCGGGCTCGCCGCCACCGGGACCGCCACCGACGCGGTCTGCGTGCTCTGCCCGCTCGACGGCCCACCGGCGGCCTACGGTGGGCCGCGATCGGCGTGGGGTGCGCCGCTGGCCCGGTCCGTGCACCGGGCGGTCCTCGACGGCGGCGCGGTCAACCTGGCGACCGGCCGCTCCTGGTCGGACCGGGCCCGGCACTCGCTCTAGGGACGCAGAAGACCGGATTCGATCAGGATCCGGCGGCCGTCGCCCTCGCGGACGAAGTCGATGAACGAGACGCCCGTGCCGGGCTGCACCAGCACCAGGTTCACCCGCCCGACCTCGACCGGCTCCGCGTTCAGGCGCACACCCTGCGCCGCGAACGGATCATCGGTCACCAGGACGTCCACCGGTTCACCGCCGGCGATGCGATCGGCCAGGCTCAATCCGTCACCGTACGAGAGGACGACCTCGATATTCGGATGATGCGCCTCGAACGCCCGCTCCACCTCGACGAACGCCTCGGCCAGCGAGTCGTCCACGGCGACCTTGAGCTCGATCAGTCCCGCCGGTGGCCCCCCGCTCTCCGGCCCCCCGCTCTCCGGCCTCACGCCGGTGCCCGACCGGGCCGCCGGAGCGGCCGCCTCGCCCGGTTGGGTGTCGTTCGCACCCGGTGCCGCACCGGCGCACCCGCCGACCGCCAGGACACCGGCCATCAGCACGGCGACAAGTCCACGCATCGTCCCCTCCGATCAGATCCTTCGGACGTTCCCCGTTTGGACCGCCCGCCCGGCCGCCCGGTTCCGCCGCCGAGCCGACGGCCGTCCGGTGGCGCCGCGCCGCGCTGACGGCCGTCCGGTTCCGCCCCGCCGCGCCGACGGCCGTACGGTGGCGCGCCTTCGGCCGGGCGTGGACCCATGCCGGGCCGCGCGTGGCAAATCGGCACAAAAAGTGCCACCCGTCCGACATTGCGTACGTCACACCCCCGCCGTCATGCTGGGTGCGTGCCGGAACGCATCACCGAAGTCACCGCTCTGCTCGCCGAGGTCCTGGCGCCGCGTGCCCCGCTCACCGTGATCGTCGACGGCGGCGATCCCGGCGCCGCGGCGCAGTTCGCGTCCCGTCTCGCCGCCGCGTTCCCGTCCACGGCCCGCGCCTGGAACGTCGACGCGGTGCTCGGGCTGATCGGCCCCGGCGGCGGAGTGTCCGATTCGGCGCTCAACGTCCTGGAGCCGGCCACCGACCGGATCCTGGTCTATCTGCGGGGCGGTCCGCGGCACCGGTTCGCCGAGGGCGACGGCGAACGGCGTGCCCAGGTGGTCATCGACCACCGCGACCCGGACTGGCCGGTGATCCGGCACCTGCACCCCGACCTGGCCGACGTCGACCGGTGGTATCTGTCGGAGAGCCGGGCGTTCTTCGCCGCCCGCGCCGCCGACTGGGACACCAGGTTCGGCGACGACATGCCCCGCTACGCCGAGGCGATCCGGCTCGCCGGGGTGCGGCCCGGTCAGGTGGCCATCGACGTCGGCTGCGGCACCGGCCGGGCACTGCCCGCGCTCGCCGCCGCCGTCGGCCCCGGCGGCCGGGTCGTCGGGTTGGACTTCACCCCCGGCATGCTCGCCGCCGCCCGCGCCGCCGGCCGCGGGGACAGCGCCGCCCTGCTGCTCGCCGACGCCCGCCGGCTCCCGGTCGCCGACGCCACCGCCGATCTGATCTTCGCGGCCGGCCTGGTGCACCACCTGCCCGATCCGGAGGCCGGCCTCGCCGAACTGGCCCGGGCCACCCGCCCCGGCGGCGTCCTCGCGATCTTCCACCCGACCGGCCGGGCCCAGTTGGCCGCCCGGCACGGCCGCACCCTGCGCCCCGGTGAGCCGCTGAGCCGGGAACGCCTGGGCCCGTTGCTGGCCGCGTCCGGCTGGCGGCTGCACCACTACGAGGACGTCCCCGACCGCTTCCTGGCCCTGGCCACCCGCCTCTGACCGTCCGGCGGCACCATCCGGGCCGGCACCCCGCCAGGGTCGGCGGCCGAAGTGCGGGGGTGCTCGTCGCCACGGTCACGACGGTCGCGGATTCCGGCCGCGGCATGGAAGGCTTGCCGCCATGGGCATGGTCAAGGTTGTCGGGCTGGTACTGCATCCCCGCCGGGACTGCGGTTCCGCGATCGAGGCGATCACCGGCTGGGCCACCGAGCGCGGGGTCACCGTGCTCGGTCTGCCCGACGAGGTGAGCCGGATCAGCGGCTGCACGGCGGAGGCGGTCGAGGCGGCCGAGATGGTGGAACGGGCCGGGCTGCTGGTCAGTCTCGGCGGTGACGGCACGATGCTGCGCACGATGCGCCTGGTCGAGGGGCGTACGACACCGGTCCTCGGGGTGAATGTGGGACGGCTCGGGTTCCTGGCCGAGGTGGATCTGTCGGATCTCGGGGACGCCCTCTCCGCGATCGACGATCACCGGTTCACGATCGAGTCGCGGACCGCGGTGCGCACCACCCTTCCGGACGGGCGCACGGTGTCGGCGTTCAACGACGTCGCCCTGGTCCGGGTGCCGGGGCACGGCCTGGCCGCGGTCGGCATCCGGGTGGAGGGCAGCGGTTTCGTCAACTACGCGGCGGACGCGGTGATCGTGTCGACGCCGACCGGGTCGACGGCGTACAGCTTCTCCGCGGGTGGCCCGATCGTCTCGCCGAACGTGCACGCGCTGATCGTGTCGGCGGCGGCCGCGCATTCGTCGTTCAACCGGTCGCTGGTGCTGGACACCTCCGAGCAGCTGGCTCTGGACGTGCTGCCGACGAGCGGGCGGCTGGCGATCGAGGTGGACGGGATCATCGAGGGCCACGCCTCGCCGGGTGACCGGCTGGAGATCGAGCCGGTGCTGTCCGCGGCCCAGGTGATCCGGTTCGGGCGTACCTCGTTCTACGAGCGGGCCCGGCGCAAGCTGCGGGTCGAGGGCAGCGCGTCGGCGGTGGCCCTGGATCCGGCCGACGCCGTGGTGGTCGACAGTTTCGAGCGGCATCGTTACGAGGTGCTGCTCGGCGGAGAGGTCGCCGGCACTCTGACGTACCGGCACAGAGATGGGCAGATCGAACTTTTGGACACCGAAGTGGACCAGGCGTTCTCCGGCCGGGGACTGGCCCGCCGCCTGGCCGCCGCAGCACTCGCCGATGCCCGGTCACGCGGTATCACCGTCATCGCCACCTGCCCGTTCGTCGCGGGCTATCTCGAACGTCACCCCGAGAGCTGAGGACACACCATGGGCCAAGCCGCGATCCTCACGGTCGACGACGACCCGTCCGTCTCCCGCGCCATCGCACGTGACCTGCGCCGCCGCTACGCCGACCGGTTCCGGGTGATCCGGGCCTCCTCCGGCGACGAGGCCCTGGAGGTGCTGCGCGAGCTGAAACTGCGCGGCGGGCGGGTCGCGGTGATCCTCGCCGACTACCGGATGCCGCAGATGAACGGCATCGAGTTCCTGGAGCAGGCGATGGACCTGTTCCCGTACGCCCGGCGGGCCCTGCTGACCGCCTACGCCGACACCGACGCCGCGATCCAGGCGATCAACCTGGTCGACGTCGATCACTACCTGCTGAAGCCGTGGGATCCGCCGGAGGAGAAGCTCTACCCGGTGCTGGACTCGCTGCTGGACGCCTGGGAGGCGGCCGGTGAGCAGGAGCTGCCGGACATTCGCCTGGTCGGGCACCGGTGGAGCGAGCCGTCCTTCCAGATCCGCGACTTCCTGGCCCGCAACCTGGTGCCGTACAAATACTTCGGCGCCGACGAGCCGGAGGGCCGCCGCCTGCTGGAGGCCGCCGAGGCCGGGCCGGAGGCGGTGCCGCTGGTGGTGACGGCCGACGGGCGGGCGCTGTCCCGGCCGACCGTGCAGGAGGTCGCCGAGGCGGCCGGCCTGTCGACGAACCCGGGCCGCGACTTCTACGACCTGATCATCGTGGGTGGCGGGCCGGCCGGGCTGGGCGCGGCCGTCTACGGCGGCTCGGAGGGGCTCAAGACGCTGCTGATCGAGCGGCAGGCGGTCGGCGGGCAGGCCGGGCAGAGTTCCCGGATCGAGAACTACCTGGGCTTCCCGGACGGCATCTCGGGCGCCCAGCTCACCGACCGGGCACGCCGGCAGGCCGACAAGTTCGCCGCCGAGACGATCAGCACCCGCGAGGTCGTCGGGCTGCGGACCGACGGTTCGGCGCGCACGCTCACGTTCGCCGACGGTGGCGAGGTGTCGGCGCACGCCGTGCTGCTGGCGACCGGTGTGTCGTACCGTCCGCTGGTCGCCGACGGGGTCGCCGGCCTGACCGGTTCGGGGGTGTTCTACGGCTCGGCCGCCACCGAGGGACCGGCCTGCGCCGGGACCGACGTCTACATCGTCGGCGGCGCCAACTCCGCCGGCCAGGCGGCGCTGTTCTTCGCCCGCTACGCCCGTCGGGTCACCCTGCTGGTCCGCGGCGACTCGCTCGAGGCGTCCATGTCGTACTACCTGATCCAGCAGCTCGCCCAGATCGGGAACATCGAGGTCCGGACCCGCTGTGAGGTGATCGGGGCGCAGGGCGACGGCCATCTCCAGGCGATCACCATCTGTGACGGTAAGAACGGCACGAAGGTGACCGTGGAGTGCGGTTACCTGTTCGTGTTCATCGGGGCCGAGCCGCGGACCGACTGGCTCGGCGACACCCTTCTCCGTGACGACAAGGGTTTCATCCGGACCGGGCCCGATCTCCTGACGAATGGGGAGCGCCCGCGGGGATGGGATCGGGACAGGGATCCGTTCTATCTGGAGAGCAGTGTCCCCGGTATCTTCGCGGCCGGCGACGTCCGGGCCAGTTCGGTGAAACGGGTGGCCTCGGCGGTCGGCGAGGGTGCGATGGCCGTCGCGCTGGTCCACCGCTACCTGGAGGCGCAATGATGTCCGACACCACCGACGAGATCCGTCTCGAACCCTGTGAGCCTGGCCGGCTCACCACCGGGGATCTGCGCTCGCTCTTCCTCTTCGAGAAGCTCACCGACGAGCAGCTGGCCTGGCTGGCCGGGCACGGCTGCACCATGCGGGTGCCCGGCGGTGGCCTGGTGCTGCGCGAGGGTGATCCGGCAGTCTCGTTCTTCGTGCTGCTCAGCGGCACGATCACGCTGACCCGCCGGGTCGGGCAGGACGAGGTCACCACCACCCGGACCGAGCAGCGCGGGGTCTACATGGGGGCGACCCAGGCGTACCTGCGGGAGGACGGGGTTCCGCGGACCTATCAGGCGTCGATGCGGGCGATCACCGACGCCGAGTTCTTCGTGCTGTCCGCCGACGACTTCGGCTCGCTCATGCGCGACTGGTTCCCGATGGCGATCCACCTGCTCGAGGGTCTGGCGCTGGGGATGCGCAGCTCGCAGGCGGCGATCGGGGAGCGGCAGCGGCTGGCCGCCCTCGGCGCCCTGTCGGCGGGGCTCATGCACGAGCTGAACAATCCAGCCGCGGCCGCCGCCCGCGCCACCGGCGCGCTGCGCCAGCGGGTCGCCGCGATGCGGCTGAAACTGGGCAAGCTCGCCGCCGGCAAGGTCGCCCCTGACCGGCTCGTCGCCCTCCTGGAGTTGCAGGAGGAGGTGATCGAGCGGGCCGCGAAGGCACCCGCGATGACCGCCCTGCAGACCGCCGATCTGGAGGACGAACTCGGCGACTGGATGGACGGCCGGGAGATCACCGCGGCCTGGGACCTGGCGCCGGTCTTCGCGCAGGGCGGCATCGACACCGGGTGCCTCGCCGACCTGGAGACCCGGCTGGCCTCCCCGGAGCTGCTCGACCAGGCGATCCACTGGATCGGGTACGCCCTGGAGACCGAGCAGCTGATGAGCGACATCGAGGACGCCACCGGCCGGGTGTCCAAGCTGGTGCACGCCGCCAAGCAGTACTCACACGTGGACCGGGCCGCCCATCAGTGGATCGACGTGCACGTCGGCCTGGACAGCACACTGGTCATGCTAGGCCACAAGATCGGCGACTCGGTCCGGGTGGTCAAGGAGTACGACCGTGACCTGCCGCAGATCCCGGCGCACCCGGCCGAGCTGAACCAGGTGTGGACCAACGTGATCGACAACGCGGTGCAGGCGATGAACGGCTCCGGGACCCTCACCGTCCGTACCTACCGGGTCGATGACGGGCTCGTGGTCTCGGTCGGTGACACCGGTCCGGGGATCACTCCCGAGGTGCGCAAGCGCATCTTCGAGCCGTTCTTCACCACCAAGGCCGTCGGTGAGGGGACCGGGCTGGGCCTCGACATCTCCTACCGCATCGTCGTCAACGGTCACGGCGGCGACATCGAGGTCCGTTCCGAACCCGGCGACACCCGGTTCCTGATCCGGCTGCCGTTCAGCGAACCGGCGTCCGCCTGATCCGCGGTCAGAGCAAACCGCGGAGATAGGCCGCCTGCCCGGCGTGCTGGACGTCGTCGTCCAGCACGCTGACCAGGCGGACCCCGAGGGTCACCGGCGGATCCCAGTCACGGTCGACGATCCGGTCCAGATCGGCGGGGGTCAGCGTCTCGACCCAGGCGACGGTACGGGCGAGGACGGCCCCGAAGTAGCCGGTCAACGTCTCCCAGCTCGCCGGCGCAACCCCGGCGACCTGCTCAGGACCGTGGCCGTAACCGGTGTCCGACGGGTCGGAGCCGAGCCCGAACCGTGGCCCCCAGTCACCGCTCACATAGATCTGCTCACCGCCGATGACCGCGGTGAGGTGGTGGTCCTGAACCCGGGTCAGATGCCAGACCAGCCAGCCGATCGAGTTGGCGCCCGGTTTCGGCGCCCAGCGCAGCTGCTCCGGGCTGAGGTCCCGGACGGCTGCCTCGATCGTCTCCGGCAACCGGCCGTACCCGTCCTTCAGGATGTCCCGGACGTCCATGCTCACTCTCCCGTCCCCGAATCCTCGGCGGGCTGCTCCCGCCCGGTGCCGGTGCCGGTGTCGCCGCCCGTCTGACCCTGGCCCGTCTCACCCTGGCCCGTCTCACCCTGGCCCGTCTCATTCTGGTCCGGCGGGGTGGTCTCCGCCGGGGTGGTCGGTACAGGCCCCTCGGACGTGGGAGCCGGCCCGGCCGGCGTGGTCGTGGCAGTGTCCGGCCCGGTCGGGGCGGGTGCCTCGCTCGTCGTGGTGGCCGGCGTCCGCGACGGAACCACGACCGGCGATTCCTCGTCGTCGCGGTGTTCGTCGGCGGTGTCGAACAGGATGGTCGGGCTTCCGTTGTCGCGGCCGCTCGTCACGTCCGCCGCGGATCGTCCGGCGAACAGTTCCGCGGTGGTCAGCACACCCATGCCCAGCAGGAAGAACACCCCGGTGACGAGGGCGACCCGCTTCCAGTGGATGCGGCGTTCCGGCTGATCCCCGGACGGCGCCGGAGCGGCCGGGGAGACGGGCTCCTCCGACGGGGAGGCGTCGGCTGCGGCCTCGACCGATGGCGTCCCCACCGCGGCGGGAGCGACCACGAACGCGGCCTGCAACTGTTTCGTGCCACGGTTGATGGACCGGTGATAGACCTCCGTTCCGATCGAGCTGATCAGCGCCGCCAGCGCGGCGCCGATCATCGTGCCGGCGACCCCGAGGAAGGAGCCGAGGAAGGCCGCCGAAACGGCGGCGAGAGTGCCGGCGATGGTCTTCGGGATGTCGATACCGGACCAGAATCGGCCCGTAGCGTGGTCAGACATGTCCTCCTGATCCCCTGCGTCAGATTTACGCGGATCAGGAAGCCTTTACCTCCACGGAAATCGCTAAACCCGCCGACTCGGCCGCCACCCGCCGCCGGGTCAGCCGACGGGTCCGCAGAATGCCCGCCACACCGGCGGCGGCCACCAGGAACTGCACCGACATCGCGACCCGGAAGTCGTCGATGTGATAGTCGTTACCACCACCGGTGCGGTAGTCGAGGATCAGCCCGATCAGCTCGATCGTCACGAGCGACGCCACGAACCCGCCCACGTTGACGACCCCGGTCGCGGTGCCCAGCCGGCTCGGCGGGTTGAAGCTGCGCGCGAAGTCGAACCCGATCATCGACCCCGGGCCGCCCAGGCCGAGCGCGATCACCAGCGCCACCAGCAGCGGCAGCGGGGCCCGCCCCGGCCAGGCGATGACCACCGCCCAGGCGGTCATGTTGATCGCCACGATGCCGAGCACGAGCCAGGAGCGGCGCAGCGGATGCCGCTGGGTGAGCATGCCGAGGACCGGCCCGGCCAGCATGCCGGTCACCACAAAGACGGTCAGTAGCACACCGGCGGTGGCCCGGCTCAGCCCCTGCCCCGCCACCAGGAACGGCACACCCCACATCAGCGCGAAGACCGTGCCGGTGAACTGGGTGGTGAAGTGCGCCCACAGCCCCAGCCGGGTGCCCGGGTGCCGCCACGAGCTGCCGAGGTCGGTGCCGAGCTGCTGCCAGCTCACCGGGGCGCCGCTGATCCGCTGTTCCGGGGTGTCGCGCAGGGCGGCGAGCACGACGACCGCCACGAACATTCCGACGCCGGCCGCGCCGAGGAACGCGGTGGTCCAGCCGGGCCCGGCCAGCACGGCGGCCAGCGGGACGGCCGAGAGCACCTGCCCCAGCTGGCCGATGATCCCGGTCAGCTGGGTGAGCACCGGAACGCGTCTCGCCGGGAACCAGCGCGGCACCAGGCGCAGCACGCTGATGAACGTCATCGCGTCGCCCGCGCCGACCAGCACCCGGGCCAGGATCGCCCCGCTCAGCCCGTCGGTGAACGCGAGCAGCACCTGCCCGGACGCCATCACGGCTGCACCGGCCAGCACCAGCCGCATCGACCCGAACCGGTCCAGCAGCAGCCCGACCGGGATCTGGAGAGCGGCGTAGACGAGCAGCTGCAGGACGGCGAAGACGGCCAGGGCGCTCGCGCCGACCCCGAACCGCTCCTGCGCGTCGAGGCCGGCCACACCGATCGAACTACGGTGCAGCACCGCCACCGTGTACGCGGTGAGGCCGGTGGCCCACACCGCCCAGGGACGCAGGCCCATCAGATGCCTTCCGCAGTGCCGGGTAACGTGCAACTACCACCCTTCTCCGTTACCCGCACCACCGGCAACGTGCGCCTTCTCACTTCGTAAGGTGCGTCTCCAACCAGTCCAGGGTCTCCCGGAGGAAGTCCGCCCGCGCGGTGCGGTGCAGCAGCTCGTGGCCCTCGCCGGGGAAGAGCAGATAGCGGTGCGGATGGTCGCGGGCGGCCAGCGCATCGACCACCTGGGTGGCCTCGATCACCGGCACATTGCTGTCGTTGGCGCCGTGCACCACCAGCAGCGGGGCCCGCAGCCGGTCGATCCGGTGGATCGGCGACAGCTCCCGCAGCAGCTCGGCGTCGTGCACCGGGTGGCCGTACTTGCTGACCGCCGCGGACGCGATCCACGGCTCGGTGTGCTCGTAGAAGGTGGCGAAGTTCGACATGCCGCAGATGTCCACGCCGACGTCGAACAGGTCGGGGAACCAGGTCAGCGCGGCCAGCGTGAGATAGCCGCCGTAGGAGCGGCCCATCACTCCGACCCGGTCGGCGATCCCGGCGCCGCGCAGGTACTCCACACAGGTCCGGACGTCCTCGATCGCGGCGTACCGCAGAGCGCCGTTGTCGGCGTCGACGAACGAGCGCCCGAATCCGGACGATCCGCGGACGTTGGCGGCGAAGACCGCGATGCCCCGGTCGGCCAGCGACTGGAAGAGCGGTCCGTGGCCCGGTCGTTCCTGTGCCTCCGGGCCGCCGTGCAGCCACACCACGGTCGGATGCGGGCCGGGCGTACGCGGGGTGAACAGCCAGCCGGTCAGCGTCAGCCCGTCGTGGGCCGGGAAGGACCGCAGCACCGGACGGATCGCGACCGGCGAGGCCGGTTCCGCGGAGACCGCCCTGACCTCCCCGGTCCCGCGCTGCCACACCCAGACGCCGTTCGGCTGCCCCGGCCCCTCGGCGGAGAATCCGAGAGTCGACCCGTCGAAACTCCAGGTCATGTCGGCGGCCACCAGGCCGGGCAAGGGGCCGAGGACTGCCGGCGCGCGATCGCCGTCGTGGTCCAGGTCGATCAGCGCGATCTCCGATTCACCGCCCCGGACGTTCCACAACAACGCGGCGGTACGGCCGTCGGCCGTCACCACGAAGTCCTCCACCTCCCCGGAGCCGCCGCCGGCGGTGGAGGCGGGCGAGGTGGGGGACTGGGTCAGCACCTCGACGGCGTCGCCGGCGATCCGGAGCAGAACCGGGAACTCGCCGTCCTGGCTGAGCGCGTAGACACAGCCGCCGCCGGGGCTGAAGACCGCCCGTTCGCCGCGGGTGACCGGTTTCTCGGTGCCGCCGGTCAGGTCACGCAGCACGATCTGGCGGGCGCCGCGGGGCCCGTACCGCAGCAGCGCGAAGCGCCCGGCCGGGTCCACGTCGAGAAGCGAGACCAGATCGCCCGCGGCGACCACCGTCCGTTCCCCGGCCGTCACGTCGATCAGCACGGCGGTGGTCAGGTTCTCGGTGAGGGCCAGGACCGGCCGGCCGGGCAGCCACCGCATGTTCTCCGCGGTGTCGGCGCCGAACCCGGCGACCTGGTGCAGGTCGGAGCCGTCCGGCCGGACCAGCCACACCTCGTGCCGGGGTGCACCGCCCGGGGCGATCTGGCAGGCCAGCCAGCCGCCGCCGGACGACCAGCACACGGTGGACACCGGCTCCGGTCCGGTGTCGACGCGGAAGGCCAGCTCGCTGCCGACCGGTTGTACCCAGACGGCGGGTACGCCGCCACGGTCGGAGACGTATGCCATGTGCCGGCCGTCCGGGGACAGTGCCGCCGACCAGTTGCCGGCGATCTCCGAATCCAGACGGCGCCACCCGGCGGGCAGCACGGTCACGTCGACGCGATTGAGCTGGCCTTCCAACGAGTAACCCCCTGTCTACAACTGCTGCAACCACATCTCCAGCAGCGCGAGTTGCCACAACTGGTTCGCCCCGAGCGTGGTGCGCGGGGTGTTCGGATCGGCGAGGAGCGCGTTCACGTACTCCGGCCGGAACAGTGACCGTTCCCGGGCGGCCGGCGCGTGGAGCGCGTCGCGGACCAGGTCCAGCACCGGGCCCTCCAGGTGCCGGATCCCGGGCACCGGGAAGTAGCCCTTCGGCCGGTCGATGACCTCGTCCGGGACCAGTCCGCGAGCCGCGTCCTTGAGCACTCCCTTGCCGTCGCGGGCCAGTTTCAGCTCGGGCGGGCAGGCCGCCGCGATCTCCACCAGCTCGTGATCCAGGAACGGTACGCGCGCCTCCAGCCCGAACGCCATAGTCATGTTGTCCACGCGTTTGACCGGGTCGTCCACGAGCATCACCTGGGAGTCGAGTCGCAGGGCGGCATCGACGGCGGTGGTGGCACCGGGCCGGGCGAAACTCGCCTCCACGAACTCGCGGCTGACGTCGGTGTCCACCAGCCATTCGGGGTTGAGCTGCCGGGCCAGGTCGTGGTGCGGCCGGTCGAAGAACTCCTTCGCGTAGGCCTCGGCGGCCTGCTCCCGGGACACGTGGGCGAGCGGCGGATACCAGCTGTAGCCGGCGAAGATCTCGTCCGCTCCCTGCCCAGATTGCACGACCTTGACGTGCTTCGCAACGTCTTCGCTGAGCAGGTTGAAGGCGATGCAGTCGTGGCTCACCATCGGCTCGCTCATCGCCGCCACGGTCCGCTGCACCGCCGGCAGGAACCGGTCCTGACCGATTCTGATCTGGTGGTGCTCGGTGCCGAACTGCTTGGCGATCAGATCGGAGTACTCGAACTCGTCGCCGCTCTCCCCGCCGCCGGAGTCGAACCCGATGCTGAACGTGGTGAGCCCCTTCTGCCCCCGCTCGGCCAGCAGCGCCACGATGAAACTGGAGTCCAGGCCGCCGGAGAGCAGCACCCCGACCGGTACGTCGGCCACCATCCGCCGCTCGACCGCCAGGCGCAGCTTGTCCCGGACCGCCTCGGCCCACTCCGCTCCGGTCGCCGCGACCGGCCGGGTGAACGACGCCTCCCAGTAGACCCGCTCGCTCGACGTCCCGTCGGCCCGGATCACCCGGACCGTGGCCGGCGGCAGCTTGCGTACCCCGGACAGGATGGTCCGCGGTGCCGGCACCACCGAGTGGAACGTCATGTAGTGGTGCAGTGCCACCCGGTCGATGCCGGTGTCCACCCCGCCGGCCGCGAGCAGCGCCGGCAGCGTCGAGGCGAACCGCAGCCGTCCCGGCGACTCGGCCAGGTACATCGGCTTGATCCCGAGCCGGTCCCGGGCCAGCGTGACCGTCCCGGTGTCGTGCTCGGCGACCGCGAAGGCGAACATCCCGAGGAACCGGGTGACACAGTCGGCACCCCACCGGTGGTACGCCTTGAGGATCACCTCGGTGTCCGACGTCGACGCGAAGGCGTACCCGTACCCGGTCAGCTCGTCGCGCAGCTCCCGGTAGTTGTAGATGCAGCCGTTGAAGACCACCGTCAGGCGCAGCAGTTCGTCGGTCATCGGCTGGGCGCCGGCCTCCGACAGATCGATGATCTTCAGCCGGCGGTGACCGAATGCGATCCGTCCACCGTCCCAGAGCCCGTCACCGTCGGGGCCCCGGGACTCGAGACAGGGCAGCATCCGCCGGATCGCCTCGGTGTCCGCCCGCCGGTCGCCGTAACAGATCTCTCCGGCGATCCCGCACATGAAATCTCCTCCTCTTTGGCCGAGTGGGCCGAGTGATTAGCCGAGCAACCAGGTGTCCTTCGAGCCGCCGCCCCGTGACGAGTTGACGATCATGCTGCCGGCGGGTGCGACCCGGGTCAGCGCGGCGGGCGCGACCACCGACTCGCGGCCGGTGAAGACGAACGCGCGCAGGTCGACGTGCCGCGGGGCGAGCCGGTGCCCGTCGAAGACCGGATGGGTGGAGAGGTTCACCACCTCCTGGGCGACCCACCGGTGCGGGGCCGTCCGGATCTGCCGGCGCAGCGCGGACAGGTCGGCGGCGGTCGCGTGCGGGCCGATCACGATCCGGTCGCCGCCGTAGCCGTCGACCGGCTTGCAGACCAGCTCGTCCAGGCGGTCCAGTACCTCCGCCCTCTGATCGGGCAGGCCGCACAGATAGGTGGGCACGTCGGCGAGCAGCGGCTTCTCGTTCAGGTAGTACTCGATGAGACGGGGCACGTAGGCGTACACCGCCTTGTCGTCGGCGACGCCGTTGCCCAGGGCGTTGGCCAGCACGATCGTGTCCGCGTGCAGGGCCGACACCAGACTGGGGCCCAGCGGCATGCCGTCCGCGCCGGGGGAGTGGACCAGGCTGTCCTCGCCCATCCGCAGGTAGATGACGTCCACCCGGTGCCGGTGGCCGTTCTTGAGCCGCCACACCCGGCCCTCGTCCACGAACAGCTCGACGCTGCGGACGACCGGCACGTCCATCGCCTCGGCCAGCATCCGGTGCTCGAACCAGGCCGAGTCGTCCGGGCCCTGGCTGAGCACCACGAGCGCCGGGTCGTCACCGGCGGACGGGCCGGCCGCGTCGAGCAGCGCACGTTTGAGCAGCTTCGGGGTGTCCTCGACCGAGACCAGCGCGGCCGGGCGGGGCAGCTCGGGCAGGACGCTCGCGGTGAGGCGGCGGTTCTGCATGGCGTACGCGATCCCGGACGGCACCCGCAGGTTGTCCTCCAGCACACACCACTTCCCGTCGCCGTCCCGGACGAGATCGACCCCGGCCACCTGGGTACGCACCGCGGGCCGGCTGATCAGGGCGCCACTGGCCCGCAGCTCGGGGGAGCCGTCGATCACCCACTCCGGCACGATCCCGTCGGCCACCACCTGCCGGTCGCCGTAGACGTCACCGAGGAACGCGTTCAGCGCCCGTACCCGCTGGATCAGGCCCTTCTGCAGCCCGGACCAGTCGTCGGCCGGCACGATCCGGGGCACCAGGTCGAACGGGAACAGCCGGGTCGCCGCCTCGCCGGCCACGCTGAACGTGATGCCCCGCGCCCGCTGCTCGTCGTCACGGGCGTCCTCGCGCTGCCGCAGGCCGTTCGCACCCAGCGAGGTCAGCACCGGCAGGATCCCGGAGTACGCCGGGTCGACCCGCCCGCCGGGGAAGGCCTCGTCACCGTCGGCCACGTACGCCTCGATCAGTGCCGGGGCCGGAGCTCCGGCCGGACCGGCCTCGGTGACGCCCCCGCGGGTGTCGGCCACCAGCAGATCCACCACGTCGGACAGCCGCCCGCGCCGGGCCAGCGCCCGTCGCTGCCGGGCCGCCGAACTGCCCCGGCTCAGCGCCCGCAGGGTCAGGTCGAACACCTGGTCCCAGTCGCCCAGCTCCTCCAGCTGCGGCCGCAGCTCGCCGACCAGGCGCTCCACCGCGACGGCGGCCGGCACCGGAACCGGCGAACGGGGCAGGTCCAGCAGGTCGCCCTCCAGGCCGGACCGGGCGGCCCGCCACATCGCGGCCCGGTGCAGCGGCGGGCGGGACGGCGGCAGGGGCAGGCCGGCCCGGTACTCGTCCCGGGCCCGCAGCACCAGCGCGCGGAAGATCCCGGCCAGCAGGACCACCGTCTCCACGTCCGGGCTGGCGTCGGTGACCCGCA
Organism: Actinoplanes xinjiangensis; assembly: GCF_003148685.1. Lineage (GTDB taxonomy): Bacteria > Actinomycetota > Actinomycetes > Mycobacteriales > Micromonosporaceae > Actinoplanes > Actinoplanes xinjiangensis. Next base: position 552,585 of record NZ_QGGR01000002.1, on the reverse strand, counting down.
GCTCCACGGTGGGCACGTGCGCCGACGGCCGGACGTCGAAGTAGACCATCTTCGGGTCGCTGATCGTCCCGGACGCGATCAGGTCACTGACCAGTGCCTCGTGCTCGGCGGCCGAGTGCAGCGGGCCACTGTCGCCGGCGGTCGGCCAGCGCATCCACACCAGTGAGCGGACGCTGGCGTACCCGGAGTCCTCACCGAGCCAGTAGGGGGAGCTGGTGGAGAGCGCGAGCAGCACCGGCAGGGTGGGGGCCACCCGTTGCGCCACCGAGACCGCCTCGTCGCGGTCTGGCACGCCGACGTGCACCTGGGCGCCGCAGATCAGCTGTTCCCGGACGAGCATCTGGTACTCGTGCAGCATCCGCTGGTAGCGCGACGTCGGCGTGACCGGCAGCGCGTCCAGGTCGACCAGCGGGACGGTGCCCGCCGCGACCAGACCCAGACCGAGCGACTCGGCCACCCGGATCGCCTCCCGGCGCCGCTGCGAGACCCCGGTCCGCAGGTCGTCGAGGGTGCTGCTGACCGGCGTGTTGGTCTCCACGACCGACCGGTGCAGCTCGGCGGAGAAGTGTGCGCCGTCCAGCCGGTCCAGGATCTCCGGGGCCCGGGGTACGAGCTCCCGCGTCCCGAGATCGACCACGTGCAGCTCCTCCTCGACGCCGAGCGTCAGGGCGGCCCGGCCGGGGGTGCGGTCGTGTTCAGCCTGCAGTGACTCCGTCATGGGACCGCCCTCGCGAATTCGTCATCAAACCGCCGTATCCGTCGGAGCTTCCCCATCGGATGTAGCGAACTGGTGACGTGCCCATTTCGTGCCACTGTCAAGCATGACGATCACGACACGGGCGACCGGGCGGTCAGACTGCTCCAGCTCACCGGTACTCTCCCCGGTGACGCCCGACACCCGGAGGTCAGGAAATGAGCAGCGTTGTCGTCATCACCGGATCGGCCGGTCTGATCGGCTCGGAGGCGGTCCGGCACTTCGCCGGGCTCGGCATGGACGTGGTCGGCGTCGACAACGACATGCGCGGCTACTTCTTCGGCGCCGACGGCTCCACCCAGTGGAACCTCCAGCGGCTGGTCAAGGAGGTCGGCGACCGCTACACGCACCACAGCGTCGACATCCGTGACCGCGAGGGCCTGGACAAACTCTTCGCCGGCCTCGGGTCCAACGTCGGGCTGGTGATCCACGCCGCCGCGCAGCCGAGCCACGACTGGGCCGCCCGCGAGCCGTTCACCGACTTCGACGTCAACGCGGTCGGCACGATCAACATGCTCGAGGCGACCCGGCGGCACGCCAAGGACGCCCCGTTCATCTTCACCTCGACCAACAAGGTGTATGGCGACACGCCGAACTCTCTGCCGCTGATCGAGCAGGAGACGCGCTGGGAGCTGCCGGAAGACCACCGGTGGTATGGCGGCATCGACGAGACCATGTCGATCGACAACAGCATGCACTCGGTCTTCGGCGCCTCCAAGGTGGCCGCCGACATCATGGTGCAGGAGTACGGCCGGTACTTCGACATGCCGACCGCGGTGTTCCGTGGTGGCACCCTGACCGGTCCGGGTCACTCGGCGGCCGAGCTGCACGGCTTCCTGGCGTATGTGATGCGGTGCGTCATGGAGCAGCGGACGTACAAGATCTTCGGCTACAAGGGGAAGATGGTCCGCGACGCCATCCACTCGCACGACCTGATCACCGCGTTCGAGGCCTTCCACAAGGCTCCGCGGGTCGCCGAGATCTACAACATGGGCGGCGGCCGGTTCTCCAACTGCTCGCACATCGAGGCGTTCAGGATCGCGTCGGAGATCACCGGTCTCGAGGCGAAGACCGAGTACGTCGACCAGAACCGGATGGGCGACCACCAGTGGTGGATCAGTGGCACCGGCCGGTTCGAGCAGCACTACCCGGAGTGGAAGCTCACCTACGACGTCCCGGCCATCCTCCGCGAGATCCACGAGGCCAACCAGGACGTCTGGAAGGCCTGACGCCTGTTCGATCGGTACCGCTGACCTGGTCCTGGGTGCTTGCTGTGTCTTTTCTGTAAGGGGCGTTTACGTAATGACCCGTTAACCAACATTGGGTACATTGCCGAAATGTCCGACTTGACGCAGTTTTTGCGCCGGGACTTGCCGGCGTCCATCGTCGTGTTCCTGATCGCCATCCCGTTGTCCCTCGGCATCGCCGCGGCCTCGGGGGCGCCCTTACTCGCAGGACTGGTCGCCGCCGTGGTCGGCGGCATCGTCGCGGGCGCCCTCGGCGGCGCCCCCTTACAGGTCAGCGGCCCGGCCGCCGGCCTCACCGTGATCGTCGCCGGAACCGTGGCCGACTTCGGGTTCGCCGGCACGGCCGCGATCGTCGCCGTCGCCGGCCTGGTCCAGATCGCTCTCGGCGCCTCACGCCTGGGCCGCGCCGCCCTCGCCCTGTCTCCGGCCGTCGTGCACGGCATGCTCGCCGGTATCGGCCTGGTCATCGCGCTCAGCCAGATCCACGTGATGCTCGGCGGCTCACCGCAGAGTTCGGCCTGGCGCAACCTGATCGACCTGCCCGGCCAGATCGTCGCCCACCACGGCGCGGCCGCGCTGCTGGGTGTCCTGACCGTCGCGATCCTGGTGCTCTGGCCGCGCCTCGTCCGTTTCTCGCTGCTGCCCGCCGCCCTGGTCGCCGTGGTGTCGATGACCGCGCTCGCCGCCGCCATGAACGCCGACGTGGACCGGGTCCGCCTGCCCGGCGAACCCCTCACCGGCCTGATCCGCCCGGCCTGGCCGGACGCGCCGCTGCGCGAGATCACCATCGCGGTGCTGACCATCGCCATCGTCGCCAGCGTCGAGTCCCTGCTCTCCGCGGTGGCCGTGGACCGGCTGCACGACGGCCCCCGGGCCGACCTCAACCGGGAACTGGTCGGCCAGGGCGTCGCCAACACCGCGTCCGGGCTGCTCGGCGGCCTGCCGGTGACCGGCGTGATCGTGCGCAGTTCCACGAACGTGGCGGCCGGCGCCCGTACCCGCGCGTCGGCGATCATGCACGGTCTCTGGATCGCGGCGTTCGTGCTGCTCTTCACCGACCTGCTGGAGACCATTCCGATGGCGGTGCTGGCCGCCGTCCTGATCGTCGTCGGGTTGCGGCTGGTCGACCTCGGGCAGATCCGCACCTACGCCCGGCACCGGGAACTGCCCACCTATCTGATCACCGCGCTCGGCGTGGTCCTCACCGACCTGCTCACCGGCGTGGCCCTCGGCATGATCAGCGCGGCCGTGATGATCCTCTGGCGGCTCACCCGCTCGGAGATCCGCCGCGTCGAACGTGCCCCGGGTGCATGGCTGGTCACCATCCACGGCACCCTGTCGTTCGTCGAGTCGGCCCGGCTCAGCCGTGAGCTGGGCGCCCTGCCACCCGGCGCGGACGTCGACGTCGAGCTGCACCTGGACTATCTCGACCACGGGGCGTTCGAGACGATCCGGGACTGGCGGTCCGGGTACGAGCGGGCCGGCGGCACCGTCACCGTCCGCGAGGTGCACGACTCCTGGTTCCACCAGGCCACCTCCGGCCGGCTCGGCGACGGCAAACGCACCCCGCGCCTGGTCGGCTCGTGGTCCCGCTGGCAGGACATGGACCAGCAGCGCCGCGGCGCGATGGAGGCCGGCATCGCCGAGTTCGAGCGCAGCGTCGCCCCGATGGTCCGCCCGCACCTGGCCGACCTGGCCCGGGACGGGCAGAGCCCGCAACAGCTCTTCATCACCTGCGCCGACTCGCGGGTGGTGCCCAACCTGATCACCGCGAGCGGACCGGGCGACCTGTTCTGCGTCCGCAACATCGGCAACATCGTCCCGCCGCACACCGCCGGTGACACCTCGGTCGGCGCGGCCGTCGAATACGCCGTCGACATCCTCGGCGTCACCACGATCACCGTCTGCGGCCACTCCGGCTGCGGCGCGGTGCGCGCCCTGATCAACGACGCCGCCCGGCCGGGCTCGGCCCTGGGCGACTGGCTCGCCAACTCGGGCGTACGGTTCAGCGACCCCGGCGACGAGGAACGCTGCTGTACCGACAACGTGGTGCAGCAGCTCACGAACCTGCGTACCCACCCGACGGTCCGCGCCGCCGAGGCAGCCGGCCGGCTCCGGTTGACCGGCATGTACTTCGACCTGGCTGAGGCCCGCATGTACGAGGTGGACCCGATCCTCGGCGACCCGTACCCGGTCGCGGTCGAGCCCGCCGCCTGACCGCGGTGCTCCGGGAGTGGGACGTCAGCGGGGGACGAAGACCAGGCGGTCGCGGAACAGGTCCAGTTTCGCCGGGGTGAGGCCCTCGCAGTAGACGACCAGTTCCTCGGCGGTGGTGAAGCCGTTGTGACGGTCGCGGGCCTCGACGATCCGGTCGGCCAGGTCGCGGTCGATGGTGAGGTAGCGGACCAGCCAGTCGGCGGGGACGTGGTTGACGTCGATCAGGCCGCCGTCGTCGTACTGCCGGCCGGGCAGGTCGGGCCGGCCGATCATCAGCTCGTTCGCCATCGCCGGCTGGGTGGCCTGCAACTCGCGGGCCTCCTGGCGGCGGGCGGCCCGCCACTGTGCCGCGGCGAGCGCCGGGTCGACGCCGGTCCCGTGCTGCCAGGCCGGCGGCGGGTAGTGGGGCAGCCCGCGCTGGTGCTCGGCGGCTGCCTGGCGGAAGAAGCGCTCCCGCACCTTCATCTGCAAAGCCGTGACATGGATCGTCCCGGTGACCCACACCATGAAGTAGACGATGCCGGCCACCGCGTTCTCGTCGCCGGAGCCGTTCCCGGTCGAGGCGGTCAGGCGGGCCACGGTGATGACGGCGAGTACGGCGAGATAACCGAAGGCCAGGACCGTGTGCAGGCGTGAGCGCAGTCTGAGGCCGCCGACCAGGACCATGAGCGGCGTGCCGTAACCGCAGGTGAGCAGCGGCACCAGGAACCACCAGCCGGTCTGCGGCGGGGGTTCACGGTGCCATCCGGGCGGGACGCGTGGATCGGGCTGCATCCCTCGACGGTATGCCCGCCGGACAAGTGACTCTACGGTGCCGCGCGGAGGAACGCCGCCAACTCGGTGTCCTGGTCGGTGCTCAGCGGTTCACGCGGGACGTCGTAGATCCCCCCGGCGCGGTGGCGCAGCACGTAGGCGTCGTCGGTGGCGCGGAACGACACGAACTCCGGCCAGGCGATGTCGGTGGGCGGGCCGGCCGCCCGCGAGGAGTAACCCGCACCGGTGAGCGTCCACGTGTGCGGTGCGAGCCGGGCGTCCGGCACGGTGATCTCGCGCCGCCACAGCCGGCCGGCGATCGCCAGCGGCACGAGGGCCAGGACCAACAGCGGGACGGCGAGGAGCAGGGCGTTGCGGCTGAACTCACCGCCGACGGCGACGAACCCGGCGACGGATGCGACGGCGCCGGCCGCTACGGCGTACGGCTGCGCCTTGCGTTTCGCCCCGGCGGCGAGGATCCGGCGGAAGTACGGCCGGGTACGGGCGTGGGTGAATTCGATGTGCACCGATGGATCGTACGAGCGTGCCCGCGCCTGTGACGGCGCGGGCACCTCGTCGGTGCGAATCAGTTGCGGGTGATGGTGAACGTGCTGGTCGGGTTCTCGATGTCCCGGTGGTTGTTGCTGAGCTGGAGGTTGGTGAAGGTCGCCGCACCGACCGCGGGACCCTGGCCGGCCTCCGGCAGCGGGTTGGCCCAGATCGCGTAGCCGGACTTGGCGTCGTATTCATCACCGCTGCGCTGGGCACCGGTGATGGTGACGTTGGTGAAGACCGTGTCCTTGATCGGGTTCACCGGCTGGCCGCCGAGGTACTGGGTCTGGAACATGATCCCGGAGTAGGTCGGGTCGACGATGTCCACATTGCTGACCCGGATGCCCTGGAACACCTTGGACGCGCTGAACAGCCAGATCGCCGGGAAGACCTGTGCGCCCCAGAAGTGGCCGCCGGCCCGGACGATCGAGATGTTGTCGAAGACGGTCGGCGGGTTGGCCCCGAACCCGTTCATCGGGTAGCCGAAGTCCAGCGAGCTGATCGTGATGCCCGAGTAGACCAGGGTGTCCGCGATGTAGATGTTCTTGAACGTGTTGGCGTAGCCGCCGTAGACCGCGATGCCCGCCGCACGCCACGTCAGGATCGACGTGAGGTTCGAGTAGGTGTTGTTGATCTCGTCGGAGCCGCCCGCGTCGATCGCCGAGAACAGCGCGAAGCTGTCGTCGCCGGTGGCCCGGGCCTCGTTGTTGTCGACCAGGTTGCCGGTCGAGCCGTTGGTCATGTTCACGCCGTCGGCGAACGTGTTCCGGATCCGCGAGTTCCTGATCACCATGTTGTCGGTGTTCGCGCCCCAGTACAGGCAGACCACGTGCTCGGCCCAGATGTTGTCGATCGTGATGTCGGCGACGTTGGCGAGGTCGAACACCTTGCCCGGCCCGTCGATCCGGATCGTGTAGTTGCCGAAGAACGCGAAGTTCGCGAACGTCGAGCCGTTGGCCGTCGCGTCGGCCCGGAAACCGGCGTCCGTCTCGGTCTGGGTGGACGGCGTGTGGAAGCGGGTGTACCAGGGTCCGGCACCGACGACCTTGACGGACCGGCCGTACACCTGGAACTTGTTCGACGTCTGGTAGTCGCCCGCCGGAAGGTAGACGCCCAGCTTGGAGGTGTCCTGACGAGCCGCGTCCAGGGCCGCCTGCACCGACTGCTGGTCGAAACCGGTCGGCACGACATAGCGAGACGGGTCCGGATTACCAAGAGCAGCGACCTGCTCCAGGTTGATGAAGTCGATCGCGATGCTGCCGGTGTTGCCGGCGTCCTTCTGCAGCTTGATCGTGCTGCCCGCCGGGAACGATCCGGTCAGCAGGATGTTCGCCTCGTCGTAGATGTGCCGCGGGCCGGTCCCGGAGTTCTGCGGGTTCGCCTCGTTGCCGTACAGCCACGCGTACTTCGAGGTCAGCGGCATGGTGCGGTTGAGTGAGCCGTTGACGTACACGTTGATCGAACTGGTCGTGCCGTCCGGGATGGAGAAGCGCGTGACCACGGTGTTCGTCGCCGCCCGGGTGGTCCACTGGACGTAGGAGCCGGTCTGGTTCAGCGTGACCGCCTTACGCCCGGACGCCTCGCCGGCGAGGTTGCCGACGATCCGGTTCGGGCCGACGACCGCCGCGCCGCCACCGGTCTGGCCGTCCTCGGCCTCGTAGAAGTCGAACGGCAGGTTCGCGCCGCGACCCACGAAGAACGGCTTCTCGGCGGTGTTGTTGGCCTGCTTGACCGGCAGTTCCGCGGAGTCCACCGCCACCACGGTCCGGACCGTGTAACGGCCGTTCGCCGCGGTCCACGAGCCCAGGTTGAGCACGGTCGAGGCGCCGGCGGCGAGCGTACCGGTGTACGAGGCGGTCAGGGTGCGGACCGTCGTCGAGCCGTTGAGGATCGTCAGCGTGACGCCGTGCGCGCCGGCCGAGGTCGCCGCCGAGCCCTGGTTCTTCAGGGTCACCGAGAACGCGACGGCGGTGCCGGCCGCCGGGGTGCCCGGGTTCCACGTGACCGCCGAGGCGACCAGGTCGGCGCTGCTCACCGGGGTGACGACCAGCGCGGACGGGTGGGTCCAGGTGTTGTTCGCCTCGTTGGTCTCGACGACCGCACCGGCCTCGTCGACCTTGGCGGACAGCTGGTAGCTGCCGGCGTCGCGGGCACCGATGCCCACGCTCACCGTCTGCGACTGGCCGGCGGTGAGGGCCGGGACCGCCACGGTGCCGGCCTTGGCCGTACCCAGATAGAAGTTGACGTTGGAGGCGGCCGACGGCGCGGTGCCCGCGTTGCGGACCGTGGCCGTCGTGGTGATCGTGTCGGTCTCCACCGGCGCGGCCGGGGAGTAGGCGGTCGACGTGACGGTGAGGTCCGGGTTCGCCGCCGCGGCACCGATGACCTGGAATTCCGCGACCTGCCCGCTGGGCGCGCCGGTGTTGGCGGTGAAGGACAGCCGGACGTCCGCGGTGGTCGCCGAGACCGGCACGGTCACCGTGTTCTGAGTCGAGGGATTGAAGGTGTACGTCGCCGAGCCGGCGATGGTCGTGTAGGCGGACGCCGACTGCTCCCGTCCGAGGATCGAGAACGTCTGCTGACGGGTGCCCCATGCGGTCGCCGGGTTCAGCTTGACCACCACCGACGAGACGGTCGCGTTCGCGCCCAGCTTCACCGTCAGGTTCGCCGGGTACGCGCCTCCCTCCCAGTAGGTGGCGGTGTCGCTGTCGTTCGCGTTCGCCGCCACGAAGGTGTGGACGACCGACGACGCCTCGATCGGCTTGCCGGCCGCCAGGTTCGCGCCGGTCTGCGGGGTGCCGTTACGGGTCACCGTGTTGCTGGTGCCGGACACGTTCCCGGCCGCGTCTCTCGCGCGTACGTGGTACGCGACGGTCGCCGAGTCCGGCTGACTGTCGGTCCAGGTGAGGACGTTGCCTAGGGAGGTACGCAGCACCCCGTTCGCGTAGACGTCGTACCCGGTGACGCCCACGTTGTCGGTCGACGCGTTCCAGGTCAGCCGGATCTGCCCGCTCGCCGGAGTCGTGTAGGCGAGGCCGCCCGGCGCACTCGGCGCCTGGCCGTCCCCGCTGACCGGGCCGTAGATCTCCAGTTCGGACAGCTGACCGGCCGGCCACGCGGTGTTGCCGGTGAAGTTCAGCCGTACGAAACGCGCGCTCGCGGCGGTGAAGTCGATCGTCACCGTGTTACCGGAGGAGGGATTGAAGGTGTAGCCGGCGCTCGCCTTCAGCGTGCTGAACGCGGTGCCGTCGGTGCTCCCTTGGATCGACAGGGTCTCGGTCCGGGTGTTCCACGCGGTGGCCGGCGGCAGCTTGAGCACCGCCTGGTTGACCGGGGTGGACGTGCCCAGGTCGACCTGGAGCCATTGCGGGAAGGCGTTGTTGTTGCTCTCCCAGTAGGTGTTGGGATTGCTGTCACCGGCGTTGCCGGCCGAGTAGACGTCGGTGGAGCTGCTGGCGCTGAAGGTCTTGCCGGCCGCCAGGTTCGGGCCGGCGGCCTGTGCCGCGGGGGCGTGGACGAGCGCGGCGACCACGCTCGTCACCGCCACCGTGGCGAGGATTCTTCGGGACAGTCTGGACATGGGGGAGCGCACCTTTCTTCCATGAGAGGTGGTGATTCGCCGGGCGGGCGGCTTCGGTGGGTGCCGCCCGCCCGGACGCCGTGTTACTTCCTCAGGCTCAGCCAGACCGCGGTGTCCTGCGGGAGGAGGTCACCGTCGAGGGGGCCGCTGGCGAGCAGAACGGTCCGGTGTTCCGGCAGGGGGACGGGTGCGCCGGAGAGGTTGAGCACGCAGGCGAAGTCGCTGCCGCGGGTCCAGGCGAGCACACCCTCACCGCGGTCGAGCCAGGCGAACTCCTGATCCTTGAAGGTGCGCAGACGGATCGCCGACCGGTACAGCTCCAGCATCGAACTGGGGTCACCGGTCTGCGCCTGGACGGTGCGGTCCTTCCATTCGGCGGGCTGGGGTAGCCACGGTGCGCCGGTGGTGAAGTCGAAGGGCGGCTCGTCGCCGGACCACGGCAGCGGCACCCGGCAACCGTCGCGGGTGTGGCCTCTCCGGGCGTACATCGGATCCTGGATCTGATCTTCGGGAATGCTCTCGTTCTCCCAGAGGCCCAGCTCCTCGCCCTGGTAGACGTAGGCCGAGCCGGGCAGCGAGAGGGTGAGCAGCGCGGCGGCGCGGGCCCGGCGGGTGCCGAGTTCCAGGTCGACCGGGGTGCCGTCCAGGTTGTTCTCGAAACTGAACGTGGTGTCGGCACGGCCGTACCGGGTGACGTGCCGGGTCACGTCGTGGTTCGACAGGACCCAGGTGGGCGGTGCGCCGACGCGGGCGTGCGCGTCCAGCGTGCGATCGATGCAGGAGCGCATGAGGTACGGGTCCCAGGCGCATCCGAGGAAGTCGAAGTTGAACGCCGCGTGCAGCTCGTCCGGGCGCAGGTAGTTGGTGAACCGCTCGACGTCCGGCATCCACACCTCGCCGATCAGCGCCCGGTCCGGGTACTCGTCGGCGATCCGCCGCCACGACCGGTAGACGTCGTGCACCGCGTCCAGGTCGTGGAACGGATGGGGCTCGCCGTCGGTGACCTCGGGAAGCGCCGGGTCCTTGAAGAGCAGGGCGGCCGAGTCGATCCGGATGCCGTCGGCGCCCCGGTCGAACCAGAACCGCAGGATGCTCTCGAACTCGCTTCTCACCGCCGGGTGTTCCCAGTTCAGATCCGGTTGTTCCGGAGTGAAGAGGTGCAGGTACCAGGTGTCGTCGTCGACCCGGGTCCATGCCGTACCGCCGAACTCACCGATCCATTTTGTGGGCATATTTTGGCTTTTACGAAACCAAAAGTAGTCCCGCTCCGGCGCCTCCTCGCTTTTCAGGGCCGCCTTGAACCACGGGTGCTCGCTGGATATGTGGTTCGGCACGATGTCGATGATGATCCGGATGCCGGCCTCGTGCGCCTCGGCGATCAGCTCCTCGGCCTCGGACAGGTCACCGAAGACCGGGTCGATGTCGCGGAAGTCGGACACGTCGTAACCGGCGTCGGCCATCGGCGACGGATACCACGGACTCATCCAGATCGCGTCGACGCCGAGATCTCGTAGGTGGCCGAGCCGCGCGCGGATGCCGGCGATGTCACCGACCCCGTCTCCGTCACCGTCGGCGAAACTGCGCGGATAGACCTGGTAGATCACCGCGTCACGCCACCACTGCATTGTCATCCCGCTATCCCTTGAGGCTGCCTGTGGTCAGGCCGGACATGATGTTGCGCTGGAAGATCAGGAAGATGATCACGGTCGGTACCGCGGCGATCACCGATGCGGCGACCACCACGTTCTGCGGTGTGCCGGCGGCGAAGGCGTAGATGCCGACGCTCACCGTGCGGGTCTCCTGACTCGGCATGACCAGCAGCGGCCAGAGGAAGTCCTTCCACACCGCGGTCACCGCGAAGATCGACACCACGCCGAGGATCGGGCGGGACATCGGCAGCAGGATCGACCAGAGGGTCCGCAGCGGCGACGCGCCGTCCATGAAGGCGGCCGACATGATCTCTTCCGGGATCGAGTCGAAGAACCGCTTGAGCAGGAAGATGTTGAACGCGTTGGCGACCATCGGCAGCCAGATCGCGAACGGCGAGTCGAGCAGGCTGATGTCCAGCACCGGCAGGCTGATCACCGTCTGGTACTGCGGGACGATCAGCACCATCGCCGGGATCATCAGGGTCGCCAGCATCGCGCCGAGGATGACGTTGCCGAAGACCGGACGGAGCTTGGAGAGGGCGTACGCCGCCGCGGTGTCCAGGATCAGCTGGAACACCACCGCGCCGGCCGCGTAGTAGATCGTGTTGAACAGCAGCTTCGGCAGGTTCAGATTGGTCCACGCGTCGATGTAGTTGGTGAACTCCGGGTCGTGCGGGAACAGCGTCGGTGGGGTCTGCGCCAGCTCCTGGCCCGACTTGAGGGCGCCGGTGACCATCCAGTAAAGCGGCCCGATGAAGATCAGGGTGAAGGCCGTGACGATGATGCCGAGCAGCGCCCAGTAGAGGAACCGGCCGCGCCCGCGCCGGAGCTGAGCATGCGAGATGAGGGTTCGAGACATGGCGTCAGTCCTGTTTCGTGCTCAGCCGGAGGTACACGGCGGAGAAGGCGGCCAGCACCAGCAACATGATCACGCCCAGGGCGGCCGCACCGTTGAGATCGTTCTGGAAGAACCCGTGCTGGTAGATCAGGTACGCGACCGAGGTCGCCGAGTCCTGCGTGCCGGCGCCGTTGGCCAGGATCAGCGGCTCGATGAACAGCTGCATGGTCGCGACGATCTGCATCATCGCCAGCAGCGCCAGGATCAGCCTGGTCTGCGGGATCGTCACGTGCCAGATCCGCTTCCACAGGCCGGCGCCGTCGAGTTCGGCCGCCTCGTACAGATCGCCGGGGATGTTCTGCAGTGCCGCCAGGTAGATGAGTACCGCGCCGCCCATGTTCATCCAGGTCGAGGCGATCACCATGGCCGGCATCGTCATCGTCGGCGACTGCATCCACTCCGACGTCGGCAGGTGCAGGAACGTCAGGATCGCGTTGAAGAGACCGGCTTCGCCCGGGTCGTACGCGTAGTACTTGAACAGGTAGAGCGCCGACGCCGGGGGCAGCATGACCGGCAGGTAGACCAGGATGCGCAGGTAGCCCTTGGCGTGGCGGAACTCGTTGAGCAGGATCGCGACGAAGAACGGTGCCACGAATCCGAGGACCAGTGCGAGCCCGGTGAAGTAGAAGGTGTTCTTCCAGGCGACCCAGAAGCTCGGATCCTCGATGATCCGGACGTAGTTGTCCCAGCCCACCCAGGTGGTCACGCCGCGGCGGGTGCGCTGGAAGCTCATCACGATGCCGCGGATCATCGGGAACCACATGAAGAGGCCGAAGCAGAGGACCGCCCCGATCAGGAACGCGTGCCCGGTCAGGTTGTCCTGGAACCTACGGCGCCTCTTCGTGATGCCGGGTGGGGCGGGGGCCACCGCCCCGGCCTGAGCCGGGACGGTGGCGGTGGCGATGGACATCGTCAGCTACCCGCTGCCAGCAGCTGGTTGACCTTCTCCTCAGCGGTCTTCAGCAGCGTGTCGACGTTCGCGTTCGGGTCGGTCAGGACACCGGACATCGCCGAGTCGAGGATCGCGTAGATCGCCTGGGCGTCCCGCGGCTCGCCCACGATAGGCAGCTGCTTGGTCTCGAAGAGCGCGAAGTTCTCCACCGGCACGTTCGCGTTCGCCTTGCGCAGGTCGAACTCCTGCTTCTGCGCCTCGGAGCCGTTCGCGAACAGCAGCGGCTGGGGCAGGCCGACCGGGTAGTTCTGCGGCTTGGCCCGGACATAGTCGAACTGGCCCTTGCCCGGGGTCAGCTTCTGGTAGGCGATCCACTTGAGACCGGCCTCGACCTGCTCCTTGGTGAGGTCCTTCTTGAAGAAGTAGCCCTCGCCACCGCCGAGCGTGCCCTTCGCCAGGTCGGTCTGACCCGGCAACGGCGCGACCGCCCAGTCCTCGAACTTGCCCTTGAACTGGCTGACGATCGCCTGCGTGGTGTCCGGCGCGCCGATGAACATGCCGACCTTGCCGGCGGCGGCGTTGGTCAGCAGGTCGCCCCACTGCAGGAGCTGGCGGGCGCCCATGCTGTCGTCGCCGTACCGCATGTCCTTGAGGTTCTGCAGTACCTGCCTGCCCTCGGCGGTGTTGAAGGCGGCCTTCTTGCCGTCCTCGGAGAGGACCCGGCCGCCCTGCGAGTAGAGCAGCGAGGTGAAGTGCCAGCCGCCGGTGTTGCCGGCGCTGTACTCCGCGTATCCGGCCACGCTCTTGTCGGCGGCGGAGATCTTCTTGGCCGCCTCCCGCACCTCGGGCCAGGTCTTCGGCGGATTGTCGACGTCCAGGCCGGCCTTGGCGAACAGGGTCTTGTTGTAGACCAGGCCCATCGAGTAGTTCTTCACCGGTACGCCGTAGAGCTTGCCGCCGTCGGTGAAGACCTCCTTCAGCGCCGGGTCGACGCTGTCCCAGGTCGAGATGGTGTCCTTGTTGACGTACGGGGTGATGTCGAGCGCCTGACCGGAGTCCAAAACCTGCTGGAGGTCGGTCATGTAGCCGTAGAAGACGTCGGTCGTGGTGCCGCCGGCGAGGCGGGCCGTGAAGTCCGGCGGGTTGTTGCACTGCTGGCCGACGCTGATGCTCTTGATGACGATGTCGGGGTTCTGGTTCTGGAACTCCTTGACATCCGCGTTCCAGTTGTCGAGCAGCTCCTTCTGGGCGGCGACCGGCTGGCAGTCGACCGTGATGGTGACCTTGCCGGCGGCGTCGTTCCCGCCGTCGTCACCCTTCGTGGAACACGCCGTCAGGCTGAACCCGAGGCCGGCCACGAGCGCGAGCGCCGCAACCTTCCGGTATTGCGGTACGGACATCTGTCCATCCCTTCGGGGAACGGGGTTATCCATGGCCATCGCTGAATCGCGTTGTGATCACTACGGTCAGGACTGTTTCCCGTAGTGAGTGGAGTCACTGTAACTACGGCGCCATGTTGCCGCAAGGTTTCGATCGTGCTCTGAAAAAACACGACTGAGCATTGTTGTTTTGTGCATGTGTCTGTTTTGGGCACAAAAAAGCCGGCCTCTTTCGAGGCCGGCGGCTATTTGTCCGGTTCTACTTCCGTGCCGGTCCTGTCGACCCGCGAACCACCAGCTCCGGCTCGAACAGCAGCTCGTCGGAGAACTCACGGGCCTCGTCGATCTGGCTGACCAGCAGGTCCACCGCGGCCTGGCCCATCGTCTCGATCGGCTGCCGCACCGTCGTCAGCGGCGGATCGGTGCAGGTCATGAACGCGGAATCGTCGAAACCGACCACCGAGACGTCAGCCGGGACGGCCTTACCGAGCCGGCGGGCCGCCCGGATCGCACCCAGGGCGAGCACGTCACTGGCGCAGATGATGCCGGTCACGCCACGTTCCAGCAGTTTGGCGGCAGCGACCCGAGCGCCCTCCATCGAGAAGCTGGAACGCTCCACCTCCGCCTCGGCACCGGACGCCTGGATCATCGCGGCCAGCTTGCGGCGCGACGGGATGTGCCCCTCCGGGCCGAGCACCATGCCGATCCGCTCGTGGCCCAGCGAACGCAGGTGCCCATACGCCTGCTCGACCGCCACCGCGTCGTCCGTCGACACCCGGGGGAAACCCAGCTCGTCGACACCCGCGTTGACCAACACCACCGGCAGCCCGCGCTCGGTCAGCCGGCGGTAGTGCTCGTGTGATGCGTCGGCCAGCGCATACGACCCGCCTGCGAAGATCACGCCGCTGACCTGGTGGTCCAGCAGCATCTCGACGTAATCGGACTCCGGCACTCCGCCGATCGTGCGGGCGCAGAGCGCCGGGGTGAAACCGCGCTGCGCCAGCGAACCGGTCACCACCTCGGCCAGTGCCGGGAAGATCGGGTTCTGCAGCTCGGGCAGCACCAGACCGACGAGCCGGGCCCGCTCGCCGCGCAGTTTCGTCGGGCGCTCGTAGCCGAGAACGTCCAGCGCGGTGAGCACCGACGTGCGGGTGGCCTCCGAGACGCCGCTGCGCCCGTTGAGCACCCGGCTGACGGTCGCCTCGCTGACCCCGGCCTTCTTCGCCACCTCGGCAAGTCGTTTGGTCACCACGGAATCCTACGTCAGATTATTGCAAAAAACGAACTGTTATAAGCTGCGGTTTGCTGTCGCTTGCGAAGACTGGAGGGATTCGACGCCTCGGGGGTGAGCATATTTCACGCCGTGTCGCGGTGACCCCGGCCGTGAAACGGTTAAGTCATCGCTCTGCGCTACGCACGGCACGTCAGCGCTTCCAGCCGGTTTCATCTCCGGGATGCTCGATGTCGATTCCCGGGTCGTCCCGATCGTCAGATCAGGTACGACAACCGATCGGAAGGACAAGACCGTGCGCTACGTGATGATCCTGGTGGGCGACGAGACGAAGTGGTTCGACCCCGAACTCGGCCCGGAGTTGATGGAGGAGGTCGGCGCCTGGTGGCAGAAGTGGTTCGAGGCCGGGAAGATCGTCAACGGCGGCGCCGAACTCGCCCCGTCCAGCTCGGCGAAGACCATCGGCCGGGGGCGTGACGGCATGCCCGAGATCACCGACGGTCCGTACGTCGAGCTGAAGGAGGTCGTCGGCGGTTTCATCCTCCTCGACGTCGACGACCTGGACGAGGCCGTCGCGGTCGCCGCCGGATGGCCCGGGATAGCCGCCCTCGGCGACCGGGTCGAACTCCGGCCGGAGATGGTCCGCTGATCCTCCGCGCCGTCCGCTGACCCCGGCGCCGTTCGCCGACCCGCCGCGCCTTGGCGGATCCGGCGCCGTTCCTGACCCCGTGCCGTTCCTGACCCCGTGCCGTTCGCTGACCCCGGGCAGTTCGCTGACCCCCGCGCCGTCTCTGACCCCGCGCCGTTCGCCGGTCGGTCAGCGTTCGGTGAGGGCGTTGAGGCGGCGGGTCAGCAGGTCGCGCTCGGCGGGGTTGGTGGCCAGCGCCAGGGCACGTCGCGTCGCCTCGGCGGCCTCCTCCGGGCGGCCGAGGCGACGCAGCAGGTCGGCGCGGGTGGCGTGCCACAAGCGGTAGCCGTCCAGTCGCCCGGCCAGCTCGCCCACCTCGGCCAGCGCCACCTCCGGCCCGGCCGTGAAACTCGTCGCCACGGCCCGGCCGAGCAGCACCACAGGCGTCGGCCGCACCCCGGCCAACAGGTCGTAAAGCCGGCGGACCAGCGGCCAGTCGGTCCGCTCCCAGGACGGGGCCAGCGCGTGCTGCGCGGCGATCGCCGCCTCCACCTGGTAGGGGCCCGGCCGGCCGAGCGCGGCGACCCGCCTCAGCCGCCGGAGGGCGGAGGCGATCAGTGGCCGGTTCCACACCGACCGGTCCTGATCCTCCAGCAGCACCATCCGCCCGGCCGCGTCGAACCGGGCCGTCGCCCGCGACTCGTGCAGCTCCAGAAGTGCCGCCAGCCCTGCCGCCTCCGGTTCACCGGGCATCAGCGTGGCCACCTGGCGGGCCAGATCCAGCCCCTCCCGAGCCAGCTCCCGGCGTTCCGCCGACCCGTCCGACGTGGCCAGATAACCCTCGTTGTAGATCAGGTAGATGACGCTCAGCACGGACGGGAGACGCGCCCTGTACTCGTCGGGTGGGGGCGTCTCCACTCGTACCCGATGATCTCGGAGATGCCGTTTGGCGCGCACCAGCCGCTGCGCCGCGGTGGCCCTGGGCAGCAGGAACGCCGCGGCGACGGTCTCGGCCGGCAGGCCGGCGACCGCGTGCAGGGTGAGCGCGACACGTGAGGCCTCCGGAAGTGCCGGATGACAGCAGGCGAAGATCAGCGCCAGCCGGTCGTCGGCCGACGGCGGCCAGGCCGGATCGTCCAGTTCCCCCGGAAGCCGAGGTGGCTCGGACGTGCGCTGTCCCTGTGTGGGATCGCTTGCCAGGGCGGCCTCCTTCGCCCGCCCGTTCACCTCCCGGCGATGCCTGTCGATCGCCTTGCGCCACGCGGTCGTCACCAGCCAGCCGGCGGGATTCGCGGGCACGCCGTCGGCGGCCCAGCGCGGCAACGCGTCGGCGACGGCATCCTGCAACGCCTCCTCGGCGACATCGAGATCACCGAGCCGCCGGGCGAGCACACCCAGCATCCCGGCCGCTTCGTCCCGCCACACCCGCTCGACGGTCGTCGCGATCTCGTCAGCGGTGCTGTCCTCACCGATCGGCTTGTCCGCGCCGGCGGTGTCGCCGGCCTCGTCCGCCTTGCTCACTCCGTCATCCTCCCGCCCGGGCGGTCCCGCGGCGCGCATCGAAACCGGTGCGTCCCGGGCCGGTTGCGACGGGGCGCGCCCGGGCGAATCGGTGCGGTGGCGGAATCGGGCAGATATGCCGGGATCGGGGAAAACGCTCCGCGGCCGGTGGACCGGATGGGATGTTTGCGGAGGCCGGAAGAGAGGGGTCGCTATCACCATGTCCGACTGGGATCAGAATGGCGGCTGGTCGTCGACGGATCAGCAGGACCGGTCGTCGGGGACCGGCCAGAGCGACTGGTCGGCGCAGGACCGGCAGCGGGACTCGGTGCACCGCCTGGCCAACGTCAGCAACGACATGGCGGCCGCGACCGACGCCGCGGTGCGGGCGGCCGAGACCGCCGTCCAGGTGATCCAGCGGCTGGAGGCGAGCAGCACCGAGATCGGCAAGGTGGTCCAGCTGATCGCGACGATCGCCAAGCAGACCAACCTGCTCGCCCTGAACGCGACCATCGAGGCGGCACGGGCCGGCGAGGCGGGACGGGGCTTCGCCGTCGTGGCCAGCGAGGTCAAGGACCTGGCGAACGAGACGGCCACCGCCACCAGTGAGATCGGCACGCAGGTCGGCGGGATCCGGGCGGACACCCAGAATGCGGTCTCCGCGATCGAGGAGATGCAGGGGCTGATCGAGGAACTGGACCGGTGCCAGAAGGTGATCAGCGGGATCGTGGTGGAGCAGCAGGCCGGCTGAGAACGACATGCCGTCATGGGTACCGCGGAGAGCGCGGTGACGGCTCTCCGCCTGTGGACGGCCGGGGAATGTGGATAACCTCCGGGCGGTCGCCAGGGGTGGGGGAGACTGGGCGCCATGGCTCGCAGATCTCCCCAGCCCCGGACGGCCTCTTCCGTGTGCCCGTGCGGGCGTGGTTCGTATCAGAGCTGCTGTGCTCCTCTGCATGACGGCAAGCCGGCGGCCGACCCCGAGGCGTTGATGCGTTCGCGTTTCAGCGCGTATGCGCTGGACAACAGTGACCATGTGCTGCGGACCTGGCATCCGGAGACCCGTCCCGCAGCGGTCGATGCGGATCCGGCGATGCGCTGGACGCGCCTGGAGGTGCTGGAGCACAGTGGCGGCGGCGTCTTCGACGCGGAGGGGATCGTGGAGTTCCGGGCGCACTTCACCGACGGCGGCCGGCCCGGCGTGCTGGCCGAGAAGAGCCGGTTCGTGCGGCACGACGGCCGTTGGGTGTACTGGGGGCCGTTGTGATGTGCTGGAAGGGGAGGTGGGTTCGTCATGTCGGCAGAGCGGCCGCTTGAGGACGGCATCGTCAAGGATTTCAAGGTCAATCTCTCGTACGGGGCATATCTGCGCCTGGACGACATCCTGGAGGCGCAGCACCCGGTCAGCGTGCCGGAGCACCACGATGAGCTGCTGTTCATCGTGCAGCACCAGACGTCCGAGCTGTGGCTGAAACTGGTCGTCCACGAGCTGCGGGCCGTGCGGGAGTACCTGGCGAACGACGAGTTGCGGCCGGCGCTCAAGGGGCTGGCCCGGGTCAAGCACATCCAGCGCACCCTGACCGAGCAGTGGTCGGTCCTGGCCACCCTGACCCCGACGGAGTATGCGGAGTTCCGCTCCTTCCTCGGCACGTCCTCGGGGTTCCAGTCCTACCAGTACCGGGCGATCGAGTTCCTGCTCGGCAACAAGAACCGGGGCATGCTTCAGGTCTTCGACGACCAGCCGGGCGCCCGGGCGCTGCTCGAGGAGGCGCTGGTCACGCCCAGTGTCTACGACGAGTTCCTGCACTTCCTGGCGCGGCGTGGGCATCCGGTGCCGGCGGCGATCCTGGAGCGTGACGTCACCGCGGCGTATGAGTACCACGCCGATCTGGTGCCCGTCTTCCAGGAGATCTACGAGAAGGCTGAGCAGAACTGGGACGTCTACGAAGCCTGTGAGGAGTTCGTCGACCTGGAGGAGAATTTCCAGTTGTGGCGGTTCCGGCACCTGAAGACGGTGGAGCGGACGATCGGCTTCAAACGGGGCACCGGCGGGTCCAGCGGGGTCGGCTTCCTGCGGGCCGCGCTCGATCTGACATTCTTTCCCGAGCTGTACGCCGTCCGGACCGAGATCGGGGTGCCTCGTTGACCGACGACCTGCCCGCCCGCGCCGCCGACCTGGACGCGGCTGATCCTCTCGCGGGGTATCGGGAGCGGTTCATCACCCCGCCGGCGGCCGAGTTGCTGTCCTATCTCGACGGCAACTCCCTGGGCCGGCCGCTGGAGGCCACCGCCCGGCTGGTCGACGCGTTCATCCGCGAGCAGTGGGGCGGCCGGCTGATCCGCGGCTGGGACGAGGGCTGGCTGGAGTGGCCGCTCACCCTCGGCGACCGGCTCGGCTCGGTGGCCCTCGGCGCCGCGCCCGGGCAGACGGTGATCGGCGATTCGACGACCGTGCTGATCTACAAGCTGGCCCGGGCGGCGGTGGACGCCCGGTCCGGCCGCCGGACCGTGGTGCTGGACACCGACAATTTCCCCACCGACCGGTATGTGCTCGAGGGCATCGCCGCCGAGCGGGGTCTGCGCCTGGTGTGGATCGAGACCGACCCGGCCGCCGGGATCACGCCGGAGCAGGTCGCCGATGTGGTCGACGACGACACCGCCCTGGTGCTGTTCAGCCACGTCGCCTACCGGTCCGGGTGGCTCGCCGACATCGCCGCGATCAACCGGGTCGCACACGCGGCCGGGGCGCTGACCATGTGGGACCTGTGCCACTCCGCCGGATCGGTGCCGGTCGAGCTGGACGAGTGGGGTGTCGACCTCGCTGTCGGGTGCACCTACAAGTATCTGAACGGCGGGCCCGGCGCGCCGGCCTTCGCCTACCTGCGGCGGGAGTTGCAGAGCGAGCTGCGGCAGCCGATCCAGGGCTGGATGGGGCATCGGGCGGCGTTCGAGATGGGTCCCGGCTACGAGCCGGCCACCGGAATCCGGGCGCTGCTCAGCGGGACGCCGCCGATCCTGGCCATGGTGCCGTTACAGGCCAACCTGGACATGCTGGAGATGGCCGGGATCGCGGCGGTGCGGGCCAAATCGCTGCTGCTCACCGGTTACGTGCTGGATCTCGCCGACGAGTGGCTCGCGCCGTACGGGGTGGCCGTCGCGGGTCCGCGGGAGCCGTCGCGGCGCGGCGGGCACGTGACGTTGCGGCGAGACGGATTCAAGGAGTTCCTGGAGCCGTTGTGGGACAGCGGGGTGATTCCCGACTACCGGCGGCCGGACGGGCTGCGGATCGGGCCCGCGCCGCTGAGCACCAGCTTCGCCGAGGTGTGTCAGGGGTTGACGGTCCTGCGTGAGCTGCTGGAGAAGAGCCGCCGGTGAGCACGGATCCGTCGTCCGTCTCGCCGGACGTGTGTGCGACCCCCTCGCCCGCGGCGGCGAGTTGTTGTGGCGGGCCGGGTGGTGGCGCCGGGTGTGCACTGTCGGCTCTGAAGCGTTCGTCCGGGCCGCGCCCGACGGTGACCGTCGCGGAGGAGACCCCGCTCCCGCCGGCGCCCACGGCCGCGTCCGCGGTGCCGTCGGGTTCGAGCCCGGCGTCACCGACTGGGACGGAGTCACGCGCTGTGGCGGGGTCACCGGTTGTGGCGGGGTCACCGGTTGTGGCGGGGTCATCCGCTGTGGCGGGGTCACCGGCTGGGACGCCGTCACCCGGTGTGGCGGCGAGACCGGCCGGGGCGGCATCACCCTCTTTCGCGGCTTCGCCGGTGGCCGGGCGGGTCGGGTGGCTGCTGGCGGACTCGGTCTGGTGGGGCGGGCGGCTGCGGACCGGTGTCGCCCTGCGGGTCGCGCCCGACGGGCTGGTCAAACCGGTTCCGGCCGAGCTGGCGCCCGCCGGTGACGACACCCGCCGGTTCCCCGGGACGCTACTTCCCGGGCTGGTCGATGCGCACGTGCATTCGGCGCTCGTCGACCTGGGCACGGTTCGGGCCGGGGGCATCGCCGAGGTGTGGGATCTCGGCGGCGTCCCGGCGGTGGTCGCCGAGCTTGCCGGACGGGCCCGGGAGGCCGATTCGAGCTTGCCGCGAATCCGATATGCGGGACCGTTCCTGATCGCGCCGGGCGGCTATCCGAGTGATCGGCCCTGGGCGCCGGCTGGCAGTTGGCGCGAGATCAGCTCGGCGGCCGAAGCGGAAGCCGCGGTCGCCGAGGCGCGTGCCGTGGGGGCGACCCTGATCAAGGTCACCGCGCACGCCGGCGGGCCACAGTTGGCGCCTGCCGTGCTGAAGGCGCTGGTCACGGCGGCACATGCATCCGAACTGCCGGTCGTCGTGCACGCCGAGGGTTCGGGGACGGTCGCGGCGGCGTTCACCGCAGGGGCCGACGTCCTGGCACATACGCCGTGGACCGAGCGGATCGACGACTCGCTGCTGCGGGCGTGTGCGCAGCGCATGCGCTGGATCAGCACGCTGGACATCCACGGGTGGGGTGAGCCCGACCCGGCCCGGGACACCGCCGTCGACAACCTGCGGCGGTTCGTCGGATACGGCGGGACCGTCCGGTACGGAACCGACCTCGGCAACGGCCCGTTGCCGGCGGGCGTCAACGTCCGCGAGATCCGCCTGCTCCAGTCGGCCGGCCTGACGCCGGACGCGGTCCTGGTCGCGATGACCGAGACCGGCGGTTCCACGGTCTCCTGGATCGCGGGCGGCCTCGACCTGGACCCGGAGCGGTTCGCCGACGCTCTGGCCACCGCCCGCGTCCTCGACGACGGGGTCCGCCCGGCTCACCGATAACCGGGCGCCACGGTCATGGTGATCTGCGGCTTGAAGCGGGCCACAGATCACCACGACACGGCGGCTCGCGGTTTCCGCGCGGGCGCGGTGACGGGTCAGAGGGTGACGGCCGTGCCGGTGGTGGCGCTGAGGCGGGCCGCGTCCAGGATCTCCATGGCCCGGACCGAGTCCCACGGGTCGACCGGCAGCGGGCCCTCACCGAGGACCGCGGAGGCCACCGCCGGGTAGAAGGTGTCCCAGCGGCCGCGGGCGCTCTCGACGGGGGCGCCGGTGGAGCCGCGGAACAGGTGGCCCCAGCGGTGTTCCGGCTCGACGCCCCAGCGGTCGCCGAGGCGGGCCGGGGACTTGCCGCCCTTGAGGAGGGTCTCCTGGTAGTCGAGGTCGGGGGAGATGAACGTGCCGGCGGTGCCGGTGACCCGGAAACGCGGGCCGGGGCCGGCCTGCCGCCAGGAACCCCACAGGTGCGACTCGACGCCGCCGGTGTGGTGCAGGGCCACGAAGAAGTCGTCGTCGAGGCCGCCGTCGGGGCCGTGGAGCTCCGCGTACACCCGGTCGGCGGGGCCGTGCAGCTGTAGCGCCTGGTCGACGAGGTGGGAGCCGAAGTCGAGGAGGGTGCCGCCACCGGCGGCGCCGGGGAGCCGGTCGGGGGCCCACCGCTCCATCCGGGACTCGAAGCGCCGGACGTCGCCGAGCGACCCGTTCTCGATCAGCCTGCGGATGGTGAGCAGGTCGGAGTCCCACCGGCGGTTCTGGTAGACGGTGAGCAGTACCCCGGCCTCCTCGGCCGTGGTGACGAGCTTGCGGGCGGTGTCGGCGTCGAGCGCGAACGGCTTGTCGACGACGACGGCGAGCCCGGCCTCGATGGCCTCGACCGCGAGGGCGGCGTGGGTGGCGGCCGGCGTGGAGATGGCCACCGCCTGCACGCCGTCGGCGGCGAGAGCGGCGATCGAGTCGTATGCCTCGACGCCCGGCAACTGCTCGGCGACCTGGGCACGGCGCTCGGGCGACGTGGTGACGACGCCGGCGAACTCGATGTTTGCCGCGGACGCGATCAGCGGCGCATGGAACACCCGGCCGCCGGTGCCGTACCCGACCAGCCCGAACCTAACCCGTTCGATCATGTCCGGAAGTTTTACACATCGGTTGCCGGCCTGTTGCCACTGATTTCACCGGTGACCTGTGATGCGCAAGACATCACTGAGCGTACGGATTGATTTCGCGGCCGGAACGTGTGCGGATCGCGCACAACCGTGGCTTGATCTAGCGAAAGAGCAGGTACCGCCCCTGTCGGATGGATGACCGGGACGGCCGATCGGCGGTTCAGCGTTGAACAATTGCGGGATGGAACCCGCGCAGAAGGACCGGACGCCCTTTTCCGACATCGACGGCCTCTCCGCCCAGATGTCAGAAATCGTCCTCGATGCCCTCACCGAGATGGGCCGGCATCCGGAGATCCAGCGGGTCCGCCGGGTGGCCCTCGAGATGCTGCGCCCGATGACCGGTCAGCGGCTGCTCGACGCGGGTTCCGGCAGCGGCGAGGTGGCCCGGGTGCTGGCCGCCCGGGTGGGTGCCGACGGCGAGGTCCTGGCGGTCGATCACTCGTCGGCGGTGACGGCGGCCGCGGTGGACCGGCACGACGGCAGCAACGTGCGCTACCTGACCGGGGACGTGGCGGCGCTCGACATGCCCGGCGACAGCGTCGACGGGGTGTGGTGCGAGCGGGTGCTCCAGCATGTCGACGACGCCGACCGGACGATCGGTGAGCTGCTCCGGGTGACCCGGCCGGGCGGCCGGATCTGTCTGGTCGACACCGACTGGGGTTCGCTGGCCTTCGACGGGATGCCGGGCGGCCTGGGTGCGGTGGTGATGGCACACGTGACCGGCCATTTCACTCCGAGGCAGTTCGACATGGGCCGCACGTTGCGCCGCCGGCTGGTGGGGGCCGGCCTGCGCGACGTGGTGGCGACGCCGGTGACCTGTCTGTTCGCGAGCCCGGCGTCGGCTGCGGTGGTGCTTCCGATGGTCAATCCGCGGGTGCCGGCGGATGCCTGGGCCACCCCGCCCGGCTTGCGCGACGAGTGGCTGGCCTGTGTCGACGCGGCCGGGCAGAGCGGCACGTTCCTCGCGGTCCTCACCATCTGGGTGGTGGTCGGCACCAAGGCGTGAGCCACGGGCTGGCTGTCACCGCTGTCTCAGAGCCTCTGAGACAGCGGTGACGACCAGCCGGGCAACTTCCGCCGGGCTGGTGTCACCGCAATCCCCAAGATCGCCGAGAGGTACGGGTGTCAGACCGGCTGCATGCGGTGGAGCAGACGGTCGAGGGGCATGCTGGCGAAACTGATCCGGACGTCGCTGGAGGCGTACGGCAGCCAGAACCGCCCCTCGTGCACGAGCCCGCCGCACGAGTAGAGCACGTTCGGCACGTACCCCTCACGCTCGATCTCGTCGGGGTCGATCAGGCCCTGCGGCAGGTCGGCGATCACCCGCGAGGGGTCCTCCAGGTCGAGGAGCATGGCCCCGATGGCGTAGCGGCGCATCGGCCCGACACCGTGGGTGAGTACCAGCCACCCGGCCTCGGTCTCGATCGGTGAGCCGCAGTTGCCGACCTGGATGAGGTCCCAGCCGCGGTGCGGGACGAGCACCGGCCCGACGTGCTGCCACCGGTGCTGCTCGTCGCGGACGCTGAGGCCCAGGGTCTCCCCGTCGGACCGGCACAGCGCGTACTTCCGGCCGTTGATGTAGCGCGGGAACAGGGCCATGCCCTTGTTGCGGGCGGCCGGCCCGTGCAGCGTGGTGACCTCGAAGTGCCGCAGGTCCCGGGTGAAGATCACCCGGCCGGCGATGTTGAAACCGTCGTAGGCGGTGTACGTGGCCTGGTACGCCGTCCGCCCGTCCGGGTCCTGGACCTGCACGAAGCGGGCGTCCTCCATGCCCCGTGACTCGGTCGGGGTGGACGGCCACAGCACCCGCTGATGCATCGGGATGGTGGCCGGGAAGGTGACCGCGTAGTCGGCCCCGACGATGCGCCGGATCGCCTCCAGCGCGGTCGGTGTGGTCGGCCGGGCGAGCAACTCGGACGGCAGGTGCCCGAGGATCTCCTCGAACTCGTGGTCGTCGTAGCGTTCCGGCAGCGCGGACACCACGTACGCCGATGCCTCGTTGTCGATCTCCTCCTCGGCCAGCGCCGCGCACAGCTGGTGCCGCATGTGTTTGGCACCCACCCGCTGCCCGATCATCAGGGGGCCGTCGCGGTCCTCCAGCCGGATCGCTACGCCGGGCCCGAGGATGGCGCTGCAGAAGCCGATCGACGAGATGTGCCCTTCGCCGATCTGGCGCAGGCTGATCGCCACCCGTAGTTCGCCGGGGAGCAACTCGCTCTGGTCCGGGTGCGGGACCATCGACGGGTTGCACAGGGCGGCCGCCTCGACCGAGAACTCGTGGCTGAAGTATGCGCCGATCAGCGTCCGTGCGGCCGGTGACAACTCGATCTCGGTGGGCACGCGATGCTGGACGACCTCGTAGTGGTGCTGGAAGACGCCGAGGATGTCGTGGTGCCGTCCGGCGAAACGGTTCAGCACGTCGTCGAGGAGCGCGTTGATGTCGGCCTCGTCGAGTTGCAGGATCCGCTCGATCAGGCTGGACGCCCGGTTGTGGATCGAGTGTGCGTCCTCACCGGGGACGAACAGTTTGATGACGACGCGCCGACCGTCCGGCGCCATGGTGATGTTGTGACGGGTGATGTCGGTCGTGTTCACCGTTGCTGTCACGCTAGGCCGCCTGAGGGTCGGGTCGCGCTCCGGCTCGTCAGCGTGCGTGCGTGCTGCAGCGTGGAGACGAGCGCGAGGGTGGATTCGGCTCCTTGGTTCAGATTAGGACCATTGGCCGTCAATCCGTCATAACATCCGCCAGTCTCCGGGTCGTACATCATCGTTCCGGTGTCATTGTCCCCGAAAAACCAGGTGATCGCCTGGAAGAGCGGGGCGTCCCAGTGTTCGTCGCCGGTGACCGCGGCGGCCGTGGCGCAGGCGTCCGCGGTGGCCGCCGCCTCGATCGGCTGCTGATCGAACCGATGCCGCGGCTCGCCGGGCCGCCAGCCGCCGACCGGGACGGTGGAGAGGTGGCCCTGCCTCTCCTGCATCAGGCAGAGCCAGGACAGCATCCGGAGCCCGTCGGTCAGCAGGCCCTCGTCGCCGAGCAGGTCCCCGGCGGCGATCACCACCTCGGCGACCGACGGGTTGGCGTAGGTGAGTTCGGGTTCCGGCCACACCCACTCCGGGTCGGGACCGGGCGCCCCGATGACGGTGGCGGCGTCGCCGAGCAGTTCCGCGACGGCCGGGTCGTACGGCCCGGTGCGCAGCACCTCGGCGGCGCCCAGCCCGGCGAACGCCATCGCCCGCGGCCAGCTCGACCGGGACTGCAGGCCCTGCCGGAACGCGTTCATCGCCTCCCGCCGGATCCATCCGGACGGGCCGCGGGCGGCGGCGGTGCCGAGTCCCCACATGGCCCGGCCCCACCAGTCGCCGAGTGACGGCTCGTCGGTCCACCGGCGCTCGTAGCTCATCCGGTTGCGGAAGGCGCCGTCCGGCCCCTGCGCGTGGGTGAGGAACGCCAGGTAGCGCTCGGCCTGCCGGACCAGTTCGGGCCAGGGCCGGGGTTCGCGCGCGGCCATCAGCAGGCCGCGGGACACGTCGTCGACGCAGTAGCCGTGCTCGCGCCGGGCGATCGCGTTGCGGGCGTGCTCGAGCAGCCCGGTGTCGTCGGAGAGCCGGAACACGTGGTCCCAGCGGGGTTCGGGGATGTCACGCAACTGGACGGGCGGCGGGATCAGCCGCAGGGTCTGCGCCATGCCTAGGCGGGGATCGTCGCGGCCGCGAGCGGCCGGCGGTCGGAGATCAGACGGGCGGCGAGCGACTGGTACCGCGCGGCCACCGCGGGCCAGCGCAGGGTCGGGCCACCGGACAGCCCGGCCAGGCGGCCGGGAAGGCCCGGCTCGGCGAGCACGTGACGGATGGCGATCGCCATCGCCTCCGGATCCTGATGGGGTACGAGCAGACCGGGCCCGTCCGCGAGCAGTTCCACCGCATGCGGGAACTCGGTGGCGACCACCGGCACCCCGGCGGCGACCGCCTCGATCAGGACTCCGGAGGTGACCTGCTCGGTGGAGTCGTACGGCAGCACCACCGCGTCGGCCGAGCGGATCAGCCGGGACAGGCCGGCCGGTTCCAGGTAGACGTCCGACCATTGCACACTGTCGGCGACGCCCAGTTCGGCGGCGAGTTCCTTGAGCGAGTCCCGGTAGACGTCGCCCTGCTGTTCGAGCACCTTGGGATGGGTGCGCCCGGCGACGGTGTAGAGCGGGCGCGGCTCCAGGTCGTGGAGGTGCGCCAGTGACCGCAGCGCCCATTCGATGCCCTTGCCCGGCCCGAGCAGTCCCCAGGTGAGCAGGTGCGGCCGGTCGTGGTCCTCGCGGGGGGTGCCGGTGTGGCTGGCGGCGCCGTGCGGGATCACCGTGATCTTGCGCGGGTTGACGTCGTAGTAGGTGGTGAGCCGCTGCCGGGCGGTGTCCGTCATGGTCACCACGGCGTCGGCGGCCGCGGCGATCTGTTCCAGGACGTCGCGCTGGAGCGGGTCGGGCTGGGTGAGGACGGTGTGCAGCACCACGATGGACGGGATCCGCAGCGCGCGCAGGACCGGCAGCACCTCGGCGCCGGCGTCACCGGGATAGATGCCGTACTCGTGCTGGATGATCGCGGTGTCGAAGCGGTTCAGTGCGGTGGCGGCGGCGACCCAGCCACCGGGGCGGTCGGTGTGCCACGTGTGCACGACCCGTGGTGCGGCCCGGTCGAGCGCGATCCCGCCACTGGTGCTGTCGCCGGCGAACAGCCGTACCACTCCGGATCCGCCGGCGCCGCCGGTGAGATGTGTGGCGAGAGCCGCATTGAATGTCGCCAAACCGCATTGAGTGGGGGGATAGGTGCTCAAAAACCCGTATGTCGCGGGCATGACTGGGCCTTTCTCCTCGGCCGGGCTGCCTACCCGCAGCACGGACTCAGCGCGCGGGCACGGTGCCGTACACCGCGGGTGAGCGGCGCAAACACGGTCCAGGAATTCGGTCCGTTTAACGCGCAATTCACATTGCGACGTTAACAAGATCTAGCTAATCAACTGATGATTTTTCGGTAAATCGTCAGGTACTCCTCGACCATCCGATCCGCCGAGAAGCGTTCCCGGGCACGCGCCGAGCACGCGGCCCGGTCGATCTCCGCGATACCTTGCACTGCGGCAACGGCCTCGTCCACCGAGTCGACCAGGCGCCCGGTGACACCCTCGTCGACGACCTCCGGCATGGACCCCTTCCGGTACGCGATGACGGGCGTCCCGCAGGCCATCGACTCCACCACGGAGAGCCCGAACGGCTCGGCGAACCGGATCGGGTGCAACAGCGCCGCTCCCGATCCGAGAATGGTGCCGCGCTCGTCCGGGCCGACCGAGCCGAGATAGACGACCCGCTCGCCGTCGATCAGGGGTTCGACACGTTCGGCGAAATAGTCCCGGTCCTGCACGATTCCGCACATCACCAGCCCTCGTCCGGCCCGCCGCGCGATCTCGATGGCGATGTCGGTGCCCTTGTCCGGGTGGATCCGGCCGAACAGGATCAGGTCGTCGCCGCCGTCGGCGTGGAACGGCAGGCCGGAGAGGTCCACCCCGTGGTGCACGGTGGCCAGGTAGTCCAGGTCGGGGGAGCGGTCGCTGTCCGAGATCGACACGAAGTGCGACCGGGCCCGCTGGTACGCCGGCAGGATGTTGCGCCCGGAGAAGCCGTGCACGGTGGTCAGCATCGTGGTCCGGCAGTGCGCCGAGAAGGCCAGCGGCAGCCAGTCCAGGTGATTGTGGATCAGGTCGAACTCGCCGGACCGCTCCAGCGCGTGGCTGACGTGGATGGCCTCCCACACCCGGCCGTCGATCTCGTCGCTCTCCTCGTACCCGGTGGGGACCACCCCGTCGAGGGCGGCGCCGGTGACCGAGTCGAGGGTCGCGAAGAGCGTCACGTCGACCCCGCGCGCGACCAGTCCATCGGCCAGCAGGCTGGTGATCAGCTCCCACGGGCCGTAGTGCCGCGGCGGCGTGCGCCACGCGATGGGCCCCAGCAATGCGATCTTCATGACAAACATGATCTTTCGGCCATTACCACGTGGTCAGTATGCATCGCCGGTGAGCGGAGCGTTCTCGTGTTAGAGAAGACGAATGACGGATTCGTGGTGGAAGAAGTCGGTCGTCTACCAGATCTACCCGCGCAGCTTCGCGGACTCCGACGGCGACGGCATGGGCGACCTGCGCGGCATCATCGACCACCTCGACCACCTGGCCGAGCTGGGCGCCGACGTGCTCTGGCTGTCCCCGGTCTACCCGTCCCCGCAGGACGACAACGGCTACGACATCAGCGACTACCAGGACATCGAGCCGCTCTTCGGTGACCTGGCGACCTTCGACGAGCTGCTGGCCGGTGCCCACGAGCGGGGCATGAAGATCATCATGGACCTGGTGGTGAACCACAGCTCCGACGAGCATCCGTGGTTCCTGGAGAGCCGGTCGTCCACCGACAACCCGAAACGGGACTGGTACTGGTGGCGGCCCGCCCGTCCCGGCATGCAACCGGGCACGCCCGGCGCCGAGCCCACCAACTGGGGCTCTGTCTTCGGCGGTTCGGCCTGGCAGTTCGACGAGAAGACCGGTGAGTACTACCTGCACCTGTTCTCGGCCAAGCAGCCCGACCTCAACTGGGAGAACCCGGAGGTCCGGCAGGCGGTCTACGCGATGATGCGCTGGTGGCTGGACCGGGGTGTGGACGGCTTCCGGATGGACGTCATCAACATGATCTCCAAGGACGTGTCCCTGCCGGACGGGCGACTGAACGCCGGATCCGCGTACGCCGACGGCTCGGCCGCCTTCATCGGCGGGCCCCGCCTGCACGAGTTCCTCCAGGAGATGCACCGGGAGGTCTTCGAGGGCCGCGACGGGCTGCTGACCGTGGGCGAGATGCCCGGTGTCACGGTCGACGAGGCGATCCTGCACACCGACCCGGACCGGCGCGAGGTCGACATGGTGTTCCAGTTCGACCACGTCTGGGTGGACCGCGGGCCGGACCCGTGGCGGCTCGTCCCGCTGCAGCTCACCCAGCTCAAGGCGATCCTCGGGCGGTGGCAGGCGGGGCTCGCCGAGGCCGGGTGGAACAGCCTCTACTGGAACAACCACGACCAGCCGCGGGTCGTCTCCCGGTACGGCGACGACAGCCCCGCCCACCGGGCCGCCTCGGCGAAGATGCTCGGCACCGTCCTGCACCTGCACCGCGGCACGCCGTACGTGTACCAGGGCGAGGAACTCGGCATGACGAACTACCCGTTCGGCGGGATCGACGAGTTCCGTGACATCGAGGCGCTGGGTCAATACCGGCAGGCGGTGGAGCTCGAGGGGCGTACCCCGGAGGAGGTCCTGACGGTCCTGCGGGCCCGCGGCCGGGACAACGCCCGGACGCCGATGCAGTGGGACGACTCGCCGAACGGCGGCTTCTCCACCGGCACACCCTGGCTGCCGGTCAACCCGAACCACCGGGAGATCAACGCTCACGCGCAGCGTGCCGACCCGGACTCGGTCTTCCACTACTACCGCCGGCTCATCGAGCTGCGGAAGACCGAACCCGCGGTGGCCGGCGGGGACTTCACCATGCTGCTGCCCGACGACGAGCGCCTGTACGCCTTCACCCGCCGTCTCGGCGGCACCGAGCTACTGGTGATCGGCAACTTCTCCGGGGTGGAGGCGCACGCCGCGATCGACGGCTGGGACGGTGCCGAGCTGCTGCTGACCAACCTGGACGAGCCGCGCACCCACCTGACCCTGGCGCCCTGGCAGGCGGTGGTCTATCGCCGCGCGGTCTGACGCATCATCGCGCCGAGCGCGGCCAGGGTGATCCGCCGCCCGGCCAGCCGGCCGGCGCCCACCATGACCCGGTTGCGGGCGCCGGTGATCAGGCTGGCCGGCGGGTTGCGCCGGTCCAGGGCCTTGATGGCCAGGTCGACGACGGTCTCGGGACGCATCCGCGCGGTCCCGCCGTCGGCGCCCTGGCCGGCCACGTCGAAGAACTCGGTCGCGGTGGCCCCCGGCGACAGGGCCATCACCGTGAGCCCGGTGCCGCGTGACTCGGCCCAGAGTGCCTCGGTGAAGCTGAGGACGAACGCCTTCGTCGCCGCGTAGACCGCGAGGGTCGGGCTCGGCTGGTAACCGACGATGCTCGCCACGTTGACCAGCACCCCGCGGCCGTGCGCCCGGAGCGGCTCGATGAACGCCCGGGTGATCTCGGTGAGCGACGTGACGTTGAGCGTGATCTCGTCGGTGACGCGCTGCGGATCGGCCTCGTGGAACAGCCCGTGCGTGCCGAATCCGGCGTTGTTGATCAGGCTGGTCACCGTGATGCCGCGCTCGGCCACCGCGGCGGCGAGTTTCGCCCCCGCGCCCGGCTGGGCCAGGTCCATGCCGATCACCGTGACGGGGACCCCGGACAGCTCGGCGGCCAGGTGCTCCAGCCGGTCGGTGCGCCGGGCGACGAGCACCAGGCCGGAACCGCGGGCGGCCAGGCGCCGGGCGAAGAGGGCTCCGAGCCCGGAGCTCGCGCCGGTGATCAGGGTGGTCTGGTGCTGAAAGTCGATGGCCATGGCTGTCACGCTATGCCGATCTGGCACTGAGTGTCAATCAGGCACGGCGTGTTAGTGTGGCGGCATGTCGTCGCTCTGGTCCCGGACCCGCAACGCCGTCTACGGCGAGATCACCCGGACCGCGATGGAGCTGTTCCTCACCCGCGGCTTCGACGCCACCACGATCGACGACATCGCCGCCGCCGCCGGCATCTCGCGCCGCTCGTTCTTCCGCTACTTCGGCACCAAGGAGGACGTCGTCCTCGGTGACCTCATCGCCAGCGGCGACCTCATCCGGCAGGCGCTGGAGGCCCGGCCCGCCGGCGAGGACGCGTGGACCGCCCTGTGCGGTGCGCTGCACAGCGTCAAGGACAGCGCCTACGACGACGAGACCATGCTGAAGATCTTCCGGATGGTCCACGAGACACCCTCGCTGCGTGCCCGCAGCATCGAGAAACACCTCCAATGGCAGGCACTGCTCACCCCCGAGGTCCGGCGGCGGCTCGGTGCCGACCCGGCAGACCCCTGGGATGTACGGGCGGACGCCCTCGTCGCCACCGTCATCACCTGCCTGGACGTGGCCGGTGAGGCCTGGACCCGGGCCGGCGGTCAGGTCCCCCTGGAAGACCTGTTCGACGCCGCGGTCGACGCCGTCCGTCCCGCTTCCTGTGAGCCGGCGGCGGAGATATCGACGGGTGATCCGGGGTAAGTGTGCGGGCATGACGAGTCATGTGATGCGTGGGCACGGGATGTCGCCCTGGTGGGGGCTGGCCGGGTTCGGAGCGGCGGTGGCCGGGGCCGCGCTGCTCGGTGGGCTCGGCGTGGCCGGGACCGCCGGTGAGTACCAGAGTCTGCGGCAACCCGACTGGGCGCCGCCGTCCGCGGTGTTCGGGCCGGTCTGGACGGTGCTCTACGTCATGATCGCGATCAGCGGCTGGCTGGTGTGGCGGCGCACCGGGTGGTCACCGGCGCTCAACTGGTATGCGGCTCAGCTGGTGCTGAACGCGATCTGGACGCCGATCTTCTTCGGGTTCGGGCAATACGGGCTCGCCCTGGCCGACATCGTGATTCTCTGGATCCTGATCGGTGTCACGGTGTGGAAGTTCCGGCCGGTCTCCCGGGTCGCCGCGGGCCTGCTGCTGCCCTATTGGGCCTGGGTCACGTTCGCCACCGCGCTGAATGCCTCGATCTGGCTGATGAACCGATAAATCTGAGTTTTTTTCACAGAACTCCCCACCTGTCCCGGCAGTAACCGGCATGGTGGCTTGTGGTCGCCGGCGCATCCGAAATGACCCCTTTATGCCGGTGGCCGGGGAGTTCACATGCGCCGCACCCGGACCACCGCTCGTCTTGCCGCCGCCACTCCGGCGATCGCCGTCGTGATCGCCGGAGCGGGCGTCGCCATGCAGGCACCCGCCGCACCCGCCGCGCCGGTGCGGGGCCGGCCGGTCCTCCAGACCTTCGCCCTGACCGAGTCCGGCATGCGGCTCGTCTCCGCCCGGTCGGCGATCGCCCCACGCACCGCCGAACTGGCCCGGCGGGACACCGCGCCGTTCAGCCTGGTCGGTGTGACCTGGGCCGACCCGCGATCCGCTCCGCGGGGAGCCATCGAGGTGCGGGCCCGGCGGCTCGGCACCGGCACCTGGTCGTCCTGGCGGCTCCTGGAGACCGACAACCCGGACGCCTCCGCCGGTGGCCCGGGAGTACGCGGCAGCAGCGATCCGCTCTGGGTGGGCCCGTCCGACGGGGTCCAGGCCCGGGTCATCGCCGCCGGGAACGCCGAACTCCCGGCCGGGCTGCGCGTCGACCTGATCAACCCGGACGCCCCGGAGACGAACGACCCGGACGCGCCGGAGATGGTGCCTGCGGCGGCGACGAAACGCGCCGACCGGGACGGGCGCGGGACGGGCCGGAAGGCCGAGCCGGCCGCCGAGGCACCGGTGGTGCTGCCGGTCCGGCCGGTTCCGCGGCTCGTCACCCGGGCCGGATGGGGCGCCGACGAAGCCATCGTGGAGGACCCGCCGGAGTACACCGGGGCGGTGCACATCGTGTTCGTGCATCACACCGCGTCCGGTAACGGCTACGACTGCACGGAGTCGGCGAGCATCGTCCGGGGGATCGAGCGGTTCCACGTGAAGAGCAAGGGCTGGAACGACATCGGCTACAACTTCCTGGTCGACAAGTGCGGGCGGATCTTCGAAGGACGCGGGGGCGGTGTGCACCGGTCGGTGCTGGGGGCGCACACGCTCGGATTCAACGCGAACGCCAGCGCGGTCGCGGTGATCGGCGACTACCGGTCCACCGCCATTCCGGCGGCGGCCCGGACGTCGGTGGCGCAGCTGGCCGCGTACAAGCTGGGGGCCTGGAGCAATCCGCCGCTCGGCAAGGTGGGCCTGGTCTCCGGCGGCAGCGACCGCTTCCCGGCCGGGCGGACGGCACTGCTGAACCGGATCGCCGCGCACCGCGACACCGGCCGCACCGAGTGCCCCGGCAACGCCCTGTACGCACAGCTCCCGGCGATCCGGGCGGCGGCGGGCGCGGCACCGGCCGGGTTGCGCTACCGCGGGGTGAACGGCGCCACGGCGTACGGCGGGAAGTACTACACCAGGGGTGCGGCCGGACCGGCATGGGACCTGTCCACCCCGAGCCGGATGATGGACCGCTTCGAGGTGTGGGTCGACGGGCGGCTGTCGGCGGCGGCGCCGAGCGGGCACCGGCAGGCCGCGGTGCGCCTCGAACCCGGCGTGCACAAGGTGACCGTCCGGGCCGTGCACCTGTCCGGGAAGATCGCCACGGCCGCCACCGAGGTGGTCGTCGACCCGACGGCGCCGGAGTTCAGCGAGACGCCGCTGGTGACACTGCGGGAGGGCACGGTCGGTGCGACGGTGCCGGTACGGGTCGGCTGGGCGGCCACCGACACGTCCGGTCTGAAGTCGGTGCGGGTGCGTGGCGCGGACACCGCGAACCTGTCCGGCGGCACCCGGCAGTACACCGCCACGGCCCGGCTCGGTGACCCGGCGACCTGGGCGGTCACGGCCACCGACCGGGCCGGTAACTCGGCGAGCGGGTCGGTCACCCGTACCCCCGTGTTGCTGACCGAGTCCGAGGCGACCCGGACCGGGACCTGGCGGACGGTGCGCGACCAGGGATATCTCGGCGGCGAAGCCCTGGCCGGATCGACCGTCGGCGCGTCGCTGGCCTGGACGTTCACCGGTAGTTCGGCCGCTGTCGTGGCGAGCCGGACAGCCGCGTCCGGACGGGTGCGGATCTACGTCGACGAGGAGTTCCAGGGGATCGTGGACCTGCGGTCGGGCCGGACCGGCAACGGGCAGGCGGTGTGGACGCGGTCGTGGCGCGGCAGCGGCACGCACACCGTCCGGGTGCAGGCCGAGGGCAGCACGGGGCGGCCCTCGGTGGTCCTGGACGGGCTCGCCTACCTGCGCTGACCGGTGAGCGCCGGATAGTCGCGCAGCGTGATCGCCTCGGCCTTGCCGAACTGTGCCTCGGCGATCTGCCGCGACGGCCAGCGGGTCATCATCCGCATCGCGAGGATGCGGATGCCGATCATGGCGCGGGACCGGGGCGCGGCCATCCGGATCCCGCCCGGCGGCAGCTGGAGGCCGGTCTCGACGTAGTCGGCCATGGCGCCCTGGTAGGCCGCGAACGCCTGCTCGGGATCGGCGGCCCCGGCCAGCTCCCCGGCGAGCACATAGGCGCCGACCAGGCTCATGCTGGTGCCCAGACCCGCGAGCGGTGACCCGCAGGGCCACCCGGCCCCGCCACCAGCGGTCCACCCGCACCTGGTTGAGCGAGTCGAAGTAGAAGTCGGGCGCGGCCGGCATCGCGGCCAGCAGCTCCGGGACCCGCCAGCCGGCGCCGGCCAGCTTCGCGGCGATCAGCCGTTCGGCCTCGGCCCGGGGCAGCCGGTCGAAGCTGGGTTCCGGGTGCAGGAACGACAGCGACGCCTTCGCCGTGCCGCCGTTCTCCGGCCGCAGGTAGGCGCCCCGCCCGCCGGTCGCGGTGTACATCAGCAGCCAGTGGTCCAGGTCGCCCGGATCGGGGACGGTGAAATACGACGTGTAGCCCCCGAGGTAGCGCACGAACCGGTCGTCCGGGCCGAACACCAGTCGCCGGGTGCCGGAGTGCACCCCGTCGGCGCCGACGATGACGTCGAACCGCTCGGTGCCACCGCTCGCGAACGTCACCGAGCCGTCGTCGATCGCGGTGATCCGGTCGCCGAAGCGGTAGTCGGCGCCGGGTGTCGCCTCCAGCAGGATCCGGGCCAGGTCGCCGCGGGCGATCTCGATCTCGGCGACGATGCCCTCACCGCCGAACGCGGTGGCCGGCACCTCGGCGAGCCGCTGCCCGGACGCGCTCACCAGGGCGAACCCCCGTTCGTCGACCTGGTGTGCGCGGATCCGTTCGCGCAGCCCCATCCGGTCGACGACGGCCCGGGCCACGCCGCGCACGTCCACCGCGTGCCCACCCGGCCGCGGCGCCGCGGCCCGCTCCACCACCGTCACGTCGGCGCCGGCCCGGTGCAGCCAGAACGCCAGCGCCGGCCCGGCGATCCCGGCACCGGAAATCAGAACCCGCATGTCCCCGCCCCTCTGCGTACTCTGTACATCGATGTACTAGACGCTAGAAGCCGCGGAACGAAGAAGCGAACCGCACTAGTACGGGAAGGCAGGTGTACTACCGTGGACGCGCCCTACCGCCGGATCGTCGCCGACATCCGCCGCCGCATCGAGGCCGGCGAACTGGGCCCCGGCGACCGGGTGCCCTCGGCCCGCGCCATCACCACCGAGTGGGGGGTCGCCATCGCCACCGCCACCAAGGCCCACGCGGCACTGCGCGAGGCGGGCCTGACCGTCGCGCGGCCGGGTGTCGGCACGGTGGTGGCGGGCCCGGCGCCACCGCGGGAGACCGACCTCAGCCGGGACCGGATCGTCGCCGAGGCGATCGCCGTCGCCGACCGGGACGGCATCGCCGAGCTGTCCATGCGCCGTATCGCCGCCGGGCTGAACGTGGCGACCATGTCCCTCTACCGGCACGTGCCGAGCCGGGACGACCTGATCCTCGCCATGATCGACGGGGCGCTCGGGGAGCTGCGGGTGCCGCCGCGCTACCGCGGCGACTGGCGGGCCGACCTGGACGGGTGCGCCCGCGCCGTGTGGGAGATCTTCCAGCGTCACCCGTGGCTCGGCCCGTCGATGTCGATGACCCGCCCCCAGCCGGCGCCGAACGCGCTGCGCCTCGGTGAGTGGATCATGGGCGCGCTGAACCCGACCGGGCTCGGCGTCACCGACCGCATGCTCGTGCAGGTGCTGCTCTTCAGCTTCGTGCGCGGGGTGGCGACCGGGCTGGAGCCGGAGGCGCAGGCGGTGCGCGACACCGGGATGACCGACGAGGAATGGATGGACGGCCAGGCCGCCGCGTTCACCGCGTTCACCGCCCGGCACCCCGCACCGCACTACACGCAGCTGTTCCAGAACGACCTCGACTTCGAGTTCGACCTGCACATCCTGTTCGAGTTCGGGCTGGCCCGCCTCCTCGACGGGCTGGCCGTCTGGATCAACCGCTGATCGTCAGGACCACCTTGCCGCGGCCGTGCCGCGACTCGACGGCCGCGTGCGCCTCCACGATCGCCTCGAACGGGAAGACCCGGACCGGCATGACCACCCGTCCGGCGGCGGCCAGTGCGACCACCTCGGCCAGCCGGGCCGGTGAGCGGCCCGCGCGGACCACCGCCGCCCCGTGCTCGGCGGCGGCGCGGTCGTCGACGATCGTGCCGACCCGCTCCGGCGTGACCCCCAGCGCGATCGACTGCGCGATCGCCTCACCGCCGGCGGCATCCAGAGCGACGGTCGGCTTGAGGCCGGTGGCAGTCACCGCTGCGATCAACTCCTCGCCGTACGGGACCGCGACCGCCCCCAGCCGCCGGAGGTGATCGTGGTTGCCCGCGCTCGCCGTACCGATCACGGTCGCCCCCGCCAGCCGCGCCAACTGGATCGCGACGGTACCGACACTGCCCGCACCCGCGTGCACCAGCAGCACGTCCTCGGCGGTCACCGCCAGCTCCAGGAGAGCACCGCTCGCCGTCTGGGCGGCCGCGACCAGCCCCGCCGCGGTCGGGAAGTCGAGGCTGTCCGGTTTGGCGACCACGTTCGCCGCCGGGACCGTCAGCAGTTCGGCGGTGGCGTTCAGCATGGTCGAACCCAGCACCGGATCCCCCACCGCCAGGCCCTCGGCACCCGCACCGACGGCCGCGACGACTCCGGCGTACTCCTGCCCGCTCTGCTGCGGAAACGTCGCCCGCACCCAGGGCATCGCGCCGCGCCGCACGGCCACGTCGAACGGCTGGACGCCCGCGGCCAGCACCCGGATCAGCACCTCACCCGGGCCCGGCACCGGATCGGGCAGCTCGGTGATCCGGAGCACCCCGGGCGGGCCGTACTCATCGAAGACAGCAGCTCTCATGGCCGCAGTCTGCAAGCTGAATGAAGGTTGAGGTCAAGCGATCTGCACGCGCCCTGCACCCGGGACGGCGCAGTCTCAGCGCATGACATCACCGGCTCTCGCCTCGACCCTCACCGAACGACTCTTCGGTGCCCTTCTCGGCACCGCCGAACTCCTGACCGTCCAGCTCGGCCGCGAGCTGGGCCTCTACACCGCGCTGCGGGCGGGCCCGCACGACCCGGCCGGGCTGGCAGCGGCCGCCGGCATCGACGAGCGGTACGCCCGCGAATGGCTGGAACAGCAGGCCGCCGCCGGTTTCCTGACCGCCGACGCCGGGACGTTCGCGCTGGCGCCCGGCGTCACCGAGGTGCTGCTCGACGAGGACGGCCCGGACTACGCGGGCGCGGCCGCCGAGTTCGCCCTCGGCGCCGCCCTGCTCACCCCGGCCGTGATCGGCGCGTTCCGGACCGGGGCGGGCGTGCCGTACGCCGAGTACCGGCACATCCGGCACGGCATCGCCGGTTTCAACCGGCCCATGTTCACCCACCTGCTCACCGGCGAGTGGCTGCCCGCCGTGCCGGAGATCGACCGGCGACTCCGCGACCTGCCGGGCGCGGCCGTCCTCGACCTCGGCTGCGGCATGGGCCACTCGTCGGTGGCGATGGCCCGCGCCTACCCGGCGATCACCGTCCGCGGCGTCGACCTCGACGAGGACTCGATCACCGAGGCGCGCCGGGTGGCGGCCGCGGCGGGCGTCGCCGACCGGGTCACCTTCACCACCGGCGACGCGGCGGCGACCGGCGGCACCTACGACCTGATCACGATCTTCGAGGCCCTGCACGACATGGGCGACCCGGTCGGGGTGCTGCGCAACGCCCGCGGCCTGCTCACCGACGGCGGCAGCGTCTTCGTCGCCGACGAACGGGTGGCCGACGAGTTCACCGCCCCGGCCGGCGAGGTGGAACGGCTCCAGTACGCCTTCAGCGTCCTGCACTGCCTGCCCGCCACCCGCGCCGAGAACCCGGTCGTCGCCAACGGCACCGTGCTGCGGGCGCCGACCCTGATCGGCTGGGCGCGCGACGCCGGATACACCGCACCGGAGGTCCTCACCGTGGAGAACGACTTCTGGCGCTTCTACCGTCTCCGCTGACCCCTCCGGGCCCGCCACCCACCGCCCTCGGCCCGTCTCCCCCGGTTCTTCCCGCCCTCCACGGCGGAGGCACCGCCGGCCAGCGGGCCGGCCGCCACCTCGCCGGCGATCCGGCCGGCGGTGTCCTCAGACCTCCGGTGGACGGCCGGTCTGTCCGGTCCCCGATTCTCGGTTGCGGCCGCCCCGGGGAGCGGCCCTACGGTCGGACCGTGCTGGTGCGGATGCTGGGCCCCTTCGGGGTGGACGGCGAGGACGGGCCGGTCGTCCCGGCCGGCCCGTCCCAGCGCGTCATCCTGGCCCTCCTCGCCCTGCACGCCGGCCGTCCCGTGGCGGTGGCCACCCTGGTCGACGCCCTCTGGCCGGACCGTCCGCCGGCGTCGGCCCGCAACACCCTCCAGTCGCACGTGGCCCGCCTGCGCTCCCGTCTCGCCACGCCCGGCCTGATCACTCTCGAACCCGCCGGCTACCGCCTCGACCTTCCCCGCGCCCACGTCGACGTCCTCCGCTTCGAGGATCTCGCCCGCCCGGCCGGGGTCCGCCTCGCCGAGGCGGTGGCGCTGTGGCGCGGCGATCCGCTCCCGGAGTTCCCCGGCGAGCCGTTCCGCGGGATCGCCGCTCGGCTGGTCACCCTCCACCGGACGGTCCTGGTCCGGCACGCGGCCTCGATGGACGCCGCCGAAGCGGCGGCGTCGCTGCAGGCGGCCACCGACGCCGACCCCTGCTGGGAGGAGGGCGCGGTCACCCTCGCCGGCGCGCTCGCGACCGCAGGCCGCCGCGGCGACGCCCTGGAGGTGTTACGACGGCATTCCGACGCGGTCATCGACCGCCTGGGCCTGGACCCCTCCGATCGGGTACGCCGAACCCAGCTCGCCATCCTCCGCGGCACGCTCCCGGCCACTCCCGGCACACCTCCGGCGAACGGCGGCACCACTCCGGCATCCCACCCGGCCGCCCCCGTGCCCTCCGCGCGCCTTGAGGCACCGGTGGCACCCAGCCGGGTGCCGGCGGCTGGTTCCCACCTGTCTTTCGGGGACGCCGAGACAGCGGTGGCGCCCAGCCGGGTGTCGGCGGCTGGTTCCCACCTGTCTTTCGGGGACGCCGAGACAGCGGTGGCGCCCAGCCGGGTGTCGGCGGCTGGTTCCCACCTGTCTTTCGGGGATGCCGAGGCAGCGGTGGCGTCCAGCCGGGTGGTGGCGGCTGGTTCCCACCTGTCTTTCGGAGGCGTTGAGACAGCGGTGG
This sequence comes from Actinoplanes xinjiangensis, assembly GCF_003148685.1. GTDB lineage: Bacteria > Actinomycetota > Actinomycetes > Mycobacteriales > Micromonosporaceae > Actinoplanes > Actinoplanes xinjiangensis. The sequence goes on along the minus strand of NZ_QGGR01000002.1, from coordinate 511,984 downwards.
CGTCCAGCCGAGGGATGACGCGTTCACCGGCCGTACCGGTGCGGTTCTCGTCGTTTCTCGGCCGGGCCGAGGAGCAGCAGTGGCTTGCCTCGCTGCTCGCCGACAGCGAGTCAGTGCTGGTCAGCGTCGTCGGGCCCGGTGGAGTCGGGAAGACCCGGCTGGTGGCGGAGACCGTGCGGGCGGCCACCGGGGTCGTCTGGGTCGACGCCGCCGGAGTGCGCGAGGAGGACCTCGCCGAGGCGGTCGCCGTCGGTGTGGGAGCGCGGGTCGCCCCGAACGACGACCCGTTCACGGTGATCGCCGCGGCGGCCGCCCGGCACCGGATCGTGGTGCTGGACAACTGTGAGCACGTGCTCGGCACGGCGGCCGGGCTGGCCACGGCACTGCGTGGTGTCCGGCTGGTGGTGACCAGCCAGGAGAGCCTCCGGGTGGACGGCGAACGGGTGCTGCGCCTCGGGCCGCTCAGCGACGGCGCGGCCCGGCGGCTGTTCTGTGAACGGGCCGGTGCGGCGCCGTCGGAGCTGGTCGGGGAGATCGTGGAACGGCTCGACCTGCTGCCGCTGGCCATCGAACTGGCCGCGACACAGGCGGCCGCCCTGGGGGTGACAGAGCTGCACGCCCGCCTCGACGACCGCCTGGACCTGCTGAACCGCGGCACGCGCGGCGGCGACCCCCGGCATCGGACGTTGCGCGCCGTCGTGGCGTGGTCGTTCGGCCTGCTCGACGAGCCGTCGGCCCGCCTACTGCGCAGACTGGCCGTCTTCGCCGGACCATTCACCGTCGCCGCGGCCGAATCAGTGGCGGCGGCGGAATCGGTCCCGGCAGCGGAACCGGTCGCCGCGGGTGGGGAGCTTGCCGGAGAGGGCGGGGAGCTGAGGCGGCCCCGAATCGCGGCGCTGCTGGCCGGACTCGTGGACCGGTCGCTCGTGGCGCGGGACGGGCCGGGGCGGTTCCGGCTGTTGGAGACCGTCCGGGCGTACGCCTCGGAGGAACCGGGACCCGATCGGGCGGTGACCGAGGCGCGGCACGCCGAGGCGATGGCCGCCGCGGCCGTTGATCTGGACCGGCGGATGCACGGGCCGGACCAGGCGGCGGCGGTCCGTGGGTTCGACGCCCTGTTGCCCGATCTGCGGCTGGCGTTCGCGCGCGGCGCCCCCGGCGTCCGGGTCCGGCTGGCCGCCGCCATGTACCGCTACGGCTACCGCTGCCAGCAGTACGAGGTGCTGGCCTGGGGGCGTGCCGCCCTGGACGGCCCGGCTCATCCGGACGCGCTCGCCGCCGCGGCCACCCACGCCTGGGGGCGCGGTGACCTGCGGGAGGCACGTGATCTGGCCGGCCGTGCCGACCCGCCGGGGGCCGCGGCGCACGAGGTGCTCGGTGACGTGGCCCTGGTGGCGTGTGAGGCGGAGACGGCGCTCGCCCACTACCGGGCGATGGGGGGCGATCCGGTGCACCGGGTGTCCGGGCTGGTCGGGGAGGCGCTGGTGCTGGCCTGGTCGGGGCGGGTGGCGGAGGCGACGGCGGTGGCCGGTGAGGCGGTGGCGCTGGCCGACGTGACCGGCAATCCGAGTGCCCGGGCGGAGGCGCGGTACGCGCTGGGGGAGGCGCTCGGCGACACCGATCCGGTGCGGGCGCTGGCGCTGCTGGCCGAGGCGGTGGAGTTGGCGGTGCCGGTGGACGACCGGCTGTTCCGGGCGGCGGCGGGGTCGGCGGCGGTGGCGGTGCGCAGCCGGCACGGTGATCCGGGGCCGGCGCTGGCCGAGTTCCGGGAGGTGCTGCGCCTGTGGCGGCGGGCCGGCAACGACACTCTGCACGCGGCCGCTCTGCGGAATCTGCTCGTGCTCCTGGCGCGGGCCGGCGTGGACGAGACGGCGGCGCTGCTGGACGGGGCGCTCGCGCGGGCGGCGGTGTATCCGGCGGAGGCGGTCCGGCTCCAGCGCGCCCGGGAGGCGGTGGCGCAGCGGCTGGAACCGGAACGGGTGGCGGCGCTGCGCAGGCGCGGTGAGCTGCTGGGACCCGCCCGGGTGACGGCGGAGGCGGCGCGGGCCATCGACGCGGTCCTCGCCCGGGGGTGTGGTTGACGGACCGCTCGCCGCGCGGGTCGATACGGTAAGCGGGTGTCTCAGATCCCGTGGTGGGGCCTGCCCCTGGTGGCGGTCGTGTTCGCGCTGGCCGGTGCCGTGACGGCGCAGTTCGTCCTCACCCGCAACAACGACCTGCTGAACCGGGCTCGCCGGGACCGGCGCTGGTATGACGAGCGTAAGGAGGCCTACGTCCGGTTGCTGGCCGCGTTCGAGCACGCGACACACCGGCTGCGGACGAGTTCCGAGGCGGGGGAGAAGCCTCCGTCGGCGCTCGTCTACGTCGACCAGGTCACTCCGGCGCTGATGCCGGTGCGCCTGCTCGCCTCCGGGCCGGTGCGCAGCGCGGCTCTGGCCGTACATCTGCAATTGGAGCGTCTGCACGGGGAGATGAATCCGGCCGGAGTGGTCGGGGTGCAGCCGCAGACGCACTTCCGGGAGCTGTTGGCGCAGGTCCCGTTGGTGATGCAGCAGTTCGAGGCGGCGATCCGGGACGAGCTGGGGATCGTGGACACGCCGCCGCGGCCCGCGCTGAACGGGCGGGCCAAACTGCGCCGCGCGTCCGAGCCGAGTGAGCCGAAGTGAGAGCGCCCTCTTTCTGCAAACGTTTGCATCGGGCACTATCGAGGCCGTGACCGATCAACTCTCACTCGATCCCGTGTCCGCCGCCATCGCCGAGAGCGGGCTAGTCGCGGTGCTGCGCGCGCCCACCGCCGACGCGTTGTCCGCGGTGGCCGACGTCCTGGTCGCCGCCGGTGTCACCGCCCTGGAGGTGACCCTGACCACGCACGGCGCGCTGGAGGCGATCTCCGCGCTGCGCCGGCAGCTGCCCGACACGGTGGTGGTCGGCGCCGGCACCGTGCTGACCGGGGAGGACGCGAAGGCGGCCATCGATGCCGGCGCGGCCTTCCTGGTGTCGCCGGTCGGCGGCCTCGGCCCGCAGCCGGTGCCGTCCTACCCGGGCGCGTTCAGCCCCACCGAGGTCTATGCGGCGCACCGGGCCGGTGCCCCGTTGATCAAACTATTCCCGGCCGGCGGGCTGGGCCCCGGATATCTCAAGGACCTGCGCGGCCCGCTGCCGGACGTGAAGATCATGCCGACCGGCGGCATCGGGCTGGACGACATCGGCGTGTGGCTCCGTGCCGGCGCGGTCGCGGTCGGCGTCGGCGGGCCGCTGATCGGCGACGCCGCCACCGGTGGCAGCCTCACCGCCCTGGCCGCCCGGGCCCGGCGTGCGGTCGACGCCGTGGCGTCCGCGCGCTCATGACGGGTCTGCTCACCCTCGGCGAGTCGATGGGGATCTTCGTCGCCGACGGCATCGGGCCGCTCGACCGGGCCCGCGGTTTCACCCTGGGGGTCGCGGGGGCGGAGAGCAACGTGGCCGTCGGCGTCGCCCGGCTCGGCGGCGACGCGACGTGGCTCGGACGGCTCGGCCGGGATGCGACCGGCGCGCTGATCGCGGCCCGGTTGCGGGCCTCGGGTGTACGCGTCCTGGCCGTCTCCGACGACGCGCACACCGGCCTGATGATCCGCTACCAGCGGTCGAGCGAGTTCATCCAGGCCGACTATCACCGGGCCGGCAGTGCGGGTTCCCGCCTGGCCCCGGCGGACGTGCCCCGCGCCGAGATCGCCGCGGCCGGGATCGTGCACGTCACCGGCATCACGCCGGCGTTGAGCGACACCTGCCGGGCGGCGGTGTTCCATGCCGTCGAGGAGGCTCGCGCGGCCGGGGTGCCGGTGTCGGTGGACGTCAACTACCGGAGCAAGCTGTGGTCGCCGGCCGACGCCGCCCCGGTGCTGCGTGACCTGGTGCGCCGCGCCGACGTGGTGTTCGCGTCGCCGGAGGAGGCGGCCCTGTTCGTGGACGCCGATGATCCGGTGGACGGGCTGGCGAAGCTGGGCCCGGCCGAGGTGATCGTGAAGGACGGGGCGCGCGGTTGCGTGGCGCTGATCGAGGGGGAACGGCGTGAGGTTCCGGCGCTGACGGTGACGGCGGTCGACACGGTCGGGGCCGGCGACGCCTTCGTGGCCGGCTATCTGGCCGAGCGGCTGGCGGGGGCGGGCGCGGACCGGCGGCTGCGGACGGCGATCGCCGCGGGCGCGTTCGCGGTCACCGTTCCGGGTGACTGCGAAGGTCTGCCGAACCGCGCTGAGCTGGTCGCTCTCGGTGGCGGCGACATCGTCCGCTGACCGGGTGGGTTAGCGGCCCGGCAGACCGGGTACCGGTTCCACAACGGCAAATTCATCGATCTGAGGAGGCCGTTATGCAACCGACGCCGTTCACTCCGTGGACGTGGCGCGAGCCGTCGCCGCTGGGCAACGACCCGGTGACCGCGGAAGCCGCCGAAGAGTACGGAACGACCGGCGTGGACCTGGTCGGCTACAAGGTCGAGGCCACCGATGGACACATCGGCTCGATCGACAAGGCCAGCTACGACGTGGGCAGCTCGTTCCTGGTGGTCGACACCGGGCCGTGGATCTTCGGGCGGAAGGTTCTCCTCCCGGCCGGCACGGTCCAGACGTTCGACCACGACGAGCGCAAGGTGTATGTGGATCGTACGAAGGAGCAGATCAAGAGCTCTCCGGAGTACGACAAGGACACCTTCGAGACGCCGGAGTACCGGGAGCAGGTCGGCGACTACTACACCGGTAGTTACCGCGACTACCCTCACTGATCCTCGCCACAAGCCGCCGCCCCGCCCGTATCCCCCACGGGCGGGGCGGCGTGTCGTTGGTCCAGATAATCCGACAGCCGCGCCGATCCGGTCAGCATGGCCCGCCCGCGGGCGGTGAGCCGGTCCCGCCATTGAGCGATCGAGGCGGCCAGCGGGCCGGGCCCACCGGCCGCGCGGACCTGCTCGATCACCACCGAGATGTGGCCGAGGAGATACCCGCCGCGGCGTAGCAGGTGGGCCAGTTCGGCGTCGCGGACGTCGTCGGGGGAGTAGGCCCGTGCGGTGCCGGACCGGGCCGGGGCCAGGATCCCGGCGCGCTCCCATTTGCGCAGCGTGGCGGCGGTGACGCCGAGCCGGTGGGCGAGGACGCCGACGGACACCGGCCGGTCCGGGAGCTGCCCGGCCGCCGGGGTCGTGACGAGCGCGGCGGCGACCGCGGTCACGGTGTCGCGGTCCCGGCGCAACTGCACGTGGGCGGCGTCGATCACGGCGAGCGCGGCGTCGAGATCGTCGCGGAGCACGGCCCGCATGATCTCGCCGGCTGCCGGATAGCCGTACCCCGGAAGAAGCCCGAGGTAGGCGGCGAGCGCACCGGCATGGTCGTCGGTGTAGACGCGGTAGCCGCTCGGCGTGCGCCGGGCCGGCGGGATCACCCCGGCCTGCTCGTAGTTGCGCACGGCCTGCGCGGACAGCCCGTGTGCCCGCGCCAGATCCACCGGCCGGTGAACCCCGTTTTGAGACTTCAGCAGAATCTCCCCAGCAGAAATGATCAAAAGTTTCAACCGCTGGTTCAACGATACGGTTGAGGTCATGGCTTTCGACACCGAGCTGCGATCCCTGATCTGCGCACACCGCCCGCTGCTGCTGGCGCTGGGCGAGCCCTACCACGGCGAGCCGGCGTTCCCCGCCCTCCGCAACCGGATCCTCGAGACCCTCACGGGCGAGGGCTTCCGCTCGATCGCGATCGAGTCGGACCGGGCCGCCGCGCTCGCCGTCGACGACTACGTGCAGGGCCACCGCGACGACCTGGACCTGTCCACCGGCATCAGTCACGGGTGGGGCGCGCACCCGGCCACCCGCGACCTGATCGACTGGCTGCGCGCCCACAACGCCGGCCGGCCGGCCTCCGAGCGCGTCACCTTCCACGGGTTCGACGCGCCCACCGAGATCGAGGCCGCCCCCAGCCCCGGCTCCTATCTGCGCGAACTTCGCGACTACCTGGGCGTCGCGGCGCCCGAGATCGACGATCTCGTCGGCGAGGACACCCGATGGACGGCGCCGGAGATCATGTATGACGCGGCGCGATCACCCGGCCGGTCACCGGAGGCCACCGCGCTGCGAGGCCTCGCGGAGGATTTCCGGACCCGGCTGTACGGCCACGCGCCCCGCCTCGTCAAGGAGACCTCCCCGCGCGCCTGGCAGCACGCGACGGTGCTGGCGTCGACGGCGATCGGCCTGCTCACGTACCACGCGGCGATGGCCGGTCCGGGCACCCCGTCGGAGCGGGTCGCCCGCCTGCTCCAGACCCGGGACGCCCTGATGGCCCGCAACCTGCTCGACATCCTGGCCGTCGAACGCGACCGTGGCCCGCTCCTGGTCGCCGCCCACAACACCCACCTGCAGCGCGGCCCGAGCCGGTGGGAGACGCACTGGGAGGGTGTCGACTACGCCGCCGAGTGGTCCGGGGCCGGTTCGATCGTCGCCACGCTGCTCGGCGACCGCTACGTGTTCGTGGCCGGCAGCCTGGGCGCCAGCGGCCCGGTCGGCCTGGGGGTCCCGGAGCCGGGCGTCTACGAACAACGGCTCGGCCCGGAGACCGGCCTCTTCCCGCCCCCGGCCGGTGACGGCCTGCGGGAACGGGTGACCGGCCTGCTCGGCCACTTCCCGCTGACCGCCTCGCTCGTCGAGGACTGTGACGCGATCCTGCACATCGGCCACGGCCCGGGTGCCGCCGACGCCGCCCGGATCAGTGGCCTGCCCGGGGTGACCGAGACCCGGATCGAGCCCGGGCCGGAGATGCCGCCGTACACCTGGGGGGACCGGTTCTTCTTCGCCGGGGAGGACCGGATGCGCCCGTTCGCCACCATCGTCGGCCACGACGTCCCGGATTTCGACGAGCGCTCCCGACTCTCCGGGGAGGGCCGCTACCGGCTCAACATCGAGGTGGGCCGGGACGAGTTCCGGAACCTGTTCGGCTACGGCCCGGAGGAGTTCGCCGCACGTCAGCACTCCATCGACTTCGCCGAACCGGACCGGTTGATCCCGCACCCGGCCTACGCGGTGCAGGGCTGGGTGAGCGTGGTGAACCCGGGACCGGGGACCGCGGACGAGGTCACCCGGCTGGTGGAGCGGGCCAGAACCCGCTCGGCGGCCCGGGAGAAACGCCGGGAGCGCTGACCGGATCGTTCCGGGGCGGGGCGTGATGGTGCCTTCTGCGCGCGGGTCCGGCGGCGTTGGATGGGAGCATGACCAACGCACTCGTCGTGATCGACGTCCAGGAGTCCTTCCGTGCCCGTCCGCTCTGGGCGACGACCGACAACCCCGACGTGGCGAAGAAGGTGGGGCAGCTCGTCGACGCCGCCCGCGCCGCCGGTGACCGGGTGATCTGGGTGCTGCACGCCGAACCGGGCACCGGCAACACCTTCGACCCGGCCGGCGGGCACGTGCGGGTGATGGACGAGCTGTCCCCGGCCGCGGACGAGCCGCTGCTGACCAAGACCGTGCACAACGCGTTCACCACGACGAACCTCCAGCATCTGCTGACCGTGGCCGGGGTCCGCTCGATCACGGTGTGCGGGCTGCGTACCGAGCAGTGCGTGGAGACCACCGCCCGGGTCGCCTCCGACCTCGGCTACCAGGTGACGTTCGCGATCGACGCGACCGCCACCCACCCGATCGCGCACCCGGGCGCCCCCGCCGATCAGACCGTCGAGGAGCTGCTGGCCGACCCCCGTACGCTGTCGGCGGCGGACATCGCGGCTCGCACCGTCTACGCCCTGTCCGGCCGCTTCGCCACCGTCAAGACCGTCGCCGAGATCATCGGCAGCTGACCGGGGGAGTCGACCGGATCGTGAGCCGGGTGCTGTTCGTCCTGACGCCGCAGGTGCACCTGCTCGACCTGGCCGGCCCGGCGCAGGTGTTCTCCACCGCGCCGGGCTACCGGCTGCACTACGTGGCCGAGGCGTCGCCGGTGCCGACCTGGCAGGGTGTGCCGCTCTGCGCCGAGCGGGACTGGCCGGCCCTGGACCCCGGCGATCTGCTGCTGGTCCCGGGCTGGCGCAGCGGCTACGGGTTCTTCGCCGCGGCGACGCTGGAACGGATCGCCGCCCACCACGCGGCCGGCGGGACCGTCGCGAGTGTCTGCGCCGGGGCCGACGCGCTGGGCCGGGCCGGCCTGCTCGACGGCCGCCGCTGCACCACCCACCACGATCTCCAGGACGCGCTCGCCCGCCGGTTCCCGAAGGCGACGGTGACCCGCGACGTGCTCTACGTCTGCGACGACCGGGTGGTCACCTCGGCCGGCATCGCCAGCGGGATCGACCTGGCCCTGCATCTGGTCGCCCAGCGGCACGGCCCGGCGACCGCCGCCCGGGTGGCCCGCGAGATGGTCGTCTACGGCCGGCGCAATGGCGAGGAACAGCAGGACAGCGCCATGCTGCGCCACCGCGCCCACCTCAGTGACGTGGTGCACCGGGTCCAGGACCGGATCGACGCCGGCTTCGCCGCCCCGCTCCCGCTGGCCGACCTGGCCGCCGGTGCCGGGGTCAGCGAGCGCACCCTGACCCGCCTGTTCACCGCCGCGACCGGCCGCACCCCGCTGCGCTATCAGCAGCTGCTCCGGGTGGAACGCGCCGAGTACCTGATCGGCCACGGCTCGACCGCCGAGTCCGCGGCCCGTGCCGTCGGCTTCACCGACGCCCGCATGCTCCGCCGTCTCCGGTCCCGCTGAGAACAGACCCGGCTGGCTCTCACCGCTGTCAAAACGCTCGTGAGACAGCGGTGGGAGCCAGCCGGAAGAAGGGCGGGAACGGCCGGGCCCGTCTGGCACCGGGCCCGGCCGTTTCACCGATGGCTCGCGCTCACACCGGGGGATAGCGATGGGGGGTCGCTCGGTGGAGCGGCGAGCCGATTATTTGTAGGTCACATTGGCGGCGGTGAACTTGCAATTGGTGCCGTCGCCGCCGGTACTTCCCTTGTAGGCGGCGACCTTGGTGGGTTCGGCGCCGGTGTTGTTGCCCTTGTAGGTGACGCAGATCGAGATCTTCTTGCCGCTGTCGCCGACGATCGTGACGCCGGAGAAGGTGGCGGTGTCGCCGAAGTTCGAGTTGATGCCGACCAGACTGGAGCCGGGTGCGGTGACCTCGATGTTCTTCAGTACGACGGCCCGCTTGTACTGGGTGGAGCAGTTGCCGCACGAGCGGTAGAGCTTGCCGAAGTCGGCGACCGCGAAGCCGCTGACCGTCAGGGTGCCACCGCCGTTGTGCTGGAGCACCTTGTCGTCGGCGCCCTTCGCGCCGCCGCCGCTGACCGTGTACTTGGCGCTGGAGCCGCCCTTGAAGGTGGCCGCGTCCTCGCCGACGTTCTCCCACCACACGTTGGAGATGGTGCAGGAGCCGAGGCAGTGCACGCCGTCCGCGGCCGGGGAGCCGATGATGACGTTCTTCAGGGTCGCGCCGTCGGCCAGGGTGAACATCGGGTCCTGGCCCTCGTCCTGGTCGCCGGTGCCGAGCGCGCCGCTGCCGACGTAACGCTTCAGGCCGCCGTCGAGGGTGCCGGAGACCGCCTTGGTCGCGGTGAGCTTCACCGTGCCGGTCGCGGTCGGCCAGGTCGCGGCGGAAGCGCCCTGCGTATGGACGACCGCACCGAGGCCCAGACCGAGTGCGGCGATCGCCACCACACCGGTACGCCACCGCTTCCGCAGATTCTTGAACACGATCGGCCTTTCGTGGGGATGACGTTCAGGGGGGAACGCAATAAATGCTGGCCCCCATTAGCAACCCCTGTCAACTCGCTTAATCAATAAATTAACCAGCGAGTTGGAAATGAATAAAGAAATGCATTCCACTGATTAAGTGTGTGCTCGGAGCGGAAAGGTTGCCTGTAATTTTGTGCTACCGCCCGGCTACCGAACGTCGATATCGGTGTCGTCGGCGACGTCACCGACCGGCACCACCCGGACCTCGTTCGCGCGCAGATAGTCGCGGGCACCCCGGTCCCCGGTGGCGGACGCCGACACGCCGGCCCAGTGGTCGCGGCCGAGCAGCACCGGATGGCCGCGCCGTTCGCCGTACCCGCCCATCACCAGGGCGCCGGGGCCGGCGTGCGCGAGGATCCGGCGGACCGCCTCCGCCGAGACGCCGGGCATGTCCACCAGCAGCACCACGGCGGCCGCCGCACCGGTCCCGGCCAGCGCGGCGAGTCCGGCCCGCAGTGACGAGCCCATCCCGGTCGCCCAGTCCGGGTTGACCACGGTCGCCGGCAGATCCGGTGCGGCGGCCCGTACCTCGTCGGCGGCCGCGCCGAGCACCACCGTGACACTCGCGCAGCCCGCCTCCTCCAGCGTGCCGGCGGCCCGCTGGACGAGGAGCCGGCCACGGTACGGGACCAGCGCCTTCGGCATGCCGTACCGCCGGCCCGCCCCGGCCGCCAGCACCAGCCCCGCGACCGTCATCGCTGCAGCGCCAGGCCCCGCACCGCGGCCAGCGGCAGCGCCGTCCGCGGGTGGTAGGCGGTGCGCCAGAACCCGCCGTGCGCCGCCGCGACCGCCTCGTCCGCCCAGGCCGCCGGCGCCGCCGCCCGCGGCTTGCGGATCTGGTGCACCAGCAGCAGCGCCATCAGCCGGCTGGCCGTCGCCGGCTCGAAGACCTCCACGTCGAACACGTGGGCGCCCGCGTAGGCGGCGGCGAGCATGCGGTTGCTGACCACCGATCGGGTACGCGTCGGCGGCGCCACCGCGAAGCTGACCACCCCGTCCCGCCGGGTCAGCGTGGCCCGCCACCGGTGGATGCGCTTGGCCAGCGCGTAGTTCGGGCCCTGCTGCGGGACCAGGCTGTCGTTGAGGCCGGGGACCCCGTCGTACGGGTAGTTGGGACGCAACAGCCGGCCCCCGGAGACCACGGCGCCGAGTCGCGCCCGGCCGGACCGGGCGGCGTACCGCTCGCGGGAATGGGTGACGGCCGCGGCCGGGGTCGCGTACACGTCGGTCGGTGTGGCCAGGAACGCCAGCGCCGTGTCGTGCCGGTGGTGCCGCAGGTGGGTGCCGAGCGCGTCGACGGCCGCCGCGAGCAGCGGATACGCGCCGCCGGGGGCGTACACGTAGTTGCCGAGGATCAACCGGCCGTCGAAGCCGAGTACCCACTGCGCCACCGCGCCGAGGTCACCGAGCAGGTCGGCGCCGGGCGTCGAACCGCTCACCGGGGCGAGCAGCCGGCCGGCCGTCACCTTCTTCTGAACGCGCTGCCACAGCTCCTCCCGGGGCAGGTCGACGGCGAGGACGGTGCCGCCCCAGCCGAGGAACGAGCCGACCGGTCCCATCTCGGTGCCGGCCCCCGCCGCCACGAGCGTCTGGTCGCCGAGGTCCAGCCAGTCCGGCGAACCGGCGACCTCACGGACCGCCTCGGCGCACGACTCCTCGATCACCCCGGCCGTCACCCAGGCGTCCAGCCGGCGCCGCAGGGCGTCACCGCGCAGCAGCTCACCCCGGTACGGCAGGACGACCTCGGTCTCCGGCCGGTCCCCGCCCTTCACCTCCACCGTCTCCAGTTGCCGCTCGGGCGCCGCCATCAGGGCCTGGGCCAGGGTGAAGTCGCCGTCCGGGCGCCGGTACCGGATGCGGGCCTGCACCGAGGCCAGGCCGGCCTCGGCGATCTCGTAACCGGCCGTGCCGTCGGCGGCCAGGCCGGCCTCCACCAGGGCTCTGAAGTGGCGCAGGTAGCCCCGCCGCCAGTCGGTCTCGCGCTCGGCGGCCCCGGCGGCGGCCGGATCCACGGAACGCAGCGCATCGGCGACGACGGCCCGGCCGAACGCCGTGCTGGAACGCCGTCCGGTCTCGTCGGAGGGGAAGTCAATCAGGGGGGCGGTGTGATCCACCGCGTCAGTATCACCGCCTCCTACCAGAGGAGGAGAAGCGCTCCTTCGTCCGGCCGCCGGTACGGCCCCCGGACGGACGATTCCGCCGCCGCGACGGGCCAGGGTGAGTCCATGACCGCCATCGATTCGCTCACCGCGGGAAGCCTGCCCGCCCTGCGCAGCCCGGCCCGCTGGAACCGGCCACTGCTCTGGCTCACCGCCGCGTCGGCGGTGCTGGCCCTCATCTCCCTCACCGGGATCTTCGTCGACGACCGGATCCTCACCGGCGTACCGATCTGGCTCAAGCCGTTCAAGTTCGCCGTCTCGTTCGTGTTCTACGCCTGGACGCTGGCCTGGATGCTGGCCGTCCTGCCGCGCCGCAGCCGTCCCGCCGAATGGTCCGGCACCGTGATCCTCGGCGTCGCGGTCGTCGAGCTGGCCATTATCGTGACTCAGGTGATCCGCGGGACGACCAGCCACTTCAACGTGAGCAGCCCGCTCGACGAGACTCTCTGGAACATCATGGGCCCGTCGATCATGGTGCTGTTCATCGCCCAGGTGGTGATCGCGGTGGCCGTGTTGCGGCAGCGGATCCCGGACCGGCCGGCCGCGTTCGCGATCCGCCTCGGACTGGGCATCTCCCTGCTCGGCATGATGATCGCCTTCCTGATGACCTCGCAGGTGACCGACACCGGGCTGATCGGGGCGCACTCGGTCGGCGTGCCGGACGGCGGCCCGTCGATGCCGGTCACCGGATGGAGCACCACCGGCGGGGACCTGCGGATCAGCCACTTCGTCGGGTTGCACGCCCTCCAGGCGATCCCGCTGCTCGCGTTCGGGCTGGGCCGGTGGACCCGGCTGAGGGAGACGGTCCGGGCCCGGCTCGTGCTGATCGGCGGGAGCGCGTACGCCGTACTCGTGATCCTTCTGACCTGGCAGGCGCTGCGGGCGCAACCGCTGCTGGAGCCGGACGGGACGACCCTCGCCGCGTTCGCCGCCCTGGCGGTCGTGACCGCTGTCGCGAGTGTCGCCGCCACCCGGGGGCGGGCGTGACCGCGACCCTGTTCGAACTGACGTTCCTGCTGGCCGCACCGTTCTGGGCGCTGATGATCCTGCTCCCGAAGTGGTCGTGGACCACCCGGATCGTGCGCAGCCCGCTGATCGTGCTGCCGATCGTGGCGATCTACGCGGCGCTGATCGTCCCGGATTTCGGCGCGGTCTGGGCGGGCGTGTCGAACCCGACCCTGGACGGGGTGGCCGAGCTGCTCGGCTCCCCGGCCGGGGCGGCCGCCGGGTGGGCGCACATGATCGCCTTCGACCTGTTCGTCGGGCGATGGTCCTACCTGGACAGCCGGGAGCGCGGGATCCCGGTCCTGCTGATGGCGCCGATCCTGGTGCTGACCATCATGCTCGGGCCGCTCGGGCTGGCCGCCTACCTGGCGGTGCGTACCCGCTGGCCCGAGCGCCTAGGCTGACCGGCATGAGCCGGGCGGGTCGCCTCTTCAACGTGCGGGAGACGCTTCCGCGCATGCTGCTGCTGATCCTCAGCGGCCTGGCATATCTGCTCGTCATCTGTGGCACCCAGCGGCCGCCGACGGGCCCGCAGTGGGTCCTGGCCGGGCTGGCGTTCGCATCCGGTCTCCTGCTGCACCGGCGGCAGCCGATCAACCTGCTGGTGCAGACGTTCCTGTTCGGGGTGAGCCTGGTCGTCCTCGAGGACTCGACGATCAACCAGGTGGGCACCGCATGGGCCGTCGGCGAGCTGGCCTTCTGGGCGCCCCGGATCTGGTTCGTCGCGGCCGGCGCGGGTCTGGTCGCCACGGTCTACCTCACCCTCGGGCTGCCCGGCTCGGGAGTGAGCCTCTTCGAGGGGCTGGTCGGGCTCGGCACGAGCCTGGGCCTGCCGATCCTGTTGGGCACGGTCGGGCGGACCACCCACGAGCTGGGCCGGCAGGCCGCGCGCCGGGCCGAGTCGGAGCAGCGCGCCGTCCGTGCGGACGAGCGTGCCGCCATCGCCCGTGAGCTGCACGACGTGGTCGCCCACCACATCGCCTCGGTGGTGCTGCGGGTCGGCGTGGCCCGGCACGTGCTGCCGGACCTGGACCCCCGGGTGACCGACGTCTTCGACGACGTCCACCGGACCGGGACGGAGGCGCTGACCGACCTCCGGCGGCTGGTCGCGGTCCTGCGCGACCCCGAGGGGGTACGTGGTGACGCGTCGCTGACGGCGATCGAACCGTCGGCCCTGCCCGCCGCGCTCGACGGTGCCGTGGAGAAGGCCCGCCTGGCCGGCGTGATCGTGGAGGCGGAGATCGACCCGGCGGTCGGCTCCCTGGACGCGGTCCGCGGCCTGGCCGTGCTCCGCCTCACCCAGGAGGCCCTGACGAACGTGGCGAAGCACGCCGGCCCGTCCGCCACGGCGTCGTTGCGGGTCCGCGCGGCCGGCTCCGATGTGGAGTGGGCGGTCGCCGACGACGGCGGCCGGCCGGCCGGTCCGCGGGACGTCCCGGTGGGTGGCGGTCACGGGATCACCGGCATGCGGGAACGGGTCGAGGTGCTCGGCGGGACCCTGATCGCCGGGCCGGACGGGAAGGGATGGCGTGTGAGCACGGTGCTGCCGGGATGATCCGGTTACTGCTCGTCGACGATCAGCAGCTGATCCGGGCCGGGTTGCGGATGCTCTGCGACGCCGAGACCGGCATGGAGGTGGTCGGGGAGGCCGGTGACGGGCGGGCCGCCGTCGAGCTGGCGGCCCGTCTGCTGCCGGACGTGATCGTGATGGATCTGCGGATGCCCGGCGTCGACGGGATCACCGCGACCAGCCGGATCGTCGCGGCCCGCCCGGCGGCGCGGGTGCTGGTGCTCACCACGTTCGGCGACGACGACCACCTCTACCCGGCGCTCCAGGCGGGTGCCTGCGGGTTCCTGCTCAAGGACGCCCCGCCGGAGGAGCTGCTGCACGGCATCCGGCAGGCGGCGACCGGGGAGAGCCCGTTCAGTCAGGACGTGCTGCGCCGGCTGGTCCGCCGCGCGGTCGACGCCCGTCCCGAGCCGCGCGCCGGCGTGGCCGGCCTGACGGCCCGCGAGCAGGAGGTGCTCGTCCTGGTCGGGGAGGGGCTCGGCAACGCCGAGATCGCCGAGCGGATGCACATCGGGGTGACCACGGTGAAGACGCACATCACCGCACTGATGACCAAGACCGGCAGCCCCAACCGGGTACGCCTGGCGCTGCTCGCCCACCGGGTCTGACGCCGCGACCTCTCAACCGGCCGGTCCGGCGACCGATCACCCCGGGCATGCGTAAGTGGATCGCCGCGGCGTTGGCCGCCGCCGTCATCGTGTCACCGGTACCGGCGCACGCCGCCGAGGAGCCGGTCGGCCGCTACATCGTCACGTTCCGGGACGGCGCGCCGGACCTGCTCACCGGCCGTCTGCTGCGTCAGTTCCGCAGCTTCCCCGGCTATCTCACCGAGATGACCGCGGCCCAGGCCCGCCGGGTCGCCGCCGATCCGTCGGTCCGGCACGTCGAGGTGGACCGGAAGGTCGCCCTGACCGGCACACAGAAGAACCCCACCTGGGGCCTGGACCGGATCGACCAGCGGAGCCGGTCGCTCTCCCACGGCTACCGGCCGTCCGCCGACGGCGACTCGGTGCACGCCTACGTCATCGACACCGGCATCCGGACCAGCCACCGGCAGTTCGGCGGCCGGGCCGAATCCGGGTACGACTTCGTCGACGGGGACGTGGACGCCGACGACTGCGACGGTCACGGCACGCACGTGGCCGGCACGATCGGCGGATCCTCGTACGGCGTGGCCAAGAAGGCGAAGCTGGTCGCGGTCCGGGTGCTGAACTGCGACGGCGAGGGCTGGATCTCGGACATCATCGACGGCATCGACTGGGTCACCGCGAACGCGGAGCTGCCGGCGGTGGCCAACATGAGTCTCGGCGGCGGCTACAGCCCGGCGCTGGACTGGGCAGTGGAGAACTCGATCGCGGCCGGGATCACCTACGTGGTGGCGGCCGGCAACGAGGACTCGGACGCGCGGATGAGCAGCCCGGCGGACGTGCCCGCGGCGGTGACGGTGGCGGCCACCGACAGCCGGGACCGGCGGGCGTCGTTCTCCAACTACGGCAAGGGCGTGGACCTCTTCGCGCCGGGCGTCGGCATCAGGTCGTCCGTCGCGACGAGCGACACCGCGACCGCGAAGTACAGCGGCACGTCGATGGCGGCCCCGCACGTGGCCGGGGCGGCCGCGCTGATCCTGGACGCCCACCCGTCGTACACCCCGGCGCAGGTGCAGGCCAAGTTGATCGCCAACGCGACGAAGGGCAAGGTCACCGACCGGGCCGGCACACCGGACCGGCTGCTGTACGTGCCGGCGCCGCCCAAGGCGCCGGTGATCGCCACCGGCCAGACCCCGCAGGCCGCGGTCGGCGTCCCCTACTCGACGCGGCTGAGCCTGGCCGCGGCGCGCCGGGGCAGCTGGAAGCTCGACTCGGGCCGGCTCCCGGCCGGTCTCTCCCTCTCCGGCTCCGGGGTGATCTCGGGTACGCCGGAGGTGCCCGGCCGGTACACGGCCACGGTCCGGTTCACCGACTACGTGCCGCAGGCGGTGACGAAGCGGGTGGTGATCCCGGTGGTGGCGGATCTGCCGGTGATCCGGACCGAGGTGCTGCCCGACCTGATCAGCGAGGTCGCGTTCGAGCAACGGTTCGAGCTGGCCGACAGCCGCGACGGCGTGTGGACGCTGGCGTCCGGTGAGCTGCCGGCCGGGCTGAGCCTGTCGACGGACGGCCTGCTCAGTGGCCTGTCCGCCGGCCAGCCGGGCGCCTCGTACACCTTCACGATCCGGTTCACCGACGTGTGGAACCAGGTGGCCGTCCGGACGTACACGCTGACCGCCCGCTGACGCCGCGAGTGCGCCGCCGTCCTCACCAGTCGAGGGCGGCGGCGTATTTCTGTGCGACGGCGGTGGATTCGGGCAGATCCGCCTCCAGGACCGGAAGGCCGGGCCGGACCACGATGGCCCCCAGTTCGACCAGCAGCTGGCGGAGCAGCGCCTCGGCCGCGGCGGCCTGCGGGGCGACACCGGCGGTGACCACCGGGACGGCCAGCTTGCCGGCCAGAGCCTGGGCCGGGAGCTGGTCGAGCAGCACCTTGAGCACGCCGGTGTAGCTGCCCTTGTAGGTGGGCGTGGCCACGACCAGCAGGTTCGCCTCGCTGATCACGGCGACGGCGGCCCGGGTCGCCTCGTCGCCGGTGGTGAGCAGGCCGGCGCCGAGGGAGCCGACCTCGACGACGTGCGGCTCCGGTGAGCCGAGCTGCTCGGCGATCGCCGCACCGACCGCGACGGCCAGCGCCGAGGTCCTGGAGCCGGCCCTGGGGTTGCCGGACACCACCACGATTCCCGTCATGTGATGTGACCTTTCTGATGAGCAGGGCTGGGTGGCCCGGCGGAGGGCGTCGTACCGCATATCCTAGTTAACCGATAGGGAATTGTCACTACGGAGGATATGATGCCTGCCACTGCCTATCTAACAGATAGGAAATGTATCCTTGCCCCACCCATCGTGAAGGAGTAGTCATGTCCGCACTGGCCGTCGCCCACCCACACGCCACGTATCCCCGCCCGGTCCGGCTACGACCGGTGCCCGACCCGCCGCCGGAGCAGCATGTGGACGATGACGAGGCGCCCGTGACCGTGACGATCAGCATCGCCGGCGGGGCGGGCGGCCGGGAGCGGGTGCTCGCGGCACTGCGGGAGCTCGTTGACGCGGCCGGCGCGACCACCGCCGTGGAACTGGGCGGCGTGCCCGCCGGACCGGCCGCGGAGGGGGCCGCCGAGATCCGCCTCGACCCGCGGGCGCGTACCGCGCTCCGTGGCGGCAGACTGCTGGAGCTCAGCCGCCTGGAGTACGACCTGCTCCTCTTCCTGGCCCGGCACCCGCGTCAGGTGTTCAGCCGTTCGCAGCTGCTCACCCACGTCTGGGGGCACCGGCACACCACCAACCGCACGGTCGACGTGCACGTCAGCCGCCTGCGGACCAAGCTCGACGACCCGGAGCTGATCACCACGGTGTACGGCCTGGGTTACCGGCTCGCCGACGACGCCCCGATCGTCGTCGTCGAGCGGTAGGCCGGCCGTTCCCGTGTGCCGATGTAGCCGCCGCGCCGGCCGGTGACCCCAGGTCACCGGCCGGTTGCGTTTTTTCCGGGTTCATCCCGAACGGGTAATAGGTCCGCGGTATGCAAGGGGCGTTCCGCCTGTTCAGGGCCTTGTTGATCACCGTTCGGTCATTGTTAACACCTCTTGCCAGAAGATAGAGAGATTTAAATACTTGCGAGCACGCGGTGCGTCGGATCGGACGCACCAGCCCCACCCGTTCCCCCTGGGAGGAAACGTGCTCAACCCGAAGCTTCGCCGACCGATCGTCGGCCTTGCCGTGGGCATCCTCGTCGGAAGCGGACTCGCCGCCACCCCCGCCGCGGCCGCTCCGATCGCCGACCCCACGGCGCTCGCCAACACCCTCGACGCCCGTCTCGGCGTTCGTGACGCGGGCTCCTATATCGACACCTCCGGCAAGCTCGTCGTCAACGTCACCGACGCTGCGACCGCCGCCGAGGTCAAGGCCACCGGAGCCACCCCCCGCTTCGTCACCCGCAGCGGCGCCACGCTGGCCGCCGCCGACGACAGCCTCAAGGCCAACCTGAAGACGCCGGGCACCGCCTTCGCCGTCGACCCGGTCACCAACCAGGTCGTCGTCTCGGTGGACGAGAGCGTCACCGGCGCCAAGCTCGACGCGGTCAAGGCAACCGTCGCCAAGCTCGGCGACTCCGCCCGCATCGAGACCGTCCCCGGCAAGCTCAGCCTGCGCATCTCCGGCGGCGACGCCATCTACTCCGGCGGCGGGCGCTGCTCGCTCGGCTTCAACGTCCGCAACAGCGCGGGCACGAACTACTTCCTGACCGCCGGCCACTGCACCCGCGGCACCTCGTCGTGGAACAACGGCTCGACGACCCTCGGCACCACCGCCGGCAGCAGCTTCCCCGGCAACGACTACGGCATCGTCCGCTACACCAACACGACCATCACCAAGACCGGCGGCGTCGGCACCAACGTCGACATCACCCGCGCGGCCACCCCGGCCGTCGGCGCCACGGTGACCCGTCGTGGCTCCACCACCGGCACCCGCTCCGGCCAGGTCACCGCGCTCAACAGCACGGTGAACTACGCCGAGGGCTCGGTCTCCGGACTGATCCGCACCACCGTCTGCGCTCAGCCGGGCGACAGCGGTGGCTCGCTCTACTCCGGAACGACCGCGCACGGCCTCACCTCGGGCGGCAGTGGCAACTGCACCAGCGGTGGCGTCACGTACTTCCAGCCGGTCGTCGAGGCCCTGAGCGCGTACGGCGTCTCGGTCTTCTGATCCGTCTCCACGGCCCGGCGGTGAAACCCGGACCGTGAGTTCCGCGCACCGAGCCGGGCCGATACGGACACCCACCCCCGATCCACTTGATCGGGGGTGGGTGCTGTGTATCACAATCGATGGATGACCACAGTGAACAACGGCCGCAAGGTGCACCGGGGTGAGCAGGCGCCGGGTTGTCCGGTCCGGTCCGGCGAGGACGGCGTCTGGCACATCCAGGACTACGCCACCGCCCGGCAGTTCCTGCGGCACACCGACACCCGGCAGGCCGGCCTCGGCATCGAGAACGCGCTGCGCCACCAGGGCCGGATGCGCCTGCCGATGCTCTACCGGGACGGGCCGGAGCACCGCGAGCAGCGGCGGCAGACCGCGCGGTACTTCACTCCGAAACGGGTCGAGTCGGCCTATCAGGATCTGATGAACCGGCTCGCCGATCAGCAGTGCGAGGTGCTGCGCCGGCGCGGGGCGGCCGACCTCTCGGCGCTCTCCTTCCAGCTCGCCGTCGCCGTCGCCGCCGAGGTGGTCGGCCTCACCGAGAGCCCGCCGGGGATGCCGCATCGGCTCGACCGGTTCTTCCGCATCCCCGACCCGCACGCGCGCGGGCTGTCCGCGGCCCGGCAGAAGGCGTTCAACAACTTCGTCCTGATGTCGTTCCTCTGGCGTGACGTCCGCCCGGCCGTCGCCGCCCGTCGCCGCACCCGCCGCGACGACCTGATCTCCCACCTGCTCGACGAGGGCTGCACGCTGCCCGAGATCCTCGGCGAGTGCGTCACCTTCGCGGCCGCCGGCATGGTCACCACCCGGGAGTTCATCACCGTCGCCGCCTGGCACCTGCTCACCGACGAGACGTTGCGCGAGCGGTACACCACCGGCGTCCCCGCCGACCGGGTGGCCGTCCTGCACGAGATCCTGCGGCTGGAGCCGGTCGTCGGTGACCTGCTCCGGTGGACCACCGCCGACGTCGAGGTCGGTGACGTCACCATCCCGTCCGGCGCCCGGGTGGAGGTCGGCGTGGCGGCGGCCAACCTGGACCCGGCCGAGGCGGGGGAGCAGCCCCGTGCGGTCTGCCCCGGCCGCCCGGTCGGGCCCGGCCTCTCCTTCGGCGACGGCGCGCACAAGTGCCCCGGCGCCCACATCGCGATCCAGGAGGCCGACGTCTTCCTCGGCAAGCTGTTCGCGATGCCCGGCCTGCGGATGATCCGGGAGCCCATCGTGACGATCCGCCCGGACATCGCCTCCTACGAGATCAAGGGCATGATCCTGGCGATCTGACCGACCGCCGGACCGGTCAGTCGGTGTGGGAGCGTTCCTCGCCGCGGCGGCGCAGCATCTTCAGCCCCGGCAGGCCGGCGATCGCCAGGTGCAGGTCCTCGGTCACCGCGAGCAGCTTGTGCAGGTCCGGGCCGACCTGGTCGAGCTTGCCCAGCAGTGGCATCACATCGTGGACGAGATGCCGCTGGAGGGCGGGCAGCTCGTCGATCATGCGGATCGCGGCGGTCACCTCGGCGGGGGTCAGCTCGGACACGAACCGGGCGGCCAGCGGGGCGGCCTGGCGCAGCGTGGGCGCGTAGTCGCCGACCATCACCTCGACCTCACCGGCCACCGTGTTCGCCCGGGTGACCACGGTGGCCACCTCACCGACCGCGGTGCCGGCCCGGGTCGCGATCGCGGCGACCTCGTCGACCGCGATGGCCGCCGCGGTGGTGATCGCCCGGGTGTCGGCCACCGCGGCCTCAGCCGCGGTCACCACCGTGGACACCCGCTCGATCAGGTCCTCGGCCCGGCCCGCGGCCAGGGAGATCCGGTTGATCAACAGCTCGGTCTGGCCGATCAGGGCGACGGCCCGCACCGGGATCGTCGCCGCGGTCGCCGCCGTCTCGATCACCTTGCCCGCGGCCGCAGTGGTCATCTGGATGGCGCCGGACACGAGTGAGAACATGCACCCATTGTGCGCCGGTTGCGCACCCTCCGATCGGTGACGGGCTGTGCCGACGCGGCAGCCGAGCGTCGAAAGTCGGGAATACACGGGAATCCGGTGAGCCATCCGGGCATCGGACACGGCAGTATGCATGGGTGCGACGTACCCGGAATCTCATCGTGACGGTGGCCGCCCTCGGTATTCTGGGGGGCTCGGTCCTGGTGGCGAAGGGTCTCCTGGCCGACGGCGGCACCGGCGGTAGCGGCGGTGGCGCGCTGGCCGGCGTCTTCCAGGAGGAACCGAAGGCATCACCCACCCCGACCGGCCCGACCCCGGAGGAACTGGCCGCCATCGAGCGCGCCAAACGGGTCAAGGCCCTCGACGCGGCGCTGAAGAAGTACGCATCCGGCAGACCGGAGTTCTCGGTCGCCGTCCTGGACCGCAAGACCGGGGAGACGTACGCCTACCGGGGTGACGAGAAGTACGAGACCGCCAGCGTCGTCAAGGTGCAGGTGCTGGCATGCCTGCTGCTCACCGCCCAGGACGACGACCGCAAGCTGACCGGCTCGGAGAAGGCGCTGGCCGACAAGATGATCCGGTTCAGCGACAACGACGCGACCACCTCGCTCTACGGCAAGGTCGGCCGGATCAACGGGCTGACCGCCTGCAACAAGCGTCTCGGCCTCACCCAGACCAAGGTCAGCAGCTCGTGGGGCCTCACCCGGACGACCGTGAAGGATCAGGTGACCCTGCTCTCCCAGCTGGTCGACGAGAAGAGCGAGCTGTCCGAGACCTCCCGGGAGTACGCCAACAAGCTGATGAGCACCGTCGCCCCCGACCAGGACTGGGGTGTCCCGGCCGCGGCCGAGGACGGCGAGGACGCCACCGTCAAGAACGGCTGGCTCCAGCGCTCCACCGAGAGCAACCTCTGGATCATCAACACGGTCGGTCAGATCACCGACGCCGACACCGACGTGTCGATCGCCGTGCTGTCGCACACCAACCAGACGATGCCCAGCGGGCAGAACCTGGTGGAGAAGGTCGCGAAACTCACCCGGACGCATCTGAAGTACTAGGGCTACGCCGCCGGGCCAACCGGGTGACGAGCTGGTTGATCAGCAGGATGAGCACCACGGCGGCGAGCACACCCTGCCACGGCTCTCCGAAGATCGACCCGCCGGCCAGCCCGATCGCCGCGTACACCACCGACCAGAGCGCGCAGGCGGGCAGATTGGCGACCACGAACGTATGCCACGGGATCCCGGCGAACGCGGCGGCCAGCAGCACCGGCACCCGGCCGCCCGGAATCAGCCGGGACACCAGCAGCACCGGGACCTGCCGGGCCCGCAGCCGCTCCTTCACGCCGTTGAGGTGCTCCTCGTCGCGCAGCCAGCGCAGCCGCCGGGCCAACTGCTCGCCGCCGAACCGGCACATCGCATACATCACCAGATCGCCCAGGTAGGCCCCGGCGGCACCGGCCGTCACCACCACCCCGATCAGGAACGGCTGCTCGTGGAACGCGAGCGCCGCCGTCCCGGAGACCGCGGCCCCGGTCGGCACGACCGGCACGATCGCCCCGAACGCGACGATCAGGAACAGCCAGCCGGAAGCGCTCAGCGCGCCGATCACGCGCCCACACCGAGGGTCTCGCCGTGCGCCAGCACCCGCACCCGGCTCTCCGGCGCCGCCCGCGCCGCGAACTCGGCGAACCGTGTGCCCGGCTCGTCGAACATGTGCCGGCGGACCCGGCCCATCCCGATCGGCCACAGCGTGCCGTAATGCACGGGCACCGCCCAGGTCGCCCGCACCCGGCGCAGCGCCTCGGCACCGGCCCGGGCGTCCAGGTGACCGTGCGCGCCGAGGGTCGGCCCCCACCCGCCGACCGGGATCAGCGCCAGATCCAGCGGGCCGAGGTCGTGCATCCCGTCGAACAGGCCGGTGTCACCCGCATACCAGGTCCGGGCGGCGCCCTCGACCACGAAACCGATCGCGGCCGCCCGCTCGCGGGACCACGGGCCCCGGCCGCCGTCGTGCCGGGCGGGGACGGCCCGGACCCGTACATCCTTGATCTTCGTCTCGTCGCCCGGCCCCAGCTCGACGCAGCGCCGTGCCGCCTCGGGCATCACCCGCGCGGCGAACGCCGCGGCACCGCGCGGCACCACCAGGACCGGCTCGCCCGGCACCGCCCGCAGCGACGCGACGTGGAAGTGGTCGGCGTGCAGGTGCGACAGCAGGATCGCGTCCGGTGCGCCGGGCAGCCGCGGCGCCGGGCCGGCCATCCGCCGCAGGTGGGCGAGGCGCCCGGTGAGCACCGGATCGATCAGCAGCTTCACGCCGGAATCGGCGAGCCACACGGTGCTGTGCCCCCACCAGGTGATCTCGGTCGTGCTCACCGCCCCACGGTACCCAGACGCCGCAGGGCCAACCCGCACGCGCGGGCGAAGGCATGCTGGAACAGCACCGCGAACGGGCCGCCCAGGCGCATCAGCCGGCCCGCCGGCCGGCTGAACGCGGTGACCGTGAACCACACCCGATCGTGTTCGTCCCGCTCCACCACGAACGCCTCCTCACCGGTCGCCGGGTGGCCGGGACGGGTGCCGTACGCGAAGCCGATCCGGTCGCCCTCCTCCACGGTCCAGACCACCTCGCACGGGGCGCGCAGCGGGCCCAGCCCGACGGTGAGCAGCACCCCGGGGGCGGCACGGCCCGCGTCGGCGCTGATCCGGGCACCGATGGCCCGGTGCATGCGGAAGGTCAGGATCGCCTCGCCGGCGCGGGCCAGCGTCTCCTCGCCGGTGCCGATCCGGGCCCGGTGGCGCAGATGCCGGTAGCCGGAGGGGAGCCGTCCGGTCCGGGTGTATCCGACATGCGGATAGGTAACTTCGGTCACTCCTGCAGTGTGCCCTTTCCGTGGTCGCGGGCGGCCGTCGAGTCGCCGCCGTGACATGACTCCGGCACACTGTGCGACGTGACTGGACCTCGCTGCGCCGTCGTGGTGAACCCCACCAAGGTGGCCGATCCCGATCACCTGCGCCGGATCGTCGAGCAGGGGCTGTCCCGTGCCGGCTGGCCCGCTCCGCGCTGGTATGAGACGACGCCTGACGACCCCGGCCGAGGTCAGGCGAAGAAGGCCGTCGCCGACGGTGCCGAGCTGGTCTTCGCCTGCGGCGGCGACGGCACGGTGACCGCCGTCGTCACCGCCCTGACCGGGACGGACGTGGCCCTGGCCGTGCTGCCGGCCGGCACCGGCAACCTGCTGGCCGCCAACCTGGGCCTCGGTACCGACCCGGCCACCGGGCTGGAGGTGGCGCTGGAGGGCGGCCGCCGCCGCATCGACGTCGGCGTGATCGACGACCGGTGTTTCGTGGTGATGGCCGGGATGGGCTTCGACGCCCAGATGCTCGAGGACACCTCGGAGAAGGCGAAGAAGCGGATCGGCTGGCTGGCCTACGTCGGCGGCGCCGCGAAACACCTGCTGGACCGGCCGATGCGGGCCCGGATCCGGCTGGACGGGGGCCCGCCGATGCCCCGTCGCCCGGCCGCCGTGATCGTCGGCAACGTGGGCCGGCTCCAGGGCGGGGTGCGGCTGCTCAGCAAGGCCGAACCGGACGACGGCCGGTTCGACGTGGCCATCCTGAGCCCCACCAACCTGGCCCACTGGGCGGCGCTGGCCTGGGCGGTGGTCAGCCGGCGGGAGCGCGTGCCGCTGATGGAGACCTACACCGCATCGCGGATTGAGATCTACAGCAACCGGGCACAGGCGCGTCAGCTCGACGGTGACACCATCGCCCCGGGCAAGGTCATGAAGATCCACGTCCGGCCCCGGGCGCTGCTGCTGTGTGTGCCACAGCCGGACGCCACGCCGGACCTGGCGTACGACGCCCGCGGAGCCGCCCGCCGGGCCGAAGCGGTCCGGGACGCGGCGGAGGAGAAGGCTTGAGCAGCACCCAACCGGTCCCGGAGACCCGGATGATGCCGGGTGACAAGTTGTCGGCCGACGACGCCTTCCACGCGTTGTGGTTCTACGGGCGCTGGCCGCTGCTGCACGACGCGTTCGTGCGGTTCCGCTACGGCGACGGGTTCAGCCACTCCCGGGCGTTCGCGCTCCAGCTGTGCCTGGCGATCGTGCCGTTCCTGATCGCCCTGTCCGGTCTCGCCACCGACCTGGGCGTGGAGGACGGCGGCCGGATCGTCGCGGACACCGTCATCGCGCTCACCCCGGGCGCCAGCGAGCCGCTGGTCACCGAGCTGCTGATGGACGACGACCGTACCGAGGAGGCCGGCGAAGTGGCCCTGGCCCTCGGTCTGATCACCGGTCTGTTCGCGCTGACCAGCGCGATGGCGCAGATCGAGCGTGGCGCCAACCGCATCTACGGGGTGGAACGCGACCGCCCGGCCCTGCACAAGTACTTCCGGGCCGCGGTACTGGCGGTGGTCGCCGGCCTGCCCGCCCTCTTCGGGTTCCTGCTGCTGGTGGCCGGGCGGGCCGCGGGCAATTCGGCGCAGGCGCATCTCGGGCTGAGCCACGGCGTGCGGGTGGCGTGGGACGTGGTCCGGTGGCCGCTGAGTCTGGTGCTCATCGTCTTCGCGGTCGGTCTGCTGTTCCGGCATTCGGTGCGCCGCAACCAGCCCGCCCTGTCCTGGCTGCTGTTCGGCGCCGTGGTGTCGACCGTGCTGTGGTGGCTGGCGAGCCTGCTCCTGGCCGGGTACATCCGGTTCAGTGACGGCTTCGGAGCCACCTACGGCCCGCTGACCGCGATCATGGCACTGCTGCTGTGGGCCAACCTGACCGGGATCGCCCTCTTCCTCGGGCTGGCCTTCGCCGCCCAGTTGGAGGCCCGCCGGGTGGGTGTGCGGCGGCCCGCTCTGGAGGACCGCTGGGAACCCGATCCGGAACCGGAGGTCCCCGGGCAGCGGGAGCCCGGTGTATCCGCGGACTCGTCCGGGTAAGAACGGCGCACCCCCCGGAAACAGGAGTTAGCCGTGACCGAAGAGAACCGCGTGGTGGAGCGACGAGCCGGCTGGGCGCCGGTGCGACATTTCGCCGAGCGCAGCGTGCTCGGCCTGGCCGCAGTGACGGCGATCGGCCTCACCTTCGGTGTTCTGCTGCTGCTCGTCCGGTTCCATTGGCAGCCGCTGCTCGACCTGGACCGGTCGGTGGCCGACGGGCTGAACCGCTGGGCGTCCGGCTCCGACACGACCGTGGCGATCCTCCAGCAGATCGCCTCGTTCGGCGGGCGCGGCTTCATGATCCCACTGGTCGCCCTGCTGGTCGCCGTGCTGCTGATCCGCCGGCGTCCCCGCCCGGCGCTCTACCTGCTGGTCACCGGGGCCGGCGCCCTGATCATGGACCCGTCGCTGAAGGCGCTGATCGGACGGCTGCGGCCGGTGGTCGAGGTCCCGGTGGCGTCCGCGCCGGGCAACAGCTTCCCCAGCGGGCACGCGCTCGGCTCGATGGTCGTCTACGGGATGATCGTGCTGGTCTTCCTCCCAGCGATGCGACGGCGGTGGCGCCCCTGGTTCGCCGGGCTGGCCGCGCTGATCGTCGCCGCGGTCGGGTTCACCCGGATCGCCCTGGGTGTGCACTTCCTCTCCGACGTGCTCGGCGGGTGGCTGCTCGGGGTGGCCTGGATCAGCGTCACGGCGTACGCCTTCCGGATCTGGCGCCGCGAAGCGGGCCGCCCGGTGCCGGCACTGACCGACGGCCTGGAGCCGGAGGCCGGCCCGGACCTGCGTCCCGCGCCCGCCGAGGAGGCGGTCCTGCCGCACCCGTGGGCCAAGGCCGCCGAGATCCTGGTCGGCTGGGTGTTCGTGTTCGGCCTGCTCTACCTGGTCGGCTACTCGGTGAACCGGTGGGAGCCCTCCTTCGACGACGGCGTGCCGCGCTGGCTCCAGACCTTCCGCACCTCCTCGCTCGACGACCTGAGCTGGATGGCGAGCAAGGCCGGCGACACCCACGCCATCCTGCTCATCTCGCTGTTCTTCTGCCCGCTGGCGCTGGCCCTGTGGCGGCAGTGGCGGCCGATCCTGTTCCTGGCCCTCGCCATGGCCGGTGAGCTGACCCTCTTCCTGTGCGCGGCCGCCTCGGTCGGCCGGGCCCGCCCGTCGGTCGAGCAGCTGGACGGCCAGATGCCGACGTCGTCGTTCCCGTCCGGCCACAT
The DNA here is from genome assembly GCF_003148685.1 of Actinoplanes xinjiangensis. Taxonomy (GTDB): domain Bacteria; phylum Actinomycetota; class Actinomycetes; order Mycobacteriales; family Micromonosporaceae; genus Actinoplanes; species Actinoplanes xinjiangensis. Next base: position 484,650 of record NZ_QGGR01000002.1, on the reverse strand, counting down.
CGCCGCGACCATGTGCCTCTGGGCCGCCATCGCGATCATCGTGATGGCCCGGGTCCGGCAGCCGTGGCGCTGGATCTTCCCGGCCCTCGCGGTGATCATGCCGTTCATCGTGGCGCTCTCCCGGATGTACCGCGGCATGCACCACCCCACCGACGTCCTCGGCGCGACCCTGCTCACCGTCGGCTGGCTGACCGTCCTCTGGTTCACGGTCCGCCCGAACGCCCACGCCGAATCCGTCTCCGAGGCGGCCGCCGAGGCCGAGCAGGTGACCCGTGGACGCCCGGTGACGGTCGGATGACACTGCGGCTGATGACCTGGAACATCAAGAACGGCGGCGGCGACCGCCTGCCGGAGATCATCCGGGTCATCCACCGCGAACAGCCCGACGTTCTCTGCCTTCAGGAGCTTCAACACTTCCATCGGTACGGACGACGCCTGCACGCGCTCGCGCAAGAGGCCGGGATGGCCGTGCACCTCGCACCGGCCGGGTTCGCCCAGCCGGTCGCGGTGCTGGTGCGCCCGCCACGGCGGATCCTCCGCCGCTCGGCGATCCGCTGGCGGACGCACCACGCCGTCGCGATCGCGGTCGTCGAGACCACGGCCGGCCCGTTGACCGTGGTCAGCGCCCACCTCAACCCGTTCTCCCCGTACCGCCGCTACCGCGAGGCCCGCTGGCTGTCCGCCCGCTACGGCTCGGCCCGCCGGATGACGCTGATCGCCGGCGACATGAACGGCCTCGACCCGGACGGCGACCACACCGCCACGCTCGACAGCCTGCACTCGCTGTTCCAGCAACGGCACCTCGGCCCGGACGGTGCACCGGACACCCGGGCGATCGCGGCGTTCCGGGCAGGCGGGTTCACCGACCTGTGGCAGAGCGTGGGGGAGGGCGACGGCCGTACCGTGCCGACCGGCTTCGCCGGCCGCGAGTTCGGCGCCATGCGCCTGGACTACCTGCTGGCCAGCCCACTGCTGGCGGCCCGCGCCCAGCGTGCCTGGGTGGTCCGCGACGACACCACCACCCACGCCTCCGACCACTACCCGGTCCGAGCCGACATCACCCTGTAGCCCCCGTTCGGCGCCCCTCCGGCGATCTAGGCTCGGGGTATGCCGATCGATTTCCCGTCGCCGACGATCCCGGCCGCGAACCAAGCCGAGGTGTTCACCCGTTACCTGGACTACTTCCGGGAGAGCCTGATCGAGAAGACGGCCGCCCTTCCCGCGGCCACCCAGCGCACGAGTGGGCTGCCGTCCGGCTGGACGCCGCTGGAACTGGTGAAACACCTACGGCACGTGGAGCGCCGCTGGATCGAGTGGGGTTTCCAGGGCCGTGACGTCGCCGACCCGTGGGCAGACCGGAAGGACGACCGCTGGCACGTCGAGGAGTCCGAGACCCTCGCCGACCTCGCCACCGCGCTGCGCGACCAGGGCACCCACACCACGGCGGTGATCACCGGCAACGCCTTGGAGACCGCCGGCCGACCCGGCCCGCGCTGGGACGGCGCCGACCCGGCCACCTTGGAGCGGGTCTGTTTCCACCTGCTCCAGGAATACGCCCGCCACCTCGGCCACCTGGACATCGTCGCCGAACTGGCCGGAGCCCCCACCGGCGAGTAACCCCAGCTGGTCGTCACCGCTGTCTCAGATCCGTTTTGACAGCGCTGGGAGCCAGCCGAAGAAACCCGGCTGGTCGTCACCGCTGTCTCACATGCGTTTTGGCAGCGGTGAGAGCCAGCCGAAGAAGCTCGGCTGGTTGTCACCGCTGTCTCGCGGGCGTTGAGGCAGCGGTGGGAGCCAGCCGGGGGTCAGCCGGCGACGACCCGGTCGCGGCCGGAGTGTTTGGCGGCGTAGAGGTTGCGGTCGGCGGCCGACAGCAGCGCGGAGAAGGTACTGCAGCCCTCCGGCGCCGTGGTGATGCCGATGCTCGTGGTCACCGGAAGGTTTCCGGTGATCGGCTCCCAGCCGTGCGCCCGGATCCGCAGCCGCAGCCGCTCGCAGCGGGTGGCCGCCTCCTCGGCGTCCACCCCCGGGAAGACCAGCAGGAACTCCTCGCCACCCATCCGGGCCGCGAACGCCGATCCGGGTGCCGCCTCCTCCAACAGCTCCGCGACGTGCTGGAGCACGGTGTCGCCGGTGGCGTGCGAGAGGGTGTCGTTGACCCGCTTGAAGTGGTCCAGGTCGAGGATCGCCAGCGACACGGGGCGGCATTGGGCGGCCGATTCCAGCAGCAGGGCCGGTACCCGTTCGTTGACGTACCGCCGGTTGTAGAGGCCGGTGAGCGCGTCCCGGTGCGCCATCTCGCGGAAGTGCTCGCTGGCCCGGCGGGCCTCGTTCGCCTCGAAGACCGCCTGGAGGGCGCGGGCCCGGGCGTCGCGCTGGACCGACTGGAGAGCGGTCGCGGCGGCGTGGAAGGCACGATGTTCCTCGTACGCCTCGGCGAACCGCCCGGTGTCGGCGAACAGGGCGGCCTGCTCCTGCCGGACACGGGCGCCGATCCCGGCCAGTCCGCGTTCGAGGCACACCGCCCGGGTGCCGTCCAGGGCCTGCTGTGCGGCCTCGTAGCGGCCGGCCAGCCGGCGGGCCTGGGAGAGGGTCAGCTGGCACTCGGCGACCGCGTCACCCTCGTTGGCGGCGACCAGGTCGGCCAGTACCGGGGAGAGCAGGTCCTCGACCGCGTCGTACCGGCCGCCCATCAGCTCGACCTGTGCCATCGTGTCCAGCTCGTTGGCGCTGAACCGGTATCCGGTGCGGGCCTGGAGTTCACGCATCTGCGCGACCAGCAGCCGCGCCTCGGGTTCGTCGCCGATCTCGACGGCGGTGTAGGCCATGTTGTTCAGGACCGACGACAGTCCTTCGGTGTCACCGGCCTGGGCGGCCAGTGCGAGGGCCTCGTGGGCGCGGCGTTTGCCGTCGGCGTGCGAGCCGGTGTCGTCGAGGGAGACCGAGAGCGTCATCAGGTGCCGGGCCCGGAGGCTGGGCGGCACCTCCTCGGTGAGGAAGGAGACGCTCTGGACGGCGTGGGTGAGCGCGTCGGAGAAGTCGCCCACGTGGCGGTAGAAGACCGACAGTTCCCGGTGGGCACGGGCCAGCAGGTAACGGTTCTCGTGCTCCTCGGCCCAGACGCGTACCCGGTGGGCCATCTGGCCGCCCTCGCCGGTCTGGCCCTCCCGCAGCAGCACTCCGGCCTGGAGGAGCGTGGCCCGCTGGACCATCTCCTCGGCACCCAGTTCGAGGGCGCGCTGCCGCAGCTCGCCGGCGGGCTCCCAGATGGTCCGGAACGCCGACGGTGGCCGTACCTCGAGTTCCGCCGCGGCGGCTTCCAGGGCACTGAGCTCCTGATGAGACCCGATGGGGACACGGCTCGCCATTTCCGTCGTCACTGTCCCTGCTTTCCTGTCGCCGCCGTGACGACCTACGCTCCGGTGCCCGGGTAGCTTTCCGGGTCGCGGCGGGTTGCGGGTCGGTTGCGGACGGCCGGTCACCGTGCGGTGCACACCGGCGCGGCGGCCGCGATCTCCTGCCCGTCCCGGCGTACCGCGACCGTGATGCAGTAGTCGTAGCGTTCGCTGAGGCTGTAGACGACGTAGTCGGTCGCCCCGGCGGGAAGTTCCGCGACGGTGACCGGCGGCCGGTCCGAGCGGGCCACCGTGATCAGCACCTCGCCCTTGGCGTCGCCCGGATAGTCCCACTGGAGGGACACGCTGGGCCCGTCGTCGCGGAGCCGGACGTTCTGCGGGGAACCAGGCTCAGAGGTGGCGGTCAGCGGCTGTGCCCCGGCCGGGGCCGGAACCGTGGTCGGCTGGGCCGGCGGGGTGGTCGCCCCGTCGGCGCCGGGCAGCGTCAGGATCACCACCGCGGCGGCGGCCGCGACCCCGCCGGCCAGCACCGTGGCGAGCAGCAGCGGATGCCCGGCCCGGGATCGCCCGCCCGTCCCGGTCCGTACCGGCAGCCGCCGCGAGTTCGGCGGATCGGTACGGGTGCCGGCCCGCGCCGTGCCGATCGGCAGGGGGCGGCCGTCCTCCCCGTAGTCGGGTGCCCGGTTGCCGGGTAGCGGGGGCGGGGTGTCGGCGCGGGCGTGCCGGCCGGTCGGGTCGCCGGGCAGCCGGTGCACGTCGCTGAGGTAGAGCGGCTGCTGGTAGACGGTCCCGTTGGGGTCGGTGGGCCGGTTGTCCGGCGGTGTCTCGTCGTCGAGCAGGTCCGGGTCCTCGTCGACGGGGTAGACCGTGCCGAGTGGGTCGGTGGGCCGGTCGTCGGGCGGCGGCTGACCGGGCGCGTGGGCCGGGAACGGAGCCGGGCGGGAGCCGGCCGGGTCGGTGACGGTGGGGCGGCGGGGGAACGGACGGAACGGCCGGCCGCCGGTGGAATCGTGCCGGCCGCACGTGTGAAGACCGGACGACCGTCCGGCGACCAGGGCCGTGGCCTGCCGGGCCAGTGGGTGATCGGCGGTCAGGTGGCGGGCACTGAGCTCGCCGGCCAGGGCCAGGTGCTCGGCCGACTCGGCGTCCAGGCCGCACTCGCGCTCCATCGCGCCGAGCCGGGCCAGCATCTTGATCCCGGCCGGGGCCGCGTCGCCGTGCACCCGGCGATGCCGTCGCCAGGCCCGGGACAACCGGGCCCGGGCGGTCGTGCAGTGCCCCGCGGCGTGCTCGGCGGTGGCCAGGTCGGCTTCGGCGGCCAGCACCCGTGCCGAGTCCGGCCCCTCGATCGCGGCCAGCTCGCCGACGAGGTCGTGATAGACCGACGAGGCCCGGCCGTGCTGGCCGATCCGCTGGAGCACGGCGGCGTGCATGGCGGCCGCCGCGATGGTGCGCTCGTCGCGTGAACCGTGCAGGCGCTCCTCGGCCGAGTGCGCGAAGGCGGCCCAGAGCCGTGCCGACTCCGGGTCGCCGAGGGCGATCAGGACCCGGGCGTGCAGGGCGGCGGCGACGGCGAGGTCGGCGGTGGCGCGGCGGGGATCGGCGTCGGCGGTACGCAGCACGTCGTCCAGCACCGCACGGGCGCCCGCGAGATCACCGGCCGACGACAGGGTCTGCGCCTGGGCGGTGAGTTCGGCGAGCGGAGGGGGCATGTATCCCATAGTGCTCATGCCGACACCCTGGGTACAAGTTTCCGGTACCGAAGTGGACGGGTGTAGAAACACGGTGTGTCCCCGATCGCGACCGTCAAACGTGAACTCCTCATCCGCCACCTGCAGGCCTGGGCGGCCGGTGCGCTGCATCACGCCCGGCGTGCCACCTATGTGCACGGCTATGCCGACGGCGACGGTGGGGAGGCGGCCGAGGCGGCCGTGCGGGTCCTGGCCGATCTGCCCGGCCTGGCCCGCGGCCGGGAACTCTCCATGGTGGCGATCGGCGGCGACGTCGGCGAGGTGGGGCGGCGGATCGGCGTGGCCCAGCGGGAGGCGGGTGCGGCGGCCGGGCTGACGGTCCTCCCGGTCGGCGGCGGGACGGACGAGCGGCTTCCGGTCGCGCTGAGGGCGGCGGGCGCCGTACGCGTACCGCTGATGGGTTTTCTCGATGCGACGAGCGCGGGGGAGCCGCCCGCGGTGACCACCGTCGCGGCGATCGCGGCCGGGAAACCGGCCGAGGTGCTGCTGGTGCTGCCGCCCGGCAGCCCGGTCGACCCCTATCGGGGTCTGGGTTTTCCGTTGCTCACGGCCGCCGAGCTGGCGACCGGGCCGGAACCCGGCGAGGTGGTGGCCTTCGCCACCACCTCGGGGAAGAGTCTGGAGAGCTTCAAGGAGGCGCTGTGGGCGGTCGACGAGTTCGCGGGGGTACGGCTACGTGACCCCGGCGACCCGGAACGGCATCTCATCGACATCTCGCTGAGCCCGCATCCCGGCCCGTTGCGGCGGGAGCTGCTCGCGCATCTGGAGAAGGTGGGCGAGGCGACGGTGACCGAGTTGCGCACTTTCGCGCTCACCGAAACCGTCTACCGTGCCGCCGACGCCACCCGGGTCCTGCACACGCTGATCGACAGTGGTGCCGTCGCCCGCGAGCCGGCGCATGGCCGGCTCGGCGGCGACGTCATGATCCGCCTCTAGCGGGAGCGGTTCTTGTCCTGCTTCCAGGACAGCGGGCCGGGCAGGTCCACCCGGTGCGCGCGGGTCTTGGAGTTCCAGGACCAGCGACCGATCTTCAGGCTCCACGACGAGTAGCCGTTCTCGGTGAAGTTCAGGACCAGCGGACCGATCTTCTTCCGGCTGCGGTAGACGATGCCCATCGGAACCTCTCCCATCTCGTTTCTGATGGTCGAGACGATGCCCGATCGCGCCGATTCACAAACGTCAGCGTGGTTGCCACGCGTCCGGGCGGGTGGTCAGCTTGCGCACGTGGGCCGGCATCCGCCCGCTGATCAGCTCGGCGAGACTCACCTCGTCGACCACCTCACGGACCGCGGCCCGCACCGCCACCCACAGGTTCGGCAGGTTCTCGGCGGCCCCGGTGTACTGAGTCTCCTCCGGACGGAGGCCGCGCACACCGGCCAGTGGACCGTCGACGGCCCGCAGGATCTGGCCGATGGTCACGTCGCGGGGTGGGTGCGACAGTGTGTAGCCCCCCTCGGCGCCACGCTGCGCCCGGACCACGCCGGCACGGCGCAGGTCGGCGAGCACTGCCTCGAGGAATTTCCGGGGCATCTCTTGTTCTTGGGCAATGGCCTGGGCGGACATCAGTGCGGGGTAGGCCTGCGCCAAACTGAGGGCGGCCCGGACCGCGTAGTCACCGCGCGCGGAGATCTGCACGTGACTATCATGCCCCGCCCGCGCATCCCGGATGCACATACCCCAGGGAGTTGTGGGAATTAACCGTCAGTCAGTGGGGCGTCGCTGACCGGGAATGCCGCCGTCGGACCCGGCCGCGTACCGCCCGCGGAACTGTCCCGGGCTCAGCCCGGTCTCCCGGTGGAAGAACCGGCCGAAGTTCGTCGGCTCGCCGAAACCCAGGATCCGGCCGACCTCGGCGACCGACAGCGGTGTCGCGGCGAGCAGCCGCCGGGCCTGTAGCGCGACCCGGTCGTCGACCACCTGCTTGGCGGTACGGCCGGTCAGCGCGAGGCTGGCCCGGGTCAGGGTACGCACCGAACAGCCCAGCTCAGCCGCGTAGTCCTCGACCCGCCGGGTGTGCGGGTAGCCCTCCTCCAGCCGGCGCTGGAACCGCTCGAAGGTCCGGCCCTCGACGTGACCGGCCGGATCGACGGGGGGCTCCAGAGCCCGCAGACGCAGCAGCACCGCGGCCAGCTGATGGCGCAGCAGGGCGGCGGCGATCGGGTCGGGGGTGCCGGCGGCGTCCGCGGTCAGATGGGCGAAGGCGGCCCGGAGTACGTCCGGGGCGGGCAGGGCCAGCGGTCGCGCGGCCGGCCCGGCCGGATCGTCCGGCGCGAGACCGGGCAGCTCCTCCGGTCCGAACAGGCCGCTGCGGAAGAGGATCGTGGCCGTCTCGCCGGGTGGTTCGCCGCATCGCACCGCCTGCCCCGGACGGATCCAGAGCACCGTCCCCGGCCCGCAGCGGTGTTCGGTGAAGTCCACCTCGGCGACCAGGGAATCGGTGACGGTGAGTACGAGGGCGTGACCGTCCAGCAGGGCGGTGGCGGCACCGGGCGCCACCGGCAGGACGCAGCCACCGATCCCCGACCAGTCCGGTGGAAGGCGGGTGGGTGCCGGCTCGGTGTGTTGAATGAGTGCTGACATCGCGCCTGACGGTAGTCGTCGATGGGTGCTTCCGCATCCACTAGCGCACCGACTGAGGTAAATGTCCGATTTAAGGCTCGGTATTCGCTATACGTCCGATTCCGATTCCTTTTCGGAGATCGATTATTTTTCCGGCTATAAAGGGCGACCCGCACGGACCGGCAGTGTCCGTGCGGGTCGCCCTGACTCGCTGATGTCGCCGGCTACTAGCGTCCCGCCAGTAGCCGGTTGACCGCCGCGTCGACGTCCAGATGGTCGGATTCGCGTCCGCGGGGCACCACCACATAGGTGCGCCGCAGGAAGCGGACCAGGACGCTGCGCGGCACCTCGAACAGCGCGTTCCCGTCGGGAGACGACAGGGCCAGGGCGACGAAATCGCCCCGCGGCGTGGCCCACGGCCACACCCGGACGTCGCCGATCCCGGCCGGCTCGTCGAGCCCGGTCACGAGGAGTTCCCGCGCGAAGGACCAGCTCACGGCTTCCCCACCGGCTGATTCTGCGTGGAACAACACGTGAACCGCATACGGGTCGGCTGGGTCGTACCGCAGACTGGCGCGTACCGGCAGTGCCGTCGCGTCAGGCGCTACGAGCCGCAGCGAGGTTTCGACCTCGACGGTCGTTGGACGAATGGTACTCATGGACGAACTCCCCCCGGCACCGCTGCGAGGCTGGTGAACCCCGCGGTTCCCATACTCAGGTGATCCTTGTAGTTACGCTCCGCCATACGCTGATCTCACCCAGTAGTGGGAAGGCGGTTCCGAAAACCCTTCCGCGCAGGACGTAAAGCGATATCTTGTCCTGTTCTGCCCATGTACTCGGTTCCGCCCGGCGTCAGTGGTCCAGCAGTTGACTTACTCCGGTAACGTCCATTCCTCCCGGGTAGTGACGGGGCCCCCGGACACTGGGGGATGAAATGAACCTAAAACCGGACGGCAGGGTTCTCAGACGTGCGTGTGCTTGACCGTATTCGGTCCAACTCGACCGGCCGCCTCGCTCTCAAGATCGGCGTCGGCATCGTCGGCGGTCTGGTGGTCGCCGTAGGCATCATCCTGATCCCGTTCCCCGGCCCCGGCTGGGCGATCGTGATCCTCGGCCTCGCCATCCTGGCGGTCGAGTTCCACTGGGCCCGGGGCGTGCTCGCCTTCACCAAGCGTCACGTCCAGGGCTGGACCCATTGGATCGGCCGCCAGTCGCTGCCGCTGCGGGCCCTGATCGGCCTGGTCGGCATGGTCTTCATCAGTGCGGTCGTGTGGACCAGCTTCAAGGTCAGCATGGACATCGACCTGGTCCAGGTCAGTCTGGACTGGTTGCGGGCCCGGTGACCCCCTGGTTCGCAAACCGGTCCGGTCGTCTAGTAGAGTTCCTTCTCGTTGAGGGCGATTAGCTCAGCGGGAGAGCGCTCCGTTCACACCGGAGAGGTCACTGGTTCGATCCCAGTATCGCCCACAAGTACTTTGAGCTGCGTAAAGGCCTGCCGTGATGATCCATTGCGGTGGGCCTTTTGTCATGGTTATGGGAGCAGGTCGAGCCGACCGGCCCTGGATCAGGGTTGGTTCGCTTCCTGCCTGACCACTACCAGGTCGCGAAGGAACTCACCCGACAGGCGATGCCGGTCATCGCGGCCGCGCAGAGCCTCACCGTCGACGATCTGAAACTGATCGGCGCGGACGGCCTGCCCGGCCGCCGGCCCGCCCATCGACGAGGCGAACCGCGGTCATTCCCATGTCGGCCCGAGCGCGACGATGACGTGTCTACCGCCCAGAGGTGCCGCCCGTCCGGACCTCGGACCTGTTGCCGGCCGCTCCTATCCGGAACGCTTTGATTTCGGTGACTACTGCCGCATCCGTCAGAATTGTGACATTGATGATCATGCCGATGCGGCGGCTGCCAGGATGACGGCGTGAGATTCGGTCTGCTCGGTCCGCTGCTCATCGAGATCGACGGCACGGCTGTGGTGATGAGCTCGGGGCGGCAGCGGACGTTGCTCGCTGCCCTCCTGCTGCGCACCGATCAGGTGGTGTCAGCCGACAGTCTGATCCGTGCGGCGTGGGACGACGACGCGCCCTCCAACGCCCGGGCCACGCTGCAGACTCACATGGCCCGGCTGCGCCGTACCCTCGTCGACCACGGCGCTCCAGGCGACCTGGTCGTCACCCAGCCGCCCGGCTACCTGATCCGGGCGGGGTCGAGCGAAGCGGTCGACGTCGCCCGGTTCGAGCGGCTGCTCGACGAAGCCCGACAGGCGCAGACGCGCGACGATCCGGCGGCGTGGGCCGAGCTGCTCACCCGCGCGCTCGACCTCTGGCGCGGCCCGGCGCTGGCCGACATCCCGTCTGAGGTCCTGCAGCGGGAGGTGGGTGTCCGGCTTTCCGAACGCCGGCTCAGCGCGCTGGAGCAGCGCATCGACGCCGACCTGCGTCTGGGCCGGCACGCGGCCGTCGTCGGTGAGCTGCGAACGGTCACCGCCGAGCATCCGCTGCGCGAGCGGTTCTGGGCACAACTGATGCTGGCCCAGGCGGGTAGTGGTCAGCAGGCGGCCGCGCTGGAGGCGCACGCCGAGATCCGCCGCCGGCTGAACGAGGAGCTGGGTGTCGAGCCCGGCGCCGACATCCAGGCCGCACATCGGCAGGTGTTACGGCCGCAGGCCCAGGTCCGGCCGGTTCGGGCGCCGTCGGGTCCGGCGCACCCCCCGCCCGCGCAGCTGCCGTCCGACGCCGCGGCGTTCACCGGCCGGGCCGGTTACCTGTCCCGGCTCGACTCCGTGCGCGACCAGCAGACCACCGGCGTTCCGATCGTGACGATCACCGGCACGCCCGGCGTCGGGAAGACGGCCCTGGCCGTGCACTGGGCACACCGGGTCCGGGAACACTTCCCCGACGGGCAGGTCTACGTCAACCTGCGCGGCTACGCGTCGGCCGCGCCGGTGCAGCCCGCCGAGGCGCTGGCCCAGTTCCTGCGCGCGCTCGGGGTACCGCCCGAGCGGGTGCCCTCCGACCCGGACGAGGCGGCCGGGCTCTACCGCTCGACCCTGACCGGCAAGCGGTTGCTCGTGGTGCTGGACAACGCCGCGACCGTCGACCAGGTACGCCCGCTGATCCCGGGCAGTCCCGGCTGCTTCGTCCTGGTGACCAGCCGGGACCGGCTCTCCGGCCTGACCGCCCGGGACGGCGCGCGCCGGGTGACCCTGGACACGCTGGAACCTGCGGAGGCCCGCGAGTTGCTGGCCCGGATCGCCGGGGCCGACCGGATCGCGGCTGAGCCGGCCGCCGCCGACGAACTGGCCGCCGCCTGCGGGTATCTCCCGTTGGCGGTGGGCATCGTCGCCGCCACGCTCACCGACCAGCCACACCGCCGCATCGCCGAACTGGTCGGCGCCCTGACGACCGGTGACCGTCTGGACGCCATGGAGATCGACGGCGACGAGCAGAGTGCCGTACGAGCGACGTTCCGGCTGTCCGACGCGGCACTACCGTCCGCGGCCCGCCGGTTGTTCTACCTGCTCGGGGTGATTCCCGGCACGGATTTCACGGTCGACGCCGCGGCGGCGGTGGCGGAGCTGGCACCCGCGCGGGCTGAGTCGCTGCTGAACCTGCTCGTCGCGGCGCATCTCGTCCAGCGGTCCGCGGCGGGCCGGCACACCTTCCACGACCTGCTGCGCCTCTACGCCGCCGAGCGGGCCCGTGCCGACCACGGTGACGACGGGGTACGCGCGGCGATCCGGCGGTTGCTGGACTGGCAGCTGCGACTCGCCGACGCCGCCGCGACCGCTGCGTACAACAGCAAACTGCGGGTCCGGCTGCCGGCGGCCGACGCGCTGCCCGGAGGTTTCGCAGACAGCGCCGAGGCTCTGAGCCGGCTGGACGACGAACGAGCCAACCTCGCACTCGCGGTGCAGTACGCGGCGGCACACGGTCCGTACGCGCACGCCTGGATGCTCGCCGACATCCTGCGTGGCTACTACTTCTTCCGGCGGCTGCGGATCGACTGGCTGACCACCGCGCGGGCCGGACTGGCGGCCGCGGTCGCCGCCGGCGATGCGCGCGGCCAGGCCGCCGCGTGGTTGAGCACCGGGGACGCCGAGATGCGTTTCGGCACCTCCGAACGCGCCGTGGCCGACCTCACCCAGGCGTTGTCCTGGTCGGTCCGGGCCGGCTGGCCGGAGGGCGAGGCGAACGTGGTCACCATGCTGGGCAATGTGTACCTGCAGCTCGGGCAGGCCGAACAGGCCACCACGCACACGGTCCGCGCGGTCGAACTCGCCGAGCAGAGCGGCCGGGTCGTGGGCCACGCGGCCGCGCTGGGGAACCTCGGCAATCTGCTGCGCGACCTGGGCCGGCTCAGCGAGGCGGCCGACTGCCAACAACGGGCGCTCGCCCTCAACCGGCAGACCGGCTCGGTCTTCGGGGAGTCCCTGGCGCTGGCCAACCTCGGCGAGGTCTACCGCGGAATGGGCCGTACCGGTCCGGCGCTGGAGCACCTCACCGAAGCGATGCGTCTGCACCGTGCCCTCGGTGACGACGGCGGCGCAGCCGAGACCCAGCACATGCTCGCAGCGCTGTACGTCGATCTCGGCCGTCCCGTGGAGGCGCTCGCCCACGCCCGGGCCTCTCTGAAATTCGCCCACGACGCCGGCGAAGCCCGAAGCGAGGCGTACGCCGCCCAGGCGCTCGGCACCGTGCACCACGCGGCCGGGCGCTGGCAGCAGGCAGCCGACCTGTACCGGCGGGTCGTCGCGGTGCCGCCCGGTCTCGGCGACCGCTATCCCGCGGTGGAGGCGCGGATCGGTCTGGCGCTCGCGTGCCGGCGGCTCGGGTTCGGCGCCGAAGCGGTCGCCCATGCCGAGCAGGCGATCACCGAGGCCGACGGATACGGCTTCCGGCTGCTCGCCGACCGGGCGCGGGCGGCGCTGTCCACCGTCAGCGGCGAGGACCCGAGCACACCAGCCGGCGACGCGGACCACACCGCGTCCGGGCCGGCGCTCTGACCGGCCGCGTCCGGGCCGGCACCCAGTGCCGGGCGATCACGACTGACGCGTAAGCGCCGCGACAGCGCTACGAAAGCCGGCACACGGCCGCGCCCGACATCGCCGACAAGGACTCGTCCTGGTACAACCGCAAGGGCGCGCCCGCGCACATCGGATCGATCGAAATCGGCGCCGTTCTAACGGTCGTTTCAGGTTCGCTCGGTAGGAAGTGGGCGCCGCCGGGCGAAGCGGGTATCGGCTGCGCCGGCATGGCCGACCGCGCCGCGCTCTACGGCGGCACGATCAGCGCCGGCCCTCACCGGACGGCGACGGGACCATCCATTCGACCGGAAAGGAGGCCATTCATGATCTCCGTGCTCGTGGTGGACGCCCAGCCGCTGCAGCGTTTCGGGTTTCGCATGCTGTTGGAGAGCGCCCCCGACACCGAGATCGTCGGGGAGGCCGCGAACGGTGCCGAGGCCGTTCGGCGGATCACCGAGCTGCGTCCCGACGTGGTGCTGATGGACATCCGCATGCCGGGCGTCGACGGGATCGAGGCCACCCGGCGCATCGTCGCAGCCGGTGGGCGTTCGCGGATCCTGGTGCTGACGACGTTCGACGTGGGACGGTACGCGTTCGCCGCGCTGCGGGCCGGGGCCAGCGGTTTCCTGCTCAAGGACATCCGCCCGGAGGAGTTGCTCGCCGGCATCCGGGCCGTCGCCGCCGGCGACGCGGTGATCGCGCCGGCGCTGACCCGGCGGCTGCTCGACGCGTTCGCCGACCGGCTCGACGACGACCTCTGCGGGCCCGTGCGGGAGGATCCCCGGCTGCGCTTCCTGACCGGCCGTGAGCGGGAGGTCCTCGTCGCCATCGGCCATGGCCTCACCAACGGCGAGATCGCGCAACGGTTCACGCTGTCGGAGTCGACGGTGAAGACCCACGTCGGGCGGGTCCTCGCCAAGATCGGCGCACGGGACCGGATCCAGGCCGTCATCCTCGCCTACGACCTGAGACTCACCCGGCCGGTTTAGCAGTGCTTCCTCAGGACTTGCGGGGGGAGACCGTCATGATGCCGGTGCACATCTCGTCGCTGGTGCCGTCACCCCACACCACGTAGCGGGGCGGCAGCTTCTTCAGCTGCGGCACCCGTTTGCGCAGCCCCGCGTCGTGCGTACACGTCACCCGCAGCGTGTCTCCCGGACCGACCTCCACCGGTGACGGCAGCTTCATCAACCGCTGGTTGTCGAAGTCAAACCGCGGCACGTCCAGGACGACCATGGCCTTCGGCGTGCCCGGGTTGAGTTCGACCTTCAAGGCCCGTCCGAGCATGTGCATGTGGCCGAAACCGGCGAACAGCGTCATCGGCGCCTCCACCTCGTGATCGCAGGTCTGGGTGTCACCGGGCTTCGGCCCGCCCCGGCCGCACTCCTCCACCTGACGGTCCGCCATTTCGCCGACGTCCGGCCCGAACCGCTTCGTCACGTCCGCGATCGAGGCCGCCCGGTCACAGAGCGGACCCGACTCGTCGGCGGCGCAGGGCAGGTCGGTCGGCGCGTCGACCGACCACGTCTCGAGTTCCCGGGTCTGCGCAGTGCCGTCCGTCAGCCGCAGCCGCACCGCCGAGCGGTCCGGCCCGGCTGGCTTGCCGTCGGTCGCGAGCAGGTTGTAGTGGATCTGGAGGACGACCAGGCTGCCCGGCTCCAGCCGGTAGCCGGCGTCCTGGTCGAGCAGCGTCTCCGTGGCGCCCGGCGCCCAGGTGTCCACCCACGCCGCGTCCCCCTCTTCGACCTCGGCGCCGGCCACGCCGGTCCCGCCGAAACACTGCCAGCCGAGACCAGGGGTCTTCGCGTCCTGCCTGCGCACCGCGGCAGCGCCGCCCGGCGGCACCGCGTACACGATGGCGTGGTGCGCGATGGCGACGTTCTCCGGCGCGAATTGGGTCCCGGTCAGGAACGCCGTCCTGGTCAGGCCCGGATCGATCACCTGGCACCGGTACTCGTCCGAGCCGCCGCCCTCGGGCGGCGCGGGCGTGTAGGCCTCGGCCATTCTCAGGTCGGCGAACCGCTCGCCGGCGCGCAGCGGCTGTGGTGGAGCTGACGACCCGCCGGCGTGGGCGCTGTGCGGGCCGGCCGCCGGGGGCGCCGCACTGTTGTCGGCGTCCGACACGCAGGCGGCGACAGCGAACGCCGTCACCAGCGCCATGGTGCCCGCCCCGAGTTTCCACAGTGGCCCATCAGGTTTCGTCATGGCTCGAAAGCTAGGTCCGATTCCGTCCCGTTTCGTCGTACCGCGGTCGTGATTCTCGTGAGTGCGGCGGTACCGCGGTACCGCTCTCCGGAGCGCCGTATTAACGGTCGTCTCAGATTCGCTCGGTACGAATTCGGCCTCAGATGAGCGACGTGACTCGTATGTAGGAGGCTATTGATGGCAGTCAACGCAGCGCCGCCCAGGCAAGCGCCGCCCGGTCGGCTGGCAGGCCGGTGGGTGCCGTGGTTGGTGATCGGCTTGTGGATGGCGCTGGCCGCGGTCATGGTGCCGTTGAGCGGAAAGTTGAGCTCGGTCACCACCGACAGAGCCGTGGACACCCTGCCGGCCGATGCCGAGTCCACCAAGGTGGCGGTCCTGGAGGACAGCCTCCCCGGCGGTGAGGACAACACGTTCGTCTTCGTGTACCACCGCGCCGGCGGCATGACCGACGCCGACCGCGCGACGGTCGAGCGCCACTACGACGCCCTCGCCGGGCGGTACCCGCCGAAGGCGGCGGCCGGCGAGGACGACGAGGGCCCGGCGACGAGACCCTCCACCGACGGCAAGGCGATGATGTTCACCCTCGACGTGAGCACGACCTACGGTGCACCGGAGGCCCTCGTCGGCCCGTTGCGTGACGCCGCGAAAGACCGCCCCGCCGGCCTGGAACTCGAAGTGACCGGCCCGGCCGCGGTCGACGGTGACATGGACGCCGTCTTCGACGGCATCGACCTGCAGGTCTTCCTCACCACCGTCATCGTCGTCACGGTCCTGCTCGTCCTCACGTACCGCAGCCCGGTGTTGTGGTTCATCCCGCTCGTGGTCGTCGGCGCGGCCGCACTGACCGCGATGGCGACCGTCTACCTGCTCGTCAAGGGCTTCGGCATCGTCGTCAACGACCAGAACTCGGCGCTGCTGACGATCCTGGTGTTCGGCGTCGGCACGGACTACGCGCTGCTGCTCATCGCTCGATATCGGGAGACCCTGCACCACCACGAGAACGTCCGGGTCGCGATGGTCCACGCGCTGCGCGGCGCGGCGCCGGCCATCGTCGCGTCCGCGGCCACCGTGGTCGCCGGCCTGCTCTGCCTGCTCGTCGCGGACCTGAACAGCACCAGCGGTTTGGGCCCGATCGGTGCGGCCGGCATCCTGTGCGCGCTGGTGGCCATGCTGACGCTGTTCCCGGCGGTGCTCGTGGTGCTCGGCAGGCGGATCTTCTGGCCGGCCATCCCCCGGTTCAGTGCGGCCGTGGAGGAGGCGAAGCCGGGGCTGTGGGGACGGCTCGGCTCCACCATCAGCCGCCGTCGATGGGTGGCGACGCTCGGCTCGCTCGGAATACTCGGCGTGCTCGCGATCGGGCTGGCCGGCAACACCGGCGCCCTGCGGGAGCAGGACCAGTTCCTGTCCGCACCGGAGTCGGTCACCGGCTTCACCGTGCTCCGCCAGCACTTCCCGGAGCTCGGCGGTCAGCCGATGACGGTCTTCACCCGGCCGGCGTACCAGGAGCGGGTGCTCGACATCGTCGAGGGCACTCCCGGTGTGGCCGTGGCCGTCCCCGGTCAGACCAGCGGTGGCTGGGCCGACATCTCCGTGTTCCCGACGGACGCGCCGGACACCGTCGCGGAGTACGACACGATCAAGCGGGTACGCACCGCCGTGCACGCGGTGAGCGGGGCGGAGGCGATCGTCGGCGGGCCGAGCGCGGAGAACCTCGACACCGAGGTCACCACCAGGCGCGACGAGAAGGTGGTGATCCCGCTGGTGCTCGCCGTCGTCCTGATCGTCCTCGCGCTGCTGCTGCGCGCGATCGTGGCCCCGCTGGTCCTGATGGCCACCGTGATCGTCTCGTTCGCCGCGGCCTTCGGCGGGAGCGTGTTCATCTTCGACACGATCCTCGGGTTCAAGGGTGTCGACTATTCGGTGCCGCTGCTGGCATTCCTGTTCCTGGTGGCGCTCGGCGTCGACTACAACATCTTCCTGGCCAGCCGGGCCCGGGAGGAGACCGTACGGCTCGGCACCAGAGAGGGCATGCTGAAAGCCCTGTCCGCCACGGGTGGCGTCATCACCTCGGCAGGTCTGGTCCTGGCGGCCACGTTCGCGGTCCTCACCACGCTTCCGCTGGTGATGCTGATCGAGGTCGGCTTCCTGGTCGCCTTCGGTGTGCTGCTCGACGCCCTGCTGGTGCGGTCGGTCCTGGTGCCCGCCCTCACCCTGCTGATCGGTCGGCGGATGTGGTGGCCGAGCCGGCTGTCCCGACCGGTCGAGCTTCCGGATGGTCAACGGCCGCTCGTGGACGATCAGGAGCCCGCGCTGCAACGGTGAGTGCGGCGGCACGTACGAGATCCGGGACGGGGACCCAGACCCGTCCCGGATCCTTTCATCGGCCCGGTGGCCGCTGCCCTCCGGTCCCGCGCCTCGCGCCAGGGCCGGTGCACCGCGGGTGAGCCGCCCGGGGCCATGTCCGAGGGCCGCCTCCCTTGCTTTGTGCCGCGCCGCCGGGCGGGTCAGCGCACCGCGGTGTCCTCCCCGGCGGTGAGCCGGGCGGCCGGGGCCGCGGCCGGAAGGTCGACCCGAAGCAGCGCGCCACCGCGTGCGGAGCGGCCGACGGTGGCCCGGCCGCCGTGGGCGTGGACGACCCGCTGCACGATCGACAGCCCCAGACCGGATCCCGGCAACGCCCGGGCGCTGTCGGCACGGTAGAACCGGTCGAACACCCGCGGTACGTCGGTGGCGTCGATGCCGGGCCCGGCATCGTCGACCTCGAGCACCACCGCCCCGGCCCCGGCATGTAGCCGGACCTGGACCGGCTGGTCCGTGGGGGACCACTTGCCGGCGTTGTCGATGAGGTTGAGCACCGCGCGCTGGAGCGCGGCGGGACGCCCGCTCACCCACACGGAGGTCACGTCGAGCGCGACCTCGAGGCCGGGAAGGCGGGAACGCGCCTGGGTCGCGGCGGCCACCACCACGTCGGCGAGGTCGAGCGGCTCGGCGCTCTCGTCGCTGACGTCACCGCGTGCCAGGTCGGTCAGCTCGGCGGCAAGGGTGCTCAACTCGGCCACCTGGGCGCCGAGATCGTTGAGCAGCCGGGTCCGGCTCTCCGCCGAGATGGCGGTGTCGAGGGTGCCGCGCCGGTCGAGCCGGACCAGCAGCTCGATGTTGAGGCGCAGGCTGGTGAGCGGAGTCTTGAGCTCATGGGCGGCGTCCTCGGCGAGCAGCCGCTGGGCCCGCCGGGAGTCGCGGAGTGCGGCGAGCATGTCGTTGATCGCCTGGATCAGCCGCCGGATCTCCCCACCGCCCTCGTCCGGGATGCCGGCGTCGAGATCCCGGGTGTTCGCGACACGTACCGCGGCGGCGGTCAGCCGGTCGATCGGTGCCAGCCCGGTCCGCGCCACGGCCCGCCCGACGAGGGCGCCGCCGACCACGCAGAGCAGCCCGCTCAGCAGCATGCCCAACCCGAACCGGTTGATCGGGCTGTCGTCGGCGGCGTGGGCCACCTGGATCGCGCCGTCGCCCGTCCGCAGCGTGTAGATGCGGTAGCCGTCCTCGTCGCTGTCCTTCGACTCCATCAGGTCGGCTGACGCGCCACGCGCCACGCGCCCGGCCTGCTCGCTGACCGGGGGCAGTGCGGGTTGACCGGCCGGCGTCCGGGTCGAGCCGTCGGGCAGGATGACCCGCACCAGTCGACCGGATCCCGGATACGGCGGTAGTTGCACCCGCGCCAGACCGGCGCTCTCCGCGTTCGTCGCCAGGACGCGGGAGTCGGCGCGTAGCTGATTCTCGGCGGTGTTCCGCAGTTCCCCGTCCAGTAGCTCGCTGGCAGCCTGGAAGGCCACGAACACGCTGGCCGCGATGGCCGTCGCCGCGATCACGGTCATCCTCATCCGCAGCGACCGCCGGCGCCACCATCGGGTCAGCCGGCGCGGTTCCCGGCCGCCGGGCCTGCTCACGGAGGAGTCTCCCGCAACGTGTATCCCAGGCCGCGCAGTGTGTAGATCAATCGCGGCTCACCCTCGGCCTCCATCTTGCGGCGCAGGTAACTCACGTACACCTGGAGGTTGTTGGCGGTGGCGCTCATGTCGAAGCCCCAGATCGCCTCGAACAGCGCGTCGCGGGTCAGGACCCGGGTCGCGTTGCGCAGGAGGACCTGGAGGAGGGAGAACTCGGTCCGGGTCAGGCGCAGCGGTCGCCCGCCCCGCCACGCCTCGAACCTGTCGGGATCGAGCCGGACGTCGGCGAACGCGAGGATCGGCGACTCCCCGTCGGGGGCCGTGCGCCGCCGCAGCAGGGCCCGCACCCGGGCCAGCAACTCCTCGGTGGCGAACGGCTTGGGCAGGTAGTCGTCGGCGCCCGCGTCCAGCCCCGTGACCCGGTCGGAGACCTGATCACGGGCGGTCAGCATCAGCACCGGCAGATCCCGGCCCGCGGCCCGCAACCGCCGGCAGGTCTCCAACCCACCGAGGCGGGGCATCATCACGTCGAGGATCAGCAGATCCAGCGTGTCACCGCCCGGCCCGTCGACCCCGTCGAGCACGGCGAGACCGTTGGCGACGGTGCTGGTGTCGTAGCCCTCGACCTGGAGCACCCGCTCCAGCGACTCGCGGATGGCCGCGTCATCATCCGCGATCAGGATCCGCACGCCGGCCCCCTCCAATCGATGGATTTGGCGCTCATTCTCCCCGGTCAACCTGAGGCCAGGATTAGAACGGTGCCCGCGGGCCCGCTCTGACGGATTCCTGAGCTCAGGCTCGACCACTGACGATCGGCGGCTACAGGTTGTTGATCCGGGCCAGCAGCTCCGCCTCCGTCAGGTTCTCCAGGACCGCATCCTGCTTGCGGCCCAGGACCGTCAGCAGCTTCTCCTTCTCCAGCTTCCTGGCCGCGGCGGCCTTCGCCGCCTGGTCCTCCGCGAGGCGGACGGCGATGACGTGCTTGACGACCTCCAACTTGGTCTCCAGGGTCGCCTTGGCCGGATTGGCCTCGGTGGCCACGAACGACTCGGTGGAGACGGCCTTGAGCTCGGCGTTGACGGCCTTGGCCACGTCATCGAGGCTGAAGCCGGACCTGGCGGTCAGCGGAAGCTCCCACAGCTGTTCCGTGGTCAGCAGGCCCTTGGTCGACGGGTAGCGGAACTTCTCCCGCGTGGCCGTTTCGAAAATGGTCACGATGGCCTCCTCCAGAGGTCGGGGTAGGGAATCAGAACTGGATGCTGATGAGGCGGCGCCGGCCGCTGGTCATGGTGACCTTGGCGACCACGGAACTGCGGACGGTGGAGCTGAAACCGAGGCCGGACAGCTGATTCGCGGTCGGCTCGCACTTGGTGCGGTCGCCGAGCACCTCGAACACCTTGCGGTGCGGTTGCAGGTCGCCGCGGAGAAACTCGTTGTAGATCCCCCGGGTCGGCTGGTCGTTCACGCACCCCTTCAGGATGAAGAAGTAGTGACGGTTGCCGACCTCGTTGTCGTCGAAGTGGTTCGGCGAGTACATGAGGGTGGACACCGGCACGAACTGTTCGGTGGTGATGCCCCACAGGTCCTTGCCGGCGCTGCCCGCCCGCATGTCCCTGCCCGGCCGGAAAGCGGTGATCACCTCACCGGCGACCGTCATCCGGCCCACCTCGACGGTCTCCTTGTGACCGACCGCCTTCTCGTGGCTGTAGTGCTCGATCCTCCCGTTGCTCTCGGTCTCGATCACGAAGCCGACCTGGGTGCTCTCCCGCTTGCTGAACTGGTTCACCTCGATCCGGTACTCACCGTCGGCGATGTTGCGGGTCCACGTGACGTTCTCCACGGGCTCGCGGGAGAACGGCCCGCCCGCGTTCATGTCGACATCCAGTTTGTTGCGCTTGTCCTGGTACCAGATGTGGTCGCCGTTGGGTTCGTACACGTGCAGGTCGAGGTCGTCGTGGTTGAACCAGGACAGGCTCACCCGCAGCTTGCCGGTGACGTTGCCGCCGGCCCGCTTGACCTTCTCCTTGATCGAGTCGGCGACGTTGCCGTTGTAGGACCAGCCGAAGTCGTTGTCCCAGTTGAACAGTCGCGGGGCGGCCGGGTGCCGGCCGGTGGTGAGACTGACGAAGTGGGGTTCGTGGCTGTTGGCGACCCACAGGTCGATGGTCGCGGCGCCGGGCAGGACGTCCTTCATGAAGGCGACCACCGGAATCTCCTCCGGCTTCGCGTCACCAGGGCGCGGACCTGCCGAGCCGGTGGTGGCCGCCTTCATGAGCAGCCCTTCGATGCCGTCCTTCATCCGCGACTGGGTGTCGTTGTCGACCCACAGCACGTTGGTGACCGACACGTCGGACAGCCGGGCGAACCGTCGCTGCAACGACTCCTCGATGCCCAGCTCGTCGATGGTCTTCATGGCCGCCTTGACCATGGCCGGGGTGATCAGCGCCCGGGGGCGCTGGTAGTTCTGCGGTGCCACCTTCGCCTCGAACGACCGGACCGCCTGCTCCAGGTCGACGCCCGCGGAGAGGTCCTGGACGAGCGTGCCGATCACCGTGTTGCGGAGCCGGGCCGCCGGATCCATGGCGTGGGCGAACACGAAGGCCCGCCCGTCGGCCGCCTGCGCCCAACCGTTGCGCAGCGACCGGAAATCGGTCACCGCCCGGCGGTGCTCCGCGCCGCGGTAGAGGGCGTTGTCGTCGATGAGGTCGACGACGGTGTCCAGAGCCTGCTGCGTCAGCTCGGCCACGCCACGCTGGAACACCTGCACCGCGGCCTCGAAGGCGCCCCGAGCCGCGCCGACGTCCGTGACGTGATGCCGCTTCTCCACCCGGCCGTGCAGGTGGTGCCACACCTCCACCTGGCCGTCGCGCAGCGTCCGGGTCGTCTTCGTGCCGTACTGCGCCTCGGTGGACCGGAAGACGGTGGAGAGCGGCAGGCTGCCGACGAATTCGTCCATTGCGGCGGCGACGACGGAGAAGACCGGGTCGTTTGCGGAAACCCCGGACCAGACGGTGCGGACCCGTCCGTCGTGGATCTCGACGACGTTACCGAAGTTCTTGACGAATCCGCGGCACGTCGAGCAGTCGTATTCGGACCGCTCACGAAACCGGAGATTGGTGCCGGCGGGGAAGGATTCGAGAAAGGTGAGCCAGAGCGAATCCCGGTCCAGGCCGTCGCCGACCACGAACAACTCGCCTTTGGACATCGTGGACAGACGCGTGGATACATCCGTCACGAACCGCTGAAAATCGCCCACCGTGTCATCCCCCTTGATCACCGGAGATCCTAGGGAATGCACGCGATCGAAAGAAACGCATTTCCGGCCGTCCGCACGGTCACCGACCCGGTTGCGAAAAAGGGTGTCAGATACGCGGATTCCGGGCCGCGATGGACCGGATCAGCCGGCGCCGGCCCATCCCCTGACGACTTCGCACGCACGACCCTGACCCAGCCCGGACCGCACTGCTCCCCGCACCGTTTGCTCAGAGACGTGCGCGGAGGGCGATCTCCAGCTCGAAGCCCCGGTGTGGGTCGCGGATCTGCGGGCCGAACAGGTCGGTCAGCTGCCGCAGGCGGTGGCGTACGGTCTGCGGGTGGACGTGCAGGTGGGCGGCCACCTCGATGGCGTTGCGGTTGAACGTGAGCCAGGCCAGCAGGGTTTCGGCCAGCAGCCGCCGTTTGTCGGCGCGCAGCGGCGCCAGCGGCGCGAGACTGCGCTCGGCCAGCGCGTCGACCAGCGCCTCGTCCTGGAAGACGGTCAGGGTGGCCAGATGTTCGCTGCACCAGACGACGTGCTGCCGGGGGATGCGGCCCTTCGCGGCGAGGTCGAGTGCCAGCCGGGCCCAGCGCAACGATCTGCCGGCGTCCGTCGGCGCGACCGGCAGGCCGACCGCGACGTGCCGGTGGGCCAGGCCGTTGACGAGCGCGCGGATCTCGGCGCCGCTCTCCGGGTCGGGCACGATCAGGCACGGCGGTTCGTGGTCGAAGCCGCCGAGGATCTCCGGCGGCAGGATCGGCGGCGGGGCCGCGGGGCCGGGCGCGGCCACCACGGCCGCGAGACGACGGGGCAGGCGCCAGTCGGCGGCCGCGGCGGCGGCGGTGAGCGCCTGTTCCGACGGGGCGGGATCGCCGACGAGCAGGCCGAGCAGGTGGCGGCGGCGCCGGTCCCGTTCACCGGCCTCGGCCTGGCGTGCCTGGGCGTACCCGTCGGCGGACGCCTCGGCGATCTCGTCGGTGTTGTCGAAGATGGCTTCGGACAGCCAGGCCACCGCGTGGGGGGCCAGGGCGTGACGTTCGGCGAACGCGCGGAGCCGGCGGTTCGCCAGTCGCGCGCAGAGGCGGATCGCGGCGTGCAGTGCGTCCAGGGACCGGCCGGCCCGCATCTCGTTCGCGCCGGCGGAACGGTAGACGTCGCGCCAGTCGGTGTCGCGTTCCGGCGCGGGGTCGACGTGCCGGTCGAGCAGTTGCAGGTAGCGGTGCAGTGCGAGGTCCACGCCGGCCCGCAACTGCCGGCCGGCCCCTTCGGGGGCGTACTCCGGGATGCGTTTCTGGATCTCCCGGACCATCGTCTCGGCCGAGCCGAGGATGTCGGCGCGCAGCAGGCCGACGGTCTCCGGTGTCATCACGGTCGATTCGGTACGCATCGAAGCGTCACGCATCGTCATGCCGCGCCCTCCACTCGGGCCGCGTATCGATGTCGGTCTACCTGATCGCCGTCAACGTACTACAGCGGGCGGCCGGTGGGCGATACGCACTCCCGTGACAGTCCTGTCCATCGTTACACGCATTTCGGTGAGTATCACAGCAGGTGAGAGCTTCGTTAGCTTCGTGCCCTCGACATCCCCGAGAGGCAGAGGTGACCCCCATGCACGTCTCCCGTCCCCGTACCCGCCGGCTCTTCTTCGGTGTCTTCGCCGCCGCCATGCTGGCCGCCGGTGGCACGATGATCGCGGCCACTCCGGCGGTGGCCGCCGCGCCCTGCACCGACGTCGACGTGGTCGTCGCCCGGGGCACCGGCGAACCCGGCCGGCTGGGCCTCATCGTCGGTGACCCGGTGTACTCCGCCATCGACCGGCGGCTGACCGGCACGACGTCGACCTCGCACGCCGTGGACTACCCGGCCAGCATCAGCCCCACCTCGCCGGCCCAGGGCAACCGGGCCCTGGTCGAGCACGTCACCGCCCAGGCGCAGGCCTGCCCCGATCAGCGCTTCATCCTCGTCGGCTACTCGCAAGGCGCCAACGTGGTCGGCAACGCGCTCGGCATCAGCTCGCAGGGTGCCGCCGTGGGGTCGCCGGTCGTCGCCACCATCCCGGCCGCCGTCCAGCCGCGGGTGGCGGCCGTGCTGGTGTTCGGATATCCGCTGCGCAAGCTGGGCCGGGGGATCACCGGGGAGTACGCCGCGCGGACCCTGGACATCTGCGCCAACCGGGACGTGGTGTGCGACCCCCTCGGCGCCAGCACACTGGCGCACCTGAGCTACTCCGGCGACGCCACCCGGGCCGCGACGTTCGCCGTCGCACGCCTGTAGGCCGCCGGGATCCCGTCCACCAACGGAAAGGGCCGTGCGTCCGCGTTCTCCGCGGGCGCACGGCCCCTCGTCCTGTCGGGGCGAGATGCGGAGATGCCCGCCGTCCCCCGTTATCTGCCGGCGGGCATCTCGCTGTTCCCCTTGAGCGGCCGTGGGCCGCTGTTCGTCGTAGGGCAGGTCACTCGTCGCCATCGGGTGTCCATGTGGCGTCCCGATTCCCCCGTACGCTTGGCGTAACCGGGCGAGGGCGACCCGTTCCCCTCCAACGACGTCAATGCTCGTCGCCGGACCTTGTACGAAACGTGGGAGACTTGCAGAGGTCCTTGTGGATTTCTTGAATCCCCAGGTCGGACGAGCGTACGGAGGTCAGTTGGCGGCGGAGTTCGGAGTTCTCGGTGTGGTGGAGGCGCGGATCGACGGCCGGCCCGCCGACCTGGGGCATGCCCGGCAGCGATGTGTGCTGGGTGTGCTGCTCGTGGAGGCGGGCCGGCCGGTCACCCCGGACCAGTTGATCGACCGGGTGTGGGGTGAGCGTGCCCCGCAGCGGGCCGCGGGCGCCCTCTACAGCTATCTGTCCCGGCTGCGGCGTGCCGTCGCCGGCGCGGACGGTGTGGAGATCCGCCGCGAGCCCGGTGGTTACCTGCTCACCGTCAACCCGCAGACGGTCGATCTGCACCGGTTCCGCCGGCTGATGACCACGGCCCGGGCGGCGGAGTCGGACCGGGCCGCGGCCGGCCTGATCGAGCAGGCGCTCGGCCTGTGGCGGGGTGACCCGTTCGCCGGCCTGGACACCCCGTGGCTGGCCGCGATGCGGCGCACGCTGCTCGGTGAGCGGTTCGCCGCCGAACTGGACGGCAACGACGTGCTGCTGCGGCTGGGCCGGCACGGCGAGCTGCTGCCGGCGCTGTCCGCCGCGGTCGCCGAGCACCCGCTGGACGAGCGCCTGGCCGGCCAGGCGATGCTCGCGCTGTACCGGTGCGGTCGCCAGGCCGACGCCGACGAGCAGTACCGGCGGATCCGCCGCCTCCTCGCCGACGAGATGGGCAGTGATCCGGGCGCCGAGCTGCGCCGGCTGCACGAGCAGGTGCTCGCCGCCGATCCGGTGCTGTCCGTGCCGGGGGGTGACACCCGGACGCCACCCGGCCCGGTGCCGGTGGCCGCGACGACGGTACCCACTCAGCTGCCCGCCGACGTGCGGGCGTTCACCGGGCGTACCGGAGAGCTCGCCGCCCTGGACCGTCTGCTGGAATCGCCGGACGGCGGCGAGCCGCCGCTGACCGTCGCGCTGCTCTGCGGCACCGCGGGCGTCGGTAAGTCGGCGCTGGCCGTCCGGTGGGCGCACCGGGTCCGGGAGGCATACCCGGACGGGCAGCTCTACGTCAATCTGCGCGGCTACGACGCCGAACAGCCGGTGGCGGTCGCGGACGCGCTGGCCGGGTTCCTCACCGCTCTCGGGGTCCGTGCTCCGGAGATCCCGCCGGGCACCGACGAGCGGGCCGCCCGCTACCGGTCCGAACTCACCGGCCGGCGGATGCTCGTGCTGCTGGACAACGCGTCCTCGGTGGAGCAGGTCCGGCCGCTGCTGCCCGGCACCGGGTCGTGCCTGGTGCTGATCACCAGCCGCGACTCGCTGCGGGGCATGGTGGCCGTCGACGGGGCCGAACGGGTCAACCTCGACCTGCTGCCGCTGCCGGACGCGATCGGGCTGCTGCGCAAGCTGATCGGTGCCCGGGTGGACCGGGAGCCGGACGCCGCCGCGGCACTGGCCGCCGCGTGCGCCCGGTTGCCGCTGGCCCTGCGGATCGCCGCCGAGCTGGCCGCGGAACGCACCGACGTGCCGCTACCGGAGTTGGTCGCCGAGCTGGGCGACCATCAGGTACGGCTGGACCTGCTGGACGCGGGCGGCGACCCGCGGGCCGAGGTCCGGGCGGTGTTCTCCTGGTCGTACCAGAACCTGCCGGAGGGTGCCGCCCGTGCGTTCCGGCTGCTCGGGCTGCATCCGGGGGAGACCGCGCACGTCGACGCGGTGGCCGCGCTGATCGATGCCCGGCCCGGTGAGGCGCGCCGGCTGCTGGACGTGCTCTCCCGGGCCAGCCTGGTCCAGCCCGGCCGGGGCGGCCGGTACGGCATGCACGACCTGCTCCGCGCGTACGCGGCGGAGCTGGCCGCCGGGCACGACGCCGAGGCGGACCGGCGGGCCGCCCTGACCCGCCTGTTCGATCACTACCTGGCCGGGGCGACCGCGGCGATGGCCACGTTGTATCCGGACGGCGTGCCGGTGGCCGGCGATCCGGACGCGGCCCGGGCCTGGCTGGAGGCGGAACGGCCCAACCTGGCCGCGGTCTGCACCAACGGCGCGGCGCACGGCTGGTACCGGCACACCATCGAGCTCGCCGGGACCATGTTCCGTTACCTCGACGCGGGTGGCCCGGTCGCCGAGGCGGCGACCGTCACCGCGTCCGCGGTGGCCGCGGCCCGCGCCGTCGGTGACCGGGACGCACAGGCGCGGGCACTGTCCAATCTGGGCCGTCTGCACCGGCGCCAGGGCCGGCTGCTGGAGGCCGCCGAGACCTACCGGCAGGCCCTGCTGCTGTACGCGGACCTCGGTGACGCCGCGGCCGAGGCCCTGGTACTGCGCAATCTGGGCAGCGTCGACTGGCGGCGGGGCGACTACCGGCCGGCCGCCGACCACTATCAGCGGGCCGGGACCCTGTGCCGGCACCTGGGTGACGACGCGGGCCGGGCCGACGCACTGGTCAGGCTGGGGCTGATCGACGCGCGGCTGGGCGAGGAGTCCGAGGCGGCCCGGCGATTCGGATCCGCCCTGGACCTGTACGCCACGCTCGGCGACCGGTTCAGCGAGGCGTACGTGTTGTCGCTGCTGGCCCGCCTGCCGCACGGCCCGATCCCGCTGGAGCAGGCCGAGGCGCACCTCGACCAGAGCCTGGCCGCGGTCCGCCGTGCCGGAGACCGCACCGCGGAGGCGTACGTGCTGACCGATCTGGCCGCGATCCACGCCCGCCAGAGCCGCTTCGCCGAGGCCGCCGGCCACCTGCGCCGGGCTCTCGTGCTGCTCCGGCGGATCGGGGACCGTGCCAGTGAGGGTGAGGCGCTCAACGACCTCGGCCAGGTGCTGCACGCCGCCGGAGACGCGGCCGAGGCCCGGGCCCAGCACGGTCAGGCGCTGGCGCTGGCCGAGGAGATCGGCGACCGGTACGAGCAGGCCCGCGCCCACGACGGCATGGCCGCGGCACTGCGGGACCTCGGAGACAGCGAATCCGCCCGGCCGCACGCGGACGCGGCCGGGCGCATCTTCGCCGAACTGGAGGTCCCGGCCGCGCCGGCCGGTGAGGTGACGACCGTGGGCCGGTGAGGTGACCACCGCGGGCCGGTGATCAGTCGCGCTGGATGCCGTCGACCCAGAGCACGGTGACCGGGCAGCCGCGGGCGCGGGCGTAGGCGACGACGTCCGCGGTACCGCCCAGCCCGCGGGCGGGTAGCCCGTCCCACAGGGCGAACAGGTGGTCACAGCGGTCCACCAGGGTCTGGCCGGCGGCGAGGAAACTCTGATCGGAGGCCTCGGCGCCGGGCAGCGTGATCACGGTGGCCGCCGCGCGTACCAGATCGTCGAACCGTGCCCGGCTGCCGTCCGTCAGTGAGCCGCCGTAGCCGGCCCACGGCAGGACCGCCTCGAGCGTGCCACCGGTGGCGAGCACGTGGTCGGCGAAGAGCTGGTCGGCGCCGTCGGCGAGACTCGACACCCCGAGCAGGCCGGCGCCGGTGGGCAGCACCCGGCGCCAGTGGTCCATCGCCCGTTCCGCGATGCCCGGGGGAAGAACCCGGTGACCGGTGACACCGAACCGCACATTGACCTCCGTACGAAGCATCATGACGATACGGCTTCTCCGGCCCGCCCGGGGGGCACGTCGTCTCAGCAGGTCGGCCGGTGCGGGAGTTCCGGGATGTAGAGGGCCCACTCCTCGACGCTGAGGCCGCGGCCACCGACCGTGCAGGCCGCCCGGACCGGGTCGGCGGTGATCTCCGCCGGCACCGTGGTGTCCCAGAACGTGATGGTCCGGCTGGGGGAGACGCCCAGCGAGCCACCGGCTGCCAGACTCCGCCCGTCCGGGCTGAAGACCATGTAGAGGTTCTGGAGGTCGGAGTTCTTGAGGACGGCGTACCGGATCGGGGTGCGCGGGTCGCTGACGTCCCACAGCATGATGGAGTTGTCCATCCCGGCGGTCGCCAGGGTGCGCCCGTCCGGGGCGAACGAGGCCCAGAGGATCTGGCTGCTGTTGGCCGGCAGCATGCCGACCTGGTGCGGCTGGGACGGGTCGCCGACGTCGAACAGCAGGGTGGTCCCGCCGGAGTTGGTGCCGGCCGCCAGGATCCGCCCGTTCGGGCTGAACTCGATCGAGGTCGCGACGGAACTCTCGTAGTCCGAGACGGGGATCGACGCGACCCGGGCCGGGGCGGACCGGTTGGTCATGTCCCACATCGAGATGTTGTAGCCGTCGGCGACCGCCAGGACCTTCCCGTCGGGAGTGAACGCCATGGAGCTCAGCGTCCGGTTGCCGAAGGTGAGGTCGGCGAGCTTGGCGGGTTTCGTGCGGTCGGACACGTCGTACACCGCGGTCTTCCCGTCGGCTCGTCCGACGACCAGGGTCCGGCCGTCCGAGCTGATCGTCGCCAGCCAGACGGCGGTGCCCGGTTCCGAGATCCGGGACAGGACCGTGGCCTCGCCCGGCCGGCTCACGTCGAGCAGCGTGGTGACGTTGTCGGTGCCGATGACGTACATGGTGGTGCCGTCGGCGCCGGCCATCATCCCGACCAGTCTGCCGCTCTGCAGCGGCACGGTGGGCCCGGCGACCGGCGCGGACGGATCGGTCCGGTCGTACGTGATCGCGATGCTGTCTCGCCGGGCGGCGGTCAGCGAGCCGTCCGGCCGGAAGGCGAGCCCGGCGAGTTGCGCGGGGAACGGGCCGCGGATCGTGGCGGCCGGCCCGCGGGTGTAGCGGCCCTTGGGGCTCCACAGCGTCGCGATGTTGCGGTCGCCGGCGGTGAGCAGCGTCTTCCCGTCCTGGCTGTAGGCCATCGACCGGACCGGGGTGCCACGGGCGGTCAGCGAGGCGATCTCGGTGTTCATCGACGGCCAGCCGTCGTTGTAGTCGACGCTCACCACGGTCGATGTGCCGTCCGAGTTCCCGATGGCCAGCATGTCCCCGCCCGGGGCGAACACCATGCTGGAGAACCGGTTGTCGCCGGGGCTCCGGACCGAGTCCCAGGGCCGCGGGTCGTCCAGGTCGGACAGGTCGAAGAGGTACACGTACTCGCTGGGTCCCTGCATCGCGACCAGCGGCAGCACCGGGTTGAACTCGATGGCGGCGTCGACGGCCTTGGTGCCCCAGCCGACCACGAGCGTCGCATGCCGTACCGGGGCGGTCCGGTCGGTCAGGTCCCAGGCGACGACGTCCTCGCCGCTGGTGACGCCGGTGCGCCCGTCCGGGCCGAACTTCAGCGGGTACACCCCGGTCAGCGTGGACAGCCGGGCCGGCGCCTCGCCGGTGACGTCCCACAGGACCGTGTTCCTGTCCCGGTTGCTCGTGGCGACGGTGTGCCCGTCCGGACTGAGGTTCACCGCGGTGATGCCCGCGTCGTCGGTCAGCGGCGCCAGTCGTACCGGATCAGCCGGTTTCGTCACGTCCCACCGGGTCGCCTCCGCGCCTCCGTCGAAGACGACGAGGGTCCGTCCGTCGCGGCTGACCGCCAGCGACTTGTCCGCGGTCCCGCCGGCCGGCAGAGCGGCCACCCGGACCGGCCTGGACGGGATCGTGGTGTCCCACAGCGACACCGTCCCGCCGGCACCGGTGGTGGCGACCGCCTGGCCGGTGAGCGCCTCGACGTCGAGCACGTCGCTCAGGTATCCGGAGTAGGCCGACGCCATGGTGAGGTGACCGAGCTGCTCGCGGGTCGAGGCGTCGTCGTGCAGGCTCTGCGCGGCCACGGCCAGGCGGAGGGCCTTGCGCGGGTCGTCCGTGATCATCGCGCGGGCCCGTTCCAGCAGCCGCTGGTTGATCGTGACGCGCTGCTGGAGTTCCGCGGCCGCGCGCTGGCGCCTGGCCTCCTCGGCCGCCTCCCGGGCCAGCTGCTCCTGCCGCTTGCGCTCCTCCTCGGCCAGCCGGGCCAGCTCACGGTGGTGCTCGGCGATCTTCTCCTGCTCCTTGGCCCGCTGCGTGGCCTGGTTCGCCATCTCCTGCTGGTACTTCGCGTTCGCCAGTTCCCGCTCGGCGTTGGTCTTCTGCCGGGCGGCCTCCGCGGCGGCCTCCCCGGCGAGCTTCTGCTGCTCTGCGGCGTACGCCCTCTGCCGTTCCGCGTTGGCTCTCTGCCGTTCCGCGTCGGCCTGCTGGGTGGCCGCGTTCGCCTTGAACCGCTCGGCGCTGGCCTGTTCGCGCCGTGCCTCCGCGGACGCCTCCTCGGCCAGGGCCCGCTGCCGGCGGGCCAGCACCTCCTGCCGCCGGGTCTCCACCGTCGCCGCCTGTGCCCGGGCCTCCTGCACCCGTGCGTTCTCCAGGTGGACCCGGGCGTTCTCCTCCTGGGTCCGGGCGTTCGCCTGCTGCCGCTGCGACTCCGCGGTGGCGCGTTCCGCTGTTCCGCGCTGCTCCGAGGCCACCTTCTCCTGCAGCCGGGCCTGTTCCGCCGCCAGGGTGGCGCGTTCGGCGTTGCGTACCGCTACGACGCCGGTCAGCGATGTGACCAGGGTCAGCAGCACCAGCGTGGTCGCCGCCACCGTGGACAGGCGCCGGGCCCGGCGGTGCTGCCGGACGTCCTCGCCCTCCAGCTCGTCCTTGCTGACCCCGTGCATCGGTGCGGCGAGCTGCGCGATGGCGTCGCGGAACCGGACGTGCTGGAGGCTCAGGTGCAGGTCGTCGCGGGCCCAGCGGAGGTCGAGATAGAGCGGCTCCTCGGCGAAGACGCCCCGGAGCGCCTCCGGAACCGCCGTGGAGTCGGTCGTGAAGTCACGGGCGACCGGATCCCAGCGCCACTCGCCGTCGGTCACCACCGGCAGGATCCGGTCCGGTGACTTGGTGGCGAGCCAGTGCTCGATCTCCCGGTTCACCCACGGCGAGTTCGCCGCCTCGGGGGAGGCGAGCAGCACGAAGTGCTTGGAGCCGTCCAGCGCGTCCTGAATGGACGTCCACAGCTTGGGGGTGACCGACAGGCCGGTCTGGTCCCGGAAGATCCACAGTGCCCGGCGCCGGTGCCATGGCTTCGCCAATCGATGCAGGCCACGCTGTACGGCGGGGGCGAGCCGCCCGTCGGCGGCGTGACTGTACGAGATGAAACCATCGAATGGCATGGCAGTCCCCGTGGTCGGTGTGATCGACGGAGGACGATACTCCATTGCATTGGCGTGCAGGTAAAGCGGCGAATTGCCCGGAGGGGACATCCCGCGTGGCGGGGTCACGGGGCGATGTGTTTTCATCTATGCAGGCCGGGCATTCTCCCCCGTGGATGCCCGGCCTCCATATTGCCTGGTCGCCTTCTCAGGCGTCGCGACGGCGCACCGCCAGATAGCCGGCGGCGAGCGCGGCGACCGTCCAGGCCACCAGCACCGCGAGGCCGGTCCACCCGTTCAGGATGGTGTCGCCCTGCGGCTCCCGGTAGAGGATCTGGCCGCCGGCGACGTCCGGCAGGAACTGGGCCGCCTTACCGACCGTGGGGATGTTCGCCAGGATCGTGGAGACCATGAAGAACAACGGGAACAGCAGGCCGATCGTCAGGGCCGAGCTGCGCAGTACCGCGGCCAGGCCCATGGCGAAGACGCAGAGCAGCGTGGTGTAGACGATGCCGCCCAGGATCGCGCGGAGCACACCGTCGTCGGAGAGGCCCACCGCGTGCTCGCCGAGCATGAACTGCGTGGCGGCGAACGTGGCGATCACGACGACCGTCGAGGCGGCGAGTGCGACCAGGCTGCCGGCGGCCACCTTCGAGGCGTAGAACAGGCCCCGGCGCGGCACCGCCGCCAGCGAGCTGCGGATCGTGCCGGAGGTGTACTCGGTGGTCACGGTCAGGACGCCGAAGATCACCAGGGCGAGCAGGCCGAGGCGTACCGAACTGAGGCCGGAACCGATCGGGTCGAACGCCGCGCGCTCCGCCGCGTCCAGGTCGGCGTAGGTCTTGTGCAGGTACCACCCGGACGGCACCGCCAGCGCCAGGCTGACGGCCAGGAACGCGCCGATGTTCCAGAACGTGGACCGCACCGTACGGATCTTGTACCACTCGAACGACAGGGCCGCGCCGAAGTCCGCCACCGTCACACCTCCTGCTTCGCGCGGTAGTCCACCGCATCCGACGTCAACTGCATGAACGCCTCTTCGAGCGAGGCGACCTGGGGACTGATCTCGTACACGGTGATCTGGTGGCGGGCGACCAGCGCGCCGACCGTCTCGAGCGTGGTGTCCAGCGCCTCCAGGGTGCCGTCCGCTCCGGTGACGACCTCGATGCCGGCGCCGGCCAACGCGTCCCGGGCCTTCTCCGGCTCGGGCGTGCGGATCAGGATGAACGAGCGCGAGTTACGGCTCACGAACTCGGTCACCGAACTGTCGGCGAGCAGGCGGCCCTGGCCGATCACGATCAGGTGGTCGGCGGTGAGCGCCATCTCGCTCATCAGGTGGCTGGAGACGAAGACGGTCCGGCCCTCCGCCGCCAGCCGCTTCATGAGCGCCCGGATCCACAGGATGCCCTCCGGGTCGAGGCCGTTGACCGGCTCGTCCAGCAGCAGCACCTGCGGGTCGCCGAGCAGTGCCGCGGCCACGCCGAGCCGCTGCGCCATGCCGAGCGACAGGCCCTTGGCCCGTTTGCCGGCCACGTCGGTGAGACCGACGAGGTCCAGCACCTCGCCGACCCGTGCGTCCGGGATGCGGTTGCTGCGGGCCAGTCCGGTCAGATGCGCCCGGACGGTACGGCCGGTGTGGACGGAGACGTCGAGCAGGGCACCGACGTGCCGCAGCGGCTGCTCCAGCTGCTCGTAGCGCCGGCCGGCGACCAGCACCTCGCCGTCGGTCGGCCGGTCCAGGCCGACGATCGCCCGCATGGTGGTGGACTTGCCCGCGCCGTTCGGGCCGAGGAAGCCGGTGACCCGGCCGGGCTGCACCTCGAACGAGAGGCCGTCGACCGCTGTGGTCCGGCCGTACCTCTTGGTCAGTCGTCGTACTTCGATCGCTGCGCTCATCGCACCTTCTCGTCGGTCGGAACGGAAACGGGTGAACTGGTCAGGCCGCGACCGGGACGTTCACGGTGGTGGTCTTGATGCCGGCCATCAGCACCAGCACGGCCTGCGCGGACGGGAGCATCAGCCGCCCGGCCCGGGTCAGCGCGGCCCCGTTGCTGTTGCGGGCGAACAGCCGGGTGCCGAGCGTCTGCTCCAGGCACTTGATCTGGTAGCTGACCGCCGGCTGCGAGTAGCCCAGCGCCCGGGCGGCCAGGTCCATCCGGCCGTGCTGGGCGACGGCCACGAAAGCCTGCAGTTCCCGCTCGTTCATGACATCCCCCGTGATATCTGGTCATGCGGTTTTACTGTAGTCATCAGAGTAATAAACGAGCGCTGCGGCGGTCAAGTCCTTGATGACAACGGTAATGTCGCGGCTTCTTCGTACAGCGAGCGGTACAGGCCCGCGTCCCGGCACAGGTCGTCGTGGGTGCCGATGGCGACCACGCGCCCGTGGTCCATCACCACGATCAGATCGGCGTCCAGGATCGAGGTCAGCCGATGCGCGATGACGATCCGCGTCGCCCGCAGGCTGTTGAAGAACGCCGTCACGGTCGACTCGGACAGGTTGTCCAGCGAACTGGTCGCCTCGTCCAGCACCACGATGGACGCCTCCTTGAACGCGGCCCGTGCCAGCGCGATCCGCTGCCGCTGCCCGCCGGAGAAGTTCTGGCCGAGCGACGCGACCGGGGTGTCGTAACCCAGGGGCAGGGCCACGATCTCGTCGTGCAGCCCGACCCGGCGGGCCGCCTCGTGCACCCGGTTCTCGTCCGGGTCGCCGGCACCCCAGGCGATGTTGTCGCGGACCGTGCCGTACTCCAGCACGACGTTCTGCGGCACGTAGGCGACCGCCTCGTAGAACCGGTCCCGCTCGTGA
The DNA here is from genome assembly GCF_003148685.1 of Actinoplanes xinjiangensis. Taxonomy (GTDB): domain Bacteria; phylum Actinomycetota; class Actinomycetes; order Mycobacteriales; family Micromonosporaceae; genus Actinoplanes; species Actinoplanes xinjiangensis. The sequence continues at coordinate 450,131 of NZ_QGGR01000002.1, read as the reverse complement.
CCGCCCAGCTCGACGCCGCCGATCAGGATCCGCCCGGAATCCGGCCGGTGCAGCCCGACGAGCAGCCGGGCCAGAGTGGACTTCCCGCAGCCGGACGGTCCGACGATCGCGACCTTCGACCCCTCCGGCACGCGCAGGGAGGTGCCGTCGAGAACCCGGCGGCCGAACGTGCCGTACCCGAACGACACCTCCTCGACCACGACGTCACCGGCCGGGTGGTCCGGTGTCTCGCCGCGGAACAGGTCGTCGGCCGGGCGCAGCAGCACGTCGGTGATCCGGGCCAGCAGCGAACCGGCCTGCGCCAGCCGGGTGATCGAGCCGGCCAGCACGTTCACCTGGCCGAGCAGCAGCCCGGTCAGCGCCTGTACCGACACCACGAGCGAGACCCCCGGCGCGGTCTGCCCGGCGAGCGCCTGTTGCAGGATCACCACCGGGCCGACGAACATGACACCGGCCAGCGCCGCGTCGAAGACACCCTGCACGGTGTGCAGCCGGTCGGAGTGCCGCTGTGCGGTGTCACTGCGGCGCTGCCACTGGTCGGCGTACACCGCCTCCATGCCGTTGGTCTTGATCAGCTCCAGACCGGAGATCGCGGAGAGCTGGGTGGCCTGCAACTCCGCCTGCGCCCGGGTCTGCGCATGGGCCAGCCGCCGCACGGTACGGGCCGCGGCCAGCGTGCCCACCGCCAGCGCCGCCATCAGCAGCAGGGTGGTCACCAGGGCCGCCACCGAGACCGCCGCCAGCCAGCCCAGCAGCACCACCGTCACCACCACCGCGGCCAGCGCCACGATCAGGTCGTTGCAGAGCAGGGCGCGTAACCGGTGCACCGACTCCAGGGTGAACATCAGGTCGCCGGGACCACGGTTCTCCACGAAGGCGTACGGCAGCCGCAGCAGCCGGTCGAACACGGCACCCGCCAGCGACCGGCCCACCGCCGCGGACGCCACGATGCCGGCCACCGTACGGACGAAGAGCAGCAGCCCGAACGCCAGGCCCACCCCGGCCAGCAAGGGTCCCGCCGACAACCCGCCCGCCCGGTCGCCGAACAACTGCTCCAGCAGCCACGGGATGCCCAGCGGTACCAGCGAGCTGACCAGGGACAGCGCCAGCACCAGGCCCAGCAGACCGCGGCGCTGCCAGGCGAAACGGCCCAGCACCCGGGCGCCGGACGGTGGCCGTGCCCGGACCCGGCGCGACAGCGAATCGGCGGTGACGGCCAGCCCGGAGAAACTCTCGGCGAACTCCTCGGCGCTGACCCGGCGGCGGCCCACCCCCGGGTCGAGCAGCGTCACGCCACCGGTGTCGAAGCCGGTGACGACCACGAAATGCGACCGTTTCCAGTGGCAGATCGCCGGGCGGCCGAGTGCGGCCAGACCGGCAGCGGTGGTGCGGTAGACGCGCGGGTGCACCCCGTTCTCGCGCAGGACGGTGGCCAGGTCGGCGACGGTCAGCCCGTCCCGGCCGACCCGGTACCGGGTGCGCAGGTCGTGCATCGGCACCCCGGCCCCGGCCGCCTCCAGCAGCATGGCGCAGCAGCACAGGCCGCACTCGGTCGGCCCGAGCTGCTCGACGGCGCGCAGGCGGGTCACGGTGTCTCCCGGTCGACGGCGGCGCGGCGGAACGTCAGTGGTGACGCGACGTCCACCTCGCCGGTACTCAGCAGCAGGCCCATACCGACGCCGGCGAGCCCCACGTACAGCGAGTCGTTGAGCACCGACTTGCCGGACCGGGCCCGCAGCGCCCGCGGCAGGACCCGGGTGACCAGCTGGGCCCGCCGGTCCTCGGCCCGCTCGGCGGTCCGGCCGGAGGAGTCCCAGCGGGCGGCCCCGTCGAGGATCAGCAGGTTGCCGACGTCGCCGTGGCAAAGCGACAGGTTCAGGCCGAACCCGTCGACGGCCACCGTCTCGGCGAGCCGGCTGACGTCCGCAGCCGGCCCGGCCGGCACGGACTCCCCGGCGGCCAGCCGCTCGCTGTAACCGAGGAGCACGCCCGGGGTTCCGTGGCACCAGCCCCGCGCGGCCCGCTCCGGCGCCCGGTCGCTGATCGCCCAGTGCTGTTCGCCGTGGTTCCAGAGGGTCTCGTGGGCGGCCGCCAGCTCGGGGCGGGCGGTGCCGTACCGGGCCAGGGCCGCGAGGGTGCCGCTCGTGCCGTGCGCGAATCCGCTGTACAGCGACTTCCCGGCGGACGGCGTGGCGATCAGGTGCCGGAACGCGGCCTCGGTCACCGCCGGGCGGCCGACCGTGATCGCCGCGGCCAGCAGACCGGCCGAGCCCATCAGGAAGTCGGTGTCGGTCATCGCCGGGAGGTCGCCGGGCAACAGGTCCCACAGTGCCGCGCCGATCTCGCTCAGCTCGGCCGAGCCGGTCAGCCGGCCGGCCTCGATCGCGGCGAACGCCACCCCGGCATAACCTCCGCAGAGCCCGCCGGCCATCTCACGGCGCCGCCGGGCCGGGTCGTCGAGCAGCGCCCGCACCCGCGGGACCAGCGCCGCCCGGGCCAGCTCCCGGTGCCGCGGCTCGTCCAGCAGCACCCCGGCCGCCGCCAGGAACAGGGCCAGGCCGGGCACTCCGGCGTACAGGTCGTCGCCGAGTTCGTCGACCCGCCACGGGTGTTCCTGGGTGGTGTCCCGGATCGTCGCACCGACCCATCCGGGCCGGCCACCGGCGAAACCGGCGCGGTCGTGCAGTTCGGCGGCGATGTCGCCGACGACCTGCCGGATCCGTCCGGGTACCCCGGCCCGGGAGGCACGGCGCATCGCCGGGAGGTACGCCGGGGCGTCGGCCTCGGGTCCGGTCAGGTCCACGTAGGCCGCCCGGATCACCCGCAGATTCAGCTCCCGTTCCGCGCCGGACATCGCCCGCAGGCCGTCGATCGCCTGGTCGAGCGGGGCCCGGCTGAGCACGTCGGCGATCGGGCGGTCCCGGTGGTGGACCCACGTCGAATCGGTGCGCAGGGTGAAGAACGGGATGTCGCCCTGCAACAGATCGTCGATCTCGGCACGGACCACGGCCGGGGTGAAGTGCTCCACCCGGCCCAGCCCGACCCGGTGCAGCAGCATCCGCTTCGCGCCGGTGGACTGCTGGAACGCCGGGTGCGCGGCGGTCCGCAGCAACTTGTAGTACTTGCCGGTGGTCTCCAGCACGGCCCGGGTCGGCAGGTCGGCGAAGAGTTCCCGCAGCCACGACTCCACCAGGTCCCGGTCGCCGGCGGCCCAGTCCCAGCACTCGGCGAAACCGCGGCACAGCTCGGCCAGCTCGACGGCCCGGGGCACGGTCTGCGGACGGACCGCCGGGGTGTCCACCGAGCCGGTCACCATGGTCACCCGCGGCCGGTCGGTACCGAAGTCCTCCAGCGCCGGCACCGGGGTGACCGCGCGCTGGCCCGGCACGTACCCGAGGAAGCCGATGTCGATCGACGCGGACGGATCCGCCGGGTCGGAGATCCGGGTCGGCAGGAAACCGGTCGAGAAGACGGTGTGCGCCAGCGTCTCGCCCGCCGAGCCGGTCCCCGCCGCCCCGGCGCGCCGGTTCACGCTGAACAGCGACTCGGCGTCGACCACCACCGGCAGTCCGCGGTGGTTGAGCACGTTCTCGTAGTGCATGTCACCGGCGCGGAGCAGGTGCAGGACACCGAGCAGGCGGCCGGCGGCCCGGAAATAGCGGGCCTCCTCGATCGCCGGGGCCTGGTCGGCGTACTCCTGCCAGCCGACGCCGCGGCCGCACCACACCTGGAGCACCGGCAGGTCGAAGCCGGCCGCCGCGCCGATCCGGCCGACGAGGGTGGCGTAGGCGAGCTCGGCGGCCATCGACCGGGGCTTGTAGACGATCACCCGGTCGCCGCCGAAGGTCAGCCGGCACACCGTCTGCCCGCCGGCGTGGGTGTCGCCCAGGCCGTACCCGATGTCGTGCAGTTGAACGAGGCCCCCACCGGTCGCCGCCGGCGGCAGCGTGCCGTCGGAGACCGCGGCGGTGGTCGCCTCCAGCATCCGCCGCGCGTGCCGGAGGGTGTTGCGGGTCAGCACCCCGAGCTGCCGCCGCAACTCGGGGAAGATCTCGCCGAGGGTGCTCCGGAACTCGTCGCGACCGGCCAGGTCGCAGAAGTGCCAGAGACGTTCCTCGGCGGTCTCGCCGGGCAGGGCGCCGGCCCGGCGCAGCAGATCCAGAGCCACCACGAGGGTACGCACGGAGGCGTCCTGAACGCGTCCGGCGAGCCAGTCGATCAGCCCGTCGGCGAACGCCCCGGCCCGGTGGGCGGTCAGTGGCGAACCGGCGAACACCAGTTCGGCGGCGGCCCGGTGCCGTGCGCTCCAGGCCCGCGCGAACGAATCGAACCGGGCCGGCCCGTCGATGTCGCGCCAGGTGGCCGTCGCGGCCAGCAGGGCCAGGTCGCCGGTGCGGTCCGACGGGGGCTCACCGGTGTCGGCCGGCAGTTCGGAGATGCGGCTGAGGAATCCGTGCAGTGCCGCGGGATCGGTGTACTCGGGGAACAGGGGTCGGGCGTCTTTCAGTCGCATGCCACCACTCGCATCCGGAAACGGCCACGGGGCCCGTGACAGCACGGACCCCGTTGGCAGAACGATTTCTTCGGCTGGTTCTCAGTCGCCGCTGCCGCAGAGCCGCTTCGGCACCGAGCACTCCCAGGAGACGGTGCAGATCCAGCCGATCGTGCTGGTGCCCGGCACCGTGTAGAGACCGCCGGCCTCCTGCGCCGCGTCCAGGTCGATCTCCTGCTGGCTCAGCTCGGCGGCGATGTCACCGGCGGCGGCGAACTTGTCGTCGTGGTTCATTCTCGGATCCTCTCGATGCGGTGCGGGGCGGTCCCGCTGTTGAGGACCACGACACCAGGAAGCAACCCGGAAAGCGCGCTCACATCGAATACTCTGAATTGATCACGGTGCGGCGATCCGGTGCGGTGATCCGGCGCGGCGACCGTCGGGATCGAGAAATTGAAATCAGGCTGTCGGGGGCTTTCCCCCGCCCGGTAGACAGGTGGCCATGACGAAGACCGCACGCCGCATCGTTCAGTTCGCCGCCGTCCTGGCCGCCGGGGCGACCGCCCTTCTCGGCGCTTCCGCCGTCCCGGCGCAGGCCGACCCGCGGCCGGTCTCCGCCGGCGTCGTCACCGGGCTGCCGGTGCTGTCCGGCAAGCCGGCCGCCGCCGATGAATGGCCCTGGTGAGCCGCGGCCTCAGCCGACCTCGTTCAGTTCCCGCCACAGCTGTGCCGCCCGCCGGAACGCGGAGATGTCCTCGGCCGCCTGCGCCGCCTCGCGCAGCGTGGCGACGGCCTCCGCGGTCCGGCCGGCCTGCGCCAGCGCACTACCCAGCGCGTGCCGGAACCGCACCCCGTCCAGGCCCATCAGCTTCCCCGGGTCGACCGACGCGGCCATCGTGATCGCCCGGTCCGGGTCGCCGGTCGCGATCGCATAGCGCACCTCCAGAGCGGCCAGCCGGTGGGCCTCGGTGCCCGACTCGGCGGCCGTCGCCGCCCGCGCCGCCGCCATGTGCTCCTCGATCATCTGCGGATCGGCCTTGACGTCGAGCAGCGTCGAGACGGCGGCCCGGCTGAACCGGGCCCAGTCCCGCAGCGACGTGTGCGGGTTCGCCAGCATCCGGCGCGCGCCGCCGAGCAGTTCCAGCGACCGGTCCGTCTCGCCCGCCGCGGCGAGCGCCAGGCTCGCCGCCCACTGCGCCCGCCCGCTGATCGACGGGCTGCCCAGCGCCTCCGCCATCGCCAGCATGCTGTTGACCAGGCGGACGATTTCCGCGCCGCCGCCGGCATCGGCGAGCACCGAGATGTGCACGGCCAGCAGTTTGATGTGCTCACTGCCGTGCCGGAACGCGGTGCCGTCGATCTCCGCGCCGGCCTGCTCCACGTGGGTGAACGCCTCGTCCAGGCGGCCGATGTCGCGGGCCGCGGCGGCCAGTGACACCCGGATCCGGACCCGCGCCTCGGCCACCCCGGCGACCTCGGCCACCGGCAGCAGGTCGCGCAGCAGCTCGTAGCGCGCGTTGCGGTCGCCGCGCATCTCCAGCACCCGGTCCAGGGCCAGCCCGTGTGTCAGGGTCGCGTGCTGCGAACCGGACGCACGGGCGGTGGCGAGGATCCGGGTGAGCCGCTCCTCGGCCTGCTCCAGGTCGCCCTGGTCGATGGCGCTGGTGGCGAGCAGCTCCTGGACCAGCTCGGCACGGCCCGCGGCGGCGTCCTCCGGCCCGGTGGTGATGTCGATGTCGCCGGCCAGATCACGCAACGGCACGTTGAGGACCTTGGCCAGATGGGCCACCACGTCGAGGGTCGGCACCCGGGCCCCGGACTCCAGCAGCGAGATGTACGACTGGTTGACCGCCCCGGAGGCCAGATCCCGCTGGGACAGGCCCAGCTCGGAACGCAGCTTGCGCAGGCGGCGACCGAACTCGGGCTGAGGCACCTGAGCGACCACGAACCACTTCCTCACCAGCTCCGGTGACGTCTACCGGGAGCCCTCGTCGGTCATGTCCGCGCTCCCTGCCCCCGAGTAGCGCGTCATGACTATAGTAATCGGTTCCGCAACTTGCGTCATCAGTAGCCGGCGGTCCGGTCCGGCTCCCGGAAAACCCCTCCTCACCTCGGCCGGCACGGTTTTGTCGTACCGGTGGGATAGAACTTGCGCACCTGTTCGTGAGGAGGTCTGGTTGTGACAAGCGGGGGTGTCGCGTACGAGCGACGCAGTGCCGCACCGGTGATCGCGCCGGTGCGGCCGCGCAAGCTGGCGAAGGTGCCGTTCGTGGAGCTGGCCGAGGGCCGGCTCCAGGGGGTGGTGTCCAGCGGGTCCGACGTGGAGCGTGTCTACGTCTCCTCGATCACCGCCGGCGACCACGGCTTGAGCTGCAACACCAACAACAACCGGCCGTGCGGGGGCCTCTCCGGCGGCACACGTGCCTGCAATCATCTGCGCGCCCTGGCCGACGCCGCCGTCGCGCAGTACGGCGTGGATCGTGTCGCCCGGTATCTCAAGGTCACCCTCGCCGACGGTGACGACGACCTCTGGTCCGGGCTGCACACGACGACCGCCCCCAACCGGGCCGCCGAGGTGTTCAGCGGGTTCCTGCGCCACCTCGCCTATCTGGAGGTGCCGGCCACCGCCGAGCCGCTGCCCGAGCTGCACTGGTTCCCGGCCGCCGGGACGGTGCGCTGATGCTGGCCGAGGCCCTGCGCACCACACCGGACGGCCTCGCCGAGGCGTTCACCCTGATCGACGGGCTCGACGACGCGCTCGTCCACGGCCTGGCCCGGATCGACGAGGAGCGCGCCGCCGCCCTGGAGTCGTTCGCGGCCGCCTTCACCGGCTCACCGCTCGCCGACCGGGTCACCGACTCGATCGGCAAGATCATCGCCGGGACCGTCACGGACGAGCACCTGGCCGTCCTGGCCGGGGCCCGCGCCGCGCTGACGGGTGCCGCACACGACGCCCTGCTCGGCCGGCTCGACGAGGCGCTCGGCCGGTCCCGCCCGCCGTGGGCGGCGCCGGCCGAGCCGGCGGGGGCCGGGCACCTGCTCGCCGGTGGTCGTTCCTGGCTGCGTGAGCTGGCCCTGGCCGGGTGGCGCGGGGTCGACCACGAGCTGGCCGGCGGCGGCGCACGGGCGATCCAGGCGCTGCTCGCCGAACCGGCCGGGCGCCGGGCGGCGGTGCTGCTCGACGGGTTCGCCGCCGAGCTGCGCAGCGCGGCCCCGGTCGCCACTCTCGACCGGATCCCGGTGCGCCGCTGGGCCGATCTCTGGGCCCGGGCGGTCCTGCTCTCCCAGGACACCTTCCCCGGCTTCGGGTCCCTCCCGGCCGACGGCCGGCTCCTGCTGCTCGGCGTCGACCTGCACGAGCACCCGACGGTCTTCCGGGCCCAGGCGCACGGGCTCCTGGAGGCGCCCGGCGGCGAGGTCCGGCTGGTCCGCGTGAGCGTGGCCGCCGCCAAGGTCGACACGATCAGCGGCTCGTCCGCGTGGCGGATGCTCAGCGCGTTCCCGGTGTTCCGGCAGGCCCTGGCCGGGCAGCGGACGGTCGAGGTGTCCGGCATGCCGCTCACCGCGGCCGGAGACCTGCTCTGGGACGAGTCGCGGGCGGTGCCCGGCGAGGCGGCCGACCCGTTCGCAGTGGCCCGGGTCCGGCTCGGCGGTGTGACCGCCCCGGCGGTGGCCCCGCTCGACCGGCATCCGGCCGTCATCGCCGAGCCGGTCCTGCTGGAGGGCTACACCGCCGGGGCGGAGTCGTTCGAGCTGGGCGGTGTCACGCTCGCCGTCGACACCGACCGGCTGCCCGAGGCCGGCCCGATCACCCCGGCCCTGCTCGCCACCTCGACCGCCTGCCTCGGCCTGCTCCGGTGGGATGCCGGCCGCTGGACGGTGCAGCCACTCGCCGTGCAGGCGGTGGTGCGCCGCAAGCCGGTCGTCGCCCACACCGGCGACTGGGCGCTCGGTCCCACCGAGCCCAAGGCGGCCAAGGCCGAGGCGGCCGCCGGTACCGCCGTCGACGTGCTGCGGGAACGCGCGGGAAGGCTGTTGCGGAAATGAGCGCTGCGGAGACCCGCCGTCAGGTCCTCTACTGGCGGCTGCTGGCCCGGCTCTTCGACCCGGAGGAGCAGGCCACCCTGGAATCGGGCAGCATGGCGATCGTCGGCGACCTGGACCTGCCGGCCGCCCTGCTCGACCCGTCCGTCTCGATCGACACCGTCGTGCAGCGGTTCCCGCAGCTGGCGGCCGAGTTCGACGGTCTGATGAGCGATCCCGGCGACGATCGTGACGGCGAGGTCCGCCGGGCCGCCCTGGTGTCGAAACTGTTGCTCAACGTGTTCGCCACCGGCTCCGGCAACGTGACCGCCGAGCAGTTGCAGCGCTGGCAGGCCGACGCGGGCTGGTTCGAGCGGGCGATGGGGTGCGAGCCCGGCCAGTTGCGCGGCCGGGCGGCCGGCGGGGGTGCGGGTGCCGGCACCGGGGCGGGTGCCGGCACCGGCACCGGGGCCGGTCTGGGTGCCGCCCTGGCCGGGATCGAGGGCGACCTGGTCAGCCGGATGCGGTTGCGCGAGGTCCTCGCCGACAACCGGCTCGCCCGGCAGCTCACCCCGAGCATGTCGCTGATCGAGCAGCTGCTGCGCGACAAGGACAACCTGGACGGAGTGGCGCTGGCCAACGCCAAGGCGCTGATCCGCCGGTTCGTCGACGAGGTGGCCGAGGTGCTGCGCACCCAGGTCGCCCAGGCCAGTACCGGCACGATCGACCGGTCCGTCCCGCCGAAACGGATCTTCCGCAACCTCGACCTCGATCGCACGATCTGGAAGAACCTGCCGAACTGGAGCCCGGAGGACGAGCGGCTCTACGTCGACCGGCTCTATTACCGGCAGACCGCGAAGCGGATCGAGCCGGCCCGGCTGATCGTGGTGGTGGACCAGTCCGGCTCGATGGTCGACGCGATGGTCAACTGCACCATCCTCGCCTCGATCTTCGCCGGTCTTCCCAAGGTCGACGTGCACCTGGTCGCCTACGACACCAGGGCCCTCGATCTCACCCCGTGGGTGCACGACCCGTTCGAGGTGCTGCTGCACACCCACCTCGGCGGCGGCACCGACGGCACGGTCGCCCTCGACCTGGCCCGGCCCAAGATCACCGATCCGCGCAACACGGTGGTGGTCTGGATCTCCGACTTCTACGAGTGGCAGGAGCAGGCCGTCTGGGACGGCATGCAGGCCGTGCACCGCTCCGGAGTCAAGTTCATCCCGGTCGGTTCGGTCAGCAGCGGCGGCCACCAGAGCGTCAACCCGTGGTTCCGGCAGCGCTTCAAGGACCAGGGCACCCCGGTCCTGTCCGGCCACATCAAGAAGCTCGTCACCGAGCTCAAGAACTTCCTCGTCTGATCTCTCACCCTAGGAGACCGTCCCCATGAGTGACATGCTGCGCGCCCCCGCCGAGGTCAAGTACGCGGAGGAGCTGGACTGGCTGGAGTCGGTCGACGACGGCCCGAAGCCGTTCTCCTGGCGGCTCAGCCCGAAGATGGTCCGGCTGTTCGTCCTCGGTTCCGAGCGCGCCGACGGGCTGGAGCGCGAGATCGCCCCGAAATGGTTCGGCGACCGCAGCTTCGTCGAGCGGTCCATCGTCACCCTCGCCTCCGACCGCGGCCTGCTCCTGATCGGCGACCCGGGCACCGGCAAGAGCTGGCTGGCCGAGCTGCTGTCCGCCGCGATCAGCCGCAACTCCACCCTCGTCGTGCAGGGCACCGCCGGCACCACCGAGGACCACATCAAGTATTCGTGGAACGTCTCGATGGTCATCGCGAAGGGCCAGTCCCGGGCCTCGATGATCCCGTCGCCGATCATGACGGCGATGGAGAACGGGGTGATCGGCCGTTTCGAGGAGCTGACCCGGTCCACCAGCGACGTGCAGGACGCGCTGATCTCGATCCTCTCCGAGAAGTATGTGTCGATCCCCGAGCTGGACGACGACAACATCGTCTTCGCCAAGCCCGGATTCAGCATCATCGCCACCGCCAACAGCCGCGACCGGGGCGTCAACGACCTGTCCTCGGCGCTCAAGCGGCGGTTCAACTTCGTCCGCATCCCGGTCGTGACGAACCGGAAGAGCGAGGCCGAGATCGTCCGCTTCCGTACCGAGGAGCTGTTGCGCCGGCACAACATCGAGCTGGAGGTCCCGCCCACCCTGCTCGACGTGCTGTTGCAGAGCTTCGCCGACCTGCGGGCCGCCGCGGCCTCCGCGGGCAGCGACGACGAGCGCCTCGAGTCGGCGCTGTCCACCGCCGAGCAGATCGGCGTCCTGGAGGACGCGATCCTGCACAGCAACTTCTTCGGCGCCAGCGCCCTCACCTCCGAGACCCTCGCCTCGTCGCTGGTCGGCTCGCTGGCCCGGCGCAGCCCGGAGGACCTGGCGATCCTCAACAAGTACTGGCACGGTGTGATCGAGCCGCGCAGCCGGGAGCAGAGCGGTGAGTGGGAGGGCTTCCTCTCCGGCGGCCGTCAGGCGATCGCGACCCTGTCGTGACCAGCCCCTTCGATCCGCTCCGCGATCAGCTGCTGGGCGCGGCCGAGTCCCTCGCGGACGGGCCGGCCGCGCTGCCGGAGATCCTGGCCGGGATCGTCGACGACGTCGACCACGCACTGCGCGAGCCGCTGGAGATCTTCCCGGTCTGCCATCACTCGCCCGCCTCGGCGCTGGCCATGCTCCGGCGGCTGCGCGAGAAACAGCCGAAGGTGGTCTATCTGGAGCTCTGCGAGGACCTGCAGCCGCTGCTCACCGAGCTGCGCAACTGCCGGCTGCCGGTGGCGTTGCAGGCCTTCGCCTCCGAGCTGGACGGGTTTCCCGCGGAGTCCGCGCCGCTCTCGGTGATCGCGCCGATCACCGAGGCGTCCGCCGAGTACCAGGCGATCTCGTACGCCCTGGACACCCCCGGCGTCGAGCTGGTCCTGGTGGACCGGTCCACCGACCACGTCTTCCAGTGGCAGCCCGACGTCTCGTCACCGGCGGGCACCCCGGAGCCGGAGGACGACCTGCACGGCGACGCGGTCGGTGTGGAGATCGGCGATCTGCGGCCCCGCTTCGCCGAGCTGGAGGAGCACCTGCTGCACCACGGGCGGGTGCGGCACTGGTCGGAGTGGTGGGACCAGTATGTGGAGCAGCCGCTGGCCGGTGCCGACCACGAGACGTACCGGCAGGTGATGGTGCTGGTCGGCAGCCTGTTCCGCCGGCTGGCCCCGCACGACACGAAACGGTATGCCGGTGACGAGGACCGGGAACGCTACATGTGGACCCGGATCCGGGAGCACCTCGCCCGGTCCGGCGCCGACCCGGCCGACTGTCTCTACATCTGCGGGGCGTTCCATGCGGCGAGCCGGGTGCCGGAGGCCGGCTCGGCTCCCGGGACCCCGGATTTCACGATCACCCCGCGCACCGGCACGACCTGGCTCTACGGGCTGATCCCGTCCAGCCACTCGGCGATCGAGGCCCAGTTCGGGCTGGCGCCCGGATCGGTGTCGATCGCGGCCGCCACCTGGCAGAAACAGCTCCAGAAACTCCGGCTCACACCGTTCCGGCTGGAGGGGCAGAAAGGCGCCCGGAAGGCCCGGAAGGCGCTGCCGCTGCCGGCCGCCGCGAGCGGACCGGTCGTCGACCACCTGACCGGCTACATGGCCGGGCCGCCGGTGCTCGACGGGCTCGACGAGGAGGAACTGCGCGGCTGGTGCGTCGACATCGTCCGGCTCGCCCGCCGCAACGGCTATCTCGCCAGCACCGCCGACGCGATCGCGGTGTTCGAGACGTCGGTGCTGCTGGCCGGGATGCGCGGGCGGGTGCGGCCGACGCCGTACGACTTCCAGGACGCCGCGGTCACCTGCATCGAGAAGGACACCGTGCCCGGCCGCCGGGACGTGCGCCGGCTCTGCGAGATCCTGCTCGGCGGCGACCGGATCGGGCAGGTCGGCTACGAGGCGCTGCCGCCCCTGGCCCGCGACGTCTACGACCGGCTGGCCCCGCTCGGGCTCGACCTCGAACAGCGCAGCATCCAGCGGGCGTTGCTCGATCTGGCCGCCCGGCCCGAGCTGACCGCCTGCTCACAGTTGCTGTGGATGCTGCGCTATCTGCTGCCCGACCAGGCGGTCCGCCCGATCATGGGCAGCCGCAAGCTCGGCGAGAAACACATCCAGGAGAGCTGGGACCTCGATCTGGGCCGCAACCAGCGTGCCGTCATCGAGCTCGGCTACGAGGGGGTCACCGTCGAGCAGGTGCTCGAACAGCGACTGCGCCGGGACGCCTGGGACCCGAAGGCGACCGCCGCCACCGCGCTCAAGGCGGTGGAGAATTCGCTGCTCTTCCTCCAGAGCCCACGGCTCACCGACGAGTTGGGTGCCCGCGCGATCGAGCTGTTGGCGGCCGAGCGGACCGTCGACGGCGCTCCCGACGTGCTGCGGCGGATCCGCCGGCTGCTCGCGCACTACCGGGCCACCACGCCGGTGCTGCCCGCGTGGTGCGGGCGGTTCGTCACCGAGGGGTATGCCCACTACTGCACGCTGCTGCCGACCGCCTTCGTCGAGGAGGAGACCGGCGTCCGGCAGGTCGGCGCGATGCTCGGCTTCCTGTTCAGCATGGAGAGCCTGGCCCTGTCGCTGGGCTGCGACCGGACCCAGCTGGAGATCGCGGTCCGGCAGTCGCACCCGGAGTCTCCAGCCAAGATCGCGCTGCTCTGGGCGGCGCTGCACCAGCTCGGGGCGCTACCGCTGGCCGACCTGCGGGAACGCGTCGGTGAGCTGCTCGGCAACCCGCTGGTGGTGCCGTCGTTCCCGCAGTACGTGAGCGGTTTCGTGCAGGCGCTCGAGCCGGTGCCGAGGCTGGCGCCGTTCGTGGTGGAGACGCTCTCCCAGGCGTTCGCGCGGCTGCCCGACCCGGTGCTGCTGCCGTGGCTGCCCAACCTGATCACCACGCTGAAGCAGCAGGCCGCCGAACTGGTGCCGGTCCTGACGCGGGAGGCCGGGCGCACCTTCCCGGGGACGCTCGCGGCCCTGGACTCGTGGACGGCCCCGTGGAACGCACCGGCCCGGTCCCGGCCGTCCGCGGGTCCGGCCGGGCCCGGTGGGCCGTCCGGTCCCGCAGCCGCGGCGGTGGCGCTGCTGGCCGCCAACCCGGCCTCGGCGGACGCGGTGGCGGCCCTGCTCGGCTGCGAGGGGGAGTGGACACCGCTCGCCGTCGCATCCGGCGGGGAGGCGACCGTATTGCTCACAGCGTTCCCCGCATCCGCGGAGGCGGTCGCGGAGCTGATCGGCACCTGAGCGGTGCCGGGCCACGCCCGTCCTTCCGGCGGCGAGGGGGCTGCCGGAGGGGTGCCGCGGTCGAGTGGCTGGGCGGCGATAGGGCTGCTGCCCGGAGGGGTGCCTCGGTCGAGTGGCTCGGCGGCGAGAGGGCTGCCGGGCCGCGAGGGGGAACGGCCGCGCCGGCCGGGTGGGGGCCCGGCCGGCGCGGTGAGTGGGGATGCGGGGTGGCTACCGGAGGTAGGTGGTGGTGGATCCGATCTTGCCGGGAGCGGGGGTGGCGCTCGTGGAGAGGACGTAGACGCGCAGGTTGCCCTTGGCGTTGAGGTCGATGGTCAGGGAGCCGCCGGTGACGGTCCTGGTGTCGCCGGTGACCGCGTCGACGTAGGTGCCGTTCGGGATGCCGCTGAAGGTGGCACCGTTCGAGACGGTGATCAGCGCGAAGCTGTCCACACCGCCCGCGGTGTAGCGGCGCTTGTAGGCCATGGTGCCGTTGACTCCCTCGGTGGAGTACTGGCCCATCTGGAGGGCGGGGACCGCCCGGCGGATCTGGTTGAGCCGCTGCACGTGCTTGACCAGCGGCTGGGAGAGTGTGGTGGCGACCTGCCCACTGGCCGAGCTGACCACCCCGTAATCGCCGGCGGTGACACTGCCGGCGAGGTTGGCGCCGTAGTAGGCGCGGCCGGTGGTGGCGAGCGGGCAGGTCGGACCGCAGTCGATCCGCTTGCCGGCCTGGAACTCGATCTCCGAGCCGTAGTACAGCGTCGGGATGCCGCGGAACGTCCACATGAGCGTCATGTTCTCGGCCCATCCGTCGGTGCCACCGGTGTAGCGGGTCGACGACTTGTTCGGGCCGTAGTCGTGCGAGTCGACGTAGACGACGTTGTACGTGGCGTCGTTGACCGAATCGTCGGAGTCCCTGCCGTTCCAGTACGCGTTGTTCGCGTCACCGAAGTTCATGTGCATCCGCATGTCGATGATGTTCATGCCGGAGAACTTCGAGTGGTCGGGCGTGTGATAGCTGTTGCCCGACAGGAACGCGTTGGTGCTGGTCGGCTGGTTGCCCGTACCCAGGTTGTTCTCGTAGTGGAACTGTTCGAGGGCCGCGGCGACGTCGTCGGAGGAGTAGGTCGCCCGTTCCTTCCAGGTGAAGAACTGGGCGGAGTGGTTGACCGAGCCCCGGTTCCACTTGTCGTTCACGAACGCCGCGACCTCACCGAAGATGTAGAAGTCCTTCGCCTTGGCGGCGCCGTACTTCTCGGTCAGGATCTCCTGGAAGGCCGGCAGGAAACGGCGGTTCCAGGTGACGCGCGGGATGTGCACGGCGGTGTCGATACGGAACCCGTCCACGCCCATGTCGATGTACTTCCGATACGCCCCGATCAGGTAGTCCTGCACCACGGCGTTCTCGGTGTTCAGGTCGGCGAGGTCCTCGTGCAGCCAGCAGGATCGGGCGTCCTCGCCCTCCCAGTTGCCGATCCAGCACTGGTGGAAGAGCGTCGCCGGGAACATCCTGTTGGTCGGCTGCGGCCACTGGCAGTGGTAGAGCGTGTAGCCCTCGGGGCTCTTGCCGCCGGTCGCCTTCCCGTAGTCGGGGCACGCGTTGGCGGCCGGTGCCGTGCCGCTCCACAGATCACCGTTGTACGTACGGCCCGCGCTGTCCTCCTCAAGAGGGTCGTAGGTCCTGCCGACGGCCTTCTCGCTGTAGTACCAGCTCCACTGGCTGTCCCGTACCCCGTAGGTGGTCGGGGTGTAGAGGCCGTCGGCGCCCCAGCGGGACGTGTGGTTGAGGACGATGTCCTGGTAGATCTTGAGTCCCTTGGCGTGGGCCGCGTCGATCAGCTGCTGGTACGAGGCGCCGTCGGACTCCAGTCGCGGGTCGACCTCGTAGAAGTCGTAACCGTGGTAGCCGTGGAAGTCGTAGTCGGACCGGTTCAGCACGACCGGCGTGATCCAGATGGCGGAGAAGCCGAGGCCCTTGATGTAGTCGAGCTTGTCGACCAGGCCCTTGAAGTCGCCGCGGAACATCGGGTCGTCGTTCGCCGCGTTGCCCGACCTGGTGTGCTGGCTGCCGCCACGGTTGTTGGCGGTGTCGCCGTCGTTGAAGCGCGCGGTGAGGACGAAGTAGATGCTGTCCTTGCGTGGGTCGCCGCCGAGCATCCCGCCGCCGGCCGGCGGCGGGTCGGCCGCGCCGGTGGTGACGGTCTTCGAGGCGGCGGGGGAGAGGTTGCCGGCCGCGTCGAGGGCCCGCACCTGGTACGTGTAGGTGGTGCCGGCGGTCAGGCCCCGGTCGGTGTATCCGGTGGTCGAGCTGCTCAGGATGGTGCTGCCGCGGGTGATCCGGTAGCCGACGACACCCACGTCGTCGGTGGCGGCGGTCCAGCCGAGGGTGACCGTGGTGCCCGCGGCGGTGGCGGTCAGCCCGGCCGGCGCGGTCGGCGGTGTGGTGTCGGCCGGGGCGGTCGCGCACGGGTCGGCGGCGTCCGGGGTGACGACGCCACCGGTGACGGTGCTCGTGCCGGTGCCCAGGACGTAGTTCCTGCCGGCGTTGTTGTCCCAGGTGCCGGAGCCGTTGTTGAAGACGACCTGCATGCCGGTGGCGCTGCCGAGGTCGAGTTCCTTCTTGTACCAGCCGGCGCAGGCGCTGTGGGCGCTCATCGCGAGACCCGGCACGGTCGTCCAGGAGCCGCCGGTCGGCGCGTAGTGGATGTTCACCGTGGTCCAGGACGTGGGCGCCTGGTAGTAGACGGTCACCGTGGTCGCCGCGTGCGCGGCGGGCAGTCCGGTCAGGAGAAGCAGGGGTACGGCGCAGAGCGCGGCCGACACTCGCCGGAGTATTCGGGACACGGGGCCTCCAACCACCTCGGGGGGAACGGGCGGTGTTGCGGGGGAGATGCGGGCGTAGCGAATCGGTAATCCCGCGTTCACATGACGTGGAAGTTAGCAACTTCTTTCAATTTCTGGAACCCTCCAACGTCCTGCTGCAAGAAGATGCACTGAGATGTCTCGATGTGTGGGTTCGGCGGCGTGACGCGGGCACGACGAAGGGACGTGCCCGGCGCGGTGCCGTCACGTCCCGGAGGGAAGTCGATCTATCGCCTGCCGGCGGCCATCGCCTCGACGCCGGCGATCAGCAGGTCGGCGGCGAAGGTGTAATAGCGGTCCAGGTCGGGTTCGTCGCGATAGGACGACGCGAGCTCGATCATCATCGGGAACCGGTCGGCGGGCATGCCCTCCAGGTGGACCCGCTTCTGCCGGCGCCACTCCGGCTCCTGATCGGCCGGCACTCCCGGCGGGCACCCCGGCTGGCCGCTCACGATGCCGATGCAGCCGTTCAACAGGTACATCGCCACCCAGTAGCCCTCCTCGACGGTGAACCCGGCGTGGCTCAGCAGAGTGAGCGTGTCGTTCGTCGCACGGTTGAAACTCTCGGTCTGCGTCTTGTCGACGGCGTGCATGAGGATCGGCAGCGAGGGGTGGGTGCGCATCACGCCGACCACCGTCTCCACGACTCCGCGTAGCCGTTTCTGCCAGGGGTCGCCGGTGTTCGCATCGGCCCGCACGGTCGAGAGCACGTGGTCGACCATGCCCAGGAGCAGCTCGTCCTTGTTCTTGAAGTGCCAGTAGAGCGCCATCGGGGTGACGCCCAGCTCCTTGGCGAGGCGACGGACCGTCACCGCGTCGAGGCCCTCCTCGTCGGCGAGGCGCAGCGCGCGGTCGGCCACGGCGGCCTTGGTCAGTCGATCACCGGTCACTTGACAACTATACGACGTACGGGTCTCATGTACGAGGTACATGTACACCGTACAAGTACGTCGTACAGGGGGACTTTCTGATGGAGAACAACCGCCGGTGGTGGGCGCTGGTCGCGGTAGCGCTCGGCACCTTCATGACCTACCTCGACAACAACGTGGTCAACGTCGCGCTGCCGTCGATCCAGCGGGACCTGGGCCTCAGCATCGCCGGACTGGAGTGGATCACCAGCGCGTACATCCTGGTCTTCGCCGGGCTGCTGCTCGCCGGTGGCCGCGTCGCGGACGTCCTCGGCACGCGCCTCGCCTTCGTCACCGGACTGGTGATCTTCACGGGCGCGTCGGTCGCGGCCGGGCTCGCCGACGGCCAGGCGCTGCTCATCGGAGCCCGAACGGTCCAGGGCGTCGGCGCGGCGCTGCTCGCCCCCGCGTCGCTGGCCATGCTCCAGGAACTGTTCCCGAACCCGAAGGAGCGGGCCACCGCCATCGGCGTCTGGGGCGGGGTGGGTGCACTCGCTCTCGCCGTCGGGCCGTTCACCGGCGGCGTGCTCAGTGAGCACGTCTCGTGGGGCTGGATCTTCCTGATCAACCTGCCGATCGGCATCGCCACGCTCGCCCTGACACTGATGAACGTGCCCCGCCGGCCGGTCCGCGAGGGGTGGACCCTGCGGCGGCTCGACCCGGCCGGGCTGGCCTCCTCGTCGCTGGGGCTGTTCGCTCTGACGTACGCGCTGATCGAAGGCGCCGCGGAGGGCTGGACCTCGCCGCTCATCCTGGGATCATTTACGGTCGCAGCCGTCGCGGCCGTGGCGTTCGTGCTGCTCCAGAATCGCCATGCCGACGCCATGGTGGACCTGAAGTTCTTCCGCTCCCGGATGTTCTCCGGCGGCCTTCTGGCGATGGGCCTGTGGGCGTTCGGGGTCTTCGGGATCTACTTCTACATGGCGATCTATCTCCAGAACGTCCTCGGATTCTCGCCGACCGAGGCGGGCGCCGCGTTCATCCCGATGGCGATCATCACCGCCGTCGGTGCCGTCCTCGCGCCGCGCCTGGAGATCCGCTTCGGTGTGGCACGGGTGACCGCTTTCGGTCTCGCCGTGATGGCCGCGGCGATCGCCGGCATCGCCGCGTACGGCGAGGGCACCACCTACGGCGACCTGCTGCCCTGGTTCCTGCTCTACGGCGTCGGCGGCGGGCTGCTCATCCCGTTGAACACCGTGGTCGTCGACGCCCTGCCGCCGGAGCGGGCCGGCATCGCCTCCGGCATGCTCAACGTCTCCCGCGAGGTGTTCGGGCTGCTCGGCGTGACCGTGCTCGGCGCGATCCTGAGCAACCGGTCCGAGGCCGCCGGTGGCGACTTCCTGGCCGGCTATCAGTTCTCGCTGGTGGTCGCGGCGGTCCTGGTGGCGGCCGGAGTGCCGCTGAGCCTGTGGATGCTGCGCCGTCAGGCCGGGACCGCAGTGGGCTCTGCCGACACCGAGCGGGAGATCCTCAGCCAGACCACGAAACCCCAGATGACGAAGAGCGCGTAGACCGCGTAGAGGATCGCCGACGGGTAGTAGCCGAAGTGCAGCAACTCGGGCACACCGACCAGATCCACGGCGATCCAGCACAACCAGAACTCCACCCAGCCGCGGGCCATCGCATAGGTCGCCAGCATCGAGCCCACGAAGATCCACGAGTCCGCGAGGTAGTACCACCAGGGGACCGGGAAACCGGCCCCGATCTCCCGGAACACGAAGAAGCAGACGCCCACCGCGGCCAGGGCGAGCGGGATGAAGATCAGGCGCTGCCGCGGGCTCGCCCAGTGCGGGACCACGGCGGTGCCGTGGTCCCGCCGGCGGTTGCGCTGCCATGCCCACCAGCCGTACACACTGGTTATCAGGAAGAACACCTGCCGGGCAGCCTGGCCGTAGAGCGGGGTGCCCTGGTCGTTGCCGAGCGCCTGACCCAGGAAGACGGTGAACAGCAGGACGTTGCCGACGATCCCGACCGGCCAGGCCCACGCGTTGCGGCGCAACCCGAACAGCGCCGAGCCCAGCCCGAACGCGTTGCCGACGATCTCCCGCCAGTAGATGGCCTGACCATCGGTCACCTGCCACTTGGCGTCGTAGAAGGCGGTAAGCATTTGATCGATCCAGGTCACGGCTTATCCTAGGCCGTGACCTCCCGCCTCTACGTCGACGAGCCGGGCTCGGCGCTCTGGTATGACCTGGACGACCCGACCGACGACGAACTGCGGGACCTCGCCACCCGGTTCGGGTTGCACCCGCTCGCCGTCGAGGACGCGCTCGAGGAACACGAACGGCCCAAAGTGGACCGGTACGAGAACCACCTGTTCCTGAACGTCTACGCCGTCGGTTTCGACGGCGAGCCGCGCAAGACCGAGATCAGCGCGTTCATCACCCCGCAGGCGCTGATCACCGTGCACCACGCGCCGTTCGCGACGTCGAGGACCACGCCCGGCACGCCCTGGACCTGATCGAGCACTCCCGGATCCGGATCACCGAACTGCTCGACGACGATCTGGCCGAGCAGAGCAACGAACTCAACGTGGTCACCCGCAAGCTCGCGGCCTGGGCGGCGATCATCGCCATCCCCACCGCACTGACCGGATACTTCGGGCAGAACCTGCCGTATCCGGGATATGAGCAGTGGTGGGGATTCGTCGTCAGCACGGCGTTGATCGTGGTGACGGCCGGCGGACTGTACTTGTACCTGAAACGCCGCAACTGGTTGTGAACCGGTTAAGTATTCGCCGTCCACAGGGGTCCCCGGACAGCCGCCTGATCGCGTAACGTGCCCCGCAACCGGGGGAGGGGTGACATGTTCGCGCTCGTGTTCGGCGCGGTGCGGACCCGAGCCGCACAGGTGCTGACCATTCTGGTCCTGACCGTGCTCGCGGCCGCCGTCGCCGCGGCCGGTCCGTGGTATGGGTTCGCCGCCGTGAACAACGCCGCCGACGCCTACCTGGACGCGGCGCCGTCCAGCCAGCGCACGGTCGCGGTGACCAGCCGCCTCGACACCCGCGGCGACCCCGCGGGCACCCTGAGCCGGTTCGCCGATCAGGTGCGGGCCGGTCTGCCGCCCGGGACCGGCACCGGGCTCAAGGGACTCTCCGCGTCGATCAGCGTGCAGACCGGGTCCACCAGCACCACCATCGACCTGGCGTTCCGCGACGAGTTCTGCGACCGCGTCCGGCTCGACGGTGCCTGCCCGGCGTCGGCCGGTGAGGTGGCCCTCAGCCACGACGCGGCACGGCAGCTCGGCGTCGCGACCGGCGACGTGCTGACCGTCCTCACCACGACCTCCGGAGTCCCGCTGAAGCTCACGGTGACCGGGCTCTACGCCCGCACCGACCCCACCGGGACGTACTGGTCGAGTCGCCTGTTCCGGTCCGCGTCCGGGCCCGACCCGATATTCACCGTGACGGGCACCTTCGCGCACAAGCATCTGAGCAGCCCCACCGTGGCGTACGACGTGGTGCTCCCCAACGCCCTGCTGCGCGGTGACGGCGGGTTCGACCTCAGCGCCGCGCTTCTCGCCTCGGACCG
The DNA here is from genome assembly GCF_003148685.1 of Actinoplanes xinjiangensis. Taxonomy (GTDB): domain Bacteria; phylum Actinomycetota; class Actinomycetes; order Mycobacteriales; family Micromonosporaceae; genus Actinoplanes; species Actinoplanes xinjiangensis. The sequence goes on along the minus strand of NZ_QGGR01000002.1, from coordinate 429,055 downwards.
GTTGCTCGGCCAGTCCCAGCTGCGGCTCAACAGCCAGGCCACCCCGCTGCACCTGGCGATCGTCCGCGACCGCGGCACCATCCTGGAGGGGATCTCGGCCTCCGGCCTGCAGCTGCTGGTCGTCACCTGGTTCGCGCTCGGCCTCGCCGGGTGGTACACGTTGCGGGACAGGCGGGCCGACGCCGCCCTGCTGAAACTGCGCGGGGTGAGCCGGTTCGGCCGGCTGCGCCTGGCCCTCGGCCAGCACCTCGTCCCGCTGATCGGCGGCGCGCTGATCGGCACCCCCCTCGGTTACCTGGTGGCCTGGGCACTGGCCGGCCCGGTGCCGGTCGCGGTGGACCGGCAGACCGCGCTGCTCTGGAGCGTGCTGTCGGTCGGCGCGGTGCTGGCCGGCGGCTTCGCGGTGCTGGCCGCCGTCGAGGCCACCGTGCTCGGCCGGCCGGTCTCCGCACTGCTCCAGCGGGCCGGCTCCGGGCGCGGCGCCTGGCGGCCCGCCCTCGTCGACGTGGTCCTGCTCGCGGTCGCCACCGCCGCCCTCTACCAGGTGCGTTCGGCCGGCTCCGGCGACGGCCTGGGCCGTGCCGCCCTGGCCCTGGTCGCGCTCGCCGTGGGCCTGATCGCCGCCCGTCTACTCAACCGGCTCACCGACCGGGGCGGCGCCGCGGCCCTGCGCGCCGGCCGGTTGCGGGCCGGTCTGACCGCCCTGCGGATCTCCCGGTCGCCCGGCTCGGACCGGCTGTTCGTGCTGGTCGTCGTCTCCGTCGCGCTGTTCGTCACGGCGGCCGGCGGATGGGCCGCCGAGAGCGCCGGCCGGACCGCCCGCAGCGACGCCGAACTCGGCGCGAGCCGCGTGCTGACCGTCGGGGCGGCCAACCGGACCGTCCTGCTGAACGCGGTCCGCACCGCCGACCCGGGCGGCCGCGAGGCGATGGCCGTGGTCCGCAACCGCAACGACACCGCCCAGGTCCTCGAGGTGGACACCGCACGGCTCGCCGCGGTCGCCGCCTGGCGCTCCGAGTACGGTCCGCCCGGTGTGCTGCCGGACGCCGTGGCCGCCGCCTCGATGACCCCCTTGCCACTGGTCACCGGCGACCGGTTGACCGTGACCGTCCGGCGCGAGAGCGCCGGGGTCGTGGCGCTCACCCTCCATCTGCTGAACGAGACGACCGGGCAGCCGGTGAAGGTGTCGTTCGGCGGGCTGCGTGCCGGCGACCAGAAGGTCACGGCGCCGGTGACCGGCTGCACGGCGGCGCCCGGCTGCCGGCTGGTCCGCTGGGAACTGACCGGCCCGCCCCGTCCGGACGGGCGGGTACGACCGTCACCGCCCGGGTCCGTGGTCGTCCTGCGCGGGCTCGATCAGGGCGGCGCCGTCCTCGGCGGGGCCGCGCTCGGTGACATCACCCGCTGGCGGGTCGGCACCACCGGCGCCGCCATCGACCTGGTCGCGGCCGACGGGACCCTCCGGCTGGCCGCCGACGACAACACCACCGAGGTGGACCGGATCGGTATCGAGGCGTGGGCGTCCGACCACCTGCTGCCGCTGCCCGCCCTGCTGGCCGGGCCGGTTCCGGACAGATGGCGCGACGGCGAGGCACTTCTTCCGGGGTATGGGGAGCTCACGCCCGTACAGGTGGTCCGGAATGTGACGGCTCTGCCCGCCGTCGGCAGCTCCGGTCTGATCGTCGACCTGGACAGCACCCGCCGCCTCGCCGCCGACTCCGACCCCGGCGGCCAGTTCCAGGTGTGGCTCGCGCCGGACGCCCGGCCCGGCATCGTCGACGCCCTCACCGCGGCCGGCCTGACCGTCAGCGACGACACCGACGTGGCCGGTCTGGCCGCCCGCCTCGGCACCCAGGGCCCGGCCGTCCTCGTCCGTTTCGAGCTGCTGGCGGGCGTCGCCGCGCTGCTGCTGGCGGCCGTCGCCGTCGCCGTCGCGGCCACCGTGGACCGGCGTTCGCTCGCCGAGCAGCTGGCCGCGCTACGCCTCCAGGGCCTGCCCCGCCGCGTCACGGTGAGCACCGGGTGGGCGGGCACCGCGGCCCTGATCGTGGCCGGTCTCGCCGGTGGGGTGCTGGCCGCGCTGCTGGCCGTCGACGTGACCGGCCGGACGGTTCCGCCGTTCACCGACGGCTGGGCCGTGCTGCCGCCACCCGGCCCGCTGGACCCGGTGACGACGGCACTGGCCGTGGTGGTGGCGCTGGCCGTGCTCGGCGTGACCGGCCGGATCGCCCTGCAACCGCTGATGAGAAGCCTGCGCGACAGGGAGGCGGGCCGATGATCTCCCTGGTCCTGGCGATGGTCTGGAACCGGCGCGGCCAGGCGGTCACCCTGGCACTGCTGGCGATGCTCGCGGTCGCCTCCGCGGTGGCCGCCCCGGCCTACCTGATCGCGGCCGAGCGGGCGGTCGCCGACGGCCAGATCGCGACCGCGCCGACCAGCGAGCTGACCCTGTCGACCCGCCGCACCAGCGACAGCCTCCAGGAGGCGTCCCCCAGCGTCGGGATCGAGTTCCCCGATGTGGGGCGGGTGCTGCTGCTCGGCCTCGGTGGCTTCGCCTTCTATCACTCCGCCGAGGTGCCGACGGTCGGGCTCTCTCCCACCAACGACTTCCCCACCCGGTTCGTGTTCCGTCAGGAGGTCTGCGCCCATGTGCAGCTGACCGCCGGCCGCTGCCTGATCGGCGAGGGCGACGTGCTGATCGGTGAGAAGACCGCCGAGCAGCGGAAGCTGACCGCCGGCGACACGATCTCGCTGACCGCGGCCCGGATGAACGGCCTGGTGCGCCCGCCCACCTGGGAGCCCGACGGCCCGCCCAAGAAACTGACCGTGGTCGGCGTCTACCGGGTCCCCGACAGCAGCTCGGCGTACTGGGGACTCCACGGCTACTTCGTCTCCGGCGACGGCATCGGGCCGGGCGAACCGGTCTTCACCACCGCCGGCACCCTCGAGACGACCAAGCGGACCACCACCACCATGTCGATCGACGGTGTCGCCCAACCCGGCACCCTCGACATCGACCGGCTCGACCAGCTCCGTGCCGACATGGAACGGCTCGACGCCACCGCCGCCGAGCTGGAGGACTCGCTCCAGTTCAACAGCGGCATCCCGCGCCTGCTCGACCGGATCGACGAGGGCCGGGCCGCCGCCCGGCTGCTGGTCCCGGTGCTGGCCGTGCCGCTCGTGCTGCTCGCCTGCTTCACCATCTACCTGACCGTCGGTTACGGGGCGGAAGGCCGCCAGAGTGAGCTCGCCGTCGTGGCGCTCCGCGGCGCCCGCTGGTGGACCCGATGGTGGCTGGCCACCGGGGAGAGCCTGGTCGCCGTGCTGGGCGGCGCGGTCGCCGGCTGCCTGGCCGGACAGCTGCTGGTCAACGGTGTGGCGGCGGCGCTGTTCCCCGGTGTCGGGACGGCACCGGCCCTCACCTCCCTGCGGTTCGCGCCGCTGGCCGCGGCGGCCGCACTCGTCGCCGCGGTGGCGGCCCAGCGGCGACAGCTGATCAGCCCGGTCAGCCGGCTGCTGCGGCGCACCCCACCCGCGGACCGCCGCCGGCTGGCCGCCGCCGAGGCCGTCGTCGCGGTGCTCGCCATCGCCGCCGGCGTCCAGTACTTCGTCTCCGACGATCCGCTCACCGGGTTCGGGCTGTTCGCACCCGCCCTGATCGTGCTGGCCCTGGCACTGGTCGCGGCCCGCCTGCTGTTGCCGCTGGTCAACCGCTATGCCGTTCGCGCTCTGCACGGCGGCCGGCTCGGTGTCGCGCTCGCCGGCATCCAACTGTCCCGCCGGCCCGGCGCCGGCCGCCTGTTCGCGCTGCTGGTCGCCTCGGTCGCGGTCGCCGGATACGCCGCCTGCACCGTCGACACCGCCGCCGGCGGCCGGGACGTCGAAGCGTCGCTCGGCACCGGCGCCGAGCGGGTCCTCGTCGTTCAGCCGGTCACCCGGCAGGGCCTGCTCACCGGAGTCCGCGCCGTCGACCCGGACGGCCGGTTCGCGATGGCCGTCGTCCGCATCCCCGGCGGCTCCTCGACGCCGCCCGGTCTCGCGGTGGACACCCGGGCCCTGGCCGCGGTCCCCGCCTGGTCGGCCGGCGCCCCGAGCCGCGACGGACTGAGCGACGTGCTCCACCCGGAGCAGCCGCCCCCGCCGGTCACCTTCGCCGATCCGGACATCGCGATGGAGGTCACCGCCGCCACCACCGGCGTCATGCAGCTGGCGGTCTCCCTCTCGGCGAATGACGGCCCCGGGGTGCAGATTCTGGAGTTTGGCGACCTGAAACCCGGCACACACACCTACCGGGAGAACGTGGAGATCTGCGAGAAGGGATGCCGGCTCAACGCCGTCCGGATCTCCGGGACGGGCAGCAACGTCGAGGCCACCGGCGAGGTGGTGATCCGCGGCATGCGGACCGCCACGCCCGCCCCGCTCACCGACCCCGGCCGCTGGCGTGCCACCCCGGCGGCAAAGCTGTCCGCGGCGCCCGACGGTCTGCGGGCCGACCTCAAAGTCACCGGAGCGGTCACCGACACCGCCTGGATCCAGCCGGTCACCACGCCGTATCCACTACCCATCGCGTACGCCGGAAATCCGCCCGCCTCCGGCACGATCATCGACTCGGGCGCCACCACCATCCCGGTCACGTCCGCGGTCGCCCTGCCGGCCGTGCCCGCCATCGGCCGCCAGGGCGTCATCGTCGACCTCGAGTACAGCGACCTGATCTCCGTCGCCCCGAAGCTCGTGTCGCAACCCGAGGTCTGGCTGAACGCCGACGCACCCGCCGAGATCGTCGACCGGCTGGCTCAACACGGCCTCCAGGTCGTCTCCGAGACCTCTGCCGCCCAGGTCAAAGCCGGACTCGACCGGCAGGGACCGGCCGTCGCGCTCTGGTTCCACCTGCTCGCCGCGGTCCTCGCCGGGCTGCTCGGGGCCGGGGCGCTCGCGCTCACCGTCGCCGTCGACCGGGCCCGGCGCACCGAGGATCTCACCGCGCTGCGCACCCAGGGGCTCCGTCCGCGGCCGGCCGGACTGGCGACCCTCTGGACGTACCCGGTGCTCGTCGTCATCGCGACCACCGTGGGCCTGCTGGTCGCGGCCGCGGCCTGGCGGCTCACCGGGTGGGCGCTGCCGCTGGCCGGTCTCACCCCGCCCGACCTGCCGCTGCCCACCTGGCCGAGGCCCACGGCGCTGCTGGCGGCCGCCGGTGCGGTCCTCGTCGTCCAGTTCCTGGTGGCAGTGCTGAGCGGACGCGACCTCCGGCGCCGGATCGAGTCACGATGACGGCCCGCCGCGCACGGGAGCGACCGATTCCGATTACCGGCCTTCCTCCGGTGGGCCGGCTTGCGGGCCTTCCTTCGGCGGGCCCGGCTTGCGGGCCCTCCTCCGGTGGGCCGGGTTGCGGGTCTTCCTTCGGCGGGCCGGGCTTACGGGCCCTCCTCGGGCGGGCCGGGTGTGCAGTGACTGACGTTGGCAGGTGGCCATGACGTGGAGGAGACGACGATGGGGACGCTGACCGTGGAGGCGGCCGAGTTCGGGTACGGCGACGGCGGCTCCGTGCTGACCGGGGTGACCGTGACCGCCCGTCCCGGGGAGGTGCTCGCGATCACCGGGACGTCCGGAGCCGGCAAGACCACCCTGCTCAACGCGATGGCCGGCCTGCTGTCCCCGCGCGCCGGCACGGTGACGGTCGACGGGGCGGCGCTGACCGGCCGGGATCACGCCGTCGCGCTCAACGTGGTGCTGATCCCGCAGGACAACGGTCTCGCGGCGATCCTGACCGCCGCCGAGAACGTGTCGGTGGCGGTGATCGCCACCGGTGGCAGTCCTGCGGACGCCCGCCGGCGCACCGCGGACTCACTCGAGGTGCTGGGCCTCTCCGGTCAGGCGAACCAGTTGATCGACGAACTGTCCGGCGGTCAGCAGCAGCGCGCCGCACTGGCCCGGGGCCTCGCCCTGCGGGGTGACATCGTGCTCGCCGACGAGGTGACCAGCGAACTCGACGCCGCCAACCGGCAGCGTGTGCTCGACCTGCTGCGTGCCGAGGCGGCCCGGGGCGCGGCCGTCGTCTTCGCCACCCACGACCCGGAGGCGGCGGCCGCCTGCGACCGCGAACTCCACCTCGCCGACGGCGCCGCCACCTGGCCCCGCCCCTGACCTCTGCTGCGGTGGGGCGGTGCTCCAGGCGTACCTCTGACGGGTGGTGTCAGGCCGCGGTCTCGTGCCCGGACGGCACCAGGGTGACCTCGCCGTCGATGTGCGCGACCGTGAACAGGGTGCCCGGCGGGTAGGAGCCCAGCACCTCCGGTGGCAACTGGACCGTGCCGTCGCCGGCGACCACCGCGAAGTCCTGGCCGTCGCGGCCCTCGGCGCCGACGCGCCCGTCGCGGATGGTGACGGCCCGGCCCAGGCGGGCGCCGACCTCGTTGTCGTGCGTGACGACGATGATGGTGGTCTGGCGTTCGGTGTTGACCGTCTCCAGAGCGTCGAGGACCTCGTCGCGGCCCGCGGTGTCGAGGCGGCTGGTCGGCTCGTCGACCAGGAGCAGGCCGGGACCGGTGGCGATGCCGACGGCGAGGGCGGCCCGCTGACGGCCGCCGGGGGTGAGGTCGGCGAGCCGGCGGCGGCCCTGGCCGGGCAGGCCCACCAGGTCGAGGATGCGGTCCGGGTCGTCGAGTTCGATGCCGCGGGTGTGTGCGGCCCGCCGCTGGGCGAGCCAGATGTTGCGGTGCAGGGTGGCGTACGGGAGCAGGTTGCGGGCGGCGCCCTGGAGAACGACGCCGATCTCGGTGCCGCGCAGCCGGGAGATCTCGCCGTCGGAGAGTTTGCCCATGTCGTAGGTGCCGATGTTGATACGGCCGGCGGACGGGCGCATCAGGCCGGAGAGCAGGGCGATCAACGTGGATTTGCCGGAGCCGGACGGGCCGACGAGGGCGAGGGTCTCGCCGGGGGCGATGGATAGGTCGACACCGGCGAGAGCGACCACGTCACCGGCCTCGGCCCGGTAGATGTGGACGACACGGCGGCACGCGACGGCGAGTCCGTTCATGGCTGTCAAGTTAGTCGAGCCAGGACCGGTGTTTCGACCCCGGCGGACGGCCTTTTATCCTCGGGCCGTGCGCGACATCGCCGTTTTCACCGGATCCGCCCATCCTGATCTTGCGAAGGAGATCTGCGAGCACCTCGCCGTGCCGCTGATGCCTACCCGGATCGACCGCTTCGCCAACGACTGCATCGAGGTCCAACTACAGGGCAACTGCCGGGAACGCGACGTGTTCCTGATCCAACCGCTGGTCCCGCCGACCCAGGAACATCTCGCCGAACTGCTGTTCATGCTGGACGCGGCGCGGGGCGCGTCGGCCGCCCGGATCACCGTGGTGCTCCCGCACTACGCGTACGCCCGTAGTGACAAGAAGGACGCCCCGCGTATCTCGATCGGGGGACGTCTGGTCGCCGACCTGCTCACCACCGCCGGCGCCGACCGGGTGCTGGCGATGACCCTGCACTCGCCGCAGGTGCACGGATTCTTCAGCATCCCGGTGGATCACCTGCACGCGCTGCGCGAGCTGGCCCACCACTTCCGTGGCTACGACCTGAGCAACACCGTGGTGGTCTCGCCCGACCTGGGCAACGCCAAGGAGGCCGCGGCCTTCGCGCGGATGCTGGGGATCGAGGTGGCGGCCGGCGCGAAGCAGCGGTTCGCCGACGACAAGGTGGTGATCAGCTCGGTGATCGGTGAGGTCGCCGACCGGGACGTGATCGTGCTGGACGACGAGATCGCCAAGGGCAGCACGGTGTTCGAGCTGCTGGCCCGGCTGCGCGAGCGCAACGTACGCAGTGTCCGGGTGGCGTGTACGCACGGCCTGTTCAGCAACGACGCGGTGCGGCGCCTCTCGGCGGAGAAGGAGATCGAGGAGATCGTCTGCACCAACACGGTGCCGATCCCGAAGCACAAGGCCACCGACAAGCTGACCGTCATCTCGGTGGCACCGGCGCTGGCCGAGGCCATGCGGCGGATTCACAACGGCGAGTCGGTGAGCGCACTGTTCGCCTGATTCTGGCAAATCGGCCTCACCGGCCTCAGGAAACGCGAATCATTACCGCATGGGTGTCATGGCTTCCCCCCTCCGGTACGCGCTTGCCGACCTTGCCCTCGCCCTCAGCCGAGCGGTGACGGACCCGGCCGAGGTACGGTCCACGGCCGCCCGCGCCGCCGCCGACATGGTCGGTGACGGCGCGGGTGTGCAGCTGCTCCGCGACGACGGGCACTACGAGCAGATCTCCTACCACCACGTCGACAACGAACGATCGGCACCGCTGGCCCGGGATCTGTCCCGGGCCGGCCAGACCCCCGACGACGAGTTCTCCACGACTCTGGCGGCGAGCCGTCGCCCGATCGTGCTGGCCGGTGAGTCGGCCGCCGGTCTGGCCTCCCCCGAGCTGTCGGTCACCGCGGCCATTCTGTGCCCGGTGATCGTCGACAACACGTACTCCGGCTATCTGATCCTGACCCGGCACACCCCCGATGCCCTGTACTCCACCCAGGAGGTGGAACTGGCCCGGGACATCGCCGGTGAGCTGGCGCTGGCGGTCAGTTCATCGCGCGCCCAGGAGCGGCTGCGCAACGCCGAGGAGCGCTACCGCCGGGTACTGGAGACGATCCCGGAGGGTGTGCTGCAACTGGACCCGCACGGGGTGGCCACCTACGCGAACGAGCCGATCGGTGTGGTCCTGGGCATGCCCCGGGCCGAGCTGATCGGGGTGTCGCTGCGCGGCTTCCTCGACAACGTGGGCCAGAAGGAGCTCGACCGGCGGATCAACGAGTGCCGTACCGGCCGGTCCACGGTCGGTGCGACCCGGCTGATGCGCGCGGACGGGTCCCGGCGCAGCGTCCGGGTCAGCATGATGCCGGTGCAGGACGAGAGCCACGAGTTCGCCGGCGTGCTGTGCATGATCACCGACACCACCGACCACATCGACGCGCGCGGCCTGAAACGGCAGCTCGACCACCTGCGCCGGCTGGACAGCCTCGGTCATCTGATCGGCGGCCTGTCGCACGACTTCAACAACCTGATGACCGTGGTGGCCGGCTCGGCGGACATGATCCTCGGCACCGCCGACGAGGACTCGCCGCACCACCAGCTCGCCAAGGACATCCTGGACGCGGTCGGCACCGGGCGTACGCTCACCCACCAGCTGCTGGCGTTCGGCCGCAGCGAGGGGCACCGGCCCGAGGTGATCCCGATCCCGGATCTGCTCACCGACGTGCAGGCGCTGTTCAGCCGGACGCTCGGCGAACGCATCGGCCTGGACCTGGCGTTCGGCCCGGACGTGTGGCCGGTGAAAGCCGAACGCGGCCCGCTCGAACAGGCGCTGGTCAACCTGGCGGCGAACGCCCGGGACGCGATGCTGCACGGCGGCATGGTCCGGGTGACCGCGACCAACGAGACGGTCGAGCCGGGCCAGCTGGCCGAGGGCGCTCCGACCGGCAAGCTGGTGCACCTGGTGGTCACCGACACCGGCACCGGCATGGACGACGAGGTCCGCAAGCGGGCGCTCGAGCCGTTCTTCACCACCCGCCCGACGGCCGCCGGACTGGGCCTGGCGACGACCGCCGGGATCGTGCACAACCTGGGCGGGCACATCGAGCTGGAGTCGAAGCCCCGGATGGGGACGACCGTACACATCTATCTGCCGGCCGCCGAGCAGAAGCCCGGCACATCGGGGGAGCGGCAGCAGAAGACCGCGGTGATCGGCCGGGTGCTGATCGTCGAGGACCAACCCGACGTCGCCCAACTGGTACGCCGGCTGATCGAGCCGGCCGGGTACGAGATCGCGGTCGCCACCGACGCGCTGATGGCGGTCACCCAGGTCGCCTCGGGCGCCCGTCCCGACCTGCTGATCACCGACGTGGTGATGCCGACGATGACCGGGCCGGAACTGGCCGGGGCGCTGCGCACGCACCAGCCGGATCTGCCGGTGCTCTACATGTCCGGTTACACGGCGGCGTCACTCGGCCCGCAGCTGCAACTGGACGACAACAGCATGCTGCTGGAGAAACCGTTCACCCGGTCGACGCTGCTGGGTGCGATCAGATCCCTGTGCGGCCCGCAGCCACCGGCCCCGCAGCGCTGAACGGCAGCCACGACGGCGGGCCTGCGACCCCCACCCAAAGGGTGAGAGTGCAGGCCCGCCGTCACGTCGAGCAACACCTCGCACCCCGTGGCCGTTGAGACGACGTTGGCGTCCAGCCGGGCGGAGGTAGCTGGTTCCTACCGCTGTCTCAACTGCGTTGAGACGGCGTTGGCGTCCAGCCGGGCGGAGGTGGCTGGTTCCTACCGTCGTCTCAACTGCGTTGAGACGACGCTGGCGTCCAGCCGGAGGAAGGCGGCTGGCTCCTACCGCTGTCTCAGAGCCCGCGAGACAGCGGTGAGAGCCAGCCGAGGGTGCGGGGCTGGTTGTCACCGTCGTCTCGAGCGGCCCGAGACAGCGGCAGGAGCCAGCCGGGTGTCAGGGGTTGCGGATGGCCTCGGCGAGCCGGTCGAGGAACTCCGGGTCGTCGTCCGGGCCCTTCGGCGCGGTCGTGGCCGGGACCGATGCGCCGGCGAGGGTGGGGGCGCCGGCCGGGGCGGCGCGGCCAGCCCGGAACCAGGCGACCGGGCCGAAGACCGGGCACAGCAGGATGAGCACGGTCCAGGCGCCGCGTGGGAACGACTGCAACCGGGACCGCTCGGTGAGGAGACAGTCGATCAACGCCACCACGGCGAGCGCGACGACGACGAGGAAGAGCAGCGTGTTCAGGCGGGCCATGACGAAGACGATGGCGGCTCTGGGCGGCGGGGCCGGTCCGCTTCCCGGTGCCGATGGGTTGCTTCCGCCTGCCGCGGAGGGCGACGGTCGGGCAGGCGAGGGTACGGGTCGGCCCGCCGGCCGGGTGGGGTCGGCGGGCCGCGCCGGTCAGGCTGCCGAACCGGAGAGGGCGGGCAGGTATCCGCTGGTGTAGCCGCTGCTGTTGGGGTGGTAGGAGTTCTGCGGCGGGATGATGGTGAGCCCGTTGAGCCACGGCCGGGACGAGCAGACACCGTGGCCGGTGAACTCGTCGCGTACGTCGGACCAGACGAATCCGGCCGCCTCGGCACGCTGCTTGATCATCTCGTTGAGGACGCGGGCGCCGTCGTTGATCGAGCGCCGTTTGGCGGTGCTCATCTCGCAGAGCAGCGACGAGGTGTCGAAGATCAGCGGGTAGCCGAGCACCACCACCCGGGCGCCCGGTGCCTTCGCCCGGATCGCCGCGTAGGTGGCGTCCAGTTTGCCGGGGAGGGTGCCGGCCACGTACGCCTTGCCCTCGTTGACCTTGGCGGCGCACGCCGAGTCACTCGACGTCAGGCAGGTGACGATGGTCGGCGCGAAGCCGGCGTCGTTGCCGCCGATGGTGATGCTGATCAGGTCGGCGCCGGCGTTCATGGCCGGCACCTGACGGGTGCGGACGTCGTCGGTGACGGCGCCGCCGCAGGCGAGGAACTGGAAGGACGCGGGGCTGTTGGCGGCGGCCCACTTGCCCGCGTAGCTGTTCTTGCTGCGCAGGCAGGTACCGGATTGGCCGGGCGCGCCGACGCCGGAGGAGTAGGAGTCGCCGAGGGCGACGTAGTCGATGCTGCTCGCCGCGTGAGCGGGTGCGGCGAGGACGAGGCTCAGGACGGACGAAGTGACGAGAACGCTGGCGATTCTCATCGAGGGCCTCCGATGCTCCACGTGGGGATCCGGGGACCGAAGCGCTTCGGTTACCGCACAGTAGGCCGGGTGTCCGAGAAAAGGAATCCGGTGAAATTCCTGTTAAGAAGTAGTAACATGTATCGATGTGACCTGGGGATATCACGCAAGGTCATGTTTCGTGTACAGCTCTGTGCGGACCTGTTCGGACTCGTCCCGGCGCGTCGAGCTGATCTTCAGCGTGCTTCCAGGGATGCGAGCTAGCGTCGGATCATGCAAGAGAGCCGGGCCCGCCGACTGGTCGGGGCACTGCGGGCGCGCAGCGTGTTCGCCCATCTGAAACTGCCGAGTGCCGGGCGCTCCGGCTATGCGGTCCGCATCGTGCTGCCCGACGGCCGCGAGGCGCTCTGGGGTGACGACGGCAGTGCCGCCCTCAAGGCGCAGGTCATGCGCGACGGCGTGCTCGTCGGCTTCGTCGACTCCATCCCGGGCTCCGAGGACTTCACCGACGACCAGGCCGTCGACGCGATCGCCACCGCCGACTACGACCGTCCGATCGGCCGTTCCAAGCCCCCGCCCGTCCACCGCCCGGTCCCGCCGCCCCCGGCCCCGTCCCTCACCCAACTCTTCCGCGGCCGCCGCGGCTGATCCCGGCCGACGCCGTGCCGTCGCGGCGCATCTCGGCTGGCTCCCACCGCTGTCTCAGCAGCGCTGAGACAGCGGTGAGGACCAGCCGGGGAACCACCGCATACGCCCGGCGGTCGCGCTGCGGCCTCGAGTGCCGCCTGCCGCGCGCGGTGGCCCGGGGGCGGCGTGATTTCGGCGAGGACGGCCTGTCCCGTACCGAAGCGGGGGTTGGATCTCGCCGTCAGGCGGAGTCGCGGAGGACCAGCGGGGTGGGCAGGAGCTGGCCGCCCGGATCGGGGTGCTCGCCGCGCAACTGCCGCAGGATGAGCTGGGCCGCGCACGACCCGATCTCCTTGGCCGGCTGGTGGACCGTGGTGAGCTGGGGCTGGCAGCGGACCGCCCACGTGCTGTCGTCGAAGCCGACGACGCCGACGTCGCCGGGGACGCTGCGCCCGGCGTCGCGCAGTGCTTCGAGGGCGCCGGCCGCGATGGCGTCGGACGCGGCGAAGACGCCGTCGATGGACGGGTCGCGTTCGAGCAGGTCGCGCATGCCCTTGACGCCGGAGCCGTAGTCGTAGTGCGGCACGTCGGCGACCAGGTCGGCGTCGAAGAGCGGGCCGAGGGCGGCGCGGAAGCCGGCCAGGCGGTCGATGCCGGAGTCGCGGTCGAGGGCGGCGGCGATCATGCCGATCCGGCGGCGGCCGCCGGTGGCCAGGTGCTCGGTGATGGCGCGGGCCGAGCCGACGTTGTCTATTCCGACGAAGGGGATGTTCTGATCGAGGTCGGGTGGGTGGCCGACGAACGCGGCCGGCAGTGACAGGTCGCTGATCACCCGGATGATCGGGTCTTTCGTCCGGGCCGAGACGACGATGGCGCCGTCGACGAAACCGCCGCTGAGGTAGCGGGCGACGCGCTCGGTGTCGCGGGCCGACTCGACGACGAGGCTGACCATCTGGTGATCGGCCAGGGACAGGGCGGCGTTGGCGCCGAGCATGATCGAGCCGATGTTCGGATCGTCGAGGAAGAGAGAGTGCGGCTCCAGCGCGACGAACGCGACCGCCTGCGACCTGCGCATCTTCAGGGCTCGTGCCGCGTTGTTCGGTACGTAACCAAGATCGCTCATCGCCGTCTCGATGGCGGCTCGTGCCTCGGCGGAGACGTATCCGCCGTTCAGGACGCGGCTGACGGTGCCCCGGGACATGCCGGCCGCGGCCGCGATGTCGTGCACGGTGGCGCGCTTGTGAGGCTGGGGCCGGGACATGAGGTCAACAGTAACCGCCGGCCTATTGACCTCTCCGCAGGCCAGTCCTACTGTGTGCACGTTCACACATCCGTAACCGCCGTTTAGGCTCACGGAAATGTGTGCACGTGCACACATTCCTTGACCAGGAGTTCTATGAAAAGCGTGCGTATGCCGGTCCCGGGCATCAGCCTGGGCTGCGACTACAACCCCGAACAGTGGTCGCCGGACGTCTGGCGCGAGGACGCCGCCCTGATGCGGCGGGCCGGGGTCGACCTGGTCGCCGTCAACATCTTCGGCTGGTCCAACCTCGAACCGAGTCCCGGCGAGTACCGGTTCGACGACCTCGACGAGGTCATCGAGCTGCTGCACGCGCACGGCATCAAGATCAACCTGGGTACCGGCACCTCGTCGCCGCCGCCGTGGTTGAGCAGCCGCCACCCGGAGACGCTGCCGGTCGCCGCGGACGGCACCACCCGCTTCCCGGGTGGCCGCCAGGCCTGGTGCCCGAGCTCCCCGGTCTTCCGGGAGCGCGCCCTCGACCTGGTCGGACGGGTCGCCGACCGGTACGGCAGCCACCCCGCCCTGGCGCTCTGGCACGTCTCCAACGAGCTGGGCTGCCACAACGCCCTGTGCTACTGCGAGACCAGCGCCGACGCGTTCCGGACCTGGCTGCGCTCGCGCTACCGCAAGATCGAGACGCTGAACGAGGCGTGGGGCACCTCCTTCTGGAGCCAGCGCTACTCCGACTGGTCGGACATCCAGCCGCCCCGTCTCGCGCTCTCCCTGCGCAACCCGGCCCAGCTGATCGACTTCCAGCGGTTCAGCTCCGACGAGCTGCTCGGCTACTACCGGGCCGAGGCGGCTCTGCTGCGGGCCCGCTCGGACGTCCCGGTCACCACGAACTTCATGGTCACCGCCCACATCCGCAACCTTGACTACTGGTCCTGGGCGCCGGAGATGGACGTCATCGCCAACGACCACTACCTGGACCACCGCCTCGGCGATCCGGTGGCGGAGCTGTCCTTCGCCGCCGACCTGACCCGCGGCCTGGCCGGCGGCCGCCCGTGGATGCTGATGGAGCAGGCGGCCGGTGCGGTCAACTGGCAGCCGCACAACGTCACCAAGGTGCCCGGCGAGATGATCCGCAATTCGCTGACGCACGTGGCCCGCGGCGCGGACTCGGTCTGCTTCTTCCAGTGGCGGGCCTCGGCCCAGGGCGCCGAGAAGTTCCACTCGGCGATGCTGCCGCACGCCGGCACCGACACGGTCGCCTGGCGTGAGGTGCTCAAGCTGTCCGAGACGCTGGACCGGATCGGCGAGGTGGCCGGCACCGAGGTCGAGGCCGACGTGGCCCTGCTCTTCAGCTGGGAGTCGTGGTGGTCGGCCGAGGGTGAGGCCCGGCCGTCGCAGGCGGTCACCTACCTCGACCAGGTGCACTCGGCCCACGCGGCACTGCGGGACCTGGGCGTGACCACCGACGTGGTCGCCCCGGATGCCGACCTGAGCCGCTACCGGCTCGTCGTGGTCCCCGGCCTCTACATGGTCAGTGACACCGACGCGCAGGCGATCGCCGACTACGTGTCCGCCGGCGGCCGGCTGGTGGTCACCTACTTCAGCGGCATCGTCGACGAGCGGGACCGGATCCGGCTCGGCGGTTACCCGGGTGCGTTCCGGGACGTGCTCGGTGTGCTGGCCGAGGAGTTCGCCCCGTTGCTGCCCGGCGCCGAGGTGGCACTGAGCAACGGCGCGATCGGCACGCTCTGGACCGAGCGGCTGCGCACCACGACGGCGTCGGTGATCGCAACCTACGAGAACGGCCCGATGGCCGGCATCCCGGCGATCACGCGGAACCAGCACGGTGACGGGACCGCCTGGTACGTAGCTACAAAGACGGACATGTCCGATGTACTCCGCGAGGCCACGGGTGTCATGTCGGATAAATCGGACACAGAGGTCGTGCGTCGCCGGGCCGGCGACCGCAGCTACCTCTTCGTCATCAACCACGGCACGGAGCCCGTCGAGCATCCCGCCCGGGGCCACGACCTGGTCACCGGGGAGAGCGTCGACGGCGTGCTGACAGTGCAGGGCGGCGGCGTAGCGGTCGTGCGGGAGGAGATCCGGTGAAAGGCAAGTGGAAGGCGCTGACCTTCTTCATCCTTCCGTTCGTTCTGCTGTTCGCGGCGTTCTACCTGGCCCCGATCCTGTACGCGATTAAGCAGTCGCTCTACAAGGTCGAGCGCAAGGGCACGTTCGGTAAGGCCACGGAGGTGTTCGGCGGTCTCGACCAGTATCAGCGGGTCTTCACCGACGGCCCGTTCTGGGAGTCGATCGGCCGGGTGCTGCTGTTCGGGATCGTGCAGGTGCCGGTGATGCTGGGCCTGGCCCTGATCTTCGCCCTGCTGCTGGACTCGGGCCTGGTCAAGGGGAGGCGCTTCTTCCGGCTGGCGTTCTTCGTGCCCTACGCCGTGCCCGGGGTGGTCGCCGCGATCATGTGGGGCTTCCTCTACTCACCGAACCTGTCGCCGTTCACCGCGGTCACGAGCGCCGTCGACCTGCTCGACGCCGACCTGGTGCTCTGGTCTATGGCGAACGTCGTGACCTGGGTGTACGTCGGCTACAACATGCTGATCATCTACTCCTCGCTGCTGGCGATCCCGCAGGAGGTGTACGAGGCGGCGAAGATCGACGGCGCCGGCGCGATCCGTACCGCCTGGTCCATCAAGATCCCCCTGGTGATGCCGGCCATCGTGCTGACCACCGTCTTCTCGATCATCGGCACGCTCCAGCTGCTCGCCGAGCCGGCCGTGTTCCGCACCTTCAGTTCCGCGGTGACCAGCACGTACACGCCGAACCTGACGGTCTATTCCACCTCGTCCATCCCGAACTTCAACCTGGCGGCGGCCTTCTCGGTGGTCCTGGCGCTGGCGACGTGCGTGCTGTCCTTCGCCTTCCTGAAGGTCACCCAGCGTGGAGGGGACAAGTGAAGAACGTCAACCGGCTGGCTCCCACGCTGGTCATGGGTGCCGCGACGCTGTACTTCCTGGTCCCCATCTGGTGGCTGCTGGTCGCGGCCTCCAAGTCCCGTGGGCAGTTCACCAACACGGCCCCGCTCTGGTTCGCCGACTTCTCGCTGGTGGACAACCTCAGGGAGCTGTTCGCCTACCGCGACGGGGTGTTCCTGCGCTGGATGCTGAACAGCGTCCTCTACACCGGCGGCGCCGCCCTGCTCGGCACGCTACTGGCCGCCATGTGCGGATACGCCCTGGCCAAGTACCGTTTCCCCGGCCGGGAGGCGATCTTCAACGTGGTCCTCAGCGGGGTCCTCGTGCCGGCCACGGCGCTCGCCCTGCCGCTGTTCCTGATCTTCAGCCAGTTCGAGGCGACGAACACCTTCTGGTCGGTCTTCCTGCCCAGCCTGGTGAACCCGTTCGGGGTCTACCTGGCCCGGATCTACGCCACCGCCAGCGTCCCGGACGAGCTTCTCGAGGCCGCCCGCCTGGACGGCTCGGGCGAGATCCGTACCTTCTTCACGATCTCCACCAGGCTGATGTTCCCGGCCCTGGTGACGATCTTCCTGTTCCACTTCGTGGCCGTCTGGAACAACTTCCTGCTCCCGCTGATCATGCTCGGCGAGGAGAAGCTCTTCCCGGTCACGCTCGGTCTCTACTCCTGGAACACCCAGGTCAACCAGATCCCCGAGCTGCGGATGCTCGTGCTCACCGGCGCTCTCGTCTCGATCGTCCCGCTGGTGATCGCCTTCCTGATCCTGCAGCGCTTCTGGCGCAACGGCCTCGGCTCCGGCGCCATCAAGTAACCCCTTCAATGAGAATGAGGATCAACGTGCGTCCACCCATGCGATCGCTCAGCATCGCCCTGGCTTCGGCACTGGCACTGACCGCCTGCTCGTCCGGCGGCGACGCGGAGGAGACCACGACCGGGGCGGCGGCCTGCGCCCCGTCGTCCGGCCCGGTCACCCTGACCTACACCACCTGGATCCCCGGGATCGAGAACGTGGTGAAGCTCTGGAACGACAAGAACCCGAACATCCAGGTCAAGGTGCAGACCGGCCCGAACGGCAACGGTGGCACCTACGCCAACTTCTTCAACCAGCTCAAGGCCGGCAACGCCCCCGACCTGGGCCACATCGAGTACGACGCGCTGCCCAGCTTCCGCGTCCAGGACGGCCTGACCAACCTGGCCGACTGCGCCGAGGTGACCGCCGCCAAGGACCAGTTCGTCGACTGGACCTGGGGCCAGGTCTCCTTCGGTGAGCAGAACGCGGTCTACGGCATCCCGCAGGACACCGGCCCGATGGGCCTGTTCTACCGCAAGGACCTGTTCGAGAAGAACAACATCCCGGTGCCCACCACCTGGGAGGAGTACGCCGCCGCGGCCGAGAAGGTGAAGGCGGCCGGCGGCTACATCACCAACTTCTCGCAGAGCGACATCAGCCAGTTCGCCGGTCTGTCCTGGCAGGCGGGCGGCCGCTGGTTCGCCAACGACGGGACCAAGTGGACGGTGAACTTCTCCGACGAGGCCACCACCAAGGTCGCGAACTACTGGCAGGACCTGATCACCAAGAAGCTCGTCTCGGCCGTCCCGCCGTGGACCACCGAGTGGGACAACGCCTACAACACCGGCCAGGCGTGGACCTGGGTCTCCGCGGTGTGGGGCGCCAACTCCATCAAGTCCGGCGCGCCGGACACCTCCGGTAAGTGGGCGGTCGCCCCGATGCCGCAGTGGACCGCCGGTGGCACCGTCGCCGGTAACTGGGGCGGGTCGTCCACCGCGGTCTTCAAGGGCTCGAAGCACCCGTACGAGGCCGCGAAGTTCGTCCTCTGGCTGAACACCTCGGAGGAGGCGCTGACCGCGCTGAACAAGGAGGCGCAGCTCTACCCGGCGACCAAGACCGGTGCCAAGCTTCCGGCGCTGTCCGAGGGAGTCGAGTTCTACGGCGGCCAGAAGATCTACGATGTCTTCGCGACGGCCTCCACCCAGGTCTCGCCCGACTTCGTCTGGGGACCGACGATGACCGACACCTACGCCACCGCCTCGGACGGTTTCAAGGCCGTCGTCTCCGGCACCGGCACCCTGGCCGACGCGCTCAAGACCGCGCAGACCAAGACCGTCGCCACCCTGAAGTCCCAGTCCATCCCGGTGGCCGAGTGACCGTGTTCCACCTGCGCGCCGCGGGTGTCAGCCTCGTGCTCGACACCCGCGGTGATGCTGCGTACATCACGCACTGGGGTCCCGACCTGGGCGATCTCGATCCACCGGACGGGCTCTTCACGCCCGCGGTGCCGCCGAGCTCGATCGACGTACCCCTGCGGTTGTCGCTTCTGCCGTCCCTCGCCGAGGGATGGAGCGGTCGTCCGGCGATCGAGTCCGGTCACGGTTTCCGGACCGTCGAGACCCACCTGCATGAACAAACGGCAGTGATACGGTCCGCGAGCCCCGACGCCACGCAAAAGGTCGTCACGGAGCTGGAGCTGACCGGGCAGGGCGTCCTGCGGGTGCGGCACCGGTTCACCAACCGTGGTCACGACGAGTTCGTCCTGCCGAACCTGGACGTCCTGCTGCCGATCCCGGCCGAGGCGTCCGAGCTGCTCGACTTCACCGGCCTCTGGTCGCACGAGCGCAGCCCGCAGCGCGCCCCGCTCCGGCACGGCATCTGGAGCCGGGAGAGCCGCCACGGCCGCCCCGGCCACGACGACGCGTTCCTGATGGTCGCCGGCACGCCCGGTTTCGGCTTCCGGACCGGCCGGGTGTGGGCCGTCCACCTGGCCTGGAGCGGCGACAAGCGGATCTGGGCCGAACGTTCCGCCCTCGGCTGCAGCGTCCTGGGCGCCGGCGAACTGACGGCCCCCGGCGAGATCCGTCTCGCGCCCGGCGAGTCCTACGAGACGCCGTGGCTGGTCGCGGTCTTCTCCGACGCCGGTCTCGACGGACTCTCCGACCGCCTGCACCCGTGGATCCGCGCGAGCTCGCACCTGAGGAAGCCGCGCCCGGTCGTCCTGAACACCTGGGAAGCCGTCTACTTCAACCACGACCTGACCGTTCTCGGTCAGCTGGCCGACGCCGCCGCCGAGGTCGGAGTGGAACGGTTCGTCCTGGACGACGGCTGGTTCACGGGTCGCCGCGACGACCGGCGCGCCCTCGGCGACTGGTTCGTCGACGACGCCGTCTGGCCACAGGGCCTGCACCCGCTGATCTCCCGCGTGCACGCCCACGGCATGGAGTTCGGGCTGTGGGTCGAGCCGGAGATGATCAGCCCCGACTCGAGGCTGGCCACGGCACACCCCGACTGGATCCTGGACAGCGGGCCGACCTGGCGCTGGCAGCGGTCCCTGGACCTGACCAGGGCCTACGACTACCTGCTCGACCGCCTGACCGCCCTGCTCACCGAGTACCCGATCGCGTTCCTCAAGTGGGACCACAACCGCGACCTGCTCACCCCGGGCGTCGCGCACCGACAGACCCGCGCCCTGTACCGGCTGCTCGCCGCGCTCAAGCAGGCGTTCCCGCACGTGGAGATCGAGAGTTGCGCCTCCGGCGGGGCCCGCATCGACCTGGGCATCCTTCCGCTGGTCGACCGGTTCTGGACGTCGGACACCAACGACCCGCTCGACCGGCAGTCGATCCAGCGCTGGACCGGGGTCCTGATCCCGCCCGAATACCTGGGCGGCCACCTGGGGGCGGGAACGGCGCACGTCACCGGCCGTACCTCGGCCCTCGGCTTCCGGCTGGCGACGGCCCTGTTCGGAAGTGCCGGCATCGAGTGGAACCTGACCGCCGCGTCGCCCGCCGAGAAGGCCGGCATCGCCGCGTGGATCGCCGAGCACAAGCGCCTGCGCCCGCTGCTGCACTCCGGCCGGGTGGTCCGCGCGGACTCGCCCGACCCGGCACACCTGCTGCACGGTGTCGTCGCCCAGGACCGCACCCACGCCGTGTACGCCCTGGTCACCCTCGGTACGCCGGCCGCCGCCCTGCCGCCGCCGATCCGTTTCCCCGGCCTCGACCCGGACCGCTCCTACACGGTCCGCCCGATCGGGGTCCCGCCCCGCACCATGCAGGACGCCCCGCCCCCGTGGCTGGCGGCCGGCGGGATCATGCTGCCCGGCCGGGTCCTGACCGAGCTGGGGCTGCCCGCTCCGCTCCTGACCCCCGAACAGGCTCTGCTGCTCGAACTGTCCTGACACCGGCTGGTTCCCACCGCTGTCTCAACGCCGTTGAGGCAGCGGTGACGACCAGCCGCCCGTTCCGGCCGGCGGAGCCGGCCGAAAGCCTGCGGCTGGTTCCCACCGCTGTCTCGCGCGTGCTGAGACAGCGGTGGGAACCAGCCGACAACCCCGGGGTCAGGCGCCGCCGAAGCGTTCGGTACGGATGCGTTTCGGGTCGTGGCCGAGAGCGACCAGGATGTCGGCGGCCGTCTCGACGAACGTGGTCGGGCCGCAGACGAAGCAGTCCGGCTCGAAGTCGGGCGGCCACCCGTGGGTGTTGAGCGTGGCCACGCCGATCCGGCCCGGCGGAACCGGCCAGCCGTCGGGAACCGCGCGCGTGTAGACGAAGTGCACGTCGAGGCCCGCGTCCTCACGGGCGCGACGGCGCAGTTCGTCGGCATAGAGGACGTCGCCGGGAGTTCGTACCGAATAGATCAACCGGAACGGCTGGCGGCCCGCCGCCAGACCGCGTGCCCGGATCATCGCCATCAGCGGCACTATCCCGGACCCGCCGGCCACCAGCGTCACCGGAGCCGTGGACTCGGACCGCCACACGAACCAGCCGCCGACCGGACCGCGGACCTCGATCTGGTCACCGGTCTCGACGACGTCGGCGAGGTAGGGCGACACCTCACCGTCCTCGAGGCGCTGCACACTGATCTCGACCGCGCCCGGACCGGCCGACGCGATGGAGTAGCTGCGCTGGGCCTGATAGCCGTCCTCGGCCGTCAGGCGGATGTCGATGTGCTGACCCGGCAGGTGACCCGGCCAGTCCGGGATGTCCAGCGCGAGGGTCCGGGCCGAGCCCGTCTCCCAGTGCGCGGACCGGACCGTGGCCACCCGCCAGGTCAGTCGCCGTGATACCGCTGCTCGCGCCACGGGTCCCCATACATGTGGTATCCGGCGTCCTCCCAGAACCCCGGTTCGTCCTCGTGCATCATCCGGAGCCCGTCCACCCACTTCGCGGACTTCCAGAAGTACAGGTGGGGGATGAGCAGCCGGGCCGGCCCGCCGTGCTCGGGGTGCAGGGGCTCGCCGTCGTACTCGTACGCGATCCAGGCCTTGCCGTCGAGCAGGTCCTCGAGGGGTACGTTCGTGGTGTAGCCGCCGTAGCTGTGCACCATCACGTAGTCGCCGGCGGTCTCCACGTCCTCGAAGAGGGTGTCGAGGGAGACGCCCTTCCAGGAGGTGCCGAGTTTCGACCACTTGGTGACGCAGTGGATGTCGACCGTGATCTCCTCGGCCGGCAGGGCGGTGAACGCCGCCCAGTCCCACGTGTGCTTCTCACCGGTCTCGGTGACGATCGTGAACTTCCAGCGCTCCTGCGGGACCCGGGGAGTCGGGCCGGCGGAGAGGACCGGGAAGTCGTGCGCAAGGTACTGACCGGGCGGCAGGGCGGGCGACGGCTCTCGCCGCCGCCCGCCGAAACCCCGGGAGATGATGCTCATGGGGTACGAGTAAACCCCACCCGGGTGATCGCCGGTATCGCCGAGGTCAGAGCTTGACCGTGCCGCTGGTCACGCCCTGGACCGTCTTCGTCGCGGCCACCACGACGCGGTAGCTTCCACCGGCCAGGCGGGAGATCGTGGTGCTGGACTTGACCGGGTAGGTCTTGACGTTCTTCCACGAGCTGCCGGACTTGCGCTGCAGGGTCATCTTCTGCCCGGCGGCGCCGCCCGCCTTCACCGTGAGTGTGCCCTTGGCCGACTTCTTCGCCGAGACGCTCGCGCGGACGGTGTATCCGGCGGTCTCGGACACCGACTCGACGGTGTCCGACTCGGTGACGGTCAGGCGG
Source organism: Actinoplanes xinjiangensis (assembly GCF_003148685.1). Classification (GTDB taxonomy): domain Bacteria; phylum Actinomycetota; class Actinomycetes; order Mycobacteriales; family Micromonosporaceae; genus Actinoplanes; species Actinoplanes xinjiangensis. The sequence goes on along the minus strand of NZ_QGGR01000002.1, from coordinate 406,473 downwards.
ACCTGGAAGGCGCCGGTCGCGGTGTGCTCGACGGAGTAGACGCCGTCCTCGTCGGACTCGGTCGTGTCGCAGTTCCACTTCCCGCCGGCGACCGACACGCAGGCCTCGGCCTCCAGACCGGCCAGGGACTCGCCGTCGGCGCTCACCTGGAACGTGGTCTCGGTGCCGCTGCCGTAGGAGACCAGTCCACCCGAGTCGGTGGCCAGCTCCGGCGTGACGCGCTCGTCGCCACCACCTCCGCCGCCGGCAGCCGCCTCGACGGCCGCGGCCGCGTCGATCCGCCCGTGCCCGAAGTCCGGGTCGAAGCCGTCGTCGCCGAGGTCGACGGCCGACTCCTCCAGAGCGTTCTGAATGCCGTCCGCAGTGATGTCCGGCAGGCTCGCCTTGATCAGCGCGGCCACCGCGGCCACGTGCGGCGCCGCCATCGAGGTGCCGTCGAGCTCGGCGTACTCGCTGCCGTCCTCGCTCAGATCGCCCGGATAGGTGCTGAGGATGCCGCTGCCGGGCGCGGCCACGTCCACGTAGTCGCCCCGGTTGGAGTACTCGGCGATCTCGTCGTCGGCGTCGGTGGCGGCGACCGCGACGACCCCGTCGTAGGCGGCCGGGTAGCTGGTCGGGCTGCCCACCTCGCGCTCGTTGCCGGCCGCCGCGACGACCGTGACGCCGTTCTCGATCGCGTAGGCGACCGCGGCCTCCTCGGCCTCGGTGGAGCTGTCCGCACCGAGCGACAGGTTGATCACCTGGGCGCCGTTGTCGACCGCCCAGACGATGCCCTCCGCGGTGTCCGAGGTCCAGCCGGTGCCGTCGGCGTCGAGCACCTTGACCGGCAGGATCCGGGCGTCCGGGGCGACACCGGCGATGCCCTCGCCGTTGCCGGTGACCGCGGCGACGGTGCCGGCCACGTGGGTGCCGTGCCCGTTGCCGTCCGAGTCGCCGCCCTCGGTGTCGTCGATCGCGTCGTACCCGGCCAGGACGTTGCCGGCGAGGTCGGGGTGATTACCGTCCACGCCGGTGTCGATGACCGCGACCACCACGTCGGTGCCGGTGCTCTGCTCCCAGGCGTCCGGGACACTGATCTTGTCGAGGTCCCACTGGTACTCGCGGTAGGTGTCGTCACCCTCCGGCACGTCCAGGGCGCGTACCTTGCGGTCGATCTCGACACTGACCGTGCCGGCGGTCCTGCGGGCGGACGAGATGATCCGCTCGGCGGACACCCTGCTGGTGGCCTCGCGGACCGCGTAGACCGGGCGGCCGGTCGAGTCCAGGGAGGTCGTCACGATCCGGACCGGCTGGGCTGCGGAGACGGTCGCCGGGAGGGCGGGGCCGACCGGGACCGGGCCGGCGGCCTGGCCACCGGCGGGCAGCGCGAAAGCTCCGAGTGCCGCGGCGGTGACCGCCACGACTCCGCCGCTGAGAACGTTCCGCCGCGCCGTCTTCCGCATGTGGTTGCACCTTCCGTCGGTGGGCCTACCCATCCGTGGCCGGCCCTGGCGATAAAGGTGCGGTGACTGAAGTGCGTTCCGGGGTCCGGCGGGGTGCGGTTCGGGTGCGTAGGATCGGGATCATGCCGTTGACGGGTGAGTACGCCCCCAGCACTTCTGACTGGGCGCGCGAGCAGGCAGAGAAGTACGAGGCCACCGGCGGTGCCGAGGCCAACGACATCATGGGAAAGCCGATCATCGTACTGACCTCGGTCGGTGCGAAGAGCGGCCTGCTGCGCAAGACCCCGCTGATGCGGGTCGAGCACGACGGTGAGTACGTGGTCGTCGGTTCGCTCGGCGGGGCACCGAAGAATCCGGTGTGGGTCTACAACCTGCGCAACAATCCGCACGTCGAGCTTCAGGACGGCGAGGTGAAGCAGGACTACACCGCCCGGGAACTCTCCGGTGAGGAGCGGGAGGTGTGGTGGGAACGGGCGGTCGCCGCCTTCCCGCAGTACGAGGAGTACACGAAGAAGACCGACCGTCTCATCCCGCTCTTCCTGCTGACCCGGGCCTGACCGCCCGGCTCCCTATCGGAGCTTCTTGTCCGAGGAGAGCGGTCCCCACGATTCGAGTACCACCGGAGCGCCCAGACGGGTGGAGATCGCCGCCGACCAGTCGTCCGGCCGTGTCCCCCGTCCGGGGCGCGCCTCGGTGAGCCGGGCGCCCAGCGCCTCCTGGTGGTCCAGGTCGCGGGCGGGGCCCGGCTCGATCCGGTCCCAGTCCTCGTCGCCCACCCGGTAGGAGTCGACGATGCGCAGGCCGGGGCAGCGGTCCGGGACGTCCAGGTGGGTGACCGCCAGGGCGTCGACACCACCGGCGACCTCCACCGCGTACCGGTGGGCGACCGCGTCGAAGTGGCCGGTCCGGAACGCGCCCTGCCACGCGTCGTGGCCGTTGTGCCGTTCCGGCAGGTAGAGCGACGGATCCTCGGTCACGAACGGGCCGGCGCCGTGCCGGGTGGTGTAGGTGCGGACCACACCGAGCCGCAGGAAGTCCGGGCACAGGGCGGCGACGTTGTCGAACGTCGTCGTCGACCACGTGGTGTGCGGATGCCAGCCACGCCACTCGTCCAGCAGCACACCCTGCGCCCCCTCGAACACACACGGGCCCGAGGCGAGCAACTCCTCGGTGTACGCCGAGCCGACGATCCGGACGGCCTCCCCGAACGAGGTGAACGCCTCCACCACGTCGTCGACCGGGATGCCGCAGTCGCCCAGGGCGGCCCGCACCGCCGCCAGCCGTTGCCGCAGCCGCGGCGGTGAGAGCACGTCCCCCACCCGGGGAGCATCGGGGTGCGTCTGCGCGTACGCCATCGTCTCGCCCACGCCCATGCCACACGAACCGTGCCGTTCCTCGCCCCGCCGGGTCTCCCGCCGCCGGTTCGCGGCGCGATGCCACGGAGTGGCGAGCAGCGCGTTCCCGTCCACCGTGAGCAGGTGGAACGGATTGCCGAGCGCGGCCGCCTCACCGGCCAGGGCCAGCGGGTCGACCACCATGAAGCGGGTGAGGTGGGTCGGCACGCCCCGCAGCGTGCCCGACCCGAACTGGGCGAACGTGTGGTGGCGCCCGGTCTCGGTGGTCACGTTGTGGGCGGCCTGCGCACCCCCGTTGAAGCGCAGCACACTCTTCACACCACCCTGAGCGCAGAGGAAGTCGACCACCGTGCCCTTGCCGGCGTCGCCGTACCCCAGGTCGACCACCGCGACGTGCCCGTTCACAGTCTCTGGTTTCCGCCCGGGCCGCCGGCGATCTCGAACGTCGAGCGCACCACCGCGGTCCGTTGCAACGGCGCCAGCGCCCGCCCCACCGAGCCGCCGGCCCGCGAGCCCACGTCGGTCAGGTCCGCGATGCCCTCGTCCAGGTCGATCGCGTCCTCACCCAGGCCGACCGTCAGCGCGATCGTCTCGCACACCGCGTCCAGATCGTCGAGTTCCAGGACGTTCTGGCCGAGCAGCTTGCGCCACCGCGACAGCACCTCCTTGTCGCCACTGTGGTGCGCCGCCGTCGGCAGGATGTAGTAGACCTCGAACTTGCGCTTCAGCTCCGCCAGGATGTCCTCGGTCGGGATCGGCTCGGGCAGGACGTCACCGATCACGGCCTTCACCTCGCGCGGCTTCACCCGCGGGTACGGCATCTCGTCGCCGATGATGAACAGGTAACCCTTGCGCCCCCGGTTGACCATCGAGTCGAGGATCGTGTGCCGGGCCATGAAGTAGAGCGCCAGCTCGTACGACTCGTGTTTCTGGCCTCCGCCGCCGCCCTCCAGGACGATCCTCGCGAGGTCCTCGTCCATCCGGTTGTCCGACTCGAACTGCCCCATCTGCAGCGGCGCCCGGTCGCAGGTGGCGTCGCCGATCGCCCCGAACATGATCTGCGGGTCGACCGCGTAGTTCTTCCGGGTGAGCAGGCCCAGCAGCTGCGGCAGTTTCGTCTGCAGCACCCGCGGCACATTGCCCATCGAGCCGGTCACGTCGAACAGCACCGCGATCGGCGTACTGAACGGGTGCTCCCCGCTGTCCCGGCTCTCCCGCATGAACACCCCGTCCGGGTCGAGGTCCGGGTGGACCGTCCGCGCGCCCGAGTCGCTGTAGTCGAACGCGCTCTTCCCGGACGCCGCCCGGTAGCCGGCGGCCGCCGTGTAGACATCGGTCGACCAGTGTCCGCTTCCCATGATGTGCTCCTCAGTTCCGGTACTGCCGGGGGATGATGTCGTCGAGTTCGCCCAACAGGGCCCAGGCGTCCTGCGGCCGCATCCGCGGCGCGTCATAGGTGCAGCCGGCGGCGAACCGCCGCAGCGGGACGGGCATCCGCGAGCCCATCAGCCGCGTCATCAGCACCGTCGCCATGTAGATGTCGGTGGCGGGTCCAGCGGTCCGGTCGTGGCGCACCTCCGGCGGATAGTGGTCCTCCCTCGCTTTCACTATCGCCGCAGGTCGATGTCCCGCATAGCACCAGTCGACGAGAACCAGGCCGCGCCGGCCCGGATGGATCAGTACGTGCTCGGGCAGAACCGCCCCGTGGACCACGCCGGCCCGGTGCGCCCAGCCGATCGCGATCAGCAGCCGGCGCCAGATCCAGGCCGCGTCCCGTACCCCCAGATCGCCCTTGATCTCCGCCAGGCTGCCCATGCCGCGCTGGCGTTCCAGCACGTTGACCCACCTGCGGCGACGCTGGTCGTCCTCGTGGACGAAGGTCTCGATCAGGCGCGGCGCGTAGGGACGGAACCGCGGGTCGCCGTCCGTCCACAGCTTCCGCAGCGCGGTCGCCTCGGTCTCCATCAGGTCGTTGTCGGCGGGGGAGCGCGGCACCTTGATCAGCCGGTCGCCGTCGACATACAGCTCGGCGACGTCGCCGCTGCCCCACGGGTTCGTGCGCCAGTCGCTCTTCTCGCGCGCCTTGTAGAGAGCCGAGAGCGTCGCGAAGGCGTCCGTCGCGGTGGCGCGCCGTTGCGCCCCCACCGTGTCCGGGTGGATCAACTTCGCCCATCTCCGGTACGCCCTACCCGCGCCGTTCTCCGACTCGGTCAGATCCTGGAAGCTCCGGGCCGCCTTGATCCGGGCCACCGCCTCCTCGAAGGTCGGGTGGCCGGCCGTCCCCCTCGAACCGCCGGCCTCCCGTAGGGCCGCCCCCTGAGATCCGCTCATCGCACCCGATCCTCCCTGGTCGGCCGGAGCAGAGCCGGATGCAGCAGCCGGGCGTCACCGGCCCGGTACAGCTTCGCCTTCGGCCCGCCCCGTTCCCCGCCCCGTGCCGTCGTCTCGCCGGTGCTCTCCACGAACCCCGGGACCGACAGCACCTTGCGGTGGAAGTTTCCGGCGTGCAGTTCCTCGCCCCACACCGCCGCATAAACCTGCCGCAGCTCCCCGATCGTGAACTCGGTGCCCACGAACGCGGTCGCCGACGGCGTGTACTCCAGCTTCGACCGGGCCCGCTCCAGACCGTCGGCCAGCACCTCGTCGTGGTCGAAGGCCAGATCCGTCGCCTCCTCCACCGGCACCCAGTAGGCGCGGGCGGCGTCACTGCCGGCGGTCGGCTCGGGCAGACTCGGGGCGAACGCCAGGTAGGCGACGGACACGACCCGCATGCGGGGGTCGCGGCCCGGGTCGCCGTACGTCTTCAGCTGTTCGAGATGAACCCGCTCCAGATGCCCTTCGCCGGGCGTCAGGCCGGTCTCCTCGCTCAGCTCCCGGATCGCCGCGGCGTCGAGCGGCTCGTCCCGGGCGAACCCGCCGGGCAGTGCGCGCCGGCCGGCGAACGGCTGTGCGCCGCGCTCGACCAGCAGCACACAGAGCCGCCCGTCGCGGATGGTCAGCGCCACCACGTCGACGGTCACCGCGACCGCCGGGTAGTCCCGCGGGTCGTATCCCGCCAGGAAGCTCGCCTCATCCATCGCCGCGCCATCCTTCTCGCTGTGAGTGTTTCTCAAGTTGAGTCTTACTCGATCTGAGGTGAACCTAGCGCGGGTGGGTCCCGGTGTCAACCGCTTACCGGCACCCTGCTGCGGAGACGAGAAATCCCGCCCCCTCGCGTGGGGGCGGGATCAATGGCCGGATTCGGTCAGGAGTGCTGGTAGGTGAGGCAGTCCGCCTTATCGGCGGAGGCGCCCACCGTAATGGCCGGAGCCTGACACTCCAGATCCTTGTTGTACGTACAGTCGGCGCGCTTGCAGGCGCCCACCTGAGCGGTGGCGACCCCCATGCCGCCGGTGAGCCCAGACCCCGCGAACGTGTCACAGGCCGAGTTCATCTCACTGATCGTGATCGCGAACGCCGTGCATCCGTCATGGTTGTATCCACAGTCGGTGACGGTGCAGGTCTGCACACGGGGCATGCCCATCATCTGGGTCACGACGGTTCTCCTTCGGTCAGCGGCTAGGTCTGTCCGTTGCGAACATAACCGATTCTGCGAGTCGCACACCTTTATCCGGCCGGCATTCTCGAGAATCGACTAATTCGTCGGGCAGGGTTCGCGAAAATGAGCTAATCGGTTAGGCAAGGCTTACTTAATCAATTGGTGTGAGTAAGCCCGTCGACGAATTCTCGGATTGCCGGTGTCTTGTCGTGGATGCGGGGCGGATCCATCGACGTGGCTGCGGCCGAGGGCCGTCTTTCCGGACGGCACGTCCCCACGCGAGACCCGGAATAGGCAATCGTCCGACATATGAGGATGTTTCCTGCTCTAGGCTACTCAACCTCCACGGATCGTTACGCTTCGGGCGAGACGGCCCGCGACGGTTCACCCGTGCGTCTGGGCCCAGCAATCCAGCGACGTGGTCCATGGGGACCCGTAGGAGGACCTCGCATGCGTAAGTCCAAGTCACGCTCCAAAGCCCGGGTGGCGGCGGCCGCCGGGTTGACCACGGGGGCGGTCGGTGCCGCTCTGCTGGTGGCCCCGTCGGCGGCGTTCGCCGCTGTCACGGTGAGTCCTCCGGTGGTGGGTGTCGGCGGGAGGGTCACCGTCGTCGACACCGACGGCGTCACCCTCACCACCGGTTCGAACACCACCGCGAACCGGGTGTTCGTCCTTACTGCACCCGGTACCGTCGCCCCGGTCTGTGCCAGCACGCTGCCGGTGGCGTCGGCCACCGTCCTGGCCGCGACCCAGACCGGGGTCACGTCCAGTGACGTGACCGATACGGTGTCGTTCGACTCGCCCGCCGGTGCCACGGCGGGTACCAACGGTCAGGCCAAGAGGTACGTGGCCTGTTTCTATGACGATGACACCACCGCCCGGCAGGGCAACCAGAACGGCTACTCGTTCTACGTGGGAACGGTTCCGGCGCTGAACCCGGCCGTGGGTCTGACCGGTGGGGGCAACACCGTCGGTATCACCACCGCGACCAATGTGTTCACCGGTGTCGCGACCATCGGCGCACAGTTCGTCACGGACAACTGTCCGACGACCTATGGTGCACCGGCTGCCGGCGTCGCGGCCACGGTCACCAGGACCGGTGACGCCGCCGCGAGTGTCGTCGTGCCGGCCAGCGTGACCTCCACGACCGCCGTCCCGACGAAGTACAACCTGTGCTTCTACAACGGCGTGGGCAGCACCGCCCCGTTCATCTCCGGATCCGTCTACACCGCCTCCCAACTGGCCCTGAGCCAGAGCACAGGCCCGTGGCAGGGTGGCAACAGCATCAACGTCACCTCTCCGAACCAGTTCCTGGCCGGCGTCGACGACCCGGGTGTGCTGTTCACCAAGGACGCGGCATGCCCGACCGACTACGACGACGACGACGCCACCAACGACAAGGTGGTCGGACCCGACTTCATCCGGAAGCTGTCCAACACCCGGTTGGCCACCAGCGTGCCGGCGAACCTCTATGCCGACCAGGACGCGATGAACACGGCTGTCGGCAGCGGTTCGTCCGTCATGTGGAATCTGTGCATCTACGCCGGCACCACGGACAGCGACAACGCCGCGTCGTCCGACCTGGTGGCGTCCAACCCCTACAAGGTGACGACGATCCAGACCGTGACCGGCATCTCTCCCAGAGCCGGTGCGGCACTGGGTGGTAGCACCGTCACGGTCACCGGCACGGCGTTCCCCACCGAGCCGGGCGCCATCACCGCGACGCTCGGTGGTACGCCGCTGACCGAGATCACGGTGTTGAGCGGTAATGCGTTCACGGCCCGCGTGCCCCGGCATGCCCCCGCCAACAACGTCTCGCTGGTCGTCACCACCGCCGGCGGTTCGGCCACCCTGCTCAACGCCTTCTCCTACACCAGCTCGCTGATCGCGACCCCCAACACGGCGCCCAACAACCGGGTCGTCGAAGTGGTCGTCCGGGGTGTGGGCTTCGAAAGCGCGCCATGGGACAACACCCTGACCACTGGGGCGCACATTTTCCTGGTCAAGGGAAGCTACAACTCCACCGACGTCGACCCCGGCGGCAGCCCGGCCAGGGCGAATCCGCCGGTTGCCGACTGCAACAAGGTGCTGGTGCTCAGCGACACCGAGGTGATCTGCAGGCTGGACCTGACGACGCGGCTCGACGCGGTCGGTACCGCTCTCATGTCCGCCGTGGCGCCGACGCCGGGTTACGGCTTCGTCACGGCGGCCGGTAGCCGACTGCTCACCGGCGACGGTAGCCCCGCATTCACCGCCTCGGATGTCGGCAAGTCCGTCATCGAGCCGGGGCATGCCACCATTCCGGTGGGAACGGTCATCACCGATGTGATCAGTGGGACCAAGGCGATCATGTCGAATGCCGCCACGGGGGTCACTGCGGCGGGAGCCGAGACCGTGCTCGCGTCCCCGATCACCCGTCCCGTCACCGTGACCGCAACGAGTAGCGCGTCCGCTGCCCTGGTGGCCGCCACGGGTACGTTCCTCGCTGCCGATCAGAACAAGTACATCATCGGTAGCCACATCACGACGGCCAGGCTGTTGAGCAATGCACCGACCGGTGCCGGCGCGAACATCGTCATGGGTGGTAACGCGTCTGGTGGCGACGCGGCCACACCGACCCCCGCTGTCATCATCGGCACCACGGTCCCCGTTCCGGAAGGGGCTTACAACCTGCAATACGTGAGCAATGCCGCCCTCAATGCGGTGGTCAATGACCCGAACTACGTGAAGAGCCAGATCTCGAGTTCCTCCACCTTCACCGTCGCCGCTTTCTGACGACAAGTGCCACCCGTGCGGTGGCCCGGAGCGCACGCTCCGGGTCACCGCACGGTTTTTTATTGCTCCCTCATGGACGTATCAGGGCCGTTGAACAGGATTGTCTGACATATGAGTATCTTACGTACTTCCCCGGATTGAATCCCCACGGATCGTTACGCTTCGGGCGAGACGGCCCGCGACGGTTCACCCGTGCGTCTGGGCCCAGCAATCCAGCGACGTGGTCCATGGGGACCCGTAGGAGGACCTCGCATGCGTAAGTCCAAGTCACGCTCCAAAGCCCGGGTGGCGGCGGCCGCCGGGTTGACCACGGGGGCGGTCGGTGCCGCTCTGCTGGTGGCCCCGTCGGCGGCGTTCGCCGCTGTCACGGTGAGTCCTCCGGTGGTGGGTGTCGGCGGGAGGGTCACCGTCGTCGACACCGACGGCGTCACCCTCACCACCGGTTCGAACACCACCGCGAACCGGGTGTTCGTCCTTACTGCACCCGGTACCGTCGCCCCGGTCTGTGCCAGCACGCTGCCGGTGGCGTCGGCCACCGTCCTGGCCGCGACCCAGACCGGGGTCACGTCCAGTGACGTGACCGATACGGTGTCGTTCGACTCGCCCGCCGGTGCCACGGCGGGTACCAACGGTCAGGCCAAGAGGTACGTGGCCTGTTTCTATGACGATGACACCACCGCCCGGCAGGGCAACCAGAACGGCTACTCGTTCTACGTGGGAACGGTTCCGGCGCTGAACCCGGCCGTGGGTCTGACCGGTGGGGGCAACACCGTCGGTATCACCACCGCGACCAATGTGTTCACCGGTGTCGCGACCATCGGCGCACAGTTCGTCACGGACAACTGTCCGACGACCTATGGTGCACCGGCTGCCGGCGTCGCGGCCACGGTCACCAGGACCGGTGACGCCGCCGCGAGTGTCGTCGTGCCGGCCAGCGTGACCTCCACGACCGCCGTCCCGACGAAGTACAACCTGTGCTTCTACAACGGCGTGGGCAGCACCGCCCCGTTCATCTCCGGATCCGTCTACACCGCCTCCCAACTGGCCCTGAGCCAGACCGTCGGCCCGTACGGCGGTGGTAACAACATCGACGTCACCTCGCCGGAGCCATTCCTGGCCGGCCTCGATGCACCGGGTGTGCTGTTCACCGCCGCGGCATGCCCCGCCGAGTACGACGACGACACGGCCGAGGTGCCGGCCGCGGCCGATCGGATCCGGAAGGTGACCAACAACCGGTTGGCGGTCACCGTGCCCTCAGGCGCCGCTGATCCCGGTACCACACTGGCTCCCTGGAACCTGTGCATCTATCAGAACTCCACCGACGACGCCGGTGCTCCCGGAGTGGTCTCCGCTCTGGTGGCGAGCTACCCGTACCGGGTCACCACCGTCCAGACCGCAGTCGGCATCTCGCCCAAGGCCGGGCCTTCGCTGGGTGGCAGCATCATCACGGTCACCGGCACCGCGTTCCCGACCGAGCCCGGCTCCATCACCGCGACGCTGGGCGGTGTGCCGCTGACCGAGATCACGCCGATCAGTGCCACGGCGTTCACCGCTCGTACCCCGCAGCGCGCGCCGGCCAACGGCGTCGCCCTGGTGACCACCACGGCGGGTGGATCGCACACCCTCCTCAACGCCTATTCGTTCACGAGTGCACTGGTGGCCAATCCCAAGACGGCCCCGAACACCCGGGCCATCGATGTGATCGTCAACGGGATCGGCTTCGAGAGCGCGGCCTGGAGTGCCACCGTCGGGACCGGGGCGCACATCTTCCTGGTCAGGGGCAACTACAGCAGTGCGGCCGTCAACGGCGCGGCCTACCGGGCCAACCCGGCGGTTGCCGACTGCGGCAAGGTGCTCGTGCTCAGTGACAGCGAGCTGGTCTGCAGGCTGGACCTGACCAAGCGGTTGGACACAGCCGGCGAGACGGTCCTCCGGGCGGCGCCGAAGTACGGGGCCGCGATCGACTTCAAGATCACCACCGGAAGCCGGGTGCTCACCGCGGGAGCCGCAACCACCTTCGACCAGAGCGACGTGGGCAAGGCAGTCATCGATACGGCTGCCACCCCGCTGATCCCGGCCGGAACAGTGATCTCGGCCGTGTACAGCGACACCGAGGCGATCATGTCCAACCCCGCCTCCGGCACCGTGAGCGCCAACGACAACACCACGATCACCGTCGCGGGTTCCACGGACACCAAGGTCGTCGCGGTGACGACCAACATCGGGGGCGGCACCGAGATGAACCTGGCGGGCATCACACCTGTCCTGACCAGCGCCACCGACGCGGGCAAGTTCATCGCCGGTACGGGCATTCCCGCTGCCGGCACGACGGTCTACACGATCGCCGGCGGGGGTGCGACCGCGGTCATGCGGAACACCGCGAACTCGGCTGACGTCGTGGCCACGGCTGCCGGCACCGTGAACGCGGTCATCAGCAGTGGATACACCGTTGTTCCCGAGGGTGCCTACAACCTGCAGTACGTGAGCAACGCGGCACTCAACGCGGTGCACGTCGATCCCAGCTATGTGCAGAGCAGCGTTTCCAGCGCCTCCACCTTCACCGTCTCCTCCTTCTGACGGCTTGCCATCAACGAACGGTGGCCCGGAGCTTCGGCTCCGGGCCACCGTTCTGGCATTTCGCGTGACGCGTATCAGCCGAGCTTGCGCCACTCCCGCTCGATGACCGCGAGGCTCTTCGCGACCGCGGGCCGGCCCCCGATCTTCGTGTCCACCACGATGACGCTGCGCTCGGCACTGGTCCGCCAGCACACCAGGAGATTCGGACGGGTCTTGGGCTCCTGCTCGTTGTAGAGCCTGAACCGCTGCGAGCACTCGACTTCTCCGTGCTTCTTGACGCCACCGGCAACCCAGCCGATCTCGCGTTGACCGCTCAGATCTCCTCGTACCGTCACGATCCGCATTGTTCCGCCCTCCTTGGCCGAGCCGACGGTGACCTCCTCGGCAGCTCGCGCGGCGGCCTCGCCGGCCGGGTTCTCCGTGCGGGCGGGCAGCGGGCGGGTGATCTCGACGCCGTCCTTGGCGGCCGCCTCGCGGGCCTTTCGCACACGTTCGGCGGGCTCCTCGAAGGAGGGTTCCGCCTTCGCCGCCTGCATGGCGCCGCCGGTCTTCCCGGTTTCCGGGGTGCCGTCCGATGTCCCGGCTGAGCCGGATGCGGATGGTCGGGGATCGACGGTGCTCGCTGAGTGCGGGGTGCCGAGCGCGGTCACCTCGCGGCGCTCGGCTTCGTTGTCCGTGGTGACGGACAGAGTCGTGAAGTAGGCACCGGATCCCAGGACCGCGGCCAGGCCGACCACGCCTGCCACCCGCTTGATGCGGGAACGCTGCGGGCGTACGAGTGCCATCGGTGCCATCGGAGTGCCGTCGTCGCCGGGCCGGTCGTCGTGGTGCATGGTCATGTCGTCTCTGCCCCTTGGGTTTCGGCTGTCCGGCCCGCCGAGTCGGGAGGCGGACCTCGAGACCCATGCTTCCAATGGGCCTGGCGAGCCGGGCTGAATCGCCGCAATCGCTAGCTGAGAGTTGCCCGAAAGCTCAATTCCACCAGTGCCCCGGCCGTGATGTGCCCCTGCGCTGAGGTGTCGTCTTGCGTATCCGGCCCTCGAGTGTGGGCACGATGTAGAGGGACCAGAAATGCATTAAACGATGTTTGTAGATGCTCATCGCATATCTCCGAGCGAAACTCGTGTTCAGGGTATTTCACCGGAAATGCCGCGTTACGCTCCTGCGAGACGGCCCGCCGTCACGACACGTGCGGGCTCACCCATCCGACGACGCGGTTCGTAGAAACCGTAGGAGGACCTCGCATGCGCAAGTCCGCATCAAGAACCGGCAGCCGGCCGTTCCGGGCTGGTGCCGCTGTGGTGGCTACGGCCGCAGCGGTCGTCGCCGGTACCGCAGCGCCCGCCTATGCGGTGGCGGGCACCATCGATCCGGACGTCGGGCCGATCGGTGGTGGCAGCACCACGATCATGACGTCGGTCGGCGCCTTCACCTCGATCACGGCCGCCTCCGGACGTTTCGTCGCCAACAGCGGCACTTGCCCGACGACGTTCGGCACCACCTCGAGCACCAACCTGGCCGCGACCGTGGTCGTCAACGACCCGGACACCGCCACCATGACGGTCCCCTCACTCGCCGCGGGAACCTACCGTGCCTGCATCTACGGCGTGACGTCCGGCGCCGTCTCGAGCACCACCCCGCTGTCGGTGAACTCGACCGACACCCTGGTGCTGAACGGCTTGAACACCGCCCCCGCGCTGAGCCCGACGATCGGCTCCACCTCGGCCGGAGTCACGATCACCGCCACCGGACTCGGGCCATACCTGGCCTCCGGCACGGCGCCCGCCGCCGTGTTCAAGTTGGCGTCGGTCGGTGCGTGTGCCACGACCTACAACACGACCTCTGCGACCGCGGCGACCACCACCACGAAGAACGTGGGCAACACGGTGGCCACCATCACCGCCCCCGCGCTGGCCGCCGGAACCTACAACCTGTGCATCTATGCGGGAACGGGCTCCGGTGCCCTGCTCGGCACCACCACGTACACCACGATGGCCGCACCGACGCTGAGTCCCAAGGCCGGCAACTCCGGTGGTACCAACACCATCACCGTGACCACGCCTTCGGCCGTCATCACCGGCGGGTCGCCTGCCGTCACCTTCACCAAGGGCAACTGCCCGTCCACCTACGCGGGTGTCACCGGTGATCACGTGCCCGCCGTGACCGTCACCAAGATCTCCACCAGCAAGGTGGCGGTCCTGGTCCCGGTCGGTGTGGTGGTCGACCCGGGTGCCTCCACCACCGCGTGGAACACCTGCCTCTTCATGAGCAATGCCGGCAACCTGATCGCGGCTCCGGCCGCCTACACCGTGGCGCCGGCGCTGGGGGCTGCCAACCCGGCCATCGTCCCGAGCGGCGGCCCGGCTCAGGGCGGCACCGACATCGTCATCACCGGCCTGACGGGCATTCCGACGGCCGAGGGCGCCACCCTCAGCGCCTCACTCGGAGGTAGCCCGCTGGAGGATGTCGCGGTTGTCGACGCGACCTCGATCAGTGGAACGACCAGCGCGCACGCGGCCGGTGAGGTCAAATTGAGCGTCACGACCGCTGCCGGTACCCAGACCAGTACCTTGGCCGAGTTCACCTACTCTTACGGCATCACCATCTCACCGACGGCCGCGGCGACGAACACCACGCCGACCATCGATGTGATGGGTGCCGGCTTCAGCAGCATCACGGGCTGGGGTTCCGCCGCGACCGGCGGTGTGGCACCGGCCACCGGCGCCTATGTGTTCCTGGTCAACAACGCCTGGTTCACCACCGCGAACAACGGCTCCGGCCTGAACGCCGGCCTGGTAACGCAGTGCACCACGCCGACGGTGATCAGTGACAACGAGCTGATCTGCACCCTGGACCTCGCCAACACGCTGAGTGCCGGCGGCCTGGTTCTGGGCGCCGACGTGCCCGACGGTGCGTACAGCCTGGTCGTGGTGAACGACATCGCGGATACGACCCTCGACCCCGCGACGCAGTACTCGCGAGTCTCGAGTGGTGCGAGCTTCACGGTGTCGGAGTACTGATCCATCGGTTCCTGAAAGCAGTGGCCCGGAGCTTCACGTTCCGGGCCACTGCTTCGTCGTCAACGCGATCTCCTCTGCACCACACTGGACGCGGCGACGCAGTGGAATACCGATCCCACATTCCGGATCAGCCCATGGCCCTCCACCGCGTGTCGAGCTTGGCCACCGCGTCCCGTGCGTCGGGTCGTCCCTCCGGGGTGACCGCGAGCACCATAACGCTCTTGTCCTGCGAAGTCCGCCAGCAGAGCAGCATGGTCGGGCGTTCACGCGGTGTGGTGTTGTTGCTGAACTGGAACTTCTGAGTGCATCGGGCGTCGCCGACCTTCTTGCCCTCGTTCGCGATCCAGAGCAGCTCCCGCTGGCCGGTCAGGTCGTACCGCGCCGAGATCGTGCGCAGCGTGCCGTTGTCCTGGAATGGCTCGGTGGCCTCGGTGACCTCGCCGACCGGGGCGGCCACGTCGGGCGCCGGCGTCCGGGCGCGCTGCACCCGGATGCCGTCCTTGGCCGCCTTCTCCCGCGCCTCCACGATCTGCTGCCTCACCGATTTACTCTCCGTGGGCTCCGCTGCCGGTGGGTTCACCGGCTGCGCCGCTCCGGTCGCGCTTCCCGTGGAGGGCGCCGAGCCACCGGCGCCGGGTGTCGGTGCCGAGCTCGAGACGGTCGGCTCTGCCGGCCCGGTGGCCCGCTGTGCGGGTTGGCCGACGGCGGTCACGTCCCGCGTCTCGGTGTCACCGTCGCCGACGATCCGACTGGTGGTGGCATATGCGCCGGCTCCGAGTAGCGCGGCCAGGCCGGTTATCCCCGCCGCCGTCCTGAGGCGGTGACGCCTCGATCGGACGAGCGGTGTGGGCGCCGCGCCTCGCGAGCCGTCGTCGCCGGGCCGGTCATCGTCATGCGTGGTCATGTCGTCCTGTCCCTCGGGTTTCGGCTGTCGGTCCGCCGGGTTCATGAGGCGGACTCCGCTATCCCATGCTGCCAACGGCAGTCACAAAACGTCTCAAATACCCCGCATTCGAAGCTGAGAGTATCCCGAGAGCCCTGGCGCCGGCCTTCCTGGGTCCACCGCGGGCAGAGCGCTTGAACGGCCTCAAAAGGCAAGAATTACTCATACCATACGCATAGGGTAATTCTGCTCGATAAGGAGACTTCTATGCTTTTCCGCCGCATGCTGACGGCTCTCGGGGTGGCCGGCCTTCTGGCCCTCGCGCCCACTCCGGTGCAGGCCGCCGGTCCCTCGCCGGAGGACGCCGCCTTTCTCGTGGCTGCGCACCAGGGTGGCCTCGCCGAGATCGCCGCGGGCCGCATCGCCTGGCAGAAGACGACGACTCCGGAGGTGAAGACCGTCGCCGGAGCCCTCATGCGCGACCACATCCGGTTGAATGCGGCGATCTATCACGAGGCTCGCAAGCTGCGGGTGTATCTACCCAGCCAGCCCACTCCGGAGCAGCAGTCGCTCATCCGCACCTACGAGGCGGCCGGCGCCGACACCTTCGACGAGCACTTCATCCTGACTCAACTCGCCGCTCACCGGGCGACCATGGAGTTGATCAGCGGGTACCTCGAGGAGGATGGCGACCCGTCCGTGAAGGCGCTCGCCCGGAGGGCCGCCCCCGTCATCGCCGCTCACCACCTGCTGTTGCGTGAGGCCGCCGAGGCCGAGGGCATTGCCGGCTATGCCGGTAAGGGCGGCCGCCCCACCCCGTAAATGCGGAGGGCGACCACTCAACCGCGCCCACCGCCGACCGATCGAACCCATCAGGAGCGGGCCCGCAGGCCCGCTCCTGATGTGCACCATTTCGTCAACCGTCTCTACAACCCCCGGGCCCGAATCTTTATCTCGTAGCCAGCCAAACGGGGGGAACGCAGTTGATGAAGGTTCAGATCCGTAAGTACGCCGTCGGTGCCGTCGCTGCGGGGGCTCTCGCCGCTGTCGGGGCTCTCGCCCTTCCGAGCGGTTCGGCGGACTGGGCGCCGGTCACTTACGGCCTGACCACGGCGCCGGAGCAGATCGTGCCGGCGACGGTCACCGAGGCGCAGCCGGCGCGGGTGGTCTCCACGACGATCGACGAGAACGGCCGGCCGGTCGTCACGGTCAAGGAGGCGACCGACAAGGCTTCCGCGATCAAGCTGGTCGAGGAGGCGCAGAAGGCGGACGGTGCGGTCGGCGTCGAGATGGACGCCCCGGTGTACGCCCTCGGTGCCCCGACCGGTTCGGACACCTACCGGGCCCAGCAGTGGGACATCCCGAAGATCCACACTGTCGAGGCGTGGCAGAAGTCGACCGGCGCCGGCGTGGTCGTCGCCGTGATCGACAGCGGTGTCGACGGCACCCACCCGGACCTGGCCGCCAACATGGTCAGCGGTCTCGACGCGACGACCGACCGGGAGGGCGCCACCACCGACCGGCACGGGCACGGCACCCACGTGGCGGGCACGATCGCCGCCGTCACCGGTAACGCGGTCGGCATCTCCGGCGTCGCCCCGGACGTCAAGATCATGCCGGTGAAGGTGCTCGGCGACAACGGCAGCGGCAACATGTCGGACACCGCCGAGGGCATCACGTGGGCCGCCGACCACGGCGCGCAGGTGATCAACATGTCGCTGGGCGGCACGCAGCAGGTCGCCGCGGTGAGCAACGCCATCTCGTACGCCCGCAGCAAGGGCGTGACCGTCATCGCCGCCGTCGGCAACAGCCGTCAGCAGGGCAGCCCCACGTCGTACCCGGCCGCCGACGCCGGTGTCATCGGTGTGGCCGCGACCGACTCGAACGACCGGGTGGGTGTCTACTCGAACGCCGGCAACTACGTCGACGTCGCCGCGCCCGGCACCGACATCCTCAGCCTCGCCCCGGGTGGCCAGTACAAGACGATGAGCGGTACCTCGATGGCGTCGCCGCACGTCGCCGCGGTCGCCGCGCTGATGAAGAGCTACCAGGGTTCGCTGACGCCGGACCAGATCGAGGCGACGCTGGAGAAGTCGGCCGTCGACCTGGGCGGTGCCGGCTTCGACAACGACTTCGGCAACGGCCGCATCGACGCGCTCGCCGCTCTGAACGCGCTGGCCCCGGCCACCACGGCCCCGACCACGCCGCCCACCAAGGCGCCGACGACCGCCCCGACCACCCCGCCGGCCACCGCGCCGGTGACCAAGGCCCCGACGACCGCCCCGACCACCCCGCCCACCAGCGCGCCGGTGACCACGGCCCCGACGACCCCGCCGGCCACCGGCACCCCGGTCAAGGCCGTTCCGGTCATCACGGCGAACACGGCCGGCGGCGAGGTCGTCCACGGCACCGCGACCAGCACCACGTTTACGGTCAAGGCCGGCGGCCAGGTGTGGTCCCGCAAGTCCGTCTCGGTCTGCGTGACCGAGGCCGGTTCCGCGCAGCTGTGCACCGCCGCCGTCACCGACGACTTCGGCGCCGTGCGGGTGGACCGTGCCGGCAAGGCGTCCTACCAGGTCGTCCTGAAGGCCGCCGCCACCGCGGCGAACGAGGCGGCGACCTCGGCGACGGTCAGCTGGAAGGTCCGTGCCGCGGTCACCGTGGTTCCCGCGACCTGGGGCCAGGCCCACATCACCCTGACCGGTGCGACCGGCCGGTCGACCGAGATCCAGCAGAAGATCGCCGGCGTCTGGCGCAAGGTCGGCGCCTACACCGCGCCGACGTCGCCGGCCAAGGCGACGCTGACCGGCCTGAGCCGCGGCCAGACCTACCGCGTGGTGGTTCCGGCCAGCACCACGATCCTCGGTGCCACCAGCGGCGAGTTCGTCGCCTGACCGATCCGCTCCGACAACCGCGGCGGGACCCCTCGGGTCCCGCCGCGGTTCGCGTCGGTGCCGGTCAGTCGAGTTTCGGCCACTCGGTCTCGATCAGCGAGGCGGAGGCGGCGATGGCCTCGGCGCCCGTCGACGACGCGGTCGAGACGACGACGACACTCCGGGACGCCGACGTACGCCAGCACATCAGGGTGGGCGGCGGACCCGGATCCCAGTCCGGTTCGTTGCTGAGCCTGGTCGTACAGCGAACGCCGTTCCCGGCCGGTGTGCCGGCGTCCAGCGCCCTGCGCAGCAGCGATTCGCCGGTGACGTCCCGCCACGAAGCCAGGACCGTCATCGTGCCGTCCTCGTAGGGCTGCTCGACCATCCTGGTCCGCTCGCTGACCCGCAGCCGTTCGCGCAGCTCCTCGATGGCGGCCGAGGCGCGGGCCTCGGCCGCGTCCGGGCTCGCCGCCCGGCTCGCCGCGCGGCTCGCCGCGATCGGCGGTGCCGGGCTCTGCTCGACGGGCACGGCATGCCTGGTGACCTTGGGGGTACGGGTCACCGGCGCGGTCTCCTCCGGCGTCGGCGCGGTCGTCGCCTCAGTCGTCTGCGGAGCCAGCGCCGCCGGTTCCGGCAGGGTCGGCTGCTGTTCGTTCATCAACCGGGTGATCAGGAACCCGGCGCCGGCCAGTGCCACGACGGCCCCGGTGATCCCGGCCGCCAGCCGTCGGCGATGTCGCGCCGCCCGGTCCGGGTCCTCCACCGACGCGGAGGCGTACAGGCCGCCCTCGGTCGTCGCGTACTCGTCGTGTTCGTGGTGCTCGTCGTAGGCCATGTCACCGTCCCGGGCCGGTCGTCTCGCCTCATGCTCCCAAAGAAAGGTACATATCGGGCGGGATTCGGTTCATCGACGAACACTGTCGGTATCTCGTCACCGGGCCGGTGCGGCACCGTGCTCCGGCCGTACCCCTCGATCGGGAATCGCCCTTGCCGCAGCATGCGGCCTGCGTCGCCGGGCTGGACCGTGCGTGACCGGGATGCAACGACCGGTGCCGATGCCCCGGCCGGGCGTCACCCGGACCGGCGAGGGGCCGGTTCGGGCGGTTGACCGTCAGCCGATGCACGCGCATCGTGTGGACACGCGGGTTCGAGGGCGGGCGGATCCGGCGGACGTCCGTCGTGCCCCGCAGCGGGGGAGGTGGCGGCACGTGACCGGCGACCAGGCGGATCACGATCCCGCCCGGCCGTCGTGGGACTGCCGAGCCTGCGGCCGGCCCTGGCCGTGCGACCCGGCCCGCGAACAGTTGGCCGGCGCCAACGGTCGCGTCGACCTGGCCGTCCTCATGTGGAACCACCTGGAGGAGGCCGCCCGGGACATGCCCCGGACGCCCGCCTCCGAACTCTTCGAACGCTTCCTGCGCTGGACCGACCGGCCCTCCGGCGCGGCCTGACCACTACCGGCCCGGCCCGCCGGCGCGGTCGTGCGCAGCCTGCGCCGATCGGGGTGGCGGGCAGGTCAGCGAAGGCCGGCGACCGCGGCGTCGGTGCCGCCTCGCCAGAGGATGCCCGCCTCCCGGAAGCCGGCCGCGCGCAGCGTCTCGACATGCCACGACACCGGCGGGGTCCACTCCTGACTGTGCTGGTCGGACGGGTAGATCCGCTGCCGCTCGGCGGCTTTCGGCGCCAGCTGGCCGTCGGCGGCGGCCAGCGCCCACCACTGTGGCCAGGAGGTGGCCGCGCCGGTCGCGTACCGGGCCTCGCGTCGCGCCCGGGCGTGATCGAGCAGTTGGCGGGACAGCTCGGGCAGGCCCTCGTCGGTCATGTGGTCGGCGTTCACGAACAGTCCGCCCGGGCGCAGCACCTCCCGGATCTCGGCGTACAGCGCGGCGACCCGCTCGGCCGGCAGCCAGTGCAGCGCCGTGGCGGTCAGGACCGCGTCGAACGGCTCCGCCGGCAGCTTCGCCCGCCAGCCCGGGTCGCCCAGGTCGGCGTCGACGACGGTCGCCCGGTCCCGCAGCGACGATCCGGCGATCGTGAGCAGCACCGGATCCTGGTCGAGGACGGTCACCTGGGCGTCGGGGAAGCGCGCCAGCGTACGCAGCGAGATGGTGCCGGTGCCGCCGGCCAGGTCGAGCAGCCGTGGTGCCTCGCCGCCGGTGACCGCGGCGACGGCCTCGAGCATCGCCGCGAATCGCTCCTCCCGGTCCGGCATGAAGGCCGCCTGCTGCCGGTCCCAGCTCTCCTGCCACTCACGATGGTTCGTCAGGTAAGCACTCATAGATCTTACGGTAGTTACATCGAGGGGATCGCTCAAGAGGTGCCCCGATCGGCGAAGGCCCGCAGATCGCGACGCTCGATCGCCGCCGCCATCAGATCCGGGAACACGTCCGGGGTGCACGCGAACGCCGGCACACCGAGTTCCGCCAGCGCGGCCGCGTTCTCGTGGTCATAGGCCGGCGCCCCCTCGTCGGAGAGCGCCAGCAGCACCACCACCTGCACACCCGCGGCCGTCATCTCGGCCACCCGGCGCAGCATGTCCTCCCGGACGCCACCCTCGTACAGGTCGCTGATCAGCACGAAGATGCTGTCCCGTGGCCGCGTGATCAGCTGCTGCGAGCAGGCGATCGCCCGGTTGATGTCGGTGCCGCCACCCAGCTGTGTGCCGAACAGCACCTCCACCGGATCGGCCAGCTGATCGGTCAGGTCGACCACCGCGGTGTCGAATACGACGAGCGAGGTCCGCAGCGACCGCATCGACGCCAGCACCGCCGCGAACACCCCGGCGAACACCACCGACGCGGCCATCGAACCGGACTGGTCGACGCAGAGCACCACGTCCCGCTGCACGGCGGTGCCCCGCCGGCCGTACCCGACCAGCCGTTCCGGGATCACCGTCCGGTGCTCCGGCACATAGTGCTTCAGGTTCGCGCGGATCGTCCGGTCCCAGTCGATGTCCGCGTGCCGCGGCCGGCTGATCCGGGCGGCCCGGCTCAGCGCGCCGGTCACCGCGGTGCGGGTCGGTTGCGCGATGCGGCGCTCCAACTGCTCCACGACGGTACGGACCACCTGCCGCGCCGTCTCCCGGGCGGCCTCCGGCATCACCCGGTTCAGGGAGAGCAGCGTGCCGACCAGGTGCACGTCCGGTTCCACCGCGGCGAGCATCTCCGGTTCCAGCAGCAGCCGGGTCAGATCGAGCCGCTCGATGGCGTCGGCCTGCATCACCTGCACCACGGTTCCCGGGAAATACTCCCGGATGTCGCCGAGCCAGCGGGCCACCTTCGGCGCCGAACCACCCAGCCCCGCCGACCGTTGTGCCGGCCGCTCGTCGGAGGCGCCGGCGTCGTAGAGCGCGGCCATCGCGGCGTCCATCGCCCCGTCCCGCCCGTCCGCCTTGCCGAGCGGCTCGTCCGCGGCTCCGCCGAGCACCAGCCGCCACCGCCGCCTGCGTTCCGCGGCCGCCTGATCCGTGTCGCTCATGCCTCCCCCGATCCGGCCACCGCCACGGCGCTTCCAGCCTCCCGGGCGCCGCCGGCCGCCACGGCGTTCCCGGCCTCCCCGGTTTGTTCGGCCGCCACGGCGCTCCTGGCCCCCTCGGTTTTTTCAGACGCCACGGCGTTCCCGGCCTCCCCGGCGTTTTCGGCCGCCACGGCGCTCCCGGGTGGGGGTCCTCCCACGCTCAGCGGGCGGCCGAGCAGCGCGCCCAGTGTCGTCAGGGGAGCAGCCGCCCGCCCCGTGTCGATCATGATCATCGGCCCGGTCCGCGCCGATCTGCCGCCGGCGATCCGCTCGCCGATGGCCCGCCGTTCCCCGGAGTCGAAACCGCCGAACGTACGCCGCAACAGCGGCAGCACACTGTCGAACGCCTCCGCCGGGATGTCCGCCAGCCAGTCGTCCACCAGCGACAACAGCGCCTCGTCATGAACCAGCAGCAGCCCGCCGCCGGACAGGAACCCCTCCACCCAGGCCGCCGCGTGCGCCGGCGGGGTGCCGACGGTCAGCGGCAGTCGCAGTCGCCGGCGCACCTCGGCGCCGTCCAGCCGCCCGGCGTCCAGCAGCAGCCGGGTCAGCCGCCCCGCCGCAAGCCCGTGCAACCCCGGCCGGGTCGCCAGCGAGCCGATGGTGGCCAGCCAGCGGTCCCGCAGCGACTCGTCGGCGAGCAGCCCGACCGCCTGATGAACGCCGTCCATGCCGTCCCGCAACTGCCGCGCCGCGTCGTCGGAGAGCGAACCGGCCGCCGACGGCAGCCCCGCACACACCCGGCCCAGCAGGCTCGCGGTCACCGTCGCCAGCCCGGCGACGTCGGTGCGGCGCACATCGCCGTACCGCAGCGTCCTGGCCAGCGCCGGAATCGCCGCCATCAGATGATGCACGTCAGCGTCCAGCGCGGCGCGGGTGTCCAGGGCGGCGAGCACCGACGGGTACGCCTCCGCGAGATCCGCGAGCAGGCACGTCTCCACCAACTCGGTGACCTCGGCCAGGGCCGACGCCTCCCGGGCACGCCGGGTGACCCGGGCGGTCGCCGCCGCCACCACGGTCGTGCCCCACATGCCGCCCTCGACCAGCCGGACCGCGAACTCCGGCTGCCACGCCAGCCGCCACTCCTCCCGGAACGTCCCGGTCCCGCGCCGGGTCGTGGCCCGCCGGCCCCAGGGCACGCCGAGAACCGTCAGCCGGTGCAGCAGCCGGCTGCGCCGCAGGTCGTTGTCCTGCCGCAGATCCAGGTCCAGGGCGCGCTCGGCGGCATCCGGTCGGAGCCGCAGCGACCGCTGCTGCGCGGTCAGATCCCGCACCAGCGGCACGGCCGGCATGTCGTCCGGCACGGCCCCGAGACGCTCGCCGACGACCAGCCTGCGGGCGATCAACTCGGACCGTAACGGCTCGCCGTCGCACATCACCGCCTCGGCGGCCTCGGTCACCTCGGCCAGCCCGGCGAGCGGCCGCCCGCGCAGCGTGGCCAGGGCTTCGGCGAGACGTACGGCTTCGATCACGTGCGCCGACGAGGTGGGCACACCCTCGGCCCGCAACACTCCGGCCGCGTCCACCAGCCAGCGGGTGACCACGTCGTCCCCGGTGGTGAACAGGTGGTGATACCAGCCCGGGGAGCGCACCCCGGCCCCGTACCCGGACCACGACGCCAGCCGCCCGTAGGTCCACGGCACCCAGGTGAACGCCACCTTCCCCTTACGCCGGCCCTTGAGCAGCGCGGTGTCGTCCTTGACCGGCACCTTCCTGAGCAGCGCCGGAACGTGCCACGCCCCGCACACCACGGCCACGTCCTCGTGCCGGCGCCGCTCCTCCCGCAGCACCGACCGCATGAAGGCCTCGCGCAGCAGATCGTCCGGATCCTCCGGCGCGTGCTCCCGGATGGCCGTCATGGCTTCGGCGATCGCCTCGAACACCGGCATCCCCCGATGCTCGACGACGTCCTCCCACCACCGCTCCGGATCGTCGTACCCGGCTGCGGCCGCCAACTCCGCGATCGGATCCACCGGCCGCATCGGCCCCGACGCGGTGTCCTCACCGTCCGGCCCGGCACCCGCGCCTGGTCCCGGTAGATGCCCACCGACGGTCTCGGGCACAGCTTCCGTCAGGTCCTCACCGGCGTTCTCCGGCCCGGCTCCCGCGCCGGCTTCCGTCAGATGCTCACCGTCGGTCTTCGGCCCGGCGCCCGGTGCCGTTCCCGAAACTCCCGCCGGCCCTTTCGCCTGTGGTGACGGGTGGACGGCTCCGTCGGCCACCGCCTCCGGCGAGGCCGCGGACGGCGCGACGCGGTAGCCGTACGGAAGATCGAAGAATCGGACGCGGACGCCGCGCCGGACCGCCCACCGGATGGCCTGCCATTCCGGGGAGAAGACCGCGAACGGCCAGAACGCCGCCCTGCCCGGGTCGTCGGTCGCGTATCCGAGCAGCGCCACCGGCGGCTCCAGACCGCCGTCCGCAGCCCACCGGACCAGGTCGTCAGCCTCCGGCGGGCCCTCGATCAGCAGCACCTCCGGCGGATGCGTGTCGAGCTCCCGCACCACCGCGCGGGCCGAGCCGGGCCCGTGGTGCCGGATCCCGTAGATCCGCTCAGGCATCGCGGGCGGCCCGGTAGAAGTCGAGCCAGCCGGACCTCTCCCGGACCACCGTCTCCAGATATTCGCGCCAGACGACCCCGTCGGACACCGGATCCTTGATCACCGCGCCGACGATGCCGGCGGCCACGTCGCCGGGGTGCAGCGTGCCGTCGCCGAAGTGGGCGGCGAGCGCCATCCCGTTCGTCACCACCGAGATGGCCTCGGCGGTCGAGAGGGTCCCGGTCGGCGACTTCAAGGTGGTACGCCCGTCCTCCGTCATCCCGGACCGCAGCTCCCGGAAGATCGTCACCACCCGGCGGATCTCCTCCATCGCGGCCGGCACCTCCGGCAGCTCCAGGGCCCGCCCTAGCTGGGCCACCCGCCGCGCGACGATCTCCACCTCGTCGTCGGCGCTGGCCGGAACCGGCAGGACCACCGTGTTGAACCGCCGCCGCAGCGCACTGGACAGTTCGTTGACACCGCGGTCCCGGTCGTTGGCGGTCGCGATCAGATTGAACCCGCGCAGCGCCTGGACCTCGGTGTTGAGTTCGGGAACCGGCAGCGACTTCTCCGACAGGACGGTGATCAGCGCGTCCTGCACGTCCGACGGCACCCGGGTCAGTTCCTCGATCCGGGCGATCGACCCGGTCCGCATGGCCCGCATGATCGGGCTCGGCACCAGCGCCGCGTCGGTTGGGCCCTCGGCGAGCAGCCGCGCATAGTTCCACCCGTAGCGGATCGCCTCCTCGGCGGTGCCGGCGGTGCCCTGCACGAGCAGCGTCGAATCACCGGAGATCGCCGCCGCGAGGTGCTCGGACACCCACGTCTTGGCGGTGCCGGGAACACCGAGCAGCAGCAGGGCCCGATCGGTCGCCAGGGTGGAGACGGCCACCTCCATGAGCCGGCGGGGTCCCACGTACTTCGGGGTGATCTTCGCGCCGTCGCCGAGCAGATAGGTGACCACGGCCTGTGGCGACAGCCGCCAGCCGGGAGGCCGGGGCCGTTCGTCGGCGGCCGCGAGCAGGGCCAGCTCCTCCGCATACTGCTCCTCGGCGTGCGGCCGCATGACCCCTGCCGGGCCCTGCCCGCCGGCGGCCCGCTCGGTGGCGGTCTGATCAGTGGCGGTCTGATCAATGGCGGACTGCTCAATGGCGGTCCGTCCACCAGCGGTCTTCTCACCGGCCGTCGGGATCGTGCCGTCGTTCACTGGAGCTCCTGAAGCATCTCGTGGCGGAAGGTGAGGGTGCGGGCCAACTCGGCCACCGGGCGTACCCGGGCCGGGTCGACGATCTGATCGAGGCGTGCGGCCAGTCGCCCGGCGAGGTCGGCGTATCCGGGTGGCATGGCCAGCCCGGCCGCCCGGCACAGTTCGCCGAGCTGCCAGGTGTGCCGGTCGGTACGAGCACGCTGCTCCACCGTCTCCAGCACGGCCACCGCCAGACCGTCCGGCCACGGCCCCGGATGCAGCCCGAGCAGCCGCTGCGCGGACCCGTCCTCGGACCGCAGCGCCGTGATGGCGAGCCGGGCCAGCACCTCCGGGGGCAATACCAGGTGCAGGTCCCACCGGACCGCCTCGCGCAGCGCCCCGCCGTCGGCGGCCAGCAGAGCCGAAGCCCACCGGGCATCCCCTTGAACGACGGCGGCCTTGGCCCACCCGTGCAGCAGCGGAACCGCCCAGTCATGCCCGCGCGCCGCCGCCAGCCACCAGGCCGGGTCGAGGTCGCGCGCGGTGAAGGCGCCGGGCCGGCTGTCGTCCGATCCGGCCGGGTCGCGATCACCCGAGGTCAAGGCCCCTGGCCGGTCTTCGGTCGGTTCGGTCGGATCGACTCCTGCCGTGGTCGCGGGAACAGCCGGGGTGCCGGGCTGTGCACGCGGCGTCCACGTCTCGAGCGGGGTGCCGGCGATGACCTCCTCGAGGAGCCAGGCGCCGACGCCGATGCCACGGACCGGTGTCGCGCCGACGCCGTCACGCCGCAGGTCGTGGTCGAGTTCGGTGGGTGGTTCGACGATCAGCCGCCCGGAGCCGTCGAGCCGGACCGCCTTCCGGGCGCGGGCGGCCATCCGCCTGCCGAGGGCCGCACCGGGCAGGTGACGCAGAAGATCGAGAGCGGCTTCGCGGACCTCTTTGCGGCGGTCGTCGAGGGCACGCTCCAGCAGCGGCTCGTCGGCGGTGGACAGGCCGGGTCCGAACGTGGCGAGGAACCGCGCCCGGTTCTCCGAGGACTCCTCGGCCCAGGTGCTCTCCAACAGCTCACGGGCCCGGCCGGGATCGGTGGCGCGCAGTGCCGTGAGGTGGCCGAGGCGTTCGGCGGTGGTCGCCGTCGTCCAGTCGCCGGTCAGGGTGGGCGCCGCCTCGTTCAGCAGCCAGCGCCAGTCGGCGCGCTGCCCGGCCAGCCAGGCGCCGCGCCGCCCGGCGACCCGCGCCACGTCGGCCCGCACCGAGGTGTTGCGGCGGCCCGCCTCCAGCAGATCGGGAAGGATCACCGGTGGCACGATGCCGCCCCGCGCCGCGGCCGCGGTCAGCCACTGAGCGAGCAGTTCCTGCTCGTGGTGGCCGCCGCCGGGCGCCCCGCCACCGAGGATCCGGGCGAGCCGGACCGCGGCGGCCGGCGGCAGGAGAGCATCCGACTCGGCCGGCGCGGGCGCCAGCGGAACCCGTCCGGTCTCCGGTTCCACCCCCGCCCGGCGGCAGGTCAGCGCCACAGCCGCCGCTTCCAGCAGTGCCGCGGCGGCTCCCTCCCCGCCGACCGCCGAACTGCCCGCCGGCCCAGTGGAGACACCCGACCCGACCGGGGAACTCTCCTCGGTGTGGGTGGCAGGGGTTGTCGGCGGTGACGTCTCCGCGGTGTGCGGGATGGAGGTTGCCGACGGTGCCTTTTCGGCGGTGCGGATGACGGGGCTTGCTGGCGGTGGCCCCTCGACGGTGTGGGTGGCCGTGGTAACCGGCAGTGAACTCCCCGCGGTGCGGGTGACAGCGGAAACAAGGTCGACTGTCAGGGCGCCGACCTGCACCGACAACGCCGACCACGGCCGACGGCCGGTGCCGACCAGGGCGGCCGTCAGCAGCTCCGGTGGCAGTTCGGCGGCGCGCCGGGAGGACGGATCCGGTGCCGGGGGCGCGGCGGGCACGAAGAGCCCATCGACCCAGGCTGCGAGGGGACGCAATCCGGCCGGTGACCACTCGGCCGCGACGGTCGCGGGGGCTGCGCCCGCCGCGGCGAACAGCCACCAGGGCGAGCGATGGCCGGGAGCGAGCGGGAGAGCGGATCCCTCCGCATCGACCAGGTGACCGTCGGACGTGGGCCGCACCGAGGAGAGGAGCATCGGTGCGTCAGACCGCCAGGGGTCGGCGGCGAGCAGGGCCGCCCACCGGGAGAGCGCCGCCCTGATGGTGCCCGCGCCGTCGGGGGAGCCGAACGGCTCGGCCGCCGAGGCGCGCTCGGCGACGATCGCCCGCAGCGGCGCCGCACCCGGATGGAAGCACAGGTCGCCGCGGAACTCGGTGCCGGGGATCAGATCGGCGGGCAGGGGCCGGCCGGGCGCGGCGAACGTCAGCACCAGGGCGAACCGCCCGTCGGCGCCGTGCAGCCACGTCCGCCGGCTGGTCAGCGCGCCGTCGTCGGTCTCCACCTGCCCGAGAACCTGCCAGCGGTCGGTGACCCGGGGACCGGCCAGCACCTCCTCGGTGGGGGTGGGGAAGCCGACGCGGGACCGGACGGTGGCGGCGAGCGCCGAATCGAGCGTGTCGAGCCGGGAGTGGCCGGCGACGAGCAGCCGCAGCAGTGCCAGCTCGCCGAGCAGCCGGTCGGCCCACTGCGGCCCGACCCCGGCGAAACCGCCGAGCCGCCGGACCGTGTTGGCCGCCCCGGTCGCCTGCGCGTCGACGAGCCGGGCCGCCATCGTCTCGAACGGCTGCGGCCCGGCCCGCCCCGCCGCGGCCAGGCCCTGCCCGATCTGGTCGTCGAGCCATCGGCGCAGCTCGGCCATACCGCCGGCGACCCGGTCGGCGCGGCCCTGAGCGCGTTTGGCCGCGGCCACCGGATCGGGCGCGGACACCGTGGACCGGGCGGCCCGAGCAGCACGAGCGGCCTGCCAGGCGGCGACAAAACCGGGGACCGGGTCAGCGGAGACGGATCCGGGGGCCGGATCAGAAGGGCCGGCCTCGACAGCCGGGTCAGCGGAGCCGGATCCGGAGGAGACGCCGGAGGCGGACCAGCGCAGCAGCAGGCCGAGCACATGCTTGCAGGGGATCTTGCGACTGGGACAGGAGCACTTGTACGCCGGCCCGGCCAGATCGGCGGCGACCTGATACCCCCGGCACAGTCCCCAGAGGATGTCGCCGGTCAGGCCGGTGGCGGTGAACTGGCCGGCGGCAGCACGCGCGTTACGCAGCGAGGCGGGATCGGGCGCGAGCGCCTCGACCTGGGCGGCGGACCATCGTTCAACGGGCACACGACGACCCTAGGCCCGGGGTACGACGATTTTCCGCCCCCGCACGCGGCACACTGGGAGCATGCGGGTGATCGTGTTCGGCGCGACCGGGATGGTGGGTCAGGGCGTGCTGCGGGAGTGCCTGCTCGCACCGGACGTGACCGGGGTGCTGGTGGTGACCCGCAGCCCGACCGGTGTCGAGCATCCGAAACTGCGCGAGGTCACCCTGGACGACTTCGCCGATCTGAGCCCGCTCGCCGGTGAGCTGACCGGCTACGACGCCTGTTTCTACTGCCTGGGTGTGTCATCGGTGGGGATGGACGAGGCCGCCTACACCCGGGTGTCCTACGACTTCCCGATGGCCGCGGCCCGCGCTCTTGCTCCGCTGGGCGAGGATCTGACCTTCGTCTACGTCTCCGGGGAGGGCACCGACGCGGACAGCCGTCTGATGTGGTCGCGGGTGAAGGCCCGCACCGAGCGGGAGATCATGGCGATGTTCCGTAACGGCTTCGCGTTCCGCCCCGGTTTCATCCAGCCCACGCACGGCGTCCGGGCGAGGACCGGCTGGTACGACACGGCCTACACGGTCATCGCGCCGCTGGTCCCGCTGATCCGCCGGGTGGCGCCACGTTACGTCACCACCACCGACGAGGTCGGCCGGGCCATGCTGCGGGCGGCCCGCGGCGGCTACCCGAAGCGGATCGTGACGACGGCGGACATGCACTGACTGTCCCCAGACGACGGCGCCGAAGGCGAGCGCCATCCCGGTCAGCTGCACCGGCGTCAGCGTCTGGCCGAGCGCCGCCCAGCCGACGATCGTCGCGGTGAGCGGCGCGAACAGGCTGAGCAGGGACACCCGCGACGCCGGCAGCAGGTCGAGGCCGCGGAACCAGAGGGTGTAGGCGAGCGCGGTCCCGATCAGGCTCAGGTAGGCGTACCCCGAAAGGTTCGTCACCGACAGTGCGGGAATCGGGCCCTCCGCCAGGAGGGTGACCGGGACCAGCAGCAGACCTCCCATGGTGAGCTGCCAGCCGGTGACGGTGAGCAACGAGACGCCGGGCCGGCCCCACCGTTTGGTGAGAACGAGGCCGAGCGCCATCGATCCGGCGCCGGCCAGGCCGGCGACGACCCCGACCGGGTCGAGGTGGGCGGAAACGGTCAGCACCGCGAGGGAGACGCCGGCGACCCCGATCAGACCCGCGGCAACGGTACGCCCGGCGACGCGCTCACCCAGCAGGAGCACGCTGAGCCCGGCCACGAGCAGCGGCTGCACCGCTCCGAGGACCGCCGCCATCCCGCCGGGCAGCCGGTACGCGGTGACGAACAGCAGCGCGAAGAAGATGCCGATGTTGAGTGCCCCGAGCACCGCCGACTTCCACCACCAGGCGCCGCGTGGCAGCCGCCGGGTGAGCGCGAGGAGCACGAGACCGGCCGGCAGGGCCCGCAGCATCCCGCTGAGCAGGGGCCGGTCGGGCGGCAGGAACTCGGTGGTGACCGCATACGTGGTCCCCCACAGCACCGGCGTGAGGGCGGTGACCAGCAGTACCCGCATCCGAACCAACTCCCTCGACGTAAAGTATCTCGACGTAAAGATAAACTTTGCCGAGAGGCTTGTCATCAAGAGAATGGGGAACGTGACCGACGACATCGACCGGATCCTCGGCCAATGGGCCCGCGAACGCCCCGACCTGAACACCGAAGCCATGGGCGTTTTCGGACGTATCTATCGCCTGTCCCGCCTCGCGGGCGACGCCACCGAGCGCGCCTACGCCAGGTTCGGCATCGCCCGCGCCGACTTCGACGTGCTGGCCACGCTGCGCCGCTCCGGCGACCCGTTCCAGCTCTCCCCGGGTGCCCTGGCCGCGTCGATGATGCTCAGCACCGGCGGCACCACGGCCCGCCTCGACCGCCTGGAGAAGGCCGGTCTGGTCGCCCGCTCACCCGACCCGAACGACCGCCGCGGCATCCTGGTCCGCCTGACCTCGCAGGGGCACGCCATCGCCGACGAGGCGGTCGCCGCCGGTCTCGCCGAGCAGCAGCGCCTCCTCGCCCACCTCTCCCCGGAGAAGAGCGCCCAGCTCAATGCCCTACTGCGGGACCTGCTCGGCGGAGTGTGACGCCGGGACCGTCTCGGCCGGGTTCGGCGGGGGCGGGGGAGTGCCGTCACCGAACGGCCGGCCGCCCAGGGACTCGCGGCCGTGCGGCGTCAGCCAGCCGCGAAGATCCGGGCCGGCCGGGACGATCCCGCTCGGGTTGATGTCGCGGTGCACCTCGTAGTAATGGCGTTTGATGTGCACGAAATCGATCGTGTCCCCGAAGCCGGGCGTCTGGAACAGGTCCCGCGCATAGGCCCACAGCACCGGCATCTCGGCCAGCTTGCTCCGGTTGCACTTGAAATGGCCGTGATAGACCGCGTCGAAGCGGGCCAGCGTGGTGAACAGCCGGACATCGGCCTCGGTGATCGTGTCGCCGACCAGATAGCGCTGCCCGGAAAGGCGTTCCGACAACTGATCGAGACGGGCGAACAACCGGTCGAACGCCTTCTCGTACGCCTCCTGCGTGCCCGCGAATCCGGCCCGGTACACGCCGTTGTTCACATCGGCGAAGACGCCCTCGTTCACCTCGTCGATCTCGTCGCGCAGGTGCGGCGGATACAGCTGCGGCGCACCCGGCCGGTGGAATCGCGTCCATTCCAGCGACAGGTCGAGGGTGATCTGCGGGAAGTCGTTGGTGACCACTTCTCCGGTCGGCACGTCGACGATCGCGGGAACGGTGACGCCCTTGTCGTAATCCGGGAAGCGCGCCAGGAACGCGTCGCGCAGCCGCTCGATGCCGAGGACCGGATCGCGCCCGCCCGGATCGAGATCGAACGTCCAGCTCCGTTCGTCGTGCGTCGGCCCGCAGACGCCCATCGACAGCGCGTCCTCCAGGCCCAGCAGCCGCCGCACGATGATCGCCCGATTCGCCCACGGGCACGCCCGCGCCACCACGAGCCGGTATCGCCCCGCCTCGACCGGGAAACCGTCGCGCCCGTCAGCGGTGATCCGCGTGGCGATGTACCGCTGATCGCGGGAGAACTCACCCGCCGGATTCACATAGGCCATGCCACCCATCGTTCCCGAACCCCGGAGACCGAACCCCTTTTTCCGGTACGCCGTCGGCCGCCCCCGACCGCAACCCACCGCGCCCGCCACATCCGGTAGGCAGGCCGGCGGGTCGTCACCGCTGTCTCAGAGGACCTGAGACAGCGGTGAGAGCCAGCCGCTCGTAGCGGCGGAGCTGGGCTGGTTCTGATCGTGGACCAGCGGGGCCACGGACGTGACCCAGATCCTGACCAGGCGCAGAGCACTGTGCACGGCCGGCCGCCCCGTGCCGGCCGGCCGCGGTGCAGGGAAGGGGCGAGGCGTCCCCCCGTGTGCGACGCCTCGCCCCGCTCATGGGGGCGGCGATCCCGCCCGGTGGACCCCGCTGTCGCTTTTATAGCACGTCGGGAAAGCGCTTCCACAGCGTTTCTGGGAGCGCGACCAGCGCCCGTGGGCCGCTGGTCGTGGCCGCAGAACCGCCGACGCCGGGCCGCCCGGTGCGACGCGCACACATCACCCGGTCGGGTCTGCGGCGGTCCTTACCTTCCTCGAACGTTCCGGGGGCCCGGACAACGGCATGATGACCTGGTGAACGCGGTACCGGGTGGGGAAGCCGATGATGGGCCGGTGACGGGCGCGCCGGGGAAGGGGCTGGTCCTCGTGGTCGAGGACGAACGGCCGATCGCCGACCTGGTCCGGCTCTACCTGAGCCGGGAGGGATTCGGCGTGCACGTCGAGCGGGACGGCACCGCCGGGCTGGCGGCCGCCCGCAGGCTGCGCCCGGTCGCGTGCATCCTGGACATCGCCCTGCCCGGACTGGACGGGACGGAGATCTGCCGCCGGCTGCGGGACGACGGTGACTGGACCCCGGTGATCTTCCTGACCGCACGGGACGACGAGGTCGACCGGATCCTCGGCCTGGAGCTGGGCGGCGACGACTACGTGACCAAGCCATTCAGCCCCCGGGAACTGGTGACGCGGGTCAAGGCGCTGCTGCGCCGGGCGACGGTCGCCGGCCAGACCGATCGGGTACGGTCCCTCGGCCCTCTGATCCTCGACCCCGGCCGCCGGTCCGCCACCGTGGAGGGCATCCCGCTGACCCTGACGGCCACCGAGTTCGACCTGCTCGCGCATCTGCTGGGCCGTCCGGGACGGGTGTTCACCCGGGAGGAGCTGCTGGCCGCCGTCTGGGGCTACGCGTCGCATGCCGGCACCCGGACCGTCGACGTGCACGTGGCCCAGGTGCGCGCCAAGCTCGGCCCGTCCGCCGGCCTGATCCGGACCGTCCGCGGCGTCGGGTACACCGCTGATGCGTGACTTCTTCCGTACGCTGACCGGCCGCGCCGTGCTGGTCACCGTCGCGACCGCGGTGGTCGCCGTGATCGTGACCGCACTGGTGGCGGTGCCGATCGCGGTCCGCTCGGTGAACGCGCAGATCCGCACCGAGCTGATGGACAAGAGCGTCCTCGCGGTCGAGTCGCTCACCGACGAGAGGCCGGCTGCCCGGCGGCGCATCGCCGACCGGCTCCGGGCTCAGGACATCGAGATCTATCTGATCAGAAACGGTCGGGTCGACCGCGAGGGACTGCCGCCCCGGGTGCTCCGCCGGGTCCTCGCGGGCGAGACCGTCGACGTGCGTGCCCTGATCGGCGGGCGGGCGTCGTTCATCGTCGGCCGGCCGCTCCCGGGCGTCTCCAGTGGTGTCGTCCTGACCCGCCGGGTCGCCTCCGGCATCGGGTGGCGGATCCTCGGCGGGGTCTGGGTGGCTCTGCTGGCCGGCCTGGTCGGCGGTGTCCTGGCCGGCGCCCTGCTGGCCAGGTTCGTGGCCCGGCCGATCGGGCTGGCGGCGGCCGCCGCCGGGCGGCTCTCCGCCGGCGACCGTTCGGTGCGGATCGCCCGGGCCGGGCCGGCCGAGGCGGTCCGGCTCGCCGACGCGTTCAACCAGCTGGCGGCCGCCCTCCAGACCAGCGAGGGCCGGGAACGCGACTTCCTGCTGTCGGTGTCGCACGAGCTGCGCACCCCGCTCGCGACCATCCGCGGATACGCCGAGGCCCTCGCCGACGGGGTGATCGCCGGCGACGACACGGCCGCCGCCGGGTCGACCGTGCTCGCCGAGGCGCAGCGCCTGGACCGGCTCATCTCGGACCTGCTGGTGCTCTCCCGGCTGGAGGCCGCCGACCTGCCCCTGGACGTCACCGAGGTCGACCTGACGGAACTGGTGCGGCAGGCCGGGCAGGCCTGGGCCGCGCGGTGCGCCGACGGTGGGCCGGTGCTGACCGTGCGGACGCCGGACCGTCCGGTCACCGTCGGCACCGACCCCGGCCGGATCCGCCAGGTGCTCGACGGCCTCTGCGAGAACGCCCTGCGGGTGGTCCCGGCGGGGGCGCCGCTGGTCCTGGCGGTGCGGGCCGAAGAGGGCACCGGGATCATCGAGGTACGCGACGGCGGTCCCGGATTCACCGACGACGACCTGGCCGTCGCGTTCGAACGGGGCGAACTGAACCGGCGGTACCGCGGGGTGCGCCAGGTGGGCAGCGGGCTCGGCCTGGCCCTGGCCGCGCGCCTGGTGACCCGTCTCGGTGGCCGGATCACCGCCGGTCACGCACCGGAGGGCGGAGCGATGTTCACCGTCGAACTCCCCGGATCCGCCCGGCCGGGCCAGGCCCGCGAACCGTAGCCGGCGGCCGGCTCGTGGGTCCTTTCCTTACCGAACTCGAACATGGGTCTGATACGGCCCGATCGCCTCATGTCGAACATGGTGCACATGGCTCGTACATCGATGAAGGTTCTGATCTTTGCCGTTGCTCTCGCGGTGACCGGATGCGGCGCCCAGGCGCCCGCCGCCGATGTCGCCGACGCCGCCGTCGAGATGGTGGCCCTGCAGGAGGTCGGCTTCGAGGCCGGAGACGCCGGCGGCGCGGGGGATGCGGCCACGGACTCGCCGGGCGTGCGGCCCCGCGCGGTGCGCAAGCTGCTGCGGAAGAACACGCTGCACGGCGAGGTGGTGGTGCGGACCCGCGAGGGCGAGGAGCGCACCGTCGTGGTGCAGCGCGGCGAGGTCACCACCGCGGACGACAAGGGTTTCACCGTGAAGTCGTCCGACGGCTACGAGGTGACCTGGACCTTCGGCGACCGGCTGCGGGTGACCGAGAACCGGAAGAAGGCCGAGCGTGGCGCGGTGCGTCCCGGCGTGCGGGTGGGCGTCGGCGGGGTCCGTGACGGGTCAGCCGTCACGGCCCGCCTGGTCATCATCGGCTGATGACCGGCTGACGTCCTACTGCAGGAAGCTGCCGAACGGTGAGAGCAGCAGTTTGCCCAGGCCGGTAGCGGTGTTGTCGAGGCGGCGGCGCTCCTTGTCGAGCGCACCCAGATCGTGCCGGATCGCCCAGATCTTCTGGGCGTTGCGCCAGGCGACGTTCCGGGTGTATTCCACCATCTCGCCCTGCCACCAGTCGTCCAGATCACCGTTCATCGTGTCGATGAGCAGCTGCCAGCGGTCCAGATAGCCGCGGCGAAGACCCGGGATCTCATCGGCGAAGATGTCGTTGACCTGGAGATAGTCGTAGTGCTGGTCGCTGCCGTCGACCGGGTCGCTGCCCAGGTGGTCGAACGTGGTGACCAGGGCGAACGGCAGATCGAAGTTGATGTGCGCGTTGACGCCGGCGATCGCGGACGGCAGGGCGCGCGCGTCCGGCCCGGGAATCCGGTGGAACAGGCCGGCCCACACGCCCGGACAGGCCGGGCTGGCCTCGGTCCAGTAGCGCAGGGCGTCGAAGTAGCGGGCCGCGAATTCGACATCGAGCCGGGAGAGGAACGCCGGGTCCTTGAACCTGCCGGCGTAGAGACGCTCCAGCACGTTCTCGGTGATCGTGAGATAGAGCTTGTTGAAGTCGGCCAGTGGGTTGCCATCGAGCAACGGTGGCACGCGGCACAGAGCGACCTGCAGCTGCGCGAGCAGGTCGACCACTCCGGGGACGTCGTCGGGGTGCCGTTGCAGGAGATCGGACATCTCCTGCTGTACGGGGCCCCAGATGGGCTGGGTCATGGGTTCCTCCGTGGGTGATGCAAAGGCAACGGAGGGCCCCCAGCACCGCCCGGCGAAGCCTGTCGCCGGGCGGTGCTCCCCCGTGGCGCCTACACTTCCACCGGGGGTCCGTCATCGGATCGGTAGAACGACGTATTCCGTGTACGTATGTCACGGCCGGATAACGATTGCCTGGTCAGGCCGCTGTCAGGAAGACGCGACTAGCCTGTACGCGAGTGCGTACCTGGAGTTTGTCGAAGATGTGCCCGAGGTGCACGCCGACGGTCCGCTCACTGATGAACAGCAGCTCACCGATCTCCCGGTTGGTCAGGCCCTCGGCCACCGCCGCCAGCACCTCGCGCTCCCGCCCGGTCAGCGTGGACAGCTCGTCGGCGGCCCGCTCCGGCCCGGCCGGCAGCACCTGCACGTCGTCGCCGAGCGTCACCCGGAACCGCTGCGCCACCCCGACGATCTCGTTCGCGAACGGGCGCGCACCCATCGCGGTCGCCGTCGCGTACGCCTGGCGCAGGCCGGTGATCGCCGACGTCCGCCGGACCCGCCGTTGCAGCGACGCCTCGGCGTGCCGCAACCGCGCATAGGCCGCCGGGTACGGCTGCTGGCGCCGGTCCCAGATGGCCGCCGCCCGTGCCCACGGCTCGGGATCCTGCCGGTCCTCGACCCGGCTCAGCTCGGCGGTGCACAGGTCCAGGTAGCCGTCGACCACCGCACGGACCGCGGGCGGCGCGTCCACCACTCCCTTGACCAGGCGATCCACCACCGTCCGGAGCCGGCGTAGGGCCCCCGCGTCGGTCGGCTGACCGGCCACGTGCGCCTCCGCCTCGGC
This sequence comes from Actinoplanes xinjiangensis, assembly GCF_003148685.1. Lineage (GTDB taxonomy): Bacteria > Actinomycetota > Actinomycetes > Mycobacteriales > Micromonosporaceae > Actinoplanes > Actinoplanes xinjiangensis. The sequence goes on along the minus strand of NZ_QGGR01000002.1, from coordinate 369,569 downwards.
CCGCAGACCGTGCCAGGCCAGCACCCCGAGCAGCACCAGGTCGTCGGAACGGGTCTCGGTCAGGCCACGCTGCACCGCGGCCCGCGCCTCGGCGTGCTCGCCCTGCCACATCGCCAGCCCGGCCCGCAGCGTCAACATCGGCAACACGTGCCGCGCCCCGCCGCCGGCCAGCAGCGTCGCCACCGCGTCCAGGTCGCGGCGGGCGTTGTCCACCTCACCGAAACCGACCCACAGCTGCGACCGGGCGAGCAGCAGCTCCACCGCGTCGGCGCCGGACGGGTGGTTGCGCATCGCGGTCTCCAACACCGCGTACGCCTCGGACCACTGACCGTTGCGGAACAGCCCCTTCGCGGCGATCGCCAGCAGCCGGGTCTGGTAGGTGCGGCCCACCCCGCGGGCGGCGAGCAGATCGGCGCCGCGGCGGGCCACCAGCACGCCCTCCTCGATGCTGTTCAGCGGGCCGGCCAGCAGCTCCGCCAGGTGCAGGTAAGCCACGCCCAGGTCGTCCGGGTGCCCGGACCGCTCGGCGATCTCCACGGCGTGCCGGATGACCGCCAGACCGGCGTCCGGGTCCTCGCGGAACGCGGCGCTGAAGCCCAGCGCGGCGCTCGCCCGGACCAGATCGGTGGTGGCGCCGTTGACCGCGGCCAGCTCCAGCGCCTCCCGGGCGTGCTGGTTGGCGTCGGCATAACGGCCCAGATGCAACAGCAGCTCAGCGAGGTACGCCGCAGCCGACGCCCGCCGGCGCGGGGTGCAGTCCGGCGCCTCCAGGGCCCGCTGATACTCGATCTCGGCGGTCGCCGAACGGCCGGCCGAGGCCAGGTAACGGGCCCGGCGCAGGTGCAACTCGGACCGGCCGGGAGCATCGGACCGGCCGGCCAGCTCCTCCAGCCGGGCCAGCGCCAGCAGGTGCTCGCCGCACTGGTGGGCCGACTCGGCGGCGTGCCCCAGCAGCTCGGTACGGCGACGGTCGGTCTCCCCGGCCAGCTGCAGCGCGATCGTCCAGTAGCGGTGCGCCTCGGCGAAGCCGTACATCCGCTCGGCGGCCCGGGCCGACGCCACCACCGGGGTCAGCGCCCGGTCCGGCTCGCCGGCCCGCTGCCAGTGGAAGGCCAGCCGCGCGTTGTCCGGCTCGCCGTCCACCGACTCCAGCGTCTCGGCGTACCGCCGGTGCAGTGAGGCCGCCTCGGCCGGCAGCACCTCCTGCTCCAGGACCTCGGCGACCAGCCGGTGCCGCAGCTTGTAACCGTCCCGGTCGCTGGCCACGAAACGGTGCGTGACCGCGGCCCGGACCGCCTCGATCAGCTGGTCCTCCGGCAACGGGACCACCCCGGCCAGCACGGCGTGCTCGACCGGCTCGACACCGGCGGCGATCGCGTGCACCACGGTGTGCGCGTTCGGCGGCAGCTCGTCGACCCGGGACAGGAAGATCTCGCGCAGCGTGTCGGACAGCTCGACCCGCCCGTCGCGCAGGTCACGGGAGAGTTCCTCGACGACGAACGGGTTGCCGCCGCTGCGCTTGAAGACCCGGTCGGCGTCCTCCAGGGCCACCGTGCCGCCGACGATCGCGGTCACCAGGTCCCGGGTCTGCTCCTGGCTGAGCGGGGCCAGATCGACCACCCGGACCGAGCGCAGGCGCCGCAGCTCGGCCAGCACCCGGCGCAGCGGGTGGGTGCCGTGCAGCGCCTCGGCCCGGATCGCGGCGAGCACCGAGACCCGGACGTCACCGAGCCCGGCGAGCAGATAGAGCAGCAGCTGGCGGGTGCTCCGGTCGGCCCACTGCAGGTCGTCGAGCACCAGCAGGAGCTGCTGGTCCCCGGCGATCGCCCGCAGGTCACGCGACACCCGTTCGAGCAGCGCGCCCGCGTCGTCGGCGGCACCCGCCGGGGCCGAGCCGTCGAGCCGGCGCAGCGCCTGCAGCACCGGGTGCAGCGGCGAGGCGTCACCGATGTCGAGGCAGGTGCCGAACAGCACCGCGAAACCCGTCCCGCGCAGGGCGTCGGCGGTCTCCCGCAGCAGCCGGCTCTTGCCGACGCCGCTCTCCCCGGTCACGAACACCGCGGCCGTCCCGCCGGGACCGACGTTGCGGAGGTTGGACTGAACATCGGCCAGCGTGCCGGTGCGCCCGACAAGCGGCCCCTCGTCCCCCTGTCTGGCCATGCCCGGCAGCCTAATCCGTATCCGCCTATCACTATGTCGTCGGTTCGGACTGTTCTGCGTCACAAAAACGACGGAATTCGATGCTGTCAGAGATACGTCGTTCTGCGGATCCGCGTGCTGTCCCTGGCTGGCACCGTACTCCCGGTCAACGCAGTGATCTGGGGGAGCGAAGACATGAGCACCGTCATCAGTGCCGTTCAGGAGCGGCGTCAGACCGTAACCGTGCTGTTCGTCGACATCGTCGGCTTCACCGCTCTGGTGGACCGGCTGGACTGCGCGGAGGTGCGGGCGCTGCAACGTGATTACTTCTCGACGGTCGCGGCCGTGGTGCGTGACTGCGGCGGCATCGTCGAGAAGTACGTGGGAGACGCGGTGATGGCGGTGTTCGGCGCCGCGGAGGAGGGATTCGGCCCGGGGGCGGCCGCCTCCGCGGTGCGGGCCGGCCTGTCGGTCCAGGAGGCGTTGAGGGGGCGCCTTCTGGCCGGCAGGTTCGGCGTGCGTACGAGAGTCGGCCTGGCCACCGGCGAGGTGATCGTCGATCCGCTGGCCGCATTCGACGGCGGCTACGGGATGATCAGCGGCAGCGTGGTGAGCACGGCGGCCCGGCTCCAGGCCTACGCGCCGCACGACACCGTGGTGGTCTGCTCGGCCACCCGCGACGTGACCGACACGCTCATCGCCTACCAGGAGCTGCCTCCGGTGTCGGTGCCGGGCAAGCCGTACCCGCTGGACCTCTTTCGGGCTCTTCAGCCGCAGACCGTGTCGCTGGCGACTGTGGTGTAGCGCACTTCTTGGGGTGGATCATCCCTATTTTGGCCACGGACTGGTCTAGACCTGCCTCGCCTGGGGCAGAAGTGTCGTAGGGGCCGGGTAGGCTCGCGCCGTCCTCGACCACCATGGCTTGACCGGGAGTGCCGCCTCGTGACCGCGCAACCAGAGACCTTGTACGGGGCTGACGACCTCACGCACCTCGAAGGGCTCGACGCTGTCCGCAAACGCCCGGGCATGTACATCGGGTCCACCGACAGCAGAGGCATCAACCACCTCGCGAACGAGATCATCGACAACTGCACCGATGAGGGGGTCGGCGGCCACGCCACCCGCATCGCCGTGACGCTGCACAGCGACGGCTCGGTCCAGGTCGACGACGACGGCCGCGGCATCCCCACCGACGTGCACGCCAAGTCCGGGCTGAGCGGTGTCGAGCTGGTGCTCACCCGGCTGCACGCCGGCGGCAAGTTCGGCGGCTCCGGCTACAAGACCTCCGGCGGCCTGCACGGCGTCGGCGCGTCCGCGGTCAACGCGCTCGCCCTGCGCTTCGACGTCACCGTCAAGCGGGACGGCAAGGTCCACGAGATCTCGTTCCAGCGCGGCGTCCCCGGGGTCTTCGACGGCCCCGGGCCGGAGGCGCCGTTCAGCCGGGAGCCCGGCCTGCGGGTGATCCGCCGGATGAAACGGGGCGAGCCCGGCGGCACCTCGATCCGGTACTGGTACGACGCCCGCTACTTCGAGACCGGCGCCCGGCTCGACGTCGACGCCGTCCGGACCAAGCTGCGCAACACCGCGTTCCTGGTCCCCGGCGTGCAGTACACGCTGTTCGACGCGACCGCCGAGGAGCCGGCGACCGAGACGTTCCACTACCCCAACGGCCTCGCCGACATGGTGGACTTCCTCAGCCCGGCCTCCGACAAGCCGGTCTCCGCCACCCTGCTGGTCACCGGTGAGGGCACCTACAAGGAGAACGCGGCCGACGCCAACGGCGTGATGCAGTCCAACGTGGTCCGGCACGCCCAGATCGAGGTCGCCTTCCGCTGGGGCACCGGCTACGAGCGCACCGTCGAGTGCTTCACCAACACCATCCGCAACATGCACGGCGGCACGCACCGCAAGGGCTTCGAGCGGGCCCTCGTGCGTGCCCTGACCGACGCGATCCGCAACGCCCGGGGGCTGCTCAAGCCCAAGGAGGAGCCGCCCGTCCTGGACGACTTCCTCGAGGGCATGACCGCGGTCATCCACGTGCGGGTGCCGGAGCCGCAGTTCACCTCGCAGACCAAGGACGAGCTGTCCACCGCCGGGGTCGCCCGGGTCATGCAGAGCCTCGTCGAGACGTATCTGAAGGAATGGGTCGACGGGCGGCGTACCAAGACGGAGGCCCGGACCGTCCTGCAGAAGGTGGTGGACGCGGCCCGGGTCCGCCTCACCCAGAAACAGCAGAAGGACGCGGCCCGCCGCAAGACTGCCCTCGAGGGCGCGTCGATGCCGGCCAAGCTGGTCGACTGCCGGGCCATCGGCATCGACCGCTCCGAGCTCTTCATCGTCGAGGGTGACTCGGCCCTCGGTACCGCCCGGATGGCCCGCTCCTCGGAGTATCAGGCTCTCCTGCCGATCCGCGGCAAGATCCTCAACGTGCAGAAGGCGAGCCTCCAGCAGGTCCTCGACAACGCCGAGTGCTCGGCGATCGTCCAGGTCCTCGGGGCCGGCTCCGGGCGTACCTTCGACATCGGCTCGATGCGCTACGGCCGCGTCATGATCATGGCGGACGCCGACGTCGACGGCTCGCACATCCGGACCCTGCTGATCACGCTCTTCGCGAAGTACATGCGGCCGGTCATCGAGAACGGCCGGCTCTTCGCCGCCATGCCACCGCTGCACAAGGTGGTCACCAAGGGCCGCAACGCGGAGACCCTCTACACGTACACCCAGCAGGAGATGGAGAGCACCGTCTCCCGTATCGAGCGCGCCGGCCGTCAGGTCCAGAAACCGGTGCCCCGGTTCAAGGGCCTCGGTGAGATGGACGCCGACGAGCTGTGGGACACCACGATGAACCCGGCCGAGCGCACCGTCCGGCGGATCACCATCGAGGACGCCGAGAAAGCCGAAGCCACCCTCGAACTGCTGATGGGTGAACGGGTCGAGCCCCGGAAGAACTGGTTGATCGAGGCCGCGGGCCGGATCGACCAAGAGACGATCGACGCCTGAGAGGTCCGCTACCAATGGCACGCCGAAAATCCGACAAACGCGTCGACCTGTCCGCGTTCGACCAGGCGGGCGCCCGGGTCATCGACAACCCGCTCACCACCGAGGTGGAGGACTCCTACCTGGAGTACGCCTACTCGGTCATCCACTCGCGCGCCCTCCCGGACGCGCGGGACGGTCTCAAGCCCGTGCACCGGCGCATCCTCTGGTCCATGTCCGAGCAGGGGCAGCGCCCCGACCGGCCCTATGTGAAGTCGGCCCGCGTCGTCGGCGACGTGATGGGTAAGTACCACCCGCACGGCGACGTCGCGATCTACGACGCCCTGGTCCGGCTCGCCCAGGACTTCTCGCTCAACACGCCGCTCATCGACGGCCACGGCAACTTCGGCTCCCCCGACGACGGCCCGGCCGCCGCCCGGTACACCGAGGCCCGGATGTCCCGCGAGGCGATGCTGCTGGTCGGCGAGCTCGGCGAGGGCACCGTCGACTTCAAGCCCACCTACGACGGGTCCGAGCAGGAACCCCGGGTGCTCCCCGCCGCCTTCCCGAACCTGCTGGTCAACGGCACGTCCGGGATCGCCGTCGGGATGGCGACGAACATGATCCCGCACAACCTCGGCGAGGTCGTGGCGGCCGCCCGGCACCTGATCAAGAAACCGTCGGCCGACCTCGACGAGCTGATGCGCTTCGTTCCCGGGCCCGACCTGCCCACCGGCGGGCAGCTGCTCGGCCTCGACGAGGTGCGCCGGGCGTACGAGACGGGCCGCGGCGTCGTCCGGGTCCGCGCCCGCGCCGAGACCGGCCTGCTCGAGGGCGGCCGCGGCCGGCAGGCCATCACCGTCACCGAGCTGCCCTACGGCGTCGGCGCCGAGAAGATCATCGAGGCGATCACCGACGAGGTGAAGGGCAAGGTCATCACCTCCGGCCCGCGGCGTGGCCAGCGCCAGGCCGCCCGCCTCACCGGCATCGCCGACGTCAAGGACCTCACCGACCGCGAGCACGGCACCCGCCTCGTCATCGAGTGCAAGATCGGCGTCAACCCGCAGGCGCTGCTCGCCGACCTCTACCGGCTCACCCCGCTGGAGAGCTCCTTCGGCATCAACAACCTGGTGCTCGTCGAAGGGCAGCCCCGTACGCTGGGGCTCAAGGCACTGCTCGAGGTCTTCGTCCAGCACCGCTACGACGTCGTCACCCGGCGCACGCTCTACCGGCGGACCAAGCGCGAGGACCGCCTGCACCTCGTCGACGGTCTGCTCATCGCCCTGATCGACATCGACCGGGTCGTCGCGCTGATCCGCGCCAGTGACGACGCGGCCGCCGCCAAGTCCGGCCTGATGACCGAATTCGGTCTCTCCGACATCCAGGCGACCTACATCCTCGACACGCCGTTGCGGCGGCTCACCCGGTTCGACCGGATCGAGCTGGAGGCCGAGCAGGACCGGCTGCGCACCGAGATCGCCGAGCTGACCCGCATCCTCGACAACGAGGACGTCCTCAAGAAGGTCGTCTCCGACGAGCTGGCCGCCGTCGCCAAGGAGTTCGGCGCCGCCCGCCGCACCACCCTCATCGACGGTGACCTCAAGGAGGTCCTCGCCGCCTCCGTCCCGGCCGGCCCTCTCGAGGTCGCCGACGACCCCTGCCAGGTCATCCTCTCCGCGACCGGCCTCATCGCCCGGACCGCCGCCGAGAGCGAGGAGTCCACCGAGGCCCGCAAACGCAGCGGCCGCGTCAAACACGACGCCGTCCGCGCGATCATCCACTCCACCGCCCGCGGCCGGATCCTGCTCGTCACCAACCGCGGCCGGGCCTTCAAGACCGACGTACTCACCCTGCCGGTCCTGCCCGAACAGTCCGGCACCGTCTCCCTCCGCGGCGGGATGTCGGCGTCCGAGCTGGTGCCCCTGCACAAGGGCGAGAAAGTCGTCGGCATGGCACCGCTCGGCGGCGGCGAGTCACCCGGTATCGCCATGGGCACCAAGTTCGGCATCGTCAAGGTGTGCGCGCCGGAATGGCCCGTCCGCTCCGACGAGTTCGAGGTGATCACCCTCAAGGAGGGCGACGAGGTCCTCCAGGCCACCTGGCTCACCGACGGCGCCGAAGCCCTCGTCTTCGTCACGTCCGACGCGAGCCTGCTGCGGTTCCCGGCCAAGCTGGTGCGACCACAGGGCCTCAAGGGCGGCGGGATGGCCGGCGTCAACCTCACCCCCGACGCCGAGGTGATCTCCTTCAACACCGTCGTCACCTCCGACACCGCACACGGTGAGCCCATGGTCGTCACCGCGACCGGAACCCAGGTCAAGGTGTCACCCTTCGCGTCGTACCCGGCCAAGGGCCGTGCCACCGGCGGCGTCCGGGTCCAGCGGTTCCTCAAGGGGGAGACGCGGCTCACCGTCGCCTGGGTCGGCCCCCGCCCGGTCGGCGCCTCCAACACCGGTGACCCGGTCGAACTCCCGGAGCCCGACGCCCGCCGGGACGGCTCCGGCAACGCGGTCATCATGGGCCCGCAGCTGATCGGGCACCTGATCGAGCGCGACTGACGTTTTGTTCCTTCATCGCCGGGCGGGAGCAGTCTCCGCCCGGCGATGCCTTTCTCCCGGCCGCCTGCCCGACGCAGGTGGGCTCAGCTGCGGCGACTGCCTGGTCGGCCGCCCAACCGTCGGGCCGGCTCCGCGATGAGGGTGGGGTCAGTCGCGGGGCGGCCTGGTCCGCTGCGCAAATGCCGGATCAGCTGCGCGATGGGGGCGGGGTCAGCTGCTTGACCCGCCTGATCGGCCGCCCGTTGCCGGGTCAGTCGCGGGGCGGCCTGGTTGGCCGCGCAAATGCCGGATCAACATCGCGATGACTGCGGGGTCAGCTGCGTGACCGCTTGGTCGGCCGCCCATTGCCGGGTCAGCTGCGCGACTGCCTGGTCAGCTGCGCGATGAGTGCCGGGTCAGCTCACCCAGGGCGGGGTGATGGTGGTCCCGTCCGGGAGGGTCGCCTCGAACCCGACGCTCGTGGTGACCCAGGCGGAAGCGGTCCCGGTTCCCTCGTTGTCCACGCGGAACTCCGTGCCGGCCGGCACGACCAGGACATCGCCTGCTCCGACGCGCCCGGCGACGCCGTCCAGACTGACCGACAGCTCGCCGGCCGAGACCATCAGCACCTCCTCCCGGCCCACCCGATGCGGCACGCCCGTCACCCCGCCAGCTATCTCGACCCGCCAGGTGCACAACTCGCGGCTGCCGGTCGACGGCGACGCGAAAGCGTGGAAGACGCTCCCGTGCAGCCGGTGAACCACAGCCTCGGTACCGCGATGAATCGCCATGCCCACTCCTCAACTAGTCAAGCTACTTGACCAAATAGTCAAGCAGCTTGACCGATATGTCAAACTGCCTCTGTGCACGACGATCTCCGCGACCTCCCGGTGCTTCTCCTCAGCGCGGCTCGCGCGCTGGTCGACGGCATCGACGCAGATGTACGGGCCAGTGGTTTCACCGACCTCCGCCCCGCACACGGCTTCGCGTTCGCCCGCCTGTCCGGCGGCGGCGCCACCGCCACCGACCTGGCCGAACACCTCGAGATCACCAAACAGGCGGCGAGCCAGATGGCCGAGGAACTGATCCGCAAGGGGTACGTGGAACGCCGCCCCCATCCCACCGACGCCCGAGCCCGCCTGCTGGTGCTGACCGAAAAAGGTCACGCCTGTACACGGGCGGCCGACCGCGCGGCCGCTCGCACTCTCGCCCCACTGGCCGCCACCCTGACCCCCGGCGAAGCGGCCGCCCTCCGCAGAGCCTTGACCCACCTCGCCACCCCGGGCCGCATCCGCCCCCTCTGGTGAACCCCGGCTGGTCGTGAGCGCTGTCTCAAGCCTCCCGAGACAGCGCTCACGACCAGCCGCAAAGTCTGGCGATCAGCGGTGGAGTTCTGAGGCTTCCCGCGATCAGCGGTGGAGTTCTGGCCCCCACGGCCAGCGGCGGAGTTCTGGAGTGTCCCGCCACCGGAGGCGGAGTTCTGGAGCGTCCCGTGACCGGAGGCGGCGTTTCGGGGCGTCCCGCGACCGGAGGCGCAGTTCTGCATTTTCCGCGAGGAGCCGCGGATTTCGGAGGTCTTACGCGACCGTCTTTGGCGCCGACGATGGCGTTCGACCGGGCGAGTGGTCGCCATCGACGGTGTCGGCGTGGGATTGTTCTCGGCATGGGTGTGACGCGTGCTGAAACAGGAGTCCGAGAGCTGTACCGGGATCTGCTCACCGCCTGGAACGAGCGTGACGCTGACCGGTTCGGGAGCTTGTTCGCGGAGGACGGGGTTCTGGTCGGATTCGACGGCAGTCAGGTGGACGGTCCGGAGGTCGCCAAGCACCTGACGCCGATCTTCCACGACCACCCGACCGCCACCTATGTGGCCAGAGTGCGCGAGATCCGTCTCCTGGGCCCGGGAGCCGTCCTGATCCGATCGATCGCCGGCATGATCCCGCCGGACGGCACGACCCTGGATCCGGCAGCCAACGCGGTCCAGACGCTGGTGGCCGAACTGCGGCTGCCCGGCTGGCGGGTCGTCCTGTTCCAGAACACTCCCGCCGAGTACCACGGCCGCCCCGAGGCGACGACCGCCCACATCACCGAACTGGAACCGCAGGCACCCGGCGGCCCACTTCTCACCTGACCCGCCCGGTCCCCGTCGGCAAGCCGCAACGGGGCCACCCGCCCGGTCCGGTCGGCAAGCCGCAACTGCGCCACCCGCCATTGCCGGAGCTGCCGCGGCCAGGCCCGCACCCCACGAGCCGTGGCCGAGGTACCACGTCGGCCGCTACGGGGATGGCTCGCGGCCTCGTTTCGCCCGGTGCCGGTGCTGAATCCGCAAGCTGTCCTGACACCGGACGGCCCGGCCATCCGGGACCGCATACGCCCCGGCTGGCCGTCACCGCTGTCTCAAAGGCTCTGAGACAGCGGTGAGAGCCAGCTCGATCTTCCTGGCTGGTCGTCACCGCTGTCTCGCGGCTCTTGAGACAGCGGTGACGACCAGCCAGAGAGATCGGCGGCCGCCGGCCAGGCTCCGGAGGCAGACGCTTTCTGGCATCCGGGCTGGGCCGCTGCGGTGATTGGGCGTGTAGGGAATGGTTAGGCGGCCGAGGGGCCGACGGCGAGGCGGTCGGGTCAGACGGCTGAGGGGCTGCCGGCGAGGCGTTAGGACGCGGCCCGGGCTCCGGGATCGGATGGGTGAGGGGCCGCCGGCGAGGCCGGTGGGGCGTGGCGCGGGCGGCACCGGGATCGGACGGGTGAGGGGCCGCCGGCGAGGCGGTGAGAACGCGGCGCCGGCGGCCGGGGATCAGTCGGTGAGGGCGGTGACCGCCTTGAGCTCGTCGGGGGCCAGCGGACCGCGAGCCTCGGCGGCGAGGCATTCGGCGAGTTCGGTGCGGTTCTTGACGCCGAGGATGACGCTGGCGACGCCGGGAACGCTCAGCGCGTACCGGTACGCGAGCCCCGCGGGACTCTCGCCGAGGGAGGCGGCGAGGGCGCGGAACGGTGCGGCGCGGGCGAAGTCGACGGCGGCCGGGTGATCGTCGGGGACGGTGCGGTCGAGGGCGTCGGTGAGGGAGCCCGCGGCGACGACGCGGATGGCGGTGACGGCGACGCCCGCGTCGGCGGCGGTACGCACCAGGGCGGCGTTGTCGGGCCGGACGGTGTCGCCGTGGATCCAGAGGTCGCCGTTCTGGTCGAGGGCGTTGACGACGATCTGGGCGGTGTCGGGCCGCGGGGCGGTGGCGAAGGCCTCCAGGATGGGTGCCGGGTCGCCGACGGCGGTGATGCCCCAGGCCCGGATCCTGCCTTCTTCCTGGAGGCGGAGGAACTCGGGGACGATCTCGTCGCGGTATCCGGCCGGGTCGATCGTTCCGGGCAGGACGGTCCCGGACCGGCGGAATTGGGTGTGCAGGACGAGGACGTCGAGGTGGTCGCGTTCCAGGCGGGTGAGGCTGGCGTGCAGGCTGCCGCGGATGCGGGCGGCGAAGTCGCGGCCGTCGTCGTCGGGCAGCTGCACCTTGCTGGTGATCATGACGTCGGAGGTCTGCCCGCGGAGCGCGTCGGCGACGGCCACTTCGGACTCGAAGCCGGTGCCGTAGCTGGGCGCCAGGTCCAGCATGGTGATGCCGGCGTCGAGGGCGGCGTGGACGGTGGCGACCGCTTCGGCGCGGTCGGTGCCACCCCAGACACCACCGATTCCGCCGCCACCGAGAGTGAGCGCGCTGATACGGCCGAGTCGGCCGAAGGGTCGCAGTTCCATGATGGTCTCCTCTTCGTTCCCGGCTGTCCGAATCGACCGTAGAACCTGGAGCGCGCTCCAGATCAAGCCCTGGATCGATTTCGGCGCGCCGTCGGCGCAGAGGTGTCCACCACGTGAATAATCCGTGCTCCCGTGCGCTTCAACCAGGGAGGATGGCGCCTGCGGGAAAGGGGGAGCGGTGGACGTCGTGACGCAGTGGGTGACTACCGAGTGGACCAGACGTTCCCGGGGTGGTCCGGGGGCCGCACTCCGGAGCGCGGTGCCCCAGGGCTTCCGTCTGCCCGCGAGGTGGCGCAGTGTGGTGCACGAGGTGATGATCACCGAGCGTAATGATTTTCGGCCGATCGAGTCGATCGGCGCGGAGCCTCCGGAGCGCGAGCCGGGCCTCGCGCGGTCCGGTCTGCGTCTGGTCCGGGCGGACAAGGGGGTACGCGTGGAGCTGCTCCCGGCCCGGCTCGGCGACCCGTCGCGGGGTCGCCGACCGTCGGCCGTCTGGCTGGCGCCGGGTGAGTGGCTGCGCTGGCAGGTGAACTACCGGATGTCCGGGCAGCGGATCGACGTCGGCCGTGGGGAGTACCGGCAGGACACGCTGAACATCGCGGTGGGCCCGGCCGATCCGGAGCTGTTTTTCGGCGAGCCCACCCGGCACATCGACGAGCGGGGTCTGCTGCGGTAGGGGTCTACTTGCTCGGCTCCGGCACGTCGCAAGTGATCTTCGGGTTGACGCCCATCCAGTTGAGGGGACCGGCCACGGTCGTGACGATGACCGTGCCGGCTTCCGCGCAGCTGGCGTCCTCGCTGTCGGAGAAGTAACCACGCTCGTAGGCGGCGACGACGCCGAGGACGAGCCAGATGACGAGAATGACCGCACCGATACGCATTGAGAGCCTCCAAGCCGGGGAATGAGCGGCTCATACCCCGGCGGAGGCGATCATTAAACGGGCTTGCGCGCCTGGAGCGTATAGGTGTGGGGCAGCCGCTCCGGCTTTTCGGTGAGCTGCCACTCCTTGGTGTCCAGTTTGTGCATGCGGCCGGGCAGGGCCTCCCACGGCACGCTCTGGTGTTCCTCCAGGCCGGTCAGGACGAGCCCGGCCTCGAGGACGGCGGTGACGATCTCGCCGAGACCGTGGTTCCACTCGTGGGTGACCGTGTGCTGGAACTCGTGGTCGGACTCCACGTAGGTGCCCGGCTCGTCCCAGATCTGCGGTTCCTTCTGTTCGAAGTACGGCTCGGTGATCGACAGCAGTCCGTCGGTACGGTCGTAGTCGAGGGACCACAGCACCGGATGTCCCTCACGGATGAACAACCGCCCGCCGGGGGCGAGCAGCGACGCCACGGTCCGCGCCCAGCGCCTGATGTCGGGAAGCCAGCCGATCGCCCCGATCCCGGTGAAGACCAGGCCGAACTCGCCGTCCAGGACCTCGCGGGCCGCGTAGACGTCACTCTGGACGAAGGGGATGTCGGCGCCGGCCCGGGCCGCGAGGGACCGGGCCTGCTCCAGGGATGCCCCGGAGAAGTCCAGGCCGGTCATCCGCGCCCCGAGCCGGGACAGCGAGATCGTGTCGGTGCCGATGTGGCACTGCAGGTGCACCCCGCGCAGCCCGGACACGTCGCCGAGCCGGGGTAGGTCGAAGCGGACCACGTCGCTGATGTACGCCGGGTCGTCGACGAACTTCTGGACCTGGTAGCCGGGCGACGCCGCATGTGGCGCCGCCCGCTCGTCCCAGTTGGCGCGGTTGATCTCGAGGTAGTCGGTCATGGAGCGGACGTTATGCGATCCCGGAACCACAGCGCACTGCGTTTAGGGGTGCGCCGCTGTGTCTCGTAGTCGACGTGCACCAGACCGAACCGCTTCGCGTAGCCTTCCGCCCACTCGAAGTTGTCCATCAGCGACCACGCGAAGTAGCCGCGCACGTCGGCACCCTCGGCACGGGCCGCGGCGACCGCGTCGACGTGTGCCGCGAGGTACGCCGTCCGTTCGGTGTCCTCGACGAAGCCGTCGGTGTCCGGGTGGTCGGGGTAGACCGCCCCGTTCTCGGTGACCACGAGCGGATACCCGTAGTCGCGGTGCAGTCGCAGCAGCAGCGTGGTGAACCGGTCCGGGGTGATCGGCCAGCCCAGGTCGGTCTGCGGCACGTCCGGCTTGATCTCGCGGACCACCGGCTGCCCGGCCGCGTCGACGGTGTTGCCGTCCAGGTCGCGGCCGGCGAAGTCCTGCCCGAAGTAGAAGTTGACCCCGAGCGTGTCGATCTGCGTCCGGGAGATGATCTCCAGGTCGCCGTCGCGGACCGGCAGCTCGTAGCCGCGGGCCGCGAGGTCCTCGACCACGTCCGCCGGGTAGCGGCCGTGCTTGAGCGGGTCCAGGAAGATCCGTGCCACGTTGCCGTCGGCCCGCCACGCCGCCGCGACGTCCAGCGGATCGTCCGAGGCCGGGGTGGCGGTGCCGATGTTCAGCGGGATGCAGATGTTGTTGTCCGGCCGCTTGATCGAGTTGGCCACCAGACCGTGCCCGAGGAGCAGGTGGTGGGCGGCCGCGGTGGCCGCGGCCACGTCGCGCCGGCCGGGCGCGAACACGCCGTGCTCATAACCGAGATAGGCCACGCACCACGGCTCGTTGACCGTCCCCCAGTTGCGGACGCGGTCGTTGAGGCGTGCGAAGACCATCTCGGAGAACTCGGCGAACCGGTACGCGGTGTCCCGGTTCGGCCAGCCGCCGGCGTCCTCCAGCTCCTGCGGCATGTCCCAGTGGTAGAGCGTCAGCCACGGTTCGATCCCGTTGGCCAGCAGCTCGTCGACCAGCCGGTCGTAGAAGTCGAGTCCGCGCGTGTTGGCCGGGCCGCGGCCGTGGGGCTGCACCCGCGTCCACGACACCGAGAACCGGTAGGCGTTCACCCCCAGGCTCTTGATCAGCTGTACGTCCGACGGCATCCGGTGGTAGTGGTCGCAGGCCACGTCGCCGGTCTCGCCGACCACGTCACGGGCGAAGGTGTCCCAGATCGACGCGGTCCGCCCGTCCTCGGCGGCCGCGCCCTCGATCTGATAGGCCGAGGTGGCGACTCCCCAGGTGAAGTCCATTCAGCCCACCGGCTCCCCGGTCGGGTGCAGCCAGCACGCCACCGAGCGGGTCCGGCCGTCCCCGGTGCCGGGCCGGCCGAGCACCGGGATGTTCCCGGCGCACGGGTCGAACGCCTTCGGGCACCGCGGGTGGAACGAGCACCCGGTCGGCATGCCCTTCAGGTCGGGCGGCGAGCCGGGGATGCCGGTCAGCTCACGGCGCGGGCCCTTCAGAGCCGGGAAGGACCCCAGCAACCCTTGGGAGTACGGGTGGAGCGCGTCCTTGTAGATGGCCGAGGCGGGTGCCTCCTCCACGATCCGGCCGCCGTACATGATCGCGATCCGGTTGGAGAACTCCACCAGCAGCGACAGGTCGTGGGTGATGAAGATGACCGAGAAGCCCAGCCGCTCGCGCAGCTCGATGAGCTGGCCGAGGATCTGCCGCTGCATCACCACGTCGAGCGCCGTGGTCGGTTCGTCCATGATCACGACCTGCGGCTGGAGGATCAGCGCCATGCCGATCATGACGCGCTGGCGCATGCCGCCGGAGAGCTGGTGCGGGTAGGCGTCCATCCGGTCCGGGGCGATGCCGACGAGCTTGAGCATCTCCCGGGCACGGGCCAGCCGGCTGGTCTCGCTCATCTTCGGCTCGTGGGCCTGCAGCACGTCGGTGAGCTGGGTGGAGATCTTGTGCACCGGGTTGAGCGAGTTCATCGCGCCCTGGAACACGATCGCCGTCTCCGCCCACCGGAACTTGCGGAGCCGCTCGTCGGAGAGGGCCAGCACGTCGTACGGGTCACCCTCGGCCGGGTGGTAGATGACCTGGCCGCCGGTGATCACCCCGGGCGGCGCGAGCAGGCGGGTCATGCCGTAGGCGAGGGTCGACTTGCCGGACCCGCTCTCCCCGGCCAGGCCCAGCACCTCACCGCGGTGCAGGGTGAGGTTGACGTCGCGGACCGCGCGGACACCCTGGTCGCCGAGTCCGTACCCGACGTTGAGGTTCTTGATCTCGAGAACCGGCTCGCTCATGACAACCCTCCGCTGCGCTCCGGGCCGTCATGACTCTCCGGGCTGAGTTCGATGATGAGCTCCCTCCGGTCGCTCATGGCGTGGCTTCCTCTCGTACGACCGGGGTGGCGCCGTGCGGGTCGACGGCCGGGATGGGCCGGGCACGGGTGTGTGGTTCGGGGGAGTTGCTGAGGACCGGCGTGAAACCGATGCGCATGCGGACCGTACGCCCCGTATTGGTCTTGATCTTGGTTTTGCCGGCGCTGCGGAGCCGGGGACTGACGAACTCGTCGATCGCGAAGTTGATCAGCGAGAGCGCCGTGCCGAGGATCGCGATGGCCAGGCCGGCCGGGACGAACCACCACCAGGCCGAGCGGGCGAGGGCCTGCTGGCCCTGCGCCCAGAACAGGATGGTGCCCCAGTTCCAGGTGTTGCCGGAGGTGATGCCGATGAAGGCCAGGGTGATCTCGGAGAGCACCGCGAAGATGACCGTGCCGACGAAGCCGGAGGCGATCACCGCGGTCAGGTTCGGCAGCAGCTCGAAGATGATGATCCGCCAGCTGCGCTCACCGGTGGCCCGGGCCGCCTCGACGTAGTCACGCCGGCGCAGCGACAGCGTCTGCGCCCGCAGCACCCGGGCGTTCCAGGACCACGAGGTGAAGCCGATGACCAGGGCGACCACCCATTCGCCGGCGTTCTCCATGATCGACGTGACGATGATGATCAGCGGCAGGGCCGGGATCACCAGGAAGACGTTGGACAGCGCGGACAGGCCCTCGTCGGTCTTGCCGCCGACGTAGCCCGCGGTGACCCCGATGAGGACCGACAGCACGGTCGCCACGATGCCGGCCAGGAAACCGACGAAGATCACGCTGCGGGTGCCGACCAGCAGCTGGCTGTAGACGTCCTGGCCCAGGTGGGTGGTTCCCATCCAGTGCGCGGAGGAGGGGCCCTGCATCAGGTCGGCGCCGCGGGCACCCGGGTCGAACGGGGCGATCCAGGGGCCGATGATCGCCAGCAGGATGTAGATGCCGAGGATGATCAGGCCGGTCGCGGCCTTGCGGTTGCTCAGGAACAGGAACCGCCGGCGCTTGGCCTTGCCGGGCTTGCCGGCCTCCGGCTGGGCCATCGCCCCCTGGCCTGGAATGACCTGCTCGATGCTCGAGGTGGGGATCGTCACCGGTTCAGCCCTCCTTACGGGTGCGCGGGTCGAGGAACAGGTACGCGACGTCCGCGAGCAGGTTCGCCACCAGCACCGAGATCGTGATGACCAGGAAGATGCCCTGCATCAACGGGTAGTCGTTAGCGCCCAGCGCCTGGAAGAGCTGGAAACCGATGCCCGGGTACGAGAAGACGATCTCCACCAGGAAGGTGCCGCCGACGATGAAGCCGAGCGACAGGGCGAACCCGGACACGTTCGGCAGCAGCGCGTTACGGGCCGCGTAGCTGAGCGCCACCCGGCGCTCGGGCAGGCCCTTGGCGTGCGCGACGGTGATGTAGTCCTCGCTGGAGACGGTCACCATCATGTTGCGCATGCTCAGGATCCAGCCGCTGACCGAGGAGATCAGGATGGTCAGCGCGGGCAGCAGACTGTGCTGGAGGGCGCTCGGGATGAAGTACATGTCCCAGGCCGGCACCAGGCCGACCTCGGCGCCGCCGCCCGACGGGAAGAAGCTGTCCGGCCCGGTGAGCAGGTAGATCGCGATGATGCCGAGCCAGAAGTACGGCACCGAGGAGAAGAACGTGGTCACCGGCAGCAGGCCGTCGGTCCACGAACCGCGCCGCCAGCCGGCCAGCACGCCGAGCCCGGTACCGATGATGAAGCTCAGGATCGTCGTGACGCCGACCAGCATCAGCGTCCACAGGATGCTGTCGGACAGCACCTCCGACACCGGGGTCGGGAAGAACGCGAAGGACAGGCCGAGGTCACCGGCGAACAGCTGCTTCCAGTAGTCGACGTACTCCGACCACACGTTGCCGTTCTTGTCGATGCCGAACAGCACGTAGAGCGACTCGATGGCCTGCGTGCTGAGTTGACCCTGGTACTTGGTGATCAGGGCCTGCACCGGGTCACCCGGGATCAGCCGGGGGATGAAGAAGTTGAGCGTGATCGCCGCCCACGCGGTGAACACATAGAACGCGACACGCTGGAGGAGGAACTTCATGACGCCACCGCCGAGCCGGGTCGCTGGGCGGCGACGGTCGCCTCGTCGTAGAGCCAGCAGGCCGCCCAGTGCCCGGGCCTGTCGCCGATCTCCAGCCGGACCGGCAGGTCGGTGGTGCAGCGCGGCATCGCCATCGGGCAGCGCGGGTGGAACCGGCAGCCGGACGGCGGGTGGATCAGGCTCGGCGGCTCGCCGTTGCCACGGTCCTCCTCCAGGACGTCGGCGTCGGCGGTCAGCCGGTCCGGGTCCGGGGCGGAGTCGATCAGAAGCCGGGTGTACGGGTGGGCCGGCGACTGGGTGACGCTCTCGCTGTCGCCGCCCTCGACCATCCGCCCGGCGTACATCACCAGGGTCTGATCGGCGAAGTAGCGGGCCGAGGCGATGTCGTGGGTGATGTAGAGGATCGCCAGGTCGAGGCGTTCCTTGAGGTCGCGCAGCAGGTTCAGGATGCCGAGCCGGATGGAGACGTCGAGCATCGACACCGGCTCGTCGGCGAGGAGTGCCTCCGGCTCGGCGCCGAGAGCGCGGGCGATCGCCACACGCTGGCGCTGGCCGCCGGAGAGTTCGTGGGGGAACTTGTCGAGGTAGCGCTCGGGCGGCGTCAGGTGCACCCGGTTCAGGAGCCCGTGCAGCGCGTTCTCGAGGTCCTCGGCGGTCTTTCCGGCGTGACCGTGGATCTTCAGCGACCGGGTCAGGTGGTACCGGATGGTGTGCACCGGGTTCAGCGACGCGAACGGGTCCTGGAAGATCATCTGCACCTGGGCGCAGTAGCGGCGGAACGCCGATCCGGACTTCACCCGGGTGGACGTCCCGTGCAGCCGGATGTCCCCGGCGGTCCGGGGGTAGAGCTGGGCGAGCAGGCGGGCCACCGTGGACTTGCCGGAGCCGGACTCACCCACCAGGGCGGTCACCTGACCGCGGCGCAACGTGAGATTCACGTCGTCGACGGCGTGCACGGCGTCGTGCTTCCTACTGAACAGATCACGCAATTTCCGGCGGACGGGGAAGTGCTTGGTCAGGCCGATGGCCTCAAGCACCACCTCACCGGCCGGCGTCTCAGCGTCGGGTATCGACGTCATGCCGGGGTTCCTTCGTGCAGGAGTGGGCACTGGAGCGGGCTCCCCGCCCGGTGGAGAACCGGGCGGGGAGCCCCTGTCAGAACGGTCAGGCGGCGGGCTTGAGGGCCAGTACGACCATCAGGGCACCGGCCTGGGTGGGCTGTCCCGGCGCGAACGAGTCCGCGTCGGACGGCCAGCCGACCCACTTCTTGGTGCTGTACGCGGCACCGACGTTGTCCGAGCCGATCGGCAGCATCGGGGCCTGCTCCACGAAGATCTTCTGGAGCGTGGCGAGCGCGGTCTTACGCGTCGCCTCGTCGGTCGCGTTCGAGTACGCCTTGAGCGCGGCGGTCGCCTCCGGGCTCTCGAAGCGGCCGAAGTTGCCCTGCTGGGCGGCGGTGCCGATCGGCTTCATCAGGTCGCCGTCCATGACGGTCTGGTAGATGTCGAACGGCGTCGAGCCACCGTTGGTCCACCGCATCGTGGCGCCGAAGTCGCCCTTCTGCACGTTGGTGTCCCAGACGTTCTGGTTCGGCTTCTCGACCTCGGCCGCGATACCGATCTTGCTCAGGTTGTCCTTGATGATCTCAAGGGTGGTCTGGTAGTCGGACCACGGAGCCGGGTCGGTCAGCTTGATGGTGACCGGCGCGCCGGTCTTGTCCTTGAGGACGGTGCCCTCGAGCTTGTAACCGGCACCGGCCAGCAGCGTCTTGGCGCCCTCGACGTCGACCGAGAAGGTCTTGCCCTTGTACTCGTCGGCGATGTAGGCGTCACCCGCGCCCTCCGGCAGACCGGTGACGCTCTTGATCTCCGGGTGGAAGTAGCCGGCCTCGGCCTGCGTGAAGATGTCGGTGCGGTTGATGACCATGTTCATGGCCTGGCGGAGCTTCGGGTCGTCGAACGGCTTCTTGGTGGTGTTGATGTAGAGGCCGTGGATGCCCAGCACGCCCGGGGCCCAGATCTTGTGGTTCGCCGGGTCCTTGGCGATGAAGGTCTGCTGGTAGTCCGGGATGAAGACGAAGCTCCACTCGGACTGGCCGCTGGCCAGCGCGGTGAGCTGGGTGTCGTTGCCGGAGTACGAGGTGTACCGCAGCTCCTTGACCTTCGGCAGTTCCTGCCAGTAACCGCTCTCACGGGCCTCAAGGATGATGCCCGTCTGCGACCACGTCTTCAGCGTGAACGGACCACTGCCGACCGGGGTCTTGATCGTGTCGGTGGCCGGGTCCGCGATCGTCGACCAGAGGTGCTTCGGGACGATCGGGGTCTGGCCGATGACCTTGTGGTGCGTGGTGAACTGCGACGACTTGAAGGTCATCTTGACCTTGTTGCCGTCCGCGGTGATCTGGTCGTACGGGATGGCGTACGAGTTGAGCGCGCCGTCCTTGCTGTCCCGGATCAGGGTGTGCGTGAAGACGACGTCCTCGGCGGTCAGCGGCTTGCCGTCGGACCAGGTGGCACCGTCCCGGATGACCAGGTCGACGGTCTTCCAGTCGGCCGACCACTTGATTTCGCTGGCCAGCCACGGCTTGAGCGGCTGGTCGGGCTTCGTGTTGTTCCACTGGCCGAGGGGCTCGTAGATCATCCAGCGGTAGCCGAGGTTGGTCGCCGAGGAGGAACCGATGAACGGGTTGTTGTTCTCGGTCTGGGTGCTGTTCGGCATACCGATGGACAGGAAGCCGGCCGCCTTGCCGTTCGCCGCGTTGTCCTTGTTGGCGGCGTTGGGTGATTCGCTGCAGGCGGCCATACCGCCGCTGGCGAGCACACCCGCCAGGGCGACCGCGAAAAGCTTACGACGCTGCATCGAGAGTTCTCCTCGTGAATTCATCGCGTGGTGAGGGGTGAGAGGGGTGCCCTGAGGGCGTGCGGCATCGCGTGACCGGCCGTCGGCCGGCCCCGGGTGCCACCGATCCCCGGCCGCCGCGGCGGCCGGTCGATGTTTCTATCGGGTGTGTGTCGGTTCGCCGATCAGACGACGGTGGACTCTCGGACGGTGAAAGTCGCCGGGATGATCGTCGGGCGGTTCGGGAGCGGTGTTCCCTCGAAATGGGCCAGCAGCGTACGGGCCGCCGCCTCACCCATCTCGCGCATGGGCTGGTGGACCGTGGTCAGCGGCGGCTGGGTGTGCTCCGCCATCGGGATGTCGTCGAAGCCGACGACCGAGACGTCCTCCGGGATGCGCCGGCCGTTCTCCAGCAGTGCCTGCATGGCGCCGGCCGCGGAGACGTCGTTGTGGCAGAAGACGGCGTCGAACTCGACACCGGCCGCGATCGCCTGGTGGATCACCTTGGCGCCCTGCTCGAAGGTGAAGTCGCCGAGCAGGATCCGGTCCTCGTCGACCGGGTGACCGGCCTCCGCGTAGACCGCGGTGAACCCGTCCCGGCGCTGCTGGGTGCAGCCGAACCGGGACGGCCCGGTGATCATCAGCGGCCGGTGACGGCCCACCTCGATCAGGTGCCGGGCGGCCACGCCGGCGCCGAGGTGATTGGTCGTCCCGACACTGGGGATCTGCCCGGACATCTGGTCCCGATCGTCGATCAGGACCATCGGCAGGCCGCGGGCGTGCAGGGTGGCGATGTAGTCGAGAGTGCCCTCCGGCTCGATGACCAGCAGCCCGTCGAACGACTTGGCCGCGACCTGGGCGCCGAACTGGCGCATCGAGTCCTCGCCGCGATTGCAGGTGAACAGGAGCAGGCCGTACTCCTCGGCTTCGAGGACGTCGACCGCTCCCTGCACCACCTCGCCCATCCACGGCCAGGTCAGCGAGGGCACGAGCATGGCCACCACCCGGGTGCGTCCGCGGGCCAGATTGACCGCCCGGGCGCTGGGCACGTAACCGAGCTCCTCGATCACCGCGCGGACCCGCGCGGCGGTCGATTCGTCCAGCTCACCCTTGCCGTTGAGAACCCGGGAAACGGTGGTCTTGCTGACCTTCGCCCGGGCCGCCACGTCGGCGATGGTGATCGGCACGCTCGCTCCTCAGTTGCTTCCGGTTGATTGCCCCGGGGTTTCGGAACCGGTTTCGGGACCGGTTTCGGCAGTCAACCTCAGTGAGAGCCGTCACGTCAACGGGCCGAGCGAGCTATTTCGATTTCAAGACGGTAACCGAGTTCGGTAAACAGTCTTAAACGGTAAGTGGGGCAAGATTCGGGAGAATCACCCCGAGCGGGGCGTCGATCACCAGGTCCGCATAGGGCTCGCCGCGGGTCACGCCCCGGTTCACGATCGCCACCCGCACGCCGTCACGGACCGCCCGCAGCACGAACCGGCGCCCCGACATGACGGTCAGCGACGAACCCAGGACCAGCAGCGTGCGCGCGCCCGCCACCAGCGCGAACGACCGGGACACCCGGTCCGGCGGCACCGTCTCGCCGAAATAGACCACGTCCGGCTTGAGCATCCCGCCGCACGCCCCGCAGTCGACCACGGTGAACCCGGCCACCTCGGCGTCGTCCAGCTCCACGTCCCCGTCCGGATTGACCGTCGCCGCCACCGCCTCGAACCCCGGATTGGCCGCCGACAGTCGCGCCTCCAGCTCGTCACGGCCGGACGTGTCGCCACACGCCAGGCACACCACCCGGGCCATGTTGCCGTGCAGCTCGATCACGTCCCGGGCACCGGCGGCCTGGTGCAGACCGTCCACATTCTGCGTGATCACCCCGGCCAGCAGGCCCCGCTCCTGCAACCGGGCCACCGCCCGGTGGCCGTCGTTGGGCCGCGCGTCACCGATCGTGCGCCAGCCCAGGTGGCTGCGCGCCCAGTAACGCCGGCGGGCCACCGGATCGCCGGTGAACGTCTGATAGGTCATCGGCGAGCCGCGCCGGGCCGAACCGGAGGGGCCGCGGTAGTCCGGAATACCGGAATCGGTGGACAGGCCGGCGCCACTGAGCACCACGACGTCACCCTCGGCGACCCACTCGTCCAGCCGGGCCACCTGCTCCACCATCTCGAGGTCCATGCCCTCCATGGTCCCTCGCCCGGGTGACCGCGGAAGCAACCCGTACGAGTGGTGCGGCCGCGTTCGTCCGGCGCGACCGGGAGGGGTGCCCAGTAGGTTGATGGACGTGATCACGGTGGCGCAGCCGGCCGCCCGTCCCTGGGACGGGCAGCGGATTCTGCGTTTCCTGACCGGGCTGGCGATGCTCGCCCTGGCGGTCACCCTGCGCCTGCCCGGACCTGCGACGGCGGCCCCCGTGGCCGCACCCGCCGCACCCGCGCCGGCCGTCGCGGCGGCGGAGATCACCGCCCCGGATCCGGCGATCTACGAGTCGGAGCGGATCGGGCCGGAGCCGGTCGGCCAGGCCGCCGCCCTCCCCACGACAGTGACGTTCACCACCCGTATCCCGCGTGGCGAGACCCCGGGGGCCACCGGCCCCCGCGCACCCCCGGTTCACTGACGGGTCCCCTCCCGGATCCGTCACCACCGGCCGTAGATCGACCTACCACTGGGGTGCTCCATGGAATCCGTCCTGCAAACCTTTCTCAGCGCGGTCCCGCAGGCGACCGCGATCTGGCTCACCATCCTGCTCGCCCTGGCCGTGGCGGTCGCCGTCGCGGCCCTGCCCCGGGGCGTGACCGTGCCCGAGCCGCCCGTCGAGGAGAACCGGCTCGCCGACCGGCTGGAGGCCGCCGCCGACGAGGCGGCCGACGTGGCCGAGCGGCGCCGCGCCGACTGGCTCACCGCCCAGCAGGCCGTCGACGAGACCTGGGCCGCCTACGAGCAGGCGTCCGACGAGGCCCGCCGGGCCGGCGCCGCCACGGCGTTCCCGCTGATGAGCCGCCGCCGCAAGCTCGGCGACAACGTCGACCGTCAGCGCTACCTGCACCGTGCCGCCACCGAACTGTGCCGCTCCCAGGACCTGTCGATCGCCCAGCTCAACGACGTCTACGCGCACCGCGGCTGGAACCCCCGGCTGCACCCGGTCCAGCAGGAGCCGGTCCTGCTCAACGCGGTCCGGGCGCACCGCTTCGACGCGTACCAGCGGGCCGTCGAGAAGGAACGGGCCGCCTGGCGCAGCGCCGACGCCGCCGCCGAGACCCTGCGCGGCCTGCGCGCCGAGGCGGCCGCCGCCCGGCTGCGCGGCCCGGTCACCGAGGCGGGCGAGCAGCAGGTCTTCGCCGAGCACTGGACACCGGCGGAACTACCCGCCGCCGCCTGATGTCCACCCCGGATCCGCCGACCGTTCCCAGCGGACCGTGACAACCTCCGGGTACCGTGGCCGGGCGGGCGGTACGGATCGGCAAGGAGGCGACGGTGACGATAACTCCCGCGGGGGGATCCTCGCCCATGGTCCGGATACATCGGGCCGCCCTGATCGAGGACGCCGTCCACGAGATGGTCGAGCGCCGCCTGCGTGGCCGCGGATGGAAGCCGTACATCACCGCGTACACGGGATACGGCGGCTCCGGCTGGGCCCGCGTGATGGCCCGGGTGCTCCTGGCCAGGCCCGGTACGGTCCGCCGGCGCCGGGAGAAGGTCCGCGGCTGGCGCAGTTTCACCACCACCCCGGTGAGCAGCGCCCTGGTCCGCATCGAGCTCGGGAACACGGTCACCGAGGCCCGCACCGACCGTAGTGGATACCTCGACGTCATCGTCAAGGGCGATCTGAACCCCGGCTGGGGCTGCGCGAAACTCTCCACCGAGGGCACCGTCCCGGTCGAGGCACCGATCCGGGTCATCGATCCCGGCGTCAAATTCGGTGTGATCTCCGACATCGACGACACCGTGATGGTCACCACACTGCCGCGCCCGCTGCTCGCCGCGTGGAACACGTTCGTCCTCGACGAGCACGCCCGCGCCGCCGTCCCCGGCATGGCGGTCCTCTACGAGCGGCTGGTGCACGCCAACCCCGGCACGCCGGTCGTCTACCTCTCCACCGGCGCGTGGAACGTCGCGCCCACCCTCACCCGGTTCCTCAGCCGCCACCTCTACCCGGCCGGCCCGATCCTGCTCACCGACTGGGGCCCCACCCCCGACCGCTGGTTCCGCAGCGGTCAGGAGCACAAACGCAAGTCGCTGCGCCGGCTCGCCGAGGAGTTCCCCGACGTGCGGTGGCTGCTCATCGGCGACGACGGTCAGCACGACCAGGAGATCTATTCCGAATTCGCCCGGGAGTATCCGCAGAACGTGGCAGCCGTGGCGATCCGCCGGCTGTCGCCGACCCAGGCCGTGCTGGCCGGCGCCGTCCCCGGCCCGTCGGAAGCCGCCGAAGTCGTGCCCTCCGGCGGAAAGAACTGGTTCGCGGCCCCCGACGGCGCCGGTCTCTGGTCGCTGCTGCGCGACACCGACCTGGTCCCCAAGCCCCGCGACTAGGGTTTCTCCTGCTCCGGCCCGGTCGCCACCTCGGCCACCCGCTCATGCAGCCGGCCCCGGATCTCCTCCGGCGTGTACGCCCGGCGCTTGCGTTCCGCCCGGGCGATCACCGCCCCCGTCGCCGCGACTCCCGCCAGCCCCGCCAGTCCCGCTATCTTCCACCAACGCATCAGCCGAGAATAGACATGTGGGAGCAGAACTCAGCCTCGACGAGGCCATCGACCTGACCCGTACCGGCGACATCTGGATCTTCCGGGGACGATCCGGGCCGGACCGGGCCATCCAGACCCTCACCAACAGCCCGGTCAACCACGTCGGAATGTCCCTGGTGATCGACGACATGCCGCCGCTGATGTGGCATGCCGAGCTCGGCAGATCGCTCCCGGACATGTGGTCCGGCAGATTCCAGCGGGGCGTCCAGCTGCACGATCTGCGCGACGCCGTCACCGTCTGGGCCCGGCGCTACGGCCAGCGCGGCTGGCTGCGGCAGCTCGACCCCGGCGTCACCCGGGCGATGGAGGACAAGGCCCTCAAGACCGTCGCCCGCCTCGACGGCACCCCCTTCCCGTCCACGTCGCAGCTCGCCGCCCGGTGGGCGCGCGGCCGGGTCCCGCAGATCCGGCTGCCCTGGCAGGACCGGGAGGAGAGCGAGGCCAGCCTGGAGAAGGCGTACTGTGCCGAGGTCGTCGCCGTCACCTACGAGGACATGGGCCTGCTGCCGCGCGGCCGCAAGGCCAACTGGTACGACCCGGGCCGCTTCTGGAGCGGCGACGAACTCGAACTCTGCGCCGGATTCGCCCTCGGCGACGAGATCGCCGTCCGGGTCCCAGAGGCCTGACCCCCGACCCGCCGCCCCGGCCTGCCCCGGTGGCTCGCCGCCCCGGCCCTTCCTCGGCCCCCGGGCTGCGGCTTGCCGCTGTGGCCTGAGATCCCCGCCCTGCCGCCCCCAGCCACCCCCCCGGCTGGCCGTCACCGCTGTCTCCGGACCTTCGAGGCAGCGGTGGGGACCAGCCCGAAAGATCCAGCTGGCTGTCACCGCTGTCTCAGCGCGTCTGAGGCAGCGGTGGGGACCAGCCCGAAGGGGCTGGCTGGCTGTCACCGTTGTCTCAGCGCGTCTGAGGCAGCGGTGGGGACCAGCCGGGCATGAGCCCCCGCCCCGCGCTATGCCGGCGTCGAGCTGGGCGTTGGCGAGGGTTTCAGGGTGGGTCGGGCGGTGAGCAGGGTCCGGCTGTGCGGTAGGTCTGGGGGAAACGAGGATCGCCGCCCGTCGACAGACGGGCGGCGATCGGTGGTGCTGTGGTGGGACGGGCGTCCGTCAACGACCGGTACGCCGGCCCCCGCCCCGTGACGAGAAGGCAGCCGCGCCCCCGCCCGTGGACGGAGCGGTGGACGTGGAACGCGGCGAAGCGGAACGCGTGCCCGCTCCGGCCGTGGTGGCGCGCTGCTGCGGCGTACCCGAGCGGTGGTCTGAACCGGAACCACGGGCCTGCCCGGACCCGGCCGCGGACCCCCGTCGCCGGGAACCCTGACCGTTGTCGGCGGCGCCGGCACGCGGGCGGCCCTGACCCGTGGACGATGCCGCGGGCGCCGCCCCCTCGGTCGTGGAGTGGCCACGGCCTCGCCGCGGACGGCGGGACCGGGAGCGGCCGCCCGAACCGGTGCTGTCCTCCGGCGACGCCGGGCGGGACGGACCGGACGGTGTCGACGGCGCGGCCGGGGGAGCGGGTGTCACGAAGATGCGCTCACCCGGCGCGAGCTGGGCCAGCAGGGCGTCGCCCGGCCGGGTGCGGGTGGTGACCGGGCGGATGCCGGCCTTGCGGGCCAGGTCCCGTACGTCGGCCTGCTGCTCGTCGGTCATCAGCGTGATCACCGTGCCACGGGCGCCGGCCCGCGCGGTCCGGCCGGACCGGTGCAGATAGGCCTTGTGCTCGACCGGCGGGTCGGCGTGGATGACCAGGCTGACGTCGTCGACGTGGATGCCGCGGGCGGCGATGTCGGTCGCGACGAGCGTGCCCGCGCTGCCGTCGGAGAACGCCGACAGGTTGCGGTTACGCGCGTTCTGGGCGAGGTTGCCGTGCAGCTCGACAGCCGGCACACCGGCCGCGTTGAGCTGGCGGGTCAGCACCTTGGCACGCCGTTTGGTACGGGTGAACACCACCGAACGGCCGGGCGCGGCGAGAAGCTCGACGAGGATGCCGAACCGGTCGTCGTCGCGCACGTGCAGCACGTGGTGGTCCATCTCGACCGGCGTCTGGGCGGCCGAGTCGACGTGGTGGGTGACGGGCCGGCGCATGAATTTCTGCACCAGCACGTCGACCCCGTTGTCCAGGGTGGCGGAGAAGAGCAGCCGCTGACCGCCGACCGGAGTCTGTGACATCAGCCGCCGCACCACCGGCAGGAAGCCCAGATCGGCCATGTGGTCGGCCTCGTCGAGGACGGTCACTTCGACCGCGTCGAGCGAGGCGTGACCGCTGCGGATGTGGTCGTCGAGCCGGCCCGGGCACGCCACCAGCACGTCGACGCCCGCTTTCAGCGCCTTGATCTGCGGGTTGGGACCGACGCCGCCGAAGACGACGAGGGTACGCAGACCGGCCGCGTCGGCCAGCGGGCGCAGTGTCGCCTCGATCTGAGTGGCCAGTTCCCGGGTGGGCGCCAGGATCAGCGCACGTGGGCGGCCGGGTTGCGGTTTGCGTGCCGCGGCGGCGAGGCGTGCCACGAGCGGGATCACGAAGGCGTACGTCTTGCCGGAACCGGTACGCCCCCGGCCCAGCACGTCACGCCCGGCCAGAGAGTCGGGCAGGGTTGCCGCCTGGATGGGGAACGGGGTGGTGATCCCGAGCCGGTCAAGCGCCGTGTTGAGGACGGCGGGCACGCCGAGCTCGGTGAAGGAAGTCATGAAGATGGAAACTCCGAATGGTCGATTACTGATCATTCTAGCTCGGCTTCGTCTGCAACCGGTTCGCACCCGAAGGCGAACCGGTCCGCACTCAACGCGCCCCATCTTTCTCCTCAGCGCCGGACATCCCCCCTGACCGGCCGGTACCTGAGGAGACCCCCGATGAGTGTTGAGACACCTGCTGTCGAGCGGCGTGGCGAGGACATCGTCCGGGCGAACATGCCGCTCGTCGGACATCTGGTCCGGGAGATGCTGGCCCGGGTTCCCTCGCACGTCAACCGGGACGACCTGCTGTCCGCCGGGTATGCCGCGCTGGTGGCGGCGGCCCGGGGCTTCGACCCGGAGCGAGGGGTGCCGTTCCCGCGATTCGCGGCGGCCCGGGTACGCGGTGCGCTGCTGGACGAGTTGCGCGGGCTCGACTGGGCCAGCCGCTCGGTCCGGCAGCGGGCCCGGCGTGCCGATTCGGCACGTGAGGAGCTGATGGCGGCGCTGGGCCGTACCCCGACCGTCCAGGAGGTGGCCGACAAGCTCGGCTGCAGTGTCGAGGACATCGAGCACGGCGAGGGTGACGTGCACCGCGCGACCGTCTTCAGTCTCCAGGGCTTCGCCACCGCGACCGCCGACGACATCGTCACCGAGCCGGGACTCGGCCCGGAGGACATGCTGTTGCGCCGGGAACGGTTCGGCTACCTCCGGCACGCCGTCGACGCGCTCCCGGAGCGGCTGCGGGTGGTGGTGGAGGGCTACTTCTACGCCGAGCGGCCGATGGCCCAGATCGCGGCCGAGCTGGGGGTCAGCGAGTCGCGGGTGTCGCAACTGCGGGCTGAGGCGCTGGTGCTGCTCCGGGACGGGCTGAACACCCACCTGGACCCGGCGCTCGCGGCGCAGAGCCCGCCCAAGGAAGGCTGTGTGGCCCGGCGGCGGGCCGCGTACTACGACAAGATCGCCAGCCGGGGGACGCTGCGTACCCGGCTGGCCCTGACCGGCCCGGACGGCCTGCCGTTGGTGGCCGCCTAGACCTCGCGGGAGAGCGGGGCCCGTCGCGGTTCGCGGCGGGCCCCAATAACTCAGGAGTTGGCGCAGGTTCCGGCCTTCTTCTGGGCGGCGATCGCCTTGGTGGCGCCCATCTTGTAGAGGCTGAGCCCCTCCTTGGCGGGCTCGAGCTTCCAGGCGTCCTGCTCGTAGACCATGGTGTACGACTGCGCCGCGACCAGCTGCTTCGCGATCACGACGGCCTTGTCGGCGCCCTCCATCCGGGCGCTGGTCAGCTGGATCGCCAGGCCCTTGCGGGAGCAGGCGGTGTTCAGCTTGACGTAGTCGTCCTTGCTGATCGCCTTCTTGCCGGCCGCGGTGTACATGTCCCAGGCTCCGGCGAAGTCGCCGCCGCTGAACCGGTCGAACACGACCTGCGCGGCGGCCTTGGCACCGTCCAGGGTCTTGGGCTGGGGGCCGCCGGCTTCGGCCGCGGCGGCCGCGGCGTTGCCGGCCGGCTCCGGTTCCGGGGTCTCCTCGGTGCAGGCGGCGGCGAGGGTGAGGGTGGCGACCGCGGCGAGGGCCACGGCGCCCAGCCGCAGGTGCTTCGGGTGGCTGTTGTCCATGTTCCGGTTAATGACGGCTGCCCGCCGGGCGTAACGGCCCCGGCGTGTCGATGACGGGTTCCGGACACTTGCGCCCGCGGCCGTAACCCGCCGGGCCTCGGCTATTCTGGTCGTTTGCCGAATGCTCCACGGGCAAAGAAAAAGGCAACCATAAGAATGGCTGCCGAACGCCGGAATGATACCACAAAAAGGGGCGACTTTGTCAAGCTCTAGCGCCGACATCGATTCTGAGCAGGCGTACTTGACCACGCTCTACCAGCGCCTGGATCAATTGCGTGAGCAGGCCGACAACCGGCTGCGCGCGATCCTCCTGGAGGCGGGCGGCACCCCACAGGGCCGCACCCAGCGTGAGGCGACCCGCGCCCACTATGCCGAACAACTGGCACAGTTCAATTCCGTCGAGAACGGGCTCTGTTTCGGGCGACTCGACTTCTCCGCGGACAGTCCGCGCTATATCGGGCGACTCGGCCTCTTCGCCGAGGACCGCGACGCCGGTCCGCTCCTGGTGGACTGGCGCGCCCCGGCCGCCCGGCCGTTCTACCTGGCCACCGCCGTGCACCCGGAGGGCGTCACCCGCCGCCGGCACCTGCGCACCCGCGGCCGGATCCTCACCGGCATCGACGACGAGACCCTCGACATCGAGGCCGGCGACGGCACCGGGCGGGAGGACGTGACCGGCGAGGCCGCGCTGCTCTCCGCCCTGACCGCCAACCGGACCGGCCGGATGCGCGACATCGTCGAGACCATCCAGGCCGAGCAGGACGAGGTGATCCGCTCCAGCCTGCCCGGCGTCCTCGTCGTCCAGGGTGGCCCGGGCACCGGCAAGACCGCGGTCGCCCTGCACCGGGCGGCCTACCTGCTCTACACCTACCGCGAGCAGCTGACCCGCAGCGGTGTGCTGATCCTCGGCCCGAACACCACGTTCCTGCGCTACATCTCCCAGGTGCTGCCGGGCCTCGCCGAGACCGGCGTACTGCTGGCCACCCTGGGCGACATGTTCCCCGGCGTCCGCGCGCGCGCCGCCGAGCCGCCCGCCGTCGCCGCGATCAAGGGAGGCGTCGACATGCTCGACGCCCTGGAGAACGCGGTCGCCGACCGGCAGACGCTGCCCGACGACTTCGTCGAGGTCGACCACGACGGTTATCCGCTGCGCATCGAGCGCGAGGTGCTGCTCGCGGCGCGGACCGCGGCCCGCCGCTCCGGCCGGCCGCACAACGTCGCCCGGCAGATCTTCGTCACCGAGGCCATCCACCAGCTCTCCCGGCAGATCGCCGACCGGATCGGTGCCGACCCGCTCGGCGGCGACAACCTGCTCTCCGAGGCCGACCTCGCCGAGACCCGCCGCGAGCTGCGCGAGGACATCGACGTCCAGCAGGTGCTGTTCGACTTCTGGCCGGTCCTCACCCCGCGCCAGGTGCTGCGCGACCTGCTCAGCGACGCCGGCCGGCTGGAGTCCGCCGGGCTGCCGCCCGAACTGCTGCGGGACCGTTCGGCGGGCTGGACGCCCGCCGACGTCCCCCTTCTCGACGAACTCGCCGAACTCCTCGGCATCGACGACACCCTCAAACTCCGCGAGCAGCAGCGTCAGCGACGAGAGGCCATCGAGTACGCGGAAGGCGTCCTCGAGATCGTCGAAGGCTCCCGGTCCCTGGACTTCGAGGACGAGGGCGCCGAGAAGGACGAGATCCTGTCCGCCCTCGACGTCGTCGACGCGGGTGCGTTCGTCGAACGTCACGAGGTGATCGACACCCGGACCGCGGCGGAACGGGCCGCCGCCGACCGTACCTGGGTCTTCGGTCACGTCATCGTCGACGAGGCGCAGGAACTGTCCCCGATGGCCTGGCGGCTGCTCATGCGCCGCTGCCCGAGCCGCTCGGTCACGGCCGTCGGTGACGTGGCACAGACCTCCGAGCTGGCCGGCACCAACAGCTGGGAGCAGGTCTTCGAGCCGTACGTTGCACAGCGCTGGCGGATCGTCGAACTGAGCGTCAACTACCGCACGCCGGCCGAGGTGATGGCGGTCGCGGCCGACGTGCTCGCCGCCGTCGACCCCGCGCTGCGGCCGCCGCGGTCGGTGCGATCGGCCGGCGTGACACCGTGGGCGCGGCGGGTGACGCCGCTCACCCTCTCCGACGAGCTGATCGCGGAGGTACGCAAGGAGGCCGCCCTCATCGAGGAGGGCCGTCTCGGTGTCCTCGTCCCGGACCGCCTCGAAGGTCCACTCGGTGCCGACCTGGTCGCCGCCGTTCCGGGCGCGGCCGTCGGCGAGCAGCCCGACCTGCTCAACCACGTGACCCTGATGACCGTCCGCCAGGCGAAGGGGCTGGAGTTCGACTCGGTCCTGGTGGTGGCCCCCGACGAGATCATCGCCGAGTCGCCGCGCGGCCTGTCCGACCTCTACGTCGCGGTCACCCGGGCCACCCGCCGGCTCGGGGTCCTGCACACCGCCGACCTCCCGAAAGTGCTGTCCTCCCTCGCCTGACGTCGGTCCGATCTTCGACGATCCGGTGCCGTTTCCGGCGGTGGATCGTTGAAGATCGCCGAGGGTGGGGCCGGGGCGGGCGCGGTGGAAGAGGGTGGCAGTGGCGGAGTTCACGGTGTCGGCGGCCAGCGCCGACGATGTGCGGGTGATCGCCGGATGGGCGGTGGCCGAGGGCTGGAACCCGGGCGACGGGGACGAGAGTGCCTTCTACCCGGTGGACCCGGGCGGGTTCCTCGTCGGGCGGCTGGACGGGCAGCCGATCACGTCCATCGCCGCGATCCGGTACGGGACGGGGCACGGATTCATCGGGCTGTACCTGACCGTTCCCGAGTTCCGGGGGCGCGGCTTCGGGTACCGCACCTGGCGGGCCGGCATGGAACGGCTCACCGGGCGCAACATCGGCCTCGACGGCGTCGTCGCGCAACAGCCCAACTATCGCAAGTCGGGTTTCCGGGACGCCTGGACCACCACCCGCTATCAGGGTGTGCTGGGCGGGCTGCGACGCGATCCCGGGATCGAGGTGACCGACGCCCGCAGTGTCGGGTTCGGTGATCTGGCCGCCTACGACCGGCGGTTCTTCCCGGCCGAGCGGGACGCCTTCCTCGCCCTGTGGATCACGCTGCCCGGGCGCCGGGCCGTCGTCGCGCGGCGGGGCGGGACGGTCATCGGGTTCGCGGCCCGCCGGTCCGCCGGCGACGTGGACCGGATCGGGCCGCTCTTCGCCGACTCGCCGGAGATCGCCGAGTCACTGCTGGCCGCGTTGAGCCTGCCCGGCGGGGACGAGATGCCGGTCATGATCGACGTGCCGGCGGACCACCGGCCGGCGACCCAGCTGGCCGAGCGGGCGGGGCTCAAGGCCGCCTGGGACACGGCCCGGATGTACACCGGCGGCGTCCCCGAGATCGACCGCGCCGGGATCTGGGCGGTCACCTCACTCGAACTGGGGTGACCGCTCCGGTGCCGGCCGTCCGCGGGAAACCGCGGAGACGGTGATGGGCTCGGCGTCCGTGGACGCCGAGCCCATGCTCGTCGAGAAGGTCAGGCGGCCGTGTACGGCTGGGCGCCGCGCCCGATCGCCGTGTGACCGTGCGCGTTGGTCATCGCCAGGCGGCTGCGCAGGGTGGTGCTGCTGGCGATGTTCGCGTAGTAGGTGGCGCGGCGACGGGCCGTGATGCTCTCCGGGTTGTCCGGAACCGGCGCCATCTCCGGGTTGAGGTGCGTGTTCAGGCCGTCGCGCAGCAGCGACAGCGCCTCGGCGCGCAGCTGGGATACCCGCGACTCGGTGACACCCAGGTCGGCGGCGATCTCCGCCATCGGGCGCTCCTGGAGGAAGTACTCGTTGACCACGGTCTGGAGACGCTCCGGCAGCGAGCCGATCGCGTGGTGCAGGTAACCGATCTGCTCGCGGCGCAGCAGCATCTCCTCCGGGCCCGGCTCACGCTCGGTGACCAGGTCGTCGGCGCTGCTCGTGGTGAAGCCCTGCAACGACAGCACGGTCGCCCGCTGCACGTCGGTGTCGGTCTGGTGCAGGTCGGTGGTGGTGGTGCCGAGCGCCTGCGCCAGCTCCTCCGGCGTGGGCGTACGGCCCAGCGTGGTGGTCAGCTGCTGCCGGGTGACGTCGGTGTTGCGGGCCTTCGACCGCACCGAACGGGTCGCCCAGTCCAGCGCACGCAGCTCGTCGAGCAGGGCGCCCCGGATCCGGGTGCCGGCGAAACGGTGGAACGGCACTCCGCGCTGCGGGTCCCAGCCGCGGGCCGCGGTGACCAGCGCGTGCAGACCGGCGCTGGTCAGATCGTCCCGGTGGATGTGGTTCGGGATCCGGCTGAGCATGTCGCGCACCAGGTGGCCGACCAGCGGCATGTGCGTGCGGATCAGGTCCTCCTGCTCGCGCACGGTGAGCACCGGCGTGGCGGAGGCGGTGTCGGCGGCGAAGTCGGCAGCGGTCGTCACGGTGCTGGTCATCTGGTTTCCCCCGGTTGCTCGTCGGCGCCCCTGGCTGGGTGGGCACCGGCTGACAGGAGAAACTTTCAACTCCGGAGGGTGCGCGTACCGGTCACGGACAGTTGCCTACCGGTTGCTTCGGTCCCGGCCCCGGCGACTTCGGCCTCCGGCCCCGTGGGCGGTCGGCCGTCGGCTTGCGGTTCCCCGGGGGTCCGTCCCCTTGCGCTTTCGTTCGTCGTGCCGCTCGCCGGCTTCCGCTCGTTCGGCGTTCGCCCGCTTTCGCGTTGGCCTTCCATCGGCGGGTGAGGGACCCGGTTGAGAGTTCCGGGTGCGGTGCGGCAAGGTGTGCCGCATGGATCTGAGCGATACGGGCGGGGCCGTCACCATCATCTCCGGCCTGGTGATCTTGACGGGGGTGCTCGGCGTTCTCGTGCCGGTGCTGCCCGGCCTGCTGCTGACCTGGAGCGGGGTGCTGCTCTGGTCGCTGCTCGGCGGCGGATCCGGCGGCGCCCGGCTGCTCGTCGCGGTGCTCGCCACACTGATCGCCGGCCTCGGCCTGGTGACCAAGTTCGTGTGGCCGGGCAAGAAACTCAAGGACACCGGCGTGCCCGCCTCAGCCGTTGCCGTCGGCGGCGTGCTCGGCCTGATCGGCTTCTTCGCGGTGCCGGTGATCGGCCTGGTGCTCGGCTTCATCCTCGGCGTCTGGCTGATGGAACTGCGCCGCCTGGGCTCCGAACGCGCCTGGCCGTCGACCCGCTCCGCGATCGCCGCGGTCGGCCTGTCCCTACTGGTCGAGCTGGCCGCGGCCCTGCTGATCGCGGTGCTCTGGCTCTTCGGCCTGGCCTTCGCCTAGCGCCGGTCAGCGGATCTCCGGTCCGGCCTTCGCCCGGCCGGCTTCCGGTCTTCCGGTCTGGCCTTCGCTCAGCCGGACTCCGGGTCTTCGGGTGGCCGGTCCCTATTCGGTCTTGCGTAGGCGGCGCTGACGGCGCTGGGTCAGCAGGAGCAGCAGCGGGATCGCGGTCAGTGCGGCCGCCACCGCGACGGCGGCGACCACGGTGAGCGCGGTCGGGCCTCCCGGATGAGCGGCCTGGACCGCCGCACCCGCCCCGGCGGCCGTTCTCTCCGGAGTGACGAGCGCGGCCCTCTCGGCCGCCGCCACCTCCTCCGGGGTGACCAGCTTGCCGACCGACGTGCCGGCCGGCAGTGCGAAACCCCAGTCGAGCAGCGCGGCACCCTGCTCCCAGCCGCGCAGGGGACGGGCTTCGGCGCCGAGCAGGGTGGCGACCAGGGTACGGCCGTTGCGGGTGGCCGCACCGACGTAGCTGTGCCGGGCCAGGGTGGTGAAGCCGGTCTTCCCACCCAGCGCGCCCGGGTAGTTGTAGATCAGCTTGTTCTCGTTCTGGAACTGGAACCCGCCGGCCTTCGGGTTCTTCTGAGCGGGCATCCGCGCCGACCTGGTCAGCACATACTTGCGGAAGTCATCGCTGGCGAAGCAGACCCGGGCGATGAGCGCCAGATCGTACGCGCTGGTGAACTGTCCTTCGCCGTCCAGGCCGGAGGGGGTGACCGCATGGGTCTGGCGTGCGCCGATCGAGGCCGCCTTGGCGTTCATCGCCGCAACCGTCTTCGCCAGGCCGTCCGGACCGCCGCCACCGGCCAGCCGGGCGAGCGCGTTGGCCGCGTCGTTGCCGGAGTTGAGCATCAGGCCCAGCCACAGCGTGGAGATCGAGTAGGTGCCGCCGACGACCAGGCCGACCGCCGAACTGCCGGGCTCGATGTCCAGGTCGCCCTCGGTCACCCTCATCTTCTGGGCCGGGTCGAGCTGATCGATCGCGGTCGCGGCCAGCAGCATCTTCTGCACGCTGGCCGGGGTCTGGTGCACGTGCGGCCCGCAGGCGCCGAGCACCTCGCCGGTGCCGAGATCGGCGACCAGCCACGTGGTCGCGGTCAGGGCGGGCGGGGCCGGGCTGCCCGCCGGAACGACCAGCCCGTGCGTCGCGAGAGCCTGGCCACCGACCGTCATGTCCTCGGCGACCTCGGCCGGCGGTCTGGGCCGCGGTGGGGCGCTCGGTTTCGCGATCCTCGGCTTGGGACAGGGCACCTCGGCAGCCGACTGGGAACCGGTGGTGAGCGAGGCGGCCCGGCCGAGCGAGGCCGTGCCGTTCAGCGGGCCCGCCGCGTGCACAGAGGTGGCCGGGTGGCGTGAGGCCGTGCCATTCAGCGGGCCAGCCCCGTGCCGGGAGGTAGCCGCGTGGCGGGAGGCCGTGCCGTTCAGCGGCGCCGCCCCGTGCGCGGAGGCGACCGCTTGGCGGGAGGCCGTGGTGGTCGAGGGGGCGGCTGCGGCCGGGGCACCGGAGAGTGGGGTGGCCAGCAGGATCGCGGCCACCGCCGCCGGCAGGGCCCTCACGGCCAGCGGTCACCGGCTGTCAGCCGGCGCTCCAGCAGGGTGGCCAGAGGGATCGGGTCGCCGTCACCACCACCGGCGCCCACGATCAGGCGGGCGGCGCTGGGTGACAGGTCGGCGCCGGCGAACCGGGCCCGCAACGACGGGCTGACGGTGAGCACGTAATAGCCTCCGTCCTCGCCGACGGCGACGGAGCGGTCGGATTTCAGATACCACCCGCGGACGTGCGTCTTGTACGTCGATCGTCCGTCCAGGCTCCGCGCGGCCAGCACGTGCGGTCGCAGCCCGAGCTCGCCGGCCCGGTGGACGAAGTCGTCGAGCAGTGCCTCGGCCCGGCGTGTCTCAGCGGCCCGGTCGGCCTCCAGAGCGGCGGCGCGAACGGCCACGGCGTGCCGTTGCTGCTCCCGCCAGGCGGCCTGCTCGTCCTGCATGGCGCCGACCCTAACGTGGGAACCCGGCCCTCGGCCAACCGGGCTTTGACGGATTCGGCTCCCATTCCCGGCCCCATTCCGATAACCGACCGGAAAGAATTGCCGGATCGCGGTCAGGAGTTGCGCCGCGGACCGGTTGGGCGCCAGACTGGGCGCGGTTGAATTATTCTTCTCGGGAGTCGTTATGGCGCGGCAGGTAATCACCACCCTGATCGACGATCTGGACGGCAACAAGGCGGATCGGACTGTCGAGTTCAGTCTCGACGGCGTCAGCTACACGATCGACCTTTCCGAGGCCAATGCCGGAAAGCTGCGTAAGGCTCTGGATCCGTTCATCAGTGCGGGCACCCGCCTGGGCCGGTCCACGTCGGGGCGCATCCCGTCGCGTGGCGCCGCTCCGGTCCGCACCGCCGGTTCGCGTGACGAGAACCGGCTGATCCGCGAGTGGGCGATCAGCAACGGGCACAAAATCTCCGAGCGGGGCCGCATTCCCCAGGAGGTCAGCAACGCCTACCGGGCCGCGCACGGCCGCTGATTCGTGCCGTTGTCGCCGTGCCGGCGCAGGCCCGGCACGGCGGGTGACCGCTGCTCCTCAGCGTGCCCGGGTGAGAAATCCCACTCGATCTTCGCTGAATCGTTAACAGTCCGAATTGGACTGGGAAATACTTTCCGGACGACGGGCGTCAAAGGCACGACCGGCGTCAAAGGCACGGCCGGAGCACCTCAAAGGCACGGCTGGCGGGCCTCAAAGGCGCCACCGGCGGGCCTCAAAGGCGCCACCGGCAGGCCTCAAAGGTGCGGACGGTGAGTGTCAAAGGCGCAGGCGGGGCAGTTCGGCGGCCACCGCCTCCAGCACCTTCTCGTCGCCGGCGTACCAGCTCGACTCGCGTGGCCAGTGTGCGATCACATCGGTGAATCCGAGTTCGCGAGCTCGCCCGACCGCGTCGGTGAAGGCTTCCACACTGCTCATCGAGAAGATCGGTGACGTGTCCAGGTTGAGGTAGCGGTCCACCGAGTCCAGGGGGCGGCCCGCCGCTTCCAGCGTCGCGGTGAACCGGTCGCGGAGCACGGTCACCTCCTTCCACCAGAGTTCGGCGGTGTCCGCCTGCTGCGGGCCGGTGGTGACCCAGCCGTCGCCGTGCCGGGCGGCCAGGCGCAGCGCCCGCGGGCCGTTGGCGGCGACCACGAACGGCGGCCGGGGCTGCTGGACCGGGCCGGGGGTGCTGCGGGCGTCGACGGCCGAGAACCACTCACCTGACCAGGTGGTCGACGGCTGCCGCAGGATGGTGTCGAGCAGTTCCAGGAATTCGGCGAACCGGTCGACCCGGGCGCGGGGTGTCAGCTCCGGCTGCCCGAGCACCGCCGAGTCGAAGCCGGTGCCGCCGGCGCCCAGGCCGAGGACGATCCGGCCGGCGGAGATGTCGTCGAGGGCGGTGACCTGGCGGGCGAAGTGCACCGGGTGCCGGAAGTTCGGCGTGGCCACATACGTCCCGAGGCGGATCCGCGAGGTGACCAGAGCGGCCGCCGTGAGGGTGGGCACCGAGTCGAACCACGGCCCGGCGATCAGGTCACGCCAGCCGAGGTGGTCGTAGGTCCAGGCGTGGTCGAAGCCGTACTCGTCGGCGAGTCGCCAGCGCCGGCTCGCGACGGTCCAGCGCTGGTCGGGAAGGATCACGATGCCGATACGCACCCGCCGAAGCCTACCGGGACCATGGCACCGCCCCGGCAGGGCCAGGGCAGGAGCGAACCCGCAGCCGACGAAGCCCGGCGCGCGGACCCCGCAGCCCGTGAAGGCGGCGAGCGCAAACCGGCAGCCCGTAAGGCGGCGAGCGCAACCAGCAGCCCGTGAAGGCGGCGAGCGGGGCCGCAGCCCGTGACGGCGGTGAGTGGACCTCGCAGGGTGTGACGGCCGCGAGGGGGAGCAGCGGCCGAGGAAGGGCCGGTCAGGCGCTCTGGAGGTTCTCCCGGCCCGGCGCCTCCGGCGCGGTGGCCGCCGCCCCGAAGGCCTGCAACGCCCGCAACAGGTCCTGCTGCGCGCCGGCCGGCATCCGCTCCAGCACCTCGGCGAGCGCGGCCTGCCGGCGTTCCCGCAGGTCGATGAGGAGCCGCCGGGACGCCGAGGTGAGCAGCAGCCGGACCTCGCGACGATCGCGGGGGTCGGCGACCCGGCGCAGCAGCCCGGTGGCCTCCAGCCGGTCGCAGAGGCGGCTCGCCGAGGACGGCACCACGTCCAGGGCCTCGGCCAGCCGGCTCATGTTGGTGTGCCGGTTACCGGCGACGATGGTCAGTACACGCAGTTGGGCGGGCGGTACGGTGGGTTGCTGAGCGAGCCGCGCCCGTTCGAGGACGGCCACCAGCGCCTCCACCGACGACTCGACAGCCGCGGCGATCTCGGTGGCACGATCCATCCCGTATCCCCGTCATCGGAAGTCGGCGGTCCGTGAACCTGCATGTATACCCGGTTCGGCCCCGCTCTAACACGATCAGCGTCGCCAATCCAGGCAGACCATCACCGCGTCGTCGTCCGGCTCTGCCCCGGCATGGTATTCGCGCAGGCCCCGCAACACCGTACCGACCGCCTCGGTGGCGGGCTGCAACCGTGTCCGGCGTAGCGCGCTGAGCAGCCCGGACTCGCCGAATCGGGAGAGCCCTGCCGGGCCCGCGCCGTGGACGCCGTCGCTGACCACCAGCATCCGGTCGCCGGGTTCGAGCTGGAATCGCTGGATCTCGTAGTGGGCCTCGGCGAACATGCCGAGCGGCAGCTGCTCCTCCAGCGGGACCTGCTCGATCTCGCTGCCGCGGGCGATCAGGCAGTGCGGCGATCCGGCGTCGACCGCGGCCACTCCACCGCTGACCAGGTCGATCTCCAGGAGGAGGGTGGCGGCGTGGACGGTGCCGCCGTAGCGGGAGTGGATCGCGTCGGAGGACAGTTCGGCCTGTTCGACGATGTCGGCGCCACAGCGGCGGGCGTTGCGCATGGCGTTGACGGCCAAGGAGGTGAGCAGGGCGGCCTCCATCCCGTCGCCGTGCCCGTTCAGCACGGTCACGGTCAGCCGGTCGCCCTCCAGCGCCCAGTCGAAGTGGTCGCCGCGCACGTCGTACGCCGGCTCCAGTTGACCGGCGACCAGGAACCGTTCGTCGCCGAGGGCCCGGCCGGGCAGCAGGTCCCACTGCAGCTCGGCGGCCATGGTGAGCCGGCCGCGGCGCCGGGCGCGGTGGTAGCGATCGGTGGCCGTCTCGGCGGCCAGCAGCGCGGTGGCCAGGTCGTCGCTGTCCGCGGCGAGCCGTTCGGACAGATCGTCGGCGGGCGGGGCGGGCAGTTCCACGCGGAGCACGCCGACCCGTTCGCCCCAGCAGGCGAGGGGGAGATGGAGCCGGACGTTACCGGCCGGGGCGCGCTCCAGG
Organism: Actinoplanes xinjiangensis; assembly: GCF_003148685.1. GTDB lineage: Bacteria > Actinomycetota > Actinomycetes > Mycobacteriales > Micromonosporaceae > Actinoplanes > Actinoplanes xinjiangensis. The sequence continues at coordinate 329,417 of NZ_QGGR01000002.1, read as the reverse complement.
CTCGGCTGCTGACTGCCGAAGCATCGCATCGCGGTGGTGGTGTCGGCGGTCTCGGGTTCACCGAGCAGCGGGTGCAGGCGGGTGCCGGTGAGGTCGGGCAGGAGCACCTCGACGGTTCCGGCGGAGAAGTGGCGGCGGAGGTGCTCGGCGGCGACCTCGGGCAGGCGATCGGGTGGCGCGGCCCGCAGGAGTGAGCCGAGGGGTGCCGGCTGATCAGACATTGCAGACTCCTCTCTCAAGCGACCTGCAGACGAACGCGAACCTGACGTGCCGAAGTCGACACGCATGACGAAAGGTCGGCATGCGGACGGCAACGATCGGTTATTTGTTATACGGCAAGCAAATCGCGCCGGGGTACCCCACCCAGGGGGCGACCCGGCGCGACAGGCCTCAGGCGAAGGACTTCTCGAAGTGGATCAGGCTTCCACTGCGCGGGCTGGAGTGCATGCGAACGTTCTCGCCCAGCGCCTTGATCAGGAGTAGACCTCGCCCGCGCTCGCTGGTCGGCGAGGGTACGGCGTCCGCCGCCGGGTCGAAACCGGAACCGTCGTCCATCACGTCGATGGAACAGCGGTCCTGGCCGACGTCCAGGCGGACCTCGAAGCTGTTCGCCCCGTCGGCGTGCTTGACCACGTTGGCGCACGCCTCGGTGAGGGCGATCTCCAGATCGGCGCCGGCCTGACGATCCACGCGGAGGATCGTCAGGGCGCACCGCAACAGCCGGCGCACGGCGGGAACGCTGTCCACCTCGCGGGGCAGATTGAGCCGAACCGACATGCGCATGACGATCCTGTGCCCGTTCGTCGGCCCGGTTAACCGTGACCCTGATGACCGGGTCACTGATTCGTGTTATCCATGTGGGCCGCGCCCGTCTCCCTGTGCAGCGGATACACGGAGTGGAGAGACATGGTGGGACAACCTGACACGGCGACCGTCATCGCGGCCCGCGCCGGCGATCCGGTGGCGGTCGACCGGCTGGTCGCCGGATATCTGCCGCTGGTCTACACCATCGTGGGCCGGGCCCTGGAGGGTCACGCCGACGTGGACGACGTGGTCCAGGAGGTCATGCTCCGGGTCCTGCGCAACCTCGGCGAGCTGCGCGATCCGTCGGCGTTCCGGTCCTGGCTGGTCGCGATCACCGTGCGCCAGGTCCGGGAACGCTTCCGTGCCCGGCCGCCGGCCGACCCGCTCGACCCCGATCTGCGTGATCCGGGCGCCGACTTCACCGATCTGGCGATCACCCGGCTGGAACTGTCCGGACAGCGCCGGGAGACCGCCGAGGCGACCCGCTGGCTCGACGACGACAACCGGGAGCTGCTGTCGCTGTGGTGGCTGGAGGCCTCCGGCGAACTCACCCGGGACGAGATCGTCGACGCCAGCGGTCTCGGCCGCCAGCACGCGGCGGTCCGGATCCAGCGGATGAAGGCCCAGCTGGAGACGGCGCGGGCGGTGGTCCGGGCGCTGCGCGGGCCGCACTGCGCCGAGCTGACCGGCGTTCTCACCGGGTGGGACGGCCATCCCGGTCCGCTCTGGCGCAAACGCATCGCACGGCACACCCGGGACTGCCGGCTCTGCTCGCCGGCCTGGCAGAACCTCGTCGAGGCGGAGCGGTTGCTGGCCGGCATGGCGCTCATCCCCCTGCCGCCCGGCCTGGCGATTTTCAAGATCAACGCCCTCGGGGGTACGGCCACCGGCGCCGTCTCCTCCGCGGCCTCCACGGCGGCACCCGCCTCGATCGTGGCGAAGACCGGTGGCATCGTGGCGCAGAAGGTGCTCGCCGGACTGCTGGCCACCGGAGTCGTGGCGGGCGGCGGGGCGGCCGTCTGGTCGTACCGGAGCCCGGCGGAGCCGATCACGACCGCGGCCGCCGTCGCCTCACCGCAGGCACCGCCTCCGTCGGCCGCCGCGCCCTCGCCCACGCCGTCGGTGACCGGACCGTCGCCGTCTCCCTCCCGTCGGTCGCCCTCGGCGCCGGCCGCACCACCGGTGGCGAACGCCTCGGCCAAGAAGGGCGCCGCGGTGTGGAAGTTCGCCGGGTCGAAAGGTGCGCTCAAGGACGTCGGCGCGTCCTGGTACTACTCCTGGTCGGCCAACGACAACGAGGTGCCCGGACCGGCCGGCGTCGAGTTCGTGCCGATGGTGTGGGGCGCCGCCGACGTCACCGACGCCAGGCTCAAGGAGGTCGAGGCCGAGGGCGACGTGCTGCTCGGCTTCAACGAGCCGGACCTCGCCGAGCAGTCGAACATGACCGTCGAGGCCGCCCTGGCCGCCTGGCCGAAGCTGGAGGCGACCGGGATGAAGCTGGTCAGCCCGGCCGTCGCGTTCGGCGGTGACACGGCCGGCGGCTGGCTGGACCGCTTCATGACCGGCGCGAAGTCCCGGGGCCTGCGGGTCGACGCGATCGCTCTGCACTGGTACGGCTCCGACTTCAGCTCCGCCTCGGTCGACCAGTTCCTCGGGTACGTCGACGCCGTGTACCGCAGATACCGGAAACCCATCTGGATCACCGAGTTCGGTCTGATCAACTTCGGTGGCTCGCCGAAGTACGCCGGCGACGCGCAGAAGGTCGCGTTCATCAAGGGCGCCACCACCGGACTGGAGAAGCGGTCGTACGTCGAGCGCTACGCCTATTTCGGGCTGCCCGCCGTGGGCGACAGCGTGGATTTCGGGCTCTACCTCGACGGCGACAGCCCGACAGCGGCGGGAAGGGCGTACCGGGCGGCCGGGTGACCCTCGCGTGATCCGATCCACAAGGGAGTGCCCCCGCCGAACGAGGGGCCCGGCCGCCGGGGCGAGGTTAGTCTTCGGTAATGATTCGGTTCGGGTACAAGGCGTCGGCGGAGCAGTTCGCGCCGGCTGAGCTGCTCAAGTACGGCATTCTGGCGGAGGAGCTGGGCTTCGACTCGGTGTTCGTCAGCGACCACCTGCAACCGTGGCGGCACGACGGCGGCCATGCCCCGGCGGCCCTGCCCTGGCTCGGGGCGCTGGCCGCCCGGACCGAGCGGGTGCTGATCGGGACCAGCGTGCTGACCCCGACCTTCCGCTACCACCCGGCCGTGGTGGCGCAGGCCTTCGCGACCCTCGGCTGCCTCGCCCCGGGCCGGGCGATCCTCGGTGTCGGCTCCGGCGAGTCGCTCAACGAGGTGCCGCTCGGCACGCAGTGGCCGGACGGCAAGGAGCGGTTCGCCCGCCTCAAGGAGGCGGTGCTGCTGATCCAGAAGCTGTGGGCCGAGGACCGCGTGACGTATGAGGGGCAGTTCTACAAGACCGAGAACGCCACCATCTACGACAAGCCGGAGGTGCCGGTGCCGATCTACATCGGGGCCTCCGGTCCGGCCGCGACCCGGCTCGCCGGCCGGATCGCCGACGGGTTCATCACCACCAGCGGCAAGGGGCACGGGCTCTACACCGACACGCTGCTCCCGGCGGTCACCGAGGGCGCCGAGAAGGCCGGCCGCAAGATCGACGACCTGGATCTGCTGATCGAGGTCAAGGTGTCCTTCGACGACGACATCGAGCGGGCCCGCAACGACACCCACTACTGGGGTGCGCTGGCGCTGTCGCCGGAGGAGAAGACCGGCGTCGAGGACCCGATCGAGATGCAGCGGCTCGCCGACGCGCTGTCGGTCGAGCGGACCGCCACCCGGTGGATCGTCTCGTCCGACCCGGCCGAGCACGCCGCCAAGGTCTCCGAGTACCTCGACATGGGCTTCAAGCACCTGGTGTTCCACGCGCCGGGGCCGGACCAGGAGCGTTTCCTGCGCCTCTACTCGGAGCAGATCCTCCCGCAGTTGCGCTCGCGCACCTAGGGCCGTCGCTCACACCGAGCGGAGGTGCCCCCGGGTGCCTCCGGAGCCGCTGCCCTCGCCGTTGATGACCCGCAGGTCGGGGCGGCGGCCGGTGTTGAGGTCGGTCTGACCGTCGCGCCAGCGGCGCCGGTGCGGGGAGTCGGCGTTCGGGCGGTCGTTGCCCGGCCGTCCGGTGGCCGCACGGCGATCGGGGGTGGCGTCGGTACGCCGGCGCTCCGGTCCACGGCGGTCGCTGCCGCGGCGGCGGTCCGCGATGCCGATGCCGGCGCTGTTCGGGTGGTCGGCGCCGGTCGCGGTCATCCGGTTCGGTGCCGGCCAGCGGCGCAGACCCGGATCGGTGGGCCGATGATCGGCGCCCGGCTGGCGCGGGGTGTTCACCGGGCCGACGAAGATCGGGGCCGGGATCGGGCGGGCCGGATCCCCGGGCGTCAGGCGGGACAGGTCGGCGAGCGTCGGGCGGCCCGGTTCGCCGGGCGTGCGGCGGGACGCTTCGCCGGGCGTGCGGCGGCCGGGTTCGCCGGGCTCATGGTGGGACGGGCCGCCGGTCAGGATCACGATGCTCTCCGCGCCGGATGCCGGAGCGCCCCGGCGCCGTGCCAGAGCCTCCCGGATGATTCCGGCGAGTCCGGGCAGCAGGGCGGTGCCGCCGATCTGCGGGTAGTACGTCACCGGTATCTCGGCCACGCGCAGCCCGGCAGCCCGGGAACGGGCCGTGAGCAGCGGCTCGACGTCCCGCCCGTCGCCCCGGTCGGGGTCGGTGCCGGCCACCCGCGGCAGGCCGAGGCGGTCGGCGTGGTCCCGCCGGAAGGCCCGGAAACCGGCGCCGGGCCCGGACGGTCGGCAGCCGAGGAGAACACTCATGAACCAGAGCAGGACGAGGTCGGACCGCCGCGCGGTCCGGACACCCTCCGCGACGTCACAGGCGCGGCCGGCGGAGGTGCCGAGCGCTTCGACGAGCCGGGGCAGGTCGGCCGGATCGCAGGAGCCGTCGCCGGGCAGCGTGACGATCACGTCGCCGGTCGCGGCGGCCACCCCGCAGGCGATCGCGTTGCCGGCTCCGTGGCGGGTCTGCCGGATCACCCGGGCGGCCCGGGGCAGCGGCAGGACGGTGTCCTCGCCGGGCCCGACGACCACGATGATCTCGCTCACCGGCGGCAGTCCGGCGAACAGGAGCGGCAGCCGGTCGACGGACGCCAGGGGGATCACAACGCTCACGGAGTGTAACTGCGGCACTGGCATGTAATACGGCTCCCGGCTCGGCGGCGTTGCTGCGCCCGAAGCTACCGGCCCGCAACCTGCCTGCACCCTGTCCTATCGGTTGAGGGTGATCATCTCCGCGGACCGAACCGGCGGTGACGGCCCGTGTGCGTTGCCGGGCCGTCACCGACCGTACAGAAGTTGGATAGGGTGATCGATGTGAAGAACAGCATCGAGGCGGTCGTCTTCGACCTGGACGGCGTCATCATCGACACCGAGGAGGTGTGGGAGGAGGTGCGCCGCGGTTACGTCGCCGAGCACGGCCGCGAGTTCCTGCCCGACTCCCAGGACCGGATGATGGGCATGAGCACCGGGGAGTGGTCGGCTCATCTGGCCGACGAGGTGGGCGTACCGCGTACCGCCGAAGAGGTCGCCGCCGACGTCCTGGGCCGCATGGCCGGACGCTACCGGGAGGACCTGCCGCTGATCCCCGGGTCGGTCGAGACGGTCCGGGCGCTCGCCGCGCGGTATCGCCTGGCGCTGGCCAGCTCGTCGGCTCGCATCCTGATCGACCAGGTGCTGGCGACGGCCGGGCTGACCGACGTCTTCGAGGTGACCCTGTCGACCGAGGAGGTGCCGCGCGGCAAGCCGGCGCCGGACGTCTATCTCACCGCGGTCGCGAAGCTGGGTCTCACTCCGGGGGTCTGCGCCGCCGTGGAGGACTCCAGCAACGGCCTGCGGTCGGCGGCCGCGGCCGGTCTCACCGTCGTCGCGGTGCCGCACGGTGTCTACCCGCCGGCCGAGGACGCCCTGGCCGGAGCTCATCTGGTGGTGAAGGCGATCACCGAGGTGACGCCCGAAAAAATTTCGAGTCTGTGAGTTCGGTGTGAGAATTCTTCGTTAGGGGTACGTCGCGGGCCACACTCATGGAGGTGACCCGTGACGGGACTCCGGCTCGACGTGGGGTTCGTCGACTACCTGATCCTGGCGATCTATTTCGTCACCGTTCTCGGTGTCGGTTTCGCCGCCCGGCGCGCGATCAAGAGCAGCGCCGACTTCTTCCTCTCCGGCCGGTCGATGCCCGCGTGGGTGACCGGCCTGGCCTTCATCTCGGCCAACCTGGGTGCCCTGGAGATCGTCGGCATGGCCGCGAACGGCGCCCAGTACGGCCTCATGACGCTGCACTACTACTGGATCGGCGCGGTGCCGGCCATGGTGTTCCTCGGCATCGTGATGATGCCGTTCTACTACGGCTCCAAGGTGCGCAGCGTCCCCGAGTTCCTGCGGCTGCGGTTCAACCGGCCCACCCACCTGTTCAACGCGGTCAGTTTCGCGGTGGCGCAGGTCCTGATCGCCGGTGTCAACCTGTACGCCCTGGCGCTGATCCTTCAGGCGCTGCTCGGCTGGCAGCTCTGGACGTCGATCGTGGTCGGCGCGGTGATCGTGCTGTCGTACATCGTGCTGGGCGGGCTGTCCGCCGCGATCTACAACGAGGTGCTCCAGTTCTTCGTGATCATCGCGGGTCTGCTGCCGATCACGATCATCGGCCTGGTCAAGGTCGGCGGCATCGACGGGCTGTTCGAGAAGGTGCGGCAGAGCCCGCTCGGCGAAGCCGGCCTGCACACCTGGGCGGACACCGGCGGTACGGAGAACCCGCTCGGCGCGAGCTGGATCGGCATCGTCTTCGGCCTCGGGTTCGTGCTGTCGTTCGGCTACTGGACCACCAACTTCGCCGAGGTGCAGCGGGCCCTGAGCGCCAAGGACATGAGTGCGGCCCGGCGAACCCCGATCATCGGCGCGTTCCCGAAGCTGCTGATCCCGGCGGTGACCGTGATCCCCGGCCTGATCGCCCTGGTCACGGTGCAGGGGCTGGGTGCCGCGGAGGGCGACCTGACCTACAACAACGCGATCCCGCTGCTGATGCGCGATCTGCTGCCCAACGGTGTGCTCGGGGTGGCGGTGACCGGTCTGGTGGCGTCGTTCATGGCCGGTATGGCGGCGAACGTCAGCGGGTTCAACACGGTCTTCACCTACGACATCTGGCAGGCGTACATCCGTAAGGACCGGGACGACGCCTACTACGTGCGGGTGGGCCGGATCGCGACGATCGCCGGCATCGTGGTCGGTATCGGGACGGCGTTCATCGCGGCCGGGTTCGACAACATCATGAACTACATCCAGGCGCTGTTCTCGCTGTTCAACGCGCCCCTGTTCGCCACCTTCATCGTCGGCATGTTCTGGAAGCGGATGTCGGCGTGGGCCGGGTTCTGGTCGCTGTTCCTGGGCTTCCTGGCCGCGTTCGTGCTCTACATCCTGCACCTGACCGAGGTCCTGAAGTTCAACTCCGACCTGGAGCAGAGCTTCTGGGGCGCCGGCCTGGCCTTCGTGGTGGCGGTCGTGGTGGCCCTGCTGATCACCCCGTTCACGCCCGGCAAACCCGATGACGAGTTGCGGGGCCTGGTCTACGGCCTGGACAGCTCAACCGGTGACGTGCTGACCGCCGACCGGGTCTGGTGGCGCAACCCGGTGCTGCTCGGCGTGATCGCCGTGGTCCTGGCCATCATCCTGTACATCCCCGTCTGGTAGAGGAGACGAGACCATGGCGGAACGCAAACTGGCCCGGCTGTTCGACGTACGGCGGGTGATCGGTGGCCTGTTCGTGGTGTACGGCCTGATCGTCACCCTGATCGGTGTCCTCGACGGGCCCTCGGAGCTGGAGAAGGCGCAGGGCGTACGCATCAATCTCTGGATGGGTCTCGGCATGCTGGCGCTGGGCCTGCTGATGCTGCTCTGGCTGCGTCTCAACCCGCCGCCGGAGCCGGCCGACCCACCGGCGGAGACGGCGGACCGCGAGGTCTGATTACCGGCTCGGTGTGCCCGGGTTGCGATCGGGTTAGAGAGGACCCGCGAATCGTCAACCCGGGCCCCGGTCCGACCGATTACCGGGGCATGGAACCCCTCGCCTCAATCAGCGGCCTCGCTACCGAGGCCAGCCGTCGGCCCATCGGCTGGCAGGTGCAGCTCCGCGTCGACTACGTCGTCAACAAGGTGATGCAGACGCATCGCGGCCAGTCCGAAGACGCCGTCAAGCAGGCCATCCAGGACCAGCTTCGGGTCTACGGCGTCGTGCCCAACAACCGCCAGGTAAGTCAGTACGCGACGGCCATCTCGGCGTTGCCCCAACTCCCGCCCGCCGGCTGAACCCCCTATTTCGCCGGGAACCGCAGGATGCGGTCGTCGCCGTCGCGTGTGTCGCCGCGGCCGTCGGTGTTCGAGGTGGTCAGCCACAGCGAACCGTCCGGCGCCACGGCGACCGTGCGCAGCCGTCCGTACCTCCCGGTGAACTCCGCCTTCGTCGAGCCGCCGCCGAGCGGCACCGTCCACAGTCGTTCGCCCCTGAGGGCGGCGACGTAGAGGGTGCCGCCGGCCACGGCCGCGCCGCTCGGGGAGGCCTCGTCGGTGCCCCACTGCACGATCGGGTTCACATACCGGTCGTCGTCGGTACGGCCCTCGACCTCGGGCCAGCCGTAGTTCTTTCCCGCCTCGATGACGTTGACCTCGTCCCAGCGGTTCTGACCGAACTCGATGCCGTACATCCGGCCCTGCGCGTCCCAGGCGATGCCCTGCACGTTGCGGTGGCCGAGACTCCAGACCGGCGAGCCCGCCCACGGGTTGCCGGGCGCCGGCCTGCCCTCCGGGGTGAGCCGCAGGATCTTGCCGGACGGGTCCGCCCGGTCCTGTGAGCGGGACTCCTCGCTCGCGTCGCCGGTGCCCACGTAGAGCATGCCGTCCGGGCCGAACGCGATCCGGCCGCCGTTGTGCCGGCCGCCCCGGGTGATCCCGTCGAAGATCACCTCCGGCTCGCCGCCGGCCACCTTGAACCGGATGATCCGGTTGTCGGCGGCCGCGGTGAAGTACGCATACACCCAGTCGTCGCGCACGGCCAGGCCGAGCAGCCCGCCCTCGCCGCCGGACTCCACGCCCGGCACCCGGTACACCTCGCGCGGCTCGCCGCCCGGCGCGATCTCCAGGATCCGGCCGGTGTTGCGCTCCGCCACCAGGGCGCTGCCGTCCGGCCGGAAGGCCAGTCCCCACGGCACGTCGATGCCGGTGGCGATCGTCTCCGGGGCGCCCAGATCGGGTGTGCCGGGCACCGACGGCGCCGGGGCGGGGGTCACCGCTCCGGTCACCGACGGGACCGGGGCGACGGTCGGCGGCGCCGCCGAGCCGTCGGAGGAGCAGGCGGTCAGCACGGCCAGACCGGCGGCTGCCGCGGCGAGTCGCGTGATGGTCATCGGTCTACGGTGCCACGGCGACGGCGTACCGGCATGACTCGTCTGCGGTAAATGATGTTGTTTGCCGCATTCGCCGCGTGGATCCGGACCAAGATGGGCTCGATGCCAGCTTTGGGACGGCCGGTCGCGGCCGCGATCCTCACCCTCACCACCCTCCTCGGGTACGCGCCGCAACCGGCCGTGGCCGACCGGGCCGTCGGTGTGCCGCCCCGGGTCCTGCGCGACGTCGTCCCCGGCCCGATCCGCTGGAAGGACTGCCCCGAGGACGAGCGGGTCCAGTGCGGTCTGATGCGCGTACCGGTGGACTGGACCGCCCCGTTCGGCCCGCAGATCGACGTCCAGTTGGCCCGCCGCCCGGCCGCCGACCCGGCACGCCGGATCGGCGTCCTGATGGTCAACCCGGGCGGCCCCGGTGTCTCGGCGGTCAACCTCGCCCTCGACCACGACTTCTTCGGCTCCGGGGTGAGCAGCCGGTTCGACATCGTCGGCCTCGACCCGCGCGGGGTCGGCCGCAGCGCCCCGATCCTGTGCGACCAGAAGCTGGTCGACGCGAAACCGTCGCCGCTGTACGGCAGCGAGGCCGAGTTCCGGAAGGCCGAGGACTACAACCGGCGACTCGCCGCGGACTGCGCCGGCCGCAGCGGGCCGGTCTACGGGTACGCCGACACGATCAGCGTGGCCCGGGACATGGAAGCCGTCCGGATGGCCCTCGGCGAGGAGCGGATCAGCTTCTTCGGCGCCTCCTACGGCACCCTGCTCGGCCAGCTCTACGCCGAGCGCTACCCGGGGCGGATCCGTGCCCTCGCTCTGGACAGCGTGATGGACCACAGCGCCGGCGTCGACGCGTTCCTCGACCAGACCGCGGACGCCGTGCAGTCGGCGTTCGACCAGTTCGTCGCGTGGTGCGCGCGCGACGACAGGTGTGTGCTGCGCGGGCGCGACATCCGGGTCATGTGGGCCGAGTTGCTGCGGCGGTCCGCGGCGGGGCAACTCGTCAACCCGTACGACCCGCCCAGCCGGATCGGCACGTGGGAGCTGATGTCGGCGGCGTTCAGCGCCTTCTACGACCCGCAGTGGTACTCGTTCGCCCACTACCTGAAAGAGGCGTACGACCCGGCGCCCACCCCGGTGGGCCGCCGGGCCGTCCCGCGGCTGGTGGATCTCACCCCGCACAGCTTCCCCGCCGTCTTCTGCCAGGACTGGTCGCTGCCGGTCGGCGGCTTCACCGGCTACCGCGACCGGCTGCGCGCGCTGGCCGGCCGGGCCCCGCAGATGCGGGCCTCGCCGCTCGCGCTGACCGCCGTCTCCGGCTGCCTCGGCCGGGCCGCCGCGCCGGTCAACCCGCAGCGGCCCATCCCGAGGGCGGCCGGCCCGGTCCTCGTCGTCAACTCCCGGTACGACCCGGCCACCGCCTACCCCTGGGCGCAACAGGTGGCCCGGCAGCTCGGCCCGTCCGCACGGCTGCTCACCTATCAGGGCTGGGGGCACGTGGCCTACCGGCACAGCACGTGCGTGAGCGCGACCGTCGACCGCTACCTCACCGAGCTGACCCTGCCCGCCGAGGGCGCGAGCTGCCCGGCGGTCGAGCCGAAGCCGTTCGGGGTCGGCTGATTTGTTGCGCCGACGGTCCCGTCCCGGTAGGCAGATATGGACGACCGGCAATGCCCAACCTGGAGGGCCGATGCGGTTCCTGCCCGCGCTGACAGCGCTGTCACTCACCACCCTGGGATTCGTGGCCGCCTCCCCACCGGCACTCGCCGGTGGGGTCATCAAACAACCCACCGCGATCGGGTACGGCGGCGCGGTCGCCACGGTCGACGCGGAGGCCACCGCGATCGGGCTGGACGTGCTGCGCCGTGGCGGCAACGCGGTCGACGCGGCGGTCGCCGCGGCTGCGGCTCTCGGTGTCACCGAACCGTTCTCGGCCGGGATCGGCGGTGGTGGCTTCTTCGTCCACTACGACGCGCGCACCGGGCGGGTCTCCACCATCGACGGGCGGGAGACCGCGCCGGCCACGGCCACCGAGAAGTACTTCATCGACCCGGTGGACGGACTGCCGTACGACTTCAACGAGGCCCGGGTCAGCGGCCTCTCCGCCGGCACCCCCGGCACCGTGGCCACCTGGGAGGCGGCCCTGCGCCGCTGGGGCACCCGGTCGCTGTCCGCCTCCTTGCAGCCGGCCGCCCGCCTCGCCGACCGCGGCTTCACCGTCGACGCCACGTTCCGTCAGCAGGTCGCCGACAACGCCGCCGCGTTCGGGCAGTTCACGTCGAGCCGGGAGCTGTACCTGCCGGGTGGGGCCCCGCCGGCGGTCGGCACGACCCAGCGCAACCCGGACCTGGCCGACACCTACCGGCTGATCGCCCGGGAGGGCACCGGGGTCTTCTACCGCGGGGCCGTCGCGGAGGACATCGTCGACGCGGTGCAGCACCCGCCGGTCGCCGCCGACCCGTGGGGCACGTGGGCGTACCCGATCCGTCCCGGTGTCCTGACCCGGGCCGACCTGGCCGGATACCGGTTGCGGTACCCGGCGCCGACCCGGTCGGACTATCGCGGGCTGACCGTCTACGGCATGTCCACGCCGTCCAGCGGCGGCGTCGCGGTCGGCGAGGCGCTGAACATCCTGGAGGCGGGGCTGCCCACCTCGGCGACCGGGATCGAGAAGCTGCACTACTACCTGGAGGCCACGGCGCTCGCCTTCGCCGACCGGAACCGGTTCGTGGGGGCGTACACCTCGCCCTCGGTCCTGAAGAAGTTGATCTCGGATCGCTGGGCGGCCCAGCGTGCCTGCCTGATCGACCGCACGAAAGCCCTGGTCAAGCCGGTCGCGCCGGGTGATCTGAACGGCTCCGGCTGCACCCGTGCGGCGGTCGGCCGGCCGGTCGAGGAGGGCCAGAGCACCACCAACCTGACCGTTGCCGACCGGTGGGGCAACATCGTCGAGTACACCTTCACCATCGAGGCGACCGGCGGGAACACCATGGTCGTGCCGGGCCGCGGCTTCCTGCTCAACAACGAGCTGACCGATTTCAACTTCGCACCCACCCAGGGCACCGCGCCCGACCCCAACCTGCCCGGTCCGGGCAAGCGGCCGCGCAGCTCGATGTCGCCGACGATCGTGCTCAAGGACGGCAGGCCGTTCCTCGCGCTCGGTTCGCCCGGTGGCGCCACCATCATCACCACCGTCACCCAGCTGCTGCTCAACCGGGTGGAGCTGGGCATGACCCTGCCCGAGGCGATGGCCGCGCCGCGTGCCTCCCAGCGCAACAGTGCCGGGATCCAGGCGGAGGCCGCGTTCCGTCTCCAGTACGGCCCGGCGCTCACCCCGCTCGGTCACACATTCGCCGCCGACGCCCCGGAACTCGGGGCGGCCACCGCGATCGAATTCACCCGGGGCGGCGGGTTCATCGCCTCGGCCGAACCCGTCCGCCGAGGTGGCGGGGCGGCCGGAGTGGTGCGCCCGGCACGCTGAGCCTTTGCGGTCTCCCCGATCGGTCGGCCATCATGGTGCGGGCCGATCGGGGAGAGGCAATGAGTTTCGAGAGCAAGGCGCCGCACGAGGGCAACCTGGACACCTTCGGTCTGGCGACCCGCAGGGTGATCCGATTCAGCATCGCGTTCCTGGTGATCGCCCTGCTCAGCGCCGGGCTGGTGCTGGCCGGGGTGAGCGCGATCCAGACCGGCGCCGCCGACCCCAACTCGCCCGGCACCCAGGCCACCCTGGTGCTCGGCATCCTGATCCTCGGTCTGGTGACCTGGGTCTGCATCATCGGCCTGCTGATCTCCACGATCGTCTGGATCGTCAGCGCCCACAAGGTGTCGCCGACCGGCCCCGGCGCGGCCGGATACGGCGGCCTCTTCGTCACCCTGCTGCTGATCAGCCTCAGCTACATCCTCCCGGTGACCCAACTGGCCGCCTCGGGCCTCCGGCTCGGCGGCTGGGCCGCCCTCATCACCGGCGTCGTCCTGGCCCGCGCCCGGATCCGCCGGGAGACCGGTCTCCGCGACCTCGGCGGCCGCCCGAGCACCATCCTGCAGCGCGACGACTGGGACGCCTCGAAGTGGGACCCGGAGGTCCATCGCGACATCGAGCGCCGCGGCCGGCCCGGCGAGTAGGGCTCACCGTACTTCGAGGGGCAGCCTGACCAGCACCGTCGTGCCCGCGTCCCCACCGGTCAGCTCGATGCTGCCCTGGTGTTTCTCGACCACGGCGCGGCTCAGCGTCAGGCCCAGCCCACTGCCCGGCAGGATCCGGTCGTGGCCGCGGGCGGTCCGGAAATGCCCGGTGAACAGCTGCTCGCGCTCGGCTCGCGGCACATCGCCGGCCGCGTCCGACACGGCCAGCTCGGCCGCCCGCCCGGTGCTGCGCAGCGACACCGCCACGTGCCCGCCGTCCGGGCTGAACCGGACCGCGCTGCCCAGCAGGTTCTCCACGATGTGCCGCAGCCGGTCCCGGTCGCCCGGCACGATCAACTCGCCCGGCAGGTCGGCGTCGATCACCACGGGAGCGCCGTCGATGGCCACCCGCGCCCGGTCCACCACCTCACGGACCACCGCGGCGAGATCCATGGGGGTACGCCGTACGTCCGCGTGCCCGGCGTCCAGCGCCGACAGCTCCAGCAGCTCGTTGATGATCTCCCGGAGCTGGTTGGTGTTGCGCTCGATCACCGCGATCAGGCGCGGGCCGTCCCGGACCAGGGTCGCCTCGTCGGCCTCCCGCAGCAGCTCCGTGTAGGCGCTTATCGACGTCAGCGGGGTGCGCAGTTCGTGGCCGATCAGGGCCAGATACTCGTTCTTGCTCCGGGTCAGCTGCCGCTGCAGATCCTCCACCCGGCGCCGTTCCACGAACTGCCCCAGATGCGCGGCGATCCCCGACATCAGCGCGACCAGCTCGTCCTCCGGGTCCTCCACCGAATCGGCGAACACCGTCAGCACCCCGATCGGGCCCGCCCCGTCGTGCACCGGGATCGCCAGCGCGGTGTGCAGCCGGTCCGCCGAGGTGTCCGGGGAGATCAGGCTCTGCGGGCGGCCCACGTCGCGGATCCACAGCGGCTTGTCCACCTGCCAGGCCCGGCCGGCCAGACCCTGCCCGTACGCCAGCCGCTCCGGCACCGGGATCCCCGACGGCCAGCCCGGCGTGCTCCACCGGGCCGCCGCACGGATCGTCCCCTCGTCGACCGTCCACAACTCGGCGTGCACCCAGTCCAGGGTCGCGACCACCGCCTCCAGCACCCGCGGCCCCGCCGCCTCGATGCTGGCCGCCCCCGCCAGCGCCGTCGTCACCGCCAGCTCACAACTGCGGAACCGCTCCGCCCGCCGCTGCCGGGTCACGTCCTGGACCGCCTGCACGGCGCCCACCACCCGGCCGTCCAGCCCGCGGATGGGCTGCGCGTCCATCAGGAAGAATCTGGTCCGGCGGCCACGTCCGTGCGCGGCGATCGGCGCGTCGCGTACCCGTTCCCCGCGCAGCGCCCGGAACAGCCCGAGTTCCTCCCGCAGCAGCGGAACGCCCGAAGCGTCGGCCAGCCCCGTCACGTCCTCCACCGGCGAGTCGCCCCACAGCCGGCGCATCCGCTCGTTCACGAACACCACCCGGCCGGCGGCGTCACACGCGGCCACCCCGTCGTGCAGGCTGTCCAGCACCGCGTCCAGGAACCGGTGCTGCTGCTCCAGCTCGTGCCGGGCCAGTTGCTCGCCGATCAGCAGCGTCGCCACCTCGGCCGCCTCCGCCACCGCGGCGATCTGCTCGGCCGTCCACTCCCGCGGCCGGCGATCGTAGGCGCAGCAGACACCCAGCACCATGCCCATCCGGTCGTGCACCGGGTAACCCAGGTAGGCGCCGCCGTGGTCACGCAGCACCCCCGCCGGCACCCGGTCGTCGGCCAGCGCGTCCGACACGGCGAGGGTGTCACCGGTACGCACGACGATCCCGCCGAGTGACGACTCCAGGTCGGTGTGGTTGATCTCGTCCCAGTCGGCGGCGACACCCCAGCTGCCGTACAGGCGCAGCCGGTCACCCTCGACGAACTGGACGCAGGCGCTCGGCGCGGACGCCGCCCGGGCCGTCAGCGCCGCCAGCTGGTCGGCGGAGCCGCTGGTCAGGACACCACGATGCGTGGGAGATCCAAGAAAACCGGCGGCGGCCGCCGACGAACGTGGATGCTCGTCGACGGCCGTCCCCCCGTAAGGCGTGGCCGTGCGCGCGGGAATCGCGGCTTCCGCCGCGTGCGTCCGTCCGGACCGCCCGGCGTCGCCGGGGCCTTCTCGCCGCATGGCCGACCTCCACCTCAAGCCTAGATGCGCGAAAGGGCTGAAACCGGCAAATGACGCGGTGCGCGTCCGCTACCCCTTCGCGGCGGGGTGACTGCGATCCGCCCCACATCCTTCAGTGTCGGCCGCCGTCGCCCGACCCTTTGGCCCAGGTTTTCCGCCGGCGTCCCGGGACGTCGGCGGCGGTAGCCGCCGCGCGCTCTCCCGGCGTCGCCGCTCGGTCGGGTCAGCGTCGCTCGTACCGCAGATCGGTGATCGGGCGTCCCGCCGCGGTGCCGCGCCGTTCGAACTTCGTCTCCGGGCGACCGTGCGGTGCGGCCGGCAGGCGCCGGAGGCCGGGATCCGCGTCCAGGGTCCCGGCCATCGCCTCCGCATACTCCGGCCAGTCGGTCGCGCAGTGCAGCACGCCGCCCGGGCGCAGTCGTTCCCGCAGCACAGCGACGTTCGACGGCTGAATCAGGCGCCGCTTGTGATGGCGGGCCTTCGGCCACGGGTCCGGGAAGAACACATGCACGGCGTCCAGGCTTCCCGGGGCGATCCGCTGGGCCAGTTCCATCGCATCGCCGTGCGCGACGCGGACGTTGCCGAGTGCCAGTTCGCCGGTGAGGGCCAGCAGGTTCCCGATGCCCGGGGTGTGCACCTCCACACCGAGGTAACCGCGGCCGGGGTCCGCGGCGGCCATGGCGGCGGTCGCGTCACCCATCCCGAAACCGATCTCCAGAACCACCGGGATCTCCCGGCCGAACAGTTCCACCAGATCCAGCGGCGTCCGGTCCCCGTCGATCACCGTCAACCCGAGCCGTGGCCACAACGCGGCGTGCGCGTCCGCGTGACGGCTGCTCATCCGCCCACGGCGCGGATGGAAGGTACGAATGGGCCTGGTTGCGGGCGTCTCGGTCTCACTCATGGCGCGCCAACGATAGAACCCGCCCCGGCTCCTACGGAAATCCTCGCCCGCGCCGCCGCCCGCGCCGCCGCCCGCCGCCCGCGCCGCCGCCCGTCGCCCGTCGCTCGTCGCTCGCCGCTCGCCCGCCCGCGCCGCCGCCCGTTGCTCGCCGCCCGCGCCGCCGCCCGTTGCTCGCCGGTCAGCGGGGGAGGGGCTGGATGCTCGGCTGGGAGCCGGAACGCAGCAGGGTGCGGGTGCCGTTCGCCAGGCCGAGCACGGTCAGCCACGAACCGCCGTTGTTCCGGCTGGTGACCACTGCACGGTCGCCGTCGACGTAGGCGAGCTCCCGGTCCAGCGCACCGCCGACTGTCCGTTTCGTACCCGTGGCCGTGTCGTATTCCACGAGGTGGACCGGCCTGTCGTCGGCTGCCGTCTCGCCCTGCCGGTAGGCGGTCCAGGACAGCTTCACCCCGTCCGGGCGCCAGCTCGGCACCACCGCGAAACCTCTGTTCTGCGTGCCGCCACCCCCGTAGGCCTCGACGGTCTGCTCCGCCCCCGTCGTGACCGTCCCGATGGTCAGGCAGGCGTCGTACACCGACTCGCAGTCCCCGCCCCGGAACGCGATCCGCGAGCCGTCCGGTGACCAGGCCACCGCATTGTCGTACTGGAGCCGCTCCCGCAGAGACCCGGTGGCCGGCCCGGCCGTCGTCTCCTCCGGAAGCTCCTCACCGCGGCAGTCCCGGGGGAAGAGCACCTCCGGTTCCGCCCCGGCAGCCGTGGCCGAGATCCGGTACACCCCGGGCCCGCCGGTGCACGACAGGGACGCGAATGCGATCGACCCGCCGTCCGGCGACCATGACGCCCCACCCGCCGGCCGGGTGCTCAGCCGGCGCCGCCCGCTGCCGTCCGCCGCCATGACCCAGACCCGGCCCTGGTGCAGAACGGCTAGCCGCCGGCCGTCGGGTGACCACCTCGGCCGGGCATGCCCACCGCCGGTGGTCAGCCGTTGTTCGGTGGTCCCCTTGCCGACGTAGACGTCTCCGCCCCGCACATACGCCACCAGCCCCGGCAGCCCCGCCGCCGGAGCCGCCGCGGCTTGCGCCGCCTGCGCCGCCTGCGCCGCCTGCGCCGCCTGCGCCGCCTGCGCCGCCTGCGCCGGTGAGCCACCCAGGCCCACCACCGCCGCCAGTGTCACACTGCCCGCCACCTGCCCGAACTTCTTCATGGCCGAACGCCCCCCAGGTCCCGCCTGCCACCTTCACCAGGAGACATCGTCGCAACCGCCCGGCACCTAAGCCGTTCCCGCGACGCAACCCGGACCTGCCCCACCCGGCCTCTCGCGAAGCCGGGTGGGGGCCGTGCGAAACGGAAGGTCAGCCTCGCGCCGGTGCGGTTGCCGGCGCCTCGCCGGCGAGGTCCGGGGTGCCGGCCGGGCCGGCCAGGTGTGGGGTGCCGGCCGAGCCGGCGAGGTCCGGGGTGCTGGCCGGGGCGGTGACGACCGGGGTGCTGGCCGGGCCGGTGACGACCGGGGCGCTGGCCGGGCCGGTAACGACCGGGGCGCCGGCCGGGCCGGTGACGACCGGAGCAGTCGCGGTGTCGTCGCCCGCGTCCAGGTAGAGGGTGGCCACCGCGCCGAGCAGCAGCAGCCCGCCGACGATCGTGGCCGGGCCGAGCGGCTCGTCGATCAGCAGGACGGCGAGCAGGGCCGCGGTCAGCGGCTCGAGGAGGGTCACCACCACGGCGACGCTGCCGGAGATGCGACGCAGACCGGTGTAGAACAGTGCGTACGCCAGAGCCGTGGTGACCGCGCCCGCGTAGACCAGCAGGGCTACCGGGAGCGCCCGCGGAGTGAACGCGAGACCCTCGACGGCGGCGATCGGCAGGATCGCGATCGCGCCGATCGCGCAGGACAGGGTGGTGAGGGTCAGCGGCTCCATGCCCTGGGTGGTGTGCCGGCTGATCGCGGTCGACGCGGCGTAGACGATGCCCGAACCGATGGCGGCGAGCAGGCCGAGACCGGCCGTGGCGGTGGCGCCGGAGTCGACGGTGGCGCCACCGATCAGGACCAGGCCGCCGATGGCCGCGGCCGAGGCGGCCAGAGTCGCGGTACCGGGACGCTGCCGGGTACGCCACGCCTCCCAGGCACTGAGCAGCACCGGCGCGATGCCGAGGCTGACCACCGTGGCGATGCTGACACCGCTCAGCCGGACGGCCACGAAATAGAGACCCTGATAGGTGGCGAGCCCCACACCCGCCGCGATCACCGCGGCTGGCGCGGCCCGGAACGCCGCCCGGATCCGGCGCCGGGCCGGGAACCCGATGACCAGCAGGACGATCGCGGCGACGGCGAGCCGGTAGAAGGCGATCGCCAGTGCCCCGAGCCCGGTGTGCCCGGCGACGACCTGGACGACGACACCGGCGGTGCCCCAGAGGATCCCGGCGGCGGACACCTGCAACAGGCTGAGCCGGGCGCCGGCCGAGGCCGACGAGAAGACAGACGAGAAGTACGAGGTGAACACGTGCGCTCCGAAGAAGAGTGAGTCGTCAGGAAACGGCGACGGAGCGCAAGGCAATGCGGCCGATCAGCCGGTGCTGGATCGGCGCGGCGGCGCTCCGGTCAGGAGCGCGGCGGCGGCAGAACGCCGGGAAACGGACTCACGCCAGGCAGCTTAGCCGCTCCCCAGCGTCCTCGACCTCCAGGGCGACACGTGCCGGCACCCACACGGCCGGCCCGCCGGGTCACCGAAGGACGCAGCGGCGGCGGCGAGGCGTGGCGAGGCGAGGCGTGGCAGGGCCGGACAGGGCGAGGCGGGGCAGCGCCGGGCGTGGCGGGGCCGGGCAGGGCCGGGCGTGGCGTGGCGGGGCCAGGCAGGGCCGGACGTGGCGTGGCGGGGCCAGGCAGGGCCGGACGTGGCGTGGCGTGGCGGGGCAGGGTCGGACGAGGCATGGCGGGGCAGGGCCGGGCGAGGCGAGGCATGGCGGGCCGGGCCGGGCGAGGCGGGGTGGCTTGGGGCGACCAGGGGTGGGCGGCGGTCTGGGGGTGGAGCGGCCGGGCACGCGGGGTGGCACGTGCCCGGCCGGGATCGGGGACGGTCAGGCGGCTGGGGACGCGGTGGCGGCCCACATGGCGGTGAAGGCCGCCGCCTCGCCGGCCAGCCAGCTCTCCACGTCGGCCGGGCGGGCCGACGTGGCGATGCGGTGGGTGACGCCGCGGCGCAGGTCGACCAGGACCGGCTCGGCGTTGGGCAGGATCTGATCCATGTGGCGGGCCATCAGGTGGAGCATCGCCGTCGCGGCCTCGGGGCTCGGCGGCTCCTCGTCGAAGTGGATCCGGACGGCCTCGCGGCGCCCGTCGTCGTAGCGCAGGCCGAAGTGCGGGTTGATCTTCACGGCCAGTGGGCCGACCGTGGCGATGGCGTCCCGGGTCTGCGCGAGATTGACCTGCTCAGGGTCGCCGAGCGAGGCCAGGTAGGTGCGGGCGCCGCTCTGCAGCGCCCCATACAGCGGCTTCCACCGGTCTTTCACCACGTCGACCACGCCGCTGAGGTAGCTGCCGCCGGTGCGGAACGCGATGTCGGCCTTCAGCGCCTTGACCAGCTGGCCGTGCGGGTTGAAACCGCTGCGGCGCTCACGCTGCTTGCGCAGGCCGCCGACGAAGGTGGCCTTCGCCGGACCGGTGCGCGACACATAGCGGGTGAAGCCGAGCATCGTCGCGTAGGGAGGGATCACAGGCACGGGGGTGGTGGTCGAGATAGTCACGTCGTCTCCTCGCTCGCACTGCGGAAAAACAGGCCGGACCGGGCCTCCGAAGGCCTGAAGATCCGCAGCTCAGGTCCCCTCTTTCGTACATACATACTAATCGACGGGTACGACATTCCCAACGCGCGGAGGGCCCCTCGCCGGTGTCTCTTCCGAACAATCCTGCGAGGGGTCACGGGAAGGCCCGCGAGTGATCTTGCGAGCCGTTCGGCCGGGCGTCAGCCGCCGCTAGGCTCCGGCCATGGCCCTCGACGTCGTGGACGAAGTCGCCGCCGCCGTTGCCGCCCGCGAGCCGGTCAACGGCATACGCATCGTCGGCGTCGACGGCCCGAGCGGCGCGGGGAAGAGCCACCTCGCCCGCAGTCTCGCCAAGGCTCTGCAGGCGCCGATCGTCGAGATCGACGACTTCGTCTCCTGGGACGACTTCGCCGGATGGTGGCCACGGTTCGACACCCAGGTGCTGACCCCGTTACTTCGCGGCGAGGACGCCCACTACCAGGCCAGAGACTGGACGGACTGGTACGGCGGCACCCTCGGGGAGTGGAGGACGCAGCCCTGGACATCCACCGTCATCGTCGAAGGCGTGACCTGCACCCGCCGCGAGACGATCGGCCGACTCGCCTACGCCGTCTGGGTCGATGCGCCGGCGCCGTTACGACTGGCCCGCGGCCTCGCCCGGGACGGCGCCCTCGCCGGCGCTGAGCAGCTCTGGCAGCGATGGATGGCCGAGGAGGCGGCATTCTTCGCCTCCGACGGCACCCGTGACCGCGCCGATCTCATCATCGACACCGCCCCTCACGGATGAAGGACGTCACCGGCTTCAAGAGGCCATCGGCCCACGGTGTTACCGCCGCAACGGCTTCGAGCACCACCATCGGCTCCCGCGGTGGGAACCGGACGTCGGATGGCGGCATGCTGAGGGCATGGCGATCAATGATCTGGAACCGATCCGGCAGGCACGCCGCCGGCTGAGCCAGGACGGTCCCGAGTGGACCCGCGGCCCGGAACGCGACTTCGCGACGGTCACCCTGCCGGAACGCGACTGCGACCTGCTGCGCGACCTGCTGATCACCGAACGCGCCGGGACGGTGATCGAGGTGGGCCTGGCCTACGGCAGTTCGGCGCTGGCGATCGGCGAGGCGCTGGCGGCCGGTGCGGAGCAGTCCGGGGGGACACCGCGACACGTCGTGATCGACCCGTTTCAGCGGGACGCGTACCACGATGTCGGTTGGAACCTGATGATCAGGGCCGGCCTGGACCGGATCGCCGAGCTGATCCGGCAGCCGTCTTCCGAGGCACTGCCGAGGCTGCTGGCCGAGGGCGTGGTCGCCGACGCCGCGTTCGTCGACGGCAGCCACCGCTTCCACGAGGTCTTCGTCGACCTCTACTACCTCCGCAAGATCGTCAAACCGGGCGGCCTGATCGTCCTCGACGACGACTGGGCGCCGTCGATCCGGACCGCCGTCCGCTACTTCGAGTACAACCTGGGCTGGACCGTGCTCCCCGAGGCGTTCGCCGGCGGCTCGAGAGTCGCCGAGGGCGTCACGACCGGGGAGGAGATGACCCGCAACTCCGGCGCCGTCGCCGGCAACCCGCGCTGCCGCGCGATCCGGCTCCCGGCCGAGCGGTTCGAGCCGGCCTTCGACGACTTCCGGCAGTTCATGGCGGAAAACCTTTGATCCGGGTACGAACGGAGGACGATCCCGTTCACTGTCGGAGGGCCCGCCGGCCGGCACCCGCTGAGCGGAAGAGGGAACGATGGCACTGATCCGCTGTGACTTCTGGTCCGAGGCGCTGGAGATGAGCACCTCGATGACGGTGATCCTGCCCGACGGCGACGCGACGGATCCGCCACCGGTGCTCTACCTGCTGCACGGGCTGACCGACGATCACACCGCGTGGACCCGGTTCAGTTCGGTGGAGCGGTATGCCGAGGACCGGGGCCTGGCGGTGGTGATGCCGTCGGTGGACCGCAGCTTCTACGCCAACGAGGCGTACGGGATGAGGTTCTGGGATCTTCTGTCGGCGGAGCTGCCCGAGCGGGTGGGCCGGTTCTTCCGGGTGTCCGCGCGCCGGGAGGACACGTTCGTGGCGGGGCTGTCGATGGGCGGCTACGGCGCGGTCAAGTGGGCGCTGCGCGAGCCGGAGCGGTTCGCCGCGGCGGCCACCTTGTCCGGGGCGCTCGATCTGGCGTACATCCAGGAACATGATCGTCGCCCGCACATCCGTGCCCTGGTCGCCAGGGTCTTCGCCGACCGGATCGTCGCCGGCGGCGACGAGGACCTGATGCACCTGATCCGGGTGGCGGATCCGTCGTCGCTGCCGCGGCTGATGCTGCGCTGCGGCAGCGACGACCATCTGGTGGCGCAGAACCGCCGGTTCGTGGCGGCCTGCACGACCGCCGGTGTCGAGGTGGACGCCGCGTTCGAGCCGGGCGACCACACCTGGGAGTTCTGGGACCGGCAGCTTCCGGGTGTGCTGGCCTGGCTGCTCAAGAGATGACGGTCAGTTGTCGTCGCGGCTCTGCTCGGCCAGGAAACGCTCCAGCTCGGCACCGAGTTCCTCGGCGGTGGGCAGCGGGGTGTCCGAGTCGGCGAGCAGGTTGCCCTGGCGGCCGCGCAGGAACGCGTCGTACTGCGCCTCCAGCGACGTGACCAGGCGCCCGGCCTGCTCGTCGTCGGCGACCTGCTTGTCCACCTCGTCGCGGACCGCCTTGGCCGACTCGCGGAGGCCACCGGTCGGCAGGGCGAGGCCGGTGCTCGCCGACACCGAGTCGAGCAGCACCTCGGCGGCGGCCGGAAAACCGGTCTGCGCCAGGTAGTGCGGGACGTGCGCCGCGTAACCCAGAGCGTCACGCCCGGACTGGCCGAGCCGGAACTCGAGGAGGTTACCGACACTGGCCGGCACCTGGACCCGCTGCAACCACGACTCGTGCTCGCCGAGCAGGCGCTTGTCGGTGGCGTGCGCGGTGACACCGACCGGGCGGGTGTGCGGCACGGCCATCGGGATCGCGTTGAGACCGACGGTGACGCTGACGCCGAGCCGGTCGATCAGGCCGGTCACCGCGGCGATGAAACGCTCCCACTGGAGGTCCGGCTCGGGGCCGGCGAGCAGCAGGAACGGGGTGCCCAGCTGATCCTTGACCAGGTGCAGGGCGAGACCCGGCTCCTCGTAGCTCTCGAAGTGGTCGGCCACGAAGATCATCGGAGGGCGCCGGGAACGGTAGTCGAGCAGCTGGTCCAGGTCGAACGTGGCGACGACCTCGCTCTCCAGGTGCTCCAGCAGATGTTCTCTGGCCAGCTGGATCGCGGTGCCCGCGTCGACGAAACCGGTGAGCGCCTGGATGAGCACCGGGCCGTCCAGAGCCGGAAGGTCGCCGGTCACCTCGTAGAGCCCGTGGGGGTCGAGCACGCTGTGAACCTCCGTGAGAGCGGTGCCCGCTGACGCGGGCCTGTTCCGGCGGTAACAGCCGGCTGCCGGCGTTCATTCCGGCACGTACCCATCATTACGCACCGGAGCGTGGCAACGGTGACGTGCACGCACCGCGCACAATGGGGTTCAGATCGACTTCCCCGTCCCCCCGGAGTGATCTTGAACCGACAGCAGTCAGCAGAGACCATCGCCCCGTCCGGCACGCTGTGGGCCCGGATGAAGGCCGACCCGCAGTATGCCCCGGAGCATCTCGCCCTCGACGCGGTGCGCCGGCTCGGCCCGGAGGCCGCGGCCTGGCACGCCCGGCTCCGCCGGGAACGCCCGGACCTCGACGCCGACGGCCTCGCCAACCTCGCGATCAAACACTTCACCACGCTGGCCCGGGTCTCCGGGGCGGTCTCCGGCGCGGCCGGGCTACCTGGCGCGGTTGTCGACGTCGGCGTCCTCGCCTGGACCCAGGCCCGTCTCGTGCTGCACGTGGCCGCCGCCTACGGCGCCGACCCGGCCGCCCCGGAACGCGCCACCGACCTGCTCGTGCTGCAACGCGTGCACAAGGTGGCGGAGACCGCCCGGACCGCGCTCGGCGTCGCCGCCGGACGGGAACGCGCCAGCCGGATCTTCACCGGCGACTCCGGCCGCCCGTTCGCCGGGGTCCTGGTGAAACTCGGCGTGAAACTGGCGCAGATGGCCGGGGTGCGGGCCGCCAGGCGGCTGTTCGCCAAGATGGTCCCGGGCGCCGGCATCATCCTCGGCACCTGGGTCAACTCGGCGGCCACCAAGGACCTGGCGAAACGTGCGCGGGAGCATTACCGCAAGGACTAAGGTTCCGCTGCCGCGACCCGAAGCACCTGACGTGCTGGGATATCGGAAGTACGCCGTCGCCCTGACCGCCGTCGCGCTGCCGCTGCTGCTCGTGGGCTGCTCCTCCTCGTCGTCGACCCGGCCGGGCGAGGAGGAGACGGCCGGCGCCGGCCGCGACTGGATCGTGGTGGAGGAGGGCGACCCCACCCCGTCGCCCACCGACCCGGTCGGCAAGGCGTCACCGACCCCGTCGACGACGCTGCCGCCGCTGCCCACCGGCGGCGCCTCACCGACGGCCACACCGGGCAGCACGTGCACGCCGATGCAGCGGATCAAGACGATCGACGGGCTGGCCGTGACGCCGGCCAGCACCAGCGCGGTGGTCACCTGGTACCACCCGGGCGGCGGCAACATCGTCGACTACCGGGTCACCGCGATCAACCAGGACCTGGTGACCGGCGCGCAGAAGGAGGTCGGCTGGACCCGCAGCGCGCCGGCCGAATGCGGTGACGTCAGCGCCACCGTCACCGGGCTGGACCCGCAGACGCCGTACACCTTCGTCGTCGACGTGGTGCTCACCCGGGACAACTTCAGCCTGGAGGGCGTCTACACCCGGACGATCGCGCGATCCGGGGTAATCAGCACCACGTAGGGACTTGTCCCAGGGAGTCTCTAAGCTTCCCGGCATGGAGACGATCGTCGACACTGTCATTCTGGTGACGATCGCCGTCGTCGGCGCGGCCCTCGCCCGCCGGCTGGGGTTCGTCGCGCCACTGGTGCTGCTCGTCGCCGGCCTCGGGCTGTCGTTCGTGCCCGGGTTCCCGGAGGCGCACCTCGACCACGAGCTGGTGCTGATCGGGATCCTGCCACCGCTGCTCTACGTGGCGGCGCTGCAGACCTCGGTGCCCGCCTTCCGGCTCGCGCTGCGGCCCATCCTGCTGCTCGCGGTGGGCCTCGTGGTGCTGACCGCGGTGACGGTGGGCTTTCTCGTACACATGCTGCTCCCGGCCGTCCCGCTGGCCGCCTGCATCGCGCTGGGGGCGATCGTCGCCCCGCCGGACGCGGTCTCCGCGACCGCCATCGCCCGCCGGGTGGGGCTGCCCCGCCGCGTCGTGACGATCCTCGAGGGCGAGAGCCTGCTCAACGACGCGACGGCCCTGGTCATGGTGCGGGTCGCGATCGTCGCGCTGGGCGGGACCGCGGCCGGTTTCTGGGAGATCACCCAGGACGTGGTGCTCACCGCGGGCGGCGGCGTGCTGATCGGCCTGGTGTTCGCGGCGGGCGTGGCCTGGCTGCACCGCAAGATCGACGACCCGCTGCTCGACGACGCGGTGGCGCTGCTCACCCCGTTCGTCGTGGTGATCATCGCGGAGAAGCTGCACACGTCGAGCGTGGTGGCCGTGGTGATCGCCGGCCTCTACCTCGGTCACCGCATCCCCTACCTTCTGTCGCCCACCTCCCGCCTCCAGATGGACGCGGTCTGGCGACTGATCAACTTCCTGCTGGAGGGCGTGGTCTTCCTGCTGGTCGGTCTCCAGCTGCGTGAGGTGATCGGCACCATCGAGACCAGCCTGGCCACCACCGTGCAGGTGACCGCCGTGGTGTTCGGGGCACTGCTGGCGATCCGGTTCCTGTGGATGTATCCGGCGACCTACCTGGCCCGGCTGGTCCCACGGATCCGCAACCGCGAGCCACGGCCACCGGTCACCGTGCCGACCGTGATCGCCTGGGCCGGCATGCGCGGCGTGGTGACCCTGGCGGCCGCACAGACCCTCCCGCCGCCCGGCGTCGACGGGGTGCCCGACTATCCCCGCGAGCTGCTCGTCTTCGTGGCCTTCGCGGTGATCGTGCTGACCCTGATGGTGCAGGGCACCACGTTGCCGTGGCTGGCCCGCAGGCTCGGCGTCCGCGAGGACAACAGCGCCCAGGACGCGCTGGCCGAGGCCGGGGTGCAGCATGCGGCCGGCCGGGCCGCCCTGGAGGCGCTGGAGCAGCACGCCGACGGCGCGCCCCCGACCGTCGTCGAGCGGCTGCGCGGCCTGGTCGAGAGCCGCGGCAACAACGCCTGGGAACGGCTCGGCAGCCAGGAGCGGGAAACCCCGTCGGCCGCGTACGGTCGGTTGCGCCGCGAGATGATCAGAGCGGAACGGCACGTCTTCAAGATCGCCCGCAATGAGGGGCGGATCCCCGAGGAGGTGCTGGTCCGCGCCCAACGTGAGCTCGACCTCGAAGAATCCCAGTTGCAACGGAGTGACGATTGACCTGTCAGCATCTCAAGGAGACGACCGAGCCGGCGCCGCTGAGCGCCTACGAGGACGGGTGCCCGCAGTGCCACGCCGTGGGCAACCACAACTGGGTGCATCTGCGCCTGTGCCTGGCCTGCGGGCTGGTGGCCTGCTGTGACTCGTCGCCGGCCCGGCACATGTCGGCCCACCACGCCGCCGAGGGCCATCCGGTGATGCGCTCGTTCGAGCCGGGTGAGTCGTGGCGGTGGTGCTACGAGGACGATCAGCTCGGATGAGGATCCTGGTGGTCGGCGCGGGCGCGACCGGCGGCTACTTCGGCGGACGCCTGGCCCAGGCCGGACGTGACGTGACGTTCCTGGTCCGGCCCGGCCGGGCGGCCCGGCTGGCCGAACGCGGCCTGCGGATCAAGAGCCCCGACGGCGAGATCGAGTTGCGGCCACGCACCATCACCGAGGCCGACGGGCACTACGACCTGGTGCTCGTCGCGGTCAAGAGCTACTCGCTGGAGACCGCGCTGACCGCACTGACCCCCGCGGTCGGCCCGCGGACCGTCGTGATCCCGCTGCTCAACGGCATCCGGCACATCGAGTCCCTGATCCGCCGCTTCGGCGCGGACCGGGCGTGGGGCGGCGTCTGCATGATCCACGCGACGCTGGACGAGAACGGCGACGTACACCGGATGAGCGGCCTGCATCGGCTGTCGTTCGGGCCGCTCTCGGACGCTTCACCCGACGGTGTCCTGGCCGGTGGTGTCTTGGCCGGTGGTGCTTCGTCCGGCGATGCTTCGTTCGAAGGTGTCTTGACCGGCGGCGCTTCGGTTGGCGGCGGTTCGTTCGGTGGTGTCTTTGACGGTGGCGCTTCGGCCGACGGGAGTGATCTCGATGAGCGGCTGTCAGGCGTCACCGCCGCGCTGACAGGTGCCGGGTTCGATGCCCGGGCCTCGAGCACTATCGTTCAGGAACTTTGGGACAAATGGGTCTTATTGGCCACGCTCGGGGCGGCTACCACCCTGCTGCGCGGTTCGATCGGCGCGATCAACAAGGCGCCCGGGGGTAGCGAGTTCCTGCACGCGCTCGCCGCCGAGACGTCCGCGGTCGCCGCCGCGGCCGGACACCCGATCCAGGGCAAGGCGGCGGCGATGCTCGAAGCCACCATCGTGACCACCGAGCCGACGACCTCGTCGATGTACCGCGATCTCATCCAGGGACTGCCGGTCGAGGCCGGCGCGATCGTCGGGGACATGGTCACCGAGGCGGCGAAACACCAGCTCAGCGTGCCGTTGCTGGCCGCGGCCCACACCGGGTTGGCGGTCTATTCGGCAAGCCTCTGATCTTCGTACGGCCACCCGAACCCGGTCTTGACCTTTGCGTTGTTCCACGATGATGGCCCGCCGCGAAGATCATCGGTGTACGTCAGGCGCTTACCTGGCTGCCGGCTTCGGTGTTCGTCGTGCGGTCAGCGGAGCGGTCAGCTGCCTGGGAGCGACGATGGCAGCGCACGCTGGGCTTGTGTGGGCTGCTGTCATCGTCATGACCCGGCTGAACGCACACGGTCCGATGATGGTGTGCGCCGGTGTGTGCCAGGACGTATCGAGACCCCACGTTCGGCGATTGTGTGCGCCGGCCAACGTCGCCGGCGCCGCCGTTCCCGGTTCTCCGCGGTCGATCATCACCGTCGCTGGGTCGCTGGGTCGCTGGGTCGCTGGGTCGCTGGGTCGCTGGGTCGCTGGGTCGCTGGGTCGCTGGGCGCCTGGACTGCTGCGACTGCTGGGCCCGACGGGTCGGCGGGCCCGGGCCCATGAGGGCTGGGACTGATGGCACCACTGGGCAGGTGGGGCCGGCGGGTCTGGGAGGTGGCGAGGGCGGGGTCAGCTGTTGGGGTCTGGGGTGGTGTGGGCGGGGATGTGGGCCAGAACGTGTTCGGCCTCGCGGGAGACGCGGTCGGCGTCGGCTGCTCGGGCGTGGTCGTAGACGGCGGCGGTGCGGTCCGCGATGGCCGGCCAGTTGAAGTCGGCGCGGACCCGGTCGCGGGCTCGCAGTGCCAGGGAGCGGGCGAAGTCGCGGTCGCCGAGTACCCAGCCGGTGGCCTCGGCCAGTGCGGCCGGATCGGCGGGGGTGAACTTCACGCCGGTCACGCCGTGTTCGACGATCTCGTCGAGGCCGCCGGTTCCGGCGACGGCGACCGGGGTTCCGGCGGCGGCCGCCTCCAACGCGACCATGCCGAACGGCTCGTAGATGCTCGGCACCACGTAGCAGTCGGAGGCACCCATCAGAGCGGTGAGCTCGTGCCCGCCCAGGAATCCGGTGAAGCTCACCTCGGGCGTACCGGCGGCAAGGGTTTCCAGGTCGGCCCGGTAGGGGCCGTCGCCGGCGATCACCACGCGCAGGCCCGGGAATCGGGAGCGCAGCGCCGGTACGGCGGCGATCAGGTGCTGGACGCCCTTCTCGTAGACGAGCCGGCCGGCGTAGCTGACCAGCGGCCCGTCACCGGCCCACTGGGCGCGGGCGGCGGCGACGGCGCGGGGACGGGCCCGCCAGCGCAGGGCGTCGACCCCGTTGTGGACGACGTCGACGCGGTTCGCGGGCACGTCGAAGTGACGGCCGATCTCGCGTTTCATGT
This sequence comes from Actinoplanes xinjiangensis, assembly GCF_003148685.1. Classification (GTDB taxonomy): domain Bacteria; phylum Actinomycetota; class Actinomycetes; order Mycobacteriales; family Micromonosporaceae; genus Actinoplanes; species Actinoplanes xinjiangensis. Next base: position 300,103 of record NZ_QGGR01000002.1, on the reverse strand, counting down.
AGGCGGAGCAGACGATCACGCGTACCGCCTCGGTGGCGAGCCAGCGTTCGATGTCGTCGATCGTGCGGTTGTGGGCCGCCGGCAGGTAGCCCTGGTGCCGGCCGGACTCGGTGGCGTGGATGGTGGCGACCAGCGGCACGTCGAGGTGTTCGCGCAGCGTGACGGCGGTGTGTGCGACCAGCCAGTCGTGGGCGTGCACCACGTCGAAGGCACCGGTACGGGCGGCGTGCAGGGCCGCCCGGGTGAGCGTGTGGTTGAAGGCGACGGCCCACGCCAGCAGGTTGCCGCCGGTGACGTCGAAGTGCGGCGGGTCGTCGGGGGCGCGGACCACCCGGACGCCTTCGGTGTACTCCTCCAGCAGCGCTCCCGGGGCGTGCCGGGTGACGACGGTGACCTCGTGACCGGCCCGGACCAGCGTGGTGGCCAGCGCGTGCACATGCCGGCCGAGCCCGCCGACGAGCAGCGGCGGGTACTCCCACGACAGCATCAGGATCCGACTCATGCCACAGCCACCCGGATGGCGAGCGGTGCAACTGTGCGGATGGCGAGCGGTGCAACTGTGCGGATGGCGAGCGGTGCGGCCGCGCGGATGGCGAGCGGTGTGGCCATGCGGATGGCGAGCGGTGCAACCGTGCGGGAGGTCAGCGGTGTAGCCGTCCGGGAGGTGGGCGACCAAGCCGCCCGGCAGGTGAGGGGTGCGGAGGTGCGGGAGTCGAGTGGTGTAGCCGTGCGGGAGGTGAGCGCGGCCGGCGCGGGGACGGTGAGCGCGGGGGTGAGGGGCGCTGTCGGTGGGGGAGCGGGGACGGGGACGGGGATGGGGGCGGCCGGGCCGGTCATGACGGGTACCTCTGTTTGATGCGTAGGGCCTCGGCGACCGAGCGGGCGGAGAACGGGACGCCGGAGGCCCGATGGGGGGCGTCGCCGTCGGCGGTCTCGCCGAGGGAGCCGAGGCCGGCTTCGCACAGGTGGGCGTCGAGGGCGTCGAGCAGGCCGTCGACGGGGCGACCGGTGGCGGCGCAGGCGTCCGCGTACGGGCCGATCAGCCACGTCCACACCGGGCCCTGGTGGTGGGCCATGTCCGGGTCGGCGGGCCGGTGTGGCTGGTAGCCGTACTCGCCGGGGGCCAGGGTGCGGGGGCCGAGCGGAGTGAGCAGGGACTCGCCGACGGCACCGACGGCACCGGACGGACGGCCGCGCATCGGGGCGTGCGGCAGCGACCAGGCGAGCAGTTGGTGAGGCCGCAGCGACGGGTCGTCGTGGTGGGTGCCGGCGCCGAGTGGGTAGGCCGCGGCGGGTCCCTCGATCACGTCGTACAGCCATCCCTCGGGGGCCGGGAACCGGGCGGCGAACGACTCCCGGGCCCGGGCGTGCCGGGTCCGCGGCTCGCTGTCGTCGTGGCCGCCCTCGGCGAGCAGGTCGCACATGGTGGCGAGGGCGTTGACCCAGAGCGCGTTGAGGTCGACGGGCTTGCCGACCCGGGGTGTCTCGGGGCCGGGGGAGGCGAGCCGGACGAGGCCGTCGGCGGGGTCGATGCCGAGCGGCCCGGAGCCGCCGAGGTGATGGCGCAGCAGCCGGCCGAGCGGTGCGGCGAGTTTGGCGGCGAGAGCACTGTCGCCGGTACGTGTGACGTGCCGGCCGACGGCGTGGACCAGCCACAGCGGGCCGTCGAGGGCATCGTGCCGCAACCACGGAGCGTCCGGGGTGCGCAGGTCACGGGCGGCCGCCCGGGTCCGGGCGATCAACAGCTCACGGCCCTCGTCGATGCGGCCCGTCTCGAGGAACAGCCCCTCGTAGGCGGTCATCGTGTCGGCGAGCCAGCGGCCCTGTCCCGGGTATCCGGCGACCACGTCGGGCCCGTCCGCGGTCCGGACGATGAACCTGTCGGCGGCGAGGACGAGCGTCTTCGCGTACCCCTCGGCCTGGGAGAGGGTGACCAGCCGGTGTGCGCGTTCGCGCTCCGCGGCGATGATCGCGGGCGGTGGTGGCGGGGTCTCGCCGAGCGGGCCGGACCAGGCGGAGATCTCGCACGCGCCGCCCGGTCCGGCCTGCCGGAAGAAGGTGCCGGCGTGCCACAGATCCTCGACGGCGTCCTCCCCGAAAACAGAGCCGAAAGCAGAGCCGCCGTGAGCAGAGCCGCCGTGAGAAGAGCCGCCGGAGGGAGGAACGCCGTGAGGCGAGCCGTCGGAAGGAGAGCCGCCGTGAGGGGAGCCGCCGAAAGGGGCACCGCCCTGCGAAGGAGGTCCGGTACGCACGCCGAGGTGCCAGGCCCCGGCGGGCTGCCAGCCGGGGCCGTGCAGACGGTAGGCGCCGTCGATGATCACACCGCCGGCGACCGGTTCGACGGTGAGGCCGGGACCGTCGGCGCGGCGGCTGGTGTGTGCGGTCCGCCAGGTGCACATCGCGGCGACGGCCAGGCCGACCGGGCCGGGGGCGCTGACCACGCGGTGGACGACCGCGACCGACGGGTGGCCGTGGCGCATGGCCAGCTCACGTTCGATGACGACGTCGCCGATCCGCCAGCGCCAGCGGGGCAGGCCCCGGTCGAGGGTGAAGGTCTCCAGATACCGGTGACCGGACGGCTCGATCGACCCGGACGCCCAGGCGTGGGTGTACAGCGGGATCTTGGCACCGGAGGGCAGGGTGACGGTGAGGTCCAATGCGGCGAGCGCGACGTGGTCGTGGACGGTCAGCAGGGCGTGTTCGCGGCGGGTGCGCAGGCCACTGACGGTGCCCGAGGCGTAGCCGCCGAGGCCGTCGGTGACCAGCCACTCGCGGCCGGTGCCCCCGTCGGCGGCGAGGGAGCCGCAGACGTGCGGCCCGAACGTGAACTGATCATTCCGCGGCACGGTCCCTCAATTTGATACACGCCACCCCCGGACGGGGAGATATCAGCGCCTAACCGGACAGTCGGCCCGACGTTAGCAGTGAAATTCGAGAGAATGGCCGCTGACGCGGCCGCTCGGGGTTTGCCGGTCCCACGGACGGGCATACGAATCGCCCGGCGGCCTCGCTCACAGGGACGGCCGAGGGTAGGAGCACGGATATGCAGGTCTGGCCTGGTCACCGGTACCCGTTGGGGGCCACGTACGACGGGACGGGCACGAACTTCGCGATCTTCTCCGAGGTGGCCGAGGCGGTCGAGCTGTGCCTGTTCGACCCGTCCGGCAACGAGCGGAAGGTCCTGCTGCACGAGCAGGACGCGTTCGTCTGGCACGCCTATCTGCCGGGGGTGGAGCCGGGGCAGCGGTACGGATACCGGGTGTACGGCCCGTACGAGCCGCACCGGGGGCTGCGGTGCAATCCGCACAAGCTGCTGCTGGACCCGTACGCGCGGGCGGTCGACTCGGACATCGACTGGCACCCGTCGCTGTACGCGTACGACTTCGACAACCCGGATCAGATGTCGGAGCTGGACTCGGGGCCCTACATGCCCAAGGGCGTGGTGGTGAACCCGTACTTCGACTGGGGCAACGACCGCCGCCCGGACATCCCGTACCACCACTCGGTGATCTACGAGACGCACGTCAAGGGCCTCACGCAGCGGCATCCGGAGATCCCGCGGGACATGCGCGGCACCTATTCGGCGATCGGGCACCCGGCGATCATCGAGCATCTGAAGAGCCTGGGCGTGACCGCGGTCGAGCTGATGCCGGTCCACCACTTCGTGCACGACAACCGGCTGCACGACCTGGGCCTGCGCAACTACTGGGGCTACAACACGCTCGGGTTCTTCGCGCCGTACCACGGTTACTCGGCGATGGGTTCGCTCGGCCAGCAGACCCAGGAGTTCCGGGGCATGGTCAAGGCGCTGCACGCGGCCGGCATGGAGGTCATCCTCGACGTGGTCTACAACCACACGGCCGAGGGCAACCATCTGGGGCCGACGCTGTCGCTGAAGGGCATCGACAACCGGACCTACTACCGGCTGGTGGACGACCAGCCGCAGTTCTACATGGATTACACGGGTACGGGTAACAGCCTGAACGTGCGCAGCCCGCAGAGCCTCCAGCTGATCATGGACTCGCTGCGGTACTGGGTGACCGAGATGCACGTCGACGGGTTCCGGTTCGACCTGGCCTCCACACTGGCCCGGGAGTTCTACGACGTGGACCGGCTGTCCACGTTCTTCGAGGTGGTGCAGCAGGACCCGGTCGTGGGCCAGGTGAAGCTGATCGCCGAGCCATGGGATGTCGGGCCGGGCGGCTACCAGGTCGGCAACTTCCCGCCGAACTGGACCGAATGGAACGGCAAGTACCGGGACACGGTCCGGGACTTCTGGCGCGGTGAGCCGGCCACGCTGGCCGAGTTCGCCTCCCGGATCACCGGTTCCGCCGACCTCTACCAGGACGACGGCCGCAAGCCGTTCCACTCGATCAACTTCGTGACGGCGCACGACGGGTTCACGCTCAACGACCTGGTGTCGTACAACGACAAGCACAACGAGGCCAACGGCGAGGAGAACCGGGACGGCGAGAGCCACAACCGGTCCTGGAACTGTGGCATCGAGGGGCCGGCCACCGACTCGGGCGTGCTCGCGCTGCGGGCCCGGCAGCGGCGCAACTTCCTGGCCACGCTGATGCTCAGCCAGGGCGTGCCGATGATCTCGCACGGTGACGAGCTGGGCCGCACCCAGCAGGGCAACAACAACGCCTACTGCCAGGACAACGAGCTCGCCTGGATCGACTGGGAGAACGCCGACGAGCAGCTGCTGGAGTTCTCCCGCAAGCTGACCGCGTTCCGGCACCGGCATCAGGTGTTCCAGCGCCGCCGGTTCTTCACCGGCCTGCCGGTGACCGCCCGCGGCGGTGGGGACCCGTTGCCCGACCTGGAGTGGTTCACCCCGGACGGCCGGCAGATGGCCGGCGACGACTGGGGCAACGACTTCGGCCGGGCCGTGGCGCTCTTCGTCAACGGCGAGGGCATCCGGGAGCGCGGCCAGTACGGCCAGCGCCACGTGGACAGCTCGTTCCTGCTGTTCTTCAACGCGCACGACGCGCCGCTCGAGTTCACCACTCCGCCCGCCGAATACGGCGAGAAGTGGGAGAAAGTCATCGAAACCGCCGACCCGTCCCCGGATCGCCCGTCCGTCGTGGAGGCCGGACACAAGATCTGGGTGCCGGACCGCTCACTAATCGTTCTGGACAGGACGGTCTGATGCCGCCGCGCAGTACCTATCGAATTCAGGTCCGCCCCGAGTTCCCGCTCACCGCGACCGCCGAGATCGTCGATTACCTGGCCGATCTCGGGGTGAGCCACCTCTACTCGGCGCCGCTGCTGTCCGCGGCGCCGGAGTCGCAGCACGGGTACGACGTGGTCGACCATGCGCAGGTCAACCCGGCGCTGGGCGGCGTGGACGGCCTGAACGCGCTCAGTGGGGCGCTGAAGTCCGCGAACCTGGGACTGGTCGTGGACATCGTCCCCAACCATGCCGGGGTGGGGGTGCCGCACACCAACCCGAGCTGGTGGGACGTTCTCAAGAACGGCCAGGACTCGGCATTCTCCGGCCACTATGACGTCGACTGGTCGCGCGGAAGAATCCTGCTGCCGGTTCTCGCCGACGACCCGGACGCCCTCGACGACCTGCGCATCGAGGACGGCGAACTCCGCTACTTCGACAAGCGCTACCCGATCGCGGACGGCACCGGTGAGGGCACCGCCCGCGAGGTGCACGACCGGCAGCACTACGAGCTGGTCAACTGGACCCGTGGCGACCGGGAGATCAACTACCGGCGGTTCTTCGCGATCACCGACCTGGCCGGGCTGCGGGTCGAGGATCCCGACGTCTTCGCCGCCACCCATGCCGAGATCCTGCGCTGGTACAACGAGGGCCTGGCGGAGGGCATCCGGGTGGACCACCCGGACGGTCTGCGCAACCCGGCGGAATACTTCAACCGGCTCCGCGACGCCGCCCCGAACGCCTGGATCGTGGTCGAGAAGATCCTGGAGCCGGGTGAGCGACTGCCCGACTGGCCGGTCGCCGGCACCACCGGGTACGACGCGATGGCCGAGGTCAACGGGGTCTTCGTGGACCCGGGTACGGAAGCCTTCTTCGACACCCTCGACCACCACCTGACCGGTGCCACCACCTCCTGGCAGGACCTGGTGCACGACGCCAAACTGCACGTGGCCACGAACGTGCTGGCCGCCGAGCTGGCGCGGCTCGCGGCGCTCGTACCGGAGATCGAGGCCGCGCCCCGTGCGCTGGCCGAGCTCGCCGCGTGTTTCCCGGTGTACCGCTCCTACCTGCCGGCCGGCAGCCGTGACCTGGCGACCGCCCGGTCCGAGGCGGGCCGCCGCCGCCCGCAGATGATCACGGTGCTCGATCAGCTGACCACCCGCCTGCGCAACCCCGCCGACGAGCTGGCGATCCGGTTCCAGCAGTTCACCGGCGCGGTGATGGCCAAGGGCGTCGAGGACAACGCGTTCTACCGGTGGACCAGGTTCGTGGCCCGCAACGAGGTCGGCAACGACCCGGCGAAGTTCGGGGTCACGGTCGACGAGTTCCACCACTACGCCGCGGAACGGCTCGCCGAGTGGCCGGACACCATGACGTCGCTGGCCACCCACGACACCAAACGCGGCGAGGACGTGCGCGCGAGGCTGGCGGTCCTCGCCGAGGTGCCGGGCGACTGGACCGAGGTGGTGCGCCGGTGGGTCCGGTTCGCTCCGCTCCCGGATCCGGCGCTGGCCCATCTTCTCTGGCAGGTCACGGTCGGTGCGTGGCCGATCTCCCGGGAGCGACTTCAGGCGTACGCCGTGAAAGCCGCCCGGGAAGCCGGAACAGGCACCAGCTGGCTGAGCCCCGACGAGGGTTTCGAGACCACCCTGCGGGAGCTGGTCGACCGGATCTTCGACGATCCGGCGCTGCACCGGGAGATCGCCGACTTCGCCGCCTCCATCACCCCGCCCGGCTGGTCGAACTCGCTGGGCCAGAAACTGGTGCAGCTCACCATGCCCGGCGTCCCGGACGTCTACCAGGGCACCGAGCTGTGGGACCACTCGCTGGTCGACCCGGACAACCGCCGCCCGGTGGACTTCGCCGCCCGCCGCGAGCTGCTCGGCCGCATCGACGACGGCCTGCTGCCCCCGGTCGACGAGACCGGCGCGGCCAAACTGCTCGTCACCAGCCGGGTCCTGCGGCTGCGCCGGCAGCGACCCGAGCTGTTCACCGGCTACCGTCCGGTCTTCGCCGAGGGCCGTGCCCCGGACCACGTGCTGGCCTTCGACCGCGGCGGTGTGGTGGCGGTCGCCACCCGGCTCCCGGTCGGATTGTCACGGCACGGCGGTTGGGGGGACACCACGCTGTCACTCGACGGCCACAGTTGGACGGAAGTGTTCACGAACACCAGCTACGGCGGCAATCGCCTCGCGGTGGCCGAACTGCTACACACCTATCCCGTCGCTCTCCTGGTGAAAGAATGACTCTGTTCTCGGTGTGGGCGCCCGAAAAGCCCGTACGTCTGCGCGTCGCCGGTGAGGACCGTGCGATGGAGCCCGGCGAGGATGGCTGGTGGCACCTCGACGTGCCGGCGGCCCCGGCCGGCAGTGACTACGCCTTCCTGCTGCCGGAGGCCGGCGATCCGCTGCCCGACCCACGGTCGGCATGGCAGCCGCAGGGGGTGCACGGGCCGAGCCGCGTCTACGACCACTCGGCGTTCGCCTGGACCGATCAGGGCTGGACCGGCCGGCAGCTGCCCGGTTCGGTCCTCTACGAGCTGCACATCGGCACGTTCACCCCGGCGGGTACGTTCGACGCCGCGATCGAACGGCTCGACCACCTCGTCGACCTCGGTGTCGACATGGTCGAGCTGCTGCCGGTCAACGCGTTCAACGGCACCTACAACTGGGGCTACGACGGGGTCTGCTGGTTCGCCCCGCACGAGGCGTACGGCGGCCCCGACGGCCTCAAACGGTTCGTCGACGCGGCCCACGCCAAGGGCCTCGGCGTGGTGCTCGACGTGGTCTACAACCACTTCGGGCCGTCCGGGGCGTACGCGCCGATGTTCGCCCCGTACCTCAGCAGTGGCAGCAACGCGTGGGGCAGCGCGATCAACCTGGACGGGCCCGGCTCCGAGCAGGTGCGCCGCTACATCGTCGACAGCGTGCTGATGTGGCTGCGCGACTACCACGTCGACGGGCTGCGGCTGGACGCCGTGCACGCGCTGCACGACGAGGGTGCCGTCCACCTGCTGGAACAGATGGCCGTCGAGGTGGAGACCCTCTCCACCGAGCTGCGCCGGCCGCTGTCCCTGATCGCCGAGTCCGACCTCAACGACGCCAAGCTGATCACCCCGCGTGAGGCCGGTGGGTACGGCCTGCACGCCCAGTGGGACGACGACATCCACCACGCCCTGCACACCCTGTTCACCGGGGAACGCCAGGGCTACTACGGTGACTTCGGTTCGCTGGACTGCTTGCGTACGGTCCTGGAGGGCGCGTTCTTCCACGCCGGCACCTGGTCGTCGTTCCGTGGCCGCCGGCACGGCCGCCCGGTCGACCGGCAGCGCACGCCGGGCCACCGGTTCGTCGCGTTCCTGCAGAACCACGACCAGATCGGCAACCGGGCGATCGGCGACCGGCTCACCGCGACCCTCTCGCCCGGCCTGCTCAAGGTCGCCGCCACCCTGCTGCTCACCTCCCCGTTCACGCCGATGCTGTTCATGGGTGAGGAGTGGGCGGCCAGCAGCCCCTGGCAGTACTTCACCTCGCACCCCGAGCCGGACCTGGCCGCCGCTGTGCAGAACGGGCGCCGGCGCGAGTTCGCCGAACACGGCTGGGCTGAGGCCGACGTGCCCGACCCGCAGGACCCGGCCACCTTCGAGCGTTCCAAGCTCGACTGGTCCGAGCTGGGCAAACCCGGTCATGCCGAGATTTTCGACCTGTACCGGAAACTGATCGCACTGCGCCGGTCCACGCCCGGTCTCACCGACCCGTGGCTGCACCAGGTCGAGGTGTGGCACGGCGACCAGCACGTGGTCGTCCGGCGCGGGCCGAACGTGGTGGCCGCCAACCTCGCCACCGTCCCCCAGACGGTGAGCGTGCGGGCCCTGCCACGGTCGGTGCTGCTGGCCACCTCGCCCGGCGTAATCGTCGAACGGGACCGGCTGGTACTGCCACCGGAGAGCGCCGCGGTCGTCTCGGTCCGCTGACGTGCGGCCGTCCGCCATCATGTGATCGTGAGCTTTGGGAAATCACGGAAGAAGAAAAAGAAGCACTCCTGGTTCGACTCGTGCAACCCGAACACGAACTGCGACTGTGACATCCCCGGATGTGACTGCTTCTCGCTGAGCATGATGCTGCGGTTGTTCGCGGCGCTCAGCCGTACCCCCGGAAGCTCCCGTGCCGAACGGGCGGTGACCACCGCCATCCGCGGTTACCGGAAGATCTCGCCGAGGCTGCCCACCCGGTGCCGCTACCAGCCCACCTGTAGTGCGTACGGGCTGCTCGCGATCGAGCGGCACGGCCTCCGGGCCGGGCTGCGGCTGACCGCCGCCCGGCTCGCGCGCTGCCGGCCGGGCGTCCCGTTCGGTACCGGGGATCCCGTTCCCTGAGGTTGTCGGGCACGATGACTCGTCTGGGGACGAAGGGACGGGTCGATGGCTGACACCGAGAACGGCGGCGACGGCGTCGCGCCACCGCGGCCGGGGCTTCCGCCGCCGCGGCAACAACCGGACGAGAGCTGGCTTCTGCGGACGCTGCAACAGCTTCCGCCGAAGCAGCTGGCCGCGCTGCGCCGGTTCGTGACCGCCGCCGCCCCAGCGGAACCGCCGCCCGTCCCGGTCGAGGAGATGACCGTCGAAGAGCTCGCCTCCCGGGACATCGCCACGCAGGCGGCGATCGAACAGGCCCGGGCCGAGGCGGAGCACGCGGCGATCGCCCGGCGCGACAACCAGTTCAAGGTGTGGCGGCTGGCCGGGCTCGGGGTGCTCATCGTCCTGACGCTGATGGTCTCGCTGGGCCGGTTGCTGGTCGGCGGGCCGCCGTCGATCGCCGAGCTGCGGGCCGAGTCCGGTGTCGACACGTGGACGACGCTGGCCATCGGCGTCAAGGACGACCAGTACGGCGTGGCCTACTACGACCAGGCGAAAAAGACCTGGGAAGGGTTCGACATCGACCTCGCGTACATGATCGCCGCCGATCTGGGTTTCCGGCGCGACGACGTGCGCTTCTACGGTCTGGAGAGCGAGGACCGGGCCCGCATGCAGGCCACCGACCCGGTCGACGGCAAGCGCGTGCCGGTCCAGTTGGTGATCGCCAGTTACAGCATCACCGACGAGCGGCAGGAAGCGGGCGTCCACTTCTCGCAGCCCTATCTCTACACCGAGCAGTCGGTGATCACCCTGAAAGGCCACCCGGCAGTCGTCGCGCTGAAGGACCTCGAAGGCAAGCGGGTCTGCACGCTCTCCACCTCGACCAGCGCAAACGCGCTGACCAACGCTCGTGCGGTGGTCACCCAGAAGAACCGGGTCAGCGAATGCTTCAAGGCCTTGGACAAGAACGAGGTCGAGGCGATCAGCACCGACGCCGCCATCCTGGCCGGCTGGAAGCACAGATTCCCGGACAAGTACGAGCACTGGGACCTGGGCCTGGAAGCCAACGAGCGGTGGGGCGTCAACGTGGGCGAGAACCCGGCTCTGGAACGGCTCGTCAACCTCACCCTCTACCGCTCGTATGCCGATCCCGAGGACGATCGGTGGGAGAAGGCCTACGAGCGGAACCTCCAGACCCAGATCGACCCGGTCGCCGACACCCCGGTGGCGGTCGGTCAGCAGCCGCCGGTGCAACGGCCGGAGATCGGCTGGATGCCGTGGGAGGATCCGCTGGGATGACCACCGACATTCGAACCGGACGGGTCTCCAAGAGACGCACCCCGCCCCGCCCCGGCTACCGCGCCGAGCTGAACTGGCTGCTCGCCGTGCTGCCCGGCTTCCCGCTGCTGCTGCTCGTGCTGCGACTGTGGTATCTGAGCCAGCAGGACCTGCCGACGATGCTGCTGCTCGTCCAGTACATCAACCCGCTCGGCATGATCGGCGCCCTGTTCATCACCCTGAGCTGGACGGTACCCGCGGCCATCCTCCTGGTCCGGGTGCTCGGCGGCATCTCGCTGGTCAGCTCCCCGAACCAGACCGCGACGTCGTTCCTGGCCGTGGCCGCGTTCCGGATGCCCGGCTGGGTCGTCGTGATCGCCGTCGGCATCGCCGCCTTCACCTGGCAACTGCGCATGCTGCCGCTGCTGATGATGCTGGTGGTGGCGGTACTCGGCCTGACCGCGGTGCAGGGGGAGCACGGTGAGCCGTGGCTGATGCGGTGGCTCACCCTGGGCGTGCCGGTGCTCGTCGGGATCATCGTGTGGATCTTCGTGTGGCCGGGAGTGGTCGCCTCGTTCCGGGCCGGTGATCACGCGACGGCCGTACTCCTGCTGGGTCCTCCGCTCTTCGGCCCGGTCCTCACCGGGCCCGTCCCGGAACGCTGGGCCCGGATCGCCACCCACTGGCCGGCCGTCGCGGTGGCCTTCGCCATGCCGTTCATGGTCGGCGTCGTCTTCCTCCGCGCTCCCGTCCTGCCGGACACCGCCATCGAGGTGACGACCGAGGGCGAGCCGGTACGGGTGGTCCGCGGACAGCTCATCGCCGTCGACGACACGTCCACCACGATGCTCGAGGCCACCGGCCGGGTCGTCTTCATCCCCAACGGCGAGGTCCGGTCGAAAACCCTGTGCCCCCAGGCCGCCGACGACCCGGCCAGTGGTCTCACCGTCCGCGGCTGGCCGGTCGAGGCCCCGGCACTGGAATGGATCGCACCGACACGACCCGTGACCGAAATCGATCCCCGATGCCTCGGCCGGCCCCTGAATCGGGGTTCAGGCGGTGGATGAGTGTAATTTCAGCAACGACATGTGCGACATGCCGCCCACCACGTGCAGACAGGTTGGCGCCGACCTGGCAGGCTGCACGCCATGACCTTGCACCTCCGGTGGGCGGCCGTCACCGACCAAGGACACGTCCGGAGCAACAACGAGGACTGTCACTTCGCCGGTGACTCGCTTCTCGTCGTCGCGGACGGCATGGGCGGCATGGCCGCCGGCGATCTGGCCAGCCGGATCGCCATCGAAGCCATGGTCTCGCTCGACGCGCCGATCGCCACCGATCACCAGATGGACGCCCTGCACCGTGGACTCGAGCTCGCCAACGGCCGGATCGCCGAGCAGGTGGCCCTCGACCCCACGCTGGCGGGCATGGGCACCACGCTGACGGCGGTGCTCTTCAACGGCGAGCGGGCGGCCATGGCCCACGTCGGCGACTCCCGGGCCTACCTGCTCCGCGACGGTCGGCTGAACCAGCTCACCAAGGACGACACGTACGTCCAGATGCTCGTCGACCAGGGCCTGATCAAGCCCGAGGAGGCGGCCGCCCACCCCCGGCGGGCCGTCGTCACCCGGGTGCTCCAGGGCGAGCCGGTCACCCCGGCCTACGTCATCGTCGAGCCACAGCGCGGTGACCGCTGGCTGCTCTGCAGCGACGGTCTCACCGGCGTCGTGCCCGACCCGGTCCTCGAGGAAGAGCTGCGCACCATCGCCGACCCGAAGTCCTGCGCGGAGAGGCTCATCGATCTCGCCCTGCGCGGCGGTGGGCCCGACAACATCACGGTGATCGTCGCCGACGTGACCGCGGGGGACTGAGCGGGTATTTTACTCCGGCCGCGATGCCTCGCGGCCCGGACTCTGGTGGTGATCACGACGGCGCGACTGCTCGGCACGCTGGCGCTCACGCTGGGTGTGGTCGCCTTCGGCGAACTCGTCCTCGGCACGCCCCGCCTCTACACCGACACGGCACAGCTGGTCGCCGGACTCGTCGCGGCCACCGTCTGCCTGGCCGTCGGCCGCGACCGTACCGGCATCCCGCGCCGCTGGCGGCTGCTCGCCGCCGGTGGCCTCGTCGTGTGGTCCCTCAACCGGATCTGGTGGGTCGTTCAGGACCTGGCCGGTGCCGACCGGCTGCCGCCGCACGCACTCACCTACGCCGCGCTGTTCGTGCTGCCCGTGTGCATGCTCGTCGGGCTGCTCGGCGCCGTGCACACCCGGCCCCGGCCGGTGCCCACGTCACCGCTGCGTGACCAGATCGCGCTCGTCATCGACAGCCTGCTCATCACCGGGTCGGTGCTGGCCCTCTGCTGGTCGGTGCTGCCCGGCTCCTGGCTGGTGCCGCCCGGCCCGCCCGCCCTCCGCGGCCTCGACGTCGTCCAGCTGATCTACCTGATCGCCGACCTCGTCCTGTTCACCATGGTGGTGCTGCTGCTCACCACCCGGCCCGACTCCCCGGCCGGGCGGCGGCCGCTGCGGCTCGTCGGCTCGGCGCTGCTCGCCTTCGGCGTCGCCGACACCGTCCGGCTCCTCGGCGGCGGGCCCACCTGGCTGGAAGGGCTCGGCCACCTGCTCGGCCCGGCGTTCATCGCCATGGCGGCACTCAGCCCCAACCGGACCCCGGTTCCACCGCCCGACGCCGAGGTGCTGGAACGCGACTGGTTCCGGCTGCTTCTCCCGTACGGGCCGGTCGTCGTCACCGGGGTGGTGCTCGTCGTGCGTACCGTCGCCGAAGGCTCGCTCAGCCCGTTCGAGGCCTACCTCGGCTGGCTCGGTCTGGCCCTCGTCGTCACCCGGCAGATGATCACCATCGTCGACAACACGGTCCTCTTCGACCGCGTCGCCACCGCCCAGCGCCGCCTGCACCACCAGGCGTACCACGACCCGCTCACCGGCCTCGCCAACCGCGCGCTCTTCCGGGAACGGCTCGTCCTCGCCATCGACGCCCACCAGAAACGCGGCACGCCCGTCGCTGTGCTCTTCGCCGACCTCGACGACTTCAAACTCATCAACGACACGTTCGGGCACGCCATCGGCGACCGCGTGCTCCAGGCCATCGGCGAGCGGATGCGCGCCGGGGTCCGCGCCGGTGACCTCGTCGCCCGCCTCGGCGGCGACGAGTTCGCCATCGTCCTGGACCAGGGCGGCGTCGCGGTCCCGGCTCCCCGGCGCCGGGCGCCCTGGCGGCGCCGGGCCGACAGCGTCCTGAAGCAGCGCCGCTATGTTCTTTCGGCAGCGGGGGTACGTGTCTCGGAAGCCGCGTTCGCCGGCGGCGCCACCGTGTCCCCGTCGTGGGACACCTCGACGGACGGGCCCGCATTTCCCGCCGGCCCGTCGGGCGCGTCCGGTGCGTCCGGCCCGTCCGGGGTTCCGGGCCCCTCGTCTGCTGCGACCGCGCCGCCGTCCCTGGCCTCGTCGATCTCCTCGGTTTCCCCGTCTTCTCCGGTCCCGTCGTCCTCCCTGTCTTCGTCTCCTTCGTCTCCTTCGTCGTCTTCGTCTCCGGCTTTGTCTCCGTCTTCGTCGGCTTTTTCCGGGGCGTCTTCGTCTCCGTCTTCGTCGGCCCTTTCCGGGGGGTCTCCGCCTCCGTCTTCGTCGGCTCTTTCCGAGGCGGTCTCTTCTCCGGGGGACGCTGTAGCCGGATTCGACGCCGCATGGGAGGCCGAGGCCGAAGCCATCGGGCAGCGGGTGCTGGCGACCCTCCGCGAGCCGTACGTCATCGACGGCCGCTCGGTCGGTGTCGGCGTCAGCATCGGCCTGGTCACCGCCGAACCCGGCGACGAACTCACCGCCGACCTGCTCCTACGCCGCGCCGACGCCGCCATGTACGCGGTCAAACGCCGCGGCAAGGGCGAACTGATCCGCTACACCGGCCCCAAGGACTCCGGCCCACACGCCGACCTGCCACAGCTCCTGGCCGGAGCGCTGTCCGGCGGAAGCCCCGCGGCCGCCGGTTTCAACGTGCACTACCAGCCGATCGTCCGGCTCAGTGACGGCGCCACCGTCGCGGTGGAGGCCCTGGCCCGCTGGACCGACCCGGTGGCCGGTCCGGTCCACCCCGACGTCTTCGTCACGATGGCCGAACGAACCGGCCTGGTCGCGGCCATCGACGACTTCGTCCTGGACCGTGCCTGCGCGGACGCCGCCCGCCTCGCCGAGCTCTACGGCCGCCCCATCGACATGCACGTCAACGTCTCCGCCGGCCGCCTCGCCGGCCAGGGTCTCGAAGACGCCGTCCGGGCCGCCCTGACCCGCCACCGCCTCGAACCGGCCCGCCTGATCATCGAGATCACCGAGACGCTGCGCATCCCCGACCTCCCGTGCGCTGCCGCACTCGTCGAGCGACTGCGCGACCTGGGCGTACGGGTGGCCCTCGACGACTTCGGCAGCGGCTACAACGCCCTCGCCCAGCTGCACGCCCTCCCGGTCGACATCGTCAAACTCGACTCCACCCTGACCGATGTCGACACCTCCCCGGACCGGGCCGGCGCCCTGTGCCGCTCGGTGCTGGCCATCTGCGCCGAACTCGGCATCATCGTCGTGGCCGAAGGACTGGAGACCGAGGAACGGGCCGGCGCGATGGCCGCTCTCGGCTGCCCCCTGGGCCAGGGATACCTCTACGGCGCTCCGGCCGCGCTCACCCGCCTGCCCCACCCGCCGGCAGCCTGACCCGCGGCGTGTTCAGCGGGACCGGGGGTTGAGGCGCCGGGTCGGCTCGGCGGTGGCCGGGTCCTCCGGCCATGGGTGCCGTGGGTATCGGCCGCGCATCTCCGCGCGCACCTGCGGGTAGCCCTGCACCCAGAACGAGCCGAGATCACCGGTGACGGCCACCGGCCGCCCCGCCGGGGAGAGCAGGTGCAGCAGCACCGGAACCCGGCCGTCGGCCAGCCGGGGCGCCTCCCGCCATCCGAACGCCTCCTGCACCTTCACCGCGAGCACCGGCGCCGCCGGATCGCTGTAGTCGACCCGCACCTGCGACCCGCTCGGCACCGGAAGCCGCTCCGGCGCCACCGCGTCCAGCCGGCCCGCCACCGACCAGGGCAGCAGCCGTCGTAGTCCACCGGCGACGTCCACCTTCGCCAGGTCGGCACGCCGCCGGGCGGAGCCGAGGCCGAGCCAGTCCTCCGGGCTCTCCAGCAGCGCGCTGTCGGACACGTCGGGCCAGGGATCGCCGAGAGCCGCATGCGCGAATGCGAGCCGTTTCCGCAGATCCTCGGCGTTCCGGCTCCACGTCAGCAGGCCGAGCCCCTCCTGCCGCAGCCCGGTGACCAGCGCCGCACGGAGCAGTGCCGGATCCGGATCGGTGAGGCGGGTGGCGACCAGGGTGATCGCCCCCAGCTTGCGAACCCGCCGGGCCACCACGTCACCGTCGATCCACCCGATCTCGGTGGCTTCCGACAGCATCGGTGCGGCCACCTCCAGGGCGGTCTCCTCGTCCAGGGGTGCGGCGCTGCGGATCCGGGCCACTCTGGCGCCGGCCGCGCGGTCGGCGCCTGCCACGGCCAGCCATGGCGACCCCGCCAGCGAACTGCCGGCCGGCAGTTCGGCGGCGGTGCCCCCGGCCATCAGGTAGGCCATGCCGCCCGGCTCCCGCACCCGCGCGACCCGCTCCGGATACGCCAATCCCACGATCAGCCCGGCCGCGATGTCGTCGCTCAGCCGCGCCGCCGTTCCCGGCCGGCCTCTGCCCGGCCGCCCCGAAGGCTCTCCGGCTGCAGGTCGTGGGCCGCTATCCGGCCGCCCCGAAGCCTCTCCGGCTGCAGGTCGTCGGCCGGTGGGTGCGGAGGCCGGGTTCCGTGGTCGGTCGGTGTTTGTCCCCGTTACGGGCTCGTTGGTGGGTGTGACCGCCGGTTCCCGGCCGGGGGATCGGTCCAGGGCCCGGGTCAGGCGGCGGACGTCCGCTCGCCGGGCCGGCTCGTTGCGGGCGGCCCGCCAGACCGTGACCACGTCACCGCTGGTGGTGCGGTCGTCGTCGAGAACGGCGACGATCTCGGCCGCGCGGTCCGCTCCGAGGACGGCGGCACCGTCGATCAGAGCCCGGGCCAGCCGGGGATGCAGGCCCGCGCCGGCCAGGGCACGGCCACGTGCGGTGACCCGGCCCTCGGCGTCGACGGCGCCCAGATCGTGCAGGGCGGCGACGGCGGCTCGCAGCGCGCCGGGCGGGGGCGGATCGGGCAGGGCCAGGCCGGCCCCGTCGGGATGCCCCCACAGCGCCAGGTCGAGGGCGAACCCGGTCAGATCAGCCGCGGTGATCTCCGGTTCCGGCTGGGCGGGCAGCCGGTCGTGCAGGGCGGCCGGCCAGCAGCGGTAGACCCGGCCGGGTGCCTCCCGGCCGGCCCGCCCGGCGCGCTGCTCGGCGGACGAGCGGGACACCGCCACGGTGGCCAGGGCGCCCAGGCCTCGGGCGTGATCCATCCGGGGCACCCGGCTGAGCCCGGCGTCGACCACGGCGCGTACCCCCGGAACCGTCAGACTGCTCTCGGCGACCGCCGTGGCCAGCACGACCCGGCGGTGCCGGCCGGCGCGCAGCACCGCGTCCTGCGCCGCGCCCGTCTGCCGGCCGTGCAGGGTGACCACGTCGGCGCCGAGAAGCCCGGGCCCGCCGGAAGCGCCGGGAGATCCGGGCCCGCTGGAAGCGCCGCGAGATCCGGGCCCGCCGGAGGACCCGGAAGCGCCGGAGGCGCCGAGGCGGCCGGCGACGGCGGAGATCTCGCCCGCGCCGGGAAGGAAGACGAGGACGTCACCGTCGCCCTCAGCGAGCGCCCGCCGGGTAGTGGCGGCCACGTGGTCGAGGAGACGCGGGTCGACGCGGAGCCCGTGCGGCGGGGTGACCGGCGTGGCCGGCGGCGCCCAGATCACCTCCACCGGGTAGGTGCGCGCGCGGGCGGTGACGATCGGTGCCGGCCGCCCCGGCTCGCCGAGGACGGTCGCGAGCCGGTCGGCGTCGGCGGTCGCCGAGGTCGCGAGGACCCGCAGGTCGGGGCGGAGCGCGGCACGCACCTCGACGAGGAAGGCCAGAGCCAGATCGGAGTCGAGATGCCGCTCGTGGCACTCGTCGAGGATCACCGTGGTGACGCCGGCCAGCTCGGGGTCGGCCTGTAGCCGGCGGACCAGCAGACCGGTGGTGACGACCTCGACGACGGTGTCGTGGGAGACCTGCCGTTCGCCGCGCACCGCGTAGCCGACCCGCTGCCCGGGCCGCTCGCCGAGGAGTGCGGCCATCCGTCCGGCTGCGGCCCGTGCGGCGACCCGGCGCGGCTCGGCCACGATCACCCGGCTGCCGGGTGCGGCCAGCGCCAGCGGGACCAGCGTGGTCTTGCCGGTGCCGGGGGGCGCGACCAGGACGGCGGCCCCGGCGCCGGCCAGGGCGGCGGCCACCTCGGGCAGCACGGGGCGGACCGGGAGATCGGGCAGCGAGCCTACGGGGATGAGCACGCGCCCAGTCTGGCCCATGCCGCCCGCGCCCTCCGCGGTTGTCCACACTGGCGCCCGCGGCGATCGCCGTTCGTGGTTCTGTGGATGACGGCGGCCTTCGGAAACGGCCGGGTCACCGTGGGATAACGGCGAGGTCGCGGTGCATTTCCGGCGGTTGTCCACAGGACGGGCCGCGCCATGGCCGGATGCGCTGCTCGCGGGGTTGTCCACAGCCCTGAGCGGACGGCGAGATTTCCGGCCGGCATTCGTGGCAGGGTGGCGCTTGTTAATTCTTCGGTCCGTCCGTGCGTGGCCCGGTTCGGGCCTGCTTGACTGATCGCCATCGACGAGGGGGTGACCGATGGGTGCGCTGGAGTCCTTCAATGCTCTGCCCGCGGAGCGTCTGGAGGCCGAGTTGCTCGCCTGCTGTGCGGCGCCCGCCTGGGGCGCGGCCGTCGCCGCCAAGAGGCCGTTCGCCGACCGGGCCGGGCTTCTCGCCGCGGCCGATACCGCGAGTCGTGAGCTGAGCTGGCCGGAGGTGTTGCAGGGCCTGTCCGCGCATCCACGGATCGGGGAGCGGGCCGCCGGCGACTCGCAGGAGGCCGCCTGGTCGCGTGCCGAGCAGTCGGCTGCCGCACAGAGCGCCGACGACACGGCGAAGGCCGAGCTCATCGCGGCGAACCGGGCGTATGAGGAGCGGTTCGGGCACGTCTTCCTGATCTTCGCGAGCGGTCGGTCGCAGGCCGAGATCCTCGCCGCCGCCCGGGAACGGCTCGGCAACGACGAGGCGGCCGAGCGGGCGATCGTGACCGATGAGCTGCGCAAGATCGCGCGGCTGCGGCTGGAGCGGGTGCTCGATGCCCTCTGACGGTGTCACCGCGGCGTTCCACGCCCGCATCTCGACGCACATCCTGGACACGGTGACCGGCGACCCGGCGAAGGACGTCTACGTGCGGCTGGAGCGCCGCGACTCGGACGGCTGGAGCACGATCGCCGAGGGCCGCACCGACGACGACGGCCGTCTGCGCTACGAGGTGGCGCTGCACGAGTGGCAGGCCGGCGGCTATCGCCTGTTCTTCTACGTGGAGCCCTATCTGGGCGGCGACTGCTTCTTCCCGGAGATCACGGTCGCTTTCCACGTCCACGACCCGAATCGCCACTACCACGTGCCGCTGCTGCTCAGCCGGTACGGCTACACCACCTACCGAGGGAGCTGACACCGTTGGGGATCGTGCTCGGACCGAACCGCTACGGCAAGGCGGAGACGCGTCTGGTGCGGGTGCACCGTGACGGTGACTCGCACGGCCTGGTGGACTTCAACGTCAGCATCGCGCTCTCCGGCGACCTGACCGCGGCTCACCTGACCGGCGACAACTCCGGTGTCCTGCCGACCGACACGATGAAGAACACGGTGTATGCGTTCGCCAAGGAGCACGGTGTCGGCGAGCCGGAGACGTTCGCCCTGCTCCTGGCCCGGCATTTCGTGAGCACGCAGCCACAGGTGCACGCGGCCGGGGTGTCGGTCGAGTCGTTCGCATGGGACCGGCTGGGCCCGCACTCGTTCCGGAAACGGGGCGATCACGTGCGGACCACCGTGGTCTCCGTGACGCGGGAGAGCGTGCAGGTGGTCTCCGGCGTGACCGGCCTGGTGCTGCTGAACTCGACGGATTCGGAGTTCCACGGGTTCGTCGAGGACGGCTACACGACGCTGAAACCGACCACCGACCGGATCCTGGCCACGGCCGTGGACGCCCGTTGGCGGCACATCGGGGACGACACCGACTGGGCGGCCTCGCACGAGGGGGCGCTCGACGCACTGGTGAAGGCGTTCGTCGGCACCTACAGCTACTCGCTGCAACAGACGCTCCACGCGATGGGCGTGCGGGTGCTCGAGGACCGTCCGGAGATCGCCGAGGTGCGGCTCACGCTGCCGAACCGACATCACTACCTGGCCGACCTGTCCCCGTTCGGCCTGGACAACCCGGGTGAGGTGTTCATCGCCGGTGACCGGCCGTACGGGTTGATCGA
This sequence comes from Actinoplanes xinjiangensis, assembly GCF_003148685.1. Taxonomy (GTDB): domain Bacteria; phylum Actinomycetota; class Actinomycetes; order Mycobacteriales; family Micromonosporaceae; genus Actinoplanes; species Actinoplanes xinjiangensis. The sequence goes on along the minus strand of NZ_QGGR01000002.1, from coordinate 279,804 downwards.
GGGCAGTGTGGTCCGCGACGACGCGCCCCCGGCGACCGCGGAGTGGTGGCTGTGATCATCATCGAGAACGCGCACGTCGCAACGGTCGACGCGGCCGGTACGGAGTATGCCGGCGGCCACGTCGTGGTCGGTGACGACGGCCGTATCGTCGCGGTCGGGCCGGGCCGCTCCGACCTGCCCGGGGAGCGCCGGGACGGCACCGGCTGCCTGGTCACACCCGGCCTGGTCAACACGCATCATCACCTCTACCAATGGGCGACCCGCGGCCTGGCGCTGGACGAGACGTTGTTCGGCTGGCTCACCACGCTCTATCCGATCTGGGGCCGGCTGGACGCGGAGATCGTCGGCGCGGCGGCCGGTGCCGGGCTGGGCTGGCTGGCGCTGTCCGGCTGCACCACGAGCATGGATCACCATTACGTGTTCCCGCGGGACGGCGGTGACGTGCTGGCCGCCGAGATCGAGGCGGCCCGGCAGATCGGGGTGCGGTTCCACCCGACCCGTGGCTCGATGGACCTGAGCCGCAAGGACGGCGGCCTGCCACCGGACCACGTGGTCGAGGACACCGACGAGGCTCTCGCGGCCACCGAGGCGGCGATCGACCGCTGGCACGACCCGTCACCGGATGCGATGCTCCAGATCGCGGTGGCGCCCTGTTCGCCGTTCTCGGTCACCACGCGTCTCATGGAGGAGGCTGCGGTGCTGGCCCGGCGCAGGGGAGTGCGGCTGCACACCCATCTCGCCGAGACGGACGACGAGGAGGAGTTCTGCCTCAAGCAGTTCGGCTGCACCCCGGTGGAGTATGCGGAGCGCGTCGGCTGGCTCGGCGACGACGTCTGGCTGGCCCACGGCGTGCACCTGGACGACTCGGCGATCGCGAGACTCGGAGCCACCGGCACCGGTGTGGCGCACTGCCCGAGTTCGAACGCGCGGCTCGGCACCGGTGCGGCGCGGGTGCGTGAGCTGCTGGACAACGGCGTACCGGTGGGTCTCGGGGTGGACGGCGCGGCCTCGCAGGAGGTGTCGCACCTGGGCGCCGAGTTGCGGCAGGCGCTGTATACGGCACGTCAGCGGCAGGGCCCGAAATCGTTCGGCGCGCGGGAGGCGCTGCGGCTCGGCACCATCGGCGGGGCCCGCTGCCTGGGCCGCCAGGACGACCTGGGCTCGCTGGAGCCGGGCAAGCTGGCCGACCTGGTGATGTGGCGGTTGGACGGCCTGGGGCACGAGGGCATCGACGACAAGGTCGCGGCGCTGGTGTTCGGCCCACCGGCGCGGGTCGATCTGGCCCTGGTCGGCGGCCGTCCGATCGTCGAGCGCGGTGAACTGGTCGGTGCGGATGCCGACACGTTGACGGCGAACGCCCGGCGCGCCCACCGCCGACTGATCGACGCGGTGTAGACAGCCGGAGTCGGAGAGGCGCGGGCGCAGAAAGCCGGACAGAGGCGGTGCAGGAAGCGTCGCGGGAGAGAAGAACACCACAGGTTCCGGGTAGTGGTAGACCGTAGGAGACCATGAATAATGCTCGATTACGGTACGGGGGAGTAACCACACTGAGAGGAATCGTCAACGATGACCGAGATCCTGTCCGACGAGGCCGTGGCGTTCGTCGCCGACCTGAACCGGCGATTCCGGCCTCGCCGTAACGAGCTCCTCCAGGCGCGTGCCACGCGCCGTGCGGAGATCGCGGCCGGTGCCACGCTGGGCTTCCTGGCCGAGACGGCGGACATCCGCGCCGCCGAGTGGTCCGCCCCGCCCGCCCCGGCCGACCTGCAGGACCGGCGGGTCGAGATCACCGGCCCCACCGAGCGGAAGATGACGATCAACGCGCTGAACTCGGGCGCCAAGGTGTGGCTGGCCGACCTGGAGGACGCGAACACCCCGCACTGGTCGAACGTCGTCGACGGGCAGCAGAACCTGTACGACGCGATCCGGCGCACCATCACCCTGGAGACCGAGAAGAAGACGTACGAGCTGAACGGCGGGCCGTACCCGACGATCGTGATGCGCCCCCGCGGCTGGCACCTCGACGAGCGGCACCTGCCGGTGGACGGCGAACCGGCCGTCGGCGCGCTCGTCGACTTCGGTCTCTACTTCTTCCACAACGCGAAGGAGCTGCTGGAGCGGGGCAGCGGACCGTACTTCTACCTGCCCAAGATGGAGTCCCACAAGGAAGCCGCACTGTGGAACGACGTCTTCACCTACGCGCAGGAGACGCTGGGCGTCCCGGTCGGCACCATCCGCGCCACCGTGCTGATCGAGACGATCCCGGCCGCGTTCGAGATGGAGGAGATCCTGCACGCGCTGCGCCCGCACATCTCCGGGCTCAACGCCGGCCGCTGGGACTACCTGTTCAGCATCATCAAGTACTTCCGGGACAACCCGAACATGATCCTGCCGGACCGGGCGGCCGTCACGATGACCGCACCGTTCATGCGGGCCTACACCGAGCTGCTCGTCTCCACCTGCCACAAGCGGGGTGCGTTCGCGATGGGCGGCATGGCCGCGTTCATCCCGAGCCGGCGTGACCAGGAGGTCAACAAGGTCGCGCTGACCAAGGTCAGGGAGGACAAGGAGCGCGAGGCCGGCGACGGATTCGACGGTTCCTGGGTGGCCCACCCCGACCTGGTGCCGGTCTGCCGGGAGATCTTCGACCGGGTGCTCGGCGACCGGCCGAACCAGCTCGACAAGAAGCGGCCCGAGGTCGCGGTCGACGCCACCGACCTGCTCGACGTGGCCGGCGGCGGTGGCGCCGTCACCCGCGCCGGGCTGCACAACAACGTCAACGTGGCCCTGCAGTACCTGGAGGCGTGGCTGCGCGGCAACGGCGCGGTGGCGATCCACAACCTGATGGAGGACGCCGCCACCGCGGAGATCTCCCGGTCCCAGGTCTGGCAGTGGATCCACAACGGAGTGAAGCTCGAGGACGGCACGCCGATCACCGCCGAGCTGGTCGGGCGGATCGAGGACGAGGAACTCGCGAAGATCCGCGAGGCCGTCGGCGACGAGGCCTGGACGTCGGGCCGCTACGACGACGCCCGCAAGCTCTTCGAGCGGGTCGCGCTGGCCGACGACTTCGCCGACTTCCTGACCAGCGCCGCCTACGACTCGATCGACTGATCCACGGTGCGGCCGGGCCGGTCCCGGCCGCACACCCCACCGCGAGGAAGGGCCGACTGTTGCGCCTGAACGAGGACGACTACGCCGAGATCGACGCCGGCCTCGCCGCACACGACGCGTTCCTGCGGGCCCGCTACCCGGGCGACCGGCCCGGCCGGCAGCCGGTCCACACCGTCTACATCCCGGCCGACCGTCTCGACGACTTCCGCGACTGGGGCGGCATCGCCCTCGGCACGATGGACCGGCACGACTTCCCCTGGCCGGACCCGGCGGTCCGCGCCAAACTCGCCGCCGAGCCGATCGAGGACCTGCGCGTCGACTTCGAGGACGGCTACGGCGTCCGCGACGACGACCAGGAGGACGCGGCCGTCCGCAAGGCCGCCGCGATCCTCGCCGACGGACCACGTCCACCGTTCCTCGGCATCCGGATCAAATCCCTGGAGGCCGCGACCCGGCGCCGCTCACTGCGCACCCTCGACCTCTTCCTCGACAACTACCAGGATCTCTTCACGATCACGCTGCCCAAGGTCAGCGGTACCGGCCAGGTCGCCGCCATGGTCACCCTCTGCGAGAAGCTGGAGCGGTCGTACGGCCTGAGCGCCGGCGCCCTCACCTTCGAGATCCAGATCGAACTGCCGTCGGCCGTGCTCGCCGCCGACGGGACCGCGACCGTCGCGCGGCTGATCACCGCGGCCGCCGGCCGGTGCACGGGGCTGCACTACGGCACCTACGACTACAGCGCCGCCGCCGGGGTGGCCGCCGCCTACCAGTCGATGGAGCACCCGGTCGCCGACTACGCGAAGGCGGTCATGCAGGCCGCCGCCGCCCAGACCGGGGTGCGCCTGTCCGACGGGTCCACCAACGTCCTCCCGGTCGGGGACACCGCCGCCGTGCACGCCGCCTGGGACCTGCACCGGCGACTGGTCCGCCGGTCCCTGGAGCGCGGCTACTACCAGGGCTGGGACCTGCATCCGGCCCAGCTGCCGACCCGGTATGCGGCGACCTACGAGTTCTTCCGGGACGGCCGGGACGCGGCCGTGACCCGCCTGCGGCGCTACCTGGACCGGCAGGACGGGGGCATCGCCGACGAGCCGGCCACCGCACGGGCGCTCGCCGGATATCTGCTGCGCGGCCTGGACTGCGGCGCACTGACCGATGCCGGGTTCCCACGGGAGCAGTTGACCACCCTGGCGTGAGACGAGCAGCGGAGGACGACAGTGGGGTATGACACCGGATTCACGGGGCAGGTCGCCATTGTTCCGCCACTGAATCCCTACGAGGTGGAATACCTCGACCGGTTCGCCGAGACCCGGCACGAACTGAGGGATGCCGGGCCCTATGCGGTGAGCGGAAACGGGCTGGCACCCGGGGAGATGTACGGCGGGAACGGCCCCGGCCCGGAACATCCCGGCTACTGGTGCAAATGGGTGCCGACGGCCGCCGGTGACGCGCTCATCTGGAACGGCGAGGAGAAGTTCTACCACGCGGAGATCTGGCTCGCGTATCTGGTGGAGACGTTTCTGGCACCGGGTGCGGAGATTCGCGGCGACGTGCCGGGGGCGTGGTTCCGTCCGGCCGTGTTCGAGCACTTCACCTGTGACCACGTGGTCAACGGGGTGATCACCGCGGAGGGTGAGGAGGAGGACGACCGGTGGCGGATCGAGGTGCGGGACAACGTCGTGCACGTGATCCGGCTGGTGGACCGGCCGGATCATGCGGAAATCGATTCCCGCAGCCCCGGTGAATGGGGGAGTGGGGAGTGGGCGGAATTCGAGTCGCGGACCCGGCGGAATCACGTTTTCACGGTCAGCGGTGCGGGTGAGATCCACGATCTCGGGCCGGCCGCGGAGAACGGATTCGCCACGATCGCCTAGCGATTGAGGTGGGCGGGCACGACGGAATTCCGGCGGCAGCCGCCGGAGGCGGGGTTCGGTGTGGTGCGGTGGTGGGAGGTGTGGGCGTACCCGATGAGGAGGGTTTTTCAGACCATGGAGAAGATCGGCACGATGAGGAGCGCGGCGAGCGTCAGCCACGTCGCCAGCTCGTCGTGGCCACGGTTGCCCTCGCGGACGGCCTTGTAGAGCAGGCCCGCCATCACGCCGGCGAGACCGGCGCCGGCGAGGACCGAGGAGGCGCCCGGTTCGCCGAACCATTCCGGCGCGAGGCTGATCAGCGACGCCGGGTCGATGATCGCGAGGACGGCGAAAGTGAGGACGGCGATGGCCAGGACGGCGACGGCGGCGCCGCGCACGAGGATGTTCGGTCCGGTGTTCACCGCGGGCTGCTGGTTCGTCACGCCGGTTGCCTTCCGTGATGGTCCGTGTCAGTGAGTCAGACCCTAGCGGCATGGGCAAATCCCGTGTGGATCGAACCTTTCCCGCCTGTGGGGAGTACTACGGGACGGGACCGCGCGCAACGCGAGGGAGTGTCGTTCAGTGAAGAAGAGTGTGACTCAGAGTAACGAAGAGCACGTTTGTGAACGGCCGTCGTGGGAGTGCCGGGTGTGCGGTGATCCGTGGCCGTGCACACCCGCGCGAGTGTCCCTGTCGGACGGTGCGGACCGGGTCATGTTGACGATGTACATGTGGGGTCACCTGGACCGGGCCATGACCGAGCTGCCACCCGGGCCGCCGGCGGAACTGTTCGACCGGTTCCTGCGGTGGACCGACGGCCAGCTGGTTCAGGCCTGAGGCGCGGTCGGCACGATCTGGTCGCGCAGCCAGGACGGGTCGGGGTTGACGTGGCCCCGGCCGCCGATCACCACGGTCGGCACGGTCTCGTCGCCGCCGGTGATCTCCCGGACCGCGGCGGCCGCGGCCGGGTCCTGCCAGATGTCGACCCAGCGCAGCCGGTCCGCGTCGGCACCGAGGCGGGCCCGCAGCCGCAGGCAGAACACGCAGCCGGGCCGCCAGTAGACGACCGGCCGGTCGTCCTCGACCGCGGCGGCGCGGGGGAACGCGAGCGGCGACAGCACGAAGGCGAGTACGAGGAATCCGGCCAGCAGCAGGGCGGCGGTGCCGGGCGCGCCGTCGCCGAAACGGGCCGCCGCGATCAGCACACCGCAGAGGGCGGCCAGGGCCGCCACACTCCATCGTCGCACCATGGAGCGGCACGGTACTCCGCTACCGCCGGTAACGGCATGCCCGACCGGCCTGATGCGCACGGGGTGAAACAAAGCGCCCGCGGCGAACAGGCGCCGCGGTGAAACAAAGGGCCGGGGCGAACAGGCCGCGGTGAAACAAAGCGCCGATAGGGTCGGCCCATGGCTGATCTTGTAGTGCGTTCGCGGCGCGTCACGACACCGGACGGCGAGCGGGCGGCGGCGGTCGTGGTGGAGGGCGGGACGATCGCGGCGGTGCTGCCCTACGACGCCGTGGTGCAGGCGGCGCAGGACATCGATCTCGGCGACACCGCGTTGCTCCCCGGCCTGGTGGACACCCATGTGCACGTCAACGAGCCGGGCCGGACCGAGTGGGAGGGGTTCGCCACGGCGACCCGGGCGGCCGCGGCCGGCGGCGTCACCACCATCATCGACATGCCGCTGAACAGCCTGCCGCCGACCGTGACCACCGCGGCCCTGAAGATCAAACAGGCGGCCGCAGCCGGTCAGTGCCACGTCGACGTCGGATTCTGGGGCGGCGCGATCCCGGGCAACGCCGCCGACCTGCCGGGCCTGCACGCCGACGGTGTCTTCGGTTTCAAGTCGTTCCTCGCCGACTCCGGTGTGCCCGAGTTCCCGCCGGTCGACGCGGGGCAGCTCGCCGAGGCGATGAACGCGGTCGACGCGCTGTTCGTCATCCACGCCGAGGACCCGGATCATCTGCGCGAGGCGGCGAGTTCGGCGGCGTACGCCGACTTCTTGGACTCCCGCCCGCAGGACGCCGAGCATGCCGCGGTCGGCACCGCCATCGCGGTGGCCCGCGCCGCGGGCCGTCGCGCCCACATCCTGCATCTCTCCGCCGCCTCCGCGCTCCCGCTGATCGCCCGGGCGAGAGCCGAGGGGGTACGGGTGACCGCCGAGACCTGCCCGCACTACCTGACTCTGGACGCGGCCGTGATCCCGGACGGCGCCACCGAGTTCAAGTGCTGCCCGCCGATCCGGGACGCGGAGAACGCCGACCGACTGTGGGAGGCGCTGGCCGACGGCCTGATCACGTGCGTGGTGAGCGACCACTCGCCGTGCACCCCCGACCTGAAACGGCAGGACACCGGTGACTTCGCGGCCGCGTGGGGCGGGATCGCCTCGGTGCAGCTGGGTCTTCCGGTGATCTGGACCGCGGCCGCCGAACGGGGGCATACCCTCGCGGACGTGGTGAAGTGGATGGCGCGCCGCCCCGCCGATCTGGTGGGATTGCGGAACAAGGGCCGCATCATGGTCGGCGCCGACGCGGATCTGGTGGCATTCGAGCCGGACCGGGAGTTCGTCGTCGACGTGCACGCGCTGCATCACCGGAACCCGGTCACGCCGTACGCCGGAAAGGTCCTGCGGGGTGTGGTCCGCACCACCTGGCTGCGCGGAAGCGTGGTGACCGGCGACAACGCCGGCGGAAAGTTCCTGGCAAGGGAGATCTGATGGACTTCAGCGCGCTGCCCGACCTCGCGTCCCGGGCGTTCGGCGGAGGCGTCGTGCACGCCAACGACGAGTTCTTCGCCGCCGCCGACCACCTGGTGCTGCCGGGCACGCCGGGTCACGCGCCGAAGACGTTCGACCACAAAGGACAGGTCTACGACGGCTGGGAGACCCGCCGCCGCCGGACCCCGGGTCACGACTTCGCGATCATCCGGCTGGGCGCGCCCGGTGTGGTCCACGGCGTCGACATCGACACCGCGTTCTTCACCGGCAACTTCCCGCCGTACGCCTCGGTCGAGGCCGTGGAGATGCCCGGCTATCCCGGCCCGGACGAACTGGCCACCGCCGACTGGGTGGAGATCCTGCCGAAGTCACCGCTGAAGGGCGACGGCCGCAACCTGTACCCGGTGGAGGACCGTCACCGGTTCACGCACGTGCGGCTCAACATCTTCCCGGACGGCGGAGTGGCCCGCCTGCGCGTGCACGGTGAGGTGGTACCCGACCCGGAACTGCTGCCGAAGGTGTTCGACGTGGCCGCCGCCGAATACGGTGCCACCGTCGTCGACTGCAGCAACATGTTCTACGGCAACCCGCAACGGATGCTGATGCCGGGTCTGGCCCGCAACATGGGCGACGGGTGGGAGACGTCGCGGCGCCGTGACGACGGCAACGACTGGGTGCTGGTACGGCTCGCCGCCCCGGCGGTGCTGCGCTTCGCCGACCTGGACACCAGCCACTTCAAGGGCAACGCCCCCGGCGGGGCCACGCTCACCGGTTTCGACAGCGACGGCCTCCCGCACGAACTGCTGCGACGGGTGGCGCTGCGCCCGGACACGCCGCACCGGTTCGCGCTCGCCGAGGCGCCCGAGGTGACGCAGGTCCGGCTGGACATCTTCCCGGACGGCGGCATGGCCCGGCTGCGCCTGCTGGGGCGTGCCGACCGCAAGTTCCTGCATGCGAGACTCGGCCGGTGAGCCGTACCGTCACTCTGGTGCTCGTCGATCCGTCGGGCGAGCTTCTCGGACAGCTGCCCCCGTTCACCGTGGAGGTGCCCTGGTGGCAGGACTCCGCCGGCGTGCTGGCCGGCGCCGGCATCGACGTCACCGTGCTGCGCCTGCTGCACGGTGATCAGGATCCACCCGGCGGGCACGTCACCTATCTGGCGATGACCCCCGAGCGGCCGGCCGGTCTGCTGCCGGCCGACGTCGACCTGTCGCCGCATCCGCTGCGCGCGGCGTACGCCGAGGCGGCCGGCGCCTCCGCGTCGCTGGCCTGGGCAGCCGGTGCCCTGGACCGGATCGGGCTGTCCGGGCTGACCGCCCACCAGCAGCGCACCTGGAACCTGTCGGCGATCTGGCGGTTCGACGGCCCCGACGGTGTGCCGGTGGCCTGGCTCAAGCAGGTGCCGCCGTTCTTCGCACACGAGGCGGCCGTCCTGCGCATGGTCGACGCGGTCTCACCGGGCCTGGTGCCGTACGTGCTGGCCGCCGGTGACGAGGGCCGTGCCCTGATCACCCACGTGCCCGGCGAGGACCGTTACGGCGCCGCGCCGCCCTTCCGGGCTCAGGTGCTGGCCGCGCTGCAACCGGTGCAGCAACACTTCGCCGGCCGGGTCGACGAGCTGCGTGCCGCGGGAGTCCCGGCGCTGTCGCTGGACGGCCTGCCGCGGATCGCCGCGCCGCACCTTCCCGGCATTCCGGGTCTGCGGGAGTTGCTGGACGACCTTCCGCGCCGGCTCGCCGCCGTCGCCGAGTGCGGTCTCCCGGACACTCTCGTGCACGGTGACCTGCACATGGGCAACGTGATCCAGGACGGCGAATCGTTCACCATCGTCGACTGGGGTGACGCGGTGATCGGCAACCCCGCCTTCGACGCGGTACGGATGCGGGGCGAGCCGGAGGTCCTCGCCGCATGGGCGAAGCTGTGGCCGGAGTACGACGCACTACGGGCCGCCGAGCTGCTGCAACCGGTGGAGTTCCTGCGTCAGGCGGCCGTCTACGACACGTTCATGGCGCAGATCGAGCCGTCCGAGTGGCCGTACCACGCCGACGACGTGCGCCGGTGCCTACAGACCGCGGTTGACTCAGCCCGGCAGTGACACCAGATCCCGGTGGTCGTCGAACGGCAGATTCCCGCCGGCGACCGCCAGGATCTCGGTGCCGGTCAGGGTGAGCGCCCCGGACAGCGTGGTCGCGAACGCGGTGTCGGCGGCGTCGCGGCCGGTGGCGATCCGGATCAGCGACTGCCGGGGCGCCAACCGCGTCGCGTCCCACACCCGCCAGTGGCCGTCGATCGCGGTCTCCACCACCAGGTGGAAGTCCATCGGGGACAGCCCGGGCGCGTAGACGGCGGCGACCCGGGCCGGGATGTTGCGGGCCCGGCACAGGGTGGCGGTCAGGTGCGCGAAGTCGCGGCACACCCCGGCGCCGGCGAGCAGGGTGTCCACCGCGTCGGTCGTGGGGCCACTGCTTCCGCCCTGGTAGGTGATGTGCTCGTACACCCAGTCGGTGATCGCCCGAACCGTGCCGGCGGTGCCGTCCCCGGCCCGGGAGCCGCCGAAGCCCGCGCCGTCCGGCAGAGCGGTGCCGAAGCTCGCGCCGTCCGGCTGGGAGGTGCTGAAGCCCGCGCCGTCCGGCACCGAGGTGCCGAAGCGGGTGGCGGCGAATCCGCCGAGCCGGTCGGACGGGCAGTAGCGGCTCGGCCGCAACGCGACGATGCGTTCCTCGTCGGTGACCGGGGGCGGTACCGATCCGGGCGGAACCGCCGCCGAGTACCGCACGACCAGCGCGCCCTTGCCCGCAGTGATCAGCTGCCGGTCGACGGCGACGCCGTTGACCAGCAACGTCTCCGAGACGGCGCCGGACACCGCGACCTGTAGCGCGATCTCGGCGGGCTCGGTGACGTCGAATTCCAGGGTGCAGCCGACCTCGGAGATATCCACAGTTCTCACCGTATCGGCGGCACGTTACGTACCGTGTCAGTCATGGAAGACGTCCGGCGGCGCTACCTCGAGCTGATCCGTGGTGACGGCCTGTCGCCCACGCTGGCCGAGGCGTTCGCGACGGTGCCACGAGAGGTCTTCGTGGCCGACGGATTCCACCGCCGCGACGGCCGGCGTGTGGTGCCCGCCGACCCGGAGTATCTGCCGACGGTCTACAGCGACGACGTGCTGGTCACCAAGCTCGCCGGTGAGGTCCCGGTCAGCTCGTCCAGCCAGCCGTCGCTGATGGCCGCCATGATCGAGGCGCTGGACGTGGCGCCGGGCATGCGTGTCCTCGAGATCGGCGCGGGTACCGGTTACAACGCGGCACTCCTCGCTTCGCTCGGCGCCGTGGTGACCACCGTCGACGTTCAGGCCGACGTCGCGGCCCGGGCACGGTCCGCGCTGGCCCGGGCCGGCATCGCGGGGGTACGGGTGGAGACCGCCGACGGCTACACCGGAGGCCCGTTCGAACGTTACGACCGCATCATCGTGACCGTCGGCGTCGCCGGCATCTCCCCGCACTGGCTGGACCGCCTGGATCCCGACGGCCGCCTGATCGTCCCGGTCGGGCACGGCGGCATCCACCCGGTCCTCGACATCCGCCCGGTCTCGGGCGGGCCCCCGGTCTCGGGCGGGCCCCCGGTCTCGGGCGGGCCCCCGGTCCCAGGCCGGCACCCAGGTCCGGGCGGGCCGCCGACGCAGGATGGCCCTCCGATTCAGGACGGGTTCCCGGTTTTCAGCGGCCCGCCGGTTCCGGAGGTGCGTTCGGTTCAGGGAGGCCGGGCGGTCCAGGACGCCCGCACCGGTCCGCTCACCGCGACCGTGGTCTGCTCGGCCGGTTTCATGAGCGCCGCCGGGCCGCTCGGTGCCCGCCATCCGCGCAGCCACCCACCGGTGGCCTCCGGTCTGGAGGGCCTGGACGAGGTGTCGCCGGCCCGCTGGAAACCAGCGCTCGACGCTGAGGCCTACCGTGGTCTCTGGTTCGCGGCCGCCGCCTGGCACCACCGGGTCAGCCACGCGTCGATCCCCGGCCGGGAGCAGAGTTACCTCGCGGTGCTCGACGACAGTGGCACGGGTGGCGCGGTGGTGCTGGCCGACGGGGCGATCCTCGCCTCGGGACCGCAGGCGGAGCGATGCGCGGCCGTCGGCACGGCGCTGTCCGACCGCTGGTGGGCACTGGACCGGCCGTCGATGAACGCGTGGCGGATCGGTTTCGCCCTGGTCGGCGACCCGGCCGCGCCGATCTGGTCCCCGACCCGCTGGACGCTGACACCGCCCGCCGCCCGCTAGAGAACTTCCGGATAGGGCCTCGTTTCTGCGCGCCGCGCCGAGGCCGGAATCGTGGTGAGCTGCACGCATCCGACAGCTAGAGAGCTTCCGGTGTCGAGGTCTGCGGCCCGCACCGCGATCTTGTGGAGTTCCGCGATGACGGTGTGACGGCTTTCGACAAAGAACGCGGAAGGACGGGGTCAGACCTCGGCACCGCAAGCTTTCTAGTGCCCGCAGATGGGCAGCCCGGCGCCGGTAGCGGTTGCACCGTCCGGACCTGTGATCTGCGAGCGATGACGGGAGCGCACACAACGCTTATGTGAGCTGCTGTCATCGCCATGACCTGGGTGAACGCGCACGATCGGCAGATCGTGTGCGTCGGTGCATGCCATGACGTATGTCCGAGCCCACGTTGAGCGATCGTGTGCGCCGGCCAACGTCGCCGCCCCTGCCGTCGGCAACCCGCATCAGTCAATCATCCCGGCCGCGACCGGCGTCGCGACCGGCGGCGTGGCGGGAGTGGTGGTGCGCGGCGCGGCGGGAGTGGTGGCGTGGCGTGGCGGGACCAACGATGCGGCGACGCGGCGGAACCGGCGGGCCGGCACGCACCGGCTCCCGGCAGCGCCGGACGCTGGTGTGCCCGGCAGTCACAGGAGAACCGGTCGGCAAGGATCCCGATCCGCGGCAAGCCGGGTCAGGTGTTCCGGGAGCAGCCGTTCAGAGACCGCGACGACATCATGTGAACTTCAGCGACGACGATGTGCCGGCCCTCCACGAGATCGCGGATGAGCGGGGCAGCCCCTGACTCCGGAAGCCCTCCGCTGGCGAAGGGCGAAGGGCGGAGGGCGGAGGCGAAAGGCGGAGGGCGGAGGGCGGAGGGCGGAGGATCATTTGACCCGCTGGGCGGAGGCGCTGGGCGTCATCGGGATCTCAGATAGGCCAGCACCGCCAGCACCCGCCGGTTGGTGTCGTCGGTCGGTGGCAGGCCCAGCTTGGCCAGGATGTTGCCGACGTGTTTGCCGACCGCCGGGTCGCTGATGAACAGGGCCGCCGCGATCGCCGAGTTGGACCGGCCCTCGGCGATCAGGGCCAGCACCTCCCGCTCCCGGCCGGAGAGACCGGCGAGCGGATCCTGTGGTCGGCTGATCAGGCGGCGCACCACGTCCGGATCGACGACCGTGCCACCGGTGACCACGGTGCGCAGCGCGGCCACGAACTCGGTGATGTCGGCGACCCGGTCCTTGAGCAGATATCCGACGCCGTCGCCGGTGCCGATCAGGTCGGCGGCATAGTCGTGCTGCACATACTGGCTGAGCACGATGACCGGGAGGCCGGGGCGGTTCTGCCGGAGCCGGACCGCCGCCCGGAGCCCCTCGTCCTGAAAGGACGGCGGCATCTTGATGTCGGTGATCACCAGCTCCGGCCCGTGCCGGTCGACCGCGGTCATCAGCTCGGCGGCGTCACCGACCGCGGCGACCACCTCGAACCCGAACCGGACCAGCACCCCGACCAGACCCTCACGCAGCAGGACACCGTCCTCGGCCAGGACGACCCGGGTCACAGCTCGACCCGCAGCAGGGTCGGCCCGCCGGACGGGCTGGCCAGCAGCAGTTTGCCGCCGGCCGCGGCGACCCGGTCGGCCAGCCCGGTGAGCCCGGAGCCGCGGGCCGGGTCGGCCCCGCCCCGGCCGTCGTCGAGGATCTCCAGCACGATCGCCTCCCCGGACCGGGTGAGGCGCACCTGCACGGATGCGGCGCGGGCGTGTTTGGCGACGTTGGTCAGGGCCTCCGCGGCCACGAAGTAGGCGGTGGTCTCGACCCGCTCCGGCAGCCGGCCGGCGATCGCGTCGGCGTCCACCGCGACCGGCACCGGCGAGTTGGCGGCCAACTCCCACAGGGCGGCCGGCAGCCCCAGGTCGGCAAGGGTCTGCGGGCGGATGCCGTGGACCAGGTCGCGCAGCACCACCATCAGCTCCTTGGCCTGGTCGTGGGCCCGCCCCAGCGGCTCGGCGGCGGGCGAGTCACCGGGCAGGTCCAGCCGGGCCATGCCGAGCTGGAGGGTGAGGCTGGTGAGCCGGTGCTGGGCGCCGTCGTGCAGGTCGCGCTCGATCCGGCGGCGCTCGGCGTCGAACGCGTCGACCAGCCGCGCCCGGGACAGCGACACCTCGGTCAGCTGGTCGCGCAGCACGTCGGTGCCGCCGAGCAGCCGCCGGGCCAGGGCGGTGTGCAGCGCCGCCACGGCGCCGGCGAGATAGAGCACGAGGGGGAGCCCGGCGAGACCGAGGAACATGAACGGCACCGACTCGGGCCCGCCGTGGATCACCAGGTCACCGAGCCGCCACTCGGCGATCCACGGGCTGAACAGCAGCACCGCCTCGACGACGGCGAGCAGGGTGGCACCCAGCACGAGCAGGGGAGCGGCCAGGGCGAGCAGCACCGCGTAGGCGACGGCCCGCCACGTCGACTCCTCACGGTAGCGGGCCACGAACCAGGCGACCGGGCCGGACATCAGTGGCCGGTGCGGGGCGGGCAGCCGCAACCGGCGCCGCTCCACCGCGGCCAGCGGCAGCGCCACGGCCGGTCCGGCGGCGGCGAACAGGAACGCCGACGTCAGTATCAGGACGACCACGGCCGCCGGTGGCTCCCGGCCCTCGGTGACGTCCTGCCCGGCGACCAGCCAGGGCAGCATCAGCATCCAGAAGCCGAACGCGACCGGCGCGGCGAGCACGGCGGTCACCGCCAGGTGCAGCAGCGACCACCACGGCCGGGCCGTGAGCAGGTAGCGGCGGTCCTTCAGGTCATCGATCAGCACCGGCTCACGGTAGCCAGCGGCGAGGGGCCCGGCCCAGCCGTTCAGGGACACCTTCCGGGGTAGTGCTGGGTATACCTTCTACGGATGAAGGCGGTCTACGACGAGATCGCGGACTGGTACGAGACCGAGTTCCTGCCGGTCACCCTGCCCGGTGACCCGCTGGGTGTCCGGCAGGCGATCACCGGGCAGCTCGGTCCGGGCCGGGGCCGCTGCCTGGAGATCGGCTGTGGCACCGGCGTCCATGCGGCCCAGGTGCGCGGGCTCGGCTGGAGCCCGGTCGGCGTCGACCTGTCCGCCGGGATGCTGCGGCACGCGTCCGGCCGGCTGCCGGTCGCCCGCGCCGACGCGACCCGGCTCCCGCTGCGGGACGGCTCGGTGGACGCGGCGATCTCGGTGATGGCGCACACCGACATGCCCGGCTACCCGGCCGTGCTGCGTGAGGTCAGCCGGGTCCTGCGCCCGGGTGGGCGGTTCGTTCACATCGGTGTGCACCCGGCGTTCTGTGGCGGGTTCGCCGATCGCGGCGATCCGGCCGCGGTGGTCATCCGCCCCGGATACCTCGACGGGCACTGGACGAAGGCGTCGTGGACCGACCGAGGCGTCCGCGACAAGGTCGGTGCCAGTCACTGGCCCCTGCCCGCCCTGCTGACCGCCTTCCTGGAGGCGGGCCTGCGACTCGAGGGTTTCGTCGAGGGCGGTTCGCCGGTCCCGACGATGCTCGCGATCAGAACATCATCAGCATCGCGGCAGTACCCATGAGCACCAGGAGAAGGACCGCGATGAGCAGCCCCTTCTCGGTGGTGTCGGTGGCCTCGGCCATGGTCGTCGTGGTCAGTGGCTCACTGCTCATGGGTCCGGTCCTCCGAGGGGGGTGAGGTGTCCGCTCCGGATGCGAGCGACGGCGGAGAGGCTTACCGTGAGGGCGTCGTCGACCTCGAAGGGGCTGCAGTGCCGCCGCAGGAATGGCTTCTCTCCGCTGCCGAACGCGGCAACCCGGACACCTCCATACCCATATGGAACACCGGAAACACGGTCGAGCCGCTTATTCACGGGCAAAATTACTTCGATCGGCTGGCGAGCGAGGTCGGCCAGCTGAAGTCCGGTGATCACCTGTTCTTCACCGACTGGCGTGGTGACCCGGACGAGCGGACCAGCGACGACGGGCCGACCGTGGCCGAGCTGTTCTCCGCGGCCGCCGCGCGCGGCGTGATCGTCAAGGGCCTGCTCTGGCGCTCCCACGTCGACAGGCTGGCGTACAGCGAGGAGGAGAACCGCAACCTCAGCGACGACATCGAGGCGGCCGGCGGCGAGGTGCTGCTCGACCAGCGGGTCCGCCGCGGCGGGTCACACCATCAGAAGCTCGTGGTGCTGCGTCATCCGGGCCGTCCCGAGCTGGACATCGCCTTCGCCGGTGGCATCGATCTGTGCCACAGCCGCCGCGACGACGCCGAGCACCACGGCGATCCGCAGGCGGTCAAGATGGCCGCGTCGTACGGCCCGAACCCGCCCTGGCACGACATCCAGCTCGCCCTGCGCGGCCCGGTCGTCGGCGCCCTCGACCACTCGTTCCGGGAGCGTTGGACCGATCGGGTCCCGCTGGATCAGAACGGCCCGATCGCCACCGTCACCGACCGGCTGCGTCATGAGGACCTGAGTCCCGACCCGCTTCCCGAGCAGCCACCGGACCCGCCGGAGTGTGGCACGCAGACCGTCCAGGTGCTGCGGACCTATCCGGCGATGCGCCCGCCGTACGGCTTCGCCCGGCTCGGCGAGCGCAGTGTGGCCCGCGGCTACACCAAGGCGATCAAGCGGGCCCGCCGGCTGATCTACCTGGAGGACCAGTACCTGTGGTCGAAGGAGGTGGCCCAGCTCTTCGCCGAGGCGATGCGGGACAACCCGGAGCTGCACCTGATCGCGGTGGTGCCGCGTCACCCGGACGTGGACGGCGGTTTCGCGCTGCCGCCCAACCAGGTGGGCCGCGAGCAGGCCGTCGAGTTGTGCAGGCAGGCCGCCGGTGACCGGGTGCACGTCTTCGACCTGGAAAACCACGCCGGCACCCCGATCTACGTGCATGCCAAGATCTGTGTGATCGACGACATCTGGTGCAGCGTCGGCAGCGACAACTTCAACCGTCGTTCGTGGACGCATGACAGCGAGCTGTCCTGCGCGGTGCTCGACGACACCAGGGACGAGCGGGAGCCCCGTGACCCGGCCGGGCTCGGCGACGGTGCCCGCCGGTTCCCGCGGGATCTGCGGCTGGCCCTGATGCGGGAGCACCTGGATCGGGCCGACGGCGACGACGCCGACCTGCTCGATCCGGCCGACGCCGTGGAGGCGATGACGGCCGCCGCGGACCGTCTGCGGGACTGGCGGGACGGTGGCCGGGTCGGGCCCCGCCCGGCGGGCCGGCTGATCCCGCACGAGACGGAGCGGCTGCCGTGGCACCAGCGGCTGTGGGCCCTTCCCGCGTACCGCCTGGTCTACGACCCGGACGGCCGGCCCTGGCGGGATCGCCGGCACGCCCGGTGGTGACCGGTCAGAGCACCCACTCGTCGTTGCGGATGATCTCGATCGTGCCTTTCGGTCCGGTGCCGGTGACCGTGATGCCGTCGCCGCCGATCACCACGTCGGTGTGTACGGCCGAGGTGTTCAGCCCCAGCTCCTCGCGCTGGGCGACGGTCATCGCGGCGCCGCCGTCCACGGCGAACGGGAAGCTGGAACCCCAGGCCACGTGACAGCCGGCGTTCTCGTCGAAGAGCGTGTTGTGGAAGACGATCCCGGTGCGGGCGATCCGGCTGTCCGAGTCGACCAGGGACACCTCGCCGAGGGAGCGGGCGCCCGGATCGGTCTCCAGCTGCGCGCGGACGACGTCGGCGCCGGAGTCCGCGGTGGCCGCGACGATCCGCCCGCCGGAGAACTCCAGCCGCAGGCCGAGAACCAGACTCCCGTTGAGCACCAGCGGTTTCGTCACCCGGACGACCCCGTCCGCGGCGCGCCGGTCGGGGCTGGTGAAGACCTCCTCGGTCGGGATGTTCGGCATGAACGGCACCCCGTCGCCGTCGATCAGCCCGCCGCCGGTCCACCGGCATCCCGGGATCAGCCCGACGGTGAGGTCGGTGCCCTCGCCGACATAGCGGACCGAGGTCAGCTCCAGATCGTCGAGCCGGGCCCCGCGCTCGGCCAGCGTCGCGGCCCGCTCCCGCCAGGCGAGCGCCGGGTCCGCGGCGTCCAGGCGCATCGCCGTCGACACCGCGTCCCACAGGCGCGCGGTGTCCGGCTCGCCGAAGACCTGATGTGCCCAGCCCGGGTTGGGTGCGCCGACCACGGTCCAGCGCAGCCGGCCCATCACCTGCTCACGCATGGCCCGCACCTCGTCGGCCGGGAACGCGGCGGCACGCACCGGGTCGGCACCGTCGAGCAGGTGCGGATCGGGGTCGCCGATCAGGGCGATCGACGCGATGCCCTGATCGGCCCACTCGCGGATGCGCTGCAGCGCCCAGCCGCGGCTGGCGGACAGCGACTCCAGGCTGGCGTGATCGACGGCGGAGCGGCGCATCGGGCCGTCCGACCAGATCGGCTCGACCCAGGCTGCCCCGGCCGCATACGCGGCGGCCACGACGGCCCGGGCGATCTCCAGATGCGCGGTGTCCGTACGAAGAATGACTCCCTGCCCGGGCTGGACGTTGACACCGGCCCGGACCACGACGTCGGCGAATCGCTCGATGTGGTCCATGCCGCTCAGCGTAATCAGTCGGTGTGCGGTACGCGCGCCGCCGGAACGACGCCGAGCCGTCCTTTCTGGAAGTCCTCGAAGGCCTGCTTCAGCTCGGCCTGCGTGTTCATCACGAACGGCCCGTAGTGGGCGATCGGCTCCCGGATCGGCTGTCCACCCATCACGAACAGGTCGAGTTCGGTCTTCGCCTCGACCCGGACCGCCTCGCCCGGCCCGTGGGTGGCGAGCTGCCCGCGGCGGACCGGCCGCATGTCGGTGCCCACCGAGCCCTCGCCGGAGAGCGTGTAGACCAGAGCGTTGTAGTCGGTCTGCCACGGCAGATCGAGCCGCGCACCCGGTTGCAGGGTGATGTGTGCCAGGTTGATCGGTGTGAACGTCGAGCCGGGACCGCGGTGACCGGCGATCTCACCGGCGATCACCCGGATCAGGCCGCCACCGTCCGGGGTGGTGAGCAGTGCCGCCTTACCGCCCCGGATGTCCTGGTATTTCGGGTCGATCATCTTGGCCGCGCGCGGCAGGTTGACCCACAGCTGGAGTCCGTGGAAGAGCCCACCGCTGACCACCAGGTGCTCCGGCGGCGCCTCGATGTGCAGGATTCCGGAGCCGGCCGTCATCCACTGCGTGTCGCTGTTGGAGATCGAGCCGCCGCCACCGAGCGAGTCCTGGTGGTCCATGATCCCGTCGATCATGTAGGTGACCGTCTCGAACCCGCGGTGCGGATGCCAGGGCGTCCCCTTCGGCTCGCCCGGCGCGTAGTCGACCTCGCCCATCTGGTCCAGGTGGATGAACGGGTCGAGCTCGGACATCGGCACTCCGGCGAAGGCCCGGCGGACCGGGAAACCCTCGCCCTCGTAGCCCTGCGGTGCGGTGGTCAGCCGCCGGACCGCGCGGAACTCGGTGGTCACCGGGTCGAGTCGCGGCAGGCGGGGGAGGACGAGGACGTCGTCGACGGTGATGGCGGGCATGGGTCTCACACCTTCCTGATCTTGGCGAAGACGCGGCCGATCACGGCCAGTTCCTCGTCGTCGAGATGATCGATGAAGCTCTCGCGGACGGTCGCCAGATGCGCGGGCGCGGCATCACGCAGCGCGGTCAGCCCCTCCTCGGTGAGGACGGCCTCCTGACCGCGCCCGTCGTCCGGGCAGCTCTCCTTGCGTACCAGCCCTCGTTTGATCATGGAGTTGATCTGGTAGGTGATCCGGCTCGGCGACAGGACGAGGCGGCTGGCCAGCTCGCCCATCCGGATCCGCCGGCCGGGCGCGTCGGCGAGCGCGATCAGCACGTGATAGTCGTTCATGCTCAGACCGGTGGCGGCGCGCAACTCGTCCTCGAGGCGGGTGTGCAGCGCCCACGAGCTCTCGATGAAGGTGCGCCAGTGCGCCAGTTGCGTCCCGGTCAGCGGTTCGGCCATGCCGGGAACAGTACTCCTTCAAATCTGAAACTTCAAATCTGAAATAAACGTGCACGGTTAGGGTGCTTCCGTGAAGATCCGCCAAGCCACCGCCGACGACGTCGACGAACTCGTCCGCCTCCGCGCGATCATGCTCCAGGCGTTCGGTCGCGGCGCCTGGAACGACGACTGGCGCGCCCCGGTCCGGGCGTCCCTGCTGCGCCGCCTCGCCGCCGCGGAGCCGGTCCTCGCGGCCTTCGTCGTCGAGCACCCCGACGGTCCCGGGCTCGCCGCGTGCGCGGTCGGCGTCATCGACGAGCACCTCGGCAACCCGTACAGCCCCGACGGCCGGGTCGGCTACGTCTTCAACGTGGTCACCGAACCCGCGATGCGCCGCCGCGGCTACTCCCGCGCCTGCCTGGAGGCGATCCTGCGATGGTTCCGCGACCAGGGCGTCCGCGTCGCGGACCTGAAGGCCTCGCCGGACGGCGAGCCGCTCTACACGTCGCTGGGGTTCGCCCGCACGTCCGAGCCCGCGATGCGCCTGCGTCTCTGAAACCCTTCTCCGGTACGGCCACCCGCACCCGGTTCACGAGAACTCCGGCCCGGCTACCGTGGCCCCGTGACCGAACTGACCACCGACCGTCTCCTGCTGCGGCCCTTCGACCTCGGGGACGTTGCGGCCGTGCACGCCTACGCCGGCGACCCCGAGGTGGTCCGTTTCATGGACTGGGGCCCGAACACCCTGCCCGAGACGGAGGCGTTCGTGGCCGAGGCGGCCGGAGCGGTCGACCCGGCCGGCGGCGTCCATCCGTTCGCCATCGAGCACGACGGTCACCTGATCGGCGCCGTCGAACTCCGCGTCACCAGCCGCCTCCACTCCCGCGGCGAGTTCGGTTACGCCCTGGCCCGTTCCGCATGGGGCCGCGGCTTCGCCACCGAGGCGGCGACCGCGGTGCTGGCCTTCGCCTTCGACCGGGCCGGCCTGCACCGCGTCGCCGCCACCTGCGATCCGGCCAACACCGGCTCCCGTCGCGTCCTGGAGAAGGCCGGCCTCACCTGCGAGGGCCGTCTGAAGGAATACCTGCACATCCGCGGCGAGTGGCGGGACCGCCTGCTCTTCGCCGCGATCCGGTGACGACTGTTACGCCGCCGGGGTGTTGAGTGACTGGGTGAGCCGCTCGCGGGCCACGTCGAAATCGACCCCGCGCTCGGCGAGGATCAGCATGGCCAGGCCCTGACCCTCGCGCAGGATCCCGAGCGCGATGTGTTCCGGCGCGATGAAGTTGTGTTTGAGCCGGATCGCTTCGCGCAGGGACAGTTCGAGGGCCTTCTTGTTGCGCGCCGAGAAAGGCCGGTGCCCGGTCACCGTGGTGGGGGTGAACCGCCCGAGGATCCCCTTCTTCCTGGGCGCGGGCCGGGCCATATGCAGCGCCCCGGCCCCGAAGTTCTCCTCGATGGCGGCCCGTACCGCGTCCAGGTCGATGCCGATCGACTTGAGCGCCGCGGCGTCCTCGGCGTCCCGGTCGGCGATGACGGCGGTTTCGCTCCGGTCGCCGAGGTGCCGGACGATCGCCTGTTGGACGTAGGTCTCGTCGACCTCGCCCGCGGCGCCCCGGAGGGCCTCGCGGACCGCGCTGTTCTCCCCGGAGACCAGCGACAGCAGGATGTGCTCGGTGCCGATCGTCTCGTGCCCGAGCGCCCGCGCCTTCCCCTGGGCGCCGATCACGACCTCGCGGGCCGCCTTGGTGAATCGCTCGAACATCTCAGTCCTCCCGTGGATCCGGCATCGGCAGCAGCCGGGCGTGCTTCTTGTGCACGCCCTGGCGGGTCACTTCGAGCGCGTCGGCGATCTCCTGCCAGGACCACCCTCTGGCCCGGGCATTCGCCACCTGGAGGCGCTCCAGCCCCTCCAGGAGCCGGCGCAGCGCCACGACCGCCCGCAGTCCGACCCGGGGGTCGGTGCTGCCGGCGGCGGCGGCGAG
Organism: Actinoplanes xinjiangensis; assembly: GCF_003148685.1. Lineage (GTDB taxonomy): Bacteria > Actinomycetota > Actinomycetes > Mycobacteriales > Micromonosporaceae > Actinoplanes > Actinoplanes xinjiangensis. The sequence goes on along the minus strand of NZ_QGGR01000002.1, from coordinate 257,949 downwards.
ATCGGTAGCTTCGGTCATGTCGTCAACTTACGTTGACAGCGCCATAGTGTCAACCGGGGTTGACGACTCGGGTACGAGAGAGGGCCGGCCCGATGACGGGCCGACCCTCTCTCGTACCGCGTGGGTCAGGCGCCCCGGCCGGTCTTCTCCTGGAGCTCGTCGATCTTGCGGGACGCGTCCGCCTTGGTCAGGCCGTCCGGCACGTCCTCCTGTGCCTCGGTGGCGAGAGTCTGCAGGTAAGACTCCTGCGCACCGGTGGCCGGCTGGTCGCCGGTGGTCCAGTCCTGCGGGTCCTTGATGGCATTGCCGGCGTTCGTCTGGTCGGTCATGACGCCGTCCTCTCGTCGCGAGTGTCGAACGCCTGTGCCATTACCCGCCGCGGCTCGTTTCACACGCCGAGATCACCGGCTTCACCCGGCCGGAACACGGAGAGGCCGGCCCCGCAGGGCCGGCCTCTTCCGAGAAACGTGCTGGTGGTACGGGTGGATCAGTCCCAGGCAGGCAGGGTGCCCAGGGAGACGGTCAGCTCGACCGGGTGGTGCACCGGCGCGGCGACCGTGAAGCGGGTGCCGAACGGGTCACGCAGCTCGGCGAGGGCGGTCAGCCCGGCCTCGGAGGGCTCCATGATGACCGCGCCGCCGAGACGCTCGCAGTGGTCGGCCGCGGCCCGGATGTCCTCGACCTGGAAGGCCGCACGCCACCAGGCGCCGCGGTAACCCGGAGCGAGGCCGGCGACGGCGTCGTGGGCCTGGTTCAGCCACTCGCCGGAACCGAACTGCTGGTTGAGCAGCCAGCCGAACGCCGAACCGTAGAAACGGGCCGCGGCGTCCGGGTCGTCGGTGATGAGTTCCGGCCACGACATCGTGCCGGGTTCGCCGCCGGCCTGCGCGCCGGCGAAGTCGTAGCCCTGCCACAGGCCGATGATGGCGCCGTTCGGGTCGGCGACGATCGCGCGCCGGCCGCCGTGCGCCTCGGTCGGGTGACTGAGGCAGTGGCCGCCGGAAAGGGCGACCTGTTCGAGCGTCTCCTCGAGGTCGGGTGTGCTCAGGTGGGTGAGCCAGCCGTCCGGCCGGTCGAACTGGCTGCGGGTGAGGCCGGCGACAGCACGCCCCCCGAGCTTGAACCGATCACCCGCCGACTCCCAGCCGAACAACTCTCCGTAAAACTGTGCCGCGCGTGCGGGGTCCGCACTCGCCAGTTCCACCCAGCAAGGTGTCAAGGGTGCATAGCCTCTGATCCGCATGAGCCGCTCCATGGTGGACATCCCCAGTTACCTTCGTACTCTACGGCACTGATAACGCTTCGTCACCACCGGCCGGTTCATTGTCTGGTTTAGAGCAGTTTTAAACTACTCTTGGTAAGCGGGTGTGTGATCCAGGTGACGCATCACCGGGGTCGCGGCTACGCCGTGCAGCACTACGGACACGACGACGACGAATGCCGCGGTCGCCCAGACGAGTGGTTCGTCCGGGAAATCGGCATGTGTCACTGCATACGCTAGGTAATAGAACGTGCCGACGCCACGGATACCGAACGTGGCGATCACCCAGTGTTCCGATAGGCGTCCAGGGGCTCCGCGCAGAGCGGCGAAAGCGGCCAGCGGGCGGATGACGAAGATCAGCGCGAGGCCGGCGAGGGCGGCCGGCCAGGTGAGCGGCGCCAGGAGGCCACCGACCACGGCGCCACCGAGCAGAAGCAGCAGGAGTACGGTCAGCAGCCGCTCGATCTGCTCGGCGAAATCGTGCAGCACCTGGTGGTACTCGTGGGAGCGCTCGGCCGCCCGGATCGCCCGCGCCGCCACGAAGACGGCCAGGAAGCCGTAGCCGCCGGCGACCTCGACCACCCCGTACGCCAGAAAGGTCGCCGCCAGGGCCTGAAAGCCCTCGGAATGCCGGGCCAACCGCAACGAGTCCCGTTTGACCCGGAAGAACAGCCGGCCGAGGAACTTCCCGATCACGATCCCGCCGACCAGCCCGACCACGCCCTTGTAGAGGACGTCGGCCAGCACCCACTCACCGAGCCAGCCGCCCGGATCCAGCCCGTGCGCCGCGATCGCGATCGCCGCATAAACGAACGGGAACGCCAGCCCGTCGTTCAGCCCCGCCTCGGACGTCAGCGCGAACCGGACCTCGTCCTCCGAGTCCTCCTCGTCGGTCGGCTCACCCACCTGCACATCCGACGCGAGCACCGGATCGGTCGGCGCCATCGCCGCACCCAGCAGCAGTGCCGACGCCGGCACCAGCCCCGCCCACCACCAGCCGAGCAACGCCACCGCGGCGATCGTCACCGGCATCGCGATGATCAGCAGCCGGAACGTCGACGCCCACCGGCGGCGCCCGAACGGCCGGTCGATCTTCAGCCCGGCACCCATCAGCGCCACGATCACGCCCACCTCGGTGAGGTGCTCGGTCAGCTTCGGATGCGCGAGAGGATCGGCCGCCGGCAGGCCCAGCGGCAGCCCGAAGAGCAGCAGCCCCAGCCCGAGGAACGCCATCGGCATGGACAGTGGCCGGCGCTCCAGCACCCGGGGCAGGATCCCGGCGAGCAGGGCACCCGTGCCGATCAGGGCGAACAGCACATCGGACACCTGTATGTCCGGGAAAATCATGCCCGCGCTTTACCCGCCAAGAGCATCTCGAACCACACCGTCGATCCCCGCACCGTCGGGTCCGTGCCCCACGAATCGCTGAGTTCCTCGATCAGCCCCAGGCCCCGGCCGCGGCTGGCCAGCGTGTCGGCGTGCGCCCGGATCACGCTGCCGCGCGTGCCGGTGTCGGCCACCGACACCAGCAGCCGCTCCGCGTTCAGATCGATGTGCACCTGCGCCGGGGTCCCCGCGTGCAACAGGGCGTTCGTCGTCAGCTCACTCGTGCACAGGATCGCCGCGCCGATCACCGGCTCCGGCACACTCCACTCCCGCAGCCGCGTCGTCATCCACTGCCGCACCCGGCTCGGGCTCGTCGGCTCGGCGGCCACCTGCAACGTCGCCGCCCGGCTCATCGCCAGGGCGTGCTCCACCGCCAGCACCGCCACATCGTCATCGGTGGTGCCCGGCACCGCGGCCGTCGCCAGTGAGCACATGTTGCGCGGATCGCCGCTCGGCGACGCCGCCGCCGCCGTGACCAGCGCATCCAGCCCGTCGTTGAGCGGCCGGTCGCGCCGCTCCACCACGCCGTCACTGAACATCAGGATCGTGTCGCCCGGCTCCAGCCGCACCGCGCCGGTCTGCCAGCGCCCGCCCAGGCCCAGCGGCGCACCCGGCGGCACCTTCACCAACTCGGCGGTGGCCGGCCCGCCGCTCCGCCCGGCCCGGCGCAACACCGGTGGCGGATGACCGGCGCTGGCCAGCGTGATCGAACCGTCCGACGGGTCCAGCACCCCGTACACCACGGTCACGAAGATCTCTTCGTTGCGTGACTCCGCGCCCAGCGAGCCGACCAGCCGGTCCAACCCGGCCAGCACACTCGGCGGCGACGGATCGGTCAGCGCCATCGCCCGCAGCGCCGCCCGCACCTGACCCATCACCGCGGCGGCCCGCACGTCGTGCCCGGCCACGTCACCGAGCACCATCGCCAGCCGGCCGTCGAGCAGATGGAACGCGTCATAGAAGTCGCCACCGGCCGCGTTGCCGTCGACCCCCACGTCATAACGCGCGGCGATCCGGAACGTGTCGAGCTCGGGCAGATGCTCGGGAAGCATGCTGCGCTGGAGCAACTGCGCGGTACCGTGCTGGGCCTCGAACCGCCGGGCCCGCTCCGCCGCCTGCGCGACCAACTCGGCCGCCGCCGTCAGCAGCGCCCGCTCGGCGGGCAGCCAGGTGTGCGCCCGGCGGAAACCGACCGTCAGCGCGCCCCGCAGCGACGGCGTCCGCAACGGCAGGGCGGCCAGGGAACGCACCCTCCGCTCATGCCGGTCGGCGGCCACCGCCGCGAGCGGCTCGCCGTCGGCGACGAACGTCGCCCGCCCGGTCTCCGCCGCGGCCACCGCGGGCGCGGCCCGATCGGCGCTGATGCGCCGCCAGACGGGTGGCAGCCGCTCGTCCACCTCGTCCAGCATCTCGCCGCGGATGCGGCGGACATAGCGATAGGTCAGGCCCTCGTCCACGGCCAGAACGCAATGATCCAGATCAAAGGACGCCATCGCGTACGCCAGGACGACCCGCGTGACATCGTCGATGGTGAGGGCGCCGGCCAGCCGGGCGGTCAGCTCACCGAGGCTCTGCAGCCGGTGGATCACATGCGTCGTCTCGGCCGCCACCGTGAGCACCCCGGCCACCGCGCCCCGCGACGTGCGGACCACCGAGTGGCCCCGGGTGTAGAACGCCGGCTCGGTGCGGCCCGGCGCGACCTGCACCTGACTCTCCGGCTCCAGGATCGACCGGCCGGTCCGGTGCACCTGCTGGATCACGCCACCCAGGCCCGGCTGGTCCCACGCGGCACCGAATGCGGCCGCGGCGGGACGGCCCAGCGCCGCCGGATGCAGCGCGTCGAGCACCTCGGCATAGGCATCGTTGTAAATGACCACGAAATCGTCACCGACGGTGAGCAGCATCGGCACCGGAGAGGAGAGGGCCAGCTCCACCGCGGCACGAACCGCCGGATCCCACCCCGTGATCGGGCCGAGCGAGGTGGCCGACCAGTCGAAGGAGTGCACCAGCGCGGAACAGCCCAGGCCGGTGTGCTGCATCCCCGCAGTCTGCAGGGGGAGCGTGGTGATCGTGGACGGGTGAGGACCACCCACCCCGAAACCTCCCGACCCGACCATGCGGAAAGCCTATCCCGTGTGGTCCGTTTGTACGATGCCCCACCGGCCGTCCGTCCGGTTATTGACCGTTTCCTGATACGCCTGCGGAATCGATGCCGAGAGTGGCTCGCGGTTGTGCTCACCGTGAGTGAAGGTCGGATAGCGGTGAGGTCCCGTTCACCACCATGATCCTGAACCACCGGCCGCCACCGCGACCCGCCCGCCGCACGGTGTGACACACCACATGGCAGGCCTCAGGCAGCCCGCCGACCAGCGGAGTCTCTGCGACGCGCCTTCGTCCGGCTCGCACTCTCGTCCGAGTCACCCCCGCTAAGGGCGGACCCTGATCAGGCGATGCCTGGCCGGGTGTTATGCCGCTTTACGCAGGGCCGGGCCCGAATGTCAGGGGGCCGTGGTACTCCTGCGGGGAGGCGGTGGCCGACGCCCCGCCTCGGCGAGTCAGGGAGGACGGATGACCGGAGACGGGCTGACCCGAAGCCTGAACGACATGTGGCGGTCCGTGGTGCTCTATCTGCCGACGGTCCTGGTGTCGCTGCTGATCCTGATCGCCGGCTACCTGCTGGCCCGCCTGGCCCGCACCGTCACGGCCAAGACACTGCGGCGGGCAGGCTTCGACCGCGCCGTCCAGAGCGGGCCGGCCGGGCGCCTGCTCAGGCCCGGCACCCCCAGCATCACCGACGTCTGCGCCCGGCTGGTCTTCTTCGTGGTGCTGCTGTTCGGCCTACAGGCGGCATTCGGCGTGTGGGGGCCCAACCCGGCGAGCGACCTGATCACCGCCCTGATCTCCTGGCTGCCACAGGTCCTCGTCGCCATCGTCATCGTCGTGGTCACCACGGCGATCGCCCGCGCCGCCCACGATCTCGCTCTCGCCGTCCTCGGCGGCCTCACCTACGCCCGCGTCCTCGCCAAGGCGGCCGCCGCCGTGATCGTCACCCTGGGCGTGATCGCCGGCCTGGACCAGATCGGCATCGCCACCTCGGTGACCAGACCCCTGCTGATCACCATCCTGGCCACCGTCGCCGGGGTGATCATCGTGGGCGTCGGCGGCGGCCTCATCCGGCCCATGCAGCAACGCTGGGAAGGATGGCTCGACCGCGCGGCCACGGAGTCGGTGGCGATCCGCTCACAGGCCCGCGCCTACGCGGAAGAACGATCCCGGCAGGCCACCGAGCAGCCACCCACCAGCGCCGAAACCCCTGACGCCCCCGCCGCTGCGCCTCGGCCCCATCCGGGCCCGGCCGGTGCCGGCCGGCCCCGTTCCGATCCGGGTGAGCCCGGCTCGGCTGGTTCCGGCACGCACGGTTCCGATCCGAGTGGGTCAGGCCCGGCTGGTTCCGGCTTGCCCGGTGCCGATCCGGCAGGATTCGGCCCGCCCGGTTCTGATCCGGCAGGCTCCGATCCAGCAGGTTCCGATCCGGCTGGTTCCGATCCGGCTGGGTCTGGCCCGGCCGGCTCAGGACCTGCTGACCAGCGGCCCGCGGGTTCCGGGAGCGCGAGGTCGAGGAGTTCCGCCGATGTCATCGGTTTCACCTCTCTCAGGCCCGCTGATCCCAGCGGTTCCGATGACACCTTCGCCATGGCCGCGCCCGAGACGCCCGGCGGCTCCACCGGGCATGACGGTGCAGTGGGTGAGCCCGACATCGGTCCGGCCACCGGTGGGCAGGGTGAGGCCGACTCGTTGCCGGTACCGGGAGCACGGCTCACCGATGCTCGGCGCCGCGCAGGAGAGGCTCGCCGTGCCGGTGAAGCCGACCTGGCCGCCGAAGTACGCCGGGCCTCCGAGGACCGCCGAACGGAAGCGGCGACTCCGGTCGTGGCCGGAGCCATGGCGGGCCCCACCTCGGGGACCGCGACCCGGCCGGCAGCGGACGACCGAACTTCCGCTCCTGAGTTCCGGCCGGAGCCAGGCGCGGAAGCGGCGACTCCGGTCGTGGCCGGAGCCATGGCGGGCCCCACCTCGGGGACCGCGACCCGGCCGGCAGCGGACGACCGAACTTCCGCTCCCGAGTTCCGGCCGGAGCCAGGCGGAGCACAGCCGGACATCGAGGACCAGCCCACAGCGGCGTTCTCCAGCGGGTCGGCACCTGGAGCCGGAAGCCGACCGATCGAGTCAGCGAAGCCGGCGGGGCCAGGCGGGTCTGCCGGGTGGTCAGGATCTGCCGGGTCCCATGAGTCTCTGGTCCGGCCGGGACCTGCCGGGTCCTCTGAGTCTCCGGTCCACCCGGGCCCTGTTGGGTCGCCGGCGCCTGCTGGGTCGGGTGAATCTCCGGTCCGGCCGGGCCTACGCCTGGACGGCGGTGACGATGACTTCGGAACGGCACCGGCCGGGTCGGCGGTTGACTCGACTGGATCGGCCGGGCCCGACAGCGGAGACGTTTCCGCCGTTCGAAGCCGCGAGCCCGAGGGCGCCCCGATGGCCGGTCCCGAATATCCGGAGGAGGCCGACGACTGGGCGTGGGAGACCCGCTGGGCTGATGAGGAACGCCGCGCCCGCGAACAGGACAGCGACGAGACACAGGTCATCGTCGCGCCGACGGATGACCGGCCCCACATGATTCCGGGCTTCGACCGCTACGACGAGTTGCCCACCGATCCCGGCCTCGGCGACGAGGACGACACGGTCTTCGTGAGAACGGGAGCCGCCGAAACCACACTCCTCACCCCCGGAGTACGGCCCAAGCCGGCTCCCTCACGGTCCGCTCCGGCCGATGTCAGCGAGCCACCGCCCGGCGGTGAGCCACCGCCCGGCGGCGAGGCGACAGCCGACGAGCCGACGGCGTTCATCTCACCCGGCGGTGGGTCGGCGTCTGGTTCAGAGCCCGGTGAACCGTTGGGGCCGCCGTCGCCGGATGAAGAGTGGCGGTCCGGTGGCGTGACCGAAGGTGAGCCGACGGCACTCCTTCCGCCCGGCGGTTACTCGGCGGATGGTCCCACGGTTGAGGAGCCGACCAGGGTTCTGTCGGCCGGTGGGCCGGTCCTTGATCCGGCGGATGCGGATGGTGATGAGACGACGACCTTCCTTTCTCGTGGGGAGGAGCCGACGGCGACTCTGCCGGGTTCGGAGGAGCCGACGACCTCGATCATCACCCGTGGGCCGGACGTCAGTGACGAACCGACAGTCGTCCGCGGAACGGGGACGGGCTCGGCCGTGGTGATCGACGAAGACGACGGGGAACGCACCCAACTCGTGCCGCTGCCCGTCGCGGAGGCCGAGGCTGACGAATCCGCGGCTGCCGGCGCTGATCGGCTGGGTGGTGTGCGACCCGGGGTGGAGGAGCCCACGGTGAGTACGCCGGGCAGCAGCGGAGAAAGCCACTCTGAAAGAGATCGGATCGGTTCGCGAAGAGAGGAACCGACGGTGGAAGGCCCGCGGCCGATGTGACCGGACGCGGGGAGACCACGACGGGGCGGACCAGAGGCGGGAGGACCAGTGCGGCAGGCCCACGGCCGAGAGGCCCGGAGGCGGGAGGACCACGGCTTGGAGGCCCGGAGGTGCGAGGTCCGGTGGACTACGGCTTGGCGGCTCGAAGACGGAGGCCTGGAGGTGTGAGGTCCGGAGGTCGGAGGACCACGGCCTGACGGCCCGAACACGGAGGCCTGGAGGCCGGAGGACTACGGCGGGGAGGCACGGCGGGAGGACTGGGGCCAAGAGGCCCGAGGCGGGAGCCCGGAGGTCGGAGGTCGGAGGACCACGATGGGGAGGCCCGGCGGCGGCAGGACCATGGCTGGGGGGACCCCGAGGCGGGTGGGCGGTAGCGGGAAGAGCGAAGGTGGGATGACGGAAGGCCGGCACCGGGGTTCCGGTGCCGGCCTTCATGGTCGGGGATTCGGGTGGCAGGGCTGGCCGAATCAGCCGGCCGGGACGGTCAGGGTGGAGCGGCTGCTACCGGGATTCGCTGCCGTGGGCCGCGGTTCGGGGTGGCGGGATGCCGCTGTTCCGGGAGGTTGGTCAGTTCGGGGCCGGCAGGGTGGTGGCCAGCATGCAGACGGCGAGGAGACGGCGGAGTACCCAGTCGCTGTCGGACCAGTCGATGTCGCCCTCGGGAGCGGCCCAGCCGTGCTGGAACGCGGCGTCGCGAACACCTTCGGCGTAGGCCGCGAGCAGGATCGCGGTCAGTGGACGGGAGTCGGCGTTGAGGCTGTCCCGGACGCCGGCGGCGTGCTGGTCGATCACCGACATGAGGCCGGGGTTCGCCTGGGCGGCGGCGAGACCGGTCACGCCGACAGCGGCGGTCAGGTCGGCGAGCGAAGCGTGGGCGGAGCGCTGAGCAGCGCGGGCGGCGGCGTTGCTGAACAGGCCATTCATGAGAAGAACGTTAGGTAGCCCAGGGTGACCGACGGGTCCATCACCGTTGCAGGCAGGTTGAACTCGCCGAACCCGGGAAATCGCCTTGAGTGCCGGCCGGCGACGCGCACCACGCCGTCCGGCCGCTGTCTGCCGGGTGGGCCGGTGAGGGAATCCGCCAGGCGGCGGGTGGAAGCGTTCTGGCTGGTGGCGGTGTGGAGGGAGCGGAGAATGAGCGTGGCGGAACAGCACGCGGCTACGGGCGGCGGTGAGGAGCCGGCCGTGGTGGAGAGCGGGCCCGACTCGGCGCACCGGCGGCCCGATGGGCTGAACGACGTCACCGTCGAGGCACTCGGCAAGCTCAGTGAGGCCCTGGAGACCGTGGAACGGGTGCGCGGGCATCTCTACAGTGCGCACCAGCTCATCGGGCAGGCGGACTTCGCGCTCGATGACGCGGTCTCGTTGTTCATGCAGGCGGGGCACACCGAGACGGCTGAGCGGATCGAGCGGGAGCTGATCGGGCGCAACGTCATTCCGGGGCACTGGACGTTCCAGATCGTCGAGGAGTTCGACGACGGGTACTACGCCGAGTTCCGCGACATCGAGCGTGATGCGCGGGAACGACTGGCGGGCGGTCGACGGCATCTGTACGAGGCGGAACTCAAGGAACGCCGCCGCACCCACGGCCGACCGGGGCACGAGGCCCGGCCCGGACGGGTCGAGGAATCCACCGACTGATCGCGGTGGTGGCGGACACCACCGGCTGATCGCGGCGCCAGGACGACGGCCCGCGATGCACGGACTGAACGGTCCCCGAAGGCGGTCCGCAGGCAGCAGCCTGGAAAGCCGGCAGGAGCCGGCGCGGCACGAGCCAGGGCCGAGTTGGCACGGGCCGAGGTGGTCCGTGGGCTACGGGCTGGAAGCCGGCACGACCCCGGGCGGAACGAGCCCGAGGCGGTGCGCTGGCAGTGGCCTGGAAGCCGGCATGAACCGTCGGCCGATGGGCGTGACGATGGCCGGGTGGCCGCTCATTCGGGCGACAGCGGGCCAGGTCGCCGACCGGTGGGAAGGACGGCGGGGCCGGTGAGGGGGCCGGCCGAGAGCGCGCAAGCGAGCCGTCGGCCGGTGGCGGGAGGGTCCGTCGGGTTACTCCGAGTAGTCGACTGTTTCGGGGCGGCGGCGCTCGGCGTCGTCGGCGATGATCACGGTGGCTACCACCATGGCCACTACGACGGCGAAGAACCAGGACGCGTCATCAACCAGCTTTGCTGCCAACGGAGCCTGGAAGGCAGCCAGAAGGAAGCCGACCCAGGCGAGGCGGCGCTGACGCTCGGAGAGGAAACCGACAGATCGCACCCGGATAGTCTGGCTCGATATGGGCAGATCGCCGTCACCCGTTCGGCCGATTCTCCGTTGTCCGATGGTGCCCACCGACTTGCGTCTCCGTCGCTCAATTGTCGTCGCCGCCGGGGTTGCGGCGCTGGCCGTGGGAGGCGTCGCGATGGTCTGGACGGCGCCCACCGGGCCGTCCTCGCCGATCGTCGCGCCGGTGGTGGACGAGCGGGTGGTCGCCGGGCCGCTGGACGGGCGGACCGCCGCCTGGCTCACCGTGGGTGATGCCGCGGCGCGGGTACGGGTACGGTTCGCGCGGCTGCCGGGCCTGCTCTACCGGATCAGCACCGCCTCCGACGCGGGTGTCGTGCCGGTCGTCGAGCGCCGTGGTGGCCGGGTCACGGTGCGGCTGTCCGAAGCCGAGGGGGACGGGCTCGACGAGGTGTGGATCGTCCTGAACCGGAGTGTGCGGTGGGACATCCGCCTCCCGGCCGGGGCGGGCGAGCAGCAGCTCAACCTGCGGGACGGGCGGGTGCAGCGGGTCGAGGTCGGTGCCGCGGGGCTGGCCGAGGTGTGGCTGCCGGAGCCGGACGGGACGGTGCCGGTCGTCTTCACCGGTGGGATCGGCACGGCGATCGTGTCGGTGCGGCGCGGTGTTCCGGTTCGTGTCCACCTCGCGGAGGGTGCCGGATCGGTGGAGACACCCTGGATCGCCAACAACGGCACCGGCGCCGGGGCGGTGCTCCGGGAACCGGGCTTCGGCCTGGCCCGGAACCGGTTCGCGATCCGCGCCGAAAGCGGTATCGGTGGCCTGGTCATCCGTCGCCCGCCGGACCGCGAATCGCCCAGCGGAGACCCGGATGCGGTGCTCCGGAAACCGGGCACGGCACCTTCCGCCGGGCAGCCCGGTCCGGCGACCGGAGACCGGCGCCCCACCTCGGCGCCCGGAACGCGGGACCCGGGTGCGCGGGAACCGGGCCGGCGGGGTGCCGGGAAGCCGGGTCAGCGGGAGCCGGGTCAGCGAGGGCGAAGTGCGCGGGACCAGAGTCAGCGGGAGCCTGGTCAGCGAGGACGGGGTAAGCGGGACCAGGGTGTGCGAGAGCCCGATCGGCGAGGTACACGGCAACCGGGGCCGGGGCGGCCGGGTGTGCGTAAGGCCGGGCCCGACCCGGCCGACCGGAAGGTCCCCCAGGACGCCGCATCAGGCCGGTCCGGCCGGGCCGCGAAGCCTGATCGCGGACCGGCGCCCGTCCGGAAACCGGCACTGACCACTGAACCGCGCCGAACGGACGACCCGATCCGGACGGGCAAACCGCTCACCAGCGCGAGATCAGCGAAGCCGACGCGGACCGGGCCAGCGCAGTCGCGTTGATCTCCGCGTCAGCCGGACGGCCGAGCTGGGGCAGGTGACGGGCGCGTGTTGATCACCGCGTCAGCCGGACGGCCGGGCTGGGGCAGGGGTGACGGGCGCGCGTTGATCACCGCGTCAGCCGGATGGCCGGGCTGGGGCAGAGGGGTGACGGGGTCGCGTTGACCACCGCGTCAGCCCGGCGGCCGGGCTTCGGCCCGGTGTTTCGCCCACCGGGCCGTCCGTAGGCTCGGAACCCTGCGTAGACCGTACAAAAAAATCAGTGGGGTCCGGTTCGTCCGGTCGTGCTGGGCCGCTCGCCTCCGGTGGCCGAAGGGTCCGCGCCGGCGTCGTTGTCGGTGGGGTCGTTCTGGCCGTCGGTGTCCCAGCTCGCCATCGCCTTGTTGAGCTCGCTGAGCGGGAGTCGCTCCTCGTCGCGCCAGGTCTCGTTGTCGCGTGAATCGGTCATGACTGTTGGCATACCCGCCGGAAAGTCCCGGAAACGGCGGAGACGGCCGCCGGAATGGCGGCCGTCTCGCAGAGCCGATTCGTTCAGGGTGCGCCGATCGTTCAGATGCCGGGCCGGTCGACCTGGCCACGCCACGCGCCGGTCTCGATGCCGCCACGGCTCTCGATGAACTCCTTGAACCGGTGCAGGTCGCTCTTCACCCGCCGGTCGATCACGCCCAGCTTGTCGCCGGCCGTCTCGACGAAGCCCTGCGGGTCGAAGTCCATCTGCACGGTGACCCGGGTGTGGGTGTCGTCGATGCGGTGGAACGTGACCACGCCGGCCTGCTTCTCGCCGTCGGTCGCGTGCCAGGCCACCCGCTCGTCGGGCAGCTGCTCGGTGATCTCGGCGTCGAACTCGCGCTTGATGCCGGCGATCTCCGTCTTCCAGTGCGTGTGGGTGTCGTCGAGCTGCCTGATCTCGCTGACGCCCTCCATGAACCGGGGGAACTCCTCGAACTGGGTCCACTGGTTGTAGGCGGTGCGAACCGGGACGTTCACGTCAACGAACTCGGTGACCGTGCTCACGCATTTCTCCCTTCACTAGCCTTACAAGCCCTTTGCGGGCCGGCGCGGCGTCGACAGCTCCGCCGCCTGACCTCGGCGGGACCCTCGGGTCCCGCGGGCCGGTGACCCGCTCCGTTGTCAAAGGGGGTGCCCGGGGGCGGATGCCCTAAACACCGGGTAGCTTGCGAACTGTGGACGACGTGGACGCGATCGTCGTCGGGGCCGGGCACAACGGCCTCGTCGCGGCGAACCTGCTGGCCGATGCCGGGTGGACGGTCCGGGTGCTGGAGGCCACCCCGCAACCGGGCGGGGCGGTCCGCTCCGGGCACGTGACCGCCCCCGGCTACCTCTCCGACCTGTTCAGCGCCTTCTATCCGCTGGGGTACGCCTCCCCGGTGCTGAAGAGCCTGGACCTCGACGTCCGGTGGACGCACGCACCGGACGTCTTCACCCACCTGCTGCCGGACGGGCGGGCCGCCACGGTCAGCCGTGACGTCGACCGGACCGCCGCGTCGATGGAGCAGTTCGCGCCCGGCGACGGCGACCGGTGGCGCAACGCCTACGAGGACTGGCGCTCGGTCTCCGACGCGATGGTGGACACGCTGTTCACCCCCTTCCCGCCGGTCCGCAGCAGTGCCGGGCTGCTCCGGCGGCTCCGGGTCGGCGGTGCGCTGCGGCTGGCCCGCCGCCTGGTGCTGTCGGTGCGGGAGCTCGGCTCCGAGCTGTTCGAGGGCGAGGGCGCGTCCCTGGCGCTGGCCGGCTGTGCCCTGCACACCGACCTGTCACCGGAGGAGGCGGGCGGCGGCGTCTACGGCTGGCTGCTCGCCATGCTCGGCCAGGAGGTCGGCTGGCCCGCCCCGGTCGGCGGGGCGCAGGAGCTGACGTCGGCTCTGGTCCGCCGGTTCCCGGGGGAGATCGTCTACAACGCTCCGGTGACCCGGGTGCTGGTGGCGCGGGGCCGGGCGATGGGGGTACGCACGGCGGACGGCCGTGACTGGCGGGCCCGCCGGGCGGTGATCGCCGACGTGCCCGCGCCGGCGCTCTACCTCGACCTGGTCGGCGATCGCTGGCTGCCGCCTCGGCTCACCGAGGACATGGCCCACTTCCGCTGGGACGGAGCGACCGTGAAGGTCGACTGGGCGGTGCGGTCCAAGATGCCGTGGAAGAACCCGGCGGCCGCGGGAGCCGGCACCGTGCACCTGGGCGCCGACATGAACGGGCTCACCCGGTACGCCGCCCACCTCGCGTCCGACGAGATCCCGCCGAACCCGTTCCTGCTGCTCGGGCAGATGACCACCACCGATGCCACCCGTTCACCGGACGGGACCGAGTCGCTGTGGGCGTACACCCACCTGCCGCACCGCGCGTCGTGGACCGCCGACGAGATCGCCGAACACGTCGAACGGATGGAGGCGGTGATCGAGGAGCACGCGCCCGGCTTCCGGCGCGCCGTGGTGGCCCGTAACGTGTTCGCGCCCGGCGACATGGAGCGGGAGAACCCGTCGCTCGTCGGCGGTGCCCTCGGCGGGGGCACCGCCGCGGCGTTCCAGCAGCTGTTCCTGCGGCCGGTGCCGGGGCTCGGGCGCGCGGACACCCCCGTCGACCGGCTCTTCCTCGGCAGCTCGTCGGCGCATCCGGGCGGCGGGGTGCACGGGGCGCCGGGGGCCAACGCGGCGCGGGCCGCGCTGGCCAGAGACGGCAATCCGCTCTACCCGGCCGTCATCGGCGCGGCCCACCGGGTGATCTACCGCTGACGTTCGGCGATGTCGGCGAGCCGGCGCAGGGTCTCCACGTTGCGGCGGTGCAGCAGCAGGTCGTTGAGTTTGTTGCGGGCCCACCGCAGGGGTCCCTCGGTGAAGTCCTCCTCGATCTCCACCCGGGTGGCGCCGCCGTCTCCGACCGGGGTGAGCCGGATGTCGACCTCGGCCGCCCCGAGCGGCCACAGGCCGGCGTTCAGCCGCAGCGAGCGGCCGGGCGCACAGGCCAGGACCGTCGACTCGTCGTGCAGCGACAGCGGCCACGGGCCGGCCTTGTGATGGAGTTTCGAGCCGGGGGCCGGCCAGTCCGGCTCGACGTCCCTGATGTGTACGGTGCCGACCACCCAGTCGCTGTAGGTCCAACCGTCGGCGAGAACGGCGAAGACCTGGTCGGGTGGGGCCTGAACGGTTCGCGTCACGATAGCCACGGCATTCGGTTTACCCTGCTCACAGGTTCCGTAACTGGCGGCCCATGTTTACGGTTCGTGCTGTCGGGCAACTGCTGCGCGTACCTGATCCCGGCCCTGGAGGAGACCCCGTGCACATTGCGATGATCTCCGAACACGCCGACGTCGCCGACCTGTCGGCCGCGCTGGCCGAGCTGGGTCACGACGTCCGGATATACACCCGCCGCGAGGACCCGGACGTCGCCGAGGTGGTCGTCACCCCGAGCGGTGTGCACCTGGTCCACATCACGGCCGGTCCGCCCCGGCCACTCCCGTCCGACCTGGTTCTGCCGTACATGGGCGAGTTCGCCCGGATCCTCGGCGAGCAGTGGCGTCACGGCTGGCAACCGGACGTGGCGCACGCCCACTTCTGGACCAGCGGTCTGGCCGCGGTGACCGCCGCCCGGCAGCTGAACATCCCGGTGGTGCAGTCGTTCCACGAGCTCGGCGAGTTCGGTGAGGCGGCGCACGGCCCGTCCCGGTCCGGATACGAGCGGGCGCTCGGCCGGGCGGTGGACCGGGTGGTGGCACAGACCCAGGAGGAGGTGCGCGGCCTGGTCCGTATCGGCGTGCCCCGCGCCAGTCTCACGGTCGTCCCGGCCGGTGTGGACAGCGAGACGTTCACCCCGGACGGCCCGGCCGTCCAGCGCGACCCGGAGCGCCCGCGCATCCTGTCGGTCGGCAAGCTGGTCGAGCGCAAGGGGTTCGGTGACGTCATCCAGGCGATGCGCTACGTTCCCGGCGCCGAGGTGGTGGTGGTCGGCGGCCCGCCGGCCGATCAGCTGACCGCCGACCCGGGGGCCCGGCTGCTCCGGTCGATGGCCGAGCAGTTCAAGGTCGCCGACCGGTTCCGGCTGGTCGGCGCGGTGCCGCACCGGGACCTGCCGAGCTGGTACCGCTCCGCCGACGTGCTGATCGCGACCCCGTGGGAGGAGCAGGCTGCGCTCGAGGCGATGGCCTGCGGCGTGCCGATCGTCGGCCCCGCGTCCGGTGCGCTCACCGAGACGGTGGTCGACGGACTCACCGGGGACCTGGTGCCGGAGCGGGATCCGCGGGCGCTCGGTGGTGCCCTGCGCCGGCTGGTCAACGACAAGGTGCGGCGGTTCACCTACGCGACGGCGGCGCTGGACCGGGCACGGCAGGCCTACTCGTGGAAGCGGGTGGCCGCGCAGGTCGGTTCGGTCTACGCGAGTCTGCGCCGGACACCGGCGGCCGTGGTGGAAGACGCGGTGTAGGGCGGCATCAACCGATCGGTGGACCGGAACCGCCGCCCGCTGTTCGATTCGGGCACCGGGGTCGCCGGGCGACGCTCTATGCATGACAGTCATCGAGGTCCAGAACCTGGCGAAGAGGTACGGCGAGACCGTCGCCGTACGGGACGTGTCCTTCAGTGTCGAACCCGGTGAGATCTTCGGCATCCTCGGCCCGAACGGCGCCGGGAAGACCACCACCGTCGAGTGCATCGCCGGCCTGCGCACCCCGGACTCGGGGTCGATCACGGTCCTCGGCAGCACCGCCGGCGACCCGGCCCTGCGCTCCCGCATCGGCGTGCAGCTGCAGGAGAGCGAACTCCAGGACAAGATCACCGTCCGGGAGGCGCTGGAGCTCTACAGCTCCTTCTACCCGAACCCGGCCGACTGGCGTGCCCTCGCCGACGACCTGGGCCTGACCGCCAAGCTGAAGTCGCGTTTCGGCAAGCTCTCCGGCGGTCAGAAGCAGCGCCTGTCGATCGCGCTGGCCCTGATCGGCAACCCCGAGATCGCCATCCTGGACGAGCTGACCACCGGCCTGGACCCACAGGCCCGGCGGGAGACCTGGGAGCTGATCTCCGGCATCCGGGACCGTGGCGTCACCCTGCTGCTGGTCACCCACTTCATGGAGGAGGCCGAGCGCCTCTGCGACCGGATCGTGGTGATCGACAAGGGTGCGGTGGCCGCTCTGGACACCCCGGCCGGCCTGGTCGAGCGGACCGGCAACGAGCAGCGCATCCGGTTCCGGCCGTCCACGCCGATCTCCGACGAACTGCTCACCGTGCTGCCCGAGGTCCGCGAGCTGCGCCGCAACGGTCCGAAGATCGAGGTCGTCGGCACCGGGAACCTGCTGCACGCGGTCGTCTCGGTACTCGCCCGCAACGGCGTCGTGGCCGCCGATCTGACGCTCGAGCAGTCCACTCTCGACGACGCCTTCGTCCACCTGACCGGCAAGGAGTGACCGGCATGTCCGTCTTCACGAAACTGACGCTGACCGAGTTCCGGCTCACTCTCCGCGACCCGCTCTACGCCTTCTTCACCCTGCTCTTCCCGGTCCTGCTGGTGCTGATCCTCGGCAACGTACCGACCATGAAGGAGGCCCCGCCGGAACTGGGCGGTCTCCGGGTGATCGACCTGTACGCCGGCCTCGCGCTCGGCCTGGCCATCGGCATCATCGGACTACAGGGCCTGCCGTCGGTACTGGCCACCTACCGCGAGCGTGGCATCCTGCGGCGGCTCGCCACCACACCGGCGCCGCCGGTCACGCTGCTCGCCGCGCAACTGGTGATGAACCTGGTCACCGTGCTGGTGTCGATGGTGCTCGTCTACACGGTGGCGATCCTCGCCTTCGACGTGCCGTTCCCGGAGAACCCGGCCCTGTTCCTGCTCGCGGTCCTGCTCAACTGCGCCGGCGCGTTCTCCCTCGGCCTGCTCCTGGCCGCCGTCGCGCCGACCGGTAAGACCGCCAACGCGATCGGCACCTTCCTGTTCTTCCCGCTGATGTTCTTCGCCGGCCTGTGGGTGCCGCGCGAGCTGATGCCGGAGATCCTGCGACGGATCGGCGACTTCACCCCGCTCGCCGCCGGCCAGGATCTGATGACCGACGCCCTCATGGGACAGTCGCCGGCGCTGCTCTCGATTACGGTTCTGGTGGGATACCTGGTGATCTGCGGGGCCGCCGCGATCAAGCTCTTCCGCTGGGAGTGACGATGCGCAAGCCCGAGGCGCTGGAGCGACCGGCTGCGTCCCGCGAGCTCTGGATCACCTGGCTGTCGTACGGAACCCTGTTCGGTTCACTGCTGCTGTCCGTGGTCACCCGGGGCGTCGAGGAACTGCCCCAGCGCGACCTCGGCACGACCGCGGCGGTCACGCTCGTGACCGCCGCCTGGATCGCCTGGTGGGTCGACCTGCACCCGGGCTGGCAGCGCCGCCGGGGCCTGATGCTGATCTTCCTGGCCGGTCTGCTCACTCTCAATTTCCTGCTGGTCATGTGCAGCCCGCTCTTCGGCGTCTTCACCTGGACCGGCTACATCTTCCTCGGTTATGCCGTGCCCGGCCGCTGGCAGCTGGTGGGCACCCTGCCGGTGGCCACGATCAACGCGATGTCCCAGATCGGTGGATGGAACACCATCGCCGCCGAGGAGGACGGCTACGTCATCTTCCTCGCGGTCCTGCTCTGCAACCTGCTGATCGCCGGGACCATGACCTGGGTGACACTGCGGGACGAGCGCGTGGCGGACACCCGGGTCCGCCGGATCGACCAGCTCGCCGAGGCCAACGCTAAACTCGCCGCCGCCCTTCAGGAGAACGCCGGCCTGCACGCCCAACTGCTGGTCCAGGCACACGAGGCCGGTGTCCACAATGAACGGCAGCGGATGGCCGGCGAGATCCACGACGTGCTCGCGCAGGGGCTGACCGGCATCGTCACCCAGCTGGAGGCGGCGGAGTCACACCCCGGCGACCGCGACCGGCACCTGGCCGCCGCGAAACGCCTGGCCCGGGAGAGCCTGGCCGAGGCCCGCCGCTCAGTGCAGGCCCTGCGACCCCAGCACCTGGACGCGGCCCGTCTGCCGGAGGCCCTCGGCGAGGTCCTGCACGGCTGGTCCGACCTGCACGGTGTCCGCGCCGACCTGACCACCACCGGTACCGCCCGGCCACTGCTGCCGGAGATCGAGACGACGCTGTTGCGGACCGCCCAGGAGGCGCTCGCCAACGTGGCCAGACACGCCGCCGCCGGCCGGGTCGGTCTCACACTGTCCTACATGGAGGACGTCGTGACACTCGACGTCCGCGACGACGGCACCGGCTTCGACCCGGACGCCCCGCGCGAGGTGACCGACGAGGGCGGCTACGGCCTGCGCGCCATGCGGGAACGTCTCAGCCGCGTCGCCGGCACCCTCGAGGTCGAGTCCGAACCCGGCGGAGGCACCGCCATCTCAGCGTGCGTACCGGCACTGGCCCTAGGGGGAGCGGCATGATCAGGGTCGTCATCGTGGACGATCACCCGGTGGTCCGGGACGGCCTGCGCGGCATGTTCGCCGGCGACGACCGGTTCACCGTCCTCGGCGAGGCCGGCGACGGCCGGGAGGCCCTGGCGGTCACCGAGGCGGTCACCCCCGACGTGGTCCTGATGGATCTGCGGATGCCCGTGATGGACGGCGTCACCACCATCCGGGAGCTGAAAGCCCGCGGTTCCGCCGCCCGCGTCCTGGTGCTGACCACCTACGACACCGACAGCGACGTGCTGCCCGCGATCAAGGCCGGCGCCACCGGCTACCTCCTCAAGGACACCCCGCGCGAGGAACTGTTCCGCGCGGTCGTGGCCGCCCACCGCGGCGAGTCGGTGCTGTCCCCGACCGTCGCCGGCCGCCTGATGGGCCAGCTCCGCTCACCCGCCAAGGAGCCTCTCAGCCAGCGGGAGATCGAGGTCCTCACACTGACCGCCCGCGGCTGCTCCAACCGGGAGACCGCGAAACGCCTCTTCATCAGCGAGGCCACCGTCAAGACGCACCTGCTGCACGCCTACACCAAACTGGGCGTCCGCGACCGGGCCGCCGCCGTCGCCACCGCCATCGAGCAGGGCCTGATCCGGCGCGATTAGCGGCAGAATCGGAGGATGGACGAGTACGCGCACGCCCGCCCGGCCCCGGTGCTCCGGCCGCACGTCGCGTTCTACTCCGGCTACCGGCAGCGCGGCCTCGCCCCCGCCACGCATCGGGGGCTGCCGTCGCCGTACCTGACGCTGATCTTCACGCTGGACGAGCCGCTGGTCATCGCCGCCCACCCGGATCCGCGGCAGGTCCCCGGGCGGTACCGCTCCCTCCTCGGCGGGCTGCACCTCACGCCCGCGCTGATCAGCCACGACGGCAGCCAGTCGGGAGTGCAGGTGGCGGTCCGGCCGGAAGGCTGCCGGGCGCTGCTCGGGCTGCCCGCCGCCGAGGTGGCGAACCTGGACGTGGACGCCGCCGCCGTCTTCGGGGACCCGTTCGTCGGCGAGGTCCGGGATCGGCTGTCCGAGGCGCCGGACTGGGCGGCCCGGTTCGCGGTGCTCGACCGGGCGCTCGGCGGCCGGCTGCGCGACACCGCCGGCCCGGCCCCGGTCACCTACGCGTTCCACCTGGTCAACGACGGTGTCCCGGTTGCCGAGGCGGCCGAACGGATCGGCTGGAGCGGACGCCACCTGACCGACCGGTTTCGCGCCGAACTCGGCATCCGCCCCAAGGAGGCCGCCCGGATCGCCCGTTTCGACCGCGCCCGTCGCGCGATCCGGCCCGGGGTGCGGCTCGCCGATGTCGCCGCCGCGCACGGCTACGCCGACCAGTCGCACCTGGTCCGCGACTTCCGGTCGTTCGCCGGCTGCGCACCGTCGCGCTGGCTGGCCGACGAGTTCGGTTTTGTCCAAGCCTGACCGCCGGCCACTCGCGACGATGAACCCATGACCGACACGAAGATCCCGCCGCCGCAGGTGTGGCCGACGCTGCGGGCCACCGACGCCCGCGCCCTGATCCGTTTCCTGTCCGACGCGTTCGGATTCGTACCGACGGCCGTGCACGGCGAGGGCGACGTCGTCGCGCACGCCGAACTCAGCTGGCCACCCGGCGGCGGCATCATGCTCGGCTCGGTCCGCGACGCCCCGGACGACCCGTGGAACCTGAAACCCGGCACCTTCGGCGCCTACGTCGTCGCCGACGACATCGAGGCGCTGCACGCCCGCGCGGTCGCCGCCGGTGCCGAAATCCTCCGCGCACCCTTCACCACCGACTACGGATCCCACGATTTCACCGCCCGCGATCCCGAGGGCAACCTCTGGCATTTCGGCACCTACCGCGGCGAACCCCAATAATCCGGTACGGCCTACACCGGCACCGTGGCTGTCCCCGCGACGCAGGCGCCACTCCCGCCCACCAGCGCGTCTCTCGGGCGGAATCCGCGGGTCACCGCCACCCCTCGCCGTCGCTCAGCACGGCGATCCGGCCAACGGCAGGCGTGCAGGCGGAGGCCGGCTGGCAGCTGTCGCTCACTCAGCTCCGGCGATGCGGCCAGCGGCAGGAATACACGCGGAGGCCGGCTGCAGGTATCGCTCGCTCAGCATCGGCGATGCGGCCAACGGCAGGCGTGCAGGCGGAGGCTGGCTGCCGCTCGCTCAGCACCGGCGATGCGGCCAACGGCAGGTGCGCGGGCGGAGGCCGGCTGGCGGCTGTCGCTCGCTCAGCATGGTGATGCGGCTGACGACCTATGTCCGCGTCGGCCGGCGCTGAACACGGTCATGCGGCCGGTGAAGTGTGGGGCCAACGGCGGTCTGCCGGCCACGGCGGTCTGCCAGTTGACGGCGGTCTGCCAGTCGACGTCCAGCTCGGTTGTGCGTGGTAAGGGCGACGGCGGTCTGTCGGCCGGTGCTCAGCTCGGTTGGGTCGGTAGCGAGAGGGCGTCTGGGCGATGGCCGGCGGCGAGCGGGTCGCGGCGCTCCGGGATGGGGCGCCGCGACCGGAAACGATCAGCCCGCGAGAGCCTTGGCGAGGTCGTCGCGGAAGGTGCGCTCGCTCTCGGTGACAGTCTCGCCGCCGATACCGAGGAGCCCACCGCTGGAGGCCGCGCCCACCACCTCGTCGGCGATCTCCACCAGCCAGTGCCGG
The DNA here is from genome assembly GCF_003148685.1 of Actinoplanes xinjiangensis. GTDB lineage: Bacteria > Actinomycetota > Actinomycetes > Mycobacteriales > Micromonosporaceae > Actinoplanes > Actinoplanes xinjiangensis. Next base: position 236,120 of record NZ_QGGR01000002.1, on the reverse strand, counting down.
TAGGTCTCCGCGTCGGCCGGGGACGCCTTCACGGCCAGCAGCGCCGCCACCTCAGCGGCCCGGGCGACCACATCCGCCGCATACCCGGCAGGGTCACCCGGCTGGATCACCGGCGGCTCCTCGCCGATCTCCGGGTCACCGGCCTCGGCCACCGCGGCCGTGGCGACCGCCGCGACCAGCGTGCTCGCCGACGACCGGGCATCCGAGATCCGGTCCAGCCCGGCGGCGCTCTCCGCCCGGGTCTTGCGCGCACTGTCCGGGCTGGCGGCGCTGGCAGCGGTGAGCACCGACTGCGGCAGGCCGGTCAGCAGACCCCATTCGGCATCGGTGAACCCCAGTTCGGCATAGAGCGGTCGATCCGTCACACGCTTGTCCCTTCTCCCTCGGCCGGCCGCCGTGGCGGCCGTCAGCATTCTTACCTACCCCTTTCCGCCGTCGTTGCATCCTGTGACGATCAGTTCCATGTCTCGCCCGCTGGTCTGTTCCGGGCTTTTCGTAGCCTGGGCGGTACACAACGTCGAGGAGGCGCTCTCCGCGTCCCGCTGGTCGGCCGCCACCGTCCCGCGCCTGCTGGCGCAAGGCTGGCCACCCGCCCTGGTGGAGAGCCTCGGCACGACGACGCCCCGGTTCGCGGTGGCGGCCACCGTGCTCGGGATCGCAGTCCTGGCCGCAACGGTGCGAGGCGTGCTCACGGCCGGCCACTCGACGTTCTCCCGCACGGCGGTCCTGGTATTCGGCTGGCACGGACTGATCGACATCGGACAGTCCCTGCTGGTGCGAGGCTACGTACAGGGCCTGGTGACCGCGACCGTGCTGGTGATCCCGTACTCAATCCTCACCTCCGCCACCTACGCCCCGCCCCCATCCCCGCTCGCACCATCGCCGTCGTGGCGATCGCAGCCCTCACCCTGACCGCTCTGGCCCAGGCCCTGTCCCACCTCCCACCCCCGTAAACCCCCACCCCTCGGCTGGCTCCCACCGCTGCCTCAGGAACGCCGAGACAGCGGTGACAACCAGCCGCCGACCCCCGGCTGGCTCTCACCGCTGTCTCAGGGGCGCTGAGGCAGCGGTGGGGACCAGCCGCCGGCCTTCGGCTGGCTCTCACCGTTGTTTCCGGGGCGCCGAGGAAGCGGTGGGGACCAGCCGCCGATCCTCGGCTGGTTGTCAGCGTTGTGTCGCGGGTGGTGGCAGCGGTGGGAGCCAGCCGCTGGGCCTTGGCTGGTTGTCACCGCTGTCTCGTGAGGGCTGAGGCAGCGCTGGGAGCCAGCCGGCGAGGGCGTTAGCGGTTGGGGTAGCGGTGATCGTCGGGATTCGGCCCGGAACACGGGTTTCGGTCGTGTGGCGCAGTCCCGATGTTCTACGGGGCGCCTTGCAGAACGAGCTGGGTTCGTATCCGCCGACCTTGTTCCCCGTCGCGGTGTGGTGACGGGACTCGGTCGCTCGGCCTGCCGGCTGGGCAGGGTTTGCGGCGGCTGACAGAATCGTCGTCGTGCGAGAGGTGGTCGACGGGGTCTTCGAACTCCGCGTGGGTTATGTCAACGTGCACCTGATCGTCACCGATGACGGTGTGGTCCTGGTCGACACCGGTCTGCCGGGCCGGTTGCCGCTGATCGAGCGTGGTCTGCGCGGTATTCGGCGTTCGCTCGGCGAGGTGACCACGATCCTGGTTACCCACCATCACCCCGACCACATCGGCAGCCTCGCCGCCCTGCGGGAACAGACCGGCGCCCGGGTGATCGCGCATGCCGCCGAGGTTCCGTGGATCGGTGGTCACATTCCGCCCGCGCAGCCGGCCGGCCTTCTGGGCAAGCTGGCCGGGCGCCTGATCGGCACGGTCCAGCCGACCAAGGTCGACCAGCTGATCACCACCGACGGTTCCGAGCCGTTGCCCGGGTTCACCGCCCTGCACACGCCGGGTCACACCCGCGGGCATGTCTCGTTCCTGCTGGACCGGGCCGGTGGTGTGCTGTTCGCCGGGGATGCGGCGGCCGCCCGCCGGGGCCGGGTGTCCGGCCCGCCGCGGGCGGTCACGGCGGACCCGGTCCGGGCCGGTGAGAGCCTGGCCCGTCTGGCGGAGCTGGAGTTCGACCACGCCGTCTTCGGCCACGGCAAGGCGGTCTCCGGCCTGGCCGTAGAAGCCTTCCGCAAGGCCGTCGCCGGCTGAGACCCCCTGATGCCGTCCCTATGGGCCCGCTGACACTGCAGACGCTGTCCCGCCGAGCCGGCTGACAACCCGACCCCGGCCCGCCGGGCCGGCTAACACCCGAGGCGGCGTCCTGCCGGGCCAGGCTGGCTAACACCCGAGGCGCCGGGACGGTGGGCCGGACTGGCTAAAACCCGAGGGGCCGTCCCGGCGGGTCGGGCCGGCTAAGACCCGAGGCGCCGTCCCCGTGGGTCTGGTCGGCTAACACCTGAAGGCGACGGCTGGCCGGGACGGCGGCGGGTGACACTCCTAAGCCGTTTTCCCGCTGCTTGGGCCGGCTCGCATTCTCAGGGCGTTCCGTCTGCTTGAGGCGGCTCGCATTCCCAAGGCGTTCAGGCTGCTTGGGGTGGCTCGCATTCCAAGGCGTTCCGGCTGTCTGGGCCGGCGCACATCCCAGCCGTCGCGGCTGGCGTCACCGATGCTGTTTCGGTGGGGCGGGGACGGTCAGTTGGTCTCGTTGATGAATGTCGGGTGGTCGAGCAGGAACCCGGGCACCCGGTCCTCGGCGAGCGCCTTGAAGAAGTCGGCGACCTCCGGCTCGAACTGCTCGCCCAGGTAGCGGCCCTCGTTGATGCCCACGCCCGGCAGCTTCACCGTGATCATGTCGTCGACGTTGAGTGATTTGAGCTCCATCGCCCATTCCAGCACGGTGTGCCCGTTGCCGGAGAAGGTGAGGGAGCCGCCGGCCGCGTCCATGACGGCGAGCAGTTTGCCCGGGTCGGTGACCACGTCGCGGCTCATCGCCTGCTTCGCCATCGCCTTGATGAACTGCTGCTGGTGCCGCTGCCGGTCGTAGTCGTCCATGTCGGCGCCGTACCGCTGGCGGACGTAGTCGAGTGCCTCCCACGCCTGCATCCGTACCGGCTTGTCGCTCTTCTTGTAGAACTTCTGCGGTCCGGTGTACGGGTGGGCGCAGCTGGCCGACGTGTGGTCGTTGCGGCAGCGCGCGATGCGTTCCCGGGTCTTGCCGTCGGGTCCCAGGTGCTCGGACTTGACGTCCATGTCGATGACCATCTCGACGCCGCCCATCGCCTCGACGATCTTCTTGAAGCCGCCGAAGTTGACGATGGCGCCGGCGTCGAACCGTTTGATCCCGGTGACGTTGCCGACGGTTGCGGCGAGCAGTTGGAAGCCCTGCGCCGGGCTGAACTTGCCGTCGCCGAGCCGGCTGCCGTACGCCATCGCGGCGTTGATCTTCGTGCGGTCGGCGCCGGTGCCGGACGCCTTGAACGCCGGGATGTCCACCCGCAGGTCGCGGGGGATGGAGAAGAGGTACGCGGTGTGCCGGTCCCGCGGGATGTGCGCGATCACGATGGAGTCGGCCAGCGGCGCGGTCTGGTCGTCGCGCGGGTCGATGCCGACGAGCAGGATGTTGACCGAGCCGTCGATGTCGGACTTCACCTCGGCGACCTCGGCGGCCTGGGCGGGTTGCGCCTGGATCGGCGCGAGGAGGCTCTCGTCGGTGACCGCGTCGGTGTACTTGGCGACGAGTGCCTGGCCGGCGACGAGGGTTCCGCCGCCGGTGACCAGCATCACCGCGCCCAGTCCGACACAGATCCTCGCCCAGAGCGGTGATCGTCGTTTGGTTGACGCAGCCACATTCGCCTCCCCCGTACCGGCAACGTGCGCATGATGGCACACTCGCGCAACCTCATGGGAGCGCTTCCGGCGCGGTCCGGTGGCTCAGGCGGGAGCCTCCCGCGCCAGCAGTTCCTGTTCGACGACGACCGGCACCGACAGCGTCTTGTAGCCGACCGAGTCGAAGAGGACCGTCATCCGGTCCTCCTCGTAGTTCATCACCATGCCACCGCCCCATTCGCCGTGCTGGACCCGGGCGTGCACCGGGAACGGGCCGGCCGGTTCGGCGGCGGCGATCTCCTGGGCGGTGCCGTCGGCGCAATTGTCACAGTGGCCGCACGGCTTCTTCAGGTTCTCGCCGAAGTACGCCAGCAGCGTCTCGGTGCGGCACTGCCGGGACTGGGCGAACCCGCGCATCATGTCGGTCCGGGACCGCATGACCGCCTGCTGCCGTTCGTGTTCCGCCGCCGCCGCCTCGGCCGCCTCGGCGGGGAGCGGAGCACGGGCCGGGACGGTCAGTTTGTGGCCCGAGCCGGGCCGTACGGCGCCCGCCTGTTCCAGCAGGTTGAGGTACTGCCCGAGCTTGCGGGGCCCGAGCCCGGTCGCCTTCTGGAGCGCCGTCTTGGAGGCCGGTCCCTTGTGCAGTTCGCCGGCGAGGTTGCGCAGTTCCTCGAGGTCGGGGGAGCCGCCCTGGAAGAAGCGCTGGATGGCCTCGTCCTCGGAGCGCCACAGCAGCAGCGCGCGGGCGGGTTCGCCGTCGCGGCCGGCCCGGCCGATCTCCTGGAAGTAGCTGTCCGGGGAGTCGGGCAGGGCGACGTGCGCGACCCAGCGGATGTTCGGTTTGTCGATGCCCATGCCGAACGCCGAGGTCGCCACCATGATGTCGACCTTGTCGTCGGTGAACTCCTCGTGGCGCTGCTCGCGCAGGCCGGCGGCCATCCCGCCGTGGTAATAGGCGGCCGGGTAGCCGGACGAGGTGAGGCGTTCGGCGAGTTCCTCGGCGTTGCGGCGGGTGGCGACGTAGATGATGCCGGGCCGCTGTTCCTCGTCGAGCATCGTGGTCAGTTTGCGCCACCGGTAGTTGTCGTCGGGGCAGTACGCGACCTCGAGGAACAGGTTGCGCCGGTCCAGACCCGAGACGTGGATCTCCGGTTTGTCCAGGCGCAGCCGGGCGATGATGTCCTCGCGGACCGGCGGCGACGCGGTGGCGGTGAGCGCCAGGATCGGCGGCCGGCCGATCTTCTTGATCATGTCGCCGAGCGTGAGGTAGTCGGGGCGGAAGTCGTGCCCCCAGGCGGAGATGCAGTGCGCCTCGTCGACCGCGACCAGGCCGGGCTTCAGCGACTTCACCTCGGCCTGGCGTTCGGGGTTGCTGAGCTGTTCCGGGGTGATGAAGAGGAATTCGGCCTCGCCGCGGCGGACCGCCTCGATCGCCTCCCGCTGTTCCTTGGGCGTCTCCTGGGAGCTCACCCGGACCGCGCGGGTCCGGGCGTCGCCACGGTCGTTGAGGGCGGCGATCTGGTCCTGCTGAAGGGCGAGCAGCGGCGAGATCACCACGGTCGGGCCGGGCAGCAGCACGGCCGGGATCTGGTAGATCGCCGACTTCCCGGCACCGGTCGGGAGCACCACGAGGGCGTCCTTGCGGCGCAGTACGGCGCGCATCGGCTTGAACTGGCCGGGTCGCAGGCTGCGCCACCCGAACTGGTTGCGGGCGACCCGGCGCAGACGCGGGCCGTAGATCGGCAGTTTCATCGAGGGGAGGCTATCCGATCTTCGGGAGGATCTCGCGGGCGTACAGGTCGAAGAGGCCCTGGTAGTGCGGGCCGGTGTTGGCGACGTAGACCTCGTCGAAGCCGGCATCGGCGTACTTCCGGATCATCTCCAGATGCTGCTCCGGGTCGTTGCCGCAGACGAAGGCCTCGGCCACCATCTCCTGGGTCACCAGCTGGGACGCCTGTTCGAAGTGCTTGGGGGAGGGCAGCACCTGGGAGAGTTCGCCGGGCACGCCGGCGTTGGGCCACTTCTCGTACGCGATCCGGGCCCCTTCCTCCGCGGTGCCGGCGAAGGCGGCCTTGAACCCGCCCTGCGCGACCTTGCCGCCGCCGCCGGCCTTCCGGAACCGGCTGACCAGGTCGCCGTCGGGCATGACGCTGACGTAGCCGTCGCCGATCCGGCCCGCGGAGTCGACGGCCTTGGGCCCGAAACCGGACACCAGGATCTCGACCGGCTTCTCCGGCAGGGTGTAGATCCGGGCGTTCTCCACGGTGTAGTGCTTGCCGTGGTGCGAGAACGTCTCGCCGGTCCAGAGGCCGCGCATGATCTCGACGGCCTCTTCGAGCATCTCCAGGCGGACGTCGAGTTCGGGCCACGCGTCGCCGAAGATGTGCTCGTTGAGCGCCTCTCCGGTGCCGACGCCGAGCCGGAACCGGCCGCCGGTGAGGACCGCGCTGGTGGCGGCGGCCTGGGCGATCACCGCCGGGTGGATGCGGACGGTCGGGCAGGTCACCGCCGTGGTGATCGGCAGGCCCGTCGCCTGGCTCAGTGCGCCGATCATGGACCACACGAACGCGCTCTGGCCCTGGGCGTCCACCCACGGGTGGTAGTGGTCGGAGATCCACAGGCCCTGGAAACCCGCGCGCTCCGCGCCCTTGGCCTGCTCGATCAGTTCGGTGGGCGAGTACTCCTCGCTCGATAGGAAGTATCCGATGCGCATGGCGCCCCGATACCCCTATTTGCCTCCGAACATGCGGCGGATCGCCCAGAGCAGGAAGAGCACGGCCAGGGCGATGCCGAGGAGCCGGACGGCATGCACCTCGGACCAGTCGACACCCGTTGCGGCGAGGGGAGTGAGCACGTGCACATCCTAGCGATCGGGACGTGACAGCAAATAGAAAGGTTTGTTGACTAAAGTCTGCGGGGGGTGTGAACATAGGTCCCCGTAACGGGGAGCAGAACGCATCGGAGGTACGGGGGCACATGTCCATTCACGGCGAATTGCCGGAACTGGCAGCTGCGGTACTGCAACCGGGTTTCGTGGGAACGACCGCGCCGGACTGGGTCCGCCGCTGGCTCGGCACCGGGCTCGGGGGCGTGGCGCTCTTCGCCCGCAACGTGGAGTCGCCCGCACAGGTGGCCGCCCTCACCGCGCAGCTCCGCGCGGAGAACCCCGATGTGATCGTTGCCATCGACGAGGAGGCCGGTGACGTCACCCGGTTCGAGTCGCGGCACGGCAGCTCCCGCCCGGGCAATCTGGCCCTGGGCGCGGTCGACGACCCGGAGCTGACCGAGCTGGTCGCCCGGGATCTGGGCCGGGAGCTGGCCGACGCCGGCATCACCCTCGACTACGCCCCGGACGCCGACGTCAACAGCAACCCCGGAAACCCGGTCATCGGGGTACGGGCCTTCGGCGCCGAGCCGCACCTGGTCGCCCGGCACACGTCCGCCTTCATCCGCGGGCTCCAGTCGGCCGGGGTGGCCGGGTGCGCCAAGCACTTCCCGGGTCACGGCGACACCGCCGTCGACTCGCACCACGACGTGCCGGTGATCGCCCGGACCGAGGACGAACTGGCCGAGTGCGAGCTGGTCCCGTTCCGGGCGGCGATCGCGGCCGGTGCCCGGTCGGTGATGACCGGCCACCTGCTGGTCCCGGCCTGGGACCCGGAGCTGCCGGCCACGCTCAGCCCGCGCATCCTTACCGGCCTGCTCCGCCAGGAACTGGGCTTCGACGGCCTGATCGTCACCGACGGCATCGAGATGCAGGGGGTGTGCCGCCGCTACGGCCTGGAGGGCGCCGCGGTCCGGGCGATCGCCGCCGGGGTGGACGCCATCTGCGTGGGCGGTGACCACGCCGACGAGCAGACCGCGATCCGGTTGCGGGACGCGATCGTCGAGGCGGTCCGTTCCGGGGAGATCCCCGAGCAGCGGCTGCGCGACGCCGTCACGCGGGTCCGCCGGCTGGCCGCCTGGACCACCCGGACGCAGATCGCGACCGGTGCCCGGGCGATCGCCGACGCCGCGGCCGGTACCGAGGTCGCGGTGCTCGGCTCGACGGTCGGGTTCGCGGCCGCGCGCCGGGCGGTGCGGGTGACCAGCACCGGCGCGAGCCCGTCCCTGCCGGTGACCGGCATCCCGCACGTGGTCGAGTTCGCGCCGCCGCGCAACATCGCGATCGGCAGCGAGACCCCGTGGGGGGTCGGCGAACCGCTCGCCGAGCTGCTGCCCGGCACCACCGCGGTCCGGTTCGAGGCCGCCGACCTGGAGGCGCTGGCCGACCCGTCGGTGCCGGTGCTGGCCGGGGCGGGCGAGGGGCCGCTGGTCCTGGTGGTCCGCGACGTGCACCGCCACCCGTGGATCGACCGGACGCTGGCCGGGGTCCTCGCGGCGCGGCCGGACGCGATCGTCGTCGAGATGGGCATCCCGGTCACGGTGACCGGCGGGGTGCACATCGCCACGCACGGGGCGACCCGGGCACTGGGCCGGGCCGCCGCCGAGATCATCGCCGGGGTGGACGTCCCCGAGCCGGCCCCGCAGCCGATCGCCGCCTGAGCTTCACCTCCCGGGGACCGTCCCGCCCCGCCGTGTCCACGAGACGTCGGCGGGGCGGGACGTCGGCGACTCAGCGGCTGACCACCAGGTCCTGGTAGGCGGGATGCTCCTCGATCCACCTGGCGAAGAACGGGCAGGACGGGACGACCCGGTCGCCGCGTTCGCGGATCTGGTCGAGGGTCTGCCGGGCCAGTTCGCCGGCCAGGCCATGGCCGCGCATCGGCGGTGCGGTCTCGGTGTGCAGGATGTTCACCACGCCGTCGCGCAGCCGGTAGGTGGCCAGTGCGCCCACCTCGCCGTCGACGCTCAGTTCGAAACGGTGCTCGGCGGTGTTGTCGCGGACCGGATATTCGCTCACGCTTGCCACCTTAGGTTTGCTCGGACCCCGTACCGTGGGAAGGGTGTTGATCTCCTTGCCCCGCCGCCGCATCGCCGCCGCTCTCGCCTCCGCCGCCCTCGGCCTCACCCTGCTCACCGGGTGCAGTGACGACGTCAGCTGTGGCCTCGACCAGTGCACCGTCAACATCAAGCGAGAGACCAACGCCAGTGTCGAGGTGCTCGGGGTGCAGGCCAAGTTCATCTCCGCCGACGAGAACACGGTGACTCTCGACGTGGCCGGCGAGCAGATCCAGCTCACCAAGGGCCAGCAGGCCGTCGACGTCGGCGGGCTCCAGGTCTCGCTGTCCAGCGTGACGTCTGACGCGATCCAGATCGAGGTGTCCCGCTGACGGCCCACGTTTGACGATCGTCGCCGCTGGTCACATTGGGGGGCATGACCGCAGCCTCGAACGTCAAGCACACCGCGTCACGGGCCGCCGAGAGCAAGCCCCTGGAGCTTCTGGCCCGGGGCGGGTTCATCGGGTACGGCATCATCCACCTGCTCTTCGCCTGGATCGCGCTGCAGGTGGCCCTGGGCGGCTCCAACCAGGACAGTGACCAGTCCGGAGCCCTCCAGAGCATCGCCAAGCAGCCGTTCGGCAAGACGCTGCTGATCATCATCGCCGTCGGCCTGATCGCGATGGCGATCTGGCAGGCGTTCGAGGCCGCGATCGGCGAGAGCGGGCCGCGGGACCGCCGGGCCATGGCCGAGCGGATCCTCTCCGGCGCCCGCACCCTCCTCTACAGCTACCTCGCCTGGAACGCCATCAAGGTGGTCCAGGACGCCGGCTCCTCGATGGGTGACAGCAACGCGAGCGGCGCCTCCGGCCTGATGGCCTCCGAGAGCGGCCGCATCCTGGTCGGCGTGATCGGTCTCGTGGTGCTCGGCATCGGTGTCGGCATGGCGTACTACGGCTGGAAGAAGAAGTTCCTCCGTCACCTCAACACCCAGCAGATGCCGGCCGGCACCCGCCAGCCGATCGTCCGCCTGGGCATGGCCGGTTACATGGCCAAGGGCGTGGCGTACGCGATCGCCGGTCTCCTCGTGGTGATCGCCGCCGTCAACTACGCCCCGGAGCAGGCCCGTGGTCTGGACGCCGCTCTGAAGACGCTGGCCGGCTACTCCTGGGGTGTCTGGCTGCTGGTCCTGATCGCCGCCGGTATCGCCGCGTTCGGCGTCTACTGCCTCGCGCAGGCCAAGTACCGCAAGATCTGACACGGGACGGAACCCCGGCGGCGGATGTGAGCTATCTCCGACATCCGCCGCCACCGGTGTTTCCGTCCGCCCCCTCGGGCAAGGCTGGACGCCGGCCGTGACCACGCCCGTGGGAAGGAGATCAAGTGTCCAGCGTTGTGACAGCTCCGCTCGCCGTCGCCGCCGCGGCGGGGGCGGCGATCGTGTTCGTCGAGATAGTCCACTGGATCGTCAAACGGATCGGGCGCCGTTACCCGCTCGCCGCCGCCCTGGCCCGGACCATGCACCGGCCGTTCCTGGCGACCGTCACGCTGACCACGGTGCAGCAGGCCGTCCGGATCTGGGCCGGTGACTTCCACGGACGATCCGGTGTGGTGCACGCGCTGGTGCTGCTCTGCATAGCGGCCGCCGCCTGGCTGGTCGGCGCCACCCTGCTGGTGCTGGAGGACATGGCACTGGCCCGGTGGCGCACCGACGTGCCGGACAATCTGAAGAGCCGGCGGATCAAGACCCAGGTGGTGATGCTGCGCCGGGTCACCGTTGCCGCCATCGTGGTGCTGACCATCGGCGTCATGCTGATGACCTTCCCCGACATCCGGGCGCTCGGCGCCAGCGTGCTCGCCTCGGCCGGCGTGATCAGCGTGGTCGCCGCCCTGGCCGCGCAGAGCACCCTGGGTAACGTGTTCGCCGGCATCCAGCTGGCGTTCAGCGACGCGATCCGGGTCGACGACGTGGTCGTGGTGGAGCAGGAGTGGGGCCGGATCGAGGAGATCACCCTGACCTACGTGGTGCTGCAGATCTGGGACGACCGGCGGCTGATCCTGCCCACGTCGTACTTCACCACCAAGCCGTTCCAGAACTGGACGCGGACGTCGTCGGCGGTGCTCGGCACCGCCGAGATCGACGTGGACTGGGCCACCCCGATCGAGCCGGTGCGGGCCGAGCTGCGGCGTGTCTGTGAGGAGTCGGACCTGTGGAACGGCAAGGTCTGCGTGCTCCAGGTGACCGAGGCGGTCGACGGGCGGATCCGCCTGCGGGCCCTGGTCAGCGCGAACGACGCGGCGGCGCTGTGGGACCTGCGGTGCCTGGTCCGGGAGCGGCTGGTCGGCTGGATCTGGCAGCACCAGCGGGCCGCGGTGCCGCGGATGCGCGCCGAGGTCGAGCAGGCCGCGCCGGTGCCGGTCCAGCCGGTCCGCCGGCACCGGCCGGACACCGTCGCGGACGCCGATGCCGACTCGGACGCGGCCCGGGTCTTCAGCGGCGGGCTGGACGGTGAAGCCCGCGGAGTGGTGTTCGGAGGGCCCGTCCCGGTTGCGTCGGAGAGCAAGGATTGAGAGACCTCTGATCAGGGCATACCCCGGACACACGGAAAGGGGGGACATGATGGCCGATGTCGTGAACGGCGTTCCCGTCCGGCCGACCGCCGAGAGGTCGACCGCGGAGCTGGTGCAGCAGGCCAGTGAGCAACTGAGCCGTCTGGTCCGGGACGAGATCGCCCTGGCCAAGGCTGAGCTGGCAGAGAAGGGCAAACGGGCGGGTATCGGCGCCGGGCTGTTCGGTGGCGCCGGAGCGCTGGGGCTGTACGGGCTGGGCGCGGCGATCGCGACCGTGGTCATCGCCCTGGACCTGGTCCTACCGCTCTGGCTGGCCGCCCTGATCGTCACGGTGGTGCTCTTCGCGACCGCCGGCGTGCTCGCGCTGGTCGGCAAGAAGCAGTTCAGCCGGGCCGTCCCGCCGGAGCCGCTGGCCGCGATCGAGAGTGTCAAGGCCGATGTCGACGAAGTGAAACACGCGGTCAAGGAGCGTAGCCGGGCATGACAGAGACGAACGGATCCGCCGCGAAGCCGGACCTGGCGGCGCTGCGCGATGACATCAAGCAGACCCGCGCCGATCTGGGCGCGACGGTGCAGGCGCTGGCCGCGCGCGCGGATGTGAAGGCCCGCGCCCGTGAGCAGGTGCAGGAGACCAAGCAGCGGGTGCTGACCCAGGCCGCCGCGATGACCGGCCGGGTGCGCGAGGCCGCGGCCGGTGCGACCGACCGGGTTCGCGAGACCCCGCCGCGGGAACTGGCATATCAGGCCGGATCGCGGGTACGAGCCAATCCGATGCCCACGGTGCTGGTGGTCGCCGGACTGGCGGCACTGGCCGGGATCATCCTGATCGTCCGAGGGAGGCGCTGATGGCGGGCAAGTTTTCGAAAGTCGCACTGAAGCCGGTCAACGTGGCGCTCGGTTTCGCCGCCGGTGCGGCCGCTGGTTTCCTCTTCAAAGAGGTGTGGAAGCTGGTCGCCGGAGAGGACGACGCACCGGACGCCGGCGACCCGGATCGAAGCTGGGGCGAGATCCTCACCGCGGCCGCGTTGCAGGGCGCGATCTTCTCACTGGTGAAGGCTGCGGTCCACCGTGGGGGCGTGATCACCACCCACAAACTGACCGGCACGTGGCCCGACTAGATCATCTTCTGTATAGACAACTGTCTTGGCGGCCTCCCGCTTCGTACCGGACTCGTTCGGTAAGAAGTGGGGGGCCTTTTCCATATCGGTCACCCATTATTGGATTCCTTCGAGGGGCAGCTTTGCGGCCCGATTTTCGGGTACAGTGTGGCCAGTTTTTGCGTACGTGGTTCGCTAGCTTCTGCTGGGCCCACGGGACGCCGGCCCCATCCCGGGAGGGGCGCCAGGTGTCGCGAGGGCCGAGTGGACGGGACGTCCTCTGAAAGGCCGCCTCGCGGTACCGCTGCTCGAAAACGGTCATCGGCCCCGCGCTGCCGCGGTTGGGCGGGCCGGCATTTTCAGAAGGAGAGTTCAGCATGGCGCAAGGAACCGTGAAGTGGTTCAACGCAGACAAGGGCTTCGGCTTCATCACCGTCGACGGCGGGGGTGCTGACGTGTTCGTCCACTTCTCGGCCATCCAGACGAGCGGCTACCGCACTCTGGAGGAGAACCAGCGGGTCGAGTTCGAGATCGCCCAGGGCCAGAAGGGCCCCCAGGCGGAGCAGGTTCGCCCGCTCTGAGACCTTATCTAAACCGGTCGTGAGACCGGTCGCCGGCCGCCTGGCGGAGGCCGGCCCGACCGTGGCCCCGCACCCTCGTCACCGAGGTGCGGGGCCTCTTTCGTCGGTCCGCCCGCGCGGGTGGACCTCAGTGCTGTCCGCTGGAACGCCGGCGCATCCCCACGACGATCAATGCCAGTCCGACAACGATCAGCGCGCCGCCGACCGCCGCCCACACCGTCTGCCCGCTCATCAGACTGTCGCCCAGGTAATCCAAGCCCTGAAGCGTCCACACGCCACCGAGTACGACGGCGAGCAGACCGAGGGACATGGTGAGCCAGCCTCTCAACCGCGGTGGCTCGGTTTCATTGTTCACCATTTGTCGTGCACCTGTGGGCGAATCAACTCATCGTAGACCGCAGTGATCATTTCCCGGCTTTCCGGCGGGAGTGGCGTAAGGTCGGCCGCCGCCGCGTTCGCCCGTGCCTGTTCCGGGTTACGGGCACCCGGGATCACGGCCGTGACCCCCGGTTGATCGATGATCCAGCGGAGAGCGAATTGCGCCATCGTCGCGCCGGCCGGCACCAGCGGGCGCAGCCGGCCCACCGCCTCCAGGCCCACCCGGAAGTCCACACCGGAGAAGGTCTCGCCGACGTCGAACGCCTCGCCGTGCCGGTTGTAGTTGCGGTGGTCGTCGGCGCCGAACGTGGTGCTCTCGTCATAGCGCCCGGACAGCAGGCCACTGGCGAGCGGCACCCGGGCGATGATGCCCACCCCGGCCTCGGCGGCGGCCGGCAGCACCCGCTCCAGCGGCTTGAGCCGGAACGCGTTCAGGATGATCTGCACGCTGGCGACTCCGGGCCGGGCGATCGCGGCGAGTGCCTCGTCGACCTTCTCGACGCTCACGCCGTACGCCGCGATCCGCTTCTCCTCGACCAGCGTGTCGAGAGCGTCGTAGACCTCGTCCGAGCTGAAGACGGCGGTGGGCGGGCAGTGCAGCTGCACCAGGTCCAGCGTGTCCACGCCGAGGTTGGCCCGGGAGCGGTCGGTCCACGCCCGGAAGTTGTCCAGGTGGTAGTTGGCGGGCTCCTGGGGGAGCCGGCGGCCCATCTTGGTGAAGACGGTCAGGTCCGGGTGATCGGCGAGGAACGAGCCGATGATCTGCTCGCTGCGGCCGTCACCGTACACATCGGCGGTGTCGATGAAGGTGACCCCGGAGTCGACGGCGGCCTGGAGGGTGGCGTGCGCGTCGGCCTCGCTGACCTGCCCCCAGTCGGCACCGAGCTGCCAGGCACCGAGACCCACCACGCCGACGGTCCTGCCCAGCCTACGGAAGCTTCGTTTTTCCACCTCGTGACCCTACCGCTCAGCTGGTAACTTCAAACAAGACGTACGTACGGTTTAGGAGGTTGCCATGTGGGATCCCGCGATCTACCGCCGCTTCGGCGCCGAGCGCTCCCGTCCGTTCTTCGACCTCGTCGCCCGGATCGGTGCCGAGCGGCCCCGGGCCGTCACCGACCTGGGCTGCGGGCCCGGCGACCTGACCCGGACCCTCGCCGGGCGCTGGCCCGGCGCCCGGGTGACCGGGATCGACTCGTCCGCCGAGATGATCGCCAAAGCCGCCGCCGAGGCCGGCCCGGTCGAGTTCCGGCGCGGTGACATCGCCGGCTGGAGCCCGGAACCCGACGTCGACGTCGTCGTCACCAACGCCGCCCTCCAGTGGGTGCCGGGACACCGCGAGATGCTCGCCCGCTGGGTGCGGGAGCTCCCGCCCGGGGCCTGGCTCGCGATGCAGGTGCCGGGCAACTTCGACAGCCCCGGGCACCGGGCCGCCCGGGAGCTGTCGCCGGTCGGATTGCGGGCCGACCCCGTCTCCGACGCCGCCGGCTACGCGGAGACCCTGACCGCGGCCGGGGCGAGCGTGGACGCGTGGGAGACCACCTACCTGCACCTGCTGCCCTGGGAGACCGGACAGGAGCACCCGGTGCTGCGCTGGATGGAGGGGACCGCCCTGCGCCCGGTGCGCGCGGCCCTCGACGACGACGCGTGGGCCGCCTTCCGCGCCGAACTGGCCGAACGGATCATCGCCGACCATCCGGAGCGGCACGGCCTCGTGGCGTTCCCCTTCCGCCGTATCTTCGTGGTGGCCTCCATCTGACTAGGGAGAAATCTTGACCGACCTGACGTCGTTCATCGCCGGCCTGCCCAAGGCCGAGCTGCACGTCCACCACGTCGGCTCGGCGTCACCGCGGATCGTCGCCGAGCTGGCCGCCCGGCACGAGGGCAGTTCACCGGTGCCGGCCGATCCGGCGCTGCTCGCCGACTACTTCGCCTTCCGGGACTTCGCGCACTTCATCGAGATCTACCTGAGCGTCGTCGACCTGATCCGCGACGACGAGGACGTCCGGCTGCTCACCTACGAGATCGGCCGGGAGCTGGGCCGGCAGAACGTGCGGTATGCCGAGCTGACCGTCACGCCGTACTCCAGCGTGCGGCGGGGCATCGCGGCGAAGGCGTTCTGCGAGGCGATCGAGGACGCCCGGCTCGGTGCCGCCCGCGACTTCGGGGTGGACCTGCGCTGGTGCTTCGACATCCCGGGCGAGGCCGGGCTGCCCGCGGCCGAGCAGACGCTGCGGATCGCCCTGGACGAGCGACCCGACGGCCTGATCAGTTTCGGGCTGGGTGGGCCGGAGATCGGCGTGCCGCGGCCGCAGTTCAAGCCGTACTTCGACCAGGCCCGCGCCGCCGGGCTGCACAGCGTCCCGCACGCCGGCGAGACCACCGGGCCGGAGACCGTCTGGGACGCCCTGCGCGAACTGGGCGCCGAGCGCATCGGCCACGGCATCGCCGCCGCCCGCGACGAGCGGCTGATGGCCCACCTCGCCGAGCACCAGATCCCGCTGGAGGTGTGCCCCACGTCCAACCTGCGGACCCGGGCCGTCGCCGACATCGAGGAACACCCGCTCGCCACACTCGTGGCGGCCGGCGTCCCGGTCAGCGTCAACTCCGACGACCCGCCGATGTTCGGCACCACCCTGGAGCGGGAGTACGCCACCGCGGCCCGGCTGCTGAAGCTGGACGAGGACGGCGTCGCGGACCTGGCCCGCGCCGCCGTACGGCACAGCTTCCAGCCGGCGGCCGGCAAGAGCGTCCTGATCGCCGAGATCGACGCCTACCGGGCGGCTCAGGGGTAGAGCGGGTCCTGCCAGCAGGCGACCATCGTCAGGGTGCCGATGGTGAGAATCGTCAACCATCGCACCACTCGTCGCCGGGTGAACCGGGCCGGATTGTCGTCCGGCTCGGTCTGCGGCCTACTCAGCACATCGGGCATCGCTTTCTTCTCCCGTCAGTCCGGCACAGCAGTCCAGCTCTGGTGCCGCTGCTCGGTGTCCTCCTGCAGTACCAGCACGCGTTGCGTGCCGAAGCGCTGTGCGCCCACCCCGATCACCAGATCGCCGGTGGTGGCGCGGATCGTGAAGCCGTACGCCGACTCCCGCAACGTCCACCGGCCGGCCGTACCGGCCTGGCAGTCGCCCTGCACCAGCGGTGCCCCGGCGACCGCGCGGCCGCCGAGCGGGACCGCGCACCGGTTGCTCGCCTTCGACACCAGCGAGTAGCTGTTGTTGCCGGCCGGCACCAGCTGCCACTGCTGCTGGGTGCCGCCCTCGTCGCTGCCGAGGGTGACCGGTGTGCCGTCGGTGGAGCGGGCCGCGTACAGGTCGGCGGCGCCGCCGGTCAGCGAGTTGGTCAGCACGAACCACGAGTTCTGCACCGGGCGGGCCGCCGGCGCCGTCGCCGCGGTGCCCTTGGCGAGGTAGCCGCGCTTGCGGTTGCGGACCTCGACCCGGTATTTCGCATCCGGCCGGAGCCCGATCAGGCGGGCCCGGGTGGCGCGGGTGGTGGCCACCGGCTCGCCGTCGACGAGGACCTCGTAGTCGGTGTCCTTCGCGGCGGCGCTCCAGATCAGCCGGACCGAACCGCTCGTCGCCTCGCGGATCTCCAGCACCGCCTGCACACCGTCGTTGGTGACACCGGGGGGTGCCCCGAGACCGTCGCTGTCGCCGGTGCCGGGCGCGGGAGTGGTGTCCGGCCGGTGCTGCGCGACCGGGGTCACCGCCACCACCGGCGGCGTCGTCGAGGCACCCGGGTCCGGGATGGCCGGAGCACTCACCGAGGCGCTCGGGCTCGGCGAGGTGCCGGCGCTCCCGTCCGGAGCCGGTGCACTCGCCGCCGGGCCGGCCGGCGACGGCCTCGCCGACGGGGGCGTGGCCGACGGGCCCTGGTCGGGCACCGCGGCACCCGGCACGTCGGGGATGTCGTCGCCACCGTCGCTGCGCAGCAGGAACTCGCTCAGCGCCACGTTCCAGTGGGTGGCCAGGTAGCTGCCGGGCTCCGGGTTGGTGCTGAAGTAGTCGTCGTGACCGCAGTCGAGGCGGTTGTCGTTCTTCTTCGGGCACACGTTCTTCACCGGCTTGCCGGTCCGGTCCTTGCCGCACAGCAGGTCGTACTCGTCCAGGCAGCTGCCCGCGCCGGTCGCGTTCGGCGAGTCGGACAGCACCGCGCCGAGCGCGTGGGTCAGCTGGTGGGCGGCCATCGCGGCACTCCAGCAGCCGGCATCGACCCGGGAGTACGACGGGCCGCCGTTGTTGCGGTTGCCGCGGATGGGACGGGTGTCGTTGACGTAGGTGGAGATGCCGCAGTAGAGCTTCGTGTCGGCGAACATCAGGTACTTGCGGTCGGCGCGGTTGTAGCCGAGGCTCCGCAGCGCGTCGATGGTGGAGGCGAACGAGCGCAGCGAACCGTCCGGCAGCTGCACCTCGGCCACGTCGGGCCGGCACTCCGGCGTCGTCACGTACCGGATGTGGCGCGATCCGCCGGTCTCCCCGGCGCTCGCGTCGTAGATCTCGTCCACCCCGGCCGCCCAGGTGCGGAACGAGTTGAGGAACATGCCGTACCGGCTGGCCGACGCCGACTCGTGCAGGTAGAGCAGCTGCACCCGCTTGCCGGTGCGGCCGTCGCCGGCGCAGGCCACGTCGTCCGGGCCGAGGATGAAGTCGGCCTGGCCGGGTGCGGCGTCCGGGACCAGGGCCGGCGCGTCCGCGGTGATCGCGCTGCCACCCAGGTCGCGGGCGATCTCGGCGTCGCCGGGAACCCCACCGGTCTCCCGGCGGACCACGGTCACCTCGTCACTGCCTGCGGTCACCGGGGCGACGTCACGGCGTACCGCGAGACCGTCCGGCGCCGGGTCGGGGCCGTGCGTGCAGGTCTCCTCGAACACCAGGTACGCCCCGGCGCAGACCGAGCCGGACGCGGCCAGTTTCAGGCCGCTGTAGACGAGTCCCTGCTCGGGGGCGTCGGTGGGCAGCGCGGTCAGCGCGTAGTCGTCCTCCGACGGACCGTAGTTGATCACGCTGGGGCCGACCACGCCGCCGACGCCGAGCAGCGCCAGGCCGAGGGCTACCGGAAGGAGCCGGAAGGTAGCGGAGCGTGTCTGTGGTGGTTTCGGGGTTCCCGCCGCGCGGCGCCGTCCAGGCGGCGACCCGCGGAACGTCGGCCGGCGATGCGCGGACACGGCGTCTCCTTGTCGAGCGGGTTGGCGGTGGGAGGGGTCCATGGGGTGACCGCCTCCCACCGCGCGCTGGCTTCGCGAATCGCGGCGATGGGGACGCGCTGCGGGTTGCGATCCGGGAAGCCGGATGGGATCGAACGGAACACTGCCAGCCTGCGCGGAGAAGGGGAACCTTCTTAAAGCAGATATAAGCAAGCGCTGTGTCTTCCGGGGGACACGGTCCTCGATGGGGTCGCGGCGATGGAAGCCCTTGCTCATTCCCGTCCTCGTTGCCAGCGTCGTCGTCCCGGGTCGCGGTCGCGTGTCGGCCGGCCCCGCCCGACCAGGCCGAACCGGCTCGGTTGTTTCGGGGTGGCGTCCGCGTCGGTCAGCATCATCACCACGCTCGCCCCACCCATCACGGCCCGGTCCAGACTCACCGAGCCGCCGGTAGCCTGAGCCACCCGGCGGGCGATGTCCAGTCCCAATCCGGTGGAACCCTGCTGGCTCTGGCCGCGGCGCAGCGCCTTCTCGGGGTCCGGGATGCCCGGGCCGGCGTCGTCGATGCGCAGCGCCACCCAGCCGTCACGGCGGGAGAGCGCCACCTCGAACGCGGTGCCCTGTGGGGTGTAGCGGAAGACGTTGCCCAGCACCGCGTCCAGCGCGGCGGCCAGCTCGGCGCGGGCCACCGGCACCGGGATGCGCAGATGCGCACCGACCACCCGGTACTGCCGGTCCTGGTCGGAGGCGAGCGCCGACCAGAACATCATCCGTTCCCGGACGACCTCGCTGGCGTCGCAGAGCCCGTCCTCCGGCTCGGCGGCGACCCGGTCCGCGACGGCCTGCCGGGTGGTGTTGATCAGGTGGTTGACCTCGTCCTCCAGGGTGGTGATCGCGGTCCGGATGCGCCGGATGCCGCGACGGCGGTCCACCTCGTCGGCGGTGAGGTCGATGATCTGGGTGTCGTCCGGGTCGAGTGCCTCGGCGTCCAGGCGCAGGGCGGTCAGCGGCGTCCGCAGCCGGTGCGACAGGTCGGCGACCAGCTCCCGCTCGTCGGTCCGCGAGGTCACCAGCCGGTCGGCCATCCGGTTGAAGGCGTAACCGGCCTCGGCCAGTTCCCGGGGGCCGGACGGCTGGATGCGCATCTCCAGGTCACCGTCACCGACCGCGAGCGCGGCGTCGACCAGGTTGCGGGCCGAGCCGACGGCGCCGCGGGCCAGCCGGTCCACCACCACGACGGCGCCGCCGACCAGCACCACGGCCAGGCCGAGCAGCAGCCACCAGTCCCGCGCGGTGTGGTGGTTCAGCTCGGCGTCCGGCACGAAGGCCTCGATCACCAGGGTCTTGCCGCCGGCGGTCACCGGCTGGAGCCGGACCGTTCCGCCGTCGACGTCCTCGACGGTCGGTTCGGATGCGACCGCGGCCCGGTCGATCAGCCCGGCGTCGGCCCGGCCCCCGGAGGAGGGCGCCAGGCCCGGCGTGTGCACGACCGGTGCGCCCCCGGCCGCGGCGATCGCGGCGGCGACACCCTTCTCACCGGCGCCGGCCGCGATCGCGCCGGCCACCGTCGAGGTGCGCTGCGCGGCGGTGGCCAGCGCGGCGTCCCGGTGGTCGTTGCGCAGCTCCCAGCCGAGCGGGAGCAGGAAGACGAGCGCGGCGACGGCGGTCGTGGCGGCGGTGGTGTACGCCAGCCGCAACCTCAGTCCGGCGCCACCAACCGGAATCCGACCCCCCGCACGGTGCGCAGGTAGCGGGGCTTCGCCGCGGACTCGCCCAGTTTCCGGCGAAGCCAGTACAAATGCACGTCGATGGTCTGGTCCTCGCCGACCGATGGCTGTCGCCATACCTCCTCCAACAGCTCGCGACGGGAAACCACTCGGCCCGGACGGGCGGCGAGGTAGGCCAGCAGGTCGAACTCCTTGCGGGTCAGCGCCAGCGGCTGATCGCCGAGGGTGGCGCTGCGCTCGCCGACGTCGACCCGCAACTCGCCCACCTCGTGGACGGCGGGCTGTGCGGCGCGGCTGGCCCGGCCGACACGGCGCAGCACGGTGGCTATCCGGGCGTCCAGATGGGCGCCGGTGAACGGCTTCACCATGTAGTCGTCGGCGCCGGCCCGCAGCAGCCGCACGACGGTCTGCTCGTCGTCGCGGGCGGTGGCGATGATGATCGGCACGTCGGTGATGCCGCGGAGCATGCGCAGCGCGTCCGACCCGTCCAGGTCGGGCAGCCCCAGGTCCAGAACGACCAGGTCGGGCGTCTCGGCGGCGACCCGCCGGAGCGCTTCCAGTGCGGTGCCGACGGCGTGCACGGCGTGCCCCCGGTCGGCGAGCGAACGGAGCATGGCGCCGCGCACGACATGATCGTCTTCGACGAGCAACACCGTGGCCATGCGAAGACCGTAGCGTCCCCGGCGAGGAGAACCTAAAGGGTGATCGAACGAGAGTCTTTGATGACGCTCAGTGATGGAATACGATCCGAAGTACCGATGTCATTCACACTTTTCCCCGGTACCCGCCGCACCCTGGCCCTGGAGAGTCTCGCCGGCCTCAGCGTCGGTGACGCCCTCGGAGCGCAGTACTTCGTGCCCGGCATCAAGCCCGCCGACCTCCTCGACGCCCGTGTCCCGGAGCCGCCCTGGGAGTGGACCGACGACACCGAACAGGCCTGCTGCCTGGTCGCCACCCTCGCCGAGGGCGACTTCGACCGGGACGCCTTCGCCGCGCTGCTGGCCGACCGGTTCGAGCCCTACCGCGGTTACGGCCCGGGCGCGGTCGTCATGCTCCGCGAGATCCGCGAGGGTCTGCCCTGGCCGATCGCCGCCGCCGCGGCGTTCAACGGGCAGGGCTCCTGCGGCAACGGCGCGGCGATGCGTGCGGCACCGCTGGGCGCCTGGCATGCGGACTCCCTGGCCCACGCGGCGACGCAGGGGGTACGCGCGGCCGAGGTCACCCACGCGCACCCGGAGGGCATCGCCGGTGGCGTGGCGGTCTCGGTGGCCGCCGCGTACGCCGCCGCCGCCCGCCTCAACGGGCACCGGCCCGACCCCGGCCGGTTGCTGCTCGCCGCCGCGGCGCACACCGCCCCGAGCGTGGTCCGCGACGGGCTCACCACGTCCGTGCGCGGAGGTGTCGCCGAGGCGGCCGAGCGGCTGGGCAACGGCGGCCAGGCGACCGCGCAGGACACCGTGCCGTTCGCGCTCTGGGTCGCCGACCGGTATCTGGACGACTTCCCGGCGGCCGTCGCGGCGTGCGTCGTGGCCGGCGGGGACGTCGACACCACCGCGGCGATCGCCGGGGGAGTGGTGGCGGCGTACACCGGGCTCGACGGCATCCCGGGCGACTGGCTCGCCCACCGCGAACCGCTCCCGGCGTGGCTGGCCGCCGCGAGCGGGGACCAATCCGCAGGCGGATAGCATCAGGGCGTCTCGTCACCGTCTGAATGGAGATCACCGTGTCTGCACCCCGTACACCCGTCGTGGCCGACCCTCTAGTCGTCCCGGCCGGGACTACGGCGGCCGACGCGGTGGCCGCCGCCGGACTCCCCGCCCACGGGCCGAAGGCGGTCGTCGTGGTCCGTGAGGCCGACGGCCGGCTGCGTGACCTGGCCTGGGCGCCGGCCGCCGACACCGAGGTGACCCCGGTCGCGATGGACACCCCGGACGGGCTCGACGTGCTGCGCCACTCCGCCGCCCACGTGCTGGCGCAGGCCGTGCAGGACGTGTTCCCGGAGGCGAAGCTGGGCATCGGCCCGCCGATCCGGGACGGGTTCTACTACGACTTCGACGTCGAGAAGCCGTTCCAGCCGGACGACCTGGCCCGGCTCGAGAAGCGGATGCAGGAGATCGTCAAGGCCGGCCAGACCTTCCACCGCCGGGAGTACGGCACGCTCGACGAGGCCAAGGCCGAGCTGAAGGACGAGCCGTTCAAGCTCGAACTGGTCGACATCAAGGGCGACGTGGACGAGGAGGCCGCCGCGGTCGGTGCGGGCGAGCTGACCCACTACGACAACCTCGACAAGGACGGCAACCGCGTCTGGGGCGACCTGTGCCGCGGCCCGCACCTGCCGTCGACCCGGCTGATCCCGGCGTTCAAGCTGATGCGCTCGGCGGCCGCCTACTGGCGTGGTTCGGAGAAGAACCCGCAGCTGCAGCGGGTCTACGGCACCGCGTGGCCGTCCCGGGACGAGCTGAAGGCGTATCTGACCCGGCTCGCCGAGGCCGAGCGCCGCGATCACCGCAAGCTCGGCACCGAGCTGGACCTCTTCTCCTTCCCCGACGAGATCGGCTCCGGCCTGGTGGTCTTCCACCCCAAGGGCGGTGTGATCAAGCGCGAGATGGAGGACTACGTCCGCGCCCGGCACATCGAGGAGGGCTTCCAGTACGTCGGGTCGCCGCACATCACCAAGGAGGGCCTGTTCCACACCTCGGGCCACCTGCCGTACTACAAGGACACGATGTTCCCCCCGATGGAGCTGGAGGGGGCGAACTACTACCTCAAGGCGATGAACTGCCCGATGCACAACCTGATCTTCAGGTCGCGCGGGCGGTCCTACCGTGAGCTGCCGATGCGCCTGTTCGAGTTCGGCACGGTGTACCGCTACGAGAAGTCCGGCGTGGTGCACGGCCTGACCCGGGTGCGCGGCCTGACCCAGGACGACTCGCACTCGTACGTCACCGCCGAGCAGGCCCCGGCCGAGATCAAGCACCTGCTGAACTTCGTGCGCTCGCTGCTGGACGACTTCGGCCTGGACGACTACTACCTGGAGCTGTCGACCCGCGACCCGGACAGCTCCAAGTTCATCGGTACGGACGAGCAGTGGGAGAAGGCCACCAAGGTCCTGGAGGACGTCGCCACCGAGTCCGGCCTGGAGCTGGTCCTCGACCCGGGCGGCGCGGCCTTCTACGGCCCGAAGATCAGTGTCCAGGCCAAGGACGCGATCGGGCGTACGTGGCAGATGTCGACCATCCAGTACGACTTCAACCAGCCCGCCGGGTTCGGTCTGGAGTACCAGGCGGCCGACGGCAGCCGCCAGGAGCCGGTGATGATCCACTCGGCGAAGTTCGGCTCGATCGAGCGGTTCTTCGGCGTGCTGGTCGAGCACTACGCGGGCGCGTTCCCGGCGTGGCTCGCCCCGGTGCAGGTGGTCGGCATCCCGATCCGCGACGACCACGCCGACTATCTGGCCGGGTTCGTCGACAAGCTGAAGAAGGCCGGCATCCGCGCCGAGGTGGACTACTCCACCGACCGCATGCAGAAGAAGATCCGTACCGCGCAGCAGCAGAAGATCCCGTTCATGGCGATCGCCGGCGACGACGACGTCAACGGCGGCACCGTGTCGTTCCGCTACCGGGACGGCTCGCAGCGCAACGGTGTCTCGATCGACGAGGCCGTCGCGCACGTCGTCGAGGTGGTCCGCTCCCGGACCAACGCCGGGCCGTCGGCCGCCTGATCCAGCGATGTGCCCCGCGGCCGGTTCCCACCCCGGGAAACCGGCCGCGGCCGCATAGGATGCGATCGTGGACCAACGGGCGGGCGCGGGTGATCCGGACGGGCTGGAGCGGCTCTGGACGCCGTACCGATTGGCCTACGTCTCCGGGGAGGACCGGCCCGAGGGCGGTTACGAGAGACCGGCGGGCTGCCCGTTCTGCCTGGCCCCGTCCCTGCCCGAGGCGGAGACGCTGGTGGTGGCCCGGGGCGAGTCGGTCTTCGCGCTGCTCAACCTGTATCCGTACAACCCCGGCCACCTGATGGTCTGCCCCTACCGGCACGTGGCCGACTACACCGACCTGACCGAGGCGGAGACCGTCGAGGTGGCGGCCTTCACCCGCACCGCGATGCGGGTGATGCGCACGGTCAGCAGCCCGCACGGTTTCAACCTCGGTATGAACCAGGGCGCGATCGCGGGGGCCGGTATCGCCGCCCACCTGCACCAGCACATCGTGCCGCGGTGGGGTGGCGACGCCAACTTCATGCCGGTGATCGGCATGACCAAGGTGCTGCCGCAGCTACTCTTCGACACCCGTGATCTGCTGACCAAGGCCTGGCCCGCCGCCTAACGCCCGGATTCCGGCGACGATCTGCTCCGCGGACGGGGCGGTCGCCGGGTCGGTCAGCCACTGGGTGAGCACCCCGGACATCAGGGCCATCTGCACCGCGCCCAGCGAGGCGACGGTCTCGGCGTCGATCTGATCCTCGGGGATCCCGGTGAGCAGCGCCGCCATGCCGGATCGCCCGGCCCGCATACCGCCGGCCAACTGCTCGCGCAGCGCCGGGTTGTGCTCGGCCTGGAGCATCACCTCGATGCTGGCGAGCCAGAGCGGCCGGTCGGTCTGTATGGAGCGGATCACCCGCCGCCAGAAACGCAGCATCGGATCGCCGGAGTCGCTGCCGGGCTCGCCCAGTGCCCGGCCGAGCGCGTCACCCCACTCCTCTATCGCGCTGAGCATCGCGGCGGTCATCAGTGCGTCGGTGGAGCCGTAGTGGTAGCCGATCGACCCCAGGTTGGTGCCGGACAGCGCCACGATGTCGCGTGCCGTGGTCCGGGCGTACCCCTTCTCCAGCAGCGCCTTCTTGGCGCCTCGCAGCAGCTCCTCGCGATGACCCATGGTCGCGATCCTAACTTCTATACAAACGTATAAGACGTTTGTATAGTAAGCGCATGACGAACTTACGGGTACTGATCTCCGGCGCCGGCATCGGCGGCCCGGCTCTCGCCTTCTGGCTGGCCGGGCGAGGTTTCCAGGTCACTGTCGTGGAGCGCGCCCCGGCACTGCGCGAGGCGGGCTACAAGGTGGACGTGCGCGGCTCGGCCACCGCGGTGCTGCGCCGGATGGGCCTGCTCGCCGCCGCCCGGGCCGCCGACACCGGCATGCGGCGGATCACCTACGTCAAGCGCAACGGCGGCCCGATCGCCACCCTCCCCGCCGACGTGCTGATGGGCCGCCGCGGCGACGACCTGGAGATCATGCGGTGGGACCTGAGCCGCATCCTGCACGACGCCACCGCCGACCGGGTGGAGTATGTGTTCGGCGACGCCATCGCCACCCTCGACGACGGGCCGGACGGTGTCGGCGTCACCTTCGAGAGCGGCGCGGCCCGGCGGTTCGACCACGTGGTCGGCGCGGACGGGCTGCACTCGGCGACCCGGCGGATGGTGATGGGCGAGACCCCGCTGCGCCACCTCGGGTCCTACATCGCCGTCTACACCGTGCCCAACCTGCTCGGCATCGAGCGCGAGGAGGTGATGTACTCCCGGCCCGGGCGGCTCGTCTTCGCCTACGCGATGGACCGGGACCAGCCGGCCCGGGTCGGCCTGACCTTCGCCTCGCCCCCGCTCGACTACGACCGGCGCGACGTCGCCGCCCAGAAGGCGCTGGTCCGGGCGGCGTTCGACGGCCAGGGGTGGCGGGTCGGCGACTTCCTGTCCGCGATGGACGGCGCGCCCGACTTCTACTTCGACGCGATGAGCCAGGTCGAGCTGCCGCGCTGGTCCTCCGGGCGGGTCGCGCTGCTCGGCGACGCCGCCCACTGCCCGGCACCCGCCTCCGGGCAGGGCACCAGTCTGGCGCTGGTCGGGGCGTACGTGCTCGGCCGGCACCTCGGCACGCCGGGCGGCCTGGACGCCTACGAGCGCGAGATGCGGCCGTACACGGAGAAGAACCTCGCCTTCGGCCGCAAGATGGCCGCGGACATGGTGCCCGGCGGCCGCCTCAGCATCGCGTTCCGTAACTACGGCATGCGGACCCTCAAGTACCACCCGCGTAAAGAGCAGATGATCGACAGGATCCTCGCGCCCATGCACGAGGCGGCCAACGCCATCACGATCCCGTGATCACCGTGCCGCGGCGTGCTCCTTGCGGGCCGCCTCGGCCAGATGCGGCGGCATCGGCTCGTGCCGGACGTAACGCCGGGTGAACGTGCCGGTGCCCGAGGTGAGGGCGCGCAGTTCCACCACGTACCGGACCAGCTCGATCGCCGGGACCTCGGCGCGCACCGTGCTCGCCTCGCCGGTCCCCCCGGACTCGCTGCCCATCGGGCGGCCGCGCCGGCCGGAGAGATCGCTCATCACCGCACCGACGAACATCTCCGGCACCCGGACCTCGATCTCGTCCACCGGCTCCAGCAGGGTGACCGAACCCTGCTCGGCCGCGGCACGCAGGGCCAGCGCGCCGGCCGTCTGGAAGGCGGCGTCCGACGAGTCGACGCTGTGCGCCTTGCCGTCGTAGAGCGTCACCTTCAGATCCACCACCGGGTAACCGGCCACGATGCCCTTCTCCAGCTGGGCCCGGACACCCTTCTCCACCGACGGGATGTAGTTGTGCGGCACCGCGCCACCGACCACCTTGTCCACGAACACGAAACCCTCACCGCGTGGCAGCGGCTCGATCTCGATGTCGCAGACCGCGTACTGGCCGTGGCCGCCGGACTGCTTGACGTGCCGGCCGTGGCCCTTCGCCGTCGAGCCGAACGTCTCCCGCAGCGCCACCTTCACCGGCTCGGTGTCCAGCTCCACACCACCGGAGCGGAGCCGGTCGAGGACCACGTCGGCGTGCGACTCGCCCATCGTCCAGAGCACCTGCTGATGGGTCTCCGGGTTGCGCTCCAGGCGCAGCGTCGGGTCGCCGGCGACCAGCCGGGCCAGGTTCTTGGCGAGGGCGTCCTCGTCGGAGCGGGACCTGGCCACCACGGCGATCGGCAGCAGCGGCTCCGGCATCGTCCACGGCGCCATCAACAGCGGATCGTCCCGGCCGGACAGGGTGTCGCCGGTCTCCGCACTGCCGGACTTGGTGATCGCGCAGATGTCACCGGCGATCGCCTGCGGCACCTCGCGCAGCTGCGCGCCGAGCGGGCAGTAGACGTGCGCGACCCGCTCGTCGGCGTCGTGGTCGGGGTGACCGCGCCCGGCCATGCCGTGCCCGGAGACGTGCAGGGTCAGGTCCGGCCGCAGTGTGCCGGAGAAGACCCGGACCAGTGACACCCGGCCGACGTGCCGGTCGATCGTGGTGCGCACCACCTCGGCCACCAGCGGGCCGGACGGGTCGCAGGTGAGCGGGGAACGTGGCGAGCCGTCCACCCCGGTGACCACCGGCAGGTCGTGCTCCAGCGGTGACGGGAAACCGCTGACCAGCAGGTCGAGCAGGGCGTCCAGACCGACGGCGGTGTACGCGCAGACCGGGATGACGGGGTAGAAGTTGCCCCGCGCGACGGCCTTCTCCAGATCCGGGATGAGCGCCTCGGTGCTGATCAGCTCGCCGCCGACGTAGCGGTCCATGAGGGTCTCGTCCTCGCTCTCGGCGATGATGCCCTCGATCAGCGTGTTCCGGTCGTCGGCGATCGGGTTCAGATGCTGCGGCTCGGCCTCCCGGGCGACCGGCGGATAACCCTCCGAGTAGTCCAGCACCCGCAACGTGACCAGGCCGAGCAGGCCGGCCACCGACTGACCGTCGTCACCGAGCATCGGTTGGAAGACCGGCAGTACGTTGTCGCCGAACGCCTCCTGACAGTCCTGGAGCGCCTGCTCGTAGTCGGCCCGCGGATGGTCCAGCCGGGTGATCGCGACGGCGCGCGGCATGCCGACCGCGGCGCACTCCTCCCACAGCGCGACGGTGGAATCGTCCACACCGTCGACCGCCGACACCACGAACAGCGCCGCGTCCGCGGCCCGCAGACCGGCCCGCAGCTCACCGACGAAGTCGGCGAAACCGGGCGTGTCCAACAAGTTGATCTTCACATCGCCGTGCAGCAGGGGCGCGCAGGCCAGCGCCACCGAACGCTGCTGCCGGACCGCCGCCGGATCGTGGTCGGTCACCGTGGTGCCGTCCGCCACACCACCGGCCCGCGGGATCGTCCCGGTCGCGGCGAGCAGCGCCTCGACGAGGGTCGTCTTCCCGGAACCGGAGTGGCCCACCAGCACCACGTTGCGAACTCTGCCGGGCTCGGTCACCACCGGCGCACCGGCACCGGCTAGCCCTTTCTCCGAAGTCTTCTGCGCCATGCCGAGCGCTCCCGTCGTTTCCTCTTTGTTACGCCGCTGTTGTCTGAATCCCACACCCGGCGCGGTAGCGGTCGCAAGGACCCTCAGCCCTGCAAAGGTGCCGGATGGTGACGATACGGCCAACCGGGGGCCGGGCCGTACCGCCGCTGGTCGCGCGCCGTTATGGTGGGACAGCCATGGCTAAGATCGTTCAAACAACGGCCCGTGCCGTCGTCTCGTACGGCGTCAACCCGCTCGCCCGTTTCCTGCTCCGGATCGGCGTGTCACCCAACGCGGTCACCGTCGCCGGCACCGTCGGTGTGCTGATCGGCTCATACTTCGGGTCGCAAGGCCACCTCTTCTGGGGCACCGTGATCGTAACCGCGTTCGCGCTCACCGACGTGCTCGACGGCACAATGGCCCGGATGCGGGGCGGGTCCGGGAAGTTCGGGGCCCTCCTCGACTCCTCCATGGACCGGATCGCCGACGGCGCCGTGTTCGGGGCCGTCGTCTACTACCTGGCGACCGAGGGCAACCCGTACGGCGGAGTGGTCGCGGCGCTGATCAGCCTCGTCTTCGGCCAGGTCGTGTCGTATGTGAAGGCCCGCGCCGAGAGCCTCGGCCTGAACGCCGACGTCGGCATCGCCGAGCGCCTGGAACGGCTGCTCATCGTCGGTGCCGGCGGACTGCTCGGCGCGGCCGGCCAGGAGTGGGGCCTGCCCGCGGCGCTGTGGGTGCTCGCCGCCCTCGCCGTGATCACCGCCTTCCAGCGCCTGATCCACGCCGCCCGGACCGAACCGAAGGTGCCCGCCAAGTGAAGGACCGTCTGATCGACCTCGGCTACTCGGCCGGGTGGGCGATCGTGCGCGCGCTGCCGCTGCCGATCGCGACGCGACTGTTCCGGGCCGGTGCCGACCGGGCGTACAAGGGGAACGGGCCGGCCACCCAGCGGCTGCGCCGTAACCTGCGCCAGGTCGTCGGCGAGGACATGCCGGACACTCTGGTCCGGGACGGGCTGCGGTCGTACGCCCGGTACTGGATGGAGGCGTTCCGCCTGCCGTCCCAGAACCGCGCGCAGTTCCTCGACGGGTTCTTCATGGTCCCGGAGAGCTACCAGCAGCTGAAGGCGGCCGTCGCCGACGGTGACGGCGTGGTCCTGGCGCTGCCGCACGCGGGCAACTGGGACGCCGCCGGCGCCTGGGTGACCTCGCACGACTGGCCGCTGATCACGGTCGCCGAGCGACTCAAGCCCGAGGCCCTCTACAAGCGGTTCCTGGCCTACCGGGAAACGCTCGGCATGCACATCCTCCCCCTCACCGGAGGGCCCCGCCCGCCTCTCGACGTGCTCGCCGAGCACCTCCAGAAGGGCTGGGTGGTGCCGCTGCTCGGCGACCGCGACCTGTCCCGCTCCGGGGTCGAGGTGACCTTCTTCGGCGGAAAGACGCGGATGCCCGCCGGGCCGGCGATCCTGGCCATCCGTACCGGCGCGCCGCTCTTCGCGGTCGACCTGTGGTTCGACGAGAAACGCACGATGGCCCGGATGCGCAAGGTCGTCCCGCCCACCGACGGGCCCCTCGACGAACGGGTCAGGAAGACGACCCAGATGCTCGCCGACGCGTACGCGGCCGGCATCGCCGACCATCCGCAGGACTGGCACATGCTCCAGAAGCTCTGGCTCTAGGAGGCTCGGTGCGGATCGGGATCGTCTCGCCCTACTCCTTCGACGTCCCGGGCGGTGTGCAGAACCACATCATGGACCTGGCCGAGGCCCTGCTCGAAATCGGTCACGAGGTCAGCGTCCTGGCGCCCGCCGACGACGACGCCGAACATCCCGCCTACGTGGTGCCGGCCGGCCGGGCCGTGCCCCTGCCGTACAACGGCTCGGTCGCCCGGATCTCGTTCGGCCCACTCTCCACCGCCCGGGTCCGGCGCTGGCTCAAACAGGGTGAGTTCGACGTGCTCCACGTGCACGAGCCGTTCTCACCCAGCCTGTCCTTCCTGGCCGTGCTTTCCGCCCGCGGCCCGGTCGTCGCCACCTTCCACACCGCGATGACCCGCTCCCGGGCGCTCGCCGGCCTCCAGAACTTCCTCCAGCCGGTGATGGAGAAGATCACCGCGCGCATCGCGGTCAGCGAACTCGCCCGCAAGGTCCAGGTCGAACACCTCGGCGGCGGTGCGGTCGAGATCCCCAACGGCGTCGCGGTCCGCAAGTTCGCCTCGGCTGCGCCCTTGCCCGGATGGCCCGGCGACGGCGGCACCCTCGGTTTCCTCGGCCGCTTCACCGAGCCCCGCAAAGGCTTCCCCCTGTTGCGTACGGCCTACGTGACGCTCGCCCGGGAGCGCCCCGGTCTGCGGCTGCTCGTGGCCGGGCCCGGCGACCGTGACGAGCTCTACGACGACATCCCGAAGGAACTCCACGACCGGGTGGAGTTCCTCGGCCTGGTCTCCGAACCGGACAAGGCGCGGATGCTGCGCAGCGTCGACGTCTACGTCGCCCCGAACACCGGCGGCGAGAGCTTCGGCATGATCCTCACCGAGGCGATGGCGGCCGGCGCCACGATCGCCGCCAGCGACCTCGACGCGTTCCGCCGGGTCCTCGACGGCGGCCGTGCCGGAGCCCTCTTCCCCAACGGTGACCAGGCATCTCTCACCCGGCTGCTGGGGGAACTGCTGGATGATCCGGCACGCCGGGCCGGCCTGGCATCGTGCGCCCGGCTCGCGGTCGGCGCGTTCGACTGGCCGAGTGTGGCCAACCGGGTGCTCGAGGTCTACGCCACCGCCATCGAGGCGACCGACGGAAGAGTTTTCGACGACGAGTGGTCCTGACCACTGGTGCGGTAAAGCTTGGGCACTACGATGCCCGGCATGTGGTGGGTGGTGGGAGTCGTCGTGCTGGCCGCGATCTTCTCGGCGTACCTCGGCTGGACCGCCCAACGGGTGGAGCGTCTGCACACGCGGGCGCAGTCGGCCGAGCGCGCCCTGGACGCGCATCTGATGCGCCGGGCGGCGGCCGCGGCGGTCGTCGCCGAACAGGCTGAAACGGTCGAGCTCTACGCCGCGGCGCGGCTCGCACTCGACGCCGAACCGGGCGAACGCGAGTCCGCCGAGAACGACCTCACCCGCCAGCTCCAGGCCGTCACCCTCGACCCGGCCGACCCGGCGGCGCGCACCCTGATCGCCACCAGCCGGCGGGCCGTCCTGGCCCGGCAGGTGCACACCGATCTGGTACGCGACGCGCTGAGCGCCCGCCGCCGCCTCTTCGTCCGGCTGCTCCGCCTGGCCCGGCACCACCCCCGCCCGGAGTACTTCGACATCGTCGAGCCCTTCCTCCCGGAGGCCCCCCTGATCCCGGCGGTCCCGGTCCCCGCCGCCCCAGCCGAGGACGTCCTGCCCGCCCAGGCCGTCTGACCCCACCTCCCGCCCCGGGGTCGTCTTCCTCCAGGGTGGCCGGGGCGCTCAGGGGTACTTGCGGGCTTCGGGGTTCTTATGGGCTTTCGGGCTTTTAGGCGACTGCTGGGTACTTTCGGGGCGGTCGGGGGTGCTTTCGAGGCGGCCATGACTGTTGTTGCGGTGGTCGGTGCCGGTCGCCGTCGGCGATTGTTGCTTGCCAGCGCCGGGATGCGGTGCGTGCGGTGGTCAACGCCCGTCTTCGGTCGGCGGTTGGTCGGCGTTCAGTTCGGCGACCGGTATCGGCAGCACGACGGGCAACGGCGGCGAGCGCACACGATGGCGGCTTGTGTGCGCCGGTCACCGCCATGACATGGATCAGCGCCCACGATCCGAGGATCGTGCGCGTCTGTCGTCGTAATAGCACTGATCAGCGCACACGTTCCCTGATTGTGTGCGCCGACCCTCGTTCAGGGCTTCGCAACCAACACCGGCGCAACTGCCGCTCGGCCGGGAGCAGCTGCGGAGGGTGGGCGGCTTCGACAACCGATACCCGGCGCGGTGGGCGCTGGCCGGGAGCGGCTGCGCACGGTGGGTGGCGTCGACGACCGGTACCGGCGCGGTGGGGCGCTGGCCAGCAGGGGCTACGGACGGTGGGTGGCGTTGCGGGCGCGGCGTGGTGGGCCGCCGGCGACCGTGGACGGCCCCGACAACCGGCACCGGACGCGGGCAGGCGGCCGGCGATCAGGGCGGTGACAACCGCCGGAAGACGGGACTGCCCCCGGTCGGTGAGTGGGCAACCAGCCCGGCGCCCGCGCTACGGCGGTGAGGGGGCACCCCGTCGCGGTGTGGTCCGGGACGGCGATCGGTGCGTCTGGGGACCCTTGTCCCGTACCCGAGGAGGAAGAACCGGACGGTGCGGAGAGACCGAAGGCCCCGCCGGAGCGGGGCCCTCAGGGTGACGCCGTCGGTTACCAGCCGCGCTCGGAGAGGCGGTGCGGGACCGGCTCGTCGTCGACGTTGATGCCGACCATGGCCTCGCCGAGGCCGCGGGAGACCTTGGCGATCACGTCGGGGTCGTCGTGGAAGGTGGTGGCCTTGACGATCGCGGCGGCGCGCTGGGCAGGGTTGCCGGACTTGAAGATGCCGGAGCCGACGAACACGCCCTCGGCGCCGAGCTGCATCATCATCGCCGCGTCGGCCGGGGTGGCGATGCCGCCCGCGGTGAACAGAACGACCGGCAGTTTGCCCGCCTCGGCGACCTCCTTGACCAGGTCGTACGGCGCCTGCAGTTCCTTGGCGGCGACGTACAGCTCGTCCTCCGGCAGCGTCTGGAGGCGGCGCAGCTCGGCGCGGATCTTCCGCATGTGGGTGGTGGCGTTGGAGACGTCGCCGGTGCCGGCCTCGCCCTTCGAGCGGATCATGGCGGCGCCCTCGGTGATGCGGCGCAGCGCCTCGCCCAGGTTGGTGGCGCCGCAGACGAACGGCACGGTGAACTGCCATTTGTCGATGTGGTTGGCGAAGTCGGCCGGGGACAGCACCTCGGACTCGTCGACGTAGTCGACGCCGAGCGACTGGAGGACCTGGGCCTCGACGAAGTGGCCGATCCGGGCCTTGGCCATCACCGGGATGGAGACCGTGTTGATGATGTTCTCGATCATGTCGGGGTCGGACATCCGGGAGATGCCGCCCTGCGCCCGGATGTCGGCCGGGACGCGTTCCAGTGCCATGACCGCGACGGCACCCGCGTCCTCGGCGATCTTCGCCTGCTCGGCGTTGACCACGTCCATGATCACGCCGCCCTTGAGCATCTCCGCCATGCCGCGCTTGACGCGGGCGGTTCCGACGGCGGGCTGGTTCTCAGACATGGGGATTCGGCTCCTCGTGCGGGTTATCGGATGTTCCGGATACTACGAACTCGCAGCGTGCGCTCCGATAGCCAATCGGCTCCCCGGTGGCCTGCTTTACCTCGTCCGGCCGCGGCTTCCTATTGTTGGGCCGTGAACATCGGAGTGCTGGCCCTGCAGGGCGACGTTCGTGAACACCTGTCCGCCCTGGCGGAGTCGGACGTGCTGGCCCGCCCGGTGCGTCGTCCCGAGGAACTGGCCGACGTCGACGGCCTGGTGATCCCGGGCGGTGAGTCGACCGCGATCAGCAACCTCGCGGTCTCCTTCGGGCTCCTCGACCCGATCCGCAAGCGGATCGCCGACGGCATGCCGGTGTACGGGTCCTGCGCCGGCATGATCATGCTGGCCGGGCAGGTGCTCGACGGCCGGCCGGACCAGGAGTCGTTCCAGGGCATCGACATGACGGTGCGGCGTAACGCGTTCGGCCGGCAGGTCGACTCGTTCGAGGCGTCGGTCGAGATCGAGGACATCGAGGGCGGCCCGTTCCACGCCGTCTTCATCCGCGCTCCGTGGGTCGAGGCGACCGGCCGCGACGTGCGGGTGCTGGGGCGCGTGGCCGAAGGGGCCGCCGCCGGTAGGATTGTGGCCGTTCGGCAGGGGAACCTGCTCGCCACGGCTTTCCACCCGGAGCTCACCGGCGACCTTCGTGTCCATCGGTACTTCGTCGAGATGGTCCGCCAGGCCCTTTGATCAAAGCGGAGGTTACGCATGTCCGGCCACTCCAAGTGGGCGACGACCAAGCACAAGAAGGCCGTCATCGACGCCAAGCGCGGCAAGATGTTCGCCAAGCTGATCAAGAACATCGAGGTCGCGGCCCGGACCGGCGGTGGTGATCCTTCGGGTAACCCCACGCTCTACGACGCCATTCAGAAGGCGAAGAAGTCGTCGGTCCCGAACGACAACATCACCAACGCGGTCAAGCGGGGTTCCGGGGCCGAGGCCGGCGGTGCCGACTGGCAGTCGTTCATGTATGAGGGTTACGGCCCGAACGGCGTCGCCATCCTGATCGAGTGCCTCACCGACAACCGGAACCGGGCGGCCACCGAGGTGCGCACCCGGCTCACCCGTAACCACGGCACGTTCGCCGACGCGGGCTCGGTGACGTTCCTGTTCAACCGCAAGGGCGTGATCATCATCCCGAAGGCCGGCTCCAGCGAGGACGATGTGATGCTCGCCGTCCTCGACGCGGGCGCCGAGGAGATCAACGACCTGGGCGATGCGTACGAGGTGGTCAGCGAACCGACCGACCTGGTCAAGGTGCGGACGGCGTTGCAGGGTGCGGGCATCGACTACGACTCGGCCGAGTCGTCGCTTGTGCCGACGATGACCGTGCCGCTCGACGAGGACGCGGCCCGCAAGGTGCTCAAGTTGATCGACGTCCTGGAGGACTGCGACGACGTGCAGAACATCTACTCCAATGCCGACATCTCCGATGAGGTCCTGGCGGCCATTGACGAGTGACGGGTTGATAGGCGACTACTAGGCGCGTAGGGTGAGGGGGTGTTGGCCGCCATGACTGAACTCAATCCGTCATTGCTCCTCAATCTGTCCTCGATCGAGAAACTGGATGTCGACGACCTCATCTCCCTGCCCAAGGGTTTCCGCTACGAGCTGCACAACGGCAACCTCGTCATCATGACGCCGTCCACCTTCTGGCATAAGGAGATGACGGGGCGCCTCTACGTCATGTTGCGTGCGGCCGGTTTCCGCGTCTTCCAGGATGCTGGAGTGCGGGGGACCCGGCCGCGGGACCTCCGCCTTCCGGACCTCGGTGTGGTCTCGCAGGTGCCGCCCGGCCTCACCGGGTATTCGAACCTGCCGTCCTCCGCCTACCGGTTGGTCGTGGAGGTCGTGTCCAGAAACTCGCCCAACGGGGAGTTCGATCACAAGAAACTCTGGTTCGCCGAGCACGGCATTCCGGAGTATTGGATCGTCGAGGAGACGCCGGATCGCTCCGACGATGACGGCGTGGTCACTGTCCTGCGGCTGGACGAGGCCGGTGGCAAGGCTGAATATGTGGTGGAGCGGTCGCTTCTCGTCTCCGAGCTGGAGGCGGAGTACCGCTCCTAGACGGGGTCGGCGCCGAGCCAGGTGACGTACTGGACGATGGCGGTCAGGAGCAGGATGCTGCCGATCACGTAGCGGAGCAGGCGGCGCCACTGCGACCGAAGGTAGGCGTGCACCCACGCGATCTCGGCGTCGGCCAGGGCGTCCAGGTGGGCTCTGGTCGTACCGTCGAGGATCTCCGCCTTGCGCAGGGCCAGGCTGCCGCCCCGGGTGAAGACCGGGACCACCGGATCCGGCGGCCGGAGGACGCGGACGTCCACCTCGTAGACCTGATCGTCGCGCCACTGCGCGGTCCGTGCCGTCAGGCGCTGCCGCATGTGACTCTCGACTCTCCCGAGCCATCGCAGCCGCCGCCACCGGCCGGCCAGGTCGGTGAGCACGGCGAGGTAGATCTGCTCGGCCACCGAGGCGTCGCCGACCAGCCGTGCGGCCTCGGCG
Source organism: Actinoplanes xinjiangensis (assembly GCF_003148685.1). Taxonomy (GTDB): domain Bacteria; phylum Actinomycetota; class Actinomycetes; order Mycobacteriales; family Micromonosporaceae; genus Actinoplanes; species Actinoplanes xinjiangensis. Next base: position 199,911 of record NZ_QGGR01000002.1, on the reverse strand, counting down.
CGCAGCCCGGGAGCGTGCAGGGTGACGAATGCGACGTAGTCGGCTGGCGGCTCGTCGTCCATCGGCGGAATGAGGTACATGACCGGCCTCCCACACTCCATGGTCGAGGCGTGTCGCCGGAGGCCGCAAGTGGAACGCGTATTAGGGTGTCGAACACACGTTCGCGAGGGGGAGGCAGTCTGTGCGAGTGCTCGGCATCGATCCGGGGCTGACGAGATGCGGCGTCGGCGTCGTCGAGGGGATGCCGGGGCGGCCGGGCAAGCTGATCGGCTACACGGTGGTGCGCAGCGATCCCGACGAGGACATCTCCCAGCGCCTGCTGCACCTGGACCGGACGCTGGCCACCCTCGTCGAGCAGTATCAGCCGGAGAGCGTGGCCGTGGAGCGGGTGTTCTCGCAGCACAACGCGCGGACCGTGATGGGCACGGCGCAGGCCAGCGGGGTGGCGATCCTGGCCGGCGCGCGGGCCGGGCTACCGGTCCAGACCTACACGCCGAGTGAGGTCAAAGCCGCCGTCACCGGCTCCGGTACTGCGGACAAAGCGCAGGTCACCGCTATGGTGACCCGGTTGCTGAAACTGTCGGCGCCACCGAAACCGGCGGACGCCGCCGACGCCATCGCCATCGCCATCTGCCACATCTGGCGTGGGGGCACCCGTTCTCTTCTACAAGCCGCGGCGGTGGCCGCCGCCGCCCGCAGGAGCAGCCGATGATCGCCAGCGTGCGCGGTGTGGTCACCGCGATCCTCCACGACAGTGCCGTGGTCGAGGTGGGTGGTGTCGGCATGCGGGTCCTCTGCACGCCGGGCACGCTCGCCGGGCTGCGCACCGGCGCCGAGGCGCGGCTCGCGACGACGCTGATCGTCCGCGAGGACTCGCTGACCCTGTTCGGCTTCGCCGACGAGGACGAGAAACAGCTCTTCGAGCTGCTCCTGACGGCCAACGGGGTCGGGCCGCGGATCGCGCAGGCGGTTCTCGCGGTCCATCAACCCGATGTGGTACGCCGGGCGCTGGCCGGCGGTGAGGTCGCGGTCCTGACCGCCGTCCCGGGTATCGGCAAGCGCGGTGCGGAGAAGATGATCGTCGAGCTGAAGGACAAGATCGGCCCGATCGGTCTGGGCGGGACGGGCTCGGCCGGCCTGCTGAACGGCGGCTGGCAGGAGCAGGTCCGCCAGGGCGTGCTCGCGCTCGGCTGGACGGCGTCGCAGGCCGATCAGGCGGTGGCCGCGCTCACCGAGACGATCGACGGTGAGACCCCGCCGGTGCCGGTGCTGCTGCGCCAGGCGATCCGCCTGCTGGGCAAGACCCGATGACCCCGTCGAGGCCCGGGCGTACGGTGGAGGTGGCTCGATGAGCGAGGAACTCGTCTCCCCGGATGCGTTCGACGAGGATCTGGATGCGGAGGCCAGTGTCCGGCCGCGCCGGCTGGCCGACTTCATCGCCCAGCACCGGGTCCGTGACCAGCTGGAGCTGCTGCTCAAGGCGTCGATGGGCCGGGGCACCCCACCGGACCACATTCTGCTGTCCGGCCCGCCGGGTCTCGGTAAGACGACGCTGGCGAACATCGTGGCGGCCGAGCTGGGCACCGGTATCCGGACGACGAGCGGCCCGGTCATCGAGCGGTCCGGCGATCTGGCCGCGATCCTGACCGGCCTGGCCCCGGGCGACGTGCTGTTCATCGACGAGATCCACCGGATCGCGAAACCCGCCGAGGAACTCCTCTACAGCGCCATGGAGGACTTCCGGGTCGACGTGGTCGTCGGCAAGGGCCCGGGCGCGACCGCGATCCCGCTGGATGTGGAGCCGTTCACGCTGGTCGGCGCGACGACCCGGGCGGGCCTGCTGTCGGCGCCGATGCGTGACCGGTTCGGTTTCGTCGCCCACCTGGACTTCTACTCGCACGCGGACCTGGACGCGCTGCTGCACCGGTCGGCCCGCATCCTCGGGGTGCGGGTCACCCCGGAGGGCTCGGCGGAGATCGCCCGCCGGTCCCGTGGCACCCCGCGTATCGCGAACCGGCTGCTGCGCCGGGTGCGTGACTTCGCCGAGGTGCGCGCGGACGGCGTGGTGACCGAGGAGGTGTCGAAGGCGGCCCTCCAGGTGTACGACGTCGACGCCCTCGGCCTGGACCGGCTGGACCGGGCGGTGCTGCGGGCGCTGATCGAGTCGTTCAAGGGCGGCCCGGTCGGTCTCTCGACACTCGCCGTGGCCGTGGGGGAACAGTCCGACACGGTCGAGGAGGTGTGTGAGCCGTTCCTGGTCAGGGCGGGTCTGCTGGCGCGGACGCCGCGGGGCCGGGTGGCCACCGAGGCCGGCTGGGCACATCTGGGGAAGACGCCGCCGCCGGACGGGCGGGCCGGCGTTTTCCAGGGTGACCTGTTCGCCCGGGACACGTGATGTGCGCTACTTATCCCCCGTGATGTGAACGTGACGTGTGCCGCATTCGTTATCTCCAGGTTGACCTATTAGACTCGCCGCCGTTCCATCCGGATTCGCATATCGCCGCGGCGCCCGCCCACCCCGTTGCGCCGACGGCTGACGGAAGGCCTTTTTCGTGCCCGAGGCAAGTTATGCCCAAGCCGCCGGCGGCGGCGGTGATTTCTCGTTCTTCCTGATCATCGCCCTCTTCTTCGCCGTCTTCTACTTCTTCATGATCCGGCCGCAGCAGAAGCGGCGCCGTGAGGCCCAGGACATGCAGAACACGCTGGGTCCGGGCGACCAGATCGTGACGATCGGCGGCCTGCACGGCACCGTCGCCGGCGTGGCCGACGGTGAGGTCCTTCTGGAGATCTCGCCCGGTGTCGAGGTGCGTTTCGCGCGTCCGGCGATCGCCAAGGTCATTCAGAAGTCCGGCGAGGTCATTCCGGAGCCCGACGTTCCCGCGCCCGGCGCGGACACGGACGTCGAGGAGCCGGAGAGCCCCGTCACCGAGACACGTAAGCAGGACTGAACCGCATTTCCCGTACGCACCGGCCGCGTTGAGGTAGTAACGGGGCCGGTGCGTCAGCCCGCCGTTCGACAGTCGACGGCCGGTCACAGACAGATGGTGCCGCGTCGTCGCGCGGCCGGAACACAGGGAGACCAAAAGCCGTGGCACGACCCCCACAGGGACAAATGCATCCTGGACGCCAACTCGGCGTGCTCGGTCTGGTCTTCGTCGTCCTCTATCTGCTCGTCTTCTTCGCCGCCGGCGCCTCGGGCAGCTGGAAAGAGCGCCTGGAGCCGAAGCTGGGCCTCGACCTGATCGGCGGCACGCAGGCCACCTACATCGCCTCGCAGCAGGGTGCGCCGCCGGACAAAGAGGACATGGAGACCGCCCGCGAGATCATCGAGAGCCGGGTCAACGCGCTCGGTGTCTCCGAGGCCGAGGTGGTCATCCAGGGCGACAACACCATCGTCGTCTCGCTGGCCGGTAAGGCCGAGGAGCAGCTGAAGAGCCTGGCCCAGGCCGCGAACATGCGGTTCCGGCTGCTGACCGCGGTGACCGGTGACGTCTCAGCGGCCGCGGTGACCCCGCCGGCCGCGGCCCCGAGCGCTTCGGCGAGCGGCCCCGCCGCCCCGGCCGCGTCCGGGTCTCCGGCGGTCAAGCCGTCGGCCGGCGCCAGCGGCGCTCCGGCCGCCTCCGCGCCGTCGTCCGGTGGCCAGGGTGGCGGCGCGGCCGCGCCGGCCCCGAGCGTCCCCGCGTCGGCCGGGCCGTCCGCGGCCGCCCCGGCGCCGTCCGCGTCGGCTTCCGCCGCCGCCCCCGCCCCGGTCACGGCGGACACCAAGGCGCAGCGCGAGGCGATCGCGAAGAAGGTGGGCCCGGCCTGGGCCGCGGCCGAGAAGCTGACCGCGCCGGTGGACCTGTCCACCGACCCGGGCGCGGGCCTGCCGTTCAAGGCGTTCGCGTCGCTGACCGGCGCCGAGGTGAACGCCCTCGACCCGAAGATGCAGTTCAACGTGCCGACGATCGGCTGTGAGCAGCTGGACCAGCGGCCGAACGGCGCGATCGACGACGTCGAAAGCGAGGTCGTCGCCTGCTACAACGGCGCCAAGGTGATGCTCGACAAGGCCGAGGTGATCGGTGACGACATCAGCGAGGCCGCCCCGCAGCTGGACAGCACCAACGGCCAGTGGGTCGTCTCCCTCGACTTCAAGAGCGAGGGCCAGAAGAAGTGGGCCGAGCTGACCCGTAAGGCGTTCACGGCCGGCGCGACGGAGCCCTGCTACATCGCGGCGAGCGCGTTCGGTTCCTCGGGCGAGACGCACTGCTCGGTGGCCGTGGTCCTCGACAAGACGGTCATCTCGGCGCCGCAGATCCAGGCCGTGCTGACCGGCCAGTCGCAGATCACCGGTGACTTCAACGCGGCGAGCGCCAAGGAGCTGGCGGACCAGCTGAACTTCGGTGCCATCCCGGTGACGTTCCAGGCCGGCCCGGCCCAGACGATCACCGCGACCGTCGGCAGCCAGCAGCTCGAGGCGGGCCTTCTGGCCGCCGCGATCGGTCTCGGCCTGGTGGCGTTGTACTCGTTCTTCTACTACCGCCTGCTCGGCCTGGTGATCTTCCTGAGCCTGGGCCTCTCCGCCCTGCTCACCTTCGGCGCCCTGGTCTTCCTGGGCCGTTCGATCGGCTTCACGCTGACGCTGGCCGGCATCGTCGGTTTCATCGTCTCGCTCGGTGTGGCGGCGGACTCGTTCATCATCTACTTCGAGCGGCTCAAGGACGAGATCCACGAGGGCCGGAGCCCACGCAGCGCAGTTCCGCGAGCGTGGCAGCGAGCCAAGCGCACGATCATCTCCGCGAACGCCATCACGATCATGTGTGCCGTGGTTCTCTACATCGTGTCCATCGGCCAGGTGCAGGGTCTCGCCTTCGCTCTCGGCCTCTCCACCGTGCTCGACCTGCTCGTGGTGTTCCTCTTCCGGCACCCGATCATGACCGTGCTCGCCAGCACCAGGGCGTTCATGTCGCCCACCGTCAGTGGCCTCGGCCGCGTCCTGCGCCGTAGTCAGACCGAGGAGCCCGTCTCCTCGCGCGTGAAGGAGGCCTGAGATGGCCAAGAACAGTCTCGCTTCACGGCTCTACCAGGGTGAAGCAAATCTTCGGATCGTCGGCCGCCGCAACATGTGGTTCGCCGTCGTGGCGGTCATGGTGATCGTCGCGCTCGGCAGCATCCTGACCCGGGGTTTCCAGCTCGGCATCGAATTCGCCGGCGGCAGTGAGTTCATCGTCCCGACGCAGGTGGCCGGGAAGACCCTCACCCAGGAGCAGATCGAGGGGTCGGTGACCAAGGCCGTCGACGGGGTGGACCCGGACGCCGAGGTCAAGGCGGCGCAGAAGGTCGGCGACGGTGCGGACGGCACCTTCAAGATCCGTTCTTCGGAGTTGTCCGCGGCGGAGATGCAGGAGGCCAAAGCGGCTCTCGCCGCGGATCTCGGCATCGACGTGACGCAGATCAGCGACAGCCAGGTCTCGTCCGCATGGGGTGGCACGGTCATCCAGAAGGCCGTACTGGGCCTGGTGATCTTCCTGCTGCTGGTGACGGCCTACCTGATCGTCCTGTTCGAGTGGCGGATGGCGCTGGCGGCGTTCGCCTCGCTGCTGGTCGACCTGACGTTCACCGCGGGCGTCTACTCGCTGGTCGGCTTCGAGCTCACGCCGTACACGGTGATCGGCTTCCTGACGATCCTCGGTTATTCGCTCTACGACGTGGTCGTCGTCTTCGACAAGGTGCAGGAGAACACCCGCGGTATCACCGCGGGCAGCACCCGCACCTACGGTGAGGCGACCAACCTGGCCATCAACCAGACCCTGATGCGTTCGCTGAACACCAGCCTGGTGGCGATGCTGCCGGTCGGTGGCGTGCTCTTCATCGGCGCCGGCATGCTCGGCGCGGGCACCCTGAAGGACCTGGGTCTGGTGCTCTTCGTCGGCATGGGTATCGGCGTCTATTCGTCGATCTTCTTCGCCGCCCCGCTGCTCAGCTACGTGAAGGACCGGGAGCCGCGGATCAAGTCGCACAACGCCCGGGTGCTGGCCCGCCGGGCACAGCGGTCCGAGGACGTGGCGGCCGGCGGCGACCGTACCCGTCCGGGCAACCGCACCGGGTCGGACGAGGTCCCGGCGTTCGCCGGCGGCACCACCCCGCGGCCGGGCGCGCGCCCGGTGGCCAAGCGTCAGGGTGGGGCCGGCAACCGGCCCGGCGGCAAGCGCCGCTGATCTTCCTGCACGGGCGACGGCCCGCCGCCCCGAGGGGGTGGCGGGCCGTTCCATTAGGCTGTCCGCCGTGACTAGCGAGATGACCGGCGACAGCGGCCCGGAGTTGGCGGCCCTGGTCGCCGGAGGCACCGTCGATGTGCCGGACTTCCCCAAACCGGGCATCGTCTTCAAGGATCTGATGCCGTTCTTCGGTGACGGGCCGACGTTCCGCAAGGTCGTCGACGGCATCGTCGCCCACTGGGGCGCCGGGTCGTTCGACGTGGTGGCCGGGGTCGAGGCGCGTGGCTTCGTGGTGGCGGCGGCGATCGCCTATGCGACCGGCACCGGTGTCGTCCCGGTCCGCAAGGCCGGGAAACTGCCACGACCGGCCTTCTCCGCGTCGTACGGGCTGGAATACGGCGAGGCCACCCTGGAGGTCAGCGAGGGCGCGTTCGTGCCCGGACAGCGCGTCCTGGTGGTCGACGACGTGCTCGCCACGGGCGGCACGGCGGGTGCGACCATGGATCTGGTCGAGCGGGCCGGCGGGGTGGTCGCGGGCTTCACCGTGCTGATGGAGCTCGGGTTCCTCGACGGCCGGGAGCGGCTCAGCCCGCGTAAGGTACACGCGCTGTTGACCGTTTGATCCGTCTTCGATGTTATCCGCCCGGTGGGACCTGCTTATTCGTAGGTTCGGCCGGGGTATTCGGTGAGGCGGTGCGGGTAGGATGGGCGTTCCGAACAGACCAGATGATCCCGGCGAACGTGTGAGGAGGCCGGTGTCCAGCGACGTCGCCCCTCCGGCGGAGGGCACGGTGCAACCGACCCAGAGCTCGGGCGAGAGCCCGACTGGCGATCCTGAGACCACCACCCAGCCACTCGCGCCTGCCGACGAGCCAGGCAGCGGTTTCGCCGGTCTGGCCGGTGCCCCGACCGGGCGGCGGGTCCGCGCCCGTCTCGCCCGGTTCAACGCGCCGTGGCAGAGCACGCAGGTCAGCGAGGTTCTGGAGCCGCTGATCGCGACACATCGGGCCAGTCATCCCAAGGCCGACGCCCGGGCGCTGCAGAAGGCGTTCGACGTCGCGGCCCGGTGGCACTCCGGGCAGTACCGGAAGTCCGGCGACCCGTACATCACGCATCCGCTCGCGGTCGCGACGATCCTGGCCAACCTGGGCATGGACACCACCACCCTGGTCGCGGCGCTGCTGCACGACACCATCGAGGACACCGACTACTCGCTGGAGAGCATGCGTAACGACTTCGGCGCCGAGGTGGCGCTGCTCGTCGACGGCGTGACGAAACTCGATCGGGTCAAGCTCGGCGACGCGGCGAAGGCGGAGACGATCCGCAAGATGGTCGTGGCCATGGCCAAGGACCCGCGCGTGCTGGTGATCAAGCTGGCCGACCGGCTGCACAACATGCGCACCCTGACCTTCCTGCCCCGCCCCAAGCAGGAGCAGAAGGCCAAGGAGACGCTGGAGATCCTGGCTCCGCTGGCTCACCGCCTCGGTATGAACACGATCAAGTGGGAGCTGGAGGACCTGGCGTTCGGCACCCTGTTCCCCAAGCGGTTCGAGGAGATCAACCGCCTGATCGGGGAGCACCAGCCGCAGCGTGAGGCGCTGCTGCGCCAGGTGACCAACCGGGTCCAGCTCGACCTCAAGTCGGCGAAGATCAAGGCCGAGACGACCGGCCGGCCCAAGCACCTCTACTCGATCTATCAGAAGATGATCGTGCGGGGCCGCGACTTCAACGACATCTACGACCTGGTCGGCGTGCGCATCCTGGTCGACACGGTCCGCGACTGCTATGCCGCGCTGGGCGTCATCCACGCGAACTGGCAGCCGGTGCCGGGCCGGTTCAAGGACTACATCGCGATGCCGAAGTTCAACATGTACCAGTCGTTGCACACGACGGTGATCGGCCCGACCGGCAAGCCGGTCGAGATGCAGATCAGGACCTTCGCGATGCACCGTACGGCGGAGTTCGGCATCGCCGCGCACTGGAAGTACAAGGAGCAGAAGGGCGCGACGATCGTCGGCCCGCCGGCGCACATCGACGAGATGACCTGGCTGCGGCAGCTGCTCGACTGGCAGCGGGAGGCCAGCGACCCGTCCGAGTTCCTGGACGCGTTGCGGTTCGACCTCTCCAGCCAGGAGGTCTACGTCTTCACGCCGAAGGGCGACGTGATCCCGCTGCCGACCGGCTCGACCCCGGTGGACTTCGCGTATGCGGTGCACACCGAGGTCGGGCACAAGTGCATCGGCGCACGGGTCAACGGCAAGCTGGTGCCGCTGGAGTCGCCGCTGTCCAACGGCGACGTGATCGAGATCTTCACGTCCAAGTCGGCGACGGCCGGTCCCACGCAGGACTGGCTCGGCTTCGTGAAGAGCCCGCGCGCCCGGACGAAGATCCGGCAGTACTTCAACAAGGAGCGCCGCGAGGAGGCGATCGAGGACGGCAAGGAGGGGATCGTCAAGGCGATGCGCAAGCAGGGCCTGCCCCTGCAGCGCATGCTGACCAGCGAGAACCTCATGACGATCGCCCGCGACCTGCATCTGCCGGACGTGGCGTCGCTCTATGCCGCAGTCGGGGAGAACGCGGTCTCCGCCCAGTCGGTGGTGCAGAAACTCGTCGCCGGGTTCGGCGGTGAGGAGGGCGCGGTCGAGGACATCGCCGAGACCGCCGTCGCGACCCGTCCGCCCCGCAACCGCAGTCAGGCCCAGGACCCCGGTGTCGTGGTGAAGGGCGTCTCGGACGTCTGGGTGAAACTGGCCCGCTGCTGCACCCCGGTTCCCGGCGACGCGGTCTTCGGGTTCGTCACCCGCTCCGGCGGGGTGAGTGTGCACCGTGACGACTGTGCCAACGCCGAGGACCTGCGGGACCAGAGCGAGCGGATGGTCGAGGTCAGCTGGAAACCGACGTCGGCGTCCACGTTCCTGGTGGCGATCCAGGTGGAGGCGCTCGACCGGCACAAGCTGCTGGCCGACGTGACCAGGGTGCTGTCCGAGGAGCGGGTCAACATCCTGTCCGCGACGGTCACCACCACGCGGGACCGGGTGGCCGTGAGCCGCTTCACCTTCGAGATGGCCGACCCGAAGCACCTGGGTCACCTGGTCGCGGCGGTGCGTAAGGTGGACGGCGTCTTCGACGCCTACCGGGTGACCTCCGGCGCCTGAGCCGACCAACGACGGCTCCGACGCCGATCAAACGACGGGTACGACGCCGACCAACGACGGATACGACGCCGACCAACGACGGGTACGACGCCGACCAACGACGGATACGACGAAGGGCGAGCCCCGCGGGGCTCGCCCTTCGTCGTACGTCAGATCAGGCCGCGGTGAGCGTCATCGTCTTGATGACGACCTCGGTCTTCGGCCGTCCGCCACCGGGCGAGGGCTCGAAGGCGCCGTCGTCGCCGGCCTTGACCACGTCGCGGACGATGTTCAGGCCCTTGTTGATTGTGCCGAGCAGCGTGTAGTTCGCCGGGAGCACGGTGTCCTCGGAGCAGATGAAGAACTGGCTGCCGGTGCTGCCGGGCGCGCCGGTGTTGGCCATCGCGATCGAGCCCGCCGGGTACGGCTTCTTGTCGTCGGTCGGCAGGTTCTCCTCGACCATGGTGTAGCTCGGGCCGCCGGTGCCGTCGGTGTCGCGGTAGCCCTCGCCGGTGGCGAACGGGTCGCCGCACTGGAGGACCTTGAAGCCGTCCTTGTTGACCAGCCGGTGGCACTTGGTGTTGTCGAGGAACTTCTTCTCGGCCAGGTGCTTGAAGCTGGCGCCGGTGCACGGGGCCTTGCTGAGGTCGATGTCGGCCGAGATGGCACCGAGGCTGGTCTCGAACGTCAGGGTCGACTTGCCGGTGTTCGGCACGTTGAACGGCGGGGTGCCGACGTCCTTGACCTTGCCGCCGCCGGCCTCGTCGGACGGCGTCCAGACGCAGTTGACCGTGCCGGGGCCGGCCGGGGGCAGGCTCGCCGCCGGCTCGGCGCCGGTGCTGGCCGAGGCCTCCGGAGCGGCCGACGTCTCGGTGCCCTTGTCGTCCTTCATCGCCTGGACGACGAAGAACGCCGCGCCGGCGATGACCACGACCGCGAGGGCCGATCCGATGATCGCCTGCCGCTGCCGGCGTTTGCGGGCGGCCGCCGAGCGCTCGGCCATCTCCTTCTCCAGCCGGGCACGCGCCGCCGCGCGCTGCCGGTCCTTGATCGACGACACGGTGTCCTCCATGCTGCTGTCTCTGCCTTCAGTGCTCATGACTGCGCGCCTGTCGAGGGGGCGGCGCTGGCAGCCGCGGATGGGGTCGTGCCGGGGGCTGCCGTGCCGACGGTCAAAGTCTTGATGGTGATCTTGTCCTTCGGTTTGACCTTGTCGCCGGCACTGTTCTCCACCGTCGGGATCTTGGCGATCGCCGCGAGGGTGTCCAGACCGCCGGTGACCTTGCCGAGGATCGAGTACTGGGGGTCGGCGGTGGCGAAGTCCTTGTGGAAGATCAGGAACTGGCTGCCGTTCACGCCCTTCGGGTTACCGATCACGGCGACGGTGCCCTTGGGGTAGAGCACGGTCGGGGCCGCCGAGGCGCTCGGCTCCGGTGTCGGGGCGAGCGGCGGGTTCTCGTCGTAGTAGCTGTAGGTCGGCCCACCCTGCCCGGTGCCGCTCGGGTCGCCGCAGCGCACCGCGCCCTCGGTGGTGAGCTCGTGGCACTCGGTGTTGTCGAAGAACTGCTTTCCCGCCAGGTACGAGAAGCTGGCGGCGGCACAGGTCGAAGCCGCCACGTCGATGTCGACGACGATCGGGGCGCCCTTGTCGGTGCTGATCGTCATGGTCTCGGTGCCGGACTCGGGAATGTCCTTCGTGGGCGGTGTGCCGACGTTCTTGAGGTCGGGGTTGCTCTCCGTGGCCAGGGGTGTCCACAGGCACCTGTCGAGCGCGCTCGGGTCGGTGGTCGGCTCCTCTTTGTCGAAGGCACCACCGATCCAGGCGCCGCCCGCGGCGATGAGCAGGACCGCGAGGGTGGTGCCGACGCCTGCCGAGATCCGGCGACGGCGGCGCTCGCGCTCAGCCCGGCGCGTCTGCTGCCGGTCGAATTTGGCCCGCGCGAGCTTGCGCTGCCGGTCCTTGCTGGAAGCCACCGAACGCTGTCCTTCCCTACCTGGGATCACAGGAACGCCTGCCCGGAATCACAGGAGCACCTCTGCATGTCAAGGGGTGCGGCACGCCACACGCCCGCAAGAGTGTACGGGTACCTCCTGAGAAAGTGGCGTGCGCCCGCCCGGCTACTCTCGTTACGATTCGCACCCGATCCCTGAGAGGTTGCCCTCGTGCTCGTCACCGGCTTTCCGGCCCAGGCCTTCGGCACCAACTGCTATGTGGTGGCCGCCGGTCCGGGGGAGCAGTGCCTGGTGGTCGATCCGGGCATCGGTGTGCTGGACCAGCTCGAGCAGACCCTGGCGCAGCACCGTCTGTCGCCGGCCGCGGTGCTGCTCACGCACGGGCACCTGGATCACACCTTCTCGGTGGCGCCGGTCTGCGGCGCGCGCGGCATCACCGCCTATGTGCACCCCGACGACCGCGAGATGCTGGCCGATCCGGCCAAGGGCCTGAGTGCCGACCTGACCGCGATGTTCGGCGGCCGCCTGCCCTACACCGAGCCGGACGACGTGGCGGAGCTGACCGACGGCGCGGTTCTCACCATCGCGGGCCTCGAGGTGACCGTCGACCACGCGCCGGGCCATACCGGCGGGTCGGTGCTGTTCCGCCTGCCGGGTGCGGGCTCCTCGTGGGACGCCGAGGAGCTCTGTCTCTCCGGGGACGTGCTCTTCGCGGGCTCGATCGGGCGCACCGACCTGCCGGGTGGCAGCACCCCGACGATGATGACCAGCCTGCGGGACAAGATCCTGCCGCTGGCCGACGACACCGTCGTGCTGCCCGGCCACGGACCGGCCACCACCATCGGCCGTGAGCGCGCGTCGAACCCGTACCTGCGGGACCTGATCGCCGCGCCCGGCCGCTTCCTGTAGAAGAGAGCGAACAGTGCCCATTTCCGGCTTTCCCGAGTGGCTGCCGCCCCAGCGCATCATCGAACAGCAGGTGCTCGACAGGATCCGGTCCACCTTCGAGCTGTACGGCTACGCGTCGCTGGAGACGCGCGCGGTCGAGCCGCTGGAGACCCTGCTCAGCAAGGGCGAGACCTCCAAGGAGGTCTACCTGCTGCACCGGCTCCAGGAGGAGGAGAACGCCAAGCGGGACGACCAGCTCGGCCTGCACTTCGACCTGACGGTCCCGTTCGCACGGTTCGTCACGGAGAACAACGGCAAGCTCCAGTTCCCGTTCAAGCGGTACCAGATCCAGAAGGTGTGGCGCGGTGAGCGCCCGCAGGAGGGGCGCTACCGGGAGTTCCTTCAGGCCGACATCGACGTGGTGAACCGGGACACCCTGCCGTTCCACTTCGACACCGAGATGCCGCTGGTGATCGGCGACGTCTTCAAGTCACTGCCCATCCCGGACGCGGTGATCCTGGTCAACAACCGCAAGGTCTGTGAGGGCTTCTACCGCGGTCTCGGTCTTGCCGACACCGCGCAGGTGCTGCGTACGGTGGACAAGCTCGACAAGATCGGCCCGGAGAAGGTGGCGGCGGCTCTGGTCGAGACGGCCGGTGCCACCGACGCGCAGGCCGCGGCCTGCCTGGCGCTGGCCGCGATCTCGGCGACCGACGGCTCGTTCGTCGACCGGGTCCGTGCTCTCGGGGTCACCGACCCGCTGCTGGACGAGGGTCTGGGCGAGCTGCTCCAGGTCGTCGAGACGGCGAACGAGCACGCGCCGGGCCTGGTGCGGGCCGAGCTGAAGATCGCCCGTGGGCTGGACTACTACACCGGCACGGTGTACGAGACGGTGCTGCAGGGCTACGAGCGGTTCGGGTCGATCACCTCCGGCGGGCGGTACGACAACCTGGCGTCGGTCGGCAACACCCGCTTCCCGGGTGTCGGCATCTCGATCGGTGTGTCGCGCCTGCTCGGCCTGCTCTTCGGCCAGGACGCGCTGACCGTCTCCCGGTCGGTGCCGACGTGTGTCGTGATCGCCCTGGCCAGCGACGACAAACGGGTCGAGTGCGACCGGATCGCGGCGGCGCTGCGGGGCCGGGGCATCGCGACCGAGGTGGCGCCGACGGCGGCGAAATTCGGCAAGCAGATCCAGTACGCCGACCGGCGGGGCATCCCGTACGTCTGGTTCCCCGGGGAGCCGGACACGGTCAAGGACATCCGCTCCGGTGAGCAGGTGGAGGTGGACGCGGCGACCTGGCAGCCACCGGCCGCCGACCTCTACCCGAACGTGTCTGCGCGCTGACGCTACGTGTTGCTGGTCCGGCGGTTACCGTGATCGGATGCCGCTGGACCAGACCGCGCTGCTGACCGAGCTGGAGCCGGTCGTCGCCACCAACCTCGACCGGCACCTGGCGCTCGCCAAGGAGTGGTTCCCGCACGAGTACGTGCCGTGGAGCGAGGGCCGCACCTTCGACGGGCTGCTCGGCGGCGAGCCGTGGCGGCCGGACGACTCGAAGCTGCCGGACGTGGCGCGGACCGCGCTGATCGTGAACCTGCTGACCGAGGACAACCTGCCCTCCTACCACCACGAGATCGCCACGCTCTTCGGGCGGGACGGCGCGTGGGGCACCTGGGTGCACCGGTGGACCGCGGAGGAGGGACGGCACGGCGTCGCGATCCGCGACTACCTGACGGTCACCCGCGGCGTGGACCCGGTCGAGCTGGAGCGGGCCCGGATGGATCACATGCAGTCCGGCTACGTCAACGTCCACGGCCACGAGGTGCTGCACTCGATCGCCTACGTCGCGTTCCAGGAGCTGGCCACCCGGATCTCGCACCGCAACACCGGCCGGGCGACCGGCGACCCGATCGCCGAGCAGTTGCTCACCCGGGTCGCGGCGGACGAGAACCTGCACATGGTCTTCTACCGCAATCTGCTGGCGGCGGCCTTCGAGCTGGCGCCGGACCAGGCGATGCGGGCGGTCGCGAACGTGACGGCGGACTTCCGGATGCCGGGGGCGAACATCGCCGGGTTCGGCCGCAAGGCGATCCTGATCGCGCTGGCCGGCATCTACGACCTGCGCCAGCACCGTGACGAGGTGCTGGCACCGGTGCTGCGCCAGTGGAACGTCTGGGACCGTACCGACCTGCGCGGTGACGGCGAGCGTGCCCGGGAGGAGCTGGCCGCACAGATGAGTGAGCTGGAGACCCAGGCGGCCCGGTTCGAGGAGAAGCGCGAAGCCCGGCGCCGGAGGCACGGCGAAAGCTGAGCCGCATTCGGATTGCCCGGATGTTTCGGTTTTGTTCCGATTAACCTCAGCAGTATGGAGGGGAACAGCCGGCTGCTGATCATGGGCGGGGCTGCCGGTCCGGACCTGCTGGCACGGTTCGTCGAGCTGGCCGGAGCGGCCGACGCCCGGATCGTGGTCATCGCGACGGCCAGTGATTCCCCGGAGGAGACCGGGACGGCGTACCGCGAGAGCTTTCAAGGCCTGGGTGCCGGCGCGGTCCGCGCCCTGCCTCTCGCCTGCCGTGCCGACGCGAACGCCCCCGAGGTCGAGGCCGCGCTGCGCGACGCCACCGGCGTCTTCTTCACCGGCGGCGATCAGGAGCGCATCATCACCGTCCTGGGTGGCACCACCGTCGACACCCTGCTGCACGCGCTGGTGGCCGAGGGCCGGGTGATCCTGGCCGGGACCAGCGCGGGAGCGGCGATGATGTCGGCCACCATGATCACCGGCGGGGATCGTCCCGGGGTGACCGCGGACAGCGTGCGCACCGGGCCCGGGCTCGAGTTCCTGCCGTGCGTACTGATCGACCAGCACTTCGCCGAGCGGGGCCGGCTCAACCGGCTGCTCAGCGCGGTCGCCCGCTACCCCCACGAACTGGGCGTGGGCATCGACGAGGACACCGCCATCCTGACCGGGGGCGACAGTTTCGAGGTCCTCGGCAGGGGGGCGGTGACGGTGGTGGACGCCGGCGCCGCCACCGACATCCGGGTGCCGCCGTCCGGGCCGATCGCGCTCGCCGGTGCCCGTATCCATGTGCTGCCGGCCGGCTGCACCTTTCACCTCACGGGCCGCCGACCCGTCACCGGCCCGCCTTCCCCAGAACGGGAACGAGCCGCATGAAGATCGAAAGTCTGCGCCGTCTACGCGGCCCCAACGTCTATCTCTCCCGGCCCGCCGTGGTGGCCCGGCTGCTCCTGGACGACCTGGCGGGGGTGGAGACGGCCGATGTCACCGGGTTCACCGAGCGTCTGCTGCGCGCCCTGCCCGGCCTGGCCGAGCACCACTGCGCGGCCGGGGCGCCCGGCGGCTTCGTCAGCCGGCTGCGCGGTGGCACCTACTTCGGGCACGTCACCGAGCACGTGGCCATCGAACTGTCCCAGCTGATCGGCCGGGACGTCAGCTTCGGCCGTACCGTCGGAGCCGGGGAGACCGGCACCTACGACGTGATCATGGAGTGCCCGGTCGACGAGTCCCCCGAATCACCGGTGCCCCTGGAGCTGTTCGAGGCCGCGATCGCCCTGGTAGTCGAGGTGCACGGGGGTGCCGGGCCGTCCGCCGCCACGCTGTCGCACCGGCTCGCCGGGCTCGCCGAACTGGCCGAGCGGGAGGCCACCGGGCCCAGTACCCGCTCGATCATCACGGCGGCCCGGCGCCGTGGCATCCCGGTGGAGCGGTTCGACGACCTCAGCCTGGTCCGGCTCGGGTGGGGCCACCGCCGGCGGCTCGCCTGGGCCGCGATGACCGACCGCACCAGTGCCGTCGGCGTGGACATCGCCGGCGACAAGCACGTCACCCGGCGGCTGCTCGACGAGGCCGGCATCCCGGTCGCCCCGGGCGGCGCGGCCGCCACCGTCCAGGACGCTCTGCGGCTGTTCGCCGGGCTGGCGGGGCCGGTCGTGGTCAAGCCCCGGCACGGCCGCCAGGGCCGCGACGTGGCCCTGCACCTGACCACGGCGGACGAGGTGGCCACCGCGTTCGCCGCGGTCGGCGGTGAGGCCGTGGTGGAGCAGCAGCTCGACGGGCGTGACTACCGGGTGCTGGTGATCTCCGGCGAGGTGGTGGCGGCCGCCGAGCGGGTCGCCGCGCACGTCACCGGCGACGGTACGGCCACCGTCGCCGAACTGGTCGAACAGGTCAACGCCGACCCCCGGCGCGGGCCCGGGCACTCCCGGGTGCTCACCCGGATCGACCTGGACGAGGCCACCGACCGCGTGCTGCGGCGGGCCGGGCGGACCAGGGCGTCGGTCCCGGCCGCCGGCGAGACGGTGTGGCTGCGCGACACCGCGAACCTGTCCACCGGGGGCACCAGCCGGGACGTCACCGACCAGGTGCATCCGGACGTGACCCGGCTGTGCCAGCGGATCGTCGCTCTGACCGGCCTGGACATCGCCGGCATCGACCTGAGGCTGCCGGACATCGGCAACCCGCTGCGGGCCGACGGTGGGCCGGCGACCGCCGGGGTGATCGAGGTCAACGCCGTTCCGGGGCTGCGCATGCACCTGGCACCGGCGCACGGCCGGCCCCGGGACGTGGGCGACGCGATCGTCCGGGCGATGTTCCCGGGCGGCTCGGACGGGCGGATCCCGGCGGTGGCGGTGACCGGCACCAACGGCAAGACGACGGTGACCCGGCTGATCGCCCACCTGCTCACCGGCAGCGGTATCCGGGCCGGCGTGACCAGCACCGACGGGGTGGTCATCGACGGGCGCACCATCCAGGTGGCCGACGCCACCGGGCCGCGGTCGGCGCAGATGGTGCTCGGTGACCCGCACGTCGAGGTGGCGGTCCTCGAGACGGCCCGCGGCGGCCTGCTCCGGCGCGGTCTCGGCTACGACTGGTCGGACGTCGGAGTGATCACCAACATCACCGCCGACCACCTGGGCCAGGACGGGCTGCACTCGGTGGAGGACCTGGCGCACGTCAAGGCGGTGGTGGCCGAGCGCGTCCGCGACGGCGGGACGCTGGTCCTCAACGCCGACGACCCGTGGGTGCGCAGCCTGGCCGCCCGGCCGCGGGTCCGGGCCGACCGCAAGCGCCTGGTCTGGTTCTCCCTGGACGCGGAGAGCCCGGTGCTGACCGAGCATCTGACCCGGGGCGGCGCGGCCTACGTGCTGCACGACGGCTGGCTGGTGCAGGCGACGGGTGCGCGGCGGATGCCGCTGGTGCGGCTGGCCGAGGTGCCGGGGGCGTACGGGGGAGCGGCCCTGCACGTGGCGGCCAACACCCTGGCCGCGATCGCCGCCGCCCGGGCGCTCGGGGCCCGTCCGGAGAACCTGGCCGACCGGCTGGCCGAGTTCGACCCGATCGTGGCGAACCCGGGCCGGGGCACCCTGTTCCGCCTGGGTGATGTCTCGGTGTTCGTGGACTACGCCCACAATCCGGCCGCCCTGGCCGCCACGCTGCGGACCCTGCACCGGCTGTGGGGCGCGGAGCGCTGTGTGGCCGCGGTGACCCTGCCCGGGGACCGGCGCGACGACCTGCTGGCCGCCTCGGCGCAGGTGCTGGCCGACGGCCTGACCCGGGTGGTGCTCTACGAGGACACCGACCCGCGGGGCCGGGCACCCGGTGAGGTGTCCGGTCTGGTCGAGCGGGAGATGCGGGCCCGCCGGCCGCAGCTGACCGCGGTGCGGGCGGACGGTTACCGGGACGCCGTGACCGCGGCGCTGCGGCTGGCGGTCCCGGGTGAGGTGGTGCTGGTGATCTTCGAGGAGTGGGCGCCGATGCGGGCCTGGTTGACCGAGCTGGGTGCCACCCCGGCCGGGGGGACACCGGTGCGGGCCGGGGTGGCCGCACTGCCGTCCCGCCATCCGGCACGGCGGGTCGGAACGCCCGTCCGCAGTTGACAGATCATGGACAGCCATGATCTCTCTGCGTAGCCATCCATTGACCGACAGTGAGTCCCTCTGTCATGGACTCACCCGATCGGTGGAGAGTGAAAGTTCTGACGAACCGGGCATTACGCATCCACTCGGTCACACTCCGCTCCGCAGTTCACTCTCCAGGGGTGTTCCCGAGGGCCGACGCACGGTGATGACGCGCAGGTGGACCGCCTTGGTGATGGGTCGAACTGACGGCTGATAGGGACTAACATCCTCGCCGTCGATGGGGGATGCTCGGAGTCCGATGGTCGGGCCCGACTCGCCCGGCGTCGGACGGCATGGCGGTGCGGTCCGACGTTCTCTTCTTCAAGCGCGCATGTGGGGGCACATGAGCACGGCGGACCTGCCCGGTTCGGGACTGCTCGCCGGTCGGTATCGACTGGTCGAGCGTCTCGGCGCCGGCGGGATGTCAGTGGTTTGGCGTGGGTTCGACGAGGTGCTCGGGCGGCAGGTCGCGGTCAAGGTCCTTCCACCGTCGACGAGCGCCGACCCGTCGTTCCGGCGCAGGCTGCGCGCGGAGGCCCAGGCGGCGGCGCGGCTCACCCATCCCCACATCACCAATGTGTACGACTACGGCGAGGCCACCACCGTCGACGGTGAGCCGGTCCCCTACGTCGTGATGGAGCTCGTGGACGGCGAGTCGCTGGCCGCCGTCCTGGCCCGGGTGCGGACCCTGCCGTGGCCCACCGCGGCGCGGATCGCCGCCGAGGTCGCGGCAGCGCTGGCCTCGGCGCACTCCCGGGGCATCGTGCACCGTGACGTGACCCCGGCCAACGTGATGCTCACCCCGTCCGGCGCCAAGGTGGTCGACTTCGGCATCTCGGCCCTGATCGGGGAGAACGACACCGACCCCGACGGCAGCCTGATGGGCACCCCGGCCTACCTCGCCCCCGAGCGGCTGGAGGGCGGCCAGGTCAGCCCGGCCACCGACGTCTACGCGGTCGGCCTGCTCATCTACCGCATGCTGATCGGCCAGCTGCCGTGGGACGTCGGCACCACCACCGCCCTGCTGCGCGCCCACCAGTACGTGGAGCCCGAGCCGCTGCCCCCGGTGGACGGGCTGCCGCAGTCGGTCGACGCCCTGATCGCCCGGTGCCTGGAGAAACACCCCGTCGACCGGCCGTCCAGCGCCGAGCTGGCCGGTGCGCTCGCCACGATCTCGGCCGGGGCGCCGCTGGTCACCTCCGGTTTCGAGGCGGCCTGGGAGGACGGCGAGGACACCTTCATCCTGCCGTCCGGTTACCCGTATTCGGGGTTCGGCCCGGCGGCCGAGGCGGCGAGCATGGCGGCGGGCGGGATGTCCACCGTGGGTGCGGAGGCGACGACCGGCCCGAAACCGGCGCCCACGGTGGATCCCGGGTCGCTGGTGCCGCCCGCCCGTACTCCGTCGGCTGCTCCGCCGTTGCGGCACGGTGCCACCGGGCCGTCGTCGGCGCCGCCGGCCGGCCGCCCGCCGACCCGTGCGCGCGTGAGTATCCGCCGGGTGCTCGTGGTCGCCGGCACGGTCGCCGTCCTGAGCGCCCTGACCTACGGCTGGACGGCCCTCGGCCAGTCGCGTACCGGGAATCCGCAGGCTCTCGGGACGCCCGGTCCCGCCGTGGTCAAGGTCTCCGGCGAGTGTGTGGTCAGTTACGCGGTCTGGTCGGACGACGGCGTCAAGTTCAAGGCGCAGGTGACGCTGGCCAACCGGGCCGACACCCCGGTCGACGGGTGGGACCTGTGGTTCCTGCTGCCCGGTGACCAGACGCTCTCCGGCAACGGCAAGGTCGCCCTCACCCAGGAGGACCGGGAAGTCCGCCTGACCTCGAAGGCCGCGCTCAAGCCGAAGCGCACCGCCAGCATGCAGATCACCGGGCGCTACGCCGAGAGCAACCTGGCCCCGCTGGTCTTCAAGCTCAACGGCGAGACCTGCGAGACGTACGTGTCGGCCGTGCCGGGCCAGCCCGCCCGGCCGGTCGAGCACCTGGAGGGCGGCGGCGCCCGCATCGCCGACCCGTCCACGTCACCGGGCATCTCGGTCGGCCCGAGCGGCAGCGTGCAGATCCCGCCCACGCCGACCCGGACCGCCACGTCGAAACCGACCGTCACCACCACCCCGGGTGGCGGGGGCAGCTCGACGACGACCACCACCCCGACGAACGGCGGCGGCGGCACGACCAAGGTCTCGATCGACCCGATTCCGCCGAGCTCGGCAGGACCGCCGTCGACGGATCCGGTGGTCGAGACGACGACGACCACGCCCGCCCCGCCGGCGACGGTGAACGACGACTGTGAGGCCGAGATCGACGAGTGCCCGATCACCGGGTCGTAGGAACGGTCGGCTGGTGGAGCCGATCGGCGGTGGAAAACCGGGGGCAGAAGGTCGGACCGAAGCGCTACGGTGAACTCAGACCGACAGGCGCTTCTGCTCCGATCCGAGAGTCCGGATTGCGGCACTTTGGCACGGCGTGGCTGCCGGCCCGTATGGCACCCGAGCGGATGATGGGCGAGAGCCCGGGTAAGTCGTTGGTGTCAGCCGAGTTCAAGCAGGTCGTCGACATCGGGGAGTTCGACAGAAATGATCAGCACAGCAGTGAAGGATCTGGCCGCCGAGGCGCTTTTCGTCTCGTACCTCCAGCCGTCTGAGAGCCCCTCCGGGGTCGCGGTGCAGGAGGCGATCACCGCGATGATCCTGCGGCACGGCAGCGACGGTTGCGCCGCCGGCGTGGCGGAGGAGTTCGGTGATCACCCGGAGATCGCGGTGCAGCGGATGACGTGGGTGCACGAGGAGCTGGCCGAGGTGCCGGCGCTGCGTGCCCCGGTGCTGCACTGACGTCCCCGCTTCTGCGAACCCGGCCGCGCACAGCGGCCGGGTTCCGTGTTTGAAACCTCGTTGGTCCGTGGTGGTCCTCTCGGTTCTGAGGTTTTTCATGAAAAAACTCCACAAATGCAACCAAGTTCGCCTGACGCTGCACCCGTAGACGGCCACTGTTCTTCTCGTAAGCCGGTTTCATCAGCCGGTTAGTACCAGCGAGGAGGACTACGTGACCACCACGACCGAACTCCCCGCCACCATCGGCTTGATTCACGACGTGCCCTCTGCGCGTGACATCGAGGATCTGATTCGCGAGAACATGCCGATGGTTGGCCATCTGGTCCGGGAACTGCTCAACCGGGTGCCCGGCCATGTCCACGCAGATGACCTCTCGTCCGCCGGCTTCGCGGCCCTGCTCGGCGCGGCCCGGTCCTTCGACGTGACCCGTGGCATCCCCTTCCACCGTTTCGCCGCGGTCCGGATCCGGGGTGCCCTGCTCGACGAACTGCGTGGACAGGACTGGGCCAGCCGATCGGTCCGGGCCCGGGCCCGGCGTGCCGCCACCGCCCGCCAGGAACTCACCGGAGCGCTCGGCCGTACGCCCAGCGACGCCGAAGTGGCCGAGATGCTCGGCATCGGCGTCAACGAGCTGGCCAGCGTCGAGGACGACGTACAGAAGGCCTCCCTGCTCAGTCTCCAGGGATTCCCCACCGGAGCGGCAGAGGAGATGGTGCCGGAGACTTCCGAAGGACCCGAGGACCTGCTGCTCAAGCGGGAACGCCTGGGCTATCTGCATCAGGCCATCCAGGCGCTGCCGGAGCGCCTGAGGCAGGTGGTGCAGGAATCTTTCCTACAGGAACAGCCGCTCAGCGAGGTGGCGGCCCGGCTCGGTGTCACCGAGTCCCGGATCTCCCAGCTGCGCACCGAGGCGTTACGGCTGCTCCGGGAGGGCCTGAACAGCTCACTCGCGCCGGAACTGCTGACCGTGGCCGCGGGGGGACCACGAACGCGTAAGGGCTGTCTCCAGCGACGGCGCAGCGAATATTTCGCGAAGGTCGCGCAGCAGGGCAGCCTGCACACCCGGCTGGCGCTGACCGACAGCCACGGCGTACCCATCGCGGTCGCCGCCTGAGAAGTGGTTCACGGTATGGCTCTCACCGCTGTCTCGGCGTGCCTCAGACAGCGGTGAGAGCCCGACGGGACGCTGGATCGCACCACGGGTCGAGCGCCGCCTTCACCTGCCGGATGTCCTCGCCGACCGCGGTCGCCAGGACTCCCGGCCCGGCCAGTCGCATCGCCGCGGCATCCGTCCCGAGCACCGCCGGTTCCGGCAGCTCCGGGCCGGCGGTGACCACCGTGCCGATCGCCCGCCCGCCACCGAGCACCGCCGCACCGTCCCAGCCCGGGGCGCCCGGCCCGACGGCGAGTTCATGCCGGTAGAGCGCGACCCCGGCGTACCGGATCAGGGTGTCCGCCCGAACCGCGCCCGACGCCTCCCGATGCCGCCCGCAGACCAGGTCGTCGCGCCACAGCAGCGTCCCGCCCTCGGCCACGTCCACCCGCGTCACCACGTCGTGATCGCAGCCCGCGGCCGCGATCAGCGGCTCCGGCAGCCACCGCAGCGTTCCACCGGCCGCCACCGACGCGGTGACGGTCAGCCGGGACGGCGGCGCCGGCCGGCCGGGCAGCGCGAGCGACGCCGCCACACTGCGTATCTCCAGCCGGGCACCCGGCTCCACCACGACGTCCAGCCGCAGCTCGTCGCCGCGTAGCGGACCGGCCGCGCCGCCGACCAGATGAACCGTCACGCCGCCGCCGTCCGGTCGCCCGGTCCGGCGCAGCAGCAACGGCGACTCGCCGCGCAGCACGGCGAGCCGGGTCCCGCCCCGGTCGTCGCGCTCCGCGACGATCCCGGCTTCCGCCCGCATCCTCAGACCCGGGCCGCGACCAGGCCGCGGATCCAGTCGGCCACCGGCGTGGCCTGCTTGTCCTCGGCCAACGACAGGAAGACCGTGGGCAGGTCGTGCCGCCGCGCCCGGGCGTCGCGGTCCATCACCGACAGGTCCGCGCCGACCATCGGGGCCAGATCCGTCTTGTTGATCACCAGCAGGTCGGCGGTGGTCACGCCGGGGCCGCCCTTGCGGGGCACCTTGTCGCCGCCGGCCACGTCGACCACGAAGATCTGCCGGTCGATCAGGCCCTTGCTGAACGTCGCCGTCAAGTTGTCGCCACCGCTCTCGACCAGTACCAGGTCCAGCGGGCCCAGCTTCTCCTCGAGATCCTCGACGGCGTCCAGGTTCGCCGAGATGTCGTCGCGGATCGCGGTGTGCGGGCAGCAGCCGGTCTCCACGGCGCGGACCCGCTCCTCCGGGAGCACACCGTTGCGCAGCAGGAAGTCGGCGTCCTCGGTGGTGTAGATGTCGTTGGTCACGACCGCCAGGCGCAGCTCGTCGCCGAGCGCCCGGCACAGCGCCGCGACCAGTGCGGTCTTGCCCGAGCCGACCGGCCCGCCGATCCCGATGCGCAGCGCGCGGGGCCCGCCGTCCAGCGGCAGGTGCGGATCCACACCGGGTTCCGGGTGCGTGTGCGGAACCTCGTCGGGGCCGTGTTCGTGCGGTTCCGGATGCATGTTCGTCCTGCCCTTCAGGATGGTTCGGTCCAGCTCGTGCGTCCGGTCCGGCACGTGGGGTGCCGGGGCCGGGTCGTCGGAAGGTGTGGTCCGGCTCCTCCTCAGGAGGCGAAGAGGCGGACCTCCCAGGTGGCGTGGTGCTCGGCGCCGATGTCGAGCAGGGGTGCGCCCGCGGCCGGCAGCTCGTCGACCGGGTCACCGGACCGGGCCGCCGCGAGCGCCGCGATCCGGTCGCACTCGGGGGTCAACCGTGCCAGGAGCGCGTGGACGGCGTACGGGTCGAGGCCGAGCAGCCGAACGCCGGCGCTGGCCGAGCCGGTGATCGTGCCGTGCGCGGCGGCGATCGCGGCCTCGGCGGGCGTCAACCCGGCCGCCGCGGCGAGGGCGCCGAGCGCCACCGGCTGATGCGGCTCCCTGCCGATCGTGGCGATCGGCCACATCGCCCGGCCTGCCCGCAGCAGAGCCCGGCCCTGCGCCCGCGAGGCCCGGCGCAGAGCGGGGGACGGAGTCCGGGCGTCCAGTCCCGCGTCCAGTTCGGCGCTCCGCCCGACGTCGGCGCAGGTGGCGGCCGCGAAAGCCGCCGACACCAGGCCGCTGGTGGCGAGCCTGCCCCGCAGGAACCCGGCCAGCCCGTCGACATCCCGGACCCGCCCGTTGGCGATCTGTGGTTCCAGCCCTCCGGAGTGCGCGTGCCCACCGGAGGGCAGCCGCCCGTCGGCGAGCAGCAGCAGGGCCCCGAGACTCATGCCGCGACCCCGGCGGGGGTGGTGGGGGGTGGCATGTCAGAACAGGAAATAGCGCTGGGCCATCGGCAGCACGTCGACCGGATCGGGTTCGATCACCTGGCCGTCGATGCGCACCTCGAACGTGTCCGCCTTGACCTCGATGCGGGGCATGGCGTCGTTCAGCGGCATGTCCGCCTTGCCGACCGAGCGGGTGTCGCCGACCGGCACCAGCGCCCGCTTCACCCCGATCCGGTCGTTGAGCAGGGCGTCGATCGCGGCCGGGGCCACGAACGCGACGGACGTCTGCGCCGGGACGACACCGTAGGCGCCGAACATCGGGCGGGGCAGCATCGGCTGCGGGGTCGGGATCGAGGCGTTGGCGTCACCCATCTGCGCCCAGGCGATCATGCCGCCCTTGAGGACGACCGCCGGGCGTACCCCGAAGAACGCCGGATCCCAGAGCACCAGGTCGGCCAGCTTGCCCGGCTCGACCGAGCCGACGTGGGCGTCCATGCCGTGCGCCCGCGCCGGGCAGATCGTGTACTTCGCGACATACCGTTTCGCCCGGTTGTTGTCCGCGGCGCCGTCGCCCGGCAGGGAGCCGACGCGGGCCTTCATCACGTGCGCGGTCTGCCAGGTACGCATGATCACCTCGCCCACCCGTCCCATCGCCTGCGAGTCCGACCCGATCATCGAGATGGCGCCCAGATCGTGCAGGTAGTCCTCGGCGGCCATGGTCGACGGCCGGATCCGGCTCTCGGCGAACGCCAGGTCCTCCGGCACCGAGGAGTTCAGGTGATGGCAGACCATCAGCATGTCCAGGTGCTCGCTGAGGGTGTTGCGGGTGTACGGCCGGGTCGGGTTGGTCGACGACGGCAGGATGTTCGGGTGCGACGCGACCGTGATGATGTCCGGCGCGTGCCCGCCGCCCGCGCCCTCGGTGTGATAGGCGTGGATCGACCGCCCGGCGATGGCCCGCAGCGTCTCCTCGACGAAGCCGGCCTCGTTCAGCGTGTCGGTGTGGATCGCCACCTGCACCCCGGACGCGTCGCACACCTGGAGGCAGGCGTCGATCGCGGCGGGTGTGGTGCCCCAGTCCTCGTGCAGTTTGAAGCCGCCCGCGCCGCCGCGCAGCTGCTCCCACATCGACTCGGCGGACATCGTGTTGCCCTTGCCGAGCAGCAGCACGTTGATCGGCCAGGTGTCCAGCGACTCCAGCATCCGGGCCAGGTGCCAGGCGTTCGGGGTGACGGTGGTGGCCTTGGTGCCCTCGTCGGGGCCGGTGCCGCCACCGATGATCGTGGTGATGCCGGCGGCGAGGGCGGTGTCCAGGATGGTCGGGCTGATCAGGTGCACGTGGCTGTCGATCGCACCGGCGGTGAGGATCTTGCCGTTGCCGGCCAGGATCTGGGTGCCGGGGCCGATGACCAGGTCGGGGTGTACGCCGTCCATGGTGTCCGGGTTGCCGGCCTTGCCGATGGCGACGATCAGGCCGTCGCGGATGCCGACGTCGGCCTTGACGATCCCCCAGTGGTCGAGGACGACGACACCGGTGATGACGGTGTCCGGGGCGCCCTCGGCGCGGGTGGCCCGGCCCTGTCCCATCGACTCGCGGATCACCTTGCCGCCGCCGAAGACGACCTCGTCGCCGGGGACCGGGCCGGAGCTGCGGTCCTCTTCGATCTCGATCAGCAGGTCGGTGTCGGCGAGCCGGATCCGGTCACCCTTGGTGGGCCCGAGCAGCGCCGCGTAACGGCTGCGGTCCAACGATGTCATCGCGGGCTCCCGTTGTGCTCGCCCTCGCCGGTGTCCTCGTCGAGGGAGCCGGCCGGCTCGATGTCGGTGGGGTCGGGTGCGGGCGGCGGCGGGACCCGGTCGAGCGGCCCGCCGGCCAGGCCGCGGAGGCCGGGCACGATGCGGTTGCCGGCGAGCGCCACGAGCGTGATGTCGCGGGGGATGCCGGGCTCGAACCGCACCGACGTGCCGGCCGGGATGGCGAGGCGGTGACCCCAGGCGGCGGTCCGGTCGAACTCCAGGGCGGCGTTGGACTCGGCGAAGTGGAAGTGCGAGCCGACCTGCACCGGCCGGTCACCGGTGTTGCGGACGGTCAGGGCCACGGTCGGGCGCCCGGCGTTGATCTCGATGTCGCCGTCGCCGAAGAGGATCTCGCCGGGGATCATGAGATCGGCCCGTGCACGGTGACGAGCTTGGTCCCGTCCGGGAACGTGGCCTCGACCTGCACCTCGGCCAGCATCTCGGGCACGCCCTCCATGACGTCCGCACGGGTGAGCACGCGCCGGCCGGCGTCCATCAGTTCGGCGACGGTACGCCCGTCGCGCGCGCCCTCCAGCAGGAAGGCGGTGATGATCGCGGTGGCCTCCGGGTAGTTGAGCCGGAGACCCCGGTCGCGGCGCCGCTGGGCGACATCGGCCGCGACGTGGATGAGCAGGCGTTCCTGCTCGTGCTGGCTGAGGAACAAAGGGAACCTCCTGCTGATCGCGCCACGGAATGCTCGCAGGTGGAAGTTTCGGACGTGTAACCCCGGACTGATCAAAACATGGAACGGCCCCGCTGCCGGTGCTTCCGTACCGGTGGCGGGGCCGTTTCGTCAGTTGTCCGGGTCGGCGGCGCCCTACTTCGGCAGCCTCGCGGACAGCAGCGGAGCCAGCATCGTGGAGTACCGCGTGGTGATGTGGTCGTCGTCGCGCCACACCAGCACGTTGCCGATCAGCCCCGGGCAGGCGTCCGCGGTGCAGAACCAGGGGAGCGGGTCGATCATCTGGACCCCGTTGGTCTTCGCGGTCCGGGCGACGAGTACCTGCCGGTCCGGCAGGACGATCGACTTCGCCGGCTGCGCGGCGCACCGGGCGACCTTGTCGGAGTGCTCGGCGAGGCACTCCGGCATGTTGTAGCCGGGCCACGGGGTGTCCCGGATCTGCACCAGCCTGGTCTTCGGCCCCTTGAGCGCGCGGTACGTGGTCTCCCATCCGGCCGCCCACTCCGCGTCCAGCCCGGGTCCGGAGGGGCGGTTGCCGGCCTCGTCCACCAGGGGGTTGCCGTTGTTGCCGCTGGAGGAGATCACCACGAGGTACGGCTGCGCCTTCTTGATCTCGGCGAGCACCTCCGCGCGCCAGGCCGGGCATTCGGTGTAGTCCCGCTTGAGCCCGGGGCTGAAGGTCAGCACCGACGCGGCGTTGCAGGCGCTCTTGGTGCGGACCAGCAGCTTCCAGCCACGCTCCTTGGCGATCGTGTCGACCGCGGGGAACCAGTGTGCGGCGTGCGAGTCACCGAACAGGACCACCGTCCGGGTGCCGGCCGGGTCGCCGTACACGCACTGATTCGGCATGACCGCGTCCAGGTAGTCCAGGTGGCATCCGGCGTTGTAGTAGACCGGCTTGTCCTTCCACGCGCTCTGCACCTTCGGCGTGGTGTTGGACGGCAGCTTGCCGGTGCCCGCCGAGGCGGCGATGATCCGCCGGAGTTCGGCCTCCGGGTCGGCGGCCGCCGCGAGGGCCGCCGCGGTGTCGACCGCCGGGGCACCCTTGGCCAGCTGCGGCGGCTTCATCGCACCGGCCTGGGCGACCAGGGCGGCGAAACAGGAGAGCGCGAGGCCGACGGCCAGGCCGCGGCGCGCCTTGGCCTTCACCCACGCCTGGTTGCGGGCCGGGTTCTCGATGAAGTGGTACGACCCGATCGCCAGCACCAGCGCACCGGCCGCGAGGCCGAGGTTGAGCGGGACGTTCGGCTCCACGTCGAGCATGTGCGGGACGATCATCAGGACCGGCCAGTGCCACAGGTACCAGCTGTACGAGTACCTGCCGATCTGCTGGAACGGCCAGGTCCGCAGGATCGTCGCGGCGCCGCCGGCCGGAGCGGACGTGCCACCGGCGATGATCGCGGCCGCGCCGAGCACCGGCAGGAGCGCGGCCGAGCCGGGGAACGGGGTCTCCTCGTCGTAGAGGAACGCCGAGACGACCACGGCGGCGAGTCCGGCCCAGGTGAGGGCGGCGGCCAGGGTCTTCGGGAGGCCGGCGAGGCGGGCCGCGCCGACCGCGATCAGCGCGCCGACCGCCAGCTCCCAGGCGCGGGTGTGCGCGCCGAAGTAGGCCCACGGCGCCGACGTCGAGGTCTGCAGCACGCTGACCGTCAGCGAGGCCGCGACGACGAGCATCAACGTGATGATCACCGGCGCCCGGCGCTTACCCCAGACCAGCGCGAAGATCAGCAGCAGGAGCGGCCAGACCAGGTAGAACTGCTCCTCCACCGCGAGCGACCAGAAGTGCTGCAGCGGGGAGGGCTCGGCGCTGGCGTTCATGTACTGGACGCCCTCGTTCGCCAGGCGCCAGTTGATGCCGTAGAACGTCGCGTAGATCGCGTCCAGCGAGATCGACTTGAACCGGGTGGCCGGGAGCCACAGCCAGGCGGCGGTCACGGTGACCAGCAGGACCACGGTCGACGCGGGCAGCAGCCGGGTGGCCCGCCGGGCGTAGAAGGTGGCCAGCGAGACGGTCCCGGTGCGGCTCAGCTCCTTGAGCAGCAGCGTCGTGATCAGGAAGCCGGAGATCACGAAGAACACGTCGACACCGACGTATCCGCCCTCGAGGCTGGTGATGCCGGCGTGCGAGAGCACGACGAGCGTCACCGCGATGGCGCGCATCCCCTCGATGTCCGGTCGGAAACCGAGGTGAGGTTGCGCGGAGGGGGAGGCTGTCCCCGGCCGCGCACTGTGGAGCTGGGCGTCGTAAGTGACCGACATGTCCTACCTAGCGATGAGTGACCGGCCGGGATCGGGGGCCGAGCCTACCTGCAGCGACACAGGTCTTCCACAGCCGGTTCATCACAACTTCATGGTCAGCTCACCTCACACCCGGGCGGCCACACCGTCGATCAACAGCTGCACCGCGAGGGCGAAGCCGGCGTCGTCGGCCTGTCCGGAACCGATCAGACGGCGCATCGTGCCGTTGACCTCGGTGTGCAGCAGTCCGCCGACGAGTACGGCCAGGACCGCGCCGGTCCGCTCGACCTCGGTCTCGGGGAGGCCCGCGGTGCGCAGCACCGTGCACAGGGCCCGCCACATCGGGCCGTCGCGCTGGATGAAGTCGTCACTCGAAAAGGCGTACCGGATCAGGTTGCCGTGGGCGAGGCTGAGCGACCGGAACTCGTACGCGAGGTTGCGCAGTTGTTGCTGCCACGTTCCGTCCCCGACGGCGATGTGACGTGCGCCATCGGTGACCAGGCGGGTGAGGCCGTCCAGAAGGGCCGCCTTGTTCTCCACGTGGTGGTAGATCGACATCGGATTCACACCCAGTTGGCCTGCGAGTTTGCGCATGCTCAGTGCGTCCACGCCGTCGGTGTCGACGATTTTCAGGGCCGCTTGGAGGATTGCGCCCTTTGTTAAACGTTGATCACCGGACTTAGCGGTTTGTGCCATACGCCGTATGGTAGTCGCCATACACCGTATGGCTGAGGAGGATCCCCCCGTGAGCGCCGCTATTCCCACCCCCCGCGGACTGCCGATCGTCGGTAATGGACTGCAGGTGCCGGTGGAGGGCACGCACCGGTTCTTCGCCGACCTAGCCGCGCAGCACCCCGACGGCATCTACCGGCTCAACCTCGCCGGCCGGCACGTCGTCTTCGTCCACGACCCCGACCTGGTCGCCGAGGTCTGCGACGAGACCCGCTTCTACAAGCCGATCGACCCGCCGCTCGCGCACGTCCGCGACTTCGCCGGTGACGGCCTCTTCACCGCACGTGAGGAAGAGGAGGTGTGGGGTCAGGCGCACCGCATCCTGCTGCCGGCCTTCAGTCAGCGGTCGATGAAGGCGTATTTCCCGCAGATGCTGGAGATCGCCGGCAACCTGGTGACCGCCTGGTCCGGGCGGCCCGAGGTGGACGTCTCCGACGACATGACGCGCCTCGCCCTCGACACCATCACCCTCGCCGGGTTCGGGCAGCAGTTCAGGTCCTTCGAGCAGGCCGAGCTGCACCCGTTCCTGCAGGCCATGGGCAGCGCGCTGACCGAGGCGATGAACCGGACCCGGCAGCTGCCGATGGTCACCGGGCTGAAGAAGCGGGCCGACGCGGCGTACCGGTCGGACATCGCGGTCATGCAGGACACCGTCGACGAGGTGATCCGGGCGCGCCGGGCCTCCGGCGAGAAGTCGAACGACCTGCTCGGCCTGATGCTCGAAGCCGCCGACCCGCTCACCGGCGCGCGGCTGTCCGACGAGAACATCCGCAACCAGGTCCTCACCTTCCTGATCGCCGGCCACGAGACCACCAGCGGCACCCTCTCGTTCGCCCTGCACCACCTGATGCGCAACCCGCACGTGCTGGCTCAGGCCTACGCCGAGGTCGACCGGATCCTGCCCGGCGACACCGTGCCCACCTACGAGCTGATCATGAAGCTCGACGTGATCCCGCGGATCCTCGACGAGACGCTGCGCCTGCACTCGCCGATCACCGCGATCGGCCTGGCCTCCCGTGAGGCGACCACGCTCGGCGGCCGCTGGGAGATCCCGGCGCACCAGAAGGTCGCGGTGATCCTGAAACCGCTGCACACCCACCCGAAGGCCTGGTCCGACCCGGAGACGTTCGACATCGACCGGTGGCTGCCGGAGGCCAAGGCCGGGCACCACCCGCACGCCTACAAGCCGTTCGGCAACGGCGAGCGGGCCTGCATCGGCCGCCAGTTCGCCCTCACCGAGGCCCGGCTGGCGCTCGCCATGCTGCTCCAGCGGTTCGCGATCGCCGACCCGGCCGGTCACCGGCTGACCATCAAGCAGACCCTCACCATCAAGCCCGACGGCTTCCGGCTGCGGGTCCGTCCCCGTCTGGCGCACGAGCGCCTCTCCTTCGACGAGGCGGTCGAGGAGACGTCCGAGACGGTCGAGGTCCAGGCCTCGGGGGTACGGCTGCGCGTCGCCTACGGGTCCAACCTGGGCACCTCCGAGGACCTCGCCCAGCAGATCGCCGACCGGGCCCGGCGCTCCGGGTTCGACGTCACCGTGCAGACGCTCGACGACCTGGCGTCCGACCTGCCGACCGAGGGACTGCTCACGGTCGTCACGTCCAGCTACAACGGCAAGGCACCGGACAACGCGCAGGCCTTCGACGACCTCGACATCCCGGCCGGGGCGCTGGACTCGGTACGGTTCGCGGTGCTCGGCAACGGCAACACCCAGTGGGCGACCTACCAGGCGTACCCCCGTCGTGTCTTCGCCAAGCTCGCCGCCGCGGGCGCCCGGCCCCTCGTCGACCGCGGTGAGACCGACGCCTCCGCCGACTTCGACGGCATGGCGCAGACCTGGCTGAACGGGCTGTGGAACGCACTCGCCGCCGAGTTCGGGGCGGCCACGCCGGCCGGCAGCGGCGGCCCGCGGTACCGCGTCGAGGTGCTCGGCGAGGACCAGATCCGCCCGGCCGTCGTCTCCACCCAGGCACACCCCGTCATGATCATGTCGGTGGAGGAACTGGTCGGCGACCCGGCCGGCCTGTGGGACTTCAGCCGTGAGGCGCCCCGGCCCGGCGTCAAGGCGATCACCGTCCGGCTGCCCGACGGGATCACCTACTCCGCCGGCGACCACCTGGCCGTCTACGCCAAGAACGATCCCGAACTGGTCGACTGGGCGCTGCACACCCTGCGCGTCTCCCGCGACCTGGTGATCCGGCTCGGACAGGACGGGGAACGGCCGACCGGCCTGCCGATCGGCGTACCGGTCACCGCGGGCCTGCTGCTGACCGACTTCGTCGAGCTCCAGGAACCGGCCACCCGCAGCCAGATCGCCGTCCTCGCCGAGCACACCGCATGCCCGTGGACGACCCGGCAGCTGACCTCCTGGACCACCTCGGCCGACCTGTACGCCGACGAGATCCTGGCCAAACGCGTGTCGGTGCTCTCCCTGCTCGAACGGTTCCCGGCCGTCGAGCTGCCGTTCGCGGTCTTCCTCGAACTGGTCGGCACGATCAAGCCGCGGTTCTACTCGATCTCGTCGTCACCGGCGGTCGACGCGTCCCTCGTGACGATCACCGTCGGCCTGGTCGACGGGCCGTCCCGCACCGGGAACGGGCGCTACCGCGGGATGTGCTCGCAGTACCTGGCCCGGCTGACGCCCGGCGACGTCTTCTACGGCCACGTCCGGGTGCCCGCGCCGCCGTTCCGGCTGCCCGAGGACCCGGCCACCCCGATGATCCTGATCGGACCGGGCACCGGTTTCGCCCCGCTGCGCGGCTTCCTGCAAGAACGCGCGCGTACGGCCGGCAGCGGCCCCGCCAAGCTGTTCTACGGCTGCCGGCACCCGGAACACGACTGGCTGTACCGCGCCGAGATGGAGCAGTGGGCCGCCGACGGCGTCACCGACCTGCACCTGGCCTTCTCCGCCGTCGACGGCCACCCGCATCGCTTCGTCCAGGAGGCCCTCGCCGCCGAGGGTGACGCCGTGTGGGAGCTACTCGAACAGGGTGGCCACATCTACCTGTGCGGGGACGGCGCCCGGATGGCCCCGGCGGTCCGCGACGAGCTGTACGCCATCTTCCGCCGCCACACCGGTGGCACCGCGGCCGAGGCCGAGGCGTGGCTGCGCTCCCTGGAAGCGGTGGGCCGCTACCAGCAGGACGTCTTCGCCTGATCCGGTCCGGCGCCGGGGCTTCGTTCCCGGCGCCGTTCCGCTGCGAGGATCGGCCTTCCGGCCTTGTTGGCGGTGCCGATCTTGTCAGCGGTGCCGATCTTGTCAGCGGTGTCGGTCTTGTTGGCGGTGCTGTTCTTGTCTTCGGTGCTGCTCTTGTAGGCGGTGCTGGTCTTGTCAGCGGCGCATGTCTTGTTGGCGGTGCCGGTCAGCCGGCTTCGTTGTCGGCGGCCTGATCGCCGGCCTGATCGCCGGCCGCCTGGTTTCCGCCGCCTTCATCGCCGCCGCCCTCACCCTCGCCCGGCTCGGTCTCTTCCTCGTCCGGGGCGCCGGTCTCCGGCGGGGTCGTCGCCGTCTGGGTCGGCTCGGTGGTGTCACCGGTCGTCGCCGTGGCGGTCGGTGCGGTGCTTTCCGGCGCCTCGGCCGGCCGGGTGGTCGCCGCAGCGCTCGTCGGCCGGCTCTCGTTGTCCGTCTCGCCGGTGCGTTCGGGCCGGGTCGCCCTCTCCCCGCCGTTCCCGCCTCCGGCCGGTGCGGCGGACCGCGGCGCGGAACTCACCGGCGCGGCCGGAACGTTCGTCGTCGGCTTCGGTTCGTCGGTGAACCAGCCGAGCGGATCCGTCGCCACCAGTGTCCCCAGGCCGCCCAGCACGACGACCGCGGCGAGCACGAGCAGGGGGAGCAGACGGCGGCGGCCCGTTGTGGCCCCGGCTGTCGTGCCCGCGAGGGGAGGAGTCCGTTCCGGCGCTGCCGGACGGGTCGTCGTCGCAGCGTCGCCGATGACCGTTGGCCGGGCTGCCGCGACGCCGCCGTTCCGGGTGGCCGCTGCCGCGGCTACTCCTGCGGCACCCGCAGCGGCGACGCCTGCACCAGGCGAGCCCTCATTCGCCGAGCCTGCAATGCCGCCACCTGCAATGCCGCCACCTGCATCGCCGTCACCTGCACCGGCCGCACCTGCACCGGCCGCACCTGTAGCGCCCGCGCTTGTACCGCCCATGCCTGCACCGGCCGCGCCTGCACCGGCCGCGCCTGCACCGGCCGCGCCTGCACCGGCCGCACCTGTAGCGCCCGCGCTTGTACCGCCCATGCCTGCACCGGCCGCGCCTGCACCGGCCGCGCCTGCACCGGCCGCGCCTGCACCGGCCGCGCCTGCACCGGCCGCGCCTGCATCGGCCACGCCTGCGCCCGAGTGGGGCGCCGGTCTCTGCCGGGGAATGCCGGTGGCGTCCGCCTCGGTAGCTTCGCCGACAGCCGTGCCCGGCGCGGTGTCATCGAGCACGTGGTTGATCGCGGTGTTGTCCAGCGGTTGCATCCCGAGGGCACCGATCCACGGCGATCCCGCCCGGGTGGCGGCGAGTCCGTCGTCCGCCTTCGCGGGAGACCCGGCGGCGTCCGAAGGGACAGACCGGGCGGCCGAAGGGAGAGACCTGGCGTCCGAAAAGTGAGACCCGTCGTCCGGAGCGGGAGACCCGATGGCGTCCGGGTCGGGGAAGCCGATGGCGGCCGGAATGGGGAAGGCCGCGGCGCCCGGGGCGGGGGATTCGGCGACCGCCGCCCGTGCCGCCTCCGCCATGACGCCCGCTGAGGCGAACCGGTCGCCGGGGTTCTTGGACAGGGCGGTACGCACGATGTCCCGAACCACCGGCGGCACGTCCCCCGGCAGTTCCGGGGCCTCGTCCTCCAGATGTTGCAGGGCGATCGCGATCGGGTTCTTACCCTGGAACGGCGGATGCCCGGCCAGACAGTGGTAGGCGAGTGCCCCCAGCGCGTACACGTCCGCCGGTGGACCGGCGACATGCTGGGCGACCTGCTCGGGTGCGATGTAGAGGGCGGTGCCGACCACCTCGCCGGCGCCGGTGACCGTGCCGGAGTGCGCGGACCGGGCCACCCCGAAGTCGACCAGCACGACCGTGCCGTCCGGTTCGATGAGCAGGTTGCCGGGTTTGACGTCCCGGTGGACGATGCCCGCCTCGTGTGCGGCCTCCAGTGCCTGGGCGGCCTGCGCCACCACCGACATGGTCTCGGCCGGGGAGAGCCGCCCGCGTTCGGCGAGCACCCGGTTCAGCGGCTGCCCGTCGACCCGGGCCATCACCAGGTACGCGTCCTCGACCGCGGTGTTCCCGAAGTCGTAGACCGGAACCACACCCGGATGGCGTAGCGCGGCGAGGGCCTGTGCCTCGTGCCGGAACCGTCGCTGGAAACCGGGATCGGTGGCCCGGTCGGCGAGCAGTGTCTTGACCGCGACCGCCCGCCCGAGCACCGTGTCCGTCGCCTGCCACACCTCGCCCATGCCACCGGCGGCGATCCGATCGTCGAGCCGGTATCGTCCGCCGAGCAACTCTCCGGTGTGAGGCATGGATGTTCCCCTACCCAGGAGAGCGCCCGGCTACCCGTGCGTGCCCCGGCTACTCGCCGGTGTAGAGGACGGCGTCGATCTCGATGTCGAAGCCGACCAGCGGGACCGGCAGGGTGGTGCGTACCGGAAGGTGCTCGCCCTTGATGTATTCGCGGTAGATCTCGTTCATCTCCGGGAAGTCGGCGAAGTCGCGCAGGTAGACGCCGACGCGGACGGCGTCGTCCAGGCTGGACCCGGCGGCCTCGGCGACGGCCGCCAGGTTGCGGAAGGCGGCGTGTGCCTGCTCGGCGAAGCTGCCGGTGACCCGCGTGCCGTCGGGCAGCGAGGGGATCGCGCCGGCCAGGTAGATCGTGTCGCCGGCGACGACGGCGTGCGAGTACGGGCCGCCGGCCGGCCCCGCCTTGTCGGTGATCACAGCGCGCTTGGGCATCAGGAACTCCTCGGTTCGGATCTGGGAAGGTTCGGATCTGGAGAGGTTCTGGGGAACTGTTCGGCCAGCCCGTCCACGTCCACGAGCGGCGTGGCGAGCAGGGCGCGGATGTCGTGCTCGCGGCGGGCCAGGGCGGCCCGCTGCCGGTCGGTGAGCGGGATCCACGGCGGTGGGGCGGCGGGCAGCCGGGGTGGCAGGGGGCGGCCCGACACGTACGTCGCCCGGTTGAGCAGCCGCACGGGTGAGACGCGGACCTGCCGGTGTGCGTCGACGACGGTGAGCGGCTCGTCCCGTACCTCGAAGATCGCCAGGTCGGCGGGGTCGCCGACGGTGAGGGAACCGCCGGGCAGGCCCAGCGCCCGCGCCGGGTGTGCGGTGACCGCCGCGATCACCTCGGCTAGCGCGACGCCGCAGGCCAGCAGTTTCGCCATGGTGGTGGGCAGATCGAAGACCGGGCCGTGCAGTGACCGGGCGTGCAGGTCGGTGGAGACCGTGTACGGGCGCAGGCCCGCCTCCAGCTGGGCTTCCAGGACGTCGAAGGCGAAGCCGCCGGAACCGTGCCCGAGGTCGAGCAGCACACCCCGGCCGACGGCGTCGCGGACGGCCGGCCCGAGCGGCGCGGCGATGCCACTGGCGCAGTGGGTCACCAGGTCGCCGGGCCGCAGCAGGTCGAGCACCTCGTCGAGGGCGGGTGGCGCGGTACCGATGTGGACCATGACGGGCACGCCGCAGGCCTGGGCGGCGGTCAGCCCGCGGCGCAGCGGCTCGACCCCGTTGGCGCCGACGGTCTCGGCGTCGATGCGCACCTTGACGCCGTGGAACAGCTCACGGTCGG
Source organism: Actinoplanes xinjiangensis (assembly GCF_003148685.1). Classification (GTDB taxonomy): domain Bacteria; phylum Actinomycetota; class Actinomycetes; order Mycobacteriales; family Micromonosporaceae; genus Actinoplanes; species Actinoplanes xinjiangensis. The sequence continues at coordinate 163,417 of NZ_QGGR01000002.1, read as the reverse complement.
CCTGGATGGTGTCGATCGCCAGCGCCACGTCGCAGTTGGCGAGGTCGCGGCTCTCCCCGGTGCGCCCGGCCAGGCCGACGGCGGAGATGTTGAGCAGGGCGTGGACCCGGACGGTGGCGGTGCGGGCGACGGCGCGCAGCCCGGCCACCGTGTAGGCGCCCGCCGATCCGGCGTCCACCCAGGTGGTGACGCCGGAGCGCCAGGCGACAGGGTCCGGGTCGATGCCCCAGTAGCCGGGGCCGACGTGGGTGTGCACGTCGATCAGGCCGGGGGTGACCAGGCAGCCGGTCACGTCGACGATCGTGCGGGCGGTACGGGGCAGGTCCCCGACCGCGGCGATCCGGCCGTCCCGGACGGCCACGTCTGCGGGCGAGCCGCCGGTGAGCAGCAGGTCCCAGATCATCGGGTGGCGTCCAGCGCCGGTGTGATGGCGAGCCGGTACAGTCGGGTGGGGCGGCCCTTGCGGCTCTCCTGTGCGCTGCCCGTCTCGATCACCAGATCGGCGCCGGTCAGCTTGCGGATCAGTCGCCGCCCGCTGGGATCGGTGATGCCGAGTGTGCGGGCGAGTTCGGCGGGGGACAGCGGCTGGCCGTCCAGGTTGCGTTCGATCGCGGCGAGCCGGGACAGGGTGGCCGGGCTGAGTCCGGCCCGGCCGGCCAGGCGCTCGATCTCGCCGTGCTCGCGGTAGGTGTAGGTGAGCGGGGCCGCCGACGCGCCCATCGGGCCGATCGTCATGCCGTCACCGGTGAACAGGTAGGCGCCCGGATCGGCGTCCTGCTCGGCCCGGGCCGCGGCGCGCTCGGCGAGGGCGACGCTGAGCCGTGCGGACGCGCCGATGCCGAACCCGGCGACGGCCCGGATGCCGAGCGTCTCCCGTGCCTCGGCCAGGACGGGCAGTCCGACCCAGTGGTGGGTGACGCTGTCGAACAGCGACGCGGGGGCGAAGACCAGCACCCCGCGGGCGCCGCGCTGGTCGATCCAGGCGTCGGCGAACTCGGGTGTGTTCAGCAGCAGGTGCTGGAGCCCCACCCGGGCCCGGTCCAGATCACTGCTCTGCTCCGGTCTGGCGACCAGGAACAGCCCGGCGGCGAAGCGCTGGCCGTCGGCCCGTTTGGTGTGGATCCGCAGGGCCAGTTCGTGCAGGTCGGCGCGGATGGTGCCGGGGGTGGCCAGGGCGTGCAGCACGGCGGTCCGGCCGTCGAGGGCCGCCGCCACCCCCATCCGGACGCTGATCACGTACGGCGCGCCGGTGCGTGCCAGATGCTCGCGGTGGAAGTCGACGACCTCGGTGACCGGCTGGTCCGGGTCGAACGGCAGCGCCGCGATCGCCGTCCGGTCCAGGTCGAGAGCGGCGGCCACCTCGTCGATCGTCTCGGTGGTGAAGGTGTCGACGCTGACCGGGGTGGCGGGCCATCCGTTGCCGCGGGCGCGGGCCCAGGCCAGTGCCAGGTCGAGGGCGGCGGAGCGGGTGACGGTGACCGGCAGGTCGGCGGGGAGCAGGTCACGGGCCTTCGCGTACGGCGCGAGGCCGAGGAGGAGCCCGTCGAGCCGGTGACCGCGGAGCAGCCCGGACACCCGGTCGCGGATCTCGTCCTCGCGCTCGTAGACCGCCCAGGCGAACTCGACACCGGTGAGCGTGCTCGCCGCGTCGGCGAAGCGTGCCCGGTGGCTGGCGTGCACCACCAATCCGATCATGCCGGCCCCGTCTCGTTCTCAAGTGGTTCGTTATTGCCGTCGTAGCGTCGCTGACCGACCGCCCCCGGTCAAGTCGCCCTTGACGATCGCATGGTCAGGGCCGCACGCTAGGGCGCATCGAAAACGAACTATTAACGAACCTGGTTCGTCTGGAGTGCTCATGAGACTGCGACTCGCGGCGGCTGCCGCACTTGCTCTGACGATCACCGCCTGTGCCCCGTCGACGTCGGCGCCGTCGACCGCCGCGTCCGACGGCGGCCCCCGGACCGGCGCCCTCAAGGTCTGGCTCTTCGACGAACCCAACCGCGGGCCGAAGGAGGCCGTGATCAAGGAGGCGGTCACCGAGTTCACCGCCGCCCACCCGGACACCACGGTGGACGTCCAGTACATCGCGGTGGACACCCGCAGCGAGCGTTTCAAGGGCGCGTTCAACGACCCGGCCAGCGCCCCCGACGTCGTCGAGTACGGCAACACCGACCTGCCCGAGTACGCCACCGCCGGTGGTCTCGCCGACCTGGGCGCGGTCGTCTCCGGCTGGCCCGAGGGCGCGGATCTGACCGCCGAGGCCAGGGCCAGTGCCACCTACCAGGGCACTCTGCTCGGTGTGCCGTGGTATCTCGGGGTGCGGGCGCTGTACTACCGGACCGACGTGTTCTCCGAACTCGGGCTCAAGCCGCCCGCCACGCTGGCCGAGCTGACCACCACGGCGCGGGCGATCCGGGCGGCCCGGCCCGAGCTGTTCGGTGTCGCGGTGGGTGGCAAGTACACGTACGGCGCGATGCCCTTCGTCTGGGCCCACGGCGGTGACCTCACCTCGATCGACTCGGCGCAGTCACGGGCCGGGCTGAAGGCGTACACCGACCTGATCGCCGAGGACAACTGCCCGCCGCAGAACTGTGCCGACCTGACCGGCGGCAAGACCGTCGAACTGTTCGCGAGCGGCAAGGCCGCCATGGGCATCCTCGGCAACTTCAACCGCGCCGCCGTCGACGCCGGCACGGCCAAGGGGAAGTACGCCGTCGTGCCGCTGCCCGGCGTCACCGCGGGCTCGATCGCCCCGGCCTTCGCCGGCGGCAACAACCTCGGCATCATGCGCAACGCCCAGCGACCGGCCCTGGCCGCCGACTTCCTCACCCTGCTGGCGGGCCGGAAATACCAGGCGAAGATGTACGACGCGATGGGCAACCTGCCGACGCTGAAGCCGGCCAGTGACGAGGTCGCCGCCAAGGACACCTTCGTCAAGCCGTTCATCGACACCATCGGTGCCGGTACCAGGTTCGTCCCGCTCGACCCGGGCTGGGGAAAGATCGACGCCTCGGCCGTGCTGCCCACCATGATCGAGAAGGTGGCGACCGGCAAGGCGGGTGTCGACGAGGCCACAACCGAAGCCGCCGAGCTCATCGACGAGGCCCTGACCAGGTGAGCAGGGTACGCACCCGGGCACCACTGTGGCTGCTCCTGCCGGCCGCGGTGGTGCTCGGCGGTCTCTTCCTCTACCCGATGTACCAGCTCGGCCTGCTCTCGGTGCTCGACTTCACCCAGGCGCAGGTCAGCGGCGGGCAGCCGACCCGGTTCGTCGGCGCTGAGAACTACACCCGGCTGCTCACCGACTCCCGGTTCTGGGACGTGCTGCTGGCCACGGTCCTCTTCGCCGCCGCGTGCGTGCTCGCCACCCTGGCGGTCGGCGCCGGCCTGGCCGTCCTGCTCACCCGGGTCAGCCGGATCCCGCGCCTGATGCTGTCGCTGGCCGCGATGGCCGCCTGGGCGGTTCCGGCCGTCTCCGGCTCCACCACGTGGATGTTCCTCTTCGACACCGACCTGGGCTTCGTCAACCAGCTGTTCGGCATCGAGGGCTTCAACTGGCTGTACGACCGGTACACCGCCTTCGGCCTGGTCGGCGCGGTGGTGGTGTGGGCGTCGTTCCCGTTCGTGATGGTCACCCTCTACGCCGGCATCGAGGCCGTCCCGAAGTCGGTGCTGGAGGCGGCGGCACTGGACGGCGCGGGCACCTGGCGTACCTTCTGGCAGATCCTCGTGCCGATCCTGCGACCGGTGCTCGCCATCGTCGTCATCCAGTCGATCATCTGGGACTTCAAGGTCTTCACCCAGATCTGGGTGATGACCAGGGGCGGCGGCCTGGCCGGGCAGAACCTCACCCTCAACGTGTACGCCTACCAGCAGGCCTTCGCCTCCAGTGAGTACGGCCGCGGTGCCGCGATCGGTGTGGTGATGATGCTGATCCTGCTCGCCGTCACCGTCGTCTACCTTCGTGCGCTGCGCCGGTCGGGAGAACAGCTGTGAGAGCCGGCCGTCGTGTGCTCGACATCGTGGCGGTGCTGATCGCGCTGGTCACCGTCTTCCCGATCTACTGGATGGTCCTGTCCGCGGTGAAACCGGCCGGCGAGATCCAGTCGCTGGACCAGAGACCGTGGACCCTCGCCCCGTCGCTGGACGCGTTCCGCCGGGTCCTCGCGGTCAACGACTTCGGCCGCTACCTGCTGAACAGCCTCATCGTGGCCCTCGTGGTGGTCGCGATCTCCGGGCTGATCGCGTTCCTCGCCGCGGTCGCACTGACCCGGTTCCGGTTCCGGTTCCGCACCACCGTCCTGGTGACCTTCCTGATCGCGCAGATGGTGCCGATCGAGGCCCTGACCATCCCGCTGTTCTTCCTGGTCCGCGACATCGGCGGGGTGGTGCCCGGGGTCGGCCTCAACACGCTCGGCGCACTGATGCTCGTCCACACCGCGTTCACCCTGCCGTTCGCGATCTGGATGCTGCGCGGCTTCGTGAGCGCGATCCCCGACGAACTCGACGAGGCCGCCCAGCTCGACGGGGCCGGCCGCTTCACCGTCCTGTGGCGCATCCTCTTCCCGCTGGTCGCCCCGGGACTCGCCGCGGTCAGCGTGTTCTCGTTCATCCACGCGTGGAACGACTTCCTGTTCGCGCGCACCTTCATCATCAGCGAGGCGGACAATCAGACCCTGCCGATGGCACTGCTCGTCTTCTTCAAACCCGACGAGAACGACTGGGGCGCGATCATGGCCGCTTCCTCGCTCATGACGGTGCCCGTGCTGATCTTCTTCCTCGTCGTCCGGCGCCGCCTCGTCGCGGGTCTCGGAGGGCGGTCAAGGATTGATACCCCGACCTCATGCGGTACGGGTGGAGCCCGGCACCGTCGCCGGTTCTCCGGTCGACTCGCGCATCGACCCGGACCTCCCGGCCGAGGGCTACCTGCTGGACCTGTCGCCCGAGGGCGTGGTGCTGCGGGCAGGCTCCGGCGCCGGGCTGTTCTACGGCCGGCAGACCCTGGCACAACTGGGGTCGCCGGCACCGTGCGGCCGCATCGAGGACGCACCCCGGTTCGGGTGGCGGGGTGTGCTGCTCGACGTGGCCCGGCACTTCATGCCCGTACCCGATGTCCTGCGATTCGTTGATCTGATCGCCCTGCACAAGCTCAACGTGCTGCACCTGCACCTCACCGACGACCAGGGGTGGCGGATCGAGGTGCCCGGGTGGCCCCGGCTCACCTCGGTCGGTGCGTGGCGCTCGTCGACCATGCTCGGGTCGCGCGTGCACGGTCTCTTCGACGGCCGGCCGCACGGCGGCTTCTACACCACCGCCGACCTGCGGCGGATCGTCGAATACGCGGCGCGGCGCCACGTCACCGTGGTGCCCGAGGTGGACATGCCCGGGCACATGCAGGCGGCCATCGCGGCGTACCCCTCGCTCGGCAACGGCTTCGACGGCCCGGTCCGGACCGGCTGGGGCGTCTCCCGCCACGTCCTCAACCTGTCCGAGGAGACCCTCGCCTTCTGCCGCCGGGTGCTCGACCACGTCTGCGACATCTTCCCGTCCGAGGTCATCGGGATCGGCGGTGACGAGTGCCCCACCGACGAGTGGCCCGGCGGCCGCGAACTCCAGGTCGCCTTCACCGCGCGGATGGCGGACCACCTGGCCGCCCGGGGCCGTCGTGTCTACGGCTGGGACGAGATCCTGGCCGGCGGCGCACCCGCCGGGGCGGTCGTCGCCGCGTGGCGCGGCACCGAACCCGCCGCGGTGGCGATCCGGGCCGGTCACCAGGTCGTCTGCTGTCCCGACGTGCGGCTCTACCTCGACTACCGGCAGTCCGACGACCCCGGCGAGCCCACCCCCGTCGGTACGCTGCTCACCCTTGAGGACGTCTACACCTACGAGCCGCCGGACTCGCCGCTCGTCCTCGGTGCCCAGGCCAACATCTGGACCGAGCACATGGAGTCGCTGCGCCGGGTCGAATACATGGCGTTCCCGCGGCTGTGCGCCCTCGCCGAGATGGTCTGGGGCCCGGCCGAGCGTGACTTCGCCGACTTCGCCGCCCGCCTGCCCCGGCACCTGGAGCGCCTGGACGCGCTGGGCGTCAACTACCGCCCGCTGTCCGGACCACGCCCGGCCGACGCCCGGCCGGACGCCCCGGGTCATCCCCGCGACCTCGCCGGCCGCCTCGCCGAACTGCACGAGATGACCGCCGGCCTGCGCGGGGAACCGGAGTGACCCGGGCGCCGTCAGGGCAGCAGCGGCAGGAGGCGGTGGGCCAGCCGCAGCGGCCGCCCGCTCACCATGCCGTCGCCCTCACAGGACCACACCTCGGACAGCACCGCCTGGACGAAACCCCACGCCACCACCCGTTCGCGGGGCATGCCGAGACCGTCGGCGAGCTGCTCGATCCGGGCTTCGGCGGCGTCGAGGACGGCGTCACCGGGCGCGTGCGGGTCCGGGTTGTAGAGCATGGCCCCGACCTCGTAACCGGGGTCGCCGACCACCCCGTGCGGGTCGATCGCGAGCCACGGTTCCCGTTCGGCGGCCAGCACGTTGTCGTGGTGCAGGTCGCCGTGCAGCACCACCCGTCCGGTCGCGGTGGCACACAGCTCCTCGAAGAGGCCGGCGGCCCGTTCGACCAGATGCCGGGGCAGCGGATCGTCGCCGGGGAAACGCCGCAGGTGCCCGCGGAACGAGCGGATGCGGCCGGACAGCTCGGGCAGCGCGACACCGTCCGGCGCGGGCCGGTGCAACCGTGCGATCACCTCGATCAGCACGGACGTCGCCGCCGCGTCGTCCCGCGGTGTCAGCGACGTCGCCGGGGTGCCCGGCCGGGCCTCCTCCAGCAGCAGGGCGCCGCGGGCGTCGTCACGGGCCAGCACGGTGATCGCCGCACGCCCGGCGAAACACTCCAGCGCCGTCGCCTCGTCGGCGAGATGCCCGCTCTCCGGCACGCCCAGTTTGAGCACGGCCGGGGTCCCGTCCGCCCGGCGGACCCGGCCGACCCAGTTCATGCTCAGTGGCAGTGGCCCGGCCGGCGACAGCTCCCAGTCCGCCATCAGCCCGGCGGCCAGCCCGGGCAGCCCGGCGAGCCAGGCCCGGCCGGTGTCGCCCCAGGTCTGCTCGACGGTACGGCGGAATCCTGGGGTGAGCGTGATGTCGGCCATGGCGTGCAGTTTCGCAATCGGTGCCCGTCCGCAATCGGAGGGCCGGGGCTTCCGGTCGGCGGGCCGCGACTTCCGATCGGCGGGCCGGGACCTCCGGTCGGCGGCCGCGGACAGAGAGGAGCGATATGACGATCGACTGGCGGAGCAAGGGTTTCTGGGCACCGGACGAGGCGGTCGATCCGCGGCGGCTCGCCGTGGAGCGGCCGGGCATCTTCGAGGGCGGCTTCACCTGGCCGCTGCTCGTGGTGCGCCGGGACGCGGTGGAGGCGAACATCGCGACGATGGCCGCGTACTGCCGGCGGCACGGGTTCGACCTCGCGCCGCACGCCAAGACCACGATGGCTCCGGGGCTGCTGGCGGCCCAGATGCGGGCCGGGGCGTGGGCGCTGACCGTGGCCACCCCGAACCAGGCGCTCGTGCTGCGGCGGCTCGGCATCGACCGGGTGGTGATCGCCAACCAGGTCCTCGACCCGGTGGCGCTGCGGTGGCTGGCCGCCGAGAGTGCCGCCGGCTGGGAGGTGTACTTCCAGGCCGACTCGCTCGCCGGCGTCGCCGCCGCGGCCGCGACCGGCGGCCCGCTACGGGTTCTCGTCGAGCTCGGCCACGACGGTGGGCGCACCGGGGTCCGGGGCCTGGAAGAGCTGGAGAGGGTCGCCGGGGCGGTCGCCGCCGCGCCCGGGCTGGAGCTCGCCGGTGTCGCCGGCTACGAAGGCCAGCTGCGCGACCAGGACAGCGTCGACGCGTACCTGGATCAGCTCGCCGAGGGTGTGGACCGGCTGGCGGCGGCGGGTCTGCTGCCCGGCCGGCCGATCGTCGCCGCCGGCGGCAGTGCCTGGTTCGACCGGGTCGCCGCACGGCTCGCCGGGCTCCGCGAACGGGTGCGGGTCGTCCTGCGCAGCGGTGCCACCGTCAGCCACGACGACGGCTTCTACCGGGAGCGCACACCGTTCACCAGGATGCCCGGCGAGGGCCCGCTCACGGCGGCACTGGAGATCTGGGCACAGGTGATCTCGGCGCCCGAGCCGGGCCTGGCCATCGCCGGCATGGGCAAGCGTGACGCCCCGTTCGACGAGGGCCTGCCGGTGCCGCTGGACGTGCGCCGGGTGGACGGGCGGGTCGAGCCCGCCGCCGGGGTGCGGGTGACGAAGCTGAACGACCACCACACGTACCTCTCCGACGGGGCCGCCCTCGCCCCGGGAGACCTGATCCGGTTCGGGATCTCGCACCCGTGCACCGCCTTCGACAAGTGGCGGGACATCCCCGTGGTGGACGACGATCGGCGCGTGGTGGATGTGCTGCACACCTACTTCTGAGGAGAGAAGGACTGGCAGGGCGAGCTGGTCTACGAGCTGGGGTGGAAGGTGCTGCCCGAGTTCCAGGGCCGTGGCCTGGCCGGGCGCGCGCTGGCCCGGACGCTGGCGCACGCCGCCGCCCAGGACCGGATCCGCTGGGGTCACGCCTTCCCGCGCGTCGACAACGCGGCGTCCAACGCGCTCTGCCGCCGGTCCGGTTTCGCGTTGCGCGGCGAGGTGGACTTCGAGTTCCCTCCGGGCAATCCACTGCGCTGCCACGACTGGCGCCGCGATCTGACGACGGTGGACGGTGCGGCGGGTGGGTGAATCACCGGCCGGCCCGCCGTACTCACCGGGGGTCGTCCCCTCGCGGGGGATGGCCTGCCGGATCGATGGTGTTTACGGTGATTGAGCGCTGAACGAGCGCTTTCATCGCCTGCGCCGTTGGAGTCCGCCATGTCCGTATTCCGCGCAGCTGCCAGCGACCCTGCCCATCGTCCGCCCGACGCCGCACATCCCGCTTCGCCCGGGCACCGGGTGCCGCACCAGCGCGCCCCGGAACCGGGTTATCCGGACGGCCCCACCGAACCGCTCGGCCCGGCGCACCCCTCCGCCCCGGCCCACCCCTCCGCCTCGGCCCACTCCTCCGCCCCGGTCGAGCCGGAGCGCAAGCCGGCCGAGCCGGAACGCAGAACGGCCGGGACCAGGCGGCCGCGCCGGGGCGGGGTGATCGTCGCGGTGCTGTTCAGCCTGCTCGCCCTCCTGGTGTCCGGGGCCGGCGGCTGGTTCTCCTGGCGTGCCCTGGAAGCGACCCGGGCCCTCACCACGCCGCCGCAGTTCCTGACACCGGTGGCTTCGGAACCGGTCCGGACCCGGCCGCCGCAGCCGGCGCAGTATCCGGTCGCGTACGCCAAGGAGCCGCTTCGGTTGCAGGTGCCGTGCGCCGCCGTGCTGCACATCGATCTGGACGAGCCCCGGGCCGACGCGGCCGAGGTGCTCGCCGATCTCCGGTACGACGGCGGCTGCGGTACCCGTCCACCGCGGATCGGCCTGGGCGTGGGGGCGGCCGGTGCGAGCCGGCAGGTGACTGCCGACGCCGGCGCGGCCGACTGTGACCGGGCGATCCGGACCGGCCCGCTCGGGCGCGGCCCGGAGGTGGAGGTCAGGGCGGGCACGGCACTGTGCGTGCTCACCGCGGCGGCCCCGGCCGCACTCGTACTCCTGGAGATCATCGACGTCGGCGGCTCCGGCACCGCCGGCCTGCGTGCCACATCCTGGCAGGTTCCGGGAGGCGGGTGACCGGCCCGTGGCACGCGGCGCGGGGCGCTCCTGACAGAATGTCGGGTGCGCCCCGCGAACTCTGTCAGGACGCGAAACCCTGTTAGGAGACGTTCCCGTGATCCGTACCCATGACGCCGGCACTCTGCGCGCGAGCGACGCCGGCACGACGGTGACGCTTGCCGGGTGGGTCGCGCGCCGGCGCGACCACGGCGGTGTCATCTTCGTCGACCTCCGTGACGCCTCCGGCGTGGTGCAGGTCGTGTTCCGCGAGGAGGACGCGCACGCGCTGCGCAACGAGTTCTGCGTGAAGGTGGTGGGCGAGGTCAACGCCCGCCCGGCCGGTAACGAGAACCCGGACCTGGCGACCGGTGAGATCGAGGTGGTCGCCAGCGAGCTGACCGTCCTCTCCGAGGCGGCCCCGCTGCCGCTGCCGGTCGACGACACGATCACCGCCTCCGACGACCTGCGCCTGAAGTACCGCTACCTGGACCTGCGCCGCTCCGGTCCGGCGAAGGCGCTGCGCCTGCGCAGCCGCGCCAACCAGATCGCCCGCGAGGTGCTGCACGCCCGCGACTTCAACGAGATCGAGACGCCGACGCTGACGCGCTCGACGCCGGAGGGTGCCCGCGACTTCCTGGTCCCGGTCCGCCTCCAGCCCGGCACCTGGTATGCGCTGCCGCAGTCCCCGCAGCTGTTCAAGCAGCTCCTGATGGTCGGCGGCCTGGAGCGCTACTACCAGATCGCCCGCTGCTACCGCGACGAGGACTTCCGCGCCGACCGGCAGCCGGAGTTCACCCAGCTCGACATCGAGATGTCGTTCGTCACGCAAGAGGACATCATCGAGCTGGGCGAGGAGATCGTCTCCCGCTTGTGGAGCGAGCTGGCCGACTACCAGGTGCAGCTGCCGATCCCGCGGATCACCTGGACCGACGCGATGAACCGGTACGGGTCGGACAAGCCCGACCTGCGCTACGGCGTGGAGCTGGTCGAGCTGACCGACTACCTGCGCGGTACCGCGTTCCGGGTGTTCGCCGGCGCGATCGACGCCGGTGGCTACGTCGGTGCGGTGGTCATGCCGGGCGGGGCCGCGCAGACGCGTAAGGAGCTGGACGGCTGGCAGGACTGGGCGAAGGCCCGGGGCGCCCGCGGCCTGGCCTACGTGGTCCTCGACGCGGAGACCGGCGAGCCGAAGGGCCCGGTCGCGAAGAACCTGTCGGCGGAGCACCTGTCCGGGCTGGCCGACCAGGTCGGTGCGAAGCCGGGTGACGCGGTCTTCTTCGCCGCGGCCAACGAGCGCCGGGAGGCGCAGGAGCTGCTGGGCGCGGCCCGGATCGAGATCGCCAAGCGGGCGAAGCTGATCGACGAGTCGTCGTGGGCGTTCTGCTGGGTGGTCGACGCGCCGATGTTCGAGAAGACGGACGAGGGCGGCTGGACCGCCGTGCACCACCCGTTCACCTCGCCGAACGAGGAGTGGATCGACACGTTCGAGTCGGCTCCGGACAAGGCGCTGGCGTACGCGTACGACATCGTCGTGAACGGCAACGAGATCGGTGGCGGCTCGGTCCGTATCCACCGCGCCGACGTGCAGAGCCGGGTGTTCGACCTGCTGGGCATCACGCCGGAGGAGGCCGCGGACAAGTTCGGCTTCCTGCTGGAGGCGTTCAAGTACGGCCCGCCGCCGCACGCCGGTATCGCTCTGGGCTGGGACCGCACGTGCATGCTGCTCAGCGGTAACGAATCGATCCGTGAGGTCATCGCGTTCCCCAAGACGCGGGGCGGTTTCGACCCGCTGACCACCGCGCCGACCCCGATCACCGCGCAGCAGCGCCTGGAGGCCGGTATCGACGCGAAACCGAAGGCCGCGGCGGGCACGCCGGGGACCGACGGCCAGGCGGCGCCGGTGCAGCACTCCAACTAGTAAGACCACGAGGCCGGCGGCTGGGGGACACCCCGGCCGCCGGTTTTTTCATGCTCGAATCTATGCAAAGAACTTGTGCACAGATTCTGTGCACAGTTACTGTGGATCCATGGCCAACGATGAGTCTATGACCGAGGTGCATCTGAGCGCCCGGCAGATCCGGGTGCTCGCCCACCCCTTACGGATCCGCCTGCTCGGAAGGCTGCGGTTGGACGGCCCGGCGACCGCCACCCGCCTCGCCGAGGCCCTCGACACCAACACCGGTGCCACCAGCTATCACCTGCGCCAGCTCGCCGACGCCGGGCTGGTCACCGAGGAGGACCGGCCGGGCAGCGGCCGGCAGCGCTTCTGGCGGGCCCTGCACCAGCTGTCCAGTTGGCAGCGCAGCGACTACCCCGGCGATCCGGATGCGGCCGCCGCCGTCGACTGGCTCGAGTCGTACCAGTTGAATCAGATGGTCCGGCGGGTCGAGGCCTGGCGCCTGGTCGCGCCGTCCGAGTCGCAGGAGTGGCGTGACGTCGCCGGCCTGGGCGACTACGTCCTCACCATGGCGCCGGAGCAGCTGCGGGACATGCAGGCCGACCTCGAGGAGCTGATCGAGCGGCACCGCGCCCGGGCGCTGGCCGACCCGCGGCCGGATGCACGCCAGGTGCTGTTCTTCTACGGCGGCATGCCGTTCGCGGGGGAGGAGCAGTGACGGCCGCCCAAATCCGCTCCCGCTACCTGATCCTGCTCGCGCTGCGCTGGCTCCCGGTCGGGCTGCTCATCCCGGTCCTCGTGCTGCTGCCGCTGGAGCGCGGGCTCACCGTCGCCCAGATCGGCTCCGCGGTCGCCGTCCAGGGCATCGTCGTCCTGCTGCTGGAGCTGCCGACCGGCGGACTCGCCGACGCGATCGGGCGGCGGCCGGTGCTGCTCATCGCCGGCGTCGTCAACCTGGCCGGGCTGACCCTGCTCGCGGTCCACGACTCGGTCCTGATGCTCGCGGCTGCCTACCTGCTGCAGGGCGTCTACCGGGCGCTCGACAGCGGGCCGCTGGAGTCGTGGTTCGTCGACCAGGCCCTCGCCGTCGACCCGGAGGCCGACATCGAGACCGGCCTGAGCCGGGGTGAGGTGGCATGCAGCCTGGCGATCTCGGGGGCGGCCCTCGCCAGTGGTGGCCTGGTCTGGCTCGGGGCGCTCGACCTCGGGCCGCTCGGGCGGGTGAGCGCGCTGACCGTACCCGTGCTGCTCGCTCTTGCTCTGAGCCTGCTCAGCACGATCGCCGTGGCGCTGCTGATGGCCGAGGACCGCCCCGCTCGCGGAAAGGCCGCGTTCGTGGTCTCGCTGCGCGGTGTGCCCGTGGCGATCGGCTCGGCGCTCAGCCTGGCCCGCCGTTCCCGGGTGGTGCAGGCGCTGGTCGGCGTCGAATTCCTGTGGAGTTTCGGCATGGTCACCTTCGAGAAGCTGATGCCGGTGCGGCTCAGTGAGGTGACGAGCGCGGCAGGTCCGTTGCTGGGGCCGGTCAGTTCGGTCGCCTGGGGCGCGTCGGCGGCCGGCGCCGCGCTGGTGCCGCTGCTCGTCCGCCGGGTCGGCGCGCAGTGGGCCGGGTTCACGATGCGTATCGCGCAGGGCCTCACGATCGTCGGCATGGGCCTGTTCGCCGGACCGGTCGGAGTGATCGGCGCGTTCCTGCTCTGCTACGCGGTGCACGGCGCGGCCAACCCGGTGCACTCCGGGCTGCTGCACCGGCAGGCCGAGGGGTCCTACCGGGCGAGCCTGCTCTCGCTCAACTCGATGGTCGCCGCACCGGGCTTCTCGATCGGCGCCGTCGTGCTCACCGCGGTCGCCGTGCAGAGCAGTACATCGACGGCCATCGTCATCGGTGCGGTCGTGCTCGCCCTCGCGGCTCCGCTCTATCTGGTGAAATCGACGACCGTGTTTCGGGAGCCCTCCCAGTCGGGTATCAGCTAGCCACTGGCTCTCTGACACCCCCGGAGGAACCGATGCTCGCCATCGCCGCCGCCGTAGTCTTCGGCATCTACCTGCTCGCTGATCTGTTCGACACCAACTTCGGCGCCCCCGACCTGTTCAACTTCTCGACCATGGCCTCGCTCGGCCTGCTCCTGCTCGCCCTCTACCTGGCGGGCGTCGGCAGCGGGCCGCGCGCCAGCTCCGGCACCGGCTCCGGCCGCCGTTTCTACGGCCGTCGTCCCGGCCGCGGCTGACCCCGTCGGCCCTCCGGCCACTCCGGCCCGCCCTTCCCCCGGGGCGGGCCGGAGGCATTTTCCGACACTCTCGGTGAGGCTGTCGTTGCTGCTCGAAGGTTATCCACAGGACGGAAGGCAGCGTTTCGGATCGGCTCCGCAGGGCCGGTACTGTCGGTTGTGATGGAAACGGACGGGCTCTTCTCTCTCGCATCGCCGGACGCACGGGCAGCGGATCCGGCCGGCGCCGTGACCGCCGGCTTCGGCCGTCCGGCCGGCGACGCGCCGTTGCCGGTGCGGATGCGGCCCGTGTCCCTCGACGAGCTGATCGGCCAGGAGCACCTGCTCGCTCCCGGCGCCCCGCTGCGCCAGCTGGTCACCGGTGCCAGCCCGATGTCGGTGATCCTGTGGGGCCCACCCGGCACCGGCAAGACCACCATCGCGCACCTGGTGGCCAACGCCACCGACCGCAAGTTCGTCGCCATGTCCGCCCTCACCGCCGGGGTCAAGGACGTGCGCGCCGTCATCGACACGGCCCGCCGCGAGCGGCGTTACGGCGGCCCGCCGACGGTGCTGTTCATCGACGAGGTGCACCGCTTCAGCAAGACCCAGCAGGACTCGCTGCTCGCCGCCGTCGAGGACCGGACGGTCACCCTGCTCGCGGCGACCACCGAGAACCCGTACTTCTCGGTCATCTCGCCCCTGCTCTCCCGCTGTGTCCTGCTCACCCTTCAGTCCCTCGGCGAGGACCACGTCCGCGGCCTCCTCCGGCGCGCGACCACCGACGAGCGCGGCCTGGGCGGCGCCGTCACCCTCACCACAGAGGCCGAAGACCATTTGGTACGGCTGGCGAACGGCGACGTCCGCAAAGCCCTGACCGCCCTCGAAGCCGCGGCCGGCTCGGCGCTCGCCCAGGACGTCACCGAGATCGATCTCGCCACCGCGGAGAAGGCCGTCGACGTGGCCGCGGTCCGCTACGACCGTGACGGCGACGCCCACTACGACGTGATCAGCGCGTTCATCAAGAGCATGCGCGGCAGCGACCCCGACGCGGCCCTGCACTACCTGGCCCGGATGCTCGTCGCCGGCGAGGACCCACGGTTCATCGCCCGCCGCATCGTCATCTTCGCCAGTGAGGACGTCGGCATGGCCGACCCGCAGGCGCTGCTCGTGGCGACCGCCGCCGCCCAGGCCGTGCAGAATGTGGGGCTGCCCGAGGCCGGGCTCAATCTCGCCCACGCCGTCGTGCACCTGGCCACCGCGCCCAAGTCCAACAGTGTCACCGTGGCCCTCGGCGAGGCGATGGCCGACGTCCGTGCCGGCCGCGGCGGCGCGGTGCCGCCCCACCTGCGCGACGCGCACTATCCCGGCTCGCGAGGTCTCGGCCACGGCCGCGGCTACCGCTACCCGCACGACGATCCACGCGGTGTGGTCCGCCAGCAGTACGTCCCCGACGATCTCGTCGGAACCGACTACTATCGGCCGACCGATCATGGCGCCGAACGCGCGGTCGGTGAACGGGTGCCGCGACTTCGCCGGATCGTGCGAGGCCTCGGCCCCACGACGCGGACCCCGGCGAACCCGCCGGTCACCACTTCGGCGAGCACGGCGGACCGCGCGGCGGGTGGTGCTCGGCCGACTAATGAGTCACAGTCTTCGGCGGACTCGGAACCGGTCGTCCCGGTCGCGGACGCGGCGGGGAACGGTCCGGTTGCGGAGGCTACCGGGAACGCTGCGGCTGCGGAGGTTACCGAGAACGGCACGGCTGCGGTGGTTACCGGAAACGGTGCGGCCGTGGAGGTTGCCGGGAACGGCACGGCTGCGGAGGTTGCCGGGAACGGTGCGGCCGTGGAGGTTACCGGGAACGGTGCGGCTGCGCCTGCCGGGGGAGGCCTGGTTGCGGATGCTGCCGGCGATGGTCCGGATGCACATGCCGCCGGGAACGGTCCGGTGGCGACTGCCTCCGGGCGCGGTCCGGTTGCTACTGCCCCAGGGGAGGGCCCGGTTGCGGAGGTAGCCGGGAGTGGTGCCGGCGCCGTCGTGGTGGCCGGGAGTGGAACGGCCACGGGTGACGCCGAGGGCAGCAGTGACGACAGCGGCGATAGTGCCGGGAAGGAACAGCGGTGACAGGGCGGGGTGCCGAACGACCCGACGACGAAGCCGGCCAGGGCGGTAAGAACCGCCGGCGCTTCGGGCGTGGTGGCGGCCGTGCCGAGCAGCCGGCCGTTCCCCAGGAGGTCCCGCGCGAGGAGACCGGCTGGCTCGACGACCTGCGCACGGCCAAGGAGGAAGCCGCGGCGATCGGGCCCGGCATCCGTCCCGGAGAAGCCCGGACCAGCAAGTCCGGGCGGATGGCCCCCGGCCCGGACGAGGATCCCGACGACGACTTCGGGTTCCCGGGCGATGCCGATGACGCGTACCCGGCCGACGATCCGGCCGCCGGGGACGGCCCCGCAGGAAGGCAGGCGCCGCCGGGACAACGGTCCGGCCCGGTGCCGCGAGCCGCTCAGGTCTCGCCGGGTGCTATGCCGCCCGGTGGTGTTCCGCCTGGCTCGGCTCCGTCCGGATCCTTCCCGCCCGGTGCTCATTCGGCCGGTGCTGTTCCGCCCGGCGCCCGTGCGGCCGGCGCTGTTCCCCCTGGTGCCCGTGCGGCCGGTGCTGTGCCGCCCGGCGCCCGTGGGGCCGGTGCTGTTCCTTCCGGTGCCTATCCGCCCGGTGCTCATGCGGCCGGTGCTGTTCCGCCAGGTCTTCCGCCCGGTGCTGCTCCGGCCGGGCAGGTTCCGCCGGGGCGTGGTGGGCAGCAGCGGCCCGGTCCGGGTAACCCCGGGCAGGCTGGTCCTGGGCAGGCTGGCCCCGCACAGCGGCCGGGCGGTGTGCCGCCGCGGCAGGCGTCGGCCGGTCCGATTCCGCCGGGTTCGGTTCCGCCGGGTCAGATGCCGGCGGGGCCGGTCAGCCCGGGTCAGATGCCGCCCGGTGGTCTTCCGGCCGGGCAGGTGCCGTTCGACCAGCAGCAGGGCCGCGGCCGGCGTGGACCGGGTCCCGCTGGACAGCGGCCACCCGGTGGGTCGCAGGGCGCTCTTCCGCCCGGTGTTCTTCCCCCGGGTGCTCTTGCGCCGGGTGCTCTTGCGCCTGGTGCTCTTGCGCCTGGTACTCCTCCGCCCGGTCAGATGCCGCCCGGTCAAGGCGGGCACGGTCAAGGCGTGCCCGGTCAGAGTGTTCCCGGGCAGGCTGTTCCTGGTCGGGGTGTTCCTGGTCAGATGCCTTCTGGTGCCGTTCCGGGTCAGATGCCGCCGGGCGCTCGCCGGGGTGGTCCCCCACAGGGTGGCCGCGCTCCGGTCGGCCCGGAGGCGGGTGGTGGACGCCGACCGATCACGCCGGACCCGTCCGGGCAGATGTTCCCCGGCCAGTCGCCGTCGGGTGGGCCGGCGGTGCCACCGTCCGGCAACGCACCCGAGATTCCGATGAACCGGACCGCACCGCCCGGCGTGCGGCCGGTCTCGCCGGGGGCACGGTCTGCTGGATCCGGAGTCCGTCCGGTGTCGCCGGGAGCACCCGCGCGGGACCGTTTCCGCCCGTCGGACCCGGTGTCACCCGGCCGCCCCGACGGTATCCATCAGACGGGCCCGATCCCTGCCGGCTACGACGCCGTGCACCAGTCCGGGGCCATCCCGAACGTCTACGACCAGTCCGGCCCGATCCCCAGCGGTTACGACGCTGTTCACCAGTCGGGTCCGCTTCCGGGCGGCCGTGACGGTGTTCACCAGTCGGGTCCTATCCCGGGCCGCCGTGACGGTGTTCACCAGTCGGGTCCGCTTCCGGGTGGGCGTGACGATGTTCATCAGTCCGGTCCGATCCCGAGCGGTTATGACGCCGTGCATCAGTCGGGTCCGATCCCGAGCGGTTATGACGCCGTGCACCAGTCGGGGCCGATCCCGACTGGTTATGACGCCGTGCATCAGTCCGGGGCCATCCCGAACGTCTACGAGCAGGGCGATCGGGGTGCTTCCGGCACCTATGGCGCCGCGGCGGGGCCCGGGCGGCCCGGTCCGGACGGCGAACGTCCCGGGCGGGCACGAGCCCGTCGGGCCCCGGTCGAGGAAGGCACCGCCGAGGGACCGACCGGGCGGCACTCCGGTCGTGGTGTACCACCCGGCCATGTCGCTGAGGGCGACCCCGCCCACCGTCCGGGACATGCCGCGTCGGCCGATCCCGGCAACGAGCGGCCCGGTCGGCACGGTTCTCCGGACGGCGCGTTGCGGTCCGGCAGCGGTTCCCACGCTTTCGTTCAGACCGGCACCGACAGCGGTTCGCACGGGTTCGTGGAGGCCGGCACGGACACCGGCTCGCACAGGTTCGTGCAGACCGGTACGGACACCGGTTCGCACGGGTTCGTGCAGACCGGTACGGACACCGGCTCGCACAGGTTCGTGGAGCCCGGAGGCGACACCGGCACCCAGAACGTCGTTCGCCGTGGCCCGCAGAGCCGGCCCGGAGCCGAAGGCCTCACCAGGAGCGAGGAACGCCGCCGCCGTAACGCGCATCAGGGTGCCGACCCCGACGAGCCCGAAGCCGGGGGTTTCACCGGAACCCCGGACGTGCCGGGTCCGCGTCGCATCGGCCCTGGTGACGGGCGGCCGGTGCGAGGCGCGGCCGTGGTCCCGCCGGTCGTACCGGGCCGTCAGGGTGCCCGCACCCCGGTGGTTCCGGGCCGTGCCGGCGCGATGGCCGACAGCACCTCCGGGGTGATTCCGCGTCCCGGCCGGGGCCCGCGTGGACCGCAGCCCGGCGAGGATCGTGGCACGGGCGCCGTGGCCGTTCCCGAGCAGGCAGGGCCCGGCAGGCGTCCGGCCCGCGCCGATGCTCCGGGTGGCTTCTCCGCCGAGTCCGAGGAGCACACCGGCCGGCACAGCGGCCTGCGACCCGACAACACCGGCCCGGTACGCGGGGGCGCCCCGGCGCTTCCGCCGGGCACCGGCCCCACATCGGCGATGGGCGCTGCCGCACCCGGCCGTGCCGCGGTCGGCCCGTCCGGTCCCGGTGGTGGGCCGGAGGGCGGCCCCCGAGGGGGAGCCCGCGTACCCGGGCAGGGTCCGGCACGAGGTCAGGGTCCCGCACGAGGTGGTGCCGCGGTTCCCGGCCGGCCCCCGTCCGGCCCGGACGGGATGCCCCCGGCGGCGATGGGTGCGGCTGCGGGCGCGGCGGGCGCTGTCGCCCCGGGCCGCGGACGCGCCGGTGCCCCGGGACGTGGCCAGACTGATCCGGACGGTGGCCCGACGGGCATGCCGCCTCGTGGCATGGGCGGACCGGATGGTGGCCGGCCAGGCAGGGGAGGCCCGGACGGTGGACGTCCGGGTGCGCCCGGACCTGCCGGCGGCCCGCCCGGTCCGGGTGGGCCCGAGGGCGGACGGCCGGGTCTGGCCGGACCGGAGGACAGACGTCCCGGCATGGGCGGAGCCCATGGGGATCCGCGTGGCGGGCCGGTGGGCGCGGACGGCGAGGCACGCCACGGCATGCCCGGAGCCGACGGCGACCCACGTCACGGTATGGCGGGTCCCGACGGCGGGCCCACCGGATCGCGCCGTCGTGGTGGCGGGCCCTCGGGTCTGCCCGCGCGTGGCCCGGACGGCGGCCCGTCCCGAGCGATCGGCGCACCCGGTCGCGGCGGCCCGGACGGTGATCAGGTCACCGCCATGGGCGCTGGCCCCGGCGGCCCGGGCGGTGAGCCCTCGGGCCTGCCCGGCCGCGGCCCGAACGCCCCGGGGCGTGCTGTGGGCGGCCCCGGTCGCGCGACAGGCCCCGACAGCCCGTCGCGGGCATCCGGTGGCGCCGCTGTTCCCGGCCGTGGTCCGGACGGGTTCGACGGCCCTTCACGGGCAATGGGTGGTGCTGCGGTTCCCGGTCGTGGTCCGGCGGGTTCGGACGGCGCTGACGGTCCGTCGCGGGCGATGGGCGGCGCAACTGTGCCCGGCCGTGGTCCGGCGGGGCCGGATGGTCCGTCGCGGGCGATGGGCGGGGCGGCTGTTCCCGGTCGTGGTCCGGCAGGGCCGGACGGTGCTGACGGTCCGTCGCGGGCGATGGGCGGTGCAACCGTGCCCGGCCGTGGGCCCGGCGATGGCCTGGCCCCCGGTGGACCGGGAGCGGGCCCCAACGGTCAGGGTGCTGCCCGTGGTGGCGCGGCTGTGCCGGGTCGCGGTGGGCCCGGCTCCGACGGTGGGCCGGCAGCCGGTTCGGTGACCGGAGCCGTGGGTGCCGCGTCGGTGGGTGTGGCCGCACCCGGACGGGCGTCGGTGGGACGCGAGGCAGGCAAGTCCGGCGTCGCCGCGGCGGGTAAAGCAGGCGTGGGCACGGCGGGCGTGGGCACCGCAGGTGTGGGCACCGCGGGCGTAGGAACAGCGAGCGTGGGAACAGCGGGCGTAGGCACCGCAGGTGTGGGCACCGCGGCTGTCGGCTCGGCCGGGACGGCTACGGTCGGAGGCGCCGGCTCGGGCCGGGCCGGTGTGGGCGGCGGTCCCGGTGCGCCGGCCGGTGCCGGGGGCGTGAGCGGCCGTGTGGTGGCCGGCGCCAAGGCGAACGCTCCGGGCGTACCCGCTGAGGGTGAGGCGGACCGGGAGGGCTTGGAGGAGCCGGACAGTGGCCTGCGCGGGGCGAGTGCCGAGTTGCGGCACAAGCTGCGCACGCAGCGGCGTCTGCGCCTGGTCACGTTGATGTCGCTGGCGGCGCTCGTGCTGCTGGTGCTGCCGGCGTTCTTCGGGGTGCGGGCGGTGACCAGCGATCCGGTGCTGGCGTCCCTGGACTCGCTGAAGATTCCGGAGTGGGCGTCGAAGAACGACAAGGACTTCGAGACCGGCAACAGCCTGTGCCTGGGGGTTTGTGAGTTCCGGGAGCGGGTGTCCGAGTCGGATCAGCCGTTCGCGGAGACGACGAAGGTCTACACCAAGGCGCTCACCGACGCCGGCTGGTCGGAGCGCAAGGTCGAGGGCTGTCCGGAGACTCCGATCCGTGCCGAGGAGGGTACCTACACCTGCTGGCAGCGCGACGAACTGACTCTGGATCTGGCGGTGAGCCTGCCGGGCTGCGCGGTGGATCAGGTGTCGGCGGAGCTGAACCCGCAGGCGGGTGCGGAGGCCCCGGAACCGGTCGATCCGGCCTCGTGTGTGGGATCGACGGTCAGCATCAAGGTGTGGAACGCGATCGAGGACGAGCGGGGCAAGAAGGATCCCGCGCCGGGCCCGCAGGGCGTGCAGCCGGATGCGGTGCTGCCCACCGACGATTCCATCTTCCAGACAGATCCGACACCCGAGGCGTCGTGACGCGTGTGGTGGTCACGGACGGTAGGGTCTGGTGGTCGACCCGCCGAACCGTGACCACCCGAATAGGAGAAAGCGCCACATGGATGCCGGAGAAATCGCAGGTCTGATCGCGGCGGGCGCCTTCCTCATGCTCGTCCTCGTGCTGGCCGTGCCGATCCTCAAGCTGGGGCGCACGATCGACGCCACCACCAATGCGATCAACGACACCGTGGACCGGACGGGTCCGCTGCTGTCGAACGTGAACACCACGGTGGAGAACGTCAACGTCGCGCTCGGCCAGGTTCAGGTCTCTTTGGACGGCGTGAACGTGCAGCTCGCCAAGGTCGACACGATGACCGAGCACGCGCAGAACGTGTCCGCGAACGTCGCGAACCTGGTCACCGTCGTGTCCGCGGCCGCGGCGAACCCGCTGGTCAAGGTCGCGTCGTTCGGGTATGGGCTGCGCAAGGCCGCGGCCGCGCGCCGGTCCGCCGAGGATGAGCGCGAGGTTCGCGCCGCGATCAAGCAGCGCCGCAAGGCCGCCCGCTGAGCCTGTTCCGCTAGAGAGGTATCACTGTCGTCATGAAGCGCCTGCTGTGGCTCGGCGTCGGCTTGGCCGTCGGCGCCCTCGTCGTCCGCAAGCTGAACCAGAAGGCCAATGAGTTCACCCCGACGGGCATCGCCACGTCCCTGTCGGAATCCGCTGGCGGCCTCGTCGAGTCGCTGCGTAGCTTCGTGGAGGACGTCCGCGAAGGCATGGCCGAGCGGGAGCAGCAGATCCACGAGGCGTTCGCCGCGGGTGAGCTGTACGAGGACAAGTTCGCCGAGTTGCGTGACGACGCGCAGCCCGGTTCGCAGGAGGGAAATCGATGAAGACGGCAGAGGTCAAGCGGCGCTTCCTGGCGCATTTCGAGGCGAACGGGCACACGGTGGTCCCGAGTGCCCCGCTGCCTGCCATCGACGACCCGAACCTGCTGTTCATCAACGCCGGTATGGTGCAGTTCGTCCCGTTCTTCCTGGGGCAGCAGACGCCGTCGTACTCGCGTGCGGCGAGTGTGCAGAAGTGCATCCGGACCCCGGACATCGACGAGGTCGGCAAGACCAGCCGGCACGGGACGTTCTTCCAGATGAACGGCAACTTCTCGTTCGGCGACTACTTCAAGGCGGGCGCGATCCCGCTGGCGTGGGAGCTGTCCACGAAGCCGGTCGAGCAGGGCGGTTTCGGTCTGGACCCGGAGAAGATCTGGGCGACCGTCTATCTCGACGACGACGAGGCGATCGAGATCTGGAAGCAGACCGGCATGCCCGCCGAGCGGATCGTGCGCCGCGGCAAGAAGGACAACTTCTGGTCGATGGGCATCCCCGGACCGGCGGGCCCGTGTTCGGAGCTCTACTACGACCGTGGCCCGGCCTACGGCGCCGAGGGTGGCCCGGAGGTCGACGAGGACCGGTACCTGGAGTTCTGGAACCTGGTCTTCATGCAGCACGAGATCACCGACGTGAAGTCGAAGGAGGACTTCACGATCGTCGGTGACCTGCCGAAGCAGAACATCGACACCGGCATGGGCCTGGAGCGCATCGCGTCGATCCTCCAGGGTGTCGACAACCTGTACGAGATCGACGAGGTCCGGCCGATCCTGGCGAAGGCCGCGGAGATGACCGGTAAGGATTACGGCAAGCGCTCCGGCCACGCGGCGTCGGAGAGCCACCCGGACGACGTGCGCCTGCGGGTGATCGCGGACCACGTCCGTACCGCGCTGATGTTGATCGGTGACGGTGTCACCCCGACGAACGAGGGCCGCGGCTACGTGCTGCGCCGGATCATGCGCCGGGCGATCCGGGCGATCCGGCTGCTCGGCTGGCAGGAGCGGGCGTTGCCGATCCTGCTGCCGATCGCGCGTGACTGCATGTCCCCGTCGTACCCGGAGCTGGCGACCGACTTCGAGCGGATCTCCACGTACGCGTACGCGGAGGAGGACCAGTTCCTCTCCACGCTGCGCTCGGGCACCACGATCCTGGACCTGGCGATCACCGACACCAAGAAGGAGGGCGGTCGCCAGCTCTCCGGTGACAAGGCGTTCCAGCTGCACGACACGTACGGCTTCCCGATCGACCTGACCCTGGAGATCGCGCAGGAGCAGGGCCTTCAGGTCGACCAGGACGGTTTCCGCCGTCTGATGGCCGACCAGCGGAACCGGGCGAAGGCGGACGCGGCGGCGCGTAAGACCGGCCACGCGGACCTCTCCGCGTACCGTTCGGCGCTGGACGCGGGCGGCGCGGTCGAGTTCACCGGCTACCAGGAGATCACCCGGGAGTCGCGGGTCCGGGCGCTGATCGGCGAGAAGGGACGCATCGAGGTGGCCGGCGAGGGCGACTTCGTCGAGCTGGTGCTGGACACCACCCCGTTCTACGCGGAGGGCGGTGGCCAGCAGGCCGACACCGGTGTGATCAACGTCGGCGGCGGCCGGCTGGAGATCATCGATGTGCAGCAGCCGCTGCCGGGCCTGATCGTGCACAAGGCGCGGGTGGTCCGCGGTGAGGTGCGCGCCGGGGAGACCGGTCTCGCCGAGATCGATGTGAACCGTCGTAAGGCGATCTCCCGTTCGCACACCGCGACGCACCTGGTGCACCAGACGATGCGTAACTTCCTCGGCGAGTCGGCGACCCAGGCGGGTTCGCTGAACGCGCCGGGCCGGCTGCGGTTCGACTTCCACACTCCGGGGGCGGTCAACCCGTCGGTGCTGTTCGACGTCGAGCAGCAGATCAACGAGGTGCTGCTGCGCGACCTCGAGGTGAACGCGTTCGTCACCTCGCAGGAGGAGGCGCGGCGGCTCGGCGCGATGGCGCTCTTCGGCGAGAAGTACGGCGACGAGGTCCGCGTGGTCGAGGTCGGTGACTACGCCCGCGAGCTGTGCGGTGGCACCCACGTGGCGCGGTCCGGTCAGCTGGGCCTGGTGAAGATCCTCAACGAGTCGTCGATCGGCTCCGGGGTACGCCGCGTCGAGGCGCTCGTCGGCCTGGACGCGTTCAGCTTCCTGGCGAAGGAGCACCTGCTGGTGTCCCGCCTGGCCGATCTGTTCCGGGTGCCCGGCGACCAGGTCGCCGACCGGGTCGAGCAGACCGTGACGGCGCTGCGCGACGCGGAGAAGGAGCTGGAGAAGCTGCGGGCGCAGATGGTCCTCGGCGGGGCGGCCGCGCTGGCCGGCCAGGCGAAGGACGTGCGCGGTGTGGCGTACGTCGGCACTGAGGCGCCGGAGGGCGCGGCCGGCAACGACGTGCGGACGCTGGCGCAGGAGATCCGCGGCAAGGTCGACGCGGCGCGCCCGGCGGTGGTCGCGGTGACCGCCCGGTCCAACGGCAAGGCGTCGCTGATCGTCGCGATCAACGGCGCGGCGAAGGGCCTCGGCATCTCGGCGCAGGACCTGGTGCGGGCGGCGCTGTCCGGCCGTGGCGGCGGTAACGCCGACCTGGCGCAGGGTGGCGGCGTCCCGGCGGACCAGGCGCCGCGCCTGCTCGCGGCGATCGAGCAGGCGGTCGCCGACCGGAGCTGATTCCCATCTGATGAGAGCGCCCCGGAGACCCTCCGGGGCGCTCTTCTCGTCACGCACGGTGATTGCCTCTGTCGTTTGGGTACTCCGTTTCTTAGCGGTTCATTAGGCCTTGCCCCGGGCGGCGGCGCTGCGGCCAGCGAGGGGGCTAAGCTCTTGGTCGCGATCGGTGACGATCATCGAAGAGGTCGATCGCTGATCTTCGCGTCAGTGCGTAATCGGGGACGGGAGATGCGGGTTGCTGCTGAGCAGGGTGGGAGCGTGATCATGCGCTTCACTCGGGGCGTCCGCCTGGGTGTGGACGTGGGTCAGGTGCGTGTCGGTGTCGCCAAGTGCGATCCGGACGGGATCCTGGCCAGCCCGGTGGTCACCGTGTCACGGGACCGGGAGACCGGTGACGACGGCACTCCGAAGGACATGGTGGAGCTGGCCCGGCTGGTGGCCGAGCACGAGGCGACCGAAGTGGTCGTCGGGCTCCCGGTCGCGCTCAACGGGCGCGAGGGTGTGGCGGCCGGCCACGTCCGCGCGTACGCGGAACGGCTCGGTGCGGTGCTCGCGCCGGTGCCGGTGCTGATGACCGACGAGCGGATGTCCACGGTCGTGGCCACCCGGCGTCTGGCGGAGCGCGGTGTGAGGGGTAAGAAGCAGCGGGCGGTGGTGGACCAGGCGGCGGCTGTGGAGATCCTGCAGGGCTGGCTGGACGCGCAGCGGAGGCAGACTTAATTTGAGCAACGACGAGATGGAACTCAGGTTCGAGAGCAACCCGGATCCCGGGCGGTGGCGTCACCGCCGTAAGGAGGGGAAGGGCCGCTCCGTCGTCGCGTTCGTCATGATCCTGCTGCTGTTCGGCGTCCTCGGTGGCGGCGCGTGGTATGGCTACGACCGCTTCGCCGGCCGTTTCCTGGCGGCCGACTTCGACGGCCCCGGCACCGGTGAGGTGATCGTCGAGGTGAAGAAGAACGATTCCGCCTCCGCGATCGCCGAAACCCTCTACGACAAGGGTGTGGTCAAGAGTGCGCGGGCGTTCGTCAACGCGGCGAACGAGAACCCGGACAGCACCGACATCCAGGTCGGGCAGTACCGGCTCCGCAAGGAGATGAAGGCCGCCGACGCGGTGACCGCCCTGCTGGATCTGAAGAACAAGTACGTCGAGGGTGCCGTCACCATCCCCGAGGGGTGGACGAAGATGCAGGTCTTCGACGCGCTCGCGAAGGCCAGCGGCCTCAAGTACGAGGACTTCGAGAAGGCCGCGTCCGACATCTCCAAGCTGGGCGTCCCGGCGGCCTGGCTCAAGCGGACCGACGGCAAGAAGGTGGACAAGTCCAACATCGAGGGCTTCCTCTACCCGGCGACCTACGAGCTGCCGAAGAACGCCACGGC
Source organism: Actinoplanes xinjiangensis (assembly GCF_003148685.1). GTDB lineage: Bacteria > Actinomycetota > Actinomycetes > Mycobacteriales > Micromonosporaceae > Actinoplanes > Actinoplanes xinjiangensis. The sequence goes on along the minus strand of NZ_QGGR01000002.1, from coordinate 137,372 downwards.
CGACCAGATCCTCAAGATGCTCGTCAAGAACTTCAACGCCGAGATGACGAAGCTGGACTTCGCCAACAAGGCCGCGAAACTTCAGATCTCGCCGTACGAGGCCCTGGTGGCCGCCTCGATCACCCAGGTGGAGGCGCTGCTCCCGGAGGACATGGGCCCGGTGGCCCGGGTGCTGTACAACCGGGCGTACTCCGGTGACTTCCCGTGCGGCTGCCTCCAGCTGGACAGCACGGTCAACTACTGGCTCCGGCTGAACGGCAAGGAGGGTAAGTCCTCCGAGAAGCTGACGATCGACGAGTTGCACGGTGCGGAGAACCCGTACCGGTACAACGCGCCCGGTATGTCGATCGGGCCGATCAGCAACCCGGGTGAAATCGCTCTGAAGGGTGCGATCGACGCGCCGAAGAGTCCGTACTTCTTCTTCGTGACGGTCGACGCTAAGGGCACCATGGCGTACGGCAAGACTTTCGACGAGCACAACGCCAACATCCAGGTGGCATGCAGGAACGGTATCCCGATCTGCTGACCCTCTGACGGGTGCTCTGGTCGGCCGGGGTTGCTCCGGTCGGCCACCACGCGTTAGGCAGGAACGCAGGGGTGGGCGCGAAGGCATCGATGTGGGTATGGTGCGCGTCAGTGCTGGTCGTGTTCTGACGGGAGTCGGCCGGACGGGCAGCGGAGGCAGACGGAGATGATCGACGAACTGGATGTGGCGTTCGAAGAGGACGCCGAGTCGGGTGGTTCCCGGCGTGGCAACCGGGCCGGGAAAGGGCGGGGCCGGTCGGCCGTCGCGCTGGTCATGACCCTGTTGTTGTTCGCGGTCCTGGGTGGTGGTGTCTACTTCGGTTACACGAAGGTCGCCAGCTTCTTCGTCGCCGCCGACTACGAGGGCTCCGGTTCCACTCCGGTCGAGGTCACGATCAGGAAGAACCAGTCGCTCACCGAGATCGGCAACGAGCTGGTCGAGGCCGACGTGGTGAAGAGTACGAAGGCGTTCATCCAGGCCGCCGAGGCCGAGCCGAAGAGTGAGAACATCCAGGCCGGCACCTACGTGCTGCGCCGCCAGATGGCCGCCAAGCAGGCCCTCGCACAGCTCCTCGACCCGAACACGCGGCTCAGCAAGGGTGTGACGATCCCCGAGGGCAAGACCGCGAAGCAGACGTACGAGCTGCTCTCCAAGGGCACCGGCATCCCGGTGAAGGACTTCGAGGAGGCGGCGAAGGACCCGGTGGCGCTCGGCGTGCCGGACTGGTGGTTCAACCGGAGTGACGGCAAGCAGTCGGCCAGGAGCGCCGAGGGCTTCCTCTTCCCCGACACCTACGAGTTCGACCCGAAGGTGACCGCCGAGCAGGCGCTGCGCACCATGGTGGAGCACTTCCTCACCGTCACCGGTGACATGGGCTTCGCCGACGACGTACAGAAGAACCGCAAGGTGTCGCCGTACGAGGGGCTGATCGTGGCGTCGCTGGCCCAGGCCGAGGCCGGTATCACCGCGGACCTGCCGAAGGTGGCCCGGGTCGCCTACAACCGGGCGTACGTCAAGGACATGCCCCTGCAGTTCGACGTCACCACGAACTATTGGCTCCAGCTCAACGGCAAGGACCCCAAGCACTCGGGTGAACTCCTCACCAAGGAGATGGAGGACCCGAAGAACCCGTACAACACGGAGATCGTGAAGGGTCTGCCGCTCGGGCCGATCAACAGCCCCGGCAAGGCGGCGCTGATCGGGTCCATGAAGCCGACGACCGGGCCGTGGCTGTTCTTCGTGGCGGTCGACAAGAGTGGCCGCTCCGCGTTCGCGGTGACCGACGCCGAGCACCAGAAGAACGTGCAGAAGGCCTGCGCCAACGGCATCGACCTCTGCGGTAAATGAGCGGGTTCCCCGGCCCCGTAAAGTGGGCCGGGTGCAGAGCCAAGACGAGACCCCGTCCAGCGGCCGGAAGGCCGCCGTGTGCGGTAAGCCGATCGCACACTCGCTCTCCCCGGTGATCCACAATGCCGGGTTCGCCGCCGCCGGGCTGGCCGGCTGGACGTATGAGGCGATCGAATGCGCCGAGTCCGAGCTGCCGGATCTGATCGCCGGCCTGGGCCCGGAGTGGGCCGGGCTGTCGCTGACCATGCCGCTCAAGGAGGCCGCGCTGCGGCTGGCCACGTCGGCGTCGCCGGTCGCCATCGCGGCCGGCGTGGCGAACACCCTGGTCCGGCAGCCGGACGGTTCCTGGCACGCCGACAACACCGACGTCCCCGGCATGGTGCACGTGCTGCGCGAGGCCGGGCTCGGCCTGAGCCGCGGCCGGCACGCGGTCAAGGAGGCGCCGCCGCGGATCACCGTGCTCGGTGGTGGCGGCACCGCCCGTGCCGCTCTCGCCGCCGCGGCGGAGCTGGGCGCTCAGGCGGTCACCGTGGTCACCCGGCGTCCCGGGGCGCGCGAGGAGCTGGAGCCGGTGGCCGTGGCTCTCGGGCTCACCCTCGACGGCGTCGCCTGGGCCGACGCGGAGGGCGCCTTCGACGCCGACGCGGTCCTGTCCACCGTCCCCAAGGGCGCCACCGACGAGCTGGCCGAGCGGGTCACCTGGCGACCCGGCAGTGTGTATTTCGACGCCCTCTACCACCCGTGGCCGACGCCGCTGGCCGCCTCCGCGGTGCGGCACGACGTTCCCGTGGTCTCCGGGCTGGACCTGCTGCTGGCACAGGCGCTCAGCCAGTTCGAGCAGTTCACCGGGGTGGCGGAGGCTCCGCAGGAGGCGATGCGGACGGCTCTCGGCGAGGCCGTCGCGACCCGCGGGTGAGAGCGGACCGGGTGTCCGCAGGACGGGATGCGGACGGCCTCGTGCCGCCGCGTGCGGGCGCCGTGCCAGACTGTTGCCGTGTTGCGCTGGCTGACTGCAGGTGAATCGCACGGACCGGCGCTCGTCGCGCTGCTGGAGGGTGTTCCCGCCGGTATCGAGGTGACGAGCGCGGACATCACCCGTGATCTGGTGCGTCGCCGCCTGGGCTACGGCCGGGGCGCCCGGATGAAGTTCGAGCAGGACGAGCTCGAGATCATCGGCGGTGTCCGGCACGGGGTGACCCAGGGCTCGCCGGTGGCGATCCGGATCGGTAACACCGAGTGGCCCAAGTGGGAGACCGTCATGGCGGCCGACCCGGTCGACCCGGAGGTGCTGGCGTCGCAGTCGCGCAACGCGGCGCTGACCCGGCCGCGTCCCGGTCACGCCGACCTGGCCGGCATGCAGAAGTATGGGCACACCGACGCCCGCCCGATCCTGGAGCGCGCCAGCGCCCGGGAGACCGCGGCCCGTGTCGCCGTCGGTGTGGTCGCCAAGCAGCTGATCAAGCAGGCCCTCGGTATCGACATCGTCTCGCACGTCATCGAGCTGGGCTCGGTCGCCGCGAAGCCGGGGGTGATCCCGACCCCCGACGACTTCGATCGCATCGACGAGGACCCGTTGCGCTGCCTCGACCCGGAGGCCAGCGCCCGCATGGTGGCCGAGGTCGACGCCGCCAAGCAGGACGCGGACACGCTCGGCGGCATCGTCGAGGTGCTGGCCTACAACGTGCCGCCGGGTCTCGGCTCGCACGTGCAGTGGGACCGCAAGCTCGACGCCCGCCTGGCCACCGCGCTGATGTCGATCCAGTCGGTCAAGGGTGTCGAGATCGGTGACGGTTTCACCCAGGCCCGGTCCCGCGGTTCGGTCGCCCACGACGAGATCGTGCCGACACCCGAGGGCGTGAAACGGGTGACCGACCGGGCCGGCGGCCTGGAAGGTGGCATCACCAACGGTGAGCCGCTGCGGGTGCGTGCCGCGCTCAAGCCGATCTCCTCGCTGAACCGGGCGCTCCAGACCGTCGACATCCTCACCGGCGAGCCGGCCACCGCGATCAACCAGCGGTCCGACGTCTGTGCGGTCCCGGCCGGCGCGGTCGTCGCCGAGGCGATGGTCGCCCTGGTGCTGGCCGAGGCGGCGACGGAGAAGTTCGGCGGTGACTCGGTCGCCGAGATCCGGCGCAACCTCAAGTCGTACCTCGACAACCTGATCATCCACTGATGGCGCCGGTCGCCGTCTTCGTCGGCGTGATGGGCGCCGGCAAGACCACCGTCGGCCAGGCGGTCGCCGCGGCGCTCGGGGTGCCCTTCGGCGACACCGACGCGATCATCGAGGAGCGGGCCGGCAAGCCGATCCCGGAGATCTTCGTCGACGACGGGGAGGCCGCGTTCCGCGCCCTCGAACGCGAGGTCGTGGCGTCCTCGCTGGAGTCGTTCGGCGGCATCCTCGCCCTGGGCGGCGGCGCGATCCTCGACGAGGGTACGCGGAAGAGCCTCGCCGACCACACGGTCGTCTTCCTGTCCGTGGAGCTGACCGACGCGATCAAGCGGGTCGGTCTGGGCGCGGGCCGTCCGTTGCTGGCGATGAACCCGCGCGCCACCCTGAAATACCTGCTCGAGCAGCGCCGCCCGCTCTATCTCGAGGTGGCCACCCACACCGTGGTCACCGACGGCCGCGAGGAGCCGGACATCACCGCCGAGGTGATCGCCCTGCTCCGCGGCACCGGCACCGGCACCGGCAGCTAGCGAGAGCGGCCGGCGGCTAGTGAGGGCGGCCGGCGGCCGGCGAGGGCGGCCGGCAGCTAGGCGGCGCTCGTCTTGCTCGTCTCCAGGGCGGCCAGCTCGGAGACGGTCGCGAACCGGAAACCGCGCGCCTTCAGGCCGGCGAACATGGCGCCGAGGCCGCGCAGCGACACCAGCCGGTGCGGCTTGCCGACATCGTGGGCCAGCACGATCGAACCCGGGCGGACGTTGTCGACGATGTCGCGTACCTGCCCGTCCGGGTCCTCCTCGAAGTGCAGCTCGCGCATCAGGTGCGACCAGAGCACGATGTCGTAGCCCATGCAGTCGGCGGCCAGCACGGTGGAGCCGCCGAGATGCCCGTACGGCGGGCGCATCAGCGTCGGGGTCCGCCCGAAGACCTTCTGGATCATCTCGTGCGTGCGGGACAGCTCGCTCTGCACACCGGCCTTGTCCAGGGTGGCGAGGTCGTCGTGCGACCACGAGTGGTTGCCGATCTCGTGCCGGGCCATCCGGTCGCGGACCAGCCCGGCGTTGGCCTCCAGGTTGCGCCCGACCATGAAGAACGTGGCCGGGATCGCGGCGGCGTCGAGGGCGTCGAGCACCATCGGCGTCCAGTCCGGGGCCGGCCCGTCGTCGAACGTGAAGGCCACCACCGGCTCCGTGGTCTCCACGTAGTAGCGCACCGACAGTCCGGGGTTCTGCAGGTCCGCCGGTGCGTCCGCGGCCGCCGCGTACCCACCGCTGAGCGGCGGCCGGTCCCATCCGAACAGGCGGGGCAGAGCGACCGCCCCGGCGGCGCCGGCGGCCACCCCACCGGTCGCCAGGAGCGCACGCCGCATGACCGTACGTCGATCGATACCCATTTTCAGTTCCCCCCGTTGCGGTCAGCGACAATATCGGACGACCGCAACGGGATCGTCAGGGGATTCTCGGGAGGTGCTGTTCCAGCCGCTCGATCCGCTGGAGGAGCGGCGCCAGTTCGGCACGGAGGGCGTTCAGCAGGGCCGGGGGTGCGGTCTGGTCGGCGGTGGTGGCCCGGAGGTGGGCGTAACCGGCGATGGCGGCGGCCACCGTGCGGCGGGCGGCCTTGCCGTCGACGGCGCGGGAGCGGAGCAGTTCCCCGGCCGCACCGTCCGGCTCGGCGGCCAGGCCGACCAGCAGGTGCTCGCAGCCCACGTAGTTGTGGCCGAACCCGATCGCCTCCCCGACGCTGAGTTCCAGGGCGACCGCGGCGGCGGCGCTGAACCGCAGCGCGCCGGGGACGGCCGGGGGCTCGGGGGTGTCCGGTGCGGTCAGCGAGCCGGGGGCGACGTCCATCGCGTGGAGGATCTGCAGGCCCAGGTTCTGTCCCTCGGCGAGCAGACCGTGCAGCAGGTGGCCGGTGGTGACCGAGCCGGCGCCGGTCTCGCGGGCCCGCACCGCGGCCAGGTTGAGGACGCTGACCAGGCGGGCGGTGAAGCTGGGCAGGCGCTCGGCGAGCCAGGCCGGGTCGATGTCGGTCAGGACGGCCTGGCGGATCGTGGTGATGCGGCGGACCGCGTGCTCCAGGGCCCGTTGGCAGATCGGCGAGACGGGCAGGCCGGTCTCGCGGACCGCTTCGGCCAGGTCGTCGGGAAGGTACACGTTGATTTTCGGCATGACTCATGTGTAACCCTCTTGGGGTCATCTGTATATAACCCCATGGAGGCCCGCGGGCGTACGCATAGGGTGTAGCCCGTGGTGACGCGGATTCCGGTGACGGGTGACCGTCCATATGACGTGGTCGTGGGCCGAGGGCTGGCGGACGAGCTACCGGCGATGATCGAGGGCGCGACCCGGGTGGCGGTGCTGCACCCGCCGACGCTCCGCGAGCGCGCCGAGGCCGTCGCCGGGGCGGCCGGTGCCACGACCGTGGTGCCGATCGAGGTGCCCGACGCCGAGCGGGGCAAGTCGATCGAGGTCGCCGCCCGGTGCTGGGACCAGCTCGGGGCCGCGGGCTTCACCCGTACCGATGTGGTGGTGGGTGTCGGGGGTGGCGCGACCACCGACCTCGCCGGTTATGTCGCGGCGGCCTGGCTCCGCGGGGTCCGCTGGGTGCCGGTGGCCACCTCGGTGGCCGGCATGGTCGACGCCGCCGTCGGTGGCAAGACCGCGGTCAACATCGCCGCCGGTAAGAACCTGGTGGGCGCCTTCCACCCGCCCGCCGGGGTGCTGTGCGACCTGGACGCGCTGGACACGCTGCCCGCCGAGGACGTCGCGGCCGGCCTCGCCGAGGTGGTCAAGGGCGGCTTCATCGCCGACCCGCGGATCCTCGAGTTGATCGAGGCGGATCCGGCGGCGGCTCTCGACCCGCGCAGCGACGTGCTGCGTGAGCTGATCGAGCGCAAGATCCGGGTGAAGGCGGACGTGGTCGGGGTGGACCTCAAGGAGTCCGGGCTGCGCGAGATCCTCAACTACGGGCACACGCTGGGTCACGCGATCGAGCGACGGGAGAAGTACTCCTGGAAGCACGGGAACGCCATCGCGGTGGGCCTGATCTTCGCGGCCGAGCTGGGCCGGCTCACCGGGCGGCTGGACGAGGCGACCGCCGCGCGGCACCGGGTGGTCCTGGAGTCGCTGGGGCTGCCCACGGCGTACCCGGCGGAGGCCTGGGACGACCTGCTGCCGGCCATGCGCGTCGACAAGAAGGCGCGCGCGGCCACCCTGCGGTTCGTGGTCCTGGACGGGCTGGCGAAACCGGGCATCCTGGCCGGCCCGGACGAGGAGCTGCTGCGTGCGGCGTACGCGGCGGTGGCCCGATGATCTATGTGCTGAACGGGCCGAACCTGGGCCGGCTGGGCCTGCGTGAGCCCGGCGTCTACGGGTCCTCGACGTATCAGGACCTGGTCGAGATGTGCCAGACCGTCGCCGACGACCTGGGCCTGACCGTCGAAGTGAAGCAGACGAACGCCGAGTACGAGATGCTGGAGTGGCTCTACCAGGCCGCCGACGAGGGCGCCGACGTGGTGCTCAACCCGGGCGCCTGGACCCACTACAACTACGCCGTGCGGGACGCCTGCGCGATGCTGCGCGGCAAGCTGGTCGAGGTGCACATCTCCAACGTCCACGCCCGGGAGGAGTTCCGGCACCACTCGGTCATCTCACCGGTCGCCACCGGGGTGATCGCCGGACTGGGTTTCGACGGATATCGCCTGGCCCTGGAGCACATCGCCCGCTAGGCCCGATTCGCTCCGGCCAGCTTCACGCCGGTAGAGTGGTTCGGTCACCGATTCGCGTCAAGATCAAGGCAGGACATGGCTTCCACCAACGACCTGAAGAACGGCCTGGTTCTCAACCTCGACAAGGAGCTGTGGTCCGTCGTTGAGTTCCAGCACGTCAAGCCAGGTAAGGGCCCGGCCTTCGTGCGGACCACGCTGAAGCACGTGCTGTCCGGCAAGGTCGTCGACAAGACCTTCAACGCGGGCACCAAGGTTGAAACCGCGACCGTGGACAAGCGCACGATGCAGTATCTGTACCAGGACGGTGAGGACTACGTCTTCATGGACCTGGACACCTACGACCAGATCCACGTCCCCGGCGCCACGGTCGGTGACAACGCCAACTACCTGCTGGCCGAGGCTGAGGCCACGGTCGCGCTGCACGAGGGTGTGCCGCTCTACATCGAGCTGCCGACCAGCGTGTTCCTCGAGGTCACCTACACCGAGCCGGGCCTTCAGGGCGACCGCTCGACCGGTGGCACCAAGCCGGCGACAGTCGAGACCGGCGCAACGGTTCAGGTTCCGCTCTTCATCACCACCGGTGAGAAGATCAAGGTCGACACCCGCGACGGCCGCTACCTCGGCCGCAGCTGATGGCTGAAGGTCCCAAGAAGGAACGGCTCGCGCGTCGCAAGGCCCGCAAGCGAGCGCTGGACGTCCTCTTCGAGGCAGACCTGCGTGACCTCCCGCCGGGTCAGGTGCTCCTGACGTACCTGGACCGGATCGCGAGGCCACACCCCGAGCATCTCGAGTATTCGAAGACGCTCATCGAGGGTGTGGCCAAGCACCTCGACCGGATCGACGAGCTGATCGCCAGCTACGCCGAGGGCTGGACGATCGACCGGATGCCCGCGGTCGACCGTAACCTTGCCCGGATCGCGGTCTACGAGCTGCTCTACGAGGCGGACGTGGACGACCCGGTGGCCATCACCGAGGCGGTCGAACTGGCCAGGGAGATGTCGACCGACGACAGTCCCCGTTTCCTCAACGGGCTGCTCGACCGGATCGCGGCCTTCGCCACGCGCTGAGCGCTGTCAGGGCGGGCCCGGACCTTCGTGGTCCGGGCCCGCCCTGTTTCCGCCTCACAGCCCGTGTCAGCCCGTTGTGAGAAGGTGCTGCGTCCGGGCCCGGGAATCCCGAACCGGCGACGCAGAGCGACGAGGCCCGTTTCACGGAGCGCGGTCACGCATCGGGGACGCCCCCGGCGGGCGCGTCGCCGGGGGGCTCACGCGCGGCGAGGGGTGCAAAGGCGAAAGCCCGCGTCGGGGGGACGCGGGCTTTACGGGGGGCGCTACAGGGTGTTGCTGATTTCGTTAAGCCGGCCGAGGTTCAGCCGGGTGCAGCCGGGTTCAGCTGGCGAAGAACGCACGCGGGTCGGCCACCAGGACACCCTGCTCGGTCAGGCGCTCGATGAGGCCGGACGGCGAGATGTCGTAGACGATGGCGAGCGCACGCAGGTCGTCGGCCCGGATGGACAGCACCCGGCCGTTGTAGTCGCCACGCTGCTGCTGGATCGCACGGGCGTACCGCGCCACATAGGCGAGGTCCTCACCAGTGGTGTCGTACAGTTTCTCGAGGTCCAGGACGATCTTGTTGGTGGCCTCGAGGCGGATGCCACTGCCGTCGGGCAGCAGCTCGGAGACGGGCACACGGTAGAAGTCGGCCAGTTCGGCCAGACGTGACACGGTGACGGCGCGGTCGCCACGCTCGTAGGAGCCGACCACGACGGCTTTCCAGCGGCCGTTGGACTTCTCTTCGACACCCTGCAGGGACAGGCCCTGCTGCTGACGGATGGAGCGCAGGCGGGCGCCCAGCGACTTCGCGTACTCAGACGGCATACGGACACTCCCGGTACTGTGCTGGCCCGGAGGGTTCTTTCCTCACGGATCGCTACGCTGCGTGACGGTACGGAGTTTGCGACCGCCGGTCAAGTGTTGGTTACCGATGAGTCGTGCGGGGCGCACCAAAGTTACCGGCTGTATCCCTAGTCGGCGTGATTTGTCCGCTCTGCTCCCGTCAGGCACGTCACCATGGCCAACGGCGCGTCCACTGGTAACGTAGCGTCAGCCATCGGGACTTTCACCACCGGAGACCCGACCGACGTCCTTTAACGACCCGTCCCGTGAGGCGGGGAAGGAGGTCCGCCGTGGCACAACCACGCGCAGACGCACCTAGCAAGATCATTCTGGCGGAGTCCGACCTGCACCGGGTCGTCGACCGGATCGCCCATCAGATTCTCGAGAAGACCTCCGGCGCCACCGGGACCGTGCTCCTCGGCATCCCGACCCGGGGCGTCCCGCTCGCCCACCGCCTCGCCGCCCGGATTCACGCCTTCGAGGGCGTCGAGGTCCCGGTCGGCTCGCTCGACATCACGCTCTACCGCGACGATCTGCGCCTCAAGGCCACCCGCGCGCTCGGCCGTACCGAGTTGCCGCCCGGTGGCATCGACGGGCTGCGGGTCATCCTCGTCGACGACGTGCTCTTCTCCGGCCGGTCGGTGCGTGCCGCCCTGGACGCCCTCAACGACGTCGGCCGGCCCAGCTCGGTGCAGCTCGCGGTCCTGGTCGACCGCGGTCACCGGCAGTTGCCGATCCGCGCCGACTACGTGGGCAAGAACATCCCGACCGCGCTCAGCGAGAGTGTCAAGGTGACCCTCACCGAGACCGACGGCGCCGACGAGGTCAAGCTGCTCGGAGGCCTCTCGTGATCAAGCACCTGCGCTCCGCCGCCGACCTGGACGCCGCCACCGCCACGCTGATCCTGGACACCGCGGCCGAGATGGCCGCGCTCTCCGGCCGCGAGGTGAAGAAACTGCCCGCGCTGCGCGGCCGCACCGTGGTCAACCTCTTCTACGAGGACTCGACCCGCACCCGGATCTCCTTCGAGGCGGCCGCCAAGCGGCTCTCCGCCGACGTCATCAACTTCTCCGCCAAGGGCTCCAGCGTGTCGAAGGGCGAGAGCCTCAAGGACACCGCGCTGACCCTCCAGGCGATGGGCGCCGACGCCGTGGTGATCCGGCACTGGGCCAGCGGCGCGCCGCACCGGCTGGCGAACTGGGTGGACGGCTCGGTGGTCAACGCCGGCGACGGCACCCACGAGCACCCGACCCAGGCGCTGCTCGACGCGTACACGATGCGGTCCCGTCTCGGCCGTCTCGACGGCCTGCGGGTCGCGATCGTCGGCGACGTGCTGCACAGCCGGGTGGCCCGGTCCAACGTCCTGCTGCTGACCACCCTCGGCGCGCAGGTGACCGTGGTCGGCCCGCCCACGCTGATCCCGCTCGACGTGGCCGCCGCGCTGTCCGAGAAGACCCAGGTCTCCTTCGACCTGGACGCGGTGCTGCCGGACAGCGACGTGGTGATGATGCTGCGCGTGCAGACCGAGCGGATGCAGGACTCCTACTTCCCGTCGGCGCGGGAGTACAGCCGCCGCTACGGGCTCGATGTGTCCCGGCTGGCGAAGATGCCGGAGCACGCGATCGTCATGCACCCCGGCCCGATGAACCGCGGGATGGAGATCGCGCCCGAGGTGGCCGACTCACCCCGCTCCACGATCGTCGAACAGGTCGCCAACGGCGTCAGCGTCCGGATGGCCGTCCTCTACCTGCTTTTGGGAGGCAAGTGATGGCGTACCTGATCAAGGGCGTCTCGATCCTCGGCGCCGCGCCGACCGATCTGTTCATCAAGGACGGTGTGATCGCCGCTCCGTTCGAGGGCGCCGAGGTCGTCGACGCCGGGGGACTCGTCGCGCTGCCCGGCCTGGTGGACGTGCACACCCACCTGCGCGAGCCCGGCCGTGAGGACGCCGAGACGGTCGAGACCGGCTCCCGTGCCGCGGCCCTGGGCGGCTACACCGCGGTCTGCGCGATGGCGAACACCTCGCCGGTCGCCGACACCGCCGGCGTGGTCGAGCAGGTCTGGCGGCTCGGCCGGGAGGCCGGGCTGGTCGACGTGCAACCGATCGGCGCGGTCACGGTCGGCCTGGCCGGCAAGCAGATGGCCGAGCTCGGCGCGATGGCCTCCTCCGCCGCGAACGTGCGGATCTTCTCCGACGACGGCTTCTGCGTCGCCGACCCGAAGCTGATGCGCCGGGCCCTGGAGTACGTGAAGGCGTTCGACGGCGTGATCGCCCAGCACGCCGAGGAGCCCCGCCTCACCGAGGGCGCGCAGATGCACGAGGGCGAGGTCAGCACCCGGCTCGGTCTCACCGGCTGGCCGGCGGTCGCCGAGGAGGCGATCATCGCCCGGGACGTGCTGCTGGCCGAGCACGTCGGTAGCCGCCTGCACGTCTGCCACGTCTCCACGGCCGGCTCGGTCGAGGTGCTGCGCCAGGCCAAGGCCCGCGGCGTCCGGGTGACCGCCGAGGTCACCCCGCACCACCTGCTGCTCACCGACGAGCTCGCGGCCGGTTACGACCCGGTCTTCAAGGTCAACCCCCCGTTGCGTACGCGCAAGGACGTCGAGGCCCTGCGCCAGGCACTGCTGGACGGGGTGATCGACGTGGTGGCCACCGACCACGCCCCGCACGCCGTGCAGGACAAGGAGTGCGAGTGGGCGCACGCGCGGCCCGGCATGCTCGGCCTGGAGACCGCGCTGCCGATCGTGCTGAGCATCTACGGCCCGCAGTGGGAGCTGATCGCCGACCGGATGTCCCGGGCCCCGGCCCGCATCGCCGGTCTGGCCGGGCACGGCGGTGACCTGACCGTCGGCTCCCCGGCGAACCTGACGCTGGTGGACCCGTCCGCGCGCCGGGTCGTCGACCCGTCGGAGCTGGCGAGCCGCAGTCGCAACACACCGTACGCGGGCATGACCCTGCCCGGTCGCATCGTGGCGACCTTCCTGCGGGGCGAGGCTACGGTTCTGGACGGGAAGGCAGTCAAGTGACGTCGAAGGCAATCCTCGTTCTCGAGGACGGGCGGACATTCCACGGCACGGCGTACGGCGCCGTGGGCGAGACGTTCGGTGAGGCGGTGTTCACCACCGGCATGACCGGATATCAGGAGGTCCTGACCGACCCCTCGTTCCACCGGCAGGTCGTGGTGCAGACCGCGCCGCAGATCGGCAACACCGGCGTCAACGACGAGGACGACGAGTCCGACCGCATCTGGGTGGCCGGTTACGTGGTCCGTGACCCGGCCCGCCGCCCGTCCAACTGGCGCTCCACCGGGGACCTCGGCGACCGGCTCAAGGCCGAGGGCATCGTCGGCATCAGCGGCGTCGACACCCGCGCTCTCACCCGCCACCTGCGGGAACGCGGCGCGATGCGGGTCGGCATCTCGTCCGTCGACCTCGACGTGCGGGCGTTGCAGCAGCGGGTCCTGGCGCAGCCGCAGATGCTCGGCGCCGACCTGTCCGCCCAGGTCTCCACCCCGCAGCGGTACACCGTCGCGGCGGCGGGCGAGCACCGCTACACGGTCGCCGCGCTGGACCTGGGCATCAAGCGCAACGTCTCGCGCCGGCTGGCCGAGCGGGGCGTGACCACGCACGTCTTCCCGGCCTCCTCGTCGATCGAGGACCTGCTGGCGGTCGGCCCGGACGCGGTGTTCTTCTCGCCCGGCCCCGGCGACCCGGCGACCGCCGACGGCCCGGTCGCGCTGGCACAGGAGGTCATGCGCCGGCAGGTGCCGCTGTTCGGCATCTGCTTCGGCAGCCAGATCCTCGGCCGGGCGCTCGGCTTCGGCACCTACAAGCTGGGGTACGGCCACCGCGGCATCAACCAGCCGGTGCTCGACAAGACCACCGGCAAGGTCGAGGTGACCAGCCACAACCACGGTTTCGCCGTGGACGCCCCGATCGGGCAGCGCATCGACACCGACTTCGGTGGTGTCGAGGTCTCGCACGTCTGCCTGAACGACGACGTGGTCGAGGGCCTGCGGGGCCTGGAGGTCCCGGCTTTCACCGTCCAGTACCACCCCGAGGCCGCTGCCGGCCCGCACGACGCGGACTACCTGTTCGACCGCTTCGTCGACCTTGTGGAAAAGAAGGGCTGAGCACGTGCCGAAGCGTGAAGATCTCAAGCACGTCATGGTGATCGGGTCCGGCCCGATCGTCATCGGCCAGGCCTGCGAGTTCGACTACTCCGGCACCCAGGCGTGCCAGGTGCTGCGTTCCGAGGGCATCCGCGTCTCGCTGGTCAACTCCAACCCGGCCACGATCATGACCGACCCGGAGTTCGCCGACGCCACCTACGTCGAGCCGATCACCCCCGAGTTCGTCGAGCTGGTCATCGCCAGGGAACGCCCGGACGCGATCCTGCCGACCCTGGGCGGGCAGACCGCGCTGAACACGGCGATCGCCCTGCACGAGAGCGGCGTCCTGGAGAAGTACGGCGTCGAGCTGATCGGCGCGAACGTCGACGCCATCCGTAAGGGCGAGGACCGCCAGCTGTTCAAGGACATCGTGGCCCAGGCCGGCGGCGAGACGCCGCGGTCCCGGGTCTGCCATTCCATGGACGAGGTACGGGACACCGTCGCCGAGATCGGCCTGCCGGTCGTCATCCGGCCGTCGTTCACGATGGGCGGCCTGGGTTCGGGAATGGCCCACACTGCTGACGACCTGGAGCGGATCGCCGGCGCCGGCCTGGCCGCCTCCCCGGTGCACGAGGTGCTCATCGAGGAGAGCGTGCTCGGCTGGAAGGAGTACGAGCTCGAGCTGATGCGCGACAAGCACGACAACGTCGTGGTCGTCTGCTCGATCGAGAACATCGACCCGATGGGCGTGCACACCGGCGACAGCGTCACCGTGGCCCCGGCCATGACGCTAACCGACCGGGAGTACCAGAAGCTCCGTGACCTGGGCATCGCCGTGCTCCGTGAGGTCGGCGTGGACACCGGCGGCTGCAACATCCAGTTCGCGATCAACCCGGACGACGGCCGGATGATCGTGATCGAGATGAACCCGCGGGTCTCCCGCTCCTCGGCGCTGGCGTCGAAGGCCACCGGCTTCCCGATCGCCAAGATCGCCGCGAAGCTGGCCATCGGCTACACCCTCGACGAGATCCCGAACGACATCACGCTCAAGACGCCGGCCGCGTTCGAGCCGGCGCTCGACTACGTGGTCGTGAAGATCCCGCGGTTCGCGTTCGAGAAGTTCCCGGGCGCGGACAAGGAGCTCACCACCACGATGAAGTCGGTCGGCGAGGCGATGAGCCTGGGCCGCAACTTCGCCGAGGCGCTCAACAAGGCCATGCGCTCGATGGAGACCAAGGCCGCCGGCTTCTGGACCGCGCCGACGTTCGAGAACGTGGACGAGGCCCTGGAGGCCCTGAAGATCCCGCACGACGGCCGGCTCTACACGGTCGAGGCGGCGCTGCGGCTCGGCGCCACCGTCGAGCAGGTGCACGCGGCGTCCGGCCGGATCGACCCGTGGTTCCTCGACGAGATCCAGGCCCTGGTCGAGCTGCGTGCCGAGATCCTGGCCGCCCCGTTCCTCGACGAGGAGCTGCTGCGCCGCGCCAAGCGGTCCGGGCTCTCCGACAAGCAGCTGGCGATGCTCCGCCCGGAACTGGCCGGTGAGGACGGCGTCCGCTCGCTGCGGCACCGGCTCGGCATCCGCCCGGTCTACAAGACCGTCGACACGTGCGCGGCCGAGTTCGAGGCGAACACGCCGTACCACTACTCGACGTACGACGACGAGACCGAGGTCGTACCGAGCGACCGGCCCAAGGTGATCATCCTGGGCTCCGGGCCGAACCGGATCGGGCAGGGCATCGAGTTCGACTACTCGTGCGTGCACGCCGTACAAGCGCTGCGGGGTGTCGATTTCGAGACCGTGATGGTCAACTGCAACCCGGAGACGGTCTCCACCGACTACGACACCGCCGACCGGCTCTACTTCGAGCCGCTCACCTTCGAGGACGTCCTCGAGGTCTTCCACGCCGAGGACGGCTCCGGCAAGGCGGCCGGCGGGCCCGGCGTGGTCGGCGTGATCGTCCAGCTCGGCGGTCAGACCCCGCTCGGCCTGGCGAACCGGCTCAAGGCGGCCGGCATCCCGATCGTCGGCACCACACCGGAGTCGATCGACCTGGCCGAGGACCGGGGCCTGTTCGGCGTGCTGCTGGCCGAGAACGGGCTGCGCTCGCCCGACCACGGCACCGCGACCAGCTTCAGCGAGGCCAAGGCGATCGCCGACACGATCGGCTACCCGGTCCTGGTCCGCCCGTCCTACGTGCTGGGCGGCCGGGGCATGGAGATCGTCTACGACGAGCCGACCCTGAAGGGCTACATCGAGCGGGCCACCGAGATCTCACCGGACCACCCGGTGCTCGTCGACCGGTTCCTCGACGACGCCGTCGAGATCGACGTGGACGCGCTCTGCGACGCCACCGGCGAGGTCTACCTCGGTGGCGTGATGGAGCACATCGAGGAGGCCGGCATCCACTCCGGCGACTCGGCCTGCTCGCTGCCGCCGATCACGCTGGCCGCCTCGCACATCGCCGAGGTCCGCCGCTACACCGAGGCGCTGGCCCGGGGCATCGGCGTGCGCGGTCTGATGAACGTGCAGTACGCGCTCAAGGACGAGTCCCTCTACGTGCTGGAGGCGAACCCGCGGGCCTCGCGGACCGTGCCGTTCGTCTCCAAGGCGACCGCGGTGCCGCTGGCCAAGGCGGCCGCCCGGATCATGCTCGGCGCCACCATCGCCGATCTGCGGGCCGAGGGCATGCTGCTGCCCACCGGC
The DNA here is from genome assembly GCF_003148685.1 of Actinoplanes xinjiangensis. Lineage (GTDB taxonomy): Bacteria > Actinomycetota > Actinomycetes > Mycobacteriales > Micromonosporaceae > Actinoplanes > Actinoplanes xinjiangensis. The sequence goes on along the minus strand of NZ_QGGR01000002.1, from coordinate 120,894 downwards.
GACGGCGGGCACGTGCCGGCCAACGCGCCGATCGCCATCAAGGAGGCGGTGCTCCCGTTCAAGCGGTTCCGCACGCTGGCCGGCAAGAACGTGGACAGCCTGCTCAGCCCGGAGATGAAGTCGACCGGCGAGGTGATGGGCATCGACGCCGGCTTCGGCCAGGCGTTCGCCAAGTCGCAGGCCGCCGCCTACGGCTCGCTGCCGACCAGCGGCAAGGTCTTCGTCTCGGTCGCCAACCGGGACAAGCGGTCGATGATCTTCCCGGTCAAGCGGCTCGCCGACCTGGGCTTCACCATCGTCACCACCGCCGGGACCGGCGAGGTGCTGCGCCGGTACGGCATCGACTGCGAGATCGTCCCGAAGCACTACGAGAAGCCGGGCGAGCGCAACGCGGTCGAGCTGATCCTGGCCGGCGAGATCGCGCTGATCATCAACACGCCGCAGGGCTCCGGCGCCAGCGCCCGCCTCGACGGGTACGAGATCCGCAGCGCCGCCGTCACCGCGGACGTACCGAGCATCACCACGGTGCCGGGCGCGGCGGCCGCGGTGATGGGCATCGAGGCCCTCCGTGCCGGTGACATGACGGTCCGGCCGCTCCAGGAGCTGCACAAGCTGCTGCGGGGTTCGGAATGATCGACGGCACCGAACGCAACGTGCCCGAGCCGGCCGGGAACGCCGCGGGTGAGGGCCAGGAGAGCATGACCGGGAGGCTCTGGTGAGTCTGTTCACCAAGGTCGCCCGGCCGGCCCTGTTCCGGCTGGGCGGCGGGGACGCCGAGCACGCCCACGAGTGGACGCTGGACCGGCTCGCGCGGCTGCCCGCCCCGGCGCTGGCCGCGATGCGCCGCTGGTACGGCTTCTCCAACCCGGTCGAGGTCTTCGGCGTCCGCTTCCCGAACCGGGTCGGCCTGGCCGCCGGCGTCGACAAGAACGGGGTCGCGCTGCCCGCGTGGCCGGCACTCGGCTTCGGCTTCGTCGAGGTCGGCACGGTCACCGCGAAGCCACAGCCCGGCAACGACAAGCCGCGCCTGTTCCGGGCCAGGGCCAGCGAGGGCATCGTCAACCGGATGGGCTTCAACAACGCCGGTGCGGCGGCCCTGGCCGATCGCCTGGCCGAGCTGGGCCCGCTCGACGTGCCGCTGGGCATCTCGCTCGGCAAGTCGAAGGTGACCCCGCTGGAGGACGCGGTCGAGGACTACCTGACCTCGTACCGGCTGCTGCATCCGTACGCCGACTACATCGCGGTCAACGTGTCCTCGCCGAACACCCCGGGCCTGCGCACCCTGCAGGACCGGGACTCGATCGCGGCGCTGCTCAAGGCGCTGGCCGGCCCGGTGCCGGTGCTCGTCAAGATCGCACCGGACCTGACCGCCCCGGCCATCGCCGAGCTGCTCGAGGTCTGCCTGGAGCACGGCGCGGCCGGGATCATCGCCACCAACACGACACTGTCCCGGGACGGTCTCGCCGCGGCGGACCGGCATCTGGCGAACGAGGCCGGCGGGCTCTCCGGGGCACCGCTGACCGCGAGGTCCCGCGAGGTGGTCCGGTTCGTGCACACCGAGAGCGGCGGCAGGCTGCCGATCATCGGAGTCGGCGGGATCATGTCGGCCGACGACGCGTCCCGGATGCTCGACGCCGGTGCCGCCCTGGTGCAGCTCTACTCCGGGTTCATCTACCGGGGCCCGGACCTGGTTCTGGAGGTCGCCCGGGGCGCCCGCCCGGCGCGGGCGGCAGCGGCGCGATGAGCCCCGCCGGGCGCGACCTGTTTGCGCTCGGCCCGTCGTCCGGTCCCACGGGGCCGGACGACGGCGCGGCGGCGCTGCTGGCGCTCGACCGGGCGCACGTCTGGCACCCGTACGGGCCGATGCCCGGCCGCAGCGAGCCCTACCTGGTGGAGAGCGCCGAGGGGGTACGGCTGCGCCTGTCCGACGGCCGTGAACTGGTCGACGGGATGTCGTCCTGGTGGGCGGCGATCCACGGGTACCGTCACCCGGCTCTGGACGCGGCACTGGCCGAGCAGGCCGGCCGGATGAGCCATGTGATGTTCGGCGGGCTCACCCACGAGCCGGCGATCCGGCTGGCCACCGAGCTGGCCGGGATCACCCCGGAGGGGCTGGAGCACGTCTTCCTCTGCGACTCCGGCTCGGTCGGCGTCGAGGTGGCGATCAAGATGGCGCTCCAGGCGCAGCGGGCACGGGGGCGGCCGGGACGCAGCCGCCTCGCGACCTGGCGTGGCGGATATCACGGTGACACGTTTCATCCGATGAGCGTCTGCGACCCCGTCGGCGGCATGCACTCGCTCTGGACCGGGGTGCTGCCGGTCCAGGTCTTCGTGGAGGCGCCGCCCGCCGGGTGGGACGAAGGCTACGCCGCCCGGCTGACCGACACGATCGAGCGTCACGCCGACGAGATCGCCGCGGTGATCGTCGAACCGGTCGTCCAGGGGGCCGGGGGGATGCGGTTCCATCATCCGGCCTACCTGCGGGTGCTCCGCGAGGTGACGGCCGCGCACGGCATCTTCCTGATCTTCGACGAGATCGCGACCGGGTTCGGCCGGACCGGGCGGTTCTTCGGGGCCGATCACGCCGGGGTGAGCCCGGACATCATGTGCCTCGGCAAGGCGCTGACCGGGGGATACCTGACCCTGGCGGCGACCCTGTGCACACGTGAGGTGGCCGAGGCGATCTCGGCGGGGGAGGGTGGCGGGCTGGCGCACGGCCCGACCTTCATGGGTAACCCGCTCGCCTGTTCCGTCGCCCTCGCCTCTCTCAGCCTCTTGCGGGCGGGCGGATGGGCGACGGCCGTACCCGATATCGAATCCGGGCTGAAACGCGGTCTAAAGCCGCTTCGCGGGGCGCACGGGGTCGCTGACGTGCGGGTCCTCGGCGCCATCGGCGTCGTTCAGATGGACCGGCCGGTGGACATGGCCAAGGCGACCGCGGCGGCGGTGGCCGAGGGCGTCTGGCTGCGGCCGTTCCGGGACCTGATCTACACCATGCCGCCGTACGTCACCGGTGACGCCGACGTGGCCCGCATTACCGCCGGAATCGCCGCCGCGGTGGCGGCAACCTGACACGGGAGAGTGAGAAGTCCATGGAAACCTTCGGCGAACGACTGCACGCGGTAGTTGCAGAGCGTGGTCCGCTGTGCGTCGGGATCGATCCGCACGCCTCGCTCCTGGCCCGCTGGGGCCTCCCCGACGACATCTCCGGCCTCGAACGCTTCGCCCATACGGTCGTCGAAGCACTGGCCGATCGGGTGGCTGTTCTGAAGCCGCAGTCGGCTTTTTTTGAGAGATTTGGGTCACGCGGTGTCGCGATTCTTGAGTCAACTATCCGACAGTCTCGAGAAGCCGGTGCTCTTGTCCTGCTCGATGTGAAACGTGGTGACATCGGCTCGACGATGGCCGCGTACGCCGACGCGTACCTGAATCCCGCAAGCACTCTCTGTGCTGACGCCATTACTGTGAGTCCCTACCTCGGAGTCGGTTCTCTGCGGCCGACATTCGAATCGGCGGCCGCTCACGGGGGCGGCGTCTTCGTCCTGGCGCTCACCTCGAACCCCGAGGGGCCGGCCGTCCAGCACGCCGTCACGGCGTCCGGAAAGACCGTCGCGCAAACGGTGATCGATGAGATTTCGCAGGTCAACGCGGGTGTGAAGCCGCTCGGCAGTCTCGGCCTCGTGGTCGGCGCGACGATCGGCGAGACCGGTCACGACCTCTCCGCGGTCAACGGCCCGATGCTCGCGCCGGGCCTCGGAGCGCAGGGCGGAACACCCGATGACCTGCGAGCAGTCTTCGGTGAGAGCCTTCACAACGTGTTGCCGTCGTACTCACGCGAGGTTCTCGCCGCGGGCCCGGAGATCGCCGATCTGCGGGCCGCGACGGACCGCGTTCTGGCCGGCGTGCGCGCCGCGCTCGGGTGAAACGGCCTGCTTATCAGGCTCCGGATGAGGCGGGGCGGGGGTACCCCCACGTTGCCGAAACCCGGTTTGACCGCTAGTTTTCCCGGCGCCGGGAACCATATGCCCCTTCGGTTCCATGGCACACCACGTTTCACAGAAGCGCCGGTATTGAACTACCGCCGCTCAGGGACCTGAGGAGAACTGGTGCCGCTCCCGTCATTGAGCCCCGAACAGCGTGCTGCTGCGCTGGAGAAGGCCGCGGAAGTTCGCAAGGCTCGGGCTGAGCTGAAGGAACAGCTCAAGTCCGGCAAGACCACCCTCGCCGCCGTGCTCGAGCGCGCGGAAGGCGACGAGGTCGTCGGCAAGCTGAAGGTTTCGGCGGTGCTTCAGGCGCTGCCGGGCATCGGCAAGATCCGTGCGACCCAGATCATGGAGAAGCTGAAGATCGCCGAGAGCCGCCGGCTCCGGGGTCTCGGCGAGCAGCAGCGCAAGGCCCTCCTGGGGGAGTTCGCTGCGAACTGACTCACGGGCTCGTGTAGGAATGAGCCGTGAGCATGGATGACGACGCGCAGCCGGCAGCCCGCCTCACTGTTCTTTCCGGCCCTTCCGGGGTCGGAAAGGACAGTGTGATCGAGCTGATCCGGCTGCGCTCGCCGTGGATCAAACTCTCGGTGTCGGTGACAACACGCAAGAAACGCGACTACGAGACCGACGGCGAGCACTATCACTTTGTGACGAGGTCCGAGTTCCAGCGACTGATCGACGGAAATCAGCTACTGGAGTGGGCGGAATTCGCGGGCAACCTCTACGGGACGCCCCGCGCACAGGTCGAGGGCTGGCTCCATCAGGGCCGGCCCGTTTTGCTGAAGATCGACCTCCAGGGCGCACGGCAGGTCCGTGCCGCCATGCCGGCCGCCCAGCTGGTCTTCCTGGCCCCACCGAGCGTGGAGGAGCTGCAGCGGCGCCTCATCGGCCGGGGGACCGACGACGAGGAGACGATCAAGCGCAGGCTCGCGCACGCCGACGAGGAGCTGGCGGCCGAGGCGGAGTTCGACGTCACCGTCGTGAACGACTTCGTCGAACGTGCGGCTGATGAGCTGGTAGGATTGCTCGGTTCGTTATACCTGGCACACGAGCATTAAGGATTCACCACGTGGGAACCATCGCGAACCCCGAAGGCATCACCAATCCGCCGATCGACGAACTGCTCGACAAGACCTCGTCGAAGTACTCGCTGGTGATCTTCGCGGCCAAGCGCGCCCGCCAGGTCAACGCCTACTACAGCCAGCTCGGTGAGGGCCTTCTGGAGTATGTCGGCCCGCTGGTCGAGACCACTCCCCAGGAGAAGCCGCTCTCCATCGCGATGCGCGAGATCAACGCCGGGCTGCTGACCGCCGAGGCGACCGACAACCCGTGATCTGAGCCGATCCTTTGATCCCGCGTCCCGCATCATGGGCGCGGGATCAATTGTTATCCAAGGGGATTCCGTGCCGATGGTGAAACTGTGACCGAGATCGTGCTGGGCGTCGGCGGGGGGATCGCCGCCTACAAGGCGTGCGAACTGCTGCGGCTGTTCACCGAGTCCGGCCACGCGGTGCGGGTCGTCCCGACCGACTCGGCGCTGAAGTTCGTCGGCGAGCCCACCTGGGCGGCGCTGTCCGGACGGCCGGTCGCGACCGGTGTCTGGGATGACGTGCACGAGGTGCCGCACGTGCGGATCGGCCGGGCCGCCGACCTGGTCGTGGTCGCACCGGCCACCGCCGATCTGCTGGCGAAGGCCGCCCACGGCATCGCCGACGACCTGCTCACCAACACCCTGCTCACGGCCACGTGCCCGATCGTCTACGCGCCGGCCATGCACACCGAGATGTGGGAGAACCCGGCCACCCGGGCCAACGTGGCGACACTGCGGTCCCGCGGGGCGGTCGTGATCGAGCCCGCCGTCGGGCGCCTGACCGGTAAGGACACCGGCAAGGGCCGGCTGCCCGACCCGTCGGCGATCTTCGAGACCGCGGTGCGCGTACTCCGCCGGGGTCTTGATCTCGATCTGGCCGGCCGGCACGTGGTGGTCACCGCGGGCGGCACGCGGGAGCCGCTCGACCCGGTCCGCTTCCTGGGAAACCGCTCCTCCGGCAAACAGGGTTACGCGCTCGCCCGGTCCGCGGTGGCCCGCGGCGCCCGGGTGACACTCGTCTCGGCGAACGTGTCGCTGCCCGATCCCGCCGGGGCGGACATCGTGCGGGTCGGCACCACCGAGGAGCTGCGCAAGGCCACCGTGGAGGCGGCCGCCTCGGCCGACGTCGTCGTGATGGCGGCCGCACCCGCCGACTTCCGCCCGGCATCGGTCGCCGAGCAGAAGATCAAGAAGACCGACGACGGTACGCCCGGACCGATCACCCTGGTCACCAACCCGGACATCGCCGCCGAACTGGGTGCCGCCAAGCGCCCCGGCCAGGTCCTCGTGGCCTTCGCCGCCGAGACCCACGACGCTCTGGAGAACGCCCGCGGCAAGCTGGTCCGCAAGCGTGCCGACCTGATCGTCGTCAATGAGGTCGGGGTCGACAGGGTTTTCGGACAGGACCGCAACACCGTTACCCTTCTGGGGGCGGACGGCTTCACCGCCACGTACGGGGAACTACCGAAAGACGATGTGGCCGATATGATTTTCGATCAAGTGGCCAGTCGCCTGGAAGCCCAGGTCCGGGACGCTCGGCGACCCTGACTACACTTCCGCGTTACGTTTCATTCGACAAATCTGAGGAGCACCGTGGCACGCCGCCTGTTCACCTCCGAGTCGGTCACGGAAGGCCACCCGGACAAGATCGCTGACCAGATCAGCGACGGGATTCTCGACGCCCTGCTCGCCCAGGACCCGCGTAGCCGCGTCGCGGTGGAGACCCTGATCACCACCGGCCAGGTGCACGTGGCGGGTGAGGTCACCACGCAGGCCTACGCCGACATCCCCAGCATCGTTCGCGACACGATCCTGCGGATCGGTTACGACTCCTCGAAGAAGGGCTTCGACGGCGCCTCCTGCGGCGTCAGCGTGTCCATCGGCTCCCAGTCGCCGGACATCGCGCAGGGTGTCGACACCGCCATCGAGGAGCGCGAGGGTGAGGCCGGCGACTCGCTGGACAGCCAGGGCGCCGGTGACCAGGGCATGATGTTCGGCTTCGCCTGCTCGGAGACCCCCGAGCTGATGCCGCTGCCGATCGCGCTCGCCCACCGGCTGGCCCGCCGCCTGTCCACCGCGCGCAAGGACGGCACGATCCCCTACCTGCGCCCCGACGGCAAGACCCAGGTCACCATCGAGTACGACGGGCTCCGCCCCGTCCGCCTCGGCACGGTCGTCGTCTCGTCGCAGCACGCCGCCGACATCTCGCTCGAGTCGCTGCTCACGCCGGACGTCCGCGAGCACGTCATCGCCCCCGAGCTGGAGGGCCTCGGCATCGACACCGAGGGCTACCGGCTCCTGGTCAACCCGACCGGCCGCTTCGAGATCGGCGGCCCGATGGGCGACGCCGGCCTCACCGGCCGCAAGATCATCGTCGACACCTACGGCGGCTACTCCCGGCACGGTGGCGGCGCGTTCTCCGGCAAGGACCCGTCCAAGGTCGACCGTTCCGCGGCGTACGCGACGCGCTGGGTCGCCAAGAACGTCGTCGCCGCCGGACTCGCCGAGCGCTGCGAGGTCCAGGTCGCCTACGCCATCGGCAAGGCGCACCCGGTCAGCCTGTTCGTCGAGACGTTCGGCACCGAGAACGTGCCGGTCGAGCGGATCGAGAAGGCCATCGGCGAGGTCTTCGACCTGCGCCCCGCCGCGATCATCCGCGACCTCGACCTGCTGCGCCCGATCTACCAGCAGACCGCCGCGTACGGCCACTTCGGCCGCGAGCTGCCGGACCTCAAGTGGGAGAGCACCGACCGTGCCGCCGACCTGAAGAACGCCGCTTCCTGACCGCTGATCGACGAAACGCCCGCCCCCGACCGGGGGTGGGCGTTTCGCGTCTCCGGTGGGAACTGTGCCGGGTAGTGAACTTGTGACGCCTGAATTGCGTGTTCGTTCGCATGACAGTCAGGGGTGGTGAAGGCGCTTACGCTTCCGTGATGACGGGTGTTCAAGGCGAGCGGGTGATCGTGGTCCGGCATGCGATGCCGACCGTCGATCCGGACGTGCCGTCGGAGCAGTGGCAGCTGGCACAGGAGAGCCGGGTCGCGGCCCGCCTGATGCGGCTGCACGTCTGCCATCCGGCCTACTACGTGGCCAGCACCGAACCGAAGGCCGCGCAGACCATGCAGGAGATCGCCGGCGCCCAGCGGGTGGTCCGCGACGCGGGCCTGGCCGAGGTGCACCGGCCGCATGTCTGGTTCACCGACGAGAAGGGCTACCACTCGGCCGCACAGGCCTATGCGCGAGGCGAGTGCCCCGACGGGTGGGAGCCGCGCGACCAGGTCATCGAGCGGTTCGACGCCGCGGTGGTACGCCACGCGGCCGCCGCCGCCGAACAGAACCGCACCCTCGTCATCGGCACCCACGGCCTGGCCCCGACGGTGTGGATGGCCAGCCGCTACCAGCTGGCCACCGATCCGGCCCGCTTCTGGGCCGACCTCCGCTTCCCGGACATCGTCGAGATCGACCTGCACGCCCAGACGGTGACCTGCCTCACCCACTGATCCCGGGGCCCGCGGCGAACGGAAATGTCGGGGGGTGCGGGCAGAATGTTCGACGATGGGGATCAAGAGGACGCGCAGCGAGCGGGAGCCGGCCGAGCGGCTGCCCGTCGCGCGGGTCTGTGTGGACATGCCACTCGCCCACCTCGACCGGCCGTTCGACTATCTGGTCTCCACGGCTGACGACGAGGCGGCGCAGCCGGGGGTCCGGGTCAAGGTCCGGTTCGCCGGCCAGCAGGTCGGCGGGTTCCTGCTGGCCCGGGTCGAGTCCTCCGACCACGCCGGCAAGCTGGCCTACCTGGAGAAGGTGGTCTCGCCCGAGCGGGTTCTCGACCCCGAGATCGCCCGCCTGGCCCGCGCGGTCGCCGACCGCTATGCGGGCAATCTCGCCGACGTGCTCCGGCTCGCGGTGCCACCCCGGCACGCCCGCGTCGAGTCCCAGGCCGCGACGTCCCCGCCGGAGGCGGCGAGTGCCCCGGGGGAAACAGGTCCTGACCTCACCGAGACGGCAACCGCGTCGCCACCGGTCACCGAGACGGGATCCGCGTTGCCGTCGGAGGCGGAGCGTGCGCTTCCGCAGGCAGGAGTCGCCCCGGAGGTCGAATCCCATCCAGGGGCAGGAGCCTCTCAGGACGCCGGCGCCCCTTCTGGGGCCGGGGCTTCCCAGGTTGCAGCAGCCTCTCTGGGTGCCGAAGCCCTTCCATCGGCCGGGATCTCCCAGGTTGCAGGAGGCCCTCTGGGCGCGGGAGCACTTCCATCGGCCGGGACTTCCCAGGTTGCGGCAGCCCGTCCAGCGGCTGGGCCCCTTCCGGGGGATGGGAGCCGTTGGGGGAGTTCCGGATTTCGGGAGCCGGTGGCCGGTGGATGGGACTCCTACGCGACCGGGCCCGCCTATTTGAGGGCACTCCAGGATGCGCGGCCGGCCCGGGCCGTCTGGTCGGCGCTGCCGGGTGAGGACTGGCCGGCGCGGATCGCGGAGGCGGCCGCGGCCACCGTGCGGGCGGGGCGCGGAGTGGTGATCGTCGTCGCCGACGCGCGTGATCTCGACCGGGTCGACCGGGCCCTGGCCGGAGTGCTGGGCGAGGGGCGGCACGTGGCACTCAACGCGGCTCTCGGCCCGTCCGAGCGCTATCGGCGGTTCCTGGCGGCGGTTCGCGGCCAGGTGCCGGTGGTGGTGGGGACACGGGCGGCGATGTGGGCGCCGGTTCCCGATCTCGGGCTGGTGGTCATCTGGGACGACGGCGACGATCTGCACGCCGAGCCGCGGGCGCCCTACCCGCACGCGCGGGACGTGCTGCTTACCCGGGCGCGGCTGGCGGACTGTGCGGCGCTGGTGGGCGGGTTCGCGCGTACCGGTGAGGGGCAGTTGCTGCTCGAGACCGGCTGGGCGCGGGAGATCGCCGCCGACCGTGCGGTGCTGCGGCGCCGGTCGCCGGCGATCACGCCGACCGGTGACGACTTCCAGCTGGAGCGTGATTCGGCCGCGGTCGTGGCCCGGCTGCCCAGCGTGGCCTGGCAGGCCGCCAAACAGGCGTTGCAGGCGGGAGCCCCCGTGCTGGTGCAGGTCCCGCGGCGGGGCTACCTGCCGTCGGTGGCCTGCGCCGAATGCCGTACTCCGGCCCGCTGCCCGCACTGTTCCGGGCCGCTCGGGCTGCACGGTGCGCGGGACGTCCCGGTCTGCCACTGGTGTGGGCGTGGGTCGGCCGACTACCAGTGCCCGAACTGTCAGGAGCGCCGTCTGCGGGCATCCGTGATCGGTGCCAAACGGACCGCCGAGGAGTTGGGCCGGGCGTTTCCGGGGTTCCCGGTGCGGACGTCCGGGCGGGAACAGGTGCTGACCGATGTGCCCGCCGAGGCGGCCGTCGTGGTGTCCACACCGGGAGCCGAGCCGCTGGCCGAGGGCGGGTTCGGTGCGGTGCTGCTGCTCGACACCTGGGCGCTGCTGAGCCGTGCCGACCTGCGGGCCGCCGAGGAGACGATGCGCCGCTGGCTGAACGCGGCGGCCCTGGCCCGGCCCGCACAGGAGGGCGGGCGCGTGGTCGTGGTCGCCGACGGATCGCTGGCCCCGGTGCAGGCGTTGCTGCGCTGGGATCCGGGTTGGTTCGCGGCACGGGAACTGGCCGAGCGGCGTGACCTCGGATTCCCCCCGGCAGCCCGGATGGCCAGCGTCACCGGGCAGGCGACCGCGGTGGCCGAGCTGCTGTCGCTGGCCCACCTGCCCGCCGGCGCCGAGGTACTCGGACCGGTCCCGGCCACCGACGAACAGGAACGGATGCTGCTGCGCGTCACCCGTTCCCGGGCCGCCGACCTGGCACACGCCCTGCACGAGGCAGCGGGGGTTCGCAGTGCCCGCAAGGCCGCCCTACCGGTCCGCATCCAGGTCGACCCCGCCGACCTCTTCTGACCGCGCCTGCCTCTTCTCGCCGCCCGCCTCTTCCTTCCACCCGCCCGCCCATCCCGCTCGGGCGCTTCCAGCTGCTCCCGCTCCACTGGTTCCAGCCGGCGCTTCCGTCTGACCGGTTCCGCTTGTTCCGCTTTTTCGCGTGCCGTTCTCTTCGTCCGCTTCCGTATTTGCTGGTCAGGACAGCCCGGCAACGGGCACACGCCCGGCTGGTCCTCACCGCTGTCTCAGCCTCACTGAGACAGCGGTGGCAGCCAGCTGGATCTTCCCGGCTGGTCCCCAGCGCTGTTTCGAGGCCTGTGAGACAGCGGTGGGAGCCAGCCGGGGAGATCGGGGGGTGCCGGGGTGCGCGGGGAGCAGGCCGGCGCGGTGCCGGTGGTCGATGTCCTTGGTGGGGAGGGGGCCGCTTGGCTGCTGTCACCCACGGCGTTGCGCGCGTCACTCCGTAGACTGGTCAGGTGCTGCCCACCAGAGTCAGGAGTCTCTCCGCGTGACCGTTCAGCCCATCCGTCTCTTCGGTGATCCGGTGCTGCGTACGCCGGCCGACCCCGTCGTGGATTTCGACAAGGAACTGCGCAAGCTGGTGAAGGATCTGATCGAGACGATGCAGGACGAGGGTGGTGCCGGTCTGGCCGCCCCGCAGCTCGGTGTCGGTCTTCGGGTGTTCACCTTCGACGTGGATGACGTGGTCGGGCACATCGTCAATCCGGTGCTGTCCTTCCCCGACGAGGAGGAGCAGGACGGGCCGGAGGGCTGCCTCTCCATCCCGGGCATCTACATCGACACGAAACGCCGGCAGAACGTGGTGGCCAACGGGTTCAACGAGTTCGGCGACCCGGTTCAGCTGGTCGGCACCGGTCTGATGGCCCGCTGCGTGCAGCACGAGACCGACCACCTCGACGGGGTGCTCTTCCTGGACCGGCTGGACACCGCGTCCCGTAAGGACGCGATGAAGCAGATCCGGTCCGCGGAGTGGTATGACGCGGGTAAGCCCCCGACGATCAAGGAGAGCCCGCACGGCCGGAGTGTCTTCGGGTCGGGTCTCTTCAGTCCGGGCCGGTGATCCGATGCGCCTGATCTTCGCCGGCACCCCGGCCGTCGCCGTGCCGAGCCTGGACGCGATCGCCGCCTCCGGTCATGAGCTGGTGGCCGTGGTGACCCGCCCGGACGCTCCGGCGGGCCGGGGCCGCCGCCTGGTCCGGTCGCCCGTGGGGGAGTGGGCCGACGAGCGCGGCATCGAGGTGCTGACTCCCGAGAAACCGCGGGACCCGGAGTTCCAGGGCCGGCTGCGGGAGCTGGCGCCGGACTGTGTGCCCGTGGTGGCGTACGGCGCGCTGGTCCCCCCGACGGCGCTGGAGATCCCGAAGCACGGCTGGGTGAACCTGCACTTCTCCCTGCTCCCCGCCTGGCGGGGAGCCGCGCCGGTGCAGCATGCGGTGCTGCACGGCGACGAGGTGACCGGGGCGAGCGTGTTCGAGCTGGAGGCGGGGCTGGACACCGGCCCGGTCTACGGCACGCTGACCGAGCAGATCCGGTTCACCGACACGTCGGGTCACTTGCTGGAGCGGCTGGCGGTGGACGGGGCGGGCCTGCTGGTGGCGGTGCTGGACGCGATCGAGGCGGGCACCGCACGGGCGCATCCGCAGCCGCACGACGGGGTGACGTTCGCGCCGAAGCTGTCGGCCGAGGACGCCCGGATCCGCTGGGACGACCCGTCGTTCGCGGTGGACCGGCGGATCCGCGCGTGCACCCCGGCGCCGGGTGCGTGGACGACGCTGCGCGACGAGCGGCTGAAGCTGGGCCCGGTACGGCCGATCGCGAACGGGCCGGCCGGATTGCGCCCGGGGGAGCTTCTGGTGGAGCGTAAGCAGGTGCTGGCAGGGACGGCAACGACGCCGGTGATCCTGGGCGAGGTGCGGGCAGCCGGCAAGAAGCCGATGTCCGCCACCGATTGGGCGCGGGGCATGCGGATCGAAGCAGGGGAGAAGCTGGCATGAACACAGAGTTCGGGACTTCAGAGAGCAGGACGCAAGCGTGACGGAACACAGGGCGCCGCGCCCCCACGGCGGACGGCCGAGCCGGCCGAGTGGCCCGGGCCACCCGCGGGACGAGCGCAGCGGCCGGGCGCCGCGGGCCGGCCGGCCACCATCGGATCCGGCACGGCAGGCGGCGTACGAAGCGGTGGCGGCCGTGCACCGCGACGACGCGTACGCGAACCTGGTGCTCGCCGACATCCTCAGCGGGATGGGCCTGCACGGGCGGGACGCCGCGTTCGCGACCGAGTTGACGTACGGGACGCTGAGGGCCGTCGGCACCCTGGACCTGATCATCGCGTCGGCCGCCGACCGTGAGGTCTCCCGGATCGACCCGCCGGCGCGGGACGCGTTGCGGCTCGGTGTCTACCAGCTGCTCTACACCCGGGTGCCGTCGCACGCCGCGGTGAACCAGACGGTCGACCTGGTGCGGTCGGTGGCGCCGGGCGCGTCCGGGTTCGCCAACGCGGTGATGCGCACGGTGTCCGAGACGCCTCTGGAGGCGTGGCTGGAGCGGGTCTCCCCGGCGTACCAGGACGATCCGGTGGCCCACCTGTCGGTGATCCACCACCACCCGCAGTGGGTGATCCGGTCGTTCGCCGAGGCGCTCGGCGGTGACCTGGAGGAGACGGCACGGCTGCTGATCGAGGACAACCAGCCGCCGGCGGTGCACCTGTGTGCGCGCCCCGGACGGGTCGACGCGGTCGACCTGGCCGACGAGGTGGACGGGGTGCCGGGCGCGTTCTCGCCGTACGCGGTGTATCTGAACGGGGGCGCGCCGCGGAACATGGCCGCCATCCGGGAGGGTCGCGCCCACGTGCAGGACGAGGGTTCGCAGCTGGTGGCGGCGGCGCTGCTGGCCGCCCCGATCGAGGGGCGGGACACCCGCTGGCTGGACCTGTGCGCCGGCCCGGGTGGCAAGACCGGCCTGATGGGCGCGATCGCGGCCGGCCGGGGCGCGGAGGTGACGGCGGTCGAGGTGGCCGAGCACCGCGCCCGGCTGGTGGACATCGCCACCGAGGGCATGCCGGTGACGGTGCTGCCGATGGACGGCCGGTCGGTGGGCCGTGACCCGGATCTGCCGGAGGAGGGGTTCGACCGGGTGCTGGTCGACGCGCCGTGCACGGGGCTGGGGTCGTTGCGGCGCCGGCCGGAGTCGCGCTGGCGCCGTCAGCCGGCCGATCTGCCGCCGCTGACCCGTCTGCAGCGTGAGCTGCTGGTGGCGGCGCTGCGGGCGGTCCGGCCGGGCGGTGTGGTGGCGTATGTGACGTGTTCGCCGCACATGGTGGAGACCCAGGTGACGGTGAGCGAGGGGGCCCGGCGCAGCGGCGTCGAGGTCGACTTCGTGGATGCCCGGCCGCTGCTGCCGCCGGGTATGCCGGGGCTGGGCGCGGGCCCGACGGTGCAGCTGTGGCCGCACCGCCACGGGACGGACGCGATGTTCCTGGCGGTCCTCCGCCGCACCAGCTGACGGTTCTCCGCCGGGCCGGCTGACGTGAAGGGTGGCCGGCCGGCGGGGTGAGGGCGGTCGTCCGCCGTACGAGCTGAGATGGAAGGCCGGGCCGGGATGGCCCGGCCTTTCCGCATCGCCGGACCGTAGACTTCGTCGCGTGGAACCCATCATCGCGCCGAGCATCCTCGCCTCCGACTTCTCCCGTCTGGCGGAGGAGGTGCAGGCGATCGAGGGTGCGGCCGACTGGGCGCACGTGGACGTGATGGACAACCATTTCGTCCCCAACCTGACGATCGGCCTGCCGGTGGTGCAGAGCCTGCGCAAGGCGACGAGCATCCCGTTCGACGTGCACCTGATGATCACCGATCCGCAGCGGTGGGCACCGGCCTATGCGGAGGCGGGCGCCTACAACGTGACCTTCCACGCGGAGGCGTGTGAAGACCCGGTGGCGCTGGCGAAGACGTTGCGGGCGGCCGGGTCCAAGGCCGGGCTGGCGATCGACCGGGACACCCCGGTGGAGCCGTATCTGGAGTTGCTGCCGTACCTCGACACCATCCTGATCATGACGATCAAGGCGGGTTTCGGTGGGCAGGCGTTCATGCCGGAGATGCTGGACAAGGTGCGTGACGTGCGGCGCCGTGCGCAGATCAACGACCTGGAGATCCGCATCGAGGTGGACGGCGGCATCGCGGCCGACACCATCGAGCAGGCCGCCGAGGCGGGTGCCGACGCGTTCGTGGCGGGCACGGCCGTCTACGGCGCCGCCGACCCGGCCGAGGCGATCCGCAACCTCCGGGCGCTCGCGGCGGCCCGCATGGGCGGGGCATGAGAGCTGTGGCCCCGAAGGGACTGGCGTGAGGCCGGTTCACCGACCATTATCGAGCGGTACGCCCGGTGCTGGCAGGAAGGTGCAATGAGCGAGCTCGCGAGCGAATCGGCCGGCACTGTCAGGCGACGCCGGAGCGCGGCGGAGGTGGCGCGATGAGCGCGGCCGAGCCGCTTCCCGAGATCGATCCCGAGCTGAACCCGGATGAGGGCCCGAGCC
This sequence comes from Actinoplanes xinjiangensis, assembly GCF_003148685.1. Classification (GTDB taxonomy): domain Bacteria; phylum Actinomycetota; class Actinomycetes; order Mycobacteriales; family Micromonosporaceae; genus Actinoplanes; species Actinoplanes xinjiangensis. The sequence goes on along the minus strand of NZ_QGGR01000002.1, from coordinate 105,389 downwards.
TGATCCTGGTGGTCGACGACGACCAGGACATCGCCGGGTTCGTCGAGTTCAACCTGAAGCTGCGGGGTTTCGAGGTGATCCGGGCCCGGGACGGCCAGGAGGCGCTCGACCTGATGGAGACGCACCGGCCGGATCTCGCGGTGATCGACTGGATGATGCCGGGGATGGACGGGGTCGAGCTGATTCGCCAGCTCCGGGCCGAGCCGCTCACCTCGGCCCTTCCGGTGATCATGCTGACCGCGATGGGCCTGACCGGCGACAAGGTGCACGGGTTGCAGGCGGGCGCCGACGACTACCTGGTCAAGCCCTTCGATCTGGAGGAGCTGATCGCGCGGGTCACCAACACGCTGCGCCGGCACAAGGACGCCCGTGAGGTGTCGCCGCTGACCGGTCTGCCCGGCAACGCCCGGGTGCGGCGGGAGATCAGCGAGCGGATGCGGGGCGGCGACGACTACTCGGTCGGCTACATCGACGTCGACCGGTTCAAGAGCGTCAACGACGTGTACGGGTTCGACCGCGGCGACGAGTTCATCATCGCCCTGGCCCGGAGCCTGCAGCGGGCGGCCTCGCAGACCGGTAAGCCGTCCATCTTCCTGGGCCACATCGGCGGCGACGACTTCGTGTTCATCTGCCATCCCGATCAGGTGCTGCCGCTGACCCAGCGGACCGTGACCGATTTCGAGACGGCGGCGGACCGGCTGTATGAGCCGGGCGACGCGCAGCGCGGCTACATCGAGGTCCCGGACCGGCGCGGCAACAAGCAGAAGGCGGCTCTGGTCACGCTCTCGATCGGGGTGGCGCAGGCGACCGAGGACGGGCGGCGGTTCACCGATCCGCGGGTGGTGATCGCGGTGGCCTCGGAGATGAAGAAGGTCGCGAAGTCGCAGCCCGGATCGTATGTGGCGATCGACCGTCGGCGCAGCGAAGTCGAGTGACAAATCCCAGTGGGTAAGTGGGAATGCCGGCGGCGGATGTGAGGTAGGTCGCCAGGTGGGTGGCAAATTCTCGAAGTAGTGCAAGACTCGGGGGTGACCCACCACGCGCTGGCGGGACTCGGTGAAATTCCGAACCGGCGGTGATCCGACGCGAGAGCGACGGTAAGCCCGCGACCCGGCTGCCTACCAAGGCAGACGGTGGACCTGGTGAGACTCCAGGGCCGACGGTTGACCGGCTGGGAAGCCGATCAGACAGTCCGGATGGGAGACAGCGCGCGGGATCGGAACGGGTCGTGCCTTCAGTGGCACGATCCGGCCGGGGTGCGCGAAGCGTACCCTTGAAGTCCGATTCCTGGCGATAACTCCCCCTCTCCAGCGCGTGACCGCACCGCGTGAGAGGAAACACCGGATGGTGACCGAGGACGAGGCGATGCGCCGCGCTGTCGCGCTGGCCGCCCGGGGCCTCGGCACGACCAGTCCCAATCCGGTGGTCGGCTGCCTCCTGCTCGGTCCCGCCGGCGACGTCGTCGGCGAGGGCTTCCACGCGTATGCCGGCGGCCCGCACGCCGAGATCGTGGCCCTCGCCCAGGCGGGGGAGCTGGCCCGCGGCGGGACCTGTGTGGTGACGCTGGAGCCGTGCAACCACACCGGGCGTACCGGTCCGTGTTCGGAGGCCCTGATCAACGCCGGGGTGCGGCGCGTGGTGATCGCCGTGGACGACCCGACGCCGGTGGCGGCCGGGGGCGCGGCGACGCTGCGGGCGGCCGGTATCGAGGTGGTCACCGGGGTGCGGCGCGAGGCGGCGGAGGTCGGCAACATCGCCTGGCTGACCGCGGTGCGCCGGGGCCGGCCCTTCGTGACGTGGAAGTTCGCGGCGACGCTGGACGGGCGGTCGGCCGCGGCGGACGGCACCAGCCAGTGGATCTCCGCGGCCGAGTCCCGGGCCGACGTGCACGTGCTGCGCAGCACCGTCGACGCGATCGTGGCCGGCGTCGGCACGGTGGTCGCCGACGATCCGCAGCTGACCGTTCGTGATCTGCGGGACGGCACGCTGGCGATCAAGCAGCCTCTGCGCGTGGTGGTGGACTCGTCCGGGCGTACCCCCGCGAATGCCCGGGTCCGTGACGCGGCCGCACCCACCTGGATCGTCACGACGGCCGCCGCCGGCGCCGGGCCGGACGGCCACGTCGACCTGCACGCGCTGCTCATCGCGTTGTTCGCCAAGGGGGTGCGCAACGTCCTGCTGGAGGGTGGCCCGACGCTGGCCGGCGGTTTCCTGGCGGCCGGGCTGATCGACCGGGTGGTCGGTTACGTGGCGCCGAAACTGCTCGGCGACGGGCGCGCCGCCCTGGCCGGCGCCGGCATCGGCACCATCGCCGACGCCGTCGAACTCGACTTCACCGACATCACGCAGATCGGTGGCGATCTGCGTTTCACCGCGAACCTGCGGCAGAAGGAGAACCGCAACCCCGCGGCCGAGAACCTTCCCCCCGCCTCATCCTCCACCCGTAATTCGGAAGAAGGTTTCTGAAGATGTTCACCGGAATCGTCGAGGAACTGGGCGAGATCATCCGCCTGACCGAGGGCGCCGAGGACTCCGCGGTGATCGCCGTACGCGGTCCGCTGGTCACCTCGGACGCCCGGCACGGCGACTCGATCTCGGTCAACGGCTGCTGCCTCACCGTGATCGACAACGTCGACGGGGTGTTCACCGCCGACGTGATGGGCGAGACGCTCCGGCGTACGTCGCTCGGTGCTCTGCGGACCGGGAGCAACGTGAACCTGGAGCGGGCCGCCGCTCTCGGCAGCCGCCTCGGCGGTCATCTGGTGCAGGGCCACGTCGACGGGGTGGCGCGGATCATCGCCCGCGAGCCCGCCGACCAGTGGGAGGTGGTGCGTTTCTCGCTCCCACCCGAGCTGGCGAAGTACGTGGTGGAGAAGGGGTCGATCACCGTCGACGGCGTGTCGCTGACCGTCATGGCGGTCGACGCGGACAGCTTCGCAGTCGGGATGATCCCGGCCACCTCGAAGCTGACCGTGCTGGGCAGCAAGGCCATCGGAGATCCGGTCAACCTCGAGGTCGACGTGATCGCCAAGTACGTGGAGAAGATGCTGGGGGCCCGCAATGTTTGAGACCATCGAGCGCGCGATCGCGGACATAGCGGCCGGCAAGGCGGTGATCGTGGTGGACGACGAGAGCCGGGAGAACGAGGGTGACCTCATCTTCGCGGCCGAGCACGCCACCCCGGAACTCGTCGCCTTCATGGTCCGCTACACATCCGGTTACATCTGCGTGCCGCTCCCCGAGAGCGAGGCGGACCGGCTGGATCTGCCCCCGATGTTCCACACCAACCAGGACGCGCGGGGGACGGCGTACGCGGTGACGGTCGACGCCAGGCACGGTGTCAGCACCGGCATCTCGGCTGCCGACCGGGCGCACACCATCCGGCTGCTGGCCGCCGCCGACAGTGAGCCCACCGACTTCAACCGGCCCGGCCACGTCGTGCCGCTGCGCGCCAAGCTGGGCGGCGTCCTGCGGCGCCCGGGTCACACCGAGGCCTCCATCGACCTGGCGGTGCTGGCCGGGTGCCGCCCCGCCGGGGTGCTCTGCGAGATGGTCAACGACGACGGCACCATGCAGCGCCGGCCCGACCTGGAGAAGTTCGCCGCCGAGCACGACCTCGCCCTGATCACCATCGAGGAGCTGATCGCCTACCTGCGGCACCGGGAGGGCAGCCAGGTCGAGCGGGTCGTCGAGACGGTCCTGCCGACCGAGCACGGCGTCTTCACCGCGGTCGGCTACCGGACCGCCGCCGACGACGGCGAGCACGTGGCGCTGGTCTTCGGTGACCTCGGCGACGGCGAGGACGTGCTGGTCCGGGTGCACTCCGAGTGCCTCACCGGCGACGTCTTCGGCTCCCGGCGCTGCGACTGCGGGCCGCAGCTGGACGCCGCCCTGGAGCGGGTGGCCACGGCCGGGCGGGGCGTGGTCCTCTACATGCGCGGTCACGAGGGCCGCGGCATCGGCCTGCTGCACAAGCTCCAGGCCTACCAGCTCCAGGACCGCGGTTTCGACACGGTCGACGCCAACCTGGAGCTGGGCCTGCCGGCTGACGCCCGCGACTACGGCACCGGGGCGCAGATCCTCGCCGACCTCGGCATCCGCTCGATGCGCCTGCTCACCAACAACCCCGCGAAGAGAGCAGGCCTCGAGGGGTACGGCCTACGCGTGACCGGCCGCGAGGAACTGCCCGTCCGCCTGCACCCGGAGAACGTCCGGTACCTGCGCACCAAGCGGGACCGGATGGGCCACCTGTTCGCGGAGTTGGCCTGACCCAGTCCCCGATCGGGGCAACAATGACGATGAAGGGGGACACTCATGGCCGGCTTCGGTGATCCGCACATGCAGACTGTCGACGCGGCCGGGCTCCGGCTCGGCATCGTCGGCTCGCGGTGGCACAACGACCTGGTGGAACACATGATCGCCAGGGCGGTGGCCGCTGCCGAGGCGTGTGGCGTGACGGAGGTGATCACCACCCGGGTCGCCGGCTCGGTGGAGCTGCCGGTGGTGGCCCAGGCGCTGGCCCGCCGGGTCGACGCGGTGGTCGCCCTGGGTGTGGTGATCAAGGGCGAGACCCAGCACTTCGAGTACGTGTGCGACGCCGTGACGACCGGTCTGACCCGGGTGGCGCTGGACGAGGGCACCCCGGTCGCGCACGGCGTGCTCACCGTGCACAGCCTCGGGCAGGCCCGGGACCGGGCCGGCCTGGAGGACTCGATCGAGGACAAGGGCTGGCAGAGCACGGTCGCCGTGCTCGACGCGGCGCTCGCCATTCGCGAGGTCTCCAAGCAGTAGGGAGGGTCTTCACCCTCCGGACACCCGTAGTTCGCGGATTAGGCGAACGGCGCCGGGATGCTCGCCCGGTCCGTCGCCTATTCCGGAACTGGTGTTTACAGCGGTGATCCCCCGGCTCAGCATCGTCGTGCCCTTCTACGACGTCGAGCGTTACTTCGGCCCGTGTCTGGACTCGCTGGCCCGGCAGACGTTCCGGGACTTCGAGGTGGTCCTGGTCGACGACGGCTCCCGGGACGGCAGCGCCGCGATCGCCCGCGAGTGGTGCGAACGCGACTCCCGGTTCCAGCTGATCAGCCAGGAGAACCGCGGGATGGGCCCGGCCCGCAACGCCGGCATCCAGCGGGCCCGCGGCGAGTACCTGACGTTCGTCGACAGCGACGACCTGGTGCCGCGGCACGCGTACGAACTGCTGGTCGGCTCGCTGGACCGGACCTCGTCGTCGCTAGCCGGCGGCAACGCCCGGCGGTTCAACAACACCTCCGGGGTACGGCAGTCGTACGTGCACCGGATCGCCTACGGTGCCGACCGCCCGGCCACCCACGTCCTGGAGTGGCCGGATCTGGCGATCGACCGGATGGTCTGGAACAAGGTGTACCGCCGCACCTTCTGGGACCAGTTCGGCTACGAGTTCCCGGCGATGCGCTACGAGGACTGGCCGGTGGCGCTCAAGGCGCACCTGGACGCGGTCACCGTGGACTGTCTGGCGGCCCCGACCTACTACTGGCGCGAGCGGGAGTCCGGCGAGTCGGTCACCCAGCTCAAGTTCCAGTTCGGCAACCTGGAGGACCGGGTCCGGTCGGCCGGGATGATCCTGGACATGGTCGACCGGCGGGCCCCCGAGCTGCGCTGGAAGGTGCACCGCCATCTGGCGATGATCGATCTCGCCACGGTGGTCCAGGCCTTCGGGTCGGCCCCCGAGCACGAGCTGGAGGCGGTCCTCGCCCTGGGCCGCCGGCTCACCGGGCGCCTCGACCCGGAGGCGCTCGTGGGCTCGTCGGCGATCGAGCGGCTGGAGTACCACGGTCTCCAGTCCGGCGACGTGGAGCTGCTCCAGCGGATCGCCCGGTACCGGGCCGACGGCGGCCGTCCCGCGCGGGCGCCGGCCGAACGGCACCCGGTGCTGCCGTGGCGCTACCGGGCCCTGGGCCTGCCGGACACCCCCGGCACCCCGGCCGACCTGCACCGGCTGTCGCGCCGCGACCTCACCCTGCGGGCCGCCGCCACCGAGCTGGTCTGGGAACCCGACGCCCTGGTGGTCACCGGTACGGCGGCGATCGACCACCTGCCGGCCGTCGAGGACTCCACGCTGCGGATCGCGCTGCTCGCCGGCCTGCGGGAGACGCCGCTCACCGTGCAACGGCACCTGCTGACCGACTCGGCGGGGCAGCGGCGGCTCATCGGGTTCACGGCGCGGGTGCCCCGCGAGGCGCTCGCCGCGATGCCGGCGAAACGGGAGGCCGTACGCCTGATCGCGACGATGCGCAGTGGCCCGGTCCGGCGCCGGAGCCTGCTGCTGATGCAGATGCAGTACCCGGTCGGCGACCGGATCGGCGACGACTGGTTCCAGCCGGCCAAGGCCTCCGACGGCCGGCTGCTGCTGCGCCGGATGCGCGGCGAGCCGGAGCTGACCGCGGCCGCCACCGACGGTGACGTGCTGGTGCTGACCGGGCGGCTGCCGTCCGGCGCCACGGGCTCCGAGCTGGTGCTCGCCCGGGCCGCCCGGGAGCTGCGGGCGCCGCTGGAGACCGGGCCCGGCGGTGTCTTCACCGTCCGTGTCCCGGTGGCCGAGGTGGTCGACGCGACCAGCCCGGACGACCCGTTCCTGGACCGGACCGTGCTGATTCCGAAGATCGGTGACGCGCTGATCCTGGTGACCGGCCTGAGTACCGCGGTCAGTGCGCAGCAGGGCGACCGGCTGCTGACCGTGGCCCGTTCGCCCGGGCAGTACCTGAACCTGATCGAGATGCCGGCCCGGGTCACGGCGGCCCGCATCCACGCGGGTGACCGGTCGGTGACGGTCGAGGGGCCCCGTTGGGCGGGTGTGGACTACGGACGGATCGTGTGGCGGCGGTTCCTGCCGAACTCCGACGACGCGGTCGACGCCGTCTGCCGGGTCACCCTCGACGGCGACCGCTGGTCGGCGCGGGTGAACCTCGACGATCTGGGCCCGGCGCAGGACGCCGACTGGACGCTGTTCGCCGCCGATCACGCCGTCCAGGCCGAGTCGTTCGCGCTGACCGGCCTGCCGCGCGCCCTCGACCGGTACCGGCTCTACGCGCGGGCCGGAACCCTGCACCTGGAGACGAACTGATCCATGCATCACCACAACCACTACTACGGGCAGACGCACATCCTGGCCCGCTGGTGCGGACTGGACGACGAGCACCCGCCCCGGATCCGCGGCTACCTCCAGCACGGGTGGAACGTCGGCTGCGGCTGGAACCCGGTGCACGAGTTCTTCGACGGGGCCTGGCGTTACACGTGGAGCGACGCGCCCCGGCGGCGTGGTCACTCGCTGGGGCGCCGCAACTATCACGTGGTGGGCGCGCCGTTCCTCTACCTCGCCGAGCTGGAGCCCACGCTCGGGGCGGTGCCCGAGGACGAACGCCGCGGCACGCTGTGGTTCCTCTTCCACGGCTGGGAGGGTGGCGGCCGGGGCGGGAAGATCGAGGGTGATCACGCCCGGCTGATCAGCGAGATCAAGGAGACCGAGACCGAGCCGGTCACCATCAGCCTGTATTACACCGAGTTCGAACGGCGCGAGGTCCGCCGTGCCTACGAGAAGGCCGGCTTCGACGTGATCTGTTTCGGCAAACGCGGCTGGAACTACGAGGGCACCGACCGCCGCTTCCTCTACAAGCAGCTGGAGACGTTCCGCCGCTTCCGGCGGGTCGCCGCGAACCGGCTCAGCACCGCCGTCTTCTTCGGGGTCGCGGCCGGCTGCGAACCGGCCGTCTACGGCGACCCGATGTCGCTGGAGGGCGACGACCCGCTCTTCGGTGGACAGGCCCGGATCGCCCGCCTGTGGCCGGAGATGCTCGGCAAGGAGATCGACCTGGCGGCCGCCCGCGCCACCACCGACGTCGAACTGGGCCGGCGCCACCTGATGCCGCCGGAGGAGATGCGCATGCTCTTTGATTGGAACCACCGTGACTGAGACCAAGCTGCCACCCGTCGTCCGGGGCGAGATCCAGCCGTGGACCGACGCCGACCCGGCCGGTGGGCCGGTTCTCGCCGCCTTCCTCGCCGACCTGCTGCCGGCCTCCGTGGGGCGGGTGCTGCTGGCCGGGCCGCACGACACCGGCGTCCTGGACGTCCTGGCGGGCCGCAGTGCCGACGTGACGGTGCTGCGCCGCTCGGTCAGCGACGCCGAGGACCTGCGGGCCAGCGGGCACACCGTGGTGGCCGGCGCCCTCGACGGGCTGGCCGGTCAGCGGCCCGGGCCCTATGACGTGGTGGTCGCCGCCGACGGCCTGGACCGGCTGCTCGGCACGGACTCGCCGGCGCTGGACTGGCCGGAGCGGGCCGGCCTGCTGCGCGGGCTGGCCGCCCCGGGTGCGCTCGTGGTGATCGGGGTGGAGAACGGGTTCTCGATCACCGCGTTGCTGGACCGGCGGCCGGTGAAGGAACGCCACGGCGACGACGAGTGGCGGCCGCTGCGCGACGACCCGCGACGGCCCTCCTCGCCGGCGCAGATCGAGGACGTGCTCGGTACGGCGGGGCGGCGGTACGCGCTGTTCGGCTCGGCGGGACGGGTGCACACCCTGGTGGAGTCGGATGCTCTGGCCCGTACCGCACCGGGGTTGCCGGGCGCCGGGATCGCCCTCGCCGGACTCGCGGCGGTGGCCGGGGGAACGCCCCTGCTCGCGCCGGTGACCGGCGCCGCCGAAGCCGCGGCACGGGCCGGGATGCTGGACGCCGTCGCGCCCGGATGGCTCGTCGTCCTCGGCGACGGCGGGCCGGTGCACACCGCCTACACCCCGTCCGGGGTAGCGGACCTCACCGCGGACGGCTGGCGTTTCGGTGACCGCCTCGTGCCGGACACCGAGTCGGCCGAGACCGAGCTGTTCCGGCTGGCCGCGGCCGAGGACGTGCCCGGGTTCCGGGCCTGTGCCGCGCGGCTGCGCGACGGCGCCTTCTTCGACCGGGTCCACGACGGCGTCGCGCTGCCCGGGCCCGAGATCCCGCTGGCCGCCGCCTGGATCCGCTTCCGGGACCGCCTGGTCGGCGGCCACCGCCGGCACCCGTGGCCGCCGTGGATGGCCGACGGCGACGACCTGGTCACCATGTGGCTGGCGATGTCCGGGGTGGAGGCCACTCCGGAGATGCTCGCCCGGGGCCGGGAGATCGCCGGCACCGAGTCGCGGCCCGACCTGCTCAGCGTCCTCGCCGACGCGGAGGCCGCCCGGGTCACCGCCAAGGAGCAGGCCGGGCACATCTTCGGCCTGGAACGCACGATGCGGTTCCGGGACCAGCAGTTGCGCACCCGGGAGCAGCAGCTGCGGACCATGCGCGACGAGATGCGGCGGCTACGCGGCGGGCGTGCCGTCCGGGCCGCGCAGCTCGCCGGCCGGGTGGCCCGGCTGCGTGACCCGAAACGCCTGGCTGGAGCCTTGAAACGGCGGGCTAGAGCCTTCCTGCGTCGATGATCCGGGTCAGGAACTGACGTGTCCGCGCCTCGACGGGGTCACCGAGCACCTGCTCCGGTGGCCCCTGTTCGAGGACCCGGCCGGCGTCCAGGAAGGCGACCCGGTCGGCGACCTGCCTGGCGAAACCCATCTCGTGGGTGGCCAGCACCATCGTCATGCCCTCGCCCTTGAGTTCGCGGATCATCGACAGCACCTCGCCGACCAGTTCCGGGTCGAGCGCCGAGGTGACCTCGTCGAGCAGCAGCAGGCGCGGGTTGTTGACCAGGGCGCGGACGATGGCGACCCGTTGCTGCTGGCCGCCGGAGAGCCGGTCCGGGTAGGCACCCGACTTCTCCGCCAGGCCGACCCGGTCCAGCCATTGCCGTGCCTGCTCCCGGGCCTCCTCCACCGGCCGCCCGTGTACGCGGACCGGCGCCAGCGTGATGTTGTCCAGCACCGTCATGTGCGGGAACAGGTTGTACGACTGGAAGACCAGCCCGATCCGCCGGCGCACCAGATCGGGGTCGGCCCGTGGATCGGTGATCTCCTCGCCGTCCAGGTGGATCGTGCCGTCGTCGATCTCGGCGAGCAGGTTGACGCAGCGCAGCAGCGTCGACTTGCCCGAGCCGGACGCGCCGATCAGCGCCACCACCTCGTGCTCGGCCACGTCCAGGGTGAGCCCGTCGAGGACGGCGTGGCCACCGAAGACCTTGCGGACGTCCCTGCATTCCAGCAGCACTAGGTCCCCGCGTTCTGGCGGCGGGCCGCCCGCAGCGTCACCCAGTCGGTGACGGCGATCAGCGGCAGGGCGAGCAGGACGAACAGAACCCCGGCGACGATGTACGGGGTGAAGTCGGCGTCCTGGGCCACCCCGATCTGGGCGGCCCGGATGGCGTCGATCGGCCCGGCCAGGGAGATCAGGCCGACGTCCTTCTGGAGTGCCACCGTGTCGTTGAGCAGCGGCGGGGCGACCCGGCGGACCGCCTGCGGCAGCACCACGTGGCGCATCGCCTGCCGGTAGCTCAGGCCCAGCGACCGGGCCGCCGCGATCTGGCTCGGGTGCACCGACTCGATGCCGGCCCGGAACACCTCGGCCAGGTAGGCGCCGTACGTCACGATGATCGCCGCGGCACCGAGCACCAGCACGTCCGGTGTGCCCTTGAGCCGCAGGCCCGGGATGCCGAACGCGAACAGGTAGAGCACGATGATCAGCGGCAGGCCGCGGAACGAGTACGTGTATCCGGTGGCCAGAGCGCGTACCGGGAAGAAGACCGGGCCGCGCAGGGTCCGCAGCACCGCGACGAGCAGGCCGAGCGCCAGTGCCAGGGTCGCGCAGACCACCAGCAGCTTCAGGTTGAGCCAGAGCCCCTCCAGGATCTGCGGAAGGTACTTCTGGGCGGTGTCCAGGTCGAAGAAGGACTCCTTGACCCGCTCCCAGCCGGGCGCGCCGGTGATGCCCACGGCCAGCCCGACGCCGACGACGGCCGTCGATGCGGCGGCCAGCAGAACGGAACGGACCGCCCGTCCGCGACGGTAGGCGATCCGTTCCTGTTGCCTGATGCTCGGCTGGTACGTCACCGGAGCTCGGGGGCCCCGGCGCTGTCGGCGAGCCACGTCTTCTCCAGCACGGCGAGGGTGCCGTCCTGGCGGAGCTGGTCGACCGCCCTGCTGACGCAACCGGTCAGCGGCGAGCCCTTGTCGAGCACGATGCCGAACTGCTCCGGCACACCGACCTGGCCGACCTGGCCGACGATGACGCCGTTCTCCAGCTCCGCGCCGGTCATGTAGAACGCCGTCGGCAGGTCCACCACGATGCCGTCGACGGTGCCGTTCTCCAGCGCCTTCTTGGCGTCGTCGTTGTTGTTGAACACCTGCGGCTGCCCGGCCGGCTTGATGACGTCGGTGATGGCCTGGTAGCTGGTGGTCCCGACCTGGGCGCCGAGCTTGGCGTCCCGGAGGTCGGCCAGCGACTTCGCACCGGCGATCTTCGAGCCCTTGGTGGTGATCACGGTCTGGCGCACCAGGTAGTACGGCGACGAGAAGTCCACCGCCTGCTTGCGCTCGTCGGTGATGGAGAACTGGTTGACGTCGATGTCGAACGTCTTCGGGCCGGGCGCGATCGCGTTGTTGAACCCGACAGTCGTCCAGACCACGTCGGACTGCTGGTATCCAAGGCGCTGGGCGAGCTGGTAGGCGACGGCGGACTCGAAGCCCTTGCCGTTCTCCGGCTTGTTGTCGGTGAACCACGGCTCGTACGCCGGGGTGTCGGTGCCGACGGTCAGTTTGCCGGCGGTCAGGGTCTTCAGTGACGCCGGCTCACAGGTCGCGGCGGGGGCGGCCGACGGTGTGGTGGTCGTCTCGTCTTCGTCTGCGGGAGAACATGCCGTCACGGCGGCGAGCAGCAGGGCTACGCCACCGACGGCCACGGGGGTGAATCGGCTGACCATGCCCGGGAGCTTAGAAGACGTCCCATGGGCTGGGGCCGTTCGTCGTCAAGACGTGATGAGCTGCCACAATCGCTACTCGTGAAGACGTTCGAAGAACTGTTTGCCGAGTTGCAAAGCAAGGCGGCGGACAAGACACCCGGTTCGGGCACCGTCGAGGCGCTCGAACGCGGAGTCCACTTCATCGGCAAGAAGGTCGTCGAAGAGGCGGCCGAGTCGTGGATGGCCGCTGAACACGAGGGGCCGGAACGCGCTGCCGAGGAGATCTCCCAGCTGCTCTACCAGGCCCAGGTCCTGATGATCGCGACAGGCCTTGAGCTCGAGGACGTCTACCGACATCTGTGACACGCGTCCACAAGACCCGTTCACTGATCGAAGGAGCACGTCATGCTGCGCATCGCCATTCCCAACAAGGGCACCCTGTCCGCACCGGCGTCACAGATGTTGCGGGACGCCGGCTACCGCCAGCGCACCGATCCCAAAGATCTGATCTGCCGTGACGAAGACAACAACGTCGAGTTCTTCTACCTGCGGCCGAAGGACATCGCGACGTATGTCGGCTCGGGTGATCTGGATCTCGGCATCACCGGCCGGGACCTGCTCGTCGACTCCGGCGTGCCCGCCACCGAGCTGCTCGACCTGAACTTCGGCCGGGCCACCTTCCGCTGGGCCGCCCCGGCGGGGACGCTCACCGGCGTCGACGAGATCGGCGGCCGCCGCATCGCCACCGCCTATCCCGGCGTGGTGGGCCGCTATCTGGCGGAGCACGAGCTCAAGGCGGACGTGGTGCGCCTCGACGGCGCGGTGGAGAACGCGGTCCGGCTCGGCGTCGCCGACCTGATCGCCGACGTGGTGGAGACCGGGGCGACGCTGCGCCAGGCGGGTCTGGTCACCATCGGCGACCCGATCATGCAGTCGTCGGCGATCCTCATCGGGCGCGCGGAGGAGACGCCGGCCGGTGCGTCGCAACTGCTGCGGCGGCTGCACGGCGTGCTGGTCGCGAGAAACTTCGTGATGCTGGCGTACGACGTCCGCGCCGACCTGCTGGACCAGGCCACCAGCCTGACCCCCGGCATCGAGTCGCCGACCGTCTCCCCGCTGCACCGGGAGGGCTGGGTCGCCGTCCAGGCGATGGTCCAGCGCAGCGACGTGCACCGGGTCATGGACGAGCTGTACGACCTGGGCGCCCGCGCGATCCTGGTCACCGACATCGCGAACTGCAGGCTGTGATGACCGCCGTTCTGTACCGCCCGAAGAAGATCCGCTGGGTGGCCGGTCCGCTGGCCGCCGGGGTGGCGCTGCTGTTCATCGTGCTCAGCTTCGGGCTGAGCGGCTCGGCCGGCTTCCAGAACTCGAAGGCCAGCTTCCAGCGCGGCGACCAGCTCGCGATGATCGGGCTGGGCATCCTGCTGGGCCTCGGCATCCTGCTGTTCTGCCGGCCGCGGGTGGCGGCCGACGAGGCGGGGGTGCGGGTGCGCAACGTGATCGGCGGCTACGACCTGCCGTGGTCGGTGATCCGTGCCGTCCGGTTCGACCGCAACTCGGCGTGGGCGCATCTGGAGCTGGAGAACGACGATCAGGTCCCGGTGCACGCGCTACAGGCCGTCGACAAGGACTACGCGCTGGACGGCGTACGCACCCTGAGGGCTCTTCATCAGGCTGCTCAGGACGCCTGATAGGATTGCGGGCAGTCGACCACGCCCACCTTTCAGCTTTGGTTTGCAGCCTTTTTGGGTTTCAGCCTTGTTGACGGTGTGGGCGCGAAAGAGGAGCCCGCTGGTTCCCACCCGAGTCACTGACTGTGGCCGGGTCCGGTCTCCCTGACAGGGGAATATCTCTTGTCGGGTGCGCGTCCTCCTTTGGGCGCCGATGACCGGTCGAGCGGGCCCCGGCATGCTCTCTTTCGAGAGAGCAGGCGGGGCCTTCTACTTTCCCGGCGTCCCGCGGCCAGCGGGACACTCGGGGCCGACCGACATTGGCAGCGCCCGACCTACCCGGCCGGGTGAGGTATCAACTGAGGAGGCCCCATCAGCGTCGAACCACGCGTGAACGAACAGATCCGGGCTCGTGAGGTCCGTCTGGTCGGTCCGGAGGGTGAGCAGGTCGGCATCGTGCCGCTCGAGCGCGCCCTTCAGCTGGCCGCGGATGTCGACCTGGACCTGGTCGAGGTTGCTCCGATGGCGCGGCCGCCGGTGTGCAAGCTCATGGACTTCGGCAAGTTCAAGTACGAGAGCGCACTCAAGGCCCGCGAAGCGCGGCGCAACCAGCAGCAGACCGTCATCAAGGAAATGAAGCTACGGCCGAAGATCGACCCGCACGACTACGAGACCAAAAAGGGTCACGTGGTGCGGTTCCTCAAGGCGGGCGACAAGGTCAAGGTGACGATCATGTTCCGCGGTCGTGAGCAGAGCCGCCCCGAGCTGGGTTTCCGGCTCCTGCGCAGGCTCAGCGAGGAGATCTCGGAGCTCGGCTTCGTCGAGGCCAGCCCGAAGCAGGACGGCCGCAACATGATCATGGTGCTCGCTCCGCACCGGGCCACCAAGGCCGCTGCCGTCGCCGCCGTCGCCGCCGGCGCCAAGCCCGCCCGTGAGCCGCGCGAGGGCGAGGGCGATGTCGCCGACGTCGAGCCGGCCGTTCCGGCCGAGACCACCGCAGCAGAGTAGTCAAGCTTTTCCCCGCTACCCCCCGGTCGTGGGGAGAGATCAGAAAGAGGCGTCAAGTGCCCAAGATGAAGAGCCACACCGGCATGGGTAAGCGGGTGAAGGTCACCGGCAAGGGAAAGATCGTGCGCGAGCAGGCCGGCAAGCGTCACCTGCTGGAGCACAAGAGCTCCCACGTCACCCGCCGGATGACCGGCACGGTCGTTGTGGCCAAGGCCGACACCGCGCGCGTGAAGAAGCTTCTGGGCCGCTGACGCGAGCCTGACCCGGTTCCCCTGAAGGAGTAACTAGAAATGGCACGCGTCAAGCGGGCGGTAAACGCCCAGAAGAAGCGCCGCACCCTGCTCGAGACCGCGAGCGGCTACCGCGGTCAGCGCTCCCGCCTGTACCGCAAGGCCAAGGAGCAGGTGCTGCACTCGATGCAGTACTCGTACCGTGACCGTCGTGACCGCAAGGGCGACTTCCGCCAGCTGTGGATCACCCGTATCAACGCGGCTGCCCGGTCGAACGGCATGACCTACAACCGCCTGATCCAGGGTCTGAAGCTGGCCGAGGTCGAGGTCGACCGCAAGATCCTGGCCGACCTCGCGGTCCACGACGCGGTTGCCTTCGCGGCCATCGTCGAGATCGCCCGTGCGGCCGTCGCGGCCGAGGGCACCGGCGGCGCCGCCGCGCAGGCTGCCTGATATCGCGTAGCACGTTTCGAGACGCCCCCCAGTTTCCGGGGGGCGTCTTCATTTCCTCAGGTCGGAGCGATGTTCACACCCCGTACTCCCCGAATCGTCGCCGCCCGCCGCCTGCAACGCCGCCGGGACCGCGACCAGTCCGGGCGTTTCCTCGCCGAAGGCCCGCAGGCCGTGCGTGAGGCGCTCGCCGCGGGCGCGGTGCTCGAACTGTTCGGCACCCCGGCCGCGCTGGAGCGCCACGCCGACCTGGCCGCACAGGCGCCCGAGCTGTCACCGGTCACCGACGACGCCCTCGCCGCGCTCGCCGAGACCGTGCACCCGCAGGGGCTGGTCGCCGTCTGCGAGCAGAACGACGTGCCGATCGGCGAGGCCCTGGCGAAGAACCCGCGGCTGGTCGCCGTGGTCGCCGAGATCCGGGACCCCGGCAACGCCGGGACCGTGCTGCGCACCGCGGATGCCGCCGGAGCGGGGATGGTCGTCTTCGCCGGCGACGCCGTCGACCCCTACAACGGCAAATGTGTACGCTCGTCGGCCGGCTCGCTGTTCCACGTGGACGTCGTCCGGTCCCCGCTCGGCGTCGTGGAACTGCTCCAGGACAGCGGGCTCCAGGTGCTCGCCACCAGCGGCACCGGTGAGGACGATGTGGACTCGCTGCTCGACGGCGGTCAGCTCGCCCTGCCGACGGCGTGGCTGTTCGGCTCCGAAGCCCACGGCCTGCCCGCTGACCTGCTGAGTGCCGCGGATCGCCGGGTGCGCGTACCCATCTACGGGGGCGCGGAGAGCCTCAACCTGGCCGCGGCGGCCGCCGTCTGCCTATATGCGTCGGCCCGCGCCCAGCGCTGAGGGTATGCTGGGCCGCATGTCAGGTCCCCGGCTCTCCTTTATCCGGCCCGCTGGTCGCGGGCGCCGGATCTGACCCTTCTGCGCGCACTCCCTGACCGGCGGGCTACGGCTCAGCCGTGCCTCCGTAGACTGTCCCAGCTGTGTCGCCTCTTCGCGGCCCTCGCTGCGCTCGGTGCACTCAGCGCCGACGGGCCGTTGGCAAATCCGGTGTGAGGGAGTTCGCCCTACCATGTCCTACCGCAACGATCCGTACGATCCGAAGCAGGCCGTCCTGCTGGCCCCCGAGTCGCTCGAGGGCGCGGTCGCGGAGGCCGAGAAGGCGTTCGCCTCCGCCGCCGACCTCGACGCGCTCCAGGCCCTGAAGCCGGCGCACCTGGGTGACCGTTCCCCGGTGTCGCTGGCCCGCCGCGAGATCGGCTCACTGCCGCCGGCCGCGAAATCCGACGCCGGCAAGCGTGTCAACATCGCCCGCCAGGCCGTGCAGGCCGCCTACGACTCCCGGCAGGCCGAGCTCGAGGCCGACCGTGCGGCCCGGGTCCTCGTCGAGGAGCGCGTCGACGTCACCCTGCCGTGGTCCCGGCGGCCGCGCGGCGCCCGGCACCCGCTGACCACGCTGATGGAGCACATGGGCGACATCTTCATCGGCATGGGCTACGAGATCGTCGACGGCCCTCAGCTGGAGCTGGAGTGGGCCAACTTCGACGCGCTCAACATCGGCCCGGACAACCCGGTCCGCGGTGCCTCCGACACGTTCTTCGTCGACCTGCCCGGCCTGGTCATGCGGACCCACACGTCACCCGGCCAGGTGCGCACCATGCTCGACCGGCAGCCGCCGATCTACGTGGTCAGCCCCGGCCGCGTCTACCGGACCGACGAGCTGGACGCCACGCACAGCCCGGTGTTCCACCAGATCGAGGGCCTGGTCATCGACGAGGGCATCACCATGGCGCACCTGCGCGGCACCCTCGACCACTTCGCCCGGGCGATGCTCGGCCCGGACGCGAAGACCCGCTGGCGGCCGCACTACTTCCCGTTCACCGAGCCGTCGGCGGAGTTCGACGTCTGGTTCCCCCAGCACCGGGACGGCCCGCGCTGGGTCGAGTGGGGCGGCTGCGGCATGGTCAACCCGCGCGTGCTCACCGCGTGCGGCATCGACCCGGCCGTCTACTCGGGCTTCGCGTTCGGCATGGGTGTCGAGCGGACCCTGATGTTCCGCAACGGCGTCTCCGACATGCGCGACATGGTCGAGGGCGACGTGCGGTTCACCACGAACTTCGGAATGGAGTCCTGAAGCGATGAAGACGTCACTGTCGTGGCTGCGCGAGTACGTCGAGCTGCCCGCGGAGATCACGGCTTCGGAGCTGGACGCGGCGCTCACCAATCTCGGCATGGAGGTCGAGGGCATCGTCGACCAGGCCGGCACGATCCTCGGTGACCTGGTCGTCGGCCGGGTGCTGACGATCGAGGAGCTGACCGGTTTCAAGAAGCCGATCCGGTTCTGCACCGTCGACGTCGGCAACCCGGCGCCGCAGGAGATCGTGTGCGGGGCCCGGAACTTCGCCGAGGGCGACCTCGTCGCGGTCATCCTGCCCGGTGGGGAGCTGCCCGGCGGATTCAGGATCGGTGCGCGGAAGACCTACGGCCGCAACTCCAACGGCATGATCTGCTCGGCCGCCGAGCTGGGTCTGTCGGGCGACCACTCGGGCATCATCGTGCTGCCGGCCGACTCCGCCGAGCCGGGTGTCGACGCGCGCTCGATCGTCGGCCTGGACGACGTGCTGATCGAGGTCGAGATCACGCCGGACCGCGGCTACGAGATGAGTGTCCGCGGTATCGCGCGGGAGCTGGCCACGTACTTCTCCGTGGCCTACCGGGATCCCGCGGACATCGCCTGTGCGGGTGCCACGGCGGAGGTTCCGTATCCGGTCACGATCGACGACACCGTCGGCTGTGACCGGTTCGCGGCCCGCGTCGTCCGCGGCGTCGACCCGAACGCGCAGTCTCCGGAGTGGATGCAGCGGCGCCTGATCCAGGCCGGCATCCGGGCCATCTCGCTGCCCGTCGACATCACCAACTACCTGATGCTCGAATTCGGTCAGCCGATGCACGTCTTCGACCTGGACCGGCTCCACGGCGGCCTGGTCGTCCGGCGGGCGCGGGCCGGGGAGAAGCTGACCACCCTGGACGGTGTCGCGCGTGCGCTCGACGCCGAGGACATGGTGATCTGCGACGAGACCGGGCCGATCTCGCTGGCCGCGGTCATGGGCGGCGAGACCAGCGAGTGGCAGGAGGGCACGGTCAACGTGCTCCTCGAGGCCGCCCACTGGGACCCGGTCATGGTCGGCCGGACCGCCCGGCGGCACCGGCTGTTCAGTGAGGCCGCCAAGCGGTGGGAGCGGGGCGTCGACCCGGCGCTGCCGCTCGCCGCGCTGCAGAAGGCCGTCGACATCCTGATCGAGCACGCCGGCGGGACCGCTTCTCCGCTCGTGCTGGACATCGACAACGTCGTGGCTCCGGTCGCACTGACGCTGCCTTCGTCCGCCCCCGCGCGCCTCATCGGGCTGCCGTACACCTCCTCGGAAGTGGCCACCTTGCTGGCCAGGATCGGCTGCGAGGTCTCCGGCGACGAGGTGCTCAGTGTCGTGCCGCCGACCTGGCGTCCCGACCTGGTCGCCCCGATCGACCTGATCGAGGAGGTGGCACGGCTCGGCGGCTACAACGAGATCCCGAGCGTGCTGCCGCCGGCCGGTGCCAGCCGTGGCCTCACTCCGGCGCAGAAGCAGCGCCGGTCGGTGGGCCGGGCCCTCGCCGAGAACGGGTACGTCGAGGTGCTGTCGTACCCCTTCGTCTCGCCCGGTGTCGCCGACGCCCTCGGCCTGCCCCCGGCGGACCCGCGTCGCAGTGCGGTGCGGCTCACCAACCCGTTGTCGGAGGAGGAGCCGCTGCTGCGTACCACGCTGCTCGGCCCGCTGCTCGGCACGCTCAAGCGGAATCTGGGCCGTGGCCGCCGGGACGTGGCGCTCTTCGAGGCCGGCACGGTCTTCCTGCCGCACCTGACCTCGACCGCGCCGCCCGAGCTGGGGGTGGACCGCCGGCCCGGCAACGCCGAGTGGGCGGCGGCCAACGCGATCGTCCCCGAGCAGCCGTGGCATCTCGCCGTGGTGCTGGCCGGCGACATCGAGCCGGCCGGCTGGTGGGGTGCGGGACGTGCCGCGACGTGGGCGGACGCCATCGAGGCGGCGCGCGTCGCGGTCGCGGCGGCCGGCATCGCCGAGGACCGGATCACGGTACGGGCCGCCGAGAACGCCCCCTGGCATCCCGGCCGCTGCGCCGCGATCCTGGTCGACGGCGAGGTCATCGGTCATGCCGGTGAGCTGCACCCCGCCGTGCTGGCCGCCCTGGAGCTGCCGAAGCGGACCTCGGCCGCCGAGATCGACCTGGACGCCCTGCCGGCGGCCCCGGTCGTCGACGCCCCGAAGATCTCCACCTTCCCGCCGGCGCTGATCGACGTCGCCCTGGTCCTGGACCGCACGGTTCCGGCCGCCGAGGTTCAGGCGGCCCTGACCGAGGGTGCCGGCGAACTGCTGGAGTCGGTGTCGCTCTTCGACGTCTACGAGTCGGAGCAGCTGGGCGGGGACAAGCGGTCCCTCGCCTACAAGCTGACCTTCCGTGCTCCGGACCGCACTCTCACCTCGGAGGAGACCATCGCCGCCCGGGACGCCGCGGTCGCCGTGACGTCCTCCCGTTTCGGCGCCGTCCTGCGCGGCGCCTGACCGTTCGCAGCACCGCGGAGCCGGGCCGGTGGATCTCCACCGGCCCGGCTCTCGTCATCCGGCCTGCGCCTCGCCGGTGAGATATCGCTGGATGGTCGGGGCCAGCCAGGCGGCGGCCTCCTCCGGGGTCAGCCCCACCACCGGGGGCAGCCGGAGGATGTAACGACACAGGGCGAAGCCCAGCATCTGGGTGGCGACCAGGCCGGCCCGGGTGGCCGCCTGTGCCGGGTCCGGGGCCAGCCGGGCGGCGACCGGGCCGACCTGCTGGACGAAGACCGACCGGATCCGCTCGGCGGCGGCCTCCTTGGTGACGGCCGCCCGCAGCAGGGCCATCAGGGTCTCGTCGCCCTCCCACCGGTGCAGGAAGTGCCGGGCCAGGGTGGTGCCGATCCGCTCGCCGGGAGTGTCACCCAGGTCGGGCAGCCGCAGATCGAAATCGGCCGCGGCGGCGAACAGCGCCTCCTTGTTGCCGTAATAGCGCATCACCATCGACGGGTCGATCCGCGCGTCGGCGGCGATGGCGCGGATGGTGGCGCGCTCGAACCCGTCGGCGGCGAAGCGCTCGCGGGCGGCGACGAGGATGGCGGCCCGGGTGGCGTCGGAACGGCGTGCGGTCATGGTGACCATATTATGCCAACACTCGTTTGCCAACAACTGTTGACTCGATCTTCCCGGGCGGCCTATCGTTGCCAACAGTTGTTGACTTTCGAGTGGAGGCGCCGTCATGCACACCACCGTCGCGATCATCGGGGCCGGCCCCACCGGGCTGCTCCTCGCCGGTGACCTGGCCCTGGCCGGCATTCCGGTCACCGTTTTCGAACGCCGGTCGGAGACGTCCAACCTGACCCGGGCGTTCGGCGTCCATGCCCGTACCCTCGAGATGCTCGACGCCCGAGGCCTCGCCGACGGCATCCTCACCGGTGGCGCGCGAGTCGAGCGGCTGCGCCTGTTCGACCGGATCCGCCTCGACCTGACCGGGCTGCCGTCGCGCTATCCGTTCCTGCTGATCACCCCGCAGTACCGGGTGGAGACGGCCCTCGAAGAGCGGGCCCTGGCCGCGGGCGCCCGCATCGAGCGCGGCGCGAGCCTCACCTCCCTGCGCCCCGACGGCGAGCGGGTCACCCTCGAGTTCGGCGACCGCACCGTCACCGCCGACTGGGTGATCGGCACCGACGGCGCCCACAGCACCGTCCGCCGGCAGCTCGGCCTGCCCTTCCCCGGCCGGGCGGTGCTCACCTCGATCATGCTGGCCGACGTGCGCCTCGCCGCCCCGCCCGAGGACGTCCTCGCCGTCGACTCCGTCGGTGACGGGTTCGCCATGGTCGCCCCGTTCGGCGACGGCTGGTATCGGATCTTCGCCTGGGACCGCCGCCGCCAGGTCGCCGACGACGTCCCGATCACCCTCGACGAGATCCGCGAGGTCACCCGCCGGGTCCACGGAACCGACTTCGGCATCACCGAGGCCCGCTGGCTGTCCCGCTTCCACAGCGACGAACGGCAGGCCCCGCACTACCGGGTCGGCCGCGTGTTCCTCGCCGGCGACGCCGCCCACGTGCACTCACCGGCCGGTGGCCAGGGCATGAACACCGGTCTCCAGGACGCCGCGAACCTCTCCTGGAAACTCGCCGCCACCATCCACGGCTGGGCGCCGGCCGGCCTGCTCGACTCCTACGAGACCGAACGCCACCCGGTCGGCAGACTCGTCCTGCGCAGCAGCGGCGCCCTCGTCCGGATGGCGATGATGCGGTCGGCGGTCGCCCGCCGCCTGCGCAACACCGTCGGCGCCGCGCTGCTCGCCCTCCCGCCGGTCGTCCGCCGTGCCACCGGCGTCATCTCCGGCGTCGGCATCGGCTACCCGGGCGCCCCGCGAGCCGGCGACGTCACCCTCCGCGGTGGCGGCCGCCTCTACGAGGCGCTGCGGTCCGGGCGGCACGTACTGCTCACCCCGGAACCCGATGACCTTTCCGGGTACGGCGAACGCCTGGTCGTGGCAGCCCCTGAGGCGGAGACGAGCGACGCGGTGCTGGTCCGGCCCGACGGCTACGTGGCGTGGCGGGGCCCCGTCACGGGGACGGCGGCCGCCCTCACCCGCTTCCTGGGGCCCGGGCGGATGTCCCACTCGGCCGCCCGCTGACCCGGTCTCGCCGTGGCCGTCCCCGGAACCGGCCTCACTCGCTCGATCCCGCCGGTTCCTCGGGTCGTCTGCGCAGCAGGCGGCGGCCGTGCGGCCGTTCGGCCGGGTCCAGGCGGGTGCAGCCGGATTCGATCAGCCGCCAGTCGCCGGCCGCCAGCGCCGCGTCGATGCGGGCGCGGACGTCCTCGACCCGGTCCGGCTCGGTGGCGAAGAGCACACGCAGCCGCAGCCGGCCGTCCTCCGGTGCGGCGGCGGTGTGGTGGGGTGCCAGCGGGCACGGCGGCTCGTGCTCCCCATGCCCGCACAGAGCGGCGGTGATCGCCGCACCCGGTGCACCCGGATCGCCGCCGGCCGCGAGCGACACCGTCGCCTGATGCGCGTAGACCTGCCGCATCAGGGCAGTTTCAGCACGTCGGCGATGACCGCGCCGTCCGCCTCCAGCCGTACCGCCGCCGGGCTGTCGTAGACGACCAGCACCCGATCCGTCCCCATCATGCTCAGGCCCTCGGCGTGGTCGTCACCCTCGCCGTAGGTCAGCTCCAGCTCCCGGGTGATCAGATCGTGCCGCACGATCGTCGGCTGCTCCGCCACGCACGCGTCGTGCCAGCGGTAGATGCGCACCGGCCCGTCCAGATCCATCGTCGGCCCGGCCAGCACCAGCAGGTCGTTCCCGGCCGGGCAGAGGTCCCGCACCCCCAGACCTTCAAGATCAAGAACATGCTTGCGGTACGGCAGCCCGTCCTCGAACCGGTGCAGGCGCAGTCTTCCCGGCTCGCTGCCGAGCACGTACGGCCGCAGCTCCAGCACGAACGCCCACCCGCGCAGCACCGGACCGCGCAATCCGAGGAAGACCCGGTCGTCACGGACCGCGATGCCCTCGATGTCCAGGCCGTTGTCCTTGCCCGGAATCGGCAGGAACGGCGCCAGATGCTCATCGTCGCGCAGCAGCCGCCGCAGGTCGTCGCGGGCGCTCAGCGCGGCGGCCCGGTGCCGCACCCCGTCGACGGTCAGCTCCCGGACCGGGGTCGGCACCCCGTCGACGTCGGTGACCGGCAGCCGGACCAGGATCTGCCGGTTGTCCTGCCCTTCGACCCGGGCCAGCCGGCGCAGTGCCTTCGGCCCCACGTGGCGGTCCTTGATCTGCTTGCGGCGCAGGCTGTGCGAGCCGACCGCCCAGAGGAAGTGCCCGTTGCGGGCCAGCCCCTCCACGTCCGCCTCCTCGTCGGCGTCCGCGCCGGGCAGGTCCACGTAGTCGGCCAGCCGGAACCGTGCCTCCTGCCCGAACTCGGCGGGCCGTTCGGTGTCGTCGGCGATCAGGCGCTCGATCGTCGCGGTCTCGTCGCCGGCGATCCAGAGCGCCCGGCCGTCGAGGCGGACCGCGGAGAGGTTGGTGTGGGTGGCCGCGGCCTGCGACTCGTCGGAGAACCGTAGCCGCACCGTGTAGTCGACCGTCATGGCCCACATCGTCGCACCGCCGTGCATCAGGGCAGGTCGAACATAGAGTTCTGTCCGGTGGGACTTTCGGGTCGATCATGCCGCTGACGGCCGGTCCGTGCCGGACCGGCCGTTTCGCGATACCGCCCTATCTCCCCCGGAAAGGTCCCGGCTCTGCACCACCCGGGCGACTCCGCCTGGCGATCACCCCGGGCGGTTTCGGCTCTCCGCCGCCCCAGCGATTTCGCCCCGTGATCACCTCGGGCAGTTCGGCTCTCCGCCGCCCCAGCGACTTCCCCTCATGAGCGCCTCGGGTGGCTTCGTCTCCTCATCGCCCGGGGGTTCCGTTCCTACGACTTCCAGAAGAGGGCCGTTCCTACAACTTCCGGAAGAGGGCCGTTCCTACAACTCGCGGGAGATGTAGAGACGATGGCCGGCCGGGACGTAACCGACCCGCTCGTAGACCCGCCATGAGTCGTCGCCGGAGGCCTCCAGCCAGGCGATCTCCACCCCGCGGTCGAAGAGCCGCCGGGTGACGCCCGCGCTGATCGCGGCGCCCAGCCCGCGCCGCCGGAACGGCTCGCGCACCGCGATCCCGGCGACCTCGCTGACCCCGTCGCCGGGCGGAGCGGCCTGGCCACCGCCGACCCACTCGCCGTCCTCCGTGCGGGCGCCGAGGACCACCCCGCCGCGTTCCTGACTGCGGCGCATCCGGGCGACCGCGGCCTCGGGCTGCTGGTCCGGCAGGTCACCGAAGGCCTCGTTCTGTGCGGCGACCACCGCGGCCCGGTCCGGGTCCGTCATGGGTTCGGCAAGGACCAGACCCTCCGGTACGGGCGAGGCGGTCAGCCCGTCCGACGGGCAGACCAGGTACTGATTGCGCTGCTCGACGGTGAACCCGGCCGTGACCAGCAGGCTCTCCAGTTCTGGAGTGCAACTCGTCACGTACTCCAGGCGTGGCTTGCGGCCCGCCTCGGTGAACGCGCTGATCAGGGCGGTGACGTCGGCCGCCGTGATCGGGACGCCCGGCTGTGGCGAGGCGTAGTTGATGAAGGGGCTCTCGGTGTCCGGGTCGAGGCCGGCCACGAACGGGCCGATCTCGATGACCTTCGGCCGGGTGCGGAGGTGGGACACGACGGAGCGCTGGATGCGCAGATCCATGGTGAGGTAAGCCTTTTCGAGAGAAGGATGAAGAAACACCTGCGGGTGGGCACGTTGTTCACGCAGGGCCGCCGCTGGCGGAGAACGCTCAGCGACGGCCGACTGGCCGGGCGGCGATCACAGGCTTCACTTCTCTCGAATGCACCGGGACCGTGCTCTGTCGCACGATCGCCCAGCGAGGTTTTCACGAACCCCCGGCCGCGCGCAACCCGGCGTTCCGGCGGGGCATCGGCGCGGGCCGGCCGCCTGCGCGGCCCGCACCGACGGCTCCACTCCGGTCCACCGCGAACCCGGCGTCCACGGTCGTCCGTACGCCCCGGATCCGTCCCCGTTTTTGTCGGTGGGGGTCGCTAGGGTTCAGCGCGTCGTCGTGGAACCAGACCTGGGGAGTTGGGCCGGTGACCGAAGTGGTGGGCTCCGACACGTTCGTCGTGCCGTCGGCGTGGAAGCGGTTCGTGCTGCCCCGGCGGGGCGCCGCGCCGGCCGCCCCGAGACCGGGGGCCGCCGGCGTCAAGGCCGTCGAGGAGCTGCTGACCGCGTTCGACGGCGACGTACGCAGCGCGCTGCGCCACCGCCTCATCGCCGGTGACCTGGCCGAGGCCGGGCACGCCTACCTCGCCGGCGGTCCGGCGGTCACCCCGCTCGGCGCGGCGGTGGTGGCCCGCGGCGTGGCGGGTGTGCTGCCGTGGTCGCGGCGTGACGAGCTGACCGCGTTCGCCGACTTCTGGCGGGTGCGGCACGGTCTGGCGTTCGCCGCGGCCGCCACCGTCGAGCTGGCCGGGTTCCATCTGGGCTCGTCCCCGTCGGACTCCGCGATCACCCGGGCGGTGCCCGACGCGGACGCCAACGGGTTCGCCGCGCGGACCGCGATCCGAATGGCCTACCAGCTGCGCCGGGCCGTCGTGGCCGCACCGCCGGGGGAGTATGCGGCGGCGGTGACCGCCCTGGGCGCGGCGCGTGGCCCGTCGCTGTCGCAGCGGGCGCTCGTGTCCGTGATCGCGCCCGACGAGACGGTCTGGGCCGACGAGATATGCGGTGGCCTGGTGGCCATGGGCGGCCGGGAGGCACTGAAGGGCCTGCTGCTGACCGTCGTGTCGGCCGATCCGCTCGCGTCCCGTCTCGCCGGTCAGCTGTCGCCCTGGGCGGTGCTCGCCGAGAAGGAGCGGATCTACACCTTCACCGCGACGCTCGGCCCGGCCGCGGTGCCCGCACTGACCGGCTGGCTGGATGCTGCGGTCACCGACGCGCAGGACCGGCGCAAGCTGCTCGGGCTGCTCGCGGCGGTCGGCGGCGAGGCGGCCCTCACCGCCTTGATCGAGCGCGCCGGCAAGCCCGATGTGCCGGCCGCCCTCGCCGACGCGGCGGGCCGTGATCCGGCCCTCGCCCTGCGCCTGTTCGCCGAGACGCCGTCCGCCGATCGGCTCCTGCACCGGCATCTGGCCAACCACCGGCCGCTCGCCGACCAGGTCCGTCCGCACCTGTCCGGGGCGGCCGCCGCCCGGTTCGACACCGCGCACGCCGTGCTCCGGGCCGCCGACACCGGCACCGCCTCCCTGGAGGATCTGCCGCCGATCCTGGTGAGCCCGCCGTGGCTGACTCCGGTGGCCCGGCAGCGGCTCGTCGTCACCGGCCTGATCAGCGACGACCCGGTGCGCGTCGCGTGGGCACCGGGCGAGCGCGAGGCCTGGGCGGCCGGTTCCTGGGCCGCCCGGCACGGCGGCGCGCACGACTGGGCGGCCGTCGCCGGCAAACTCGGTACCAGTGCCTCCAACGGCTGGGACGAGATCGATCTCTTCCTCCGCGGGCCGGACGAGCTGACTCTGCCCCGGGTGGCCGCGCGGCGCCCGAGCCACCACTACGACGTCGCCGACTGGGGTGCGGAGCTGTTGGCGCGGTATGGCGCGGAGGCCGTCCCGCCGCTCGCCGACGTCGCCCGCCGGGCCCCGGCCGCCGCCGCACGCCTGCTGGCCCCGGCCGCCGGGCCGGAGATCGCGATGCTGATGGCCGGCTGGCTGGCCCGGGTGCGCTCGGTCCGGCCGGTCGCACTGGCCTGGTTCGCCCGGCACACCGCGGTCGCGGCCCGTGCCCTGGTGCCGGTCGCGGTGGGCAGAGCCGGCCAGGCCCGCGCCGATGCCGAGGGGGCTCTGCGCGTCCTGGCCGCCGCCGGGTACGGCGGGGAGGTGCGGGCCGCCGCCGGCGAGTTCGGTCCGGAGGCCGCCGCCTCGGTCGAGGAGATCCTGGCCGTCGACCCGTTGACCGTTCTGCCGGTACCCGTGCCCGCACTACCGGACTGGGCGAATCCGGCGGTGATGCCCCCGATCCGGCTCACCGGCGACCGTGGCCTGCTGCCCGTCGAGTCGGTCCGTCACGTGCTCACCATGCTGGCCCTCTCCCGGACCGACACCCCGTACCCGGGTCTCGCCGTGGTCACCGCCGAGTGCGAGGCCGCCGACCTGGCCGAGTCGGCGTGGGCGCTGTTCACCGAGTGGCGCGAGGCCGGGCATCCGGCGAAACAGAACTGGGCACTCGACGCGCTCGGTCCGCTCGGCGACGACGAGACGGTCCGCCGGCTGGCTCCGGTGATCCGCGCCTGGCCCGGTGAGGGCGGTCACACCCGGGCGGTCGCCGGCCTCGACGTGCTGGCCGCCATCGGCACCGACGTCGCTCTGATGTATCTCCACGGCATCGCGCAGAAGGTCAAGTTCCGCGCGCTCAGAGAACGGGCCGGCGAGAAGATCGCCGAGCTGGCGGCCGAGCTGGGGCTCACCGCGGAGGAACTGGCCGACCGGCTGGTGCCCGACCTCGGGCTGGACGCCACCGGCAGCCTGGTCCTCGACTACGGCCGGCGGACCTTCACGGTCGGCTTCGACGAGCAGCTCAAACCGTTCGTGGCGGACACCACCGGCAAGCGGCTCAAGGCCCTGCCCAAGCCGGGAGCCCAGGACGACCCGGTGCTGGCGCCGGAGGCGTACCAGCGGTTCACCGCGCTGAAGAAGGACGTCCGGGCGATCGCCGCCGACCAGGTCCGCCGTCTGGAACAGGCGATGGTCACCCGGCGCCGCTGGACCGGCGCGACCTTCCGCCAGTTCCTCACCGGCCATCCGCTGCTGCGGCACCTGGTCCGGCGGCTCGTCTGGGTGCGCCTCGACGCGGCCGGGCGGCGGCCTGCGCCTGGCCGAGGACGGCACTCTCGCCGACGTCACCGACGAGACCGTCACCCTGGGCGACACCGAGCCGGTCGGGATCGCCCACCCCTTGGACCTCGGCGACGATCTGGCCGCCTGGTCCGAGCTCTTCGCCGACTACGAGATCACGCAGCCGTTCGCTCAGCTGGGCCGCGGTGTCGAGCCGCTCACCGCGGAGCGTGCGGCCGGATTCGTCGGGCGTACGGCGCCCAGTACCGCCCTACTGGGCCTGGAACGGCGCGGCTGGCGGCGCGGCAGCCCACAGGACGGCGGCGTGCAGGGCTGGTTCGAGCGTGACGTGCCCGGCGGCCTGCACCTGGTGCTCGCCATCACCCCCGGCATCGCCGTCGGCGCGATCGACGTGCTCGGCGACCAGACCGTCGAGTCGATCCACGTGGCCCCCGCCGGTGAGTACCACGGGTTCCGCCGGGATCAGGACGACCGTATCCGTGAACTCGACCCCATCACCGCAGCCGAGGCGCTGCGCGATCTGACCGAGGTGCTCGCATGACCGTCACCACCACCGCCCACGTGCAGCGCCCGCCCGCCGAGGTGCGGTATGCCGACGAGCTGGCCCGCCTGCGGGCCGCCGACGACGCGCCGACTCCGCCGGGCTGGGCGCTCAGCCTCCGGGCCGCCCGCGCCTTCATCGTCGGCGACGAGAAACTGGGCGTCACCCGCAAGTTCGTCGGCGACCCGTCGCTCATCGACCGGGCCCTGGTCAGCCTCGCCACCAGCCGCGGCCTGCTGCTCGTCGGCGACCCCGGCACCGCGAAATCGCTGCTGTCGGAGCTGCTCGCGGCCGCCGTGAGCGGTGATTCGACACTCACCATCCAGGGCGGCGCGGCCACCACCGAGGACCAGATCAAGTATTCGTGGAACTATGCGCTCCTCGTCGCCGAGGGGCCGACCGAGCGGTCCCTGGTTCCGGCGCCGCTGCTGCGCGGGATGGCCCACGGGCAGGTGGTCCGCTTCGAGGAGATCACCCGCTGCCCGCTCGAGGTGCAGGACTGCCTGCTCTCGCCGCTCTCCGACCGGGTCCTCGCCGTCCCGGAGCTGCCCGGCGACGGTGGCATGGTGTTCGCGAAGGAAGGCTTCAACATCATCGCCACGGCCAACACCCGGGACCGCGGCGTCAACGACATGAGTTCGGCGCTGAAACGGCGCTTCAACTTCGAGACGGTCTTCCCGATCGCCGACTTCGACACCGAGCTGTCCCTGGTCGAGGCCGAGGCCGGCACGCTGCTGCGGCGTTCCGGGGTCACCACGCCACCGCGGCGCGACGTACTGGAGGTGCTGGTGACGGCCTTCCGGGAACTGCGGGCCGGGCGCACCGCGCGCGGCGACGAGATGGAGCGGCTGTCGTCGGTGATGAGTACCGCCGAGGCGGTCTCCGTCGCGCACGCCGTCGGCCTGCGCGGATGGTTCCTGCGCGGCGACGCCGGCACCGCCGCCGACCTGGTCTCCTGCCTGGCCGGCACCGCCGCCAAGGACAGTCCCGAGGACCTTGCGAAACTGCGCCGCTACCTGGAGCAGCACACCTCGTGGCGTAACGGGCCGCAGTGGCGTGAGCTGCGGGACGCGCGCCGGGAACTGCCCGGCGGATGAGCCTCACCGTCATCGGGGTCCGGCACCACAGCCCCGCCTGCGCCCGCCTCGTCGGCTCGACGATCACCGCCCTGCGGCCCGCCTTCGTACTGATCGAGGGCCCGGCCGACATGAACGCGCGGATCGGCGAGCTGCTGCTCGGGCACGAGCTGCCGGTGGCGGTCTTCACCAGCTACCTCGACGAGCAGCGGCGGCACGGGTCGTGGGCCCCGTTCTGCGCCTACTCGCCCGAGTGGGAGGCACTGCGGGCCGGCCGCGAGTGCGGGGCCGAGCTGCGGTTCATCGATCTGCCGGCGTGGCACGAGGCGTTCGCCGACCGGGACAACCGGTATGCCGACGCCGAACTGCGCTATGCCGAGGCGGTGCAGCGGCTGTGCACCGAGTTCGGGGTCGACAACAGCGACGCCCTCTGGGATCACGTCGTCGAGATGGGCCCGGCCGAGCAGGTCGGGCAGCGGCTGGAGACCTACTTCGATCTGATCCGGGGCGACTCGGCGGCGGGGACCTCGGACACGGCGCGTGAGGCGTACATGGCCCGATGGATCCGTGCCGCCCAGGTGGCGGCGGGGGACCGGCCGGTCGTCGCCGTGGTCGGCGGCTTCCACCGGCCCGCCCTGCTCCGTCTCGCCTCCCCGGCCGGCTCTCCGGCGACAGCCCCGTCGGCTTCCTCAGCTTCCTCCCCGTCCTCTCCGGCGACAGCCCCGTCGGCGCCCTCCGGTTCCTCTCCGTCCTCTCCGGCTTCTCCCATCGGCGGCGCGGCCGGCGATCCGGGTGTGGGTGACCCTGGGGAGCCGGGGTGGCCGGAGGTGCCGGAGCCGCCCACCGGCGCCACCGCCGGCAGCTATCTGGTGCCCTACTCGTTCCGGCGACTCGACGCGTTCGGCGGCTACCAGTCCGGGATGCCGTCCCCGGAGTACTACCAGCAGCTCTGGGAGAGCGGCGCGGAGCAGGCCGCCCGGTATCTGATCACGGCGGTCGCCGCGCGGCTGAGGCGGCGCGGGCAGCCGGTCTCCACGGCCGACCTGATCGCCGCCCGGGCCGGTGCCGAAGCCCTCGCCCGGCTCCGCGGTCACGACTGCCCGTCCCGGGTCGACGTGCTCGACGGGCTGGCATCCGCGCTGATCAACGAGGCACTCGACGTTCCGCTGCCCTGGGCGGTGCGCGGCACCGTCACCGCGGGGCAGCACCCGGCGGTCGTCGAGATGACCGCCGCCCTCAGCGGCGACCGGGTCGGGCGCCTGCATCCGGACACCCCGCTGCCGCCGCTGGTCCACGCCGCCACCGCCGAACTCGAGCGGTACGGCCTCGACCGGGCCGGTGAACACACCACCGACCTGACCGACCCGTACGGCCGGACCGTCAGCCGGGTCCTGCACCGGCTGCGCGTTCTCGAGATACCCGGGTTCCGTCGCGACTCCGGGCCGGCCACCGGCATCGACCCGGTGCTGCGCGAGCAGTGGACGGTCCAGCAACACCCGCACCGGCTCGCCGCGCTCATCGAGGCCGGCGGCTACGGCCCCACCCTGGAGTCCGCGGCCGCCACCCGGATCGCCCAGCGCATCGACGACGCCGGCGGCGATCTCGGCGCCATCGCGGACGCGTTGTTCGACGCGGCGCTGTGCGGGGTCACCGACCTCGGATCGGACGTGCCCGACCGGCTCGAACGCGGCATCGCGGTGGCCGGTGACCTTGCCGTCCTCGGCCGGGTGCTGGCCGTCACCCTGGCCCTGTGGCGGCACGACCGCCTCCTCGGCACGGCCGGCAGCGCCGCCCTCGGTGTCGTGGTGGCGGCTGCCGCCCGCCGCATCCTCTGGCTCGCCGAGGGATGGCACGCGCCCGGAGCACCGGCGGACCGCGAACGGATCGCCGCCGTCGTGGCGGTGCGGGACGCGGTGCTGCACGCGGCGGGGCTGGGCGTGGACCGTACCGCCGCGGTCGAGATCTCCGGGCGCATCGCGGCCGACCGCGCCGCGCCGCCCGAACTGCGTGGCGCCTTCTACGGCCTCGGCCGTTCCCTTCTCGACGAGGACGACCCCGCCGGGCTGTTCCCGGAACCGTCGGAGGCCGTCCGCGGTGCCTTCACCGGCGGGGCCGCGGGGGACTGGCTGGCCGGGCTGTTCGGCGTGGCCCGCGAGCACGTCCTCGCGCCCGGCGGCATCCTCCGTCTGCTCGACGACCTGGTCGGCGGGCTCGGCGCCGACGACTTCCTGATCGCGCTGCCCGCGCTGCGGCAGGCCTTCGAGTATTTCCCGCCCCGGGAGCGGGAGACCATCGCCGAGGAACTGCTGGCCCGGCGTGGGCTGGGCGGATCCGGCCGGGACCTGCTCCGCATGTCCGTCGCGCCGCAGACCGTGGCGGCCGGGCTGGCCCTGGACGAGGCCGTCGAAGAACGCCTGGCCCGTGCCGGGCTGATCACCGTGGGGAGGACCGATGACTGACGTCAGCCTCGAACGATGGCGCCTCATTCTGGGCGCGCCGTCGGGCGGCTCCCTCGGCGGCCTCAGCGGCGCCAATGGGCAGCGTGACGCGGCGCTCGACTGGCTCTACGGCCGGGACGAGGAACTCAGCCGCCGCGACATCCGGCGGGAGGGTGGCACCGGCCCGTCCCAGCTCACCACGGTCGACTGGCTCGACGACATCACCCGGCTGTTTCCCAAGGAGACCGTCGAACGGCTGCAGCAGGACGCCGTCGAGCGCTACCAGATCGACGACATCGTCACCGATCCCGGTGTGCTCGAACGGATCGAACCCAACCCGGCCCTGCTGCGCGCCGTGCTCCGCACCAAACACCTGATGAACCCCGAGGTGCTCCGGCTCGCCCGGCGGCTGGTCGAAGCCGTCGTCCGCGACCTGATGCGGCGGCTCGCCACCGAGGTCCAGCAGAGTTTCTCCGGCGCGCGGTCCCGTCGGGCCAGCCGGTTCCGTCAGGCCCGCGACTTCGACGCGCGGCGGACCATCCGGGCGAACCTCGGCAACTACCGGCCCGACGAGCGGCGGATCTACGTCCAGACGCCGTACTTCGCCTCCCGTACCCGGCGGCAGATCAACCAGTGGCAGGTCATTCTGCTCGTCGACCAGTCCGGATCGATGCTGTCGTCGGTCATCCACTCGGCGATCACCGCGGCCTGCCTGTGGGGACTGCCGGGGGTACGGACCCACCTGATCGCCTTCGACACCGAGGTCGTCGACCTCACCTCCGACGTCAGCGACCCGGTGGAGTTGCTGATGAAGACCCAGCTCGGCGGCGGCACCGACATCGCCCGCGCCGTGCGGTATGCCGCCCAGCTCGTCGAACAGCCACGGCGCACCATCGTCGCGGTGGTCAGTGACTTCTTCGAGGGCGGATCGGAGGCCGGACTGGTGCGGGCGGTGAGGGACCTCGTCGAGCAGGGCAGCATCGTGCTCGGGCTGGCGGCCCTCGACGAGAATGCCGACCCGGCGTACGACCGCGCCTGCGCACAGAAACTCGCGGACGCGGGCGCCTGGGTCGGCGCCATGACCCCCGGCGAGCTGGCCGGATTCGTCGCGGAGAGGGTGGGACGATGAGCACCGGAACCCTGCCGGTCCGGGCCGACCTCCGTGCCCTGGACGCTGACGCGCTCGCTGCCCTCGCCAACCGTGGCCTGGTCAAACGGGCAAGCCGGGAGGTCGAGCGGGAACCACCCCGGCTCTCCGCCGACGGGCCGGCGATCGTCGCCGAGTTCAGCGACGGTGTCCGGGCCTCGCTGCCGGAGGGCGGCCTCGAACAGGGCCGGTGCTCGTGCGGCGCGACCGGCGTCTGCCGTCACCTGATCGCCCTGATCCTCGCGTACCAGACCGCCTCCGTCCCGGCCCCCGCCGCTTCCGCCGGCTCGCCCGCCGGTCTTCCGGCAGGTTCCTCCGAGGCCGCTGAACCGGCCCGGGACGAGCCGTCCGGGATGCCTTCATCGCCGGCGCAGGTCGCCGCGCCCGCCGGGCCGACTGCGCCCGCGAGCCCGCCGGAGCGGGATGCCTGGTCGCCGGGTGTCTTCACCGACGACGACCTGACCGCCCGGATCGGGGCCCGTCTCGTCGCGACGGCCCGGCGTGCCGAGCGCGCCGGGTACACGGCCCGGGTCCGGCGCGGCCCGGTTCCGGTGGTCGAACTACCCGCGGCGACCGTCCGGTTCCTGGTGCCCCACGACCTCGGTTACGTGCACACCGACGCCCGCGCCGGGGTACGCGACGACGTGATCGCGCTGGCCGTCTGGGCGTTCCGGACCGCCGACGACCAACAGCCGGACACCGCCGACTGCGTGGTCGACGTCGGCGGATCCGGAGTCGGCGCGGCGACCGGCTCCGGTCTGGAGGCGCTCGTCGAGTTCGCCGCCGAAGTGCTGCGGGGTGGCGCCGTCCACTCCGGTGCGGGCCTCGCCGCCACGGCCGCCGGACACCTGACCGCGCTGGAGCGGGCCGGGCTGCGGTGGCCCCTCGACGCCGCCACCGAACTCGCCGGCCAGCTCACCGCCTACCGCGACCGCAGCGCCCGGTACTCACCGGAGCTGCTCGCCGACCTTCTCGCCGAGATCTTCGCCCGGCACCGGGCGGCCGGCGTCGAGGGTGGGGCCGCGGCCCGCGCCCGGGTGCTCGGCTCCGAGGAGGCGGCCGAGACACCACTGCGCCGGGTGCGGCTGGACGGCCTCGGCGCCCGGGTCACCGCGATCGACGACGAACGGCGTATCGAGATCTTCCACGGGCAGCCCGCCAGCGGCGTCGTCCTCGTCTCCCACCGGCAGTGGACGACACCGGACGACGGCCCGGCCCTGGCCCGGCGGCGTCTCGCCGGCACGACCGTCGCCGCCGTGGCCGCCGGCACACTGGTGACCGAGTCCGCGGTCCGTAACGCCAGCCGGGCGGTGCGGCTGAGCGCCAGCCGCGTCGCGAAATCGACCGTCACCGCGTCGAACGGCGCCTGGGACGGACTGCCCGACGGCCTGCTGATCCACGACTACGCCCGCCTCGCCGCCGACCTCGACGCGATGCCACCACGCCCGGTCCGCGCCCGGGTCCGCGCCGAACTCGTCCGTGTCCTCGCGATCGCCGAGGTCGGCCCCGCCCACTACTCGCCCGGCGCCCAGCGCCTCACCGTCGAGATCCGTGACGTCCACGGCAACACGGCCACCGTCGTCGCCACCCACGCCGCGGTCGCCCCGGGCCGCCTCGATGCGGTCGCTGCCGCGCTCGACGGCCGGCGAGGCAGACCCCGCTACGTGGCCGGCAGCGTCCACCGGAGCGGCGGCCGGGTGGTGATCGACCCATACGCGATCGCCGCCGACGGCCCCACGGTCATCCCCGACCTGGCCACCCCCGATGCCTTCACCGCCTCCACCCCCACCGACACCCTGAACCCCACAGCCTCCGCGGCGGTGCCCGCATCGTCTGCGGTGCCCGGCACATCGGCGGACGGCCACGGGCCGGAGGCCGGCGTTCCCGGTGCGCCGGCCGGGGTTGAGGTGTGGGACGGCGGCGACGGCACCGAAGTGCTGGCAGCCGCCGTGGCGGCGGCGCGGGACGTGCTCGCGGAGGCGGCTCACAGCGGTCTCGCCCACCTGCCGCCGGCGTATGCGAACCGTCTCGGCAACGCCCGGAATGTGCTGGCCCGGGTCGGGCTGCACCGGGTGGCGTCCGCGCTCGACGAAGTGTCCGCCCGGCTCAGCCCGGACCCAGGTTTCGATGCGGCCAACGCCTGGGCCGACGCCTACCTGCGGGTGAGTCTCGCCGCTGACCTTCTCTGACAGCGCCTCGTCGCGGCTCGCAGCGGTGGAATCCCGTTGCGGGCCACTTCCGTCGAAGTGTGCAGCGTGAGGGCCGACGGCGGGGATCTGTCAGCCGCGGCGGACGGCTTCCTCCACGCCGGTCTCGTGCGGTCCCAGGAAGATCGGGTCACGGGAGGTCAGGACGTCCGTCGCGGCCTTGACGGCGGCACCGTACTCGCGGACCTCGCCGCGCAGCCACATCGCCTCGTAGATACGGACGCTGTCGTCGCCGACACCGGTGGCGTCGATGCCCTGTTCGCGGCAGAGGGTCACCGCCCGGGGGAGGTGGAAGGCCTGGGTCACGACGATCGCCTGATGCACGCCGAAGATCTTGCTGGCGCGGACGCAGGAGTCGTAGGTGTCGAAGCCGGCATGGTCGAGGACGACCCGGTCGGCGGGCACCCCACGGGCCACCAGCCAGGACTGCATCGCGCCCGGTTCGTCGTAGGTCCACCGACCGTGGTCGCCGGAGACCAGGATCGCCTTCACCTTGCCGGCCTCCAGGAGCCGGCGGGCGATCTCCAAACGCGCGGCCAGGAACGCCGAAGGCTGGCCGTCGTCGTTGACCTGGGCGCCGAGGACCAGCGCCACCGGGGCGGCGGGTACCGAGGCCACGTCATAGATGTGACCGTCGGCGGAAGACTGCACCCAATGAGCGCAGCCCAGAGCGACGACAACCGCGACGACACCGCCCACGGTGCCCGCCACCGTCAGACGGCGTACCCGTCGCCAGGAGAGCAACGCCCGCAGCCGGGCCCGCCGAGACCGATCGCCGTGGTCCGGAACATGCGGACCCGACGCCGAGGCCGCGGTGGATGAAGCGGCCGCGGTGGAGGGCGTGGAGCGCGGGCCGGAAAACGCGTCTCCGGTCGGACCGGATCGAGGCCCGGCCGGGCCGGGCTGATCGGCCTGACGCCGGCGGCGGAAGGTGATCGTCAGCCAGTCGGGGAGAACGGGGCGCTTCGGCATCGGTCCGAGGATGGCAGACGGGGTCAACGGTCGGGAAAAGCTCCAATGGCAGCATGTGGCCATGATCGAGATCGCTCCTGACCGGGATCCGTTGGTTCGATGGGCGTTGCGGGCGCCGGGTGCCCGGGTCTGGCGGCGGACGGACGCGGTGGTCGTGGCGTGCGCGGACCTGTCGCACTGGGACCGGCTCGTGATCAACGGCGAGCCGGAGGCGGTGGCCGGGCTTCTGCGGCAGGTGCTGGGCGAGACCGGGGAGACCTTCCGGCCATTCGGTACGGAGGAACTGGTCACCGAAATCGTCGCGCGGATCCCGGAGTTGGAGGTCAGCGCCACGTTCGCCTGGATGGAGACCACCCAGCCGGTCCAGCGCGGCGGCATGGACGCGGATCGACCCGGCGGCGTGAACCGGGGCGGGCACTCCGACGTCGACTCGGACGAATCCCACGGCCTCGGTCTGGGCCGCCGCGCGGATGTGGGTCTGGGCGACGGTGGCGTACTGACCGGCGGTGACTTGAGGCCGGGTGGGCCGGGGCCGGCGGCGGACGGAGGCGTGACACCGGATCGGCGGCGTGAGACTGCGTCGGGCGGAGGCGTGACACCGGGTCGGCGGCGTGAGACGGCGCCGGGCGAGTTCTCGGGCCCGTTCTGGCTCGGGATAGAGACCTGGCCCGAGGTGACCGAGATGATCCAGGAGGCCTATCCGGAGTCCTACGCCTGGCCGGGGCACCCGGGAGTGCACCGGTGGGCGGGCATCCGTGGTGCCGACGGGGAACTGCTCACGGTGGCCGCCGAGGCGTGGTCGACGCCGGAGATCGGGTTCATGTCCGGGGTGACCACCCGCCCGTCGGCGCGGGGGCGGGGTCTCGGGACGGCCATCTGCGCCTTCGTGGCCGATGAGCTGCTGGCCGGCCGGGAGCGGGTGGCACTGCTCGTGGACTACTGGAACACGGCGGCTCTGGCCACCTACTCGGGGCTGGGATTCACGACCCGGCGAGTGGCCGCCGCACGCCGTCGCTGAACCCGCACAACCACGCCGGCCCCGGGAACCCGCGCGGAACGGCTGTGGAGGCCACGCGAACTGGCGGTGGGGGCCGCGGGGAATGGCGGGGGCGCGGAACGGCGGTGGAGGCCGCGCGAAATGGCGGTGGGGGCCGCGGGGAATGGCGGGGGCGCGCGGACTGGCGGTGGAGGCCGCGCGAAAGGGCGGTGGGGGCCGCGAACGGAACGGCGATGGCACCGGCGAGCGAAACCGCGGCGCTGCCGGCGGGAGGACCGGAGCAGCCGCCGGATCAGCCCGCCCGACGGGCGATGTAGAGCAGATATTCCCAGTTCATGGCGCCACCACCGAGATCGTGGCGTTCAACCAGGGCGAGGAGTTCGGCGTCCAGGGTGGCGACCCGGGCCGGGTCGTCGGCGATGTTGCGGTACACCGCGATCGTCGGGCCGTAGTTGGCTTTGAAGTAGTCGCGGAAGTCGACGGCCGTGCGGAAGTGTTCGACGTGCAGGGTGCGGCGTTCCACGGACACGTCGGTGACACCGTCACCGAAGAGGGACGCCAGGTGGGCGGGGTCGCCCCACAGCGGCGGCGGCTGGGCGCCGGGCGGGGGCGGGGCGGCGTACGGCTTCATGGTCGCGAACATCTGTCCGATGAAGCCTTCCGGGGTCCAGTTGGCCAGGCCGATGGTTCCGCCGGGACGGCACACCCGGAGCAGTTCCGCGGCGGCGGCGGTGTGGAACGGGGCGAACATGACGCCGATGCACGAGATCACCGTGTCGAAGGCGCCGGTCTCGAACGGCAGGTCCTCGGCGTCGGCTTCGGTCCAGGTCAGGTTGACGTGGGAGTTCTTCTCGCCGACGGCCAGCAGTTCGGGGGTGAGATCGCTGGCGGTGACGGTGGCGCCGGTCCGGGCGGCGGGGATCGCGGCGTTGCCGGTGCCGGCGCCGACGTCGAGGACCTTCTGTCCGGGGCCGATACCGGCGGCCTGCACGAGTGCCGGCCCGAGCGGCGCGACCAAGTCGGAGGCGACGGCTGGATAGTCGCCGGAGGCCCACATGGCCCGGTGCTTGGTTTTCACGGTTGTCGTCATGTGACCGACAGTAGGGATCCGCGGCGGGCCAGGCCTAGTACACGATGTGTACCGGGGGAAGGAGACCACCGTATGGGTGCCACCTACGGGCAGTTCTGTCCGGTTGCGAAGGCGATGGAACTGCTCGACGAGCGCTGGACGATGCTGGTGATCCGGGAGCTGATCGCCGGGAGCCGCCGGTTCAACGATCTGCGGCGCGGGCTGCCGCGGATGTCGCCGACGCTGCTGTCCCGGCGGTTGCAGCAGCTCAATGCGGCCGGGGTGGTGGAGCGCCGCGAGTCGGGCACCGAGGTGGAGTACGAGTTGACCGCCGCGGGCCGGGAGTTGCAGCCGATCGTGGTGGCACTGGGTGCGTGGGGGACCCGCTGGATCCCCGAGCTGGGTGACCGTGATCTGGATCCGAAGCTGCTGCTGTGGGACATGCACCGGTCGGTCGATCACGGGGCGGTGCCGGCCCGCCGCACGGTCCTGCAGTTCCGGTTCCCGTCGGCGCCGGCGAAGGTACGGGACTGGTGGCTGGTGATCACGCCGAGCGAGGCCGACATCTGTGACGTCGACCCCGGTCACGACGTGGACGTGCTGGTGACCGCCGACCTGCGCTGCCTGACCGACGTGTGGCGGGGCGAGCGTACGTGGGCGTCCGGCCTGCGGTCCGGTGAGCTGGCGTTCCAGGGGCCGGAGGACCTGCGCCGCGCCGTACCCGCATGGTTCCGGCAGTTCGCGTTCGCAGCGGTCCCCCGCCCCTGAGGAAACTCCCCAGCGGTCCCCTGAAGAACTCCCCCCGGGGGACCGCGACTCTGAGAAGCTTCCCGGTCAGCTGATCCGGAACTTGGCGGCCAGCAGCGCCGACGGCCGGGAGCTGGGCCCGACCAGCAGCTCGAAGTCGCCGGCCTCGACGACCCGCTTCCCGTCGGCGTCGACGAGCGTGCAGTCCGCGGCCGCCAGCTCGACGGCGACCGTGACGCTCTCGCCCGCGGGCACGGTGACCTGCCGGTACGTCTTCAGCTCACGGCTCGCCCAGGTGACGCTGGTGACCAGGTCGCTGACGTAGACCTGGACGGTCTCCAGTGCCGGCCGCGTCCCGGTGTTGCTGAGCCGCACGGTGGCCCGGACGACCCCGTCGGTGGCCACGTCCGGTTCCTCGATGCTGAGCCCGTCGTAGGTGACGGTGGTGTAGCTGAGCCCCTCACCGAAGGCGAACAGCGGGTCCTGGGTGAGGTCCGCGTACCGCGAGCCGTGCTGGCCGCGGGTCTGGTTGTAGAAGACCGGCTGCTGTCCGGCGTGCCGGGCCGCCGAGATCGGCATGCGCCCGGTCGGCTCGATCAGCCCGAGGAGCAGTTCGGCGACGGCCTGTCCACCGCGCATACCGGGGTTGAAGGCCTGCACGATCGCGGCCGCGCCGAGCGCCGACTCCGGCAGCGCGTGCGGTTTGCCGTCGATCAGCACGACGATCATCGGGGTGCCGGTGGCGGCGACCGCGTCGAGCAGCGCGATCTGGCCGCCCTGGAGTTCGAGGGTGGCGGTGGACTTGTGCTCGCCATTGAGGTTGACGGTGTCACCGACGACCACGATCGCGTAGTCGGCGGCGGCCGCGGTGGCCGTGGCGGCGGCGAGGCGGGCCGGGTCGGCGGGGACGCCCACCGAGATCGGGGGGCGGGGCTGGCCGTCGGGGAACGTCTCGCCCTCCGGGTCGGGCACGAGTTCCTCGATCTCGACGGCCGGGTCGAAGTCGAGCTCCCAGCCGCCGGGCAGCAGATCACGCAGACCGTCGAGGACGGTGGAGGTGAGTTCCCGCGGGTGGCCGCCGGGCATCCAGTCGACTTGGCCGGAGTCGCCGGCCCAGTCACCGAGCTGCGCGGACACGTCGTCGGCGTTGGGGCCGAGCAGCGCGATGCGCTTCGACGGGCCGGAGGGCGAGGCCGGCAGGGGCAGGACACCGTCGTTGCGCAGCAGGACCAGCGACCGGCGGGCGATCTCCAGGTTGAGGGCGGTGTGCGCGGGGCTGCCGATCACCGCCGCCTGCCGGGTGGCGTCCGGGGTGCGGGGGTTCTCGAAGAGGCCCAGCTCGAACTTCAGGCGCAGGATCCGGCGTACCGCCGCGTCGATGTCCTCCTCGACGAGAAGCCCGCGCCGGATCGCCTCCTGGGCGCCGTCGAAGAAGGCGGGCGTCGTCATGATCACGTCGTTGCCGGCCTTGACGGCGACCGCCGCGGCCTCGGCGTAGTCGGCGCAGACCTTCTGCTCCCACACCATCCGGCCGACGTTGTCCCAGTCGGTGACGAGGGTGCCGGCGAAGCCCCACTCCTCCTTGAGTACGTCGTTGAGCAGCCACTTGTTGGCCGTGATCGGCACCCCGTCCATCGACTGGTAGCCGAGCATGAAGACCCGGCACCCTTCGGCGGCGGCCCGCTCGAACGGCGGCAGGAACCAGGAGCGCAGCTTGCGCCGGCTGATGTCGGCCTCGCTGGCGTCGCGGCCGCCCTGGGTCTCGGAGTATCCGGCGAAGTGCTTGGCGGTGGCCAGGATCGCGGTCGGGTCGGTGAGACCCGCACCCTGGTAGCCGCGGATCATGGCGGCGCCGAGTTCGGAGATCAGGTACGGGTCCTCGCCGAACGTCTCGTCCACCCGGCCCCACCGCAGGTCGCGGGCGATGCACAGCACCGGCGAGAAGGTCCAGTGCACGCCGGTGGCGGCGGCCTCCACGGCGGTGGCCCGGGCGACCCGCTCGACCAGCGTGGCGTCCCAGCTGGCGGCCATCGCGAGTTGCGTGGGGAAGACCGTGGCACCGGGCCAGAAGGCGTGCCCGTGGATGCAGTCCTCGGCGGTGATCAGCGGGATCCGCAGCCGGGTCCGGGCGACCAGTTCGGCGGCCTCGACGAGCTTGGCGGGGGAGGTGTGCAGGATCGATCCGGCCAGCTTGTCCAGGACGATCTCGCCGATGTCCTGGCGGGCGTCGAGCTGGAGCATCTGGCCGACCTTCTCGGGAAGAGTCATCCGGCCCAGCAGATCCTCGACACGCTCTCGCACCGGGAGCGAGGAGTCCTGATATGGCAAGGGCATGAGTTTCTCCGATGGGTCTGCCGAACGCGAACGGTTCGGAGTCTTCCACGTACGGAACCGGTTCCGGCACCCCGCTACGGTTCCGGAACTTCATCCACCGGGAAGCTCTGGTGGGAGGCGAATGTCAGAGGGTGCCGGTAAGGTCCTAACGGGATCGGACGCAGTGAAGTCTATTGATCACGCGCAGTGAGTGATGGAGGACCATGGGTTCGGCTGACCGGGTTCTGCGAAGAGCCGCCGAAGCAATCGAGCACATAACCGGCATTTGTTTCAAGACCGGCCCGCCTCGGCAGGTCGGTGCCGAGTTGGAGTGGACCACGCATCCGGTCGCCGACCCTTCCGCGTACCTGCGGGCCGGTGACCTGGTCGAGGCGCTGGGCGTGCACACGCCCGCGGCCCTCGGCAATCCACACCCCGTGCCGCTGCCCGGCGGCGGCATGGTCACCGTCGAGCCGGGCCTGCAGATCGAGATCTCGTCGGCGCCGGCCGGCTCGCTCGCCGAGTTGCACGCCGCGGTCACCGCCGACCGGGACACCCTGGCGGGGCTGCTGGCGAGCCGGGGCATCGTTCTCGGCGATCGCGGCCTGGACCCGTACCGGGCGCCCCGCCGCATCCTGGAAGCGCCGCGTTATGCGGCCATGGACCGGGCCTTCGACAACGCCGGGCACACCATGATGGGTTCCACCGCCGGCCTCCAGGTCTGCTTCGACGCCGGGGAGACCCACCAGGTCGCGGCCCGATGGGCCGTTCTGCACGAGGCCGGGCCGGCGCTGCTGGCCCTGTTCGCCAACTCACCGCGGCACGGATGGGCGTCCGCCCGGACGGCGGCCTGGCACGGTATCGACCCCCGCCGCTCGGGCCCGGTCCCCGCATCCGTCGACCCGGCGGTGAGCTGGGCACACTACGCGGTGCACGCGCCTCTGCTGTGCGTGCGGCGCGAGCACGGCCGGTGGGACGTGCGGCCCGGTGTGACCATGGCCGACTGGATCGAGGCGGGCGGCATCGAGGGCGGCCCGGCCGGTTCCGGCCGGATCGGCGGGCGCCGCATCGGCCCCCGCCGGCAGCGGCCACCGCAGATCATCGACCCGGTCACCCGGCCGCCGACGATCGACGACCTGGAATATCACCTCGGCACCCTCTTCCCGCCGGTGCGACCGCGCGGCTACCTGGAGATCCGCTACCTCGACGCGCAACCCGGCGACGAGTGGATCGCCCCGGCCGCGGTGCTGACGGCGCTGCTCTCCGGCGACGCGCTCACCGATCGGGCCCGGGAGCTGGCCGCCCCGGCCGCCGGCCGCTGGCACGCCGCCGCCCGGTCCGGTCTCGCCGACCGGCCGGTGCGCCGGGCCGCCACCGCCCTCGCCGACCTGGCCTGCCGCAACCTCGACCGGACCGGCCTGTCCGCGCCGGTCCGCGACACCGTCACCGGCATCGTCTCCCGCCGCCTGCGGGACGCCGTGCCCGGACGACCACGAGAGGACGTTTCCGTATGACCGACGACCTGCGGCTGTCCATCGCCGCCGACCTGGAACGCGCCCGGGCCCGGACGGTCCTGCTCACCGACGCCGTCGACGACGACGACCTCACCCGGCAGCACTCGCCGTTGATGTCCCCGCTCGTCTGGGACCTCGCACACGTCGGCAACCAGGAGGAGTTGTGGCTGGTCCGGGACGTGGGCGGCCGTGACCCGCTCCGGCAGGACATCGACGAGCTGTACGACGCGTTCAAGCACTCCCGGCGCGACCGGCCGGGGTTGCCGCTGCTCGACCCGGCCGAGGCCCGTGCGTACACCGCGCAGGTCCGCGACAAGGTGTTCGACGTGCTCGACCGCACCCGGTTCGGCCCGGAGAGCAGGCTGCTCGACGGCGGGTTCGCGTTCGGCATGATCGTCCAGCACGAGCAGCAGCACGACGAGACCATGCTGGCCACCCACCAGCTACGGGCCGGTGCCCCGGTGCTGACGGCGCCCCCACCACCGCGTGCCCGGCAGGCCGTCTCCGGCGAGGTGCTCATCGAAGCGGGCAGATTCACCATGGGTACGGACACCGAGCCCTGGGCGCTCGACAACGAACGCCCCGCCCACCCCGTCGACGTGCCGGCGTTCTGGATCGACACCGCACTGATCACCAACGGTGACTATCTGGCGTTCATGGACGCCGGCGGCTACGACGACCCACGATGGTGGAGCGAGCGCGGCTGGGCGCACCGGCAGAGCAGCGGCCTGGAGGCGCCGTTGCACTGGATCCGTGATTCCGGGGGCTGGCTGCACCGGCGCTTCGGGCGGGTCACCCCGGTCGCACCCGACGAGCCGGTCGTCCACGTCTGCTACTTCGAAGCCGAGGCCTACGCCGCCTGGGCCGGGAAACGCCTGCCCACCGAGGCCGAGTGGGAGAAGGCCGCCCGCTGGGACCCGTCGGCCGGCCGCTCCCGCCGCTACCCGTGGGGAGACGACCCACCCGAGGCGCGGCACGCCAACCTCGGCCAGCGGCACCTCGGCCCGGCCCCGGCCGGCGCCTACCCCGACGGCGCCTCCCCGCAGGGCGTGCACCAGTTGATCGGCGACGTCTGGGAGTGGACCTCGTCCGGGTTCCACGGTTACCCCGGGTTCGCGGCGTTCCCCTACCGCGAGTATTCGGAGGTGTTCTTCGGCGGTGACTACCGGGTGCTGCGCGGCGGCTCCTTCGGCACCGACACGGCTGCCTGCCGGGGCACCTTCCGCAACTGGGACCATCCGATCCGGCGGCAGATCTTCAGCGGTTTCCGCTGCGCACGGGACGCCTGATGTGCCGGCACCT
Organism: Actinoplanes xinjiangensis; assembly: GCF_003148685.1. Taxonomy (GTDB): domain Bacteria; phylum Actinomycetota; class Actinomycetes; order Mycobacteriales; family Micromonosporaceae; genus Actinoplanes; species Actinoplanes xinjiangensis. Next base: position 61,357 of record NZ_QGGR01000002.1, on the reverse strand, counting down.
CGGTTATCTCGGTCCGCCCGTACCGCTGAAGGATCTGCTCTTCGACCCGCCGCACGCCCTCGCGACGCAAGCCTGGGCGCCCCGCGACATGCGTGGCGGGGGGACGATCAACGCCGACGGTTTCGGTGTCGGCTGGTGGCCGCCCGGTGCCGCGGCACCGGTGCGGCACCGCAGCGCCATGCCGATCTGGACGGACGCGTCGCTGCCGCTGCTCGCGGCCGCGACGACGGCCGGCGCGGTCCTCGCGGCGGTCCGCTCGGCCACCGTCGGCATGCCGGTCGTCGAGACGGCGGCGGCGCCGTTCACCGACGGCCGGTGGCTGTTCAGCCACAACGGCGTCGTCCGCGGCTGGCCTTCGGCCGTCGCCGCGCAGGCCCGTGACCTCCCGGTGGAGGATCTCCTCACCCTCGACGCGCCCACCGACTCGGCAACCCTCTGGGCGCTGGTACGAGGAAAGCTGCGCGCCGGGGAGCCACCGGCCAAGGCGGTCGCCGCCGTGGTCACCGAGGTCGCCGCCGCCGCGCCCGGATCCCGGCTGAACCTCCTCCTCGGCGACGGCGACCGGATGATCGCGACCACGCTCGGTCACGCCCTGTCGGTGCGATCGCTGCGCGACTCCACCCTGATCAGTTCTGAGCCCCTCGACCCGGGACCGGCGTGGCAGCCCGTCCCCGACGGCCGCCTGGTCGTCGCCACCGCGGGTCGTGTGGAGATCACTCCCCTCTAGAAAGGTGCTCGGCCTTGCTCCTGGACAGGTACATCGACGACGACGATCTGGCCCGTGAGCTGCGCGCGGACGTGCGCGCCGGACTCACCGCCGACCCTCGGTGGATGCCGCCGAAGTGGTTCTACGACGCCCGTGGCAGCGAACTCTTCGAGGAGATCACCCGGCTTCCGGAGTACTACCCGACCCGTACCGAGCGGTCCCTGCTCGACCGGCACGCCGCCGAGATCGCCCGGATCACCGACGCGAAGACCCTGGTCGAGCTGGGTTCCGGCTCGTCGGAGAAGACCCGCCTGCTGCTCGACGCCCTGGTCGCCCGCGGCACGCTCGGCGCGTTCGTCCCGCTGGACGTCTCCGGGTCGGCACTGGCCGCGGCGGTCGAGTCGCTGACCGTCGCCTATCCCGGCCTCGGCATCCGCGGTGTCATCGGTGACATGACCCGCCATCTGCGGCATCTGCCCGAGGGCGACGGCCGTCTGGTCGCGTTCCTCGGCGGGACCGTCGGCAACCTCGTGCCCACCGAACGGGCCGCGTTCCTGTCGTCGCTGCGGTCGGTCCTGCACGAGGGCGAGTGGCTGCTGCTCGGCGCCGACCTGGTCAAGGACCCGGCCGTGCTGGTTCCCGCCTACGACGACGCGGCCGGGGTGACCGCCGAGTTCAACCGCAACGTCCTGCACGTGATCAACCGTGAGCTGGCCGCCGACTTCGACCCGGCCGCCTTCCGGCACGTCGCCCTCTGGGACCCGGACAACGAGTGGATCGAGATGCGCCTGCGGTCCACCCGCGAGCAGGTCGTCCACGTCGCCGGCCTGGACCTCGACGTCCCGTTCGCCGCGGGCGAGGAGATGCGCACCGAGATCTCCGCGAAGTTCCGCCGCGCCGGGCTCACCGCCGAACTCGCCGCCGCCGGCTTCACCACACGCCACTGGTGGACCGATCCGAACGACTGGTTCGGACTCACCCTCGCCCAGGCGGGCTGAAGGTTGACGCTTCGTGTTTTCCTTGCGGTGCCGCCTCACCGCCAGGAGCCGTCTCGCGAGTCCGCGCGAGACGGCAGCACGAGGCGTCGACCAAGGGGGTCCCGCATGGAGTCCGACCACGCGGACGCTGTACCACCGCCCGGCGACCAGCCGCCCGCCGAGCCGTCACCGCAGGCCCACCCACCCTCCGGCGCCAGCCCGCTGCCCTCCGGCGCCAGCCCGCCACCACCACCCGGCGGCGACCCGTCGCCCTCCGGCGCTAGCCCGCCATCACCACCCGGCGGCGACCCGTCGCCGTCACCCGAACCACCCGGCGATGATCCGTCGCCGCCCGTTCCGCCGCTGCCGGCCGGCGACGGCTCGGAGACCGCCGGTGAGCCGTCACCGGCCCGGGAGCCGCACATCCTGCTGGTCCATGCGGTCATCCGGGCGTCCCGGGAGCACGACGCCTGGTCGACCTCCGGCGGTCCGCGCCCACAACTGCCGCGCGCCTGGGCCGACCTGTGGCGCAACGCGGTACGCCGCCAGACCGATCTCGCCGGCGAACCGGAGGAGGAGGCGCGCCGCTCCGTGCAGACGATGCTCGACCAGCTCACCCGTCTCGACCGGGAGGCCGGCTGGTTCCGCACCGACCCGGCACGGCGGGACCGGGCCATCGCCGAGACCCTCCTGTACGGCACCAGGCTCGGCCCCGACGTGCCCAGCCGACCCGCGCAGCTGGCCTGGCAGCGCCAGCGTGGCCTGCGCCCGGTCGACTACGCCAAGATCACTGCGATCGCCGCCGCCCAGGACGAGTGGCTCGCCGCCTGGAACGAGTGGGCCTCCACCTAGACGTTCCCAAGGCCACCCACCCCAAGCCCCGACAGGAGCACACGATCACCGATCGTGTGCTCCTGTCCGCGTCCACCCCACCAAACGACCCGCTCCACCCCGCGCCCAAAGTCCCAGCTGGTTCCCACCGCTGTCTCAAACGGCCTGAGACAGCGGTGAGAGCCAGCCGCGAGGCCCCGGCTGGTTCCCACCGCTGTTTCGGACGGGTTGAGGCACCGGTGGAAGCCAGTCGCACCGTCCTGGCTGGTTCCCACCGCTGTCTCAAACGGCCTGAGACAGCGGTGAGAGCCAGCCGAACCGTCCCGGCTGGTTGTCACCGCTGTTTCGGAGCGGTTGAGACAGCGGTGGGGGCCAGCCGGCGGGGACGGGCCGGCTGCGCCCGTGAGGCGCGGTGGCGGGCGGGACGGACCGCCTGCGCCGCGGTGTAGGCGGGGACGGGCCGACTGCGGTCGGGGCGGTGTGGCCCGTACCCCCCGAAATGGGAGAAACCCCGACCGGGACCGGATCGCATCGCTCAGCATGCGGGATGGGCGCGTTCGTGGTTGCTGCGGCGAGTGGGAGTTGATACGTTCTTCTGCATAGTCATACGGAGGTAGGCATGGGAATCAGGGTCGCGGTAGCGGGAGCCAGTGGCTACGCGGGTGGTGAGTTGCTGCGCCTGATCGCCGGGCACCCCGAGTTCGACCTCGTCGCGGCGACCGCGCACAGCCAGGCCGGCTCCCCGGTCGGCGCGGTGCATCCGCAGCTGACCGGGCTCGACCTGACGCTGGGTTCCACCGACGCCGCCACGCTCAGCGGCGCTGACCTGGTGTTCCTCGCTCTGCCGCACGGGCAGTCGGCGGCCGTCGCCGGGCAGCTGGACGCCGGTGTCAAGGTGGTCGACCTGGGGGCCGACTTCCGGCTGGAGAGCGCCGACCAGTGGACCCGCTACTACGGCGGCGGGCATGCCGGCACCTGGACCTACGGCCTGCCGGAGCTGCCGGGCGCGCGGGCCGCGATCGCCGCGTCCGACCGGGTCGCCAACACGGGCTGCTATGCGGCGACGATCACGCTGGCGCTGGCGCCGCTGATCTCCTCCGGGGTGGCCGACCCGGAGGACGTCGTGGTGGTGGCCAGTTCGGGCACCTCCGGTGCCGGGCGCAACGCCAAGGTGAACCTGCTGGCCAGCGAGATCATGGGCGACCTGTCGCCCTACAAGGTCGGCGCGCACCAGCACGTCGCCGAGATCAAGCAGGCCACCGGGGCGGCCTCGCTGTCGATGACCCCGATCCTGGCGCCGATGCCGCGCGGCATCCTGGCGACGGTGACGGCGCGCCGGCTCAACGGCGGCGACCCGCGGGAGGCTCTCGAGGCGGCCTATGCGGACGCGCCGTTCGTGCACGTGCTGCCGGAGGGTTCCTGGCCGCGCACGGCGGCCACCGCGGGTTCCAACTCCTGCCACCTGCAGGCCACGGTCGACATCGACTCGGGCCGCATCATCGTGGTGAGCGCGCTGGACAACCTCGGCAAGGGTGCGGCCGGCCAGGCCGTGCAGAACGCGAACATCATGTTCGGCCTGCCCGAGACCACGGGCCTCAGCGTCTTCGGAGTGGCGCCGTGATCGACCACGCCGCCGGACCTGTAAAGGAAGCACAGTGACCGTCACCCACCCCAAGGGGTTCCGTGCCTCCGGCGTGGCCGCCGGGCTCAAGGCCAACGGCAACGCCGACGTCGCCCTGGTCGTCAACGACGGCCCCGACTACACGGCCGCCGGCGTGTTCACCGGCAACCGGGTCAAGGCGGCGCCCGTCCTGTGGAGCCAGCAGGTGCTCCGGGGCGGCATCGTCCGCGCGGTGATCCTCAACTCGGGGGGCGCCAACGCGTGCACCGGTTCGCAGGGCTTCCGTGACACGCACGCGACCGCCGAGCACACCGCCACGGTGCTGCGTGGCGGCGCCAACCGCATGATGATCGGCGCGGGTGACGTGGCGGTCTGCTCGACCGGCCTGATCGGCGAGCTGCTGCCGATGGACAGGCTGCTGCCGGGGGTGAACGCGGCGGCCAGGTCGCTGGCCACCGACGGTGGTGGTAAGGCCGCCGAGGCGATCATGACGACCGACACGGTGGCGAAGAACGCGGTGGCCCAGCGCGAGGGCTGGTCGGTCGGCGGTATCGCGAAGGGTGCCGGCATGCTGGCCCCGGCGCTCGCCACCATGCTCGTCGTGATCACGACCGACGCGTCGGCCGACAACGAGGTGCTGGACGCCGCGTTGCGCGCCGCCACCCGGGTCACCTTCGACCGGATCGACGCGGACGGCTGCATGTCGACCAACGACACGGTGCTGCTGCTGGCCAGCGGTGCGTCGAACCGGCAGCCGACCGCGGAGGAGCTGACCGCCGCGGTCACCGAGGTCTGCCACGACCTGGCCCAGCAGCTGATCGCCGACGCCGAGGGCGCGACCAAGCACATCGCGATCGAGGTGCAGGGCGCGGCCACCGAGGCGGACGCGGTGCAGGTGGGCCGGACGGTCGCGGGCAACAACCTGGTGAAGACGGCGTTCTTCGGCAACGACCCGAACTGGGGCCGGATCCTGGCGGCGATCGGCACGACGAGTGCGGCGTTCGAGCCGGACCGGATCGACGTGGCGATCAACGGCGTGTGGATCTGCAAGGGCGGGGCGGCCGCGGAGGACCGCAGCAAGGTCGACCTGTCCGGGCGGGACGTGAGCGTGACGATCAACCTGCGTGAGGGGGAGATGAGCGCGACGATCTGGACGACGGACCTCTCCCACGCGTACGTCCACGAGAACTCGGCGTACTCGTCGTGAATCCGCTGAAGAAGGCCGGGATCCTGATCGAGGCGCTGCCGTGGCTGGAGCGGTTCCACGGCACCACGGTCGTGATCAAGTACGGCGGCAACGCCATGATCGACCCGGAGCTCCAGGAGGCGTTCGCCGCCGACATGGTGTTCCTGCGCCTGGTCGGGATCAAGCCGGTGGTCGTGCACGGCGGTGGCCCGCAGATCAGCCGGATGCTCAAGCGGGTCGGTATCGAGTCGGAGTTCCGCGGCGGCCTGCGGGTCACCACCCCGGAGACGATGGAGATCGTCCGGATGGTGCTGACCGGCCAGGTCGGCCGGGAGCTGGTCGGCCTGATCAACCAGCACGGCCCGTTCGCGGTGGGCCTGTCCGGTGAGGACGCCGGGCTGTTCACGGCGGTCCGCCGGGGCGCGACGATCGACGGAGAGGAGGTCGACATCGGCCAGGTCGGCGACGTCGACCAGGTGGACACGTCGGCCGTCGACGACCTGATCGCGGCGGGCCGGATCCCGGTGATCGCCACGGTCGCGCCGGACGCGGCGGGCGTGCTGCACAACGTGAACGCCGACACCGCGGCCTCCGCGCTGGCGGTCGCACTCGGCGCCCGCAAGCTGGTGGTTCTCACCGATGTGCCGGGCCTCTACACGAACTGGCCGGACACGTCGTCGCTGACCAGCGAGATCGACGCCGACGCGCTGGAGGAGCTGCTCCCGGGCCTGGAGTCCGGGATGGTGCCCAAGATGGAGGCCTGCCTGCGCGCGGTCCGCGGCGGGGTCCCGGCCGCGCACGTCGTCGACGGCCGGGTCGCCCATTCGACTCTGCTCGAAGTCTTCACGGAAGAAGGATTCGGAACAATGGTGGTCCCGGCATGACTCTCGTGCAGCGTTGGCAGGAGTCGATGATGAACAACTACGGCACCCCGGCGATCGGCCTGGTCAAGGGCCGGGGTGCGGTGCTGACCGCCGAGGACGGCAAGGAGTATGTCGACTTCCTCGGCGGCATCGCGGTGAACGCCCTGGGGCACGCCCACCCGGCTGTGGTCGCCGCGGTCACCCAGCAGATCCAGCAGCTGGGGCACGTCTCCAACCTGTTCATCTCGGAGCCGCCGGTGGCGCTCGCCGACCTGCTGCTGGCGCTGGCCGGCCGCACCGGGCGGGTGCTGTTCTGCAACTCCGGCGCGGAGGCCAACGAGGCCGCCTTCAAGATCTCCCGGCTGACCGGGCGTACGCACGTGGTCGCCACCCACGGTGCCTTCCACGGCCGGACCATGGGCGCTCTGGCGCTGACCGGGCAGCCGGCGAAGCAGGATCCGTTCCGGCCGCTCCCGGGCGACGTCACCCATGTGGACTACGGGGACGTCGCCGCTCTGGAGGCCGCGGTGACCACCGCGACCGCCATGGTCATCCTGGAGCCGATCCAGGGGGAGAACGGCGTGGTCGTGCCCCCGGCCGGCTATCTGACGGCGGCCCGCGAGATCTGTACGCGTAACAACGCGCTGCTGGTGCTCGACGAGGTGCAGACCGGCATCGGCCGGACCGGGCACTGGTTCCACCACCAGAGCGAGGGTGTCGAGCCGGACGTCGTCACCCTGGCCAAGGGTCTCGGCGGGGGTCTGCCGTTGGGCGCCTGCATGGCCTTCGGCCCGGCCGCGGACCTGCTCACCCCGGGCTCGCACGGCACCACCTTCGGCGGTAACCCGGTCTCCTGTGCGGCCGGGCTCGCGGTGATCCGTACGATCGCGAACGAGGGTCTGCTGGACCATGTGAAGCGGGTCGGTGAGCAGATCCGGCTCGGCGTCGAGGGACTGAACCACCCGCTGGTGAAATATGTCCGTGGCGCCGGCCTGCTGCTGGGGATCGTCCTCAACGAGCCGGTCTCCGCCGAGGTCGCGGCCCGGCTGCGCGACGCCGGTTTCCTGGTCAACCCCGCCAAGCCGGACGTGATCCGGCTCGCCCCGCCCCTGATCATCTCCTCCGATCAGGCGGACGCCCTGATCGCTGCCCTGGACGGTATCCGGTGACCACCCGCCACTTCCTCCGTGACGACGACCTGACCCCGCAGGAGCAGGCCGAGGTCCTCGACCTGGCCGCCGAGATGAAGGCGAACCGGTTCGGGCACACCCCGCTGGCCGGCCCGCGCAGTGTCGCCGTCTTCTTCGACAAGGCCAGTCTGCGCACCCGGCTGTCGTTCGAGGCGGGCATCGCCGAGCTGGGCGGCCAGCCGATCATCGTGGACAGCCAGAACACCCACTTCGGCCGCGGTGAGACGCTCGCCGACGCCGGCCGGGTGGTGGCCCGGTACGTGTCGGCGATGGTCTACCGCACGCACGGCGACGAACGGCTCGCGGAGCTGGCGTCCGGTGTGCGGGTGCCGGTGATCAACGCGCTGAGCGACGGCTATCACCCGTGCCAGCTGCTCGCCGACCTGCTGACGATCCGGGAGCGGTTCGGCTCGACGGCCGGGCGCACCCTCGCGTACGTCGGTGACGCCGCCAACAACATGGCCCACTCCTACCTGATCGCGGGCGCGATGGCCGGGATGAACGTGCGGGTGGCCGGCCCGTCCGGGTTCGACCCGGCGGCGTCGGTGGTCAGCCGGGCGGCCGAGATCGCGGCGTGGACCGGCGGCTCGGTCGAGGTGCTGCGGGACCCGCGGGAGGCGGCCGACGGCGCGCAGGTGATCGCCACCGACACGTGGACGTCGATGGGCCAGGAGGAGGACGGCAAGGACCGGCTCACCCCGTTCTGGCCGTACCAGGTGAACAAGGAGCTGCTGGCCGCCGCCGACCGGGAGGCGATCGTGCTGCACTGCCTGCCGGCGCACCGCAACGAGGAGATCACCGACGAGGTGATCGACGGGCCGCAGAGCGCCGTCTTCGACCAGGCGGAGAATCGCCTGCACGCGCAGAAGGCACTGCTCAGCTGGCTGCTGGCGGTAAATGCGCAATGAGTGCTCCGCTGACCCGCGCCGGTAGGCATGCCCGGCTGGTCGACCTGATCCGGACCCGCCGGGTCCGGTCGCAGACCGAGCTGGCCGACATCCTCGCCCACGAGGGGGTCCAGGTCACCCAGGCCACTCTCTCCCGTGACCTGGAGGAGCTCAACGCCGTCAAGGTCAGCGGCGTCTACTACATTCCGGAGGACGGGCACAAGCCGCTGCGGGAGACCACCGGGCACGGCCCGGCCCGGCTGATCCGGCTGCTGCGCGAGCTGCTCACCGGTGTCGACTCCAGCGGCAACATCGCGGTGCTGCGTACTCCGCCGGGGGCGGCGCAGTTCCTGGCCAGCGCGCTGGACCGGTCCGGTCTCGCGGACGTCGTCGGCACCATAGCCGGGGACGACACCATCTTCGTGGTGGCCCGGGACAGCGGTCCCACGTCGGGTGCGGTGCTGGCCGAGAAACTCAGCAACTGGAGCAGGGCGGATTCCGAGGAGAGCCGGTCATGACGTTCACACCCGCGGTGGAGGCTCGCTTCCCGGACTTCGCCGACCACACCGACAGCCTGGTCGGGCACGGCGTGGAGTTCTTCCTCGCCTCCAACGAGACGTTGCGGCCGCACCTCAACGAGACGCCGTACGGCCACAAGCTGACCTGGCTGGACTTCACCGACACCGCGGAGAAGGACTGGTCCATCCGGGACTTCCTGAACTTCTTCAACATCATCAACGGCATCGCGTTCGGTGACCGGGGTATCCCGATGCCGCAGTGGGTGATGGTCGACCTGATCCTGATGCCGGCCGCCGCCCTGATCGCCGGGCTGCCGCAGGCCGAGTTCGCGGACATGGTCGAGCGGTCCACGTTCCGTTTCGACACCGACGTGAAGCAGCTGCTGCGCAAGGTGCAGCAGGACATGCGCGACAGCGGTTACCGCGGTCCGGTCCCGGTCGGCGGATACTGCGCCGCCCCGAGCGCCGAGCCGGGCCGCTGGGTGGGCTGGTCGCTGTGGTCGCTGATGCCGGCGGTGGGCCTGGGCAAGGCGGCGAAGGCGCTGGCCCTGTCGGCGTACCGGGCGCAGAAGCTGGACGGCGTCACCCAGTACGACAACAGTGCCCTCAAGGTGCACACCGAGTTCGGGGCGCTGAAGATCCTGGTCGCGACCGTTCCGTTCCACACCTCGCCGGGCTCGTTCGTCTATCAGAGCGACCTGACGCTCCCGGCCGGGACAGAGCTGCCCGAGCCGACCTTCCTGCTCGATCCGTTCGACTACAGCCGCCAGCGGGCGATGCAGAAGGACATCGAAGCGGGCCGCTGTGAGTTCTACGTCCTGCCGCCGGGTCACGTCCGCCGGGACGGTAGGACGTATGTGCCGATTCTCGAGAAGGAACTGCCCCGATGACCAAGCGCAAGATCGTCCTCGCTTTCTCCGGTGGTCTGGACACCTCGTACGCCCTCGTGGACTTCCGCGAGAAGGGCTGGGACGTGGTGACCGCCAACATCGACACCGGCGGCCTGCACAGCGGTGAGGCGGAGGTCGTCAAGGCGCGCGCCGAGGAGCTGGGCGCCGTCGAGCACCACGTCGTGGACGCCCGCGCGGAACTCTACGACCGGGTGATCACCTACGCGATCAAGGCGAACTACCTGCGTAACGGCGCCTACCCGTCGTGTGTCGGCGCGGAGCGGCTGATCCAGGCGGAGAAGGTCGTCCAGGTGGCCCTGGAGGTCGGGGCGGACGCGGTGGCGCACGGCTCGACCGGTGCGGGCGCCGACCACGTGCGCTACGACGCGGTGATCCGGGCGCTGGCCCCGCACCTGGAGATCGTCACGCCGATCCGGGACGAGCGGCTCACCCGCGAGGGGGAGACCGAGTTCCTGCGGTCGCGGGGTTACGAGGTCAGCGAGAAGGTCAAGCTCTACTCGATCAACGAGGGCCTGATCGGCACGTCGATCGGTGGCGAGGAGACCTACGGCTCCTGGGAGTACCTGCCGGAGTCGGCGTGGACCTACACCAAGCCGATCGACGAGGCCCCGGAGAAGGGCGTCGAGCTGCTGATCAGCTTCGAGAAGGGCGAGGTCGTCTCGGCGGTGACCGCGGCCGGTGACGCGCTGCCCAACGAGAACAACTACGACATCCTGTCGGCGCTGAACGTGCTGGGCGGCGAGCACGGTGTGGGCCGGGGCATCCACATGGGCTCCACCATGGTCGGCAACCTGGCCCGGGTCGGGTTCGAGGCGCCCGGCATGCTGATCCTCATCGCCGCGCACCGCGAGCTGGAGAAACTGGTGCTGTCGAACCGGCAGCAGTCCACCAAGGCGACGCTCGGCAACACCTACGGCGATCTGCTGCACGAGGCCGTCTACTTCGACCCGATCATGGACGACTTCCGGGCCTTCCTGGACTCCAGCCAGACCCGGGTCACCGGCACCGTGCGGGTCCTGCTGCACAAGGGCAACATCGTGCTCCTCGGCAGCAGGAGCCCGCACAGCCTGCTGGACGCCGCGACCCGTTCGGGTGTCGTCTACGGCCACGGCTCGTCGCTGTGGACCGGCGAGCAGGCCCGCGCGTTCGCCCACATGTATTCGGTGCCGGGCGCCATCCTGCGTGCGGCGGCGGAACCGGCCGAGTGATCAGCTGAGCCAGGAGGTGAGCACGTGCAGGGCCTGCCGGATCTCCGGCACCGGCACGTGCTCGCCGTCGGTGTGCGCCTGGAGCGGGTCGCCCGGCCCGAAGTTGACCGCCGGGACGCCCAGCCCGGCGAAGCGCGACACATCGGTCCACCCCAGCTTGGCCTGCGGCTCCCGGCCGACCAGCTCGACGAACTCCTTGGCGGCCGGCTTGTCCAGCCCGGGCCGCGCACCGGGCGCCGCGTCGGTCACCTCCAGCTCGAAACCGGCGAACACCTCCCGCAGGTGCGCCTCGGCGGCGGCCACGTCCCGGTCCGGGGCGAAGCGGTGGTTGACGTACACGGTGCACAGGTCGGGGATCACGTTGCCGGCGATGCCGCCCTCGATCTTCACCGCGTTGAGGCCCTCGTGGTACTGCAGGCCGTCGACGACCGGCTGCCGGGGCACGTAGGCGCGCAGCACGTCGAGCACCGCGCCGGCGCTGTGGATGGCGTTGCTGCCCTTCCACGAGCGGGCCGAGTGCGCCGCCACACCGGGCACGGTGATCTTCACCCGCATGGTGCCCTGGCAGCCGCCCTCGACCGTGCCGTCGGACGGCTCACCGAGGATCGCGAAGTCGCCGGCCAGCCACTCCGGGTGGTTGCGGACCAGCCGCCCCAGCCCGTTGAGCCGCGCCGCGACCTCCTCGTGGTCGTAGAAGACGAACGTCAGATCGTGCCGCGGCTCCGGCAGCAGGGCGGCGAGCTGCAGCATCACGGCGACCCCGGCCTTCATGTCGACGGTGCCGCGGCCGCGCAGCACGTCGCCGTCGAGCACGACCGGCAGATTGTCCGCGATCGGGACGGTGTCGAGATGCCCGGCGAGCACCACCCGGGTCGGGCGGCCCAGCGAGGTCCGGGCGACCACGGCGTCACCGTCACGCAGCACCTCCAGGTGCGGACAGGTGCGCAGGGCGCTCTCCACAGCGTCGGCCAGGGCCTTCTCGTCACCGCTCACGGACGGGATGTCACAGATGGTCCGAGTGAGGTCGACGACATCACCGGTCAGATCGAGGCTGGTCATGTTGCAAACTTATCAGATCCAAGGCATTTTTATACGTACGGCCAGTCAAGGCACCGTGAGCCACCGCGCGACGGAGGCGAGGGGCGCGGCCGCAACGCGACCGCCGGGGTGTATCCGGTGGAGACGGCCACCTGTCCCACCCAGCGCGATGGCGCCGGGCCGGGACCCGGCACACAGGGCTCAGCGATAGGGTTCAGGAAGGTAACGAAACGTGAGCGAGCGAGGAGAAGGTGTGTCGGAGAGCGACGAGCCGACGAGGCTGTGGGGCGGCCGTTTCGCCGGTGGTCCGGCGGAGGCGCTGGCCCGGCTGAGCGTCAGCGTCCAGTTCGACTGGCGGCTCGCGCCGTACGATCTGCTGGCCTCCCGTGCGCATGCCCGGGTGCTGGCCAACGCGGGCCTGCTCGACGCCGACGAGCTGGGCCGGATCCTCGCCGCGCTGGATGACCTGGCGTCGGCCTGCGCGGCCGGTGAGTTCCGTCCCACGATCGAGGACGAGGACGTGCACACCGCCCTGGAGCGGGGCCTGCTGGAGCGGCTCGGCGCACTCGGCGGCAAGCTGCGCGCCGGCCGGTCCCGCAACGACCAGGTCGCCACCGACCTGCGGCTCTACCTGCGTGACCACGCCCGTGGCGTGGCCGTGGCACTGATCGAGCTGGCCGACGCGCTGACCGAGCAGGCGGCCCGCAACGTGGACACCCCGGCACCGGGTCTGACCCACGTGCAGCACGCCCAGCCGGTCAGCTTCGGCCACTGGCTGCTCGCGCACGTGCAGCCGCTGCTGCGTGACCTGGAGCGCCTGAAGGACTGGGACGTGCGGGCCGCGATCAGCCCGCTCGGCTCGGGCGCGCTGGCCGGCTCGTCCCTGCCGCTGGACCCGGCGGCCGTCGCCAAGGAGCTGGGTTTCACCGCCCCCGCGCAGAACTCGATGGACGCCGTCGCCGACCGTGACTTCGTGGCCGAGTTCCTGTTCGTGACCGCGCTGATCGGTGTGCACCTGTCCCGCCTCGGCGAGGAGGTGGTCCTCTGGACGTCGACCGAGTTCGGCTGGGTCGAGCTGGACGACGCGTTCGCCACCGGCTCGTCGATCATGCCGCAGAAGAAGAACGCGGACATCGCCGAGCTGGCCCGGGGCAAGAGCGGCCGCCTGGTCGGCGGTCTGGTCGCGGTGCTGACCATGCTGAAGGGCCTGCCCCTGACGTATGACCGGGACATGCAGGAGGACAAGGAGCCGGCCTTCGACGCGGTCGACACCCTGCAGTTGCTGCTGCCCGCGCTGGCCGGCATGGTCTCCACGATGACGGTCCGGGTCGACCGGCTCACTGCGGCCGCCCCGGTCGGCTTCTCGCTGGCCACCGAGGTCGCCGACTGGCTGGTCCGCAAGGGCGTGCCGTTCCGCGACGCGCACGAGATCACCGGCCGGCTGGTGGCACTCTGCTCGGCCCGGGAGTGCGAGCTGGAGGACGTGACCGACGACGACCTGAAGACGATCAGCGAGCACCTGGACCCGTCGGTGCGCGAGGTCCTGTCGGTGTCGTCGGCACTCGCCGCCCGTACCACGCCGGGCTCGACCGGCCCGGGCCCGGTCGCCGAACAGCTGGCGATCGTGCAGCACAAACTGGACAACTGGCGCCAGTGGGCGATCGAGAAGGTCGTCCCGCGCTGACCCGGCCGCGAAGCTCCGCCCGCCGCTGATCCGCTTCGTCGGGTCGTCCCGCGCTGACACGGTGGCGGAGCTTCGTCCGTCGGTGATCCGGGTCGCCGGGGTCTTCCTTCGATGATCCGGGTCGTGAAGGTCGTCCGCAGCCAGTCGGTCACCTCGAACGGGAGCGGTCCCGGCCGCTCCCGTTTCTGTCACAGGTGGCCGGTACCGTGCCGCCATGTCGTTCGCGCTGCCCGAACCATGGCTGTCCCGGCTGCACCCGCGCCGGGGCGGCGCCGGCGTCCGACCGGTCGAGCCCGACCCGCGTGCCCGCGAGGTCGTCGCCGGGCAGTTGCGGGAGTTGCCTGATCTCGTCCCGGGCGTGATCGCCAGCGAGTTCACCGAGCCGGAGCTGCGCGCTGCCGCCACCGCCTGGTGCGCCGGCGATCCGGCGGCGGCTCCCGCCGGCGCGGCCGTCGCCGCCCTCGCCACGAAGACGCTGGACTGGCAGGAGCATGTGCGCCGCCCCTGGTTCGCCGACCTGTGGCTGGGCGAGCGGGGCCTGCGGTTCGCAGCCGAGGCGGCCGTCGAGTTGTTCTCCCTGATCCTGGTGGCCGAGGGCGACCGGCCACCCCGCCGGGCGATCCGCCGCGACGGCACCGAGATCATGGGTGTGCGCCGCCGCCGGCCCGGCGACGAGTCCCGTACGGTGGCGCTCTTCTTCGACCCCGACCTCGTCGTGCTGTTACGGGTCCGGGCGGCCCTGGCAGCCGCCCCCGACGACGTCCACGCCGAGGTCGTCGAGGCGATCACCGGCTACCGGGAGCGCGGCCCGCACACCCGCTGTGCCACCTCGGTGCTCGTCCCGTCGCGGGCCGACTGGGTCGAGCAGGACTGGGCGGAGGCACTGGCCGGCCGCGACTTCCACCACGCCGCGATGCTGCTGGCCGCGATCGGCACACCCGCGCAGGCGGCCGGCGCCCGTGACGCCGCCGGGTCACTGGCCGCCGGCTGGCCCGGGTTGAACGCCACGGTCGTCGACGGTGTCGGCCCGGCCGCCGCGACCGGCCTGCTGCTGGACTGGTTCGACCGTCTCCCCGCCACCCGCGCCGACGTCCGCCGTGACCTACTCGGCCTGCTGTCCGTGCTGCCGGAGGACGAGGCGATGCGCGGCCTGGTCGATCGTCTCGGTCAGCGGCACGTGCGCGAGGCGCTGACCGGGGCGGCCGACCGGTTCCCGGAGCGGGCCCTGCGCCTGTTCTCTGCCGCGGCGGGCAGGTCCGGCATGAACGACCTGCTGTCAGCCCTGGTCCGGGCCGAGCCGGCGCTGGCCGAGCGGGTCGCGGCCGATCTGACCGGAGCTCCCGCAGCCCGGATCCGCGAGTGCCTGTCCGGCGTGGACACCGTCGTGCCCGCCCCGCCGGAGGCATTGCCCCCACTACTGGCCGACCCGCCATGGCGCCGCCGGCGGGCGAATCCCCTCGTAATTCTCGACCTCAAGGCCCCCGACACCCCGATCACCCTGGAGTGGTTGCCCGGCGAGCGCGCCGAGTGGCTGTCGTCCCCGCTCGACCGGCACGACGCGGGCGCCCACCGGGAAGGATCGGCCGGCACCGCCGGCGAGGAGGGCTGGGCCGTCACCGCCGGCCGGCTGGAGCGGGGCGAGGCGGTCGACTGGCGGGAGGCGGCCGAGTTCTTCGTCGACGCGCCGGAGGAGACGGCCCGTCCTCTGCTCGCCGAGTGGCGTCCGGTGCCCGCTCCGGATTGCGAGCCCTGGATGCGGCGGATCGTCGCGCGTTTCGGGGCGGACGCGCTGCTGCCCCTGCGGCGACTGGCCTTCCATGACTCGGCGGTGGCCGGCGCGCTGATGCTGCCGTTCACGTCTCCGGACATCCCCTGGCGGATGCAGGTGCGCCTGCATGACCGGGGACCGGCCGGTCTGGTGGCGCGTGCGTGGCTGGAGCGACATCCCGGGTTCGCGGCCCAGTATCTCGTGCCCCGTGCGTTCGGCCCGGACGGTTCCGCTCGACGGTCGGCGCAGCACACGCTGGCGTATATGGCCGCCGCCGGTCACGCCGAGACTCTCCGGGCGGTCGCCGGGTCCTATGGCCCCGAGGCCGCGGCCGCCGTCGAAACGCTGATCGCCACCGATCCGCTGGCGATCCTCCCCACGAAACTCCCCGCCATCCCGAAGTGGTTCGACCCGGCCCTTCTGCCCCCGGTTCGTCTCCGGCGGCCACCCGCCCCACGGCCCGACGCGGAAGCCTCCGGCCCGGAGGCCGCCGCCGGCCTGGCGGTTGGGGGCCCGGAAGATGCTGGCCTGGCGGTTACGGGCCTAGAAGGCGCCGACCCACCGATTGCGGGCCCGGGAGGTGCTGGCCTGGCGGTTGCGGGCCCGGAGGATGCCAGTCCGGCGGTTGCCGGTCCAGCCGTTGCCGGCCGCAAGGCCGGTGGTGTGGCGACCCGCGATGCCGAGCGCCCCGGCGGGGGACCGGCTCCCGTTCTGCCGACTGCCGTGCTGCGTGACCTGGCAATGGTGTTCGCGCTGGACAAGCCCCTCGAACCGTATCCGGGTGTCGAGACGGTCCGGCAGGCGTGCGAGCCGGCCGACCTGGCCCGGTTCACCTGGGGGCTGTTCGAGGCGTGGCTGGCCGCCGGCGCCAACGGCAGGCAGGGCTGGGCGCTGGACGCGCTCGGGCTGGTCGGTGACGACGAGACGGTACGGCGGCTCACCCCGCTGATCATGGAGTGGCCGGGGCAGAGCGGGCACGCCCGGGCCGTCACCGGTCTGGGTGTGCTCGCCGACATCGGCACCGAGTTCGCGCTCGTGCAGCTCAACCACATCGCCGAGCGTTCGCGGTATGCGGGCCTCCGTACGGCCGCCCAGCGTCAGATCGGCCAGGTCGCCGACCGGCTGGGCCTGACCTCCGAGCAGCTCGCGGACCGTCTGGTGCCGGACTTCGGGCTGGACGGCGACGGTGGTCTGACGCTCGACTACGGGTCCCGGAGTTTCGCCGTGCGGTTCGACGAGGAGTTGAGGCCGTGTGTCGTGGACGCCGGCGGGAAGGTGCTCAAGACTCTGCCGAAGCCGGGCGCCCGGGACGACGCGGAGCGCGCCTCCGCCGCCCACCGGCGGTTTCTGCTGCTGAAGAAGGATGTGCGGACGGTCGCCGCCGATCAGGTTCGCCGTCTGGAACGTGCCATGGTGACCGGCCGCCGCTGGCCGGTGGACGAGTTCCGGCGCTTCTTGGCGGAGCATCCGCTGGTGCGCCACCTGACCCGGCGGCTTCTCTGGGGCCGTTACGGCGGGCAGGGCAGCCTGACCGGCGGGTTCCGGGTGGCCGAGGACGGCACCTTCGCCGACGTGCACGACGACGCCGTCACCATCGCCGAGGGTGAGGTCGTCGGTGTGGTCCATCCGGTCCATCTGGGTGGCACGCTGCCGCTGTGGTCGGAGATCTTCGCCGACTACCGGATCGTGCAGCCGTTCGCCCAGCTCGGACGGGAGGTCGCCGGCCTGACCGGGGCCGAGGCGGCGGCCGCCGTGTTGACCCGGTTCGAGGGCCGCCGGGTTCCGGCCGGTGCGGTGCTGGGCCTGGAAAGCCGAGGCTGGCGGCGGGCGGCTCCGGGGGACGGCGGCGTGCAGACGGCCGTGACCATGTCGCCGGCGCGGGGTCTGGAGTTCATTCTGGGTCTGGAGCCGGGCATCGCCGTGGGCGCCGTGGACCTCTTCCCTGAGCAGACCCTCGGTGTCGTGGAAGCGGCCGGCCGGGTTGCCACGTTCGGCGACCTGGATCCGGTGGTGGTGTCCGAGTTGATCCGTGACCTGGCGATGGTGACCGCCGGGCACTGATCCGCGCCCGAGGCGTTCGAACAGCGGTGACCGGCGGTATGCCGGTCACCGCTTGTTTACATTCCTGACGCTTTTCCGCCCTGACCGGTGGCTGCCCGTCGAAATCCGGCACGGGCTTTCAGTCGTCCATGAAAGAAGTTGCATGGCGAAACGCTCTATCGCGCGCCTTCGCGCAAGCTCGCCTGCAAGAGATGTCGCCCGCTTCCATGCCGGTTGTGTTCCCTGATGGGCCACTATCGGTAACGGAACAGCAGCTAGAAGCCCTGGAGCGCCCGCGATGCCGGAATCGTGCGGGTTTTCGGAGACGCCCGTGTTGCAAGTTGGTTCGCAAGGGGTTTCTAACACCGAAAACTCTTGCTAACGTCCGGTCGTCACCAAGCAGGTCTTCAAGGAGCGCAACATGCGTCGCATAACCAAGGGACTGGCCGCTCTCTCCTCTGTGGCCCTCGCCTTCACCCTCGTCGCGTGCAGCGGCGACAAGGAGCCGGCCGCTAGCGACAACAAGGCCGTCGACCCGGCCGCCCTGTCCGCCGAGCTCACGTGGTGGGACACGTCGGACGCCAAGAACGAGGGTCCGGTCTTCCAGGACCTGATCAAGCAGTTCAACGCGAAGTACCCGAACATCAAAATCAACTACCAGTCGGTGCCGTTCGCCGACGCGCAGAACAAGTTCAAGACCGCCGCCGCGGCGAAGACCGGGGCCCCGGACATCCTGCGCGCCGAGGTCGCCTGGGTGCCCGAGTTCGCGTCGCTGGGCTACCTCTACTCGCTGGACGACTCGGCCCTGCTCGCCGACGCGCCGGACTACAACGAGGCCGCCCTGGCCTCGAACAAGTTCGACGGCAAGACCTACGGCGTCCCGCAGGTGACCGACAGCCTCGCCCTGCTCTACAACAAGGAGCTCGTCGAGAAGGCCGGCGTCGCGGTGCCGAAGACCTGGGCCGAGCTGAAGACCGCCGCGCAGACCGTGAAACAGAAGACCGGTGCCGCGGGTCTGTACGTGAACCCGGCCGGCTACTTCACCCTGCCGTTCCTCTACGGCGAGGGCGGCGACCTGGTCGACACCGCCAGCAAGAAGATCGTGGTGAACTCCGCGCAGAACGTCGCGGGCCTGAACATCGCGAAGGACCTGATCGACAGCGGCGCCTCGGTCAAGCCGTCGGCGACCGACTCGTACGGCACGATGATGACCCTCTTCAAGGAGAAGAAGGTCGCCTTCATCGTCAACGGCCCGTGGGAGGTCGCGAACGTGAAGGCCGCTCCGGCCTTCGGTGGCCTGGAGAACCTCGGTATCGCGCCGGTCCCGGCCGGTTCCGCCAAGGCGGGTGCTCCGATCGGTGGCCACAACTACGTCGTCTACTCGGGTGTCCCGCAGGAGAAGGCGGCCGCCGCCGTCGAGTTCATCAAGTTCATGAACTCCGCCGAGTCGCAGGCGACCCTCGCCGACAAGCTGGGCGTGCTGCCGACCCGCAAGTCGGCCTACGAGGTCGCGTCGGTCAAGGGCAACGCCGTGATCTCGGCCTTCAAGCCGGTCATCGAGTCGGCCGTGAACCGCCCGTGGATCCCGGAGGGTGGCCAGTTCTTCGGCCCGCTCGACACTCTCGCCACCGAGGTCCTGGTGCAGAACAAGGACGCCAAGGCCTCGCTCGACGCCGTGGCCCAGAAGTACAAGGCCGAGGTCGTTCCCTCGTACGCCACCAACTGACGGTCCTGAACGCAGGCGCCGGCTCGCCGAGAGCCGGCGCCCGCTTCGCTTCCTCTCTGGAGCACAGCTGATGAGCACTGTGACTGCCGACGCGGCGCCGAGGAGCACCGCGTTGCGGCGGAACTGGGACAAGCACTGGGCGGCCTGGGCGATGGTCGTGCCGGTCGTCGCGGTCCTGGCGGTCCTGATCTTCTATCCCCTGGTCAACGGCATCTGGCTGACGTTCACCGACCAGACCGAGGCCAACCAGCTCGCCGAGATCTGCACCAAGTCGATCACCGGTGGCGAGGTCTGCAAGGAGAACCCGAACGCCTGGTCGTTCGTGGGGCTCGACAACTACGTCAACGTCCTCACCGGGAAGATCGGTGAGTTCTGGCAGTGGACCGGGACCACCCTGATCTGGACCGCCGCGGGTGTGGTCTTCCACTACGGCCTCGGCCTCGGCCTGGCTGTCATGATCCACCGGGAGATGCGGTTCCGCGGCTTCTACCGGGTCCTGCTGGTGCTGCCGTGGGCGGTGCCGGCGTTCATCAGCGCCTTCGCCTGGAAGTTCCTCTTCAACGAG
Source organism: Actinoplanes xinjiangensis (assembly GCF_003148685.1). GTDB lineage: Bacteria > Actinomycetota > Actinomycetes > Mycobacteriales > Micromonosporaceae > Actinoplanes > Actinoplanes xinjiangensis. Next base: position 41,638 of record NZ_QGGR01000002.1, on the reverse strand, counting down.
CAGCTCGGCCTGGTCAACTCGCTGCTCAACGCGATCGGCATCGACTCGGTCGCCTGGTTCGCCGACAGGTGGACGTCACTGTTCGTCGCGGTGATCACGAACATCTGGCTGGGTGTGCCGTTCATGATGGTGGCCCTGCTCGGTGGTCTGCAGAGCATCCCCGAGGAGCTCTACGAGTCGGCCGAGATCGACGGCGCGACGCCGTGGCAGCGGTTTCGCAACATCACCCTGCCGGGGCTGCGGCCGGTCAGCATGACGGTGATCCTGCTCGGCACGATCTGGACCTTCAACATGTTCCCGATCATCTTCCTGGTGACCGAGGGCCAGCCGGCCGGATCGACCGAGATCCTGGTGACCGGTGCCTTCCGCGCCGCTTTCGAGGGCATCCGGAACTACTCGCTCGCCTCCACGTACGGCGTGCTGATCCTCTCGATCCTGCTCATCTTCTCGGTGTTCTACCGGCGGGTGCTGCGCAAGCAAGGCGAGGTTTGGTGACATGGCCCAGATGACCACGACCCCACCGATCGCGGTGCCGGCAGGCGGTGCGCCGGCGCGTGTCAACAAGCCCCGGCGTGGCCGTCGCAGCCCCGGCGCGTCGGTGGCGTTGCACGGCACGCTGATCCTGGCCGTGCTGATCGCGATCGGCCCGATCGCCTGGGTGGTGCTCTCCTCGTTCAAGCCCGGTTACGCCGTGCAGAGCACCGAGATCACCCTGATCAAGGACCCGACGTTCGCGAACTACGAGTACGTGCTGTTCGAGACGAACTTCCCGTCCTGGTTCCTGAACTCGGTCATCGTGGCGAGCCTGACCATGCTGATCGGCATCTTCTTCTCGGCGACCACCGGGTACGCGCTGTCCCGGTTCAACTTCCCGGGCCGCCGGTCGCTGATGATGGTCTTCCTGGTCACGCAGATGTTCCCGGTGTCCATCCTGATCGTCCCGATCTACGCGATCATGGCGAAGCTCGGCCTGATCAACACGCTCCCGGCGCTAGTCATCGCGTACCTGACGATCGCCGTGCCGTTCTGTGCCTGGATGCTCAAGGGTTACTTCGACTCGATCCCGACCTCGCTCGACGAGGCGGCGTCACTGGACGGCTGTGGCCCGTTCCGGATCTTCTGGCGGGTCATCCTGCCGCTGGCCCGCCCGGCCATCGCGGTCACCGGTTTCTACGCCTTTCTCACCGCCTGGGGCGAGGTCGCGTACGCGTCGGCGTTCATCCAGACCGATGACAAATACACCCTGGCGTACGGTCTCCAGCAGTTCGTGCCGCAGTTCAATCCGCAGTGGGAATATCTCACCGCCGCCGCCGTCCTGGTGACGATCCCGGCCGGAATCGTATTCCTGTTCGCCCAGAAGCATCTCGTGTCCGGTCTTACCGCCGGTGGCACGAAGGGCTGATTGTCCGATGGAAAACACGACCGGCGCCCACCGGAATCGGCGGGCGCCGGTCGTGTTCGAAAATGCGGGAGAACGCTCTCACCGAGTACGGGTCGCGACATGGCCGCCATCCGTACGATTTCGGTCAGGCAGCCGGAGTGGCGACCGGAATCTCCGAGCGCATCGGCGCGATCGCGGTCGAGTTGCGCACCACCAGTTCGGGGTGGAAGAGATATTCCGAGTGCGGCGCGCCATGACCGTTGATCTCGTCGACCAGCGACCGCACCGCGGCGACCGCCATCGAGGCCACCGGCTGGCGCAGCGTGGTCAGCGGCGGGTCGGTGAACGGGATCAGCGCCGAGTCGTCGAAGCCGATCACCGACACGTCCTCGGGAACCCGCAGGCCACGGCGCCGGGCGGCCCGGATCGCGCCGAGCGCCATCATGTCCGACGCGCAGATGATGCCGGTCACGCCCTTGGTGAGCAGCCGCTCGGCGGCCACCTCGCCACCCTCGACACCGAACAGGGTGAGCGAGACCAGGTCGTTCACCTCGGCGTCGGAGAGGCCCACCTCCCGCTTCATCGCCATGCGGTAGCCCTCCAGCTTGCGCTGGGTGTTGATGAACCGGTTGGGGCCGGAGATCATGCCGATCCGGCGGTGCCCGAGAGCCACCAGGTGGGCCACGCCGAGGTCGCCGGCGACCCGGTCGTCGCACGAGACGAACGGTGCCTCCAGCTCCTTGGCGTAGCCGTTGACCAGCACGATCGGCAGCGGCCGGTCGAGCAGGCGCTGGTAGCGGGAGCGGTCGGAGGTGGTGTCGGCGGACAGCGACGAGATGAACACGATGCCGGAGACCTGCCGGTCGAGCAGCATCTCCACATACTCGTCCTCGGTCACGCCGCCGGGCGACTGGGTGCACAGCACCGGCGTGTAACCGTGCTGGGCCAGCGTCGACTCGATCACCTGGGCGAAGGCGGGGAAGATCGGGTTGTCCAGCTCGGGGACGACCAGGCCGACCAGACCGGCACTGCGCTTGCGCAATCTTTCCGGTCGTTCGTAACCCAGGACGTCGAGTGCGGTCAGGACCGCTTGTCGGGTTTCAGCAGAGACGCCGGGGCGGTCGTTAATGACACGCGACACCGTCGCCTCACTGACCTGAGCCTGTTTGGCGATATCGGCCATTCGCGCACGCATGGTCTCACTCTAGTCGTCTGTAGTGTGCTCGGCATGGTCCTGAAAGGTCTTCCATTCCATGCAAGACCTTGCTAACGTCCCGGCAACAGGAGCGATACAGGCCGATCGGTCGATGGAACGCGTCCTGAACGGCCTTTTTCGGGTTTGTCGCCGCGGCGCGTCGTCGAGCCTGTCCTGGAGCACTCTACTCCGAGGGCGTCCAGCGGCTTCCGCGCCGGGGGGACGTGACGAAATATAGAACTGTCAATCCGATACCACCGAATCGGAAGGGTGCGCAGTGGCACTCAACAGACCTTTGCACCGCCGTCTGAAGCTGGGCGCCGCGCTGCTCAGCCTCGTCCTCCCACTTCTCGCCGTGCCGGCCTCCGCCGCCGTCGCGGCACCGTCCGCCGCCGGAGGGAAAACGCCCGGCGACTCCGTGATCGCCCAGTGGGGCTCCGACAATCCCACCTCGGGTGAGCAGTTCTACTTCGTGCTGCCCGACCGGTTCGCCAACGGGGACCGGAAGAACGACCGCGGCGGCCTCTCCGGAGACCGGCTCTCCACCGGGTACGACCCCACCGACAAGGGCTTCTACCACGGTGGCGACCTCAAGGGCGTGATGGACCGCCTGGACTACATCCAGGGCCTCGGGACCACCGCCATCTGGCTCGCCCCGGTCTTCAAGAACCGTCCCGTGCAGGGCACCGGCGCCGACGTGTCAGCCGGCTACCACGGGTACTGGATCACCGACTTCACCCAGGTCGACCCGCACTTCGGCACCAACGCCGACCTGAAGAAGCTGGTCAAGCTCGCGCACTCGCGGGGCATGAAGATCTACCTGGACATCATCGTCAACCACACCGCGGACGTCATCAGGTACGCGGAGGACAAGTACACCTACGTCGACAAGGCGGACTCGCCCTACACCGACACCGACGGGCAGCCGTTCGAGGACCGCAACTACGCGACCTCGAAACAGTTCCCCAAGACGGACGCCACCTCGTACCCGTACACCCCGGTGTTCGCCAACGCGGCCGACAGCAAGGTGAAGAAACCGGCGTGGCTGAACGACGTGAACATGTACCACAACCGCGGTGACTCCGCCTTCGCCGGTGAGAACAGCGAGTACGGCGACTTCGTCGGTCTCGACGACCTGTTCACCGAGCGGCCCGAGGTCGTCGAGGGCATGACGAAGATCTACGGCGACTGGGTGAAGGACACCGGGATCGACGGCTACCGTCTCGACACCGTCAAGCACTCCAACCTGGAGTTCTGGCAGCAGTGGGCGCCCGGCGTGGAGAAGGCCGCGAAGCGGGCCGGCAAGAAGGACTTCTTCATGTTCGGCGAGGTCTACAGCGCCGACCAGGAGATCCAGTCGACCTATGTGCGCGAGGGCAACCTGCCGGCCACCCTGGACTTCTCGTTCCAGGAGACGGCCCGCGGCTTCGTCACCGGCAACAGCGGCGCGAACGCCCTGTCCGGCCTCTACGCCAAGGACGACCTCTACACCGCCCGCAACACCGGCGCGGACCGGCTGCCGACCTTCCTCGGCAACCACGACATGGGCCGGATCGGCTCGTTCATCGCCGCCGCGGCCACCGCCGACACCCAGCTCAAGCGCGACCAGCTCGCGCACGAGCTGATGTTCCTGACCCGCGGCCAGCCGGTCGTCTACTCCGGTGACGAGCAGGGCTTCACCGGGCCGGGCGGCGACAAGGACGCCCGTCAGGACATGTTCGCCAACAAGAGCGCCGACTACCTGGACGACGACCTGATCGGCACCGACCGCACGCACGCGGTCGACAACTACGACACGTCGCACCCCGTCTACCGGACCATCGCCGAGCTGGCGAAGCTCCGTAGGGCGAACCCGGCGCTGGTCACCGGCATCCAGCAGACCCGCTACGCGGCCGAGGGGCCGGGCGTCTTCGCCGCCTCCCGGATCGCCCGGGACACCACCCGCAAGGAGTACGTGGTCGCGGTCAACAACGCCACCACGGCGCAGACCGTCTCGTTCGCCACGTCCACCCCGAACACCGTGTTCACCGGGATCTACGGTGGGGCCGCCAGCGCGAACGCCGACGCCGGCGGGCGGATCACCGTCACCGTTCCGGCGCTGTCCTCCGTCGTCCTGCGAGCCGGGGGAGCAGTGGCCGTACCGTCGCATGCCCCGACCGTGACCCTCAGTGGCCCGCAGCCGGGCGCATCGGTTGCCGGCCGCACCGAGATCGTCGCCGACGTCGTCGGTGACCCGCTGTCCACGGTGACCTTCGCGGCCCAGGCCGGCAACGGCGAATGGAAGCTGCTCGGCACCGCCGACCGGGCCCCCTACCGCATCTACCACGACCTGACCGGGCTGGCCGGGAAGACCGCGGTGCGGTATAAGGCGGTGGTGCGCGACAGCAGGGGGCGGCTCGCGTCGGCCACCACGAACATCACCGTCGGCACGCCGGCGGCCGAGTCCACCGCCGGCTACGCGGTCGTGCACTATCAGCGGCCCGCGGGCGGCTACGACGACCAGAACCTCTACGTGTGGGGCGACGTCGACCCGTCGATGTCCACCACCTGGCCCGACGGCCAGCAGTTCACCGGCGAGGACTCGTACGGCCGCTTCGCCTACGTCAAACTCAAGCCGGGCGCGAAGAGCGTCGGGTTCGTCGTGGTCGACGACAACGGCACCAAGGACGTCGACGCCGACCGCACCATCAACATCGGCGCCAACCCGGAGATCTGGATCAAGCAGGGCGACGCGGCGGTCCATCCGTCCCGGCAGGCGGCGACCGGTCAGCCCGACCCGGCACAGGACGAGTCCAAGGCGATCATCCACTGGAAGCGGGCCGACGGGAACTACGACGGCTGGGGCCTGCACGTCTGGGCCGGCGCGGCCAGTCCGACCGACTGGTCGAGCCCGCTGCTCCCGGCCCGGATCGACAGCTACGGCGCGGTCTTCGAGGTGCCGCTGGCGGCCGGGGCGACGTCGCTGAGCTACATCCTCCACAACGGTGACACCAAGGACCTGCCCACCGACCAGTCCCTCGACTTCGCCAAGGCGGGCCGGGAGGTCTGGCTGCTCGCCGGCCAGGAGACCCGTCTGCTGCCGCTGGTCAAGACCAGTGCCGGCGGTGGCGTCGCGGACGTCACCAAGTCGGCCGCGGTCTGGCTGGACCGGGGCACGATCGCCTGGAAGACCGGCACCGGGACCACCCTGGAGCCGGTCGGCGCGGGCACCGACGGCAGGGTCTACGACCTGGTGTGGTCGCCGACGGGCGGGATCGGCGTCGCGGACGGCGAGCTGACCGGGACGTACCGGTCGGTCTCTCTCGCCGCGCAGAGGAACGGCCTCACCGAGGCACAGCGTGAGGCCTTTCCGCACCTTTGGCAGTACGGCGCGTTCGCCATCAACACGAACAGGCTCCCGGAGATCCTCCGCGGCCAGGTGGTCGTCACCGAACGCGACGCCACCGGAAAGCTGCTCTCGGCCACCGGGGTCCAGCTCGCCGGGGTCCTCGACGACGTCTACGAGAAGGCGGCCGCCGCCACCCTCGGCCCGGTCGTCAGCGGAAGGAAGGCGAGCGCCGCCGTCTGGGCGCCGACCGCCCGCAGTGTCGAACTCGAGGTCTACGACACCGCCGACCAGGTCTCCCCGGCGCTGGTCGAACTGTCCCGGGACGACCGCACCGGCGTCTGGTCCGGCCGCGGCGACTGGGCCGGGAAGTTCTACAGGTTCCGGGTGACCGCGTGGCAGCCGGCCACGCAGAAGATCGTCACCGCGTCGGTGACCGACCCGTACTCGGTGGCGCTGACCGCCGACTCCACCCACAGCCGGTTCGTCAGCCTGTCCGACCCGGCGCTGGCGCCGGCCGGCTGGAACAACCTGAGGAAACCGGCCGCGGTGGCGCCCGCGAAGATCCAGATCTCGGAGCTGTCGGTCCGGGACTTCTCGATCGCCGACGACTCGGTCGCGACGCGGAAGAAGGGCACGTTCAGCGCCTTCACCGACCGGAACACCACGGGCATGAAGCACCTGCGGGAACTCGCCGGTGCCGGCGTCACCCACCTGCACCTGCTCCCGGCGTTCGACTTCGCCACCATCCCGGAGAAGCGCGCCGACCAGCGGCAGCCCGCCTGCGACCTGGCTTCGCTGCCGCCCGACTCGGAGGAGCAGCAGGCCTGCATCGCCGCGGTCGCCGCGACCGACGGTTACAACTGGGGCTACGACCCGCTGCACTACACGGTCCCGGAGGGCGGTTACGCGGCCGACCCCGACAAGCGGACGCAGGAGTTCCGCTCGATGGTCGCCGGCGTCAACCAGGCCGGGCTGCGCGTGGTCATGGACGTCGTCTACAACCACACCTCGGCCGCCGGGACCGACGCCAAGTCGGTGCTCGACCAGATCGTGCCCGGCTACTACCACCGCCTTCTGGAGGACGGCAGCATCGCGAACTCCACCTGCTGCGCCAACACCGCGCCGGAGAACGCGATGATGGGCAAGCTCGTGGTCGACTCGATCGTCACGTGGGCGAAGCAGTACAGGGTCGACGGTTTCCGCTTCGACCTGATGGGCCACCACCCGAAGGAGAACATCCTGGCGGTGCGCAAGGCCCTCGACCGGCTCACGGTCGCGAAGGACGGCGTCGACGGCAAGAACATCTACGTGTACGGCGAGGGCTGGAACTTCGGTGAGGTCGCGAACAACGCGCGCTTCGTCCAGGCGTCCCAGACCGAGCTCGCCGGGACCGGGATCGGCACGTTCAACGACCGGCTCCGGGACGCGGTCCGCGGTGGCGGCCCGTTCGACGGCAACCCGCGCATCCAGGGCTTCGCGTCCGGTCTGGCCGGCGCCCCCAACGGCGACGCGGTCAACGGCACCGAGGCCGAGCAGAAGGCCCGTCTGCTGCACTACCAGGACCTGATCAAGGTGGGCCTGACCGGCAACCTGGCGGACTACACGTTCACCTCGTCGGCCGGCGCGGCGGTCAAGGGTTCACAGGTCGACTACAACGGCGCGCAGGCCGGCTACACGAAGAACCCGGGCGAGTCGATCACCTACGTCGACGCGCACGACAACGAGATCCTGTACGACGCGTTCGCCTACAAGCTGCCGCAGTCCACCACGGCCGCCCAGCGGGCCCGGGCCCAGTCGGTGGCGCTCGCCACCACCGTGCTCGGCCAGGGCGCCGGGTTCGTCACGGCCGGCAGCGAACTGCTCCGCTCGAAGTCGCTGGACCGGAACTCGTTCAACTCCGGGGACTGGTTCAACCAGATCATCTGGGACTGCTCGCGGGGCAACGGCTTCGGCCGCGGCCTGCCGCCCAAGGCGGACAACGAGTCGAAGTACGTCTACGCCAGGCCGCTGCTCGCCGACCCGGCCCTGATCCCGGACTGTGCCGCGATCAACCAGGCGAACCGCGCCTACCAGGAGCTGCTGAGAATCCGGAAGTCCACGCCGGCCTTCGGGCTGGCCACCGGCTCGCAGGTGCAGCAGCGCGTCGCGTTCCCGCTCTCCGGCGTGAACGAGACCCCGGGCGTCATCACCATGACCGTGGACGCCCGCGGCATCGACCCCCGGTGGAAGTCGATCACGGTGGTCTTCAACGCCGGCACGACCACGGCCACCCAGAAGGTGCCCGGTCTCGCCGGTAAGAAGGTGGCGCTCCACCCTGTCCAGCAGGCCTCCGCCGACCCGGTGACACGCTCCGCGTCGTACACCGCGTCCACCGGCACGCTGACCGTTCCGGCACGGACCGTCTCGGTCTTCGTGCAGAGCTGAGACCCCGGGCCGGTGCCGGGCCCTTCCACCTCCGGCGCCGGCCCGGTCCTCAGCCCCCTTGTCGCGGCCACCGCTCATCCACCAGCTGAGGTGGGCGGTGGCCGTTTCCATGCAGGACCTGGCAGCCTGGGGAGCATGAGCCTCGACTGGAACCGGCACCTCGCGAACAGCTCGACTGGCACTGGCGGGTGCACTTCCGCCCCCGGCTGGAGGGCCTCACCGACGAGGAGTACCTCTGGGAACCCGCGCCCGGCGCGTGGAATGTGCGCCCGCGGGGCACGAGTACCACCGGCATGGCGGCCGGCGGCGGTGACTTCACCATCGACTGGGACATGCCGGAGCCGTCCCCGCCGCCGGTCACCACGATCGCCTGGCGGCTCGGCCACCTCATCGTTGGCGTCCTCGGCGCCCGTAACGCCGCCCACTTCGGCGCCGGGTCCGCCGACTACCTGACCCACCTCTACGCGGGCACCGCCGCGGGCGCCCTCACTCAGCTGGACGACGCCTATCACACCTGGTCGAAGGGGGTGGCGTTGCTCGGGGAGGACGGCCTGCACCGCCCGGTCGGGCCCACCGAGCGCGGCTTCGCCGAGGAACCGATGGCCACGCTCGTCCTGCACATCAACCGGGAGATGATCCACCACGGTGCCGAGATCCTGCTGCTGAGAGACCTTTTCAGGACCCGGTGACGGTACGGGCCAGAGCCGGCACGGCGAGCCCGGCCCGCAGCTCGTCGGGTGGTTGAGGCCGGCCCAGGTGGTAACCCTGCGCGAACTTGCAGCCCATCACGGTGAGCAGGGTGAGCTGGTCGGCCTCCTCGACGCCCTCGGCCACCACCCGCAATCCGAGGGTGTGCCCGAGCTGGATGATCGCGCTGACCAGTTCCTGCTGGCGCGCGTTGCCGACCAGCCCGGTGATGAACGAGCGGTCGATCTTGAGCACGTCCACCGGGATGTCACGCAGGTAGCCGAGCGACGAGTACCCCGTCCCGAAGTCGTCGATCGCGATCTTGACGCCCAGCTGCCGGAGTTCCTCCAGACGGGCCGAGGTCACCGCCAGGTCCCGCATCATCACCGTCTCGGTCAGTTCCAGCACCAGGCAGTGCGGTGACAGACCGGTGGTGGCTAGCGCGTACGCGACGTGATCGGTCAGATCCGGCAGGTCCAGGTGGACGGCGGACAGGTTGACGCTGACCCAGGCGGGCGCGGTCGCCGGGCTCTCCTCCTGCCAGCGGCGGATCGTCCGGCACGATTCCAGCAGGATCCACCGGTCGATCTCGATGATCATCCCGGTCTCCTCGGCGAGGGGGATGAACGAGCCGGGCTGCTGGAGCCCGCGCTGCGGGTCCTGCCACCGGACCAGCGCCTCGGCCCCGGACACCTGACCGTCCGGCAGCGCGACCACCGGCTGCAGGTGCAGTCGCAACTCGCCGCGGTGCACCGCCTCCCGCAGCCGTGCCTCCTGGTCGAGGCGGCTCAGCAGCTGCTCGTGCATCCGGGTCTCGAACACCATGAAGCGGTTCTTGCCGAGGTCCTTGGCCGCGTACATGGCGACGTCGGCGTTGCGGACCACCTCGTCGGCGTCGGCGAACCGGCCGGCGTCCGGGACCACGCCGATGCTGACCGTGACGACCGCCTCCCGGCCGTGCACCACGAACGGCCGGCCGAGCGCCTCCAGACAGCGGCGGGCCATCTCCTCGACGGCCGGGGTGTCGGCCCCCTCCAGCAGGACGGCGAACTCGTCGCCGCCCAGCCGGGCCACCGTGTCCTGCGGGCGCAGTACCGCGGCCAGCCGTTCGGCGGCGGTCCGCAGCAGCAGGTCACCCGCGTTGTGCCCGAGACTGTCGTTGACCCGTTTGAAGCCGTCCAGGTCGAGGTAGAGCAGGGCGATCCGTTCGGAGGCGGCGCGGGCCCGGGTGAGCGCGTGGTCGAGCCGGTCGAGCAGCAACTTGCGGTTGGGCAGGCCGGTCAGCCCGTCGTGCAGCGCCTGGTGGCGCAGGTCGTGTTCGAGGTCCCGCTGCCGGGTGACGTCACGCAGCAGGATGACGGCGCCGATGGGGCGGCCCTCCTTCTCCAGCGCGCTGATCGTGTACTCGACGCGTACCTCGGTGCCGTCCGGGCGCTGGAGACGGCCCTCTCGGGTGCCGTTGACCAGGCCTTTCGCCGCCTCCGGCAAGAGCACGCCGGCTTCCCGCCGGAGCAGGCCGGCGACACCGAAGCCGGTGATCCGGCCGGCCGCCTCGTTGGCGAACGCGATCAGCCCGTCCGGGTCGACACCGCAGATGCCCTCGCCGGCGCCGGCCAGGATGCTGTCGGTGAACTCCTTGGCGAGGATCTCGCGGGCCGAGCGTTCGAGCTTCTCGGCCATCGAGTTGAAGGCCCGGGCCAGGCGGCCGATCTCGTCGCGGCCGTCGTGCGGCACCCGCAACGTGTAGTCGCCGGTCCGGATGGCCCGGACCGCGGTGGTGAGCGAGGTGATCCGGCGGACGAGCGCGCCGGAGAGCCCGAACCCGAGGGCCAGCACCAGCAGGATCACCACGGTGGCGCTGATCAGGGTGATGTACTGCGCCTGCCGGGTGGCGGCCATCAGCTGGTCGTAGATCGGCGTGTACTCGACGATGATCGCGCCGATGGTCCGGCCGCCGGTGTTCGTCATCGGCACCACGACCTGCTTGATGCCGTCCGGGTAGTCCTCGCTGGTCTCCACGAACACCCGCGGCCGGCCGTCGTCGATCGTCGCGCCGACCTCGCCGGCGAGATCGTGGTCGAAGATCGTGCCGACGTTCTCCCGGACCACGTCGCCGAGCACGTACTCGGCGGCGTCCACCACCACGGCGTCGCGGTGCTGGACCTCGTGCATCCGCTGGAGGTAGTTGTCCAGTGCCCGGGGGCTGTAGTAGAGCGGTGAGACCACCTCGTTCTCGGTGTCGACCGGCAGTCCCAGGGTGACGTCGAGGGACATACCGTGCGCGATCCGGACGGCCTCCTCGGTGGCGGCCTGCTCCGCCGAGGCGGTGGAGGAGTGCCAGGCGATCCCCGCCATCGCCGCGACGAGCAGCGCGACCAGCAGATATCCGCCCAGCAGCTTCTGGCGTACGTTCATGCTCACCCCCACCCCGACGGTGCCTCAGATCGGCCCGCCGCATGCGGAGATGAGCTGAAATCAGGTCAGCTGGACCTGCTGGGCCGCGATCAGCAGCTCGATGTCGCTCTCGGCCAGCGGCCGCGCGAAGTGGAATCCCTGCGCGAACCGGTATCCGGCCCGGTACAGCCGCTCGGCCTGCTCGGCCGTCTCCACGCCCTCGGCGACCGCCTGCATCCGCAGCCCCTCGGTGATCCCGATCAGGCTGTCCACGATGACGGCCTGCGGACTGTCGGACGTCACCCCGTCGACGAACGACTTGTCCACCTTCAGCCAGTCGACCGGGCAGTCCACCAGCAGGCTCAGCGACGACTGGCCGGTGCCGAAGTCGTCCAGCGCGATGCTCAGCCCCTGCGCGGCCAGCGCCCGCAACACCTCCAGCGCCACCCCGGTGCCGAGGACCGCCGTCTCGGTGACCTCCACCGTCAGCCGGGCCGGATCGACACCGGCCGCCGACAGCAGCGCCGCCACCTCCGCCGGGAACCCGGGCTGGCCCAGCTGCCGGGCCGACACGTTGACGCTGACCTTGGCCGGCGCGTTCGGTCCGAGGTCGCGTTCCCAGCGTGCGGTCTGTGCGACGGCCTGTTCGAGGACCCAGCGGCCGATCTCGACGATCTGCCCGTTGCGCTCGGCCAGTGGGATGAACACGGCCGGCGAGACCAGGCCGTGCTCCGGGTGCCGCCAGCGCACCAGCGCCTCCACCCCGGCGAGCCGGCCGTGCGGCAGCTCGACGATCGGCTGGTAGACCAGGAACAGCTCGTCGCGGGTGATGGCCTGGCGCAGGTCGGCGGTGAGCCGGGCGTCGTCGTCGGCGAGCCGGTCCATGATCGGGTCGAACCAGGTCCACCGGCCGCCGCCGGCCGTCTTCGCGGCGTACATCGCCACGTCGGCACGGCGCAGCAGCTCCCCGGCGCTGTCGTCGGGGCGGCTCGCGGTGACGCCGACGCTGATCCGCGGCGCCATCTCCAGGCCACCGGCCAGCACCGGCGCCTGCACCGCGGCGAGCAGCTCGTGCAGGAGCAGATCGGTGTCCGCCTCGGTCATCCCGGGCAGCAGCAGGGTGAACTCGTCACCGCCGAGCCGGGCCACGGTGTCCTCAGGGCGCAGCCGGTCGCGCAGGCGCCCGCTGATCGCCTGGAGCAGCGCGTCACCGGTGGCGTGGCCGTACCGGTCGTTGATCACCTTGAAGTCGTCGAGGTCCAGCAGCGCCACCACGAACGGCTCCCCACCGGCCAGGCGCGCGGACAGCTCGCCGGTGTACGCCGACCGGCTGCCGATCCCGGTGAGCGCATCGTGCGTCACCTGGTGATCGAGCTGCTGGAGGCTCGCGTCGACGGCGTCCAGGAGGCGGGCGTTGTCCCGCAGCGTGGTGAGCTGGCGCAGCACGACCAGCACGGTGACCGCGGTGGCGGCGATCGCCATCCGTGCCTCCTCGCCGCTCTGCGGGATCTCCACCTGCAACACGGCGGCATAGAGAAGGACGACCGAGATGTACGGCACGAGACTGAACCGCCGCGACGCGGGCCGGGCCGGCGTCGGCGCGTCCCAGCGGCGGCGCTGGCGGCGGGCGGCCAGGATCGCGGCGATCTCCGAGACCGGGAAGGCGATCAGCCCCGGCGCCAGATAGGGCCGGTCGGCGGTCAGCGGCACGATGGATCCGGTCGCCGCGGACAGCGCCACGCCGACCGCCAGCAGGTAGAGCGATCCCCGGTCCAGGCGCCCGGCCCCGGCGAACGCCACCTTCACGAAGGTGACCAGGGAGGCGAACGACACCATGATGATCACCAGGCCGGACAGCGGCGTGCTGTTCGGGGAGGCGCTGAAGTCGATCCGGCTCAGCGAGTAGTGCCAGACGAGCACCCCGGCGGTGATCAGGATGATGCCGGTGTCCAGCCCGAACCGCAGCCAGTCGCCGCGGGTACGCCGCCAGGTGGGCAACCGCAGCAGCGCGGTGAGGATCATCGCCAGCGCGAGCCCGAAGACGATCTGGGTGGGCACCGAGATCTCCTGGGTCAGGACCGGCCCGCCGACGGAGTCGTACATCGTGCTGAGCGAGCCCGGGACGAGGATCGCGCACGCGATGCCGAGGCGTCGCCAGAAGGTGCGGATGTCGGTGTCCAGCCGGGCGTACCGGGCGGTCCGCCAGCATTCGTAGGTGGTCAGCGCGGACAGCGCCGTCACCCCGAGCCACGGCAGCACCGGATGGTCCCAGACGTGCCACAACCCGGTCAGAAACCAGCCCGTGACGAAGGCGAAGAGGGCGAACGCCAGAACCAGTGGCGGATCGAGACGGCGCAGCACGTGCATGGTCTGTTGATCGGGCCGGCGCCGCGGATGTGTAGAAAATGTCGAGTCCCCTCAGAGCCACCATGGTCCGGCCGATCAGGACCGTTCGAACGGCGGCCGTCGAGCCGCCCCGCCCGGAGGTGTCCCGCTGGTGGATCCACTGCTGCTGCTCCTGCGCGAAGAGATGACCCGCAAGCTGTCGGCGGCGGCCGGCACGATGGCCGCCACCATGGAGGTGCTCACCGCGACCCGGGCGATCGCCGGCGACGTGCCCGGCACCGAGTCGCTGCGCGCCGCCATCCAGGAGCTGGGCGACACCCGTGACCACCTGGTGAACCAGGCCCGCACCCTGGAGGCGTTCGCGCCGCACCGCTGACCGGGATAACGGGGGCCCGGCCGGGGTAAGGGCCGGGCATGGAGCAACTGCACTGGCTCGCGGTGGTGCGGCACGGCCTCAGCACCGGCAACGTCACCGCGCAGGACGCCGAGACGTCCGGAGCGGAGTCGATCGACATCCCGGAGCGGGACGCCGACGTGCCCCTCGCCCCGGCCGGACGAGAACAGGCCGAGGCTGTCGGCCGCTTCCTGGCCGGGGATCCGCCCGACCTGGCGGTGGTCTCGCCCTATCTGCGTACCCGGCAGACCGCGGAGATCGCGCTCGGCGACAGCGGTGTGCCGGTCATCGTCGACGAGCGCCTCCGCGACCGAGAACTGGGCGTCCTGGACCTGCTGACCGCCCGCGGCGTCCAGGCCCGGCTACCCGACGAGGCCCGCCGCCGGGAGCGGCTCGGCAAGTTCTACTATCGCCCGCCGGGCGGCGAGTCCTGGGCCGACGTGCTGCTGCGGCTGCGCGCCCTGCTGCGCGAGATCCGCGAGGACCATCCCGGCGGCCGGGTCGTCCTGTTCGCCCACGAGGCGACCGTGCTGATGGTCCGCTATCTGGCCGAGGGGCTGAGCGAGGCCGAGTTGATGGACCTCGCCCACCGCAGCGCGATCGCGAACTGCTCGATCAGCACCTGGCGCCGCGACGGCGGCCGTCTGGTGCCGGAGCTGTTCAACGCGGTCGACCACCTGCACCGCCACGACGCCCCGCCGACCCGGCAGGAGGACGTCAATGCCGAACCGGTCTGATGAGCGGGTCGTCACGCCGGGACTGCTGCGCGACTGGCCGCTGCCGAGCCCGGGCGGCGACAAGACGTCCCGCGGCACCGTCCTGGTGGTCGGCGGTGCCCGCTGCACCCCGGGGGCCGTGCTGCTGGCCGGGGTCGCCGCGATGCGGGCCGGCGCCGGACGGCTGCAACTCGTGGTCGCCGAGGAGTCGGCCGTGCCGTTGAGCATCAGCGTCCCGGAGGCCAAGGTGGTCGGCCTGGCACCGGAGGGCATCCCGTCCGATCAGGTGCTGGAGATGGCCGCCGGGGCCGACGTGATCGCGCTCGGCCCCGGCCTCGACGACATCGACCGCGCCCTCGAGCTGATGGGATCGGTCCTCGGCGCGGCCGGCGAGGACACCGCCGTGGTGCTCGACGCGTACGCCCTGGGCGCCCTCAGCAAGGACGCCGGCCTGCTGCGCCAGTCCCGGGCGGTGCTCACCCCCAACCTGGTCGAGGCCGGCCACCTGCTGGGCCGGGAACCCGGCGACGATCTGGCCGCGGCCGCGCGGGAGCTGGCCGACCGCCACGACGCCGTGGTCTCCCTCTACGGTCACGTCGCCGCACCCGGCGGCGGGGCCTGGCGCGAGGAGAGCGGCGACTCCGGCCTGGGCACCTCGGGCAGCGGCGACGTCCGCGCCGGGATCGTGGCCGGGCTGCTCGCCCGCGGGGCCGAACCGGCCCAGGCCGCCTGCTGGGGCGCGTTCGCCCACGCCGTCAGCGGCCAGCGGCTGGCCCCGCGGTACGGCCGGATCGGCTACCTGGCCAGGGAACTCCTCGACGAGGTGGCCTTCACGATCGCCTCGGTCTGAACGGGCGCACCGCCGGGTCAGGCCGCGACCGAGACCCGGCTCCGGCCGGCCGACTTCGCCGCGTACATCGCGGTGTCCGCGTCGTGCATCAGCGCGTCGGCGTCGGCGTGGTCCCGCCACACCGCCACGCCGACGCTGCCCCGCGGCGCCAGCTCCACCCCGGACACCGTCAGCGGCTCCTGCAGCGAGGCGAGCAGACGACCGGCGACCAGCACCGCGTCGTCCGGCGAGTCCATGCCGTCGAGCAGCACCGCGAACTCGTCACCACCGAGCCGGGCCGCCGTGTCCGCGCCCCGGATGCCGTCGCGCAGCCGCTGTGCCACGGCCACCAGCAGCTGGTCGCCGGTCGCGTGGCCGTACGTGTCGTTGACCGCCTTGAACCCGTCCAGGTCGATCAGCAGCAACGCCACCGGGCTGCCCCGGCGGGCCCGGGCGACCGCCTGCTCCAGGTGGTCGCGCAGCAGCAGCCGGTTCGCCAGCCCGGTCAGACTGTCGTGGAACGCCTGATGCCGCAGGTCGGCGGCGTGTTCGGCGTTACGCAGCCCGAGGACCGTCTGTGCGGCCAGCGCCTCCAGGCTGGGCATCACGTCGGCCGGGATCGGCACGTCGCCGCCGGCCATCAGGGTGCCGTACAACTGCTTGTCGCTGCGCAGGGTCAGCGTCACCCGTACCGACGAGATGTCGCCGGCCAGCAGCGCCGCCGGCACCGGGCCGGCGACCGTGCTCACCGTCTGGCCCTCCGGGGTGTTGCGGGTGATCGCCGCCCAGCCGCCCGCCAGACCGCCGAGAAGCTCCTGCGCCGCGTCGGTGGCGTGCCGGCCGATCGCCTCCGCGTCCGACGTGGTGACCAGGGTCGAACCGAGCCGGGCGAAGACCCGCTCCCGGGCCGCCGCCTGCTCCTGCCGGCGGGTGCTCTCCGCGACCGCCGCGGTGAACAGCGCCAGCGGCGGTACCCCGGCGGTCTGCTGGAGGAAGACGCCGAGTTGAGCCGGCTCGGTGAGCGCGATCGCGGCGACCGACGCGGCGAACAGCGACACCGTCATCACCAGCGCGTGCCGCCACGTCCCGTAGAGCCCGCGGAACGAGACGGCGGAGAACAGCAGTCCGAGAGTGATCAGCCAGTTGTGCGATCCGTAGCCGATCACCCCGAGCGCGACGCCCTCGATCGGCGCCGCCCACACCGGGAACGTGCCGGTGCGGTAGCCGCGCAGCCACCACCAGCCCAGGCCGAGCGCGGCGGCCACCGCGGCGAGCTGCCACGGCAGCGGTGCGAGGTCGCCCGTCAGCGTGCGGGGCACCGCGGTGCCCACATTGAAGAGAATGAAGATCAGGAAGAGCCAGCGGATGCGAGCGCCGAGTTGCCGCGGCGGTGCCATCCGGCGAAGCCGAGTCGGTGCTGGTGTCATGGTGCCCTGATCGGTCAGACCGACCGCGACCTGACCGGTTCAGCTTTCGAACGACGCCCAATCCAGTCCGATTCTGCGCAGCCGGCGGAGTGCGGCCGGGTCACGGGCGCCCACGTAGACCTCGAACCAGTCGGCGTCGTCCGCACCGACCACCGCCACCGTGTCCGGCCCGGCGTAGATCCGCGTCCGCGCACACGGCCACCGCAGCGGCCGCAACGGCACCCGCTTCAGCGGCGCGACGATCCGCCGCGCCTGCGCCCGGTCGGCGAACGCCATGCCCCCCGGCGCGAGACCTTCCGGCGGCCGGTCCATCGCCACCCGGGTCAGAGCCAAAAGCAGGAGGTACGCCGACAGCCGCTCGCGCTCCCGCAGAGGCTGGTCGCTCAGCCCCCGGTAGTAGACGTGCGGGTCGTCGGCGCCCGCCTCCATCAACAGCTCGAACGTGCCGTCCCCGGACTCGCCGAAGACCAGCGGATCGCCCGGCCGCTGATGAACCTGGAGCGATCCGTCGTAGAACTCCGGCCGCCCACCCGCCAGCCGGTGGAAGGCCCGCAGCGGCTCCGGCTGCCCGTCCACCGGCGGCGGCGCACCGGCCGGGGCCTCGCCGTACCAGTCGGTGACGAACCCCTCCAGCGCCTTGACCGGGTCCTCCGGCAGCAGGTCCAGCCAGTCCGCGCCGCCGGGGTCGTCCGTTGTCCCGGCCACGGTCAGCAGATGCTTCGGTAACGGCGTGTCCAGCCGCAGGTCCAGTCGCTTCAGGACGCCCCGCCGGCGGGCCGCCTCGGTGACCCGCGCCGTACCCAGCGCCAGGCACCCCTCCGGCAGCCGGGCGAACGTGTGCAGGGTGGGCCCGTCACCGGTGAGCCGGCCCTCGACCAGCCGCGGGAACGGGCCGTCCACCCGCAGGTCCTCGGCGTTGCGCAGCCCGGTGGCGATCACCACGGTGCCGTCCGGCCCGGCCGCGAAGACGGCGTCCGCGGTCTCGTGCACCCGGGCGCCGTGGCCGGCCACGGCGAGCGCCGCACCCTCGGCGACGACGGACCAGAGGCGGATCTCCACCGGCCCACCGTAGATCCCGGTCGCCAACCGTGCCGGGCTGATCGTGCGCGCGGGTGGCCTCCCCCTCGGCGGCCACCCGCGCGCGCGAGACTCCGACGGTATCCGGTGCCGGGGACTTCTGCCCCGCGCCGAACATGACCCTTACCGGATCCGTACCCGTCCGGTGGACGATGCGCCCATGCCCCGGCTGCTGCCTCTCGCACTCACCCTGCTGCTCCTGCTGCCCGCGGGGTGCACCCGCGACCTGCCTCCGGGATGCGCCCCCGACCAGTCCGCGGACTGCACCCGCCTCTTGCCCGCGGAATGCGCCTCCGACCAGTCCGCGGATTGCACCCGCCTCCTACCCGCGGAATGCGCCCGCGACCGGCCCGGCGGGTGCACCCGCGACGATGTCGCGATCGGTCCCGGCAGCACCGGGCACCGCCTGGGCGAACGCACCTTCCGTACCTACCGCCCCGCGTCGCTGCCGGCCGGGCGGGCGGTGCCGCTGGTGGTGGTGCTGCACGGCGGGGCCGGTTCCGGGGCGCAGGCCGAACGCTCGTACGGCTGGAACGCCGCCGCCGACCGCGACGGTTTCGTGGTCGCCTACCCGGACGGCTTGGGCCGCTCGTGGAACGCCGGCCCCGGCTGTTGCGGCCCGGCCGTCCGGGACGGTGCCGACGACGTCGCGTTCCTCGAGAACGTGGTGACGGCCGTGTCCCGGGGCGCTCCGATCGACGCGTCCCGGGTCCGGGTGACCGGCATGTCCAACGGGGCGATGATGGCGTACCGGCTGGCCTGCGACAGCACCGTCTTCACCGCGATCGCGCCGGTCGCCGGCACACTGATCGGCGACTGCCCGCACCCAGCACCGGTGCCGGTGCTGCACATCCACGGCACCGCCGACGAGAGTGTCCCCTGGGCGGGTGGCCCCGGGAAACGCGACAACGGCGGCACCGGCCGCGTCCCGGTCCGCATCGACGGCCCGGCCGTCCCCGACATGATCGCCGCACGGCGGGCCGCCGCCTCGTGCGCCGCGCCCACCAGCACCGTCGACGGCCCGGTCACCCGCTCGGTCGCCATCTGCCCAGGCGGCCGCATGATCGAGCTGATCAGCGTCGCCGGAGCCGGCCACCAGTGGCCCGGAGCCGCCCCGGCGGACCCGGCCGTCACCGGCCGGCTCGACCTCGATCCGCCGTCCACCGCCCTCGACGCGACCAGCGTGATCGCGCGGTTCTTCGCCAGCCTGCCTTGACCACCACTCGCAGCGTTCCCCGTTCGCCGGTAGCCGGCCGCCGTTCCCGGTTCGCCCGCCGCCCGCCGTTCGCCCGCCGTTCCGCGCCGGCCGCGGTTTCAGCTTTCCGCGGCGGCCGATTTCTGGAAGGCCGCGAGGGTGCGCCGCACGTCCTCGTCCCCGGTGCGCCAATTGCACACGGATAGCCGGATCGCCCGCCGGCCGCCCGCGACCGTCCCGCTCAGCCAGGCCTCCCCGCTGTCGACCACCCGCCGCAGCACCCGTTCGGTGGTCGCGTCGTCGCCGAACCGGAACAGCACCTGGTTGATCACCACCTCACCGAGCAGCTCACATCCCGGCACCGCGGCCAGCCCCGCGGCGAACGCGCGGGCGTGGGCGCAGCAGCGTTCCACCAGCTCGGCGACACCCTGCCGGCCCAGCTGCCGCAGTGCCGCGTACACCGGGAAGCCGCGGGCCCGGCGGGAGAACCCCGGCGTCCAGTCGATCGCGTCCCGCGGTTCGCCGGCACCACCCTGCACCAGGTAGTCGGCGGTCACGCTGACCGCGGCCCGGTGCGGCTCCGGGTGGGCACAGAACGCGACACCGCTGTCGTACGGCACGTTGAGCCACTTGTGCGCGTCGAACGCCCACGAGTCGGCCCGTTCCGCCCCGGCCGCCAGATGCCGCAGCTCCGGGCTGGCCAGCACCCACAACCCGAACGCCCCGTCCACGTGCAGCCACGCCCCGGCCGGCCCGGTCACGTCGGCGATCGCCGCCAGATCGTCGAACGCCCCGGTGTTAACCTCGCCCGCCTGCGCGCACACCACCGCCGGCGGCCCGTCCCGCAGCACCTCCCGCAGCGCGGCGACGTCCATCCGGCCCCGGTCGTCGGCGGGGACCACGGTCAGCGTCGCCGTGCCGAAACCGAGCAGGCGCAGCGCCCGGTCGATGGTGGCGTGGCGGCGGGCGCTCACCACGATCCGCATCGGCGGCGCCCCGGCCAGCCCCTGTTCCTCCACGTTCCAGCCGGCCCGCCGCAGCACGTGGTGCCGGGCCGCGGCGAGACAGGTCAGGTGAGCGGTCTGGCAGCCGGGTACGAACGCGAACGAGCTGCCGCCGGGCAGGCCGAACAGCTCGCGCAGCCACTCACCGGCGACCTCCTCGGCGACCGACGCGGCCGGGCCGCACGCGTACAGGCCGGCGTTCTGGTCCCAGACCGTGGTGAGCCAGTCGGCAGCGACCGCGGCCGGCAGCCC
This sequence comes from Actinoplanes xinjiangensis, assembly GCF_003148685.1. Classification (GTDB taxonomy): domain Bacteria; phylum Actinomycetota; class Actinomycetes; order Mycobacteriales; family Micromonosporaceae; genus Actinoplanes; species Actinoplanes xinjiangensis. The sequence goes on along the minus strand of NZ_QGGR01000002.1, from coordinate 20,989 downwards.
GCCACCGATGACGAACCCGAAGTACCGGCCGGACGGGATCGCGACCAGACCCGGTTCGGCCGCCTGTACCAGCTCCTCGACCACGGTGACCGGGTCCGCCGGGCCGTCCGGCAGCGGCCCGCCGAGCCGCCCGCGCAACTCGGCGAGGGTCGCGGTCTCGCCGACCGGCCGCTGATCGAGGGAGCCGAGCCAGTCGGCCGCGATCCGCGCCGTTCTCGTCAGCACCTCGCCGAACTCATCGCCCATCGCCCCACGGTATGCCCGGGAGCCCCGAACGGTCAGCCTTCCTCGTGGTCGGTGGCCCGCGCTGCGCAAAGGAACGTCCCGCCCACCGCGAACGCCCCGAGCACGGCCAGCGAGATCTGTGTCTCGTGGTCGATCTGCCGGTCGTAGGCGGCCCGGTCGACGACGGTCTCCCGATCGTGGTCGACCAGCAGATACTGGTCGCCGCGCCGCTGTGGCGTGCCCTCCAGTGCGGTGAACGCCAGCACCACGGACAGCCAGAACCCGAAGAACGTCAGCGCCGCCACGGCCGCCGCCCACACCGGCACGTGCGGCGGCACCCACGACGCGAGACTCCACAGCCGCCGCGGCTGGCGGGTCTGATAGCCGCGCCGGTTCGCCAGGATGCCGGCCGCGAACCCGGGCACGGTCAGGACGGCCGCGACGCCCACGGCGACCGGAGTGATCACCGGCCGTACCGCGAAGACGTACGCGACGATGAGCGCGGCGGCCCAGAGCACGCCGGCCCCGCACACCAGACTCAGCCCCAACAGGCCCCGACGTGAGAACATCACCGTCGACGCTAATGTCCTGCTTGCCCCTTCGGGGCGGTTTCGCCGCTACCGGCCGGCGGTTCCGCGTGAATCGTCCGCACCGCCCCGGCGGCCTTCCTAGAGTCGAGAGATGCTGACCAGCCGGGTCCTGCTCGTCACGGCGGCCCTTCCACTCGCCGTCCCGGCCGTGCCCGTCGCCGCGGTGCCCGCCCCGCCGCCGCTGCACCAGGGCTGGATCGTCACCGAGCAGACCCCGTACCGGTGCCTGACCGGCGGGCCCACCGGGACCGTCCTGCACACCGCCGACTGCGATCGGGCCAACCAGGGCCAGGATTTCTACCAGACCAGCGAGGGCCACTTCACCCAGGGCGACAACTGCGTCCAGCCCAACGCCGCCGGCACACGCGCGGTGGTCGCACGCTGCACCTACCGGGCGAATCAGAGCTGGTGGTACGCCACCACCCTGCGCGCCGGCGGCAGGCAGGGCCGCTGCCTCACCGAGCTGTCGGTGGACCCCGCCGGCGTGGGCAAGGTGCGCCTGCGCCCCTGCACCGGCGCCGCCGGCCAGCGCTGGCGTTCGGTGAACCCCTGGTAGTCCGGGGCGTCGCGGGACCACTGTGGGGATCGAGGATCGTTTATGGTTCGGGGATGCGGGCGGAGGGTGTGGGGGAGGGCGGTTGCCGCTGGTGTGGTGACCGCCGCGACGAGACCGAGTTCGGGCTGCGGGTCTGGTCGGGCCGGGTCACCGACGCGTATCTCTCCCGGCGGGCGATCGCCCGTGGCTGCGTGTTCGTGGTGTGGCGCGGCAGGCACATCGCCGAGCCGATCGATCTGAGCCCGATCGAGTCCGACCTGTATCACCGTGAGGTGCTGACGGTGGCGCGGGCGATCCGTGACTGTTTCCGCCCGCCGGCGATCGATTATCTGACCCGCGGTGACCGGGGGGCTCACCTGCACACCCATGTGGCGGTCCGTCGGCCGGACGACACCGAGGCGGAGGCCCGGCTGCTCAGCGAGGAGATCTGGCGCGCGGATGCCGCCGCTCTGAAGGTCCTTCTGCACTGAACAGAGCCTTCTCGACGGACCCGGTTCTGCGTGTACGCTGGAACCTTCGTACGACCTGATGGCCGTACGACAGAAGGATCCAGTTTTAGAATACGGCTTGGGGGCCAGTGTGTCAAGTCTGTCAAGCGTTTCCGGGAAGGAATCCTCCTCCGCGTTCGCCGAGGAGCAGGACTACGTCTCAATGCTCTACGCCCGGCTGGACCAGATGCGGGACCGGGTCCGCGAACACCTCACCGGCACGTGGCGGCAGTCCGGCGGTACTCCGCAGGCACGGTCCCAGCGCGACGCGGTCGCCCGCGGGTACGCCGACCGGCTGGCCCGCTACGAGGCGGTCGAGCAGGGTCTGTGCTTCGGCCGCCTCGACCCGCGCGACGGCGGGCCCCTGCACATCGGCCGGATCGGCATCCACGACACCGACGAGCCGCTGCTCGTGGACTGGCGCGCGCCGGCCGCCCGGCCGTTCTACGTGGCGACCGCCGTCACCTCGTACGGCATCGCCCGCCGCCGCCACATCCGCACCCGGGACCGTACCGTCGTGGATCTCGACGACGAGGTCCTCGACGCGGACGTCGCCGCGGCCGCCGGAGACTCGCCGCTCGTCGGTGAGGCCGCGCTGCTCGCCGCCCTGGACGCGCACCGCACCGGCCGGATGCGCGACATCGTCGCGACCATTCAGGCCGAGCAGGACCGGGTGATCCGCTCGGAGGCCCGGGGTGTGCTGGTCGTGCAGGGTGGCCCGGGGACCGGCAAGACGGCGGTGGCCCTGCACCGGGCGGCGTACCTGCTCTACACGTACCGGGAACAGTTGAGCGCCCGCGGTGTGCTGATCGTCGGCCCGAACCCGACGTTCCTGCGCTACATCTCCCAGGTGCTGCCGTCGCTGGCCGAGACCGGTGTGCTGCTGGCGACGCCCGCCGACCTGTTCCCGGGAGTGTCCGCGACCGCTCCGGAACCACCGGAGACCGCCGAGCTCAAGGGCCGGTCCGACATGGTGGACTTCCTGATCCGGGGGATCGCCGCACGGCAGCGTGTCCCGCAGACCCCGATCGAGATCGAGGTGGACCGGCATCCGGTACGCCTGGACCGTTACGACTGCGAGCCGGTGCGCCGCCGGGCCCGGGAGTCGGGACTGCCGCACAACCTGGCCCGGCCGATCTTCGTGGCCGGGATCCTGGACGTCCTGGCCCGGCAGGTGGCCGAGCGGATCGGCGCGGACCCGTTCTGGAACGACCCGTTGGGCGAGGACGACGCGCCGGCCACCCCGAACGTGCTGGACGACGCCGACGTCGCCGACATCCGCGCCGATCTCGCCGGGCTGCCGTCGGTGCGGGCGATCCTCGACGAGCTGTGGCCGGTGCTGACGCCGGAGCGCTTCCTCAGTGATCTGTGGGCCACCACGGACCGCGCGGAGCTGCGCCGGCCGCGGGGTGGCGGCTGGACGGCGGCGGACGTGCCGCTGCTGGACGAGGCGGCCGAACTGCTCGGCGAGGACGACACGGTCCAGCGTGCCCGGGCCGCCCGGGACCGGCTGCGCCGGCTCGACTACGCGCAGGGTGTCCTGGACATCTCGGCGGGCTCCCGGTCGTACGAGGCGGAGGACGACGCCGAGGCGGAGATCCCGAACGTGGCCGACGTGCTGGAGGCCGCCGTGCTCGCCGAACGGTACGCCGACCGGGACACCCGGTCGGCTGCCGAGCGTGCCGCGGTGGACCGGCGGTGGGCGTTCGGGCACGTCATCGTGGACGAGGCCCAGGAACTGAGCCCGATGGCGTGGCGGCTGCTGATGCGGCGCTGCCCGAGCCGGTCCATGACGATCGTCGGCGACCTCGCCCAGACCGGGGCGCGAGGCGGGGCGGACACCTGGTCGGCGGTGCTCTCGCCGTACGTCGCCGATCGCTGGCGCCTCGCCGCGCTGACCGTGAGTTACCGGACCCCGACCGAGATCATGGCGTACGCCGCCCGTCTCCTCGCCGACGCCGACCCGCCGATCGACCTGCCGCAGCCGGTCCGCTCCTCGGGAGCCGAGCCCCGCGAAGTGTCCGGAAGCGCCTCCGACCTGGCCGCACTGGTGGCGGAGGCGCGGGGAAGCCTCGCCGTGATCGTCCCGGCGGGCCGGCACGCCGAGATCGCCGCCGCGCTGCCCGGCCTCGGCCGGGACCTGGACGAGCCGGCCGTCCTGCTGACCGTCACCCAGAGCAAGGGCCTGGAGTTCGACGAGGTGATCCTGGTCGAACCGGACCTGATCCGATCGGAGTCCCCGCGCGGCGTCAACGACCTCTACGTGGCCCTGACCCGCGCCACCCAGCACCTGACAATCTTCCAGCTGGCCCCCACCGCTGTCTCAGCGGCCGCAAGACAGCGGTGACGCCCAGCCGCGAAGGTCCGGCTGGTCCCCACCGCTGTCTCAGCGGCGGCGAGGCAGCGGTGGGAACCAGCCGCGTACTAGGCGGGCTTTCGGGGGGTGTGGCGGCGGTAGGCGCTGACCGTGGGGTCCCCGGTGATCCAGAAACGCCAGGGCACGTCGTGGGCCGAGGTCACGCCGACCCGCGGCCCGGCCGAGATCGGTCCCGCCGGTGAGTCCGGCGGCGCCAGGACGGCCGGGCCGTCGCCGAGCAGTGACGTGTCGTTGGCGGCCCGGTTCAGGCCGAGCATCTGCATGAGCTTGGCCGGTCCGGCGGCCAGGTCACTGTCGCGGCGGGCCGCCGGTCGCCGCGCACGGGCGAGGTCGATCCCGTCGACGACGGCGCCGGCCCGCAGCAGGACGGCGGCGGCCCGGCCGGTCTCACCACAGACGACGTTGGCGCAGAAGTGCATGCCGTAGATCTGGTAGACGTACAGCCGGCCGGCGGGCCCGAACATCACCCGGTTGCGCTCGGTGACCCCGCGGTGGGCGTGGCTGGCCGGGTCCTCGCCGAGCCCGCTGTACGCCTCCACCTCGGTCAGCCGCGCGGTCACGCCGTTCGCGGTGAGCCGCCAGCCGAGCAGCATCCGGGCCGCCTCGTCGACCCGGGTCGCGGGCAGGTCCAGCCAGGAGAATGTCACCGGGTCATATTGCCTCAGACGGCGGCGGCAGCACCGAGTACCGCGCCCGGTAGGCGTTGAAGTGCGCGAGGTGGTAGGTCTGTCCCTTGTGGTCGAGCACCGGCGGGGGCGGGTCGCTGATCGGCGGGCGGTCCGTGGAGTCGTCCAGACGGCCTTCGAGCGGTTTGCCGTGACTCCACAGGTCGGCGTACTCCTGGGCCTGCGCGCGGCTGTTCCAGAGCCACGGCTGGCGCGAGCCGCGCGCGGGCCGCTGGATGGCCCGCATGACGGCCGGGCTGTAGATCATCCGGACCCGGAACCCGGTGAGGTGGCGCCAGAGGACCGGGACGCGGACGAGCCGGTGGCCGCGGCCGCGGTGATGCCCGACGACCATCAGGCGGTCGCTGTCGTTGGCCCACATCGGCGGCAGCACCCACACCTTGGCGCCGGCCGGGAAGTGCCGGACGCCGGCCCTGATCTCCAGGCCTCCCGGCCCGTTGGCGGTCTCGGTGGCGACGTTGGCCACGACGCACCAGCCGAGCGGTTCGGTTTCTGTCTCCGTCGACATGGGCTAGATGATCTCCGCAGGTCAGCGGGGTGGCAATAGGTCTATCGGGTGGGACAGGAACCGCCCGGATCGGTGGCGCCGAGGATCCGGCGGCCGATCTCCTGGAGCTGGCGGACCTGGGCTCTGGTGAGGGTGTCGAAGACCAGGGTGCGCACGTTCTCGACGTGGCCCGGCGCGCTGGCGACGATCTTGTCCCAGCCCTCGTCGGTGAGGGTGGCGAGGGTGTAACGGCCGTCGGTGGGATCGGGGGAGCGGCGCACCCATCCGCGTTTCTCCAGTCGGCCGACGGCCTGGGAGAGGCGGGCCAGGGAGCCTTCGGCGAGGACCGCGAGGGCGCTCATCCGCAATGTCCGGCCGGGTGTCTCGGAGAGGCCGGCGAGAATCCCGTACTCGAAGTGGCTGAGGCCCGCGTCGCGCAGCAACTGCGCGTCGAGGGCGGCGGGCAGGCGCATCAGGACACCCATCAGGGTCATCCAGGCGGCGCGCTCTTCACTGGTCAGCCAGCGTGGCTCAGATGTCTCCACGACCGCATACTACCCGTCTCGATCACTTGCATGTTTAACTCAACCGGCCTACCGTTCGCTCAAGCGTTTAACTCAAACGAGTGAGTCGAGGAATCATGAACATCGTCCTGTGGGTCGTCGCGGGCCTGCTCGCCGCCGCTTTCCTGGGTGCCGGCGTGATGAAGCTGACCCAGCCGAAGGAGAAGCTGGCCGCTTCCGGCATGGCCTGGACCGAGGACTTCAGCGCGGGGGCGATCAAGGGCATCGGCGCACTGGAGGTGCTGGGCGCGATCGGCCTGATCCTCCCGGCGGCTCTCGACGTACTGCCGGTGCTGGTGCCGCTGGCGGCGACCGGCCTGGCCCTGACCATGATCGGCGCGATCGTGGTGCACGCGCGGCGCGGCGAGTGGCAGGCGATCGCTCCGGGCGCGGTCCTCTTCGTGCTCGCCGCCTTCGTCGTGTGGGGGCGGTTCGGGCCCTACGCCTTCTGAGGAGAGCCATCGCACTGAGGAGAGCGATGCACTGAGGAGAGTGATCGCCTCTTCTGAAGAGAGCGATCGCATCGATATAGTTCGTCGCCTTGGGAGCGGGGCGGGGAGCAGATCATGGGACAGGCAGGGGAAACACCGGGGAGGCCGGACGAGGCGGGACTCGGCGCACGGCTCGTCGCGCTCGGCGGCCTCGAGCTGGGGGAGTTCGACGCCGTCCCGTCCGGCCCCGCCGGCGCCTCGGCTCCGGCCGGGGCGCCCGTCGTGCGTACCGGCGAGGCGCGGAAGCGTGGGCGGCGCCGGACCCACCTGATCAGCGCGGGTGTCGCGGTGGCCGTGCTGGGTTTCTTCGGTACCGCCGCCTACCTGTTCGTCGACGTCGGCGGCCGGTCGCCGTCGGCGGCTCCGCCGCCGCCCCGTAAGTCGTACCCCGCTGTCTCGGCCCCGGTCGCGGTCGGCCCGCAGCCGGTCGATCAGGGGGTACGCACGGAGGACGACCTGCATCTGGTGTGCCAGAACTGGTACCACCCGTCGGCGCCGAGGTTCCGTGGCGACTCCCCGCATCCGATTCTGATCAGTGAGGACGGCGGCGCCGAGGTGGACTACCGGTCGACCCGCACCCTGAATCAGGCGGCGTTCGCGGGGTCCTCCGCGCAACGCCGGGCGTGGGCACCGGAACCACGGCGCGCCCAGTTGGTCGCGTGCCTGGACCTGACCGGGCCGGGTCGCCCGATCCGGGACTGCACGTCGGGATCGAAGGTGCTGCCGCTGGTCGAGGGGAAGTACCGGCTGACCGTCTACGAGGTGTCCAGCCACCGCAAGGTGGTCGACAGGGCGCTGACCGGCGCGGACCGGGCGTGTCCGTTCGTGATCCTGAGCAGCGTCGGCGACACGCTGTTCAGCGCGGTCAAGGACCGGCAGTTGTACGACCTGCTGCGCGAGCGCGTCGAGGGCTGAGGCGTCGGCGGGAGCCGGCACCCTCACCATGTGCGATTCGTCGACTACACAGTGGAGCCTTGCGTGCCTTAGGCTCAGTCGCAAGCCGGTGCGGTGAGAATCTCGGCACTGGATTCCCGCTGTCTCGCGCGGGGCGTTCGGATCGTCCCGTGCGATGCACCCGGACCGTCGAGGGACACCGCGGGGGACGGCAGCACATGAACGAGACGGGTTCCACCGTTCCGAAACGGCAGGTCGGCAGGCTGCTGCGGCAGTTGCGCGAGCAGGCCGGCATCTCGCTGATGGCCGCCGCCGGTGAGCTGGAGTTCTCCCGCGCCCGGATGTACCGGATCGAGAACGGCGAGGTCCCGGTCCGCAAGCACGACGTGATCGCCATGTGCGGGGTCTACTCGGCGCCGCGCCACATCACCGAGGTGGTCATCGGACTGGCCGCCGAGTCCAAGGCCAAAGGCTGGTGGCACGCGTACGGCGACGTCGTCCCCGCCTGGTTCGAGCTCTACGTCGGTATGGAGCAGGCCGCCTCCCGGCTGCGCTCGTACGCCCCCGGCGTGATCCCCGGACTGTTGCAGACCAGGGAGTACGCGGAGGCCGTGTTCCGCGGCTGGCACGCCGACCCCGACGCGGTCGCCGGCGCCGTGGCCGTCCGCCTGGAACGTCAGTCGCTGCTCAGCCGTCGCCTGCCGGAGGCGCCCGGGCTCGACGTGATCGTCGACGAGGGTGTGCTGCGCCGGGCCATCCCGGACACCGTGGGCATGCGGAAGCAGCTGGCTCATCTGGTCACCATGTCGGCCCGGCGCAACATCGGGGTACGGGTGATCCCGTTCGCCGCCGGCCCGCACCAGGCGGCCAGTTCCGGGCAGTTCACCATCCTCGAGTTCCCGGCCGTCGGCACCGCGTCACCCGAGCCCACCACCATCTACTGCGAGAACCTCACCGGTGCCCTCTACCTGGATAAGCTCGCGGAGGTGGAGACGTACGAGTCGATCTGGGGCCGGCTCGGAGCGGTCGCGCTCAGCCGGGCCGACTCCGACGACCTCATCCGCACGATCATCGAGGAGAGCGATGGCTGACCTGACGGGTGCCGTCTGGCACAAGAGCACTCGCAGCGGAGGCAACGGCGGCGACTGTGTCGAGGTGGCCGTCAATCTCCCCGGCATCGTGGCGATCCGCGACACCAAGGATCCCGGCGGCGCCGCCCTGGTCTTCGGCCGCGCCGGATGGGCCGCCTTCCTCACCGGGGTGTGCGCCGGCGAGTTCGACCTCAGGAGTCCGTGAGCCGCGCCTTCTGCCGGCTGACCTCGGGGCGGCGATCGGGATCTCGGCCCTGTCGGCTGGACGGACCGGCCCGTAGGGTGGCCCGGTGCTCGAAATGCTGAAAGCCTTCCTTCGACGACTTCTCGGACAACCGGAACGGCCCGCCTCGCCGGCGCCGCGGTCGGGTGCTCCGGCCGTACCCAAGAAGATCGCTCCGAAGCCGGCGGCGCCGAAGCCCGCCGTGCCCCGTGCCGGGGCCGCGCCGAAACCGGCCTCCGCGAAGCCGGCGGTGGTCAGGCAGGCCGCTCCGAAGCAGGGCCGCCACCTCGCCTACGCACCCGATCTGGACGGTGACGCCGACCCGGGGGAGATCGTCTGGACGTGGGTGCCCTACGAGGACGATCCGTCGCAGGGCAAGGACCGGCCGGTGCTGGTGGTGGGCCGGGATGCCCGGACGATGCTCGGCCTGATGCTCTCCAGCCAGAGTGAGCGGGACGGTCAGCGGGACTGGCTGGCGCTGGGTCCCGGCGAGTGGGACCGCGACGCGCGGCCGAGCTGGGTCCGCCTGGACCGGGTCATCGAGGTCGGCGAGGACGGCATCCGCCGGGAGGGCGCGGTCCTGGACCGTCCCCGTTTCGACCGGATCGCGGCGATCCTGCGCCGCAACTACGGCTGGCCGTAGGGCCGGATAGCGTTGGACCATGAATGACGTCATGACCGGTTTCGGTGGCAAGCAGGCGTGGCTGGCGGTCGCCGGCGGCGATCCCGGCGCGGTCCTGAAGGCGCTCGGCCTGCGTGACCTGGGGACCGTGCCGTGGCGCGACGGGCTGGACCTGGCTCATCTCACCGACGACCGGGTCGCGGTCACCCCGCCGCTGCCCGGTGCCGGGGGGACGTGGGTGCTGGCCGTCGGCCGCGCACTGATGAACCCACCGGACGTGGTGGCGCTCTCCGCGGAGCTCGGCGCGGAGGTGCAGTTCTTCGCCACCCACCGGGTCACCGAGCTGCACCGGTGGCAGCGCGCCGACTCGGGTGATCTGCTGCGCACGTTCGGGTATGTGGGGCAGACCGGTGAGGTCACGTCCTGGTTCGGTGAGCCGGACGCGGCCGAGCGCGCCGCCGGGCTGCCGGAGGAGTTCGGCGAGGAGACATCGGTGCTGGTCGCCGAAGGCGACGTGTTCCGGGTCGCGGGCGCCTGGAGCATCGACCCGACCACGTTGTCCGGGCTCGCGCCCGGCCCGCTGCGCCTCGGCGCGACGGACTGAGGAGAGGCACATGCGCAAGTACGTGATCATGGGCGTGCAGGGCAGTGGCAAGGGCACCCAGGCCAAGATGCTGCGGGAGGACCTGGACCTGGTGCACATCAGCGTCGGTGACATCTTCCGCTGGCACGTGCGCCAGCACACCAAGATGGGCGCGCAGGTCAAGCGGATCATGGCGGCCGGTGAGCTGGTCAGTGACGAGCTGGTGGAGGAGGTGGTGCGGCGCCGGATGGGCATCCACGACTGGAACTACGGGTTCATCATCGACGGCTTCCCCCGTAACGGGCGGCAGGCCGAGTTCTTCATGGAGAGCTACGACATCGACGCCGTCATCCACCTGGAGCTGCCCGACGACGAGGTGCGCCGCCGGGTGCTCAGCCGCCGGCTCTGCCCGAACTGCGGCCTGGACTACAACCTGATCGCCGACCGCCCCGAGGTGGAGGGCCGCTGCGACATCTGCGGCCACGAGCTGATCACCCGGGCCGACGACACCCCGGAGGCGCTGGAGGCCCGGCTCACCGACTATCACGAGAAGACCCGGCCGGTGCTGGAGCAGTTCCGGCGCAAGGAGGTCGTGCACGACGTGGACGGGCGTCCTCCGCTCGAAGAGGTGCAGCAGGCCATCCGCAAGACCCTCGGCCTGCCCGCCTTCCGCGGCTACCCCCACCCTTCCCCCGAATAGGGCGCTCCGATCAAGACGGGCGCGGGCCTACCGTGATGCCGTGCATCTCGGCCCGTCGTTCTCCGCGCCCGTCACCGGAGCCGGCGCGATTCTCTGGCGTGGCACCGGAAACGCGCGGGAGGTCGCCGTCGTGCATCTCCGGCACGGCGAATGGTGTTTCCCGAAAGGGCGTACCGCCCCGGGTGAGCACATGGTGGCGGCCGCGGTGCGGGCGGTCTCCGAACGGTCCGGCCTGTCCGTCCGGCTGGGCCCGTGGCTGGGCGCGACCGACTATTCCGAACAGGGCTGGCCGGAGCACGTCGACTATTTCGCGGCCGAGGTGGACCCGGCCGCGACCTGCCCTTCCGGGGGCTCCGGTGAGGTCGACGACGTTCTCTGGCTGCCGCCGGGGCGGGCCGCCGACGCGCTGAGCCGGCCCGATGACGTGCGGATTCTCGGCGAACTGCGGAATCGGGCGCCGGTCAGCACGAGCAGCGTCATCCTGATCCGGGACCGGCCGGTCGCGGCGCATTCCTTCCTCTCCGCGTACGGCGCCGGTGATCCGTTCCCGGGTGCCGATCCGGACGGCGCGCTGGGAATCGTCGAGGAATCGTTCGCGATGGGCCGCCCGGCCGCGCTCTGTGCCGAACTCGGCGCCCTTCAGGAGCTGTCGCGCCGGTTGTCTCCGGTCGTGGTGGACGCGACGATCCCGGCGGGCGGTCTGCTCGTGATGCACGGCACCCCGTCGCGGGTCGTGTCCGTGGAACGCCATCTGATCTAGACCGGTAAACCAACACAACCGGACTTTCCTATTTCCGCCCGTTTTGCAGCGAAAACTCCTGCGAATTTAAGAGACCGAAATCTCTTCGACATATTGCGCTCGGGCAGAAGCGGGCGTAAACAAAGACAAAGCCAAAACGAAGTAGGCGGGTGAGCAAGGATGTACGCGGAGGAACGCCAGCAGGAGATAGTGCGGCGGGCCCGTGCCGAGGGCCGGGTCGACGTCGTCGCGCTGGCCGAGACCTTCGGGGTGACGGCCGAGACGATCCGCCGCGACCTGACGGTGCTGGAGCGCTCCGGTGTGCTGCGCCGGGTGCACGGCGGCGCGATCCCGGTCGAGCGGCTCGGCTTCGAGCCCGCCCTGGCCGCCCGGGACGCGGTGCTGATAAGCGAGAAGGAGCGGATCGCCAAGGCCGCCCTCGCCGAGGTCCCGGAGGACGGGGCGATCATCCTGGACGCCGGCACCACCACGGCCCGCCTGTCCCAGCTGCTCCCGGCCGACCGTGAGCTCACCGTCGTGGTGAACTCCCCGGTGCTGGCCGCCGCGCTCGGCGTCAAGCCCAACCTGACGGTCCTGCTGCTCGGCGGCCGGGTCCGGGGCAAGACTCTGGCCACCGTGGACGATTGGGCGCTGCGGCCACTCGCCGACATGTATGTCGACGTCGCGTTCATGGGCACCAACGGGTGCAGCGTCGAACGTGGCATGACCACTCCCGACCCGGCCGAGGCGGCGGTCAAGCGGGCGATGATCGCCGCGGCCCGCCGGGTGGTGCTGCTCGCCGATCACACCAAGATCGGCAATGACTACCTGGCCAAGTTCGGTGCCCTCACCGACCTCGACCTGCTGATCACCGACAACGGCCTGGACCACGATCTGGCCGCCGAGGTCGAGGCCACCGGCATCCGGGTGGTGAAGGCATGATCCTGACCGTCACTCTGAACCCGAGTGTGGACCGCGCCCTCGAGGTCGACGCCCTGATCCGTGGTGAGGTGCTGCGGGCCGCCGACTCCCACATCGACCCGGGCGGCAAGGGCGTCAACGTGTCCCGCGCGCTGCTCGCCAACGGGGTCCGTTCCACCGCCGTGGTGCCCACCGGCGGCGCCGAGGGTGAACAACTCGTCGACCTGCTCAACGCCGAGGGTGTCGACCTGCTGTCCGTGCCGATCGCCGGCCGGACCCGTTCCAACATCACCCTGGCCGAGCCGGACGGCACCGTCACGAAGATCAACGAGGCCGGCCCGGTCCTCTCCGACGCCGAGTTCGCCCAGGTCAGCAAGGCGGTCCTGGACGCCGCGGCGAACGCCGACTGGGTGGTCATCTGCGGCAGTCTGCCGCCCGGCCCGAGCATCGACGCCTTCGCCGACCTCTGTTCCCGGCTGGTCGGCGCGGGCAGCCGCCTGGCCGTCGACAGCAGCGGCCCGGCACTGCTGGCCGGTGTCGCCGCCGGAGCCGCCCTGGTCAAACCCAACCGCGAGGAACTCGCCGAGGCGGTCGGAGCGGAACCGGCCACCCTCGGCGACGTGATCGAAGCCTGCCGCCGGCTGCGCGCGGCGGGCGCCGGAGCGGTCCTGGCCAGCCTCGGCGCGGACGGCGCGATCCTCGTCGACGCCGACGGCGTCCTGGCCGGCGTCTCCCCGGTGAGCGTGCCGCGCAGCACGGTCGGCGCCGGCGACGCGCTGCTCGCCGGCTTCCTCTCGGCCGGCGCGCGGGGCGCCGCGGCACTCACCGAGGGGCTCGCGTGGGGCGCGGCCGCGGTCTCGCTTCCGGGCAGCCGCATGCCGACCCCGGCCGACCTCGACCGTACGCACGTACGCGTCACCCCCGACCCCGATCCGTCCCGCCCCCTCCACTCCTGACCCCCGGCAGGCGCCTCGCCGGCGCCGATCGGACAGAACCCCTTCGAGACCCCCGGCCGGCACCTCGTCAGAGCCCGATCGGACGAACCCCCTCCAATAACTCTCCACACCGAAATGGAGATCCCTCATGGCCTCTTCGTACACACCCGAGGTCAGCGGCGCCGGATTCCGGGCCCGCGTCCAGAAGCTCGGCGGCTACCTCGCCGGGATGGTGATGCCCAACATCGGGGCGATCATCGCCTGGGGTCTGATCACGGCACTGTTCATCCCGGTCGGCTGGGTGCCGAACGAGAACCTGGCCGAGCTCGTCGACCCGATGATCAAGTACCTGCTGCCGGTCCTGATCGGTTACACCGGCGGCCGGATGGTCCACGGCCAGCGCGGCGCGGTCGTCGGCGCCACCGCCACGATGGGTGTCATCGTCGGCGCGGACGTCCCGATGTTCCTCGGCGCCATGATCATCGCCCCGATCACCGCCTACGTGCTGAAGCTGTTCGACACCGCGATCGAGGGCAAGATCAAGCCCGGTTTCGAGATGCTCGTCGACAACTTCTCGGCCGGCATCGTCGGCGCGGGCTTCGCGATCCTCGGCAAGCTGGCCATCGGCCCGGTCGTCAACTCCCTCACCACCGCGGCCGGCAACGGCGTCGACTGGCTGCTCGACCACAGCCTGATGCCGCTGGTGTCCATCCTGGTCGAACCGGCCAAGGTGCTGTTCCTGAACAACGCCATCAACCACGGCGTGTTCAGCCCGCTCGGCGTGCAGCAGGTGGCGGAGAGCGGCAAGTCGATCCTGTTCATGATCGAGTCGAACCCCGGCCCCGGTCTGGGACTGCTCCTCGCCTACTTCTTCTTCGGCCCGAAGTCGCTGCGCCCGACCACTCCGGCCGCGATGATCATCCACTTCTTCGGCGGCATCCACGAGATCTACTTCCCGTACGTTCTCATGAAGCCCCGCCTGATCCTGGCCATGATGGCCGGTGGCATGGCCGGCGTCGCGACCTTCATGATCACCGGCGCGGGCACCGTCGCCTCCCCGGCACCGGGCAGCATCTTCGCCTTCTTCGCCGTCACCGCGAAGGGCAGCCACGTGGGAATGATCCTCGGCGTCGTCATCGCCGCCGCGGTCACCTTCGGCGTCGCGTCCCTGCTCCTCGGGTTCGGCAGGCTCAAGTCCGACCAGGAGCCGGCGGAGACGGCCGACGACGAGATCGCGGCCGACCGCAAGGAAAACGCCTAACCACCACAGGAGAGAAGTCATGGCAACCATCAACGGCAAGGACATCCGCAAGCTCGTCGTCGCCTGTGACGCGGGAATGGGCAGCAGCGTGATGCTGGCCAGCACCCTGCGCAAGCAGCTCGGCAAGAGCGGGGTAACGGTCGAGCACACCCCGGTGAACTCGATCCCGGCCGACGCCGACGTGGTGGTCTGCCACAACGGCCTGGCCGCCCGGGCCCGGTCGGTCGCGCCCGACAAGCCGATCGTCGGGTTCCAGGTCTTCCTCGGCGACCCGGCCGTGACCCGCGTGGTCAAGGCCATCCAGCAGGGGACCGACCTCAATGTCTGACCAGCTGCTCGATCCCCGGGCCATCCGGCTCGGGGAGACGGCCGCCAGCCGTGACGACGCGATCCGTCTCTGCGGCGAGGTCCTGGTCGAGATCGGCGCCGCCGAACCCGGCTACATCGACACGATGCTGGCCCGGGAACAGTCGATCTCCACCTACGTCGGCGAGGGGGTCGCCATCCCGCACGGCACCCTCGCCGGCAAGGACCTGGTCAAGCGGGACGCCCTCGCGGTGCTCCGCTTCCCGGAGACCGTCGACTGGGACGGCGAGCCGGTCACCCTCTGCGTGGCCATCGCCGCCCAGGGCGACGGGCACGTCGAGCTGCTGGCCGCTCTCGCCGAGATCCTGCTCGACGAGGACCAGGCCCGCGAACTGCGCGAGGCCACCGAACCCGAGACCGTGACCCGGCTGCTCGGGAGCATCCAGGAGGAAGCGAAACAATGAAGGTCGTACGATTCCACGCCCCCGGTGACGTCCGTTTCGAGGACGCGCCGGAGCCCGAGGCCGGGCCCGGCGAGGTCAAGATCCGGGTCCGGAACTGCTCCACCTGCGGCACCGACGTCAAGATCTCGAAGTTCGGCCACCACCACATCCACCCGCCGCGGGTGATGGGCCACGAGATCGCCGGCGAGATCGTGCAGGTCGGGGAGGGCGTCGACGGCTGGTCGGCCGGCGACCGGGTGCAGGTCATCGCCGCCATCCCGTGCGGCGAGTGCGCCGAGTGCACCCGCGGCCGGATGACCATCTGCCCCAACCAGGTCTCGATGGGCTACCACTTCGAGGGCGGCTTCGCCCAGTACATGGTGGTGCCCCGCGAGGTTCTCAAGGTCGACGGCCTGAACCGCATCCCGGAGGGTGTCTCGTTCGCCGAGGCGTCCGTCGCCGAACCGCTGGCCTGCGCACTCAACGCGCAGAACCTGGCCCGGGTGGGCGCGGGCGACGACGTGGTCGTCATCGGCTCCGGCCCGATCGGCTGCCTGCACGTCCGGCTGGCCCGGGCCCGGGGCGCCGCCCGGGTCTTCCTGGTCGAACTCAGCCGGCAGCGCCTGGAGATGGCCGCCGACCTGGTCAAGCCGGACGCGGCGATCTGCGCCGGCGAGGTCGACCCGGTCGAGGAGATCCTCAAGCTGACCGGCGGCCGCGGCGCCGACGTGATCATCACGGCGGCCGCCTCCGGCAAGGCACAGGAGCAGGCCATCCAGATGGCCGCCCGGCAGGGCCGGATCAGCTTCTTCGGCGGCCTGCCCAAGGACAACCCGACCATCACCTGCGACTCGAACCTGGTGCACTACCGGGAACTGATGATCGTCGGCGCCAACGGGTCCAGCCCGGCGCACAACGCCGAGGCCCTCAACCTGGTCGCCTCCGGCGCCGTGCCGGTCGCCGACCTGATCACCCACCGCCTGCCGCTGGAGAGCGCCATCGACGCCTTCGGGATCGTCGCCCGCGGCGAGGCCATCAAGGTCACCATCGAGCCCTAGTTAGGAGATCGCCATGCCCACGCGCACGGTGACCGTCGGTTCCAGCAGCGGCCTGCACGCCCGTCCGGCGAAGATATTCGTCGAGGCGGCCGCGAAGGCGCCGGTCAAGGTGACCATCAGGTCCGGCGACCGCAAGCCGGTGCCCGCCAAGAGCATGCTGTCGGTGCTCGCCCTCGGCGCCAAGCAGGGCACCGAGGTGATCCTCGAGGCCGAGGGCGAGGGCGCCGACGAAGCTCTGGACAGCCTGGCCGCACTGCTGGCGAAGGATCTGGACGCCGATGTCTGAGGTGCTCACCGGCATCGGGGTGTGCGCCGGGATCGCCGCCGGTCCGCTGCTGCGGATCGCGGCCGCCCCGGCGCTCCCGGCCCCCGTCCCGGTGACCGACACCGAGGCGGAGTACACCCGCGCCGAGGCCGCACTGGCCGAGGTGGTCGCCGAACTGGGGCGCCGCGCCGACCGGACGGCCGACGCCACGGTCGCCGAGGTGCTGCGGGCCGAGGCACTGATGGCCGACGACGAGGAACTGCGCGACGGCGTACGCGAGCTGATCGACGAGGGCCACGACGCCCCGCACGCGATCGACGGCGCGTTCGCGACGTTCCGGGAGGCGTTCGCCGCGGCCGGCGGCTACCTCGCCGAACGAGTCGCCGACCTGGACGATCTCCGCGATCGCGCGGTCGCGGTGCTGCTCGGCCTGCCGATGCCGGGCGTCCCCGCGCCCGGCCACCCCTACGTCCTCGCGGCACGCGACCTGGCCCCGGCGGACACCGCCGACCTCGACCCGGAACAGGTGATCGGCCTGGTCACCGAGGTCGGCGGCCCGACCAGCCACACCGCGATCCTGGCTCGCGCGCTGGGCCTGCCCGCGGTGGTCGCCTGCCCCGGGGCGCTCGCCGTGCCGGACGGCACGTTCGTGCTGCTCGACGGCGCCTCCGGGCACCTCCGGGTGGGTGTCTCCGAGGCCGACGCGACGGCCGCGGCACAGAACGCGGCCCGGGTGGCTGCCGCGGCGTCCACGTCGACCGGTGCGGGCCGAACCTCCGACGGGTACGCCGTGAAGCTCCTCGCCAACGTCGGTTCGGCGAAGAACGTCCCGTCCGCCGACGAGGCACACGCCGAGGGGATCGGCCTGTTCCGTACCGAACTGCTCTTCCTCGACCGGACCCGGGAACCCACCCTCGACGAGCAGATCACCGCGTACCGGGACGTGTTCACCGCCATGGCCGGCCGGCGCGTCGTCATCCGTACCCTCGATGCCGGCGCCGACAAGCCACTGCCGTTCCTGAACCAGGACGGTGAGCCCAATCCCGCGCTGGGGATTCGTGGCCTGCGGGTGGCGCGACAGCGCCCGGACGTGCTGACCACGCAGCTCGCCGCGATCGCCGAGGCCCGGTCGCAGACCGGCGCCGACGTGTGGGTGATGGCGCCGATGGTGTCCACCACGGCCGAGGCGACCGGGTTCGCGGCCGCCGTCCGCGACGCGGGCCTGCCCAAGGCCGGCGTGATGATCGAGGTCCCGGCCGCCGCGCTGCGGGCCGCCGACCTGCTGCGGGTGGTCGACTTCCTGAGCATCGGCACGAACGATCTGAGCCAGTACACGTTCGCCGCCGACCGGATGTGCGGCGACCTGGCCGACCTGCTGGACCCGTGGCAGCCGGCACTGCTCCAGCTCATCGGGGTGTGCGGGGAGGCCGGCCGGGCGGCCGGCAAACCGGTCGGCGTCTGCGGGGAGGCCGCCGCCGATCCGCTGCTCGCCCCGGTGCTCGTCGGGCTCGGGGTGACCAGCCTGTCGATGTCGCCGCGGGCGATCGGCCCGGTCCGGGCGGCGCTGGCGGGACGCACCGAGGCGGACTGCCGGCGGCTGGCCGAACTGGCCGTGGCCGCCCCGGACGCGCGGGAGGCCCGCAAGCTCGCGGCATGACCGGAGGGCCGCCCCGACCGGGGGCGGCCCTCCGTCGGCGACCTGTCTCCGGTCAGAACGCGCTCAGGTCGTAGCCCCGCTTCGCCAGTTTCGTCTCCAGGACGTGACACACCTGCTCCACCACGGCCAACCGCGCATACGGCTTGTCGTCCCCCGCGATCACGTGCCAGCGGGCCTTCGGCTGGTCCGTCCGGTCGATCATCTCCTCGACCGCCGCCTCGTACTCCGCCCGCTTCTCCCGGTTGCGCCAGTCCTCGTCGGTCAGCTTCCACTGGCGCAGCGGGTCGACCCGCCGGCTCTCGAACCGCTTCAGCTGCTCCTCGTCCGACACGTGCATCCAGAACTTGATCAGGATCATGCCCTCGGCGGTCAGCGTCCGCTCGAACTCGACGATCTCCTGATACGCCCGCTTCCACTGCTCGTCCGTCGCGAAACCCTCGACCCGCTCCACCAGCACCCGGCCGTACCACGACCGGTCCAGAACGGCCATCCCGCCCTTGCCGGGCAGCACACTCCAGAACCGTTGCAGGAAGTGGTGCCGCTTCTCGTCATAGGTCGGCGCGGCGAACTGCGCCACCCGTACGTGCCGGGGGTCGAGCGGCTCCACCAGCCGCTTGATCGCACCGCCCTTGCCGGACGCGTCCCACCCCTCGAACACCACGCACAGCGGGGGGCCGATCCTCGTCTCCGCGTCCCTCCTCTCCCCGATCTGACCGCCGAGGAGCAGTCGCAACCGCAGCAGCCGCTCCTGCGCCGCCTCCAGCCGCGCCGCGGCCTTCTTCTTCGAGATCTCCGCCGGGGGATTGGCGCTACCCAGATGACCCATCCGCACAGCATCCCCAATCCCGTTGTGATCCGCAGTAGCCGGTGCGGGAGAATCCGGGTGTGACTCTCGTAGACGACCTGCTGTGGCGCGGACTCATCCAGGACTCGACCGACCCCGACGAGCTCCGCAAGAAGCTCGACGGCGGCTCGATCACGTTCTATGTCGGCTTCGACCCCACCGCCGCCTCGCTGCACGTCGGTCACCTGATGCAGGTGTGCACCGCCCGTCGCCTCCAGCTCGCCGGCCACCGGCCGCTGCTGCTCGTCGGCGGCGCCACCGGCCAGATCGGCGACCCCCGCGAGTCCAGCGAGCGCAGCCTCAACCCGCCCGAGGTGGTCGAGGGCTGGGTGCAGCGCATCCGGACACAGCTCTCGCCGTTCGTCACCTACGACGGTGACAACGCCGCCACCCTCGTCAACAACCTCGACTGGACCGGCCCGATGTCGGTCGTCGACTTCCTGCGCGACGTCGGCAAGCACTTCCCGGTCAACAAGATGCTGGCCCGTGACGTGGTCCGCAACCGCCTGGAAAGTGGCATCAGCTTCACCGAGTTCAGCTACCAGCTGCTCCAGTCCAACGACTTCTACCAGCTGCACGTCCAGCACGGCTGCGAGCTGCAGTTCGGCGGCTCCGACCAGTGGGGCAACATCACGGCCGGCGTCGACTTCGTGCGGCGTCGCGGCGCCGGCCCGGTCAACGCCTTCGTCACCCCACTCGTCCTCAAGGCCGACGGCACCAAGTTCGGCAAGACCGAGGGCGGCGCCGTCTGGCTCGACCCGAGCATGACCACGCCGTACAGCTTCTACCAGTTCTGGATCAACAGCGACGACCGCGACGTCAACCAGTACCTGCGCTACTTCAGCTTCAAGTCCCGCGAGGAACTGGAGGAGCTGGAGAAGGCGACCGCCGAGCGGCCGCAGGCCCGGCTCGCGCAGCGCGCCCTCGCCGAGGAACTCACCGCGCTGGTGCACGGTCCCGAGGAGGCCCGGCAGGCGATCGCCGCCAGCCAGGCCCTCTTCGGGCGAGGTTCGCTCGACGAGCTGTCGGCGGACACGTTGCGCGCCGCACTCTCCGAGGCAGGACTGCACGAGGTACGCGGGGAGCTCCCGGCCGTGGGGGTGCTGCTCAAGGACGCCGGTCTCGTGGCCTCGGCGAACGAGGGCCGCCGCACCATCGCCGAGGGCGGCGCCTACCTCAACAACGAGCGCATCACCGACGGGGAGGCGCCGGTTCCGGCGTCGGCCCTGCTGCACGGCCGCTTCCTGGTTCTGCGCCGCGGCAAGCGCACCTTCGCCGGTGTCGAACTGTTGCCCTGACCTGTACGCCCACTGACCGCGCCCCGGATCCCCGTGATCCGGGGCGCGTCCGTTTGTTCATGGGCGGCCGCTCGCGTCAGTCTGTTCAGGGGCTGCTCGGGCGAGTCTGTTCAGGGGCTGCTCCGGTCCGTCTGGTCCGGGGTGGCCGCGCGTGGCCGGCCTTCGTGGCCTGGTCAGGGCCACGTTCGGAGCGCTCGACCTGAGGTATCGCGGGTGTGACCCGGGTCGCGGGGCCCCGATTTGGAGTTGCCCGGGTGGACGAGTAATGTTTACCGAGCCGCCAGGGAGACGGGCGAGCGAGCGGGGCCGGTTTTCGGGCCCGGCGCGGCCGTCCTGGAGGATCCTCAGACAAGATCGCACGATCTAGCATCGTGCTTCTTTGGGGTGCCTGTGCAGTTTCTGTGGTTGTTGAATGCGGTTGCGAAACGCGGATTTGACACGGCGGAAACGGCGGGTAAAGTAGAGCGAGTGCCCCGGGGAAACGGGCCGCGGATGCGGAACGTTTTGATGGTGTGCGGTTGTTCTTTGAGAACTCAACAGGGTGCTTGATAAGCCAGTGCCAATTATGGCAATACCCCGGCCTGTCCTTTGGGATGGGTTGGAGATTCCTTTGGCAACATTTGTTTGTTGCCGGGACGCTTTTCCAAAGATTTTGTTGGAGAGTTTGATCCTGGCTCAGGACGAAC
>NZ_QGGR01000001.1 GCF_003148685.1 Actinoplanes xinjiangensis | reverse complement strand
TGACAATCTCCCCACCGAGCCGGCCTGTCGACCAGACCGACCCGGTGATCACCCATGCCCAAACAAGGCCGTGGTCAAGGTGTTTTTCCGGTCAGCGCGTGCCGACCGGGACGTTGCGGACCTGGTGCTCGATCAGGCGCTTGGCGAACCTGGCGATTTCCGCGTCCCGGCCCGCCGGGCTGAAGTCCTTACCGGGCTGCTGCTCGGCCACCCACCGTTCGGACCGCTCCACCATGCGCAGCAGATCGGTGACGGCGCCGGGGTGCTTGCGGCACAGGTCGACGGCGATCCGCAGCCGGCGTTCCGGGACACCCCGCAGGTATTCCGGCATGCCGGCCTTCCAGGCGAGCGGGTGCACCAGGTAGCCGGCGGGCAGGTTGCCGGGCCCACCCATCGGTTCGAGGATCTGCAAGGGATCGAGCCGTAACGGTGGCGCGTTGACACCCATCCAGGCGAGGCCGGCGAGTGCCAGCACGATCATCGCGAAGATCGCCGCCAGCGGGTTGCCGGTGCCGATCGCCACGATGATCCCGAAGCCGACCAGTACCAGGCCTCCGCCGGTGATCGTCCCGATGTTCCCGGTGGTGTCGCACGCCTCCCGCCTGGCCTCGTCGATGTACTTCTGGATCACGTTCTCCAGTAGGGGGTTCGACGGTCTCCATCGGTCACCCCGTACCGGAACAGTGCTGTCTGACAACTCGGTCATAGGGATTTCGAGTCCTCTCCGCTCGTCCGTGTGCGGTTTCCGGACCACGAGGCGCGGCCGTCCGTGGCCGCGCCTTTTCCGGTAGTGCCGCGAGAATCGGCACCGCGGCCGGGGACTTGAGCCGAATCCACCGGGCGTATGTCGGCAGACCGGTCGTGTCAGCCGGTGGGGTGCGGAGTACTCACGGCCGGTGCAGGGGACCGCGGTGGCCAGGCCACGGCGGGCCCGTTCAGCGCGGACGGCGACCTCGGCGACGTCCGTAGCGGGCGCCGGCCACCGCGATGACGATGACGATGCCGGGCAGCCAGGTCAGCGGGTCGGCGAACAGGACGGCCAGGGCGGCGTTGGCCAGGGTCACCGCGACGGTCACCACGGCCGGCAGCAGCATGGTCAGCAGCCGTTTCCACGCGGGGTAGACGACCGGGCCGATCAGGTACCGCGGGCGGTCGGCGTAGCCGTCGGCCAGCCGGTCGGGGTCGCCCAGTTCGAGCAGGGTCTGCTCGACGGCGGGGGTGCCCAGGCCGCCGACCGAAGGTCCGGCTGGCTCTCACCGCTGTCTCGAGCGTTCCGAGACAGCGGTGAGAGCCAGCCGGTTTCTCGGTGAGGGGCCGCTACGCCCGTGAGGCGCCTTGCGGTCCTGGTGGACCGGCCTCTGGCGCGGGGCGCCGCCGGGGGCGGGGCCGGTGCGGTGGGGGAGGTGTGGGCCGTACGAGAAGGTGCCCTCGGGGTTGAGGAGGTTTCACTAGTAGGCTCGGGGCCGTCGTGTTTCGGCGGTTCGGGTAGAGGGACGGATATGAGTGACGAGGCCGAGTTCCACGCGGACCGGACGCAGGAGTTCTACCTGCCGGCCGTGGTCCCGGCCGTGCCGCCGCAGCACGGTGGCGCCGAGGTGATCGAGATCGCGGCCTACCGCGGGGAGACCAAGTTCGAGCGCGAGGTGATCGAGAAGATCGCGTCGTCGGCGGCCCGGTCGGTGCCCGGTGTGGTGGAGCTCGGCGGCGACGTGGCCCGGTTCTTCAACTCGGTGCTGGACAAGATCGGCCTGGACAAGGTCGGCGACTCCACCCGCGGTGTGTGGGCCAAGGTGGACGGCACCGACGTGGAGATCACCGTCATCCTGGTGATCTCGGCGGGCGAGGTCGTCGCGGACGTCACCGCGGCGGTGCGCACGGTGGTGATCGAGGCCGTCGAGCGGTTCGGCCTGCACGTCAGCGAGTGCACGGTCAAGGTCGACGACATCAGGCTGCCAGAGCACTAATTTTTCCGGCATGTCCGGTATCTGGTTCTCGTCGAAGGTAACGTGCGGTCTGTCGACCGCATCTCACCCGGGGGGAATGATGATCACCGTGCCCGCGGGGAGCAGCCTCACGCTGCGATGCCCGGGCACGCAGCCCATCGTCATCGTCTCCCTGGCCGACGTGTCCGCGCCGTTCCTCACCGACCTGCCGCCGATCCCGGTCCTCAGCCTCGACGGCCCCGGCGTGCGCCGCCTCGGCGTCCTCGAACTCGTCACCTCGGCCGGCGTGACCTGGGTCGAGGCCGAACTGCGCAACGACCAGCTCACCGTCATCGGCGACGCACCCACCGACGTGGTGCAGCGGCGCGCGTCCGCCCGGCGCCCCGGTACCTATCCGGCCGTCGGCACCGCCCAGATCGAGAACGTCGACGGCCGCCAGCTGGTCCCGCTCACCGGCCGCGTCGAGGACATCTCCACCTCCGGCCTGCTGCTGCGCGCCACGACCGACGACAACCTGCCGTCCCTGCCGTACGGCATCGAGCGCACCCTGCTGCACGTCACGATGCCGTGGGGCGAACTGACCGCCGCGGTGACCACCGTCGACCAACGGGCCGACCTGCTGCGCGGCACCTTCGAATGGATCGACCCCAACGCCTCCGACGAGCTGTTCCGCTTCTGCGGCAACCGCCTCAGTTGAGCGGCGCTCCGCCCAGGTCGGGGCGGCCGCCCGGGTGGCGGACGGTCACGCCGGCCGCTTTCACCGCCGCTCGCGCCGCCGCCTCCGCAGGGTCGCCGCGCAGCAGGGCCGCGGTGAGCGCCGCCGTGAACGCGTCACCGGCGCCCGTGGTGTCGGCGACCTTCTCGTCGGTGAGGGGCAGCACCAGGTCGCCGGAGCCCCACCGCCGGTCGCGCCACGCGAACAGGTTGCCGTCCGGCAGCCCCAGCGCCACCAGTCCGGGCCCGGCGTCCAGCAGCTCGCGGGCCGCCGCCCGCAAGCCTTCGCGATCGTCGGCGGCGACACCGGTGAGCAGCCGCGCCTCCTGGTCGTCGGCGCGGAGCACATCGGCGAGGGCGAGGACCTTCTTCTCCGGTACGCCGTCCAGCACCACCAGCGCACCGCCGTCCCTGCCGTGCCGGGCGGCGGCCGTCGTCGCCTCCTCCGGCTGCTGCAACTGCACGAGTACGGCCCGCGCCGACCGCAGCCGTCCGGCGGCCCGGTCGACGTCGGCGGCCGTGAGCAGTTCCGGCAGATGCTGGAGGTAGCGCCAGTGCCCGTCGCCGTCGAGTGCCTCCACGATCAGTCCGGTCATCGTCCCGGGGCGCCGGACCACCGACGACACGTCGACACCGTCCCGCTCGGCCTGGGCCAGTAGGTCGTCGCCCACCCGGTCGTCACCGCAGACGGCGACGAGTGCCACCGGCACACCCAGTTGCGCGAGGCCGACCGCCTGGTTGGCGCCTTTGCCGCCGAGCATCTCCCGGCGCAGCCGCACGTCGGCAGCCGCTCCGGCCGGGGGCATCTCGTCGACCTGGAGCACCAGGTCCCGGGCCAGCTGTCCGACGACGACGGCATCAACGGTCACAGCGAACGGCGTACCCCCGGAGGTGGACCGGAAACGCTCAGCCGCCGCCGGCCGGCCCGGAGCGTCTCGGCCGGCATCTGGAGGTACTCGGCGACGGTTCGGCGCGGCCTGATGCGCGTCGGCCCGTGATGAGGCGGTCACCATGGGTTGCCGAACGGAAGGCAGGACCCTATGGTGACCGAGTGTTGTCGACCGGTGTCGATATGTATCCGGCTCGTGGTGAGGTCCGGGCCGGGACCGAGATCTTCCATCTCCGCAGCCGCGAGGAATGCGTGGCCGCGGACGGCGGCTGCCGGGTCCTGCGCGGAGACGCCCGGCAGGGCAGTACACCGGGCCGGGAGGTTCGGCTCGTCCGGCTGGACGTCGTTCGCGGCGGGGCCGGTGCCGAGCGGCGGCGGGCTGAGCTGAAAGCCGAGGCGCGACTGCACGATGCGGTTCCGGGGCTGCCGCGGGTGGTGTTCCGGTGCGAGGAACCCCTGTCGTTCACCTTCGCCACCCGGATGCCGCCGGGCGTGATGCTCACCGAACTCTACGGGCGGCCGCCCTGGGCGGGGGCGGTGCTGCGTGACGTCCTCCGGGGGATCGCGCTGGTCGGCCGTACCCTCCAAAGTCTCCATGAGTGGGGCAGAGCGCATCGCGCGCTGCGGCCGGAAGTGCTGTTCGCGTCGCGGGACCGGATGTGGCTGCGGGACGCCGGGCTGGCGGCGACACCACCGGAGGCGGGCGAAGGCGCCGGTGCCTACCGGGCGCCGGAGCAGCGGCGGGCGACCGGCGGCCCGGCCACCGACGTCTACCGGCTCGCGGCGGTCGTCTATCACCTCGTCACCGGGGAGGCGCCGGGCGTGGACCCGCTGCCGGTGTCGCGACTGCGGCCCGAATGGGCCGGATTGGACGAGCCGCTGGCCGCCGCGCTCGACCCCGAACCGCAGCGCCGCCCGGCCCTCGCCGACCTGATCAGTGACCTCACCCACACGGCGCAGCGGTGAGCTGACGGGCCGTCGACCGGCCGGCGACGTACCGTTGATCCGGTGAATGACGTATCCGCACCCGTCATCGCCCTCGGGCACCGGTTCGCCGACGAGCTGCCCGAGATGGCGGTCTCCTGGCAGGCCGCCCCGGTGGCCTCGCCACGGCTGCTCGTGCTCAACGAGCCCCTCGCCGCGGAACTCGGGCTCGACCCGCAGTGGCTGCGCACCGATGAGGGCCTGGCGTTCCTCACCGGGAACACGCTGCCCGAGGGCGCGGCGCCCGTGGCGCAGGCCTATGCGGGGCACCAGTTCGGTGGATATTCGCCCCGGCTCGGCGACGGGCGTGCGCTGCTGCTCGGCGAGATCGGCGGGCGGGACCTGCACCTCAAAGGATCGGGGCGCACACCGTTCGCGCGCGGCGGGGACGGCCTCGCGGCAGTCGGGCCGATGCTGCGCGAGTATGTGATCAGCGAGGCCATGTATGCGCTCGGCATCCCCACCACCCGGTCACTGGCGGTGATCGGCACCGGCAAGAGCATCGTTCGGGAGAACCTTGCGCCGGGAGCGATCCTGGTCCGGGTCGCGGCCAGCCACCTGCGGGTCGGCAGCTTCCAGTTCGCCCGAGCCACCGGGGACGACGGCCTGCTCCGGCGGCTCGTCGCGCATGCCGTCGAACGGCACTACCCGGAAGCGGGGGACGCGCTCGGGCTCTACCGGGCGGTTGTCGGCGCCCAGGCCGACCTCATCGCGCAGTGGATGCTCACCGGGTTCGTGCACGGCGTCATGAACACCGACAACATGACGATCTCCGGGGAGACCATCGACTACGGTCCGTGTGCGTTCATGGAGGGCTTCGATCCGGCGACCGTCTTCAGCTCCATCGACGAGGGTGGGCGGTATGCGTACGGCAATCAGCCCGGCATCGCCCAATGGAACCTCGCCCGGCTCGCGGAGGCGCTGCTCCCGCTCTTCGACGACGATCAGGACCAGGCGATCGCCAAGGCCACGGAGGCGCTCTCGGAGTTCCGGGGGCGGTATGCGGCGGCCACACTCCGCGGATTCCGGGCCAAGTTGGGGCTCACCGGGAGTGATGTCGATGATGCGGTGCTCACGTCGCTGATCGAGGACCTGCTGGCAGTCCTCCAGGCAGACCGGTCCGACTTCACCTCGTTCTTCCGAGACCTGGCCGGGAACGACGGATCTGTCGCCGAGGCGGCGGACGGCGACCTCGGCGAGTGGATCACGAGGTGGCGTGCCCTCGGACCCGACACCGACGCCATGAACCGGGCCAATCCGATCTACATCCCCCGGAACCATCTCGTCGAGGAGGCCCTCGCCGCGGGTACGGACGGTGACCTCGAACCACTCCACGGGCTCCTCGAGGCGATCACCGCACCGTTCGACGAGCGCCCGGGCCTCGACCGCTTCGCCCAGCCGGCGCCGCCGGACTTCGGCACCTACCGCACCTTCTGCGGGACATAGACCCATTTTGTACGAGCTACCCAAAGCGCCGTGGCCACCCCGCGACGCCGGCGAGACCTCACCGCCGCCAGCGCGTCTTTCGGGCGGAAGCGGACCGTGACGCCCTACGCCCGGCCATGACTGTGCCCGCGTGCCGACGGCCGGGCGTGGCCGATGGCGCCGCCGTTTCAGGCGGTGGGCGCCGAGTGGTGGGGGAGAACGGTCGCCAGGCGGCGGACGGCCTCGTCCATGGCCGACGGCGGAGCGGCGGCGTAGGTCAGGCGCAGGTACGGGGCCGGGGGTTCGGCGGGGTGCCACGGGCGGCCGGGGAAGACGACCACGCCCGCGTTGATGGCGGCGGTGGCCACGGCGACGTCATCGGTGCCGGCCGGCAGGGGAGTCCACAGGTGCAGACCGCCGGTGGGGATCGCCTGGGGGATCAGTTCCGGCAGGTGGCGGCGCAGGGCGGTGAGGAGGGCGTCGCGGCGGGTGCGCAGTTCGGTGCGCAGGCGGCGACGGTGACGGGACCACGCGGGGCTGGTGACGAACTCGATGGTCGCCTGCTGGAGGGGTCCGGCCACGAAGAAGTCGTCCAGGAGGCGGGCGGCGCGGAGGCGGGCTCCGGCCGGGCCGCGGGCACCCAGGGCGGCCACCCGCAGCCCGGGGGCCGCCGATTTGGTGAGTGACCGCAGGTAGATGACGTGGCCGTCGGGATCGGAGGCGGCCAGCGGCGGCGGCGGGTCGCCGTCGATCGTCAGGTCGCGGGCGTAGTCGTCCTCGATGAGGAACGCACCGGCATCACGGACGGCGGCCAGCACCGCGGGACGCCGGGCGCGCGACAGGGTCGCACCGGTCGGGTTCGCGTACAACGGCTGGCAGTAGAACAGCCGCGCACCGGTCCTCGAGAACGCCGCCGCGAGCTGATCGGGCAGCACACCGTCACGATCGGTCGGAACCGGGACGACACGCAGCCCGGCGGCGTGCGCGGCGGCCAAGGCGCCGAGATAGGTGGGCGACTCCACGAGCAGCGTGTCTCCCGGCTCGGTGAGGGCCCGCAGAGCCGACGACAGCGCGGCCTGCCCACCGGAACAGATGACCATGTCCTCGGCCCGTAGCCCACTGTCGAAGGGGGGCTGCGGCCCGCCGTCGGGGAAGTGCTGCGGCCCGCCGTTGGTGGCGGAGGGTGTTCCGGGGTCGGGGAAGTGCTGCGACCCGCGGTCGGTGGGGGACTGCGGTTCGGTGTCGGATAAGGGCTGCGGCCCGGCACCGGCGCGGGAGAGGTGCCCGCCGGAGCCCGGCGAGGAGAGGCGCCCGCCGGAGCCCGGTGCGGTGGTCTCGCGGGCGAACCAGGCCCGCAGGTCCTCGCGCCCCTCGACCGGCCCCCGCTGCCACGCGGCCGGCTGCCGGGCCGCCCGGGCCAGTGCCGCACCGAGCGCCGCCGTCGGCTGCAGGTCGGCGTCGAGGTAACCACCGCTCAGCGGAATCGCGCCCGACGGGGGTAACGCCAGTAACGCCTGCATCTCCTCCTCGCCGACCCGGCGCGGCCCGAGGGCGACCGTCTGCCACGACAGGTCCGGCGGTGACAACGGCGCCGCGGCGGGGCGCGCGGCGACGAAGGTCCCCCGGCCGGACCGGGTCTCCACCAGCCCTTCCGCCACCAGCTGCCGGATCGCCGCGGCGACGGTGACCGGGGAGGCCTGATGGCGGCCGGTCAGCTCCCGCACCGACGGCAGCCGGGTCCCGGCGGGGGCGGTGCCCGCGAGGCCACGCAACTCTTGGGCCACCCGATCGGTTGCGCTACTGTTGAACATGAGACACAAGAGTAGCGCTACTGCCTCCGGAGCGATAACACTCGGGGCCCTGGGAGTGCTCGCCTTCAGCATGTCGCTGCCCGCCACCCGCCTCGCCGTGCAACAGCTCGACCCGTGGTTCGTCGCGTTCGGGCGGGCGGTCGGTGCCGCCGTCCTCGCCGCGGCCTATCTGCGGATCAGCGGGGCGCCCCGGCCCACCCGCGGGCAATGGCGCCGGCTGGCGATCGTGGCGCTCGGTGTGGTGGCCGGGTTCCCACTGTTCACCTCGCTGGCCCTGACCAGCCAGACCTCGGCGCACGGTGCGGTCGTCATCGCCCTGCTGCCGGCGACGACCGCGGTGTTCGCCGTGATCCGGGCGGGGGAGCGGCCGGCGCCGCTGTTCTGGGTCGCGAGCGGAAGCGGGCTGGTCGCGGTGCTGACGTTCCTGGTCCTCAGCGGGACCGTGCGGGGCGGCGTGACGGTCACCGACCTCTACCTGCTCACGGCGGTCGGTCTGTGCGGGCTGGGCTACGCCGAGGGTGGCGTGCTGGCCCGGGAACTCGGCGGTGCCCGTACCATCTGCTGGGCTCTTCTCGTGGCCCTGCCGGTGACCGTGCCGCTGGCGCTGGCGGCCGCCGTCGCGGATCCGCCGCAGGCCGGCCCGGCCGGCTGGGTGGCGTTCGGTTATCTCACCGTGGTCTCCATGTTCCTGGGCTTCTTCGCCTGGTATGCCGGTCTCGCGCGCGGCGGCATCGCCCGGGTCGGCCAGATCCAGCTCGTCCAGCCGGTCCTCACCCTGCTGTGGTCGGCGCTGCTGCTCGGGGAGCAGGTGGGCCTCGCGTCGATCGCGGCGGCGCTCGCCGTGAGCGTGTTCGTGGTCCTGACCCAGCGGTCACGCACGCCGCAGATCATCCACCGTCCGTCTGTTGACACTGTCATGGCTGAGAGTCGTTGACCCGATGGTCAACGTGTAGGGTCAGGGCCGTGACGGGCCCCTCTTCGAGCACGGACGGCAGGTTGATCTCCGCCGCCGAGGTGGCGCGCCTGGCCGGCGTCACCCGCGCGGCGGTCTCCAACTGGCGGCGCCGCCACCCCGACTTCCCGGAGCCGGTCGGTGGCGGGCGCAACGCCCTGTTCGCCCTGTCCGCGATCACCGGCTGGCTGGACCGGCAGCGCAAGAACACCGACGTCTCCGACGAGGTGCTGGTCTGGCAGGAGCTGCGGGCCCTCTACGGCGAGGACATGACGAGCGCCGTCGCCGAGGTGGCCGCGTTCCTGACCGGGCAGGAGCCGGGCCGGCTCGACGAGGCGTCCCGGCTGCGGCTGCGCGCGATGGCCGGGGAGACCTCGGCCGCCGAGGTGGTCACCGCGTTCACCGACCGGCTGATCTCCTCGGGTACGGCGATGACCTCCACCCACCTGGCCGCGGCCGTCGCCCGGTTCGCCGGTCCGGTCGAGGGCACCGTGTTCGACCCGGCGGCCGGCGCGGGCACCCTGCTGCTGGCGTGCACCGCGACCCGCCGGGCCGGTCAGGACGGCAATCCGGCCGCGGCCGCTCTGGCCCGCGCCCGGGCCGGGCTCGCCGGTGCCGACCTGGAGATGCGGGTCGGCGACTCGTTCCAGCAGGACGCGTGGCCGGCACTGCGGGCGGAGCTGGTGGTCTGCGATCCGCCGGTCGGTCTCACCGACTGGGGGCGCGATGGTCTGCTGCTCGACCGGCGCTGGGAGTTCGGGGTGCCCACCAAGGCGGAGAGCGAGCTGGCGTGGCTGCAGCACTGCTACGCGCACACCGCACCGGGCGGGCGGGTCGTGTTCGTGATGCCACCGTCGGTCGCCTACCGCCGTGCCGGTAGACGCATCCGGTCGGAGCTGCTGCGGGCCGGCGTGCTGCGGACGGTGGTCGCGCTGCCGTCCGGCATGGTGGCGTCGCATGCTCAACCCGTACACCTGTGGGTCCTGCAGCGTCCCGCCGACGGTGGGCGGCCCGCGCCGGTGGTGCGGATGATCGATCTGTCCGGCGCCGACCCGGCCGGCCCGCTGGAGGCGGGACCGCGGCAGGTCGTGGACGTGCCGGTGATCGATCTGCTGGACGAGTCGGTCGACCTGACCCCGGCCGCGCACCTGTCGGCCGTCCGGTCCGGTCTGGCCGAGGAGTACGCCGCGGTCCGCGCCCGCATCCGGGAGCTGACCGGCCTGATCGCCGCGCTGCTGCCCGAGCTGCCGGCCGGGACCGGCGCGATCGAGGGCGGGCCGGTCCGTGTCGCCGACCTGGCCCGCGCCGGTCTCGTCGACATCGGTGAGAAGACCGCGACCTCGGTCAGCGACCAGCTGGACACCGACTTCCTGCGCGGATTCCTGCGCGGCCCGGCGACGACGGCACGCAACACCAGCAGCAGCGGCACCTACCGCAGCGACGTCCGCGCCGCCCGCATCCCGCAGATGGATCTCGACGAGCAGCGGCGGTACGGTGCGGCGTTCCGGGCCCTCGACGAGGCCGAGACGCTGCTGCGCGAGTTGGGCACGCTCGGCCCGGACGCCGTCGCCCGCGCCCGTGACGGGCTCACCACCGGCACCCTGCGGCCCTGACTTGCGGCCGATCCTGCTCAGCGGTTATGCCGCCAAGTCCTGCGCGCGGGCCGTCCACAACGCCTGGGACCCGACCGTGCCCCGCCCCGACGTGCCGGTCACGCCGGAACTACAGGCACTGTTCGACACCGGTGTCGACTTCGAGACCGCGGTCCTGGACGCGTGGGCGGCGCTGCGCCTGCCCGGCTACGTCGACCTGCGCGACCTCGACGGCGACAAACGTGTCCACATCGGCGCGACCCTCGGCGCCATGCGGGCCGGCGCAGCGATCATCGTCGGCGGCCGCCTGCCCGACGACCACGACGGCGCCCGTGCCGGCAAGCCCGACCTCCTGCTGCACGACGGCGACCGTGGATACCACCCGGCCGACATCAAGGCCCACCACGTCCTCGACCGCCGGTACGACAACGCACCCGCCGCCACGCTCGCGGCCCCGGCCTGGCGCGACGCCGTGCCGCTGTCCGACGGCGGCGCCCGGCACCGCGAGGAGGACCTGCTCCAGCTCGCCCACTACTGGCGCATGCTCCAGGCCTGCGGTCACCAGGCCGCCGAACCCCGCGGGGCGATCTGCGGCACCGACCGGCCCGGCGATCCGCTCCTCGTCTGGTACGACCTGGACAGCCCCGCCTTCCGCACCTTCTCCCGCACCGGCGGAGTGGCCACGCGCAGCGCCCTGGAACGGTACGACCACGAGCACGGGTTCCGCCGGCGGGTCGCCGAGGTGGCCCGGCAGCGGCGCGGCGAACCCGGCGACCCGGCGCCCCTGGTCGAACCGATCGGGCAGGACGAGTGCGCGAGCTGCCGCTGGGCACCGGTCTGCGTGGACACGCTGCCCGCCGGGGACCTCAGCGCCGAACTGCGGGGTGCTCTGGGCGTACGCGAATATCTTGCCCTCCGCGCCGCCGGAGTCCGCACCGTCGCCGACCTCGCCGCCGGGGATCCGGCCGCCCTGCTCGCCGGACCGTACGGCGGCGAGGTCGGCCACCTGCGCACCCGCGCGCACCGCCTGCGCAAGGCGGTGACCTCCGCCCGCCTCGCCCGCGACGGCCTGGTCGTGCGCCGCCGCGCCGGCCACGACGTGCCGCACGCCGACGTCGAGGTCGACATCGACGTCGAATGGGGCACCGACGACGTCGTCTACCTGTGGGGGCTGCTGGTGACCGAGGACGGCGTGTCCACGTACACCCCGTTCTTCGACCCCGCGGTGACCGACGAGGAACGTCTCGCGCGTGCCTGCCTGGACCACCTGGCCGCCGTCGCGGCCGGCGCCGCCGCCCGCGGGCGCAGCCTGCTCGTCTTCCACTACGCCTCGCCGGAGCCGCGGCACGCCCGCCGGTTCCCGCCGCTGCCGGCCGGCCCCGCCCACCCGGACCGGTGGATCGACCTGCTGCCGCTGGTCCGCGCCGCCGTCGACTCCCGTGCCGGGCACGGCCTCAAGGTGATCGCCCGGCACGGCCCCGGCGTCTCCTGGCGCGACCCCGATCCCGGCGGCCTCCAGTCCCAGCAGTGGCATGCCGCCGCCCGCGACGGCGACCCGGACGCCGCCCGCCGGCTGCTCGACTACAACGAGGACGACGTACGGGCGACCCGCGCCATCCGCGAATGGCTTAGGGTGCGGGAGTGACCCCGGTTCAGGCCATCGCCGCCGCCTACGCGCAGTGGACCACGCCTGACCTGCCGCTCTACGGCAACGACCACGACCGGGCCGACTTCGCTCCCTGACCGCCGGCGCACTCTCCGCCGCCCTCTGTCAGGTCCTGAGAACCGGAGCGATCCGTCATGCCCTCCCTCGCCACCGTGCTGCGCGCGAAACACGTGCGCGGCCTGCTCGTCTTCAGCCAGACCGGCCGTCTGCCGATGGCCGCCGCCCCACTCGCCCTGCTCCTGTACGCCCGCGAGGTCCACGGCCTCACCCTCGCCGGGCTGGTCGTCGCCGCGTACACCGCCGGCATGGCGATCAGTGCGCCACTGCTCGCCCGGATCGTCGACCGGTGGCGGCAACCGCCGGTGCTGTGGGCGTCGGCGCTGCTGTCCGGCGCCGGGTTCGCGGTCGTCGCCGCCAGCGGGCACCGCATTCCGGTGATGGTCGCCGGCGCGGTGGTCGCCGGATTCGGTACGCCACCGCTGGAGGCCTGCCTGCGCGCCCTCTGGCCGGCCCTCGTCCCGGGTGAACATGTGGTCGCCGCGTACTCGCTGGACCTCGCCGTCCAGGAGGTCATCTACGTGACCGGGCCGCTCGTCACCCTCGCCGCCGTCGGGCTCGCGGGCCCGGCCGCCGGGTTGCTCGTCATGGCCGTGCTCCAGCTCGCCGGCGTCGTCGGGTTCGCGCTCACCCCGGTCGTGCGGACCTGGCGCGGCGAAGCCGGCGAGCGGCACTGGGCCGGACCGTTGCGGGTGCCCCGGTTCGTCGTCATCGTCGCCGGGGTGATCTGCGCGGGTGCCGCCGTCGGCAGCCTGCCGGTCGTGGTCACCGGGTATGCCGAGGCCGCCGGCAGCAGGTCGCTCAGCGGTTGGCTGCTCGCCGCCCAGGCCGCCGGGGCCCTCACCGGTGGTCTGCTCTACACCCGCCTCGCACCGGGTGGACCCGGCCGTCTGCCGCTCGCCGCGGCCGCGTTCGCCGTCGGCTACCTGCCGTTGCTGCTGGTGCCGGGCCCGGTGCCGATGGCGCTGCTGCTCGCGGTCAGCGGGCTGTCGCTGCCGCCGCTGCTCACCGCCGTGTTCCTGGCCGCCGACCGGCTGACGCCGCCCGGCACCGCCGTCGAGGCCTTCGCGTGGATCATCACCGCGTTCACGGTGGGCAGCGCGGCGGGTGCGGCCGTCACCGGGCCGCTCGTCGCGGAGAGCATCCGGTACGCCTTCACGTTCGCCCCGGTCGCCGGCGCCGTCGCGGTGGTCGCGATGACCGCCGCGTCCCTGCCGCTGCCCCTGGCCCGGGCCGCCTCCTCTCACCGCGGCTAGGCAGCTTCCGGTGTCGAGGCCTGAACCCGTCCTTCCGCGATCGTGTCGAAGCCGTCACACCGTCATCGCGGAACTCGACAAGATCGTGGTGCGGGCCGCAGACCTCGACACCGGAAGCTCTCCGGACGCAGCCAGGCGCCCCGCCGCGTCGATACGGGTTGCCAGGGCCGCGCAAGCCCCGCAGTCGCTGCTGGCCAGGCCCCCGCCGCGTCGCACCAGCCCGCCAACGCCACCCACCCTCCTTAGTTGCTGCTGGCCAGGCGGCCGCCGCGTCGCGCCAGCCCGCCCGCGCCACCCACCCTCCGTAGTCGTTGCTGGCCAGGCGGCCGCCGCGTCGCGCCAGCCCGCCCGCGCCACCCACCCTCCGTAGTCGTTGCTGGCCAGGCGCCCGCCGCGTCGATACCGGCTTTCGGGGCCGCGCAAGCCCCACGGTCGCCTGCTGGCCAAGCCCCCGCCGCGTCGCACCAGCCCGCCAACGCCACCCACCACCCGCAGCCACTGCTGGCCAGGCGGCCGCCGCGTCGGTGCTGGTGGTCGAAGCCCTTCACGCTGATCAGCGCACACAATCGGCGAACGTGTGCGCTGGTCAGCGCTATCGCGACGGTAGAAGCGCACGATCCTCGGATCGTGGGCGCTGGTCCATGTCATGACGGGGACGAGCGCACACAAACCGCCATCGTGTGCGCTGGTCACCTTTGCCCGTCGCGCTTCCGGCAACCGGCCGCCGAACTGAACACCGACCAACCGACCACCGCGGACGGCGTCGACCACCGCACACACCGCACCCCGCCGCTGGCAAGCACCAACCGCCGACAGCAAGCGGCATTGACGCCGCGACCACATGCATCGCCGCCCTGCCGACCACCCCGGCCGCCCTGAAGACCACACCCGCCGCCCTGAAGACACCCCGGCCACACTGGAAAGACAGGACGGATGGCCAGAGGACACAGTCCGCGCCACGGTGGATCTTCCCGGCTGGTCCCCACCGCTGTCTCAAGCGCGCTGAGACAGCAGTGCCAGCCAGCCGGATCTTCCCGGCTGGTTCTCACCGCTGTCTCAAGCGCGCTGAGACAGCGGTGGCAGCCAGCCGGATCTTCCTGGCTGGTCCCCACCGCTGTTTCGAGGGCCGTGAGACAGCGGTGGGGACCAGCCGTGCAAGATCGGCGGCCACTCGCGTGCACCTGAAGCGGGCATTTGCGGCCAGAGGCAGCCAAGAGTGACTAAGCCGGCAAAGACTCCGAGAGCTTTCGGAGTCGAGGTCTGCGGCCCACATCTCGATCTTGTGGAGTGCCCCGTCATCGCGGAACTCCACAAGATCTGTGCGGGCCGGACGGGCATGGTGCTTCAGGCCGTCACGGCCGTGGCATTGCGGGCGACCCGGAAACCGATGTCGTCCAGGCGCAGGGTGGGGTGGCTGCGGCGGCGCACCGAGGCCCGGCAACTCCAGTGCTCGTCGAACCAGCCGCCGCCGCGCAGCACCCGGTAGGCGCCGTAGACCTCTGCGTCGTAGACGTCCCAGCACCACTCCCACACGTTGCCGAGCATGTCGTGCAGCCCCCACGGGTTGGCCTGCCGGGTGCCGACGTCGTGCGATCGTTCGCCGGAGTTGCCGCGGTGCCAGGCGACGTCGTCCAGCGGGCCGTAGCGGGGCCCGTCGGTGCCGGCCCGGCAGGCGTGTTCCCACTCGGCCTCGGTCGGCAGACGGTAGCCGTCGGCGCCGCGATCCCACACCACCCCGGGCTCACCGTCGCCGGCCCGGACGTCCCCGCCGGGCAGCAGCCCGTCCACCGGCGACAGGGGACCGTTGCGCTCGATCGGCCCACCTGGCGGCCCACCTGGCGGCCCACCTGGCGGCCCACCTGGCGGCCCACCTGGCGGCCCACCTGGCGGCCCACCTGGCGGCCCACCTGGCGGCCCGCCTGGCGGCCCGCCTGGCGGCCCACCTGGCGGCCCACCTGGCGGCCCACCCGGCGGCCCACCTGGCGGCCCACCCGGCGGCCCACCTGGCGGCCCACCTGGCGGCCCACCTGGCGGCCCGCCTGGCGGCCCGCCTGGCGGCCCACCTCGCGGGTCACCCGGTGCCGGGGGCTCGTCGGGCACCGGCGCGGTCAGGCGGTAGGCCGGGGTCAGGCCGTCGCGGACGGACAGGGCGTTGCAGAAACGCAGGGCGTCCCACCAGGACACCGTCTCGACCGGCAGCCGGTCGCCGCGGGCGGCACCCGGCCGCTCCCCGGTCACCTCGGCGTAGAGAGCGCGGGTGACCGGCACGGCGGCCAGCGCGAACGGCGCGACCGGGGCGGTCCACCGGCGTCGGCTGCGGCGGTCCGACAGGGCGATCTCCCCGCCGGCCACCATGATCATCGGTACGGAACTCCGGTTCACCATCACCACTGATTCGATCACGGGCCGTCGTGGCGATCGCCGGGGCGGCGGGTTGACCTGGAGCGCGCTCCAGGTCATAGCGTCGATGACCATGAGTACAACGCGTATCGGAACGATCGAACTGGGACGGACCGGCGAGCAGGTCAGCAGCCTCGCACTCGGGGCGATGCAGATGGGCAGCGCCACCGCGGAGCCGGAGGCGGTACGCATCCTGGACCGCTATCACGAGCTGGGCGGGTCGTTCGTCGACACCGCGGACTGCTACGAGTGGTGGTCGCGGCCGGGCAGCCGGGGCGGGGAGAGCGAGGAACTGCTGGGCCGCTGGATGCGGGACCGCGGCAACCGGGACGAGATCTTCCTGGCCACGAAGGGAACCGCACTTCCGGAGTATTCGCCGGATCTGTGGGCGGCGGACGGTACGGCCGACTGGGACCTGGCGCGGCGGACGTTCGCCGGCGCGGGCGCGGACACTCTGCGGCATGCGCTGGACGGCAGCCTGCGGCGGCTCGGGACCGACCACGTCGACCTCTACTACGTGCACGTCGACGACCGCGCGACACCGTTGGAGGAGACCCTGGAGGCACTGGCCGGGCTGGTGTCGGCCGGCAAGGTCCGCCATCTGGGCTGGTCGAACGTGCGGACCTGGCGGCTGGAGCGGATCCGGCAGCTGTGTGACCGGCACGGCTGGCCGGCGCCGGTCGCGGTGCAGCAGCAGCATTCGTATCTGCGGCGGCGGGCGGGCCTGAGCAACGCGTCGATCGTCGACGACGAGCAGCTGGACTACCTGACCGAGCACCGTGATCTGACGCTGGTCGCCTATTCGCCGATCGTGAAGGGCATCTACGACGACC
This sequence comes from Actinoplanes xinjiangensis, assembly GCF_003148685.1. Taxonomy (GTDB): domain Bacteria; phylum Actinomycetota; class Actinomycetes; order Mycobacteriales; family Micromonosporaceae; genus Actinoplanes; species Actinoplanes xinjiangensis. Next base: position 788,502 of record NZ_QGGR01000001.1, on the reverse strand, counting down.
CGGCGCGGCGGGCCGAGCACTGGATGATGGAGTCGTACGCCGGACCGGACGCCGACGCGCGTCTGGAGGCGGTCACGGGTCTCGCCGCCGAGCTCGGTGTGACCCCGAACCAGCTGGTCCTCTCGTGGTTGCTGCACCGGTCGGAGCCGCCGGTGCTGCCGCTGATCGGTCCGCGTACCCCGGAGCAGTTCGAGAACCTGCTGCCGGCGCTCGACATCAAGCTCGACGCCGGTCAGCTGGCGCGTCTGGACCAGGCGGGTGCGTGAATTCCCGGACTAGGAGGGCGAAACGGTATTAGCTAGACATCGGGGGTGACCGCATGGCGCGCAAGGGTGGCTGGGCCGACCTACCGGTCCTGTTCAAGGTACTGGCCGTGGTGATGGTGGCCGCGTTCGCCGCGACGGTGGCGGGCGTGGTCGGCGTCGTCAAGCTGGGCGAGGTCGACGAGACCGGTGGCGGCATCTTCGAGCGCAACCTGATCCCGACGGCGCAGCTGGCCGAGGTCGACGGCCTGGCCAACGAGGTCCGTGCGACCATCCTGCGGCACGTGGTCGCGATCAGCCCGACCGAGATGGCCGCCCGCGAGGAGGAGATCACCCGGTTCCGTGCCGAGCTGGACACGGCGTGGAAGGAGTACACCGCGACGCCGGAGGCCGACGGCGAGGCGGCGCTGCGGGGGCAGTTCGAGGACGCGATCGAGGAGATGTACGCCGTCGCCGACGAGCAGGTGCTGCCGCTGAGCCGTCAGGACCGCAGGGCACAGGCGACGAAGGTCGAGGAGGAGTCCTTCGACCCGGCCTTCGACAGGGTCAGTGACGCGCTCGGCGCCCTGGAGGAGATCCAGCAGCGGGAGGGTACGGCCGCCGCGGCCGCCGCCGAGGACGCGTACCTGTCGGCGCGTACCGAGTTGATCGTCATCCTGGTCGTCGGCATGGTGCTGGCGGTGGCGGTGGGCGTCTACGTGGCCCGCTCGATGAGCGGTGGGCTGGCCCGGGTGGTGGCCGTGCTGCGCCGGGTGGAGCAGGGCGACCTGACGGCGACCGTGGACGTGCGGTCGGGGGACGAGGTCGGCCAGCTCGGGTCGGCCCTGAACGCGACGACGGCCCGGCTGCGGTCGGTGATCGGCGGCGACATGTCGCGGACCGCGGTGAGCCTGTCGGCGGCGGCCGAGGAACTCGCCGCGGTGGCCGCGCAGTTGCAGGCCGGGGCGGGCGACGCCTCGATCAAGGCGACGAGTGCGTCCCGGGCCTCGGAGGAGGTCAACGCCGGCGTGCAGTCGATCGCCGCGGGGGCGGACGAGATGAGCGCCTCGATCACCGAGATCGCCTCGAACGCCGGGCAGGCCGCGCAGGTGGCCACGAAGGCGATGACGGTGGCCGAGCGGACCAACGCGCAGGTCGCCGAGCTGGGTGAGGCGAGCGCCGAGATCGGCGCGGTGGTCAAGCTGATCACCAGCATCGCCGAGCAGACGAACCTGCTGGCCCTGAACGCGACGATCGAGGCGGCCCGGGCCGGTGAGCTGGGCAAGGGCTTCGCGGTGGTGGCCGGCGAGGTCAAGGAGCTGGCGCAGCAGACCGCGAAGGCGACCGAGGAGATCACCGCCCGGATCGCGGCGATCCAGTCGTCGAGCAGCGCGGCGGCCACGGCGATCGGGGAGATCACCGAGGTGATCGGGCTGATCGGGGACTACACCACGACGATCGCGTCGGCGGTGGAGGAGCAGACCGCGACGACGGCCGAGATGAGCCGGTCGGTGGCGGAGGCGGCCGGCAACAGCGGCGAGGTGGCGGTCACCGTCAGCGGGGTCGCCGACGTGGCGGCCGCCACCGCCGACGGGGCCCGCACGACGCAGCAGGCCGCGGACGAGCTGACCCGGCTGGCGTCGGAGCTGACCGCGATCGTCGGGGGGTTCAGGCACTGATCGCGGTCGGCGCGGTCAGGATCTCCAGGATCCCGGTGGCGTCGACCGGATGGGCCAGCAGGAAGCCCTGGGCGTATTCACAGCCCAGCTCGGCGAGGACGGCCAGGTCGTCACGGTCGTCGACGCCCTCGGCCAGCGAGGCCATGCCGAGCGCGTGTGCCATCCCGATCATGGCGTCGGCGAGTGCCCGGCGGGCCGGATCGCCGGCGATGCCGTTCACCACGGTCTCGTCGATCTTGACGATGTCCCAGCCGTGGTCGGCGACGCGGGCCATCGACGAGTACCCGGTGCCGAAGTCGTCGACGGCGATCTGCACCCCCGCACGGCGCAGCGGGCCGAGCGCGGCCTCCACCGTCTCCGGCATGGCCAGGCCCATCTCGGTGAGTTCGAGGGTGAGCGCGGACGCCGGGGCACCGGCCCGGTCGAGGGCGGCCAGCACCACCTCGGCGGTGCCGGCTTCGATCTGGCGCGGGGACAGGTTGACCGCGACCGGCACCCAGCGGCCGGTCCGGTTGTACCAGGTCCGCTGCTCGTGCAGGGACTCGTCGAGAACGACCGCGAACAGCTGGCCGACCGTGCCGGTGGCCTCGGCGACCCCGACGAACGCGGCCGGCAGCAGGACGCCCTCGGTGGGGTGCTGCCAGCGGGCCAGTGCCTCGACCGAGCTGAGGCTGCCGTCGTCGACCCGGAACACCGGCTGGTAGACGCAGAACAGCTCGCCCGGCTGGGCCAGCGCCCGGCGGAAGTCGGCGTCGCGCCGCAGCCGCCGGGACGCCTCGGTGCGGCTCTGCACGTCGAAGCGGACCATCCGGCCACGCCCGGCCGCCTTGGCCTGGTACATCGCGGTGTCGGCGTCCTGGAGCAGGGTCTCCGGGTCGGCGTTGAGCTGGTCGGTGGTGCGCAACCCGATGGAGAGGGAGGCGAAGAACTCGCTGCCGTCGGTGAGGCGCAGCGGCCGGCCCAGCTCGGCGGCGACCCGGTCGGCGACGGCGACGGCGTCGTCCTCGCTGACGGCCGGCATCAGGATGACGAACTCGTCGCCTCCGAGCCGGCACGCCACGTCGCCGGGGCGGACCGCGCCGTGCAGCCTTCGTGCGATGGCGACCAGCAGCTGGTCGCCGGCGTCGTGGCCGAGGCTGTCGTTGACGTTCTTGAAGTGGTCGAGGTCGCAGAAGAGCAGGCCGACCCGGGTGGACCCCTCGGACGGCAGCGAGGCCAGGGCGAGGGCGAGCCGGTCCATCAGCAGGGCGCGGTTGGCCAGGCCGGTGAGCGCGTCGTGGCCGACCCGGCGGGCCAGGTCGTGGATCGGCGCGAGCAGGCGCAGCGCCACCAGGGCGACCGACACCCAGGCGCCGATCACCAGGGCAAGGTCGGCGGCCGGCTCCCAGAACAGGCGTACGGTGGGCAGCAGGAGGGCGGCGCCGAAGAGGGTGAGCGCCCGGGTCACGGTGAGGGTGCTGACGCCGGCGCGGTGGGGTTTGGCGTAGACCATCGACGGGTGCAGGCCGGCCGTGGCGATCAGGATCGGCATGGCCATCCAGCCCAGGTCGATCAGCCTGCCCTCGACGTACGTGCCGGTCAGCACCTGGTGGGTGTAGAGGGCGTCGGACACGAACCAGGCGATCAGGCCGCCGAGCAGCCAGCGGACTCCGGGGGCGCGCAGTTCGACACCGAGCGCCAGGGCGAGCGCGCAGTAGAGCACGACCAGGGTGCTGGCCGGTGCGGCGACCGCGACGAACCGGGCGAGGCCGGTGCCGCCTTCGGTGACCAGCGGGTTCACCACGAGCAGCCAGGCGATGCTGGCGAACGGGGCGAGCAGCACCGCGGAGTCGAGGAACGCGGTGCGCCCGGAGCGGGCGGCCAGCAGTGCCGCACCGGCCGCGATGGCCAGGTGGGCCGCCAGGTAGAGGGCGTCGGCCACGGAGGGGAACGGCGGGCTGACGCCGTGCGCGGTGTACGAGGCGAAGATGATGTCGCCGATTCCGGAGAGCGCGAGTCCGAGCACGATGATCTGCCAGCCGCGCCGGCGTTGCGGTGCGTTGCGGGTGAGACCGATCCAGGTGGCGATCGGCGCGGTGCAGTTGATCAGCACATACACCCAGCGGGTGGCGGCGTTGAACGGGGTCAGCACGTAGGCCGCTGCCGCCGTCGAGGCGAGCACCAGGTAGATCCACCACAGGTGGCGGAGGAACCCGCTCATACGCATGCCGGACGTATCGGCCGGGGCGGCGCCGGGACGAGGAGAACCGGAGTTCTTCGTCAGCACGATACCCCTTCGACGAGCGCAATTAATAGTTGATTTCCAGGATTGACAATCTACGGCCCGGCGCGGAACCTGAGGCGGACACCACACCGCCCGCCCAGGGGGAACAGTGAAGCTCAGATATGGAACGGCGACGGCACTGCTGCTCGGCCTCGCCCTGACCGCCTGCTCGGGCAGCCCGGGAGCCGGCCCGGCCGCCGCCACGACGATCACGCTGGTCGAGACGACCCCGGCCGCGACCGGTGACGTGGCGACGGTGACCTGGGCGCTGCCCTCCGGCGAACCGGCCTCCCTCGACCCGGCCCGCACCGGCGACTACTCGGCCAACACCGTCGGCACCAACCTCTGCGAGAGCCTGCTGCGCCTGGAGACCGACTTCTCCACGAGCCCCGGCCTGGCCAGTGGGATCGTGCAGAAGGACCCGGTCACCGTGGTGATCACCCTGCGCGACGGCGTCACGTTCTGGGACGGCAGCGCGCTCACCGCCGACGACGTGGTCTACAGCCTCAGCCGCCACCGCGACCCGGAACTCGCCTCCTACGCCGCACACGTCTTCGCCAACGTCGCCGCGATCGAGGCCACCGGCGCCCTCGAGGTCACCGTCCGCTTCCGCAAGCCCGACATGCAGTTCGTCCCGGACATGGCCGGGGTGCCCGGTGCGATCGTGCAGAAGGCCTTCACCTCCAAAGCCGGACCGGCGTTCGGTACGGCCACCGGTGGCCTGATGTGCACCGGCCCGTTCAAGCTCGCCGGCTGGCGCAACGGCGCACGGATCACCCTGGAGCGCAACGACAGCTACTGGGACGCCGCCCGCCGGGCCAAGGCCGCGAGGTTCGACTTCGTCTTCCTGACCGACCACAGCACCCTGACCAGTGCGCTGCTCGCCGGCGAGGTGGACGGCGTCTACGGCGCCCCGGTCGGCAGCATCGCCGCCCTCCGGCGCTCCGGCACCGGCACGCTGTACTTCGGCCCGAGCACCGAGACGTTCAGCCTCGGCGCGGTCGCCGCCGACGGCCCGGCCGCCGACCCGCGGATCCGGCAGGCCCTGGACCTGGCGATCGACAAGACCTCCTACGTGGCCGGCGTGCTCAAGGGCGCCGGTGAGCCGCTGCGCACCTTCACCCCACCGCTGTCCTGGCAGGGCAGCCCGGCCAAGGCGGTCTACGACGCCGGGTACGCCGCCCTCCCCGACACCTCGAAGGCCGACCTGGAGGCCGCGAAGAAGCTGGTCACCGCGGCCGCCCCGAGCCGTACCGACCTGGTGATCGCGACGCCGGCCGGTGACCAGTCGCTGCTCCAGACCGCCACCATCGCCCAGGACGCCGCCCGGCAGATCGGCCTGACCATGACCGTCCGGCAGCTCCAGCCGGCCGAGTTCGCCGGGCTGTTCTACGACCCCGCGCTGCGCCAGGGCATCGACTTCATCGCCACCACCGGCTATCTGGAGGTACCGGGCGCGCTCTACTACGCCCCCGGGTTCGTGCTCGAGGGCGCCCCGTTCAACTGGACGAACTACGGGGACGCCGGTGTCACCGCGAACCTCGTCGGTGCGGTGTCGGAGACCGATCCGGCGAAGTCGGCGGAGCGGTTCGTCGCCGCGCAGGCCGTCTTCGGCCCGGCGAAACTACAGATCACGCTCGCCGGGTCGTACAACCGGCTCTTCCTGAACAAGCGGATCACCGGGGCGCCGGCGTCCTTCTCCTACATCAGTTCGTCGTGGGCGGCACTGGTCGGGGCGGCATGACCGGGTTCGTCCTCCGCCGGCTCGCCGGGGTGGTGACGACCGTCGCGGTGGCCAGCGTGGTGATCTTCGGGGCGCTGTATCTGGCGCCCGGGGACCCGGCGAGCCTGCTGGCCGGGGGCAACCAGCCCGACCCGGCGGCCCTCGCCGCGATCCGCGAGCGCCACCACCTCGATGATCCCTTCCCCGTCCAGTACTGGCACTGGCTGTCCGGCCTGCTCAGCGGTGACCCGGGTGTCTCGCTGGTACTGAGGGAACCGGTCACGGCCCTGATCGGGGCGCGCATCGGCACCACGCTGCTGCTCGTCGCGTACGCCGCCGTCCTGATCCTGACCCTGGGGGTGGCCACCGGGGTGCTCGCCGCCGTCGGCGGGCGACGGGTGGACCGGGCGCTCACCGTGCTCACCACGGTGCTGATGGCGGCGCCGGCGTTCGTCGCCGCGATACTGCTGATCTGGCTCTTCGCGACCACGCTGTCGTGGTTTCCGGTCTTCGGGTCGGGGACCGGGTTCGCCGACCGGATCCACCACCTCACGCTGCCGGCGCTGGCGCTCAGCGGAGGTTACGTCGCCTATGTCAGCCGGATCACCCGCAGCGAGGTCCGCGCCGAACTCGCCGCCGACCACGTCGCCGCCGCCCGGGGGCGCGGGCTGCCACGCTGGACGGTGCTGCGCCGCCACGTGCTGCGCAACGCCGCCCCGCCGATCGTCGCGGTCTCCGGAGTCACGGTGGCCGGGCTGTTCGCCGCGACCGCGGTGGCCGAGCAGGCGTTCGGGGTGGCCGGGCTGGGTTCGCTGCTGGTGCAGAGCGCGGCCCGCCAGGACCTGATCGTCGTGCAGGCGCTGTCGCTGCTGCTGGTCACCGTGTTCGTGGTGGTGAACATGCTGGTCGACGTCCTGAACGCGACCCTCGACCCGCGGCTGGCGAAAGAGGGTGCGCCATGACGGCCCTCGCGATACCGGTGGTCCGCCGGGCGGTGCCGTTCGCCGCGGTGATCTGCCTCCTCGTCGTGCTCACGGCGATCCTGGCACCCTGGATCGCGCCCTACGACCCGAACGCCATCGACCCGCTCAACGCCTACGCGCCGTTCTCCGCCGCGCACCCGCTCGGCACCGACGACCTCGGCCGCGATCTGCTCTCCCGGCTGATCCACGGTTCCCGGACCAGCCTGGCCGGCCCTCTGATCGTGGTCGTCGCGGCCGGCACCATCGGCGCGACGCTCGCGATCACCGCGGCCTGGTTCGGCGGCTGGTTCGACGCCCTGATGTCCCGGGCCCTGGACGTGCTGTTCGCCTTTCCCGGCCTGGTCCTGGCGATCACCGTGGCCGCCCTGTTCGGCAGCGGTTTCATCACCCCGGTGGTGGCGCTGTCGGTCGCGTTCGTGCCGGTCATCGCCCGGGTGATGCGGGCCGCGGCGCTGCGGGAGCGCAACCTGCCCTACATCGAGGCGCTGCGCGTGCAGGGCTTCGGGGCCTGGCGCATCTGTCTGCGGCACCTGGTGCCCAACCTGGCACCGCTGCTGATGGTCCAGGCCGCGATCGGCTTCGGCTACGCCATGATCGATCTGGCGTCGATCTCGTTCCTCGGCCTGGGCCTGCAGCCTCCGGCCGCGGACTGGGGGCTGATGATCGCCAACGGTCAGCCGTCGATCCTCGCGGGATTCCCGCAGCAGTCCGTCACGGCCGCGGTCGCGGTGGTGATCACCGTGGTCGCCTTCACCGCCGTCGCGGAACGGCTGGCCACGCGCTTCGGAGGCGATGTGCGATGACGTTGCTCCAGTTCGATCGGCTCACCGTCGCCGTGTCCGGCCGGCCGGTCCTGCGGCGGGTGACCCTCGACGTCGCCGCCGGTGAGGCGGTGGGCCTGGTCGGCGAGTCCGGCTCGGGCAAGTCGATGACCGTCCGGTCGGTGATGCGCCTGTTGCCCGCCGGGGCCACGGTCGGCGGGACGGTCCGCTTCGACGGCGCCGACGTCGGCGCCCTGGACGCGGCCGGGCTGCGGCGGATGCGGTCCCGCGACGTCGCCATGGTCTTCCAGGATCCCCGCGCGGTGGTCAACCCGGTGCGCACGGTCGGCGACTTCCTCACCGAGGTGCTGCGCGACCAGGGCACCGGCCGATCGGAGGCGACGAGGCGGGCCGCCGCCGCACTGTCCGAGGTCGGCGTCGGCGATGCGATGCGACGGCTTCAGCAGCGGCCGTACGAGCTGAGCGGCGGCCTGCTCCAGCGGGTGGTGATCGCGGCCGCCCTGCTGACCGGGCCGCGCCTGATCCTGGCCGACGAGCCGACCACCGCCCTGGACACGACCACCCAGGAGGAGGTGGTGGCGATCCTCGCCGAGCAACGCCGGCTGCGCGGGACCACGCTCATGTTCATCACCCACGACCTGGAACTGGCCGCGGCCGTCTGCGACCGGATCGCCGTCATGTACGCCGGTGAGATCGTCGAGATCCTCCCGGCGGCCCGGCTGCACTCCGATGCCCGGCATCCGTACACGCGGGCGCTGCTCGGCTCCCGTCCCGGTGCGGTGGCACCCGGCGAACGGCTGCGGACCGTGCCCGGCGTGCCGCAGTCGGCGCTGACCGCCCCGCCCGGCTGCGTCTTCGCCGACCGGTGCCCGCATGCCGAGGCCCGCTGCCGCGACGTGCGGCCCGTCTTCACCGGCTCGGCGGCCTGTCACCTGCTGGAGGTGCTGTGATGCTCGACGTGCGTGACCTGCGCAAGGAGTACCGGGGCGCGATCGCCGTCGACGGGGTCAGCTTCGCCGTGCCGGCCGGTGGCTCCCTGGCCGTGGTCGGTGAGTCCGGCTCCGGCAAGACCACCTGCGCGCGGATCGTCACCGGGCTGGAGAAGGCCACCTCCGGGACGGTCACCCTGCACGGCTCGGTCCAGATGGTGTTCCAGGACCCGTACCAGAGTCTCGATCGTCGCCAGACGGTCCGCGGCTGTCTCGCCGAGGTCCTCGCCCACCACGGCCGGGACCGGTCCCGGCTCGGCGAGCTGCTCGACCTGGTCGGCCTGGACCGCCGGCTCGGTGACGCGCTGCCCCGGCAGCTGTCCGGCGGGCAGCGGCAGCGGGTGGCGATCGCCCGTGCCCTGGCCGCCGAGCCGCAGCTGCTGGTGCTCGACGAGGCGGTCGCCGCCCTCGACGTGTCGATCCAGGCGCAGATCCTGAACCTGCTGGTGGACGCCCGGGCCGCCACGGGCGTGGCCTACCTGTTCATCACCCATGACCTGTCGGTGGTGCGGCACGTCTGCACGGACGTCGTGGTGATGTCGCGGGGGCGGGTCGTCGAGTCCGGGCCGGTGGAGCGGGTGCTGCACGAGCCGGAACACGGGTACACCCGCCGGCTGGTGGCCTCGGTGCCCCGGCCCGGCTGGGTACCGCGGCGGGCGGTCAATCGTGACTGAGCCGCTCCAGCAGCTGTTCGGCCGCGGTCCGGATCAGACCGCCGGACGCGACCGGCAGCTGCAACTCGGCCATCGTCGAGTTGCCCAGCGCGAGACACCACAGCCCGTACGCCACCGACCGTCGCGCCCCCGGCGAGGCCGCCGGGTACTCGGCGGCCAGTGCCTGCTCGACCGCCTGCACCGCCTGGAGGTAACGCTCCTGGAGGGTGGCCCGGATGCTGTCGTCGGTGATCCCGGCGGTGATCAGCTCGCGGATCACCGTGTCGTCGTCACCGATCGGCAGGAAACCACTGCTGAACAGGTAGTCCATGGCGATCGGCAGCTTCTCCCGGTCGGGCGCCGCGGCGATCTTGCCGGTGAACTCCGCCTCGTAGCCGGTGTAGAGCCAGTTCGCGAACGCGCGCAGCAGGTCGTCGCGGTTGCCGACGTAGTGCCGGACGTGGCTGCGGCTCAGCCCCGACTCCTCCGAGACCCGTTCCAGGGTCGTCCCGGCCAGGCCGTGTTTCTGCAGGCAGCGGGCGGTGGCCTGCATGATCTGCTCGGTTCTCTGCGCGGCCATGCTCGGACGTCCCACGTGGCCTCCCTCCTGACCTCAGTGTGCCCGCCGTACAGCCTAATTGATTGTCATTGTGAAAAAGAAAAGGGAGATGCCGATGTTCGAACTGCCTGATCCCCGGCTGGTCCTCGCCTTCGAGGCGCGCGTCGACGTCGCCGAGACCCTGCACGTCGGGCGTGGCCCGGACGAGGTGCTGATGTTCACCTCGATCACCGGCGGCACCGTCGCCGGCCCGCGCCTGACCGGGACCGTACTGGCCGGCGGCGGGGACTGGTCGACCACCCGCGGGCAGGTCACCGAACTCGACGCGCACTACCTGCTGCGGGCCGACGACGGGGCGGTCATCGACATCCGCAACCGGGGGTTCTGGCGGGCCACACCGGAGATCCACGCCCGGGTCGAGGCGGGGGAGGACCTGCCCGAGACCGAGTACTACTACCGGACCAGCCCGGTCTTCCGTACCGACGCGCCCGCGCACCGGTGGCTCGCCGAGTCCGTCTTCGTGGGCCTGGCCCGCGGCGAGCGCGGCCAGGTCTGCATCCGCTTCTTCGAGGTGCTGTGACATGACGATCGAAGTACAGCGCATCGGGCCGGGCCCGCTGTCCCCGGACGCCACCCAGTACATGGTGCGGATGCGCGACGGCGTGCACCTCGCCACCGACGTCTATCTGCCCCCGTCGCCCGGCCCCGGGCCGGCCGTCCTCACCCGCCTGCCGTACGACAAGTGCGGCGAGTACACGTTCATGCCGCAGATCGCCGCGTACTTCACCGCCCGCGGCTACCGGATGGTCGTGCAGGACGTACGCGGCAAGTTCCGCTCCGAGGGTGAGACCCTGCTCTTCGTCAACGAGGCCTACGACGGCTACGACACCCTGGACTGGGTGATCAACCAGCCGTGGTCGGACGGGACGGTCGGCATGTGGGGCGACTCCTACTACGGCTACACCCAGTGGGCGGCCGCGTCGACAGGGCATCCGGCCCTCAGGGCGATGGTGCCCCGGGTCACCGGCACCCGGCTCGGCGAACTGCCGGTCCCGGCCCCCGGGCAGCGCACCCACGACGTCGAGATGTCGGTGCACCGGTTCTATCCACTGTCGATGTTCCACGACCGGGACATCCTCGACTGGCGGATCGACTGGACCCGGCGGCCGCTCGCCGCGCAGGTCGAGGAGTTCTTCACCGCGGTCGGCAGCCGGTCCGCGTCGTACGACCTGTGGTTCCCGCACCCGGTCAGCCTGCGCCGGTTCCCGGCCGGGAGCCCGTTCGACGCGCCCGCCGTGCCGGTGCTGATGACCATCGGCTGGTGGGACAACTGCGCTGCCTGGCAGTGGTCCGACCACCGCGAGCTGCAGCGCCGGCCGGCCTGGGCCCGTAACGAGTACCTGCTGCTGGAAGCCATCGACCACGAGAACACCAGCCACTTCGAACCCGGGGTTCCGGCGTCGGTGCAGGCGATGGCGGGCCGCTATCTGGACCCGGCGATCGAGTTCTTCGACGTGTTCCTGCGCGGGCGTGACGCCGACATCCCCCGGGTGCGGTGGCAGTTGGCCAACACCGGGGACCCGGCACTGCGCCCCTCGCCGGCCTGGCCGCCCGTGTCGGCGTACGAGAGGGTGTGGCGACCGGCCGGCGCCGGGGCCGCGGTGGGCGGACCGCCGGGCGGAACCCTCGACCCGGTCCCCGGCGACCGGGCCGCGCCGTCCGGGGAGATCGCGCTGTCCGGGCCCGCGGGGGAGATCGCGACCTGGATCCACGACGCCGCCGACCCGGTGCCCTCGCCGGTGACCGACCCGTTCGCCTTCCTGCGCGAGTTCCCCGACGAACGGGACCTCGCCGGGCGCCCGGACGTCCTCGTCTTCACCGCCGCCGCGGTGCCGGCGCCGCTCGACCTGGCCGGGCCGGTCCGCCTGGACGCGGTGATCGGCTCGGACGGGCCGGAGATGGACCTGTTCGCCCGGCTGCTCGACGTCGCCCCCGACGGCACGGCCCGGCTCATCGCGCGCGGCCAGCAGACCGTTCTGGAACCCGGCGCCGCCTTCGCGGTGACGATCGATCTCGGTCACACCGGCTACCGGCTGCCCACCGGTCACGCACTGCGGCTCACCCTGGCCAGTTCCGACGCACCCGAATTCGTGCCCGCGCCCGGCACCGGCGAGCACCGCTGGACGGCCGTCAAGACGACCCCCAACCGGCAGCGCCTGGCCCTGGACCAGACCCGGTTGACCTGCACCGTCCTCCCCGGCTGAGGCCCGCCCGGACCCCGGCTGGGCGACGGCCGTCGTCGCGGCGGGCCGCTCGTATTCAACAACCGGCGTGAGCGACGGCTGGCGCCTCGAAAGGACCGAATCTGATGGATGTCACCGAACTCACCGCCACCGAGATCGCCGCCGGCGTGCGCGACGGCCGCTTCACGGCGACCACCGTCGTGGAGCGGCATCTGGCCCGCATCGAGGAGGTGAACCCGCGGGTCAACGCCGTCACCGTGGTCCTCGCCGAGAAGGCCCGGGAGGCGGCGGCGGCCCTCGACGCCCGGATCGCCGCCGGACGGGACCCGGGCCCGCTGGCCGGGGTGCCGATCACCGTGAAGGAGAACATCGACCTCACCTCGTCGGCGACCACCTCCGGCCTGCCGTTCGCCGCGAACCATGTGCCGCCCGCGAACGCCACGTTCGTCGACCGGCTGCTCGCGGCCGGCGCGATCCCGGTCGGGCGGGGCAACATGCCCGACTTCGGACTGCGCTGGGACACCGACAACGACCTGTTCGGACGGACGATCAACCCGTGGGATCCGGCCCGGGTGCCGGGCGGTTCCAGTGGCGGTGACGCGGTCGCGGTGGCCACCGGCATGGCCGCCGCGGGGCTCGGCAACGACTACGGCGGCTCGTTGCGGCTGCCCGCGCACGCCGCCGGGATCACCGCGCTGCGGCCCTCGGCCGGCCGGGTCGCCGCACCCGGGCGCGGTGTCGAGCCGCTGCCGCTGTCCCTGCAGCACATGGCGGTGAACGGCCCGCTCGCCCGGTCGGTCGCCGACCTCGATCTGATCTTCGGGCTGATGCACGGCGCCGACGACGTCGACCCGCTGTCGGTCACCGTCGCGCATCCGGCGGGGTACGACGGCCCGCGCCGCGTGGCCGTCACCGTCGACCCGGCCGGGTGGGGTGACGTCGACGCCGGGGTGATCGCCGCGATCCGGTCGGCGGCCGGGGCCCTCGCCGCCGCCGGCTGGGAGGTCGAGGAGGTGGAGCCGCCCGCCGTGGACCGCTGCGCCACCCTCTGGCGGCAGCTGTCGTCGACCGAGAACGCGCCGATGCTGCTCACCCCGGGCCTGCTGCCCGGGCCGCTGTCGGAGGGCACGCTCCGGTACTTCCGGGACAACGTCGCGGAGGTGGACCTGCTCGACACGTCGGCCGCCTATCAGGCAGCGTGGGCCGAACGGTTCGTGCACGCGGCGGCCTGGCGGGCGTTCCACGCGCGGTACCCGGTGGTGCTCGGGCCGGTGACCACGCGGCCGATGCCGGAGATCGGCTACGACCTGAGCGGCCCGGCGGCGGCCACCGCGCTGTGGCGGGCGCACCGGCTGCTGGTCACGGCCAATTTCCTGGGGCTGCCCGCGGTGGCCGTGCCGACCGGGACGTCCGGGCGGCGGCCGCTCGGCGTGCAGGTGATCGCCCGTCTGCACGGTGAGCACATCGCGCTGGCCGCGGCCCGCGACATCGAGGCCGCCTTCCCGGCGATCACCCCGATCCGCCCGGCCTGATCACCTCCCGCGGGGGTCAGGCCAGCGACTGCCAGGCGGTGATCAGGGACTGGCGGAAGCCGTCCGCCTGGTCGGCGGTCAGCTTGGAGATCATCCGGGCCTCCAGGTCGCGGACCGGGGCGTCGACCGCCGCGAGCAGGGTGCGCCCTTCGACGGTGAGGTGGATGAGCAGCTCGCGGCGGTTCGCCGGGTTGCGTTCGCGGCGGATCAGGCCACGCGTCTCCAGGGCCCGGACCAGGTCGGCGGTGGACTGGGCGGTGACGAACGAGTCGCGGGCGAGCTGGGCCGCGGACAGGCCGTCGTGGCGTTCCAGGACGGTGAGCGCCGTGTACTGCAACGCGGTGATGCCATGGCCGCGGACCACCTCGTCGAGGCGGGCGCGCACCGCGAGTTCCAGCTGTTTGACGAGGTAGAGCAGTGATGGCATGGGCGGCACATTACCCCATTGACAGGAAACCTGATCGTCATCCAGGATCAGATCGACAGGATTCCTGTTGATCGTGGTCGTCGCCGAAAGCGTGGGTCGACCACGTCCGTCGTCCGTGAGAGGTTGAAGAGTATGGATCTGAGCGGCAGGGTCGCCATCGTGACCGGCAGCGGCCGCGGGCTCGGTCTGGCCTACGCCAGGGCGCTCGCCGCGGCCGGCGCGTCCGTCGTCGTCAACGACGTGGACCAGGCCGTGGTCGACGCGGCGGTCGCCGGGATCGGCGGCGACACGATCGGGGTCGCGGCGGCGGTCGGCGACACCGAGAGTGCCGAGAAGCTGGTGAACGCCGCGGTCCAGGCGTTCGGCCGGCTCGACGTGCTGATCACCAACGCCGGCATCCTCCGCGACCGGGTGCTGTGGAAGATGACCGACGACGACTTCGACGCGGTCGTCCGGGTGCACCTGCGCGGCACGTTCACCTGTGCCCGGGCCGCCGCGATCCGGATGCGCGAGCAGGGCACCGGCGGCCGGATCATCCTGATCGGCTCCCCGGCCGGGCAGCGCGGCAACTTCGGGCAGACCAACTACGCCGCCGCCAAGGCCGGCATCGCCGCGATGGCCCGTACCTGGGCGCTCGAACTGGCCCGCAACGAGATCACCGTCAACGCCGTGATCCCGATCGCCGCCACCGAGATGACCCGGACGATTCCGGCGTTCGCCCCGGTCATCGAGGAGGCCGAGCGCACCGGTACGCCGTACCCGGCCTGGCTGCGCCACGACGAGGGCCTCGGCACCGTGGAGGACGTCACCGGTCTGATCACCTTCCTCGCCTCGGACGCCGCCAAGGGCATCACCGGCCAGGCGATCGGCGTCGGCGGCGACCGGCTGTCGCTGTGGTCGCACCCGGCGGAGAAGGCCGTCCGTTTCCAGGAGGGCGGCTGGTCCGCCGAGCAGATCGCGAACGGATGGGACTTCGAGCCGGAGACCTACGGCATCCCGGCGCCGAAGAAATGAACGCCGACGAGCTGGTCGCCATCGACGTGCACACGCACGCCGAGGTCAGCCGGGACGGCCACAGCTCGCTGAGCCCCGAGCTGCTCGGCGCCTCCGCCGACTACTTCAAGGCGCACGGCCACCGCCAGCCGACCATCGACGAGACGGCCGCCTACTACCGGGAGCGGACGATGGCCGCCGTCGTCTTCACCGTCGACGCCGAGCACGCCACCGGCCACCCGCGGATCCCGAACGAGGAGATCGCCGAGGACTGCGCGAAGCACCCGGACACGCTGATCCCGTTCGCGAGCATCGACCCGCACAAGGGCCGGGCCGGTGTCCGCGAGGCCCGCCGCCTGGTCGAGCGGTACGGCGTCCGCGGCTTCAAGTTCCACCCCAGCATCCAGGGGTTCGCCCCCGACGACCGGCTCGCCTACCCGCTCTACGAGGCGATCGAGGAGCTCGGCGCGGTCGCCCTGTTCCACACCGGGCAGACCGGCATCGGCGCCCGGGTGCGGGGCGGCGGCGGGATCCGCCTGCGGTATTCCAACCCGATGCTCGTCGACGACGTGGCCGTGGACTTCCCGGACCTGCGGATCATCCTGGCCCACCCCTCGTTCCCGTGGCAGGACGAGGCCCTGGCCGTCGCCACCCACAAGGAGCACGTCCACATCGACCTGTCCGGATGGTCGCCGAAATACTTCCCACCGCAACTGGTCCGGTACGCGAACAGCCTGCTCCAGGACAAGGTGCTGTTCGGCTCGGACTATCCGGTGATCACCCCGGACCGCTGGCTCGCCGATTTCGAGAAGCTCGACGTCAAGGACACGGTCCGCCCGAAGATCCTCAAAGAGAACGCCGCACGCCTACTTTTCCGGGAGCAGTCATGACCACCACCGTCAACGGCCTCGACGGACTCAAGAGCCTCGCCGGCCGGGACCTCGGCCACAGCGAATGGCTGGAGATCACCCAGGAGCGCGTCAACACGTTCGCCGACGCCACCGGCGACCACCAGTGGATCCACGTCGACGTCGAGCGCGCCCGGACCGGCCCGTTCGGCGCACCGATCGCCCACGGCTACCTGACCCTGTCCCTGGTCATCCCGCTCTTCACCCAGCTCCTCCAGGTGGACGGGATCGCGATGGGCGTCAACTACGGCCTGGAGAAGGTGCGTTTCCCCAGCCCGGTCAAGGTCGGTGCGAAGATCCGGCTCGCCGCGAAGGTGGTCAGCGTCGAGGACGTGGCCGGCAACGGCGTGCAGAGCACCTTCGACTTCACCGTCGAGGTGGACGGCTCGGACAAGCCCGCCTGCGTCGCCCGCCCGGTCTACCGCCACTACGCCTGAGGACGGCGACGATGCGCAACGCAGGGCTGGGGTCATGGCCGGGACGCCGGGCGGCCATGTCACCCGGCCACACCGCCCTGATCTTCGGGGAGCGGCGTACCACCTACGCCGAACTGCACGAACGCTCCGCGCGCCTGGCCACGGCCCTGCGTACCGCCGGAATCCAGCCCGGTGACCGGGTCGCCTACCTCGGCCCCAACCACCCGTCGTTCGTCGAGACGATGTTCGCCACCTGGATGCTCGGCGCGATCTTCGTGCCGCTGAACTTCCGGCTCACCCCGCCGGAGATCGAGTACCAGCTGCGGCACAGCGGGACGGCCCTCCTGGTCCACGCGATCCCGGTCGACGCCCCGGTCCGTACCAGAATCGCCCTGTCCGATCTCGATGCGTTCCGCGCCGCGGAACCGATCGCGGACGAGGCGGAGACCGGGCTCGACGACGTCGCCTGCATCCTCTACACGTCGGGCACCACCGGGCACCCCAAAGGGGCGATGCTCACCCACGGCAACCTCATCTGGAACTGCTACAACCTGCTCGTCTGCGTGGACGTCGCCAGCGACGAGATCACCCTGGTCAGCGCGCCGCTCTTCCACGTGGCCGCGCTCAACCAGTGCCTGCTGCCGACGTTCCTCAAGGGCGGCACCTCGGTGATCATGCCCGGCTGGGACGTCGACGGCTGCTTCGACGCCATCGCCGGGCACCGGATCACCTGGATGTTCGGCGTCTCGCAGATGTTCGCCGGCCTGTCGCAGTCGCCGCGCTGGGCGACCGCCGACCTGACCTCGGTGCGCTGCCTGATGACCGGCGGCGCACCCGTCCCGGAAGCCCTGATCCGTGCCTACCAGGAGCGCGGGCTGGCGTTCTGCCAGGGTTACGGCATGACCGAGACGGCGCCGGGGGCGACGTTCCTGGAGGCCCGGGAGAGCCGGGCCCATATCGGGTCGGCGGGACTTCCGGTCTTCTTCACGGACGTACGGGTGGCCCGCCCCGATCTCACCCCGGCCGATCCCGGCGAACCCGGGGAGGTGCTGGTCCGCGGCCCGAACGTGACTCCGGGGTACTGGAACGACCCGGCGGCCACCGCGGCCGCCCTCACCGACGGCTGGTTCCGCTCCGGCGACCTGGCGATCGTCGACGAGGCCGGCCACTACCGGATCATCGACCGCACCAAGGACATGTACATCTCCGGCGGCGAGAACGTGTACCCGGCCGAGGTGGAGGCGGCCATCTTCGAGCATCCGGCGGTCGCCGAGGCCGCGGTCGTCGGCGTGCCCGACGAGAAGTGGGGCGAGGTCGGCCGCGCCTTCGTCGTCCCGGCCCCCGGCTCGTCGCTGTCGCCCGGCGACGTCCCGGCGTTCCTGGCCGGCCGGCTCGCCAGGTACAAGATCCCGGTCTACGTCGACGTCGTCGACGACCTGCCGCGCACCGGCTCCAACAAGGTGCGCAAGGGCCCGCTGCGGACGAGGCCCCTGCCCGGCCCGGCCGGGCCGCGCTGACACTCCCGGCTCCGGGTCCGGCCCGCTGCTAGTCCGGCCAGGCCGCGCTGACCAGCTCCGGCAGCACGGTCGCCGCGGTGCCGTACAGGTTGATGCCGGCGACCTCGTCCAGCGGCGTGGGCTGCGGGTTCACCTGGATCACCGTGCCGCCGAACATCGACGCCACCTTGGGGATCTCGGCCGCCGGGTAGACCACGCCCGACGTGCCGACGGTCAGCAGCACGTCGCACTCGGTCGCCGCCTGCACCGCCTCCTCCAGGGCCTCCTCGGGCAGCGCCTCGCCGAACCACACCACCCCCGGGCGGATCGCACCGCCGCACCCGCAGCGCGGCGGTGCCAGCCGGCGGCCCTCCTCCGGCTCGTCGGCGGGGCCCGGATCGGCCGCCCGCGAACAGGCCGCACAGCGTGGTGTGAACAGGCTGCCGTGCAGGTGGACCGGCGACCGTGAGCCGGCGCGCTCGTGCAGGTCGTCCACATTCTGGGTGACCACGACGGTGTGCGGGGCCCGGGCCTCGATCGCGGCGACCGCCTCGTGCCCGGGATTCGGGTGGACCCGCTCGATCAGGGTGCGGCGCCACTCATACCAGCCCCACACCAGATCCGGGTCGTCCTCGAACGCCTGCGGGGTGGCCAGCGCCTGCGCGTCGAACCGTGCCCAGAGACCGGTCAGCGCGTCCCGGAAGGTGGGCACTCCGCTCTCCGCCGAGATGCCCGCGCCGGTGAACACCACCACCCGCCGCGCCCCGGCCAGGGCCTTCGCCGCCTCGCGCACGTCCACCATCGCCATCCCCCAGCCCGAATCACCGCACGAACGAGTGTCCCAGCGTCCATTCCGCCGGTGGCTCGTTGACCGGTCGAGTATGGAGGTTCTGTTGCCGTCGTCCAACCGGGATAACGCCCGCCGTCGTCTGCGCCATGCGGGCGACCGGCTGCTGACCGCGGTCGGCGACTGGACCGCGCCGGGGGACCGGCCCACCTTCTCCGACGACAGCCTGAGCACCCTGATCCGGGCGGTCACCCTGGCGGCGGCCGGGGTCTTCCTGGTCGCCATGCTGATCATCTGGCTGGTCCGCTGAGCACCGCCAGGCACGCCTGCTGGTCGCCATGCTGATCATCTGGCTCCTCCGTTGAGCACCGCCAGGCACGCCTGCGGGTCGTCGGCGAACGGCAGATGACCGCAGCCCGGCAGCGTGACGTGGCGGGCGCCGGGTAGCAGCGTGCGGGCTCGGCGCGACTGTGGGAACGGCAGTACGGCGTCCCGGGTGCCCCAGGCGATCGTCACCGGGTGGCTCGTCCGCTCGTACCGCCAGGGGGTCAGATCGGCGAAGGCGTCCCGGGCCGCGGTGAAGCCCGGCGCGGTGGCCAGCGCCCGGGCCGCCGCGACCGCATCGCCGGGGTCGAGGCGGTGCGGCCGGGCGTAGAAGAGCGCGCAGAAGGCGGACCGTCCCGTCGTGGAGGCCATGATCCGGGGGAGCCGGGCGTCCAGCCGGCCCGCGGCGACCCGGGCCGCGGTGACGACCGTCTGGGACCAGCGGCGGCCGGCGCCCGACCAGAAACCGACCGGTGCGAACGCCGTGACGGCGGACGCGCGGCCCCGCCGGCCGAGTTCCAGGGCGATGCCGCCGCCCAGCGAACTGCCCGCCACCTCGGGGTTGGCGATCCCGAGCCGGTCCAGGAAGGACTCGACCTGGTCGGCGAGGTGGGGCACCGAGCCCGCGTGCGGGGCGGGCGCCCACAGCGGTGACCCGCCGAACCCGGGCAGATCCAGGGCGATCACGTCGCGGCCGGTGGCCAGGCCGGCCAGGATCGGCGTCCACACCTGACGGTGGCTGCCCAGCCCGTGGATCAGCACCAGCGGCGGCCCGGATCCGCGACGGTCGTACGACAGCTCGGTCATCCGTCTTTTATGAGACCGTTTCGCGCTTTGCGCAAGACCTGGAGACCCATTGTTGACATGTTGCCAATAAGGGTGTGATGGTACGGCGATGTCGTACGACTACGACGTCCTCGTCATCGGCTCCGGGTTCGGTGGCAGCGTGACCGCGCTGCGCCTGACCGAGAAGGGCTACCGCGTCGGCGTCCTCGAGGCCGGTCGCCGGTTCACCGACGAACAGTTCGCCAGGACCTCCTGGCGGCTGCGCGACTACCTCTGGGCGCCCGCACTCGGCTGCTACGGCATCCTGCGCCTCACCCTGCTGCGCGACGTGATGATCATGTCGGGGGTGGGCGTCGGCGGCGGGTCGCTCGGCTACGCCTGCACCCTCTACGAACCACCCGCCGCGTTCTTCGCCGACCCGCAGTGGGCACACGTCACCGACTGGCAGACCGAGCTGGCCCCCTACTACGACCAGGCCAGACGCATGCTCGGGGTGACGGTGAACCCGGTCGCCACGGCCGCCGACGCGGTGCTGCGGAAAGTCGCGGAGGATCTCGGCGCCGGCCACACCTTCCGCCACACACCGGTCGGCGTCCTCTTCGGCGACACCCCCGGCGCGGAGGTGCCCGACCCCTTCTTCGGCGGCGCCGGCCCCGACCGCCGTACCTGCACGCTGTGCGGTTCGTGCATGACCGGCTGTCGCGGCAACGCCAAGAACACCCTGGTGAAGAACTATCTCTACCTGGCCGAGAAGGCCGGGGCGGTGGTCCACGAGCGGACCACGGTCACGACCGTGCGCCCCCGGCCCGACGGCGGCTACGCGGTGCACACCCGGGGGCGGGTGTTCACCGCCGGGCAGGTCGTCTTCGCCGGCGGCGCGCTCGGCACCCAGCGACTGCTGCACCGGATGCGCGACCGGGGATACCTGCCGCACCTCTCGCCGCGGCTGGGCGAGCTCAGCCGTACCAACTCCGAATCGATCCTCGGCGCCCGCACCCGCCGCCGGGACCGCGACTACACGCACGGCGTCGCGATCACCTCGTCCATCCACCCGGACCCGGTCACCCACGT
The DNA here is from genome assembly GCF_003148685.1 of Actinoplanes xinjiangensis. Lineage (GTDB taxonomy): Bacteria > Actinomycetota > Actinomycetes > Mycobacteriales > Micromonosporaceae > Actinoplanes > Actinoplanes xinjiangensis. Next base: position 767,646 of record NZ_QGGR01000001.1, on the reverse strand, counting down.
CGAACCCGTCCGGTACGGACCCGGCAGCAACCTGCTGGCCCTGCTCGCCACCGTCCTGGTCGACGAGGGCCGACCCCGCTGGTGGCACGCCCTCAAGACCCTCGCCCGGGCCGGCCGCGACCTGCGGCTCTACACGTCCCCGCGGAACTGGTCGAAGGAGACCATCGTCCTGCTGGCCATGCAGCCGCTCGACAACTCGATCACCGTCCACACCCGGCGCGGCCTGTTCGGCCGGCGGATCACCAGCCGGCCCGGCATCGGCGAACCCAACCCGGTGTGGGTGCCGGCCGCCCACGACGTCGCGCGGCGGGTCGCGGCCGAGATCGACGGCGTCGCGACCGGCGCGTTCACCGAGATCGTCAACCGGCCGGTCACCGGGCACTTCATCGGCGGCTGTGCGATCGGCGCCACCGCCGAGACGGGCGTCGTCGACCCGTACCACCGGCTCTTCGGCCATCCCGGCCTGCACGTCATCGACGGCTCGACGGTCGCCGCGAACCTCGGCGTCAACCCGTCGCTCACCATCACCGCCCTGGCCGAGCGGGCGGTGGCGCTGTGGCCCAACGCCGGCGACGCCGACCCCCGGCCGGTCTCCGGTTACACACCGGTCGCCCCGGTGGCACCCCGGCACCCGGTCGTCCCGCCGACCGCGCCCGCGGCCCTGCGACTGACCATCGGAAGGCGGCCATGACCAGGATCGCGATCATCGGTGCCGGATTCGGCGGGGTCGCGGCCGCGGTCGAGCTGCTCAGGGCCGGCTCCGGCGACATCGTGATCCTGGAGAAGGCGGACCGGATCGGCGGGGTGTGGCGCGACAACACGTACCCCGGCTGCGCCTGCGACGTGCCCGCCCCGCTCTACTCGTTCTCGTTCGCCCTCAACCCGGACTGGTCCCGGCGCTACCCGCCGCACCACGAGATCCTCGCCTACCTGGAGCGGGTCGCCGACGAGAAGGGCGTCACCCCGCTCGTCCGGTTCGGTGCCGAGGTCGCCTCCGCCGACTGGACCGGCACCCACTGGCGGATCACCCTGACCGGCGGCGCCACCGTCGACGCCGACGTGCTGATCCCCGCCGTCGGCCAGCTGTCCCGCCCGGCGATCCCGGTACTGCCCGGCGCCGAGACGTTCACCGGCGTCGCCGTACACACCGCACACTGGACGCCCGGCATCCCGATCGACGGCCGGCGGGTCGCCGTGATCGGCACCGGCGCCAGCGCCATCCAGCTGGTCCCCGCCATCGCCGGGAAGGCCGCCCACGTCACCGTCTTCCAGCGCACCGCCCCCTGGACGGTCCCGAAACCCGACCGCCGCTACGGCCGGATCCGCCGCGCCCTGTCCCGCCGGATCCCCGCCCTGATGCGACTGTCCCGCGGCGCGACCTGGCTGCTCACCCTGGTGCAGGGCGCCGCGCTGCACGGCAACCGGACGCTCAACGCGGGCATCCGCGGTTACGCCTGGATCCAGCGCCACCGGCAGGTCCGCGACCCGGAACTGCTCGCCAAAGTCACCCCCGGCGAGCCGCTCGGCTGCAAACGGCTGCTGTTCACCAACGCCTGGCTGCCCACCCTCGGCCGCCCCGACGTCGACCTGGTTACCGAGAAGATCATCACGATCACCCCGTCCGGCGTACGCACCGCCGACGGCACCGACCACCCGTGCGACGTCCTCGTCTACGGCACCGGTTTCGCCGCCACCGAGTTCCTCGTCCCGATCCGCGTCACCGGCTGCGACGGCCGGCTGCTGTCCGACGAGTGGCGCGAGGGCGCCCACGCCTACCTGGGGCTGGCGGTCCCCGGCTTCCCGAACATGTTCCTGGTCTACGGCCCCAACACCAACACCGGCAACACCTCGGTCATCTACTTCCACGAGGCCCAGGCCCGCTGGATCGCCCAGGCGGTCCGTGCGGTCGCGGCGGGAGACACCCTGGCCGTACGTCCGGACGTGGCGGCCGCCTACGACAGCGAGATCCAGTCCCGCCTCGCCGGAAGCGTCTGGACGACCTGCCAGAGCTGGTACCGCACCGCCACCGGCCGAATCGTCACGAACTGGCCGGGCAAGGCGAAGGAGTACCGCCGCCGAACCGCCACCCTCGACCGCGCCGACTTCCTCCCCGCCGCAGCCCCCGGCAGCCGGACAACCAGGCGCTGTCCTGGCTGCGGTGTCACCCCGGGATGCAGCTGACAGCGGCGGGGCTGAACCGGTGTTCAGCCCCGCCGCTGTCAGGTTGTCTCGCTGGTGAAGCCGGTCAGAGGTTCACCACTTCTGGTTGCCGCCGCCGTTGCAGGTCCAGGTGGTGAGCTTGGCTCCGTCGTTGCGGTTGCTGCTCGGGATGTCGATGCACAGGCCCGAGTTGACGTTGCGCCAGGAGTTGTCCGTGTAGTACTCGAACTTCTGGGCCGCGCTGTCGTTGCAGGTGTAGAGCTGGATGATCGTGCCGTTGGTCTTGCCCGAGCCCTTCACGTCCATGCACTTGCCGTTGAAGCTCACGAAGCTCTTGGTGCGGTCCCAGATCCACTGCTGCGCGCTGCTGTTGTTGCAGGTGCGCATCTCCAGCTGCAGGCCGTTCTCGAACGTCGTGCCGGGAACGGTGATGCACTTGCTGTTCCACCGGCTGACCATCGTGTAGTCGTAGACCGCGGAGCTCCAGATCGCCTCGCCGGTGGCGTTGCGATACAGGACCAGGTTGCCGTCCTTCTGCATCTTGAGGGTGCTGGGCCCCTTGCCGTAGGTGCCGGACGACCAGATCGCGACGCCGTCGGACTTGCGCAGGACCAGGTTGCCGTCCGACTGGTTGATCAGTCGTACGCCCGTGGTGGTCTTGGTGTCCCAGATCGGCCGGCCACCCTTGGTGATCACCACGTTGCCGTCGTCCTGCAACCGCACGGCGTGCCCGATGAGCGAGTTCAGGAACTTCGCCTCGCCGAGTTCCTGGTCGAACAGCAGTTGGGTGTTGGTGGGGTGCCAGTTCTGGTTGGTGCCGCCGTTGACATCGAAGGTGAGGAGGCCGGCACCGTGGTCACGGCTGGCGTTCTGGACGGTGATGGCCCGCTGGGCGAACCCGTTGGTCCAGACGTAGTTCTCGCCGTTCTTGGTGTACTTGAAGGACTGGTCCGCCACCTCGGAGATGCTGCAGGTGCGGATCACGAACTTGATGTTGTTGGCGGCGGTCCGCTCGGCGAGCGTGACGCACTTGGTGCGGTCGGCGGCGTTGATGATGCGGTACCGGTCGGGCGTGTTGTACACGCGCATCGCGATCCACCGCTGCCTGTCGCTGTCGGCGCAGTTGGCCTGGACCAGTTGCGTCTCGTTGCTGAAGTTGTCACCGGCCGCGGCGAGGCACTTCTCGGAGTTCTGGTTGCGCCACTGCCAGGACTTGCGGCTCGGCCGGTTGTCGTGGTCGGGGGCGACGCGGTTGCGGCCGACGCGCACGAAGTCGTTGACCACGTCGGGGCCGGCGACGGCGAGGGCCTGGGTGGCCGCGGTGACGAGGTTGTCGAAACCGTCCGCGGCCGCCTTGGTCCGGATGCTGTCGGCGTTGCGGCGGTCGGCGGCCTCGGCCTCCGCCTCGAGACGGGCGCGGTCTGCCCGGTTGGCGGTGTAGATGCCGCTGTTGATGAACGCGATCCAAACGGCGCTCTCGCTGCTGCGGAGCGCGGTCCGGGCGGCGTTCGCGATCTCGACGCGACGCGGGTCGCCGTCGGTGAGGTCCCAGATCCAGAAGATGAAGTCGTCGTCGGTCATGGCGAGCTTGCCCGCGTCGGGGATCACACCGAGCACGGCGGCGGCAGCGCGCAGGTCGCCTTCGCGTTCGATGCGCCGCTGCTCGGCCTCGCCCTCCTCCTCGGCGGCCTTGATGGCGTCCTGCACGTCCTGGTCGGCAGCGACCTGTACGCCGGTGAGCAGGAAGGTGCGCCGCTCCTCGGCGGTGTCCCTGAGAGCGGCGTCGGCGGCGGCCACGACCCGAGGGCCGGTGGCCTTGGTGAAGATTTCGAAGACGGTGTCGCGTTCGGAGAGCACGAGCATGTACCCGTCGGCGTCCAGCGGGATCTTGGCGGCGGCGTAGGCGTTGCGCCGTAGCTCGCGGGCCTCACGGGCGGCCGTCTCGTCGCTGATCTTCTTGGCGTCGTCGGCGATCTTGGCGTCGAAGATGCCCTGACGGATGAAGACGCGGCAGACGACCCCGATGGTCTTGTCGTCGGCTGACAGCGCCAGCTCGGCGGCGTTGCGGATCAGGGGTTGATCGGCGGTGTGCTGCCAGATCTTGAAGACGAAGTCGCGGTCGGACTTGTTGAGCCAGTCGGCGCCGGGCTCGATGTCGATCGACCGGGCGGCTGCGAGCTTCTCCGCGAGGGTGGTGGGCAGTCCGTCGTCCTCGACGGGATCGTCCGCAGCGGCCCGAGCCTCAGGGACGTCGGCCGCCGACGTGGTGGCCGGCGCGGCTTCGCGAGTGGCCGTCTTGGGTGTCTTCGGCGCGTTGGTGGCAGAAGGTGTCGGTGAGGGCACCGGGGCCGGTGGGGTCACGGCGACGGCCGGGCTGGTGATCAGCGTCACCAGTGCTGAGGCCGTGACCGCGACGAGCAGCCCACGGATGGCGAGTGGTCGCCGGGTGGAGGTGTGCATGAAATCCCCGTTGGTTGTTGAACGAACGTGCTGGTGCCGCCCTTGTGAAGGCGGAATCGGCCGAGGCGGGAAGTGGCCTGCGAGGGCGTATGAGAACGCGGCCGCGCATTCGACCTGGAAGCGCGAACGGTACGGACATCGTGAATGTGCGTCAATGGCATTACGCGCGGCCTTAATCGCGGGTTCATAGTTGTAACAATTCAGGAAATGGCTTTCCCAGATTGATTCGAGCGGGGTGGCGAGCCGGTCCGGGGTCGTGTTAGATCGAGCCAGGTCTCGGCGGGCATGAATGAAAGCTGGTTCGCCGTCGCTGACCCCGTCATCGCGAATTCCCTGCTGTTCGGCCTGTCAGGCGATGCCTGCAGGGTGTGGGGACGCATGCGAGCGCCCGCCCCGATTTCGGTGTCGGTGCTGGTGGAGGCCACTCTCGACGGGGTGAAGTGAAACACGGGGGATAATTTAATGAATTCTCGAGCAACGGCCCGTGGGGCCGTTCTTCTGGCTGCCCTGATGGCGGCGCCGGGCCTGGTGACCGCCGGGCCGGCACCGGTATGGGCGGCCACGCCGACGTCGATGATGGCCGCGACGGCCACCAATCGGGCGGCGGCGGACCTTGCCTACGTGACCCATCTGGCGCTGTACGACACGCGTTTGCTGGTGCGGGTCGCGGCCGGCAACGCGATCGTCGTCCAGCCGCATCTGGTCAATGCGGCGGTGACACGCTTCCTGAAGTCGGAGATGAAGTTCGCGGTCGACTATTCACGGGAGAGGAACGCCGCGAACGTCGATTTCGCCGAGCGGATCCTGGCCACGCACACGCCTGAGTACGCGCCCGAGGTGCACGCCGCTGCGGCGTTCGCGCTGTCACGGGGCGCGGCGGCGTTGGATGTGTTCGCGCGGACCGGTTACGAGGCCGCCAAGAAGCGGGATCGTGTGACGCGGGAGGCGGCCGGCGAGCGGGCGGCGGCGTTGCGGGCTGAGGACCGTGCGTTCGTGGTGTTCCTCCACGAGAAGGATCCGGGCCCGAACGTGAAGGCCGCGGCGGGGTACGCGTTGCGTGGTGATGCGACCGACGCGGATGTGGTCGAGTTCTTCGCCTATGACTGGGCCGCCGCCGCCGCGTCGGACCTGGAGACGTTGAAGGTGCGCTGCGGGGACGCCGACATGGTGGGCCGGGCCTCCCTGATCCAGCTGGAGTCCAGCGCCCGCAAGGCGGAGCAGGCCGCACTGCTGGCTGCCGACGAGGTGAAGGCGCAGAAGCTGGCCCTTGCGGCGCGTGCGTGGGAGCTCGTCGGTGAGCAGGCCGACCCGATGGCCGGCACGTGGGACGAGGCCGAGCGGGTCGCGATCGAGCAGGCGGCGCACTGGCGGCAGATCGCGGTGGACGCGGCCGCGGCGGCTGTCGACAACCCCAACTGGTCCTCCATGGCCGAGTCGGCGCAGGCCACGGCGCAGCAGTGGCAGCTCGAACGCGACAACGCCGCCGAGCAGGCCGCCTTCTGGGCCGCCCGTTACCAGGAAGCGCTGGCCGGCGAGCTGCGCATGCAGCCCTGACCCGTCCGCTCGCACCCTCCACGGTGTCCCGCCGTCCTCACCAGCCTTTCCGTAGAAGGAACCAGGTGCCATGAACAGCTTCCGCGTGCCCTCTGACGGGGTCGTGACATGAACTTTGTGAAAAGAGTCCGTTCGGCGGTCCTGATGTCGCTGGCGGCCACGCTCGTGGTGACGAGCGTGCACGTGCCGCCGGCGGTGGCCGGGCCGCGTCAGGCGGTGGCACAGACGGCGAGGCTCGCCGACATCCCGGTGCCGCCGCTGGTGACCGATCCGTGGGACGGCAGCGAGGGCGTCTCGGAGGAGGACGAGCGGTGGCGGCAGTGGGTTGCCGACCAGGCGGAATGGGCCGAGGAGCCGGAGATCCGGGACGCGGCGCTGGCGGCTCTGGCCACCGGCGACAGCGCGGTGATCATGAAGTTCGTCATGGAGGACATGCCGGTCCTGGACGAGCAGGTCGCCGACCGCAAGCGCAAGGAGGCCGCGGACAACCTGGCCAAGGTCAAGGCGATGCGCGGCACCGGTGTCGCGGGTGGCTACTTCAACGCCGAGGTCGAGCGGGTGCTGGCCGCAGGCCCGTACGACCGGGTGTTGTTCCTGGCCTATGGTGCGCGGATCGCGCGGGAGCGTGACCAGCAGGCCGGCCGGCAGAACCAGGACCGGGCCGTGCAGTTGCGGGCGCGGGTGCAGATGATCGCCGGCGGCGCGCCGGAGCAGTCGCAGGTCCGCCGGGCCGCGGAGGCGGCACTGGCCGCGGGTGACACGGCGATCGCCGCGTTCCTCAAGACCGGCTATCTGGCCGCGGCCAACGCTGACGCCGCCGCGTGGGAGCAGCATCTCAAGGACCTGGAGGAGCGCACCAAGGCCGCCGAGGCCCTGAGTGACCTGGCGCAGCGGTCGGAGCGGGCGAACCAGGCCCGCCGGCAGTTGATGATCGCGCACGGCGATGCTGTCAAGGCGTTGATGCTGGCCGCCAACGCGATGGGTGCCGCGTCGAACAACGCCCGGGAGGCTTCGCGGATCATCGCCGGTAACGCGACGGTGGCGGTCAAGGCGAACCAGTTGGGTACGGCCAAGGACCTGACCGCGGCCGAGTTGACCCGGGTGGAGAATGCCGCGGAGCAGACCCGGGTCGCGGCGTCCAAGGCGACGGCGGCGACGGATGTGCTGGTCGAGACCGGGCTGGAGTACGGGATCGAGTGGGCGCGGATCACGCAGGGCATGAACGAGGCCGCCACCGCCGCGGTCCAGGCGACCCGCACCGCCGCGCACGCGATCGATGCGACGATCGCGACGAACAACGCGCAGGGTGCCCAGGCGCAGGCCGAGGCGCGGGAGCAGCAGGCGATCACCTGGAACCACCACGCTGAACAGCACGCCCGTGCGGCCGCACGGTTGGCGGCTGCGGCGGAGAAGCAGGCTGCCGCGGCGAAGACCGCTGCGGCGCGGGCGAAGACGGCGCGGGAGCAGGCCGAGGCGGCCGAGCGCAAGGCGGCGGCGGAGGCGGCGAAGGTCGCTCAGCAGCGCAAGATCGCCGAGGACCAGGCCGCTGAGGCAGCCCGGCAGCGCAAGGCCGCCGAGGAGGAGCGCGCCGCCGCGGAACGCCATCGCATCGAGGCCGAGAAGCAGGCCGCGATCGCCAACAGCGCCCGCGGCGAGGCCGATCGGCAGGCCGGCATCGCCGCCCAGTCACGTGGTAGGTCTGAGGCGGCTGAGGAAGCAGCCGCAGAGGCCGACCAGAGCGCCTGGCAGCAGGAGGACGCCGCTCGGCAGGCCCGCGACGCGGCGAACATCGCCGAGCGTAACGAGCAGACCGCCAAGGCCAAGGCGCAGGCCATGCGCGCGGCGGCGGCGTCGGCGGACACCGACGCGGAGCGCCGTGAGGCCGAGGAGCAGGCGGCTGTCGCCGAGCGGGAGGCCGTCACCGCGGGTAACGCCGCCAGGTCGGCTCGGGCGGCGGCGAACACCGCTACCGGGGCTGCTGCCAACTCCCGGGCCGCCGCAACCAGGGCTCAGCAGGCTGCTGATGCGGCGTGGGCGGCCTACGAGAAGGCCCAGGCGGCGGCGAAGGCTGCTGATGCGGCCGCGGACAAGGCCGAGTCCGGTGCCCGTGCGACGCATGCGGCGCGGGTGAAGGCCGATGCGAAGGCTGCGCAGGCGACAGCTCAGCAGGTGAAGGCTGCGGAGGCGGCGAATGCCGCGCAGCGGTTGGCGTCGCAGGCCAACGATGAGGCGGGTAAGTCGTTGCGGGCCGCCGAGCGGACGCGGGATGCGGCGCAGGCGGCGATGAGCGAGGCGGTGGCGGCCAGTGCGCAGGCCGACGACGCGGTTGCCGCCTCGCAGGCCGCGGCGACCTCGGCTGCGGGTATCGCCGCTCCGGCGAACACGGCGATCGCGATGGTGCGGCCGTTTGCCGGCGCCGACATCGACGCGGACTTCGTCGTGCGTGTCGCGGAGCAGGCGAAGGTCATCGGTGCGGAGCAGGCCGAGGCCGCGCGTATCCGGGCGACCGAGGCGATCGAGGCGGCCCGGTTGGCCACCGAGGCTGCCGTGCGGGCGGAGCGTCACGTCAAGTTCGCCTACGAGGAGGCGGCCAAGGCAGCGGGGTCGGCGGCGAACGCGGCGAAGTCGGCGGCCGAGGCCAAGCAGTCCGCTGCCGAAGCCGCCGCGGAGGGGGCTGCCGCCCGGCTCGCGGCCGCCAACGCCGCCCGGCACGACGCGCAGGCCCGGGCTGACGCCGCCGCGGCCCGTGCCTCGGCCAACGCCGCGGCCAGCGACGCCAACGCCGCCGGACGCAGCGCCCAGAATGCCCAGGACGAAGCCGACCGCGCCGACCAGGCCGCCACCGCAGCCGAAGCCGACGCCGCAGCCGCTCAACAGGCCGCTTCGCGGGCGGAAGCCGACGCCTCGGCGGCACGCACGGCAGCCGACAACGCTCAACGCCATGCCGAAAGTGCCGGGCAAGCCGCGAACAATGCGCTGCAGCACGCCGTTGACGCACAGGCAGCCGCCGATCGCGCTGAGGAGGCAGAACGTCAGGCCCAGGCCCAGGCCATCGCCGACGCGGCAGCCGGCGGCACCCTCGACCCTCTCGACCCGGACTTGCTGAAGTACCTCTCACCCGAGGAACAGGCCGAGTTGCGTCAGGCACACGCCGACGCCGGGCTCAGCATCCTCGACTTCCTCAAGGCCGAGGCCGCCGACCTGCTCTGGGAGCTGTCCGGCGCCGGTGACCTGGTCGGCTGCTTCCGCGACGGCAACATCGAAGCGTGCCTCTGGAGTCTCGCGGGCCTGCTCGGCGGCATCAAAGCCGTCCGCGCCGGCTACAAGATCATCAAGGCGCTCCCGAAGATCATCAACTTCATCAAGAAGGTCAAGGACGCCAAGAAGCGCCGCGACGTCCTTCTCGAACTAGCACGACGCCTGAAGAAGGAAGCCAAGGACAGCGATCCCGACTGCAACGAGGACAACAGCTTCCTTCCCGGCACCCCGGTCCTGCTCCCAGGCGGAGCCGTTCGCCCGATCGAGCAACTGAAGATCGGGGATCTGGTTGTCGCAACCAACCCGCGGACGGGTGAGACGACCGCCAAGCCTGTCGTCGACACCATCGTCGGTAGCGGCGCCAAGAAGCTGGTCGACGTCACCATCGACACCGGCGACGACCGTCCCGCCACGATTACGGCCACCCATAACCACCCCTTCTGGGTGCCGGCGCTGTCCGAATGGATCGTTGCCGAGAAGCTGTCGCCCCAACAGTGGCTGAGGACCAGCGCCGGTACTCATGTTCAGATCACAGCGATCCGGCATCACGCGGCTGACGCTCGAGTCCACAACCTCACCGTCGCCGATGTTCACACCTACTATGTGGTGGCGAATTCGACCGCGATTCTGGTCCACAACTGCTTCCGTCAGGATGCAATCGACGCCCAGAAACGTGCGCAGAAGATGGCCGACACGTGGGGCAGGGGCCACAGTTGGTCGACCGTCGCTGTCATCGGTGTGCGCCACAAAGTGACCGGGAAGATCTCGAAGAAGGTTTCGCTCGCCGGGGGCAAGGACATCAGCGCTGTTGGCGAGAACGTCCTGAACTCCGGGGAGGATTTCATCCTCGGGCAGTTGGTTCCCGGCCGGGTCACCGCCGCAGGGAAGCCGGCATACGAGCACGCAGAAGAAGCAGTGTTCAACTGGGCGAAGAAAAATGGTTATGAGGTTGTCTACGGCGGAACCTCACGGAATGTGTGCCGATCGGTCTGCGCTCCACTGGTCGAGCAGGAGATGACACTCGACGGGAAGCCGTTCAGAGGACGAGCGGACAAGACCAAGTTCCGAACCTTCTGGCTCGTGGAGTGAGAAGCCTGTAGTGAAGAGACGAACCCGGCCCGCCGTTCACCACGCGGGCCGGGTTCGTCGTTCGGAAGTCAGTCGCGAGTCAGTTCCCAGAAATGGATCTGGTCTCGCTCCCTGGAAAGGGTGTACCAGAGGTTGCCGCCCGCCGAGCGAGGGGGACCGGTGATCGAAAATGGATAGTCGATCTCGTCCTCCAGACGCATCTCGGTGGTGTTCACCAGCCAGTGGCGGCCTTGGCCGTAGCGGGCGTCGCACTCGGAGGTGCCGGCGATGACGGCGGCGCCGTCGAGGAATGCCGCTTCGAAATCCCAGTATGTTCTGCCGTCGTCCGAGTTGAGTGGGTGCTTCGGCACTGCGTCGGCGGCGTCCAACTCTCCTGCCACGGAGTCCGTCCGGAGGTCGTGACGGATCAACGACCATTGACCTACCGATGTCGTCAGAACATGTCTTCCGGCCGGGTCGGCGTCCAGGATCACCCGTTCGATGCCGATCTCGTCGACCGTCAGTTCACTTCCGTCCCATTGGCCCCAGAGCGCCGGCGAGCCCTCCTCGCCCTCGCCGATGCTCAGTCCCATCTGTCCTGTGTCGGGGTGGTGGGTGTGCGCGGAGTTCGACGCCGTGGTCGACGTCTCCACGTGGCCGAGGACGGTCCCGCGTCCCGCGTCCACGACCACCCACAGTTCCTGTCCGTCCTCCGTCTCCGGATCGCTCTGCAGGGGGCCGATAACGTGTGCCCAGACGAGGAGTCCGTCCGCACTCACCGCCGCGGATCCGCTGTCGGCATGTTCGTGGGCCTCCTCGAACAGATCGTCGTCCGGGTTCGCGGAGGGGTGAGTGTCGCTTCCCGACCAACAGCCGTGCCTGACCTCCCACCGGACGGCACCAGTGGCCTCGACGGCGCGCACCCCGTGAACTCCGGCGAACACGGCGATGTCCTGGTCCGGTGCGGCTGTCACAGCCCCGAAACGACGTGGCCAAGGCGCTCGAAAGCGCACCTCCGAAGTCGGCTCCCCAACGAGTCGATCGAGGTTTTGGGTCACCAGTTCGGTGTCACCACGCTGGACGAGCAGTCGTCGGCCGGGCCAGTGCAAGACCCTGGGGGCGTCGGCCGAAGACGGGTCAAGGGGGGCGGCAACAGTGGAAACGAGACGGGCAGTACGTGCCATGCAGGACTCCTCAGGAATTCGCGATCCAGCCGTCGCCCTGAAATGCCGGGTGCCGGGTGCCGGTGTCAGTGCAGGGCTGATCGAAGGCGTCGTGCGCCGCGGAACGGCTCGCGGGTTCTGTGATCACCATCTGTATACCTGTCCGCTCGGGATCCGGCTGACCGATAGGGCGAGATCCACACGACATCGAGCCGACGCGAGCGATGACCGCGGTCATCCGGTTGGCGTACCGCAACAGCCATGAGCCACGCGCCCTGATCCAGGCGCGCGGGTCGAGAGAAGCGATACCGGATGACCCGAGCACTCCGGGGTGGAGATCGGGAATCTTGACGGCTGTGGTGACGCAGCCTGGGGCGGTACGAGGACGGCGTCAACACCTACTGGGTGAGGTTGCAGGACGGCGCGGTCTGGATGCTGTTCGGTTACGACGACGTTCCGCAGAGGACCGCTCGGATCAATACGTCGGTAGCGGCGTTGCAGACGATCCTCACGCTGTGGGACGGGTTCGTCGGGTCCGGCGTTCATGAGGACGACGACGGCTATGAGGAGTTGGTCGGGGAGGTTCTGCGCCGTGCCGGTGAGGCGGATCCGGAGATGTTCGAGAACGAGGAGTCCTGGTGGTCGCGGGTCTTCGAGGAAGTGGAGCTCGGAGTCCTGGCGCCGGAGTGAAGTATTGCGGTCCCGGGTCGCGGGTGCACCGACACGCACCCGTGCCCGAGGGTTGATGCCGAGGTGACGCGACGTCGATCCGGGCGATCGGACGGACGCCACGCAGCAGGCGGGACGGGGCGGCCCGGGTGTCGAGGTGCCAGTTGGCTCTGTATTCGCCACGCCCTTCGGTGCTGCTTCCCGTCCTGGCGTGTTCGGGGATGGACGGGCGTCCACCTTCGCCCGGCTCAAGGCGGGCTGCGATGGACGAGCGGGGACGATGCGATGATGATCAGCGCGTAAGGGTGGGCGGATTCTCCGAATGTGTTCGGGTCGTCACCGAGTGCTGGCCTGATCGGAGCGGGATCGACGATGTCGACTACTGTGAAGTGATTGCCCCCCCGGATTCGAGATCAGATAGATGCTGTTGACGATTTCGCGCAGGACACAGATACGGAACGCTTCTGAAAGACATTTTATTCGGATGTCAGAATCGGCGTGTATCTCGAGTGATCTATGCGGCGGAAGTGTGGTTTTCGGAGGCTTGCTGATCCCTCGCCGGCCCGTCATTTCTCTCCGTGGCCGCCGCCATATCCAATCTGGAGTGCCGTATCCGGCGGCATGCAGGGGCGGAACCCTTGAAGGAGGCATTGATGGGTGATGAGAGCGGGGACCGCTCCGGTGTGATCTTGGCGTTGGAGGTCGAGGTCCGTGACGTCCTGACCCGCGCCGGCTTCGTGGTGCACGGGCTCGAGGACGAGCGGGACGCCGGCGTGCGCGTGTACTCCGACGTGATGCCTGATGCCGGTGCGGGAGTCCATGTGCAATGGATGGTCTCCGATCAGTTGCGCACGGCGGCGCAGGCGGCGTTCGGTCGCGGTGACAGCACTGACGGGTCCCGTGGTTTGCACAGGACTGCGAACGAGGTCATGAGTAAGGCGTTGCTCGAGATCGTCGTCTCGGCCGGGTTCGCTGCGGTGCTGGCGAACGATCCGGTTCCGTACGTGGTCCAGGTCTATCTACCGCACGAGAACGGATCGGCGTCGGGCTGATCACGTCTACTCCACGTTAGAGGTGATGACCTTGATGCGGCCCAGGCGGATCATTTGCTGGGCCGCATCCAGTCCCCTCCACTTCGACGTGGCGCAGGACGAGGAATGAACTGGTCGATGGGTGCATGGGTTCCGGTGCGTGCGGCGCCGCGCGTGATGCCGGCGCCGGAGTTCGCGCTTCTGGCGCCTTCGATGGCCCGTTGGTCTGCGTCTCAGGAATGGTGGACGGAACTCGCGGCGTGTGTCTGTGCATCGTCCACATCGGTACGCCCCTTCCCGGTGGACCGGGTTCGGTGACGTTCCTACTTTCCATGATGGAAAGTTTGGGGCATACTTTCCATCATGGAAAGCAACTCGTCCCCCTCCTCGTCCTCCGTCGATGCCACCGATGCCCGGGCCGCGCTGCGGCTTGTGGCGGAGACCCGGGCCCGTACGGCTTCGCGTGCCGTCGTTCCCTGGTGGCTGCATGCCGGCCTCGGGGTCGTCTTCACCGTCGCGTTCGCGTCCATGAGTTTTCGCGGCATCATCGGCTCCACCGGGTTTCCGCTGGCCATGGCGGCGGCGGTGGGCCTGTTCCAGGCGGTCCGGATCAAGACCGGGCTCTTGTTCGACCGCTACACCGCGACGCCGGGCACCCGGCGGCTGTCGCTGATCTGGCTTGCCGGGCTGCTGGTGATCAGCGTTTCCGCCATGGTGCTGGAGTGGGGCTTCGGCATCCGCTGGTCGCTGGTGGTCGCCGGGGTCCTGATCGGTCTGATGACCGTGGTGCTCAGCCCGGCGATCGATCGGGTGCTGCGCCGAGAATCCGGGGCGGCGTGACGGTGGGCCGCTTCAACGAGCTGATCCATGCGCCCAACCGGCTGCAGATCTGCGCCGTGCTCGCCGGGGTCGAGGCCGCCGAGTTCTCGGCTCTCCGTCAGCTGCTCGATGTCAGCGACTCGGTGCTGAGCAAGCACATCAAGGTGCTTCAGGAGGCGCAGTACGTCACGGTGCGGAAGTCGGCGCAGGGGCCGCGGACGACCTGGCTGGAGCTGACTCCGCTGGGCCGGGACGAGCTGACCACGCACCTGGAGGAGCTGCGGCGCATCGCCGACCAGGCGTTGCCCGTCAAGCCCGCCTGACGGCCCGGAGGCACGAGCGGACCCGCCGGGTGGGACACCATCCCCGGCGGGTCCGGCAGGGCGGGTCCGGCAGGGCGGGTCCGGCAGGGCGGGTCCGGCAGGGCGGGTCCGGCACGGCGGCCCCGGCAGGGCTGATCAGGCCGGGCGGATCAGGCCGGGGTCAGGGGAGCGGTGGGGATGCCGGGAAGGGTGGGGATGACGTCGGGGGTCTGGGGGCGGTTGAGGCCGAAACCCTGGAGCAGATCGACGCCGGCGGTGGTCAGGTCGCGGGCGGTGGGCTCGTCCTCGACGCCTTCGGCGACCACGGTCAGGCCCAGGGCCTTCGCGATGGCGATCACCGAGGTGATGATCGTGGCGTGGGCGGGTGAGTCGTGCATGCGGATGACGAAGCTCCGATCGATCTTCAGCTCGTCGATGGGCAACTGGGGGAGCAGGCCCAGGGACGTGTACCCGGTGCCGAAGTCGTCGATGGCGACGCGGATGCCGCGGGCCCGGAGCTGGGTCAGCTGGGCGGCGACCTGTTCCTGGTTGGTCAGGACGGCGGTCTCGGTGATCTCGACGGTGAGCATCGTGGCGGGCACCTGCTCCAGGTCGAGGAGGGTGAGGATGGTGCCGACGGCCCGGTCCTGGGCCAGGTACGCCGCCGGCAGGTTGACCGAGACCGGCAGGTGGTGGCCCTGCGCGTGCCAGTGGGCGGCCTGGCGCAGTGACTCGGCCAGCACCCAGTCGGTGAGTTCCAGGATGACGTCGGAGCGTTCCGCGTCGGGCAGGAAGACGCCGGGCGGCAGCAGGCCGCGCTGCGGGTGCTGCCAGCGGACCAGCGCCTCGACACCGTGGATGACGCGGCTTCCGGCGTCGTGCAGCGGCTGGTAGTGCAGGCGCAGGTGGCCGGCGCGCAGGCCGGTCCGCAACTCGGTGAGCTGCCGCAGGTCGACCCGCTGGTTGGTGTCGAGCTTCGGGGTCCATTCGACGACGCCGGTGCGTTCGTGTTTGGCCCGGCGCATGGCGGCGGCGGCCCGGCGCATCAGGACCGTGACGTCGTGGTGGTCGGCGTGGCTGATGCCGATGCTGGCTTCGACGCTGATCGGCAGGCCGTCGACCGGGTGCGGGCCGCGGATGCCGGCGGCCAGGCGGCGGCCGACGCTGTGCGGGGTCTGCCCGGCCGGCAGTTCGGAGAGCAGCACCACGAACTGGTCGCCGTCGAGGCGGGCGGCCAGGTTGCCGGCGCCCCGGGCGGCGCCGAGCGCGGTGGCGACCCGGTGCAGCAGCGTGTCGGCGCCGTGGTGGCCGAGCACGTCGTTGGCGTCCTGGAAACGGTCCAGGCCCAGGTGGATGACGGCGATCAGGTTGCCGGCGTCGAGGCGGCGCCGGCCCTCGGCCTGGAGGGTGGCCCGGTTCGGCAGGCCGGTCAGCGGGTCGGTGCGGGACAGCTTCGCGAATCGGCCGGCCATCGCCGCCAGCAGGTCGACGATCGGCGCGATGCCGTAGCGGCCGTCCGGCCAGGAGACCAGGACCGGCTCGTCGCGTTCGGCGGCCGGGCGGGCCAGGGCGGCCTCGGCGGCGGCCTCGATGTCGGTGTCGGCGGGCAGCTCCAGGCCGGGCGCGCCGGCCAGGTCCCCGGCGGTACGGACCGCGGCCGTCCGGGCCCTGTCGATCATCGCCCGGCTGAGCAGCCGGTACCCGGAGGCGACCTCGACGATCACGCCGGGGGCGAGGGCGTCGGCGTCGAGACCCGCCATGACGTCGGTGACCGCGGTGCCGGCCGGCAGCGGGGTCATCGGGATGCCGATCACCCCGAGTTTGCGGGGCAGGTAGGGGCCGCCGGTGGCGGTCACGCCGGCCCGTCCAGCCGGAAGCAGGAGACGCCGATCTCCCCGGCACCGCGCGGGCGCAGCCGGACCAGCAGGCGGCCGTCGTGGCCGGCCAGGATGGTGTCGGCGCGTTCGCGGCGCAGCGCGGTGCGCCACAGGTCGGACAGCGCTTCCCTGTCCCGCTCGGCCACCAGGCGGGCGAGCTCGGCGACGGGCTCCGGATCGGCGGGGGCGGTGACGGAGAGTACGGCGAGACGGTCGACCAGGTCGGCGAGGTCGTTACGGACGGCTTCCAGGTCGAGTTCGGTGCTGCGCTCCCGGGTCCGGTCGAGCAGCATGCCGTCCCAGACGACGGCACCGCCGGGCTCCCGGTGCGGCCGGGAGACGCCGTACAGCCAGCGGCGGGATCCGTCGTGCCGGACGACGCTGCCGCGCCAGTCCCACGGCTCCAGGGTCGTCGCCGACTCGGCGACGGTGGCCGCGAAGACCGCCCGGTCCTCCTCGGCGATCATGTCGAGCACCTGTCCGGCCGAGGCGACGAGGTCGTCGGGGTCGAGCCGGAAGATGTCGCGGCAGCCGTCGGACACGAAGGTGAACGACGGCTCGCCGGTCGGTTCCATCCGGTACTGGTACAGCATGCCGGGCGCATTGTTGACGGTGTTCCAGAAGCGCTGTTCGCCGGCCGCGATCACGTCCTCGCTGCGCCGCCGTTCGGTGTCGTCGATGGCGATCGTGCACACCCCGTAGACGGAGCCGTCCGGGTCGGTCAGCGGCACCCGGGTGACCAGGTACTGGCGGATCTCGTCACCGAACGGGACCTCCTCCAGCACCGTCCTGGCGGCACCGGACCTGATGACCTGCTCGTCGTGGCCGCGGCCGACGGCGGCGACCGAGGCCGACACCAGGTCGCTCTCGGCCCGGCCGACCATGTCGGCGGCGGTGACCTGGAAGATCCGCTCGTACTCGCCGTTGACGAACAGGTAACGGCCGTCCAGGCCCTTCGCCGAGATCATCGCCGTGGTGTGCTGGAGGATCGCGGTGATCAGCGTGTGACTGCGCTGTAGTTCCTGCTGGGCGCGGTGCCCGTCGGTCTGGTCGGTGACGAAGGCGAAGAACCCCTCGTCCTCGAGCGCGTCCACGGTCATCGAGATGCGCAGCTCGGAGCCGTCGCGGTGGAGCGCCGGCACCTCCATCGGGTGGCCGAGGCCGCCACTGTCACCGCCGACCAGCCGGCGGGCGAAACCGGCGTTGTGCGCGGAACGCAGCGCCGGCGGGATGATCGTGTCGGTCAGGCGCCGGCCGATGATCTCCGCCCCGGTCCAGCCGAAGAGCTTCTCGGCGGCCGGGTTCCAGTCACGGATCACCCCGGAGCGGTCGACGTGGAGGAACGCCAGCGCCGACGCGTCCACGGCACGGTCCCGGAGGCCGGCCGCCGGCGGGGCGGTGATCTGAGGGGCTTCGACGGTGAACACGTCCCGCTCTATCGACCCGTCGGCGACCGACTTGAGGGCCGTCCGGCGGCCGGGGACCGACCGGTGGCCGGGACGGTCAGACGGCGGCCGGTGCCGGGGCGGGCCGCCACTGCTCGGAGCCGAACACCTCGTACCGGATCCGCTCGTCGGGGATGCCGCGCAGGTGCAGCCCGGCCCGGACGGCCTGCATGAACGGCGCGGGCCCGCACAGGTAGACGTCGGCGTCCGGGTGGACCGGGATGAGGTCGGTGTCGATCCGGCCGGGGTACGTGTCCGGCTCACCGGACGGCTGCTCGTACCAGGACAGGCTCCGGAAGGTGCGCAGCCGGGAGCCGTTGGCGGTCATGTCGGCGCGCAGCGGGTGCCGATCGGGGCTGCGGTCGGCGTGCACCGCGGTCACCTCCCGGGTCGGCTGGGTCCGCGCCACGTGCTCCAGGATCGACGCCATCGGAGTGATCCCCACCCCGGCACTGACCAGCAGCAACGGTGAGTTCCCCGGCTGCAGTGTCAGATCGCCGTACGGCCGGCTGATCCGCAGCCGGTCGCCGGCCGCGACGTGGTCGTGCAGGAACCCGGAGACCACCCCGTCCGGTGCCCCGCCCACCCCGCGCACCCGGCGGACCGTGATCCGCAGCGTCCCACCGGTCGCGGCCTGCGACAGCGAGTACTGCCGCAGCTGCCGCCCGTTGCCCGGCAGATCGGCGGCGACCGTCACGTACTGCCCGGGACGGAAGTCGGGCGCCGCGCCGCCGTCCGCCGGGATCAGCACGAAGGAGACGGTGTCGTGCGCCTCGGCGATCCGCTGCGCGACGGTGAACTCCTGCCACGGGTCGGCGCCGTCCACCCCCGCCTCGGCGTAGAGCCGTGCCTCCCGGCCGATCAGCCGGGCCGCGAACAGCCAGTACACCTCGTCCCAGGCGGCGGCGACCGGTGCGGTGACCGCGTCACCGAGCACCGTCGCGACCGCGCCGAGCAGGTAGCGGCCGACCATCGTGTACTGCTCGGGACGGATGCCCAGAGCGCAGTGCCGATGCGCGATCCGCTCGACGATGTGCTCGAACGCCGGCCCGTCCGGGCCCGCACCGATCAGGTGCGTGGCGTACGCCGCGACCGCACCGGACAGCGAGCCGCGCTGCTCGCCGGTGGCCTGCGCGCTGCGGCTGAACAGGTCCAGCAGTTCCGGGTTCTCGCCGATCATCGTCCGGTAGAAGACGTCGGAGATCTCCTCCAGGTGCTCGCCGACGACGGGCAGGGTGGCCTCGATGACCGGGGCGCTGGATGCGGACAGCATGAGGGGTCTCCTCTTCGCGGGACGAAAGTGGAACGGCCGGGGCCGGGCTCACCCGGCGGGACGGCCGAGGGTGAGCAGGACCTGCCGGACGGGTGGTGCGGCCAGCTCACCGACCGTGATCGGGTCGAGTGAGGCGTAGAAGGCCTCCTGTGCGACACGTAGTGCCCCGCGCAGCCGGCAGCCGCCGCTCAGCGGGCACCCGGGCTCGCCGTCGCAGTCGACGACCTCCGAGGCTCCCTCGAGGTCGCGGACCAGGCCACCGATGGAGGTGCCGGCCGCACCGACCGCGAGCCGGACGCCGCCGTTACGGCCGCGCACCGTCTCCAGCAGGCCCAGGTGCTGCAACCGCTGGACGACCTTGGCGAGGTGGTTGCGGGGCACCGCGACCGCGGACGCCAGCGAGTCGACGGTGAGCAGGTCGTCCGGGCGGGCCGCGGCGAGCATCAGCACACGAAGGCCGATGTCGGTGGAACGGTTCAGTCGCACGGGTCGACCCTACTAAAAGAGGTATCTAATATACCTCTTTTGAGCCGTAGATCACGGGAAGGGCATCGCGCCCTTCCCGTGATCGACTCAGCTCAGCCTGAACACCGTCGCCCTGGCGTCGACGACGAGCGCGCCGTCACGGTGCCGGAGGAACCGGCCGGGCGCGACCCGGATGGTCACCCCGTCCTTGACCGCGCTCCGCGTCACCGGCGTGCCGGTCGTGCCCAGCGCCACCGTGGTCCCGTCGGTTACCAGGAATTTCGTGGGCTGGTCGACCGACTGGACCGTCTCGGTGCCGTCGGCCGCCTTCACGAACCGGAACTGGGTCAGCTCCAGCTCCCGTGGGGCGTGCACGACCTGGAACGCGTCGCCGACGTGCTTGACGAACGAGCGCGGCCGGTCCGACGGCGACAGGCGCACGATGGGCCCGCCCGATCCGACCGGGATGCCGAACAGCGGGGTCCCGTCCTCGTGCCAGTAGACCTTCTGCACCCGGGTGTGCCGGTTGGGGTCGTACAGCGGGTCGCCGGTGATCTGCTTGTAGTCCCGCGCGTGGTAGACGAGCACGTCGGTCCTGCCGTCCTCGGCCACCGTGAACGAGTTGTGGCCCGGGCCGAAGCGAGAAGTGGCCTCGTTGGAGACGAAGATCGGGTCCGGGCTCTTCGTCCAGCTCGCGCGCTGGAGCAGGTCCGCGCCCGCCGAGGCGGTGAGCAGGCCCATGCAGTAGTTGGCGTCGGTGGCGCTGGCCGAGTAGGTGATGAACACCTTCCCGTTGCGGATCAGCACCGCCGGGCCCTCGTTGACCTTGAACCCGATGATCTCCCAGCTCTTCGTGGGCGTGGCGATCCGGGTGGGCTTGGACCTGAACGTCCACGGGTTCGCCATCTCGGCGATGTAGAGGCTGGTGTTGACCGCGATCTCGGGCTCGCTCTGCGCCCACACCAGGTACTGCCGGCCGCGGTGGGTGAAGCTCGTCGCGTCGAGGGTGAAGCCGTCCCACTCGGTGATCAGCTGGCCCTTGAGGGTCCAGCCGGCCGGGTCGCGCGGGTCGTCGAGCGCCGACTCCATCACGTAGGTGCGGATCCGGAACACGTCACCGGCGTCACCGGCGGCGAAGTAGATGTACCACTTCCCGCCGATCCGGTGCAGCTCCGGCGCCCAGATGTGCCCGCCCATCCTGCCGCTGGTGGGGCGGCGCCAGATGACCGACTCCTCGGCCGCGGCCAGGCCCTCGATGGTCGGGGCGCCCCGGACGACCAGGCGGTCGTACTCCGGGACCGAACCGGTGAAGTAGTAGGTCCCGTTCACCGGCCTGGTGATCCAGGGGTCGGCACGCTGGCTGATCAGCGGATCCACGGTCGGCACACCGTAGATCTCAGCATCGCTGGGCAGCGGAACGTGCTGCGGGGCCCCTTCGGCGCCCGCGGGCAGGACCACGGCGAGGGCACCCACGGCGCCGCCCGTCAACAGGGTTCGTCGGTTCATGATCGGGCTCCTCATCGGGTCCGGATGCGCAGGAAGGTGACCGAGTTCGCGGCGAACTCCCGGGTGAAGGTGGACCCGATCCCGCCGACGGTGGAGGTGACCGGCTGGATCGGCTCGGCCGAGCGGGTGTTCTGCTCGCCCGGGTCACCGGTGATGACGGTCTGCTTCGCGGTACGCGCCACCTTGCGCCCACCCAGGTCGATCTTTGTGACCGCCGGGGTGTCCTGCGCGTTGACCACCTTGACGATGATCTCGCCACGCCGGGTGTCCTCGGTGACGACCTGTGCGAACGGCTCGGTGACCGCGTTGTCGTCGAAGGAGGCCCACTCCACGCCGTCCAGGATCAGGGTGACCTTCGTACCCCGTACCTGAATCTTGAGGTCGTAGGTCTGCCCGGTGGTGACGGTGTTGGGCTTGGTGAGGATCTGCTCCTTGGCGGACGTGATCCCCTTCTCGACGGCGCCCTGCGTGTTGTTCCAGCCGCCGAGGTTCCACCAGTAGAACTGGCCGGTCTCCTTGATGCCGAACGAGACCAGGAAGCCCTCCGCGCCGGCCGTCTTGGTGGCCTTGAGCGTGTAGTCGTAGTCGGTCTCGTTGATCGTGGCGGCCTTGACCATGGTGTCCTCGGTGTCCGTGGTCGTCTGGGTGTAGGCGCCGTCGGTCACCGCCCAGTTGCCGCGGTTGGTCACCGACGTCCAGCCGTCGGCGTTGCCGTCGCTGAAGTCGTCGCTGTAGAGCACGGTGCCGTCCGGCCTCGTCACCTTGACGTCGTCGTAGGTCGCGGCGGTACGCCAGGTGGAGAGCCCGATCGCGCCGGTGATCGGCTTGGGCTGGAGCACGTCGCCGGTCGCGGTCGACGGCAGCACCCTGTCGCCGACGTTGTTCATGAACAGCTTCTGCACCTGGTAGCTGGTGGAGCCCCACGACTCGTCGTTGTCGAACCAGATCATGTCCGGCTTCCACTGCACGTTGTCGATGTTGGCGAGCAGCGGCGCGTAGGACGCCATCTTCACCACGTCGGCGTTGCGCTCCAGGCCGGTCATGTACGCGGCCTCGGCCAGCGAGTTGTACAGCTTGTTGTCCAGTGACGCGTATTCGCCGAGGAAGACCTTGGGACCACCGCGGTCGTACGCGTCATAGCGCCGGTTGTTCTGCAGGAACCACGCCGGGCTGTTGTAGTAGTGCTCATCGACCATGTCCGACCCGTGTGCCCGGTTCTTGGCCCACAGGTTCTCGAACGTGCCGCCCTGGTCGTCCGGACCGGAGTTGCTGACCACGGTGATGCTCGGGTATTTGGCCTTGATCGCCGACTCGAACCTGAGGAAGTTCGCCCAGTACTCCTCGGGCAGGTTCTCCTCGTTGCCGACCGCGATGGTGGTGAGGTTGAACGGCTTCGGGTGCCCGGCGGCGGCGCGCACCTTGCCCCACGTGCTGGTGACCGGCCCGTTGGCGTACTCGATGAGGTCGAGCGCGTCCTGGATGTGCCGCTGCAGCAGCGCCTCGTCCACGGTGGCCCGGTTCTGGCCGCAGCCGGTCACCAAGGCCGGCACCACCGGCAGCGGCATGGCGCCGATGTCCTCGGAGAACTGGAAGTACTCGTGGTAGCCGAGGCCGTAGGTCTGGTTGTAGCCCCAGAAGTTCTTGTTGGTGGCGCGCGTCTCGACCGGCCCGACGGTGTCCTTCCACTGGTAGGACCGGGCGCGCGGGTAGTTGTTCGCCGCGTCGTAGGCGTACATGCTGCCGGTGTTGACCAGGCAGCCGCCGGGGAAGCGGACGAAGCCGGGCTTGAGGTCCGCCACCTTCTCGGCGAGATCCTTGCGCAGGCCGTTGGCGCGTCCCTTGTAGGTGTCGCGCGGGAACAGCGAGACCTCGTCGAGGCGGGTCGTGGCGCTGCCGGCCGTCTTCACCGACAGCCGGGCGACGTCGCTGGTCGCGGTGGCCCTGAGCGTGCCGGTGTACTTCTTCCACGTGTCACCGGTGACGGCGACCCGGACCGGCGCGGCGAGGGCGGTACCGTCCGCGGTGTGCAGTGTGACCTCGACAGTGGTGGGCGCGTCGGACCGGGCCCAGACGGAGAAGTCGTACCTGTCGGATCTGCGGACCGCGAGCCCGGTGTTGTAGCCGGAGTTGGTCAGGCTCGCCGCCCCGGTGACCTTCAGGTAGTTGCGGTTGCGCTCGTTGAGTCGCTGGTCGTCGTTGGTCACCACCGCGGAGCCGGTGGCGGCCCAGCCGGTCAGTCCGTTCCAGCCGGCCGCGTCGGTGCCGTTGAACTCGAACGAGCGGTTGCGGACCAGTTCGGCGTAGAGACCGCCGTCGGCCGCGTAGTTGATGTCCTCGAAGAAGACGCCGTACATCGACCTGGGGATGGCGGCGCCGGTCGACGAGCGGTCGACCGTGATGGTGTAGTCCGGTTCGACCGCGTGTGCGGCGACCGGCGGCGAGACCGCGAGCGGGAGCGAGACCAGAACGGCGGCCGCGCCCGCGAGGCGGAAGGGGATTCTGCGCATGAGGGGTCCTCCGGTGCGGAGCGCAACGGTTTCAGGTGTGTTTCCGGTGGACTAGCTCAGCAATGTGTACGCAAACATCGATACCCCTGTCAAGAGTTCGGGCTCGATGTTTGCAGCGCTGAAACCCCAGGAGAGTCATTTTTGTTAGCGCTAACCACTCCGGGTCGGCCGTATGAACGTGACGTACGTTCATAGCCAGTTCACCTTCGCTCCACCAGGTCGTGGTGGTCGCCGTCGACCTGGGCTTTTAGCGTCCGCTCAGCCCGTCATCGCAAGGTGACGAGAGACCGAGGAGAACGAACCGATGCCGGACCTCAATCGCCGACTGCTGCCGCTGCTGGGACACAGTGGCGGTAGTCGCGACGCGATGACCTGTCTGTACCGCTGTGGCAACGCCTGTGACCACCCCGCCCCGAACGAGTCGGGCAACCCGTACCTGGGTGACGTCGTCAACGCCGAGATGACCCGCCGTGGTGTGGTCCGCGCCGGCGCCGTCGGCGCCATGGTGCTCGGCTTCGGCGGCTCCGCGCTGGCGGCCGCCTCGCCCGCCGCGGCCGCCCCGGCCCTCGGTGGCGCTCGGGAACACGGCCACCGCCCGCACCGGGCCGGCCGGCTCAGCTTCGAGACCGTCGCCCCGAACACTCTGGACCAGGTCAGCATCCCGGCCGGGTACCGCTCGTCCGTGGTGATCCGCTGGGGCGACCCGGTGGTGCCCGGCGCGCCCGCGTTCGACGTGGACAACCAGACGGCGGCCGCCCAGTCCCGGCAGTTCGGCTACAACAACGACTTCGTCGGGGTCCTCCCGATCCCGGGCTGTGGCGGTGACCGGGCCCTGCTCGTGGTCAACCACGAGTACACCAACGAGAACCTGATGTTCCGCGGCTTCACCACCATGGACGCCCTCAGCGTCGAGCAGCTGAAGGTCGCGATGGCGGCGCACGGCCTCTCCGTCGTGGAGATCGAGCGCGTCGGGCGCACCGGTGACTGGAAGCCCGTCAAGAGCCGCCGGCTGCGGTACAACCGCCGGATCACGGCGCTGGCCACCGAGTTCCAGCTGACCGGCCCGGTCGCCGGCTCCGCCGTGGTGCGGACCGCCGCCGACCCGTCCGGCCGGATCGTCATCGGCACGCTGAACAACTGCGCCGGCGGCGTCACCCCGTGGGGCACCGTGCTGTCCGGTGAGGAGAACTTCAACCAGTACTTCGTCGGCGGCGACGCGGTCGCGGCCGACGTCAAGCCGAAGCTCAACCGCTACGGCATCTCCACCACGGCCCGTTACCCCAGCGACAGCCGCAAGTGGGACCGGGCCCAGGAGCGCTTCGACCTGGCCCGGCACCCCAACGAGGCGAACCGGTTCGGCTGGATCGTCGAGGTCGACCCGTTCGACCCCGAGGGCCGCCCGCGCAAGCACACCGCGCTGGGCCGCTTCAAGCACGAGGGCGCGAACGTCATCGTCGCCAAGAACGGCAAGGTCGTCGCGTACATGGGTGACGACGAGCGCTTCGACTACCTGTACAAGTTCGTCTCGGACAAGAAGTACATCGACAGCGACTCCCCGTGGGCGCGCCGGCACAACCTGACCCTGCTCGAGTCGGGCACGCTCTACGTCGCCAAGGTCACCGGCGACAGCGACCCCACCGAGATCGACGGCACCGGCAAGCCGCCCGCCGACGGCCGGTTCGACGGCAAGGGCCAGTGGATCAAGCTGGTCTCCGGCAACACCTCGTTCGTGCCCGGTATGACCGCCGTCGACGTGCTCACCTTCACCCGGCTCGCCGGGGACGCTGTCGGCGCCACCAAGATGGACCGCCCCGAGGACGTCCAGCCGAGCCTGCGTACCGGCAAGATCTACGCGGCGATGACCAACAACACCAACCGCGGTGTCGGCACCAACGCCAAGGCGGACGAGGCCAACCCGCGCAACGCCAACAAGCACGGCCACATCTTCGAGATCACCGAGGACCGCGGCGACCACACCGGCACCGGCTTCACCTGGCAGCTGCCGATCGTGTGCGGCGACCCGAAGGCCGCCGACACCTACTTCGGCGGGTACGACAAGGAGGCGGTGTCCCCGATCTCCTGCCCCGACAACGTCGCCTTCGACAGCGCCGGCAACCTGTGGATCTCCACCGACGGCAACGCCCTGGGCAGCAACGACGGCCTGTTCGCCACGCCGATCGAGGGCAAGGAGCGCGGCCACCTGCGCCAGTTCCTGACCGTGCCCAAGGGTGCCGAGACCTGCGGGCCGTTCATCACCTCCGACGACCGGTCCGTCTTCGTCGCGGTCCAGCACCCGGGCGAGATCGCCGGCGCCTCGCTCGACAAGCCGGCCTCGGTCTGGCCCGACGGCGACTTCGCCAAGCCCGGCGTCGTCGTCACCTGGCGCAAGGACGGCGGCCCGATCGGCAGCTGACACCCGGTGAGCGGCCGCGGTCGAACCGCGGCCGCTCCCGGCCTGTCCGGCCTACCATGACGCCGTGCTCAACAAGCTGTTCACGCAGGTGGGGCGGCATCCGACCAGTTTTCTGCTGGTCTGCCTGGCGCTCGCTACCGCTGTCGGGCTGCTGGACAGGGAAGACCGCATCGTCAGTTCAGTGGTCCTGGTCGCGGTGGTCGGGCTCGTAATCCTCGCCGACTATCGGTTCCACCCGGCGAACCTGACGGTCCGGGACGAGCCCCGTGCCTTCGACCTCACCAACCACGTCGTGAACCTGTTCAGCCTCGGCGGTTGCATATTCCTGGCCATCAGTCAGCTGGTGGAGTTCGGTGTGGGCATCGCCCGGGGCGACGAGAGCGGAAGTGTGGCCCTGGTCGTCGGCCTCGTCGCGATCGGGGCCACCGCCGTGGGCGGGGTGCAGGTCCTGCGTCCGGCCGGGGTACGGCTACGGCCCGACGGCATCGAGGACGTCCGGACCTTCGGCACGTTGTTCGTGCCGTGGGAGGCGTTCGCCGGTGTCGACTATCCGGCTGTCGCCTACGGGCGCAACCGCCTTCTCCTGACCTGTTCGGCCCCGGGGGCGGTCCGCAAGACCGGATGGCGGGTGTACGGACCCCTGCTGCCGGTCCCCGGCAACGATCCGGTCTTCCTGTCCCGGGTCATCCACGAGTACGCCCACCGGCCCGAACTGCGCCCCGCCATCGGTGCGGCGGCGGAACGGGATCGCCTCATCGCCGCCTGGGCCGGGCCTCCGGCCGTACCGTAGATGGCCTTTTGTCGGTTGCGTCGCATCGCGCGATGACCTCACGTGAACGTGCCAATGCGGCTGAAAGGTGGATGTCCGAGGGTTTTGTACGGGCCAGGGTGGGGAACGCGGGCCCGGCGAATCGGGACCAGCCCCGGTCACCTGTGATGTCCGCCGGGTCAGGGGCGCAGACAGGCCGAACACCGCGGGGGTGACGGGATGGTGGGTAAGACGCCGACCACGACCAGGTCAGGGACAGCGCCGGCGCCCCGGAAACCGGTGGACGAACCACCGGCCGCCGCCCCACCCACTCCCGCCCCGGCACCGCGGCGCGACGTACGCCGGCTGCTTCCGCTCCTGCCCGGTCTGCTGATGCTCGCCATCGCCCTGGTCGGCGCCGGCCGGCCGGTCCTCAGCTGGGACGAGGTCACCTCCGCCGAGGTCGCCTCGCGGTCGGTGCCGCAGATCCTCGACGTCATCCCCAACATCGACGCCGTGTTCGGCCCGTACTACCTGTTCCTGCACTTCTGGACAGCCCTGGCCGGCACCTCCGAGGTGGCGCTGCGGCTCCCGTCGATCCTCGCGATGGCCGGCGCCGTCACGATCACCGCCGAACTCGGCCGACGGCTGTTCACCCCGGCCACCGGGGTGGTCGCCGGGCTGCTCCTGTGCTTCGTACCGAACACCTCGCGGTACGCGGCCGAGGCGCGCCCCTACGCGTTCGCCTGCTTCTTCGCGGTCCTCGCGCTGCTCCTGCTGATCGAGGCGGTCCAGCGGGGCGGGCGCCTGCGATGGATCTGGTACGGCCTGAGCGTCCTGCTGCTCGGCCTCTCCCACCTGATCGCCCTCACCACCCTCGCCGCGCACGCCGCCTGGCTCGCCGTCCATGCGCGACACCGGCTACCGACGTGGGCGATCGTCACCGGCGTGGCGATCCTGCCCGTACTGCCGATCGCCTACCTCGGCACCACCCAGGAGGACACCCAACTGCACTGGGTCGCGCCGATCAACCCGCAACGGATCTACGCCATGCCCGGCGAGATCGCCGGCTCCCGCGAGGTCGCCTGGCTGCTGATCGGCCTCGCCGCCCTGGCCGTGTGGCGGCCCGCCCGGCAGTTGGTCCCGATCGCCGTCTACGCCGTCGTCCCGCTCGTCACCGTGGCCGCCGTGTCCGCGCTGATCTCCCCGATGTGGGTGGCCCGGTACCTGCTGATCGTCCTCGCACCGGTGGCCCTGCTCGCCGCCGCGGCCCTGCTCGATGTCCGGTCCCGCTGGGCGATCACCCGTGCCGTCGCCGTGATCCTGATCGTCGCGTTCGCCGCCGTGCCCGGCGAACTGGCCGTCCGCGGTGCCACCGCCAAGAACGGCCCCGACTACCGCACCATCGCGAAGATCATCGGCGCGGACGTACGACCCGGTGACGTCGTCGTCTATCCCGACCGCAACCGGGCGATCCGTGCCGGGACCAGCTACTACCTGCGCCGTCAGCCCGCCGCGCCGGCTGACGTGCTGGTCGAGGTGCCGTCCGCCCGGACCGGATGGCTGATCGCCCACGAATACCCGGACCCCGTACCCCGGGTCACCGGCGCCCCACGGATCTGGCTCGTCATCGCCGACCGGCGCGCCGAACCGCTCACCGCGCGGCCCGATCTGAAGCCGTTGATCACGTCGGGTTACCGGCGGGTCGGTTTCTGGCAGCCGAAGAGCGCGACGATCGCCCTCTACGAGAAGAACTAGACCGAATCCTGCCTGGCCGGGTGATCGCCGAGCAACACGTATCGGTTGCATCGTCCGGGACAGTGGTCTGCGAGCGGCGACGGGAGCACACATAACGGTTGTGCGGGCTGCTGTCGTTGTCATGACCCGGCTGGACGCACACAATCCCCGGATTGTGTGCGTCCGCATGTGCCATGACGCAAGTGGCCGCTCACGTTCAATGATCGTGTGCGCTGACCAACGTCGCCCGCGCTGTCGTCGGCGACCGGCGGCGTGTCGATCATCCCGGCGGGAGCGGCGGGAAGGGCGGAGCGGCGGGAAGGGCGGAGCGGCGGGAACGGCGGCACCGCGGAAACCGCGGGAACGGCGCGAACGGCACTACGGCAGGCAGGCGCGAACGGCGGCACCGCGGGATCGGCGGGCGCAGCCGGAGCGGCGGGCGTAGCGGGAACGGCAGTTGCGGGGAATCGGGCGGCGTTGATCTTCGCGGTCGGTCGATCTCCCGCTGTGGCGGTGGGGATGGCAGGCTGGCCGGCATGAAGGTTCTGCTGCCCGGTTCCCTCGCGCTCGATCCGGAACTGCCCGCCGGTGTTCAGACGGTCGTCTATGACGTGCAGGCGCCGGTGCCGGACGAGCACACCGACGCCGAGGTGATGGTGGTCTGGGGCAACACGGCGGACAACCTGGCCGATGCGGCCCGCCGGCTGGGGTCGCTCCGGTGGGTGCAGACGCTCGCCGCGGGGCCGGACGCGGTGCTGAGCGCCGGGTTCGCCGCGGACGTCGTCGTGACGGCGGGGCTCGGGCTGCACGACCGGACCGTGGCCGAGCACACCCTCGGGCTCGTGCTGGCCGCGGCCCGGCGGCTGAACCTGCTGGTCCGGGCGCAGATCGGGCGGCGCTGGGCGGGTGAACTCGGCGGGCTCCAGCCGGTCCGGGAGAGCGGATCGTTCCGTACGCTCGGTGACGCCGACGTGGTCGTCTGGGGCTTCGGCGGTATCGCCGCCCGGCTCGCACCGCTGCTCGCCGCCCTCGGGGCGAACGTCACCGGCGTGGCGCAGCATGCCGGGGAGCGGCACGGCTTCCCGGTCGTCACCGCCGCCGAGCTGCCGGATCTGCTGCCGACCACGGACCTGTTGATCAACATCCTGCCGGCCACCCCGTCGACCGAGCGGGCCGTCGGCGCGGCGGTGTTCGACCAGCTGCCCGCCCACGCCTGGGTGGTGAACGTCGGGCGCGGGGCCACCCTCGACGAGGCCGCCCTGCTCGCCGCGATCCGTTCCGGGCGGCTGGCGGGCGCGGCCCTCGACGTCTTCGAGACCGAGCCGCTCCCGGCCACGTCCGGTCTCTGGGACGAACCGAACGTGATCATCACCCCGCATGCCGCCGGCGGACGACCGGAGGGCGCGTCCGCGCTGCTCAGCGAGAACATCGCCGCCTACCGGGAGGGCCGCCCCCTCCGCAATCCCGTCACCCGCTGACCGCGCCGTGGCGGGTCGAGCGGGCGCGGAGGGACGGCCGCTCCGCAATCCGCTGACCGCGCCGTGGTGAGTGCAGCGGGAGCGTGCGCGGCCGGGGAGGGCCGCTATCCCGTCACCCGTTCACCGCGCCGTGATGAGTGCGGCGGGAGCGTGCGCGGCCGGGGAGGGGCGCTGTCCCGTCACCCGTTGACAGCGCCGGGGTGGGATCAGCGGGAGCGGGCGCGGACGTGGAGGCGCTCGCCCTGGGGGCCGAAGATGTTGATCAGTTCGGCGGGTTCGGTGCCGGCGTTGGCGATCGAGTGCGGTAGCCGGGTGTCGAACTCGGCGGCCTCGCCCGGGTTGAGCAGCAGGTCGTGGTCACCGAGCCGCAGCCGGACCTGACCGGACAGGACGTAGAGCCACTCGTACCCCTCGTGGGTCTGCTGTTCCTGCCCGCACGACGGCGTGCCGGGCGGCAGGATCTGCTTGAAGGCCTGGGGCCCGCCGGGCCGGCGGCTGAGCGGGATGAAGGTGTGCCCGTCGCGCTGGATGGGGCGGGCCCGGATCCGTGGGTCGCCGGTCTCCGGCGCGTCCACCAGCTCGTCGAGGGTGACCTGGTACGCCTCGGCGAGCGGCAGCAGCAGTTCGAGGGTGGGCCGGCGGCTGCCGGATTCGAGGCGGGACAGGGTGCTCACCGAGATGCCGGTGGTCTCGGCCAGCCGGGTGAGGGTGATGTCGCGCTGTTGTCGTAGTTCGCGTAGCCGGGGACCGACAGCGGTGAGGGCTTTTGCCATAACAGCAACGATAGTTGCCACCCGGCCGACGTGGCGGGCACCGTGGGCGCAGACGGACGGCGAGTGGACCGGGCGTGGCAGGTACGGGTGAGAGGAGTACGCCGGTGGAGAAGCAGACATACGACGTCGTGGTGATCGGTGGCGGGGCGGCCGGCCTGAGCGGGGCCCTGGCGCTGGCCCGCTCGCGGCGGTCGGTGCTGGTGGTGGACAGCGGGGAGCCGCGTAATGCGCCCGCCGCGCACATGCACAACATCCTGGGCCGGGACGGCACACCACCGGGGGAGCTGTCG
The DNA here is from genome assembly GCF_003148685.1 of Actinoplanes xinjiangensis. GTDB lineage: Bacteria > Actinomycetota > Actinomycetes > Mycobacteriales > Micromonosporaceae > Actinoplanes > Actinoplanes xinjiangensis. The sequence continues at coordinate 736,650 of NZ_QGGR01000001.1, read as the reverse complement.
GCCGCGGGCCGGGCCGAGATCATCGGGTACGGCGCCGAGGTGGTGTCCGGGCGGGCCGAGTCGGCGGTGCGCGACGGCGACGGGTTCCGGGTGACGCTCGACGACGGGCGGGTGGCGCGCGGCCGGCGGCTGCTGGTGGCGACCGGGCTGGTCGACGAGCTGCCGGAGATCCCGGGACTGGCCGACCGCTGGGGCCGGGACGTGGCGCACTGCCCGTACTGCCACGGCTGGGAGCTGCGGGACCGGCGGATCGGGGTGATCGCGAACGGGCCGCTGAGCGTGATCCAGGCGCAGATGTGGCGGCAGATCAGCCCGCACGTGCTGATCCTGCTCAACGGCGGTGACGGGTTCGGTGCCGGGCCGTCGGAGGAGCTGGCGGCCCGCGGTATCCCGGTGGTGCCGGGCGTGATCGAGGGCCTCCAGGTGTCCGGGGACCGGCTGACCGGGGTACGGCTGGCCGGCGGCGACGTGGTCGCGGTGGACGCCGTGGTGGCCGGGCCCCGGTTCACCGCCCGCTCCGGGGTGCTGGAGTCGCTGGGTCTGGAGGCGGCCGCGTTCGAGATGCACGGTCACGTACTGGGCCGGCGGATCACCGCGGACGAGAGCGGCGCCACCACGGTGCCGGGCGTGTGGGTGGCCGGGAACGTGACGAACCTGGGCGCCACCGTGGCGGTTGCGATCGCCGGCGGGCAGACCGCGGGGGCGGCGATCAACATGGACCTGATCGCCGAGGACACCCGGGACGCCGTCGCCGCCTACCGGGACCGCATCGCCACCATGTTCACCGAGGACGCCTGGGAGGAGCGCTACCGCGGACGGGACGCGATCTGGAGCGGGCGCCCCAACCCGGTGCTGGTCACCGAGGTGAGTGGGCTGGCCGCGGGCCGGGCCCTGGACGTCGGCTGCGGTGAGGGCGCGGACGCGGTGTGGCTGGCCCAGCGGGGCTGGCAGGTGACGGGGGTGGACATCTCGACGGTCGCCCTGGAGCGGGCGGCCGGCCATGCCGCCGCGGCGGGTGTCGGCGAGCGGATCACCTTCCGGCACGCGGACCTGCAGCAGGATCAACCCGATCAGGGGTACGACCTGGTGAGCGCCCAGTTCATGCACCTTCCGCCGGAGCCGCGCCGGGAGCTGTACACCCGGCTGATCGCGTCCGTCGCGCCGGGCGGCACCCTGCTGGTGGTCGGCCACCACCCGTCGGACCTGGCGACGTTCGTCGGCCGGATGCACTTCCCGGACATGCTGTTCACCGCCGAGGAGATCGCCGCCCTGCTGCCGTCCGACGGCTGGAAGGTCGTCACCGCGGAGGCCCGCCCGCGCCCGGGGACCGACCCGGAGGGCCGCGAGATCACCATCCACGACGCGGTCCTGGTGGCCCAGCGCCACCCGTGACGCCCGGCGGCGCCGCTCAGCCCACCACCGGATCACCGGGCTGAGTGGCGGCCGGCCGTCGTTCGGGGGCGGATTCGGCGGCCGTGATACCCCAGTGGGCGATGACTGGCGGGGCGTGACGGGTGATATGTCCGGCTATTGGCCTACTGTTTGCGGGCAAATAGGCAACGTGGCACCCATGGCCTTGCTGGAATGGGCACATGCGGCCCGATGATGCTGAAGGACCTGCCGACCCGGGCGACGACGTCCGGGCGGCGCTCGCGGCCTGGCGCGACGGGCTCGTCGAACCCGGCGGCGCCAACCGTCTCATCGACCTGCCGCGCGGCGGCGCCGACCTCGTCGAGATCGTCGCCCCCGATCCGGCCGGTGTCGTCGCGGCCCTGCGCCACGGCCGCGACTGCCCGTTGACCGGCGCCGGGGCGAAGAAGACCACCGGCGCCCTGCGGACCGACCTGCCCGAGGGGGTGCTCACCCCACTGCTGCGCCGCCTGCGCCGGCACGCCCAGCTGGAGCAGGCCGACCGCGGCGTCGACGTGCTCCACCTGGCCGTCGGCCTGCTGCACTGGCAGGACACCGACGGCACCGCCCATGCCAGTCCACTGCTGCTGATCCCCGTCGACCTGGTCACCCTCGGTCCCGGCGAGGTGCCGCGGCTGCGGGCCGGCGCCGGTGACCCGATCGTCAACCCGGCGCTGGCCGCCCGGCTGGGCCGGCTCGGCATCACCCTGCCCGAGGTGGACGACCTGCTGGACGGCGCGGACCTGGCCGACTTCGACGTGGCCGCGCTCACCGCCGCGATCGGTGCCGCGGTGAGCCGGCAGCCCGGCTGGCGCACCGCCGCGATCACGGTGCTGGCCCGGTTCGACCCGGCGGCCGAGGCGATCCACCGCGACCTGCTGGAGAACGAGGATCGTGTCCTGGCGCACCCGGTGGTCCGGGCGCTCTCCGAGGCCGACGGCACCCCGGGGGCGTTCGCGTTCGAACCGGCCTCCGCCGACGAGATCGACGCCCTGGCCCCGCCCGACGACGTGCCGCTGGTCCTGGACGCCGACGCCGCCCAGCGTGCCTGCGTGGCGGCCGCCTGCGAGGGGCACAGCTTCGTCGTCGACGGCCCGCCCGGTACCGGCAAGTCGCAGACCATCGCCAACATGATCGGCGCTCTCGCGCACGCCGGGAAGCGGGTCCTGTTCGTCTCCGAGAAGGCGTCCGCCCTGGACACCGTCCAGCACCGGCTGGCCGCCGCGGGACTCGGCAACTACCTGCTCGACCTGCATGGGCCCCGCGCCTCCCGTAAGCAGGTGGCCGCCACGCTCGCCGCCGCCCTCGACGCCGCCGCCCTTCCCGGGCCCGGCATGGACGCCGACGCCCGTGACCTGCTCCGGGAACGGCGGGAGCAGCTCAACGCGTACGCCCGGGCCGTGAACGAACCGCGCCCACCGCTGAGCCGCAGCCTGCAGGACATGATCGGCCGTTTCGCCGGGCTCGCTGGGGTGCCGGAGGCGCCCGCGCCCGCGCTGCACGCCGCGGCCCTGACCGACGAGGCCCTGGACCGCATCCGGGGCGCCGCTGAGCGCCTCACCCGGGCCTGGCGGCCGGCCAACGAGCGCAGCGGGTTCCGGTGGCGTGAGGTCGTCGAGCCGGAGCCGCTGGGCGAGGCGCTGCAGGAGGCCCTGCTCGCGCTGGAGAGTCTGGCCGCGGCCGCCGCCGAGAACGCGGCCGTCACCGCCGCGTTCCACCTGCGCCTGCCGACCGACGCCGCCACCCTCTCCGAGATCGCCGAGCACGCCGCGCAGCGCCCGCCCGGGGTCGCCGACCAGTGGCTGACCGCGATCAGCCTGCGCCCGGTCCGGCAGGCCGCCGAGGAGCTGGCCCAGCGTCTGGAGGTGAGCCGGCGCGCCGCGGAGGCGGTCCGGCACCGCGCCGGTGTCCCGTGGGAGGTGCTGGCCGCCCCGATGGACCTGGACGCCGTCCCCGAGACGCCGCGCCTGGAACCGCCGGCGGTCCGCACCGAGCCGCTCACCGCCGCCGAGGCCAAGGCGCTGGCCGGCCGGTTCGCCGCGGACGCCGACGAACTGGAGCACCAGCAGCGCAACCTGGACCGGGCGACCACCCGTCTCGGCCTGCCCGACGTGATCACCTTCTCCGACGTCGAGCTGGTCCACCTGATCACCGAACTGGGTGCCCGGCCCGACAAACCGGACCGGTCGTGGTTCTCGCCGGGCGCCCAGTCCGCCGTGCACACCGCCGCCGGCACGTTGCGACTGCACGTCGAGGCGGTCAGCGCCGCCCGTGCGGTGGCCCGGGAGATCTTCACCGACGCGGCGCTCTCCGCCCCCGTCGAGGAACTGGCCGAACGGTTCGCCACCGTGCACCGCGGCGCCCGCAAGCTGCTCGCCCCGCACCGCCGCGACAAGGAGACGGTCGCCGGGTTCACCCAGCCGGGGATCGGCGTCGAGGAGGCGGTCGCCGAACTCGGGCTCGCCGTCGCGTGGCGCCGCGCCCACGAGGGCCTGGTCGCCGCCGAACAGCAGCAGGCGCACATGCTCGGCCGCTACTGGAAGCGGCTCGACACCGACTTCCCGGCGATCGGCCGGGCCCTGCAGACCGTCGCCGAGGTCCTGCGGGTCACCCCGCCGGAGGCGCTCGGCCAGGTCGTCGACTACGTCTGCGCCCCGCATGTGGCCGGCGACGAGCTGCACCGGGCGGTCACCGAGGCCCGCGACGTGTTCCGGCACTGGCGGGCCACGCTGCGCCCGGAACCCGACCCGGCGGGCCGGCCCGAACTCGGCCACGGCCCGGTGCAGCACGCCATCAGCTGGATGCGCGCCCAGGTCGGGCCGCTGCGCGACACCGCCGCCCTGCTCAAGCAGCTCGGCGACGCGGTGGGCCGGGACCTCAACGTCGCCGAGGCGATCGGCGTCATCGAGGTACGCCGGGACGTGATCGAGGCCGAGCAGGCGTTCGCCGCCGCCGGCCACGGCTACGAGACCACCCTCGGACCGGTGTTCCAGGGCAAGCAGACCGATCTGCGGGCGCTGGAGGACGCGATCGAGTGGACGGCGCACGCCCGTACGCTGCGTACCGGCACCGACGCCGCACTCAACAACGAGCAGGCGCAGGCGATGACCGCCGGACGGCGGGCCCCGGACCTGACCGGCCTGCTCGAGACGTGGCAGTCGGCCCGGCAGCGGATCATCGACGCGTTCGGCCCGGCCCGTCAGGTCCGCCTCGGCACCGCGCTGGACCGCTACGAGACCGCCCGTGACCTGCTGCGTGACCTGCTCGACGACGACACCGGCCAGGGCGAGTGGTTCGAGTACCTGGCGGCCCGCGGGGTGCTCGCCGAATACGGCGTGGACAGCGTCGTCGACTACTGCGCCGACCACGCGGTGGACGTGCACCGGCTCGGCGAGGTGATCGAACGGGCCGTGTACCGCTCCTGGATCGATGCGATCCTCGCCGAGGACGAGCGCCTGCAACCGCTCGCGTCCGCCGCCCGGGACGAGCTGACCGCCGAGTTCCGCCGCCTCGACGCCGAACTGGTGCAGGACGCGGCCGGCGCCGTCATCGAGGCGCTCCACGCCCGCCGGCCGGACGCGGGCGACGGCGGCCCGGCACGGATCCGGATGGAGGGCGAGAAGAAGAACGGCCACCTCCCGGTCCGTGACCAGCTGGCCGCCGCCTGGGACACCGTCACCGTCCTCAAACCGTGCCTGGTCATGCCGCCGTCCGCGGTCAGCCGGCTGCTGCCCGGCCAGGCCGCCTTCGACGTCGTGGTGATCGACGAGGCGTCCCGGATGACCCCGGCCGCCGCGGTCGCCTGCGCCTACCGCGGCACGTCGCTGGTCATCGTCGGCGACGACGCGCAGCTGCCGCCGGCCGGCGACCAGCCGTCGGTGCTGGTGGTGGCGAACGACTGCGGCGCCTTCACCCGGCTCGGCCTGACCACCCACTACCGCAGCCGGCACGAGAGCCTGATCGCCTTCGCCAACCACGCCTTCTACCAGGACCGGCTGGTCACCTTCCCGTCCGCTCAGGAGCCGGGGCCGGACCTGGGCGTGCAGCTCTACCCGGCGACCCCGGACGACGAGGCCGGTACGGTCGCCGAGCGCGTCCTGCACCACCTCACCACCCGGCCGTCGCTGTCGCTGGGTGTCGTCACGCTGACCGCCGCGCACGCCGACGACATCGCCGACGCGGTCGAGGCCACCCTCACCGGCCGTCCCGATCTGGAGGGCTTCCTCGGCGACTTCGTGGTCGAGGGCGCCGACGCCGCCCAGGGCGACGAACGCGACGTGATCATCCTGTCCACCGGCGCCGACCTGGGCGCGGCCGGCGGGCCCACCGGCGCCCGCCGTCTCGACGTGGCGATCACCCGGGCCCGGCAGCGGGTCGAGGTGATCTCCGCGATCAGCGCCGCCGACCGTGACGAGCCCGGCGGCGAGGGCGAACGCCGGCTGGCTGCCTACCTCGACCACGTCGAATGCGGTGGCCCGACGACCGGCACACGCCCGCTGACCCCACTGGAGGAGGCCGTCCGGGCCACCCTGACCGGCTGGGGACATCAGGTGGACGGGCTGCCCATCGGCATCGGGGTACGACTCGGCGACGCGTACGTCCTCGGTGTCCGCTGCGAACCGTCGGCCGGACCGGCCCGCGACCGGGACCGCCTGCACGACCAGGTTCTCCAGGACCTCGGCTGGCGCCTGCACCGGGTGTGGAGTGTCGCCTGGCACACCGACCGGGAGACCGAGGAGGCCCGCCTGCGGGTCGCCGTCGAGAACGCCCTGGCCACCCCGGACGTCTTCGCCGACCTGCCGGAGCAGACGCTGACCGTCCGCCCGGCGCAGCGGCCCGAGTGGGCGCTGCCCTACGAGCGGGCCGAGGTGGCACCACTGCCGGCCACGACCCGGCTGGACGATGCCGCGGCCCGGCGGCTGCTCATCGACACGGTCGAGCACATCGCCGAGGTGGAGGGCCCGGTGCACGTGGCCACCCTGACCCGCCGGATCCGCGAGGCGTGGGGCCTGAGCCGCCTCACCCAGCAGCTCAAGGCCGCCATCGAGGCGGCGATCACGCAGTCCCGGGCCGGGTTCGACGGGGCGTTCGTGACCGGCCCCGACGCGCCGATCCCGGCGGTCCGGGTCCCCGCGGACGGGGTGAACCGCAAACCCGACCAGGTCGCCGAAGCCGAACTCCAGCTCGCCCTGGAGTATCTGGTGCTCGACGCCGGGCTGGTCGAGGGCGAGGACCTGCTCGCCGCGGCCGGCCGGCTCTTCGGGTGGAGCGGCAGCCGTACCGGCGCGGCCCGGCTCGCCGCGATGCTCGACGAGCTGGTGGCGGCGGGGCGGCTCATCGCCCACCGCAACGGGCTGATCGCGGCGCCCGAGAACGACCTGCTGGACCTGCCCGACCCGGCGACCCTGCCCCGCCGCGAGGAGGCCGGCGCCGGGATGCGGATCGAGGTCAACCTTTGAGGTAGTCGTCGTGCGGGATGCCGGCCGCCCACAGGGCGGTCCGGATCCGTACACAGTGCCGGACGATCGCCGGGTCCTCGGTGACCGCGCCGCCCGCCCCGGACCCGTCCGGGGCGAACAGGGTGAACACCACCCGCCGGTCGTCGAAGAGCCAGAAGTCGTCGTCGGCGACCGGAAGCCCCTCCGCGGCGGTCCGCGGCAGCCACCGGATGTCCTCGCCGGCCTCCACGTTGGCCCCGGAGATGCTCAGCAGCCAGCGCGTGTAGTCCACGTGCGGCACCGGCGCCACCCGCAGCCGGCGCACGCTGCGGCCCGACTCGGTCACCTCCCGCATCAGCTCGAGCCATGGCCGCTGCCAGGCGAAGTCGTCGGGCTCGCCGTCCAGGAACCGCTGGAACGGCACCGCCTCCTCAGGCGCGTGATAGACGTCGCGGACCTCCAGGTGGAAGGCGGTCCGCTCGAACGACCGGAACATGCCCGGAAACGCGTCGCCCGGCAGCAGCAGCATGCATCCCACCCTGACCACAATGGACGTGCCCGGTCCACTCGAAGGTCACGTTGGTGCAGGTGGGAGCAAAACTCGCGTTCAGGAGTTGCGCGGGAGATCCCGTTTCAGGACCTTGCCGGTGGCGTTGCGCGGCAGTTCGTCCAGGAACAGCACGTCACGGGGCACGCAGAACCGGGCCAGGTGCCGGCGCACGTGCTCACGAACCGCCTCGGCGTCGAGCCGCTCACCCGGGCGCAGCACCAGATGGGCGGCGAGCCGCTGGCCCCAGTCGTCGTCCGGGACGCCGACCACCGCCACCTCACGGACCTGCGGCAGCGCGGCCAGCAGGTCCTCCACCTCGGCCGGGAAGATGTTCTCCCCACCGGAGACGATCATGTCGTCGGCCCGGCCGTCGACGTAGAGCCGCCCCTCGTCGTCGAGATGGCCCAGGTCACCGGTGCAGACCTCGGTGCGCCCGGCGGTGTCCTGCCCGGTGTAGCCCTCGAACAGCATGCCGTTGCTGACGTGGATCTGGCCGTCGACGATCCGGATCCGCGTGCCGTGCGGCGGCCGGCCCGCCGTCGTGGGCGCCTCCCGCAGGTCGGCGGGGGTGGCGATGGAGACCCACGAGGCCTCGGTCGAGCCGTACAGGTTGTAGAGCACGTCGCCGTACCGGTCCATGAACCGGGTGGCGAGGCCACCGGGCAACGCCGAGCCGCTCACCGCCGCCACCCGCAGCCCGCGATAGGCGGTGGAGACGTCCATCAGATTCTGGAGCATCACCGGTACGGCCACCAGCGCCGTGACCCGGTGCTCCCCGAGATCCGCCACCAGCCCGGCCGGGTCGAAGCGCCGGCGCAGCACGATCGTCGCCCGCAACGCCAGCGCGATCTGCATGCCGGCGTAACCCCAGGTGTGGAACAGCGGCGCCGCGATCATGATCCGTTCCCCGGCGCGCAGCGGGATCCGGTCGATCACCGAGCAGAGCGGGCTGAACCCGCCGGGCGTCGGCCGTCGCGCGCCCTTCGGCACCCCGGTCGTCCCGGAAGTCAGCACGATCGTCCGGCCCGGCCGTTCCGGTGGCACCGTGAGCCCGGCCGGGGTGGCCTCGATCAGCTCGTCGACCTGTGTCCCGCCGATCCGGTGCGGGACGCCGGCGATCCGGTCGGCGAACTCGTCGTCGTGGATCAGCGCGGCCAGCCCCTGGCCCTGCACGACCTGGTCGAGCTGGTGCCCCGACAACCCGGTGTTGATCAGCACCACGTCGGCGCCCCGGGTGGCGACCCCGATCATGGCCCCCAGCATGCGGGCCGAATTGCGGCACAGCAGGCCGACCCGGTCACCGGCCCGCACCGGCAGCGCGGCGGCCAGCCGGGCCGAGCGGTCCAGCAGTTCGGCGTACGTCACCTGCCGCTCGTCGTCGATCACCGCGATCCGCCGCGGGCTGCGGGCCGCCGCCTGCCGCAACTCGCCGGCCAGCCCGAAACCCCACCGGCCCAGTGCCCCGAACTGCCGTGCCACCCGCACCGGGTCACCCGGCGTCAGCAGCCCCCGCCGCGCCATCGTCGACGCGATGAACAGGGCGTCCATCAGCGGATCTGGACGCCGGAGACGGCACGGGCGATCACCAGCCGCTGAATCTCCGAGGTGCCCTCGAAGATCGTGTAGATCTTGGCGTCCCGGTACATCCGTTCCACCGGGTGCTCCCGCAGGTAGCCGGCCCCGCCGAGGATCTGCACCGCCTTCTCGGTGACGGCGACCGCCACCTCACCGGCCTTCAACTTCGACATCGAGCCCTCACCGGCCTCGAACGGCTTCTCGTTGCGCCCCATCCACGCGGCCCGCCACACCAGCAGCCGCGCCGCGTCGATCTCGGTGCGCATGTCGGCCAGCGCGAACGCCACCGCCTGGTTCTCGATGATCGGCCGGCCGAACTGGACGCGGGTCTTCGCGTACTCCAGCGCGTACTCGTACGCCGCCCGCGCGATGCCCAGCGCCTGCGCACCGACAGCCGGCCGGGACAACTCGAACGTCCGCATCGCCGCCTGCCCCGACCGTCGCTGCCCCTCACGGGCCCGGGCCAGCCGCTTGTCCAGGGCCTCCTTGCCGCCCAGCAGACAGCTGCCGGGCACCCGCACGTCGTCGAGGAACACGTCCGCGGTGTGCGAGGCCCGCAGCCCCAGCTTCTTCAGCTTCCGCGTCGCGGCCAGGCCCTTCGTGTTCGGCGGCACCACGAACGCGGCCTGCCCCCGCGACCCGAGCGACGGGTCCACACTCGCCGTCACCACGTGGATGTTCGCGATGCCGCCGTTCGTCGCATACGCCTTCTGCCCGCTGAGCACCCACTCGTCGGTGGCCTCGTGATAGACCGCCCGCGTCCGCATCGCCGCGACATCCGAACCGGCCTCCGGCTCGGTGCTGCAGAACGCCCCCACCTTCGGGTCCGCGGCGTCACCGAAGCACTGCGGCACCCACTCCATCAGCTGATCCGGCGTCCCCGACCCGAAGATCGCCGCCACCGCGAGGGACGTCCCGGACAGCGCCATCCCGATCCCGCCGTCACCCCAGAACAGCTCCTCGTTGGCGATCGGCAGACTCAGGCCACTGGTGTCGGCCCAGGTGTTGGCCAGGAACTCGAACCCGTACAGGCCGATCTTCGCCGCCTCCTGAAGGACCGGCCAGGGAGTCTCCTCCCGCTCGTCCCACTCCGAGGCGGCCGGCCGGACCACCGACGCGGCGAACCCGTGCACCCAGTCACGCAGCTCACGTTGTTCATCATTGAGATCGAGCCAGAACTCCACGGACAGCCCCTCCGCCAGCAGGTTAACTCGCCGGTAACCTTACGAGCGCGTAACCACCCTGACAACCATCATCAATGAACAAAACCCCTCTTCTCGTACGGGCCACCCCTCCCGCCATGCCACGCCGCCCCGGGCCTACAACGCGACATCCGCGCCACTCCCGGCCGCAGCGCGCCCGCCGGGCATACGCGCCACCCACCGCCAGCCCTCCCCGGCTGGTCCCCACCGCTGCCTCAGCTCCGCCGAGCCACCGGTGACGGCCAGCTGGGTTTTTCGGGCTGGTTCCCACCGTTGTCTCAGCTGCGCTGAGGCAGCGGTGACGACCAGCTGGGTTTTCGGGGTCAGGTTGGGCCGGTGACGATGCCGGTGAGGTGGGGATGGCTGGAGGCGAGGGCGAAGGACCATCCGTCCGGGGTGGACACCGTGGTGAACGTGGCCCGGGCCGGCAGGAGCAGTGGCTTCCTGAACGTGACGTCGACCGTGTAGGCGTCCGGGAGGCGGCCTTCCAGTGCGGCCAGCGCGTGGGCCTTGGTCCACATGCCGTGGGCGATCGGCCGGGGGAAGCCGAAGAGCCTCGCGCCCAGCCGGGACGTGTGGATCGGGTTCCGGTCCCCGGAGACGGCGGCGTAGTCGGTGCCCACCCGTGCCGGTACCCGCCACTCGCTGCCCGCGCTCGAAGCGGCCGCGCCTGGACCGGCCGCGCCTGGACCGGCCGCGCCTGGACCGGCCGCGCCTGGACCGGCCGCGCCTGGACCGGCCGTGCCTGGACCGGCCGCGGCCGACGGGAGCGAGCGCGACCCGTTCGGGGAGTCCTCGCCCGTCGTCTCCGGGGCCTGGGCCGTATCCGGGGTCGTGTCAGGGGCAGGGGCCGGCTGGGGCGGGGCGAGGCGTAGGTAGGTGGAGAGGCCGCGCCACACCTCGGTGCCGTCCAGGGCCGCGGTCGCCAGGATGTCGAAGCGGCGGCCCCGCGGGTGGTCACCCAGCGCGGTGGCCCGGACCGACAGGTCCAGGGCGGCACCGGACGGGATCGGCCGGTGGACGGTGATCCGGTTGGCGATGTGCACGAGGCCGATCAGCGGCAGCGGAAAATCCGGGGCCGTCATCAGGCGCATAGCCAGCGGGAACGCGAGCACGTGCGGATAGGTCGGCGGCAGCGTGTCGGTGAGGCGGAACCCGCAGACCCGGTCGTAGGCGGCCAGGTGGGAACGGTCGACGGTGACGTCCCGCCGGCGGACCTCCACGTCGGGAAGGGCACCGCCGGACCGGGTGAATCCGGGGATCAGGCCGAGGGCGGCGCGGGCGTACGCCGCGGTGGTGCCGGGCCCGGCACTGAGCTCGACGACCGCGACCACGTCAGGCCCCCAGCAGGCTCTGACCGCAGACCCGCACCACGTTGCCGGTGACGGCGGCCGAGCCGGGGGACGCGAACCAGGCGACCGTCTCGGCGACGTCGGCCGGCAGACCGCCCTGCGACATGCTGTTGAGCCGCCGGCCGGCCTCGCGTAGCCCGAGCGGCATCTTCGCGGTCATGGCCGTCTCGATGAAGCCGGGCGCCACCGCGTTGATGGTGATGCCCCGCCCGGCGAGCACCGGAGCGTACGCCTGCACCTGCCCGATCACGCCGGCCTTGCTGGTGGCGTAGTTGGTCTGGCCGCGGTTCCCGGCGATGCCGGCGATCGACGCGACCCCGACGATCCGCCCGCCGGACGGGATCAGACCGCGTTCCAGCAGCAGGTCGTTGACGCGTTCGGGAGCGGTCAGGTTGACCCCGATCACCGAGTCCCACCGGTCGGCGGACATCCGGGCGATCGTCTTGTCGCGGGTGATGCCGGCGTTGTGCACGAGGATGTCGACCCCGGCGTGCGGTCCGGCGGCCAGGTAACCGGCGAGCCGGGCCGGCGCGTCCGGGGCGGTCAGGTCGATCTGCAGGGCCCGGCCGCGGGTCTCGTTGGCGACTCCGGCGAGCGCGTCGCCGGCGGCCGGCACGTCGAGGGCGATGACCTCGGCGCCGTCGCGGGCCAGGATCCGGGCGATGGCCGCGCCGATGCCCCGGGCCGCACCGGTGACCAGGGCGAGCTTGCCGTCGAGGGGGCGTTCCCAGTCGGCGGGCGCGGGTGCGGGCGCGGCACCGATCCGGATCACCTGACCGGAGACGTACGCCGACCGGCCGCTGAGCAGGAACCGCAGCGTCGACTCGGCACCCGCTTCGCCGCCGGGCGCCACATACACCAGCTGGGCGGTGGTGCCGCGGCCGAACTCCTTGCCGATGCTGCGGGTCAGCCCTTCCAGGCTCCGCTGCGCGATCGCCTCCTTCGGCGATGCGGTGGCCTCCGGAGGTGTCCCGAGCACGATCACCCGGCCCGACGATTGCAGAGCACGCGCGTACGGGTGGAAGAAGTCGTAGAGCTCACGAAGCTGTGGGGAGTCGACGATGCCTGTTGCGTCGAAGACGAGCGCGCTGACCCGTACCCCTTCGTCGGTCTTGTCGGTGACCTCGGCGCCTGCGGTCTCCAGCAGTTTGCGGGTCGGCTCGCCGAGCCGGCCGCCGGGGGCCGCGCCGAGCAGGACCGGCCCGGTGACCAGCGGATCGCCGGCCGTGTGGCGGCGCAGCCGGGGCGGATCAGGAAGCCCGAGGCGCTTGACCATGGTCCGGCCGAGACCGGAGTTGGCGAAGTTCGCGTACCTGTCAGCCATGCGAGTAGCCTACCGGTGAGTAACCCTGTGAACACGTGCACCTGTCGATATGGAGAGTAGTCGTGACGAACGTGCGCCGTGTGGCCGTGCTGGGCGGGAACCGCATTCCGTTCGCCCGGTCCGACAGCCGTTACGCCGAGGCGTCGAACCAGGACATGCTGACCGCGGCGCTGGACGGCCTGGTCGCGCGGTTCGGGCTGGCCGGGGAGCGGCTCGGTGAGGTGGTCGCGGGCGCCGTCCTCAAGCACTCGCGTGACTTCAATCTGACCCGCGAGGTGGTGCTCGGTTCCCGGCTCGACCCACGGACCCCGGCCTACGACATCCAGCAGGCGTGCGGCACGGGCCTGGAGGCGGCGATCCTGGTCGCCAACAAGATCGCGCTCGGGCAGATCGACGTCGGCGTGGCCGGTGGCGTGGACACCACATCGGACGCCCCGTTGCAGCTCAACGAGGACATGCGCCGGGCCCTGCTGGAACTCAACCGGGCCCGGACGCTCGGTGCCCGGCTCAAGGCCGTCGCGAAACTGCGCCCGCAGCACGCGGTCAGGCCGGAGCTGCCGCGCAACGCCGAGCCGCGGACCGGTCTGTCGATGGGGGAGCACGCGGCGATCACCGCGCTGACCTGGAACGTCGACCGGGCCGCCCAGGACGAGCTGGCCCTGACGTCGCATCAGCGGCTCGCGGCGGCGTACGACAGCGGTTTCTTCGATGATCTTCTGACGCCCTATCTGGGGCTCACCCGTGACCAGAATCTGCGCCCCGACAGCAGTCTGGAGAAGCTTTCCCGGCTCAAGCCGGTGTACGGCCGGGAGAACCCGACGATGACGGCGGGCAACTCGACGCCGCTCACCGACGGTGCCTCCGCGGTGCTGCTGGCGTCGGAGGAGTGGGCGGCGGCCCGGTCGCTGCCGGTGCTCGCGTATCTCGCCGATTCGGAGACCGCGGCGGTCGACTACGTGCACGGCGAGGAGGGGCTGCTGATGGCACCCGCCTACGCGGTGCCCCGGATGCTGGCCCGCAACGGCCTGACCCTCCAGGACTTCGACTTCTACGAGATCCACGAGGCGTTCGCGTCGCAGGTGCTGTCCACGCTGGCGGCCTGGGAGTCCCCGTCGTTCTGCAAGGAGAAGCTCGGCCTGGACGCCCCGCTCGGTGCGATCGACCGGGCGAAGCTGAACGTCAACGGCTCGTCCCTGGCGGCCGGTCACCCGTTCGCGGCGACCGGCGGCCGGATCGTCGCCACCCTGGCCAAGCTGCTGGCACAGAAGGGCTCCGGCCGTGGCCTGATCTCCATCTGCGCCGCGGGCGGCCAGGGCGTCGTGGCGATCCTGGAACGCTGAACCGGTTCCGGGGCGCGGACGGGCGCCCCGGAACCGGCGTCTCAGCGGGCGGTGCAGGTGAGGGTGCCGGACGGGGGATTGCCGGTGCCCTGGAAACCGAACGACGTGCTCGCGCCGGCGGCGACCGCGCCGTTGTAGCCGACGTTCGTGAAGGACACCGCGCCGGTGCTGCCGCTCGCGGTGGCGCTCCACGTGCTGGTCACCGCGGCGCCGGTGGGCAGGGTGACCCCGGTGGTCCAGCCGCCCAGCGCGGCCGAGCCCGCCTTCACCGTGACGGTGGCGACGAAACCACCGGTCCAGGCGTTGACCGAGACGGTCGCCGCGCATGCACCGGTGCCCTGGGACGGGCTGACCGACACCGACGGTGAGACCGAGCCGGGGTTGCTGGGCGACGGCGAGCTGGTGCCACCGCCGAGTGCGCTGAGGACGGCGGTGTACGCGGCCTTCGGGTTGCCGTTGCCGTCGAAGAGCAGGGGTGTGCCGCTGGCCCGCCACGAGTCGGTGTCGCGGATGCCCCAGACGGTGATGCCGTTGCAGCGGGCGACGGCGAGGCAGTCGCGCACCACGTTGCCGTACGTGGTGGCCTGGGTGGCACCCGAGCCCTCGATGTCGAGCTCGGTGATCTGCACGTCGACGCCGAGGGCGGCGAAGTTCTCCAGCGTGGTGCGGTAGTTGGCCGGGTAGGGCGAGCCGCTGTTGAAGTGCGACTGCAGGCCGACGCAGTCGATCGGCACGCCGCGTGCCTTGAAGTCCTTGACCATGTTGTAGACGCCCTGCGTCTTGGCCCAGCTCCAGTTGTCGGTGTTGTAGTCGTTGTAGCAGAGCTTGGCGGCCGGGTCGGCGGCGCGCGCGGTCTTGAACGCGTCCTCGATCCAGTCGTTGCCGGTGCGCTGGAGGTTGGAGTCGCGGCGGCCGCCGTTGCTGTCGTCGAACGCCTCGTTCACCACGTCCCAGGAGTGGATCTTTCCCTTGTAGTGGGTCATGACCTGGGTGATGTGGTTCTTCATGGCGTTGCGCAGGGCGGTGCCGCTCAGGCTCTGCATCCAGCCGGGCTGCTGCGAGTGCCAGGCCAGGGTGTGGCCGCGGACCTGGGCGCCGATCTCGTTGGCGCGGGTGATCAGCCGGTCGGCGGTGGTGAAGTTGAACTGGTTCTGCTGCGGTTCGAGAGCGTCGATCTTCATCTCGTTCTCGGCCGTGAGCATGTTGAACTCGCGGTTGAGGATGGTCGAGTAGGTCGAGTCGCTCAGCCTGTTGAGTGAGACCGCGGTGCCGAAGTAGCGGCCCTTCTCGGCGGCGGCCGCGCCGAGGGTGGTGGCTGCTTCGGCACTGGGGGAGAGGACGGTGAGCGCGCCGGCGGCCAGGGCGCCGCTCGTCAGGACGGTGAGGATCGCACGGGATCGTCTCATCGGGACTCCAGTCGGGGATCTGGAGGCATCGACAGGCGTCGACACCGATCGGAACGCTACCGATACATTCCGGAAACCTCAACCGGCTGAGTCGACGAAGAGCAGGCAGTTATGCTCCGAAACTTTCGGAGGCTCGAGATCGACAAAAAAATCCGGCTGGTCCTCACCGCTGTCTCGACCCCCGTGAGACAGCGGTGAGAACCAGCCGGGATCTCACTGCGCGGCGCGCAGCACCTCCGCCACCGCGCGCGCGGCGAGATCGGCGTCGTCGCCGGTGGCCCGCACGGTGACCGTGGCGCCCGCGTTCGCGCCCAGCGACATCAGGCGCAGGGCGCTGCGGGCGCTCACGGAACGCTCGCCGAGACACACCTCGACATCCGCGGTGAAGATCGACGCGGCCCGGACCGCCTCGGCGGCCGGGCGGGCGTGCAACGCCGCGGGCAGCACCACCTCGACCTCAGAACTTGGGGACATCGCGGGCCTCCCCGGCCGCCTCGGCGACGGCCGCCAGGTCGGCGCCGGTGGACGCGACGACCGCGGCGGCCACCGCCCCCTCGACGAACGGCGCGTCCACCAGCAGCCGGCCGGCCGGCAGATCGGCCAGCACCGCGCGGGCGGTCAGCACGGCGCTGCCCAGATCGGCCAGGACCAGCACCCCGGCGCCGGTGTCGGCGGCCCGGACCGCCGCCTCGATCTTGTCGGCGCTGGTGCCGAGCGAACCGTCGTCGGTGCCACCGGCCGGTTCCACCCGGACCTCCGGACCCGCGACCTGCGCGAGCAGTTCGTGCACGCCGGCGGCGAGCGTTGAGCTGTGTGACACGAGCACGATTCCCACGTACGCCATGGGTCCCGATGGTAGTCACGCCAAAGGCTTGGCCGAATCACTCAGCGCGACCATGCTGAGGGGACCGAGGCAAAGGAGCCGGCCGTGAAGAAATTCATCAACGATCCGAACGACGTGGTGGCCGAGGCGCTCGCGGGGCTCGCCGCCGCCCATCCCGAGCTGCGCGTCGACCACACCGAACAGTACGTGGCCAGGGCGGACGCCCCGCGCTCCGGCAAGGTGGCGCTGGTCTCCGGGGGTGGCTCCGGGCACGAGCCGCTGCACGGCGGGTTCGTCGGGCCCGGCATGCTCGACGCGGCCTGCCCCGGCGAGGTCTTCACGTCGCCGGTGCCCGATCAGATCCTGGCCGCGACGAAGGCGGTCGACGGCGGCGCCGGTGTGGTCCACGTGGTGAAGAACTACACCGGCGACGTGATGAACTTCCGGATGGCCGCGGAACTCGCCGCCGACGAGGGCATCACGGTGGAGACGGTGCTCGTCGACGACGACGTGGCGGTGGAGGACTCGACGTGGACCGCCGGCCGGCGCGGCACCGGCGCCACCCTGCTGGTGGAGAAGATCGCCGGGGCGCTCGCCGAGGAGGGCGGCAAACTCGGCGAGGTCGCGGCGATCGGGCGCGAGGTCAACGCCGCGTCCGCCTCGTTCGCGTACGCGCTGACGGCCGTCACCACCCCCGCGGCCGGCCGTCCCGGGTTCGACCTGCCGGACGACGAGATCGAGGCCGGCGTCGGCATCCACGGGGAACCGGGCCGCCGCCGGGAGAAGCTGCGCCCCGCCGGTGAACTGGTCCGGTCCGCGCTCGACGCGATCCTGGAGGCGAAGCCGGTCGAGTCGGGGGACCGGGTGATCGTGCTGGTCAACGGGCTCGGCGGCACCCCGCTGATCGAGCTGTACCTGGTCTACGGCGAGGTCGCCACGGTACTGGCCGCACGTGGGATCGAGATCAGCCGGCGTCTGGTCGGCAACTACGTGACGAGCCTGGACATGGCCGGGCTGTCGATCACCGTGACCCGGGTGACCGGCGAGATGGTGCGGTTGTTCGACGCGCCGGTGCGTACCCCCGGTCTACGGTGGGGCGCCTGACGTGGACGTCGCTCTCGCCACCGCCTGGCTGCGTGCCGTCGCGGAATCCGTCGACGCCGACGCCGACGAACTCACGAAACTGGACTCCGCGATCGGCGACGGTGACCACGGCGTCAACCTGCGGCGCGGGTTCACCGCGGTCGCCGCGCTGCTGGACGGCACCGCATTCACCAGTGTCGGCGACGTCTTCGTCCGGGCCGGCGGCACCCTGATCTCCAAGGTCGGCGGTGCCTCCGGCCCGCTGTACGGCAGCGCCTTCCGGGCCGTCGGCAAGGCGCTGCCCCCGGGCCCGGCGGTGACGCCGGCCGACCTGGTCACAGCCCTGCGCGCGGGCCTGGACGCGGTGTCCGCGCTGGGCGGTGCGGTGCCCGGCGACAAGACCATCGTGGACGCCTACCGGCCGGCGGTGATGGCGTTCGGGGAGGCGGTGGCCGGTGGTGCCGCCCTGCCCGAGGCGGCGGCCGGCGCGGCCCGGGCCGCCGGTGACGGGGCCCGCGCCACCGTCTCGCTGACGGCGCGTAAGGGCCGGGCCTCCTACCTGGGCGAACGCAGCGCCGGCCACCAGGATCCCGGCGCCACTTCCACCTGGCTGATCTTCCAGGCCCTGGCCGACGTGACCGCCCCCTGACGTCCCACCCGTCCCTCCCGTCAATCTGGACGAGTCGGCCCGTCAAGGTCACCCCGCGCTGGAGACTGGGGGTCGGGCGGCTCCCTCAAGCGCGGACCGGCGTTGCCGATCATGCGGTCGACGGCGAGCCGGCACGAAGAGGGGACACTGATGGGGCTGAGTAGTCTGTTCGACGACCGGTCGCTGCGGACGAAGATCGGGGCCGCCGCGTTGACCGCGACGGTCAGCGGCCTCATCGTCGGCGCGCTGGCGGTGACGACGATCCACAACCTGAACGACGAGGGCGCCGCGGCACAGCGGCAATCGCTGGCCATCGAGTCGGCGGTCGGCTCCTTCAGCACGAACATCGAGGCGTTCAGCGGCAACGTGTCCGCGATGCAGCTCTACCCGTCCATCGCCGACCGGATCAAGGAGGGCATGGCGGCGAACCAGGCCGCCGTCACCGAGGCCTTCGCGGCGCTGGACACCCACCTCCCCGGCGACGACACGGTGGCCAAGGCCAAGACCGACTGGGCCGATTACCTGGCCTTCATCAGCGCCGACCGCGGCACGGCCTCACCGGCCCAACTCGCCGACGCGCTCAAGGAGTACGACGCGCTGCGCAGCGCGCTGGCCGAAGACCAGACCGCGCTGCGGGAACGGGCGGTCCAGGTGGCCGACAAGAGCATCACCGATGCCGAGTCGGCGGGTTCCAGCGCCGCCTGGACGGTCGCGGTGGTGCTGGTCGTGGGCATGGTCCTGAGTCTGCTCATCGGCTTCCAGGTGGCCGGCCGGGTGCGCCGGACCGTGAAGGAGGTCTCCCGGATCGCCGAAGGGCTGGCCGAGGGCGACCTCACCCGTACGTCCGGGATCACCAGCCGCGACGAGATCGGCCGGATGGCCGCCGCCCTCGACCAGGGCGTGGCCCGCCTCCGCGAGGACATGGTGCAGCTCGGCGGCAGCGTCGGCACCCTCCAGGACGCGGCCGGCCGGCTCAGTTCGGTGGCCGGTGGCGTGGACGCCGCCGCCAGCGAGGCCTCGGTGCAGGCCGGCACCGTCGCGGCCGCCGCCGACACGGTGTCGCACAACCTCCAGGTGGTCTCGGCCGGCTCCCAGGAGATGGGCTCGGCGATCCGCGACATCAGCGTCTCCACGTCGGAGGCGACCGAGGTGGCCGCGCAGGCCGTCCGGGTCGCCGCCGAGACCAACGCGATCGTCGGGCGTCTCGGCGCCTCGTCCGAGGAGATCTTCACCGTCGTCAAGGTGATCACCAGCATCGCCGAGCAGACCAACCTGCTGGCCCTGAACGCGACCATCGAGGCGGCCCGCGCCGGCGAGGTGGGCAAGGGCTTCGCCGTCGTCGCCGGCGAGGTCAAGGACCTGGCCCAGGAGACGGCCAAGGCCACCGAGGACATCTCCCAGCGGGTGCAGGCCATCCAGGCCGACACCAGCGGCGCGGTCACCGCGATCGGGGAGATCACCGAGATCATCGAGCGGATCAACGGCATCCAGCTGACCATCGCCTCGGCGGTCGAGGAGCAGACCGCCACCACCGCCGAGATGAACCGCACCCTCAGCGAGGCGGCCAACGGTGCCGGCGACATCGCGATGACGATCGGCACGGTCTCCGAGGCGACCCGCCGCACCACCGACACCGTCGGCGAGACCCGCCACGCGGCCGAGGACCTCGGCCAGACCGCGGCGCAGCTGCAGGCGGTCGTCTCCCGGTTCCGATACTGAGGCATCGAGAGCGTTGAACGTACGCCCGCGGGGTGCCAGGGTGGAGTCATGTACCCGCCCGAGCCCTGGCACCTGCGCGGACAGATGTATCTGTCGGTGTTCCTGATCCCCCGCCGGGACATGCCGGCCCTGCCTCCGGTGCTCGGCGCCGCGGTGCGCCCGGTCACCGTCGGCGGCCGCGTCGCGGTCGGTGCCGCCTGGGTGTCGTACGAACCGGGCGGCGTCCTGCACTACAGGGAACTGCTCAGCGCCGTCCTGGTGCACGAGCGCGGCCGTCCACGGGTCAGCATCACCGACATCTGGGTGGACAGCGTCGCCTCCCGCGAGGGCGGCCGCAGGCTCTGGGGCATCCCCAAGGAACTCGCCGACTTCACCCTGGACGCGGAGACCGAGCCGCTCGTCGACGCCACCCTCACCGCCCCCGGCGGCGCGGCGATCGGATCGGCGCTGGTCCGGCTCAAGCGGCGGCTGCCGGGCCGGTATCCGCTCGGGTTCACGGTGGCGCAGCAGCTCGGTGAGCACGTGCGGCGCACCCCGGTCCGGGGCCGGGCGGGGCTGCGTACGGCCGCGGCGGCGTGGCGTCCCGAGCCGGACGGCCCGCTGGGCTACCTGAGCGGGCGGCGCCCGGTGCTGAGCCTGGCCGTCACCGACTTCTGGCTGACCTTCGGCCGTTCCGCCGAGGACCGCGCGAAGTCCCGTTCAGCAACCTGAAAAGCCCGGCCGGTCCCGGGAGGCCCGGCCGGTCCCATGAGGCCCGGCTGGTCCTGAGAGGCCCGGCTGGTTCCGAGAGGCCCGGCTGGTCCCCACCGCTGTCTCAGCGCCGCTGAGACAGCGGTGAGAGCCAGCCGAATCTGACGCGGCGGCCGGCCGGGACCTGACGGGGCGGCCGGCACGGACCTGACGCGGCGGGTGGGCGGGTCTGAGGCGGCGTGGGGGCGGGACCGGGGACCGGGCGGGTACGGTTCTCGCGCGGCCGAACCAGCGAACGCGTCGAGGAGCACGATGAGCGGCGACCACCATCACCACGCCCACCGGGAGCTACCGGAGTTCCCGCACGCCCGGCGGCTCACCCTGCTGCTGCTCGTGCCGGCGGTGCTGGTCACCCTGGTCGGGATGCTGCTGCTCTGGCCGCGCGACACCCCGCAGGCCGAGGGCGCGGCGGGCCCGGCCGTGGTGACCGGCGAGGTGGTGGCGGTCACCCCGCAGGAGTGCCCGCCGGTGCCGGAGGGCGACACCCCGCTGGAGAACTGCGGAACCGTCCAGGTGCGGCTCGACGACGGGCCGGTGATCACCACGGACATCCCGAACGGTCCGGGCGCGCCGACGGTGGAGTCCGGTGACGACGTCACGATGCTGACACTCAACGACGAGGGCAGCACCAGCTATTCGATCTCCGACCACCAGCGGGGCGACGAGCTGTGGATGCTCGGCGTCGCGTTCGCACTGGCGGTGATCGCCTTCGGCCGGTGGCGCGGGGTGACGGCGCTGGGCGGTCTGGCGGTCACCTTCGCGATCCTGCTCTATTTCATCGTCCCGGCGATTCTGGACGGCCGGTCCCCGGTGCTGGTCGCGGTGGTCGGCGCCGCCGCGATCATGCTGGTCGTGCTCTATCTGACGCACGGGCTGTCGATGACCACGACCATCGCGGTGGCCGGCACCCTGGCCAGCCTGGCGATCACCGCGATCCTGGCCGCCCTCGCCACCGGGGCGGTGCACCTGACCGGTGTCGCCGACGAGACGTCGAACTTCCTCACCATCACCCGGGGCGACGTCAACATGCGGGGCCTGCTGCTGGCCGGCATCGTGATCGGCTCGCTCGGGGTGCTCGACGACGTGACGGTCACCCAGTCGGCCACGGTCACCGAGCTGGCACTGGCCAACCCGTCGTACGGGTTCCGCCGCCTCTACAGCGCCGCCACCCGGATCGGCCGGGCCCACATCGCCTCGGTGATCAACACGATCGTGCTCGCCTACGCCGGGGCGTCGCTGCCGCTGATGCTGCTGTTCGCGGCCGGTGACACCCCGCTCGACGAGCTGCTCACCTCACAGATGATCGCGCAGGAGCTGGTGCGCAGCGCGGTCGGCACGATCGGCCTGGTCGCCGCGGTGCCGATCACCACGGCCCTGGCCGCACTGCTGGCCGCCCGGCGGTCCCGGCCGGTGGCAGCCCCACCCGTGCGGGCGGAGCCACGACCGGCCGGTGACCCGTGGGCGGCCTTCGTCGACAAGGACCAGTGAGTCGACAAGGACCAATGAGTCGACAGGGACCAGTGAGTCGACAAGGAACAGTGAATCGACAAGGAACGGCGAGCCGATAAGTGGAGCGGGTCGCCGAGGAACGGCGAGGCGACACGTATGGGCGGGAACGGTGAGCGGATCAGCACTTCTTCCAGGCGACCCGGTAGAGCGTGTTGATCGCGGCGTCGGTCGAGTCCATGGACAGGAAGTTGGTGTGCTTCTTCGCGTCCGACGATCCCCGGTTGACCCGCAGTTCGGTGTTGATGTTGAGGTACCGGCGTTCACCGCACGGCAGGTAGCTGTACGACACGATCGCCACCTTGTCGGTGCGCTGCCAGGAGTCCTCCATCGGGCCCTTGAAGTCGTGCCGGCTGCGCGTGCTCTGCGTGTGCCCCTGGAAGTAGTAGTTGGCCGCCTGCTGGCCGTACGCGCCGGGCCGGAGACTGGCGTATCCGCGGTAGTCCGCGCTGGCGATGGCGAACGTGTATCCGGACGGCACCTTGATGTCCAGCGCCAGCTGGCAGTTCTTCCGGAAGTCCAGCGGTGAGGCCTGCGGCCCGACCGAGGCGGTGTACTGCGAATAGGTCACCGTGAAGGCGGTGTAGTCGGGCGAGACCTGGATGTCCGCGCTGCCGTCCGGACATCCGGACCCGTTCGCGGAGACCACGTCGATCACCATCATCTTGTCGGGCTTCGGCGGCTGCGGCTGGGCATGGGCCGGAGCGGCCATCGCGAGCACGCCGAGAAGCGCTGTGCCCGCCGTCATCGAACGCAACATGAGCATTTCCCCCGTCAGTTCTCGAGCCCCTTTCCCGAAACCGAAAAATGGTTCGGAAAAGGCCTGGAAGAATTGATTTACAAGCTCACACTAGCGAGATCAGGAACTGTCGGGAGCGGTGCGCGAAACAGCCGTACCAGCGTCCGGACAACACGACCATTCGGCCGGATTTCCGTAATCACCGCCCAGGCCGTGGGGCGGTGTGGTAGGCGGCCACCGTGGGCCGGGGCCGTGGCGGGTCAGCCGAGACGCCTGGTCAGGGCGGTGTGCCGGCGGCCCGCGCCGACCGTGCGTACCGCCGCGGCCAGCGCACGGCGGGAGCCGACCAGCACGACCAGTCGCTTCGCCCGGGTGATCGCGGTGTAGAGCAGGTTGCGCTGCAACATCATCCAGGCGCTGGTGGTCAGCGGGATGACCACCGCCGGATACTCCGACCCCTGCGAGCGGTGGATGGTGATGGCGTACGCGTGCGCCAGCTCGTCCAGTTCGTCGAAGTCGTACTCGATCTGCTCGTCCTCGTCCGTGCGTACCGTCAGGGTCTGCTCCTCGGGCGACAGCCCGGTGACGACGCCGACGGTGCCGTTGAAGACGCCGGCCACGCCCTTGTCGTAGTTGTTGCGGATCTGGGTGACCTTGTCGCCCACCCGGAACACCCGCCCGCCCAGCCGCCGCTCCGGCAGGCCGTCGCGGTGCGGGGTGAGTTCCTGCTGGAGGAGCACGTTGAGCGCCCCCGCGCCGGCCGGGCCGCGGTGCATCGGGGTGAGGATCTGGATGTCGCGGCGCGGGTCGAGGCCGAATTTCTTCGGCATCCGGCGGCACGCGACGTCGACGGTGAGTGCCGCGGTGGCCTCGGTGTCGTCGCAGGGGAACAGGAAGAAGTCGGTCAGGCCCTCGAAGCGGGGCGGCCGGCCCTGGTTGATCCGGTGCGCGTTGGTGACGACGCCGCTCTCCGCGGCCTGCCGGAAGATCTGGGTGAGCCGTACCCGGGGGATCACGTCGGCGGCCAGCAGGTCGCGCAGCACCTCGCCGGCGCCGACCGACGGCAGCTGGTCGACGTCGCCGACGAGCAGCAGGTGCGCGCCCGGCGGGATCGCCTTGACCAGTTTGTTCGCCAGGATCAGGTCGAGCATCGAGGCCTCGTCGACGACCACCAGGTCGGCGTCGAGCGGGTTGTCGCGGTCGAAGGTGGCGTCGCCGCCGGGCTGGAGTTTGAGCAGGCGGTGCACGGTGGCGGCCGGGTGGCCGGTCAACTCGGCGAGCCGTTTCGCGGCGCGACCGGTCGGGGCGACGAGCTGGATCTTCGCCTTCTTCGCGGCGGCGAGTTCGACGATCGAGCGTACGGTGAAGCTCTTCCCGCATCCCGGCCCGCCGGTGAGGACCGCGACCTTCTCGGTCAGGGCGAGCCGTACCGCCTGCTCCTGCTCGGTGGCGAGGGTCGACCCGGTGCGCTGGTGCAGCCATGTCAGAGCCCGGCCCCAGTCCACGTCGCGGAAGTGCGGCATCCGGTCCGCCCGGTCCCGCAGCAGGGCCAGCAGCGACGAGGAGAGGGACTGCTCCGCCCGGTGGAACGGCACGAGGTAGATCTCGTCCTGCTCCCGTACCACGCCCTCCTCCTCGACGAGTTCGGCCAGGCAGGCGGGGATCAGTGCGGCCGGGACGTCGAGGATCTTCGCCGCGTCGGCCGTCAGATCCGGCAGGGGCAGGAAGCAGTGCCCGTTGTCGGTGGCCTGCGACAGCGTGTACTGGAGGCCGGCCTTCACCCGTTCGGGGCTGTCGTGCGGGATGCCGACCGCCTGCGCGATCGTGTCGGCGGTCTTGAACCCGATGCCCCAGACGTCCGCCGCCAGCTTGTAGGGCGAGTTCTTGACGACCGAGATGGACGAGTCACCGTACTTCTTGTAGATCCGCACGGCGATCGAGGTGGACACGCCCACCCCCTGGAGGAAGACCATCACCTCCTTGATCGCTTTCTGTTCGGCCCACGCCGCGGTGATCTTCTTGGTGCGTTTCGGCCCCAGCCCGGCGACCTCGATGAGCCGCTCCGGCGCGGTCTCGATGATCTCCAGGGTGTCCAGTCCGAAGTGGTCCACGATCCGCTCGGCGAACACCGGCCCGATGCCCTTGACCAGCCCCGACCCCAGGTAGCGGCGGATGCCCTGGATGGTGGCGGGCAGCACCGTCGTGTACGAGACGACCTCGAACTGCCGCCCGTACTGGGGGTGTGACGACCACCAGCCGCTCAGCCGCAGGCTCTCCCCGGGTTGCGCGCCGAGCAGCGCGCCGACCACGGTCAACAGGTCGGTGCTGCTCTTGTGGGCGACCCGGGCCACCGTGTAGCCGGTCTCCTCGTTCACATAGGTCAGCCGCTCGAGAACGGCTTCGAGGACGTGCGGGGGGCGGGAGGTCTCCGGTGGCACGCGACCATGGTGCCCGGTCGGGGCTGGTTCCGGCCAACGTGGGCGCCTAGCGTGATCACCATGGCGCTGTTTGACTTCCCACTCCACGAATTGCGCGAGTACCGCCTCTCCCGCCCGGAGCCGGCCGGCTTCGACGACTTCTGGTCCGGCACGCTCACCGCGGCACGCCGGGCGGCCCTGCCACCGAAGCTGACCGAGGTCGGCACGCCGCTGAAGGGCGTCACCACGTTCGACGTCACCTTCACCGGTTACGCCGGCCAGCCGGTCCGGGCCTGGCTCAACCGCCCGTCCACCGCCGACGGCCCGCTGCCGATCGCCGTCGAGTTCATCGGGTACGGC
This sequence comes from Actinoplanes xinjiangensis, assembly GCF_003148685.1. Lineage (GTDB taxonomy): Bacteria > Actinomycetota > Actinomycetes > Mycobacteriales > Micromonosporaceae > Actinoplanes > Actinoplanes xinjiangensis. The sequence goes on along the minus strand of NZ_QGGR01000001.1, from coordinate 711,007 downwards.
GGTGGCCGCGGCCTGCCGATCGACTGGCTGACCTGGACCAGCGCCGGGTACGCCCACCTGATCATGGACACCCGGGGTCAGGGTGGCGGCTGGCGTGGCGGCGACACCCCGGACCCGGACGATCACGGCGCCGGCCCGTCGTCGCCCGGCTTCCTGACCCGCGGGGTGCTCGCCCCGGAGACGTTCTACTACCGGCGGCTGATCACCGACGCGGTCCGGGCCGTGGAGACCGCCACCGAGCTGCCCGGTGCCGACGCCTCCCGGCTCGTCGTGACCGGCAAGAGCCAGGGCGGTGCGCTCGCGCTGTCGGCCGCCGGTCTCGTCCCGGAACTGGTGGCGGCGGTGGTCGCCGGGGTGCCGTTCCTCTGCGACATCCAGCGGGCGATCACGATCACCGACAGCAACCCGTACGCCGAGGTGGTCCGGTTCCTGCGGGCCAACCCGCGGGCCGCGCAGCGGACCCTGGACACCCTCGACCACGTGGACGCCGTGCACTTCGCCCGGCGGATCACCGCGCCGTCGATAATGTCGGCGGCCCTGATGGACGACGTGTGCCCGCCGTCCGGGGTGTTCGCCGCCTACAACGCGATCGAGGGGCAGAAGGAGATCGAGGTCTACCCGTGGGACGACCACGCCGGCGGCCGCAGCTTCTTCGACACCGCGGCGCTGGAGTTCGTCGACGACCGGCTCAGCTGACCTGCCCGGCCGGCCCGGTCCGACCGGGCCGGCCGGCCGGTCAGAGCAGCGCGCGGATGATGCCGATCACCACGAAGACGACGATGAACGCCAGGTCGATGGAGACGCCGCCGACCCGCAGCGGGGGCAGCACCTTCCGGACCGGGGCGAGGATCGGCTCGGTGATGCGGTAGATCACGTCGAGGGCCTTGGCCCGGGCCGACCCGGGCATGGCGGGACCGGCCAGCATGACGCTCCAGTCGAGCGCCACCCGAACCAGCAGCACCAGCTGGACCAGCAGCAACACGAAGCTGACCAGGGCGAGAAGACCCATCGGAACCTCCTGTGAGGGGAACGTGACCCCAGTGTGCGGCGGGTTCCTGTGAAGCCGCTTGACGATCTCTGTGACGGTCACCGGATGACGTGACCGTCACAGAGCGGCAGGTCAGTTGAAGTGGTCCGGGTGCGGCCCGGTCCGGCCGTCGCTCTCCAGCGCGTCGATCGCGGCCAGCTCGTCGGCGGACAGTTCGAAGTCGAAGATCCGCAGGTTCTCCGCGATCCGCGACGGGGTCACCGACTTGGGGATCACGATCCGGCCCTGCTGCACGTGCCAGCGCAGCACGACCTGGGCGGGGGTGCGGTCGTGGTCGGTGGCGATCGCCAGCACGGCCGGGTCACCGAGCACGCCGGCCTGCGCGAGCGGGCTCCACGCCTCGGTGATCACTCCCAGCTCCGCGTTGGCCGCCTGGGCGTCCCGCTGCTGCAGGGCCGGGTGCACCTCGATCTGGTTGACCGCGGGCACCGTGCCGCCCAGGTCGGCGACGGCCCGCAGGTGCTCGGGCAGGAAGTTGGAGACGCCGATCGCCCGTACCCGTCCGTCGGCCAGCAGCTTCTCCAGCGCCCGCCAGGTGTCCAGGTACTTCCCGCGTTTCGGGGTGGGCCAGTGGATGAGGTAGAGGTCGAGACGGTCCACCCCGAGCCGGGCGGTACTGGCGTCGAAGGCGCGCAGCGTCTCGTCGTACCCCTGATCGGTGTTCCAGACCTTGGTCGTGATGAACAGGTCGTCACGCGGCACCCCGGCCGATTTCAGTGCTTCGCCGACGCCCGACTCGTTGTGGTAGATGGCGGCGGTGTCGATGCTGCGGTAGCCCGCTTCCAGAGCCGTGGTGACCGCGGCCGCGGTCTGCGCCTCGGGAATCTGGAAGACGCCGAAACCGATCTGCGGAATCGTGACGCCGTTGTTGAGCGTGATGACAGGCGTGTCGCCCATGGAGAATGCTCTCCTCTTCAGCGGGTGTGGCCGCCCGGCTCGCCGACGGTGACCGGCGAGGCGAGCGATGTGCCTCACTTGTACCCGAAGAGGGGGCCGTCCCAACAAAGGTCTCACGGGTGCCCACCGAGGGAGCGCGGTATCACCCGGCTTCGGTGAGAATCTCGTGACAAGCTGTGACAACGTGGTTAAAAGCCGGACGCAACCGGCTCAGGGTGGTGGCCGTCCCGGATGGGCCACCGATGGTGGCGGAGCGTCACTGCCGGGTCCGTTCGGCGCCCGGTTTGCGAGAATGGTCACGGTCCGCGATTCCCCGAAAGTGCATATTTCGGTACGGCCACGCGCCCCCGCTCCAGCAGGTGCCCGCACGACCGCCCCGGTAGGCCCGGCGGCACTCTCCGGCCGTGGCCGTGGCCGTGGCCGTGGTTGCGGGCGCCGGACCGCGGGCGGCGTGTCCCGGTGCGCCGACCTCGTCAGCAGACGCTCCGTCGTTCGTGACAGGCCACCCCGGCCGCATCGTGGCCGGCAGAGCCCGCTGGTCCCGTTCCGCTCGTCCCCCGTCACCGCACGTGGGTGACTGTCCGCGGGCTCGGACCGTCCCCGGTCACCTCGTCGTGGTCGCCCCGCCGGTCGCGCCACCGGTCGTGCCGTGGCGTTCACAGGCCGACCACCCGACGGGCGGCGATCGCACCCCGACGGCGCCCGGTGCGGCGGGTCACCGCGGTGCCGGTGCCCCGGACGTCGGCCGACGGGTCGGTCCACGGCTCCGGCAGGGCCGGTTCCCACGGCTCCGGCAAAGCCGGTTCGGCACGCCGGACCGGGAGCCTGTCCGGCGTGTTCTCCGGCCGTCGGGGGCCTCGATGGGGGGTGAGGGCGGGCACCACCAGAGTGTTGCCGCCACCGCCCGGCCGGGCCGGGACGGTGTGGCCGGGTGCCGGCGGCGGGACCGCCGGCACGTGGCCGCTGGGGGGCTCGGTCGTGCTCCGGGACCCGTCAACCGGTATCGCCTCGGCTCGATTCATGGCGCTCATTATTGATGAACGTGCATTTAACGCAAGCCTCCCGGAGGGCATGTAACGGCACGGAAACAACTTCGATCAGAACGGGTACGCAGGCGGCTTGTCACGCAGAGTGACCCAGCGGGTCTCGGTGAACGCCTCCACGTTGGCCGCCGCGCCACCGAACCGGGAGCCGGTCCCGGACGCCCCGACACCGCCGAACGGGCTGTTCGCCTCGTCGCTGACGGTCTGGTCGTTGATGTGCACGATGCCGGTGGGGATCCGGTCGGCCAGGGCCAGGCCGCGCATCACGTCCCGGGTGACGATGCCCAGCGACAGGCCGTACTCACTCGCGGTGGCCAGCCGGACCGCCTCGTCGGTGTCACCGAATCGGATGACCGGAGCCACCGGCCCGAAGATCTCTTCCCGGAATGCGGGCGTGTCGCCGGAGACGTCGGCCAGCACCGTGGGGGCGTAGAACAGATCCCGGTAGGTGCCGCCGGCCGCCACCCGGGCCCCCGCGCCCGACGACCGGGTCACCACCGAGTGGATCTTGTCGCGCTGTCCGGCGTCGATGATCGGACCGAGCGCCACCTGCTCCCGCGCCGGATCGCCGACCGGCAGGTTCGCCGCCTTCGCGACCAGGGCCTCGACGAACTGGTCGTAGAGGCTCGTGTGCACCAGATGCCGGCCGGTGGTCATGCAGATCTGCCCCTGGTGGAACCACGACCCGAACGACGCCGCCGCGACCGCACCCTCGATGTCGGCGTCCTCCAGCACCACGAGCGCCGAGTTGCCGCCCAGCTCCAGATGCGCGCGCTTCAGGTGCTCCCCGGCCAACGCGCCGACCCGGCGGCCGGCCGCGGTCGACCCGGTGAACGAGATGACCCGCACGTTCGGGTCGGTGACCAGGGCCTCGCCGACGTCGGCCGCGCCCGGCAGCATCTGGAGCACCCCCGGCGGCAGCCCGGCCTCCTCGAAGATCCGGGCCAGCGTCACGCCACCGGTGACCGCGGTGCGCGGGTCCGGCTTGAGCAGGACGGCGTTGCCCAGTGCCAGGGCCGGCGCCACCGAACGGATGGCCAGGATGATGGGCACGTTGAACGGCGCGATCACCGCGACCACGCCGGCCGGCACCCGGCGGGTCATCGACAGGCGGGGCTCCTCGCTGGGCAGCAACTCGCCGTACGGGCGGGCCGGCAGCCCCGCCGCCTCGTAACACTCCTGCTCGGCGACGTGCAGCGCGAACCCGGCCATCGGCGCGATCGCGCCGACCTCGCGGACGTTCCAGCCGGAGATCTCGTCGGCGTGCTCCATCCACAGTTGCGCGGCACGGCGCAGCACCGCGGCCCGGCGGGGGTGCGGGGTGTCCGCCCAGGCGCGCTGGGCCTCGGCCGCGATCCGCCCGGCCTCGGTCACGTCCTCCGCGGTGGCCCGCCCGATCCGGCCCAGCACCGCACCGGTGGCGGGTTCGGTCACGTCGTACGTGCCGCCGCGCCCCGGCCGCCACTCGCCGCCGAGAAAGATGTTGCCGGTCCAGAGTTTGTCGTCGAGAAGCATGGGGGTCGCCTCCAAGCGCAGGGGTGCGCCGAAGGTATGCCGGTGTTTCCGGCAGATCAACGACTCGTTCCATCCACTCGAACACCACCCCCGAAAACCGAACACCGCCCGCACCAGCATCCACTTCCCCCCGGCTGGCCCTCACCGCTGTCTCAGCGCCGCTGAGACGACGGTGGGAGCCAGCCGGGTGGTGTGGGCTGGTCGTCACCGCTGTCTCAGCGTGGCTGAGACGACGGTGGGAGCCAGCCGGGTGGTGTGGGCTGGTCGTCACCGCTGTCTCAGCGTGGCTGAGGCAGCGGTGGGAGCCAGCCGGTGGGGGTCAGCGGTGGCCGAGGCGGGTGCTGATCTCGGCGGTGCACTGGCGCAGCGGGCGTTCCAGGCGGGCGACCACGGCGTCCGCGCTGGTCGACCAGACGGTCAGGTGCACCGCGATGTTGACGGCGGCGACCACCCGGCCGGTCCGGTCCCGCACCGGTGCCGCCACCGACCGCAGCCCGGACGCCAGCTCCTCGTCGTTCACCGACACCCCGGTCTGCCGGATCTTCGCGAGCGCAGCCATCAGCTGTTCCCGGTTGGTCAGCGTCTTCGGCCCGCGCCGGGCGAAGTCGGTCCGGTCCAGCAGCCGGCGCAGCACGGCCGGCTCCTGATGGGCGAGCAGCACCTTCCCCATCGACGTGCAGTACGCCGGCAGCCGCGACCCCACGTGCAGGTTCAGCCCGATCGCGAACCCGCCGACCGGCCGTCCGCTGCGGCGCCGCTCCACGTAGACGATGTCAGGCCCGTCGAGGATCGCCATGCTCACCGTGTAGCCCGTCTCGTCGGCCAGGTTCTGCAGGCAGGGCGCCGCCACCCGGTTGATCTCCAGGGAGTCGAGCGCCGCGAACCCCAGGTCCACCACCTTCGGCCCGAGCGAGTACTTCTTCGTCTCCGGGTCCTGTTGCAGGTAGCCGAGGCGGGTCAGGGTGGCCACGTACCGATGGGTGGTGCTCTTGTTCAGCGTCACCGCGCGGGAGATGTCGGCGATGCCCAGCACCGGCCGGGTCTCGTCGAACGACGACAGGATCATCAGCCCGCGCTCCAGGGACTGGGAGAACGCTGCGCCGCTACCGGCTTCTTCGTCGACGGGCATGGCGCAGCCTAACCCTCCGTTCGAACTGTCGGAACGCCGTCGCCTGCGGTCGGATACCATCGGCGACGCGATGGACCGGGCGATCGACGTGCGACACCACATCGGCGGGGACTGGCTGGACTCCGCCGGCGGGCGCACCTACCCCAAGACCGACCCGTGGACCGGCGCGCTCTTCGCCGAGGTGGCCGCGGGCGACGCGGAGGACGCCCTCGCTGCGGTCACCGCCGCCGACGCCGCCTTCCCGGCCTGGTCGGACTCACTGCCGATCGAGCGACAGCAGGTCCTGCTGCGTGCCGCCGACGCCCTCGACCGGCGCCGTGACGAGGTACGCGGACTGCTCGCCGCCGAGACTGGCTGCGGTGTCCACTTCGCGGAGGTCCAGCTGGACTTCTGTGTCAATCTGCTCCGGCAGGCGGCCGCTCTGGCGTACGCCCCGGCCGGTCAGGTCCTGCCGTCCGACCTGGCCGGCACCCGGGCGCTCGCCATCCGGCGCCCGGTCGGTGTGGTCGCCGCCATCGCCCCGTGGAACGCGTCGCTCGTGCTCGCCGGCCGTGCCGTCGTCGCCCCGATCGCCACCGGCAACACCGTCGTCCTGAAACCGTCGGAGGAGGCGCCGTACACCGGTGGCGCCTTCTGGGCCGCCCTGCTCAGCGAGGCCGGCCTGCCCGCCGGGGTGCTCAACGTCGTCACCCACGCCCCCGGTGAGGCCGGCGCGGTCGCCGAGGCCCTGATCGCCGACCCGCGGGTGCGCCGGATCAGCTTCACCGGTTCCACCGTCACCGGCCGCCGCATCGCCGAGACCGCCGGCCGCCACCTCAAACGCGCCGTCCTCCAGCTCGGCGGCCACAATCCGTTGCTCGTGCTCGCCGACGCGCCCCTCGACCGGGCCGTGGACGCCGCGATCTACGGTGCGTTCGTGCACAGCGGCCAGACCTGCATGTGCGCCCGCCGGATCATCGTCGACCGGGCACTGTTCGACGACTTCGCGGTCCGGTTCGTCGCCCGGGCCGCGGCTCTGCCCGTCGGCGACCCCACCGATCCGGCGACGGTCGTCGGCCCGGTCGTCAACGAATGGGCGCTGTCGCTGCTGGAACGCCGCGTCCGCGAGGCCGTCGACCAGGGTGCGCGCCTGCTCACCGGCGGTGTCCCCGCCGGCCGCTGCTTCCCGCCGACGGTCCTCGCCGACGTCCCGCCGACCTCGGAGCTGGCCTTCGACGAGACGTTCGGCCCGGTCGTCCTGCTCGAGGCGTGCGACGGCGCCGAGGACGCACTGCGCCGGGCGAACGCCACCGACTTCGGCCTGACCGCCGGCATCATCACCGGCGACCCGTATCGTGGCCTCGACCTGGCCTGCCGGCTCCGGGCCGGCATCGTGCACGTCAACGATCAGCCGGTCAACGACCAGCCCCAGATGCCCTTCGGTGGCGTCAAGGACAGCGGGGCGGGCCGCTTCGGCATCGGTTTCGCCGCCGAGGAGTTCACCGAGGTGCAGTGGGTCAGCGCCCGCCAGGAGCCCCGCCGCTACCCGTTCTGACCTCGGCGTAGCCGCGGATCGGGACACCCGGCACGATCGCCTGGACCGGCAGCGGCAGGCTGGCCGGGGCGCCGGTCAGCAGGCCGCCATGGTGGAGACCACCGGCTCTCCGATCAGGAAACCGGCGAGCCGGGACGCCGCCGCGGCGGGTGTCGACGAGGTCTCCCGGGCGGCGTCCAGGATCCGGGCGAGGGTGTCACCGACGGCGGCGATCCGGGTCGCGACCTGCGCCGGCGTCTCCCGGTGCAGGTCGGTCGCGACGGCGTGGATGATCCCGCCCGAGCCGACCACCACGTCCGGCGCCCACAGGATGTCCCGTGCGTGCAGCAGGTCCGCCGTCTCCGGTTCGTCGAGCTGGGCGTTCGCCGGGCCGGCGACGGCGGCGCACCGCAACGCCGGGACGGTCGCGGCGGTGAGCAGGCCACCGAGGGCGGCCGGGACGAGCACGTCCACCTCCGCGGTGAGACAGCTCTGCGGATCGGTCCAGGTCGCTCCCAGAGATTCAGCGACGGTACGCCGGGAGCCGTCCACATCCGACGCGACGACCTTGCCACCGGCCGCCGACAGCAGGTCCACGACGTGCGCGCCGACCCGGCCGGCCCCGAGGACGGCGAAGCTCCGCCCGGACAGCGAGGGCGATCCGAAACGGTCGGCGACGACGGCCTGGATCGCCGCGACCACGCCCGCCGCGGTCGCGGGGGAGGAGCCGCCGCCCCGGCCGAGCACATGGGCCGTACGCTCCCCGATGATCGCTATGTCAGCGGGCCCGGTCCCGACGTCCGGCCCGGTCGCGTAGATCCCGCCGAGACCCTCGATCACGTCGGCGACGTCGTGCAGGACGGCCCGCCGGTCCACGGGCCCGCACGCCGGCAGCACCACCACGGTCTTGCCGCCCCCGTTCGGCAGGCCGGCCAGCGCCGTCTTCGACGTCATCGCCGCGGACAGGCGCAGCGCGTCGTCGAGTCCGGCGCGCCAGTCGCGGTAGACGGCCAGCCGGCAGCCCCCCACCGCCTGCCCGAGCGCGGTGGAGTGCACCGCGACGACGATCGGGAACCCGGACCGTGTGCCGCGTTCGACCACGACCCGCTGGTGGATCGGCATGTGCTTCTCCCGTACATCTGAAGGGTTTGTGGTTTTGAACCTAGGACGCCGGACGGACCGCCAGTGATCACGCCGAACATCGTTCGGCTCACGGGCCATAATGATGGTCGTGGATGACATTGATTCGGCGATCGTGCGGGAATTGCAGACGAACGCCCGGCAGACCAACCGGGAGCTGGCCCGGGCCGTCGGTGTCGCGCCGTCGACCTGTCTGGAGCGGGTGCGTCTGCTGCGTGACCGCGGGGTGATCACCGGGTATCACGCGGACGTCAGCCTCACCGCGCTCGGCCGGGAGGTGCAGGCGCTCCTGCACGTCCAGGTCCGCCCCCTGAACCGGGAGGTGATCGAGGGGTTCAAGTCGTACGCCTCCGGCCTGCCCGAGGTGCTGTCGGTCTTCGTCCTGGCCGGCGGTGACGACTTCCTCGTGCACGTGGCGGTGCCCAGCGTCGAGGGCCTGCACGCCTTCCTGATGGACCGCTTCTCCGGCCGCCGGGAGATCGTCGGCTTCCGCAGCTCGGTGATCTACCAGCACCACCGCAACCGGGTCATCGATCCGCTGGATCCCACCGGAAACGCGCACGCCGCGGTTCGGTGAGGGGGACGAGCGTCGCGCGTGGCACCGTGGTGGCATGGACTACCGCCGCAACTACCGATCGGCCGCCATCGCCTTCGCCGACCTGGTCTCCCGGATCCCGCCGGCCGCCCTCGACGGCCCCGGCCTCGGCGAGTGGACACTGCGTGACCTGCTCGGCCACACCGTCAGTTCGGCGTTGCGCCAGGTTCCCACGGTGCTCGCCGACCGTGCGCCGACGCTGCTGGTCCCGGCGCCCGAGGCGTATTTCGCCCTGGCCCGGGTCGCGCCCGCCGACCTGATCGCCGCCGTCCGCACGGCGTCGACCGACGATGCCCGCGCCACCGGCGCCACCCTCGGCGACGACCCGGCCGAGGCCGTCAGCGGCTACATCGGCAAGGCGACGGCCGCCCTCGCCGGCGTCGGCGACGACGACCTGGTCGCCACCCCGGCCGGCGGTATGCGCGTCGAGGACTGGCTGCCCACCCGGACGTTCGAACTGGTCGTGCACGCCTCGGACGCCGCCGTGGCGGCCGGCCTGCCGATCGGTTTCGACCATGACACGCTGGCGTCGACGGCCGCCCTCGCCGCCCGCATCGCCGTCGCCGTCGGCCAGGGCATCCCCACGATCCGCGCCCTGACCGGCCGGGCCGCCCTCCCCACCGGCTTCACCGTCGTCTGACCGACCGCGCTCTCCCGGCCCGCCGATCACGTCGCCGGCCGACCGGCTGCTCCCCACCGCTGTCTCGCGGCGCGGCGCGGCCGACCGGGCTGGTTCCCACCGCTGTCTCGCGGCGCGGTAGACAGCGGTGGGCACCAGCCGGGCCCCGGATTGTGGCGATCGTGTGCGCGGGACGTGTGGGTGGGGTGAAGGCTGCCCGCGGAAGGGCCCCGCCGGGCCGGTGGAGTGGTTCGTTGTCCGGATGTGGTTGAGACAGTTCCTGTACGCGGTCTACGCGCGGCGGCTCCGCAAACGGCTCGACGGGGCGAACCTGCCGCGGCATCTGGCGATGGTGATGGACGGCAACCGGCGGTGGGCCCGGCAGATGGGCTTCGACGATCCGCGGGTCGGGCACCGGTACGGCGCCGAACACCTGGACGAGGTGCTCGGCTGGTGCGCGGAGATGGGGATCCGGCACGTCACGGTCTTCGTCGCGTCGGTCGACAACATGCGCCGACGTGACGCCGGTGAGGTCGGCAACCTGATGCGCATGATCGAGGACGTCGTCGCCGAACGGCTGTCCCGCCCGTCCAGCGTGTGGCGCCTGCACCTGGCCGGCCGGCTCGACGTCCTCCCGGACTCCACCCGGGACGCCCTCAAGCTGGCCGCGGACTCCAGCCGGGACGCCGCGCGTTCCACCGCGGACGGTCACGGCGGCTTCCATCTCAATATCGCGATCGGCTACGACGGGCGGGAGGAGATCGTCACCGCCATCCGCGCCCTGCTCGACGAGGAGGCGAAGGCCGGGTACAGCGTCGCCGACATCGCCCAGCGGCTGACCGCCGACCGGATCGCCGCGCATCTGTACACCGGTGGCCAGCCCGACCCGGATCTGGTCATCCGCACGAGCGGCGAACGCCGTATGTCGGGCTTCCTGCTGTGGCAGGCCGCCTACTCGGAGCTGCACTTCTGCGACGTCTACTGGCCCGGCTTCCGGCGGATCGACTTCCTGCGGGCCCTGCGTTCGTACGCCGCCCGCAACCGCCGTTTCGGCGCCTGACCCCGCGACCGGTCCGCGAGCCGTGGCGACGTGAAACGCCCTCCGCGCCGGTGTGGGCGCGGAGGGCGTACCGGATGAGAATCGTCAGAGGACGGCGGCGGCCAGGGGCAGCGGGTTGCCGAACCGGTGGGCGGTGATGCTGATCGCCTGCTCCCGCAGGAACGGCAGCAGTTCCACCCGTCCCGCCTCGGTGACCGGCCCGGACCAGACCGCCAGGTCGGGGCGCCCGCCGGTGGCGGCGGCCAGTGCCGGCGCGTCGCCGCCGACGAGGCGGACCCGGCCGGCGGTGAGCCCGGCCGCGAACGTCGCGTCGTCCTCCACGGTGAGGCCGGGGCAGCGCGCGGCCAGCGCGTCCGGCAGCGGGACCGCACTGCTGACCCGCACCTCGGCGCCGGTGAGCAGCCCGGCCGCGAGGACCCGCACCAGGTCGGCGATCGAGCCGCCGTCGGCGAGGCGCACGGTGACCGGCGCCGGCAGGTAGCGGAACACGTTGCGTTCCACGGTGAGGCCGGTGACGTCCGCGGGGGTGCGGAAGTCGAAGGCGGCGTCACTGCGGGCCGCCCGCTCGACCGACGCGAAGGCGCCGGCGTCGATCACCGGGCGGGCGTCGGCGAGCAGGTCGCGGACTCCCGGGTGCGTGATCTCGACGGCGGACGTGGCGGGGCGGGGCGCCCAGCCGGTGAGGCCGACCAGGTAGTTGGGGCCACCCGCCTTGGTGCCGGGACCGACCGCCGAGCGCTTCCAGCCGCCGAACGGCTGCCGCTGCACGATGGCGCCGGTGATGCCGCGGTTGACGTACAGGTTGCCGGCCTGGACGCGGTCGAGCCAGGTCCGGATCTCGCCCTCGTCGAGGGAGTGCAGACCCGAGGTCAGGCCGTAGTCGACCTCGTTGACGAGGTCGATCGCCGCGTCCAGGGTGTCGGCGGTCATGATGCCGAGGATCGGGCCGAAGTACTCGGTGCGGTGGTAGGCCGATCCGCGCCGTACCCCGTCGCGGACCCCGGGGCTCCACAGCTTGCCCGAGTCGTCGAGCCTGCGGGGTTCGAGCAGCCACGTCTCGCCGGCACCGAGGGTGGTCAGCCCGTCGAGCAGCTTCCCGGCGGCCGGTTCGACGAGCGGGCCCATCGTGGTACGCGCGTCCGCCGGATATCCCACGTCGAGCGACGACACCGCGTCCAGCAGTTGGGTCCGGAACCGCTGCGACCGGGCGACACTGCCGACCAGCACGACCAGCGACGCCGCCGAGCACTTCTGGCCGGCGTGCCCGAACGCCGACGACACCACGTCCTTGACGGCCAGGTCGAGGTCGGCGCTGGGGGTGACGATGATGGCGTTCTTGCCGCTGGTCTCGGCGAGCAGCGGCAGGTCGGCGCGGAACGAGCGGAACAGTTCGGCGGTCTCGTACGCCCCGGTCAGGATGACCCGGTCGACGAGCGGGTGCGCGATCAGTTCCCGGCCGAGCGTGCCCTCGTCGACCTGGAGCAGGGTGACCAGGTTCGGGTCGGCGCCGGCCGCGGAGAGCGCGTCGCGGAGGATGCCGGCCAGGACGGTGCCGCAGCGTTCGGCGGGGCCGGCCGGCTTGAGCACGACCGGCGAGCCGGCGGCGAGGGCGGCCAGGACCGAGCCGGCCGGGATGGCGACCGGGAAGTTCCACGGCGGCGTGACCAGGGTGAGCCGGGCCGGGACCGGGACGGCGCCGTCGGTCCGGCTCAGCTCGAAGGCCCGCTCGGCGTAGTAGTGGGCGAAGTCGATCGCCTCGGACACCTCGGGGTCGGCCTGGTCGACGGTCTTGCCGGCCTCGGCGGCCATCACCTCGAGCAGCGTGTACCGGTGCTCCTCCAGGGCGTCACCGACGGCGTGCAGCACGGCCCGGCGGTCGGCGGCGCCCCAATTCGCGGCGGCCGCCTTCTCCAGGGCCTCGTCCAGGTGCTCCCGGTCGCTGATCCGCGGCACGTCGACGCCGAGTGTGGACGACTCGACCCGGGTCAGGACCTGACGGACGCGGTCGCGGTTGGCGGCGACGGCCGGGTCGGTGTCGGGGGTGCCGGCGAACGCTCCGGGGACCGGCCGCGGGACGGCGGCGAACCGGTCCTCGACCCGGTTCGGCCGCGGGACGTCCGGGGTGAGGTCGGCCAGCGAGGCGAGGAACCGGGCCTCCTCGCGGGCGAACAGCTCCGCCGAGGAGTGCAGTTCGAACACCGCGGACATGAAGTTGTCGGGGCTCGCGCCCTCTTCGAGACGGCGGATCAGGTAGGCGATGGCCACGTCGAACTGCTCCGGGCGTACCACCGGGGTGTAGAGCAGCAGACCGCCGACCTCACGCCGGACCGCCTCGGCCTGGCCCTCGGCCATGCCGAGGAGCATCTCGAACTCGATGCCGTCGCGGACGTCGCGCCGGCCGGCCAGGACCCAGGCGTACGCGATGTCGAACAGGTTGTGCCCGGCCACGCCGAGGCGCACGTTACGGATCCGGTCCGGGTGCAGGGCGTAGTCGAGGACCCGCTTGTAGTTGGTGTCGGTCGCCTGCTTGCTGTCGCAGGTCGCCACCGGCCAGCCGTGCAGCTCGGCCTCGACCCGTTCCATCGGCAGGTTGGCGCCCTTGACCAGGCGCACCTTGATGCCGGCGCCGCCGCGCTCGCGCCGGGAGGCGGACCACTCCTGAAGGCGGATCATGGCGCTGAGCGCGTCCGGGAGGTAGGCCTGCAGCACGATGCCGGCTTCGAGGCCGAGCAGCTCGGGCCGGTCGAGGAGCCGGGTGAAGACCGCGATGGTGAGGTCGAGGTCCTTGTACTCCTCCATGTCGAGGTTCACGAACTTGCGCTGCGCGGCGGCCAGGGTGAACAGCGGTAGGAGCTTGCCGGCGATCTCCTCGACGGCCTCGTCGAACGCCCACGGGTTGTGCGGGGCGACCGCCGACGACACCTTGATCGACACGTAGTCGACGTCGGGCCGGGCCAGGAGCTTCTCGGTGCTCTTCAGGCGCTGGTCCGCCTCGCCGCGCCCGAGGACCGCCTCGCCCAGCAGGTTGACGTTGAGCCGGACGTTGCGCCGTTTGATCCGCTTGATCGCCCTGCCGAGGCGCGCGTCGGTCGCGTCGACGATCAGGTGTCCCACCATGTGACGCAGGGCGCGGCGGGCGACCGGGACCACCACGCCCGGCACGATCGGTGCGAAGAAGCCGCCGGCGCGGACCGCGAGCCGCAGGTGCGCCGGGAGGAATGCCGGGATGTTCCGCGACAGCGCCGACAGGTTGCGTGCGCTGACCCGGACGTCCTCCGGCCGGATCACCCCGTCCACGAAGCCGACGGTGAACGCGAGCCCGTTCGGGTCGCGGAGAACACCGGCGAGCTGCGCTGCCGAGCCGCCGACGGGAACGGACGCCGCCTCGCGCAGCCAGCGCCGGACAAGGGCGATCGTCTCTTCGGCGATCTCAGACATCGGGATGCTCCTTCCGTAATGCGCAACAGTCTGCAGTCCCGTATCAGGTAAGGAAAAGCGATGCTTTATTAGCGATGCACTTAAGTTCAGCTAACGTAATGGGATGCTGGAGATCCGCCGTCTGATCCTGCTCCGGGAGCTGGCCGTCCGGGGCACCATCGCGGCGGTCGCCGAGGCGCTCAACTTCACCCCCTCCGCGGTCAGCCAGCAGCTCAGCCAGCTGGAGAAGGAGGCCGGCACCCAGCTGCTGCGCAAGGCCGGCCGCCGGGTCCAGCTCACCCCGCAGGCCGAGGTGCTGGTCGCGTCGGTGGCCGAGGTCCTGGACACTCTGGAGCGCGCCGAGGCCCGCCTCCAGGCCGCCGCGACCCGGGTCACCGGCCGGGTCCGGGTCGCCGTCTTCCAGTCCGCCGCGCTCGCCTTCATGCCCACCACCCTCCGCGCGATGGCCCAGCGTTACCCCGACGTCCGTGTCGAGATGGTCCAGCGCGAACCCGAGGAGGCGCTGCGCGAGACGTGGGCCCGCGACTTCGACATGGTCATCGCTGAGCAGTACCCGGCGCACGCCGCGCCACACCATCCCGGCCTCGACCGGCGCGACCTGACCACCGACGCGATCCGCCTGGCCCTGCCCGCGGAGGCGGAGTCCCTGCGCCCCGTCGACTCGCTCGACACGGCCCGCCACATGCCGTGGGTGATGGAGCCGCGCGGCGCCGCCTCCCGCCACTTCGCCGAGCAGGCCTGCCGCGTCGCCGGCTTCGAGCCCGACGTCCGCTACGAGACCGCCGACCTCCAGGCCCACATGCGCCTGGTCGAGTCGGGCAACGCGGTCGCCCTCATCCCCGACCTGATCTGGGCCGGCCGGGAGACCTCCGCGAGGCTGCTGCCGCTCGCCGGATCCCCGCGCCGCACGATCTTCACGGCCCAGCGCACCGCAGGCGCCGCCTCACCCGCCGCCCGCGCCTTCCGCGACCTCCTCGAACAGCAGGCCTCTTCGGGTACGGCCACCCGCCCCGCCTGACCGCAAGAGGCCTCGTCAGGAGCCGACCCACCGGTACCGGTGCTCCGGGCGTCCGGGCACCGCGTAGCGCAGCCGCACCTCGGCCCGCCCGCTGTCGCGCAGATGCTCCAGGTACCGCCGGGCGCTGACCCGGGAGATCCCGATCCGGTCGGCGCACTCGGCCGCGGACAGGGTCTCGGCCGCCGACCGCAGCGCCTGCTCGACCAGCCGCGCCGTCTCCGGGCTCAGCCCCTTGGGCAGCCCGGTGGCCAGGCCGGGCGTGGACGCGCGGGCGAGCGCCCGGTCCACGTCGGCCTGATCGCGCACCCGTACCCCGTCGAGTCCGCTCCGGCGCCGCGCGTACTGCTCCAGCCGCTGTCGCAGGTCGTCGACGCCGAACGGTTTGAGCAGGTAGTTGACCACCCCGTGCCGGACCGCCCCGCGGACCGCGTCGGCCTCCTTGGCGGCGGTGATGACCATGACGTCGCAGTCCTGACCGGCGGCCCGCAGCCGCACCACGACGTCGAGTCCGAACATGTCCGGCAGGTAGAGGTCGAGCAGGATCAGGTCGGGCGCGAGCCGCGTGGCCGCGTCGACGGCCTCCTGCCCGGTGTGCGCGGTGCCGACGACCTGGAAGCCGGGCACCTGCTCGACGAAGCCGCGATGGATGCGCGACACCATGAAGTCGTCGTCGACGACCAGGACGCCGATCATGGGGCAACCCTCTCCGGGACGGTCAGCCGGGCGGTGAACATCGCCCCGTCCGGCGTGTTCGTGACGGCCACCTCGCCACCGTGACGTTTGCAGATCAGCCGGGTCAGCGCCAGCCCGATGCCGCGTTCGCCACCCTGGGCCGCCTTCGTGGTGAACCCGTGCGAGAACACCTCCTGCGCCAGTTCCGGTGCCACGCCCGGCCCGGAGTCGCGGACCACGATCTCCACGGCCGTGGTGTCCTGGCGCAGCTCGACCTCCACCCACGCGTCCCGTTCCGGGTCGCCGGCCGCGGCCGCGTCGACCGCGTTGTCGACCAGGTTGCCGACGACCGTGGCGACGTCCGCCGACCGGTCCGCGGACAGCCGGCCCAGATGGGTGCTCTCGGAGATGCGCAGCCGTACCCGGCGCTCGGCGGCCTGCGCCGACTTCGCCATCAGCAGCGCCGCCACCGCCGTGTCGTGGATCCGGCTGGTCAGCGTGAGATCGAGCGACTCGCGGTGCCGGGCCAGCGCGTTCACGTAACGCACCACCTCGTCGTAGTCGCGGATCTGGATCAGCCCGGAGATGGTGTGCAGCTGGTTGGCGAACTCGTGCGCCTGCGCCCGCAGCACCTCCGTCGTGCTGCGGAACGATCCCATCTCCCGCTCCAGCCGCGCCAGTTCGGTCCGGTCCCGCAAGGTGGTCACCGAGCCCAGCCGGCGCCCGTCCTTGGTGACGTCCATCCGGTTCATCACCAGCACCCGCCCGCCGCGGACCACCACCTCGTCGCGTTCGCCCTCGGCGCCCCCGGTCAGCACATCGTGCAGCCGGCCGTCGATGCCCAGCTCGGCGAGGCTGCGGCCGGCGCCGTCCTCGGGCAGGTCCAGCAGCGTCCGGCCGACCGCGTTGACCAGCGTGATGCGATGCTGCGGATCGAGCGCGATCACCCCCTCGGCGATCCCGTAGAGCATCGCCTCCCGGTATTCGGCGAGCCCCGCGATCTCCCGCGGCTCCAGCCCGAGCGTCTGATGCTTGATCCGCCGCGCCTCCAGCCAGGACCCGGCGATCCCGACGAGACTGGCGATCCCCAGGTAGATGGCGAGGTTCCCGGCACCGTCGCGGGCCCGCTGCCAGATCGTCGGCGACCGCTCACCGATCATCACCGTGCCCAGCCGCTGCCCGAGGGTGCCCGGCTCGGCGCTCAGCACCGGCACCTGCGCCACCAGTTCCCGGGAGCCGTCGACGACCAGTTCACCGGACCAGCCGCGGCCCTCGGCCACGCCCGGGTCGCCGAGCGGCAGGAGGGTGCGCACCAGGATCGGGTCGGTCGAGCTGACCACGATGCCGCGGGCGTCGGCGATGGTCACCGACGTGACGTCGGACTGGGTACGCACGGTCTGTACCAGCGGCGCCAGCGTCTCGCCCGGTGCGGGCCGGGGCAGCCGGTCCCGGACGAGCGGGCTGTCGGCCAGTTGCTCGGCGAGTGCCGCCACCCGCCGGCCCTCGACGCTGCTGAACGCGGCCGCCGACTGGGCCAGCGTCAGCGCCGCCACCGCCACCAGCACGACCAGGATGATCGTCACCTGGAGGGCGAGAAGTTGGCCGGCAAGCGTGGTCCGGCGGAACGTCACGACCACAATTAACTCAACCTCCGTTGTAGTCACAACGCAGACCCGGCAGCCGCCGAAGGGCCACCATCATCGCGCTGGACATCGACGAAACGAAAGAGAAACCGCGATGAAATCTCTGGCCAGGGCTTTCCTGGGCATGGCCGCCGCCGTGACGGTGCTGGCGGCGGGCGGTTGCGGTGCGACCGCGGACAAAGGTGGCGGCGCGGACGGCGGTCCGGTCGCCGGGCTGCGGCTGATGGTGCCGAACAGCCCGGGCGGCGGCTACGACACCACCGCCCGCAGCATCGCCAAGATCATGGAGGACGACAAGATCGCCTCCGGTGTCGAGGTCTTCAACCTGTCCGGCGCCGGCGGCACGGTCGGCCTGCAACGGACCGTCAACGAGAAGGGCAACGGCAAGCTCGCCATGCAGATGGGCCTCGGCGTCGTCGGGGCCTCGTACACGCAGAAGTCCCCGGCGAAACTCACCGAGACCACCCCGCTGGCCAAGGTGATCGAGGAGCCCGGCGCGATCGTGGTGGCCAAGGACTCGCCGTACCGCACCATCACCGACCTGGTGACGGCCTGGAAGGCGGACCCGAAGAAGCTCGCCGTCGGCGGCGGCTCGTCGCCCGGCGGTCCCGACCACCTGCTGCCCATGCAGCTGGCCCAGGCCGTCGGCATCGACGCCCGGCAGGTCAGCTACGTCTCCTACGACGGCGGCGGCGAGCTGCTCCCGGCGGTCCTCGGCGGCAAGATCGCATTCGGCGCGAGCGGCGTCGGCGAGTTCCTCGACCAGGTCGAGGCCGGTCAGGTACGCGTCCTGGCGGTCACCAGCGACAAGCGCATCGACGCGGTCGCCGACGTGCCCACGCTCAAGGAGTCCGGCGTCGACCTGATCTTCACCAACTGGCGCGGCATCGTCGCCCCGCCCGGTATCACCGACGCCGACCGGCAGACCTGGATCGACGCCCTGACGAAGATGCACGGCACCGACGCCTGGCGTGCCGAGCTGGCCAAACACGGCTGGACCGACGCATTCGTCACCGGCGACCAGTTCGCCACGTTCCTCACCGACCAGGACAAGGCGGTCGCCGACATCCTGACCGGGCTCGGCCTGGCATGACCGAGCCCGCGAGCGATGCGGCGATCCAGCCGCCGACCGGCTCGCCGGAGAAGGCCCCTCCTCCGGCGGGCGGCCGGGGCCGGGACCGCGCGCAGTACGGCATGTGCGCGTTCCTGGCCCTGGCCGGCGTCCTCGTCCTCCTCGACGCCCTCGGCACCGGCAGCGCCACCAGTAGCAACGACCCGATCGGCCCGCGCCCGGTGCCGATCCTGCTCGGTGCGCTGCTGCTGATCGCCGCCGTCGTCTACGCGATCGACGTGGCCCGCGGCGGCCACGGCGAACCGGAGGGCGGCGAGGACGTCGACCCCACCTCGTCGATCGACTGGCGCACCGTCCTGCTGGTGGCGCTCGCGTTCGCCGTCAACGCGGTCCTGATCGAGCCGCTCGGCTGGGTGATCAGCGGATCCCTGCTGTTCTGGTCCACCGCGTTCGCTCTCGGCGCCCGCCGGCACCTGCTCACCGCCGCGGTCGCGATCGCGATGGCGCTGATCACCTTCTACGGGTTCGCCATCGGCCTCGGTGTGAACCTGCCCGCCGGAATACTGCAAGGAATCCTGTGATCAACGACCTGACCCAGCTGCTGGACGGCTTCGGGCACGTCCTCACGCCGATGAACCTGCTGGTCGCGTTGATCGGCGTCACGGTCGGCACCGCGGTCGGCGTGCTGCCCGGCATCGGCTCGGCGATGACCGTCGCCCTGCTGCTGCCGCTCACCTACGGGCTGGAGCCGACGCAGGCCTTCATCATGTTCGCCGGCATCTTCTACGGCGGCATGTACGGCGGCTCCACCACCTCGATCCTGCTCAACACCCCCGGCGAGTCGTCCTCGGTGGTCACCGCGATCGAGGGCAACAAGATGGCCCGCTCCGGCCGGGCCGCACAGGCGCTGGCCACCGCCGCGATCGGCTCGTTCGTCGCCGGCCTGATCGGCACCCTGCTGCTGGTGCTGATCACCCCGGTCATGGTGGCGTTCGCGATCGACCTGGGCGCCCCCGACTACCTGGCCATCATGATCCTCGGGTTCATCGCGGTCAGCGCCGTCCTCGGCTCGTCCCGGGTCCGCGGCTTCTCCGCCCTGCTGCTCGGTCTGGTCATCGGCCTGGTCGGCATCGACCGGGTGACCGGCCAGCCCCGCCTCACCATGGACATCCCGCAGCTCGCCGACGGCATCGACGTGATCGTGGTGGCGGTCGGCATCTTCGCCGTCGGGGAGACCCTGTGGGTGGCCGCCCACCTGCGCCGCCGCCCGGTCGAGGTGATCCCGGTCGGACAGCCGTGGCTGGGCCGCGACGACTGGCGCCGCTCCTGGAAGCCGTGGCTGCGCGGCACCGGCCTCGGTTTCCCGTTCGGGGTGATGCCGGCCGGTGGCGCCGAGCTGCCCACCTTCCTCTCCTACGCCCTGGAGAAACGCCTCAGCCGGCATCCGGAGGAGTTCGGGAAGGGCGCCATCGAGGGCGTGGCCGGGCCGGAGGCCGCCAACAACGCCTCCGCGGCCGGGACGCTCGTGCCGATGCTCGCGCTCGGGCTGCCCACCAACGCCACGGCCGCGGTCATGCTGGCGGCCTTCCAGACCTACGGCATCCAGCCCGGCCCGCTGCTGCTGGAACGCGAGGCGACCCTGGTGTGGACGCTGATCGCCAGCCTGTTCGTCGGCAACCTGATGCTCCTGCTGCTCAACCTGCCGCTGGCGCCGGCGTGGGCCCGCCTGCTGCGGATCCCGAGGCCCTATCTGTACGCCGGGATCGTCTTCTTCGCCTCGATGGGCGCCTACGCCGTCAACGCCCAGCCGTTCGACCTGTTCCTGCTGCTCACCCTGGGCCTGCTCGGGTTCGCGATGCGCCGCTTCGGACTGCCGGTGCTGCCACTGATCGTCGGTGTCATCCTCGGGCCGCTGGCCGAACGGCAGGGCCGGATGGCGTTGCAGCTCTCCGGCGGCGACCTGTCCGGCCTGCTCGGCGGCGCGGTGTCGTACGTGGTCTATACGATCGTCCTGATCATCCTGGCGTGGCCCCTGATCCGGCGGGTGCTGCCGGGCGGTGTCAGCAACCGTCGGGGGCGTACTCCGGCCGTACCCCGACCGTGAAACGGCAACCGAATGTCGCGGAAGCCACCGTGCGCCGGTCGAGGATCGCGTCGCCCGCCGGGCGCCGGCCCCGGTCGGTCCAGGCGATCAGGTCGTCGAAGGCCCGGCTGAGTTCGGCCCCGGTGAAGCCGCAGTGCGCCACGGTCCGGATGGCCCGCGAGACGAACAGGCGGGAGCGCCCGTTGGCCCACGCGCGACGGGCGTACTCCTGCTCCATCGAGAACGGCACGAACAGGTCGCCGACGCCGTGCAGCGAGAGGACCGGGACGCCGGGGCGGCCGTCGATGCGGGGGACACCGGCAAGACCGCGATCCGGGTACGCCGTCCGCGCGACCCGCGGGACCGACGCGTTGAGCCGCAGTTCCGCCGCTGTCGGCCACCGGCGGTCGGTCGACCGGTAGACGGTGTGCCGGTTGTCGGTCAGGTTGCCGGGCGCGATGCCGGCCGTTCCGCCGCTGAGCCCGGGGTAGACGCTGAACAGGAACGGCAGCCCACCCTGGCTCGCCGCGTTCCAGTAGGCGAACGCCGCCGGGAAGCCGGGACGCTCCCCACCGCTGCGGCGTTCCAGCACGTCGGACCAGGTCCGCCCGGCCGGCGTGCCGGTGAGCGCGGTGGTGATCCGGGCGACCTGGCCGGCGAACCGGGCCGGATAGGCGGCGTCCGGCTGCAACGGGAACTCGATGCCGACGCCGGCCAGGGCGGCCGCCGTCACGTTCGCGTCCAGGAAGTAGTCGAACAGTTCCGCGTCGCCGAGGACCCCGCAGTACGGCATCGCCCCGGCGAACGCGCGCGGGTACTCCTCGATCGCGACCGCGGTGACGTGCCCGCCCATCGACGCGCCGGAGATGTAGACCTTCCCGGCCGTCCTGCCGGTGACCTGCCGGAACACACCAATCAGCGCGTACGTGTCACGCACCCCCTGACCGACGTCGTAGCCGTTGGTGGCGTAGCTGGACGCCGCCCACGCGTAGCCGCGGTCGACATAGTGCCGCCGCAGCTCGGGATTGCTGACGTAGACCGTCGAACCCGTCCCGCGGTAGCCGTGCGCATAGACGACGAGCCGCCCGTTCCACCGCTGCGGCACCTCGATGCGGTATGCCGCACCCGCCTGGATTCCGGTGTGCACGGTCGCGCCGGGCAGCGCGGTGAACGGGGTTCCGTCCAGCTCACAGTCCGGGTCGGCGACCAGATAGCCGGGTCTGGTGTCACTCGGCACCGGCGCCGCGCACGACGGCGGGGCGGCGGCGGCCGGGGCCCCGGTCAGGATCCCGGCGGTCAGCGTGGCAGCGAGCAGGGCACGGCGGACGATCATCACGTTACCTCCCGGTAACACTCAACGGTCGTCATCGATCCGTGTCAAGTGTCCCCTTCAGCGCCGCCCACTGGAGCAGCATGATCGTCTTGGCGTCGGCGATCTCCCCGGAGTCGACCATCGCCAGCGCCTCGTCGAACGACAGCTCCACCGCCTCGATGTCCTCCCCGTCGTCGGCCAGGCCCCCGCCCACCCCGGTGCGGGACTCCACCGAGTACGGCGCGGCGAAACAGTGCAGCCGCTCGGTCACCGAGCCCGGGCTGGTCCACACGCGGAACACCGGCGTCAGTTCGCCGATCGTGACGCCCAGCTCCTCGGCCGCCTCCCGCCGGATCGCCGCGGCCGGGTCGTCGCCGTCGAGCAGGCCCGCCGCCGTCTCCAGGAACATGCCGTCGGGGTGGCCGTTCACATACACCGGGAAGCGGAACTGCCTGGTCAGCAGCACGGTCCGACGGTGCGGGTCGTAGAGCAGGACGGTCGCGCCGTCGCCGCGGTCGTACGTCTCCCGCTGCTCCCGCGTCCAGGTGCCGTCCCGTCGGCGGTAGTCGTACGTGGTCCGCCGCAGCACGTGCCAGGCGGCCGCGATCAGCTCCACGTCCCGCACGATCACCGACGGGTTCCCGCTCAGGTCGCGGCCCACCCGGTCCAGCCCGGTCCGCCCGCGTGCGTCCGGAACGTCGATGCCCGGCCTTGATTCGCTCATGATCGGGAACTTACACTCGGAAACACGCAACAGTCGACAACAATGAGGAGAAACACGGAATGCTGGCCGCGGAACGTCGTGATCTTCTCCTGGCCCGGCTCGCCGCCGAGGGCAAGGTGGTCGCCAAGGACATCGCGGCCGAGCTGGGCGTCGCCGAGGACACCATTCGCCGTGACCTGCGCGAGATGGCCGCGGCCGGGCTGTGCCAGCGGGTCTACGGGGGAGCGCTGCCGGTCTCGCCGGCCCTCGCCGACTACGCGACCCGGGCCACCGTCGCCACGTCGAGCAAGGAACGGGTCGCGGCCGCCGCCGCCGCACTGATCCGGCCCGGGCAGACCGTCCTGCTCGACGGCGGCACCACGGCACTGGCCGTCACCGCGGCGCTGCCCCCCGGCCTGCGGGCCACCGTCGTCACCCACAGCCCGACCGTCGCCGCGGCCCTCGTCGAGCATCCGTCGGTCGACGTGTTCGTGCTGGGCGGCCGGTTGTTCAAGCACTCGGCGGTCACGTGCGGGGCGGCGGCGGCCGAGGCGGCGCAGGGCGTCACCGCCGACCTGTTCCTGCTCGGCGTGACCGGTGTGCACCACGAGGCCGGCCTGACCACCGGCGACCCCGACGAGGCGGCGATGAAACGCGCTCTGGCCGCCCGCGCCGCCGACACCTACGTCCTGGCCAGCACCGAGAAGATCGGCGCCGCCTCACCGTTCCTGGTCCTGCCCTGCACCGCCGTGACCGCCGTCGTCACCGACGCCCCACCCACCCATCCGGCCCTCGCCGGCATCCCCGTCCACCCCGCCTGACCCCGGTCGGGCAACAGACCTGTGGGGTCGTCACCGCTGTCTCAACGCCCCGGAGACAGCGGTGACGACCCCACAGGGGTCAGCAGCATGACGACCCCGCCGGGTCAGCGTCGTTGACGACCCCGCCGAAGACAGCGGTGACGACCCCGCCGGGGTCGGCGGCGGTGGTCGGTGCGAGTCGGACGTGGGGTGGGCGGGGTCAGGCCCGGCGGAGGCGGAGGGCGACGGTGTCGCCGTGGTGGATCAGGGTCGCGGCGTAGCCGGGGGTGGTCACCACGACTCGGGCGAACCGGCCACGGACCCGGCGGGCCTTGAGCACCGGGACCGGCGAGTCGTACCTGCCGGCCTGCGCCACGGCGACCTTGAGGACCGCGTTCGCGCCGATCACCACGTCGTCGCCCACGGTCAGCGGCGGTGCGCCGTGCGGGCGGACCGTCAGGGACAGGGTGCCGGCGGACAGCCGGGCCGAGCCGCTGACGTGTACCTTCGGCGCGGTCAGGCGCAGGGTGCCGCCGCTCACGGTGACGTCGCCGGCGCCGAGGGCCTTCCGGTGCGCGGCGACCAGCGTGCCCCGCGCGACCGTGGTGCCGCCCCGGTAGCAGTTGTCGCCGGTCAGGGACAGCGTGCCGGTGCCGAGCTTCAGCAGGCCGCCACGGCCGTCGATGTCGTTGCGCCAGGTGTCGGCGGCGGCGAACCCCGTCGCGGCCGCGTCGAGGGTGACGGCGACGGTGGCGTCGAAGGCGCCGTAGCCGTCGGCGGCCGCGAACAGGTTGATCCGGCCCCACTGTTCGGGGCCGTCGAGGATCGGGTTGCCGGCGGCCAGGGCGGTGGTCCGGAGCACTTCCCGGCGCTGGGCGGCGTCCAGGTACGGCAGCCGGGTCTCCAGCAGGACCTCCGCCCCGGTGGGGACCTCGAACCTCAGGTTCGACCGGCGCGCGGGTAGCCCGTACGTCTGCTTGGGTTCGACGATCGCGGCGTTGGCGTCCCGCTCGGCGCCGGACCGCGCGGCGGCGGTGACGTCCGGGCCCACCTTCGCCTGGAAGTAGGCCAGTGCCTGGGCCCGCGCCTCGGTCTTGAGGGTCGCGTTGGCCGGGTCGTTGAGGATCGCCGCGGTGAGCGCGGTGCCGAGGACCCGGCCGCCGATCACGTCGGCGGGGGAGTGCATGCCGCTGACGATCCGGGTGTGCGCCAAGTCGTAGGCGGTGGTGACCAGCTCCTGGAAGCGTTCCGGAACGGCGTACGCGAACGCCAGCGCGGCCATGTACAGCGCGTTGGTGTGACCGCTGACATAACCGCCATCCTCAGCCGGGTTGGTGCTGCGCTGGCGCAGCAGCTGCGGGGTGACGACGACGTCGGAGTCGTAGACCGGGTAGCCGAACTCGTCGACCGCGCCGGTGTCGACGACCGTGCTGTCCCCGGTCATCCGCCACGGCCGCGGGTACTGGTAGGCGAACTTGCTCGGATTGCCGGACGACCAGGTCCCGCGCACCGTGTTGACCAGGGTGACGACCTTGCCGAGGGCGGAGGCCGGACTGCCGGCGCCCAGTGCCGAGCCGGCGGGGGAGCCGGCCGGGACGGTGTCGCTGACGGTGGTCGCCGGGGTGGTCTCCGGTGCGGTGGTGATGCCGGTGACCGCGAGTGCGCCGGCCTTGTAGATGTCGGCGAGCGGGCCGAGGCCGGCGATCACCGAGTGGCTCTGGTGCTGCCGGTCGACGATGAACGACCGGGCGGCCTCGGCGGCGGTGCGGTGGCGTGTGGTCCGCACGACGTAGCGGATGTTCGCCCGCAGGAACGCCTCGTCCCGTGCGGTACCGGTGTTCCAGGCGGTGCCGGTGCTCCACACCTTCGCGAAACCGGAGAGGATGCGGACCGCGGCGTTGGTGTCGGCGGTCAGGTTCGCCGGGAGGTTCGTCCGGTAGGAGTCGACGAACGCCGTGACCGCCGCCGCGGCGGCGGGACCCCCGGAGGAGGCCGATCCGGCGACGAGGCCGGCGGCACCGGCGAGCAGGAGACTGCGGCGGCTGACGTTCACGAGGACTCCACGAGGCGCAAGGGGGCGAGTGCGCCGCCCAGCTTTGGTGGATCAAACGACCTAAAACGTAACGCGCCCTGATGTGAACGTGAACAAAACTCGACGGAGCTTTCGCTAGGCATCGATGGATGACTACTGTCCGGTAACCCGTTCCCTCCGTCCGCCGGAAGGTTCCCCCATGAAACGCGCTCTCGTGGTCCTCGCCACCCTGATGAGCCCGCTCCTGCTGGCCCCCACCCCCGCCCACGCCGCCGACGGCACGTTCACCGTCCTCACCTACAACGTCGCCGGGCTGCCCGACATCATCTCCAGCGCCGAGGTCGACCGGCAGACCGCGCACACCGCGATCGGCCGGCGGCTGACCCCCTACGACGTCGTGCACGTGCAGGAGGACTTCAACTACCACGCCCACCTGTACGCGGCCGACACCACGCACGCCCACCGCACCCCGACCAGCGGTGGCGCCGGCATCGGCTCCGGGCTCAACAGCCTGTCGAAGCTCGCCTACGACACCGACGACTTCGAGCGCGGCGACTGGAATTCCTGCCAGCTGGACTCCGGTGACTGCCTGACGCCCAAGGGCTTCACCTTCGCCCGGCACCGGCTCGCCGAAGGCGCCTACGTCGACTTCTACAACCTGCACACGAACGCCGGGACCAACGCCGGCGACCAGCAGTCCCGGGCCGACAACCTGAGCCAGCTGACGGCGTTCATCGCCACCCACTCGGTCGGCAACGCGGTCGTCGTCATGGGCGACACCAACACCCGCTACACCCGTACGGCCGACACCATCCGTGCCTTCGTGGCGACGAACGGCCTGACCGACGCCTGGGTGAAGCTGGAACGCGGCGGCACCCCACCGGCGGCCGGGTCGGACGCGCTGGTCTGCGACGCGGCCGCGGTCACCGACACCTGCGAGGTCGTCGACAAGATCCTCTACCGGAGCAGCCGGTTCGTCACGCTGAACGCGACCGGCTACCACAACGAGGACGCCGGGTTCCGGACCGACGACGGGAAGATGCTCTCCGACCACTTCCCGATCAGCACCGCGTTCACCTGGTCGACGAACACGGCGTACGCGTTCAGCGACCAGTTCGGCGGCCCGCACGGCGGCCACTACAACGACATCGACGCGATCAGCGGGCGACCCGCCACCGTCGGGCTGCGCGCCGGAACCCGGGTGGACCAGGTCAGCCTCGGCGCCCTGGCGCACGGCGGCACCGGCGGCACCGCGCAGTCGCTGACGCTCGGCTCGTCGGAGTACGTGACCAGCGCGTACCTGTGCCGGGGCCAGTACAACGGGCGTACCCGGATCTTCTATGCCAGGTTCACCACCAACCTGGGCAACAGCATCGCCGGCGGTACGACCACGTCCGACTGCGTCACCCGGACCGCACCGGGTGGGTACCAGCTCGCCGGTTTCCACGGACGTTCCGGGACCGCCGTGGACAAACTGGGCCTCATCTACAGCCGCCGCTGACTCGTAGGTCTCATCTCCGCGTGGGGCGGCATCCGGCCGGGTACCCGGCTGCCGCCCCAATCGAGCGCGGGAGGCGCACATGAAACTGTGGCGGCGGGTATTTCTGACCGGCTTCGCACTCTGGCTGCTGACCGTGGTGGTCACGTTCGCCACCGGCAACCCCAACCTCATCCCCACCCTGGTCCTGCTCGGCAGTTTCCTGGTCCCGGTCACGTTCGTACTCTGGGCGTTCACCAGACGGCACAGCGGCGAGGTCACCTCGGAACTGCTGTTCAGCACGTTCGTCACCGGCGGAGTCCTCGGCGTGCTGGCCGCGTCGCTGCTCGAGACGTACCTGCTGCACCCGAGCCCGCTGTTCTTCCTCGGCGTCGGCCTGATCGAGGAGGCCGCGAAACTCGCCGCCCTCGCCTTCCTCTGCCGCCGCCTACAGCACAAGTACGCGGTCGACGGGGTGATCCTCGGCGCCGCCGTCGGCTTCGGGTTCGCCGCGTTCGAGTCGGCCGGGTACGCCTTCACCGCCCTCTTCACCCAGCAGGGCATGTCGCTGATGACGCTCGTCGAGACCGAACTGCTGCGCGGGGTGCTCGCCCCGGTCGGTCACGGGCTGTGGACGGCGACCCTCGGTGGTGTGCTCTTCTCGGCGAGCGGCCGGCGGCACTTCGCGCTGACCGGGCGGCTGCTGGTCACGTACCTCGGCGTCGCGGTCCTGCATGCCCTCTGGGACGGCTGGCAGAGCATCGCGCAGGTGATCACCGACGTCGCCCGCGACCCGCACCTGTTCACCCTGCTCTCCTGGGGCGGACTGGTCGGCGTCTCCCTGATCGGCGTCGCCTGGCTGCTGGTGGTCCGCCGGCAGGCCGACCGCGAGATCGCCGCGCCGCTCTGGCGGGTCCCGATCACCTACTGAGGCCAGGACCGCCGAAGTGGCCCGCGACGGGCGGCCCGGTCGTCTCCTACCGTGCTGGTGTGACATCACCACTCGCCGACGACCTGGCCGCCCTGCCGGAACTGTTGCAGGCCACCCGTGACTACGCGGTCTCCGTCCTCGCCGGCCTCGACGAACGGCCGGTCGCACCCACCCCGGCCCGGGTACCGGCCGCCCCGCTGCCGGTGGCGGGGGTCGGCACGGCCGGGGCGCTGGCCGCATTCGAACGTCGCTGGGCACCCGGCTTCTCCGGCAGCGCCGGACCCCGCTACCTGGGCTTCGTCACCGGCGGCACGACGCCGGCCGCGCTCGCCGGCGACTGGCTGACCAGCGCCTTCGACCAGAACGTGTCGAACCGGTCCGGCTCGTCGGCGGCCGCGCTGGAGGACGAGACGGTGGCCTGGCTGGGCGAGATGTTCGGCCTGACCGGGCACCACGGCGCGTTCGTCAGCGGCGCCACCATGTCGAACCTGGTCGGCTTCGCCATCGGCCGCGAGTGGATCGGCGCCCGGCGCGGGGTCAGCGTCGCCCGGCAGGGCCTGGCCGCCCTCGGCGAGGTCACCGTGCTCTCCGGCGCCGCCCACTCCAGCGTCCACAAGGCGCTGTCGATCCTCGGTCTGGGCCGCGACGCGCTGCGCCCGGTGGCGACCCTGCCGGACCGGGAGGCCGTCGACGTCGCCGCCCTGGAATCGGCGCTCGCCGCCCTGGACGGCCCGGCGATCGTGGTCGCCAACGCCGGAACGGTCAACACCGTCGACTTCGACGACCTGCGGGCGATCCTCGCGCTGCGGGACCGTTACCCGTTCTGGTTGCACGTCGACGCGGCGTTCGGCGGCTTCGCGGCCCTGTCACCCGAACACGCCCACCTGGTCGCCGGGCTGGCCGGCGCCGACTCGGTCTGCATCGACCTGCACAAGTGGCTCAACGTGCCGTACGACGCGGCGGTCCAGTTCACCCGGCATCGCGATCTGCAGGTCGCCGTGTTCCAGAACTCGGCCGCCTACCTGCCGGCGATCACCGGCGACCCGGACTTCTTCCACCTAACTCCGGAGAACTCCCGCCGCCTGCGCGCCCTCGCCGCCTGGTTCACCCTCACCGCCTACGGCACGGACGGTCACCGTGCGATCGTCACCGGCGCCATCGCCGCGGCTCACCGGCTCGGCGAGCGCCTCACCGCTCTCCCGGGCGTGCGACTGCTCGCTCCGGTACGCCTGAACGTCGTCTGCTTCCACGTCCCCGGCGATCCCGCGGCCGTGGTCCGGGCCATCGCCGACTCCGGTGAGGCCTTCCTGACGCCGACCGTCTATCAGGGGGTTCCGGCGCTGCGGGCGGCCTTCAGCAACTGGCGCACCGCCCCCGCCGACGCCGACCGCGTCCACGACCTGCTCCGCGACATCCTGACCCCCCGCCCATAACCCCACACCCCCACCACCCACCACCCACCACCCGCCGCCCGTCCCCGCCGCCGATCCCGCCCGGCTGGCCCTCACCGCTGTCTCAGCCACGCTGAGACAGCGGTGAGAACCAGCCCAAAAGACCCGGCTGGCTGTCACCGTTGTCTCGCGGCCTCCGAGACAGCGGTGGGAACCAGCCCGAAAGACCCGGCTGGCTGTCACCGTTGTCTCGTGGCCTTCGAGACAGCGGTGGGGACCAGCCCGAAAGATCCGGCTGGCCGTCACCGTTGTCTCAGCCACGCTGAGACAGCGGTGGGGACCAGCCGGGTGGGTTAGGCCGGGCCGGGCCGGAGCACAGGGTGCTCCGGCCCGGTGGGCAGACGGCGCGCGGGAGCCGGGGGACGGTGTCGGCTGTCGTCGGGGACGACCATGGCGCGCACATCTGCGGGAGGGGGTGGCTCCCCGCCTTCGGGTGACGGGGAGCCGGTGGAGGGATCAGGTGGTGATGTTCCACTGCTGGCAGGCGTTGCCCAGGGACGCCCACTGCCGGACTGCGACGCCGTCGGCGGTGCCGCAGTTCGTGACGTCGAGGATCAGCCCGTTGCCGCGGTTGGCGATCAGGTAGCCGCCGTTGACCGGGGTGAGGCTCCACTCCTGGCAGGCGTTGCCGAGCGACGCCCACAGATTGAGTGCCGTGCCGTTGGCGGTGCCGCAGTTGACCGAGTCGAGGACGGTGCCGCTGTTGACGTTGGTGATCCGGTAGTAGTTGCTGGTCGTCTTCGTGAACGTCCATTTCTGGCAGGCGTTGCCGAGCGACGTCCACTGCTGGATGGCGGTGCCGTTGGCGGTGCCACAGTTCTGGGCGTCGAGAACTTTGCCGCCGGCCTGGTTGACCAGGCGGTACTGGGTGCCGGCCACCGGGAAGGAGACCGTGCCGCCCGGGTCACCCGAGGGGGCGGTCAGGGTGGTGGAGAGCTTGTCCGGCGTACCCAGGTTGGGGCTGTCGTCGCTGTTGAAGTTGACCTTCTTGATCCGGGTGGTCCGGGTGCCGCCGCAGCCCTGGGCGGTGGTCTCGTTGGCGTGGTAGGCCATCCACGTCTCGGTGCCGTCGGGCGAGGTGAAGAACGAGTGGTGGCCGGGGCCGTAGACGCTGTTGGCGTCGGAGCGCTGGAAGATCGGGGTGCTCTTCTTCGTCCATGACGAGGCGGCCAGCGGGTTCGAGCCGGTCAGCGTGAGCATGCCGATCTTGTAGTCCGGTGTGTTGCAGGAGCTGGCCGAGAACGTCAGGAACGTCTTGCCGTTGCGCTGCAGCACGTAGGGGCCCTCCTCGGTGTTGCCGCCCTGCTTCTCCCAGTCGTGGGTGGGGTACGAGATCCGCGTGCCGTAGGCGGACACCGTCCAGGGGTTGCTCATCGGCGCGATGAACAGGCTCTGCAGGTCACCGACCCACGACGAGTAGAGGAAGTAGTTGGCCCCGTTGATGGTGGCCACGCTGCCGTCGATCGCCCAGCCGTTGCCGGCCTGCACGTTGAGCTGACCCTTGAAGGTGTACGGCCCCATCGGGTTGTCGCCGGAGCTCTCCAGCACGAACGACCGCTGCCCGTCGCAGCACGCCGCGGTGCCGGCCGAGTAGTAGAAGTACCAGCGGTACCCGTTCGGGCCGTTCAGCCGGTGCATCGACGGCGCCCACACGTTGCAGCAGCTCGCGGCGGCGGTGCCGGTGAAGATGACGTTCTCGGTGGCGCCGGGCAGGGCCGCGACCGAGGTGGCGCGCTTGATGACGATCTGGTTGTTCCAGGTCGTGGCGGCCAGGTAGTAGTAGCCGTTGTAGTACCCCATCCACGGGTCGGCGCCGTAGGGGGCGGACGCGACCGGGTTGGTGAAGGTGGTGGCGGCGCGGGCCGGTGCGGCCGAGCGGGTCTCGACGGCGACGACGATCGCGAGCAGCAGGAGCAGAGCGGCTCCGGCGGATCTGAGGCGTGCAAGAGACATGGCAGTCCCTCCGGGGAAAGGAACGCGGGGTGAGGGGATGTCCGCCGGTGGGCGGGGCACGGCGATCCGTCCTGGACGGTGGGGGATGGACGGCCGGTGACTCACGTGTTGCCGCTATGTTAACGATCACAAATATGGTGTCAAGGGCGCCGGCGCCGCTGGGTGGCCCGGCCGGGATCGCTCCGCACACTCCGACACTTCCGGCAGACGTACGCCACCGGAGGACAGCGGCGGCCCGGACGTACGGGGCACTCCGTCGGGGCCTTACATACCTGTCGGGGGGGGGTTGGGTAATATCGTCGTCCTGCGGCCGGAGTCGACGACACCGGCGCACCAGCGTCAAGCAGCGGCGCAAGTCCGTGGGCCGTCCGGCTCCCGGGACGACACCGATCGACTGGCACGGCCGCCCGGGGTGGCTCGTGTTCCGCTGCGGGGATTCTCTGACGTTGAAGGCGTACGACCCGACCGACGCCGCTGCCGCATTCGCGGAGTTCGGTCGCATCAAGCTGGGTGAGACCGATCTCGACGGGGTGCTGTCCCGGTCGTGGCCCTGGCGGGGCGGACCCTGCCGGGCGCCGCGCAGGTGTCGATCACCCTCCTGCGTGAGCGGGGCGCGGCCACCGCGGCCCACACCGGGGAGGTGGCGCTGCGACTCGACGAGTTGCAGTACGAGCGTGGTGCCGGCCCGTGCCTGGAGGCGGCCGCGACGAGGACCACCGTCGAGGTTCCGGACACCGCGCACGACGGCCGGTGGGACGGCTGGGGCTCCGAGGCGGCCCGGGCCGGCATGGGCAGCGTGCTGTCGCTGAGCCTGCCGATCGGCGAGGCGGTGAACGGCGCGCTGAACGTCTACGCCGAGGTGCCGCGCGTCTTCGGCCCGGCGACGGTCGCGGTGGCACAGACCTTCGTCCGGTACGCGGCGGTCGCGCTGGCCAACGCGCACCTCTACGACGCCACCGCCGACCTCGCCCGGCACCTCCAGGCCGCGATGGAGAGCCGTGCCGTGATCGAGCAGGCCAAGGGCATCATCATGGGCGAGCGCCGGTGCACCGCGGACGAGGCGTTCGCCATCCTCACCCGGGTCTCCCAGGACACCAACCGCAAGCTGCGGGACGTGGCCGCCGCGCTGGTCGAGCGCACCCAGCGCGGCTGACCCGGGCTACGCCGTCACGTCGAGACGGCCGCCGCCGGAGCCGCTCTGCGCCAGGTGGCGCAGCGCCGGCTCCAGGTAGCCGGCGATCGGGTTGCGGCCGGTGGGGCTCTGGTCGTACCGGCGGAACAGATCATTGAGATAGAGCGCGGTGATCTCCTGCGTCGGGGCCAGGCGCCCGCTGGCCCGGTCCGCCGCGATCGCCGCGGCCAGCGAGTTGATCCAGCCGGGGTTCGTCTCACCGGGCCGGATGCGCTGGCCGGTGGCCTGGTAGATCAGCTCCCGGTCACGGTCGGTGAGGGAGGCGGCGTCCTCGCGCGCGTGCTGGTTGCGGTCGCGGGTCACCGGGCGGTTCACGGTGGCAGGCGGGGTGAGCGCCGAGCGGTACGGGTTCAACCGGGGAATGGACATGGGCGGCAGGACCTCCGTCCGGGAGCGTTCGACGTTCTCCAGATCGGTGCCGGACGGGTGCTGCTGAGGGGTTTTCCGGTCTACCAGCGGGTATCCCTCATCACGGCGAACCGTCCCCCGCCGACGGATCAGACGGGACGGATCGGCCCGGTGCGCCCGTCGCACCCGACCGCCGCGATGATGAGGTGAGCGGCATGATCTTCCGCGACCGCGCCGAGGCCGGGCGGGCGCTCGCCGACCGGCTGGCCGCTGATCTCGGCGACCGGGCCGATCCGCTGGTCCTGGCGCTGCCGCGGGGTGGCCTGCCGGTCGCCGAACCGGTGGCGCGGCGGCTCGGCGGTGAACTGGACATCGTGGTGGCCCGCAAGATCGGGGCGCCCGGCCGGCCGGAGTTCGGGGTGGGCGCGATCGCCGAGGACGGGCCACCGGTCTACGACCCGGACAACCTGCTCTGGGCCGGGGTCACCGAGGACGGGGTGGCCGGGGTGCTGGCCGCCGAGCGGCAGGAGTTGCGCCGCCGGATCCGGCTCTACCGGGGCGACCGTCCGCCCCCGCGGCCGGCCGGCCGCACGGTGCTCGTGATCGACGACGGCCTGGCCACCGGGGTGACCGCGCACGCGGCGCTGCGCTGGGTGCGCGGGCATGCCCCGGCCCGGCTGATCCTGGCCGCGCCGGTCTGTGCTCCGCAGGCCCGGGACGCCTTGGCCGGCGAGGCGGACGCGGTGGTGTGCCTGAGCGCGCCCGACCCGTTCCATGCCGTGGGCCGTTGGTACGAGGACTTCGACCAGCTCACCGACGCCGACGTGGGGAATTTCATCATGTGTTGAGTTTGCTGCTTCCCCGCGGCCGGAAACTCATCTAGCGTTGAGTTCAACACTTGATGAGTTTCTGGGAGGCACCATGCAAACCGCGATCGAGGTCCGCGACCTCGTCGTGCGACGCGGAGCGAGAGCTGTTCTCGACGGCTTCTCCTGCGCCATACCGCAGGGCAGCGTCACCGGCCTGCTCGGCCCGAGCGGCAGCGGCAAGACCACCCTGATGCGGGCCATCGTGGGCGTGCAGATCGTCGCGTCGGGCACGGTCACCGTGCTCGGCCATCCGGCCGGGTCGGTGCCGCTGCGCCGCAGCATCGGCTATCTGACCCAGGCGCCGAGCGTCTACGCCGACCTCACCGTCGCGGAGAACGCCCGCTACTTCGCCTCCCTCTACCGCCTCAGGCCCGCCGACGCCGACGCCGCGGTCGAGGCCGTCGGGCTGACCGGGGCACGGCATCAGCTGGTCGCCGACCTCTCCGGTGGCCAGCGCAGTCGTGCGTCGCTGGCCTGCGCGATCGTCAGCCGGCCCGAGGTGCTGATCCTCGACGAGCCGACGGTCGGGCAGGACCCGGTGCTGCGTGACGAGCTGTGGGACCACTTCCGCCGGCTCGCCGCCGACGGGGCCACGGTCCTGGTCTCCAGCCACGTGATGGACGAGGCGAACCGTTGCGACCGGCTGCTGCTCATCCGAGAGGGCACGCTGATCGCCGACGACACCCCGGCCGCGGTGAAGCGGTCGGCCGGCACCGACGACCTCGATCAGGCCTTCCTGACCCTGATCCGCCAGCGGAAAGGTGTGACGGCATGATCCTCGCCAGCACGGTCAGGCGGATCCTGAGTCAGCTGCGGCACGACCCGCGGACCATCGCGATGATCATCGTGGTGCCGACGCTGCTGATCACCCTGATCTACTTCATGTACGAGGGACAGCCCCGGGTCTTCGACCGGATCGCCCTCACCATGCTGGGTGTCTTCCCGTTCATCGTGATGTTCCTGATCACCAGCATCGCCATGCTCCGGGAGCGGACCACCGGCACCCTGGAGCGGTTGTTCACCACCCCGGTCGGCAAGCTGGATCTGCTGTTCGGCTACGGCATCGCCTTCGGGGTGGCGGCCACCGCACAGGCCGCGGTCGCGTCCGGGTTCGCCTACTGGGTGCTGGACATGCACACCGCGGGCGGGGTCGGCCTGGTCATCCTGATCGCCGTGGCGAACGCCGTCCTCGGGGTCGCGCTCGGCCTGCTGTGCAGCGCGTTCGCCCGGACCGAGTTCCAGGCCGTGCAGTTCATGCCGCTCGTGGTGGCACCCCAACTGCTGCTGTGCGGGCTGTTCGTGCCGCGGGACGACATGGCCGGCTGGCTCCAGGCGATCAGCAACGTGCTGCCGATGTCCTACTCCGTGGAGGCGCTGACCGAGGTGGGCATGCACACCGAGCCGACGGGCATCATGTGGCGGGACCTCACCGTGGTGGTGGGCGCGATCGTGGTGGCGCTCATCCTTGGTGCGGCCACCCTGCGCCGTAGGACTGCCTAGGGCGTGGCGGAAACTGCTCAGGACGGACGGGAAGACCGCTCCGGGCGTACAGGAGAATGAGGTTGAAGCGATGGTGCGACGGACCGGACGCCGGCCCGGCAACCCGGACACGCGCGAGGCGATCCTCTCGGCGGCGCGCGGCGCGTTCGCCGAGAAGGGTTACGACGGAGCGTCGATCCGGGCCATCGCGACCGGCGCCGGGGTCGATCCGGCGCTGGTGCATCACTACTTCGGCACCAAGGACAAGCTGTTCCTGGCGACGATGAACTCACCGGTCGATCCGGTGGACCTGATCACCGAGGCGACCGCGGGGGACCGCGACGAGATCGGTGTCCGGTTCGTCCGCGCGTTCCTGGCCATGTGGGACGGCCCCCGGGGCGCCGCGGCGGTGGCGCTGCTGCGCTCGGTGGCCGGCACCGAGTGGACGGCGAAGTTGTTCCGGGAGTTCATCATCACCCAGATCCTGCGGCGGGCCGTGCCCCGGCTGGACCTCGACCCGGACCAGGCGCATCTGCGGATCACCCTAGCCGGCAGCCACCTCGCCGGGCTGGCACTGGCCCGCTACGTGATCAAGGTGGAGCCGCTGGCCTCCACGCCGTCGGAGACGCTGGTCGCGGCGGTCGGCCCGGCGGTGCAGCGCTATCTCACCGGCGACCTTCCCGGTGTCTTCCCCGCATGAAACCGGCCCTTCGGGGGCATGCAGCGTCTCGTGCGACGGGCGACGTTGTTGATCACGATGCTCCTGCTGGCCGGCTGTTCCTCGGTCGAGCAGCGATCCGGCGCTGCCGAGGAGACCGCCCGGCGGTTCCTCCAGGCGGCCGCGAACGGTGACGGGCAGGCCGCCTGCGGCGTCCTCGCCCCGTCAACCGAGGCGGAGATCGACGCACCGTGTGCGGAGGGCATCGTGGACGAGGCGCTCACCGCGCCGTCCGATCAGGCCGAGACGCAGGTGTACGGGCAGCGCGCCCTGGTGCGGTTCGCCGATGACACGGTGTTCCTCGCCGTGTTCCCGGACGGCTGGCGGGTGGTGGCCGCCGGTTGCGAGCCCCGCGGCGAGCGCCCCTACGACTGCACCGTCCAGGGCGGGTGACCATGCGCTTCCAGTATCTGCTGCTCCTGCTGGTGGTGACCGCCGGCCTGCTGTACTTCGCCATGCTGGGGGTGCTGCACCGATGAGACGATTCCTCCGGGAGAACTCGCTCGGGCTGGTCTTCGGCACCCTGTTCCTGGTGGTGCTGGTCGCGCAGGCGTTCGCCGGGCACGCCGACTTCAACCAGCAGCAGCTGGCGTCCGGTATGGAGCCGGTGTCGCTGGGCCGCTATCTCACCTCGGCGTCGTTCGCCGCCGACGTGGCCGAGAACTGGCAGTCCGAGTACCTCCAGTTCTTCCTCTACATCATCCTGACCGTGTGGCTGGTGCAGCGCGGCTCGCCGGAGTCGAAGAAACCGGGTGAACAGGGCCTGGGGTCCGACGAGAAGCAGAAGGTCGGTGCCTACGCCACCGACGAGTCGCCGAGCTGGGCACGGGCCGGCGGACTGCGCCGGAGCCTGCTGTCGAACTCGCTGGGCCTGGTGATGGGCCTGCTCTTCGTGGCGTCCTGGCTCACCCAGTCGATCGCCGGCGCGGCCGCCTACAACGAGGAGCAGCTGCGCGACCTCCAGGAGCCGGTCACGTGGGCGCAGTATCTGACCGAGCCGGACTTCTGGAACCGTACCCTCCAGAACTGGCAGTCCGAGCTGCTGGCCGTCGCCTCGATGGTGATCCTCTCCATCTACCTGCGGCAGCGTGGCTCGCCGGAGTCCAAACCGGTCGGCAGCCCGCACGCCGCGACCGGCGTGGAGGGTTAGACGTCCGCCCCGATCCGCGCCAGGTACCGGTTGATCTCCTCGCGGACGTGGTCGGGCATGCCCTGGAACTCCAGGCCGATCTCGGCGGAGGTGCCACGCTCGACCCGCCGTGCCACCCGGGCGTCGGCCGCCGTGGTCAGGCCGTCGACCGTGATCTCGGCCCGGACCAGGTCGCCGACGACGATCCGGGCGCCGGCCGGTACGTGGCAGCCCAGACCGTCCGAGCTGAGGTCGGCCATGTCGGCGGTGATCTGCGGCCCGGTGGCCGTCTGCAACCGGACCGCGCCGTCGACCCGCAGCCGGTCGTTGCGGCGGCGTTCCAGGCGCTCGGCCACATCGGAGAGGTCGCCGATCTGGGCCATCGTGGCGTCCACACTGCGGTGCAGCTGCCCGACGATGTCGTGCTGCCGGTCGGCGATCCCGCCGAGATGGCGCATCGCGTCCTCGATGTCGCCGACGTCGGAGATGATCGCGCTCATCGTCTGGCCCATCTGCGCCACGTCCGCCTCCAGGACGGCGATCGTGCTGGTGATCTGCTCGGTGGACCGGGCCGTCGTGTCGGCCAGGCTCTTCACCTCGTCGGCGACCACCGCGAACCCGCTGCCGGCGACCCCGGCCCGGACCGCCTCGATGGTGGCGTTCAGTGCGAGCAGCCGGGTCTGTGAGGCGATCCCGGAGATCACGCTGGCGATCCCGGCGACCTGGCGCAGGCTGTCGTTCAGCGCGGTGGCCGCCTCGTCGGCGCTGCGGGCCCGCTGGACCAGGGCGTTCGCCGCGTCGCTGGTGACGCTGACCCGCTCGTGGGTGGCGGCCGCCGCGTCCCGGGCCGCGCCGACCTGCACCACCACGTCCTCGAGCTTGCCGCCGATCACCTCGGCGGTGTCGTCGATCGCCTCTTTGGCCCGGCGCCGCAGCCGCTGATTGAGTTCGCGCTGGTACGCCTGGGTGCTCTCGGCCTGGGCCGCCAGCTCGGCCAGCAGCCGCTCGATCTCGGTGTCCCGCTCCCGCAGCGCGCCGGCGGACGCGCCGGGCTCCCGGCCGTCACCGTCGGCCGGCGGTACGGCGCCGGCGCGGCGGCCCAGCCGGAAGGCCACCAGTGCGCTGAACACCATCGCGATCAGCGTTCCCAGGACAACCAACCAGGTCGGCATAATGCTCAGACCGTACCGCGCCCGGAACGCGCCCGTGCGGCGTTTTATCCCTCCGCCAGCAGGTCGTCGATCTGGCCCATCGCCAGCCGCATACCCTCCTCCATGCCCATCGCGGCCATCCGTTCCAGCTGCTCGGCGCTGCGGAACGTCGACACCGTCGTCATCCGGGTGCCGCCGTCCATCGCCTCGAGGGTGACCACCCCGTGCGTGATGTCCTCCGGGTCGACCGGCTCACCCTGATCGTCGGCGAAACCGTCGTCGAACTCGAGACGGTGCGGCTCCTCGATGTCGGTGATCACCCACCAGGCCCGCGCCTTCGTCCCGTCCGGCCCGGTCATGTGATAGCGCACCGCACCGCCCGGCTTGAACTCGAACCGGTCGACGGTGGCCGGCCACGTCGGCGGGCCCCACCAGCGCTCCAGCTTGCGCGGGTCGGCCCAGACCTGCCAGACCTGCTCGACGGGGGCCGCGAACTCGGCGACGAACGTCAGCGTCAGTGCGCTGACGTCCTTGGTTGAGCTGATGACCGTCATTGCTCCTCCTCGAGGATCCGCTCGATACCGGCGGCACGCTGCCGCCACAGGTGCTCGTATCCGTCCAGCAGCCGCGCCACCAGGCGCAGCGCCCCGACCTCACCCTGCACGATCTGTTCCCGTCCGCGCCGCGTCTTGCTGACCAGCTCGGCACGCTCCAGCACCGCGACGTGTTTCTGCACCGCGGCGAAACTCATCGGGTACGCCCGTGCCAGCTCCGACACCGACTGCCCGGACCGGATCACCCGCATCAGGATGTCCCGCCTGGTCGCGTCCGCCAGCGCGTGGAAGACGGCGTCCGGATCTACAACCATGTGGTTGTACGTTAGTCGCGACCGGGCCGTTCGGCAACCCTTCACACCTTCGAGGGTTCCGCCGGTTTCCTCTTCAGTCCCGGGCCGGGCCGCCGATGGTCGGGGTCAGTAACGCCGCGATCAACACGGAGGGCCTCATGGCCATCAGCATCGGTACGTCGCAGACGCCATCGGTCCGGGACACGCACGCCGCGTGGCTCCGGCTGCGCGAGGACGGCAACCGCCCGGCGGTCGACGCCATGGCCGGGACCGCCGACGGGCCGGCGCACGCGGACCGCACCGCGGTTCTGGAGCGCCGGGACGTCGTCGCGCGGATGATCCCGCGCGGTATCGCGGGCGCCCTGATCTGATCGGGCGGGCCGGCTCGCGTCCGGCCGGCGGCGTCAGTGCAGGACGGTCAGGGCCTCGGCGAGCACGTCGGTGGCGTCCTTGACGTCGACCTCGCGCATCCGCAGCGGCCCGCCGGTCTCGGTGAGCAGGGCGGCGTGCGCCCCGCCGGCGTAGACCGGTGCGAACCCGAGGTCGCGGATGATCATCGAGGTGGCCTCCCGGGCCACCCGGTCGTCGGTGCAGACGTATTCGGTGAGCAGCGGGTCGTGCCCGCGCCGCCGGCTGAGCACGTCGGTCGAGACGGTGTTGAACGCCTTCGCCCAGTGCGCCTCGGGCGCCCAGTCCATCAGGGTCTCCAGTCCCGAGATGTCATCCGGGACGTCCGGGTTCGTCGCGTCGATCATCACCTTGTCGGCGATCACGCCCCGGGTCAGATCGATCGCCTCGTGTGCGGACGACCAGTTCGGGCTGAAGATCACCACATCGCCGAAGGCGGCCGCCTGGGGGACCGACATGACCCGCATGCCGTCCATCTCCGCCCGCAGGCGCTCCGGATGCCGCGAGGTGACCGCGACGTCGTGCCCGCTCTCGGCGCACCACCTGGCGAGTGTGCCGCCGAGCTGACCTGCTCCAATGACACCGATACGCATGCTCCCAGGGTGCGCCCGGGATCACCCGGCCGGGTGGTGATCGCCGAAATCGCCGTAGATCATCCGCAACTCGACCGTGACCAGGTCGTCCACCAGGGCCTCCGGGTCGGCGCTGCCGGCCAGGGCGGCGGTGCGCAGGTCGTCGATCAGCCCGGCCAGCACGCGGGGCTCCGGCCCGTCCGGCGCCAGGCCGGCCGCCCGGTCCCGGGTGATGCGGGCGGCGAGCCGGTCCACGTGCGCCGCGCGCAGTCGTTCGCGCCACTGCGCGAGCGGCGGGCAGCCGGGTGCCGCGGCCAGCGCACCGGCCAGCATGCGGCCGTGCTCCCGCCAGAGCCGGGCGAGCGGGATCAGCGCCTCGCGCAGCGCCGTCGTGTCCGGCCCCGCGCCGTCGAGCCAGGGGCCGGCGTCGCGGCCCAGCTCGCCGGCCATCCCGTGCAGCAGCGCCACCAGCACCGACAGT
This sequence comes from Actinoplanes xinjiangensis, assembly GCF_003148685.1. Classification (GTDB taxonomy): domain Bacteria; phylum Actinomycetota; class Actinomycetes; order Mycobacteriales; family Micromonosporaceae; genus Actinoplanes; species Actinoplanes xinjiangensis. The sequence continues at coordinate 670,669 of NZ_QGGR01000001.1, read as the reverse complement.
TTGGAGTCGAAGTAGAAGTAGAAGCTGGACCGGGAGATCTCGGCGCCTGCCGCGAGCTCGTCGATGGTGATGTCGGCGAGCGGCTTGCGGGCCAGCAGGGCCCGTGCGGTCTCCAGGATCGCCCTCTCCCGGCGGTCGCCCTTACTGGGGCCACGGCGCCGGCCCGGAGGTGTGCTCATCCGGACACGGTAACGCGGTGTCGAGTTTATCGACGTACTGTCGAGAAGTAACGACGACTCGTTGGGAGACTTCATGAAAGAGATCCGCCTCGCCGCCCGTCCCGTCGGCTGGCCCACCGCCGAGACCTTCGAGATCGCCGAGACGGCGGTTCCCGAGCCGGGCCCCGGCCAGGTGCTGATCCGCAACGTCTACATGTCCGTCGACCCCTACATGCGGGGCCGGATGAACGACGTGAAGTCCTACATGCCGCCGTTCCAGGTGGGCGAGCCGCTCGACGGCGGCGCGGTCGGCGAGGTCGTCGCGTCCCACGCCGACGCCGTCCCGGTCGGCGCGTACGTCGTGCACAGCCTGGGCTGGCGTGAGTTCTCGGTGACCGACGCCGAGAGGGTGCGCGTGGTCGACCCGGCCGCGGCGCCGTCGCTCTCGGCATACCTCGGCCTCCTCGGCATGACCGGGCTCACCGCCTATGCGGGCCTGCTCGACATCGCCCGGTTCCGGGAGGGCGACACCGTCTTCGTCTCCGGCGCGGCCGGCGCGGTGGGCAGCGTGGTGGGCCAGATCGCCCGCCTGCGCGGCGCGAAGCGCGTGATCGGCAGCGCCGGCTCCGCCGAAAAGGTCCGGCACCTGATCGACGACCTGGGCTTCGACGCGGCGTTCAACTACAAGGACGCGCCGGTCCGCGACCAGCTCAGGGCCGCCGCGCCGGACGGGATCGACGTCTACTTCGACAACGTCGGCGGCGACCACCTGGAGGCCGCGATCAGCGTGATGAACAAGTTCGGGCGGATCGCCATGTGCGGCGCCATCGCGCACTACAACGACGTCACCCCGCCGGCCGCACCGCGCAACCTGGCCTCCACCATCGGCAAGGAGATCAATCTGCGCGGCTTCCTGGTCGCCAACCACTCGCAGCGGATGCCCGACTTCGTGGCCGAGGTCGGCGGCTGGCTCCGGGCCGGGCAGATCACCGCGCGGGAGACGGTCGTCGAGGGCATCGAGAACGCGCCGGACGCGTTCATCGGCCTGCTGCGCGGCGAGAACACCGGCAAGATGGTGGTCAAGCTGCGTTAACCGGGGATTCAGTTCGCCCGGCGACCATTTCGTACGGGTCGCCGGGTATCTCCGGTAACTGAACGGTAACTCAGTAGCTCTGCCGAGTGGACCGGATACGGAACGTACGGATGATCGCCCTCGTCCGTACGGGTGAGGTGACTGACGGAAAGCAGACACTAGCGTTCCCGTGTGGCGAATCGGTTCCCCCTTTGGGGACAAGCGGGCTGGGCTAGTGCCGAAGTGGTCGGCGAGACGCATTACGCGAAGGCGATACGTGCGCTCTTCGGCAGTGACTTCGACCCCCGCGGAACCGACATAACCCTCCCCGTGCAGCTCATCCCCGACCGCAACAACCGGCACGACCGTAACGCCGTCGGGGTCTGGTCCGGGAGCAGCCTGCTGGGACACCTCCCCCGCCCGGAGGCCGCCCGGTACGTCACCGTCCTCACCGAACTCAGCAGCCGCGGCCTGGTCCCCGAGGTCAACGCCCGGATCACCGGCCGCGAGTGGGGCGCCGCCGACGGCCGTCCCGCCGCCTTCGACAGCACCATCCGTCTCGACCTCGCCGAGCCGCACCTGCTGGTCCCGGTGAACGCGGCCCCGGTCCAGGAGCACCGGCTGCTGCCGTCCGGGTCGGCCGTGCAGGTCATCGGCCAGCAGCAGGCCCTCGAGGTGCTCGTCCCGCTGCTGCGCCCGGAGGGTGAGTGCTGGGCGTACGTGACCCTGCACGAGACGGCCGACCACCTGGTCGAGGTCCGCATCGGTGACACCCGGGTCGGCGACCTCAGCCCGAAGATGAGCGGCGAGCTGTCCCCGGTGCTGCGGCACCTGGCCGAACGCGGCCTGGTCACCGCGGCCCGTGCCGTACTCAAGGGCAACAGCGGCAAGACCGAGGTCATGCTCTACATCGCCCGTGTCCAGGACCTGCCGGAGATCTGGCAGGCCGGCCCGAGCCGCCCGGCCACCGCGTCGGCGGCGGGCCGTGGCACGGCGAGCGTCCCGGCCCCCGGCGTGGCCAGTACGGGACCGGTCACGCCGGGCCCCACCCCGATCTCACCGTCGCCGCCGCTCGCACCCGCCGCGACCGGCGGCTCGGCGGTGCCCGGCATGAGCATGCCGGGTGGCCTGATGACCGGCGGCCCGGCCACCGGCGGCCTGGTGCCGAACTGGGTGACCCCCGCCGACGCGCTGCCCAGCTGGGCCTCGCCGCCCTCGTCCATGCCCGCGGTGGCCCCGTTGCCGCCGTCCACCCTGCCGGTCAACCCGGTCTCGCCGGCCGTCCCGGCCCCCGGCTCCCCGGCCGCCCCGCCCGCATGGAACAACGTCAGCCCACCGGCCTGGAATGTCGGCAGCTACCCGGCGCCGTACGTGTCCGGGTCCCGGTTCGAGCCGCCGGCCACCACCCCGGTGCGGCAGACCGAGGGATCGGGGTCGCTGCTCACCGACCCGTCGGTGGGCGCCCGCCCGGTCAGCCCGGCGCCGCCGTCGTACATCGCGACACCGTCGTACACCGAGGCGCAGGAGCAGCAGTCGATCGCCGAGACCACGGTGATCCCGGCGCTCGCCGCGGTGGTGAAGGCGAACTCCGGAGGTCTGAACAGCCTAGCCCCGGTCTCCGCCGCCCCGGCCGAGGGCAACCAGCATCCGCCGATCCCGTCGGCGCCGACCGGCATCCGATTCGTGGTGCCGCCGGGCTGGCCGCTCCCGCCGGACGGCTGGTATCCGCCGGAGGGCTGGCGGCCCGATCCGTCCTGGCCGCTGGCTCCCGCGGGCTGGCAATTCTGGGTCCCGGCCTGGGACTGAGCCCTCTGGTGGGGGCTTTCTGAGCCGGATACGTCGGATTAACCCGGAAAACCACCACGGTGACCCACCTCGCCTTGCTGGAATGGGCGAATGCGGTGGGATGAAGCTGACGGGTTGACCGGCCGGCCGGACGCACGCGTCCGGGGAGTGCTCGAAAGCTGGCGTGCCGGTCTGCTCGACCTCACCGCCTCCAATCCGCTCATCCACGCGGATCCGTGGGGTCCCGGCGTGGTGGCGATCGACAGTCCGTCGCCGCGCGGCGTCCTGGAGGCCCTGCAACAGGGCCGCGAGTGCGGTTTCCTCGGCGTGGAGGAACAGGAGGAGGGCCCGCGCCCGCGGACCGCCAGCGTGTTCCAGACGCACATGACCGACGCCGAGATGGACGCCACGCTGCGGTCGCTGCGCCGCACCGACCACCGCGACCAGCTCGAGTACGGCATGTCCGCGCTCTACCTGGCGCTCGGCACCCTGCACTGGAAGGACGACGAGCAGGAGTACGCCAGCCCGATCCTGCTCATCCCGGTCGACCTGGTCGACTCCGACCCGCTCGACTACCCACGGCTGCGCGCCCGCCCCGACGACCCGCTCGTCAACCCGGCCCTGGCCGTCCGCCTCAGGTCGCACGGCGTCGAACTGCCCGCGGTGGAGGGCCTCACCGGGCTCGACGTCACCGTCTTCTGGGCCCGCCTGGACGCGGCGATCGGCGACCACCCGGAATGGCGTACCGACGAGGCGATCCTGCTGTCCCGGTTCACCGTGCACCGCGAGGTCGTCTATCACGACCTGGTCGACAACGAGAGGCAGATCCTGGCCCACCCGGTGGTCCGCGCGCTGGCCACCGAGGCCCGCTCGCAGATCGACGCGTTCAAGTTCGAGCCGATCACCGCCCGCCGGATCGACGACGTGGCCTCGCCCGACGACATCCCGCTGGTGCTGGACGCCGACGCGGCCCAGCGGTCGTGTGTCGCGGCCGCCCTCGCCGGGCGCAGCTTCGTCATGCGCGGGGCGCCCGGCACCGGCAAGTCGCAGACCGTCGCCAACATGATCGCCGCGCTGATCCACGCCGGGAAGCGGGTGCTGCTCGTCTCCGAGAAGGCCGCCTCCCTCGACGTGGTCAAGGACCGGCTCGCCCACGCCGGGCTCGACGACTACCTGCTCGAACTGCACAGCGACCAGACCGGGCGCGACCACGTGGCGTCCACCCTGGCGGCCGCCCTCGACTTCATCCCGCTGCCACCGCCCAGCCTGTCCACCGACGAGCGCCAGGAACTGCGCGACCACCGGGAACGGCTGAACGCGTACGCCGAGGCGATGAACGAGGTGCGCGAGCCGCTCGGCCACCGGCTGCACGACGTGCTCGGCATGTGCGCGCAGATGACCGACGTGCCGGCCGCCCCGGTGCCGCCGGTCCTGCCGATCCCGCTCACCACCCAGTCCCTCCAGAAGGTCCGGGACGCCGCCGAACGGCTCGGCCGGGCCTGGCGCCCGGCCGTCCAGGGTGACGCCTTCCTCTGGCGTGACGTCGTCGACCGCAACCGGCTCGACGCCCGCCTGCATCAGGCGCAGACCGCCCTGGAGAACCTGGTCGAGGCGGCCGGCGCCGACCCGCTGGCCGCCGCGTTCCGGGCCCGGCACCTGGCCGACGCGATCGCCCTGACCACGCTGATCGGGCACGCCGCCCGCCGGCCGCCGGAGGCCGCCGACGAGTGGCTCACCCTGGACAGCCTGGAACCGGTGGCCCGCGCCGCCGAAGGCCTGCTGCGCCATCTCAAGTCGCTGCACCAGGCCGAGGACGCGGTCCGGTCCCGGGCCGGCGTCACCTGGTCGGCGCTGCCCACCCCGGGCAAGCTGCCGGTCGTACCGAGTCTCGTGCACCTCGACCCGCCGGCGGTGGAACTGCTGCCGCTCACCGCCGCGCAGGCCCGCGGCCTGGCCCGCCGGTTCGCCGACGACGCCGACCGGCTCGAACAGCATCAGCACAGCCTGGACCGGGTCACCGCCCGGCTCGGCCTGCCCAACGTGGTCGCCTTCTCCGACATCGGCCGGGTCGCGGACATCGTCGACCTGCTGTCCCGGGCCGACAAACCGGAGGCCGGATGGTTCGACGCCGCCGGGATGGCCGCCGCGCACACCGCCACCCGGATGCTCCAGCGTGCCGTCGAGGTGGTGAAGACCGCCGAGGCGAAGGCGCGGGAGCATTTCAACGACAGTGCGCTCGCCCACCCGGTGGACGAGCTGGCCGACCGGTTCGCCAGTGTGCACAAGGGCCTGCGCAAGCTGCGGGCGCCGTACCGGCGGGACAAGAAGGCGGCCGCCGAGATCGCCCGGCCGGACGTCAAACGCAAGCAGGCCGTCGCCAACCTCGCCGCCGCGGCCGCCTGGAAGAAGGCCCTCGCCGAACTCGACGAGACCGAACGCGAGTACGGCCGGATCCTCGGCCGGCACTGGCAGCGCCTGGACACCGACTTCGACGCGATCCGCAACGCCCTCGGCACCGCCGAGGAGGTGATGCGGGTGACCCCGCCGGAGGCCCTGCCCGCGGTCATCGAACGGGTCAGCGCACCCACCCCGAACAGCGCGATCATCCGGATCGTCTCGGAGGCCCGCAAGGAGTTCGACCGGTGGACCGCGGCCCTGCGGCCACCACCCGAGCCGGCCCCGCGCCCGCAGCTCGCGGCCGGGCCCGTCCACGACGCGGTCACCTGGCTACGGGCGCACGTCGAGCCGCTCACCGCCACGGCCGAGCTGGTCCAGGCGTACAGCGTCGCCGCCGGACGGGACTTCACGCTCGCCGAGTCGGCCGCCGTCGGGCTGCTCCGGGAGACCGCCGCCGACGCCGCCGCGGCACTGGCCGCCAACGCCACCGAGTACGCCAGGGTGCTCGGGAACGCGTACCGCGGCACCCAGACCGATGTGGAGGCCCTGGCCACCGCGATGGCCTGGACCTCGGAGGCGCGCCGCATCCGGGTCGGCGTCGACACCGCGCTCACCATCGAGCAGGTCGACGCCCTCGGCCGGTCCCGGCCCACCGACCCGCTGCCGTCCCGGGTCGCCGAGTGGCAGGCCGCCCGCGACTGGATCCTGCGCGCCTTCGCGCCGCGCCGGCACGCCCAGCTCACCACCGCCCTCGACGACTACGACCACGCCCGGCAGCTCCTCCAGGCACTCCTCGAGGACGGCCGGGGCCAGCAGGAGTGGTTCGACCACCAGGCGGCCCGTACGATCCTCGCCGAGCACGGACTCGATGCGGCCGTCGACTTCTGTGCCCGCGAGGACCTCGCGGTCGAGCAGATCCTGCCCGTCCTCGGCCGTGCCCTCTTCCAGTCCTGGGCGGACACCGTGATCCGCGAGGACGACCGGCTCCCCCCGCTGGACGCCGTCGCCCGCGACCGGCTCGTCGAGGAGTTCCGGGTGTGGGACGCCCGGCTCCAGCGGGCCGCGTCCGCCGACGTGATGAACGCGGTCGACGAGAAGCAGCCCTCCGGCACCGCCGCCGCCGAGGCCGCGCTGCTCCGGGCGTCCGCCGCCCAGCAGGGCCGCAAGCTGCCGGTCAGTGAACTGATCGGCCGGACCCGGCACGCCACCCTCGCGGTCAAGCCGTGCTTCCTGACCGTGCCCGCCGACGTGAGCCGCCTCGTCCCGGCCGACCTCACCTTCGACGTGGTGATCATCGACGAGGCCTCGCGGGTACCCGTCCCGGACGCCGTCACCTGCATCTACCGAGGCGCGTCGTTCGTGGTCGTCGGTGACGACCGCCAGCTCACCGCGCTGCCCACCCCGGGGGAGGGCCGGTCCGTGCTGGACCTGGCGATCAGCTGCGCCGCCTTCCCGGTGCTCGACCTGACCACCCACTACCGCAGCCGGCACGAGTCGCTGATCGCGTTCGCCAACCACACCTTCTACCAGGGGACACTCAGCACCTTCCCGCCCGCCGGACCGGCCGGCCCGGACACCGGGGTCCAGCTGTTCCCGGCGATCGCGGAGAACGGGGACGCCGGCATCGCCGACCTGGTCGCCGGCCGGGTCGCCCACCACTTCGTCACCCGCCCCGAACTCAGCCTGGGCGTCATCGCCTGCACACCCGACCTGGCGATGCGGATCGAGGCGGCGGTCGCCGACATGGTCGTGCCGCCCGACGACGACCGGCTGCGCGGCTTCTTCGTCAAGGACCTGGAGACCGTGCAGGGCGACGAACGCGACGTGATCCTGCTGGCCATCGGCGCGGACCTGGGCGGGCTGGCCGGGCCGGACGGCTGGCGGCGGCTCAACGTCGCCAGCACCCGCGCCGCGCGCCGCGTCGAGGTGATCTCCACGATCCGCGGCCGGGACCTGCCGGACACCGAGGAACTACGGCCGCTCGCCGCCTACCTCGACTACGCGACCCGTGGCGAGGCGGCGCTCGGGCTCGACGACTCCCGGCCGGAGGCGCAGACACCGTTCGAGGACTCGGTCCGCGACGTCATCCGGGCCTGGGGCTATCGGGTGCGTACCCGGGTCGGCACCGGCGCCTTCCGGATCGACCTGGCGGTCCGCCGCTCGGCCCGTCGCAACGCCCCGTTCGCCCTCGGCATCGAGTGCGACGGCACCAGTTACGACTCGGCGCCCGCCGCCCGCGATCGGGACCGGCTGCGCGAACAGGTGCTGGAGAGCCTCGGCTGGACACTGCACCGGATCTGGGGCACCGCCTGGTACCTGGACCGCGAGCACGAGGAACAGCGGCTGCGCGCGGCCATCGAGGACGCGCTCGCCGAGTTCCCGCCCGAGGAGCAGGCCGCCGAACTGGACGGGTCCGCGATGCCGGCGACCGCCGAGGAGGAGCAGCGCGAGCCGATCACGCTGGTGCAGACCGAGGACGGGTACGCCACCGCCGAGCCGGAACCCGAACGGGAGCCGGAACCCGAGGTGATCCAGGCGGCCGAGACGGTGGAACCGGAGACCCCGGAGGAGATCGCCGAGCCGGAGGAGGAGGTCGTCCCGGTCGACGCGCTGGGAGCCCTCGACGACGAGAACGACGCCTACCTCACCGGTGTCGACGAGGCCGACGCCTACGTCACCGGTGTCGACGAGGCCGACGCCTACGTCACCGGTGTCGACGAGGCCGACGCCTACGTCACCGGTGTCGACGAGGCCGACGCCTACGTCACCGGTGTCGACGAGGCCGACGCCTACGTCACCGGTGTCGACGAGGCCGACGCCTACCTCGCCGGTGTCGACGACGTGCAGGAGCACATCGTCGAGGAGTGGGCGGCGGAGGCCGTACCCGCCGAAGAGGGGGCGGAGGAACCGGAGACCTGGGCGGCGGCACCGGCGTCTCCCGACGCGGACGGGGCGGCACCGGGCGTTTCGGAGGAGGAACACGAACCTCGGGTGCGGACCGCGATCTTCGAGCGGGTGACCAGGACCGAGATCGAGGAGATCGAGGAGGAGGGGCCGCGGGTCACGGCGGCCGTCTTCGAGCGGGTGACCCGGACCGAGCGGGTCGAGGACCCCGAGGAGCCGCGGGTGCGGCCCGCCGTGTTCGAACGGATCACCCGGACCGGAGAGGCCGAGGAGCTCGACCAGTTCGAGGAGTTCGACGAGCCGCGGGTCGTGCGGGCCACGTTCGAACGGCTCAGCCGTGCCGACGTGGAACGCGCCGAAGCCGAGCGGGTCGAAGCGGTCCGCGCCGCGACGGCCGCCGTCGAAGGGCTCCCGATCGCCGAGCCGGTCTTCGTCTCGCCCGAGTTCACCACCGAGGCGCCGCCCGCGCCGAAGCGCACCCGGGCCAAGCCGGCGAAGAAGACCACGACGAGGACCGCCCCGAAGGCCGCCCCGAAGGCCGCCCCGAAGGCCGCCCCGAGCACCGCCCCGAAGGCCGCGCCGTCGCACGGGCCGGAGGAGTGGGCCCAGCCGTACCGGAAGGCCAGACTCACCGCGCTGCCGGACGGGGCCAACCTGGCCGCACCGGACACCACCCGGCGCATCTCCGACGCGATCCGCCGGATCGCCGCGGTCGAGGGACCGGTGCACATCAGCATCGCCCTCCAGCGGATGCGCGAGGAGTGGGCGATCACCCGGATCACCAAACAGGCCCGCGCCGCCATCGACGCCGCCATCACCAGACTGGCCGCCAAGGGTGACGTGACCTGGGCGGACGACTTCCTCGGTGACCCCGGCCAGCTGGTACCCACGGTCCGGCTCCGGGCCGAGGGGGTGGCCCGCAAGGCCGACCAGATCGCCGGCGCCGAGCTGCGGGTCGCGATGGAACACCTGGTCGCCGATGCCGGCGCGATCGATGTGGACGGTCTGCTCGCCGCGACCGGCCGGCTCTACGGCTGGGCGTCCCGGCGCTCCACCGAACTGGACGCGCGGCTCACCGCCCTGATCGCCGACCTGGTCGCCGAGGGCCGGCTGCACCGCCGGGCCGACGGGCTCAGCGCCGCGCACGGCCTGCCCGACCCGCTGACCCTGCCCCGGCACGACACCGCTTCCACGCCGTCCAGGAAAGTGAGGAGCTGACGCCACCACCCGGCCGATCTCCACGGCCGGCAAAGGGGTGGATCACCATTGAGCGGCGCTCCGCAAAGCGCATATGTCCAGCTCACAGCCGGTGAATAAACGAATAGTGAACGAACGGGAAACGATCGGGCGCGCTGTCGCGCAATTGCGGTAATGGCTTACCGTGACGGCGTGCCCGCGATAGAAATCCGGCGCGACACACCCGGACTCCTGCGTTTGTTCACCGCCCTCACCGCCGTCGTGGCGGTCGTGCTGCTGACCGCCCTCACCGTCGTCATGATCAGCGTCCGCGATCAGGTACGGCTCATCGGCCGCGACGCCGCACCGCAGGCCGCCACCGCCGCCGACCTGTACTTCGCCCTCAGCGACCTCGACGCCCAGGTCACCCGGATCCTTCTCGCCGGAGACGGCGACGAGTCGGCGAGCAGCCGGATCGACGCGCTCGGCGTCTACCGCGACCGCGGCTACCAGGCCGACCGGGACCTCCAGAGCTCGACCGCCGACAGCGCCGTCACCCTGCGCCTGATGGACGGGCTGGCCGTCTACCGTCAGCGGGTCGGCCAGGCCCTCGCCGCCCCGTCCGCGGCCGACCGGCTCGGCTACTGGACGCAGGCCACCAACCTGCTGCACCAGCGCCTGCTGCCGGACGCCCAGCGGTTACGGGAGCAGAGCCAGCGGCGCCTCGACGACGCGTACGCCCAGAAATCCGCCACCGAGACCACCGGAACCGCCGTCGCCGTCCTCCTCGGTGGCGCCCTCGTCGCGCTCCTGATCTTCCTTCAGATCTGGATGGCCCGCCGCTTCCACCGCCTCTGGAACCCGGCACTGCTCGCCGCCACCGCGATCAGCCTGCTACTCGCCCTCTCCGCCACGGTGGTGCTGCAACTCCAGTCGCGGCAGCTCGCCGACGGCCGCGACGCCGGGCTGGGCCCGCACCTCGCCCTGTCCGAGTTGCGGGCCCTCGGCTACGACGCCGCCGCCGACACCGGCCGCTACCTGGTGTCGGCCAACCTCTCCTACTACCGCGACGACTTCACCGCCAAGTCGGACTGCCTGACCGGCGACCCCGCCTGCAAGATCCGATCCCTCGACCGGGCTCTGTCCTCCGGCTCCGCATCGGTGACCGCCGCCGCCTCCGCCCGCGGCGGCCTCGCCCAGGTCGCCGGACCCGTCGCCGCCGGCCGCTGGGCCGCCTACCAGGCCGTCCACCAGCGAATCCTCGCCCTCGCCGACAGCGGCAAGACAGCCGAGGCGGTCGGTCTGCTCACCGGAATCCGGCGCGGCGACGCGGCCTTCGACTTCGCGTACTTCGACGCGTCGGTCGCCGACGCCACCGAGACCCGCCGGCAGCACTTCGACCGGTCGCTGCGCGCCGCGGAGACCACGCTGACCGGTTGGTCCTGGTTGCCGACCCTCTTCCTGACGGCGGTCCTCTCCTTACTACCTCTGGCGGTACGCCCACGCCTGGCCGAATACCGATGAGGCGTCCACCCGCTCGGCGCTTCCGCGCAGGCCTCCCTCCCCGTGGCACCTTCCCTTACGCGCCCCCACACCATGCGCCTTCGCGCCGCTGTGGGTTTGCGTGCCACCGTGCGTCTTGGTCGCACCGTCCTTCTTTGCGCCGTCGTCCGCCGGAGTGGCGTCTCGCCTGCCCGCCGCCCGTACCGGTGGTCCGGGAGCCTCTCCGGTCGAGAGCGGGAGGTTCTCCAGTTGAGAGGTAGGAAGGTATGAGGCTGCGAGTTCTGGCAGTCCTGGCCCCGCTCGTCCTCGCCCTGACCGCCTGCGACACCCCCGCCGAGCCGGAGCCGCCGATCGCCTGTGCCTCCGGTGCCGTCTCCGGGCAGGGCTCCTCGGCACAGACGAACGCGGTCAACGCCTGGATCAAGGCCTACCAGATCGCCTGTGCCGACGCCGCCGTCGCCTACACGAGCACCGGTTCCGGCGCCGGCGTCCGCGCGTTCATCGAGGGAACCGGCGACTTCGCCGGCACCGACACCCCGCTCGCCGGGACCGACCTCCAGCGCGCCGGCACCCGGTGCGGCGGCCCGGTCGTACACCTGCCCCTGGTGATCGGCCCGATCGCGCTCGCCTACAACGTCGCCGGAGTGGGCGATCTCCGCCTGACACCGCAGACCATCGCCGGGATCTTCAGCGGAACGGTCACCGCCTGGAACGACCCCGCCATCGCCGGGGACAATCCCGGTACGGTCCTGCCCGCCACGAAGATCCGCACCGTCCACCGCTCGGACGGCTCGGGCACGACCGCCAACTTCCTCCGCTACCTGACCGCGGCGGCCCCGTCCAGTTGGCCGCACGGCTCCGGCAGCGACTGGCCCCTCCCCGGCGGCGACGGCCTGCGCGGCAGCCACCGTGTCGTCGCCGCGATCGCCCGAACCGACGGCGCCATCGGCTACGTCGAATCCTCCTACGCCCGGGTCACCGACCTGCCGACCGTCCGGGTCGGCACCCCGGACGGCAGCTGGGCCCAGGCCACCGACGAGGCGGCCGCCCAGACGATCGCCTCCGCCCAGGTGTCCGACGACCTGCGCCTGGAGATCGACTACACCGCCGCCACCGCCGGCGCCTACCCGATAGTCCAGGTCACCTACGAGCTGGTCTGCCGTACCAAGATCACACCGGTGACCCGCAGCTTCCTGACCTACGCCGCCGGAAGGGCCGGCCAGCAGGCCGCCGAACAGGCCGGATACGCCCCACTGCCACCCGCCCTCCAGACCCAGGTGACCCAGGCGATAGCCACCCTCGGCTGACCCCGCCCCGCTCCCCAGCACCGGCCCACCGCACCCCAGCGCCCGCCCGTTACGCCACAGTCGGCCGAGGGGCAGCGGTGGTGGAAGCGCACAATGCGCGATCGTGTGTCCTGGCCGTCGTGATGACGATGGTGGACGCTCACGCAAGGCCGCCCGTGTGCTCGCATCGCGGTAATGGCGACGGTGCGCGCTCACGATCGCCGATCGTGTGCCCGCATCGTCGCCAGTTGTCGCCTTGCTGGTTCGGCCACGACGAACCGGCTGGCGCTCACCGCTGTCTCGGCACCCGGGAGACAGCGGTGAGCGCCAGCCGGACGAGACCCGCTAGCAGGTGGGACGCCACCCGGCGCAGTTCTGTGGGAGCCGGAAAGCGCGGCTCGGGTTGACGAAGCGCGGGCAGCCGAGCGCTGCGCCTGCGGGCAGGGCCGGGGAACGGCCGAGCGAGGGCCTTCAGCCGGGACATCAGAGCAGTCGCGCCCCGACTGCCGGTACGGTTGCCGGGCCGGATGGGGAGCACACCGAGCGTGGTGCGCCTGCCCGGCCGGGCGGAGGTGCCTTTCCGGACCGGGGTGGGGTCGGGGCAGGTGGGCGTACCCGATGAGGGGTTTAGGGGCGGGGGTTGCCGTAGTAGGCGCCTGGGCCGTGTTTGCGCTTGAAGTGGCGTTCCTGCAGGTGGGCAGGGGTGCTCGCGGTCGGGTTGAGGGCGAGCGTCTTGAGGGCCATCTCGGCGACGGCTTCGAGGATGATGCCGTGTTCGACGGACTTCTGCGGGGTGGCGCCCCACGTGAACGGGCCGTGGTTGGCGACGATGGCCGCGGGCATGGCGGCGGCTGCCTCGTCGTCGCCGATGTGTTCGATGATGACGCGGCCGGTGTTGAGTTCGTAGTCGGTGGCGCACTCCTCGGGAGTGAGGGTGCGGGTCACCGGGACCGGGCCGTTGAACGTGTCGGCGTGGGTGGTGCCGAGGACCGGGATGTCCCGGTTGGCTTGGGCGAAGGCGACCGCGTTCGTGGAGTGGGTGTGGGTGACGCCGCCGATCGAGGGCCAGGCCAGGTAGAACGCGCGGTGGCTCTCGCTGTCGACGGACGGGCGCAGGTCGCCGGCCAGGACCTTGCCGGTCTGCAGGTCGACGGGGACCAGGTGGTCCTCGGTGAGTTCGTCGTAGGCCACCCCGGACGGCTTGATCAGGTAGAAGCCGCCCTCGCGGTCGATACCGCTGACGTTGCCCCAGGTGAGCTGGGCCAGGCCGGCCTTGGGGATGGTCTGGTTGGCCAGCAGCACGGCCCGGCGCAGGGCCGGCGAACCGTAAGTCACGTCGTCTTCTCCTCGACCGCCGGATGTTAGCGCTCACGATAACCGAACCGATGTGCTTCGACACAAGGCCGAAACGCGCCGAACTTGACCGCCGGACGGCATGTTAGCGCCAACAGGCCGGGTCCGTGGGGGCCACCTCGGAACTGACGCTACCCGTAATTCAGTGGCGGGTGGCCTGGGTTACCACACGGACCATGTTGCGCAGGCGGGAGCGCAGACCACCGTCCGCGACCGGTTCCGAGCGGGCGTTGGAGGAGCGGGCCGGAGGCGTACGCAGGTTGCGGGGCAGGCCGTTGGGTGCCGTTCGCTGACGTGGGACGGTGTTGGCCGGGGCGCCCGGGGTCCGCCAGGTGAAGGTCACCCCGTCGAGGACGATCGTCTGGCCGGCGGCGCAGAGCCCGGAGGACAGGTCGGTGGTGCCGCCCCGGCTGGGCGGACCGGTGGTGCGGCCCTGGCCGGACAGGTCGGTGGTGCCGCCCCGGCCGGACAGGTCGGTGGTGCCGCCCCGGCCGTAGATGATCATCAGGCTGGTCTCGGCGGCGGGTGCGGTGGTGTGCACCGCCCACACCTCGCCGTGCCCGCGGAGCCGGGTGGCGCTCGTGGTCAGAAGGGACGCCCGGCCGCGCAGCGGGACCACCAGCTCGCGGCCGTTGGCGTCGCGGATGTGCAGGGTGCCGGAGAGGCGGGGTGATCGTCGGCGGAACCATCCGTTCGATCCGGGAGCCACGTGCTCACCGTCCCTTCACGACCGCGTCATGGGCAGGGGCGCGACGTGACCGCCCGGCACCGGGGCACCGGGAATCCGCGAACGGTGTGTCGTCGTCGAGCACTCCTCGGACTGTAGTGGCGTGACGCCAGAGCGCAATGGGTCTCACCGGCGAGGATGAGCCCGGACGAGGGAGCGGCGGCACGCAAGAAAGACGCGGCGGAGAGGAAGCGCGGCGCGCAAGAAGAGGCGGCGCGCAAGAAGACGCGGCGCGCAAGAAGACGCGGCGCGCAAGAAGAGGCGGCGCGCAAGAAGACGCGGCGCGCAAGAAGACGCGGCGCGCAAGAAGACGCGGCGCGCAAGAAGAGGCGGCGCGCAAGAAGGCACGGCGGGGGAAGGCGGGCCGGAAGAAGGCGCGGCGGGGAAAGGCGCGGCGGGGGAGGAGACGCGGCGGGGGGAAGGCGGGGCCGGAAGGGGGGCGCGGCGTGGACCCGCCCCCGGACCGGGGTGCTGGCGCCGGTCCGGGGACGGGAGTCAGTCCCGAGGGGGTGCCGCGCTGGCCCGGGGGTTCAGGCGGGGCGCCACCACCACGTCCTCGGGCGAGTCCCCGTCCGGCAGGCCGAGGTTGTGCAGCAGCAGGGCGAGGGCCCGCCGGCCGAGTTCGGCGAAGTCCTGGTGGACGGTGCTGAGTGGGGGCATGAAGTAGCCCGAGTCGGGCATGTCGTCGAACCCGACGACGCTGACGTCGTCGGGTATGCGGCGTCCGGCCTCGTGGAGGGCGCGCAGCACGCCGAGGGCGATGCGGTCGTTGGCGCAGAAGACCGCGGTGACCGACGGGTCCCCGGCGAGCTTGCGGCCCTGCTCGTAACCGGCGGCGGCGTCCCACCACCCGGTGGTGATCGGCGGTACGACGGCGCCGGCCGCGTACAGCGTCTCCCGCCAGCCGTCGACGCGGGCCTGGGCCTCCGGCCAGTCGAGGGGGCCGGCCACGTGGTGCACGGTGGCGTGGCCGAGGTCGAGCAGGTGCTGGGTGGCGATGCGGGCGCCGGCGGCATTGTCGACCCGTACCGTCGGGAATCCGGCCTGGCTGTCGCCGCCGACCGCGACGCAGGCCATCCCGGTGGGGGCGTGGGTGAGTGCCGTGGTGACGGCGGGTTTGGGCGCGATCGCGATGATGCCGTCGACGCCGTGCTGGACCAGCCGGTCGACGGCTTCGAGTACGGGCCGGTGCGACAGGTCCCGGACGGTGGCGACGCTGACCAGGTAGCCGGCGGCCCGGGCGGCGCTCTCGATGCCGTAGAGCATCGACTCGGGGCCGAACAGGGTGGTCTCGAAGCCGACGATGCCGAGGGTGCGTGACTCCCGGGTGGCGAGGGTGCGTGCGGCCAGGTTGCGCCGGTAGTTGAGCGACCGCATCGCGGCGAGCACCCGTTCCCTGGTCTCGGCGCGCACGTTGGGATGCTCGTTGATCACGCGCGACACGGTCTGGTGCGAGACGCCGGCGAGTTTGGCCACGTCACGCATGACGCTGCCACGCTCTATGCCGGATCTCGGCCGGGGCGCAGTCGCGGGTGGTTCGGGGGCCGGATCAGTGCTCGGCACCTGTTCAGATGTCGCCATTGGACGATTCCTAGCAGCTTCGGTTCGATCACCACGGGTGAGGAGGGGCGTTCTGCAACAGATCCGAAACGTTGATCCGGATCTCTTGACGAGCGGGATGAGAACGGTAACACTCCAGAAACGCAAGCTGTGACGGCGGTCGCAGAAGGACGCCGATCTCCGCGGATTTGGGCTGGTAGCCCTACCCGCTGCTTAATTTGTGAACGGTAACAGTTTCTGGAGGTTGTAGTGCGTAGGACCTTGTCTGTGGCGGTGTTCGGTGGCCTGCTGGCCGTATCCGCTCTTGCCGGTTGTGGTGACAGCGACGGCGGCGCCGAGGGTGGTGGCGGCGACGACGGTCAGATCGTCCTCGGTTTCTCCCAGGTGGGTGCCGAGAGCGGCTGGCGTACCGCGAACACCGAGTCGATCAAGGCGTCCGCCACGGCCGCCGGGATCAAGCTCCAGTTCTCCGATGCCCAGGGCAAGCAGGAGAACCAGATCAGCGACATCCGTGGCTTCATCACGCAGAAGGTCGACGTCATCGCCTTCTCGCCGGTGGTCACCTCCGGCTGGGACGCGGTGCTCAAGGAGGCCAAGGACGCCGGCATCCCGGTGATCCTGACCGACCGCGCCGTCGACTCGCAGGACACCTCGCTGTACCAGTCGTTCATCGGCTCGGACTTCAAGGTGGAGGGCACCAAGGCCGGCGAGTGGCTGGTCAAGGAGTACGAGGGCAAGACCGGTGACGTCAACATCGTGGAGCTCCAGGGCACCACGGGTTCGGCTCCGGCGATCGACCGGCAGACCGGTTTCGCCGACGCCATCAAGGCCAACCCGAACCTGAAGATCGTCAAGTCGCAGACCGGTGACTTCAAGCGTGCCGACGGCAAGACGGTCATGGAGACCTTCCTGCAGTCGGTCCCGAAGATCGACGTGCTCTACGCCCACAACGACGACATGGGCCTGGGCGCGATCGAGGCGATCAAGGCGGCCGGCAAGAAGCCCGGCCAGGACATCAAGATCATCACCGTCGACGCGGTCAAGGACGGCATGACGGCGCTGGCCGCCGGCGAGATCAACTTCATCGTCGAGTGCAGCCCGCTCCTCGGTGACCAGCTGATGGAGACCGTCAAGGCGGTCAAGGACGGCAAGCCGGTGGAGAAGCGGATCCTCACCAAGGAAGGCACCTTCACCCAGGAAGAGGCCAAGGCGGCTCTGCCCACCCGCAAGTACTGATGGATTGCCCGCAGGTCGCCCCGGTTCGCCGGGGCGGCCTGCGGAGCTCGAAACGGAGCCATAATGGGCGAGCAGTCCCCGGTCCTCGAGATGACCGGGATCAGAAAAGTCTTCCCCGGCGTCGTCGCCCTCGACGGCGTCGATTTCCGTTTGTTCCCGGGTGAGGTTCACGCCCTCATGGGCGAGAACGGTGCCGGCAAGTCCACCCTGATCAAGACGCTGACCGGTGTCTACGAGATCGACGGTGGCGAGATCCGGCTCGGCGGCGAGCCGGTGCGGATCTCCGGGCCGCTGGCGGCCCAGCAGGCCGGCGTCAGCACGGTCTACCAGGAGGTCAACCTCTGCACCAACCTCTCCGTCGCGGAGAACATCTTCATCGGCCGCGAGCCGCGCAGGTTCGGCAAGATCCAGTGGGGCAAGATGCGGCAGCGCGCCGCGGAGCTGCTCGCCCGGCTCGACCTCGACCTCGACGTGTCCGCGCCGCTCAGCTCCTATTCGCTGGCGATCCAGCAGATGGTCGCCATCGCGCGCGCGATCGACATCGACGCCCGGGTGCTGATCCTCGACGAGCCCACCTCCAGCCTGGACACCGCCGAGGTGGCGCAGCTCTTCCGGGTCATGCGCCGGCTCAAGGAGTCCGGCGTGGCGATCCTCTTCGTCTCGCACTTCCTGGACCAGATCTACGAGGTCTCCGACCGGCTCACCATCCTGCGCAACGGCCAGCTGATCAGCGAGCACCGGGTCGACGAACTGACCCAGGTGCAGCTCGTCGAGAAGATGATCGGCAAGGAACTGGCGGCGCTGGAGGACCTCGAGGACAAGGCACAGAGCAACCGCGAGCGGTCCGCCGAGGCCAAACCGGTCCTGGAGGCGAAGGGCCTCGGCCGTACGGGTGCGATCGCACCGTACGACCTCACCATCCACGAGGGTGAGGTGGTGGGGCTGGCCGGCCTGCTCGGATCCGGTCGTACCGAACTGGCCCGCCTGCTCTTCGGCGCCGACCGGGCCGACACCGGCGAGGTGCTGGTGGACGGTAAGCGGATCAACCTGCGGGACCCGCAGGTGGCGATGAAGCACCGGATCGCCTTCTCCTCGGAGAACCGGCGTGCCGAGGGGATCATCGGCGACCTCAGCGTCCGGGAGAACATCATCCTGGCGTTGCAGGCCTCCCGCGGCTGGACGCGCCCGATCCCGCGCAAGAAGCAGGACGAGATCGTCGACAAGTACATCAAGGCGCTGCAGATCCGGCCCGCCGACCCGGAGCGCCCGGTCCGCAACCTCAGCGGCGGCAACCAGCAGAAGGTGCTGCTCGCCCGGTGGCTGATCACCGAACCCCGGCTCCTGATCATCGACGAGCCGACCCGCGGGATCGACGTCGGCGCCAAGGCCGAGATCCAGCGCCTGGTGGCCGAGCTGTCCGACGGCGGCATGGCGGTGCTCTTCGTCAGCGCCGAGCTGGAGGAGGTCCTCCGGCTCAGCCACAAGATCGCGGTGCTGCGGGACCGGCGCCTGGTCGAGGAACTGGAGAACACCGCGGACGTCGACGCCGACCGCATCATGCAGACCATCGCCAGCGGAGCAACCTCATGACGACCATCCTCAAGAACCGGCTGTTCTGGCCGGCGCTGATCCTGGCGGTGATGCTCGGGGTCAACGCCTTCACCTCCAACCAGTTCATCGCGATCCAGGACGGCCACCTCTTCGGCACCCTGATCGACATCCTCCGCGGCAGCGCGCCGCTCATCCTCGTGGCCCTGGGCATGACGCTGGTCATCGCGACCGGCGGCATCGACCTGTCGGTCGGCTCGGTGATGGCGATCTCCGGCGCGGTCGCCTGTCTGCTGATCAGCGACCTGGACAACCAGAACAGCCTCGGTGGCGTGTTGATCGCGATCGGTGCGGCGATCCTGGTGTCGCTGGCCGCCGGTCTGTGGAACGGCACGCTGGTCGCCGTGGTCGGCATCCAGCCGATCATCGCGACGCTGATCCTGATGGTCGCCGGCCGTGGCCTGGCCCAGCTCTTCACCGAGGGCCAGATCATCAACGTGCAGTCCGGGCCGTACTCGACGCTGGCCTCCGGGTTCTTCCTGGCCCTGCCGGTAGCCCTGCTGATCGCCGCCGCCGCGGTGGCGCTGACCGTCCTGCTGACCCGGCGCACCGCCCTCGGCCTGCTGCTGGAGTCGGTCGGCGGAAGCCCGACCGCCAGCCGGCTGGCCGGCATCAGCGCACGCCGGATCACCGTGATGGTCTATGTGGTGGCGGGCGCGTTCGCCGGTCTCGCCGGCCTGATCGCCAGCGCCGACATCAAGAGCGCGGACAGCATCTCGGCCGGCAACCTGATCGAGCTCGACGCCATCCTGGCCGTGGTCATCGGCGGCACCGCGCTCATCGGCGGCCGGTTCTCGATCGCCGGCACCGTGCTCGGCGCGATCATCATCCAGACCCTCAAGGTCACCGTGGTCGCGGTCGACATCCCGGCCGAGGCCAACCTGCTGTTCAAGTCCGTCGTGGTGGTGGCGCTCTGCCTGTCGCAGTCGCCGGACTTCCGGGCGAAGGTCTTCGGGCGTTTCACGTCGCGCCCCGCTGCTGAGAAGGTTGGTATCCCGGCATGACCACCATGGACATGACTCCGGTCACCAAGGACGGTGGCGGCCCCGAGCTGAACAAGCGGCGCCGGGTCTACAAGCCGAACACCAAGTACATCCCGATCCTGGCGACGCTCTTCCTGCTGGTCGTCATGTACAGCACCGGCGTGGCGAACTACCGGAACTTCGACGACCCCAGCGTGATCGTCAACCTGTTCCGGGACAACGCGGTGCTGCTGGTCGTCGCGGTCGGTATGACCTTCGTGATCCTGACCGGCGGTATCGACCTGTCGGTCGGCGCGGTCATCTCGCTGACCACGATCCTGACCGCCACGCTGCTCAAGGCCGACTGGCCGCCGCTGGTCGTGCTGCCGGCGGTGCTCCTGCTGGGCGCGCTGATCGGGGCCGGACAGGGAGCGGTGATCCACTTCTTCAAGGTGGAGCCGTTCATCGCCACGCTGGCCGGGCTCTTCCTCGCCCGCGGCGCGGCCCTGACCATCAACGACGAATCGGTCCCGATCCGCGACGACATGTGGCGGGAGATCTCCGACTTCCGCATCGTGCTGGCCGACGGCGTGGTCACCAAGCCGATCGCCATCATCGCGATCCTGTCGGTGCTGGCCGCGGCCGCGGTGCTGGCGTGGACCCGGTTCGGCCGCAACGTCTACGCGATCGGCGGCAACGCCGACTCGGCGCTGCTGATGGGTCTGCCGGTGGGCCGGACCCGGATCGCCGTCTACACCCTCAGCGGCTTCTGCGCGGCGCTCGGCGGTGTGCTCTTCAGCATCAACTCCACCTCCGGCTGGGCCCTTCAGGGCAACGGCATGGAGCTGGACGCGATCGCCGCCTGCGTCATCGGTGGAGTGCTGCTCACCGGTGGATCCGGCTTCGTGTGGGGCACCCTGCTCGGTGTTCTGGTCACCGGCCTGATCCGGACGATCATCAACTTCCAGGGCGATCTGAACGCGGCCTGGAGCCGGATCATCATCGGTGTGCTCCTCTTCGCCTTCATCGTGATGCAGCGGCTCGTCACGAGGAAAGCGAAATAACGGCATGACCAACAAGTACGAGAAGGGCGACCACATGAGCAACGGGGAAATCTGGTTCCTCACCGGCAGCCAGGGTCTCTACGGGCCGGAGACCCTGGAGCAGGTCGCCTCCCAGTCCCGCGAGATCGCGGGACAGCTGGACGCGCAGCTGGACGCGGACGTGGTCTGGCAGCCGGTGCTGACCAGCGCGGAGCAGATCCTGGAGATCTGCCGGCGGGCGTCGTCGACACCCGGTGTGCTCGGCGTCGTCACGTGGATGCACACGTTCTCCCCGGCCAAGATGTGGATCGCCGGCCTGGACGCGCTGCGCGCCCCGCTGCTGCACCTGCACACCCAGCACAACGTCGAGCTGCCGTGGTCCGAGATCGACATGGACTTCATGAACCTCAACCAGGCCGCGCACGGCGACCGGGAGTTCGGGTTCATCGAGGCGCGTCTGGGCGTACCCCGCAAGACGGTCGCCGGGCACGTCAGCAACCCGGCCGTGGTCGCCCGCATCGCCACCTGGGTCAAGGCCGCCCGCGGCTATGCCGCGATGCGCAGCCTCAAGCTGGCGCGTTTCGGTGACAACATGCGCGACGTGGCGGTCACCGAGGGCGACAAGGTCGAGGCTCAGCTGCGGTTCGGCGTCTCGGTCAACACGTACGGGGTGAACGACCTCGTCGCGGTGGTCGACCAGCAGCCGGACGCCGAGATCGACAAGCTCGTCGAGGAGTACAAGGACACGTACGACGTCGCGCCGGAGCTGCTGGGGGAGCGGCTCGAGTCGCTGCGCTACGGCGCTCGGATCGAGCTGGGCCTGCGGCAGTTCCTCACCGAGGGTGGTTTCCGCGCGTTCACCTCGAACTTCGAGGACCTCGGCGGTCTGCGGCAGCTGCCCGGTCTCGCGGTCCAGCGCCTGATGGCCGACGGCTACGGGTTCGGCGGTGAGGGCGACTGGAAGACGTCGGTCCTGGTGCACACGCTCAAGGCGATGGCCCCGGGTGGCGGTACCTCCTTCATGGAGGACTACACCTACGACCTCACCCCGGGCAACGAGGTGATCCTGGGCGCGCACATGCTGGAGGTGTGCCCGTCCATCGCCTCGGCCAAGCCGAAGCTGGAGATCCACCCGCTCGGCATCGGCGGCCGGGAGGACCCGGTGCGCCTGGTCTTCGACGCCGCCCCGGGCAAGGCGATCGTCCTCGGCCTCGCCGACCTGGGGGAGCGGTTCCGCCTGGTCGCCAACGAGATCGAGGTGGTACCGCCGACCGCGCCGCTGCCGAAGCTGCCGGTCGCCCGGGCCGTCTGGAAGCCGGCGCCGTCGCTGTCCACATCGGCGGAGTGCTGGCTGACCGCGGGCGGCCCGCACCACACCGTGATGTCGTCGGCGGTGGGCGCGGAGGAACTGGCCGACCTGGCCGAGATGGTCGGCACCGAGCTGCTGATCATCGACGAGGCGACCACCACCCGGTCGTTCGTCAAGGAGGTGCGCTGGAACCAGGCGTACCACCGGCTCGCCCGGGGCTTCGGCCGCTGAGTCACCGGTCACCCCGCCCGGATGGTGTACCGGGCGGGGTGACCGGGAATGCTCGTCGGCATGCCCGGTTGGTTGGAGGCGGGCGGTTGGGGTCTGCTGGCCGGTTCCGCGCTGCTGCTCGGCGCGGCGGTCGGCTACCTGGCCGACATCTCGCGACGGATCATCGCGTCGATCATGGCGTTCGGCGCCGGTGTGCTGCTGTCGGCGGTCGCGTTCGAGCTGGTCGGTGAGGCGTACGAGCAGGCCGGTATGGAGTGGACCGCCTCCGGGGCGATTGCCGGCGCCCTGATCTACACCGGGTGCAACGTGCTGCTGGCCCGCCGCGGGGCACGTAACCGGAAACGCTCCGAGGATCGCAAGGACGACGGCTCCGGGCTGGCGCTCGCGCTCGGTGCCCTTCTCGACGGCATCCCCGAGTCGATCGTCATCGGCACCAGCCTGCTCGCCGGCGGCGGGGTCGGTACGGCCACCGTGGCGGCGGTCTTCATCAGCAACGTTCCCGAGGGGCTGTCCAGTGCGGCGGGCATGCGGGCGGCGGGGCGGAGCCGGGCGTACGTCTTCGGGCTCTGGGGCGGGATCGCGCTGATCAGTGGCCTCTCCGCGATCGCCGGCTACACGATCTTCGCCGACGCCCCGGCCGCCCTGCTGGGCTGGATCACCGCGCTGGCCGGCGGCGCGATCCTGACCATGGTCGCCGACACCATGATCCCGGAGGCATTCGAGGACGCCCACCTGCTGATCGGCCTGATCACGGTGACCGGTTTCCTGCTGTCCTTCGCCCTGTCGCACCTCTGATCCCGGCCGGTCCGGTGCATTCGTGGTGACCGGAGGATCCGTCAGGCGGCCTCGATCGTGATCCAGTCCAGGTCGCCGGCGTAGTAGTCACAGCCGACCTCGACCTGGTCGCAGTCCAGCTTGCCGCCGATCGTGACCGGCCAGCCGTTGCCGATCGTGCCGGTCCAGCCCTCCCGCGACGCGGCCGGGAAGCCGTCGATGGTGAGCAGGACCCCCTCGCGCAGCCGGACGCAGCGGACCACATGCCACTCACCATCATTGATCTTGTACGGGGCGCGCAGCTCGATGGTCCCCCGGCTACCGCGGTAGGTGCAGGTGGCGCGGCCGTCGGGGATCTGCACCTTCCAGCTCCCGCCGGAGACGGTGGCCTGTCCCTTCTGGATGACGTTGCCGAACTTGTGGGTGGTCCGCAGCCGGACGGTCACGGCGAAGTTCCGGTCGCCGGGGTCGAGGTCCGAGTGGTCGGCGACGCTGACCAGATGGCCGGGCCGGGCGGGCGGGGTGTCCGGTTCCCGGCGTGCGAACCGGTAGCTCATCTCGTACCCCGCGGACAGACCTGTGCCGACCTCCGGTCCGATCTGCCCGTGGTGCCCGCGGCCGCTGGTGTCGGTCATCCAGGTGCTGCCGGCCGTCTCCTCCATCGGCCAGACCGCCATCCGGAGGTCGTCGCCGCTCGCGGCCGCCGCTTCCGGAGTGGCGGCGACGAGGAAGAGGCAGCTCAAAAGGGCGGTACGCATGGATCGTCCTCCGATGGGCCGGACACAAGATCCAATTCAGGCTAATACGCCATCTGTCGTAATTGGACTCGAATGGCCGAAATGTAATCGTCCGCGGACCCTCGCAAACCGGCAGCTCAGCTTGGTAGCATCCGCCGATCATGGCCACGCGCCGGCCACCCCACTCTGCCGGTCGTCGACCTCACCCCTCGAGTAAGGATCGTGTCGAAGTGCTGCTCAATGGGACGGACAGTCAGACTTCGGAGCACGCGGTGATCGCCCCCAACCCCGGCCTGCCCAACCAGGCTCTACAGGTTCTCGCCCTCGCGCAGCGCACTGCCGAGGAGCACGTCGCGAGCGCGCAGCACCACGCGGACAAGATCCGTACGGATGCGCTCGCGGCGGCCGAGCAGATCGCGCGGGACGCCCAGGCCCACGCCAACAACGTGCGCCGCGAGGCGGACCGGGTGCTGGCCGAGGCCCGTGCCGGCGCCGAGCAGATGGCGCGCGACGCGCAGGCCCGCGCCGAGGAGGCCCGGCGTTCCACGGAGAAGATCGTGGCCGACGCCCGCGCCCGGGCCGAGACCATCGGCGCCGACGCGATCGCCGGTGCCGAGCAGCTCCGGCACCAGGCCCAGCAGCGCTACGACGACGTGGTCGGCAGCCTCGGTGTCAAGCGCGAGGCCCTCCAGCAGCAGATCGAGGCGCTCGAGCAGTTCGACCGCGAGTACCGTGGCCGGCTCACCGCGTTCATGCAGAGCCAGCTGCGCGCCCTGTGGGTCGACGCTCCCCAGATGAACGAGTACGTCGAGGAGGAGCCGGTCGCCGAGGTGATCGAGGCGGCGCCGCGGCACGCGCAGCCGGCCGGCGAGGCCGAGCGTGACGACGACGGCGAGCAGGACGACGAGGACGACAAGAACTGAGGTGAGGGGGCCCGCGGGCCCCCTTTCGTCAGATGTCCTGTCCGGGGACGGCTAGGCCGCGTACACCTGCCGGCCGTCGATCCAGGTGCCGGCCGCGGTCGCCGAGGCGATCTCGGAGGCCGGTGCCGCGAACGGGTCCCGGTCGAGAACCACCAGGTCGGCCCGGTTGCCGGGGCGGATCGTGCCGGTGTCGTCGAGCCGGTTCACGTAGGCCGACCCGGCCGTGTACGCCGTGAGCGCCGTCGCCAGGTCCAGTCGCTGCGCCGGCAGGAACGGCTCGTAGTCCTCGCCCTGGTGCACCCGGTTCACCGCCACGTGGATCGCCTGGAGCGGGTCCGGCGTGCTGACCGGCCAGTCACTGCCGGCCGCCAGGTGCGCCCCGGACCGCCACAGGTCACCGAACGGATACTGCCGTGCGGCCAGCGCCGGATCCAGGAACGGGATCGTCAGGTCGTCCATCTGCGGCTCGTGCGCCGCCCAGTAGGCCTGGAGGTTCGCCGTCGCGCCGAGCTGCCGGAACCGGGGCACGTCGTCCGGGTGCACCACCTGGAGGTGCGCCAGGTGCGGCCGGGTGTCGGTGAAGCCGTTCGCCGCCCGCGCCGCGGCGACCGCGTCCAGCGCGTCGCGTACCGCCCGGTCACCGAGGGCGTGGAAGTGCACCTGGAAGCCGAGTGCGTCCAGGTCGGTGACGTACCCGCGCAGCAGCGCCGGGTCGATGAACGACAGCCCGCGGTTGCCGGTGGCGCAGCCGCACCCGTCCCGGTACGGCTCGGTCATCGCCGCCGTGAAGTTCTCCGCCACCCCGTCGAGCATCAGCTTGACGCTGTCGCAGCGCAGCCGGCCCACGGTGAGCCGCTCCCGGTGGGTCACGATCTCCGGGAGCTGCTCGGGCCCACGGTCCCGGTCCCACCACAGCGCCCCGACCACGGTCGCGGTCAGCCGGCCCGCGGAGGCGGCGGCCAGGTACGCGTCGGACACCTCCGGATAGCCGTTGGTCGCGCACACCATCGCGTCCTGCCAGGCAGTCACGCCGAGGGAGTGCAGCAGTCGCTGGGCCCGCTCCAGACCGGCGATCCGGTCGGCCGTGGTCACCTCCGGCAGGAGCGGGGTGATCAGCTCCATCGCCCCCTCCTGGAGCCCGCCGGAGGGACTGCCGTCCGGGGCCCGGTCGATCCGGCCGTGCGCCGGGTCCGGGGTGTCGGCGGTGATCCCGGCCAGCTTCAGCGCCCGGCTGTTCACCCAGGCGCCGTGATGGTCGCGGTTGGCGAGGAACACCGGACGGTCCGGGACGACCCGGTCGAGCAGCTCCCTGGTCGGCACCCCGCCCGGGAACGTCTCCATCGACCAGCCGCCGCCGACGATCCAGGCCGCGTCCGGGTGCTGCTGCGCGTAGACGGCGACCCGCCGCAGGTACTCGTCGAGGTCGGTGGTCTCGGTCAGGTCGCACTGGTTGAGTTCGACACCGCCCATCACGGCGTGTACGTGCGCATCCTGGAATCCGGGCAGCAGCAGCCGGCCGGCCAGGTCGACCACCTCGGTGGACGGGCCGGCCAGGGCACGCAGATCGTGGCCGACGGCGATGATCCGGCCGGCACGCACCGCCACCGCGGTGGCCGGCCCGCCGCCCGCGGTGAACACCGGCCCTCCGGTGAAGAGCAGGTCGGCGAAGGGGTCAGACATCAGCGCATCCGATCTGTGCGGCAGGGTCGTCGCCCCATTCAATCGTGGCCGGCGCGAGGCGCGGCAGGGGCACATGACGAGGCCTCGGCTACGGTCCGATCCGTACCTTTTGCAGGTTTATTCGGATTGCGCTGGGGAACCAGATTCTCACGTTCCGCATTGTGGGGACCGCCACGGTCCCTGACGGACCAGTCTGGTCCATAACGGTCTACGGTGGTCCGCATGCCCCGTCCCACGAAGCAGCAGATCGATGACGAGATCCTCGAGGCCGCGGCGCACCTGTTCGCCCGGCACGGTTTCAAGGAGACCTCGGTCCAGCGGATCGCGGACACGGTCGGCTACTCCAAAACCGGGCTGCTGCATCGTTTCCCCACCAAAGAGGCGCTGCAGACGGCCGTCATCGACCGGTGCGTGGAGCAGATCCGCGACACCGGCGCGGGCGTCGCCGGGCTCCCGGCCGGCCCGGAGCGGGACCGGGTGGTGCTGACCGGCCTCGCCCACCTGGCCGTCGCCCAGCCCGGCATGGTCGCGCTGCTGCTCTCCTCGATGCTGGCCGAGCCGGAGAGTGAGATCGGCCAGGCCCTCGCGGTGATCGGCCAGGCCCTCGGCGAGGCCTTCGGCGACGACCCGCACCCCGACACCACCCGGGCGCTGCGGGTCACCGGCGCGCTCGGCGCCGTCGCGGTCGCCAGTCTCGCCCTCTGCGACCAGCTCACCACCGACGCCCCGGGCCGCCTCGCCGCGATCGGCTACGACGCCCTCGGCCACTGATCCCTCGGCCCCACCCCTCGGCCGACACCTGGATTCGTACCGAATCCGCTTGTCCGGCATGTCGATTCATTGTGAGAAAAGGACCTCTGATGGCAACGCTGCTGCACCGGCTCGGGCTGGCGTCAGTACGGCACCGGCTACTCGTCACGATCGCCTGGCTGGTCACCCTCGTCGCGGTCGGCGTCGGCGCGGGCACCCTCTCCGGCGCCACCGCGAACAGCTTCAGCATCCCGGGCCAGGAGTCGACCACGGCCCTGTCGCTGATGAAGGAGAGGTTCGGCGAGGCGTCCGCGGGCGCCACCGTGCAGGTGGTGTTCGAGGCCCCGGCCGGCCAGAAGATCACCGACCCGGCGAACGCCGCCAAGGTCGCCGAGATCGTCGCCGGGCTCGGCAGACTGCCCGGCGCGGCCGCCGCCAGCAATCCGCTCGACCCGAAGTCGCCGACCGTCTCCCGGGACCAGGGGGCGGCGTACAGCTCGGTCACCTACCCGGTGCAGCCGTCCGAGGTCACCGACGAGCAGCGCGAGGCCGTCACCGCCGCGGTCACGCAGGCCCGCACGAGTGGCCTCACCGTCGAGGCCCGCGGTGAGGCGCTGAGCAACCCGGCCGACATCGGCGGCGCCTCCGAGATCCTCGGCGTCGTCGTCGCCCTGATCGTCCTGGCTCTCACCTACGGCTCCCTGATCGCCGCCGGCATGAACCTGCTGACCGCGATCGCCGGCGTCGGCATCGGCGCGGCCGGCATCGTCACCCTGACCGGCTTCACCGAGTTGCAGTCGACCACCCCGATCCTCGCCGTCATGCTCGGCCTCGCCGTCGGCATCGACTACGCGCTGTTCATCGTCACCCGCTTCCGGCACGAGCTGCGCCGCGGCCTGTCCGTGGAGGCCGCCGCCGCGATGAGTGTCGGCACCGCCGGCGCGGCCGTGGCCACCGCCGGCCTCACCGTGGTGATCGCCCTGGCCGGACTCTCCGTCGTCGGCATCCCGTTCCTGTCCGAGATGGGCGTCGCCGCCGCGGCGACCATCGTGATCGCCGTCCTGGTCGCGATCACCCTGGTCCCGGCCATCCTCGGTTTCATCGGCCGGCGCGCCCTGCCCCGTAAGCAGCGTTCCCTGCCGCCGGTCGCCGCCACCGCACCGGCCGTCACGCCCTATCCGGCGCCCGCCGCCGCCTCCACCCATTCCGCCGCCACCCCTGCCGTCACGTCCGCCTCCTCCGCCGACGAACTGCCGGTCGGGCGGGGCTTCATCCGTGGCTGGGCGCGGCTGGTCAGCGAGCAGCGCTGGCTGAGCCTGATCGGTGCCGTCGCGATCCTCGCCGTCATCGCGATCCCGTTCTTCTCGATGAAGACGACACTCGCCCAGCGGGCCGCCGAGGGCACCACCCAGGCCCGTGCCCAGGCGATCATCGACACCCGGTTCGGTCCCGGCATCAGCAGCCCGCTGATCGTCCTGATCGACGGCCCCGACGCGGTCCGGTTCGCCCCTCAGGTGCAGAAGCACCTCACCGAGGTTCTGCCCGAGGGCACCCTGGTGCTGCCGCCGCGCCCCGACCGGGCCGGCACCGCCGCCCTCGTCACGGTCATCCCGACGACCGGCCCGGAGGACGCGCGCACCCTCGACGTGGTCCACGACATCCGCGACTCGGTCGACCCCGCGGACGGTACGCGCGTCTACGTCACCGGCAGCACCGCGATCAGCATCGACGTGTCCCAGAAGCTCAACGACGCCCTGCCGGTCTACCTGGGCCTGGTCGTCGGGCTGGCGTTCGTCCTGCTGGTGCTGGTGTTCCGCTCGCTGCTGGTGCCGGTGGTCGGTGTGCTGGGCTTCCTGCTGACCATCGGTGCGGCCTTCGGTGCCACGGTCGCCGTCTTCCAGTGGGGCTGGGCCGCCGACGCGGTGAACGCCGGATCGACCGGCCCGATCCTGAGCCTCGCGCCGATCATCATCGTCGGCATCCTGTTCGGCCTGGCCATGGACTACCAGGTCTTCCTGGTCTCGCGCATGCACGAGGCCCACGCCCACGGCGCCGCACCCCGCGCCGCGATCGTGACCGGCTTCCGCCAGGCCGCCCCGGTGGTCATCGCCGCGGCGACCATCATGTTCGCCGTCTTCGCCGCGTTCGTCCCCGAGGGCAACGACACCATCAAGCCGATCGCCTTCGCCCTGGCGGTGGGTATCGCCTTCGACGCGTTCATCGTCCGCATGATCGCCGTACCCGCGGCCCTGGCCCTGCTCGGCGGCGCCGCCTGGTGGCTCCCGTCGTGGCTGCGCTGGCTTCCGGAACTCGACGTCGAGGGCGCCGCCCTGGAACGCCGGCCCCCGTCGGTGGACGACAACGTCACCCCGTCCGACCAGGTCCCCGCGGGCGTCTGACACCACTCACCCGACCGTACAGAACACCGGCTGTGGGCCCGGCCCGGGGGAACCCGGGCCGGGCCGTGTATCAGGAGGTCACGCGGTCCACCTGATGTGGGGGTTGACCTTGCCGCCCCAGTCGAAGGTGGCCATGTTGTCCCAGCCGTCGCCGGTGCCGTTGATGTTCGCCGGGTCCCAGCCGTTGCCCTTGATGGCGTACCAGGTGGGTTCCCAGTAGAAGACGCCGACGGCGCCGGCGTTGCGGGCCGTGTTCTGCACCCAGGTGAACTGCTGGGCCTGGCCGGCCGAGGTGGCCGGGATGTTGTCGCAGAGCACGGTGCCGGGGATGGAGTTCTTCTCGCTGTCGGCGTCCGCGCTGGTGAACTGGTACGCCGTCTCGACGATCACGACCGGTTTGCCGTAGCGGGTCCGGGCGTCGACGATCACGTTGTACAGGTTCGCGAGCGTGCCGTGCCACATGCAGTAGTACGACAGGCCGGTGAGGTCCCAGGTCACGCCGGCCGCCCGGATGCCGTCGTAGAACCAGCGCATGTTGGACATGCTGTCCGCGTCCGCGACGTGGATGATCACCTGGGTGCCGCTGTTGCAGGCCTTCGTCGCGTTGTAGCCCTGCTTCAGCAGCGACGCCAGCGGGGCGAAGTTGCTGTTCACGACCTGACCCCGGGGCCACAGCATGCCGACGTTGATCTCGTTGCCGATCTGCACGCTGTCCGGGGTGAGCCCGGCCGCCTTGAGGCTGGTGCAGACGTCGTAGGTGTAGTTGTAGACGGCCGTCTGCAACTGGGTGAGCGAGTAGTTCGCCCAGGCGGCGGGGGGATACTGCTTGCCGGGGTCGGCCCACGTGTCGGAGTAGTGGAAGTCGACCATCAGCTTCAGGCCCTTGGCCTTGATCGCCGCGGCCTGCTGGAGCACCTTGGCCTTGTTGTTGTAACCGCTGGCCGGGTTGTTCCAGACGCGCAGCCGGGCGTAGTTGACGCCGGCCGTCTTCAGGATGTCGTAGGGGTTGGCCTGGACACCCGAGGCGTTGTAGTACCTGCCGCCGAGGTCGAGCGTGCGCTGCAGCGACGACACGTCGGCGCCGAGCATGGTGAGGGGGGCTGCTTGTGCGGGGGCGGGTGACACCACCAGCGCGACCGCGAGGACCGCGGCCGAGAAGGCGGCTCGGAGGGACGGTTTCATGGCGCTCCTTCAGGGGATGAGGAACGGGGATTTCCTTCGCGGCGAGGCCGCGAGGCCTGTCAACGGCGCCAGCGGACGTACGGGTTGATCTTCCCGTTGTCGTCGAAGGTCGCCATGTTCTCCCAGGCGTTGCCGGAGTTCTCGATGTCCTCGGTGTCCCAGCCGTTGCCGGCGATGCAGGTCCACGTGGGCTCCCAGTAGAAGACGCCGATCGCACCGGCGGACCGGGCGGTGTCCTGCACCGCGGTGAACGCCTGGGCCTGGCCCTGCTGCGTGGCGGGGATGCCGTCGCAGGGGGCCGCGGACAGCATGATGTTCTCGAGGTGGTCGTAGTTCTCGGTGGTGTACGGGTAGGCGGTCTCGGCGATGACGACCGGTTTGCCGTACCGGGTCTTCACGTCACCGATGACCGTCGACAGGTTCGCCAGGGACCCGTGCCACATGCAGTAGTAGGAGAGCGCGGTGATGTCCCACTTCGCCCCGGCGGCGGTGATGCCGTCGTAGAACCAGTGCGCCGCGTCGATGTTGCCGGCGAGCGCGGTGTGCACCATGACCTGGGTCCGCCGGCTGCACGCCTTGGTGGCGTCGTAACCGGCGTTGAGCAGACCGGCCAGCGGCGTGAAGTCGCTGTTGTTCACGTAGCCGGTGGGCCACAGCATGCCGACGTTGATCTCGTTGCCGATCTGCACGCTGTCCGGGGTGGTGCCCTGCCGCTTCAGGCTGGTGCAGATGCCGTACGTGTAGTCGTAGACGTCCTGCTGGAGCTGCTCCAGCGAGTGCCCCTCCCAGGCCTTCGGGATGAACTGCTTGCCCGGGTCGGCCCACGTGTCGGAGTAGTGGAAGTCGATCAGCAGCTTGTGCCCCGCCGCCCTGGCCGCGCGGGCCTGCTTGAGCACCTTCTCCTTGTTGGAGTAGCCGCTGGTCGGGTCGTTCCAGATGCGCAGCCGCACGTAGTTGACGCCGGCGTCCTCGAGGATCTCGTACGGGTTGGCGCGGCGGCCGCGGGCGTCGTAGAACTTCTGCCCGAGTTCGACCGACCGCTGCAGGGTGGAGACGTCGGCGCCGCGCATGGTGAGGCCCTGGGGATGGGCCTGCGCGGGGGTGGGGGACAGGGTCACCGCGAGAAGGGCGGCGACGACGAGGGGGAGCTTCCTCATGACACTCCTCATGATCTTCCATCACAAAAGGGGTGTTTCATTCGACAGCGCCGGCCTTCGGCCCGATCCGGACGGGGCTTCAGGCAGGCGACGAGGCCCGCACCACCAGGCTGGTGGGCACGGTGATGGAGAGTGGGGTACGCCCGGCGATCACATCCGTGAGCAGCCGGACCATCTCTTCGCTGATCCGTTCCAGCGGATGCCGGACCGTGGTGAGCGGCGGTTCGGTGGTGGCCGCCAGGCCCGAGTCGTCGAAACCGACCACCCGCACGTCACCGGGCACGTCGCGCCCGGCCTCGCGCAGCACCGGCAGGGCGGCCGCGGCCATCGCGTCGGACGCGGCGAACACGCCGTCCACGTCCGGCACCCGGTCGAGCAGTGTGCGCATCCCGTCGGCACCGCTCTTCCGGCTCCAGTCGCCGTGCACCACGTACGCCGGGTCGACGGTGATCCCGGCCGCGGCCAGCGCGTCGGTGTAGCCGCGCAGCCGGAACACCCCGCCGAAGGTGTCCTGCGGACCGGTGATCGTGGCGATCCGCCGGCAGCCGCGGGCGAGCAGGTGCTCGACCGCGGACCGGCCGCCGCCCCAGTCGTCGGCCGACACCGAGCTGATCCGGTCCTCGAAGCCGAGCACCTGGCCGCACGCCACGATCGGCACCTCGGCCTCGACCAGCTGCCGCAGCAGCGGGTCACCGGAGTGCGGCGACACCAGCAGCACCCCGTCGACGTGCCCGCCGGACAGGTAGGCGATCGCCCGGCTGCGCTCGTCCGGGGTCGACGCGATCATCAGGATCAGCGTCAGCTCCCGGTCGGAGAGCGCCTGGGCCACCCCGCGCAGCAGCACCGAGAAGTTGGGGTCCTCGAAGAGCAGGTGCTGCGGCTCGGTGAGCAGGAACGCGATCGACCCGGACTTACCGGTGGCCAGGGACCGGGCGTGCGGGTTCGCCGTGTACCCGGTCCGGGAGATGGCGTCGCGGACGGCCCGGATCGCCTCCGGGCTGACCCAGTCACGTCCGTTGAGCACCCGGGAGACCGTCGCGTACGACACGCCGGCCTCTCGTGCGACATCACGGATGGTGGGCCGTTTGCGCGACACGTTCGGGATCATAGTCGTCAGGCCTTCACGCCACCGGCGGCCAGGTCGACCTGCCAGTAGCGCTGCAACGTGAGGAACAGGGCGATCAGCGGGATGATCGACACCAGCGCGCCGGTCACCACCGAGGTGTACATGGACGGCTGGTTGGCGCCCTGGTTGAGCAGCCCGTTCAGGCCGACCGTGAGCGGGTAGAGGCGGTCGTCGCCCAGCATGATGTACGGCAGCATGAAGTTGTTCCAGATCGCCACGAACTGGAAGAGGAACACCGTCACCAGGCCGGTCCGCATCATCGGCAGCACCACCGTGCCGAAGGTGCGCCACTCCCCGGAGCCGTCGATCCGGGACGCCTCCAGGATCTCGGTGGGCACCGCCGCGGCCGCGAAGATCCGGGCCAGGTAGATGCCGTACGGGCTGATGAAGCTGGGCAGCAGCACCGCCCAGTAGGTGTTGGTCATCCCGAGCTTGGCCAGCAGCAGGTACTGCGGGATGGCCAGGATGACGCCGGGCACCAGGACGCCGGCCAGGATGATGTTGAAGACGGTGGCCTTGCCCCGGAAGTCGAACTTCGCCAGGGCGTACCCGGCCATCGCCGAGATCAGCGTGGAGACGGCCGCGCCGGCCCCGGCGTAGACGACCGTGTTGCCCATCCACCGCCAGTACAGGCCGTCCCGGTAGCCGGCCAGGTCGGCGAAGTTGTCGAACAGGTGGGTGCTCGGCGCCAGCGTGAACGTGGAGAACAGCTCGGCGGAGCTCTTCGACGACGCGATGAGCACCCAGAGCACCGGGAGCAGGCAGTACGCGGCGCCGAGCAGCAGGAGCGTGGTGGCGATCGGGCTGCGCCGCAACGTCGTGGTCATTCAGTCCTCCTGGTTGAAGGCCCGGCGCCCGACGAGCTTGAGGAAGCCGAAGGACAGGATGAACGTGGCGAGCGCGATGATCACCGAGGTGGCGGCGGCCGCGTAGAGGTCGTTGCGGGCGAACGCGTCCCGGTACACCTTCATCAACGGCGTCCAGGTGGTCGAGATCGTGTTGGCCAGCGGCCGCAGCGTCATGGGCTCGGCGAACACCTGCAACGTGGCGATCAGCGAGAACACGAAGGTCATCACCAGCGACGGCATCACGATCGGGATCTTGATGCGCCAGGCGATCGCCAGTTCCGAGGCGCCGTCGATGCGCGCCGACTCGTACAGGCTGGTCGGCACCGCCCGCAGTGCCGTGTAGATGACGATCATGTTGAAGCCGGTGCCGCCCCAGACCGCGATGTTCGCGACCGCCCACAGGGTCAGGTCGGTGGAGAGCAGGTTCGGTGCGGTGAAGCCGAGCGCCTCGATGGCGTCGTTGATCGGGCTGACCCGGGGCAGGTACAGGAAGCCCCAGAGCAGTGACGCGACCACGGCCGGCACCGCATAGGGCAGGAAGATCGAGATCCGGGCGAACTTGCCGATCGACTCACGGGTGCGGTTCGCGTCCAGCAGCAGCGCGAACAGCAGGGCCAGGCCGAGCATGGCCGGGACGACGATCAGGCCGTACGCCCCGACCCGGTACACGCTGGGCAGGAAGTCGGGGTCGGACAGCGACCGGGCGTAGTTCTCGAAGCCGGCCCAGATCTCGGTGCGGGACTTCGCGCCCAGGCCGAGGCCGCTGACCTTGACCTTGCGCAGGCTCAGGTAGCCGGCGTAGACGATCGGCGCGGCCAGGAACGCGGTGAACAGGATCAGCGCGGGAGCGAGGAAGGCGTACGGAGTGCCGGCCTTCCTTCCGGCGCGCCGCCGGGGTGCCGCGGCCGGCGGTGCCGCGGTCCTGGTCGGGGCGGTGGTGGTGAGGGACATCGCCGAACCTCCTTTCCGAACGCTCCGGGCGGGCCGGGGGGCCGCCCGCCCGGAGTCGCACTCATCCGGTGACGTTGAACCCGGCGTTCTTCAGGTCGTCGACGGTCGTCTTCTGCATGGTGGCCAGCGACTCGGTGAAGGCGGTGGCCTTCTTCGCCTCGGCGGCCTTGGCGAAGGCGTCGTTGAACGCGCTGTAGGCGACGTTGACGTTCGGGCCGTAGGTGAACGGCTTCATCGCCTTCGAGGCGTCGGCGGCGATGGTGTAGAAGTCCGGCTGGTCGGCGAAGAAGGCCGGCGGGCTGGTCAGGACGCTCGTCGAGTCGTTCGCGGCCGGGTAGACGAAGGACTCGGTGGCCAGCAGCTTCAGGGCCTCCGGGTCGCTGTTGAGCCACGACACGAACTGGGCGGCCTGCTTCTTGTGCTTGGTCTGGGTGGTGACGCTGGTGGCCGAGCCGCCCCACGCGCCGGTCGCCGGGCTCGC
Organism: Actinoplanes xinjiangensis; assembly: GCF_003148685.1. GTDB lineage: Bacteria > Actinomycetota > Actinomycetes > Mycobacteriales > Micromonosporaceae > Actinoplanes > Actinoplanes xinjiangensis. The sequence continues at coordinate 635,351 of NZ_QGGR01000001.1, read as the reverse complement.
CGCGTCCCACTGCGGCATGGTGGCGGCCTTCCACTTGCCCTTGGTGTCCTTGGCCGAGCCGTCCAGGACGCCCGGCGCCCAGACCGCGCTGACCCAGCCGACCTGGGTGCCGTCGTTGAGGGCGGCGTTCCACTCCGGGGTGTACATCGGCTTGTTGTCGATGACGCCCTTCTCGACCAGTCCACCCCAGTACGCCGCGACCTTCTGCGTGGCAGCGTCGTTGATGTCGACGGTCCAGGAGTCCCCGTTCACGCCCCACCAGGAGGCGCCGGCCTGCTGGGCGAGGCCGGTGAACAGGCCGGCGTCGTTGGCCGAGAAGGTGCCCAGGTACTGCTTGGGGTTCGCCTTGTGGATCTTCTCGGCGGCCGCCGCGTAGTCGTCCCAGGTCTTCGGGGCCGGCAGGCCGTTGGCCTCGAAGACGTCGGAGCGGTAGAAGAACATCAGCGGGCCGGAGTCCTGCGGGACGCCGTAGACGGCCTCGGAGCCCAGGGTCACGCCGTTCCAGATGCCGGCCGGGAACTTGTCCTTGACCGGGCCGACCTCGGCGGCGATGTCGGCGATCGCGTCCGAGGAGACCAGGGTGGGGATCTTCTGGTATTCGGCCTGCATGATGTCCGGCGCGCCGGAGCCGGCCTTGATCGCGGTCAGCAGCTTGGTGACGGCCGGGTCGCCGCCGTCCTGCTTGTTGACGGTGACCTGGATGTTCGGGTTCTTGGCGTTCCAGGCGGCGGTGACCTTGTCCATGTTCGGCGCCCAGGTCCAGTAGGTCAGCTCGACCTTCTCGGTGGGGTCGCTCTGGTTCTCGGTGCCGGTGTCGGAGCTGCACGCGGTGGTGGTGAAAAGGGCCGCTGCGGTCAGAGCCGCCATGAACGGGGCGAATTTAATCTTCATCGATCCTCCTTGATCGGCTTGGCCGGGAAACGCAAAGCCGGGGACGGGAACCGGCCGGGAAGCGTGTGCTCCGGCCAGCCCCTGTGACCGGTTACAGTGCTGGTGTTACGGCCGTGTGTCAAGACCTTGCGTCCCACCCGTTACGCCTGTGTATCGTGCGGGACTGCCGGCCTGTGACCGGTTACAGTCAACACCGCAAGGAGTGACCATGTTGTGGCCCGAGCCGCTCTCCGTTCGCCACCAAGCCTGGGCGACTCCGCTGCGCCGGCCGCGGATGAGCAACGACGAGGACGCGCGGCCCGGCCTCTCGCTGACCAACCGCTACCTGAGCCGCGACGGCGTTCCGGTCATCCCCGTCTCCGGCGAGCTGCACTACAGCCGGGTGCCCCGCGAGCGCTGGGCGGAGCGACTGCGACAGATGAAGGCCGGCGGCGTCACCGTGGTGGCCAGCTACGTCTTCTGGCTGCACCACGTACCGGCGCCGGGCCGGGCCCGCTTCGACGGCGACCTCGACGTCGCCGCCTTCGTCGACCTGGCCGTCGAGACCGGCCTCGACGTGGTGCTCCGGATCGGCCCGTGGTGCCACGGCGAGGCCCGCAACGGCGGCTTCCCGGACTGGGTGCAGCACGCACCGGTCCGGCACCGCACCGACGACCCGGCCTATCTCGCGCTGGTCACCGAGTGGTTCGGCCAGATCGCCGCGGCCGTCGGTGACCGGTTCGGCAGGGTCCTCGGCATCCAGCTGGAGAACGAGCTGTACGACCAGCCGCGGCACCTGGTCACGCTCAAACGCCTGGCCCGCGAGGCCGGCATGTCGGCACCGCTCTGGACGGCCACCGCATGGGGCGGCGCCGACCTGCCCGCGGGGGAGGTCCTACCGCTCTACGGCGGTTACGGCGACGGTTTCTGGGTGGACGCCGACGCCCCGTGGGACCCGACGTTCCGTGACCACTACTTCTTCTCGCACGTCTGGGACGACCCGGGGATCGGTGCCGACGTACGTCGCGCGCAGGCGATCGAGGCGTCGTCCGGCGGCCCGCGCACCCCGTCGGAGGAGTTCCCGCCCGCGACCTGCGAGCTGGGCGGCGGCATGGCCACCGCGTACCACCGCCGGCCCCGGCCGACGGCCCCGGACGTCGCGGCCATCGCCCACTGCAAGATCGGCAACGGGTCGGCGTGGCAGGGCTACTACATGTACGCCGGCGGCACCAACCCCGGCCCCGACCTGCACGAATCGCACGCCACCGGCTACCCCAACGACATCGCCCGTCTCGGCTACGACTTCCACGCCCCGATCGGCGAGGCCGGGACCCTGGCTCCCAGCCATGCCGAACTGCGCCGCCAGCACGCCTTCCTGTCCGCTTTCGGTCACCGCCTGGCGGAGATGCCGTCCAGCCTGCCGGACCAGCGCCCCGCCGATGTCGAGGATGTGACCGCGCTGCGGTGGGCGCTGCGCAGTGACGGCGAGAGCGGATTCCTGTTCCTCTCCTGGCATCAGCCGCACGTCCCGCTGCCCACCTATCGCGGCGCCCGCTTCCGGATCGCCCTGGACCACGGGGACGTCGAGCTCCCGTCGAAGCCCGTCGACATCCCGCCGGGCACGCTGGCCCGGTGGCCGCTCCGGCTGACGGCCGGCGGCACCACGATCACCTACGCCACCGCGTCGGCGCTCACCCTGCTGCCCGGCGACGTACCCACCCTGGTCCTCGTCGCCGAGCCGGGCATCGACGTGGAGATCGCCGTGTCCGAAACAGTTCAGACGGTGACGCCCGGCCTCACGCCGGTCCGTTTCGGCGGCCTCGACGTGCTCGTCCTCCCGGCCGAGACGGCCGCCTCGGTCTGGGTCACCGAGGACGGCGGACGCCGCCTGCTGCTCACCGACGACGAACTCCAGTGGGACGCCTCGGGAACGCTCACGGTCAAGGCGTCGAAGACCGCTGAGGTACGGCTGTACGACCCTACGGCCGGAGCCTTCACCACCCTGACCGTTCCCCAGTCCACGGCACCGGAGCGCCGGCCGGTGACCGTCGAGCGGTTGCGCCCGGCCGCCCCCACGGTCCCGGTCAGCTACGGCAAACACGACGGCCGTCCGTCCGCCCCGGGCCCGGAGACCCTCGACGAGCTGGCCGCCGTCTACCGGCTGCATCTGCCGGAGTTCGCCGCCGACCCGGGCCGTGACCCGCTGCTGCACATCACCTGGGCCGGCGACGTCGGGGAGCTGCGCATCGACGGCCGCCCGGTCACCGACCGGTACTGGGACGGCGCCGTCTGGACGGTCAACCTGACCGACGCCGGTTACCGCCCGGGTGCCCAGGTGACCCTGCACCTGCTGCCCCTGGCCGCCGGCTCCCCGGTGTCGGTGCCGGCCGAGGCCCGTGCCCGGCTCGCCGCGACCGACACCCAGCTGCTCACCCTGGACTCGGTGGAGGTCGTCGCCCGGACCGTCTCCACCGCCGCGATCCCCTGAGAGGGGTGGGGGAGCGCGGCTCCGCCAGGGCCGCGCTCCCCGGTGCGCCACACCGGGGCTCCCGGACCAGGCGTACGACTGCCGGCCGTCGCTCGTTGAGAGTGCGTGACGACGCGGCGCGGACTACCGGACGGGATGGCGCATAGTACTGTCCGATCCATGGGCGATGATCGATCTTCGGCCGGGGCTGCGCAACGCCTGGCCGAGGCGGAGGCCGGGGCGCCCGCCGTGCACTACGACGATGAGGAGCGGCCGGCCCGGCAGCTGAGCGGACGGACCGGGGCCGCCGTGTCGATCGCCGCGTTCGCGGTGGCGCTGCTCGTGCTGTGGCAGGTGTTCCGGCCGCTCGCGCAGGGCAGCCAGTATTACCTGATCATCTTCCTGGCGGGCACGCTTCCGCTCGTCTTCCTGGCGTACCGACCGGGCTGGGGTAAAGGGCGGGAAACGCCCGCCGTGAGTGACTGGATCCTCGCGGCCGCCGCTCTGCTGGTCTGCCTCTATCCGCTGAATCCGTTCGACGGCGGCTACAACGGATTCCTGCTCCGGCAGGGTCTTCTCGCACCGGTCGACGTGGTTCTCGGCGCGATCCTCCTGGTGCTGCTGATCGAGGCGTGCCGGCGCACCACCGGCTGGGCGCTGCCGGTCGTCTGCCTGATCTTCCTCGCCTACGCCTACTACGGCGGCCTGCTGCCGCAGACCTGGCCGATCGCGCATGCGGGGCTCGACTTCGGCCAGATCGTCGATGCCCTCTACAACTCCGGCAGCGGTTTCTACGGCACCCCGCTGGATGTCGCGGCCACCTACATCGTGCTGTTCACCATCTACGGTGCGGTCCTCGACCTGTCCGGCGCGAGCCGGTTCTTCGTCGACCTCTCGGTCGCCGCGTTCCGGCGGTCGCGCAGCGCGGCGGGACGCACGGCGGTCGCCGCCGGGTTTCTTCTGGGCACGGTCTCCGGATCGGGTACGGCCACCGCCGTCAGTGTCGGCGCGGTCACCTGGCCGATGCTCCGCCGCGCCGGATATCCGCCGGAGCAGGCCGGTGGCATGCTGGCCGCGGCCGGGGTCGGCGCGATCCTGTCGCCGCCGACGCTGGGTGCGGCCGCGTTCATCGTCGCCGAGTACCTCAACGTCTCCTACCTGACCGTCCTCGGCTGGGCGATGATCCCGACGGTCCTCTACTACCTGGGCATCCTGCTGGCCGTGGAGATCGACGTGCGCCGGTTCGCGGTCCGCGCGATCGACGCCCCGGAGACGAGCGCGTGGCGGCTGCTGGCCCGGTTCGGCTACCACTTCTCGTCACTGATCGTCATCGTGGTGCTGCTCGCGCTGGGGCAGAGCGCCACCCGGTCGGTGGTGTACGCGACGATCCTGGCCGGCGCACTGTCCTTCCTGGACCGTACCGCCCGGCTCACCCCGCCACGGATCTTCGCGGCGCTGGCCGCCGGGGTCCGCGGGGTGCTGCCGGTCGTCGCCGTCTGCGCCGCGGCCGGCGTGATCACCGCGACCACCACGAAGACCGGGCTCGGCGCACAACTCGCCTCGCTGCTGGTCAACGGGGCGAAAGCGATCACCGACGAGCCGGCCGCGGTGCTCGCCCTGACCGCGGTCCTGGCCGCGTTCGCGCTCGCGCTGCTCGGGCTCGCGGTCCCGGTCACGGCGAGTTTCATCATCGGCTGGGTGATCATCGGACCGGCCCTGCTGGCGCTCGGTGTGCCGGCACCGGCCGCGGCCATGTTCGTCTTCTACTACTCGGTGCTGTCCGAGGTGACCCCACCGACCGCGCTGGCCGCCGTCGGCGCGAGCGCGATCACCGGCGGCCGGACCATCCCGACCATGTGGCAGGCCTTGAAGTACGCGCTGCCCGCCTTCCTGGCGCCACTCGCCTTCGTCCTCACGTCGAACGGCGAGCACCTGCTCGCCCGCGGATCGTTCACCGGCATCGTGTGGACGACGGCGGTCGCCGGGCTCGCGGTGTTCGGGCTGGCGATCGCGACCGGCGGCTGGGTGCCGGGTGTCGGGCCGGCCGGGTGGGCGAGCCGGGTGGCGGCGGGACTCGCCGGCCTGCTGCTGCTCTACCTGGCGCCGGTCAGCATCGTCGCGGGCCTGGTCGCGCTGCTGGTGGCCGTACTCGTGGCCGCCCTGGAGAGAAAACGCAGACCCCCCTTGAAGATTCGCTCCTTGCCGCACCACCCTCCTGGAGGAGAAGCATGAGACGAATAGTGGGAATAGCGCTGGTCAGCACGCTCGCGGCCGCCACCGCGGCGTGCGGCGGCCGGCAGGACACCGCCAGCACCGACACCGGCGGCGCCGTCACCTGCGAGGTGGCCGCCGCCACCCGTGTCGGCATCGCCACCGGCAACGCCATCGGCGTCTACTTCGCCGTCGGCAACGCCTACGCCGAGCAGATCAACTCGGCCGGCAAGAACGTCCAGGCCACCGCGGCCGAGACGGGCGCGTCGGTGCAGAACATCCAGCAGCTGGTCGCGGGCACCTACGACGTGGCGTTCTCGCTGGCCGACACCGCCGCCGACGCGGTGAACGGCACCGGCAGCTTCACCACGAAGCAGCCGGTGCAGGCACTGAGCCGGATCCACACCAACTACACCCAGGTGATCGTCCGCAAAGAGGCCGGGATCATCGATGTCGCCGGGATGAAGGGTAAGCGGATCTCGACCGGCTCCCCGAAGTCCGGCACCGAGGTCATCGCCAACCGGGTGCTGACCGCGGCCGGGCTCAACCCGGAGACCGACGTGCAGGCGCAGAAACTGGATCTGACGAAGACCGTCGACGGGATGAAGGAAGGCACGATCGACGCCATGTTCTTCTCCGGCGGCCTGCCCACGCCGGGGATCACCGACCTGCTCACCACCAATGCCGACAAGGTGCAGTTCCTGGACATCTCGGCGCTGCTGCCGCAGATGCAGAAGATCAACGAGGTCTACCAGGAGGGGGTCGTCCCGGCCGCCGTCTACCAGACGCCGGCCGACGTGAAGACGATCGTGGTCCCGAACGTCCTGCTGGTCCGCGAGAACCTGGACCCGAACGTCGCATGTGTGCTGACCAGGACACTCTTCGACCGCCGGGCGCAACTGGAACAGGCCAACGCGGCGGCCGCGGAGATCAGCCTCGACACGGCCCGTAAGACCAGCCCGGTGGTCGTGCACCGCGGCGCGGCGAAGGCGCTCGACGACCTGGGCGCCCCGAAGTGACCCGCTGAGCGAGAGCGGGGAGGCCGGTCCGGCGGCCTCCCCGCTTTTTTCTGTCCGGGCCGTGCAACCCTGCGGGGTGGTCGCCTCGTGTTTACGCGGACCGACAGGATGGGGGACCGGCATGAGCGACCGCGACAGCGCGTTCGCCGAGTATTTCGCGGCACGGTCATCCGCTATGCGGGCGACCGCCTTTCTGCTGTGCGGGGACTGGCATCGGGCCGAGGACCTGACGCAGAACGCCTTCACGAAGCTCTATCTGCGCTGGAACCGGGTGCAGCGGCACGAGTCTCTGGACCCGTACCTCCGCAAGGTTCTGATCTCGTCCTTCATCGACGAGGGCAGGTGGGGCTGGTGGAAGCGGGAGCGGCCGCACGACACCCGGATCGAACGGGCGGCGGCCCCGGAACCCAGCGAGGACCGGGTGACGCTGATCCGGGCGCTCGCCCAGGTGCCACCCCGGCAGCGGGCCGTGCTGGTGCTGCGCTACTGGCAGGACCTCTCGGTGGAGGACACCGCGGCGGCGCTCGGCTGCACCGCGGGGACCGTCAAGAGCCAGGCGGCGCGCGGCCTGGAGACGCTGCGCACCCTGGTCGCCCATCCCGTCACCGCCGACTGAGGGGAACCGACATGGACGAGAACGAACTGCGCGCCGCGCTACGGGACACCATCACGCACCACCCGGAGCCGCCACCGATGGAGTCGAAGTCCGCGATCGCCGCCGCCCGCCGCAAGGCGTCCCGGCGCAACCTGCTCGCCGGTGTGGGCTCCGCCGCCGCCATCCTCGGCATCACCCTCGCCCTCATCCCGGGGCAGGGCAAAGTCGGCGGGGGTACGGGCATGCAGGTCGCCGCCGAACCGTCGGGCGCGGTGCAGCCGTTCCCGGTCGAGACACCGAGCTGGGCCGGCACGACCCCGTCCGGTCTCGCCAAGACCGAGCCGTCGTGGCCGGCCGAGAACAGCGGCGACGCCACCGCCGACAGCGGGCAGCACTACCAGAACGGGAAGAAGCTGCTCACCTCGGTGCTCGGCGTGGTCCCGGACGGGTACACGGCGAAGTCCGGCAACACCACCGACGGGGTCCCGTTCCGCTCCCACCAGTCCACCATCGAGGGTGACTTCTGGCGCAACATGGCCGCCGTCGCGATCGGCAAGGGCGCCGGTGTCGGCGAACTGCTCGTCGAGGTGAGCGAACCGGGCAACGGCCTGCCGAAGGACGCGTGCGCCCTCACCAAGCAGTTCTGGGGCCGCGGCGGGAACTGCACACCGGTGACCGTCGGCAACGCGAAGGTCGGCGTGATCCACGAGGGCGCCGGGACGGCCTGGGCCGGATACCGGCACTCCGACGGCACGGTGGTCTACGTGATGCAGTCGACGTCGCCGACCTACGCCGACCCGACCGCGAACGGGCTCCGGCCGCTGGCCGGGCTGCCGCTGACCGACGCCGCGCTGGCCGAACTGGCGACCCACCCCAGCTTCCGCTGACCGTCTCCACCCGCCTCGCCTGCCACCGCCCGCCTCCGCTTCCCGGAGGCGGGCGGTGCCGTTCCCTCTGTCGTGAACCGGATGGCGTCGATCCCGGTACAACGCTGAAGATAGGGGTCCATCAGGGGAGACCGTAGTGACTCAGCCGCTCGTCGCGCGCGCCGCGATCGGGACGTTCCTCATCGTCAACCTCACGCTGATCCATGCGATGTTCCTCATCGCCGGACCGCCCGCCCACAACACGTTCGGCCAGGTGGGCCGGCTGCTCGGCCTCTATCTGGCGTTCGCGATGACCGTACAGGCGCTGCTGGTGGCCCGGCTGCCGCTGCTGGACCGGGCGATCGGCATGGACCGCCTGACCGGCTGCCACCGCCTGACCGGCTTCGCCGTCTTCTGGCTGGCCGTCCTGCACCCGACGTTCGTGATCCTCGGCTTCGCCCGATACGACCGGGTCTCGTTCCTCGCCACCGCCGCCACCCTGTCGAAGCAGCTCCCCGTACTCCTGGGCCTGATCGCCGTGTCGTTGATCGTCCTGGTCGTGGCCCTGTCCGTGCGGATCGCCCGGCGCCGCCTGTCCTACGAGGCCTGGCACACCGTCCACCTGCTGCTCTACGTCGTCCTGGTACTCGGCATCGTGCACCAGATCTACGAGGGCACCGCCTTCACCATCACCGTGCTGACGCAGATCTACTGGTGGGGGCTGTGGGCGTGCGCGATCGGCGCCCTGATCACGTACCGCCTGGCCGTCCCGCTGACCCGCAACCACCGGCACCGGATGCGCGTCGCCGCGGTCGTCCCCGAGTCCGGCGACGTCGTCTCGGTCCACGTCACCGGCCGCGACCTGCACCTGCTCGGGGCGAAGGCCGGCCAGTTCTTCCTGTGGCGTTTCCCCGGCCACAACCGCTGGTGGCAGGTCAACCCGTTCTCCCTGTCGGCGGCCCCGAACGGCCGCTCGCTACGGCTCACCGCGAAAGGCGTCGGCACGACCAGCGCCGGTCTGCGGGACCTTCCGGTGGGCGCGCGGGTCTTCGCCGAGGGCCCTTACGGTTCCTTCACCATCGACCAGCGCAGCGGTACGGCCACCCTGCTCATCGCCGGCGGTATCGGCGTCACCCCGATCCGTTCCCTGCTGGAGGACCCGAACCTGGGCCGCGACGTGATCGTCCTCTACCGGGTCCGTTCCGGCGCCGACGCCGTCCTCATCGGTGAACTCCGCAACCTGGCCCGCGAGCGCGGCGCCCGCCTGCACGTCCTGACCGGCCGCACCTCCGACACGAACCAGCCCTTCACCCCGGCGAACCTGCACGCCCTGATCCCGGACATCACCAGCCGTGACGTCTTCGTGTGCGGCCCGGCCGCCCTCACCGACGCCGTCCTGACCACGCTGCGCCACCTCAAGGTGCCCACCCGCCAGATCCACGCCGAACTCTTCCGCCTGGCCCCCTGACCCGCCACCCGGCCCGCCCGCTGGGTCCGCCCGCCCAGTCCCGCCGCTTGGCCCGGCCGCTCGGTCCCGCCGCCCCGTCCTGCCGCCCGTCCCGCCGCCGTCCCGCCGCCGTCCTGCCGCCCGTCCCGCCGCCGTCCCGCCGCCGTCCCGCCCGCCGGCCCGGCCGGCCCGTGCTCGGCCGGGTCCGCCCTTCGGGTTCGGCTGGTTCTCACCGCTGTCTCAGGCGCCCTGAGACAGCGGTGAGAACCAGCCGGATGCGGCGGGGCGGGCTCAGTGCTCGTTCTCGACCAGGGCGATCAGGCCGGCCAGATCGGCGGCGAGCACCTCGCCGAGGCCGGCCATCCCGGCCGCCAGGTCCGCGGCGCGCGGGCCCTCGATGCGGGCGTGCAGTTCCAGGCGGCTGCCCGTGCCGTCGGGGTGCGACTCATGCCGGACGGTCAGCTCGCCGCCGTCGAGCAGGACCGTGTCCTGAAACGCCAGCCCCGGAACCAGGTCACTGACGACGAACGCCGTCTCCTGCCCGGCCCGCGTCTTCATGACCCCGCGGGCTCCCACCCGCAGCGGCCCGTCGAGCCGGAGGTACTCCATTCCCGGCGCCCATTCCGGATGGGTCGCCACGTCACACCAGCGGGCGTGGAAATGCTCCGGAGCAACCCGCGAACTGGCTCTGACCACCGGCAATTCGATCATGCCGGCCATCCTAGGAGCCGCCGCCCGGGGCACTGCCGGGCGGCGGTCAGGGGCGGACCAGGCCGCACTCGTAACCGAGGATGACCGCCTGGACCCGGTCGCGGAGGCCGAGTTTCGCCAGAATGCGACTGATGTGGGTCTTCACCGTCCCCTCGGAGACGCTCAGGTCACCGGCGATCTCCGCGTTGGACAGACCACGCGCGATCAGGACGAGCACCTCCCGCTCGCGGGCGGTCAGCACGGTGAGCCGGCTGTCCGGCCGGGCGGGCGGGACCGTCGGCGCGTTGACGAAATGCGCGATCAGCCGCCGGGTGGCGCTCGGCGCGGTGACCGCCTCCCCGGAGACCACCACCCGGAGCGCGGTGATCAGGTCGTCGGCGAGCGTGTCCTTGAGCAGGAACCCACTGGCCCCGGCCCGCAGCCCGGCGAACAGGTAGTCGTCCAGGTCGAACGTGGTCAGGATGATCACTTTCGGCGCGGGGCAGAGCGCCCGGATCCGCTCGGTGGCGGTGATCCCGTCGACCCCGGGCATGCGGACGTCCATCAGCACCACGTCCGGCCGGGTCCGGGCGGTCACCTCCATCGCGGCGGCCCCGTCCCCGGCTTCCCCGACGACCTCGATGTCCCCCGTCTCGTCAAGGATCATCCGGAACCCGGTCCGCACCAGAACCTGATCATCCACCAGCACCACCCGGATGCTCACGAGTCGCCCCCGGTCCACCCGGACGGACCGTCCCCGGCCCCCGTCGCCGCCCGGATGTTCATGAGTCGCTCCCCGTCCGCGCCGGTGGACTGTCGCCGGAGTCCGTGATGGGGGGTGGGAGGGTGGCCGGCCGGAGCGGAAGACAGGCCAGGACGCGGAAACCGCCGGTGGTGAGCGGGCCGGTCTGGAGGGTGCCGTCGAGGAGCCGGACCCGTTCGGCGATGCCGCGCAGGCCGTTGCCGGTGGCGTCGAACAGGGGGGCCGGTGGCCGGCGGCCGTCGTTGGAGACCTCGATCTCCAGCAGATCGGGGTGGAAACCGAGCCGCACCCGGGCGGCCGCGCCCTCGCCGGCATGTTTCAGGGTGTTGGTCAGCGCCTCCTGCGCGATGCGGTAGGCGGACAGGTCGACACCTGCGGGCAGCGGAGCCGGGTCGCCGTCGACGGTGAACGTGACGGTGGTGCCGGCCGCGCGGATCCGGTCGATCAGTCCGGGCAGAGCGTCGACGCCGGGTTGCGGGGCCAGTTCCGGCTCCTCGCGGACGATGGCGAGCAGGCGCCGCATCTCGGCCAGCGACGACCGGCCGGTGGTGACGATGTCCCGCAGCGCCGTCTCCGTCCGCTCGGGATGCCTTTTCAGCGCCGCCGCCGCCCCCTGTGCCTGGACCACCATGACGGACAGGCCGTGGGCGACGACGTCGTGCAGCTCGCGGGTGATGCGGGCCCGCTCGGCGGCGGTGGCCAGCGCGACCCGCTGCTGCCCCTCGCGTTCGAGGTCGGTGGCACGCCGCTCCAGGGTCCGCAGGTGGATGCGCCGGCCGCGCAGATTGTCGCCGAGCAGATAGGTGACGGCGAGCGCGAGCAGCAGGCCACTGCTCTGCAACAGGCGGTCGCCGATGCCGCGTTCCTCGCGCTCGGTCATCATCACCCGATCACCCTGGACGGCGATGACCCGTGTGTCGATCGGCATGCCGGGCACGTCACCGGCCGGCGACGGCAGTGCCAGGCTCAGCACGGCGACCGCGGCCATCAGGACGCCGCAGACGACCGCACCGGTGCGCCGTCGCCGGTCGTCGGCGGCGGCCAGCGCGAACAGGGCGATCAGCACGGTGAGGTCGAGCGCCTCCACCCCGGTCGGCTCGGGCACGTGGTGGCCGAGAGTGCCGATCGTGGTGAGGACGACCGCGGCGAGCGGCCTGTGCCGGCACAGGAGCAGGCCCACCACCATGAAGAGCGTGAACGTCCACCACCGGTCGACTTCGTCGCGCAGCTCCTCTGCCGACGCGACGGTGAGGACGGTGGCGACCACCAGGTCGACCGCCAGCCACCTGAGGCCCTTCATCCGGGACATTCGTCCAGTTTAGAGACCGCGAGGCCCGCTGCCGTCGGTCCGCGGTATGACCTGCCCGTCATACCGTGGGCATACGGGGGCCGGGGAGAATCCGACCGTTCGCGGACGATCGGGGCCGCCCCGAGGACCAGCCTGACTGCCATGAGAATCGTCATGAGATGCGTGGCGGCCACGATGCTCGTCGCGCTGGCCGCCTGCTCACCCGGTGCGGGCGGGGAACCGTCCGCCGCTGCGTCGTCGTCGATGTCCGATGAGGACCTGCTCGCCCTCGGCAGGCAGATCGTCCAGTGCATGCGTGACAACGGCATCCCGGACGTGCCGGAGCCGTTCGTCGAGGAGCATCGTCTCCAGTTGCCCGCGGGCGAGCAGGAGGCCCTGGAGGAGAAGTACACCGACGAACAGTTCGACGCCGCGCGGACCGCCTGCCAGGGCCTTTACGACCAGGTGCCGCAGGGCGCCATGGGCGACGGGGAGACCGACGGCGGCGAGCCGGATCCGCCGGGCCCGGAGGACGTCGACGCGCTGCGCAAGTTCGCCCAGTGCCTCCGCGACAACGGTGTCGCCGAGTGGCCGGACCCGAACTCGGAAGGCGCATTCCCGTTGGCCGGGACCCCGCTGGAGAAGGAGAACCCGGAGAACTCGCCGAGGCTCAAGGCCGCGTTCGACGTCTGCCGGGAGCACTGGTCGGGCGCGATCATGATCGGGAAATGACGGTGCGGCGCAGAGGCCGGCTGATCGCCGGCTCGCTGACCGGCGTGGTGGTCGCTGCGGGGGTGCTGGTCACCGGCTGGACGCTGACCGCCGAGCCGGAGGCCGCCGCGGGTGCCACGGAGGTGCCGACGGAGACCGCCGAGGTGACCCGCGGATCGGTCAGCGAGCGGTTGCGGCTGTCCGGCACGTACGGCTTCGACGGCTCGTACGACGTCGTGCACCGCGGCCCCGCCGGCGTGCTGACCGCGACCGCCGCGGCCGGTTCGCGGGTGGGCCGCGGCGGTGTCCTCTACCGTGTCGACGGCACGGCGGTCCGGCTGCTGTACGGCACCGTCCCCGCCTACCGTGACCTCGACCGGTGGACCACCGACGGCGAGGACGTCCGCCAGCTGGAACGCAACCTGCGGGCACTCGGCATGGACCCGGATCACGAGATGACCGTGGACACCGACTTCACCGCGGCGACGGCGGCCGCGGTGCGCCGCCTGCAGACGTGGGGCACCACCCGGACCGGCGGCCTGGCCCTCGGGTCGGTGGTGTTCCTCTCCGGTGAGATGCGGGTCGGTGCGACGACGGCATCGGTCGGTACCAGCACCGGGCCGGACCGGTCGGTGCTGACCGGCACCACCACGAGGCGGGTGGTGACGGCGCAGGTGACGGCCGAACGGCAGAACCAGCTGAAGGCCGGCGACGAGGTGGCGGTCACCCTGCCCGGCGGTGTCCGGGCGGAGGGCCGGGTGCTGCGGGTCGGCCGGGTGGCCACCGCGGCGACCGACGACGACGGCAGCGCCCGGCAGGCCACCGTCGACGTGACCATGAGCATCGGGGTACCGTCCGGCTCGCCCGACTGGGACCAGGCGGCCGTGCAGATCAGCCTGGCCACCGCGGTCCGCGACGGCGTGCTCACCGTCCCGGTGTCGGCGCTGCTGGCCCGGCCCGGCGGCGGCTACCGGGTGAAGCTCGCCTCCGGGGCGTACGCGGACGTCAAACCCGGACTGTTCGACGAGGCCACCGGACTGGTCGAGGTGACCGGCGGGGTCCGGGCCGGGGACCGGGTGGAGGTGCCGGAACAGTGACCGCCGCCCTGGAACTGGTCGACGTGCGGAAGACGTACCCGGGAAGCCCGCCGGTCGAATCGGTCCGCGGTGTCGACCTGGCCGTGCACAGCGGCGAGATGGTCGCCGTCGTGGGCCCGTCCGGCTCCGGCAAGAGCACCCTGCTCAACCTGGCCGCCGGCCTGGACCGGCCCACCTCCGGGTCGGTACGCATCGCCGGCGAACCCCTGGAGAAGCTGAGCGAACGCCGCCTGGCCGGCCTCCGCGCGCACCGCCTCGGCGTGGTGTTCCAGCAGTTCTTCCTCCTCGATCACGCCGACGCCCGGGACAACGTGGCGGCCGGGCTGCTCTACCGCGGCATACCGGCCCGGCAGCGCAGGGCCGCCGCCGAGCACGCTCTGGAGCAGGTCGGGCTCGGCCACCGGATGCGGCACCGGGCCCGGCTGCTCTCCGGTGGGGAGCGGCAGCGGGTGGCCATCGCCCGGGCGCTGATCGGCCGGCCGGCGGTCCTCTTCGCCGACGAGCCGACCGGCAATCTGGACTCGGCGACCGGTGACGCGATCCTGGAGCTGCTGTGCGAACTGAACCGGGGCGGCGCGACGATCGTCGTGATCACCCACGACACGCACGTGGCCTCGGCCGCCCGCCGCCGGGTGACCCTCCGGGACGGGCGGGTGGCGCCATGAGACGCCCGCCGGCCGGCCCGCTGTCCCGGCTGCGGCTTGCCGACCTGCTGCCGGTCGCCACCATCGGGCTGCGCACCCGCCCCGGGCGGGCGGCCCTGTCGGTGCTCGGCGTGGCGATCGGCATCGCCGCGATGGTGGCGGTGCTCGGCGTGACCCGGTCGAGTCAGGCCGAGGTGCTCGCCCAGCTGGACCGGCTCGGCACCAACCTGCTGACCGTGGCCAGCTCCGATCCGCGCGGCGGTCAGGAGACACAGCTCCCGGACGGTGCGGCGTCGTCGGTACGCCGTACCGAAGGGGTGCTCGCCGCGTCGGCGACCGCGCAGCTCGACGACCTCGCCGTGTACCGTTCGGACCTGATCCCGGACGCACACGGGGGCGGCCTCGACGTCCGGGCCACCGACACCGCGCTGTTGTCCACCCTGGACGCCAGCCTCCTCAACGGCGTGTTCCTGGACGAGGCGACCGCGAACTATCCGGTGGTGGTCCTCGGGTTCAAGGCGGCGACCGTACTCGGCGTCGCGGATCTCACCGGTGACGACCGGATCTGGCTGGGCGACCGCTGGTTCGTGGTGGTCGGCATCCTGCAGCCGGTGGAACTGGCCCCGGAGATCGACCGCGCGGCGCTGATCGGGTTCGGCGCGGCAGCCTCCGGGCTCGGTTGGGACGGGCACCCCACCAGGGTGTACGTCCGGACCGACACCACCCGCACCGAGGAGGTGGCGAGCATGCTCCCGCGAGCCGCCAATCCCCAGGCCGCGAGCCGGGTGGCGGTCAGCCGGCCGTCCGATGTGCTCTCCGCCCGGCTGACCGTCGCCGACGCCACCACCTCACTCTTCCTCGGCCTGGGCGCGGTGGCGCTGCTGGTCGGCGGTATCGGCATCGCCAACGTCATGGTGATCTCGGTGCTGGAACGGCGCGGCGAGGTGGGCCTGCGGCGGGCGCTGGGCGCGGCCCGGCGGCACGTGGCCGTGCAGTTCGTGGTCGAGTCGGTGCTGCTCGGCGCGGTCGGCGGCGGCGTGGGTGTGCTGCTCGGCGCCGCGGTCACCGTGGTCCTCGCCCAGAACCGGGGCTGGCAGCCGATCATCCCGCCGGCCGCGGCCGGGCTCGGCCTGGCCGCCGCGGTGGTGGTGGGCACGGTCGCCGGCCTCTACCCGGCGCTGCGGGCCGCCCGCATGCCCCCGACGGAGGCCCTGCGGACGGCGTGACCGGGACGGCGGTCAGGGCGAGGCGACACGCTGCGGGACCAGACCGAGCAGCGTGTCGCTGAGCTTGCCGATCAGCGCCAGCAGGATGATGGCCAGCAGCATCACATCGGTACGCCCGGTGTTCTGGCTGTCGATCAGCAGAAAGCCCAGCCCCATCGACGAGGCGATCAGTTCCGCCGCGACGAGGAACAGCCAGCCCTGTGCCAGCCCGAGCCGCAACCCCGACAGGATCGCCGGAGTGGCGGCCGGGAACAGCACGGTGCCGAGGGAGCACCGTGGTCCCGGCCTCGCGCTGCACCTCTGCGAGCAGGTCCTGCATGCGCAGCCGGGTCAACGCGTCCAGTGCCGCGAAAGGCTCGTCGAGCAGCAGTACGCCCGGGTATTTACTAGACTGAGCGGGTCTTACCGGACGGTGACGGAGATCATCCGAAGGAGAGCGCGAGGGCCACCGCGGTCGCCGCGCAGTAGAGGGCGGTCGCGACGCCGACCACCCGCAGGCGCTCCCGCTCCGGCCGGCCCAGCCCGCGCAGGACGGCCGCCAGCAACGGCAGCACCAGCACGGCGTGCAGCGCGACACCGTGCACCGGTTTCAGGAAACCGCCGGTCTCGTACGCCGCCTGCGCGCTCACCGTCCGGACGAGGACCGTCCCACGTGCCACCATCGCGACGCCGGTCGCCAGACTGACCAGGAGCAATGCGCACCCGGCCCGTACCGCCAGCCGCATGTCCGCCGGTCCGCGCACCCGCCCCCGGAGCGCCACCACCGCGTACGCCCCGAGCGTCACCACCAGGACCGCCCCGCCCACCGCGAGGATCATCGCCACCCCCCGGTCGAACGGGGTCTCGGTGTTGAAGTGCGACGGCACCCCGCGCCACGCCTGCAGGGTGATCCCGGCGACCTCGACGACGCAGTCGGCGGTGAACACGCCCAGCAGCCACGCCTGTGCACGGTGCCCGACGAACAGGTACCGGGTGATCCAGGCGACCGTGATCAGGGTCAGCCCGAACGACAGCCCGAAGGTGGCCGGTTTGCGCCACGACACCGGACCGGTCCACGGCACGTCGTCGGCGAGGAACACCCCGAGGTGCACGATCCCGGAGACGATAAGCGCCAGACCGATGCCGTACGCCGCACTCTCCACCGGCTTTCTCATCGTCGGAGCATGCTCCGTGCGGGGTGCCGGTGTCGTCATGTCCCGGTCGTACCGTCGCGTACGCCCGGGGGCGTAGGCGCGGCGAAAACGCGTGGAGTCGCGGGCGCCCGGTGCGCCATGATCAGTGGCGTGAGCGGCAGGTTGCGGGCGATCGCCCAGGAGACGGTGTCCATCGTGGAACGCGGGTGGTACGAGGGTCCCGACGGCGTCGTCGACATCGCCCGGGACGTGGCCCACGCGGTGCAGGGCACCCGGCTGCACCTGCCCGGCGATGTGCTCGCCGAGCCGGTGGCCGTGGCCGGGCCGCTCGCCGTCGAGGTGACCGGGGAGAGCAGCCTCGACGCCGCCCGCCGGCTGGCCGCCGAATCCGGCCGGGTGGCCTGTCTGAACTTCGCCTCGGCGCGCAACCCCGGCGGTGGGTTCCTCAACGGCGCACAGGCGCAGGAGGAGAGCATCGCCCGTGCCTCGGCGATCTACCCGTCGCTGCGGGCGGCCGGCGACTTCTACGCCTTCCACCGGGCGGACCGGGGACTCCTCTACACCGACCGGGTCATCTGGTCGCCGGCGGTGCCGGTGTTCCGCGACGACCGCGGGCGGTTCCTTGCCCGTCCGTACCCCGTCTCGTTCCTGACCTCGGCCGCGCCGAACCGTGCCATGATCGCTCGCGACCAGCCCGGACTGCTGCCCGAGGTGCCCGGCGCGCTGAGGCGCAGGGCGGAGCGGGTGTTGCGGGTGGCGGCCGCGCACGGCTGTCGTGAGCTGGTGCTGGGCGCGTGGGGCTGCGGGGTGTTCGGCAACGACCCGGCGCAGGTGGCCGCCGTCTTCGCCGCGGCGCTGGCCGATGCGCCGTGGTTCAACCGGGTGGTCTTCGCGATCCTGGACCGGCGCGAGACGGTCCGCGACGACTTCCGGGCCGCCTTCGCGATGTCCTGATTTCGCCTCCCGTTGGTGATCTCCCGCACCGGGGTCACGGAAGGTAGGGTGTTGTTCACCACCCGTCCGTGGATCGTGTCCGGCTGGAGTGCGCATGACGACGGCTACCGAGGATCCGTTGATCCGTGTCGGCCGCTGGGCACTCGCCAAGGTGTGGTTCGGAGTGGTGCTGTCCGGCGGCTGGGTGCTCGGCCGGCACTTCGACTGGCCGCAGGCGTTCCTCACCGCGGCGGCCGTGCTGGGCGCGGTCACCCTGGCGCTCGCCTCGTCGTTCCTTCCGGTGTGGACCAGACAGCGGCCCAGCGGCATCCCGGTCGCCGACGTGGGGCTGCGGGTGATGGTCTGGGGCGGCCTGGTCGTCTCGGTGATCGCCCTGCTGGTGGGCATGCCCGCGGTCGGCATGGTGTCGGCCGCGCTGCTGCTCAACACGGCGGCCCGCACGTTCGGTGACCCGTTCGCCCCACTGCTGCGCCGCCTGCGGATCACCCCCGCCGTCCGGCACGCCGTTCCCGGGCGGCGTCTTCGCCCGGAGCCGCCGGCCCGGCCCGCGGCCCGGCCCGATCAGACGCGGTCACGCCGCCCGGCGCCTGCGCGCCGGGCGGCGTGACCTCCCACCCCGCTCAGTCCTTCTGCGACTGCCGCCAGTCGCGGACGGCGTCACGCGTCTTGTCGAAGATCGCCAGCGGCGGACCCGCGATCAGGTTGGCCACCGGGTTCTCTCCGGCGTTCGGATGCGGCCGGGTCGGGGAGACGGCCTCCGCGGCGCGGACCGCCCCGGCCATCCGGACCAGCCGGTCCGGGTCGGTCTTCGTGCGCAGCAGGGGAAACTCCTCCTGCTCCTCGTGCAGGGCATGGCTGAGCACCGCCGCCTCGAACTCGGCGAACCGCGTGTCGAAGTCCGGCGAGTCGACGCCCATGTCGTAGAGGGCGGCGAGGGCGCGTTTGGCCATGTTCTCCTCTTCGAGGCGAGCCTCCACCACCGCGTCGCCGGCATCGTCCCGGGCGGCCGGGTGAACCACCTGCTCCTCGGCGCTCTCGTGCACGGCGAGCAGCCGGGTCAGCTCGTGGAACGCGTCCCGTTTCTGGTCCCCGGTGGACTGGTTCACCCGGGTGAAGAGGGCCTTGATCTGCTGGTGCTGACTGAGCAGCAGCTCGATGACATCCTGTTCCTTCTGCACCGTGGTCATGTCATCGCCACTACCCGGCTAATCCCGCCCGTAACGTCCCTCCGGTGCCTGGCGAGTGATCTGAGTTTTTCCTGGTTCAGGCGGGTTGCTCAGAGGTTGCCCCCAGGTGCCGACCTGAGTAGGTGCGCGCATCGCGTGCCATCCGGACCAGGGGGAACAGGATGACCGAAGTGGCTGCTGAGGTCGGGGGCCGGCGGTTCTGGGCCGATCTCAGCGTGAACCTCAAGATCATGATCGCGATCATGGTGGCAGCCGTGGTCGCGCTGCTGATCGGGATCCTCGGACTGCGTGCACTCGCCTCGGCCAGCGACTCGGCCCAGTGGATCTACCGCAGCAACGTGGTCGGCGTCTCCGCCCTCGGCGAACTGAAGGCCGGCATCAACCAGTCCCGGATCGACATGGTCAGTCACGTCATCTACCCGGACATGGCGACCAAGCAGAAGTACGAGACGGCGTACGAGAAGGATCTCGCCGAGGTCAGCGCGGCGATGGCCGCCTACGAGGCCACCACCCCCGCCGCCTCCGCGGAACTCGTCGCGAGCGTCAAGGACGGCTGGCAGCGGTTCATCGGCATCGCGAACGACCAGCTCTTCCCCACCTCCCGGCGCAACGAGATCAAGGCGTGGGGCGCCATCCGGGATCAGCAGATCGCCCCACTGATCACCGAGCTCCGGCAACAGCTCGAAGACATCGACGCCGCAGAGAACGCCGCGGCCGCCGCCACCGCCGCCGACGCCCGGTCCGCGTACGAGTCCAGCCGTCTCCAGTCGATCCTCCTGCTCGTCCTCGGCATCGCCTGCGCTCTCGGTCTCGGTCTCCTGGTCGCCCGCGGCATCGTCCGCTCCCTCAGCCGCGTCACCACCGTCTGCGAAGGTCTCGCCGACGGCGACCTCACCCAGCAGACCGGCCTGACCAGCCACGACGAGCCCGGCCGGATGGGTCGCGCCCTCGACGCCGCGATCACCCGGCTCCGCGACACCGTCAGCACCATCGGCGGTTCCGCCGTCACCCTCGCCAGCGCCTCCGAGGAACTCTCCACCGTCAGCGCCCAGCTCCAGAGCGGCGCCGCCGATGTCGCCGACAAGGCCGGCTCGGCCAGCGCCGCCAGCGAGAACGTCAACGTCGGCGTCCAGTCGATCGCGGCCGGCGCCGAGGAGATGAGCGCCTCCATCGCCGAGATCGCCTCCAACGCCGCCGACGCCGCCCGTGTCGCCCAGGAGGGCATGGCCGTCGCCGAGCGCACCAACAACCAGGTCGCCGAACTCGGTGCGGCCAGCGCGGAGATCGGTGACGTGGTCCGGCTGATCACCAGCATCGCCGAACAGACCAACCTGCTCGCCCTCAACGCCACCATCGAGGCCGCCCGCGCCGGAGAACTCGGCAAGGGGTTCGCCGTCGTGGCCGGCGAGGTCAAGGAACTGGCCCAGCAGACCGCCAAGGCGACCGAGGAGATCACCGGCCGGATCGGCGCCATCCAGGAGTCCAGCGACTCCGCGGCCACCGCCATCAGCGAGATCACCCACGTCATCCAGCGGATCGGCGACTACACCACCACGATCGCCTCGGCCGTCGAGGAGCAGACCGCCACCACCGGTGAGATGAGCCGATCCGTCGCCGAGGCCGCCACCAGCAGCGGGGACGTGGCCCGTACCGTCTCCGGCGTCGCCGAGGTGGCCACCGCGACCGCCGACGGCGCCCTCGCCACCCAGCAGGCCGCCTCCGACCTCACCCGCCTCGCCGGTGACCTGACCAACCTGGTCGGCGGATTCCGGCACTGACCCCTCGAAACCCGGCCGGGGAGGACCGGCCGGCGGTGCGCCCTCGCCCCGCCGATCCGCGTCACCGGACCCAATCAGCTGTCACTTCTCGCCAAGGAGGCGTCGTGAACACCGACCTGTTCGACCGGCTCGGCGTCCCGGAACGCATCCGGGAGATCGCCGGCTACGACCTCTTCGACCCCGACCTGCGGACCAGCCTCGACGCGATCTGCCAGCGCAGCGCGGGCCTCCTGGAGGCGTCGGTCTCCCTCGTGTCGGTCGTGCTCGACACGTCCCAATTCATCATCGGCTCGCACGGCGTCGCCGGATGGGTCGCCGAGGCCCAGGGCGCCCCCGCCGAATGGGCCCTGTGCACCCACACCGTGCTCACCGGCGAGCCGTACTGCGTGGTCGACGGGATGACCGACCCGCGGCACCTGGACAACCCGTTCCTCCAGATGACCGGGCTGCGCAGTTATCTCGGGGTGCCGCTCATCGGGAGCGGTGGGCACACGCTCGGAGCACACTGTGCGGTCGACGCGCGGCCCCGTATCTTCAGCGACGTGGATCTGGCGGTCCTCACCGACGGCGCGGAGAAGGCGATGAAGCTGCTCTGCGCCTATCGATACCGATAGCCGTACCGCGATCGCCGCCGCCCGGCGCCGTCCGGCCGGCGTCGCGTCCGTCCTTTTCCGGCTGGCGGCGCGCCGGTCCTATTCCGGCCGGGCGCCGCGCCGGTCCTATTCCGGACGGCGCGCCGGTCCTTTCAGGCCGGTGTTCCGTCCCACTTCCAGTCGGTGCGACGGGGGTGGCCCGGCAGGTCGCCACGGCCGGTCGCCCACAGCAGCGTCGGCCAGCGGCCGGTCGTCGTCGGCGCCTCCCGGAACAGGCGGCGCAGCGCACGGTCGCACAGCTCCTCCGGCGGCGCCCACGGCAGATCGAGTGCCACGGCGACGTCGTGCAGATGCACCAGCGTCTCCACCACGCCCATCGCCGCGAACCCGGCCGGATCCGAGGCCCCGTAGGGATGGAACGCCCGGCGCTCCGGCGGCGCGACCGTGACCACGGCCGCGAGCAGCCCACCCGACGACTCCAGCACCTGGACGAGCCCTTCGGCGTTCTTGGTGTCCTCGCTGTAGATCGTCAGCGCCGGCCCGTCCGGCCGGCTGCGCCGCCATCCGATGGGGACATGGCTGTCCGGCGGCGTGTTCTCCGAGGCGACCTGAGCGGCGTACGTGAAGAGGTCGTCGGCGATGTGCTCCACCGTCTCCCAACAGGACCAGGTGAGGCCGTCGGCCGGCACGTGCCAGTCCCGGCCGACGGCCGTCCGGAGGGTGGCGGCAGCGAGAGAGACGGCGGTGCGCACGTCGTCAGCGGTGGTCATGGCGGGAATCTATCCGTACGGGTGACCTGCGGCCCACGCATTTTTGTCATACCCCCGGCGCATCATCGTGGTATGGGAGAACCAGCAACGCCGATACGCCGTCGGATCGAGCTCACGGTCGCTGAGGCTCGCCTGCGGTTCCAGCAACTCGTCCGGGTCACCGGGCTGACCGGCCAGGTCACCGTCGTGGTCGACGGGGGCCGCCCGATCGCCGCGATCGTCCCGGTCTCCGAGGTCCTCGGAAGCGGCCCGGCCGCGCCGGGCGGCGCCTTCCCACCCGCCGGCACCGCTCCACCTGCTGCCCGCACCGTTCCACCTTCCGGCACCGTTCCACCTTCCGGCACCGTTCCAACGTCCGGCATTGCTCCAACGTCCGGCATTGCTCCACCGGCCGGCACCGCTCCTTCCTCCTCGCCCGCGCCGTATTCCCGGTCCGGGGCGCAGACCTCGCCCGCGCCGCATTCCCGGTCCGGGCCGCCATCCCCGTCCGTGCCGGAGCCCCGTGGCCCCGTGCGGCCGGGTGCCGCGCCGCCGGCCGCCAGCGCGGAGGGATGGATGCGGCGGATCGAGAAGGTCCGCGAGGACGTTCGCCGTCAGCACGCCCAGCGGATCGGCGAATTGTCCCAGGCTCTGGACGAGGCCTGGCGTCTGCTCGACACCGTCCGCCCACCGGGCACCGACCGGGCCGTCGACACCCTGCGTGCCACCCACACCGACCTGCGAAAGGCGGGCTGATCAATCACGACTTGGCCGATAGGAGCGGGGCTAAGATCGGACGATGGCGCGACCGCTCGACCTCTTCGTCCCGGGAGTCGTCTATCTCGACGTGATCTTCACCGGCCTTCGTGAGCTGCCCGCCCCCGGCGAGGAGGTGTGGGCGAGCGGCATGGGTTCCTGCCCCGGTGGGGTGGCGAACCTCGCGGTCGCCGCGAGCCGGCTCGGCCTGCACACCGGCCTGGGCACGGCGCTCAGCTCGGATGCGTACGGTGAGTTCTGCCATCGGGTGCTCAGCCACCAGGAGGGCATCGACATGTCCGCGTCCCGCCGGGTCGACGACTGGCACTCCCCGGTGACCGTCTCACTGGCGTATGACCGGGACCGCAGCATGATCACCCACGGGCATCCACTCCCGACCGATGAGGACGGCCTGGTCAACGGCCTCCCGGCGGCCCGCAGCGCGGCGGTGAGCCTGTCGCCGGAGGGCACCGGCTGGGTGCGACGGGCCAGGGCGGCGGGCACGATGGTGTTCGCCGACGTCGGGTGGGACGAGACCGAGCAGTGGTCCGGCGACGTGCTGGGCTACCTGTCCGACTGCCACGCCTTCCTGCCGAACCAGGTGGAGGCGATGCGCTACACCCGCACCGATGACCCGCGTCAGGCGCTGGAGAAGCTGTCCGCACTGGTCCCGGTGGTCGTCGTCACGTGCGGCGGCGACGGGGCGATGGCGGTCGACGGCCTCACCGGTGAGGTGGCGACGGTTCCGGGCGTACCGGTGGAGGCCCTCGACCCGACCGGCGCCGGTGACGTCTTCACCGCCGGTTTCATCGCCGGCACCCTGGGCGGCTGGCCGCTCGCCGACCGGGTCGCCTTCGCCACCCTGGTCGGTGGCCTGTCGGTCCAGCATTTCGGCGGTTCCCTGTCCGCCCCCGGCTGGGGCGACATCGCCGACTGGTGGCAGGCCACCCGCCGGGCCGCCGCCGACCCCGACCTGATCACGCGCTTCGGCTTCCTCGACGACGTCATCCCACCGGGCAGCCGCAACGCCGTCCACCGGGCGACCGCCACGATCGCCCGCCTGTCCGACGCCCAGCCCGACCGCTGACCACCCGCGCCCGGGGCTCCGCTGCACCTCAAGCACCGCGCCACCCTCCCGTACCTTGGCACCCCCAGGCATCTCCGGTGCTGCCGGCAGCTCTCCCGCGCCTCCTGCCCCGCCCCACCCCCGCGCCGCCGGCACCCCCACGCACCGCGGCCCCGCAGCCCTCTCCCGCACCGCTGGCCCACCTCACCCCTACACCCCGGCACGCCCGGCGTCTGCGGATCCGTCTGGTCGTGCCTGCTCCCACCGGCGCCGGTCGGCGTTCCCTCCACGTGCGGTGTCCACCGGCCCACTGGACTGTGATCGGATGGCGGGTAGCAGAGTCAGGGAGACCGAATGCGACTGACGATTCTCGGGGGTGGCGGGTTCCGGGTGCCGCTCGTGCATCGGGCGCTGCTCGCCGACCGACTCCGGACCGGGATCACCGAGCTGGTCCTGCACGACGTCGACCGTGGGCGCCTCGATGCGATCGGCCGGGTGCTCGCCGCCCAGGCCCGCGACGTGCCCGGCGCGCCGGCGCTCCTCACCACCACTGACCTGGACGAGGCGGTGACCGGCGCCGACTTCGTGTTCTGTGCGATCCGGGTCGGCGGACTCCGCGGCCGGGTCGTCGACGAGCGGGTCGCTCTCGGTGCGGGAGTGCTGGGCCAGGAGACCGTCGGCGCGGGCGGCATCTCGTACGGTCTGCGGACCGTCCCCGAAGCCCACCGCATCGCCGCACGGATCGCCCGCTTCGCCCCCGGCGCCTGGACCATCAACTTCACCAACCCGGCGGGTCTGGTCACCGAGGCGATGGCCGCCCACCTGGGTGATCGCGTGATCGGCATCTGTGATTCCCCCTCCGGCCTGGTCGACCGGGTGGTCCGCGCGATCGGCGCCGACCCGGCAGCGGTCCGCGTCGACTACGCCGGTCTCAACCATCTCGGCTGGCTCTACGGCGTCCACCCGCTCGGCGCCGCCGGCCCCGCTGACCCCGCCGACCGCGCTGACCCCGCCGACCGCGCTGACCCCGCCGTCCGCGCTGGCTCCGCCGTTCCCGCCGGCTCCGCTGGCCCAACGCCCCGCCCGGCGGCCGTCGCATCCGGTGGGCCGCAGGGCGCGTCCGCGGAGAGTGGACCCGGCGGTGCGGGGCTTCTCGGCGAGCTGCTCGACGACCCGGAGCGGCTCGCGACGTTCGAGGAGGGGCGACTCTTCGGGGCCGGCCGCCTGCGGGAGCTGCACGCCGTACCGAATGAATATCTGCACTATTACTACGACGCCGCCGGGACCCTGGCCGCGGTGCGGGATGCCGCGCACACGCGCGGTGAGTTCCTGCTCGGCCAGCAGCAACGTTGTTATGCCGAGATCGCCGCCCGGGAGCCGTTGGCGGCCTGGCTGGAGGCGTGGCGGGAGCGCGAGGCCACCTACATGGCCGAGAACCGGGAGCTGACCGGCGCGGGCGACCGCGAACACGACGAGTCCCGCCCGGCAGGCTACGAGGGGGTGGCGCTCGCGGTCATGCGGGCTCTGGCCCACGACGAGCCGGCGACCCTGATCCTCAACGTCCGCAACCGCGGCACGCTCGGTGTCCTCGACGACGATGCGGTGGTCGAGGTGCCCTGCACGGTCACCGCGGCCGGTGCCGCTCCGCAGCGCGTCGCTCCGCTGCCGGCGCACGGCACCGAGCTGATCAGGGCGGTCAAGACGTCCGAGCGGCATGTTCTGCAGGCGGTCGTCTCCGGTTCGAGGACGTCAGCGGTACGGGCGATGGCCGCGCACCCCCTGGTCGGCCCCGAGGTGGCCGCCCGCCTGATCGACGCCTACCGCTCGGAGTTCCCCGAACTGGCGTATCTGCGTCCTGACCAGGCCGGCCAGGCGCCTTGACCAGGCCGGCCAGGCGCCTTGACCAGGCCGGCCAGGTGTCCTGACAGGCGGCGGCCGATGCCGTCGGGCGGGGGCACCGTCGGCCGGGCGGGAATCGTCGTGGGCGGGAAATGCCGCTGCCCGGCCGCAAACGGGCGACCGGGCAGGAGACGGACGGCGGGATCAGCGCCGTCGAGGGCGCGTCAGACGGAGACCTCGGCCGGGTGCCGCGGCGGGACCGCGTGGTCGATCGGGCGCGCCGGCTTGCGGTTCGGGAACGCCAGACGGAAGACCTTGGACCACGCCGAGGCCACCTGCACGACGAACGGCCCGGTTACGTACTTCAGTTCGTACTTCTCGAAGAGCGCCCGGACCTTCGGCGCGATCTCCGCGTAGCGGCTGGCCGGCAGGTCGGGGAAGCAGTGGTGCTCGATCTGGTGCGACAGGTTGCCGGTCATGATGTGCATCAGCTTGCTGCCGGAGATGTTGGCCGAGCCGAGCATCTGGCGCAGGTACCACTCGCCGCGGGTCTCACCGGTGATCGAGGTGCGCTCGAAGGTCTCGACGCCGTTCGGGAAGTGGCCGCACATGATCACCGAGTGGCTCCACAGGTTGCGGACCACGTTGGCGACCACGTTCGCGGCCAGGGTGCCGAAGAAGGCGCCGAACGGGTTACCGAAGGCCAGGCCGACCGGCACGGACAGGGCCGGGTGCGCCACGTAGTCCTTCAGCATCTGGTTGCGGATCTTGCGGCCGACCTGACGCAGCCGGGCCCGGAAGTCGGGGTTGTTGCGGCGCCTCTTGCTCGACAGGTTGCGGCCGAGCTCCAGGTCGTACGCGGCGATGCCGTACTCGAAGAGGCAGGCGTTGATGAAGTTATAGAGCGGCTGGCCGAGGTGCGCGGGCGCCCACTTCTGCTGCTCGTCGACGCGCATGATGCCGTAGCCGAGGTCGTTGTCGCGGCCGATCACGTTGGTGTACTTGTGGTGCAGCTCGTTGTGGGAGTGCTTCCACTGCTCGGCCGGCGCCGCGAAGTCCCACTCCCAGGTGGTCGAGTGGATCTTCGGGTCGCGCATGAAGTCGTACTGGCCGTGCAGGATGTTGTGGCCGATCTCCATGTTCTCCAGGATCTTGGAGATGGAGAGGCCGATCGTGCCGAGGATCCAGGCGGGCGGGAAGACCGAGAACAGGAGCACGGCCCGGCTGCCGACCTCCAGGCGCCGCTGAATGGCGATCACGCGGCGGATGTACTTCGCGTCCTTCTCGCCGCGGACGGCGAGCACCTCGTCCCGGATGGCGTCGAGTTCGCGGCCGATCTGCTCGATGTCCTCGGGGGAGAGGTGGGCGATCGGGTTGACTTCCTTGCGCTGCAGCGTCGTCACGGAACTTCCTCGTCTTTCGTGGAGCCGGCTCGGTGGGGAGCCGTTCGGGCAGGGCTCCGAGGGTTGCGGCCTCGGAGAGGAAATCGGTCTGTGGTCAGGCGTCGATCCGGCACGGGCCGGCGGCGGCCGAAATGCAGGTCTGGATCAGCGGTTTGTCGCCGTCCACCTCGGAGGCAGTGGTGATCGTGCCGTCCCGCAAGTCACGGACGATGCCCTCGCGCATCGGCAGCACGCACTTGTAGCAGATGCCCATCCGGCAGCCGGATTTCATCAGCTGGCCGGCGGCCTCGCCCGCTTCGAGGATCGAGGTGCCGCCGGGGGCGTCCACGACCAGGCCGGACTTCTCGAAGGTCACCGTGCCACCGTCACCGGCGACCAGCACGACCGTCCGGAAACGCTCGATGTGCAGCCGATCGGCGACACCGGCGTCGGCCCAGTGCTCCTCGAGGTCGTCGAGGAGCTGGCCGGGGCCGCACGCCCAGGTCTCCCGCTCGAACAGGTCGGGCACCAGATCGGCTAGCCCGTCCGGCTTGAGCCGCCCGTCGGCGAGGGTGTGTCGCTCGATCAGCCGGATCCGGCCCTGAGCGGCGAGGTCGCGTAGCTCGGCGCCGAAGACGACGTCCTCGGCGGTCCTCGCCGAGTGCACCACGACGACGTCGCTCAGCTCGTGCAGGGCGCTGCGCAGCATGCCCATCACCGGGGTGATGCCACTGCCGGCGGTCACGAAGAGCGCCTTGGCGGGCCGCTGCTCGGGCAGCAGGAATTCGCCGTCCGGCAGGTCCAGGTGGACGAGCATGCCCTTGCGGGCGTTCTTCAGAAGGTACGAGCTGACGACACCGTTCTCGACGGCGTTGACCGTGACCGTGAACCTGCCGTCGGCACGGCCGGCCGCGCTGCTCACCGAGTAGGCGCGCCACAGGCGTACCCCGTCGACGTCCACGCCGAGCCGGACATACTGTCCCGGCCGGTGCGGCTGCCAGCCCCGACCGGGGCGCAGCACCAGAGTGACCGCCTTGGCGGTCTCGGGGCGCACCGCGTCGATCCGGGCACGCAGGACGGTCGGGTTGCGCAGGGGCGCGATCACGTCGAGGTAGTCGGCCGGCACCACCGGGGTGGTGATCAGCTCGACTACGCGCCACGCGCCGTCGCGCACCTTCTGTGTAACAGCCACGTGACCAAGACTGCTGCGCGGCGGCCGCAAAGTCATGACCAAGGGAAGTGAATCCCGAGCCGCATAATTGTTCGGAGAGAACAAGGATGCTGGTTCACGGCCTCTTTAGAGTCCCTGATTGCATGGAAACGTGAACAAGCCTTCCTGATCAAGCGGGACTTACGGCCGGAATGTGAGGTGATCGTGTGAAACAACCGTTGCGCGACGTACGGTCCTATCGCCTGCCGACGGAGGTGATCGGTCCACTCCGGCACGGCCTGCCGCAGGTGTCCGCACAGACCATCGCCGCGATCATCCGGGAGGTGCCGGCGTACGCGGAGCCGTTCTCGGGCGTGCTCGGCCACAAGATCGCACGCGCGGTACGGGCGGCTCTGGGCACCTTCCTCAACCTGGTGTCGCGGCCGGGCGCCGACCCCGGCACCCCGATGTCGTCGGCGATCGAGGCGGCGTACGCACTGGGCCGTGGTGAGGCCCGCTCCGGCCGCAGCCTCGACGCGCTGCTGGCGGCCTACCGGGTGGGCGCCCGCGTGGCGTGGCGCGGACTGGCGGCGATCAGTGTCGAGGCGGGACAGCCGGCCGCCACCATCGCCGACTTCGCGGAACTCGTCTTCGCGTACATCGACGAACTGTCCGCGGCGAGCGTCGCCGGGCATGCCGACGAACTCGCGGCCTCCGGCCGGATCCGCCAGCGGCGGCTCCAGGAACTGGCCCAGGCGCTGGTCGCCGGGGAACCGGCGCACGTGCTCCAGGGCCTGGCGGAGCAGGCCGAGTGGGCGCCGCCGCAGACCCTCACCGCGCTGCTGCTGCCGGAGCGTGCGGCACGCTGGGTGATCGACCTGCTGGATCCGCGTACGTTGCAGCTCGCCGACGCCGTACCCGATCTGCCGGGGTTGACCGTGCTCTTCGTGCCGGACCCGCAGGGTTGCTCCCGGCCGACCCTGAACCGGCTGCTCACCGGTCACAACGTGGTGATCGGCCCGGCCCGGCCGTGGATCGAGGCGCGCAGTTCGCTGGACCGGGCGGTGCGGGTGCACCGGCTCAGCCCGCCGGCGGACGGTGCGGTGACCGACACCGAGGATCATCTCGCCGCCGTGGTGGTGACCGCCGACCCGAGTGCCCTTGCGGACCTGCGCGCCTGGGCGCTGACGCCGCTGGCCGGCGAACGCGGGGCCGCCGCCGCCAAGATGGTCGAGACGCTGCGCAGCTGGCTGCTGCACCACGGCCGCCGCGAGGACATCGCCGCCGAACTGTTCGTGCACCCGCAGACCGTCCGCTACCGGATGGCGCGGCTGCGCGAGCTGTACGGTGAGCGCCTGCGCGACCCGCAGTGGGTCCTCGCGCTGACCATCGCCCTGGCCATCCCCGAGGAGTGACCGGCATATACCAAAGTCTCGAAGGGTCGACTTTCGGCAACTGGCCGGCTCCGGTGAGGCGGGCATAGCGTCGGGGCAGCGGTACGGCGGAACGGGGGCGGGGATGGGCGGCGACACATCGGGCCGGGAGCCGACGGTGCTCGCGTTCTCCCCGGCCGGCCGGCTGCTGGTGCTGCTCGGTCCGGCGCTCGCCGGTGTGGTCCTGGCCGTGCTGGCGCCGATCCTCGCGCGCTGGCTGGTCGACGTCCACTTCCCGGTGCTCGGGGTGGTGTGGCGGGTGGTCGCGTCCGTCGACACCTGGTGGAAGGTCGCTGTCCAGGCGGCCATCCTGGCCGTGCTCGGCGCGCTCGCCAGTGTGGAGATCCTACGCCGCAGCACCCGGGTGACCGTCGGCGCCGGTGAGGTGCGCCTGGAGACCGGTGACCGGGTGGTCGCCCTCACCCGCCCGCAGATCGACTTCGTCTTCATGGACGGCAGCTTCCTGGTGATCCTCGACCGCGAGTCCCGGCAGCTGTTCCACGGCGAGCCCCAGGCCGACAGCGGCCCGCTGGAGCGGACCTTCACGGAGTACGGCTACCCCTGGAGCGACGAGGATCCGTTCACCGGCCTCTACCAGCCATGGGTTCCGGAGACGGGCCTGCTGCCGGTCGCCGTCGAGGCGGTGCTGTCCGCCCGCGCCGTGGCCCTGCGCAAGAAGGCCGCCCGCGAGGCCGCCGAGCTGCGCGACTCGTTGGAGAAACTCGGCTACGCGGTCCGCGACGACGGCGGCCGCCAGCTCTGGCGCCCCCTGGTCCGCTCATGACCACTCCCGACAGCCGCGTCGCCGCTACGCCAGACCTCCCCGCACCCGCATCCGCGCCCACGCCTACGTCCGTGCCCGCATCCGCGCCCACGCCTACGTCCGTGCCCGCATCCGCGCCCACGCCCGCACCCGCGTCCGCACCCACGTCTGCGTCCGCGTCCGCACCCACGTCCGTGTTCGTGCCTGGGGGCACGTCTCGGTCCGGGACCGGGAGCGCCGTGCCGACCGGGAGCCTGACTTCGGCCCGGAGTGTCGCGGTGGCCGACCGGCCCGAGATGGTGCCGGCCGGAGCGGAGCCGGCCGCGGCGACGTCGTCCGGCCGGTGGAGGCGACTGACCAACGGCCGCGCCTGGGATGTGGCGGCGATCCTGGTGTCCTGGTTCGGCGGGCTTCTGCTGATCGGCGACGCCGCGTCGATCCGCGGGCTCTCCGACGACGCCGTCTTCCTGCATTTCGTGGCCGGGTGCGCGCTCTCGCTGGCGCTGTGGTGGCGGCGCAGCCGTCCGATGCCGGTGGCGATCTTCCTGATGGTGGTCTCGGTGGTCGCCGACGGAGCCGGGATCGCCGGGCTGATCGCGCTCTACACCGTGATCTCCCTGCGGCGTGGCCGTCCGGTCGTCGTGATGACCGTGCTCAGCCTGGCCGGCGGGATGGCGTACGCGCTGATCTACCCGGATCCGACCCTGCCGCTCGCGGTCAGCTCGATGGTGAGTTTCGTGCTGAACGTCGCGGTCCTCGCGGCCGTGGTGGCTCTCGGGGTGGCCGCACGATCCCGTCGGGAACTCGTCGAGTCGCTGCGGGAGCGGGCCGTCCGCGCCGAGACGGAGGCGCAACTGCGGGCCGAGCGGCTGCGCGCCCGGGAACGCGAACGGATCGCCCGGGAGATGCACGATGCCCTCGCCCACCGGATCTCCATGGTCAGCCTGCATGCCGGGGCTCTCCAGATCCGTCCCGACCTGACCCCGGAGGAGGTGGCCAAGGCGGCCGCGACCATCCGGGACAGCGCCCACCACGCCCTGGAGGATCTGCGGGAGATCCTCGGCGTCCTGCGAGCCGGCCCCGGTGACGCCCTGCGCCCACAGCCCGACGTGCGTCACCTCGACCAGCTGATCGCCGACGCCCGGGCGGCCGGCATGGACGTGACGGCGGCCGTCCGCCTCGACGGTCCGGCGCTGAGTGCCTCGCTGGGCCGCACCGCCTACCGCCTGGTTCAGGAGGGACTCACCAACGCCGGCAAGCATGCCCCGGGCAGCCCGGTGACCCTCCTGCTGGAGCGGACCCCCGCCGGCGAGCTGCACATCCGGGTCTCCAATCCCCTCGCGCCCGTCAGCCGGCCCCCCGCCGACGGCCGTCCGGGCCTCCGTGGCGGCCGTGGTGCCGAGCCGGGCGACATCGGTTCTGCCGGCCGGGTGTCCCCGGTCTTTCGAGGTGGCCGTGACTCCGGGTCCGATGACGTCGGCTCGGCCGGCCGGGCGTCTCCGGGCGGCGGGGCGGGCACGCCGGTTCCGGGAGCCGGAAGTGGGCTGCTGGGGCTGGCCGAGCGGGTTGAACTCGTGGACGGGCGGCTGCGGCACGGCATCCACGGCGACCCGCGAAACGGGTTCACCTTCGATCTGGAAGCCTGGGTGCCATGGCCGACTCCATCCGGGTCCTGATCGCCGACGACGACCCGCTGGTCCGGGTCGGCCTGTCGCTGGTGCTGGGCGCCGCGCCGGAGGTCGAGATCGTCGGTGAGGCCGGTGACGGCGCCGAGGCGATCGAGATGGCCCGCGGCCTGCGGCCCGACGTCGTGCTGATGGACGTCCGGATGCCCCGGATGGACGGCCTCGCCGCCACCGAAGTGCTGCGCCGCGACGGGCCGGAGCCCGCGATCATCGTGCTGACCACGTTCGACACCGACGAGTATCTGCTCGGCGCGCTCCGGCTGGGCGCCAACGGTTTCCTGCTCAAGGACATCGCGCCCGTCGAGATCCTGAACGCGGTGCGCCGCGCGGCAGCGGGCGAGTCGATCCTCGCCCCGGCCGTGCTGCCCCGGCTGATCGACTACGCGGTCGGCCGCACCGGCACCGGGCGGTCCGGCCCGGCAGGCCACGGTGACGGTGATCCGGCCGGCGGCGCCCAGGCGGGCGAGTCCGCACGGCGGGCTCGTGCCGTGACGACGCTGCGGCGGCTCTCCGAGCGGGAGCGGATCGTCGCCGAGGCCGTCGCGACCGGGCGATCCAACGCGGAGATCAGCGCTGAACTGCACATGAGCGTCCCGACCGTGAAGGCCTACGTCTCCCGGCTGCTGGACAAGCTGGGCTGCGCCAACCGGGTCCAGATCGCGATCCTCGTCCACGAGGCCCGCTGACCATTCGCGCGCCGGCCCGGCATGGCCCGGCCGGATGGCTTGCGCCGTGACTGCGCGGCCGCGGCGCACAGAGCGGGGGCCGGCCCGGGTGTGGCGTGGCGGTTGCATGGCTGCGCCGGGACCGCGGCCGGCAGCGCGCGGAGCCGAAACGGCCCGGTGCCGGTATGGCCCGCGATCCCCGCGCCCGGCGCTGGCTGGCGGATGGGCTCGGCGCTCGCCGGCGCACACGCTCGGCGCTCGCCGGCGCACAGGCTCGGCGCTCGCCGGCGGACGGGCTCGGCGGGTTGTCCGGCGGCAGCTGTCCCCAAGGGACGGTGAAAGTAACGAAAGTCGTGAGGGTCGTTACACGAAGTGGCCTGGAGCCGTAACAGAGGCTAGCGTGGGCCCTGCCGCAAATGCCCACTGAGCCGGTAGGCATTGCGACGCTCGTCACAACTGCTGACCAGGGTGTTTACGTGATTGAAATAAGCGGTCTTCGTAAGACGTACCGCTCCAGGAAGGGTTCCGTCACCGCCGTCGACGGGGTGGATCTGCACGTCGGCGAGGGTGCGGTCTTCGGGGTTCTCGGGCAGAGCGGCGCCGGTAAGAGCACGCTGCTGCGCTGCGTCAACATGCTGGAGCGGCCGGACGCCGGCACCGTGCGCGTCGGCGGCCAGGAGATGACGAGCCTGCGGCGCAAGCAGTTGCGGATCGCCCGGCACGGGATCGGGATGATCCACCAGCATTTCGCGCTGCTGTCGTCGCGGACCGTCGCGGGTAACGTCGCGTTCGCGCTGGAGGTCACCGGAGCCCCGCGGGCCGAGCGCAAAGCCCGCGTCGCCGAGCTGTTGGAGCTGGTCGGGCTGACCGGGCGCGCTGACGCGTACCCCGCTCAGTTGTCCGGAGGCCAGAAGCAGCGGGTCGGTATCGCCCGCGCGCTGGCCGCCCGGCCGAAGGTGCTGCTCTCCGACGAGGCCACCTCGGCCCTGGACCCGGAGACCACCGACTCGATCCTGCGGCTGCTGCTCGACCTCAACCGGCGGCTCGGCCTGACCATCCTGCTGATCACGCACGAGATGACCGTGGTGAAGCGGATCTGCACGTCGGCCGCGGTGATGCGGGACGGGCGGTTCGTCGAGTCGGGTGCCATCGCGGACCTGCTGCGGGCGCCCGGGTCGGAGCTGGCCCGCGACCTGTTCCCGCTGGACGGGCCGACTGCGGTGGACGGCGCGACGGTCGTCGACGTCACGGTCAGCGGGCCGGAGGCGGATGAGCCGATCATCGCCGAGCTGGCCCGGCGGTTCGCTGCGGACGTACGCATCCTGGGTGGGTCGGTGGAGACGCTGGCCGCGACGCGGGCCGGGCGGTGGCGGATCGCCCTGCCGGGCGGCGCCGAGGACAACCGTGAGGCCCTGGAGTTCCTGCGCGAGCGCGGAGTGTTGTCATGACCTGGTCCGAAGTGTTCGAGCTGCTCACCGGTGGCCTACGGGAGACGGCCTGGATGGTGGGGGTGTCCGCGCTGCTCACCGCGGTCGGTGGCCTGCTCCTCGGGGTTCTGCTGGTGCTGACTGACAAGGGCAGGTTGCGGCCGGTCAACGTCGTGCTCGGCGCGATCGTCAACGTGGGCCGGTCACTGCCGTTCATCATTCTGCTGGTCGCGGTGATCCCGTTCACGCGGGCGATCGTCGGGACCACGATCGGGACCGACGCGGCGATCGTGCCGCTGACCATCGGCGCGATCCCGTTCTTCGCCCGGATCGTCGAGTCGGCCCTGCGTGAGGTGCCTCCGGACGTGGTGGCCGCGGCGACCGCGATGGGTGCGACCCGCCGGCAGATCGTCGGCAAGGTGCTGCTGCGTGAGGCGCTGCCGGGTCTGGTCGCGGGCCTGACGATCACGGTGATCGCGCTGGTCGGCTACTCGGCGATGGCCGGGGTGGTCGGGGGCGGCGGTCTGGGTGACCTGGCGATCCGCTACGGCTATCAGCGGTTCGAGACCGAGGTCATGATCGCCACCGTCATCGCCCTGGTGGTGTTCGTCCAGCTCGTCCAGATGGTCGGTGACCTGCTCGTCCGTAGGCTGTCACACCGCTGAGCCGTACGGCGGGCCCGGTCTCCGACCGTCCGAATTCATGCATTGCCCATAGAGATGAAAGGTCCCCGAGAATGCGCCGCCGCTCCTTCGCTGCCGTCCTGACCGCCGCCGCGCTCACCCTCGGCCTGGCCGCTTGCGGCTCGGGTGACGACGGCGAGGCGAAGTCGACCGACACCCTCAAGGTCGGCGTCAGCCCGGTCCCGCACAGCGAGATCCTCAAGTACGTCAAGGACAACCTCGCCGCCGCCGAGGGCTTGAAGATCGAGATCGTCGAGTTCAACGACTACATCCAGCCGAACGTCGCGCTGAGCGAGAAGCAGCTGGACGCCAACTACTTCCAGCACATCCCGTATCTGGAGGAGGAGGTCGCGGCGAAGGGCTACAAGTTCACCGCGCTCAAGCCGGTGCACATCGAGCCGCTCGGCGTCTACTCCCGGACGGTCAAGGCGATCGCGGACGTGCCGGCCGGTGGCGTCGTCGGGATCCCGAACGACCCGTCCAACTCGGGTCGCGCCCTGAACCTGCTCGCCCGCAACGGCCTGATCACTCTCAAGGACGGCGTCGGGGTCAAGGCGACCGAGAAGGACATCACCGCGAACCCGAAGAACCTCCAGTTCAAGGCGCTGGAGGCGGCCCAGCTCCCGCGGAGCCTGGAGGACACCGCGATCTCGGTGATCAACGGCAACTACGCGATCGAGACCGGCCTCAAGCCGGCCACCGACGCTCTCGCGCTGGAGACGGGGGACGACAACCCGTACGCGAATCTGGTCGTCGTCCGCACCGGCGACGAGGCCGACGCCCGCGTGGTCAAGCTGGAGAAGCTGCTGCACTCGGCCGAGGTGAAGAAGTTCGTTCAGGACAAGTACCAGGGCTCGGTCCTGGCCGCGTTCTGAAAGGTGCCGGGGCCGCGCTCGCGGGAGCGCGGCCCCGGGCTTCTCAACAGGCGCCCTGGTCGGCCCATACGTCGGCGGCCCCGGGCGTCTCGCCCTGCGTCCACCACTTGGCCCGCCAGGTGCGGCTGTTGTGCGACGCCAGGTTGCCGTTGACGTAGACGGCGCCGGCGCTCCAGGCCGGTGCCGTGCACGATCCGGTCGGCGGGGGAGTGGTGCCGCCGCCACCGGTGCCACCGATGTTGACGTCGATGCACGAGTAGAACGCGTTGGCCGTGTCGGCGATGGTCCAGACGGCGAGCACCTTCTGCCGCCCGGAGAACCCGCTCAGGTTGACGGTGTGGGACAGCGTCGCCGGCGGCTGCTGGCTGTTGCCGGCGAAGTAGCCGACGCGCGTGCCGCCGATGAAGTACTCCCAGCTCGCGGTCGCGTGGCGGGCCGTGTTGATCCACGTGAACGTCTGCGAGGTGCCGACGTTGGTGGCCGGCCAGCCTTTGCTGTCGTCGTTGAGTTCGGCGAACACCGCGTTGTTGCCGTGGCAGGTCCGCAGGTTCTTGGCGCCTTCGACGCTCTGCGGTTCGTACTTGATCTGGCCGCAGGCGACCCGGCCCTGGGCGCAGAGCGCCTGCCGGCTGGGCGGTGCGGAGACGTAGCCGTGTGCCGAGGCCGGCGACACGACCAGGAGCGATCCGGCGGCGCCCAGCAGGGCTACCGCGAGGAGGGTGATGAGTCTGCGCATGTCACTCCCCAAAGATGAACGTCTATCGATGGATGTGACAAAAATATAAAGCAAGGTTTCCTAATAGAAAAGCGCTCTCGCCATGAAACGGGCGCGCCCTCCGTCATGTGAACAGAAGCCACACGGACGGAGGGCGCGCGGGAGTGGCCGGATCAGGCCAGGACCGAGCTGACGGTCTCGGTGGGGAGCCCGAGGGCGGATCCGACCAGTTCGTTGGTGAGGGTGCCGGCGTGCACGTTGAGCCCGAGCGCCAGTGCCGGGTCGTCCCGCAGTGCTTCCCGCCAGCCCAGATCGGCCAGGCGCAGCACGTACGGCAGGGTCGCGTTGGTGAGCGCGAACGTCGAGGTGTTGGGAACCGCGCCGGGCATGTTGGCCACGCAGTAGAACACCGACTCGTGCACCCGGTAGACCGGATCCTGGTGGGTGGTGGGCCGGGAGTCCTCGAAACAGCCGCCCTGGTCGATCGCGATGTCGACGAGCACCGAACCCGGCTTCATCCGCTTGACCAGGTCGTTGCTCACCAGCGTCGGGGCCTTCGCGCCGGGCACCAGCACCGCGCCGATCACCATGTCGGCGGCGAGCACCGACTGCTCGATCGTGTACGCGTTCGACACCAGCGTCTTGACCCGCCCGCCGAACTGGGCGTCGATCTGCCGCAGCCGCGGGAGGCTCAGGTCCAGGATGGTGACGTCGGCGCCGAGGCCGAGCGCGATGGTCGCCGCGTTCACCCCGGAGACGCCGCCGCCGATGACGGTCACCCGGGCCGGCGCGACCCCCGGGACACCGCCGGGCAGCACGCCGCGCCCACCGCTGTTACGCATCAGGCTGTACGCGCCGACCTGCGGAGCGAGCCGGCCGGCCACCTCGGACATCGGTGCGAGCAGCGGCAGCGATCCGTCGGCGAGCTGCACCGTCTCGTACGCGATCGCGGTCGTCCCGCTGTCGATCAGGGCTTTGGTCCCCTCGGCGTCGGCCGCGAGGTGCAGATAGGTGAAGAGCACCTGCCCGGCGCGCAGCCGGTGATACTCGGAGGCGATCGGCTCCTTGACCTTGAGGATCATGTCGGCCGAGCCCCACACGGCGTCGGCGTCCGGCAGGATCTGGGCGCCGGCGGCCACGTAGTCCTCGTCGGTGATGGCGGATCCCACTCCGGCGCCGGTCTGCACCGACACGGTGTGCCCGTGTCGTACCGCCTCCACCACGCCGGCCGGGGTGATGGCCACCCGGTACTCGTGGTTCTTGACCTCTGCCGGCACGCCGATGTGCATGGGACTTTCCCTCCGTCACCAAGTGATGGCGATAGGGTGGAACGATGTGCAGCAGACCGGCAAGTCGAGCGAAGAAGATTCTGTCCGTAACGGTCATCGGGCAGATCCTTCGCGGCGACGGCCGAAAGTGACCGATCCGCCGAAGGATGTTCGAGGCCTCGACAACATCGATCTGGAACTGCTGAGCCTGCTGCAGGCCGACGGCCGGATGCCCAACAACGCCCTCGCCGACCGGGTCGGCATCGCCCCGTCGACGTGCCTCACCCGCATCCGCCGGCTTCGTGAGCTGGGCGCCGTCCGCGGTTTCCACGCCGACGTCGACCCGGCCTGGATCGGCCGCCCGATCCAGGCGATGATCGCCGTCCGGGTCCGCTCCGACGCCCGCGAG
Organism: Actinoplanes xinjiangensis; assembly: GCF_003148685.1. GTDB lineage: Bacteria > Actinomycetota > Actinomycetes > Mycobacteriales > Micromonosporaceae > Actinoplanes > Actinoplanes xinjiangensis. The sequence goes on along the minus strand of NZ_QGGR01000001.1, from coordinate 596,947 downwards.
GCGATCGGCCGGTTCGCCGAGTCGCTGGCCGGTATCCCCGCGGTCCGGGACGTCTACTTCGTCTCCGGCTCCTACGACTTCCTGCTGCACGTGGCCTGCGCCGACGTCGACGACCTGCGCGCCGTGATCACCGAACGGCTGAGCGGCACCCGCCTGATCGCCGGCACCGAGACCTACCTGATCTTCGAGCACCGCCGGGGCGGCGCCACCTGAGGCCCGCCTCGACGGCCATCACCCGCTGGCCATGATCATCTATGCTCGGCGCGCCGTGTACGGGGCACGGTGAAGGGGAGGACTCGATGCCCTCAGGTGACCTGCCGGTGTGGACCGGGCGACTGGCGAAGGCGGCGGCGCTGACCGCGGCCCTGACGACGATGGTGTTCTGCTGCGGGTGGGGCGGCCTGGCGTTCGAGTGGCACGGGTTCGGCGGCTCGTCGACGGCGGCGCACCAGGGCGCGGCCACGTTGCCGGCCCGGATCGGCGCCCCGTCGCCGTGGACGCCGGACGCCGCCGAGGCACCGATCGGTGCGGCGTCCGTCCTGTACACCTCCAACACCTGGTACCCCGACGAGTCGGACTGGCTGGCCGGCCTGGTCGCCCGCAGCGACGACACCTACCGGGTGGGGCAGTGGAGCGGCGCGGCCGGCATGTCGTCGGTGCTGTCGCCGGACGGCGCCCGGCTCGCCTTCGACAGCGGGATCGCCGACCTCGCCACCGGCGAGGTCACCGCCTGGGGCGCCCAGTGGGGTGATGACATCCTGGTGGAGCCGCAGGCCTGGGCACCGGACGGCGGCACGGTGGCGCTGCTCGCCGGCGGCTGGCCGGATCCGGGCATGAACAACGGCACGACGGGCCTGTTCCTCTTCGACGTGGCCACCGGGACGCCGCGCGAGGTCGCCCGGCTCGGCCGGGTCGGCGCGCTGAGCGGCTGGACGGCCGCGTTCTCCCCGGACGGCGCCCGGCTCGCCTATCAGAACGGCGACCGGCTCAGCGTTCTCACCCGGGCCGACGGGACGACGGCGGACGTGCCGCTCCCGGCCGGGGCCCGGCTCGCCGGCAAGGGCGCATGGACCCGGGACGGCCGGGGCCTGCTGGTGGTGTCCGGTGCCGAGTGCGACTGCGGCGACCACCCGATCCGCTGGACGGTCACCACGATCTCGGCGACCGACGGCGCGCAGACCGGGACGGCGTACACCCGTGACGGGATCTACGCGCTGCGGGTGCTGGGCTGGTGGCCGTCGGGAGAGCCGGTGGCGGTCGAGTACACACCCATCGAGGACGCCGCGCCGACGGTCTTCGACAAGCCGGACTCGCAATACGACCTGACCAGCCAGAACAACATCGAGGCGGCCCGGCTGATCAACCTGGGCACGGGTGCCCGGCTGACGGCCGGCGACGAACTGGGCCTCGCCGGGGACGTCGAGTCGATCGACGTGGCCGACGACGTCCTGGCCCGCGGCGAGATCCGGCCGGGCTCCCCGCCGCTGCTCGACGTGGACGGGATCGTCCTCGCCCTCCTCGGCATCCTCACCCTGGCCATGCTGGTGCTGCTCTCGCTGGGGACGTGGCAGCTGGCCGCCGGGCGGAGGTCGCGGCTTTGAGGGCGGGACTTCGCGGTCGGCCGCCGGGCGGAGGTCGCGGTGCTGACGGACGGGCCGAAGTGGCCGGACGGCGGGCAGCGGGCGAGCACCGTCCGCCGTAGCATCTGCCGGTGGTTATCAGACGGATCGCTCTGCCCCTGCTCCTCGCCGGTAGCCTGGCCGCCTGCCAGTCCGGCGAGACGCCACCGGCCGATCCGGTCGCCGCGACGCCCGCGCCGGTGACGGAGGGCGCCGCGTCGGCGCAGGCGGCGGCGTCGGCGGGCCCGTCGGTCTCCGCACCCGCGGCGCCGTCCGGATCACCCTCCCCGAAACCGTCGAAGCCCGTCGTCAAGACCCTCCCGAAACCCGGCAACACGTCGGGCCGGGCCGCGATCCCGGCGGCGGCGAAGCCGGTCGACACGAGCGATCCCGACCGTACGATCGGCGACGGCACCCCCGCGAGCTGCACCTCCGCCGCGGTGGTGAAGGCGGTCGCGGCCGGCGGTGTCATCACGTTCGACTGTGGCCCGTCGCCGGTGACGATCACGATGGCCGCGACCGCGAAGGTGCGCAACCCGGTGGCGAAGGTGGTGCTCGACGGCGGGGGCCGGGTGACCCTGAGCGGCGGCGGGAAGCGGCGCATCCTCTACATGAACGTCTGTGACACCGCGCAGGGCGTCAGTTCGGCGAGCGGGCACTGCCACGACAAGGTGACCCCGTGGCTGACCGTGCAGAACATGGCCTTCACCAAGGGCAACGCCACCGACCCGACCGATGAGCTGGGTGGCGGCGGCGCGATCTTCGTCAACGGCGGCGGCCTGCGGGTGATCAACTCCCGGTTCACCGACAACCGGTGCGCGGGTACGGGCCCCGACATCGGTGGCGGTGCGATCCGGGTCCGGCTGCAGGGCGGGAACCAGCCGGTGTACGTCGTGGGCAGCACGTTCTCCGGCGGCGTCTGCTCCAACGGTGGCGCGCTGAGCAGCATCCACGTCTCGTGGACCGTCCTGAACAGTGTCTTTTCCGGCAACGCGGCCGTCGGCAACGGTGCCAACCCGGCCCGCGACGGCACACCCGGCGGTGGTAGTGGCGGGGCGATCTACCAGGACGGCGACACCTATCAGCTGACGCTGAACGGGACCGTGGTGGAGAAGAACCGGGCCAACGAGGGTGGCGGTGCGATCTTCTTCGTCAGCAACGACCGGACCGGCACGCTGACCATCCGCAACTCGACGTTGCGCAGGAACGTGAGCGAGGGCTTCGAGACCGACGGTCTGCCCGGCATCTTCTACCTGGGCAGCGGCGACCCGGTGACGAGCGGCTCCCGGCTCAGCTGAGCCGGGAGCGATCGGCCGCCCCGGCGACGGCTCAGAAAAGACGAGCGACGGGCTCGCGAAAGACGGGCACGGGCTCGCGGAAAGCGAGCGACGGGCTCACGAAAAACGGGCACGGGTTCGCGGAAGGCGAGCCTCTAGCGGTAGCCGGAGGGGCACTGCGGGGAGGCCGGGCGGCGCGGGGGAGGCGGTGGCCGCCGGGGCCGCGACGGGCCGGGGCGGCTGAGGCGGAAGGCGGAAGTCCGGTGCACACGTTCCTCGGGGGCGGGGTGGTCGGGCCGATCGGCCCCTAGTCTCCGCACCGGCCCCCGAGGTTGCCATATTGTGACCGGCGTCACGCCGTCGGATGATGGCCGCCCCGGATCGACGACGACGAGGCCAGCCGGTCGCTGATCACGTGCGCGGCGAACAGGTGGAAACCGATCACCAGCGGGATCGTGGCCGGCACCGACAGCGCCAGGAAGAACGCCAGCACCCCGGCCAGCGCGGGCGCGAGCGCCGACCACAGGCGCTGCGAGGTCCGGCTCCACGACCAGGCGAGAGCGGCCCGCCACGGGGTGCCCGGGTCGCGGCCGACCGCCACCAGGGCGAGCGTGGCCATCCCGGCCAGCAGGCACGCGACGCCGCCGGTGAGCAGCAGGACGGGCGTGCCGCCGGGGACCAGGCCCCGGCTCAGCGCCATCAGATCGACCAGCAGCAGTACGGCCACCAGCACGAACGGGATGCCGGGCAGGATCGAGCGGCCGTACTGGCGCAGCAGCGGCCGGAACGCGGGCAGCCGGCCCTCCCGGTAGCGGTGGTGCACGGCGGCAGACCCGGCGGCGAGCGCGGCCGTGAGGGTCAGCACCGGCAGGGCGGCGACGGTCACCACGACCCCGATCAGGGCCAGGTCGGTGCCGAGGGCGAACCGTTCCCGCCAGTCCGGGCGGTACTCCGGCTCGTCCTCCCGCGGCCAGTCCGGCGCCGCTCCGTCCGTACCCGTGGAGGAGGAGACCGTGAGGGGCGGGCCGCCCGCCGCCGAAGCGGCGAGCGGGCGGCTGAACAGGCGTGTCATCCCTTGAGTCCTGACGTGTTGATGCCTTCGACCAGCAGGCGCTGGAAGGCCACGAAGAACAGGAAGACCGGGGCCAGCGAGAGCACCGACATGGCGAACATCGGGCCCACCGAGGACTGGCCGCTCGAGTCGATGAAGAGCGTCAGCGCCACCGGAGCGGTGTACTTCTCCAGGTCGGAGAGGTAGACCAGCTGGCGGAAGAAGTCGTTCCAGGTCCAGATGAACGAGAAGATCGCCGTCGACACCAGGGCCGGCCGCGACAGCGGCAGGATGACGTGCCGGAACACCCCGAACGGGGTGCAGCCGTCGATGATGGCGGCCTCGTCGAGTTCGCGTGGGACGCCACGCATGAACTGGACCATCAGGAAGACGAAGAACGCCTCGGTGGCCAGCAGTTGCGGGACGATCAGCGGCGCGTAGGGCCAGTCGCCGCCCACCCAGCCGAACGTCTTGAACATCACGAACTGCGGAACGATCAGGACGTGCCCGGGAAGCAGCAGTGTCCCGATCATGATGGCGAACCAGAACCCGCGCAGCTTGAACTTCAGACGGGCGAACGCGTACGCCGCCAGCAGGCAGGAGACGCAGTTGGCGACCACGGTCAGCCCGGCGACGACGGCGCTGTTGACGAAGAACCGCCCGAAGCTGACGTCGAAGTTGCTCCAGCCCGCCGCGTAGTTCCCGGGAGTCCAGACGTTCGGCAGGATCGCCATGTTGTTCAGGACTTCCTCTTGGCTCTTGAACGAGCTGCCGAGCATCCACACCAGCGGGTAGAGCACCACCGCCGAGAGCAGGACCAGCGTGAGAGGCCGGGCCAGGCGCTGGAGGGTCATCAGTCTTCTCCGTCCGAGTAGTGCACCCAGAACCTGCCGGTCCGGAAGACCACGGCGGTGACCAGGCCGATGAAGAGAAGGAACACCCAGGCCATCGCCGAGGCGTAGCCCATCTGGTACTCGTTCCAGCCCTTGATGTAGAGGTGCAGGGTGTACATGAGGGTCGAGTCGACCGGGCCACCGGTGCCGTTGCTCAGCACGAACGCCGAGGTGAAGCCCTGGAAGCCGTTGATCGTCTCGAGCACCAGGTTGAAGAAGATCACCGGGGACAGCATCGGCAGCGTGATGTTGAAGAACTTCCGCCACGGGCTCGCGCCGTCCACCGACGCCGCCTCGTACAGCTCGACCGGCACCTGCTTCAGGCCGGCCAGGAAGATCACCATCGGGGCGCCGAACTGCCAGACCGCCAGCAGGATCAGCGTGCCCAGCGCGAAGTCCGGATCGTTGACCCAGGCCTTGCCCTCGATACCGAACCAGCCCAGGAACGAGTTGAACGCGCCGTCCCGGTTGAACATGTTGACCCAGACGATGGCCAGCGCCACGCTGCCGCCGAGCAGCGACGGCAGGTAGAACAGGCCACGGAACAGGCCGGCACCGGAGAACGGCCGGTTGAGCAGCATCGCCACCCCGAGCGCGGCGGCCAGCTTCAGCGGTGTGGCGACCAGCGCGAACATCAGGGTGGTCTGGACCGCGTGCCAGAAGGACGGGTCCTCGGTGAACATCGTGCGGTAGTTGTCCAGCCCCACCCACTCCATCGACTCCCAGTCGGAGAGGACGTCGTAGTTGGTGAAGCTGAGGTACAGCGACATCAGCATCGGGACGGCGGTGATGGTCAGCAGCCCGAGCAGCCAGGGCGAGAGGAAGAGGTAGCCGGCGATGCCGTCGGTCCGGTGCTTGGCGGGGCGGCCCCGCCGCTGAGCAGCGGCGGGGCCGGCCGGCGGCCGGGTCGACGAGGGCCGGGCCGTTGTTGTTGCCATCGGGCTCACCGCTTGATCGCGGCCTGGCTGGCGGCGAAGAACTGCTCGGCGGCCTGGGCGGGAGTGGCGCGGCCGTACTGGGCCTCCTCAGCCGCCTTGATCAGTTCGGAGCGCACCGTGCTGTGGCCCTTCGGCGGAACCGTCGGCGCCGGGCCGAAGTTCTTGCCCAGCTCGTCCATGACCTGGATGGTCTCCTTCATCGCCGCGTTGTCCGTCGACGCGGCGACCTGGGACCGGATGTCGAGGTTCGACGGCAGACCACGGTCGGTGCCGAGGATCTTGCCCGCCTCCGGGTCGTTGACCAGGAAGTTGAGCACGTCGGCGGCGACGTCCTTGTGCTTGCTGCCGCGGTAGACCGAGAAGTACATCGAGGCGCGGGCCCACTGCTTGGTCGCGTCACCCGGGTAGGCGATCACGGCCAGGTCGTCCTTGGTGTTCTTCTGCAGCTCGGGCAGCTGGTTGGCCCACACCCAGGAGGTGAGCGCCTTGTTGGTCACGACCAGCTGCTTGGTGACGTCGGTGGCGTTGCCCTCGTGGATCACGTCCGGGGTCGGGGTCGACTGGCCGTCGCGGGCGCCCTTCCACAGCTCGAACCAGGCCTGCACGTCCGCCTGGGTGAAGCCGAGCTCGCTGCCGTTGTACAGCTCCTTGCCCTGCTGGCGCAGCCACAGCCAGAACGCCTTGTAGTCGGCGCTCGGGTCCATGGTGCCGGCCACCTTGGTCTTCGCCGCGGCGTCCTTGGCCCAGGCGATGTGCTCCTCCCAGGTCTGCCCGGTGGTGGGCAGCGCGACTCCGGCCGCGTCCAGCTTGGCCTTGTTGTAGACCAGGCCCTGGGTGTTCTCACCGGGTGCCAGGCCGGCCAGCTTCCCGTCGACCGTGCCGTACTCGACCAGGCCTTTCTGGAACTTCGAGGTGTCGATCTTGCCCGACTTGGTGTACTCGGCGAGGTCCGCCGTGACGTTCCGGGTGGCGTACTCGGCCAGGTAGTTGTCGTCGATCTGGAAGATGTCCGGAGCGTCGTTGCCGGCCGTCAGGGTGGCCAGCTTGTCGAAGTAGCCCTGGTTGGCCTGCCACGTCTTCTTGAACGTGACCTCCGGGTGCTTCTGGGTGTAGAGGGCGAGCGCCTGCTCGGTGAGCTGGGCACGGGCCTCGCCGCCCCACCAGAAGAAGCTCAGCTCGATCTTGCCGTCGTCGGCGGCACCGTCGTCGCTGCTACAGGCGCCCAGGGCCAGCGGAAGGGCCAGCATGGCGGCCACGACACCGCTGAGCACACGGCGGCGGGGAAGGGGGTGGTATGCGGTCATGGGGTCTCGTCACTCCTTGACGGTTGCGGCAACCTCAGCGTTGAGCGCGACGGCCGGGGCGTACGGCCCCGGGCCGGTGGAGTTGCGAATGATCAAGTCGGTCCGGAGGGTGACCTGTCCGGCCGGCCCGTCGTCGCCCTGCTGGAGCAGCATGTCGACGGCGGTACGCCCGGCGGTCGCGGTCGGGTTCGCCACGGTTGTCAGCCGTGGCCGGACCAGCCCGCTGTACGCGATGTCGTCGATGCCGACGACACTCACCTGCCCGGGAACGTCGACACCACGGTCCTGCAACGCCTGCAGCAGGCCGATCGCCATCAGGTCGTTGTAGGCGAGCACCGCGGTGGCACCGGTGCGCAGCACGGCCTCGGCGGCCGCGGCACCGGTCTCCTCGACCGGCTGGTTCGGGCCGAGGACGGTCAGTTCCGCGCCGGCTGCCCGGGTGGTGGCCCCGGCGGCCCGGCGGATCTCCCGGTTGGTCCATGAGCCACGCGGCCCGGCCAGGTAGACCAGGTGCCGGTGGCCCAGATCGAGCAGGTGGCGCACGGCTTCCCGGGCACCGTGTCCCACGTCCATGACCACCGCGGGCAAGCCGGTGATCATGCGGTTGATCACGACCAGCGGCACCTCGCGGCGCACCTGTTCTATCTGGTCGTCACTCATCCGGGGACTGCACAGCAGGATCCCGTCGACCTGCTTGGCCAGGGCCTGCACCAGGTCGAGTTCGACGATCGGATCCTCGTCGGTGTCGGCGACGAAGACGTGGTAGTCCCGCCGCCGGGCGTGGGTCTCGGCCGCCTTGATCAGAGGCGGGAAGAACGGATTCGCGATATCGGCCACGATCAGGCCGATGTTGTGGGTACGTCCGGTGATCAGTGCCCGGGCCGCCCGGTTGGGGCGGTAGCCGAGCTGCTCCGCGGTGGCCAGCACCCGGGAACGCGTCTCGGGGTTGACCAGGTGCGGGGCGGAGAACGTGCGCGACACCGTGGAGATGTGCACTCCGGACGCTCTGGCGACGTCCCGGATCGTCACGGCCACGGTGCCCTCCTTGATGGCGATCCGGTGTGACCCGGATCTCTCGGTGAGAGCCATTAATGCAAACGGTTGCGGTGGTGTCAACGCCTCTCTATGTCACTCGTGTTTCTGGATCATGATCGGGGTAGGTCAAACACGGACAAATACGTGTTACGCATTGACTTCGCTCGTGCTTCCGCCGCTAATCTGTTGCAAACGTTTGCCGAATGGAGGCGACGGAATGCCCCCGTCACACCGCCGCCGGTATGCCCTCGTGGGCGCCGGCGCACGGGCCGGGATGTTTCTCCGGGCGATCACAGGCGACCACGCGGACGTGGCCGAGCTGGTCGCCATGGCGGACACCAACCCGGCCCGGCCGGCCGTCCACAACGAACGCCTCGCACGCCTCGGCGTGGAGCCCGTCCCCGTCTACGACGCGGCCGACTTCACCGGGATGCTCAAGCGCGAGCGCGTCGACGTCGTGCTGGTCGCGACCGTGGACCGCTATCACGACCACTACGTGGTGGCCGCGCTCGAAGCCGGCTGCGACGCCATCACCGAGAAACCGATGACCGTCGACGCCGCCGGTTGCCGCCGCATCCTGGACGCGCAGCAGCGCACCGGGCGCGACGTCCGGGTCACCTTCAACTACCGCTACAACCCGCTGCACGAGGCGGTGAAACGGATCCTCGCCTCCGGTGAGATCGGCGAGATCGGCTCGGTCCACTTCGAGTGGCTGCTCGACGTGCGGCACGGCGCCGACTACTTCCGCCGCTGGCACCGCGACAAGCAGAACTCCGGCGGCCTGCTCGTGCACAAGGCCGGCCATCACTTCGACCTGGTCAACTGGTGGCTCGACGATGCCCCCGACCAGGTGTTCGCCGCCGGGCGGCTGTTCTTCTACGGCGACCAGGGACGACGGCACGGGTACGCCCGCGACTACGACCGGGCGCACGGCGCGGCCGACGCCGAGGGCGACCCGTTCGCGCTGCGGATGACCGACGAACCGGCCATGCGCGAGCTGTACCTGGAGGCCGAGAGCCACGACGGCTACCACCGCGACCGCAACGTGTTCGCCCCCGGCGTGACCATCGAGGACGACATGGCGGTGCTGGTCCGCTACGCCGGTGGCGCGTCGATGAGCTACCACCTCACCGCGTACGCCCCCTGGGAGGGCTACCGGGTGATGTTCAACGGCAGCCGGGGCCGCCTCGAACTGGAGGTGGTGGAGAGCGACCACGTCGCCCCGTCCGCCGCCGCCGGTGTGAAGGGCGAGCCGGGCGCCGAGTCGACCGCCGAGAAGGGCTTCAAACGGCTGCTGGTCCGGCCGTTCTGGGCGCCGCCCCGGGAGATCGCCGTGGACGGGCTGTCCCGGCACGGGCACGGCGGAGCGGACGTACGCATGCTCGCCGACCTGATCCGCCCGGACGCACCGCCGGACCCGCTCGGGCGTAAAGCCGGCGCCGTCGACGGCGCCCGCGCCCTGCTCACCGGCCTCGCCGCCAACGAGTCCCTGGTCCGGGGCCAGGCCATCCGCGTGCAAGAACTCCTAGATCTCAAGGACAACAGGTGACCGACGAGAACCATCTCCTCCCCGCCGAGCCGATCCAGCGGCAGATCGCCCGCGAGCTGTACCAGCATGCGAAGGACCTGCCGCTGATCAGCCCGCACGGCCACGTCGACCCGCTGCTGCTCGCCGACGACCAGCCCTTCCCCGACCCGGCCCGCCTGTTCGTGGTCCCCGACCACTACGTCACCCGGATGCTCGCCAGCCAGGGCATCCCGCCGGCCCGCCTCGGCGTGCCCAGTGTGGACGGCTCCGCGGTGGAGACCGACGGCCGCGCGATCTGGCGGCTGCTGGCGGAGAACTGGAAGCTGTTCCGGGGCACCCCGTCGCGGCTCTGGACCGAGAAGGTCCTCGCCGACGTCTTCGGCATCACCACGACCCTCGGCGGGGGTACGGCCGACGAGATCTACGACGAACTCTCCGCCCGCCTGGCCGAACCCGAATACCGGCCGCGTGCCCTGTTCACCCGGTTCAACATCGAGGTCCTCGCCACCACCGAGAGCCCTCTGGACGAGTTGCAGGCACACGCCAAACTCGCCGCCGACGGCTGGGGCGGCCCCGGCGGCCGGGTGATCACCACCTTCCGCCCGGACAACCTGGTCGACCCGGACTGGCCGGGCTGGGCCGAACGCGTCGCCGAGCTGGGCGTCCTCACCGGCCAGGACGTCGGCACGTACGCCGGTTTCCTGGCCGCGTTGCGCAGCCGCCGCGAGGCGTTCATCGCCGCCGGCGCCACCAGCTCCGACCACGGCCACCTCACCGCGAAGACGCTGGTGCTGGACGACGCCGACGCCGCTGTCCTCTACCGCAAGGCCCTCGGCGGCGGCGCGGGCGAGCAGGACGCCGAGGCGTTCCGGGCGCACATGCTCGTCGAGTTCGCCCGGATGTCCCTCGACGACGGCCTGGTCATGCAGTTGCACCCGGGCTCGGTGCGCAACCACAACCGGGACCTCTACCAGCGGCACGGCCGGGACACCGGCGGCGACATCCCGTCGGCCACCGACTACGTGCACGCGCTGCGGCCGCTGCTCGACGCCCACGGCACCGATCCCCGCCTGCGGGTCGTGCTCTACACCCTGGACGAGACCGCGTTCAGCCGGGAACTCGCCCCGCTCGCCGGCGGCTACCCGTCGCTCTACCTGGGTGCGCCGTGGTGGTTCCTGGACAGCCCGGAGGGTCTGCGCCGGTTCCGGGAGACGGTCACCGAGACGGCCGGCTTCTACAACACCTCCGGGTTCGTCGACGACACCCGGGCGTTCTGCTCCATCCCGGCCCGGCACGACGTGGCCCGCCGCGTCGACGCCGGATACCTCGCGAAACTGGTCGCCCAGGGCACCCTCCCGCTCGACGAGGCCGCCGAGACCATCGCCGACCTGGCGTACCACCTGCCGAAGCGGGTCTTCCGGCTGGACGGGCAGGCATGACGGTGACCCACCGCCTCGGCCGCGGTGCCCTGGCGTCGCTGCCCGCCGCGAGCCGGCCGGCCGTCGTGCCCGGCTCGGTGCGGCCCGGCATCGTCCACGTCGGACTCGGCGCGTTCCACCGGGCTCACCAGGCCGTCTTCACCGAGGCCGCGGTCGCCGCGTCCGGAGGTGACTGGGGGATCATCGGGGTGGCGCCGCGGTCCCGCGACATCCTCGACCGGCTGCGCGCACAGGACGGTCTCTACAGCGTCCTGACCGTCGGCGACGGGGCGGACCGGGCCAGGGCCGTCGGCATCCTCGGCGGATTCGGGCACGCGGCCGGCGATCCCTACGGCGTGATCGCGGCGATCGCCGACCCCGGGGTGCGGATCGTGTCGATGACCGTCACCGAGAAGGCGTACCGGCTCGACCCGGACGGGCGGCTGCTGCTCGACGACGAACTGCGGGCCCAGCTGACCGGGCACGCGCCGCCGACGACCGTACCGGCGTTGCTGGTCCGTGGTCTGCTGCGGCGGCAGGCCGCCGGTGGTGGACCGCTGACCGTGCTGTGCTGCGACAACCTGATGGGCAACGGACCGCGCATCCGCGGTCTCGTCGAGCAGGCGCTCGACGTCGCCGGCGCGCAGTTGCCCGGCGGGGTGGCGTTCCCGGCCACCATGGTCGACCGGATCGTGCCGGCCACCAGCCCCGACCACATCCGGCGGGCCGCCGTCGCGCTGGGCGCCGGCGACGAGGCCCCGGTCGTGGCCGAGCACTTCAGCCAGTGGGTGATCGAGGACGACTTCCCCGGCGGCCGCCCGGCCTGGGACGGCGTCGGCGCGATCATGACCGACGACGTCACCGCGTGGGAGAAGCTGAAACTGCGGGCCCTCAACGCGGTCCACTCGGCGTGCGCTTATCTCGGGGCACTGGCGGGCCGCGAGCTGATCGCCGACTCGCTGGAGATCCCCGGACTGCCGGCGGTGCTGCGCCGGTTCATCGCCGAGGACATCGCACCGACCTTCGCCCCTCCGCCGGGCGTCACCGTCGCCGGTTACGGCGAGACGGCCCTCGGCCGGTTCGCCAACCGCGAACTCGGCCACCGCAACCTCCAGGTGGCGATGGACGGCAGCCAGAAGCTTCCGCACCGGCTGCTCGGCACCATCGCCGACCGGCGGAGAAGCGGCGCCACTCCCGGTTGGGCGATCCTGGTCCTGGCCGCATGGATGCGCTTCGCGAGGGGGTACGCCGACGACGGCACCCCGGTGCACCTGGACGACCCGCTGGCCGGCCGGATCCGGACGGCCCTCGCCGCCGCCCCGGACACCGCGCCCGGCGTGGTCGGCGCCCTGCTCGCCCTGCACGAGATCTTCCCACCGCACCTGGCCGCCGACGACGACCTGCGTGCCGAGCTGATCCGCTGGTACGGCGAGCTGGAACGGCACGGGGTCGAGGCGACCATCGCGGGTATCGCACGATGACGAGGGTCGCGCTGATCGGGGCCGGCGGGCACGGGCTGTCGCACCGCCGGGTGCTGCAGCGGCTCGCCGGTGAGGGGCGGATCGAGGTTGCCGGGCTGTGCGACCGGCGGCCGGTGGAGCCGCATCCGGACGCGCCACTGGACGGGGTGCCGTTCTTCACCGACCACACCGAGCTGCTGGCGGTCACCCGGCCGGACGTCGTGGTGATCTGCACGCCACCGCACACCCACCTGGCGATCGCGCTGGACGTGTTCGCCGCCGGCGCGGACCTGCTGCTGGAGAAGCCGCCGGTGATGTCCCTGGCCGAGCACGAGCGGCTGGCCGAGGCGGCGGCCCGTACCGGGCGGATCCTGCAGATCGGCTTCCAGGCCCTCGGTTCGGCGGCGCTCGCCGAGCTGTGTGCGACCGCACCGTCCGGCGACATCGGGGTGACCGGGGCCTGGTGGCGGCCGGACACCTACTACCAGCGGGCGCCGTGGGCCGGGAAACGTGTGGTCGACGGACGGCCGGTGCTGGACGGGGCGCTCGTCAACCCGTTCGCGCACGCGCTGATGCAGGCTCTGGTCGTCGCCGGGGGATTCCGGCCGGTGACCCTGGAGATGGAGCGGTACCGGACCCGCGCCATCGAGACCGACGACACCACGTTCGTACGCCTGACCGGCGAGGACGGCCGCCGGATCACCGCGGCGGTGACCCTCGTGTCGCCGGTCTTCATCGCCGGCGAGATCCGGGTCGGCGACGCCGTCCTGGAATACCCGACCGACCGCCTGCGGCTGCCCGGCGAAGCGGTGCTCCGGCACGTCCCGGGCCGGACCGGGCTGCTGGAGAACCTGCTCGACCACCGGCGGGACCCGGCGGTGCCGCTGGTGGCGCCGCTCGCGCGGACCGCCGGCTTCACGGCTGTGGCCGAGGCGATCGTGGCCTCGCCCGCGCCCGCGGAGATCGGCCCGGCATGGCTGACACCGCACCCGGACGGGAACGGCTCGGTCGTCACGGGCATCGACGCGCTGGTCCGGGAGGTGGCCGATACGGGGCGGCTGCCGTCCGAAGCCAGTGTGCCGTGGGCGCGGCCCGGCCACCGGGTGCCGCTCGGCGGCGTGCCGGCGAGCCGGTGACCCGGGCCGCCCGGCGGGACACCTGATCCAGTCCGCAGACCGCGGGCCGGCCCGGTGTCTCGCCGGGCGCCCGCACGCAAGCCACGGGAGGGACCGGCCCGCGTCGGTGGGCCTTTCCCTGCCGTACCGGAAAGGGTTCGTCATTCAACGAAAGGGATTCTGATGTCAGACAGTGTTCTGCCGGACCGGGAATTGGCCGGGTAGGCCGTGCGTACCGCTCTCGCCGCGACCATCGGCCTCGTCCTCGCCGCCGGTGTCGCCACCGTGCCCGCCTCCGCCGCACCGGTGACAACACCGGCCGGTGCGCGGCAGGTCCTTCCCGCCAATGACGGGTGGGCCGCCTCGACCACCGGAACAACCGGTGGTTCCGCGGCCGACGACGCGCATGTGTTCGTCGTCCGCAACCGCGCCGAATTGGCCGCCGCATTGGCCGGCGGCACCGATCCGACGCCCCGGATCGTGCTGATCAAAGGCACCATCCGGGCCAACGAGGATGACGCCGGTAATCCGCTGACGTGTGCCGATTACGCGGATCCGGCCTACAGCCTGGACGGTTATCTCGCCGCCTACGACCCCGCGGTGTGGGGCCGTGCCACCCGGCCGAGCGGGCCGCTGGAGGAGGCGCGGGTCCGTTCCCAGCGCAATCAGGCGGCCCGGATCCAGTTCCGGGTGGGCGCGAACACGACCGTCTACGGCCTGCCGAACGCGCGGCTGATCGGCGGCAACCTGCTGATCCAGAACGTGGACAACGTGATCGTGCGCAACGTGCGGTTCGAGGACGCGGCCGACTGTTTCCCGGCCTGGGATCCGACCGACGGTTCGCTCGGCAACTGGAACTCCGCCTACGACCTGGTCACCCTGACCGGGGCCACGCACGTGTGGGCGGACCACAACACGTTCAGCGACGGAAACAACGTCGACGCGGATCAGCCGCTGTATCTCGGGCGGCCCTATCAGGTGCACGACGGCGCGCTCGACATCATCCGGGCGTCCGATTACGTCACCGCCTCCTGGAACGTCTTCCAGGAACACGACAAGACGATGCTGATCGGGTCGAGCAACACCGTCGGTGCGGATGTCGGAAAACTGCGCGTCACCCTGCACCACAACAAATTCGCCAATGTGGGCCAGCGGGTCCCGCGGGTGCGTTTCGGTCAGGTCGACGTCTACAACAACTACTACTACCAGACCGATGAGGACGCCTATTCGTACTCATGGGGTGCAGGGGTCTACTCGGCCATTCACGCCGAGAACAACTTCCTGCAGCGCAGTGCGGATCTGGCCCTCGAGGACTTCGTCTACGACTGGGGCGGCACGGCGATCACCGAGATCGGCACGCTGACCCGGGTCGGTACCGGGCCGGTGCGGGCGGTCAGTCTGGTCGGCGAGTACAACGCCACCCATGACCCGGACCTGGGCACCGACGCGGGCTGGACGCCGGCCCTGCGAGCCGGTCCGGTCACCCCCACCGCCGCGGTTCCGGCGCTGGTCGACAGGGGCGCCGGCGCGGGCCGGGCCTGAACCGCCGATTCCCGGCCCGTCGGTGACGGGCCGGGAATCGGTTCCCGCACGGATTCGGGAACACCCGGACCAGCGAGTCGGCCTCGACTACGCTGACGCCTATTCCCGACATTTCCGTATTTGCGGAGTGGTTCTCATGAAATCAGCTGTCCGCCGCCTGGCGGCGGTCCCCGTCGGAATCCTTCTTCTCAGCAGTCCCGCGGAACCCGCCGTCGCGGCCGGTTCCACCGCGCTTCTCACCCCGTCCGGCGGCGGCTCGGCCCCGCTTCTCAGCCCGCCCGGCGGCTCGACCGCGCTTCCCGGTTCGCCCGGCGGCTCCACCGCGCTTCTCACCCCGCCCGGCGGCGGCTCGGCCGTGCTCGAACGGATGCGCCGCGACGTCGCCGCCGTCACCGGAGCGGCCGACGTGCCGTGCTGGCGCGATCTCACCATCAAGTCGACCGCCAACAACCGCTACGTCTCCGCGGAGATCGGCTGGAACGGCGGCGACCACGCCGCCCTGCGGGCCCGTGCGGCGACACCCGGCAAGTGGGAGAAGTTCCTCGTCTGCCGGGACGCCGGCACCGGCGTCACCAAGATCCGCGCCCAGGCCAACAACGAGTTCGTCTCGGCGGAACTCGACTACGCCGGCGCCCGCTACGGCATGCTGCGCGCGCAGGCCGAGAAGGTCGGCGGCTGGGAGCGCTTCTACTCCAACAGCGCCCCCGGTGGCCAGTTCTCCTTCTACACCAAGGACACCAAGCGGTGGGTCGCCGCGGAGACCGGCTTCACCGGCCGGCTGTACGGCGTCCTGCGTGCCCGGGCCACCAGCGTGAGTGCCGAGGAGACCTTCGTATGGTGAGGTTCCTTTAAAGTGGAAGCCCCTGAACCTTAAGTTTTTCTTTATTTCGATCAAGGGTGATCCGCCCCTGGGAGCGTTCCCGTATGGACCGGCGAGAAGGTGGTCCAAGAGGAAGGCACGCAGATGAAGCGGTACCAGAGCTACCGGAGCAACGCCGGGGGATCCAACATCCGACGCTGGCGTGTGGCCGGTGTGGCGGGTGTCGCGGTGGCCCTGGTCGGTGTCGGTCTGGGTGTGGCGGCGGCCGCCGACAGTGCCGTACCGACGGTGAACTGCCCGACGGTCGCGGACAAGCTGGGCGCCGTACCGGCCCAGGCACAGGCGGAGATCTCCCGCAACCTGCAGCTCCTGAACACGCAGATCCAGGAGGCGAACAACCGGATCCGCACCAGCCAGGGGCAGGGCGGCGCCAACTTCGTCCAGAACGCGATCCTCGGCCCGCTGAAGGACAAGCGCTTCGCCACCATCAACCGGATGGAGACGGCGATCGGCCGGACGCTGGCGAAGCCGAACCTGAACGCCGAGGGCCTGTCGGGCTGCTCGCTGAACGCGGGCGGCGGCGGCAACGCCTCGCCGGAGCCGGCCAACGTACCCGCCGCCGCCGTCTCGGCCGGTGCCGCCGCGGTCGCGAACGTCGGCACGGTCAACTGCCCGAACGTCGTCATCAACGTGGTGGTCCCGGCGCAGGCCCAGGCCGAGATCGACCGGAACCTGGCGCTGCTGCAGACCCAGATCAACGAGGCGAACACCCGGATCAAGAACACGGTCGGCCAGGGTGGCGCCAACTTCGTCCAGAACGCGATCCTCGGCCCGCTGAAGGACAAGCGCTTCGCGACCATCAACCGGATGGAGACGGCGATCGGCCGTAACGCCGCCAAGCCGAACCTGAACGCCGAGGGCCTGTCGACCTGCTCGCTCAACGCCGCTGGTGGTGGCGGTGCCGCGGAGACCCCGGCCGCTCCGGTGAACAACGGCAACAACGGTGGCAACGGCAACAACGGTGGCAACGCCGGCGTCAACGACGGCACCGCGACCGTGAACTGCCCGAACGTCGTCATCAACGTGGTGGTCCCGGCGCAGGCCCAGGCCGAGATCGACCGGAACCTGGCGCTGCTGCAGACCCAGATCAACGAGGCGAACGCCCGGATCAAGAACTCGGTCGGCCAGGGTGGTGCCAACTTCATCCAGAACGCGATCCTCGGCCCGCTGGAGGACAAGCGGTTCGCCGCCATCAACCGGATGGAGACGGCGATCGGCCGCAACGCCGCCAAGCCGAACCTGAACGCCGAAGGCCTGGCGCCCTGCTCGCTGAACCAGTGATTCATCCCGCCTGATCCGACGACGGCCCGGCTGCCTGGCAGCCGGGCCGTCGCGGCTTCCGCCGGGTGGCGCCGATCCACCACAATCGACGTCATGGCGAAGCCCGAAGTCCTGGCCAGAGTGGACGCCGATCTCGATCGCGGTCACACCCACCTCGCCACCCAACGGCTCAACAGCCTGATCGCCCAGGACCCGTACGATCTCGGGCTGCGCGCCCGGCTCGCCGCCGTCCACCGCCGCACCGGAAACCATGCCGGAGCCGGCCGCTGGGGATACCTCACCGAGGACGTCAGCGAAGCTGAGCTCACCGCGTTCGCCAAGGCGTACTACTGCTCCGCGGCCGACCAGTTGCGGGCCCTCGTCCTGCGGGGCGAGACACCGCCCGGTCTGGGTCCGCTCGCCGGCGCCCGGCTCGCCGCCCTGACCGCGAAGGCCCGCTCGACGGCGGCCGCCGGGTCGCCCCGCACGACGGCCCGCTCCGGCGCCGCCCCCATCGCGGGCATCGCCGCCTACGTGCCGCCGCCGGCACCCCGCCCGAAGCCGCCGCCACCCGACTCGCCGTCGCCGCGCGGTGACGCCGTCGTCGGCGCGATCATGATTCTGATCCTCCTGGGCTTCACCGTGATCGGAGTGGTCACGGTCATCCGCTGGATCCTCTGAACCCCGGGCGACCGTGGCGCGGGGCGGACGGCGGCGCCCCGCCGGTCACGCGTTCTCCTCCTGGAACAGCTTGTCCAGCGTGGGGCGGGCGGCCTCCCGCGCCTCCCACGCCTCCAGCACGTCCACCTCGGCGTTGTGCGCCTCCTCGACCAGCACCTCGGCCGCCACCGACGCCACGTGCACCTGCTCCCGCGACTGCACGGTGTCGGCCACCGCCTCCTCGTAGGCGCGGCGGGCATCCCGGACCCGCCCGTCGTCGAGCTGCTCCGCCGGCGGGCCGGCGTGATGCCAGATGCCGTTGAGCTGCTCCACCGACAGCTCCCCGCGCCGGTAGGCGGCCAGCGCCGCACGCTGCACCAGCAGATGCGCCTCGTCCGCCGTCGCCACCCGGGCCTCCCAGCGCGCCTCCAGGTAGCGGTCCTCCGCCCGGTCCCGTGCCCCGGCCGCCCGCTCCGCCTCCCGGCGCGCCTCCTCGGCGGCCTCGGCGGCCCGCTCCGCGGCGGCCCGCACCGCTTCGGCGTCGGCCAGTAACTGCTCGACCTCACCCGGGCCGGCCGCCTTCCGCGGCCGCTGCCAGACGGCCACCGCCGCGACGCTCGTCAGAACGGCTACGACGGCCGCGGCCGCGATGGCGGCCCATGTCCAGACCATCGCCTGTTACCCCTCCCCGTGCACGATCCCCATCGATTCGACCGTAGGTGGACGAATGGATCTTCGCCACCCGGGCCCGGAGCACGGGACGACCACCACATCGCAGAGGGATAGCACTATCCGATAGCCTCCACTCCCGCGCGTGGCACTTCGGGTCCGTAACGCGGACGTGGTAGAAAGCCCGCCGACACCGATCGATACGGGGAGGGCCGGCCGTGCCAGGGAGTACACACACGATCACCGACGGCGGGAACGGGGCCGTTCGCGCCGGCGGCAGCGTGGTCGTCTACCTGCCCGTCGGTGTGCGCTCCCGGCTGCGCGAACGCGCCGCGGCCACCGGCCGGTCCCACACCCAGCTGGTGTTCGATGCGCTCAACGCCACCCACACCCGGCTCGCCGAGGTCGTCGGTGGCGCCGAACCCGACGGTGAGACCGACGGCATCTTCCTCAGCCAGCGCTCCGGCCGGCGCCGGCACCGCGAGGACCGGGTGCAGGTGTCCATCCGGCCGCACCCGGCCAACCTCGCCGTCATCGACGAACTGGCGGCACGGCACACTACCGGCAATCGCTCCGCACTGATCGCCGCGGCGCTCGACGAACACCTACCGGCTGTGAAAGGCATCACCTCGTGAAGCAGTTCAACGACATGGTCGCCGGCTTCTGGGGCGACTACGCCGCCCTCGTCCTGCTGGCCGGCGGTGTCCTCGGCATCGTGCTGCTGATCGGCTTCGCGATCTGGGCCAAACGATCCAGGAAGCCACTACGGCCGATCGCCCTGGCCTTCAGCATGAACCTGGCGCTGCTGCTCAACGCCGAAGGCATGTGGGTCATCGCCATCGACCAGCTCCGGCTGCCGCCGATCTTCGCGGTGCTGGTGTTCGCGGTCTTCGAGATCTGCTTCCTCACCGCCACGTCCCTCGCCGCCGAGCAGTACCGGCGCACCTCCACCTATGCCGCCGACGGCACCATCGTCACGCCCGGTCACCCCGGGCCGATGCTGTGGATCGCGGCCCTCATCGCGGGACTCTCCGGTGTCATCGTGGCCAGCAACGCGGTCACCTTCACCGAGAAACTGCTGCGGCTGGCCGTACCCTGCATGATCTTCCTGATGTGGTGGGCGGCGCTCACCGCCGCCGGGCAGCGGGTGCGGCGCGGTCGCTTCGCCTACAGCCCGCGCCGCCTCGCGGAGCGCTGGGGATGGCTCATCCCCGACGACGACCCCGATCTGGTACGGATGGCGGCCGAACGCCAGGTGCGCCGGATGGTCGTCAACTACCACCGGGTCAGCGCCGGGCGGTTCCCCAAGCCGTGGTGGCGCAACCGGCTCCTCAAGGACGCGCGCACCGCCGGGGAACCCGTCGTCGACGAGGTCATCGAACAGCTCGCCCGCATCCAGCGGGTGATGGACCTGCTCGTTCCGGGTGCGGTGCGGATCAGCGTTCCGGTCCGGACCCCGGTGGCCGCGCCCGTGGAGACGCCGGCCACCACCGTCCTCGCCGGAATCCCGGAGCCGGTGCCGTCGCTGGAAACCGTGGCCGCGGTGACCCCGGCGGGTGCCTCCTCGGCGCCGCAGTCCGGGCAGGCCGTCCAGTTCGTGGAACCGGTCCAGTTCGTCCCGCCCGCTCCGGTGATGGCCGACGGGTCCGGCGAAATGGTGGGAGTCAACGGGTCGGCGTCGCAGCGTGAAACCGCGGCTCGGGATGCCGTGGTGAGCCCGAACGGCATCGGGGCCGCCGACCTCGGGACCACTACCGACACCTTGCACGTCATCCGGTCCGCTTCCGTTCCCGCCTTCCCCTCGGATGAGCGGGCCTCGGGTGGGCGTGCCTCCGACGAGCGTGCTTCGGGTGAGCGTGTCTTGGACGAGCGTGTCTCGGGTGAGCGTGTCTTGGACGAGCGTGTCTCGGCTGAGCGGGCCTTGGACGAGCGTGTCTCGGCTGAGCGGGCCTCGGATGGGCGGGCCTCGGATGGGCGGGCCTCGGGTGGGCGTGCTGAGCCGACCTCGCCCGCCGGTGCCGGTGACCCGATTGTCACGGGCCGGGCCACCGTGGTCGAGCGTGCGGTCGCCGCCGGGGCCGGGGTGCTGCCGATCCCCGTCCAGCGTGGAGTCGGCCGCGACGGCGCACCCGTGCCCGGCTCGCCGGCGCCGGCCGCCACCCCCGCCTGGGCGGCCACCCCGACCGGGGCGCGCCCGGCCGTCAGCATCGCCGGATCGCCCTGGTGGCGGCTCGCCGTCGACCGTCTCAGCAAGATGGTCGCCGAGGAGATCACCGCCGAGGACCTGCCCGAGATGAACTACATGCGGCGCACCGAACTGGCCCGCAAGCTCGCCCCGCGCGTCCAGGAACTCGGTGAGGGCGTGGTCCGCACGTTCATCAACGAGTACATCAGCGAACTGGACGGCGAGCACGTCGAGTCGGCCTACCCGTGGCGGGACTTCCTGCCCGCCCCGGCACTCGCCCCCGAAGGCTCCGAGGCCTGGCACAATGCCCTCCTCGACCTGCGCGCCGCCCTCGAAGAGGAACTCGGCGACGGCCAGCCCCTCGACCCGGAGGAACTCGCCGACCTGCTCGCCCCCAGCGCGCCCCGTCTCGACGAGGCCACCATCCGCCGGTTCGTCGGCGACTACGTGCTCGCGCTCAGCGGCATGCTCGCCCCCGGAAGCGGCCAGCCCTGGGCCGAACTGCTGCCCCGCCCGCAGAGCATCCGCCCCGCCAGCGACGAGGACCTGCTCGAGATGCACGGCGCCGAACTCTTCGAACACCTGCGCAGCACCGGCCGGCTGAGCCGCTACAAGGTGCAGGCGGTGACCGGGATCAAGAGCCGCGTCCAGGCCGACCGCATCAAGATCCTCGTCGAGGAACGAGCCGCCGAGACGGCGACCGCCTGACCGTTCCCCGAAACGCACACGGCCGGTTTCCGGTGCTGTCCCGCAGGTCGCGCGGGCGCCGGGAGCCGGCCGTGCACGATCTGGCGGCGGATGGCGATCCAGGCCGACCGGCTGTGATCTAGCGGAGGGTGGCGATCCACGCCGACCGGGTGCTGTGGACCCGGAGGTCCGAGCGGGTGCGCAGGGCACGGGGGCCGTCGTCGGCAAGCAGGTCGTCCAGGGTGGAGGCGTCCTCGGGCGTCAAGCGGTCGGCCAGGGCGGAGCGGATGCGGCTCAGGGTCGCGTAGGCGTAGCGGATCGCGGCCTCCGGAAGCGGTGAAGCCATGTCCACGGTCAGGACCCGGGACTCCAGGATCGTGAAACCGGCGCCGGTCAACCGGGCCGGCCAGTCCGACCCGATGTGCGGCAGATGCTCGGCGCGGGCCTCGTCCAGCAGGACGTGACAGCGGGCCTCCGTGCCGGGACGGCCGAAGCCCAGATCGTCGGGCAGGAAAAGGGGCATCCGCTCCATCTCGATCACGGTGAGCAGGCCGCCCGGGCGCAAGGTGGCGTGGATGTCGCGGAGCACCCGATCCGGGTCGGCCATGTGGTGCATCGACGACGAGGCCCAGACCAGGTCGGCCGGACCGGTGCCGGGCCAGCCCTCGTCGAGGTCGGCACGCAGCGGCCGGATCCGGTCGGCGAGGTCGAGACGGGTGGCGCTGTCCCGGAGGTGCTCCAGCATCTCCTCCGAGGTGTCGATCGCGGTGACGGACGCCTCCGGGAAGCGGCGGAGCAGGGCGAACGTGCCGGTTCCGGTGCCCGCCCCGATGTCCAGGATGTCGCGGACCGGGTGATCGCCGGCCAGCTCGGCGGCCCGGCTGGTCAGCTCGGCCAACTGGGTGGCGGCCACCTCGGCGTCCAGATCGAGCATCTCCTGAAGGCCTTCGCTGTGCCCGTGCCCACCGCCGTGCCCATGGTCTCTGTGCTCGTGCCCGCCGTGTCCTTGGTGGTGATCGCCGTGGCCGTGGCCCTGTTCGGCGTGTCCGTGATCGCTGTGGCCGTGGCTGCTGTATTCGCCTTCCTGCTGACCGTGGTCGGGGAGAGCGCTGTGCGGGGGACCGGGGTGATGAGCTTGTGCCATGGGACGACTGTAGGTCGCGTTTGCGGCTGACGCATACAATCTTGCGTATGACGCAAGATGCTGAGGTGGATGCGATCGTTCGGGCGCGTATCCGGGGGCTACGGATCGCCAAAGGCTGGTCGCTGGATGAGCTGGCGGGGCGGTGTTATCTCAGTCCGTCGACGTTGAGCCGGATCGAGACGGGGCATCGGCGTATCGGGCTCGACCAGCTCACGGCCATTGCCCGCGCCCTCGGGGCGAGCCTCGATCAGCTTGTCGAGACTGCGGGGGACGCTGTCGTCATCAAGCCGCACCACCATCCGGAGCGGGGGATGACGACTTGGGTGCTCAGCGGGGACGACGCGCGCAACGGCCTGACTGTCGCACGGATCAGGGTCGCCCGGCCGGCGTCGCGGCGGCCCGAGGATCAGCGGGTGCATCCGGGGCGTGACTGGTTCACGGTGTTGTCGGGGACCGTCGAGTTGCTGCTCGGGGAGCGGGAGGTGCTGGTCCACGAGGGGGAGGCGGCGTCCTTCTCCACGATGACCCCACACGCGTTCGGCGCCCGGGGCGGGCCGGCTGAGGTGATCGCGGTGTTCGACCCTGACGGCGAGCGCAACCACGTCGACGCCTGACGGTGGCCGAGGGGATGATCTTCGGGTGGCTCATGAACTTCGGCTCTTCGCGGACTATCACCAGATTCACGTCACTGACTCGGCGCTCGCGGGGGACCTCGAAGAGGCGTGGACCGAGGAATCGGTTGCTGATCAGCTGGCTGTCGCCGACGGCGTGGCCGGGGTGGGCACCGTGGTCAACGTGTTCGTGGCGGTGACCGTGGAGATTCTGGAATCGGCGCCGGTTGCCGAGTTCGACGGCTTCGATCATGTGGTCGAGGGGGCGTTCGAAGTGGGCACGGGGCGGGTTCTCGTGCTGGGGTGCACCGATGAGGTGGCCGATGCCGCCGGGTTCGAGGTTGCGGTGGGATGGACCCGGATCCGGGTGTCACGGTCCAACCTGGAGGCGGCCTGGCGTGCGGACATCGACTCCGCTGAGGATCCGGAGACGACCGAGCGCGTGCTGATCCAGTTGTGGCCGGGGGAGCCGGGGCCGGTCACCGTGCTCAAGCGGTGGACCGAACCCGTCTCCTGAAGGAGGCGTAGACACCTCTTGCGCGGATCGGGGCATGCGTGGCCGTATCAAATGAAAAACCGGCCGAGGACGAGCCCGCCGGAAAGCGGAAGTGACGCGGCGTGAACGTGAACGGCTGCGGTGAGCCCGCCGGAAAGCGGAAGTGACGCGGCCTGAAGGTGAACGGCTGCGGTGAGCCCGCCGGGAAGCGGAAGTGCCGCCGGGCCCAGGCGGTGGGTTGACTGCGGTGAGGCCGGGGAATCGGGTGGCGGAACGCGCCGGACGGAGGTCGCCGGCCGGCGTCAGCGAGGCGGCGGCGGTACGCAGGAGGCGCGCCAGGCCAGGGTGGCGTCGGCGGGTTCGGCGTGCGGAACGTGGTCGTCGTCGAGGGCCAGGGCCATGGCCCGTTCGCCCATCTCGACCAGCGGTAACCGCACGGTGGTGAGGGCGGGGGTGACGTCGCGGGCGATGGGCATGTCGTCGAAACCGGTGACCGAGACGTCCTCGGGGACGCGGATGCCCCGCTCGCGGAGGGTGGCCATCGCGCCGACCGCCATCGAGTCGTTGAGGGTGATCAGGGCGGTGAGGCCGGGCTGGGCGTCCATCAGGGTGCCGGCCGCGGCGGCGCCGCCGTCCCGGGTGAAGTCGGAGTAGATGAGACGTGCCGGTGGCAGGTCGACGCCGGTGTCGGCGAACGCGCGGCGGAAACCGGTGAGGCGGTCCGTCGTCGTGGTCAGGTAGCGCGGGCCGGCGATCACGCCGATCTCGCGGTGACCGAGTTCGAGGATGCGCAGGCCCAGCGCGTGGGCGCCGGCCTCGTTGCCGGGCAGGACAGCGGTGCCGACCAGGCGGTGCCGGCCGATCACGGCGACCCGGCCGCCGGCCTGCTGGTACGCCTCCAGCTCCCCGTTGAGGCGGGCGGTGAACTCGTCGTCGTGGTAGCCGGAACCGGCGAGGATCAGTGCGTGCACCTGCTGGGCCCGCAGCAGCGCCACGTAGGCGAGCTCGCGTTCCGGCTCCCGGTAGCTGTTGCAGATCACCAGGAGCCGGTCGTGTGCGCCGGCCTGTCGTTGCAGGCCGCGGGTGATCTCGGCGAAATACGGGTCGGAGACGTCGTGGACGATCACCCCGACCGCGGACTTGCGGGGGCGGGCCACGTTCTGCGCATGCGCGTTCGGCACGTAGTGCAGCTGGCGCACCGCCGCGAGGACCCGCTCCCGCAGGTCCTCGTTGACCTTTTTCGCACTGTCGTTGATGACGCGGGAGACGGTCGCCGGGGACACCCCGGCGAGCCGGGCAACATCCGCCAGGGTGACCGCCATCCGCACAGGTTAACGGGCCAGCAGCGTCAATGTGTCGACGACCCGGTTCGCGAAGCCCCATTCGTTGTCGTACCAGGCCACGACCTTGACGAGGCGGCCGTTCGCGGCGGTCAGCAGCGAGTCGAAGATCGAGGACGCCGGGTTGCCGGTGATGTCCGACGACACCAGCGGGTCGGTCGAGTACTCCAGCACGCCGCGCAGCGGGCCGGCCGCCGCCGCCGCGAACGCCGCGTTGATCTCGTCGGCCGTGACCAGGCGGTGGACCAGCGCGTTCAGTTCGACGAGCGAGCCGACCGGGACCGGCACCCGGACCGAGTAGCCGGACAGCTTGCCGTCCAGGCGGGGCAGGACGGTACCGATCGCGGTCGCCGCTCCGGTCGTCGTCGGGGCGATGTTGACGCCGGCCGCCCGGGCCCGGCGCAGGTCGCGGTGCGGGCCGTCCTGGAGGTTCTGCTCCTGCGTGTAGGCGTGCACCGTGGTCATCGAACCGGCCTCGATCCCGGCCAGGTCGTCGAGCACCGCCGCGACCGGGGCCAGCGCGTTCGTGGTGCACGAGGCGTTGGAGACCACGCGGTGACGGTCGGGGTCGTAGGCGTCGTGGTTCAGGCCGTACGCGATGGTCACGTCGGCGCCCTTCGCCGGGGCGGTGACCAGGACCTTCCGGGTCACGTGCACGCCGGCGCCCGCGGTGAACCGGCCGGTGGACTCGATCGCGACGTCGACGTCCTGCCACGGGAGCCGGGCGGGGTCGGCCTCGGCCGTCACGGCGATCTTGTGACCGTTGACGATCAGGTGATCGCCGTCGGTTTCCACCGAACCCGGGAAGCGGCCCAGAGTGCTGTCGTAGCGGAGCAGGTGGGCGAGAGTCCGGGCGTCGGTCAGGTCGTTGATCGCGACGATCTCGAGATCGTCGCGGCCCGCGGCGGCTCGGAGTACATTTCGCCCGATACGGCCAAAGCCATTGATAGCAGCTCTCATGCCGTCAATTGTTCGCGTTCGACGGGAGTGGCGGCAGGGCCGGCAGCGCCGGATCCCGCAAGTTTTCCGCCAAACGCGCGCCGGTACTCGGTCGGCGTCATGTCCAGGATGCGCTGGAAGTGCAGCCGCAGGTTCGCGCCCGTACCCAGGCCCACCCGGGCGGCGACCTGTTCCACGCTCAGCGCGCTGCCCTCCAGCAGCGAACGCGCCAGATCGATCCGCGCCCGCAGGATCCAGTGCATCGGCGTGTACCCGGTGTCCTCGACGAACCGCCGGCCGAACGTGCGCGTCGACACCCCCGCGTGCCGGGCCAGGTCGGCGACCCCGATCGGTTCGTCCAGCCGGTGCAGGGCCCACTCCCGCGTCGCGGCGAAGACCTCACCCAGCGGCTCCGGCACGGTACGGGGCACGAACTGCGACTGGCCACCACTGCGGTACGGGGCGGCCACGATCCGCCGGGCCACGGCGTTGGACGCCTGCACCCCGTGATCGCGGCGGATCAGGTGCAGGCACAGGTCGATCCCGGCCGCGACCCCCGCCGACGTCAGCACCCGGCCCTCGTCGACGAACAGCACCCGGGGATCGACGGTGACCTTCGGGTACTCCCGGGCCAGCACCGGGGCCATCGACCAGTGCGTCGTCGCCCGCCGCCCGTCCAGAATCCCGGCCGCGGCCAGCGCGAACGCACCCGTGCAGATCGACACCATCCGCGCGCCACGGAACGCCGCCTCCCGCAGGCCGTCGAGGATCCGCCGGTCCAGTCGCCGTAGCGGGGTGTTGTAGCCGGGCACGATCACGGTGTCCGCGTGGTCGAGCGCCTCCGGGCCGTACTCCACCACGAATCCCAGCCCGTCCCGCCCGGTGACCGGCCCGGCCGCCAGCGAGCAGTGCAGCAACTCGTAGGGCAGACCGTGCTTCGGGGCGAAGATCTGCGCGCTGATCCCGACGTCCAGAGGCGCGGCGCCCGGCAGCACCAGGACCGCGATGCGGTGAGGTTTCACGCCGACAACTCTGCCGCAGCGCCGCCACCACCCTGGAAAGCCGCAGGCCGCACGTGTACCGTGGGTCGGTCGCGGAAAGGACGGTTCAGCGATGAATCAAGATCGGAGCCGCTCCACCGGGCGGCCGACTCTGGAAGAGGTCGCGGCCAGGGCCGGCGTCGGCCGTGGCACCGTGTCCCGGGTCGTCAACGGGTCGGCACAGGTGAGCCCCAAGGCGCGGGAAGCCGTCCAGGAGGCCATCGATGCGCTGGGCTATGTCCCGAACCGGGCGGCCCGCGCGCTCGTCACCCAGCGAACCGATTCGATAGCCCTGGTGATCTTCGAATCCGGTGAGCGGTTCTTCGCCGAACCCTTCTTCGGCCGCATCGTGCAGTCCATCTCGTCGGTGCTGGTCGCCCGCAACCTGCAGATGGTCCTGATGATCGCGCAGGCCCCCGAGGAACGCCGCCAACTGGAGGGCTACCTCACCCGCCAGCACGTCGACGGCGCCCTGCTGCTCTCCCTGCACGGCGACGACCCGCTCCCGGCCATGCTCGAGGAACGCGGCGTTCCCACGGTCCGGGCCGGCCGTCCGTATCATCCCGAGCCGGTCAGCTTCGTCGACGCCGACAACCGCGCCGGTGCCCGCGCCGCCGTCGCCTACCTCCGCGACCAGGGCCGCCGCTGCATCGCCACGATCACCGGCCCGCTCGACATGGCCGTCGGCATCGCCCGCTACGACGGCTACCGCGACGTCGTCGGTGAGGGCCCCGCCGCCCGCGGCGACTTCGGCGAACTCTCCGGTGCCGCCGCCATGGAGTGGCTCCTCCAGCAGTACCCGCAGATCGACGCCGTCTTCGCCGCCTCCGACATGATGGCCGCTGGTGCGCTGCGCGTGCTGCGCCGGGCGGGCCGCCGGGTGCCCCAGGACGTCGCCGTCGTCGGCTTCGACGACTCCGTCATCGCCCGCCACACCGACCCGCCGCTCACCAGCGTCTACCAGCCGGTCGAGCAGATGGGCCAGGAGATGGTCCGCCTCCTGCTGGCCAAGATCGACGGCGACGAGCCGTCCGACTTCGAGACCGTCCTGCCCACCCGCCTGATCCTGCGCGGTTCGGCTTAAACCTCCCCTTTCGTACGGTCTACGCCGGCTCCCGTGGCTGTCGGCCGCGACGCAGGCGTCCGGTCCCGCCCGACAGCGCACCTCTCGGGCGGAATCCGCCGCTACCACTTACCGCCACGCCCACCCCGTTCCGCCGCCGCCTGTTCCGCCGCCGCCGGTCCCGCTGCCGCCCGTCCGGTGGCGTCCGCCGCCGTCCGCCTGGTGGCGCCCGCCTGCCGTCGCCCGGTTGCGTCCGCCTGCCGCCGCCCGTCCCCAGTGCCGCCTGTCCCGCCGCCGCCTGTCCCGCCGCCGCCCGTCCCGGTGTCGCCCGCCCTGCCGCCGCCGGTCGCGGTCCCGCTGCCGCTGCCGCCGCCCGCCCCGCCGCCGCCCGCCCCGCCGCCGCCCGCCCCGCCGCCGCCCGCCCCGGCGCCGTCGGTGCCCGGGTATGCCATTGCCGTCGTCGGGTCGGGGACCGTCCGCGTAGCAGTGGATCACGCTCGGCTGGTGCTCACCGCTGTCTAGGGCGCGCTGAGACAGCGGTGACAGCCAGCCGGATCTTCTCGGCTGGTTCCCACCGCTGTCTCAAGGGCCGTGAGGCAGCGGTGGGAACCAGCCACGCAAGATCGGCGGCCACAGGCATACAGGCGCTCCCTCGTGTCGAGGTTGCGCTTTCGGGGTTGCCGTTCGCGGTGGTTGCGGTGGGCTTGCCAAGCGGCGGAGGTGGCGCTCAAGGTCCATGGCGCCGGTCTCGGTGCGATGGACTCCGGGCTTCGGTGCGGCGAGGTCGTTGGGTGACCCGTGGCAGGAGCACACGTTGGGCGATTGTGTGCTCGGGTCGTCGTCATGACGTGGGTGGGAGCGCACGGTCTGCGGATCGTGTTCGTCTGTCGCTGCTATGGCGTGGGTCGGGGCACACGTTGGGCGATCGTGTGCTCGGGTCGTCGTCATGGCATGGGTGGGAGTGCACAGTTTCGGTGCGGTGAGGTCGTTGGGTGACCCGTGGCAGGGGCACACGTTGGGCGATTGTGTGCTCGGGTCGTCGTCATGACGTGGGTGGGAGTGCACGGTCTGCGGATCGTGTTCGTCTGTCGCGGCTATGGCGTGGGTCGGGGCACACGTTGGGCGATCGTGTGCTCGGGTCGTCGTCATGGCATGGGTGGGAGTGCACAGTTTCGGTGCGGTGAGGTCGTTGGGTGACCCGTGGCAGGGGCACACGTTGGGCGATTGTGTGCTCGGGTCGTCGTCATGACGTGGGTGGGAGTGCACGGTCTGCGGATCGTGTTCGTCTGTCGCGGCTATGGCGTGGATAGGAGCACACGTTGGGCGAGCGTGTGCTCCGGTCGTCGCTGCTATGGCGATCGACAATGCCACATGAGATTCGAGGTGACGCCGCGCGCGATTCGACGTGACGCCGCGATTCGAGGTGACGCCTCGGCTCGAGGTGGCAGGGACGACGGTGAGGGGTGCGGCCGGGGGAGGCGGTGCCGGTTCGGGGCGGGAATGGGTGGGGTCAGGGGGTGGAGGCGGTGCGGAGGTCGTTGAGGCGCTGGCGGAGCAGCGTGGCCCGGCCGTCGGTCAGGGCCTCCTCGGCGAGGCGCTGGCGGACCTTGCCCAGCAGTTCGTCGACCTGATCGGTGACGTCGTCGGCGCCCGGATCGATGAGGCGTAGCAGGTTCTGGAAGTCGAGGGCCACGTCCTCGCGGATCTCGCCGGCCTGTTGGCCCTGTTCGACGGTGTTCTTGACGCGGGTCAGGGCGGCCTCGACGGTCAGGATCGGGTCGGTGGGGGTGATCGTGGTCGGTTTCGGTGGGGACGGCGGTGGGGTGGCCTCGGGGCTGGGCCCGGCCGTCTCGTCGGGGATCACCGATGCGGTGCGGGCCGTCGCCGGTGACGAGGCGGGCGGCTGGGCGATCTCGGCCGGCTCGTCGGGGGTGTTGGCGGCGTAGAGGATCGCCACGAAGATGGCGGCGACCCCGGCCAGAGCCGCCCCGAAGGCGACGCGCCGGGCGCCGGGGGAGGTGGCGCGCGGCTGGGCGGGCAGCACCTTGGCGTGGCCGGTGGGCGGGGGCTGGGGCAGCGGGATGGTGAGGCGGGCCGGCGCCGACGGAACCAGGCGGGTGAGGGCGCGGCGGGCCTGGGCGGCGGTGGGGCGGCGGGCCGGGTTGTCGTCGAGGCAGCGGAGGATCAGCTCCCGCAGCCGGTTCGGCAGGGTCTCCGGCAGGGGGGTGGGGCCGTGCGCCTGGGCGGTGGCCAGCTCCTCCCAGGTGTTGACGTCGTACGGCGGCTCCCCGGTCACCATCTCGAACAGCAGCACACCCAGGCCGTAGAGGTCGGTGGCCGGTTCGGCGGGCTTGCCGTCGAGACGCTCGGGCGCGGCGTAGGCGGGGGTGCCGAAGCTGACCCCGGTGTCGTCGTCGTCGGGCTCACCGGCGGCGGCACTGATCCCGAAGTCGAGGAGCTTGACCCCGCCGGGACACAGCATCACGTTGCCGGGCTTGATGTCGCGGTGCACCACCCCGGCGGCGTGGGCGGCGGCCAGCGCCTCGGCGACGGCGGCCCCGATCGATACGGCCTCGCCCCACGGCACCGGGCCGTCGGCGTCGGCCAGCCGGGCCGCGACCGTCTCACCGCTGAGCAGTTCCATCACCACGAACGGGGCGACCGAGCCGTCCGGGCGGACCGCCTCCCGGTAGTCGTGAACTGCGGCGATGCCCGGATGCGACAGCCGGGCCGCGAGCCGCGCCTCCCGCCAGGCCATGTGTGCGGCGCGGGTGTCACCGGCCGGCAACTTGACCGCCACGGGCCGGTCCAGCAGCTCGTCGGTGGCTCGCCAGACCTGCGCCATGCCACCGGTCTCGAGGAGCGTGACGAGGCGGTACCGCGAGGCGAGCAGCACTCCCGAGTCCGGCCAAACTTCGTGCATCCCAGGACATTCGCCCAGTGCGGCACGGCATGTCAACTCCCGCATTCGCGGGGCACGGCGCATCTCACCCTCGGTGAGAAAACCGGTGGCAACTGATCCGCAACCGAGGGTGTCCCGGGCTGAACCCGACGCGGCGAACGATGACATCACCCCCGAGTTGAGGAGTACCCCCGATGCGTATGCGCCGTAGCGCCGCAGCCGTCGCCCTGGCCGTGGCGGTCGCCGTTCCCACCGCGGTTACCGGAGTGGCCGCCTATGCCCAGGGCTCGCCGACGGCCGCCGTGAGTGTGGCCGCCGCCAAGAAGCCGAAGCCGGACAAGAAGAAGACGCCGTTCCAGGCCAGTGGCACGGTCACCGCGGTCGACGCGGCCGCCGGGAAGTTCACCGTCGTGGCGCGCAGCGGCACCAAGGACGTCCGCGGGAAGACCGTGACGATGAGTGTCGCCGCCGGTGCGCGGATCGTGCTCAACGGCAAGAAGGTCAAGCTGGAGGCCCTCGCCGCCGGTCTGAAGGTGTCGGTGACCGGCACCCGGGTCGACACCGTGTACACCGTCGCCAAGATCCAGGCGTCCGGGAAGGCGAAGCCGGCACCCGCGCCGTCCGCCCCCACGACGTCCCCGACCGCTGCGCCGTCGCCGAGCGAGACGTCGGCTCCCGAGCCGTCCGATTCCGCGGAGCCGACCGAGTCCCCTGCGCCGACCGAGTCCCCTGCGCCGACCGGGTCCGCCGAGCCGACCGGCCCCGCGGAGCCCACGCAGGCCCCGGAGCCCTCCGAGGACGACTGAGAAGACCACCGGCGACCGGTACGCCCCACCCGCCATGACAAGCCGGGGCGTGCCGGTCGTCGGCGTTTAAGCCTAAGACCGGGGCCCCGCCAGCCGATTCCTGGCGAGGAGGGACCGGAGCAGGACGGAGAGTGGCATGCCACCAGCGGTGCGCTTGTGGCGCGATCCGGTGCTCATCACGCTGGCCGTGTCGGCCGTGATCGTGGTCGGCGCCTTCCTTGCGGACGTGGGGACGCCCCGGGCCCAGATGATCACCGGCAGCATCGCCACCCTGATCCTGGACTTCGCGCTGTTCTCATTGTCGCTCCGGGTGTGCCGTGTCCCCGGCCTGCCACCGCACGCGCGCCGGTTCTGGGCCGCCGTCGGTGTCGGCGGTCTGCTGTTCTGCACCGGCGACCTGGTGCAGCTGGGCACGGTCGTCGCCGACCCGGCCATCGAGCGGTTGCAGTTCCATCCGGTGCAGTCGGCGTCGATGATGC
Organism: Actinoplanes xinjiangensis; assembly: GCF_003148685.1. Lineage (GTDB taxonomy): Bacteria > Actinomycetota > Actinomycetes > Mycobacteriales > Micromonosporaceae > Actinoplanes > Actinoplanes xinjiangensis. The sequence continues at coordinate 564,606 of NZ_QGGR01000001.1, read as the reverse complement.
TCGGCGTCGTGGTGATGATGGGCGGTCTGCTGCTGCCGCAGCGGGTGGTGAGGCGGTCCGGCCGGGAGCGGACCCGTCTGCTCCTGGACGTCGCGATCCTGATGTCCGCCTCGGCGGTGGTCGCGTGGTGCCTGATGACCCGCCCCGGGATGGCGGAAGCCGGTCCCGCGGCGTTGTTCCTGGCGCTGTTCGGCTGCGGTGTGGTGCTCTGCGCGATCTTCGCGGCGGTGCGGGCCGGCCTGACCGGGGTGTCCCCGATGAGCCGGGTCGCCGCCGTCCCGATGGTGATCGCCCCGATCGGCCTGGCGGTGTCCAGCGTGCTGCTGCCCAGCGGCGGTGTGCAGAACACCGGCGTGCAGATGGCGGCGGTGCTGCTGCCGTGCTTCCTGGTGCTGGCCGGTCCACGCCTTCAGGTCCTGCACGGGACGGACGGCCTGGACGGGCGGGAGTGGTTCCACCGCCGCCGCCGGTTCAGTGTCCTGCCGTACACCGGCACGCTGGTCTGCGCGGTCGCGCTGGTTTATGTGCTGACCTTCCGGGGCCTGGGGGTGTCGGCGTGGGGCGCCCTGGCCGGACTGTTGATCAACGTCGGTCTGGTGATCGCCCGGCAGGTGCTGGCGCTGGCCGAGAACGACACCCTGGTCGGTGAGATCCGGCACCGCGAGCATCGCCTCGCGTCCCTGCTGGAACACTCCTCGGAGATCATCTCGATCGCGGAGGCGGACGGCACGTTGACCTATGTCAGTCCGGCGGTCGAGCGGATCCTCGGCTTCCCGGTCGCGGAGGTCCTCGGCCGGTCCTCGCTGGAGATGATGCACCGCGACGACCGGGCGCGACAGATCGCCGCTCTGACGGCCCTGTACGCGACCCCGGGCGCCCGGTTGACCTTCGAGGGCCGTTACCGGCACGCCGACGGGTCGTGGCGCTGGCTGGAGGTGGTGGCGGTCAACCTGACCCGGGAACCGGGCATCGGCGGCGTGGTGTGCAACTCGCGGGACGTCACCGAGTCGCGGGAACTGCACGAGCGGCTGCGCTACCAGGCCGGACACGACGACCTGACCGGGCTGGCGAACCGGCGCGAGTTCACCGCGGCGATGGACGCGTGCCCGGACGAGGCCACCGTGCTGCTGATCGACCTCAACGGCTTCAAGCACGTCAACGACACGTACGGGCATGCCACCGGCGACGCGGTGCTGAGGCATGTCGCGGACCTGCTGCGCGACTGCACCGGTCCCGGCGACGTGCCGGCCCGGCTGGGTGGTGACGAGTTCGCGGTCCTGACAGGTGGCGACCGTCCCGCGGCGGAGCGGATCGTGGCGCGGCTGCGGTCCGCGTTCGCCGCCCCGGCGGTGATCGACGGCCGGGAGCTGACGGTGGGCGCCAGCATCGGCCTGGCGACCGGCCCGGCGGGCGGCGGCGATCACCTGCTCAACAGCGCCGACCTGCTGATGTACGAGGAGAAGCAGCGCAGCCGGACGTTGACGTCATGAGGCGATACGTCGTCACGAACGCCCTGATCTGTCTGGCCGGCACCGTCTGGTACCTGCTGTGGCTGACCGCGGCCCCGGGCCCGGTGGTGCTCGGCTACCTGTTCATGCCGGCGGCGATGGGTGTCGGCGGGCTGGCGGTGCACGCGCTGCGCCGGGCGGTGCCGCTGGCCCCGGCCGGCCGCCGGTTCTGGCTGCTGCTGGAGATCTGCTGCTACCTGTTCGCGGCCGGGTTCGGCGTGCTGGCGGTGGACGCGGTCCGGACCGCCCCGGAGCTGCCGGCGATGCCTCCGCTGGGCGCCGCGCTGATCGGTGCCGGGGTGCTGGTCGCGATGTGGGGCGTGGCGCAGGTCCCGCTCGGGGTGTCGAGCTGGTACGAACGCGGCAAACAGTGGCTGGACCGGACGATCGCGTTCCTGGGCTGCGCGACCGTGCTGTGGCACTTCGGCATCTCGCCGATGTTCTGGGCGCCCGAGCCGTGGACCCCGTCGGCGCTCGCGGTGCTGCTGCTGGCGTGCCTGTTCGCGGCCGGTTCGGTCACCAAGGTGTCGTACATCGCCGGTGGCCCGGTGGACCGCCGGGCGATGCGGCTGGTCGCCTCGACGGGCCTGATCGCGGCCGCGGTGGCGCTGCTGGCGGTCCTCGGCGGCTATCACGGGATCCTGCCCGGCCAGGCGGTGTGCATGCCGGTCAGTGGCCTGCTGATCGCGCTGGGCGCCCGCCGTCAGCTGTCCGCGGCCACGAAGCCGCGGAGCGTGGGCAAGGGCAACGTGTGGCTGCCGTATCTGGCGGTGCTGGCCGTCGACGTGCCGGTCGCCGACGTGCTGATCCGCCCGTGGCACTGGGCCCCCGGCATCTGGGAGGGGCGGCTGGTGGTGCTGGCGGCAGTGGTCGTCACCGCCCTGGTCGCGCTGCGCCAGTACGTGGTCTACCGGGAGAACACCCGGCTGCTGCGGGAGAAGCAGGAGTCGGAGGCCCGGCTACGGCACGAGGCCACCCACGACCCGCTGACCGGCCTGGCCAACCGGGCGCTGTTCCGGTGCCGCCTGGACCGGGCCCTGGAGACCGGCCCGGCGACCGTGCTGCTGGCCGACCTGGACGAGTTCAAGACGGTCAACGACTCGCTCGGCCACGACGCCGGCGACGGCCTGCTGGTGGCGTTCGCGCAGCTGCTGCGGGCGGCCGCCGGCCCGGGCGCCGAGGTGGCCCGGCTGGCCGGTGACGAGTTCGCGGTGCTGCTGACCGGGGACGCCACCGGTGAGGAGCTGGCCGGGCGGATCGCCGCCGCGACCGCCGTGCCGATCAGCGACCAGCGGCTGCTGGTGAAGTTCAGCGCCGGGCTGGCGACGGCCCCGCCGGGCACCCCGGCCAGCGCCGTGCTGCGCCAGGCCGACGCCGCCCTCTACGCCGCCAAGGAGCGTGGCCGCGGTAACTGGCTCCGCTACGCCGACGGCATGGAACGCCCGGCGTCGGCGCACGCGCGGCTCGGTGGTGACCTGCGGCGTGCCCTGGACGAGGGCGAGTTCCGGATCGTCTACCAGCCAATCGTCTCGCTCGACGACGGCGGCATCGTCGGCGTGGAGGCGCTGGTCCGCTGGGAGCACCCGGACCGCGGCCTGGTGTCGCCGGCCGACTTCATCCCGGCGGCCGAGCGGACCGGCCTGATCGTGCCGCTGGGCCGCTGGGTGCTGCGCGAGACGTGCCGGCAGGCGGCGGCCTGGCTCGCCGAGTTCGGCCCGGACGTGCTGGAGAAGGCCGCGCCGAACGTGTCGGTGCGGCAACTGCACGACCCGGACTTCGTCGCCGACGTGGCGGCCGCCCTCGCCGACTCCGGCCTGCCGCCGCACCGTCTCGTCCTGGAGCTGACCGAGTCGGCGGTACTGCGCGGCCAGCACGTCTCCCGGGTGCTGCACGAGCTGCACGACATGGGGGTAAGGCTGGCACTGGACGACTTCGGCACCGGCGAGTCGTCACTGAGCCTGCTGCGGGCCTTCCCGGCCGCGATCGTCAAGCTGGACAAGTCGTTCGTCGACGGCATCGAGCTCGACGAGCCGGACACCCCGGCGGCGCACGCCCGGCAGGCCGTGGCCCGGGCGGTGGCGCAACTCGCCGACGCGCTCGGCCTGGAGACGGTGGCCGAGGGCATCGAGAACCAGGTGCAGGCCGACCGGTTGCTCCGCCTCGGCTACCACGTCGGCCAGGGCTATCACCTGGGACGGCCGATGCCGCCGGAGCGGCTCACCGAGATCTTCGCGGCCCGGCGGGTGCGGGCCGCCGCCTGAAAGCCCGATATCGTACGGCGATGAGCGTGGCCGACGACGGAACAGGAACCGCCCGGTCGCTCACCGAGTGGCTGGAGCGGCTGGCGTTCGCCGACCTGGCGGAGGGCGACGCCGCCACGCGGATCGCCGACTCGGTGTCCCGGTGGGCGCAGTGGCAGGGCTGGCGGGTGTACCGGCGGGCGCCCAGTGTGTTCCCGCTGCCGGCCCCGCTGCGGGGCAACTCGGTCATCGACGTGGCCTGCGCCCGGCCGGACGGCCCGCCGCTGGCGATCGAGATCGACCGCACCGACCGTCAGCGGACCGTCGACAAACTCCTGGCCGAGGCCGCCGCGGGCCGGGTCGCGATCTGGGTGCGCTGGGGGACCGGCCCGTTCCCGCCGCCGCCGCTGCCGGTGCACCTGGTGGTTCTGGAGGCCGCCCGCCGGTCCGGTCGATGGCATACGGTGTCCGCGGCGCCGCCCGCGCCACGCCACTCCGGGGCCGTCGGCTCCGGAGACGCCGTCCACGCCGAGGAGCTGCCGTGGCAGACGTGACCGAGAGCCCGTTCCGACTCGCCTGGCGGGTCACCGAGCCGCTGCACGCGATGATCTACTTCGTGCCGGAGGCTGCGGAGCGTTACGCGGCGTTCGGTATCCGCCCGATGGACGGCTACTTCGCCTCCCGTGGCGCCGCGTTCGGTCCGGTGGGCCCGGCGATCGTGGCCGCCACGTTCTACAACTTCAACCCGGCCCGGGTGGCCCGGGCTCTGCCGGCCGTCTGGTCGAAGGCGTCGCCGGAGCAGCTCCTCGCGGCCCGCCTGGAAGCCGCTGACGCCGCTCTGACCCGTGGCCTGGGTGCGGAGGTGGTGGACGGGCCGGAAATCGCCGAGGCGGCCGCCCTGGCCCGCCGGGCAGCGGAGAAGGCGGCGACCCTGCCGCACGGCCGCCCGCTGTTCGCCGCGCACGCCGCCCTGCCCTGGCCGGACCGCCCGCACCTGGTGCTCTTCCACGCGCAGACGCTGCTGCGCGAGTTCCGCGGCGACGGGCACGTGGCGGCACTGCTGGCGAACGGGATCAGCGGCCTGGACGCGATCGTGATGCATGACGCGAGCGGCCAGTCGCCGGCGGGCTTCCTGCGGGGCTCCCGCGGCTGGAGCGCCGAGCAGTGGGCCGAGGCCGAGGACGACCTGCGCCGCAGCGGCCTGCTGGACGCCGACGGCCGGCTGACCGAGGCCGGGGTGGCGCTGCGGGCCCACGTCGAGGACCGCACCGACCAGGTGACCGCGGTGGCCTACCGGGCGATCGGCGAGGAGGGCTCCCGCCGGCTGGCCGAGCTCACCCGTCCGTTGAGCCGGGCCGTCGTGAAGGCGGGTCTGCTCGATCCCAAGACGCTTGTCACACATTCCTCTCGGCCGAATCATTTGCCGGAGAGTGATCGGTAGGTCACGCTGGGTGCGTGACACAACAATTGCGGAGACACCCGGCGTCCTGGTGGGCGCAGTTCCAAGAGGCCTCCGAGCGGTTCGACACCGCGTACCTGACCGAGGGCCTGGGCGACCTGATCAATCCGAGGATCGGGTCACCGCTGCTGCGGCGGGAGGCGGAGATCGCCACCGACATCGTGGTACGGCACCTCAACAAACCGCAGGCCGACGAGCTGGCGGACCGGGCTCGCAAGAGCACCCAGCGGCTCGTCGAGACGGTGGCGCGGCTGGAGGAGCGCTCCGGTGACGGCTTCTCGCTCACCGAGGCGTACGCGGTCTGTCATCTGCTCGAGGGCCGCTTCGGCGAGGCTGCCAACGCGGCCGAGGAGTTCGTCAAGACCCAGCAGATTCTGCGGATCTTCGTCGGCGCGATGCGGATGGAGCGGTTCGACGCGGACCTGGCGGTCAAGATGCTCGCGGCCGGGCACCAGCCGGCCGCGGCGATGCAGTCCGGGCTGGTCGTCGGCAAGTACAGCTGGTGGCCGAGCTGGCTCGTCAAGATCGTCACGGAACGGGCGATGGACGGGCAACTGGATCAGGAGACCGTCGAGGCGCTGGACAAGTGCGCGTACGCGGAGCTGAGCCCGGCCCAGTCGCGGATCGCACGCCGCCTGCTGTCCGGGGAGGACGCGCTGATCGACGCCTCGGCCGTCCGCCTGGAGGGCCTGGGCGAGACCGACGCGGCGCAGAAACTGCGCAAGGGCGACCTGACCGCGGTCGCCCTTGCGGCTCGTCTCATTCCCGTGTGACTCAGGCGCCGCCCTCGGTGAGCGTCACCGTGGCCGGCTGGAACCCCGATCCCGTCACGTCCACGCCCGCGGCCCTGGCCTGCTCGATCGCCTGGTTGATGTAGTCGTTCGTGTAGGCCAGGCCCTCCGGGGCCGCCTTCAGGACCGTGTCACCGGTCTGGTTCTTCGTGGTCTGCGAGATCTCCACGGTCTGTTTCCAGGCCGCGTCGTCGATCACCCCGACGCCGGCGCCGGCGGCCGGCCAGACCAGCTTGTTGACCTCGTTCATCTGCCACAACTGGTGGCTCTTGCCGAGCTTGGAACCCTTGGCGACGACCAGGTCACGGCACTTCTCCGCGTTGTCCCGGCAGAACGCCCAGCCCTTGATGGTGGCGGTCAGGAACTTCACCGTCTGCGCCTGGTAGTTCGGGTCGCCGAGCTTCGCGGTGTTCGCCCACACCGCGTCCTGGAGCATCGACGAACCCTCGGTCTTCCAGTCGATGATCACGAAGTCGTCGGCCGTGTAGAGCTGCCCGGTCGCCGGGTTCTTCGCTTCCAGGAGCTGGGCGTACTCGTTGTAGCTCATCGCCTGGGCGGCGTCGATCTCCTTCTTCAGCAGCGCCTGCATGTCGAACTGCTGCTGCACCAGGGTGACGTCCTTGCCCGGGTCGATCCCGGCCTTGGTCATCCCGGCGAACAGCTCGAACTCGTTGCCGAATCCCCAGTTGCCGACCTTCTTGCCCGCAAGGTCCGCGGCCTTGGTGATGCCGCTGTCCTTCCAGGCGACCTGGTAGGTGCCGGAGCGGGCGAAGATCTGCCCCACGTCGGTGATGCCGGCGCCCTGCTCGCGTGACGCCAGGGCCTTGGGCACCCAGGCGATCGCGTAGTCGGCCTTGCCGGTGGCGAGGACCGTCTGCGGGACGATGTCGACGCCGCCTTCGAGCAGTTCGACGTCGAGGCCCTGTTCCCGGTAGAAGCCCTGGTCGACGGCCGCGATGTAGCCGGCGAACTGGGCCTGGAAGAACCACTGGAGTTGCAGCTTGACCGGGGTGAGGGCGCCGCTCGCGCCGGGGGCGGGGGTGCTGGGCGTATCGGCGGTGCCGCAGGCGCTCAGAGCGAGCACCGAAGCGAGAAGGATGCGGGAGAGCTTCAAGGCGAACCCCTTAACTGACTAACTGATCAACCGTTGTTTCCAGGGCATGGCCAGGCGCTCCAGCAGGAGCGTGACCAGGTAGAAGGTGAGTCCGAGCAGGCAGGCGCCGGCCACGAAGGCCCAGGCGCGGGGGTAGGCGGTGAACGCCGCCGCGGAGGTGATCCGAGCGCCGAGCCCGTCCTGGAGCCCGCCGAAGTACTCGGCGACGACCGCGGCGATCACGGCCAGCGACGAGGCCTGCCGCAGGCCGGTGAAGAGGTGGGGGAGCGCACCGGGCAGCCGTACCTTGCGGGCGAAGGTCCAGCCGGAGGCCGCGTACGTGCGCATCAGCTCCTGATGCACCGGGCTGACCTCGCGCAGCCCGCGCAGCAGGTTGAGGAAGACCGGGAAGAACACCACGATGCCGGTCACCAGCCGGCGCGGGACACTGCTGGTCGACTCGAACATGTTGTTGAGAATCGGGGCGAGCGCGATGATCGGCAGCGCGTTGACCACCGCCGCGAACGGGATCGACACCTCGCCGAGGAACCTCGACCGGCTGGCGGCCAGGGCGGCCAGGACCGCCAGAAGTGTGCCGCCGATCAGTCCGGCCAGCGCGTTGGCACCACTGGCCAGCGCCGAGTCCCAGATGTTCTGCTTCTGCTCCAGGATCTGCGCCCCGATCGCCGAGGGGGCCGGGAGGATGAACGGGGCGACCCGGCCGAGCGTGACGAACAGCTCCCACAACCCGAGCGCGAGAACCCCGAAGAGCACCGGCGGGAGTACGCGTCTCATGCGCGCAGCGCCTGTCGTACCTCGGTGATCTTCTCGAAGTAGGCCGGCGCCTGCCGTCCCGCCTCGTCCCGGGAGGGCAGGCGTACCTCGATCGACGCCGTGATCCGGCCGGGCCGGGCCGACATGACGACCACCCGGTCGGAGAGGAACACCGCCTCGGAGATCGAGTGCGTGACGAACACCGCGCTGGTCCCGGTCGTGGCGCAGATGCCGAGCAGTTCCGACTGGAGGCGTTCCCGGGTCATCTCGTCGAGCGCGCCGAACGGCTCGTCCATGAGCAGCAGTGGCGGCTGGACGGCCAGGGCCCGGGCGATCGCGACGCGCTGCTGCATGCCACCGGAGAGCTGGCCGGGGTAGTGACCGGCGAAGTCGGCGAGACCGACCAGCTCCAGCATCCGCTCGGCCCGGGCCCTACGGTCGGCCCTGGACATGCCGCGCAGTTCGAGGGGGAGTTCGACGTTGCGCCGCACGGTCCGCCACTCGAAGAGGCCGGCCTGCTGGAAGGCGATGCCGTACTCCTGGTCGCGGCGGGCCTGCGCGGCCGGCTTCCCGGCGACGGTGACCGTGCCGGTGGTCGGCTCGATCAGGTCGGCGATCAGCCGCAGCAGGGTGCTCTTGCCGCAGCCGGACGGCCCGATCAGCGACACGAACTCCCCGTCCCCGACGGTCAGGTGCACGTCGGACAGGGCCGTGACCTCGTCCGGCCGGCCCCGGTTGAAGACCTTCGTCACGCTGTCGACGACCACCGAGGCGGTGCCGCCGCGCTCCGGTACCGGGACGACGTCCGGGCTTGCGAGCTCGCTCACAGGGTCACCACCTCCACGTGGCGCCGGTGCCGCATCAGCGGCAGTTCGAGAAGGGAGACGGTGCCGGCGACGAGTAGACCGAGCAGGGCCGCGCCGAGCATCGCCGTGTAGACCTTGGCGGGATCCGAGGTGGCCTCCCGCGAGTATTCGATGATCAGCCGGCCGATGCCGCCGCGGGTGCCGGTCGAGATCTCGCCGACCACCGCGCCGACCACCGCCGCCGCCCCGGCCAGGCGCAGTGCCGGGAACAGGTAGGGCAGCGCCGCCGGGAAGCGGAGTTTCATCAGCGTGCGCCACCATCCCGCCGCGTAGCTGCGCATCAGTTCGGCGCCGGCCGCCGACGGCGACTGGAGCCCGCGCAACATGCCCACGGCGACCGGGAAGAACGCCAGGTAGGCGGCGATCACCGACACGCACGCCCAGGGCGGCATCAGGGTGCCGCCCCAGCCGGCGATCAGCGGCGCGAGCGCCACCAGCGGCACGGTCTGGGAGAGGATGACGTACGGCAGGAGCCCGCGCTCGACGATCCGGAACCGTTGCATGGCCGCCGCGAGGACGAGCCCGATCGCCGTTCCGGCCAGGAACCCGGCCGCGGTGATGCCGAGCGTGAACAGGCAGGCGTCGAGTACCACGATCCACACCGGCCGGCCGCCGGTCATCTCCGGGTCGGCCAGCCGCTGCACGATCGCCGAGAGGTGTGGCATGGAGAGGTCGTCGGCGCGCGGGAGCACCCGCACGCCGAACAGCACCGTCCCCTCGGGATCACCGGCCGCCTTGTAACCCTCCCAGGCGAGGGCGGCCGCGATCAGTCCGGCGATCACCGAGAGGACGCGCCTCACGAGAACGCCGGGATGATGTGCTCGCCGTACGCGGCGAGCGTCGATGCCTTGCCGTCGTGCTGGAGGTAGACCGCGAACTGGTCGACGCCCAGTTCCCGCAGCTCCTTCAGCTTCTTGACGTGGCTCTCCACGGGACCGAGGACACAGAAGCGGTCCACGATCTCGTCCGGCACGAACGTGGTGTGACTGTTGCCGGCCCGTCCGTGCTCGCTGTAGTCGTACCCCTGCCGTGCCTTGATGTAGTCGGTGAGGGCCTGCGGCACCGCACCGCCGTCGCCGCCGTAACGGGCCACGATGTCGGCGATGTGATTGCCGACCATCCCGCCGAACCACCGGGTCTGCTCCCGCTGGTGCGCCAGGTCGTCGCCGACGTAGGCCGGGGCCGCCACACAGAACCTGATCGCGTCCGGGTCCCGTCCCGCCCGGACCGCCGCGGCACGGACCGCCGTGATCATCCATTCGGCGATGTCCGGGTCGGCGAGCTGCAGGATGTACCCGTCGCCCACCTCACCGGTGATGGCCAGCGCCTTCGGCCCGTACGCCGCCACCCAGACCTCCAGGCGGCTGTCGGCCGCCCAGGCCAGTTGCAGCTCCCGGCCCCGGACCGTGACCTTCTCGCCGTTGCCGAGGCCCTTGATGGCCAGGACGCTCTCGCGCAGCTGGCCGAGGGTCTGCGGGGTGAGCCCGAGCACGCGCAGCGCCGAGTCGCCCCGGCCGATGCCGCAGACGGTCCGGTTGCCGTACATCTCGTTGAGGGTCGCGAAGGTCGAGGCGGTGACCGTCCAGTCCCGGGTGCCCGGGTTGGTCACCATCGGGCCGACGATGATCCGTTCGGTCGCGGCCAGGATGGCCGAGTAGACGACGAACGGTTCCTGCCAGAGCACGTGCGAGTCGAACGTCCAGAAGTGGCTGAAGCCGGCCGCCTCGGCCTTCTTCGCCCACTCGACGATCTCCAGCGCGGGTGGGTCGTTCTGTAGCACTACACCGATGTCCAAGTGGCCCACCCCTTTCTAGATCAGGTAGTCGCTGAGGCCGCGCTTCAGATACCGGCCGCGGCCGGCCCGCCCGGTGTACTCGCCGCCGGCCGCGATCACCTCGCCGCGGGACAGGACGGTGTCGACCTTTCCGGCGATCTCCCAGCCCTCCCAGGCGGAGTGGTCCATGTTCATGTGGTGCGTCTCGGCGCTGATCCGGGTGCGCCCGTTCGGGTCGTAGAGCACGATGTCGGCGTCCGAGCCGGGCGCGAGGACGCCCTTGCGCGGGTAGAGGCCGAACATCCGGGCCGGGGTGGTGGCGATCGTCTCCACCCAGCGGGCCAGCGACAGCTTCCCGTCGACGACACCCTGGTAGAGCAGGTCCACCCGGTGCTCGACGCTGCCGATACCGTTCGGGATCTTCGAGAAGTCGCCGAGGCCCAGCTCCTTCTGATCCTTGAAGCAGAACGGGCAGTGGTCGGTCGACACCACCGACAGGTCGTTGGTGCGCAGGCCCTGCCACAGGTCGGCCCGGTGCGTCTCGTGCCTACTGCGCAACGGTGTCGAGCACACCCACTTGGCGCCCTCGAAACCGGGCGCGCCGAGCTGGTCCTCCAGGGTCAGGTAGAGGTACTGCGGGCAGGTCTCGGCGAACACGTTCTTACCCAGGTCCCGGGCGTTGCGGACCTGCTCGAGAGCCTTCGACGCGCTCAGGTGCACGATGTAGAGCGGGCAGTCCGCGGCCACACTCGCCAGCCAGACGGCCCGGCTGGTGGCCTCCGCCTCCAGCTCCTGCGGGCGGGTCAGACCATGGTGGATCGGGTCCGTCTCGCCGCGTTCCAGAGCCTGCTTGACCAGGACGTCGATCGCGGGACCGTTCTCCGCGTGCATCATGATCATGGCGCCGTTGTCGCGCGCCTTCTGCATCGCGCGCAGGATCTGGCCGTCGTCGGAGTAGAAGACGCCGGGGTACGCCATGAACAGCTTGAAGCTGGTGATGCCCTCGTTGTTGACCAGGTGGTCCATGGCCTTGAGGGACTCGTCGTCCACGCCGCCGAGGATCTGGTGGAAGGCGTAGTCGATGTGGCAGTTGCCGTCGGCCTTGCCGTGCCAGGCGGCCAGGCCGTCCTGCACGACCTCGCCGGTCCGCTGCACCGCGAAGTCGATGATCGTGGTGGTGCCGCCGATCGCCGCCGCCCGGGTGCCGGTGTCGAAGGTGTCACTCGCGTGGGTGCCGCCGAACGGCAGTTCCATGTGGGTGTGCGCGTCGACGGCGCCCGGGATCACGTACTTCCCGGTGGCGTCGATGACGTCGGGTCCGTCCGGGGCCCGGCCGGGAGCGAAGATCGCGGCGATGGTCTCGCCGTCGACCAGCACGTCCGCCTTGATCGCCCCGGTGGGACCGACGACGGTCCCACCCTTGATCAGCAGGCTCACGGCGCCACCAGCCCGTCGTAGCTGTCCGGCCGGCGGTCCCGGTAGAACTGCCACCGGTCGCGGACCGTGCCCAGCAGGCTCAGGTCCAGGTCACGGATGATCAGCTCGGGGTTGTGGGTGTCCGCGACGTCCCCGACGAACTTCCCCTCCGGGTCGACGAAGTACGTCTGCCCGTAGAAGTCGTTCTCCCCGAGGTCCTCGACGCCGACCCGGTTGATCGCGCCGATGAAGTACTCGTTCGCGACGGCGCTGGCCGGCTGCTCCAGCTGCCACAGGTAGGAGGAGAGGCCCCGGCTCGTGGCCGACGGGTTGAACACGATCTGCGCCCCGTTCAGGCCGAGCGCACGCCAGCCCTCCGGGAAGTGCCGGTCGTAACAGATGTAAACGCCCACCTTGCCGACCGCGGTGTCGAAAACCGGATAACCCAGGTTTCCCGGACGGAAGTAGAACTTCTCCCAGAAACCCTTCACCTGGGGAATGTGGTTCTTCCGGTATTTACCGAGGTATTTGCCGTCGGCGTCGACCACGGCGGCGGTGTTGTAGAGGACTCCGGGCTGTTCCTGCTCGTACATCGGCAGGACCATGACCATTCCCAGTTCCGCGGCGAGCGCCTGGAAACGCTCGGTCGTCGGGCCGGGGATGCTCTCGGCGTACTCGTAGTAGGCGGCGTCCTGCACCTGGCAGAAGTACGGGCCGTAGAACAGTTCCTGGAAGCAGATCACCTTCGCCCCCTGGGCGGCGGCCTCACGAGCGTAATCCTCGTGCGCCTTGATCATCGATTCCTTGTCGCCCGTCCAGGTGGTCTGGACGAGGGCGGCACGGACGACTCCGGTCGTCATTGCGGCCCCTCTCTTTTTGATCTTCTACGCACGCGCAGTGCGCCGGGAAGCGCCTGTGATCGTGTGTTTACTCCTCGTTATAGGTCCTGCGCCAGGTCTTGCTTGTCGGCGCCGGATGCCGTAGGACACTAACGACACAGATTGAGGCGAACAATTGCCCGTACGTTACGGAATGTTTCGGAGACGATAATTTGCTGACCCTGATCACCGGGGCGGTTCAGGACAGAAGCGCCCGCGGCATAGCGGCGGCGGTGAGCCGGTTGATCACCTCCGGTCACCTGGCCGCCGGCGCACGCCTGCCCACCGTCCGGTTGGTCGCCGGCTCGCTCGGCGTGAGCCCGACGACGGTCAGCGAGGCGTGGCGCAACCTGATCCTCGCCGGAGCGATCCAGACCCGTGGGCGTTCCGGCACCTTCGTGTCGGGGCCGCTGCCACCCCGGGCCCGGCTGCGGTACGCCCAGCTCAGCGGCGCCCGGGTGGACCTGCCGCAGGACCTGTCCACCGGCGTGCCCGACCCGCTGCTGCTGCCCGACCTGACCCCGGCGCTACGGCGGATCGGGGACGGGCGATGGGCCGGCAGCTACCTCGACGCCCCGGTGCTGCCGGAGCTGGAGGCGCTGCTGCGGGAGCGGTGGCCGTACCGGCCGGAGAGACTGACCGTCGTCGACGGCGCGATGGACGCCCTCGACCGGGTGGCCGGGGCGGTCCTGCGGTTCGGCGACCACGTGCTCGTCGAGAACCCGGCCTTCCCGCCCCTGCTCGACCTGCTCCAGGCCGTCGGCGCCACCGTCGTCGGCGTGCCGATGGACTCCGCCGGCATCGTCCCGGACGCCCTGCGGCAGGCCATCCGTGACTACCGGGCGGTCGCCCTGTTCCTCCAGCCGCGTGCCCACAACCCCACGGGTACCAGCATGGACGCCTCCCGCGCGGCGCTACTGGCGAATGTCCTCCTGGACGCGCCGCACCTGCTCGTGGTGGAGGACGACCACGCCGGCGGCATCGCCACCGCCCCGCCCGTCAGCATCGGCCGCTACCTGCCGGAACGCACCGTCCACGTGGCCGGGTTCTCCAAGAGCCACGGGCCCGACCTGCGGCTCGCGGCGGTCGGCGGCCCGGCCCACGTCCTCGACGCGCTCGCCGACCGGCGCCTGCTCGGGCCCGGCTGGTCCAGTCGGCTGCTCCAGGGCGTACTCCTCGATCTGCTGACCGACCCGCAGGCCGTGGCGCGCGTCGCGGCCGCCCGGGACGCCTACGCCGCGCGCCGGTCCGCCCTGCTCCAAGCCCTGCACGAGCGCGAGGTGGTGGCCACCGCCGCGGACGGCATCAACCTCTGGATGTCGGTCCCCGACCAGCAGAACGCCATGGTGGCGCTCGCCGCCCACGGCGTCGCGGCCGCGCCCGGGGCCCCGTTCTGCGTCACCCCGCTCGACGGCGATCACCTCCGCGTCACCGTCGGCCTGGTCGCCGGCGGCTACGGCGAACTGGCCGACGTGCTGGCGGTCGCCACCGTCCCGAACACGCTGCGAATCCGAAGGAGAACCCCGTGAGCGAACTGCTGGACCGGCACCGCGCGGTCATGCCCCACTGGATGCCCGTCTACTACGGCGACGACGCGCTGGAGATCGTCTCCGGCAGCGGGCGCCGGGTGACCACCGCCGACGGCCGCACCTACCTCGACTTCTTCGGCGGCGTGCTGACCACGATGATCGGTTACGACGTGGCCGAGATCAGCGACGCGGTCCGCCGGCAGATCGGCACCGGCGTCGCGCACACCTCGACGCTCTACCTGATCCGGCAGCAGGTCGAGCTGGCCGAGAAGATCGCCCGGCTCTCCGGCATCCCGGACGCGCGGGTGTTCTTCACCAACTCCGGCACCGAGGCCAACGAGTCCGCCCTGCTCATGGCCACCAACGTGCGGCGGTCCAACCAGATCCTGGCGATCAAGAACGGCTACCACGGGCGGACCTTCGGCACCATGGCGATCACCGGTCACCGGACCTGGTCGTCGAGTTCGCTGAGCCCGTTCACGGTCAACTGGCTGGCGTCGGCCGACCGGCTGCGCGGGCGGATGGCCCGGCTCGGTGACGCCGACCTGATCGACGCGGCCGTCGACGACCTGCGCGAGGTGCTGGCCACGGTCACCGCCGGGGACGTGGCCGCGCTGATCGCCGAGCCGATCCAGGGGGTGGGCGGGTTCGTCCACGGGCCGGACGGGCTGCTCGGGGCGTACCAGAAGGTCCTCGGGGAGCACGGGATCCTGCTCATCGCCGACGAGGTGCAGACCGGCTGGGGGCGCACCGGCGACCACTTCTGGGGCTACCAGGCGCATGACGTCACCCCGGACCTGATCACGTTCGCCAAGGGGATCGGCAACGGGTTCGCCCTCGGCGGGGTGGTCGGCAGCGCCTCGGTGATGAACGCGGTGCCGGCGATCAGCTTCTCCACCTTCGGCGGCAACCCGATCAGCGCGGCGGCCGGCAACGCGGTCCTCGACTACGTGCTCGACCACGATCTGCAGGGCAACGCGCGGCGGGTGGGCGCGATCCTGCTGGGCAGATTGCGGGCCCTGACCCACCGGATCATCGGCCAGGTCCGCGGCCGGGGACTGATGATCGGCGTCGAGTTCGTCCGTCCCGGTACGACCGAACCTGATCCGGCCGCCACGCTGCGGGTCTTCGACCTCTGCCGGGCCGGCGGTCTCCTGGTCGGCAAGGGTGGACTGCACGGGAACGTCCTGCGGATCGGGCCGCCGCTGACCCTCACCGAGGAGGAGGCGCGTGAAGGTTTGACCGTTTTAGCCGATGCCATCGCCGCCGCTGACACGGAGAGTGTTTTCTAGGTGTTAGCTGTTCATCCGCCGTTTGTTGACGACTACTCTAAGTAGTTACCTGACTACTATGTGGTGATGTTTGGGAAACGGGAGGTTAACGAGGGCGGAACCTTGTACATGTCCCGTTCCGCCTATGGCAGTGGGCGTCCAACTCGGTCACGATCACGGCGTGACAGAAACATCCGTGATCTTGGCGCTGGTGGTCATCACTGCCCTGGCCTTCGATTTCACCAACGGGTTCCATGACACCGCCAATGCGATGGCGACCTCCATCGCTACCAAGGCGCTACGGCCCAAGACCGCCGTCGCCCTGTCCGGTGTGCTGAACCTCGTCGGCGCGTTCCTCTCGGTGGAGGTCGCGCTGACCGTCACCAACGCCGTTGTCAAGATCCAGGACAAGACCGGCGCCCCCAAGGCGGAACTCCTCGCCGGCGGCGGCAGCGTCCTGTTGCTGATCATCCTGGCCGGCCTCGTCGGTGGCATCGTCTGGAACCTGGCGACCTGGCTCCTCGGCCTGCCGTCCAGTTCCTCCCATGCCCTCTTCGGCGGCCTGGTCGGCGCCACCCTCGCCGGCCTGGGTGTGGCCGGCGTCAACTGGAACGGCGACGGCTCGAAGCTCGACGGCGTCGTCGGCAAGGTCCTGCTCCCCGCCGTGATCTCGCCGGTCATCGCGGGCGTCGTCGCCGCGGCCGGCACCTGGATCATCTTCAAGATCACCACCGGGGTCGCGGCCCGCTTCACCGAGCAGGGCTTCCGCTGGGGCCAGATCGGCAGCGCCTCCCTCGTCTCCCTGGCGCACGGCACCAACGACGCGCAGAAGACCATGGGTGTCATCACGCTCGCGCTGATCGCCAGCGGTCACTGGAACGACCTGGAGAACATCCCGCTCTGGGTGAAGGTCTCCGCGGCCGTCGCCATCGCGCTCGGCACCTACCTCGGCGGCTGGCGCATCATCCGGACCCTCGGCAAGGGCATCACCGACATCAACCCGCCGCAGGGCACCGCCGCACAGTCCGGCGCCGCCGCCGTCATCCTCGCCTCCAGCCACCTCGGCTTCGCGCTCTCCACCACCCACGTCGCCACCGGCTCGGTCATCGGCTCCGGCCTCGGCCGGCCCGGCGCCACCGTCCGCTGGGCCGTCGCCGGCCGCATGATCCTCGCCTGGCTGATCACCCTGCCCGCCGCCGGCCTCGTCGGCGCGGTCATGTTCTGGGTCGGCGACGCCGTCGGCGGCATGGCCGGCGCCCTCGTCGTCTTCACCCTGCTGGTCCTCGCCTCCGGAGCCATGTACCTCCGCTCCCGCACCGGCCGCATCGACCACGAGAACGTCAACGACGACTGGGACGCCGAGACCGCCCCCGTCGCCCCCACCCCCGTCCCCGCCGCTGCGGCGAACTGAAAGGGCCCCCGACCATGCACAACCTCGGTTTCGCCCTCGACGGCGCCTGGCAGGTCCTCCTCGCCGGCCTCGCCCTCGGCGCCGGCCTGCCCGTCCTGTTCGCCCTCGGCATCCGCTCCCTCGCCTGGGCCTCCGGCGGTGTCGGCGTCCCCGCGACCGTCACCGGCCCCTCCGCCGCCACCGGCCCGCGCCGGCCGATCGGCGCGGTCGTGGGCTACGCCCTCTTCACGGTGGTCGTCGTCGGCGTCCTGCTCGGCCTCACCTTCATCGTGGCCAGCGGGTTCGGCTACAAGCTCGACTTCTCCCACGTCTATCCGACGCTGATCGCGAAGTAGAACCAGCAGGTCTGCGGACGGGTCCGGCGCCTTCGGGGTGCCGGGCCCTTCTTTTCTGTACGGCCACACCTTCCACCACCGCAACCACTTCGTCCGCACCTACGGCGCGGCGCAGGCTTCGGGTCCCGCCCACCAGTGCGTCTCTCGGGCGGAAGCCGCTGCCCACCGACCCGCGCCGCTGCCGGCCGTTGCCCACCGTCCCGTGCATTCTTTGCCGCTGCCGGATCGGCCGTCCGTGCCCGTTCCTACCCGTCGCCCGCCCTCCCGCCCGCTCCCCACGAGCGGACGGGCCGGGCCGGGACGGGGGATCAGAGCAGCGAGCGGGCCAGCACGCCGATGTCCGGGTTGTCGGTGAACAGACCGTCGATGCCGGTGCGCAGGAACGTCACCTGCTCGTCGATCGACCGGCCGTAGGCGGTGGCGTCGGCGCCGACCCGGAGTTCCGCCGGCAGGAACGAGTTCTCCGCCCGGAAGGTGTACGGGATCACCTTGAGACCGACCGCATGCGCGTCGGCGACCAGGCGAGTCGGGGAGCCCAGGGTGCCGTCCGCCGTACGCGGGATGATCTGCCCCTTCTCCGGTCCGATACCGTCGACGAACGTCGACAGCTCCTTCAGCCCGGCCGGGGTCAGGTAGTCGGCGTACGTCCGCGGGTCGTTGAACGGCGTCCCGGCGACGCTGCTCAGGAAGACCAGCGGCACCTCGACCCGGTGACGGTCGGCGAGGTCACGCAGGTTCGCCGCCTCGAACGACTGCACGAACACCCGGGCGCCCCGCCTGTCGAGACCGTTGCGGCGCAGCGTGCGCACCAGCGGCGTCTCCAGCTCCAGGCCGATGCTCCGGAAGAACGTCGGATGCTTCGTCTCCGGGAACACGCCCAGGTCACGCCCCAGCTCCCGGGAGAGCCGCTTACGCAGGTCCAGCACCTCCTGGAAGGTCGGGACCTCGAAGTAACCGTCGTACACGGTGTTCTGCTGCCGGATCGCCGGGATCCGCTCGGTGGCACGCAGCGTCTTCAGCTCGGCGAGGGTGAAGTCCTGCGTCCACCAGCCGGTGACACTCACCCCGTCGAGGATCACGGTCCGCCGGCGCGACGCGAACTCCGGCCGGGACGCGACATCGGTGGTACCGCCGATCTCCGGCTCGTGCCGGCACACCAGGACACCGTCCTTGGTGATCACCAGGTCCGGTTCCAGATAGTCGGCGCCCAGTCGCGCGGCCAGCTCGTACGACGCGAGGGTGTGCTCCGGCCGGTAGCCGGAGGCGCCCCGGTGGCCCACCACCAAGGGCCTGGTCCGGCCCCCACCGTGCCCACCGGCCCAGGCGGGCGCGGAAACGGCCCCGGCCAGCGCCGGAGCGGCGGCGGCGACAGCGCCGAAGCGCAGCACCTGACGGCGATCTGCCACGTCTTCCTCCAGAATGCTCGGATCCGGCGGCCATCACCGGACGTCCGCACAGAGTCGACGTGACCGAACCGACCCGCAGGCGACGCTTCCATGGCGTTTCCGCGAACGAGGGGTCAATGATCTTTCCTCGCCCCGGGTGGCCGGCCGCCCCTTCCGTATCGCCCGGCGCCTGTCCTTCGGCTCTACCCACCCGGTTCGGTTTCTCTCCGCGGTGGTGCACCGCTCACCCGGACGGATTCGGCTGACCGTTCGCATCCGTGGCAGCTCTCTCCCGTGCCTCACGGGTGAAGACGGCCTTCTCCGTCCTTCAGCGGGAGGCTTCTTCCGCCTTCGGCGGGGTCTCTTCTGCCTCCGACCGGGATGGGGCCTCCTCTGCCCCCGGTCGAGGGTGACGCCTCTTCTGCCTTCGGCCGGGGATGGGGCCTCTTCTGCCTTCGGCCGGAGGTGGGGCCTCTTCTGCCTTCGGCCAGAGGTGGGCCCTTGCTGCCTTCGGCGGCGGTGGGGCTCTTCTGCACTTCAGTGCGAGTGAGGGAGCCTTTCGTCCTTCAATGGGCGAGGACGGCCTGGAGGCGTTTCGCCTCGCGGACCAGGCGTGTGCCGCCACCGCGGGCGGCCACTTCCGGCAGACCGGGCACGGCGTCCCGGGCGTGGATGGCGGAGGCGACGCGGGTCGCGAGTTCCAGCAGGTCGGGCAGGCCCCGGGGAACTGCCGGCAGGAGCGGGGGCAGCGCCGCCCGGAGTACCTCCCAGACCGTGGCGGAGGCACCCGCCTGGTGGGCGTCACGTAGGGCGGGCACCACCCGGGCCAGTTTGATCGTGCCGTCGGCGGCCAGGTCGCCCAGTTCGGTGCCGAGCGCGGCGGCGAACGATTCGGTACCGGCGGCGAAACCCAGGAACGCGTCCACGGCGGCCACCCGGTCCGCCTCGTGGCGGGCGGCCAGACCATACGTCAGCGCGAGGACGGTGGCCGGGCCGATCGGCCCGCCCGCGTCGGCGAGCAGGGGGAGCAGACGCGCGTCGCGACTGTCCTGATCGGCCAGCGCCACCAGATCGGTGAGCGCCCACGCCGCCACGGCCTCACGGTGATGCGGCAGCACCATCGCCAGGACGTCCGGCTGGAAGTTGGTGATCACGTGATACTCCGGGCGGGACCGCGGAGTGAGGTTGACCAGCGCGTCCTCGAGGATGATCCGGTCACCGCCGGCACGCCCGGACTCCAGGGCGGCGACGACCCGGCGGGCGACGACCTCTCCGGTGGAGTCGCGGCTCTGCTGTTCGAATCGGGTACCGACCGGGTCGGGCAGCCCTCCGGACCGGAGCCAGCCGGCCACCGGTTTGCCCGCCGGAAGGGTCAGTGCCTCGGCCCGGGCCAGCACGCCTGCGTCGACGTCGCGGCTCACCCGGATCATCGCCTGCTGGAGGTCGAGCGGCCAGGGATCCACGCCCACCTCCTCATACCGGGCGAGCCGGTCGACGAGCTCACCGGCATCGATGCTCCCGGTGACGCTGGTCGGGGTCGCCAGCAGCACCGGAACCGGCGCCTGCGTGACGTGCACGGCCGCCTCAGCGACGCGCAGGCTGAGGATTCCGGAGGGCGTGCTGACCAGGGACCGGTCCATTCCGCCGCTGACGTCGGTGAGACTCCGCCAGACCGCGGCCCGGAGCCGCTCCCGCATGACGTGGCCACGCTCGCGGCCGAGCCGGGCCGCGATCACCTCTCCGAGGAACGGGAACCGCCCCCACCGGTCGCCGAAGACACCCGGATGCCGGTCGAGCACGGGTGCCAGCGACTCCGCGAAGCCCTCGTCCGGCAGCGCGACCAGGGCGGCCAGGATCCGTTCCCAACGCACAGCGGCCGGGTCCTGGATGAGCGCGGTCACCTCCTCCGCCAGCTCCGCGGCGCCACCGATCGCCGGTGGCATCATTGCCGTCGCCGACTGCCCCGGCGACGCTGGTCGCCGTGGCGACAGCGTCTGCCCGGACGGTGGCGATTGCCGTGGCGACAGCGTCTGCCCGGACGGTGTCGATTGACGTGGCGACAGCGTCGGCCCCAACGGTGCCGATTGCCCGGGTGGCTCTGCTGGCCCCGGTGGGATTGGTCTGTGCGGCCCCTCCGCCGATATCGGTGAGGCTGGTTGCCGCGGCGACTCTGGCCGTCGCACCGGGATCGCCCGGCCGGCGGGGGTCGGCGTCATGGGGTCGCCGGGTGCCGGGCCGGGCGAGGCACCCCGTTCGGCGGCCACCCGTGCCGCCACCTCGGCGGGCGCGTGGGCCAGATGGTGGCCGACCACGGTGATCGCGTGCTCCTGGATGTCCAGCGACTGGTGATCGAAGGCCGTCGCGATCGTCGTCAGGATCTCGCCGGCCTGCTCCGGCGAGCGGCGGGCCGTCTCGTCGAGCCAGGTCAGCGCGGCCATCACCAGGCCCTTCTCCTTGCGGGCGAGCGCTCCGGCCCCCGCCTCGAGCGCCGTCGGCACATCCAGAAGGTCGCCCTCGCCGAGGGTGCGCAGCGCGGCGAGGGCGATCCGGGCGACGGGCGACGGCGCGTCGCCGGCCAGCCGGGCATAGGCCGACGCGTGCCGGGACAGCTCGGTGGGGGTGGGCGCGAGCGCCTCGTGCAGCAGCGCGAACGGCCGCAGGGCGCCCGGCCGGTCACCGCGGGCCAGCCGGTCGACGGTCGCGTCGACGACGGCCCGGCGCTCCAGGCGACCCTCGGCCACCAGGCGTGCGATCGCCGCCGGGAAGGACGTCTCCTGATCACCGAAGTCGGCCGAGGGCAGCTCACTGCCGAGACCGTCGATCTCGAACACCGACGGCAGCAGCAGGTCCAGCCAGGGGCTGCCGCGGAGGGCGTCGGCGAGCGGAACGCTCCACGAGTGCTCCTGGACGGCCTGCACCCAGCCGCGGACCACACCCTCGGTGACCGGCGGCCCGGCGCCGCCCTCGATCAGAAGGGCCTCGACGAACCGCCAGTCGCCTCCCCAGACGTCGCGGGGCGACAGGCCCCGGGCCAGCCGGACCCCGAGGTCACCGATCCAGGGCAGCTGCCGGATCCGGGCGATCCGAAGGAAATGGGCGGTCGAGATACCGTTCCAGCCCCGCATGTCCCTGCGGTTGAGCAGGGTGGCCGCCCGCGCCGCGGTGGAGACGCAGGCGATCACGAGGAGCGCGAACAGACCGGCCGGACTGTACGACCCGGCGGCCCACCCGCCGGCACCACTGCGGACCCGCCGCTCCACCTCACCGGCGAACTCCAGCCGCTCCTGCTCGGTCGCGTCGAGCAGGAGCGTCGTCAGCGCGGCGCTGTCGGCGCGGCGCAGCGGCCCGGCGAGCCCGTCCCAGCTGAGTGGCATGGGCACACCCTAGGAGCGGGGTACGACAGAACCTCACATCCGCAGGTGGTCCCAGTCGAGCAGCCCCGTTCCGATGTCGCGGACCGTCGCGAGCAGACCCAGCCGGGCGGCCCGCAGCACCGGGTCCTCGTCCATCACGAACACCTCGTCGAAGAACCGCCCGACCGGCTCGACCAACGGCCGTACGGCGGTCACGAACCCGGCCACGTCGGAGAACCCGGAGACCGCGGTCACCGCCTCGTGCAGGGCCACCTCGGCGGGCTCCTTGAGAACCGCCGGGTCGTAACCGGCCACGGTGCCCGCGGGCACGATCCGGCGCGCCCGCTGGATGGCCGCCGCGACCGCCCGGAACCCCGGGTCGGTCACCGCCGTGCCCAGCTGCGCCAGCAGGACGTCGACGAGTGCCGGCCGGCCCGCGTGCGGCAGGACCGCGCGTACCCGGTCGACCGGTTGCCCCTCCTCGACGAGCAGTTGCTCCAGCCTCCGGGCCAGGAACTCCCGGCTGTCGGCGAGGACCTGTTCGGGTACCGGCACCGGCTGCTCCGCCAGCGACAGCCCGTCGAACAGGTCGAACGCCGCCAGCGCGGGTGTGGCCCGGTGCACCGCGAGCAGGCCGAGCACCGCCCGCCGTACCGCGAAAGGGTCGCTCGACCCGGTCGGCAGCCCGACCGTCGCGGCGAGACCGGCGACCAGGTCGAGCCGGTCGGCCAGGGACAGCACGGCGCCCGCCACCGAGGCGGGCAGGGCGTCGCCGGTGTTGCGGGGCAGCTCGGCCTCGTAGACGGCCTGCGCCACCGGCCGGTCCTCACCGGCGTGCAGCGCGTAGTCGCGGGCCATCACCCCGGCCAGGCTGGTCATCTCCGTGACCAGCTGCGACCCGAGGTCGAATTTGACCAGCTCAGCTGCCCTCTTCAAAACAGGTGAACCGATTCCGAGGCGCTCGGCGATAGAGAGTGCAAGGGCCTCGATCCTCCGGGCCCGGTCAGCCATCGAGCCGAGTCTGTCGGTGAAGGTGAGGCGGTCCAGATGGGCTTTCATCTCCGCGAGCGACTTCTCGCGGTCCGCGCGGTAGAAGAACGCCGCGTCCTCGTAACGGGCCCGCAGCACCCCCTCGTTGCCTGCCCGCACCAGCTCCACGTCGACCGGCCCGTTCGCCACGGTGACGAACATCGGCAGGAGGGCCCCCTCCTCGTCACGCACCGGGAGGTAACGCTGGTGTTTGCGCATCACCGTGGTGAGCACCGCGTCCGGCAGCGACAGGTATCCCTCGTCGAAGGTGCCGAGCAGCGGCAGCGGCTGCTCGACCAGGTCGGTGATCTGGTCGATGAGTGCCGCCTCGCCCTTCACGTCGATCCTCCCGTCCGGGTAGACGAGGTCCTGGGCGCCGATGACGATCAGCTCACGGCGGTCCTCGTGGTCGGCGACGATCCCGTTCACCCCGAGCGTCTCGAGGAAGGTCTCGGCCGACGCGATCTCGATGACCGGCTGCTCGGCGGTGCGCAGCAGTCGGGTGCGGCGCCCGGCGGCGAGCGTGGAGACGGCCACCGGCACGACGTCGTCACCCCAGAGGGCGGTCAGCCAGCGGACCGGCCGGCTGAAGGCGAGTTTCGGGTCGTTCCACCGCATGTTCTTGGCCGCGCGCAGACCGGTGACGACCTGCCCGAGTACGGCGGCGAGCACGGCAGGCGCCGCGCGCCCGGCTTCATGCTTCCTGACCACCACATGGGGTGTGCCGGCAAGCTCTTCCGTCTCCACGTCGGCGAGCGTGACGCCCTGCCCACGGATGAAGCCCTCGAGGGCTCTCGTCGGCGTGCCGTCCGGGCCGTATGCCTGCTGGACCTTGGGGCCCTTGACCGTGCGGACGTGGTCCTCCTCGCGGGCGGCGACCGCCGGCACGACGGCGATGAGCCGGCGCGGTGTGCCGAAGACCCGGACCTCGCCGTGCCCGAGCCGGGTGGCCGCGAGCCCTTCGGTGACCAGCCGTCCGACCTGTTCGCGGGCGGAGCGCAACTCGGCCGGTGGCAGCTCCTCGGTGCCGATCTCGAAGACCAGGGTGCGTTCGCCGTCACCGGTCTGGACCGTGGCGGCGGGGCGGGCCGGTGCGAGCGGGTCGACGGTGCCCAGCGGCAGGCCGAGTTCGGTTCGGCGGTCGATCCAGAGCTTGGCGACCTCGCCGGCGAGCCGCCGCATCCGGGCGAATTCGGCGGCGCGTTCGGCGGTGGAGACCGCGCCACGGGAGTCCAGGACGTTGAAGGTCTGCGAGCATTTCAGTACGTAGGAGTGGGCCGGCACGGGCAGCCCGATGTCGATCATGCGCTGGGCCTCGGCGGCGTAGATCTCCAGCAGCCGCCGGTGTGCCTCGACGTCGGCGTCGTCGAGGTAGTAGCGCGACATCTCGTACTCGGACTGGCCGAAGACCTCGCCGTAGCTGACCCCCGGGGCGTACTCGATCTGCTTGAAGTGGGTCTTCTCCTGAAGCGCCATGATGATGCGCTCGATCCCGTAGGTGATCTCCACACTGACCGGATCGAGGTTCACCCCGCCCACCTGCTGGAAGTAGGTGAACTGGGTGATCTCCAGCCCGTCCAGCCAGACCTCCCAGCCCAGACCCCACGCGCCGACGGCCGGGGCGGCCCAGTTGTCCTCGACGAAACGCACGTCGTGCGCGGCCACGTCGATACCGAGCGCGGCCAGGCTGCCGAGGTAGAGCTCCTGCGGATTGCCGGGGTCGGGCTTGAGGATCACCTGGAGCTGGGTGTGGGTCTGCAAGCGGTTCGGGTTCTCGCCGTAACGGGAGTCGTCGGGCCGCACCGACGGCTCGGCGTAAACGACCCGCCACGGCTCCGGCCCGAGCACGCGCAGGAGGGTCGCCGGGTTGAGGGTTCCGGCGCCGACCTCGGTGTTCATCGGCTGGACCACCAGGCAGCCCTGATCTGTCCAATACGCGGTCAACCGGGTCAGCGCGTCCTGCATGGTGAGCATGGGTCCGAAGTCTAGGTGTGCCCACACGGGGGTAGGTACGCAAATATGCTCGTCGGAGATCTTTACGCCTTTCAGGACCTCCTATCGGATGAGGAGGCCGCGACCGTCCACCGGGTACGCGAGTTCCTCTCGGCCGAGGTCGTGCCGATCGCCAATGAATACTGGGCGCGGGCCGAGTTCCCGTCCCACCTGATCAAGCGGTTCGCCGGGCTCGGGCTGGCCGGGGAGGAGCGGTCGTCGCTTCTGGACGGCTGGCTGGCCCTGGAGATGGGCCGCGCCGACGCCTCGATGGCCACCTTCTACGGGGTGCACGCCGGCCTCGCGATGGGCAGCATCCAGGAGTGCGGCTCACCCGAACAGAAGGAACGCTGGCTGCCTGCGATGGCGTCGTTCGACCGGATCGGGGCCTTCGCGCTGACCGAGCCGACCGGCGGCTCGGATGTGGCGGCCGGCCTGCGCACCACCGCGCGGCGCGAGGGCGACACCTGGGTGCTCAACGGCAGTAAACGCTGGATCGGTAACGCCACCTTCGCCGATCTGATCGTCGTGTGGGCCCGCGACGAGGCCGACGGCCAGGTCAAGGGTTTCGTGGTGGAGAAGGACACACCCGGGTTCACCGCCGTCAAGATCGAGAACAAGATCGCGCTGCGGATCGTGCAGAACGCCGACATCGAGATGGTCGAGGTGCGGGTGCCGGAATCCCACCGGCTGCAACTCGGTCACTCCTTCAAGGACACCGCGCGGGTGCTGCGGGCGACCCGGGCGGGGGTGGCCTGGCAGGCGGTCGGGTTGATGATCGCCGCCTACGAGATCGCGCTGCGCTACGCCGGGGAGCGTCAGCAGTTCGGCCGCCCGATCGCCAAGTTCCAGCTGGTCCAGGACCTGCTGGTGCGGATGGCCGGCAACGCGACCGCGTCTCTGGGGATGTGTGTGCGTCTGGCCCAGTTGCAGGACGCCGGGGTTTACAAGGACGAGCACTCGGCGCTCGCCAAGGCGTACTGCACGACCCGGATGCGCGAGGTGGTCGGCTGGGCGCGGGAACTGCTGGCCGGCAACGGCATCGTCCTCGACTACGACATCGGCCGTTTCGTGGCCGACGCCGAGGCCCTGTACTCCTACGAGGGCACCCGCGAGATCAACTCGCTGATCGTGGGCCGGGCCATCACCGGCCACGGAGCCTTCGTCTGACCCCCCACCACCTGCCCGAAAAGCAGACCCGCGGCGGCCGTCCGGAGGCCGGTGGCCCTCCCCGAAGCGGCGGCCGTCCGGGAGCGGTGGCCGCCTGGAAACGGTGGCCGCCTGGAAACGGTGGCCGCCTGGAAACGGCGGCCGCCTCGAAACGGCGGCCGCCCGGCGATCGCGCCGGGCGGCCACCAGCTGTGCTCAGACGTACTTGCGCTCGATGTGCTGCTGGGTGGCGCTGAAGGCCAGATTGCAGGCGGTGAGTTCCATGTCGCTGGCCGGCGCCCCGCTGGTCCACTCCAGGTAGAAGTGGCCACGGGTGATGCCCGGTTTCAGTTCGAACTCGGTCGGGCCCTCGCCGTTGGGGAAGTCACGCCAACCGGCAGCGCCCGCCTTGTAGGTGTTCGCGGCATCGTTGGTGAAACCGATCCGGCCGCCCGACTGGGGACGCAGGCACTCCCGGGTCAGCTTGACCTTGATCGGCCCGGTGCCGACGAACTGTTCCGGCCCCGCGGTGCTGCATGTCGGCAGGCAGGACAGATTCTCGGCGGTCCACGAGTAGAGGAACCGGTCCACCGGCCGGTCGACGTAGACGTTCAGGGAATCGGTGCCGTCCGCGGTGATGTCGAGTTTCCGGTGCTTGTAGTGGGCGGTGTACTCGCCGCTGACGGTCGCCTTCGTCGTGTAGCGGAATTTGCCCGAACTGCCGGCCTCGGTCGAGCCGATGACCACCGCCTTGTCGGCCGGGGTCTTGCGGAACCGGAATTCCACCCGGCCGGCGTTTCCGGTGTCGCGGCCCTCGATGCCGGCCCAGCCGCTGAGGACGACCTGGCCGCCCGGTGTCGTCTCGTCCGGGCCTGCCGCGAACTGCATGCCGGTCTGGAGTGCCGTCTTCGGCGGCGGCGGTGGTGGCGCCGCCGCGGCCGGAACCGAGCCGGCCAGCGTGGCGACCAGCGCGGTGCCGATCGTGAGCAAGCGGGTACTGCCCACCGTGCCTCCCCCTGGGATAGTTTTCGTGACGTTTCAGCACGAAAACTACCAGTCCACGATGGGGCTTTCGTCGCTTCTGACGGGTTGGCGGCGCGTCCCCGCGAAAGGCGGTACGGCCAGACCCGGAACACGACGGCAGCCGACGCCCCGAGACGGGACGTCAGGCAGGTTCCCGGCGGGCGGCGCCGGATGAGGGTGGACCCGCCGGATCGGGCCCACCCTCAGCTACCGGCCAGACGAACTCCGCCGCCGCCACGTTTCGCCTGGTACATGTAGGCGTCCGCCTCACGCATCAGGACGGCGAAGTCGGTGCCGTGGTCGGGGAAGAGGGCGACCCCGATGCTGGCGCCGATCCGTACCGGCTCGCCTTCGATGTCGAACGGCTCGCGGAGCCGTTCACAGATGCGGTCACCGACGGTGATCGCCGCCCGCTCGTCCGGGTCACCGGTGAGCAGAACGGAGAACTCGTCGCCGCCGAGACGCGCGACCAGGTCGGGCCGTCGGACGAGGCCTTGCAGCCGCTTGGCCACCAGCTGCAGCAGTACGTCACCGGCGTGGTGCCCGACGGTGTCGTTGACCTGCTTGAACCCGTTGAGGTCGAGCAACAGCAGGGCCATCCGGGTGCCGGTGGCGGCGGCGATCTCGACGGCGGTGGTGGCCCGGTCGAGGAGCATCTTGCGGTTGGGCAGGCCGGTGAGCGAGTCGTGGAACGCCTGCCTGGTGAGTTCGTTCATGTGCACCTCGGCGGCCTGCCGCATCCGGGCGCTGTCCATGATCAGGGTGCCTTCGACGGCGAGCTGCTGGGCCAGGATCCGGTCCTGGGCGGTCCAGTCGCGGGTGCGGCTGGAGTCGCCGCACATCACCATCCCGACCGGCCCCTGCGCGGAGAGCAGCGGCATCGCGATGAACGACTGGAGCCCGATGGTCTGGGTGAGCCCACCGGTCCGTACCTTCGCCGTGCTGGCGTCGGCGACCAGCATCGGCTCACCCTTCTCGGCGCTGTTGCGCCAGACCGGCGATTCGGCGGCCGGCTTGCCGAGCAGGTTGTCGGTGAGGGCGCGGTGGATCTCGTCGGAGAAGCCGACCCCGTGCACGTACCGGATCCGTCCCTCACCGTCGATGAGGTGCATCGCGGCGTGTTCGGTGCGGAACGCGGTGGCACACGACCGGGCCAGCAACTCGGCGGCGGTCTCCACGTTCCCGGCGGACATGCCCTGTTCGAACAGCTCCCGGATGGTGGCGCTGCTGTGCGCGACGAACTGCCGCTGCTTCTCGGCGGCCAGCCCC
Organism: Actinoplanes xinjiangensis; assembly: GCF_003148685.1. Taxonomy (GTDB): domain Bacteria; phylum Actinomycetota; class Actinomycetes; order Mycobacteriales; family Micromonosporaceae; genus Actinoplanes; species Actinoplanes xinjiangensis. The sequence continues at coordinate 536,061 of NZ_QGGR01000001.1, read as the reverse complement.
TGGAGGGTGGTCGCGAAGTGCAGGGCCATGGTCGAGATGGTGTCCAGCTGGAGCTCGGCAAGGGCGGTGCCGGTCAGCAGGAGCACGCCGACGGTCTGCCCGCCGATGCGCAGGCGGACCGACATCTGGTCGCCGTTGACGACGGGCTTGCCGCCGGCCGGGGCGCGGAACACCTTGCCGGCGACCAGGTGGTCGCGCCGGCCGGGCTCACCGACGCGGGCGCTGACGGTCATCATGCCGGTCTCCGAGTCAAGCTCGAAGACGGTCGCCGCGGTCAGTCCGGCGACCTCGGCCAGGTGCGGTGCCGTCAGATCCAGCACGTGCTGGACCGAGGGGGTGTCCTTCGTCATGAACGCCACCAGCTCGGCCAGAATCAGCCCCTGCCGGTCCGGCGTCATTCCCTCGCCGGCCCCTTCCAACCCGGGACCGGCTGTGTGCATCTCGCTGCCCACGCTCATGGCACTAGGGTCGGCACGCCAGGGCCCCGGTTGAGCCGCCGACGGCCGGTTCGAGGTCGCAAATCGGGTGCGCTCGGGTGCCGTTCATAATCCCCGGATGACGATCAAGGCGTTGATCTTCGACTTCGACGGTCTGCTGATGGACACCGAGACCACCCTGCTCGACAGCTGGCGTGCCGAGTGGCGCCGGCACGGCCTGGAACTCGACGAGTCGACGTTCTTCGCCGACCACGGCGGCGACACCACCGACGAGAAGTATGAGCTGCTCGCGGGCGCGGTGGGACCCGGCTTCGACCGTGCGGCCAGCCACGCCCGGCGTACGGCGTACCGCGATGAAAGACATCGCACGCTGGGCCTGACCGCCGGGCTGGACGCCTGGCTGAGGGAGGCCGAAGGCCTCGGATTGCGGCTCGCGGTGGCGAGCAGCTCACGGCGCGACTGGGTGGCGGGCAATCTGGCGCGGACCGGCGATCTGGCCCGCTTCGAGGTCCTGGCCTGCGGCGACGAGGTGCCGGCGCACAAACCGGACCCGGCGGTCTACCGGCTGGCTCTGCAACGTCTCGGCCTGCCGCCAGAGGCGGCGGTGGCCTTCGAGGACACCTCGCACGGCGTTTCGGCCGCGGTGGCTGCCGGGTTGCGGTGTGTCGCAATCCCCAATCTGTACGCCCACAACGCCCGTTTCGACCAGGCGACCCTACGGCTCCCGTCCGCAGCCGGAACCACCCTGACCGAGGTGCTGACCCAGGTAGAAGCCGCCCCCATCTGACCTCCCCCCAAGGGCCGCGCGTCCATCCACCCCGCTAGCCCTCAGCCCCCGCCCGGATGCGCTGAGCCCGACGGCAGTACTGAGCCGGCCCGCCCGGCAGTGCTGACCCCCACGGGCCGCAGCGTTGAGCGCCGGGCGCAGGTGCGTGATCAACCCGGCTGGATGTCACCGCTGTCTCGGGCCGCCCGAGACAGCGGTGACGACCAGCCGGTCACGGGTTCCAGGCCTGGGCGGGCAGGCAGTCCCCGTCCGGAACGCCGGGGGAGCCGCCCGGATCCGGTGCGGTGTCGACGGCGGGATAAACGACGTTTCCGGCGGGATCGGCCCAGCACCGGCTCGGACCCGGCGCTCCGAAGAACGGCCGCCGCCAGATCTCCGTGCCCCGCGCGTCGTAGGCGACGAGCGCCGCGTCTGGTCCCACTTCGGTCGTGCTGAGCAGGCCGAACGTTCCGCCCACGATCCGGGCCCGGGTGGTCCCGCCGTCGCCGTGTTCCAGTTCCACCCGGGAGACGCGCGGGCTGACCCGGCCGGACGCGTCGACGGCGCCCGAGTCGATCTCGGTGGACGTGCGCATCAGGAGCTGGACCGGACCGGGCAGCCAGTCCCGGGTGCCGTTCCATTCCTGGATGGAGAACCCACCCGTGGGCTCGTCGCCGGGCAGCAGCCCCTCGGTCCGTTCACACGCCAGGTAGCCCTCCTCGGTGAGGAACACGGCGGTGGTACGGCGTTCGTGGTGGACCGCAACGGCCAGGTCGTCGTCGGTGACCGGGAACCGCGCCCCGTCCCGGAACATCGGCCCGTCCGGGTAGCCGTTCAGGCAGGCGGCGACCTCCCTGCTCAGCGGCCGGTTCAGCTCACCCGGCCCCATCGCCACGGTGTCCGGCGCCTCGGCAGGCCGCAGAAGGGGGACGGCAGCGACCGCCGCGACGGCCACGGTCGCCACACCGGCGAGAGCGAATCGGCGGGCGCGGCGCGGGCGAACCGGCGCGGCCATCTCCCGGCGCAGGCGGGCCCGCATACGGGCGGCGCGGGCGGGCGGCAGGTCGCGCTCGGCGGGCGGCTCCAGCAAGTTGATCATTTCTTCTCCTCAGAGGTACGGCCGGAGACACCAGCCGCGGCGGCGGAGGTACGGACGGGGGCGTCGGCCGCGGCGGTGGAGGTACGGACGGAGGCGCCAGCCGTAGTGGTGGAGGTGCGGCCGGAGACACCGGTCTCGGCGGCGGAGGAACGGACAAGGGTGCCGGTCTCAGGGGCGGAGGTGCGGACAGGGGCGCCGGTCACGGCGGCGGGGGAGCGGACCTGACCGGCCGCGGCGTTGCCGGGCGCGCTGGTCGAGACGGCTGGGGCGCCGCCCGGACCGGCCGCGGCGGGAAAGCCGTCCGGCCCCGGCGCCGCCGGTGGACCGGGGCCGTCGAGTTGGCGGGACAGGCGGGCGCGGGCCCGGCTGACCCGGCTGCGGACGGAGGACTCGGCCACGCCGAGGATCGCGGCGGCCTCGGGGTAGGACAGGCCGGACCAGAGGCAGAGGGCGACGGCCTCGCGTTCGGCGCGGGGCAGGCGGCGGACGGCCGTGAGTACCTCCCGCATGCGGGTCTCGTCGTCGAGGCGGCCGGCCACGTCGTCGGCCGGGTCGGCGACCGTGTCGTCGGTGGGGGCGCGGAACAGGCGGTGACGCCAGCGGGTAAGGGTGCGCTGTTCGGTGCGGGCGTGGTGGCCGGCGGTGACGAGCAGCCAGGGCAGTGGCGAACCGTCGACGAGGCGCACGTCGGCGCGCCGCCGCCACGCGGTCAGGAAGGTCGCCGATGTCACGTCCTCGGCCACCGACCAGGAGCCGGTCAACCGGAACGCGTGGTTGTAGACGGCCCGGGAGTGGCGCTCGAAGACGGCGGCGAAATCGTCCTCGTCGCCGTCCCGCCAGGGGGTCTCGCGGTGGATCATCACGCCTCACTATGGCCGTGACCGGCCACGATGTTGCGTCATGAACTCCGGGTTGCCCTGCTGTTTCGGAATGATTGCGCTGGGAGCGCTCCCATGGAATGCTGTCCATATCGTCCAACGATCCCCACCGATGTGTTGGGCGACCGTTCCCCGGCGTGCTCCCACGCCGTCCCCGTCTCGAGGAGCCCTCATGAGACCCATCCCCACCCGCGCTCGCGCCCTGACGGCAGCCGCCGCCGTGGGTGTCGTCGCCGCCACCGGTGCCGTCGCCGTCGCGACCAGCGCCAGTGCCGCCGCCGGCTGTAGCGTGTCCTACTCGGCGAATTCCTGGAGCACTGGTTTCACCGGCAACGTGACCGTCACCAACCTCGGCGACGCGATCTCCGGTGGCTGGCGCCTGACCTGGACCTGGCCGGGCAACCAGCAGGTCACCCAGGGCTGGAGCGCCACCATCGCCCAGTCCGGTGCGAACGTCACCGCCACCAGCCCGAGCTGGGCCGGCTCGCTGGCCACCAACGGCACGGCGAACTTCGGCTTCAACGCCAACTACTCGGGTACGAACACCGCTCCGGCGTCGTTCTCGCTCAACGGCACGGTGTGCAACGGCTCGACCGGCTCGCCGTCGCCGTCGACGTCCACCTCACCGTCCACGTCGACGTCCCCCTCGCCGTCGACCTCGGTGCCGCCGGGCGTCAAGGTCGACAACCCGTACGCCGGGGCCAAGGGCTACGTGAACCCGGAGTGGAAGGCCAAGGCCGAGTCGGTGGCCGGCGGCAGCCGGGTGTCCAACAACCCGACCGCGGTGTGGATCGACCGGATCGCCGCCATCAACGGCTCCACGGACAGCAGCTCGAACGGCGCGATGGGCGTGCGTGCCCACCTCGACGCGGCTCTGGCCCAGGGTGCCGGCTACATCCAGTTCGTCATCTACAACCTGCCGGGCCGGGACTGCGCGGCGCTCGCCTCCAACGGTGAGCTCGGCCCGAACGACCTGCCGAAGTACAAGACCGACTACATCGACCCGATCGCGGCGATCCAGTCCGACGCGAAGTACGCGAGCCTGCGGATCATCAACATCGTCGAGATCGACTCGCTGCCGAACCTGGTCACCAACGTCGGCAGCAACCCCGGCGCCACGGCGACCTGCGACACGATGAAGGCCAACGGCGGGTACGTCCAGGGCATCGGTTACGCCCTGAACAAGCTCGGCGGCCTCGCCAACACCTACAACTACGTCGACGCCGCCCACCACGGCTGGATCGGCTGGGACTCGAACTTCGGCCCCACCGCCGACATCATGCTGCAGGCGGCCCAGGCCTCCGGCAACGTGAAGAACGTGCACGGCTTCATCACCAACACGGCCAACTACTCGGCCCTGAAGGAGACCTTCTTCACGGTCGGCACGACGGTCAACGGCACCTCGGTGCGCCAGTCGAAGTGGGTGGACTGGAACCAGTACGTCGACGAGCTCTCGTTCGCGCAGGCCTTCCGGGCCAAGCTGGTCTCGGTCGGCTTCGACTCCGGCATCGGCATGCTGATCGACACCTCCCGTAACGGCTGGGGCGGCTCGGGCCGGCCCACCGCGGCGAGCACCAACACCAACGTCGACACCTTCGTCAACGAGTCCCGCATCGACCGCCGGATCCACGCCGGCAACTGGTGCAACCAGTCCGGCGCCGGTCTGGGCGAGCGTCCCACCGCGGCCCCGGCCGCCGGTATCGACGCCTACGTCTGGGTGAAGCCGCCGGGCGAGTCCGACGGCTCCAGCAAGCTCATCCCGAACAACGAGGGCAAGGGCTTCGACCAGATGTGCGACCCGGCCTACACCGGTAACGCCCGTAACGGCAACAGCCTCTCCGGCGCGCTGCCCGACGCCCCGATCTCGGGCGCCTGGTTCGCCGCACAGTTCGCGCAGCTCATGGCGAACGCGTACCCCGCTCTCTGAGTGGTGTGACACAGCTGCCGGCCGGTGCTCAGCACCGGCCGGCAGTGCTATTGCAATACAAGTGCATCGTGACCTACCGTGGTGCCCGTGATGAAGGTATGGGGTCTCGCGCGTTTCGTGGTGGTCTATGAGCTGCGGCTCTGGGCGGCGCTGTTCCGCTGGGTGTTCCGGCGGCCGGTTCCGGTCGAGCCGGGCACGAGCCGGTTCGGGTACATCGGCGCGGTCCGGATGATCCTCATCGCGTTCATCGCCGTCTCCGCGATCGAGATCCCGATCCTGGAGCTGATGATCCCGTGGGAGCCGGTCGCGAACGTCCTGCTCTTCGCCGGTGTCTACGGCCTGATCTGGATGTTCGGCCTGTACGCCAGCATCGTCGTCCACCCGCACCTGGCCGGCCCGTCCGGACTGCGCATCCGCAACAGCCTCACCCTCGACGTCGGCCTCGCCTGGGACCGGATCGCCGCGATCGAGGTACGCCGCCGGTCGATGCCACCGGGCGGCCAGACCCAGCTCGAGGACGGCGTGCTCTCCCTCGGCATGGCGAGTCAGACCAGCATCGACGTACGCCTCACCGAGCCCCTCGTGCTCCCGGTGCGCAAGGCGAAGGGGCAGCCCGTGACCACCGTCCGCTTCCACGCCGACGACCCGGAGGCCCTGGTCGGGGCGGCCCGGGAGTTCCTCGGTCAGGCCGCGACGAAGAACCGGTAGACCGCCCGGTACGGCACCGCGACCGTCCCGTCCGTGCATGCCCGGGCCGGCGCGAGACCGCCGACGGTGTCGATCCGCTGTACCCAGGTGACCCTTCCGAACGTACCGGTGCCGCGGGTGCTCTTCGCCCGGATGCGCAGCTGCTGGATGCTGCCCGGATGCTCGGACGGCACCCGTACGGCACCCTCCGGGTCGCCCTCCAGCAGGGAGCCGTCCTGGTCCGACTGCCAGCTCGGGCCCCGGAGGTGCAGGGCACTCACCTTCTTGACCGGGCGCACCGTGACGCCGATGAGCGAGGCGGCCGGTTCGAGCAGCGCCCAGGCGCCGGACCGGCACTCGTAGACCTGCACACCACGGGCCTTGAGGACGGCGTGCAGCACGTGACCGGCGGGCGGGGCCAGCTCGTCGGGGACCCGCGGGTCGACGCCGTAGCCGCCGTCCGGCGCGGCGGGCCTCTCCGGTGCGGCCGGGACCCGGTCGGTCCCGGCGAACGAGACCCCGGCCGGCACGGCGACCGACACGACGGCCAGAGCGCCGACCGCGGCGGCGATCCGGGCGTGGCGCTGGACGAGAAAGCGTACGGCGGGCTGGCGCTGAGCCACGGAGTCCTCCCCTATGGACGGTGACGCTGCGCCATCACGCTAATCGGCGCAGCGTCCCATCCGGCCCGTCGTGCCCGGATTTCACCCGGAGGAAGTGCTCCTATCGGCGGTGTGGCATCCGGTAGAAGCCGGTCGGCAGGGTCTGCTCCTCGACCCGGGCCACCCGCGACCGGACCCGCAGCCGGAGCAGCAGCAGGACCCCCAGGAACACGCAGATGCCACCGATGACCAGGCCCGGCCCGAGCAGCGAGGTCTGATCGGCGACCAGGGCGGTCTGGGTGTCGCCTCCGGCCTGGTCGATCACCTTGTCGTCGTCGCCGGCCGCCCCGCCGTCGCCCGCGTCCTCGTCCTGCTCGTCCGTGCCGTTGCCGGCCGGCGACTCGGACGGCTCGGGCGACGGGCTCGCGGTGCGCTGACCGCGGACCGTGGCCGATGCGCCGGCGGTGGTCAGGAGCGTCTCCTGATCGTCGAACGCCTGCGCCTCGAACCGCACGTCGCCGCCGTCCGGGCCGTCGAAGGTGATCTGCCAGCGGCCGGTCACCGTACGGCCCCGGCACAGCGTGCCCGGGTCGAGCGCCTCGTCGATGATCGTGGTGGTGTCACCGTCGGTGTCGGTGCTCGTGTCGAACTCGCCGTCCTCCTCCACGCGGGTCACCCGCAGCTGGCCGGGGTCGACCTCCGAGCGCACGATCAGCACCCAGCGGACCTTTCGGCAGCGGCCGCTCTCCGAGGTGACCACCGCGGTCACCGTCTCCGCGGACCGGGCCGCCGTGAACGTGTCCGGCGCCGTCACCCGCACACTGAATCCCGGCACGTCGGCGGCGGCCGGCGCCGCCCATGTCGGCGCGCTCAGCACCGCACCCGCGACGACCGCGCCGATGAGCGCGGTGATCCGGTGACGCATGACGATCCCCCTTCCCGAGTCGTGCTCTCGAAACGTCATCACTACTTAGTTCGCCCGCCAGGCGAGAATGGTTCACCGGGTGGCCCGCGTCACCCACCCCGCGATCCTTATTTTTTCCTTACGCGAGCAACGTTTCTGTTATTCGTGCAGCTCAGCGGGCCTGCGCGGACCGTAGCCGCGCGGCTACGGAAAATTTTGAGCGAGCGTTCATCCGATCCCGCCCCCGGCACGTAATCCGGGGAGGACACCGACCGGAGCACGCAGGGGAAAGCACCGCCGAGGACCGGGTCCAGCAGCAGCGCTTGAGCGCGGGGCGTTCCCCACGGACGCCGGCGTCCCACCGCCCACGGGACGTGACCGCACCAAGGAAAACGAGGAGTCCATGGCCCGCTCGAAGAACAACAAGGCGACCGCCGCCCCCCGGGTGGCGGTCGACGTCGGATCCACCGGCACGCGTCCGGCGTCGAGAACATCGGTGGCCCTGCTCATCCTGAGCATCCTGGCCGCCCTGTGGGCAGTGGCGATGATGACCGCTCCGGGTCGCGTCGCCTACTACTACTTCTTCGCCTACGCCGACTACTACGTCGGCGTCATCAGCCTGGTGTCGCTCTCCATCACGATCATGGTGGGCCTGGTCGCCACCGACCGCCTGGTCCTCAGCATCCGCCAGCGGGTGCTCCTGCAGTCCGCGCACCGCACCACCGGCGTGATCGCGGTCGGCGCGCTGTTCCTGCACGTGTGGACGAAGTTCGCCAAGGACTTCATCACCGCGATCGACATCTTCGTCCCGTTCCTGGTGGAGGGGAACAACCTGTACGTCGGCCTCGGCACCATCTCCGGCTGGATCATGGTGCTGGTCATGTGGTCGGGTATCGCCCGTGCCCGCTTCATCGGCCGTGGCCGGCCCTGGATGTGGCGCGGTATCCACGCCATCTCCTACCTGATGTGGCCGATCGCCCTGACCCACGGCCTCTCGGCCGGCCGGCCCGCCGACGCCTGGGTCACCGTCAGCTACGTCGTCTGCGTGCTCGGCGTACTCGTCGGCCTCGCGGTCCGCCTGTCGGTCAGCCTGAACCGGCGCAAGGACTTCGCCTCACCGGCCGGTGTCGGCGCGGTCAAGTCGCAGGAGACCGGCGCGCTGCTGCCCACCGCCTCGGCGCCGATCCGGCGTACGTCGCGTCAGCCCGCCGTCGACCTGCTCGCCCCGGCCGGTGCCGAACCCGCCACCATGGCACCGCCGGCCTGGAACCAGCCGACCGGCGGCCCGTCCGCTCCGGCCTGGAACCAGCCGTCGGCGCGTCCGGTCAGCCCGGCGGCCGCCCCCGCCGCCCGTCCGGTCAGCCCGGCCCCCGCGCCGATCGAGGACGACTACCCGCCCCGCCGCCGGCCCGAGCTGGAGGCGCCCGCGCCCCGGCCGCGCCGGGCCGTCGAGGACGACGAGCGTTACGACACCCAGACCCGGATGTCACGGCGCGACGTCGAGGACGATCGCTACCGGTACGACGAGGAGCCGGTCCCGCGTCCCCGTGCCCCCCGTGCGCAGGAGATCTACGACGACGGCCGTGCACGTGGCCGCCGCTTCGAGGACGACGAGCCGGCCCCGCGGCCCCGCCGCGGTGACGACATCGAGACGACCGGCGCCCGGATGCGCCGCGACGACCTGGAGGCCACCGGCACCCGGATGCGCCGCGACGACCTCGAGACGACCGGTGCCCGGATGCGCCGCGACGACCTCGAGACCACCGGCGCCCGGATGCGCCGGTTCGAGGACGACGAGCCCACCCCCCGGGCCCGGCGCCGCGAGCCGGAGTTCGACGAGCGCCCCCGTGGCCGCCGCCGTGCCGAGGACGAGTACGAGGAGGTCCCGCGCGGTTACGAGGAGACTCCGAGCGTCTACGAGGACGCCCCGCGCGGCCGTGGCGGCCGCTACGAGGAGGAGCCCGCCCCGCGTACCCGGGCCGAGCGCTACGATGAGCCCCGCTACGAGGAGCCGCCGGCCCGGCGGCCCAGCCGCAGCGAGTTCGTCGACTTCGCCGAAGGCCCCGCCTACCCGGTCGACGACACGCCGACGCTGGTGGACAGCGGCACGCGCCGCAACCGGCGCGGCGAACCCGGCCCCGCCCGCGGTGCCGGCCGCCGGGGCCGCGACGAGACCGACGACGGTTACTTCTCCCAGCTCCGCGGTGACACTAGGGACACGAATTGAGCACGGCACAGGTTCCACCGGTCACGGCCATCGGTACGCCCCGCATCACCGCCGGCTTCGACGAGTACGGCCGTCTCGACCTGCTGGCCCACCAGGAGGTGCACGGCGGGTTCGCGGCGCTCTCCTCCGGTGAGCTGATCGGCCTCGCCGACCGTATCGAGCTGCGCGGCCGCGGCGGCGCGGGCTTCCCGTTCGCCCGTAAGGTGCGCGCGGTGGTCGACTCCTGCCGCCGTCAGGACCTGCCCCCGGTGATCGTGGTCAACGCCACCGAGGGTGAGCCCCCGTCGTGGAAGGACAAGGCGGTCCTGACCCGTGGCCCGCACCTGATCCTGGACGGCGCGGCCCTGGCCGCCGCCGCCCTGGACGCAGAGGAGATCGTCATCGGCGTGGCCGACGACGGCGTCGGGCAGAACTCGCTGGCCGCCGCCCTGGCCGAGCGGAAGATGCCGTGCCCGACCCGGATCGTCGTGGTACCGCACCGGTTCATCTCCGGTGAGGGTGGCGCGCTGGTCCGCGGCATCAACGGCGAGGCGCACATCCCGCCCGGCCGCAAGGTCCGGTCCAGCGACAACGGTGTGATGGGCCTGCCCACCCTGCTGTCGAACGCGGAGACGTACTCGCAGCTGGCGATCGCGGCCCGGCTCGGCCCGTGGGAGTACAACTCGGTCGGCATCCCGGAGGAACCGGGCACGGTCATGCTGACCGTCGGCGGCTCCGCGACGGCGCCGGCCGTGGTCGAGGCACCCACCGGCACCCCGCTCATGGAGGTGCTCGAGATGTGCGGCGCCGACCTGGGGCCGGGCCTGCTGGTCGGCGGTTACCACGGCAAGTGGGTCACCGCCGAGCAGGCCAAGACCATCAACATCTCCCGCAAGGGTTTCGCGAAGGTCGGCGGCACCCTGGGCGCCGGCATGCTCATCCCGATCGGCTCGAAGACCTGCCCGGTCGGCGAGGTCGCCCAGGTCGTGCAGTATCTGGCCGGCGAGTCGGCCGGCCAGTGCGGCCCGTGCCGGATCGGCCTGCCCGACCTGGCCCGCGCGGTCACCCTGGTGTCGCTCGGCGGCAACGCGGTCGAACAGGTACGGCAGGCGGCCGGCATGGTCAAGGGCCGCGGCGCGTGCAGCCACCCGGACGGCAGCTCCCGTTTCGCGCTGTCCGCGCTGGAGGTCTTCCAGGACGACGTGCGGGCACACGCCAACGGCGAAGGCTGCGGCAAACAGGTCCGTGGCATCCTGCCGCTGCCCTACACGGCCGAGAAGGGCGCCCGCAAACTCGCCCTCGACTGGTCGCGGTGCGACGGGCACGGCCTGTGCTCGGCGGTCGCCCCGGAGATCATCCGGCTCGACCACAACGGCTTCCCGGCGTTCCCGCAGACGCCGCTGCCGCCATGGCTCGAGGACGGCGCCCGCAAGGCGGTCAACGTGTGCCCGGCGCTCGCGCTGCGGCTCACCGAACCCACCCCGAGCACATGATCGGCGGGCCCCGCGTACCCCGGCTGCTGTTGCCCCTCGCCCTGACCGCCGTGCTCGCGGCAGCCGGGTGTGGCAGCACGCCGGCCGCGTCCCCGGAGGCGCCGGCGGCCGGACCGTCCCCGGCCGCTGCCGCGCCTCCGGCCTCCGGGGCGGCCACCGCGGAAGCGGTGACCGTCCCGAAGACGCTGACCTTCACCGGAACCACGCTGGACGGCGAGAAGTTCGACGCCGCGTCGATGGCCGGCAAGCCGGCCATCCTCTGGTTCTGGGCGCCGTGGTGCGCGACCTGCGCCAGCGAGGCGCAGTCGCTGTCCGACATCCACGACGAGTACGCCGACCGTCTGGGCATCCTCGGCATCGCGAGCCTCGGCAGCGTCCCGGAGATGGACGACTTCGTCGCCGACTTCGGGCTGGCCAAGATGCCGCATCTCAACGACAAGGCCGGCAAGCTGTGGAAGCGGTTCGGCATCGCCCAGCAGAGCTGGTACGTGATGCTGGACCGCACCGGCAAGGTCGTCTACAAGGGCTACCTCGACGACCTGCAGCTGACCGGGAAGGTTCGGGAGCTGACCGCCTGAGCCGGCCGCTCAGGCGGGAGCGGTCAGAGGGTGGTCGGGGCGGGAGCCTGCCAGGCCGGCTTCTCGGCCGGCATCAGGATCCAGGCCAGCGGGTAGACGAGGATCTGACTGCCCGGGACGACGAAGAGGATCAGCACGAACAGCATCCGGGCGATCCACGGGTCGATGCCGAAGCGGCGGCCGAGGCCAGCGCACACGCCGGCGATCATCCGGCCGTCCTGCGGGCGAACCAGGCCCTGACGGGCGAGCGAGTCGTGCACGGCGTTCATGAGGGAATCCCTGCCTTCACTGGTGGTGAACTGATGACTCCATGGTGTCGCCGGACAGGGGTCGGTCGCATCGGGCATGGCCCGGATCCTTATCTCGGGGATCTCCATGAGGCCGCCACCTGTCGGGGGAGAGACGCGGCCCTATACAGTGCGAGCGCATACGTAAGGGGGCGCTCCGGGGGGCAGCGGAATGGTCGACGGCGCAGTGCCGGGTGAGCGGACGCAACCGCTGCGCACGGGCGATCCGCAGACCCTCGGCGACTACCGGCTGATCGGGCGGCTCGGTGAGGGCGGAATGGGTACGGTCTATCTGGCCCGTACCGCCGGCGGGGTGCTGGTCGCGGTCAAGATGGTGCGCGCCGACCTGGCCCACGACGACGAGTTCCGGCGGCGGTTCCGCAGCGAGGTCAACCGGGCCCGGCAGGTACCGCCGTTCTGCACCGCCGAGGTGATCGACGCCGATCCGGACCACGAGTCGCCCTACCTGGTCGTGGAGTATGTCGACGGTCCCACCCTGGCCGAGGTGGTCGAGCAGCGCGGGCCGTTGACCAGCGCCAATCTGCACGGTGTGGCGATCGGGGTGGCGACCGCGCTGACCGCGATCCACGGCGCCGGGGTGATCCACCGCGATCTCAAGCCGCGCAACGTGCTGCTGGCGCCGGGCAGCCCCAAGGTGATCGACTTCGGGATCGCCCGGGCCATGGAGGCGACCAGCGCGAACACGCGGACCGACCAGATGGTCGGCACGGTGGCCTACATGGCGCCGGAGCGGTTCTCCTCGGACGAGGACACCCCGCTCACCCCGGCCGCGGACGTGTTCGCCTGGGGCGGTGTGGTGGCGTACGCGGGGACCGGGCAGACCCCGTTCTGGGCCGACTCGCCGCCGGCCATGGCGGCCCGCATCCTCACCCAGCCGCCCCGGCTGGACGGGCTGAGCGGCCCGCTGCGCGACCTGGTGGCGCACGCCCTGGAGAAGGATCCGGCGAACCGGCCGAGTTCCCGTGAGCTGCTCGACCTGCTGATCTCCGGCAAGCAGCGCCCGACGGCCACCGCCGCCGCCTTCGCCGACCAGCCGGACCTGCGCAACGCCGCGGTCGAGGCGCAGGCGGTCACCGGTGTCGCCCCGGAGCCCTCGGTGAGCCTGCCGACCCTGGCCATCCCGCCGGGGCTGGTCGGTTACGACGAGAACTCGATCGTCACGGTGCCGATCTCCTCGGTGCCGGCGGACCCGGCACCCGCCGGGGAACCCTTCGCCCAGGGCCGCCGCTGGGCGATGCCGGCCCTGCTCGCGGTGTTCGTGACGGCCCTGGTCGTCGGTGCCGTCCTGGTGGCCCTGGAGTTGCGCAACGACGACGGCCGCCGGGCCGGGGCCGTGCCCCCGCCGTCACCGACGCCGGTGGTCACCATCAGTACGCCGACCGGCCCGGCCCGGCTCCAGGACACCCTGCACCGGCAGGGGCTGTGGACCGCCAAGGACTACCCGGAGGAGACGGCGAAGTGCTACTTCGCCGGGAACGCACTGGTGGCCCGCCGGGAACGGGCCGGCGTCTTCAAATGCTCGGGCCCGCTCGACGAGATCCCGGCGGACATGCGTGTCGAGGTGACGGCGCGGCTCAACACGCCGGGCAGTTGCGCGGCCATCTGGTTCCGCAACAGCGGGCAGGTCGGCTATCAGGCCCGGGTGTGTGAGAGCGACATCTACATCGGGCTGCACAACCGGGACGGCGACGGCAAGATCAAGGTGATCAAGACGCTTTCGCTGGGTGACACCCCGATCGGGCTGGCCCCCGCCTCGGCCCGGATCGGGCTGATCGCCAAGGGCGACACCGTCGAGGTGTACCGGGACGGGATCCTGGTCGGTACGGCCGCGCTGGCCGAGAAGCGGCTCCAGGAGGGCCGGGTGCTGCTGGGCGTCTACAACGCCCGCGACATGCCGGAGGTCGGGCCCTACGAGGTGGCCTACAACGACATCAAGATCTGGGACGTGAAGTGAGGAGGCCCGGGCCGCCGCCCGGGCCTCGTCACGTTCAGTCGCGGGTCAGCCCGGCCCGGCGCAGGGCGTCGGCCATGGCGCTGTTGCCGAAACTGTTTCCGCCGCCGCCCTGACCGCCCCGCTGGCCGCCGCCCTGCCGGGGCTGCCGCTGAGCGCCCTGGCCGCCCTGGCGCTGGCCGCCCTGACCGCCGCCGCCCTGGCGCTGGCCGCCCTGGCCGCCCTGACCGCCGTCCTGGCGCTGCCCCTGGCCGCCGCCCGGCCGGCCCTGACCGCGGTCCTCCCGCGGCTGGCGGCCCTTGTTCGGCTCGTCGCTCAGGCGCATGGTCAGCGAGATCCGCTTACGGACCGGGTCGACCTCCAGGACGCGGACCTTCACCACGTCACCGGACTTCACCACCTCGCGCGGGTCCTGCACGAACTTCTCGGAGAGCGCCGACACGTGCACGAGCCCGTCCTGGTGGACGCCGATGTCGACGAACGCGCCGAACGCCGCCACGTTCGTCACCTGGCCCTCCAGGATCATGCCCGGCTTCAGGTCGGCGATCTTCTCGACGCCCTCGGCGAAGGTGGCCGTGGTGAACGCCGGCCGCGGGTCACGGCCCGGCTTCTCCAGCTCCTTGAGGATGTCGGTGATGGTCGGCAGGCCGACGGTGTCGGTGACGAACTTGTCCGGCCGGATGCCCTTGAGCAGCGGGCTGTTGCCGATCAGCGTCTTCACGTCCGATCCGGCGTCCGCCGCGATCGTCCGGACCAGCGGGTACGACTCCGGGTGCACGCTGGAGAAGTCGAGCGGGTCCTCGCCGTCCCGGATCCGGAGGAAGCCGGCGCACTGCTCGAACGCCTTCGGGCCCAGCCGGGCCACGTTCCGGATCTCCTTGCGGTTGCGGAACGGGCCGTTCTGGTCGCGGTGCATCACGATGTTCTCGGCGAGACCGGCGGTGATCCCGGAGACCCGGGTCAGCAGCGGCGCCGAGGCGGTGTTGACGTCGACGCCGACGCCGTTCACACAGTCCTCGACCACCGCGTCCAGCGAGCGGGCCAGCTTCACCTCGGACAGGTCGTGCTGGTACTGGCCGACGCCGATCGACTTAGGGTCGATCTTCACCAGCTCGGCGAGCGGGTCCTGCAGGCGGCGGGCGATGGAGACCGCGCCGCGCAGCGACACGTCCATGCCGGGCAGTTCCTGCGATGCGTACGCCGACGCCGAGTAGACCGACGCCCCCGCCTCGGAGACGACCACCTTGGTCAGCTTGGCGTCCGGGTGCCGCTTGATCAGCTCGGTGGCCAGCTTGTCGGTCTCGCGGGACGCGGTGCCGTTACCGATCGCGATCAGCTCGACCTGGTGCTTGGAGGCCAGCGCCGCCAGCCGGTGGATCGACTCGTCCCACTTGTTCTGCGGCACGTGCGGGTAGATCACGTCGGTGGCCACGCATTTTCCGGTCGCGTCCACGACGGCGACCTTCACCCCGGTGCGGAAACCGGGATCCAGACCCATCGTGGTACGGGTGCCGGCGGGCGCCGCGAGCAGCAGGTCACGCAGGTTGGCGGCGAAGACGCGGACCGCCTCGTCCTCGGCCGCCTCCCGCAGCCGGACCCGCAGGTCGGCGCCGAGGTGGATGAGGATCCGGGTGCGCCACGCCCAGCGGACCGTGTCGACCAGCCACTTGTCGCCGGGCCGGCGCAGGTCGGTGATCCCGTTGCGGAAGGCGATGCGGCCCTCGAAGTAGCCCTCGTCCTCCTCCGGGTGCGGCTCCATGGTGAGGTCGAGGACGTCCTCCTTCTCCCCGCGCAGCATCGCCAGGATGCGGTGCGAGGGCAGCTTGGAGTACGGCTCGGCGAAGTCGAAGTAGTCGGAGAACTTCGCGCCGTCGGTCTGCTTGCCGTCGCGGACCTTGGCGACCAGCCGCCCCCGCGTCCACATCTGCTCCCGCAGCTCGCCGATCAGGTCGGCGTCCTCGGCGAACCGCTCGATCAGGATCGCCCGCGCGCCGTCCAGGGCGGCCTGTGGATCGGCGACCCCCTTCTCGGGGTCCACGAACGCCGCTGCGGCCGCTTTCGGGTCGACCGTGGGGTCGCCCAGCAGACCGTCGGCGAGCGGCTCCAGGCCCGCCTCACGGGCGATCATCGCCTTGGTCCGCCGTTTCGGCTTGAACGGGAGGTAGATGTCCTCCAGGCGGGCCTTCGTGTCGGCCTCGAGGATCTGCTGCTCCAGGGCGTCGTCGAGCTTGCCCTGGGAGCGGATCGACTCCAGCACCGCGGCCCGCCGGTCCTCGAGCTCCCGCAGGTAACCCAGGCGCTCCTCGAGGGTCCGCAGCTGGGCGTCGTTCAGGGTGCCGGTCACCTCCTTGCGGTAGCGGGCGATGAACGGCACCGTGGCCCCGCCGTCGAGCAGCTCGACCGCGGCGGTGACCTGCCCTTCCCGTACCCCGAGCTCCGAGGCGATGCGCTGATGGATAGCTGTCGTCACGTCGACGATTGTTACCGAGCCCGCGCCGCCGTGTCGCCCCACCCCGCACTGTCACCCTCGCGCGACCGTCCGGCGGGCCTCCGGCCGCGTGCCGGCGAACGCGGGGTACCGCTTGCGAGGGACGCCCGGAACGTCCCGTGAACCGTGCGCCGGGCCCGCCCGTACCCCGATGTCGCGAATGTCACGTCGGTCTTGCACGGCGTGTCGCGGTGGCGCGGGCGCCGCCGATCGTGACCGCGCACGCCAAGATCCGGCGCCGGACCGCCCGGAAACCCGGCCGCAAGGGCTGTGACCTGCGCCATCATCCCGTCGAGGGGGGTTGCCGCCCGGGTCGGCCTCACAGTGGCATACCAGGGATCCGCCGACACTTGGTAGGAGGTACTAGAGACAACGGATTTGGGCTTTGGCACAGTTGTCACATGACGCTTGCTGTCCGGGCGGTCGCCGCCACTGATCAGGGCCTGGTCCGGTCCAACAACGAAGACGCCGTCTTCGTCGGTAATCGACTCTTCGTGGTGGCGGACGGCATGGGTGGGCTCCCCGCCGGAGAGCTGGCGAGCGACATCCTGGTGCAGAGCCTGAGCGTCGTCGACACCGCTCCGGACAACGGCGAGCCGCTCCAGGATCTGATCAACGCCCTCCAGACCGCCAACCAGCGGATCGAGGCCTCCGTCGCCGAGGACGACGCCCGTGACGGCATGGGCACCACGGTGACCGCCCTGCTGCTCTCCGGCGACCGCCTGGCCGCCCTCAACGTCGGCGACTCCCGGTGCTATCTGCTGCGCGACGGCGACTTCCAGCAGCTCACCCGGGACGACACCTACGTGCAGGCCCTGGTCGACCAGGGTGTTCTCACCCCCGACGACGCCCGCCGCCACCCGCAGCGGGCGCTGGTCACCCAGGCCGTGCAGGGCGGCCCGTTCCGCCCGGCCGGCCGGATGATCCCGGCCCGGGTCGGCGACCGCTACCTGCTGTGCAGTGACGGGCTCTCCGACTACGTCGAGGACACCGTGATCGCCCAGACACTGCGCGACGTCGCCGACCGCAAGAGCTGCGCCGCCGAATTGGTCAACCGCACCCTCGAGAACGGGGCGCCGGACAACGTCACGGTCATCATCGCCGACGTCGTCGAAGCCTGACGACGATGATCAGCCGCCGCGTCCCCACCGGCGCGGCGGTTGCCGTCCGGCATCCGGCCCGCGCCGCCGCCCGCCTTCGCGCCGCCACGGTGGCCGCCGGCCCGGCCGTGTGCCGCGCCGGCCGTCGTCTGCTCGCGGGAGCGGCGGCTGCGGGCCTGGTCGTGTGCCGTGCGGGCCTTCGTCTGCTCGCGGGAGCGGCGGCCGTTGGCCTGGTCGTGGCGCTCGGCGGCTGCGGTGGTGGCAGTGCTGAGCCGCCGTTGCCGGAGTTGCGGTTGCGGGCCACCGCCGAGCAGTGGCGGCAGGACGAGGTGGCCCGGCAACTCGGGATCGCTCTGCACAACGACGGTGCCGCGCCGGTCTGGGTCTCCCGGGTCGAACCGGACCTGCCGTCCTTCGAGGGCGAGGCCCCGGTCGACACACCGGCCCTCCTGCCGCCGAACGGGCTCCGGGTGGACGTCACCGTGCCCTACGGCACCGGAGGCTGCACAGCGGCCGCTGAGCCGTCCTACGTGACCGTCGTGGCGCGCGCCGAGGGCGACACCCGCACCCAGCGGGTCCGTCTGGCCCTGCCGCACCCCAACGAGCTGCTGAACCGGCTGCTCGCCGACGACTGCGCCGCCGAGACCGTCCGCAACAGCGTGACGCTGCGCTTCGGCGACTGGACCGACCTGGGTGCCGACGGGGTCCGCGGCAGCCTCGTCGTCGAACGGACCGGCGCGGCCACCGGCACGGTCCGCCTGCACTCCTTCGACGGCAACGTCATGTATCGCCTCACCTACCGCCAGGCCACCCCGCTGGCCGAGGTCACCGCCGCCGCCCCGGCCGCCACGCTGCCGTTCGTCGCGTCGCCCCTGCGCTGCGACCTGCACGCCTTCGCCGAGGTGAAGAAACCCTTCGAATTCCCGGTACGGGTCTCGCTGGACGGGGGCAGCCGGCTTTACACGACCGTCCCGGTCGACGACGACGACCGCACGGCATTGGACACCATGCTGCGCCGCAACTGCGGCGTCCCGCCCGCCGGATCCTGACCGGCGCTCAGCTCCCGGCCTCGTCGAGCCGGGCGAGCAGTGTCTTCGGGGCGACGGCGCGGAAGGCGTCGGTGCAGAGCTCGGCGATCTCGGACCAGTCGGGGTCCCGGTCGAGACGGACGCCGACCCAGCCGCGGTGGCCCACATAGGGTGGCCGGAAGAAACGGGCCGGATCGGCGGCGATCAGCTCCGCCTGGGCGCCCGGTGGGGCCGCGCACCACAGATGCGGGAAGTCGTCGTCGTGGTGGCCGTCCGGCCAGAGCATCACGAACTGCTTCGCACCCCGGACGAAGAACGCCGGAGCGCCGTGGCTCAGGCGCTCGGTCGCCTCGGGCAGGCGCAGGCAGACGGCCCGGATCCGCTCGGTCGTCGAGTCCATGCCCCGCATTCTGCACCCGGGGTGTGACATATTCTCGGGCGCGTGCTGATGGCTACCGAACGGCTGATCCTGCGGCGGTTCCGGGCGTCCGACGCGCCGGCGCTGGCGGCCTACCGATCCGATCCCGAGGTGGCGCGCTACCAGTCGTGGGACGCGCCCTTCCCGATCGAGAGGGCGCGGGTCGCGGTCCGCAACTTCGCGGCGAGTTCACCGGCGGCGGCGGGCTGGTTCCAGTACGCGATCGAGCTCGCCGCCGAGCAGCGCCTGATCGGGGACGTGGCGGTGCGGCTGCACGACAACCTGCTCCAGGGGGAGATCGGGTTCACGCTGGCCACGGCGTACCAGCGGAGGGGTTTCGCGACCGAGGCGGTGGGCGCCGTGCTGGACCGGCTGTTCCGGGTGCAGGGCCTGCACAAGGTCACCGGGGAGTGCGACGCGCGCAACATCCGGTCGGCGGCGCTGATGGAGCGGCTGGGATTCCGCCGCGAGGGCCTGCTGCGGCAGCAGACCTACATCAAAGGCGAGTGGACCGACGACCTGCTGTACGGCCTGCTGTCCACCGAGTGGACCGGCCGCTGATCGGGCGCAGCCCTTCGGGAGAAGGCCGGGGGAGTGGCGGTTCCCCGGCTGCGCGTGCTGTCTCCGCACAGCCGGGGAGGAAACGGTGGTCAGCTCTCGTGGCGCAGCCAGACGGCGCCCAGCGGCGGGATCCGCAGGGACACCGAGGCGTCGAAGCCGTGCCAGGCGAGGTTCTCCGCCTCGACCTGGCCCAGGTTGCCGACGCCGGAGCCGCCGTAGAGCTCGCTGTCGGTGTTGATCACCTCGGTCCAGCGGCCGGCCCGGGGGAGCCCGATGCGGTAACCCTCGTGCGGGACGGCGGCGAAGTTGACGATGCACGCCAGGGTGTCGCCGTTCGGCGCGAACCGGACGAACGAGAAGGTGTTGTGTTGCGAGTCCTCGCTGGTGATCCACCGGAAGCCGGACGGGCTGGTGTCCTGCGTCCACAGGGCGGGCGTCTCGCGGTAGACCCGGTTGAGGTCCTTGACCAGGCCGCGGATACCGCCGAACTGCGGGTCGTCGAGCAGTCCCCAGTTCAGGCCGCTGCCCTCGTTCCACTCGGCCAGGTCACCCATCTCGGCGCCCATGAAGATCAGCTGCTTGCCGGTGAACGCCCACATGAAACCGAGCAGCGCCCGCGTGTTGGCGAGTTTCTGCCACAGGTCGCCGGGCATCTTGCCGGTCAGCGAGCCCTTGCCGTGCACCACCTCGTCGTGGCTGATCGGCAGGGTGTAGTTCTCGCTCCACGCGTAGACGGTGGCGAAGGTCATCTGGTGGTGGTGCCACTGCCGGTGGACCGGCTCCTTCTCCATGTAGGAGAGGGTGTCGTTCATCCAGCCCATGTTCCATTTGAAGCCGAAACCGAGCCCGCCGAGGTGGGTGGGGCGGGTGACGCCCGGCCACGCGGTGGACTCCTCGGCGATCGTCATGACCCCTGGGTGGTTCTTGTAGACGGTCGCGTTCATCTCCTGGAGGAAGCTGATCGCGTCCAGGTTCTCCCGGCCGCCGTACTGGTTCGGGGTCCACTCGCCCTCCTTGCGCGAGTAGTCCAGGTAGAGCATCGACGCGACGGCGTCGACCCGCAGGCCGTCGGCGTGGAACTCCTCGCACCAGTAGAGCGCGTTGGCGACCAGGAAGTTGCGGACCTCCTTGCGGCCGAAGTCGAAGACGTACGTACCCCAGTCGGGGTGCTCGCCGCGCCGCCAGTCGCCGTGCTCGTAGAGCGGGCTGCCGTCGAACCGGGCCAGCGCCCACTCGTCCTTCGGGAAGTGGGCGGGCACCCAGTCGAGGATCACGCCGATGCCGGCCTGGTGCAGCTTGTCGACCAGGTGCCGGAACTCGTCAGGGGAGCCGAACCGGGAGGTCGGCGCGTAGTAGCCGGTGACCTGGTAACCCCACGAACCGCCGAACGGGTGCTCCATGACCGGCATCAGCTCGACGTGGGTGAAACCCGTCTCGACGACGTAGTCGACCAGCTGGGTGGCCAGCTCGGTGTAGGACAGGCCGGGCCGCCACGAGCCCAGGTGCACCTCGTAGACGCTGATCGGCTCCTGGTGCCACGACTTACGGGCCCGCTCACGCATCCACTGCTCGTCGTGCCACTGGTACGACGACTGGTAGACGACCGACGCGGTGGCCGGCGGCACCTCGGTGTGCTGGGCCAGCGGGTCGGCGTGCTCGCGCCACACCCCGTCCCGGCCGAGGATCTTGAACTTGTACTTGGTGCCGATGTGCGCGCCCGGGATGTACAGCTCCCACACGCCGCTGGAGCCGAGTGACCGCATCGGCCATCCGTCGTACGGCCCCCAGCCGGCGAAGTCGCCGACCACCTGCACGCCGCGGGCACCCGGCGCCCACACCGCGAAGCCGACACCGGCACCCCGCGGCTGTGCGCCGAGCACCTTCCACAGCTTCTCGTGCCGGCCCTCGCCGATCAGGTGCAGGTCGAGTTCGCCGAGCGTGGGCAGGTGCCGGTACGGGTCGTCGCACTGCGTCCCGTCCACGTCGATCCGGTAGTCGAGCACGGTTCCGGGCAGCTCGGCCGCGAAGATGCCGCCGGGGTGCACCTGGGTCGCCTCGTATCGCTCGCCCTCGTGCAGGACGGCCACCGCCGTGGCGCCCTTGCGCAGCGTGCGGACGACGGTGCGGCCGCCGTGCGGGTGTGCACCGAGGACCCCGTGCGGATCGTGGGAGTCCCCGGCGATCACGCTGTCCATGGCGCGTTTGTCGGCGGCGAGCCGTGCGGTGGTGGTCTGACCGATCATGGTGTTGGGGTGCCCTCCGGGATTCATCCGACGAGCCGGGCGATCGACCGCAGGGGGATCCGCAGCCAGCCGGGCCGGTGTCGGGCTTCGTAAGCGGCTTCGTAGACCGCCTTGTCCAGTTCGTATGCCGCCAGCAGCGCCGCCCGGTCACGCGGGTCGGAGCCCGCGACGTGCGTGTACCCGTCGCAGAACGCCGCCCGGTTGCGGTCCACCCACTCGCGGGCCCGCGCCGCCAGGGGCTCGTCGTCGTCCTGGTCGACCAGCAGCTGGTAGGCCGCGTACTCGTAGGAGCGCAGCACCCCGGCCACATCGCGCAGCGGCGAGTCGGGCAGCCGCCGCTCGTCCAGCGGCTGGCCGGGCTCACCCTCGAAGTCGATCAGCAGCCAGCTCTCCGGGGTGCGCAGCACCTGCCCGAGATGCAGGTCGCCGTGGATGCGCTGGACCTCGACCTGCTCGCCGGTGAGAGAGTTGAACCGGTCGGTGATCGCCGGGACGTACTGCTGGAGTTCCGGCACCGCGTCGGCGGCGGTCCGCAGCCGGGCCAGGACCGCGTCCAGCGGGAACGGCGCCGGGCCGCTGCCGAGTTCCTCGGCGAGCGTCAGGTGGACCGAGGCGACCGCCTCGCCCAGCCGGTACGACTCGCCCTGGAAGTCGCCGCCCACCTCGTCCGCGGCGAACGCGGCGTCGGCGAACAGGTCCCGTGCCGAGGCGGTGGCCATCGCCCAGCCCTCGGCCGAGTTGACCGCGTACTCGGTGACCATGCCCAGCGAGCAGTCGTCGGCGGCCTGGAACGACCCGAGCAGCCGGGCCACGTGCGAGTTGCCGGCCCGGCCGAGGACCCGGTTCAGCTCGATGTCCGGGTTGACCCCGCACGTCACCCGCCGGAACAGCTTGAGAATGGCGTCCTGGTCGAAGATCACGCTGGTGTTGCTCTGTTCCGCGTCGAACACCCGCGGCCAGGCCTCCAGGGGCAGTGTGACGTCCGGTTCCTTCTCGAAGGTGATGTCACCGGCCGTCTCCGACCGGTCGACCAGGCCCAGCAGGTGCCGGGCGGCCGCCGGATCGTAGAGGGCGTCGTAGCCCACCCGGCCGTCGTCGGCGGTGCCGATCGTGGCGACCTGGCTGTACTCCGGGATCGGGCCGGCACCCCAGCCGACCAGGACCTGGTATCGCTCTGAGCTACCGTCGGTGTACTCCGCGTCGACGAGGATCAGCTCGAGATCCTCGCCGAGCGTGGTGGCGGACGCCTCCTTGACCGAGGACAGGACTCGGCTGCGCCCGGCGTACCAGCGCTGTTTCGGTAACCACTCGGCGAAAGGCAGCGTCATTGCTTCTCCTCCGACCCGCACAACTGGAACCAATAGAACCCGTGCCCCGGCAGCGTCAACAGATACGGCAGTTGACCGATGCGGGGGAAGTTGACGTGCCCGGTCAGCTCCACCGGGGTGTACCCGTTCCAGTGCTGCAGGTTCAGCTCGATCGGTTGCGGGAAGCGTGACAGGTTGTTGACGCACAGCACCACGTCGTCGCCGTGTTCGCGCAGATAGGCGAGAACCGACGGGTTCGAGCCGCCCAGCTCGCGGAACGTGCCGACGGCGAACGCCTCGTGTCTGCGGCGGACGGCGAGCATGGTGCGGGTCCAGTTGAGCAGCGACGTCGCGCTGTCCCGCTGGGCCTCCACGTTGACCGCCTGGTAGCCGTACACCGGGTCCTGGTTGACCGGCAGGTAGAGCCGGCCCGGTGTGGCCGTGGAGAAGCCGGCGTTACGGTCCGGGGTCCACTGCATCGGGGTGCGCACACCGTCACGGTCACCGAGCCAGATGTTGTCGCCCATCCCGATCTCGTCGCCGTAATACAGCACCGGCGAGCCGGGCAGCGACAGCAGCATGGCGGTGAACAGTTCGATCTGGTTGCGGTCGTTCTCCAGCAGCGGGGCGAGCCGGCGGCGGATACCGACGTTCGCCTTCATCCGCGGATCCTTGGCGTACTCCGAATACATGTAGTCGCGTTCTTCGTCGGTCACCATCTCGAGCGTCAGCTCGTCGTGGTTACGCAGGAAGATGCCCCACTGGGTGTTCTCCGGGATCGGCGGCGTCTGGGCCAGGATCTCCGAGATCGGGAAACGCGACTCCCGGCGTACGGCCATGAAGATGCGTGGCATCAGCGGGAAGTGGAACGCCATGTGGCACTCGTCGCCGCCACTGCGCGGATCGCCGAAGTACTCCACGACGTCGGCCGGCCACTGGTTCGCCTCGGCCAGCAGGACCCGGCCCGGGAACTCGTCGTCGATCACCTTGCGGCAGTGCTTCAGGAACGCGTGGGTGGCCGGCAGGTTCTCGCAGTTGGTGCCCTCCTCCTCGAAGAGGTACGGCACCGCGTCCAGCCGGAACCCGTCGATGCCGAGGTCGAGCCAGAACCGCAGCACGTCCAGCATGGCCTCCTGCACCTTCGGATTCTCGTAGTTGAGATCCGGCTGGTGCGAGAAGAACCGGTGCCAGTAGAACTGCCGCCGCACCGGGTCGAACGTCCAGTTCGACTCCTCGGTGTCGACGAAGATGATCCGCGCGTCCTGGTACTTCTCGCTGGTGTCGTTCCAGACGTAGAAGTCGCCGTACGGACCCTCCGGGTCGTGCCGCGACGCCTGGAACCAGGGGTGCGAGTCGGACGTGTGGTTCATGACCAGGTCGGTGATCACCCGGATGCCGCGCTTGTGTGCCGCGTCCAGCAGGGCCACGAAGTCGTCGACCGTCCCGAACTCCGGCAGCACCTTGTAGAAGTCCCGGATGTCATACCCGCCGTCGCGCAGCGGCGAGTCGTAGAAGGGCGGCAGCCAGAGACAGTCCACACCGAGCCATTGCAGGTAGTCGAGCCGCTCGATGAGACCTCGCAGGTCGCCACCGCCGTCGGAGCCCGAGTCGTAGAACGCCCGCACCAGCACCTCGTAGAACACGGCCCGCTGGAACCAGGTCCGGTCCGCCGGAAGCGCGCGGGCGTGCCCGAAGTCATCGGAGGTCGGATGCTCGACCACCCCGCCCTCGTTGTGGCTTCCCTCGGCCGGGTCGTGCTCGCTCGACAGCTCCATCTGTTCCCCCTACCCCGCCTTGACGACGAAGATGCCTGTCCCGTCTTGACGACGAAGTGCCTTATCCCGCCTTGACGACGAAGTGCTTTTACCCCGTCTTGACGACGAAGATGTGGGCCGGCTCGACGAACGGGTCGATCCGGACCGGGTTGTACTGACCCCACTCGTAGGTGGCGCCGGTGATCTGGTCGACCACCGTGAACCGGTCGTGCCAGTCCAGGCCCAGCGCCGGCATGTCCAGAGTGGTGTTGCCCCACTGCACGTTGTGGCTGTCGAACGAGCAGATGACCAGGACCGTGTTGCCGGTGTCCGGATCACGCTTGGAGAAGCAGAGCAGCGCGCCGTTGTCGACCTCGTGGAACCGCAGGTTCCGCAGCCAGTGCAGTGCCGGGTTCTCGTCCCGGGTGCGGTTCAGCTTGGTCAGGTACGGCGCGAGCGAACGGCCGGCCCGCTCGGCGGCCGCCCAGTCGCGCGGCTTCAGCTCGAACTTCTCGTTGTCGATGTACTCCTCGGCGCCCGGCCGCGGCACGTGCTCGAACAGCTCATACCCGGAGTAGAGGCCCCACGACGGGGTGAGCATCGAGGCCAGCACCGCGCGGATCTTGAACATCGGCGGGCCGCCGACCTGGAGCGACTCGTGCAGGATGTCCGGCGTGTTCGGCCAGAAGTTCGGCCGCATCCAGTCGATCGAGGTCAGCAGCTCCTGCATGTACTGGCGCATCTCCTGCGCGGAGGTGCGCCAGGTGAAGTAGGTGTACGACTGGGTGAACCCGATCTTGCCGAGCCCGTTCATCATCGCCGGCCGGGTGAACGCCTCGGCCAGGAACAGCACGTCCGGGTCGGTCTCCTTGACCTTGGGGATCAGCCACTGCCAGAAGTTGATCGCCTTGGTGTGCGGGTTGTCCACCCGGAAGATTTTGATGCCGTTGTTCACCCAGTGCATCACCACGCGATAGACCTCGTCGCGCAGGGTGCGGTAGTCGTTGTCCCAGTTGATCGGGTAGATGTCCTGGTACTTCTTGGGGGGATTCTCGGCGTACGCGATGGTGCCGTCCGCCTTGGTCGTGAAGAACTGCGGGAACTGCTTGACCCACGGGTGGTCCGGGGCGGCCTGGAGGGCGAGGTCCATCGCGACCTCCATGCCGAGCTCCTCGGTCCGCGCGATGAACGCCTTGAAGTCGTCGAGCGTGCCCAGCTGCGGGTGGATCGCGTCGTGACCGCCCTCGTCGGAGCCGATCGCCCAGGGCGAGCCGACGTCCTCCGGCCGGGCCACCAGCGTGTTGTTGCGGCCCTTGCGGTTGAT
Source organism: Actinoplanes xinjiangensis (assembly GCF_003148685.1). GTDB lineage: Bacteria > Actinomycetota > Actinomycetes > Mycobacteriales > Micromonosporaceae > Actinoplanes > Actinoplanes xinjiangensis. Next base: position 510,002 of record NZ_QGGR01000001.1, on the reverse strand, counting down.
CTTGCCGATCGGGTGGATCGGCGGCAGGTAGACCACGTTGAAGCCCATCGCCGCGACGGCCGGCAGGCGCTCCGCGGCCGTGGCGAAGGTGCCGTGCCGGATCGGGGTCGCGTCCGGGCCGACCTCGGCGCCCTCGGAGCGCGGGAAGAACTCATACCACGCCGAGTAGAGGGCCCGGACCCGATCCACCCAGATCACGAACGACCGGGTCGTCGTGACCAGGTTGCGCACCGGGTTGTGCCAGAGCAGCTCCTCCAGGTCGAGTGCCGGGGTGACCCGGGCGAACAGCGACCGCTGCTCGTCGCGCAGCGCCGCCGCGGCCTCGCGGACCCGCTCCTCCTGCTCGGCCGGGACGATCTTGGTGGCCAGATCGAGCACGTCCGCGCCCTCGGCCAGGTCGTTGAAGAGATCCTCCGAGCCCTGCCCGGCGCCGATCTTCTTCACCACCGCGTCGCGCCACGTCCGATACGGATCATCGAACGCCTCGACGGTGAACGTCCACCGGCCGACCGAGTCCGGCCGGATCGCGGCATGCCACTGGTCGAGGCCGGGCTCGCCCGGGGTCATCCGGGTGAACGGCTTCGTCTCCCCGTCGGGGCCACGCCATACCACATTCACGCCGAGCGCGTGGTGACCTTCGCGATAGGACACCGCCGAGACCGGGACAAGCTCGCCGACCACCGCCTTCGCGGGGTAGCGGCCACCGGAAACAGCCGGTGTCACGTCTTCGATGGGGAAGCGACCGGTCATGATCTCCACCGTAGTCAGAGGGGCGCAGGAGGACTCGGCGACCGGGAAAACCACCGCCGGCGTCTCTATGACTTCTCCGCAGTGGAGGTTTTGAAACGGCCGATCGCCGCTGTGTCCCAACCTACCGGAGGGGCTGCCCCGCGGCGCATCCGGACGCGGCCGCGCGCCGCCGGAGAACACGACAATTTCACCTGTTCGCAACAGGCGGTCATCTGGCGCCGGTCGCATCGCCGGAACCGCCGTCCCCGATCCGGCGAGCAGGATCACATTCCCGGCCGGTCAGCGGGGCCGCGCCGTGCCGGTGGTGATCGCCGCGCCCACGGGAGTGTGACGGTTGCACTGCGTTGCCATCGAGGAACCCTGCTCAAGAGCGCGCCCGAGCCACCGAGTTAATCCTCGACGCGAGCCGACGACCCGGCAAGCGCACGAAGGGAGGAGCACGATCGTGGCCGGACCGTCGACCGCATTGTCCCCGGTGATCGCCGCCAGCACCCACTGGCTGGCACGGGCCTACCCGGGCGGGGAATCCAACACGGTGGCGCACACGCTCGCCGAGCTCCAGGCCCGGCAGGCCATCACGGTCGCCGCCTGGCTGCGCTACCCCACCGAGATCGACGCCGCGCTCGTCGCCATCGCCGGCCCCGGCGGCTCCGCCATCCTCGACTGGAAGGCCGGCAGTGAGCCCGACGACGAGTTCGCCGACGGCGAGGGCTGGCGCACCTGGGTCGACGAGGTCGTCGTGAGCTGGGCCGCCTGCCTGCTCGCCGACCCGCTCCTGGCCCGCCGCGGCGTCGACGCCGTGGTCGCCGCCCTGCCCGTTCCCGATCAGCGGCCCCGCCCGCACTCGCGGCGCACCGCCACCACCGGCATGCCCGCCGAGTTCCGCCGCCTCCTGCAGCCCGACGCCCGCGACCGCGAGGCCGCCGCCCTGCTGCGCCACCCCGACCTTCTCGAGCCCATCGCGGCCATGCACCGCGACACCCTTCTCTACCTCCTCGACGCTGAGCAGGAGCGCGCCCCCCTCGCGGCCTGACCTCAGCAGACCCCTCCCGAGGGGCCGGGCACACGCGGGCCCGGCCCCGCCGGAACGGGAGGGTACGAAGGCCGCAAGGCCGGCACCTCCCATGTCCTCCTGGGTGCCGGCCTTGCGGCCTCACCTCGTCTGCGGCCGGGCCCGGTCAGTCGGCCAGGCGGGCCGGGAAGCCGCCGGTGGCGATCGGCCCCCAGGACTCGATCGTCACGCGGATCAGGCATTTGCCCTGGTCACGCATCGCCTGACGGTACTCGTCCCAGTTCGGGTGCTCGCCGGAGATGCAGCGGAAATACTCGACGAGCGGCTCGACGGCGTCCGGCAGGTCGATGACCTCGGCCACGCCGTCGACCTGGACCCACGGACCGTTCCAGTCGTCGGACAGGACGGTGACGGTGACCCGCGGGTCGCGGCGGATGTTGGCGACCTTGGCCCGCTCCGGATAACTGGAGATGACGATCCGGCCCTCGGGGTCGACGCCGCACGTGTTCGGCGAGGACTGGGGACGGCCCTCCTTACGGGTGGTCAACAGGATCGCGCGGTGCCGCGGCCGCAGGAACTCGACCAGCTCCGCCCGGCTGACGCGGTTGTTCGTAGCGATGCTCCGTGCCATGACGGTGATCCTCTCAGGCCTGGCCGGCCGGTGCGGCGGCGTCGACCGGGATGGCGCCCGGGTCCTGCCCGCCCGGGCCGGCGGCAGCCTGGCCGGCGGCGATCGCGGCACCGATGATGCCGGCGTTGTTGAGCAGTGTGGCCGGGACGATCGGGGTCCGGATGTCGAGCAGCGGGAAGAACTTCTCCGACTTCTTGCTGACCCCGCCGCCGACGATGAACAGGCGCGGGGAGAGCAGCATCTCGACGTGGCGCAGGTAGCGCTCGACCCGGGCCGCCCACTGCTCCCAGCTCAGGTCCTCGGTCTCGCGGGCGCGGTCCGAGGCGAGCAGCTCGGCGTCGGCGCCGGCGATCTCCAGGTGGCCGAACTCGGTGTTGGGCAGGAGCGTGCCGTCCAGGAAGAGGGCACTGCCGATGCCGGTGCCGAAGGTCAGCATCATGATGAGCCCGGACTGGTCGCGGCCCGCGCCGAACGCCACCTCGGCCACCCCGGCCGCGTCGGCGTCGTTGAGCACCGTCACCGGCTTGCCGAGCCGCTCGGTGAACAGGCGGGCGGCGGGTGCGTCGAGCCAGGACTTGTCGACGTTGGCGGCGCTGCGGGTCACACCGTCGACGACCACGCCCGGGAACGTGACGCCGATGCTGTCGAACCCGTCGAACCGGGCCGCCACCTCGGCGACCGCCTCCACGACGCTGCCCACGTCGGCGGGCTGTGGGGTGGGCACGCGGAACCGCTCGGCGAGTAGCTCGCCGCCGGCCGTGTCGACCGGCGCTCCCTTGACTCCGGAGCCGCCGATGTCGATGCCGAGGATGGTCATCCGTCTTCCTTCTTCAGGTTTCGTTCGCTGTTGGTGTGTACCACGTGGGGCCGACATCGAATCCAGCGTCTCCCGGTGGCCGTCGGGCGGACACCATAGGATGAATTCGCAGCGTGATTGCGTCGTTCACGCAATGTCACTCATCCTTTCAGCTAGGCATCGCTAGGCTTTCCGGTTAGCGTTGCACTTCAGAACGGTCGCCGCGTGCGGGCACGGCTCTCTGCCCGTCTGATGGAGGACCACTCATGACCCTGTTGGAATCACCTACCGTCGATACGTTGCCGACCGGCCCCCGGCATCCCGCGTATGCGGTGCCCGCGGCCAGTGCGTCCGATCTGCTCACGGCCATGGCCGCGGCGCCGTCCGGACGACAGCGTTCCCTGCTCCGAGACCGGGCGATCGAGGCGTGGCTGCCGCTCGCCCGCCACCTCGCCCACCGCTACTCCGGCCGCGGCGAACCCACCGACGACCTCGTGCAGACCGCCACCGTCGGCCTCATCAAAGCCGTCGACAAATTCGACCCCGAACGCGGCGTCGACTTCGCCGGCTACGCCATCCCCACCATCATCGGCGAGATCAAGCGCCACTTCCGCGACCGCACCTGGTCGGTCCGCGTCCCCCGCCGCCTCCAGGAACTCCGCCTCGCCATCACCGAGGCCAACGCCACCCTGACGCACTCCCTGGGCCGCTCCCCGCAGGTCGCCGACATCGCCGTCCACCTCGGCATCACCGAGGAAGAAGTCCTCGAAGGCCTGGAAGGCGCCCGCGCCTACAACGCCACCTCACTCTCCACCCCGATCAGCGCCGACGGCACCACGGAACTCGGTGAGACCCTCGGTGGTGAGGACCACGAATACGAGATCGCCGAGACCCGCGTTGCCCTCGGCCCCGCCCTGGCGACCCTCGACGAGCGCGAGCAGAAGATCCTGACGCTGCGCTTCTACGGCAACCTCACCCAGAGCCAGATCGCCGAGGAGATCGGCATCTCTCAGATGCACGTCTCCCGCCTGCTCACCAAGGCGCTGACCAAGCTGCGCCGCCAGATGGCGGACTGAAGGCGATCCTGCCGGGCTGGCTGTCACCGCTGTCTCGGGTGCGTTGAGGCAGCGGTGGGGACCAGCCGGGATTTGTCGATCTTGTCCGGCTGGCTGTCACCGCTGTCTCGGGTGCGTTGAGACAGCGGTGTGGACCAGCCGGGGTTTGTCGGTCTTGTCGGGCTGGCTGTCACCGCTGTCTCGGATGGGTTGAGACAGCGGTGTGGACCAGCCGGGGTTTGTCGGTCTTGTCGGGCTGGCTGTCACCGCTGTCTCGGATGGGTTGAGACAGCGGTGGGGACCAGCCGGGGTTGTGGGGTGAGGGTTACCGATCGCCTCGGCCCGGCGGTCGCGTTTCGGTCGTGCGCCGGGATCGCCTCGCGCGGGAGCCACGGGACGCCGTGGTGCTGCCGGGGGCGGTCCGGTGCGTACGAGATGAGGTTGAAAAGGGCCCGCGAACCGGGAGGGTCCGCGGGCCGGGCCGTTACTGGGCGCCGCTGGCGCGCCAGTTCAGGCTGATCAGAAGGGTCCGGGCCTCGTCGGCGACCTCGCTGTCGGCGTGGACCTCGTAGGTGGCGGCCTGGAGCGAGCTGCGGGACGTGAAGTCGCGGCGGCCGCCGGTCGCGGCGTGGGCGATGGCGCCGAAGATCGCGCCCCAGATCGCGCCGATGATGACCGTGGTGAACAGGACCGCCAGCCAGCTCGAGTCGCTGAAGATGCCGAAGAAGAGGCCGATCAGCAGACCGAACCAGGCGCCGCTGGCCGCACCCGCGCCGGCTGCCCGGGTGACGGTGAGGCGGCCCAGGACGTTCTCGACCAGGCGCAGGTCGGTGCCGACGATCGACGTCCGCTGCACCGGGAACTTGTTGTCCGACAGGTGATCGACCGCCTGCTGGGCCAGCGCGTATTCGGGGTAGGTGCCGACGACGACGGTGGGGCCGGTCGCGAACCCGGTCCCGGTGGTCTGGGCCGGCAGCGAGGGCACCGAGCCGCCGGGCCCGGGCGGGACCGCGGTGCCGGCCGGACCGGCGGCCCCGCCGGCGGCCCCGCCGGCGGCCGGGTCCACGGGCGGCGGCGTGGCGGGTGCGACGGCGTGGCCCGCCGGGGCGATCGAGCCGGTCGGACCGGGCTGCGGCGGGATCGGCGCCGTCGGGGACTCGGCCGGGGCGATCGGCGCGGTCGGGAAGTCGGTCGGGTCGGTCGGGGACTCGCCCGCGGGAATCCGGGTGGTGGGCGAGTCGCCCGCGGGAATCCGGGTGGTGGGGGAGTCGCCCGCCGGGATCCGGGTGGTGGGGGAGTCGCCCGCCGGGATGGGGGCCGTCGGGGAGTCGTGGGGTGACGTGCTCATTCGGTGCCTCCCTGAAGGGGTGCGGGCCGGTCCGCGGGCTCCGCGGCGGTCAGCCTCACCCAGACGATGAACGTTGCGGCCGTGGCGGCCACGATGCCGGCCGTGCCGGTGAGAAATGCGAAACGCTCGGACACCAGGTCGGGAAGGGCGCGTTCGGAGAGGGCCACCGAGGCCATCCCGAACACCCCGGCCGCGGTGGCGAGCAGGCCGCCGACCCACAGGGCGACGATGACCACGCGGTTCGGCAGGTGGATGGCGCGGTACGGCCCGGTGCGGCGCAGGCGCACCGCGAAGACGGCGAGCGCACCGCACGCCAGCACGATCAGCAGGGCGGCGATGACGTCGCTGGGGCGGTGCCACTCGGCCCACACGGTGGCCACCGCGACGATCGCCACATAACCGGCGCCGACCAGGCCGACCATGCCCCGCAACGCCCGCGGGAAGACCAGGACCAGCACGAACGCGACGGACGCGGCGGCGGTGGCGTGGCCGCTGGGCCACGAGTTGGGTGCCGGGAAGTCGTCCAGCAGCGGCCGGTCCAGGTTGGCCTTGAGCTGCTGGGTGATCAGGTTGGCGGCGACGACCACGAACACCGACGCGAGCGCCAGGTCGAGGCGGCGGCGGATCGCGCCGAAGGCGGCGGCGAGGACGCACACCAGCGCGAGCGAGGCCAGACGGGTGGCGTCGAGGGTACGGGTGAGCACCTCACTGACCCGCGGATGGTCGAAGTCACCGCCCCGTAGCGCCGCCGTGTCGATGGCCTGACCCAGTGGTGTGCCGATGAACAGGCGGTGCACGGCGTACACCCCGCCGGCGGCCAGCGCCGCGACGAGAAGTGGGCTGACGGTGTGCCACGTGCTCCCCGGTGGGCGTCTGGTGGGTTCGGTGGGGACCGGGCGGGACGCGACGGCCGTCATCTGGGACCTCCTGCGGGCTGGCGATGCGGACACGCCTTTCCCCGTCCGGCCGGTTTCCAAGCACACCCGCAACGAGAGCGCACCCGATCCGCCCCGGCGGGCGCAACGACCAGGGCGGACCTTCGAATCCGATGCCGACGGATAACTCCGGCTCTGCCGGAACGAAGGGGACGTCTTCATGAGGCACACGACCCGACGACTGCTCACCGGCACGCTGCTGGTGCTTGCCGCCGGGGCCGGGCTGGCCGGTTCACCCGCCGCCGCACAGGCGGCCGGGATCTCCGCGACGATCGACGTGCACAGCGAACTCAAGGTGCGGTCGGCGCCGAGCTGGAGCGCGAGCGTGGTGGGCACGCTGAAGGACGGCCGGAAGGTCAGCGTCGACTGCGCGGTGACCGGTCAGAAGGTGAGCGGCAAGGTCCGTACCACCACGCAGTGGGACCGGCTGACCGACGGCCGCTACGTGTCCCACGCCTACGTCCGGACCTCGGCGGCCGTCCCGGCGTGTGACACGACGGCCGGCTCCCGGGCGTACGTCTCCGGGAAGATCCGGACCGGCGACGGCGCGGTGAACGTGCGCAGCGGCCCGTCGACGTCGAGCACCGTGGTCCGCAGGGCCGCCGACGGCTCACCCGTGAAGATCGTCTGCGCGGTGACCGGGCCGAAGGTGAAGGGCACCGTGCGCACCACCGCACTGTGGGACCGGCTGACCGACGGCCGGTACGTGTCGCACGCCTACGTGATCTCCGGAACCGTGCGGGCCTGCCCGCCGGCGGCGCCCGCCCCGGCCGTTCCGGCGCAGACGCCCGAGCAGTTCATCGCGGCCGCCGTGCCGGGTGCCCAGCAGGGCTGGCGGGAGTACGGGGTGCCGGCGTCGGTCACCATCGCCCAGGCCGTCCTGGAGTCGGGCTGGGGCCGCAGCAGCCTGTCCGCGGTGGACCGCAACTACTTCGGGATCAAGTGCCAGAACGGCGCGTTCGGGCCGCACGCCACCGGCTGCCACGTCTACGAGACGACCGAGTGCGACAAGGCCGGCAAGTGTTTCGCCACGTCGGACGCGTTCCGTACCTACGCGTCGATGGCCCGCTCGTTCCGCGACCACGGTCATTTCCTGCGCAGTAACAAGCGGTACGCCCCGGCGTTCACGCACACGAAGGACGCGAACAAGTTCATCATGGCCGTGTGGAAGGCCGGGTACGCCACCGACCCGAAGTACTACACGAAGGTCACCGGGATCATGACGAACTACGATTTGTACCGGTACGACACCTGGAAGTAATTCGCGGCTTACGCTCCCTATGGTGGAGCAACGGGAGAACGGAGCGCGGCGGGCCACCGGTCCGCTGCTCTCCGTCTCCGTGCTTCTGATCGGCCTGGTCGCCACCGTCCTCACCGCGGCAGGCCTGTACTCGGCCCAGCAGGACAGCGCCGCCCGTGAGATGACCAAGCGGCACGAGACGGCCCTCGCCGCGATCCGCACCGAGACCCAGCGGTACCGCGGCCTGATCGAGACCCTGGCCGCCGGGATCGTCAACGACCCCGACCTGACCTGGGAGGACTTCGACACCGCAACCGGACCGCTGGCCGAGGCCGACCTGCTCGGCGCGGCACCGGTGGCGTTCGTCGTCGCGGTACCGACCGCCGAGCTGGGCCGGACCCAGCGGTTCTGGCGCGACCACGGCGCCCTCGGCCTGACGTTTCGTCCCGATCCGTCCGTCGACGAGCACTTCTTCGCGGTGTTCGTCCGCAAGCTCGACGAGAACGAACAGGGCATGCGCTCCGGGGCCGACGCGGGTGCCGTCGAGCCGCTGGCGACCACCCTGCGTACCGCGCGCGACAGCCACCGGCTGACCGTGTCGGACGCCTACGTGCTGATGCGTGACCGGCAGAAACCGGTCGCCGAACAGCAGCAGTCGTTCATCTTCGCGGCCCCGGTGTGGACCCGCGAGAACACGCCGAGATTCCGCGGCTGGGTCGCCTCCGGACTGCGCGGTGGCACGTTCCTGGACCGGATCCTGGGCCCGCTCGGGCAGATCTCCGGCGAGCTGATCTCGGTCGACGCGGATCAGACCCGGCACACCGTCGCCGAGTGGACCGGCGAGGGCGACCGGGACCTGACCCGTACCGGCACGGTCGAGGTCGGCCCGGACCGGAACTGGATCCTGGAGACCCACGGCGACTCCCGTCAGCTGGCCGGCAGCGGGTGGTACCTGCCGGCCGTCGCGCTCGGCGGCGGGCTCGCCCTCACCGCGCTGCTGGCCTGGCTGGTGCACGTGCTGGCGACCGGCCGGGCTCGCGCCCGCGCCCAGGTCGAAGCGGCCACCGCCGACCTGCGCGAGACCGAGGCCGCCAGCCGGCGCCAGGCCGAGCTGCTCGGCGCGATCATGCTGACCATCAGCGACGGTGTCACCGTGGTGGACTCGCGGGGCTCGGTCCTGCTGGAGAACCCGGCGGCGCGCCGGCTGCTCGGCGTCACGCAGCAACCCGACGGCCCGCACGCCTGGCAGGAGCACTACGGCGTCTACCGGCCGGACGGCCGGACACCGTTCCCGCTGGCGGAGATGCCGCTGATCCGCGCCCTCGACGGCGAGTCCACCGACGGCGTCGAGGTGGTCATCCGCAACCCGAGCCGGCCGGAGGGGGTGCTGCTCAGCATCGACGGGCGGCCGCTGGACCCGAGTGCGGGCGAGCACGGTGCGGTCGCGGTCTGCCGGGACATCACCGACCTGCGCCGCTACGAGTCCGACCTGGCGATCTTCGCGGGTGTGGTGGCGCACGACCTCAAATCGCCGCTCGCCCTGGTCCGCGGGTACGCCGAACTCGTCCTGGCGGACGTGCCGGACGGATGGCCGGAGGCCGCCGAGATCCGCGACGGACTGCACCGGCTCGTGCGCGCGGTGGACCGGATGGACGTGCTGATCGAGACGATGCTGGCGTACACCACGGCCCGGGACGCGCCGCTACGGCCGGTCGCCGTGGACCCGGCGGCGATGATCCGGGAGATCATCGACGAGCGGATCGCCGGGCTGGGCACCGGCCGGCCGGCACCGGACTGGTCGCTGGGCCCGTTGCCGCCGGTCCACGCCGACCCGGCGATGCTGCGGCACGTCCTGGACAACCTGATCGGCAACGCGATCAAGTACGTCCGGCCCGGCGGCACACCACGGGTCGAGGTGACCGGCGGCCCGGCCGGCCCGGGACAGGTCCGGATCGAGATCGCCGACTCCGGCATCGGCATCCCGGACGCCGACAAACCGCACGTCTTCGAGACCTTCCACCGTACCGAGGCGGCCGCCGGCTATGCCGGAACCGGCCTCGGTCTCACCATCTGCCGGCGCATCGTCGACCGCCACGGCGGCGAGATCGGCGTCCAGGACAACCCCGGCGGGGGTACGCGCTTCTGGTTCACCCTCCCCGCCGCCGAGACCATGGAGGACAGTGACATGACCGGTGACGACACCAGTGGGCCCCAGGACGACGAGGCCGTCCGCGAAGCCCTGGAACGTGCCCTGGCCGAACGGGCCGCGCTGATGGAGGCGGCCCGCCTGCCCGGGCTCGCCCTGCCGACCGGCCCGGCACCGTCCAGTGAGCCCGCACCCGGCCGGCTGCGCGCCCCCATCCCGGAACGGCAGCGCCAGGACCAGGGCTGATCAGCTCTCGGACGGCACCCGGGGTGGCAGCAACCGGGCGATCAGCGCCAGCAGTTGCGCCGGGACGAACGGTTTGAGCAGCGTGGCGGAGGCACCCGCGTCCTCGGCCAGGTTGTCGCCGGGCATCAGCGAGCCGCTGGCCACCACGATCGGGATGTGCCGCAGCGCGTCGTCGGCGCGGATCGCCCGGCACAGGTCGAGGCCGGTCATGTTCGGCATGTCGACGTCGGTGACGACCAGGTCCGGCTGGTGCTCGCGGATCGCCGCCAGGGCGGTCCGCCCGTCAGCCGCGGCCACGACCCGGTGCCCGGCCCGTTCCAGGGAACGTTTGAGCACGTAGCGGATGTCGTCGTGATCCTCCGCAACTACGATCACTGTCGGCCCCGTTCTCTCATCCTGCGTGTGGCGTCCATCCGATATATCGAGACACGGTGGCCCCGGGACACGGGGCGGCGTTAATCACCAGGCGTTCCCGGCCGCTTGCGCCTATCCTTGGCCCGCCATGTCGATAACGCCTGTCGCCACCCTGCGTGCCCAGATCTCCGAGCTGCTACCCCGTGACCAGCGGCGGCTCCAGCGCCGCCTCGACGGGACCAGGCGCATCCGGGACGACGACGCCCGGTCGGCGGCGCTCGCCGAGATCGCCGCCGAGACCGAGCGGGCCCGGTTGCGGCTGGACAGCCGCATCGCGTCGGTGCCGCGCATCACCTACCCGCAGAGCCTGCCGGTCAGCGCCCGCAAGGACGACATCGCCGCCGCCATCCGTGACCACCAGGTGGTCGTGGTGGCCGGCGAGACCGGGTCCGGCAAGACCACCCAGATCCCGAAGATCTGCCTGGAGCTGGGGCGGGGGATCCGCGGCCAGATCGGGCACACCCAGCCGCGGCGGATCGCGGCCCGCACGGTGGCCGAGCGGATCGCCGAGGAGGTGGACCGGCCGCTCGGGTCGACGGTCGGCTACAAGGTGCGGTTCACCGACCAGGTGAGCGACGACACCATGATCAAGGTGATGACCGACGGCATCCTGCTGGCCGAGATCCAGACCGACCGGATGCTGTACCGGTACGACACGCTGATCATCGACGAGGCGCACGAGCGCAGCCTCAACATCGACTTCATCCTCGGCTACCTGCGTGACCTGCTGCCGAAACGGCCCGACCTCAAGCTGATCATCACGTCGGCGACGATCGAGACCGGCCGGTTCGCCCAGCACTTCGCCGCGGCCGGGGGCGAGCCGGCGCCGGTGATCGAGGTGTCCGGGCGGACCTACCCGGTCGAGGTGCGCTACCGGCCGCTGGTGACGGTGACCGAGGACGACACCGAGGAACCGCAGGACCAGATCGACGGGATCGCGGCCGCCGTCGACGAGTTCCCCACCGACGGCGACATCCTGGTCTTCCTCTCCGGCGAGCGGGAGATCCGCGACACCGCGGACGCCCTCAACAAGAAGAACCTCAGGGGTACGGAGGTGGTCCCGCTCTACGGCCGCCTCAGCGCCGCCGAGCAGCACCGGGTGTTCGAACGGCACAGCGAGCGCCGGATCGTGCTCGCCACCAACGTCGCCGAGACCTCGCTGACCGTCCCCGGCATCAAGTACGTGATCGACCCCGGTACCGCCCGGATGAGCCGGTACAGCCACCGGCTCAAGGTGCAGCGCCTGCCGATCGAGCCGGTCTCGCAGGCCAGCGCCAACCAGCGCAAGGGCCGCTGCGGCCGGACGTCGGACGGCATCTGCATACGCCTCTACTCGGAGGAGGACTTCGAGCAGCGGCCCGAGTTCACCGAGCCGGAGATCCTGCGGACCAACCTCGCCTCGGTCATCCTCCAGATGACCAACCTGGGGCTCGGTGATCTCCAGAAATTCCCGTTCATCGACCCGCCCGACCGGCGCAACATCACCGACGGCGTCAAGCTGCTCGAGGAACTCGGCGCCCTCGACGACCGGAAACTCACCCCGATGGGCCGCCAGCTCGCCCAGTTGCCCGTCGACCCCCGGCTCGCCCGCATGGTCATCGAGGGCGACCGGCAGGAGTGCGCCGCCGAGGTGATGGTCATCGCGGCCGCCCTGTCGATCCAGGACCCGCGGGAACGGCCCGCCGAGAAACAGCAGCAGGCCGACGAGAAACACGCCCGGTTCGTCGACAAGGAATCGGACTTCTTCAGCTATCTCAACCTGTGGCGCTATCTGCGGGAGAAACAGCAGGAGCTGTCCGGCAACCAGTTCCGCCGGCTGTGCCGCAGCGAATTCCTGAACTATCTGCGGGTACGGGAGTGGCAGGACATCTACTCCCAGCTGAAGCAGGTCGCCCGTACCCTCGAACTCTCTCTCAAGGAGGACTGGGAGGCGGGAGTCGCGGCACAGGCGGTGCACACCGCCCTGCTCGCGGGCCTGCTCAGCCACGTCGGCATGAAGGACCAGGAGAAACGCGAATACATCGGCGCCCGCGGCGCGAAGTTCGCGATCTTCCCGGGTTCGGCGCTGTTCAAGCGGCAACCGCGCTGGGTGATGTCGGCCGAACTGGTCGAGACCAGCCGGCTGTGGGGCCGGGTGAATGCGCGGATCGAGCCGGAATGGGCCGAGAAACTCGCGCCGCACCTGGTGAAACACAGTTACAGCGAACCGCATTGGGACCGCAAGATGGGCGCCGTCATGGCGTTCGAGAAGGTGACCCTCTACGGTCTGCCGATCGTGCCGCGCCGCCGCGTCGGATACAGCCGGGTCGATCCGGTCGCCTCCCGGGAGTTGTTCATCCGGCACGCGCTCGTCGAAGGCGACTGGGAGACCCATCACAAGTTCTTCGCCGAGAACAGACGGCTCCTCGAACGCATCACCGAGATCGAGAACCGGGCCCGCCGGCGGGACATCGCCGTCGACGACGAGACGGTCTACGCCCTCTACGACGCGCGGATCCCGGGCGACGTCGTCTCATCGCGGCACTTCGACGGCTGGTGGAAGAAAGCCCGCGTCGAGACCCCGGACCTGCTCACGTTCACCCGCGACGACCTGGTCAACGCCGGGCGGGACACGATCGATCCGCAGCAGTTCCCGGACGCCTGGCTGTCCAACGGCGTGAAGATGCCGCTCTCCTACACGTTCGAGCCCAACACCGCGGCCGACGGCGTCAGCGTCCGCATCCCGCTCGACCTGATCAACAAGGTCGACGCCGACGACTTCGGCTGGTCGGTACCCGGCTTCCGCAAGGAGGTCGTGATCGCGCTGATCCGGGCCCTGCCCAAACATCTGCGCACCAGCTTCGTGCCCGTGCCGGACTGGGCCGAGGCCGTCCTCGACCGGGTCCCGGCCCGGCGCGGCCCGCTGCCCGACGCCATCGGCAACGAGCTGCGGCGGCTCACCGGCACCGTGGTCCCGCGCGACGCGTGGCGGCCCGACCAGGTGCCCGACCACCTGCGGATGAACTTCCGGATCGTCAACGAGGCCGGCGAGGTCGTCGCCGAGGGCCGCGACCTGGAGGTGCTGCGCCGTCAGCTCGCCCCCAAGGTGCAGGCCACCATCTCCCGGGCGGCCGGCAACATCGAACGGCGCGGCATCACCGCCAACGACTTCGGCGCGATACCCCGGCGGGTCGCCCAGGTGCGCGGCGGCTACGAAGTCAACGTGTGGCCGGCGCTCGTCGACGAGGGCGACAGCGTGGCGATCCGCGTGTTCGAGGACGAGGCGTCCCAGCGGGTCGCGATGACCGCCGGGACACGCCGGCTGCTGCTGCTCACGCTGCCCCCGGCCGCCCGGTTCCTCCAGGGTCGGCTCGACAACCGGGCCAAGCTGGAACTGTCCCGGGCCAACCCGTACCGGTCGATCGCCGAGCTGCTCGACGACTGCGCGGGCGCGGCCGTGGACCGGCTCGTCGCCGAGGCCGGTGGACCGGTGTGGTCGTCGGTCGAGTTCGCGTCGCTGCGCGACACCGTCCGGCAGGACCTCGTCGACGCGGTCGCCAACCTCGTCGGCCAGGTGCAGGCGGTGCTGTCCACGGCGTACGACGTCGAGCAGCGCCTCAAGCAGCTGCGCGACCCGGCGATGCTGCCCGCCCTCGCCGACGTGCGGCAGCAGCTCAAGGGACTGGTCCATCCCGGGTTCGTCACCGAGACCGGGTGGCGGCAGCTGCACCACATGCCCCGCTACCTGCGCGGCATCGTGCACCGGCTGGACCGGCTCGGCGGCAGTCTCGGACGCGACCGGCAACTCACCACGCAGATCCACGAGATCGAGGCGGAGTACCGCGAACTGAGGAACTCGGCACCCGCGAACGGTCCCGCCGAGGAGGGTCTGCGGGAGATCCGCTGGATGATCGAGGAGTTGCGGATCAACTACTTCGCGCAGGCTCTCGGTACCGCGTACGCCGTCTCTGACAAGCGCATATTCAAGGCCATGGACGCTCTTCCGCTGTAGTCGGTTGCGGTTCGGTGCGCCCCCGGTGCCGTTCGGTCACGCCCCTGTCGTGGCCGAACGGCGCACATTAGGTTTCTCGGCATGACGAATTTCGCCGCCCCGATCGCCGCCGTTTCCGCCGTCCGTTCCGCCGGTGCCTACCTCGACGAGATGATGGCCCGGGTCGGCGTCGACGGTCTCACCGCCGCGTTCACCGAGCCCGCCCTGCTCGCCCGCCTCGACCAGCACGCCGCCGCGATCCGGGAGGCCCTCCGCGGCGCCGGCCGGATCGCCGACGCCGGCGGTCTGGCCTCCTACGCCCGGTCGATCGCCGCCGGGAGCATCCGGGCGGGCCGCCCGCTGCCGGAGCCCGGCTTCGCCCCGATGTCCGGCGCCGAGTGGCTGGCCGCCGGTTTCCCGCTGCTGCGCCTGGTCGCGGTCTGCCTGATCGCCGAGTCCGAGGGTCTTCTCTGACCCCGTTAGATCTACTTTTTCAGGCAGTTAATGCACCAAAACGCCCAATAGTCCATCTTTCTCTCATGAAGATCCTCAGGCTCTCGACCCTGACCGCACTGTTCACCATGCCTCTGCTCGCCGCTCCCGCCATGGCGGCCGTCGAGCCCACCGGCCCCGCCCTCGTCGCCCGCTACAACTTCGACGGTGGCGTCACCGCCGGCAAGATCTCCGACCTCTCCGGTCGCGGCGCCGCCCTGCTGATCCGCGGTGCCGCCAACGGCCAGATCGCCATCGCCTCCGAAGGCGTCAACCGGTACGCGACCTTCCCCGGCGTCTGCGCCGCCACCACACCCACCTGCGCCAAGGCCCTCCTCGAAGCACCCGACGACGCCGACCTCGACCCCGGCACCCGCAACTTCAAGTGGGCCGCCAGCGTCCGGGTCACCACCGCCCAGCTCAGCGGCAACGCCAACATCATGCAGAAGGGCGTCGCCAACACCGAGAGCCAGTGGAAGATGCAGGTCACCGGCCGCAGCGGGCGCGCACAGTGCGTCCTGGTCGCGCGTACCACCAAGCAGACGTTCTCCGTCCTGTCCGCCCGCCCGGTCGCCGACGGCAACTGGCACCGCATCGTCTGCGAGCGCACCAACGGCACCCTCTCCGTCTCCGTCGACGGCACCGCCGGCGGCCGGACCGCCGTCCCGGCCACCGTCACCATCGACAACGCGATGCCCCTGCGCGTCGGCGGCCCGAACCTCGCCAAGGACGGCGACATGTACCACGGCCAGCTCGACGACGTGTACGTCCAGCTCGGCTGACCCCACCCGCACCGATACCCGGCACCGCTTCGCCTCGATGGCGCTGTCCGGTGCCGGTACCGGTTTCTCATGCAGATGCCCGGCGCAGCTCTCGCGGCGCCGGGCATCGGGGTGGGTCGGCTCAGCTGCGGCGGAACGCGTAGGAACGGCCTCCGGACGCATTGCCGGCCCGGCCGGCGCGATCGCGGCCGGAACGGTCCCGGGCAGCCTGGCGGGCGTCCCGCGCACCGTGATGCGTCGCGGCGGGAACGGTCTGCTGATCGTCCGCGGCACCGGAACCGGCGGCCGGGCGCAGCGCGGCGGCGATGTCCCGCTGCGCGATCTCGTCGAGGTTCAGGTGCACAGAAAACGGTTCGGCAGGCATGAAGCGACTCCTTGCGGCTCCCACGGGGGAGCGGGAAGCGACCGCGCGCCACGGGCACGGCCGGTATGAATGCGCATTTCGGTGACGGCGGAGAACCGCGACGTCGACCCGGGCACCCGAATGACGAGTGCCGTCGGACGGCGGATCATCGGCCGTGGGCCCGGGCGAGCGGAAAGCCGCTGCCCGGACGTGCCACAACCGGAACGGGGAACCTGTGGACCATCCCACTCCGGCCGGGCTCGGCATGCGGAGAGCAACGCGGCCCGCGGCCCCGGCACGAATGCGACGGGCTGCAGGCGGCGGTCGGGATGTCATCACAGCATGGCGCTCACGGTAATCCGGCCCTCTCCCGACCACCACCCATTTATTCGTACGCTCGCCGCCACCCCGACCGCAACCATCCCGCCCCGGACTACGACGCGACGTCCGCCCAGCTCACGACCGCACCGCGCCGCACGGGCGAGGCCCCCGCCCACCACCCTCCCCGCCAGCCACCATCCGAGCCCCCACCCCGACGGCGACTGCCACCGCCCACCCCACCCACCGTCACCGCCCCATCGCACCCACCCACGCCGACCGTTACCGGTCCGTCCGGCCGCCCGTCGCTGATTTGTCACGCCCGTCGTCGCCGAGCGCTCGCGCCTATCGGCGCCGGTCCGCCCCGCCGACCGTCGCCGATACGGGACTGTCCAGGCCGTGGATCATGTCCGGCTGGTCCTCACCGCTGTCTCGGGTCCGTTGAGAGAGCGGTGACAGCCAGCTGGATCTACCCGGCTGGTCCTGACCGCTGTCTTGGGACCGTTGAGACGGCGGTGGTAGCCAGCCGGATCTTCCGGGCTGGTCCTGACCGCTGTTTCGGGTCCGTTGAGACGGCGGTGGTAGCCAGCCGGATCTTCCGGGCTGGTCCTGACCGCTGTTTCGGGTCCGTTGAGACGGCGGTGGTAGCCAGCCGGATCTTCCGGGCTGGTCCTGACCGCTGTTTCGGGTCCGTTGAGACGGCGGTGGTAGCCAGCCGGATCTACCCGGCTGGTCCTGACCGCTGTTTCGGGACCGCTGAGACAGCGGTGGGAGCCAGCTGCACCAGAGCGGCCATGTGGCCGGCCGAGAGTGGCGTTTCGGTCGTGAGGTCGCATGTGCCTGGCGGTGCCGTCGGGTCTGCAGGGACACGCGCTGTGGGCGGCGGGGCCGACGGGGACGAGGCGTCGCCGGGGGCGGCGGGGCTGGTGGGTGCGGTTGGGGGAGCGGTGGCGCGTACCGGGGGAGGAGGGGTGAGGGTGGGCGGCTCGCCTGTCAGGTGCGGGGGAGGGTCCGCAAGGCGGTGTCCAGCATCGTCGTGGCGGCGGGGAAGTCGATCAGCTGGTCGCGGATCAGGGTGAGGCCCAGGCGCAGCGCGGTCGGTGGGACGCCGCGGGAGCCGAGGACCGCGGTGGTCCAGGTGATGAAGTCGAGGAAGACGTCGGGTTCGCCGACGTAGAGGGCGGACGCCAGGAAGTCGGCGATGTGGCCCATGTCCTCGCTGGTGGCTTCGGCCTGTGCCTGGTCGTAGTCCCGGGCCGGCGGGTAGATCTCGGGGAGCCGGTCCATGGCGGTCGCGATCAGCTGGGGGCGGGAGCGGACCAGGTGGGTGTACTCCTCGTCGCCGATGAAGGCCTCGCCGTCGGGGAGGGGGAGGTCGGTGACGTTGCGGGGTGGCCAGTCGGTCGCCAGCCGGGTGACCGCCTCCTCGCCGGTGGCGGCCCAGGCGTGCGCGCCCAGACGCTGGGCCCAGCGGCCGCCGGGGCCGAAACCGGGGCCGCCGGCGATCACCGGGAGGCCGGCGGCGCGGCAGGCGGTGATCGCGGCGTGCGCCCGGGGCAGGCGGGTGGGGAGCATGCAGCTCAGCGCCACCGCGTCGGGACCGGTCTGGTGCAGGTGGACGATCAGGTGCCGGCCGGGGACGCTCGCGCCGAGGAAGTCGACCCGCCAGCCGTCCAGGCGCAGGAGTTCGGCGAGCATGCGGGCGGGCAGGCCGTGCCATTCGCCGTCGACGCAGGCCAGGGCGATCCGGCCGCGGCGGGGACGGACCGCGGTGCGGGCGGCCACGGCGGCCAGGGCGCGTTCGCCGACGGCGGTGGCGGCGTGCTCGCGGGCCACCGACCACTCGTTGGCCGCCCACAGTTCGCCGACACGCCGCTGGGCGCCGCCGATCAGGTCGACGATGATCCGCTGGGCGGGTACGCCGTCGTCGAGGAGGGCACCGACCAGCTCGGTCGCACCCACCTCGTCACCGTCGGCGACCAGCTGAAGGTAGTCGTCGGAGAGGTGCGCGGTGATCGGCGTGAGGGTGCCGGCGGGCGCCGTCATGATCGGTCTCCACGGGATACCGCCCGTCGGGGGCGCGGTGCGGAGGCGGTCATGAGCGGTTCCGGGGGCGGCGGTCGGCGCGGCGGGCGGCCGCCACGTACGGCGACGGGGTGGGCGCACCACCACCGCGCAGGCTCAGCGGGGTACGGGAGGGGGCACGGACCGCGAGCATCGCGATGTCGTCGGAGTTGCCGCCGCGCACCCAGTCGGCGACGAGCTGGCGGATCCGGTCGACGGTGGCGGCGCCCGGCATGCCCCGGCACTCGGCGAGCGCCTGGTGCAGCCGGGCCTCGCCGAACTGCTCAGTGCCGGACGGGCCGCCGCGCGCCTCGGTCAGGCCGTCGCTGTAGAGCAGGCACAGCTCCCCGGGGGCCAGCTCGACGGTCGCCGGGCGCACCACCGTACGCGGAAGCACACCGATCAGGGTGCCGCTGGTGGGGACCTCCTCCACGCGGCCGTCGGTGCGCAGCACCAGTGGGGCCGGATGGCCGCCGCTGGCCAGGTCGAGCCGGACCCGGCCGTGGTCGGTACGCCGGACCGAGCCGACCACCATCGTCACGAACCGGGGCTGCCGGGCGGACTGGAGCAGCGCCTCGTTGAGCACCGTGAGCATCGCCGCCGGCTCGGTCCGCACCAGGCACAGCGCGCGCAGCGTCTGGCGCACCTTGCCGGTGAGGACGGCCGCCTCGGGGCCGGTGCCGCAGACGTCGCCGAGGGCGATGACCGTGTCGGCGCCCGCTCCGGCCGGGGCGAACACGTCGTAGAAGTCGCCGCCGACCCGCAGCGCGTCGCTGGAGGCCTGGTAGGAGCCGGACAGCTCGAAACCGTCGGTCTGCGGCAGCTCCGGCGGCAGCAGGTCGGCCTGGAGCACGGCGGCGGTGTCGACCTGCTCGCGGTAGAGCGTGGCCGCGGAGATCGCCGCACCGGCGCGGGCCGCGAACATCCGGGCCAGCGTCTCGTCCTCGGTGCTGAACACGGCGGACGGACCGCAGCGGGCCAGGATCAGCGCCCCGGCCGGCTCGGCGTTGCCGGGCAGCGGGATCACCAGTAGCGCACCGACCGGCCCGAATCCGGCCGGCACCAGCCAGGCCGGCGCCTGTGCCGGGTCGAGCCAGCGGCTCGGGATGGGCGGGAAGCCGCCGAGCGCCTCGATCAGGCCGGGCACCTCGCCGAGGGTGGGCTCACGCAGCGTGCCCTCCTCGGCGGGCAGGCCGGGCAGCAGCCGCACCCATTCGCTGTGCCGCCGGTGCGGGGGCAGCACCACCATGGCGGCGTCGGCCAGGTGCGCGGCGGCCAGCTCGACCGTGGTCCGCACGCAGCGGCGCACGTGCAGCGACGCGGACAGCCGGCGGCCCGCCTCGGCCAGGAACGCCGTCCGGGAACGCTCCAGCTCCAGGGCGGCGGACTCGGTCCGGTCCCGCAGATACCAGGCGTAGTGCCCGTCGCCGACGGGGCGGCGCATCCCGTACAGCCGGCGGCCCTCGTGCTCGGTCTGGAAGGAGTCGGCGCCGTCGGCGGGCAGCGGGGCGGCGACCGGCCCGCCGGGTTGCATGCCGGGCAGCAGACTCCGGGCCGCTTCGTTGGCCAGCACCACCGTGTCGTCGGCCGTGGCGCACAGCACCATGGCCTCCGAGGCGGCCTCGAAAACGGCCGTGAGCAGTGCGGGTGCCGGCGCGATCGCCGGTGTCGAAGCCGCTGTCATCGCCGCCTCCCCTCTCACCCCGTGTAACCGTCAGAGCCCCGTGTAACCGCCAGAATCGACACCAGCCTACGTGCATTCATGGTCAGTCGGTCAGGTCGACCACGATCGGGGCGTGGTCGGAGGGCCCTTTGCCCTTGCGGGCCTCGCGGTCGACGTAGGCGTCCGACACCCGGCCGGTGACGTCGGCGCTGCCGTAGACCAGATCGATGCGCATGCCCTTGTTCTGGTGGAACATCCCGGCACGATAGTCCCAGTACGTGAACGGGTGGTCGCCCTTGAGCGGCCGGGCCGGGACGTCGGCCAGACCGAGGTCGCGGATCGCGGCGAGCGCGGCCCGTTCCGGCGGGGTCACGTGGGTGGATCCGGCGAAGAGGGTGACGTCCCACACGTCGGCGTCGGTGGGTGCGACGTTGTAGTCGCCGGCGACCACCAGCGGGCCGGCCTCCAGGTCCGGGATCAGGGCGTCGCGGAGGGCGGCCAGCCACTGCAACTTGTACGTGTAGTGCGGGTCGTCCGGGGTGCGGCCGTTCGGCACGTACACCGACATGAACCGGATGCCGCCGCACCGTGCGCTGATCGCCCGCGCCTCGGGATCGGGGAACCCGGGCTCCCCGGCGAAGCCGCGGCGCACGTCGTCGAGGCCGATCCGGGAGAGCACGGCGACGCCGTTCCAGCGGCCCTGGCCGTACGCCGCCGTCGCGTACCCCAGCTCGGCGACCTCCCGCTCGGGGAAGCCGTCGGCGGTGACCTTGGTCTCCTGTAGGCACACGACGTCGGGGGCGGTGCCGGCCAGCCAGTCGAGCAGACGGGGCAGCCGGGCCTTGACCGAGTTGACGTTCCAGGTGGCGAAGCGCATACCCGCTTTCTACCCGGTGAATTGCCGGAGTTGCCCGCACGGGGCCGGGCGTCCTGACAGGTTTGTCTGCGGAGAGAGGGGGCGACCAGATGCGCTTGGAGATCATGCCCGAGCTGCCGGCCGAGCTGTTGGACGAGTCGTGGGACTTCTACCAGGACTGCTTCAGCGACCTGCAATATCTCGCGGTCAACCGGCATCTCATGTACCGGAGCGAGTTCGACGAGGTGATGGCCGACAGACGAATCGGCAAGTACGTGGCGCTGGACGACGAGGACGGCGCGGTGATCGGCATGGGCACGCTGACCAACGACCTGGAGTCGATCCCGCTGATCTCCGCGGAGTACTTCCGCTACCACTTCCCGGAGATGTACGAGCAACGCCGCCTGTTCTACTGCCTGTTCGCGGGCTCCGCGCTGGGCCACCGCGGCCAGGGTGTGTTCGTCGCGCTGCAACGGGCCATGTACGCCCCGATCGGCGAGGTGGACGGCAAGGTGTTCTTCGACATCTGCTCGTACAACGAGGAGCGCCACCAGCTGCCCCGGATGATCGCGGTGATCCTGAGCCGGGCCGCCGAGGCCGGGCGGGCGCAGCCGACCCGGCTGGACGCCCAGTCGTTCTGGATGTACGAGTTCCCGAAGAGCGACGCCCCGTTCCGGCGGGAGGAACGGCGTTCCGGGTTCAACCGGGGGCGCCCGGACGGCGGGGACGACCGCCGGGGTTCGCGGGTCTGACGAGGATCTCAGTCGGGCCGGCGGTGCCGGCCCGACGGGTCCGAGAGGATCGCCGGGAGATGCGAGGACCGTACGATGGCGTCCCGCCAGCGATGGGCGAACTCGGCCGCCGGTACCGCCGCGCCCCAGAGCCAGCCCTGCCCGTTGACCACACCGACCGCCCACAGCGCCTCCCGCTGCAGCGGCGTCTCCACGCCCTCGGCGATCACCGACAGGCCCAGGGCGTGACTCATCGCCACGACCGCGCGGACGATCTCGTCGTCCTCGTGGTTGACGCCGAGACCGGTCACGAACGACCGGTCGATCTTGACGCCGGTGACCGGGAAACGGCGCAGGTAGCCGAGCGCCGAGAAGCCGGTGCCGAAGTCGTCGACGAGCAGTTTCACGCCGAGTTCGCGCAGTTCGAAGAGGACCCGTGAGGTGACGCTGGACCCGTCGACCATCACCGACTCGGTCATCTCCAGGGCCACGCACTGCGATGGCACCCCGTAGCGGAGCATCTCGCCGGAGACGATCAGCGGCAGCTCCGGGTCGGACAGCTGACGTGGCGAGACGTTGATCGACAGGTAGAAGTCGTCGGTGACGGTGCCGTCCGACCGCCAGACACCGAGCTGGCGCAGTGCCTCCTTGCGCACCCAGGTGCCGATCGCGTTGATCAGGCCGGCGTCCTCGGCGATCGGGATGAACGTCATCGGCGGGATCGGGCCGCGTTCCGGGTGCACCCACCGGACCAGCGCCTCGGCCCCGACCGGAACCCCGGTCTCCAGGCGGACCAGCGGCTGGTACGCGACGTACAGCTGATCGTCGGCCAGGGCCTGCCGCAGCGCCACCTCCAGCTCGATGCGCTCCCGGACCTGGGCGTGCATGCTGGTGTCGAAGATGGTGGACCGGCCGGGCCCCTCGCCCTTGGCCCGGTACATGGCGGTGTCGGCGTCGCGCATCAGTGCCTCGGCGGTGACGGCGGCGTTGACCGGGTCGGCCGCGGCGTGCGAGATGCCGATCGACGCGCTGATCACCACGTCGTGGTCGCGCACCGGGAACGGCCGGGCGAAACAGCCGCGGATGTCGTCCACCAGGCGCAGTGCACCGCTCTTCTCACCGATGAAGCCGAGCAGGAACTCGTCGCCGCCGACCCGGGCCACCGGGATGTTCATCGGTACGGCCGCCCGCAGCCGCCGCCCCACCTCGATGACCAGCTGGTCGCCGGTGTCGTGGCCCCACGAGTCGTTGACCCACTTGAAGCCGTCCAGGTCGAGCATGTAGACCCAGACCCGGTCGTGTCCCTCCGGGTCGACCACGGTGACCAGGCGTTCCACCTCCGACGACATCGACTGCCGGTTCGGCAGCCCGGTGAGCGGGTCGTGGGTGGCCTGGTGCTCCGAGCGCAGCTGCGCGGCGACCTGGGCACGGACCGCGGAGATCGCCCGGATCAGCAGCAGCGCGACGGACAGGGCACCGGCCACCGCGATCAGGACCCGGCCGGTGATCGACTCCGAGACCGGGGTCGGCAGCAGGGCGAACGGTACGGCCAGGGCGGGCAGCAGCAGCGACAGGCGGGGCCACGACCAGGCCTGGGCCGGCGGTTTCGCGGCCCGGCCCATGTCCACCACGGACGGGTGCAGCGCGGCCACCCCGAGTGCCGTGTAGGCGAGCATGAACGGCACGTTGAGCATCGGTGACGCGTAGACGTGGCCCTCCACGCCCTCGATCGCGTAGGCCAGGTCGCCGGCGAAGATCCCGATCATCATGCCGATCAGCGCGATCAGGCTGACCGGCCAGTGCTTCGCGGTGAAGGTGAGGTTCACCATCAGGAGCACCAGCATCACGTCGACGAGCGGGTACATCCCCTGGATCACGGAGAGCAGCCCGGGCCGGCCGGGGACCTCGGCGGCGGGCAGGGCCAGCAGCAGGGCGCTGGCGACGCCGGCGGAGAGGCAGACGGTCAGCCCGTCCAGTGCGGCGTGCCGGTCCAGGCTGCCCCGGCGGTGCAGCAGGATCAGCACGAAGGCGGCGAGCAGCAGGTAGCCGCTGAACGAGGCGACGTCGGCGAGCAGCGGCCAGGGCATGGCCATCTCGGAGACCGTCGGGCGGATCAGTACGCCGACCATGAAGAGGATGGCGGCCGCGGCCATCGACCGCCAGGCCGACGGCGGTTCGGCGTCCCAGCGCAGCGGCCCGATCACGCAGGCGGCCATCACCGTGACGGCGAGCAGCGCGAACGCCGTGTCAGCGGTCGTCGTGGACGGGAAGATCGCGTAGAGGATCGTGGCGATGACGCCGACCACGGCCATGATCTGCCAGAGTCGGCGGGCGATTCCCGGCGGGAGTACCGATCGCACCGGGCATTCCTCCCGTATAGCCCGAAGACCTATGTAGGCGTCAACGGTAGCAATACGGGCACCTCGTCACCGGGCTTCACGAAACCTGCCGGGTGGCGCACACCGTGCACGAACACCGCCGGACCGGCCGCCCGGCGCAGCACCTCGTCGGCCACCGTGCCGAGCCGTGCGGAGGTGTGCCCACCGCGCGGCCCGAGCACCAGCAGACCGGCCCGGCGCGACACCCCCACCAGCGTCGCCCCCGGAGACCCGATCAGGAGCCGGCGGCGTACGGCCGTCGCGCCCGCCCGCGCCGTCACCTCGTCGAGCACCCGCTCCCCGTCGGCCTCCCGCCCCGGCTCGGTCACGTGCACCGCGTGCGCCGTACCGCCCCGCCGGCCGGCCGTCTCGACCGCGAACCGCAGCGCCAGCACCGCGTAAGGCGAGGCGTCCACGGCGGCCACCACCGGCCCGGACGGCGTCCGCTGGGCGCGGGTCACCGCCACCGGGCACCAGGCCCGCGCCACCACCTCGACCAGTGGGCCGCCCAGCACCACCAGGACGGCACCCCGGCTCAGGCGCAGAAGAAGCCGCCCGGGGGATCCATCCACCAGATGCGGCCGCGCGTCGACCCCCGGTGTGGAACGCTGAGCCGTGGAGACCGCCTCGTCGACCAGCTGGGCGGCGATCCGCCGGGCCGGGCCCCAGCCCGCGTCGCCGGGCCCGGTGAAAGCGTGCACGACCTGCAACACCCGCCCGCGGGAGCGCGCCTCCCGCGCGGCGAGACGGACCGCGGCCGCGTCGGTCACCGGGTCACCGACCCCCACGACGACGGGTCCCTGACTCGGGATCTGCATGGGCCCTCCCGTAACGAAGTCGCAATATACCGACCATTGTCTATGGCGCAACGACCCATACGTACTGGTGACCAATGCCTCAACAGGTGGCCACCTGATGACCCATTCAGGTTGAGGGTTTACGGTGAACGGCAAAATCCTTGGGACATCTGCCGGTGAAGTGAGGGAAATACATGACGGATGTCAAGCTCGACCACCCTGGTGGTCAGTTGTCGATGGCGGTCCGCAAGGCCGTCGACGGGCCGGGCGGCATCGACGTCAGTGCTCTGCTGAAGGAGACCGGTTACGTAACCCTGGACCAGGGTTTCGTGAACACCGCGTCGACCACCTCGGCGATCACTTACATCGACGGTGACCAGGGCATTCTGCGCTACCGGGGCTACCCGATCGAGCAGCTTGCCGAGAAGAGCACGTTCCTCGAGGTCTCGTACCTGTTGATGAACGGGGAGCTGCCCACCGCGGCACAGCTGCAGGACTTCGCGGACAAGATCCGGGTCCACACGCTGCTCCAGGAGGAGATGCGCACGTTCTTCTCCAGCTTCCCGCGTAACGCGCACCCGATGTCGGTGCTGTCGTCGGCGGTCACCGCGCTGTCCACGTTCTACCAGGACGCGCTCGACCCGCTCGACTCCGAGCAGGTCGATATCTCCGCAATCCGCCTGATGGCGAAACTTCCGACGATCGCGGCGTACACCTACAAGAAGTCCATCGGCCACCCGCTGCCGTACCCGGACAACTCGCTGGACTACGTTGAGAACTTCCTGCGCCTGACCTTCGGGCTGCCGACCGTCCAGTACAACGTCGACCCCAAGGTCGCCAAGATCCTGGACATGCTCTTCATCCTGCACGCCGACCACGAGCAGAACTGCTCGACCTCGTCGGTGCGCCTGGTCGGCTCCTCGCAGGCCAACCTGTTCGCCTCCATCTCGGCCGGCATCGGCGCGCTCTCCGGCCCGCTGCACGGCGGCGCCAACGCGGCGGTCCTCGAGATGCTCGAGCAGATCCGCAAGGACGGCGGAGACGTCAACTCGTTCGTCACTCGCGTGAAGAACAAGGAAAAAGGCGTCAAGCTGATGGGCTTCGGCCACCGGGTCTACAAGAATTACGACCCGCGTGCCGCCATCGTGAAGAAGGCCGCCCAGGAGATGCTGTCGACTCTCGACAAGCCCGACCCGCTCCTGGAGATCGCCTTCAAGCTCGAGGAGATCGCGCTCTCCGACGAGTACTTCATCTCGCGCAAGCTGTACCCGAACGTCGATTTCTACACCGGCCTGATCTACAAGGCCATGGGATTCCCCACCGACATGTTCACGGTCCTGTTCGCGATCGGCCGGCTCCCCGGCTGGATCGCCCAGTACCGCGAGATGATCGCCGACCCGGCCAACAAGATCGGCCGCCCGCGGCAGATCTACACCGGCTCGCCGGTGCGCGACTTCGTCCCGGTCGAGCAGCGCTGATCCACCGCACGTCCGCGAACACCCCGCCGTTGTCCCCGGCGGGGTGTTCGCGTCTTGCGGGCTCGCCGGCGTCGGCGGGGGTGTTCGCGTTTGCGGGCTCGCCGGCGTCTCCGGCGGGGGGTTCGCGTTTGCGTCCCGCCGGGAATGAAAGGCTCGCAGCAGCAGGCGGGACAGCGGAAGGACACACATGGACGTCGTGATCGGCATCGACACCGGGACCACCTCGACCAAAGGGATAGCGGCCGGGCCCGACGGTGAGATCCGCGCCCTCACCAGCGTCCACTACCCGCTGTCGGTGCCCGGTCCCGGCCGCGCCGAACTCGACCCGCGGCAACTCACCGACGCTGCCGTCCGGGTGCTCACCGACGTCGCCACCGCCTGCCGCGACCGGGGTGACCGGGTGATCGGGATCGGTCTCAGCTCGTTCCTGCACGCACTGGTCCCGATGGACGCCGACGGCAGACCGCTCGGCCCGGTGGTGACCTGGGCCGACAACCGGTCCGCCGCCCAGTGCGAGCGGATCGTCGCCGACGGCCACGCCAAGCGGCTGCAATCGCGGACCGGCACGCCCGTGCACCCGATGTCCCCGCTCACCAAGCTGGCCTGGTGGGCCGAGGACGACCCCGCCGCACTGCGCGCCACCGCCCGCTGGGGTGGCGTCAAGGAGCTGCTCGTCGCGGCGCTGACCGGCGGGCCGTTCCTGGTCGACCTGTCGATCGCCTCCGGGACCGGCCTCTACGACATCCACTCCCGCCGCTGGGACGACGAGGCCCTGGGACTCGCCGGGGTACGCCCGGAACAGCTCGCCGAGGTGGTGCCCACCACACACGCGCTGCGGCTGCACGCCGACGTAGCCAGCGCCGCCGGACTGCCGGCCGACACCCCGCTGATCATCGGCGCCGCCGACGGACCGCTCGCCAACCTCGGGGTCGGCGCCACCCCGGCCGGCGTCGGGGCGGTCTCGCTCGGCACCAGCGGCGCGCTGCGTACCGTCGTCGCAAGCCCCACCAGCGACGAGGCCGGCCGCTTGTTCTGCTACGCCCTCACCGAGGACCGCTGGGTGATCGGCGGCGCGGTCAACAACGCCGGCTCGGTGGTCCGCTGGGCCGGCCAGACGTTCTTCCCGGACGCTGCCGGCGGTGAGGACGCCGACGACCGGGACGCCCAGCTGCTGGAGGAGGCGGCCGGGATCACCGCGGGCAGTGAGGGCCTGCTCTGCCTGCCGTACCTGCTCGGCGAGCGCGCCCCCTGGTGGCGGTCCGGCCTGCGCGGCGGCTACCTCGGGCTGCGCCGCGAACACGGCCGGCCGCACCTGGTCCGCGCCGCCGTCGAGGGCGTCTGCCAGCAACTGGCCCTGGTCCGGGACTCGTTCGACGCCGAAGGACACCCGCTCACCGAGATCCGGGCCACCGGCGGGGCCGCCGCCTCGAAACTGTGGATCACCGTTCTCGCGTCCGCTCTCGACCTTCCGGTGACCGTCGCCGACGTACCCGAGGGCACCGCGCTCGGCGCCTGCCTGCTCGCCCGGCACGCCCTCGGTGAGCTGCCCGACCTGGACCGGGCCGCCGCCCTCGTCCCGACCGGCGAGCCGACCCGGCCCGACCCGCGCGACGCCGACTTCTACCGGCGGCTGCGCCCCCTGGTGGAGAAGTCCGCCCTGGCCGTCCTGGACGTGGTCAGCGAACTCGACCGGCTCGCCCCCGAGCCGCTGCCCGGCACCGAGAAGGCGGTCGGTGCCTGACCGGACGCCGCCGGCGGTGCCCCGCGCCCGCCTGTCCGGCACCGGGACGGCGGGTCCGTGCCTGACCGGACGTCGCCGCCGGTGCCCCGCGCCCGCCTGTCCGGCACCGGACGGCGGGCCGTGACCGGCCGGCCGTCGCCGGCGAGGGCGCGGACGAGCGTGACGGACCCCGCGTTGACGGGTCACCGGCCGGTAGGAAAGAGTGACCGCGAGCGGTAGCGGAGGAACCCGGTGCGAATCCGGGACGGTCCCGCCACTGTGACCGGACGCGATCCGGGAGCCAGGAACTCCGGCCGCTCGTGACAACCGACGCGCGGGCGTGGACACCCGCCGGAAGGGATCCTCTTGACGACTCCGTACCCGTTCTCGGCCGTCGTCGGCCTCGACGACCTGCGCCTCGCCCTGCTGCTGACCTCGGTGTCACCGGCTGTCGGCGGGGTCCTTGTCCGGGGCGAGAAAGGCACCGCCAAGAGCACCGTGGTCCGCGCCCTGGCCGGCCTGTTGCCGCAGGTGGAGGTCGTGCACGGCTGCCGGTTCGCCTGTGACCCGGCGGCACCCGACCCCGGCTGCCCCGACGGCCCGCACACACTGGGCGGGCCGTCGGTGGCGCGACCCGCGAGCCTCGTCGAGTTGCCGGTCGGCGCCACCGAGGACCGGGTCGTCGGCACCCTCGACCTCCAGCGGGCCCTCAGTGACGGCGTCAAGGCGTACGAGCCGGGCCTGCTCGCCGCCGCCCACCGCGGGGTCCTCTACGTCGACGAGGTCAACCTGCTCCCCGACCACCTCGTCGACCTTCTGCTCGACGCCGCCGCGATGGGCCGCGCCCACGTCGAACGCGACGGCGTCTCGGTCAAGCACGCCGCCCGCTTCCTGCTCGTCGGCACCATGAACCCGGAGGAG
Organism: Actinoplanes xinjiangensis; assembly: GCF_003148685.1. Lineage (GTDB taxonomy): Bacteria > Actinomycetota > Actinomycetes > Mycobacteriales > Micromonosporaceae > Actinoplanes > Actinoplanes xinjiangensis. Next base: position 480,916 of record NZ_QGGR01000001.1, on the reverse strand, counting down.
GGCGAACCCCGCCCCCAGCTCGTCGACCGGTTCGGCCTGGTCGTCACGGTCGCCGCACCCCGCGACGCGCGGCTGCGGGCCGAGGTCGTCCGCCGGCGGCTCGCCTACGAGGCCGGCCCGGACGCGTTCGCCGCCCGTTTCGCCGAGCACGAACGTGACTACGCCGCCCGGATCGCCGCGGCCCGTGCCGTGCTCCCGTCGGTCCAGCTGCCCGACGCCGAACTCGACCGCATCGCCCGGGTCTGCCTCGCCTACGGCGTCGACGGCATGCGCGCCGACATCGTCGTGGCCCGCTGCGCCGTCGCCCTCGCCGCCTGGCACGGCCGCGACCGGGTCACCGCCGGTGACGTCGCCGACGCCGCCCGCCTCGCCCTGCCGCACCGCCGCCGCACCGACCCGCTCGACCCGCCCGGCACCGACGAGCAGAAACTCGACGAGGCCCTCGCCGAAGCCGAACGCCAGGCCGAAGAGGACCGGGCCGCCGGAGACCCACCCGATTCCTCCGGTGAGGATGACGACGACCCGGATCCGGGCCCGGACGGACCCGCCGGTGGTGACGGCCCGAGAGACGGCGGCGGCCCCTCCGGCGGTGACAACCCCTTCAGCGGTACGGACCAGAGCACGCCCCCGCCCGGCGGCTCCCCGTCACCGCCCGGCCCCGGTGGCGGGTCCACCGACGCGCTGCCCGACGACGGCGCACCGTCCGACCCGCGCGAGGCCGGCGCCCAGCCCTCCGGCGACGCCGCCCAGTCCGGTGCGATCGCCGTCGCCGGGCCCGCCTACCGCCCCCGCACGCTGCGCATCTCCGCCCGCGGCGAGGGTGGCCACGCGGGCCGCCGTTCCCCGGCCTTCGCCCGCCGCGGCCGCGTGGTCGGAAGCCGCCCTCCGCAGGGCAAACTCACCGGCGCCCCGCACCTCTTCGCCACCCTCCGCGCCGCCCTGGACCGTGCCGCCCTGGACCGTGCCGCCCTGGACCGTGCCGCCCTGGACCGTGCCGCCCTGGACCGCGCCGCCCTGGACCGCGCCGCCCTGGACCGCGCCGCCGTGGTGCCCGGTGGGTGGCGGGCCGGTGACGTGCCGGGGAATGCGGTGCCGGAGCGGGGGATCCGGGTGCTGCCGCGGGACCTGCGGGAGTCGGTTCATGTGGGGCGTGAGGCGAATCTCGTGCTCTTCGTGGTGGACGCCTCCGGCTCGATGGCCGCCCGCAAGCGGATGACCCTGGTCAAGACGGCGGTGCTGTCGCTGCTGCGGGACGCCTACCAGCGGCGCGACCGGATCGGGATGATCACCTTCCGGGGTGCCGGCGCCGACGTGGTGCTGCCGCCCACCTCCAGCCACGAGGTCGGCGTGCAGCGGCTCGCCGCCCTGCGCACCGGCGGTCGCACTCCGCTGGCCGCCGGACTGCGGGCGGCCGCCGCCACGATCGCCACCGAACGCCGCCGCGACCCCCGTCGCCGCCCCCTCCTGATCATCGTCACCGACGGCCGGGCCACCAGCGGCCCCGACCCGCTGCTGCTGGCACCGGCCCTGTCCGGTGTCGCGAGCGTCGTCGTCGACTGCGAGTCGGGCCCGATCCGCCTGGGCCTGGCCCGTAGGCTGGCCGCCGCCCTGAACGCCGACGTCATGCCCCTGGACCAGCTGGAGGCCGCCACCGTCCGCCCCGGTTCGTCCCCGGCCCCCGGATCCGCCCCGGCCCCCACCACCGATCGCGCCTACCGGCGCGCTGCGTGACGTCCCCCGGCCGAGCCCGGGCCGTGGGGAACGCCCCGACCGCCGCCGGTGGGCCGCCCACCGACCGCGAGCCGCTGCGCGACGGCCGCTGGGAGCCGGGTGTGGGCGACGTGGTGGGTGACGGCGGGCGCCGAGGGCGGTGAGAGGCGGGAGCCGCGCCGGGACCGTATGCCGGATGGGACGGGACCGGGTCGGCTTCGGCGGGAGCAGTGGGCCGTACCGGAAAGGGAGGTTTTCGTGCCGCAAGGGAAAGTGACAAGCGTGCCCGCTGACGGGCTGACGACACGGCAGCGGCGGCGGCAGGCGGTGTTCGCCGTGCACACCGGGCCGGGTAAGGGCAAGTCGACGGCCGCGTTCGGGATGGCGCTGCGGGCGTGGAGTGCCGGGTGGCCGATCGGGGTGTTCCAGTTCGTCAAGTCGGAGAAGTGGAAGGTGGGGGAGGAAGCCGCCCTCAAGGCGCTCGGTGACCTGCAGAAGACCCCGGTCACCTGGCACAAGATGGGCGAGGGCTGGTCCTGGATCCAGCGGGCCGGAACCGAGCGGGACCACGCCGTGGAGGCCGCCGAGGGCTGGGCGCAGATCAAGCGGGATCTGGCGGCCGAGACGTTCCGGTTCTACGTGCTGGACGAGTTCACCTATCCGATGAAGTGGGGCTGGGTGGACGTCGCGGACGTGGTCGAGACGCTCGCCAACCGGCCGGGTACGCAGCATGTGGTGATCACCGGACGGGACGCGCACCCGGATCTGATCGCCGCGGCCGACCTGGTGACCGAGATGACCAAGGTGAAGCATCCGATGGACGCGGGCCGCAAGGGGCAGCAGGGGATCGAGTGGTGAACCGGGTCGTCATCGCGGCGCCGGCCAGCGGGCACGGGAAGACGACGGTGGCGACCGGGCTGCTGGCGGCGTTCGCGCGGCGCGGGCTGCGGGTGGCGCCGTTCAAGGTCGGGCCGGACTACATCGACCCGGGCTATCACGCGCTCGCCGCCGGCCGGCCGGGCCGCAACCTGGACCCGGTGATGGTGGGGGAGCATCTGGTCGGGCCGCTGTTCGCGCACGGCTCGGCGGGTGCCGACCTGGCGATCGTCGAAGGCGTGATGGGTCTCTACGACGGGCGGACCGGAGCCGGTGAGGCCGGATCGACGGCGCAGGTCGCCGCACTCCTGGACGCCCCGGTGATCATGGTGGTGGACGCGGCCGCGCAGGGCCGCTCAATCGCGGCGCTGGTGCACGGCTTCCGCAGCTTCGGCAACGTGCGGATGGCGGGCGTGATCCTCAACCGGGTCGGCTCGGACCGGCACGAGCAGATCCTGCGGGACGCCTGCGAGGAGGTCGGCACACCGGTGCTCGGCGCGTTGCGGCGGGCCGACGCGGTCGCCGCGCCGTCCCGGCACCTCGGGCTGGTTCCGGCGGCCGAACGCCGGGCCGAGGCGCTGGCCTCGGTGGACGCGCTCGCCACGCTGATCGCGGCGTCGGTCGATCTCGACGCGGTCGCCGCGGTGGCACGGTCGGCGCCGTACTCCACGACGACGGCATGGTCGCCGAGAACGCAGGACCCGGTGCCGGGCCGCCCGGTGGTCGCGGTCGCCGGTGGTCCCGCCTTCTCCTTCTCGTACGCCGAGACGACCGAACTGTTGACCGGGGCCGGGGCGACGGTCGTCCCGTTCGACCCGCTGCACGACCGATCCCTGCCGCCGGGCACACGCGCGCTCGTGGTCGGCGGCGGTTTCCCCGAGGTGCACGCCGGTGCTCTCTCCGGCAATGCGGAACTGCGGGCCGATGTGGCGCGATTCGCCGCGGCCGGCGGCACCATCGCCGCCGAGTGCGCCGGGCTGCTCTGGCTGTGCCGCACCCTCGACGGGCTGCCGATGTGCGGGGTGATCGACGCCGAGGCGGTGATGACACCGTCGCTGACCCTCGGCTACCGGGACGCGGTGGCGCTGTCGGACAGTCCGCTGGCCCCGGCCGGCACCCGGGTCACCGGGCACGAGTTCCACCGTACGACGGTGCACCCCCGGTCGGGTCTGCTGCTGTCCCCGGCGGGCGGCGCGGCCTGGGCGTGGCGCGGCGCCGACCCGGAGGGCTTCGCGACCGGCTCGGTGCACGCGTCGTACCTGCATCTGCACTGGGCGGGCGTACCGGCCCTGGCCCGCAACCTGGTGGCCGCGGCGGCCCGGTGATCGTGCTGGGTCTCGGCGCCCGCAGCGGTGTCCCGGTGCGGGCGCCGGTTCTCGCCGTACTGGCCGCGGCCGGGGTCCGGCCCGCTGACATCACGGTGCTCGCCACCCTGGACCGGCGGCTGGCCGAGCCCCGGGTCCGGGAGCTGGCCACCGAGTTCGGGTGGCGGCCCGCCGGGTTCACCGCGGCGCAGCTGGCCGCCTGCCCGGTCCCGCATCCGAGCCCACGGGTGGCCGCCGCGACCGGCACCCCGGGCGTCGCCGAGGCCGCGGCACTGCTGGCCGCCGGCCCGGAGGCGGCGCTGCTCATGCCGAAGACCGCCCGGGACGGGGTGACCGTGGCGATCGCCGCGTCCCGGGCGGACCGAGTCCGCGGTCAGGCCTTCGCGCCGGCCGGCCACTCGTGTACGGGGATGTTGTCGTGCATCAGCGGCAGGTAGCGGCGGACCATCTCGTGCAGGGCGCGGTCCCGGTCGTACCCCTCCGCCTCCAGGGCGTGCAACGTCTCGATCTGCCAGGCCGCGCCGTTGCGGTGCCGTAGGCAGCGTTGCTCGATGATGCCGAGCAGCCGGTCCCGCTGGGCCGGGGCGACGCCCCACAGGTCGAGACCGGCGGACGCCTGAGGCAGCAGCCACCGCAGCACCAGCTCGGTGACCGGCAGGGTGCCGTGACCCGGCCAGAAGACGGTCGCGTCGATGCCGTGCCGGGCGCAGTTGTGGAAGTTCTCCTCGGCCGCCCGGAAGCTCATCTGTGTCCAGAGCGGCCGTTCCGCCTCGGCGAGCGTGCGCGTCAGCCCGTAGTAGAACGCGGCGTTCGCGATCGTGTCGGCGACCGTCGGCCCGGCCGGCAGCACCCGGTTCTCCACCCGCAGGTGCGGCCGCCCGTTGACGACGGCGTAGATGGGCCGGTTCCACCGGTACACCGTGCCGTTGTGCAGTCGCAGTTCGCTCAGCTCCGGGATCTCCCCGCGTTCCAGTATCTCGGCCGGGTCGTGGATGTCACAGATCGGCAGGAGTGCCGGGAAATACCGGACGTTCTCCTCGAACAGGTCGAACACACTGGTGATCCAGCGTTCCCCGAACCAGACGCGGGGGCGTACCCCCTGCGCCCTTATCTCCTCCGAGCGGGTGTCGGTGGCCTGCTCGAACAGCGGGATCCGGGTCTCCCGCCAGAGTTCCCGGCCGAACAGCAGCGGCGAGTTCGCGCCCAGCGCCACCTGGATGCCGGCGACGATCTGTGACGCGTTCCAGTACGGGGCGAACTGTGCCGGGCTCACCTGGAGATGGAACTGGGTGCTCGTGCACGCCGCCTCGGGCGCGATGGTGTCGGTGGTGACGGCCAGCCGGTCCACCCCGTCGATGCGGATGTCGAGGTCCTCGCCGCGCGCCGCGAAGATCTGCTCGTTGAGCAACTGGTAGCGCGGGTTCACGGTGAGCGCCTCGCCGGTGAGGTGCTCGCGCCGCAGCGTCGGCAGGATGCCGATCGTGATCATGTGCGCGCCGGCCGCCCTGGCCCGCCGCTCCGCCTGGTTCAGGCTGGACCGCAGGCCGCGCTCCAGCTCGGCGAAGTCGTCGCCGGCCAGCCGCCGCGGTGGCAGGTTGATCTCGATGTTGAACTGTCCCAGCTCGGTCTGGAAGTCCGGATCGGCGATCGCCCCCAGCACCTCGGCGTTGCGCATCGCCGGGTCGGCGTTGTCGTCGATCAGGTTGAGCTCGATCTCCATACCGGTCAGCGGGCGTTCGAACTCGAAGCGTGCCTCGCGCAACATCGTCGCGAACACGTCGAGGCTACGGCGGATCTTCTGCCGATACCGGGTCCGGTCCTCGCGGGTGAAATTGGTCTGGTCGACTTTCTCGCCCACCGCGCACCACCTTTCGAGCCGTCAGAGACGCCAGGGGAGCGCGCGGCGCCGTAGCCGCCGTCCCCCATCGTCATGATGACGGCTGTCGATGGCGGAGCGCCCCGTGCGGACCGTCCATTCTCGCCAGATGTCCAAACGATCTTTCATGGGCGCAGTTCGTACCCCGCTGGGCGCAAAATCATCCCAGCCAGACGGCCATCACGGCGCCGAAGATCGTCACACCCACGGCGGCCTGCAGCAGCAGTGCCGGTCCCAGGTGCGACCACTGGGTCGGGATGCGCGGGGTCAGCGGCTGCATGGTCGTCAGGTTCACCAGCTGCAACAACCGCACCGGAAGGGTCGGGTCGGACTGCGGCTCGGTGCGCACCTGAACCAGATCGCCGCGGTGCAGCGCCGACTGCGGCAGCTGCCCGTGCATCTCGATCTCGTAGGTCTGCCCCAGATCGTCGCGCAGCCGGACCGGCGTGACCAGGAACTCCGGGCCCTTGCGCAGTTCCTTCAGCGTGCGCCGGGCCGGGCTCATGCGCAGCAGTGCGCCGATCATCTGGGCGATGCCGGCCAGCACGAAGACGGTGAGGGCGACCGGCCGGCCGATGCGCACCTCACGGGTGTAGGACGTCTGGAAACCGACGAAACGGCCGGTGATGATCGGACTGACGTGCCGGAGGATCCGCTCGCGATGCAGCTCGGTGTCGTCCATGGGGGGTCACCTCCTGGAAGTACCTTCATGCTACGGAGCGAACACGGCTCAATACCGTGAGTGAATTTCCTCTCACTCATACCGCCTGTTCCGGCAACCCGTCCCGATTTCCGCCTACCCGCCCCCGGATCCGCACTGATCTGGGGAAATCCACCCTCCGGGGACCCCCGAAGGGGTGAACTGGAAGGGAGCCGAGACAACCGGCGGGGCCATCGTGTCGTCCCGGCAGGTGGACAGGCCGGGATGGGGGCGACAGGGCGATGGCATCGACTTACGTCAAACCGGAGAGTGTGCTGGCCCGTACCGCGACCAAGATGGTCGAGGCACACGGCGGCGGACTAGGCCCCCACGACGGGATCACCGAATGCCCCGCCTGCGGCGAGCCGCTGCCCTGCCGTACCGCCCAGGCCGCCGCCGAGGTCCTCGAGGCCGCCGGCCTCGCCGAAGCCTCCGGCCTGGTCGCCGCGACCCGCCCCGCCTGGACCGAATCCACGACCGGCCTCATGCCGCCCGGCACACCCACCCCACCGCCGCCCTGGGTGGTCCAGGAGTCGTCATATGGCGAGACACCCGCCGGTCCGGCTTCCCACCCCTCCTCCGGTACGCCCACCGGCCCCCGCGAATCCGCACCGCCCTTCGGTGACGCGGCGCCCGGTGCCCCCGGCGGAACGCCGTTCGGCCCGCCCTACACGCCCGGCGCGTCCGGTGGCTCTGCCGGTGTCGGCTTTCCTGGCGGTTCCACGGCTTCTTCGGGCAGTTCCCCGGCAGGCCCCGCCGGTCACCGGGCGGCCCCTGATCAGCCCGCATTCGGGAGGCCTTCGTTCGGGGACGATCCGGGCGGCTCTGCACCGGGCTACGGAGGCGCCATCTCCGAAGGGGCCGGTCCCGGGTCTGTCTCGTCTGCGCCGGGTGACTTCGCCTTCGGGAATACCTTCGGTGGGGATGCTGCCGGGTCCGGGTCCGGCGGATCCGCGCGGGGAACGGTCCCGATGCCCCCGCCGCCGGGGCCGATGCCTCCACCGCCGACCGACCTCCTCGACGGGATATCCCGCGCAGCCGGCGGATGGCCGCCGCCCGGCACGGGCGGTACCCCCGGAACGCCGGCCGGCACCGCAGAGGGACTCCGGCCCTGGCCGGAGGCCGAGCCGCGTTCCCCGTTCACCGAACCGTCCACGCCTAGTTGGGCCACCGAGGAGACCGGCTCCTGGCAGACGGGCGGCTCCGGGCCACCCGAGGGCTCCCGCCCACCGTGGCTGATCGCCGAGAACGAATCCGCAGCCTTCCCGGCGTCCGAGGCCGACCTGTCCGCGCCCGGCGTGAGCCGCGCGGCTTCCGGTCTGGCCGGCGACACGGCCCCGGGAATCCCCGCAGGCCCCTTCGGTCTCGGTGCGCCGGGCTTCCGGGCTCCTTCCTCCGGTACGACGGGACAGTCCGACTCGGCCCCCTCCGAAGCGGTTTCGGGTGCCGCTCAGGGCGGTCCCGATGCAGAGCAGGGTGGGCCGGGTTACGGCGGTTCCGGTCCGGGTGAGGGCGGCCCAGGTTACGGCGGGTCCGGCTCGGGCTACGGCGGTTCCGGCTCGGACCAGGGCGGCTGGGGTAACGGCGGTTCCGGTCCTGGGCAGGGCGGTGGCGGATCGGCCCAGGGCGGTGGCGGCTCCGCCCAGGGCGGCGCGTCGTTCTCCGGCTCGGCTTCGCCACGGACCGGTCTGGCAGCTCGTGCCGGGCTCACCAGCCCTGGTACCGATTCTCCTGTCCAGGCCTCCGGTAGCCCGTCGGCTTTCCCGCCGCGTGTCTTCCCCGGCGACCAACCGCATGGCGCAGCCACACCCGGCGGAAGCGGGCCGTTCCCGGGCGCCTCGCCGGGTGGCGCCCCGTTCTCCGGGAACTTCTCCGGTGGCGCTTCGTTCTCCGGTCCGACTTCGGGCACCGCCTCGGTTCCGGGCAGTGCTGCCGGAGTCGCCGCTGTTCCCGGCGCCTATCCGGGCGGTGACCGGGACGGCGGGATGGGCGCCGGGCAGGGCTTCCCCTCTTCGGGCAGCGGCGGTCCCGGCGGCACGTTCCCAGGTGGACCGCTCCCGGCAGGCGGATTTCCCGGTAGCGGCCCCGCAGACAGCGGCGGGCCGGGTGGTGCGATCCCCGGCAGCGGCTTCTCAGCCGGCTCCGGTCCGGCCGGTGCGGCTCCGGACATCCGTGCCCCGTTCGGCCAGACCGGCATGACTTCGGCCGACCCGCAGCAGGGCGAGGCGGTCCAGGGCGGCTACGGCCAGGGTGGTTACGGCCAGGGGCCTTCTGCTCAGGGCGGTTTCGGTCAGACCACTCCAGGCCGAGGCGGTTCCGGTCAGGGCGTTCCGGGCTATGGCGGTCCGGACCAGGCGGCTGCGAATTACGGTGCTCCGGGCCTCGACGGTCTGGGCCAGAGGGCTGCGAATTACGGTGCTCCGGGCCCCGGCGGTCCGGACCAGGTGACTCCGAATTACGGCGCTTCAGGCCCCGGCGGTCTGGGCCAGGGCACTCCGAATTACGGCGGTCCGGGTCAGGGCGTTCCGGGCTATGGCGGTCCGGGTCAGGGGGCTTCGGCTTACGGCGGCCCTGATCAGGACACTCCGGGCCCCGGCGGTCCGAATCAGGCGGCTCCGTCTTACGGCGGTCCGGGTCAGGGTGTTCCAGCCTATGGCGGTCCGGGTCAGGGAGCTCCGACGTACGGCGGTTCGGACCAGGGAGTTCCGACTTACGGCGGTCCGGGTCAGGGATCTCCGAATTACGGCGGTCCGGGCCATGCTGTCTCGGGCTACGGCGGTTCGGGCCAAGGGGGTCCGGGTTACGGCGGTTCCAGGCAGGACGTTCCGGATTACGGCGGTTCCGGGCATGGTGCTCCGGGTTACGGTGCGCCTGCCGAGAGCGGGTTCGGTCCGAACCGGATGATGCCCGGTGACCAGGGCATGCCGGGACAGGGTGGCTTCGAACCGGGTCGATCGGAATATGGCGGGTTCCCGCAAGGCACGCCGAGCCCCGGCGAGGCGCCTCAGGGCGGTTTCGGTCAAGGCGGACCCGGCCAGGGCACGCCGAGTGGATCGTTCCCCACGAGCGGGGTTCCCGACGGCATGTATGGCGCTGACGTTCCAGGCGGCGCCGCCCCCGCCGGACCGAACAGCCCGGCCGACGGTGGTTTCCCGGGCGTTGCCGCTCCCGCCGCGAGCCTGCCCGGTGGTTTCGACGCCACCGGGATGATGCCGGCCGTACCGGTGACACCGGGACCGGGCGGCCCGCCGCCTTACGGTCCAGGACCGGCGGCATACGGCGCGATGCCGCCTCCGGCCACGCCGCTCACCGATGACGTGGACGAGTTGATGCGGCGGCCTCCGCTCTACAGCCAGCAGAACAGCCCCCTCGACGCGCCCCGGTTCACCCGTTCGGCCCGCCCGGCATCGCAGGCCGCCGCATCGCAGCTCCCGCCGGTGCCCGGCACGTTCGGGGCCGTCCCACCGTCCACTCCGCCGGAGCGGGCCGCAAGCTTCGCACCGCCGGCCATACCGGCACCGCAGGGCGGCGACGCCCACACCATGCCGCCGTTGCCCTCACCGAACGCGTCACAGTTCAGCGCTGCCCAGCCCGCAGACACCCCGCAGCCCCAGCCCGCGTCCCTCCCACCGAGGCAGGCGCCGGACACGGGCCAGCCGGCCGCTTCCGTTCCACCCGCCGGGACAGCGCAGCCACCGGCCGCCGCCCGCTCACCGCTTCAGGCTCCGGACATGGGCCAGCACAATGCGCCGCGCCCGTTGCAGGCCCCGGACATGGGTCAGCACAATGCCGCGCCGCAGGCCGTATCGCGGTCGCCGTTGCAGGCGCCGGACATGGGTCAGCACAACGCGGCGCCGCAGGCCGTATCGCGGTCGCCGTTGCAGGCGCCGGACATGGGCCAGCACAACGCGGCGCCGCAGGCCGCATCCCGTTCGCCGTTGCAGGCGCCCGACATGGGCCAGCACAACGCGCCGATGCCACCCGCGGACGGCGCTCAGCCTCCCGCCGCGCCCCGGTCACCCTTGCAGGCGCCGGACATGGGGCAGCACAACGCGCCGCGCCCGTTGCAGGCCCCGGACATGGGTCAGCAGAATGCGCCGCGCCCGTTGCAGGTGCCGGACATGGGCCAGCACAACGCGCCCCCGCCGGCGTCCGGTGAGAAGGCGCCGGGTGACGGGGCCCCGGCGGACGAGAGCAGAGCTCCGTCAGGTCTCCCGTCCCGAGCCGGGACGGGCACGGCCCGCTCGGCTCCCGCCGGCGTTCCGGAGGTGCTGAACGACCCGTCGCAAGCCCCCAGTGGCCTCCCTGGTCGCCGCCCGCAGCAGTAGGCCGTCCCGTCACCACCGAAATCGCCGGTCGATCAGGTCAGGCGACGACAACCGTCGCCGGGAGCAGCCGACCCGGCACCGGCACCGGTCCCGCTTGCTGCCCCACCACTGAGGGACCGAGAGCCGCGACGACGGGCGGACCCGAGGGCTGTTGTCGCGCTTTGGGCTGACGTTGCCGATCCCGGCCCCCGGAAGGACCGGACCGCGCAAAACTGGAATCACGACCCGGCGAAGGGCATCCGGAGCGGTACGCCGCAACCGCGGTGCCGCTGGACACGGGATATGCCCGGACTGGGTGAACGAGGTTTGGAGTGGGGGCGGAACGGGCAATAGCTTCCGCTGGCGGGGCGGTGGCCGGGTCGGCCGTGCTGCCCCGGGACCGCTTCCGGAAGGGGTGACATGCCCTCGCGAGGTCAGGTCGGGGAACCGGCCGACAGCATGCTGGAGGATCTCGACGTGGCCGCGCTCGCCTACGCGGACCGGCGGGAAGGTGCGACGCCCGCGGAGGCCGAGGCATCGCGGGAGCAGTTGATCCGCTACTGCCTGCCGTTCGCGGCGCGGCTCGCCCGCCGCTACCGCGGCCGGGGCGAGTATCTGGAGGATCTGGAGCAGGTTGCCCGGCTGGGGCTGGTCAAGGCCATCGATCGGTACGATCCGGAGCGCGGTTCCTTCACGGCGTACGCGGTGATCACGATCTCGGGTGAGTTGAAGCGCCACTTCCGGGACCGCACCTGGGGTGTGCACGTGCCACGCCGGGTGCAGGATCTGAGTCTGGAGGTCGGTCACGCCGCGATGCTGTTGACGAGCACCCTGGCCCGTACCCCGACGACGGGGGAGCTGGCGGAGCGTCTGGGGGTCTCGGAGGCCGCGGTGCAGGAGGCGGTGGAGTCGGCCGCGGGTTATTCGCCGGCGTCGCTGAACGTTCCGGTCGCCGAGGACGGGGCGATGGAGTTCGGTGACCTGCTGGGCGATGTGGACGCCGATCTGGAGTCGTTGACCGACAAGCTGACCGTCACCGATCTGCTGTTGCGGATGCCGATGCGGGAGCGCCGGATGCTGGCGATGCGTTTCTACGGCAACCGCACGCAGGCGGAGATCGCCGACGAGCTGGGTATCTCGCAGATGCACGTGTCGCGCCTGCTGAGCCGGGCGCTGACCTGGCTGCGGGAGGCGATGCTGAGCGACGAACCGCCGCACTGGGACGGCGAGTCCCGGGGCAGCCGGCCGGGCATGCAGGTGTCGGTTGCCCGGGAGGGTGACGGCCTGGTGGTGCGGGTGCGCGGCGAGGTGGACCGGGACACCGCGGATCGGCTGCGGATCGGTCTGCGGCACGCGATCGCCGGCAAGGGTGTGCCGTCGGTGCTGGTCGACCTGACGGCGGTCCCGCTGGTGGACGCCGCCGGGGTGTCGGTGCTGCTGGAGTCCGCGCAGACGGCGGCGACGGCAGGGGTCGGATTCGGGGTGACGGGCGCTCAGCCGTACGTCGCGAGGATCCTGGCGGTGTCGGGTCTGGCCGGCGTGCTGCGCCGCGCCTGACCGCGTCGGGCGAGGCCGGGTCAGGTGCGGCGCAGGGCCGCCCAGACCACCTTGCCGCCGTTCGACGGCAGATGACCCCAGCGGTACGCGAGTTCGTCGATCAGGAGCAGTCCGCGTCCACTCGCGATCTCCGGCCGTAGCCCGGCCGCCGACACGGGCGGGTGCGGCGATCCGTCGCGGACCGCGATGTTGAGGTAACGCTGCCGCAGTGACAACCGCAGCGTCATCATCGTGTGCGCGTGGTCGATGACGTTGGCGACCAGTTCGGTGACGATGAGGCTGGCGGGGGCGACCAGGCCGGGTAGTTCCCAGCGGGCGCAGGCCTCGGTGGTGACGTCGCGGGCGTGCCGGGTGGAACCGGTGACCGGGAGCAGGTCCTCGCTGATCGACGGCACGGTACGGGGCTCGCCGTCCAGGTGGGCGAGTGCCGCCTCGACGGTCGGGTAGAGCGGCAACCGGCCGTCGGCGGTGGACAGCAGTTCCCGCGTGCGGGGGCGGGGCGCGCAGAACAGGACCGGCGTGCCGGGCCACTGGGCGGCCTGCCGCAGCACGACCGTGAAGCTGGACAGGGCGGGCGGCTGGTCGACCCACATCGCCGACAGGTCAACGAGCAGTGCCTCGGGCTGGTCGGCCAGGCACTTGAGCAGCTGTTCCTGGAGGGCCGGACGGTCGGTCAGCCGGAGACCACCGGCGAGCGAGGCGACCAGATTGGCGCCGTCGACGCTCACCGCACATTGGATCGCCATGGCACCGCCTTCCGACGAGAGGCGGTTTCCCCGCTTGGGACGTGGCAAACGTCAGGCCGACGCCATCACGATGATGGCCCGGCCGGACCCTCGGGGCCACCGTCCGGGCGGTCAGAGTGCCGCGCCGGTGGCGAGTTGCGTCCACACCACCTTGCCGTCGGTGACCGGGAGGACGCCCCACGCGTCGGAGAGGTCGCGGACCAGGCGCAGTCCGCGGCCGCCCATGTCGGTGACGGCCGGGTCGAGGGCGCGGGGCATCAGCCGGCTGCCGTCCCGCACGGCGACGACCATCCGGCCGTCGCGCAGCCCCATGGTGAACTCCATGGTGGTGTGCGCGTGCCGGACGACGTTGGCCACCAGCTCGGTGGCGACCAGGGTGGCGGTGGCGGTGACGTCGCCACGCTGCCACGTGGTGCAGGCCTGGGTGACCAGGTGCCGTACCTGCCGGCACGCCTCCGGGACGGGCCGCAGCCGGACCCGCACGGTGGGCCCGCCGGGTTCCGCCTCGGCCTCGGTCAGTGCCTTGTCGCAGTCGTCGGCGAACTCCAGGCCGGCGCAGTCCCGGTCGGTGGCCAGGGCGTCCCTGGTCCGGGGGTCGGCGCCGCACACCACGATCGGCACGGCCGGGAACTCCTCGGCCTGACAGACCACGGTGCCCAGCCCGGCCAGGGCTACCGGGTCGCCGACCCGTAGCCGGGTCATGTCGAGCAGGACCTTGGCCGGCTGCACGGCGAGGCTGCGGCGCACCGCCGCGCCGAGCGCCCCACCGGTCTCCCGGTCGAGGGTGCCGCTGACCCGCAGGACCGCCACCGGAAGATCGCGCTCCGGCCGGCAGACGAGTTGGCTGGGCATGCCACTCCCTCCGGCGGTCCGCGACGCCCGGCGGACGTCAGGCACACTGGTGCCCGGCGTCCGGCCGGGGCAAACGTCAGCGGAGCCGTTCGTAGAGACGTAGGTACTCCGAGGCCATCACGGCGGGGGTGAAACGGCGTTCGGCCTCCGCCCGGCATTCCGCCGGATCGATCGTGCCCGCCTTGTGCACCAGGTCGCCGAGCGCCTCCTCGTCAGTGGTGAGCAGCCCGGTACGGCCGTCCTCGACCAGCTCGGGCAGACAGCCGCGGGCGATGCCGACCACCGGCGTGCCGAGGGCCAGCGACTCCACCATGGCGGTGCCGCCGGGCTCCTCCCACCGCAGCGGGAACAGCGCGACCCGGGCTCCGGCCACCAGCAGGTCACGGTCGCGGCCGGTCACCGTACCGACCCAGCGCACCCGCACCCCGTCGACGTGCGGCGCCACCTGTTCGTCCCAGAACCGCACGTCCGGGTTCTCCCGGTCGGCGCGGGCGAGAGCGGCGGCGTCATGGTACGGCCCGACCGGCCCCGCGAGCACCAGATCGAACCCGTGCTCGTGTGCCAGCCGGACCGCCAGGTCCTGTCCCTTGCCCGGGTGGATCCGGCCCAGGACCACGGCGTACGACCCGCGGCTCACCTCCGGCAGCGGCTCGGCGGCCAGCGGCGTGGCCAGGTGGACGTGCCCGATCGAGTGCCGCCGCAGCGCCTCCGGGGCACGGGCCACCTGCGACGCCGACACCCCGTTCACGCGTACCCGGTCGCCGCCGTCGAACGTCCCGTACAGCTCGGGGTGTTTGTGCAGGTCCCAGTGCAGGGTGTGGAGCACCGGCGGCGCGCCGTCGCCGAGGGCGGCGGCGGTGACCAGCCCGGCCGCCTCGACGTGGTCGTGGATCAGGTCGATGTCGCCGCGCGCGGCGATCGCCCGGGTCACCGCGTGCTGGTGCGCCTGGACCACGCCGACCGCCTGGTTGTACGGCCGCTGGATGTGCGCGAACTGCCCCTGCTCGAAGACCGACACCCGTCCGTCGGCCTCGATGGTGCTCTCGCCGACGCTGGCCAGGATCACCTCGACGCCGAGGGCACGCAGTTCCGGGACGAGGGTGGCGATGACGTTCTCGATCCCGCCGTATCCCGCGGGCGGCACCGGCAGCCAGGGGCCGGCGTTCATCAGTACCCTCATGCCGCGACGGCCCGCTTCAGGGAGGCCAGCGGCGGCCGCTCGGTGACGCCCGCGTCGGTGACCGCGATCTGCCGTTCCAGGTTGGGCAGCGCCTCCTGCCCGCCCCGGCGGAACTGGGTGAGCAGCGTCGACGGCGGCATCGCCTCGGTGGCCAGGCCGCGCCGGTGCATCCGTGACCAGGCGGTCACCATGATCTGCGCGGCCATCCGGCCGAGCGCCTCGGTGCCCTGGTGCCGGTGCTTGCGCTCGCCGAGGTCCACCTGGGCGAGCGCGTCCAGGCCGACCAGGTCCACCAGGTCGATCAGCATGCCGATCTCCACCCCGTACCCGGAGACGAACGGGATGCTCTCCAGGGTGCGGCGGCGTCCGGCGTATTCGCCGGCGAGCGGTTGCACGAACCCGGCGAGCTCGGGGAAGAACAGGTTGATCAGCGGCCGCGCGGCCAGCTCGGTGACCCGGCCACCGCCGTCGGTCTCCACGGCCGCCGGTCCGGCCAGCGGCCGGTGGTAGAAGCCCTTGACGTACTCGACGGACTGGTCGGTCAGCAGTGGGCCGAGCAGTCCGGTGACGAAGTGTGAGGAGAACTCGTGCAGGTCGCCGTCGACGAAGGCGACCACGTCTCCGGTACTGGCCGCGAGCCCGGCCCAGAGTGCGTCGCCCTTGCCCTCCATCCGGGGCAGCCCGCGGGTCATCCGGTCCTGCCCGACGACCCGGGCGCCGGCCTGGCGGGCGATCAGTGCCGTGGCGTCCGACGAGCGGGAGTCCACCACCACGATCTCGTCCACCAGCGGTACCCGTTCGACCAGGTCACGGCGGATCGTCGAGACGATCGCGCCGATGGTGGCCTCCTCGTTGCGGGCCGGGATGACCACGCTCACCGTGCCCCGGCCCTTCGCGGTGGTCAGTTCTTCGGCGGTCCACCTGCCGGCGTGGCCGGTGCGGTAGGTCGTCCACGCCTCGACGACCGGTGAGACGGTCGCGTGCGAGTGCCACATCGGCTTACCCCCCAGTTTCGCGATCTTGTCGACGCGGGCAGCTTTCCCCATGTTGGCGTCCGTCAATCCGACTGGAACGTGATGAAGCCCATGTTTGTGTTTCGGGCACCGGGTTACAGAACCGGCCGACGGCACGATCGACAGGGGAGCGGATGAGTACGACGAGGATCGGCCTGATCGGTGCGGGCGGGGTGGCGGCCCGGCATGCGCGGGTGCTGTCCGGACTGCCGGGTGTGCAGGTCAGCGGGGTGACCGACGTGGTTCCCGAGGCGGCGCAGCGGCTCGCCGGCGAGCACGGGGCGCAGGTGTACGCCGACACGGCCGCCCTGCTGGACTCGGCTCCGGACGCCGTCTACGTGTGCGTTCCGCCGTTCGCCCACGGCGACACCGAGCGGGCTGTGATCGCGGCCGGCCTGCCGATGTTCGTGGAGAAGCCGATCGCCATCGACCACGGCACCGCGACCGAGATCGCCGGCCTGGTCGAGAGCGGCAAGGTCCTCACCGCGGTCGGCCACCACTGGCGCTACCTGCCAGTGGTGGAGAAGGCCCGCGAGGTGCTGGCCGGCCGCCCGGTCCGGCTGGTCACCGGCTCGTGGCTGGACAAGACGCCGCCGGTGGCCTGGTGGCCGATCGGTGCGCGGTCCGGCGGCCCGGTCGTCGAGCAGGCGGCGCACGTCCTGGACCTGGCCCGGCACCTGGCCGGCGAGGTCGACGAGGTGGTGGCCTACGGCAACGGCACGCCCCCGGCGGTCGAGGGCGCGGACGTCGACGGGGCCACCACGGCGGTGCTGCGGTTCGCGAGCGGCGCGGTCGGCAACCTGGCGGCCACCTGCGTGCTGGGCTGGAAGCACCGGGCCGGGCTGGAGGTCTACGCCGACGGGCTGGCGCTGGCGCTGACCGAGACCGAGCTGGTGATCCGCGACGCCGACGGCGTCGAGACGGTCCGCTGCGAGCCCACCGACGGGCACGTCGGGGTGGACCGGGCGTTCGTCCGCGCCGTCCGGGGCGAGGAGGACGACATCCGGGTGCCGTACGCGGAGGCTCTCCGTACCCATGAACTCGCCCTTGCCGTCGCGCTCTCCGCGGCCGAGGGCCGGGCGGTGACCCCGGGTGCCGTCCGTGTCTGACCGCAATCTGATCGTCGCCGCCCCCGGCCGTGTCGAGATCGCCGACGTCGCCGACGTCGACGTGCCGGCCGGTGGCTTCCACGCCCGCACCCTGTTCAGCGGGGTGTCCGCCGGTACCGAGCTGACCTTCGTGAAGGGCACCAACCCGGCGCTGCACGCCGGCTTCGACACGGCGCTCGGCCTGTTCGGCGCTCCGCCGGAGCAGGCGTGGCCGGTCACCCGCGTCGGCTACATGGAGGTGGCCCGGGTCGAGCGCAGCCGGACGCCGGCGTTCCCGGACGGCACGGTGGTCGCGATGACCTACGGGCACCGGACCGGCTGGCCGGCCGACCCGCTGCGGGACCGGGTGGTGCCGTTGCCGCCGGAGCTCGACCCGGTGCTCGGCGTCTACGTCGCGCACATGGGCCCGATCTGTGCCAACGGCCTGCTGCACGCGGCCGCCGACCGGTTCGGACCGGACGTCCGCTCGCTCGCCGACGGCGTGGCGGGGCTGCGCGTGGCGGTCGTCGGCGCCGGTGTGGTCGGGCTGCTGACCGCTCTGTTCGCCCGGCGGCACGGCGCCGCCTCGGTGGTCGTCGTCGACCCCACCGCGGAACGCCGCGCGGTCGCCGAGGCGCTGGGCCTGGCGACCCTCGACCCGGAGGCGGACGATCCCGCGGTCGTCCTGAAGACCCGGTGGCGCCACGCCGACGGCGACCGCGGCGCCGACGTGGTCTTCCAGTGCCGTGGTCAGGCCGCCGCCCTGCACCTGGCGCTGCGCCTGCTCCGTCCCCAGGGCACGGTGATCGACCTGGCGTTCTACCCGGGCGGTGCGGACGCGGTGCGGCTCGGCGAGGAGTTCCACCACAACGGCCTGGCGGTACGCTGCGCGCAGATCGGCCGGGTGCCGCGTGGACTGGCGCACGCCTGGGACCGCGAGCGGCTGTCCGCGGCCACTCTGGACCTGCTCGGCGCCGACGGCGACGCCATCCGGAAACACCTGATCACCGCCCTGGTGCCGTTCGATGAGGCGCCCGCTCTGCTCACCGATCTGGCCGAGCGGCGGCGGCAGGAGTTGCAGGCGGTCATCACCTTCTGACGGTCCGGTGGGAGTCCGTCGCCTGGGATCGGGCAAAATGAAGTACCGTTGCGCGCCATGGGTGTGTCGCAGCGGCTGAAGAGCCGGTTCCGCAAGTTTCTCCAGCGTCCGGGCACGACGGTGGACCTGGGCCCGTTGTCGAGGCGGCTCGGCTCGATCGAGGCGCGTGAGGATTCTCTGCAGGAGCTGGACGACGCGGCCCTGACCGAGGCCGCGCGCGAGGCTGACGACTACGTCGAGATCTGTGCCGTCGGCCGTGAGGCGGCCCGACGCGCGATCAGTCAGCGACCGTATGACGTCCAGCTCCTCGGCGCCATGGCACTGCTCGACAAGCGGGTCGCCGAGATGGCCACCGGTGAGGGCAAGACGCTCACCGCGGCCGTCGCGGCGTACGGGCACTGCCGCCTCGGCAACGGCCCGGTGCACGTGCTCACCGTCAACGACTACCTCGCCAAGCGCGACGCCGAGTGGATGGAGCCGATCTACACGCTCCTCGGCCTGACCGTCGCCTCGGTGACCGAGCTGATGACGCCGGAGGAGCGCCGCGAGGCGTACGCGGCGGACGTCACCTACGTCTCGGTGAGCGAGGCCGGCTTCGACTACCTGCGTGACCAGCTGGTCACCGACGTCGCCGACCGGGTCCAGCGCGATCTGGCCACGTGCATCGTCGACGAGGCCGACTCGATCCTGATCGACGAGGCCCGGGTGCCGATGGTCCTGGCCGGCAGCACCTCGGTGGAGAGCGACCCGGTGCACGAGGCCGCCGCCCTGATGCGCACGCTGCGCAGGGGCAAGGACTACGAGGTGGCCGAGGACGGCCGTTCGGTGGCCTTCACCGAGGACGGCCTGAAGAACGTCGAGGAGCAGCTCGGCGGCATCGACCTGTACGCCGACGACCAGGTCGAGAAGCTGTCGGCGATCAACGTGGCGCTGCACGCGCACGCCCTGCTGCGCCGCGACGTCGACTACATCGTCCGCAACGGCGGTGTCGAGCTGATCGACGAGATGCGCGGCCGGGTCGCGCAGCGCCGTCGCTGGCCGGACGGTCTGCAGGCGGCCGTGGAGGCCAAGGAGGGGGTGTCGGCCACCGCCGAGGGCGAGGTGCTGGACACCATCACCGTGCAGGCGTTCATCGCCCTCTACCGGACGGTCTGCGGCATGACCGCGACCGCCGTGCACGTCGGTGAGCAGCTCCGCGAGTATTTCAAGCTCGAGGTCGCGGTCATCCCGCCGAACACGCCGAACATCCGTGAGGACGACGTCGACCGGATCTATTCCGCGCACGACATGCGCGACGAGGCCCTGGTCGAGGAGATCAAGATCGCCCACGAGTCGGGCCGGCCGGTGCTGATCGGCACGCTCGACGTGAAGGCGTCCGAGCGCCTGGCCCGGCAGCTCGCCGACGCCGGCGTCCCGTCCCACGTGCTGAACGCGAAGAATGACGCGGAGGAGGCCTCGATCATCGCCGAGGCCGGCGCGCTCGGCGCGGTCACCGTCTCCACCCAGATGGCCGGCCGTGGTGTCGACATCCGCCTCGGCGGCAGCGACGAGAAGGACCGCGACGCCGTGGTCGAGCTGGGCGGCCTCTACGTGATCGGCTCCGGCCGGCACGACAGCCGCCGGGTCGACGACCAGCTGCGTGGCCGGGCCGGCCGGCAGGGTGACCCGGGACGCTCGGTGTTCTTCGTCAGCCTGGAGGACGAGCTGGTCCAGCGGCACGCGGGCGACATCATCCCGGCCTCCCCGCGGATGGACATCGACGGCGTCGTGCACGACTCCCAGGTGGAGTACGCGGTGGAGCACGCCCAGCGGGTAGCCGAGGGCGTGAACCACGAGATCCACAAGAACACCTGGCGCTACAGCGTGGTCATCGAGCAGCAGCGCCTGCTGCTGGCCGAGCGCCGCGAGCGTCTGCTGACCTCCGAGGTCGCCGCGATCATGCTGCTGGAGAAGTCCCCGGAGAAGGCCAAGGAGACCGACGAGGACGTGCTGTCCGACGCGGCCCGGGCGATCGCCCTCTTCCACCTCGACAAGCTCTGGGCCGACCACCTGGCGTACCTGTCGGAGGTCCGGGAGGGCGTGCACCTGCGTGCTCTGGGCAAGCTGGACCCGCTGGACGAGTTCCACCGCTCGGCCGTCCCGGCGTTCCAGGAACTGCTGACCCAGGTCGAGACCAAGACGATCGAGACGTTCGATGAGGTCGACCTCACCGACGGCTGGGAGCCGGACCGGGCCGAGATCGTCCGGCCGAGTGCCACCTGGACCTACCTGGTGCACGACAACCCGTTCGGTTCCGAGTTGGACCGGCTGATCGCGGCGGTCGGCCGCCGCCTCACCTCCGGCGGCTGAACTCACACTTAAAAATCGTTTCACACCGGGGGTGTCGCCTTGACGGCGGCACCCCCGGTTGTCTTCTCATGCCCATGACGTTCGGCAATGTTTAATGAGGCTGACAGAAAGCGTTCCCGGAATGAATTAGCGGCCCACGACAATATGGAACATCTTTCCCACAGTGTGGTTGGCGACTTGACCCGCTCACCGGCGTACCGGAAATATCGTTCGGGCAATTACGCAGAGTGAAAAATCGTATTCGCTTGCTGCAGCAAATTCTGGGGGATGAATCAATGCCGGTCAGCGCATTGTCGCCGCGTGCCGATCGTCGTTCTGCCGGACCGGGTCGGAGTTCCGGTCGCCGAGCCGCCGAACCCGCGCTGACCGTGACGCTCGCCATTCCACTCACCGGGGACGTGGTGTCCCCACAGGCGCACCGGCTGCTCGCCGCCGTCCGTGAGCTGGTCGAGATGAGCCGGGGGACGGTGACCGTCGAGCAGGCCCCGGCGGTTGAGCCCGAGACGGGCGAGGAGGCCGCCGAGACCGCGCTGGACGGCCCGGAGGTGCGTCTGCTCACCTCGTCGCGCCAGGCGCTGCTGGAGGGCGAGACGCTGCCGCTGACGCGGCTGGAGTTCGACCTCCTCCAGTATCTCGCCGAGCGCCCGCGACGGGTCTTCACCCGGGCGCAGCTGCTCGCCGCCGTCTGGGGCTACGAGCGGGCCGGGGAGCGCACCGTGGACGTCCACGTGCGCCGGCTGCGGCTCAAGCTCGGCGGGCACCTGCCGCTGATCACCACCGTCTACGGTGTGGGCTACCGGCTGGCCGACGACGCGCGGATCAGCATCCTGCCGCACGATTGATCCATGCGGGTACGACCGGTCTCCTTTCCCCTGCTCGTCGAGGACCTCGCCGACCGGCTGGCGAGTCGGGAATCCGACAGCCGGCTGCGGGTGGCCGTCGACGGCGCCGACGCGGCCGATCCGCGCCGTCTCGCGGACGCCCTCGTCGGCCCGCTGCGGGTCCGCGGGCGCCCCGCCATACGTGTCGACACCAGCGATTTCCTGCGCCCGGCGTCCCTGCGGCTGGAGTTCGGGCGCACCAATCCGGACTCTTTCTACACCGGCTGGTTCGACGAGGCCGGGCTGATCCGTGAGGTTCTGGCCCCGGCGGGTCCGGACGGGTCGGGGCGCATCCTGGAACGCCTCTGGGACGCCGGCATCGACCGGGCCGCTCGCGCGCCGTACCGGGAGCTGCCGCCGGGTGCGATCGTGCTGGTCAGTGGCCCGTTGCTGCTCGGTTCCGGGCTGCCGTTCGACTTCTCCGTCCATCTTGAGCTGTCCTCGGCGGCGCTGGCCCGCCGCACGCCCGCCGATCTCGCGTGGACGCTGCCGGCCTACCGGCGCTACACCGGCGAGGTGGCCCCGGAAACCTTCGCTGACGTGGTCGTTCGTCTCGACGACCCGCGCCGTCCGGCCCTCGTCGTCAGCGGCTCGTGACGCTCGGCACAAGACCCGCGTGCCGAGTCCGTGGCGGATTCGAACACCGACAGTTATGCTCCGGTTACTTTTTCGCGGGGGTCCCGTTTGGGATCTCCGGCGGTGGGTATCGTCCGGCTCCACATGCCGAGCCGGCCGGGACGAGGGTGACCCGGGGATGGCCACCGGTCGGGGCTTAGTGAAGGGCAGGGGGACTGCATGCTCGTCAACGGAGCGGTTGTTGCGGGTAAGGGCGCGAGCACGGCCAAGGGGCGCTCGGCCGAGGAGTTCGAGCAGATCCGGGTGATCCTCCAGGGCCGGTTCGAGGATCTCGACCGCGAGTACGAGGAGGCCGTCGCTCAGAACACCCGGCTGCGGCTGGTCGAGATCGGCGACGCCGCCGGTGACGACCAGGCCGACAGCGGGTCGAAGACGGCGGAGCGCGACGCTGCGACCTCACTGCTGAGGACCCTGCTGGACAGGCGCACGCAGGCGGAGCACGCGCTCCAGCGCCTCGACGACGGGACGTACGGCAACTGTGAGGGTTGCTCCAATCCGATCCCGGTGGAGCGGCTCGAGGTCTTCCCGTCGGCCACCACGTGTGTGCACTGCAAGCAGGTGCGCGAGCGCCGGGCCAGTTGAGGTCCACCGGGCCCGCCTCGCCGGACGGGCCCGGTTATCGCAATTCGGCGCGTGGAGCGAGACGCGCGCCACATATTCATTACTGAACAATTGTTTTATCCGGCCCGGCGGACGGCGAATTCCGCCGGGACCGAATCCGGGGGACCGGCCCGATCGGGATGCCGCGACGGTCGGCCTCCGCCGCCATCACACCGGCGTCGATCACCGCGGCGCCACCCGGGTCATTGTTGAAGAAGACGAGCATTTCCGGTATGCCGCTGCGATCGAGCCACGATCGCAGCGCCGCCCTTCCGTAGCGCGGCCACGGTTTTCCGGCTCCCTCGTGCAGTCGCAGGTAACCGAAATCGGCGGTCCGCCACAACGGAGTCACCGGCCGGCCGCGCCGATCCGCCCAGCAGAGTGCCGCCTGATGCCGGCGCAACAGTTCCTCGCACTCGGGCGTGAACCAGCTGGGGTGCCGCGGTTCGACGGTGACCCGTACCGTTTCCGGGAACTCCCGCAGGGTCGCGTCCAGCGCCGCCAGGTCGGCGCGCAGCGTCGGCGGCAGCTGCAACAGCACCGGCCCCAGCTTGTCGCCGAGCGCCTCGGCCCGGCTCAGGAACCGGGCCACCGGCTCGGCCGGCTCCCGCAGCCGCTTGATGTGCGTCAGGTAGCGGCTCATCTTCACCGCGAACCGGAACCCGTCCGGCGTCTGATCCCGCCACCTGGCGAACGTGTCGCGCTCCGGCAGCCGGTAGAACGCGTTGTTGACCTCCACGACGCCGAACCGGGCCGCATAGTGCTCCAGCCAGGCCCGCTGTGGCAGCCCCGCCGGATACAGGTATCCCGTGCCGTCGGCGTCCCGTCCCGGCCGCCAGTCCCGGTACTGCCACCCCGATGTGCCGATTCTCAGCATTCCGATGCCATACCCGGGTACAACCGATCCATGACCGACACAGCGGACGAGCCGCGCGAGGACGACCGTGCCGACGACTACGAGTACGACGAGGCCCACGGCGGTGGTGACAGCGGGCCCGGTGTCCCGGCCGCCCTCGAGGACGAGGCCCGGCGGATGAAGGACCTCAGCCCGCACTGAGGTCCACCGGAGCCCGGACAGCTCACCGGGGCTGGGCGACCAGCACCGCGGTGAACAGCAGGCCGGCCGTGACCAGGCCGGTCGCCAGCACCGTCACGACCGCCGAGGTGTCCAGCGGGGCGTCCCGGCGGTCGGCGATGAGTTTCGCCGTCACCACCGCCAGCACCGGGAACAGCAGCATCACCAGCAGTGCCACCACCGGCGCCGCCTGCTGCCAGTCCCCGCCCGCGGCCGTACCGGTCCGCCGGACCATCAGGTTGGCGATCACGCCGAGCAGCCCGCCCGCGAAACCGAGCATGCCGAAGAGGATCTTCGTGCCGAGGGTGATCGGCCGGGCCGGCGGCGTGTACCGCACCCGGTTCTCCACCTCTTTCAGGTAGTCCTCGGCATCCCGGTCCGGCGGGTCGTCGCCGCGCTGCCGGGGAATGCTGGCCGGCGGCAGGGTCCGCCCGAACCGTTCGGCCACCGGGCCGACCCGGTGCACGAAGTCCGACCACAGGCCGGCCGCCCGCGCGTCCACCTCCTCCAGGCCGCGCTGGGCGGCCCGGACCGACCGCTCGGCCGCCTCCAGCCGGCCGGCCGCCTCCTGGACGGCGACGTCGGCGGCGGACAGCCGGTCGGCGTACCAGCGGCGCGCCTCCTCCCGGAGCTCGGCCGCCTTCGCGTCCAGGCTGGTCAGCCGGCGCAGGACGGTACGGTAGTCGGCGCGCTCGAAGTCGGCCGGTTGCAGTTCGCTCATGAGGTTCCGTAGGGGATGATCACCTCGGCGCCGCGATGCACCGAGCGGTCGAAGTGCAGGGCACGCCACGGCCGCGGATACCAGTTCGGCGCCCCCTGCCCGGGGTAGTACGGCGTCAGTTCGCTGCCGTGCACGTCCAGGGCCACCCACGCGCCGATCGGGTCGGTCCGTGACGCGTGCCCGCCGAGCGAGTCGCGCAGCAGCCCGGCCCCACGCCACCAGCCCAGCACGTGCAGGCGCCGCTCCGGGCCCTGGCGCAGCACGGTCCGCAACTGGTCGGCGGCCTCCCTGCCGCCGGGCAGCGCGTCCGCCGCGTAGATCAGGATGAAATGCGGCCGGTCCGCCGGCCACGACGCGGTCGCCTCCGCGGCGGCGTCCTCCAGCAGCCAGTACACGTCGTCCGGCAGATAGAAGCCGGACCCCGGGATGCGGGCGTGCAGCGCCTCCGCCGCGGCCCGGGCGTCGGTGTCCAGGCAGACCACCGAGAACCGGGCGCCCGTCGGGGTGAACTGCGCCGCCAGCGAGCGGCCCGCCGTCGCCAGGATCGCGCACGCCTCGTCCGTACGGGTGCCCAGCACCGCCAGGTTCCGGCCGGGCGCACGCCGCAGCACCGTCTGTGCCGACCGCGACGCCACGTCGATGGTCTGCCCCAGCAGCATCACCGGCGCCGTGGTCGACTCGCCGGCCCGCAGATCCCGGTAGTCGGGGCTGTCCGCGAGCCGCGGCACCACGTCACCGTCGAACAGCCGCGGCGGCCCCAGCTCCGGCGGCCGCCGCCGCCACAGCCGGTGCTGCAGCGAACTCCACTGCTCCCGGTCGCCGGCGGCCGGCACCCGGACGATCCGGTTCGCCTCCGGCGCACCCGAGTCGGCGTTGACCACCGCGTGATAGCGGGGCAGCGAATCGGCGGCCGCGTTCGTCTCGGCCAGCACCCGCCGCGCCCGGGGCAGGGCGATCCGCAGGCTGAACTGGGCGACGAGCGCGGGCCGGCCCCACAGCGCCTCGATGCCGGACACGTCCTGACTGGCCAGCACCAGGTGGATGCCCTGCGACCGGCCGCGCCGGGCCAGGTCCTCCAGCAGGTCGACGGCCTCGGCGGTGACCGAGTCCCGCCCGCCCAGCAGCACCTGGAACTCGTCGACCACGGCCACGATCCGCGGCCACGACCCGTCGGGATCCTCGGCGCGCAGCTCGGCCAGGTTCGTCACCTCATACTGCTTGGCGGCGTCGGCCCGGCGTTTCAGCTCGGCACCGAGGAACCGCAGCAGCGCCAGCCCGAACTCACGGTCGGTGTTGACGTTCACCCCGACCAGCCGGACGTGCGGCAGCCAGCTCGGGTCCCGCCGGCCCGGAGCGAACCGGGCGAACGACACCCCCTCCTTGAAGTCGAGCAGGTAGAACGCCAGCTCGTCGGGGGAGTAACGGGCGGCCAGCGCCCCCATCCAGGCGTAGATGAAGTTGGTCTTGCCGGTCCCGGACGGCCCGGCGATCAGCGCGTGCGGCGGATAGTCGCTCAACGTCACCTGCACGCGCGGCCCCTGTGGGCTGTCGCCGAGCGGCGCGGTCAGCCCCGCCGCGGAACTCTCCTGCCATTCCGCGCCCGCCTCCGGCAGGAGACTGTCCAGCGCCACCGGCGCCGGCCCGGCGGCCACCGCCTCGGCGATCTGCCGGCACGTCGCGGTCACCACACTCGGCGTCGGAGCGGGATCCAGCCGTACGGGCAGATCACCCGCACTCTCGATGCGGGCACCGTCGCCCGGCGCCGCCACCACGAACTCGATCCCCGGCCCCGGCTCCACCGACTGCCCCCGGATCACCAGGTGCACGCCACACGCCGCCCCGGTCCGCAGCAGCCGGTCCAGCTGGGTCCGCTGATGACGGGACAGCTCCCCACCGCCGAGCAGGACCGCCACCCGCCACGGCTCCGGCCGCCGTTTCGTCGCCGCGTGCAGCTCCCGCACCGACGAGTACTCGCCGGCCAGCACCGTCTCGTTGATCCGCCGGACATGCCCGACCAGCTCGTCGAGCAGCTTGTCCAGGTCACCCGGCCCGACGAAGGTGAGCACACCCGCGGTCGCCAGCGGCGCGAACCCGGCCAGCCCGCCACCGAGGTTCTCCGGGTCGTACCCGATGATCTGCACCTGCCCCGGCACACTCGTGCCCAGCGCCCGCAGCAGCAGCCCCGCCAGCACGTCGTCACCGGTCCGCCGGTCGCCCTCGATCACGATGTGCCCGTGGTCGAGCAGCCGCACCAGCGCCGGCACCTCCGGCGTCGCCTCGTCGACGACCGGCCCCGCGGCGCTCTCCGGCGGCTCGCTGTCCGGCCCGGCCCACGCCTCGGTGACCTCACCGGGCGCCCCGGCCCACGCCCCGCCGATCCGGTCGTCCCCGCCGCCGTCGCGGTGGGCGGACGGCCGCTCGGCACGCGCCGGCGCCGGCAACGGCGCCTCCGGCAGCATCAGCCGCCCGATCCGCAGCTCGGCGGCCCGCTCCAGGGGGGTCGGCTCCCAGCTGTGCCAGGGCTCGCCGGCCGCCCCGGGCGCCGCCCGGTCAGCCGCACCCGCCGCCGCACCGGCCAGCGCCGCCAGCTCGGTGTCGTGCCACGCGTCGATCTCGTGGATCCGCTCGTCCCGGGCCACGGCGAGTTTCCGCCGCCGGGCCGTCGCCGCCGCGACCATCCGCCGGTACCGCGCCTCGGCCGCCTCCCGGGCGTCGAGCGCCCGCTCCAGGGCGATCTGCGCGGCACCGAGCGCGTGCGACAGCCCGGCCCGGATCTCCATCACCCGGTTTCTGGTGGATTCAGCCATGACCCGCCGGCATCGTCGCAGTTGTCATCGAACTCTCGCTCCGCCCCCGAACAGCCCGGCCCGCCCCGGCACGACCGCTGCCGGCCGCCTCCCCCCAGCTCCGCCGCGCCACCGTCCCGGCCCACCTCAGACGCACCACGAAGGGCACCCCGCCGTCCCGGCCCCCGATGGCGCCGGCAGGCGCCGGGCGCGCTTCCTGGATCCCGGACGGCGTTCCGCCGTTCAGCCCCGCGGTGGCGTCGGTGGGTGCCAGGAGCGCCTTCTGGATCGCGGGCGACTTTCTGTGGTTCAAGCCCGCGGTGGCGTCGGTGGGAGTCAGGAGCACCCGCTGGGTCGCGGGCGGCCTTCCGCCGTTCCGGCCGTCGGCGGGCGCCGGGCGTGCCCCGGGCGTCATCAGCGGTCCTCCGCGGTGTCGGGGCGGGGCCGCACCGGCTCCGGGGCGTCCGGGTCCAGCGAACCGGC
The DNA here is from genome assembly GCF_003148685.1 of Actinoplanes xinjiangensis. Taxonomy (GTDB): domain Bacteria; phylum Actinomycetota; class Actinomycetes; order Mycobacteriales; family Micromonosporaceae; genus Actinoplanes; species Actinoplanes xinjiangensis. Next base: position 453,056 of record NZ_QGGR01000001.1, on the reverse strand, counting down.
GTCGCGGCCCAGCCGGGCGAGGAGCACCCCGGTGAGCACGCTGGCGGTGACCGCGGTGTCGGCCGGGTGACCGGCCGGCTGGTCACCGCGCCGCTCCTGCTGCCGGTGCAGCGGAACCCGGCAGATCCGGTCGAGCAGGGTCTCCAGCACGTCCGGCCGGGTGCCCGGCAGCAGCGCCTTGACCCGGCCCTCGGCGGCGGTCCGCAGCCTCGGCACGTCCTCCGGGCGCGGCTCGTGCCCCAGCAGGTCACCGGCGAGCCGGTGCAGCAGCTGCGGGGTCACCGCGGACAGCCCCAGCCCGGTCGAGGCGTTGACGGCGTGCAGCTCCCGCCCCAGCCGCGCCCGGTCACCGGCACGCACCCCGGCGGCGATCCGCCGCAGCAGATCGGAGGGGTCGGCCTGCTCACCCATCTCCGGACGGTCCGCACCACCCGGCGGTGACTCGCCGGTCAGCTGCGTCACCCGCTGCTGCCACCACGGGCCGAGGCTCTCCACCGTCTCCCGGGCCGGCTCGTCCGGCTCGGCCGGACGCTCCGGCTTCTCCTCGCGCCGCATCTCGGTGCGCCACTCCTGGCCGGGCGCGGCGCCGGGCGTGCCGGAGAGACCGAGGACCATGAGGTACGCCTCGATGGCGTCCTGCGTGACACGCAGCGCCGCGGCCGCGGTCTCGGCGTGCTCGGTCGCGTGGCCGAGACGCAGCACGCCGAGATCCTTGCTGGACTCCTCCTGCACCCACCGGAGCAGGTCGGTGGCACTGCGCAGCTTGTCCATCGCCGCGGCGACCAGCCCCGTGGGCAGGTCGTCGGAGGTGGCGCGAAGCTGGGCGCCGAGTTCCTGCAGCAGCGACATCGCGTCAGAGGCTCGCCGTGTAGGTGTGGGCCTGCTCGACGGCGGCGAGGGTCGCGCTCATCGAATCCTCTAACTGCTGGTCGGCCTGTGACAGCGAGGCGTGCGCGGCCCCGACGGCGTCGTTGGCGCTGCCGTCGAGAGCGGCGGCCAGGCTCTGCTGCGCCTCACCGATCTTCTCCCGCGCCGCCTGTATCGCCTGCTGTCCCTCGGTGACCTGCTGGAGCGCGGCCTCCACGGCGGCTCTGAGTTCGGCGACACTGGCCACCCGGGCAGCCTCCTGAACGGGGTCTACGTTGCGGCTCCAGCCTAGCGTCCGGTTCCCGCCCGGCCGTCCTCGCATGCCCCGTTTTATCAGAGCCTGCCAGGCCCGGCACGACAAGGTTTTCCCGACGACGGCCGAAGATCGCCCTGGTGAGATCCTATCCGAAGCCCGTCCACAGTGGATCTTCGGGTTCCCCCTGCTCGGCGGGTGAATGTGCCATCGGGTGACGAAACGCCCTCGGCAGAGGGTCAGCCCCGCGGGTAATCCGCCCATGATCGCCGGCCGGTCATGGGCGGTAGGGTCGTAGTCGGAGAGCGCTCCGCCCGTCGCGCGAGCCGTGCATTCGGGGCGGAGCGTCCATCGGCGGTCTCGTCTGACCTCTTTGCCCAGGTCAGGCGGGACCGTTCTCCATCAGGGCCGCGATCAGTGACGCCACCGCTGCCAGAAGCGTCGCGACGGCGATGATCGTCGCGTTGCCGGGCACCCACTGCGGGCGGCGGCGCCGGTTCTCCTGCGACATGTTGCAACCTCCCCATCCGGAGCCGGGGTGGCCCCTGCAGGAAGTCACCTGCCTCCGGGGTGGGTCGTGCTCTGCCCACAACGTACCGCCCGGAAATCGCCCGGCCGTCCAGCCATGCCCGTTTTCGGCGGCCCGTCGACCCGCTTGCACGCCACGTTCCTGAACGTCATGGCGAGCGTGGCGGCGGATACCCACGCCAGTCGATCTACGGGAAGGTCGCCGCGGTGAGATCGTGGCCCCGGCAGGTCCACTCCGGATCGCCGGCGAGCCGGTCCTCCCGCAGGGCGCGCTCCGCGCGAAGGCCTCCGCCAACCCCGTTCCCAGAGGAGTGGCGCCTGTCAGCGGGGGACCACGGAGGGGCCACGGACCTCGGCGCCCAGGGCGGTGACGCGCTCCCGGAGACCACGATCGGCGGTGACGACGATGGTCCGGCGGGTCGCGGCGGTGTCCCGTACCAGATCAACGATCTTGTCGTCGCCGGAGCCGGGCGCGCGCTCCACCCGCACGCCCCCGGGGTCCTGCGGGATGTCGCGGGCCTTGCCCTCGACCACCAGGACCACCTCGACCGGCGCCGGAACGTCGGGGAGGCCGGCGGCGGGAACCGCTGCCAGGCTGTCGCGGAGCCGCACCGCAGCGCCGGCCCGATCGCGCCACCACCCGTCCGGCACCGAACCGACGACGTTCGCGCCGTCGACGATCACCAGCACCAACGCGGCGGAGGCGCCGGACGCAGCCGGTTGCGAGGTGCCGGAGACCCCCGGGCTGACGGTGTCAGAGGCCACCGGGTGGGGAAGGCCGGAGGCCGGGGCGCCGGGATGGCCGTCAGCTGCCGGGTCGGAAGAGCCGGAGGGCGGCGAGAAGGCGAGGTCGCCGGCCGGCGGGCGGGCGCGGCCGGGGTCTGCTGAACGGACCGGCTCGGGCGGTTCCGGCTCCTGGAAGAGCGGCGTGAGGGAGGGTGGATCGGGAGGCGCGACCATGAAGTTGAGTGTAGTCGTGTCAACTTTTTCGGCGATTCGGGAATCGGCAGGGGGTTCCGCGCGCTGTTGACATGCGGACGGCTCACGTTTGCCGCCCACCAGGCCGGGTAGCCCCCGAGGGCGACCCCGGCCCGAGGTACCAGGAGAAGGAAGACAGATGAGCATCGGACCGTTCGGGCCGGCGGGGCCCGGTCAGTGGGACGACCTGTTCGCGCGCTTCTTCGGTGCGGCCGAGCCGCGCCGTCAGGCGCAGCGTTTCGACATCGCGAGATACATGAGCAACGACGCCCGGCAGGTGCTCGCCGATGCGGCCCGCCGGGCCGCCGAGGTCGCCGACGGCGACCGGCCGCTCGCCGACCTCGACACCGACCACCTGCTGTGGGCGCTGCTCCAGCAGGAGCAGATGAAGGAGACGGTACGCCGTGCCGGCGCCGACCCGGACCGGCTGCTGACCGAGTTGGGCCGGCCCGCGGCCGTGGCTCCCGACCTGCCGGAGAGCATCGCGCTGACCCCGGCCGCCAAGCGCGCGCTGCTGGACAGCCTGCAGATCTCCCGGGCGGTCGGCGCGTCGTACATCGGGCCGGAGCACATCCTGATGGCGCTGGGCATGAACACCGACTCGGCGGCGGGACGCCTGCTGGCCGGGCGGATCGTCGACCCGCGCACCATCCCGCACCACAGTGAGCTGCCGAAACCGAATCAGAGCGGACCGGGCGGGCCACGGCCCAGCAGCGCGCCGACGCCGACGCTGGAGCAGTTCGGCGTCGACCTGACCGAGTCGGCGCGGCGCGGTGAGATCGACCCGGTGATCGGGCGTGCCGACGAGATCGAGCAGGCGATCGAGATCCTGTCCCGGCGTACCAAGAACAACCCGGTGCTGATCGGCGAGGCGGGGGTGGGCAAGACCGCCGTGGTCGAGGGGCTGGCACAGCGCATCGTGGACGGTGAGGTGCCGCTGACCCTCCAGGACAAGCGGGTGATCCAGCTGGACCTGGCCGGCCTGGTGGCCGGCACCAAGTACCGCGGCGACTTCGAGGAGCGGCTGAAGAAGGTGATCGAGGAGATCCAGGCGTCCGGTGACGGCCTGATCGTGTTCCTCGACGAGATCCACACCCTGGTCGGCGCCGGTGGTGGCGGCGAGGGCGGCGGTATGGACGCCGGCAACATGCTCAAACCGGCTCTGGCCCGCGGGCGGTTGCGGGTGATCGGCGCGACCACCCTCGACGAGTACCGCAGGCACATCGAGAAGGACGCCGCCCTGGCCCGGCGGTTCCAGCCGGTGCTGGTCGGCGAGCCGAGCGTCGAGGACACCGTGGCGATCCTGCGCGGGCTCCGCGACAACTACGAGGCTCACCATCAGGTACGGATCACCGACGCGGCCCTGGACGCCGCGGCGGTGCTGTCCGACCGTTACATCACCGACCGCTACCTGCCGGACAAGGCGATCGACCTGATCGACCAGGCCGGGGCGCGGGTCCGGTTGCGCACCAAGACGCCGGACGCCAACCGGCGCGAGCGGGAGCGCCGTCTGGAGCAGTTGTCCCGCGACCGTGACCAGGCGGTCGCGGCGGAGCACTACGAGCAGGCGTCCGCGCTGCGCGACGAGATCAACGCGCTGCGGTCGCAGTTGGCGGGTACCGGTTCGTCCGCCGATGGGGTGCCGCAGGTGACCGAGGAGGAGATCGCCGCGGTGGTCTCCCGGACCACCGGCATTCCGGTCGCCCAGCTCACCGAGGCCGAACGGGACCGCCTGCTCCGGCTGGAACAGAACCTGCACGGGCACGTGATCGGCCAGGACGACGCGGTGACCGCGGTGGCCGAGGCGGTGCGCCGGGCCCGCGCCGGGCTGGGCGACCCGGACCGGCCGGTCGGCAGCTTCCTGTTCCTCGGCCCCACCGGGGTCGGCAAGACGGAGCTGGCCCGGTCGCTGGCGGAGGCGTTGTTCGGCGATTCGGACCGGATGATCCGGCTCGACATGAGTGAGTTCCAGGAGCGGCACACGGTGTCCCGGCTGGTCGGGGCGCCCCCCGGATACATCGGTTACGACGAGGCGGGGCAGCTCACCGAGGCGGTGCGGCGGCGACCGTACAGTGTGGTGCTGCTCGACGAGATCGAGAAGGCCCACCCGGACGTCTTCAACATCCTGCTGCAGGTGCTCGACGACGGGCGGCTCACCGACAGTCAGGGGCGCACGGTCAGTTTCCGCAACACGGTTCTGATCATGACGAGCAATCTGGGCTCCGACCTGATCAACGGCAGCACCCGCAGTGTCGGGTTCGCCGGAGCCGAGAACGGGCGCTCCCCGGACGAGGAGCTGCGCGACCGGCTCGACCGCCGGCTCAAGGAGCAGCTGCGGCCGGAGTTCATCAACCGGATCGACGAGATCATCATCTTCCGGCAGCTGGAGGACGACCAGTTGCACCGGATCACCGAGATGATGCTGGAGGAGACCCGCCGCCGGCTGCAGGCCCAGGACGTCGCCCTGGACATCACCCCGGCCGCGGTGGACTGGCTGGCCGAGCGCGGGTACCAGCCCGAGTTCGGGGCACGGCCGCTGCGCCGGACCATTCAGCGGGAGCTGGACAACCGGCTGTCCACGATGCTGCTCGCCGCTGATCTGGCGCCGGGCCGGACGGTCCGGGTCGACGCCCAGGACGGCGCGCTCGTCTTCGACGTGGAGATGACCGCCGCCGCGCGGTGATCACTTTTGTGGAGGGGGCGCCCGGCGCCCCCTCCGCGAGTCTCAGGCCGCGGCCAGGTGGCTGCCGCCGGCGCCGGGCAGGCTCTGCGCCCACTGTGTGTAGTGCTCGTTGCGGGCCAGGATCTCCTGGTACGCCTCCTGCGCGTGATCCATCAGCTTGGGTGCGCTGCGGGAGGCCTGGGAGTCCGGGTGCCAGCCGAGCACCAGCCGCCAGCGCAGCGGGGCACCGCGCAACGGCCGGCTGGTCAGTCCCGCCGGTGGGCGGAACGTGGGCTGGCACAGGCCGATGGCCAGGCCCAGCTCGACCATGTCGACACAGTTGCGCACGTCCGACTCCAGGACCCGCCGGGGGGCGAAACCGGCCCGGGCACACGCCGCGGCGAAACAGTCGCCGAAACAACCGTCACCGGCGCCGGCCACCCACTGCTCGTCGGCCAGCTCCGCCAGATCGACCGACAGGTTCTTGGCCTGCGGGTGGTCGTCCGGCATCAGCACACAGACGGCGTCCATGCCGATGGTCTGCCAGACCAGTCCGTACTCCGCCGACGGCAGCGCATCGCCGCAGACGCCGACCTGGGCGTAGTCCAGCTTGCCGGCCATCACCATGCCGGACAGCTCGGAGATGTAGTAGGACGCGTGGGTGGAGATCTGCGCCTCCGGCTGGGCAGCCGACAGACGGTGCACCAGATGGGCGACGACGGGTCCGCCGACCGCTCCGATCCGGTACCTGCTCAACGTGTCGTGATCGCCGCCGGCGGCGAGCCGGGCCGCTTCGTCCTGCAGGCCCTTCATCGCGGGCAGCAGCACTCTGGCGCGGGACAGCACCAGCTCTCCCAGGGCCGTGGGGCGCGCGCCCCGGCGGTCACGGTCGAACAGCGGGCCACCCAGTGTGCGCTCGATCCGCTGAAGTTGGGCGGTGAGTGCAGGCTGGGCAAGGCCGAGTTGTGACGCGGCCTTGGTCACGCTGCCGGTCTCCGCGATGGCGCAGACCACCTTCAGATGCCGCAGCTCGAGGTTCATAGCGTGACGTTAGGACTAGAAAGGGATCGAACGCTAGTCCACAAGCCGTGGAATGATCGGCAACCTGTGACAAACGTATGAACGAACAGGACGTTCGTCGCTTACTTGCCGTAACTAGGATTTAGTTACAGATCGCGCGCGTATGTGGCACGCGAACCGATCACATCACGAATCTTGTCGGCCACTCCGACCAGCGGATCCACCACCTTGTTCCAGGGTGGCGTCGACGGCGTGGACGGGTGCGGACGGGTCGGTGCCGCCTCCTCGGCCGTCTCGAAGCGATTGCCCAGCCGGACCAGATCCTCCGCCGGCACCATCTGCTCCAGCAGCGGCAGCAACTCCTCGGCGTCGGCGGCCACGTGCCGGCGTACCGCCTCGGCCAGCCCGTCGCGGCCGTCACCGGTCCGCTCCAGATCACGCAGCCGCTCCAGGATGGCCTGGTCCTCGGCCAGCTCCCGGTCGGCGAGCTGCTCGCCGCCCGGCACCGCGGTCCGGACCGCGGGGTAGAGGTACTGCTCCTCGGCGCACAGGTGCCGGGACAGCGTGGCGACCAGCACCGACGCGACGTCACGGTCCTCCGGGGACTCGGTCAGGCGCTCGGTCAGGCGGAGCAGCTCGCGGTGCTGGGCGGCGACCACATCGACGATGCTGCGCCCAGGGATCTCGCCGCCGGTCGGCGGCAGCGGGGGGAGATTCACGTCAGACACGGCCCCGAGGTACCCACCGGCCGGTTCCGATCAAACCCCGCCCCCGCCGGGCGGGTTCCTCCGGCTGGTCGTCACCGCTGTCTCAGCGCCGCCGCTGAGACAGCGGTGACGACCAGCCGGTGACCGCCTTTCCCCTCCTGCTGATAAGAAGGGCGGATGGAGAACACCGCCGAGAGCGAGGTCGTGGACCTGTGCCGCGACCTGCTCCGCATCGACACCACCAACACCGGCGACCCGCGGACCACCGTGGGGGAGCGGGCCGCCGCCGAGTACGTCGCCGAGCGGCTGGGTGAGGTCGGCGTCGAGACCCGTCTCCTCGAGTCCGCGCCGACCCGGGCCAACCTGATCGCCCGGATCCCCGGAGCCGACTCCTCCCGCGGCGCACTGCTCGTCCACGGCCACCTCGACGTCGTCCCCGCCGACGCGAGCGAGTGGTCGGTCGACCCGTTCAGCGGCGAGATCAAGGACGGCTACCTGTGGGGCCGCGGAGCCGTCGACATGAAGGACTTCGACGCGATGGTCCTCGCCGTCGTCCGCGAGTGGCGGCGCACCGGCTACGTGCCGCCGCGCGACATCGTCCTGGCGTACACCGCCGACGAGGAGGCCGGCATGGAGTACGGCTCCCAGTGGCTCGTGCAGAACCACCCCGACGCGTTCGAGGGCTGCACGGAGGCGATCGGCGAGGTCGGCGGGTATTCGTACACGGTCAATGACGATCTTCGCCTGTATCTCGTGCAGACCGCCGAGAAAGGGCTCGACTGGCTGCGCCTGCACGCCACCGGCCGGCCCGGCCACGGCTCCTTCATCCACGACGACAACGCGGTCACCACCCTGGCGGAGGCCGTCGCCCGGGTCGGCCGGCACCGTTTCCCGACCGTCCTCACCCCGACCGTGCGCTCCTTCCTGGAACAGGTCAGCGACGCCCTCGAGATCGAGCTCGACCCGGACGAGCCGGAGCTGGCGGTGTCCAAACTCGGCCCGATCGCCAACCTGATCGGCGCCACCCTGCGCAACACCGCCAACCCGACCCGTCTCGCCGCCGGCTACAAGGACAACGTGATCCCCGGCCGGGCGTCGGCCACCATCGACTGTCGCACCCTGCCCGGGCACGCCGACGCGTTCCTGCGCGAGCTGCGCGAGGTGATCGGGCCAGACCTGGAGATCGAGCACGTCCACCAGCAGCCGGCCGTGGAGACCGCCTTCGACGGCGACCTGGTCGACGCCATGGGGGCCGCCCTGCGCGCCGAGGACCCGGGAGCGCGTACCGTGCCGTACCTGATGTCCGGTGGCACCGATGCCAAGGCCTTCTCCACTCTCGGCATCCGGTGCTTCGGCTTCGCGCCGCTGCGGCTCCCGCCCGACCTCAACTTCAGTGCGCTCTTCCACGGCATCGACGAGAGAGTTCCGGTGGAGGGACTAAAGTTCGGCGTGCGTGTGCTCGACCGCTTGCTCCGAAACAGCTGAGATCGGAAGGACCCCCAATCCCATGACTGACCAGAACGCCGAACTCGACGTCGCCCTCGACCGGGTGATCGAGGCGGCGCGGGCGCACCTCGCGGCCGTCAAGGCGGCCGCCGGCCGCATCGACGACGACGACGTCTGGCAGGCGTACGTCGACCTGAACAACGCCTCTTTCGCGTACGACGAGCAGCTGCTCGACGCTTTCGGCGAGGTGACGCCCTGGGACGTCGAATCGATCGACCCGGACGAGGCGGACCGCCGGTTCGGCCAGCACACCGAGGCCGGCGGCGCGGCGGGCGCCGACCCGTACCCGCAGGTCGTGTCGGTCCGGCAGCGCCGTGACTACCGGGTGCCCAGCGTGTCCGCCCTGCTGCGGGTCGCCGAGACCGCCCGGCGCAGCTCGGTGCCGGAGGACGAGGACGCCGGCCCGGTCGAGTCGGTCGGCGAGGCCGTGCTGGAGCTGCTGCAGGCCGGCGACGGTTCGCTCGCCTCGCTGGACGTGCCCGAGCTGGAGCCGCTCGACGGCCTGCTCACCGTCACCGAGGTCGCCGAGCCCCTCGATCTGGAGGCCTTCGACGACGCCGACGGCGACGGCCCGTTCGCCCCGGTCGAGACCGACGTTCTGGTCGGCCGTCTCGACGAGCACCCGTTCCTGCCCGACGAGGACGACCACGACCACGATCACGCCGGTCACCAGCACCACTGACCCGCGCAAACTGAAAGGCCCGTCCGCGACTGCGGGCGGGCCTTTCAGTAACTGAGGCCGGGCTGGGGTGTCGCCTGGACCCGGCGGCGGAGCATCACTTTCCGCGTGCCGTCGGCGAAGAGCTGAACCCTGGCCAGCTCCCACCCGGAGAACTCGGCCGCAATGGCGAGCTGCGCCGCCGCGGTCAGGCGATCGACATTCGAAGGCAACCGTAGCGGCGCGTATTCGTAGTCCATGCCGACCAATATGCTCTTCGGCAGCGACCATCGACAAGCCCGGTGACCAGTGCTTATTCACTCCGTAGCGGATTTTGGCTGGTCACGCGAACTGCACTGTCTCCCGAACCCAGTGAACGCCGAGGCTCAGGACGATGAACAGCGCGACCGTCCCCATCCGGCGCCAGGGAAGACTCTCCAGGTCACGATCAAACCCGATCGAGATGCCGATCCCGGCGCCGATGACGTGCATGAGGCACAGGAACACCGTGAGCACCCGCCACGCGGCACTGTCGACGGCCGACCAGGCGATGTACGCGCCGCCCACCGTCGCCACCAGGAACATGCCCGGGAAGAAGATGAAGGGCGAGGCTATCTGCCACCGGAGCCAGGTGCTCACGACGTCGCACCACCCTCACCGGCACCGCGGTCCCGGTGAAGCCGGGCCGCCCCGTCCTCGAGCATCGCGAGCTGCTCCGGTGACATGCGGCGCAGCTCCGTCTGTCCGGCCTCCACGGCTCCGGCCAGGCCTTCGCCGAACCAGCTGTCACGGAGAAGTTCCTGCGGCGACGCCTCGCCGCTGATGAGCGCCCGCGCCAACTCGCCGACCGGGTCGTCCGTGCCGCGAACGTCGGCGAGGTGCTGGAGCAGCGATCGTGCAACCGGGTCGTCAGCGATCTCGCTCATCGAGCCCATCCTCCTGAGTCGGTCTAGTTGCCGGGATGCTGGTAGGGCTCCATAGCCGGTAGTTCCATGAGCTCGGTGGAGGCCTCGACACCGGCCGCCGCGCCGGCGATGGCCTTGAGCGCGTTCTCGGCATGAGTGAACGCCTTCGACATGTCGTTATACAGATCGATGGCATAGAGCGCGTAGCTCAAGGCCACGGAATAGCCGATCACCGACCCGGCGAGTGTCGCGATGAGTGCCGTTCCACCGGCGAGGCCGATACTGACCATCAGCAGAGCATCGAACATCTTGACGATGAACCCGCTGATCACCTCGTAGAAGTTCTTCACACAGTCAGCGGACTGCCGGTAGGAGCCATGGAGGATCCTCCCGAGCTCGTTGATCGACCTCGCGGCGGTCGCCAGTCTCAGTTCGTACTCCTGAAAGTCCTCCGCCGCGTTCCCACGCCAGACCAGCGGCACCGAGACTGCGCCTGCGGCCAGGTTGTCCCCGATGGTTCCGGCCGCGGCGCCGGCCCTCGCCACGGCGTCTCCCGCTTTGATGTAGGAATCCCAGTCGCCGGCGAGCCATTCCGTCCAGAGTTCGAACGGGTCGTGCTTGAACACCCAGATCGCGGCCTGCCGTAGGTAGGCGAACGGGCTCAGAAGATCGACCATCGGGTTGAACGACCAGAACTCGGCTTCCGGATCCCGGGGTGGGGTCAGGTGACTCTTCGGGTCCCCGACATCCGACAAGGGGGAGTGGCCGGCGGGTAGACGCAGGCGCTCCCGGGTCAGATCCTTCGACAGGACATCCGGGTCGGTGGCGCCGTGGTGACCGGCGTCCAGGTCGACGGCCGCGCGAAAGTCCTCCCGCGAGTACGCCACCTGTGCGATGTTGACCTGGGTGGCCGCGCTGTGACTCAGAAGCTGCAGCCGTGACAGCGCCGTCGTCATCCGGTGGTAGGCGATCTCGTGCGGCGTGAGAGCCTGCACCATGAGGCCCTGCCGGACCGGGTTCAGATCGCCGTGACGTCGCACGTACCCCAGCGCGTGTTCGGCGTCGTCGCCGGCATCACGCAGCTGGTTGTAGAGCGCGTTGATGCCGGCGACATCGATGAACAGCTCACCCGCCACGGTCCCCCCATTCTGCGCCGGCGCCGTCACAGCGCTGTACACCCGGCGGGCGCGGGGGGTTCACCTCAGCCGAAGTAGGTGTCGGGGTAGCCGACTCCCTCGCGTTCCGGGTAGCCGACCTCGATCGCCGACACGTCGTCGAGGGCGTAGGCGATCTCGGCGGGCAGGGTCAGCTGCTCGCTGCGCAGCGAGCCCTGCAACTGGCCGGACGTACGGGCGCCGAGGATCACCGAGGAGATGCCGGGCCGGTCGCGGATCCAGGCGAGGGCCACCTCGAGGGGGGAGACGCCGAGTCCGGCGGCCGCCGTCACCAGTGCTTCGACGATGCTGGAGCTGCGTGGTTCGAGGTACGCCTGCACGAACGAGGCCATGTGGTCGGAGGCGGCCCGGGAGTCGAGCGGGCGCCCGTTGCGGTATTTGCCGGTGAGCACGCCCCGGCCCAGCGGTGACCAGGCCAGCACCCCGAAGCCGAGGGCCGCGGCGGCCGGCAGGATCTCCCGTTCGATGCCGCGTTCCAGCAGCGAGTACTCCATCTGGGCGGCCACGATCGGGGCCCGCCCGGGATATGCCGACTGCCAGGTCGCGGCCCGCGCGGTCTGCCAGGCCGAGAAGTTCGACACGCCGACGTAGCGGACCCGCCCGCTGGTGACGGCCTGGTCGAGGGCGGCGAGGGTCTCCTCGAACGGGGTCTGCGCGTCGTAGCCGTGGACCTGCCACAGGTCGACGTAGTCGGTGCCGAGCCGCCGCAGTGACGCGTCCAGGGAGCGCAGCAGGTTGCCGCGGGAGGCGTCGCGCGGGCGGTAGCGGTGCGGGGTGAGGCCGGCCTTGGTGGCGATGACGATCTCGTCGCGGGGCGCGAGGTGGTCGAGCAGGGAGCCGATCACCGCCTCGGCGTCGCCGTCGCCGTACACGTCGGCGGTGTCGATCAGTGTGCCGCCGGCCTCGAGAAAGATCTTCAGCTGGTCCGCCGCGTCGTCGGGGTCGGTGTCCCGTCCCCAGGTCATGGTGCCGAGCGCGAGCCGCGAAACCGCTAGCCCGCTTCGGCCGAGCGGTCGCTGATGCATGAGTGAACCTTATTCAGAGTCCCTGCTCAGCGAAATGCCACGGCCTCAGCCGGGTGGGTCGGTTACCGGACCGAAACGGTCATGGAACCGATCAGTAGGCTTGCTGCTGACACCTCATGATCTGCGGGAGGGCAACACTCGTGCGGCTCGGACTCAACCTCGGATATCAGGCAGCGTGGAGCACACCCGCCGATCACCTCGCGATGGCACGGGAGGCGGACCGGCTCGGCTACTCCGTGCTCTGGGTCGCCGAGGCGTACGGCTCGGACACGGTCAGCATGCTCGGCTGGTTCGCCGGCCAGACCGAGCGGATCGACCTGGGCGCCGCTGTCATGCAGATCCCGGCGCGCACGCCGGCGATGACTGCGATGACCGCTGCCACGCTCGACACGCTCTCCGGCGGCCGCTTCCGTCTGGGCCTCGGCGTCTCCGGGCCCCAGGTCTCCGAGGGGTGGCACGGTGTGCGGTTCGCCAAACCCCTCGGGCGTACGAGGGAGTACGTCGACGTGGTGCGGCTGGCGCTGTCCCGCGAACCCGTGTCGTACGAGGGCGAGCATCACCGGCTGCCGCTGCCCGGCGGTGCCGGTAAGGCCCTCAAGCTGGGTTTCCGTCCGCTGCGTTCGGACATCCCGGTCTACCTGGCCGCGGTCGGCCCGAAGAATCTGGAGCTGGCCGGTGAGGTCGCCGACGGCTGGCTGGCCATCTTCCTCGCCCCGGACGCCGCCGCCGAGCAGCTGGGGCACATCGCCGCCGGCCGGGCGAAGCAGGGTAGGGACCTGACCGGTTTCGACGTGGTGGCCTCGGTGCCGGTGGTGATCGGCGACGACCTGGACGCGTGTGCCGACGTGGTCCGGCCGTACGCGGCGCTGTATGTCGGTGGCATGGGCAGCCGGGAGCAGAACTTCTACAACGGCATCGCGGTCCGGATGGGCTACGCCGACGAGGCGAAACTGATCCAGGACCTCTATCTGAGCCGGCGGCCGGCCGAGGCGGCCGCGGCGGTGCCGCGTGACTTCATTCAACGAACTTCGATCATCGGTACGCGCGAGCACGTCATCGAACGCATCCGGGAGTACGCCGCGGCCGGTGTCGGGACCCTGTCGATCAGCCCGTATGTCGGTGACCTGAACAGTGGCCTGGAGACGCTGCGGATCGTCGCCGAGGCGTACGCCGAGTCGGGTGTGGCGAGCTAGTGGCCACCGTTCTGCTGCTCCGGCACGGCCGGACCACCGCGAACGCGTCCGGCGGGCTCGCCGGACGGCAGCCGGTCGAGCTCGACGACACCGGCCGCGCCCAGGCCGCCCGCGCCGGGGAGCGCCTGAAGGAGCTGCCGCTGGTCGCGGTGGTGAGCAGCCCGCTGATCCGCTGCCGGCAGACCCTGGAGCTGGCGACACCGGGGACGGAGCCGGTTCTGGAGGACGGGCTGATCGAATGCGGGTACGGGGACTGGGAGGGCCGTCCGCTCAAGGAGCTGGCCAAGGAGCCGCTCTGGCCGGTCGTCCAGCATCATCCGAGCGCCGTGGTCTTCCCGAACGGTGAGGCGATGGCCGCGATGTCGGCGCGTGCGGTCGCCGCGGTGCGGTCCTGGGATGCCCGGGTGACCGAGGAGCACGGGCCGGAGGCGGTCTGGCTGGCCTGCAGTCATGGCGATGTGATCAAGGCCATCGTGGCCGATGCGCTCGGTCTGCACCTGGATCAGTTCCAGCGGATCGTGGCCGACCCGGCTTCGATCACTGTCATTCGGTACACGCCGGGCCGCCCGTTCGTGGTGCGCGTCAACGAGACCGGTGAGCTGGCGTCGCTCGTACCCCCGAAATCGGACGGCCGGGAGAAGGCCGCGGACAGCGACGCGGCGGTGGGTGGCGGCGCCGGCGGCGGTGTCTGACGACGCTCCGTGATCGGTGTATCGCCGCAGCGTGCACCCCTTTGCGCCCTCGGCGAACCCGGGTCCTTGGCCCGCGCGCTCGTCCGCTTGGATGGCTAGGGTTGTCTGCATGACCCACCAAGTGCATGCCTTCGAGCCGCCCGAGCGATTCGTCGCCGGGACGGTGGGCGAGCCGGGGGACCGCACTTTCTATCTCCAGGCCCGCGGTGGCGGCCGGGTGATCAGCGTGGCGCTGGAGAAGGTCCAGGTGTCGCTGCTCGCCGAGAAGCTCGAGGAGCTCCTGCTGGAGGCCAGCAAGAGGTTCGGCGTCTCGCTGCCGGAGGAGCCGGTGCTGGCGGTGCACGACAACGAACCGCTCGACACCCCCGTCGACGAGGAGTTCCGGGTCGGCACCCTGGGTCTGGCGTTCGACGTCGACACCAGCACCGTCGTGATCGAGGCGATCGAGGCCGGTGAGCCGGAGCCCGACCTGATCGGCGAGTCCCTCGGCGACGAGGACGAGGACGACGAGGATGACGACGACGAGGACGACGAGCCCGACGACGACCTCGACCGGCTGCGGGTGCGGCTGACCCCCGACGCGACCCGCGCGTTCATCGACCGGGCCCGTCGCGTGGTGGCCGCCGGCCGCCCGCCGTGCCCGCTCTGCGGTCAGCCGCTCGACCCGGCCGGCCATCTCTGTCCCCGGCACAACGGTTATCACCGGTGACGGCGGAGCCCACACACGTGCTGGCCGAGGCCGATGCGCTGGCGCTGCTCGAGCGGGGGCGCATCGAGATCGAGGGCCGGCTGGCCGACGCCTCCAACACCACCCTGCGCGCCGAGATCACCCTGGACGGGCTGACTCGGCGCTGTGTCTACAAGCCGGTCCGCGGCGAGCGCCCGTTGTGGGATTTTCCGGACGGCACCCTCGCCGGGCGTGAGGTGTCGGCCTATCTGGTGTCCCGGGCCACCGGGTGGGACGTGGTGCCGCCGACCATCCTGCGGGACGGGCCGCTCGGGCCGGGCGCGTTGCAGCTCTGGATCGACGAGCCCGATCAGGTGGGCGCGCTGATCGGTTTCGTCCCGGCGTATGACGTGCCCGACGGCTGGTTCCCGGTCGCCGCGGCCCGCGACGACGACGGTGACGCCTACGCGCTGGCCCACGCCGACGACCCGCGGCTGGCCCGCCTGGCCGTCTTCGACGCCGTGATCAACAACGCCGACCGCAAGGGTGGCCACGTGCTCTACCCGGCGAGCGGCGGGGTGCACGGCGTCGACCACGGCGTCAGCTTCCACGTGGAGAACAAGTTGCGCACGGTCCTGTGGGGCTGGACCGGCAAGCCGCTGCCCGCCGACGCGTGCGAGGTTCTCGTCCGGCTGCGCGAGCAGCTGTCCGGGCCGCTCGGCGCGGAGCTGGAGGAGCATCTCACCGTCTCCGAGGTGCAGCATGTCGGCCTGCGGGTGAAGCGCCTGCTGCGGGCCGCCCGCTTCCCCCGGCCGCCGACCGACTGGCCGGCCATCCCCTGGCCACCGATCTAGCCACCAGCCCGAGCCTCTCCCAGAGTTGCGCCTCTCCCCGGCCGGAACCTTGAGGTTTAGCTCACGCCCCCGCTCGTGGGTCTGGGGTGCCGTTTAGGCTCCGAGCATGGATGCTTGGACCGGTCACGACGTACCTGCCCTACCGGACACGCCGGGGCGTGGCCCGCTGCGGCTCTACGACACGGCGCGGGCGTCGGTGCAGCCCAGTGCCCCCTCCGGCAGCGCCTCGATGTATGTCTGCGGCATCACGCCGTATGACGCGACGCACCTCGGCCACGCCGCGACGATGATCACGTTCGACCTGGTCAACCGGATGTGGCGGGATCAGGGTCTCGACGTCCGCTACGTGCAGAACGTGACCGACATCGACGACCCGCTGCTCGAGCGCGCGTCGCGTGACGGCGAGGACTGGCTGGTCCTCGCGATGCGTGAGACCGCCCTGTTCCGGGAGGACATGGAGGCGTTGCGGATCATCCCGCCGGCCCACTACGTCGGGGCGGTCGAGTCCATCCCGTCGATCGTCACCCACGTCCAGGACCTCGTGGAGCGCGACGCGGCCTACAAGCTCGGCGACGGCACCGGCGACGTCTACTTCGACCTGACGGCCGCACCGCGTTTCGGGTACGAGTCGCACCTGTCACGTGCGGAGATGCTCGTCCTGTCCGCCGAGCGTGGCGGCGACCCGGACCGCGCGGGCAAACGTGACCCGCTCGACCCGCTGCTGTGGCGCGGCGCCCGGGACGGCGAGCCGGTGTGGGACGGCGCGGGCCTCGGGCCGGGCCGTCCCGGCTGGCACATCGAGTGCGCCACCATCGCGCTGAACCTGCTGGGCGACACGATCGACGTGCAGGGCGGCGGCAATGACCTGCTCTACCCGCATCACGAGTGCTCGGCCGCCCACGCCGAGGTGCTGACCGGCGCGGAGCCGTTCGCCGCCCACTACGTGCACGCCGGGATGATCGGGCTGGACGGCGAGAAGATGTCCAAGTCCCGCGGCAACCTGGTGTTCGTGTCACGGCTGCGCGGCGACGGTGTGGACCCGATGGCGGTGCGGGTCGGCCTGCTCGCCGGCCACTACCGCAGCGACCGGGACTGGACCGATGACGTGCTCAAGACCGGTCAGCAGAGGCTTGCGCGCTGGCGGGAGGCGGCGGCCGCGCCGTCCGGCCCGTCGGGCGCCGGCATGCTCGGCGCGGTCCGGGAGGCGCTCGCCGCCGACCTCGACACGCCGGCCGCGCTGGCGGTGGTGGACGCGTGGGCGGACGCGGCGCTTTCCGGCGCGGGTGACGACGCCGAGGCCCCCGACCTGCTGGTCAAGACGGTGAACGCCCTGTTGGGTGTGCGCTTGTAGGAGTCTCCACAGTGCCCCCGCCCGGTGTTCCGGGTGGGGGCTTTCTGCATGGAGGAGAGAGGGCCCCGCGGGACCCTAGCCCGCTCGCAAGGTCTTTTGGTGTGAAACCACGAAATGGTGAAAGAAGGCGTTTTATTCGACCAAATACCCGCGAACGGGATTCTTGGGGTTCAGAATTTTCCCCAAGCAACCAACCGTTGAAAGGAACCATCATGCGTCGCGCTCTGTATCTCGGTGGCATCTTCCTGGCCACCGGCGCCGCTGTCGCCCTGGCCGCTCCCGCCCAGGCCGGCGGCTACCCGTGCGCGGACGACTACTTCGTCGCAAGCTGCGAGTCCGGGCACGGTGACGTGTACTCGTACTACTCGGACGAGTCCATCAACCAGTACGGCGTGCTGAACATCGGTGCCATCGACCTCCTCTGAGGGATTCGATACGGCCGGGCCTGAACCTGGCCTGACACCGTGAACGACTGATGCCCGAGGCGCCGTAAGGTGCCCCGGGCATCAGTCGTTTCTGTCTCCTCGCCGACCAACGCCGCGGCGTTCCCTTGAGCGAGCCGGCCCGCATGCTGGCGCATCGCTCATGCATCGCTTCCGCTGAGCGAGCCGGCCGGGCGACCGCGAGGTCACGGGAGCCGAGCCGGCGACGGTGCCGGTCAGATCAGTTCGGCCGGGCCACCGCGAGGTCACGGGAGCCGAGCCGGCGACGATGCCGGTCAGATCAGTTCGGCGTCGTGGACCAGCAGGGCGATCTGCACCCGGTTGTTGAGATCGAGTTTGCTCAGCAGCCGCGACACGTGGCCCTTGACCGTCGGCAGGCTCATACCGAGTTCGGCGCCGATCCCCGCGTTGGACCGGCCCCGCCCGACCAGGACGGCGACCTCGCGTTCCCGATCAGTGAGGTCGGACAGGCGGGTGCGGGCCCGGGCCCGTCGTGTACCGGCTTCGGGATCGGCGACGTGATCGATCAGCCGGCGGATGACGGTGGGGGACAGGGTCCCGGCTCCGGCCGCGACCGACCGCACCGCCGCCAGGATCTCCCGCGGAGGGGTGTCCTTCAACAGGAAGCCACTGGCCCCACCGCGCAGCGCCTCGAGCACATACTCGTCGGCGTCGAACGTGGTCAGCACGATGACCTGCGGTGCACGCTCCCGGCTGCGGATCCGGCGGGTCGCGATCAGGCCGTCGACCCGCGGCATCCGGATGTCCATGAGCATGATGTCCGGCCAGTGCGCGTCAGCGACCACGACGGCCTCGGCGCCGTCGCCCGCCTCCGCCACGACCTCGATGTCCGGCGACCCGCCGACCAGGATCCGCAGCCCCGCCCGGACCAGCGGATCGTCGTCGACGATGGCCAGCCGGATCGGCCGTTCCCCGGTGGTCGTGTCACCGTCGCCGGGCACGGTGTGCTCCGGATCGGGCACCCCCGTCGCCGCACCCTCCCGCGCGGGGTTCAGCCCGGCCACGGCAGCTCGGCCTCGAGACGGAACGAGCCCCGCGCCGGCCCGTGGGTGACGCGCCCGCCGGCGAGGGCGACCCGTTCCCCGATGCCGACCAGCCCACGGCCACCACCGGCGCCGTCGCCCGGGGACGGCGCCCGCACCGTACCGGAGAAGGGGTTGATGATCGTGATGCGCAGTGCCCGGCCGGCCTCACCGGCCAGGAGGACGGACGCGGCCGGCCCCGATCCGTGCTTGCGCGCGTTCGTCAGTCCCTCCTGGACGATCCGGTACGCCGTACGCCCGAGCTGCGCCGGTGGACCGTCCACCGGCACCCCGTTGACGTAGTCGACCGTCATGCCGGCGTCCCGGGCGCTGCCGATCAGGTCGGCCATGTCGGCGAGGCCCGGCTGGGGTGGCTCCGGCCGGGCACTCGGCACACCGATCACCGACCGTAACTCCTCCAGAGCCTCGTGGGCACTGCTGCGGATCGCCCCCGCGGCGGTCGACAGCTCCTCCGGGGAGACGCTGGCCCGCACCTCGAGCGCCCCGGCGTGCAGGCTGATCAGGGACATCCGGTGGGCCAGCACATCGTGGGTCTCCCGGGCGATGCGGGCCCGCTCGGTGAGCCGGGCCTGCTCCTCACGCAGCACCTGCTCGGCCTCCAGCCGAGCGGCATGCTCACGCAGCGAAGTGGTGAGCCGCCGGTAGGCCTGCACGAACAGCCCCCAGCCCAGCGCGGCCGCGGTGATCACCGAGCGCACCAGCAGATCCATCCACATCCCGAAGGCGGGATGGTCGTGCAGCAGGAAGTAGACCGCGCCGGTGCCCACGTTGATCGCGCCGAGCAGCAGCAGCAGAGGTGGCCGGCGCCGGATCGCCAGGGTGAACAGCGCCACGATGATCGGCCCGGTGGCGGTCACCGACACCGCCCCGAACGGCAGCAGTGCCACCGCCACGGCCGACGGATGCCGCCGGCGGACGAGCAGCGCGGCGGCACACAGGACACCGATCGCCAGGTCGGCCTGCCACACCAGGATCGCGCCCGGCCGGGTGGCGTCGCCGAGCAGCATCATCGCCGAGCCGTAGGCCAGCGCCAGGACGACGGCGACGGTGTCGGCCAGCCGGTCCCGGGCCGCGGCCCGGTGAGCACCGGGGTCGGGCACCAGGAGCGCGAAGAACATGCCGCAAGACTAGGTCTGACGAAGGTCTTCCGGCAGCTACCAAAGTATGTTCCCGAGCGATTCCTTCGGCCGCTGCCGACCGGTCCACCTGCGGCGGATGCTTCCCGGCATGACGCTTCCCGGCACACCGGCGATCCGCATCGCCGCCCTTCTCCTGCCCGCCGCCGTCTGGGGCGTGATCGTCGCACTGTGGACCCCGCGCGGCCCGCTGACCGGCGCGGAAGCGCTCTGGTCCGTCGTCATCAGCGCCGGCGTCGGCGTTCTGGCCGGCCGGGCGGCGCGGTCCCGGTGGGCCATACCCCTGACCCCTCTGGTGTACGTGACCGCGCTCGAACTGACCAGGATGACGGTGTCCGGCCCGTCGGTGGACCTCCCGCACGCGACCCCGATCGGGATCCTCGTCCTGATCACCGGCCGTGGCGTGCACGGCCTGTTCTCGGTGCTTCCGATGGCGGTCGGTGCCGCGTACGGCCACCGCCGCCCGGCCCGCACCCGGTGGCGGCGGGTCACCGGCCGGGTGCTGACCGGGCTGGCCACGGTGCTGGCGGCCGGTGCCGCGGTGGCCGTCGCCGTTCCGGCCCGTACCCCCGCGATCCCCGGCGGTGTCGCCGAGCTGAGCCGGGCCGGCGATCTCGCCGTGATGATCCGGGGCCGCTCCCCGGACCTGCCGGTGCTGCTGTACGTTCCCGGCCCGCCCGGCGGCTCGGAGACGTCGATCATGCGGACCCGGGTGTCCGGCCTGGAGGATCACTTCGTGGTGGCCACCCTGGACCGGCGTGGTGGGGGAGCGTCGGCGGGGGCGCTGGGCCGTGCCGGGTCGCTGTCGCTGGACAGCGAGGTCGCCGACGTTCTGGCCGTCACCGACCACCTGCGACAGCGGTTCGGCCGGGACCGCATCGTCCTGCTCGGCCACTCCGGCGGATCGATCCCGGCCGTCGTGGCCGCGCAGCGGCACCCGGAGAAGTACCGTGCCTACATCGGCACCGGCCAGGCCGTGAACCTGCGGGACTCCGACCGGATGTTCTACGCCGACGTGCTGTCCTGGGCGCGGGCCGGCGGCCGCACCGATCTGGTGGAGCGGCTGGAGCGCCAGGGCCCCCCGCCGTGGCCGGACGCTTACGACTACGAGCCGTTCCAGCTCCATGCCACCCGGGCGTACGGGCTGCCGGACCCGCCGTTCGAACTGAACGTCCCGGAGTACACGCTGTTGCAGAAGGCCCACTTCATGACCACGATGCTCGACGCGTGGGACAGCCTCTACCCGCGGCTGCAGGAGGTGGACCTGCACCGGGACGTGCCGAGCCTGTCGATCCCGGCCTATTTCGTACAGGGCGGCCGGGAGATGCGCGGCCTGGCCGTGCCGTTCGCCTCCTGGTATGCGGCGCTGCGGTCGCCGGACAAGCGCCTGGTCACGTTCCCGGAGGCGGGCCACCGGCCGATGGCCGAGGACCCGGGCCGTTTCGTCGAGACGCTCGCCGCCCTGGTGCCGGCCTGACCCGAACCCGCGCCGCCTCGTGATCCGGCGCCACGCCGGGTCACGGTGAGGGTCGGCGGCGGCGTGATGCCGGTCGTGGCGTGATGCCGATTGGCTCCCGATCGGCCGGCCGGAGTGGGGGGCGGTGATCAGGCCAGGGCCAGACCGGGGTCCGGCTCGGGTTCGGGGGCCGGGCCCGGGATCCGGTACTCCTCGGTGAGTGTGGTCATCGGTCCCGGCCAGGTCGCCTGTGCCACCTCGATCGGTTTACGGGTCTCGTCGAAAGCGACATGTAGCAGATGAAGCACCGGGGTGTCCGGCCGGATCTGGAGGATCTCGGCCTCCTCCCGGCTCGGCTGCCGGGCGCTGATCGTGTCGGTGGCTGAGGTGTAACGGCGGTCCAGCACCTCCTCCGCCTCCTGATAGAGCGGCCGGCCGAAGGCTTCGAGGCGTTCCAGCGAGGTGCCGCTCGCGTCGGTCACCCGGAACCAGGAGGCACCGACCTCGACGGTGGCATCGTCGGTACGCACCACATGCCGCCTGACCAGCATCTCCGTGCCGTCGCGCACCCCGAAGGCGTCGGCCACCTCGGGCGGCGCGGCCTCCCGGCCCACGGCGGTGAGCTGCTGGCGGTACCGGGCGGCGAGGTCGGCGTGGTAGCCACGGTGCGCGCCGTACCGGCCGCGCGAGAGACGGTTCAGGCGGCGGCGGGTGCCACGGACGTACGTACCGGAGCCGGGTTTGGTGATCAGGATGCCCTCGACCCGCAGCTGGTCGACGGTGCGCTGCACGGTCTGTTTGGCGACGCCGAACATCTCCGCCATGGCGGGGATGGACGGCAGCCGCTCGCCCGGCTGCCAGTCACCGCGCCGTATGCGTTCCCGCAGCTGGGCCGCGATCTGCCGATGCGGGAACTCGGCGGCGCCCGGATTGATGCTCATGACCGGCTCCTTCCAGCTAGGTTCCTAGGATGTCCTAGAAAGCGCGAGGTCAGCGAGTCGACACGCGCACGCGTCCATGAATGAATTCGTCTATCAGCTATAAGGCTGCCAGGCACCTGGCGGGCATGCCCCGCTTGACCCCATACTGAATCGACGTTAAGGGATGTGGGGTCACAGAAAGAGGCGGCGACCAGTAGCCGCTGGCCGCCGCCCAGGCCTCTCGTCCATGGAGGAGGAGAGCCGTGTCAACCGCTATCTTCATGCAGGCCTCCTCCGGCTCGCAAGCCGAGGGGAGGGATGGGAATTGCCGGTCTTCTACCGAGGTCCACGCGCCGTCATCACGCACCATGTCGTCGAGGTGTCGAAGGACCACCGCCGGCTGTTCATGGTGGCCGAGATGAGCGATGTCCACATCGTTCGGTTCGACCCCGGCCCGGACGGTGCCGGCCGGCACCTCGCCGGAGTGTCGTCGCTGGTGGCGGCGGTGATCGCGGTGCCCGTGGTGGGTCCCGCATCGATGCTTCTCACCGTCGTGGTCGCCGGCGCCCTGAGCGCCGGGGCGATCGTCTGCCTGCGGTCGCGCCACGCCGGCTGGTGGCAGCTGCGTGCCGGGTACCGGGGCGCCGTGGTGGAGGTCTTCTCGTCCGGGGACGAGAAGGAGTTCGCCGAGTTCTGCCGGGGTCTGGTGCGATCGCTCGAGTACGGGGAGGTCTGACCGGGCGGTGACGATACGGTCTGCGGTATATTTCGGCGGACTTTGAGCAGTACCGCACTTTGCATCGTCGCAATCAAGGGCGATTGGCGGCTTTTAAGGGTTTAGTGAGGGCTGAATGGCGGTCGCGCGTGACGACCTTCCCGCAGTGTCGCGACGGCGGGTGCGGTTGGCGTTGCGCGCGGCCCGGGAGCGCACCGGTCTCAGCCAGAGCGAGGTCGCCAAGAAGCTGGGCTGGTCACTCTCCAAGGTGCAGCGCATCGAGCTGGGCGAGGTCACGATCTCGCCCACCGACCTGCGTGCCCTCCTGGTAGACATCTACCAGCTCACCGATCAGGGCCGGATCGCCGAACTGGCGGAGGAGGCGCGCGTCGCCCGCCGCGAGCGGTACTGGACGGCTCCCGAACACCGCGACCACCTGCCCCCCGGTCTGGTGCAGTTGCTCCAGTTCGAGCTGGCGGCGACCACGATCAAGGAGTATCAGTCCACCCTGGTGCCCGGTCACCTGCAGACGCCGGCGTTCGCGGAGGCCACGCTCGCCTGGTATGAGGTGACATTGAGTGAGGAGGCGCGCCGGGTGCGCCGGGACGTGCGCCTGGCCCGGCGTGAGCGCGTGATCGAGCGCGGCGGCTCACCGGAGTATCGACTCCTACTCGACGAGTCCGCGCTCTGGCGGATAATCGGCGACATGGCGATCACCGCCGACCAGTTCGAAGACCTGGTCACGGCGGCTCAGCGACCGAATGTGCACGTGCGTGTCCTGCCGATGGACAACGGCGCGGTGATGGGCATGTTCGGCGGGTTCTCGGTGCTCCACCTCGGCGCCGACTCGGCTGACGCGGTTCTGTACCGAGAGTCCTACACCCGGGATGAGCTGGTCGAGGACCCGGCCGAGGTGGACTACCACCGGCTGGTGTTCGATCGCTTCTGGGACCGTTCCCTCGATGAGGCCGCGAGCCGCGCGCTCGTGCTGGCGCGGCTCTACGACCTACGGGCCAAGATCGCCCGTATGTCCGGCAATGATCAGGGCACGGAGCCGTGATCGAGTGGGAGAAAGGTTCACGATGAGAGACACCACAACGGCGTGGCAGCGCAGTTCCTACTGTGCGACCTCGGGATGTGTCGAGGTGGCACAGGTCGACGGCACGGTCCGGCTTCGCGACAGTAAGAATCCGGAACTGCCGGCACTGATCTTCACTCCAGCCGAATGGAACGGATTCCAGGATCGCGTCCTGGCTTCCGGTGAGACTTCCTGAATGATTCGCGGCGGGCGCCCCTCACGGAGTCGCCCGCCGCGACACGCTCACCAGGAGCCGGCTGTCGGGCCCGCTGATCCGCCGCGCCGCCGCAGGTACTTCTCGAACTCGCTGGCGATCTCGTCGCCGGTGAGGGGCTGGATGCCCGCGTCGCCGACCCGCTCCTCCAGCTCGCGCACATACTCTCCGAGCTCCGCGTCCTGCTCGGCGGCGGCCCGGACCCGCTTCTCCCACTCGTCGGCCTGCTCGGCCAGGTCGGCCATCGGCACCGGCAGGTCGAGGACGTCCTCGATGCGGCTGAGTAGCGACAGGGTCGCCTTGGGGCAGGGTGGGTTGTTGGCGTAGTGGGGCACGTGCACCCAGAACGACAGCGCGTCCAGTTCGGCGCGGGTGGCGGCCTCCTGGAGGACCCCGACGATGCCGGTCGGGCCGTCATACCGGGTGGGCACGACCTTGTACTTCTCCGCGGTGTCGCGGTCGCTGGCGGTGCCGCTGATCGGCAGGGGCCGCGTGTACGGCACGTCGGCCAGCAGCGCGCCGAGCAGCACGATCCGGCTGACCTCCAGGCTGTGGCAGATCTCCAGCACGTTCTCGCAGAAGGTGCGCCACCGCATGCTCGGCTCGATGCCGCGGATCAGGACGACGTCACGGTCGGCGCCGGGCGGGCTGGCCACGGTGAATCGGGTGGTGGGCCATTCGATCTTCCGCGTCTCGCCCTCGGCCATCGTGATGGTGGGCCGGCTGACCTGGAAGTCGTAGAAGTCCTCGGGGTCGATGCTGGTGACCTCGCGGGACTCCCAGACCTGCTCGAGGTGTTCCACGGCCGCGGTCGAAGCGTCCGCAGCATCGTTCCAGCCCTCGAAGGCGGCGATGGCCACGGGGGAGCGGAGCAGCGGAAGGCCGTCGAACTCAGTCATGGAACACAGCCTACGTGCGGGTGCGGGAACCTACCCGGCGGCCGCGCCGGGCCACCTGAGGCATCGATAAGGCTCTTCGTTGATACCACCCACAAAGTCGCATTTATACGGGCATAATCGTCATATGGCCGATCATGTGGATCAGGTGCTCGGGCCCACCGACGACACCGTCAGCTTCTTCCAGGCCCGCGGCATGTTCTATGTGACCGCGCTCTGGGTCCTGGCCGCCGCCTGGCTCCCGATGCTGCTGATCACGCTGGGCGTGCGGGCGGCCGCCGGCTACCGTCCGGACGCCGGCGACATCGTGGTCTTCGTCGAGTTGACGCTCGTGGTCCCGGCCGTCGTCGCCGCGGCCCTGATGCTCGCCGTCTGGCGCCGTCTCGGCTGGCTGCACACGTCGGTGCACGGTCTGGACTTCGCCGCCACCGGCCGGCGCGGGATCCACCTGCCCTGGTCCGGCATCGCCGCGGTGGGGCTGCACGGCCGCGGTCCGTTCACCGAGCTGGTGATCACCCCGATCGCCGAGGACTACGCCTCCGAACTGCCCGGCAAGGGCGGGCCGCCTCGTGTGCGACGGCGGGGTGGCGAGTTCGCGTACATCATCGATGTGGGTCTGATGTCGCCCGGGCCGGAGGTCCTGCTCGCGGAGCTGCACCGCCGCGTGCCCAGCAAGGTTTGACAGGCGCCGCGGGCGCGGCTAGGTTCTTAACGTCTTCGTTAATTAACCGATAGGTTAAGTGCGTGCCTGAACGGCCGAGCTCCGACCGGCTGGATTCGGATCGGCTCAGCTCTGGACGGCTGAGTTCGGACCGGCTCAGCGTGATCTTCGCGGCGCTGGCCGACCCCACGCGCCGCGCCATCCTGACCCGTCTCGCCGAGGGCGAGGCCACCGTGACCGAGCTCGCCGAGCCGTTCGACATCAGCCTCCCGGCGATCTCCCGCCACCTGAAGGTCCTGGAGAACGCGGGTCTGATCTCACGCAGCCGTTCCGCGCAGTGGCGGTCCAGCCGTCTCGAGGCGGCGCCGCTGCGCGAGGCCACCGCGTGGATGGAGCACTACCGCCGCTTCTGGGACGACAACTTCACCCGCCTCGACGCTCACCTCAAACGCCTCCAGGAGGACGACAAGTGACCGACCTCGTCATCACCCGCATCTTCGACGCCCCGCGCCACCTGGTGTACCGGGCGTTCACCGACCCCGATCAGCTGGCCGCCTGGTTCGGCCCGGTCGGCTGGTCGGTGCCCCGCGACACCGTCGACCTCGACGTACGCCCCGGCGGCCGGCAGGTCTTCACCATGGTCAACGACGCCGACCCGTCGATGTCCTCCCCGGTGAACGCGACGTTCGTCGAGGTCGTCGAGAACGAACTGCTGGTCGGCGAGGAGGACGTCAGCCACATCCCCGACTTCGGCGCCGACAGGCTGCGTATGACCGTCGAATTCCACGACGAGGAGGACGGCCGCACCCGGTTGGTCCTGACCCAGAGCCCGTTCCCCACCGAGATGGAGTCCGGCGCTCGCGAGGGCTGGGGATCGAGCTTCACCAAGCTCGACAAGATCCTCTCCTGACGAGCCGTCGGCGCAGGTCACTCCCGGTCGGCGCGGACCGTTGTCTCGCAGCGTCCGAGCCAGCGGTGAGATCCAGCGGTGAGATCCAGCGGGATGGGGCCGGGCCGGGCCGGCTTCACCCGGCTGTCTCGGAGTCGCCGGATGTGACCGGGCGGCCGGCCCCAGGGGGACGCGGCCGCCCTATGGCTGTCAGTCGTGGGCGATGGCGTTCAGGACGTTGAGGCGGGCGGCGCGGATGGCCGGCACGACCGCCGCGATGACGCCTACCAGGGCGGCCAGCGCCAGGTAGGTGGCCATCCGGTCCCAGGGCAGGACGATCTGGGTGATGCCGTCGTCCTTCAGGGCGCGGGCGACCGCGCTGCCCATGCCGGCACCGACCGTCACGCCCAGCAGGGCGCCGAAGACCGCGATGACCACGGCCTCGACGGTGATCATCCGCATGGTCTGGGCACGGCCCAGGCCGACGGCGCGGAGCAGACCGAGTTCTCGGGTGCGCTCCAGGACGGACAGGGCCAGCGTGTTGATCACGCCGAGGACGGCGATCAGGATGGCCAGGCCCAGCAGGATCTGGATCATCGTGATGATCTGGTCGAAGACCGCGACCTGGCTGTCGACGAACGTCTGCTGGTCGGTCGCCGAGACCTCGGGACTGTCCGCGACCAGTGCCTTGACCTGCGGCAGCACCGCCGACACCGGGACGCCGTCGTCGAGCCGGACGAACCCGAGGACCGGCTGGGTGATCCCGAAGCCCTTGATCGCCTCGGCCGGGAGGATGATGCTGCCGGGCAGCGCGTTCTCCGCGAAGATGAGGGCGACCGTGTAGGTGCGGGCCTCGCCGCGGGCCGTCTGGATCGGCACCCGCGACCCGGTCTGCCAGCCCCGCTCCTGCGCCTCGGGCGCGCTCACCGCGACCTGGTCGGCGCCGAGCTTCGGAGCCGTCGTGCCGTACGCCTCGGCCATCCGGGACAGGTCCTCGGTGGCGGCCACGTACGACCGGTCGTCACCGATCGCCACCAGGTCGTTGTAGAGGCCGGCGGCGGCTCGCACGCCCGGAACGGCGGCGGCCCGGTCGATGACCGCCGGATCGTAGGTCGGCGGACGCGGCCCACCCTGATCGCCACTGATCATGATGTGGGCCTTGAGGATGCGGGCCGCCTCGGCCTTGAGGCTGCTCTTCGCCGAGTCCATCACCACGGTCACGCCGGTGACCAGGGCGATGCCGACCATCAGCGCGGCCGCGGTGATCGCGGTACGGCGCGGGTTGCGGCCCGAGTTGAGCCGCCCCAGCCGGCCCGGCACCGACCAGGAGAACAGCCGGCCCAGCAGGGCGACCACCGGGCGGCTGATCAGCGGGGTGAGCAGGGCGACGCCGATGAACGTGACGAGCACCCCGCCGAGGATCAGGTAGAGCGCGGTGTTGCCGGTCGCCACGAACAGGCCGCTGCCCAGTGCCGCCGCGCCGGCCGCGGTGACCACCGTCCCGGCGACGGTGAGCCTGGTGAGTGGGCGATCCGGAGTGGCCACGTCCTGCATCGCGGCGACCGGGGCGATCCGGGACGCGCGCAGCGCCGGCATCACCGCGGCCACCACGGTGACCAGGATGCCCACCGTGAACGAGCTGATCACCGCGGACAGCGGCACCCCGATCGGGGCGAGGTCCATCCCGCCGCTCATGTTGCTGAACAGCGCGCCCAGCCCGGCACCCGCACCGACCCCGGCGAGCAGCCCGAGCACCGAGGCGATCAGGCCGACCACCACGGCCTCCACCAGCACCGAGTTGATCACCTGGCGGCGGGAGGCGCCGATCGCACGCAGCAGCGCCAGCTCACGGGTGCGCTGGGCGACCACGATCGAGAACGTGTTGAGGATCAGGAAGATGCCGACGAACAGCGCGATCCCGGCGAAGCCCAGCAGGATCTGGTTGAAGAAGCCCATGCCCTCCTTCAGGTCCGCCGAACTCTCCGCCGACAGCTGATCGCCGGTCTTCACCTCGTAGGCGCCGCCGAGGACCGGGGTCAGCCGGTCGCGCAGCTGGTCCGGGGTGATCCCGTCGGCGGCGGCGACCGTCACCGACGTGAACACGTCCTTCTCGCCGAGCATCAGCTCCTGCGCCACCGGCGTGGTGAACGCGACCTCCTGCACACCGCTGATGCTGTCCCGGCCGCCGGTGTAGCCCCAGATGCCGACCAGGGTGAACTCACGTTTCGGCTGCTGGGTCAGCACGGGCACCCGATCGCCCACGGCGTAGCCGGCCAGTGTCGCGGTGGTCGCGTTCATGGCGATCTCGTCCGCCGACTCCGGACCGCGGCCGGAGCGGATCTCCATCAGGTCGTCGGTGCCGGTCCAGTTCGAGCCGATCCGCGGGGGACCGAACGAGGTGAGCACCTTGCCGTCGGTACCGATCACGCGGGCCCCGTCGGCATCGACACGGCCGGTCGCCGACCGTACCCCCGCCTGGGTTGTGATCGTCTCCACGACGGACGCCGGAAGCGGCGCGGAGACCTCCTCACCGTCCATCTCGCCGACCTCGACCTTGGGTTTCGCGGTGACCGAGACGTCGGTCGCCGCGTAGACGTCGGAGAAGATCGAGTCGAAGGTCCGGTTGAGGGTGTCGGTGAGCACCAGCGCGCCGGACACGAACATCACACCCAGGATCACCGCGAGGCCCGACAGGACCAGCCGCAGTTTCCGGGCGAGCAGACTCTTCAGGGTCGCGCGGAGCATCAGAGCATCACCGAGTCGGACGGGGCGTCCAGTCGCTTCATGGTGTCGAGCACCGTCTCGGCCGTCGGGTTCGCCAGCTCGTCGACGATCGAACCGTCGGCCAGGAACACCACCCGGTCGGCGTAGCTCGCCGCCACCGGGTCGTGGGTGACCATCACGATCGTCTGCCCGTGCTCACGCACACTGGAGCGCAGGAATCCCAGCACCTCGGCACCGGACCGCGAGTCCAGGTTGCCGGTCGGCTCGTCCGCGAAGATCACGTCGGGGCGGCCCACCAGGGCCCGTGCGCAGGCCACCCGCTGCTGCTGGCCGCCGGAGAGCTGGCTGGGCCGGTGGCTGAGCCGGTCGGCGAGGCCGACCGTGCCGATCACCGTGTCCCACCACTGCGGGTCGGCCTTGCGGCCGGCGATGTCCAGCGGCAGCCGGATGTTCTCCGCGGCGCTGAGCGTCGGCAGCAGGTTGAACTGCTGGAAGATGAAGCCGATCCGGTCCCGGCGCAGGCGGGTCAGCGCCTTGTCGCCGAGCGTGCTGATCTCCGTGCCGCCGATGTGCACGGTGCCCTCGTCCACCGTGTCCAGACCGGCGAGGCAGTGCATCAGTGTCGACTTGCCGCTGCCGGACGGCCCCATGATGGCCGTGAACCGGGCCCGGCCGAACTCGGCGCTGACCCCCCGCAGCGCTGCCACCCGGGCCTCGCCCGAACCGTAGACCTTCCAGATCCCGTCCGCGCGCGCCGCTACCGGCCCGCCGGCATTCGTCGCTGCCACTGTGTCTCCCCCTGTGGTCCGAATATCCGTCCGGCTCAGTGTCGGGGCGGGAGCGGCCCGCGGCGTCCGCCCCACGGGTGATGCCGACGCGGAGAAATCCCTGAGGAGGGCACTGAGGAACTTCTCAGGGACTTCCCTGACAACGTTGATGTTGGTGGATCCGGTCTAACGTGGTAACCCCGTCCTGGAGGACCGCATGCGTGTTCGATCCGCACCGCTCCTGGCCCTTCTCGCCGTGCTGCTCACCGCCGGCTGCCTGCCCGTGCAGGAGCCGCCGCCCGGTGCCCGGCAGCCCGGCGTACCGAGAGCCACCGGCAGCGCCGACCTCGGCCCCGAGGGCACCGACACACCCGAGGAGTTCATCCGCGACATGCGGGGCGCCCAGCTCGTCGCCGAGCAGTACTGGTCACAGCGGCTGGGCGCGGGCTTCCAGCCGGTCGCCGAGATCATCGCGTACGAGCAGGAGGGCGAGGTGTCGTGCGGCGGGCAGCCGCTGCCCCGCAACAACGCCGTCTACTGCTCCGACGGGGACTTCATCGCCTACGACGTCAACTGGGCGTTCGCCGCGTTCCGGCAGCTCGGTGACGCCTTCGTGTACTACCTGCTCGGCCACGAGTACGCCCACGCCGTCCAGGCCCGGCTCGGCATCCGCAAGGAGTTCACCATCGAGCAGGAGCTCCAGGCCGACTGCATGGCCGGGGCGTACATCGGTGACCAGGTCCGCGAGAAGAATCTGAGTATGGACGACAACGACACCCAGGAACTCGCCGACGGTCTCGAGGCGGTCGGCGACGACCCCGACCAGCCGTGGTTCGCGCCCGGCGCGCACGGCTCGCCCCAGCAGCGGTTCCAGTCGTTCGCCAACGGCTACCAGGACTCGCTGGAGCCGTGCGGGCTCTGAGGGCACCGTCACATCCGCTCGGCCGCCGGCCCGGTGGCGAACCACAATGGGCCGGTGAATCCTGCCGCCGTGCTCTTCGACATGGACGGGACACTGGTCGACAGCGAGCGGCTCTGGGGCATCGCCCTCGGTGAGCTCGCCGTCCACGCCGGTGGCGCCCTCTCCGAGACCGCCCGCCTGGCCATGGTCGGCACCAGCATGGCCCGCAGCATGCAGCTCTTCCGCGACGACCTGGGGCAGCCCGGCCGTCCCGAGGCGCCCGACGTCGAGTGGCTCACCGTCCGCGTCCAGGAGCTGTTCGCCGACGGCCTGGTGTGGCGGCCCGGCGCCATGGAGCTGCTGCACGCGGTCCGCGCGGCCGGCATCCCGACGGCGCTGGTGACGTCGACCGGGCGCCGGCTCGTCGAGGTCGCCCTCCGCACCCTCGGCCCGGAGAACTTCGACGTCGTCGTCTGCGGCGACGAGGTCCAGCGGCCGAAACCCGACCCCGAGCCGTACCGGACGGCGGCCGCCCTGCTCCGCGTCCCGATCGGGGCGTGCGTGGCGATCGAGGACTCACCCAGCGGCGTGGCCAGCGCGGCCGCCGCCGGTGCGGTGGTGCTCGCGGTGCCGGCCGAGCTGGAGCTGACCCCGGTCGACGGTGTGCACCTGAGGCCGACGCTCGCCGGCGTGGACCCGGCATTCCTGGCGGCCCTGCTCGTCTGAGCCCCGCGGGGTGCGTCACCCTCTTGCGTTGACGTCACTATGACGTCATAGTGGTGTCATGGACCTGACGCCGTACCTCGACGGGCTTCGCGCCGACCTCACCGCCGTCGCCGCGCCCGCCGGCCCGGACACCGTCCGCGCCGCCGACCTCCTCGGCGGCGCTCTCGAATCCTCCGCCCGCCTGGCTCTGCTCGAAGCCCTCTCCGACGCCGCCGCCGAGATCACCACCCGGCTCAGCGGCCCCGTCGTCGAGGTCCGGCTGCGCGGCCGCGAGGCCGACCTCGTCGTCACCGGTGCCACCCCCGAAACGCCGCCCCCGCCGCCGCCCGCCTTCACCGAAACCGGCGGCGACCTGGCCCGGCTCACCCTTCGCATGCCGGAAAGCCTCAAGGCCCACGTCGAACAGACCGCGGCCGCCGAAGGCGTCTCCGTCAACGCCTGGCTCGTCCGGGCGATCACCACCGCCATCAGTCCCGGCACCCCGGGCGGCTCGGGCGGCTCGGGCGGTCGCCGGGTCACCGGGTTCTTCCAGGCCTGAGCCGCCTTCCCCGCCCGCCACGGCCGCGGCGGTCCCTTTTCTCCCGGTCCCGGCCCGGCGCTCCTCCCGGTCTCCGGGCCCCGCACCCCTCGTCTATCAAGGAGACACCGCAGATGTACGAGTACGCGCGCACCGAACCCGTCACCGTCTCGCTCCGTGCCCTCAGTGGCCGGGTCGACGTCGAAGCCGGGCCCCACGAGACGATCCAGGTCGACGTCACCCCGCTGCGCGACAGCAGCGCCGCCCGTGACCTGGCAGCCGAGGTCAAGGTGGCGCTGGAGGGCGACACCCTGGTGGTGCACGTCCCCGACCGGAGAGGCGCCCTGTGGCGGCGCGGCCACAGCCTCGCCATCACCATCAGGGTCCCGGAGGGAAGCACCCTGACCGGCCGCAGTGCCGCCGCCGGCATCCGCGCCGCCGGCCGCTACGCCCAGGTCGACCTCAAGCTGTCCTCCGGCGACTCCGAGGTCGAGAACGTCGACGGGGAAGCCCGCATCACCACCGCCAGCGGTCACCTCACCGTGGGCCGGGCGGGCGGTGCGGTGGCTCTCAAGACCAGCTCCGGCCACCTGACCATCGGTGACGTCACGGGTGACGTCACCGCGGGCACGTCGAGTGGTGACATCCGGCTCGCCTCCGCCGGCGCCTCCGTCGAAGCCACCAGCGCCAGCGGCGAGATCGAGGTCGGCCGGCTGCGCCAGGGCCGGGCCAGGATCCGCACCTCCTCCGGCGACGTCCGCGTCGGAGTCGCCACCGGCACCGGCGTCTGGCTCGACCTGAACACCTCCTCCGGCCGCAACGTCAACAACCTGGCCTCCCCCGGCGACGACATCCCGTCGACCGGCGCCACCCTCGAACTGAAGGTCCGCACCGCCTCCGGCGACATCCACATCCAGCGAGCCGCCTGACCCGACGCCCGATGCGCGCTCACCCGCTCGCTGTCGGGCCCGATTCGCCCGCTGTCAGGCCGCTGTCGGGGCGATCCGCCCGCCGTGGGGATGGTGAGGTAATTCGCCCGCCCTCGGGATGATGAGGCGATCCACTCGCCTCGGAGCGATCAGGGATCAGGCGATCGGCACGTCGCTGCCACTTCGGGCACTTTTGCGCCATTTGGCGCCCCTCAGGTCGCCGCGTTACCCGGCACCCCGGCCGTTGCGGCGGTGAGACGATCCGTCCGCTGTCTGCAGGCGGCCGGGAAATCCCCCGTCGGATCGGTGAGGTGATCGCCACGTCTGCCGCGGCGATCCGCTCGCGTCGGGCCACACGCCGTTGCGGTGATGACGGGCGGACACGCGACGCGATGGCATGCACCCGGCCGCCGTCGTGACGGTGGGGTGATGCCGGTGCGGTGATGGCGCCGGCGGACCCGCGGGGCGGTGCCGGGCGGTGCCGGCGGGTGTCAGGTGCCGGGGCGGACGAGGCCTGTCTCGTAGGCGAGGACCACGGCCTGGGTCCGGTCGCGAAGGCGCAGTTTGGTGAGTACATGGCCGACGTGGGTCTTCACCGTGGTCTCACTGACACCGAGGATCGCGGCGATCTCGCTGTTGCTCCGGCCCCTGGCCACGTGGACCAGGACCTCTCGCTCCCGGCCGGTGAGCGGGGACAGCTTCGCGGCCGCGGCGATGCCGGTGTCTACCAGGAGGGTTCCGGCCAGCCGGGTCACCATCCGGGCCAGGACCGGCGGGGTGATCACCGCTCCGCCGGCGGCCACGGCGTGCACCGCGGCGACGAGTTCCGTCTGTGGAGCGTCCTTGCAGAGGTACCCGGCAGCACCGGCACCGATCGCGGCGACCACCTCCTCATCGGTGTCGCGGCCGGTCAGGATCAGCACCCGCACGGCGAGCCGGGCCTCGGTGATCGCCCGGGCCACGGCGAGGCCGTCCAGGCGGGGGAGTGCGACGTCGGTGATCAGTACGTCCGGCTGCAACCGCCGGGCCAGATCGAGAGCCTCCACCCCGTCACCGGCCTCCCCGGCGACGACGATCTCCCGTTCGCCCGGTCGGCCACCGCCGTCCGGCGCATCGGTTCCGCGGCCGGTGAGCACGGTCCGCAGCCCGGCCCGTTGCAGCGACGCGGCATCCGCGAGCAGAACGCGAAGTGGCCCGCTCACGTCACCACCGCTGCCCGGCATGGTCGGCGCCACTTGTTGCCGGACCACCTTCCGGCACGGTCGGCCCCACGGCGGCCCTCCGGGTGCCGTGTGCCTCGATGCCGGAGGGCAGGTGCCGCGCCCGATGAGCGGGTGCCGCCGTCCGGCGCCAAGCGCCGGACGACCTGGTGACCGTGGTAGGAGGGCGGGTGATGGCCTCCCGGTCGTGAACCTGCCGCGACGGTGGCGGTTGGCCCGCTGCTCGTGGGCGTGGCGCCGGTGGGGCCGGCGGCCGTGGGCGTGGCGCCGGTGGGTTCGAGGGCGGTGGGCGTGGCGCCGGTGGGTTCGAGGGCGGTGGGCGTGGCGCCGGTTAGTTCGGGGGCGGTGGGCGTGGCGCCGGTGGGTTCGGGGGCCGTGGACCTGCCGGGATGGCGGCGGTCTGGCACGGCGGTCGTGGATGTGGCGAAACGGTGCGCGACGGCCTGCCGGTCGTGGACCTGGAGGGACGGCGCGGGACGACCTGCCGGTCGTAGGCGTGGCGGTGGGCCCGCCGGTCGTGAGCGTGGCGGTTGGCCTCGGCGGTCGTGGGCCTGGCAGGACGGCGGCGGAGGGGCCGCCGTGAGCCGGGTGGCGGCAGACCGGCCGAGGTCAGCCAAGGGGGCGAACCGGCCGAGGTCAGCCAAGGGGGTCGTCCCGGAGGAGTGCGCCCACCCGGTCGGGATCGGTGTCGGGGCTGACGGTGCTGATCAGGGGCAGTTCCGGGAAGGGCGGCGGGGTGCCGCCGAATTCCGGGCACAGGGCCTGGTGGCTGCACCATCCGCACAGGCGGCTGGGCTTGGGGCGGAAGTCGCGGTCGCGTTTGGCGCGTTCGATCGCGGTGGACAGGGCGATCAGGGTGCGTTCGAAGCGTTCCAGCTCGCCGGCCTCGGGGCTGTAGTCGAGGGCCTCGGCATCCTTCAGGTAGAGCAGGCGCAGGGCGCGGGGGACCACGCCCCGGGCGCGCCACAGGACCAGGGCGTAGAACTTCAGCTGGAACAGCGCCCGGCCCTCGAAGGCCTCGCGGGGGGCGCCGCCGGTCTTGTAGTCGACCACGCGCATGTCACCGGCCGGTGAGACGTCCAGGCGGTCGATGTAGCCGCGCAGCAGCAGGTCGTCGCCGATCGTCGTGGAGATCAGGGTCTCCCGCTCGGCGGGCTGGAGCCGGCGTGGGTCCTCCACCGCGAAGTAGCCGGCGAGCAGGTCGCGGGCGCCGGCCAGGAAGGCGGCGATCCGGGCCGCCTCGGCGGCGCCGTCCGGGAGGTCGATCAGCGCGGTCTGGCCGGTGGCGTCGATCTCGGCCGCGACCGCGGCCGGATCCCGCATCAACCCGTCGACGGCAGCCGGGCCGGACCCGGCGCCGAGATCGGCGTCCGGCCGGGCGCCGGCGGTCGGGCCGGCGGCGGCGGCGGTCGGGCCGGCGGCGGCGGCGGTCGGGCCGGCGGCGGCGGCGGTCGGGCCGGCGGCGGCGGGGGCTGAGCCGGCGCCGGGGGCGGAACTGGTACGGGCCGGGCGGCCCCTGGGTGGTGGGTCGGCGGCGAACACCTCGGCCAGCTCGGGCTCCTCCGTGACCAGGCGCTCCCACTCGGGGGCGACCAGCGCGGCCGCCGCCTCGGGGGTGCGGTCGGCGGCGGGCAGGTCGAACAGGTGCTCCAGGACGGCGTGGACCAGGGTGCCGCGGATCTGGTCGGCGGACGGCGTCTCCGGCAGCTTGTCGATGGTGCGGAAGCGGAACAGCAGGGGGCAGGTCTTGAAGTCGGCCGCCCGGGAGGGTGACAGCGACGGGCCGGCCGGGGTCTCCGGTCGCCGGGCCCGTCCGGCGGACACGGCCGGATCGCCGGCCTGCGGAGAGTCCGCCTGCCGGGGGCCGGACTGCGGGGAGACCGGCTGCGGGGGGACCGGCTGCGGGGTCGGGGACACCGGCTGGGCCGCCATGGGAGAGAGCGCCGTCATGTCACAGAGGCTAGGCCAGGGGTACGACGAAAAACGCGGGGTGGGTCCCGCGCGGGCGTGTCCGTAGCATCGATCGCGTGGAGCAGAGCCGAGCAGCGCAGGGGCCGCAGGGCGGTCCGCAGCCGGGGCCACCGCCCGTCGCGGGGCGGCCGGTCGGGCACGTGGCCGGCATCCCGGTGCATGCGAACGGGTCGATGCTGCTGCTCGCGGTGCTGGTCACGGTGGTTTATGGCAACTACGCACGTACCGAACTGGATCTGGAGCAGCCCTGGGCGTACCTCATCGGCCTGGGATTCGTGGGGTGTCTGCTGGGCTCGGTGCTGTTGCACGAGCTGGGGCACGCGCTGACCGCCCGCCGGTTCGGCATCGGCGTGCGCCGGATCACTCTGGAACTGCTCAGCGGCTGGACGGAGATGGACCGCGACGCACCGGCCCCGCGGGTGGACGCTCTGGTGTCGCTGGCCGGCCCGGCGGTGTCGCTGCTGCTGGGCGCGGTGGCGACGGCGGCGGCGCTGGTGTTCCCGAGTGACACGGTGGCCGGGCAGATCGCCTTCCAGCTGGCGCTGAGCAACGTGCTGGTGGCGTTCTTCAACGTGCTGCCGGGTCTGCCGCTGGACGGCGGCCGGGCGTTGCGGGCGCTGCTGTGGGCGCTGATGAAGGACCGGAACCGGGCGACGGTGGCGGCCGGCTGGTCGGGCCGGGTGCTGGCGCTGCTGACGGCGGCGGCGGCGGTCGTGCTGTTCCGGTTCGACCTGCTGACCGCGCTGGGGCTGGTGTTCGTGCTGCTGGTGGTGCTCACCCTGTGGCAGGGTGCCGGGCAGTCGATCCGGCTGGGCCGGATGACCGGGCGGTTCCCGCTGGTGGATCTGGGCGCGCTGGTCCGGCCGGTGCTGGCGGTGCCCGCCGGGACGCCGCTGGGTGAGGCGCAGCGCCGCCGGGCGGAGGACCCCCGACCGGACGTGGTGCTGGCGGTCTCCGACTCGGCGGGTAGCCTCACCGCACTGGTCGATCCGGTCGCCGCTGAGCGGATTCCGGTCGACCGGCGGCCCTGGGTGAGCGTGGAGAGCGTGGCCCGGTCCCGTGACGCGCTGACCACGCTGCCGCTCGGCTTGACCGGTGAGCAGGTGGTTCGCGCGCTGCAGGCACACCCTGGCGCGCAGTACCTGGTGACCGCAGGCGAGGATGTCGTGGGCGTCCTGCGGGTCGCCGACGTGGCCGCCGTGCTGGAACCCCGGCGCGCGAGCCGGAATTAGCGACCACCTGAGAGAAGAGCAGTGACCACAACCCCAGCCACCGCCGTCGACGACGTTCCCGCGCACCGTGGGCCGTTCCGGGTGGGCGACCGCGTTCAGCTCACCGACCCGAAGGGCCGGATGCACACGATCGTGCTGGAACCCGGCAAGGCGTTCCACACGCACCGCGGCGCCATGTCGCACGACGAGCTGATCGGCCTGCCGGACGGCAGCGTCATCACCGCCGCCAGCGGTACCGCCTACCTGGCGCTGCGCCCCCTGCTGTCGGACTATGTGCTGTCGATGCCGCGCGGCGCGCAGGTGATCTACCCGAAGGACGCGGCGCAGATCGTCGCGATGGGCGACGTCTTCCCGGGCGCGAAGGTCCTCGAGGCGGGCGCCGGCTCGGGCGCGCTGACCTGTTCACTGCTGCGGGCCGTCGGCAGCTCCGGCGAGGTGCACAGCTACGAGCTGCGCGACGACTTCGCGGCGATCGCCCGTAAGAACGTGGAGGCGTTCTTCGGCGGGCCGCACCCGGCGTGGCACCTGCACAACGGTGACGTGGCGGGTAACGACATCACCGGTTTCGACCGGATCATCCTGGACATGCTGACCCCGTGGGAGGCCCTCGACATGGTCGAGAAGGCGCTGATCCCGGGTGGCGTCTTCATCGGTTACGTGGCGACGACGCCGCAGCTGTCCGAGCTGGTCGAGGCGCTGCGGGAGCGGGGCGGCTGGACCGAGCCGCGGGCCTGGGAGTCGCTGGTCCGCGACTGGCACGCCGACGGCCTCGCGGTCCGGCCGGATCACCGGATGATCGCGCACACCGCCTTCCTGGTGTCGGCCCGCAAGCTCGCCCCGGGAGTCACCGCTCCGCCGCGGCGGCGCAAACCGAGCAAGGGCGCCGAGGCGTACGCGATTCGCAAGGCCACCCAGGCGGCGCTGGCGGCTCAGGCCGTGGATGCGGCCGGGGAGTGACCGTCGTGTCTGGAATCCGGTAGGTTCCCTGATGGTTTCCCGTCGGGAGGACAGGAGTGGGCGCGGTGAGCGAGCTCGCGAGCGAATCTGCCAGCACAGGTGAAAGCTCATCGCGCCGCCGGAGTGCAGCGGAGACGGCGCGATGAGCTCTCCGCCGTTCGGTGGCAGCAACGAGATGCCGGCGGTCTTCCCGGACTGGTCGCCGTATCCGGACCTGGATTCGGCCGCCCGTGCCTACCTGCGTGACCCGGAGGTGGCCCTGGAGGCGCTCTTCGGGGTGCTGCGGGGCGCACAGGTGTTGTGTTTCACGCTGGAGCGTTTCGTCAACGAGGTGAACGGGGTGTGGCAGGAGGTCGTCGTCTGCGACGGCAGCCGCCTGGTCCTGTGGCACGGCGAGGACGTGGCGCCCGGGGACGGCCCGGTCGGTGCGATGACGTCGTCACTGCGTGTGGTGCCGTTGTCGACGGTGACCGAGGTGGGCTGCCGGCGGCGGCTGACCCGTACGCCGAACGGGCAGGCCCGGGTCGACAGTATCGACGTCTACCTGCTGCTCAGCTCGGTCGACGACGCGGTGCCGCCGCCCGGGGTGGGTGAGGACGAGGGCCGGGCCCCGCTGCGACACGACGCGCTGCGGTTCGGCAAGACGCTCGACGACGGCGGCGCCGGGCAGATCGCCCGCCTCGAGGAGTTCTCCCGGGTGGTGGCCTCGCTGGTCGGCCGCCCCACCCTCTGAGCTCAGCCGGACCGGCCCCGGCCGGACCGGGTCCGGGTCAGTCGGATTCGCTCAACGGGCCGGCGACGGCGACGCCGTCGGCGGCCCGCACCACGTGGATGCAGTCGCCGGGGCACTCCTTGGCCGAGTCGATGACCTCGAGCAGAAGTTGCCGCGGAACGTCGGCGCGCACGCCGGGGGCCTGCAACAACTCACCGGTGTGGTCTTTCACATAGGCGAGGCCGTCGATGTCCAGTTCGAACACCTCCGGGGCGTACTGAACACAGAGTCCGTCACCGGTACAGAGATCCTGATCGATCCAGACCCGCAGCTCATCAGTGTCAGCCGACACATCCACCTCCCGCAACCCGTCGGGGCCGACGGTACCCGAACTATGTCCGACCGGCTCAGCCGCGGTCGCACCAATCGATCAAGAGTCGGTGACGAGGGTGTTGCATGGGTCGAAAACCGCTTCGCAACGGTTAGTGTTAACCCAAGACGTTCGAGCCCCCCGGGGAGGTGGGACGTGGCACGTAGCGACGAAGCGGACTCCCGCGCCGCGCGAGCGGAGAAGGAAGTCAACGAGCTCTCGAGTCAGGTCGCGTTCTTGCAGGAAGAACTCGCTCTGGTCCGGCGGAAGTTGACGGAGAGCCCCCGACACGTCCGGCAGCTTGAGGAACGGCTCGCGGCAACGCAGGCGCAGCTGGCCCGAGTGACCGAGAACAACGAGCGGCTCGTGGCGACCCTCAAGGAAGCCCGGGCCCAGATCGTCACTCTCAAGGAAGAGATTGACCGGCTCGCCCAGCCGCCCAGCGGCTACGGCGTGTTCCTGGCAGCACACGAGGACGGCACGGTGGACGTGTTCACCGGTGGCCGCAAGCTGCGGGTGGCGGTCTCACCGTCGCTCGCGGCCGACGAGCTTCAGCGTGGACAGGAAGTCCTGCTGAACGACGCGCTCAACGTCGTCGACGCGTTCGGGTTCGAACGCACCGGCGAGGTCGTCTCGCTCAAGGAGGTGCTGGACAACCCGTCCGGTGGCCCCCGCGACCGGGCACTGGTGATGTCGCACGCCGACGAGGAGCGCATCGTCTTCCTCGCCGACTCGCTCGACGTGACCAAGCTGCGCGCCGGCGACTCGCTCATGATCGAGCCCCGCTCGGCGTACGCCTATGAGCGGATCCCGAAGAGTGAGGTCGAGGAGCTCGTCCTGGAGGAGGTCCCCGACGTCGACTACAGCGACATCGGTGGCCTGCACTCGCAGATCGAGCAGATCCGCGACGCGGTCGAGCTGCCGTTCCTGCACGCCGACCTGTTCCGGGAGCACCAGCTGCGCCCGCCGAAGGGCATCCTGCTCTACGGCCCGCCCGGCTGTGGCAAGACCCTGATCGCCAAGGCGGTGGCCAACTCGCTGGCCAAGAAGATCGCCGAGCGGCGTGGTGAGGAGAAGCACACCAGCTACTTCCTCAACATCAAGGGCCCGGAGCTGCTCAACAAGTATGTGGGTGAGACCGAGCGGCACATCCGCCTGGTCTTCCAGCGGGCCCGTGAGAAGGCCGGCGAGGGCACCCCGGTGATCGTGTTCTTCGACGAGATGGACTCGATCTTCCGGACCCGTGGCTCGGGTGTCTCCAGTGACGTGGAGAACACGATCGTTCCCCAGCTCCTCAGCGAGATCGACGGCGTCGAGGGCCTGGAGAACGTGATCGTCATCGGCGCCTCCAACCGGGAAGACATGATCGACCCGGCCATCCTGCGCCCCGGACGACTCGACGTGAAGATCAAGATCGAGCGCCCGGACGCGGAGGCGGCGAAGGACATCTTCGCCAAGTACATCCTCTCGGAACTGCCGCTCAGTGGGGACGACCTCACCGAGCACGGCGGCAACCGGGACGCCACGGTCGCGGCCATGATCGAGGCCGTCGTCCTGCGGATGTACACGGAGACCGAGGAGAACCGCTTCCTGGAGGTCACCTACGCCAACGGTGACAAGGAGGTCCTGTACTTCAAGGACTTCAACTCCGGCGCGATGATCCAGAACATCGTCGACCGCGGCAAGAAGATGGCGATCAAGGAGTTCCTCACCTCCGGCAAGAAGGGCCTCCGACTGCAGCACCTGCTCGACAGCTGCGTCGACGAGTTCCGGGAGAACGAGGACCTGCCGAACACCACGAACCCGGACGACTGGGCCCGGATCTCCGGCAAGAAGGGCGAGCGGATCGTCTACATCCGCACGCTCGTCTCCGGCGGCAAGGGTGCCGAGGCAGGCCGGTCCATCGAGACCGCGACCAACACCGGTCAGTACCTGTAGGACGTACCACGACCGGGGCCGGAGGGGTTTCCCTCCGGCCCCGGCCTCGTTCAACCCCGTATGATCACCCCCCGCCTGGCCTGGCTGGACGCGCTCCGTGGCTGGGCCGCGGTCGTCGTGGCCGCCTTCCATGTCAGCCCGCTCGTGCTCGGCACCGGACGGCACCTGCGGATCTTCGAGATCATCGACCTCGGCAAGTACGGTGTGCTGCTGTTCTTCCTGGTCAGCGGCTATGTGATCCCGATGTCACTGGAGCGGCACGGCGACCTGCACCGGTTCTGGACCGGGCGGCTGCTCCGGATCTATCCGGCCTATCTGTTCGCCGTCCTGGTCACGATCGGACTCGGGGCGGCCGGGATCATGCGGATGCCCGGCCAACTGGCCGGGGAGACCACGGCCAGCGTCCTCGGCCACGTGACCATGCTCCAGGACCTGATCGGCACCCGCGGCGTACTCCGGCCGTTCTGGACGCTCTCCTTCGAGATGGTCTTCTACCTGATGGTCGCGGGCCTCTTCGTCTGGAGCCGGCACCACGACAGCGCCGGGCGGCGGGAGCATGGCAGCGCCGGGTGGCGGGGCCGTGACAGCGCCTGGTGGGCGGCCGGGCTCACGATCGTGGCGGTGTGCGGTCTGCCGGACGACCTGCTGGGCGCGACGGCCGCGAACCGCCGGATCACCGCGGTCGCGGCGCTGGTGCTCCTGGGGTGCGTGCTCGGCGCGTACCGCATCGGCCTGAGGCCCCTGACCCTCGCCGCCGGCCTGGCCGGCATCGGCGCCGTCACCCTGCCTCTGCTCAACGGCCACGCCACCGATCAGGTGACCAGCGCGTCGTCCGGGCAGGCCACGCAGATGCTGGCGGTGATGTTCGCCGGCACCGTGGTCCACCGGGCCCAGCAGGGACACCTCGGCCGGCTTCCCGCCGCGGCGGTGCTGACCCTGGTAGCGGTGGGGGTTGCGGTGCAGGTGAGCCCGACGGTGGCGGTCGCTGTCGTGGCCACGTTCGCGATCGCGTTCCTCCTGCGGCACCGCCGGCTTCCGGGGGTCCTCGTCCGGCTCGGCACGATCAGCTACTCGCTCTACCTGCTGCACATCCCGGTTCTCGCGGTGATCCGCCACCACACGCAGCAACCGCTGCTCACGCTGGTGGCCTTCGCCGCCGGGTCGCTCGCCGCGGCGTGGGCCGGGCACCGCTGGGTGGAACGGCCCGCGCAGGCACTCGCCCGCCGGGCGCGGGTGACGGCCGGTGTGAAGGCGGGCACGGGTACGACCGGCCGGGTGCCCGTCCGGGCCGGCCGCATTCTGTGATCAGCTTGTGATCCCGGCGACGGGAGCCGTTCCTGCGGCGTCGTTAACGTCGCCGTCCGTGACAACGATCTTGGATGTGCCCGGCGGGCACGCCACCACCCGCCCGGCGGTACCCCGTATGGCCTGGCTCGACGCGATGCGCGGCTTCGCGGCCGTCGTCGTGGCGCTCTTCCACCTCGGCCCCTACGTGATCGGCCGGGAGAATCATCTGCTGATCTACCAGCACTTCGACCTGGGAAAGTACGGTGTCCTGCTGTTCTTCCTGGTCAGCGGCTACGTGATCCCGATGTCGCTGGAACGGCACGGTTCGCTGCGCCGGTTCTGGATCGGCCGCCTGTTCCGCATCTACCCGGCCTACCTGTTCACCATCGCCCTCGTCGTGCTCCTCGTCGTGACCGGTGTCACCGAGCCGCACCCGGGGGTACGGGAGGACCCCCTCGGTGCCGCACTGGGCCAGATCACGATGCTCCAGGACCTTGTGGGTGTGAGCGGGATGATCACACCGTTCTGGACGCTCTCCTTCGAGATGGCCTTCTACCTGATCGTCGCGGGTCTCTTCGCCTGGAACCTGCATCGCCTCAGTGCCTGGTGGGCCGGCGGTCTCACCCTGGCCGCCGTCGTCGGCGGCCCGATGCTGCCGGACGCGCTGCTGGGCGGCACCGTCGGCCGGCGGCACCTGCTCGCCGCCGGGCTGGTGCTGGTGGTGACGGCGTGCCTGGCCTCCCAGATCAGCGGCCGGCGCCCGTTCGTGCTGGCGGCCGGCGCGGCGGGGATCGGGCTCGTGGTGCTGCCGGCGGTGAACGGTCACGCCACCCGGTGGGTCGTGGCGACCTCCTCCTGGCAGGCGCTGCTGATGCTGGGCGTGATGTTCGCCGGTACGGTCGTCTACCGGCTGGAGTACAACGAGATCCGGCGCCGGCCCGCGGTCGCGTCGCTCGTGCTGGTGTTCCTCGGCTGCGTGGTCACGAACTGGCTGCACACCGGGCAGACGGCCGAACTGGTCCGCTGGGGCGCCGTCACCGCCGCCGTCACGGCGACCTTCCTGCTGGCCTGGGCGCTGCGCGCACGCCGTATGCCGGCCGCGCTCACCTGGCTCGGTGCGGTGAGTTTCTCCGTCTACCTGCTGCACGTGGTAGTGGTCGGCCTGCTCAAACGGGTCGTCCCGGTCGAGACCGACGGCTCGCTGACCAACCGGATCGTGTTCGCGGCGGGGTTCGCCGCCGGGACGCTGCTGCTCGCCTGGTTCGTCCACCGGTTCGTCGAGCGACCGGGCCAGACGCTGGGCCGGAGCCTGCAACGGCGGGCCATGACCGTTCTCGGTCCGGAGGAGCCGCTGCGGCCGCGCGGCACCACCGAAGGTTCCGACGCGGGCACGGGGAGTCTCGGAAAGGCCGGGCGGAGCGTCTAGGCTCGATGCATGAGCAGGCGCAGCTTCGTGGCGGACAGGGTGGTCGCATGAGCGTTCGACGGATTATGGGGACCGAGGTCGAGTACGGCATCTCGGTTCCCGGTCAGCCCGGTGCCAATCCGATGGTCACGTC
The DNA here is from genome assembly GCF_003148685.1 of Actinoplanes xinjiangensis. GTDB lineage: Bacteria > Actinomycetota > Actinomycetes > Mycobacteriales > Micromonosporaceae > Actinoplanes > Actinoplanes xinjiangensis. The sequence continues at coordinate 408,733 of NZ_QGGR01000001.1, read as the reverse complement.
CTCGCAGGTGGTCAACGCCTATGGCGCCCGCCCCGAGCTCAGCAGCAAAGGCCGCGCCCGCTGGGACTACGAGGAGGAGTCGCCGCTGCGGGACGCCCGTGGCTTCACGTACTCCGGCGCCGCCTACGACCCGGCCGAGGCACTCGCCGACGAGGACCTCGGCCTGGCCAACGTGATACTGACCAACGGCGCCCGTCTCTACGTCGACCACGCCCACCCGGAGTACAGCACTCCCGAGGTGACCAACCCGCTCGACATCGTCAAGTGGGACAAGGCCGGCGAGCGCGTCATGGCCGAGGCCTCGCGCCGCGCCGCCACCATCCCGGGCGCCCACCGGATCCAGCTCTACAAGAACAACACCGACAACAAGGGCGCGTCGTACGGGGCGCACGAGAATTACCTGATGCGCCGGCAGACCGCGTTCGCCGACATCGTCGCCCACCTCACGCCGTTCTTCGTGACCCGGCAGATCTTCTGCGGCGCCGGTCGCGTCGGTATCGGTCAGGACGGCAGCGGCGCCGGTTTCCAGATCTCCTCCCGTGCCGACTTCTTCGAGGTCGAGGTGGGCCTGGAGACGACCCTCAAACGGCCGATCATCAACACCCGTGACGAGCCGCACTCCGACGCCGACAAGTACCGCCGCCTCCACGTGATCATCGGCGACGCGAACCTGTCGGAGATCTCCACCTACCTCAAGGTCGGGACGACCGCCCTGATCCTCAACATGATCGAGGAGAAGGTGTTCACCGGCGAACTCGGCATCGCCGACCCGGTGAGCGAGCTGAAGGCGGTCAGTCACGACCCGACGCTGAGCCACCTGATGCGGCTGCGCGACGGTCGCCGGCTCACCGCCCTGGACCTGCAGTGGGCCTATTTCGAGCGGGCCCGCCAGTTCGTCGACGAGCGGTACGGCACCGACGTCGACGAGCAGACCGCCGACGTCCTGGACCGGTGGGAGGACGCTCTCGACAAGCTGGGCCGTGACCCGATGCTGCTCTCCGACAGCCTGGACTGGGTCGCCAAGCTGCGCCTGCTCGAGGGCTACCGGGAGCGGGAGAGCCTGGGCTGGTCCTCGCCCAAGCTGCAGCTCGTCGATCTCCAGTATTCCGACGTGCGCCCGGAGAAGGGCCTCTACCACCGCCTGGTGGCGCGCGGGTCGATGAAGACCCTGCTCGACCCGGAGACCACGCAGCGCGCCATGTACGAGCCGCCGGAGGACACCCGGGCCTACTTCCGGGGCCGCTGCCTCGCGCAGTACGCCTCCGAGGTGGTCGCCGCCAGCTGGGACTCGGTGATCTTCGACGTGGGCCGCGAGTCGCTGGTCCGGGTGCCCATGATGGAGCCGGAACGCGGCACCAAGAAGCATGTCGGCGCGCTGTTCGACAAGTGTGAGAGCGCGAAGGATCTGCTCGAGGTGATCACGAGCCGGTAATAAAACACCCGTTCCGGCGGGCCGTTTCGTCATAGGCGCGAGGTAGGTTTTTCCCAACCCGATGTTGCAGGACTTCGGGGACGGCTGAGAAGGGGGACATCCATGGCAACCCGAGACACAGGTGGTCAGTCGCAGAGCGGGAAGGGCCGCAGCGACCAGGAGATCGAGGACGTCACCGTCGAGGCCAGTCCCGAGGTAGCGGAACGGCACGCCGAGATCACCGAGGACGTCGACGACCTCCTGGACGAGATCGACTCCGTCCTGGAGGAGAACGCCGAGGAGTTCGTGAGGGGATACGTCCAAAAGGGCGGTCAGTGACCTCTTTGTCCGTTTCTGAATGATCGGGCGCCGCCGTTTCGGCGGCGTCCGCCATTTCCTCAAGACATGTCGATGATGTTGATCGCACCCGCACGCTCCGGCGGGATAGTGTGCTTCAACTGCACGTACCTGAAAGGAACCACGTGGCGACGGGCTTTGATCCATCCGGGCGTCTACCGGATTTCTTCACCAGCACTTCGACGTCCTCCTTCACGCAGTTCCTGAGTCAGGCCGCCCCGGAGCTGCTTCCGGGCCGCCGGCCGCTGCCACCGGGTCTGTCCGCCGACATCGCACCGCACGGCACCACGATCGTCGCGATCGCGACGACCGACGGTGTGGTGATGGCCGGTGATCGCCGGGCGACCATGGGCAACCTGATCGCCAGCCGGGACATCAGAAAGGTGCACCCCGCCGACGCGTATTCGCTGATCGGCATCGCCGGGACGGCAGGTATCGGCATCGAGCTGATCCGCCTGTTCCAGGTCGAGCTGGAGCACTACGAGAAGATCGAGGGCGCCATGCTGTCCCTCGACGGCAAGGCGAACCGCCTGGCCGCGATGGTGCGTGGCAACCTGGGCGCGGCCATGCAGGGCCTGGCCGTGGTGCCGCTGTTCGCCGGGTTCGACCTGGCCCCCGCCGAGGGAGTGCGTCCCGGCCGGATCTGGAGCTTCGACGTGGCCGGCGGCATCTACGAGGAGACCGGCTACGAGGCGATCGGCTCGGGTTCGCTGTTCGCGAAGTCGGCGCTGAAGAAGCGCTACCGGGCGGGCGTGAGCACCGAGGACGCGATCACCCTGGCGGTCGAGGCGCTGTACGACGCGGCCGACGACGACACCGCGACCGGCGGACCGGACGTCATCCGCAAGATCTACCCGGTGGTGATGACCGCGACGGCGGCCGGCACGCACCGGCTGAGCGACGAAGAGATCACCACGGTGGCCGAGCGGGTCGTCGCGGGGCGTCACGAGAACCCGGGCGGCTGACCCGCACTTCAAGGAAGAGAGGTAGCCACCCGTGGCCATGCAGTTCTACGCATCACCCGAGCAGGTTCAGCGGGACCGTTCGGAGTACGCCCGGAAGGGCATCGCCCGCGGCCGGTCGGCCGTGGTGCTCACCTACGAGGGCGGCGTCCTGCTGGTCGCCGAGAACATCACCACCCTGCGGAAGATCAGCGAGATCTACGACAAGATCGCGTTCGCGGCCGTCGGGCGGTACAACGAGTTCGAGGCGCTGCGGCGCGGCGGTGTGCGGATGGCCGACATGGTCGGCCTGAGCTACGACCGGCGCGACGTGACCGCCCGGGCGCTGGCCAACACGTACACCCAGACGCTCGGCGCGATCTTCTCGGAGACGCAGAAGCCGTATGAGGTGGAGATCTGCGTCGCGCAGGTCGGCGCGACGCCCGCGGCCGACGAGCTGTACCGGATCACCTACGACGGCTCGGTCATGGACGAGCCCGGCTTCATGGCGATGGGCGGCCAGGCCGAGGCGATCGGGAACGTGCTGCGGGACCGGCACGACCCGACCGCCGAGCTGACCGTGGCACTGTCCCTGGCGTCGGAGGCACTGGGCAGCATCGGCGGGGAGAACGGCCAGCCGCGCCAGCTGACCGACAAGCAGCTCGAGGTGGCGGTCCTGGACCGGCGGCGGCCGGGCCGGGCGTTCCGGCGGCTCACCGGGGCGGCACTGACCACCCTGCTCGGGCACGAGGCGGTGTCGGACGCGGATCTGGGCGAGGTCGACGCGGCTCCGCCCGCCCCGGCCGAGGGCAAGCCGACCGAGTCGGCGGCCTCGGAGGACACCGAGAAGTAATCGGCGTGACGATTGCGGGGCGTGGTCATCATGACCACGCCCCGCAATCATGTAAAGGGGCGGTTGTGGGTGCCGCTGAACCGGTTTCTGCCGGTAGTGTTCTGACATGGAACGGCGAATTTTCGGCCTCGAGACCGAGTACGGAGTCACGTGCACCTATCGGGGGCAGCGGCGGCTGTCGCCCGACGAGGTGGCCCGCTACCTGTTCCGCCGAGTGGTCTCCTGGGGACGCAGCAGCAACGTGTTCCTCCGTAACGGCGCCCGCCTCTACCTCGACGTCGGTTCCCACCCCGAGTATGCGACCCCCGAGTGCGACTCCGTCACCGATCTGGTCGCCCACGACCGGGCCGGCGAGCGGATCCTGGAAGGCCTTCTCGTCGACGCGGAGAAGCGTCTGCACGACGAGGGCATCGCGGGGGAGATCTACCTCTTCAAGAACAACACCGACTCCGCCGGTAACTCGTACGGCTGCCACGAGAACTATCTGGTGAGCCGGCACGGCGAGTTCGGCCGGCTCGCCGACGTGCTCATCCCGTTCCTGGTGACCCGGCAGCTGATCTGCGGTGCCGGCAAGGTGCTGCAGACCCCGCGCGGTGCGGTGTTCTGCCTGTCGCAGCGTGCCGAGCACATCTGGGAGGGCGTCTCCAGCGCGACGACCCGGTCCCGGCCGATCATCAACACCCGCGACGAGCCGCACGCCGACGCCGAGCGGTACCGGCGGCTGCACGTGATCGTCGGCGACTCGAACATGAACGAGGTCACCACCCTGCTGAAGGTGGGCAGTGCCGACATCGTGCTGCGCATGATCGAGGCGGGCGTGGTGATGCGCGACCTGACCCTGGAGAACCCGATCCGGGCGATCCGCGAGGTCAGCCACGACGTCACCGGCCGCCGCAAGATCCGGCTGGCCAACAACAAGGAGGTCTCCGCGCTGGAGATCCAGCAGGAGTATCTGGCGAAGGCGACCGAGTTCGTCGAGCGGCGCGGGGGCGACCCGGTCGCCAAGCGGGTCGTCGAGCTGTGGGGCCGGGTGCTCAACGCGATCGAGTCGGAGAATCTCGACCCGGTGGCCCGCGAGATCGACTGGGTGTCGAAATACAAGCTGATCGAGCGTTACCAGGCCAAGCACGAGATCCCGATGTCGCATCCGCGGATCGCCCAGCTCGACCTGGCCTACCACGACGTGCGCCGGGGCCGTGGCCTCTACGCCCTGATGGAGAAGCGTAAGACGGTCGACCGGATCGCCAACGACCTGCAGATCTTCGAGGCGAAGGAGACGCCGCCGCAGACCACCCGGGCCCGGCTGCGCGGCGAGTTCATCAGGCACGCCCAGGAGAAGCGGCGTGACTTCACCGTCGACTGGGTGCATCTGAAACTCAACGACCAGGCGCAGCGGACCGTGCTGTGCAAGGACCCGTTCCGTGCCTACGACGAGCGGGTGGAGCGCCTGATCGCCAGCATGTGATCGCTCCAGCGGGGCGGGCGCCGGTGCGCGGGTGGCCGGCGCCGGTGCCGTGCGGGCACGGGCCCGGCGACGATCTCCTCCTCGTCGGTGCGCCGGCTGGCGACGAGGAGCAGCAGCGCTCCGACCACGCCGGTGACGGCCACCTTGCGGTGCTCGCCGACGCCGTGCCAGTAGACCGGCAGCCCGATGTAACGGACCAGCAGCCGGGGCCGCCCGACCACCGAGGCGGCGGGCACGGGCGTGGAGTCCTCGGACGGGTTCGCGTCGCCCTTGGTCACCAGCGAGCCGTCGGTGTTGCGGCGGATCACCCGGTGCAGCAGCAGCTTGCCGGGGCGGACCGGGTTGTCGGCCAGTACCGGCTGCCCGGGGACCATCTGCACACCGGTCGCCGGTGAGGCGATGGCCACGTCACCGCTGCGCAGCCGCGGGCCCATCGAGCCCGACGTCACGACCACGCTGGTCCAGCCGAACGCGACCGGGATGACCGACCACAGCACGGCCACGACGGCGGTGCCGATGGCGATCCGGGCGGCGAGGACCGTCACCAGGCGGGCCCAGGCGGGCCACTCGCTGTGTCCTGCCTGATGATCGCTCAATGCTTCTGCGTCGCTACCGATTGTGGCCATCGTAGTCATCGGTACCCCGAAGGAGACAAGACATGACGCAGTCAGCCGACGGACCCCGTCGACGTCGCCGTGTCACCGGCGTGGCGGTACCGCTGAGCATCCTGCTCGGCTCGCTGCTGGTCTGGCAGTCGTCGCAGGCCGCCTACTCGGCCACCACGAACAGCTCGGTCAACACGTGGAACTCGGGCTCGGTCACGAACATCACCAACACCATGACCGGCGGCGTGAACTGGACGGTCAGCAACATCCGGCCGGACAGCGCGGACACCACGATCGCCTACCCGGGGTTCGCCCCGGACAACGTCTACACGGGTGAGACCCGGTGCGTGGAGGTCGTCTACACCGGCGGCGCCGCGAAGATCCGGATGTACGCGACCCTCGGCGGGAACGCCGCCCTGCAGGGCGCGCTGATCGTCAAGGTGGACCGGGGCAGCGGAGCCACCAACTCGGCCTGCGCGAGCTACACCACCGCCGCGGACGTCTACAACACACCCGGCACGACGGCCGGCGGTGTCCTCAGCGGATTCCCGGCCACGTTCACCACCGCCTCGGCCACCGAGTGGACGGTGACCGGCAACGACAGCGCCTGGTACCGGATCTCCTGGCTGATGCCCGCCGGCACCGGCAACGCCTCGTCCGGTCTGTCCGCGACGGCCACCTTCACCTGGGAGGCGCAGGTCAACTGAGCGGGGTGTCCCGGGCGGGCCAGGTCCGCCCGGGACACTAACGCCATCGCCGGAGCGGCCAAACGGAAGGGCATGGCGAGAGCGAGGTGGCCGCACGCCCTGGTGCTGGCCGCGGTGGCGGGCCTGCAGGTGCCGCTGGTGGACGCCGCCTACGTGCGGACCACGTCCTCGGCCGGCAACAGCTTCACCGCCGGAACCGTCGCGATCACCGCCGCCGCACCCGGCAGCAAGGTCTTCGCGGTGACCGACGCCATCCCCGGCAGCAACCCGGTCACCTGCGTGATCACCCAGTACACCGGATCGATCCCGGCAACCGTCCGGATGTACTTCCCGGCGGTCGGCGGCGGTCTGCCCGCCAAACTGATCGCCCGCGTCCACTACGGCACCGGCACACAGACCGACTGCGGCGACTTCAGCTCCGCCGGGGTGCTGTACAACGCTTCCGGCACGCTGAAACTCGATGCGTACCTGGCCGCGCACACCGACTGGGCCACCGGCGACGGCGCCTGGGCGGCCACCCAGAGTGACACCCGGGCCTGGCGGTTCGAGCTGCTCCTGCCCTCTGACGACACCGCCGCCGGGCTGAGCGGCACGTTCACCGCCGTGTGGGAAGCGCGGAGCTGACCGTGCGCAAGGTGCTGCTGGTCGTGCTGACCGGCGTTCTGCTGGCATCCGGCCCGTGGCTGTGGAGTTCGGCCGGCGGCGTGTGGACCGCGACCGCGTCGGCGCCGGCCACCGTGGCGGCGTCGGCCGGATTCCCCGGCGTGCCGAAGATCGTCACCGATGGAGGGCCGGTCTTCTACCACCGCGGTGAGGACGCCCAGTCCGGAGCGGTCACCTCGGTCGCCACCGACTCGTCGGGCAACAGCCAGAACGGCACCTACGCCGGCCCGACGAACGGGTCGTCGATGTGGTGGCGGATGGACGACGGTGCCGCGGCCACCAGGTTCGCCGACGCGTCGGGGGCGACCAACACCGGCCAGCACACCGGCAGCGGGATGACGATCACCGCGAGCCCGGGGCCGACCGGTGGGGCGTACATGCTGGGTGCCTCGTCGAACGCGACGTTCGCCCAGGCCGCCCTGTCGTCGGTGCTGTCACCGTTCCGCGCCGACCGTGGTTTCACCGTCTCGGTGTGGGCGAACCTCGGCGACACCGCGCCGACGGTGAGCGGGACCAGGGCGGCCGTCGCCCACCTGACCAACAGCTCCTACCCGCGCAGCGACGTGGCCCTGGTCGCCGACCACAGCGCCTCCTGCACGACGCCGCCGTGCTGGACCTTCACCATGGCCAAGGATCCGAGTACCCTGACCGGCGTCACCGGCTGGGACACCGTCCACGGCCCGACCGCGGTAGTCAACACGTGGGCGCTGCTGACCGGGGTCTTCCACGCCGGCACCGGCACGATGACGCTCTACGTCAACGGCACCGCGGCGGCGCCGACCGCCGCGCACACCGTCCCGGTCAACGCCGCGACCGGCCGCAACATCGGCTTCGGGCGCTACCGGATCGCCAATGCGTGGTCGTCGTACGGCGGCCGGGACACCGGCACCGGCATGCTCATCGGAGAGGCGCGGACCTGGCGGCGGGCGCTGTCCGCGGCCGAGGTCGCCGAGCTCCCGGTACGCGCCACCGCCCGCTGGTCCTTCGACGAGGTGTCCGGCACACCCGGCTGGACCGGCAGTGCGTCCAGCACCGGCGGAGGCACGGTCACCGCCCGGTCGGCAGCCGGTGTCACCCTCGGCGGCGCCGCCGCCCTCGCCACCGGCCGTACCGGCAACGGCCTGAGCATCCCCACCGCCGGCCCGACCGGATATCTGCAGGGCCCGGCCGGGCAGGTGAACACCAACGGCAGTTTCTCGGCCGGCGCCTGGGTCAAACTGACCAGCGCGGCTGCCGACCGGACGATCATCTCGCAGAACGGGACCAACACCACCGCCTTCACGATCGGCTACGACCAGTCCCAGAACCGGTGGGCGATGCGGTTCTGGCCCAGCGACTCGGGCGCGGCCACACCGACGGTCACCTACAGTGCCGCCAACTCCGTGGTGCTCAACCAGTGGACCCATGTGGCCGGCGTCTACGAGGCCGGCAGTCAGATCCGGCTCTACGTCAACGGGCGCTCCTCCGGCACGGCGGCCACACACACCACCCACTGGGCGTCGTCCGGGGCGGTACAGATCGGCCGGCGCCTCACCGGCGGCGCCACCGCGGCCGGCTGGCAGGGACAGCTCGACGACCTGCGGATCTTCAACGGGTACGACCTGGTCACCGCCACCCTCACGCCACTGCTCGGCGGCATCGCGGTCGAGGAGTTCGGCGGCCTCGACGGCACCACCAAGACGGGTCACGCCAACTCGACAGCGGTCGCGTTCGGCGGTGTCACGAACGGCTGGAACGGCAGGTACTCGTCCACCCCGGCTCCGTCGGCGTTCACCGTCGAATGCCTGATCCGGGTCGCGCCCGGCGACCGCGGGGTGATCGCCGGGTTCGCCGACACCGGCAGCGGCCCGGACGGCATCTCCGCCGACCGGCTGCTCTACGTCGACACCGCCGGCAGGGCCCGGTTCGGGGTGATCAGCGGCGGCGTGCCGGTCACCCTGGCCGGTGCCGCGGCGGTCGACGACGGTGCCTGGCACCACGTGATGGGCAGCGTCGGCGCGGACGGCCTCAAGCTCTACGTCGACGGCGTGCGGACGGCGAACACCGCGGTCACCGGATCGGCGTCGGCGAACGGGTACTGGCGGTGGGGTGGTCTGCCGCTGCCACCGCCGGCCGGGTGGCCGTCCGAACCGCCGAACCCCTACCTCACCGGGACGATCGACGAACTCGCCGCCTACAGCCGGCAGCTCACCGACCAGGAGAACCTGTGGCGGGTGTACGCCAATTACTAGGCAGGCTACGCTGGCCCCGCTATGACGACACCTGACCTGCCCGAACCATCCGAGCGCACCGAGTCCGAGGTCCGCCTGAACCGGCTGGACCGTCGCCGGGAGAAGATCCGCCGTGAGATCCAGGACAATCGGGAGGGCAATCACCGGGTCCCCACCTGGGTTCTCGCCGCGATCCTCGTCCTGCTCCTCGCCGGCTGGGCCTATCTGATCTTCAGCGCCTGAGTCCGCCTTCGAGACAGGCGGTGGCATGCGTGGCCGTACCATCGCCGGATTTTGATCCCCGCGGGCTGACGCGGGCGTCGGGTTTGCGGAAAGCTGTCCGGTATGGCTGACATCATCGATCCCGCAGTCGGCGACTACCTGCTCACCCATTGCACACCCGCCGACGACGTGCTGCGCGACCTGGCCGCCGAGACCAGGGCGAAATACCCGCCGGCCGCCGGCATGCAGATCTCGCACGACGAGGGCGCCCTGCTCACCATGCTGGTACGCCTCACCGGCGTCACGAACGCCGTCGAGGTCGGCACGTTCACCGGCTACTCCTCGATCTGCATCGCCCGCGGCCTGCGCCCGGGCGGGCGGCTGCTGGCCTGTGACGTCTCCGAGGAGTGGACCGCGGTGGCCCGCGACTACTGGCAGCGGGCCGGGCTGACCGACCGGATCGAGCTGCGGATCGCCCCCGCGCTCACCACGTTGCGGGCGCTCCCGCCGGACCCGGTGATCGACTTCGCGTTCGTCGACGCGGACAAGACCGGCTACCCCGACTACTACGACGCGCTCGTGCCCCGGCTGCGGCCCGGCGGGCTGATGGTCTTCGACAACGTGCTGCGCGGCGGCCGGGTCCTCGACCCGGGCGACGAGTCGGACCGGGCGGTGGCCGGCCTCAACGACCGGATCGTCACCGACGACCGGGTCGACTCGGTGATGCTGCCGGTCCGCGACGGGGTCACCCTGATCCGCCGGCGCGGCTGAACAACCCGATCGCACCCGCCCGGTCACCCGCGTCGTCCCCGCCGTGACGTCTCCTGGACAGCGTGTCGGAACAGCGCGCACGGGCCGGACGGCCCGCGACGGTCTTCGCGGCGATGGCGGCTCTCGCCATCGCCGTGTACCAGTTCCTCCCGGACCTGGGGTGGTGGCGCACCGGCTGGCAGGTCGGGATCGGCTGGGCCGGTGTCGCGGCGCTGCTGGTCGGCGCCCACCGGCTGCCCCGCCCGGAACGGCTGCCGTGGTGGCTTTTCGCGGCCGGTGTGTTCAGCAACTCCACCGGGATCGCCGTCGGCGACGCCGCCGAGGCCTGGTTCGGGCTGGTCGACCTGCCGACCCCGGCCGACCCGTTCTTCCTCGGCCTCTACCCGGCCTGCGCGGCCGCGCTGGCCGTCCTGATCCGGCGGCGGGACCGGCGGCCCGACGGGGCGGCACTCGTCGACGCGGCCACCATCACCACCGGGTTCGGCCTGCTCGCCTGGGTGTACGTGATCTCCCCGGTGGGCTTGGGCGACCCGATGGACCGGCTGGCGCACGCGACGCAGGTGGCGTACCCCATCGGTGACCTGCTGCTGATCGCGATGACCACCCGCCTGTTGCGCAGCGGCGGCAGTCGCGGTGCCCCGTTCTGGTGGATCACCGGCTCGCTGGGCGCCTTCCTGGTCGGCGACAGTGCCTGGGTGGTGCTGGACAACATGGGCGGGACCGGCGAGGCGCTGCTCGCGGAGCCGTGGTTCTCCAGCGGCCTGGAGTCGGTGTTCCTGGTGGCGTTCACGCTGTTCGGTGTCGCCTGCCTGCACGGCGGCGCCCGTGAGGTGGCCGCGCCCGCCGACGCCCGCCCCGCCGGGCTCGGCAAGGGCCTGCTGGCGCTGCTCGCCGGGGCCTCGCTGATCGCCCCGGCGGTGCTGGCCGCACAGACCGCCGGTGGGCAGGTGACCGACGGGTGGAGCATCGCGGCCTGCTCGGCCGTACTGTTCCTGCTGGTGGTCACCCGGATGGCGCTGCTCCTCCGGCACGTCGAACGGCAGGCCCGGCAGGTCCGTGAGCTGGCCCGCTGCGACGAACTGACCGGACTGCCGAACCGGCGCGCCTGGAACGACGAGCTGCCCCGGGCCCTGGAACGGGCTCGCCGCAACAACGAGCCCGTCGCCATCGCCATCCTCGATTTGGACCACTTCAAGCGGTACAACGACACGTACGGTCACCCGGCCGGTGATCAACTGCTCAAAGCGGCCAGCGCGGCCTGGCACGCGGCGCTGCGCGACATCGACGTGATCGCCCGCTTCGGTGGCGAGGAGTTCGTGGTCCTGCTGCCGGCCGCCGGGGCCGGCGACGGGCACCGGGCGCTGACCCGGGCCCTGGAAGCCACCCCGCTCGGGCAGACGTTCTCCGCCGGGCTGGCCGTCTGGGACGGTGCGGAGACCTCCGACGAGCTGCTCGCACGGGCCGACACGGCGCTCTACGCGGCGAAGGCGGCCGGCCGCAACCGGGTGGAGGTCGCCGGTCAGTCCAGCAGACTCGCGGCGTGACGGCCGGCGGCCGCCGCCGCCAGGAAGTAACCGTGGTCCTGATCCAGCTTGCGGCCCATCGTCGACAGCGGCACCGGGCACTCCCGCAGCGCCCGGTCCAGGCCGTCGGAGGGCACGCGGACGATGCGGTGCCGTGCGGCCAGCGGCGCGAGCGCGGCGTCGACCGACGCGGCCAACGGTTGCGGCAGGCCGTCCGGCACCGGCAGGTCGGCGGGGACGAGGGCGACTCTTCCGTACGCCGTGAGGCTGTGATGTGACACCCCGCGGTGCCGGTCCCGGCCGTCACCGTCGGAGATCCGCAGCGAGCCGACCGGCCGCCCGCCGAGCACCGCGATCGCGTTGACCGCCTCGCCCAGCGCCACCCCGGAGAAACCCCAGGTCGTGCCGGTCCCCAGATTGCCCGGCCCCTGCGCCACGATCGTCACGTCGGCGTGCAGCACGTGCCGGGCGGCCAGCAGCCCGGTGTGCACGGTGCTCGCTTCCAGATCACCGCCGAACGCCTGCCCGGTGGTGACCGTCCCGGCGAGGTGCCCGCGCAGCCCGTCGAGCGTGCGGGAGAACCACGCCGGCAGCGCCCCGCCGTCGGTCATCACATACGCCACCCGGGCACCCGGCCGGTCGGCGTGGATCCCGGCCAGGATCGCCGGCAGCGCCGAGTGCAGGTCGGCGGTGATCACCGGCATGCCGTCGACCGACTCGGCGGCGGCCATCACCGCCCGGTGCGGGGAGGCCTCCTCGTCGACGCCGAGACGGATCGGCTGCAACGGGGTGTACCGCGCCTTGACCAGGTGGCCGGCGTCGCGGGTGGAACCGTCGTCGACCGGGTCGGCGGGCAACCGGTCCGGGATCGCCACGACCAGCGCGTAGCCCCCGGTGCCCAGCCCCATCACCAGCGCACCCACGTTGAGCAGCACCCGGTCGCCGGGCTCCGGGGCACCGACCAGATCGGGGTAGGCGAGCGCCCGCAGCGGCCCGTCGTCGGTGACCACGTCCAGCTCGACCGCGCCGTGCCAGCTGCGCCGTACCGACTGGACCGTCCCGGACCGCCATCGCACCATGGCCGCGACCCTATCCGCCGCTGCGGCTCCCGCCCCGCGTCGGGTCCAGGAACACGTACCGGATCCCGGGGAACGTCGCCCGCAGCCGCTGTTCCGCCTCGTCGCAGGCCGCCTCGATGTCACCGGCCGGCACCTGGTCGGCGAAGTCGACCTTGGCGGCGACCAGGATCTCACCGGGCCCGATCCGCATGGTGAACAGCGTCGGGACCGCGGTCACCACGTCGATGCCGGCGATGTCCGCGGCGATCCGGTCGTGGATCCGCTCCGGCACCGCCTGCCCGACCAGCAGCGACGCGTTGTTGTGGGCCAGGACCGCCGCCACCACCAGCAGGAGCAGGCCGATCAGGATCGACGCGACCCCGTCCCAGACCTCCGAGCCGGTGACCTGCGCCAGGCCCAGCCCGGCGGCGGCCAGCACCAGCCCGGCCAGCGCCGCGAGATCCTCGAAGAAGACCGCCTTCACCGTGGTGTCGGAGGTGTGCCGCAGGTACCGGCGCGGCGTGACGTCCCACCGGCGGGCCGCCCCGCGCACCTGCTTGAGCGCCTTGGCGAACGAGACGCTCTCGGCCGCGAACGCGACGGCCAGCACGATGTACGACACCAGATAGTCCCCGGTGTGCTCGCCCTCGACGATCGTCACGACACCGTGGTAGATCGAGAACCCGGCACCGGCCACGAACGTGAAGATCGCGGCGATGAACGCCCAGACCCAGCTCTCCTTGCCGTACCCGAACGGGTGGTGTTCGTCGGCCGGCCTGGTGCCGCGCCGCAGCGCCACGTACAGGAACACCTCGGTGACGGTGTCGGCGAGCGAGTGCGCCGCCTCGGACAGCATCGCGGCCGACCCGGAGAGCAGCCCGGCGACCAGTTTCGCCACCGAGATGGCCAGATTGGCGGCACCGGCGACGAGGACGGTGCCGACACTCTCCGACTCGGCGGGTGGCTCGGCGGGCGCGGGGACGAACGTGTCAGCGGAGGTCACGGATGCGGTCTTCCCCGGCACCGTGACGGATAACCGTCGTCCCCGGGCGCCTGCTAGCGTTGCGCCCGTGTCGCGCACTCGTACCGAGCGCCTGGTAAACCTGGTCATCTGCCTCCTGTCCACGCGACGGTTCCTCACCGCCGCGCAGATCGCCGCGACCGTGCCCGGTTACGAGCACGACCCGTCGGACCCACGCGATCACGAGGCGTTCCAGCGCAAGTTCGAGCGGGACAAGGCCGAGCTGCGTGACCTGGGTGTGCCGCTGGAGACCGGGACGGCCAGCATCTTCGACCAGGAGCCCGGCTACCGGATCGCGCAGCGGGAATACGCGCTGCCCGACATCCTGCTCGAACCGGACGAGGCCGCGGCCGTCGGCATCGCCGCCCGCCTGTGGCAGCATGCCGGTCTGGCCGCCGCCGCCTCGTCCGGACTGGCCAAACTCCGTGCCGCCGGCGTCGAGGTGGACCCGCAGGCCACCCTCGGCGTCGAGCCGGTCGTCACCGTCGACCCGGCGTTCGGCCCGCTCACCTCGGCCGCCCGGGAGCGCCGCGCGGTCACCTTCAAGTACCGGGTGCCCGAGGTCGACGAGCCCAGCACCCGCCGCCTCGAACCGTGGGGCGTGGTCTGCTGGCGCGGCCGGTGGTATGTGGTGGGACACGACCGCGACCGGGCCGCGACCCGCTGCTTCCGGCTGTCGCGCATCGTCGGCGACGTGCGCGCCACCGGCCGGGGCGGCGCTTTCGAGCCGCCCGCCGGTGCCGACCTGATCAGCCACGTGGCCCGCTCGTCCGGTCCGATCGCCCGCAACGGCCGGGCCACCGTCACGGTGCGCCACGGCCGGGCCGCCGGACTGCGCCGGCTCGCCGCCGACGTCACCCCGGGTCCGGACGGCGACCGTCTGACCATCGTGTACGGCGACGTCGAGTGGCTGGCCGCCCGGATCGCCGGGTACGGTCCGGACGCCCGCGCCGACGGCCCACCGGAGCTGCGGGACGCCGTCATCCAGCACCTCAAGGAACTCATCGTCCGCCACGAGGTCCCGGCGGTGACGGCATGAGCGCCGTGCGGACGCCGTCCGGGGACCGGCTCGGCCGCCTGCTCAACCTGGTGCCCTACCTGCTGGCCCGGCCCGGCATCCTGATCTCCGAGGCGGCCGCCGACCTGGGCGTGACCGACAAGCAGCTCCGCGAGGACCTGGAGCTGCTGTGGGTGTGCGGGCTGCCCGGCTACGGCCCCGGCGACCTGATCGACATGGCCATCGACGGTGACCACGTGACGATCAGCCACGACGCCGGCATGGACAAGCCGCTGCGCCTCAACCCGGACGAGGCGCTCGCCCTGGTGGTGGCACTGCGGATGCTCGCCGAGACCCCGGGTATCGGCACCCGGGACGCCATCGAACGGGCCCTCGCCAAGATCGAGAGCGCGGCCGGTGACCTGGCCGACGCCCCGGTCGCGGTCCGGCTGCCGGCGAACCAGAAGAAGCTGGCCGCCGTCCGCGGGGCGGTGGACTCCGGGCACGCGCTGCGGCTCACCTACTACACCGCGGCCCGCGACGAGACGACCGACCGGGTCATCGACCCGATGCGGATGCTGATGGTGGGCGGCTTCAACTATCTGGAGGCCTGGTGCCGGCGGGCCGAGGCGACCCGGCTGTTCCGGATCGACCGGATCGACGGGTTCACCGAGCTCGACGAGCCGTCCGCGCCACCGGTCGGGGCGGTCCCGCACGACGTCACCGCCGGCGTGTTCCGGCCCGGCCCGGAGCTGCCGCTGGTCACCCTGCGGGTCGGCCGCGGCGGCCGGTGGATCACCGAGTACTACCCGGTCGAGGAGGTCGTCAAGGACACCACCGAGTGGCTGGTCACGATGCGGGTCACCGACCTCGGCTGGGCGCAGCGCTTCCTCACCGGGCAGGGCCGCGACGTCACCGTGATCGGCCCGCCGGAGCTGCTCGACCGAATCCGGGCGCAGGCCGCGACGGCCCTCGATCAGTACGCCGCGCCGACCGGCCTCGGCGCGGACCCGCTCACGGCCGGATAGGGTGGGCCGCGTGCTGATGTGGGTCTGGATCGCCGTGGTGGTGATCGCGCTGTTCGTCCTGATCTTCGCCGCGTCGCGGGTGCTGGGCCGGCTGCCGGCGCTGCGCCGGGCCGCGGGCAAGCTGGAACGCCGTCGTGACGAGGCGCTCGTGCTGCAACAGAGCGCGGAGCGGTTGCAGACAACCGTGCAGGGCCTTCAGGAGCGGGCCGAGCGTGCGCAGGAGAAGGTCGAGGAGATCAAGGCGGGCCGCGGCCGGTGACGGGCAGTTACCGCCCTGTTGTCCTGGGCTTACCAAGATCATAAGAAACCTGAGGGATCCGGACGGCAGAATCGTCAGGATCCACACGTACGATGGACCCCGCAAACTGATCCGACCGACTGGAGTCATCCCATGGGCGCCCTCAAGCCATGGCACATCATCGTTCTCGTTGTTGTGCTGATCCTGCTCTTCGGCGCGAAGCGACTGCCGGACGCCGCACGGTCCCTCGGCCGTTCGCTGCGGATCATCAAGGCGGAGACCAAGGGCCTCGTCGACGACGACAACAACAACGTCGCGGAGAAGGCGGAGCCGCAGCACAGCCGCACCCCGTTGCAGGGTGAGGTGCAGCAGCCCTACCAGCAGCCCGGCTACCAGCAGGCGCCCCCGCCGCCGGCCGGCTACCAGCAGCCCGCGCCGCAGGGCTACCAGCAGCCCGCGCCGCAGGCTCAGCCCTACGTCGACCCGGTCCAGCACCGCACCAACGACCGCTGACCCGGGCCGATGGCACTGAGCCTGCGTAAGAAAAAGGGACCCAGCAAGTTCCAGCAGGCTTCCGACGGCTCCATGACGCTCATCGAGCACGTCCGGGAGTTGCGTAACCGGCTGTTCTTCGCGTCCTGCGGCATCGTGGTCGGCCTGATCGTCGGCTTCATCCTCGCCGAGTGGGTCTTCGACCTGCTCGCCGCGCCCTACTGCGGCCTCGACACGTCGTGGACGGGAGGGGCGGTCGGCCAGGGCAAGTGCAACTGGCTGACGCTGGGGGTGGCTGACCAGCTGATCCTGAAGCTGAAGATCGCGCTCTGGGTCGGTCTGATCGTCGGCGCGCCGGTCTGGCTCTATCAGCTGTGGGCGTTCATCGCGCCCGGCCTGCACCGGCACGAGCGCAAATGGGCATACGTGTTCGTCGCGATCGCCGCGCCCCTGTTCGCCGGCGGCGCGACGCTGGCCTACTTCGTGGTGAAACACAGCCTCCAATTCATCATGAGGGCCGGTGTCCTCGGCGAGACCACCCAGCTCGAGGTCACCGCCTACACCGGCTTCGTGACCAGCATGATCATGATCTTCGGTGCGGCGTTCGAGTTCCCGCTCGCGCTGCTCATGCTCAACTTCACCGGTGTGGTCACCGCCAAGCGGCTGCTCAGCTGGTGGCGGACCGTGGTCTTCCTGTCGTTCGCGTTCGCCGCGATCGCCACCCCCGACCCCGGGCCGTTCGGCATGACCCTGCTGGCCGCCTGCCTGTCCCTGCTGTATTTCATCGCCGTCGGGGTGGCCTTCCTCAACGACAAGCGCAAGGGCCGTGGCAAGGAGATCTACGCCGGGCTCGACGACGACGCGATCTCCGAGCTGCCGGAGGAGCGCGTGCCGGTCGGTGCCTCCGACCCGATCGAGGGGCCCACCGCGATCGACTCGCCGGCGCCCGTGGCCCAGCCGAGACCCATCGAGCGCAGGTTCGACGACATGACCTGATCTAATTCCGGATCGTGACTGACTTCATCGCGGTGCTGGCCAACCCCTCGGCGGGGCGCGGCCGGCACCGCGGTCTGCTTCCCGGGGTCGTGGAGGCTCTCGGGACGGCCGGGCACGACGTCCGGATCCTGACCGCCGGCAGTGGGATCGAGGCCGAGGAGGCCTGCCGTGCCGCGGTCGGGGACGGGGCGGCGGCCGTCGTCGCGGTCGGTGGGGACGGCACGGTGCACCGGGCCCTGCAGTCGGTCGCCGGGCGGCCGGTCGGGTTCGGGGTGGTGCCGGCCGGGACCGGCAACGACTTCGCGAGCGCGGTGGGCGTACCCGATGATCCGATGAAGGCCGCGGAGGGGATCGCGGTGGCGCTGCGGGACGGCCGTGACCACCGCTTCGATCTCGCCCGGACCTCCGGCGCCCACGGTGAGCGGCGCTGGTTCGGGGCGGTCCTGGCCGCCGGCTTCGACGCGCTGGTCAACGAGCGCGCCAACCGGATGCGCCGGCCCGCCGGGCCGCGCCGCTACGACCTGGCCATCCTGCTGGAACTGGTCCGGCTGCGGGCGCGGTCCTACACGGTGACGCTGGACGGCGCCGAGCACACTTTCGCCGCGGAGATCGTCGCGGTGGGCAACTGTGCGAGCTACGGCGGTGGGATGCGGATGCTGCCGGACGCCGATCCGGCCGACGGCCTGCTCGACGTGGTCTTCGCGGCGCCGCTGGGGCGGCTCGACCTGATGCGGCTCAAGCCGCGGCTGCGCCGGGGCACCCACGTGCGTGATCCGCGGGTCACCGTGCTGCGGGCGCGCGAGGTGCGCATCGCGGCCGAGGGCATCGTGGCGTACGCGGACGGCGAGCGGCTCGGCCCGCTGCCGGTCGAGGTGAGCTGTGTGCCGGGTGCGGTCCGGTTGCTCCGCTGAGTTGAGGGTCAGTTTCCCGTGGACGGGGGCGAACGGTAGGGCATGACGAACTCGATCGGCCCCCGCGCCACCTCGCTCCTCGGTAACGCCACCTCTGTCCTGGGCAGCGCCAAGGAGGCCTTCAAGGCGATGGCCGAGGCCGCCGTCAACACCCAGGGCGAGTCGCCGGCCGCGATCGCCGAGACCGCCGCCCGCAAGGGCCGCCGCGGAACCGTCCTGGACCGTTACGCCTGACCCGGCAGGGCCAGGGAGAGCACCGCGGACAGACCGTTCGGCTTGCCGGCGTCGGCGGCCGGCACGATGTACGCGGCGCAGCCGGCCTTGACCGCGCCCGCGTCGGCCGGGGTGTCACCGACCATCAGCGCCCGCTCCGCCTCCACGCCGAGCATGCCGCACGCGCGCCAGAAGATCGCCGGGTCCGGTTTGATCCGCCCGACCTCGTAGCTGAGCGCGAACGCGTCGACCAGCCCGTCCATCCCCCAGGCGGCGAACAGCGGCCGCACGTCGAACGCGATGTTGCTGACCACCGCCACCTTCACCCCGGCCTCGTGCAGTTTGCGCAGCGTCGGCTCGGCATCCGGGTACGGCACCCAGCCGTCCGGGACGAGCAGCCTCTCATACAGCGCGTCGGCCAGACCCTCCACGTCGGTCGGCACGCTCGCGGCCAGTCCGGTGTAGGCGGCCCGGTGGCTGTGCGCGTAGAGATCACGATCGGCCCAGTGCTCGGCCAGATGTGGCGGAATCCGGTGCGGCAGCGGCCCACCGGCGCGGCCAGCGGTGGTCAACCGGTCGGCCAGGATGGTCGCCCGGCCCCGGTCCAGCTCGGCCCCGCACGCGGCCGCCGCGGCGAGAACCCAGGCCAGCGCGTCCTCCACCTGTGCCAGTGTGCCGTGGAAGTCGAACAGCACGGCCTCCACGGGCCGCACCGGAGGGGCAGGAGGATTCGAGGCATGCGGCACGTCGTGCACCTTACCGACCCGTCGCACCGTCCCTGACGGCCCCATAACCGTGCTGCGTTTTGTCATACCGACGAACTAGCCTGGTGTTCATGACGAGTCCCGCCGAGAAATATGCGGCATCCAAGCGGCGGGCGGCGCGGGTCGCCACCTACCCGGCCCTCGAGGACTTCATGGCCGACGTGGGCTTCGACCTCGACGACTTCCAGCGCGAGGCCTGCCAGGTCCTGGAGCGCGGCAGCGGCGTGCTGGTCTGCGCCCCGACCGGCGCGGGCAAGACCGTGGTCGGCGAGTTCGCGGTGCATCTGGCGTTGCGCTCGGGGGAGCGTAAATGCTTCTACACCACGCCGATCAAGGCGCTGTCCAACCAGAAATATCACGACCTGGTGTCGCGCTACGGCGCCGACAAGGTCGGCCTGCTCACCGGTGACAACGTGATCAACGGTGATGCCCCGGTGGTGGTGATGACCACCGAGGTGCTGCGCAACATGCTCTATTCCGGCTCCGGCCAGCTGCGCAATCTGGCCTACGTGGTGATGGACGAGGTGCACTACCTGGCCGACCGGTTCCGCGGCGCGGTCTGGGAAGAGGTGATCATCCACCTGCCGGCCTCGGTCACGCTGGTCTCGCTGTCGGCGACGGTCAGCAACTACGAGGAGTTCGCCGACTGGCTGGTCACCGTCCGCGGCCAGACCGAGGTGGTGGTGAGCGAGCACCGGCCGGTTCCGCTGTGGCAGCACATGCTGGTCGGCCGGCGCATGTTCGACCTGTTCCACGACGCCGACGCGGCGCGCAAACACGACGTCCACCCCGAGTTGCTGCGCTACACGCGCGAGATGGACCGGCGGATGGAGTTCACCGACCGGGCCGCGTCCGGCTGGCGCGGTGGCCGGGGCAAACGCTGGCAGCCGCCACCCCGCGCCGAGGTGGTCGACCGGCTGGAGCGGGCCGGTCTGCTCCCGGCGATCCTGTTCATCTTCAGCCGGGCCGGCTGCGACGCCGCCGTCCAGCAGTGCCTCAACGCCGGGCTGCGGCTCACCGACCCGGACGAGCGGGCCGAGATCCGGCGCATCGTGTCGGCCAGGGTGGCGCACCTGCCGGCCGACGACCTGTCGGTGCTGGGCTACTGGGAGTGGCTCGACGGCCTGGAGCGCGGGGTCGCCGCCCACCACGCCGGCATGCTGCCCGCCTTCAAGGAGGCGGTCGAGGAGTGCTTCGTCAAGGGCCTGGTCAAGGCGGTCTTCGCCACCGAGACGCTGGCGCTGGGCATCAACATGCCGGCCCGCTGTGTGGTGCTGGAGCGGCTGGTCAAGTTCAACGGCGAGGCGCACGTCGACCTGACCCCCGGGGAGTACACCCAGTTGACCGGCCGGGCCGGGCGCCGCGGCATCGACGTCGAGGGCCACGCCGTGGTGCTGTGGAGCCCCGACGTGGACCCGCGGCACGTGGCCGGCCTCGCCTCCACGCGCACCTATCCGCTGCGCTCGTCGTTCCGGCCGTCGTACAACATGGCGGTCAACCTGGTCGGCACGGTCGGCGCGGAGAAGTCGCGTGAGCTGCTGGAGTCGTCGTTCGCCCAGTTCCAGGCGGACCGGTCGGTGGTCGGCCTGGCCCGCCAGGTGCAGCGCAACGTCGAGACCATGCAGACGTATGGCGAGGACGCCGCCTGCCACCACGGCGACTTCGACGAGTATTTCGCGCTCCGGGTGGCCATCGCCGACCGGGAGAAGTCGCTGTCCCGCCAGGGCGTCCAGCAGCGCCGCTCGGCCGCGGTCTCGTCACTGGAGAAACTGCGGATCGGCGACGTGATCCGGGTGCCGCAGGGCCGCCGTGCCGGGCTCGCCGTGGTGCTGGAGCCGGCGGCCGTCGGGTTCGGTGAGCCGCGGCCGCTGGTGCTCACCCAGGACCGCTGGGCCGGCCGGGTCAGCCCCGGCGACTTCGGCGGTGAGGTGGAGGTGCTGTCCCGCGTGCGGGTGCCGCGCAACTTCAACCACCGTTCGCCGGGCGCCCGCCGCGATCTCGCCGCCGAGATCAGTGCCACCGGCCTGGACCGCCACCCGGACCGCCGGCGCGGTGGCCGTAGCCGCGCCAACCCCGGTGAGGACGCCGAGGTCGCGCTGCTCAAGGTGCAGTTGCGGCAGCATCCGTGCCACGCCTGCCCGGAACGGGAAGACCATGCCCGCTGGGCCGAGCGCCGGCACCGGCTGCTGCGCGACACCGACGCGCTGCGCGACAAGGTGGCCGGGCGGACCGGTTCGCTCGCCCGCGTCTTCGACCAGGTGTGCGCGGTGCTGGCCACCCGCGGCTACCTCTCCGCCGACGGCGAGGTGACCGAGGCCGGCCGGATGCTGGGCCGCATCTGGTCGGAGGCCGATCTGCTGGTCGCCGAGTGCCTGCGCCAGGGCGTGTGGGACGGTCTGGCTCCGGACGAGCTGGCCGCGGCGGTGTCGATGGTGCTCTACGAGTCGCGGCGTGAGGGCGACGACCGGGCCTCGGTGCCGAAGGGCCCGGTCAGCGCCGCGGTCGACGCCTGCGCGAAGCTGTGGGCCGAGATCGCCGCCGACGAGAGCGAGCACGGCCTGTCGCTGACCCGCGAGCCCGACCCCGGGTTCGTCTGGCCGATGTATCGCTGGGCCCGTGGTGAGCCGCTGGCCCGCGTCCTGGCCAGCGGGCATAACGACGCGGACATGCCGGCCGGTGACTTCGTCCGCTGGGCCCGGCAGGTCCTCGACCTGCTCGGGCAGATCAGGGAGGCGTCGGCGGCCTCACCGAGCGTCAAGGACACGGCGCGCAAGGCGATCACGGCGGTCCACCGGGGGGTGCTGGCCCTGCAGAGCGCCCTCTGATCGTCGCGGATGGTGAATCTTGGTTGACGCTGTCATTCGCCTGAATCAAGAATTGCGGCGGCGGCATTGACAGGTTTCATTCTGTTCGCGGCGTACCGCGAGACACCGGAGGTCCGGGAGTAGGGGAGATGGGCGCGGGCTCACCGCATCTGATCGGGTGGTCCGGTGACGCGGTGGCGGACTCGGTGCTGGCGGTCATCGACGCCGACACCGCGGTCATCGAGCTCTCGGTGTGGGGTGGGTGGGACCGGCGGCTGGCCGCGCAGGCCCGGAGGGTGCTCGACAAATGTCTTGCCGGGCATCCCACCGGTGTCATCGTCGACCTGCACCATCTGCGGGACCCGCACGCGGCGAGCGCCCCGCTGTGGCTGACCGCCTGCTCCCAGGGTGCCGGCATGGAACCGCCGATCGCCGTCGCGGTCTGCGTGCCGGCCCACACGCCGCTGGCCCGCCGGCTGCGGCGGCTCGGTGCCCGGGACTGGCTGGTGCTGTATGCGACGGTGCCGCAGGCCCGGGCCGCGCTGTCCGGCAGGCACCCGCTGCCGGACCGGATGCATCTGGCACTGCCGCCCGATGCGGCGGCGGCGCTGCAGGCCCGCTCACTGGTGACCGAGGCCTGCACCGGCTGGGGCCTCGGTCATCTGTGTGAACGGGCGAGGCTGGTCATCTCCGAGCTGGTGGTGAATGCCGCCGAGCATGCGGGTACCGATATCGAAGTGATCGTCTCGTCGCGCGGCGGCGGTTCGGCGGCGGCTCTGCACCTGGCCGTCTACGACGGTGACATGGTGCTTCCCCGGGTGCGTGACCCGGTTCCGGGGCTGCTCGGGCCGTCGCTGTCCGACCGTGGCCTCGGTCTGCGGATCGTCGGTGCGGCGGCCTCGTCGTGGGGCGCCCTGCCGGCCCGCGGCGGCAAGCTGGTGTGGGCCATCGTCCGTTCCCGGCCGGAGGAGGCACCCTGGTGAACGGGACCCGCATCGACGGGGCACGCGACGGCGACCGTCTGCTGATCACCCTGCACGGCAGCCTCGACGCGATGTCGGTGGAGGCGCTGCAGAGCCAGCTCTACGACCTGACCCGGCTGCACGATCTGATCGGGCTGACCGGCCCGGTCCGGCAGATCCACATCGACGTGGCCGGGGTGGACTTCTGCGACGCGGCGGGGCTGCGCATGCTGGTGGCGGCCCGGCGGGTGGCCGAGGCCCGGCAGGCGACCTGCCACCTGCTCGGTCCGCAGCCGCACCTGCGGTGGCTGCTGCAAGCCACCCGGGCCGCCGACCTCTTCGACAGCTGACCCGCCGCCTCCCGCGACGCCGCGACGCCGCGGTGGAAGGCGGAGGAGTGCCGCGGTGGAAGGCGGCGGAGTCAGTCGTAGTAGAAGTCCATCGCCTCGCCGAAGTCGGACGGCTTCTTGATGCCGGACGCCTTGCCGTGGCCGCTCAGGGTGGTGGTCATGTGCAGCGTGCCCTTGCGGTTCTTGAGCGACACCTTGATCGAGGTGACCCAGCCGGCCGGGTTCGTGGTCGCGGTGAAGGTGGCGCCCGCACCGCCGCTGGACATCACCCAGATGGCCGGGGTGCCGACCGGCAGGAAGCCCTCGTTGAACCGGCCGTTCTCGATGTCCAGGGTGCCGCTGTACGTGTTCGGCCCGGTGCCGGTGACCCTGCCGACCGACTCGACGAACCGGGACAGGCCGGTCGGGTCGGTCATGTCGAAGGCGTACAGCGAGTCTTTCTTGATCTTCTTCAGGTTGAGGTGGACCCAGGTCTCGCCGTCCTTCTGGCGGGAGTAGAGGTCGGTGCCGACCACGATCCGCTGGGTCGCCACGGCCTTCTGGCCACCGCCGGTCATCCGGACCTTGACCGAGATCCGCCGGGCCTTCGGGTCGTAGCTCCCGGAGCCGCTGATCTTCTTGGCGTCGGGGACGTCACCGCTGGTCGCGAAGCGGTAGGTGGTGTTCCTGGACTTCTCCAGCGCGGCCAGCAGCACGGTACGGGCGTCCGGTCCGGTCGGGCTCGGTGACGCCGAGGGCGGGGCCGAGGTCTCGGTGGACACCGCCGTCGGGGCCGCGTCGGGTGGCGACGCGGACGAGGTGGTGCAGCCCGCGGTGAGCAGGACGGCGACGGCCGCCGCCAGGGCAGGGTGGTACGACTTCACGACTTCCCCCATGATCGATTCGCGGCGGTGAGCCTAATCGATCTACGGCCAGGTACGCGCGGTGGTTTCGAACAGGTGCTGGTCGCTCTGCACCGGCACCACGCAGAGCAGGTGACCCCCGGGCGCGCGCAGCGTCTTGTGGCCGCCGTGGTCGGCCACCATGGTCGCGCCGAGCGCCAGCAGCCGGGCGGTCTCGGCCGGGACGTCGTCGGTCTCCATGTCCACGTGGTAGCGGGGTGCGTCGTCGACCGACTGCACGTCGACGGCGAGGCCGGGCAGGGCTCCGACCAGGGCGATGAACTCCTCCTCGCCGGGCACCGGGGTGGCGGTGGCGCCGAACGCACCGGCCCAGAACGACGCGGCGGCGGGCGTCTCGGCGGAGGGGGTGTCGATGAAGATGCCGAAGAGGCGACTCCGATGCATGATCACACCCTACTGATAGAGACTGTCCAGTTGCGACCGGTAGCGTTCCTCGGCGGCGCGCCGGCGGATCTTCATGGACGGGGTCAGGATGCCGCCCTCCACGTCGAGGTGGTGGTCGAGGATCACGAACTTCTTGATCGTCTCCCAGGAGTTGAGGCCGGCGTTCAGCTCGTCGATCGCGCGCGAGACCTCGCCGATCACCTCCGGCGACCGGACGAACGCCGGGTAGTCGTCCGAGCCGGGCCGTTTGGCCGCCTCGTCGGCGTCCAGGTCGATCAGGGCGGTGATGTACCTGCGGTTGTCGCCGTGCACCACGATGTGGCCGGCGAGCGGGCACAGCGCCTTGAACCGGGCCTCCACCGCCTGCGGCGCCACGTATTTGCCGTTCGACGTCTTGATCAGGTCTTTCTTGCGGTCGGTGATCCGCAGCGAGCCGCGCTCGGTGATTTCGCCGATGTCGCCGGTGTGCAGCCAGCCGTCGACCAGGACGTCACCGGAGTCCCGCTGGTGGTAACCGCTCATCAGGCCGGGGCCGCGCAGCAGGATCTCACCGTCCTCGGCGATCCGCACCCGGGTGCCGGGCAGCGGGCGGCCGACGGTGCCGTACTCCGGGTCGTCCGGCCGGTTGAAGATGGTGGTGGCGCACGACTCGGTCAGGCCGTAGCCCTCGGCGACCGGCAGCCCGATCGCGCCGAACCAGGCCGCGATGTCGGGGGAGAGGGCGGACGCGCCGGAGATGAAATACCGCATCCGGCCACCGAAGCGGGCCCGCACCTTCGCCAGCACGAGCCGGTCGGCCAGCGGGTTGCGGTGCCCGGCCCGGACCGCCCACGCGAACAGCCGGCCCTTGAGCCCGCCGCCGACGGTCGCACCGACTCCGGCGTACACCTTCTCGAAGATCCGCGGCACGGCCGGCATGATGGTCGGCCGCACCTCGGCGAGACGCTGCACGATCCGGCTCACGTCGCCGTCGACCGCGAACTCGAACCCGACCGACAGCTGGCAGGACAGCAGGGCCTTGCCGAACGCGTGCGACAGCGGCAGCCACAGGTAGCCGACGTCGTCGGGCCGGACGATCCCCATCGCCTGGATCGCCAGCCCCTGGTAGACCCACGCGTCGTGGGCGATCCGCACCCCTTTCGGCTTCCCGGTGGTGCCCGAGGTGTAGATCAGCGTCGCCAGGTCACCCGGCCGGACCGCGGCGGTGGCCCGGTCCACCAGCCGCGGGTCACCGCCGAGGGCGTCGCGGCCGCGGGCGCGCAACTCGTCCAGGTCCTCGAAGCTGATCACCTGCTCGACGTGCGGTGCCACCTTCGCCCGGTGCGAGTCGTCCTCGACGAACGCGAAGCGGCTGCCCGAGTCGGTGAGGATGTGCTCGACCTCGTCCGGTGACGACGACGGGTAGACGGTGGTGGTGGCGCCGCCCGCACACATCACCGCGAAGTCCGCCTCGATCCACTCGACACGGGTGGCGGAGACGATCGCGACCCGGTCCTCCGGCCGCAGACCCATCGCGATCAGGCCGGCGGCGATCTCCCGGACCGCCCGCGCGGTCTCGGCCCACGTCTGCGGCCGCCACGGTCCGCCCGCGGCTCCCGGCCGGCGATAGGCGACCTGCTCGGGGGTACGGTCGGCGCGCACCAGGAACATCGCGCCGAACGACGGCGGACCGTCCCGCCGCAACTCGGCGAGCAGGGCCTCCTCGGCCGGGGGAGCGGTGCACTCGGTCACGGGGTCTCCTCTGCACAGGGTGACTCGACCATCCGGCACAGCCAGCCGGACAGCTCGGGGACGAGGGCGGACAGGTCGGGTTCCGGTGCGGTGTCGAGGGCGTCCGCGGCGATCTGGCGCAGCGCGTGGATCGCCCCGAGGTAGGCGCTCAACGGGACCCGGTCACCCGTACCCGGAAATCGCCGTCGTCTGAGGTCGCGGACGAAGACCGCGAGCCGGGTGAGTGCCGTGCGCCGTCGCTCGCGGGCCGCCCGGCCGAGGGCGTCCATCTCGACGCCGAAGGCGCGGGCCGCGACCAGGTCACTCTCCAGGGTCGAGAGGTACGACGCCACGAAGTCCCGCACGCAGCCGGGCCAGTCGTCGCCGCCGGCGGCGGCCAGCCGGTCCAGGAAGACGGCGATGAACCGGTCGTAGGCGGCGAAGACGCAGGCGTCCTTGTCGGTGAAGCAGGCGTAGAAGACGGCCCGGGACACCGCGGCGCGGGCGCAGATCTCGCGCACTCCGAACCCGCGGTAGCCGTCGGCGGCCAGCAACTCGGTGGCCGCGATCAGCATGCGCTCGCGCTGGGCGTCGACGATCTGCTCACGCGCCAGCGCGTGCCGCCCGCGGGGCAGCCCGGCCGGGACGGTGAAGACGATCCCGCTGGTTATCTGAGTACGCATTGTTACTTCGATGTTCTCATGAACTTCTCGGGTCACCGGACTACCCCCGCGGGGTGCCACGGGCAGGATGGGTGCGTGGCCTACACCCTTGATGATCTGGAACTCGCCCAGGAGGCCGCGCTCGCCGGCGCCGCCGAGGGCCTGCGGCACTTCGCGGCACTCGCCGGGCTGCCCCGGGAGCTGAAACAGGACGGCAGTGTGGTGACCGCCGCCGACCGGGCCGTCGAGGACCGGATCCGGGACGTCCTGACCGGTGCCCGCCCCGCCGACACCATCCTCGGCGAGGAACACGGCGAGACCGCCGGACAGGGCGGCCGCCGGTGGATCATCGACCCGATCGACGGCACCCACCTGTTCGTCGAGGGTGACGACCGCTGGCTGGTGCTGATCGCGCTGGAGGAACAGGGCGAGATCACCGTCGGCGTCGCGGCGCTGCCGGCCCAGGGGCTGATCTTCTGGGCGGTGCGCGGCGACGGCGCCCGGCAGGCCGCGATCCTCGACGGCCGGATCACCGGCGAGCAGAAGATCGCGGTCGCCGGCGGCGCGCCGGAGCTGGCGTCCAGCCGTCTCGGCGTGGTCCCCGACTGGGACCGTGACGACGTCGCCGCCCTCATCGGCGCCGCCGACGAGCTGCCCTGGTCGCTGCACCCCGGCCTCCTGGTCGCGCGTGGTGACCTCGACGTGGCGGTGCAGACCAGCGGCAAGATCTGGGACTTCGCTGCCACGTCGCTGATCGTCACCGAGGCCGGCGGCGACTATCGCGGCCTGGACGGGCGGACCACACCCGGCCCGGGGGCGTCGCTCTACAGCCGCAGCGCGGAGATCGGCGACGCCGCCCTGGCCGTGCTGCGCTAGACCGCCGGGGAGTGCAGGGTGATCGTGGTCCACGCGCCGACGTGGACCTGATCGCCGTCCTTCAGGGTGCGTGACTGGCCGGTGCCGAGCGGCTGGTCCTCGTCGTTGATCCAGGTGCCGTTCGACGAGCCGACGTCGGACACCAGCCACGCCCCGTCGGTGCTGAACGTGAGCAGCGCGTGGTTGTGCGACACCCCCGGGTCCGACGGCGCGGCACCCAGGTCGATCTCCGGTGTGGTGCCCTTCGACGCGCTGTGCCGCCCGATCCGCACCTGCGGCGGCACCAGCTCGAACGTCTGCGGGATCGCGCCGGCCGGGAACGTCACGCCCTGGATGTCGTTGAGCGCGAAGTACTCCGGGTCGGCGGCGACCGTCGCGGTCCACGGGCCGGCCGGCGTGGCCACCGGCGGTGCCTCGATCTGCGGGACCCGGCCGGTGCTGTGGTCGTACCCGCAGTCCTCACAGAACCGGAACGGGCCGCTGCGCGGATAACCGCAGTTCGGGCACTTCTCCTTGGGCGGGGCGGGCGCCTCGGTGACCGGTGCGGAGATCAGCGGCACGGCCGGGGCAGCACCGTCGATGCGCGCCCCGCACGTGTCACAGAAGTCGCCCTCCGCCGACGCGTGCCCCTTCGGGCAGGTGTACATGGTCACTGCCCGCGTCCCACCCGCACGGTCTTGGTGGAGCGGGTGTCCAGGGCCATCTCGTCCTCGGCCGCCACCTTGCGCCGCAGCCGGACGGTGCCGGTCACCGCGTCCTCGATCTCCACCACCTTGGACAGCAGCTCCTCGGTCGCCGAGTTGCCACTGGCGTGCGCGAGCTGCGCGGCCCGCCCGAACTTGATCGTCGCGGTCCGGTCGTCGCCGGCCTCCCGCGCGGCCAGCCCGGCCTGGATCACGTCGGCCAGTTCGGCCTGCCCGGTGTAGTGGGCGACCTGCCGGTTGATCCGGGTGGACAGCGCGGTGTCGTCGGTCCACACCGCCCGGACCAGCGCGCGGGCGTGCTCGGTGTCGCCCTCCATCAGATGCACCCGGGCGGCCAGCATCTCGTCGCCGGATCCGCCGGCCGGCACGTCGACGCAGATGTGGTAATCACGGCTCTCCTGGCCCCACGAGCCCAGCGGATAACGACCGGCCCGCGGCCCGTCCTCGACACGCTTGCCGGTCAGGTCGGCGACCTGCGGCTCCACCTGCTTGACGAACCGGATCGAGGCGTTCACCGGCGTCCACACCTTCAGCTGCACGTCGGCGGAGGTCTTGCCCATCGCCGCGGTGATCATCTGCTGGAAGGCGGCGGTCAGCTCGGTGGGGCGGGCCACGATGTCCACGGTGCCGAGCATCTTGTCGGCGATCTTGCGGAGTTCGGCGACCTTCCAGTTCGCGCCGACACCCCGGCAGTCGCAGACGAACTGCTCCTTGATCTGCTCCAGGACGCTGTCGAGGTAGCCGTACCGCTCGCCGTTGTCGCCGTCGGTGAGCAGGATGGCGTGCTTGATGTCGCCCGGCCGCTGCGTGAACAACTGCGCGGCGAGCAGCAGCCACGCACCCATCGCGGTGCCGCCGTTGGCCTGGAGCCGGTCGATGGCCTGCGAGGCCGCCGCCCGGGTCTGCGGTGAGGCCACCGCCAGCCGTCCGGGGTCGGGGAACAGCTGCTGGGCGGTGCTGACACCGGCGATGATCGCGAAATGCACGCCGTCGTCGATGCACTCGACAGCGGTCTTGGCGGCCTGCCGGGCGGCGCCGATCCGGCCCTCGGCCTGCATCGACCCGGACGCGTCGACGATGATGATCTCGGTCGCGCCACCGGTCCGGCGGCCGCCCTCGCCACCGGTCGACGTGACGGTCACGATCGCGTTGACTTCGCTCGCACCCAGGGCGAGGTACTCGTTCTGGAAGGCCTCGGCGGTGTACGACACTCTCGGGACTCCTTACGCGTTGGTGGTGTCGAGGTCGGTGGTCTCGGGTTCCGGCTCGGTGACCGCCGGCCGGACCGGGATCACCGCGACCGTGATGTTGTCGGCGCCGCCGGCCGCGTTCGCGTACGCGACCATCGCCCGCGCCGCGCCGAGCAGGCTGTTCGCGGCGGTCAGGCACTCCCGTACCAGGTCGCCGAACTCGGCCGGATCGACCAGGTAGTTCCACAGGCCGTCACTGCACAGCAGC
Organism: Actinoplanes xinjiangensis; assembly: GCF_003148685.1. Taxonomy (GTDB): domain Bacteria; phylum Actinomycetota; class Actinomycetes; order Mycobacteriales; family Micromonosporaceae; genus Actinoplanes; species Actinoplanes xinjiangensis. Next base: position 378,475 of record NZ_QGGR01000001.1, on the reverse strand, counting down.
AGGTGCCCCGGTTCGGTCGCGGTGAACGACCGCACCCGCGGGCGGACCGGTCCGGCGTCGGCACCCAGCCAGGCGGTGATGGCGTGTGCCTTCGGGTCGTTCATCGCGCTCACCGGGTCGGCACCGAGCGCGATCACGTGGGTGGCCCACGAGTCGTCCTCGGTGAGCTGCTCGGCCGGGCCCTCGGGGCCGAGCCAGTAGACCCGGCTGTCACCGACCCAGCCGTAGCCGACGTGCGGGCCGCGCACCGCGGCGGCCACGATCGTGCAGGCCGGGTTGGCGGCGGCGCGGCGCGGGTCGCCGGTGTGCGCCAGCGAGGCGACCGCGGCGGCCGCCCCGGTGATCGCGTGCGCGACCGCACCGGCCAGCCCGACCGCGCCCGGCGGCCGTTCCAGCTGCTCCCGGTCGACGGTCTCGTCCGGGCCGTCGGCGCCGGGCAGCACGTCCGGATGCCGGGCGCCGGCCAGCAGCTCGCCGGCCGCCCGCACGGCGATGTCCGACGCGGCGTCCGGGTCGAACGACGCCGACACGCCGTCGCAGACCACCACGTCGGCGGCGTCCTCACCGACGGCCAGCCACATGGCGTCCTCGTTGCGGTGGTGCCGGCGGCCGCGGTCACTCACCGCGGCTCCGGCCGTGCCGCCGTCGGCCTCCAGATGATCGCGGGACCGGCCGGCCATCATGCCGCACTCCTCGCAGTAACCGTCGTCGCCCACGGAGCCCGCCGCTCCGCACCGTGCACAATCCTTACGAGCCGTCGCCGGGGCCGCTTCAGGGACCGGCGGTTCGGCGAGCCTACGCCCGCACACCTCGCAGAAGGTAGCGCCGGAGGCCAGCTCGTCCTCACAGGAGGCGCAGTCGGTCATCAGGGTCATGAGCGCGGTTCCGCCCCTCTCACGTACGCGTCCGCGGCCGCACCGCGTTCGCCAGGTCCACCAGGCGGATCTTCTCCGTGCCGTGCGTCGCCCGGGCCATCTCCCGGTACGCCGACTCCAGCGCGAACCGCACGTCTCGTTCCGGCTGCCGCTCAGCCGGTTCGCCGCCGATCACCGTGGCCAGATCGACCCCGGCGATCTTGGCGCCGCCGCCGAGCGTACGCAGTACCTGCTCGAGCAGTTCGGCCCGGAGGGTGGCCAGTTGCGCCGCCTCCACCTCCAGCCGCGAGATCAGGCCGGCCGCGGTGGTCAGCGAGTCCACGTCGACGACCGTCGTCCCCGACCGCACCAGCGCCCGGATCGCGCCGATCTGCGAGATCGGGTAGGCCGACGACGTCCCCGGAACCCGGTTGTACGCCTCGACCGCCCCGGCCCGGTCGCCGCTCTCCAGCCGGCACCGGGCCAGCCCGGCCGCCGCCGTCGTGTAGGCCGGGTCGGTGCGGCTGACCACGTCGTAGTACCCGCACGCGGTGGCGGCGTCGCCGGCCAGCTCGGCGGTGATCCCGAGGGCCAGCTGCGGGGCCAGTTCGCCGGGCAGTGCCGACCACACGGCGTCGAACCGCTGCCGGGCCCGCGCGTGGTCGCCGGCGGAGAGCGCGAGCAGCCCGTCGTACCAGTCCACCCGCCAGTCCGGCTCCAGCGCGTCACGGACCCGCCCCGCGGACTCGGCGTCACCCTGGTCGATGTGCGCCCGCATCCGCCGCAGCCCCACCTCGACGGAGTCCTGCGGGGCGCTCGCCAGCTGGGCCAGCACGGTCTTCGGGTCGGCCGCGGTGATCGAGGCGATCACGCCGGCGGCCGGGTCGCTCAGGTCGATCAACGGCGTCGGCAGGTCCTGCCAGCGGGCCCGGTCGTCGCGCAGATCGGTGCGCAGCTCGCCGGTGAAGTGCCGGGAGATCGCCGGATGCGGGGTGCCGTCCACGGCCAGGACCTGCCGCAGCACGCCCAGCATCTGCTCGGCCATCTCGGCGGCGTCGGCGAACCGCTCGTCCGGGTCGGTGTGGGTGGCCTGCCGCAGCAGCCGGTAGAAACTCTCGTGCCGCTGGTAGACGTCGAACTCGCCGCGGTCCGGCAGGCTGTGCGCGAACGTGCTCTGATAACCGCGGAAGTCGGTGGTGAGCACCGCCAGGGTCCGGCCGATCGTGTACAGGTCGGACTGCGGCGACGGCCCGTCGGTGGCCATCTCCGGCGCCTGGTATCCGACCGTGCCGTAGATCGCCGCCTCCTGGTCGTCGACGTGCACCACGCCGCCCAGGTCGATCAGCCGCATCTGGTCACCGGACTGGATCACGTTGTCCGGCTTGAAGTCACAGAAGATCAGGCCGCGGTCGTGCAGGTAACCGAACGCCGGCATGATCTCCAGCACGTAGGCGAGCGCCTGGTCGACCGGCAGCGGATCGACCGCCCCGTTGCCGCGGCGCTCCTTGAGCAGGTCCTTGAGCGACTTGCCGCCGACGTACTCCATGACGATGTAACCGGCGCCGTCGTGCTCGACGAAGTTGTAGATCTTGACGATGTTCGGGTGCTCGACCTCGGCCAGGAACCGCCGCTCGGCCACCGCGGCGGCCAGCGCGTCCTCGTCTCCTGAGTTGAGCAGGCCCTTGAGCACCACCCAGCGGTCCGACACGTTCTTGTCGACGGCTAGATAGACCCAGCCCAGACCGCCGTGCGCCAGCGGGCCGACCACCTCGTACTGCCCGGCCACCAGGTCGCCCTTGACCAGCTTCGGGGTGAAGTTGAACGCCTCGCCGCAGTTCGCGCAGAAGCCCGACGAACGGGCCGGCCGGTCACCGCGGGCCCGGCCGACCGGCTTGCCGCACTTGGCGCAGTACCGCTTCGACTCCGGCACCTCGGCGACCGACATCACCGCGGTCGCCGGATCCGCGGTGCGGATCGGCGCGATCTCCACCAGGCCACCGCCGAAACGGCGGGCCGATCCGGTCCGGGAACTTCCCGAGGTACGGCCACTTCCCCGGGTACGGGTGGAGAGCGCGCTGCTCCTGCCGCTGCCACGGGTCGAGGCCGCCGTCGCCGACCGGGGTGCCGCCGTCGCCGGAGCCGCCGTAGCCGGAGCCGCCAGTCCGCACTCGTTGCAGTAACCGTCCTCGAACGTCCCGTCGCAGCCGTTGCGGCCACACCGGCCCGAGGCGCCGGCCGCGACGGGAGCGGCCGCGACGGGGACGGAGGTGGCCGGGACCGGGGTGGGCGCGGCGGCCGGCGCCAGGCCGCACGTGTCGCAGTACCCGTCCTCGATCGTGCCGGAACAATTCCTACGCTGGCAGGTCATCGGGCCTCCCGGGCGGCGATGGTGGCGGAGAGCGCGTCCTGGTATTTCCCGACGGCGGCCCGAGCCGCGGCGAGGTCACAGGGCGCCTGGTGCAGGGTGTCACGTGCGGTCTGGGCGAGCGGGCTGAGCACCGCGTCCTCGCCCAGACCCCGGCTCAGCGCCTTGGCCCGGAAGGCGTCCAGGCGACCACGCAGCTCGTTGCGCTCGGCGAGCAGGGCCGCGTGGTGCGCCTGGGCCGACCGCAGCGCGGCCAGCCGCTCCCGGGCCTGCCGGTTCCAGGCCGACAGGCGGGGGCTGATCAGCGCCCAGTGGCCCGCGGCGGCCAGCGCGTCGATCGCCGCGAGCTCGGGGCAGGGGTCGGTACCCCGTACCGTAATGATCTTGTCCGGGGGGAAACGCCCGGCGACCGCGTCGTGGGCCGCATCGGCGGACCGCTGCGCCGCGTCGATCTCGGCGACCAGCGTCCGGGCGTCCCGCAGCCGTTGCGACAGCGAGGCCCGCAGCTCGGCCGCGGAGGTCCGCTCCGCGTCCGCCCGCGCGATCAGCGCCCGCACCCGCTCCAGGCCGGACACGTCGGCGCCCAGCGGATCCGACAACAGCGTCCCGGTCAGATCGCCGAGCCGCCGGTCGGCCTCGTCGAGCAGCCGGTCCGTCTCGGCGGCCAGGCCACCCGCGGTCTGCCGGGTGAGGTCGCGCACGTGCAGCAGCGCGTCGGCGGCCTCCGCGGCCGCCGGTGTCGCCCGCCGCCACGCGTCCCCGGCGCCGGTGACGACCGCGACCGCGGTGGCGAACGCGGACTCCATCGCGGCCAGCAACTCCGCCGGGGTGCAGGTGGAGATCACCTGGCCGGCGCCGAGCAGCCCGCGTTGCGCCAGCGGCACCGTCGCGGTGGACAGGGTGATCGAGCTGCCCAGCACCTCCTGCTGGAAGGCGGCCCGGTCGGCGTCACTCATCCGCCGCTGCGAGCGCAGCGCCCGCGCCCGGTCGATCACCTCGCCGAGCTGGCGGTGCCCCTGCCAGAGCCGGGCCAGAGCGTCACCCGCGTCGGCCCACGCGGCGGCGGTCCGGCCGGTCAGCCTGATCCGGCCCAGCTCCTGCCGGTCCGGGTTCTGGTCCAGCTCGACCAGGTTCGCGGCGATCGCGGCGACCGCCTTCTCCAGACGGGCCAGCTCGGTGTCGGCGGCCTGCATCGTCGTCATCGGTACCGCGCCGCGGGGGGTTTCGGCGCCGGGCCGGAGTCACCCAGCCAACGGTCGTGGATCTTCGCCCAGGTGCCGTCGGCGCGCATCCGCTCCAGCACCGCGTTGACGAACTCGGTGAAGTCGCGGTGCGTGCCGGCGATCGCCATCGCGTACGGCTCCTCGGTGAACCGCGGTCCGACCACCTTCGCGTACGGGTCCTGCGCGGCCAGCCCGGCCAGGATGGTGTCGTCGGTGGAGATCGCCTGCACCTCGCCCAGCTGGAACGCGACCAGGCAGGCCCCGAAGTCGGTGCGGGCCACCGCGAGCGGCGGCGGGTCCACGTTCACCCTGCCGATGTTCTCCAGGCTGGTCGAACCGGCCGCCGCGCAGACCCGCTGCCCACCCAGATCCTCGATCCGGGTCGCCGGTGAGTCCTTGCCCACCAGCAGCCGCTGCCCGGCCTCGTAGTAGACGGTGGAGAAGTCGACCTGCTGCCACCGGGTGCAGTTGGTGGTCATCGTGTTGATCGCGAGGTCGACGGTGCCGCGATTGACCGCGTTGATCCGCTCGGAGCGGGGGATGACCCGGATCTCCAACCGGTCCGGGTCGCCGAAGATCGCCTTCGCGATCTCCCGGCCCATGTCCACGTCGAAGCCCTCGATCTTGGCGGTGAACGGGTCCCGCGAACTGAACAGCAGCGTGTCCTGGCTCATCCCGACGATCAGCCGGCCACGATCCCGGATCGTCTGCATGTAGCTGCCGGCCGGGATCTGCAGTCCCTTCGTCGGCCGCCAGCTGGCCCGCGCGTCGCAGGACGGTGGTGCCGGCGCGCCCGCGGACGAGGACGCGCTCGCCGCCGGCTTCGCCGCCTCCTTCTCGGACGGCGCCGCGTCGGTGCAGGCGGTCAGCCCGGCGACGGCGAGCAGCAGGGCAACAGCCATGGGGGTACGCCTCACCGGTACTCCTCCAGCCGGGCCCGCAGCCCCAGAGCCGCGAGCACGCCGATCATCAGCGCCAACAGGGGGCCGAGGACCGCCAGCGCACCCAGGCCGAGCCCCGCCGAACGGATCTCGTCGTCGAACGCCGCCCGCCGGCCGGTGAGCGCCTCGTCGAGCACCGTGGTCACCCCGTCGAACGCCGACCGGGTCTCGGGGCTGACGGCCAGCTTCACCGCGGCCTCGTAGTCGCCGTTGTCGTCCAGCTTGCGGATCTCGTCGTGCAGGGCGAGGTAGGCGTCGTGCCGCTCGGCGGCGGTCGTCGCCAGCCCGCGCACCTCGTCGAACTCCTCGCCGGAGACCACGAACCGCTTCCGCAACAGCGTGAAGTCGTCCTCCAGCGCACCGCGCCCGGCCCGGGCCGCCAGGGTGAGCGCCTCGTCGGCCCGCTCCCGCAGCACCAGCATCCGGGTCTCGGCCAGCGCCTGCGCCGGTGTGGAACCAGCCCGCTCCGCGCTCTCCAGCCCGGAGCGCTGGTGCGCGAAGAGCCCCGCGCAGACCAGCGCCAGCAGCACCGTCAGCGCCGTGGCGGCCACCAGCGGCACGTTGAACGTGCGCCGGGTGGTACGGCTCAGGTGCGCCTGCGTCGCGATCAGCGCCACCCCCAGGCCCACCAGCACGACCAGCAGCAGAATCAGCCACCAGGAGCTGCGGGCGTCGGTGTAGCCGGCCGACGCCTCCCGCCGTGCCTGCTGGAACAGCGCCTGCGCCTGCGGCTGCAACGTGCCCCGGTTGAGTTGCGAGGCGGTCGACAGATAGGCCGCGCCGACCGGTTTGCCCTGCCGGTTCAAGGCCCGGGCGGTCGCGACCAGCGCCGTGTAGTCGCCGAGGCCCGCCGAGATCGCCCGGATCGCCTCGGCGCCCGCGCTGTCCTCCGGAACGCGGCGGGCGGCCGAGGTCAGAGCGGTCGCGGCGGCGGTGAGCTTCTCGTCGTACCGGCTGGTCAGCTCGGGCGGCTCCAGGCCGCCGCTGATGAACGCCTGCGCCGCGGTGGCGTCGGCGTCGGCCAGCGACGACCAGACCGTCTCCGCCTCGGCGAGCAGCGGCTGGGCCCGGTCGCGCAGGTCGGTGGTGCCGGCGGCGGCCGACGCCGCGGTCAGCCCGGTGACCAGGCCGGCCAGGGTGGTGAGGACGAGCAGGACGACGAGCAGCAACTGCAGGCGGCCGGGCGAGGTGTGCCGCATCCCGGCGAGGCGGGTCAACGCCGCCCGTGGGGGCGCCTGAACTGCTGTCACGCTATGTCGCCTCTCGCTGTGGGACCGCACGTCCACTGTGCGTTACGGGCGCAAGCTTCGTCGTGCTGCTTCGTCGGGCGGTTTCTGCTGCGCGAGGCGCCCGGCGGGAATCCCCGCCGGGCGCCTCGCGCAGGAGCCGATCAGCTCAGTTCGCGCTTGAGCAGCTTGCCGGTGGCCGTCATGGGCAGCGACTCGACGATCTTGACGATGCGAGGGTACTTGTAGGCCGCCATCTGCTCCCGGCACCAGGCCACCAGTCCCTCCTCGGTGGCCGAGGCGCCCGGCTTCAGGATCACGAACGCCTTGATCTCCTCGCCGTGGCTCTCGTGCGGCACGCCGATCACCGCGGACAGCGACACCGCCTCATGCGTGAGCAGGACCTCCTCGACCTCCCGCGGGTAGACGTTGAAACCACCCCGGATGATCATGTCCTTGGCCCGGTCGACGATGTAGTACCAGCCATCGGAGTCCCGGCGGGCCAGGTCACCCGTCCGGAACCAGCCGTCGCGCATCACCTCGGCGGTCGCCTCCGGCCGCCCGATGTAACCGCGGAAGATGTTGTGGCCCCGGATCGCGATCTCGCCGATCTCGTCCGGGTTGTCGATGCTGTTCCAGTCCCCGTCGATCAGCTTCACCTCGACACCCCAGATCGGGATGCCGATCGACCCGGGACGCGGCTCGCTGCCCGGTGCGCTGAACGTCGCCACCGGGGACGTCTCGGACAGGCCGTACCCCTCCAGGATGGTGACGCCGAACCGCTCCTTGACCGCCTTGATGATCTCCACCGGCATGCTGGAGCCGCCGGAGACCGCGACCCGCATGTTCGCCGCGATCCGCTCGACGTCCACGCCCTCGGTCTCGCCCAGCGCGTTCAGCAGACCCCAGTACATCGTCGGCACACCGGCGAAGAACGTCACGTTCTCGGTCTGGAGCAGCTGGACGGCGGCCTGCGGCTCGAAACGGGGCAGCAGCACCAGCGTCGACGCCGTGGAGAAACCGGCGTTCATGTTGACCGTCGAGCCGAACGAGTGGAACAGCGGCAGCACCAGCAGATGCGTGTCGGTGGCCGGCTGGGTGCCGAACAGCCGGTTACAGGTCAGCGCGTTCAGCACCAGGTTCGAGTGGGACAGTTCGGCGCCCTTGGCCTGACCGGTCGTCCCGCTCGTGTAGAGGATCACCGCCGCGTCCGTCTCGGCCCGCTGCACCGTCTCGAAGACCGGCGGCTGCCCGGCCAGCCCCGCGCCCATCGTCTCCGCGCCCTCGATCGGCGACGCCGCCGCCGGATCCGCGGTGATCAGGAAGAAGTGCTCGGCGCTGTCGACCTCGTTGAAGCCGGCGAAACCCTCGGCGCCCATCGGCAGCTCCGGGGTGCCCTGGAAGCAGAAGTACGCCCGCGCGCCCGAATCCCGCAGGTGGTAGGCGATCTCCCGGCCCTTGAGCAGCACGTTCAGCGGCACCACGACCGCGCCGGCCTTGAGGATGCCGTAGTACACGATCGGGAAGTAGGGGAGGTTGGGACAGGTCAGGGCGACCTTGTCACCCGGCTCGATGCCCCGCGCCCGGAGCAGCCCGGCGACCTGGTTCGCCGCGGCGTTCACCTGCGCATAGGTCAGGCGCTGCGGACCCAGCACCACAGCGGCGCGCTCCGGGTGGTTACGGGCGCTGTCCTCCAGAAGAACGGAGAGGTTGAGCATGTGGTGGGACCCTTCTCACCGGTGAGTCGTGACGGCAGTCTCATCCCAACATGCGCGCCCGTACGCGTGGAAGGCTCCGTTTCGCCTTTGTTTCCTTGCGTCTTTCTTTAGGTCGGCTGGTTGTCTGCCGAATGCACCGGCGTGGGAATCCCGGTGTTGGATGCGGTACACGTGGGACGTCAGCCGATCTTCGACGTCCATGGCGTCGTCGTGGCTTACGAACTGCTGTTCCGCGGTCGTATGGACGACGTCGCGTCAGGGCGGCAGGATACATACGCCACCAGCGCCGTCATGGTGAACGCGTTCACCGAATTCGGCATAGCCGAAGTGGCCGGCACCCGGCCGTGCTTCATCAACCTCACCCGTGAGTTCGTGACCGGGCGGCTCCCGTTGCCGTTCGGCCCCGAACAGGTGGTGCTCGAGGTGCTGGAGACGGTCCAGGTCGACGACGAGGTGATCGCCGGGCTCACCGCACTCTCCGAGGCCGGATACAAGATCGCCCTGGACGACTTCGTGTGGGGCTCCGGTCACGAACAACTCCTCGGCCTCGCGTCGTACGTCAAACTCGACCTCCTCGACGGCGACCTCAGCCGCCTCGACGAGATCGTCGCGGCCTGCCGCGAATACCCCGGCATCGAGCTGGTCGCCGAACGCCTCGAGACCGAGGCGCAGGTCGCCATCGCCGACCATCACGGCATGGAACTGCGGCAGGGGTACGCGCTGAGCCGCCCCCAGGTCCTCAGCACCCCCAGCCTGTCCCCGTCCCGGCTGCGCCGCCTCGAACTCGTCGCCGCCCTGATGTCCCCCGACGTGCCACTCGAGAAGATCACCTCGATCATCGTCAGCGACCCGGCCCTCGCCCTGCGGGTGCTGCGGGTCAGCAACTCGGTCGCCGCCGGCGTGGTCAGCCGCATCTCCTCGGTCCGGCAGGCCGTCATGCTCGTCGGCCTCAACCGCATCCGCCGCTGGGCCACCCTCATGGTCGTCGACGACGTCGCCGAAGCCCCCGAGGAACAACTCCTCACCGCTCTCGCCCAGGCCCGCCTGTGCGAGAGCCTGGCCCCGCGCTTCCGCGCCGACCCCGGCGCCGCGTTCGTCGCCGGACTGGTCACCGGAATGGCCCGCCTGATGGCCATGACGCCCGCCACCATGGCCGAGCAACTGCCCCTGACCGCCGAGGTCTCCGAAGCCCTCACGGTCGGCACCGGCCGCCTCGGCGACGTGCTCCGGGCGGTCCGCGCCTACGAGAACGGCGAGTGGGGGACCGGCGACCTGGCCGGCCTCTCCCTCGACGCGATGCGCTGGTCCACCCGGACCCTCACCGCCGCTCATCGCTTCGCCCCGGGCACCTCCAAGCGCCGCCGAGGCCCGGCGGCGCCCCGCCCGGTCTGACCGCCGCCCCGCCGCCCCGCCGCCCCGCCGATCCGCCGCCCCGCCGATCCGCCGCCCCGGCCGCCCCGGCTGTCCCACTCGCCGCGCCGCAGCCGCTCCGGCGGGTGCCGTCCCCGGCGCTTCGCCGGGTGCCGTCCCGGTCGCTCTGCCGGTCGCGGTGCTGTTCCGTGCCTCGGTTCCTCTGCCGGTCGCGGTGCTGTTCGGTGCCTCGGTTGCTCTGCTGGTTGCTTTGCCCGTCGGTGTCCCGGTCGCTTCGCCGGCTCGTCCTGTCTGCCGTCGTCTGGCCGAAGGAGCATTCGAGCAACGGCCCCCGCATCCCGGGCCGCCTTCCCTCGGCGTTCGTCGGACGGCGGCCTTTTCTCCGGCCGAGGCTGGTCACGCCGGAGTGCCCCTGCTCTTCAGGAGGGGGAACGCGGAGGCGACGACCGCTAGGACGGCACAGACGGTGGTGACCGCCGCGGTCGCGCCCCACGGAAGGACGAGCGCGATGTCGCGGCCGATCTCGTCCTCCACGGCTGCTCGGACGCCGACGAGGGAGACGACCGCGACCAGCCCGCCGAGGACCGCACCGATCACCACCGCGAGCAACGCCTCCGCGGTGACGACCCGCAGCACCTGGCCGGTCCCGGCACCGGCGAGCCGGAGCGCCCGGAATTCACCACGGCGGGCAGCGGTAGCCATCAGCAGCGTGTTACCGACCGCGATGGCGGTGTACCCCGCGGTGAGCCCGATCAGCGCCACCAGGAACAGGTCGATCAGCCGGCCCTCCTGATCGATCTCCTCCATGACGAACTCGTGGATCGGGAGGCTGCGCGCCCCGGGAACCGCCACGGCCGGCTTCCTCAGCACCAGCATGCCGGTCAGCGCGTCCGGGTCGTGCTGCCGGACCAGACGCCGCGGAATGCTCGTCTCATCCCCCACGGCTGCGACCGGCAGTTTCGTCTCGGCGCCGTCGACGAACCGGATCGTGACCGTGTCACCGACTCCGGCGCCCAACTCCCCCGCGCTGAGGCGGTCGAGGGCCAGGGCGTCGCCGCGACCGGTCGCGGACCGGCCGGCGGTCCGGTCGCCATGGGTGATCAGCAGCCGGGTGGTGAGTTCCGGATGGGCACCTTGGGCGGTGACCGCGGCCGCCGACAGACCCGGCGTTCCGTCCGGGACCAGCACGTCGGCCGCCGGATACCGGGCGGTCTCATCGATGCCGGTGGCCACCTCGATCGTCGCGACCGTGCCGGCGAGCAGAACCGTCAGCCCGACGGTCGCCAGCACCGGCGCCGCCGTGGACGCGACCCGGCGAACCCCGGTCAGCGTGCCCTCCCGGACCAGCATCCCGGTGGGGGTGCCTTGCCACGGCCGGACCACCACCCGCACCAACGGCACGATGAGCACCGGCGACAACAGCGCGGCCGACGACAACAGCAGCATCGCGGCGCCCATCCCAGCGCTGCTGCGTGTCGCCAGGGGCAGCGACGGCATCGCCGCCAGCAACGCCCCACCCGCGGCCCCGCAGAGCAGCCCCACGACCCAGCGGGCCGGCGTCATCGCGCGCGGATCGGCGGCCGCCTCACGCAGCGCCTCGAGTGGCGGGATCCGGCTGGCCCGCCGTGCCGCCGCGGTCACCCCGGCAAGCGCCACGAACAGACCGAGCACGATCGCACCGACCAGCGCGACGGGCTGCCAGGTCACCGTGAAGCCCGCGGGCTCCAGACCGGTGCTGATCATCGGATCAGCCAGCAGCGGAGCCGCCGCCATACCGGCGGGCGCACCGAGCAGCCCGGCGAGCAGGGCGATCAGCGCCGTCTCGGCATACATCATCCGCTGTACCTGCCCCGGAGTCGCGCCGACCGCGCGCAGCAGCCCCAGTTCGCGCCGTCGCTGCGCCGCACTCAGCGCACACGTCGACGACACCACGAACACGGTCGCGAACGCCCCCAGCGTGACGAGCGCGATCAGCAGCTGCGCGCCGATCCACCGGATCCGCGTGATGGAACCCGGCTCAAGCGCGTCCCGCTCCGCTCCGGACCTCACCACGCCCTCCGCCCCGACGACTGCGCCGGCCGCGTCGGCCACCCGCTGCGGGTCTCCACTGACGGTCAGGCCGATCACCTGGACGCCGGACGCCCGTTCCGCCGCATCCCGATCCGTCACGTAGAACCCCGGCCCATCCACGGTCCCCGTGACCCGCCACTCCTCCGGCCCGGCCGAGGTGAGGACCACAACCGTCCCCATGGCCGAAGCCGTCGCCGTCCCAGCCCTCGTCCGAGATGCCCCGTTCCCTGCGCCGCCGTTCCCCGTGCTGTTGCTCGCTGGCCCGCTGTTCCCTGGGCCGCCGCTTCCCGTCTCGCCGGTCGTTGTGCTGCCGCTCCCTGCGCTGCCGTTCGTGGGGGCGCCGGAGGTATTGGGTGTGGTGATTAGTGCCTTCCCGGCGGCGCCGGTGCCGGACGTGCTCTCGTTCGTCGAGGCGCGGGACTCTTTGCCTGTGCCCTGTGGGGCTTTGTCCGACCTGTCGGTTTCCGATGGCCGGCTATCTGTCTTGATGGCTGACGTCGTCTTGGTGGAGGAGGGCCTGGATGGGGTGTCGGAGGCTGCCGTGGTGCCGATGACGACCTCGCCGGTGGCGGTGGGGGCGCGGCCGCTGGTGAGCCGGTAACCGCCGAGGGCCGCGGATGACCAGGCGTGCCCGTCGAGCAGGGACGCCTGAGCGTCGCCTGTCGGCCGGCCGGCATCAAGCCGCTGCACGTAGAACCACGGATCCGGGACGGCCGCTGTCACCCCCTCCAACGCGTCGAGGCGGGCGGCGAGCGCGGCTGCCTGTGCCGATGTCCAGGATTGCCGGTCACGGTCGTCGCCGGTGCCCGGGTCAGGCGGTGTGACGAGCACCGGCGCCTGGTCGTAGCGGGCCGGAGCCTGTGGCCGCGAGCTCAGATGGAGCGTCGCCGACCCGGCGACGACGGCCACTCCCAGGAACACCGCCACGAACGTGCCGGCGAAACTGGCGAACCGGTGCCGGACCATCGCCCACGCCGCCGTCATCGGGCCACCACCGTGTGCTGCGCGTGAGCGATGTGCAGGGCGATCCGCTCCGCGCCGGCCGCTCCGGGCAGCTCGTCGAACACTCGGCCGTCGGCCAGGAACAACACCCGGTCGGCGGTCGCCGCGGCCAGCGGATCGTGGGTCACCATGACGATCGTCTGCCGATGACGGTCCACCGCCTCGCGCAGCAGCCGCAGCACCGCGGCGCCGGACGCCGCGTCCAGCGCGCCGGTCGGCTCGTCGGCGAAGAGCACCGCCGGCCGGGACACCAGCGCGCGGGCGATCGCCACCCGTTGCTGCTGACCGCCGGAGAGCTCGGATGGTCGATGTCCCTCACGGCCGGCCAGACCCACCTCGGCCAGCATCGCCGCCACCGCGCCCGGCTCCGGACGGCGCCGGGCCAGCCGCAGCGGTAACGCCACATTCTGTGCCGCGGTCAACGCCGGAACCAGGTTGAACGCTTGGAAGACGAAGCCGACGCGGCTGCGGCGCAGGCGGGTCAGCGCACGCTCACTCATGCCCCCGACCGGCACGCCGTCGATGACGACCTCGCCGTTGGACAGCCGGTCCAGCCCGGCCGCGCAGTGCAGCAGGGTGGACTTGCCCGACCCGGAGGGGCCCATGACCGCGGTGAAGGTGCCCGGCTCGAACCGGGCGTCCACCCGGTCCAGGGCGGTGACCGCACGCTCGCCGGTCCCATACGTCCTGGTCGCCGCCCGCAGCTCGACCGCTGGAGTTCCGTGATCCGTCATGCCGACCAGCAAACCGTTTCGGAGGGCCCGGCACAGTCACGCAGAGTCCACACTCGAAGGTAACGACAGCACTACCGACACCGGCCCGCCCGGCCGGTAGCGTGCCGGGCATGCAGCCCCGCAACGCGCTCGAAGCGCTCACTCTGCGGCCGGCCGCGCTGTTGCGATCGTCCTGGCCATGGCGCTCCGTCGCCTATCTGGCGAGCGGCTCCCTACTGGGCGCCGCCACCATCGCGGCGGTGGCGGTGATGCTCGTCGTCGGCACTCTCCTGGCGGCGGTGATCGTCGGCGTCGCCGGTTACGTGGGGTGTCTGCTGTCCGGCATCGTGGTGGCCCGCGTCGAGCGGCGGCGGCTCCGGCTGGTCGACCGCGATGAGCTGCCCGATCCGCATCTACCACCGCCGCGGGCCGGCCTTCGTGCGTGGGTCACCCTGCGGCTGCGGGAAGAGGCGACCTGGCGGGAGCTGTTCTACGCGGCGCTGGCGGCGGCGATGTTGAGCTGGATGGACCTGCTCGTCCTGATCGGCGTCACCTACACGCTGATGATCTCGATCGGCGCGCCGTGGACCATCGCTGACGAGCCGCTGTCCTCGACTCTGCCGGCCGTCTTCGCCGGGCTGCTGCTGGGGCCGATCCTGGCGTATCCGGTGATCGCCTGGGCCGGCGCCCGCGCGGCGATGGCTCGCGCCATGCTCACACCGCCCGACGACGCCCGCCTGAAAGAACTCACCCGGTCACGGGCACGGCTCGTCGACGCCTTCGAGGTGGAGCGCCGGCGCATCGAGCGTGACCTGCACGACGGCGCACAACAGCGACTCGTCGCGCTCAGCATGCAACTCGGCATGGCACGTCTGGAGGTGCCGGCCGGGGCGCCCGGAGCGGAGCCGCTCGCCGCCGCTCATCAGCTGGCAAAGCAGGCACTCACCGACCTGCGGGAGTTGATTCGGGGCGTCCATCCGAAGGTCCTGACCGACCGTGGCCTGGCCGCGGCCGTGGGTGAGGCCGCTTCCATCGCACCGCTGCCCGTCGACCTCGATCTGCGCCTACCCGGGCGCTTGCCGTCGGCCGTGGAGGTGACTGCCTATTTCGTGGTGTCCGAGGCGCTCACCAATGTGGCCAAGCACGCCGGGGCCGAGCGGGCCCGGGTCGAGGCGTTTCTGACGGGGGATCGGCTGATCGTGCAGGTCCGCGACGACGGGCGCGGCGGGGCCGACCCGGCGGACGGTTCCGGCCTGATGGGGCTCGCCGACCGGGTGGCGGTCCTCGATGGGACGGTGAACCTGTCCAGCCCACCCGGGGGTCCTACGCTGTTGCGCGTGGAGATCCCGGTTCCGGAGGAAGCCGCATGAGGGTGGTCATCGCGGAGGACGGCGTGATCGTCCGGGAGGGGGTGGCCGGGATGCTGCGCCGGTTCGGCCACGAGGTGGTCGCCGCTGTCGGGGATGCGGTCGCGTTGCGAGAGGCGGTCGCCGAGCACCGGCCGGACGTGGTCGTCACCGACGTTCGGATGCCCCCGGGGTTCAATGACGAGGGTCTCCAGGCAGCGATCGAGATGCGGAAAGCCGATCCGGAACTGCCGGTTCTGGTGCTCAGTCAGTATGTCGAGCAGACCTACGCCGCGGAGCTGATCGACTCCGATCATGGGGCGGGCGTCGGCTATCTGCTGAAGGACCGTATCGGTGAGGTCACCGAGTTCGTCGAGGCACTGGAGGGGGTGGCGGCCGGTCGCACCGTGGTCGACCCGGAGGTGGTTCGCCAGTTGCTGGGCCGGCGTCGCGATCCACTGCACCGGCTCACCGTCCGCGAGCGGGAGGTCCTGGCGCTGATGGCCGAGGGCCGTTCCAACACGGGCATCGCCCGGGAAATGGTCGTCACCGAGGCGATGGTCGCCAAACACATCAACAGTCTGCTCGCCAAACTCGAACTGCCACCGGACAGCGACGACCACCGCCGGGTCCGTGCCGTCCTCGCCTATCTGCGCGGCTGACCGCACAGCCGGGCCAGCCCAGCCGCGGCGCCCTTCGGGCTGCTCGTCGTGTGGCTCGGTCGGGTTGCGTTGAGTTCCGGGCTGGTTGCGTGCCCTTCGGGCTGCTCGTCGTGTGGCCTGGTCCGGTTGCGTTGAGTTTCCGGGCCGGTTCGTGCCCTTCGGGCTGATGCCCGTGCGGTCTGGTCCGGTTGCCTTGAGTTTCCGGGCCGGTTCGTGCCCTTCGGGCTGATCCCCGTGCGGTCTGGTCCGGTTGCCTTGAGTTCTGGGCCGGTTCCGCGCGGTTCGGAGGGTTCCGTGCTTTTCGGGGTGACCGTCGTTCTGTTGGAGGCACCCACTGGCGCCAACGAAGCGGACGAGCGTGACAGGTCGGTCCGCTGGGAGACGGCCAGTTGACGGCGAAGACGGACGTCGATCATCGGCGCCCGTCGAGGGGGCGGTTCGCGGTGAGCGGCGGCGTGTGTCGGCTGGGAAGGGGTGTTTGCCGGGAAGGGTGTTTGCCGGGGCGTGCACTGATGCGAGTGGCGCCTCGATGCGAGAAGCCGGAGTCAGTCGCCGACGGTGACGGTGATCGTGGCCAGGAGGCCTGCGGTCAGGTCGAATCGGTCGCGGGGGACGACGTGGAGAGGGCCACCGGCGGTGGAGTGGAGGGGGCCGCCGCTGTTGGGCTGGGGGTCTTCGGTGGGAGGAAGGCCGGCGGTCACCTGGCCGGCGATCTGTTCCGGGACGTACAGGGGGCCGCAGTAGGTCGTCGTTCGGCCGCCTGCCAGGTACCCGCCCACGTGGACCGAGGCGGTGATCTGGACCGGTTTTCCGGGTTCGCGGCCGGGATGGACGGTGCGGAACTCGGCGTAGCCGTCGGTGTCGGTGACCTGGGCGCCGCGCAGTTCGCCGTTGCCGGTGGGTTCGCGGTGGCGGAGGTCCACGACGGCCGCGGCGACAGGGGTGGCGTCGAAGGCGTCCAGGACGCGAATTCGCAGCATCAGCGGAACGCCAGGGCGGTCGCCGGCGATGTCACGGCGGACGAGTTCCAGGGGGAGGGTGTCGGTTCGGCCGGGTTCGGCGAGGGGGAGGCGGGCCGGTTCGGGCCCTCTGGTGACCGGTCGCGGCACCTGCCTGCTGATGACCGGCGTGCTCCGGCTCTCCTCGTTGCGCACGGCAAACCCCCGCTGTAGATCACGTCAACGAGTTGATCTTCGCAGGAGAAATGCCAATCCCGGGGGTTTTTGAATCATTTGTCCGCTGTGGCAGGAGTGGCTTTCCGTAACAGGAGACGCGCACACTGCCTGGCAAGGCGTGGCCACGCTCACCGCCCTGGGCGTGGTCGATCCGGACCGCCTGGCCGGAGTGCGGTCCCACCGGGACGCTTCCACCCGAGTGTCCCGGAAACGCTGCGGGCGGGCGGGGCGTTGCCGCGCCCGCCCGCCTGCAGCGCATTCGCCACGACGAGCCGGCCTGCCACCGCCAGGCTGAAGCGAAATCCGCCGGCTGGTCCGAAGCGAAGTCCGCCGGGTGGGAGAGGAAATCGCCGTGTAGTCACGGGCGATTCGCAAGAGGACCCCGATACGGAGACCCGAGACGGCGGTAAAGCTGTAAATCGCCTTACAGGAGAACCGCACCGAGCCGCCGAGCCGCGTGGCCGCGGACGCCGAGCCGGGTCGGATGTTGAACTGGCCGGACGTTGAGCTGGCCGGATGTCGAGTCGAGCCTGATGCCGAGCCAGCCGGTTCTCGAGCCAGGCCGGATCTCGAGCCAACCAGCCAGCCAATGGCGCCCTGCAGGCTGGCCGAAGACGTCGACCGAGACGCATCGTCGGAAACAAATACCGCGTCAGCTGATCACGCCGCGCGGGAGTAGACGCACGCGGCGCTTGCCGCACGCACCGCACCGCACCGCACCGCACCGCACCGCACCGCGCCGTGCCGTGCCCGATGCAAACGCCGGGCGGGATCGAGAGGGGAGCCTGAGCAATGACTGAGCGGCCCGGCCCCGGCCTCGGCAACGTCGCGCCGGGGGCGGGGCCGGGGGAGTGTCATTGGCCGAGGCGGCGGTACAGGCGGACGGACAGTGGGCCGAAGACGGCGATCAGGGCGACCGGCCAGGCGACCGCCAGGAGCAGCGCGTGTTCGGCCGGCCAGGAGTCGGAGCCGAGTCCGGGGTTGCCGAACAGGTCGCGTAGGGCGGTGGTGGTCGCGGAGATCGGGTTCCACTCGGAGACGGTGCCGAGCCAGCCGGGCATCAGTTCGGGGGCGACGAACACATTGGAGACGGCGCTGAGCGGGAACGCCAGCGGGAACACGATCATCGAGACGGTGTCCGCGTTCGGGGTGGACAGGCCGAGGGCTACGCCTACGCAGCTCAGGGACAGGCGCAGTAGGAGGAGCAGGCCGATCGCGGCCAGGACGTTGCCGAGCCCCAGATGCCAGCGCCAGCCGACGAGGAGGCCGCAGACCACGAGGACGGAGGTCTCCAGCAGAGCCCGCGCCAGGTCGGCCGTGACCCGGCCGGTGATCAGCGCGGATCTTGCCATCGGCATCGACCGGAACCGGTCCAGTACGCCACGGCCCACGTCGACGGCGATGCCGGTGGCGGTCGCGCCGATGCCGTACAGCATGGTCATCACGAAGACGCCGGGGATCAGGAACTCTCGATATCCGCCGCCGCCCGGCACCGACATGCCGCTACCGAACACATAGCCGAACACCAGCACGAACATGATCGGCAGGCTGAAATAGATGACGATCTCCTCGGGCGCCCGCACCACATGCCGCAGGTAACGCCCGGCCATCACCCGGCCATCGGCGATCGCCGCACTCATGCCGCCACCTCCGAAGACGAAGAGGCGGAGGACGAGGGGGAGACGGACTGCGAAGGAGAGGCGGACGACGAAGGCGAGGACGCGGACGGCGCGGGGGAGGAGGCAGTGGAGGGTGAGTACCCGGCGAGCGGTGTGGACCCGGCGGCGGTCGGGGGGCGCGGAGGGGCCGGCGGCGCAGGTGGGCGGTCGGCCGGGTGGCGGGCGGTCAGATGGAGGAAGGCCTCGTCCAGGGTGGGACGGTGCAGGCCGATGTCGGCCACGGTGATTCCGGCCTCCTGCATGGCGCGGACGGTTGCGGTCAGCGTTTCCACCCGGTCCTTGAGCAGGGGTACGCGCAACCGCCGCTGATCCGGGTCGATGTGTGGCGGGGCGCCCGTGATGCGGGTCAGAACGGCTGCCGCGTCGCCGAGGAGGGCGCCGTCGCGGATGACGACTTCGAGGCGGTCCGCGCCGAGGGCCGACTTGAGTTCGTCGGGACTGCCCTCGGCGACGACCCGGCCGGCGTCGACGACCGAGATCCGGCCGGCCAGCTGGTCGGCCTCCTCCAGATACTGGGTGGTGAGGAGCACCGTGGTGCCGTCGGCGACCAGGCCGCGGACGGCGTCCCACACCTGGTTGCGGCTGCGCGGGTCGAGGCCGGTGGTGGGTTCGTCGAGGAACAGCACCTGGGGGCGGCGGATGAGGCTGGCCGCCAGGTCGAGGCGCCGCCGCATGCCGCCGGAGTAGTCCTTCGCGGAGCGGCCGGCCGCGTCGGTGAGGCCGAACCGTTCGAGTAGTTCGTCGGCGCGGGTGCGGGCGTCCCGGGGGCGCAGGTGGTGCAGGCGGCCGAAGAGGACGAGGTTCTGCCGGCCGCTGAGCAGTTCGTCGACGGCCGCGTACTGACCGGCCAGCGCGATCCGCTCGCGGACCAGGCCGGGCTGGCGGGAGACGTCGGCGCCGGCCACCTCCGCCCGGCCGGCGTCGAAGCCGAGGAGGGTGGACAGCACCCGTACGGCGGTGGTCTTCCCGGCCCCGTTGGGGCCCAGCAGCCCGTGCACGATGCCGGCCGGTACCTCCAGATCGAACCCGTCGAGAGCGGTGGCACCCTGTCCGCCCCGATAACGTTTGTGCAGCCCGGAGGCCACGATCGTGGATGTCATGGAGCCAGGCTGGCGGGTCGCGCTGACCGGGCGCGCACCGTGCGCTGACGGGGCGCTGACCATCCGTCCCGATATCGGTGAGAGCGAATCGAGAGCGTATCGACAGCCGTCGTCCCTAACGTTCGGCTACCGGCCGGTCACCCCGGCGGTCTGCGGCGACATGGGGGACGACGACATGGGACATCTCTCTGCGCTGGTGGCGCTCCTCGGGGCGCTGACCCTCCTGAACCTGCTGCTGACGTTCGGGATCATCCGCCGGCTGCGGACCCGCCCGGCGAACCCGATCGTCACCACGCCGGGGTTCCTGTCGCCCGGCACGCTGATCGGTGACTTCACCGGCCACGACCTCGACGGCCGGCCGGTGTCCCGGAGTGCGCTGTCCGGCCGTACCCTCGTCGGGTTCTTCTCTCCCGGATGCGACGCCTGCCGGGACATGCTCCCGGACTTCGTCGCCGCGGCCGCGGCCTTCGGGCGGGATCGGACGCTCGCGATCGTGATGTCCGGCGTCGCGTCGGCGTCGGACTACCTGCCGGCGCTGACCCCCGTCGCCCGAGTCGTGCCCGACGACCCGGACGGGCCGCTGATCTCGGCGTTCGCCATCACCGCCTTCCCGTCGTTCTTCGTGGTGGCCGCCGACGGCCGGATCGTCGCCGGCGGGGTCGCCCTCGACGACCTGCCGATCGCGGCGGTGGCGTGACCGGCCCGGAACCCGGCGCGCACGGCACCGTCGCCCTGCTGCGGGCGGCGTTCACGCTGGCCTGGCGTGCGTCGCGGTGGCTGCTCGCGGCCCGTGCCGGGACCGCGCTGATCGGCGGGCTCGCCCCGGTGGCCGTCGCCTGGCTGACCAAGATGCTGCTCGACCACCTGGTCGGGGCCGGTACGGACGCCGAGGTGCTGGCCGTCGTGCTCGCCCTGGCTGCAGCCGGACTGGTCGGCGCGCTGATGCCGTCGGCCGGGGAGTTCATCGACGCCGAACTGAGCCGGCGCACCCAGCTCGCCGGGCGGGAGCAGCTGTTCCGGGCGATCGGCGGGTTCGGCGGCCTGGGCCGGTTCGAGGACCCGGACTTCCAGGACCGGCTCCAGGTGGCCGTCTCCGGCGGGCCCGCCACCCCGGCGCAGGTGACCGCGAACGGCCTGGCCATCGCCCAATCCACGGTCACCATCGCCGGGTTCGTGGCCGCACTGGCGCACCGGCTCAGCACCGTCCGCGACGCCGACACCATCGCCGTGCTGTCCGGCGGTGTGGTCACCGAACTCGGTGACCACGCCACCCTCCTGGTCGCCGGGGGGATCTATGCCGGCCTCTACACCCGGCAGGCGTCCGGTTATGCCGAGGAGCTTCGCCCGCCGACCGGTGGGTGAGAGTCAGCCGGCCGGTCACCCACCGGCCGGCGATTACCAGGGAGTGAGCACATGAGCATGTTGGGCAAGCTCGCCGATCGCCTGCTGGCGACCGTCGCTCCGACCGCCGAGGTCGACGCCGCCTGCATCCTGCTGCGCAGGACGACCGTCCAGGCCGGCTGGTGCCGCGGCAGCGTCACGGGGGACCGCATCCCGCGCTACCGGTACACCTACATCTACGACAACTGCGCGGACCGGGTCACGTACAGCTGCCCCGCCGCCTGATCCCGTTCCGCCCTGCCGCCGGGTGGTCACCCGGCGGCAGGGTCTTCTCTGTCCACGAGAGGGCCGCTCATGCTGATCGCCGCGGCCGGTGCCGTAACCCTGTGGATCCGTGCCGCCGTGCTGCTCCAACCCGGCTTCAGGGTGAGGTCAGGGGCAGGTTGACGGCCTCGTCCGGGGTGAGGGCGGCGCCTGCGGCGAGTGCCGCCGCGAACCGTTGCGGGCCGAGAACCGCCCGCGCGGCCCCGGCGGTGGTCCGAGCCGGTTCGGCGGCCTCCGGATCGGAACGCAGACCCAGAGCCTGGACCGCACCGAGCAGCCGGGCGGCCCGCTCCGGCCGGCCGGCGGCGACGGCCAGCCCGGCGAGCCGGTCCAGTGCCTCCGCCATCACCTGGAACCCGAGCATCCCACCGCGAACGGTGAACACCTCCCGATAGCGGGCCTCGGCGGTCACCGGGTCACCGGACATCTCCGCGATCCGGCCCAGGATCACCAGGATCGTCATCCGGGTCCCGTCGGCGCTGTACCAGCCGGCCGGGCACGCCGCGAGCGCCTCGAGGCCGTACCGCGACGCCTCCGCCAGCGCATCCCGGTCGATGTTGCCGTTCGGCGAGCCCGACCCCGCCACCGACGGGTCGTCGATACCGCCGTTCGGCGGGTCGGAGGGAGCCGGGACGGCCCGGGTCAGCGCCAGCGAACCCAGCCCGAGCAGGGCGGCCGCCAGCAGTTCGGGGGCGCCGGCGGCGCGGGCCTGTTCGGCGGCACGGGTGAAGTCGGCGGCGGCGCCCCCGAGGTCGCCGGTGTCCATCCGGGCCTGGGCCCGGCCGCGCAGCAGATCGGCGACGTCGACCGCCGAGCCGAGTTCACCGGCCAGGCGCAGCGCCTCCGCGGTGGGGGCGATGGCGGCGGCCGGGTCACCGCGCCAGGAGGCGAGTTCGGCCAGGCCGGACAGGGCGAGCATGGTGCCCCACCGGTCGCCGAGAGCCCGGAAACCGTCGAGCGAGGTACGGAACTCGGGTTCGGCGAGCGCCGGATCCGCGCCGGAGAACAGCACCATCCAGCCGGCGCCGATGCTGCCGAGGGCCCGGCTCCACGGGTCACCGGCGATCTGGGCGCGCAGCCGGCGGTTGAGTTCGACGATGTCGCCCGGGTCGTCGGAGGGCGGGCCCACCGCCATCGCCGACAGGTACAGCAGGAACGGGTGCGCCGGCGCGGCGGTCAGCGTCCGCATGTAGTCGGCCCAGCGCGCCACCGGGCGATCGGCGGCAGCACGGTTGCTGAGGGCCGCGTTGAACACGCTCAGCACGTACTCCTCGGTGTGTCCCGGCGGCGGCTCCGGGCCGGCCTCGCGCAGGGCGAGCCCGGAGAGGGTCGCGGCCTCGTTGCGCAGCCCGCGCAGCCACCAGTAGAACGAGAGCGCGGCGACCAGCCGCAACCCGGTTCCGGTCGCGCCGTGCGCGACGCTGCGGCGCAACGCGGCGTGCAGGTTGTCGCGGTCGGCGTCGAGGCGGTCCAGCCAGACGATCTGATCCCGACCTCGGAGGTACGGGTCAGCGCGCTCCGCGAACTCCAGGAAGTACGCGGCGTGCCCCCGGTGCCATCGATCACGTTCCCCGGACTCGGCCAGCCGCTCCGCGCAGAACGCCCGGATGGTCTCCAGCATCCGGTAGCGGTCCCCGTCCCGTTCGATCAGCGACTTCCCGACCAGCCCCGCGAGCACGTCGACGACCTCCGGCCGCAGCCCGGTGACGTGCACCGCCGCCTCCGCCCGTGGCCTGGCGCCCGTGGTCGCGAAGCCGGTCCCGGCCTCTGACGGTGGCCTGGCGCCCGTGGTCGCGAAGCCGGTCCCGGCCTCTGACGGTGGCCTGGCGCCCGTGGTCGCGAAGCCGATCGCGGCCTCTGACGGTGGCCTGGCGCCTGTGGTCGCGGAGGCGGTTCCGGCCTCTGACGGTGGGCCGGTGCCCGTCGCGGGTTCCGGTCCGGGTGGGGTGCCGAAACCGCAGATCCGCTCCACGGCGTCGAGGGTCGCGCCGCCGGTGAAGACGGTGAAACGGCGGGCCAGGACGCGTTCCGGTTCGGTGAGCAGGTCCCAGCTCCAGGCGACGACCGCCTGCAGCGTCCGGTGCCGGTCGGCGGCGGTGCGGCTGCCGGCGGACAGCAGCCGGAACCGGTCGCCGAGCCGGGCGGCGATCTCGGTGACCGGCAGCGCGTGCAGGCGGGCCGCCGCGAGTTCGACGGCGAGCGGCAGGCCGTCGAGGGTCCGGCAGAGCCGCCGGATCGCGCCGGCGTTCGCGGCGGTGACGGCGAACCCGGGTACCACGTCGGCGGCCCGGTCCAGGAAGAGCCGCACCGCCGGGAACCCGGCGAGGTCCGCGACCTCCGGACCGCCCGGGAGAGCCGGCCCCGAGGGAGCAGCGCCGGGTAGCGGGTCGTGGGGAGACGCGCCGGGGACCGAGCCGGAAGAAGAGGCGCCGGGGATCGGGCCGGTGGGAAGGACGGCGGGGGCGCCGGGGATCGGGCCGGCGGGAAGGACGGCGGGAGCGCCGGGGGACTCCGGGGGGACCGGGAGGCCGCCGACCGGGAGGAGGGCCTCGCCGGTGATGCCGAGCGGCTCCCGGCTGGTGGCGAGGATCCGCAGGCCGGGAGCACCCGCCAGCAGGCGCCCGGCGAGTGCGGCGGCCGCGTCGATGACGTGTTCGCAGTTGTCCAGCACCAGCAGGAGGTGCCGGTCGGCGAGGGCGGCGACGAGCCGGTCGACGGCACCGGGTGCGGCGACCGCCGGGGACTGCCAGTGTGCGGGGGCGGCGGGCGGGTTGACGAGGACGTCGCGGAGGCCGAGGGCGGCCTGGACGGCCGACGGCACACCGTCGGGGCCGGCGCCGGCGAGTTCCACGAACCAGACGTCGCCGTCGTGGCGGGACGCGGCCTCCGCGGCGAGCCGGGTCTTCCCGGCGCCGCCGGGTCCGTGCAGGGTGACCAGGCGGCGGGTACGCAGCGCGCCCGCGACCCGGGACAGTTCGCCGTCGCGTCCGACGAAGCTGGTCAGCTGGCTGGGGACGCCGTGCCGGGCCGGACCGGGCCGGGGGCCGGGGTGATGGCGCAGCAGGCCGGTGTGCAGGGCGGACAGCTCGGGGGAGGGGTCGGCACCGAGTTCGTCGGCCAGGGTGCGGCGGGCGTCCTCGAACGCGGTGAGCGCCTCCGCGGGCCGGCCCTCCGCCGCGAGGGCCCGCATCAGCAGGGCGCGGGGGCGTTCGCGGAGCGGGTGCGCGGCGATCAGGTCGCGCAGTTCGGTGATCGCGTCGGCCGGGAGCGGGGCCGGCAGGGCGAGTTCGGCGTCGTACCGGTTCTCCAGGGCGGTGAGCCGCAGCTCGCCGAGCCGGGCTGCCTGGGCCTGCGCGAACGGCGCGTCCCGTACGTCCACGAGGGGTTCACCCCGCCAGAGACCCGCCGCCTCGCGCAGCAGGGTGACCGCCCGCTGTGGCTCGCCGGCCGCGAGAGCCCGGTGCCCGTCGGCGGCGAGTGCGGCGAACCGGTGGACGTCGACGTCGTCGGGCGCCGCCGCCAGACGGTATCCGGCCGGGCCCAGCTCGACCGGCAGCGACTGCCGCAGCCGGGACACCTGCGACTGGAGCGCATTGGCGGCCCCGGCCGGTGGGGTGTCGCCGTAGAGACCGTCGATCAGCCGGTCGATCGGCACCGCCCGGCCGGCGTCGAGCAGCAGCATCGCGAGCAGCGCGCGCAGGCGGGGGCCACCGAGCGGGATCGGGGTCCCGTCCGGTCGCTCCGCCCGGACGGGACCCAGGATGCCGAACCGCATGCCGACGATTCTGCCGCCCGGGGTCCGTCCAGCGAGGACCCGGGCACCGAGCCGCCCCGGACAGCGCCGCCGGCCACCGGAAACGTGCCGGGAAGCACCACCGGCGGCGCGCCGGGAACCACCGCGGACGGCGCGTCAGGAGGGCGCCGCCGACGCGCGCCGGAAAAGGTGCCGCCGGAAAGGTGCCGCCGCAAGGGCGCCGCAAGCGGAGCGGCGAACCGATCAGGCCACGGCGCTGGCGACCCGGTTACGGCCGGCGTTCTTGGCTGCGTAGAGCGCCCGGTCCGCCGCCAGCACCAGCTCGTCGGTGGTTCCGGCGGCCGGCATCCCGGCGATACCGACCGAGACGGTGACGGTGAGCAGACGCGACTCGTCGACGGCGATGGGCGCGGCGCCGACACCACGGCGGATGCGTTCGGCGACCTCGCCGGCCTGCTCGGTGCTGGTGTCCGGCAGCAGGACCGCGAACTCCTCGCCGCCGTAGCGGGCGACCACGTCGCCGGGCCGGACGAGTTCCCGCAGACGGTGGGTCACCTCGACGAGGACCCGGTCGCCGCCGTTGTGGCCGTACGTGTCGTTGACGCTCTTGAAGTGGTCGATGTCGAGCAGTAGCACGCTGACCGGCACGCCGTTCTTGGCCGAGCGTTCGCCCTGGTTGCCGAGGGCCTGTTCGAAGAACCGGCGGCTGCGCAGCCCGGTGAGCCCGTCGGTGACGGCCGCGTGCCGCTGCGCCTGGACGAGTCCCGCCATCCGCAGCATGACCAGCAGGAACACCAGGTTGCAGACGACCGCTGCGGCGACCACGTGCTCTTCGCCGCCGGTGTAGTGCTGGATGACGATCGACGTGGGGGCGGTGACCGCGGCGATCGCCAGGACCGCGAGCCGGCCGGGGGTGGCGTCCGGGGTGACGGCGTTGGAGGTGCTGATCATCTTCGGGATCGACGGGTGCAGAAGCCCGGCCGCGATGATGAGGCTCGCGCCCATCCAGAGCGCGTCGAGGAAGTTTCCGGCCTGGTAGGTGCCGGCCTGCGTCTGGTAGCCGTAGAACGCGTCGGCGACCAGGACCAGGCCGAGGTAGCCGCCGACGAACCGCAGCGCCGCGGTGCGGGGCCCGGCGCCGAGCATGAGCCGCGCGCCGACCACGATGATCATCAGGTCGCCGACCGGGTAGGCGACCGACACCAGCGAGGTGAACTTGTCACCGAAATCGACCAGCGGCACGATCAGGAACTGGAACACCAGGTAACCGGCCCCGATGGCGACGATCGCCGCGTCGATCATGCTGGCGCTGTCCCAGCCCGGGGTCCGCCGCCGGACGATCAGCAGCAGCCCGACCGCCATCAGCGGGTAGGCGAGCAGGTAGAACAGGTCGGGGACGCCCGGGTACGGCGGTTCACCGTGCACGAGCGCGTCGACGTAGAACAGCACGTCCCCGGTGACGCCGGCCGCCGCGGAGCCGGCGAGCAGCAGCATGATCGTCCGCATCGCCGGTTGCCGCCGGGCGGTGACCAGCGCCGCGACGGCGAAGGCGCTGTTGGCACTGACGTAGAGCGCGACCTGGGCGCCGGGCCAGATGCCGGTGTGGGCGAGCAGGTAGTAGGCACCGATGAGCAGGGGAGCGGCGGCGAGGCAGACATGCCAGGCCGCCACACGACGGGGGGTCATGTGCCCAGATTGATCACCCGCGGGTGCCGGCCGGCTGTGGTTCGGTTGCGATCGGGGTGCCGGTCTCCGCGGGCCGGCGGCCGAAGACGAACAGCCGCTGGACGGCGAACCCGGCGAGGAACAGGGCCGCCTCGGTGACGACCTTGCTGACCGCCAGCGAGCCGGTCACCGGTGTGAGCAGTTCGAGGAGTGCCACGTTGGCGGTCAGCGACACGAGCGCCAGGGCGGCGTAGCGGGGTGCGGCCTGCCGGTGCGGGGTCCGGCCGTCGCCACCGAAGACGGCGGTGCGGTTGACCGTGTAGTTGAGGGTGGCACTGATCAGCCGGGCGGCGATCGCGGACGTGACGAGCTGCCCGGTCCAGGAGACGAGCATCGCGAGCAGGGCGGCGTCGACGGCGAACGCGAGCAGGGACGACCCGGCGAAGGCGAGCAGCGGCCCGTAGATCCGCGCCGAGTCGACGACCGGCCGGAAGTGCGAGGAACTGTTGCCGTCGAGGTAGACGGTGGCGATGCCGACCTCCTCGACGGGCAGGCGCTCCCGGGCGGCGCGCAGCAGAAGCCTCAACTCGTACTCGAAGCGGTCGCCGGGCACCCGGCCCAGCCAGCCGAGCATCCGGGCGGGGTAGCCGCGCAGCCCGGTCTGGGTGTCGCTGACCGCGAGCCCGGTGATCATCCGGAACAGGATCCGGGTGGCGGCGTTGCCGTACCGGCTGCGGGCGGGCACCGGCCCGGTGAACCGGCGTACCCCGAGCACCATGGCGGCCGGTGAGGTGCGCAGCCGGCCGGCGACGGCCTCGATGTCCTCGGCCCGGTGCTGCCCGTCGCTGTCGGCGCAGACCACGTCCACGCCCGGATGGCGGGCCGCGATGTGCGCGAAGCCGGTCTTGAGGGCGAAACCCTTACCCCGGTTGCCGGCCAGGGTGATCACGTCGGCGCCGGCCTGGCGGGCCTCTTCGAAGACATGACGGTACGAGCCACCCGAGCCGTCGTCGACGATGAGGATCCGGTGGCCGCCCAGCCGTGAGACGAGGCGCACGAGCCGCTGGTCGGGCTGGTAGGCGGGGATCAGCACGATCATCGTCATCACCCGGCCACGTAGAGGATGTCGCTGGTGCCGCGTTCCCGGCCCTTGCCGAGCGGGTTGTTGACCAGCCTGTCCTGGAAGACCATCGCCGAGGACCCGCCACCGTCGAGGTTGTAGGCGACCTGTGCCCCGAGATCGGTGAAGATCTGCGCGAACTCCGGCATGGTCACGCCCCGGCTGTAGCCCTTGCTGCGCCCGTCGACGACCACGAACAGCAGGTGGTTGCCGTCGACGATGCCGATCCCGGTGCGGGGCTGCTGCCCCTGGATCGAGTGGTTGCCGAAGTTGGTGTCGACCTCGATCCGGTCGATCCCGGCGATCACCGCCCCGTCCTGGACGAGCCCGGGCCCGAACGACAGCGTGTTCCACACCCCGTCCTCGATCAGCTCGCCGGCGCTGGTCGTCGTCTCGTCGTAGAGCCTCATCGACCCGTCGGCGTACAGCGCCAGTCCCTGCCGGGCACCGGAGTCACGGAACGTCACCCCGTTGCGGATGACGATGCCGGTGTCCCGGAACCCGTAGTAGTCGCCGTTGATGGCGAGGACCGCGCCGACGGAGGCGGCGATCTCCGACGGGTTCGCGATGATGTTCTCGCCGAACCGGTCCTCGGCGAACGCCGACTTCACGATCGTCGCGTCGGTAACCTGCACGTCGGCCACGTAGTAGGTGACCTTGTCGTCGCCCGAGCCGGTCGCCACGCTTCTGATCTTGATGGTGGCGGTGTCGCTGGCGTAACTGCTGGCAGTTGCCGTGCCGGTGCCGTCCGCCTCGGCCGCGACCACGTTCTGTGCGGCCAATTGAGAGGCACCGGAGACTTCGACGTGGTCGAGGACGTAGCGGTCGAGAGCCCAGGCACTACCGCCGCCGGCGGCGGCGAGCAGGCCCAGACCGCCGGCGACCAGGCCGCGGCGGCTGATCCGGTGGGGCTGCGGGGGTACGGGGTTCGTCGTCACGCATCGCAGTCAACCGGCGGATCTTGTGGGCCTGCTGTGGCCGGCCCATGGGCGGACCGTCAGTTACAGGCGGGCCAGATGCTCCCGCAGGATCTCCGGCGTACGGCCGGGCAGCTCCGCCTCGATGAACAGCCGGCCGATCGCCGCCGCATACCGGTCGACCTCCTCACGCCGCTCCAGATAGAGGCCGCTGGTGAGGTGTTCGATGTAGACGACGTCGGGCAGTTTCTCGTGCGGGAACCGCAGGATGCTGAACGCCTGCCCGGCCGCCGCGTGCCCGCCCTTGTCGAACGGCATCACCTGGAGCCGGACCCGCGGCGACTCGCAGATGGCCAGCAGATACTCGATCTGCTCACGGAGCACCGCACGGCCACCGATCGGCCGGCGCAGCACCGCCTCGTCGAGGACCGCCCACAGGCGGGGCGCGTCCGGCCGCTGGAGCACCTGCTTACGGGCCATCCGCAGCTGGGCACGCCGGGTGATCTCCTCCGGCCCGCCGTCCTCGTGACCGAGCCTGATCACGGCACGCGCATAGGCGTCGGTCTGCAGCAGGCCGGGCACGAACTGGATCTCGTAGGTGCGGATCAGCTCGGCTGCCTGCTCCAGATCCAGATAGTTCTGGAACCACGTGTCGAGCACGTCGCCGTAGGCCTGCCACCAGCTGGGTGCGTTGGCCTCGCGCATCATCGCCAGGACCCGCCGGTGCTCGGCCGGGTCGTCGACACCGTAGAGTTTCAGCAGGTCGGTGACGTCACGTTCCTTGAAACTGACCCGCCCCAGCTCCATCCGGCTGATCTTCGACTCGCTGGCGCGGATCGTGTAGCCGGCCTGGTCCCGGGTGAGGCCCTTGGCCCGTCGCAGCGCACGCAGATGCCCGCCGAGCTGTAGCCGGCGCACCGTCGCTCCGCTGTTGTGGCTGAAGCCGTTGTCGTCGTTGTCGGTCACTTCGTCGGGCACGTGGACCTCTTCGAGAGTCCTGTGTGGATCCTGAGATGGCGATCGGCATCAGCATACTCACGCCCGCGGTCACCTCGCGCCGGAGGTCAACTCGAAGAGCGACGATTCGGTCACAGCGAAGACGCCCGGGACCGGTGACGGTCCCGGGCGCCACCCGAGGAGATGAGAAATGGTCAGCGGTTGCCGCGCCGGCCCTGCCCTCCACCGGCCGGAGCCTGCCCGGCGGTCACCGTGGCGACCTTCGTGGCCGAGCCGAGCGTGCCGGAATCGGCCAGACCACCGGTGCCCGCGCCGGTCGCGGTCCCTCCGGTGTGGACCGTGTACGACTCCCCGCTGGTGATCTTCGCCGAGGAGTACGTGATGTTCTGCACGCTCTTGGCGGTCACGAAGGTGGCGACGACCGTACCGCCGCCGTCGGTGATCTGCACCGTGGTGCCCGCCGCGATCGCGCTGTCCAGCGTCGCCGAGATCCAGCCCTGCCCGGAGTCGGTGCCCGGCGTGACCACCATGCCGGCACTGCCCGCGGCGAGCAGCGTGCCGCCACTGACCGTGAACGTCCCGTTGACGTCGAGCGCCCCGTTACCGTTGCCCTCCGGCCCGTTCACCACGACCGTGCCACCGGTGATCGACGCGACCCCGTTGGAGTCCAGACCGTCACCCTCGGAGTCGATGACCAGGGTGCCGCCGTTGATCGTCACCGAGAAGTCGCCGACCTGCTCACCGCCGCCGGGGCCGCCGCCCTGCCGTCCGCCCTGGTCAGCGGTGCCGGTGCCGGTCGTGGTGCCACCGGCGCCGTTGATGCCGTCGTCGCTGGAGACCACGTGCACCGTGCCGTCGTTGAGCACGAACGTGGCCGCCTCCAGCCCCTCGACCGCCGCGGTCACCTCCAGCGACCCGCCGTCGACGATCTGCGCGCCCTCCGCGTGCACACCGTCGTCACCACTGGCCACGCTCACCGTCGCACCGTTGAAATGCACCGCGCCGTCGGTGTGCACCGCGTCGTCGGACGCGTCGACGGTGACGGTGCCGCCTTCGAGAACCGTGATCACCCCGGACTTGAGGCCCTTCGCGGACGTGTCGTCGGCGGGCTCGACGGTGTGCCCCCCGCCGGCCGCGACCGTCAGCGTGCCCTTGGTGACCACGATGTCGGTGGCCGCGTCCACACCGTCGCCGTCACTGGTCACGGCGACCGTCCCGCCGGACACCGACACGTACCCGGAGCCGGCGTCCTCGGCGTTGTCGGCCTTGACCCCGTCGCCGCCCGCGGTGACCGTGATCGTCCCCCCGGCGACGGCGACGTAGTCCTTACCGCGCAACCCGTCGTCCTTCGCCGTCACGGTGATCGTGCCGGACACCACCAGCAGGCCGTCCTTGCTCGCGATGCCGTCGTTGCCGTTGCCGGTGACGGTCAGCTTCCCGCCCCCGGTGACGGTCAGGTCGCCGGCACTGAACAGGGCGGCGTTGACGTCCGCGTCGTCGGCGTAGGAGGACGCGTCGGACAGCGTGTTGCTGCTGCCGTCGGCGAGCTGGACGACGAGCTCCCCGACCTCGGTGGCGGCGATCGCCGCGGTGGTGGTGCTGGTGATCGCGGCGCCGTCGAGGATCAGCGTCACGGTGGCGTCCGGCGCGTTCACCACGATCTGCCCGGCCAGTTCCCCACTGATCGTGTAGGTCCCGGCGGCCGTGATGGTGACGGTCGCGCCGTCGATCGTGACGCCCTCGGCGGATGACGTGGCCGAGTCACCGGTCAGCTCGACGGTCCCGGTCGTCCCGGCGTCGTCGCTGCCGGCGGTGTGGACCTCCTTGTTCGCGGCGAGAACGGCGGCGGCGTCCTGGGCGCCGTCGACGGTCGCGGCGTCGATCGCGCTGGTGGCGGCCACCTGGGTGGCCGCGGTGCCGGCGTCGGAGGAGGAGGAGCAGCCGGCCAGCACGGCGGTGGCCAGGACCAGGGAGCTGACGGCGGCGAGGACCTTCTTGCGGAGTCTCATCAGAACCCTTTCGCGGTGGAGAAGTGCCGGCGCAGGACGGGGTGCCAGCGGTTGGCGGGGAGATCCGGGCGCAGGGCGGCGAGCCCGGTCGCGTACTTGGAGATGGCGGCGGGGCGGTGGCCCAGCGACCAGAGCAGCCGGTCGACGTCGGAGGCGGCCCGGCCGGACTTGGTCTCGACGATCACCGAGTGCGGCATGTGGACGGTCGAGCCGTCCGGGAGCTGCCAGGCGAGGCCGGTGTCGATGGTGACCCGGCTGCCGGTGGACGGGACGTACAGGGTGTTGCGGCGGTAGTAGGTGGCCAGCACCGGGCGCAACCCGTCCACGTCGGGGCGGAGGCCGGCCTCGGCGAGGACGGCGGCCGCGTACGCCCGCCCGTCCGCGCCCAGGTCGGAGCCGTCGCCGGCGTACGGGACGCGTTCCTTGACGGTGACACCCCGCGAGCCGCGCGTCTTCACCTCGACGAAGTCGAGACCGCTGTCCAGATAGGTGCGGACCCGCACCTTGAAGCGCCGGCGCCGCTGGTGTGCGGTGGCCCGGAAGCTGTCCAGGGCGGCCGTGTCGAAGTAGACCGACCGGTAGCCGAAGGTGCGCTGCTGCCCGATCTCCAGGGCCCGCACCTCGGCCGGCATCCGGTCCAGCAGCGCCGGCAGGGCGTCCGCGGGGAGCACGTACTTGCGGTCCAGGCGGGTCAGCAGGGCGGCCTCGCCGACCAGCTGTTCCAGACAGATGGGGGCGAACCGGTGGAAGAGCGGAAGCTCGGTGGTCACGGTCATCGGGCGTTCACCCGCTCCATCCGCGGGCCGAGCGGCGCGGCGGCGCGGCCGCGGCCGGGCCCGGCGATCCAGCGGACCTCGACCAGCGTGCTGTCGTTGACCATGTCGATCTGCTTGATCACGACGGTCGTCACCTGGCCGCCGAGCACCTGTTCCAGGTGGGCGCGCAGCGCGGCCTCGTCGCTGAGGGCGACGTCGAGCCGGATCAGCTGGTTGCGGTGCCGGCGGAACAGGGCCGGGTGGTCACCGATGAAGAGCGCGGCCACGACCAGCGCCATCAGGCCGATGTGCAGGAGGTCCATGACGTTGCCGAGTCCGGCGATCAGGCCGAGGGCGAGAGCGGCGAAGTAGTACGCGATCTCGTGCTGGCTGATCTCGTCGGAGCGGAGCCGGATGATCGACAGGACGCCGAAGAGGCCGAGTCCGAGGCCGGCGCCGACGCTCGACGAGCCGAGGACGGTGGCGACCGCGAGGACGCCGATGTTGACGCCCAGGAAGGCGGTGACCAGGTCCCGCCGCCGGTGGCGGGGGAAGTAGACACCGAACGTCAGGACGATGATCGCGACGAGATCCGCGGCGACGGCGAGCAACGTGGTCACTAGGGGCTTCCTTCAGGAGGTGTTCATCAGGTGTTTCCATTTCGCCGGAACACCCTGTCCGCATCCTGTGGAGCCTCTGTGCCGCAGGTCTGAGACCCGCCCAACGTGGCGCGGGTCACCATCGGGCCGCGTGAAGCGCCGGTGGTGACCCGCGTACGTGAACCGTCTAGGGGCGGCCGACCACGCCGGCGCGCAGACTGCCCGCCATGACGTCGACCGTCAGGTCGAAGCGCGGCATCGACTTCTTCCGGGTCTGGAAGTCGGTCGTGGCCTTGTAGTCCTGGGCGTTCAGCCAGGTGCCGACCTCGGCACGCTCGGACTGCTCCAGCGCCGGAGCGAGGCAGTCGTTCACCACGCCGTCCAGCAGCTTCCGGTCGACCTTCTTCGTGCCGTGCTCGAGGATGCACCGCACGGACTCCGCCTCGGCGCCGTCGACGGTGGTGGTGATGACCAGGTGGAGCCGGCCGCCGCCCGCGGGGTAGTCGACGATCGTCGACTGCTCATGCGTCTCCGCGTTCTTCTTCAGGGCCACCTTCCAGCGCTTCTCCCAGGCGCCGGCCACCGCCTGGACGTCGATGCCGCGGATCGCCCCCAACGGCGGCATCGTGTAGACGAGACGCGCGGGATCGCTCTCGCTCGTCCCGGGAACCATGACGCCCCCGCCTTCCGGGGTCTCCACCGAGCCCGCGCCGCCCTTCCGGTCCTCGTCGGCGCCACCGAACTGCCTCATCGCCAGAGCGGCCACGGCCAGCAGAAGCAGGGCAGTGAAGATCACCGCCATCGTCCGTCGTCTGTTCGAACGGTTCGGCGGGTGTGTCTCGGGCGTCGACATGTGGTCCTCAGCAGCTCGCGGGGTCCGGGAAGGCAGCGAAGCCTATCAACGTGCCTGGGTTCGGCATCTTCGAAACCATCGTCCTACCGGGCCGTTCACCGCCCGCCGGGCTCTTAGCGAACCCTTAGAAGCCACCCTCGGGCGTCTTAGAAGATCGCGTCAGGGTTGGCGCTCATGACCGCAACCACTGCTCCCGCCGCCGTCCGGCGCCGGCTGCCCGTCACCCCCTCGTGGTGGCCGGGCGCCGGTGCGGCCGCCGCCGCGCTGAGCCTTCTGATCGTCACCGTGCTCTGGGTGGGCAACGGCGGCGTGTCCGATCTGACCGGTGGCGACGCGGTCACCGCGATCGGACGGCTCACCGGCCTGTACGCCTCCGACCTGCTGCTGCTCCAGGTGCTGCTGATGGCCCGCATCCCGCTGGTGGAGCGGGCCTTCGGCCAGGACCGGCTGGCCCGCTGGCACCGGTGGACCGGATTCACCTCGTTCTGGCTGATGGTGCTGCACATCGTCACGATCACCATCGGGTACGCAGCCGGCGCGAACCTCCTCACCACGCTGTGGGAGCTGGTCCTGACGTACCCGGGGATGCTGCTCGCCGCGGCCGGCACCCTCGCGCTGGTGATGGTCGTGGTCACGTCGATGCGGGCGGCCCGGCGGCGGCTGCGCTACGAGTCGTGGCATCTGCTGCACCTGTACGCGTATCTGGGAGTGGGTCTGGCGCTGCCGCATCAGATCTGGGCCGGCGAGGACTTCACCGGCACGGCGTGGGCGCGCGCCTACTGGTGGACCCTCTACCTGGCCGCGGCGGGTGCCGTTCTGGCGTACCGCATCGGTCTGCCGGTGATCCGTAACCGCAGGCACCGCCTCACGGTGAGCCGGGTGGTCGCCGAGGGACCGGGTCTGACCTCGGTGTATCTGACCGGTGAGCGACTCGCCGAGCTGCCGGCGCGGGCCGGGCAGTTCTTTCACTGGCGGTTCCTGGACGGACCCGGCTGGACCCGCGCGAACCCGTTCTCGCTGTCGGCGACGCCGCACGGCGACGGCCTGCGGATCACCGTGAAGGACTCCGGTGACGGCAGCTCCCGGGTCGCGGGTCTCAAGCCCGGCTCCCGGGTGCTGTTCGAGGGGCCCTACGGCAGGCTGACCGGCGAGTCCTACGCCGGTGAGCCGGTCGTGCTGATGGCCTGCGGCATCGGCATCACCCCGCTGCTGTCGCTGCTCGGCGAGCTGCCCTACCGCGACGGCGAGGCCACCCTGATCTACCGTGCCCGCACCGATGCCGACCTCGCCTTCCGCGGGGAGCTGGAGTGGTTCGCCGCACGCCGCGGGGTGCGGGTGGTGTACCTGACCGGCTCCCGGGCCCGCAGCGCCTCCTGGTTGCCGGGCAGCCTCGCGGGCACCGGCGACGCCGAGGCTCTGCGTCAGGTGGCGCCCCGGATCGCGGCCTCCCGCGTGTACGTCTGCGGCCCGGAGGACTGGGCCGGCACGGCGAGGGCCGCGGCGATCGCCGCCGGGGTCCGCGCCGACCGCGTCCACACCGAGCTGTTCGCCTGGTAAGGGGATTCTTCGATGCGACGTATCAGTCTGTGGATGCTCTCCACCGTGGCGGCACTCGTGCTGCTGTTCAGCTACCGCACCAGCACCGGTCCCTCGCCGGCTCCCGCCACGGTCGCGGCGACCCCGGCGGGGGAGGGGCAGAGCTTCTCCGGGGAGGTCGCGCGCACGCAGGAGGGCGACGTCCAGGTGGTGATCACCGTCGCGGGCGGGCGGATCACCTCGGTGGCGGTGCCGGTGTACCCGACCGGTAGCCAGCGGCACGACGAGATCAGCGCGCGGGCCGTCCCGGAGCTGGTCGCGGCGACCCTGGCGGCGCAGAGCGCGGACGTCGACTCGGTGTCGGGGGCCACCTACACCAGTGGCGGCTACCGGGAGTCCCTGCAGTCGGCGATCGACGCCGCCGGGCTTTAATGGGCCCTATGCGGATCCTGGTGGTGGAGGACGACACGGCCGTGCGTGACTCGCTGGCCCGTACCCTGCGGTTCCAGGGCTACCAGGTGGACACCGCGCAGGACGGCCTGGCCGCCCTCGACGTGGTGCGGGCCGGCGAGCCGGACGCGATGGTCCTCGACGTGAGCATGCCCCGGATGGACGGCCTGGAGACGTGCCGGCAGCTGCGGGCCGGCGGCGTGGTGGTGCCGGTGCTGATGCTGACCGCCCGCGACAGTGTCGGCGACCGGGTCGCCGGGCTCGACGCGGGCGCCGACGACTACCTGGTGAAACCGTTCGCCCTCCAGGAACTGCTGGCCCGGATCCGGGCGCTGCTGCGCCGTTCCGCCCTCTCCACGGTTGCCACCGAGGAGGAGGCCGGGGAAGACCTTCTGACCTTCGCGGATGTACGGATGGACCCGGCCACCCGGGAGGTGTGGCGGGGCGGGCGCGCCCTGAAACTGACCCGTACCGAATTCGGGATCCTGGAGGCGTTCCTGCGCCATCCCCGGCAGGTGCTGACCCGGACCGCACTGTTCGAGCAGGTCTGGGGCTACGACTTCGGCGAGGGGTCGAACAGTCTGCACGTCTATCTCGGCTATCTTCGGCGCAAGCTGGAGGCCGAGGGCGAGGCACGGTTGCTGCACACCGTCCGCGGTGTCGGATTCGTGCTGCGGGAGGAGCCGCTGTGAGAGCGTGGTGGCGGGCCCGGCCCCTGCACGACCGGCTGTCGCTGCTGGTCACCGGCGCGGTGGCGGCCGCGGTGCTGCTCGTGTCGGGTGGTGCGTGGGTGAGCGTGCGGGCGATCCAGCAGAACAAGATCTCCGCGGAGCTGCTGGCCGACGCCCGTACCATCGCCGAGAATCCCTGGCAGTGGCTGAAGTCGCAGGGTGCCCGCCCGGACCCGGACGACAAGGAGATCGGGCCCTGCTGGCAGGTCCTCGACCCGTCCGGGGCGGTGATCGGCGGCAGCGCCGTCCGGCTGCCGGTCACCGCGACGGCCGTCGCCATCGCCACCGCCGGCCAGCCGGGGACCCGGGAGCAGGTCACCATCGGTCCCGGCGAGTATCTGATGCTGACCGTCCCGATCGAGGGCGGCGGAGCGGTCCAGGTCGGTCTCGACCCGAGCCCCGACGAGCGGGTGCTGGCCGCGTTCGCGGTGCTGCTCGCGCTCGGCTGCGCGGTCGGTATCGCCGGGGCGGCGGTCCTCGGGCGCACCGTGGCCCGGGCCGGGCTCGGCCCGGTCGACCACCTGACCGAGGCGGTCGAGGACGTCGCCGTGTCGATGGACCTGACCCGGCCGATCGAGGTGTCCGGCAACGACGAGATCGCCCGCCTGGGCCGCTCGGTGAACGCCATGCTCACCGCCATCGACGCCTCCCGGCAGGCGCAGCGGGCCCTCGTCGAGGACGCCGGCCACGAGTTGCGCACCCCGCTGACCAGCATCCGGACGAACGTGGAGCTGCTCGTCGCGGTGGAGCGCCAGCCCGACCTGGCGCACCGGCTGCCTGCGGAGGAACGGGTCAAACTGCTCGACGACCTGGACGCCCAGGTCCGGGAGCTGGCCACGCTCACCACCGAGCTGGTCGAGCTGTCCCGCGAGGAGGGCAGCCGGGAGACCATCGAGCAGGTGGAGTACGCCGAGGTGGTGACGGCCGCGATCAACCGGGTGCGGATCCGCGCGCCGGGGCTGAGCTTCGACACCGGTCTGGAGCCGGTGACCGTGCTGGGCCGGCCCGGCGAGCTGGAGCGGATGGTGGTGAACGTGCTGGACAACGCGGCCAAGTGGAGCCCGCCCGGCGGCACCGTCACCACCCGCCTGGCCGGTGGGGTGCTGACCGTCGCCGACAACGGCCCGGGGATCGCCGACGAGGACCTGCCGCACGTGTTCAACCGTTTCTACCGGGCGCCCGCGGCCCGCTCGATGCCGGGTTCCGGCCTGGGCCTGGCGATCGTCGCGCAGATCGCCAACCAGCACGGTGGCTGCGTCACCGCCGGGCCGAACGATCCGCGGGGCACGGTCGTCACCGTCCGGCTGCCGGGGGCTCAGCCCGCCGGATAGTTCCACGGCCGGCCGCCGATGCGGTTCTATATCAAGGTCAAGAACCCCGCCATCGACTCCGGTAGCCGAGATGGCAGCATCAGAGAGGCAGCACCTGTGGCGGACGAGATCATCGGGATCATCGGAGCCGGCATCGTCGGCCTGGCCATCGGCCGGGAGATCAGCCTGCGCCGGCCCGGCACCCGGGTCGTGGTCGTCGAGAAGGAGTCCGAGGTCGGGCAGCACCAGACCGGCCACAACTCGGGCGTCGTGCACGCCGGTATCTACTACACCCCGGGCAGCCTCAAGGCGGAACTCTGCACCCGCGGGCGGCTGCTGCTGCGCGAGTACTGCGGGGAACGGGGGATCGCGTACGACGAATGCGGAAAACTCGTCGTCGCGGTGCGGGAGGACGAACTGGGGCGTCTGGACGACCTGGAGAAGAGGGCGCGCGAGAACGGCGTACCCGGTCTGCGCAGGGTCGACCCGAGCGGGATCCGCGAGATCGAACCGCATGCCGCCGGCCTGGCCGCGCTGCATTCGCCGGAGACGGCGATCACCGATTTCCCGGGCGTCGCGAAGGCGTTCGCCGAGGACATCCGGCGGGCCGGCGGAGAGGTACGCCTGAACTTCCCGGTCACCGCCGTCAAGCGGAACGTCGGGTCGATCCGGATCGAGTCCGGCGAGCAGAGCGTCACCGTCGACCAGGTGATCGTCTGCGCCGGCATCCACACCGACAAGGTCGCCCGGCTGGCCGGTGACGAACCCGCGCCGCGGATCATCCCCTTCCGTGGTGAGTACATGCGGGTCAGCGACGAGAAGACCGACCTGGTCCGGGGCATGATCTACCCGGTCCCGGACCCGCGGTACCCGTTCCTGGGCGTGCACTTCACCCGCCGGGTCACCGGGATCGTCGAGGTCGGCCCGAACGCGGTCCTGGCCACCGCCCGGGAGGGCTACACCCGCACGACGTTCTCCCTCCCCGACCTGGCCGGCATCGCGACCTGGCCGGGCACCTGGCAGATGGCCCGGAAACACTGGCGGACCGGAATCAAGGAGGTCCGCGGCTCGCTGTCGAAGAGCCACTACATGGCCGAGGCGATGCGGTACGTCCCGGAGATCGGGGCGGCCGACGTGGTGCGGGCCGGCGCCGGGGTGCGCGCCCAGGCCCTGGACCGCGACGGCAGCCTCGTCGACGACTTCCGGATCCACCGGCTGGGCCCGGTCACGGCCGTACGCAACGCTCCGTCACCCGCGGCGACGTCGTCCCTGGCGATCGCCGCACACGTGGTGGCCGAGATCTTCGGGTGAGTCGCCCGCCGGCGCCGGTGGTCAGACCGGAGCGCCCGTCGAGCGGCGGGCGGCCGGGATGACCAGCGGGGTGCCGGTCTCCGGGTCGTCGATGACCCGGCACGGCAGCCCGAAGACCTCCTCGACCAGTTCGGCGGTGAGCACCTCGGAGGGCGGCCCGGACCGGGCCACCCGGCCGGACCGCATGGCGATCAGATGGGTGGCGTACCGGGCCGCGTGGTTGAGGTCGTGCAGGACCGCGACGAGGGTCCGGCCCTGGCGTTCGTGCAGCTCGGCGCAGAGGTCGAGCACCTCGATCTGGTGGGCGATGTCCAGGTAGGTGGTCGGCTCGTCGAGCAGCAGCAGCGGCGTCTGCTGGGCGAGCGCCATGGCCAGCCACACCCGTTGCCGCTGGCCGCCGGAGAGTTCGTCGACGTGCCGGTCGGCCAGGTCGGCCACCCCGGTCGCCAGCATCGACTCCTGCACGACGTTCTCGTCCTCGGCGGACCAGCGGCGCAGGATGCCCTGATGCGGGTAGCGGCCCCGGGCCACCAGCTCGGCCACGGTGATGCCGTCCGGCGCGGTCGACGACTGCGGCAGCAGGCCGAGGGTTCTGGCGACCGTGCGGGTGGGCTGCGAGTGCACATCCCGGCCGTCCAGCAGCACGGTGCCGGCGGTCGGCTTGAGCAGCCGGGCCAGTGCCCGCAGCAGGGTCGACTTGCCGCACGCGTTCGGCCCGATGATCACGGTGAACGAGCCGTCCGGGATCTCGACGCTCAGGTTCTCGGCGATGACCCGCTTGTCGTAGGCGAGCGTCATCCCGCTGCCACTGAGCCGGGACGTGTGACCCGTCATCTGTTCTCCTGGTGCGTTGTCGGTCATCGGGTCCTCAGATCCGTCCCGGTCCGGCGTGGGAGGGGAGGCGGGCATCAGATCCGCCCGGCACGGCGTTCGGTGGTCAGGAGCCAGACCAGGTAGGCGCCGCCGACCAGACCGGTGACCACGCCGACCGGCAGCGCCCGGTCCTCGAGCAGGTGCTGGGCGATGAAGTCGGCGCCGGTGAGCAGCAGCGCGCCGACCGCGATCGACGGCAGCAGGTTGGGGCCGGGCGCCCGGGTGAGCCGTTTCGCCAGGTGCGGGGCGATCAGGGCGACGAAGTTCACCGGGCCGGCGCTGGCCGCGGCGAACGACACCAGCAGCGCGGCGGCCAGCAGGGACCCGTTGCGCAGCAGGGACACCGGAACGCCGAGCGCGGACGCCGAGTCGTCACCCATCTCCAGCATCCGCAGCCCCGGGCCGCAGACCAGCAGCAGGACCGGCAGGGTGACACCGAGCACGATCAGCATCGGGACGGCCTGGCCCCAGTCGCGCCCGTCGAGGCTGCCGGTGAGCCAGAGCAGCGCCCGCGCATTCTCCATCTGGACGCCGCGGGTGAGCAGGTAGCCGCTGATGCCGGTGAGGATGGCGGCCATCCCGATGCCGACCAGGATGAACCGGAAACCGTGCAGGGCCCGGCCGGCGATCAGCTGGATGAGCAGGGTGGCGGCCAGGCCGCCGGCGACCGCGGCGATCGACAGTTGGGTGCTGGTGCCGCCGAGGATCACCACGGTCAGCGCCGCGGTGCTCGCGCCGTTGGTGACACCGAGCATGTCGGGGCTGCCGAGCGGGTTGCGCACCAGCGACTGGAAGACCGCGCCGCCGGCCGCGAGGGCCGCGCCGACGGCCAGCGCGGTGACCAGGCGGGGCAGCCGCAACTCGCTGATGATGAACTCGTGCGCCGGGTTGCCCTCGCCGAACAGGGTGGTCACCACGTCGGCCGGGGCGATCGCGAAGTCGCCGGTGCCGAGACTGAACACACTGATCACGAACGCGCCGAGCGCCGCGACGGCGCCGACCACGACGGCCCGCGGGCGGATGCCGACCCGGCTGCCGATCGACCGGTTGCGGACCGCGGGTCTCTCCAGGGTGGTCATTTGGCGGCTCGCACGAGATAGAGGAACAGGGGACCGCCGAGGACCGCGGTGACCGTGCCGACCTGCAACTCGCCGGGGCTGCCCAGGATGCGGCCGAGCACGTCGGCACCGAGCAGCAGCACCGGCGCGAGGATCGCCGTGTAGGGCAGGAGCCAGCGCAGATCCGGGCCGGTGAACGGGCGGACCATGTGCGGGATGAGCAGTCCGATGAAGACGATCGGCCCGCACGCCGCGGTGGCGCTGCCACAGAGCAGGGTGACCGCCACGATGACCGCGGTGCGGATCACCGACGGATTGGCGCCGAGAGCCCGGGCCGCGTCGTCGCCGAGCGACAGCGCGTTCAGCGGGCGGGCCACCAGCAGGCCGGTGAGCAGGCCCACCACGAAGAACGGCAGCAGCCGCTCGACGGTCGCGAAGTCGGCGCTGGCCAGGGAACCGGCGGTCCAGAACTTCATCTTGTCGATGGCCTGCGTGTCGGACAGCAGCACGGCGGACACGTAGGAGAGCAGGGTGGCGTTGAGTGCGGCACCGGCCAGCGCGAGCCGTGCCGGGGTGGCCGAGCGCCCGCCACCGACCGCATACACCATCGCGGTGACGATTGCGGCGCCGGCGAGGGCGAACCACACGTACCCGAAGAAGGTGCCGACACCGAAGAAGACGGCGGCCGTGGCCACCGCCGCCGAGGCGCCCGCGTTGATGCCGAGCAGGCCCGGGTCGGCCAGCGGGTTGCGGGTCAGCGCCTGCATGATCGCGCCGGCCAGGCCGAGCGCCATGCCGACCATCAGCCCGAGCAGCGTCCGCGGGAGCCGCATCTCGTGGACGATCCGGTAGTAGGGCGAGTCCGGGTTCCACAGTCCGGCCCAGACCTCGCCGGGGGAGAGGAACCGCGCGCCGAATCCGATGCTCAGCATGACGACCGCGACGAGCATCACCACGGCGAGGACCAGACCGAGCAGGCGTACGGACGGCCGCCGTCCCGCCCGCGGCGGCACGGTCGTGTGTACCCCCTGGTCAGCGAGGGTGTCATAGGTGGACAGTGCGGCTCTCCCGTCCCGGGTGTGCTGGATCCTGTTGACGCGCGATCGGTTCGTTAGGTTAGCCTAACCATCGCACGCGGTCGAAGGGCCGGTCGTACCCCAGAAAGACTTGAAGATGAAGTACTCACAGCTTTCTTTGTCCCGTCGTGGCCTGCTGGCCGCCGGTGGCGCCGCCGGTGCCGGCGCGCTGCTCGCCGCCTGTGGTGGCAGCAAGGACGAGACCGGGTCGACACCGGCCGCCTCCGCCACCGCCGCCGCCGGTCCCTGGGCGTTCACCGACGACCAGCCGAAGGACCTCAAGGCCGACAAGACCCCGAAGAAGATCGTCGCGTTCACCGGCACCGCCGCGGCGCTCGTCGACCTGGGCCTCCAGGACTCGATCGTCGGCGTGTTCGGCGAGACGAAGAAGGCCGACGGCACCGCCGAGCAGCAGGCC
This sequence comes from Actinoplanes xinjiangensis, assembly GCF_003148685.1. Classification (GTDB taxonomy): domain Bacteria; phylum Actinomycetota; class Actinomycetes; order Mycobacteriales; family Micromonosporaceae; genus Actinoplanes; species Actinoplanes xinjiangensis. Next base: position 335,973 of record NZ_QGGR01000001.1, on the reverse strand, counting down.
GGCTCGCTGGACGTCAACAAGGTGCAGATCGTCGGCAACGCCTGGGGCGAGTTCTCCGTGGAGAAGTACGCCGCTCTCACCCCCGAGCTGCTGGTCACCCACATGTTCGACCCGGGTGCCTACTGGTACATCCCGGACGAGAGCAAGGACCAGATCCTCAAGCTCGCGCCGACCGCCACCATCACCGTCGGCCGGGTGCCGCTGACCAAGCCGATCGAGCGGTACGCCGCGCTGGCCGCGTCGCTGGGTGCCGACCTGAACGCGCCGAAGGTCGTGGCGGACAAGGCCCGCTTCGAGAAGGCCGCCGCCGACCTGTCCGCGGCCGCCAAGGCCAGCGGTGGCATCAAGGTGCTCGCCGGCTCCGGTGCGGCCGACATCTTCTACGTGTCGAACCCGAAGGTGTCGTCCGACCTGATGTACTTCAAGGAGCTCGGCGTCGACGTCATCGTCCCGGAGAAGACCGACGGCGGTGACTACTACGAGTCCCTGAGCTGGGAAAACGCCGACAAGTACCACGCCGACATCATCTGGCTGGACTCTCGTACCGGCACCCTGCAGCCCAATGACCTGGCGTCGAAGCCGGGCTGGAGCGCGCTGCCCGCGGTCAAGGCCAACCAGGTGTTCCCGTGGCAGGCCGTGCCGATCTACTCCTGGGCCGGTTCCGCCCCGCTGCTCGAGGCGCTGACCGCCGCGATCAAGAAGTCCAAGAAGCTCGCCTGACCCCTGCGCCGCCGGAGGCCCCGGCACCGCCGCGACGTGCGGTGGTGGGGCTCCCGGCGCCGGTCACAGCGTGATGCCGAAGTGTGAGCGGTAGGCGCCGGCCAGGTCCTCCGGCTCGGTCTCGGTCCGGGCGCCGCCGGAGGTGACGATCAGGGTGCGATCACTGATGGTGACGCGGCCGTCCTCGGTGAGCCGCGAGCAGATCGTCTTGCGGGTGAAGTGCGAGTCCGGTGAGGTCTGCTGATACCAGCAGGTGGCGGTGAAGTCGGACAGCTCCCGGGGCCGGGTCTCGATCAGATAGCGCGGCTTGCCGTCGCGCAGCACCCACACGTCGCCGTCGGTGGTGTCGGTGAGCTGGAAGCGGCCGCCCGGGTCGTCCTGGTCGGTTCGCGAGTCCCAGCGCAGCGGATAGGTGCTGTGGTCGCCGAACCCGACGTCGACCAGCCACTGCCCGTCGACGATCAGGGCCAGGTGGTCGAACGGCGGGCCGAGCCGTTCGCCCCCGTCCACCCGTGCGGCGACCCGGGTCACCGAGTGGCCCAGCTCTGTCAGCAGCAGCGCGAACAGCCCGTTCAGTTCGTAACAGAAGCCGCCGCGCCGGCGCCGGACCACCTTGTCGACGAGGTCGTCCGGGTCGAGTGACACGTGACCCATGCCCAGGTTCTCGAACGGCACGGTGAGCAGGTGGGCCCGGTGCAGCTCGGGCAGGCCGGCGGGCGCGTCGAGCCCGATCCGTCGCAGGTATGCGGTGACGTCCATGCGTTCCAGCATCCGACCTCAACGGCGGTTCAGGTCAAGGGCGGTCCTTCTTCGGCAGGGTGGCCACGACGGCGTCGTAGGAGGCGTCCACCGCCTCGTAGATCTCGTCGTCCGGGATGGCGCCGCCGAGCCGCAGCGTGTTCCAGCCGTGCCGGCCGATGTAGGCGCTGGCCGAGGCGTCGTCGGGGTAGCGGGCCAGCCATTCGTCGGCCGGGTCGCGGCCCTTGCCGCACTTGACGCCGACGGTGGCGCCACCACCCAGGAACGCGAAGATCTTGGCGCCCACCTTCGCCACCGTGTCGCCCTCCCACGGCTCGTCCGGCCACGCCCCGGGCTTGGCGAGGCAGTACCGAAGCAGTTCATCACCGGTCATCAGGGCTCCCAATCGTCACGTTTTTTGCAAAACGGACAATCCATATCTTACCGTGTAAGACATGTCTGACCGCCCGATCTTCGTCGTCGGCTGCCCGCGTTCGGGCACGACCATGCTTCAGCTCATGCTGCACGCGCACCCGCGGATCGCGCTGCCCCCGGAGAGCCGGTTCCTGCTGCCGGCCTACGAGCGCCGCCACGAGTTCGGCGATCTCGGCGACCCGGAGCGGCGACGGGCGCTCGGTGAGTGGATCACCGGCACCACGCACTTCGGTGACCTCGGCCTGGAACCGGAGGCGGTGGTCGCGGCGATCACGTCGGCGCCGCCGACGCTCGGCTCGGCGCTCGGCACGGTCTTCAAGATGTACGCCGCGCGCTTCGGCAAGCCCCGCTGGGGTGACAAGCGGCCGCTCTACCTACGGCATCTGCCGACGATCCGGCGGCTGTTCCCGGGCGCGCAGATCATCACCATCATGCGCGACGGGCGCGACTGCGTGGCGTCGCTCAAGGAGACCCCGTGGGGCCCGCGTGATCTCGGGGAACTGATCGACATCTGGGCGCGCTCGGCCGACAACGCGCTGCGGGCCGCGCGCACCCTTCCCGGCGATTCCTTCCATCAGGTCCGCTACGAGGACCTGGTCGCCGACCCGGAACCACACCTGCGCCGGATCTGCGCGTTCCTGGGCGAGGAGTACGACCCGGCGATGGCCCGCCCGTCCGAACTGGCCCCGGTCGCGGTCCCGGAATACAAGACGTGGCACGCGCTGACCCGGTCGGATGTCACCACGGCCCGGGTCAGCAGCTGGCGGCAGCGCCTCACGGCGGAGGAGACCGCCCGGTGTGAGGCGGTCTTCGGCGACCGGCTGATCCGCTTCGGTTATCAGCCGGCCACCGCGTGCCGCCGGACGCCCCGGGTGCGGGCCACCCGCACCTGGCTGACCGTGCGGGACCGCCTGGCCCCGGCCCGGGACCGCGCGGAGGCCGTTCGCGGCCTTCTACGCGGCCCGGCGCTCCCGGCCCGCCTGTAGAGGCGTCACTCCTGGCCGGTGTACGCCTTGAGGGTGTTCGCGGCCTGGCGGCGGGCCTGCTCGGGATCGGTGCCGAACGCGATGTCCGCCTCGGTCCACGCGTCGGCGCTGAGCCGCAGGAAGGTGATGCCGTCGGGCGACATCGACCACTCCATGGCGGCCTCCGGGGTGATCGTCGCCTCGGGGGTCGCCAGGTGGTTGGCCAGGCCCCAGAACGCACCCTCCCAGCCCAGGCCGACAGCTCCCGGACCGTACTGCTCCCAGTGCTCGTCGTCGACGTGCGCCACGTGCTCCAGCTCGAACCGGGTCCGGCCGTCGCCCTCCGGGGTGAGCCGCACCTCGACCCAGCTCATCCCGCCGTTCATCTCCCAGGTGGCGGCGACCCGGTGCGGCCGCTCACACGTCGTGATGGTGCCACCGGCGTTGCCCTCGAACTGGTATTTCCCGCCCTCGCGCAGCTCACCGGAGACCGGCAGGAACCAGCGCGGGATCCGCTCCGGGTTGGTGACCACGTCCCACAGGTCGTCCTGATCGGTGTCGTAGGCCTGGCTGATCGTCATCACCCGTGCCTCACCGGCCTCCAGCACGCGGGTGCCGATGCTCCGCCGTACGTTGCTGATCTGCTCTTTGACCTCGATCATCGCGCGCTCCTCGCATCGTTGGTCCCGACGCCCTCGCCGAGTCGCCGAAGGCGTTTGCCGCGGGCCACCTCGGTGGCCATCGCGGACAGGTGCGGCGTCCAGAACCTCCGGAAGGGGGCCAGCCACTCGTCCACCTGCCGCAGCGCGGTGTGGTCGACCGCGTAGAGGCGGCGTGCGCCGTCGGGCCGCACGGTGGCGAAACCGTTGTCGCGCAGCACCCGCAGGTGCTGGGACACGGCCGGCTGGGTGATGCCGAACTCCGCCCGGATGACGGCGGTGACGGCACCGGAGGTCTGCTCGCCCTCGGCGAGCAGCTCGAGGATCCGGCGCCGGACCGGATCGCCGAGTACGTCGAACGCATGCACGAGAGGACCCTATCAGATACGGCTTATATAAGCGCTGCCTATTTAAATAGACCGCCGGGCCCGCCCGGTGGAAGGGGAGCGGGCCCGGCGGGGTTCGCGGGTCAGGCGCGGATGCGGTTGCGCAACAGCGCGCCCGACTCGGTGAGCGAGCCGGTGCCGGCGAAGCTGCCGGCGTTGCAGGTGCCCGGCCGGAAGGCGGCACTGCCCTCGCTCGCGTCGGAGTACGTCCAGTTGGCGTAACCGATCTTGAGCCGGTCCAGCAGGTCGAACCAGGCGTTGCTGCTCGCCACGTCGACCGCGCCGTCACCGGTGTAGGTCACCGTGCCGAACTCGGTCACGAACAGCGGCAGCGAGGCCGCGGCCCGCTCCACCTCGGCCCGGTAGTTGTCCTTGTGCGAGGCCGCGTAGTAGTGGAACGCGTACATCACGTTCGAGGCGCTGACCGGGTTGTTCACGATCTCCGAGGAGTTCGAGCCCTCCGAGACGCCCAGCGACGACCAGCCGCGGGTGCCGACGATCACGACGCCGTCCGGGTCGTTCGCCCGGATCACCGGGATGACCTGGTCGGCGTAGTTCTTGATCTGCGCCCAGCTCACGCCGTTCGGCTCGTTGGCGATCTCGTAGATCACGTTCTTCTTGTTCGCGTGCCGGGCCGACACCTGGGCGAAGAAGGTCTTGGCGCGCTCCAGGTTGAACGCCGGGTCGCCCGGGGTCAGGATGTGGAAGTCGATCAGCGCGTACATGCCGCGCTCGGTGGCCTCCTCGACCAGGTTGTTCACCCGGGTGGTGAAGCCGGCCGGGTCGGTCTCGTAGCCCTGCTCCTGCACGTACATCGAGATCCGGAACAGGTCGGCGCTCCACTCGTTGGCGAGCACGTCGAGCGAGGCGTCGGTGTAGCAGTTCGGGAACCACTGGATGCCGTGCGTGCTCATGCCCTTGAGCTGGACCGCCTGGCCGTGCTCGTTGCACAGCTTGGTGCCGCAGACCCGGAGCTGCCCGTTGACCTGCACCGGCGTGCCCGTGGTGGGCGGCGTGGAGGTGCTCACGGAGGTGGAGGGGGAGGGTGACGGATTCGTCGTCCCGGTACACGCCTGCCCGTTGACCAGACAGCTGGTCGGGCGGCCGGTGCCGTTGACGATGAAGCCGAAGCTGGTGGAGGCCCCGGCCGCGATCGTCGCGTTCCAGTTGACCGGCGTGAACGTGTAGGTGTTCCCACTGGCGGCCTGCGCCGCGTTCCAGGACTGGGTGATCGTCGTGCCGGCCGGGAGGGTCAGCTCGACCTTCCACGTGGTGATCTGCGACGACGTGTTGTTGTTGACGGTCACCTGGGCCTGGTAGCCGTTGTTCCAGGAGCTCTGCACGGCGAACGTCGCCGTCTCCGCGCTGGCGGGCAGGGCGAAGAAGGCGGCGGTCGACGCGGCGGCCACGGCAAGTACCGTGGTCAGGACTGCTGCTGTCCGGCGTTTCACGAAAGCATCACCTCGGGGGATGGGTGCGGGCTGCCGCTGGGGACCGGCAGTGGGGGAAACCCGCCCTGGGAGCGCTCCCAGGATCTCCGACTGTAACGCCTGCGTTGACCCGCGTCTATTCCAGGGCGACCGCCACCGGCTGGATCGTGATCCGGACCCCGGTGCCCGGCGTCAGTTCCGGCAGCCGTCCGCTCGGCACCTGGGCGATCACCAGGTGATCGCCGACGGTCACCGTGACCCGGCTCGTCGGGCCGAGGAAGCTGCTGGTCAGCACCTTCGCGCCGGCCTCGGCGTCGGGGGTCACCTCGACCGCCTCGGGCCGGACCAGGGCGGTCACCGCGCCGCCGGCGTGCGGGCTCACCAGCGGCAGCCGGTTGCCGAGCACCTCCACGACGTCACCGGTCACCGTTCCCGGCAGCCGGTTGCTGGTTCCCACGAAGTCGGCCACGAACGCGGTCGCCGGCCGCAGATAGACCTCCGACGGGGTGGCCAGCTGCTCCAGCCTCCCGGCCCGCATCACACCGACCCGGTCGGCGATCGCGAGGGCCTCCTCCTGGTCGTGGGTGACGAACAGCGTGGTGGTGCCGACCTCGGTCTGGATCCGGCGGATCTCGTCGCGCAGCTGCACCCGTACCTTGGCGTCCAGCGCCGACAGCGGTTCGTCGAGCAGCAGCACCTGCGGCTCGATGGCCAGCGCCCGAGCCAGGGCGACCCGCTGCTGCTGCCCACCGGAGAGCTGGTGCGGGTAACGGCTGCCGAAGGTGCCGAGACCGACCAGCTCCAGCATCTCCGCGGCCCGTGCCCGGGGAGCACGGCCCTTCCTCAACCGCAGACCGAACTCCACGTTCTGCAGGGCGTTCAGATGCGGGAAGAGGCTGTACGCCTGGAACACCATCCCCATGTCCCGGCGGTTGGCCGGCAGTCGCGTGACGTCCTTCCCGCCGACCAGCACCCGCCCGGCGGTGGCCTCCTCCAGCCCGGCCAGGATCCGCAGCGCGGTGGTCTTGCCGCAGCCGGACGGCCCGAGCAGCGCGATCAGCTCACCCGGCTCGATCGACAGGTCCAGGTCGTCGAGGGCGTGCACGCTGCCGAACGTGCGGCGCAGCCCGTCGAGATGTACGGCGACGCCGGTCATGACGTTCGTCCCTTCTTGGAGTTGCCCGCCAGCGAGAGCACCAGCAGCAGCACGAAGGCGAGCAGCAGGGCGGCCAGCGACACCGCCACCGACACCCCGGCGCTGCTCTTGCCCAGGAATTCGATGGCGACCTGAAGATTGGTGCGGTGCAGCAGCGACGCGATGGTGAACTCACCGAGCACCAGCGCCACGGTCAGGAACGCGGCGGACAGCACCGCCGAGCGGATGTTCGGCAGCACCACCCGCAGGATCACCGTGGCCCAGCCGGCGCCGAGACTGCGGGCCGCCTCGGCGAGCGTCTTCACGTCGATCGCGGACAGACCGGCGTCGATCGCCCGGTACGCGTACGGCAGCACCAGGATCGTGTAGGCGAACACCAGCGTCAGCGACGAGCCGCCGAGGAAGTAGTTGACCCAGGCGTACACCGGGGCCAGGCCGACCACCAGCACGATCGCCGGGATGGTCAGCGGCAGCAGGCAGAGGAACTCGACGAGCCGGCGCAGCCGGGGCAGCCGCAGCCGTACCCAGACCGCGGTCGGCACCAGCAGCGCCAGCATCAGCAGCGAGGTGAGCGCCGCCTGGGCCAGCGAGGCCACGATGCCCTCGGCCAGCGCCGGGTACTCCGCACTGAGGCGGGGCCAGTCCAGCAGCAGCGGCCACGTCTTCGCGTCCCGGGTGCTGAACTCCACCATCGCGACCAGCGGCAGCAGGAAGAACACGCCCATCACCGACAGCACGGTCCAGCGGAAGATCACCCGAGCCATTTCGCGGTCCTCTTCTGCAGCAGCGAGTAGAGGGTCATCACCACGGCCACCACGACCACCATGCCGAGCGCCATCGCCTTGCCCAGGTTGGCCTGGCCGAGCACGACCTCACTGCTCAGAGCGCCGCGGATCTGCAACGGGACGATCGGGCTGCCCTGGCTGACCAGGGCGGCGGCGGTCGCGTACGCGGAGAAGGCGTTGGCGAACAGCAGCAGGGTCGAACCGAGGAACGCGGGGGCGAGCAGCGGCCCGGCCACCCGGGTCCAGTACTGCCAGGTGTTGCCGCCGAGACTGACGTGCGCCTCCCGCCACTGTGGCCGGATGCCGTCCAGCGCGGGCAGGAACACGATCACCATCAGCGGGATCTGAAAGTACGTGTACACCAGCGTCAGTCCGGGCAGCTCGAACAGCCAGACCCCGTTCGCGTACGGGTCGAGGCCGTGCTCCTGCAACCACAGCGTGACGAAGCCGGACAGGCCGATGGTCGCCAGGAAGGCGAACGCCAGCGTGACACCGCCGAACTGGGCGAGCACCCCGGCCGCCGCGGTGACCAGCCGGCGCAGCAGGCCGTCCGGTTTCGCGGTGACCAGCGCGTACGCCAGGATCGCGCCGACCACCGCGCCGATCAGCGCACTCGACGCGGACAGCGTGATGCTGCGGCCGAACGCGGCGACGATGTAGTCGTCGGTGAGAGCACGGACGTTGGCCAGGGTGAAGCCGCGCCCGCCGTCGCCGGTGAACGCGCCGATCACCACCGTCAGCGTCGGGACGACCAGGAAGATGGTCACGAACGCGAAGAACGGGACCGTGCCGAACAGGGCGGCACCCCGCAGGCGTGGCCGTCCGGCCACGCGCTGCGGAGCGTCCGCGACGATCTCAGCCAATGGCCTTGGCCCAGTTCGCGGTCAGGTATTCCTTGGCCTTGGTGCTCTGCGCCTCGGTCGGGATGACCGGGGTGCCCTCGACGGCCGGCAGCGCGGCGAACGCGGTGGCGTCGATGGTGCCGGCCTTCTGCATGGCGTCGGCGCGGACCGGGCGGGCGCCACCCTTGAGCCACAGGTTCTGGCCCTCGTCGGAGTAGAGGAACTCCTGCCACAGCCGGGCCGCGGCCGGGTGCGGGGCGTCCTTGTTGATCGCCTGCACGTAGTAGGAGCCCAGGACCGCATCGGACGGCACGAAGACCTTCCAGGTCGGCAGCTTCTTGGACTGGGCGGCGTTCAGGTAGTCCCAGTCGAAGACGACCGGCGTCTGGCCGGACTCGATGGTGGCCGAGGTCGGGTCGACGGGCAGGAAGTTACCGGCCTTCTTCAGATCGGCGAAGAACTGGACACCCTTGGTGATGTCCTCGACGGTGCCGCCGTTGGCCAGCGACGCCATCTGCACGCCACCGAACGCCGCGCCCGCCTGGGTCGGGTCGCCGTTGAGCGCGACCTTGCCCTTGTACTCCGCCTTGAGCAGGTCGGCGACGCTGGTCGGGGCGGGCACCTTGGCGCTGTCGTACCCGATCGACATGTAGCCGCCGTAGTCGTTGACCCAGGTGCCGTTGGCGTCCTTGAGGCCGTCCGGGATGTCGGCGAACTTCTCCACCTTGTACGGCGCGAACATCGCGGTGTTCGCGGTGGCCACCGAGACGCCCAGGTCGAACACGTCCGGCGCGGTGTCCTGGCCCTTGAGCTGGGTGGCGGCGTTGATCTCGTCCTGGCTGTTGCCGTCCGGCTGCGCCGAGTTGACCTTGATGCCGTACTTGGTGCCGAACGCCTTGATGATCTCGCCGTAGTTGGCCCAGTCCGGCGGCAGCGCGATGACGTTGAGCTGGCCCTCCTTCTTGGCCTCGGCGATCAGTGCGTCCAGGCCGCCCAGGTCGGCGGCGCTGGTGGCGGTCCCGGCCTTGCTCGTGGCGGCCTCGGACTCCTTCTCCGGGGGCGAGCATGCGCCGGCGAAGGCGATCATCGCGGCAGCCGTCAGGGTGGTGACTGCGGATCGGGCAAGGGTGGTGCGCACTGTGTTCCTCCTTCTGCGGCACCGGCGACCGGTGCGCGCTGGTGGATCATGAAAGTGCCGGGTGGAGGACAGGCGTACGGCAGGAGACCTCGGGGCGAATTCGGCCCTTCCGCCGTCGCCTGGGGTTTCCCTGCACTTTCCCACGGCCCGTTGATGATCGAAAGCAGTCGTTGGCCGACCGTTATGAATCTCTGTGGCAGACTCTGCGCAGTATGGCGATGCGACTGACGTTCGACGGCGAGATCATCTACTGGCGGGGTCCCGCCCCGCACCACTTCGTCGCCGTCCCCGAGGGTGAGGCGGCGGCCCTGGCCGATGCGTCGGCGCTGGTCACGTACGGCTGGGGGATGATCCCGGTGACGGTTCGGATCGGGTCGTCGGAGTGGACCACGTCGCTGTTCCCCAAGGACGGCGGCTATCTGGTCCCGATCCGCGCCGCGATCCGCAAGGCGGAGTCCCTGGACGCCGGCGACCCGGTGACCATCGAGCTGCGGGTCGACGTCTGAACCTCAGCGGGCCGACTCCAGCACCTGCTTGAGCCGGGTCAGGTCGGCCTGCACCAGGCCGGCGTCCCGGTCGAAGTCCTCGTCGGTCATGCCGGGCAGCCGCCGCAGCGTGAACATGATCTCGGCGCCCTCGCCGTCCGGGATGACCCGCATCGGCGCGTACACCTCGTCGCCGTCCGGTGGCCGCACCCAGTGGTCCAGCACGCCCAGCTCGTTACGGGGTGTGAAGATCAGCTCGGCCCCGTCGTCGCCGATCAGCCAGCGGCCGTCCTCCCGGGCCACCGAGGTCGCCAGCCCGGGTGCCCAGGCGGGCAGGTTCGCCGGGTCGGCGGTGAAGGCGTACACCTCATCGGCCGGAACGTCGATGTGCTCGCTGAGGTAGCGCGATGCCGAAGTCACTCCGGCATCGTCGCAGAAAAAGCCGGCGCCCGGCGGCGTACCGATCGCTCGGGTGCGGCCCCGGCCACCGGGTTCACCCGGGTGTCATCGTCGGCCGGGGGTGTTCGCCACGGCCATCAGATGGGCGCTCACCGAGACCACGTCGGCCTCGGTGCTGTAGAGCCGGGCCAGGGCCAGCGCGCCGTCCAGGACGGTCCGCTCGGACGGGGTGCCGGTGGCGGCCTCCGCGGCCGGCCAGGCGGGGCCCTCGATGCCGTGCACCGTCACCTCGGTGAGCCCGGCGTCCCGGAACTCCCCGGCCAGTTCGGGCACCCGGTGGAAGTACGCGTGGGTGAACCCCAGCCCCGGATGGTTGCGGCCGTCGGCGAGGATCTGCCGCGCCTCCGCGTACAGGCGCTCGGAGGTGAACCGGCCGTTCGCCGCGAAGTCCAGCGGCCCCGCGAACCGGGTGATCGCCGCGGCCAGCACCACACCGCCCGGCCGGGTGACCCGCACCGCCTCGCGCAGCGCCTGCACCCGGTCGGCGCGGTCCATCAGGTGATAGAGCGGCCCGAGCAGCAGAGTCGCGTCACACGACCGGTCCGGGACGGGCAGCGACCGGGCGTCACCGACGATCGCGTCGATCGGCGGCTGCCCGGCCCGGGCCTGCTCCACGTGCGCCGGCACCAGGTCGACGATCCGCACCCGATAGCCGGCGGCGAGCAGCGGGCGCGCGTACGCCCCCGGCCCGCCACCGACGTCCAGGATCGAGGCCGGCGCCGGTGGCAGGTGCTGCTCCAGCAACTCGCGGGTACGGATCCGCTCCAGCTGGAACGACGCCCGCCGGTCCAGGCGCCCGGCCTCGTCGTATCCGGTGTAGAAGTCGACGATCTCGCTCGTGGTCTGATCCATCATGGAATCGTGGCCGCCGCGCGCGGGGCGGACCAGCGGATTTCTCAGCCCGGAACGGTGTCGCCCTCCCCGGTCCGCTTCTGCGCCTCGTCCACACCCCGGTCGATGTGCTCGGAATACTTGTTGCCGGTCCGCTGGTCGATCTGGTCGCCGCCCTTCTCCATCGCCTGATCCACCTGCTCGTCGTGCTGGTCGGCGAAACTCTTGGCCTTGTTCATGAAGTCGCTCATAGCAGGCGGAATGCCCGCCACCGGCCCGGTCAAACAGCCGGGCATGCGATCGCGTGTCACGCTGGGGTGGTACCTCCTGAACGCGATCCCGGCGGGAGACGACCCATGACCGACGCGAGCTCCACCCGACCGCAGACCGAGACCTTCCAGCATGCGGGGGCGATCGTCGAGCTGGTCGACGCCGGCACCCTGCTGGCCGCCGCCCGGGTCAACCCGGTCGACCTGCTGCAGCGGGCCACCTGGCCGGAGCCGGTGCACCGGGTCGACCTGACCGTCGACGGCACCGGCGGCACCGAGCACGTGTTCACCGCCCGGATCAGGACCCTTAGCTCGCCGGAGGCCACCCAGCAGAGGATGCGCGGCATCGTCCTCGACATCGACCCGCTCGGCCGGCTCCTGGCCCGGCGTATCGCCGCCGGGGACCAGGTGGTGACCCGCATCGTCGACGGCGTGGGCATGGCGGCGGCCGTCGCGTACCGCACGCTGGGTCTGGAGAAGCCGGTGGACCGCGAACCCGGGCTGCTCGCCGACGCCGCCGCCGGCATCGAGGCGACCATCACCTACGCCGACGGCGTCGCCCGGCTGGAGTCGCGGATCGCCCGCGACGCCGTCGGCGTCGCCCACCTGCGCGCCTTCGTCACCCTCACCCTCCAGGCGGTCGCCGATCTGGCCGGCGCCGACGCGCTGACCGGCCGCCGTTACGTGGTCGGCCGGCACCTGGCCACCCCCGCCACCACGCAGTCGGTCACCCTCGACATGGTCGGCGGCCTCGCCGACGTCGTCGCCGAGCTGCGCCAGATCGCCGTCTCCTTCCGGCATCCCGAGGCGATGGCACGGTGGGGCGCCCGTCGCCCTCAGGGCCTGCTGATGTACGGGCCACCCGGCACCGGCAAGACCATGCTGTCCCGCGCTCTCGCCAACGAGATCGGCGCCGACTTCCGGGAGATCCGCACACCGGAGATCCTCGACAAGTACCTGGGCGGCTCGGAACGCAACATCAAGCAGATCTTCCGGGACGCCCGCCGCTACCGGACGCCCACACTCATGCTGTTCGACGAGTTCGACTCCATCGTCAGTTACGCCGGCATGGGCGGGGACGCCGCCAGCCAGGCTCTGAACGCGGTGGCCGGCATCTTCAAGCAGGAGATGAACGACCTGATCGAAGAGAACCCGAACGTCATCGTCGTCGCCACCACCAACTTCCCGCACCGCGTCGACGAGTCCCTGATCCGGTCCGGCCGCTTCGACGTCAAGATCAGCGTGCCGAAGCCGGACGAGACGTCCCGCGCCGAGATCTTCCGCAAGATGATCCGCGGCCTGATCAGCGCCCACGAGACCCCCGGTTTCCGGATGTTCGCCGACGACCTCGACCCGGCCGCCCTGGGCGTCGCCGCCACCGGCATGACCGGCGCCGACATCAAGGAGGTGCTGCGGCGGGTCCAGCTGACCAAGGCCATGCAGGAGGCGCGCGGGGTGCAGGTGACCCCGATCTCCCAGGCCGACCTGCTGGCCGCGATCCGCGCCCTCCGCGGCGGCCCGGCACCCACCCCCTGACCGGCGTCTCCCTTCCGGCCGTCATCCTCCGCCAGGGTCGCCCGGCGCCCGCCGCCCGCCGCCCGCCGTCTTGGGCGTCGTCTTCCGGCCGTCGTCTTCCGGCCGTCGTCTTCCGGCCGTTCTCTTGCGGCGGCGTCGTCTTACCGTGGCGTCGCCTGGCGGCCGTCGTCTTGCGGCGTCGTCCTCCGGCCGTCGGCCGGGAAAACGGTGGCGGCGGATCGGTGGATATCTAGGGTGGACGGATGGCGATCATCGAGTTTCCGGAACCGCCGTCCCCCAACGGTTACAGCCACACCGTCGTCGTCGCGCCGGGCAGCCGGCTCGTGTACATCTCCGGGCAGGTGCCCGTCGACGCGGACGGCAGGGTCCCGGAGGGCTGGGCCGACCAGACCCGGCTGACCTTCCGCAACGTGGAGGCCGCGCTCGCCGCGGGCGGTGCCGGCTGGGCCGACGTGATCAAACTGACGTACTTCGTGACCGGCACCGGGGAACTGCCGGCGATCCGCCGGATCCGGGACGAGTTCGTCGACACCGCGCGGCCGCCGGCCAGTTCGCTGGTGCAGGTGGCCGGGCTGTTCCGGCCCGACGTGCTGATCGAGATCGAGGCCGTCGCCGCGGTGCCGGCATGACCGGTGAGGTCCGGTTCACCAAGTGGGGCGGCCGGCGGCACTGGGAGTGTGATCTGGAACCGCTCGGCGAGGACGGGCACGGGCTGTGGCTCGGCGGGCGCGCCGGGATCAGCATGCGCCGCGGTGACGGCGAGATGTTCCCGCAGCTACACGACTTCGTGATGCTGGTACCGGCATCCGGCTGCTGGATCGCCTCGGTCAACGCCCCGTCGGCGGCGTCGTCGATCGCCGTCTACATCGATATCACCGACCGTCCGCGCATCCACGACGGGGTCGTGCACGCCGTCGACCTGGACCTGGACGTGATCCGGCACTGGGACGGCTCGGTGGCGGTACTCGACGAGGACGAGTTCGCCGAGCACCAGATCCGCTACGGCTATCCGCCAGAGGTGATCGCCGAGGCCCGGGCCACCTGCGACGACCTGTTCACCAGGCTCTCCGCGGCTACCCAGCCGTTCGAGACCGAGGCCCGCCGGCGCCTGGACGCCTACCTCACCTGAGGGTTTTCGGCTGGTTCCCACCGCTGTCTCAGCGCCGCTGAGACAGCGGTGGGAACCAGCCACCCTTTCGGGCGCCGCGCCCTTTTCGGGTGCGGCGGCGCTTTCGGGCGCGTGACTTCTTCGGCCGTGGCCGAAAAAGCGGCCGCGGTGTTCCTTTCGGAGGGGCTGGCGTCAGGCGCGGCGCTCCAGGAAGTCGTAGACGTCGCGGTTGTCGACGCCCGGGAAGGTGCCCGGCGGCAGGGCGGCCAGCAGGTGGGAGTGGACGCGGGCGCTGGGCCAGGCGTTGCCCGCCCACCGGTCCACCAGGGCGGCCGGCGGGCGGCGGCAGCAGTCCGGGTCGGGGCAGGTCGACACGGTACGCCCGGGCACGTCACCGCCACGGAACCAGCGGGCGTGCTCGTACGGCGTACCGACGGTCACCGAGAACTCGCCGGAGCGGGTCGACTCGACGTGGACGGTGCACCAGTACGTCCCGGCGCCGGTGTCGGTGAACTGGTAGAACGACGAATACGGGTCCTCGGCCTCGAAGACGGTGCGCGACGCCCACTTGCGGCACACCGGCTGGCCCTCGATGGCTCCGGTCACATCCGACGGGAAGCGGACGTTGTCGTTCTCGTACGCCTTGTAGACGATCCCGGTCTCGTGCACCCGCGCGAAGTGCACCGGGATCCCGAAGTGGTGGGTGGCCAGGTTGGTGAACCGGTGCGCGGCCGTCTCGTAGGACACCCCGAACGCGTCCCGGAAGTCGTCGATCGCCAGGGCCCGGTCGGCCTTGGCCTCGGCGAGGAAGTCGACGGCGAACTTCTCCGGCATGAGCAGCGCCGCCGCGAAGTAGTTGACCTCGACACGCTGCCGCAGGAAGTCGCCGTAGTCGGACGGGTCGTTGTGACCGAGCACGAAGTGCCCGAGGGTCTGCAGGACGACCGCCCGCGGGTCGTGGCCCTTTCCGCTGGCGACCTGCGGGAGGAAAATTCTGCGGTTCTTCAGGTCGGTCACCGACCGGGTGGAGGCCGGCAGGTCGTTGACGTAGTGCAGGGTGAACCCGATCTGCGCGGCGATGTCGAGGATGCCGCGCTGTGACAGCGGGCCGGTCGTGTGCCGTACCGATTGAAGAACCCTGGCCGCCGCCTGCTCGATCTCGGCGAAGTAGTTGTCGCGGCGCCGCATGTCGGCGCGCAGCTGCGCGTTGGCGCGCCGTGCCACCTCGGGGGTCGCGGTCTGTTCGGTGAGCACCCGGTTGAGCTCGCGATGCATCCCGATGAGAGCTTCCAGGGCGTCGGCCGGCAGCCGCCGGCCGGCCCGCACCGCCGGCAGGCCGAGCGCCTGGTAGGCGGGGTTCTGCTGGAAGTGGGCGAGTTCGATCTCGAGGCCGGCCCGCCGGCTCGGCGCCTCCGGGCGCAGAAGATCCTGCATGGGTACGCCCAGAGCACTCGCGATCGCCTGGAGCACCGACAGTTTGGGCTCGCGTTTGCCGTTCTCGATGAGCGACAGCTGTGACGGCGCCCGGCCGACGGCGTCGCTGAGCTGGTCGAGGGTCAGGCCGCGGGTGCGCCGGAGATGCCGGAGGCGCTGCCCGAGGGTGACGAGGTCTACCGATGGCTCTACAGAAGGCGAAGCGGTCACGGGTTTGACCCTAACAGAATTTCTTCACTTCTTTCCTCACGGAGGGCCTTCAGTGGGGCTGGTGCGATCCCTGAGAGTGAAGTTCTTCCACACGGAAGAACGCGACAGGGCAGGAAAGGGATTCTTCTGATGACTGAGAACCAGAACCGTGGCGGTACCGCTGAGGACCTCACTCGGGAATGGGCCAGTAACCCCCGCTGGGCCGGTGTCAAGCGTGACTACACCGCGCAGGACGTCGTGCGGCTGCGGGGCACGCTCCAGGAACGGCACACCCTGGCCGAGCGCGGCGCCGCGAAGCTGTGGGACCTGCTGCACACCGAGGACTACATCAACGCCCTCGGCTCGCTGACCGGCGGCCAGGCGACCCAGATGGTGCGCGCGGGCCTCAAGGCGATCTACCTGTCCGGCTGGCAGGTCGCCGCCGACGCGAACCTGTCCGGCCACACCTACCCCGACCAGTCGCTCTACCCGGCGAACTCGGTTCCCGCGGTGGTCCGGCGGATCAACAACGCGCTGCTGCGCGCCGACCAGATCGACACCGCGGCCGGCCGGTACGAGCGCGACTGGTTCGCCCCGATCGTCGCCGACGCCGAGGCCGGCTTCGGTGGCCCGCTGAACGCGTTCGAGCTGATGAAGGGCATGATCGCGGCCGGTGCCGCCGGTGTGCACTGGGAGGACCAGCTCGCCAGCGAGAAGAAGTGCGGCCACCTCGGCGGCAAGGTGCTCATCCCGACCCAGCAGCACGTCCGCACGCTGAACGCGGCCCGCCTCGCGGCTGACGTGGCCGGTGTGCCGACCCTGGTGATCGCCCGTACCGACGCTCTCGCGGCGGACCTGCTGACCACCGACGTCGACCCCCGTGACCAGCCGTTCGTCACCGGCGAGCGGACCTCCGAGGGCTTCTTCCGGGTCACCCCGGGCGACGACGCCGCCATCGCCCGCGGTGTCGCCTACGCCGACTACGCCGACATGCTGTGGGTCGAGACCGGCAAGCCGGACCTCGACTTCGCCCGCAAGTTCGCCGAGGCCGTGCACGCCAAGCACCCGGGCAAGCTGCTGTCGTACAACTGCTCGCCGTCGTTCAACTGGAAGAAGAACCTGGACGACGACACGATCGCGCGCTTCCAGAAGGAGCTCGGCGCGATGGGCTACAAGTTCCAGTTCGTGACGCTGGCCGGCTTCCACGCGCTCAACCACTCGATGTTCGAGCTGGCCCGCGGCTACGCCCAGACCGGCATGAGCGCCTACGTGAAGCTGCAGGAGGCCGAGTTCGCGGCCGAGGCCGACGGCTACACCGCGACCAAGCACCAGGCCGAGGTCGGCACCGGCTACTTCGACGCCGTCTCCACCGCTCTCAACCCGGACAGCTCCACCACGGCGCTGTCGGGTTCCACCGAGGCCGAGCAGTTCTGAGCCGAGCAGTTCCTTAGAAGCGACAGGTAGGTAGAGACATGGGCGCCGAAGAGATCACCATCACCGGTACGACCGCAGGCCGTTACTCCGAGATCCTGACCGCTGAGGCCGTCGAGTTCATCGTGGCGCTTGACCGCGAGTTCGGCGCCCGCCGGGTTCAGCTGCTGGAGCGCCGCCGGCGCCGCCGGGCCACCCGTACCACCGACCTCGACTTCCTCGCCTCCACGGCGTACATCCGGGACGACCTGTCGTGGCAGGTCGCCCCGGCCGCCGCCGACCTCACCGACCGGCGGGTCGAGATCACCGGCCCGCCGGAACGCAAGATGACCATCAACGCCCTCAACTCCGGTGCCAAGGTGTGGATGGCCGACTTCGAGGACGCGACGTCGCCCACCTGGGACAACGTGATCCTCGGCCAGCTCAACCTGCGCGACGCGCTGGACGGTGCGCTCGACTTCACCGCCCAGGACGGCAAGCGGTACGAGATCGGCGCGCAGATGCCGACGATCATGGTCCGGCCGCGCGGCTGGCACCTGCCGGAGTGTCACCTGCGCATCGGCGGCCGGGCCGTGTCGGCGTCGCTGTTCGACTTCGGCCTGTACCTCTACCACTGCGGGCAGCGGCAGATCGACCGGGGCAGCGGCCCGTACTTCTACCTGCCGAAGCTGGAGTCGCACCTGGAGGCCCGCCTCTGGAACGACGTCTTCGTCTTCGCCCAGGAGTACCTCGGCATCCCGCGCGGCACGATCCGGGCCACCGTCCTGATCGAGACGATCAACGCGGCGTTCGAGATGGAAGAGATCCTGTACGAGCTGCGCGAGCACTCGGCCGGCCTGAACGCGGGCCGCTGGGACTACCTCTTCAGCATGATCAAGAACCGTCCGGACGTGGTCCTGCCCGAGCGGTCCCAGGTCACCATGACCGCGCCGTTCATGCGGGCGTACACCGAACTGCTGGTCAAGACGTGCCACAAGCGCGGCGCCCACGCGATCGGCGGGATGGCCGCGGTCGTGCCCAGCCGCGACCCGGTCGCCGCCAAGCGGGCCCTCAACCAGGTGCGCCAGGACAAGCGGCGCGAGGTCGGCGACGGCTTCGACGGCTCCTGGGTCGCGCACCCGGGGCTCGTCGAGACCTGCCGTGAGGTGTTCGACCAGTGGCTCGGCGACGAGCCGCACCAGATCGTGCGCAAGCGCGACGACGTGCGGGTCGGCGCGTCCGATCTGCTCGACATCAAGGCCACCTCGGTCACCGTCAGCGAGGTCGCGCTGCGGACCAACGTGAGTGTGGCGCTGCGCTACATCGCCGCCTGGCTGGGTGGCCGGGGCGCGGTGGCGCTCGGCGGCCTGATGGAGGACGCGGCGACCGCCGAGATCTGCCGGGCGCAGCTCTGGCAGTGGATCTCGTCGGGTACCCCGACCGACTACGGCGTGCCGGTCACGGCGGGCCTGGTCGCCCGGATGCTGCGCGAGGAACTGGACGTGCTCAGCGAGACCGGCGCCCTGGACGAGGAGGCGGCCCGGTGCTTCGGCCAGGCACGGACGCTGCTGACCGTCCTGCTGTCGGAACGGACCTGCCCGGAGTTCCTCACCCTGCCGGCCTACCTACGGCACCTGTCCGGTGGCGTGGCGGCTCCGGTCACCGCTCAGGCTCCTGTCGCGGCCTGATCGGATGAGGGCGGGGCGGCGTGGTCTCGGTCCACGCCGCCCCGCTCGTCGTACTCCGGCTGGTTCTCACCGCTCTCTCACGGCACCTGAGACAGCGGTGGGAGCCAGCCGGTTCGGTTGGTATTCGGGCTGGTTCTCACCGCTGTCTCACGGCACCTCAGACAGCGGTGAGAACCAGCCGGTTTGTCATGTGCGGCCCTGCCAGGTGCACAGGCAGACCCTGTTGCCCTCCGGGTCGGCCAGGACCCAGAAACTCGGCGCACCGGCATCACTGACCAGCGTCCCCCCGGCCGCGAGCGCCGCCTCGATCCGCGGCCCCACCTCGGTCGGGGCGACCCACAGGTCCGGGTGCCAGCGCTGCCGCGGCTCCTCGTCGCCGGACCGCTGGAACCAGATCAACGGCACCTTGCCGTACGGGTCGAGCAGATCACCGTCGGCGTCGCCCGGACAGCCCAGCACCGCCTCCCAGAAGCCCAGCTGCTCCGGGAAGCCCGGACTGTCCAGCGCCAGCTCCAGGATGGTCAGGCCGTCCGCGCCCAGCCCCACCCCGGCCTCCGCGGCCAGCTCCGTGATCGTCGCCGCCAGCCGCAGGTCCCGCCCGGTCACCGCGCCCACGTCGTGGCTGCTCAGCCGTACGTCGACCCAGGTGTACCGCAGGTCCAGGTCCGGATGGTGATCGACGGCCTCGGCCGCCGCACCGATCGCGTTCACCAGTGCCAGTCCCGTCGCGAAGTCGCCGGTCCGCAGCCGGGTCCGCAGCGCGTCACGCAGGTAGACCCAGCCCTGCGGCGCCCGCTCGGTGATCTGCCGTCCGGTCAGCTTCGTCATGCCCACATGCTCGCACCGCGGAACGTGCCGCGACGCCCACCCGGCCGGCCCGGGGACACCCGCCCCCGGGCCGGCGCGGACGTCAGGGCAGGTACCAGCCGGTGGCGTAGGTGTTCCACGCCAGCCGGTACTTGTTGATCGTCGAGAAGTGCCGGTAGGTGCACTGGTTGTACCCGGGCGTCGAGACGGCGACCACGCCACTGGCGCCCGCGTCGAACCGGCCGGTCACCACGTAACCGTCCGAGTGGTAGTCGCAGACCGAGATGTCCCAGCCGGCGCCGCTGTTGGCGGTGACGACGATCCGGCCCACCAGGACGGTTCGCGCGTCGTTGTAGAGCGACAGGGTGCTGCCCGCTCCGTAGGGCTGGTAGTCCGGTGCGACCGCGAGTGCGGGCGAGGCCACCGCCGCGGCCCCGAACATTCCGGCCAGGACCACCGCCACCACTCGTTTCGACAGGCCACTGATGCGCATCCGAATCCTCCTTCGCGGCCGCTCCCTCGGCGGCCGACGGACTCCACGGTGGATTCCGGCGGCCGCCCCCGGCAATGCGTAAATGTCCCTGACCTGGGCGTATCTGTCCCCACAGACAGATAGACGTCAGGTCGGGGTGGGCGGCCGGAGCTTCGCGGGCCAGCGCAACGGGCAGCACGAGGAGGGTGTCGCGGACGGCCGGGGCACCGATGAACAGGGAGCGGCCCACGAAACCCACGAGTGCACACCACACCAGGGCCAGCGGAATGAGCTGGACGGCGAGGAGAAAGCGGGCGGACGGCAACCAGGCGAACCCGCCCTCGAGGCGGCCCCCGCTGCCGTGTCAGCGCTGAGGTACCGGCTCGGCTGCCCGGGTCCGTGCGAAGATCCGCGCGGTGAGCAGCGGCACCGCGACGCCGAGCAGCAGGCCGGCGATGACGTCGCTGGTCCAGTGCACGCCCAGATACACCCGGCTGAGCGCGGTCAGCACCGGGATCAGCCACAGCGCCCGCCAGCCCTGGAAGATCATCAGGGCGATCGTCACGGCCAGGGCGCTGTTCAGCGCGTGCCCGGACGGGAACGCGTAACCGACCGTGGACGCCACCGGGTCCAGGAAGTCCGGGCGGGCCCGGCAGAACAACAGTTTCAGCAGGCCCCCGAGGACGCCGCCGGCGATCATCGTCACCGCCACCCAGATCGCCGTCCACCGCTCCCCGCGCCGGACCAGCCAGATCACCAGGATCAGCGCGGCCACCCGGAAGACGTTCGGCTGGAACAGGTGTGTCACCCAGGTCATCAGGGTGGTGAGGGGCGGTGCGGCGTGCGCGGCCTCGTGCATCCGGTCGGCGACCGCCCGGTCGAACGCGCGCAGTGGCTCCCAGCCGGTGCTGACGAACGCCGCGAGAACGGCGACCGGCACCAGCAGCATGACCGTCAGGCCGGCTCGGACGACCGGTGGTTCAGACCGCATGACGAACCATTACCCCAGACCCAACCTGCGAAGCACCTGTCAGTGGCCGATCAGAACAGCTCCAGTCCGCGACCTCCGCCGGCCTGACCGGTCAGGCGGGTGCGGTCGGTGGAGAAGTCGTTGATCTGGCCGATCGCGTTCTGCACCTGGTCGACCAGGCCGCTGATGTTGGCCTGCTGGTCGTCGGCTACCGCCCGAACCTGGCCGATCGCCGCCCGTACACTCTCGATCGTGTCCGTCATCGTGGCGACCGCCCCTGAGACGTCGGTGGCCGTGCTGGTCAGCGTGTTCAGGGTCGCGGTGATCCGCTCGGTCGACTCGGCCGTGTCGTCGGCCAGCTTGCGCACCTCGTCGGCGACGACCGCGAAGCCGAGACCGGCATGACCGGCCCGGGCCGCCTCGATCGTGGCGTTCAGGGCCAGCATCCGGGTCTGCCCGGCGATCGACGCGATCATCGCCACCATCTCCCGGGTCGCCGGCAGGCTCACCGTCAGCGCCTCCGCCGCCTGATCGGCCCGCTCCGCGTGATCGGCCATCTGCTCGGTCGCGATGTGCGCCGTCACGGCGCCGGAGGTGATGTCCTGCACCGATGCCTTCACCGCGTCCACCCCGCGGACCGCGTCGCCCAGCTGGTAGGCGACACCCCCGATGATCTGCTCGGACTCGGCCTCCACCCGGCGCAGCATCTCCTCCCGCTGGGCCTCCCGCTGCCGGATCTCCCGCTCCCGTTCGCGTTCCTCCCGTTCGCGCATCCCGGCCAGCTCCGCGGTGTGCCGGTCGATCGCCTCCAGCATGTCGTTGACGGCGCCGGCCACCGCGTTGATGTCGGCGTCGTCGGACGGCGGTACCCGCAGCGCCAGATCCCGGGAGCTCATGATCTTCTCGATGGTGCGGCGCAGCGGCTTCACGTGGTGCCGGACGGCCCGGCGCATCGCCATGCTGATCGCCGCGCCGGCGATCAGCACCGCCGCCAGCACCACCCCGGCCAGCTGGGCCAGCGTGGCCTGCGCCTGCGCGTGGATCGGCCGGTCGCTGAGCCCCTCGAAGGTGACCGGCACCCCGTCCGCGCCGGTCAGGGTGCAGGCCACCGCGATGTCCTCGCCGGCCTTCGCGGTCGTCACCGAGATGGTGCCGAACCCACTGCTCAGCTCCCGCAGTGGTTGTGCGCCCTCCCTCGGTGCCGGCCGCAGGACGATCTCGTCGTCGGTCTGCCCGGCCAGGGCCGCCACGCCCGCCTCGTCCAGCTCCCGGAAGACCAGCAGGAAACCGTTGGAGTCACCGGTGCCCCCGTCGCGGTAGACCGGAAACGAGCAGAACTCCGTCGGGGTGCCCGTCACGCTGGTCAGCCCACAGAAATGGGTGCCGGCCGCGCCGTCACGCAGATAGCCGGCCAGGGTCGCCGGATCGTCCAGCGGCGCGGGCATCGCCTGATAGGCCGGGCCGGCGATGCGGCCGCCCGCCCGGATGCCGCCGTGCCGGTCGACGGCCAGGGCGCCGGAGAAGCCGTACTGGGTGGCCAGCACGTCCGGTGGCACGTCGACCGCGAACTGCCGGGTGTCCCGGTTCGCCAGATCGTCGTACAGGGCGGTCCAGATCGAGTTGGTCACCCCGAAATCCCGCAGCCGCTGCGCGTGGGCGCTGATCGCGACCCGCAGCTCCTCCGCCTCCCGGCCCGCCTGGCCGCGCTCCACCCGTTCGAACGCGGACACCGTCACCAGATAGACCGGTACCCCCAGGATGACCAGCATGATCGCCACCAGGCCGAGGACCGGCAGCAGTTCACCCCGGTGCAGGGCCGCGGCCGGCCGGAATCGCCACACACCGGTATGTTCCACGATCCCGCGGACCCACTGAGGCCGGATGGCTCAACCGGCCGCGCGGGCCGACGATTGCGCCGGGTGTGCTGATGCGGGTGCCGGGGTGGGCGGCGTGGCTGGTGGTGGCGGCCGTCGCCGCGCTGTGCTTTCCGCTCGTACCCGACGACACGCTGCCCGCCAAGATCTACGTCAACACGGTCGGGCTGTCGTCCGTGGCGGCCATGGTCGTCGGCATCGTGCGGAACCGGCCGGAACACTGGCGGGCGTGGGCGCTGTTCGCGGCCGGCGTGCTGACGTTCGTCTCGGGGGACATCACCTACGACGTCACCGAACTGCGGCTCGGCGAGTACCCGTACCCGTACTGGGCGGATCTGCTGTACCTGTCGGCGTACCCGCTGCTCTGGGCGTCGCTGTCGAGACTCGGCAACCCCCGCGGCGACCGGGAGCGCGGCGCCCTCATCGACGCCGCGATCATCTCCACCGGGATCGGCCTGATCTTCTGGGTGTGGGTGGTCGGGCCCACCCTCCAGGACACCGGGGCGCCCCTGCTGGAACGGGTCGTCACCATCGGGTACCCGCTCGCCGACGTCCTGCTCACCACCGCCGTCGCCCGGATGCTGACCCGCGCCGGCAACCGCACCCCCAGCATGCGGCTGATGACGGCCGGGGCGGTCATCATGCTGGCCGGCGATCTGATCTACACCACGATGTCGAGCACGGCCGAGTACACCGGCGGCTTCGTCGACTCGGGTTTCCTCATGGCGTACGCCTGCTGGGGTGCCGCGGCCCTCCATCCGAGCATGCGCCGCCGCCCCGACACCGTCCTCGACGTGCACCGGATCGGCCGTACCCGGCTCGCCGTGCTCACCGCCTTCGTCCTCATCGCGCCCGGTCTGCTGTTCTTCCAGGGCGCCGGCGACCCCGCCGCGATCGCCTGGGCGGCCCTCGGCACCGGCGCGGTGGTGCTGTGCCTGCTCGTGGTGATGCGCATGTGGGGGCTGGTGCAGCAGGTCAAGGTGCAGGCGTCCCGGCTCGGTGACCTCGCCATGCACGACCCGCTCACCGGCCTGGCCAACCGGCGCGCCTTCGAGGAGCGGCTGGGGGCCGCCGCCACCGGCACCCCCACCGTGCTGCTGCTCGACCTCAACGGGTTCAAGGCCGTCAACGACCGGTTCGGGCACGCCGTCGGTGACGAGCTGCTCACCGCCGTCGCCGGCCGGATCAGCGACCGGATCCCGGCCGGAGCGGTCGCGGCCCGGATGGGCGGGGACGAGTTCGCCGTCCTGCTGCCCACCGACGTCGACGACGATCTGGCCGACCGGCTCCGTACGGCCATCCACCAGCCGATCCACGCCGGCGGACAGGACCTGCTGATCGGCGCCAGCATCGGCATCGCCGGCGGCGCCGACCCGGTCGAGGTGCTGCGCCGCGCCGACGTTGCCATGTACGCCGCCAAGGCCGACGGCGGCCGGCCCCGCCGCTACACCGCCGATCTCGACACCAGCACCGACGAGGAGGCCCGCCTCGGCGCCGAGCTGCGCTCCGCCCTGGACCGCGGCGAGTTCCATCTCGTCTACCAGCCGATCGTGGAACTGCCCACCGGCCGGGTCGTCGCCGTCGAGAGCCTGGTCCGCTGGTGGCATCCCGACCGGGGCCATGTCGCCCCCGACGTGTTCATCCCGGTCGCCGAGCGCACCGGCCTCATCGTCGAACTCGGCGAGTGGATCCTGCGTACCGCCTGCCTCCAGTTCGCCGACTGGTGGCGGCACGGGGTCGCCCCGGACCGTTTCGGTGTCAACGTCTCCGCCCGCCAGCTGGCCGAACCGGGTTTCGTCGGGCTCGTCGCCGCGATCCTCGCCGAAACCGGTGTCCACCCCGCCCGGCTCATCGTCGAGGTGACCGAGACCGCCGTGTTCGGCGGGGGTGCCGCCGTCCGGGCCGTCCACGAACTCACCGAACTCGGCGTCGAGATCGCCCTGGACGACTTCGGCACCGGCCACTCGTCGCTCGGCCTCCTGCAGACGCTCCCGGTCCGCATCCTCAAGGTCGACAAGTCCTTCGTCGACAACGTCACGATGGCCGGCCGGCACGCCGTCATCGCCACCTCGCTGATCCAGGTCGCCAACGGCTTCGGCCTGGTCGCCGTCGCCGAAGGCGTCGAGACCGCCGAGCAGGCCGCCGAGCTGTACCGTCTCGGCTACCGCCGGGCGCAGGGCTACCACTTCGGCCGCCCGGCGCGGGCCGAATACCTCCCGGCCATCGTGACGGTCCGGGCGGGCGACCCGGCCTGAGGTCGCGTCCCCTCCCGGCCACCGCGACGGTCCCGGCGGGGAGAGTTCCAGCCCCCCACCAGCGGGGCCCCGGCAGGGCGAGGGTTTCAGCCCACCACCAGCGGGGCGGCCTGGACCGCGAGCAGCCGGCCCCAGATGCGATAGGCGGGCGGGGCCGGGTGGAAGCCGTCCGGGGCGAACAGCCCGGGATCGTCCATCGGCAGGTCGCCGACCGGGAGGTGGTGGGTGGCCGGGAGTTCGGTGGCGACCGCGGCGAGCCGGCGGTCCAGGCGGCGGGCGTGGGCGCCGAACACCAGCCGGGCCACCGCGGGCAGGGCCGGGAACCGGTGCACCGGCGGCAGGCCGGACAGCAGCACCGGGACCGGTCCGAGGGAGTCACGCAGCGCCGTGACCAGACCGGTGACGTCGCGATGGAAGGCGGCCGGGCGGCGCAGGCGGGTGGTGTCGTTGACGCCGACGGCGACGGCCACCAGCTCGGGGCGCCATCCGGTGGCCGGGTCGGTGAGGTGGGGGAGCAGGGCGGTGACGGTGCGCGCGGTGGCGCCGCCGCGGGCCGCGACCCGCCAGGAGACGGCCCGGCCGAGCCGGGCGCCGAGAGCGGTGGCGAGTTGGCCGGCCAGGGCGCCGGCGTGGTCGGGCGCGCCGAACCCGGCGGCGGACGAGTCGCCGAGCAGTGCCAGGCGGAGAGCGGGGCCGGGCCCGGGGGTCTCGCCGTGCCGGGGACCGCTCGCCGGTCGCACCTTCGCCATGGTCGCCTCCATAACAGGTGTTATTCCATAACAGTCATTATCGTAGGCGGATGGTGCAGCGCGGTCGAGACCCCCGGGCGGAACTCGTCGAAGCCGGCGCGCGGGTGCTGGCCGAGCAGGGACCCGGCGCCCTGTCGGCGCGGTCGCTGGCCCGTGCCGCGGGAACGTCGACGATGGCGGTGTACACGTACTTCGGCGGCATGCCCGCGGTGGTTCGGGCGATCATCCACGAGGGGTTCGCCCGGCTGGCCGCCGAGCTGGCGGAGGTGCCGGAGACCGCCGATCCGGTCGCCGACTGCGCGGCCCTGGCCCTCGCCTACCGCCGGGCCGCCCACCGGGCCCCTCATCTGTACCGGGTGATGTTCGGCGCCACCGGTTTCGACCTGACCGACGAGGACCGGGGGATCGGCGCCTACACCCTGCGGGTCGCCCGCGACGCCGTCGCCCGCTGCGTCGCGTCCGGACGGTTCCGCCCGGCGGAGCCGTGGACGCTGACCCGCCAGTCCTGGTGCCTGGCGCACGGCCTGGTCAGCCTGGAGTTGGCCGGCTTCTACCCGGATCCGGCCGGTGCGGACGCTGATTTCCGCACCCACCTGACGAATTTCGCCACCGGCGCCGGCGACGACCTCACCCGCGCCGGGGTCTCGGTCGCGACCGCCTTCGAGGTCTGAGCCCGCGCGGCCTCACAGGTCGAGCAGTTCGACGGTCACGGCGATGACGGCGCCTGCCGTGAGGGACTCGGCGGTGCGGATCGCGCGTTTCACCGGCAGCACATACGCGTTGCGCCCGCTGTCCGGGAAGACCGAGGTCGTCCACGAACTGCGGCCGACCGTCGCGCGGACCCGCAACGACCCGAATCCGCGCCGCAGCCCGCCGGATCGTGCCCGGATCTCCTCCGACGCGTCCACCGGCAGGCTGACGAAAGTCCAGCTCTCGTCACGCCGGGCAGCCCAGATCCACAACTCACTCGCGAACTCCACCAGCACGACGGCAGCATCGCATCCGGGTACGACATTCCCGTCCGACAATGACCGTAAAAATTCCTTAACACTGTTTACTGTTAGGAGTCCTTAATTTACGTTGGTGAACACGCAGCCCTTGACAAGGAGCAATGCATGCGACGCAGGTTCACCTTTCCCGCGCTGACCGTCGCCGCGGTCAGCGGATCCCTCTTCGTGGCCGCATCCCCGGCGTCCGCGCACGGTTACATCTCCTCCCCGCCCAGCCGTCAGGCCAACTGCGCCAGCGGCGCGGTCTCCGGATGCGGTGACATCGTCTACGAGCCGCAGAGTGTCGAGGCCCCCAAGGGTTCGACCCAGTGCAACGGCGGCACCAGCCGGTTCACCGTCCTCAACGACACCGGCCGGAGCTGGCCGGCCGCTAACGTCGGCACCAGGGTCACCTTCAACTGGGTACTGACCGCCCGCCACGCCACCTCGACGTGGGAGTACTTCATCGGCAACCGGTTGGTCGCGTCCTTCAATGACAACGGTGCTCAGCCGGGGGCGACCAAGTCGCACACGGTCGACTTCGCGGGCTACACCGGCAGGCAGACCGTGCTCGCCCGGTGGAACGTCGCCAACACGATCAACGCGTTCTACTCGTGCGTCGACCTGAACTTCGGTGGGACCGGCACGCCCTCGCCGACCCCGACCACGCCGGGCCCGACGCCGACCACCCCGGCGCCGTCGCCGACCAGCCCGGCGCCGACCCCCACCACGCCGACCAACCCAGGTTCGACCACGTGGGCGGCCGGTACGGCGTACCGGGTGGGTGACCGGGTCACTTACAACGGCGCCGCCTACCAGTGCCGGCAGGCGCACACCGCGCTGGCCGGCTGGGAACCCCCGTACGTCGCGGCGCTGTGGGCCGCCGTCTAGCAGGAACGGGCGGCCCGGTCTGCCGGGCCGCCCTCACCCTGCTGCTGCTCGGCGTGCTGGCGGCCTGTGGTGCGCCGAAGCCCGCGGCCGCCGCCTTCAACGACACCGACGTGATGTTCCTCCAGATGGGCCTGACGCAGATCACCGAGGGCGACCGGGTCGCGGAGATCGCCGAGGGCCGGGCGGGCAACCCGGAGATCCGGGCGGTCGCCGCGGAGTTGCGCGGCCAGTGGCGCACCGAGCAGGACACCATGCGCGGCTGGCTGGAGCAGTGGGGGCGGCCGCTCGTGGCGGACCCGTCGGCCGGCCTGCACGCCGGGCACGGGGACCTGCACTCGCTGCGTGAGGAGGACTTCGAGGGACTGCGCGGATTCTCCGGCGCCGAGTTCGACCGGGCCGCGGTGGCGCTGCTGCTCGGCAACCTGCACAACGCGATGGAGACCATCCGGATGGAGGCGACCGGTGGGTCGTACCCCCAGGCGGTTGATCTCGCCGCACGCATGACGGAGGCGCGGCAGGGCCAGATCCAGCGGCTTCTCGCGCTGGCGGCGGGCTGAAAAATCAATGGCCCGGGCGCGGTACGGTCGGCGCATGCCCGCATTGATCGCGCCGACCGCCGCGCTGCACGCCTCCTGGCTCGAGTCCCGTGACGAGTGGGGCCGCGGCGTCCACCAGGACGGCGCGGGCCTGCGCGAGGCCGACGACGTCGACTCGCCGGACGGGTTCGCGGCCTGGGTGACCCGGCTGAACGAGGCGGAGAAGCAGGCGCCCGAAGGCTGGGTGCCCTGCTCGTTCCGCTGGATGGTCGAGGGTGACCGCTATCTGGGCGCGATCGCCCTGCGCCACGAGCTGAACGACTTCCTGCTGGAGGCCGGCGGTCACATCGGTTACGGCGTGCGCCCATCGGCCCGCGGCAACGGCCTGGCGGGCTGGGCGCTCGCCGCGATCCTGCCGGAGGCCCGTGCGCTGGGCCTGCCACGGGTCCTGGTGACCTGCAACCCCGACAATGCCGCCTCGGCCCGGACGATCGAGCGCAACGGCGGTGTCCTGGAGGACGTCCGGGACACCGAGCTCGGCACGGTCCGGCGCTACTGGATCACGCTGTAGCCAGCGGGCCGGCGGGCAGCGCGGCCACGGTGTCGCGCAGTTCGCCGAGCATGGCGGCGACCAGGGGGTCGGTGCGCCGCCGCCGGGCGGTGGCGACGCCGACGTAACGGCACGGGCCGGGCGGGGTGAGCCGGGCCGCGGTGAGCCCGGACGCGTCGGTGGTGAGCGCCACCTCGGGGATCATCGCGATGCCCACCCCGGCCCGGACCAGCGACTGCGCGAACTGGTAATCGGTGCCCCGGCAGGCGGTGATCACCTCGAACCCGGCCATCGCCGCGTAGTGATCGAGCATCTCGCCGACCGACATGCAGCCGTGCACCCAGCGTTCCCCGGCGAGTTCGGCGATGGTCAGCGCGGTCCGGCCGGTGTGCCGGTGCCCGGCCGGCAGCACGATCCACATCGGGTCGTCGAGCAGCGGGGTGAAGTCGAGGCCGGGCGGCACCATCGGCGGCCCGTCGAAGTGGTAGACGAGTGCCATGTCGGCCGCCCCGGAGCGGACCAGCGCCAGGCTCTCCTCGGGCTCGGCCTCGATGACGGTCAGCTCGACCTCGGGTCGCACCGTGGTGAACCGGGTCAGTGCGTGCGGCAGGATCCGCTGGCCACCGCTGGTGAAGGTGGCCACGGTGAGGCGCTCGGCGCCGACGGTGGCCAGCCGGGCGATCTCCCGCTCGGCGGTGAGCAGCTCGGCGGCGATGGCGGCGGCGGTCTCGGTGAGCACCCGGCCGGCGTCGGTCAGCTCGACACCGCGGGTGCTGCGCCGGACGACCGGGGTGCCGACGGTCCGTTCCAGGGCACTGATCTGCTGGGACACCGCGGACGGGGTGAGGCGCAGCTCCGCGGCGGCGCGGTTGAAGCTGCCCTGCCGGGCGACGGCGGTGAGGACCTGGAGGCGACGCGGATAGATCATCAGTTTTCCTTAACACGGCATCAGCAAGTCACTGGTTCCGCTTACTACCCTACGGGTCCAGGCTGTGGGGGTGAATCGTCTCGCCTGGTCGCTGTTCGTGCTGTGCTCGGTCCTCTGGGGCCTCCCGTACTTCCTCATCAAGATCGCCATCGAGGACCTGTCACCGGTGCTCGTGGTGGCCGGCCGTACGGCCATCGCCGCCGCCGTGCTGATCCCGTTCGCCCTGATGCGCGGGACGCTCGGTGCCCTGCGCGGCCGGGGCCGGGTGATCGCCCTGCTCTCGACGGTGCACATCGTCGTGCCGTTCCTGCTGATCACCTATGGCGAGCAGCACATCACGTCGTCGCTGACCGGCATCCTGATCGCGGTCGAGCCGGTGCTCATCGCGCTGCTGATGGCCCGGGCCGAGCCGCTGACGACGGGCCGGATCGTCGGCCTGGTGCTCGGCTTCGCCGGCGTGGTCGTCCTGGTCGGCCTCGACCTGTCCGGCGACCGGTACGGCCTGCTCGGCGCGGCGATGGTGCTGGCCGCGGCGGTGAGCTACGCGGTCGCCACGATCCTCGTCCAGCGCCGGGCCGCCGACCTGCCGCCGGAGACGCTGACCGTCGGCACCACCGTGACGACCACGATCGTGCTGGCACCGGCCGCCCTGCTGAACCTGCCGCACGAGCCGGTGAGCGCACGCTCCTGGGGCGCGCTCGCGGTGCTCGGGGTGCTCTGCACGGCGGTGGCCCTGCTCGCCTTCTACCGTCTGATCGCGCTGGCCGGGCCCAACCGGGCCGGTCTCATCACCTACGTCAATCCGGTGGTGGCGGTCCTGCTGGGCGTGATGCTGCTCAACGAACCGATCGGGCCGGGCACGATCGGCGGTTTCGCCCTGGTGGTGGCGGGCTGCTGGTTCTGCACGCGGCCAGCCGCGCGCCGGAGCGGGGAGAAGGTTCTCGAGCCGTCCCGGTGAAAAGATCTTCACCAGGCAGGCCCTGACCAGGTCCTTTGTGTAACGTCCCGGAGAACGGTGTGAGCCGGTCAGGAAAACTTGCAGTCAATTCACAGGTGAGGGACAGCCGACGCCCCTTGGCTGCACAGACTTTTTGCGAAATCTTTGCCAGGTCATCAAGATCAGAGGGATGACCTGGAGAGGAGCGAAATGACAGCGCTGGGGAATTCAGACCGCCCGATCTTCGTCGTGGGCTGTCCCCGGTCCGGTACGACGATGCTTCAGCTGATGCTGCATGCACACCCACGGATCGCGCTGCCCCCGGAGACCCGCTTCCTGCTCGCCGCCTATCAGAAGCGCGCCGAGTTCGGTGACCTCACCGGCGCGGCCCAGCGGCACGAGTTGGCCAGGTTCATCGTTGAGTCGTCACAGTTCGAAGATCTCGGCCTGGACCCCGACGAGACGACCGAGGCGATCGTGGCCGGCCCGCCGACCCTGGGCTCGGCGTTCGGCATCGTCTTCCGGATGTACTCGTCCCGGTTCGGCAAGCCCCGTTGGGGCGACAAGCGGCCGCTCTACCTGCGGCACCTGCCGACCATCCTGCGGCTGTTCCCGGACGCCCAGATCATCAACATCATGCGGGACGGGCGGGACTGCGTGGCGTCGCTCAAGGAGACGCCGTGGAAGCCGTCCGACTTCGACACGCTCATCGACTACTGGGCGCAGTCGGCGGACGCGTCGCTGCTGGCCGCCCGGCGCTACCCCGAGGACGTCTACCACCAGGTCCGCTACGAGGACCTGGTCGCCGACCCGGAACCGCACCTGCGCCGGATCTGCGCATTCCTCGACGAGGAGTACGACCCGGCGATGAGCGCTCCGAACAAGCTGGCGTCGGTCGCCGTCCCGGAGTACAAGACGTGGCACACGCTCACCCATCAGGCGCCCACCACCGAACGGATCCAGAGCTGGCGTACCCGGCTCACCGACGAGGAACTGCGCCGGTGCGAGGAGGTCTTCGGTGAGCGGCTGGCGAAATTCGGCTACCAGTCGTCGACGCCGGTCGCGCGCAGCGCCCGGATGCGCTCGGACGCCCGGCTGATCGCCCGTCACCGGCTCGGCCCGGCCAAGCAGGCCGCGCGGAACCTGTGGACCCAGATCCGCACCTCCGAGCAGGCTGAGCCGCCGGTCGCCGCGCTGCTCACCTCGGGCCAGCTCCGGGCCCGCTGAAGGGGCGGCCCTAACTCACCAGGCGGCGTTCCCACGCCCAGGCGGCGATCTCCACCCGGTTCCGGGTGCCCAGCTTGGCGTGGATGCTGCCGAGATGCGTCTTCACCGTGCCGACCGAGATGAACAGCTCGCCGGCGATCTCCGCGTTCGTCTGGCCGCGGGCGGTCAGGCGGACCACCTCCAGCTCCCGGGGGGACAGCCCGCCGTCACCGCCCGCGGGCGCCGGCGCGGACAGGTGCTGCAACAGCCGGACCGTGATCGACGGGCTGATCAGCGCGTCCCCGGAGGCGGCCGCCCGCACCGCCTCCACCAGCAGCGCCGGGCCGGAGTCCTTGAGCAGGAAACCGGCCGCGCCGCCGAGCAGCGCCTGATGCACGTACTCGTCGAGGTCGAACGTCGTCACCACGACCACCTTGACCGGGTCGGTCACGTCCGGGCCGGCGAGCAGCCGCAGCGCCTGGAGGCCGTCCATCCGCGGCATCCGGATGTCCATCAGCGCCACGTCCGGCTTCAGCCGGCGGGCCTCGGCGACCGCGTCCACCCCGTCGGCGGCCTCACCGACCACCTCCATGTCCGGCTGAGCGCCGATGATCATGCCAAAACCGGTGCGGACCATCGCCTGGTCGTCGGCGATCAAAACCCGGATCAAGAGACACTCCACTCCAGCGGCAGCACCGCGTCGACGATCCATCCGCCGCCGACGCCCGGCCCCGCCGTGATCCGGCCGCCCACGGCGCGGACCCGTTCGGTGAGGCCGACGAGACCGTACCCCGGCCGTTCCCGGACGGTGGGCGTGCGGGCGGCGGGTCCGTCGTTTCTCACCCGGACCATCAACTGCAGGGGGGTACGGGTCACCCACACGTCCACCGACGAGGCGTCCCGCGCGTGCTGCCGCACGTTCGTCAGCGCCTCCATCACCACCCGGTAGGCCGACGTCGACACCTCCACGGGCATCCCGGCCAGCTCCCCGTCCACGTGCAGGCGGGCCGCCGGGCCACCGGCCGCGTCGAACTGCCCGACCAGCGTCTCCAGGTCGGCCACCCCGGACACCGGGGCGAGCGGCGCGTCCGGTTTCGAGTCCGGGTCGCGCAGCACACCGACCATCCGCCGCATCGACGCCATCGTCTCCGCACCGGCCTGCTCGATCTGCTCCAGCGCCAGCAGCACCCGCTGCGGGTCCTGCTCGGCGATGAACCGGGCACCCTGCGCCTGCACCACGATCCCGGTCACGTGGTGGGCGATGAAGTCGTGCAGGTCGCGGGCGAACTCGGTGCGCTGCTCGGCCCGGATCGCGTCGACCGCCCGCTGCCGGTTGCCCTCCAGCGTGCGCAGGTAGATGCCGACGCCGATGGCGGCCGCCCCGGCCAGCGCCTGGATCAGGCCGAACGTGATGACGATGCTCTCCGACCCGGCCCGCAGCGGCATCGCGCCGACCGCCAGCAGCACCACCGCCACCGCCGGGAGGGCCCAGCCGGATCTACTCCGGCGGGACACCACCATCAGCACGCCGAGCAGCGCCGACGACTCGGCCAGCCCCCACAGCGAGTTGTATTCCGACCCCCCGAAGATGAACAGGACCGAGGTCAGCAGCAGCGAATGCAGGCCCAGCACGATCGCGGCCACCGGCAGGCGGGTCGAACCCTGCCGGTGCGCCGGAAGCCAGACCGCGGCCGCGGCGACCGCGGCGGCGACCCGCCACAGGGTCACCTCCGAGTTGTCCGAGGCCATACCGCCCCGGAGGTCGAGGATGCCGAGCAGGGCCAGCGCGCCGAGAGCGGCGAGCTGACCCATCCGGAGCAGGGCGAGGTTCATCATCGTGACCCAGCGTAGGCGGACCGGTGACGGTCACCATCGGCCGAAAGTAAGACCCGGCCCCCTGACAGCGGGCGGATGTGCCGTACGCATCGATCGGACAATATCCGTCACGTCCGATTCGTTCGACGAGCTTGGAGCTCACATGCAGAGGCAGTCCTCACCCGTGACGGACCGCGACGGCCTGGCGGCGGTCGCGGCCGTCGACCTGGTGAAGGTGTACGGCTCCGGCGACACCGCGGTCCGCGCGCTCGACGGGGTCACCGTGGGCTTCGACCGTGGCCGGTTCACCGCGATCATGGGGCCGTCCGGGTCCGGCAAGTCCACGCTCATGCACTGCCTCGCCGGACTGGACACCGCCACCTCCGGCCAGGTGCTGCTCGGCGGCACCGACCTGACCAAGCAGCCGGACAAGGTGCTCACCAAGGCCCGGCGCGAGCGGATCGGCTTCGTCTTCCAGTCGTTCAACCTGCTGCCGCAGCTCACCGCGGCCGCCAACATCACGCTCCCGCTCGACCTGGCCGGCCGCAAACTGGACACCGAGTTCCACGACCAGCTGATCACCACGCTCGGACTGTCCGGGCGGCTCAACCACCGGCCCGCCGAGCTCTCCGGCGGCCAGCAGCAGCGCGTCGCCCTGGCCCGCGCGCTGGTCTCCCGGCCCGAGGTGGTCTTCGCCGACGAACCGACCGGCAACCTCGACTCCCGCTCCGGCGCCGAGGTCCTCGCGCTGCTCCGCGACTCGGCCCGCAACCTGGGCCAGACGATCGTCATGGTCACCCACGACCCGGGTGCCGCGGCGTACGCCGACCGGGTCGTCATGCTCGCCGACGGCCGCCTCGCCGGGGAGATCCACCAGCCGGACATCGCCGCCGTCACCGACGCCCTCCAGAGCCTGGCGGCCGGCCGGTGAATCCCGTTCTGCGCACCCAGCTCGCCGGGGTCGGCAAGCGACCGGCCCGGCTGCTGCTCACCGGCTTGGCCGTGCTCGTCGCCTCATTCGTCGTCTACGCCACCGTCCTGGCCCAGCAGATCACCGAACGCAGCGTCCTCAACGGGCTCAGCGGCACACCGGAGGCCGTCGACCTGGTCGTCCAGAACGGCGGGCTCAAGGCGGCGGACCTCAACACGATCAACGCGACACCCGGTGTCGCCGAGACCGCCGTCCGCACCTCGATGGGTGTCCGGCTGCCGGCCGGTGACCTGGTCCTCGCCACCGACCCGGGCAGCGGGCCACTCAGCACCGTCCAGGTCACCGAGGGCCGCTACCCGACGGCGGCCGGCGAGATCGCGGTCACCCCGCGCACCGTCGAGCGGATGGCGCTGACCGTCGGCTCGAAACACACCGTCGACCTGGGTGAGGGCAAGAAGGCCACCCTCAGCGTCGTCGGGGTGGTGCAGCCGCGCGACGACATCGGCTTCCTGGCGTACGGGCTGCTGCCGACCGTGAGCTCGCCCGGCTACGACTGGATCGAGCGCGTCGACATCCGCCTCGACGCCGGCGCCGACGCGACAGCCGTACAGGAGAAGATCGCCTCGCAGGTCGAGGGCGAGGCCCCGCCGGAGATCACCACCGGCGACGACACCCGGATCGCCGAGGCCCGCGAGGCCGCCGAGGAGGTCGACCAGGTCTTCATCGTGGTCAAGGTGTTCGTCGCGGTGGCCGTGCTCGCGGCCGGGCTGATCGCCGCCTCCACGTTCCGGATCGTCTTCGCCCAGCGGATGCGCCAGCTCGCCCTGCTTCGCGCGGTCGGCGCCGGCCGGGGTGCGCTGACCCGGGCGCTGGCCGCCGAAGGGCTGCTCACCGGGGTGGTCGCCGGGCTCACCGGGGTACTCGCCGCCCTCGCCGTCGGTCACCTGCTGCCCCCGGCACTGTCCGCGTTCGGCTTCGAGGTCGCCGGGCCCGGGTTCCCGCTGGCCGAGGCCCTCGGGACCGTCGCGCTGGCGGTGCTGATCACCGTCGTCGCCGTCCTCGCCCCGGCCCTGTCCGCGGCCCGGGTCGCGCCGCTGGAGGCGCTGCGGTCGGCGTCGACGACCGGCGCCCGGCAGGGCATCGGCCGATTGCGGGCGATCACCGGCCTGCTCCTGGCCGTGGCCGCCGCCGGTGCCGCCGCCCTGGTCTGGACCGGCCTGCCGAAGACCCCCGAGGATGATGTCGACGTGCAGACGCTGCTGCTCGGCATCGTGGCGTCCGGCGGCCTCGCGTTCGTGGCGCTGATCGCTCTCGGCCCGGTCCTGGTCCGCCCGGTCCTGGCGCTGGCCGGATGGCCGCTGCGCCGGCTGGGCCCGGTCGGCCGGCTCGCCGTCGGTGGTGTCGGCGGCAGTGCCCGGCGTGCCGCCGCCGTGTCGGTGGTGGTCGCGCTCGGCGTCACCCTGCTCACCGGGGTGCTGGTCGGCGGCGACTCGATCCGGATCCTCGCCGAACGTGAGGCGATCGCGGCGGCGCCCGCCGACTTCGAACTCAAGGGCAACACCGGCACCACCCTCAAGGACGGCGTCGCCGACCGGGCGAAGCAGAGCACCGAGCTGACCCGGGTCACCCCGTACCGGTGGGCCACCGGGATCACCGTCGGCGACTTCCAGGACGCCGGGGCCACCGACCTGTCGATGGCCGCACTGCCCCGCCTGGCCGGTCTCGACACGGTCTCCGGCGACGTCACCGCACTCGCCCCCGGCAGCGCGATCATCGCCGGGTACGTCGCCGAGGGCGGCGGGATCACCACCGGCGACCAGATCACCCTCACCCGCGCGGGCAAGCAGGTACGCCTGACCGTCGCGGCCGTCCTCGGCGGTCCGACCCCGCTGCACACCGAGGCGCTGCTCGACCCGTCCGACCTGTCGAAGCTCGGTGTCCCGGCCGCACCGACCGGGCTCCTGGCCGACGCCGCCGGCACCGGTGAGGAGGGCCGGACCGCGGGTCTCCAGGCGCTGCGGGCGGCCGCCGGTACCCAGCCGGAGATCAGTGTCGAGGTTCTCGCCGACCAGCGCGACCAGGTCCAGTCGGCGCTCGCGACGGTGATGGTGATCGGGCTCGCCCTGATCGGCCTGACCGTCCTGATCGCGATCGTCGGCGTCGGCGCCACCACCG
Organism: Actinoplanes xinjiangensis; assembly: GCF_003148685.1. Taxonomy (GTDB): domain Bacteria; phylum Actinomycetota; class Actinomycetes; order Mycobacteriales; family Micromonosporaceae; genus Actinoplanes; species Actinoplanes xinjiangensis. The sequence continues at coordinate 299,225 of NZ_QGGR01000001.1, read as the reverse complement.
CGCTGTCGGTCGTCGAACGGGTCCGCGAGTCCGGCCTGCTCCGTGCGGTCGGGATGTCGCGCGGCGGACTGCACGCCATGCTCACCACCGAGTCCGCCCTGTACGGGGTGATCGGCGCGGTCCTCGGGCTGGTGCTCGGTGTCCCGTACGCCTGGCTCGCGGTCGCCGCCCTCGCCGACGACGCGCCGCTCACCCTGCCGGTGTGGCAGCTCCTGGCGGTCTTCGTCGTGCTGGTGGCGCTGACCGCCCTGGCCGGGGTGATGCCGGCCCGCCGGGCGGCCCGGGTGAGCCCGGTGACCGCACTCGGCACCGACTGACCGCCGTCTGGCCCCACAGCCCGCCGACCGCTCCCGGTCGGCGGGCCGTCCCCGTCCCCGGCTGGTCCCCACCGCTGTCTCGGCGCCGCCGAGACAGCGGTGACGTCCAGCCGCGGGCTTCTGGCTGGTTCCCACCGCTGTCTCCGGGCGCTCGAGACAGCGGTGGGAACCAGCCGCGGGTTGTCGGTGGCACGTCACGATTCGCTTGTGGGGGACGGGACGGGGGTGGATCGTCCGGTAGGTTCACCGCCGCGAGTGAATCTTTCTCACCACGGGGGCCACGGGGATGCGGCGCAAGCTGGCTATAGGTATCGGCACGGCGGTCGCCGTGCTCGCGGCGGGGGGCGGCGTGGCCGTCCTGACCTCGCCGTCCGGGACGGCACCGGCCGAGGCCGCACCGGCGGAGGCCGCACCGGCGGAGGCCGCACCGGCGGCGACGCCGACCGAGCTGCCACCCGACCCGGCCGCCGCGCCGCCCCGCATCCGGACCGCGCTGAGCAGCGTCGACCTCACCGCGGGCGGCCGCCCCGCGCAGATCGCCCAGCGCGACACCCGCCGGTTCAGTCTGCTCGGGGTGAGCTGGCCGGATCCGTCGGCCGTGCCGGACGGCACGATCGAGGTCCGCACCCGCGGCGCCGCCACCGGTGAGTGGTCCGGCTGGCAGGCACTGGAGAAGGCGGACACCGGCCCGGACGCCGCCGAGGCGGCCGCCTCCGGCCGCCGGGGCGCCACCGAACCGCTCTGGGCCGGCCCCTCCGACGGGGTGGCGGTCCGGATCGGCGGGAAGGCCGGTCTCACCGCGGGTTTGCGGCTGGACCTGATCGACCCGGGTGCGGAGAGCGGCGGCCGCGGCGGCGGTGAGCCGTCACCGGGCGCCTCGGCCGACCCGTCGCCGTCACCCACGCCGTCGCCGTCGGCGAGCACGACGGTGCCCGGGGACACTCCGATCGAGGGTGACGGGCCGGTCGACGAGACCGTGGAGGAGCCGGCCGAGGCGCCCCCCGCGGTCGAGGAGCAGGCCCCGCCGGTGGTCGGGCAGGACACCGGCACCGGTGTCGACTCGGTGGTCCAGGAGGTCGCGCCGGCCGCCGCGGCGAGTGTGCCGACCGTCGCGCCCACCTCGACGGCGCCGGTGAAGGCGCAGTTCCCGGTCTACTACACGCGCACCGCATGGAGCGCCGACGAGACGATCGTCGGCAGTGTCACCGACGCCAAGGTGGTCAACGCGGTCTGGGTGCACCACACCGGCACCACCAACGACTACGACTGCTCGGAGTCGGCGGCGATCGTCCGCGCCATCCAGAGCAACGACGTGAACGTCAAGGGCCTGTCCGACCTCGGCTACAACTACCTGGTCGACAAGTGCGGGCGGCTGTTCGAGGGGCGCCGGGGCGGCGTGGAGAACGCCATCGTCCCGGCCGCCACGGTCGGCTTCAACACCGGGTACGCCGCGATCGCGGTGATCGGCAACTACGAGACCGCCGCGTCGTCCGCCGCGGTCGAGACGATTCTCGCGCAGGTCGGCGCGGCCCGTCTCGGCAGGTACGACTTCAACCCGGCGAGCCAGGGCACGTTCACCGCCGGGGTGGCCAACGACAAGCTGGCCAAGGGCGCGCAGATCACGGTGCCCCGGCTCTCCGGCCACCGCGACGCCGACGCCACCGTCTGCCCGGGCGCCAACCTGTATGCCCGGCTGGCCGACATCCGCGCGAGGGCGCAGCAGATGGTGACCGGCCTGGCGCTGACCTCGGTGACCGGCGGCGGCTACTCCGGTGGCGCGTACTACGTGCGGTCCTCGGCGAAGCTGAACTGGAACATCGCCACCCCGCCGGCCGACCTGGCCCGGTTCGAGGTGCTGGTCGACAGCACGGTGGTGAGCACCCTGACCGGCGACGCCCGCACCGCGACGGTGCCGATCCCGGCCGGCCGGCACGGCGTCACGGTCCGCGCCGTGCACGACTCCGGCAGCACCGCCCGGGTCGGCGTGACCGTCTACGGCGACCCCACGGCACCCACCTATCGCGGTGCCCTGCCGCTGAACCTGATCACCGGCACCTACAGCACGACCTCGGTGCCGGTGCGGCTCGGCCTGACCGGGACCGACAACCTCAGGTTCGCCGGCTACACCGTGACCAGCCCGCGTTCGGCGACGCTGGGCCCGGCCGCGAGCTGGGCCACCACGGTCCGGCCCGGCACGTCGACGTGGCGACTCACCGCCCGCGACGTGGCCGGCAACAGCCGGGCCGCATGGATGTCGCGCAGTGTCGTGCTGTCCGCCGAGACCGCCGCCAAGAGGTCCGGTACGTGGTCCCGGCGCACCAGCGGCTCCTACCTGGGCGGTAAGGCGCTCGCGGCGACGGCGAAGAACGCGAAGCTGACGTACACCTTCACCGGGCGGTCGGCGGCGCTGATCTTCTCCCGCGGATCCAGGACCGGCAAGGCGTACGTCTACCTCGACGGCCGGAAGGTGGCCACCATCGACACCCGCGCCACCGCCACGAAGTACCGCCAGGCGCTGTGGGTGTCGTCGACGGCCGTGAAGAAGCACACCGTCACGATCGTGGTGGCGGGCACGGCCGGCCGGACCACGGTGGTGTCCGACGGGCTGGCCTACATCCGCTGACGCTCCTCAACCCGGGCGGCGTGGCGTGCCGCGCCGCTCGGGTCCACTGTGTTCCGGCGAGGGCGGCAGGGTGAACCAGAACGTGGCGCCCCGGCCCTCCTGGCTCTCCGCCCAGATCTCGCCGCCGTGCCGTTCGACGGCCCGGTGCACGGTGGTCAGGCCGATGCCGGTGCCGGGGAAGTCGCGGGCGTCGTGCAGCCGGGCGAACGGCCGGAACAGCTGGCCCGCCTGATCGGCGGGGAACCCGGCACCGTTGTCGCGGACGTAGAACCGGCCGTCGTCGGCACCGACCTCGACGACCGGGCGGTCCACCTTGCGGGTGAACTTCACCGCGTTGTTGATCAGGTTCTCCAGGATCACCCGGACCAGGCCCTCGTCGGCGTCGGCGGTCATTCCCTCCCGTACCGTGAAGGTCACCTGCCGCTCCGGGTCGCGGGCCGCGACGTCGCTGATCACCTGGCAGGCCGTCGTCGTCATGTCGAAGAGTTCCCGCCGCAGGTCACCGCGGCTGGCGCGGGCCAGGATCAGCAGTGACTCGACCAGGTCGGCCATCCGCATCGCGGCCGCGTGCACCCGGGTCAGGCGGTAGCGGGTCTTCTCGCCGAGCGGCTCCTCGTCCTCCTCCAGCATGTGCTCGGCGAAGCTGCTGATCACCTGGAGCGGGCCGCGCAGGTCGTGCGACACCGACCCGGAGAACGCCTCCAGCTCCCGGTTGCGCCACTCCAGCTCCTCGACCAGCGCCGCCCGGGTCTCGGCCAGCTGCCGGGCGGCCCGCTCCTCGGCGGCGTCCAGCTCCCGGCGCATCAGCTCCTCACGGATCCGGCGGGCGTCGTCGTGCGACTGCTTGCGGCGGATCTGCGCGCGTACGTGCACCCGCAGCCCCTCCGGCACGTCGGTGTCGCGGACGTAGTCGTCGGCGCCGGCCGCCAGGCAGTCCAGCATCCGCTCCTCGGCGCCGGTCATCACCAGCGGCAGGTCGGCGACCTCGGGAACCTCCCGCAACCGGCGGCAGTCGTCGCGGGCCCGGTCGACGTCGCCGTTCAGGGCGATCACGATGCAGTCGACCGGCTGGGCGGCGAGCAGGTCGAGGGCGTCGTCGATGCCGGTGGCGTGCACGATGTCGTACCCGTCGACGCGCAGTGCCTCGCCCCATCTGTCGAGTTCGGCGCGGTCCGGGCCGACGGTGAGCACCTTGCCGGGACCGTGCGGGCCGCCGAGCGCCTCGATCGGCAGCTGTTCGGCGCTCTGCCGCAGCACCGCCGCCAGTTTCGCCAGCACCACCGCCAGGTCCTGCTGCTTGCGCACGAACGCGTCGGCGCCGGCGTCGAGCATCTGCATCTCGGTGGCGTAGTCGTCGGCCGCGGTCATCAGCAGGCAGGGGGTGTCGCGCAGCGCCGGGTCGAGACGGATCCGGCGGATCACGGTGGCGCCGTCGATGCCCGGCATCACCCCGTCGACGATCACCGCGTGCGGTCGGCGGTCGGCGGCCATCCGCAGGCCCTCCTCGCCGCCGGTCGCGGTCAGCACCGCGTAGCCCTCCGGTTCGAGCAGGTCGCGCAGCCGCTCCCGGAAGGTCATGCTGTCGTCGATCACCAGGACCGTGGTGCGGTCGGCGTCCCGGTCGGACGTCTCTCCGAGCAGCTGGCGGGTACGGGCCACCACGTACCCGACGTCGTAGGGTTTGCCCACGTATTCGTCGGCGCCGATGCGCAGCCCGGCCAGCCGGTCGGTGACCTCGCTCTCGCTGGACAGCAGCATCGTCACCACCCCGTCCCGGCCGGGTGTGCGCCGCAGTTCGGTGAGCAGTTCCAGGCCGTCGGCGTCGGGCAGGAGCACGTCCAGGACCGCCGCCTGGAAAGTCTCCCCGGTGAACGCGGTGCGGGCCTCCGCCCCGGTGGCGCAGAGGATGGTGGCGAACCCGTCGCCGGAGAACGCCTCGTGCAGGTCCATCCGTACGGTCAGGCTGTCGTCGACGATCAGCACGGTCGGTGTCATCGGCGCACCGTTGCCGGGTGCAGCTCGCTCAGCCGGGCGGCGATCCGGGACGGTGGCAGGACGTGGACGGCCGCTCCCATCAGCGCCGCCTCCCGCGGCATGCCGTAGACGGTGCAGCTGTGCTCGTCCTGGGCGAACGTGACCGCCCCCCGGTGGCGCATCTGGAGCAGCCCGGACGCGCCGTCCCGGCCCATCCCGGTGAGCAGGCAGCCGGCCGCGCCCGCCCCGTAGTCGTCGGCCACCGATTCGAACAGCACGTCCACCGACGGCCGGCAGGAGTGCCGGGGTGGCCCGGAGCTGAGCCGCAGCAGCCCGTCCCGGACGTACAGGTGGCGGTCCGGGGGAGCGAGCAGGATCTGCCCGGCGGCCCGGCTGATCGGGGTGCCGTCCCGGGCGTACCGCACGTCCCGGCGGGTCTGCCCGGCCAGCCAGTCGGAGAACGCCTCGGCGAACTGCTCGCTGGCGGCGATGTGCTGCACCGCGAGCACCGGTGTCGAGAAGCTCGGTGACAGGCCGCGGATCAGCTCGGTGAGGGCGGCCGGCCCGCCGGTCGAGGCGCCCACCGCGACGACGGCCAGCCCGCCGCTGGAGGGCACCCGCACGGGTACGGGCACCGGCGCGGCCGGCGTGGGCGGGACGTCCCGGCGGCCCAGCCTCGCCCGCGGATGGGTGATCACCCGGATCCGGGCGACCATCCGCAGCGACGTCCGCAGGCGGACCGCCCAGTCCGCGTCGGAGTCGTCGCCGCGTGGTTTCTCCATCACGTCCACCGCTCCCGCGGCCAGCGCGTTGTACGTGCTGAACAGTTCCTCCCGGTCGGCCGACGACACCACCAGGATCGGGGTCGGGTGCTCCGCCATGATCTGCTCGGTGGCGGCCAGCCCGCTGATCCCGGGCAGCATCATGTCCATGGTGATCACGTCCGGGCGCAGGCGGGCGACCATCTGCACGGCCCGTTCCCCGTCCGCGGCCTCGCCGACGATCTCCAGCTGCGGGTCCGCCTGCAACGCCTCGCGCAGGTGGTACCGCATGGTCGCGGAGTCCTCGACGATCAGCACCCGGGTCACGGCAGCGCCTCCTGAGCCGTGCTTCCCGGGCTTCCGGCCGCGGCGTGGCGGCCGGTCACGACCGGACCACCAGACGCCGGATGTGGTCGAGCAGCTGCTCCTGATCGAACTCGCCCTTCACCACGTAGGCACTGGCACCGACGGCGCGCCCGCGGTCCCGGTCGGCGGCGCTGGCCCGGGAGCTGACCAGGATCGCCGGGACGCCGGCGAGCTGCGGGTCGGCGCGGGTCCGCTCGACGAAGGTGAACCCGTCGATGCCGGGCATGTCGATGTCGGTGAGGAACAGGCCGTACCGCCCGGACCGGGCCTTCTCCAGGCCCTCCTCACCGGACGCGGCCAGGTCCACCTCGTAGCCGGCCGACTCCAGGATGCTGCGTTCCAGCATCCGGGTGGTCAGCGAGTCGTCGACCACCAGGATCGGCAGCGGCTCGGCGGCGGCGGCGACCATCGGCCGGGCGCCGTGATGGCTGCGCAGCACCTCCTCGGCCAGGCCGGCCGGGTCCAGCACCAGCCGCGGGGTGCCGTCGGCGTCGACGGCGACGCTGCCGATCACCGGGGAGGCGGGGGCGAGTTCCGGCAGCGGCCGGGCGACCAGGGCGGACGTGCCGGCCAGCCGGTCCACGCCGATGGCGAAGACACCGTCCGGCCCGTTCACCACCACGGCGGCGCCGACGCCGGGGGAGTCGGGGACGGTCGACCCGGCGTAGAGGACCTCGGCCAGCGGCAGGAACGGGGCCGCGGCGTCCTCGTGGACCAGCCGTCCACTGGCGGCGGCGGCCACGGCCTCGTCGCCGCCGAGCCGCACACAGGCCCGTACCGCGTCCAGCGGCAGGGTGGCCACGGTCCCGCCGGCCTCGACGATCAGGCCGGTCATCGCCAGCAGGGCCAGCGGGATGATCAGTTCCACCGTGGCGCCGTGGCCGGGGGTGCTGCGGACCCGTACCTCGCCTTGGAGCTGGGCGCCGACCTCACGGACCGCGTCCATGCCGATGCCGCGGCCGGCCACCTCGGTCACCGACGGCGAGGTGCTGATGCCGCCCTGAAGGACCAGGCGGAGCAGGGCGTCGACGTCCGGCGGCGGAGCGCCGGGCGGCAGCAGGCCACGGGCCTCGGCGGTACGCCGCAGCGCGTCCAGGTCGAACCCGCGCCCGTCGTCGGAGCACCGGAACACCGCGAACCGCCCGCGCCGTTCGACCTCGACACTGACCGTCCCCTCGGCCGGTTTCCCGGCCGCGAGCCGTACGTCCTCCGGTTCGATCCCGTGCACCACCGAGTTGCGGACCACGTGCAGGAACGCGCCGCTGACCGGGCCGAGCAGGTGCGCGCCCATCCGGATCCCGCCGCCCTGCGCGACGAACCGGACCCGCCGTCCCTCGGCGTCGGCGGCGTCCCGGACGGCCCGGCGCAGCGTGGTGAAGACCGATCCGACCGGCACCAGCCGCAGCCCCTCGGCCCGGGCCCGGACGTCGTCGAGCTCGCGTTCGATCTGGTCGACGGCGTCGGTGAACCGGCGGGCGGCCGAGCCGAGGTCCCCGGCGAGCCGTGCGGCGGCGGCACGGGCGGTCCCGCTCGCCGTCCCCCGGTCCAGGCGCAGCTGGTCGACGAGGCTCTCGGCGGACCGGTGCAGGCGCTCGACGGTGGCGCAGCCGGCCCGCAGCGGCGCCATCCGGGTGTTGGTCTCGCCGATGGCGTCGAGCAGTTCGTCGAGGTCCTGGGTGGAGGCCCGCTGAGTGGCCGTCTCGAGGTGCTCGGGAGCCGGCGCGGGTGCCGGTTCCGGTTCCGGCGCGGGTGAGGGCGAAGGCGGCGGCGGAGGTGAGGGTGACGGCGGAGGCGCGGGCGCGGGTGTGGAGGCGGGCGCGGGCGGCTGTTCCATCAGCGAGACGTACGCCGCGATCTCGTCGTTGAGGCGCAGCAGCTCGCGCATCTCCTCGGCGGCCAGCGGCGCCTCCCCGGTCCGGTGCGGGACCAGGACCTCCTCGAACGCGTGCGCCCGGTCGGCGATGTCCTTCTGTCTGACGACCCGGGCCGCGCCCTTGAGCGTGTGCGCGAAGCGGAGCAGCTTCGCCACCGGCTCCGGCCCGGCCCGCTGGTCCAGGTCGAGCACACCCGCGCTGATCTGGTCGATCAGCTCGCGCGCCTCGATCCGGAAGTAGCGCAGCGGATCCTTGCCCTCGGCCATCAGTGCCGACCGGTGCCGACCATTTCCAGCAGGTCACTGGAGAGGTTGCTGAGATGGGCGGCGGTCTGTTTGGTCTGCACCGCGCTGGCCTCGGTCTCCCGGGACACCCGGGCGGTGTCCGAGGCGGCCACGTTGACCTGTTCGACGGCGGTGGTCTGCTGCTTGGTGGACAGCTCGATCTCCCGGGTGGCGTCGTTGGTGGTGGCGACCAGCTGCACGATCTCCCGGAACGAGTTGGTGGCGTCGTCGAACTTGCGGGCCCCGGCGTCGACCGCCTTCGCCCCGATCTCGGTGGCCATCACCGTGGTGTTGACCGCACCCCGGACATCCTCGATGAGCGTCCGGATCTCCTTGGCCGACCCCGCGGTCCGGTCGGCGAGCTTGCGGATCTCCTCGGCCACCACCGCGAACCGCCGTCCCCACTCGCCGGCCCCGCTGGCCTCGATGGTGGCGTTGATGGCCAGGATGTTGGTCTGTTCGGCCAGCTCCGACACCAGATCCACGACCTGGCCGATCTGCTGGGACTTCTCGCCCAGCGCGAGCATGTGCTGGACGATCTGGTCGACCTGGGAGCGGATCGTCTCGATCGACGCCCGGGTCTCGCCGATGGTGGCGTCGCCGTTCCGGGCCGCCGCCTCGGTGTCCTCGGCGATCTTCGACACCCGCTGGGCGGTGTCCGCGATCTGCCGGGAGGTGATCAGCAGCTCGCTGATCGTCGTGGTGATCTCGCTCATCGCGCTGGCCTGGTCCCGGCCCCCGTTGACCTGCTGGGCGGCGGCCGCCTCCAGCTGGGCCGAGGAACTCTGGATGTGCCCGACCGCGGTGCCGACCTCGCGTTTGAGGTCGCGGCTCAGCCGCAGGGCGACGAGGACGGCGCTGATCGTGGTGAGCACACCCAGGCCGATGACCAGCGCGATCGCCTGGGTGGCGCGGGTCGAGGCCGCCTCCCGGTCCGCGGCGACGTCGCCGCGGACCAGTTCGATCAGGTCGGTGATCGCCTGTTGCAACTGCTCGCGGGCCGGCACGACCGTGGTGTCGTTGATCCGGTCGATGGCCGAGGTGTCGTCGGTGGTGCGCCGGGCGGCCATCACCTCGGCGGTCGCCGCCGCGTGCCCGTCGTCCAGATCCGCGATCTGGTCCAGCTTCGCCAGCACCTCCGGATCGTCGATGCTGCGGCGGAGGTCGTCGAGCATCCGGCGGAACGCCTGATGGTGGTCCTCGGTCAGCCGGGCGCTCTCGGCCGACTTGTTGAACAGGTACGTCCGGTAGTCGGCGATCCGGGTCTCCATGGTCCGGCTCAGGTTCCCGGCGCCGGTCAGGTCCTCGGTCGCCGACGTGATGGCGGCGTCCTTGGCGTTGACCACGAAGACCAGGCCGACCACCGACGTGACGATGGTGAGCATGGTGAACAGGACGGTGATGCCGACGCCGATCGCCAGCTTCCCGCCGTAGGTGCGTCCGGCCATCATCGGGACTCCTCGGAGACGGGCCGGTGGCCGGCCAGCTGGTGTACGAGCTCGCGGGTGGCCGGCACGTCCACGATCGGCCGGTTGCCGTCGGCCAGCCGGACCATGCCGTGCAGGCAGCCGTGCCGGCCGGCGCTGTCGACGGTCCCGGCGATCACGTCGGTGGCCGGCACCCGCAGGTGCCGCTCCAGTTCATGGAAGGCGAGGGTCAGGGGCGGGGCGCCGGCGGTGAGCAGCAGCCACCGCGGCCGCTGCGGGATCGGGTGCCCGAGCAGCGCGGCCAGGTCGTAGACCGGGACCACGACGCCGGCGTACCCGGCCACGCCGAGCAGCGCGCCGACCGTGGTGGGCAGCGCGGTCACCGGCCGCTCCGGATGCACGCCGGAGGCCTGGGCCAGACGGATGGCGTACGGCCGGTCGCCGGCCCGTACCGCCAGCAGTTCGATGTTCTCGTCGTCGAAGACGCGTGCGGGTTCGGCGAAGGACCGGTCGAAGTCGTCACGCAGGCGGGTCACCCGCTCGGCCACGGTCTCCGGCCGCGTCATCGGCGGACCCCGCACGCGTCGAGTTCGGTGCGGCACAGCGTGGTCAGGGCGATCCGCCCGAACCCGCCGCCGAACAGCACGATCCGCTCGTCCTTCTCCCCGATCAGCAGTTCGAGCGCGGCGCACAGGTGGTCGGCGGCGCCGCGGTCGTCGCCGCGCCGCCGGGCGAGCAGGCCCATCCGGAGGCGGGGCATCGCGAACCGTGGATCCAGGTAGGCGGCGAGCCGGTACTGCCCGACCGCCAGGTCCGCGCAGTCCAGTTCGTGGCAGACGCCGAGCAGATGGTGGGCGTCGGCCTGCGGCCCGCCGGCGTGCAGCAGCCGGTTCGCGGTGTCGCGGGCCTCGCCGACCCGGCCGACCTGGGCCAGCAGCACGCCCCGGATGAGCGAGTCGGCGTCCCCGGCGACGTCGAGGGCCTCGGCGAACCGGTCGTCGCGCATCAGGCCGAGCACCCGCCGGGGGTCGTCGCGGACGACGGCGGGTGCCGGTGGCTCGGCCCGGACCCGCCGGGGTGGCGGGGCGGGAGCCGGGTCGCGGGGTGGGGCGACGACCCGCCGCTGGTAGTAGACGGTGCCGTCGGCGTGGCAGACGTCCAGGCCGTCCGGGCGGCTGCCGAGCGAGTCGGTGTGCCCGAGGAAGAGGAACCCGCCGTCGGTCAGGGCCCGGGTCATCCGGCGGATCAGCTCGGCGGCGACGTCCGCGGTCAGGTACATCAGCAGATTGCGGCAGAAGATCACGTCGTAACGGGCCGGGTGCCACAGCTGCGGGTCGTCGGCGGCCACGTTGTGCTCGACGAACCGGGCCGCCGCCGCCACCTCGTCGGTCACCCGGAAGCCGTCCTCGACGGGCCGGAACCACCGGCGGCGTACGTCGTCCGGGGTGTCGCGCAGGGACCAGGACGAGTAGACCGCGGCGCGGGCCCGGCGCAGCATCTCCCGGTTGGCGTCGACGCCGGTCACCGTCACGATCCAGTCCGGTCCCGGCCGCGCCTGGATCGCCGCGACGGCCAGCGAGTACGCCTCCTCCCCGGACGAGCAGCCGACCGAGAGCAGCCGCAGCACCCGCTGCCCGGACCGCGTCTCGATCAGCTCCGGCAGCACCCGTTCGCGCAGCACCCGGAACTGCTCGGCATGCCGGAAGAAGTAGGTCTCGGTGATGCTCAGTGCACCTGCCAGCTCGGCGACCTCGGCCGTCCACCGTCGTCCGGCCAACCGGTCCAGATACTCCCGGTCGCTGAGCCCGTGCGCCCGTGCGCGGGCGGCCAGCACCTCGGCGGTCTGTCCCACGTCGTTGTCGGCGAACGTCCAGCCCAGGCGTCGCTGGAGCAGCTCCCGGAACCGGCTCAGCGACACCGCGCTGATCATGACGCGACCTCCGGTGGCGGGCCACCGGCTGCCTCCCACACCTCGTCGGGCACGGCGGCGATGCTGTGCAGCAGCAGCAGCGGTTCCGTCCCGACCGTCCCGACCGCCGCGATCAGGGCCTTGGAGACGCCGGTGAACAGGGCGGCCGGCCCCTCCGGCGGCGCCACCTCGACGTCGCGCACGCCGAGCACCGGTCCGGTGGCGCAGGCGACCGGGCCGCGCCCGGCACGCACCGCGACGTACCGGTCGACGGGTGCCTCGACACCGGTCAGCAGCCGGGTCATGTCGATCACCGGGGCCGGGGCGCCGCGCAGGATGGTCAGCCCGCGCACGTAGGACGGGGTCCCGGCGAGCGGCCGGGTGTGCAGCGGGCGCATGGTCTCGATGACCTCGCCGAGCGGCAGCGCGCAGTAGAGCGGTCCGGCGCGGAAGACCAGCGCGGGCACTCCGGCGGCAGGCGCCGGAGTCAGCACACCACCCGGCAGCCCCCCCACGGCCCCAGGCTAGCCACCGTTTTGCGAGCTTCGCTCGTTTTCAAAGCATTTCTGGGGTACGCCGTATACGTCCCGTCCGTCCCGGCCGGCGAGGCGTCTGGTGGGGCGCCCGGTGGAGACGGCCGGTGGGCGTCCGGTGGGGTGGCCGGTGGACGGCCGGTCCCGGCGCGCGGCCGCCCTCCGCGCGCCGGGCCGGCCTGCTCAGGGGGCGCCGTCCTGCCCGGTGAACCGCAGCGGCAGGGATGGCCGGCCCGGCTGGGGGACGGTGTTCCCGGCCCACGGCACACCCTCGTGCCCGCCGGCCCGGCCCGGTGGCCGCCCGGCCACCGGCATGTCCCGGACGATGCGCTGGGTGACCGGCTCCCCGGAGGCGTGACGGCGCCCCTGCTGCGGGGGACGCGGGGTCTCCGGCCGCCCGGCCGGAACCGGTGCGGCCGGCCGTACGTCCCGGACGAGTTGTTCGGTGATCGGCTCTACCCCGGCCGCCGGCACGGTGGTGGCGGCGGGCTCCGGAACGGGTGGTGCCTCGCCGGGCGGCCGGTAGGCCGGCCACAGCCGCGGCACCCGGCCCGCCGCCAGGTCCTCGACCCAGCCGAAGGCGAGCACCGCCACCCCGGTGAGCAGGAACGTCATCGCGAGGGTGACCGGCTGTTCCAGACGGCCCAGGTCGTCGTGGCCGGTGAGCTCCAGCACCGGCCAGATCGCCGCGATGGCGATGTTGTGCCACAGATAGATGGTGACGGCCCGCCCGGTGAGCAGGCTGATCAGGCGGTCCAGTGGCCGGATCCGGGAGAACCGGGTCATGTCCGGCTGCCAGCGCAGCATCAGCAGCACGAACGCCAGCGACCACAGCGCCTGCGACTCGGGCACGTCGTTCAGGTCCCAGGCGGCCGCGCCCTGGTGGCCGTTCTGCCAGTAGAGGGCGGCCGCGCCGAGCCCGATCGCCGCACCGGCCACGACCGACGGCCGCAACCGGGCCAGCCGGCCGTCGCGGTGCGCGAACCCGGCGATCCAGCAGGCACCGTAGGTGACCAGGTCCCACATGACGGAGTCGGCCGCGGCCGGCAGCGTGAACCCGGTCCGGTCCAGAACCGCGAGCCCGGCGACCGGCAGCAGTACGAGCACCCAGCCGATCCGCTTCCACAACGCGTACAGCAGCGGTGTGAGCAGCACGAACCACAGATAGGCGCGGATGTACCAGAGCGGCTCCCACGCATCGATCGCGGCCTCGCTGCCGGGCGGGTCGGCCAGTGGCAGCACCCAGAGCAGGATCCGGGCCGGTTCCACCGTCCAGCCGGTGGTGATCATGGCCGGGACCACGACCACACCGAGCAGCCACAGTGGAGGCAAGAGGCGGCGCAGGCGGGACACGACGACCGGGCCGGCCGGGCGCCGCTCCAGGGACGCCGCGGTCAGCGAGCCGGCCACCGCGAACATGATGCCCATCGCCGGCAGCGCGAGCGACAGCCACGCCCACCCGAAGTGGTGATAGACGACGACCCGGACGATCGCCGCGGCACGAAGCGTGTCCAGGTATCGGTTGCGCACCGCGAAACCGTAGCGACGGCGAACCCACGGCGGGGACCACCGCGGGGACCGGGAGATCGGACTGAGTGGATTACCCCGATAGGCGGAAGAGCGCCGGAACCCGGTGCGGCTGTGCGACATGCATGATCCGGGTTCCGTTCCGTTTCCCCTGGCCGTGCCGTTGGTCATCACTGAGCGCCCCGGAGCGGCCGGGACGCGTGAGCAGAGGGATCGACGGCGACATGCGCAAACCTTCGGTGGGGCTCGGGCTGGCTGTGGCGACGCTGGCGGTGGGCGGCTGCGCCACTCCCGCGCTGGCGTACGGGCCACCGGGCACACCGGACACCGCGGCGACCGGACGGCCGCCCGTCGCGGGCTGGGGCGACGCACCGCTGCGGCCGTCCCGGCCCGTCCGGTCCCGGGTGGAACGCCCGGGTGGCCGGGCCGCCGTGCCGGGCGCCGACCCGATCGTGGCGTCGCGGACCGCGGTGACCGCCGCGTCGGCCGGGCCCGGCGCGCAGTCGCCGGTTCAGCAGCAGATCCTCGCGCTGGTCAACCAGCGCCGCCGGGAGGCCGGCTGCGACCCGATCACCCTGGACCGGCGGCTGATCGAGGCCGCCAACCGGCACGCCGCCGACATGGCGCGGCGCGGCTACTTCGACCACGAGTCACCGTCCGGTGAGAAGGCCGGCAGCCGGGTGCGCGACGCCGGGTACGTGTGGCGCCGTTACGGCGAGAACATCGCCAAGGGCCAGGCCAGCCCCTTCCGGGTGATGGCCGACTGGATGAGGAGCCCCGGCCACCGGGAGAACATCCTGGACTGCCGGCTCGACCAGATGGGTGTCGGCCTGGCGCTGGCCGCCGACGACACGCCCTACTGGGTGCAGGAATTCGCCACCCCCCCGTAGCTGAATCACCTCAAGCCGGTGGCTCCGGATGCCGATGGCATACCGGTTTCGTGTCACCGGCCTTCCCCCTACGCCACAGGTGGTCCGGCTGTGCTTCGATGTGCGGACATAACTCCTGGGGAGGAACGTTGGCAAGGGGACGGGTTTCCGCTCGCCTCATCGGTGCGGTCACGGCCGCACTGGTCGGCAGCGGTCTCGGCGCATTCGCGCTGACGCCGGCGAGCGCCGGTGCGTCCGCGCCGGTGACCGCGGCCGTGACCACCACGGTGGTCACCAAGGCGGCCGCCGCGTCGTGCGCGACCGGCAAGTACCAGAAGCAGGTCGAGGGTTACCTGAAGCAGCTGGGTGGATACGGCACGGTGACGGTCGACGGCAAGCAGTCGCCCGCCGACTGCACCGCGATCGTCAAGTTCCAGAAGCGCTTCGGCATCCAGCCGGCCAAGGGCCTGGCCGGCCCGACCACCTACGACGTCGCCAAGCGACTGGCGGCGACGAGGACGGCGGCCTGCAAGGCCAAGAAGAAGGGCATCACCTTCTGCATCGATCTGACCAACCAGACGACGTGGGTGATGAAGAACGGCGCGGTGCACGTCAAGCCGACCATCACCCGCACCGGGTACAAGGGCTACCGGACCCCGGCGGGCACCTTCACGATCAACAAGCGGACGAAGAAGGAGTGGTCCGACCCGTACGAGGTGTGGCTGCCGTACTGGCAGCGCTTCATCGGCGGGCGGGGCTTCCACCAGACCACGACCTACATCCACGACAAGTGGCGCGGGTCGCACGGCTGCGTGAACCTCCTCCAGTCCGACGCGCAGAAGTACTGGAGCATCGGCAAGATCGGCATGACCGTGAAGGTCTTCGGCCGTCGCCCCGGCACCTGATCGTCTCGTCACAGTGAAGCGGGCCGTCCCTGCGGGGACGGCCCGCTTCGTCGTCGGCGGCATAGAGTGGCGATCGTGTATCGCTCCCGTGCAGTGGTGGTCGCCGCCGGCGTCCTGGTGCTCCTGCCGATGACCGCGGCGTCCTGCGACGACGCGCCCGACCCGGTCCGGCTGGGCAACGCCGAGGTCGGCACGGTCGACGAGATCGTCGAGGCGCCCGGCACGGTGACCGCGCGGACCGCGGCGACCCTGACCGCGCCCGCCTCCGGCACCCTCCGCGAACTCCACGTCGAGCCCGGCCAGCGGGTCCGCAAGGGTGACGTGCTCGCCGTCATCGACTCACCCGAGCTGTCCCGCCGTCGCGACGCCGCCGCCGAGGCCGTCGAGCAGGCCCCGTCCGGCGGCACGGTGGGCACCGGCGGCACGGCCGAGTTCGCGGCCGTGCGGGCACGCACCGACCGGCAGGCCGCGGACGCCTTCGAGCAGGCCCGCACCGCCGCCGCACAGATCACCGACCCCCAGGTCAAGAAGACCCTGTTGCATCAGGTCGACGCCGCCGAACGCAACTACGAGACCGCCTCGGCGGCCTCGGCGACCGCGCTGCGGTCGGTGCAGCGCGGCGTCGCCTCCCTCAGCCGTGCCATGGGCGCCCTCTCCGCCGCCCAGCGGTTGCAGGCCGAGCAGGCGTACGAGCTGGCCGACGCCGCCGTCGACGCCCTCACCCTGCGGGCCCCGGTGGCGGGTGTGGTGCAGCTCGGCGGCCCGCCGCAGGCCGGCGGCAGCTCACTGGCCGGGCTCCTGGGGAGCGGGCAGGCCCCGTCCGGTTCGTCCGGTGCGGTGTCCGGGGTGGACGCCGCGGTCCCCGAGGGCGGCTGGATCACCGCCGGCACCCCGGTCGTGACCGTCGTCGACACCGGCCGCCTCGGTCTCTCCGCCGAGGTCGACGAGACCGACGTGCTCCTGGTCGGCGAGGGCGTCGAGGCGGAGGTCGAGCTGGACGCCGCCCCCGGTGCCGGCTATCCGGCCACGGTCCGGGCCGTCGACCTGCTGCCCACCACGTCGGCCCGCGGCGGCGTCTCGTACCGGGTGCGGCTCGAGCTCGGCGAGGGATCGTTCGCGGACAGCGGCGAGGCCGCCCCGGTCCCACGGCCGGGCATGAGCGCGGTCATCCGCCTCAAGGTGCGGCAGGCCGCCGGCGCCGTCACCGTGCCCGCCTCGGCGGTGGTCCGCGCCGACGGCCGGGACACCGTCTGGACCGTCCGGGACGGCCGTTACACCGCCGTGCCGGTTCGGCTGGGCGTGCAGGGCGAGGACACCGTGCAGATCGTCTCCGGCGTGAGCGCGGGGGACCGGGTCGTGGTCGCGGGCGCCGACCAGGTCGGCGCCGGCGAAGAGGTGCCGTGACCGCCGCGATCGTCGCCGACGACGTGAGCCGCACGTACGACCTGGACGGAGTCTCGGTGCAGGCGCTGCGCGGGGTGTCCCTGACCGTCGAGCCGGGCGACTACGTGGCGATCGTCGGCACCTCCGGCTCCGGCAAGTCGACCCTCATGCATCTGCTCGGCGGCCTCGACCGCCCGACCGGCGGCACCCTGCTGATCGGCGGCCGGGACGTCAGCACGCTCAGCCCCGACGAGATGGCCGAGCTGCGCAACACCACCATCGGCTTCGTCTTCCAGTCGTTCCACCTGCTCGCCCGGACCACCGCGCAGGACAACGTCGGCCTGCCCCTGGTCTACCGCGGTGCCGGCCGCCGGGAACGCCGGGAACGCGCCGCCGCGATGCTCGAACGGGTCGGTCTCGCCCACCGGATCACGCACCGCCCCAACCAGATGTCCGGCGGCGAGCAGCAACGCGTCGCGATCGCCCGCGCCCTGGTGACCGGCCCGTCCGTGCTGCTGGCCGACGAGCCGACCGGCAACCTCGACTCGGCCACCGGCCAGTCGGTGCTCGCCCTGCTCGAATCGCTCGTCGACGACGGCGTCGCGGTCGTCCTGGTCACCCACGACCGGGACGTCGCCGCCCGCGCCCGCCGGCAGATCGTGATGAAGGACGGGCTGATCAGTGAGACTCGCTGAGGCCTGGCGGGTCGCCCTCGACGCGCTGCGCGCCAACCGGCTGCGCAGCATGCTCACCATGCTCGGCGTGATCATCGGCGTGGCCGCGGTCGTCGCCCTCGTCGCCATCGGCACCGGCACCAAACAGCAGATCGAGAACCAGGTCGAGGGCCTCGGCTCCAACCTGCTGCTGGTCGTCCCCGGGCGTCTCCAGGCCGGTTCGGCGCCCACCTCCTCGCCGCTCACCCTCGACGACATCGAGGTGATCAACCGGGTCGTCGGGGACCGCAGCCGGGTCGCCGTCACCATCGCCTCCGGCGAGACCGTGCGCGCCGGGTCGCGCAGCGGGTTCGCCAGCATGCAGGGCGTCCTGGAGACCACGCCGACCGTCTTCGTCCGCCGCCTCGACCGGGGCACCTACCTGACCAGGACCGACGTCAGCACCGGCCGCCGGGTCGCGGTCCTCGGCGCCGGCCTGGCCCGTGACCTGTTCGCCGATCGTGATCCGGTCGGCCGGCAGGTCACCATCGGCGGCGTGCGGTTCCGGGTGATCGGCGTCTTCGAACCGCTCGGGCAGAGCCTCGGCGTCGACCGGGACGGCGAGGTCCACGTTCCGGTCACCGCCGCCCAGCGCCTGCTCGGCACCGAGCGCATCGACGGCCTCGCCATCCGCGCCCCCGACCGCGAGCGGATCGGCGAACTCTCCGCCGCCGTCGTCGCCGCCCTGACCGAACGCCACCCGGACACCGACTTCTCCGCGGTCACCCAGGAACAGATCCTCGGCGTACTCGGCGACATCCTCGGCGTGCTCACCGGCGTCCTCGCCGCGATCGCCGGGATCAGCCTGCTCGTCGGCGGCGTCGGCGTCTCCAACATCATGCTCGTCTCGGTCCGCGAACGGACCAGGGAGATCGGTCTGCGCAAGGCGGTCGGCGCCCGGCCCCGCGACATCGGCATCCAGTTCCTTCTCGAGGCGGTGCTGCTCACCACCACCGGCGGCATTCTCGGCATGCTCCTCGGCGGCGCCACGGCGCTGCTCGTCGACCGGCTCAGCCCGGTCCCGGCGGCCCTCACCTGGTGGTCGATGGCACTCGCGTTCGGGGTGTCCGCGGCCGTCGGCATCGTCTTCGGTGTGGTTCCGGCACAGCGGGCCGGCCGGCTCGATCCGGTGGTCGCGCTGCGTACCGAATAAGTCCCCGCCGGGCCATCGGGCAACGCCTCAGGTGACGCCCCCCGGAACCGAATGATGGTTTCGGACCGGACCCGGAGGAGAACGCCTTGGCCCATCAGTTGCGCGACATGCACGGCGCCGCCCGTGCCGTCGCCTACCTGATGCTGGCCGCCGGACCCTACAACTTCGTCACCGGCGTCCTGATGAAGCTCGGCAACCCGCTGCCCGAAGTCGTCGCCCTCGCCCTCACATCGATCGTGCTCTTCATCGTCGGCCTGATCTGCCTGCGCCGCCCGGAGACCATGCCCCGGCTGTTCTGGCCGCTCATGCCGTTCCTCGGCGCGGGCGTGATCTCGGCGCTCAACGTCGCCACCCGGGACGCCACCCTGGGACCCCAGCTGTTCTACCTGTGGCCGCTGCTCTATGCCGCGATGTTCCTCAACCGCCGGATCATCACCCTCACCGTCGTGCAGATCTCCGCCGGGCACGCCCTCACCGCGTTCCAGTTCCAGGAGGGTGGCCAGGCACTCCTCGACTGGATCGCGATCACCGTGGCCATGTCGATGACCGCCGTCGTCGTCGTCGGCCTACGCGAACGCAACGACCGGCTGCGCGGCGTCCTGGAGGCCCAGGCCACCTCCGACTCCCTCACCGGCGCCGCGAACCGCCGCGCCTTCGACGCCGAGATCAGCCACGCCGTCGCCGTCGCCGGCCCCGACGATCCGCTCGCCCTCGTCATGATCGACGTCGACCACTTCAAGAGGATCAACGACACCTGGGGACATGCGGTCGGGGACCTCGCCCTGCGTACCGTCGCCGACGCCCTCCGCGACGCCGCCGAGGACCGCCGGCACATGGTCGCCCGCCTCGGCGGCGACGAGTTCGCCGTCCTCCTCCAGGCCGCCCCCTACGCGGCCGTCCGTTTCACCGAACTCGCCCGCGCCCGCGTCGCCGCCGCCACCGGCCTGCCGTCCGGCCCGCCGAGCCTCAGCATCGGCATCGCCGTCGTCCCCGACCACGCCGTCGGCGCCGACGAACTCCAGAGGGTCGCCGACGCTGCCCTCTACCGGGCGAAGGAGGGCGGCCGCGGGCGCAGCATGATGGCCCAGCCGGCCGGCCCGCTCCCCGCCACCGCCTGACCGCTACCGCTGCGGCCGCACCACGGGCTGCTCCGCCGTCGTCTCCGTGAACGCGTCGGCCACCACCGGCCCCTGGTCACCGTCGGCGGCCGGCCTCCCGCCCAGCGGGGTCAGGATCTCCGGAGACCTGCGGGGGTACGGACCCCAGCCGTCCCGCAGCACATGGATGTAGACGGCCTCCAGGCACACGCCGATGCGCTCCACCAGATCGGTGTCCTCCGCGGCACCCAGCCGGATCGCCCGCGCGAAGTGGTCCAGCGCCTCCATGTGCCGCCCCTGGTCGAAGCAGCTACGCCCGGCGTTCTCGTGCACGACACTGCGCACCGCCGGCGACACCTCCGCCTCGACGGCCTTCTGGAACAGCCGGTCCGCCTCCATGTAGTCACCCCGCAGCCGCAGCACGTGCGCCAGCTCCGCCTGCGCGATCACCATCGACTGGAGGTCGTGCGCCGACTCGGCGTGCGCCAGCGCCAGCCGGCTCGCCGCGGCGGCCATACCCAGCTCCCCGAGGAGGCGGTACACCTCCGCGCGTACGCTCAGCAGCCCCGCCTTGACGATGTTGTCCGCCTCGTCGGTGAGCGGCCCGTCGAGCCGCTCGCCGAGCGCCCGCAGAGCGTCCCGGTTGTCGACCACCTCCCGCAGGGTGGCCCCGTCCAGCCGCCACCGGATCGCCGACAGTTCGGCCGCCGTCAACGGCAGATGCGGCGCCAACTCGGGCCCTATCGGCACGGCGGCCGGTGCCGGTCTCCCGGCCCCACCGGCCTTCGCCGCGCCGTTTCCGGCCCACTCGGCGCTCCGCTGTCCGGCGTCCGGCGCCTGGTGCCGGGCCTCCCCGGCGGTTCTCGTTCCGCTGCCGTTCTCCCCGCCGTCGCCGACCCCGTTGCCGTTGGCGGTCTCGGGGCCCTGGCCAGTCCCGTTCGCGTCGCCAGTCGCATTGCCGTCACCGGGTCCGTTCCCGTCGCCGGTCTCGTTGCCGTTGCCGGTTCCGCTACGGTCGCTGGTCTCGTTGCCGGTCCCGTCGGCGGTTCCCCTGCCGTCGGCCGGGCTACCGCTGCCGGTCCCGTCCGTGCCGGTGCCGCCGTGCGACGGGGCCACGTCGGTGTCGGCCTTTGAGGCGTGCCGTCCGGCGCTGCCCGTGGTGCCGCCCTCGGATCCCGTCGTCGTTCCGAACCCGCCGTCGGCGCCCACACCTGGTTCCGCGGCCGCGTGCGTACCGCTCGTGACCGTGCCGTCCGGTGATCCCGCGGTATCCCCGCCGTCGGCGCCCGCAGCCGAGCCCGTCCCCGTGTCCGCAGCCGAGCCCGTTCCGGTTCCCGCAGCGGGGCCCGTCACCGTAGCCTCGGCACCGTCCGGCCCCGTGCCCGCAGCCGCACGGTCCCCGGCGGGCTTCGCACCGGCCTTCGAGACGAACCATCCGCCACCGAACGCCGTGTCCGCGTACCGCCGCGGCTCGGTGTCCGGCCCCGACGTCTCCAAACGCCCGATCGGCCGCAGGTTGTGCAGAGACCCGTCCGCATCCATGTACGGCCGGTCCACCTCAGCCTGCCCCGGCCGGCTCAGCGGGAACCCGATCTTCTCCCGCCCGGCCCCGCTCGGCGCCCCTGATCCCGGCCGCACGCCGGGCTGCGGCAGCGCCACCGTGGGCCGCGCACCGGTGGCCGCCTGCCATCCGTCGCCCGGCGTCGCCACCGCGGGCGCCCCGGAGACCGGCGTGGTCCCGTTCTGCAGGGTCTGACCGCTCTCACCCGCGGACACCGGCGCCGGCGAGACCCCGTCCCATCCGGAGCCCGCCGCCGGAGTCCCGAGCCGCTGCCCGTCGGGTGCGGGGGAGACCGGAGCCTCCGTCCGGCGCCCGTCGGCCGCAGAGGCGGAGACGGGTGCCGGTGAGACCGGCGTGGCCGCGTCCCATCCGGAGCCCGCCGCCGGCGACACCGGAGCCCCCCGCCGCTGCCCGTCGGAAGCGGGTGCCGGCGAGACGGGTGTGGCCGCGTTCCATCCGGCGGCCGCCGGTGACACCGGAGTCCCCGGCCGCTGCCCGTCCGGCGTGGAGCCCGGTGTGGCCGCGTTCCATCCGGAGGTCGCCGGTGAGACCGGGGCTTCCGGCCGCTGTCCGTCGGGCGCGGAGGCTGGTGCCGGTGCGCCCGGTGTGACCGCGTTCCATCCGGAGGCCGCCGGTGACACCGGGGTTCCGGGTCGCTGTCCGTTCGGCACGGAGGCGGGTGCCGGCGCGGCCGGACCACCCGGCTGCCGTCCGTCCGGTGCCGGGGCGGTGTTGCGCCCGCCGGGGGTTTGCTGCGTGCCGAAACCGTTCCGCGAGTCCGTGCCGACTCCGTGCGCACCGTCAGTGCCGGTGGCGGGCGGAGCCGACCGCGGCGCACTGCCGCCGGGCGCCTGTCCTGCCGGTGCCCCGTCCCACGCGCCGCCCGGCAGGGGTGCCCCACCGGTTCCGGCGGCCCCTTGTTGCCCGAAGCCGTTCCACGAGGACCCCATGCCACCGGGATTCTGCGCAGGCGGCGCCGATCGCGGCGTGGTGCTGTTCCACCCGTTCGCGGGAGCCGGCTGCGGGCCGGCGGGCGGCGCCGAACGGGGAACGACACCATCGGCCGCCTGCCCGTTCCATGCCCCACCCGCTTGCGGGCCGCCGTTCCGGGTGACCTCGTCCGAACCCGCGAATCCCTGCCGTTGATCGCCGGGCCGAGCGGGACCCGTCCCCTGCGGCTGACCAGTCGGCTGGACGGCCGGTGCCTGTCCCGGCCCCGAGAGCCGGGCAGCCTCCGGCGAACCGGGTGCAGGCTGCGAAACCCTGGGTGCGGATTGCGGAAGACCGGCACCGGGATGCGGAAGACCGCCACCGGGATGCGCGAGATCAGCACCGGGATACGGAAGACCGGCAGCTGACGGCGGCAGACCCGCATTCGGCTGCGGCTGACCGGCAGCGGGATGCGGGCCGCCGGTAGCGGGATGCGGGGCGCCGGGCCCGGACTGCGGCGTGGCCGAGGGGGCCCCGGCAACCTGCCCATCCGGAGCGGTCCGGGTCGCGGGCGGCCAGGCCGCCACAGCCGACGGATGACCGGCCGGGGCCGGGTTCCCACCCTGAACCGGGTTCCCGAGGTGACCGGCATCGCCCCCAGCCGTCTGCGGCCGGACCGCCGGCGGCCATGCCGAGCCAGGCGTGGCCTGACCGGCCGTCCCCACGGTGACGTCCCCGGGAGCGGACGGCGAGACCGGCGGAGCACCGGGAGCCGGCTGAGCCCCGTCCGCGACCATGGCCCACGGCCCGTCCCCTTCGGAGAGGAACACGTGTGCGGTCCGAGGCGTTCGCCGCGCCCGCTGCTGCGGAACATCCGAACGCTCAAAGCCCCCGGTCACATCGGGTCGTCCGCCGGTTCCGCCCCATCGTGTGTCGCCGGGGGCGGTGGGTCGGTCGAAGCCGCCGGTGGCGTCGGGTCGTCCGCCGGTTCCGCCCCATCGTGTGTCGCCGGGGGCGGTGGGTCGGTCGAAGCCGCCGGTCGCATCCGGGCGTCCGCCTGTTCCGCCCCATCGGTTGTCTTCGGCAGTGGCAGGCCGGTCGAAGCCGCCGGTGGCGTCGGGTCGTCCGCCGGTTCCGCCCCATCGTGTGTCGCCCGGGGCGGTGGGTCGGTCGAAGCCGCCGGTGGCGTCGGGTCGTCCGCCGGTTCCGCCCCATGGTGTGTCGCCGGGGGCGGTGGGTCGGTTGAAGCCGCCGGTCGCATCCGGGCGTCCGCCGGTTCCGCCCCATCGGTTGTCTTCGGCAGTGGCAGGCCGGTCGAAGCCGCCCGTGACGTCGGGGCGTCCGCCGGTTCCGCCCCATCGATTGTCGTCGAGTGTGGTCGGCCGGTCGAAGCCGCCGGTGACATCGGGACGTCCGCCGGGCCCACCCCATCGGGCATCGGCGGAACCGGCCGCCGGATCCACATTCCCGTATCCAGGTGCCGCGCCCTGCCCAGGCACCGTCCCGGGCATGCCCTGGCCGGGCATCTGGCCGGGAACGCCCTGGCCGGACCCCGAGCCGGCAGCGTGCTGTCCGGGTGCCGCCACCGGGACACCCGCGGGGGGTGCCGCCATGGCGCTGTCACGACCGAACGGCCGGCCGCCCTCTGTGCCAGGGGCGCCGGGAACGCCACCGGCCATGCCGTTCCCGGACGACGCGTCGGCGCCCGCGCCGCTTGTCGGGGCCGCAGTCCCGTCCGGGCGTGCCGATTCGCCGCCCGGTTGCGGTCCGTTCGGACCGATCACCCGTGCCGGCGCAACCGGCGCCGGTGCGGCGACGACACGCGGCGTCACCGGCGGGTCAGCCTTGATCACGCGGGGTGCGGGCGGCGGGGTGGCCGTGTTGACAACCCTCGGCGGTACGGGAGGCTCAGCCCGCCGAACCACCCGAGGTCCACCGTCCGCATTCTCACCCGGTGCACTGGGCCCCTGCTCGTTCCCGATACCCGGATTCTGAACCGACTCCGCACCCGTGCCGCGGCCGGCGCCGGAACCAGTTCCGTCCCGACCATTGGGATCCACGGTCGACTCAGTGGGCGTCTCCGCTCCGCCGCGCTGACCGGGGACGAGCCGCGCGACCGCCGATCGCCAGCCCCCGCGCCGCTCAGACCCTTTCTTGTCGGCCTTGCCGGAAGAGTCCCGCCCGGTACCGTCGGCGTCCCCAGGACCGGAAGAAGGCTGCCCGGTCGCTCCTGGCGCCATCGCCGGACCCGGAACACCACGATCCACCGGACCGGACGACCCGCCCCAGCCGCTCGCCGCTCCCTGAGCCTGTGCGGGCCATTCACCTTGGCCCTGAGCCTGTGCGGGCCAGTCACCCTGGCCCTGAGCCTGCGCCAGCCACTCGCCCTGGCCCTGCTGCGCTCCGGATTCCGACTCGTGCCCTACCGGCGCGGTGGCGGACCCGCCGGTGCGGTACTCACCGAGGTCCCGACCCACCACCGGTGGCCCGGAACGTTCCGGGCCCGCCGTTCCGGCGCTGCCACGTCCGGTCTGACCGGTCGTGGCGGGCGTACCGGCGCTCCCGCGTCCGGTCTCCGGGTGGGGCGCTGCCGTGCCGGGTCGGTCGGCGGCGCTGCCGCGTCCGGTTGCGGTTCCAGGATGGGGCGCTGCCGTGCCGGAGTGGTCGGCGGCGCTGCCGCGTCCGGTTGTGGTTCCAGGGTGGACTGCCGCCGTGCCGGAGTGGTCGCCGGCGCTGCCACGGCCGGTCTGACCGGTCGTGGTGCCGGATTGCGGTGCGGGCGTACCGGCGCTCCCGCGTCCGGTCTCCGGGTGGGGCGCCGCCATGCCGGTGCTGCCGTTCCCGGCCGTGGTTCCGGGCAGCGGTGCGGTCGTGCCGGGTCGCTCGGCGGCGCTGCCAGATCCGGCCTCGGCCTGGCGTGGAACGGCACGGCCGTCGGCGGGCTCCACGCGGCCGGGGAGTCCGCCCGCCTGGACGTCGTCGCCGGTGCTCGCGGGGTCGGAACGGCGCGGGTCGTCGCCCGCGGCGACGTCGCGTTCCGGACGGGAGGCGGTCGCGTCACCGCTGAGAACGGTGAAGTCGTCGGCCCACGCGCCGGCCGCGGTGGGGCGGTGTTCGGCCTGGTCGCCGGTTCCCGGCTCGGCCGGGGTGCGGGAGTCCGCCGCCGCTGGCAGCGCTGTGTCCCGGCGGAGGTCGGCCTCTCGGCGAGGGTCGCCCACCAGGCGGGGGTCGCTCTCCCGGCGAGGGTCGCCCACCAGGCGGGGGTCGTTCTCCCGGCGGGGGTCGCCCTCCAGCCGGGGGTCGCCCTCCGGACGGTAGCGATCGTAGGACTCGTCACCCACCGGGCTGTCGGCGCGCTCGGAACCCGGAACGGGGACCTGCGCACGCCCGGTGACCACATGGTCGTCGCGGCGGATCGGCCCGGACTGCCGGACGTCCTCGTCGCGTCGCGACCGGCGTCCGCCGGGTGGCCGGATCGGCCCGAAGTCGTCGTCCTCCCACACTTCACCCGCGCGGGCACGTTCACCGCCGGGACGTGCCGGTCGCCGCCGGTCGTCGCCGTCGCGGGAGCGGCTGGGCTCCTCCCAGTATTCGTCGGCGCCCAACTCGATGGTGCGGCCGACGGCGGGACGGTCGTCCTCGGGTTCGATGCGGCCGTCGTCGTCCCACATCTCGTCGGCGCGGATCTCCATCGCCCGGTGGGCGCGGCTCCGGCGTTCGTCGCGCGGATCCCGGCGGTCGTCGCCGGCCACCATCGGATCACGGCCATCGCGACCCGCACCGGGCGCCGCGCGAAGATCGTCACGCGCGCCACGGCCATCGTCACGCGGGCCGCGCAGGTCACCGCGCTGGTCCCGCGCATCACGAAGGTCGCTACGCGGGTCAAGAATGTCACCGCGGGTATCACGGACGTCACCCCGGGCATCACGGATGTCACCGCGGGTGTCGCGGACGTCAGCCCGCGGGTCGAGGGGACCACCGCGCGGGTCCAGGGCGCCACCGCGCGGATCCAGGGCGCCACCGCGCCGGTCGCGGCCGTCACGGACACCACCGGGATCGCGCACATCACCGCGGGGCTCACGGGCATCCCGGACGTCACCACGGGAGTCGCGCGGATCGCGGAGATCACCGAGCGGGTCGCGCGGGTCGACGCGGGGCTCACGGGGATCCCGCAACCCGCGAGAATCCCGCGGGTCGCGACCATCACGCGGTTCCCGGACATCACGGGCGTCGGCCGGCTCACGCAGGTCACCGGCATCGCGGCCGGCACGAGGATCGCGGACACCGCGGGGGTCGGCGGGCTCGAGCAGTTCGCGTCCATCACGGACACCGCGGGGCTCACGGAGGTCGCGAGGGTCGCGGGGATCGCGCGGGTCACGGGCCTCATGCAGCCCGCGGGGATCGCGCAGCTCACCGCGGGTATCACGCCCGGCACCGCGCCGATCGCGGTCGTCCCAGCGCCCGTCCACCTCATCGCGCCGTGCGGGCCCGGCGTCGCGGCGCTCGTCCCGTCCACGGTCGCGGCGCCCGAGGTCGTCGACCCGCCCGTCGCCGCCGTCGCGGCGGTCCCCGCGCTCATCACGGCGTCCCGGGGCCTCGTCCCGGTAGCGGGGTGACGGCCCGTATCCGCGGTCGTCGTCGCGGCGCGGGTCGGTCGTACCCTCATAGCGGTTGTCTCCGCCGCGGCGCCGGTCGGCGGAACCACGCCGCAGTTCCGGGCGCGCCGCGGGGTCGACGATCGGGAAGTCGGGTTTGTCAAAGTCGACGCCGAGTTCGGGGCGGTTGAAGTCGACGTCGGCGAAGTCGTCGCCGACGAGGTTGTCGACGGACGTGTCGATGGGCTCGAAGTCGGGGTCGTCGAGCCAGCTGGGCCGTTCGGCGTCGAAGGCGGCCTTCTGGCGCACGGTGCCGTCGTCGGCCTCGCCCCCGCGGCGGCGGGTCGGCATGACCGGGTCGGGAGCGGTGCGTTTGCTGTAGTGCTTCTCCTGTTTGACCGCGGAACTGGGCATGAAGGAGTACTCGTCGTACTCGTCCGCCCAGTACTCGTCGTCTTCGAAGCTCATGACGCGGCCCCGAATCGGCTGGGGAAGGACCCAACGCCCCGACGCCGCATCCGTGCCACCGTCCTCACCCTGTACCACCTCCGCACCCCGGTGCCGCCCCCTGCGTCCCGCGATCAAAACCTGCCACGTGGTGGATGTGGAAGGTTAACCACGGATTTGCGCAGTGCGCCACCGCCCTGCGGGTCCCCGTCACCGGCCTCGCGGCCGGCCCGCGAGCGTCGACCGCATCGGCGCCGCAGCCCGCCGATGGTGCGCGATCAACGGGGTATACGTCCTGCGGGCGGCCCCGGTTCAACGGGTTGAGCAGTCACTATGACAGCGTTCCGGAGGGGGCGCCGACGGGGGGTCGGGTGCTGCCCCGATCAACGGATCTCACCGTCGCCAGGTGACGGGCCCGGTGTCGACTTAAGGACTTTTTAAGCTCTCCTTCAGGAGAACCAAGGACTAGCGGGTGACCCTGAACAGGTGACGGGGTGTATCGGGTCGCGGGGGACCGGACGGTGTCTCGCGGGTGGTGAAGGACACGCTCCGTGTTCGCGGATCATGGACCGGTGATCTGTCACGGTGGATACGCACCCCGCCGCGGTCGAGGAAGTCCCGGCGGGTTCACTGCGGTCCCGACTTCCCGGTCCACGGCCGCCGCCCCCCGGTTTCATGGCGGCCGCATCACGCCCGAGACGTTCCGCTGAGACGGCGCCCCCTCGTCTTCTCGCGGTCGGCGGTTCACGGCGTGGGGCCGGGGCGGGAGGCAGCGGCGGGAGCCCATCTTCCGCCGCTGTCCTTCCCGGGCGAGCCGAAGGGCTCCCCCGGACGAGCCGGACAGCCACCCGGCCCGGCGGCCACCCACCCCCAGCAGGGTGGCCGCATCGTGCCCCGGAGCACCCGCGGGGAGGAGCCCCCTCGAATCCCTCGCGGTGCGAGTCCCGGGTCAGCGGGCCGGGACGGAGGCGGCGGCGGAATCCAGTCATTCCGTCGCCGTCCTCCCATCACCGATCAGCCGATCGCGGCGATGCCCGCCCAGCCACCCTCGCCGACCTGGGTACGCTCCCCGTCGACCGGGTTCCCCGAGCTGTCGGTGCCGCCGGCGTAGAACTGCAACGTCCCGTCACCCGCGGTCGCCCACAGGTCGGCGATCCCGTTGCCGTCGGCGTCCCCGGCGGCCAGCAGCGGCCGGTTGCCCGGCGTCCAGCCCCCGGTGCCGTAGACGCTGCGGTCGTGGAAGGACCCGTCGGCCTGCCCCCGGTAGAGGTACAGGATCCCGGTGGTGGTGGCGCGTACCAGAAGGTCGGGTCGTCCGTCCCGGTCGGCGTCGCCGGGCGCGGTGAGGGTCATCGGTGTCCAGCCGGACCGCCCGATCACCCGGCCGGGCAGCAGCCCCGGCCGGTTCGCCGGATCCCCGGGGTAGAGGTACAGCTGGTCACCGCGGACGGCGGCCACGTCGGGCAGCCCGTCGCCGGTGACGTCGCCGACCGACAGGACCTGGCTGACGCCGGCCCAGCCGCCGGTCCCGCCGACCGCGACCCGTTCGCCGAGCCGGCCGTACCCGCGGTTGGGGTAGACCCACAACTGGTCGCCGATGCGGGCCAGCAGGTCCTCGGTGCCGTCGCCGGTGAGATCGCCCCGGTGACTGATCACCGCCCCGGACCAGCCGCCGGTACCGATGACGCCGTACGGCCAGACGACCCGTCCGTCACCCACTCCGGCATAGAGGCGCAGCTGTCCGGCCGCGTCGACGGCGACCAGGTCGGGGTGGCCGTCGGCGGTCAGGTCACCGGCGGTGGCCGGCGCTTGCGGGGTACGGGTACGCAGGTGCGCGATCAGCGGCGCGTGGTCCGACCACCCGTGGGATCCGCCGACCCCGTACCAGCTGGTGTCCACCCGCGACTGGTCGGCGTCGCACCGGCTGAACAGCGTGCCGCTGCCGGGGAGCGACGCGAAGATGTGGTCGCGTTTGCTCCAGTTCTGTTCCTGCGCCGCCGTCCAGGCGAGATGGGTCGTCTCGTTGACGACGTCACCGCTGCCGTAGGACCGCCGGTCGCACTCGTCGAACGCGGTGGCGATCGGCTGGAGCGCCGCCGAGGTGGGGAAGTGGTTGAAGTCGCCGCCCAGCACGACGTCGTGCCGGTCCGGCCAGACCAGGTCCCGGACGGTGTCGAGTTGCGCCTGCCGCCGGGGGTCGTCGGCGGCGGCGAGGATGTGGACGGTGCAGATGCGTGTGGTCCACTGCGCGGTCCGTACGCACAGCAGGGGCAGTTGCTGTTGGTTGTAGGTGCCCTCCGGCACGGTGGGCACGTCCGTCGTCGCGGTCACCTCCGCTTTGACCGCGATCGCCGCGCCCAGTTCGCCGGTGAGCGGGTCCCGGCAGTCGCTGCGCCCGTCGGGCCGTCTCGCCACGGCGTGCCGGATCGACCAGTCCGGGCCGAGTGCCGCCGCGAGCAGTGCCGTGTGGCTGCCGTCGGCGCCGCCGCAGATCTCCTGGAGCAGCAGTACGTTCGCGTCGTTCTCGGCCGTGAGCCGGGCGATCTCGTCGATCTTGGACTGCGGCGAGTTGCGGAACGGACAGTAGGCGCCGCTGCCCGGAGCACCGCCGGCCTCACCGCAGATGTTCCAGCTGATCACGCGTAACCGTGGTGGCTCGGCCGCGGCGGACGCCGGCCGGGGGAGCACCGTCAGGGCGACGGCCGTGATGGCCAGCGCGATGACGGCGCGGAGCAGATTTCTCATGACGCCGATTTTCGATCATGTTCGATGCGCTGTGGGGGCGGGCGTCACAGGCGGCCGTCGGTGGTGAAGCCGCCGACCCGGGCGGGCAGCACCAGGCCGGCCCGGGCCAGGGCGGTGAGCAGGGCGGACAGCTGGGTGCGGGTCAGCGTGGCGGCGCGGTCCGGGTGGGGGTGCGGCACCCCCAGCGCGGTGGCCGCCTCGACGGCACGCGTGCCGATGGCGGCCTCGACCGCCCACAGCCGGTGGGCGCAGAACGCCGAGTGTGCCGATTCGGCGAGCCGGCCGTGCAGGTGCAGCAGCCGGCGCAGGTCGGCGGCGAGCTGTTCGATCGGCGGGCCGTAGGGCGCGGGCGGCGGGCGGCGGCGCCCGGCCAGGGCGGCGCACCACCGCGGCAGATAGCGGCATCCGGCGACCACCGCGCCCGGCGCGGCGAGGATCAGGATGACGCGGCTGGCGTCGAGGAGTGTCACGGTTCCCTCCGCCGGTGTCTCGGTCGGTCTACCCTCGACCTTCCGCCGCGCCCGGCGGCCCGTCAACGGACTTTGTGCGACTCGCCGAATAGCGCAGCAGCGCCGCCTCGAACGCGGGATCGGGCACCCCGGCGCGATGCCCGGGGAAGTCGGCGCCGGCTTCGGCGCGCGGCCCGCCGGGTGCGCAGAGACCGGCGAGGGAGGCGATCGCCCGGGCCACCGCGCCCGGCGCGGCGATCATCGGCACGGCGAGAGCCTCGACGGTACGCACACCGCGTCCCGCCGGATCGTCCACGGTGAGCAGGTACCAGCCGCGCTCCTCGGACCAGCCGGCTCCGGCCTCGTCGTGGTCCCACACCGGCCGTCCGTGCAGTCGCACCTGCCGGGCCAGGTCGAACGGGATCCACCCGTCACGGGGTGAGCCGCTGTCGGCCCGCCAGTCCGCGACCGGTACCCCGGCGGCCTCCAGCGCGGCGGCGACCGCCCTGAGGTAGCCGCTGTGCGCCGAGCGGGTGCCGTCCACGGCCGCGTCACCGTCGGGCGTCATCGGGTGATCATGACGGCCGGCGGCGGGAATGTGAAGCGTCGGGTCAGTGCGTGTGGCCGTGCCGGTCGCGCGCCTTCAGCCGTACCGAAGGAAGCTCGGGAGCCGGAAGGGGACCGGCGTCGCAACCGTCGACGATGCCGAACCTCTCGGTGCCGTAGGGTTCCCCGGCCATCCACTGCGCCCGCGCGCGGACGATGTCGTCGTGGCTGCGGCCGACGAAGTTCCACCACATGACCAGCGGCTCGTCGAACGGTTCCCCGCCCAGCAGGAACAGCCGGGCCGGTCCGGTGACCGCGATGTCGAGACGGTCGCGGCCGCCGCCGACGTAGAGCAGCGATCCCGGTGACAGCGGCGTGCCCGCGACCGTGGCCCCGCCGGACATCACCAGCACGCCGTGTTCGAAGGCCGGGTCCAGGTCGAGGGTGTACGCCGTCGCCGCCCGATGGACCAGCTCGGCCCCGAGCAGCGGCGAGTGCACGCCGGCCGGCGACCGCATGTCGCCGAACCCGCCGATCACCACCGTCACCGTGACGTCACCGTCCTGCCGGGAGGGCAGGGCGGCGTGGTGCTCGAACCGGGCCGGGCCGTGCCGGGCCTCCTCGGGCAGCGCGATCCACAGCTGGAGGCCGTGCATGCCGTCCGGGTGCTCGGGCGGCGTGTGCTCGGCGTGGGCGATCCCGTGCCCGGACGTCATCAGGTTGAGCTGCCCGGGCGCGATGACCTGCTGGCTGCCGAGGCTGTCGCGGTGCTCCACGAGACCCTCGGCCAGCCACGTCACCGTCTGCAGGCCGGAGTGCGGGTGTGGGGGCACCTGCATGCCTGGGCGGCCGCTGACGTCGTCGGGCCCGAAATGGTCGACGAAGCACCAGGCGCCGATCATGCGCCGCTCCCGGTGCGGCAGCAGCCGGCGGACCGTGGTGTACCGGCCGAGCGGTACGTCGTGACCGGGCAGCAGCACACTGTCGGCGAATTCCGGCGCGGTGCCCATGTCGTCAGGAGCCCGACAGGGACGCGGAGCCGAGGACCCGGGTGATCTTCACCTCGATCACCACCCGGGCCGGGTTGGGGCGGGGCTGCCGGTAACGGGCGGCGTACCGCTGCTCGGCGTCGGCGACCGAGGCCGGGTCGTCCCGGATCACCGCGAGGCCCTCGATCGTGCTCCACCGGGCGCCGTCGACCTGGCAGATCGCGACCCGCTCCCGGCCGCGCAGCACGTTGCGGACCTTGGTGGACGTTCCGGAGGTGATCACCCGGGCCAGGCCGGCGACCGGGTCGAGGGTGGCGCCGACCGCGACCACGTGCGGTGAGCCGTCGGCACGCAGAGTGGTCAGGCTGCACAGGTGGCGTTCGGCCCAGAAGGCGGCCAGTGCGGGGGAGTCGAGGGGAACGGTGCCGCTCACGGGCGTACCTCATCGGGGGTCGTGGTCATCGGGTGGTCAGGCCGGCTCGGCCGGCAGCTCGCCGCGGCGGACCGCGGCGACCAGGGCTTCATGGTCGTGTTCGACCTGGTCGGCGTAGGCCCGGGCGAAGCGGGCCAGGGATTCGTCGAGCTTGTCGCCGCTGCCGGCGTACCCGGCGATCATGGATGCTCCACTGGTCCGGGCGTGCGACTTGGCGAGCAGATATCCGCAGATGGCGGCGTAGTCGGCGAGCGCACCGGCGTTGACGTCATCGACGACGATGGCGCCCTTCATGTCGCGGAACTGGCGCACGTAATACTGGTGGTCCCCGACCGTGGTCCAGCCGAGCAGCGGATCGCTGACCGTCTGCAGCGCCTGCTGGTACTCCACGACACGCTGTCCCTGGTGCCGGTGCCAGGCGAGCGCGCCGTGCTGGTGTTTCGCCACGACCGAGCGGCGGGCCTGCTTCAGCTGGAGGAAGAGCACGTCGTCGGGGCTGCTGCCCTCGCACAGCGCGACGTACGCCCGCAGGCCGACCGAGCCGACGCCGACCACCTTGTGCGCGATGTCGACGATCCGGTAGCCACCGAGGATCTGCGCCCAGTGCGGTTTGAGGGTGCTCAGATAACCGTCGAGGGCCTCGGCGAGCTGCTCGCGCTCCTCCGCCGGGAGCCGGGTGATCAGCGGTGGCTCCTCGACCAGGCGCATGGCGCCGTCGTTGCGCTCGGTGAACCGGGGCAGCGCGCGGTCACTGGTGCGCCGGCGGGCGCGGCGGGCGGCGCGCTCGATCTGCTCACGGAAGCTGGCCTGGGTGGTCGCCGAGCGCATGCCCTCGACGTCGAGCCGGCCGAAGGAGCGGGCGAGCAGCGGTTGCTCGGCGAGATGGGCGATCTGCTCGCGGTACGACGCGACGCAGTG
This sequence comes from Actinoplanes xinjiangensis, assembly GCF_003148685.1. Taxonomy (GTDB): domain Bacteria; phylum Actinomycetota; class Actinomycetes; order Mycobacteriales; family Micromonosporaceae; genus Actinoplanes; species Actinoplanes xinjiangensis. The sequence goes on along the minus strand of NZ_QGGR01000001.1, from coordinate 265,897 downwards.
CTGCACGGCCTCGGAGCAGGAGCTCTCCCGGAAGCCGTTGACCCGGCCGGCCACGTGCACGCTCACCGTGAGGCGGCGCAGGTCCCACTCCCACGGGCCGGGGTGGGCCTCGTCGAAGTCGTTGAGGTCGAAGACCAGCTCCCGCTCGGGGGAGGCGTAGAAGCCGAAGTTGCCGAGGTGGGCGTCGCCGCAGATGACCGGGGTGATGCCGGTGCGCGGCAGGCCGGCGAAGTCGTCGGCCATCAGGCCGGCGGTGCCGCGCAGGAACGTGTAGGGCGAGGCCATCATCCGGCCGATACGGACCGGGACGAGGCGGCTCAGGCGACCGTCGTGCGTGGCCACGACCTGGGCGACCGGGTCGGGCCGGCGGTCGGGCTTCTTCCAGTGGGCCATGTCGGAACGGGGGGACCGTTCCCGCAGCGACCGGCCGGTCTCGTAGCGTTCGGCGCGGGGTGCGGCAGCCCGCCGTAACGAGGTGAACCCCTCGTCGGCTAAGCTGCCGAGCACAGCCGGCCCGGTGTTCCCTGACGGTTCCATCGTTGCCGAGCGTACGTGCCACCAAAGATCGTCCGCGCGGGGCTCGTGAAAAGCCGATGTTATCGATAACATTTCTGAGTCTGTGAGCGCGTGCGGGGTCCCGCTACGCTCCATCAGAACTGGACTTTCTTCACCGTGGCGAGGTCCCCGGCTGCCCGCCACCAGGCGACGTCGCCGGACCGGTGCCAGGTGGGAGACGGTTCACCGGATCGGACGAGGTGCGCAAGTGGACAAGGGATCACGTAGCCCGGCGATGACGGATGTGGCCCGGTTGGCCGGGGTCTCCCACCAGACCGTCTCGCGCGTCCTCAACGATCATCCCAACGTCAAGGAGCAGACCCGGATCCGGGTTCGCGCCGCCATCGCCGAGCTGGGTTATCGCCCCAACCGCGCCGCGCGTGCCCTGGTCACCGGGCGGTCGCAGCTGATCGGTGTGGTAGCGCGCAACAGCACGCTCTTCGGCCCGGCCACCATGCTCAGCGAGTTCGAGCAGGCCGCCGCGGACTCGGGCTTCGCGGTCAGCGTAGGCAGCGTCCGCGAGCTGGACCGCTCGTCCATCTCCGCGGTCGTCGACCGGCACCTGGACCAGCGGGTGGCCGGCCTCGTGGTGATCGCCAACACCGCGTCGGCCACCGAGGCGCTCGCCGAGATCCCCGAGGACCTGCCGGTCGTCTTCATCGACGGCGACCCGGCCAGCGGGCGCCCGCTGGTGACCGTGGACCAGGTGGCCGGCGCGCGTGCGGCGACCCGGCATCTGCTCGACGCCGGTCACGAGACGGTCTGGCACGTGTCCGGCCCGACCGACTGGTTCGACTCGGCCGGCCGGATCCAGGGGTGGCGGCAGACCCTCGAGGAGGCCGGTGCCGAGGTGCCGCCGCTGCTGTCGGCGGACTGGTCGGCCGCGGAGGGTTACCGGACCGGTCAGATGCTGGCCCGGATGCCCGAGGTCACGGCCATCTTCACGGCGAACGATCACCTCGCTCTGGGCATCCTGCGGGCGCTGCACGAGCGGGGCCGGCGGGTGCCGCACGACGTGAGCGTGGTCGGCTTCGACGACGTCCCGGAGGCCGCCTACTTCATCCCGCCGCTGACGACCGTCCGGCAGGCCTTCGGAGACGTGGCCCGGGCGGCGTTGAGCCTGCTCCTGGGCCAGATGCGGGACTACACCGGGATGGCCGACCAGATCGTCGTTCCGCCGCAGTTGATCGTGCGGGAAAGCGCACCCCGTCGCATCTGACCGGCTACTCTCCGCCCTCGTTAATGGGCCGTTACCTCGTTGTTGCCGACTGGCGTTGACACGCTATTTGTTAGCGATAACACTGAGGTTCTCCCGCCGGATCGTGGTCGTGGCCACCTGCCGGCCCTCCCTCGGAGGTACACCCCATGCCCGGGTATGGCGTGACGTTTGGTGACGCTGGCCCCGTTTCCAGACGTAAGATCATTGGGTTGCCGGCGTGCTCATGCCCGGCGACCGGATGAAGACGTGCCTGCCCCTGCCGCCGCGAGAGCCGGTTCCGGCGATCGTGTGCCGCGCTGTCGCGAGCGCCTGAACTTCTTCGACCAAAGGAACAACCGATGAACCCGCAGATCTGGTTCCTGACCGGTAGCCAGCATCTCTACGGCCCGGAGACTCTGCAGCAGGTCGCCGACCAGTCCGCCGAGATCCAGCGGACCCTGGCCGCCGGCGGCCTGCCCGCGGAGATCGTCGGCAGACCGGTGCTCACCGACTCCGGGGCCATCAAGCAGGTCATGCTGGACGCCAACGCCGACCGGAACTGCATCGGCGTGATCGCCTGGATGCACACGTTCTCGCCGGCCAAGATGTGGATCGGCGGGCTGGACGCGCTGCGCAAGCCGCTGCTGCACCTGCACACCCAGCACCACCGGTCCCTGCCGTGGGCGACCATCGACATGGACTTTATGAACCTCAACCAGGCCGCCCACGGCGACCGGGAGTTCGGGTACATCCAGGCCCGCCTCGGCGTGCCGCGCAAGGTGGTCGCCGGGCACGTCGCCGACCCGACGGTGGTGAAGCGGATCGACGCCTGGTCCCGGGCCGCGATCGGCCTGCAGCACCTGCGCAGCCTGCGGGTGGCGCGCTTCGGCGACAACATGCGCGACGTCGCGGTCACCGAAGGCGACAAGGTCGAGGCCGAGCTGCGGTTCGGCGTCTCGGTCAACACGTACGGGGTGAACGACCTCGTGGCCGTCGTGGACCAGGTTCCCGACGCCGAGATCGACAAGCTGATCGCCGAGTACCGCGACGTCTTCGAGATCGCCCCCGAACTGCTCGGGGACCGGCTCGACGCGTTCCGCTACGCCGCCCGCATCGAGGCCGGCCTGCGGCGGTTCCTGACCGACGGCGGCTTCGGCGCGTTCACGACCAACTTCGAGGACCTCGGTGGTCTGCGGCAGCTACCGGGACTCGCCGTCCAGCGTCTGATGGCGGACGGTTACGGCTTCGGTGGCGAGGGTGACTGGAAGACCTCGGTGCTCGTGGCCACCGTGAAAGCCATGGGCGCCGGAACCGGACGCGGCACCTCATTCATGGAGGATTACACCTACCACTTCGGTCCGGGTGAGCCTAAGATCCTCGGCGCGCACATGCTCGAGGTCTGCCCGTCCATCGCGTCGGCCAAGCCGCGCGCCGAGATCCACCCGCTGGGGATCGGTGGCCGGGAGGACCCCGTGCGCCTGGTCTTCGACGCGGCCCCCGGCCCGGCGGTGGTCATGGGCATGGCCGACATGGGAGACCGGTTCCGCCTGGTCGCGAACGAGATCGAGGTGATCCCGCCGGACGAGCCGCTGCCGAACCTGCCCGTGGCCCGCGCGGTGTGGAAACCCGCACCGTCGCTGTCCACCTCCGCCGAATGCTGGATCACCGCCGGCGGCCCGCACCACACGGTGCTCACCCAGGCGGTCGGCGCGGAGACACTGCGAGACTTCGCCGAGATGGCACAGACGGAACTTCTACTGATCGATGAGCGCACCACACCGGCCGATTTCTCTGACCGGGTGCGCTGGAACCAGGCGTACTTCCGCCTGGCCCGCCCCCTGTAACACCCGTTCTCAAAGAGGAGATCCACCGTGAAATATCCCCGGCTCGCGGCCGTTCTGACCGCTGCCACCATGGTCGCCACGATGGCTGCCTGCGGCAACGCCGAGAAGACCACCGACAAGGAGGCCGCCAGCGGTGACACCGCCGGTGCGCTGATCGGCATCACCATGCCGACGCGTTCCTCCGAGCGCTGGATCCACGACGGCGACAACCTCAAGTCGCAGCTCGAGGGCCTGGGTTACAAGGTCGACCTCCAGTACGCGGAGGACGACATCCCGACCCAGACGCAGCAGCTGGACAGCCAGATCACCAAGGGCGCGAAGCTGCTGATCATCGCGTCGATCGACGGCGAGGCGATCACCAGCCAGCTGGAGAACGCCAAGACCGCCAACATCAAGGTCATCGCGTACGACCGGCTCATCCGCAAGAGCCCGAACGTGGACTACTACGCCACCTTCGACAACTTCAAGGTCGGCGTGCAGCAGGCCACCTCGCTGCTGACCGGCCTGGGCGTGGTCGACGCCACCGGCGCCAAGACCGACAAGAAGGGCCCGTTCAACGTCGAGCTCTTCGCCGGCTCGCCGGACGACAACAACGCCACGTTCTTCTTCAACGGTGCCAAGAGTGTCCTGGACCCGTACATCGCTGACGGCACCCTGGTGATCAAGAGCGGTCAGAAGGACTTCGACACCGTCTCCACGCTGCGCTGGGACCCGGCGACCGCGCAGAAGCGCATGGAGAACCTGCTGACCTCGGCCTACAAGGACGGCGCGAAGGTCAACGGTGTCCTCTCGCCCTACGACGGCATCTCCATCGGCATCCTCTCCGCGCTCAAGTCCGGCGGTTACGGTGTCAACGGCCAGCCCTACCCGACCGTCACCGGTCAGGACGCCGAGCTCGCCTCGGTCAAGTCGATCATCGCGGGTGAGCAGTACTCCACCATCTACAAGGACACCCGTCAGCTGGCCAAGGTCACCGGCGAGATGGCCGACGCGGTTCTGAAGGGCCAGACCCCGAAGACCAACAACACCACCGACTACAACAACGGTGTGAAGGTCGTCCCGGCCCAGCTGCTCGAGTCGGTCATCGTCACCAAGGACAACTACGAGAAGGAACTGGTCGCCGGCGGCTACTACACGGCTGACCAGCTGAAGTGATGTAGGTTCCGTGCCCCGCCCGTCCCCCGGCGGGCGGGGCACGGCCTCATCGGCTCACAGCCCATAGGAGGGCTCCATGACCGACACGATCCTGCGCATGAGCGGCATCACCAAGACGTTCCCGGGCGTCAAGGCGCTGCAGGACGTCAATCTCGAGGTCCGCAGGGGAGAGATCCACTCCATCTGCGGCGAGAACGGGGCCGGCAAGTCGACCCTGATGAAGGTCCTCTCGGGCGTCTACCCGCACGGTACCTACGAGGGTGACATCCAGTACGACGGCGAGCTGTGCCGCTTCTCCGGCATCCGTGACAGTGAGCATCGTGGCATCGTCATCATCCATCAGGAGCTGGCGCTCGCGTCGAATCTCTCCATCGCCGAGAACATCTTCCTCGGCAACGAGCAGGCCAAGAACGGCTGGATCGACTGGAACCGCACCAACGCCGCCGCGGACGCACTGCTGCGCCGGGTCGGCCTTGCGGAGAGCGCTGTCATTCCGGTCGTCAACCTCGGCGTCGGCAAGCAGCAGCTGGTGGAGATCGCCAAGGCCCTCTCCAAGGAGGTCCGGCTGCTGATCCTCGACGAACCGACCGCGGCGCTCAACGACGAGGACTCGGCACACCTGCTGAACCTGCTGCGCGGGCTGCGTGACGAGGGCATCACCTGTGTGATCATCTCGCACAAGCTCAACGAGGTCATGGGAATCTCGGACCGGGTCACCATCCTGCGGGACGGGCGCACCATCTGGACCGACGAGACCGCGAACCTCACCGAAGAGAAGATCATCGCGAGCATGGTCGGCCGCGACATGGAGCACCGGTACCCGGAGCACACGCCGAAGATCGGCGAGGAGGCCCTGCGCATCGTCGACTGGACGGTCCACAGCCCCACTCAGCCCGACCGTGCCCTGGTCCGCAAGGCCAACCTGACGCTGCGCCGCGGCGAGATCGTCGGGCTGGCCGGCCTGATGGGCGCGGGCCGCACCGAGCTGGCGATGAGCGTCTTCGGCCGGTCCTACGGCGTCAACATCTCCGGCCGGCTCTTCAAGGACGGCAAGGAGATCCAGGCGCGCAACGTCCGCGAGGCGATCGACCACGGCATCGCGTACGCGACCGAGGACCGTAAGAGGTACGGCCTGAACCTGATCGAGGACATCAAGCGCAACGTCTCGGCGGCCGGGCTCAGCAAGCTCGCCAGGGGCGGCTGGGTTGACGGCAACGAGGAGTTCAAGGTCGCCGACGAGTTCCGGACCAGCATGAACATCAAGTCGCCGACCGTCGAGGCGGTCGTCGGCAAGCTGTCCGGCGGTAATCAGCAGAAGGTCGTACTCTCCAAGTGGATCTTCACTGACCCGGACGTGCTCATCCTCGACGAGCCGACCCGAGGGATCGACGTCGGTGCGAAGTACGAGATCTACACGATCATCAACCGGCTCGCCGACGAGGGGAAGGCCGTCCTGGTCATCTCGTCCGAGCTGCCCGAACTTCTCGGGATCTGTGACCGTATCTATACCCTTTCGGCCGGCCGGATCACCGGCGAGGTGCCACGCGCCGAGGCCACGCAGGAGAGCCTGATGACCCTGATGACGAAGGAAGTACAGGAGGTAGCGCCGTGACGGCCGCACCCGTGCAGGTCGGCAAGGGCGTGGCCGCGCCCGGGCGCGACAGGGCTCCCCGGAAGGTCAACTTCGACCTGAAGCAGAGCGGCATCTACATCGCGCTCGCCCTGGTCGTCGTGCTGTTCGCGGTGCTGACCGGCGGCGATCTGCTCGGTCCGCAGAACCTCAGCAACATCATCGTGCAGTTCTCGTACATCCTGGTCCTGGCCATCGGCATGGTGCTGATCATCATCGCCGGGCACATCGACCTGTCGGTCGGCTCGGTGGTGGCCGCGACCGGCGCCTTCGCCGCGGTGATGATGGTCGACTGGGGCCTGCCCTGGCCGCTCGCGGTGGTCGCGACGCTCATCTTCGGCGCGGTGATCGGGGCCTGGCAGGGTTACTGGGTCGCCTACTTCGGCATTCCCGCCTTCATCGTCACCCTGGCCGGCATGCTGCTCTTCCGCGCGGTGACCATGTGGATCCTCGGCAACGAGGGCAAGGGCCCGTTCCCCGACGAGATCCGTACGCTCGGCAACGGCTTCATCCCCGGATTCCTCGGCAACATCGGTCTCGGCGAAGCGCTGGGCGGAGCCGACCTCTTCAGCATCATCCTCGGTGTCGCCGTGGTCGTGGGTATGGCGATCGTGCAGGTCCGGGCCCGTGCCGGCCGGATCCGCTACAGCCAGGCCGTCGACCCGATGTGGCTGTTCGCGCTCAAGGTGGCGGTGCCGGCCCTGCTGGTGCTGTTCTTCGTCGTGCAGCTCGCCCGATTCCGCAACCTGCCCTGGGTGCTCGTCCTGCTCGCCGTGCTGGTGGTCGGCTACACCCTGGTCACCAACCGGGCCGTCTTCGGCCGGCAGATCTACGCGGTCGGTGGCAACCTGCAGGCCGCGACGCTCTCCGGCGTCAAGGTCAAGTCGGTGGTGTTCTGGCTGTTCGTCAACATGGGCGTGCTCTCCGCGGTCGCCGGAATCATCTTCGCCGGCCGGCTCAACCTGGCCGGCCCGACCGCCGGTAATGCGTTCGAGCTGGATGCCATCGCCGCGGCGTTCATCGGTGGCGCCGCCGTTCAGGGCGGTGTCGGCAAGGTGGTCGGCGCGATCACCGGCGGCATGATCATGGCCGTGATCAACAACGGCATGAGCCTGCTGGGTGCGGAGCCCAAGGAGGTCATGCTCGTCAAGGGTGGTGTCCTCCTCGCCGCCGTCGCCTTCGACGTGTGGAGCAAGCGCCGCACCGCGACCGCCAAGTGACGGTCTTCCCCTGATCGGACCGAATCAGGCTCGGCGGGTACACGAGTACCCGCCGAGCCTTTTTCGTGTCCGGCGGGGTCGTCGGTGCGGTGGCCGCGGAAGTCCTCGCCCGGTCCCGGAATCCGGCGGCTCAGCGAGCGACGGCCAGGCCGAACGAGGACGGCTTGACCTTCGGGAAGACGGTGTCCAGGGCGCCGAGGCCACACCGCTTCTGGAGCACCTCGCCGATCACCGAGCGGTAGTCGGTCGTCGCCGCCAGGTCACCGGCGACCAGTGCCCCAGGATCCAGGCCGGGCCAGGTGCCGTACACCTTGCCGCCGCGGATCCCGCCGCCGAGCAGCATCATCGCGTTGCCGTGCCCGTGGTCGACACCGCGGGAGCCGTTCTCCTTCACCCGGCGGCCGAACTCGCTGATCGTCAGTACGGTCACGTTCTTCATGCCCGCCTCGCCGAGGTCGGTGACGAAGGCGGCCAGCGCGGTGGAGAAGTCGAGCAGGTTGTCATACATCCGCTGACCGGCCACCGCCGGGCCGAGACCCTGGTGCATGTCCCAGTCACCGCAGTCCACCGCGGCCGTGACCAGGCCGGACTTCGCCTTGATCAGCCGGGCCACGTCACGCAGCGCGCCACCGAGGTCGGAGTCGGGGTAGACCGCGCCGTTGGCCGGGGTGTACAGGCCCTTCGCCGCGGCGGTGCCGGCCAGTGCCCGGTCGGCGGCCAGGGCGGGCGCGGCCAGTACGGTCGGCGCGTCGGCGTACATCGCCCGCAGTGCCGCGGCCATCGGCTTCTTGCCGTCGGCGGCCAGCATGAACTCGTCCAGGCCCTTCATCGACACGTCGGGTGACGGGCCGGCCAGCAGCCGGGCCGGCATCGCGTCGCCCATCGACACCGCGGCGAGCGGGCCGGACGCACCGGTCAGGCCGAGCATCCGGTCCAGCCAGCCGCTGCGGATCGAGGTGCCGGGGGCGGCGTTCTCCATCGCCTCCATGGCGGCGAAGTGCGACCGGGTCGGGTCGGGCTGCCCGATCGCGTGCACCGCGGCGAGTTTGCCGGCCTTCCACTGCGGCAGCAGCGGGGCGAGTGCCGGGTGCAGCCCGAACATGCCGCCGTCGCCGCCGATCACCTTCGCCTTCGGCACCGCGATGCCGGGGCGCGCCTTGTAGTAGTCGGCGTCCCCGATCGGCGCGAACGCCGACAGGCCGTCGAATCCGCCGTGCATCGACACCACGACCAGAACGTCCCCGGTGTACGCCCCGGCGGCGAAGGCCAGGCTCGTGCTCAGCGCCTCGCCGGCCAGGCCGGTCAGCGCCGCCCCGGCGCCGACGGCCAGCCCGCGGCCGAGTACACCCCGGCGGGTGAGCTGCAGCTTCTCGTTCTCGTCACAGCAGAGCAGTGGTGCGGTCATCGGTCACCTCAGCTGGAAGGACGGCGAGTCAAGAACAAGGGCGATGAGGTACGGCGCGGCGCCGGCCAGCGACTTGTCCTTGGCGGTCAGAGGACTGGTCGGCACCTTCCCGGCGACACTGAGCACGGCGGCGGTGTGGCCGGCCGGCAGTTTCGCCCCGATCAGCCGCAGCGCGAGCGCGTCGACAAGCGCGCCGTAGGTGCCCGGCAGCACCGGGACCAGGGACTTCAGCAGGTCGGCGGGCCGGGCCAGCTGCTTGGGGTACCAGCCGGCGGCCAGGTTCAGGTGCAGGTTGCAGCGCAGCAGGAACGCCGACGGTGACGCCCAGGCGGCGGCCACGTCCGGGTAGCCGTTCGGCGGGCTCCAGCGGAACGGGGCGTTCCCGGCCTCCACCAGGTGGTTGTAGAGGGCGTCGAGTGACTTCACGCCGGAGGCGTCCGGGCCGAGGCCGAGCGCCCGGACCGTGGCGACGGTGTCCTCGAACGGGGTGCGCGCCTTCTGGCCCACCGAGGCGGCGAACTCGGGCGACAGGAACAGCGCCCGCAGCACCGGCACGATCGCGGTGTCGTTGTCCAGGTAGACCTTCTTCAGCTTCGTGACAAGCGTCTCCGGGGCCACGTCGGCGACGAACCGGATGCACAGCTTGCGGGCGATCCGCTCGGCGGTCTTCGGGTGACGGGCCAGGTGGTCGATGAAGGCGAACGCGGCGGCCTCACCGTCGGGGGCGGCGTTGGCGTGTGTGAACCCGAGGATCTCGACCTTGCCGGTGGCGTGCAGCGAGGCGTCGTAGACGTACGCCCGCGACGACTTGCCGACCGTCATACCGGTGAGCAGCCGGGCCGCGGCCAGCACGTCGGGCTCGGTGTAGTCGCCGACGCCGACGGTGTGCAGCTCCATCAGCTCGCGGGCGTAGTTCTCGTTCGGGTGGGCCTTCGTCGACGACCGCTGGTCCAGGTAGGTCAGCATGGCCGGGTGGCGGGCGCTGGCCCGCAGCATGTCGGCGAACCTGCCGAGCGCGTGCTTGCGGATGACCGTGGTGTCGTAGTCGGCGCGGGTGTCCCAGATGCCGCTGGACGGGGCGGCCACGTGCAGGTGGTTCGCCCAGAACGCGACGGCCTGCTCGAACAGCTGCCGCTCGCTCCACGCGGCGCGGGCCACGGCGGCCCGGCCGAGCTGCTTGAACGCGTCGTAGGAGTCCTTCGGCAGCTTCGCACGGACGGTGACCGGGTCGGCACCGGCCATCGGCAGGCGCTTGAGGACCTCGTCGCACCGGGGGTCGCTGATCCGCGCCGGGTCGAGCTGCCGGTCCAGCCAGCCGCTCACACCCAGCCAGCGGGCCTCGGCCAGCGACGCGGGCGTGACGCCGAAGGTGGCGCGGCGCAGCAGGTGGGCGATCGGGTCGTCGCCCAGCGTCCGGGCCAGGTCGACGGCGGGCGCGGCCTGTGCGGCGGCGGGCGTCTCGACGGCCAGACCGGTGACGGTGAGGGCGGCGGTGGCGACGGAACCGGCGAGCACGGTACGGCGGGTCGGCTTGGTCATGCCAGACGGTTCGGCCCGCAACGCCGGTCGAGTCACGGCTGCAACCGTGACTAACGGATCCGCAATCCGGACGCACCCGTGACCGGAAACCAGGTGCTGACCTAGTCTCAAGACCGTGGATCAGGCTGAAACCGTACGTACCCCGTCCTCCTGGGTCGTCGTCGGGCTCGACAACGGCGGCACCTGCAACAACGCCACCGTTCTCGACGCGACGGGACAGTTCCTCGTCAACAACCTCGTGGAGAACCCGAGCCGGGTGCTCGACGGGCCGGAGTCGGCCGTCGAGGCCCTCGCCGACGCGTTCGCCAACATTCTGGAGCTGACCAGCACACCGCTGTCGCTGGTCCGCGCCGTCGGGCTGGACACTCCGGGCCCGGCCAGCGCGCACGGGGTGATCTCGTCGAAGGGCGCGACCAACTTCAATCAGGTCTCCTGGCACGGCTTCGACATCCGGGGCGCCCTGGAGACCCGGCTCGGTATGCCGGTGGTCTACAACAACGACGGCAACGCGGCCGCCCTGTACGCCCACCACCAGCACTTCGGCGCGGACGCGGCGGCGCACTCGTCGGTCGCCGCGATCGTCGGCACCGGCCTCGGCGGTGGTGTCGTCGAGGCCGGCCAGGTGGTCCGTGGCGCGGCCGGGATGGCGGGGGAGCTGGGCCACGTCCAGATCCCGCTGCACGGGGTCCTCGAGGACGGCCAGCCCGTCCCGCAGTGCAACTGCGGGTTCGCCGGCGACGTGGAGAGCATCGCCTCCCTCACCGGGATCAGGAACAACCTGCTGCCGTACTGGCTGACCCGGTTCCCGGACCACCCGCTCGCGAGCGAGCCGATCGCGACGGCGGCCAAGGCGCTGCGCGGCTACGGCGAGAAGGAGGACGCGCTCGCGATCGCCGTCTTCGGGCAGCAGGCCAAGGCGATCGGCAAGCTGTTCACCATCGCGGCGAACTTCACCGACCCGTCGGCGTACTTCCTGGGCGGCGGTGTGGTCGAGGCGGCGCCGCACTTCCGGCAGTGGTTCCTCAACACCGTCCGGGAGAACACCGACCTCCGGGACGAGCAGAAGGCGGTGGCCACCTTCGCACTGGTCCCGGACCGGGACATGGCCGGCGCCCGGGGAGCCGCCGTGGCCGCCCTCAAGACGGTCGGGGGCTGATCACTCCTCCTTCAGCGCCGCCGCGACGTCCGGGAACATCGGCAGATAGTCGCTGAGCCCGAGGGTGTCGAAGAGCCGGCGCAGGAAGCCCGACGGGGCGGCGAGACGGACCCAGCCGCCCCGCTCGGCGGCCCTGCCGTGGGCGGTGACCAGCACGCCGACGCCCATCGAGTCGCAGAAGTCGAGGCCGGAGACGTCCACCACCACGCGGGGGGCGGGCCGTTCGACGAGTCTGGTCAGGTTCGCCTTGAGAGCCGGCGCGGTGTCGATGTCGAGTGATCCGCGCAGAACCAGCACGGCCGTGTTCGGTGGATGGTGCGCGACCGAGACCTGCATGTCGGTGTGTCCTTTGCGGTGGTACGGGCTCGCCGGGGATCGATGAATACCCTATGCGAGCCCGTCACGACACGCAGGTTGCGCCACTCAGGACGCGTTGCGCCACTTGCGGCCGTTGCGGCCGATGAGCCGGTCGGCGTCGGTCGGGCCCCAGGACGCCGCCTCGTACGTCGGGATCGGCGAGGTGTCCTTGTTCCAGTGTTCGATGATCGGGTCGACGATGCGCCAGCTGTGCTGCACCTCGTCGCTGCGGATGAACAGTGACGCGTCACCGATCAGCGCGTCCAGCAGGAGCCGCTCGTACGCCTCCGGGGACTCCTCCACGAACGTCTGATCGTACGAGAAGTCCATGCTCGCCGTGCGCACCCGGAAGGAGTGACCGGGCACCTTGGCGCCGAACCGCAGCGAGATGCCCTCGTTGGGCTGGATCCGCAGGATCAGCGCGTCGGCCTCCAGGCCGGTGAGCTGGTCGGTCGGGATCGGCAGGTGCGGCGGCCGCTGGAACTGCAGCGCCACCTCGGTGAGCCGGGCCGGCAAGCGCTTGCCGGTCCGCACGTAGAAGGGCACCCCGGCCCAGCGCCAGTTGTCCACGTTGAGGCGCATCGCCGCATACGTCTCGGTACGCGACAGCGGGTCGACGCCGACCTCCTCGCGGTAGCCGGCCATCAGCTCCTCACGGGTGCCGCCCCGGGTGTACTGCCCGCGCACGGCGGCGTCGGCGATGTCGCGGTCGGTGGGGAGCCGGATCGCCTGGAGCAGCTTCACCTTCTCGTTGCGCAGGCCCTCGGCCTCGAACGACGCGGGCGGCTCCATCAGGGCCAGGGCGAGGACCTGGAGCACGTGGTTCTGCACGATGTCGCGCATCGCACCGGCGTGCTCGTAGAAGCCGCCGCGGGTGCCGACGCCGAGGGTCTCGGCCACGGTGATCTGCACGTGGTCGACCCAGGACCGGTCCCAGATGGGCTGGAAGATCGAGTTGGCGAAACGCAGCGCCAGCACGTTCTGGACGGTGTCCTTGCCCAGGTAGTGGTCGATCCGGAAGACCTGGTGCTCCTCGAACGCACCGTGCACGATGCCGTCCAGCTCGCGGGCGGTGGCCAGATCCCGCCCGTACGGCTTCTCGATGACCAGCCGGGCGAACGAGCCCTCGCGCGCCTGGTTGAGGCCGGCGCCGGCCAGACCGTTGATCACCGGCTCGAACGCGTTCGCCGGGGTGGACAGGTAGAACAGCCGGTTACCCGAGGTGCCGCGGACCGCGTCCAGCTCGTCGAGGGCCTCGGCGAGGCGCTTGTAGGTCTCCGGGTCGTCGTAGCCGCCGGCCACGTAACGGACCCCGCCCGCCAGCTGGCGCTTCTCGGTGAGGCTGCGGCCACCGAGCGCGCTCTCGGCGAACTGGTCGTCGCTCATCGGCGTCCGCGCGACGCCCACCAGCGCGAACTGGTCGGGCAGGCGGCCGTGCCGGGCCAGGTTGTCCACCGCGGGCAGCAGCTTGCGGCGGGTCAGGTCGCCGGACGCGCCGAAGATCACCAGCGTGGCTGGCGGGGCGCTGCGCTCCTGGATGAGCTGAGGTGCGTGGTCCATGGTCTGCGAGTCCTCCGACCGGGTCGTAACCGTCCGTTTGAACCTTACGGCCGGTAACCCCCGCAGGGTTCATCCGCTTCCTGCAAAGCGGGACAACGTGGCGGTGAACACGTCCGTCAGTCGTTGCGCCCGGACCATTACGAAAAAAGTGGCAAACTGGGTTCAAAGGTCTGGCAACCGAGGGGGACCCTGTGAAGTACCGGCTCGTGACCCGTAGCGACTTCGACGGTCTCGTGTGTGCCGTACTACTGCGCCATCTCGACATGATCGATGACATCCTCTTCGTGCACCCCAAGGACGTCCAGGACGGCGTCGTCGACATCACCGACCGGGACATCCTCACCAACGTGCCGTACGACTCGCGCGCCAACATGGTCTTCGACCACCACCACTCGGAGACCCTGCGCAACACCGGTGGCCTGGACAACCACGTGATCGACGCGGACGCCCCGTCGGCGGCCCGGGTGATCTACGAGCACTTCGGTGGCCGGGACCGGTTTCCGAAGGTCACCGACGACCTCATGCGCGCCGTGGACCAGGCCGACTCGGCCGACTACACCCTCACCGACATCCTCAGCCCGACCGGCTGGACGCTGCTGAACTTTTTGATGGACAGCCGCACCGGCCTGGGCCGGTTCCGCAACTTCCGGATCTCCAACTACCAGCTGATGATGCAGCTCATCGACGCCTGCATCGAGCACAACGACGTGGGCGAGATCCTCGCCCTGCCGGACGTGATGGAACGCTCCGAACTGTTCCACGAGTGCTCACAGCGGTTCGTCGACCAGTTGCACCGGGTGTGCCACATGGAGGGCGACGTGGTGATCGTCGACCTGCGCGACGAGGAGGTCATCGAGGCGGGGAACCGGTTCATGGTGTACGCGCTGTTCCCCGAGTCCCGGGTGTCGGTGCACATCATCTGGGGCCGGCAGAAGCTCAACACCGTCTTCGCCTGCGGCAAGTCGATCCTGGACCGGACCTCCCCGGTGGACATCGGCGAGGTGATGCTGCGCTACGGCGGCGGCGGTCACCTCGCGGCCGGCACCTGCCAGGTCCCGCACGACGAGTCGGACCGGGTGCAGCGCGAGATCATCGACGCGCTGCGCACGGAGCGGGTGGTCCCGGTATGACCGTGCGGGCGGAACCCGAGGGTCCCGCCCGCACAGCACGCGGATCACGGGCCTTGCCCGGGCCCCACCCGCCGGTCGTGGTTTTGCGCCCCACGCGCTGGCCACGACGTTTCCCTCACACCCACCCGCGTGAGGGCCTTCCCAGATTGCAGGCCCGGCCTGCATGGGAGTTCCTCAATCCTTGTAGCTCCACTTGCTGCCGACGCCGACCGGCTCCTTCTCGTCCTCGGCCGGCTCCTTCTCGTCCTCCACCGGCTTCTCGTCCTCGACGGCCCGGTGGCGGTTGCGCAGCATCGTCCATCCGGCGCCGAGCAGCGCCAACGCCGCGACGATCCAGCCGGAGATCGACAGCCACGACGGGCCCTCGGTCGCCTCGGAGACGAGGGCGGTGAACATCGCGTCCTCGATCGCTGCGGCGTCCGACTCCGTGGTGACGGCCGCACCGTGGTGCGACACCGGGATGCCGCCGTTGGACGGGGTCAGCGCCATCGTGGCGGGCATGACCGGGCCGGCCTTCCCGTCGGCGTACTTCGTCTCGACCATGAATCGCATCGTGCTCAGCGCCGGCATGGGGCCGATCGCCACGGTCAGGTCGGCGGAGCCGCCCGGCGCGATGGCGGTGCCGTTCACCGCGATCCAGGTGATCGAGTCGGCGGCCTGCTCCGCCGGGGTGCCACCGTGGATGGTGGTCAGTGGCACCTTGAGGTCCTGGTACGTGATCTTCGGTGCCCAGTCGTCGACCGACAGCGGGTACACCTCGGCCACCGGGGTGTCCGCCGGGATCTTCAGCGTCACCTCGGTGACCGGAGCAGCGCCCTCATTGGTCACGTGGAAGCTCAGATTCGCTCCACTGCCCTGCGGCGCGCTCGCCGGATTCACCGTCACGTCCGCCATGGCCGGGCCGGCGGCGAAAAGTACGCCGACGGCGGTCACAGCGGTCATCGTGCCCGCACGGCGGGCCAGCAGGAGATGCCTCACGACATGTAGTTCGGATCACCGGCCCCGATGGTTCAACCCGGACCCAGAAGATTTCCGGCAGATCTCGTGACGGATGATGAGGCCATGCGTGACGTGCCCATCGACGGCGACATGATCCGGCTCGGCCAGTTCCTCAAACTGGCCGATCTCATCGACACCGGCGGCGAGGGCAAGATCCTCATCGCGTCCGGGGACGTGAGCGTCAACGGCGAGATCGACGTGCGCCGCGGCCGGCAGCTGCACCCCGGTGACGTGGTCGAGGTTCAGGGCCGCCGGGCCCGGGTGGTTTCTTAGCGCCGGCCGGAACCTCGGTGGGGCCCGTCTCGTCGTACCGGTCATGACCACCAACCGCGGTCTGCTGACCGCCGTCGCCGTCCCCCTTCTCCTGCTGGGCGCCTGCGCCCGGCCCGGCGTCGCCGGCGAGGCCGGCGAGGCCGGCGCGCCGGCCTCCGCCGCTCCGGTCACCGAGAGCGCCACCACCGATCCGACGATCGCCCTGCGTGTCGAGTACCGCGGCGGCTTCGTCCCGGCCGAGACCATCCCCTCCCGGATCCCGCTGTTCAGCATCTACGCCGACGGCCGCGCGATCAGCGAGGGCCCGGTCACGCTCATCTATCCCGGCGCGGCCCTGCCCAATCTGCGGGAGATCACCCTCAGCGAGGCCCAGCTCCGGGACCTGACCGCCGGGGCGGTCGCCGCGGGCGTCACCTCCGGCGTCGATTTCGGTACGCCGGGAGTCGCCGACATCCCCAGCACGAGGATCACCGTCGTCACCGCCGGTGGCGAGCAGGTCGT
Source organism: Actinoplanes xinjiangensis (assembly GCF_003148685.1). Lineage (GTDB taxonomy): Bacteria > Actinomycetota > Actinomycetes > Mycobacteriales > Micromonosporaceae > Actinoplanes > Actinoplanes xinjiangensis. The sequence continues at coordinate 249,375 of NZ_QGGR01000001.1, read as the reverse complement.
CGAGGTGATGGCCCTGAGCGAGGCCCGCCCCGACGACGCCTCCCTCACCGCGCAGCAGCAGGCCGCCCGTAAGAAGCTCAGTGATTTCGTGGCGTCGCTGCACGCCCTGTTCGCGGAGGCGGCGAGCCCGGCCGCGAAGCCCTACCCGGCGCAGCGGCTCGCCGTTCTGGCCACGCCCTATCAGGACGCCGGCGACGGTCTGGCCGGCGCTCCGGTCAAGTGGCCGGCCGCGGACCTGCCCGGCGGCTTCCTCAACGAGGAGCTGCGGATCAACTGCCTGACCGTCGAGGGTGCGGTGAAGGACGAGGTGCTGGCGCTGGCGGCCAAGGCCAACGAGCGGACCCCGTGGGAGTCGGCCGGCAAGAAGTGGCAGATCAAGTTCCGGCCGCTGCTGCCGGACGAGAAGGAGTGCGCCGACCTCCGGAGGCAGGCATGAACCCGATCGGCGAACCGGTCCACGACGGTGTACCAGTAGTACACCCTGCTAGTACACTTCGGCTTCATGGGCATCGTGACGAGGATCGCCGGTACGTCCTGCGTGACGATCCTGCTGACCTACCCGATGTGGGCCCCGCAGTGGGGCGACGGCCTGCTGGGGGAGATCGCGGGGCAGCCCCTCTGGGCTAGCGCCGCCATCATCGCCGGGTTCCTCGGCCTGGTCGCCCTCTACTGCCGGGCCCTCCAGCGCACCCTGACCCTGATCCGGCCGGCCGCGCGCCGGGCCCGGCCGGGCTCGGTGTGGTGGATGTTCGCCGTCCCGCACAACTTCGTCGAGGACTTCTTCATCGTCCGGGCGGTGGCCGGTTCGCTGGCCGCCGCCGGGACCCCGGCCCGCGAGGTGCGCCGATGGGAACTCCTCGGGTACGGCTGGTGCACCCTGCAGATCGTGTCGCTGCTACCCGGCGTGCCCGGGCTGGCCGGGGGAGTGGGGGCACTGCCGCTCTGGGCCGCGCACTGGGCGCTGACCACCCGCCTCAACCGCCGCCTGGCCCGCCACGCCGCCGCTCCGGACGCGGCTGGTCCGGGTGCGGCTGGTTCCCACCGCTGTCTCAACGCCGTTGAGACAGCGGTGGGAGCCAGCCACCCAACGTCCGCGTCGGTGAAACCGGGCGGCCGGCGGCCGGGCCGGTAGGGTCCTGACGATGCCGCTGCCCCGATTCGACCGGCTCGCGCCGGACGCCCGCGCCGCGATTCTTGCCGTGGCCCGGTCGCACTTCGCTCGCGACGGCCGGGACGGTGCCTCGCTCAATCGGATCATCGCGGATTGCGGCATCTCCAAGACCAGCGCTTACCACTACTTCGACGGCAAGGACGACCTGTTCGCCGCCGTCGCCGCGGACACCGCGGCCCGGGTGTTGGCGGTGCTCGGCCGCTGGACATCGGTGCGGACCGCGGACGACCTCTGGGAGCAGTTCGCCGCCGGGTCCGCGCGGCTGTCCGGGCACCTGCGGGAGCACCCGGACGATCGCGCGGTGCTGGCCGCCGCCCCGCCCGCTCCCGGGCAGGGTGGAGAGTGGATCGCCGCGATGGTGGCCGACGGTGTTCGGATCGGCCTGATCGACGCGGGTCCCGGACTGGAACTGATCACCGCGGCGACCGCGGCGGTGATCGGCGTGGCCGACGCGCAGGCGCTCGCCCGGCCCGGGCCGGCACTCGACCATCCGGGCGAGGGGGTCCCGCTGCGGACCCTGCTCGAACGGCTGTGGACCGCCCGCTGACCAGGACCGCTGTGCCGTCCCGACGTTGTGGAGTTCCGCGATGACAGCGTGTCGGAATCCAACAGGATCGCGGCCGGGCAGCGGCGCGAGGCCAGCAGCGGCCAACAGTGAGAGGTCCGGCCGCGGGAAGGCGGTGAGAGTCCCAGAGGCTGCGGGAAGGCGGCGGGCGCCTGTGGCGAGTGGCCCGGCCGCTGGGAGTCGGTGAGAGCCCTCGGGGCTGCGGGAAGGCGGCGGGCGCCAGCGGTGAGAGGCCCGGCTGCTGGGAGGCGGTGAGAGTACCCGGGGCCGCGGGAAGGCGGCGGGGGCGGGGGAAGCGTCCGGGGAAGGGCGCGGGAGGGGCGGCGGGTTACCAGACGTCGCCGTCACGCCAGTCGCAGGTGAGGGTGCCGGTGAGGGCGAGGCCGGGCGTGGGGCGTACCAGGGTGCTGTCGTCGTCGTCGGGGGTGCGGGTCACTCCGGACGGGGTGAGCACCGCGGTCGGGCCGGTCCACGGCACCCAGCCGCGGGCCAGGTACAGGCCGCGTCCCTCCGTCGAGGCGGAGAGTGCGCCGAGGTCGTACCCGCCGTCGATGAGTCGTTCGGCCTCGGTCATCACCGCGGCGGCCAGGCCGTGCCCACGCCATCGTGGGTGTACCGCGACCGCCTCGACGTAGCCGCAGCGCAGTGACCGGCCGTCGAGCAGGAAGCGGCGCTGGACCACGGCGCCGTGTGCGACCGGCAGGCCGGCCCTGGTGACGATCAGGTGCAGGCCGCCGAGTGTGTGGTCCCAGTCGTGGACGTCGAAGCCGCCGTCGAAGGCCAGATCGAGCAGGTCACGGACGGCGGCGCGCTCGTCCGGGGGCAGGTCGGCGGTGGGCGCGACGCGTACCGTGGTCACTCCGGGGTTCTCCATCGGCTGCATGGTCGTCTTTCGGGACGGAGCCGGGTGCCGGCCCTCTGTCGTTCGCTCTCGGCGGCCGCGTCGCCATCGCGGGACGCGGCCGCCGCGAGCGGTGTCTCAGTGGACCTCGAGCAGGTCCACCACGAAGACGAGGGTCTCGTTGGGCTTGATCGCGCCGGCCGCGCCCCGCGCGCCGTAACCCAGGTGCGGCGGGATGATCAGCTTGCGGCGGCCGCCCACCTTCATCCCGGCGACGCCCTGGTCCCAGCCGGCGATGACCTGCTGGCCGGCCACCCGGAACCCGAACGGCTCGCCCCGGTTGTAGGAGGCGTCGAACTCCTTGCCCGTGGACTGGGCGACACCCACGTAGTGGACGCTGACGAAGTCGCCGGCCTTCGCCTCCTGGCCCTCGCCCTGGACGATGTCCTCGATCAGCAGTTCGCTGGCCGGAGCATCGGGAATGGGGCCGACATCGGGCTTGTGCATGAATCCTCCTGGTTTCTTACCTGACTCGGCCATGCAATCACAGGTCGATGGCCGGTGAACGAGCGGTGCCTGAACTCCGTACCCCCGGGTGGCTCTGCACTGCCGTACCCGGGAGATCTCATGTTTGTCCGTCGCATCGCCGCCGTCGCCCTGGTCGCCGCGGCGACCGTCCCCGCCGCGCCCTCGCCCGCGAATGCGCACGGGGCGCCGATGACGCCGATCAGCCGCAGCGCCGCCTGCGCCGGAAACGGTGTCCAGCGGGGCGCCGCGGCCTGCAGGGCGGCCCTGAAGGCCACCGACGGGTTCCTCGGCGCCTACGACAACCTGCGCCTGGCGAACGTGAAGGACGACCGGGACCGGGTGCCCGACGGGAAGTTGTGCAGTGCCGGCATCGACCTCTACCGGGGCCTCGACCTGGCGCGCGACGACTTCCCGTCGACCGCGGTGAAGTCCGGGCAGAACCTGAGGATCACCTACCGGGGGACGATCCCGCACCAGGGCTCGTTTCGGATCTTCCTCACCCGGGCGGGGTACGACCCGGCGCGGAAGCTGACCTGGGGCGACCTGGGTGACCCGCTCACCGAGGTCAAGGATCCGCCGTTGACCGACGGTGCGTACCGGATGAGGGTGACGCTGCCGAAACGGACCGGCCGGCACATCCTCTACATGGTGTGGGAGACGTCCAGCACGCCGGACACCTACTACTCCTGCTCCGATCTGGTGTTCCCCGCCGCCGCCGCACCCGCTGTCACGCCGTCGGCCACGAGGAGTGCCGCCCCGGTGGTCAAGCAGACGGCGGCGGTCAGGCGGACGTCGGCGGCCCCGGCAACGGTCGCGCCCACGGCGACGCCGAGTGCCGTACCGGAGCTCGCCGCCGGTCTGTCGGCGGCCGATGAATCAATGATCGGTCTCGGTCACTGGCTCGTCGGCGGCGCATTGGCCGTCGCCGTGCTGGTGGGGGCCGGTGCGGGCCTTTCCCGACTGCGGCGCCGCGAAACCCGTTGAGGGTCTTCGAAAATTTTTGTTGAACCGCCGGCTTCTGGATCTCGTACTGACGGGCGTCGACGATGCATTGCCTGTCAGGCCCCCCCAACGACGAAAGGCCAAGCATGAGTCGTGTTCGTTACCGCGCACCGGGCCGCACCTCGTGGCTGTCCCGCCGCCGCGTGCTGGCCCTCGCCGCGACAGGTGTGGGCGTCTCCGCCGCCGGTGTGGCCGGTCTGAGTCTCGCCGGCACGGCGGACAGCGATGACGACGGTGCGCCGCTCGTCATCTCGCTGCGCGATGTCAAGAAGGGCACGATCGATGTCTTCTCCGGCGAGAAGGTCAAGACGATCACCGACAAGAAGCTCGTGGCCAGCCTGCTCAAAGCCGCCGGCCGCTGACTTCCGACGTTTCGACGTTTCGACCTAAACGTTTCCGACAGGAGATCCCCCGAACATGTCTTCACATCGCGAAGCGCCGGAGATCAGCAAGGACCCGGTTGCCGACAGTTCAGACCTGTACGCGTTCGTCAGCCCCGACGATCCGGACACGGTCACGATCATCGCCAACTATGTGCCTCTGCAACTCCCGTCGAGCGGCCCGAACTTCTTCGAGTTCGGCGACGACGTGCTGTACGAGATCCACATCGACGCGAACGGTGACGCCCGCCCGGACATCACCTACCAGTTCCGGTTCCGCACCGAGCTGCGCAACGACAAGACGTTCCTGTACAACACCGGTCAGATCAAGTCGCTCGACGACGAGAACTGGAACCGTCGCCAGTTCTACTCGGTGACGAAGGTGGACAGCCACGGCAAGAGCACGGTGCTGGCGAGCAAGCTGCCGTGCCCGCCCTGCAACGTCGGCAAGATCTCGATCCCGGACTACGCCAAGCTCGCCGAGGACGCCGTCCACAAGCTGAAGAGCCGCGAGAAGGTCTTCGCCGGCCAGCGCGCCGACGCCTTCTTCGTCGACCTGGGCTCGATCTTCGACCTGGGTACGCTGCGCCCGTTCCAGGACAAGCACCTGGTCGGCTCGCAGCTGTTCAACTACGCCGGCAAGGCGGTCAACGCCACCGACAAGACCAACGTGCACAGCATCGCGATCCAGATCCCGCTGGACATGGTCCGCCGCGAGGGCAAGAAGCGGGTTCGGGCCAAGGACGCCGGCGCCGTGATCGGTGTGTGGACCTCCGCCAGCCGCCGTCAGGTCGAGGTGCGCGGTGAGAAGGGCGGCGGCGACGTCGTGGTCGGGCCGCAGGTGCAGGTCTCCCGTCTGGGTAACCCGCTGTTCAACGAGGTCATCGTGCCGATGGCACAGAAGGACAAGTGGAACAGCCTGCCGCCGAGCGAGGACAAGCGGTTCGCCGAGTTCGTCGCCACGCCCGAGCTGGGAGCGCTCCTGCCGGCGCTCTACCCGGGCCTCTTCGACAACCTGGCCGCGTTCAACAAGACCAAGGACGCCCGTGCCGATCTGCTGGCCATCCTGCTGACCGGTATCCCGGACGGCGTGATCGAGGGCTTCCAGAACAACACCGGCGCCCTTCAGGCCGACATGCTGCGCCTCAACACGGCCATCCCGCCGGCGAAGAAGGAGAACGCCTTCGGTGTCGTCGGGGGTGACCTCGCCGGCTTCCCGAACGGCCGCCGGATCGCCGACGACGTGGTCTCCATCTCGATCAAGGCGATCGCCGGTGCCACGCTGCCGCTGGTGAACAAGGAGTTCAAGGCGGACGCCGCGTCCGGGCTGGTCGAGCAGGGCCTGAGCATCAAGGATGTCAGCGCCTCGCTGCTCAAGAAGTTCCCCTTCCTGCCCACCCCGTTCGACGGCTTCAACAACCCGTCCTGACGCGACCCTCGAGGGAGTTTCGGCATGAGCCTCGGACATGGCGACCACCACCATCACCACCACACCTACGCCCCGTCCGGGCAGGGCACGGTGATGCTGAACATCGGCGGCACGATCGGCGCGCTGATCATCCACACGCCGGGCACGCTGCACGGCCACGAGATCGAGGTGTCCCCGGTCGGCGACACCGGAAACCGGACCCACGCCGCGGTCCGTGCCCGGTACGTCCGGTCGGGTGTCACCTTCTGCGTGGTCATCGACAGTCTTCCGGAGGGCCGTTACGTGGTCTGGCAGGACGACGACACCCCGCTCACGCAGGTGGAAGTCCACGGCGGGGCGGTCGCCGAGGTCACCTGGCCGGCGAATCTGACTGCGGGACGGACACCGGTGGCGGTCTAGTCTGGACGCCATGGCAGGCGGTCGGCTCCCGGGCCCGGCATCGCCGGGCGCGGACGTCCCGGTTCATGTCGGCCTGCGCACCTCCGACATGGACGAGGCCCGGGAGTTCTGTCGCAAGCTCTACTACGGACCACTGCGGATCGATCCGGTCGGTGACCCCGGCCGGATGCGGTTCGCCGCCGACGTGGTCACGATCGGCCCGATCACCCTCGGCGAGGTGCGGTACGGGACCGACATCCGTATCACGATCGCCGCGCTCGAGACGGCGTACCACGTGCTGGTCCCGCTCAGCGGCGCGGTCCGCTCCCGGCACCGCGGCACGGTGGTCCGGGCCGACTGCACCCGGGCGGTCGTCTACCGGCCGACCGGTGACATCGAGCTCGACTGGCCCGGCGACAGCCGGCTGCTGAGCGTCAAGGTCGACCGCGCCGCCCTGGAACGCGAGGTGGACGCGGCCCTCGACCACCGGGTCGTCTCGCCGCTGCCGCTCGGGGCGAGCTTCGACCTGGTCGACGGCCCCGGCCGGACCTGGGCCGCTCTGACCCGTCTACTGCTGCACGAGTTGCGCTGCCCGGACGCCCTGGCCAGCCGCCCGCGGATGGCGGCCCGCTGGCGCGACATGGTGGTCAGTGGGCTGGCCCTCACCGTCGAGCACCCCTACGGCGAGGAGCCCGCCGGTCTCCAGGGCCCGCACCGGCCGCGCACCGTGAAACGTGCTCTCGACGCCATCCACACCGAGCCGTGGCGGCCCTGGACCATCCACGATCTGGCGGCTCTGGCCGGTGTCGGTGTCCGCGTCCTCCAGGAGTCGTTCCGCCGGCACGTCGGGATCCCGCCGCTCGCCTACCTGCGCCGCTGCCGCCTCGACGAGGTGCACGCCGAACTGTCCCGATCCGATCCGGGGCAGGTCAGCGTGAGCGAGGTCGCCTACCGGTGGGGGTTCACCCACCTGGGCCGCTTCGCGGGTGCCTACCGCGACCGGTTCGGCACCTCACCGTCGCAGACCCTCCGGGACCGCCGCTGAATCCGGCACGGCCGTCGCGGGCGGGTCAGAGCTCGACGCGCTGGCCCTTGCCGATGACGACCACCCCGTTGTCGCTGACGGTGTAGAGCTTGCGGTCGCGGTCCAGGTCGACACCGATCTGGGCGCCCTCGGGGATCACCACGTTCTTGTCGATGATGGCGTTGCGGATGACCGCGCGCCGGCCGACCGAGACGCCCTCCATGATGACCGCGCCGTCGACGTGGGCCCACGAGTTGACGCGGACGTTCGGTGAGATGATCGAGCGTTCCACCAGGGCGCCGGAGACGACCACGCCGGGGGAGATCATCGAGTCGATGGCGCGGCCCTGCCGGTCGTCGTAGCCGTGCACGAACTTGGCGGGCGGCCAGGAGCCGTAGTTGGTGAAGATCGGCCAGTCGTGGTTGTAGAGGTTGAAGATGGGCAGGGTGGCGATGAGGTCCATGTGGGCTTCGTAGAAGGAGTCGAGCGTCCCCACGTCGCGCCAGTAGCCGCGGTCCCGGTCGGTGGCGCCGGGCAGCTCGTTGTCGCGGAAGTCGTAGACGTTCGCCTCGCCCTTCTCCACCAGCATCGGGATGATGTTGCCGCCCATGTCGTGCTTGCTGTCCGGGTTCTGCGCGTCGGCGGAGACCGCCTCGCACAGGGCCCGGGTGGTGAAGACGTAGTTGCCCATCGACGCGTAGACCTCGTCGGGGGAGTCGGGCAGGCCGACCGCGTCCTTCGGCTTCTCCCGGAACGCCTTGATCTTCCGGCCGTCCGGCCCGACGTCGATGACACCGAACTGGTCGGCCAGCGACAGCGGCTGGCGGATGCCCGCGACGGTGACCGCGGCGCCCGAGGCGATGTGGTCGTTGACCATCTGCTTCGGGTCCATGCGGTAGATGTGGTCGGCGCCGAACACGATCACGTAGTCGGGTGACTCGTCGTTGATCAGGTTGAGGCTCTGGTAGATCGCGTCGGCGGAGCCGGCGAACCAGCGGGGCCCGAGTCGCTGCTGCGCGGGGACCGGGGTGACGTAGTTGCCCAGGAGCGTCGACATGCGCCACGTCTTGGAGATGTGCCGGTCGAGCGAGTGCGACTTGTACTGCGTCAGCACGACGATCTTGAGATATCCCGCGTTCGCGAGGTTGGACAGCACGAAGTCGATCATGCGATAGATGCCGCCGAAGGGCACACCGGGTTTGGCCCGGTCAGCCGTCAACGGCATCAGGCGCTTGCCTTCTCCACCAGCCAGAACGATCGCAAGCACCTTGACTGCCATGGGGAGGACGCTAATATTCCGGCCGCCCCGGCGCCACCCGAAAGGGCGGTTCGAAATATCTTGCTGGTGCTGCCGCCTTCTTACCGGTCAGACCGGGGCGTGGAAAGCATACTCACGCATCAGCGTGTCGATCGTGTCGGCATCGGCCGGGCGGCCGAAGTGGTACCCCTGCACGAGCGGGCATCCCAGGTCGCGCAGCAGCTGCGCCTGGCCCGCCGTCTCCACGCCCTCGGCCACCGCGAGCAGGTCCTGGCCGCGGGCCAGCTCCAGGATCGCCCTGGTCAGGCTTACGTCCTGGGCCCGCGGCGGGTCCTGGTGGCGGCGGATGAACGACTGGTCGATCTTCAGGATGTCGACCGGCAGGGCGTGCAGGTACGCCAGCGACGAGTACCCGGTGCCGAAGTCGTCGATCGCGATCCGGATGCCGTGCGCCCGCAACTCACCCAGCACCGGGGTGTCCGCGGCGTCGATGAGGACCGATTCGGTGATCTCCAGCACCAGCGCCGCGGCGGGCAGCCCGGTGTCGGCGAGGGTCTCCAGCACCGTCGCGGTGAAACCGGGGTCGCGCAGCTGGTGGGTGGAGACGTTGACGGTCAGGTAGAGGCCGTGCTCGCGGTGCCAGGCGGCGGCCTGCGCGCACGCCAGCCGCAGCGCCCGGGCCCCGATCGCCCCGATCAGGCCGGTCTGCTCGGCGACCGGGATGAACACGCCCGGCGGCACCAGCTCGCCGTCGCGGCGCCAGCGCATCAGGGCCTCCACCCCGGTGGCCCGGCCGGTGCCGGTGTCGACGACCGGCTGGTAGTGCATGAACAGGGTGCCGTCGGCGAGGGCCTGCCGGAGCCCGGCGGCGATCCGGGCCCGTTCCGACTGCTCGGCGCGCAGCGATTCGTCGAACCGGGCGGTACGGGCCCCACCGGCCTGCTTGGCGGCGCGCAGGGCCAGGTCGGCGTCACCGAGGACGGCGTCGTTGCCGGGCGTTCCGTCGGCCAGTCCGGCCCGGGCGGTCAGGGGGATGCGGCGCTCGTCGACGGCGTACGGCGCCGCCGACACCGCCGTCACGACCCGGTCGGCCAGCTCGCCGGCGTCGGTGCCGGAGGTGACCAGGAACCCGAACTCGTCCCCGCCCAGCCGGGCCACCAGCTCCACCTCGGGCGCGAACAGCAGCAGCCTCCCGGCCACCTGGCGCAGCACGGTGTCGCCGACGTGATGCCCGTACGTGTCGTTGATCTCCTTGAACCCGTCGAGCGCGCAGAGGATCAGCGCGTACGGGCGGTCCCCGGCGACGGCCCGGCCCAGGTGGTCCAGGAGCAGGTCGCGGTTGGCCAGTCCGGTCAGCGAGTCGTGCCCGGCCCGGTAGGCGAGCCGCCGCTGGAGCACCTGCTGCTCCTGCAGGGCCTCCCGGGCCTGCCGGGCCCGGCGCTCGGCGAGCCGGGCCAGCACCACGATCCGCAGCAGCAGGAGCCCGCACAGCGCGGCGGTCAGCACCGCCGGCACGACGACCACCGCCGAGGGGGCGGCGACGGCCGGCAGCAGCGGGCCGGCGACGGCGACGGTGTACATGACGGCGAGGGTGGACCGGCCGGGCGCCAGGTCGGTGGCGAGCGGCTGGGCGGCCCGCGGGTGCACCGACGCGGCGACGATCAGCACCCACCAGAGCTGGATCAGCAGGTGCGGCCCGCCGCCGGACAGGAACGGGCGGGTGCCCTCGGCCGACGTCGCGGCGTAGAGGAGGTGGGCGCCGAGCAGCATCGACCCGGCGCCGGCGACCAGGATGCCGGGCACCCGGCGGGAGTCGGCCGCGGTCCGCAGCACGGTCGCCAGGATCGCCAGGTCGAGCAGCGCGTAGAAGGCCGCCAGCGCGTCGTCGACCAGCCGGTACCCGGGCTGCCCCAGATAGGGCAGGACGACGAAGGACCAGGCCAGCATGGCCACGGCCAGCACCACGGCCCCGGCCTCGGCGGCGCCGCCGGGCTTGCGGCGGCGGGTGAACTGGACGGCCGCGGCCGCGTGCAGGGTGTACTGCAGGGCCAGGGACAGGCCCATCGGCGTGATCGCCGGTTCGCCGCCCCGGATGCTCCACCAGAGGGACGTGGCGGTCCCGGCGGCGCTCGCCGCGAAGAACAGCCACCAGCCGCACCGGTGCCGGCGCGCGGCCCGGAACAGGATCGCGGTCCCGGCCGCCTGCATGATCAGCCAGGCGTGGTCGCCGCCCACCAGATGGAGGACGAGCACGGCGGCGGCGCCACCCGCGAGGGTGAGCTGCCAGGCCGGGATGCGAGGGATGGGCACGTCGCCATGTCATCCGACTCCGGTTGCGGTCCGGTTGCCGTGGCGGTCACTTTCCGGAGCGTGCACCCGATAGCAACCACGGCCGGCGGCCTTCGCGGCGTAGAGGGCCACGTCCGCGTCGCGCAGCGCGTCGGCGCAGGTGTGCACGTCGTCGAGGGCGAGCACGCCGATGCTGGCCGAGACCCGGACCGGGTGGCCGCCGAGCGTCCGGTCGCGGGCGGCGGCGTGCAGCAGCGTGTCGGCGGTGTCCAGGGCGGCACCGGGCACGATCACCGCGAACTCGTCACCACCGAGCCGGGCCACCAGCCCGTCCGCGGCGAGCCGCCGGAACTCGGTACCGAGAGCCACCAGCAGTTCGTCGCCGACCGGATGGCCCAGGGTGTCGTTGACCTCCTTGAAGCCGTCCAGGTCCAGCAGCAGCAGCCAGCCGCGTGCCCCGGGTGGACGGCCGACGGCCACGGTGAGGGCCTCGGTGAGCGCGGCCCGGTTGCCGAGACCGGTCAGCGGGTCGTGGGTGGCCCGGTGCTCCAGCTCGGCGCGCAGCGCCTCCTGCTCGCGCAGGGCGGCGTCCAGGGCCCGGGCCCGGCGCTGGGCCAGGTTGCCGAGCATGCCCATGCGCAGCACCAGCAGCACACTCACCCCGACGCCGAGCAGCATCGGGAGTACGAACATGTGCAGCCCGCTCTCCCCGGGCGGCGGCCCGTCCGGCGGCGGTCCGCCGGCCATTCTCGGCAGCGCGTTCAGCCCGGTCATCAGCGGGTAGAACGCGGTCAGCACGGCGAACAGGCCGAGCCGGGTACGGGACAGGGTCTCCGGGTCGGCGCCCCGCTCGGCGCGGGCCATCGACGGGTGCAGGGCGGCCGCCCCGATCATCAGATGCCCGGCCATCCAGGCCAGGATGTGCCAGACGGTCGGCGGGCGGTCCGAGACCGCGAAGGTGGCGTCCGCGGCGAACAGCAGGAACGTGCTGGCCACGACCAGCTGATGGGCCCGGTTGCGCGGGTCGCCGGCCAGCAGCAGGACCGCGGCTCCGGCGACCCGCAGCAGCATGAGGATCGTGCAGAAGCCGAACACGGCGGCCGGTGTCGGGTGATTCCAGCGTTCGGCCAGCACCGGGCCGATCACCACCGGCCAGGTGCCGGCCATCACACCGAGCACCACCATGGCGCCGTCGAGGACGTTGGCCCGATGGTGGCCGGGCCGCGAACAGGCCCGTACCCGCACCAGCATCGCCACGGTGACCAGCAGGAAGGCGCCGCTCAGGGCGAGCAGGGAGCCGGGGCCGTGCGAGCCGGCCAGGTGGGTCAGGGCGAAGAGGAACAGCCCGCCCGCCAGCAGTCTCCAGAACAGCGCACCCTCCGGCCGGTGCCGGCGGATCCCGGCCAGGACGGCCAGGCCGGCGCCCACCTCCACCCCGGCCAGTGCCCATCGGGCGGCGGGTGCGGGCAGCACCAGGGCGACGGCGGCCGCCGCGGCACCGCCGAGCAGGAAGCCGTACCACAGCCGGCGGTCGAGGCGTCTCACGCCCGCACTCATCGTCACCGCCACGGGCCGACCTGAGGGACGGCGGCTAAGCTCCAGTCGTGACGGACTCCCGACTGCGCGCCGACCTGATCACCCGTGAGTACCCGCCGGAGGTCTATGGCGGCGCCGGGGTCCACCTCGAATATCTGGCCCGTGACCTGCGCGGGCTGGCCGACGTGCGGGTGCACTGCTTCGGCGCCCCGCGCGACGAGGCCGGTGTCACGGCCTACCCGGAGCCCGCCGAGCTGGCTAAGGCCAACGCCGCGCTGCGCACCATGGGGGTCAACCTGGCCATCGCCCAGGGCTGCGCCGGCGCCGACGTGGTGCACAGTCACACCTGGTATGCGAATTTCGCCGGCCACACCGCGAAACTGCTGCACGGCGTCCCGCACGTGGTGACCACGCACAGCCTGGAGCCGCTGCGCCCGTGGAAGGCGGAGCAGCTCGGTGGCGGCTACGCGCTCTCCTCGTTCTGCGAGCGGACCGCGATCGAGAACGCCGACGCGATCATCGCGGTCTCCGGCGGGATGCGGCGTGACGTGCTCCGGGCGTACCCGTCGGTCGACCCGGACCGGATCCACGTCGTCTACAACGGCATCGACACCGAGCTGTACCAGCCGGATCACGGCACCGACGTGGTCGACCGGCTCGGCATCGACCGCAACCGGCCGAGCGTCGTGTTCGTCGGCCGGATCACCCGGCAGAAGGGCCTGCCCTACCTGATGCGGGCCTGCCGTCAGCTGCCCGCCGAGGCGCAGATCATCCTGCTGGCCGGCGCACCGGACACGCCGGAGATCGCCGCCGAGGTGGAGTCGCTGGCCCGGGACCTGCGCGGGACGCGTGACCCGCAGGGCGTGATCTGGGTGCAGGAGATGCTGCCGAAGCAGGAGGTCATCCAGGTCCTCACGCACGCCACCGTCTTCGTCTGCCCGTCGATCTACGAGCCGATGGGCATCGTCAACCTGGAGGCGATGGCCTGCGAGACCGCGGTGGTCGCCACCGCGACCGGCGGCATCCCCGAGGTGGTCGCGGACGGCGAGACCGGCCTGCTGGTCGGCATCGACCAGGTCCAGGACGGTACGGGTACGCCCGTCGACCCGGAGCGGTTCGTCGCCGACCTCGCCGCCACCCTGACCCGCGTGCTGAACGACCCGCAGCTGGCCGCGGAGATGGGCCGGGCCGGCCGTCGCCGTGCCGTGGAGATGTTCAGCTGGTCCCGGATCGCCGAGGACACCCTAGAGATCTACCGGTCGGTGCGGTGAGTCTGCTGCGCCGGCCACCGGTGCGGGTGGCGATGCTGCTGTCGGCGGTCCTGTTCGCCGGAGCGGTGCTGGGGATCGGCCTGGTCCGGGCCGCGTTCTACGAGCCGCCCGCGCGGACCGGCGAGGCCGACACCGTGGCGGTGGCCGACGCACCCACGCAGACCGTGACCGGGCTGTGCGGGGCCGTGCCGGTGTCCGCCCCGCGGGAGCTGCGCGGCATGTGGCTCACCACGGTCTACAACATCGACTGGCCGAGCCGGCCGGGGTTGCCGCAGGAGCAGGTCCGCGCGGAATATCTGCGCTGGCTGGATCTGGCCGTCGCGCAGAACCACAACGCGATCTTCGTGCACGTGCGCCCGAGCGGCGACGCGTTCTGGAAGTCCGACTACGCCCCCTGGTCGAACTGGCTGACCGGCCGGCTGGACGGCGCGGACCCCGGCTGGGACCCGATGGCGTTCATGGTCGACGAGGCCCACCGGCGCAACCTGGAGTTCCACGCCTGGTTCAACCCCTACCGGGGCACCCAGTTCGCCCCGTCCGGCGCGGGCACCGACCTGTCGAAGCTGCCCGCGAACCATCCGCTGGTGGTGCACCCGGAGTGGCGCATCGCGCACCCGTCCGGTGCCAAGGGCCGCTTCTACTACGACCCGGGCAACCCGGAGGCCCGCAAGTTCGTCGAGGACGCGATGCTGGAGGCGGTCGCGAGGTACGACGTCGACGGTGTCCACTTCGACGACTTCTTCTACCCGTACCCGGGTGACGGCAAGGGGCAGGAGTTCCCCGACGACGCGTCGTTCGCGAAGTACGGCGGCGGGAGGAGCCGCGCCGACTGGCGCCGCGACAACGTCAACACCCTGGTCCGCGAGATGAAACAGCGGATCGCCGAGGTCAAACCGTGGGTCAAGTTCGGGATCAGCCCGTTCGGCATCTGGCGCAACGGCGGCGAGGGCTCGGACACCAGCGGCCTGGAGAGTTACAGCGCCATCTTCGCCGACACCCGTACCTGGGTGCGCGAGGGCTGGCTCGACTACATCGTGCCGCAGCTGTACTGGACGGTCGGATTCGACAAGGCCGACTACGCCAAGGTGCTGCCCTGGTGGGCGAAAACGGTCAAGGGCACCGGCGTGCAGCTCTACATCGGGATGGGCGACTACCGGGTCGGTGAGAAGGGCGACTGGAGCGATCCGGCCGAACTGGACCGGCAGATGGTCCTGAACGACAGGTTCGGCGTGCAGGGCCAGGTCCACTACAGTGCCGCGTCGGTGCGCTCCGACCGGCTCGGCGCGACCACCCGCTACCGGGCGAAGCACTACGCGACGCCGGCGCTGCTCCCGCGGATCGCGCGGCTTCCGGCCGCACCACCGGCGGCGCCGCGGATCACCGCGGCGACCAGGTCCGGGACGGGCGCGGTGACCCTGACGGTCGCCGACGGTGGCGGCGCGAGCTGGGCCCTCTACCGTACGGACGGCAACACGTCCGCCCTCGTCGCGACCGGCCGGGCGGGCACCGCCGTGGTCGACCCGAAGCCACCGGCCGGTCCCGCCACCTACTGCGTCAGCGGCCTCGACCGGTCCGCCAACGAAGGTCCGCTGAGCAGCCCGTTCACCACCGCTGGATAATCCGGCGTTCGGTCGGCGAAGGTGCGGTCCACGGAGATAGCGTGAGCCGTGCCCCGAATGATCACGCTCACGGCCGCCGTCACGCTCGCCACCGTGCTCGCCCTGCCGTCCGCGGGACTCGCCGTCCCGCCCGGTGCGACGGCCGTGCGGCCGGGCGGTGCCGGCGTCCTGCCGCCGCCACCCGACGATCCGGCCGGCGCGCGGCTCACCGCGGCGCTGCTGCCCGCCGGTGAGGTGCCGGCCGGGTTCGCACCGCAGGCGGACACCACCGACGATCTGTTCGCCCGGATCCCGGCGGAGATCGCGGCCTGCGGCAACGGTGCCCGGGTACCGGCCGGGACGGTGTACCGCGAGTACGTGCGCGGCCCCGGCGACGAGGAACTGCTGGTGGAGACCCTGGCCGAGCCGGGAGCCGACGCGGCGCGTGCGGCGGTCGCCAAACTCGCCGGGCTGCTGCCGGGCTGCTCGTCGTTCACCCGGGCGGCGGGGGAGCTGCCGATGGACATGGGGTTCGCGCTCAGCCCGTACCCCCTGGCTCCGAAGATCGGCGACGCGTCGGCGGCCGTGAGTTTCGTGATGACCGTGCCCACCATGAAGCTGACCGTGAAGGGGCGCCTCCTGGCGGCCGCCGCCGGGAAGGCCTACGTCACCGTCCTGCTGATGAGTGAGACCGACCTGAAGGTCGCCGACCTGGAGGCCGCGGCCCGCAAGGCCGTCGCCAGGCTCGCGCCGGCCGGCCGGTGACTCAGCCGGTGACCCGGCCGTCGGCGACCTCGAGGCGGCGGTCGGTGGCGACCGCCTCCAGCATCCGGCGGTCGTGGGTGACCAGCAGCAGCGTGCCGGTGTAGGAGGCCAGCGCCGACTCCAGCTGCTCGATGGCCGCCAGGTCGAGGTGGTTGGTCGGCTCGTCGAGGACCAGCAGGTTGACCCCGCGGGCCTGGAGCAGCGCCAGGGCGGCACGGGTGCGCTCGCCGGGGGAGAGGGTGACCGCCGGGCGCAGCACGTGCTCCGAGCGCAGGCCGAATTTCGCCAGCAGGGTGCGCACCTCGGCGTCCGGCCAGTCCGGCACGGCGGCGCCGAACGCCCGGGCCAGCGGCTCGCCGCCGAGGAACAGGCCGCGTGCCTGGTCGACCTCGCCGACCACGACGCCGGGGCCGAGGTGCTGCGTGCCCGACTCCAGGGAAGTCCGGCCGAGCAGGGCCGCCAGCAGAGTCGACTTGCCGGACCCGTTGGCGCCGGTGATCGCCACCCGGTCGGCCCAGTCGATCTGCAACGTCACCGGGCCCAGTGTGAAGTCGCCGCGGCGGACCACGGCGTCGCGGAGGGTGGCCACGATCGCGCCGGCCCGGGGCGCGGTGGCGATCTCCATCCGCAGGTCCCACTCCTTACGGGGCTCCTCGACCACCTCCAGGCGCTCGATCATCCGGTCGGTCTGGCGGGCCTTCGCGGCCTGCTTCTCGCTGGAGTCGGCCCGGAACGCCTTGATGTTCTTGTCGTTGTCGGTGGCCTTGCGGCGGGCGTTGCGCACCCCCTTGTCCGCCCAGCCACGCTGCATCCGGGCGCGTTCGAGCAGGTCGTCCTTCTTGTCGGCGTACTCCTCGAACTCCTCGCGGGCGTGCCGGCGGGCCCGGTCGCGTTCCTCGAGATAGGAGTCGTAGCCGCCGCCGAACAGGTTGACCCGGTTCTGTGCGAGATCGAGTTCGAGCACCTTGGTCACGGTCCGGGTGAGAAACTCGCGGTCGTGACTGACCAGCACGGCACCAGCGCGCAGCCCGGCCACGAACGCCTCCAGCCGGGCCAGCCCGTCCAGGTCGAGGTCGTTGGTCGGCTCGTCGAGCAGGTAGATGTCGTAGCGGCTGAGCAGCAACGACGCCATTCCGGCGCGGGCCGCCTGGCCGCCGGAGAGTGCGGTCATCGGCAGGTCCAGCGCGAACCCGAGGTCGGCCTCGGCGATCCGCTCGTCCAGGTCGGCGCCGCCGAGGTCCAGCCAGGTGTCCAGCGCCGCGGCATAGCGGTCGTCGGAGCCCGGCACCTCCCGGCTCAGCTCCTCGGCGGCGGCGTCCATCGCCTCCTGCGCCGCGGTGACGCCGGTGCGGCGGCCCAGGAAGTCGCGCACACTCTCGCCGGGCCGGCGCTCCCGCTCCTGCGGGAGATATCCGACGTTGGCGGTGGGCGGGCTCAGCGAGACGCTGCCGCTCTCCGTGGGGATCGACCCGGCGAGGGTACGCAGCAGCGTCGTCTTGCCCGCGCCGTTCACCCCGACCAGGCCGATCACGTCGCCCGGCGCGACGACCAGGTCGAGCTCGGTGAAGAGGGTGCGGTCCCCGTGTCCCGCCGCGAGTTGCCGGGCGATCAGTGTGGCGCTCATCCGACCATCCTCTGATATTCACGCATGACGATATGGTGTGCCGATGCCACTGCTCGCCAGAAGCCTCACCGTGCTGATGGTTCTCGCCGGCTCCGCGGTCACCGCCGCGACGCCGGCCCACGCCGCGACCGGGACCCGGCCGGACCACGACTACGCCGCCGCCATCCGGGAACAGGTCTGGGTGCAGACCCCGGTCGACAGTGACTCCGACGGCCGGCCGGACCGGGTCGCCGTGCGGATCATCCGGCCCGCCACCACCCGCAAGGTGCCGGTGATCTTCCAGCCCAGCCCGTATTACGCGGGCCTCAACGACATCCCGAACCACGACGACGTCGACCGCGACGGCGGTGCGTCGGCACGGTCCTCGACAGTGGACCGCGCCGGAGTGATCACGTTCGCCGGTTACCTGGACAACTACTTCGTGCCCCGCGGCTACGCCGTGATCTTCGCCGACAGCCTGGGCAGCGGCGGCTCGGACGGCTGCCCGACCTCCGGCGGCCGCAACGAGACCCTCGGCATGAAGGCCGTGATCGACTGGCTGAACGGGCGGGCGCCCGGCTTCGACGCCGCCGGGGCACCCGTGCGGGCCGGCTGGACGACCGGGCGGACCGGCATGATCGGCGTCTCCTACAACGGCACCCTGCCGAACGCGGTCGCCGCGACCGGGGTGCGCGGCCTGGAGACGATCGTGCCGATCGCGGCGATCTCCAGTTGGTACGACTACTACCGCGCCAACGGCGGTGTCGTCGCGCCCGGCGGATTCCAGGGCGAGGACACCGACATCCTGGCCAAGGCCGTCCTGACCCGGGCCGACCCGGAGAGGTGTGCCGGGGTGACGGCCGAACTGGAACGGGAGCAGGACCGGGAGACCGGCGACTACAGCCGCTACTGGAACGAGCGGAACTACCTGCGCGACGCCGACCGGGTGCGGGCCAGTGTGCTGCTGGTGCACGGGCTGCACGACTTCAACGTGCGGACCCTGCACGCCGGACAGTGGTGGGACGCGCTCGGCCGCAACCACGTACCCCGCAAGATCTGGCTGCACCAGGCCGGGCACACCGACCCGTTCAACATCCGCCGCGACGCGTGGCTGGACACCCTGCACCGGTGGTTCGACCAGTGGCTCCACGGCATCGACACCGGGATCATGCGGGAGCCCATCGCCGACGTGGAGGTCGCGCCCGGCCGGTGGACGACCTCGACGTCCTGGCCGCTGCGGGGCCGCGACACCACGCTGCGACTCGGTGACGGGCCGCGGCGGACGTTCGTGGACGACACCTCCCGTACCGCCGGGTCGTTGGCCGCCGCACCGGACGCCGCCGACCCGAACCGGTTCGCCCACCTGACCGCGCCGCTGACCGCCGACGTCCGGCTCACCGGGACACCCCGGATCAGCGTCCGGGCCGACCTGGCCGGCGACTCGCCGTATCTGACGGCGCTGCTGGTCGACTACGGGACCGCCGACCGGTTCGTCCGGGTGCGCACCCTGACCGAACAGGACTGCATCGGGCCCGGCATCGAGGGCGACCCCGGCTGCTTCGCCAGACGGGAGTACGTGACGGCACCGTCGGACTACGAGATCGTCACCCGCGGCTGGATCGACGTGCGCAACCGGATCTCGCCGTCGTGGACCACGCCGGTCACGGCCGGGGAGGCGTACACGTTCCGGTTCGCGTTGCAGAGCACCGACCACGTGTTCGCGGCCGGGCACCGGATCGGCGTGGTGCTGATCTCCACCGACCGCGACCACACGCTGCGGTACCCGTCCGGGACGGTCGTCGGTGTCCGGCCCGGGGCGTCGTTCCTGACCGCCCGGCTCAGCCGCCTCCCCGGCGAGCCGGCGCTCAGCTGACGATCGGGACGGCCGTGCCGCTGACCCGTACCCCCTTGATCTCCGGATCCAGGCGGACGGTGATGCGGCTCGGCCGCCCCATGTCGTCGCCCTGCCGCAGGGTGACCGTCGCGGCGGCGCCCACCAGGCCCAGCTCCCGCAGATAACCGCCGAAGGCCGCGGCCGCCGCCCCGGTCGCCGGGTCCTCATACACCCCGCCCACCGGGAACGGATCACGCACGTCGAACTCGTTCTCCCCGGCCCGGAACACCAGCTGCACCGTGGTCCAGCCACGCCCGGTCATCAGCGCCTTCAGCGCCGGCACGTCGTAGTCCAGGTCCGCGAGCCGCGCACGGCTCCGCACGGCCAGAATCGGGTGGTACGCCCCACCGAACCCCACCTTCGGCGCAAGAAGCGGGTCCAGGTCACCGGCGTCCCAGCGCAGCGCCGCCAGCAGGGCCGCCAGATCGTCCGCCGCCAGCTCCGTGACGTGCGGATCCACGCTGGTCAGTGTGGCCGTCCCGGAGCCGTCGACGATGACCGGCACGAGACCCGCGTTGGTCTCGAACAGGTGCTCGCCCGGCCCCAGCGCGACCGCCGTCGCCACCGTGGCGTGCCCGCAGAACGGGACCTCGGCCAGCGGGCTGAAGTACCGCACCCGGAACCGGTCGCCGTCACGGGCCGTCACGAACGCGGTCTCCGAGTAGCCGACGTCCGCGGCGATCGCCTGCATGGCGGCGTCGTCCAGGGCGCCCGCGTCGAGGACCACGCCGGCCGGGTTGCCGCCGGCGGGGTCGAGGGTGAATGCGGCGTACCGCTGGATCCCGGTGGTCGGCTCGCTCGTCGTCATGAGGCGAAGCGTGCCGCGCGGCCGGAACCGCGACCAGAGCCAATCCCGCGGCCCTGGATGTGTCCGCCCGCACAGTCGTTGTTTGTCACAGGACAGGGGTAGCGTTCTTGCGGTGACACAGGCGCCCTTCGCGATCACACCCGTCCCGCCCGCCGATCTGCCCCGCACCGTGGGCGAGTTGCGTGCCTCCGGGCACGAGTTCCGCACCGTCAAGGAGGAGCTGCGCGACAACCTGCTGACCCGGCTCGGTTCCGGTGAGCCACGCTTCCCCGGCATCGTCGGCTACGAGGACACCGTGCTGCCCGAGGTCGAGCGGGCGCTGCTCGCCGGCCACGACATGGTTCTGCTCGGCGAGCGGGGGCAGGGCAAGACCCGGCTCATCCGTGCGCTCGTCGGCCTCCTCGACGAGTGGACGCCCTACATCGAGGGCTCCGAGCTGCACGAACATCCGTACCATCCGCTCACCCCGGCCGCCCGCCGGCGGGCCGCCGAGTCCGGTGACCTCCTGCCGGTCGCGTGGCTGCACCGCTCGGAGCGCTATGGGGAGAAGCTCGCCACCCCGGACACCAGCGTCGGTGACCTGATCGGCGACGTCGACCCGATCAAGGTGGCCGAGGGCCGCGCGCTCGGCGACCCGGAGACCATCCACTTCGGTCTCGTGCCGCGCACCAACCGGGGCATCTTCGCCGTCAACGAGCTGCCCGACCTCGCCGAGCGCATCCAGGTGTCGCTGCTCAACGTGCTCGAGGAACGCGACATCCAGGTCCGTGGCTACCAGCTGCGGCTGCCGCTGGACCTGCTGCTCGTGGCGTCGGCCAACCCGGAGGACTACACCAACCGCGGCCGGATCATCACGCCGCTCAAGGACCGGTTCGGGGCGGAGATCCGTACCCACTACCCGGTCGACCTCGAGCTGGAGATCGCGCTGATCCGGCAGGAGGCGTCCCTGGTCGCGCAGCTGCCGGCCTTCCTGGTGGAGGTGCTGGCCCGCTACACGCGCGGGGTCCGCGAGTCGCCGTCGGTCGACGCCCGCTCCGGGGTGTCCGCCCGGTTCGCGATCGCCGCCGCCGAGACCGTCGCCGCGTCCGCGCTGCGCCGGGCCGGGCTCCGTGGTGAGCGCGAGGCCGTCGCCCGCGTCTGCGACACCGTGTCGGTGACGTCGACGCTGCGCGGCAAGGTCGAGTTCGAGAGCGGTGAGGAGGGCCGGGAGACCGAGATCCTCGGCCATCTGCTGCGCGTCGCCACCGCCGAGACGTTCCGGGCCCGGCTCGCCGGTCTCGACCTGTCCGGTTTCACCGACCTCGTCGCCGAGGGTGCCATCATCCAGACCGGTGACCTGGTCAGCGCCGAGGAGCTGCTCGATCAGATCGGCACGGTGCCCGGCCTGGCCAAGGTCCTCGACCGGCTCGACCTCGGCGACGCGCCCAGCCCCGGTCAGGCGGCCTCCGGCATCGAGTTCGCGCTGGAGGGCCTGCACCTGACCCGCCGCCTGGCGAAGGAGCTGACCGACGACGGCCGCACCATCTACGGAAGCTGAGCCGCTGATGCCCACCTTCGCCACCCCCGCCCCCGCCGCGCATGCCGGGGCGGCACGATGAGCGGGAACGTCTTCCGGTACGGGGCCTGGCGGGACGGGCCCGATCCCCTCGCACCGCCCTACGACGTCCGGGCCGCCGTCGACGAGATGGGGGAGCGGGTCCTCGCCGGCGACAGCCTGCGGGACGCGCTGCGGGATCTGATCCGGCGCGGCCCGAGGGACGGGCGCGGGCTGGAATCGCTGCGCGAACGGGCCCGGCGCCTGCGCCGGGACGCGCTGCGGCGCGGCAACCTGGACGGGGCGGTGACCCGGGCGCGGCAGATGCTCGATCAGGCGCTGGCCACCGAGCGTGACTCGCTGGCGGCCCGGGACGACGACGCGGCCCGGTTCAACGAGGCCGTGCTGGACAATCTGCCCCGCTCGGTCTCGCAGGCCGTCTCCGACCTGTCCGACTACGACTGGTCCTCCGCCGAGGCGCGCGACATCTACCGGCAGATCCTCGCCGGTCTGCGTGATGAGGTGGTGTCGCAGCGCTTCGCGGGCATGAAACAGGCGCTCCAGCAGGGCGACATGTCCGACGTCTCGGCGATGCTGACGGATCTCAACGATCTGCTGGCCCGGCATGCCCGCGGTGAGGACACCGGCGACGCGTTCCGTGACTTCATGCAGCGGCACGGGCGCTTCTTCCCGGATGATCCGGCCGACGTCGACGAACTGATCGACTCCCTGGCCCGGCAGGCCGCCGCCGCCGAACGCCTGATGCGCTTGCTCAGCCCGCAGCAGCGCGAGGAACTCGAGCAGCTGATGGCCCAGGCACTCGGCGAGGGTCCGCTGCGGGGGCAGCTCGCCGAACTCACCGACAACCTCCGTGCCCTGCGTCCCGGCCTCAACTGGGGCCGCGGCGAACGGATGCGCGGCCCCGCCGATCTGGGTTACGGCGACGCCGCCTCCGCCCTCGGCGAGATCGCCGACCTCGACGAGCTGATCGACCAGCTCGGTCAGGAACACCCGGGCGCCACTCTGGACGACGTCGACGTCGAGGCGGTCGAACGGCAGCTCGGCCGGTCCGCCGCCGACGACCTGCGCCGCCTGCGTGAACTCGAACGCGAACTGCGCCGTCAGGGCTGGGTGCAACGCGACGCCGACGGGCTGACCCTGTCCCCGAAGGCGCTGCGCCGCCTCGGCCGTACCGCGCTGTCCGCGATCTTCCGGGACGTCACCGGCAAACGCGGTCAGCACGACATGCGCGACGCCGGCGCGGCCGGCGACCTGATCGGCTCCTCCCGCCGGTGGGAGTTCGGCGACGATCAACCCCTGGACGTGGTGCGCACCATCGGCAATGCGGTCCGGCGCCGCGCCGCCGGCCGTTCCGCCACCCTTCCGGTACGCCTGGAGCCCGACGACTTCGAGGTCGCCGAGACCGAGCGGCGCGCCTCGGCGGCGGTGGCCCTCTGCGTGGACCTGTCCTATTCGATGTATGCCGACGGTCGCTGGGGCCCGATGAAACAGACCGCCCTGGCCCTGTCGCATCTGGTGGCGACCAAGTACCCGCAGGACGCCCTCCAGATCATCGGTTTCGGCCGGTACGCCCAGACGCTGTCGCAGGGTGAGCTGGCCGCCATCGAGCCGACGATCGAGAAGGGCACGAATCTTCAGCACGCCCTCAAACTGGCCGCCCGGCATGTGCGCCGCCACCCGGGGGCCGAGCCGGTGATCCTGGTCGTCACCGACGGCGAGCCCACCTCCCACCTGGAGCCGGACGGCGAGGCCGTGTTCTGGTGGCCACCCATGCCGGAGACGGTCCAGGCGACCATCCACGAGGTGGACCTGCTGACCCGCTTCGGCGCCACCCTGAACGTGTTCATGCTCGGCGAGGATCCGGGTCTGCGCCGTTTCGTCTCCGCCGTGGCGCACCGCAACGGCGGCCGCGTCTTCAGTCCCGATCCGGCCGACCTGGGCCGCTACGTCATCGACGACTACGTCCGGGCCCGCCTCGGCCGCCGTCCTCGCTGACACCCTCCGGCAGGCGGCGCTCCGGCGGATCACGGCACCGTCGCCGCTGTCGCGCCGTCCGCTGAGAGGCGGTCGGCGCGCGGGGGCGAGATCAGAGGACCAGCCTCCTAGGATGGGCTGGCGAGTGTGGCCGGTGTGACTGCGCGTCAGGTGGGAGGACGCGGCTGGTTATAGTTGCTCGGCGAGCGACCGGGAACGTATGCGCACGACCGCCCGGATGCGGCGGCGATCGGGACCGGGCTCGCGAATGAGCCGGGCGGGGGCCTCGGCCGAGGGGGAGAGGAAGTCGCGATGTCGCAGCAACCTGCGCCGTCCATCCAATCCTCCGATCGGATCTGGACCCTGCCGAACGCGATCAGCTTCGTCCGGCTGCTCGGTGTGCCGCTCTTCCTCTACCTGCTGCTCGGCGTGGAGAACGACATCGCCGCCGTGATCGTGCTGATGGTCGGCGGCTCGACCGACTGGGTCGACGGTTACGTCGCCCGCCGGATGAACTCGGTGAGCCGGCTCGGGGAGCTGCTGGACCCGTTCGCTGACCGGCTCTACATCGTGGCGACGTTGCTCGGGTTCACCGTGCGTGAGGTGATCCCGCTCTGGCTGACCGGCGCGCTGCTGCTGCGCGAGGCCGTGCTCGGCGTGGTGCTGCTGATCCTGCGCCGCCACGGCTACGGGCCTCCGCCGGTCCACTACGTCGGCAAGACCGGGACGTTCCTGCTGCTGGCGTCGTTCCCGCTGATCCTGCTGGCCAAGGCGGTGCCGTCGATCGACTGGTGGATCGGGCCGGTGGGCTGGGGCCTGTCCTGGTGGGCGCTCGGTCTGTACTGGTGTGCGGCCGCTCTCTACGTGGTCCAGGCGGTGCGTGTGCTGCGCGCCGACCGCGAGGGCTCCTCGTGAGCCGTCCGCCCGCCGGCGACCCGGGCGGTGTCCCGGTCCGGCCGGAGCCGGCGGGCGAGAGCCCTGGGATCCGGCCGGCTTCGTCCGACGCCGCGGGGGGTGCCAGGGCCGCGTTGCGGGAGCCGAGCGGCTCCTGGGAGGGCCTGGGCAGCATAGGCGGGCCGCCGGACCCGGACGGCGGCTCGGGTAAACGGACGTACGCGCCGGACTTCCTGACCGAGTTGTTCCAGAACCCGCTCGATCCCGGCTACGCGGATGCCGCCGCCCGGCGGGCCAAGGAGGGCCCCCGGACCGGTGTGCGCCGGCGGGTGGCGGGCGTGTCGGTGACGCTGACCCTCACGGTGATCGGCTTCCTGCTGGTGGTGGCCTACCGGCAGACGATGGCCGAGGAACCGGCCCGGACGCAGGCGCGGGACCAGCTGATCGGCCAGGTGCAGAACCGGCGCGAGGAGACCGGGAAGCTCCAGCGGCGTGCGGACGAACTGGCCGACGAGGTGGCAGCGCTGCGCGACCGGGAGCTGGGCGGGCAGACGGCGGCGCGGTTACGTGACCTGGAGGCGCTCACCGGGCTGGCGCGGGTGCGCGGTTCGGGGGCGCGGATCACGCTGACCGACGGGCCGACGTCGGTGGACGCGGTGACCGGGCAGCGGCGGGTCGAGGCGCAGGTCAAGGACACCGATCTCCAGCTGGCGGCGAACGCGCTGTGGGAGGCCGGGGCCGAGGCCATCATGATCAACGGGCAGCGGCTGACGGCGACGTCGCGGATCCGGCAGGCCGGTGAGGCGATCCTGGTGGACATCCGGCCGGTGGGGTCGCCGTACGAGATCGTGGCGATCGGGCCGGACGATCTGGCCGACGACTTCCGCGAGGGGTATGCGGGCCGGTTCTTCGAGACGCTGTCGGCGCGGTTCGGGATCTCCTTCAAGACCGCCGAGGCCGATGACGTGACGCTGGAGGCGGCGACCGGCCTGAAGCTGCGGTCGGCCGAGCCCAGCATCGCGCCCGCTCCGTCGGGCTCCGCGAACGTGTCGTCCGGTGCGGGGTCGCCCGTGCCGGACTCGTCAGTGACGGAAGGCGGCCGATGATCGCCGTACTCGCCCTGCTTGCCGGTGTCCTGCTGGGCATCCTGTTCGAACCGTCGGTGCCACCCGAACTGGTGCCGTATCTGCCGATCGCAGTGGTCGCGGCGCTGGACGCGGTGTTCGGCGGGGTGCGCGCGAAGCTGGACGGCATCTTCGACGACAAGCAGTTCGTGGTGTCGTTCATCTCGAACGTGCTGGTGTCGGGCCTGATCGTCTACGTCGGCGACCAGCTGGGGGTCGGTGGTCAGTTGTCCACGGGTGTCGTGGTCGTGCTGGGCGTGCGGATCTTCGGTAACGTCGCGGCGATCCGACGGCACCTCTTCCGGGCATAGGACGCGAGATGACCGATCCTGACCGCGTGGCGCGGCCGCATGACGACGACGGGGGTACGGCCTCCGTCGTTCCACCGCGTGCCGGTGAGGAGCCGACCGTTCCGTTCGCCGCGGTCCCCCTGCTGGACGCCTCGATCGACGGCGACGAGCCGACCGTCTCCCTGGCGGGCCGCGACCTGTCCGCGCCGGGCCCGGACGCCCCCGGGACGGACGCGGCCGGGGCGTCTTCCACCGGGACGCCTTCCACCGGGACGCCGCTGGCCGGGACGTCTTCCACCGGGACGCCTTCGGCCAGGACGCCGCTGGCCGGGATCGACGGGGCCGGGTTGAGTGCGGCCGAAGCGACCCGCAACGACGGTGGTCGGGAAGTGGCGGCCGGGGTTCGCGCTGACGGGGAAGCTGTGACCGGGCAGCGAGCCGAAGTGCCGGAGATGTTCGGTTCGGGTGCTTATCGTGTGCTGTCCGGCGGCCCCGGGGAGGAGCACGGGCGGGCCGGTGCTCCGGCCGTACCCCCTGGTGATCTTGATCTCGGTGGTCGGGAGCCGGCCGGCGCGCCCCGGACGGGTGAGGCGGGGGAGACGTCGGACACGTCACCCGATCCGTCGATTTCCGGGGCGGCGACGGCGCCCACGGAAAGTGATCCTGGTCGCCCGCGGCTCCGGCGGCCGGCGCCGGCCGGGACGTTGATCTGGGTGCTGCTGGCGTTGCTCGGGTTCACGCTGGTGGTGCAGTTGCGCAGCAACGACGCGGATGACGGGCTGGCGGCGACGCGGCAGGAGGACCTGGTCCGGATCCTGAGTGATCTGGAGTCGGAGGACAGTCGTCTGCTGGCTCAGATCCAGGCGCTGGAGCAGAGTAAACAGCAGTTGAACTCCGAGGTGGGAGGCCGTGAGGCGGCTCTGGCGGAGGCCGAGCGGCGCAGTCAGGATCTGGGGCTGCTGGCCGGGACGGTGCCGGGTCGTGGTCCGGGTCTGGACATCACGCTGAGCGACGTGCGGGCGTCGGACGTGCTGAACACGGTGCAGGAGCTGCGGGGCGCCGGCGGTGAGGTGATGCAGCTCAACGGGGCGAACGGGGCGGCGGTACGGCTGGTCGCGTCGAGTTTCTTCGTGGACGCGTCGGGTGGTGGCATCATCGCCGACGGTGAGGAGCTGACCGGTCCGTTCCATCTGCTGGTGATCGGTCCGGCGAGCACGATGAGTACGGCGCTGCAGATCCCGGGCGGGGTGGTGGCGCAGGCGAAGAGTGACGGCGGTAGCGTGACCATGGACTCGCGTTCCCTGGTCGAAGTGACCACGGTGCGTAAGGCAGCAGCCCTGCGATACGCGCGTCCGGTGTCGTGATTAACGGAGGAAGCGTTGATTCCTGAGGATCTGCGGTATACCGCGGAGCACGAGTGGATCGCCGGTGACGGCAGTGGGCCCGTGCGGGTGGGCATCACCCATTTCGCGCAGGACGCGCTGGGTGACATCGTGTATGTGCAGTTGCCCGACGAGGGCACGGTGGTGCAGGCGGGCGACTCGCTCGGTGAGATCGAGTCGACCAAGAGCGTCTCGGAGATCTACGCGCCGATTTCCGGCACGGTGGTGTCGAAGAACGCGACGCTGACCGATGAGCCGGAAATCATCAACGGCGAGCCGTATGCGGCGGGCTGGCTGGTGGAGATCGCGCCGGATGATCCGGCGTCGGTGGCCGCGCTGCTGGACGCCGCGGCGTACCGGGCGCTCACCGAAAGCTGACGCCGCGGGCATTTTCATGCCCGTCCATTCGTTTCTTCCGCGAGTCCGGTTGCCCAGCGATATTGGCGCTGACTAGGCTCGCGGAGCACACGAAGAACTGTTATTCCTTTGAAACCGATAGTCGTGCGTCGGGCCGATATGGCCCTGGCGGGGCCGCAACGTCGCTGGCCTCGCCGGGAGGCGACGACCAACTGATCCGTGAGGTGGTCCGATGACGCGCCCAGACGACGAGTTCCCCCCGCTCGACGTCACGTCCACGCTGAACCTTGGCGCCCTTGACGAGGTGCTGGAGGGACCCGAGACGGACGTGGTTCCGAGCCGTGTGGCCGGCTCGCTCCCCCCGGGGATGGCTCTGCTGGTGGTGCGCCGTGGGCCCAACGCCGGCGCCCGCTTCCTCCTCGATCACGACGTGACGACCAGTGGCCGTCACCCGGACAGTGACATCTTCCTCGACGACGTGACCGTGTCGCGCCGCCACGCCGAGTTCCACCGCGACGGTGGCATCTTCACCGTTCGCGACGTCGGCTCCCTCAACGGTACGTATGTGAACCGCGAAAGGGTTGAAGCCGCGACGCTCAGCAATGGCGACGAGGTCCAGATCGGCAAGTTCCGTCTGGTGTTCATCGCCGGTCCGCGGCCGGAGGGCGAGGGCCGGGCGTGACGGAGTCGGGGGCGGCAGCGCGTGATCCGGGGGCTTCGCGCCCTCAGGACGGGCGTGAGGGTGCGCTGATGAGCATCGGGGAGGTGCTGGCCCATCTGCGCACCGAGTTCCCCGACACCACGATCTCGAAGTTGCGGTTCCTGGAGGCGGAGGGTCTGGTCGACCCGCAACGCACCGCCTCCGGGTACCGGAAGTATTCGTGGAACGACGTGGCCCGGTTGCGGTTCGTGCTGACCGCTCAGCGCGACCAGTATCTTCCCTTGCGGGTGATCCGGGAGCAGTTGGACCGGATGGAGAAGGAGCCGGTGGTTCCGCAGCGGCCCACGCTGGTGGCGGTGGGTGCGCAGCAGGCCCGGGATCCGGCGGACACCCGGGTGCCGAAGGCGGATCTGCTGGAGCGGACCGGTGTCGATGAGGCGCTGCTGGCCGAGCTGGAGCAGATCGGGCTGGTGACGGCGCGTCCGCCGGGGTGGTATGACGCCGATCAGGTGATCATTGTGGAGGCTGTGGTGGGTCTGGCCCAGTATGGGCTGGAGGTTCGTCACCTGCGTGCCTTCCGCAACGGCGCGGACCGTGAGGTGGGCCTGTTCACACAGTTGCTGGCGCCGTTGGCCCGTCAGCAGGACCCGGCGGCGCGGGCGCGTGCCGTGGAGACCGCACGTGAGCTGCAGGCGCTTTCGCAGCGGCTGCACGCGGCGCTGGTCCGTTCGGGCCTACGGGGTGAGTTGGGTCGCTGAACCCGCCGCCGTGCGGATCAGGTGCCCGTGGTGTGCGTGTACCGTGCAGGTTAGGGCGGCTGCGCTGCAGCCGAGACGATAACGACACGGAGGCGGCGGTGCGTGAGCTGAGCGTGGTCGGGGTCCGGGTGGAGCTGCCCAGCAACCAGCCGATCGTGTTGCTGCGGGAGGTCGACGGCGACCGTTATCTCCCGATCTGGATCGGTGCGGTCGAGGCCACCGCGATCGCCTATGAGCAGCAGGGCGTCAAGCCGGCACGGCCGCTGACGCATGATCTCCTGCGCGACATCCTGGCGGCGCTGAAGGCGCCGCTGAAGGCGGTCGAGATCACCGAGCTGAAGGACAACGTCTTCTACGCCGATCTGCTGATCGGTGACAATCTGCGGGTGTCGGCGCGGCCGAGTGACTCGATCGCGCTGGCGTTGCGGGTGGGTGCGCCGATCCGGTGTGCCGACCAGGTTCTCACCGAGGCGGGGATCGTGATCCCTGACGAGCAGGAGGACGAGGTGGAGAAGTTCCGCGAGTTCCTCGACCAGGTGCGGCCGGAGGATTTCGCGGGCTGACATCGACCGGCGCCGTTCGTCCGTGCGCGGCGTGTCGAGCGGTTACCTCCATGTTTCGGCCGTGATTGAGATATACGCTCGTGAAGTCCAGGTGAACCGGCACACCGCCTAGATTTTGATCATGGGCGCGGGGGAGGTAGTCGCGTGCACGAGCAACCTCTTGAAGGCCCACTCGTCGGCGAGGACGGCGAGGTCGGTTATCGCGGTGTCACCGCCTGTCAGGCGGTCGGGATCAGCTATCGGCAGCTCGATTACTGGGCGCGGACCACGCTGGTGATCCCGAGCGTGCGGGACGCGTCCGGTTCCGGCACCCAGCGGCTCTACTCGTTCCGTGACCTGGTCGTTCTCAAGGTGGTCAAGCGCCTGCTGGATGCCGGGGTGTCGTTGCAGAACATCAGGCGGGCGATCGAGACGCTGCGGTCGCGCGGGGTGGACGATCTGGCCGAGATCACGCTGATCTCGGACGGGACGACGGTGTATGAGTGCCGGTCGCCGGAGGAGGTCGTGGACCTGTTGCAGGGCGGCCAGGGTGTGTTCGGCATCGCGATCGGCGGGGCGTTCAAGGAGATCCAGGGTTCGCTGTCGCACCTGCCGGCGGAGCCCGCCACCGGCCCGCAGCCGGTCGGTGCCGTTGCCGTCCCGGATGGCAACGATGAGCTGGCGGCCCGCCGGGCCCGGCGTCGCGCGGGATAGCGGACGGTTTCTGGCCGCATTGCTGGCTACTGTCGCTGCGTGACTCACATCGCAGACAGCCACGGTGTCATCCAGGTCCGCGGGGCCCGGGAGAACAATCTTCGCGACGTCTCGCTGGACATCCCGAAACGGCGGCTGACCGTCTTCACCGGTGTCTCCGGTTCCGGCAAGTCGTCGCTGGTGTTCGGTACCATCGCCGCCGAGTCGCAGCGGATGATCAACGAGACGTATTCGGCGTTCCTGCAGTCGTTCATGGGCAGTCCGGCCCGGCCCGACGTGGACGCCCTGCACAATCTGAGCGCGGCGATCGTCGTCGATCAGGAGCGGATGGGTGCCAATGCCCGCTCCACTCTGGGGACGGCCACCGACGCGTACACGATGCTCCGGATCGTCTTCAGCCGGCTGGGGTCGCCGAGCGCCGGCAGTGCGCTCGCCTACTCGTTCAACGCCGAGGGCATGTGCCCGGGCTGCGAGGGTCTGGGCAAGGTCTCCAGCCTCGACCTGGACCAGCTCGTCGACCGGTCGAAGTCGATCAACGAGGGTGCGATCACGGTCCCGAACTTCAGTGTCGACGGCTGGTATGTGCGCGGGTTCGCCGAGTCGGGGCTGTTCGACCCGGACAAACCGGTGCGTGAGTTCACCGCGGCCGAGCTCGACGACTTCCTCTACAAACCGTCGATCAAGATCAAGGTCAACGGCATCAACACGACGTACGAGGGCCTCGTGGTCAAGGTGCAGCGGATGTACCTGACGAAGGAACGGGAGTCGGTGCAGCCCCACATCCGGGCGTTCATCGACCGGGCGGCCACGTTCGCGGCGTGCCCGGACTGCGGGGGCAGCCGGTTGAAGCCGTCGGTCCTGGACTCGCGCATCGACGGCCGGAACATCGCCGAGTGCTCGGCCATGCAGGTCAGTGACCTGGCGGAGTTCCTGGCCGGGGTCACGGCGCCGTCGGTGGGCCCGGTCGTGGCGAACCTGCGGCAGACCCTGGACTCGCTGGTGGAGATCGGGCTGGGATATCTGTCGCTGGACCGGGAGTCGGCCACGTTGTCCGGTGGGGAGGCGCAGCGGGTCAAGATGGTCCGGCACCTCGGCTCGAGCCTGACCGACATCACGTATGTGTTCGACGAGCCGACGGTGGGCCTGCACCCGCACGACATCCAGCGGATGAACGGGCTGCTGCTGCGCCTGCGGGACAAGGGCAACACGGTCCTGGTGGTCGAGCACAAGCCGGAGACGATCGCGATCGCCGACCACGTGGTCGACATCGGCCCCGGTGCCGGTCCGGCCGGCGGCCGCATCCAGTTCGAGGGCGACGTGCCCGCCCTGCGTGCCTCGGACACCCTGACCGGGCGCTACCTCGGGCATCGCGTCGAACTCAAAGCCTCGACAAGGCCACATACCGGACAAATACCCATTCGAGACGCGGCTACCCACAATCTCAAGAACGTCTCGGTCGACGTCCCCACCGGTGTGCTGACCGTCGTCACCGGCGTTGCGGGATCCGGCAAGAGCTCCCTGATCTACGGATCACTGCCGCAGCGTGACGGCGTCATCGTCGTCGACCAGTCCGCCATCCGCGGCTCCCGGCGCAGCAACCCGGCCACCTACACCGGCCTGCTCGACGCCGTCCGTACCGCCTTCGCCAAGGCCAACGGCGTCAAGGCCGCCCTGTTCAGTGCCAACTCCGAAGGCGCCTGCCCGAACTGCAAAGGCATCGGCCTGGTCTACGTCGACCTGGCGATGATGGCCGGCGTCGCCGGGGTCTGCGAGGAGTGCGAGGGCAAACGCTTCATCGCCCGGGTGCTGGAGTACAAACTCCGCGGCCGCGACATCAGCGAGGTCCTGGCCATGCCGGTCAGCGAGGCCCTCGACTTCTTCACCGAGAAGCCGGCCCGCGCGATCCTGGAACGCCTCAACGCCGTCGGGCTCGGCTACATCACCCTCGGCCAGCCGCTCAACACCCTGTCCGGCGGCGAACGGCAGCGACTCAAACTCGCCGTCCACATGGGCAGCGGCGTCGCCACCTACCTGCTCGACGAGCCGACCAGCGGCCTGCACCTGGCCGACGTCGACCAACTGCTCGCCCTCCTCGACCGCCTCGTCGACAGCGGCAACACGGTCATCGTCATCGAACACCACCTGGCCGTCATGGCCCACGCCGACTGGATCATCGACCTGGGGCCGGGCGCCGGCCACGACGGCGGCACCGTCGTCTTCACCGGCACCCCCGCCGAACTCGTCGCCAAGTCCGACACCCTGACCGCCCGGCACCTGCGCGACTACATCTCCTGGGAGAGGAACGCCAGCGCGGTCGTGGCGAACAGCGGGGAGTCGATGATGTCGTAGTGGGTGGTGCCCGGCAGGATCGCCAGCGCATGCCCACCCTTGGGCCGGCCGTCGCGCATCCAGCCGCCGTCGCGCTGACCACCGTCGAGCAGGGCGAAGATCTCCGCGAAGTGGCTCGGCGGGACCATGTCGGCGTCGGCGCCCATGATCAGGGTGGGCACCTGGAGCCCCCGGACCTCCTCGGTGAAGTCGAAATCCCGCTGCATCGCCTCGCCGATCTTGTCGAGCAGCCGCGGGAAGTCCTCCGGGCGCGGCGCCACCCGCTGGTACAGCTCGTACATCGGGGTCTCCTTCATGAACTCGACGGCTGCCGCGTTCACCTGGGCCTGCTGCTCCAGCAGGTCCGGGTAGAAGGCGGTGCGCCGGATCCCCGCCGACGTCGCCACCAACCTGCCGACCTTCCCCGGGTGGCGGCTCGCCAGATGGAGACCGACTCCGCCGCCGAGGGAGAATCCGACCACGTCCGGGCGGTCCAGGCCCAGGTGGTCGATCAGCGCCGCGACATCGTCGGCCATCAGGGTGTAATCCAACGGCCGGTCCACATCCGCGGTCCGCCCGTGCCCCTGAAGGTCGACCAGGATCACCTGGTGATTCTCGGCGAACGCCGGCAGCGACGCCCCGAACATCTCACCCGAGCCGAGCCCGCCGTGCAGCAGGATCAGCGGCCGGCCGGCCCCGTGCGTCTCGAAGTACAGGTTGATCCCGTTGACCTCGGCGTAGCTCATGACGACTCCCTCATACTGTTCAGCAATGCCTACATCGGGTGGACCGGGCCCGTACCGGAAACTCATCGCTGCCGTGGAAAAGAATCCGCGATAGGTTCGGGCGCGTGAGTGACGCGGTGACAGACCCACCCATCGAAGCCCAGCTGGAACGCTTCCGGCCGGAGCTGACCGGCTACTGCTACCGGATGCTCGGCTCGGCCTTCGAAGCCGAGGACGCCGTGCAGGAGACCATGATCCGCGCATGGCGCGGCCACGACAGTTTCGAGGGCCGCTCGTCGCTGCGCTCCTGGATCTACCGGATCGCCACGAACGTGTGCCTCAACATGGTCGACAGCGCCCAGCGGCGGATCCGGCCGATGGACCTCGGCCCCGCCGGCTCCGGCCACGCCACCGACCCCGGCGCGATCCACCCCGAGAAGATCTGGGTCGGCCCGGTCCCCGACGAGCGCATCCTGCCCGAAGGCTCCGACCCGGCGAACCTGATCGCCGAACGCGAATCCATCCGCCTGGCGTTCGTCGCCGCACTCCAGCACCTGCCGTCCCGGCAGCGGGCCGTGCTGATCCTGCGCGAGGTGCTGGCCTGGTCGGCGCAGGAGGTCGCCGACCTGCTCGACACCTCGGTGGCCAGCGTCAACAGCGCCCTGCAACGGGCACGCGCCACACTCGCGGCCGCCACGCCGTCGGCGGGCGACACCTACCGGCCCCTCGACGCCGAGCAGCGCGAGCTTCTCGCCCGCTATGTCAAAGCCTTCGAGGCGTACGATCTGCGCGCCCTCACCACACTCCTGCACGAGGACGCCACCCTGTCGATGCCGCCGCTGGCCCTGTGGCTCCGCGGTCACGACGACATCAGCGCGTGGATGTCCGGTACCGGCAGCGGCTGCGAGGGCTCCCGCCTGATCCCGGTGATCGCCAACGGCCTGCCCGCCTTCGGCCAGTACCGTGCCAGCCCCACCGGCGACGGCCACGACCCGTGGGCCCTGATCGTCCTGGAGATCGCCGACGGCCGCATCGCCGCCGTCAACAACTTCCTCGACACCGCCCGGCTGTTCCCCCTGTTCGGTCTCCCATCGCACCTCCCGCCGACCGACCTGCCCTGACGGTCACGATTGCCCGGCCCCGCCGGGTCCGTCGTGGGGACGGACCCGCCCGGGGCCGCTCGTGTCCGGCGGCCCTCCGCCGCCGTCACCGTGCCGGGTCCCGGTGGGCCGTGGGCCCGGTCGTGTCCGGCTCCACTGCGCTGTCACCGGTGTCGTTGTGCCGGGTGTCGGCGGGTCGTGGGCCGGTCGTGTTCGGCTCCATTCCGCCGTCACCCGTGTCGCTGTGCCGTGGGCCGGTCATGTCGGGCTCTATTTCGGTGCCGCAGTGTCGGTGCGCCGTAGGCCGGTCCTGTTCGGCTTCACTCCGTCAGCGGCGTCCCGTTGCCGGCGCTGGTAGGGCGCGGGACGGCCGTGCCCGGGGCCACCAGGTCGGTGAGACCGAGCAGAGCGAACAGCAGCAGCAGATCCGGCCCGGCGCCGACGACCACCAGACGCCGTCCGTGGCGGCGGGCGGTCAGCCGCAACCGGGCCACCGCCTCGACCACCACCACATCCGGTTCGCGGATCCCGCCGACGTCGAATTCCACCAGTTCGCCGGCCCGTCCGCGCAACAGATCGGCCAGACGGGCACACAGCACCGGAATGTCGGCGCGCGTGACCACCACACCGACCGCGAACCGAACCGCAGAGTCCCCCATGCTGTAGGTGACCGCCGCCGGCCCCGGAACTCATCGCTGGCCGACCGGGCAGGATTCCGCAGGTGCCGGCGGGATGTCACCCATCACTACGTCGGTGTTACGCCGGGGCGGAGACCACGACCGTCCACACGGCGGCGGACCACGGGGCTCGGCACGGACCTTGCCCGGTCGGCCGCTCCCGTTCTATCACGCCCGCCGCCCGCCGCCCGCCGCCCGCCGCCCGCCGCCCGCCGCCCGCCGTTGCTCGTCGCTCGTCGCTCGTCGCTCGCCCGTCGCTGTCGCCTGCCTGCTGCTGTCCCGCGACCCCGCTGTCTCGTCCGCCTGCCGCCGTCCCGCGAATCCGCTGTCGCGTCTTTGTCTTGCTGTCCCGCTGGCGGCGGTCAGGCGGCCACCCGCTCGGCGACCCGGAACTCGGCACCGCACTCGGGGCAGGAACATCGACCGAACAGCAGGCCGACCGTGGCCGCCACCTCCGGAAACCCGCTGGTCAGCGCCTCAGCGTGCAGGCGGGCCGCAAGTGAAACCGACAGGTCCGGCTCGATCCGCGAGTCGGTGGGGTCCAGCGACAGCAGCTGCTCCGCCTCGCACGAGGGGCATTCGACGCCCACTTCACCGTCGTTGATCAGGTCGAGCTGCCGGCCCCACGTGTCGTCCCCGTCGAACCCGAGGACGGCCTGCTGCATGTATACGAACATCCGTTCGTCGGAGGCACCGGCCGCGAGGTTCTCGATCGTCAGCGCCCGCAACGCCGCAATCTCCGGCGCATATTGTTCCCGGTCACGGCCGACGATGTCGACGGCGATCAGCCCGCCCAGTACGAGGGCCTTCTCCCGCTCACCGACCGTGAATCCGGCACAGGCATCCGCCAGCCACGGCAACAGTCTCTCGCTGCCCAGGACCGCGTCGCCCTGGTTGATCGACTCGTGCCAGACGACGTCCCATGCTGCCGACCGCGGATCAGCGGCCGCGTCGATCATGGCCTGTTCCAGAACGGTCACACCGCCATCCTGCCGGATTCCCCACCACCCCATGCGGGCGACTGCCAGGACAGCGAAGGTAAGGAACGGCGGCGAGCGCCCTGGAGCGGCGGTAACAGAGGTGGGCGACGGCCCGGTATCGGCGACCGCGGGCGCGGTACCGGCGGCGGCTCGGCGGCCCGACAGTGCGGCGGTGCGGCGCCCCGACAGTGCGGCGGTGCGGCGGCCCGGCAGTGCGGCGGTGCGGCAGCCCGGCGGTGCGGCAGCCCGGCAGCGGGGAGGCTGCGCGGCCTAAAGTTCCCCACTGCCGGGCCACCGTGGATCGGCCGATCCCCCCGAAGGGCCGATCCCGTCCCGCCCGGCCCTCCATGGACCCGGCCGGCCCCGGCCGACCCCCCGGTCGGCTCCGGCACGGCCGATCCCCACGAAAGACCGGGCCGGGAACGGCTTACCCCTGATGGCCTGATCCGCGCCAGGCCACGGCTCGGTGCGGCGCCTCCGGGTGGCGGCCCGGACGTTCGGCGCCGCACCGGGGCGAGACCCGGCGTGGATCAGGCCCGGCGGTCAGCCGAAAACGTGCGACAGACCCGGCTCCTGGCGCTGAACCGGCACCCGGGTGGGCAGCGGGTCGTCCACGATGATCGAGCGTTCCACGGCGATGGCGTGCCACAGGCAGAACATCGCGACGGTCCACACCTTGCGGGAGCGGTCGGCGCCTCCGGCCCGGTGCTCGGCGAGCAGGCCCCGCACATACTCCAGGTCGATCAGGTCGCCGGCCTGGGAGGTGCTGAGCAGGTGGTCCACCCAGTCGCCGATCTGGCCGCGCAGCCACAGCCGGGTCGGCGTCGGGAAGCCCAGCTTCTTGGCCGAGCGCACCGACTCGGGCACGATGCCCTTCATCGCCTCACGCAGCGCGTGCTTGGTGGTGGTGACGCCGGGCGGCAGCTTCAGGTCGGTCGGCAGGCCGGCGGCCGCGGCATACACCTGCTGGTCCAGGAACGGCACCCGCAGTTCCAGGCTGTGCGCCATCGACATGCGGTCGGCCTTGACCAGGATGTCGCCGGGCAGCCAGGTGTGCAGATCCACATACTGCATGGAGGCGACGTGGTCGACGTCGGCGGTCTCCGCATACAGATGTGCGGTGATCGCGGTGTGCGGCTGCGACGTGAACCGCATCACCCGGGCCTTCTCCTCCGGGTCGAAGATCCGCGCGTTGCCGTAGTAGCGCTGCTCGATCGGGGTGGTGCCGCGCTCCAGGAACGACCGGCCCCGCACCCCCTCGGGCAGCACCTCGGCCAGGTGCTTCAGGCCCCGCTTCATGCCGGGCGGCAGCCGGTCGACGCGGTCGAGCGACAGCGGCTCGCGGTAGATGGTGTAGCCGCCGAACAGCTCGTCCGACCCCTCCCCGGACAGGACCACGGTCACGAACCGGGACGCCGTCTGGGCCAGGAAGAACAGCGGGATCAGCGAGGGGTCGGCGATCGGGTCGTCGAGCAGCTGGATGATCCGCGGCAGGTGGGTCAGCACGTCCTCGTCGCTGACGACCGTCGGGGTGAGCCGGATCCCGAGCTGGTTGGCGGTGTCCTGGGCGATCTCGATCTCCGAGTAGCCCTGGGCGGCGAACCCGGCGGTGAACGCGTGCAGGTCCGGCTTCTCCCGGACGGCCAGCGCCGCGATCGCCGACGAGTCGACGCCGCTGGACAGGAACGTCCCGACCGGCACCTCGGCGTGCATGTGGGCGTGGACGCTGGCGGTCAGCGCCTCGCGGATCCTCTGGTACGCGTCCTCCGGCTCGACCCGCAGCGGGCGCAGCGACGGCCGGAACCAGCGGTGCATGCGCACGCCGCCACCCGGCGTCCAGATGATCCGGTGACCCGGCGGCAGCCGGCGGATGTGCCGGTGCAGGCTCATCGGGTCGGGCACGAACTGGAACGTCAGGTAGTGCGCCAGCGCCTCGGTCTCCAGGGCCGCGCCGGCCGGCGCCGCGAACGGGTCGAGGGCCTTGCGCTCGCTGCCCAGGAACAGCCCGTCAGCGGTCTCCAGCATGTAGAGCGGCTTGATCCCGAAGGCGTCGCGGGCCGCGTGCAGGGTGCCGGTGCGGTGGTCGTAGGCCACGAACGCGAACATGCCGCGCAGCCGGGGCAGCGCCGCCTCGCCCCAGTAGTGGAACGCCGCCGCCAGCACCTCGCTGTCGCCCTCGGTCGCGAAGACGGCGTTGTGCACCCGGATCAGCTCGGCCCGCAGCTCCCGGTAGTTGTAGATCTCACCGTTGAAGACGACCGTCCACCGGTCGGCGTAGTGCAGCGGCTGGACCGAGTGCTCCCGGTCGATGATTGCGAGACGCTTGAAACCGAACGCGAACCCGTCGCCGAATTCGATCTGGGTGTCGTCCGGGCCACGGTGGTGCAGGGTCGCCAGTGCGGCGGCGAAGGCCTCACGGAACGTGGCGTCCAGCGGCCCCGGGTCGGGGCGGCTGCTGACAAAAGCGCTCAGGCCACACATCGAAAGATCCTCCTCAACGATTCAAGGAGCCGACCGTAGGCCTCGACCTGTGAAGAACCTGTGCGGAAGATGCCGAGAATGTGCGCGGCACGAATCCGGGACCTGATCTTCATAGGTTCCTCGCATTGTTGGCCGGCCTGGACAGCCTGGGACAGAATTCGAGCCGTGACCGCCCGCATCCTCGTAGCCGACGACGATCCCAAGCACGCCCAGCTGATCCGCCTCTACCTGGAGCGCGAGGGTCATCAGGTGCTGACCGTGGGTGACGGTCGGGCTGCCCTGGAACAGACCCGGGCCCGCCGTCCCGACCTGGTCGTCCTGGACTGGATGATGCCGGAGGTCGACGGCCTCGACGTCTGCCGGATCCTGCGCGCCGACTCCGACGCCGCCCTCGCCAACGTCGCGATCCTGCTGGTCACCGCCCGTTCCGCGGAGAACGACATGCTCCTGGGCCTGGACATCGGCGCCGACGACTACCTGAGCAAACCGGTCAGCCCGCGCGAGCTCACCGCGCGCATCCGCGCCCTGCTGCGCCGCACACGCGGCAACGAGGCCTCCGAGATCCTGCGGGTCGGCGCGATCGAGGTCGACGCACCCCGATTCGAGGTACGGGTGAACGGCGCCCCCGTGCGGCTCACGGCCAAGGAGTTCGGCATCCTGGAGCTGCTGGCACGTGAGCCGGGCCGGGTGTTCACCCGCGGCCAGATCCTGGACAAGACGTTCGGCTTCGAGAACGAGGTGTCCGAGCGCACCGTCGACGCGCACGTCGTCAACCTGCGCCGCAAGATCGAGGTGAACCCGGCCGAGCCGCGGTATGTGCAGACGGTCTACGGGCGGGGGTATCGGATGGCCGAGCCGTGAGTTTCCGTCTGCGGATCTTCCTGCTCGTGCTGGTCGTCGCCGGTTCGGCGATCGGCGCGACCGCCTGGCTGACGCTGAGCCTGGCCTCCCGCGAGGTGGCCCGGGTGGCGGAGGCACGCGACCGGCACGAGGCCGAGATCGTCGACGCGATCCGGCTGTTCGGCGTGCTCAACGGCCAGTGGCTCGGCATCGACGCGGTGGTCAGCGAGCTCTCCGACCAGACCGGCCTGCACATCCGGGTGGAGACCCGCGACGGTGAGGTGCTGACCGACTCCGACAACCTGGAGCGACGGGCGGCCGGCCCGGTGCAGCTGCTGCCCAGCAACGTCGAGCCGGTCCCGTCGCTGGACACGGCCATCCAGATCGCCGCGCAGAAGGCCGGCGCGGCGATCGAGTCGAAACTGGCCGCCGCGGGCAGGCGCACGCCGGGGGTGCTGCCGGTCACCGTGCCGAGGCGCCCCGACCTGCCGGCGGACCTGTTCCAGGCGGAGAGCACCACCGCATCACCATCGGTGCGGGCGCTGGTCCAGGCCGCGCAGTATCGGGCGGCGCTGATCGCGGTCCGCTGCATGGCCGAGGTCGGCGACTGGTCCTCGGCCCTGACCACCGACCGGCCACCGTACCTCGATGACGAGCGCCTCAACGCCGAGCCGAAATGCGTCGAGGACGGCATCACCGCGGTCCGTCGCGACACGACGTGGCGCGACGAGGCCTGGGCCCGGATGGGCGACTGTGAGATCACCGGCGCCGGGTATGACAAATGCCTTTTCATCGGCTTCCAGCAGGCGGTGGCGAGCCCTTCGGTCGTACCCGTGGAGATCTATTTCGGTGCGCGGCAGGACCAGGACCTGGACGTGCTTCAGCAACCCGCGCTGCTCGGTGTCGCCGCGCTGCTGCTGCTCGCCGCCCTCGGCACCGCCGGTATCGCCCGGCGGGTGAGCCGGCCGGTGCGGCTGCTGACCGGAGCCTCCCTCCAGTTGGCCGCCGGCCGGCTGGACGTGCGGGTGCCGACCCGCGGCGAGGACGAGCTGGCACGCCTGTCCGGGGCGTTCAACGCGATGGCCGAGGCGCTCCAGCGCAGCGAGGAACGCCAGCGGCGGCTGGTCGCCGACGTCGCCCACGAGCTGCGCACGCCGCTGTCGAACCTGCGCGGTTATCTGGAGGGCCTGGCCGACGGGGTGATCGAGCCGTCGCCGGAACTGTTCGCGTCGCTGCACGAGGAGACCCTGCTCCAGCGCCGTATCCTCGACGACCTGCAGGTCCTGGCGCTGGCCGAGGCCGGTGAACTCGGCTACGACCCGGTGCCGTTCGACCTGTCCGAACTGACCGAGATGGCCGCGACCGCACACCGCGTGATCGCCGGGCACGCCGGCATCGACGTGATCGTGGACGCCCCCGAGCCGGTCGAGGTGTGCGCCGACCCCGACCGCCTGCGGCAGGTGGTCAGCAACCTGATGAGCAACGCGATCCGTTACACCGACGCGGGCGGCCGCGTCGAGTTGCGGGTCAGCCGCGACGGACCGGACGCGGTCCTCACCGTCCACGACACCGGCGTCGGCATGAACGCCGACGAGGTGGCCCGCGTCTTCGACCGGTTCTGGCGAGCCGACCCGGCCCGCCAGCGCGCCACCGGTGGCTCCGGGCTCGGTCTCACCATCGTCCGGCGTATCGTCGCCGACCAGGGCGGTGACGTCACCGCCACCAGCGAGCCGGGCCTCGGCACCACCTTCACCGTCCGGCTGCCCGCGGTCACCGACATAGCCCGCATCCTGGACAACCGACCACCCCGGCCCTGACCCGAAGCCACCCGCCACCACCCGGCGGGTGGAGATCCGAAGCGGCTCGGCTCCGCGCGAGCGGGTGCCCCGTGGCGGGCGCGGATGGGCGGAGCGGTTC
This sequence comes from Actinoplanes xinjiangensis, assembly GCF_003148685.1. Classification (GTDB taxonomy): domain Bacteria; phylum Actinomycetota; class Actinomycetes; order Mycobacteriales; family Micromonosporaceae; genus Actinoplanes; species Actinoplanes xinjiangensis. Next base: position 207,736 of record NZ_QGGR01000001.1, on the reverse strand, counting down.
GGCGTCCGGGCGGCTCGGGGCCGCGGGGCGGGTGCGGGCCGGTGGGCCGGCTCCGCGCGGGCCGGTGTCGTGGGGTGGCTCGGCGTTCGGTCGGGTCGGGGTCGCGGTGCGGATCGGTGGGGCGGGGCCTTGTCTTCGGGCCGGTGTCAGCCGGCCGGTGTGGCGCCCGCCAGGGCGGCGATCTCCAGGGCCGCCCTGCGTGGGTCGCCGTCCCAGCGGCTCGGGAAGGCGTCGACCAGCTGCCATCCGGCCCGGTGCAGGGCCGACTGACGGTCCAGGTGCGCGTCCGGGCCGTCCGGGTGGACCCCGCACAGGACGCCGATGGCGGCGCCGGCCGGACCGGCGCACAGGTCGAGGCGCCACGATCCGACGGCGTAGCCGGGGCGGACCGGGACGTCCAGGCGTTCCAGCTCGGTGGCGAGCCGTGCCGCCCATCCGGTGGGCGCGGCATCGTCCGGAAGCGCCCTGGCCGGTGCGTCGGCGTAGGCGATGTAGTCGCCGATCAGGCCGTCCGCGGCGGTCAGCGACGACAGGAGGACCAGGCGGTGACGGGCTCGGGTGATCATCACGTTGAACAGTTGGGGGTCGGTGACGAAACGCCGCCGGCCGGCCGCGTCACCGTCGACCAGGCCGAGGGAGACCACGACCGCGTCGGCCTCACTGCCCTGGAAGGAGTGGACCGTGCCGACCCGCAGGCCCAGTTCCTCGATGCGTTCCACCGGGAAGGCGGCGACCAGGGCGGATTCGAGCGCGTCGGCCTGGGCACGGAACGGTGTGATCACCCCGATGCTGCGGAACCCGGCCCCGGCCAGTTTCTCGACCGCATCGATCGCGGCAGCCACCTCGGCGGCGTTGACACCGTCCTCGACCGCGGCACCACCGACCGGGACGACGTCGATCGCGTCGGTGGCGTCGGTGGCCGGGGTGCGCGTCATCGTTGCGATCCGGCCGCCGTAGAAACGACGTGCCGAGAACCCGATCAAGTGCGGCACGCTGCGGTAATGCTCCGTCAGCCAGGTCGTCGGCGCGGCCGAGGCGGCCAGGTCGAACGTGCTGACCCGGCGTACGTCGAGCCGGTCGTCGGCGCCGTGCCGGTCGAGGACCTCACTGACCCCGGCGTCGCTGACGAACGACACGAACCGCAACTGGCGCGGATCGCCGACGACAAGTGCCCGCCGCGCACGGGCCAGCACCGGCGCGGCCCGGATCTGGTCGACGTGCGACGCCTCGTCGATCACCACCAGATCGAACATTCCGGGCGCCGCGGGCAGCAGATCCTCCACGTCGGCGACCGTGCCGATCCACAACGGCAGCGCCCGCACCAACGGCGCCGCATCCATCCGTGCCAGCAGTTCCCGTCGTCGGCTGCGACCCGCGCGCAGGGCGGTGGCCAGCGCGGACGCGGCCCGTCGACCGTCGGTGTCCCAGCGTTTCTCGCTGCGGCCCGCATGCCGCATTGCGGTACCGGCGGACGCCCGCAACACCGCCTCGGCCTCGTGCAACGCCTCCCACCGGCGTGCGAGATCACCCCCGCCGGTCACCGCGAGACGTGCCGCGGCCCGCTGCGCGGTCGCCGCCGCCACCGCCTCCCAGACCCGCGCCAGAGGTACGTCCGGACGCGCCCGCACCAACCGCCGGGCCCGCTTCACCGCCGAGCCCGCCCGCCACCGGGCCCACCATCCGGTCGGCTCGTCCGGCCCGCTGCCGGCACCCGCGAACAGCACACCGGTGTCGATTGCCGGCGGAGAGCCGGTGGGATCCATGGGGGTGACCAGACCGGCGTCGCCCGTGGTTGCGGGGCGGGCGGCCCAGGGTGGGGGAGTGCCGAGCAGACGGATCACCGACGGGAGGTCGACGGTGTCGTCGAAGGCTCCGGGCACGTCGACGGCCAGGGCGGCCAGCAACGGTTCGAAGGCGGGCAGTACGGCTGCGGACTGTTCGGCCCGCAGGATCCCTTGTATCTCGGATCGGATGGTTCGTACCGTATGGAGGTTCTCGGTGACCGCCTGCCGGTCGGCGCGCAGTTGCCGCGAGCTGACGCCTTCGTCGGCGCCCGCGGCCAGCCAGGTGGCCAGGCCGTCGCGGCTGCCGGTGTCGCCGAACAGCACCGGCTCCGGGGCCGGGTAGCGGGCCAGCAGGGCCGCGAGCACCTCCGCGGCATGCGGGGACTGGGTGGCGATCAGCACCGAACCACCGCTGTGCACGACTTCGAGGGCGGCCGCGACGACGGTGTGGCTCTTGCCGTTGCCGGGCGGCCCGGACACGACGGTGACCGGCGCGGACCGGGCCCGCGCCACCACCCGGGCCTGCGCCCCGCTCAGCGGAAGCGGCGAGACCACGTCGTCGTCGGTATCCTCGGCGAGGGAGAAATCGGACGCCACGGCAGCGTCCGGTGGAAACGCCGCCGACGGGCGTGATGAAGGGGCAGGCCGGCCGGGCGGCGACGCGGTGGTCGACGTGGCGGCCGGGGACGAGCCGTACACGGCGGCCAGCGCCGTCTGCGACAGGTCGCGACCGGCCCAACTGCGCAGACTGTCGCGTGGGGCGGCGCCGAAGACATCGCGGACCACGTACAGCGCCGCGCCCGCCACCAGCACCAGGCGGTCGGTGGGCAGGCGGCCGCCGGGTTCGGTGACGGCGTCGAAGTCCAGACCGGTGGCCTCGGCGGCCGCGGTCAGCCAGGCGCGGGCGCCGATCACTTCCAGCCAGCCGGGGATGCCGAGGCCCGGCGCGTTCTCCAGGGACGCCGCCAGCGCCCGGTCGGCGATCAGCGGGGTGACCGCGCTGTCGCCGGCGACTGTCACCCGGTAGCCGGTGAGCGCCCGTTCCAGCCGCACCGGCTGGCTGAGCAGCGGTACCCGGACCTTGCGCATCCTGCCGTCGATCTCGGTGCGGCCGGCCAGGAAACCCCAGCCGCGGTGCAGGATCCGCTCCTCGCGGTGCAGGGCGTCGACGGCGGCGAGCCGGTCGCCCTCCCGGCGGGTGGCCCGCTCGGAGTCGGCGAGCCACACCAGCGGCTGCGAACCGTGGGTGACGTCCAGGATCCGGTCGGTGCCGGCCGGGGCCAGCTCCGCCAGGACGGCCAGAACGGTCCGTTCAGTGAGAGCCAACGGCGAGCACTGTCCTCTCAGCGAGTGCCTACGGCGAGGATTGTCCTCTCAGCGAGAGCCCACGGCGGGCGCTGTCCTCAGTGCGGGCCGACGGCGGTGACCGTGATCGCGGCGGTGCCGGCCTCGTCGGACTCGGCCAGGTCGACCGTGGCGTCGATGCCCCAGTCGTGGTCGCCCTCGGGGTCCTCGAAGACCTGCCGGACGAGCCACTGGGTGGCGCCCTGCTCGATGTGCAGGAACGCCGGGCCGCGGGCCGCCGGGCCGGTGCCCAGCCTGTCGTACTCCTCGAAGTACTCCTGGATGGCCTTCTGCCAGCGTTCCGAGGTCCAACCGTGCTCGGCGTCCATCTCGCCGAGCAGATCCCAGCGGCGCAGCGCGGCCAGCTCGACCCGGCGGAACATGGCGTTGCGGACCAGCACCCGGAACGCGCGGGTGTTGCGGGTGACCGCGGGGGGCTTGTCGTCGATGCGGACCTCCGCTACCGGAGCGTCCGGGTTCTGCAGGCGCGACCACTCGTCGAGCAGGCTGGAGTCGACCTGCCGGACCAGCTCCCCGAGCCATTCGATCAGGTCGGTCAGTTCCTCGGTACGGGCGTCCTCCGGCACGGTCTGGCGCAGCGCGCGGTACGCGTCGGCGAGGTAGCGCAGCACCAGGCCCTCGGAGCGGGACAGGCCGTAGAACGACACGTACTCGGTGAACGTCATGGCCCGCTCGTACATGTCACGGACCACCGACTTGGGCTTGAGCTCGTAGTCGGCGACCCACGGATGCCCGCGACGGTACGTCTCGTACGCCGCGTCGAGCAGCTCCTTCAACGGCTGCGGCCAGGTCACGTCCTCCAGGAGCTGCATGCGCTCCTCGTACTCGATGCCCTCGGCCTTCATCGCGTTGATCGCCTCGCCGCGCGCCTTCTTACGCTGCTCGGAGACGATCTGCCGCGGGTCCTCCAGCGTCGACTCGATCACCGAGACCACGTCCAGCGGATACTCCGGGGACTCCTTGTCGAGCAGCTCCAGGCAGGCCAAGGCGAACGGCGACAGCGCCTGGTTCAGCGCGAAGTCCAGCTGCAGATCCTCGACGAGCCGATAAACGCCCTCTTCGGTACGTTCGATGACGCCACCCGCGACGAGTGCCCGCGCGATCCCGACCGCCCTGCGGATGTGCCGGCGCTGGGCGGGCCGCTCCTCGTGGTTCTCCGTCAGCAGGTGCTTCAGGGCCGGGTACGGGTCGCCGCCCCGGTTCATCACGTTCAGCAGCATCGCGTGCGACACCTGGAACGACGACGTCAACGGCTCCGGCTCGGCGTCGACCAGCCGCTCGAACGTCGGCCGGCCCCAGCCGATCTGCCCCTCCGGCGGCTTCTTGCGCACCACCTTGCGGCGCTTCTTCGGGTCGTCACCGGCCTTGGCCAGCGCCCGCTCGTTGTCGATCACGTGCTCCGGCGCCTGGATGATCACCGTGCCCATGGTGTCGTAGCCGGCCCGGCCCGCCCGGCCCGCGATCTGGTGGAACTCCCGGGCCTTGAGCAGGCGGGTCTTGACCCCGTCGTACTTCGACAGGCCGGTGAACAGCACCGTGCGGATCGGCACGTTGATACCGACACCGAGGGTGTCCGTGCCGCAGATGACCTTGAGGAGGCCGGCCTGGGCGAGCGTCTCCACCAGCCGCCGGTACTTCGGCAGCATGCCCGCGTGGTGCACGCCGATGCCGTGCCGGACCAGCCGTGACAACGTGCGCCCGAAGCCTGCGGTGAACCGGAAGTTGCCGATCGCCGCGGCGATCGCGTCCTTCTCCGCCCGCGTGCACATGTTGATGCTCATCAGCGACTGCGCCCGCTCCAGCGCCGCCACCTGCGTGAAGTGCACGATGTAGACCGGCGCCTGTTTCGTCGTCAGCAGCTCTTCGATCGTCTCGTGCAGCGGTGTCATCGCATACTCGAAGGTCAGCGGCACCGGCCGTTCGGCGTTCGCGACGACGGCGGTGTCCCGCCCGGTCCGCTTCGTCAGATCGTCCTTGAACCTGGCGGTGTCCCCGAGGGTCGCCGACATCAGGATGAACTGGGCCTGCGGCAGCTCGATCAGCGGCACCTGCCACGCCCAGCCCCGGTCCGGTTCGGCGTAGAAGTGGAACTCGTCCATGACGACCTGGCCGACGTCGGCGCCGGTGCCCTCCCGCAGCGCCAGGTTCGCCAGGATCTCCGCGGTGCAGCAGATGATCGGGGCATCCGCGTTGACATTCGCGTCACCGGTCAGCATGCCCACGTTCTGGGCGCCGAAGACCGCGCACAGGGCGAAGAACTTCTCACTCACCAGTGCCTTGATCGGCGCGGTGTAGAAGGTGGTGCGGTTGTCGGCCAGCGCCGCGAAGTGCGCGCCGGTCGCGACCAGGCTCTTACCCGAGCCGGTCGGGGTGTTCAGGATGACGTTCGCCCCGGTCGCGATCTCGATAAGCGCCTCCTCCTGGTGCGAATACAGGGTCAGGCCCTGCTCCGCCACCCACGATTGAAAGGCGTCGAAGACGGCGTCAGGTTCGGGGGAGCCCGGGATGCGATCGGTCAGCGTCATGATCGGTCAAGTGTGTCAGCTCGCCCCGAACGCGGCGTACAGGGGACCGGCGATACTTCCGGCCACCCCGAGGATGGACGCGACGACGGCGACGGTTGCTCCGAGTTTTCGCATGGGGCGCACTCTGCCCCAGCACGGTTGCGGGAACGGTTGCCGCCCGGTTGTAGCGTCACCGGCGCGGTGCCGCCGGTCCCGGCGCCGTCACCGCGTCACCGCCGGCGTGGGCGGGCCGTTGCGCTGCTGCACCACATGGTTGAGCTCATGGGCCGCGGCTGGTTCGCGCTGCTCCGGGGCGAACGGGATGTCGCCGTCGGTGGCCGCGGGTCTCTGCACGGGTGCACCGCCGCCGGGACCGCTCACCACGTCGCCGGGCCGGATCATCGGCTGGGCGTGCGCCGCCGCCTGCCGGGCCTGCGCGACGGCGCGGGCGGTCACCATCATCGCGCGGGCCTGCGAGACCTGCTGGAGGGCGACCGCGTACGCCAGACGCTGCTGCTGGTGGACGACCGGATCCGGGGAGTACGGGTCGAGGATCATCGTCCCGGCCACGATGAGACCCTGGGCCGCCGCGAGCTGCCGGGCGGCGAGCATCGTGGTCTGCGCGCCGGTCAGCGTGTCGGCGTACTCCGAGAGCGTCAGCGCGGTCGCGTCGACCTCGGCGCGCAGTGCGTCGGCCCGGACCGCGGCCGCGGCCATCCGGTCACCGAAGGCGGCACCGGCCGACCCCAGCCAGCCGTGCCGGGCCTCGTCGCCGGCGGCACGCAGCGTGGTGGCGCTGCCGTCCACCTCGAATCCGAGCCGGTCGCGCAGATACCGGGAGCCGGCGTACAGCGTCACGGGACCGCCGTCGAGGCGGGTGTCGATCGGCATCATCGGCTCCCGATGTTCCGGGCGTTGCCGAGGTCCTCGTCGGCGTACGTCCGGTTGGCCTGAAGAACCCGGGCGGCGGCCTCGTCGAGGCCGCCGGCGAGTGCGGTGGCGTTCTGCACGAGCCGGGTGATCAGGTCTTCGAAGATGGGTGTGTCGGTGCCGGCGTCCGGTGTGCCGGGGCCGCCGCCGCTGGCGGCCCGCAGGGCACCGCCGGAGCGCCGCAACCGGTCGGCGATCCCTTCCAGCGACACGGGGTCGACGTGCAGTCGATCGGTCATCGGTTGTGCTCCTCCCAGGACGGACGCCCGGGTGTACCCGCGCCACGTTGGATCGGTTCAACCACGCATCGAACTTTGTTCACGACCGTCGGTGACCGCCAGGAGAGGAAGAATCGGCCCTGCTCGATGATCCGCGCCCGGCCGGCGCCGGAAGCCGCTTCGACCTCGGCTGGCTCTCACCGCTGTCTCAGCCGACCTGAGACAGCGGTGAGAGCCAGCCGTCAGGCCGGGCGGGCGCCCGGACCGTTCAGCGGGCGGCCGTTCAGTGGGCGGGGAGACCGGCCATCGCCTCGGCGTAGCGGCGCAGATGGGGCTTCGTGGTCATGTCCGCATACCGCCGGAACTGGTCCCGGCACTCCGCGAGCAGGAAACCGCCGGTCATCGCCGGGAGCGGGAAGAAGATCCCGTCCTGCGTGCCCGGCTGCCACACCGAGGCCACACCGGCCGCGCCGTCATCGGGGGCGTCCAGCCCGAAGTAGATTTCCGAAACCCCCAGGGTCAGGGCGGTACCCAGGCACATCAGGCACGGCTCCATCGTGATGCCGAGCACCAGCGGCTGCTCCCGGCGGGTCCAGCCGAGACGCTCGTCGGCCTCGATCATGGCCAGCAGGTCGGCGTGCACCAGGCGGCGGCCGCGGGTCCGCTCCGACGTGTGGCCCCGGCCGATGATCTCGTCGCCCATCGCGACGACCGCGCCGATCGGCATCTCACCGGCCCGCAGGCCCTCCTCGGCGACCTCCAGTGCCCGACCGACAAGTTCCTCCGGTGTCATCCGGCCATGCTGCCACGAACGGGACGTCGAGACCGCCCAGGTGGTCACGATGCCGACCTCGGTCAGCCGGGCGGGCAGCCGCCCCGGCGAGGGCGACCAGTCCGATGACGGCCCGATCCCGGCGTCGACCTCGTGTTCAACGATGTCCGTCACTCGCGCCACCCTACGGCGCACGACAGAGCCCGGCCGGGTGTGCCCGGCCGGGCTTGGTGCGGGGTGGTTTCAGATGAGCCAGCGGTTCTTCTGCACGATCGGCAGCTTCGCCCACCAGCGGCCCAGGCCCCAGGTGTGCCCGGCGTAGGTCAGGGCGAGCACCGCGGCGGTGACGCCGTAGACGACGTGGTAGTCGACGAGCGGGTTGCTCGACCGGGTGGCCTCACCGGCGCTGGTCTCCTGGGCGAGCGGCCATTCGGCGACCCACATGAAGGCCATCATCAGGCCGGCGGCGACGGCGGCGATCCGCAGGCCGATGCCGAGGATCAGCGCGACGCCGACGCCGAGCAGGCCCAGCATGAACAGCCAGTCGGCCCAGACGGCGCCGGCGATGGTGTGGAAGAAGCTCTCGAACGGTCCGACCGCGACTCCGGAGAGGAATCCCTTGGTCGGCGATCCGCCGTTGATCCAGGCCTTGGCCGCGGGAGTCGCGTACCCGAGGCCGAAGGTCTTGTCGAGAAAGGCCCAGAGAAAGACGAATCCGGTGCCGATCCGCAGGGCCGCCAGCAGCCGGGCGGCGGTGTGCGTGATCATCGAGCCGGGTGCCTCGACCTGCTCGAGCTGTGTGACGTGGTGGCGAGCGGTGGTGGCCATCTGGTCCTCCTCCAGGCGATGTCCTCACCTATGACTGTCCGCCGCGCCGGGCGTCGGCGCCCGTGCCGAAGACCCCCTTCCGGGCCCGCGAAGGTCCCGCCCGTTTCGGGTCCAACGGCCCCCCGGTGGGTACGGCTCCCCGCGTACCGGACGGCCGGCCCGGTGCCTGCCGGGGGGTCCACGGCGAAACGACAGCCCGGGCACAGCCCTGGCCCGTAGTCATCTCCGGAGGGCTCCGGCGGGTGTGTCGAAAGGGATCTTTCGGGCTTTGCCTGCCGATCATTGCGGGGTGTGACGAAGATGTCACAGGAGGGGTGGTGGTGCCGAATGGTGGTCCTGCTGGTGGCGACGCTGGGCCTGATCGCCGCTGCCGCGCTGGCCTTCTGGCCGTCCCGCGACGAACGGGGCGAGCCGGACCGGGCCGCGACGGCACCGGAGGGCGGGCACGCCGAGCCGGCCGCCCCGAGCAGCCTGGAAGGTGTGCTCACCGCCCAGTTGATCGCCGGGGAGATCACCCGCTCGCAGTATCTGCGCGCCCAGGAACAGATCGCCGCCCGCGACGAGGCACGCCACCCGATGAACGTTCCCTGGGATGATGCTCATCCCTGACGTCCGTCCGGACGCGGGGAGGAGGAGACGTCATGGCGGAGATCGTGCTGATCCGGCACGGGCAGACCGAGTGGAGTGCCAACGGCAGGCATACGTCGTACACCGATCTGCCGTTGACCCCCGAAGGCGAGCGGCAGGCCCGCGCCGCCGGTGAGCGGATCGCCGGGCGTGCGTTCACCGCCGTCCTCGCCAGCCCGCGGCAGCGGGCCCGGCACACCGCCGAGCTGGCCGGGCTCACCGTGACGGAGGTGACCGAGGATCTGGCCGAGTGGAACTACGGCGACTACGAGGGCATCACCACCCCGCAGATCCGCGCGGGGCGGCCCGGCTGGTCGCTGTGGGCCGACGGCTGCCCCGGCGGTGAGTCGCCGGAGCAGGTCGGTGCCCGCCTCGACCGGGTCCTGGCCCGCGCGCGGGAGCTGCTGGCCGGCGGTGACGTGGCGCTGATCGGCCACGGTCACTGCCTGCGGGTGGCCGGCGCCCGCTGGATCGGCCTGCCCCCGGCCGGTGGTGGCCTGCTGAAACTGGACACCGCCACCTACTCGGCGCTCGGTTTCGAACATGACAGCGACCCGGTGCTCGCCACCTGGAACGCGCACGCCTGAAAGGCCAGGCCAGGGCCGTCGAGCTGACAACCAACACACAGGATGCGCACATGGTGGCGCACAGGCGCGAGGCGAATCGTGGAGATCACACGAGGGAACCGGGCTAGGAGAGACCACCATGCTTGTGCAGACCGAACACGACATCGCCCCCGCCGCGCAGCCGACCGTCGCCGTCCTCGGGCAGCGCAGCCGGGTCGCGGCCCTGCCGCAGCACCTGCCGCACGGCTGGCTGATGCGCATGGTCGACGGCCTCGACGCCGTCCGTCCCGGGGAACTGCTGGTGATCAGCGGCGCCACCGTGCACGACGTGGGCCTGGCCCGGGCCGTGCTGCCGCAGGCCACCCGGGTGATCGCCCTGATCGACGACTGGGCCGCCGCCGAACTGGTCTCCGGTGTCCTGACCGCCGGCGCCGACGTCTGCGTGCGCGGCGGCCACCCCGGCATCCTGGCCGGGCACCTGGTCGCCTGCCGCCGCCGTCAGCTCTCCGATCGTTGGGCGGCGGTGGACCTGACCGGGGCATGATCGGCGGAATGCGACGTGAAACGGTGAAGACGCGGCTCCGGGTGGCGATCCGGAGCCTGATCGTCGACGAGTACTCCCTGTTCATCCCCTGGGCCGGCGACCGGGGGGTCTCCGAGGTCGCCTTCTGCTCTCAACTCGCCCGGCACCTGGCGCCGACGCTGCCGAAGACGTGGGACGTCGACGTCGAGTACAACCGGGCCCTTGAGAACGAGGTCAAACGGGACCCGTCGGACCAGGTGCGCCGGGCCGACCTGGTCGTGCACCGGCGGACCGGTCGCGGCCCCGCCAACAACCTGCTGATCATCGAGATGAAGACGGCCGAGGTCCGCCCCGGCGACGAACGCGGCGGCACCGAGATCTCCCTGCAGGGGCTGATGCGGAAGTACGAGTACCAGCACGGCGTCTTCCTGAGGCTGGTGGACCTGTACCCCGAGTGGAAGTGGTTCGGCGGCGGCGAGAAGGACGACGACGACTTCCGCCCGGTCTTCGGCACCGCGACGCTGGAAGTCGTCCTCGCCGAGGCCGAGACCTACTGGCAGGTCCGCCAGACGCTAACGGGCGGTCAGTAGCCGGGCCATCTCGGTGCGCGACCGCACTCCCAGGCGGGCGAAGACGTTACGCAGATGGTGGTCGACGGTCCGCGGGCTCAGGTGCAGCTCCTGCGCCACCTCCCGATTGGTTGCACCGCCGGCGACCAGGGACGCGATGCGCTCCTGCTGGGCGGTGAGCGCCGGCCCCGCCGGAGGTGGCGTCTCCACGCGTTCCCCGGCGGCGCGCAGCTCCCGTACGCTCTGCTCCGCCCACGGGGCGGCGTCCAGCAGCTGGAACGTCTCGGCGGCCCGGCGCAGGTGGGTGCGGGCCGCCACGTTGCGGCGGCGGCGGCGCAGTGATCGGCCGTACAACAGCTCGGTGTGTGCCCGCGGGAAACCCGCCTCGCCCTCGCGCCCCAGCGCCGTCTCGAAATGCCACGCCGCGGACTCGCCGTCGTCGGCGCGCAGCGCCCGGCAGCGGTCACGCAACGCCAGCCAGCCCGGCTGCCCGGTCCGCCCCGCCCACCGGTCGAAGGCCACCGCCACCGGCTCGACCGCCTCCCGCGCCCCGATCTGCGCCGCCGTCTCCAGCAGATGCGGCACCACGGCCACCCGCAGCAGCGCCGAACCCGGGCCGGGCGGTGCCGCCACCACGGCCAGCAGACGCTCGGCGGCGACCTGACAACGGCCGTCGACCATGTCGAGCAGTGCCAGCGCCCACTCGCACAGCGGCCGGGACGGTCCGTCGGGCACCGACGCGATCCGGCTCAGGGCGGTGTCCCGGTCGCCGACCAGGGCGGCGAGTACCGCCAGCACGGCCAGATGCGCCCCGGCCAGAACCTGCTGGCCGGTGCCGCGGGCCACCGCGGCCCCGTCCATCGCGGCCTCGTTCGCGGCCGGGTAGTCGCCGGACGCCATCCCGGCCAGCGCCGCCAGCTCCAGGGCCTGCGGCACCAGCACCGACGCCCCCGCCTCCCGGGCCATGACCGCGGCCCGCCCGGCCAGGGCGGCGGCCCGGCGGGCGTCACCGATCAGGATGCCCGCGGTCGCGGCCCGCAGCAGCGGTCCCGGCTCGGCGACCCGGTCGGCCAGCGCGACCGCCTGCCGCAGCCGGACGAACGACGCCGCCTCGTCGCCGTCGGCGATGCACGCCAGCCCGGCGACGTGATGGAACGCCAGCGCCACCGCGGGCGGCTCGTCGCCCCGCTGCCCGGCCGCGACCCGGCGGGCCAGGGCGGCGTACCGGTTCTGCTCCCCGGAACGGCACGCCGACTCGCCGGCCAGGGCGAGCGCCTCCAGCGCCGTACCCGGGTCGGACTCGGCGAGTTCGGCGGCGACGTCCAAGAGCACATCGCGGGCACCGGGACGGCCCTCCGGCAGGCTCATCTCGGCGGTCAGGCCGCGGGCGCGGACCCGGGCGTTGCCGGCGGCCGCGGGAATCCGGCGGATCAGCTGGCCGGCCTGGTGCGGCCGGCCCGCCAGCCACGCCGAACGGGCCGCCGCCAGCAACAGGCCCGCCTTCTCCGCAGGGGTCGGGCACAGGCCGGCGGCGTACCGGGCGGCCTCCGCGGCGACCCCCGGATCCGCCGACCGCGCGGCACCGGCCAGATCCCGCGCCAGGGCCGCGTCCGGGCCGGTGGTCGCGGCGGCACGTTGCAGCAGCGCGGGCAGCCGGGCGCCGCGTTCCTCCAGCACCGCGGCGAGCGCGGCGTGGGCCGCCCGCCGGCGGGCGACAGGCATCTCGGCGTACGCGACCCCGCGCATCAGTGGCCCGCGGAAACCGACTCCCGCGGCCGTGACCGTGATCAGCCCCCGCCGCTCGGCTGCCGCGAAGTCGGCGAGCCCGCCCGCGTGATCCTCCGGGTCGCCATTGTTCGCCGTGCCGGCTTTCGGGTCGCCGCCGTTCGTCGCGTCGGCTTGCGGCTCATCGCCGTCCGTCGCGTCGTCTTTCGGGTCGCCGCCGTTCGCCGCGTCGCCGTTCTGGTCGGCTTCGCGGAGGGCGGCGGCCGCGGTCAGCAGCGTGTCGGGGGCGGCGTCCGGGGCCGCGGCGGCGAGCAGCAGCAACTCGCGGGTGCGGGGCGGCAGGACGTGCAGTTCGGCGGCCAGCCGGCGGCGCAGCGGACTGTCCGGCGGCAGCGTCTCCGGCGGGGGAGCGTAGCCGCGGCGCTGCTCCGGGCTCAGGCCGCGGACCAGGTCGATGAGGGCGCCCGGGTGCCCGGCGGCGATCTCGGCGAGGCTGCCGGCGACGTCCTCGGCGAGGTCGGGGGCGTGTGCGGTGAGCACCTGCCGGGCGGCGGCGGGGCCGAGCGGGCCCAGTCGGTGCACCGGGAAGCCGGCCGGTTCGGCGCCGGCCGGGACGGCGGCGACGATCGCGATCCGCTCGGTGCCGATCCGGCGGGCGGCGAACACGACGGCCCGCCACGAGGACGGGTCCAGCAGGTGGGCGTCGTCGACGAGGCACAGCACCGGGCGGGTGCGGGTGGCCGTACGGACGAGGGATAGCGAGGCGAGGCCGGCCGCGAGGGGATCGCCGGGGTCGCCGCCGAAGGCGCGCGACAGCGCTTGGCGCGTCGCCGGGGCCAGGTCGGCGAGCCGGTCACGCAGGGGTGTGAGCAGGGTCTGCAGGCTTGCGTACGGCAGATCGCGCTCGTCGGCGAAGCCGGTGGCGGTGAGCACCGTCCAGCCGTCGGCGGCCTCGGCGACGGCGTGCAGCAGCGCGGTCCGTCCCTCGCCGGGGCCCGCGGAGATCACCAGGACGCCGCCGCGCCCGGCCGCGGCCGCCGAGGTCAGACGGCCGATGTCGGCGAGGGCGTCACCGCGTCCGGCCAGCCCAAGTTTCTGCACTGCCGGTGCATCAATCATGCGGCGAGTGTGCCGTGCCCAGGGCCGGAACGGAACAGCGTTGCGGTAAATGAAATTTCCGGGATGTTGCCGTCCGATGACAGAACGCAGGCGATTTCACCGATGCGTGCTTGTTGTCGCACTGCCAAGACTGACCTCCGTCGATGCAATCCCCCAGGTTAGGAGAGTCGACGTGACATCTGTCCCGAAGCGAGCTCTGCGCTGGCTGGCCGTTGCGGCCACCGCGATCACCCTCACCACCGGCACCGCCGTCGCCGCACAGGCCGCCGCCAACCCGTACGAGCGGGGCCCCGCACCCACCCTCTCCGCCCTCCAGGCGTCCCGCGGACCGTACGCGGTCAGCCAGACCTCGGTGTCCAGCCTGTCCGTCTCCGGCTTCGGCGGCGGTGAGATCTACTACCCGACCAGCACCGGTGACGGCACCTTCGGCGCGATCGCCATCTCGCCCGGGTACACCGCCTACTGGTCGAGCATCTCCTGGCTCGGGCCGCGGCTCGCCTCACACGGATTCGTGGTCATCGGCATCGAGACCAACACCACCCTCGACCAGCCGGCCTCCCGCGGCTCCCAGCTGCTGGCCGCCCTCGACTACCTGACCCAGCGCAGCTCGGTGCGTACCCGCATCGACGCGAGCCGGCTCGCGGTGTCCGGGCACTCGATGGGTGGCGGCGGCAGCCTCGAAGCCGCCAGCGACCGGCCGTCCCTTCAGGCCGCCGTCCCGCTGGCCCCGTGGAACGCCGACAAGTCGTGGACCGAACTCCGGGTCCCGACGCTGATCATCGGTGGCGAGAGCGACAGCATCGCATCGGTCTCCTCGCACTCCATCCCGTTCTACAACAGCATCCCCGCCTCGGCGGAGAAGTCGTACCTGGAACTGAACAACGCCAGCCACTTCTTCCCGCAGTCCACCAACACCCCGACCGCGGTGCAGGCGGTCGCCTGGCTCAAGCGGTTCGTCGACAACGACACCCGCTACGACCAGTTCATCTGCCCGGGGCCGAGCAGCAGCTCGATCTCGGACTACCGCAGCACCTGCCCGCTGAGCTGACCTCCCGGTGGCGAGACCGGGCCGGCTTCGCGCCGGCCCGGTTGCCGCGCTTTCCGCCCGGCTCCCGCCTGGGGGTCCATTTCGGTCACTCCGCCGACAGCCCGTGGATAGCCGAACCGAAGTTCCGTAATGTTCGTCATCGTGTCCAACCCCCTGCGCGGCCTGGTTCGCAACCCGGCCCTCCCGGCTGCCGCCCTGGTGCGGCTCGCCGGCGACGACCGGATCAGCCGGTGGGACCTCACCGCCCGGCGCGCATGGACCGACGAGGCGTTCGACACCCTCGCCGCACACCCCGACCCGGAGGTACGGGAGGCGCTCGCCCAGAGCCCCGGCGCCACCGGTGAACAGCGCGCCCGGCTCGCCGGTGACCTCAGCATCCGGGTCCTGCAGGCCGTTCTCGAGGGCCCGCCGACCCGCTGGGCCGGCCCGCTGCCCGGCCGGGTGCACCGCCGGCTCGCCGAACACCCCGAGCCCCTGGTCCGTGACCTGCTCACCTACCTGCCCGGCACACCCCGCGACGTGGTGGCGCTGCTCGCCCGGGACCGGCATCCCGGCATCGCCGACGCCGCCCGCGCCCTGCTGGACCGCAAGCCGTACCAGCCCGCCTCCCTCGGCCGTGACCAGGCGGTGCTGTTCGCCTCCGGCGGCTCCGACTGGAACCGGGAACGCGCCGCCACCGACCCGGCCCTGCCCGCCGAGTGGATCACCACGCTCGCCGCCGATCCGTCGCCCCGGGTCCGCCTGGCCGTCTCCACCCGTCCCGAGCTCACCGAGGCCCAGCGCGCCGCCATCGACTACCCGGTCCTCCCGGCCGACGCCACCCCCGCACTGGACTGGGTGCTCGCCGCCGGGCCGGCCGAACTGGACCGGTGCGTACGGTCGGCTCATCCCGTCCTGCGGCGCAGCGCCGCCTGCCACCCGGACCTGCCCGCCGACCTGCTCGCCGCCCTCACCGCCGACCCCGATCCCGCGGTCCGGGCCCTGCTCTGCTCCCACCAGGCACACGTCCCCGGCGAACTCGTGCTGGACACCTACCTCGCCACCGGCGACGAGGACCTGCTGCGGCATCCGGCCTTTTCGGGTACGGGCCTGGCCCGCCTCGCCGACGACCCGTCACCGGAGGCCCGGGCCCTGGTGGCGCTGGATCCCGCCGCCCCGCCGGAACTGATCGACCGGCTCAGCCGGGACCCGTCCACCGCGGTCCGTCGCGCCATGGCCACCGATCCCCGGCTCCCACAGCCCCGCCTGCTCGAACTGCTCGACGACCCGCCCACCGCCGAAGCGGCCGCCGCCAACCCGGCCCTGCCCGCCCGGGTGATCACCCGCCTGCTGGCGGACGCCGGAATCCGCTGACCGCTGTGGCTGCCCGCCGGGTTCCTACCCGCTGAGGACGCCGGCCGCCACACTCTCCTCGGTGGGGAAGCCGGCCGGGGCCGCATCGCCCGCCAGGTAGCGTTCGAGCATCTCGCGACGCTGTGCGATCTGCTGCTCCTGACGGGCCAGCCGGTCGCGGACCTCCTGCACCCGGGCCTGCAACGCGCTGCAGTCACCGGTCGGGCCGGCCGTCCCCGCGCACGGCAGGATCTCCCGGATCACCTCCGACGGCAGGCCCGCGCTGTAGAGGTCCTGGATGAAGGCGACCTGGCGGACCGCCTGCTCGTCGTACTCCCGGTAGCCGTTGCCGCGCCGCTCGGCGGCCAGCAGACCCTGCTCCTCGTAATACCGCAACGCCCGGGTGCTGACCCCGGCGGCCCTGGCGAGTTCCCCGATCCGCACCGTTACCCCACCCGTCCTCGATCCGGAGTCGGCGCTCAGCGGCGACCTCGGTTTGACATTGACGTCGACGTCCTCGATCCGGAGTCGGCGCTCAGCGGCGACCTCGGCTTGACATTGACGTCAACGTGAAAGTTTAGCGTTCCCGGCATGACGAACTACGGGTTGATCACCGGGGCCGGCACCGGTATCGGGGCGGCCATCGCCGAACGGCTGGCCGCGGAAGGCACGAACCTCATCCTGGTATCACGGGACGTCGCCCGCCTCGACGAGACGGCCGGACGGCTGCGGGCCGCGCACGGGATCGAGGTGCGGACCCTCTCCCTGGACCTGTCCCGGCCGGAGGCACCCGCCGAGCTGGCCGAACACCTCGCCGGGACCGAGGTCGACCTGTTGATCAACAACGCCGCCGTGGCCCACGTCGGAACGGTCGCCGACACCGGCCCCGGCCGGATCCGTGCGACGGTCGACCTGAACGCCGCGGCCGTCGCCGAGACGACCGCGCGGTTCCTGCCCGCCATGCTCGCCCGCGGCCGGGGTGCCGTCGTCAACATCGCCAGCACCGCCGCGTACTCCCCGGCGCCGTGGAACGCCGCCTACGCGGCCTCGAAATCGTTCGTGCTCTCCTTCACGCAGGCACTGGCGGTGGAGACCGAGGGCACCGGGGTCCGGGTGGTCGCGGTGAGCCCCGGCGCTGTCGAGACGCCGATGAATCCCGGTCACTTCCGTGGCAAGCGCCGCCCCGACCAGGTGGCCGACACGGTGATGGCGGCACTGCGCGGGCGAGCGCCCGCCGTCGTCGACGGCCGTTTCTACGCCGCCCAGGCGTTCGTGTTCAGCCGGATCCTGCCGACCCGCACGGCGTCGCGCCTGCTCGGCCGCTTCTTCGCGAAGGCGGCCGCACTGCCGCGCTGAAACCGGTCGCCGCACCGGGCCGATGAGTGTTCCAAATCGGTCCCCCGGGTACAGCGGCCGGCCCGGCGACCGGCCCGACAACCGGCCGGGCGACCGGGCCCCGTGGACCGGGTCCGTTGACCGGGTCCGGCGACCGGCCCCGTCGACCGGGTCCGTCGAACTCGACCCAGGCCCGGTCGACGCGGTCCGCATCCCGGCCGACACCGGCCTCACCGTCGCCACCCGCGGTCGCCACCTGCCGTCGCCACTCGGCGTTGCTGCAACGGGCCCTCGTAACGCCCGGCCCGAGGGCAGGAAGCGGGTCCGATCGAAGCACGCCAGCGGTGTCAGAGCAGGAAGGGGCTCCACTCCCGC
Organism: Actinoplanes xinjiangensis; assembly: GCF_003148685.1. Lineage (GTDB taxonomy): Bacteria > Actinomycetota > Actinomycetes > Mycobacteriales > Micromonosporaceae > Actinoplanes > Actinoplanes xinjiangensis. Next base: position 190,116 of record NZ_QGGR01000001.1, on the reverse strand, counting down.
ACGCCACGCACCTCGACGCCGGGAGTGCTGAAGTAGGGGTCCGCGGCCAGAAACCCCTGCACCGCGGCACGGTCGGTGACGTCCACGACGATCAGTGCCCCGCTGTCGTCGGCCAGCGGGCCGGCCATCCGGACGACCCCGTCGCGGTGCAGCCCGGTCAGCCGCTCCCGATGGACGGGCCGCGCGGCGAGCCGCTCCGGCGCCGAGGTGAACGCAAGTTCGACGATCCACATGCACCCGACGCTATGCCGCCCGTACGTCCCGGGGATGTATCAGTTGATACGTGACTTCCCTAGGCACGATCCCGGCACTGCGTGACCTCCCGCCGGACCGGCTCGCCGACCTCGGCCGGCGGGCCAGGCCAGCACGCTTCGCGGCGGGCGACACACTGCGCCGGCCCGGCGATCGAGCATCCGACGTGGTCTTCCTTCTCACCGGTACGGTCGTGGCCACCCACGACACCGCAAGCGGAGGTGAGGTGTGGCCGGCCAGATGGACCGGTCCCGCGATCGCCGACAAACCGGCTGTCCTCAGCGGCGAACCGTCCCCGACCGGACTCCGCGCGATCACCGCCGCCACAGCCGGGCTGCTGCCGGCCGCCGGATTCCTGCGCCTGCTGCACGACGAGCCGCAGGTCCGTGCCCACGTGCTGGCCGCCCTGGCCCGCGACGCTCTGGCTGGCCGGCGCGAACTCCTTCACGCGGTGACACTGCCCGCGGTGGCCCGCATCGCCTCCTGCCTGCTCGACCAGGATCCACAGCGCCGGACGGCCTGGCCCGGCACCCAGGACGAGCTGGCCCGCGTTCTCGGCCTGAGCCGGGTGACCGTCAACCGTGCCCTGTCCCGGCTGACCCGCGCCGCCGCGATCCAGCTCACGCCGGGCGGCATCACCGTCACCGACCGCACCCGCCTGGCCGCCTTCACCGCCCCCGGAATCCGTTGACCCCCAGCCGGAACCCGCCTGTCATCCGGGCCCGTCCACGCTGGGCAGCCGCGCCCGGACGACGCGCAGGGCGGCGAATCATGCAGCTGGTCCTCACCGCTGTCTCAGCGGAGCTGAGACAGCGGTAGCCGCCAGCCGCGTCATTCCGGCTGGTCGTCACCGCTGTCTCAAGCGTCTCGAGACAACGGTGACAGCCAGCCGTGTGGTTCTGGCTGGTCGTCACCGCTGTCTCAAGCGTCTCGAGACAACGCTGACAACCAGCCAGCCGTGTGGTTTTGGCTGGTTGTCAGCGTTGTCTCAGGCGTCTTGAGGCAGCGGTGACAGCCAGCCGGGCGGGCCGCGGTCCGCGGGCGGTCACCCGTAGCCGGGGAGCGGCCCGCTCAGACGAGTGCGGGCTCCTCGACCGAAGCGGCCGGCTCGGGTGTGCGGTCGAGGCGGAAGCTGACCAGTGCCAGCAGCAGCCCCGCGATCGACAGGCCGATCCCCAGCCACGCCGACGCCAGGTATCCCCAGCCGGCCGCGATGACCGTGCCACCGAGGGCGGCGCCGATGCTGTTGGCGATGTTCAGCGACGACTGGTTGACGGCCGCGCCCATCAGCTGTGCGCCGGGCGCCACCGCGATGAGCCGGGACTGCAGTGCCGGAACGATGAACAGGCTGGCCGCCCCGACCAGGAACGCGCCGACGACCAGTCCGGCCGGATGCCCGGCGACCAGTGCGAAGAACGCCACCGACCCGATCAGCCCACCGAACCCGAACAGCACGCTGCGCCGCAGGTCACGGTCGGCGGCGACACCACCGAGCGCGATCCCGACGGTCATGCCGAGCCCCATCGCCGCCAGCACCCACGGGACCGTCGACTCGTCGAGCCCGGCGACGTGCGTGGTGATCGGCGCGATGTAGGTGTTCACCGCGAAGAATCCGCTGGTACCGACGGCGACGGCGAGAGCGACGAGCCAGACCTGCGGCGAGCGGAAGGCCCGCAGTTCGGCGCGGGGTGATCCGCCGGTCGCGGCCCCCGTCGACGGTACGGTCGTGAGCACCGCGACAAGACTGAACGCGAACACGGCCGCCACCGCCAGGTAGGCCGCCTCCCACCCACGTTCCTGTCCGAGCACCGTGATCAGCGGAACCCCGACCAGGCTGGCCGCGGTGAGCCCGCCGATGACGATGGACACGCCTTTGCCGTGGTTGCCAGGCCCGAGGATGGTGGCCGCGAGGATCCCCGCCGCCCCGAAGTACGCCCCGTGCCCGAGGGCGGCGACGAACCGGGCCGCCAGCACCAGTTCGAAGGTGGGTGCGAGCGCCGAGGCCGCGGTCGCGACGACGAACAGCACCAGCAACCCGACGACGAGCCGCCGCCGGGGCACCCGGGTGGTCAGGACGGCGATGGTGGGCGCCCCCACCACGACACCGAGCGCGTAGATCGTGATCATCCATCCGGTCTGGGCGAGGGCATCCGGAACCGACGCCGCATACGCCCCGGGCAGCAGGTCACGGGCCATCTCGGGAAGCAGCCCCATGGCGACGAACTCGGTGAGCCCGAGCCCGAAGCCACCCAGCGACAGGGCGAGGAGTGCCGCCCAGCGGCGCCCGGCGTTCAGTGTGTCCACGGTGCCGACCCTAGAACGTTCTAGTAGTCCCGGGAATAGAACGTTCTAGCAATCACAGTGCCCGCCGGCGGGGTTCAGGCCGCGACGGGTCGGGGGCCGGGGTGTGGTGCGGGCCGGGCGGAGGCTGCGGACGGGGTTCAGGCCGCGACCGGGTCGGGGGTCGGGGGGACCGGGCGGAGGCTGCGGACGGGGTTCAGGCCGCGACCGGGTCGGGGGCCGGGGCGGTGGCGGGGACCGGGCGCAGGCTGCGGACGGCGAGCAGGAACCCGGCCGCGGCCAGGACGGCGCCGATCCACACCGGTGACAGGTACCCCCAGCCGGCGGCGATGGCGGCTCCGCCGAGGGCGGCCCCGAGACTGTTGGCGACGTTGGCGGCGGACTGGTTGACGGCGGCGCCCATCAGCTGGGTGCCGGGCGCCGACTCGATCAGGTGTGATTGCAGTGCCGGCCCGATGAACGCGCTGGTGGCGCCGACCAGGAAGGCTGCCGGGAACAGGGCGGCCGGGTGACCGGCGGCGACGCCGAAGACGACGACCGCGGCGATGACGGCCACGAAGCCGTAGCGGATGGTGCGCCGGAGGTCGCGGTCGGCGGCGGCTCCGCCGGCGGCGATGCCGACGGTCATGCCGAGTCCCATGAGCGCCATCACCCACGGGACGGCGCTGTCGGACAGCCCGGCGACCTGGGTGGTGAGCGGCGCGATGTAGCTGTTGACGGCGAAGAACCCGGCGGTGCCGACGGCGACGACCGCGGAGGCCAGCCACACGCGCGGGGAGCGGAACGCGCGGAGTTCGGCGCGCGGCGAGCCGCCGGGGGCGGCGGCGACGGTGGGCACGGTTGCGAGCACGGCCAGGAGGCTGAGGGCGAAGACCAGGGCGACGACGAGGTACGCCGTACGCCATCCGTGGCTCTGGCCGAGGCTGGTGACCAGTGGCACCCCGAGCAGGTTGGACGCGGTCAGGCCGCCGAGCACGATCGCGAAGCCCTTGCCCTGGTTGCCGGGGCCGAGGATGCGGCCGGCGAGGATCGCGGCGGCGCCGAAGTAGGCGCCGTGCGCGAGGGCCCCGACGAACCGGCCGGCGAGGACGAGCTCGAACGTGGGGGCGGCGACGGACAGCACCGTGCCGACGAGGAAGAGCCCGAGCAGCCCGAGGACCAGGTGTTTGCGGGGGAGCCGGGCGGTGAGCGCGGCGATGGTGGGCGCGCCGGCCACGACACCGAGGGCGTAACTCGTGATCATCCAGCCGGCTTTGGCGACGGCGTCGGGCGGCGAGGTGGCGTATTCGGTGGGCAGCAGGTCACGGGCCATCTCGGGCAGCAGGCCCATGGCGGAGAACTCGGTGAGACCGAGCCCGAAGCCGCCGAGGGAGAGCGCGAGCAGGGCGGCCCAGCGGCGGCCGCGGGTGAGGGTGTCCACCCACCGCATCCTAGAACGTTCTAGTTGCTGTGCCGATAGAACGTTCTAGTCGTCACACCCCGTACCATCGCGGCATGCGTTCAGGGGAGCGGCGGATCACGCTCGCCGACGTCGCGGCCGAGGCCGGGGTGTCGGTGGCGTGCGTGTCGATCGTGATGCGGGGCGCGCCGGGCGCCGCAGAGACCACCCGCGAGCGGGTGCTCAAGGTGGCGCAGGAGCTCGGCTACCAGCCGGACAGCCGTGCCCGGCTGCTGCGCAGCGGCCGCAGCCGCCTGCTCGGCGTCGTCTTCGACGTGCGGCACCCGTTCCACCACGATCTGCTCACCGGGCTCTACGACGCGGCGGGCGCGGCCGGCTATCAGCTCACCCTCAGCGCGGTGACACCGAGACGCGGCGAGCGTACGGCCGTCGGCGACCTGCTCCAGGACCGCTGCGAGGCGATCGTCCTGTTCGGCGGGACCATGCGCTCCGCCGAGCTCGCGTCGATCGCGTCCCGTCTGCCGGTCGTGGCGATGATGCGCAGCTCCCGCCGCCGTGACGTCGACGTGGTGCACAACGACGACGCCCTCGGCTCGCACCAGGCCGTCGACCACCTGGTGTCGCTGGGCCACCGGCGGATCGCGCACGTCGACGGCGGCACGGTGCACGGCTCGGCCGAGCGCCGCACCGGCTATCAGGAGGCGATGCGCCGGCACGGCCTGGGCGAGCACATCCGGGTGGTGCCGGGCGGCGCGGGGGAGGAGGACGGTGCCGCGGCCGCCGCGAGGCTGCTGATCGACCCGCCGACCGCGGTGACCGTCTTCAACGACCTGAGCGCCACCGGCCTGCTCGACGTACTGCACCGCAACGGGCTGAGGGTGCCCGGTGACATCAGCGTCGTGGGTTACGACGACACCAGCCTCAGCCGCCTGGCCCACATCGATCTGACCACTATCGGTCAGGACATCGACGCGCTGGCGACCCGGGCCATCCAACGGGCCGTCCAGCGCATCGAGGGCACCCCGTCCGGGCCCCGCGCCGTGATCATCGCGCCGAAGCTGGTCGTCCGCACCACCACCGGCGCCCCACCGGGGTGAGACGCGGGCCGGATCCGATGGCCGGAACTCGACCGCACCGGTGGCCGTCAGAGCACGATGACTTCCATGACCGGTTCGCGTCCCGCCCGGCACGTGTCGGCGGCTGCTCTCGCCGTGATCGTCGCCGCCCTCGCCGGCTGTACTCCCGGCGATGACGAACAGTCCACCGTGGTCGGGACCCCGGCGACCTCCGCCGCCACCGTCTCCCCGCCACCCGCCACGTCCGCGGAGCCCCGGCCGGGTGACGACCGGCAGACCATCGAGTACCGGGATGTGCAGGTGGACGTGCCGGCCGACTGGGTGCGCGCGGAGAGCCGGGGCTGCGAGTTCGAGTTCGTGCAGTGGCAGCCGGCCGGGTCACCCCCGTGCAGGCTGACCACCGGGGTCGTCTTCTACGGGGCGGCCACGTTCGACCCGGCGCACCGGCCGGGCGTGCAGAAGGGCAAGGGCGACACCTGGGTGGGGTACGTGTACGCCGGTGATCTGGCGGTGTACGCGGCCGGGCCCGACCGTGCTCTGGTCCAGGACGTGCTGGACACGGCCCGGCCGCCCGCGCCGCGGTGAGGGCCCCCGGGAGGAACCGTGCCGGCGTCGCATCGGCGGGCACGCGGGCCGTGCGGAGAAACCGTGCCGGCGTCGCATCGACGGGGGGACGCGCGACGCCGGCACGGTGGCCTGGTGGTGCGGGCTCTCAGGAGGTCGCGGTGGCGATCGGTTTGAGGACCGAGCAGGTCTCGACGGCCTTCTTCACCGTCGCGTCGGAGGTGTCCGGGTTCGTGGTGTCGGTGACGCCGTTCTCCTTGAGGCAGTTCTCGTAGGCGGCGTTCGCACCGCGGCCACCACCGCCGTTGCCGTTGCCTCCACCGCTATTGCCACGCCCGGCGCCCATGCTGGGCCGCACCGACGCGCACGCCTCCTGGGCCTTCTGCCAGGTCGCGTCGTCGACGCCCTCGGGCTTGCTGAAGCCGCCACCGCCGGGGAAACCGCCGCCACCGCGCTGGCCGGCGCTGCCGGAGGGCCGCGGCCGGCCGGACGGGAGCACTCCGGACTCCCCGCCGCCGGGGCCGCCGGAGGGGCGGACGCCGTCGGGTGCGCCGGACGGGCGGGTGCCGCCGCCGGGACCACCGGACGGCATGGTGACGGTGACGCCGTTCTCGTTGAGACAGCTGATGTACGCCGCGAACGCGCTGTCACCGCCGCCGTTCTGACCGGTGGTGCCGCTGTCGTCGGTGGTCGCCTCGTCCGAGCCGCACGCCGCCGTGAACAGCATGGCGACCGAGACCGCGACGACGGCTACGGTGCGGCGGGGCGCCTTCGAACTGATCACCGGCACGGGGAATCTCCTTAAATCGGCACTGGTGCTCCGGACGTGTGAAGAAAAGCGGCCGCACCTGTGCGCAAGGTCGGACGGCCCTAGGAGTTACCTAAGAACGCCTTCCGGCGCTCCGAGCGAACTCCCAGGTAGGACCGAGCCCGCGGCGAGGACCACTCGGCACACTCGGCGACCATGGGTGTTGCACTGGCCGGTCGCCGGCGTCTGATCTGGCTCGCCGTGGCGGTCGTCGTGCTCGCGCTGATCGCCTTCGGCGTGGTGCGTGCGCTGACGGCCGGCGCGGCGCGGGAGGAGTCGAAGGCGGCCGAGATCGTCAGGGCCGACAGGGGCGCGGTGACCACCGCGGTCGCCACCACCGGCACGCTTCAGGCGGCGCAGACGCGCAGTCTGTCGTTCGCGGTGTCGGCCGAGGTGGAGACCGTCGAGGTCCGGGCCGGTAACACGGTCACCGCCGGGCAGGTGCTGGCCACCGTCGACGACACGGCCGCGGCGGAGAAGGTCGACGACGCCTCGTCGGCGCTGTCGGACGCCTATGACGCGCTGGAGTCGGCCCGGTCGGCGGCCACGTCCACCACCTCGTCCGGTTGCGACGTGGCGGCCGCGTACACCACATCGGTTTCGGCATCGGTGTCCGCGTCGGTTTCGCCGTCACCATCGGCGACGAAGACGGCCGGACCGCCGGCTTCGGCCTCGCCCACCGTGTCACCGTCGGCGACGAAGACGGTCAAACCGCGGACCTCCGCCACGAAGACCTGTTCCCCGTCGGGCAACGGCGAGGGCGGCACCCGGGGCGGCTCGTCGGGTGGTGACGCGATCCTCAGCGCCCAGCAGCGGGTCAACGCCGCCGAGGTGGCACTGGAGGAGGCCGAGGAGAACCTGGCGGGCGCGGCGATCAGGGCCCCGATCGCCGGGAAGATCCTCTCGGTGAGCGGCCGGGTGGGCAGCACCGCCACGTCCGGTTCGGCGTTCATCACCCTGGCCGACGTCTACGACATGCAGATCAGCGCCGACTTCCCGGAGGCCGACGCCGACCACCTGGAGGTCACCCAGAAGGCGGTGATCACCCTCGCCGACCGGCCCGGCGAGACGTTCGGCGCGACAGTGGTGCAGGTCGACCCGGTCGGCACCAGCGACGGCACGCTGACCCGGTTCGGTGTGGTGCTGTCGTTCGACGACGCGCCGGACGAACTGCTCGTCGGGCAGAGCGCCAACGTACGGGTGACGACCGGAAGCAAGGAGGAGGTGCTGCGGGTACCGAGTACGGCGGTGCACGATGTGTCCGGGGACAGCGGAACCGTTCTCAGCAACGGCGCCGAGGTGCAGGTCACGTTGGGTTTGCGGGGCGACCAGTACACCGAGATCGTCGCCGGGATCACCGAGGGTGACCCGGTGGTCAAGTCCTGGTGAGCAGCGTTCTCCCCACCGGCTCATAGGTCATTCAAAGAAAGCGCTGATAGTTCTGTACGGTGCTCTCCGATACCCGTGGTCCCATGACTCTCAGTGACGCCGCGCCCCGGCCCTTCCGGGTCCTGGTCGTCGATGACGAGCCGAACATCTCCGCGCTGCTCAGCGCGACGCTGCGGCTGGTCGCCTTCGACGTCCGCGTCGCCGAGAGCGGGCACGGCGCTCTCGTGGCGGTGCAGGAGTTCGAGCCGGATCTGATCGTCCTCGACGTGATGCTTCCGGACGTCGACGGGGTCGAGGTGGCCCGGCGGTTGCGTGCCGCCGGCCATCGGGTTCCGGTCCTGTTCCTGACCGCCCGTGACGCGGTGGAGGATCGCATCCTGGGGCTGTCAGCCGGCGCGGACGACTATGTCACCAAGCCGTTCAGTCTCGAGGAGGTCGTGTTACGGATACGCGCGATCCTGCGCCGCAGCCTGCCGGAGGAGCCGCGGGAGGACACCGGGGTGCTGCGGTACGCGGACCTGGAACTGGACGAGGACGCTCACGAGGTGCGGCGCTCGGGCCGGCTGATCGAGCTGTCCCCGACCGAGTTCAACCTGCTGCGGTACCTGATGATCAACGCGGGCCGGGTGGTCAGCAAGGCGCAGATCCTGGACCGGGTGTGGAAGTACGACTTCGGCGGCGACGGTCGCATCGTGGAGTCCTACGTCTACTACCTGCGCCGGAAGATCGACCGGACCGATCCGCCGCTGATCCACACGGTGCGGGGAGTGGGGTACGCGTTGCGCCTGCCCCGAAGCGACGATTGATCCCGTGGCGGTTCTGGACGCTGAAATCCCGGCTCGTCCTGGTCGTGGCCGTGTTGTCGGGCATCGCGCTGGTGGTGGCGAACGTCGTCGGCGTACTGCTGATCAGGAAGTACCTGGTGGACCGGGTCGATGATCAGCTCGTCGGCATCAGCCGGCCGTTGTCCGACATCGGTCCCGGGCTCGGTCCCCGTCCGGGCCGCTTCCGTGGTCTCGGCCCCGACCAGATCATGTACTTCTACGCCGTCGACGGGACCTTCGACACCGCCCGTAGTTCGCCGGTCGACGAGACCAGGCCCGCCCCCGGCGCTGTCGCGGACACGGCGGGCCGGCCCTACACGGTGTCGACCGCCGGCGGCTCCGACTGGCGGGTGCTGACGGTCGACATCGCCGGCACCGGGGAGCGGGCGCTCGTCGGCTATGCGCTGGTGGAGGTCGAGCAGACCACCGACCAGCTGATGCTCATCGACGCCGGGGTGATGCTGCTGGTGCTGACGCTGCTCGGGTTCGGTGCGGCGTTCGTGGTGCGGATCGGCTTGCGGCCGCTCACCGAGATGGAGGCGGTGGCCACCGACATCTCCGGCGGCAACCTGTCCGGCCGGGTGCCCGGCACCGACCCGCACACCGAACCGGGCCGTCTCGGTCTCGCCCTGAACGCGATGCTCACCCGCATCGAGGGGGAGGTCGACGCGCGTACCGCCTCGGAGCAGCGGCTGCGGCAGTTCGTCGCGGACGCCTCGCACGAGCTGCGTACCCCGCTCACCTCGATCCGCGGCTGGGCCGAGCTGTACCGCCGCGGCGGCGCCCCGCCCGGCCCCCAGCTGGACGAGACAGTGGGCCGGATCGAGGCCGAGTCGGCGCGGATGGCGGTGCTGGTCGAGGACCTGCTGCGGCTGGCCCGGATGGACCAGCACCGTACCCTCGACCTGCGCCGTATCGATCTGCTGGAGATCGCGGCCGAGACGATCCGCGACGCGTACGCCCGGATGCCGGGCCGTCAGGTGCTGCTCGCCGGGCTCAGCGACGCCGAGGACACGTTCGAGCCGGCGACCGTGCTCGGCGACGACCACGGGCTGCGGCAGGTGGTGACGAACCTGGTCGCCAACGCGCTGAGCCACACCCCGGCGGGGACGACCGTGACCGTCCGGGTCGGGCTGGACGGCGACGAGGCCGTGCTGGCGGTCTGCGACGACGGCCCGGGTGTGCCGGCGGAGCACGCGCCCCGCATCTTCGAGCGGCTCTACCGGGCCGACCCGAGCCGGTCCCGGGCCAACGGCGGCGGCTCCGGGCTGGGCCTGGCGATCGTGGCGGCCATCGTGCGGCAGCACGGCGGCCGGGTGGAGCTGAGCGAGACTCCCGGCGGCGGGGCCACGTTCCGTGTGACGCTACCCGCTGTCGGTGACACCGGGTGAGGTTTTGAGGTGGCTCCCAGGTTGCGCCGAACCTCCTCATAGCCCGCGGCCCCAGAGTGTGCGCCATGAAGGTACGCCTGAGCCGCCACCCGTCGGTGGTGGTCAACGCCGTGATCGGCGCCGTGCTCGTCGCCGGGGCCTATACGGTGTACGAGACATTTTCCGGAACCGACGACGGGGCGACGGCCGCGACGGCCGCCGAGCGAACGGTCACCGTCCAGCAGGGCACGGTCACCAGGACCGCGACCGCGGACGGCACCCTGGAGAGCGCCAGCACCGCCAGCGCCACCTTCGCCACCAGCGGCACGGTCACCTCGATCAGCGTCAAGGTCGGTGCCCGGGTCAAGAAGGGCCAGGTGCTGGCCAAGGTCGATCCGGCCGCCGCCCAGCGCGCGCTGGACGCCGCCGAGGCCGACCTCGACGCCGCCCAGGACGCCCTGGACCGCGCCGAGGAGGCCGGCTCGGACACCTCCGACGCCGAGAACCAGGTCACCGAGGCCGATCTGGCCGTCGACGAGGCCGAGGCGGCGGTCGAGGGGACCACCCTGACCGCCCCGATGGCCGGCACCGTCACCGCGGTCAACGGCACGCTCGGCGGCTCGGCCGCCGGAAGCAGTGCGTCCGGTTCCAGCTCGTCCGGCGGCGGGTCCTCCGGTGGTGGTTCGTCGAGCGCAAGCACCTCGAGCAGCACCAGCGGCTTCATCGAGATCGCCGACCTCACCAGAATGCAGGTCACGGCCGCCTTCGCCGAGGCCGACGCCACGAGCCTCAAGGACGGCCAGGTCGCCACGGTCACCTGGAACGCGCTCAGTGGCACCTCGCAGAGTGCCGAGGTCGCCGCCATCGACCCGTCCGCGACCACCGCCGACAGTGTGGTCACCTACGGCGTCACGCTCACCCTGGACAAGGTGCCGGCCGGTGCCAAGGTCGGCCAGACCGTCTCGGTGTCGGTCACCACCGGCTCCCGGGAGAACGTGGTCCTGGTCAACGCCGCGGCGATCACCACGGTCGGCAACCGGCACACGGTCACCGTGGTGGCCGGCGGCGTGCAGGAGAACCGGTCGGTGGAGATCGGCCTGGAGGGCGACGCGGCCACCGAGATCACCTCCGGGCTCACCGCGGGCGAGCAGGTCGTCGTCAAGACCACCACCACGGGTACGGGCAGCGGCACCCAGCAGGGCGGCGGCGGGTTCCCCGGCGGTGGCACCGGGTTCGGCGGCGGCCTCACCGGCGGCGGTGCGGCGCCCGGCGGCGGGAGGACCCGATGACCAGGCCCGTCCTCCAGGTCACCGGCCTGACGAAGATCTACGGCCAGGGCGAGGCGACCGTGCACGCGCTGCGCGGGGTCTCCGCCGTCGTGCACCGTGGCGACTACGTGGCCATCATGGGCTCGTCGGGTTCCGGCAAGTCGACCCTGATGAACATCCTCGGCGCGCTCGACATCCCCACGTCCGGGCGGTACCTGCTGGACGGTGTGGACGTGAGCAGGCTGTCCGACGGGCAGCTCGCGCTCGCCCGGAACCGGCTCATCGGGTTCATCTTCCAGTCGTTCAACCTCATCCCGCGTACGAGCGCCGTGGCCAACGTGGAGCTGCCGCTGGCGTACGCCGGGGTCAGACCGGGACAGCGCCGCCGGCGCGCCATGGAGGCCCTCGACGTCGTCGGTCTCGCGGGCCGTGCCGATCATGAGCCCAACCAGCTCTCCGGTGGCCAGCAGCAGCGTGTCGCGGTGGCGCGGGCCCTGGTCACCGAGCCGGCCCTGCTGCTGGCCGACGAGCCCACCGGCAACCTGGACTCGAAGTCCACCGACGACGTGCTCCAGGTCTTCGACGACCTCAGCACCGCCGGCCGGACCATCGTGATCATCACGCACGAGGACGAGGTCGGCGCCCGCGCCAAACGGCTGATCCGCCTGGTCGACGGCTCGATCGTCACCGACCAGCGGCAGTCGCCGATCCACCTGCCGCCGGTCGGCGCGGCGATCGCGCACCAGTCCGTCGCCGACGCGGGCGGGCACATCCGGGCACGCCGCCCGGACGCCGGCCCGGCCCCGGTCCACACCGTCGGAGGGCGACACCCCCAGTGAACTTCTTCGAGGTAGTCCGCTTCTCGCTGCGTGGCCTGTCGGCCAACAAGCTGCGCTCCGCCCTGACCATGCTCGGCATCCTGATCGGTGTCGCCGCGGTCATCCTGCTCGTCGCGGTCGGCAACGGCTCGGCCCAGGCGATCAGTGACCGGATCGAGGCGCTCGGCACCAACACCATCACCGTGATGAGCACCGGCCGCGGCGGTTCCAGCAGCACCGCCCTCACCAAGGAGATGGCCGACGCCCTGACCGATCCGGAGCTGGCGCCGGACGTCAGGTCGGTGTCGCCGGTGGTCAGTGCGTCGTCGGCGACCATGACCTACGAGGGCTCCGATCATGCGGTCGCCACGTTCGTCGGCACCACGCCGAGCTGGTTCAGCGCCTCCACCACCCCGGTCGGGCGCGGCGCGGCCTTCAGCGATGACGACGTGGACCAGGGCCGGCGGGTCGTGGTGGTCGGGCAGACCGTCGCCGAGGAGCTGTTCCCCGGCGTCGACCCGATCGACAAGCAGGTCACCGTGGGCGGCGCGCTGTTCACCATCGTCGGGGTGCTCGCGGAGAAGAGCTCCACCGGCTTCAACGACGCCAACGACACGGCGGTCGCCCCGCTCACCGCGGTGCAGCAGGTGCTCACCGGCTACGGCGCCCTGACCTCGATCATCGTGGAGGCCGCAAGCCCGGAGAAGGTGGACGCCGCCCAGTCCGAGGTGTCCACGATCCTCGACCAGAAGCTGGACGTCGACGCGTCGTCGGGCAGCACCCCGTACCGGATCCAGAACGCGTCGTCGCTGCTGGAGACGCAGACCGAGACCGCCGACACGTTCACCACACTGCTCGGCGCGGTCGCCGCGATCAGTCTGCTGGTCGGTGGGATCGGCATCACCAACATCATGCTCGTCACGGTGACCGAGCGGACCCGGGAGATCGGCATCCGCAAGGCACTCGGCGCCCCCCGCCGGCTCATCCTGACCCAGTTCCTGATCGAGGCGAGTCTGTTGAGTGTGCTGGGCGGCGCCCTCGGGGTCGCCGCCGCCCTGATCGGGAGCCAGTTCGAGATCGTCGGGGTGAAACCGGTGATCGTGCCCAGTTCGATCGGGTACGCCGTCGGCGTGTCCATCGCGATCGGCCTGTTCTTCGGCGGCCTGCCCGCCGCCCGCGCCGCACGCCTGCGTCCCATCGACGCGCTGCGCTACGAGTGAGGACCCTGCTGTGACAACGATGAACGACGAGACCGCGATCATCTCCACCGGGGATGACGACGGCCGGGAGGACCTCTCCGCCGCACTGGCGGCCGCCGCCCCGAAGAAGTGGTGGAACAGGGGCACGGTCGCGCTCGGCGTGGCCGCACTGTTGATGGGCGGCTTCCTCGGCGGAGTGCAGGCGCAGAAGCAGTGGGGGACCACCACCGCGAGCGCGGCCGGCGGCTTCCCCGGCGCCGGCACCGGCACGCGGGGCTCCGGCGGTGGCTTCCCTCGGACCGGTGCCAGCGGTGCCCCGGGCGCGGCGGCTCCCGCGACCACCGCGGCGGCCGGCGGCACCACCGGGAAGGTCAAGCTGGTCAACGGCAAGACCATCTACGTGGAGACCGGGGACGGCACGGTCGTCACCGTCCGGACCGACGGATCGACCACCGTCAACACCGCGACGAGGGGCAGGCTCGCCGACGTCAAGGCCGGTCAATCGATCATCGTCGAAGGCGCGACCGCCGGCGACGGATCGGTCACCGCCAGCACGGTGACCGCCACCAAATGACCAGGATGTGACATACCCGCGAACTTATTGATGGGCGTACGTCTGTGTTCCTAGGCTGACCACCTCAGATCTAGGGGGTGAGAGCTTCGTGCCCTCTCTACTGGGCCGCGATGCCCTGCTGGCGGCCGTCGACGCCCGGCTGGCGGCCGGCGGCGGGGTCGCCCTCCAGGGCCCGCCCGGCATCGGCCGCACCGCACTGCTCGACACCGTCGCCGACCGGGCCGCGGCGCGGGGGGAACTGGTCCTGCGCCTGCGCCCGGCCCGCGGCGAACGCGTCCTGGCCTACGCCGGGGTGGCCGACCTGCTGCGCCAGGTCCCGGCCGAGGCGGTCGCCGCACTCGCACCGGCACCACGCCACTCGATGGCCGCGCTGCGCCAGGGCCGCCCGTCCCGCACCGGCGTTCCGGCCCTGGCCCGGCGGCTCGTCCTGCCCGAACTGCTGGCCCACTGCGCGCGTACCGGCCCGGTCCTGATCGTCCTCGACGACGCCCAGTGGCTCGACCCGGAATCGGCCGAGTTGATCAGCTTCGCCATGCGGCGGCGGCCCGGCACCCGGGTCCGGGTGCTCGCCGCCGAACGCCGCCCCGGCCCGTCCCGCGCCATCCGGCTCTGCCCGGCTCCCGCGATCGAGCTGGCGGTGCCGCCGCTGTCCCAGGACGACCTGACCGCCCTGCTCGAATCCCACGGGCTGCCCTGCCGTACGGCCAGCCAGCTGCACCGGGCCAGTGCCGGCAACCCGTTCCTCGCCCTCGCCCTCGGCGGCGCCGTCGCCCGGGGCCCGTCGTGGCGGCCCGCCCCGCTGCCCGAACCGGTCCGGGAGATGGCCCGTGAACGCCTCGCCCAGCTCCCCGCCGAAGTGACCGAGACCCTGCTCACCGCGGCGCTGGCCACCGAGCCGACCCTGGGGCTGATGCTGCGTGCCGGCCGCGACGACGCCGCCCGTGAGCTGCGCGCCGCCGTCGCCGCCGGGGTGATCGAGGTGTCCGGCGAGCGGATCCGGTTCACGCCGCCGATGCTGGCCCAGGTGCTCGCCGAGGAGACGCCGGCCGCCGACCGGAGCCGGGTGCACGCGGGGCTCGCCGCGGCCGCGTACGACCCGGTCGAGGCTCTTCGCCAGCAGGCGCTGCGCACCGCCCGCCCGGACCCGGACGTCGCCGCCGGCCTGGCCGCCGAGGCCGCCCGCTGCGCACGGCGCGGCGCCGAGCGCACCGCCGCCGAGCTGTACCTTCTCGCCGCCGACCGCTGCCCACCGGACTGGTCCGCGGACCGTCTCGACTGGCTGGTCACCGCCGCCCGCACCGCCATCACCGGCGGCTCACCCGCGCTGGCCGGCCGGGCCGCCGAGGCCGTCCTGGCCGCCGACGCGCCGGCCGGCCACCGGGTCCGTGCCCGGCTGGTGCTGCTCGACCTGGCCGGGCAGGCCCTGGCCGAGATGGGCGAGACGTTCGCCGCCGCGCTCGCCGAGGCCGGTGACGACCCGGTGCTCGCCGCGCCGGTCCGGTTGCGGCTGACCTGGGCGGCGTTCCTGGTCGGCGATCTGGAGGCGGGCGCCGACGAGGCCCGGCGCGCCGAGGAGGCGGCCCGTCTCAGCGGCGACCTGACGATCGAGGCGATGGCGCTGACCATGCAGGCGCAGATCCAGCGTGTGCAGGGCGAGGACCGCTGGCAGGACACCCTGGACCGGGCGATGGCGCTGCCCGCGGCGCCCGCACCGGACTGGCTGCACTACGGCCCGCACTACATGGCCGCCCGGTTCGCCCTCTTCGACGACCGGCTCGACGAGGCCCGCGCCGAACTGCTGCGGTTGCTGGCGGTCGCCGAACACGACCGGGTCGGCGAGGCCAGGGTCGAGGTGCTGCGCAGCCTCTCCGAGGTGGCCACCAGGGCGGGCCGGTGTCAGGAGGCGCTGCGGTACGCCCACCGCGCGGTCCGGGCGGCGCAGGATGCGGGCCTGAGCCCCGGCCCCACCTGGTACACCGCCGCGGTCGCCGAACTGGCCGGCGGCACCCTGCAGGCGGCCGCCGGATTCGCCCGGCGGGGCATCCGCTCGTCGCAGCAGGAGGGCGACAGCCTCTACCTGCGCCGCCTGCTGCACGCCCTCGGTCAGGCGCAGGTCCGCGCCGGGGACACCCGGGCCGGGGTGGCCACGCTGCGGCAGCTGCGCGACCAGGAGGCCGAGGCGGGCAGCTCCGACCCGATGATCGTGCGGTGGCGCGCCGACCTCGCCGCGGCACTCGCGTCCCTGGGCGAGCACGGCGAGGCCGCCACCACGCTGGCGCTGGCCAGGGCCGCCGCCGACCGGCTCGGCAGCACCCCCGGGCTCAGCGGCTACCTGCACCGGGCGGCGGCGATCGTCAACTCCGAGTCCGGGCAGGCCGACACCGCCGCCGACCTCGCCACCGCGGCGGCCCGGCACTTCGAGTCGTTGCGGCAGCCGGTGGAACAGGCCCACGCCCTGCTGGTGGTGGCCGGTGCGGAACGGCGGCGGCGACGCTACGCGGCGGCACGGCAGGCGATCGGGGAGGCGTCGGCCCTCTTCCGTACGGCCGAGGCCCGCCCCTGGCTGCTGGATGCCCAGCGGGCGCTCGCCCGTACCGAGGGCACCCCCGACCAGGGTCTGACCTCCACGGAGCTGCGGATCGCCGGGATGGTCCGGGACGGTGCCAGCAACCGGGAGATCGCCACCCGCCTCTACCTGAGCGTCAAGACGGTCGAGGCCACGCTGACCCGGGTCTACCGCAAGCTCGGCGTCCGGTCGCGGACCCAGCTGTTGTCGGCGCTGCCGGTGGGCGAGATCACCAACCCGTCCTGACCAGCGATTCCACAACACACAGTGACGTGGGTTACCGGAATTCGGTGGTGGCCATCACTTTGCGCACGAGAGTTTTACCTGGTGGATTTGGGGATGACGCAGGGCCGAGAGAGGGTGGAGTACGTCAGAGTCCCCGTCACTATCCGTCGAGGAGTCTCGCCGTGAAGTTTCTTCGTCACGTCCGTACCGCTGTCGCCCACCGTCTCGCCGAGCGCCGCGCCCACCGCCGCCTGAGCGACGAGCTCGCCGCCTTCCGCACCGCCGCGGAGCGCAGCGAACTCGACATGATGCTCGGCCGCCACAGCGCCGACGAGACGGCTGAGGTCGACGCCATCCTCAGTCACCAGGACGCCACCCGCCGCTACGGCATGGCCCTGCACGCCGCCCACCGCGGCTGACCCGGCTCGGCCGGCCCGGACCGTCCCCGGGTGCGGCCCCTTCGGAAACCCCCGGTGTGCGGTTCGTGCACCGGGGGTTTCCGCTGTTTAAGCCGCCGATACCGTGGTGTTCCGCATCACTTGCGGCCCCTGCCGAGTTCGGCGAACCGCTGAACGCGTAGTCTCTTCACGTTCAGCGGGTACCACCGCTCGGCGACCGGCCGCCCTCCGCACAGCCCAGAAGGCTCTGCGTGGCCGGCCGGCTGATCCGCCGGACGACCCGGACCTTGGGCCGCCGGCGGATCCGCGCTATCCGAAGACCTCGTCTACCCACTCCGGGTGGTCGATGAACGGGTTCCGGTTGTGCTGATACCGCTCGAAGATGATCTCGTTGCGGCGGCGCTCGAACGCGTCCACCGGATCCCGGTCGTGCCACGCCAGCAGCACCGGCCGCCGGCCGAGCAGCGGAGTGCCACCGTGGGTGGTCGCATCGTCGAGCTCCAGGTCCGGCAGGCGGCTCTCGCCCTCGTAGCGCACCGCCATGTAGAACACCATGCGGGCGACGTCGCCCTTCACCGCGTCCCGGGGCTCCCAGGAGTCGGCGTCGGACCGGTTGCCCGGTGCCCGGGCGACGGGCGCGCCGCCGTTGTCGAAGTCCTTGTTGCCCCGCCCGCTGTTGATCGTCACGTCTTCCGGCCGCAGGTGGTGCAGGTCCGTGCCGGGTGTGTCCCGGGTGTCGAACGGCCCGTGCGACTGCGGCCAGACGTGCTCCCGGTTCCAGTCACCCCGGCCACCGCCGTTGCGGGCCTTCGACCGGCTGGTTCCCGAATACACCAGGATCACGTTGGCCGGGTTCGACGGGTCCTCGTCGGTCACCTTCAGGGCATCCCAGACCTTCCGGTACGAGAGGGCCGTCGTCCCGGTGGAGATGATGTCGTGCAGGGCGCCCTTCAGCCGGGCGCCGGACAGCCCGCGGGCCGCGTCGTAGTAGCCGGCGTCCGAGGCCGCGGCCGGCGCGGCCACCGGTGTCGCCGCCAGTGCGAGCAGTCCGGCAAGCACCGTCAGCATGCGGCGAGGTGGGGTCGATCTGGGCACCAGCACTCCGTTCACCTGGGAATATCTGCGCGCCGAGCGTAGGGAACGTCGCTGGCTCTCACCGTCGGAAACGCCGGGCCCATCCCTCGAACGGGCGCTCGGTCACCCGGGCGCGCGTTCGGTTACCGTCGCGCCATGACCTTCTCGATCGTTGCCCGGTCCGCTGACGGCACGGTGCTCGGCGTCGCCGTGGCCAGTAAGTTCCTCGGCGCCGGTGCGGCTGTCCCGGCCGCCCTCGCCGACGTCGGCGCGGTGGCCACCCAGTCGTATGCGAACCTCGCCTACCGCCCGCAGGCGCTGGCGCTGCTCGGCACCGGGGTGACCGCGACCGGCACGGTGCAGGCGCTGATCGCCGGCGACGCCGGGCCGGTGGGGCACCGGCAGGTCGGCGTGGTGGGCGCGGACGGGCCGGGCGCCACCTTCACCGGCGGCGACTGTCACCCGTGGGCGGGTGGCGTGGCCGGTGACGGCTACGCGATCCAGGGCAACATGCTGGCCGGGCCGCAGGTGGTCGCCGACATGGAGGCCACGTGGCTGGCCGGTGCGGATCAGCCGCGGTTCCCCTACCGGCTGCTCGGCGCGCTGCGCGCCGGTGACCTGGCCGGCGGCGACCGGCGCGGCCGGCAGAGCGCCGCGTTGCTCGTCGTGGCCAAGGGCATGGGGTACGGCGGAACCAGCGACGTCCTCGCCGACCTCCGCGTCGACGACCACCCCGACCCGGTGGCCGAACTGGCCCGCCTGCTGGAACTGCACACGCTCTACTTCGAGCGCCCCGACCCGGCCACGCTGATCCCGCTCACCGGCGCGATCGGCGACGAGGTGCGCACCAGGCTGGCGAAGGCCGGCCACACCACCGACGACCTGGACGAGGCGCTGGCGAGCTGGGCCGGCATCGAGAACCTGGAGGAACGGATCGTCCCGGGCGCGATCGACCCGCTGGTCCTGGCCCAGTTGCGCGCCGGTGGCGAGGACTCCTGACCGCTTCGACGACTTCCTGGGCGCCGTCGCCCTCGCCGCACCGGAAAATTCCGGCAGGGTGTCGAGTGGGGCGGCTCCCGATCGACGCGTTGGTGAGAAGACGGCCCGACATGAGGAGACGGCGATGCGGTTCATGGTGATCACCAAGGCCACGGCGGACAGTGAGGCCGGGGTGCTGCCGGCCACGGAGGATTTCGCGACGATGGGCGCGTTCATCGAGGAACTGGTCGACGCCGGGGTGCTGCTGGCCGCCGAGGGTATCGGGCCGAGCTCGACCGGCGCCCGGATCTACTTCGACGGCGACCGGAAGACCGTGGTGGACGGGCCGTTCACCGAGTCCAAGGAGCTCATCGCCGGCTTCTACCTGGTGGAGATGAAGTCGATGGAGGAGTGCGTCGAGTGGTTCAAACGCTGCCCGGTCAAGAGCCGGGACGGCGAGCCGACCAACATCGAGATCCGGCGGCTGTACTCGGCCGACGACTTCGGGGAGCAGCTCACCGACGAGCAGCGGGTGGCCGTGCAGAGGCGCGAGGAGAGCGCCGCCCCGGGCTACCGATCCGCGTGACGCATGGCCACTGACACCCACCGGGCGATCGAGACGGTCTGGCGGATCGAGGCGCCGCGGCTCATCGCCGGCCTGACCAGGCTCGTCCGGGACGTCGGCGTCGCCGAGGAGCTGGCTCAGGACGCGCTGGTCGCGGCACTGGAACAGTGGCCGGCCGACGGTGTGCCGGACAATCCCGGCGCCTGGCTGATGACGACCGCCCGGCGCCGGGCCGTCGACCGGATCCGGCGCGACACGACGTACCAGCGCAAACTGGCGGAGATCGGCCGGGACATCGACGAGGCCGTCCCCGACGTCGCCGAGACCGACGGCATCGGCGACGACCTGCTGCGGCTGGTGTTCGTGGCCTGCCATCCGGTGCTGTCCCGGGAGGCCCGCGCGGCGCTGACCCTGCGGCTGCTCGGGAGCCTGACCACCGACGAGATCGCCCGCGCCTTCCTGGTGCCGGAACCGACCGTGGCCCAGCGGATCGTCCGGGCCAAGAAGACCCTGGCCAAGGCGCGGGTGCCGTTCGAGGTGCCGCAGGGCGCGGAGCTGGCGGCCCGGCTGTCGTCGGTGCTGGAGGTCGTCTACCTGATCTTCAACGAGGGCTACTCGGCGACCGCCGGCGACGACTGGATGCGGCCGGAACTGTGCGCCGAAGCCCTGCGGCTGGGCCGGGTCCTGGCCCGGCTGACCCCGCGCGAACCCGAGGTCCACGGCCTGGTGGCGCTGATGGAGATCCAGGCGTCCCGGGCCGCGGCCCGTACCGGTCCGAACGGTGAGCCGATCCTGCTGGCCGACCAGAACCGGGCCCGCTGGGACCGTCTGCTGATCGGCAGGGGCCTGGCCGCGCTGGCCCGGGCCGAGGCACTGGTCGACGGCCGGCCCGGCCCGTACGTGCTACAGGCGCTGATCGCCGCCGGTCACGCCCGGGCCCGCCGGTTCGAGGACACCGACTGGGTCCGGATCGCCGCGCTCTACGAGCGGCTGGCCGAGACGATGCCGTCACCGGTGGTCGAGCTGAACCGGGCGGTGGCGCTGTCCATGGCGTACGGCCCGGCGACCGGGCTCGCCCTGCTCGACCAGTTGACGGCCGTCGCGTCCCTCCAGGGCTACCACCTGCTGCCCAGCGTGCGCGGCGACCTCCTGGCCAGGTTGGGCCGGCACGCCGAGGCGCGGGCCGAGTTCGAGCGGGCAGCCTCGCTGACCCGCAACGAACGCGACCGGACCCTGCTACGGGACCGCGCCGCGGCGATGACGGATCCCGGCCCGCACGCGGAGGCCGGCGACGGGAAACGGTGACCCCGGCCCGAGGACGGACCGGGGTCGGCAGGTCACAGACGGGCCAGCGCCGACAGCGGATCCTCCATCGCGTCGGCCACCGCGCGCATGAATCCGGCAGCCGCGCCGCCGTCACACACCCGATGATCGAAGACGAAGGACAACTGCGCGACCTTTCGTACGGCCAGAGCACCGTCGACCACCCACGGCCGGTCGATGATCCGGCCCAGGCCCAGCATGGCCACCTGCGGATGGTTGATGATCGCCGCGCTGCCGTCCACCCGGAACGCCCCGTAGTTGTTCAGCGTGAACGTCCCCGCCGACAGTTCGGCCGGTGTCGACTCGCCGCGCAGCGCCCGCGCCGTCACGTCCCGGATCGCCGCGTCCAGCGTGGCCGCCGTCATCGTCTGCGCGTCGGTCACCGCGGGCACCACCAGACCGCGGGGGCTTTGCACGGCGATGCCCAGGTTGATCCGCTCGAGTTCGACGATCTCCTGCCGTTCGGTGTCGAGGCGGGCGTTGAACACCGGATACTCGCGCAGGGCCGCCACCACGAACCGTGCCACGTAGGCCATCAGGCCCGGCGACCCCGGTCGGCCGCGGCCACGTTCCCGCAGCTCCCACAGGGGGGTCGCGTCGACGTCCACCCACACCGTGGCCTCGGGGATCTCCGCCCGGCTGCGGCTGAGAACCGCCGCCACCTGCTTACGGAACCCGTTCAACGGCACCCGCCGCTCACCGCCGGCCGCCACCGGTGCGGCCGGGACCGCCGTCGTCCCGGGGGCGGCCGTCTCGGACGGAACCGCTGCGGGACGTGCCGCGGGCGTGCCTGCCGGGGAGGTCGCCGACGGCCGGGTCCGGGCCGCCGCCTCGACGTCCTGGCGGGTGATCACGCCGTCCGGGCCGGTGCCGCGCAGCGTGGACAGGTCGACGCCGCTGTCCCGGGCCAGCCGCCGGACCAGGGGTGAGGCCACCTTCGGCGCGGACGGGCGGGTGGGCGGCTCGGGGGCGGAGGGCCGCGAGTTGCGGGGACGGCGGTGCCGGGCCGCCGCTGTCGAGCCGGGCTTCGTCCCGTACCCGATGAGGACGTTGCCCGATCCGGCCCGCTCCTCCTCGCGGTAGGTCTCGGCCGCGGCGACCGGATCCGTCGTCGCGGTGCCGTCCACGGCGGATGGGTCCGCCGTGTCGGCCGCATCCGGCGCGGCGACCGTGATCAGTGGGGCACCGACGTCGAGCGTCGTGCCCTCCGCGGCGTGCCGGGTCGCGACCCGGCCGGCGTGCGGCGACGGGACCTCGACCACCGCCTTCGCGGTCTCGACCTCGACGACCGGCTGGTCCACCTCGATCAGGTCGCCCTCGGCGACGAGCCAGCGCACGATCTCCGCCTCAGTGAGCCCTTCGCCGAGATCCGGCAGGAGGAAGGTCCGGGCGCCGGTGGTGGAGGGCCTGCTCGGGGCGGTCACGCGTACTCCCACTGCAACTCGTCGACGGCGTCGAGGATGCGGTCCACCGACGGAAGGTGGACGTGCTCCAGCTTCGGCGGCGGATAGGGGATGTCGAAGCCGGTGACCCGCCGGATCGGGGCGTGCAGCGAGTGGAAGCAGCGTTCGGTCACCCGGGCGACGACCTCGGAGGACACGCTGGCGAACCCGGCGGCCTCGGCGACGACGACGGCCCGCCCGGTGGAACGGACGGCCGCGCACACCGTCTCGTCGTCGAACGGCACGATCGACCGCAGGTCGACGACCTGGAGGCTGCGGCCCTCCTGCGCGGCCGCCTCGGCGGCTTCCAGGGCGACCGGCACGGCCGGGCCGTAGGCGATCAGGGTGGCGTCGGTGCCCGGCCGGCGCACCACGGCCCTGCCGATCGGCGGGACCGGCGCGGTGAGGTCGGCCTCGGACCGGGAGAAGTAGAGCTTCTTCGGCTCCAGGAAGACGACCGGATCGGCGGACTCGATGGCCTTGCGGAGCAGCCCGTACGCGTCGGCGGGATCGGACGGCGCGATGACGTGCAGCCCCGGAGTGTGCGCGTAGTAGGCCTCGGACGAGTCGCAGTGGTGCTCGACCCCGCCGATGCCGCCGGCGTAGGGGACCCGGATGACCAGCGGCACCTCGACCCGCCCGCGGGTGCGGTTGCGCATCTTCGCCGCATGGCTCACCAGCTGCTCGAACGCCGGGTACGCGAACGCGTCGAACTGCATCTCGACGACCGGGCGCATGCCGTTCATCGCCATCCCGATCGCCATGCCGAGGATCCCGGACTCGGCGAGCGGGGTGTCGAAGCAGCGCTGCTCCCCGAACTCGGCGGTCAGTCCGTCGGTGACCCGGAAGACGCCGCCGAGCGGGCCGACGTCCTCACCGAAGACCACCACCGTCGGGTCGGCGTGCATGGCGTCGCGCATCGCCCGGTTGAGGGCGGTGGCCATGGTGAGCTTCTCCGCGGACATCAGCGCTCCTCCTCACGCGACAGCTCGTCGGCGACGAGGGCCTGCTGCTCACGCAGCTGGGGGGTGGGTTCGGCGTACACGTGGGTGAACAGGTCCCGGTAGTCGGCCGACGTCTCCTCACCCAGTCCGGCGCGCATCCGCCCGGCCGCCTGCTCGGCCTGCTCGGCGTACCCCCGCACGTCCTGATCGTCGAGAAGCCCGCGCCCCCGCAGATAGGTCTCCAACCGCATGATCGGATCGCGGGCCAGCCACGGGGTGACCTCGTCGGCGGACCGGTAACGGCCCGGATCGTCGGCGTTCGTGTGCGCCTGCACCCGATAGGTGTGCGCCTCGATCAACTGCGGGCCCTCACCGGCACGCGCCCGCGCCACGGCGGCGCCGAGCACCTTCAGCAGGGCGGCGACGTCGTTACCGTCGACCCGTTCGCCGGGCACGCCATACCCGATGCCCTTGTGCGCCAGCGACGGCGCCGCGGTCTGGCGGGCCAGCGGCACCGAGATCGCATACTCGTTGTTCTGGATGAAGAAGACCACGGGGGTACGGAAGACCGCCGCGAAGTTGAGCGCCTCGTGGAAGTCGCCCTCGCTGGTCGCGCCGTCGCCGCAGACCGCCATCACCACGGTCGGCTCGCCCCGCAGCCGGGCGGCATGCGCCACCCCGACCGCGTGCAGCAGATGCGTGGCCAGCGGAGTCGCCTGCGGCGCGACCTTGGTGGCGTGCGGGTCGTAGCCGCTGTGCCAGTCGCCGCGCAGCAGCGTCAGCGCCTGCACCGGATCGACACCGCGGGCCACGATCGCCGCGCTGTCACGGTAGGTGGGGAACAGCCAGTCGCCGTCGTCGAGAACCTGGACGCAGGCGATCTGGCAGGCCTCCTGTCCGTGGGAGGAGGGATAGACGGCCAGTCTGCCCTGGCGGACCAGGGCGTTCGCCTGGTCGTTGAAGCGCCGGGCGGAGATCAGGGCAGCGTACGCGCGTACCAGTGCCTGAGGGTCGGGCAGATCGTGGCCGACGTGCGGAACGGGGTGGCCGTCCGGGTCGATGAGCGTCACCGGCTCCGTGGACGGCAGCAGGAGAGCTGCGTCACGTGTCATGGACGGATTCTGGCGAGCTTGCCAAACGATCACCATAGGCGCGGGAAAGACGAGATATTGTTTCGCGTCGGCCCCGGTTCGAGAGCCGATCGTCTTTTGGTTGGCGGCCGTGAGCCCGGCCGGGAAGACAGGTGGCCAGGGTGCTCGACGACACCGATCGGCGGATCCTCGCCGAGCTGGGCCGGGACGGACGGATGTCCATGCGCACGCTCGCCGAGACGCTGCACATCTCGCGCGCCAACGCGTACGCCCGGGTCGCGCGGTTGCAGCGGGACGGGGTGATCCGCGGCTTCCACGCCGACGTCGACCCGGTCGCGGCCGGGCTCACCACGGCCGCCTACGTGACGCTCAACCTCCAGCAGGCGAACTGGCGTGAGGTCCTCGGCCGGCTGCGGGCACTTCCCGGCGTCGTGCACATCGGGCTGGTCGGCGGCGACTTCGACGTGATCCTGCTGGTCCGGGTCGCCGACAACACCGAACTGCGGCACCTGGTCCTCGACGAGATCCAGGGCATGCCGGGGGTGGTCACTACCCGAACCCTCCTGCTCTTCGAGGAGTCCAGCCCCTGACAGCCGGCGGCCACGGACCCCCGCCTCCGGCCGCGGCCACCCTGCCCATGATCTTGTGGGGTTCCGGCATGCCCGTCATCGCGGGGTTCGACCAGGATCCAGGGGTGGACCTTGGCGCGGGAAGCGCTCTGGAGAAATTCGGGGCCGGGGTCTGACAGGCGTCCGGACGACGACGGCAGCGCACGATCGGCGATCGTGGGCTCTGACCCTCGGTATCGCCGCGGTGGGGTCACACGATCGGCCTTACGTGAGCGTCCGTCGTCGCCATCACGACGACCGGGTCGCACGATCGCGCTGTGTGTGACCGCGTTGTAGCTGTAGCTGTAGCTGTAGCTGTAGCTGTAGCTCGGGCGAGCGCGGGTCGGGTCGGGTCGGTTCGGCAGCAGTGCCGTGCGGTCCCGCAGCCGGTTGATCAAGCGGGCAGATCCGGCGCGGTGGAAAGCCACGAGATGGCGGGAGGACGGGGTAGGCGCCGACTCCGAAGGTCTTCTGGGAAGCATTCGGAACCGGTCCGACCCCGTTCGCCCGCGATCTTGTGGCATTCGGGCACACGGTCATCGCGGAACTCAACATGATCGAGGTGCGGGCCAGGGACCTGGAGAGCGGAAGCGCTCTAGCTGGAGCCTCGGACGGTCAGCCGGGTCGGGAGGCGGCCGGGTGGCGGCAGGGCCGGGTCGAGCAGGTGGTGGACCGCGGACGCCGCCTCGTCCTCGACAGGCATGTAGACCGAGGACAGGTCGGCCGCCTCGGCCAGGGCGCTGCCGTCGAAACCGACCACCGCGACGTCGTCGGCCACCCGCCGCCCCGTCTCGCGGAGCGCCTGGAGCACACCCATCGCGCTGACGTCGCAGGAGGCGAACACCGCGTCCAGCCGCGGTTCGCCGGCCAGCAGCTCCCGGGCCGCCGCATAGGCACGGGCGCGGGTGAAATCGCCGTCGGCGACGGCCACCGGCCGGGCCGCTCCGGCCATCACCCGCATGAACCCGGCCCTCCGCTCGTCCGCACACGGGGTGGGCGGGCCGAAGACCGCGCCGATCCGTTTGCGGCCGGTGTTCACCAGATGGGCGGCGGCCTGATGACCGCCACCGTCGTTGTCCGGGGCGACGAACATGACACCCGGGGCGGAACGGCCCAGCGCCACCGTACGGCCGCGGCGTGCGAAGGCGGCTCCGGCGGCCCCCGGCACGTTGATCAGCAGCCGCCCGAACGGCGCGTCACCGTCGTCGGCGGGCAGCGTGGCGACCCGCCGGACCTCGAGGGCGATGTCACGGTCGCCGAGCGCACGCATCGCGCCGGTCAGCACCCGGCCGTAGAACGGCTTGGTGCTCATCGCCTCCGGATCCGGGTCGACGATCAGCACCTCGATGCGCTCCCGGCGGCCCGCACCGGCCCGGCCGGTCGCCAGCGCACGGGCCACCGGGTGCGGCTCGAAACCGAGCTCGGCGGCGACCGCGCGTACCCGGCGGCGGACCGCCTCGGACGCACCGTAGGTGCCGTTGATCGCCCGTGAGGCGGCCGCCCGCGACACCCCGGCGACCCGGGCCACATCGGCGAGCGTGGGGCGTTGATCCGTCATGCGACGACGATATCCCTGAATACTTCATCAGCCGACCAGCGGCAGGGTTGCCAGCGGCGGCCCGATCGGTTGGTCAGCCGGTCAATGGCAGGGTCACTGCCAGGGGCCAGGTCACGACGATCGAGCCGGTCAGGGCGATCACCCAGGTGGGGACGGCGAAGCGGTTGAGGAAGACGCTCCACAGTGTCTGCCAGAGCAGCAGGCCGATCAGCGGCACCAGGACCAGGACCACGAAACCGTGGGTGAGACCGGTGAGGGCCGCCGCGGCCAGGACGGTCACGAATACCGCGGCCACGGCGAGCAGCGCGACCGGGTCCCCGCCGGTGGCCCGCTCGGCGGCGTAGGCCAGCAGGGCGAAGGCCGCCCAGATGATCGGCAGCAGCCACCATCGGGCACCGGCGGGCAGGGCGTTGGTCATCCCCAGATGCACGGGTACGGCGATCGCGACCACCGCATACGGGACGACCGTCAGGACCCGGGGGTGGGTGGGTCTCTCCGGGGTGTGGTGGCCGCGCCGGATCGCGTACAGCAGAAGCAACACCCCGGTGACGGCCGCATAGGCGGCGACGTATCCGCCGATCGCCAGCGGAAATGCGGTGGTGGGCAGGAGCCGGGCGGTCAGCGCCCCGACGACCGCTGCCCCCGTGGCCACCGCCGTGACGGTGATGCGGGCCCTCGTCACCGCCGCCCCGGTGGCCACCGCTGTGACGGTGATGCGGGCCCTCGGCGGGGCCGTCCGTCGCTCGCCGAGCCGGGCGGCCAGCGGGTAGAAGCCGAGCAGGAAGGCCAGCCCCAGCAGCGCGGCCCCGGCGAGGCGCCGGCCGGGGAACGGGACGGCGTCGTCGTCGAACGGGCCGCCGAGCGCCCGGTCGAGCCAGTCCACGGTCGCACGATGGGTCTCCGGGGCGTACAGGACGGTGATGTGCTCGACGCCGGCGACGACCTTGAGCTCCCGGTCGGCGCGCTGGGCGGCGACGGTGGTCGCGGCCTCCCGGAAGCCGGGGAACTCCAGAGCGCCGACCACGGTGAGCAGGCGCGCGGGGCGCTCGGCGGAGGCGACGACCGCGTTCGGCAGGGAGATCGCCACGGTCGCGGTGATGTCGGGGTGGGCGGCCGCGTACCGGGTGACGGCACCGGCGCCCATCGAGTGCCCGACGAGCGCGATCCGGGCCGGGTCGACGTCCGGCAGCGAACGTAGGCGGGTCACCGCGGCGGTCAGGTCGGACTGCAGGGCCCGTGTCGAGGCGTCGGTGCTCGCGGTCTGGTCCGGCAGCGGGTGTGTGGTGGCGCCGTGGCCGGAGAAGTCGAGCAGAACGACCGTGTAGCCGCGGGCCGCCAGGGTGTCACCGAACGGGGCCATCAGCTTCGCGGACCCGGAGAAGCCGTGCGCGACGACGACACCCGGCCGTCGGCCGTCGGCGGCCGGATGTACCACGTCGAGCGGCACCCCGGCCGAGGTGACGTGCTCCCGGCGCAGGTCACCGCCCGCCCCGGCGATCAGCCACCCACCACCGGCGACGAGCACGAGCAGGAGCAGCAGTGCACGTCTCAAGGAACTCTCCCTGCGGATGCGGATCGATCTGCCGCGAGTGTGCCATCGAACATCATCCCCAGGGCCCCGGCCGAGTCGCCTGCCGTCGGAGGGACGAGTGCCCCGGCATGCGGTACGACGTCGGCGGCCCGGTCCTTGACCTGAACTCCGCTTGAGGTTCCAGGATGGGGCCATGACGGTGACGGACGAGGCGCGGCGGGCGCTGGATCGGCAGCGGACCGTGGAGATCACCACGATCGGGCGGCGGAGCGGGCAGCCGCGACGTATCGAGACGTGGCGTTATCGGGCCGCCGGCCGGTACTGGCTGACCGGCAGCCCCGGTTCGCGTGACTGGTACGCCAACGTGGTCGCGCACCCCGCGTTCACCCTGCACCTTCACGACCTGGATCTCGAGGTACGGGGACGCCCGGTGACCGACCCCGAGGAGCGGGCCCGCATCTTCGGTGAGATCGTGCCGGCCCTGGACTGGGGCGGCAGCCTGGAGAGCTGGATCGCCGGGAGCCCCCTGGTGGAGATCGAGTTCGGCGGGCACGGCCCGTCCTGATCCGTGGTGGCCTCGAGGCGGTGGCTACAGCAGGCCGGCGAGCCGGTAGAGCACCAGTGAGCCGGCGACGGCGACGTTGAGGCTCGAGCCCGTGCCGGTCATCGGGATCTCCACCGCGCCGTCGAGCAGGTCGAGCGCCTCCGGTGGGATGCCGGTGGCCTCGTGCCCGAGGACCATGACGGTCCGGCGCCGGGCCGCGGGCAGGTCGCCGAGGCGGACCGCCTCGTCGGCGAGTTCCACCCCCAGGACCGCCGCGCCCGCCTGCCGTTCGGCGGCGAGCCACCGCAGTGGGTTGCCGACCCGATGCACGCAGGCCGGCTGGCGCAGCGTGTTGCCCCGGGCGAGGGCTTCGTCCACCCAGCCGAACGGTGGCACCGCGAGACAGGCGCCGACGGCGTCGCAGGTGCGCAGCAGAGTACCCAGATTGGAGCCGTGCATCGGCCACAGCGGCGCCGCGATGAGATGGCCCCAGCACCGGTGCCGGCGTGGACGGCGGGCCGACCGGATCTCCTGCGGGGTCCGGACCCGGATCGCGGGTTTCACCGGGAAGGGGCGGCAGCGCTCCAGCGTCCGGGAATCAGGCGTTCGGGAATCAGGCGTTCGGGAATCAGGCGTTCGAGAATCATGCGGAACGTGCTTCGCGGCGCACGCGGGCCATCGACGAGCGACGTCAATCCGGCCGCCAGAATACCTCGCCACGGCTCACCGTCGTCAATCCGGTTGCGCATGCCGGGAACCCGGTGGGCCTTTGGCAGGATGCCCGGTATGGATCTACAGCTGCGGCCGATCCGGCTGACGGACGCGCCCCAGCTGGCCGGACTGCTGGGCCAGCTGGGGTATCCGACGACCGGGGCGGCGGTGCACCGGCGACTCGACCTGTGGCTGGACGACCCGGCGAGCCGGCTCCTCGGCGCCGACGACGACGGTGTCCTGGCCGGTGTCGCGGCGCTGCACGTGATGCCGATGCTGGAGATCGACGGCCGGCTCGGGCGGCTGCTGGCGCTGGTCGTCGACGAGCGCTACCGCAGCCGGGGCGTGGGCCGGCTGCTGGTCACCGCCGTCGAGGAGCGGGCCCGGGCGGCCGGCTGCGTGAAGATGGAGGTCACCAGCAGCCGGCACCGGACGCGTACCCACGAGTTCTACCGGCTCCTCGGGTACGACGACATCTGCGCGTCCTCGGCCCGGTTCGTCAAGAGCCTGGCCGGTTAGCCCTTGCGGCCGTCGAAGGCCTTGGCCTGGCAGCCCAGTTCGACACTCTCGTTCGGGGGCTTGCTGTCGGTGTACCAGCTGGGGCCGGGCACCCACTCGCCGTCCTTCTTGACGAAGTCGTAGCCGGCTTCGACCAGGCACTTGTGGTAGTTCTCGTCGTCGTCGGCCCAGTACGGGTTGCGGTCCTCGTCGAGTTCCGGCGCCAGCACCGGCCGCAGACCGCCGCAGGCCTTCTCCATGTCCGGCTCCGCCGACCGGATCCGCCCGTTGACCGTGCCGGAGGCGTCCAGATCGAGCAGCCCGCCCTCGACCACCCGGGTCGGCACGTCGTGTCCCTTCAGGCAGCGGAACCACGGCTGCTGCATGCGGAACACCTCCGCGGCGGTGGAGTCGGGCCGGATCACCGGCGCGGCCGGGGACGCGGCGGAGGGAGGGGCGCTGCCGGGGGACTCCAGTGTGGCGACCTCGGGCGGGGCCTGCTTCGCCGGGCTGGAGCAGCCGGCCAGCACCAGCGTGGCCAGGGTGAGTGCGAGTCGCGTACGCATGAGGGGATTTGCCTTTCGTCAGAGGGAACTCAGGTGGAGGCCAGTGCTTCGGTGGGGGTGAGGCGTGCGGCCCGCATGGCGGGGTAGACGCCCGCGAGCACACCGACGATCAGCGCACCGCCGGTGCCAGCGCCGAGGGCCGCGGCCGGTACGGTCGGCGGCCACTGCTGGTGCAGCGCGTAGGCGATGGTGGCGGCGACGCCGAGCAGGGTGCCGGTGAGGCCGCCCAGCAGCGACAGCGCCACCGATTCGGCGAGGAACTGGGCGCGGATCTGACCGCGGTGCGCCCCGAGGGCACGGCGCAGGCCGATCTCGCGCCGGCGTTCCAGCACCGAGATGACCATGGTGTTGGCCACGCCGATACCGCCGACGAGCAGGGCGACCCCGGCCATGCCGAGGAAGAGGGCGCTGAACGTGGTCTCGGAGGCCCGTTTCGCGGCGAGCGCGTCGGAGGGGCGGGTGACCCGGACCATGCCGGGCGCCTGCGGGAGCACGGTGGCGGGCAGCACCTCGCGGACGGTCTCGACGGCGGTGTCGTGGCTGCGGACGTACATGACGGTCGGCCGGCCGTCGAAGCCGAGCTGCTGTTTCGCCGCCGGCCAGCCGATCAGGGCCGCCCGGTCGATCTCGGGCGCTAGCGGGACCGGGTCGAGGATCCCGGTGACGGTGAACCAGCGTCGGCCGATGTAGAGCTGGGGGCCACCGGCCGGGTCCTCGATACCGAGGCGGCCGGCGGCTTCGGCGCCGAGGACGACCGCCGGGAACCGTTCGGTGGTGGCGTCGAACCAGCGGCCGCTGCGGACCGTGCCGTCGAGCAGGTCGAGGATGCCGGGTTCGGTGGCCAGGACAGTGGTCGCGGCGGCGTTGTCGGCGCGTTCGTTGCGGGCGATCGTGGCGTGCGTGTTGGCCATGGCGGAGGCGCCGGTCACCGGGCCGATCCGCCGGGTCATGCCGGTGGCGTGTTCGTCGAACGCGACCGGTGGCTGCTGGTCGGGCAGGGCGCTGGCCTGGAGCAGGTCGGTGCCGAGCCGTTGCAGGTCGCGCATCAGGGCCTGCTCGCTGGCGGCCGGGATGCCCATGACCACGACCATGGTGGCGATGCCGATGGCGATGCCGAGCGCGGACAGGACCGCGCGGGCCCGGCGGACCCGGAGACCGACCAGACCGAGGGCAACGATGTCGGCGGGGGACAGGCGTGTGCCTCTCATGAGCGGCTCGTGTCGGGGGCGACGGCGCGCGATGTTCCGGCGACGATCGCCCGCCCGGTGGCGGTGACGGTCGTGTGCCTGGTGTCGGCCACGATCCGGCCGTCGCGGAGTTCGACGCGGCGGGGCAGGGCGGCCGCGATGTCCCGGTCGTGGGTGATCACGGCGATCGTGGTGCCGTCGGTGTTGAGCCGGACGAGCAGGTCGAGCACGGCCCGGCCGGTGGCGGTGTCGAGCGCGCCGGTGGGTTCGTCGGCCAGCAGCAGGTCGGGGCCGGTGGCCAGCGCGCGGGCGATGGCGACGCGCTGTCGTTCGCCGCCGGAGAGCTGATGCGGCCGGTGGTCGAGACGATGGGCGAGGCCGACGCGGTCGAGCGCCTCCCGGGCCACGGCACGGCGCCGGCGGCGGGGCACACCCGCGTAGAGCAGCCCGGTGGCGACGTTGTCGGTGGCGGTGACGCCGTCGGGGAGGTGGAACTGCTGGAAGACGAACCCCAGGTGCCGGGCCCGCAGTGCGGACAGCCGCCGGTCGGACAGCCGGCGCACGTCGTGGCCGCGGACGGTGACGGTGCCGCTGGTCGGCCGGTCCAGGGTGCCCATGATGTTGAGCAGGGTGGACTTGCCGGACCCGGAAGCGCCGACGATGGCGAGCAGTTCCCCGGGAGCCACGGTCAGCGAGACCCGGTCCAGGGCGGTCACCGTGCCGTAGACCATGCCGGCCTCGTGCACGGCCAGAACGGGCGTGGTCACGAGACGGTCACCACCCGGACGCCCTCGGTGAGGCCGTCGCCGCTGATCTCGACCATGCCCATGGCGAACATGCCGGTCTCGACGGCGACCAGTGGCCCGCCCGCGATCTGGACGGCGTGGCCGCCCTCGCGAAGGGCGAGCAGCGCCGCGACCGGCACCGCGAGGACGTTCGCACGGGTCTCGCCGGTGAATGACACCTGCACCGGGGCGGAGTCCAGCTTCTTGACCGCGGCGGTGTTCTTGACCGTGACGGTGACGTCGACCAGTGCCTCCCCGCCCTCGGAGTCGTCGGCGGGCCGCGCGTCGCGGTCGACGGCGGCGACGGTGCCGGTGGTGGTGGCGCCGCCGGGAAGTTCGACCTGGACGGCGTCGCCCTTCCTGACGGTGCCGAGTTCGACGGCGCGGACCGGCACGGTGATCGCCTTGCGCCGGCCGGTGACGGTCACGACACCGTCGCCGGCCGGCGCGCCGAGGTCGGTGGTGATCTCGGCGATCCGGACCGGACCGGGCAGCACCACCACCTGAACCGGGGTGATCGTGCCGGTCACCGGGACACCGGTGTCCTGCTGCCACTTCTTGACGGCCGCGACGACACCGGTGGTCACCACCCCGTCGCCGGGGCGGATGCCGCGCGGCTGGTCGCCGACCGGGTAGCCGAGCGCCCGCAGGTTGTCCACGATCACGCGGACGTCCCGGCCGGTCAGCCCGGCGCCGTCGATCGGCCGGAACATCGGCGTCGTCCCGTACAGCAGCAGGACCGGCTGGTCGTCGTTGCGGTAGAGCGGCTGCCCGCGGGTCACCGTCGTACCGGCCGACGGCAGCCAGGTCACGGTGCCACCGGCGCCCCGGACCGTGCGCGGTGTGCCGTAGCCGAGGGTGCCGGGCATGGTCCGGGCGGTGGACAGGTCGGTGCGTTCGACGGCCACCGTCGCCACCGCCCCGCCCGTCGCGCGGGCCGGCTCGGGGGTGCCGCCGCCGGCCGCCCACCGGGTCGCCGCGATTCCACCCCCGGCGCCGGCCGCCGCCATCGCGGCCAGCAGCGTCAGCACGCCGCGCCGCCTCATCGGATGTCCCGTCGTTTCACTTGCCACATGTCGACCCACCGTGCCGGGGACTCGTCGCCGTGACGTCAGGGACTTGTCGAGGGATTGTCAGATTCTCCGGGCGCCTGTCACCGGCGGCCTACAGTCGTGCGGTGCCCGAGCGAATCCTGATCGCCGAGGACGACCCTCGGCAGGCCGAGATCGTCCGCCGCTACCTCCAGGCGGCCGGCTGGGATCCGGTGGTGGTCGGGGACGGCCGCGCCGCGATCGCCGCGATCCGGCAGCGGGTCCCCGACCTGCTCGTGCTGGACGTCCTGATGCCGGAGATCGACGGCCGGGACGTGTGCCGCGTGCTGCGGGTCGACCACGACCTGCCGATCCTGATGCTGACCGCCCGGTCCAGCGCCGACGACCGGGTGCTGGGCCTGGAGATCGGCGCCGACGACTACCTGACCAAGCCCTACGACCCCCGCGAGCTGGTCGCCCGGGTGCGGTCGCTGCTGCGCCGCGCGGCGGCCCGGCCGCCGGTGGAGACGGGGCTCACCGTCGGCGGGATCGTCGTGGACCCGGCAGGCCATACGGTACGGCTCGACGGCACCGAGATCCCGTGCACCCGCGGCGAGTTCGCGGTCCTCGCGGTGCTGGCCGCCGAGCCCGGCCGGGTGTTCAGCCGCCGCCAGCTGGTCGAGCGGATCAGTGGCCAGGACCGTAACGCCACCGACCGGGGCATCGACATGCACGTGGTGAACCTGCGCCGCAAGCTGGAACGTGACCCGCGCCGCCCGGAACACCTGCTCACCGTCCACGGGGTGGGCTACAAACTGATCGGCGGTGCGGGCGGATGAGCCGCAGTCTGGTCGTACGACTGCTCGGCACCTCGGTGTTGATCGTGGTGTTGTCCGTCGGCGCGGCCGCCTGGCTGGCCGCGAAGACCGCGACCCGCGCCGTGCAGCAGGAGCAGAGCCATTCGCTGGCCGGCGACTCGCTGATCCACGACGCGCTGCTCGGCTACGCCGCCGAGCATCCCCGCTGGACCGGGGTGGAGCCGCTGGTGCGCCGGCTGGCCGCGGAGAGCGGGCGGCAGATCACCCTCACCACCGTGGGGGGCACGGTGATCGCGGCCAGCGATCCGGGGGTGCCGGTGTCGGCGCGGGCCGACGCGGTACTGGACCCGCTCGGCGCGGCGATCGATCCGCGGGCCGTCGGACCGTACCGGATCAGCGGGCGTGACCAGGCCCGGCAGCACGCCCGTGCCGGTAAGCGGCTGCGGTGCCTGCGGGACCAGGGTGTCGCCGCGACGATCGAGGAGACGCCGGCCGGCCGGCTGGTGGTGCGACTGGCCGCCGGCAGTCCCCGTCAACGCGCGGACTGCAATTTCCGGGAGGACGAGCCGAGCGCCGGCGAGCGGGCCGCACTGGACCACTTGCAGACGCGGGTCACCGGCTGCCTGAAGGGCCACCTGCTGACCGAGGTCTCCTTCTACACCACCGATTTCACGCCGATCCACCGCGATCCGACGAACGTCGGCAACAGCCAGGCCATCCAGGACTGCGTGGACCGGGGGCGCCGCGAGCAACTACGACGGTACGTCGCCGAACCGGCCCGCCTGTATCTGACCAGTCCCGCCCGGCCGCCGGTGCCGGTGTTCGACCTGTCGCCGGAAAGCACCGGGCGGATCGCCGTCGTCACCGCGTCCGTCCTGGTCGCGGCGATCACCGTGACCCTCGTGGTGGGGATGTGGCTGGTCCGGCCGTTACGGGCGCTGACCGCCGCCGTCGACGGTGCGGCCAGCCGTCCGGCGCCGGTCCGGATCGCCCGCAACGACGAGATCGGCCGGCTCGCGGCCGCCTTCAACGCGCTGGCCGACCGCAGCGAACACAGTGAGCGCCAGCGCCGCACGATGGTCGACGACATCGCCCACGAACTGCGCAGCCCGCTCACCAACATCCGCAACTGGCTCACCGCCGGGCAGGACGGCCTCGCCGACCTGGACCAGGACCTGATCCGGCTGCTGCTGGAGGAGGCCGGACTGCTCCAGCACATCGTCGACGATCTGGCCGACCTCGCCGAGGCCGACGCCGGCACGCTGGCCCTCAACCTGGGTGAGCATGCGGTGGGCGACCTGCTGGCGCAGGTGTGTGAGGCGCACCGGGGCACCGGGCTGACCGTCGGCGGTGACCTGTGGGCGGTCGTCGACCCGATCCGGTTCCGGCAGATCGTCGGTAATCTGCTGACCAACGCCTGGCGGCACACCCCCGCCGACGGCCGCGTCGAGGTCCGCGCCGCCGTCGAGGGCGACGACCTGGTGATCGACGTCGCCGACACCGGCGAGGGCATCGCGGCGGACGACCTGCCGCACGTCTTCGACCGATTCTGGCGGGCCGACCGGGCCCGCGCGCGGGCCACCGGCGGCAGCGGCCTCGGCCTGTCGATCGCCCGGAAACTGGCCCAGGCCCATGGCGGCGACATCACGGTGATCAGCACGCACGGCAGGGGAAGCACCTTCACCGTACGGCTACCGGCGCCGGATTCTCCTCACCCCAGGCCAGCATCGCCATGAGCACACTGTTGAGGCTGCGACCCTGCCCGGTCAGCTCGTAGACGACCCGCGGCGGAACCTCGGCGTGCACGGTGCGGGTCAGGATGCCCTGATGCTCCAGCGCCCGCAGCCGGTCGGTCAGCGTCTTCGCGCTCGGCATGCCCAGGACGCTGCGCAACTCGGTGAACCGCTTCGGGCCGGGCATCAGCTCCCGCACCACTAGCGTCGCCCACTTGCCGTCGAGAACCTGGAGGGTGCGCTCCACACCGCAACCGGATTTGCACTGCTCAGAGCCAATGGTTCCCATCGGGAAACAATATAACTTTCTGGGTACTGCTATCCATCGGGAACTACGGTCGCCACCATGACCGAGACCACCGTCGTCCTGCACGGCGCCACCGGAACCCAGGGCCGTGCCATCCTCCGCGGCCTGCTCACCGCCGGCCACCACGTCCGCGCCGTCGCCCGCCGCCCGCAGCCCGTCACCGACCCGGCCGTACAGCCCGTCGCCGCCGACCTGCTCGACGTCGACGCACTCACCGCCGCCTACTCCGGTGCCGCCGCCGTCGTCGTCCAACTGCCGATCAACTTCGACGACGACGCCGTACGCCAGGCCGAAACGGTCCTGACCGCCCTCGCCAAGGCCGGCGTACCGCGGGCCGTCTTCAACACCGCCGGCGGCCTGCCCCCGGCGGAGCCGATCGGTGTCCCGTTCGTCGACGCCCGCGCCCGTCTCGCCGCCGCCCTGCCCGGCGTCGTCGAGCACGCCTCGGTCGTCGGTCCGGCCGGCCCCTACCTGGAGAACCTCGTCGCGCCCTGGTCCGGCCCGCTGATCCGCGACCGGGGCGAACTGCGCTACCCGATCCCGGCCGAAACCCCGGTCCCGTGGTCCGCCGCCGCCGACCTGGCCACCGTGATCGCCGACCTCCTCGCCGCCGCCATCCCGGCGTCCGCGCGTCTCGTCGCCGGGCCGGCCCTGCTCGCCGGCCCCGAACTCGCCGCCGCCGTTACGGCGGCCGTCGGCCGCCCGGTCCGGTGGCTCTCCATCGAACCCGGCGAGTACGCCCGCATGCTGGCCCCACACCTCGGCGAGGCGACCGCCATGGGCATCGCCTCCGCCTACGCCGGCCCGGCCCCGGCCCCGGACCCCGCGGTCGTGGCCCTTGGCGAGACCACCGCCGCCGCCTGGGCGGCAACCCAGACGTTCTAACCGGCACCCCACCCGACCCCACCTCAAATCCAGGACCTCACCGGCCACGGACCACGGACCACGGACCACGGGCGACGGGTCATCGGCGACGGGCCAGCGGTTACGGGCGACCGGGTTATCGGCCAGCGGCCGGCCACGCGCCACGGGCCAGCGGCCGGCCACGCGCCAGTGGCTTGCCACGCGCCACGGGCCAGCGGGCAGGGGGCACCAGCCACGGGCCAGCAGTCACGGGTCACGGGGGCACGGGCCAGTGGCCACGGCGACAAGTTGCGGGGCGCCGGCCCGGGCGACGGCGGCGATGGAAGCACACAACGTCCGATCGTGTGCCTCTGCCGTCGTTATGACGATGGTGGGCGCTCACCCAAGGCCGATCGTGCGCGCTCACCATGGTGTGGGCGGCGATGGGAGCACACGATCGCTGATTGTGTGCTCCCATCGCCGCCGGTTCCGATCGCCAGAGCGTTCAGCGCTAGGCACGTGACTCGGTCACCGAATCCCGTCCGGCCGACCGTGCTGTGCTCCTCCCAGTCACCGGCGGAAGACCAATGCTTGTCCCGCCAGTGCGGGATCACTGCTTGTCCCGCCGGTGGGGAAGATCAACATGAACGGTGGATTCGGTCTTGACTCTCCAGTGCCTGGAGTGTCGAGGATTCACCCATGGACGACGAGATCGAACTGCTGACCATCGGCCGGCTGGCGCGCCGCACCGGGCTTCCCGTGCGCACCCTGCGTTTCTGGTCGGACGAGGGCGCCGTTCCGACGGCGGGCCGTTCGGCGGGTGGCTACCGGCTCTACGACGCCGCGGGCGTGGCCCGGGTCGAACTGGTCCGCACCTTGCGGGAGCTGGGTCTCGCGCTTGGTGACGTGTGCCGGGTGCTCGACGGATCGGCCACGGTGGCCGAGGTCGCCGCGGCGCATGTGGCCGCTCTCGACACGCAGATCCGGGCGCTCAAGGTCAGCCGGGCCGTGTTGTCCACCGTATCGAAACGTGGTTCCACCGCTGAGGAGACGGCACTGATGAACCGATTGGCGCGGCTTTCCGCCGCCGAACGTATGCAGATCATCGACGATTTCAAGGAGGACGTGTTCGGCCGCCTCGACATCGATCCCGGTCAGCGGGACAAGATCCGTGCCCTGCGGATCGAACTTCCCGACGATCCGGCCCCCGAGCAGGTGGACGCCTGGATCGAGCTGGCCGAGCTGGTGCAGGATCCGGGTTTCCGCGACCGGATGCGCGCCTTCATGGAACTGAACACCCCGGTACCGGGCCGGACGCGGCCGCCCGGCGCGGGCATCTGGTGGGCCAGGCAGATCGTCGAGACCGTCGCGAAGGCCAGGCGGGACGGAGTCGATCCCACCGGGCCCGTGGCGGCCGATCTGGTTGCCGGCATGTTCGGCGACGCTGATCCGGCCGCCGTTCTCCGGTCCCTGGAGGCGGGCATCGACGCGGGTGCCGAACGGTACCGCCTGCTCGTCGCCCGGGTACGCGGCCAGCGCAGCGCACCGGACGCCACCGAAGACCTCCACTGGCTGGCGACCGCGCTACGAATCGCCGCCGGATCGCCCGACCCTCGGTGATCACCCGGAAGCGGGTCAGGGGTGGCCGCGTAACTCGCGCAGGATGGCCCAGCCCTCGACTGCCTCGTTCACCCAGCGGTCCCGCCGGGCGCCGGTCTCGCGTTCGGCGGTCAGTAGAGCCTCGGATTCGTCCGGGATGATGAAGTCCGGCGGGAGGGCGGCATCGGGATCGAGCTCGGTCGCGCCGAGACGCCTGAGCAGCCGGGGAGCCCCGACCAGATCGGCTTCGTGACTGGTCACCAGGATGCCGGGGACGGTCAGCGCTTCGGGACGTGGATCGACGCGTACCCACCGGATCCGCAGCCGTCCGTCACGCCGGACCCATCCGAGACACTGCTCCAACGCGGTCATCCACTTCAGCGCCATCAGTGGTGATCCCGGCTCCAGATACTTCACGGGCCCATGATGCTCGATGGCTTCCGCTGCGGCGGGTGCGGCAGAGGGCGAGCACGGAGCGCCCACCGCCGTTCGCGGTGCGGCTGGCGGCGGGGTCCGGGGCGCCGGGCGGGGTCGGGTGCGGCCCCCGCCCGGGGCGGGTGTCACGCGTACGGGTCGAAGGGGATCCCGGCGGGCTTGGCGGCGTTCAGCAGGTACTCGAACGAGCCGTCCTTGATCTTGATGGTGGCCGAGCCGAAGTCGGCGGTCATCAGTCTGTCGCG
Organism: Actinoplanes xinjiangensis; assembly: GCF_003148685.1. Classification (GTDB taxonomy): domain Bacteria; phylum Actinomycetota; class Actinomycetes; order Mycobacteriales; family Micromonosporaceae; genus Actinoplanes; species Actinoplanes xinjiangensis. The sequence continues at coordinate 150,669 of NZ_QGGR01000001.1, read as the reverse complement.
CAGGGCGACGGTGGGGTAGCCGTTCCAGTCGACCAGGGGCGGGTAGCGCCAGTTGTGGTAGTGGTTCTCCGGCGGCTCGTCGTTGCTGTTGGCGAGCCGGAAGAAGTGGGTGGACAGGCCGTCCTTGTGGTAGACGATCTTCGGGTGGCTGCCGTCGAAGCGCACCTGCGAGCGGGGGTAGGTCTTCTGTGAGCTGTGCTGGGTGGTGCTGACGTAGTCGACCTGGTCGGTGGCCTGGTTGACCCAGGAGATGACGTGTTCCCAGTCGTGCCGGTGCCCGCCCAGGCCGCTGCCGGCGACGGCCTGGTCCTTCTCGAAGTAGCCGGCGTAGACGATCGCACACCAGCCGTTGTTGCACTTGGACCGGGCGTACGTCTGGGAGTTGTCGAGGTCGGACTGGTCGCGGCAGCTGCCGTTGACCGCTCCGGTGGTCTTGAGGCCGGGCGCGATCGTGCCGTCGGGGCCGATGGCCGCCGTGGCGTAACAGCCGTCGCCGTCGTAGTCGAAGGCGGGGGAGAAGGACTGTTCGTACCCGCCGGCGTTCTGCGGGAGGTTGCGGGGTGGGTCGGCGAAGGCGGGCGCGGCGGTGGCCGCGAGGAGGAGCACGGTGAAGCCGGTTGCGGCTCCGGCCCGGGCGAGACGGCGCATGGGGGGCCCTTCGGTTGTCGCGCGATAGGAAGGGATCTTCACCGTCGCGGATGACGGCGGTCAATGGGTTGTGGTTCCGGAACACGCCAGGGCCCCGAGGGGGTCAGGGGCCCCGGCGTGGGGTCACCCGATGTGGAACGGGTCGCCGTAGACGCGGAAGTCCAGCGGCGTGTTCAGGTCGAGGTTGCCGTTGTTCAGGAAGACCCGCTGGGCGGTGTCGATCCGGGTGACGTCGTCATGGGCCGCCTCCTTCTTCATCTCGACGACCCGCTCGTCCAGGAACGCGTGGAGCCAGGTGCGCTCGTCACCGCCCTGCGCGGGCGGCTTCGCCTTCTTCAGGGCCCGGGTACGGATGGACCGCATCCCCTCGTAGCCGTGCACCACCGACGCGTCGTAGTAGGCGAACTGCCCGAGCGCGCGTACCCCGTCGGATTTGCCGTCGCGGACCGACGGGTTGAAGTAGACCCGGTCCCGTTCGGATTCCTGCGCGGCCTGGAACACCGGGTCGGCCGCCGCGGTCCTCCAGTCCCTGGTGAAGTCGGGGTCGAGTCCGGCGTGTGACGAGGTGCCGTTCACGCTGCGCAGGGCCGGCAGGTACTTGGCCAGCACGTTCGACGGTTTGGTGGCGGTGTAGGCCTCGACGAGTTCGAGCATGTCGCCGGTGCCCGAGCAGAAGCCGATGATGCCGGCGGTGTAGCCGCGGCCGTCGTTGATGTCCTCGATGTAGGAGAACTGGGCCCGCCAGTCGAGCGACGAGTTCTCCGCGGCCGAGACGATCTGCATGGCGACGTCCTTCTTCGCCGGGTCGTCGAGGTTCCTGCCGGCGGAGGGCGGCGTGCTGGCGGGTGGCGTCGACGTGCCGGGCAGGGTCCAGGTCTGGTTCGCCGTGGCGGCACAGGTCCAGATCTGTAGCCGGGTGCCGTTGGCGCTGCTGTTGCCGGTGGCGTCGAGGCACTTGCCGGAGCCGGTGTTGACGAGGGTGCCGTTGGTGAAGGTCCACTTCTGGGCGCCGGTGGCGTTGCAGTCGTACAGCTGGATCTTGGCACCACTGGCGGTCGACGCCGCGGTGACGTCCAGGCATCTGCCCAGCGCGCGGAGGGTTCCGTCGGCGTTGCCCACGGTCCACTGCTGTGCGGCGCTGCTGTTGCAGTCGTAGAGCTGGATCGCGGTGCCGTTGGTGGTCGCCGCGCCCGCGACGTCGATGCACCTCCCGCCCAGGCCCTTGATCGGGCCGACGGTGGCGGCACTGGCCGGGAGCAGTCCGTAGATCACGGATGTACCGGCGATGACCAGGCCCGATGTGGCGTAGGCGACTGTCCTTACGCGAGTCATGGCGCTCCTGTGCGAGGGGGGATGATGGGGTGGCGCGCGCGTCGGGGTCGGACTCTACGACTGTTAAGTAGCTTTATCAATGTGTGCTGATGGTTGACGCGAGCGGCGGGGTGGCACAGGATGAGCAAACTGTTAAACAGTTTGCCTATTAGCGGAGGTTCGATGGCGCGGCTGGCCGGCTCGTCCAAACTGCTGCGCGCCATGAACGAGAGCGCCGCACTGGAACTCCTGCTGGAGCCCGGCAACCTCACCCGAGCCGACCTGCGCCGGCTCACCGCGCTGTCCACGCCGACGATCTCCGAGGTGCTGCGCCGGCTGACCGACGCCGGGCTGGTCGACGTCGTCGGGCACGCCAGCGGCCGGCCGGGACCGAACGCCGAGGTCTACGCGGCCAACCCGGACGCGGCCTACGCGGTCGCCGTCTCGGTGCGCGACGTCGGCACCAGCGGTACGCCGTCGGTCGGGGCCGCCCTCTGCGACCTGACCGGTGCCGTCCGGGCCCGGTTCGAGTCCCGCGTCGACTTCCTCGGCGCCGACCCGGTGGCCGTGGTGGCCGGCGTGGTCGACCGGCTGCGCGAGCAGACCGGTGTCGACGCCGGGCGGATCCGGCACGTGCAGCTCGGCGTGCCCGGCTCCTACGATCCGCGTACCGAGACGATCCGCCTGGTCGACGTGCCCGGCTTCGACCGTCCCGGCCTGGTGTCCGCGATCGCCGCACGGCTCGGCGCTCCGGTCGGCGTGGACAACGACGTCAACCTGGCCGCGGTGGCCGAACGCCGGCGCGGCGCCGGGCGGGACGCGGAGAACTTCGCGCTGCTCTGGATCGGCCAGGACGGCCTCGGTCTGGCCATCGACATCAACGGCACGCTGCTGCGCGGCACCCGCGGAGGCGCCGGCGAGATCGGGTATGTGCCGCTCTACTCACCCGACTCCCCGCACCGCAAGCTGGACCTCCAGCACCTCTTCGGCGGCGCCGCGATCATGGAACTGGCCCGGGACAACGGCGTGGCCGGCGACACCCCGGCCGAGGTGGTCACCGCTGCCGCCGCAGCCGGTACCGAGGACTTCGTCGACACCCTGGCCGACCGGATCGTGGTCGGCCTGGCCGCGGTGACCGCGATCCTCGACCCCTACCTCGTGGTGCTCGCCGGCCCGATCGCCCAGGCCGGCGGCGACACCCTGCTCACCGCGGTGAACCGCGCGTTCCGGCGGGCCGCCCCGCTGGAGAGCTCGTTCGCCGTCACCACCATCGACGACGACGCGGTGCTCGTCGGCGCACTCGACGCCGGCCTCGCCGCGGTCCGGCTCGCCTTGATCACCGCCATTCGCGACAGCCTGCCCGTGTGAGAGGCCGCGTTCCAGCGGGCACCGTCTCACCGGAGGAGGGCGGCCAGTTCCGTGGCGTACGTGTCCCGGCCGTCCACGAGCAGGCCGGGTAACAGGTCGCCGAACGCGTTGACCTCGGCCACCGCGTGCCGTTCCCAGCCGGGTGCGAACATCAGGTCGACACCGGCGTGCAGACTGCCGGGGAACTGGGCGGCGGCCCGTTCACAGGTGCGCATCGCGGCGGCCCAGTTCGTCTCGCCGGCGGCCGCGCGGACCCCGGCCAGATCGCCACGGGCGTTGCCGAGATGCAGGTTGGTCAGCGGGGACCGGCTGGAGCGGACCACGACGTGCGCGGCCCGGCCGTCGATGACGACGACCCGCAGGTCGAGGGTGAGCCCGGCATGGGCGGCCTTCGGGAACCAGCGTTCGACGTGCAGCCCGTCCGGGGCGAGCCGGTCGACGATCGCGGCGATCTGCGCCTCGTCGGTGTACCGGCGGACCGGCAGAGCGTTGAACAGCCGCCCGTCCGGCGTGCGTTCCACCGAGGTGACCGCGCTGGTCCGGGCCCCGTCGGCGACCAGCGCGATCACCCCGGACGCGGACGACCCGTGCGCGGGTTTGACGAAGACGCGCCGCCAGCCCGCGCCGGTCATCCGGGCCCGCAGATCGGCCCAGCCGGTGACCGCCGGCAGCGCGGGCGGCACGGGCACCCCGGCCGCCGACAGGACCGCATGGCAGCGCCGCTTGTCGAAGAGGACGGCCAGGTCGTCGACCGGATTGAGCAGCCGGGCTCCGGCGGGCGCGGCCTCCTGCACCCGGCGGGCGGCGGCGATCAGTCCGGAATACCACCGCCCCAGGCCCGCGATCTCGCCGTACCCGATCGGTGTGGTGTCCCCGCGCAGCAGCCGGGCGACCTCGGCGTCCTCGCCCGGCGACTCGATGCGGACCGCGGTGGCGCCGTCCAGGCCGATCGGGGCGCCGCCGGCCACGGCGCGCCACGGCACCACGGTCACCGGAGGCAGGCCGGCCGCGGCGGCCGCGGCCAGGAGCAGACCGGTACGCCGGTCGTCCGGCTGCGCCACCACGGCCAGCCGCATCACTCGCTCACGCTGATGTAGCGCTCGGTATCCCCGTCGGCCCCCTGCCGGTCGGAGGTGTCGACGTCGACGTCGGGCAGCGCCTCGTCGATCCGCGCGGCCATGTCGTCGGAGAGGAAGTGGAACGCCAGGTCGAGCCGACGCAGGTGGGTCAGCGGCTGCCCGGTGAGCAGCGCCTCCGCGCCGGTGTCGGACAGCGCACCGAGCGACAGGTCGAGTTCCTCGAGCCGGGCCACCACCGGGGCGGAGGCCAGTGCGGCGGCGACCTCGTCGGCCTGCTCGGCGTTGCGCAACCCGAGACGGCGCAGCGCCGGCAGCCGCGCGCCGGACAGGACCCCGGCCAGGTCGTCGACGATGGTGGCGCTGCCACCGTAGTGCTCGGTGCCGAGCCACAGCTCCAGGTGCTCCAGGGCGGGCAGGTCACTGGCGCCGATCGCGCGGGCCACCCCACCGGGCAGACCGCCGCCCTCGAAGATCAGCCGGCGCAGGCTCTCGTGACGGACCCCGGTGAACTCCAGGCCCTCGGAGCCGCGCACCTGGAGATGCTCCAGCCAGGGGGCGGCGACCAGCAGCGGCGTCACATCACCCTGATGGATCCAGGAGACCTGCGCCTGCCGGTCGATGACGTCGCCGACGAACAGCGCCCGCAGCCTCGGCATCCGGGCGATCGCCGCGGCGATCCCCGCCATGTCGGGGGCCTCGTCCTCGTCACCGTCCGAGATGATCAGCGCGGTGGCCGAGTCACCCCACTGCTCGACGAACCCGTTCAGGTCCATGCCGCAGGTCCGCCCGGCGATCTCCGGCCGCTGCCGGCGATCCTCGGCGCAGGTCGCGCACGGGCACCCGTCGCGCCACAGACCACCCCAGCTCAGACGCCAGGCCACGGCGGCGGGGTCGGGGACGTCCAGGCCGGAGAAGTACTCCAGCGCGGGCAGCCCCGCGAACGAGGAGAGATGATCGTCGTTGTCCATGGCCCGGCAGGTTAACAACGACGTACGACAGCCGGGCACCTAGCATGGCCTTGATGACTACTCCTGAAGCGCGACCTGACGACGCGTCACCGGCACTGGCCAGGGCTGAAGCCGCCCTGGGCCTGCTGTCCGGCGTGCCGGTCCCCCTCGAGGTCGCCGTCCGGCGACTCAGCCGTGGCGGCGGTGTCTACGCGTGGTGGGCGCCTCCGTCGATCTTCCCGGACCTGCCCGGACCGTCCAACCGGAACGTCCCGTCGCTACGCATGCTCTATCTCGGCCGGGCCGGCAGCCTGCGGGGCCGGATCCTGCGCAACCATCTGAGGCGTTCGGGCAGCTCGACCCTGCGCCGGACACTGGCCGGCCTCCTTCTGTCCGAGGGTTACCGCACGACCTGGACCGATCGGGTCGTCCTGGTCCCCGAGGACGAGGCACGCCTGACCGCGTGGATGTACGCGAACCTGCAGCTGACCTGGGCTCAGGACGCGGAACCGACTTCCGTCGAGGCCAATCTCGTCCGGCGTCTGCACCCGCCCCTGAACGTGAGCGGCGTCGACCCCGAACATGTTCAGGCGGCCGTGGTCGCCGCCAAGGACGCGTACAACACCTCGAGCCGACCGGCCGACGCACCGTCGACGCCGTGATCCTCCTGCCGCCCCTGCTCCTCGACGGGCCGGTCATCGACGCTCCTGCAGCAGCAGTCCCGCGGCGGTCGCCACACCCAGCGGGTAGCGGGCGGCGCCGTACGCGAGGTGCCCTTCCAGTTCCGCCGCACCGATGCCGCGGCGGCACTCGGCCAGGGTGCGCCCGGGCGGCCAGGGGCCCGGGGGCTGGTTGACCTCGCTGTTGTCCCGAACCGCCCGGGCGAGGCCGATCAGCCGGGCCGCGGCGATCCGGTCGGCGGGCGCCCGCAGCGCGGCGTGGGCCTCGATGATCGGCGCGATCTCATCGCGGGTGTGTCCGCCGATCATCGCGGTGAGCCCGGTGCGGAGGGTGGCCACGGCCGCCGGCAGATCACCGGTCGCGTGCTGGACCAGGCTGCCGCGGGCCTGGATCGCTCCGTGCAGCGCGTGGTCGTCACCGAAGTGTTCCAGCAGGTCTCCCGCCGCCGAGGCGGAGAGGGACGCCGCCGCCACCTCGCCCGCCGCCAGCTGGGCCAGGGCCAGCACCGACAGGGCCATCGCCCGGAGCCGCGGGTGCTCACCACGTTCGAGCAGTTCCGCGGCCCGACGGGCGTACGCGGCGGCACCGTGGCCGTCGTCGATGCCCAGCAACAGCTCGCCGATGTTCATCATGGTCCGGCCGAGGTCGACCTCGTCGGCGCCGGCGCGTTCCTTGACGGCCAGCGACTCCTGCAACAAGGGCAACGCCGCCCGCAGGTCGCCCCCGGTGACGGCAGCGGCCGCGAGATTGTTCAGGGCCCGCCCGACCAGCGTGTGATCCCCGGCGGCACGCCCCGCCCGCAGCGCCAGCGTGGTGCGCTCGGCCGACATCGTCAGGTCACCGCGTCCGGCCGCGAGCCGGCCGGCCAGCAGCCACGCCGTCGCCTGGGCCTGGTGATCGTCCGGGTCGAGCCGTCGCTGGGCCTGCGTCGCCTGACGTTCGGCGTCGTCGCTGTGCCCGGCGAGCTGACTGAGTTGTGCGGCGCGCAGCAGCGCCCATCCGGCGGCGGGTGCTCCGGCGTCGGCCAGCGCCACCAGCTCCCGGCGGCCCTCGGTGAGCCGTCCGCGCAGCTCGTAGTAGCGGTAGAGGGACTCGGCGACGTCCCGGTCCACCAGCCCGGGCTCGTTCGCCCGTAGCCACGCCAGCGCGGCCCGGACATTCGGCGCCTCCGCCGTGGCCAGCCGGTGCAGGAACCTGACGGCCGCCGCACGGTGCACGGCATCGGCGTCCCCGCGGTCGGCCAGGCGTTCCCCGGCCAGTTCCCGCATGGCGTCCAGCAGCACGAATGCGGAGTGTCCACGGCGCGCACGCACCTGGACGAGCCCGGCATCGACCAGGTCGGTCAGCGCCCCGAGCAGACGGTCGGGTGGCATCCCCGCGATCCCGGCTATCGCCTCCAGGTCGTCCAGGCCCACACCGGCGGGTGCCGCCGCTAGCCAGGCGAACAGCGTACGGCCGTCGTCGGTGGCACCGGTGAGGCTCGCCTCGATCGTCGCCCGCAGCGAGCGGTGCCGGGGTGGTGCGTCGACGGCTCCGCCCGCGAGCAGGCGCAACGGCTGGTCCAGGCGCCCGGCGAGTTCGGCGGGGGCGAGCAGGCGCAGTTGGGCGGCGGCCAGTTCGACGGCGAGGGGCAGGTTGTCGAGTCGCCGGCAGATGGCGGCGAGCACCGGCTCGACGGCGGGTGTGAGCCGGAAGCCCGGCACGACCGCGGCGGCCCGCCGGGCGAAGAGTTCCACCGCGGCCGGCACCGGGAGAGGGCCCAGCCGGAGGAGACGTTCGCCGGTGAGCCGCGCCGGACGCTGGCTGGTGAGCACCACCGAGAGCCGGGGACAGCGCCGGACCAGCGCGGCCACCTCCGTGGCGGCCGGCAGCAGACGCTCGAAGCCGTCCAGGACCAGCACCGCACGCCGGTCGCGGAGCTCCGCGACGACCCGCTCCACACCGGACACCCACGATTCGCCGCCCGCGTCGAACGTCTCCGCGATGAGGTCGCAGACCAGCGCCGGATCGTCGATCGCCGAAAGATCGAGCGTACGGACGTCGAGCCCGCGCCGGCGCAGATCGTCGACGAGTTCGGCCACGAGCCGCGACTTGCCGATGCCACCGGGGCCGGTGACGGTGACAATGCGGTGCCGCCCGCCCATCACGAGATCGGCCAGCGCGGCCAGCTCGCGGGAACGCCCGACCAGCTCGCCGGGACGTTCCACGACCACGACGGCGGCCGGGGCAGTACGTTCCGGCGCCACGAAGGCGGACCGGTCCTCGTCGGCCAGGTGCAGGGCGTCCGCCAGCGCCAGCAGGGTCCGGCGGCGGGGCCGGGCGGTGGTACCACGTTCCAGATCGCGGACGGCGCGCTCGCTCATGCCGCAGCGCCGGGCGAGTTCCCGCTGGCTCAGGCCGACGGCCCGGCGGTGCCGGTGCAGCAGTTCCGCGAGACGGTGCGGCGGGTGGGCGGGGACGACGGTCACGAGAGCCGACGCTAGCGGCCGGAACCGGTACCGGCGCAGGCTCGCGTCACCAAGCCGACACCGGATCCTTTCTCGCACCGGCAGTTGGCGGCAGTTTCCGTCGCCGGGCGCCGTATGGGCCACGAAATCAGCGCAGTGTGGGTTCCGGCGCCGCAACCGTGGCGCTGCGCCCGGCACGTCGCCGGCGACCGTTCGGCGACACGCGCCGACCGGAACCGGGAGACACCGAAAGATGTCCCGGCGCAGGGAATCCCCCGCTCTCGAAAGGGCAGTCATGACCAAGATCAGCCGCACCGTACGCACCGCTCTCGCCGGTACCGCCGTGGCCGTCGGCCTAGTGCTGGCGAACTCCTCGCCGGCCGCCGCGTTCACCGCCACGGACGGCATGGAACCGCCGACCAACGTGTGGACGTTCCATGCCGTCGGCGCCGGCAGCGGCGCGGGCTACACCGGCGTCGGCCCGCACGGCGGCGTCCGGGCCCTGCACATCTTCGGCAAATCCCCGGGGTACGCCTACGCCAGGCGGGTCATGTTCCTCGACGACGAGCGGGACTGCACCGCGTCGGTCTGGGTGGATCCCAAGGCGAACAGCGTCCCGACCGCCGTCAACTTCGAGATCGTCGACCCGGCGACGAACACCTACATCAACCTGAAGTCGGTGACGCTGTCGTCGGCGGCCGGATACACCAGGATCAGCACCGCGTTCCTCAGCCCGAAGGCGAACGTCGACGTGCGGGTCGCGGTCGGCACGTCGGTCCCCGGCGCCACGGTGGCCGCGACCGTGGACGATCTGACCATGGACTGCACGATCAAACGATGACCCGCGACTGATGCACCGGCGGGGCCGTCCGGCAACGGACGGCCCCGCCTTTCGGTGTATCGGCGCGCATGGCGATGACGGCGGATCATCCCGGTGCGGCCACCTCCGGCGACCCGGGCGGCCGGAGGCCGTGTGCTGATCCGGCGAGAAGACGGTCGCCCAGGTCGGAGCGGCGGTAGAGGACCGAACGGCCGTGCCGGGCGCTGACCAGCAGGCCGCCTGCCCGCAGGGCGCGCAGGTGCTGGTTGACGGCGGTGGTGGTGACGCCGAGGCGGGTGGCGAGTTCGGTCGAGGACGCGGGCGCGTCGAGCCGGGCCAGCAGCCCGGCGCGGTGGGCGCCGAGCAGGGCGGCCAGCGCCCCGGGTGCGGGCAGTGGCTCCGCCTGCCACAGGGTGCCGCTGCCCCGGGCCAGGTAGATGATCATCGGAGGCTCGTCGGGGGAGATCGGGGCCGCCACCGCCGGGGTCCACATCGTCGGTATCAGGGTGAGGCCGCCGACGGTCGGGCGGGTGTAGTGGACGTTCGAGTGCAGCCGTACCTCCACGGTGTCGCCGGTCATGCCGACCCGATCGGACAGGCCCGCGAACATGGCGGCGAGGCCGTGCTGGGCGATCTCGCGGCCGCGGTGGGTGACGTCGCCTTCGAGCAGGGCGCGCATCCGCGGCCAGTGCTCGGCGAAGCAGAGGTCCCAGTAGCCGGTCAGTGCGGCGACCACCCGGAGGAGCGCGCCCGGTTCGCGCAGCGGCGGCGGGATGAGCTCGTCGTCGTGGTAGAGCAGGAGCAGATCCCGCCGGACGACCTCGGCCGGGGTGGCGGCGACGGTGGCCAGTTCGTCGTCGAGCCGGGTCAGTGGGGAGCGGGGCAGCGGCGTCAGGAAGTCCGGCGTCCACAGTCGCTCGTCGATGAGTGCGAGCAGCATCTCGGTGTCCAGGGCGTGGCGGGCCCGCTGCATCCGGCGGATCCACGGCAGGTGGATCGGGAAACGGCCGGGGTCGCGCCAGCTGCGCAACGACAGGACCAGCTCGTTGAGCGGGGAGACGGCGAACCGCACGCCCGCCAGATCGGGGCCGACCAGCCTGTATCGCACCGGCATGAAGCAGAACGCTACATCAATCGCGACCTCCGGCCCGCCTCGCGTCCACTGGGCCGGTGCATCGGAAGCGAGCGGTACGCCACCCCATCGAAACGGCGCTGACCTGGGCCACCGTGGCCGCCTCGACGGCCAAGGGGGTGATGTTCAGTGTCAGCGCCCTGTTCTTCACCACCGTCGCGGGGCTGAGCCCGGCGACGGTCGGCGTCGGCCTGACCGTCGCCGGTGCCGGGGGAGTGGTGACCGCCTTCGCCGCCGGCCGGCTGTGCGACCGGTTCGGGCCGCGGCGGGTGCTGCTCCTCGCGTCGACGGCGCAGGGCGGGGCGCTCGCGGCATACTGCCTGACCCGCGACACCGCCACCTTCGTGCTGGTCGCCTGCGTGGCGGTCGGCGCCGAGAGCATGCAGCGGACGGCACACGTCGCCCTGCTCGCGCGGGCGTTCACCGGTCCGGGCCGGGTCGGGGTCCGGGCCCGGCTGCGGGTCGTGGACAACGTGTCCATCGCCGTCGGTTCCGGATTCGCGGCCGTCGCGCTGGCGGTGGGGAGCCGATCGGCGTACGTGGTGGCGGTGCTGTCGGCGGCCGTACTCCTGCTGGTCGCTCTGGTGCCGCTGCGGGCCCTGCCCGCTTGCTCGGGGGTCGGCGGTGACCGGCCGGAGGGGGCCGGCCGGTCACCGTTGGGTGATCGCCGCTATCTGACCGCGACGGCTCTGCATGCGCTGGTCAGCATGCAGTTTCTGCTGCTCACCGTCGGGATGCCGCTGTGGGTGACCAGCCACACGGCCGCTCCGGACGTCACCGTCGCGCTGTTGCTGTTGCTCAACACCGGTCTGGTCACGTTCTTCCAGGTCCGGGCGACCCGGCTGGTCGACGACGTGCCGTCGGCCGGGCGGGCGGTCTTCCGCGGCACCGTCATGCTGCTGGCGGCCTGCCTCTGCTACGCGGCGGCGGGATATCCGCGCGGCGCCGGACTCGCTGTCGCGCTGCTGGTGGCGGCGGTCGTGGCGCACAGCGTCGGCGAGATCGTCTCCGAGACCGGCGGCTGGGAGCTGGCCTTCGCCTTGGCCGACCCGGCCGGCTCCGGCGCCTACCAGGGAGTCAGTCAGGCCGGCGTCGCCATCGGCCGGGCCGTGGCCCCGGTGGTGGTCACGTCCACCGCCGTCGGCCTCGGCCTGCCCGGCTGGATCCTGCTCGGCGGCGTGTTCCTGGCCGCCGGCGCCGGAACCCGCGCGTTGAGCGCGGCACCGTCGGTGCCGGAACCCGCGCGTTGAGCGCGGCACCGCCGGTGCCGGAACCCGCGCGTTGAGCGCAGCGCCGTCGGTGCCGGAACCCGCGCGTTGAGCGCGGCACCGCGGGCGCCGGAACCCGCGCTGAGCGTGGTGGCTCAGTGTGCGCCGGTGGTGAGGACTATCTTGCCGGTCACCCGGCCGGTCTCGCTCAGCTCGTGCGCCTTCGCGGCCTCGGCCAGCGGCACCTCGGCCTCGACGAGGACCCGCAACCGTCCGGTACGCGTGAGCTCGGCCAGCGCCAGCAGGCCGGCCCGGTCGGGTTCGACGAGCAGGAACCCGGCCCGCACGCCGAGCTGTTCGGCCTGCTCCACAAGCTGCTGCTCGGCCGGGGAGTTGATCGACACCAGCACACCGCCGCGCTTGAGCACCCGCAGGCAGCGGGGGCCGTCCGCACCGCCGATCGGGTCGATCACCACGTCGACCGGATCGACCGCCTCGGTGAAGTCCACCGCCGTGTAGTCGACCACCTCGTCCGCGCCCAGGTCACGCAGCAGGTCGTGCTTGGCCGCCCGGGCGGTGCCGATCACGTACGCGCCCCGGGCCTTGGCGATCTGCACCGCGAGATGACCGACTCCGCCGGCCGCCGCATGGACCAGAACCCGCTGGCCGGGCCGCACCTCGGCGCGGTCCACCAGTGCCTGCCAGGCGGTCAGCCCGGCCAGTGGCAGCCCGCCGGCCCGGACATGGTCGAGGTTCGCCGGTTTGGTGGCGAAGTGCCGGGCCGGGGCGGTCACGTACTCGGCGTAGGCACCGGCCGGCCGCGGGAACCACGGCATGCCGAACACCTCGTCGCCGGGGGCGAACAGGGTCACACCGACGCCGACCTGCTCGACGACGCCGGAGACGTCCCAGCCGAGAACGAACGGCGGCTGCCCGAGGAAACCGCCGTGCGTCCGGGACTTGACGTCGACCGGGTTGAGGCCGGCGGCGTGCACCCGGACGAGGATCTCCGTCGGCCCGGGTGACGGGCGGTCGGCCGTGCTCTCGACGAGAACCTCGGGACCGCCCAGCTGATCTTGAGTGATGACGCGCATGAGGTACAGCGTCGCGGCGCCGGGCGTACCGAAACAGTGGCCTGAATGACGAGATGTGCAAAGATCTGGCCATGCATCGTGTCGTCGTCCTCGCCCTGCCCGGCGTCTACCCGTTCGAGATGGGCATCCCGCGGCGGGTGTTCGGCAGCGTGGTGGACAGCACCGGGACCCCGCTGTATGAGGTGATCACGGCCGGTCTCACCGCCGACCCGGTGCCGACCGACGCCGACTTCAGCATCACCGTCGAGCACGGGCCGCAGATCCTGGCCACCGCCGACACCGTCGTCGTCCCCGCCCTGGCCCCGCTGGCGCCGATGTTCACCGAGGGCACCCTCAGCGACCCGGTCCGGGCCGCTCTCGCCCACATCCGGCCCGGCACCCGGCTCGTGTCGATCTGCACCGGCGCCTACGTGCTCGCCGCCGCCGGGCTGCTCGACGGCCGCCCGGCCACCAACCACTGGTATTGCGCCGACCACTTCCAGCGCCTGTTCCCGACCGTGGCCGTCGACCCGACCGTGCTGTTCGTCGACGACGGTGACGTGCTCACCTCGGCCGGCGCCGCCGCCGGCGTCGACGTGTGCCTGCACGTGGTGCGCCGCGACCACGGCAGCGAGATCGCCAACGCGGTGGCCCGCCGCTGTGTCGTGCCGCCGTGGCGTGACGGCGGCCAGGCCCAGTACATCGAGCAGCCGGTGCCGGAGCGGACCGAGACGTCGACCGCACCGACCCGGGAGTGGGCGCTACAGCACCTCGACGAGCCGCTGAACCTCGCCGCGCTGGCCGCGCACGCCCGGATGAGCCTGCGCACCTTCACCCGCCGGTTCCGGCAGGAGACCGGCGCCACCCCCGGATCGTGGCTGATCAGCCAGCGCGTCGACCTGGCCCGGCACCTGCTGGAGACCACCGACCTGCCGGTGGAGCGGGTCGCCGAACGCGCCGGGTTCGGCACCGCGGCGTCGTTCCGGATGCATCTGCGCGCCGTCACCGGGGTCGGCCCGCACAGCTACCGGCGCACCTTCCGGCACGCACCGGCGGCCGCCTGACCGCCGGGCGCTCAGCAGGCGGCTCACGAGTGGCCGGCACGCTTCCATTCGTCGGCGAGCAGGGCATAACCCAGGCAGTCGAGCCACTCGCCGGATCGGTGCAGGGAATCCCGGACGGTGTGGAACTCGCGGCGCATGCCGACACGTTCCATCAGCCGCCACGAGGCCTCGTTGGCGGCGAAGCAGGTGGCCGTCACGCGGTGCAGGCCGAGATCCTCGAAGCAGAGCCGAAGCAGCTCACGGACGGCTTCGGTGGCGTATCCCCGGCCGGCATGGTCGGGGTCCAGCACCCATCCCAGTTCGGCCTGTGCGCCGCGGGCCCGCTCGGCGATCTCGGCTTGGGCCCAGGCGTCCTCGATCTTGACCATGACGTCGCCGACGACCGTACCGCCGTGCTCGATCAGCAGGGTCCTGGCGAGCGTGTCCGGCGCCTCGAACCAGGATCGGTGTTCCTCCAGGGTCGCGGGGGCACGGGTGATCCAGTTGCTGACGTCCGCGCGGCGCCGGAAGTGCCAGGTGGCGCCGGTGTCGTCGACGGTGGCCGGCCGTAGCGACAGCCGTTCGGTGCGCAGCGGCCAGGACAGGGCGGCCAGAGTCGTCCGGGTGGTCATGCGGGCGTGTTCCGGACGGCGTACCGATGGAGGGTGACGCCCTCGTCGAAGCGCGCCTGCTCGAGCAGGTCCAACTGCAGCGGCTCGTCGTGAGCGTCGAACAGCGGCCGGCCGCTACCGAGGATCACCGGATGGGTGAAGAGCATCAGCTCGTCGAGCAGGCCGGCCCGGAGTAGGGCGGTGGCCAGCGTGGCCCCGCCGACCCCGATGTCCCCGTCGGTCCGGGCCCGCAGGTCCGCGAGTGCGGCGGTGGCGTCGGGGGCGCGGATGACCTGCGTGTTGTGGCCGGCGCTGGTGCGGGTACGGGTGACCAGAACCTTCGGCATCGACGTCCAGATCTCGCCGTACTCGCGGAGGAAGCCGGGCAGCGAGTCGTCGTCGCGGGCGGCCGGCCAGAACGCCTCCATCGTCTCGTAGACGGTGCGTCCCTGGACCATGAGCGACAGTGCCCGCGCCCGTGCGTTGAATTCGCGGTGCAGCGACTCCCCGATGCGCATCCAGTCTCCGCCGCCCTGCTCGCCCGGAGTCTGCTCGATGCGCAGGTCCACGGACACGTTCATCCAATACACGAACCGGCCCGACACACGGCCTCCCCGGGGTGATGGTGATCAGCGGCTACCTGGACGCCAGCCTACGGAAACCGTCAAGGGACGAGCTCCAGCAGGTACGAGTCACCGCTGCGCTCGAAACCGAGCCGGCCGTAGTAGGGCGAGCGCATCCCCGGCGGGGTGATCACCGCCCGGCAGCCGCGATCGGTGAAATAGCCACTGCGGCGGAACACGAACTCGCCGGGGGTCAGATCCCGGTACCGCTCGATGACGTAGTCGAGGTCCACCTGTGCCACTCCGTCGCCGGCGGCGTGGAACACCACCACCCCGGCCACCTCGTCGACGTTCACGATCAGGAAGGCCGCGGTGTCCGGGCGCGCGAGCGTGTCCGTACCGAAGCCGGGGTTGAATCTGCTGATGTCGTCGTGGTGGTTGCGCAGCACGTGGAGCAGGAACGCGTCATCGGTGCGGACCTCGACCACCTGGTAGACCTTGTCGTCGTGGCGGGTCGCCAGCATCCGCCACAGATACCCGACGTTGATCACCGCGAGGACCACGTTGAGCCCCACCATCGGCCAGACCTCGAGCGCCGCGTTGAAGCCGATCAGCACCAGGCAGCCGACGAGGTTCAGGGCGCGCAGACGCAGCAGCCGGCTCTGCAACAGGGACCAGACGAGCAGGGCCGAGCCGGCCCATCCGATGACATCAAGAAGTTCCACCCGACCAGCGTAAAGCCGGCCGGGTGGACTCGATCATCCCGGTATATGGAATGGCGTTATGCCCGGAATCGGGCGACCAGACCCTGCAACTCCCGGGCCATCGAGCTCAGCTCGGTGATCGCCTGCTTCGACTGCGCCGCCCCGGCCGTGGTGACCTCCGACGCCGACGCCAGACCGGCCACCCCGGCGGCGATGTCCCCGGCGCCGTCGGCGACCGCGGTGATGCCCCGGTTCATCTCGGCCGTGGTGGCGGTCTGCTCCTCCACCGCGGCCGCGATCGTCGCCTGGAAGTCGTTGATCTGCTCGATGACCGAGCTGATCTGGCTGATCGCCTCGACCGCGCCGGCGGTGTCCTGCTGGATGGCCGCCACCCGCCGGGTGATGTCCTCGGTGGCCCGCGCGGTCTCCTGGGCCAGGTCCTTCACCTCGCTGGCGACCACCGCGAAGCCCTTGCCGGACTCCCCGGCCCGGGCCGCCTCGATCGTCGCGTTCAGCGCCAGCAGGTTCGTCTGCTCGGCGATGCTGGTGATCGCGTGGACCACGGCGGCGATCTCCGCCGACGAGGTGCCCAGCTTGTCGATGTGCGAACTGGTCGAGCGGGCCACGTCGACGGCCTGACCGGCCACCTCGGCGGCCCGGGCGGTGCTCTGCGCGATCTCCCGGATCGACTCGGCCATCTCCGCCGCACCGGCCGCGACCGCCCCGACGTGCGACGACACCGACTCGGCCGTACCGGAGACGGTCCGGGCCTGCCGCGATGAGCCGAGCGCCGCGTCGGCGATGCTGCCGGCCGTGGCGGTCATGTCGTCGGCCGCGGTCGACAGGGCCTGCGCCGACGCCGCGGCCTGCGCGACGACCGTACGCATGTTGCCCTGCGCCTCGTCCAGAGCCCGCGCCATCTGGCCCATCTCGTCCCCGGAGGTGACGTCGGTGGTGACCGTCAGGTCGCCCTCGGCCATCGCCTTGAGCGCGGTACGGACCCGCTGCAACGGCCGGGTGATCGAGGTGACGATGATCCGCGCCAGCACACACAGCACCACGACCGCGGCGAGCGCCGTGGCCAGCAGGATCATCTGCGCCCGGTCCCGGCTGGCCGTCGCGTCCGCGCTGGCCCGGGTGATGGTGGCGGCGAACAGGGTACGTTCGTTCTCCAGCACCGCACTGGTCAGGTAGTTGTCGACGTCGATCTGCTCCCAGGACAGGCGGGCCTGACTCTGTTCGGCCACGGCGCCGGCGACGAACTGCTCGATCACCTGCCCGTAGTCGTCGTACACCGTCCGGATCCGGCCCACGGCGGCGGACAGCTCGCCGGGCAGCTCGATCCGCTCCAGTTCGGACAGCAGCTTCTCCGCCTCGGTCAGGCGATCCTTCAGCAGAGTGGTCTGCTCCTGCGGGGTGCGGCGGGTGATCGCCTGCAGGCCGTGCACCTTCACGTCGCTGGCCGCCTGGTCCAGCCGCAGCACCAGGGTGCTGGCGGCGTTCAGGGCGGCGAGCTCGTCGGCGGTACGGTCCGCGACCTGGTTGTTGTAGAGCGTCACGCCGACACAGGTGCCGACGGCGAGCAGACCGGACGCGACGAGCGCGGTCAGCTTCGTGCTGACCGAGGTGTCGCGGAGCAGGGTGCGGTAGGACATCTCAGGGCCTCCTTCGTCTCGGCCGGGCGTCAGGAGCGGACCTGGGCGGCGGTGTAGTAACCGCCGTCGACGAGCACGCGTTCGTAGTTGGACAGGTCCACGTTCACCGGCTGGAGCAGGAAGGTCGGGACGACCTCGACGCCGTTGTGGTACTGCTCGGTGTCGTTGATCATCGGCTTCTCGTCGATCAGCAGCGCGTTGGTCATCTGCACCGCGACCTTCGCCAGCTCACGGGTGTCCTTGTAGACGGTCTCGGTCTGCTTTCCGGCGGCGATCAGCTTCACCGAGTCGAGTTCGGCGTCCTGCCCGGTGAGCACCGGCAGCTTCCGGCCCTTCGACCCGTAACCGTCCGCCTCGAGAGCGGTCAGGATGCCGCGGCTGATCCCGTCGTAGGGCGACAGGACCGCATCCACCCGGGCCTGCCCGTAGTCGCCGCGCAGCAGCCGCTCCATCCGCTTCTGCGCCACGGCGGCGTCCCACCGCATCGTGGCGACCTCGGTGAACGTCGTCTCCCCGCTGCGAACCTCCAGGCGACCCGACGAGATGTACGGCTTCAGCACGCTCATCGCCCCGTTGAAGAAGAACGTGGCGTTGTTGTCGTCCGGCGAACCCGCGAAGAGCTCCAGATTGTACGAGCCCTCGCCGTCGCGCAGCTTCAGCGCCTCCACGATCGCCCCGCCCTGCTGGACACCGACCTTGTAGTTGTCGAACGTCGCGTAGTAGTCGACGTCACCGCTGTCCCGGATCAGCCGGTCGTAGGCGATCACCGGGATGTCCGCCGCCGCGGCCTTCGCCAGCACAGCCTTGAGCGCGGTCCCGTCGATGGCGCCGATGACCAGGGCCCGCACCTTGTTGTCGACCATCTCGTCGATCTGCTCGACCTGCTTCTGCACGTCGTCGTCGGCGTACTGCATGTCGGTGCGGTAGCCCAGCAACTCGAACTGGCGCACCATGTTCTCGCCGTCACCGATCCAGCGCTCCGAACTCTTCGTCGGCATCGCCAGCCCGACCGTGCCCCGATCCGGCACGGGAGCCGCCGCCGTCCCGGTGCCGTCGGCACAGCCACCCGTGCTGATCAGCGCCGCCGCCACAGCCGTACAAGCCACCCACCGTCGTGCCAGCACCGTCTCTCCCCGTGGTCGTTCAGTCGGACCGATCCGGTCCCGACCCGAGAATCGACTGCCCGGGGCGGCTTCTTAACTGTCTGCCCGCGGAAATCGCCGGGTCACCACCCAGCCAAGATCGGCTAGGCTGCCGCGATGCCGTTCGAGCCGGGACAGGTCCTCACGCGCCGATATCTGCGCGGCCGATGGTGCACGTGGGCCCAGCCGATGCGGGTGATCGGCGACGACGACACCGGGCTGCTGCTCTGGCACCCCGAGGGCAGCGACTTCGCCCGCCTCCTCGACGCCGACGGCAACACCCAGCACCAGGTCACCGTCGACCGGATGCGCGACCCGAAGCTGACCGTGCACCGCTGGGAGGGCTGCGACATCCTGGTCCTCATGCCGCCGGCGGCCGCCCACTCCGTGTGGTGGTTCTTCGAGCAGGGCGACTTCGCCGGCTGGTATGTCAACCTCGAGGAACCCTGCAACCGGCGGCCGGACGGCGTGAACACGAACGACCATGTCCTCGACATCGTCGCCACGCCGCAGCGAACCTGGGAGTGGAAGGACGCCGGCGAATTCGACGGGCGCATCGGCGATCCCCTCTACTTCGACGGTGCCGAAGCCGCAGCGATCCGAGCCGAAGGCGACCGGGCCATCAAGAAGATCGAGGCCGGCGAATTCCCGTTCGACGGTACGTTCACCGACTTCCGCCCGGACCCGGCCTGGCCCGCACTCCGGCTCCCCGACAGCGCCGAGTTCCCGTTGCACCGCCCCGCCTGACCCCGAACCTCGCTGCCGTCCAAGCCGCGCAGACCTGCCCCTGCGGGCTGCCGTGTGCAGATCCGATCATCGCGACCCGGAGACGATCGCACCGTTTCGTACCTACGGCCGACGGAGCGGGAGATCTGCCGGGCCAGCCTGATCACGCCACCTCATCGAAGTGTTCTCGACCAGGTGATTCGTCGGCTTCCGGGCGTGGTCGACTCATGCAGGACAGCGAGTGCTGCCCTACCCGCCGGGGCGCGGGAGAGACCGCCCCAAGCGCGCTTTCTCAGCGGCATGAGAGTTAACCAGCGTTGAAGGTCTTGCGCAGACGAAAGTCCCCCGGAACAATGCACCCAGCCGCAAGCCCGGGGTGATGTGGAGGGTTCAGGATTCGTGTCGACTAGCAGCAGGAAAGATAATCTTCCGTTCGCCGACCTCGAGGCCGAGTTCGAGTCCGTATGTAATGCTGCGATCGAGGCCTGCCGGGACCTCTCCCCGCCATATCACCCCACTGTGTGGATCAGAATGATCGCAAAGCTGCGTGCGGCGGAGGCAGCTCGCCGTCTCGTTGTGAGCGGAGACATCCAAACCGGCTTCGGTCGCCTTGTTGAAGCAGGAACGCCCGAACTCACCATCGAATGGGAAATTCTCAACTCGCGGTGGGATCCGCTATTCAGTGAGCAGCACCGAGAGGCTGCACGCTGGCGGCTCCGCCAGGCGGGCGTCGAGCCGCCTCGATAGTTGTTGAAAGTCACTGCGGGCAGATCGCGACATACAGCGTTCCCATGCATGTCTATCGCTGCCGTATACTGATGCTGGCGAATTAAGCATATGGAGCGGTCATTCAGCGTGCTCGTCGGCATGCCAGCAGCGCCGATCTACCGTTCCGCTAAAAGCCGACGCGCCTTCTCCAGCCGGTCAGCGATTTTAGCCTGCATCGCGCCGGGGCCACGCTCAGGCGGAGGGCATGCCCGTTCCCATCGTTCCATGACAGCCACCTCAAGCGGAATTTCACCGCGCTTCCTATGGATTATAGCGGCTTCGTGCGTGTACCAGGGTGCTGGTTCCCGACCGCCCCGATCCCGTTCCGCCGCCTCGATACACTCGTAAAGTAGCTCTAGGGCTGCCTCAAGTTCTCCACTTCGTTTGAGTGTACGGACGTCGTCATTCCACTCGGTGTAATGACGACCGCGAACATAGCCGGCGGATGTCTTAACGATAGATGCCGACGAGGCCACGATGCTATCCGCAGTGGGGGTGAACGTGTCCTCCGGCCAAGGCGGCCACTCCCATGTGACGCCGGGTGGAGCGAGTCGCTCAAGAGCTTCGCGGAGCACTCTACCCCGGAGGAATGGGACGGCAATATCGTTATCAACCTCGAGGACTGGTACAACGAAATGCATGCTACGGCGCGCCAATGCATCGATGAAAGGTCTGATGTAGTGGTAGCCAGGCATCATGCATCCCAAGTGTCCAGCAACAGATACGACACCGATCAAGCCCTCGAACTGGTAGACAGGGTCGTCTGGCGCAGCATACAGAACGCCGACTTTCCATGATCTTCCATCAGAGTCGTAGCCGTCTGGCTTGGCCCGGAAAAGTCGCTCGATGCGGCGCTCGTTGTGCTGCGTTCCCATCAACGGAGCATCTGACACATCCTCCGACAGTGGGCCCGCCAGAAGCGGCAAGGAGAACAGAGAGTTTGTTGCTACTCCAGTTCGGATCGCCCTTCGCGCCTCGCGCCACGACATAGGCGGAGCTGTCTTGTCCTCATAGAACGCGTAAGACATCGTTCCTTCTTACACGATCCTTCAATGGTTGTCTGCATCGTTCTCGACATGGCCATGTGCACTCTCATCGGCAGTTGAGAACATAGATCGGGCATGCCGGTACGACCACCAACGTGATGGTGTGTAGCTGTTCGTCGCGCATGATCGGCGTCAGGTCATCCCGGCGTTGTCGTCGCGCGGTGTTGCCGGTGAGGCTAGGCCTTTCGGGCCGACAGCATGCGCCGCACGTCCCAATACGCGCGCATCGAGGCGATCCGGCCATCGTCGTTGATCGCGTAGACGAACACGCCGTCGTAGTGCGTGACGGCGCCGTCAGCGAAAGTCGTGGTGACGGTGGCGACGACGGCGGCCTCGGCGCCCGCGGCGTGCACTGCTGCGATATCGAAACGGACCTGGTTGGGGGCGATGGCCAGCCGCCAGAATCCGTCGAACGCGTCGCGGCCATGTATGCCGGCGCCCTGGGGATCCAAGGGTGAGCCGCCGACCGGGTCGTGCAGCACCGCGTCGTCGGCGTAGCAGGCCAGCCAAGCGTCGCGGTCACCGGCCGTTACCGCCCGCATTGCGGCGCGCGCGGCCACGGCCACTGGTGGGGTGGTGGTGTTCACGGTTTCCTCCAGCGCCAGGATTGCTTGACACGTGTCAAGCTAGAGTTAGGCTTTACAGGTGTCAAGCACGCCGTTTCGCATACTCGAAGCCACCCGGCGCCTCGTCGCGCAGCGCGGGGCCGGGATCGCCATGGCCGACGTGGCCCGCGAGGCCGGCATCTCCCGCCAGGCGGTCTACCTGCATTTCAACTCCCGGGCCAGTCTCTTCGTGGCCGTCGTTCGGCACATGGATGAGCAGGGGGACATTCGCCGCCGATGCGAGCAGGCTCTCAGCCACGATGACCCGGTCGAGGCGCTGGAAGCCTTCGTGCTCGCCTGGCTGCGCTACGCCGCGAAAATCCACCCGGTGGCCTCGGCCTTCCTGGCCTCACGCCACGACGATCCGGACGCCATGACCGCGTGGAACGACCGCATGGGCGAGCTCCGCGCGGGCTTCCGGCACGCCACCCAGCGGATGGCGACCGCCGGGCGGCTGCGGCCCGGCCTCGACCCGGCCACCGCCGCCGACCTGGCTTGGGCGATGACCTCGATCCCCGTGTGGGAACAACTGACGATCGACTGCGGCCGGACGGGCGAGACGGTGCGGCGCCACCTGGCCGGCGCGGTGATCGACGCGGTGAGCACGGGGCACACCGATCCATCCCGCGGCCCGGCCCAGGAGCCGGGAGATGCGCGGATGAGCGGGTGAGCGGGTGAGCACCGAGACGTTGCCGCGCAGGTCGGGGATCTACCGCCGCTCGGCCGTCCCGCCACGTCGGCGTATCGCGGATTGCGGCCAAGAGTGCGCGCTGAAGATCACGTAGGCTGCACGGAGCGTGACGACCCGCGCTGGTCGCTGGGCATGGACGGCGGCAGGAGAGTGCATGTGGCCGGTCGCCCCGATGCCTCCAGGTAGACGTTGACGCTGCGGTAGGCGAGGGTAGCTGCGGCGTACCCCTCCTTGACCGAGCACACTTTGGAGTGACTGTGCCCGAAGCCCTGGAAGGCTGGCGAAAGGCCCTTGCCGCCGACGACCCGGTTCAGAGCTTGCGCGCTGCAGTCCAAGACCAGCTCGCCGCAGGCGACTCGCGCGAACAGGTCACAGAGCAGCTGGCGCGGCTGGTCATGACGCTACGCCAGGAACAGAGGCCCGACGAGGAAGAGGATCCAGTCCTTGACGTCCTCGACATGCTGGCCGGTTGGTGCGCACCAGGCTCCGCTCTATAAATAGCTCTGTCCGCCTGGATTGCGGCATGTGAGTAGGCAGCGTCGGACAGCTGCCCGACATCGAAAGCTCAGATCTCCTCGTCAGGCGGATCGCGAGTCCCACCACCGCAGGTCTTCTAGCAGTGAGGCGTTCGGATCCAGGAAGCTGAAAGGCACGCCCAGCTCACGGGCGAGCGCCGAGCCTTTGTTCACCGCTTCAGCGGCCTGTGGAGTACGGATGCCCTCGACGGAATCTGTCGGCGCGTCCCGCCCGTCGGCGAACATGAGCTCGTACTGGTCGAAGATGGGATGCTGCCGGCTGGGGCACCGGACGATAGCCAACAGGAGAACGCCCCAGCGCTGTGTGTCGCCGTCCCACAGCGCCTCGATGGCGACCACCGGATCCGTGATGGCCCTGGCCCGCTCAACAAGCTGCGACAACGTCACGGGCGGCGGCAGAGGGTCCACCAAGCCTCGTACGGAAAGCCCGTAGCGACGCCCTTCGACCACATCCAACGCCTCATTGATCGATACCTGCCTCGTGGAAGCGGCTGCTTCCCGTACTAGCTTGGCGGCTCGGACCGTATGACGGCGGCAGATCAGGTCATCGACAAGGGCGCGGCTGTCTTCCGGCAGTGCCAACCAAATGCGTTCGTTGTCACCGTTCACGCCCAGCATGGTGCCAGAGTGAGGGATGCCTAGAAGGCCTGGACGCAGAGCGAAGGTCTTCTTTCACGTGAACCACAGAGTGAAAGCCAGCGCTTAGGTGAACGCCCTCAACGATCCTCGGGTGTGCGATAACGGCGGGCCAGTAATTCAGGAATGCTGACCGGTGCACTCTCTTCGGCAAGAGCGGGCGTCGGTCGGCTCTCGAGTGCCGTGACGTCCTGTAGCGAGCAGATAGTGCGATGTGCGCGCTCCCTCGGTTGTGGGCGATCTTGAGGCGCTTGTCGCTCGCGTCGGCATGCTTGAGCCTCGAGATGAGCAGGGAGGGTAGCGAAGACGGCGCCCCGTGAGAGGCGAGATCACGCGGCTGATCGACTGCTCGACAGCGAGGCCGCATCCGTACGCGAGTGGGCTGCGGTCGCCATTGCCGAGCTGAGGGTGCAGCAGGCAGTGCCGGCGCTGCGGGACACCTGCCGGCGGCAGCGTGCTCGCGGTGGCGGGAAGCCGGTCGGCGGTGGATATCAGAGGTCCGCCGTGGCCAGGACGGCCGGGTGGTCGACCATCAGGTCGCGGACGGCGGCGGCCGGCAGTGGCCGGGCGAAGTGGTAGCCCTGCGCGTGCTGGTAGCCGAGTTCGGCCAGGCGGGCCGCCTGGTCGCGGGTTTCCACGCCTTCGGCGACCAGGTCGAGGCCGACCGCGTCGGCCAGGGCGATCACCGCGGCCGGCATGGTGTCGCGGCGGCTGGTGTCGGTGCCCTGGGTGAACGACCGGTCCTGCCGAAGTCGTCCAGGGCGATCCGGATCCCCATCCGCCGTAGGTCGTCGAGGCGGGTCACCGCCTCGCCCAGCGCGACGGCGGTGCTCTCGGTGATCTCCAGGGTCAGGCGGTGGGCGGGTACACCCGTCTCGTTCAGGATCGCGGCGACCCGGTCGACGAAACCGGCGTCGCGCAGCTGGCGGGCGCTCACGTTGACGTTCAGCACGCGGGGTGCCCGGTCGCCGTGCTCGTCGCGCCAGGCGGCCAGCTGCCCGCAGGCCTCCCGCAGCACCCAGTCGCCGAGCGGGACGATCAGGCCGGTACGTTCCGCGACCGGGATGAACTCGACCGGAGGCACGATGCCCCGTTCCGGATGTGCCCAGCGCACCAGGGCCTCCACCCCGCGCAGCCGGCCGGTGTCGAGCGCGACGATCGGCTGGTATTGGAGGAACAGCTGGCCGTCGCTGATCGCGTGCTGCAACTGCGCGCCCAGCGCCGCCGTGTCGGCGATCGACACGGCCATTCCGTCGCTGTAGCACTGCACGCCGCTGCCGCCGTCGTGCTTGGCCGCGTACATGGCGATGTCGGCGCGGCGCAGCAGGTCCGCGGCGTCGTGTCCACTATGGCCGTTGGCCAGGCCGATGCTGGCTCGTACCAGCAGCTCGTGGCCTTCCGCGACGACCGGCTCGGCCAGCGCGGCGATCATCCGGTGGGCGGCCGCGTCGGCGGCCTCCGCGTCGATGTCGGCCAGGACCACCACGAACTCGTCGCCGCCGAGGCGGGCCACCGTGTCGCCGGCGCGGACCGCGCTGTTCAGGCGGGCCGCGACCGCGACCAGCAGCGCGTCACCGACACCGTGCCCGAGCGTGTCGTTGACGGTCTTGAAGTCGTCCAGGTCGATCAGCGCGACGCTGACCGGGGTGTCGCTGTCGTCGGCGGCCAGCGCCGCGTCCAGGCGTTCGATGAACAGCGCCCGGTTCGGCAACCCGGTCAGGGTGTCGTGGGTGGCGCCGTGGTCCAGGCGGGCGACCAGGCCGGCGTTCTCCCGGAACACCGTCTGCTGCCGGGCCACCACCAGTCCGGTCAGGACGACCGCCACCCCGCCGATCGCGAGGGCGTCGTTGTGGCCCTTCGCGATCAGGGCCAGCAGGAGCAGGTCGACGGCCGCGATGGCCAGATAGGGCAACCATGACGGTAACCGCCGACCGGCCGCCGCACGCCGGCCGGCGGCCGCGCGGACCTGGATGCGGGCGGCCAGCACCGTGCACAGCATGACGATCGGGATGGCGATCTGCGCCACACCGATGCCGGGCCGGTCGATGAACCGCTGACCGGCCGCGATCACGGTGCCGGCGACCAGCGCGAGGGTCAGCATCGGCAGCACGCCGCGGGCCAGGTGGCCCCGGCCGGCCAGTGCCACCTTGCCCACGGCGAAGAGGCTGAGCAGGTTGAGCGCCATCGTGAACCCGGCGGCGACGATCACGGTGGTGGTGAATCCGGCGCTCTCCATGATCGGCCGGGTCACGTAGTGCCAGGAGAACGCGACGGCGGCCAGCAGTACGGTCAGAGCGTCGAGCCCGGCCCGCAGGATCTCGCCGCGACTGCCGAACCGCAGCGGCAGACGGGCCATCGCCCACAGGTTGATCACGACCGAGCCGGCGTATCCGAGCGCGGCCACCTCCGAGACGAGCACGGCGGGCAGCCCGCGAACGGCACCGTCGTAGGCGTGCGCCGACGCCCCGAGGACGACGAGACCGGTGCCGACGGCCAGGTGCCGCCAGAACCGGCGGGTGGCCGGCGGCAGTGCGGCGGTGCGGGCGACACCCACCAGCGAGATCAGCGCCACGATCGCCGACAACGGCATCGCGGCCCAGAGCAACGGCACGGGGGTACGGACGCCGGCGACGTTCACGGCGAACACCGTCACGGCCAGCACCGCCAGCGTCCCCGAGACACCCACCAGGGCTCGGGTGCCGGGGTACCGGGCCGTAGCTTCGCCGTTCATCCGACTCCTCACCGAGCAGGGCAACAGCCCGCACCATCGGCCGGCGTGCCGGTCACTGAAGGATCCCGGCATCCCGTCATCGACCGGTCACGGCGTGTCAGGAGATCGGGTCGGGCTCCGTAAGATGTGCCGCATGAATGCGCTCCGGTCGGTGCGTCCATCGACGTTCGTCGCGGGTGGGGTGGCCTGGGCCCTGGCCGTCGTGGTGCTGCTGCCCCTGACCACGGCCGGAGGTCTGCTGGCCGCCGGAGTGCTGGTCCCGGCCGTGGTGATGCTCCGGGCCGTCCACCGGGGGGCGGCTGCCGGGCCACGGTTCCGTGCCCTGCTGCTCGGCGCGGCCCTGCTGCTCACCGGTGCCACCGGCCTGGCCTGCGCGGTCATCACCCTCGTCGTGCCGGACGTCACCGTCGACGGTGTCACCCTGTCCGCGCGCCTCTGCCTGATCAGTCTGGTCCTCGTCGTCCTGGTGACCCTGCCCGGTCTGCTGCGCCCGCATCAGCACCGCGACCCGCTCGGCCGGCTGCGTGTCTGTCTCGACGTCGTCGGGGTCTCCGCCTGCCTCCTCCTGCCGACCTGGGTGCTGATCTTCAGCGACGGCTACCTGCGGGGTCCCTCGGCGATCGCGGCCTTCCTCGGCGCGGTCGCGACGGCGACCGCCGCGGTCGCCGGGGTGCACGCGATCCGGCACCGCGCGTCGCTGCGATGGGCCGGTCCCGGCGCCGCCCTCGCGCTGACGTGTCTCACCGCGCAGGTGATCGCCGCGGACAATCCGGCCAACCCCAACTCGGCCCTCGCCGCGGTCGCGGCCGGTGCCGCGGTCAACGTCGCGGCCTGGGTGATGTGGTGGGGCAGCGTCCGGGTCGATCCCGATGCCGGGCCACCGGTCCCCGCCGGTGGCGAGCCGGCGGCGGGGTTCCCGCTGTTCGCCCTGCCGGTGCTGGGTTCGTCGGTGGCGGTCGTGGCACGGCTGGTGCACGGCGGTGACCTCGATGCCACCGCGATCGCCCTGGCGGTGATCGCCCTGCTGGCGGTGGCCTCCCGCGAGTTCGTCTCGGCCATCGCCCTGCGCCGGCACGCCGAGCTGCTCACCCATCACGGCAACCGGCTGCGCAGCCTCATGTTCGGCTCCTCCGACGTGGCGGTGGTCCTCGACACCGGCCTGGCCGTGTGCTGGCAGTCGCCCGCCGCGGCACGGCTCTTCGGGCTGTCCGATCAGGACGTTCTCGGCCGCCCTATCACCGCGCACGTGCACCGGGACCAGGCCGCCGCGGTCGGCGCGTTCCTGACCGGGCGGCTGCACGAGGACCGGTTCGATCTCGCCGACGCACAGGCGGTGTCGGCGCGGTTCCGGGACGGCTTCGGCCGCTGGCGGGACACCGAGTGGACCGTCGGCGGCGCCGATCCCGCGATGCCCGGCCGCAGCATCGTGCTACACATCCGCGACGTCACCGACCAGCGCGAACTCGAGCAGGCTCTCCAGCAGGCGTCCCACCTCGATCCGCTGACCGGGCTGGCCAACACCCGCGGCCTGCGCCGGGCCGGCCCGGCGGCCGCCGACGGCGGCGCGCTGCTCGTCCTCGAACTCGGCGGTCTCACCGCGATCGCCGACGTGCACGGCTCGGAACGCTCGGCGACGGTGCTCGTCGAGGCGGCGCGCCGGGTGCGTACCCGCATCGGTGACACCGACGTCCCGGCCCGGGTCGGTGACGCCCGGCTCGCGGTGGTCACCCGCAACGGCGCGATCGGCGCGCACCTGCTCGCCAACCAGCTGGTGACCGCCCTGACCGCACCCTACGAGCTGGACGGGGCCACCGCGCATCTCCAGGTGTGGGCCGGTCTCAGCGACCTGTGCCCGGACACCGACGTCGACGAGGTGCTGCGCCGCGCCGAACTCGGGCTGCGGGTGGCCCGGTCCCAGCCTCCCGGCGGCGTCGAGTGGTACGACGAGGTCATCGAGCAACGGCTGGTACGCCGGTCGACGCTCGAACAGGACCTGCCGACGGCCATCGACCGCAACGAGGTCGAGCTGCTCTTTCAGCCGGTGTTCGAACTCTCCGGCCGGCAGCCGGTCGGGGTCGACGCGATCCTCAGCTGGCGCCACCCCTCACTGGGCCGGCTGCCGGCCGACGAGTTGCTGGCGCTGGCCGAGGATCTCGGCGTGCTCGGCGACCTGCGCCGGTGGGCGCTGCACCGCACGTGCCGGCAGGTCGCCGCGTGGCGGGAGCGGTATCACCCGCTGTGGTTCTCGATCAGCGTCCGGCCGGGTGAGCTGGGGGACGAGATCTTCCACTCCGGGCTCGACGAGGTTCTCTCGGCGCATCGCCTGCCCCGGTCGGCGCTCGTCGTCGAGGTCAGCGAGGACGACCTGCATCAGGGGCCGGAGTCCGGTGAGCGGCTCGCCGAGCACCTGCGGCGGCTGCGGATGAGCGACGTGCGTACGGCGGTGGGGCACTTCGGTGCCGGGCCCACCTCGCTGAGCCGGCTGCGGGTCCTCCCGGTCGACGTGCTGAAGGTGGACCGGACGGTGTTCAGCCGGCCGGAGTCCGCCCCGGCGGCCGGCGCGATCATGGACGTCGCCGTCACCCTGGGCCGCCGGCTCGGCATGGACGTGATCGCCGACGGTCTGTCCACCGACGACGACCTGGCGACGGTGTACGCCACCGGCTGCCGTTTCGGGAAGGGTGATCTGCTGGCCCGCCCGATGCCCGCCGAGCACGTGGAGGCCCTGATCGAGCACTCCCGCGACACGTCGGCGTCCTGAGCGGCCGCCGAGTCGCCCCGGCCGGGTCGTCGGCGTAAGTTGAGGGCCCCGGCGAGAGGCGGCACGATCATGACGGCGGTGACGGGCGGGCGCCCGGAGGAGGACCAGCGGGCCCTGTTCGGGCAGTCGGTGGCCGTCTTCGCGTCACTCACCGGGCCGCGGCATCTGGTCGAGACGGCGAATCAGGCGTTCGTCGACGCCTTCGGCGGCCGCTCGCGGCAGGCCGGCGTCGCGTTCGCGGAGTTCTCGCCCGAGCTGGCCGATCAGGGCTTCATCGAGGTGCTCGACCGGGTGCACCGCACGGGCGAGCCGTTCACCGGGCGAGATGTCCGCGTCGTGCTCGCGACCGCCCCGTTCGCGGGGGAGGCGTTCTTCGACGTCACCTGCGAGCCGCGGCGCGACGCCGGCGGAGCCGTCACCGGGATCCACCTGATCGGGGTCGAGACCACCCAGATCAAACGGGCGCAGCAGCTGATGGCGGAGCATCGCGCCCTGCTGGAGCAGATCGCCCGGCAGGCGCCGCTGTCCGAGGTGCTCGACGGGATGGCCCGCAGTATCGAGAACCTGGCGCCCCGGGAGGTGCTGGTCTCGGTCCTGCTCGCCGATCCCGACGGCCGGCATCTGCGCCACGGCGCTGCCCCCAGCCTGCCGGACTTCTACAACGAGGCCATCGACGGCATCGCCACCGGTGACGGTGTCGGCTCGTGCGGCACCGCCGCATACCGGCGCGAGCCGGTGATCGTCACCGACATCACCACCCACGAGTTCTGGACCGACTTCCGTGACCTCGCCGGGCAGGCCGGCCTGGCCGCCTGCTGGTCCACGCCGATCCTGGCCCGTGACGGCAGCCTGCTGGGCACCTTCGCCATGTATCACCGCACGCCCAGCGTGCCGCAGGAGTCCGATCTCGCCCTCGCCCGGGTCTTCGCCGGCACGGCCGCGCTCGCCATCGAGCGGCACCACAGCGAGCAGGCACGGCTGGCCGCCGAGGAGCGGGCCAGGGCCGCGCACGACGCGCTGGCCGAGGCGGTCCGCGCGGAGCAGCGGTTGCGTGCCGAGGCCGAGCAGCGTGCCGCCGCAGCGGCTGCGCTGACCGCACAGGTGCACGCGGCCGCGGCCGCGCAGGCCACCGTCCCGCATCCCGAGCGGTGTCAGCTCGGCGGTGCCGCCGGATGCACCGCACCGGCGGAGATCAAGCTGGCCGACTCGTGGGGCGACGCGGCATGGGGCTGCCCGGCCCACGTCGAAGAAGCGATCATCACCGTACGTTCGGTGTTCATCGCCAGCGAGGAACTGGGCGGCCTGGCCGCCTACGTCAACCGCTGAGCCCCACGGGAAGCCCCGTGCGGCATTCGGCGCCGGGCCTACGTCAACGGCTGAGTCCTGGCGGGAAGCCGCGTGCGGGATTCGGCGCCGCGCCCGTCAGTGGCTGAGTTCCGCGGGCAGCCGGGCCATGTCGGTGAAGATGTGGGACGCGCCGGCTTCCAGCAGCACCCGCGGGTCGTTGTGTGCGGGGCTGTCCGGCGGGCAGTAGCCGAAGACGGTGGCGCCGGCGGCCACGCCGGCCCGGACGCCGGTCGGGGTGTCCTCGATGACGGCGGTGCGGGCCGGGTCGACGCCGAGCGCGGCCGCCGCGGCCAGGTAGACGTCGGGGGCGGGCTTGCTGTGTGGCGTCTCCATGCCGCTGAAGATCTTGCCGGCGAAGACGGTGTCCAGACCGACTTTGGTCAG
Source organism: Actinoplanes xinjiangensis (assembly GCF_003148685.1). Classification (GTDB taxonomy): domain Bacteria; phylum Actinomycetota; class Actinomycetes; order Mycobacteriales; family Micromonosporaceae; genus Actinoplanes; species Actinoplanes xinjiangensis. Next base: position 120,006 of record NZ_QGGR01000001.1, on the reverse strand, counting down.
TTGCAGTTCCACCTTGTGCCGGTCGGCGCCGCTGGCGCAGGCGAGCCGGCCGCGGTAGAGGCGGTCGATCTCACGGGCCGCGTCGACCGCGCCGGGGATGGGCAGCAGGTCGAGGGTGAGCGCGTCGTTGCGGCGCTTGCGGAATCCGTCCAGCCAGTCGTCGGTCACGGTGTAACCGGTGTGGGCCTCGATGACCGCGGTCTCGTCGCGCAGGGCCCGGCCGACGAAGATCCGGAAGCAGTCGGCGGCGGAGATCGGCCAGCCGAGTTCGTGCAGCATCGTCCGGAGCACGGTGTTGGTGATGGCTTCGGAGTCGACGAGCACCCCGTCGCAGTCGAAGAGCACGGCGTCGTACGGGAGGGCGGTGGAGTCCGGCATGCCGGTGACCCTAACCGTCGCCTGTCCGGGCTCGCCACAGGCTTTTGCATGATCCATCAAAAGTTTGATGTAGATCATGAAGAAGCTGTGGACACTGACAGCAAAGCCTTCTACTGTGGCGCATGTAACACATAGACGAAACATGGATGTCACACCCGACGGGTTCGGGCACGCCGTGGCGTGCGGATATGAGGTCAACCGTGCGTATGACGATCGATCCCCCCTACCTGCAGCTGCTGCGCCTGCTCCGTAACGAGGGCGCCATCTCGCGGGCTGAGCTGGCCGATCGCCTGCAACTTCCCCGGCCCCGGCTGCTGGCCGAGGTCGAACGTCTCGTCGCCCAGGGCTTCGTCGTGGAAGCCGGCATGGCCGCCTCCCGCGGCGGGCGGCGTTCCACCCTCGTCGAGTTGCACTCCCGGCTCCGGTTCGCCGCCGTCGACCTCGGCGCCAGCTCGATCGACGTGGAGGTCACCAACGGCCGCCTCGAACCGGTCGCGGCGTACACCGAGGAGGCCGACATCCGCTCCGGCCCCAAGGCGACCCTGCACCGGGTCAACGAGCTGCTCGCCAAGGCCCGCGTCGACGGCGCCTACGACCGGCTCGACGCGATCGGCATCGGCGTCCCCGGGCCGGTCAGCTTCCGCGACGGGGTGCCCGTCTCCCCGCCGATCATGCCCGGTTGGGACCGGTTCGGTGTCCGTGAGCTGCTCACCCGTGAGCACGGCTGCCCCGCGGTGGTCGACAACGACGTGAACATCATGGCCGTCGGTGAGCAGCACGGCGGTGTCGCGCACAGCGTGCGGGACTTCCTGTTCGTCAAGGTCGGCACCGGTATCGGGTGCGGCATCTACCTCAACGACGAGGTCTACCGCGGCACCGACGGATGCGCCGGCGACATCGGCCACATCCAGGTCGACCCGCACGGCCCGATGTGCTCCTGCGGCAACGTCGGCTGCCTGGAGGCCCTGTTCAGCGGCACGGCACTGGCCCGCGAGGCCCTGGTCGCCGCCCGTTCCGGGACCTCTCCGGCACTCGCCGACCGGCTCGCCGCCAACGGCCGGGTCGGCGCCCGCGACGTCGCCGAGGGCGCCACCGAGGGTGACGTCACCTGCATCAAGCTGATCCGCGAGGGCGGGCACCGGATCGGCTCGGTGCTGGCGTCGCTGGTCAGTTTCGTCAACCCCTCGATGATCGTCATCGGGGGAGGTCTCGCCCAGCTGGGACACATCCTGCTCGCCGAGATCCGCAGCGCCGTCTACCGCCGGTCGCTGCCGCTGGCCACCGGCAACCTGCCGATCGTGCTGTCCGAGCTGGGTTCGCGCGCCGGTGTCACCGGCGCGGCCGTGCTGGCCAGCGACGTGGCCTTCGAGCAGGCGTCATGACCGGCCCCGGTGCCGGCGGTGCGGCGTCCCGCAACGAGAAGGGGGAGGCCGTGATGGCCGACGACAAGGACCACGAGGTGGTGCTGCGTCTCACCGACCTGGTCAAGACGTTCCCCGGGGTCCGCGCCCTCGACGGCGTGCAACTGGAGGTCCGCGCCGGCGAGGTGCACTGTCTGCTCGGGCAGAACGGCGCCGGCAAGTCCACCCTGATCAAGGTGCTGTCCGGCGTGCACCGCCCGGACTCCGGCACCGTGGAGTGGCTCGGCGAGCCGGTCGCCTTCAGCAACCCGCAGGCCGCCATGAAGGCCGGGATCGCCACCATCTACCAGGAACTCGACCTGGTCGACGACCTGACGGTGGCCGAGAACGTGTTCCTCGGTCACGAGCCGCGCCGCCTCGGGTTCATCCGCCGCGGCGCGATGGCCGACCGCACCCGGGACATCCTCGGCTCGCTCGGGCACGAGGAGATCCCGGCCCGCCGCATGGTGCACGCCCTGCAGGCCGCCGGGAAACAGGTGGTCAGCATGGCGCGGGCGCTGTCCCAGGAGGCCCGGCTGCTGATCATGGACGAGCCCAGCGCGGTGCTCGCCCACGACGAGGTGGAGAACCTGTTCCGGATCATCCGGCGGCTCACCGCCCGGGGCATCGCGGTCATCTACATCTCGCACCGCCTCGACGAGATCCGCGAGATCGGCGACCGGGTCACCGTTCTCAAGGACGGCCGTACCACCGCGTCGAACCTGTCCGCCGCGCAGACCCCGACCAGCGAGCTGGTCAGCCGCATGACCGGCCGGACCATCGAGTACGTCTTCCCGCCCCGCCCGGAGCCGGTCGCGCGCGAGGAGCTGCTGCGCGTACGGGATCTGAGCCGGGCCGGGGAGTTCCGTGACGTGTCGCTCAGCGTCGCCGCCGGCGAGATCGTCGGCATCGCCGGGCTGGTCGGCTCCGGCCGCTCCGAACTGCTGGAGACCATCTACGGCGCCCGCCGGCCCGACACCGGCACCGTCGAACTCGCCGGCAAGGCCCTGCGCCCCGGCAGCGTCGGCTCCGCCGTCCGGGCCGGCATGGGCATGGCCCCCGAGGAGCGCAAGAGTCAGGCACTGCTGCTCGGCGAGCCGATCTACCGCAACATGACCCTGGCGACCTTCACCGGACTGGCCCGCCTCGGTTTCACCAACGCCCGCCGCGAGCGCGCCGAGTCCGACCGGATCGCCGGCTCGCTGGACCTGCGGCCCCTCGACGTACGCCGCCCGGTCGGCACCCTCTCCGGCGGTAACCAGCAGAAGGTCGTCGTCGGGCGCTGGCTGCTCGGCGACACCCGGCTGCTGCTGCTCGACGAGCCCACCCGGGGAGTCGACGTCGGCGCCCGTGCCGAGTTGTACCGGGTGATCCGCGGTCTCGCCGCCGAGGGTGTCGGCGTACTGCTCGTCTCCAGCGAGGTGCCCGAGGTGCTCGGCCTGTCCGACCGCGTGCTCGTCATGCGTGAGGGCCGGGTCGTCCACGAGGCACCCTCCACCGAAATCGACGAAGACACGGTGCTCGACCTCGTCATGGCGGGGTCGCTCATGGAAGGAGCGCCAGCGTGACCCTCAGCGAAGGCACCGGGCTGAAGGCGCCGGCGCAGCCCGGCCCCGAGCCCGCTCTGCCGGGCGGACGCAAACGGCCGTGGGCCGGCGAGTCCGGTGAGTCGGTGACCCGCAACCTGGTCCTGGTCGGTGTGCTCGCCGCCCTGATCGTGATCGGTGCGATCACCCAGCCCGAGTTGTACGGCAACTCCACCTGGGTGTGGACGAACGTGCTGTCCATCCTGCAACTGGCGTCGGTGGTCGGCGTGGTGACGGTCGGCATGACCTTCGTCATCATCGGCGGCGGCATCGACCTGTCGGTCGGCGCGATCGTCGCCCTGGCCGGGGTGTGGAGTACGACGCTGGCGACCCAGTCCTACGGCGCCGCCGGCATGATCTTCACGGCGATCGTGGTCGGCGTGGCGGTCGGGCTGGTCAACGGGGTGCTCATCTCGTACGGCCGTCTCGTGCCCTTCATCGCGACCCTGGCGATGCTGGTCGCGGCCCGCGGTCTGGCCGCGGCGATCTCCGGCAAGCAGACGCAGATCTCGTCCAACACCTTCATCAACGGCATCGCCAGCACCAAGATCCTCGGGATCCCGGTGCTCGTCTACATCCTCGGCGCGGTCGCCGTGGCCGGCTGGATCCTGCTCAACCGCACCACGTTCGGCCGCCGCACGGTCGCCGTCGGCGGCAACCCGGAGGCCGCCCGCCTGGCCGGCATCAACGTCAAACGCCACACCATGTTCCTGTACGGGCTGTCCGGTCTCTGCTGCGGCATCGCGGCGGTGATGCTCACCTCGCAGGCGACGTCCGCGCAGGCGGCCATGGGCAACCTGTACGAACTGGACGCCATCGCCGCGGCGATCATCGGCGGCACCCTCCTGAGCGGCGGACGGGGCACGATCGTCGGCTCCATCCTGGGCGTCCTGATCTTCGCGACGATCACGAATCTGTTCGCCATCAACGGCCTCTCCACCGAGGCCCAGAACATGGTGAAGGGCGGCATCATCGTCGCCGCTGTCCTGGTTCAGCAGTTCCGCTTCAAGTCCGTCACACAGTTCTTCGCCCGTAACCGGATCACCAGCAGCACATAACGCGAGCACGTCCCCCCGGGTGACCGTCCACGTCGACGGCCGCCGGGATCCGTACACCCTGAAACGCTCCGTTCTCTTTAAGACATAGGAGATGGTCATGTCCAAGATCAATTCCGACCTGTCGCGACGCCGGCTGCTCTTCGGCGGCGCCGCGGTGGGTGCGGGAGCCCTTCTGACCGCCTGCACCAGTAACGAGGCGGCCCCGACCACGGCTCAGACCAAGGCCGCCGACACCAGCGGCGGCGGCAACGCGGCACCCGGCACGAAGGTCACCATCGGCTTCTCCGCGCCGGCCGCCGACCACGGCTGGATCGCCGCCATCACCAACAACGCCAAGGCGCAGGCCGCGACCTTCAGCGACGTGGAGTTCAAGTCGGTCGAGGCCGGCGCCGACGCCGCCGCCCAGCGGGCCGCCCTGTCCACCCTGATCGCCCAGAAGCCCACCGTCATCGTGCTGCTCCCGCACGACGGCAAGGAGCTCAACTCGTTCGGTCTGGAGGCGATGGCCGCCGGCATCCCGGTCGTCAACCTGGACCGCGCCTTCCCCGACGCCCGCGCCTACCGCACCCAGATCATGGGCGACAACTACGGCATGGGCGTGGCCGCCGCCGACTACATCATCGCCCAGATGAAGGCCAAGGGCGTGGGCAGCCCGATCATCGGCGAGATCGCCGGCATGGACGAGCTGGAACTGACCCAGACCCGGTCCAAGGGCTTCACCGAAACGCTGGCCGCCGCCGGTTTCAAGGTCGCCAACCGGCGGGCCGCCCGGTTCACCGTCGACTCCGGACAGCAGGAGGCGTCCCAGCTGCTCCAGGCGCTGCCGCGGATGGACGCGCTGTGGAACCACGACGACGACCAGGGCGTCGGCGTGCTCGCCGCGATCAACCAGGCGAGCCGCAAGGAGTTCATCATGGTCGGCGGCGCCGGCTCCAAGCAGGCGATCGAGACGATCCAGGCCGACAACACGGTACTCAAGGCGACGGTCACCTACAGCCCGTCGATGGCCTCCTCGGCGATCTCCCTGGCCCGGCTGATCGGCCAGAAGAAGGGCCTGGCCGACCTGGTGGAACTCCAGGTTCCCAAGGAGATCGTGCTGGCATCGGAGACCATCACGAAGGAGAACGCGAGCAGCTACATCCAGCTCGGGTTCTGACCGCGTACGGGGGGAGACCCATCTTGTCCACGCAATCACTCTTGCGGGTCGGCATGGTCGGCTACGCGTTCATGGGCGCCGCGCACTCTCAGGCGTGGCGCACCGTTAACCGTGTCTTCGACCTGCCGCTGCACGTCCGGATGACGGCGGTCTGCGGCCGTGACGAGGCGAACGTCGCCGCCGCGGCGGCCCGGCTCGGCTGGCAGGAACACACCACCGACTGGCGGTCACTGGTCGCCCGTGACGACATCGACCTGATCGACGTCTGCACGCCCGGTGACAGCCACGCCGAGATCGCCCTCGCGGCCCTCGCGGCCGGCAAGCACGTCCTCTGCGAGAAGCCACTGGCGAACACGATCGCCGAGGCCCGGGAGATGGCCGCCGCGGCCGTCCGGGCCGAGGCGGCCGGCATCCGGTCGATGTGCGGATTCAACTACCGGCGTGTTCCGGCAGTCAGCCTGATGCGGCGGATGGTCGCCGACGGGCGGATCGGCGACATCCGGCACATCCGCGCCGCCTACCTCCAGGACTGGATCACCGATCCACAGTTCCCGCTGGTCTGGCGCCTGCAGAAGGACAAGGCGGGCTCCGGCGCCCTCGGTGACATCGGGGCGCACATCATCGATCTCACCCAGTTCGTCTCCGGTCAGAGCATCACCGGGGTGACCGCGCTGACCGAGACGTTCGTCAAGGAACGGCCGCTGCCGCAGGCCTCCAGCGGGCTCAGCGCCGCCGCGGAGGACAATTCCGGCAACGGTACGCCCATCGCCACCGGCCCGGTGACCGTCGACGACGCCGCGCTGTTCCTGGCCCGGCTGGACGGCGGTGCCATCGCCACGTACGAGGCCACCCGGTTCGCCACCGGCCGCAAGAACGGGCTGCGCGTGGAGATCAACGGATCGCGCGGGTCGGTGGCGTTCGACTTCGAGCGGATGAACGAGCTGGAGTTCTACGACGCCACCAGGCCGTCCGGCGAGCAGGGCTTCACCCGCATCCTGGTGACCGAACCCGATCACCCGTACCTGTCGGCCTGGTGGCCGCCGGGCCACGGCATCGGCTACGAGCACGCCTTCACCCATCAGGCCCGCGACCTCGTCGAAGCGATTGCGACAGGTGCCGACCCGACCCCGTCGTTCACCGACGCGCTACAGGTGCAACTGGTGCTGGACGCTGTGATCCGCTCCGCCGACCACGGTTCGGCCTGGACCGACGTGGAGCCGATCCTCGCGGAGGTGGCCGCCTGACCACTGCCGTATGAACCTCCCCGCCGTCCGCGAGGGTCCGGCCACGGTGCGCCCCGTGTCCGGACGGACGGCGAGGAGGAACCGCCACCCGGCACGGGCACGGAAGGGATTCCCGTGCCCGGCCCGGGTGGCCCGATGACCGGCAGGCGGAGCCGGAACGCCGCACCGGCTCCGCCTGACCGCCGCACGTGCCGCCAACGAATCGGAGGAGTCATGTCCCTGGGTGTCTGGCTGGTCGGCGGCCGCGGCAGTGTCGCGGTCACCAGTATCGTCGGAGCTCTCGCCCTGCGCGCCGGCCTGGCCGCGCCCACCGGCTGCGTCACCGAACTACCCGATCTGCGCAGTCCCGCCCTGCCCGGATTCGGTGACCTCGTCTTCGGAGGCCACGACCCGTCGCCGGTGCCGCTGACCAAACGGGCCGAGGCCCTCGCCGACGCCGGCGTGGTCCCGGCGTCGCTGGTGGCCGCCGTGCACACCGAACTGACCGCGGTGGACGCCGACATCCGGCCGCTGCCGCACGTCGCCACCCAGGCGGCGACCGCCGGCCTGATCGTCGCCGACCTGGTGGAGTTCCGGGAACGGCACGATCTGGACCGGGTCGTCGTCATCAACGTCGCCTCGACCGAGCCGGTCCCGGACGACGATCCCGCCCACGCGAGCCTCGCCCTGCTGGAGGACGCGTTGCGTACCGAACGCCCGGTGCTGCCGCCGAGCGCCCTCTACGCCTACGCCGCGCTGCGGGCCGGCTGCCCCTACGTCGATTTCACCCCGTCGACCGGGGCCCGGCTGCCCGCCCTGGACGAACTCGCGCGGCGACAGCGGCTGCCGTACGCCGGACGCGACGGCAAGACCGGTGAGACCCTGCTCAAATCGGTGCTGGCCCCGATGTTCGCCCAGCGCCACCTGGACGTGCGGACCTGGTCGGGGTTCAACCTGCTCGGCGGCGGCGACGGCGCCAACCTCGCCGACCCGGCCGCCAACAGCGCCAAGAGCGCCAGCAAGCAACGGGTCCTCCAGGAGACGCTCGGGCAGCAGCCGCAGGGCACGGTCCGCATCGAGTACGTCGAGGACATCGGCAACTTCAAGACCGCCTGGGACCTGGTCACGTTCGCCGGGTTCCTGGGCACCCGGATGCGCCTCGAATTCACCTGGCACGGCTGCGACTCGGCACTGGCCGCCCCGCTCGTGCTCGACCTGGCCCGGCTGACCGCCGCCGCCCACGCCGCCGGACGCTCCGGCCCGCTCACCGAGTTGGCGTTCTTCTTCAAGGACCCGCTCGGCGACGTCCCGCACGGCCTCGCCGACCAGTGGCGGCTGCTCGTCGACTTCGCCGCCGGCCTCGACACCGCAGCGGCGGGTCCCGGCCCGCAAGCAGCGGGGTCCGACCCGGAAGCGGCTAGGCCCGACCCGGAAGCGGCGAGGTCCGGCCCGGAAGCGGGGAGGTCCGGTCCGGAAGCGGCGGGTCCCGGTCCGGCAGCGGCCGGTTCCGACTCCGAAGCGACCGCATGACCGGCTGGCGGGACATCGCCCGGCTGGTCCGCGCGCCGGCCGCCCTCTCGGTTCCCGGTGACGTCGTCGCCGGGGCGGCCGCCGCGGGCACGCTGCGCCCGCGGACCCTGGGGCTGGCCGGGGCCTCGGTCTGCCTCTACTGGGCCGGGATGGCCGCCAACGACTGGGCCGACCGGCACATCGACGCGGTCGAGCGGCCGGGACGGCCCATCCCGTCCGGCCGGGTCAGCCCGGCCACCGCCCTCGGTATCGCCGCCGGCCTCACCGGTGCGGGACTGGGGCTGGCCGCGCTGGCCGGGGGGAAACGGGCGCTCGCGGTCGCGGCGCCGCTGGCCGGGGCGGTCTGGACCTACGACCTGGTGGCCAAGAACACCGTGGCGGGACCGGCCGTGATGGCGGCCTGCCGTGGCCTCGACGTGCTGCTCGGTGTCGGCCACGGGCGGCATCGGGCGGCACTGCCCGCGGCGCTCACGGTGGCCGCTCACACGTACCTCATCACGGTGTTGTCCCGCCGGGAGACGACCGGCGCCGACGCCGCGCTGCCGTCGGTGACCCTCGCCGGCACCGCGGTCGTCGCCGGCCTCGCGGCATCGCGGCAGACCCCGGCCGCCGGGCTGCTCTCGGCCTGGTACGCGGCCCGTTTCGGTGCCGCCCAGCAGCGTGCCGTCGCCCGCCCGGACGCCGCCGCGCTGCAGAACGCGGTGGCCGCCGGGATCACCGCGTTCCCGGCACTGCAGGGCGCCCTGACCGCACGGGCCGGCTCCCCGGTCGCGGGCATCGCGGTCGCCGGCGCCGCGGTCGCCGCGAAACGCCTGGCCAAGGTGGTGAGCCCGACATGATCGCGGTGGCAGAGCAGGATCGGACCGGGGCGGGTCTGCGGTTCGGGTACGGCACCAACGGGTTCGCCAACCACCGCCTCGACGACGCCCTCGCGGTGATCGCCGACCTCGGTTACGACGGGGTCGCGCTCACCCTCGACACCGACCATCTCGACCCGTTCGCCGCGGACCTGCCGCGCCGGGTGGCCGCGGTGGCCGCCCGGCTGGAACGACTCGGCCTGGGCGTGGTGATCGAGACCGGCGCCCGCTACCTGCTCGACCCGTGGCGCAAGCACTCCCCGACGCTGCTGGAGGAGGGCCGTGAGCTGCGGCTGGACTTCCTGCGCCGGGCCGTCGACATCGGCGCCGACCTGGGCGCCGAGGCGGTGTCGTTCTGGGCCGGCATCCAACCCCCCGACGTCGACGACACCACCGCCTGGGACCGGCTCGTCGACGGCTGCGCCCGGACCCTCACCGCGGCGCGGCAGAAGGGCGTCACGCTCGGCTTCGAACCGGAACCGGGCATGCTCGTCGACGACATCGCCGCCTGGCGCAGACTGCACGCCGCCCTCGGCGCGCCCGCCGGATTCGGGATCACCCTCGACATCGGACACTGTCGCTGCCTGGAGCCCGAACCGGTTCCCGACTGCGTCACCGCGGTCGCCGAACACCTGGTCAACGTGCAGATCGACGACATGCGGCGGGGCACGCACGAGCATCTGGAATTCGGCACCGGCGAGATCGACTTCCCGCCGGTGCTGGCCGCCCTGTCGGCCGCCGGATACACCGGGCTCGTCGCGGTGGAACTGCCCCGGCACTCCCACGCCGCCCCCACCGTGGCGGCACAGTCCCTGGAGTTCCTGCGGGCCGCCCAGAAATAGAGGAGGCGTCATGGAACAGAACGCATGGCTCACCGACGCCGTCGCGAGGGTCGGCGCCGACCCACCGGCGATCGTGCGGGCGTTCGCCGCGGCGGGCCGGCACTGCCCGGACGTGATCGGGGCACGGACCCGGCTGTTGCGGGCTCTGCCGGCCGACGTGCTGCCCCACTGGATCGACGACCTGTACCGGCACGGCGACCCGAACGAGAAACTGGCCGTCCTCACCGCGCTGCCCCTGCTGCCGCTCGGGGCCGAAGCGGTGCCGCTGCTGCACGACGCGATCCGCACCAACGACACCCGGCTCCTCACGGCGGCGCTGGGCCCGTACGCCCGGAACCTGGACCAGCACGCGTGGCGGCATGCCGTCCTCAAGTGCGTCTTCCTGGCCGTACCCCTGACGAACGTGCACGACCTGGACCAGCGCGCCGACCGTGAGCTGGCGGCGATGGTGGCCGCTCTCCGCGCGGAGCGCGAGGCGGCCGGGCGGCAGCTGCCCCCGGACGCGCACCGCCTGCTCGACCGCATCCCCTGACCGTCCCCCTTGGAGGTCCCGTGCGCATCTTCGACCCGCATATCCACATGACCTCACGCACCACCGACGACTACGAGCGGATGGCCGCGGCCGGTGTCCGCGCCGTCGTCGAGCCCGCGTTCTGGCTGGGCCAGCCACGCACCAACCCGGGCTCGTTCGCCGACTACTTCGACTCCCTGGTCGGCTGGGAGCCGTTCCGGGCCGCCCAGTTCGGCATCCGCCACCACGCCACCATCGCCCTCAACCCGAAGGAGGCCAACGACCCCCGCTGCCGTCCGGTGCTCGACCTGGTCCCGCGGTATCTCGACAAGGACTCGGTGGTGGCGGTCGGTGAGATCGGCTACGACTCGATGACCCCCGAGGAGGACGAGGCGTTCACCGCCCAGCTGGCGATGGCCGTCGAGTACGAGCTTCCGGCGCTGGTGCACACCCCGCACCGGGACAAGGCGCACGGCGTGAAACGGACCTTGGACGTGGTCCGGGAGAGCGGCATCGACCCCGGCCGGGTGGTCGTCGACCATCTCAACGAGGTGACCGTCGCCGCCGTGCACGACTCCGGTTGCTGGATGGGGTTCTCGATCTACCCGGACACCAAGATGTCGCCGCCGCGGATGGTGGAGATCCTGCGCGAGCACGGCCTGGACCGGGTGCTGGTCAACTCGGCGGCCGACTGGGGGCGCTCGGATCCGCTGCTGACCCTGCGCACCGGCGAGGCGATGCTCGCCGCCGGGTTCAGCGACGACGACGTGGACCTGGTGCTGTGGCGCAATCCGGTCGCGTTCTATGGGCAGTCCGGACGGCTCGACCTCAGCGACGTCGCCGACACCGGGCCGCTGTTCGAGGGCAGCTCGATCCTGCGAGGGGGCAGCTGATGCGGCTGCGCCGTCCCGACGGGCGGCCGGTGCACCTGAGCTACTGCACCAACGTGCACCCGGCCGAGGATCTCACCGGCATCATCGGACAGCTCGACACGTACGCCGTACCGGTCCGCGAACGCCTGGCCGCCGACGTGCTCGGCCTCGGACTGTGGCTGGCCGCCCCGGTGGCCGCCGCCCTGGCCGACGACGGCGAGGCCCGCCGGCTGCTGCGCCGCGAACTCGACGTCCGCGGCCTGGAGGTGGTCACCCTCAACGGCTTCCCCTACGAGGCGTTCCAGGCGCCGGTGGTCAAACACGCCGTCTACCAGCCCGACTGGACCACCACCGCCCGCCTCGATTACACCCTGGACCTGGCCCGCATCCTGGTGGACCTGATGCCCGCCGACGCCGAGCGCGGCTCGGTGTCGACGCTGCCGCTGGCCTGGCGTGAGCCGTGGCCGACCGAACAGCGCGACGCCGCCCGGCACATGCTCGACCGGCTCGCCGGCGGGCTGGCCGAGATCGCCTGGCAGACCGGCCGGGTGGTCCGGGTCGCGTTCGAGCCCGAACCGGGCTGCGTCGCCGAGACCACCGCCCAGGCCGTCGACATGCTCGCCGGCACCGACACCGACCGGCTCGGCGTCTGCCTCGACCTGGCCCATCTGGCCTGCGCCTGGGAGGACCCGAAAGCGGCCGTCGACAGGCTGGCCACGGCCGGGATCCCGATCGTCAAGGTGCAGGTGTCGGCGGCGCTGGAGGTCGCCGACCCGGTCGCCGCCCGCCCGGTGCTCGAGCGGTACGCCGAACCCCGGTTCCTGCACCAGACTCGCAGCGCCGCCGGTCACGCCTGTGACGACCTGGACATCGCCCTGACCGAGAACCCGCCCGGCCCGTGGCGCATCCACTTCCACGTCCCGCTGCACGCGCCACCCGAGCCGCCGCTGACCGCCACCACACCGCTGCTGCGGGACGCCCTGGGCGTGGTGGACTGCGACCACTTCGACGTCGAGACCTACACCTGGGACGTCCTGCCCGCCGGGCAGCGGCCCACCTCACCCGCGGAACTGGCCGACGGCATCGCCGGTGAACTGGCCTGGACCCGCGACCTGCTGACCGGGGTGAAAGCATGACGAAACTCGTGGTCCTCGACGTGGTCGGGCTGACTCCGCGCCTGCTCGCGCACATGCCCCGGCTCCGGGCGCTCGGCGCCACCGCCCGCCTGGACCCGGTGCTCCCGGCCGTCACGTGCAGCGTGCAGGCCACCCTGCTGACCGGGGAGACCCCGGCCGGGCACGGCATCGTCGGCAACGGCTGGTATTTCCGGGACCTCGGCGAGGTGTTCCTCTGGCGGCAGCACCACGCCCTGGTCGGCGGCGAGAAGATCTGGCAGGCCGCCCGCCGTACCGATCCCGGCTACACGGTCGCCAACATCTGCTGGTGGTACGCCATGGGCGCCGACGTGAACTGGACGGTCACGCCCCGGCCGATCTACCACGCCGACGGCCGCAAGGATCCCGACTGCTACACCGACCCGCCCGAACTGCACGACGACCTGACGGCCGCGCTCGGTACGTTCCCGCTGTTCTCCTACTGGGGGCCGGGGGCCGGACTGGCGTCGTCGCGGTGGATCTGCCGGGCCGCGGAACGCGTGATGGCCGTCCACGACCCCGACCTGACGCTGGTCTACGTCCCGCACCTGGACTACGACCTGCAGCGGCACGGCCCGGACGATCCCCGTGCGGCGGCCGCCGCGGCCGAACTCGACGAGGTCCTCGGCCCGCTGCTGGACGCCGCGAAGGCACGCGGCGCGACGGTGGTGGCGCTGTCGGAGTACGGCATCACCCCGGTCCGGCGGCCGGTCGACGTCAACCGGCTGCTGCGCGAGAACGGCCTGCTGCGGGTGTACACCCAGGCGGGCATGGAGTACCTGGACCCGTGGACGTCCCGGGCGTTCGCCGTCGCCGACCATCAGATCGCCCACGTGTACGTCCGTGACCCGGCCGACGTCCCGAAGGTGGCGGCGTTGCTCGGCGATCTGCCGGGAGTCGCCGAGGTGCTCGACGGTCTCGGCCATGAACGCTCCGGTGAGCTGGTGCTGGTGGCCGATCCGGACGCGTGGTTCACCTACTACTACTGGCTCGACGACGATCGCGCCCCGGACTTCGCCCGGCTGGTCGACATCCACCGTAAGCCCGGCTACGACCCGGCGGAGCTGTTCTTCGACCCGGCCGGGCCGGCCGCCGCGAAACGGCGGGCCGCGGTCGCGCTGGCCCGCAAGAAGCTCGGCATGCGCTACCTGATGCAGGTGGTCGGCCTGGATGCCGGGGCGGCGGCGGTACGCGGTTCGCACGGTCGTCTGCCGGACAACGCCGAGGACGCGCCGGTGCTGCTGTGCTCGGACGAGACGGTGACCGTCGACCGGATCGCCGCGACCGACGTGAAGAGCCTGCTGCTGCGCCTGGCCGGCCGGTAGGGGAGGGCGCCGTGACGCTGCGGGCCCGATTCGACGCCCGGCTCGCCGACTTCCTGACCGAGCAGGGTCCACAGTGGCCGGAGGGGACACCGCGGGGACTGTTCAGCACGATCCAGCGGTTCGTGCTGGCCGGCGGTAAACGGCTGCGGCCGAAGTTCTGCTACTGGGGATGGCGCAGCGCCGGCGGTGACGACGGCCCCGGCATCGTCACCGCCGCGGCCGCGCTGGAGATCTTCCACGCGTTCGCGCTGATCCACGACGACATCATGGACGGCAGTGAACGCCGCCGGGGCGAGCCGTCGGTGCACGCCCTCTTCGCCGAGCTGCACACCCGGTCGGCGTGGCGGGGTGACCCGGCCCGCTACGGGCGTAACACCGCCCTGCTCTGCGGTGACCTGTGCGCGGCGTGGGCGGATCAGATGTTCCACGGCTGCGGGCTCAGCGACGAGCAGATCAGCCGTGGCTACGCGATCTTCGGCGCGATGCGTACCGAGGTGATCGCCGGTCAGTACCTGGACCTGGTCTCCGGGGTCGGCGACGGCTCGGCGGCCAGTGCCCTGACCGTCATCCGGCTCAAGGCGGCCCGGTACACGGTGACCCGGCCGTTGCAGATCGGTGCGGCTCTGGCCGGCGCCGACGACAAGCTGCTGGAGACGTACGCGGCCTTCGGCGACCCGCTCGGCGACGCGTTCCAGCTGCGCGACGACGTGCTCGGGGTGTTCGGCGACCCGGCGGTGACCGGCAAGTCGGTGCTGGACGACCTGCGCGAGGGCAAACGCACGGTGATGATGGCGCTGGCCCGGGAGGCCGCCGACCAACGGCAGGCGGCCCGCATCCGGGCGCTGCTGGGCAGTTCTCACCTGGACGAGGACGGTGCGGCCGAACTGCGCCGCATCATCGTCGACACCGGCGCCCGGGACGGCGTCGAACGCCTCATCGAACTGCGGGTGGGTGCGGCCCTGTCGGCACTGGCGGGAGCGGGGATCCCGGCGGAGGTGGAGGACGCGCTGACCGCGCTGGCATACGAGACGGTCCACCGGGAACGTTGAGAAGTTCCGTTCATAGTGACAAAAGTCGATGGCTTCCTTACTGTTTCAGAGTAGTGACGCCGGCGGCGCGGCGGACGATCTTCGCTTCGGGGGACGGCACCGCCACCCCTGCCTGATCCCCGGACCGGCACTCCCTTTTTGAGGAGATCCCCGTGCGCAGACTCTCCCGAACACTGGTCACAGGCCGGCCCGGGCGCCTTCACGAACGCCGACGCCACGCTGACCTCCACCGGCGGCCTCGGCCTGTACTGGTACTCGGCGAAGCAGTTCACGAACTACTCGCTGAAACTGGACTGGAAGCTGGCCGGGGACGACAACTCCGGGGTCTTCGTCGGCTTCCCGGCGTCGACCGACCCGTGGTCGGCGGTGAACAACGGCTACGAGATCCAGATCGACGCCACCGACGCGGCCGACCGCACCACCGGCTCCGTCTACACCTTCAAGGCTGCCGACATCGCCGCCCGCGACGCCGCGCTCAACCCGCCGGGGGAGTGGAACACCTACGAGATCCGCGTCGAGGGCGAGCGGCTCCAGGTCTTCCTCAACAGCGTCCGGATCAACGACTTCACCAACACCGATCCGGTACGGTCCCTCGCCGGACACATCGGCCTGCAGAACCACGGCGACGGCGACGACGCGTCGTTCCGCAACGTCCGGATCAGGGAGCTGACCGGCGGCGGTGGCGGGCCGACCGTGCAGGCCGAGTCGTTCACCAGCGCCGGCGGGGCTGGAGCACCTACGCCGACGTGACCGCGAGCCTGAGCGACGTACCCCCGGGATCGCAGGTCCTGTATCTGACCTTCACCGGCACCGGCACGGGGCTGTTCGACGTCGACGACTTCACCCTCGGCCGCTCCACCGGGAACGCCGGCACCGGGCCGGTCGTCGGCCTGGCCGGCAAGTGCCCGGACATCAGCAACGGCGGCTCCGCCGACGGCCGGCAGATCCACCTCTGGGACTGTCACTCCGGCGCCAACCAACAGTGGCGTCTTCCCTAGACGTACGACCGCTACTAGGGTGGGTTGCGGCGACCGTGGACACAGCGGTGCCCGGGACGGGAGGCGCAACCCACCCCGGCATACCCGCCGCTGCCCGTCCTGCCCGCTCGCCCTCTCCGGCTCCTCGCGCCGGGCCTTGAATCCCGCTGTACTGGGACACTGCTGCGAGGAAGTGAGACGATGGCACGACCGATCACGCTGTTCACCGGCCAGTGGGCCGACCTGCCGTTCGACGAGGTGTGCCGGCTGGCCTCCGGTTGGGGCTACGACGGCCTGGAGATCGCCTGCTGGGGCGACCACTTCGAGGTCGACAAGGCACTCTCCGACGACGGTTACATCGAGCGCAAACGCGAGACCCTGGCCAAGCACAACCTCCAGGTGTACGCGATCTCCAACCACCTGGTCGGGCAGGCCGTCTGCGACCATCCGATCGACGAACGGCACCGGGACATCCTGCCCGCCCGGATCTGGGGCGACGGCGAACCCGAGGGTGTGCGCCGCCGGGCCGCCGAGGAGATCAAGGACACCGCCCGGGCCGCGGCGGCGCTCGGTGTGCGGACCGTCGTGGGTTTCACCGGCTCGTCGATCTGGCACACCCTGGCCATGTTCCCGCCGGTCCCGCCGTCGATGATCGAACGCGGCTACGCTGATTTCGCCGACCGCTGGAACCCGATCCTCGACGTCTTCGACGAGGTCGGCGTCCGGTTCGCCCACGAGGTGCACCCCAGCGAGATCGCCTACGACTACTGGACCACCAAGCGCACCCTCGAGGCGATCGGGCACCGGCCCGCCTTCGGCCTCAACTGGGATCCGTCGCACTTCGTCTGGCAGGAGCTCGACCCGGTCAACTTCATCTTCGACTTCGCCGACCGCATCTACCACGTGGACTGCAAGGACGCGAAGGTGCGCACCGGCGACGGGCGGCGCGGGCGGCTCAGCTCGCACCTGCCGTGGGCCGATCTGCGGCGCGGCTGGGACTTCGTCTCCACCGGTCACGGTGACGTGCCGTGGGAGGACTGTTTCCGGGCGCTCAACGCGATCGGCTACGACGGCCCGATCTCCATCGAGTGGGAGGACGCCGGCATGGACCGGCTGGTCGGTGCTCCGGAGGCCCTGGAGTTCGTGCGCCGGCTGGCGTTCGACGCCCCGTCGGCCGCGTTCGACGCCGCTTTCTCCTCCAACCAGTAGTCGCCGTCCTTCGGGGGCCGGGTGCTGTCGCGCCCGGCCACTCCGTCCTGCCCTTTTGTTGCCCCCGTCGAAAGTTTCGACGATTTCATCCATATGTTTCTCTAGTTACGAACGTGAATACGCGGTAACGTGCGGTACGGAAACCGCTCTGCACGAAAGTTGCCGCATGCGGGTGCCGACACCCGCTCCCGCATGCCATCCGAGTTCAATTTCCGAAACCGGAGGCACCACCGCATGCACGAGTCACCACCCCAGAAGACCCCGGTGCGCCGCCGTAGCCTGCTGAGCGCCGCAGCCGCCGGAGCCGCCGCGATCGGTGCGTCCACCGCACTGGGCTCGCCCGCCGCGGCCGGCGGGGGGAAGTCCCCGCACCGGGTTCCCCGCGACCAGATCAGCGTGCAGCTCTACACCCTGCGCAACCAGCTCGCCGTCGACCTCGAGGGCAGCTTCACCCAGCTGGCCGCGATCGGCTACACCCGCGTCGAGCACGCCGGCTTCGTCGGCCGTACCGCCGCCCAGTTCCGCGCCGCCCTGGACAACGCCGGGCTGCGCGCCACCTCCGGGCACGCCGGCATCCCGCAGCCGTGGAACGCCGAGACCTGGAAGCGGGCCCTCGAGGACGCCGCGATCGTCGGCAACAAGTTCATCGTCCACCCGTACTTCGGCACCGACGCCAACGGCCCGATCCGCAACGGCGCCGCCTACCGCGCCTTCGCCGCCGACCTCAACAAGGCCGGCGAACTCGCCCGCCGGGCCGGGCTCAGCTTCGGCTACCACAACCACCACAACGAGTTCCTGCGCCAGGACGGCGGCGAACGCACCGGCTTCGACATCCTCACCCAGGAGACCGACCCGCGCCTGGTGCATCTCGAGGTCGACATCTACTGGGCGTGGCGGGGTGCCGCCGACCCGGTCGACCTGATCGAGAAGAACCGCCGCCGCATCAAGCAGGTCCACGTCAAGGACATGGACGTCAGCAGTGCCTTCGCCGACCCCGGCGCCGGCCTGATCGACTTCGAGCGCGTCTTCCGCCGGGCCGCCGAGGCCGGGCTCATCGAGTACATCGTGGAACGTGACGACGCCGGCAGCCCGCCCCGCACCCCGGCGCAGGCCCTGGACACCGCCCGCGTCGGCTACCAGTACCTGACCGGACTGAGGTACTGACATGCGACGACTCTTCACCGCGGCCGCCGCGGTCCTGCTCGCCACCACCGGAATCGCCGGCTTCGGAAACCCCGCCCAGGCGGCCCCGCCGCCGGACGGCGACTTCCAGAAGGTGACCCTCAACGACTTCCCGGGCGAGCCGATCGCGCTGGCCGTCCTGCCCGACAAGCGGGTGCTGCACACCGCCCGCAAGGGGCAGATCCGGATCCACGAGCCACGCACCGGCCGCAACGTCCTGGCCGCCACCATCCCGGTCTACCTGCACGACGAGGAGGGTGTGCAGGGCATCGCCATCGACCCGGACTTCAGCCGCAACCGCTGGGTGTACGTCTACTACTCCCCGGTGCTGAACACCCCGGCGGACGACCCGGCCACCCCGTCGGTCAACGAGGGCAACGCGCCGGAGACCGGGACCGCCGCCGACTTCGCCCCGTTCAAGGGTCATCTGCAACTGTCCCGGTTCAAGTTGCGCGGTAACACCCTCGATCTGGCCAGTGAGCAGAAGATCCTCCAGGTCCCGGTGGACCGCGGCATCTGCTGTCACGTCGGCGGCAAGATCGACTTCGACGGGCAGGGCAACCTGTACCTGTCCACCGGTGACGACACCAACCCGTTCGCCTCCTCCGGCTACACGCCGATCGACGAGCGCCCGGACCGCAACCCGGCCTTCGACGCCCAGCGCAGCTCGGCCAACACCAACGACCTGCGTGGCAAGCTGCTGCGGATCACGGTCAAGCCGAACGGCACCTACTCGATCCCGCGCGGGAACCTCTTCAAGAAGGGCACCCCGAAGACCCGCCCGGAGATCTACGCGATGGGTCTGCGCAACCCGTTCCGCTTCGACGTCGACGAGCAGACCGGCGTGGTCTACATGGCCGACTACTCGCCCGACGCCAACCAGCCCAACGCCGCCCGCGGGCCCGCCGGGCACGGCCGCTGGATGGCCATCGACAAGCCCGCCAACTACGGGTGGCCGTACTGCGTGGCGCCGGACATGCCCTATGTGGACTACGACTTCGCCACGAACACCTCCGGGCAGCCGTTCAACTGCGCGCAGCCGGTCAACGCGTCGCCCAACAACACCGGGCTGCGGAATCTGCCGCCGGTCGAGAAGGCCGAGGTCGTCTACTCGTACGGCGCCAGCGCCCAGTTCCCGCAGCTGGGCACCGGCGGGATCGGCCCGATGGGTGGCCCCGCCTACCAGTACGACCGGCGCAGCAAGTCGCCCACCAGGTGGCCGGCCGACTTCGACGGCAAGCCGCTGTTCTACGAGTGGACCCGCGACTACGTCAAGGCGTTCACGCTCAACGACGACGACCAGGTCACGGCCATCGAGTCGGTCCTCCCGTCGATCGTCTTCGACAACCCGATGGACCTCGAGTTCGGCCCCGACGGCGCCCTCTACGTCCTGGAGTACGGCGACGGCTACTTCGCCGAGAACCCCGAGGCGCAGCTCGCCCGGATCGACTACGCGCCGACGAACAAGACCCCGATCGTGAAGATCAACGCGGAGCCGACCGTGGGATCCGCCCCGATGACGGTCAACTTCACCAGTGCCGGCACGGTCGACCCCGACGGTGACGCGCTGCGGTACGCCTGGGACTTCGACGCCGACGGTGACGTCGACTCGCGGCACCCGTACCCGTCGTACACGTACACCGCCAACGGCGACTACCGGGCCACCCTGAAGGTCACCGACTCCACCGGCCGGTCCGCCTCCGCGGAGTTCCTGCTGCACGTCGGCCCGGTGGCGCCCACCGTCTCGTTCGTGACACCCACCGAGGGCCAGCCCTTCGAGTTCGGTGACACGGTGAACTTCGAGGTCGCCGTCGTCGACGACAGCCCGGTCAACTGCGCCAACGTCGAGGTGTCCTACATCCTCGGCCACGACCAGCACGGCCACCCGCTGTCCACCACCTCGGGCTGTAGCGGCTCGATCACCACGTTCATCGACCCCGGTCACGCCGGTGCCGAGAACCTCGCCGCCGTCTTCGTCGCCGAGTACACCGACGCCGACGGCCAGACCGGTTCCGCCGAGGTGGTCCTGACCCCCGCCGCGGAGTAACCACCACCACCGCAGTGGCAGGCCCGGCGCCCCTTGCCGGGCCTGCCACGTACGCTCGGGCCCGTGATCAGCGTGCTCGACATCCTCGACAACCTGCATCCGGGATGGTTCGCGCTTCTCGCCCCGGCCGGTTCCGGCGCCCTGCCCGGGCGCGCCGAGGTCCACCCGCGTGTGTTGTTCCCGCGGGTGCGCCGGCCGCACCACGTCGTCGCCACCCGCCCGATCACCCTTCCCGCGCTGCGAGCGCCGGCCGCCTGCGCCGTGCCCCAGCCGTACCGCGTCGCGTCGTGACGATCGAGGCACCTTGTCCGCGGCTTCAGAATATTGTCAGGACAAAGTATTGACCTTGGTCTTGGTGCGTCACAGGCTGCAGTCAACGACGCCGCGAAACACGGCGGAAACATATATAGAAGGGGATCCCCGATGATGCGCAGGTCTCGCAGGTGGGCGTCCGTGGCCGCCCTCTCCACCACGATGCTCGTCCTCGCCGCGTGCAGCAGCGACAACGCGGTCAACGCCGAGAAGACCACCGACGGCGGCGGCGGCAAGGGCGGCTACGGCTACAAGATCGCCGTCGTCACCCACGGGGCGGCCGGTGACGCGTTCTGGAGCATCGTGAAGAACGGTGTCGAGAAGGCCGGCGCCGACATGGGCGACACGATCGCCTACTCCAGCGACGGCGACCCGCAGAAGCAGGCCCAGCTCATCGACGCGGCCGTGAACCAGAAGGTCGACGGTCTGGTCGTCTCGATGGCGAACCCGGACGCCCTCAAGGCGAGCATCGAGAAGGCGGTGGCCGCCGGCATCCCGGTGATCACCATCAACTCCGGTGCGTCCCGGTCCGCCGAGTTCGGTGCGCTGACCCACATCGGCCAGGACGAGAAGGTCGCCGGTGAGGCGGTCGGCGCCGAGCTGAAGAAGCAGGGCGTCAAGAAGGCCGTCTGCGTCATCCACGAGGCCGGCAACGTCGGCCTGGAGGAGCGCTGCGCCGCCGTCGGGAGCACGCTGGGCGCACCGATCGAGAACCTTCAGGTGGACATCAACAACCTGCAGTCCTCGCAGGCCACGATCAAGTCGAAGCTCCAGTCGGACACCGCCGTCGACGGCGTCGTCACGCTCGGCGGGCCGGTCGCGACCGTCGCCTCCGCCGCGATCGGGGAGGCCGGGTCGGCCGCGAAACTGGCGACCTTCGACCTGAACGCCGACGTGGCCAAGGCGGTCCAGGACGGCAAGATCCTCTTCGCCGTCGACCAGCAGCCGTACCTGCAGGGCTACACGGCGGTCACCATGCTGACCCAGTACAAGTCGAACCTCAACGTCCTCGGCGGTGGCCGGCAGGTGCTGACCGGGCCCGCCCTGGTCACCAAGGACAACGCCGCCCAGATCGCACAGCTCGCGGCGGCCGGGACCCGCTGACATGTCGACCGGCACCGTCACGTCGGCCGGCCCGGACGAGCGTCTCGCCCGGGTCGGCCTGCTCAAACGCGTACTGCTCAAGCCCGAGCTCGGTGCCCTGATCGGCGCCGTGCTGGTCTTCGGCTTCTTCGCCGCACTCTCCGACGTCTTCCGGTCGGCCAGCGGCATCGCGAACTGGCTCGACCCGGCCTCCACCCTCGGCATCATGGCCGTCGCGGTCGCCCTGCTGATGATCGGCGGCCACTTCGACCTGTCCGCCGGCGTGCAGACCGGCACCGCGGCGATCACCAGCGGCCTGCTGACCACCTACTACGGCGTCAACACGTGGGCCGCGCTGGCGATCTCGCTCGCGCTGGTCCTGGCGATCGGCTTCGTCAACGGTTACCTCGTGGTGCGCACCGGGCTGCCGAGTTTCATCATCACGCTCGGCACCTTCCTCATGCTCCAGGGCCTCAACCTGGGCATCACCAAGCTCGTGACCAACACCGTGCAGATCAACAACTTCAACCGGATCCTCGGGTACGACGTCCTGCACGCCGTCTTCGCCAGTGAGTTCACCATCGCCGGGGCGAGCTTCCAGATCGCGATCCTGTGGTGGGTGATCGCGACGATCCTCGGCTCGTGGCTGCTGCTGCGCACCCGGTTCGGCAACTGGATCTTCGCCACCGGCGGTGACGCGAACGCGAGCCGCAACGTCGGGGTGCCGGTGGCCCGTACCACGATCTCGCTCTTCATGATCACGTCGTTCGCCGCCTGGTTCGTCGGCACCACCCAGATCGTGCGGCTCACCTCGATCCAGGCGCAGGCCGGTTTCGGTCAGGAGCTGATCTACATCGTCGCCGCGGTGATCGGCGGCTGCCTGCTGACCGGCGGCTTCGGCTCGGCGGTCGGCGCGGCGGTCGGCGCCCTGATCTTCGGCATGACGTCGCAGGGCATCGTCTACGCCGGCTGGGACGCCGACTGGTTCAAATTCTTCCTGGGCGCGATGCTGCTGCTCGCGGTGCTGGCCAACCAGTACATCCGGCGCTTCGCCGAACTGTCGAGGAGGTAGGCGATGACAGACGAGCCACTGCTGGAGATCCGGAACGTCACCAAGAGGTTCGGCAGCGTGATCTCGCTCGGCGGCGTCTCGACGACGGTCCGCGCCGGCCAGGTCACCTGCGTGCTGGGCGACAACGGCGCCGGCAAGTCCACACTCATCAAGATCCTGTCCGGCGTGCACCAGCCGGACGAGGGTGAGCTGCTGCTCGACGGCAGGCCGGTCCGGCTGGGCAGCCCCCGCGAGGCGCTGGACGCCGGCATCGCGACGGTCTACCAGGACCTGGCGATGGTGCCGCTGATGGCGATCTGGCGCAACTTCTTCCTCGGCTCCGAGCCGACCAAGGGGTGGGGCCCGTTCCGCCGCTTCGACCGGGCCACCGCGATCGAGACCACCCGGCGCGAACTGCTCGACATGGGCATCGACATCCGCGACCCGGACCAGCCGGTCGGCACCCTCTCCGGCGGTGAGCGGCAGTCGGTGGCGATCGCCCGGGCCGTCCACTTCGGGGCGCGGCTGCTGATCCTCGACGAGCCCACCTCGGCGCTCGGCGTCAAGCAGGCCGGGGTCGTCCTGCGCTACATCGCGCGGGCCCGGGACCGGGGGCTCGGGGTCGTCTTCATCACCCACAACCCGCATCACGCGTTCCCGGTGGGCGACCGGTTCCTGCTGCTCAACCGCGGGAAGAGCCTCGGTGACTTCGCCAAGGGCGAGCTGTCGCCGACCGAGCTGACCCGGATGATGGCCGGCGGCGCCGAACTCGACCAGCTGGCCCACGAGCTGCAACGCGAACCCACCGAAAAGGCCCCGCAATGACCCGGCCGCTCGGTGTGGCGGTCGTCGGGTTCGGCTGGATGGGCCACGCGCACACCCGTGCCTATCTGCGCGCCCGCCACCACTACCCGGACCTGCCGATCACCCCGCAGCTGGTCGCGGTCGCCGACCCGGAACCGGGCCGGGCCGAGGCGGCCGCCGCCCAGTACGGTTTCGCCGCCGCCACCACCGACTGGCGGGAACTGCTCACCGACCCGCGGGTCGAGGCGGTCAGTGTCACCGCCCCGAACTTCCTGCACCGCGAGATCGGCGCCGCCGTCGCCGCATCCGGGCGTCACCTGTGGATCGAGAAACCGGTCGGTCTGACCGGCGACGACGCCCGCGCGGTGGCCGCCGCCGCCACGACGGCCGGGGTGCGGAGCACGGTGGGCTTCAACTACCGGGCCGCACCGGCCGTCGCCGAGGCCCGTGCCCTGATCGCGGGCGGTGCCGTCGGCCGGGTCACCAACGCCCGGTTCCGGTTCTTCAGCGACTACGCGGCCCACCCGGACGGCGCGCTGTCCTGGCGGTTCACCCGCTCGCACGGGGGCAGCGGCGTCCTCGGCGACCTGGCCTCGCACGCTGTCGACCTGGCCCGGCACCTGCTCGGCGACATCGAGGCACTGGTCGCCGACACCACCACGGTGATCCCGGCGCGGCCCACGGTCACCGGCGCGGCCAGTCACTTCTCGCGCGCCGACGGGCCGCCCGGGCCGGTCGAGAACCCGGACCACGTCCACGCGCTGCTGCGCTTCGCCGGCGGCGCCCGTGGCGTCCTGGAGGCCAGCCGGGTCGCGGTCGGCGAGCAGAACACGTACGGCTTCGAGGTGCACGGCACCACCGGGGCGCTGGCCTGGGACTTCCGCCGGATGGGGGAGTTGTCGGTCAGCACCGGCGAGGACTATCAGTCGCAGAGCTACCGGACCGTCTTCGCCGCGCCGGGACACGGCGACTTCGGGGCCTTCCAGCCGGGCGCCGGAATCGCGATGAGCTACGACGACACCAAGGTCATCGAGGCGGTGGGCTTCCTGCGGTCGATCGCCGACGGCACGCCGTACGGCCCGGCCCTGGACGACGCGGTCGCGGCCGCCACCGTCGTGGACGCGATGCTGGACTCCGCGCGTACCGGCGCCTGGGTCTCGGTCTGAAGTTTCTGTTGTCGGCCGGGCCGGCCACCGTCTCCCGTATGTGGTTGTCGAAATCGGCCGGCACCGGCGGCCCGCCTCACCCGTGGCGCAGGCCGTGCTGGTGGCGGTGTGCTGGCTGACGGTGCTCGCCGTCAGCCCGTACCGGCACGTGCCGGCGAAGGTGCACGACATCGCGCTCTTCGTGCACCTGGGCTCGATGGTGATCGGTTTCGGCGCGGTGCTGACCGTCGACTGGTTCGGGCTGCTGTGGCTGGCCGGCCGGCGTACCCTCGCCGACGTGCTGAGCACCGCCCGCGGAACCCACGTGCCGATCTGGGCCGGCTTCGCCGGTCTGCTGGCCTCCGGCGCCCTGCTCGGCATGCCGGCCGGCCCGAAAGCGCTCGCCGTGCTGGTCATCGGCATCAATGGGGTGTACGCCGCGGTGCTGCTGCGCGAACTCGGCCGTCACCCCCGGCCGCCGACGTTCCTGCTGGTCCGTGCGGGGCTGGCCACGACGATCTCGCAGGCCGCCTGGTGGACCGCCCTGGTCCTCGGCTACCTCAACAGCCGCGGCCGGTAGCGCTCAGCCTGGGATCGTCAGGCCGTGGATACGCTCCGCCGGCGGCCGCATGCTGGTCCCATGCCACGCAGACAACCCACCCTCACCGTCCCCGATCTGACCGCCAAGCGGGCCGTCATCACCGGCGCCAGCGACGGGATCGGACTCGAGATCGCCGCCCGACTCGCCGCCGCCGGCGCCGAGATCGTCCTGCCGGTCCGCAACACCGCCAAGGGGGAGGCGGCGATCGCGGAGATCCGCCGGCGCACCCCCGCCGCCCGGCTGTCCCTGGGCCGTCTCGACCTGTCGTCGCTGGAGTCGGTGGCGGCGCTCGGCGCGGCACTGCGCGGCGAGGGCCGGCCGATCCATCTGCTGGTCAACAACGCCGGCGTGATGACACCACCGGAACGGCAGGTCACCGCCGACGGCTTCGAGCTGCAGTTCGGCACCAACCACCTGGGGCACTTCGCGCTGGTGGCGCACCTGATGCCGCTGCTGCGGGCCGGGCAGGCGCGGGTCACCTCGCAGATCAGCGTCGCGGCGAACTCCCATGCCGTCAACTGGGACGACCTCGACTGGCGACGGTCGTACGACGGGATGCGCGCGTACAGCCAGTCGAAGATCGCCTTCGGCCTGTTCGGTCTCGAACTGTCCCGGCGCAGCCGGCTGCACGGCTGGGGCATCACCAGCAACCTGTCCCACCCCGGTGTCGCCCCGACCAGCCTGCTGTCCGCCCGTCCGGAGGTCGGCCGCTCCCAGGACACCGCCGGCCGCCGGCTGATCGGTGCCCTGTCGGCCCGCGGCATCCTGCTCGGCACCGCCGAGTCCGCGGCGCTACCCGCCGTCCTCGCCGTCACCACCGGTCGCGACGCAGGCTTCTACGGTCCCGGCGGACCGGGCCACCTGGGCGGCCCGCCGGCCGAGCAGAAGCTGTACTCGCGCCTGCGCAGCGAGCCGGAGGCCGAGCGGGTGTGGCGTATCTCCGAAGAACTGACGCAGACGTCCTTCGCGGAAGTCGGGTGATAGAACGAAGACGCGCCGGAACCAGGGGAGGACACCGTGCAGATCGATCGGGCCGGGCTGGCCGGGTTCCTGCGCCGGCGCCGTGAGTCGCTGCAACCGGAGGACGTCGGCCTGCCCCGTGGGCAGCGCCGCCGGACGTCGGGTCTGCGGCGCGAGGAGGTGGCCACGCTCTGCCACATCTCCGCCGACTACTACAGCCGGCTCGAACGCGGGCGTGGCCCGCACCCGTCCGAGCAGATGATCGCCTCGATCGCCCAGGGACTGCACCTGTCCCACGACGAACGCGACCACCTGTTCCGTCTGGCCGGGCACAACCCGCCGGCGCGCGGGGCCGGTGGCGAGCACATCAGCCCCGGCCTGCTGCGCATCTTCGACCGGCTCGCCGACACACCCGCCGAGATCGTCACCGAACTCGGCGAGACCCTGCGGCAGAACCGGCTCGGGGTCGCTCTCAACGGCGACCTCACCCGGTTCACCGGCCCGGCCCGCAGCATCGGCTACCGGTGGTTCACCGATCCCGCCTGCCGCGCCCTCTACCATCCCGACGACCACCCGCTGCACTCCCGCGTGTTCGCCTCCGGGCTGCGCCGGGTGGTCACCCTCCGCGGTCCCCGGTCGTGGGCCGCCCACCTGCAGAGCCTGCTGCTGGAGAGCAGCGACGAGTTCCGCGCGGTCTGGCACGAGCACGAGATCGGCGTCGGGTACGCCCACCTCAAACGGTTCGTCCACCCGCAGGTCGGTGCACTCGACCTCACCTGCCAGGCGCTGCTCGACCCGGATCAGGCCCACGCCCTGCTCGTCTACACCGCCGTACCGGGAACCGAGAGTTACGAGAAGATGGAACTCCTCGCGGTCGTCGGCGCACAGAACCTCGCCGCGCCCGCATTTGACGGCGGCCCGTAAGCTCGGTCGTTCGGCGAACCCGGAGGTGGCCACGAATGACCACGCTGAGCACTGACGACGTGGGGGCGCGCACCAGGCGGCGTCCCGGCGCCGCATACCTGGCGGCGCCACTGCTCATCAGCGTGCTCGCCGGCCTGGGCCTGCTCGCCACCTATCACGTCTTCGTCCGTACCATCTCCGGCCAGTGGCTGGACACCGCCGCGATGCTCGGCACCGAGGTCCGGTACGCCCGGCTCGAGGAGCTGCTCAGCCGCACCCTGAACGCCACCACCCTGACCAGTCTCGTCCTGGTCTGCCTGATCGCGGCGGCCGTCGGCGTGGTCCGTAAACGCATCGACCTGGCGATCGCCGCCGCGGTTCTGGTGCTGGCCGCCAACGCCACCACCCAGCTGCTCAAGGACTGGCTGCCCCGGCCCACGCTGGACGGTCTCACCTACCCGAACTCACTGCCCAGCGGGCACACCACAGCCGCCGCATCGGTGGCGTTCGCGCTGGTCATCGTCTTGCCGGCGGCGCTGCGCGGGCCGGCCGCTCTGGCCGGTGCCGGCTACACCGCCGCCATTGCGATCGGTACGGTGTGGGCGCGCTGGCACCGGCCAAGCGACATCATCGCCGCGCTGCTGGTGGTGCTGGCGTGGGGCGCCCTGGCCGTTCTCGGTGTCCGGCTGCTGCGGTGGCGCCGGGCGGCGGCACCGGGCCGCCCGACCCGGCTCGCCACCCTGCCGCTGCTGGCGACCGCCGCCGTCGGCGTTCCCGCCACGGTGATCGGCCTGCTCGTCGGCAGGACGTCCGAGACCATGACGGCCGCCTCACCGGAACCCAGCCGGCTCACCTTCGTGACCGGCGCGGCCGGTGTCGCCGCGGTCGTGGCGATCGCCTTCCTCGTCTGGTTGTGGCTGGCGACCGACGACGAGGCCGTCGGCAGGGGCGGGGCCCCCGATCGCCGGTGACGGATGCGCGGCGTCTCTACGATGTCCGGCATGACGTTCGACTTCACCATCGTGCTGCGTGGATACGACAGGCAGCAGGTCGACGCGTTGCTCGGCCGGGCGTCCGCGGCACTCGCCGCCGGCGGTGACGCCGCGCAGCGGGCGAGGGCGCGGGACGCCCTGCGTGCCGCCGACTTCGCGGTCGTGCTGCGCGGCTACGACCGGGCCCAGGTCGACGGCGCGGTGCAGATGATGCTGCGGGAACTCGACGCGGCCCCGTCCGACGATCTGCGCGCCGTGCTGGGTTCGGTGCTACGGCTCGACGACGCCGACGACCAGCGGATCATCGACGAGGTGCGGCGGCTGCGGACGCTCGCCGACCTGCACGGCCACTGAGTCCGGCCGCGTCCCCCCAGCCCGCCCGGCCCCCGGAGCCCTCCGGCGCCCCGGGCGCTATCGCCGGCCGACGGCGACCAGGATGACGGCGATCAGGGTCGCGGCCAGCAGGCCGGCCAGCGCCGACAGGCTGCCGGCGGCCGCCGCCGAGGTGAACCGGCGTGACAGTGCCACGGCGACCAGCCGGGACACCAGGAAGGAGACGACCAGGAACGGCACGCTGACGAAGAGCAGGATGTGCATCAGGTCGCCGTAGGTGACGCAGAAGCCCGACTCGTCGTCACACGCCGTCGTGTCCCAGGGGATCAGGTAGGCGTTGACCAGGAACGCGGCCAGGACCACCACGTGCCAGCCGGCCGCGACCAGCACGGTCCGCTGCCGCGGGAATCCGGGCGGGGCGTCGTGGTTCTCCGGCAGCGCAGACTTCACGTCCATCGTGGACACCTTCCCGTCGGGCCGGCCGACCTCAGCGTCGCACGGCCCACCAGCCGGCACAACGACGTCACCCGCACGCGCGGGTGACCGTTCGCCGGGCGTCCCCCTCACGCCCGGCGAACGGTTCCCGCCCGGTTCCCCTCAGCAGGGGGGCGACTCCAGCGCGCCCTCGGTCAGGGCCCCGGTGGTCGGCGGCGGGACGTCGTCGGTCCATCTCGTCCGCAGCACCGCCTCGTAGTCGAAGAGCGCGCCGGCCGGAACCCACGACAGGTAGTCGGCCGGGCGGAGCATCCGGGTCTCCCAGGCCAGCGGCTGTCCCGACCTCGGGTCGAAGATCAGGCGTACCTCACGGGCCCCGCCGGTGTCGGCCTGCCGTACCCCCGCTGTCTCCTCGTTGGTGAGCATCGTGACGGCGTTGCCGGCGCGGCCCTTCGGGTCGGTGACCGGTCCGAGGTCGCGCAGGCCCGGCAGGTCGGCCAGCAGCCGGTAGGCGGCCGCCCGGAGCGCCGGGGTGTTCGGCGCCTGGTAGAGCAGGTTGATCATGGCGCTGAAGATGCCCTCCGACAGCTCGGAGGCGGTCATCTCCGGGCTGCCGCGCAGCAGCGAGTCGATCATCCACACCTGAAGCCGGCCGGGATCGGTCGGCAGCTCCCTGATCTGCGCCGCGGTGAGGTAGCCGCCGCCGATCGGGTAGGTGGCCACCGCCGGCTCGCCCACCACCGTGCGGACCGTGCCCGGCCCGGCCGTCCAGCTGCCGGCGGCCGGGCACGCCTCGTCCTTCGGCCAGCTCGACGGCGAACCGGCCCGCTGCCAGGCGGCCCTGTCGGCGGCCGAGGCGGGCGCGCCACCGGCCCACTGCTGCAGGTGTACGGCCCGGTCCCCGCTGCGGTTGGGGTGCCAGGACGTCTCCCGGGTGCGGCCCATGATCGCGTATCGGTCCACCTCCATCAGCGTTCCGGATTCGACCTCGGAGACCCAGTAGCGGCCGTCGGCCGGGTCGTCCGCGGACGACCGCTCCGCGGCGGCGAGCAGCAGATTCCGCAGTTCCTGCGGTGGGCGCGGTCCCGCGTCGGCGATGTCGACGTCGCGACCCGGATCGTCCGGTGGTGTCCACGTCGCCGTCAGCGCCAGGACCGCGGCGACGGCCGCGGCGAGCACCGGAACCAGGCCCCACCCGACCAGCCGCAGACGGCGCCGTGACCCGGACGGGTCCGTGAGGGTGGGCATCCGGAGCCGGCGTCGCGGTACGGGCGGGAACATCGGGGCGAACATCCGGAAGTGGTGCCGCTGCGCTGTGGCGGCCTGCTCGGCGCGCATCAGGTCGAGCAGCCGCTCGCGGGCGGCCGCCGTGGTCTCGGCGCTCGGCGGGGTGACCGGCCGCGCCGTGGCCAGCAGATCGATCTCATCCATGGCGGGCGGTCCTTCCGGTCGGGTTGACGTCGTCGAGTGCGGCGCGGATCCGGCGGCGTGCCCGGTGCAGGCGTGAACCGACCGTCCCCACCGGAATCCCCAGAGCGGCGGCCGTCTCCTCGTGCGACAGCTCACCCCACACCACCAGCAGCAACGCGTCCCGGTCCCGTTCCGGCAGCCCGGCGAGCGCCGCGACGATGCGCTTGCGGGCGGCCTCGGCCGCGACCCGGTCGGTCGTCTGTTCCTCGTGCACCGGCTCGTCCGGCGGGTGGGCGGCGGCCCGTGCGTACGCGAGATAGCCCTGCGCCTCCTCGCGCCGCCGTGCCCGGATCAGGTTGGTGGCGATGCCGTACAGCCATGCGCGGACCGAGCCGCGTGCCGGATCGAAGCGGTCCCGCTGCCGGAACGCGATCAGGAACGTCTCGGCGGCCACGTCGTCACCGCCGGCACCGTCCAGCCGCCGCGACGCATACCCGTGCAGGCCGGCGAAATACCGTTCGAACAGGTCAGCGAAGCACTCCGGCTCGGCCCGGGACCGCAGCAGCACGGCGGCGTCATCGTCCGCCACGTCCACCGCTCTGGTCGTATGTCCACCCATCGTTGCCTCTCGTAGCCCGGTGTCCCTCCTGATTGGCGTATACCGATGTTGATCTTCACGGTTTCCCGGCCGGATTCTGTCGCCGACCGTACCGCTCGCGGCTATCGTCGGCGCGTGACCGGAGCAGGGCGAGCCAGAGGTGCGATTTCGTGAGCGCTGACGAGGAGATCGGGTCGGCGCGGGAGGCCGCCGAGGACGCTCTGGTGGTGACGTTCGGGCGGTTGCTGGGAGTGGCGAACCGTCTCGAGTACCTGGTGGGCCGGGCGCTGGAGCGGGAGTGCGGGATCAGCCACCTGATGTACGAGGTGCTGCTCATCCTGGGCCGGGCCGGGGATCCGGGCCTCGCGATGTCGGCGATCGGCCGGGCGCAGGTGCTGACCACCGGTGGTGTGACCCGCCTGATCGACCGGATGGAGGCCGCCGGTCTGGTCGAGCGCACCGACGACCCGGCCGATCGGCGGGGGCGCCTCGTGCGGCTGACGCCGCTGGGGGAGCGGACCGCCGTCCGCGCCACCGAGTTGCACCGTGGCAATCTGCGGCGCCTGCTCGCCGACCAGCTGCCCGGTGAGCACTGGGAACGGTTCGCAGACGACCTGCGGGTGCTGAGCCGTGCGGTGGCCAAGGAAGTGCCGCGCCTGCGATAGGTGTCGACCGGCACACCCCCTGCCAAATACCTGACGGCTCAGTTACTGTTGCGTCAGGTAAATCGCTGGGAGGGGATGGAGTCATGCGCCTCATCGCCGACGGCTCCTTCGTCATGGACTCCGAAGCCGCCGCCCGCGGGTTCGCCGCCCTGCGCCGGGCCGCACCCCACCGCGCCGCCGAACTCGCCATCGCGCTGCAAAACGCGTTCTACCTCGACGGTCTCAGCCTGTCCGAACCCGCCACCTACCGGACGGTCGCCGAGCAGTCCGGCGTCGACGGCGCGGCGGTCGTGACCGCCTTCGCCGATCCCGGGCCGGCAGCGGCCGATTTCCAGCGGGCCGCACAGCTCGGCGTCACCGGTTTTCCCACCCTGATCGCCGCGCACGGCGACAGCCTGACCCCGATCGCGTACGGGCACGCGACCCCCGGCCAGGTCGAGGAACGCCTGTCCGCCCTCGCCCTCCGCTGACGCTCCCACCTCAAGTCCAGGAGACCTCCACATGAGCACGCTCGACTTCCACGTCTTTGACCTCGACTTCCCGGTCGGCAGCAGGAACAAGACAGCCACCCTGGTCACCGGCGACACCGACGCCCTGCTCGTCGACGCCGGCTTCACCCGCGCCGACGGGCACCGCCTGGTCGCCGCGATCCTCGACTCCGGCAAGCGCCTGACCACGATCGTGATCAGCCACGGCGACCCGGACTTCTACTTCGGCGCCGAGGTCGTCGCCGACGCCTTCCCGGACGCCGCGATCGTCGCGACACCGCAGGTCATCGAGCACATCAACCGGTCGTACGAGAAGAAGCTGACGGCGTGGGCGACGGTCGGTGCCAACCTGCCCACCCGGCTGGTCGACATCACCCCGCTCACCGGGGACCTCGAACTCGAAGGCCACCGCTTCGCACTCAAGGGCGGCTCACCGCAGCTGCCGGACCGGCACTACCTGTGGCAGGCCGAGCACCGCGCGGTCCTCGGCGGAGTCCTGCTGTTCCAGCACGAGCACGTCTGGACCGCGGACACCGCCGCCCCGGAGAAGCGCGCCGCCTGGATCGCCCAGCTCGACGAGATCGCCGCCCTCGAGCCGCTGCTGGTGGTCCCCGGTCACCGGCTGCCCGGCACCGCCACCGACCTGAGCGCCGTCACCGGCACCCGCGACTACCTGCTCGCCTTCGAGGAGGAGTTGGGCCGGGCCGCCGACGGTCCGGCGCTGACCGAGGCGCTGGTCAAGCGCTACCCCGACCACGGCATGCTGATCGCCGCGCAGATCGGTGCCAAGGTCGCCAAGGGCGAGATGAGCTGGGGCTGACCATGACCGACTTCGCCACCTCGACCGCACCCGCCGACGTGGTCCGCCGCCAGTACCTGGCGTCGGCGGCCGGCGACCTCGGGGCTCTGCGCGCCACCCTGGCCCCCGACGTCGAATGGACCGAGATGGCCGGCTTCCCGCTCGCCGGCACGTACCGCACCCCCGAGGGCGTGACCGGCGGGGTGATGGAGCGGCTCGGCGCCGACTGGGACGACTGGGCCGCCCACGACGACACCTATGTCACCGACGGCGAGAACGTCGTCGTCCTGGCCCGTTACACCGCGGTCAACAAGGCCACCGGCCGGCCCGTCGACGTCCGCGTCGCCCACCACTTCATCGTCCGCGGCGGCCTGATCGTGCGCTTCGAACAGTTCGTCGACACCGCGAAGGTCCGCGACGCCATGCCCGCCTGACCCGACCGTCATCGCCCGGCTCGACGGCTGCGGCCAGTGTCCCGGCGGTCGCCGCCGTCGACGGTCGCCCGGACGCGAACGGCCGGCGCTCTCGCTGCCGTCGACCGTCACGCCGGTGCCCGGGCCCGGGACGGCATCCGGGACTACCGGGCCGGGCCGAGCAGGTCCCAGCGGTTGCCGGCGATGTCGAGGAAGACGGCGACCCGGCCGTACGACTCGGTGCGGGGCGGTCGGACGAAGGTGACGCCGGCCGTCGTCATCCGCTCGTACGTGGTGTCGAAGTCGTCGACCCGGAGGAAGAAGCCGACGCGTCCCGCGGTCTGACGGCCGACGGCAGCGGACTGGTGGTCGCCGTCGGCGCGGGCCAGAAGCAGGCCGGTCTGTGCGCCGGGCGGGCGGACCACCACCCAGCGTTTCGGCATGCCGTCGGTGGTCAGGGACGGTGAGTCCTCGACGAGATCGAACCCGAGCACCCCGGTGAAGAAGGCGATGGCCGGGTCGTACTCGTCGACGATCAGGGCAACCAGGTCGATCTGCACGACGGACAGCGTACGGCCGCCCCGGCGCCCCGGTGATGCGGCGGAGGGTGGCCGCCGGGTGGGCCCGTGCAGGTTCCACCCGCCTGATTCGGTTGCCCGCCGCTGCCGGTGGTGGTGGTGATCCTGAAGCGGGGCATGGCCGGGGACCTTCGGGGCGGGACTATGCGAGGAACAGCAGCGCGCTGACGGCGGCCATCGCCGCGGCGGTGGCCCCGTGGATGCCGAAGGCGGCCGCCCTGGTCCCTTTGCTGCGCAGCACGATGAGGGCGTCGCCGACGGGGATGCCGGCGGCGGCAAGCATGCACCAGCCGAGGAGGTCGGGTGTCGCTCCGGCCACCAGGATGAGGATCAGCACGCCGGAGGCGATGTCGCGGACGGCCTTGACGTGCAGCCAGGCCTGGAACGTGGCGTCGTCGACGGGCGTGCCGGGGATGCCGAAGCCGAGCGCGGCGCGTGGTGTCCGGAAGGCGTTCACGCCGAGGAAGACACCGAAGGCGCCGACCAGTCCGGCAAGTGTGTGGGCGACGGTGAGAAGCATGGGTCCCTCCCGGGATGCCGGAATCTAGCGGCGCTAGATCTGGTAGCGACGATAGGTTATCAACGCAAGCATGTCTAGCACTGCTAGGATTCAGTCATGTCCGCCACCAGCGAGCGCCGCGAACGGGAACGCGCCCACCGTCATCAGATGATCATCACGGCCGCGCGTGAGATCGCCGAGACCCAGGGCTGGGAAGCCGTGACGACACGACGGCTGGCCGACCGCGTGGAGTACAGCCAGCCGGTGCTGTACAGCCATTTCCACGGCAAGGACGCCATCGTGGGTGCTGTCGCCCTGGACGGGTTCGCCGAGCTCGCCGGCCATCTGCGCCGCGCGCGGGAGTCGGCGCCCGGCCCGGCCGCGGCTCTGCGGGCCGTCTGTCAGGCTTACCTGCGGTTCGCGACCGAGCGGCCCGCCCTCTATCAGGCCATGTTCGTCCTGCCCACCGATCTCACGTTCGCGAGCGCCGAGACGCCCGCTCCGATGCAGGACTGCTTCGACGAGTTCGTCGGCTGCTTCCGGGCGGACGACGAGCGACGTGGGCTGTGCGCCGAGGTCATCTGGAGCGCCCTGCACGGCATCGTCGTGCTGTCCGACAGCGGCCGTATCCCCCCGGCGGTCCAGGACGAGCGCGTCGACCTGCTGATCAGCCTGTTCGCGAGCACTCCTTAAGGCGTCGCAGGTTCAACTCGCTGCTTTGATCTCTGTGTCACCCCGTCGGCGCGGCGGGATGGTGTGCCTTCGTCGATGGTTTCCGCTCTTGACCGCTACCACTGTGAGCGTTAACACTCTCTCGGAGATCAGCGTGGCCAACCACACCGACTGGCCTACCGCGGTCCGCGTTCGACGAGGTCCTGTTCGCCGGCCCCGGGTGCCGCTCAGCCGCGTTACGGAAAGTGAGTCATGCCATGCCCCTGACGCTGATGAGGTCCTGTGGCACTTCTCGGGTCAGCCGCCTCATGGCGCTTCTGGCGGTGATTCTGCTGGTAGGAACGTTGGCTCCGCCGCCCGCGGACGCAAGCGTGACCGACGGGCTGATCCTGCACTACCGACTCGACCAGGCCGACGGCACGACCGTCACGGATTCGTCGGGCCACGGTCGTGACGGCGTCCTGGCGGGGGACGCCTCGTGGCAGGCGGCGGACGGGCTGCGGCTGGGTGGCACCTCCGGACATGTCCGGCTGCCCGACGACCTGCTCCGAGGCCTCAGCCGGATCAGCGTGTCGGTGCAGGCGAAGATCGACGCAGCGCAGGCCGCTCCGTACTTCGTCTGGGGGATGGGTAACTCCACCAGTTGGTACGGAGACGGCTATCTGTTCGTCACCGGTGACACCTATCGCGGCTCGATCGCTTCGGGGAACTGGTCGACCGAACAGAGCGTCAGCGCCGGCCACAACGTCGTGCGGGGCGCGTGGCGGACACTGACCTACACGCTGGCGGGCGGCACCGCGGTCCTGTATGAGGACGGGGTAGAGGTGGCCCGCAAGACCGGGATCACCCTGACCCCGGCCGACATCGGTGCCGGCACCACGACGGCCAACTACCTGGGCCGCTCGCTCTACAGCGGCGACAAGTACCTCACCGGAAACGTCCGTGACTTCCGGGTCTACGACCGTGCGCTGACCGAGGTGGAGATCGCGGAACTCGGGGCGCAGAGCGCGGCGGAACGGGTCGCCTCCGACGCCGCCGCGCTGAGCCTCGGGGACACGAGCGCGATCACCGAAAATCTCACGCTGCCGGCCACGGGTGCAACC
Source organism: Actinoplanes xinjiangensis (assembly GCF_003148685.1). Lineage (GTDB taxonomy): Bacteria > Actinomycetota > Actinomycetes > Mycobacteriales > Micromonosporaceae > Actinoplanes > Actinoplanes xinjiangensis. Next base: position 83,806 of record NZ_QGGR01000001.1, on the reverse strand, counting down.
GGGGCGCGGATCACCTGGGCGTCCTCGGTGGAGTCGGTGGTGTCAGCCACCGGTGTGGTCACCCGTCCCCGGCCTCGGACCGGCGATGCCACGGTCACGTTGACCGCGACCCTCGGCTGGGGCGGTGCGACGGCCACGAAGGCGTTCACCGTGACCGTACTCGAGGATCTCACCGACGAGGAGAAGGCCAAGGCGGCCGCCCGCGCGCTGACCGTCCCCGACGCCGGCGCGCTGCGCGGCAACATCACGCTGCCCACCACCGGCCTGTACGGCACCACCATCACCTGGCGGTCCAGCAAACCGACACAGGTCACGCCCACCGGCGAGGTCACCCGCCCCCGGTACGGCCATCCGCCGTACCGCGCCGTCCTCACCGCCACCGTCAGGCTGAAGCGGGCCACGGTCAAGCGCACGTTCGCCGTCACCGTCCTGCCGCTGCTCAAGAAGGTGCCGTACGAGGGCTACATGTTCGCCTACTTCACCGGCGAATCGACCCAGCTGACCGAGCAGGTGTACTTCGCGGCCAGCCGGGGCAACGACCCGCTGCACTGGGACGAGCTGAACGGCAGCGCACCGGTCCTGACGTCCCAATACGGCGAGGGCGGCGTACGCGACCCGTTCATCATCCGCTCGCCCGAGGGCGACAAGTTCTATCTGATCGCCACCGACCTGCAGATCAACGGCGGTTCGGGATGGGGCGCCGCGATGCGCTTCGGCAGCAAGTACCTGGAGATCTGGGAGTCGACCGACCTGGTCCACTGGTCGGCGCAGCGGCACGTACGCGTGTCCGCCGACACGGCCGGGATGACCTGGGCGCCGGAGGCCACCTACGACCCGGCGATCGGTGCGTACGTCGTCTACTGGGCATCGAATCTCTACGCCGCCGCCGATGTCGGCCACACCGGGAGCACGTACCCGCGGATGTTGTACGCCACCACCCGCGACTTCCGGACCTTCAGCGAGCCGCGCGTCTGGAACGACCCGGGCACCGGGGTCATCGACTCGACGGTTCTGGCGGACGGCGGGAACTACTATCGCTTCACGACTGATGACCGGACCATCGGGAGCTGCGGCCGGGACATCGTCATGGAACGCTCGACGCGACTGCGGGCCGTGGATCTGCCGGACACCGAACCCCGTAACTGGGAACTCGTCGACGACTGTATCCGCACCGGGATCGGCACCGACTGGGTGGAAGGGCCGACCGCGTTCAAGTCGAACACCGAACAGAAGTGGTACGTGTTCGTCGACGAGACGCCCCACCGCGGGTACGTGCCGTTCCAGACCGACAGCCTTACGAACCCGAACTGGAGCATGCCGACCGACTACGCACTGCCGGCCCGCCCCCGCCACGGCACCGTCCTGCCCGTGACCAAAGCGGAACTGGAGCGGCTACGCGCCAATTTCCGGCCTGACCGCAGACCAGCGAACAGACGTGGACTGCGTCTCCCGCCGGCAACAGTCCCCCTGCGGTCACATGGCCACCGGGTCCGGGTCCGCGGACCTGGATCCGCTTGGAGTGAGTTCGACGCGCTCACCGATGAAGCCCTGGACCGCGAAGGTTACGACCTCACGGTTCGGCGGCCGCCGGGTCCACGCCGGCGATGTCTGATTCGTTCAAGACCCGGCTCCGGGGTGTCTCGTAACGTCGGGGCCATGGCACCCACCTTCAACGCGATCGGCCTCGCTGTGGCCGACATGGCAGCGTCCCTGGACTTCTACCGCCGGCTGGGCCTGGAGTTCCCGCCCGGCGCCGAGAAGGAGCCGCACACCGAGGCGACGGTCGCCGGCGGCATCCGGCTCATGTGGGACACGCACGCCGCCCTGAAGTCGTTCGACCCCGGCTACGAGCCCGGGCCGCCGTCCGGTGGCTGGGCGTTCCTCTGCTCCGGCCCGGCCGAGGTCGACAGCGTGCACGCCGATCTGGTCGCCGCCGGTCACCCGTCGGTCAACGACCCCTGGGACGCCCCGTGGGGGCAGCGGTATGCACAGGTGAAGGACCCGGACGGCAACGTCGTGGACCTCTTCGCCTGGAAGAAGACGTCAGCGCAGTAGGGCGCTCAGCGGCACGCCGGCCATCGCCCGCACCTCCCGCGCGAGATGAGCCTGGTCGGCGTAGCCCGCGTCGGCCGACACCGCGGCGAACGGACGGCCGGCCCGCGCCAGGGCGACGGCCCGCTGCATCCGCAGGATCCGGTGGAGGGTCTTCGGGCCGTACCCGAAAGCGGTGTTGCTCCGCCGTTGCAACTGCCGTGGGCTGAGACCGCATCGCTCGGCGACCACGCCCACCGGCGCCCCGGCCCGCGCGGCACCGGCCAGGGCGACCATCACCGGATCGGCTCCCCGCCAGCGGCGGCCCGCGGCGGCGGTCAGCGCGGCGACCGGGTCGTCGGCCTCGGCGATGGCCCGCACCTCGGCGGCCGGCCACAGCGCCTCCAGCGGCACCCGCCGGTCGATCAGCTCGGCGGCGGGCACACCCAGCACGCCGGGCCCGGTGCCGGCGCCGAAGCGCAGCGCCGCGTGTCTGCTGCCGGGCGCCGGACGGCCGACCTGGGCGGTGGTGTCCGGCCCGGCGACGAAGACCGTGCCGTCCCGCCAGATCAGGTCGAGGCAGCCGTCCGGCAGGATCCGTTTCGCCCGGTGCTCGCCCGGCGGCGTGACACTGCGCCACGCGACGACGTGCGGCAGCGGTGACGCCCATTCCTCGTACACGGCACAACCCTGCCACGGGGGTACGACATCCGCGCTCAGGCGCAGGTCAGGCAGGTGCGGGCGAACGGCCGGGCCAGGAGCCGCTGCTCGGCGATCCCCTGCCCGCACCCGTCGCAGACGCCGTAGGTGCCCGCGTCCATCCGGGCCAGCGCCTCGTCGACGTCGGCGACCCGCTGCCGGGCGGTGGCCAGCAGGGCGGTCAGCTGGGCCCGCTCGAACCCGATGGTGGCGCCTTCCGGGTCGTGCTCGTCGTCGCCGTTGGTGTTGCGCGACGCCTCGAACAGCGCCGTCAGGTCCGAGGCGAGTGCGGCGGCCGAGGCGGTGAACTCCGCTCTGCGCCGCAGCAACTCGTCCCGGACCGTCATGTCGGCAGCCTAATGGGCTACAGGCCCCAGCCGTACCGGATGCGGTCGCGGCCGGAGTTGTTGCGGACCGTCAGGTTGAGGTTGGTGCCGCTGCCGCTGAAGGCGAACATCGAGTAGTAGTCGAAGCCGGAGGACCCGGTGGGTTTGCCGCCGAGTGCCGGCCAGTAGACGCCGCCCATCTGGTTGTCCCGCATGACCTGGGTGACGGCCCGGATGTGCCGGACGAAGTTGTCGGTGCTGTTCGCGTCGCCGTAGTTGAGGCCGGTGGACATCGGCGCGCCGTACTCGGTGACGACCGCCCGGGAGGCGCAGTTGCCGAGGCGGGTCTGCACGTGGCTACGGAACGCGTCGTACGTCATCGCGCTGTAGAAGAACGCGTAGTGGTGGAACGACAGCAGGGTGCCGTTGAACCGGCTGTCGTTGCAGACGTCGCGCAGGTCCTGGCTGTAGCCGGTGCCGCCGATGAGGGTCCGGGCGGGGACCGCCGAGTAGTGGTAGCTCATCCAGTTCGCCGCGATGGTGCGCCACTCGGCCGAGCTGTAGCCGTGCGGCTCGTTCATCGGCTCGAAGTAGACGTTGGTGTTGGCGCCGTACAGGTAGGTGACGTTGGACCACATGGTGTTCCACGCGGCGATGTTGGTGATCCGGCCGCCGGACGCGGCACCGTCCTCCCAGTAGGCGAGGATGACCTTGAAACCGCGGGCGGTGGCCGCGTCGATCGCGCCGCGGTAGGCGTTCCACCAGGTGGTGCCGACGGTGTGGGTGTTGATCGGCAGGCGCACGGTGTTGACGCCGATCGCCGCCATGTCGTCGTAGAGGGCGTTGGCCTTGGCCCGTACGGTGGCGTTGCTGTCGGACTGGCTCAGGCCCTGTACGACGAGGGGACCGGTGCTGAAGTTGTCACCCAGCATCGCCCAGTTCATGCCGCGGAACTGGTTGGTGGCGGCGGCGGCCGGTGCGGCTGCGGCGACGACGGTGACGGGGATCAGCGCCAGCGCGGTGAGGGCGCCGGTGACGGCACGCAAGAAGGTGGTTCGCAAGGTCTCGTCCTTCCACGCGGGGGAAACGTGCTAGCAACACCTTGGTAATGATGTGAACGTTCACGCGATCGTTCGAGCCGACTCGTTCAGAAACAGCCACAGACGAACATCGTTGACGCGATAGTCAGATCATCTTTATATTGGCCCGCATGTCCGCCGCCCCGATGCGTGAACCCACCTTCTGGATCCTCACCGCCCTCGCCCCCGAGCCCCGCTACGGGTATGGGGTGATCCAGGAGGTCACCCGCCTCTCCGACGGCCGGATCACCCTCCAGGCCGGCACCCTCTACGCCGCTCTGGACCGCCTGGTCGCCCTCGGGCTGGTCGAACCGGACCGGGAGGAGACCGTCGACGGGCGGCCCCGCCGCTACTACCGGCTCACCACCGACGGGGCGACCGCGCTGGACGCCGAGACCGGGCGGCTGCGCGCGAGCGTCGAGGCGGCCACCGCCCAGTTGGCCGCCCGCCGCCGCTTCGGCTTGGGACCGGTGTCGTCATGAGCGACCGGCTCGCGCGCCGTTACGCGTTCTGGCTGCGGTGCTATCCGTCCGGCCCGCGCCGCGCCGAGATGCTCGCCACGCTCCTGGAATGTGCTGCGCCGGAGCGCACCCGGCCGACCGGCCGGGAGATCCTCAACCTCATCGGGTACGGCCTGCGCGCCCGCCTGGGCCGCCCGGCCAGTACCGGCGTGGTGGTCCTGGCCGTGCTGGTCACGCTCGCCTCCGGTCTGCTCGGCGCGGCCGCCGCCGCCCGGATCGGCTGGGCGAACGCCCCGTCACTGCCGTCCGGCGCCGAGTCGGCGGCCCTGGGCGAGACCGTCTTCCCCGGCCAGCGGGTGTGGGGCGGAGGTGATGCCGAGCCGTTCGTGCCCAGCGGCGACGGCGAGCAGACCATCTACGGGTACGCCGACTACTGGGTGAAGCACAACGACACGACCCGCGACGTGCTCGTCTGCGCCCGGGGTGCCCGTGACCGCCTGGCCGCCGCCGGCTGGGACGTGCACGGCGACGTCGTGTTCGAGGAGGAGGTCGCGAGTGAGACCCCGATCGGCACCGCCACGTTCTGGGCCTCCCGCGACGATCTGGTGCTCAGTTACACCGGCGTGCTCTGGGGCAACCGGGCCCCCTGGGACTCCGACGGCGCGGCGAGTTTCGAGCTCAGCCGCTCCGCGCCGCCCTGGATGATCACGCTGGCCGTCGCCGGGGGAGTCCTCGGCGGGTTCGCCGGCTGGCTGCTCTTCGGATGGGCGAGCCGCCGCAGTGAGGGCCACCCGTTGCGTACCTCGGTCGCGGGTGCTCTCGGCTGGGCCGCGGCCGTCTGGACCCTGCTGGTCGCTTCCATGGGCGGCCTCTGGAACCTGCGACCGGACCGGCCCTCCGACGAGTTGGTCTGGCTGGGGCTGCGCTCGTTGACGGGCGGATCGGGCACGGTGATCCTGGCCATGGCGGTGGCGGCGTTCGCGGCGGTCCGGCTGCGTGCGGCGCTTCCGGCGGCGGTGCTGCTGGCCGGGGTGGTCGTGGTGTCCGGGTGGCAGTCCGCGGCGGCCGCGGCGTGCACGCCGTCCGGCCCACCGGGCGACCCGGCGCCCGCCGATGTCGCGCACAGCCGGGTGGCCCGCGTCTTCATCGCCCAGGACTCCACCGACGAGCAGCGCAACCACGCGGAGGCGGCGATCGCCCGCGTCTGGGGCGCCACGTCGTTCTCGTTCCACTACGACCCGACCGACGAGGAGTACCGCCACGCCTACTGCGACGGCGGCGAGCTCACCGGCGACTCGGGGATGAAGGTGCCGTACTTCTGGGAGATCGGCATGACCAGTCCCGGGGTGTTCCCGGCGCTCGTCGACGAGGTGTCGCCGATGCCCGGCGTGGTCGCGGTCGTGCACGGGCGGGCGGCGTGATCGCACGCCGCCCGCCGGTGCCCGCCCCCGATCAGGCGGGAAGGCCGCCGACCTGGGTGTTCACCCACGCGCGGATCGACGGCAGGTCGCCGTAGATCGACGGGGCGGTGGCGCAGGTGGAGCTGTTGTTACCGGCCCGGCTGGTGACGCCGATCAGCGCCCACCGGCCGCTGACCTGCCGGACCTGCGGCCCGCCGGAGTCGCCGTAGCAGGCGCCGGCGTTGCCGTTGGTGTTGTTGGTGCAGATCTCGTAGGCCGCGTCGATGCTGGAGCAGCGGCTGTCCGCGACGATCGACGTGTTCAGCTGGTTGGCGACCGTCGGGGTGGAGCCGCAGCCCCGGGTCGGGCAGGTCTGGCCCCACCCGATGATCCGGGTGGCGGTGCCGACCGCGCCGGACGTGGTCGGGATCGGCGCCGGAGCGTAGGTCACCGAGGTGGCCAGTTCCAGGAGCTTGACGTCGATCCGCGGGTGGTTGACCGCGCGCCGCACCGAGACGACGACGCCGCCGCTGGACCGGTTGACGCTGCCGACCCGTACGGTGCTGGGGGTGGGGCAGTGTTTGGCGGTGACCGCCCAGTTCGCCTTGATCAGCGAGCCGGTGCAACCGGACACGTAGACCATGAACGGGTAGTTCTCGGTGGCCGGCTCACCGCCGACGACCTGGGTGGCGGGGCCGGGGTCGATCGGGGCGGCCAGGGCGGCGGCCGGCGCGAACATGCCGGCCACCACGACGGCGGCGGCCAGGAGGATCCGGGCGGGGAGGCGCATGTGACGTCCCTTCTTGCCTTCGGGGGAACGGGCTGGTGCCCTTCGGCCGAAGTTACAAGAAAGTGACGTTTGTCGATACATCTCACTCGGTGCCCCTGGTTGACGTGATGGCACCGCCTCAGCGTGGCCAGAGCGGCTCCTCGGCGTGCTCCTCGGCGTCCCGCAGAGCACGCAGAACGTTCCGGTTCGCGAGCCCGGCCAGGTCGTTCTCGGACCAGTGACGGTCGCGCAGCTCCGCCAGCAGCCGCGGATAGGCGGACACGTCCGGCAGACCGTCCGGCAGTTCCGGCGTGCCGTCGAAGTCGCCGCCGAGACCCACGTGGTCCATGCCGGCCACCGCCCGGGCGTGCTCCACGTGGTCGGCCACCTGCGCCAGCGTCGCCGACGGCTTCGGGTTCGCCGCCAGCCACGGCCGGAACGCCGGCTCCGCCGACCAGTCGTGCGGGACGGTCACCGGCACGTGCGCCGTCTCCTCGCCCGGTCGTGGGGCGCGCGGCCAGTCCTCGTCGTACGGCGGCAGCCCCAGCCGCGCCCACTCGTCGTCGGCCGCCTGCATCCAGTCCCGGACCTGCGGCGACACGAAGAACGACACGAACGTCAACTGGATCACCCCGCCGTTGCCGGGCAGCCGGGACAGCACGTCGTCGGGCACGTTACGCGGATGGTCGGTGACCGCCCGGGCGCCCGAGTGGCTGAAGATCACCGGGGCGGCGGCCTCGTCCAGGGCGTCGTGCATCGTCGCGGCGGACACGTGCGACAGGTCGACCAGCACGCCCAGGCGCTGCATCTCCCGTACCATCGCCCGCCCCTCGGCCGTCAGGCCACCGTGCGCCGGATCCTGCGTCGCCGAATCCGCCCACCCGGTGTGGTGATTGTGGGTGAGCGTCACATAGCGGACACCGAGCCGCGCCAGGCACCGCAGCACTGCCGGGGAGCCCGCGAGGCAGTGCCCGCCCTCCACGCCGATCAGCGACGCGATCCGCCCACCGGCCATCGCCCGTTCCACGTCCGCCGACGTGTACGCCACCACCAGATCGTCCGGGTGCGCGGCGACCAGCCGGTGCACCAGGTCGATCTGCTCCAGGGTGCCGGTCACCGCCTCCGGCTCCGGCAGGTCCGACGGCACGTACACCGACCAGAACTGCCCGCCCACGCCGCCGTCGCGCAGCCGGGGCAGATCGGTGTGCAGTCCCGGGACCGATCCGAGGTCCGACACCGCCGACCCGTGCCACTCCCGTAGGCGCATCGGCAGGTCGTTGTGGCCGTCGATGATCAAGTTCATTCCTTCTGGCTACCGCCCGCCGCCCGCCCGTGCAAGCGGATCCACCCGTTCGCCGGACCCGTTCTCCCGCAACCGGGTGGCACCGGCACGGGCACTGGGCCTGCACCTGGCGACCTGGAATCTCTTTCACATGCCCGGCCGACAACGAGCCGGACAACTTGGGGGAGTCACTTGATGCGTCTGGCCAAGCTGCCGAAGTTCCTGACAGCTCTGACCGCCGTACTCGCCGGCACCGGAGCCGTCCTGGCCCCGACCACCGCCGCGACCGCCGCCCCCGCGGCGAACTGCGTCACCGACGCGAAGCTCGTCCCGTCCTGCGGCGTCCTCTGGGGCGGCGCGGCGGGTGGATTCACCAGCGCCCCGCGTGACCAGGCCCTCAAGACCTGGGAGAAGGCCAGCGGCCGCACCGCCAGCCTCTTCCACCAGTACCACAAGGGCGACGAGGTCTTCCCGACCAAGGCCGAGATCGCCATGACCAACGACCCGGCCAACCCGCGTGCCCTGCTGCTCAACTGGAAGATCGCCTACGGCTCGAACTGGGCCAAGGTCGCCAAGGGTGAGCAGAACAGGCGCATCGACGCCTTCGCCCAGCGCGCCAAGTCGTACGGCAAGAAGTTCTTCCTCGTCCTCAACCACGAGCCGGAGAACGACGTCGTCGCCCGCAAGGGCTCCGGCTGGGAGGCCAAGGACTTCGCGGCCATGTACCGCCACACCATCAAGCGCCTGCGCTCGCAGGGCGTGACCAACGCGGTCAACGTCGTGGCCTACATGGGCAACGAGAAGTGGATGGCCCAGAACTGGTGGGCCGACCTCTACCCCGGCGACGACGTCGTGGACTGGATCGGCCTGGACTCCTACGTCTCGGTCGAGAAGGGCTACTACCACTTCGGTGACTTCGCCGACCTGCTGGACCGCAAGCCCAAGGGCGGTGGCCTCGGCTTCTACGACTGGGCGGTCAGCAAGCACCAGAGCAAGCCGATCATGGTCGCCGAGTGGGGCGCCTACCACCGCGTGGGCCGCAACACCGACAAGTCCGCCGTCTACAACAGCGTCGTCCCCGAGCTGCGCAAGCGCCCCGCCATCAAGGCGATCGTGCACTTCGACACCAAGAAGGACGACCAGGGCGACCGCGACATCAGCATCGACAGCACCAAGGCGAGCCTCGCCGCGTTCAAGAAGCTGGCCGCCGACCCGATCTTCAAGGTGAAGCTCGGCTGACAGGACTCCCTGGAAAGGAAAGCGCCGCCCGGTCCCCCGCCGGGCGGCGCTTTTCGCTGTGCATCAACTGTCCCGACACCCTGCGTTCGCCCGCCCCTGCTGCAATGCCGAGTCGGCTCCACGCTCATGAGGGACGCGGGTAAGTGGCAGAACAGATCAAGGCCTTGACGGGTGTACGGGCGGTCGCGGCGATCGGCGTCGTCATCTCCCACAGCGGAGTGCCGGCGAGCCTGCCGGAACACCTCGACAAGATCGCCAAATGGGGCTACATCGGCGTCCCGATGTTCTTCATGCTCTCCGGAGTGGTGCTCGCCTACAACTACCCGGATCTGGCCGGATGGGAGGGCCGGCGCACCGTCCGGTTCTACGTGGCCCGGATCGCCCGGGTCATGCCGCTCTACTGGGCGGTCATCGCCTACTGCGCCGCCTACTACTGGATCCTCGGCCGCGACCAGCACGGCTGGGCGCTGCTGCAGAACATCTTCGCCGTGCAGACGTGGAGCGGCGACCTCGCGGTGGCGCAGGGACACTACAACGGCCCCGGCTGGTCCATCGGCGTCGAGATGTTCTTCTACCTGCTGTTCCCGTTCCTCATCCCGGCCGTCGCCCGGCTGGCCCGCCGGCACGGCCCCCGCGGCCTAATCGTCCTGATCGGCGCGATGACCCTGATCGTCTTCGCGCTCTGGGCCGCCTTCTACCTCACCGGCCGCGCCGACCTCCCGGCCGCCGACCCCGGTTCCGCACACCGCTGGCTCTACCGCAACCCGGTCTGCTACCTGCCGCTGTTCGTCTGCGGCATGGCGATCGCGTTCCTCATCCCGCACACCGCACACTGGACCACCCGCCGGCACCACGCCATCCAGACGTTCGTCTTCTGCTACGTCTTCGGCCTCGCCGCGTTCCGCGGCACCGGCCCCGGCTGGGGCACCGCCTCCTTCGGCCTGCTCTTCGTCATCCCGTTCGCGCTGGCCCTGACCAGCCTCGCCGCCGGCCGCGGCTGGATGGCCCGGCTGCTGTCCACCACCCCGATGGTCCGTCTCGGCGTGGCCAGCTACGCCCTCTACATCACCCACCGCTGGCTCATCCACCACATGCCCACCAGCGAATACATCAAGACCGGACAGGGCCTGGTGCCCTACGCGGCGCTGTTCGTCACCGTCGCCCTGCTGCTGCTGATCGCCGAGGGCGCCCATCAGTACATCGAGGAACCTGCCCGCCGGTTCCTGGTCCGCGTCTCACGACCATGGACCTCTACTCGTACGGAAGCCGCAACTCCCGAACGCACCGCACCCGTCCCGGACTACAGCGCGAGGTAGGCGGCCCGTCCGAGCCGAATCGCGGGCGCCGGGCTGTGGCCTACCGTCCGGCCGGTGGTCTACCGTCCGGCCGGTGGTCTACCGTCCGGCCGGTGGTCTACCGTCCGGGCTGTGGTCTACCGTCCGGCCGGTGGTCTACCGTCCCGGAAGACGCCGGCTCGTCACGACGGTGGTCACCAGCGCCCCGTAGGCCTGCCGGAACTCGATGCGCGGCTTGCGGCAGGAGTCGATCGGGACGCCGGGCCGGATCCAGCGGCCGTCCCGGTCGACCAGCGCGAGCCACGGAACCAGCGGCAGTTCCTCGGTGCAGGCCTCCGCGGTGGCGGGCTCGTCGGGCAGCCGCAGCGCCGACAGCAGCGCGGTGAGGTCGTCGGCGCGGACCTCCTCGGCGATGGCCACCATGCCGGTACCGGGCACCTCCCGCATCTCGACCCGGCAGACGATCGCGGCGACCGGCCGGAACCCGTCGTCGAGACGTGGCAGGCCGAGCGCGTCCTGCCCGGCGGTGAACCAGTCGTCGACCGATGGTGGTGCCGCCGTGTCGCAGGACTTCCAGCGGTCGTGCACGTCGGGCGCCGGCGCTCCGCTGCGGGCCGGGACGGGAGCGGGGGCGCCGGTGGTGACGTCCCCGCGGGCGCAGCCGCCGGCGAGAACGATGAGCAGGGCGGCCGTGATGACTCGTACACGCATGGCCCTGTGACGTTCCGGCGCGCGGGAGGGTTCCCACCTCGGAATACGGTCGACGCCGATGCTGAGTTTCGCCTCGGCGGCCTTCGCTGCCTGCTGGGCACCCTTTACCGCGAACCTGACCGACGCGCAGGGACACCCCGACACCATGGCCCGGTGGGGTCGAAGCGGGCTGGCCAGCGTGGTCGCGACCTGTTACCTACTCGGCGGGTCGACCCGACGCAGGGACAAGCTCGTCCAGTCGCTGGGGATCACGTCGTTTTCGAAGTCGCAGGGTACTGGAGCAACAGGTTGCCGAATCGCGGGGCAGGCTGATGGCCGAGCGAATCGCAACGCTCCGCCCGGTGCATCCCGACCCCGTCGACGACCGCGTGCGGCACGCTCACACCGTGTTCGGCCCCACCGAGAAGGCCCGGTTGATCGAGGGGATCGCCGCGGATCTTTGGACGCTTTCAGGCCGGCCGACCCCCCGCCCATTGAACGCTCAGGTGGATCTCGCCTTTGCCCTTACCTCGGCACACGTGATCTGACCGCAACCAGTGATCTTGCCGGGCCGATCATCGGTGAGGTCCGCCTCATGCTTGGTCCGGAGCACGGCGACGTTCGCCGGGCCCGGGCCGTGCTGATAGGCGTACACCGGACCAACGGCCGCACAGAAGACGCGGACGCGGCGACGGCCCGCTACCGATACCAGACGACGAGGACGAGCCGTTCCTATAGAGCCTGTTTCTGATCTATATAACGGGTCGCCTGCTCGCGATACAGGTCGACCACGACACTATCTGCCCTCCGGTGACGGACACGGACACTGTCATCCGTGACATCCCAGGTGATGTGAAGTTCCTCTGCCGCGTCTGTCGGGATTCGGAGTTCCCTCACGTACTCATCGCCCGAGACCCCCTCTGTCTGGGGAACCACACCGAAGGCATCCCGCCACGCCGCGTCGTCGGCGACCTTGAGTCCAGGCACCCTCGCACCATAGAGACATACGCCGACGGAACGCTCGTCCGTTTCACGACGACCGCATCCGTAGCGAGACATCGCAGGGTGGAGCGATCGGATTGCGGCAGATCAGTGCACGCGATCATGGCTTGTATCTGCTGGCTACTGGGACCGGCTTTTGCGCTGCGAGGAGCACTGCAGCCAACCCCCGCAGTCGCGCCACACTAGTCGTCACGTCGCGGCTTGGCCTGACGGATTAGCCCGGTCTACCCATCGCCGACCTCATGTCGTTCGAATTGGAATCCAAGGGCGGCGACGAAGTCATTGACGCTCTCTCCAAAACCCCCAACGTATCTTTCCACTGCGGTGACGGCCAGGTCGGCGTGTGCTGCACGGCCCGTTGCGGCTGCCCATTCTGTAGCCATTTGGACGGTCTCTGCCGATGAGGCGACCATATCCGGGGGCATGTCATAAACCCGTACAGCCTCGGCCGGGTTCAAGCACCCCCACCATGAATCACGGTCGGGCGTTGCTCCGTGCACGATGCCAACTGCACTTTCGATGACGTCGATGACCAGTGCCGGCGCGCCGGTCTCGTTGGCCACATCGTCGGCATACAACCCTTGCCCGCGGTAAATGTAAACGTATTGCCAATCACCGTCGGCTTTGTCTCTGCCTAAGGCTGCTGGTTCGCCTCCTTCGAGGCTGTGCCGACATGCCCGTTGGACGCACGGCAGGTCGCCGATCGGTCGTGCCGAACGGGCGACGATGAAGTAGCCGAACAGTGACACGGCACGAACACTACATGACAACGACGCATCGGTAACTGTGCTGATCGAGGAAGTCCCTATGCCGCCGGATGAGCAGTTTTGGTGCTTGGCTAAACGCACTCACATCGGCAGTTGAGTGAGCCGTCAGCCCGATAGTTGAGAAGCGGAACGCCTCTTCTCCGAGGTTTCCTCGTGCTACTTCGTGCCCGACGTTTGGGCTGCGGGAGCTCCCCAGATATGGCGCCGGTATGTCTGCGTTTGGCGATGTGATCAGGGTGGCGTCGTCTACCTTCACACCGGCCGGGGTACCAACACGAAGGTGCACCTGTACCGGAACTCCGGCAACTACGTCTGGAACAACACCGGCGACACCTCGACCCTGAGGAAGAAGGCCCGTAGGGCTCTCGGCCTGGGCAGGCGCAAGCCGGCCGCGGCGAACGCGCCGGTCATGGCATGCAGGGGCAGGTCTTCATCCGGTCCGCCGCCATCAACCGCCGGCGTCGCCGCCGCCGGCGTCCAGCACGAGCGGCACCGCGGCGACGCTCCACCCGGTAGCCGACCGCACCGCAACGGCGAGCAGAGCGGGGCCGGACCGGGCATCGTCGGGCACCGTCAGCGGGCGGCCGTCCTCGCCCGGCCGGCCGGGCATCAGCTCCCGGGCTTCCCCCACCGGGTTCACCAGCACGAACCAGGCGCGCTCGGACGGGCCGACCCCGACGACCCGGAGCGTGCCCGTGTCGCCGCCGGTCACTCGCACGGTCCGGCCGGCCGGCTCGGGATCGACCCGGTTCGCCTCCGGCCGGTCCCGCCAGGTATGCACCATGATGACGGCGAACGATCGCTGTGAGCCGGTGTACCGGGTGAGTACCACCGAATTCGGGATCTCAGCGGCGTACCGATCCGACACGAAGTGCCACCCGCCTACCGCCTGCCCGTCCGCGACGGCAAGCCGCTCCAGCACAGGCCGGAACCGTACGGGATCTCCGTAACGAGTTTGCGCGTCTTCGGTCAGCAGGGCCCACACTCCAGACGAGTCACGGGCACGAATCAGCTCCGCGAACCGGTCGGCGGTCCGCGCCGCGGATGTCAGGTCGGGATAGTTGCTGCAACCGCATCCCGCTGTGGGTCGGCTCAGCACCGACATCACGCTCAGCGCGACGGCGATCACTGCGACGACAGCCATCACCCCAAGAGTGCGCCGCACTTTGCCCGACACGTTCACGTCCCGGCCCGCCGCTCGAACGCGAGGATGAACGGGCTCTTCCACGCGCCGATCGCTGCCGCGTAGGCCATCAGGCCGGCGGCGATCCAGGCCACCGGCTCGTCCGCCCAGAGTCCCCAACCGATGCCCGCCACCAGGAACGGTGTGCCCACGGCAGCGCCGCACGCCGCCGCGCAGCCGAGCCGGCCCCGTAGCCGGCGCTCCCGCAGCCACGGCGCCGGCAGCAGGAGCAGGAGACCGGCAAGGAGCCCGGTCAGCAGGCCGATGATGGCGCCGATCAGCGTCCCCAGCACCAGACCCCCTCCGCCGCCGGGGCCGGCGTGCCATTCCGGGTCGGTCATGGCCTTGTACACCCCACCGGCGAAGAGCAGCGCCATGACGACGAACCCGAACACGGCACCGGACGCGGTGCCGACCGCGATCGACCTACCGGCCACTGCGGCATCGAACTTCCTCACGCGGTCACCGTAGAAGACGCGGGCGAGGCCCGGCCGCCGGTGATCGGTCGGGTGGTGCGAGCGTGCACCAGCAGGGCGCGGACAAGGCAGGCCAGCGCCGCGGTCGAGGCGATCGTCCGGACGAGGTTCCACGTCACCCAGATGTCCTCGTACGCGGCCCGGACCGCGCCCGGCTCACCGATCGTCGCGGGAACGCCGGCCGCGGCGAGTTCCTCGTTGAGCGGCACGCTGAGGACCATCGTGATCAGGAAGGCAGCCGTGTAACCCACGAGGGCAGCGAGGACCCAGGGGAGCGCGGGCCGGCTGTCCCGGCGTAGGTGCAGGGCGGCGGCCAAAGCGGTCAGCGGCAGCGCGCCGAAGAAGCTCGCCGCGAACCAGCCGTTGCGCACGGTCGCGTTGATCCGCTGCATGGCATCGATGAAGGCCCGGTCGTCGAGTTGGGCGAGGCCCAGCATGACCGAGCAGGCGTACGCGTAGAAGAAGCCGGCGATGAGACCGGTCGCCACGGTGGCCGAGCCGAGAATCCAGGTGCGGACATTAACAGATGCGGACATGACCACTCTCTCGATATATTCGAACCAGCGGGTACGGTTTTAAACGTACTCGCTGGTTCGAATAATTGCCAGAGCGACCCCGGAGGTTCACGGTGACCGGACAGACCCGTCGAGGCCGGCCCCGCGCCGGCGAACAGGCAGCCCGCCGCCATGCCGCCCTCGACGCGGCCCTCGAGGAGATCGTCGGCCACGGCCTCGAGGGCACGACGATGCAGGCCGTCGCCGCCCGGGCCGGCTGCTCCAAGGAAAGCCTCTACACGTGGTTCGGCAACCGGGACGGATTGCTGGCAGCTCTCGTCGAACGGCAGTCCGAGCAGGTCAACGCAGCTGTCACCGCAGCACTCGACCAGCCCGCCACACCACGTGCCACGCTGGCCGCCGTCGCCGGGAACATGCTGCGGATGCTCACCGGTGAGGTCTCGCTGGCGCTGAACCGGGCCGCCATGACCTCCCCGGATCTCGCCGCCGTGCTGCTGCGGCACGGCCGTCACACCACCGGGCCTCTGATCGAGGCCTACCTGGCACGGCTCGCCACGGACGGGCTGCTGCGCATCGACGATCCCGCCGAGGCATTCGAACTGTTCTACGGGCTCGTGGTGCGCGACGTGCAGATCCGGACCCTACTCGGAGAGGCTTCGCCGCCCGGCGCCGACCTGGAAGCCGCCGCCCACCGGGCCGTCCACCGTTTCCTCACCCTGACCAGCGGATGAGCCAGCCGTCAAGCAGCGCCGGCCTGGCGGTCCTGACGCTGCCGCTCGTTGCCGGTATCGTCGTCGGGGCCCTGCTGATGCTGCGTCTGCGTGGCGCCCACGGCCGGGTCGCCGGGACGTTGACCCAGTTGACTGCGGCGCTGGTCCTCCTCGGAACCGCCGGGTTCGCCATCGCCGCCATCAAAGAGGTCCTGTTCGCATCGGTCACCGGCGACTACCTCTCCGACGCCGGGGTCCTGGCATTGGCCCTCGTCGCCGTCGGCATGACAATTCTTGGCCTCTCGGCCCTGGAGCGGTCTCAGGCCGTTCCGAAAAGGAATGGGGCATGGGACCGCGAGGACCGGATCGCCCGGGCACTCGGGCGGCCGCCGGAACCGGCCGACGTCCGGGCGGCGCTGAAGTGGCGGTATCTCGACGAGCCCTGGCGGGCGTGGTTACGGCGATCGGGCGCCGGGGTGGACCTGTTCAACCGGTGGGTGGAATCCAGCGAACACGTCGCGTTGCTCGGCGAGGAGGCCTATCGGGAACAGTTGCTGCAATCGCTGTCCCGGGTGGCTCCGCGTGACTGCGCGGCCGCCGGATTCGGCTGTACCCGGCGCAGCGACCGGTCCTGCCGGGAGCCGGAGATCTGCGCACAGAACCCCTCTGCGGACACCGGCGAAACCGTCCATCGAGAAGGCCCTCTCCCCGGCGGGTGCGACCACTACTACGGCTGGCGGGGTGATGGCGATCCGCTGCAGGTCTACTTCAGTGCCGGAAGCCGGCATCGTGCGGTGGCGTGGGACGGACGGATCTGGATCGACGGAGATCCCCTCGCCGAGGACCACGCCTTCGCGTACGGCGGGGATTGGCTCGACGACCGTTTCTTCATGGCCCTCGGCCAGAAACGCGACGAATTCATGACGATCTCATCGGTGGTCGTGCACGACGCCGACCGAAGATCGACGGTGATCCTCGTGCCCACGGTCGAGGAGACGTGGACCCAACCGACGGTGGTACGGGACGGCGGCGTGCTACTGGTCTACCCGGACCGGATGGGCGGCGCGCCGGACCGAACCCTGCCGATCGACCCGTAGCCTGTTGACTCTGTCCTGGTGAAATCGGCAGGACCCGTTCCGAAAACGATCTCTACGGGAGCGGTCCGGCCCGGTGTGGCCGGTGGTGACGTGGCCTTCTCCTTTGGCTTGCGGGCGACGCCGGCCCAGTAGTGGGGCGCGGGGAGGTTTCCCGCTCCGGAATCCGGTCGACGCGGCAGCCCCCGCGCCCTATGGTGCCGACGTGGCACGACCTGAGATCTACGTCAGCACCGACATCGAGTCCGACGGCCCGATTCCCGGCCCGCACTCGATGCTGAGTTTCGCCTCGGCGGCCTTCACCGCCGACAAGACGCTGCTGGGCACCTTCACCGCGAACCTGACCACCCTGCCCGGCGCGCAGGGACACCCCGACACCATGGCCTGGTGGGCGACCCAGCCGAAGGCCTGGGAGGCGTGCCGGACCGACCAGCAGGACCCGGCCACCGCGATGGCGGCCTACCGCACCTGGCTGGAGGGACTGCCGGGCCGCCCGGTCTTCGTCGGCTACCCGGCGGCATTCGACTTCATGTTCGTCTACTGGTATCTGATCCGTTTCACCGGTGCCAGCCCGTTCTCCCACTCGGCCCTGGACATGAAGTCCTACGCCATGGCCCTGCTGGGCACCGACTTCCGGTCCACGGTGAAACGGACCATGCCACGAGCCTGGTTCAGCGACGCCCCGCACAGCCACGTCGCCCTGGACGACGCCGTCGAGCAGGGCGCCCTCTTCTGCGCGATGCTCGCCTCCAATCAGAGGGAGAACGGGTCGTAGCCGTCGTTGTCGCAGGTCCGGCGCTGGGCGATGCAGTTGCGGACGCGCTGATTCATGGCGTCGGCGTTCCACATCAGGAACGCGTCGCCGTGCATCGACGAGGCACTCCTGCCGTCCGGGTCGGAGGACAGGTAGTAGCCGGCCTTCGAGCCCTTCGCCGCGTACGCGATGTCGAACGTCAGCGCCGGGATCCGGACCGGGTGGCCGGCCGGGCAGCCGGCGTTCGTACCGAACGTCAGATGGTCCTTGTGATTCGGGCTGTCCAGATGCCGGCCGTCCCAGCAGTCCGGGAACTGAAGCATGAAATGCAGGCTCGCCGGTTCACCGCAGATCGGCCAGTTGCCGTTGTCGCTGCGGGCGTAACCGTCGATGTCGCCCGGCCCGTAGAACGCGCAGTAGAACTGGCCCTGCGCGCCGCGCGGTGTGGGGACCTTCCGCTTGGCGTCGCCAGCGATCATTCGCAGCCCGTTGGGAATGGGCACGACGCCGGTCGAATTGTCGCGCAGCGAACGGTAATAGACGCGGAAACCGGAGGTCTCGACCGGTTTTCTGCTCGCCGCCTCGTAGAGCGTCGGCACCCAGTAGGCGGAATGGTCGACGGTCGGCTTGCAGGTGGTCGCGGTGAACTTCATCAGATCGTCGGCCGTGGTACCGGCGTCGACGGCCTTGTTGCCGACGAACGAGTGCATGTGCGAGGCGCCGGGCAGCCCGGGGGCGACGATCGGGTCGTCGGGCCGGCGGTGGCTGTACTTGCAATCGGCCCGGAACTCCGGCAGATTGCCCGCGTCACCCGGCGGGTCGGCCTTCGTGCGCCGGTAGCCGGCGAGCTGCTCCTCCCAGGCCGCCTGGTCGACGGGGGTCCAGCCGCCCTTGGCGACCACCCGCGCCGGGGGCTTCCGCGACGCCGGCCGGGTCGACGGTGCCGCCGGCGATCCCGAAGCGCGCACCGGCGTGGGCTGCGGCGATTCGACGCCCGCGACCCGCGGTGACTGCACGGCCACGCTGTCGGCCCGGCTCATCCAGACGGCCGCTCCGGCGATCAGCACGACGGCCACGCCGACGGCGGCGACGGCCACACCCCGCGGGCGGCGGGCGTGGCGGCCGGACCCCGGCGGTGCCGGATCGGGGAACGGGGAAGACGGCACAGGTGACTCCCTGACAGGAAACGCGCGATGCGGCGGCCGGATCGGTCGGCCGCCGAAATGCTAGGCACGCCGCATGGACACCGGACAGGCACTTAAAACAAAGAAAAGAAAAGACCGTCCATTGGTACGCAATATGCGGCCCCGGCTCGGGAAAGTGTTATCGGCGCCGTTCTTCCACGTCTGTCAGGGGGTGTACAACTCCGCCACCGAGGTGACCACACCGTCCGCGGTGGTCACCTCGGCCAGCCCATCGGTCCCGAGGCGCGTGGCCAGTTTCTCGGCGGGCAGCGTGCAGGTTCCGGCGACGACCGGGTCGCCGGCGCACCGTTGCGGATCCTCCAGCACGCTGGTGAGCTTGGGGCTGGCCGAGGTCGGCAGGGTCAGCAGCATCCGGCTGTCCTCGGTCACCCACGCCTGCTCACAGGGCGCGTCCTGCGACGGTTCGAGACCGAACGTCGTGCAGTACTCGTCACCGGTCATGAACAGCACCGGCTCCACCACGATCGACCGGTTCTTCGGGTGGTACGCCCGTACCTTCACGATCGACTTCGTCCGGCCGGTGCGGACGTCGGTGAACGCGGGTGCCGACGGGTCGGGCACCGTCTCGGTGTCCTCGATCGGCCTGATCTCCGTGTCCGTCACGGTCGCACCGACGAGCGCCTCGTCATTGCGGGCCGCATCGACCGGGCCGACACCGAAGCCCACCTTGCCGGCCAGCAGACTCGGGTCGGTCAGCGTGGCGTCCAGCATGTCCGTGCCGTCCACCGACACCGACGCGTTCTCGTCCAGGATGCTCAGCACCACGGCGCGGCGCAGACCGGGCGCGAACAGGTCGGACTCGACCGACCCCAGTGTGGTGGTCTGTACGGCGCCCTGGTGCCGGATCCGGATGAGCTGGGGGCACAGGTCCAGCCAGTAGGAGCTGTCTCCCACCGCGCGGAACTGGATCTCGGCGCAGGACTTGTCGTTGCGCACGGCCACCCCCGCGGAGATCGACTGGTCACCGGCGAACGACGCGGTCGTCCCGGGGCACACCATCATGAAACTCGAGGTGGCCATGACCAGGCCGTCCTTGAACGAGCAGGTGCCGCCGAACCCGTCGGTGGTGGCCTTCCACTGCCCCCGCCGCTCCAGGGAGTCCACCACCCACGGGCCGCGCACCGCGCCCGGCACCGGCATCGACAGTTGCGCGACCGTGTCCGAGCCGGTCGTGTCCACCACCGGCTCGGTGTCGAGGTTACGGCTGTACAGGCCGACGGCGGCCATCAGCACGGTCGCGGCAGCGGTGGCGGCGACAACCGTACGTCTGCGCCGTTTCGGTCGCCGGACCGGGATCTCGATCCGGCGACCGCTGCCCGACACGTGCCGTCCGGACAGTTGGGCCGCCTCGGCGGCCTCCCGCAGTCGCGGATCGAGCGCCGGCGGGCGGCTGATCATGTTCGGGTCGGTGTTCTGCGCCAGCAGCAGGTTGAGCAGTTCGTGCGCGGTCGGCCGGTCGTCCGGGTCCTTCGACAGCGCCAGCGCCACCAGATCCGCCAGCGGCCCGGACAGCCCGGTCAGATCCGGCGGCTGCGTCAGGATCCGGGCGGCCGTGGCGACCGGCGAATCTGCCCGGAACGGTGTGCGGCCGGTACCCGCGTACGCGATGACCGCACCCCACGCGAACACGTCGGCGGCCGGCGTGATGTCCCGGTGGATGCCGTCGAACCGTTCCGGCGCCATGTAGGCGACCGTCCCGACCATCTGGTCCGGATGCGTGTGCTGACTGGTCACCTCCAGCGCCCGCGCGATCCCGAAGTCGATCACCTTCGGCGAGCCCAGCGCGAACAGCACGTTGCGCGGCTTCAGGTCACGATGGATGACGCCCGCGCCGTGGATCGCGGTCAGCGCCGTGGCCACCCCCACCGCGACACCGTGCAGGCGGCTGTCCGCCAGAGGCCCGTCGCGCGTCACCACCTCGTCCAGACTCGGACCGTCGACGTACTCCACCACCAGGTAGGGCGTCTCGTGCTCCGGGTCGGCGTCGAGCACCGCGGCGGTGCAGAACGGCGGCACCTGACGGGCGCGCTTCACCTCACTGCGGAATCGCCCGCGGAACTCCTCCTCGTGGGCGTACTCCGCCTTGATGATCTTGATCGCGACCAGGGGTGCGTCGTCGTGCCGCCCGTCGTGGCGGGGATCGCTGTCATACCGATCGTCGTAACGGGGGTCATCGTCGTACCGCCCGCCGTGTCGGGGCTCGCCCCCGCGCCGGCCCCCGTGGCGCGGGTCGCCGTCGTGCCGGCCCTCGTACCGCGGGTCCCCGTCGTACCCGCTCTCGTACCGCGCGTCGCCGTCGTACCCGCTCTCGTACCGGGCGTCGCCTTCGTGCCGATTCTCGTACCGAGGGTCGCCGTCGTACCGGCGGCCGTGTCCGTCGCCGTGTCGGAGGTCATGCCGGCCGTCGTGTCGCGGGCCGCCGGTGCGCCGACCGCGGATGCGCCTGGCCAGGAAGACCGAGCCCATGCCGCCTTCGCCGAGCCGGGCCAGCAGCTCATAGCCGCCCAGTTCGTGCGGGTCGCCGGGGCGCAGCGGACTCTTCATCGATCAAGCCCATCGACGTTGGACACGGACCGGCATACAGTACGCAGCCGCACGAGCCGCGGCCCCTTCGCCCTGACGTGTCGAGATGCGGGGAATACCCGATGGTCCGGTGGGCCCGAGGTCTTGAATAGGGAGGAAAACGGCTCAAAAGGTGGGAAAATGAATCGTTCACGTGTCACTGTTCCAGCGCTCGTCCTGACGGCATCCGGCGCACTCTCGTCCGCCCTGCTCGGCGCCCCGCCGGTGCTCGCCTCACCAGGTCTCGCTTCCGCCCTCACGTCCTCCTCTACGTCTTTCTCCGCTTCTTCGTTCGCTTCTCGCTCTGTTACCTCGCTCCCTTCGTCCGCTACGGCACCCGCCGGCCACTCCGCCGCCGTGCCCTCTGCCGCTCGATTCGGCACGTCCTCCGTCGCTCTTTCCGGCGCCGCCGCTCCGGTCGCTGGTTCCGGTGCTGCCGCTGCTGCGGTCGCTGCTTCCGGCGCTGCCACCGCTCAGGCCACTCGTTCCGGCGCTGCCGCCGCTCCGGTTGCTCGTTCCGGTGGCGCCGCTGCTCCGGCCGGTAGCTCTGGTGCCTCCTCTGCCGCTCCCGCGGGTCGTTCCGGCGCCTCCGCGTCGGATCCCGCGTGGGAGAGTGTGCTGGTCACCGGAACCGGCGCGGTCTTCGGTGAGCCCGACACACTTACCGCCGATCTCGCGGTCGACACCACCGCCGCCACCGTCGCTGCGGCCTTGGACCAGGCGGTCAAGGCGGCCACCCGGATGCGCGACGCACTCGTCCGCGCCGGCGTCGCCCGGGCCGACCTCCAGACGGCGAACGTCAGCGTCACCTCGACGACCGACGACAAAGGCAAAGTGACTGGCTACAACGTCAACCAGGGACTCACCGCGACGATCCGCGACCTGTCGAAGGCCGGAGCCCTGATGACCGTGGCGATCACCGCCGGCGGGGACGCGGCCCGCCTCACCGGGGTGTCGTTCGCGATCGAGGAGAACACCGCCCTGATCGCCGAAGCCCGCAAGAAGGCCTTCACCGACGCCCGAGCCAAGGCCGAACTGTACGCCCGGGAAGCCGGACGCCCTCTGGGCCGAGTCGTCAAGATCAGCGAGCCGACCCTCGGCTACGAGGAACCCGTCCAACGGGACAAGATGATGGCCAGCCTGGGCTCGGGGGACATGTCCGTCCCCATCGAGCCGGGCCGCCAGCGCGTGTCGGTCACGGTAACCGTCGAATGGATCCTCGCGCCCGCAACCGGAAAGGCGATGCTCACTCCCTGACGCCCGAACTCCTGTGAGGCCTCTCCCGGGTTCTCACCCGGGGCGTCTTGGCGGATTCTTCCTGCCCCGCCGGTGCCGGTGGCCGGTGTGGGTGCCCGTATGGATGCCGGTGTGGGCCTCGGCGGCCGCAAGCCACCCGGGCACGCGGCCGTGAGGCAATGTGGTCGGCCGTTGCGGGCAGAGGCGGTCGGCTGCCGTGAGGCAATGCGATCGGCCGTTGCGAGCGGAGGCGGTCGGCTGCCGTGAGGCAATGCGATCGGCCGTTGCGAGCGGAGGCGGTCGGCTGCCGTGAGGCAATGCGATCGGCCGTTGCGAGCGGAGGCGGTCGGCTGCCGTGAGGCAATGCGGTCGGCCGTTGCGGGCGGAGGCGGTCGGCTGCCGTGAGGCAATGCGATCGGCCGTTGCGAGCGGAGGCGGTCGGCTGCCGTGAGGCAATGCGATCGGCCGTTGCGGGCAGAGGCGGTCGGCTGCCGTGAGGCAATGCGGTCAGCCGTTGCGAGCGGAGGCGGTCGGCTGCCGTGAGGCAATGCGGTCAGCCGTTGCGAGCGGAGGCGGTCGGCTGCCGTGAGGCAATGCGATCGGCCGTTGCGGGCAGAGGCGGTCGGCTGCCGTGAGGCAATGCGGTCAGCCGTTGCGAGCGGAGGCGGTCGGCTGCCGTGAGGCAATGCGGTCAGCCGTTGCGAGCGGAGGCGGTCGGCTGCCGTGAGGCAATGCGATCGGCCGTTGCGGGCAGAGGCGGTCGGCTGCCGTGAGGCAATGCGGTCAGCCGTTGCGAGCGGAGGCGGTCGGCTGCCGTGAGGCAATGCGGTCAGCCGCTGCCGGCAGAAGCGCTCGGCTCCCGTGAGGAACTGCGGCCGTTCGCTGCGAGGGAGCGGTCGGCAGCCGTGAGGAAACCGCCCGAGAAGTCACGTGCAGGCAAGCCACGACACGCCGTTGATCCCTCCGGTCGCCGGACCCTGATGAGGAGACATCCTGGGCCGTGGGCGCCGGGGGAGCGGCACCCACGGGGCGAACCGGCAGGTCAGGCGGCGAGGGCCGCATGCAGGCGCTTCGCCTCCCGGACCAGGCGCGACGTTCCTGGTCGGCCGGCGACCGCGGCCAGGCCCGGGATCTCGGTCCGGGCGCCGATGGCGACGGCTACCTGGGTGGCGAGTTCCAGCAGATCGGCCAGCGCCCGATGGTTCGCCGCGAGCAACGGTGGCAGCGCCGCCGTCAACAGCTCCCAGATGGCGGCGGATCCGCCGGAGCGGTGGACGTCGCTGAGGGCGGGCAGCACCCGGTTGAGTTTCACCGCGCTGTCCGACGCCAGGTCGGCCAGCGCGGCGCCGACCGGCCCCGCGAACGGCTCCGGACCCGCCGCCATCATCAGGAACGCGTCGACGGCGGCGGCGCGGTCGGCTTCCTGTTTGGCGCCGAACGTGTACGCCATGCCGTAGGTGAGGGCCGGGCCGATGCGACCGGTGCCTTCGGCCAGCAGGGGCAGCAGCCGGCCGTTGCCGCGCTGATCCTGGTCGGCGAGGGCGGCGAGTTCGCCGATCGCCCAGGCCGCGGCCACCTCCCGATGGTGTGGCAGCACCATGGCCAGCACGCCCGGCCGCTCCCCGAACTGGTCCGGCGCCCATTTCGGGTGCGCCGGCGGGTCGAGGGTGAGGAGCTGCCGTTCCAGGCGCAGCCCGCCGTCACGGGACGGGCGCAGGGTCGCCGCCATCCGCCGGGGCACGTCGACGCCCCACACGAACCCGCGCTCGTGGATGGCCGGCACCTGCATGAACAGTTCACTGGCGGGGTCGGGCAGGCCACCGGAGCCGAGCCACTGGGCGAGCTGCCGCCCGGCCGGTGAGGTCAGCGCCGTGGCCCGGCGTGTCACCTCGGCGGGAACCTCGGTACGGGGCAGGCGCAGCAGGGCCTGCTCCAGGTCGAACGGCCACGGCTGCCAGCCCTCGGCCTCCGCCCGGGACAGCCGGTCCAGCAGGACCTCCGGGTCGAGGTTGCCGTTCACGTGGGTGGGTGTGGCGACCAGCATCGGCATCATCGAGCCGTTGAGGTGCACCGCGATCTCGGCGATCCGCAGGGCCAGCACCCCGTCGGGCGCGCTGGACAGGTCCGAGCCGATGCCGCCACGCCGTCCTTCCTGCCGGGCGGTCCGCACCGCGCCGTACAGCCGCTGGTGGGTGCCGTGGTCGCGGGGCCGGCCGGTCGCCACCGAGATCGCGGCACCGAGGCAGGCCAGGGCCGCACCCCGGTTCCATGTGTCGTCGCTCAGCTCCCCCGGATACCGGTCGAGCAGTGGTGGCAGGACGGTGGCCAGTTCCTCGCCGCGGCCGTCGGAGTGCAGGCTGACGAGGGCGGCCAGGACCCGCTCCCACCGGACGCCGGACTCCTCGTGCACGAGGACCGCGATCTCCTCGGCCAGCTCGGCCGCGGCGGTGATCGGCGCCGGCATGAGCGCCGGCCCCGGGTAGGGCGGCAGTTCGGGGCCGGGCCCGGCCCCGACGGTCGTGCCGAACACGGCGGCCGCCCGGGCCGGCAGGTCACCGGCCAGGGCCGTGGTCGCCTCAGCGATGCGGGCGACGGTGTCCGCGGGCAGGGCGGGCAGATGCCTGGTGATCAGGGTGAGGGCGCGTTCCTGAATGTCGAGAGCCGGATGCCCGAACGCGGCCGCGACCGTCTCGAACACCTCAGCGGCCCGCTCCGGCTCTCGCCTCGCCACTTTCTCCAACCAGGTGATCTGTGCCTTGACCAGGGCCTTCTCTTTGCGGAACAGGACCGGCAGGCTGCTCTCGAGGAGGGTGTCCACATCGAGGCGGCCGGTGTCGTCGAGCGTGCGCAGACAGCGCTGCGCCAGCGTGGCGATCGCGCCGGGGCCTTCGGCGAGCAGCCGGGCGTAGTCGAGGGCGTGCGCGGCGATCTCGTCGACCGTCGGCGCCAGCTCGTCGTGCAGCAGCACGAACGGGCGCAACGCGTTCGGCTTGTCGCCACGGGCCAGCCGGTCCACGGTCGCGGCGAGGATCGGTTTGCGCTCCAGGCGGCCCTCGGCGACCAGTGCGGCGACCGCGTCGTGGAACCGCATCCCCGATTTCTGCGCCGGGTCCTCGCCCCAGGTGGCGTGGTAGATGTCGGCGCCCATGCCGTCGATCTCGAAGACGCCGGGCAGCAGCAGGTCGAGGTGCGGATCGTCGCGCAGCCGCCCGCTGAGTGGCGGCGTCCGCCCGTCCCGCAGCCCGATCAGCCGAGCGAGCCAGCCCCGCACCACACCTTCGGTGACCGGTGGCTGCGCCCCGCCCGCGTGCAGGAGCCCGGCGGCGAAAGCCCAGTCGCCGCCGTCCCACACGTCGCGGGTGGGCAGCCGTACGCACAGTCGCTCGCCCAGCTCGCCGAGCCAGTCGAGGTGCCGGGCGTCGGCGATCTGCGTGAGCCGCCCGAGTTGGATGCGCTGCCACGAGTCGCGCAGTCCGCGCCGCAGCAGCATGGTCGCCGCCCGGGCGGCGGTCGGCGCCGTCCCGATCACGGCGAGCGCATACCCGGGCGCCGGATCCACGTGGGCCCGCCAGTACACCTCCGGGTCGGTGCCCTTGATACCGGACTCGACGGCCTTGGCGAACGCCAGCCGCTCCGGCTCGGTGGCCTCCAGGATCAGCCGGGCCACTCCGGGCTGGTCGCCGCTGCGGGCGCGACGGTCGACGGTCTCCCAGTCCAGGCTCATACCGCCATCTCCTCCTCGGCATCCTCGACGACCGCGCCGGCCTGGACCATGCGGACGGCGAGGGCGTGCTTGCACGGCCCGCGCTCGCCCCGGTGCCTGGCCCACCACGGGCACGTGCAGGAGGTGGCGTCGCGGACGTGGTACGTCTCCCCGCCGCTGCGCACCACCGACACCTCCGGCCCGGCGGTGACCGCACCGGCCGTGACCAGGGCACGGGCGCCGGCGAGCCGCGGGTTCATCCGCTCCACCACGTCGGCTGAATACGGCAGGGTGCGATGGAAGTAGCCGGCCTCGGCCACGTCGTAGCCGACCCGCCCCGCCGTGCCCAGCTGGGTGAGTGCGTCGCGGACCCGGCTCGCGTCCAGCCCGGACGCGGTGGCCAGCGCGTCGACGTCGATCGTCGGATCCCACGACAGCAGGGCACTGACCAGGTCGGCGTCGTCGGCAGCCTCGTCACTTGCCAGGGCGTCCAGGACGGCGCCCTCACCGGAGAACCCGCGGTACGGCTCCGGCGACAGGGTCAGCGACAGCCGCAGCGACGGCATGCTCAGCTCCCACGTGCTGGCCACCGGGCCACTGCCCGCGACGACGGCCGGGCCGTAGACGCGCAGCCCCGTCGCGTACCGCAGGAAGGGTTTGAGGGCCGCCAGCCGGCCGGCGCCCGGCAGGCACACCGCACCCGGCACCGGCCGGGAGGTGAAGCGCAGCGAACGCCCCGCCGGAACCGCCCACAGCACCGATCTGTCGGCGGCCGGGAGCCGGTTGAGCAGGATGCGGGCCTCGGTGACGCCGATCTCGGCGCGCGGGTCGAAACGGGCGGTGAGCACCTGCGCCTCGGCGAAGCCGCGCAGCCAGCGCGACGGCAACGGCACCTTCTTCTCCACCAGGCTGCCGTCGAACGTGGTGACGGTGAGGTCGTCGGGGCCGACCGCGACGTGCATCGGATCGGCCCGGCCGACCCGGGTCAGCGCCCGCTGCAGCGGCACGTTGACGTCGACGTTGGTGGTGCCGTGCGCGACGATGTCGCCGTCGAGGCCGCCGGGCAGCACGTCCATCCGGGCGTAGACGCCGCAGCAGCCGGAGAACGACTCGAACCGCAGCCGGTCGGAGCCGGCGGTGACGACCGGGTCGAGGCTGGCCGGCGGCAGGGGCCGGAAGTACCGGGTCCGGGCGACCTCGGCCACGGCTAACAGGCCGGTGGCCGCGGCGCCGGGGTCGGTGAGGAAGCCGGTGAAGAAACGGGGGTGCGCTGCGGGACCACCGGAGGTCTGCAGGGTGAGGCCGTCGTCGAGGACCGACGAGCCGAGGTACGAGTACGCCGCGGAAACCATGCGCAGAAAACTAGATGCGGGGTACGACATTTTCGCCCGGCCGTCCGGATCGGGAGGGTGCCGACGGCCGGGCAGCCCGCCGGTCACGGGCCGATCGCGACCGCCCATCCGACGATCGCCGGTGGGGTGTAGAGCAGCCCGACACGGGTACGGGTTCACGGAAGTGAGAAGAAGGACACCGAGGCCGCATCGGGTTGTCGGGAGTACTAACCTCGCGGACAGGACACGACAGTGCGGCCGGTTCGCGGGTGCCGGGCAGCGGATCGTGCCACGATTTGTGCGTCGTCCAGGTTCGGAGTGGGAGAGATGAGCGAACACGTTTCCGACAGCGCCGAGTGGCAGACCCTTCAGGGGCTGGCCGAGAAGTTCGCCGCCGTGCACCTGCGCGACCTGTTCGGCAGTGACCCGCAGCGCGGCGACCGCTACGCCGCCGAGGTCGCCGACCTCTACGTCGACTACAGCAAGAACCTGGTCACCGACGAGGTGCTGAGTGCCCTCTTCGCGCTGGCGCAGCGGGCGAAACTCAGCGAGAAGATCACCGGCATGTTCACCGGCGAGCACATCAACATCACCGAGGACCGGGCCGTCCTGCACACTGCGCTGCGGCTGCCGCGTGACGCGTCGCTGGTCGTCGACGGCCAGGACGTCGTCGCCGACGTGCACGAGGTCCTCGACAAGATGGGTGCCTTCGCCGAGAAGGTGCGCTCGGGGGAGTGGAAGGGCCACACCGGCGAGCGCATCAAGACGATCGTCAACATCGGCATCGGCGGCTCCGACCTCGGCCCCGTGATGGCCTACGAGGCGCTGAAGGACTTCACCCAGCGCGACATCGAGTGCCGGTTCATCTCGAACATCGACCCCACCGACCTGTTCGAGAAGACCCACGACCTCGACCCGGCCACCACCCTGTTCATCGTGGTGTCCAAGACCTTCACCACGCAGGAGACGCTGACCAACGCCAAGGAGGCGCGCTCCTGGCTGCTGGAGGGCCTTGGTGGCGACGCCGCCGCGGTCGCCAAGCACTTCGTCGCGGTCAGCACCAACGCGTCGAAGGTCGCCGACTTCGGCATCGACACGGCGAACATGTTCGGCTTCTGGGACTGGGTGGGTGGCCGCTACTCGCTGCCGTCCGCCGTCGGTCTCTCCGTCATGATCGCGATCGGCAGGGAGCGGTTCGCCGAGATGCTCTCCGGCTACCACGCCGTCGACGAGCACTTCCGCAGCACCCCGATCGAGCGCAACGTGCCGGCGCTGCTCGGTCTGATCAACGTCTGGTACAACACGTTCCTCGGCGCCCAGTCGCACGCCGTGCTGCCCTATGCGCAGTATCTGCACCGCTTCGCGGCCTACCTGCAGCAGCTCACCATGGAGAGCAACGGCAAGTCGGTGCGCCTGTCCGGCGAGCCGGCCAGCTTCCAGACCGGTGAGGTCTTCTGGGGCGAGCCCGGCACCAACGGCCAGCACGCCTTCTATCAGCTGATCCACCAGGGCACCAAGCTCATCCCGGCCGACTTCATCGGGTTCAGCGTGCCCAACCACGACATCGGCGAGATGCACGACCTGTTCATGTCGAACTTCCTGGCCCAGACCGGCGCGCTGGCCTTCGGCCGCACGCTGGAGCAGGTCGAGGCCGAGGGCACCGACGCGAAGATCGCGCCGCACCGGGTCATGCAGGGCAACCACCCGACCACCACGATCCTCGCCGAGCGCCTCACCCCGGCCACGTTCGGGCAGCTGGTGGCCCTCTATGAGCACATCACGTTCACCCAGGGCGTGATCTGGGAGATCAACTCGTTCGACCAGTGGGGTGTCGAGCTGGGCAAGGTGATGGCCAACCAGCTCGCGCCGAGACTGACCTCCCGCGAGACCCCGTCCGACGACGGCGACTCGTCGACGAACGCGCTGATCAAGCGGTACCGGTCGCAGCGCGGCCGCTGAAATCTTTAGGCTCGGGGCCGTGGACACCAACACGGCCCTGAGTCTCCGGATGACCAGCCTGCTGCTCGGCCCGCGCACGCGACCGGATGTGGCGGGCCTGGATGTGGCAGGCCTGGATGTGGCAGGCATCGTCGAGTGGTTCGGCGCCATGCAGGCCCAGGACCTCAACAGCATCCTCTGGTCGCTGGGCGTGCGCCTGCGCGGGGCGACCCTGCCGGAGGTGGTCGCGGCCACCGAGCGGGGCGACGTGGTGCGTACCTGGCCGATGCGCGGCACCGTCCATCTGGTTCCGTCCGCCGACGCGCACTGGATGCTCGAGCTGGCCGGCGTCCGCACCCTCAGCGGCGTGGCCAAGCGCTGGGAGTATCTGGGTCTCGACGAGAAGACCGCACACCGGGCCATGGACGTCCTGGCCGCCGCGGTCGCGGCCGGCGGCGGCCGCTTGACGCGGTCCGAGTGCATGACCGCGCTGACCGAGGGCGGCATCTCGGTCGACGGTCAGCGCGGTTACCACCTGTTGTGGTATGTGAGTCAGCGGGGCGTGACGGCGATAGCACCCAACCGGGGTGCCGAGCAGACGTTCGTGCTGCTCGACGAGTGGGTGGCCGAGCGCAACAGCCCGTCCCGCGAGGAGGGTCTGGCCATCTTGGCGAAGCGCTATTTCCGCTCCCACGGCCCGACGACCGTGAAGGACTTCGCCGGCTGGACCGGCCTGACGCTGACCGACTGCCGCAAGGGCGTGGCCGCGGCCGGCCTCACCCCGGTCGACGTCGATGGCGTCGAGATGTGGGCCGACCCGGAGGTCCTCGACGTCGGCCCGGTGACCGGCTGGTGGGCCCTGCCCGGGTTCGACGAGTACATGCTGGGCTACAAGGACCGTTCCATGATGGCCACCAGGGAGCAGGTCGCCAAGGTCGTCCCCGGTGGCAACGGGATCTTCCAGTCCACGCTGGTCCGTGACGGCCGGGTGATGGCCACCTGGAAACGCACCCTGGGCAAGAAGGCCGTCACCGTCACCGTCCAGCCCCTGGCCGACTTCGACCTCGACGAGGCGGTTGCGGCCCTGGAGCCGTTCGCCGCGTTCGTCGGCCTGCCGCTCGTCGTGAAGTCGCTCCCGGCGTAAGGGTCGCGGCCGGGCTCGTGCACTGCGACCGCGGAGATCTCGGGAGGCCACCGGTAGCGGCCGCTTACAGCATGCGCCGACGCCGACGGTGGACACGAATGTAGAACGTGTTCTACTTTTGGGGTCCCGACGTCGAAGAGGTGTGCGATGACGGATCTGCCCATCCGCCGCATCAACTTCAGGCTGGACGAGAGCATCCCGTTCCAGTGGCTGCCCAGTCATCCGAAGTTCGGGCTCATGTGCAACGCGATCAGCATCATCGCCGTCGCGTTCGAGAAGTTCATCGTGGCGTCGACGCGCAAGGCGATGCCGCTCATCACCGACCCGGCGGCGGCCGAGGAGGCCGAGTCGTTCCTGCGGCAGGAGGCGCAGCACGCCAACAATCACCGGCGGCACGTGGCTGCGCTCGTCGCCCAGTACCCCGGCCTGCAAGAGGTGGTCGACGAAGCGGTCGCCAGTTACGACGACCTGCTGCGAACCCGGCCGCTGGAGTGGCAGCTGGCGTACACCGCCGACCTGGAGGCGACGTTCACGCCACTGTTCAAGATCATGCTGGATCACGAGGACGTCCTGTTCCGGCCCGGTGACGAGCGGGTGGCGTCGCTGTTCCTGTGGCACTTCTGCGAGGAGGTCGAGCACCGCAGTTCGGCACTCGTCGTCTTCGACGCGGTCGTGCACAACCGGTGGTACCGCAGCCGTGTCACCAAGGCGACCTTCAGCCACGTCATGACGGTCTACCGCAACATCCTGCGCGGCTTCGACCGGCACGTGCCGGAAACGGACCGCCGCGCCGGGTACCACAACATCTCACCCGACGGGGTACGCCGGGAGGAGGCGCTCACCCGGCTCCCACTCGCCGGTGGCCTGCGGAAACGGTTCGGCATCGCACCGCCGTCACCGTTCGCGCCGGCCGGGAACGCCGAGATGGCGGCACTCGTCTACCGGCTGCTGCGCTCGCAGGTGCCGCACCACCGGCCCGCCGGCGAGCCGCTCCCGGCCTTCGCCGCCGACTGGTTCGCCGCCTACGACCAGGGCCTCGATCTGAGCATGTATTACACCGCGACGGCGCGGTGACGGCCGTGAGCCCGTGTCACGACGACTTCACGGCGCTGGCGGACATGCTCGGCGGCATCGACTGCGCGACCGCGAACCCGCTGGTGACCGTCCGTGACCCGACCACGGCGCAGAGCTGGACGCAGCCGGTCCTCGAACTGCTCATGGTGGCGCTCGCCGTCGCCGCCCTGATCCATGCGGTGCTGTGGTGGCGCCGCCGCGGCGATCCGGCCAACCTCGGGCTGTGGTTCGCCACCGTCGTCTACGTGCTGATCCTGGAGCCGCCGCTGTACTTCCCCGACCGGTTCGGGATGGACGATCAGGTCGGCCTGATCTTCGTGCACAACGTCTTCACGGTGCAGTTCCTCTTCGACCGCCTGCCGCTGTACATCGTGGCGCTCTACCCCGCCATGACGTACCTCGCCTATGCCCTCGTCCAGCGGACCGGCATCCTGGAGCGCCGCAATCCGCTGCTCGGCGCGGCCTGCGTCGCGGTGGTCTTCCACGCCGGGTACGAGATCTTCGACCAGCTGGGACCGGGGCTGCGCTGGTGGGTGTGGAACCCGGCCGCGCCGTCGAACACGCCGCTGCTCGGCGACGCCCCGCTGACCAGCGCCGTCATCTTCGCGGCTGCCGCGCCGTTCGGGACCGCCCTGCTGACCCGGCTGCTGCTGGCCGGCCGGAGACTGGCAGTGTGGCGGATCGCCGCCGTGGGCCTTCTGACGCCGCTCGCGATGATGGTGTTCTCGCTGCCGACTGTGCCGTTCGGCCCGGCCGGCCGGGCGGTGGTGCTGTGGGTGGAGATGGCGGCGCTGGCCTTCGCCGCGGTGATCGCGTTCCGGGGCGGGCCGGCAGAGGGTGCAAAGGGCTCCTACGCGCCGGCCGCGGGTGCCGTCTATCTGGCCGTCATGGCGCTGCTGTGGACGGCCGCCGATGCGCCGCCGACCGCGATGGCCTACGCGGCCGGGTGCGCGCTGGTGTGGGCTGCCGTCCTGCTCGCCCAGTTCCGCCGGGCTATTGCAGATATCGGGGCACGTCTATAGCATCGGCCACGGTGAAGGTTGCGAACCGGTTAAGTACAAGTCAGGAATGAAAGCTTTCAACATTTCCTGACCTTGCCGCGCAACTCGGCTGACCTGCCATGATCCCCGCATGCCCGGTCGGCTGAAATGCCTACGAAATGGAGGCTTGGCGTCACCGGCTGAATGGCGATCGCCGCCGGAACCCCGTTTCCCCCACAAGTTTGGATCCCCCATGTTCAAACTGTTAACCAGTGTCGCCGCGGTGGTTACCGCCGTGACGCTGGCCGTCCCCGGCGTGCCCGCCGGCTCCCAGGCCGCCGCCGCCACCACTGAGAACCGCGGCCTGATCAGCCTGCGCACCGCCACCGGCAACTTCCTCTCCTGGCGCCTGCTCACCACCGATCCGGCCGGCGTCGCCTTCAACGTCTACCGCAACGGCACGAAGGTGACCGCCACCCCGATCGCCAAGGGCACCAACTTCACCGACGCGGGCGCCCCGGTCGGCGCCTCCTACACGGTCCGCCCGGTGACCGGCGGCGCCGAGACCCTCGCCGACACCGCCGCTCCGACGGTGGCGCTGGCCGCCGCCTACCAGGACGTGCCGATCCAGATCCCGGCCGGTGGCACCACACCGGACGGCGTCGCGTACACCTACAGCGCCAACGACGCCTCCGTCGGTGACCTCGACGGCGACGGCTCCTACGAGATCGTCCTCAAATGGGACCCGTCCAACGCCAAGGACAACTCCCAGGCCGGCTACACCGGGCCGGTCTACATCGACGCGTACAAACTCAACGGCACCCGCCTGTGGCGCCTCAACCTGGGCAGGAACATCCGGGCCGGTGCCCACTACACCCAGTTCCAGGTCTTCGACTACGACGGTGACGGCAGGGCCGAGGTCGCCATGAAGACCGCCGACGGCACCATCGACGGCGGCGGCACGGTGATCGGCAGCTCCACCGCCGACCACCGCAACTCCTCCGGCTACATCCTCACCGGACCGGAGTACCTGACCGTCTTCAACGGCCAGACCGGCCGGGCGATGGCGACCGCCAACTACGTCCCGGCGCGCGGCACCGTCTCCTCGTGGGGCGACAACTACGGCAACCGGGTCGACCGGTTCCTCGCCGGCACCGCCTACGTCACCGGGTCCTACCCGAGCATCATCATGGCCCGCGGCTACTACACCCGCTCGGTCATCGCGGCCTGGGACTTCCGCAACGGCGCCCTGACCCGCCGCTGGACCTTCGACAGCAGCTCGTCGACGAACGGTTCGGCCTGGGCCGGCCAGGGCAACCATCAGCTCTCGGTCGCCGACGTCGACGGCGACGGCAGGGACGAGATCATGTACGGCGCGATGGCCGTCGACGACAACGGCTCCGGCCTGTGGACCAACGGGCAGGGCCACGGCGACGCCCTCCACGTCGGCGACCTGATCCCGAGCCGTGCCGGACTGGAGGTCTTCAAGGTCGACGAGAGCACCAACAAACTGGCCGCGTGGATGGCCGACGCCCGTACCGGATCGATCATCTGGTCCAACGCGTCCTGCGGCTGCGACAACGGCCGCGGCGTCTCGGCCGACATCTACGCCGGCAGCCCCGGCGCCGAATCGTGGTCGTCGGCGGTGTCCGGCCTGCACAACACGTCCGGGCAGAACATCGGCCGCAAACCGTCCAGTGCCAACTTCGTCATCTGGTGGGACGGCGACGCCCAGCGTGAACTGCTCGACGGCACCCACATCGACAAGTACGGCACCGGCTCCGACACCCGCCTGCTGACCGCCGCGGGTGTGCGTTCCAACAACGGCACGAAGGCCACCCCGTCGTTGCAGGCCGACATCCTCGGCGACTGGCGGGAAGAGGTCATCTGGCCCACCACCGGCAACAACGCCCTGCGGATCTACTCCACCACCGACCCGACGAGCATCTCGCGCCCGTCGCTGATGCAGGACCGCCAGTACCGCACGGCGGTCGCCTGGCAGAACACCGCCTACAACCAGCCGCCGCACCCCAGCTTCGCGATCGGCTGACGCCTCCGGAGGTGGCGCACGGGTCTGCGACTCGTGCGCCACCTCTACGATCGCCCTATGGGTTACACGATTGGTGACCTCATGGGCACCCTCAGTGAATCTGGTCGCCACGGCGACATCCTCCCGGTCTGGAACGCCTACGAACTCGCGAAGCGCGCCCACGGACGCCAGCGGCGGCGCGACGGCAACCCGTACATCAGCCATCCCGTCGCCGTCGCCGGGATCGTCGCCTCGCACGGCGGCACGCTGCCCGCCGTCTGCGCGGCCCTTCTGCACGACGTCATCGAGGACACCGACATCACTTCGCGGCAGTTGCACGCCGAGTTCGGGTCCGGCATCGCCGGACTCGTCGAAGACCTGACCCTCGGCGTGGTACGCACGGAGGCGCCCGACGATCCGGAACTGACCCTGATCACGCTCGCCGACCGGCTGCACAACCTGCGGACCGTCCGCCCCCTCCCGGCCGCCAGCCGCCGGCGGAGTTCCCTGGACACCCTGGTCTTCCACGTACCGCTGGCCCATTCGCTGCAAGCGCCGGAGATCGCCGCGGAGATGACCGAACTCGCCTGCGCCACCCTGAACACCCTCGACAGCCCGGGAGTCCGTGAGCACCGCCGCCGGATGATCCGGGCCATCCGCCGGGCCGATCCCCGATCGGCCGCCGAGGTGGTGGCGGCGTTCGGCGGTGGCGCCGCCCTGATCAGCAGCGGCCTGGTGCCCGAATGGGCGCTGGTGTCCGGAGGCGCCGGCGCGCTGGCGCTGCTGACCGCGGCCCTGTTCAGCCGCGACCCACGCGCGGCCGAGCGGCTGGTGTCCCTGCTCCGCGCCCGCCGCCCGGACTGACGACCGCCCGCGCTGGCCTGTGCCGCTCACCCTCAGCCGGTGGGCGGCCGCCCACCGCGGCCCGGCCGATACGTCACCGTCGACCGCCGCCTTATGGCGCCGAGTCTCGCAGAACCAGGCCGGAGAGCCGATTCCGGCGTCCGGGCCGGTCGCTACGGTCGGCGTCATGCCGATCGACGACAAGGGACGCGACTGGACCGCGGACGGGCGGCCAGTGGGCTGGTCGGCCAACGAGCAGTACGTGAAGGCGATGAACGAGGGATCCGGCCTGGCCTCCGGCGTTTTCGTGCTTCTCGGCTGGTTCTTCAAGCTCGCGGTCTTCGTCGTCGCGCTGGGGCTGGTGGTCTATCTGGCGGCACGAGCCTGGGAGTTCGTCGCCACGTCCAGACCGGACGCCGGCCGGTACGCGGCGTCCCTGCGGATGGCGGACAACGAGATGACGTTGGACCACATCGACGTCGCCGACGGCACCGTCACCTTCTTCTTCGACATGAGCCGCTATCACGACATGACGAAAGACGTGACCCTCTTCTGCCTGCGAGCCGACGAGGACCCGGAGCGCCACATGGGCAGAAGTGTGCGGATCGAGGTGTTCCATCCCTCCGGCGTGTCCGGCGGGAACTTCGCACCGACGGACTGGGAATGCCGAGGCAAGGAGGGCGGGACCATCACCGTGCCCGCTGGTCAGCCGGTTCTCATCTGGGCGAGCTACCCGTTGTCGGACAGACTCGGCCTGGAGATCCGCGCGGGGTACGTGTCGCCGTCATTCTCACTCTGGACCGAGAAGTTCACGATCACTGACCTCCCGAAAGCCTGACGCGTGCGTCACCCGAGACGCCATCCGTGGCGCCCCGGGCTCACCGTGGACGTGTTTCGGCTATTGATCGGAGCGAGAGGCATCTCGGTATGCCCGGGCGTGTACGCCGTCGATTCCGCATACGAGGACCAATTCGACGCCGCATTGCAGCTTCATGTCCGAAACCTTGCAGGTAAACCTTGCCTCCACATGGCAGTCGGCGGGATCGATGGTTGTCGCCTGGCTGTGAGCAGCGCGTTCGCGCTGCGGAGCCGCCCACACCGCACCCGGAGTGATGGCTGCGGCGGCCGAAGCGATCACGACGACGGCGATTACCTTGTTGATGTTCATAATCTCCCCAAATCGATTTCTCCGTCGCATGGTCGCGGCGGAGATCGGACCGAGCAGAACCCCGCCGGTCTTACGGCACGCGGCTGTTGATCGGCGCATCGGCCATACCGGGAAGACGGTCCTGCATTTTTGACCCTGAGGGCTGCGAGAGCAGCCGGCCAAGATTCGACGGTCCCGCCGGAGTCATCGCTGCGGCGGCCGGGACCGGCCTTGCTTGCAGTCTAGGCGCCCGTGGCAGGAATGAAGCGGAGAGAGGCGAACCCCGCCGCGGTAGGACCCCTCGCCGACCGGGAAGGTGACGGGTGTCTGCCGTGAAGCGGTGCGTCATCGATCGGCCGGCCCGGCCAGGTGCGGTGGCCCGCTCGACCGGGCGACACGTTCATTGTTAGGAGTGTTCCGGAAAAGATGCTGATGCACTTCAATGTGAGCCACCGGACTCGTCGACGAAGGTTGGTGGTCACCGTGCGCCTGGCCGTACGTCTGATTCTGGCTTCTGTGCTTCTCGCGGCTCTGCCGCCGACCGCGCCGGTGGCCGCTGCGCCGCCGGTGGCCGCCGGCGCCGAGGAGCCGGGATGGACGGGCCCCTTGTCGACCCGCGGGCGGTACATCGTCGACGCCGACGGGCAGCGTTTCAAGCTGCGGTCCGGGAACTGGCACGGGGCGAGCGGCACCTGGAACGGTTCCGGTGACACGGCCGACAACGCCAACCACCACGCCGGCGAGAACTCCGGGCGGATTCCGCTGGGCCTGGACCGCGCGCCCCTCGCCACGATCGTCGCCGGGTTCCGCGAGCTGGGTCTCAACAGCGTGCGCCTGCCGTTCTCCAACGAGATGGTCCGCGACGCCCGCCCGGTCACCGACGCCGCGGTCGCCGCCAACCCCGGACTGCGCGAATCGACCCCCTTGCAGGTGTACGACAGGGTAATCGCCGAACTCACCGGCGCCGGCCTCGCGGTGATCCTCAACAATCACACGAACACGACCCGCTGGTGCTGCGCGGTCGACGGCAACGAGCGGTGGAACACCTCGCAGAGCGTCCAGCAGTGGGAGGACGACTGGGTGTTCATGGCCCGCCGCTACCGCGACGATCCGCGGGTGGTGGGCGCCGACCTGTACAACGAGGTGCGCCGCACGATCCTGGACGACCCGAACTGGGGCCGGGGCGGCGCCCACGACTGGTTCGCCGCCGCCCAGCGCGCCGGGGACCGGATTCTGGCCGAGGCCAACCCGAACCTTCTGATCATCGTGGAGGGCATCAACTGGACCGGCATCCCGGTCGACGGCTTCCCGCACGAGCGGCCGACCCTGCGCCCGGTCCGCACGCTGTCGCACACGCTGATCACGTCCGGGAAGCTGGTGTACGCGGCGCACTTCTACGACTACACCGGCCCGAACCACAGCGGCGCGACCGGCACGGGCGAGACGACCGACCCCCGCTACCGTGATCTGAGCCCGGCCGACCTGGCCGCCGTCGTCCACCGTGACGCGCTGTTCGTCGCCGGTGAGGCGGGTGGCCATTTCACCGCGCCGGTGTGGATCAGCGAGTTCGGCGTCGACGCGAACGCCGCCGAGGGCAGCAGCCAGCGCGCCTGGTTCGAGAATTTCGTGGATCTGCTGGTTCGCGCCGACGCCGACTTCGCCTACTGGCCGGCGGTCGGGTGGGCGGAGAGCGGCAACGAGTGGGGGCTGCTGTTCTTCGACGCCGCGGGGCGGCGATCCGGTGTCCTCGACGGCCCGGACTGGCGGTCCGGTGCCTGGCAGCGGCTGGTCACGGCCCCGAGCCGGCAGGGGTACGTCGCACCGGTCCCGTACCGCGACATGCTGAGCCCCGATCACGGCGACTTCATCGCGTCCGCGACGATGCGCGCCCGGCCGGACTGGGACAGCGGTGCCCGTAAGGCGGCCTGCCCCGACGGTCAGCGTCTGATCGGTCTGAGTCACACCGGCAACCGGGGCCTGTGCACCGACGTGTCCCGCCCGATCACCTGGAACGCCCACCAGGTGGTGACCGACGAGCGGCACGTCTCCCGGGACTGGGCGTCCGGCTACACGAAGTTGCAGTGCCCGGCGGCGTCGGTGCTGGTCGGCTACGCGGTACGGGGTGCGGCCGTGTCCAGTGCCCTGTGCGCCACCACGATCACCGGCGTGACCGATGCCGGCCGGACCGTGTGGTTCGACCGGGGCGACAACCGTCCGGCGGGTGCCCCCGGCGGCGACTTCGCTGACGGCCACTACAAGGGGCAGTGCGCCGACGACGAGTACGTGGCCGGGATCGCGTACACCGCACGGTTGCTGTCCGCACGTACCCCGGACGCTCTGTTCTGTCGCCGCCTGCCCTGATCGTCGGTCTGGCGGGAATTACTGTTAACAACCCTTGATATTTACGTAGGTGAACTCCAGGATGTGGTCACGCACGTCACACAGTCGGCCCACGTCGTCGAGGAGTTCACATGAGGGTTCGCCGCAAGTTGCTGGCCCTGGTCGCCGGAGTGGGGGTGGTGCTGGGTTCGGCCGTCGCCTTCGCGTCGACCGGGAACGCCGCCGTCGCCTGCTCCTCGACGCTCTGGGCCGAAGGGGCCGGCTACACCGCCGGCCAGCAGGTCACCTACCAGTCGACCCTCTACCAGGCCCTGGTCACGCACAC
This sequence comes from Actinoplanes xinjiangensis, assembly GCF_003148685.1. GTDB lineage: Bacteria > Actinomycetota > Actinomycetes > Mycobacteriales > Micromonosporaceae > Actinoplanes > Actinoplanes xinjiangensis. Next base: position 44,177 of record NZ_QGGR01000001.1, on the reverse strand, counting down.
CGCCTGGGCCGGCACCGGCTGGAACCCGGCCGCCACCCCGACGCTGTGGAAGAGCCTCGGCGCCTGCGACGGCGGCACCAGCCCCAGCCCGAGCCCGTCGGTGAGCAGGAGCGCAAGCCCGAGCCCGTCGGCCAGCCCCTCGCCGTCGCCGAGCAACCCCACCGGCTGTGGCGTCAAGGGCCGCCCGGCCGGCAAGGTCCTCCAGGGCTACTGGGAGAACTGGGACGGCGCCGCCAACGGTGTGCACCCCGGCATGGGCTGGATCCCGATCAACGACAGCCGCATCGCCCAGCACGGCTACAACGTGCTGATGGCCGCCTTCCCGGTGATCCGCTCCGACGGCACCGTCCTGTGGGAGAACGGCATGGACTCCGGCGTCAAGGTGCCCACCGTCGCCGAGATCTGCGCCGCCAAGGCCCAGGGCGCGACGATCCTGATGTCCATCGGCGGCGCGACCGCCGGCGTCGACCTCAGCTCCAGCGCCGTCGCCGACCGCTTCGTGGCGACCATCGTGCCGATCCTCAAGCAGTACAACTTCGACGGCATCGACATCGACATCGAGACCGGCCTCACCGGCAGCGGCAACATCAACACCCTGTCGACCTCGCAGGCCAATCTGATCCGCATCATCGACGGCGTCCTCGCGAACATGCCGTCGAACTTCGGCCTCACCATGGCGCCGGAGACCGCGTACGTCACCGGCGGCAGCGTCACCTACGGCTCGATCTGGGGCTCCTACCTGCCGATCATCAAGAAGTACCTGGACAACGGCCGCCTCTGGTGGCTCAACATGCAGTACTACAACGGCAGCATGTATGGCTGCTCCGGCGACTCCTACGGCGCCGGCACCGTCCAGGGCTTCACCGTGCAGACCCAGTGCCTCGCCAACGGCCTCACCATCCAGGGCACGACCATCCGGATTCCGTACGACAAGCAGGTCCCCGGACTGCCCGCGCAGATCGGCGCCGGCGGTGGCCACATGACACCGGCCCTGGTCGCCCAGGCGGTCAACAGTGTCCCCGGGATCAAGGGCCTGATGACCTGGTCGATCAACTGGGACGGCTCGAAGAACTGGACCTTCGGCGACAACGTCAAGGCTCTCCAGGGCCGCTGACCCCGAACCGGATTGCCGCTCGCCCGGACCGTCCCCAGGGCGAGCGGCAATCTGTTGACATGCGGGAAAGGGCTTTCTAGCGTCGAAATTCCATCGACGACAAGGAATCCTCATGAAGCGCCGCTCCGTGATCACCCTGCCCGCCGCGGCCCTCGCCGCACCGCACCTGACCGACGCCCTGGCCGCTGCCGGTTTCGAGGGCCCCTCGGTGATCAGCGGGAACCTGCCGGTCTTCTACGAGCGCCTCAAGGACGAACTCACCTTCCCCCTCGCGTGGCCGCACGCCCGCGACCGCGACTTCCGCGGTTGGCGCCGTCGCGCCCGCCACCAGTTCGAGAGCCTGCTCTGCCAGCCCGCCGACCGCACCCCCTTCGAGCCGGAGACCATCGACGAGCAGGCCGCCCCCGGATACCGCCGCCGTCAGGTCGTCTTCAACCTCACCCGGCACAGCCGCGTCCGCGCCACCATGCTCGTGCCCGACGGCCCCGGACCGTTCCCGGCCGCGCTCCTGCTCCACGATCACGGCGCCAGATTCGACATCGGCAAGGAGAAACTCATCCAGCCCTGGTACGACGAAACGCGTCTCGCCGCGGCGCAATCCTGGGCGGACCGTTACTTCAGCGGCCGGTTCGTCGGCGACCAGCTCGCCCGGCGCGGCTACGCGGTCCTCGCCGTCGACGCGCTCGGCTGGGGCGACCGGGGCGGCCTCACCTACGACAACCAGCAGGCCCTGGCGAGCAACCTGTTCAACCTGGGTTCGTCACCGGCCGGTCTGATGGCCCGCGAGGACGCCCGCGCCGCCGCCTTCCTCGCCACCCTTCCCGAGGTCGACCCGCGCCGGATCGCCGCCGTCGGCTTCTCGATGGGCGGTTACCGCGCGTGGCAGGTCGCCGCCCTCTCCGACCACATCGCCGCCACCGTCTCGGCGTGCTGGATGACCGGCCTCAAGGAGATGATGGTGCCCGGCAACAACACGCTGCGCGGCCAGTCCGCGTTCTACATGCTGCACCCGGGCCTCTACCGGCACCTCGACATCCCCGACGTGGCCACCCTCGCCGCACCCCGCCCGATGTTCGTCATGGGTGGCGAGCTGGACCCCCTGTTCACCGCCGAGGGCACCGCCGTCGCGTACGCCAAACTCACCCGCGTCTGGTCCGACCAGCGCGCCGCCCACCGCCTGCGCACCAAGACCTGGCCCGGCCTCGGCCACGTCTTCACCACCGAGATGCAGGAGGAGTCCTTCACCTGGCTTGACCGCCACCTGTGACCGGTCCATGCGGCGTTGGGTCCGTATCCGGCTGGTCCTCACCGCTGTCTCAGCAGCGTTGAGACAGCGGTGACGGCCAGCCGCACGAAAACCGCCGCCTGTGGCGGTCCGTCCGTGCGGCGTTGCCTCTGTGTTCGGCTGGTTCTCACCGCTGTCTCCCGAGCGTTGAGACAGCGGTGAGGACCAGCCGGACGAACCGGAAGCAGACGCGGCGGGGGCGAGTCCGGGAACCCGGACAATGTGGTTCGGGCTCAGCGTCGGCTCGGCTCCAGATGGGGGTGGGCCCGGGTGCGGGAGAGACCCAGTCGCTGGCCGGGGACCTCGATCCAGCGGTGCGTCAGCCACGAGAGGCCGAACACCGCCGTGAGGTAGCCGGCCGCGATCAGGGGGTCGGGGACGTCGGCGGTGAGCAGCGGGCGGCCCAGCTCGATCAGCGCGTAGTGGATCAGGTAGATCGAATAGCTGATCACCCCGATCCGGGCCAGCCAGGGCGGGGTGCGGCGGTGGCGCAGCAGCATCCCGGCGGCGAAGGAGCCGCCGAAGACCAGCAGGGTGAGTACCGACCGGGTGATGTAACGCGGGGTCAGGGCGTCCAGGTCGGCCAGTTCGCCGATCCAGACGACGAGCAGGGCCACGGCCACCACGGTGATCACCGCGCCGGCCCGCCACCAGGATGTCCGGCCGTGGTCGGCGCGATGGACGACGGTGCCGGTGAACATCACGGCGACGATCAGCAGGCCGTCGTGGGCGTGTGCCGGATCCATGTTGAACAGCAGCAGGGTCACGGCGAGGCCGCCGAGCAGCAGGCCCCCGGTGACCTCCGCCCAGCGCCGCCCGGACACCACCCCGGCCAGGCCGGCCGCCAACACCACCGCGGCCACCACCGGCACCGCACCGAGCCGCAATGGCACCAGCGGGGTGGTGGCCGCACCGGCGATCGCGAAGACGACCGGCGGGAGAACGGATCGGGTGGCCCGTACCGTGAAGAGGGTCGTCACGAGAAGGTAGAAGGCCATCTCGAAGGAGAGCGTCCAGAACACCGCAGTGATCAGCGGCACACCGGCCAGGAACGGCAGCATCGTGGCGTGACCCACCGCCGAGGCCAGCGGATCCGATGGTGGGTGGGCGACGACGAGGACCGCGATGACCGCGAGATAGAGCGGGAACAACCGCCGGGCCCGGCTGCGCCAGAACGCCCGCAGATCACCGTGCCGCTCCAGCGAGGCCGGAATGATATAGCCGCTGACCAGGAAGAACAGCATCACGCCGGCGGTTCCCGCGTGCAGCCACTCACTGGTGACGGCCCGCAGATCGGTGAAGACGAACCGGGTCAGATGTGCATAGACCACGAGGAGGACGGCGACGGCGCGGAGCCCGTCGAGCCAAGCCAACCTGGGTGCGGTCATCGGAAAAAGATAGTTGACTCGGGGGCATGTCGATATGGACCAGTGAGCTCGCCGGAACCCTGCATCACGACACGATCGATTCGCAGGCGCTCCGCGGCAACGTTCTCGGCGACCCGCACGAGCGGCCGCTGTGGGTGTACACGCCGCCCGGCTACGAGGCGGACGGCGACGACCGTTACCCCACCATCTACGTGATCCAGGGCTACTCCGGCCAGGTCACCATGTGGGCCAACCGGACCCCGTTCCGGCAGCCGTTCGTCGAGACCGCCGACCAGGTGTTCGCCGAGGGCAGGGCGCCCGGCTGCATCCTCGTCTACGTGGACGCGTGGACGGCGTACGGCGGCTCCCAGTTCGTCGACTCCCCGGGCACCGGCAACTACCACACCTACCTCTGTGACGAGGTGGTGCCGTACGTGGACGCCAACTACCGCACCATCGCCGACCGCGAGTCGCGGGCCATCACCGGTAAATCGTCCGGCGGGTTCGGGGCGATGATCACGCCGATGCTGCGGCCGGACCTGTTCGGGGCGCTGGCCACGCACGCCGGCGACGCGCTCTACGAGTACTGCTATCTCAACGAGTTCGCGAAGGCCGCGCGGGCGCTGCGCGACTACGACCACGACATCCAGGCGTACTGGAAGGACTTCCGGTCGCGGGTCGCGTTCACCAAGGAGGAGGACATGCTCCTCGTCCTGGTCCTGGGGTGCACGGCCGCGTTCTCCGCCGACCCGGACGGCACGCCGCGGCTGCCGTTCGACCCGCGTACCGGCGAGCTGCTGCCGGAGGTGTGGCAGCGGTGGCTGCACTGGGACCCGATCCGGATGATCGACCGGTACGCCGACGAACTGCGGTCGCTGCGGGCGGTGTGGATCGACGCGGGCACCCGGGACGAGTGGTTCCTGGATCTGGGGGCGGAGGCGTTCCGGGCGGGGCTGCTGCGGATCGGCGTGCCGGCGGAGAAGATCGCGTTCGAACTGTTCCCGGCGAAGCACGGTGGCATCGACTGGCGGTATCCGCTGGCGGTGGAGTGGCTGGCCAAGCGACTGCTCAGGTAGGGCTATCGGCCGTTCTGGTGGCAGTGCCGGATCCCCTCGTCACGCAGTGTCCGCAGGCAGCGGCGCAGGGCGGCTCGGCTGCCGGCCGCGACCGGTGTGCCGCCCGACCAGCCGACGTGCAGGGCCAGTAGCACCGCCCGGGACGGATCGACACCGGGAAGGGCACGCCACAGTGCGGTGACCGTCGAGTCGAGGGTGTGGTCGCGGTCCGGGCCGAGGACCACAGTCCCGCCGGTCCCGCCGTCGAGGCGGTGCGGGCCGGGGTCGGCGGGCACCCCCTGGATCCGCGGCCACACCTCGCCGACCAGGGCGGGCACGTCGACGAGGTCGCGGAAGTCCAGGCCCGGCGGGCGCGGCGGGCTCACCGGCGGATCGGCGTTCGGCAGGCCGAGCAGGTGGTCGCGCTGACGGGCCAACTCCCCGGGGCGTTCGGCGGCGTGCACCACGTTGGCGAACGGGCCGTCCGCGTACCGGGAACGGATCTCCCGTTTGACGCGGCGGGCGGCATCGAACGCGTCCGGCCCGCTGACCAGCAGAATCTCCGACGGCCCGGTGGTCAGGTAACGGTCCAGGAAGCCGAGCGTCAGGCTGTGCCCGGCATCGGTGTACTCCGACCAGAGATACCGGACGTCGGCGGGGGACAGGGTGATCGCCTGCCGCCCGTCGACGGTCAGCCCGGCCGCACCGGCCGCCTGCTCGACCTCACCGCCGAGACCTCGCCGCAGGCAATCCGGCTTGAGTAGAACGAACGCGTGCACACCGGCAAACCTAGCGTGGTGACCTGTGGCGCGGACCGCGCCACAGGTCACCACGCGGGCTCAGCCGGCCAGGTGGCCCCACCGGTCGGCCAGTTCCGCCCAGGTGCCCTGGTCCTCGGCGCGGCCGCCGATCAGCACGACCACCCGGTCGGCCTGGGCCAGGGCGGCCCGTTTCGAGGTCGAGCCGACCACGGTCACCCCGTGGGCGCGCAGGGCCCGCCACAGATCCAGCTCCGTCGTCACGTCCAGGGCGGACGAGACGTCGTCGGCGATCAGCAGTTCGGTCCGCGGCGCGAGGGCCCGGGCCAGGGCCAGCCGCTGCAACTGGCCACCGGAGAGCCGGGTGCCCTTGTGCCCGATCAGCAGTTGCAGGCCACCGCCGGCGGCGGCCAGGTCGTGTTCCAGCTGCGCCACCGACACCGCGCCGGCGGCGTCCACCTCGTGTCCGAGCTGGATGTTGTCGGCCACCGTTCCGGACAGCACCCGCGGCAGCTGGGCCACGTAGCCGACCTGGTTCGGCCGCAGGAACACCTCCGGCTCGTCGACCGGGTCGCCGTTCCACCGCAGCTCGCCGGTGTGGTGCACGATCCCGGCCAGGGCCCGCAGCAGCGACGACTTACCGGATCCGACCGGGCCCAGCACGAGCACCAGTTCGCCGCGCTCGACGGTGAGGTCGACGTCGCGTACCCCCACGGCGCCGTTCTCGTGCACCGCGCTGAAGCCGGACAGTTCCAGGGTGCGCAGCGGTTTGCGCGGCGCGACCGGCGGCGCCGGCGCCGTGCCGGCCGAGATGTCGACGCCCGGGATGTCCGACGAGTACTCCGACGTGCCGGTCATCGCGGCGGTCCGGCGGGTCCACACCTTCGCCGAGGGGAAGTGCGACACCAGCGACGCGGTCGTCCACGCGAACCAGCGGGCCGCGCCGAGCACCGACACCGCGATCAGGGTCGCCGCCGCCGACAGGTGACCGCCCAGGTAGAGCGCCCACGCCGCGATCGGCAGCAGGCCGCTCGCGATCGACGGCGTGGACCGCGCCCACACCTGGATCGCGATCTCCCGCCGCTGCAACTCGCTGCGGGTCGCGTCGAGGTCGGCCAGATGCGCCAGCACCGGGCCGGTCGCGCCGGCCAGCTTGACCGTGCGCGCCGCCGACAGCGACGACACCAGCGACGTCGCGAACCCCGCCCGCGCCGCCACGGTCCGGCGGGCCGCCCGCTCGAGCCGCGGCCCGAACAGGGTCGCCGCCAGCCCGGACAGCACCATCGTCCCGGCGAAGAACAGGCCCGGCACGATCGACTGGGAGAACAGCGTCATCGACACCAGCGCGAAGATCGCCACCGTGTTGTCGATCAGGTTGTCGGCGAGCTGCACCACGCGTTCGGTGTCACCACCCTGCGCGACCACCTCGGCCGGGGTGTGTTTGCTGACCCGGCGCGGGCCGATCTGCCCGTGCAGCAGGCGCAGGCTGATCCGCAGCATCTGCCGTACCCACCACTCCGGGAACCAGGCCCCGGTGTAGTAGAGCGACGGGATCAGCGCCAGCAGGCCGACCGCGATACCGAGCGCCGGCAGCATCGGATCACCCAGGCCGTCGACCAGGTTCACCCACAGCAGCGGCAGGATCGCGCCGTCGAAGCCGAGCAGTACCAGGAACAGGAAGAATCCGCAGGCGGCCAGACCGTACCGCTTGTCGTTCATGGCCAGTCGCAGGATCTCGCGCATCGTACGGGCCCGCGGCGCCTCCGGCAGTTCCGGCGGTTCCACCGTGGGCAGCGGGTTCGTCAGCGCGTCCGGGCCCAGCTCGTCACGCATGCCGGCGTCCCAGTCCCGTTCGGCCAGCAGGACCCCGCCGCCGGGCGCCGCCGCCGCCGGAACCGTCAGGTTGCTGCTCGCCATCAGCTCGGCGAACCGGCGGGACTCGCGCAGCGGTCCCTGCTCCAGGACCTCGCCGTCGGCCAGCACGACGACCTCGTCGCAGCGCTGCACCGACGACAGCCGGTGCGCCACGATCACGCCGATCCGGCCCTCCAGGAGCCGGTCGGTGGCGCGCTGCACCCACGACTCGGTGACCGGGTCCATCCGGGCGGTCGCCTCGTCGAGGATCACCACCTGCGGGTCCCGGACCAGGATCCGGGCGAACGCCACCAACTGCTCCTGCCCGGCGGACAGCTTGTACCCGCCCTCGCCGAGTTTCGTCTCCAGGCCGTCCGGCAGGCCGGCGACCCAGGCGGTCAGGCCCAGCTCGTCCAGCGCCTGCCCGGCCCGCGGTTGCAGGTCACGGTCGAACAGCGCGATGTTCTCGGCCAGCGTGCCGCTCAGGATCTCGGTGCGCTGCGGCACGATCGCGGTGCGCCGGCGCAGCGCTTCGACACCGATGTCGTTGATGTCGATGCCGCCGAGGAAGACGGTGCCGCGCGGCACGTCCACCGCCCGGGTCAGGATCTTCGCGAGAGTGGACTTACCGGAGCCGGTGCGGCCGATCAGGGCGTACGACCGGCCCCGCGCGAAGGTCACGTTGACGCCGCGCAGGGCCGCCGGGCGACCGCTGTCCGACTCGCCGTAGCGGAAGGTCAGGTCGCGCACCACCAGGTCGCCGTCGACCGGCTCCACCCCGTCGACCGGCTCCTGCGGCACCTCGGCGAGCAGCCGTACCCGGCCCCAGGCGCCGAGCGCGTTCTGCATCTCCGGCACCATCCGGGTCAGGTGCTCCAAGGTGCCGCCGAAACCGAGCGCGAGCAGCCACACCGCGGTCAGCCGGGCCGCGTCGATGTGGCCGGCGGTCAGCGCCCAGGCGCCGGTGAGCACCAGTGCCGCGATCAGGGCACGGCTGATGCCGCCGGCGGTCATGGTGACCTTCGCCGACATCCGCCACACCCGGCGGCCCCGGCGCAGGACCTCCGCCGAGCGCAGGGCGTAGAGACGCCGGACGTACGGCGCGGCCAGGCTCGTGCGTACGTCGTCCTGCCCGTGGATGGCCTCCTCCATCACCGCGGCCAGGTCCGACCAGGCCTCCTCCTCGGCGATGCGGACCGGGCCGATCCGCTGGACCGGCTTGTTCATGACCACGAACAGCAGCGACGCCACCGCGATCATCGCGAGGGCGGCCGGCCACCACACGAAGAAGGTGGTCACCACCGACAGCGAGGCCACCGCCAGGGACTGGGCCAGGCGCACACCGCTGCCGCGCAGCTCGGCGCCCACCTGGTAGACGTCGGAGTCGATGCGGTCGAGCAGTTCGCCGACCGGCGTGTTCTCCAGGGTCGGGATGTCCTGGCCGAAGGCCACCCGGTTCAGGTCGCGGCGGGTGCGGGCCGCCCAGTCGGCGGTCAGTTTCGCCACCACCAGGCCGACCACCACGTCGCTGATCACCGAGGCGACCAGCCCGACGGCCAGCAGGATGAACAGCGAGGACGAGCGATTGACCAGGACCGGGCCGGCCAGGGCTAAGGACCCCGCCGAACCGGACGCGCCGATGACTATCAGGAACGCGACGAGCGTGGTGCGACTTCGGCTCGTGGCCCACAGGTCGCGAAGCAGACGCATGAAGAATCCTCAGGGCGCGAAGGGGAAGGCGGTGCACCCATCCTGCTCGGCCTGTAGAGCACGGCTCAACAGGTTTATTCCCGACATATAGCCCGGCGCGATCAGTCGAGAAAGGACTTCCACCAGGTCCGTTGCGTGATCACCTGGTGCAGCCGGTCGAGCCGGGGAGCCAGCAGAGCGCCGTGGGCCGCCGGATCGGTGAGCGCCAGGCGCAGATCGGCGGCCAGATAGTTCGCCTCCCGGATCTCACATGCGGCACGCAGCACGTCCGGCGGCGTCGCCGTCGCGCCGGCGACCACGTCCAGGGCGATCGGCAGGTGGTGCCCGCTGTCCGCGATCACGAAGAACCAGTCGTCCATCGGCTCGCCGTACCGTGCCCACTCGAAATCCAGCAGCGCGGTGACCCGGCCACCGTCCGCCAGCCAGTTGCCCCAGTGACAGTCCGCGTGCACCGGGACGGACCCGCCGGTGTGCTCCGGCGCGTCCGCGGCCAGCGCGGTGAGACCGTCGATCAGCGCGGGCGGCACGACGGTGCCGCGGTCGGCGGCGGCGAGACCGTCGATCTCGGCGAGCAGGGCGGTACGGCCGGTGAACCCGCCGTGGTCCAGTCGCTCCCGCAGCACCCGGCCGGCGTCCTCCGGCGGCGTCCACCCGTGCAGGATCTGAAGACGCCGTACCGCCTGCTCGGCCAGCTCCCGCGCGGTCGCCGCGCCGGCCCGCGGAAGACCCATGCCAGGCGCGGCCCCGGGCATCCGGGCGTAGCAGGCGAACCGCACCTCGCCACCGTCGACCGGATGGACACCACTGTCGAGCAGTGGCGCGGTGACCCCGGCCGGCAGGTGGGGGGCCAGCGCGATCTCCCGTTCCAGACGCGGATGGCGCCCCACCTCGATGATCTTCACGACGACGTCCGCGCCGACGTGCACCTGATGCGACAGGCTGTCGGCGGGCGTCATCGGGCCCGGGTCACGGCCCAGGACCGTCGTCGCGATCTCCCGGGCGACATGCTGTCGCGTCACGAATACCCCCCGTTGTGTCGTCCCGGAGGACAACGTAGATCAACGGGGACACGGTCATCCTTGCGGCCGGTAGTGGATCGCCTGGAGTGCCCAGCTGTTGCCGTCCGGGTCCCGGAAGTGGACGAACCGGCCCCACGGCTGCTCGTCGACCGGCCCGGTCTCGACACCGGCGGCCAGCAGGTGATCCCGGGCGGCGTCCGCGTCCGGCACCACGACCTGGATCTCCTGCGTGCCCGGCGTCTTCTCGGTGATGCCGTCGCCGATCGCGATCGAGCACGCCGAGCCGGGCGGGGTGAGCTGCACGAACCGCAGACCCTCCTGCACCCGGTGGTCATGGTCGGCGATGAAGCCGACCCGCTCGTAGAACGCCTTGGCCCGGTCGACGTCGGTGACCGGGACCGGGATCAGCTCGATCTTCCACGTTGCTGTCATGACCTCATGCTGTCGCCCATTGCGGTCAGAACCTGACCGCTGTGCGAAAGAGGTCAGCCCGCCGAACGCAGCGTCAGGAGGGTGATCTCGCTGGGGGCGAAGATCCGGAACGGCGGGCCCCAGAAACCGGTGCCCCGGCTGGTGTAGAGCTGGGTCCGCTCGGAGTGCCGGGACAGGCCCTGAAGGCTCGGCTGGTCGGTGAGGACCAGGTAGTGGAACGGCCACATCTGCCCGCCGTGGGTGTGGCCGGACAGCTGCAGATCGATGCCGTGGGCGACGGCGTCCTTGATCTGCTGGGGCTGATGGGCCAGCAGCAGGACGGGCAGATCCGGGTCGGTGCCGGCCAGGGCGGCCTCATGGTCGGTACGGTGACCTGGCAGGCCGGAACCCCCGGCGGTCCGGTCGTCGACCCCCGCCACCACCAGCGAGTCGCCACCCCGGGTGACCACCACGTGCCGGTTGTGCAGGGTCTCCCAGCCGAGGTGCTCCATGTGCTCGACCCAGCCCTGGGCCCCGCTGTGGTACTCGTGGTTGCCGGTCACGTAGACCCGCGCGAACCGGGCGCGGATGTCGGCGAGCGGGGCGGCCATCTCCCGGCGCTGCTCGACCAGACCGTCGGCGATGTCACCGGTGTGCGCCACGATGTCGGCGTCCAGCGAGTTGACCACCTCGGTGACGCCCCGGGACCAGCGCGAGCGGTCGATCGGCCCGTAGTGGGTGTCGGTGATCAGCACGACCTTGAGCCCGTCGAGGCCGGGACCGAGCCGGGGGATGGTCACGTCGACGCGCCGCACCCGGGAGACCCGCATCGCCTCGGTGTAACCCCAGATCAGCAGACCCGCGGAGATCACCACGACACCGGCCGACACCAGGCGGGAGCGGATCGGGTCGCCGACACCGGCGGCGAGCAGCAGCACGCCGGCCAGCTGACCGATCAGCGACCAGGTGAACAGCACCCAGACCACGCCGAGCAGGGTGTCGGCGATCCGGGACTCGCGGTCCCGGTGGCCGCCGTGCCCGCGGAACATCAGATATGGGAAACCGGCCGCCACGCCGGCGAACAGCAGCGTCCCGGCGACGAAGACCGGCAGCGGCCAGTCGTTGCCGGACCACACGAGCGTCGCCCACGGCACGCCGAACAGCAGCGACAGCACCGCGACCAGAACCAGACCGAAACGCGCGAACCGGGGCCCGCGCCTGCGCGGCTCGGTCTCGACCGCCTCACCCACCGACATGACGGCAAGCATGCCACTCGGGCGCGGCGAAATGCTGAGCCGGTTCTCAGCTGAGGGAAAGGGAGTCGACAATCACGTCGGCGCGGTCCCGGGTCGGGGTGATCAGCCGGGCGTTGCGCTCGTCGGTCCCGGTGGCCCACGCGACCGCGGCGTCCCATGTCTTGCCGAACCGCACGTGCCGCTCGATCAGCCGCCGCAGCCGCTCGTCGGTCGCCATGTCGCAATACCAGACCTCGGTCAGCAGCTCCCGCACCGGCGTCCAGCGGGGCTCGTCGAGCAACAGGTAATTGCCCTCGGTCACGATCAGCCGGGCGCTGCGGGGCACCGGGATGCTCCCGGCGATCGGCTGCTCGATGATCCGCTCGAACCCGGGTGCGTAGATCATCTCGTCGCGGTCCTCGACGAGCCGCCGCAGCAGGGCCGCATAACCCCAGGCGTCGAAGGTGTCCGGTGCGCCCTTGCGGTCGCGCAGCCCGAGCCGCTCCAGCTCGACGTCGGCCAGGTGGAAACCGTCCATCGGTACGTGCACCGCCCAGTCCGGCCCGAGCCCCGGCGGCGGGTCCGCGGACAGGGCACCGACCAGCGTGGACGCCAGGGTGGTCTTGCCGGCCGCGGGAGGACCGGCGATGCCGAGAACGGCCCGCCGCCCGTTCTCGGCCAGGCCCCGGGCCCGGGACACCAGTTCGGCGAACGTCATGCGCCGACCGTACCGGGCACCGGAACGGGGGTCGGATCTCCGACTCCGGGCTGCCTCCGGCCGTTCGGGCGATATGCACCCGCAAGGCGGCAAAAGAACCTGTGCGAGGAGAGTCGACTACACGGGGGTTCTAGTTGCTCACAATCCGTTCATATTTTGCTGTCTTCGGGCTGCTGATCGCCGGTCAGGCCGACCCGGTGGTCCCGCTGCCGGGGCGGGCGCCGGTCGAGATCGTCGCCCGCGGCCTGGACAGTCCGCGAGGTCTCGCCTTCGGTGCGCGCGGCGAGCTCTACGTCGCCGAGGCCGGCCGGGGCGGAGCCGCATGCCGCGCCGGCACGGACCGCGGCTGGTGGTGTTCCGGCCGGTCCGGGGCGATCACGGTGATCGAGTTCGGCCGTCAGTGGCGGGTGGTCTCGGGCCTGCCGTCGGAGGCGTCACCCGCCGGAACCGGTGCCAGCGGCCCGTCCGACGTGACGATCGGCGCGGACGGCGAGCCGCTCCACACGGCGACGTCCGTGCCCGGCCTCTACCGGGGCGCGAACCTGCTGGCCACCGTTCCGGCGCCGGTCGCCGTGGTGGACACGGTGATCGTGGACGCCCGCGAGCGGGCACTGCTGCGGATCGCGCCGCGCGGCCGGATCCAGACGATCGCCACCTTCCCGGCACCGGCGGCGCCGGGTTCGGTGACGGTGGGCCCGGACGGCGCCTGGTTCGTCGGTGAGACGTTCGGGCACGCTTCGGTACGCCCACGGCCGGCCCGGATCTGGCGGGTGGAACCGGGTCGCGCCCCGCGGGTCTGGGCCACCGGATTCACCGATGTCGCCGACCTCGCCTGGGGGCCCGGCAACCGCCTCTACGTCCTGGAGAGCAGCGGCCTGACCAGCATCGACGCCGCGGGCAACCGCCGGCTGATCACCGCGGCCGGCCTGAACTCACCGGGCGGCCTGGCGATCCGCGGCGGCCACGCCTACGTCTCCACCTGCAGCACCTGCAAGGACAGCGGAGCGGTCCTGCGAATCCGCCTCTGAACCCCGGCTGGCTCCCACCGCTGTCTCGAGCGCGTTGAGACAGCGGTGACGCCCAGCCGACAAAGACCGGCTGGTTCTGGCTGCTGTCTCGGGGGCGTTGAGGCAGCGGTGACGGCCAGCCGGTGACCCGGCGCCTCCGCCCGAAAGGCGCGCTGGTGGGCGGAGGGACCGCCTGCGTCGCGCGGTAGCGACGGGACTCTGCGTAGGCCGTACGAGATCAGGGTTTGTTTCTCAGGCCGAGCCGGAGGCCGGCGACACCCGCGGGAGAGAGCGGCCGCGCGGTGGCCCGGGCGAGGTCCTCGTGGATGGCGTCGGGCAGTTCGTCGCCGAGCGCGCACAGGGCCGGGAAGAGGTCGAGGACCTGGCGGTGGCTGAGTGCGCCGACCCCGATGAGCAGGCCGTTCAGGGCGGTGGGGCTCTGGGTGAGGCTGATGCACAGCTCCTGGCGCCACGCCGGGTCGTGGACGTGGTCGGGGAACTCGCGGGCGATGCGGTTGCCGGAGGGGGCGCGCAGTCCGCCGAGTGCGGTCTGCCGGAAGCGGGCGACGCTCGGGGCGAGCCGGCAGGCGATGCCGAGGCGCCGCGCCAGCTGGGGGACGGTGAGTACGTCGAGGCCGGAGGCGCACCGCTCGCAGAGCCGCTCGTACGTCTGGGCGTGGATCACCGATGCCGGGCGCTGGCACGCGCCGTCGAGGCCGCAGATCGGGTCGAGTATCACCTCGGTGAGGGTGCCCTCGTGGTCGAAGCGGCCGACCGCGAAATAGGTCGCCGGGGCGGTGCGGTAATGGGCCAGCGCGGCACGGGCGCTGGCGTAGCCGTCGGGGTCCACGCCGATGCGTGGAACGCCGCTGTCGGTGTGCAACTGAATGAGGCGGAACATGGTGCGCGCTCCCGGGGTTTAGAGCGGTTTCGGTGTTGCCCTCCGATACGTCTCCGGTTGGCCTTCGGTTCACATATCACTTTGAGTAATAATCGTGTGACGCCGTTTGCGCTGGCCGGGGATGTGGAAGGTCCCGGACGTTACTCGCTGTAGTGTGAAAAGGCCAGAGGTCCAGTCGAAAGGAGGACCCGCGAGAGCGATCACAGCGGGTAACTTTGGCGACCGGAAAGACAAGATCATGGGGGAGGACGCGGTGACCACGCTGCCCGCGCTGATGTACCACTCGGTCTCCACGGTCGGCGGCCCGCTGCGTGACCTCGCGGTGCCACCGCACCGGCTGACCGAGCAGCTCAACGCCTTGAGCGACGCCGGCTACCGCCTGGTCGGGCTGACCGAGGCACTCGACCTGGCGGCCGCCGGGGACACCGCGCGCACGGTGGCGGTCACCTTCGACGACGGCTACCGCGACTTCCTCACCGAAGGTGTTCCCGCGCTGCAGAAAGCGGGTGCCGGAGCCACCCTCTACGCCTCCGTCGGCCACCTCGGCGGTCACGCGGGGTGGCTGGGGCGGTACGCGCCGGACTTCGGCCCGATGCTGACCTGGGCCGAATTGGACGAGGTCGCCGCCGCCGGGATCGAGATCGGCAACCACAGCCTGATCCACCACCCGCTCGACGTGCTGTCCCCGGCCCAGCTGCGCGACGAGGTGGTGAGCAGCCGCGACCAGCTCGAACAGCGTCTGCAACGGCGGGTGCGGTCGTTCGCCTACCCGCACGGCTACAACAGCGCCCTGGTGCGCCGGGTCGTCGAGCGCTCCGGCCACGACAACGCCACCGAGGTCGGCCGGCGCCCGCACACCCCGTCGGAGCGGCGGTTCGCGGTGCCCCGGTTCCAGCCCACCCCCGATCACACCGGCGCCGACCTGGTCGCGCTCGTCTCGCAGTCCGCGGCGACGCCGGCCGCCCGGCTACGGCAGTGCGCCCAGCCGGGCTGGCGGATGGTCCGCAGGCTGGCCCGCAAGGCCGGCCGGGAGCTCACGTGAGCGGCGGTCACCGGCGCCCGCATCCCGACAACGGTGTCACCCGGCGGGGACTGCTCGGCCTGGCCGGGCTCGGTGCCGCCTCCTCGGCCGGCGTCTTCGGCATGTGGAAGGCGGCCTCCCGGGAGACGCCGCTCGCGGTCAGCGGCACCCCCACGTCCACCCCGTCCGCCCCGGCGCCGACACCCGCACCGTTCACCGGCGCGGATCCGGCGAAGCTCGGCGGGACGGTGCCGTTCACCGCCGGGAAGGCGATGCTCGGCTCCTACCTCGGGCTGGACGGCATGACCTACCCGGAGGCGGTGAAGCTGCGGCGTGGGCAGATCGGCCGCGACCAGCGGATCACCCACGTCTTCTACGCCTGGGAGGACCCGCTGCCCGACCGGATCGAGGGCAAGCCGAAGAAGTCGGTCCCGATGGTGTCCTGGCGCGGCCCGAAGTACGGCGAGATCCTCGACGGCGACGCCGACGACCTGATCGCCGCGGCCGCCCGCCGGCTCCGCGACCTCGATCAGCCCGCGCTGCTGCGTTGGGGCTGGGAGATGAACGGCGACTGGTACCGGTGGGGTGGGGCCAAGAACGACCAGGACACCGAGGGGTACGTCAAGTGCTTCCGGTATCTGCGGAAGATCTTCGACGACGAGGGTGCCGAGAACGTGTCGTGGGTGTGGAGCCCGAACTGGAACTCCAGCCCCAGGAAGGACTGGAACCGGATCGACGCCTACTACCCGGGCGACGACTTCGTCGACTGGGTCGGGATCTCCGGCTACAACCTGCACAGGGAGACGCCCGAGACGCTGTTCGACCCGATCTACCACAAGTACGCCGCGCGCCGGCCGATCATGATCACCGAGGTGGGGTCGAAGGACTACGGCGGCACCACCAAGGCCGACTGGATCCGGCAGCTCACCGCCTATGTGGAGCAGCGGCCGGCGATCGGCGGGGTGGTCTGGTTCGACACCGACACCCACCCCAGCTATCCCGAGCACTGGCGCCTGGACTCGGTGCCGGACGCGGCCGCCGCCTACCGGGAGATGGCCGGCAACGAGCGGTTCAGCGGCTGAACAACTCCCGGTACACGTCGGACGATCCGGTGTTGGGCAGACAGTCCGGATCGTCCGGCCGCAGGATCGCCGACTGCGAGACGGTGCCGTCACATCGCTGGAACCACGCCTCGTACGCCAGGTACGGGGCGTGGTCGGCGAACCAGGCGTGCATCCACCGGACGAAGTCCGGGTTGTCCTTCCCGGCGTCCCCGGTCGGCATCACTCCCCACTCGCCGACCGAGAACGGCTTGCCGTGCGCGCGGGCGAACGCGAACAGCCAGTCCAGGCCCTCCGGCGCCGCCGCCGTGCGATCGAAATCGGCCTCGGTCGGCGACCACGGGTGGTGGTCGTAGTTGTCGATGCCGATCACGTCGACGTATTCGTCACCCGGGTAGCAGTTGGTGCTCAGGCCGCCGCACAGATCGGCCGGCGTGTTGTGCGCGTTGATCGTCCAGTCCAGTACTACCTGGGGGTTCGCCGACCGGAGCGCCGTCGCGGCGCGGCGGTAGCAGCCGATGTACGCCGCCGTGTCCAGGCCGCGCCAGGCCATCGACGACTCGTTCATCTCCCAGCCCAGGCGGACCACCGAGTCGCCCCGGCCGTGCCGGACCATCAGGGTGCCGAAGTCCCGCCAGTGCTGGTCGTAGTCGCCGGCCGCACACTTCGCCATCAGGGCTTCACCCTTGTCCGGCACCAGCGCCTGCGAGATCACCAGGACACCGTCGAAGCCGGCGAACGACTCGAACACCCAGGCCGAATTCCGGGTCATCGAGGCGTAGTCGGTCCGGTCGGTGTAGGTCTGCGCCATCCCGCACGGGCGGCCGCGGTCGGTGCAGAAATCGGTCACCGCCGCGGTGTCCAGCAGCGGGAAACCGTTCACGCCGGACAGCCCGTTCGGGCCGGGCCAGGCGCCGGCCTCCCGCGGCAGCGCGATCCGGGCGCGCGCCGACCGGGGGTCCGCCGCCGTGCTCGCCGTCGTCGTGGTCGCGGAGGCCGTGCCCGCCGGCGTGGTGCCCGCCGGCCCCGACGGCACCGGTGCGGGCTCGTCGGCGGCCGGGGTGCAGGCGGTGGCCAGCAGCGCGATCACGGCCGCGGCCGGCCAGCGGCGAGACGGCATGCGAGCGACTCCCGGTCTGCGGTGCTACGGGACTGCGGAGATGATCAGCGTACGGAACGCGGCGGCCTCGTCACCGCGGAACAGGTTCACCGTCACCCGTTGATCCCCCGGCACGGTGACCTCGCCGGACCAGCCGCCGGCACCGTCCGGTGCCACCTCCCGCCGGTCCACCTCCACCCCGGCCGCGTCGCTGAGCACCATCGTCCACTCGCCCGCGCCGAGCCCGGTCGCCGACATCCGGACCGCCCGGTTGCCGTCGGCGTCCACCGGCCCGGGCGGCTGTGCCGACAGGGTGCTCACCGGTACGTCGTAGGTGTGCACCGAATCGGCGTACGACCACACGCCCGCCCCGGCGACCAGCAGCACGGCCAGGGTCAGCGGCAGCACGTCGCGGATCAGCCGATCCTGCGTGTTCCGGGGGACCGGCGGACTCTTCTCCCCGGCCGGCGCCGGTGCCGCCCGCAGCGTCCGGTAGTAGGCGGCACCCGTCGCGACCAGGGTGGTCACCGCGCACACGAGCATCCAGCTGGTCCGGTTCAGGTGCCCACCGGTGGTCCACAGGACCAGGCCGCCGAGCACCAGTACCGCCAGGCTCAGCGACGGCACCAGTACCGTCCGCTCGACCACCCCGATGTCGCGCCGCGCCGGCCGGAAGATCGCCTCGTTGAGCGCGAACCCGGGCAGCACGAACGCGAGCAGCAGCCCACCCGGCAGCGAGACCGGCAGCGGGCCGAACTCGACGGCGACCGACGCCGCGACCGTCAGGCCGGCCAGCACCCCGGCACGTACCGGCTTCATGACGTCTCCCGACGGTAGATCCGCACCACGCCGTTGTCGTAGACCCGGGACATCTGCGGCATCAGGTCGAACTTGCCCAGCTGTGTCCCGCCGAGCGGCTCGGTGATCCGCCCGGCCATCGGGTCGTCCTGGAAGTACGCGTTGCCCTCCGGCACCCGGTCGCCCAGTCGCCGGTCGACGACCAGGTAGTCGACCGCCAGTCGCCGGGCCAGCTCCTCCTCGGCCGAGGTCCACCACGACGCCCAGAACAGGGGGCCGACCTCCCGGACCGGGTCGGTCCGGCCGTACGTCGAAGACAGCGCCACCGCGGTGATGTCGCCGCCGACCCGGGTGTGCGGTGGCAGGTTCTCCGCCTGCCAGCGGGCGGAGTCCACCCCGTAGACGTCCACCGACCGCTCGTACGCGGCCGGCAGGTACGGGCCCGGCAGCAGCGCCGACACCGGCGGCCAGCCACCGGTCCGGGCACCCACCATGAGCAGCGTGAGCAGTGTCGTGCCGATGTACACCTGGTTGGTCAGCCGCCGGCCGGTGGTGACCGCGATACCCGGCGGTGGTACCGAACGCCAGCGGCGCCCGTCCTGGTCCTTGTCCGGGATGATCCGTACGGCGTGCACGATCGCGATCGCCGCGATGATCGACATCGGGACGTAGGTGAACGTCGACAGCCGGCCGGCGATCTCCGGCCCGCCGGCACCCAGGAACCGGGCCCCGTTGCCGGCGAAGAACACCGCCCCGCCGACCAGCGCCGCCCACCGCCAGGTGTCCCGGTCCTTACGCACGATCATGTCGCGGGCCACCGCCAGGAACAGCACGAGCAGGCCCAGCAGACCCAGGCCCTGCACGGCGAGCTGCGCCAGCGGCACCGGCGTGGCGACACCGACCTGCTCGGCCGGGGCGCCGCCGAACAGCTGGTTCAGCGAGGCGGCCAGCCGTTGCACCGGGGCCCGCAGGTACGCGATGACGTCGCGTGCCACGAACCCGATCCAGCCGCACACCACGGCCAGGGCGACGGCCGGCGGGATCAGCGCCGCCCACGGCCGGGGCCGCTCCAGGGCCAGCTCCGTGACGGCGAGCAGCAGCAGCGTCGCGACCAGCGCGAACGCCGTGACGTGGTGGCTGACCGTGGTCATCGCGATCCCCGCCACCGCGAGGGCCAGGAACGTCGGGCCGCCGCCGGTACGCCAGCGGCGTTGCGCCCAGACGGTGAGCATGAAGTAGGGCAGGGCGGCGGTCGCGTACAGGAACATCGAATTGAAGAACAGGTAGTGCATGGCCGTCGCGTAGGTCACGCAGGCGACCCCGGCCATGGCGGGGGAGTTGCCGGCCCGCAGGACCGCGGCGAACAGCAGGCCCACGAACATCAGGTGCGCGATGCCGGCCACGATCGTGCCGGCCGCGGTCACCGGCAGCCCGGTGAACAGCGACACCCCGGCGCCCATCTCGGCCAGGCCGGGGAAGTGCACGGCCGGTGGCAGCGCGTTGTTCGGCCGGAACAGCTCGCCGGACTCGGTGATCAGCGTGGTGGCGAGCCAGTGCTGCAACTCGTCGGGGAACCGGAACTGGTCCGGGCTGTACATCCACTTGAGCATGTACTGGTTCGCGGCCAGCCCCATCACCAGCACGAACGACTCGGCCACCCCGGCCAGCCGGCTCAGCAGCCGGAACACCACGGGGGAGAACACGAGGATCTGGCCGGTCCAGTAGGCGGCCATCGCCCAACCGGCCTCGTGCCGGCCGCCGGCGTAGGCCAGGGCGACCAGCACCACCCCGAGACTGGACACCGCCAGCACCCACGGTGCCCAGCCCAGCGAGTAGACGTCGCGCGGCGCCGGCGCCGGCTCCTCCCGCTGCTGCGCGGCAGGCGGCAGCGTGAGGACGACGGTCTCCTCGCCGGCCTGCCTGCGCACGGTGGTCAGGGCGCTGACCCCGGCCGTCCGGGCTCTCGTGCCGCCGGTCTTCGGTGCACTGGGCAGGCGGATGATGACCGTGTCGTCATCCTTGTCCCTACCGGTGACGGGCTTCAGGACGACGGTGTCGTCCGGCACGGCGACGGCGTCCTTCAGAACGACGGTGTCGTCCTTCACGATGACGGTGTCGTCCTGCACGACGACGGTGTCGTCCTTCACGATGACGGTGTCGTCCTTCACGATGACGGTGTCGTCCTTCACGATGACGGTGTCGTCCTTCACGACGACGGTGTCGTCGGCCTGAAGGCCCGTCTCGTCGTCGGCCGGGCTCTCCGCCTCGGCCGGGCCGGTCTCCTCGACCGGTTCAACCGCCTGGATGACGACCGTGGCGTCCGGTTGCGGTTCCGCGGTCGTCTCCTCCGGCGCCCCGTCCTCGTCGGGCGTCGGCTGGTCCCCCATGAAAAAGACCCTCCACAGATCGGGTTTCGGTCAGCGGGCAGCGCGCAGCTTCGCCCGGGCCGCGCGGCGTCCTCGCAGGTACGCACCCGGTCCGGCCATCATCCCCCGCCGGTTGGCCGTGAGCAGCTCACGTGGGAAATCGTCCTGCAGAGTCGACACCCGCAGGCTGTCCGCACCGGTGAGATCACGCAGGGCCGTCGGGGCCAGCCGGATCAGTGGCCACAGCAGTCCCGGGCGTCCCAGCAGCAGACCGGTGTAGGCCGCGGTCAGTCCGGTGCCGTACCCGACCATCTGCTTGTGCAGACCCTCGAAGTCGCGCCGGTGGTAGTGGTGGGTCACCGCGGTCGGCTGGTAGACGATCGTCCCGCCGGCCAGCAGCACCTGGGTGAACGCGAGGGTGTCCTCCGAGCCCATGGCCGGGGTGCCGGCGCCCAGCGCGTTGTCCCAGCCACCGATCCGCTCGATCACGCCCGGCCGGAACGTCATGTTCGCGCCGGTGCCGAACGGCGGCAGCGGGTAGAGCGGGCTCTGCAGGTGCGCGGTGTGCGGGCCGAACGTGGCCGGCCGGAACCCGCGGCCCTTGCTGTGCCCGCCGAACTGCTCGAACCAGACCTGCGCTCGGGTCTCCAGCTCGGCCGGGACGATCACGCCGGACACCACGTCGGCGTCCGGGTTGTCGACGAGCGCGCGGGCCACCTCGGCCAGCCAGTACCGGTCGGCCAGTTCGTCGTCGTCGATCCACGCGACGATCTCGCCGCGGGTGGCGGTCTCGGCCGTGTTGCGGGCGAACGAGAGACCCGCCTTCGGTTCCCGCAGGTATTCCACCGGGCCCCGGCGGGCCGCGGACCGGACCACCTCGGCGGTCGCCTCGGTGGCCGGGGCGTTGTCGACGACCAGGATCCGGGCCGGCTTGTAGAGCTGGCCGAGCAGGCTGTCCAGGCAGCGGGCCAGTGCACCGGGCCGTTCCCGGGTGCAGACCACCACGGTGATGTCGGGTGCCGCGGCGAGCGCCGCCCGGCGGCTCGCCAGGAAGGTCGGCTCACCGGCCGGGACGAACCCGGTCGACGGCACCGGGGCCCCGTCGAGCCGTGGCCGCAGCACGTCGCCGAGCGCGGCGTCGATCGCCGTTGCCAGCGCGCCCGGGGTGAGTCCCTGCTCCGGCACGTCGATCATCAGCGTGCCGAGCGGTTCGGTGAAGAGCCGGACCAGGGCCCAGGCCTGCTGGACCCGGCGGCCGTCGGGCACGGTCGCGGCGACCGCGGGCAGGGGCTCGGAGATCTCCAGGTCGAGGACGACGGCCGGCAGGACACCGGTGTCGTCGAGCCGCGGAGCGGCCGGGAACGTCGCGGTCACGGGGTGGCCTCCACCGGGATACGGCGGCCGGGCCGCCGGGAGCTGACGGTTTCCACGACGCCACCGAACCCGGCGGCGGCGACACCGGCGACCACACCGCCGGCGCGCAGGAAGTGGTCGGAGCCGCGGCCGGTGAGGCCGGCGGCCAGGTGCCGGAACATGGCCCGGGGCAGCGACCACAGGTAGTTCTTCTCGGCGCCGAGTGCGTCGTTCTCGTGCAGGCCGGCCATCTGCACCTTGCCGCGCCCCTCGGCGTAGCAGCGGCGCACGAAGAACCGGAAGCTCGCCCGCTCGGCCGGCACCTCGTGCTGGATGACCGCGCCCGGCACGTACATCCAGCGGCCCCCGCTGACCTGGCTCATCCGCAGGCACAGGTCGGTGTCCTCGGGCCGGTTGCGGGATCCGAGTTTGCCGAAGCCCACCCGGAACCCGCCGGCCCGTTCGAAGGCGTCCTTGCGGACGATCATGTTGGCCGACCAGACGTTGCGGATCGGCGAGGTCCGCGTCGGCATTCCGGCGTACGACCCACCGACCGCCCACAGGAACTCGGCCGGCATCCAGCGCGGGGCCGGACCCTCCCAGGCGGGCCGGATCGCGCCGCCGGTACCGACCACGGACGGGTCGGTGAACGGTTCGATCTGGCGGGCCAGCCAGTTCTCGTCGGCGATGATGTCGTCGTCCAGGAACGCGATGAGCGGCGTCCGGGCGTGGAAGGCACCGGTGTTCCGGTTGCCGGAGACACCCTGGGCATACGCGTTCTTCAGCACCGTGATGCCGGGCAACTCACGCTGGATCCGCTCGAACATCGCCGGGTTGTAGTCGACGACCACGACGATCTCGGCCGGCGCGTGGGTCTGGGACCGGGCCGAGTCGAGCACCCGGTTCAGGTACTCCCAGCGCACCTCGGAGTAGGTCGGGATGACGATGGTCGTGGCGAGGGGGGTGTGGTTCAGGGGGTTCACGGGGGGAGGACTCCTGTGGCTCGTCGCGTTCGTTCAGTCGTCGAGCGGGACTCGTGACCGGGCGGCCCGGTTGAGCGATGCGGCGTCGCGGCGGGGGTCGGTGGCGTGCCGGACCGCGGACGGGGCGGGCCCGGTC
Organism: Actinoplanes xinjiangensis; assembly: GCF_003148685.1. GTDB lineage: Bacteria > Actinomycetota > Actinomycetes > Mycobacteriales > Micromonosporaceae > Actinoplanes > Actinoplanes xinjiangensis. The sequence goes on along the minus strand of NZ_QGGR01000001.1, from coordinate 20,926 downwards.
GGGCGGACACGCGGCTGCGGGGTGGTCAGGCGCAGGCTGTCCACGAAGGGGCGCAGACCGCCCCGGCGACGGCGGTGCATCCGGCCGTACTCGCTGAGGATGGTCCGCAGCACCCGGAAGCCGTCCCGGAAGGTGTTGAGGTTGCTCTGCCCGAAGATCCGCTCGTGTTCGGTGCTGCCGACCTCGCCGACCTTCAGCTTCTCGGCGACCGCCCGGATGTTGATCATCGTCTCGATCTCGAAGCCGTCGCCCCACAGCTTCTGGCCGCCGGCCGGGCGGGGCAGCTGCACGTCCGGCAGGTCCAGGGCCGGCACCACCGAGCGCCAGAAGGCGTTGTAGCCGTAGCAGAGGTCGGTGAAGTTCGTCCGGAACAGGATGTTCACCACGAGGTTGAGGCCGTCGTTGCCGAGCTTGCGCAAGCGGGTGATGTCGTGGCTGTGCCCGCCGTGGCTGAACCGGGAGCCCTTCACGAAGTGGTCGCCGCGGATCAGCTTGTCGACGAAGAGCGGGATCTCGGCCGGGTCGGTCGAGCCGTCCGCGTCGATCATCACGATGATGTCGCCGGTGCAGGCCGCGAAACCGCAGGCCAGCGCGTTGCCCTTGCCGGTGCGGGTCTGCTGCACGATCACGGCGTCGGGCCGGAGCTGCCGCGCCACCTCGACGGTGCGGTCCTTGGAGCCGCCGTCGACCACGACCACCTCGGTGATCATCGACGGGAGCTTCGCGAACACGTGGGGCAGGTTCCGCTCCTCATTCAGCGTGGGAATCACGACGCTTACGGTCGGTGATTGCAGTCTGTCACTGTCAGTGTTCGGGTTCACGTGCGAGAACTCCATGTCGGTCCCTTCCGGGGGCGGCAATACGACCAGTGCGACGGGCCTCCCGGGAGGGGATGCACGGCCGCTCGCTTCGAGAGATCAACCTAGCAAGGGATTACGCAGCGTCAACAGTTTGATGGGGCTCCAGTCGCCACGGTCACTGGAAGTTGCTGCTGGGAGCGTTACTCAAACCTGCCGCACCGTAAAGATTCCTTCTTGAAGTAACCCTCAGTAAGGGACGCCGGAGGGCGTGGAGGGGCGGCGGGGAACGTCCGCGACGAATGTCGGGAAGACTGGAGGAATTCCATAAATCCGGACAAGTCGGTTCTGCGTGGAGTTCTACCCGGCGGCACGTGACAGTCGCGCAGCGTGCCCGTCCTCGTCCGGGTTACGTGCCTGGGTAGTTGCAGTCGGTGAGCGTCGCCGTGGGCTAGCATCGATCTTGTTGGAAGCGCGTGGCCTGCGTCGCTGTGAGCCGTTGGTGGAGTGATGGCGACTGAAACCGGACTCTGCGTCTGTGGACACCCGCACCGGGCGCACGAGCACTACCGATCCGGCACTGAATGTGCCCTTTGTCCCAGTGGCGGCTGCCGGCGGTTCCGCTCCGCGACACCGTGGTGGCGGCGATTGACGGGCCTCGGCCGTTCGGGTGGCCGATGATCGTCCGGCGGGTGCCGGTTCGGCTGACGTGGTCATCGGCCGCGTCGCCGGATCCGGTTCGACGGTTACCCGACGGTTCGCTGTTTTTGGGGGTACTTGCGGCCGGGAACGGGCATCATGGCCGATCCGGGTGTCCGCCACGTGGGCGAACCGCTGCGAAATCCTAGTGGATCTGTAGGCTTAGGCTCACTTTTGAGCCGAGGGGATCCCACATGTCTCTTCCTGACTTCCTGATCGCCGGTGTGCCCAAGGCCGGGACCACCGCCCTGCACGCGGCCCTGACCGGCCACCCCGACCTCTACCTGTCGCCGGTCAAGGAGCCGAAGTTCTTCCTCTCCGACGGGCCGCCGCCCACCATCGGCGGCCCCGGCGACGTGCAGACCTATCAGGAACACATCTGGCAGCGCCCCGCGTACGAGAAACTCTTCGCGGCGGCGCCCGCAGGTGCCCTCAAAGGCGAGGCCACACCCTTCTACCTGTACGACCTGAAGTCCCACGACCGCATCAAGGCGCTCATCCCGGACGTGAAGCTGATCATCCTGCTCCGTGACCCGGTCGACCGCGCCCACTCGAACTGGACCCACCTGTGGGTGGCCGGGCTCGAGGAGGAGGCCGACTTCCTCGCCGCCTGCCGCGCCGAGGAGTCCCGTAAGGCCCGGCACTGGGCCGACTTCTGGCACTACATCGGCCTGGGCCTGTACGGGCGGCAACTCGAGCACCTCTATCAGCGGTTCTCCCGTGACCGGGTGCTCCTGCTGCGCTACCGCGACCTCAAGGACGACCCGGCGCAGACCCTGGACCGGGTCTGCTCCTTCCTGGGGGTGCGCACCGGCATCCTCACCACCATTCCGAAGGAGAACGTCAACCGGCACTACGTCGAGGACAACGGGATCAACCGGGTGCTGCGCGGCCTGCTGCGCGCCGGCGGCACCGTCGGCCACCACTTCCCGGTGCCGCTGCGCCTGGCCGCCCGCGGCCCGCTGCTCACCCTGCTGCACCGCACCGAGGGCAACCGGCCGGTCACCACGCCGGAGGAGCGGGCCGCGCTGCTGCCCTACTTCGCCGACGACATCGCCCTGTTGCAGGATGTCACCGGCGAGCGGTACGACGACTGGCTCAGTCTGGACCGACACGCCCGCACCTCGTAAACCCCACCATCCCGATAGATGATGCAAACTTGACGGGTTCGTCGCCCGACTACCCAGGGGAGCCGCGTTGACCACCGGAACCACCGCTCTGCCATTGCCCGGCTGGGACGACGCCACAGTGGTGATCGAGCCTCCCGGATCCGAGCCGGGCGCCTGGTCCGGCGCTCCCAGCACGGTTCTCGCCGATGGGTACGTCTACCTGGCGTACCGTCTGCGCCTGCCGATCGGCGCCGGACGCGGTATCGCCAACGTGGTGGCCCGCTCGGACGACGGCATCACGTTCACCGTGGTCGCCGAGATCGGCAAGGACCGGTTCGGCGCCGAGTCGCTGGAACGGCCCGCCCTGGTCCGCACCCCCGAGGGGCGGTGGCGGCTCTACGTCAGCGCCGCCACCCCCGGCACCAAGCACTGGCGGGTCGACCTGCTCGAAGCCGACACCGCGGAGGGGCTGGCCGACGCCGAGCCCCGCACCGTGCTGGCCGGAGACGAGACCGTCGGCGTCAAGGACCCGGTCCTGCACCACGACGAGCACGGCTGGCACCTGTGGGCGTCGGTGCACCCGCTCGAATCGTGGGACGACGCCGACCGGATGACCACCGAGTACGCCACCAGTCCGGACGGTGTCCACTGGACCTGGGTGCGGACCGCACTGAGCGGCCGGCCCGGCGAGTGGGACGCCCGCGGTGTGCGCGTGTCGTCGGTGGTGGTCGACGCCGACCGGATCGTCGCCTCCTACGACGGACGGGCCACCGCCGGGGAGAACTGGGAGGAGCGCACCGGCGTCGCCCACGGCGTGCGGCTGCCCGACGGCACGTTCGGCAAGCTCACCGCCGAGGAGCGCGAGCCGGTCGGCAGCCCGCACGAGCCGTACGGGCTGCGTTACCTCAGCGTCGTCGCGCTGCCGGAAGGCCGTCAGCGGCTCTACTACGAGGCCACCCGGCCGGACGGGGCGCACGACCTCCGTACCGAATTGCTCTGATCTATCTTCACTCCCGGTGATCGGCTGCGGGCGTAGGATGATCAGTTGAGAGCGCGATCACCCCAGGTGGGGGCCAGTTCAAGGCCTCCCGGGGTGATGACCTAACGTCATCGTCGACGTCAGGTGGGCGCGAAAAACGGCCGCACTGTCGAATGGCGGAGTCCCCACCCACAAGGTGACGGGCTCCGCCATTTCTCGGCCCCGTGCGAGTGGCGCGTTGTTTGTGCCTGGCCCCGCCGGGTAACGGAGCCCCTCGAACGTTGTTACAGGGGGTGCGGATGCGGACGCTGGGCGGCCGGTACCGGCTGGTCAACCGGATCGGCCTGGGCGGAATGTCGGAAGTGTGGCGCGGCCACGACCGGGTGCTCGACCGCCCGGTGGCTGTGAAGATCATGCATCCGGCGGTAGAGGGGACACTCGGCGAGACCGGGGTGGCCCTGGTCCGCGCCGAAGCCCGCTCCGCGGCACGCCTCGCCCACCCCAACGTCGCCGGGGTGCACGACTTCGGCACCTCGCCCGGGGCCGATCGCGACGTGCCGTACATCGTCATGGAACTCGTCGAGGGCCAGACCCTCAGCCAGCACCTCGCCGGTGGGCCGATCGACTGGCGGATCGGCGTGCGGATCTGCGCCGAGGTCGCGGCCGCCCTCGCCGCCGCCCACGCCGAGAACGTGGTGCACCGCGACATCAAACCGGCCAACATCATGCTCACCCCGTCCGGCGCCAAGGTCCTCGACTTCGGCATCGCCGCCGTCGTCGGAACGCCCGAGGTCGACCCGGACGGCCCGGTCATGGGCACCCCCGCCTACATCGCGCCGGAACGCTTCGAGGGTCACCCGGCCACCCCCGCCGCCGACATGTTCGCCCTCGGCACCCTGCTCTACCACTGCCTCTCCGGTCGCCTGCCGTGGTCGGCGCGCAGCCACACCGAGATGGTCGTCGCCCAGCGCTTCGCCGACCCGGACCCTCTGCCGCATCTGGACTTCCTGCCGCCCGAGGTGCTCGACCTGTGCTCGCGCTGCCTGGCCCGCGATCCGGCGGAACGCCCCACCGCCCTGGTCGCGGCACTGCTGCTCGCCGAGGCCGTCGACGCCCGCGTCTACGTCCCGCTACGCGAACTGGAACCGGCCGAGCGGCGCCCGTCCGCCGTGTCGCCCTGGGACGAACGCGCCGCCGCCGCACCCACCTCCGCCGTCGCCGCCGCTCCCGACGACGACGCCGACCACATCGGCCGCCACCGCGCCTGACGACCACCACCCGGCTGGCTCCCACCGCTGTCTCAGCACTCTCGAGACAGCGGTGACGACCAGCCCGTCAGATCCGGCTGGTCGTAGCCGCTGTCTCAACGCCCTTGAGACAGCGGTGGGGACCAGCCGGGTGGCTCTGGCTGGCTGTGGCCGCTGTCTCGGCAGCCTTGAGACAGCGGTGGGAGCCAGCCGGAGGGCTCTGGCTGGTTGTGGGCGCTGTTTCGGGGGTCTTGAGGCAGCGGTGGGGGCCAGCCGGGGTGGGGCGGGTCAGGCGGCTCGGGGGACGACCACGACCGGGCGACGGGCTCGGCGCAGCAGGCGGGCCGAGACGCCGCCGAGCAGGACGCGGCGGGCCGGGCCGTATCCCCGGGAGCCGCAGAACAGCACGTCGACGTCGTCCAGTTCGGCCAGCGACTCGACCACGTCGCCGGAGCGCAACTCCCACTCCACCGTGACGTCGGGGACCGACTCGGCGGCCTTGCGCAGCGCCTCCTCGTAGGACTCCCGGGCGGTGTCCAGGAACGCCCGCTCGGCGTCCGCACCCAGCAGGAACGGGCGGGCCGCGTCGCCGCGCGCGACCACCGTGACCAGCCGCAACGGGGTTCCGGTGCGGTCGGCCAGGCGGGCCGCGGTGGTCAGCGCCGCCCGCCCGTCGGGAGTGTCCACGTAGGCGACACCGATCCGGCCCAGCGTTCCCGGCGGCGCCGGCATCCCGGCCGGGGCCAGCGCCACCGGGCAGACGCTGCCGGCCAGCAGACGTTCGGCGGTGCTGCCGGCGAAGGTACGGGCGTTCGGTGCGGCCGCCGCCGACCCGACCACGATCAGTGCCGCACTCAGTTGCTCGGCCAGATCATGCAGCCCGTGTGCCGCTGAACTGGAGGCGATCACCCGGTACTCGGCCTCCACGGCGCCCGGGAGAGCGCGGGCCTCGTCCAGGGCCCGCTCGGCCGCGGCCCGGCGGTCGCTGATCCATTCGGCGTCGACCCGGCCGGAACCGATCGCCGACGGTGCCGGATGGACCGCGGCGACCACCAGCGGGACCTGGAGGGTGGTGGCGGCCCACCCGCCCAGCGCCAGCGCGTCGGCGGACGAGGCGGCACCGTCGACCCCGACGATCACCGGGCCGCCGGCCGGGGCCGTCACGATCTCGTCCGGTCGTCGTCGGGCCGCGGCGCCGTGCCGTCGTCATCGGGCCGCGTAGCCGGGCCGTCGTCGGCTCGCGGCGGCGTCGAGGACAGGGCGGACGATTCGGCTTCGACGGTGCGCAGGCGGGAGTGGCGGTAACCGTAGGCGAAGTAGATCACCAGGCCGGCCGCCAGCCAGCCGCCGAACCGCAGCCAGGTGTCCCAGGGCAGGTCGCTCATCAGATAGAGGGCGAAGGCGATGCCGATCAACGGCAGCACCGGCGACCACGGCACCCGGTACGGGCGGGGCATGTCCGGCCGGGTCCGGCGGAGCACGATGACACCGATGTTGACCAGCACGAACGCGAACAGCGTACCGATGTTGACCAGTTCGACGATGGTGCCCAGGGGAACCAGCGCCGCCAGGATCGCGATCATGACGCCCAGGCCGATGGTCAGGCGCGCGGGTGTCCCGTACCGCTGGTTGACCGTCGCGAGACGGCGTGGCAGGAGGCCGTCGCGGCACATCGCGAAGAAGATCCGGGTCTGGCCGTAGAAGATCACCAGGACCACGCTGGTGATCGCGACGACCGCGCCGAGCGCCAGGATCGCGGCCGCCCAGTTCAGCCCGGCACCCTGGTCCAGGGCGGCGGCCAGCGGTGCATCCGACTCGGCCATCTGCGCGGGACTGGCGATGCCGATCGCGCCGATCACGGTCAGCACGTAGAAGAACGTGCAGATGAGCAGCGACCCGATGATCGCCTTCGGCAGATCCTTCGCCGGGTTGCGGGCCTCCTCACTGCCGGTGGAGACGGCGTCGAAGCCGATGTACGCGAAGAAGATGATCGCCGCGGCCGCGGTCACCCCGTCCACCCCCTCCGGCGCGAACGGCGTGAAGTTGCCGGTGCCGAAGTTCACGAACGCGATGACGATGAAGAACACCAGCACGGCCAGCTTGATCACCACCATGATCAGGTTGACGCGGACGCTCTCGGTGACGCCGCGGACCAGCAGCAACGTGATCGCCAGGACGATGAAGACGGCCGGCAGGTTGAACACGCCGCCGTCCTCGGGGGCCGCCGCGATCGCGTCCGGCAGTGCGTAGCCGAACGCCGAGTCCAGGAACGCGTTCAGGTTGCCGCCCCAGCCGACCGCGATCGCGGCGACCGACACCCCGTACTCCAGGATCAGGTCCCAGCCGATGATCCACGCGACCAGTTCGCCGAGGGTGGCGTACGCGTACGTGTAGGCGCTGCCGGACACCGGGATCGACGACGCCAGCTCGGCGTAGGACAGCGCGGAGAACGCACACGCCACCGCCGCCAGCACGAACGACAGAATCACCGCGGGCCCGGCGAGTGACGAGCCCTTACCGATGACGACGAAGATGCCGGTGCCGATGATCGCCCCGACCCCCATGGCGGTCAGCTGGGTCGCCCCGACCGCCCGTTTGAGCTGTGTGCCCTCCTCGGACGTCTCCGAGATCAGCGATCGCACGTCCCGTACCGCGAAGATGCCCCGTCCAGCCATCGGTCTCCTCCCAGGAATCGTCCAGCCACCGTCACCCGGGCTCCCGGTGAGCCGCAAGATGATCGGCGCGATGCGCCGAAACCCGTCCCTCCGGTTGCGTTTCGGCGTCTTCCGGGATCGGCGTACCCGGCGGGTGACCCCTTCACTCGGCGTACGCCGTGTGCGTCCCGGTCCTTCGGCGTACGCCCTGTGCGTCCCACCCACCCGGTGGCGGGGGAGCCTGCGAGCCGGAGGGGCGGACGTGCGGTTCGCCGAGGTCGGAGGCGTGTGATGGGCGGGGCCGCGATGACGGCACGACGGCAGGCCGACGGGACGACCGTGGTGGACGTTCGGGGGAGTCTCGACGCGACGACGGTGGAGGGCCTGCGGGCCGCGATGCTGGAGGCGCTGAACCGGGACCGGCCCCGGCTGATGATCCTGGACCTGACGCTGGTGACGTTCATGGACTCCCGAGGGATCGGTCTGCTCGTCGGAAGCCACCAGTCGGCCCGTGACCAGGGCACCCGGTTCGTGGTGCGCAACCCCAGCGAGTTCGTGCACCGCCAGTTGGGGCTGACCGGTCTCACCGGCATGCTCGGCCTGCCCTCGACCCACGGGTCACCGGGCTGGAGAATCGGACCGTGACGGTCATTCTCGTGCCCTACCACCAGGACGATCAACTTCCCGCCGGCGACATCGCGGCTCCCGCCGACGTCGTCGTGCATCCGGCCTTCCCGGCCGGCGCCGCTTCGGACGAGTTCCGTTGGGAGCGGCTCGCCGCCGAATACGAGGCGGTCGCGGCCGCCGTGGCCTCCGCCGACGGTCTTCCCCTCGTGTTCTCCGGGGACTGCCTGATCGCCGGTGGTGCGGTCGCCGGTGTGCAGCGCCGCGGCGGCGACCCCGCGATCATCTGGTTCGACGCCCACGCCGACCTGCACACCGTCGAATCGAGCGGTTCCGGCTATCTGGGCGGGATGTCGCTGCGGCTGGTGACCGGCGCGCACTCCGACGAGTACGCGACCCGGTTCGGACTGCGCCCGATCGCGCCGGACCGGGTCGTCCTGGCCGGCGCTCGTGACGTCGACCCGCCCGAAGCCGAATACCTGGCCGGCAGCGCGGTCCGCCGGCTCCCGGTCGCCGGCGTGAACGGGGACACCGCCCCGGCCGGTCCGCTCGTCGTGCACGTCGACCTGGACGTCATCGACGCCGCCGAGGTGCCGCGGCTGCGTTTCCCGGTCGCGGACGGACCGTCCGCAGCCGAGGTCCTGGCCGCGTGCGGGCGCCTGCTCGCCACCGGCCGGGTCGCCGCCGTCCACGTCGCCTGCCCCTGGCTTCCGGCCACCGACGAGGCCGAGCGGGCGGTCCGGGCCGACCTGATCGCCCGGTTCGCGGCCCTGGTGGCGGCGCACCGCTGACCGCCGCCACCGTCGCCTCGCAGCCTGCCGCCACGGTCGCCTCGGAGCCTGCTGTCGCGGGCGGCGGAGTGCTGCGGGCCGTCGCCGGCGTCGTGGCGGAAAGCCGCCGTTCATGGAGTGCTGTAGGCCCTCATCTGGCTCGGGAGGGGACGCCGGTGGCCTGGACCGGGAAGTGGATCGGGCCGCGGATCAGGCCGGAGCTGCGGCGGCGCACCACGCCGTCCCGCCGGAGGCCCGGCATCCGCTCGGCCAGGCGCTGGAGGGCCACCGTCGCCTCCAGGCGGGCCAGGGGTGCACCGACGCAGTAGTGGATGCCGCTGGAGAACGCCAGGTGGTCGGCCTCCGGGGTGCGGTGGATGTCGAAACGCCCCGCGTCGGTGAAGACCGCCGGATCCCGGCCGGCGGCGCCGATCAGCGTCACCACGAACTGGCCGCGGCGAATCCGGTGGCCGGCCAGCTCCATCTCATCGAGGGCGCACCGGGCGGTGCGCTGCACCGGCGGATCCCAGCGCAGTGTCTCCTCGATCGCCGGGGCGGCCAGGCCGGCCGGATCGGCGCACAGTGCCTCCCACTGATCGGGGTGGCCGAGCAGTGCGTTGACCGCGTTGCCGATCAGGTTGACCGTGGTCTCGAACCCGGCGACCAGCAGCAGCCGCAGCATCGGCAGGATCTCGGGTGCCTCGATCTGGTCGCCCTCGGCGGCCAGGATGCGGCCGATCACGTCGTCGACCGGCTCGGCGCCGGACTCCAGAGCGGCCCGCCGGGACGCGATGAGCCGGATGAACACGTCGTCCAGCTCGTTCTTGGCGGCCAGGAGCCGGGCGGCGTGACCCAGCGAGCGGATGCCGTCCAGCGCGCTGCCGATGGTCGCGCCGTGCCGGGCGAACCCGGCCTCGTCACTGTTCGGAATATCGAGAAGGTCGCTGATCACCGCGATCGGCAGGGGCGCCGAGAAGCCGCTCACCAGGTCGAACCGGCCCTGTTCGGCGGCGGCGCCGAGGAGCTTGTCGACGGTCTGCTCGACCTGCGGACGGAACGCGGTGATCTGCCGCGGGCTGAACGACGGCTGGGCCAGGCGCCGCAGCCGGGTGTGGTCGGGCGGATCCCGGTCCAGGAACGACATGTCGACCTGCTGGCCGGGAGCCGCCGGGCCGGTGGACGCCGAGGCCGCCACCCCGAAACGGCGGTCCCGCAGGACGATGTTGCACACCGCATGGCCGGCGGTCACGAAGTTGCCGAGCCGGGTCGGCACCAGCTCGCCCCGGGCGCGGATGCTCTCGTAGATCGCGTACGGGTCCTCCCGGCCGGGCGCCAGGTGCAGTCGTGACATCGGGTCGCCGTGGACGTAGCCGTGGTAGGCGATGTCGAGGCGGCGACGGTAGAGCGTGGTGGCGAAACGTAGAGCGCGCAACGGGTCCCTCCCTGCCCTCCCCTCGAAGCCTAGGGCGGGAGGGACCCGTCGTGCGATGACAGATATCAGTCGAGTTCGGCGACGTAGCCGATCAGGTGAGCCAGTGCCGCGTTCCAGTTGATGGTCAGCTCGTTGGTGGCCCACGAGCCGATGTCGTCGATGTAGCAGAACTGGCCGGTGCAGCCCTTGAGCAGGCTCTGCGCGACCGGGTCCTGGATCGAGGAGTTCGGGCCGCCGGCCAGGGTGCCGGCCGGCGGGTGCGGCAGGGACGGGTCGAGTTGTGCGGCGTACCAGCGGCTGTGCTGGTTCTGCGCGGCGACCTCGCCGTACCCGGTGACGTAGGAGATGTTCAGCGCGTTGCGGCCGAACAGGTAGTCCAGGCCGGTGAGCAGGCCGTCGCGGTAGCGGTCCTTTCCGGTGATCCGGTGTGCGGCCGCGACCACCACCAGGTTGTTGGCGATGGCGCTGTTGGAACCCCAGTCCCACACGTTGTCCGCGGGGGCGTAGGCGACGCCGTACGGGTGCTGCCGCTGGATCGCCAGGTACTTGTCGGCGCCCTTGACCACCTGCGACTTCACGCTCGACAGGCCGGGCAGCCGGTTCGGCAGCAGCGCCAGGTCGATCTTCGCCGCGGCCGCGGTCGACGCCCAGTCGAACGACACCTGGCCGAACACGTCGGTGGTGTGCTCCGGGGCGGCCAGCACGTCCGCCGCGTACTTCCGCTCGCCGGTGGTCAGGTAGAGCTCAGCCGCCGCCCAGTAGAAGTCGTCGGTCACCTTCGCGTCGTTGTAGGCACCGCCGCCGACGCCGTCGGACTCCGGCGCGAGCAGGTCCGGGTGGGCCTTGGCCGCGGCGTACGCGGTCCGCGCCGCCTTCAGGGCCCGGGTCGCGAACGCCCGGTCGTACCTGGCGTAGATCCGCGCCGCCTGGGCCGCGGTGGCCGCCAGGTTGAGGGTCGCGGCCGTGGAGACCGGGTGCAGCTCACGCGGCTGCGGGTCGAGGTGCGGCATCAGCGGCAGGCCGGTCCACGCCTGGTCGTGGATCTTGTGGTGGACCAGTCCGGCGGTCGGCTTACCGGCCGGGACCTGCATGCTGAGCAGGAACTCCAGCTCCCAGCGGGCCTCGTCGAGGATGTCCGGGACCCGGTTGCCGCTCTCCGGGATGGCCAGGTTCAGTTTGCGCGAGCCACGGTTGTGCTCGTACTCGGCGAGCAGCCCCCACACCGAGATACCGCCGTTGACGACGTATTTGCCGTGGTCGCCGGCGTCGTACCAGCCGCCGCGCACGTCCAGGGTGTAGTCGCAGACGCCCGGCTGGCAGGGCACGGCGCCGTCGCCCTGGTTGGGTGCCACGTCGACGTGGCCGGCCGGGCGCGCGTACCCGGGCCGCAGGTCGTCACGGATCTCGATACCACTGCGCTGGGTGTAGTACATCTTCAGCGCGTCGGCGCGCAGCCGGTCGTACACCTGCGAGGTGATGTCGAAGGGTCGCGACGTCTCGCCGTCGGCGCTCAGGGTGAGCCCGGAGGCCCGGTGGCGGTAGCCGCTGAAGTCGATGGTGTGGACGTTCTGGCCGGAGGACGCGTCGACACCGCGAGGGGTCGACCTACCGCGTTTGACCACCTTGCCGGACTTGTCGCGGAGTTCCCACAGCAACGCGGTCGTGGCCGGGGTGACCAGGGTGGCGGTCTTGGGGCCGTCCGGCAGGTAGGCGACCTGGTTGACCCGCACGCGGGGGCCGGTGTCCGGCTCGTAGACCTCCGGCGGCACGCCGCCGACCAGCGAGACGTTGTCCACACAGAAGCGCCACGGGTCGGGGCTGCCGCCGACCTGGAAGGCGACCTGGCCCTGCGTGGTGCTCGCGTTCGCGGTGAACGTCCACTCGTAGTGCTGCCAGTCCCCGAGGACCGGCGACTGCTCGAAGTAGGTGTCGTAAGGATCGACGGCGAGGCCGGTGATGGCCCGTACGACGTGGCCGGCGTCGCCACTCGCGTCGAAGCTGAACCGGTAGGTCTCGCCGGCGACCAGGTCGATGTCGTTCTGGCCGACCGCGGCGTCCCAGCGGTTGACGGTGCCGCCGGGCACGTCGACGCAGGCCCGGCCGTCGGTGAGGCCGATCGTCATGCCCGCGTTGGTCCAGAACGGGTCCGCGCCGTTGTCGAAACCGCCGTTCAGGACCTGTTCGACCTCTTCGGCGTGGGCCGGGGCCGCGGCGCCGGCGACCATCAGGACGGCGACGGCGCCTATCTTGAGGGAGCGCTCCCATAGATGCATGGACACATATTGGTTGCGTGGGTGTTACGGCGTCAACGCCCCTGGTCGCGGATCCAGGCGTCGATCAGGCCGCCGAAGTGGGCCAGGAACTTCTCGTGCTCGTGGACCGGGTAGTGGGCGCGGACCGTCTCCCGCAGCAGCGAGTGGAACTCCTCCGAGGAGACCCACTCGTAGACGATCTCGTCCACGGTGCCCAGGCTCTTCTCGCAGAACTCCCGGTACTTCTCGGTCTCGAAGTAGTCGTCGGCGAGCCTGCGGTACTCCTGAAGTTTCTCCGCATACGTCCGGTCGGAGTCGGCCACCGCGAAGTACGCCGCCGTGTCCATGTCCAGTCGTGGCCGCCGTCCGGTCGCCACACAGAACACCGTCCACCGCAGCAGAGCCGTCATCGCCCACGGGAAGTAGTAGTGCAACGACGTCAGCGACACATCCGGGCAGGCGTTCGCATAATCGATCGGGTACACGTCGTCGCCGCGTACCAGCGACTCGCAGGAATTGAACTCCCACCGGAAGAACGCGTTCACCAGCCGGGAGATCGTCACCACCTCGTCGCCGGCCGTCGCCGACAGAAAATGGTGATCCACCTCGTAGCGGGCGTGCATCGGCTGCTCCGGACGGAATTTCATCACCATCGTCTCGGGCCCGATGCTCAGGCTGCGGGCGAACACGTCATAGCCCTCGACCGACGCCTGGAGGTGCATCAACCGCTCGCCCGAGGCGTCGTAGGCGGCGTGCAGTTCGGCCGGATTCCGGATCTTCGAGACCCCCACCCAGGCCCCGCCGTCATACGGTTTCATCCACAGCGGATAACCGACCCCCGCGGCCGTCGCCTCCAGATCGAAAGGGCGGTTGTACCGTTCCGCCGTATAGGCCCACCGCGAATTCTCCAGCGGATTCTTGAACGGCACCAGAACGGTCTCGGGAACCTTCAGCCCCAGCCGTATCATCGCGCAGTACGCCGCGTGCTTCTCCATCGACTGGAACGTGAACGGGCTGTTCAACAGGTACACGTCGTCCATCAGTGCGATCTTCTTGAGCCACTCGCGCGGGTGGTAGTACCAGTAGGCCAGCCGGTCGATGACCAGGTCGTGCCGCGGCTTGTCCCGCAGGTTGAACGGCTCGATCGTCACCCGTACCGGCCGCGCCCGGTGACTGCGCCCGTCCGGGCCGGAGACCACCCCCAGCCGCCGCAGCAACGCCTCATAGGCGCGCGGCCAGTCGTCCTCGGTGCCCAGCAGCATGCCGATGGTGTGCTCGACGTCGGCCACATCGCCTCCCCTAGATCCACACCCGTCGCAACAGGCCGGTCAGATGCGGATGCAGTGCATCCCGCCACCCGGTCCAGGTGTGTGCGTCCGGATTCTCCGCGAACTCCACGGCATACCCCTGTTTGCGTAATGCATCCGCCATGTCCCGGTTGTTCGCCAGGTTCTCCTCGGCCGCGCCGCAGGTGAGCGTCACCGGAACAGCCGGACCGCTCCCGGAATGCCGCAGCCGGCTCGTGAACCGGACGATCCGCCGGAAGAACCGGAATCCGGCCTCCTGCCGGTCGTGCCGCGCGTCGAAATAGCTGCCCGACTGGAGGAACAGACCGGCGAACGGCGCCGGGAACCACCACTGCGCGTGCAGCATCGCCAATGCGCCGAGGCTCGCCCCGGCGCCGACGACCGGGCCGCCATCGAGCCGGGAACGAATCCGTGGAAGGAGATCTCCCGCCAGGAAACGGGCATATCCCGGGTCGGCGGCATAGATCTTCTCCCGGCCGCTCCCGCTCGGCGGACCACTCACGGTTCGGCCGACCGGCGGCAGCAGCACCAGATGGTACGGGCGGACGCGTCCCGATCCGATGGCCGCCGCGGTGTAGTCGCCGAGCCGGCCGCAGCGGTCGTACTCGGGACCGTCGTGTGCCACCAGGATCCGGTCGGTGCCGGCCCGCGGTGACCAGACCCGGGCGGTCAGCCCCGGCAGTCGCATCCGCCGCCAGGCTCCCGGGGCGGCCGGCGCGGTCAGCCAGTCCGGCTCGGCGTAGTCGGGGCATCGCAGCTCCGCCCGCTCGGTGCTGTGCCGCTCGCCGTCCGCGCCGGTCAGCTCCAGGTGATAGTCCAGCCGCCACAGGGGCGGCCGCGCACAGCAGAGCTCCCAGACGCCGAGATCGCGCCGGAAGGCCAGGTCGGCGCGGATCGTCGAGGACCACAGGCGAACCCCGGCCAGCCGGTGACCGGGATCGGCATACCGGAATCGGACCACGGTGCCCTCGCACCACGCCCCGCCGGCACCCTCCATGAACGCACCCTAGCGTCGCCCGGGCGCCCGCGCCGGGCGTGCGCCATCACCGCCCTGCCGGGGCCGGGTCTTCGCGAGGTCCGTGCCCCGGCTGACGGCATCCGGAACGTCTGCGGGGATCGTGCCGAGCCGCCCGGCGCCGGCATGTCCCCTCCTGCCCCCGGTCGGGCCGCAACCGGTCCCCGATCGTGTGCGCCTGCCCATGCCAGGACGAAGCGGGAGCTCTCTAGAGTCGGTTGCATGCGGATCCGGATCGAGGGGGATGAGCTGCCGGGACGGGCCGGGGCGCCCCAGGCCGAGGCATTGCGGCTCGGCGGTGTGCAGGTCGGTGTGCAGCGGCGCAAGGAGGTCGTCGACCGGGTCGGGGTGTTCGAGGACCGGGCCGTCTGGGAGTTCGAGGTCGACAGCCGCGAGGTGGAGGGGTTCATCGACGTCGGCGGGCCGTGGGTGCACGGGCGGCCGGGGGCCCGGTTCCTCTATCTCAGCTGGGGCTCCACCGGCACCGGTGTGTTCGCCGGGTTCCGGCGGGCCAAGCTGATGTTCTCCGACATCCCCGGTGACCTGCTGCGGAGCGCGGCCGAAGACGGTGGCGTGCTGGTCGCGCGGCTCGGTTTGACCGGGCCGGACGGCGGACCCCGCTGTGCCCGGGTCCGGCCGCCCGACATCACCTGGACGCTGGAGCAGACCGGGCACCTGACCGGCTGAAGCGGTACGCCCGGGTGACGGTGGTTACGTTCCCGGCCCGGGCGGGGTCGCGGCGGCCGGAAAGTGTCGTAGGGGCGGCCTAGAGTCGGCGGCATGTTCAGGTACCGCCTTCCGCAGCGCTTCCCGGCTCCGGCATGACCGCGATCGTCCGGGCCGGCGTGACGGGCGTGCGGGTCCTGCACGGGCTCGTCGGGCGTGACGGCGGGCTCAGCCTGTGGGCGGAGGACGGGGCGGCCGGCGGTGCCACCGCCGGGCGTGGGGCGGCACCGCCGCATCCGTTCGCGCTGGCCGCCGACCGGCTGCCCGCCGGTGAGACGCGACCCGAGGCCACGCTGCTGCTGCCGTCGACCGGGTCGGGGCCGCTGCCGTCGCCGCATCTGGGGCTGCCGGAGCGACGGGGCACGCCCCGGGCCCGCGCCTGGCGGGTGCCCGCGGTGCGGGTGCCCTTCGCCGACGCCGACCTGATCGCCGAGTTCGAGGGGCGGGTCGCCCCGTCCGCCGGGTGGGTGGTCGAGCTGTGCGGGTTCGCGGTGGGCCTGGTCCGCCGGGGGCGGGTGCTCCCCGGCGTGCGGATCGACGGACCCCGGCCGGTGGCCCTGTGGCGTCCGGTGGTGACCGGGACCGACGCGGTGCGATTCGCGGCCCTACGGGACCGCATGCCACCGGCATGCCGGGCCGAGCAGCCCGCCACCGGGGCGCAGACGACCGCGGGCGAGCTGGCGGTGGCCGCGCTCGGGCGGCTCGTCGACGGGCTGGTGCGGACCCGGCTCGCCGAGGCCCGGGTGACGCTCGCCGACTACGGGTGGCTGGCCGCACTGACCGGGGAGCCGGAGTTCGACGCGGCCCCGGCGCTCGCCGACACGCTCGCCGGGCGGCTCGGGGCCTGGTTCGAGCAGGCGGCCAGTGGCGCCGAGGTGCGGGTGTGCTTCCGGCTGAGCGACCCACGCGAGCACGAGCCCGTGCTGCCCGACGAGGTGCCGCTGCCGGAGGACACGTGGCGGCTGGAGTTCCTGTTGCAGGCCGTCGACGAGCCGAGCGTGCTGGTTCCGGCCGCCGACGTCTGGCGCGACCGGTCCGCGCCGCTGCGCCGGTGGACGTCACATCCGCAGGAGCGGCTGCTCGCCGGGCTCGGCCGGGCGGCGCGGCTCTACCCCGACCTGGCCGAGGCGCTGCACGGCGCCCACCCCGGCCAGATGCTGCTCGACACCGAGGGCGCGCACCGGTTCCTCAGCCACGCCGCACTGCTGGAGGAGGGCGGCTACGGGGTGCTGCTGCCGGCCTGGTGGCGACGGCGGCCCAGCCTCGGGCTCGCCCTGGAGGTGCGCGGGCGGGACCCGGTGTCGCACGTGCTCCGGGACCGGGCGGTCGGGCTGCGCGAGCTGGTCGACTACCGATGGGGCCTGGCCCTCGGCGGGCGCACCCTCACCGAGGACGACCTGACCGACCTGGCCCAGGCCAAGGTGCCGCTGGTCCGGCTGCGGGGGCGGTGGGTGTTCCTCGATCCGGAGCGGCTCGCCGCCGGGCTGGCGTTCCTGCGCCGGGGCGGTGGGCGGATGACCGCCGGGGACGCGCTGCGGATGACGCGGCTGCTGCCACCGGAGGAGCTGCCACTGCCGGTGACCGATGCGCGGGGCGAGGGCTGGCTGGCCGATCTGCTCAGCGGGCGCCTCGACCAGCGGCTGGAGGTGCTGCCACCGCCGGCCGGGCTGGTGGGCGAGCTCCGGCCGTACCAGATCAGGGGTTTCTCCTGGTTGGCCTTTCTCGACTCGCTGGGACTCGGCGCCTGCCTCGCCGACGACATGGGCCTGGGGAAGACCGTGCAGCTCCTCGCTCTGCTGCTGCACCACCGGGAGGGGCCCGCGCTGCTGGTCTGCCCGCTGTCGGTGCTGGGCAACTGGCAGCGGGAGGCGGGCCGGTTCGCGCCGTCGCTGCGGGTGCGGGTGCTGCACGGCGCCGACCGGGAGGATCCGGCCGTCCTCGCCGCCGGGGCCGACGTGGTGCTCACCACCTACGCCACGGCGGTGCGTGACGCGGACGCACTGGCCGCGATCTCGTGGGACCGGGTGGTGCTCGACGAGGCGCAGCACATCAAGAACAGTGGCGGCGCCACCGCCAAGGCGGTCCGGCGGTTCCCGGCGCGCAACCGGATCGCGCTGACCGGCACCCCGGTGGAGAACAGGCTGTCCGAGCTGTGGTCGATCCTCGACTTCGTCAACCCGGGCATCCTGGCGTCGGCGCACACGTTCCGGGCCCGGTTCGCGGTCCCGATCGAGCGCTACGCGGAGGAGGACGCGGCCGCCCGGCTGCGCCAGGCGACCCGTCCGTTCCTGCTGCGGCGGACCAAGGCCGACCACGGCATCGCCGGCGAGTTGCCGACGAAACGGCACGTCCGGCACCTGTGCGGGATGACGCTGGAGCAGGTCAGCCTGTACCGGGCGGTGCTCGACGACCTGCTGGAGCGGCTCGCCGAGCCGGGGGAGAGATGGCGTAAGGGCCTGGTCCTGGCCGCCATGACCAAACTGAAACAGGCCTGCGTGCACCCGGCGCTGCTGCTCAAGGACGCGTCCCCGCTGCCCGGCCGCTCCGGCAAGATCGACCGCCTGGAGGAGATCGTCGACCACGCGCTCGGAGCGGGGGAGAGCGTGCTGTGCTTCACCCAGTTCGCCCGCTTCGGGGGGATGCTCACGCCGCACCTGGCCGCCCGGTTCGGTGTTCCGGTGCGGTTCCTGCACGGCGGCACCCCCCGCGCCGCCCGCGACAGCATGGTCGCCGACTTCCAGAGAGCCGAGCAGCCGGGCGTCTTCGTGCTGTCACTGAAAGCCGGCGGCACCGGACTCAACCTGACCGCCGCCAATCACGTCGTGCACATCGACCGCTGGTGGAACCCGGCGACCGAGACCCAGGCCTCCGACCGCGCGTTCCGCATCGGGCAGCGCCGTGACGTGCACATCCACACGCTCGTCTGCCTCGGCACCCTGGAGGAGCGCATCGACCGGGTCCTCACCGACAAGGGCATCCTCGCCGAGCGTGTCGTCGGCTCCGGCGAGGGCTGGCTGAGCGCCCTGTCCGCCGGCGAGATCCGTGACCTGTTCGCCCTCGCGCCGGAGGCCATCGTTGACTGACTTCTCCCCGGCCTTCCTGGGCATGTTCGAGTCCCTCCGGATGGGGCCGACCTTCGCCCGCGGGCGCCGCGACGAGCGTGCCGGGCACGTGCGCAGCCTGACCGTCTCCGGCAGCCTCGCGGTCGCCCTGGTCCGCGGGCCCGACGATCCCACGGCGTTCCGGGCACGGATCGCGGTGCGCGCGTTCGGGGCCTCCGAGTGGGCCCGCGTGGAGAAGACACTGGTCGCCGAGGCGCGCTATGTCGCCGACCTGCTCGACGGGCGGATGCCGCCGGGTATCGAAGCGGTGTTCGACGGGACCGGGCTGAGCCTGCTGCCATTGTCCCTCGACGAGGTCGCGATGGACTGCACCTGCGAGCGATGGCCGATGCCGTGCGCCCACCTGGCGGCCACCTGTTATGCGCTGGCCAGGGCATTCGAGAGCGACCCGTTCGAGGTGTTCACCTGGCGCGGGCGATCACGCGACGAACTGCTGATGCGGCTCCGCCGCCTTCGGGAGGCCGCCGCCGTCGACACCTCACGCGGCGGGCCGGCGGACTTCGGCGCTTCGCCGGATTTCGGCGGGCCGGCGGACTCCTCTTCCCCGGCCGGGGACACGGGGGCCGGAGAGGCACGCGGCGGCGGTGACGCGACGGCTGCGGGCAGCGCGCCGTCCACCGTTGATCCAACCGCCTTCTGGGGGGCCGCGGTGTGGTCCGGGGGATCCGGCGTCGGCGCTCCCGCGGTCGGCGACGCTCCGACCGGCGCCCCGCGAGGCGACGATCGGGCCGAGGAGGAATGGGTGACGGCCACGGGGCCGGGTCGCGACGGGGCGGCGGACGGGCGTGGCCGAGTGCTGCGGCCGGATGCGCTGCTCGATCAGCTCGACCCGCCGGGGCTCACCCATGCCACGCAGCCGATCACGGAGGTCCTGCGGGTGGCGTATCGGGCGCTGGCCGACGATCTCGGCGGTGACTGAGGCTGTCCTTTTGGCCGGTCTCCGATTTAAGGGCGTTCCGGAAGTCCCGCTCCGAAGGTTCCGGGGTCATCCGTAGGCGGTGCCGGCGTCCTTCTCCTGCGGATGCCAGCGTCCTTCTCCTGCGGATGCCGGGGTTCTTCTTCTGCGGATGCCAGCGTCCATCTCCCGCGGTTTGCCGGTGATTGCGCCTATGGCGCCGGCGGTCCTCGTTCTTTCCGGCTGTCGGGATCTTCTCGGAGAACGGCCCGCCGGCGGTTGTCGGTCCGTGGCTTTCGAGCGCTTTCGTGCGGTCGATCGGCGGCGGAACAAGCGCGGAGCCGGGGCGGGGGAGAACAATGTTCAGAGTGGTGCCAGCGGTGACTGTGAGGTCCGCGGAGCCGGGTGAGGGCCTGTTGTCCAGTCGGGTGCGTTGAGTGGATGGTGGAAGTGCATGCCGGGTTCCGGGTTAAAGGAACTTTCCATTCTTCGTGGTGGCGTGCCAAACGATGGCGGCGTGCCGTGCCAAACCATGGCGGCCTGATACGGGCGCGTTGCGCGCGGCCACCGGAAGTGCCTGTCCCGTTCCCGGTGGGGTTAAACCAGGAACCGGCAATCCCGGCTTTACGGACACGCGGCGGGTCATCCGAACGGTCAGCTTTCGGGTAAAGCTCCGATTGATCTTTGAGGGCCATGGTGAGCTGACGCAAGTCATGGCGATTTGTACCGAAAAGGTGTGACAAAATGAAAAACCCGAAGCGAATGTTGGCTGCTGCCAGCATGAGCCTGGCAGTTGCCGGTGCGCTAGGCGTGGCATCTCCCGCCCCGGCGGCCGGACTCAGCGCCAAACTGGCCGCACCGGCTGTCAACGAGGCGGCTTCGTCGCCGATGGCGGCGGAAGACTGGGATGACGAGTACGTGGTTGGCTACTACACCAACGAGGTGCTGTGTCAGCGGGCCGGCGCGTATGGCGTGGCCCAGGGAGCGTGGCAGGACTTCAACTACTACAGCGCCTCCGTTCCCGGCCGCGGTGTGGTGTGGGTCCTAGAGGTCCCGGAGGACGACTGGATCTGGACCCGCTGGAGGGGCGGTTGGCCCGACAACTGGCTGTACCGGCCCGCGCACGTGTTCAACTCCTACACGATCGGCCACCGGTACTACCACCCCTTCAGGCATAGGCCGGGTCACGGTGGCGGTCACGGTGGCGGTCACGGTGGCGGTCACGGTGGCGGTCACGGTGGCGGTCACGGTGGCGGTCACGGTGGCGGTCACGGTGGCGGTCACGGCGGCGGCCACGG